>NZ_CP162752.1:0-1502500 GCF_054668065.1 Pseudomonas sp. S3_A09
CCTCTTGATCAACGCAGGATGCTGGAGAAGGCGTTTCTTCAGGGAATGGGTAAGGCGCTTTACAGCCTTTGGGACAACTTCACGCAACTGTATGGCCTGCTGGCGGATATCCAGACCCACAGTGAGAAGTGGCTGCAATACGTTACCCAGACCGAACTTGATGAACTGCTGAAACTGGGCAAGGAGGCCATTGGCCGCGGACTGCTGGTGCTCAGCGATGAACCGCTGGTGTTTATCTATGTGTCGGCGATATCCAGTTGGATACGGATGTTGCCGCCGCAAGAAATGAACGAGGTGATGGGGGAAATCACCGGCGATGTATTGATCGGGCTGCTGCTCGTGAGGGTTGCAGGCGCCATGGGTGTGACCCTGCGCCTGGGCCCCCAGGTGGTGGGGCATATCAAATCCGGCCGCACGCGTAGATGGCTGGAGAGGCTGGCCGATCAGCTCGTCGGGCCTCGGTTGGACGCGCATGTCGAAGCGGCCAAGCCGTTGTTGCTGGGCAGCGCGGCGACGCCGATCAGGGTAATTCCGGATGTGCCATTGAAGGTTGGGGATCAGGTGGTTGCCAACCCGGTACCGCTGGTTCGGGACAAGGCCACGCAACGGACGGTGTTGGTGCGGCAGGAGCCTGTCGACGATGTGCCTGCTTCCGCTCGAAACCCGGCTGGGAATGTCGCTGCGTCTTCGGACAAGACCGCCACCAACGGGTGCCCGGTGTCCATGGTCACGGGCGAGGAACTGCTGACCCTCACCGATGGAACGCTGGACGGGCTCTTGCCGTTTGAGTGGACCCGCTTGTACCGCACCAGTGCGGTGGAAATGGACTGCGGGTTGGGGTTTGGCTGGAGTCACTCGCTGGCGCATCGGCTGAGTGTTTCCGGGGATGCGGTGGTGTGGACCGATCATGAAAATCGCTCGACCACCCTGCCCCTGCCCACCGCTTCTCGGCCCGCGATCACCAACAGCCTGGCCGAAGCGGCGATCTACCTGGGGGCTGTGCCCGATGAGTTAGTCCTGTCTCAAGGGTCACGTTTCTACCACTTCCACGACGGTGTGCTGACAGCGATCAGCGATGCGTATGACAACCGGCTGCGCATTTGCAGGGATTTTCTAGGACGCATTGAGCGGCTGGATAACGGTGTCGGACGTTCGCTGTTTTTGCGCTATGCCTCGAGCCGGATCGTGGCGGTGGATTACCAGATCGAGCGGGCTGTCGATGACGGCCCATTTGTCTGGGTAACAGAGCAGACCGTTGTTGCCTACGCCTATGACGACGCTGGGCGACTGATTTCGGCGACCAATGCGGTCGGTGAAAGCGAGGTTTACCGGTACGACGATCAGCACGTAATTCTTGAGCGTGGCTTGGCCGGTGGGGCAAGTTTTTTCTGGGCCTGGGAACGGTCTGGCAAGGCCGCGCGGTGTGTCCGGCACTGGGCCAGTTTCTCGCAGATGGACACGCGGTACGCCTGGGATGACAACGGGCAGGTCACGGTGTTTAACGCCGACGGAAGCCAGGAAGTCTACGTGCATGACCTGCGGGCGCGGCTGGTGCAGCGCGTGGACCCTGACGGTGCCCAACACTTTAAATCCTACGATGACAAAGGCCGGCTGACGGTTGAGCAGGATCCGCTGGGTGCGATCACGGCGTATCAGTACGACGAAGCCGGGCGTTTGGTGGCGCTGTTTCCGGGGGACGATGAGCCGACGACCTACGAGCATGACAATGGATTCGTACGGGTTGTAAGGCGGGGTCACGCGGTCTGGAAATACGAGCGTAATGACCAGGGCGACGTGACGCGCAAGACCGACTCTGACGGCAACGCTACTGACTACAGCTACAACAAATATGGGCAGCTGGTTGGTGTTTGGTACCCGGATCACAGCTGTCATCGGCTGGTGTGGAATGAGCGTGGGCAGTTGCTTGAGGAGCAGTTGCCGAACGGTGGCGTTAAGCGCTATCGCTATGACGACCTTGGGCGACAGGTTGCCCGTGAAGATGCACAGGGGGCGCTAACCCAGTATCAGTGGGACAGCGTAGGTCGGTTGATCCGTGTTGTGCTACCGGGCGGTGCCGCACGGGAATACAGCTACAACGCTTACGGAAAAATCACCTCCGAACGCGATGAACTGGGTCACCTCACCCGCTACGAATACGCCGACGGCCTGCACCTGATCAGCCGTCGCATCAACGCTGATGGCACCCAGGTCAAATACCGGTACGACAACGTTAGGTTATTGCTGACCGAGATCGAAAACGAGGTGGGCGAAACCTACCGACTCCAATACCACAGCAACGGCCTGATCCAACAGGAAACCGGCTTTGATGGCCAGCGCACGGCTTACGTCTACGACCTCAACGGCAACCTTCAGGAGAAGACCGAACACGGCGATGACGGCAGTCAGCTGGTTACCCGTTACGAGCGTGACCATGCCGGTCGCCTCGTAAGAAAAACCCTACCCGACGGCAGCCTTGTCGATTACGCCTACGACCGTCAGGGGAATCTCTTAAGCGTCGAAAACGGCCACTGGGCGTTGGCCTACGAGTACGACAGCCAAAACCGTCTCACCGCCGAACACCAAGGCTGGGGCACGCTGCGCTATGGCTACGACGCCTGCGGCCAACTGCAAAACCTGCGCCTGCCGGACAACAACCGTCTCACCTTCAACCACGACAAAGGCGGCCACCTCGCCACCGTCGAGCTGAACGGCACGGTGCTGACGTCCCACCTATTCAAAGCCGGCCAGGAACTCCAACGCCAACAAGGCCAACTGATCAGCCACTACCACTATGACGACCAGCAACGCCTGCACGCCCACGCCGTCACCCAGCAACAACACACCCTTTACCAGCGCCACTACGACTACGACCAATCCGGCAACCTCACCCGCCTCCTCGACACTCGCAAAGGCGAGCATCACTACCACTACGACCCACTAAACCGCCTCACCCGCGCCGACCACTCCCAAGGCGAGCAAGAACGCTTCGCCCACGACCCGGCTGGCAACCTGCTCATGCAAAACCGCCCCGGCCCCGACATCGTCGCGGGCAATCGCCTGATGATCCAGGGCGACCACCACTACGACTACGACGCCTTCGGCAACCTTATCCGCCAACGACGCGGCAAAGGCCACGCGCTCGTCACCGAATACCGCTACGACTGCCAGCACCGTCTGATCGGCATTAAAAAACCCAATGGCCAGACCGCCAGCTACCGCTATGACCCGTTTGGGCGGCGCATCAGCAAAACCGTTGACGGCATCACTACGGAGTTTTTCTGGCAGGGCGACACACTCATCGCCGAACACCAAGCGGATCGCCATCGCAGTTACCTCTACGAACCCGACAGCTTCAGGCCATTGGCGCTACTGGAAGGCTTTGGTCCAAACGAAACCAAGCCCTATCACTACCAACTCGACCACCTCGGCACCCCACAGGAACTCACCGCCCCAGATGGCGAAATCGTCTGGTCCGCCCACTACCGCGCCTACGGCGAAATCACTCGTCTCGACATCGGAAAAATCGACAACCCGCTGAGCTTCCAGGGCCAATACGTCGATGAAGAAAGCGGGCTGCACTACAACCGCCATCGCTACTACAATCCGGATATTGGTCGCTACCTCACGCCGGACCCGGTGAAGTTGGCGGGTGGGATCAATGCGTACCAGTACGTGCCCAATCCTATAGGGTGGGTAGATCCATTAGGGCTGAACGCCTGTCCTGACAAGAATGGTTGCGAGCCAAACGCTTCCGCCCAAAAACCAGCTGAAAGTGTTAATCACTCAGAGCCGGCCCTACCGCAACTGACAAGTAGGCAGCGACAAGCAAGAATTGATGAGCTTGCCGAATCAAATGCTCATCGGCGTTTATCGGAACTCGAGGGATCAATTCCGGGAGCACACTTCTTGGAAAAACATGGGGCTCAGACGTCGCGAGAGTCTCAGCTCGAACGAGTGATGACAGCTACAAATCCCACTACCGGCGAAGTCGAGACCTTTCTTAATGGGAGAAGAAGGGGGCTACCAAGGCCACCCAGTGCCGCTACTCACTTTCTAAACCACAGGGACCAATTGAACGCAATTTACCGCTCACAACTCATCTTCAAGCTTACTGACCATTCGAGGTCAAAAGAGCCAATGCACATGGGAAAAATAATTGGTGAAGGATACAAGCGAGAAGGGTACGAATATGGAAAACAAAGAAAAGCCAGAGTTTTTTTGAATGACGAAGGCAAACCTATTACAGCATTTACGGAGTTCGAATGAAACTTAAGCCAAGCACATCAATCACCCAAGGTTTGCTATTCACCTACTGCGTCGAAAACGCAAAAAATCCGGCTAGAGAAGAACTCATCGCAGCCACAAACATTAACAATGACAAAGAACTGGAAAATCTATTCAACAAACTTACAAAACCAGAATTCGTCAGATACAAAGTCGACGAAAGGCAACGTCATGTTGAAAACCTAGAATACCTGCTACAAACAGATGAAGATTTTGAATCAGTGTTCTATCTTTTCGACACACATTTTGAAGACGAGATCGCCGACAAACGGCGTTTCATGAAAGTGTTGCTAAAATGCCTTAAAAAATATCATAAAGAAGCAACCTTAAAAAAAACCGACATCTGATTAACATACAAGCAAACACACTAAAGGACTATAAATAATGCAATTGAGCTCCCAGTTCAAAAGTCATAAAATGCAATTCGCTGCTCTAAATGAAGCTTCCACACGCACAACTCGAAACCTCGACCCATTCACCGGAGAGGACTACTACGGAAATCCCATCGTCCGGATAGAAATGCAAGGTTGTGGAAGAGGATACATACCGAACCCCACAGATTTAAACAACCCGACACTTGATGAAAACATGAATACGGCAATTGCTAAATTTGATCGCGAGACAAAGAAACTTTACACCGTATTTCCAGTGAGCGACTATCAATGTTAAAACACCCTTTTCTGAATATCCCGTACCAGCCAAAGCTTAGATACTTCCTCGGACCATTCGACATCTACGACCGCGAAGAGACGCTAGGTAAAGAGCTCGAAACTTATGACATAAACAATGAGACCGACAGGGAGCGATTAATTAAAAAATACATAATAGACAAAAGCACAGATTTAAATTATCGACATCGAAAAGTCTTAGTTGACAAATTGAGCGTTGCGCTCAATGACGAAACATATAATTTTTCGCACGTGCTACGCCAGGCTCCTGGGTTCTACTGTTCCCTGCCCAGGGGATGGAGCGACATGGTAAGGCCTCGAGGCTTTTTCGAAGATATATATCGGTTAGCGAATGAATGGTGGAAGACGACCTTCAAAAAGCCAGCCTTGAGGACCAATCAACTTGGTAATACTACTCTCCAAGGCATTGTGGCAAGCTGGCTTGCTCGCGTTGGGCCGCTCAGCGGCCCCACTCCAGGCAATAGGGTTTTCAGGCGGATCGGCATCACCTGTTTTGGGGCAGCTTCGCAGCCCAACGCAGGGCAAGCCTGCCCACCACAAAAGCAAGCCAATCAGCGGAAAATCACCGCTTCGAAAGCTCCATAATCATCCGACTAAGCAAATAAACCCGCGGCACCACGCTCTCAACCTCCGCATACTCCTCCGGGGTATGAATATTCCCGCCGACAATCCCAAACCCATCCAACGTCGGCGTCCCCACCCCAGCCGATAAACTCGCGTCTGCCGCGCCACCGCTGCCTTCAATCGTCAGCTTCTTGCCCAACTCCCCATAAATCCCCTGGGCAATCGCCACTAACTTGTCCGATTCCGGCGTCTGCGGCATCGGTGGTAACCCACGCTGCAAGCTGGTCTTCACTTCGGTTTCCGGGATCAGTTTGTTCGCTGATACGCGGGCCAGGTCTTTCTCGATGCGGTCAAACTCCTCCGGCAACGCCGCGCGCACGTCCGCCTTGGCGGTGGCCTGGTCGGGAATGACGTTGGTACGGTCGCCGGCCTTGATCACGGTGAAGTTGATGGTGGTTTTCTTCTCTTCATCCCCCAGCTTGCCCAGTTGCAGAATCTGGTGCGCCGCTTCCATCGCAGCATTACGCCCGAGTTCCGGGGCGACGCCGGCGTGGGCGGCTTTGCCTTTGACTTCAACCACGGCGGTGGCGCTGCCTTTGCGCCAGACCACCAGGCCATCGGCTGGGCGGCCGGGTTCGAGGTTGAGAGTGACGTCGTGGGCCTTGGCGGTCTTGCGGATCAGATCAGAGGCGGCGTCGGAGCCGGTTTCTTCGCTCGCGTCGAGCAGGAAGGTGATCTGCGCATAGTCCTTGAAGCCCTGGTCCTTGAGGACTTTGAGCGCGTAGATGCCGGCGACGATGCCACCCTTGTCATCCATCACGCCAGGGCCATAGGCGCGACCGTCCTTGATGTGGAACGGACGCTCGGCGGCCGAGCCTTCCTTGAACACCGTGTCCATATGGGCCATCAGCAGGATCTTGGCCTTGCCGGTGCCCTTGAGGGTGGCAACCACGTGACTGTTGTTGGCCGCTTTATCCGGCACCAGCTCAATCGAGAAACCCAGCTGTTTCAGCTCGTCCACAGCAATGTCGCGCACTTGCGTCAGGCCCGGTTCATAGCCGGAACCCGAGTCGATGTTCACCAGGCGCTCCAGCAATTTCAGGGCGTCGGCCTTGTACTGCTCGGCGTGTGCCTGGATCTGTTTGTGGGGTTCGGCGCTGTAGGCCGGCACGGCGAAGGACATGGCCAGGGTGGCGGCCAGGAGGGTACGGGGGAAGTTGAAGAGCATGAACCGATCCTTGTTTTTTGTTGGAAGGTGCCGTGACACCCTACTCCACTAGACCGATCGCAACCAACCCTCCTGTACCGTGCTGACGCGGTTCCGCCCACTGCTTTTGGCGTCGTACAAGGCCTGGTCGGCGTCATTCAACCAACTGGTCGAATCTGCGTGGGTCGGTTGATACGGCGCCAGGCCGATGCTCAGGCTGACGCGCAGGGTCGGGTCCTGGGCGTAGGCCAAGGCGTTGAAGCGATCGCGCAAGGCGTCCATCACTTCTGTGGCGCGGTTGAGCGGCATGCCCGGCAGGATCACGCAGAACTCATCACCCCCGTAACGCCCGGCCAGGTCGGTGGCGCGCAGGTTCTGGCGCAACACTTTGCTGAGCTGGCGCAGGACGATATCGCCGGTGACATGGCCGTAGGTGTCATTGATGGTCTTGAAATGGTCGATGTCGATCAGCGCAATGACGGCGCCCATGGAATCGCGGCGACAGCGTTGGAACTCGATCTCAAGGTGATCCTTCCAGGCGCCGTGGTTGAGCAGCCCGGACAGACTGTCAGTGCGGCTAAGGGCCAGCAGTTCACGTTTATGTCGTGCCAGGGTCAGCGCCTGACGGTAGCAGATCCACCCTAAGGCCAGCGGATACAGCATCAGGATCGGCAGGCAGGCGTAGAGCTGCGCCTGGGTGGTCACAGCGATGAATGCGGGCGTGAAGATCAGCAACGCAGTGCCCAGACCCAACGCCTGCGCCACCCACCCCGCCAGCATGAAGCGCGGGCCGCCGATGGCCACGTTGTTCATGCTCATCATCGACAAGGTGGTCACGCTCGGCAGCGGGTTGAAGTGCATGGCGCCGACCCAGAACCCACCACAAAAGGAATCGAACAATAGATTGCGCCGTTCACTGCGCAGGGCGCTGGCGCTGCGCCGCGTCAGTTGAAAAGCCACATGCGGCCAGACAAAGGCATTGATCAACATCCAGGCCCACACCCACCAGGCCGGGTCCAGGGGATACATCCCGAACACCACGCAGACAAATCCGAGCGTCAGCCCGAGGGTACGGGATCTGTACAACCGAGAAGCGAGCGGAAGTCCGGTGCCTTCTGCAGCTGACATGGTGGGGTGAGATCCTGAATGAATGCCTGGAGTCTATCAGGGTAACGGCAGATCGCCACTATTGCTCGTTAGCTCAAGACTCAGTGGGCAAAGCCCCGCGCCAGCATCATTGCCACGCCCAGCAGCAACACGGCCGTGATGCGCTGCAACAACACACGGCGCTTGGGGTTTTCCAGCACATGCTTGATGCGCTGACCGAAGTAGCAATACAGGCAGCCGCTGGCGAATTGCAGCAACAGGAACGTCAGCCCAAGGATCGCAATGTCCACCGTCGAACGGCTCGCCCCGGTACCGGCGAACTGGGGGAACACGGCACTGAACATGATGAGGGTCTTGGGATTGGAGAACCCAGTCAGCAAGCCCTTGCCAAACAGGTTACGCGCCGCTTCGACCTGGCCGATCCGTTCGATCACCACGCCGCTGCTGGTCCACTGTTTGTAGGCAAGATGCAGGATGTACGCCACGCCGACCACCTGGATGACCTGGGTGATCACCGGATAGCCCTTGATCAACTCGGAAAAGCCCACTGCAAAGATCAAGATCGAAATCAGGTACGACACACTGGCGCCGATCTGCGCCGGGATCGAACGGCGCAGACCGTCACGCACGCCCAGGCTCAACAACAGCAGAGTCATGGGGCCGGGGCTGAAGGTCATGGTGGCGCAAAACAGGAGGAAATACAGGAACGAGGAGAGGGTTAACGCACTTGTCATGGCCGGGGACCTGGAGGATGGAGCCCGCAGTCTAGGCAGTTGGCATTGCGCAAGGCAGGTAAAGTGAGGCCTAATCCGCCCGAACTTTACCGGTAAAACTTCCAGCAAAGGCAAGGACGTCGCGTGTTCGTATCAGCCATCACCTTTGTAGAAGGCACCCCCAAGGTGCTACAGATCGTCGAGGCGTTCAGCCAGGCCATCGAAAACGGCGAATGGACGCCCGGCAGCAAGTTGCCCTCGGTGCGCGAACTGACCGAGACACTGGGTGTGAGCAAGTTCACCCTCAATGAGGCCCTTGACCGCCTGCGCGGGCGCAACCTGCTCACTTCCAGTCAAGGCCGTGGCTATTTCGTCGCGACAGACCGTGCACGCCCGACAACCTCGAACTGGGTCGATCTGCTGCCACAGGACCTGCTCAGCGTGTTGCGTCGACCGCTTGCGACGGCCCACGGCGACCTGCGCCCCGGCGGCGGCCACCTGCCGGAAACCTGGCTGGACAGCGAAGCCCTGCGCCAAACCCTGCGCAGCGTGGTGCGGGCGCCGTCGCTGCGCATCGCCAGCCTGGGCACACCGGCCGGGTTGCTGCCTTTGCGCCAGGCGCTGCAACAGAAGCTGCACGGCGAGGGCCTGTCGGTGTCGGTGGAACAAATCATCACCACTCCCAACACCGTACAAGGCCTGGACATGCTGATGCGCCTGCTGGCACGTCCCGGTGACACGGTCCTGCTCGACGCACCGTGCTACTTCAACTTCCACGCCAACCTGGCCTTGCACGGGGTCAAGGTGGTGACGATCCCGCGTCGCCCCGACGGTTTTGATTTCACGGCCCTCGAACAGCTGCTGGCCGAGCATCGCCCCAGCCTGTACTTGACCACCAGCGTGTTGCACAACCCCACCGGCCACTCCTTAAGCCCCGGCCAGGCGTTCCGCCTGCTGCAACTGACCGAGCGCTACCACTGCCATATCGTCGAGGACGACCTCTACGGCGACCTGCACCCCAACCCGCCGCCGCGCCTGGCCGCCCTCGCCGGCCTGGACCAGGTCACCTACCTGTCGGGCTTCTCCAAGATCCTCAGCGCCAACGCCCGCGTCAGCTTTGTGGTGGCCGCACCGCAACTGGCAGCCAACCTCACCAACATGAAACTGATGAGCGGCGGCGTGACCTCCGAGCTGTTCGAGCAGGTCGTGTACCGCATGCTCAGCGAAGGCAGTTACGCCAAGCACCGCAAGCGCATGGTGCAGCGCTTGATGGAGGCCGGTGGACGCGTGGAGCAATGGCTCAAGCGTTGCGGCTGCGAGCTGCCGATGGGTTACGAAGGCGGAATGTTTATCTGGGCGCGGCTGCCGCCTGGGGTCAACGGCGAGCTGCTGGCCCAGGCGGCATTGAAACAGGGCATGGTGCTGGCACCGGGCGCGCTGTTTGGCTACGACCCGGTCCAGCGTGATTCGATGCGCTTCAATGTGGCCCACAGTGATGAGCCACGGGTGCAGCAGCTGTTTGAGACGCTGTTGCGAAGCACCGGCTGAATCAACTCACGATGTCGCTCTGCTGCAATTTGCCGTGGACCACCAGGAGAAAGGCCGGCTCGTCAGGTTTGCCGCTGATTTGCAACGTACTCCTCTGAACTGCCGGGTCATAGGTCACCATCGCTTCACCGCTGGCGCCCGAAAATGCACGCACGAACGTCAGCGGCTTGTCGCCCAGCGTCGCGCGGATCCCGGACACATCCACGCGGTCTTCGCCACTGACAAAGTCCATGATCTGATCCGGCGCGTCGCGGGTCGACTCGTTGGTTTTCCCGTAGACAAAGACGTCATTGCCTTTGCCGCCCCACAAGATGTCCGCCCCGCCCGCCCCATATATGCGGTCGTTGCCCTCTCCACCGTTGAGGGTGTTGGCCGCGTCGTTACCCACTAGCAAATCATTGCCGAAGCCGCCCACAGCGTTTTCGATAGTCACGCCATAGGCAATCGAGACATTGCCCTTGAGGCCGCCGACATCCGAAAACGTCCCGGCCTTGAGACTGATCTGTTGGTCCTGCTGGTAGCCGGAGAAGTCCAATGTGTCGGTGCCGCCGCCATCCCAGATGGCAGCGACCATCTTGTCCTGGTCGGCCTTGACGCTGAGGAAATCCCGATCGGTATTGGAATTGAAACCGTAGGTGGTGTCGTCCTTGCGGGTTTCATGGTTGGCGCCGTATTCCTGTTGATAGGCGCTGATATCGTCAAGTTGCGGCGCCGACGCGCGGATGCCGCCGTGATTCATATAGCCGTGACGTTCGCCCAGGTAACTCATGGTGGTATGGCTTTCGGAGTCTTCCAGATACCCGGCTTTGGCAGACCCGGAACTGACGTCGTATTGGCTAGGGTGGCTCAATCCCAAGGCATGGCCCAACTCATGCACGAGGGTGAAGCGACCTGCATCACCGTGGGACGCATTCGGCACGCTCTGATCGTCTTTTGTATCGACGAACCAAGCATCGCCGCTGAATCTGTCCTTGGGGTTGGGCAAGGACGTCTGAGGATAAGCCGCAACGGACTGGCCCTTCTTATTGTACAAATCAGCGTAATTGCCGAGGGTGATGTGACCTTCGCTGCTCGCCGTTTTCGGCCCCTCGGTAAACCTCACGTTTGCCACATCCGCAATGGATTGCAAGCTGCGCCGGGTCTGTTGCCTTTGATTTTCGAGCACGTGAGTGAACCCGGATTTATTGTGCTGTCTTTGATGCTTGTCCTCGGGAGGCTCTCGAAACGTATAGGTCACATCATAACGGCCGTCGCCGTTCTTATCCGGCCATCCAGCACTCCCACGCCAAAGTCGTGCGGTTGCTTCTTCGGGCGTCTTGGACGGTAATCCGTTGTGCTGGATGCCGCCACCGCGATCATCTCGGTGCTGAAACTGTTCAATCGTCTGGAATGTGGTGCTCGCTCGCGAGGTAATGGCTGTCATGAATGCGCTCTCATCAGGCAATGAAGCCTGATCTTGCGACCTTGGGCACATAATCGGATGTGCGTTTAAGCCGGGAATTCGAGCGATTACGTTCAAGTGAATCCATCGTTTTATGCCCGCAGCGCGTAGGACGTCGCTCAACGCTTGCGCTCCCCTTGAGCATTGAAGCCGCAATTTTGCTTCATCGTGTATCTCCTTATCGCCAGATACACTGCAATACAAAGGGCACAAGGCAAAGGCGCCGACAGTGGCTAGACTGCGCCCCAATGAGTAATTAACGAGGAAGGCACAGCATGGATCATGTCGATCACATCCTGATCGTCGATGACGACCGGGAGATCCGCGAACTGGTAGGCAACTACCTGAAGAAGAACGGCATGCGTACTACCGTGGTCGCCGACGGCCGTCAGATGCGCAGCTTCCTCGACACCACCCCGGTGGACCTGATCGTGCTGGACATCATGATGCCCGGTGATGACGGCCTACAGCTGTGCCGCGAACTGCGAGTCGGCAAACACAAGGCCACGCCGGTGCTGATGCTCACCGCGCGCAACGATGAAACCGACCGCATTATCGGCCTGGAAATGGGCGCCGACGACTACCTGGTCAAACCCTTCGCCGCCCGTGAACTGCTGGCGCGTATCAACGCCGTATTGCGCCGCACGCGGATGCTGCCGCCGAACCTTGTGGTCAGTGAAACCGGACGATTGATCCGCTTCGGTCGCTGGCGCCTGGACACCACCGCCCGCCATCTGCTCGACGACGATGACACCCTCGTGGCGCTGAGCGGTGCCGAATACCGCTTGCTGCGGGTGTTCCTCGACCACCCGCAACGCGTGCTCAACCGCGACCAGTTGCTTAACCTGACCCAGGGCCGCGACGCCGACCTGTTCGACCGTTCCATCGACCTGCTGGTGAGTCGCCTGCGTCAACGTCTGCTGGATGACGCCCGTGAACCGGCCTATATCAAGACCGTGCGCAGCGAGGGCTACGTGTTCTCCCTGCCGGTGGAAATCCTCGGGGCCGAGCAATGACCTTCAGGTTGGGATGGCCGCGCACCCTGGCATCACAACTGTCGCTGATCTTCCTGATCAGCCTGGTGTGCGCCCATGGCTTGTCCTTCAGTGCGCAATTCTACGAGCGCTACATCAGCGCGCGCACCGCCATGCTGGGCAACCTGGAAAACGATGTGTCCACCTCGGTGGCGATCCTCGACCGGCTGCCGGTCAACGAACGGGCCAGCTGGTTGCCGCGTCTCGACCGTCAGAACTATCGCTACCTGCTCAACGCGGGCGAGACCGGCGAACCGATGAGCAGCGATGATGTGCCCATGGCCGCCACCTCGATCGCGGATGCGCTGGGTGAACACTACGCGCTGACCTTCCGCGACATCCCCGGTATTCAGAAGCACTTCCAGGCGCACCTGAACCTGGCCGATGGCAGCCCGATCACCATCGACGTGCGCCCCGCCGCCCTGCCGGTCGCCTATTGGCTGCCGGTGGTACTGGTGCTGCAACTGGCTCTGTTGCTGGGCTGCACCTGGATCGCCGTGCGCCTGGCCATCCGCCCGCTGACCCGCCTGGCCCGCGCCGTGGAAACCCTCGACCCCAACGCCCATCCCACACCGCTGGACGAACAGGGGCCAACCGAAGTTGCCCACGCCGCTGCCGCGTTCAATGAAATGCAAAAACGCATCGCCGAATACTTGAAGGAACGCATGCAGATCCTGGCGGCGATTTCCCATGACCTGCAAACCCCGATCACCCGCATGAAACTGCGCGCTGAATTCATGGAAGATAGCGCCGAACGCGACAAGCTCTGGAGTGATCTGGGCGAGATGGAACACCTGGTACGCGAAGGCGTGGCCTATGCGCGCAGCGTTCACGGCGCTACCGAAACCAGCCACCGGATCAACCTCGATGCGTTCCTCGACAGCCTGGTGTTCGACTACCAGGACATGCACAAACAGGTCAGCCTCACGGGAAAAAGCGCAGTCGTGTTCGACACGCGCCCCCACGCCTTGCGCCGGGTGCTGGTGAATCTGGTGGACAATGCATTGAAGTTTGCAGGCAGTGCCGAACTGGAAGTGGGCTCGACGGCGGACGGGGAATTGTCGATCAAGGTATTGGATCGTGGCCCCGGAATTGCCGAAGACGAACTGGTTCAGGTCATGCAGCCATTCTACCGCGTCGAAAGTTCACGCAACCGCGGCACCGGTGGCACCGGACTGGGCTTGGCGATTGCACAACAACTGGCAGTCGCGATAGGCGGCTCGCTGACCTTGAGCAATCGACCGCAAGGTGGGTTGTGTGCCGAGATACGCCTGGGGCTTTAAGCCTCAGAGACCGGTGTTGCCGGTGCGGGATACAGATGCAAATTACTGATACATCAACTCCCCCATGATTCAACATTTTAATAATTAGGTTAGAACCAATCGGCATTTTACAGCCCTGGCTTCGGCCCCTACTTTAGAGGCGAATAACCGACCCCCTGCCCGGTGGAGGTGTCCATCACGCACTGAACCAGGACAGACCATGAGCATCGAATTCATCGGCTACATTGGCGGCCATCACGCTTCCGAAATTCACCCACGCAGCGGCCCTACCCTGCAACCCGACTACATCGAGACCGTGGCCCGCGCTCACGAACAAGCCGGCTTCGACCGCGCGCTGGTGGCCTTTCACTCCAACAGCCCGGACAGCACGCTGATCGCCTCCCATGCCGCCAGCGTGACGCAAAAACTTCAATTCCTCATCGCCCATCGCCCCGGTTTCGCCCAGCCTACCTTGGCGGCGCGCCAATTCGCCACGCTCGACGTGTTCAACGGCGGGCGCACGGCAGTGCACATCATCACCGGTGGTGACGACCGCGAATTGCGTGCCGATGGCAGCCACATCGGCAAGGACGAACGCTACGCACGTACCGATGAATACCTGAGCGTGGTGCGTCAGGAATGGACCAGCGAACAACCTTTTGACTTCAAGGGCACCTACTATCAGGTCGAAGGTGCACATTCCACGGTGAAGTCACCGCAACAACCGCACATCCCCTTGTATTTTGGCGGTGCGTCCAAAGCCGCGATCGAAGTGGCGGGCAAACACGCCGATGTGTACGCGCTGTGGGGCGAAACCTACGAACAAGTGCGCGAGATCGTGACCCAGGTACGCGCCGAAGCGGCCAAGCATGGACGCACGATTCGTTTCAGCCTTTCGTTGCGGCCGATCCTTGCCGAGACCGAAGAACTGGCGTGGGCACGGGCCGACCGCATCTTGCAGCAGGCCACCGAGCTGGCAGAGAAAAATGGATTTGTCCGACGTGAACCGCCGAACGAAGGCTCGCGCCGGTTGCTCGCGGCGGCGGCGCAGGGATCGCGGCTGGATAAGCGTTTGTGGACGGGGATTGCAGGGCTACTGGGGGCACAGGGCAACTCAACGTCACTGGTGGGCACGGCTGAGCAAGTCGCGGAGGCATTGGTGGATTACTACGACCTGGGGATCACCACGTTCCTGATTCGTGGGTTTGATCCTTTGAATGATGCCATCGACTATGGCAAGCGCTTGATTCCTCTCACCCGCCAGCTGATCGCTGAACGCGAACAGGCCCAGCAAGTGGCTTGATTCATAGGGGAGCTGGTCAGCCAGCTCCCTTAGGAAAGTTCAGTTCTTGTAGTCGGTATCACTGCGCTCCAACTGCCGAATCAACGCATTCCAATGCCGCGCCACGCCCGGTCCTTCGCCGCTGGCGTTCGCCTTGGCCTGTTGCTCGACCTTCTCCACCACGTCCACTGGGGGGAAAATCAACGCCGCATTCCCCGCTGCCTGGGCTGCGATTTGGATATTGCAGGCCCGCTCCAGTTGCTGCAGTTGCTGAAACGCATGCTCTACGCTAACGCCGGCGGTCAACAACCCATGATTACGCAGGATCATCACACTTTTGTCGCCCAAGTCCGCGACTAATCGCTCGCGCTCGTCCAGGTCGAGGGCAATGCCTTCATAGCCGTGGTACGCCACACGCCCGGAGAAACCAATGGAATGCTGGGAAATCGGCAACAGGCCGTCTTTTTGCGCCGACACCGCAATACCGTCTCGGGTGTGGGTGTGCAGCACCGCTTGCAGGTCGTGGCGTGCGCCGTGGATGGCGCTGTGGATCACATAGCCGGCGTAGTTGATGCCAAGGCCGGTAGGGTCGTCGACGATAGTGCCGTCGAGGTCGACCTTGACCAGGTTGGACGCATTGATTTCATCGAACAACAACCCAAATGCATTGATCAGGAAATGCGCGTCCGGGCCCGGCACGCGAGCGGAGAAGTGGGTGTAGATGTGATCGGTCCACTTGTACAACGCCGCCAGGCGATAGGCGGCGGCCAGTTTGACGCGCACCTCCCATTCTTCCGCAGTGACGCGCTGGCGAACAGGGTTGGAAACGCTGGAAATCGAGGTGACGCTGCTCATGGCAAAACTTCCTGGATGGCCTTAAGGACTTCCAGGCAAGCCTATGGGATGCAAAAAAATAATAAAAAGCACATTTTAATCTAAGCTAATTATTATTATTTTTTATATCAAGCTGCATGCTTGATCGGGTGCAACGAGGCAGCCACTAACTTGCCAAACGCATCCACCGGCCCTTGCAGGTTGCCCAGGAAGTGCGGATAGATCAGCCACAGATCCATCACCGGCTTGAAATCCTTGAGCGGCATCACCGCCAGTTGCTCACGGTGCACACTGCGCTCCAACAACGGGCGTGGTACCAGGCCAAGGCCCAGGCCGTCCGCCACCAACCCCAGTTGTAGCTCAGTGCCAAACGTCTCCAGGTTCACCCGCAATGCCAGCCCCTGATCGGACAAGGTCCGCTGCAACCCCGCGCGGAAACCGCAGCCATCCGGATTGAGAATCCAGCCGTTCTGGTACACATCCGCCAGTTTGCAGGGCTTCTTCGGCAGTTGCGCCTTGGCGCAGACCACCACCAGCTCCATCTTGCCGATCGACTCGCCGACGATGTTGTCCGGGAAGATCTTGCCCGCCGGGAACAGTGCCGCCGCCGCATCCAACTCGCCGCGCTCGATCTTGCCCACCAATTGGCTGCCCCAGCCCGTAGCGACCTGGGCGCGCAGGTCCGGATACTCCGTACGCAGGTGTTTGAGCGCGTCCAGCAGCACCACATCACCTATGGTCTGCGGCACACCCAGGCGCAACAGGCCGGTGGGGGGTGCGTCAGTGGCCACCAGTTCACGCAGGGCGTCCATCTCGCGCAGGATCAACCGGCACTGCTCGTAGACCCGGGTGCCGATCAGCGTAGGCTTGAGAGGTTTGGTATTGCGGTCGAATAGCTCCACCCCCAGCGCCTGCTCGAAGTTCTGCACCCGGCGAGTGATAGCCGGCTGGGTCAGCTGCAACGACTCGGCGGCATGGCTGATGGACTGGCAACGAATCACTTCGACAAAGGCATCGATATCGTCAATTTTCATTTGGGCCGCACATAGAGAACAGTCATTAAGATGTGTGGGAAGCATAGTTGCAGGAACGAAGTCTGGATAGCCCGCGCTGTGATCGATAACGTCTTACACTATTCAGATCGGTTCTAAATTACCTTCGGCTATAAGCTAATCATTAAAAAATAGCATATTAACAATAAACATTATGCTTAGATAAACCCATCATTACCGACCACACGATGGAATTGTCATGACCCAGGCCCGACACCCCGAGAGACTTAGAGCCTTCATAGGCGCCCTGGCGGAATTGATCGACGGCAATCCACGCGAGGGCGACCTGCTGCACCGTGGCGGCAAGTTGCTGGCGCAACTGGTCAGCCATGATGACTGGCTCCCCGATGAGTTCGCCCAACCCGATCCCGAGCGCTATCAACAATTCCTGCTGCATGCCGACTCGCGCCAGCGCTTCAGCATCGTCAGTTTTGTCTGGGGACCAGGACAAAGCACGCCGATCCACGACCACCGGGTATGGGGATTGATCGGGATGCTGCGCGGCTCGGAGTTCTCCCAAGGGTTCGAACGCGCCCCCGATGGCAGCCTGATTGCCGATGGCAAGCCGGTCCGGTTGGTGCCGGGCCAAGTCGAGGCTGTGTCGCCCAAGGTCGGTGACATTCACCAGGTGAGCAACGCCCACAGCGACCAGGTGTCGATCAGCATCCACGTGTACGGCGCCAATATCGGTGCGGTGCGCCGCGCGGTGTACCAGCCCGACGGCAGCGAGAAACTTTTTATCTCCGGTTATTCCAACGCCTTCCTCCCGAATATCTGGGATTTGTCCAAAGAAAAGAGCCCTGCCCTATGACCCCCGTATCGACCCGCAGCTTTGCGCAGATTCGCCAGGCCCTGTTGGACCGTGAAGAAGTCGCCCTGGTCGACGTGCGCGAAGAAGCGCCGTTCGCCGAATCCCATCCGTTGTTTGCCGCGAACATTCCGCTGTCGAAACTGGAACTGGAGGTGTATTCACGCATCCCGCGGCGCGATACCGAGGTCACCGTCTACGACAACGGCGAAGGCCTGGCTGTCCGTGCTGCCGAGCGCCTGGGCGAGTTGGGCTACACCCGGGTCAGCCTGCTGGAAGGTGGGTTGGACGGTTGGCGCAACGCCGGTGGCGAGCTGTTCATCGACGTAAACGTGCCGAGCAAGGCATTTGGCGAACTGGTGGAGAGCGAACGACACACGCCGTCACTGGCCGCCGAAGAAGTGCAGGCCCTGCTCGACAGCCAGGCCGATGTGGTGGTGCTCGACGCGCGGCGCTTTGACGAATACCAGACCATGAGCATTCCCACCGGCATCAGCGTGCCCGGTGCCGAGTTAGTGTTGCGCGCCCGCGAACTGGCGCCGGACCCGGCCACCCGCATCATCGTTAACTGCGCCGGGCGCACCCGCAGCATTATCGGCACCCAGTCGCTGATCAATGCCGGCGTGGCCAACCCCGTCTCGGCGCTGCGCAACGGCACCATTGGCTGGACACTGGCCGGGCAGACGCTCGCACACGGCCAGTCGCGCCGCTTTGCGCCGACCGCGGAAGAGCACCGCCAGCTCGCCGCTACCGATGCGCGTCGGGTTGCCGACAAGGCTCGCGTCGGCCGTGCCACTCTGGCCGATCTGCACGCCTGGCAGCGGGAGCAGAAACGTACGACGTACCTGTTCGACGTACGTACTCCGGAAGAATTTGACGCCGGGCATCTGCAGGGCGCGCGCTCCACGCCAGGCGGTCAGTTGGTGCAGGAAACCGACCACGTCGCCAGCGTGCGTGGCGCACGGTTGGTGTTGGCGGATGACGACGGCGTGCGCGCAAACATGTCCGCCTCCTGGCTGGCCCAACTGGGTTGGGAAGTGTACGTGCTGGATAACCTGCAGCCCGCGCAATTCAGCGAGAAAGGCGCCTGGGTCGCACCAGTGCCGGCACCGCCCCAGGCCGAACTGATCAGCCCCCATACCCTCGCCGAATGGCAGGCCCATGGCGACACCGTGGTACTGGACTTCACTGCCAGCGCCAACTACGTGAAGCGCCACGTCCCCGGTGCCTGGTGGGCCCTGCGCGCACAACTGCCCCAGGCCCTGGCCAAGGTGCCCACCGCCCAACGCTATGTGCTGACGTGTGGCAGCAGCCAACTGGCGCGCCTGGCGGTAGCTGAAGTCGAAGCCATCACCGGCAAGCCCGTGTTCCTGCTGCAAGGCGGCACCGCCGGCTGGATCGACGCGCAACTGCCACTCGAAGAAGGTGAAACTCACCTGGCCTCACCGCGCATCGACCGCTACCGCCGTCCGTACGAAGGCACCGACAATCCCAAGGAAGCCATGCAGGCGTATCTGGATTGGGAATTCGGCCTGGTCGACCAACTGGCCCGCGACGGCACCCATGGTTTCTATGTGATCTGAAATCCCCCAAGCTGCCTGCACCCACACGCGGCGCAGGCTTTAATCCGGATGCCCGCGTTTTCGTTGACGGTTTTCGCGAGCAAGCTCGCTCCTACAGGGCGTCGCCATGACATCAACGCGTCCCCTTTTACCGGGCGTGGGCGACGACTATGCATGCTTGCTGAACGAACGGGGCGACACCCATTATCGGGGCCTGTAGGGCAACCTGACCCTGACCCGAATCACACCAAAAAAATACGGTTAGAGAATAATATTCTTCCACTTAATCATTTATTTTCATAATTACAATATAACCAAAAAGAACTTCACAGCCAGTTTTTATAGGCATAACGTTAACCCATGCACCGACCCCTTCTCCAGGCGGAGGTAAACGAACCTTTTCTTGATCTGCCTGGAGCCTGCATTCCATGGTCTTTACCACCCCCTTCAAGCGCCTGCTCCTGGGCACCGCACTCGCCTTCGGCCTGATCGGCAGCAGCCACGCCGCCGACCTGCAACCGCTGCGCGTAGCCAATCAGAAATCCACCATCAAGGCGCTGCTGGAAGCTTCCGGCGAATCGGAAAACGTGCCCTACGACATTCGCTGGGCGGAGTTCCCCTCCGCCTCACCCCTGGGCGAAGCCTTGAATGCCGGGGCCGTAGACATCGGCGCCCTTGGTGATGCGCCCTACGTGTTCGCCCTGGGTGCCGGTGCGTCGCTCAAGGTGGTCAGCATCATTCACGCTGAGGGGCGTAACACCACCGCCCTGGTGGTCCCCAGGAACTCACCGATCAAGACCGTCGCCGACCTCAAGGGCAAGAAGATCGTCACCGGGCGCGGCTCCATCGGCCATTACCTGGCGATCAAGGCCCTGGCCACCGCCGGCTTGACCACCCAGGATGTGCAGTTCATTTTCCTGCTACCAAGCGAATCGCGCCTGGTGCTGGATAACGGTACTGCCGACGCCTGGGCCACCTGGGACCCGTACACCACGGTGGTCACCTCGCAAAGCCAGGCCCGCGTGCTGATCAGTGGCAACAAGCTGTTGAGCAATCACCTGTACCTCGCGGCCACCCGCCAAGCCATCGCCGACAAGCGCCCGCAACTGGATGACTTTGTCGCCCGCGTCGACCGCGCTTATGCCTGGGCCAACGTGCACCCTCATGAATACGCGGCCGCCCAGGCCAAGATCACCGGCCTGCCGCTGGATGTGCATGTCGAAGTGGCCAAGGACACCCACCTGACACCGGTCGCCATCGACGATGCGGTTATCAGCGGCCTGCAAACAACCGCTGACACCTACCAAAAAGAGGGCCTGTTGCTCAAGCACATCGACGTGTCTCAGGGCTTCGACAAGAGCTTCAACGCCAAGCGTGTCCCCCTTTCCCAAGCATCGCGCTAAATAGGAGCAGAACATGAGCGAGCCACGGCATTTGAAACTGGATGCGCCGTTCCCGGAACTCGGTGACCTGGGTTCCAACAGCCAGAAAGGCGGCTCCGACCGCTACAGCGTCGCCGCCGAGGTTGAAGCGCAGCAGCAGGCGCTGGCATGAGCCAATCCTCGCACCCTGCCCTACGCTCCGTGGAAGTCGCCCACTTCGAAGCCCTGCTCGAACGCCTCACCGTCGAGCTGGCCAGCACCGCGCACCTCTACGACGAGAGCGGCGCCTTTCCCCACGCCAACTTCCAGTTGCTGCACCAACATGGCCTGGTCGCCCTCACCGTGCCCAAGGCTTTTGGCGGCGGCGGTGCCAGCCTGCTCCAGGCGCGCAAGGCCATCAGTGCGATCGCCAAGGGCGAACCGTCCACGGCGCTGATCCTGGTGATGCAGTACTTGCAACACACGCGCCTGCAAGACAGCAAGACCTGGCCCGCCCACCTGCGCACGCAAGTGGCCGAAGACGCCGTGCGCAACGGCGCCTTGATCAACGCCCTGCGTGTCGAACCTGACCTTGGCACCCCGGCCCGCGGCGGTCTGCCGGCGACCACCGCGATACGCACCGCCGAGGGCTGGCGCATCAGCGGCCGCAAGGTCTACTCCACCGGCAGCCACGGCCTGAGCTGGCTCAGCGTGTGGGGCCGCAGTGATGATGCCGACCCACTGGTGGGCGCCTGGTTGGTGCCCAAAGACAGTCCCGGCGTGACCATCATCGACACGTGGGACCACCTGGGCATGCGGGCTACGTGCAGCCATGAAGTGGTGCTCGACAACGTGTTGGTGCCGCTGGACCATGCCGTCAGCGTCAGCCCGTGGAGCGCGCCGACGCCGGAGCTGGATGGCGAAGGCTTGCTGTGGATGTCGGTGTTGCTGTCCTCGGTATACGACGCCGTGGCCCAGGCTGCGCGGGACTGGCTGGTGAACTGGTTGGAAGCGCGTACGCCGTCCAACCTTGGTGCTGCGCTGTCGACCTTGCCGCGGTTCCAGGAAACCGTCGGCCATATCGACACCCTGCTGTTCGCCAACCGCAGCCTGCTTGACGCTGCCGCCGAAGGTCACACGCCAGCCGCCAACGCGGCGCAGTTGAAATACCTGGTGACCCACAACGCCATCCGCGCCGTGGAGCTGGCCATCGAAGCCTCGGGCAACCCCGGCCTGTCGCGCCATAGTCCGTTGCAACGGCATTACCGCGACGTGCTGTGCAGCCGCGTACACACCCCACAGAACGACGCCGTATTGCAAGGCATCGGCAAAGCCGTCTTCGTCCAACGCCAGAAGGAACGTACGTGAGCCCGGTGAGCCAGATCGCGCGGGGCGGGTTGCTGAATCACGAGGCGTTGCGGGATGGGCATCCTTTGTATACCCACCCGAGCGTGAGGTTGTCGCCGCGTACGTCGGCGATTTCCACCAACAGCCGCAATGAGATCTGGAGCGGTATGCGGCGAGCTCCGAACTGGCGAATCTCGCCAACGCCTAACGCGGTAAAAATCTAGGATTATTTGATGCGGTAGTGGAAGGTGTTGCGCACCGCCGGCACCGCTACTGCCTTGCCGTCCACCACTCTCGGTTGGTAGCGGAAGGTATTCGCCGCCGCCAGGGAAGGCCGCATGAACAGTGGGTGGCAGCCGTCCAGCACCCTGGGGTTTTCCACGCGGCCCAGGGTGTTGACGGTGTACTCCACCGAACAATCGCCTTCAATGTTCTTGTCCAGGGCACGCTCCGGATAGTCCGGCGCCTCCTTGCTCAAGGGTTGGTACTGGCGGCTGTCGAATGCCGGCGCAGCGGCCGGGGCTGCAGGGCGTGCGCGTTCAGCGGCGAGGCGCTCCTGGGCCAGACGCTGCTGCTCCAGCTCGCGGTTGCGTTGTTCAGCGGCCTGGCGTTGCTGTTGCTGTTGCTGTTGCTGTTGCTGCTCCAGCTTCCTTTCCTCAACCCGCTTGCGCGCCAACGCGGCTTTTTCCAGTTTTTGTGCCTGGACCTGTGGATCAACGACCGGTTTCGCCGGCACGGGAACCACGACAGGCTCCGGCGCAGGCGCTGCGACCGCCGCCGGCTCAGGCACTGGCACTGGCACTGGCGCTGGCGCTGGCGGCATTATCACCAACTGGGTATGCATCACCCTTGGCGCTTCCAGCGTGGGTGCTTCCGTCGACCAACCCAGCATCAGCGCCGCCAGCACCCCCACATGCAGCGCCACCGCGAGGCTGGCCGCCAAGCTGTTTCTCCAGAGCCCGGAAAACGCCGGGGGCGCCATCGTCAGCAGCGGACTGTGCATGATCATCGCCGTCATTGCGGGGCCTCGGTCACCAGCCCCAGGTTGCTTACACCACCCTTCTGCAACACCGCCATGGCCGCCACGACCTTGCCGTATCCGGCGTTGTCATCGGCGCGGATGTACACCTGGGTGTCGCTGCGCGCCGCCACCACCTGCGTGACTTTGGCGCCCATTTCATCCAGGGTCACGGCGCTGTCGGTCTGGTGCGTGGTGTCGAGTTCGCCGCCCAGGTTCCAGTAGTAGCCGCCGTCAGCCTTGACCGACAGCGTGAGGATCTGCTGGCGCGTGTCGCTCGCCAGTGCCTCGGCGGCGACCTTGGGCAGCTCGATTTTCACGCCCTGGGTCAACATCGGGGCGGTGACCATGAAGATCACCAGCAGCACCAGCATCACGTCGATGTAAGGCACCACGTTCATCTCCGCCTTGGGCCCGTGCTTGCGTTGTGGCCTGGTCAACATCGGTTTGCTCCTTGTTCAGGCGGCCACGGCCAGGTTGATCGGCGTACCGCGCAGGGTGCGGTGCAGACGCACTTGCAGTTCGTTACCGAAGGCGTAGTAGCGGGTCAGCAAGGTCTGCCCACGTGCCGCGAAACGGTTGTAGGCGATCACCGCCGGGATGGCCGCGAACAGGCCGATGGCAGTGGCGATCAATGCCTCGGCGATGCCCGGCGCTACCGTCGACAACGTGGCCTGTTGCACCTGGGACAAACCGATAAAGGAATTCATGATGCCCCACACCGTGCCGAACAAGCCGATGTAGGGGCTGACCGAACCCACAGTCGCGAGGAATTGCAGACCCTTTTCCAGCTCGATTTCCTGCTCGGTGATCGCCACCTGCAGCGCGCGCTCGACACCTTCCAGCACCGCCGGGTCGTGGCCCTGCAGGTGCTGATATTCCTGCACCCCCGCGATAAAGATCGGCGCAACGCCACCCTCGCCCGCCTGCACGGTTTCGCGGTACAGCGGCTGCAAGTCAGGCGCAGCCCGAAAGCGCAGCACAAAACCTTTCAACTGCCGCTCCAGGCGTCGCAGGACACTGGCGCGCTGGATGATCAGGTACCAACTGAGCAAGGACGCCAGCAGCAATGTGACCATCACTGCCTTGACCAACAGGCTGGCGTCACTGATCAAGCCCCAGATCGTCATATGTTCCATCGTCGCGTGCATGGTTAAGCTCCTATTCGATTAAAAAGTGATGACCGGGTGATGACGCCTACGGCAATTTCAACGCGCGGGTCACGTCGGCCCAGGGCACGAACTTGAAGTTCTGGGTCTGTTCGGGCATGCGCTTGCGCCCGTCCTGCACCACCAGCAGGCCTTTGCTCCAGGGGCCGCCAAGGTTGATGGCAGTGACTTCCAGGCCGTCGGTTTCGGAAGCGCCATCGATCCCTGCCGCCGCATTCAGGCCGACGCGAAAGGCACCGTGCATGGCGAACGGTGGCTCGGCATCCAGCACCAGGTAGCTGTCATTGCCCTGGCTGGAGATCACCAGGTAGTCGCGTTCATCGCTCTGGTACAACGCCAGGCCCTCGACATCCGCATGCAGCTGCGGCCCGACCTTGATCACGCTGGTGAGCGTGGCCGGTTGGTCGGCACGCGCATCCACCGCCCAGACGCCGACGTCTTCTTCACCGATGAACAAACGCTGGCGCTGGTCGTCGGCCACACAGCCCTCGGGTTGGCTGTCGACGTTGAACTGGCGCACCAACTCGCCCTGCACCCGGCCGTCCGGTGCACTCAGGCGGTATTGAAGGAAGGTGCCGTCCTTGCCGTTGGCAATCGCGTAGATCTCACCGCTGGCGGGCTGGAACAGGCAAATGCCATAGATTTCCTTGAGTGGCGTCGGCACTTCACCGGCTTCGCGCAGTTCGCCGCTGCGGCGGTCGATGCTGAACAGGCTCAGGCTGTTGTGATCACGATTGCTGGCCACGGCCAGGTCGACGGTCTGCGCCCCGAGCTTGAAGTTGGGGCGCACGTCAACGTTATTCAGGCGACCGACCGCAAGCTCCTGCAACAGCTTGCCGTCGAGGTCATAGGCCAGCAGGCCGTGTTTTTTGTTGGTACCGAGCACGCGGCTGCGGGCCGGTTGTTCGGGGTGAATCCAGATCGCGGGATCATCCGCCGCATCGCCCTGGCGACCGACCGGGTCGGTCTGGCGCAGAGCGGCGACTTCCGCCAATACCGACTCGGTGGCCACAGGCTTGGGCTGCCAGTCGAGTTGGCCTTGGTAGAGCCGACCGGTGTCGTCATCGCGCACCAGCACTTGCTGGCCGTTGACGCTCAGTTGCTCCGGTTCTTTCAGGCCCGGCAGCGTCAGGCTGCCCTGTTCCACCCAACGCTCGCCGGTGTGCTGAAACAGATGCAGTTGGGCAGTCTTCGGGTCCAGCGTCACCAGCCCACCCGGCACCAACGCCATGGCGCCAGCCTCGCGTTTGGGAGCGTCAAACAGCGCCACCGGCGTGCGTTTCACCTCCGCCTCCGGGTGCGCCGGGTAGGCCCACCAGCCGACGTTTTCTTCATTGACCAGCAACTGCTGGGTCGCATCATCCACCTGGCAAAACTGTGCCGACGGCGGCAGTGGCAAACCACGCACGCGCTGAGGCTCGCCTGACAGCGTCGAACCATTGCCCACCAGCCATTGTTCACCCTTGCCCTCGTCTCCCACCAGGAACACAAAGAGGTTGGCGGCTGCGTCGCGGAACAGGCACAGGCCATTGACCGGGTAGTCGCGAGTCGGCAGGTACAGCGGTTTGCCGAAGGTTTTAGCCGAGGCATCGAGGTTCACCAACAGCGCTTGCTGGCGGTCGTTGTCGAGGCTGGCAACCAGCACTTGGTTGCCAGCGGTGCGGGTGTCAAGGCTGCTGAAATTACCGTTGAAGCGGACCAGTTCGGCACCTTTGCCGTCGAGCAGTTGCAGGCCGTTGCGGGTACCGGCGGCCAGGCGCTCAGTGCGGCCCGGCAGGAAAGTCACCGCGTCAGCATTCAGGCTTGGCGCCCAAGGGGTGAGCGCCAGGTCGGCGGCCATGACCGGCGAGCACGCGGCCAACACCATCATTAGGTAGAGCTTGGACATTCTCATGAACAATCAAAATCCTTGTCGTGCAGGAGCGAATTCGCTCGCGCCTACAGTGGAAAAATGGCGAGTTAGAAGTGGGTGAACGTCAGGCCCAGCTTGTAGGTCGGGCCGTACTCTTCGTACTGGCCGTTGTAGCTGCGGTGGCCGGTGTAGACGAAGTACGACTCATCGGTAAGGTTCTGGGCCTCGAAGCTGACTTGCAGGTTCTTGGTCAGTGAGTAGCGCGCGCTGAAATCAACGAAGGTCTGGGCGTCGACGTGCAGGTCGTGGGCCTTGTCGTTGATTGAGGCCAGCTCGTAGAGGTAGGCCGATTTGTAGTTGGCCGACAGACGCAGGCTGAGCTTGTCGTCTTCCCAGCCAAGCATCAGGTTGCCGACGGTGTCTGACTGGTTAGGCAGGCTGATGTTGCGTTTGCGATTCGAACCGCTGGCGCTGTCGAAGCCTTCGATGTCGGCGCTGGAACGGCTGAACGTGGTATTGGCACCGATCAGCAGGCCGTTCCACGGTGCAGGCAGCCAATCGAATTTCTGTGAGTAGGCCAGTTCCAGGCCGTAGAGCTTGGCACTGTCACCGTTGGCATAGGTATGCGCCTCGGAAAAGTTGGCCCAGGCCCCGCTGCCGGCCAGGTCGGTGTTGTAGACGAAGTTCTTGATGTCCTTGTAGAACACAAACGCCGAGACGGTGCCGGCGCGGCCCATGAAGTGCTCGATGCCGAGGTCGAGGTTGCTCGATTCCAGGGGCTTGAGGTCCGGGTTGCCGAAGGTGGCCTCGTCATCGTCAATGACAAACCCCGGCGCCAATTGGCCGAAGGTCGGGCGCACCACGGCTTTGGTCCAGGCCGCGCGCACCTGGGTGTTCTTGTCGATCTGGTAGCGCGCATGCAGGCCCGGCAGCCAGTGGTGATAGCGGCGCTTGGTCTCGGTGGGCGTGAACACGCCATCGGTGGCGCCTGTGCCCTTGGCTTCGAACTCGGTACCTTCGTAACGCAGGCCGGCGATGAAGCGCCAGTCGTCGATATCGATAGTGTTCATCAGGTAACCGGCGTTGATGTCTTCACGGAGGGTGAAGTCGTTGACCCGGGATTCAGTCTCGTCATAGAAGTCTGCGGCGTTGAGGTTGCCGATCAGGTGTTTGATGCTGCTGGGGCTGATGCCTGGCCCGTAGTTGCCCAGGCGGTAGTCCACGTTGCTTTTCTGGAATTGGCTGAGGTTGAGCTGATCGTCGGTAAAACCGAGGGTGTCGAAGTCTTTGTAAACCCAGGCTTCCAGGTCGTTGTCCTTGTTGCGACGGCTGACCTTGCCGCCGAACTTCACCTGGGACGTATAGCCGCTCAGGTCGTAGTCGCGGGCCAGGTCCAGGCGCAGGTTTTTCTCGGTGTCCTTGGTGTTCTGTTTTTCCCAGTCGACCTTGTCGAGGGTGAAGTTGCGTGCGTCATAGAAGCCGCTGCCAATGATCGGGCGTGGCGTGTCTTTGTCGTAGAAGCCACTGTTGGCAAAGTCACCGCCGTCGAACGTGGCGCCGGCGATATGCGCCGGGCTGTCTTCACTGGATTGGCTGTAGCCGGCCTGGCCACTCAGGGTCCACAGGCCGAGCATGCGCTCGCCACCGAACACATAGGACTGGATTTTCTGGGTCTCTTCGCGGTTCTTCAGCTTGCGCTTGGCCTCGGCATCGCCCAGTTCGCCGGCGGCGAGTGGGTCGGCAAATTCGATGCTGGTGGCGTTACGGGTCTCGGTGTCTTTGTAGCTGCTGTAGAGGGTGCGCAGGTAGTAGCTGCTGAGGTCATCGGGTTTGTAGTCGAAGTTCAGACCGCCACCGGCACGTTCTCGACTGATGTCGTAGTCGCGCTGTTCGAATTCGTTGAGCTTGGCGCCATGGGTGAAATCCCACGCGCCGCCGGTCTCGACGTTGTCCGAGCCGAAGTCACGCTTCTGCCAACTGAGCGCGGCGGCCACGCCGAAGTTGTCGACGCCGTCGCCGAGGCTGAAACGGTTGCTGGCAGCGCCGGAGAATTTCGGGCTGGTCTGGTGGCTGTTCTTGTCGTAGCTGGCTTCGGTGCTCCCGGTGTAGAACAGGCCCTTGTGGTCGAAGGCCGACAGGCTTTGCACATCCACGGTGCCGCCGAGGGAGTTGGCGTCCATGTCCGGGGTGAGGGTCTTGATCACCGACAGCGACTGCACCAGCTCCGAAGGCAGCACATCGAGGGCCACCGCGCGGCGTGCGCTTTCCGGGGCGGGCACCAGGGTGCCGTTGATGGTCACGCTGTTGAGGTCCGGGCCCAGGCCGCGCACGCTGACAAAGCGCCCTTCGCCCTGGTCGCGTTCCACGCTGATACCCGGCAGGCGCTGCGCCGCTTCGGCGACGTTTTCATCCGGCAACTGGGCCACGCCGTCGGCATGCACCACGCTCTTGATGCTGTCGGCGCTGCGTTGCTCCTTGAGCGCCTGATCCATGGCTGCCGCCTGGCCGACCACTTCGACGTGCTCGGTGTTGCTCACTTCGGCCGCCGAAAGCCGCTCGCTGGCAATTGCCAGGGCCAAGGCAGTAAGCGTGAAGCCGACGAGCCCGGTGCGCTTGTACATGCAATCCTCCCCAAGAATCCGTTGGCGCCAGGCAAGAGGCCCGGCAACTGGAAGGGCACGCTAGGGGTGGGGGATGACGGTTCTGTGACAAGGGGTGGCGTGAAGGCCCGTAAACAAGGGCTCTACGCTGGGATTCGATGTGAAATGAGCTGATATGACCTGTGAAGATCAACTGTGGGAGGGGGCTTGCCCTCGATGGCGGTAGGTCAGTCACCTGATTTTCCGCTGACACACCGCTATCGGGGGCAAGCCCCCTCCCCCATTTTTGATTTTTAATGCCTGGACGGATGAGCTGATTCGACCCCTCCCCACCGTCACGCAACCGTCACATCCATCTGCTGTGCTGGCGCCCATCGCTTATTTGCCCAAGGACTCGCGGCCATGTTTTCCGTGCTCAAGCCCCACCGCTGGAAACTCTCCCTGTTGCTGATCGCGGCCAACCTCGGGCTGATCCTGCACCTGGCCTGCGGCGAGTTGAAAAGCTTCAGCGAATGGGTGTGGCTGGATATCGTCGGCGAAGGCGGCTCCGCGCTGTTGGCGTTGGTCTGGCTGGGCCTGGTGCTGAAAAGCCGCCCCGCCGGGCGCGTCACCAACTACCTGGCGCTAGGCCTGTCATGCATCTTTTTCTCCTGGTGGATCGACAGCCTCGACGAATTCATCCGCCTGCCCGACAGCATCACCTGGGACCACTGGCTGGAATCCGGACCAATGCCGGTGGGCATGATCCTGCTGACCATCGGCATCTACCATTGGCACCGCGAGCAACTGGCGATCAGCGCGCAGATGGAAAAGCGCGAGCGGTTGTTTCGCGAGCATCGGCTGTTCGACAAACTCACCCCCTTGGCCGGTGCCGACTACCTCAAGCGCCAGCTGGCCGACAGCCTGCAGGACAGCCACACCCAGCAACAACCCCTGTCGCTGCTGGCTCTGGACCTGGACAACTTCGCCGCCATCAACCAGGCCTACGGGCATGCCGAGGGCGACGCGGTGCTGCAGGCCCTCAGCCATTTGTTGTTGCTCAACCTGCGCCGGCAGGACCTGCTGTGCCGCCTGGCCGGCGATCGGTTTGTGGTGCTGCTGCCCAATACCGGCGAGCGCCAGGCCAAGGCGCTGGCGCTGGAATTGCAACAGGCAGTGCGCGGCCTGGCCCACAAAACCCGGCTGCACGGTGAACGTCTGCAACTGGCGGCGACCACTGCCGTGGTCATGGCCCTGAACGAGCCGCCCCACGACCTGCTCAAGCGCCTCAACCTGGCCCTGGCCAGGGCCAAGCAGCCCCTGGCGAAAAGCGCCTGAGATGGCCGTCAAAACCAGCTGGTACGAAGCCGACAGCCGCTTTATTCCCGGTCACTACCAACCGGCCACGCTGATCGACCTGGCCCTGTCCCGGGACATCGACAGCCATCGCCTGCTGCGCGGCACCGGCTTGTTCCACGAAGACATCCTGGCCGGCACTGCGCGGTTGAGCCCGCAGCAGTTCCTCGGATTGATCGGCAACAGTCGCAAGTTACTGGACGCGGATGACAGCAGTTTTCTGTTTGGCCAACGCCTGTTGCCCGGCTACTACGGCGCCGCCAGCCACGCGTTGGGTCATGCACAGAACCTGCACCAGGCCCTGGACATTCTGATCCAGCAACAGGTGTTGCTCAGCCCGCTGGTCACCCTGCAACTGGAGCTGGATGAGCACCACGCCTACCTGTACTGGCTGGACAGTTGCGGCGCCGGTGAACACTGGCGCTTCCTGCTCGAAGCCAGCATGACCTCACTGGTTGCCATGAGCCAATGGCTCAGCGGCGAGCGCCTGCCGTGGACGGCCAGCTTCAGCCATGCCGAACCGCGTTATGTCGAACAGTATTGGGTGCACCTGGGGGAAGACACGCGTTTCGAGCGACCGCTGGACATGCTGAGCATCCCCCGCGAACACCTCATCCGCGCGTGGCCCGGCGCCTCGGCCACCGCAGGCCAAGTCGCGCGCCAACACGCCCGCGAGCAGATCGAACAGCTGGGTTTCACCAGCAGTTTTCTTGATTGTCTCTACGACTACCTGCACGAGCAGGTGCGCCAGCCGCCAAGCCTGGAACAGGCCGCGCACGCCTTCGCCATGAGCCCGGCGACCCTCAAGCGCAAGCTGCATAAACATGCCACCGGCTTTCAGCAGCAGGTTGACCGTGTGCGCAAGCAGGTGGCGCTGCACCTGTATCAGGTCAAGGGTTACAGCAATGACGAAGTGGCGGCGTACCTGAACTTCAACGACGCGGCAAACTTTCGCCGTTCATTCAAGCGCTGGACCGGTAGCACGCCCCACCTGATCCGCCAGCTGTTCAACAGCCGCTAGCCAGGCGTTCACGCAGGAACTCCACCAGTGCCTGCACCGGCCGCGAGCCTTGCCGGTGTTGCGGGTAAACCGCTGACAGGGTCAGGGCCTCGGGGGCGAATTCGTCGAGGACGGTGACCAGGCGGCCGTCCTTCAACGCGTCGCCGACGATAAAGGTCGGCAGGTAGGTCACGCCCAGGCCGGCGATGGCCGTGTCGCGCAGCAGGTCGCCGTTGTTCACACGCATGCGCCCGCTGACGTTCAGCGCCTGCACCTTGCCCTTGAAGCGCCACTGCACCTGACGACCATGGCCGTAGGGCAGGCAATCGTGTTCGGCGAGGTCGTCGGGTTTATGCGGCGTACCGCGCAGGGCCAGGTAGTCGGGGCTGGCGCAGTACACCCGGGGAATGCTGGCGATGCGACGGGCAATCAAGGTGGAGTCTTCCAGGGTGCCGATGCGCAGCACCAGGTCGTAGCCTTCGCCGATCAGGTCCACGGGGCGGTCGCTCAAGTCCACCTCCACCGCGACCTGGGGATAGCGCCGCAGGAACAGCGGCAACAGGCAACCCAGGTGGGCCATGGCAAACGACAAAGGCGCGCTCAGGCGAATGGTACCGCGGGGTTCGCTGTTCTGGCCGGCGATGCCCTGCTCCACCTGCTCGACTTCACTGAGCAGGCGCAAGGCGGACTCGTAGTAGCTCTGGCCGAGTGGCGTGACGTCCAGCCGGCGCGTGGAACGGTTGAGCAGGCGTACGCCCAGGCGGTCTTCCAGTTGGATCAGGCGGCGGCTGACGAACTGCTTGGACAGCCCCAATTGCTCGGCGGCGGCGGTGAAACTGCCGGACTCCATGACCTGGCAGAACAGGCGCATGTCTTCGAAGGGGTTCATTGTCGCTTCTCGGTGGACATTTGCGGTTTTTATAGCGGTTTAGTGGGCACGCCACAAACCAAAATAGGGAAACACGAACAAATGTGGGAGGGGGCCTGCTCCCGAATGCAGTGGGTCAGTCACAGATGCTGGGACTGACACACTGCATTCGGGAGCAAGCCCCTCCCACAGGGAATTACCTACATCCTTGAAGGCTAGTTACTTGGCAGTGAACGCCGAGTAGCTGTTCATCAGGTTGCGGTAGTTGGGAATGCGCGGCGACAGCAGGTTGGCCAGGCCTTCCATGTCGTTGCGCCAGTCCACTTGCAGCTCGCAGGCCACGGCGAACCAGTTCACCAGTTGCGCACCGGCGGCCGTCATGCGCGCCCAGGCAGCTTGTTGCACGGTTTCGTTGAAGGTACCGGAGGCATCGGTGACCACGAACACCTCAAAGCCTTCATCGAGGGCACACAGGGTCGGGAACGCGACGCACACATCCGTCACCACGCCGGCAATGATGATCTGCTTGCGGCCGGTCGCCTTGACCGCCTTGACGAAATCTTCGTTGTCCCAGGCGTTGATCTGGCCAGGGCGGGCGATGTACGGGGCGTCCGGGAACAGGGCTTTGAGCTCTGGAACCAGTGGACCGTTGGGACCGCTTTCAAAACTGGTGGTCAGGATGGTCGGCAGGTTGAAGAATTTGGCGACGTCAGCCAACGCCAGCACGTTGTTCTTGAATTCGTTCGGGGAGAAGTCCTGTACCAGAGAAATCAGGCCGGTCTGGTGATCGACCAACAGGACCACGGCGTCATCTTTGTTCAAGCGCGAGTAAGGCATGGGGTAACTCCTTTAGGGATGTATGGAATTCAGAAGGCAAAGCACGAGCAGCCAAACGCCCCCCAGAAACCCTGGAAGTCGCTGACCGGCACACTGGAAAGGCGCGCCTTTTCATGGCTATGGGAATGCACGCCGCACGGGCCGCTGCATTGGTGCACCTGAGCCTGCAAGGGCGAGCTTGGGCGCCAGTGCCCTGGCACCTTGACCACCGGCGACCAATCCGGCAGCACCGGAACGCGCGGCGGTGCGTAATCTTCGAAGTCACCGGCGCCGTAGACCACCTTGCCACCGACCACGGTCAGTACCGACTCGATCCACTTGATGGCCTCTTCGTCGACGCTGAAGAAGTCCGCCGACAGTGCCGCCACGTCGGCCAACTGCCCGACCTTGATCTGGCCCTTCTTGCCCTGCTCGGACGAGAACCAGGCGCTGCCATGGGTGAACAGCTCCAACGCGGTGAGGCGCGGCAGGCCCTCGGCGTGCAGTTCCAGGCCACCGACGGTGCGGCCGCTGACCATCCAGTACAACGAAGTCCACGGGTTGTAGCTCGACACCCGCGTGGCATCAGTGCCCGCCCCGACCGGCACGCCTTCGGCGAGCATGCGCTTGATCGGCGGCGTGGCTTCGGCGGCCTTGGCGCCGTAGCGCTCGACAAAGTACTCGCCCTGGAATGCCATGCGGTCCTGGATCGCGATCCCCCCGCCGAGGGCGCGCACACGCTCGATATTTTTCGGGGTGATGGTTTCGGCGTGGTCGAAGAACCACGGCAAGCCGTTAAACGGGATGTCGCGGTTGACCTTCTCGAACACGTCGAGCATGCGCGAGATGGATTCGTCATAGGTCGCGTGCAGGCGGAACGGCCAGCGCTGCTCCACCAGGTGGCGTACCACCGGCTCCAGCTCCTGCTCCATGCTCAACGGCAAATCCGGGCGTGGCTCAAGGAAGTCTTCAAAGTCTGCCGCCGAGAACACCAGCATCTCGCCCGCGCCGTTGTGGCGCAGGTAGTCATCGCCCTGGTGCAGGGTGACGCTGCCGGTCCACTGCTTGAAGTCGCTGAGTTCTTCCTTGGGCTTCTGGGTGAACAGGTTGTAGGCGATACGCACCGTCAACTGTTCGTCCTTGGCCAGTTGCTCGATCACTGCGTAATCGTCCGGATAATTCTGGAAACCGCCGCCGGCATCAATGGCGCTGGTCAGGCCCAGGCGATTGAGTTCACGCATGAACTGGCGAGTCGAGTTGACCTGGTATTCCAGCGGCAGTTTCGGGCCTTTGGCGAGCGTCGAATACAGGATCATCGCGTTGGGACGGGCCACCAGCATGCCGGTAGGGTTGCCGTGGCTGTCACGCACGATCTCGCCACCCGGCGGGTTTGGCGTGTCCTTGGTGTAGCCGGCCACGCGCAGCGCAGCACGGTTGAGCAAGGCGCGGTCGTACAGGTGCAGCACGAACACCGGCGTATCGGGCGCTGCCTGGTTCAACTCTTCCAGGGTCGGCATGCGTTTTTCGGCGAACTGGAACTCGTTCCACCCCCCACCACGCGCACCCATTGCGGGGTTGGCGTACGGTCGGCCTGGTCCTTGAGCATACGCAGGGCATCGGCCAGGGACGGCACGCCTTCCCAGCGTAGTTCGAGGTTGTAGTTCAAGCCGCCACGGATCAGGTGCAAGTGGGAGTCATTGAGGCCGGGGATGACGGTACGGCCCTTGAGGTCGATGACCTGGGTGCCACTGCCGCGCAGGGCCATGGCTTCACCGTCACTGCCCACGGCGACAAAGCGCCCCTCGCGGATCGCGACGGCAGTGGCGCGTGGGTTTTCACGGTCCACAGTGTGGAACTGGCCATTGAACAGAATCAGATCGGCGTTCATAGGGTTTCCTTTACAGAGGCTTCAAGCCAGGGAGCGAACAGGCGGGTGGCCGCCGGCATCAGCAGGTAGACCACCAGCACAACGATAGTCACGGTGACCAGGAACGTGGCGACCACGTAGTTGGACAGGAACGGGTGCAGGCGCAATACCGGGCCCCACACGATGGGTACCAGCAGGGTCAGCGGCAGGATGACGCACAAGGTGACCACCGCCTGTTTCCAACGCGGCGGCTTGGCGGCGTTTTCAGATTCGGGGTTGAACCAGAATTCGTTAACCGCGCCGATTTCGGTGTTGTCGCCTTCGGCCAGCATCGGAGTGGCTTCGGCGATCAAGGTCTTGCGTTCGGGAGAGTCGAGCCAGGTTTCAAGGTCGTCGGTGGAGCGGTAGCGCAATATGCAGGTGAACAGTGCCAGTTTGCCCTGCTTGCTGCGCACTACGTCGACACCGAGGTGGCCAGGACGGTCGCCGGCGATGCGCACGATGCGGCGTAGCCAGGCTTCGTAGTCGGCTTCATGGCCTTGTTTGATCAGGTGTTTGACGACGAGGGTGACGACTTCGTCGGGGCCGGGTTTTGCTGCTGGGTCCATGGGATGTCCCTCTGCCTTGATGTTTCAGCGATGAGGGGGAGTTTGCCGGGGGTGCGGTGGGGAAAATTGGATGTACGTGCTGTTTGGTGGGGTTGCCCGAGATCACGATCAACAGCCAGATCAAGAGCAGCAAGATATCGGCTGATAGAGGCAGACCCAAATGTGGGAGCGGGCTTGCTCGCGAATGCGGTGGGTCAGTTGATATATCTGTAACTGACCCACCGCATTCGCGAGCAAGCCCGCTCCCACAGTTTTTGACCGAGTTCGACCACAGAATACCGGTCGGCTATAAGACTGCCGCGCTTTGGTTTTTGATCTTCGGCGCCCCCGTAAAACACGCTGACCGAACGCAGGCTTTGGAGCGTGCGCAAGGGCGGAACCAATAGCAGTCGTTACCGCAGAAATGGATATGGACTCAAAAGATCAAACCACCCGCGCCATATGCTCCCCAATCCGCGCCCGCAACCAGCGTTCCGCCGGATCATTGTCATGCACCCCACTCCACACCATCGACAACTCCGCCGCGTCGATGGCGAACGGCGGGTCCTCCGCGCGCAAGGCGGTGCCTTCGGTCAACGCACACGCCGCATAATCGGGCACCGTCGCGATAATCTGGGTGCCCGCCAACAGCGCCCGCAATCCGCTGAACTGCGGCACGGCCAACACCACCCGCCGCGCCCGGCCGATGCGCGCAAGGTCCAGGTCAATGTTGCCGCTCAAATCCCCGGAAAACGACACCATCGCATGGGGGCGCTCACAGTAGTCATCCAAGGTCAGCGGTGCAGCACCGTCATCCCCACGCAAGACCTTGCACGGAATGTCCCGCAGTTTCTTGCGCTTGGCATTCGCCGGCAACTCGGTGGTGTAGCTCACCCCTACCGTGATCTCCCCACTGGCCAGCAACGACGACATCAAGAGGTAATTAGCCCGGCGAACCACCACGATTATCCCTGGGGCCTCCTCGCGCAGTTGACTAAGCAGGGGTGGGAACAGGCCAAATTCAGCGTCGTCCGAGAGGCCGATGCGGAACACCGCACAACTGGTAGAAGGGTCGAAATCCTTGGCACGGCTGACGGCGCCGGAAATAGTGTCCATGGCCGGTTGCAACTCCTTGAGTATCGCCACGGCGCGTGGCGTGGGCTCCATGCCCCGCCCATTACGCAGCAGCAACGGGTCGTCGAACAGATCGCGCAGACGCCCCAAGGCCGCACTCACCGCCGGCTGCCCCATAAAGAGCTTTTCGGCGACACGGGTCAGGTTCTTCTCGAACATCAGCGCTTCGAAAATCACCAGCAGGTTCATGTCGACGCGGCGCAGGTCGTTGCGGTTCATAGGGGCATGTCCAAACGGTTGGCAAGCCTACAGATAAGCATGGGAAAAGCGCCCTGCATTGCATGCCTGTGCTGTCTTTTCCAGCTCGGCACCTGGCGAAATTAACAACGATTAACTCGTCAGCCGGATGGTCCGGCAACAAGATGGGCCCCGTCTACACTGCATCCATCCACCGGGAACGCTCCCATCGACTGCGGATATTTGTCATGGCCCGACTCGAGCAATATGCCCCTCGTCTGTCCGCCACCGGAGGCCTGTGCCCTCGGCGCGAGCGCATCGCCAAGCAACTGATCCTGGCCAACCTCGGCGAAAGCCTGGCCATTGCCGACCTGGCCCAGGCCTGCGCGTTGTCACGCAGCCATTTCTCCCGTGCGTTCAAGTGCACCACCGGGTTGTCGCCGCAGGAGTGGATCCGTCAACAGCGCATCCAACGGGCCAAGGAACTGATCACCAGTTCATCCCTGAGCCTGACGCAAATCAGCCTGGAATGCGGGTTTTGCGACCAAGCGCACTTTTGCCATATGTTCACCCGCAGCGAAGGCGTCAATCCCATGACCTGGCGAAATCGCTACTTACGCCATAAGCCTCAAGTGATCGCAGCCTAGTGGTCGGTGCTTACCTGGAATATGCTGGCCGCTCTGTCCTTTTCGAGCATGGCCTTCCATGAGTGACCTCAGCGACCAGGCTGTGCATTTCGGCCCCTATCGCATCCACCCGCGCCAGCGCCTGGTGCTGGAGGCCGGTCGCCCGTTGCGCCTGGGGCGGCGCGCAGTGGAGATCCTGCTGATCCTGCTCGAACAGGCCGGCAATGTCGTGAGCAAGCAGGAATTGATCGCCCGCGTCTGGCCCAAAAGTGTGGTGGAAGACGGCAACCTGCGGGTGCATATGGCGGCGTTGCGCAAGGCCTTGGGCGATGGCCAGGCCGGGCAGCGCTATATCGTGACCGTCGCCCAGCGCGGCTACAGTTTTGTTGCGCCACTGAGCATCGAACCGATGACGCTACCCACCGAGGGCGCCCCGCAAGGCACGTGCCACAACCTGCCGCTGCGCCGTACCCGGATGCTCGGGCGCCAGGCCCTGATCGACAGCCTGGTGCAGCAACTGCCCGAACAGCGCTTTATCACCCTCACCGGCGCCGGCGGGATCGGCAAGACCACTGTCGCGCTGCGGGTGGCGGAACTGCTGATCGGGCATTACCGCGACGGCATACGTTTTCTGGACCTGGCGCCGCTGAGTGCGCCGTCGATGATCTTGCCCAACCTCGCAGCGCTGCTCGACCTCACCCACACTGAGCATGAGCCCCTGGTCGCGTTCGCCCGCAGCCTGCAGGAACGCCAGGTGCTGCTGGTGATCGATAACTGCGAGCACCTGCTGGACGACATCGCCCTGATCAGCGAAACCCTGCTACGCCACGCGCCGAGGCTGCATATCCTGGCGACCAGCCGCGAGGCACTGCGCGCCGAAGGTGAGTACGTGCAGCGCCTGGAGCCCCTGGCCTGCCCGCCGGCCGCCGGCAACCGCGCCCAGGCGTTGGGCTATCCGGCCCTGCAATTGTTGATCGAACGGGCCATGTCCCACCAGGACAGCTTTGAACTGAGCGACGCCGAACTGCCGCTGGCGATCGATATCTGCCAGCGCCTGGACGGCATTCCCCTGGCGATCGAGTTGGTGGCGGCGCAGATCGAACGCTTTGGCTTGCCAGGTCTACTGGTGCAAATGGAGGACAACTTCCGTTTGCTGACCCGCGGTCGGCGCAGTGCCCTGCCCCGCCATCAAACCCTGCGGGCCACGCTGGACTGGAGCTTTGAACTGCTCACGGCCTGCGAGCAGATCTGCCTGCGTCGCCTGGCCGTGTTTCGCGGCGGGTTCAGCCTGGCCAGCGCGGCGGCGGTGATTGCCGGGGGACAGGTCGCGCCGACCGAGGTGCTGGCCTCGATCACGCAATTGGTTGCCAAGTCGTTGCTCAATGTAGAAGCCGGTGATGACGAGATGGTCTATCGCCTGCTGGACATCACCCGCACCTACGCCCTGGAAAAGCTTAGCGTTGCCCAAGAACTGGACGCCACCCGCGACCGCCACGTCGAGCGCTGCCTGGCGCTGATGGAACAGGCGCGCGAGGATTGGGAGTCGGTCGCCACTCAAGCCTGGATCGACCGCTATGCACCGCTGCGTGAAGATATCCGCTCGGCCCTCGACTGGGGGCTCGCGCAGGAGGGCGAACACCTGCTGGCGATTCGCTTGACGGTCAGCGCAATGCCACTGTGGCAAGAGTTGTCGTTGCTCAGGGAACACCGCTTGTACGTGGACAAGGCGCTGGCGTTGATGGACCAGGCCGTCTCGCCCTGCCCCCGTTTGACGATGCAACTGCAGTTGGCGCTGGGCAGCCTGTCCTATCACGCCATGGGCGGTGCCCCGCAGACCATTGCCGCGTTTGTCAGTGCACGGCGTTTGGCCGACGCGAGCGAAGATGTCCCAGGGCAATTGCGTGCGGTTTCCGGGCATATGGCGGTGAACCTGTGTGCTGGCCAGTATCGCCAGGCGCTGGCGCACAGTCTGCAGTTCGATCGTCTCGACCCACGCACCGACCCGCAACTGGACATCAGCGCCCAGCGCTTGCGCGTACTGGCCCAGCACTACAACGGCAACCAGGCACTCGCCCGGCACAATGCCGAGCAAGTGATCCAACGCATGGCGCACAGTGGCCACCTCAACCGGTTTGCCCACGGCATCGGTGTGCAATACGACCAGAGCGTCGCCTCACTCACGGTGCTGGCGCGAATCCTGTGGTTGCAAGGCTTTCCCGAGCAAGCCTGGCGCACCGCCAGCCAAGCGCTGGGGTTGGCGCAGCAGATCAATCATGGCACCTCAATCTGTTACACCCTGGCCCTGGCGGGCGTGGTCATCGCCCGCTACAACGGTGACGAAGACGCCGCCCAAACCCTGCAGGCGTTGCTGTTGGAACACGCCCACAAGCATTCGGTGCAGTTATTCAAGACCTGGGCAGGCCACTACGCGGGAATCCTCGGGCACAAGGACCTGCAAGGCCTGGGGTTGATCGAGGACATCCTCGTCACGCTGGGTTCCCACGCCGTGGACGCGCCCGGGTTCGACCGTGCCCGCGCCGGCGACGCGGGCTGGTGCACCCCGGAAATCCTGCGGGTACACGCCGAAAGCATGACCGATGCCCACGCAGCCGAAGCACTGTTGCTGGAGGCCCTGGGCCTGGCGCACCAGCAAGGCGCGCTGGCCTGGGAATTGCGCTGTGCAACGTCACTGGCGGGTGTGTGGCAGTCCCAAGGCCGTCTAGAGGCTGCACGGGACTTGCTGGGCTCGATTTACGCGCGGTTCACTGAAGGTTTTGCCACCCCTGACCTAGTCCGCGTACGCCGCCTGCTCGACGAGTTGCAGGACAAACGGCCGGCCTGAAAACGGCCCCAGGTAATGCCCATAACCCTGCTGCAAGCGCGCCACCTGCTCCGGGTCACGCAGCTGCGCCAGGGCATAGCTGCGCACGCAGTTGAGCAGGCGGTAGCGCGCAAGGCCCGGGCCAGGTTCAAGGCTTAGCAGCGAGGTATCAACCAAGCGCCCCAGCAGGTACGACAGGTCAGCGTGCTCCAATTCAGTCCCGCTGACCAGCTTGCTCAAGGTGGGCAAGGTCACGGCCATCTTGAACAAACTCAACTGCAGGAACAGCCAGCGCTCCGGCAGGCTCAGGCGTTGGTAGGTCCAGTCCAGGGCGGCAGTCAGGGATTGATGGCGTTCCACCGCCGTACGCCGGCCGCGGGTCAGCACCTGCAAGCCTTTGCTCAGTTGCTGCTGCAAGCCGCGCACGCCGAGCGCATCGACCTGGGCGGCGGCCAGTTCAAGGGCCAGTGGGATGCCATCAAGGCGCCGGCAGATATCGCGCAGCGGCGCCAGGTCCTGGGGCCGCAGCACAAACCCCTGCTGACCGGCGCTTGCCCGCGCCGCAAACAACTGCACGGCCGGATACGCCATCGCCTGCTCAACACTGCCCAGCGCCGACGGTGCAGGCACTGCCAACCGGGGCACGCGTTGCACCCACTCGCCCGCGACATGCAGGGCTTCACGGCTGCTGACCAGCACGCTGACCTGGGGCGCTTTTTCGCGCAGCACCCGCACCAGGTGCCGGCACGCGCCCAGCAGCAGGTCGGCGCCATCCAGCACCAGCAAGAGCTGGCGGGAGGCCAATTGATGGCCCAGCTCGGTGGCACTGGCGATGGGCTCCAGATGCAATGCCGTGGCCAGGTGGCGCAGCATGGCCACCGGCGCCTCGACGGTGGCCAGGTCGACCCACCACACGCCATCCCGGTAGCGCGGCAATACGCGTTCGGCCAACGCCAGGGCCAGGGTGCTCTTGCCGACGCCGGCGCAGCCGGTGAGCGTCATCAACTGCAGCCCGGACAGACGCCGCACCAGTACACCCAGCAATGCCTCGCAGCCCATCACCGCGCTGAGCCGTGCGCTCAGATTGTGGCGGGGCAACGTGGCTGGCAGCCCTTCCTGCAGCTTGACTGCGAAGCAATAGCCACGCTGGGGGTCGTTGAGGATATAGCGCTGCCCATCGAGGGCACGGCGCAGTGCTGCGATGTGCACGCGCAGGTTGTTCTCCTCCACCACGCTGTTCGGCCAGACCCGCTCGATCAACGTCGCCTTGCTGATAAATTGCCCGGGTGTTTCTAGCAACACCGTGAGGATATCCAGCGCACGTCCCCCCAAGGGCACCGGCCAGCCAGCCTTGCTGACCCGCCGCTGTTGCCGGTGAAAGACATAAGCGCCGAAGCGCTGCGTGCCATTAATGTCAATCGCCTGAGGGTTATTCATGCGTGTAAAAGCGCTGAAACGCCCGGCCTTGGGCGTCTGCGCATCCTTTTCCATGGGCCTGACGCTATCTTGCCACCTGGGGATGGCAGGACAATGCTGGCACGGGGAGCGACACGGACATTCGGGTGCGCAACACGGACATTCTGTCGTTAACTGAACTGTTGTCGGTATTGGGTCGGGTTCAGGCCCAGTTTCTCGCTGAACAAAAAGCGCATATGCCGCACGCTGCCGAAGCCTGCGTGGAACGCCACGGTCTTGAGCGGCAGGTCAGTGGTTTCCAGCAACTGCCGGGCGCGGTCGATGCGCGCGCCTTGCAGGAACGCCATGGGCGTCATCTGCACCTCCTTGGCGAACAGCCGCGCAAAATGCCGCGCACTCATGCCAGCCAACGCGGCCATGGACTCGATGGTGAAGGGTTGGCACAGATGTTCGAGCACATGGTTCTGCACACGGGTAATCGCGGTTTCTTGAGGCGCAACCGCCGCCGTCATCGGGCTGAACTGGGCTTGCCCGCCCTGGCGCTTCATCACCACCAGCAGCACCTTGGCCACGTCCACCGCGACTTGCTTGCCGTGGTCCTGGGCCACCACCGACAGTGCCAGGTCGATACCGGCCGTAACGCCGCCCGAGGTGATCAAGCGACCGTCCTGCAAATAGATACGATCAGTTTCGACAATAGCCTTGGGGAACGCCTTGATCAGCCGCTCGGTGTAGTGCCAATGGGTGGTCACGCGGTGATTGTCCAGCAGTCCGGCATGCCCAAGCACAAAGGCCCCGGTGCAGATAGAACCGAAGCGCCGCGCCCGCGGGGCTGCTGCCTTGAGCCAGGGCAGCAACGCGGGGTGGCATTCGTTGTAGGCACCGGGACCACCGGGCACCAGCAACAGGTCATAGGCGTCCTGGGCCTGGTCCAGTAACAGATCAGTCTGCACCGCTACGCCATTGGAGGCACGCAGCGGGCCGGGCTCGGTGCCGAGGGTGAGGATCCGGTAGTGCTCCGCCGCCGGCAGGTAGCGATTGGCAATCGAAAATACTTCCAGCGGCCCGGCCATGTCGAGCAGGAGGAAGTCCGGAAACAGCGCCATGGCCACGGTTTTCATATCGGGGAGGATCCATCGTCAAGGAGTGCGGACGGCATTATGGCACGTCCACCACTGTCAACTCACGAGAGACAGTTATTCAGTTTTCATCTTCTTAATGAATGTTTCAGTAACCATTAACCTTCTTCTCAACGCCGGAGCCCTGCATGTCGCAGCCCGCTCCCACTTGAGGACAAAACCATGCTGACCCTTCGCAAAGCTTCCGAACGCGGCGCCGCCAATCACGGTTGGTTGAAGTCGTTCCACACCTTCTCGTTCGCCAACTACTGGAACCCGAAAGAACAAGGCTTTTCCGACCTGCTGGTGATCAACGATGACCGCGTCGCGGCCGGCAAAGGTTTCGGCCAGCACCCGCACCGCGACATGGAGATCTTCTCCTATGTGCTGGAAGGCGCGCTGGAACACAAAGACACCCTGGGCACGGGCTCGGTGATCCGCCCAGGTGATGTGCAACTGATGAGTGCCGGCAGCGGCGTGGCCCACAGCGAGTTCAACCACAGCCAGACCCGTGGTGTGCACTTCCTGCAGATCTGGATCGTGCCGAATCAAGCCGGCGCCGAACCGCGCTATCAGCAGGAGCACTTCAGCGAGGCGCAGAAACGTGGGCGCCTGCAGTTGATCATCTCGCCGGACGGCAGCGATGGCTCCCTCAGCGTGCGCCAGGACGCACGGGTGTACGCCGGGCTGTTCAACGGCGACGAGGCCGCAACCTTGGACCTGGCGCCCGATCGGCATGTGTACATCCATGTGGCCCGAGGCAGCGTTGAAGTCAACGGCCAACGCTTGCAGGAAGGCGACGGTGCCCGTGTGCGGGATGAACGGCAGATCCGCCTGGGCCACGGCGAAGACGCCGAGGTGCTGGTGTTCGACCTGCGCCCGCAGGAACTGCCGCAGATGCCTTGACCGGCCCTGCGATGGCTCGGCGGAACGAGCCATCGCTGACGTCGATAGTCACCATCAGCCCAATGAAGTTCTCTTAAAAAATGCAACGCGTAACATCAACCCCATACCAGCAACAACCCAACTAAAACACTCGGAGCACACCCTCATGAAACGCCAAATCTTGCTTAGCCTCGCTTTCTCGGTACTCGCTGCAAACGCATTTGCTCACCCTGTCGTTGCTGAAGGCGGCTCGGATCGCCTGATCGAAAATCGTGTCGCAGAGGGTGGCTCGGACCGCCTGCAAGGTAACCGCGTTGCCGAAAACGGTTCGGACCGCCTGCTGGAACGTCGTATCGCCGAAGGTGGTGCTGATCGTCTGCAAGAACGTGGCCTGGCGGAAGGCGGGGCTGATCGTCTGCAGGAACGTGGCCTGGCTGAAGGCGGTGCTGATCGTCTGCAGGAACGTGGCCTGGCTGAAGGCGGTGCTGATCGTCTGCAGGAACGTGGCCTGGCTGAAGGCGGTGCTGATCGCTTGCAAGGCAACAACGTTTAACCCCGCGCTGCTGGCGGGAACCCCAAACCGGCCTGATCAGCCGGTTTTTTTTCGCCTGTGATTAATGCAGGTCGCGGCTGCCCCCTGCACCGCCTTGCCGATCTTTTGCCGCGCTTCGATGCGCACAGGTAGGGCCTACACAGTAGCGCCGTCGGCTACCAGTTTTCACCCAACCCCAGCAGGCCCAGAATCTGCCGTCGCAGGTCCACCAGGTAAGGATCGTCGCGGTGCCGGGGGTACGCGCGGTCGATCGTCAGTTGTGCCTGGATCCTGGCGGGGCGATCGCTGAAGACAATCACGCGATTGGCCAGCAGCAAGGCTTCTTCCACATCGTGAGTCACCAACAAAGCCGTATAGCCCTGGCGCTGCCACAAGTCGATCAGCTCCTTTTGCAGGGTGATACGGGTCAGGGAGTCGAGCTTGCCCAACGGCTCATCGAGGATCAGCAGGCGTGGTTGATTGACCAGTGCACGGGCCAAAGCCACTCGCTGCGCCATGCCACCCGACAACTGCCGGGGATAGGCGCGGGCGAACTGGCTGAGGCCGACTTTTTCCAGGGCTTCATCAACCTTGGCCGCATGGGTCTTAAGCAGGCCCTGGGCTTCCAGGCCAACAGCGACGTTGTCCCATACACGGCGCCACGGGTAGAGCGTCGGGTCCTGGAACACCACCACACGGCTGGGGTCCGGGCCGGTGATCGCCTCACCGTCGGCCAGCAAGCGGCCGGAGTCCGCGGGCTCCAGGCCGGCCACCAAGCGCAGCAAGGTTGACTTGCCACACCCCGAAGGCCCGAGCAACGCCACGAACTCGCCCGGCGCCACGTCCAACGAAACCCGCTCCAGCACCGGCAGATGCTGGCCGTCCAGGGCAAAACCATGGCTCAGGTTTTCTATCCGCAGCGCCAAACTTTCCGACGCCGATACTGCGTGTGCCAGGGCTACCATTTCATAGATCCTTTCTGCCAGGCCAACAACCGGTCACGCACCAGGAACAACCCGGTGATCAACCCCGAACAAGCGAGCGCCATGATCAGCAAGGCGGCGTACATATTGGCGTAGGCGGCCCAGCCCTGGGCCCATTGCAGGTACCAGCCGATGCCGGATTTGACGCCCATCATTTCTGCCACCACCAGGGTCGAAAACGACGCCCCCAGGCCCATGAACAGGCCGACGAATACATGCGGCAACGCTGCGGGAATCGCCACCTTGAAAATCAGAAAAGCCTGCTTGGCACCAAGGGTACGGGCTACGTCGTAATAGGCTTTGTCCACACTCGCCACGCCAGACCAGGTCAGCACCGTGACCGGAAACCAGGTGGCCAGGGCGATCAGAAATACACTGGCACTCCAACTGCTGGGAAACAGAAAAAAGCACAGCGGCAACAACGCCGTCGACGGCACCGGCCCGAGGATGCGCAACACCGGGTGCAGCCAGTAACCGATGCGCGTGGACCACCCGATCGCCACCCCGGCGATAAACCCGGTGATCGTCCCCAGCGCCACGCCCGAGCCTAGCAGCAATGCCGAGTGCAACAGGCTGTCGGCCAGGCGCGCGTAGTCTTCGATATACACCGCCAGCAACGCCTGGGGCGGCGCAAAAAACGGCACCGGCAACAGTGCCAGTTTGGCGGTCAACAGCTCCCAGCCCCCGAGCAGCACCGGTAAGGCGATCAGCCAAGGACCGGCATTGCGCAAGCGCTGGCCAAGCTTGGATACCGTGCGCCCCAACAGGCTCAACACGACGTACAGCCCCGCAATACCCACACACAGGTTGGCCAGGCCTTGGGTCATCGGCCAATTACGCGTCGCGTTGGGCCAGAAGCTGATCAGCAGCGCGACGGCCAGCCAGGCCCCAACCACCGCCACGCCTTGCCACCGGACTTTGAACGCCAGGGACGGGTTCAGGGTTGTCGCATCAGCTGAAGACATCGGCGGTGATCTCCTTGGCAAACTCCACCGGGTCAGTGCTCTTGCTGATCACTTCGACGGTTTTCAAGTCGGTGACGTAGGTGAGGATTTCCCTGGTCAATGCCGCGCCCACCGCGTGGTGACCGTGGGTGTGGTCGTGGAGGATCGCCTGCACTTCCTCTATCGACGTATTCAATGCATGGGCCTGGAAGCCTTTGGCAACTTCTTCCGGGTGCTGCACGGAATAGTCGTGGGCTTCGAGGATCGCCTGGGTCAAGGCCGCGACCACGCGCTTGTCTTCACGCACCAGTTTGCCGGTGACGCCGACCACGCAGCAGCTGAGGTTGGCGTATTCCTCTACCAGATTGGTAGACAGTTCACGCGCCACGCCAGACTTGATCAGGCGGTACATGAACGGGTCACTGCCGCTCACTGCCTGCACTTCGCCACGCTCCAGCGCAGTGCCCAGCAAGTCGGCGGGATACAGGCGCCACTCCACATCGCGCACCGGGTCCACACCGTGTTTTTTCAGCAGGATCGAGAAGAAATTGCGATCCGGGCTGGCCATGTCGGTCACACCGATGGCCTTGCCCTTGAGGTCCTCCAGCTTGGCCACAGCGCCGTTCACGGCACTGAGCAAACGCAGGCAGCCGCCGTGGGTGCCGGCGGTGAGCTTCACATCGAAACCCTGCTCCAGCGCCTTGAGCCAACGCAATGCCATGCCCACGCCCGCGTCGGCTTTACCGGTGGCGATGGCCTCCAGCAGCACTTCGGTGGAGTTGCCGAAGTTGACCAGCTCTACGTCCAGATTGTGCTTTGTGAAAAACCCCTGGCCATGGGCGATCACCACTGGCGCCAGGCACACGGCGTTGAGGTTGACCGCCAGTTTCAGCTTGCGCGGTGCGTCGAGGCGGATGAACTCACCGGTGCCTGCGGGCTCCTGGGCAGTGTTGTGACCGGCATGTTCGTCGGCGGCAACGCCCAAGCGTGGCAGCGACAGGCTGGCCACAGTGATGCCGGCCAGGCCGAGCAGGCGGCGGCGGGTCAAATGATCGAATATAGCCACAGAAGAATCCCTTTATGTGCGGTAGTGCGGTGTGTAGGAGCGAGCTTTTCGTTTCAGCCAGTAAGCTCGGAGAGACCCAGGTGCTCACGCAACGTCGACCCTTCGTAAGCGGTGCGGAACAGCCCCTTGCGCTGCAAATGCGGGTTCACGCTCTCGACAAACTCGGTGAACGAACCCGGCAAATACCCCGGAGAGATCACAAACCCGTCGCAACCGCCCTGTTCGAACAGCTCGGCCAACTGCTCGGCCACTTGCGCGCCCGTGCCTACTAATTGCGGTACGCGCACGCTGCTGGCGAAGATGCGCCCGAGCTGTTCGAGGGTGGTTTCCGGCCCTTGCATCAACAGCTTTTCAGCGGCGGCCGGGTGGATCAGCGGCGACTGGGCGATCTCGGCCAGCGTCGCGCAAAGCGGGAATGGCGACAGGTCTACATTCAGCTGCGACGCCAGGGTCACCAGCCCCAGCTCCGGCCGTGCCAGCGCGTTGTGTTGATCGCGCTTGGCGCGGGCTTGCGCTTCGCTGCCACCAATGAACGGCATCACCGCCGTCAGCACCTTGCAACTGTCAGCCTCACGGCCTTGCTGCACCACCTGCGCACGCACGTCATCGCGAAACGCACGCATGGCCGCCAAGTGCGGATGAATCGTGAAAATCGCCTCGGCCCAACGCGCGCCAAAGCGCCGGCCACGCCCGGAAGAACCGGCCTGGATCAGCACCGGCCGACCCTGGGGCGTGCGCGGAATATTCAACGGGCCTTCAACCCTGAACCACTCGCCCTGATGCTGCACCGAACGGATCAACTCCGGGTCCGCCAGCACGCCGCTTTTGCGATCCAGTTTCAGCGCGCCATTGCCCCAGCTGTTCCAGAGCTTCAGTGCGACTTCGACAAACTCATCGGCGCGGTCATACCGCAGGTCGTGTTCAAGGTGCTTGTCCTTGCCGAACAGACGCCCTTCGCTGTCGTTCATCGAGGTGACGATATTCCACGCCGCCCGCCCCTTGGACAGGTGGTCGAGGGTGGCGAATTCACGGGCGATGTGCGCCGGTTCGTAATAGGTGGTGGAACGCGTCGCGCCCAGGCCCAGCTTACTGGTCTTGCCGACCAGGTAAGAGAGGATCGGCAACGGGTCCAGGCGCGTGGCGTCCTGGGCGCCGTAGCGCAAGGCGAACTCGCGGGAGCCGCCCATCTGATCACCCACGGCCAGGCGATCGGCGAAGAACAGGAAGTCGAACAGCCCCTCCTCCACCACCTTGGCGACCCGCGCGTAGTACTCGGGATCGAGGTAATTGCCAACGGTTTCAGGGTGGCGCCACACCGCATGGCTGTGCACCACCGGCCCACTCAACAAAAACGCGGATAAATGGATTTGGCGGCTCATGGCTTGGGTGTCCACACGGTGATGGCGCTGACCTTCAACGGCTTGGGAATCAACTTGGCGGCGTAGTAGGTGTCGGCGATGCGCTGTTGCTCGGCGAGGTTTTCCACCTTCACCGGGATGATGTCGTAGCTGCGGCGGCTATTGGCGCGCTCCACTGTAGCCGGGGCGATATTGCCCCACAGCGGGCCGAGGATCTCGGCAGCTTCCTTGGGATGGGCCTTCGCCCATTGGCCGGTCTCGCGCAGGGTATCGAAGGTCACCTGCAACACGTCCGGGTGGGCCTTGGCGAATCGCGTGGTCGCCAAGTAGAAACGGTTGTAGTCGGCCAGGCCGTCCTTGCCGTCGGCGATGACACGCACGTGGTGATCCAGCTGTTGGGTGGCGAGGAACGGGTCCCAGATCACCCAGGCGTCCACGCTGCCATTGGCGAAGGCGGCGCCGCCGTCCGGGGCTTCCAGGTAGCGCGGGGTAATATCGGCCAGGGTCAAGCCAGCTTTTCTCAGCGCGGATATCAGCAGGTAATGGCTGCCAGAGCCCTTGGACACGGCGACGGTCTTGCCCTTGAGGTCGGCGATGCTGTGGATCGGCGATTGATCCTGGACGATGATCGCCTGGGCACTCGACGATGAGTTTTCCTGGGCGTAGTAGGTCAACGGTGCATCGGCAGCCTGGGTGAACAGCGCAAAGGCGTCGGCCACGTCGGCGTGCAGGTCGACGCTGCCGGCGTTCAGCGAGCTGAGCAAGCCAGTGCTGAACTCGTGCCAGTTCACCGTGAAGCCCAGGGGCTTGAGGCGCTGCTCCAAGTGGCCATTTTGCTTGAGCAGGATCCACAGGGTGGATGAGCGCTGATAGCTGATGTCCAGGGTTTGCTCGGCATGGGCCGCGGTCGCGGCGAACAGCAGGCTGGCGGCAACGATTAGTTTTTTAAACGTCATGGGAGGCCTTGGCGAGGAAGAAACGAAGAGAACTGCATATGCCAAAAAACCGCTTAAGGCCTGGCAGCAAAGTTGATTCGATTATATTAATGATTGGAGATGATGAAAGAATCTTATAATTCTATGGTTATGCTCAATTCATAGGCAGGTGGAAAAAGCGTCCTAAGTTCAGATCGAAAAAGTATTTAACGAATAGTTTTTAGAACTTTAAGCTCAATACTGTTTCGTCAAAAATCGAGCGTGCCATGTCCATACGTCGTCCCCTCGCTGCGGTAGCAGGGTTGCTGGCCTTCTCCGTTGCGGTCAGCGCCGAGGCCCAGGAAACTGTGCGCATCGGTTACCAGAAATCCTCGACCCTGATCACCCTGCTGAAAACCCAGGGCACCCTGGAAAAAGCCCTCAAGGCCGACAACATCGACGTGAGCTGGCATGAGTTCCCCAGTGGCCTGCCCCTGCTCGAAGCGTTGAACGTGGGCAACGTCGACATCAGTGCCGACGTGGCCGACACCGTGCCGCTCTTCGCCCAGGCTGCGCAGGCCAAGCTCACCTACTTCGCCCAGGAAGCCCCCTCGCCTTCAGCCCAGGCCATCATGGTGCGCAAGGACTCGCCGATCCAGCAACTGGCGGACCTCAAAGGCAAGAAAATCGCCGTGACCAAGGCGGCGGGCACCCACTACTTGTTGATTGCCGCGTTGGCCCAGACGGGCCTGGAATTTTCGGATATCACACCGGCCTACCTGTCCCCCGCCGACGGTCGCGCAGCGTTCGAGAACGACAAGGTGGACGCGTGGGTCACCTGGGAACCCTTCCTCACCAGCGTGCAGCGCCAACTGCCAACACGTACCCTGGCGGACGGCGCGGGGCTGGCCAGCTACAAGCGCTACTACCTCACCGGCACGCCGTACGCCAAGGCCCACCCGGACGTGTTGAAAGTGGTGTACGCACAACTGGAAAAGACCGGCCAGTGGGTGAAAACCCACCCGCAAGACGCGGCCAAAGTACTTGGCCCGCTGTGGGGCAACCTGGATGTAGCGACGGTTGAAGCAGCCAATGCGCACCGCAGCTATCAAGTGCAGCCAGTGACGATCGATCAATTGGGCGAACAGCAGAAAATCGCCGATGCCTTCTTCAAGGCGGGCTTATTGCCCAAGGCCGTGGACGCCAAGGATGTACAGACCTGGAAACCTTGAGGGCGGAACAAGGATAGATCCGGTGGCGAAAGCGGTGGGTCGGCCGCTTTGCCCATTGCTGATCTACCGCTATCGCAGGCAAGCCAGCTCCCACAGGTGGACCGCGGCGCAACAGTTGGAGAGTGGTTGGCTGTCGCGCACCCCCAACGCCCTTCCCGCCAGATGCGCCGCGCCCAGCGCCGAGACCTCCGGTGACAGGCTGCGCACCACCGGGCGTTGCAGCAGGTTGGCCAAAAACGGCATCAGCCAACGGTTGCGCGTCGCGCCGATGACCTACAGCCAGCCCAAATACGTGACCTGCCTCGACCTCGGCGCCTGGGGCGCCGTGTTCACCGAAGGTTGGGACCGCCAGATGAAGCTGGTTGGCCAGGAAGCCAAGGACCTCAAGCGGTCAGATCAACACGGTGTGGATCTACCCACCCGCCGCTGATCGCACGGTGGCGCTGGCTGCGGCGGACCCGCTGATTTGTCGCGCTCACCCAACGAACGCGCCGCCAACGCTCCCATCACCCCGCCGACCATCGGCGCCAGCCAGAACAGCCAAAGCTGCGCAAGGTACTCGCCCCCGGCAAACAACGCCGGCCCGGTGCTGCGTGCAGGGTTCACCGAAGTATTGGTCACCGGGATCAGCACCAGGTGAATCAAGGTCAGCGCCAGGCCAATCGCAATGGGTGCAAAGCCAGGCACAGCGCCCGACGAGGTCACGCGCATGATGATGAACAAGAAAAAGAACGTGGCGATGCATTCCGCAAGCAGCGCGGCCTTCATGTCAAAGAGGCCAGGGCTCAATGGGCCATAACCGTTGGCGGCAAAGCCACCTATTGCAAAATCCGGCTGCCCGTTGGCAATCAGGTATAACGCCGCAGAAGCGCCAATCGCACCGGCAACCTGCGCCGCGATGTACGGCAGCACTTCACCGGCCGCTACACGGCGACCCGCCCACAAGCCAAGAGTGACGGCCGGGTTGAAATGCCCACCGGATATTCCGCCTACCGCATAGGCCATGGTCAGCACCGTGAGCCCGAACGCCAGCGAAACGCCGACAAACCCAATGCCCAGTTCCGGGAAAGCCGCCGCCAGGATGGCGCTGCCACAGCCGCCGAACGTCAGCCAGAAAGTACCGATAAACTCGGCGGTCAAACGTTTTTGCACAATCGACTCCATTGCTGTTCAAGTGCCGTCACCACAGGCCGTGGGCGGTCTTGGGCGACGGTAGCAATGGGTATCAAATTGCTGTGTAAGACTTGTCTGGATTACTGCTTTTGAACGTTTAACGTCTGGAGGGAACCGACAGGGCCGGCCAAAGCGCTGTTGAGGGCCATTCACAATGGCCCGGTGCATGCGTTGAATGCATTGACGGTGGCGCGGGAGTTTGACTCAGGCTCGCGCCACACCCTGCCCAAACCGGCGGATCGCCAGGCAATACCCAATCAACGCCAGCGCCGCCAGCAACCCGCCCGCCGCGCCGATCCAGGCGAAGCCGAACTGGCTGCCGACCCAACTGCCCACCAGGGCGCCGCCGCCGATGCCGATGTTGTAGATGCCGGAGAACATCGCCATGGCCACGTCGGTGGCATCCGGGGCCAGCACCAGCACCTTGGATTGCATCGCCAGGCCGAAGCCCATGATCGCCATGCCCCAGAACACACTCAGCACCACCAGGTAGGATTCTGCACCGCTCAACGGCAGCAGCAGCGCCAGGCACGCGGCGAGAATGAATACCGCGCCGACCACGAACACATGCGGGTTGAAGCGGTGCACCAGGCTGAACAACAGCGAGCCGATGATGCCGGCGCCGCCGAACACCAGCAGGATCAGGGTCACCGCGCTGCCGCTCATGCCGGCGACGCCTTCGACGAAGGGCTCGATGTAGCTGTAGGCGGTGAATTGCGCGGTCACGGTAATGGCGGTGAGCACGTACAACGCCACCAGCGCCGGGCGCTTGAACAACAGCGGCAGGCTGCGCAAGGAGCCGGAGTTCTGGCTCGGCAGCAGCGGCAAGGTGCGCGCCAGCCAGAACACCAGGGCAGCGGCGAAGGCGCCAATTACCAGGAACGTCGTGCGCCAGCCCATGGCTTCGCCGAGCAGGCGGCCCAGCGGAATACCCAGCACCATCGCCAGGGAAGTACCGGTAGCCAGCAGGCCGAGGGCTTGCACCTGCTTGCCTTCCGGTGCCAGGCGAACGGCCAGCGATGCGGTGATCGACCAGAACAAGGCATGGGACAAGGCGATGCCGATGCGACTGAGCATCAGGATGCCAAAGCTGGTAGCGACGCTGGAAAGGATGTGACTGACGATAAACATGCAAAAAAGCACGATCAGCAGTTTGCGCCGTTCAACGTTACGGGTCAGCAGCATGACCGGCAGCGAGGTCAGCGACACGATCCAGGCGTAGATGGTGAGCATCAACCCGACGCTGGACACAGGCATGTCGAAGCTGGCGCCGATGGCGCTGAGCAGCCCGACGGGCACGAATTCGGTGGTGTTGAACACAAAGGCGGCCAACGCGAGGGCGATGACCGGTTGCCAATTGGCTTGGGGCGTTGCGGCTGAAAGGCTCATTGAACGGCGCGGTACTCTGACGGTGATCAAGCGGCCACCCAGGACAAGCGCCGCCGCCGAGCATTCTATAGGTTTCTGGCGCGGCTGTTGACGCCGATCCAGCTCAAAACAACCTCGGTGGCGTCACGGCGCGGTCAGGGTGACCACGTAGGCCCCCGATTGAATGGGTTTGCCGAGGGCATCCACCAGTACATACCGCTGGTCGTAATAGCGCCCATCATTGCTGTCGGCCACTAACTTGACGTCAGCCTGGGCGTTGCCCACTGCCTTCACCGTGCGCACCGGCCGCACCTCGAAATGGCTGCTACGCAGGGCCTGCGGGCAGCCCTTGAGTTCCAGCGTCGACCCACCCGGCGACGCCGCATGACAACTGGGCTCGACAACACTGCCGTGAAACTGAATGACGCCAGAGGATCCCGCCATGCAAGCCCCCGCCCATACCGCAAGAACGCCGGTCATCAGTGAAAAACGCTTAACGTTCATGTCGACGCTCCTTCTTGGGTGGTTAAGAAGGTAGTCGTCGGGCCCGCCGCTTACTTGAGTTTATTCGGCAAACGCTGTGACGTAGTTCAAGGATCCACCTGCCCCATCATTTCCGGAATGCTTTCCGCACGCTTGGCATAACGCTGTGCCAGCGCCGCGCAGACCATCAGCTGGATCTGGTGGAACAGCATAAGCGGCAGGATCAGCACGCCCATGGTCGCTCCGGCGAACAACACTTGGGCCATTGGCACGCCCGTCGCCAGGCTCTTCTTCGAACCGCAGAACAGAATGGTGATGCGGTCTTCCTGGTTGAAGCCGAAGGCCTTGCCCAGCACGGTCGAGGCCACCAGCACCAAGGCCAGCAACACGCAGCACGCCACCACCAGTCCGCCCAGTTCCCATAGCGGGATCTGATGCCAGATGCCTTCGTTGACCGCTTCGCTGAAGGCACCGTACACCACCAGCAGGATCGAGCCCTGGTCGACGAACTTCAGCCAGGATTTATTGCGGCCAACCCATTCGCCGATCCAACGACGGGCGATCTGCCCGGCGATGAACGGCAACAGCAATTGCACGCTGATTTTCAGGATCGCGTCGACGGTAGACCCACCCTCGCCGTGTACGTTGAGCAGCAGCGTCACCAGCAACGGCGTAAGGAAGATCCCGAACAGGCTGGACGCCGCCGCACTGCAAATCGCCGCCGGGATATTGCCCCGCGCCAGGGAGGTGAAGGCAATCGCCGATTGCACCGTGGCCGGCAAAGCACAGAGGTAAAGCATGCCCATGTACAGGTCTTTACCAATCAGCGGCGACAGCAGTGGCTTGAGCGCCAGGCCCAGCAGTGGAAACAGCACAAAGGTCAGGCTGAACACCAGCAGATGCAGGCGCCAGTGGCCGGCACCGGCGACGATGGCCTGGCGCGACAGCTTGGCGCCGTGCAGGAAGAACAGCAACGCAATCGCCAGGTTGGTGACCCAGCCGAAGGCTACGGCAGTCTGGCCGCTGGCGGGCAGCAGGGAAGCGAGGATCACCGTGGCGATCAGGGTCAGGGTGAAGTTGTCAGGCAGAAAACGGGGGCGAGTCATAAGCAGGATCTTCCGGGGGTTGCCAAGAGCGTCGTCGCGACTCTAACGTAACGCCTTGTTACCGACTAACGCCAATGAGCCACTAAATGCCGCCTAAAGGACATGACAAGACCGTCCGCCGCAGTGTGCCTGGGCTTTCCAGCCTGCCGCGGCCGGTGTACGGGCGCACCGAATCCTTGCCCAATCGTGCGCTGACCCGCCGGCACAGCCACCCGTGGGTGCAATTGTCCTACGCGATTTCCGGGGTGCTGGAGATCCAGACCAGCGTCGGCCGCTTCGTCGCACCGCCTCAGCGTGCGGTGTGGATCCCGGCAGGTGTGCCGCACCGCGTGTTCAGTTCGCCCCACACGGAAATGCGCAGCTTGTACCTGGATTGCAGCGTCACCGCCTGGGCGGTCGAACGCTGTCATGTGCTGGAGGTGAGCAGTTTGCTGCGGGAATTGATCCGCAGCTTCAGCGAACTGCCGGTGGAGTATGCCGAGGATGGGCCGGATGGGCGCTTGGCCCAGGTGGTGCTGGACCAACTGGCGGCGGCGCCTCAGGTGGATCTGATGCTACCGCTGCCCCTGGACCCGCGTTTGCGCCACATCTACCGCAGCTTGAACCTGCGCCCGGAACAGCAAACCACATTGAGTCAGTGGAGCCAGAAGCTGGGCGTGAGCGAGAAGACCCTCAGCCGGTTGTTTCTGAGTGATACCGGGCTGACCTTTCGGGCGTGGCGCCAGCGTTTGCGATTGCTGACTGCCCTGCCCGCCCTGGAGCAGGGCGAGCGCGTGACGGATGTGGCGCTGGCCTGTGGGTATGAATCCACCTCGGCGTTTATCAACGCGTTTCGCCAGCAGTTCGAGGCGACGCCGGGGGAGTTCTTCCGCTAGGCAGGCCTTCGCCACAATTGCCTGGCGCCACAGCTATTCGCCATGCCCGCCGTGGCGCGCCCTTCGCGGATATCAGCTGCCATCGCCACCATGGGCTTCTTCGAAGAAGTAGTCTTTCCAACTGGCAGCCTTGTTTTTCAGCACCCCCAGCGCCTGCAATTTCTCGGCATAGACGTAGGTGCGTTGCGGCACGATGGTGAAATCGATTTCCGGGTCCTGGACGATCTGCTCCACCAGGTCCAACGGCAGTTTCGACTGTTCTACGCGGATGTATGCCTTGGCCGCAGCCGGTTTGTCGGCCTTTATGATCTTCTCGGCCTCGGCCAGCGCGTCATAGAACGCCTTGTAAGTCTTGGGGTTTTCGTCATGAAATTTCTGCGTGGTGTAGAGCACGTTGAACGTCGCCTGACCGCCCAGGATGTCGTAGGAACTGAGCACCTTGTGCACATTCGGATTGAGCAATTCCTGGTACTGGAACGGCGGGCTGGAGAAGTGTGAGTTGATCTCCGAACCACCGGCAATCAACGCGGCGGTCGCGTCGGGGTGCGCCAGGCTGATGGAGATGTCGTCGAATTTCTTGTAGTGGGCATCGCCGAACTGCTTGGCGGTCTCGATCTGCAGCGTGCGCGACTGGAAGCCCACGCCGGCGGCTGGCACGGCAATGCGGTCGTTTTCGGTGAAATCCTTGAGGGTCTTCACGGTGGGGTTGTTGGTCAGCAGGTAGTTGGGCATCGAGCCGAGGGAGGCGATGGCCTTGACGTTCTGCTTGCCCTTGGTGCGATCCCACAGGGTCAGCATCGGCGGCACACCGGCAGAGACCACATCCAGCGCACCGGCCAGCAGCGACTCGTTCATCGCGGTGGCGCCGGAAATGCTGCTCCACTCCACCTTGATGTCCAGGCCCTGTTCCTTGCCGTGCTTTTCGATCAGGTTCTGGTCGCGCACCACGTCGAGGATCAGGTAGCCGATGCCGAATTGCTGGGCGATGCTGATCTTGCCTTCGGCCTGGGCGCCGATACTGATCAACGCTGTCGCAACCGCCAGCAGGGCCAGGGAAGAACGCTTGAAAGTCATAGGAATCTGCCGCGTTTTTAAGAAGGTGATGGAGCCTAGCGGCGATTTTTAAGACAGGAAAAGAATATCGGGATCTATTGTTATGCAAATCACCCACAAACACCCGCTCGGCTGGTATTGTGCCGCGCTTTGAAAAACTGCCGAACCTGCGAGGAAATGGACGTTGAACACTGACGAAAAAATGACCGGGGACCTGTTCGAGGTGGATAAGCGCCTGTCACTCAAACCCGTGGTGGACTTCAACGCCTACCTGCGCAGCGCCTTCGGCGACGGCCCGTGCAGCTGCATCCGCTGCACGGCCAGCCAAGGTGATGAAACCGGCTATGAGTTCCAGCACACCTTCACCTTCGACGGTAAACCCACCCAACGCCGCTTCGCATCCACGGCGGGCAGCGATGTGCTGCAGGCGCTGAAGAAAGCCTGGTTGTCGTACACCAAGGCCGAGTTGCCGTTGAGCGGTGTACTGGCGCTGGACACCGTGAAGGAGTTTGTTGAACCGCAACTGCATAAACGCCTGGCACCGCTGTTTTTGGCCAGTGGGTTGGTCAAGGATGTGGGCGGAGAATCACACCTGTTGCCTCAGATGGCCGGCTGACAGACGTGCAACAGGTCAAGGCGACGAGACATTAATAGGGATGTAAATATGCTGACGACACTAGAACAGGCGGAACAATACCAAAGTGCACTCAAGGAATATCTTGAGCTGCACAAAAGTGATATATCCGCTTGCGTCAAAACCATGGCAAAACAGATTGGCAGCACCCTATTAGGTCGCCGAGACTTCTCTTTTCCCACTCAACAGTCCACCTACTACAACGACCAACTGTTAACGATCAAAAACCTACTATCCTCTCCGATAGATGAAATAACCATTGAGCATACTCACTTTGAGCTAGCGAAAACTTTAAGATACATAAGCGCCTTAGGCTCAACACCAGATTTTAGTACGTCACCAATTGTCCAGTTTTACATCCACCCTAAATTCGAAGAAACCCTCCTTTCGAGGATCGACGAAATCACATTCGGTGTTGCGTACACTATTTACCGTGAACGAACTGAATACAATTCTCGAAACCTTGACGAAAATATCAAAAAAATCGAGACGTGGAGCTCAAACATTGATCAATGGGAAAAACGAGCAGCTGAAGCAGAAGACCGTTACAGAGAGGTGACTTCAGGCAATAACTACCTCGGCCTGAGCCATGCATTCGATAAAATAGTCGAGAGCAAGCGCAAAGAAGCTTCAGGCCTTCTATCAGCACTCAAGATCGCAGGCGCACTTGCCTTATCCCTTCCTCTCATTCAGTTGCTAGCTGGAATAACACTTTTCTTGTTCAAAAAAGAAACGACACTGCCCCTCCTGACCCTCACATTTTCAATTGCCGTGGAAATTATTTTAATCTACTACTTCAGACTCATTCACTCTCGCTGGGCAGTATTGAAAAATCAAATCTCACAACTCGAACTCAGAAGTTCAATGTGCGCATTCGTTCATGATTATGCTGCCAAGTCCAAGGATTTGGAGCGCGAAACACTCATGAAATTCGAAAACATGATTTTCTCCGAAGTGATCAGCGATAACGCACCACCTCCCAGCATTTACGATGCAGCCGACTCGATTGCCAAACTGCTTGGTGCTTGGAAGAAACCCGTTTAATCACTTGGCGCGATACAAGGGTGGCGAGGGATCGTACTCCCTCACCACCTGCACAGCGTTAGTCGCAAAAGAGTTTTACTTACGCGCCGCCTCCCACTGCTTGAGCAGGTCGTTGTAGTTCACGGTCTCGCCTTTCGGTTTCTCATTGGCCAGTTTCGGCTTCGGCGCGCCCGGCTGGTCGAACCAGTATTGCGCGTCACGCTCGGGGTTCATTTTCGGGCCGCACACCGGTTGCACCTTGGAGCGTTCCAGGCGCGTCATGATGGCGTCCTGTTCCTTGGCCAGGTTGTCCAACGCCTGTTGCGGGGTTTTCTCGCCGCTGGCGGCGGCGGCGATGTTGCTCCACCACAGTTGTGCCAGGCGTGGGTAGTCCGGCACGTTGGTGCCGGTCGGCGACCATTCGGTTCGGGCCGGGCTGCGATAGAACTCCACCAGGCCACCCAGTTTCGGTGCCATGTCGGTCATGGCCTGGGAGTTGATGTCGGACTCACGAATCGGTGTCAGACCAACGATGGTTTTCTTCAGCGACACGGTTTTCGAGGTCACGAACTGCGCGTAAAGCCAGGCCGCAAGCTTCTGTTTCTCAGGCGTCGACTTGAGGAACGTCCAGGAGCCCACGTCCTGATAGCCCTTCTTCATACCCTTTTCCCAGTACGGTCCGACGGGCGATGGCGCCATGCGCCATTTCGGCGTGCCGTCGGCATTCACCACAGGCAAGCCTGGCTTGACCATGTCGGCGGTAAACGCGGTGTACCAGAAGATCTGCTGGGCGATGTTGCCTTGGGACGGCACCGGGCCGGATTCGGAGAAGGTCATGCCCGCCGCTTCCGGTGGCGCATAGGCTTTCATCCAGTCCACATATTTCTGGGTGGCATACACGGCGGCCGGGCCGTTGGTGTCGCCGCCACGGGTGACGCTGGACCCGACCGGGTGGCAGTCCTCCACGCGAATGCCCCACTCGTCCACCGGCAAGCCGTTGGGCAGGCCCTTGTCGCCGCCACCGGCCATGGAGAACCAGGCATCGGTGAAGCGCCAGCCGAGGGACGGGTCTTTCTTGCCGTAGTCCATGTGCCCATACACGCGCTTGCCGTCGATCTCCTTGACGTCTTCGCTGAAGAACTTGGCGATGTCTTCATAGGCCGACCAGTTCACTGGTACGCCGAGGTCATAGCCGTATTTTTCCTTGAATTTGGCTTTCAGCTCCGGACGCTCGAACCAGTCGGCGCGGAACCAGTACAGGTTGGCGAATTGTTGGTCGGGCAATTGGTAGATCTTGCCGTCGGGCGCGGTGGTGAAGGAGATGCCGATAAAGTCCTTGATATCCAGGGTCGGCGAGGTGAAGTCCTTGCCTTCGTTGGCCATCAGGTCAGTGATGGATTCGGTCTTGCCGTAGCGAAAGTGTGTACCGATCAGGTCCGAGTCGTTGACCCAGCCGTCATAGATGTTCTTGTCGGACTGCATTTGGGTTTGCAGCTTCTCCACCACGTCGCCTTCCTGCAGCAGGTCGTGGGTCAGCTTGATGCCGGTGATTTCGCTGAAGGCCTTGGCCAGCACCTTGGACTCGTACTCGTGGGTGGTGAGGGTTTCCGACACCACGTTGATCTTCATCCCACGGAACGGTTCCGCAGCCTTGATAAACCACTTGAGCTCTTCAAGCTGCTGTTCAGCCGTGAGGGTGGACGGCTTGAACTCGCTGCCGATCCATTTTTTTGCGGCATCTTCGTACGCATCGGCCCAGGCCGAGGCGCTCAAACCACTGAGGGCCAGTACGGCGGCCAATGAAATGCTATGTCGCAGCTTATTGTTCTTATTCAACATAGAGACCTCCAGGTTGTTTATTCATAAGGGCACTAGCCCCAACGCATCACACTCAACAGCCATACCAGGGAGAGCGCGGACGCCACCCAGATGCTCCAGTCGGTAACGCCGATGACCAGCAAATGCAGGTAGGCGCTGCCGAGAAGACCGATAAACAAACGATCACCACGGGTGGTGCTGATCGGTAAGAACCCACGCCGGGGAATACTCGGAGAACGCAGCTCCCAAGTGGTCATGCCCGCCAGGATCAGGGCTATGGCACCAAAAAACAGCGCGGTGGGGGTGGTCCAGGCCATCCATTCCATCATCGACTCCTCAGACCCGGCCCAGGGCAAAGCCCTTGGCCACGTGGTTGCGAACAAACCAGATCACCAGCATGCCGGGAAGGATAGTCAACACCCCCGCCGCCGCCAGCACGCCCCAATCGATACCCGACGCCGACACCGTGCGGGTCATCACCGCCGCGATGGGCTTGGCATTGACCGAGGTCAGGGTGCGCGCCAGCAACAGTTCGACCCAGGAGAACATGAAGCAGAAAAACGCGGTGACACCGATGCCGGAGCCGATCAACGGGATAAAAATCTTCACGAAGAACTTAGGAAACGAGTAGCCGTCGATGTAGGCGGTTTCGTCGATTTCCTTGGGCACGCCGGACATGAAGCCTTCAAGGATCCACACCGCCAACGGCACGTTGAACAGGCAGTGCGCCAGCGCCACCGCGATGTGCGTGTCGAACAGCCCGATGGACGAATACAGCTGGAAGAACGGCAGCAGGAACACCGCCGGTGGCGCCATGCGGTTGGTCAGCAACCAGAAGAACAGATGCTTGTCGCCCAGGAAGCGGTAGCGCGAAAACGCATAGGCCGCCGGCAGCGCCACGCTCAGGGAGATCACCGTGTTCAGGCTTACGTAGTACAGCGAGTTGAGGTAGCCGGTGTACCAACTCGGGTCGGTGAAGATCACCTTGTAGTTGGCCAGGGTGAAATCCTGCGGAAACAGCGTCAACCCGCCGAGGATTTCGGTGTTGCTCTTGAAGGACATGTTCAGCAGCCAGTAGATCGGCACCAGCAGGAACAGGATGTAGATCAGCAGCGGAATAACCTTGCGCTTACTCATGTTGGCGGCCTCAGCGGTTGGCTTCGGAGTGGGTCATGGCGGTGTAGAACAGCCAGGACACCAACAGGATGATCAGGAAATACACCAGCGAGAATGCCGCCGCCGGGCCCAGGTCGAATTGGCCTACAGCCATCTGGGTCAGCGTCTGACTCAGGAACGTAGTAGCGTTACCCGGACCGCCGCCGGTGAGGACGAAAGGCTCGGTGTAGATCATGAAGCTGTCCATAAAGCGCAGCATCACCGCGATCAGCAGCACGCTTTTCATCTTCGGCAACTGGATATGTCGGAACACCGCCCAGGGCGATGCGCGATCAATCCGCGCAGCCTGGTAGTACACGTCCGGAATCGCGCGCAGTCCGGAGTAGCAGAGCAGCGCCACCAGGGAAGTCCAGTGCCATACGTCCATCACCAGCACCGTTACCCAGGCGTCCATGGTGTTGGCGGCGTAGTTATAACTGATGCCCAGGGCGTTGAGGCTGTAACCCAGCAGGCCGATATCGGCGCGACCGAAGATCTGCCAGATTGTCCCTACCACGTTCCATGGGATCAGCAGCGGGATGGCGAGGATGATCAGCACCAGCGAAGACCAGCGGCCCTTGGTCGGCATGGTCAGGGCGATGGCGATGCCCAACGGGATTTCGATCAGCAACACGCAGGCCGAGTAAATGAACTGACGCAGCAGCGAATCGTGCAGGCGTGGGTCAAGCAGCACCTGCTTATACCAGTCGGCACCGACGAAGTAGCGACTGGACTGGTCGAAGATGTCCTGCACCGAGTAGTTGACCACGGTCATCATCGGGATCACCGCACTGAATGCCACCAGCAGGAACACTGGCAGCACCAGCCACCAGGCCTTGTTGTTTTGCACCTTGTTCATGGCTGCACCTCCAGCAGGTAATCGTCGGCGTACACCATCAACCACTGCGCGGGAAAGCTGATGGAGGCCTTGCCTTCGGGCACGGGTTTGTCTTCGGCCAGGCGTACCTTGAGCAACGCGCCGTTGAGGTTGAGGGTAATAATCTTGTAGGTGCCGAGGTCTTCGAGATGAGTGATATCGGCCTGCAGGGCGTCAGGGTTGTACTCGTCCCACACGTGGATGAATTCCGGGCGGATACCGACCTGCAGCTTTTTGTACTCGGTGTTGGCAATACGTTGCTGCAAGGCCGCTGGCAATGGCAGGTGGGTGTCGGCAAACCGCACCCCGCCCGCCTCGGCTTGCACCTCGATCAGATTCATCCCAGGGCTGCCGATGAAATAGCCGACAAAAGTATGGCTGGGCCGTTCGAACAGATCGCGGGGTGTGCCGAATTGCACGATCTGGCCGCCGTACATCACCGCGATCTTGTCGGCGAAGGTCGAGGCCTCCAACTGATCGTGGGTGACGTAGACCATGGTGATGTTGAACTGCTCGTGGATCTGCTTGAGTTTGCGTCGCAGTTTCCACTTGAGGTGCGGATCGATCACCGTCAACGGTTCATCGAACAGGATTGCCGACACGTCGTCACGCACCAGGCCACGGCCCATGGAGACTTTCTGTTTCTCGTCGGCGGTGAGGTTGCGGGCCTTCTTGGTCAGCAGGTTCTGCAGGTCGAGAACTTCGGCAATTTCCTGCACCTTGCTGTGGATTTTTGCCTCGGCCATGCCCTGGTTGCGCAGCGGGAACGCGAGGTTGTCGAACACCGTCATGGTGTCGTACACCACCGGGAACTGAAACACCTGGGCGATGTTGCGTTTTTCCGGGGTGAGGTCATTGACCACTTTGCTGTCAAACAGCACATGGCCTTCGGACGGGCTGAGCAGGCCGGAGATGATGTTGAGCAGGGTCGACTTGCCGCAGCCCGACGGCCCAAGCAAGGCGTAGGCCCCACCCTGCTCCCACACATGGTTCATTTCCCGAATGGCGTAGTCCTCAGGACCGCTCGGCGTAGGGCTGTAGCTATGCGCCAGGTTCTGCAAATGGATCTCGGCCATCAGGCAACCCTCGCAACACGGCGCCCGGGGGCCTGGACCAAACGGCCCTGCCCATCGAACACAAACAGTTTATGGGTGGGGATATACACGCGGATCGGCGCGTCGACGTCGTATTCGTGGACCCCCGGCAGGTGCAGTACCAGCAGGAAATGTTCGCTGCGCACATGCAGGAAGGTTTCCGAACCACTGATCTCCGCGACTTCCACGGTGACCGCCAGCTCCAGATCGTCATCGTTGCTTGGCACCAGGCTGATATGGCTGGGGCGTACGCCAAAACGGAATTCGCCTTCGCCAATCGGGCGCAGATCGACGTTCAGCGGGAAGTGCACGAAATTGGCAAAGCTCACCTCATTGCCGCTGATACGCCCCGGCATCAGGTTGATCGGCGGCTCGGAAAACAGCTCGGCCGCCAGCACGGTCTGCGGCTGGTGATAGACCTCGGCAGCCTTGCCGCTCTGAATCACCCGGCCTTCGTTAAGAATGGTGGTGGTGCCGCCCAGGGCCAACGCTTCGTTGGGCTCGGTGGTGGCGTAGATGGCGATGGTGTGGCGCGCGGCGAACAGCTCGCGCATTTCCTGACGCAGTTCTTCGCGCAGTTTGTAGTCCAGGTTCACCAGTGGTTCGTCGAACAGGATCAGCTCGGCGTCCTTGACCAGTGCGCGCGCCATGGCCGTGCGCTGCTGCTGGCCACCGGAGAGTTCCAGCGGGTGACGCTGGAGGAATTTCTCGATGCGCAGCATCTTCGCGGTTTCCAGCACTTTGCTCTGGATCAGCTCATTGGACACACCGGCCTGGCGCAACGGCGAGGCGATGTTCTCGAACACCGTCATGGTCGGGTAGTTGATGAACTGCTGGTAGACCATCGACACGTTGCGCAGGCGCACCGGCTTTTGCGTGACATCCACACCGTTCATCAGGATGCGACCGCTGTTGGGCTTATCCAAGCCGGCCATCAGGCGCATCAGGCTGGTCTTGCCGGACAGGGTGCGACCGAGCAAGACGTTAAAGGAACCGGCTTCGAAACGCAGGGTGGCATCGTCGATCCAGGTCTGGCCTTCGACAACGCGGGAGACATGTTCCAGGGTCAATGACATGACACGACCTTTTTTATTATTGGAATGAATCTGGCCAGCTGTCAGAGCGAGTTTCGTGCCAAAACGACAAGTGTTTGATGTGCAAGGAAATGGGGTGAAAGCGATGTTCGAGAGTGAACAATCTGACTGAACAATTGAACAGTTCAGGGGTTGACAATGAACAGTTCTGAACAACACTCTCATGCACAACACAGGGCAACTGTGGGAGCGGTTTTTCCAGGCAGATTGTGCAAGCCCAATAACAATAAAAACGAAGGTCACCCCATGGCCGAACCACTGGCTCACGACACCCTTATCCAGGAATCCTGGCGCCGCTGCCGCGCCTTCGGCCTGGACCACCAGAGCACGCCCAGCTTCGACCAGCTCCCCGCCGAGGGCATCAGTCAACTGCTGGAAAGCCAGCACTCGCTGGTACAGACCACGCATCAGGAAGTGCTGCCCTATTACGAAAACATCCTCAGTAATTCCAACTGCCTGATCATGCTGGCCGACAACCAGGGCCAGGTGCTGACCAGCTGGGGCACCCAGCGATTTATCGACCCCAAGCTGGCCAGAGGCTTCAACCCCGGCGCCAGCTGGATGGAGCGCTCCAGCGGCACCAATGCCATCGGCACCGCGCTGGCCTGTGCCCAAGCGGTGCATATCGAGCACGATGAACACTTCCTCAAGGCCAACCGCTTCATGACCGGCTCGGCGGCGCCGATTTTCGATGCGCAGCGCGAGATCATCGCGGTGCTGGATGTGTCCAGCGACAGCTACCTGCCGCCCTCGCACACCCTGGGCATGGTCAAGATGATGAGCCAGACCGTGGAAAACCGGCTGATCCTCAACCTGTTTCGCGGCGAGCACTTCCAACTGACCTTCAACACCGGCCTGAGCAACCTCGACAGCCAGTGGGCCGGCCTGCTGATCTTTGATGAAAGCGGCCAGGTGCTGTCAGCCAACCGGCGTGCCGACAACCTGCTGGGCATCAGCTTGTCGCGGGTGATGATCGACAGTTTGTTCAAGGTGTCATTGCTGGAGTTGTTGAACCAGCCGGAAGGATTGCCTTTCTCCCTGCAGGCCGCAGGACGCAACCGCTTCCAATGCGTGTTGAGACGCCCCAAGCAGATGCCCGTGCAGGCGCGCGTGTTCACCGAGCCGACGCCACCGACGCCTGCGTCGATTGGCCTCAAGACCCTGCACTTCGGCGATGTACGCGTGGAGAAGGCCGTGCGCCAGGCTGAACGCTTACTGGAAAAGGACATTCCGCTGCTGATCCATGGCGAAACCGGCGTGGGCAAGGAAGTGTTCGTCAAAGCCCTGCACCAGGCCAGTTCGCGCAGCCAGAAGGCGTTTATCGCGGTGAACTGTGCGGCGATTCCCGCCGAGCTGGTGGAATCGGAACTGTTCGGCTATGAAAAAGGCGCCTTCACCGGCGCCAATCAGAAAGGCAGCATCGGCCTGATCCGCAAGGCCGACAAGGGCACGCTGTTTCTCGACGAGATCGGTGATATGCCCCTGCCGACCCAGGCCCGTTTGCTGCGGGTGCTGCAGGAGCGCTGTGTACAGCCGGTGGGCAGCAGCGAGCTGTTCCCGGTAGATCTGCGAATCATCTCGGCCACCAACCGTGCACTGCGCGAGCTGGTGCAGGCCGGACGTTTTCGTGAGGATTTGTACTACCGCATCGGCGGCTTGACCTTGGAACTGCCGCCGTTGCGCGAACGTACCGATAAGCAGGCACTGTTCCAACAACTGTGGCAGCAACACCGCGAGCCGACTCAATGGGCAGGCCTCAGCGCCGAAGTGCTGGCGTTATTCGAACAGCACCCGTGGCCGGGGAATCTGCGTCAGGTGAGCAGCGTGTTGCAGGTGGCGCTGGCCATGGCTGAGGAACAGCCGATCCGCGCGGAACACCTGCCGGATGATTTTTTTGTGGACTTGAAGGTAGATCCACCGCTGCCCGCCAGTGAATACCTGGATGACAGCATCGATCTGAACCAGCGTTTGAAGGCGGCAGGCGGGAACATCTCCCACCTGGCGCGGGAGCTGGGGGTGAGCCGCAACACCTTGTACAAACGCCTGCGCCAGCACGAAGGCTAACGCGGCTTGACCACCACCAGCAGGTCGGTGAAGTACTCCACCTGGATCGGCAGGTTGTCCGCCAGTGACGACAGCGCCGCCGCCGTATCATCCAGCTTGAACACACCGGACACCCGCAGGTCCTGCAACGCCTGAGGGTCGAAGCGCAGCATGCCATGGCGGTAGCTGGCGAGGGTTTGCAGCACGTCGCTCAGGGGTTGATCGTTGACCTTGAGCAGGCCACGGGTCCAGGCGTCCGGGTCGCTGTTGCCGATGGCTTGCGGCGGCTGGGCGCGGCCGTGATCGAGGACCGAACGCTGGCCGGCGGTGACGTTGACGCCGTCGCGGGTGGCGCCTTTGACCGCGACGCTGGACTCGATCACCGTGACCACCGTGGTGCCATCCGCTGCACGTTTGACCAGATAACGCGTGCCCAATGCCGTGGCCGTACCTTGGTCGGTACGCACCACGAACGGCCGTTGCGCATCCTTGGCCACGTCCACCCAGAGTTCGCCTTGCAGCAACTCGATGACCCGTTGATGGCCGTCGAATTTCACGTCGACCGCCGAATTGCTGTTGAGCTGCAACTGGCTGCCGTCTTCGAGGGCGATCTGCCGGCGCTCGCCGACGCCGGTGCGCTGGTCGGCCATCCAGACCGGCAGGTGTTGCAGGCCCAGCCAGCCGCACAGGACCACGCCGAGCAAGCCCACCGCTTGCGCACCTCGCGCACGTCGCGGGGCGAATGCGCGGTTCAAGGCAATGCGTGCGGGCTTGGCCGGCAGCGTGTCGAGGCTGCCCCATACTGCGCCCATGCGTTCGATGGCCACAGCGTGCCGCGGGTCGGCCTGGCGCCAGGTGTTGAATGCCTGGTGGTCGGCCTCGGTGACGTTTTCGTCATGCAGGCGGGTCAGCCACTGCGCCGCTTGTTGGATGATCTGTTCGGAACTCATGCCAGCGGGTCTGCCGGGTGCAGGCTGTGGTAGCAGTGAACCAAGGCACTGGAGATGTAGTTTTTGACGGTGCTGGCAGACACGTCCAGGCGTGTGGCGATTTCGCTGTAGGTCAGCCCGTCGAGGCGGCTCAGCAGGAACGCTTCGCGCGCCTTGGCAGGCAGCCCGGCAAGCATCTCCGCAATACGTTCCAGGGCTTGCAGCGCGACATGAATCGCGGCCGGGTCGGGCATGCCAGCGTCCTCGCACTGGATCACCAGGGCTTCCATGTAGGCTTTTTCGATGCGACGACGACGGGCGCCGTCGATCAGCAACCGCCCTGCCGTGGTGGCCAGGAACGCGCGGGGCTCTTTGATCTGTTGAGGTTCGGCCAGCATCAAGACGCGGATGAAGGCGTCATGGGCGAGGTCCGCTGCATGCTGGGAACACCCGAGTTTCTTGCGCAGCCAGCCGTGCAACCAGCCGTGGTGCTCGCTGTACATCGCCGTAAGGGTCTGCTGCCGGACGGAGTCGCCTGGCGCGGCCGGAATGTCGTGCATGCGCAAAAAGATCTCAAATGGGAATAATTGCCAATTGCGCAGACAATGCCAGTAAAACAGGGTTTGGGCAAGGGGCTCAGCGCCAGCTCCACGACACACCGGTGTAGATGCCACGGCCATCCGCCGGCGTGGAACGCGCTACATCCAGGCCTTTATCGTCGTATCCCGGCGTGACGGTGTTGGCGTAACGCCGGTTGGTGAGATTGCGCAGGTCGACCCAGGCTTGCCAATCCTGCCGGGGCGCGTCGTAGCCGAAGGTGGCACCGAGCACCGTGTAGGACGCGGCGTAGTAGGAGTTGGCGTAGTCCACTGCCACTCTTGATGAATGCTCGGTGTTAAGGCTGGTGTAGAAACCGGTCGGATGGCTGTAGCGCACCTGCGCCTGATAGTAGTGCTTGGGGATACCCGGCAGGGCGTTGTCGCCAAAGCGGTCGTCATCACGGTAGTGGAAGTCGCTGAAGGTGTAGGCCTGGCGCAGAGTGAGCTGGCCGTTATGGCCGCCTTCCCACAACGGGCTGAGCAGGCTCAGTTCCACGCCCTGGTGCACAGTGGGGCTGGCGTTGGATTCTGCGACGATGGCATTGCGGGTGGCGGTTTGCGCCTGGGTTTCCACCGTGAGCAATTCGTGGCGCACTTCAGAGCGGTACAGCGCCAGGTCCCACTGGCCGAACCATTGCTCGCCGCGCCCGCCGAATTCCAGGGTGGTGGCGGTCTGGTTTTTCAGGCTCACGCCTTCACGCTGAAGGCCGGTGGCCGGGCCGCTGTCTTTGGGGAAGTATTTGTTCGAACCCCAAATCATCGACCACGCATGCGGCGGCTCGACCGATCGGCTCAGGTTGCCGTACACCTGCAGGTGCGGGGTGAAGTCGTACCGCAGGCCGATACGCGGAGCGTAGTCCCAGTCGTGCTGGCTGAGCGGCGCCTGGCCTTCGGGATAGGTGACCTGGGTTTCGCGACGGGTGTAGATCGCCGCCAGGCCGGTGGTCAGCCATAGGTCGGGAATCAGTTCCAGATCGTTGCCGATGTGCAACACGGTGTCGGAGCCCAGGTAGCTGTAGTCACGGGTCTTGGTGCCGGGCGCGTAGCCAGCGGTATTACCGGCAGGCGTGCGCACATATTCCGAGGCGCCGTTGTTGGGCATCGCCTGGGTGGTGCGCAGGCCGACGGTGGTGTTGCTGTCGTGGCCAAACAGCGTGTCCTGACGGATGTAGTTGAGGGTGCTGCTGATATCGGTGTACGCGACTTTGAGGCGGTTGGTGCCTTCACGCAGGTCCATCGGGTAATCGTGGTACGCCAGGCCGACTTCGACGCGGGCATTATCGTCCAGCTGCAAGGTGGTCTTGTTGGCGATCCAGGTCGAGCCCGGCTGCAGGCGCTTGGAGTCACGGGCGGCGTTGAGGCTGGCGGCCGCGCGCGGGTCGTGGCTGATCTGGTATCGCGTGAGTTTGCCCGGCGTGTCGTTGGTGGTTTCGCGGTAGCGGAAATAGAAGCGGGTTTCCAGGTCCGGGTTGAAGCGGTAACCGAAGTTGGCGGCCACCCCTTTGCCGGTTGCTGCGCTCTGGTGCTGGTAGCCGTCGGATTCGGAATCGGTGAGGCTGATGTAATAGTCGGCATCCCCCAGCACCTGGCCGGAACTGATCTCACGCTGGGCGTAGCCTTTGCTGCCCGCTTCATAGCGCAGTTGCAGCTTGGGCGCATCGTAGCCCGTGCGGGTCACGTAGTTGACGGCGCCGCCTAGGGCCAACGCGCCCTGGTCAAAACCGTTGGCGCCGCGCAGCACTTCTACCCGGCTTTGCCACAACGGGTCTTTCAGCTCGTAAGGGGTGCCGCCAGGACCGGTCAACGGCAGGCCGTCGAACATTTCGTACAGGCCGGAGGCGTGGGACCCGGGGCTGCGGTTCAGGCCCGAACCGCGAATCGAGAGCTTCACCCCTTCGTTGTTGGCCGCCTTGGCGTACACCCCGGCCTGGTACTTGAACACGTCTTCGTTGGTACTCACCCGCCCCTGCTGCACGCTATTCATGTCGATGTAGTTGGTGCCACCGGGCACACTCTTGAGCTGCGCCTCGGCCACTTCACCGGCGCTGGCTTCGCTGCTGGTGACTTCGACCGGGGCCAATTGAAGGTCTTCGGCGTGCACCAGCGAGCTTAACGTCAGGGCGGCAAACAGGAACGGAGGGTGGCGCAACAGCATCGGGCAGGTCCTTGGAGTTCGGGGGGCACGTGGTGGGAAGGCTGGGACGCACGCCAGGTCACGCCTTATTAACGCTTTGACCTCCTGGGCTGTTTTGCGTGACACAGCTGAAGCTGACCTGGCACATAGGAGGTTCACATCCGTATGGGGCGCGACTCCATCCAGGACGTTGTCGCCTCCCACACAAAATCCTCAGCTGTCGGGGATATTCAGCACCTGCATCAATTCTTCTGCTTCTGATCCCGGAGCCAATCGGAATCCATACATTTCATCCGTGGCCAGTATCCCGCGCAGTGCATCGAGCAATTGCGCCTCGGTGGGCGAGTCACGCAGGAGTTCGTGCGCAGGCAACAACAGTTCGGCGCAGACACCCTGAATACTCGCCGCATCGATCACAGCCAACAGGATAAAGCGCAGGCGTATTTCTCTTTCAGTAGGCCAAACCGTTTTCCGCTTACCCATGGTAAAGGCCTCATATTTCAGAAAAATCCGAGGCTATTGATGACCAAGGGGTGTTTCAAGCAGTGGGCAGCAAGATAGGCCGATTCCTACGCGCAAAAGGGAAGCACCGTACCTTTATGCTGACGTATCCCTGTTTATTGCACCGGCAGAAAATTCATCAGCAACAAGCTCTGCGCATAGTTCAGGCCAATACGCCGGTAGCGTTCATCGAGCATCTGGGTCAGCAGATCGAGACGCGCGACGATCTTGCCGAACTCCACCGCGAAGCTGAGGTTGCTGCCCTCCTCCGAAATTTCGTTGGAAAACAGCAGCAGCACGCCATTCGCATCCTGACGTTTGCTCAGCAGCCACGTGGCCTTCTCGATATTGCGCGCGGCATTGCTGACGAACTGCGGGTTGATTGAATCGGTGATGTAGAACTCCGTGCGTCCACCGTGGGCGGTCACGATCATGCTGCCGATTGCGTAGATGAAGGCGCCGACCCGGTCGCCTTTGAATTCAGGGCTCAAGGAGTAACTCAGCGCCGCCAGGTCACGACGCTCCCCTAGGGCTGGTAGTGCGCGACGTTGCTCGATGGCCTGGCGAATCTCCCGCGCCGCAGTCACCGCGTCCGGGTAACCCGACTGCCGCCACTGGCTGGGATTACGCAGATAGAGTTTGCTCATCAGTAAATACAGGCTTTGCAGATTGTCGCGCATGCCCAGCGTCGCCATGCGATCGACACTGGTCTGGAAGAACTCATCGGGCTTGCCATTGCTGAACTGCTTGACGATATCCTGCCCCTGCTGCTGGCTGCAGCCGCTGGCACAGAGCATTAACAAGGCCGCCAGCAGCAAGGGCTGGCGCACCCGTCGACGATTGAAACAAGGAAACGTGCGATCCATCGGCACCCGATCTGATTCATCCGCCCACGCGGGGATCGGCGGGGCTGGGACAAGGATAGAGCGGAGAAATCCAGAAAAGTGCAGTGACCGGGGGCAGAGAGTTGTAACCAGAGACCGCTGGGCAGATGAATGGGCTTACATTCTGAATAATTCTATTCTGTCTCTATACTTACTGTAACGACTGTAATCAGGGTCACGGCAATGAAACATTCAATTCGTGCGCAAATGGTTGTCCAGATGATTTGCCTGCTTTCGGTGGCGCAGCTTTTTTGCTGAGTTGCGTGTCACGGCTTTAATACTCAGCCGCCCTTGCGGCGGTGGAAGGTATTGCCCACTGCTCACTCTAATCTGGCCCGACATCCAAATGCCGGGCCAGAGCGTGCAGCTACAGCAAGACAGTGGCCAGCATGCCCAAGGCTCCCAGGCAAAACCCGATCATCGCGCCTCGGCCGGGAAACTCCTGGAACAGCGCCCAGATCACGATCGGTTCCAGCAGCAATAACGACGTCACGGAAACCACCGTTACCACCCAGATATCACCGACTGCCAGATAACCCAGCCAATAAGCCCCCAACAGACAAAGTCCTGCGAAGCACATCACCACCACCGGCATGATGAAAGCTTGCCATGAGCCGTCGCTGGCTTGGGCCAGCCTGGCGGTGACTACCTCACTATAGATTGCACAAAACTCACCGACGACCATCAACCCTAGAGCAGAAACTCCGAGTAATTCTTTGGACATATCAAAAACTCCTTCGTATTCAACGCACTGTTTTTCAACTCCCAGCCGGCGATGCCGCTGCCGAGGGTTTCTTCGCAGATGTACGAAGCAGCCTTGAACAGGCCTGAATTACCGAAGTGCTTTTGCATGCTCATGTCCTTCAAAAGGGGGTGAGTCTCAGCGACCGGATAGGGCGCTCGGCCCGATCATACGTTTGACCAGGTGTTGTGAACACCCCGGGCAAACAGCCCCCGTGATGCAGGACATCAAAAAATCACCGCACGTCTCGCCGCCACTCGCCGTGTTCGGGCTATGATCAGCCCCTATGAATCAGACGCCTGACTGCCAATGCCCATTGACCTGGAAGCCCTCTATCCCAAACTGATCCACCTGATGCTGGATACGGTCTTCGTCGTCGACGGCGATAACCAGATTGTCTTCGTGAGCGATGCCTGTGAGGCACTGCTCGGCTATAGCGCCAATGAGCTGGTGGGTACCCTGATCACTCACTACATGCACCCTGAAGACCTGGCACGCACTCGCGCCTCCATTATCCGGGTCATGAACGGCCAACCCCATGTCGACTTCCGCAACCGTTATATCCGCAAGGATGGCAGCGTCGTACATATCCTGTGGGCGGCGTTCTGGTCCGAAGAGGTCGGGGCGCGGATCGGCGTCGCACGGGACGTGACCGCACTCACCCAGGCCGAGGAAGAACTACGCTTCCTCGCCCATCATGACCCGCTGACGGCCCTCACCAACCGGTCGCTGTTCAATGCTCGGCTGGACGACGCCCTGAAGGCCGCACAGCTTCATAACCAGATCCTGGCGCTGCTGTTCCTGGACATCAATGACTTCAAGGGCATCAACGATGTGCATGGCCATGCCATGGGCGATCGCGTGCTCTGTGTGATTGCCCGACGACTGGAGCGCTGCGTGCGCGAGAGCGACCTGGTGGCCCGGATGGGCGGGGATGAGTTCACGGTGTTGATTACGGATATCCAGTCGCAGGATGCGGTGGCCGGCAAGGTGGCGCAGATACTTGCAGTCATGGCTGAGCCACTGGGTGCCGAGTTTGGCGGGGTTAAGATGCCGTCCTGCAGTGTTGGCGTGGCGTTTTACCCGGCGGATGGAGAGGATGCAGATACGCTGTTGAGTCATGCGGATGGGGAGATGTATCGGGTGAAAAGGCAGCGGTGGAACTAATCAACAGCCGGGCTGGCGATGGTTTTACCTAACCTGCCTGGCTCGAAAACCAATCAAGTCGCGGGCAAGTATCAAGGTGTGCAAATGATTGACCTCCTCCCGCGGCCCCTTCCACTGCAAATAGCGTCATCGCGGCACACACTCTAAGAATCGCCTGATTTTCTCAGCCGTAGTTGATCGATAGGGTGCTCGTCCATCTTGCCTCTATCATGGCCGTGAACAAAATGTGTGTTTCAGAAAAACAACGCCGACTGCGTGCACTGCTGAGTACCGCCGCCGCGGTTATGTCTGCTTATTCAGCGGATACGATGGCCGCGAGTTGCAATTTCACCCAGGGTGAAACGTTCACGGCTAACTACGCCGCCGCGCCAATTACCTTGACGGTCCCTCGAGATACGCCCGCAGGCACGGTGGTGTACGAAGAAACCATCACAGCACCGAAGCAGGGTTTTAACTGCACTGTATCGTCACCCTTTATCTTTAGTCTGAACCCGACATTTGGTAGCGTTAAGACTGGTACTACTTTCCCCCTGGGTAAAACAGGGCTGTCAATGAAAATCAAGACCTCACAAAATGGCTATTTAAGTGCAGACAGGGTTATGTCCGGGAATTACCTGGACCCAAGCAGGACGTACACCCTTGAAATTACTAAATCAGGTGAACTGTCATCGAAAAATGAGGTTCCCGCAGGCAACCTGGGAGCGCATCGGTACGGCGATATTGATCTTGTGAAGGTTAACCTGACCAACCCAATCATCTTGAACGCTGCATCCTGCGAGACCCCGGATGTTTCTGTTCAAATGGGAGATGACTATTACCTTGATGAATTCAGCAAGATTGGTGATACGTCACAAAGCGTTCGATTCAACATTGGTCTTAACCAATGCCAGACAGGTATCCAGAAGGTCACCTATGCCCTTAAAGCCACTTCGCAAGTGATTGATCAGCAACAAGGCATCGTAGCGTTGAACGCCAGTTCGACCGCAAAAGGCATCGGCCTGAAACTGATGGACGACACCGGTAAACCTATTGTCCTGGGTACTACCTACCCATTCAATGGCTTCAGTACCACAGGCACAAGCTTCAAAATCCCTCTTTCTGCGGCTTATTACCGCCTGGCTGACGGCGAACTGAAGGCCGGCACTGCCAACGCGTCGGTTACCTTTGTAATGAACTATCTGTAGCACGCTGAGTGTCGGCATTGGCCGTGTTAAAACGCCGCCAGCACCGCCTAAAAGTTAATGCCCCGACAAGTCGAGGCATTAAGTTTTGTGGTCTTGGATACGTCAACAGGTTTTTTAAGCATTACGGCCCCCACCTGACCTCTCTAGACCAGAAACCACTCGCAGCGGGTTCGCTTGTATTATTTGGCTTGGCGAAGCACAAGCTCCGACAGCCGGGTTTTCACGCGGAAGCAGAACTCACGAATTTGAAATTGATACGCGGGCATAACCATATAGTTCAAATCGGAACCCAACGAGTCCTTGATTTCCATATATTTAGCCGTCTTGGCAGCAATGGCTTGGTATTCCGCCTCGTATTTAACGTAGGACGCTTTGTTGTAAACCTTTAAGACATCCAGCTCTTTACGGCATTGCTCAGCGCGATTCTGGTTTAAGTCTGTTTCTGATTCTGGCTGAGCGGACTCTGGAGAGGCGTGGGCCGCGGCGTTAGCAGGTGCAGCCTCATATCGCACAGTCCAATTGGGTGGTGACGAAGGTGCGACTTCAGGTGGTGCTTCATGGACGACGGCGGGAGGTGGAGTCACTTCAGGTTTTTTTTCTGGAGTTTTCGTAGCGCATCCCGCGAGGGCAAGTCCTACCACTACAACGATGCCACACATTTTATCCATCGGGTTCACCAAGAGGTCATTATGGTTGGCTGAGTCGTTAGGTTCTGGGTAAAAGCAATAACCCACTCAATCTTCGAGTGTAAATTCTCTACCAGACTCAAGGCGCTCAGCCTCTCTTCCTTGAGCGCACAGACGGACAATAGTAGTAAAAAAACAAAGAGATGACGAGTAAAAGCTGATCTTCCACCACCTAATCCCAGAAACACAAAAGCCCCGCAATCGCGGGGCTTTTGTTTGAATCTTGGCGGGAAACCAGGGATTCGAACCCTGGAGACGCTATTAACGTCCGCCGGTTTTCAAGACCGGTGCATTCAACCACTCTGCCAATTTCCCTTGTGCATCACAGGATTATAGTAGCCCATCCCGTCTCAGCGGGCGCCATAATACCCGAATGAAACACACTGTCAAACTCTTGCCATCGCTTGTTACAGAGCGTCTGTTATGATCTTTGCGACTGAACGTTTCAAAATCGAAGGAGTGTCGCCATGCGCGAACAGAATTACGCAGTGAATGGTAACGCGCAGGCTGAGCAGCTTGAAGTCAGCCGTGTGTTGCGCAACACCTATGGCTTGCTCGCCCTTACCCTCGCATTCAGCGGCGTGATGGCGTTCGTGGCCCAGCAGATGCGTGTCGGCTACCCGAATATCTTTGTCGTGCTGATCGGCTTCTATGGTCTGTTCTTCCTGACCAACAAGCTGCGTGACTCGGCCTGGGGCCTGGTGTCGGCGTTTGCCTTGACCGGTTTCATGGGCTTTATCCTCGGCCCGATCCTCAACCGTTACCTCGGCATGGCTGGCGGCGCGGAAGTGGTCAGCTCGGCGTTCGCCATGACGGCGCTGGTGTTTGGTGGTCTGTCGGCCTACGTGCTGATCACCCGTAAGGACATGAGCTTCCTGGGTGGCTTCATCACCGCTGGTTTCTTCGTGCTGCTGGCGGCGGTGGTTGCGGGCATGTTCTTCCAGATCAGCGGCCTGCAACTGGCGATCAGCGCAGGTTTCGTGCTGTTCTCCTCGGTGTGCATCCTGTTCCAGACCAGCGCAATCATCCATGGTGGCGAGCGTAACTACATCATGGCGACCATCAGCCTGTATGTGTCGATCTACAACCTGTTCATCAGCCTGTTGCAGATCTTCGGCATCATGAGCCGTGATGACTGATTGTTAACGCAATAAAAAATGCCCCGCATCGAAAGATGCGGGGCATTTTTGTTTCAAGGGAGTTAATACTGGTTGGGCTCCATTTCCAGATCAACCTTGAAACGCTCAGCGATGTCGCGCTGGATACGCTGGGCCAAGTTCGCAATATCGTGCCCCGTGGCATCGCCATAGTTGACCAGCACCAACGCCTGCAACTTGTGTACGCCGGCATCGCCGTCGCGAAAGCCCTTCCACCCCGCCTTGTCGATCAGCCAGCCGGCCGCGAGCTTCATCTGCCCATCCGCCTGCGGGTACGCCACCAGGTCCGGATACACCGCTTGCAGCTCAGCCGCCAGCGCCTGGGACACCAGCGGGTTCTTGAAGAAGCTGCCGGCATTGCCCAGTTCTGCCGGGTCCGGCAGTTTTTCCCGGCGGATGCTGCAGATCGCGCGGCTGACGTCACTCGGCGTCGCCTCGGTGATCCCCTGCCCCGCCAGGCGCTGTTGCACCGGCCCGTAGTCGAGTTTCAGGTGGCTGGCGCGACTCAGGGCAAAGCGCACGCGCAGGATCAGCCAGCGTCCGGTTTCGTGTTTGAACAGACTGTCGCGGTAGGCAAAGTTGCACTCGTCCAGGCTAAAGTCGCGCAGCTCGCCGGTGTGGCGATCCAGAGCAGTCAGGCCGGCGAATACATCCTTGATCTCCACGCCGTAGGCGCCGATGTTCTGCATCGGAGCTGCACCGACGGTGCCGGGGATAAGGCTGAGGTTTTCCAGGCCGCAGAATCCCTGTTCCAGGGTCCACAGCACGAACGGATGCCAGGCTTCGCCGGCTTCGGCTTCGACCACCACCTGCGTGCCGTCGTCATGCAACACACGGATGCCTTGGGTAGCCATGCGCAGGACCAGCGCCGGAATGTCCTGAGTCAACAGCAAGTTGCTACCACCGCCGATCACCAACAGCGGCACCGCGTGCACCGCTGAATAGGCCAGCGCCTCACGGACGTCATCATCGCTGTGGGCCTCGGCAAACAACTGGGCACTGACATCAATGCCAAAGCTGTTGAATGGCTTGAGCGATACCTGCGCAAGCACTTGCAAGGTCATAACCGTCCCTTCAATTCGATCACCAATAAATCACAGGCGCGTTCGATCAGGTCCAGGACCCGTTCGAAGCCTTGTTCACCTTCGTAATACGGGTCCGGCACTTCGTCAACTTCGGCGTCGTAGCGGCGCAGGAAAAGGTCCAGCTCCGCCTTGCCCTGGCCCGGTTGCAGGGCCTTGAGGTTGCGCAGGTTGCTGTGATCCATGGCCAGGATCAGGTCATAACGCGCAAAGTCGGCGCGAGACACCTGCTGGGCACGCTGGGCGGACAGATCGTAGCCGCGCACCAACGCCGCACGCTGACTGCGTTGATCCGGCGGGTTGCCGACATGCCATTCACCCGTCCCTGCAGACGCTACTTCCACCTGCCCCGCCAGCCCCGCTTCGCGCAATTTATGACGCAGTACGCCTTCTGCTGTGGGCGAACGGCAGATGTTGCCCAGGCAGACAAACAGAACCTCCATCAGGCCCCCAGCAGGCGACGGACGCGCTCAAGGTCTTCCGGGGTATCGACACCGGCCGGCGGTGCTTCCAGCGCATCGCCCACATGGATACGCACGCCGTGCCACAGGGCCCGCAGTTGCTCCAGGGATTCAGTGTTTTCCAGCCAGCACGGGCCCCAGCTGACGAAGTCATGCAGGAAACCGGCGCGGTAGGCGTAAATGCCGATATGGCGACGGTAAGGCACGCCTTCCGGCAATACGTCAGGTTTCTTGGCGAAGGCGTCGCGCGCCCAAGGCAAGACCGAGCGGCTGAACGTCAGCGCCAGGCCGTTGATGTCGCTGACCACTTTCACCACATTGGGGTTGAACAGGGTCTCGATGTCTTCGATCGGCTCGGCGAGGGTCGCCATGCGCGCTTCGCCATGGGCGGCCAGGTTGGCAGCGACCTGGTCGATCACGCTGGGCGGGATCAGGGGTTCGTCACCCTGTACGTTGACCACGATGGCGTCCGGTGCCAGGCCAAGCTGGGTGGCAACTTCAGCCAGGCGATCGGTGCCGGAGTTATGGTCTTCGCGGGTCAACACCGCCTCGGCGCCAAACCCCTTGCAGGCTTCGATGATACGCGGATCGTCGGTGGCCACCACCACACGCTCGGCGCTGCTTTTGCAGGCCTGTTCCCACACCCGCTGGATCATCGGCTTGTCGCCGATGAGTTGCAGCGGCTTGCCCGGCAAACGGGTCGATGCGTAGCGGGAAGGAATGACAACGGTAAAGGCGGTGGTCATTTATCCAGACGCTCGTCGGTGGTCAGGGTGCGGGCTTCGCTTTCCAGCATCACCGGGATGCCATCGCGGATCGGGTAAGCCAGGCCGGCGCCTTTGCTGATCAGCTCGGTTTTGTCGGCGCTGAGCTTGAGCGGGCCTTTGCAGATCGGGCAAGCGAGGATGTCGAGCAGTTTGGTGTCCATGAGTGGTTCCTGGAAAGCAGCGGTTTAAGGCAAAAGACGGGCAGGCAGCAGACGCATCAGCTGCGTGTCGAACCAGGCGATGAACGCCCGCGACGGCAGTGCATCCACCGCAAGGTACCACCAGTCGGGCTGGGCAAAGGCGCGGCACTTCACCGCGTCCTTCTCGGTCATGACCAGCGGCAATGACGGCGTAAAATTCAGGACCTCAGCGCTGTAGGGCGCGTGGTCGGCAAATGCATGGGGTATCGGCTGCCAGTGTAGCGTTTCAAGGGTATTGAAGAAACGTTGCGGGTTGCCAATACCGGCCACCGCATGCACCGGCTGGCCGGCGGGAAAATGATCCACCGGCTGCCGCTCGCCGGTCAGCAGGCTGACCAGTGCCGTGGGTTGCAAGCGAAAGGCGAAACCATCGTCTCGATCACTGACGGCGCCGTTGTACAGCAACGCGTCGACACTCTGCAGCCGCTCCACCGGCTCACGCAACGGCCCCGCCGGCAGGCAACGACGGTTGCCCAGGCCGCGGGCGGCGTCGATCAGGACCAGTTCAAGGTCACGGGCCAGGCGGTAGTGCTGCAGGCCGTCGTCGGAAAGGATCAGGTCCACGGTTTCGCTGGCCAGCAGCGCCTGGACTGCATGGCTACGATTGGGGTCGATCACCAACGGGACGCCGCAGCGCTGCACGATCAACAAAGGCTCGTCACCCGCCACTTCGGCGCTATGGCTGGCTTCAACCCGCCATGGCAACTGTGGCGGCTTGGCGCCATAACCGCGGCTGACCACCCCCACGCGCAAGCCGCTGCGTCGACAATGTTCGATCAACCACAGGATCAATGGCGTCTTGCCAGTGCCACCCACGGTGATATTACCGACCACCACCACCGGCACCGGCGATTGATAGATCTCGCCCTCACCCGCCAGGAAGCGCGCACGCTTGCGCTGCACAACTCCACGGTACAAGGACTCCAGCGGGCGCAGCAGCGTGAGTGCCGGATGGCCCTCGTACCAGGCCTTGAGCAAACGATCGGACATGGCCATCAGGGTTGGCCCGCCGCCTCGACGGTGGTCATGCGCAGATGACTGAAACCGAGCTTTCCGGCCGCGTCCATCGCGGTGATCACGGCCTGGTGCTGGGTCTTACCGTCGGCACTGATGGACAGTGGCAGCTTGGTGTCGCCGCCGGACTCTTTCTGCAAAGCGTCCATCAGGCTGGCCAGGTCGTTTTTCTCAAGCAACTGGTTGTTCACCGAAAACACCCCGTCGGCGCTGATGGCGATGTCCAATTGCTTGACTTGCTGGTCTTCGGCCGGCGAGCCGCTCACGGCTTCCGGCAGGTCGACGCGCAGCTCGGTCTGCCGGGTGAAGGTGGTGGTGACGACAAAAAACAGCAGCAGGATAAACACCACGTCAATCAGCGACGCGAGGTTGATATCGACGTTTTCCCGTTGCTTGCGGCGAAATTTCACGCTTTGCCCCCAACCAGGTCGACGTCACGGTCGCCTTGCACCACTTCCACCAGCTTGATGGCTTCCTGTTCCATGCCGACCACCAGCTCATCAATGCGACGTTGCAGGAATCGGTGGAAGAACACCGAAGGAATACCCACCATCAAGCCTGCGGCTGTGGTGATCAGCGCTTTGGAGATACCGCCGGCCAGTACGGCCGCGTTGGTGGTCATGCCGGCGCCCATGAATGAGCTGAAAATATCGATCATACCCAGCACTGTGCCGAGCAAGCCGAGCAACGGCGCCATCGCGGCGATGGTGCCGAGAGCATTGATATAACGCTCAAGCTCATGAATGACGCGGGCGGCGGCCTCTTCGATGCACTCCTTCATGATCTCGCGACCGTGCTTGGAGTTGGCCAGGCCTGCAGCAAGGATTTCACCCAACGGGGAGTTGGCGCGCAGTTCCTTGAGCTTTTCCTTGTCCAGTTGCTTGTTCTTGATCCAACCCCAGACCTGCCCCAGCAGATGCTCGGGGGTCACGCGGCTGGCGCGCAGGGTCCACAGGCGTTCGGCGACGATGCCGAGTGCGGCGATAGAGCTCATGATGATCGGCAACATCATCCAGCCGCCGGATTTGACCAATTCCCACACAGTGAATGTCCCCTCGAAAAAGTGCGCCACTTTACCATATAGGTGCGTAGACCACAGACCCCATCGGCCTCGGCTAAGGTAACCGCTCGCGCCAGAACCGGCGTTGACTGCGCGCAACAACCGGCGCCGCGAAAGCCCCTAATCGCAGACGCACGGCGCCCTGCTCGGCAGAGTCATACACCTGGCTGCCCAACCGCTGGTAACGCGCCATCACCTGCGGATGGGGATGGCCGAACGCGTTGCTGCGCCCACGCGAGATCAGCACAGATCGCGGCGCAAGCCGTTCCACAAAGGGCCAGGACGAAGAACTGCGACTGCCATGGTGCGGCGCCTGCAGCCAATCGGTGGGCACAGCAAGGGGGGACGCGAGCATGGCCTGTTCGGCTGCGCGGTCAATATCACCGGTCAGCAACAGGCGCTCACCCTTGGCCTGCACCTGCAAAACGCAGGACTTCGCGTTGCCGCTGATAGCGTCAGGCCATTGCCAGAGTTCGAAGGTCACGCCATCCCAGGTCCAGCGCTCGCCACTGACGCAAGGCTGGGTGCCGAGCGATATTGGCAGGCCTTCGGTCTCTCCGCCCACCACGCGCTTGATCGGCATGCCTTTGGCAATGGCTGCTGCGCCACCGGCATGATCGGCGTCGGCGTGGCTGAGCAGCAGCATGTCCAGCTCCCCTATCCCGAGTTTTCGCAAAGATGGCAGTACCACGCGGGCCCCCAGGTCAAAGGCTCCGGAGCGCGGGCCGGCGTCGTACAGCAAGGTGTGATGGCGGGTACGCAAAATCAGCGATTGCCCCTGGCCGACGTCAAGCTGCGTCACCTCCACCTGCCCGTCAGGCACCGGCGCTCGCGGTGGAAACACCGCCAGCAACAGCATCGGCCAGCCCAGCACACGAAACGGCACGCCCTTGGGCAACAGGAGCAACGTGGCGCCCAGCAGACTCACCAGCCAATACCCCGGCGGTACTTCGGCCGGAATCCAGGCCGGCATCTGCCCGGCGAGCCACGCCAAGCCGTTAAACAAGGCATCCAGCGCCCCTCCCGCCAGCCAGAGCAATCCTTCCCCCACAAACGGCAGCACCAGCAATGCGCTGCCCAACAGGGCCAACGGCAATACCACCAGGCTGATCCATGGCACCGCCACCAGGTTAGCGAATGGTGCGCTCAGGCTGATGGGCAACCCCAACACCAGCAAGACCGGAAACAACCCGATGGCAATCAACCACTGCGGCCGGGTCCAGGCCTGCCATAGGCTCCAGGGCCCCAGCCGTCCGCCAAACGCCAGGATCAGCACCGCCACCGCCGCAAATGACAGCCAGAAACCCGGCTGCACACTGGCCAATGGTTCCAGGACCAGCACCCCATTGAGCGCCAGCAACAACGGCCACCACAGCCCGAGATGACGCAAGCGCCATCGCCACAACAATACCAACCCAACCATCACACAGGCGCGCTGTACCGGCACGCCAAACCCGGCCAGCAAGCCATAACCCAATGCCGTGGTGAACGCCAGCCCACAGGCCCACGGCAGCCACGGCCAGGTTCGAGGCCAGAACCCATAGCGCGCCAGGCCGGCGATCAATCCGTAGATCAAGCCAGCGAGCAAGCCGATGTGCTGGCCGGAGATGACCAGCAGGTGCACAGTGCCGGTGTCCTGCAGTACCTGCCAATCAGCCGCCGCCAATCCAGAGCCATCGCCCAACACCAAGGCAATCAGGCCTGCCTCCCTGCCTTGGGCATCTACCGCCAGCAGGCGCTGACGCACACTGTCACGCCAGGCGGCGGCAGCCGGGGCCAGGCGCTCTCCGTCCTTTACCGTACCCGTGGCGCCGATGCGCTGGGCGAGCAGCCAGGCCTCCTGATCAAACCCATGAAAGTTCAGCAACCCGGCCGGCCGCTTGAGGGTGATTGCCAGGCGCCAGCGTTCACCGCTGCGCACGGGCGGCCCACCGCGCCAGGACACCCGGATGCGCTTGGGCAACCGAGCGTTACGCGACCGACTGTCGGTGAGTACGAAGCGCACGCCATCGCCCGTCTGTTGCGGCAGCCCGCTGACCTGCCCTTCCACCCAGCGTGTTTGCCCCTCCAGCGCGGGCCTGAGACGGTCATCCAGCGCCCACTGCGCGCTGATACAGGCCCAACTCAGCCCCAACAGAAAAAACGCCAAGGGATAAGTGCGAAACGGCAACAGCATCAAGGCCAACACCAGCAGGGCGATCAGCCAACCGGTCGGCGGCAATGCCGGTAAAAAGCGCAAGGCCAGCAACCCCAGCGCAAACGCGAACATCCCTGTCCTCATGGATCCTCCTTTTCGAGTGATCCACTCAGTCTTAGCCGGTTGTCCAATACGGCCTATGATGTTTTGTCACAAAGTCTGAATTTTCTGTTTATAGAATGCGGGCATACTTGGCCCTCGAACTGACCTGGACCCCTTATGCCCCGGCGCTTATTCAAACGATACATGCCTGACCCCAGCAGTATCAGGGAACACAAGTCATTACAGTTTCTCGGCACCTTGCTGCATGACCCGAACCTCTGGCACCTGAACCGGCATTCGGTCGCACGCGCAATGGCCGTGGGTTTGTTCGCGGCCTTTATCCCGATTCCGTTGCAGATGTTGCTGGCAGCCGTCCTGGCGATCACCGTGCGCGCCAATATGCCCATCGCGGTCAGCCTGGTATGGCTGACCAACCCGATTACCATGCCTGTGGTGTTTATCTGTACTTACATGACCGGCGCCTGGCTGATGAATGTGCCGCCGCGCAGCTTGCCGGATGACCTGACCTGGGAATGGATCAGCGGCCAATTGAGCACGTTATGGCAGCCGTTCCTGCTGGGTTCAGTGGTGTTGGGGCTGGTATTGGGCGCGATCGCGTACTGCCTGACCATGGGCTATTGGCGCTGGTGGGTGGCCCACCAATGGAAAAAACGCAAACAACGTCGCGCCTAGCAAGCCCGCAGGCGCAGATGCACCCGTAACCCTTGCCCGGTATTTTCTGCCCAGAGGCTACCGTCCTGGCGCTGCACGGCATTGCGCGCGATGCTCAGGCCCAGGCCGAAGCCACCATCGCCCGGGCGTGAACCGTCCAGCCGGGTAAAAGGTGCGAAGATCCGCTCCAGATCCCCTTCATCTATCCCGCCGCCCTGGTCCTCCAGCCACACATGCCAATAGTCACCTTCGCGACGCCCATCCAGGCTGACCACACCGCCCACGGGTGAGTGGCGGATGGCATTGCGCAGGATGTTTTCCAGCGCCTGGGCCAACGCGTTCAGGTTGCCTCGCACCCAGCAATCCGGGCCGAGCAGGCACGGCAGACGCGATGCCGGCCAATCGCTCTCGAAACACGCGTTTTCGCGCAGCATGTCCCACAAGGCCTGCAGCTGAATATCTTCCTGAGGCAGCGGCGCCCGTTCGGTGTCCAGCCAGGCCAGTTGCAGGCTGTCTTCGACCAGGCGTTGCATGGCGTCGATCTCACGGCCGAGGCGCTCGCGCAGTTGCGTCAGGTCTTGCTCACTGTCACAGGCCACCCGCAGACGGCTCAGCGGTGTGCGCAGTTCGTGGGACATGTCCCGCAGCAGTTGCTGCTGCAACACCACGGTGCCCTGCAAACGCTCGGACATATGGTCGAACGCACGGCCCAGCTCGCCCAATTCATCCCGGCGACTGGTCGCATCGTGGGATAACCGGGTATTCAATTGATCGGCACGCCAGGCGTTGGCCTGCTCACGCAGTTGATTCAGGGGCACGATCAGCAACCGATACAGGCCGACGCACAACAACAGGGTAAACAGACCGGGGATAACGCCATTGGTCACCACCCGCCAGAACAGCTGATAGCGCCCCGGCATGAAGCGCTGCGGCAACTCGATCACCAGCGAACCCGCGTTGGGGTCGACGGGGAACGGGATTTTCAGCCACGGCAGGCCTTTGACATGTCGGCTCACCGGCCAATCCAGGCCACGCAGAAAGGTCAGGCGCTGGCTTTCCTTATCGGTCAGCGGGTAACTGCTGAGCGACTGCAGGTCATTGCCGATCACGCCTATCCAGGTGGTTTCACGCTTGCCCATCGCCTGCAGCCAAGCGTCGACACCCGCACGTCCACCCTGACTCCACGCCTGCTCGGCACCGACTGCGTAGCCACTCAACGTGATCCGCGCTTCATCGGACAGGTAGGCGTTCTTCTGCTCCATGTACCGACCCCACGACCAACTGAGCCAGATCATCAGCAAACAGAAGGCGATCAACAGGCAGGCCAGCTTCCAGAACAACGAGTGCTTGCCCGGCAGCCGCTTCAAGGGGCGTTCAAAGGCTGTCATCGGCACCGCTCAGCACATAGCCTTTGCCCCACACCGTACGCACTTCGCGCTCGGTGTAGCCGATGGCCTTGAGCTTGCGGCGGATCTGGCTGATGTGCATGTCGAGGCTGCGGTCATGGGGCGCGTAACCGCGTTGCAGCACATGCTGGTAAAGGAAGGGTTTGCTGAGGACTTCTTCAGCGTTGCGATGCAGGGTTTCCAACAGCCGGTATTCACTGCGGGTCAAGCCGGCCCAGTGCCCCAGGTGGAAGACATCGCACAATTGATCGTCGAAGCGCAGGGTGCGGGCATCGTCACGTGCGGGTGCCAGGCTCGGCAATGGGCGTCGGTCCAGGGCCACCCGGCGCAGGATGGCTTCAATGCGCACACGCAGCTCGATCATGCTGAACGGCTTGGGCAGGTAGTCATCGGCGCCCAGGCGGAAACCGCTGATGCGATCGGCCTCGGCCCCCAGTGCCGACATCAGGATCACCGGGATCGAATGGCTCTGACGCAGGTGGGTCAGGATCGACAACCCATCCAGCCCCGGCAGCAGGATATCCATCAGCACCACGTCAAACACTTGATTGCGCGCCATCTGCAGGCCTTGCTGGCCGTTCTGGCACCAGGTGACGTGGAAACCACAGCGGCCCAGGTGCTCCTGGACATAGGCGCCCAGCACGGGGTCATCTTCAATGGTCAGGACACTGGGTAGGCCAATCGCTGCGGGATTCATTAGTATCTGCAATTCATTCTCAATCACTGATTATTCAAGATTCACCCGCCACAGGCAATCGCCACCGCGCCAAATGCCTTGAAGATTGCCGTATGTCATTAATTTGCAAGATTCCTCGCCGCGCAAATGGCTACACTGCGCAGGTGGCGCGGACCGGATGCCCGCGCAATTTCGTAGATATCAATGTGGTAGCAGGAGAGTGGCGTGCTGACAAGAATGGGGATAAAAGGCCGCGTACTGTTGCTGACCTTATTACCGACCAGCCTGATGGCCTCGTTGTTGGGGGGCTATTTCACCTGGATGCAGCTCTCGGAACTGCAGACCCAATTGCTGCAACGCGGCGAGATGATTGCCGAGCAATTGGCGCCGCTGGTCGCGCCCGCCCTCAGCGCGCGCAACACCGATCTGCTTGAGCGCATCGCCACTCAATCCCTGGAACAGCCGGACGTGCGTGCCGTGTCCTTTCTGAGCCCCGAACGCGCGTCCCTCGCCCACGCCGGCCCGACCATGCTCAACCAACCGCCGGTCGGCAACAGCTCTCACCTGCTGCAACGCACCGGCAATGACGCCACCCGCTATTTGCTGCCGGTGTTCGGGCGCCATCGCAACCTTGCCGGCGAGCTGATCCCGGATGAAGCCGACCGCCTGCTGGGCTGGGTCGAGGTGGAACTGTCCCACAACGGCATGTTGCTGCGCGGCTACCGCAGCCTGTTCGCCAGCCTGTTGCTGATCGCCATCGGCCTGATTTGCACCGCCGCGCTGGCGCTGCGCATCAGCCGCACGATCAATTCGCCGATCGGCCAGATCAAACAAGCCGTGGCTCAACTCAAGGACGGCAATCTGGAAACCCGCCTGCCGCCCCTGGGCAGCCAGGAACTGGACCAGCTCGCTTCCGGCATCAACCGCATGGCCGAGACCTTGCAGAATGCCCAGGAAGAACTGCAACACAGCATCGACCAGGCTACCGAGGACGTGCGCCAGAACCTGGAAACCATCGAGATCCAGAACATTGAGCTGGACCTGGCACGCAAGGAGGCCTTGGAGGCCAGCCGCATCAAATCGGAGTTCCTGGCCAACATGAGCCATGAGATCCGCACGCCGCTCAACGGCATCCTTGGCTTTACCCACTTATTGCAAAAAAGCGAGCTGACCCCACGCCAGCTTGACTACCTGGGCACCATCGAAAAGTCCGCCGACAACCTGCTGGGCATCATCAACGAGATCCTCGATTTCTCGAAAATCGAAGCCGGCAAGCTGGTGCTCGACAGCATCCCGTTCAACCTTCGGGACTTGCTGCAAGACACCCTGACCATCCTCGCACCCGCCGCCCATGCCAAACAGTTGGAACTGGTGAGCCTGGTGTACCGCGACACGCCGCTGGCGTTGGTCGGCGACCCGCTGCGCTTGAAGCAGATCCTCACCAACCTGATCAGCAACGCGATCAAGTTCACCCGCGAGGGCACCATCGTGGCCCGGGCAATGATCGAGGACGAACAGGAGGACAGCGTGCAATTGCGCATCAGCGTGCAGGACACCGGTATCGGCCTGTCCAGCCAGGACGTGCGCGCGCTGTTCCAGGCCTTCAGCCAGGCCGACAACTCGCTGTCGCGCCAACCCGGCGGCACGGGGCTGGGCCTGGTGATTTCCAAGCGCCTGATCGAGCAGATGGGCGGCGAAATCGGCGTCGACAGCACGCCGGGCGAAGGTTCGGAATTCTGGATCAGCCTGAACCTGCCCAAGACCCGCGACGACGTCGAAGACTTGCCTTCCGCGCCCCTGCTGGGTCATCGCGTCGCCGTGCTGGAAAACCATGAACTGGCACGCCAGGCGCTGCAACATCAATTGGAAGACTGCGGCCTGGAAGTCACCCCGTTCAATAGCCTGGAAAGTCTGACCAACGGCATCACCAGCGCCCATCAGACCGAACAGGCCATCGACCTGGCGGTGCTCGGCGTGACGGCCAACGACATCCCGCCCGAGCGCCTCAACCAGCACCTGTGGGACCTCGAACACTTGGGCTGCAAAGTGCTGGTGCTGTGCCCCACCACCGAGCAGATGCTGTTCAACCAATCCGTGCCCAACCCCAACAGCCAGTTGCAGGCCAAACCGGCGTGCACGCGCAAACTGCGCCGTGCGCTGTCCGACCTGATCAGCCCGCGTCCGTCGCGCAGTGAACCGGGCGAACCGTTGTCCAGCCGTGCGCCGCGCGTATTGTGCGTGGATGACAATCCGGCGAACCTGCTGCTGGTACAGACCCTGCTGGAAGACATGGGCGCGCGGGTGCGTGCCGTGGAAAGCGGTTATGCCGCCATCGACGCCGTGAAACAGGACACCTTCGACCTGGTGCTGATGGACGTACAAATGCCCGGCATGGATGGCCGCCAGAGCACCGAGGCGATCCGCCAGTGGGAAAGCGAACGCAGCGGCACGCCATTGCCAGTGGTCGCCCTCACCGCCCACGCCATGGCCAACGAAAAACGCGCCTTGCTGCAAAGCGGCATGGACGATTACCTGACCAAACCCATCAGCGAGCGGCAGCTGGCTCAGGTGGTATTGAAGTGGACCGGCCTGGCCCTGCGCAATCAAGGCCCGGAACGCGTAGCGGATGGCCTCGGCCCCGGCGTACAACTGCCTGTGCTTGACCATGAAGAAGGCCTGCGCCTGGCCGCCGGTAAGGCGGATCTGGCGGCGGACATGCTCGCCATGTTGCTCGCCTCCCTGGAGGCCGACCGACTCGCCATCACCATTGCGCGTGACGCCAACGACAACAACGCCCTGATCGAGCGTGTGCACCGACTGCATGGCGCCACCCGTTATTGCGGCGTACCGCAACTGCGGGCCGCCTGCCACCGCGCCGAAACCCTGCTCAAGCAGGACGACGCCAAGGCCCAGCATGCCTTGGACGAACTGGACATGGCCATCGCCCGACTCGCCAGTGAAGCGCGGGTCAACGCCTGATTTTGCACAGGTACCGGCGTTTGTGGTGAGCGGGCTTGTCGGCTCGCCGTATCGCGCGAGCGGGGCAAGCCCGCTCACCACAAACGCCTGTGCCTTCATTTGTCATTGCAGGGAGCATTTCCATGCGCGTCATTCTTTTCAGCAGCCAGACCTACGACCGCGACAGTTTCCTCGGCGAACCGCTGCCGCCTGGCCTGGAGCTTCAGTTCCAGCCAGCCCGTCTCAATCTGGACACCGTAGCCCTGGCCGAGCATCACGAAGTGGTCTGCGCCTTTATCAACGACGACCTCAGCGCCCCGGTCCTGGAGCATCTGGCCAAGGGTGGCACGCGGTTGATCGCCTTGCGTTCGGCGGGTTACAACCATGTGGACCTGGCCTGCGCCAAGCGCCTGGGCCTGACCATCGTGCGGGTACCGGCGTATTCGCCCCATGCGGTGGCCGAGCATGCGGTCGCACTGATCCTCGCCCTCAACCGTCGACTGCACCGGGCCTACAACCGCACCCGCGATGGCGATTTCAGCCTGCATGGCCTCACCGGGTTCGACCTGGTGGGCAAGACCGTCGGCGTGGTCGGCACCGGGCAGATCGGCGCTACGTTTGCCAAGATCATGGCCGGCTTCGGCTGCCAGTTGCTCGCCTATGACCCCTTCCCCAACCCGCAGGTACAGGCCCTGGGCACGCGCTACGTGAGCCTGCCCGAACTGCTCGCCCAGGCACAGATCATCAGCCTGCATTGCCCGCTCACCGCCGACAGCAAGCACTTGATCAACGCCCGCTCCCTGGCGCAGATGCAGCCGGGCGCGATGCTGATCAACACAGGTCGCGGCGGCCTGGTCGACACCCCGGCGCTGATTGAGGCGCTCAAGGACGGCCAGCTCGGCTATCTGGGACTGGATGTGTATGAAGAGGAGGCCCAGCTGTTTTTCGAGGACCGCTCCGACCTGCCCCTGCAGGACGACGTCCTCGCGCGCCTGCTGACCTTCCCCAATGTGATCATCACCGCCCACCAGGCGTTCCTCACGCGCGAGGCCCTGGCGGCGATTGCCGGCACCACCCTGGCCAACATTGCCGCCTGGGCCGATGGGCGGGCGCAGAACCTTGTCGAAGGATGATCAGCGGTCACATACCGGGCTCATGATGAGCCAGCACCGTGATAGGATGCCGCGCCTATTTGGAGGATCCATGGCCGAACACGATTTCCGCTTCAGTTTGCTGAGCCCGCAACACACCCTGATCGAATGCCGCGCCCTGGTGCCGGGCCGTTATCAGGTCACTGGCAACGGTGGTTCGATCAAGCACGGCGACGTGCTGATCGTCACCTTGCGCGGTAGTAAAACCCTGTCGATGCGCCTCACCGTCGAAGGTGACGCGCGCTACTCCATCCGCCCGGCAGGCCAGTGGGTCGCCATGGCCCAGGGGCCGAAGTTCGGCGAGTTGGAGATTCACACCTGGAAGGTCAACTGCGACAGCTGCGAGGCCGTGCTGGAGTTCGAATTCGCGGTGGAAACCAAGCTGACCAAAGAGCCGCTGCAACCCGCCGCGAATGCGCGCATTGCCGAACTGGGCTGGGCCAGCGAGGGTGACAAGCACCGCTGCCCGAAATGCCAGAAGGCCGCGCAATGAGAGGCCTGCTTCTGCTCGCCGCCATCGGTGCGGCCCTGACGGGTTGCGCCGGGGATTCGGTCAAGCTCAAGCAGGATCACAGCTACGTGGTGGAATGGATTGGTGAACGCCCGCTGATGGACTATGCGCACCTGACCGTCACCCTCGGCGCCGATGGCCGCGCCTACGGCAATGGCGGCTGCAACCACTGGTTTGCGCCCTACACCGTCGACGGCGACAGCCTCAGCTTCGGCAAGATCGGCAGCACCCGCAAACTCTGCGCCGAGGCCCTGATGGAGCAGGAACACCGCTTCTTCCAGGCCCTGCAAGGCGTGCAGCGTTGGGATATCTCGCCCATCGAGCAGACGCGGTTCTGGCCGGCCGAAGGCAAGCCGATCCGCTTGTGGCTCGAAGAAGGCTGATGTACCAATCTATGGCTTGATGGAAGCTGAATGTGGGAGGGGGCTTGCCCCCGATAGCGCTGGATCAGTCAATATATTATTGCTGACATGCCGTCATCGGAGGCAAGCCCCCTCCCACAGGTGTTTTGAGTCGTGGTTTTAGCCGCGCAAGGCCTTGAGCTTGGCCAACACCCCTTCCGCTGTCTGCTCACCCATCAACTGCTCACGTACCTTGCCCTTGTCATCAATGATGTAGGTCACCGGCAATGCTTCGCTGCGTGGAATATCGAAAATCTCTTCCGGGTTCTGCGCCAGCACCGTGAACTTGATGCCCAGCTTGTCGCTGGCGGCTTTCAGTTCTTCGCCCTGCACGTTGTCGAAATTGACCCCAAATACGCCTACGTTCTGCGCCTTCAACTGCTCGGCCAACGCATTGAGTTCGGGGATTTCCGTACGGCACGGGCCACACCATTCGGCCCAGTAGTTGACCACCAGCCATTGCTTGTCCAGGCGTTCGGAAGCTACCTTCTTGCCATATTGGTCAACGCCGTAATCGTTACCGCAGCCGCTGAGCAGCAGGGTTGTGATGATCGCCAATGCTCCGATCAGTCGCCTTGTCATGGGGTAATCCTTCGCAAAAATGAACGTTGGCTGCGACCTATCGCCTCTTACGGTTTAAGGACAGGTCGCTGCGCGGGTAGAATACCTGCCACCTTACGCAAGATGCGACCCGCACATGACCGATCTGACGCTTTATCACAACCCGCGCTGCTCGAAATCCCGCGGTGCGCTGGAACTGCTGGAAGCCCGCGGCCTCACTCCGACGGTGGTGCGCTACCTGGAAACCCCGCTGGACGCCGCGCAATTGAAGGCGTTGCTGGGCAAGCTGGGCATCAGCGCCCGCCAACTGCTACGCACGGGTGAAGATGAATACAAAACCCTCAACCTGGCGGACGCCAGCCTCAGCGAAGCACAGTTGATTGCCGCCATCGCCGAGCATCCGAAGCTGATGGAACGCCCTATTCTGGAAACCGCCGACACCGCCATCATTGGCCGTCCGCCGGAAAACGTGCTGGAGATTCTGCCGTGACGTCGCCGTATGTGCTGGTGCTGTATTACAGCCGCAATGGCTCGGTGAGCGAAATGGCCCGGCAGATTGCCCGGGGCATCGAGCAAGGCGGCATGGAAGCCCGGCTGCGTACCGTGCCGGCGATCTCCACCGAGTGCGAAGCCGTGGCGCCGAGCATTCCAGAGGAAGGCGCGCTGTACGCCAGCCTCGATGACTTGAAGCACTGCTCGGGCCTGGCCCTGGGCAGCCCGACCCGCTTCGGCAACATGGCCGCGCCGCTCAAGTACTTCCTCGACGGCACCAGCAACCTGTGGCTTACCGGTGCCCTGGTCGGCAAGCCGGCTGGGGTGTTCACCTCTACCGCCAGCCTGCACGGCGGCCAGGAAACCACGTTGATGTCGATGCTGTTGCCGCTGTTGCACCACGGCATGCTGATCACCGGCCTGCCCTACAGCGAACAGGCGCTGCTCGACACCCAGGGCGGCGGCACGCCGTATGGCGCCAGCCACCATGCCGGGCCTGACGGCAAGCGCCTGCTCGATCAACATGAAATCGCCCTGTGCCGCGCCCTCGGCCTGCGCCTGGCCACCACCGCCACGCTGCTGGAGAACGGCCGTGGCCAGAAAGCCTAAGGTCCTGCCGCCCCAGGCGTGGCTGGAGCCGCGGGTCAAGCTGGCGCGCGTGCTGAGCCTGCTGACGTTTTTCGGCTTGGTGGGGTTGCTGTGCGTGTACTACCTGTTCGTTGCTGATCTGCACGGCGCACGGCCGTGGGTGATCCTGCTGATCGAACTGGTGCCGCTGCTGGTGCTGACGCCGGGCATGCTGCTGGGCAGCGCGCGCGGGCATTCGTGGATGTGCTTTGTGGTGAATTTGTACTTCATCAAGGGCGCGCTGGCGGCCTATGACCCGAACCGGCAGTGGTTCGGGGTACTTGAGATGCTGGCGAGCCTGGCGGTGTTTTGTACGGCGTTGTTGTATGTGCGGTGGCGGCATCAGTTGAATCGGCGATTGGTTGAAGCCCGCGACGCCTGAAACTCAGCCTTCGCGAGCAAGCCCACTCCCACATTTGGATGCATTCCCCTGTGGGAGCGGGCTTGCCCGCGAAAGCATCAACGTGGTCTCAATGATTCACCGTATACGCCAGCATCATCGACAACTGGCACATCGGCCGCCCACTCTCGGCATGCCACTGGTTGAACGCCCCCTGCACCGTCGCCAGGTCGCGCAGGCTGGTCGGCGCCTTGTCGACAATCTTCTGCGCGTTCAGCGCCGCCACCACGTCATAACTCGGCACAAAGGTGTCCTTGCCGACCATGCGCAGGAAGCGCGGCGCTGACAGCCCGCCGAGCTGGTGACCATGCTTGCTCAGGTATTTCCACAACCCGACGATATCGGTCACCGGCCAATCGGCGACAAACGCGCCGAAACTGCCCTTCTCCTGCTCGATGTCGAGAATCATCTGCGCATTGCGCGGTACGCTCTTGAGCTTGCCCAAGTGACGGATGATGCGCGTGTCCTGCATCAGCCGCTCCAGGTGCTCGGCGCCCATCAGCACGACCTTTTCCGGGTCAAAACCGAAGAACACCTGCTCGAAGGCCGGCCACTTGGCGTCCACTACGCTGTGCTTCAAGCCCGCACGAAACACACGCAACGCCAGGGTCGACAGGTAGCGATCATCGCTGATCTTGCGCAATTGCGCCGGGGTCTTGGGTACAGGCAGGTGGGCTTCCAGCTCGGCCGCCGAACCGAATCGGTTCAGACAGTATTCGTGCAGCCACTTGTAATCGCGCATGCCCTCTCCTAGCAATTGAATTGAAAACGGCGCCCGCAAGCGCCGTGTGTCAGAGCGTTGAATCGACTCAGAGGTTCACAACATTGACGAAGCGCGACGCAGCGGTCTCATCAATCTTCAAGCTGGTGAAGTCGAACAGGTTACGATCGGCCAACTGCGAGGGAATCACATTCTGCAGGCTGCGGAAGATGCTTTCGGTACGGCCTGGGGTCTTGCGCTCCCAGTCCACCAGCATTTCCTTGACCACCTGGCGCTGCAGGTTCTCCTGGGAGCCGCACAGGTTGCACGGAATGATCGGGAATTGCTTGAAGTCGGAGTAGGCCTGGATGTCTTTCTCGTTGCAATACGCCAGCGGGCGGATCACCACATTGCGCCCGTCATCGGCGCGCAGCTTGGGCGGCATGGCCTTGAGTGAGCCGTTGAAGAACATGTTGAGGAAGAAGGTCTCGACGATATCATCGCGATGATGACCCAGTGCCATCTTGGTCGCACCGATCTCGTCGGCGAACGTGTACAGCGTGCCACGGCGCAGGCGCGAGCACAGCGAGCAGGTGGTCTTGCCCTCCGGAATCAGCTCCTTGACCACCGAGTAGGTGTCTTTTTCGACGATGTGATACTCGACACCCAGCGCCTTGAGGTAGGCCGGCAGCACGTGCTCAGGGAAACCCGGTTGTTTCTGGTCCATGTTGACGGCGACGATCTCGAATGTGATCGGCGCGACCTTTTGCAGGTGCAGCAGCACGTCGAGCATGGTGTAGCTGTCTTTGCCGCCGGAGAGGCAGACCATGACCTTGTCGCCGTCCTCGATCATGTTGAAATCGGCGACCGCTTCCCCGGCCAGGCGACGCAGGCGTTTTTGCAGTTTGTTCTGGTTGACCGTAAGAGTGCCCATGGCGCTTGGATCCGCTAGAGGTGTGTGACGAAAAGCCGGTTATTTTACGCAAAAAAACCATCAAAAGGGCTAGCGGTAAAAGACCTCGCCGCGATTAAGCTCAATGTTTACAGCGCAATTTGCTCTAAAGGCCCTACAGTTATTCCGGTCATCACTTCCTATACTGCGACTAGAGGTCGCACATCTATCCGGACCTTTGAGGCCATTTGGCCCGTGGGCGCTCCGATGGGGGGCGATGGTAATAACGACAGGAGTGACTGGCATGATCCATCACGTCGTGGGGCTGTTTACCCATCCCGACCAGGAATGGCGGGAAATCCGTGGCGATAAAGAAGAAAGCATCGGCCACATGTACCTCACTCACACCTTGATTCTTGCGGCGATCCCCGCCGTATCCGCCTTTATCGGCACCACCCAGGTCGGCTGGGTCATCGGCAATCGCGCACCGGTGATGCTGACCCAGGAAAGCGCCTTGTGGATGACCCTCATGTCTTACGCCGCCATGCTCGGCGGCGTGGCGGTAATGGGCGCGTTTGTCCACTGGATGGCACGCACCTACGACGCCAACCCCAGCATGGCGCGTTGCGTGGCCTTTGCCACCTACACCGCTACGCCGTTGTTTATCGGTGGGCTGGCCGCGCTCTATCCGCATATGTGGCTGGGCATGGTCGTGGGTACGGCGGCCATTTGTTACACGGTGTACTTGCTCTATGTCGGGCTGCCGACCTTCATGAACATCGACCCCGATGAAGGCTTCCTGTTTTCCAGCTCGGTACTGGCCGTGGGCCTGGTGGTCCTGGTGGCAATCATGGCGTTTACCGTGGTCGTCTGGGGCCTGGGCGTGGGCCCTATCTACACCAACTGACCTTTTCAACCCCCAGGCAAAGCCACCGCAAGGTGGCTTTGTGCATCATGCATGACCATTCGGCGCCTGACAGATTCGGAAACACCCAGCTTTGCGGCATACTGGACGTCTCTGGAGATATGTACAGCATGCCCGAGCAACTCAATACCCGCGTCGAAGATTGTTTCCTGCAAGCCGAATCCTTTTTCAAACGAAGCTTCAAACGCCCCCAGGTCAGCCTCAAGCTGCGTGGGCAAAAGGCCGGTGTCGCGCATTTGCACGAGAACCTGCTGCGTTTCAACCCACAGTTGTACCGTGAAAACAGCCAGCACTTCCTGAAACAGACCGTGGCCCACGAAGTCGCGCACCTGATTGCCCACCAATTGTTTGGCGAACGTATCCAGCCCCATGGCGAGGAATGGCAATTGATCATGCGCGGGGTCTACGAACTGCCGCCGGATCGTTGCCATACCTATGAGGTGAAGCGTCGTCAGGTGACTCGCTATATCTATCGTTGCCCGTGTGCCGATAGCGACTTTCCGTTTTCGTCGCAGCGACATGGCATGGTGGCTCAGGGGCGGCGGTATTTGTGTCGCAGGTGTCGGCAGACGCTGGTTTTTACCGGGGAAACTCGGGTGGAGTGAGGGCCTCTTCGCGAGCAAGCCCGCTCCCACATTCGCCTGTATTCCAAGGTCAGAACACGTTCGGTTGTGGGAGCGGGCTTGCTCGCGAAAGCGTCAGATCAGGCACTACCCAACCACCTTGGCCTGTCGCAGCTCGGCTATCCGCTGGGCACTAAGCCCCAGCTCCACCAACACCTCATCACTGTGTGCGCCCACGGCAACGCCAATATGCCGAGGCGCCGGTAACCCGTCGGAAAACTTCAACGGACAGGCAAGCTGCGACTGGGTCGAGCCGTCGCCCCGCGGCACCTGGCTGACCAGCGCACGCGCCTTCAACTGCGGATGCGCCACGGCTTCGCTCAGGGTCAACACCGGTTCCACACAGGCATCTGTCGCGGCAAACAGCGCACACAGCTCATCAAAACTGCGCTTTTCAAACTCGACCTGCAGCGCCTGCTTGAGGGCTTTTTGCTGTTCCGGCTTGGGCGACAAACCTTGCGCGGCCAGTTCGGGGCGGCCCAAGGCTGTGCAGAGTTGTTGCATAAACGCCGGTTCCAGGCTGCCCACCGACATCCAACGCCCATCCCGTGACCGGTAATAGTCGTAGAAACTACCGCCATTGAGCACATGGCTTTCCCACTCAGGCTCCACCCCACACGCCAGGTAACCCGCGCCGGCCATCGCGTTCAGGCTGAACGAGCAATCGGTCATGCTCACATCCAGGTATTGCCCCACCCCGCTCTGCTGCCGAGCGATGACCGCCGCCAGCAACCCCACCACCGCATGCAGCGAACCACCGCCCACGTCCGCCAACTGCACGCCGAGGGGCAAAGGCCCGGCGTCCTGGCGCCCGGTGTAGCTGGCCACTCCGGCGAGCGCCAGGTAATTGATATCGTGCCCGGCGCGGTCCTTATAGGGGCCAGTCTGGCCGTAACCGGTGATCGCCACATAAATCAGCCGGGGGTTGATCGCCTTCAGTGCCTCATAGCCCAACCCTAGGCGATCCATTACCCCAGGTCGGAATTGTTCGAGCAGAATGTCGTAGTCGTTCACCAGTACCCGTACGATCTCCAGCGCCTCGGCCTGCTTGAGGTCCAGTGCCAGACTGCGCTTGTTACGATTGAGGTAGGCGTGGCTGGCCGAAGTGCCCTGATCATGGGGCGGCAGCACCCGCAACAGGTCCATGCGTGTGGGCGACTCGATACGCAGCACTTCGGCGCCCATGTCCGCCAGCATCAGGGAGGCAAACGGGCCGGGCAGCAGGGTGGAAAAATCCAGCACTTTGAGGGACGCCAAGGGACCTGACATGGGCACTCCATTTCCGTTTCGACTGCCCACAGACTAGGCAGCCTTGCCCCTGAGGGCAATCGCCGGAACGGTCACCGACAGTGACCGTTTTGATCACGGCGGGCTTTTTCGTGGCGGCGGCTTTATCATTGGCTCACGTTTGCTTGCAGAGTGTTCCATGAAGTTTGCGATTGCAGTGTTTTCCGCCGCCCACGCGCCCTCCTCGCGCCGTGCCCTGCTGTTCGCCCAGGCGGCATTGGCCGGCGGGCATGAGATTGTGCGGCTGTTTTTCTATCAGGACGGCGTGCACAGCGCGTCCAGCAACATCGTTGCGCCTCAAGATGAGCAAGACATCGCCCGACAATGGCGCGAGTTTGTCAGCCAGCACTCGCTTGATGGCGTGGTGTGCATTGCCGCCGCCTTGCGCCGCGGCGTGCTCAACCAGGAGGAAGCCACGCGTTATCAGCGCAGCGCGGTCAACCTCGACGCACCTTGGGCGTTGTCGGGCCTGGGGCAGTTGCACGATGCCGCCCAGTCCGCCGACCGCCTGATCTGTTTTGGAGGGGCGTGATATGTCCAAATCTCTTTTGGTGATCAACCGCCAGTCGCCGTGGTCCGGGCCAAGCGCCCGCGAAACGCTGGACATCGTGTTGGCCGGCGGCGCTTTCGATCTGCCGATCGGCCTGCTGTTCCTCGATGACGGTGTGTTCCAGCTCGCGCCGCACCAGGACGCCAAAGCCGTGCAGCAAAAAGACCTCAGCGCCAACCTTCAAGCACTGGGTCTGTTCGGCATTGATGAAGTGTTCGCCTGCAGCCACAGCCTGGCCGAGCGCGGCCTCTCAACACCCGCCAACGCCCAGCCGCTGGACACTGCAGCGATCTGCGAACTGATTGACCGTTACGACCAGGTGATTACCCTCTGATGTCGACTCTACATGTGGTATCCCATTCCCCGTTTACCGATAGCCGCCTCGCAAGCTGCCTGCGCATCTGCGGCGCCACGGACGCCATCCTGCTCTGCGGCGATGGCGCCTATGGGCTGCACAACGCGGCGCTGCAAACAAAGGGCGTGAAGGTGTTTGTGCTGGCCGAAGACATGCAGGCCCGCAATCTGCCGCTCCCGGACTGGGCCGACAGCGTGGACTACCCAGGCTTCGTGCAATTGTCGATTGACTACGACAAGGTCAACACCTGGCTATGAACACCCTGACCGTAGGCGCACGCACCCTGGAACTGGACAAGGACGGCTACCTGGCCCACCTGGACGACTGGTCCACTGACGTCGCCAATGCCCTCGCCGCCGCCGAAGCTTTGGAGCTGACCGAGGCCCACTGGGAAATCCTCGAATTGCTGCGCCAGTTTTATGCCGAATTCCAGCTGTCACCGGCCACACGCCCGTTGATCAAGTACACGGCCTTGAAACTCGGCCCGGAAAAGGGCAACAGCCTGCACCTCAACAAACTGTTCAACGGCACTCCCGCCAAACTCGCCGCCAAACTGGCGGGCCTGCCCAGGCCGACGAATTGCTTATGACCGACTTTGCCCCGCTGACCCTCGAAACCCCTGCCGAGCACCCGTTTGCGCAGTTCGTGCGCATCCTGGGCAAAGGCAAGCGCGGTGCGCGCAACCTCACCCGCGAGGAAGCGCGCGAAGCCATGGGCATGTTGCTCGACGAAAAAGTCGAAGACACCCAGCTCGGCGCCTTCCTGATGCTGCTGCGCCACAAGGAGGAAAGCCCGGAAGAACTCGCCGGTTTCACTGAGGCCGTGCGCGAACGCCTGGCCGCCCCGGCGCTGAACGTGGATGTCGACTGGCCAACCTATGCCGGAAAGAAGCGCCATCTGCCGTGGTATCTGCTGGCGGCCAAGTGCCTGGCGCAAAATGGCGTGCGTATTCTCATGCACGGCGGCGGCGCACACACGGCGGGGCGGCTGTACACCGAGCAATTGCTGGAAGGTTTGCAGATCCCGCTATGCCGTAACTGGCAGCAGGTCGAGAGCGCCTACACGCAAGGCAACCTGGCGTTTATCCCGCTGGGTGACTGGGCGCCGCAACTGCAACGCATGATCGACCTGCGCAACACCCTGGGCCTGCGCTCGCCGATCCACTCCCTGGCGCGTTTGCTCAACCCCCTGAATGCCCGCCTGGGCCTGCAAAGTATTTTCCACCCCGGTTACCAGGGCGTGCACCGCGATGCCAGCGGCCTGCTCGGCGACAACGTAATCGTGGTGAAGGGTGATGGCGGCGAGATCGAGATCAACCCTGACTCGGCGAGCCACCTGTACGGCACCACCGGCGGCGAAAGCTGGGACGAGGAGTGGGCCGCCCTCTCCGCCCAACGCCACGTCAAACCGGCCACACTCGAACCGGAACACCTGAAGGCGTTGTGGCGCGGTGATGTCGAAGACAGTTATCCGCAATTGGCCTTGATCGCGACCATGGCCCTGGCGTTGCGCGGCCTTGGCCATTCACGCGAACAGGCGTTCATCCTGGCCCAGCAATACTGGGATGCGCGAGACAAATCGATTTAATCGATCATTAACGCCCGGTCTTTGCGCTTTTAGTTCGAACTCAGCCCTTTAGACTGGGCTCCAACGCTTAATAGTCGAGGAGCCAGTCATGGGTTTGCTGATCGAAGGACACTGGAAAGACCAGTGGTACGAAAGTAGCGCAGACGGCGCATTCCAACGGGAACAGGCGCAACGCCGGAACTGGGTGACCGCCGACGGCGCGCCAGGCCCGAGCGGCGAAGGCGGTTTCAAGGCCGAGGCCGGCCGTTATCATCTCTACGTCTCCCTCGCCTGCCCGTGGGCCCATCGCACCCTGATCCTGCGCAAGCTCAAGGGCCTGGAAAGCCTGATTGATGTATCTGTGGTCAGTTGGCTGATGCTGGAAAACGGCTGGACCTTCGACAAGGCCCACGGCTCGACCGGCGACAAGCTGGATGATTTTGACTTCATGCACCAGCGCTACACCGCTGACACTGCCGATTACACCGGGCGCGTCACCGTACCAGTGCTGTGGGACAAGAAGCTCAAGCGCATCGTCAGCAATGAATCGGCGGAGATCATCCGCATGTTCAACAGCGCGTTCAATGAGTTGACCGGCAATACCCTCGACTTCTACCCCGAGCCGCTGCGCGCGACCATCGACGCGCTGAACGAGCGCATCTACCCCGCCGTGAACAACGGCGTATACCGCGCAGGCTTTGCCACGTCGCAGCAGGCGTATGACAGTGCGTTTGAGGATGTGTTTGCCGAGCTGGATCACCTGGAACATCATCTGGGTGACCATCGCTACCTGGTCGGTGAATACCTGACCGAGGCGGATGTACGGCTGTTCACCACGCTGATTCGCTTTGATGCGGTGTATTACAGCCACTTCAAATGCAACCTGCGCAGGATTGCGGACTATCCGAACCTGTCGAATTGGCTGAGGGAGATGTATCAGTGGCCGGGGGTGGCCGAGACGGTGGATTTCGAGCATATCAAAGGGCATTACTATGCCAGTCACCGCACGATCAACCCGACGGGGATTGTGCCGAAGGGGCCGTTACAAGCGTTTGATACTGCGCATGATCGTGGGCGGCTAAACGGCAGAGCTGTCTGGGGCTGATCCAGATGCAGTGTTGTGTCTGAAGGCGTCATCGGGAGCAAGCCCCCTCTCACATTGGCATGCATTCCAATATGAGAGGGGGCTTGCTCCCGATGCTTTTAAGGCTCAAACCTGGGACTGCGCGCCTTCAAACCACTTGAGCTTCTCGCGCAACACCACCACCTCACCGACGATCACCAGTGTCGGCGCATGCACTTCATGCTCCGCCACCAGCCGCGGCAGGTCCGCCAGGGTGCCGGTAAATACACGCTGGTTGGACGTGGTGCCCTGCTGGATCAGCGCTGCGGGGGTGTCCGATGCACGCCCGTGCTTGATCAGTTGCTCACAGATGATCGGCAAGCCAATCAAACCCATGTAGAACACCAGGGTCTGCGACGGCCCCACCAGATCCTGCCAAGGCAGGTCTGACGTCCCGTTCTTCAAATGCCCGGTGATAAAACGTACCGACTGGGCATAGTCACGGTGAGTCAGCGGAATCCCGGCATAGGCCGCGCAACCACTGGCTGCGGTGATTCCCGGTACGACCTGGAACGGGATGCCGTGGGCAGCCAACTCCTCGATCTCTTCGCCACCCCGGCCAAAGATAAACGGGTCGCCACCTTTGAGGCGCAGCACTCGCTTGCCTTGCTTGGCCAAATCCACCAGTTGCTGGTTGATCTGGTCTTGCGGCACGGCATGATCGGCACGACGCTTGCCGACATAAATTCGCTCGGCATCACGGCGGCACAGTTCGAGAATCGCCGGAGCGACCAGGCGGTCATACAGCACCACGTCGGCTTGCTGCATCAGGCGCAGGGCGCGGAAGGTCAGCAGGTCGGGATCACCCGGCCCTGCGCCCACCAAATAGACTTCGCCCGGCGCGTAGGGTGGCGCGCCGTTGACCTTCTCGACCAGCAAGCGTTCGGCTTCATCACCCTGCCCGGCCAACTGGCGGTCGGCGATCGGGCCCTGGAAAACCTCTTCCCAAAACGCACGACGCTGCTGAACATCCGGGTACAAGCCTTTGACCTGGGCACGAAAACGCGCCGCCAACCCCGCCAACTGACCATAGGTGGACGGAATCCAGGTTTCCAGCTTCGCTCGGATCAGGCGTGCCAGCACCGGCGCATCGCCGCCGCTGGACACTGCGATCACCAACGGTGAACGGTCAACAATCGCCGGGAAGATCACGCTGCACAAGGCTGGCGCATCCACCACGTTAACCGGCACGCAACGGCGCTTGGCATCGCTGGACACTTGCGCGTTCAGCGGCTCGTCGTCCGTGGCCGCGATGATCAGGGTGCAACCGTCGAGGTCCGCCTCCTGATAACCGCGCAAAATCAACTCCCCGCCACTCTCCAGTACCCGTTCACGCAACTGGTCTTCGATCTGGGGAGCAACCACCCGCAGCAACGCACCGGCATCGGCCAGCAGCCGGGATTTGCGCAAGGCAATCTCCCCGCCACCGACGACCAACACACGACTGCCGCGCAGGTTATGAAACAGCGGCAGAAATTCCATTTAGCGGATGACCTCAACGCCCGCCATGTAAGGCTTGAGCACTTCCGGTACACGGATCGAACCGTCAGCCTGCTGGTAGTTTTCCAGCACTGCCACCAGGGTACGGCCTACCGCCAGGCCGGAACCGTTAAGGGTATGCACCAGCTCCGGCTTGCCGGTTTCCGGGTTACGGAAACGCGCCTGCATGCGACGGGCCTGGAAATCACCGCAGTTGGAGCACGACGAAATCTCGCGGTACTTGTCCTGGCTCGGCACCCACACTTCAAGGTCGTAGGTCTTCACGGCGCTGAAACCCATGTCGCCGGTGCACAGCGCCAGCACACGGTACGGCAGCTCCAGCAATTGCAGGACGCGTTCGGCGTTGGCGGTCAGGCCTTCCAGGGCTTCCATGGACGTCGACGGCTCGACCACTTGCACCATCTCGACCTTGTCGAACTGGTGCTGGCGGATCATGCCGCGGGTGTCACGGCCCGATGCGCCGGCTTCGCTGCGGAAGCACGGGCTGTGGGCCACGAACTTGATCGGCAGTTGCTTGGCGTCGAGGATCTCGCCGGCGACGATGTTGGTCAGCGACACTTCGGCGGTCGGAATCAGGTACAGGTCGGCTTCGCCGTCGCGGCTGATCTTGAACAGGTCCTCTTCGAACTTCGGTAACTGGCTGGTGCCCATCAACGCCGGCGCCTGCACCAGATACGGGGTGTAGGCTTCTTCGTAACCGTGCTCGCCGGTGTGCAGGTTGATCATGAACTGCGCCAGGGCACGGTGCATGCGCGCAATCGGACCGCGCAGCAAGGCAAAGCGCGCGCCGGACATCTTGGCCGCAGTTTCGAAATCCAGGCCGCCGGTCAATTCGCCCAGGGCGACGTGGTCCTTGATCTCGAAATCAAAGGCGGGTGGCGTGCCCCAGCGACGCACTTCGACGTTACCGTCTTCATCTTCGCCAATCGGCACGGATTCGTGCGGGATGTTGGGGATGCCCAGCAGGATCGAATCCAACTCGGACTGGATTTTTTCCAGCTCGACTTTACCGTCGGACAGCTCAGTGCCCATGCGCTCGACATCCGCCATCAGCGGCGCGATGTCTTCACCGCGCTGCTTGGCCTGACCGATGGATTTGGAACGCGCATTACGTTCAGCCTGCAGTGCTTCGGTGCGGGTCTGGACGGTCTTGCGCTGTTCTTCCAGCGCTTCGATGCGCGCAACATCCAAGGCAAAGCCACGGGATGCCAGGCGGTCCGCTACGTCCTGAAGGTTGCTACGTAACAGTTTGGAATCGAGCATGTCGGTCTCTCGTTTATCAAAGTTTGGTCAAGGACAGGCCAGCCCAGGTGGCGAGCAGCCCGCCGAACACGCTGATGCCCAGGTACCCGAAGGCTATCAGGGCCTGCCCGCTTTCCAGCAGGCGCAGCGTATCCAGTGAAAAGGATGAAAAGGTCGTCAGACCGCCTACAAAGCCGACAATCAAGCCAGCCCGAATTTCAATCGGTACTTCCGGGCGCAACAGGAACCAGCCATACAACAGCCCGATGATCAAACAGCCCACCAGGTTGACCGCCAGGGTCGCCGCATAAAAATGCTTCGGCCAGTTGGCGCTGACCCAGGTGCTAGTGGCGAAACGCAATAATGTACCAGCGATGCCGGCTGCGGACACGGCTAGAATCGTCTTGAACACTACTTTCTCCGTTGTTTAGGGCTGAGTCGATCGAGTTCGGCGAGGTGATTGAGCTTTTCACCGATCTTCAGCTCCAGGCCACGGGGCACCGGCTGATAGAGCGGGAGTGGCTCAAGGTCATCGGGGAAGTAGTCTTCACCGGCCGCATAGGCGTCCGGCTCATCGTGGGCGTAGCGGTATTCATCCCCATAACCCAGTTGTTTCATCAGCTTGGTCGGCGCGTTGCGCAGGTGCATCGGCACTTCGAGGGAGCCGTATTCGGCGGCGGCGCGCAAGGCCGACTTGAAGCCCATGTACACCGCGTTGCTTTTCGGCGCGCAGGCCAGGTAAGTGATGGCCTGGGCCACTGCCAGCTCGCCTTCCGGGCTGCCGAGGCGCTCCTGCACGTCCCAGGCGGCGAGGCACAGGCTCAGTGCGCGTGGGTCGGCGTTGCCGATGTCTTCGCTGGCCATGCGTACCACGCGGCGTGCCAGGTAGAGCGGGTCGCAGCCGCCGTCGATCATGCGCGCGAACCAGTACAGCGCGCCGTCCGGGTTGGAGCCGCGTACGGATTTATGCAAGGCCGAGATCTGGTCGTAGAAGGCTTCGCCGCCCTTGTCGAAACGACGGCGCGTGTCGCCGAGCAGGCTTTGCAGGAGGTCGACGCCAATCTCGCTGCCGTCTTCGGCCAGGTCGGAAGCGTTCTCCACCAGGTTGAGAAAGCGGCGACCATCACCATCGGCGGCGGTCAGCAGGATCTTGAAGCCCTCTTCGCTGACGCGAAGTTGCCGCTTGCCCAGGCCTTTGTCTTCACTCAGGGCGCGCTGCAGCAATTTCTGCATCGCCGCTTCGTCCAGGCTTTTCAGCACATAGACCCGCGCGCGAGAGAGCAAGGCGTTGTTCAATTCAAACGAAGGGTTTTCGGTGGTGGCGCCGATAAAAATCAGCGTGCCATCTTCCACATAGGGCAAAAACGCATCCTGCTGCGATTTGTTGAAGCGGTGCACTTCATCGACAAACAGGATGGTGCGCTTGCCGTACTGCCCGGCCTGCTGCTTGGCGACTTCCACCGCCTGGCGGATCTCCTTGACCCCAGCCAGTACCGCCGAGACCGTTTCGAAGTGCGCATCCGAGACCTTCGCCAGCAGCCGCGCCAGGGTCGTCTTGCCCACCCCCGGCGGCCCCCAGAAAATCATCGAGTGCAGCGCCCCCTGCTCCAGGGCTTCGCGCAAAGGCTTACCGCGAGCAAGCAGGTGTTCCTGACCGACGTACTCATCCAGGTTGGTCGAACGCAAGCGTGCGGCCAATGGCTGGGCAATCGGGTCACTTCGAAACAGGTCCATGGGCAGCGTGTTATTCCTGGATCACGTCGGCACCCTTGGGGATGTCGAACTTGAACTTGGCGGCGGGCACAGGCTGGTTGGCCTTGACCCCGGAGAACAGTATGTCGGTGCGTTGGCCGACACTGTCGACCAGGCGCATATTGTTGATCACGCCATTGCCGAACGACAGGGACAGCGTATCGAACAGCGTGTCCTTGGATTTCGGCTTGAGGGTGAACTCGATCACGTTGCTGGTTTGCTTGGAGGTGATGTCGAAGCTGTCGTTGATCTTCGACACATCACCCGAGAGCAGCAGCGCCGGGGTCTGGTTCAGGCGCGGGTCCAGCTTCTTGATGGTCGCCTGCTGCAAGTCAGGGTCCCACAGGGTCACCTTCTGGCCGTCGGACACGATGGTCTGCTCGGCCTTGCCTTCGGTGTGCCAGTAGAACAGGCCAGGACGCTGCACGGCCATTTCGCCTGCGGTTTCCTGCAACTGGGTGCCGCCGGCATCCAGGGTCAGCTGGGAGAAGCGCGCGGTCAGGGTCTGGGATTTGTCCAACAGGTTCTTCAGGCTCGCGACGGAGGCCGGGTCAGCGTGAGCCGAAACAGCAGTCAGGGCCAGTGCCGGCAACAACAGCATGCGGATAAGGCGCATGGGAGTCCTCATTGATTATTCAGGGCGCGCCGCGTGTTGCCACGCGGTGCGGGATCAGTCGCGCATCTGCCCGGGGGCGATCACTTCACGCGAACCGTTGGTGTTCATTGCGGTGACGACACCCGCCATCTCCATGGCTTCGATCATGCGGGCGGCGCGGTTGTAGCCGATTTTCAGTTTCCGCTGCACCGCAGAAATCGAGGCGCGACGACTCTCCAGCACAAAGGCCACGGCCTCGTCGTATAGCGCGTCGGTTTCAGCATCGTCGTCACCACCGCCGCCGCCGTTTTCAAAACCGCTGCCGGCTTCTTCGACGCCGTTGAGGATGTCGTCGTTGTACTCGGGTGCGCCGCGCAGCTTCCAGGCCTCCACCACGCGGTGCACTTCGTCATCGGAAACAAAGGCGCCGTGGACCCGGATCGGCAGGCTGGTGCCCGGCGGCATGTAGAGCATGTCACCGTGGCCCAGCAATTGTTCGGCGCCGCCCTGATCGATGATGGTCCGTGAGTCGATCTTGCTCGACACCTGGAACGCCATACGCGTGGGAATGTTGGCCTTGATCAAACCCGTGATCACGTCCACCGACGGACGCTGGGTCGCGAGAATCAAGTGGATACCGGCCGCACGGGCCTTCTGGGCGATACGTGCGATCAGTTCTTCGACCTTCTTGCCGACGATCATCATCATGTCGGCGAATTCGTCGACCACCACCACGATAGTCGGCAGCTTGGTCAGTTTCGGCGCTTCGTCATGAATGCTTTCGCGCTTGTACAACGGGTCATCAATGGTCTCGCCGCGGTCGTGGGCTTCCTTGATCTTGGCGTTGAAGCCCGACAGGTTACGCACGCCCATCTTCGCCATCAGCTTGTAGCGGCGCTCCATCTCGGCCACGCTCCAGCGCAGGGCGTTGGCGGCGTCCTTCATGTCGGTAACCACTGGGCACAGCAGGTGCGGGATCCCTTCGTAGATCGACAACTCCAACATTTTCGGGTCGATCATGATCAGCTTGGCGTCTTCCGGGCCGGACTTGAACAGGATCGACAGGATCATCGCGTTCACACCCACCGACTTACCGGAACCGGTAGTACCGGCCACCAGCAGGTGAGGCATCTTCGCCAGGTCGGTGATCACCGGCTTGCCGCCGATGTCGTGGCCCAGGGCCAGGGTCACCGGCGACTTGAAGTTGTCATATTCAGGCGTCGACAGCACTTCGGAGAAGCGCACGATCTGACGGTCTTCGTTGGGAATCTCGATACCCACGGTGGTCTTGCCGGGGATGACTTCCACTACGCGCACACTGGTCACGGCCAGGGAACGGGCCAGGTCCTTGGCCAGGTTGGAGATGCGGCTGACCTTCACACCGGCGGCCGGCTGGATTTCGTAACGGGTGATCACCGGGCCGGGGTGGATCGAGTCCACCGACACTTCGACGCCGAATTCCTTGAGCTTGATTTCCAACAGGTGACCGACGGCCGCCAGGGATTCCGGTGAATAGTTGAGTTGTTTCTTTTCGGCCGGGTCGAGGATCGAGATCGGCGGCAAAGTACCTTCGACGGCACTGTCGATGAACAGCGGCGCCTGTTTCTCTTTCTGCACGCGGTGGCTCGGCTCGGGAGCCTTGGGCGGAGCCGGCGCGATCACCGGCGGTACCTGCTTCTCGCGGTCCGACATGTGTTTGCTCAGGGCCTGCTCGCGCTCTATCAGGCGCTCCTTGACCTTGGCCTGCTCGCGCCGATCCGGCGTGCTCGGGGCCACGACCTCGTTGACGCGGGTGTCCACCTCGCGCAATTGGGCGACCATGCGCTTGCGATCGACACGGGCCGCCCACCAGCGGTTGGCAGCGCCCTGGAACAGTTCCAGCAGGTCGAGGGTGATCTTGCCGGTCACGTCCATCACCTTGAACCACGACAGGTCGGTGAACACGGTGAGGCCGAACAGGAACAAGGCGATAAACATCAGGGTGCTGCCCTGGATATTCAGGGTCTTGCGCGCCAGGTCGCCGAGGCTTTCGCCCAGCGCCCCGCCCGCGCCCGCCGGCAGGCCGGTCGGTGCATGAAAATGGATATGCGCCAGCGCCGCGCCGGACAGCACCAGGAACACCAGGCCGATCAAGCGCCAGGAAAACAGCCAGCCGCTCCACTGCCACGGCTCGTGGCGCTGGCGGAAGATCTGCCAGGTCTTGATCGCCAGCAGCAACGGGAAGATATAGGCGAAGTAGCCCAGCACCATGAACAGGATATCGGCGCTGTAGGAACCGGCAGGCCCACCGAAGTTCTGCACGTCTTCGATCTTGCTGTTGTGGCTCCAGCCCGGATCGTCCTTGCCGTAAGTGAGCAAGGCCATCATCAGGAACAGGCACAGGGCGCCGATAGCGATCAGCGCACCTTCCTTGAGGCGATAGTGCAGGTGCTGGCGCCAGGCCGGCACGACTGCTGCTTTAGGTGTTGCGGCGGATTTCTTCAAAACGGGTCTTTTCCTGCGCCTTTAGCGCGTCCATCTGTTGAATGACTGCAAATACTGCCCAATCCGAGCAGCTGAAAAATGAACGTGCGTCGTTGAATCTACTTTTAACATTGGGCGCTTGCTGGATGAAATGACGAAAGCGCCACAATGCCCGCATTGTACGGGTTTGTGCCGGCGATGCCACGCCCTTGCCCTTCACTCGGCAGCCTAGCCAAATTTTTGTCACAACATGTTCAATTTGAGCATGCATTGCCTTTGCTGACAAAGGCTTATGCGCTGTTTTTGTCAATCAAGGCAAGCTTGGCAAATGGCCTGCATCGCACAGGCCCGATTACGACCACGTCCCCGACACAGAGTTGCAGAAACACCTGCTCACGCTAATCCACGCCAATGGCCGATTCGGGCTGGCCCGATGGCCCCATGTCGACAATAATCAGCACTGCGCAAGCAGGTGCCATACCTGCCACTCCCTCCCCTTCCGTAAGCCTGGATGCCATGCTGACCTGGTTACAACGCGATTCACTGACATTCCCTCCACTCGCCAAGGCGATGCGCGAACCCAATGGTCTGCTGGCTGCCGGCGGCGACCTGTCGGCCGAGCGCCTGGTACAAGCCTACCGCCACGGTTGCTTCCCGTGGTTTTCGGAGGGCCAGCCGATCCTCTGGTGGTCGCCCGACCCGCGCACCGTCATATTCCCCGACGAGCTGCATGTCTCCCGAAGCCTGGGCAAACTGTTGCGCCAGCAGCGCTACACCGTGACCTTCGATCAGGATTTCGCGGCGGTCATTCAGGCCTGCGCGGCACCGCGTGCTTATGCCGACGGCACCTGGATCACCGAAAGTATCCAGAGCGCTTACCTGACGCTCCACCAGCGCGGCTACGCCCATTCGGTGGAGGTTTGGGACAACGGCACGCTGGTGGGCGGGCTGTATGGCCTGGCGATGGGCCAGCTGTTTTTTGGCGAGTCCATGTTCAGCCGCGCCGACAATGCCTCGAAATTCGGCTTTGCCACACTCACCCGACAACTGCAGGCCTGGGGCTTTGTACTGATCGACTGCCAAATGCCCAACGATCACCTCCATAGCCTGGGTGCCCGCGCCATATCCCGCAGCGACTTCGCAGGTTTCCTGCGCGACCATCTGGACCAGCCCAACGCTGGACCGTGGGTTTCCTAGGCGACTTCCGCGCTCCTGGCTTACACTTATTTCAAAGCTTATCCGAGGGTTGATCATGACCGAGTTGGCGCGTTTGAAGTTTTATGCCACTCAACCCCACTCTTGCAGCTATCTGCCCGACGAGCAGGCCACCACACTGTTCCTCGACCCCAGCCAGCCTATGGACGTGCATGTGTATGCCGACCTGTCGGAGATGGGCTTTCGGCGCAGCGGCGATCATCTGTACCGGCCTCATTGCCAGAACTGTAATGCCTGCGTCCCGGCGCGTATTCCCGTGGCGCAGTTTCTGCCGGACCGCAACCAGAAACGCATCCTCAAGCGCAATGCCGACCTGACGGTGATGCCAACCAAGCCACGGTTCACCGAAGAGTACTTCGACCTGTACCAGCGCTACATCGAAGAGCGCCATGCCGATGGCGATATGTTTCCGCCCAGTCGCGACCAGTTCTCCACGTTCCTGGTACGCGACCTGCCGTTCTCGCGCTTCTATGAGTTTCGCGCCGACGGCCGGTTGCTGGCGGTGGCCGTGACCGATTTACTGCCTAACGGCCTGTCGGCGGTCTACACCTTTTACGAGCCCGGCGAAGAGCGCCGCAGCCTGGGACGCTTTGCAATCCTCTGGCAAATTGGCGAAGCCTTACGCCTGGAACTGGAAGCTGTGTACCTCGGCTACTGGATCAAGAACTGCAAAAAGATGAACTACAAGACCCAATATCGGCCCATAGAACTGCTAATTAATCAAAGATGGGTCGTGCTTAACTAGAACCCCTTGGCTTAAACACCCTTTTTCGGGCACAATGCACGCCGCTTTTGCCTGGCGCAGTTGCACCGGGCCATTCACTGGATACCGAGGGCTTTACTGCATGTCGAAAGAAGACAGCTTCGAAATGGAAGGCACTGTCGTCGACACCCTGCCCAACACCATGTTTCGTGTGGAGTTGGAAAATGGGCACGTCGTAACCGCGCATATCTCCGGCAAGATGCGCAAGAACTACATTCGTATTCTTACCGGTGACAAAGTGCGCGTCGAGCTGACGCCCTATGACTTGAGTAAAGGGCGCATCACTTACCGCGCTCGCTAAGCAAGTCAATACAAGACGCCCGGTTATGCCGGGCGTTTTTGTGTGTGTGCGATTTGGCAGATACTGGTCAACCCTGTGGGAGCTGGCCTGCCTGCAATAGCGGTGTGTCAGCCAAGGAACCCTTTCCTGATCCACCGCTATCGCAGGCAAGCCAGCTCCCACATTTGATCTTTATTGACCTGAAGACCGCGCTGCACAATCAGAGACAGCAAAAAGGCGCCTTTCGGCGCCTTTTGCTTTGTTGCAACCGCTATCAGGCCATTTCAGCCGTGGTCTCGAACTCGAAGGTCAGCTCGCCATCCTTCAGGTCGATATGCACCACGCCGCCATGATCGGAAAGCTCGCCGAACAGGATTTCTTCGGCCAATGGCCGCTTGATCTTGTCCTGGATCAGACGCGCCATTGGGCGTGCGCCCATTGCCGCATCGTAACCACCTTGCGCCAGCCAACTGCGCGCCGCGTCCGTAACCTCCAACTGCACGCGCTTGTCTTCCAACTGCGCCTGAAGTTCGGTAAGGAACTTGTCCACCACGCTCTTGATGACCTCATGACTGAGGCGACCAAACTGGATAATGGTGTCCAGACGGTTGCGGAATTCCGGCGTGAAGCTCTTCTTGATCACTTCCATCGCATCGGAAGAGTGATCCTGATGGCTGAAGCCGATCGAAGCCCGCGCAGCCGTTTCGGCACCGGCGTTGGTGGTCATGATCACGATCACATTGCGGAAGTCCGCCTTGCGTCCGTTGTTGTCGGTCAGGGTTCCGTGATCCATTACCTGCAGCAGCAGGTTGAAGACTTCCGGGTGGGCCTTCTCGATTTCATCGAGCAGCAGCACGCAATGCGGTTGCTTGGTGATCGCTTCGGTCAGCAGACCGCCCTGATCGAAGCCGACATAGCCCGGAGGCGCACCGATCAGGCGCGACACGGTGTGACGCTCCATGTACTCGGACATGTCGAAACGCACCAGTTCAATGCCCATGGCCTTGGCCAGCTGCCGCGCCGCTTCGGTCTTGCCGACGCCGGTCGGGCCTGCGAACAGGAACGAACCGACAGGCTTGTCCGGCGACTTGAGGCCCGCACGGGACAGCTTGATCGCGGTGGACAACGCATCGATGGCCGCATCCTGGCCGAACACGGTGAGCTTGAGGTCGCGCTCCAGGTTACGCAGCAACTCCTTATCGGAACTGTTGACGTGTTTTGGCGGAATCCGCGCGATCTTCGCGACAATGTCCTCGACCTGAGGCACGTCGATGCGCTTCACACGCTTCTCGACCGGCTGCAGGCGCTGGTAAGCCCCTGCCTCATCGATCACATCGATGGCCTTGTCCGGCATGTGACGGTCATTGATGTAGCGCGACGCCAGCTCGGCGGCGGAGCGCAGTGCTTCATCGGTGTACTCGATGCCATGGTGCGCTTCGAAACGCCCTTTGAGCCCCCGCAGGATACCGATGGTGTCTTCAACCGAAGGCTCGGAAACGTCGACTTTCTGGAAGCGACGCGCCAGGGCACGGTCTTTCTCGAAGATGCCGCGGAATTCCTGGAACGTGGTCGAACCGATGCAACGGATATCACCCGAAGACAGCAGCGGTTTGAGCAGGTTGGAAGCATCCATCACGCCACCGGACGCCGCGCCGGCCCCAATGATGGTGTGGATTTCGTCGATGAACAGGATCGCCTGCGGACGTTTTTTCAGCTCGCCGAGCAGCGCCTTGAAGCGCTTCTCGAAATCACCACGGTACTTGGTCCCCGCGAGCAACGCGCCCAGGTCCAAGGAGTAGACGACGCTGTTGGCCAGCAGGTCCGGCACCTGGTTATCGACGATGCGCTTGGCCAGGCCTTCGGCAATCGCGGTCTTGCCCACGCCTGCCTCACCCACCAGCAACGGGTTGTTCTTGCGACGACGCGCAAGGATCTGCGCTACACGCTCGACCTCAAGCTCTCGCCCCACCAGCGGATCGATCCGCCCCTGGCGCGCCAGTTCGTTGAGGTTGCTGGCATAGGCATCCAGTGGATTGCCCGAAGAAGAAGACTCACCGCCCTCGTCGTCCTGCATATCCTGCTCACCCTCGGAATGATCGCCGTGCCCGGGTACCTTGGAGATACCGTGGGCGATGTAGTTGACGACATCGATACGGGCAACGCTCTGCTGTTTCAGCAGGAACACTGCCTGGCTTTCCTGCTCGCTGAAAATCGCCACCAGCACATTGGCGCCTGTGACTTCACGCTTACCGGAGCTCTGAACATGGAACACGGCACGCTGAAGCACCCGCTGGAAGCCCAGGGTTGGCTGGGTTTCACGGTCTTCATCGTGGACTGGAATAAGTGGCGTCGTGGAGTCGATAAACTCCTGCAGGTCATGCTTGAGTTTGTCGAGGTTGGCGCCGCACGCACGTAGAACGGTAGCGGCAGCTTCGTTATCCAAAAGTGCCAGCAGCAGGTGCTCGACGGTCATGAATTCATGACGCTTCGAACGAGCCTCCTTGAAGGCAAGATTGAGGGTGACTTCGAGCTCGCGGTTTAACATAGCTTCACCTCATACCCAAGTGGTCGGCGTTAACCGTCCTTCTCGATTTCACAGAGTAGCGGATGCTGGCTTTCCCTGGCGTACTGGTTGACCTGCATGGCCTTTGTCTCGGCGATGTCGCGGGTAAACACTCCACATACTGCCCGTCCTTCTGTGTGAACGGCCAGCATTACCTTGGTCGCCAACTCGCGGTTCAGGTTAAAAAACACCTCGAGCACTTCGACCACGAAATCCATCGGTGTGTAGTCATCGTTGAACAAAACCACCTTGTACATCGGCGGCGCCTGTAAGGCAGGCTTGGCCTCCTGAACAGCAATGCCTGCAGAACCGTCGTCATCAGGTTCCTGATCCGGTCGATCCTGATTGAATGTTAGTCGAATCTGGCTGTTTGCATGCATGGAAAGAAAGGTTCGTCAGTGGTTCAAATACAGTGGTGGGGGCGACCTGTCAGAATTTCAACTCTGACCGACTGGTCGCCTTGACTATCGGCGAAACGGTGTTACAACCAATAGAACCCACAGTGGGTAAAAAAGGTCCGCGCAGTCAACCTTATTTATTCGGGTTAGGACGGATAAACTGGATGATACTCCAGTGATGGAGTCTGGTGCAGAGGGATATGGGTATGTCTGGCGTCAAGATCAAAGGCAAGGTCAAGTGGTTCAACAATGCCAAGGGATATGGTTTTGTTAACGAAGAAGGAAAAAGCGAGGACCTTTTTGCGCATTACTCAGCGATTATCATGGATGGTTACAAAACGCTGAAAGCGGGACAACCGGTCACCTTTGATATCATTCAAGGCCCCAAGGGGCTGCACGCCGCGAATATCGATACGGTGAAAGCAGAAGCCGATGCGAGCCCGGCAGTACGTGCGAGCGGCGTAGAAAAGAAACAAACGGCCTGATCAGCCGCCGAGCGTCCAGCGCGTTATAAAAAAACGGCCATCCCAATCAACTTGAGATGGCCGTTTTTTATGCCTGCGTGATTACATATGCGAAATCAACGCATCACCAAAGCCGGACGACGACACCAGCTTCGCGCCGTCCATAAGGCGCTCGAAGTCATAAGTTACCGTCTTGGCAGAAATCGCACCATTGGTGCCCTTGATGATCAGATCCGCAGCCTCGGTCCAGCCCATGTGACGCAGCATCATCTCAGCCGACAAAATCAGGGAGCCCGGATTGACCTGGTCCTTGCCCGCATATTTAGGCGCAGTACCGTGGGTCGCTTCGAACATCGCCACGGTGTCCGACAGGTTCGCACCCGGCGCAATACCGATACCACCCACCTCCGCCGCCAAGGCATCGGACAGGTAGTCGCCGTTCAGGTTGAGGGTCGCGATCACGTCATACTCGGCCGGACGTAGCAGGATCTGCTGAAGCATGGCGTCAGCAATCGCATCCTTGACCACCACGTTCTTGCCGGTCTTCGGGTTCTTGAACTGCATCCACGGACCGCCATCCAGCAGGGTCGCGCCAAACTCTTCAGCCGCCACTTCGTAGGCCCATTCCTTGAAGGCCCCTTCGGTGAACTTCATAATGTTGCCTTTGTGCACGATGGTCAGCGAGTCGCGATCGTTATCCACTACGTATTGCAGGGCCTTGCGTGCCAGGCGCTTGGTGCCTTCCAGCGATACCGGCTTGATACCAATCCCGCAATCCTGGTCGAAACGGATCTTGGTGACGCCCATTTCTTCCTTGAGGAACTTGATTACCTTGATCGCTTCGGCCGAACCGGCCTTCCATTCGATCCCGGCGTAAATGTCTTCGGAGTTTTCGCGGAAGATGGTCATGTCCACATCGCCAGGCTTCTTGACCGGGCTAGGCACGCCTTCGAACCAGCGCACCGGGCGCAAGCACACATACAGGTCGAGCTGTTGGCGCAGGGCTACGTTCAGCGAACGGATGCCGCCACCGACGGGGGTGGTCAGCGGCCCCTTGATGGAAACCACATAATCCTTGACCGCATCCAGGGTTTCCTGGGGCAGCCAGGTGTCCTGGTCGTAGACTTGAGTCGCCTTCTCACCGGCATACACCTCCATCCATGAGATCTTGCGCTTGCCGCCGTAGGCCTTTTCAACAGCTGCGTCGACCACCTTGATCATCACCGGGCTGATGTCGACGCCGATACCGTCACCTTCGATGTAAGGGATGATCGGTTGGTCAGGAACATTGAGAGAATGGTCTGCGTTGACGGTGATTTTGTCGCCGACTGCCGGAACCTGAATCTTCTTGTATCCCATGCTGAACTCCATCTATGGATTGAACATCTGGCTGCGTTCGAGCCTACTCCAGATAAATGGCGACTGAAACCTCACGCCATGCTCATTTGCATCGAAAACAGCATAATTTGTCGCCTACAAGCCTGAAAGAAAAGGCAAAATCGCCAATATTGAGCACAACGTGCGACTTTGGTAGCAACTTCTGCCCTGCGACCTTTAGACCAATGGACGACACACCTTTTGTATGAAGGCTCAGCGTAAGCATAGCGACCTATGTATAATGCCGCCGCTGACCAAAGAGTCACGACGGCTGACCGCTCTAGATAGTAGCCTTCAGCCAGAAAGCAGGACTATTACAATAGTCCAAACGCTTGACGCTCGACTGATGCAACCCAACATCACCGCGAAGAAACCTCGACATTTCGCTCATGGATGACTTTGAACGAACGCGCTCCACCCGGCGCATCTCGAGTTTCTGCGCACGCTTTCAGCAAAGAAGAGAGTTAATCCGAATATGCCCACCCGCTCGAAGATCATCTACACCTTCACCGACGAAGCCCCGGCCCTCGCCACCTATTCACTGCTGCCTATCGTAGAGGCCTTCACCGCTTCCGCTGATATTGCCGTGGAAACCCGCGACATCTCCCTCGCCGCGCGCATCCTCGCAAGCTTCCCCGAGCAACTGGGCGCCAAGGCTATCCCGGACCACCTCGCCGAACTGGGCGACCTGGCCGTTACGCCTGAAGCCAACATCATCAAGCTGCCTAACATCAGCGCCTCGACCCCGCAGCTGCAAGCCGCGATCAAGGAACTGCAGGCCCAGGGCTATGCCCTGCCGGACTACCCGGAAACCGTAACCACCGACGCGGAAAAAGAAACCCGTGCACGTTACGACAAGGTCAAGGGCAGCGCCGTGAACCCGGTACTGCGCGAAGGCAACTCCGACCGCCGCGCACCGCTGTCGGTCAAGAACTACGCGCGCAAGCACCCGCACAAGATGGGCGCCTGGGCTGCCGACTCCAAGTCGCACATTGCCCACATGAACAATGGCGATTTCTACGGCAGCGAAAAAGCCGTACAGATCGAAGCCGCTGACGCTGTCAAAATCGAGCTGATCGCCCAAGACGGCACCGCCACCGTCCTGAAGGAAAAGACTTCGGCACAGGCCGGCGAGATCATCGACACCGCTGTACTGAGCAAGAAAGCCCTGCGCGCGTTCATCGCCGCTGAAATCGAAGACGCCAAGAAACAAGGCGTGCTGCTGTCGGTTCACCTGAAAGCCACCATGATGAAGGTCTCCGACCCGATCATGTTCGGCCAGATCGTTGCCGAGTTCTATAAAGACGCCCTGACCAAGCACGCTACCGTGCTGGAGCAGATCGGCTTCAACCTGAACAACGGCATCGGCGACCTGTACGCTCGCATCAAGGCCCTGCCGGCCGAGCAGCAAGCACAGATCGAAGCGGACATCCAGGCTGTTTATGCCGCTCGCCCTTCCCTGGCGATGGTCAACTCTGACAAAGGCATCACCAACCTGCACGTGCCGAGCGACGTGATCGTCGACGCCTCGATGCCGGCCATGATCCGTGACTCCGGCAAGATGTGGGGCACCGATGGCCAGCTGCACGACACCAAGGCTGTGATCCCGGATCGCTGCTACGCCACCATCTACCAGGCGGTCATCGAAGACTGCAAGGCCAATGGCGCTTTCGACCCAACCACCATGGGCAGCGTGCCAAACGTTGGCCTGATGGCGAAGAAAGCCGAAGAGTACGGCTCCCACGACAAGACCTTCCAGATCAAGGCTGACGGCGTAGTCCGCGTCACCGACAGCAAGGGCAGCCTGCTGATGGAACAGAAGGTCGAAGCCGGCGACATCTTCCGCATGTGCCAGACCAAAGACGCACCGATCCAGGATTGGGTCAAACTGGCCGTCAACCGCGCCCGCGCCAGCAACACCCCAGCGATTTTCTGGCTGGACCCACAGCGTGCTCACGACGGCGTCGTGGTCGAGAAAGTTCAGGCTTACCTGAAAGACTACAACACCGAAGGCCTGGACATCCGCATCATGTCGCCCGTCGACGCGATGAAGTTCACCCTGGAGCGCACCCGCAAGGGCCTGGACACCATCTCGGTAACCGGCAACGTACTGCGTGACTACCTGACCGACCTGTTCCCGATCATGGAACTGGGCACCAGCGCCAAGATGCTGTCCATCGTGCCGCTGATGAACGGCGGCGGCCTGTTCGAAACCGGCGCCGGCGGTTCGGCACCGAAGCACGTGCAGCAACTGGTGGAAGAGAACTTCCTGCGCTGGGACTCCCTGGGCGAGTTCCTGGCCCTGGCCGCCTCCCTTGAGCATTTGGGTGTGACGTACAACAACCCGAAAGCCCTGGTACTGTCCAAGACCCTGGACCAGGCCACCGGCCAGTTCCTCGACAACAACAAGTCGCCATCGCGCAAAGTCGGCAACATCGACAACCGCGGCAGCCACTTCTACCTGGCGCTGTACTGGGCTCAAGCCCTGGCTGCCCAGACCGAAGACACTGCACTGCAAGCGCAGTTTGGCGAACTGGCTAAAACCCTGAGCGAAAACGAGGCGACTATCGTTGCCGAGCTGAACGCCGTACAGGGCAAGCCAGTGGACATCGGCGGCTACTACGCGCCGAACCCGGAGCTGACCAGCAAGGCCATGCGCCCAAGCACCACCCTCAACGCGGCCATTGCCAAGTTGAAGTAAGGTTGTAAGGATGCAAAGAAGCCCCGGCCCTGTGCCGGGGTTTCTGTTTCAGGACACTGCCGTTTTGCTGAGCAAACCGGATCAAAGTGTGGGAGCGGGCTTGCTCGCGAATGCGGTGTGCCAGTCGCCCGATGCATATCTGACCCATTGCATTCGCGAGCAAGCCCGCCCCCACACTGACTGCAATCCTGCCCAAAGACCGTCGCATCTCGAATCGAGGTTTTGAATGACCTGGCAACCCCACATCACCGTCGCCACCATCGTCGAAGACAACGGCCGCTTCTTGATGGTCGAAGAACTCAAGGGTGGCCGCGCCGTGCTCAACCAGCCGGCGGGCCACCTGGACCCGCATGAAACCCTGACCGAGGCCGCCGTGCGCGAAACCCTCGAAGAAACCGGCTGGGACGTCGAAGCCACCGGTATTGTCGGGATCTACCTGTACACCGCCCCCAGCAATGGGGTGACTTATCAACGGGTCTGTTTCATCGCCAACGCCTTGAAACACCATCCAGACTATCAACTCGATGAAGGCATCCTGCGTGCTCGCTGGCTGACCCGTGACGAGCTGATGGCCTTGCGCGACGACTGGCGCAGCGAGCTGATCATCCGCTGCATCGATGATTATCTGGCCGGCCATCGCCACAGTCTCGAATTGATCCGCCCTTCTCTTTAGCCTTGAAGGCCTGAGCCTGATAGAATCGCGTCCTTTTTCAAGACACCCGTTGAAATCCTATGCGTGATCCAGCCCCTTCTGACACACAAAAGAAGCGCGTCATCGTCGGCATGTCCGGCGGCGTGGACTCTTCCGTTTCCGCCGTTCTGCTGATGGAGCAGGGATATGAGGTGGAAGGCCTGTTCATGAAGAACTGGGAGGAAGACGATGGAACGGAATACTGTACCGCCATGGACGACCTGGCAGACGCCCAGGCCGTGTGCGACAAGATCGGTATCAAGCTGCACACCGCGAACTTCGCCGCCGAGTACTGGGACAACGTGTTCGAGCACTTCCTGGCCGAATACAAGGCCGGCCGCACGCCGAACCCGGACATCCTGTGCAACCGCGAGATCAAGTTCAAGGCGTTCCTCGACTACGCCATGATGCTCGGGGCCGACCTGATTGCCACTGGCCACTACGTGCGCCGACGCGACATCGATGGTCGTACCGAATTGCTCAAGGGCCTGGACCCGAACAAGGACCAGAGCTACTTCCTGCACGCCGTCGGTGGTGAACAGATCGCCAAGACCCTGTTCCCGGTGGGCGAGCTGGAAAAGCCCGAAGTGCGCAGAATCGCCGAGAAACACGGCCTGGCCACCGCCAAGAAGAAGGATTCCACCGGCATCTGCTTTATCGGCGAACGCCGCTTCAGCGACTTCCTCAAACAATACCTGCCAGCACAACCGGGCGAGATCAAGACCACCGAGGGTGAAGTCATCGGCCGCCACCATGGCCTGATGTACCACACCATCGGCCAACGCCAGGGCCTGGGCATCGGCGGCCTGAAAGACGCTGGTGAAGAGCCGTGGTACGTGCTGATCAAGGACCTGGAACACAACGAGCTGATCGTCGGCCAGGGCAACGAGCATCCACTGCTGTTTTCCGGCGCCCTGCTCGCCTCGGAAATCTACTGGGTCAACCCGATCGACCTGAGCACCCCGCGCCGCCTGACGGCCAAAGTGCGTTATCGCCAGAGCGACCAGCCTTGCACCCTGGAAAAAACCGCCACCGGTTACCGCGCCATCTTTGACGACCCGCAACGCGCCGTCACGCCTGGCCAGTCCGTGGTGTTCTACGACGGCGAAATCTGCCTGGGCGGCGGCGTGATAGAAGTTGCCGAAGCCTGGAGCAACCCGGCATGAGCCCGACCCAGGAGCAATTGACGGCACTCGGCGGGGTTTTTCTCTCCGCCGTGCTGGTGGACAAGATCGCCAAGACCGGCCAGGTCACTGAAGCCGGCCTCACCTGCATGCTTGGCAGCCTACTGATCCGCGACCCCAAGGACACCCTGGAGGTCTACGGCGGTGACGATCTGGCGCTGCGTGAAGGCTATCGCGCGCTGATCGGCGCGCTTGAGCGCGACCCAAGCACCTTGCAGCGCGAGCCGTTGCGCTACGCTCTGTCGATGCTCGGTCTTGAGCGTCAACTGGCCAAGCGCGACGACATGCTGGAGGTCATCGGCAAGCGCCTGCCACAGATTCAGTCCCAGGTGGAACACTTCGGCCCGGCCCACGAAAACGTGATCGCAGCCTGCGGTGCGCTGTACCAGGACACCTTGAGCACCTTGCGGCAGCGCATCCAGGTGCACGGTGACATGCGCAACCTGCAGCAACCGAACAACGCCTCGAAAATCCGCGCCTTGCTCCTGGCCGGTATTCGTTCGGCGCGGTTGTGGCGCCAGTTGGGCGGTCATCGTTGGCAGCTGGTGATCAGCCGACGCAAATTGCTCAAAGAGCTTTACCCGTTGATGCGCAACGAATAAGTCGCATAAGCAAGCCATTTTCAAGCCGTTACGCGTAATACGCCGGTCAGTTGGCAACGGACCGGCGGATTTTTTCATGTATGATACGCGCCCCATTTCGTTGCCCGACTGTCCGAGAACACCCCATGCAGCTCTCTTCGCTCACTGCGGTTTCCCCTGTTGACGGCCGCTACGCCGGCAAAACCCAGGCCCTGCGCCCTATTTTCAGCGAGTACGGCCTGATCCGCGCTCGTGTCCTGGTTGAAGTGCGCTGGCTCCAGCGCCTGGCCGCTCACCCCGCCATCAGCGAAGTGCCGGCGTTCTCCGCCGAAGCCAACGCTGTGCTGAACACCCTGGCGGAAAACTTCTCCCTGGAGCACGCCGAGCGTGTGAAAGAGATCGAGCGCACCACCAACCACGACGTAAAAGCCATCGAATACCTGCTCAAAGAGCAAGCGGCGAAGCTGCCGGAACTGGCCCAGGTCAGCGAGTTCATCCACTTTGCCTGCACCAGCGAGGACATCAACAACCTGTCCCACGCCCTGATGCTGCGCGAAGGCCGTGATGACGTGATGCTGCCGCTGATGCGCCAAACCGCCAACGCCATCCGCGAACTGGCCATCCGTTTCGCCGACGTACCGATGCTGTCGCGCACTCACGGCCAGCCGGCGTCGCCGACCACCCTGGGCAAAGAACTGGCTAACGTGGTGTACCGCCTGGAGCGCCAGATCGCTCAAGTCGCGGCCGTGCCGCTGCTGGGCAAGATCAACGGCGCCGTAGGCAACTACAACGCCCACCTGTCGGCCTACCCAGAGATCGACTGGGAAGCCAACGCCCGCGCCTTCATCGAAGACGAGCTGGGCCTGGGCTTCAACCCGTACACCACGCAGATCGAACCGCACGACTACATCGCCGAGCTGTTCGACGCCATTGCGCGCTTCAACACCATCCTGATCGATTTCGATCGCGATATCTGGGGCTACATCTCCCTGGGCTACTTCAAGCAGCGCACCATTGCCGGTGAAATCGGTTCGTCGACCATGCCGCATAAGGTCAACCCGATCGACTTCGAAAACTCCGAAGGCAACCTCGGCATCGCCAATGCCCTGTTCCAGCACCTGGCCAGCAAGTTGCCGATTTCCCGCTGGCAGCGCGACCTGACCGACTCCACCGTGCTGCGCAACCTCGGCGTGGGTTTTGCCCATAGCGTGATCGCGTACGAAGCCAGCCTCAAAGGCATCAGCAAACTCGAGCTCAACGAGCAAAAGATTGCCGCTGACCTGGACGCGTGCTGGGAAGTATTGGCCGAGCCGATCCAGACCGTGATGCGCCGCTACAACATCGAAAACCCGTACGAGAAGCTGAAGGAATTGACGCGCGGCAAGGGCATCAGCCCAGAAGCACTGCAAACTTTCATCGACGGCCTGGACATGCCAGCCGCGGCCAAGGCCGAGCTGAAACTGCTCACCCCGGCCAACTACATCGGCAACGCTGTAGAGCAAGCCAAGCGCATCTGATCATCGCTAGACCTTTGAGACGCCCGGCCGCGCCGGGCGTTTTTATTCCAGTCTGAAAAATGCTTTTTTTCAATAGGTTACACATGAATCCTGATATCCCTCTTCAACTTCTGGGCGGCATCACGGCACGGGAATTCCTGCGCGACTACTGGCAGAAAAAGCCGCTGCTGATCCGTCAGGCCATCCCTGACTTCGAAAGCCCGATCGACGCCGACGAACTCGCCGGCCTGGCCCTGGAAGAAGAAGTCGAATCGCGCCTGGTGATCGAACACGGCGAGCGCCCGTGGGAATTGCGTCGCGGCCCGTTCGCCGAAGACGCCTTCAGCACCCTGCCCGAGCGCGAGTGGACCCTGCTGGTGCAGGCCGTCGATCAGTTCGTGCCGGAAGTGGCCGAATTGCTGGAGCAGTTCCGCTTCCTGCCAAGCTGGCGCATCGACGATGTGATGATCAGCTTCGCCGCGCCGGGTGGCAGCGTCGGCCCGCACTTCGACAACTACGACGTGTTCCTGCTGCAAGCCCAGGGCAAGCGCAACTGGAAGATCGGTCAGATGTGCAGTTCGGAGAGCCCGCTGCTGCAACACGCCGACCTGCGCATCCTCGCCGAATTCGAAGAAAGCGCCGAATGGGTGCTGGAACCGGGCGATATGCTCTACCTGCCGCCGCGCCTGGCACACTTCGGCATTGCCGAAGACGACTGCATGACCTACTCCGTGGGTTTCCGTGCACCGAGCGCCGCCGAAGTGCTGACCCACTTCACCGACTTCCTCAGCCAGTACCTGACGGATGAAGAGCGCTACACTGACGCCGACGCTCAGCCCGCCACTGACCCGCACCAGATCCAGGGCGACGCCCTCGACCGGCTCAAGAGTCTGCTGGCCGAGCACATGAGTGACGAGCGCATGCTGCTGACCTGGTTTGGCCAGTTCATGACCGAGCCGCGCTATCCTGAACTGGTGGCCGGTGAAGAATTGGGCGAAGAGGATTTCGTCAACAGCCTGCAAGACGGCGCGATCCTGGTACGCAATCCGAGCGCGCGCATGGCCTGGTCGGAAGTCGACGATGATGTGCTGCTGTTCGCCAGCGGCCAGAGCCGTTACCTGCCGGGCAAGCTGCGTGAATTGCTCAAGCTGATCTGCGCCGCCGACGCGCTGCACGCCGAAAACCTCGCCCCATGGCTGGCGGACGAAGACGGTCGCGACCTGCTGTGCGAATTGGTCAAGCAAGGAAGCCTGGGATTTGCCGATGAATAAGATTCACGTAAGTGTCGCGGACTGGCAAAAGGATATCGCCGAGATTCGGCGCATTCGTGAAGCGGTGTTTATCGCTGAGCAATCGGTTCCACCTGAGCTGGAGTGGGACGCAGACGATGCGAGTGCTGTGCATTTTCTCGCATTCGAGGGCGACTTTCCGATCGGCACCGCGCGCCTGCTGCCCAGCGGCGAAATCGGGCGCGTTTCGGTACTCAAAGACTGGCGCGGGCTGAAGGTCGGCGACAAGCTGATGGAAGCCGTAATCGGCGTGGCCGAGCAACGCGGTCAGACCAAGCAGTTCCTGAGTGCGCAGGTCTATGCGGCGCCGTTCTATGAGCGACTGGGCTTCAAGATCGTCAGCGGGGAATTCCTGGAAGTCGGGATTCCCCATGTCGATATGGTGCGCGGGGGCTGATTCGAGACCGCGTCGCTGCCATCGGGGGCAAGCCCCCTGCCACACTTGACCGCATCCTCAAGGATGTACTCGGTCAAAATGTGGGAGGGGGCTTGCCCCCGATAGCTATTTCAGCAACACCAACAATGCCCTGCCATGCCAGGGCATTTTGCCGTCTACGATTCAACTTGCGACCCACCAGGCCGACAAACTGGCACTATCAAGCCCAAATGACTCGCAGAGATCACGGACATGTCCCTACGCACCCTGCTCACCGCCCTCCTCCTGACCGCCAGTTGCTCGGCCATGGCCGACACTGAAGTCGTCAACCTGAGCAACCGCACCAGTGCCGACCTGCTGCCCGTGGCGCAGAACTTCATCGGCAAGGACGGCACCGTCAGCGCTTACGGCAACCAACTTATCGTCAACGCTGACCCCGCCAAGATCCAGAACCTGCGCGCCCTGCTTGCACAATTGGACACACCAGCCAAGCGCCTGTTGATCACCGTCGACACCAACGAAAACAACCAGCAGAACAGCGGCGACAGCCAGACCCGCATCATCAGCTACGGCACCGCCAGCCGCGACGGCGGGATCCAGCAGATTCAGGCCAGCGAAGGTGTGCCCGCGCTGATCCAGGTAGGCCAGAGCGTACCGCTGACCACCACCCAGCAGGACAGCTACGGCCGTCTGCAGAACCAGACCCAGTATCGCAACGTGACCCAGGGCTTCTACGTCACCGCCAGCGTCACTGGCGAGACCGTGCACCTGGCGATCAGCACCAATCGTGACCGCATGAGCCAGGAGCGTCCCGATGTAGTGAATGTGCAAAGTACCGACACGACCGTCAGCGGTCGACTGGGCGAGTGGATTCCCCTGGCCGGCATCAATCGCGAAACCCAGGCCGATAAATCCTCTACAACCCGCAGCTACTCTACCCAGGGCCGCGATGACCTGACTTTACGGGTCAAGGTCGACACCCTGAACTGAAGCACCAAAAACTGACTGATGAGTCGTATTAGACTAAAGATGTAGTGCTTGAAAAAAAGCACTACAAAACATTTGACGATCCAAAAAAGCATGGGCATGATGGCCTCGCTCCCGCTAATCAGGGGCCCTGGCAAGGGCCTTCGGATCGCCGCTCTAAGCTACCCACCTGAGCCGATTCGTGTCTGTACCGCCCACAAGGCGTGTTTGACGAGGTTGCGACTGGAACGAAGTTGTCCCGAGGGACGGAAGCTAACCAGGTAACCCGGCTACACGCTGTTGAACACCCAAGGGCCCACGACGCCCTCAGACTGTTCGCGGCCCGCCATTACCTACCGCCCCTCTCGCCAATCGTTCACCCCGTCGCATTCCCCGCCAGACCCGCCGTGACCGCCTAAGCTTCTGGTCAGCGAGCAGCCCTGCCCACGCATGTGAATGCAGGGCTGGCAAATGGATTTTTCCACCACAAGAAGACGCGACGAGGTTTACTTCCATGGCACTGACACGCGAACAGCAAATTGCAGCCCTCGAAAAAGACTGGGCTGAAAACCCACGCTGGAAAGGCGTGACCCGCGCTTATTCCGCTGCTGACGTCGTCCGCCTGCGTGGCTCGGTTCAACCTGAGCACACCTTTGCAAAACTCGGCGCCGAGAAGCTGTGGAACCTGGTGACCCAAGGTGCCAAGCCTTCCTTCCGTCCCGACAAAGATTTCGTCAACTGCATGGGCGCCCTCACTGGCGGCCAGGCAGTGCAACAGGTGAAAGCCGGCATCCAGGCGATCTACCTGTCCGGCTGGCAAGTGGCGGCGGACAACAACTCCGCTGAATCCATGTACCCCGACCAATCGCTGTACCCGGTGGACTCTGTGCCAACCGTGGTCAAGCGCATCAACAACTCGTTCCGTCGTGCCGACCAGATCCAGTGGAAAGCCGGCAAGAACCCAGGCGACGAAGGCTACATCGATTACTTCGCACCTATCGTGGCTGACGCTGAAGCCGGCTTCGGTGGCGTGCTGAACGCCTACGAACTGATGAAGAGCATGATCGAGGCAGGCGCCGCCGGTGTGCACTTCGAAGACCAGCTGGCTTCAGTGAAAAAATGCGGCCACATGGGCGGCAAGGTACTGGTTCCTACCCAGGAAGCCGTACAGAAGTTGACCGCTGCCCGCCTGGCCGCTGACGTTGCCGGTACACCAACCATCATCCTGGCCCGTACCGACGCCAACGCCGCTGACCTGCTGACGTCGGACTGCGACCCTTACGACCAGCCATTCGTGACCGGCGAGCGCACCCAGGAAGGTTTCTACAAGGTACGTGCCGGCCTGGACCAAGCGATTGCCCGTGGCCTGGCCTACGCGCCGTACGCCGACCTGATCTGGTGCGAAACCGCCAAGCCGGACCTAGACGAAGCGCGTCGTTTCGCCGAAGCCATCAAGAAGGAATACCCGGACCAACTGCTGTCCTACAACTGCTCGCCTTCCTTCAACTGGAAGAAAAACCTGGACGACGCGACCATCGCCAAGTTCCAGCGCGAACTGTCCGCCATGGGCTACAAGCACCAGTTCATCACCCTGGCCGGCATTCACAACATGTGGCACAGCATGTTCAACCTGGCGCATGACTACGCCCGCAACGACATGACGGCCTACGTGAAGCTGCAGGAGCAGGAGTTCGCTGACGCCGCCAAGGGTTACACCTTCGTGGCTCACCAGCAGGAAGTGGGCACCGGCTATTTCGACGACATGACTACCGTGATCCAGGGCGGCACCTCGTCCGTGACCGCGCTGACCGGTTCGACCGAAGAAGAGCAGTTCCACTAAGCACCGCGTACACGGCCACTGCGGCCCCAAGGAAGACCTAACCGCAGTGCCGCACGACAATCACGCCCCGACTGGTTCGGGGCGTTTTTTTTGTTTTCTGAAAATCCCCCCTGACAATAAAAAGTCAAAATGTGGGGACGGGCTTGCTCGCGAAAGCACTGGCTCAGTCAGCACATGTTTTCCTGGCACACCGCTTTCGCGAGCAAGCCCGCCCCCACAGGGGAAAGCGTCCAACCTGAAGATTTTGTGCAAAACATTGATCCAGAGCGGTATTCACCTGAATCAAATCGGTTAAAAGATCCCCGTCGACAACTAAGCGCCCTTCAAGCAAGTAACAACAACTTCCCGCGCCACACGAGAAACATTCGCTTAAACCCCACGCAAACAATAGTCATTATCATTTGGCGCGTGAAAACTTCGTTACAGTTGAAACAAAACTTAATTGTTCAAAAGCCCGCTAATGCCCACACCATAAGGGCTACAGCCCCAAGAAGGTGCACTATGTCCTTATTCCATCGAATAATTTCGCCATAGGAATTTTACTTGCCCGGTGTTTAGCCATAAAATCACCGCGATTGATTGCAGTGCGACATATCGTCACTGCATCGTTACTTTTTTCGAGCTCAGAGACCTTTGCTCTCTGTTAAGGATTTCCAGCATGACCGAAGCGACAGGACTCATGGCCCACAACTGGGGCTTTGCCATTTTCCTCCTCGGTGTTGTCGGCCTCTGCGCCTTCATGCTCGGCGTCTCCAGCCTCCTCGGGTCAAAAGCCTGGGGCCGCAGCAAAAATGAACCGTTCGAGTCCGGCATGCTGCCTACAGGTGGCGCCCGCTTGCGGCTCTCAGCCAAATTCTATCTGGTCGCGATGCTGTTCGTGATCTTCGATATCGAAGCCCTCTTTCTCTTTGCCTGGTCTGTGTCCGTCCGCGAAAGCGGCTGGACCGGATTCGTCGAAGCCCTCGTTTTCATAGCAATTCTGTTGGCAGGCCTTGTCTACCTATTTCGAGTGGGCGCCCTTGACTGGGCTCCGGAAGCTCGTCGTAAGCGGCAAGCGAAGCTGAAACAATGAGGCTTTGGCGATGCAATACAATCTCACCAGGATCGACCCGGATGCTCCTAACGAGCAGTACCCCATCGGCGAACGGGAAACCGTTTCCGACCCGTTAGAAGACCAAGTCCACAAAAACATCTACATGGGCAAGCTGGAAGACGTGCTGAGTGGCGCGGTCAACTGGGGACGTAAGAACTCCCTGTGGCCGTACAACTTTGGTCTTTCGTGCTGCTACGTGGAAATGACCACCGCCTTCACGGCGCCCCACGACATCGCGCGCTTTGGCGCCGAAGTTATCCGGGCATCGCCGCGTCAGGCGGATTTCATGGTTATCGCCGGAACCTGCTTTATCAAGATGGCGCCGATCATTCAGCGTCTCTACGAGCAAATGCTCGAGCCGAAGTGGGTTATCTCCATGGGTTCGTGCGCCAACTCCGGTGGCATGTACGACATCTACTCCGTTGTTCAAGGGGTGGACAAGTTCCTGCCCGTGGACGTCTACGTGCCTGGCTGCCCGCCCCGCCCTGAAGCATTTCTGCAAGGCTTGATGCTGTTGCAGGAATCGATTGGCAAGGAGCGTCGCCCACTTTCCTGGGTTGTCGGAGATCAAGGCGTTTACCGCGCCGAGATGCCGTCACAAAAGGAACAGCGCCGCGAACAGCGTATTCAGGTCACCAACCTGCGCAGCCCCGACGAAGTCTGATCCAGCACCGATTCTTTTATAGAACGAAAACCTGGCTTCATTCTTTACGTTGACCGAAAGCGATAAAAAACCATGACTACAGGCAGTGCTCTGTACATCCCGCCTTATAAGGCAGACGACCAGGATGTGGTCGTCGAACTCAATAACCGTTTTGGCCCTGACGCCTTCACCGCCCAGGCCACACGCACCGGTATGCCGGTGTTGTGGGTCGCGCGTGCCAAGCTTGTCGAAGTCCTGACCTTCCTGCGCAACCTGCCCAAGCCGTACGTCATGCTCTATGACCTGCATGGCGTGGACGAGCGTCTGCGCACCAAGCGCCAAGGCTTGCCGAGCGGCGCCGATTTCACCGTGTTCTACCACCTGATGTCGCTGGAACGTAACAGCGACGTGATGATCAAGGTCGCCCTGTCGGAAAGCGACTTGAGCATCCCGACCGTGACCGGTATCTGGCCGAACGCCAGCTGGTACGAGCGTGAAGTCTGGGACATGTTCGGCATCGACTTCCCCGGCCACCCGCACCTGACACGCATCATGATGCCGCCCACCTGGGAAGGTCACCCGCTGCGCAAGGACTTCCCTGCCCGCGCCACCGAATTCGATCCGTTCAGCCTCAACCTTGCCAAGCAACAGCTTGAAGAGGAAGCGGCGCGTTTCCGTCCGGAAGACTGGGGCATGAAACGCTCCGGCACCAACGAGGACTACATGTTCCTCAACCTGGGCCCGAACCACCCTTCGGCCCACGGCGCCTTCCGTATCATCCTGCAACTGGACGGCGAAGAAATCGTCGACTGCGTACCGGACATCGGCTACCACCACCGTGGTGCCGAGAAGATGGCCGAGCGTCAGTCGTGGCACAGCTTCATCCCGTACACCGACCGTATCGACTACCTCGGCGGCGTGATGAACAATCTGCCGTACGTGCTCTCGGTCGAGAAACTCGCTGGCATCAAGGTGCCGGACCGCGTCGACACCATCCGCATCATGATGGCCGAGTTCTTCCGGATCACCAGTCACCTGCTGTTCCTGGGGACCTATATCCAGGACGTCGGCGCCATGACCCCGGTGTTTTTCACGTTCACCGACCGTCAGCGCGCCTACAAGGTCATCGAAGCCATCACCGGTTTCCGCCTGCACCCGGCCTGGTACCGCATCGGCGGCGTGGCCCACGACCTGCCGAATGGCTGGGATCGCCTGGTCAAGGAATTCATCGACTGGATGCCCAAGCGTCTGGACGAGTACCAAAAGGCTGCGCTGGATAACAGCATCCTCAAGGGCCGTACCATCGGCGTCGCCCAGTACAACACCAAAGAGGCCCTGGAATGGGGTGTCACCGGTGCTGGCCTGCGCTCCACCGGCTGCGATTTCGACCTGCGTAAAGCGCGCCCGTACTCGGGCTACGAGAACTTCGAATTCGAAGTCCCGTTGGCGGCCAATGGCGATGCCTACGACCGCTGCATCGTGCGCGTCGAAGAAATGCGCCAGAGCCTGAAGATCATCGAGCAATGCATGCGCAACATGCCGGCCGGCCCGTACAAAGCGGATCACCCGCTGACCACGCCGCCGCCGAAAGAGCGCACGCTGCAGCACATCGAAACCCTGATCACGCACTTCCTGCAAGTTTCGTGGGGCCCGGTCATGCCGGCCAACGAATCCTTCCAGATGATCGAAGCGACCAAGGGTATCAACAGTTATTACCTGACGAGCGATGGCGGCACCATGAGCTACCGCACCCGGATCCGTACCCCAAGCTTTGCCCACTTGCAGCAGATCCCTTCGGTGATCAAAGGCGAGATGGTCGCGGACTTGATTGCGTACCTGGGTAGTATCGATTTCGTTATGGCCGACGTGGACCGCTAAGCATGAACAGCACGCTTATCCAGACAGACCGTTTCACCCTCAGTGAAACCGAGCGCTCGGCCATCGAGCACGAGCTGCATCACTACGAAGACCCGCGCGCGGCGTCGATCGAAGCCTTGAAGATCGTGCAGAAGGAACGTGGCTGGGTGCCGGACGGCGCCCTCTACGCCATCGGCGAGATCCTCGGCATCCCTGCCAGCGACGTTGAAGGTGTAGCCACGTTCTACAGCCAGATCTTCCGTCAGCCAGTGGGCCGCCACATCATTCGCGTGTGCGACAGCATGGTCTGCTATATCGGCGGCCACGAATCCGTGGTCAGCGAAATCCAGAACAAGCTGGGCATCGGCCTCGGCCAGACCACCCCGGACGGCCGCTTCACGCTGCTGCCGGTGTGCTGCCTGGGCAACTGCGACAAGGCGCCGGCGTTGATGATCGACGACGACACATTCGGTGACGTGCAGCCCGCTGGCGTGACCCAATTGCTCGAGGGCTACCCATGACCCTGACTTCTTTCGGTCCGGCCAACCTGATCAAGCGTTCGCCTGAGACCCACCCGCTGACCTGGCGCCTGCGTGACGATGCCGAGCCCGTGTGGCTCGACGAGTACCAGGCCAAGAATGGTTACGCCGCTGCGCGCAAAGCCTTCGCCGACATGGCCCAGGACGACATCGTCCAGACCGTGAAAGACGCCGGCCTCAAAGGCCGCGGCGGTGCAGGCTTCCCCACGGGCGTAAAGTGGGGCCTGATGCCAAAAGACGAATCCATCAACATCCGCTACCTGCTGTGCAACGCGGATGAAATGGAGCCGAACACCTGGAAAGACCGCATGCTGATGGAGCAACTGCCCCATCTGCTGATCGAAGGCATGCTGATCAGCGCCCGCGCGCTGAAAACCTACCGTGGCTACATCTTCCTGCGTGGCGAATACACCACCGCCGCCAAGCACCTCAACCGTGCCGTGGAAGAAGCCAAGGCTGCTGGCCTGCTGGGCAAGAACATCCTCGGCTCCGGTTTCGACTTCGAGCTGTTCGTGCACACCGGCGCCGGGCGTTATATCTGCGGTGAAGAAACCGCACTGATCAACTCCCTCGAAGGCCGCCGCGCCAACCCGCGTTCCAAGCCGCCCTTCCCTGCTGCTGTAGGCGTGTGGGGCAAGCCGACGTGCGTGAACAACGTCGAGACGCTGTGCAACGTGCCGGCGATCATCGCCGACGGCGTGGACTGGTACAAATCCTTGGCCCGCGAAGGCAGCGAAGACATGGGCACCAAGCTCATGGGCTTCTCCGGCAAGGTCAAGAACCCTGGCCTGTGGGAACTGCCGTTTGGCGTGACCGCTCGCGAGCTGTTCGAGGACTACGCCGGCGGCATGCGCGACGGCTACACCTTGAAAGCCTGGCAACCAGGCGGTGCCGGTACCGGTTTCCTGCTCCCTGAGCACCTCGATGCACAAATGTATGCCGGCGGCATCGGCAAGGTGGGCACCCGGATGGGTACCGGCCTGGCGATGGCGGTGGACAACACCGTGAACATGGTCTCGCTGCTGCGCAACATGGAGCAGTTCTTTGCCCGGGAATCCTGCGGCTTCTGCACCCCATGCCGCGACGGCCTGCCCTGGAGCGTGAAGCTGCTGATGGCCCTGGAAAACGGCGAAGGCCGCGAGGGTGATATCGAAACCCTGCTGGGCCTGGTCGGTTTCCTCGGCCCAGGCAAGACCTTCTGTGCTCACGCACCGGGCGCCGTGGAGCCATTGGGCAGCGCCATCAAATACTTCCGCTCGGAGTTCGAAGCCGGCATCGCGCCTACCAGCGCCGCCGTCCCGCCTCTGGCAAGGCCGATCGTAGTCGGCGCGTAACGCTTTAAAAGGCGAAGGGTCCGTGCCCTTCAACTGCTCATGGGCTGACGCCGTAAAGGCTGTGTTGATGCCCATGAATAACAAGATTCCATTAGCCACGCCCGCTGACAACGGGCCAACGAAGAACTTTGAACCATGGCCACTATCCACGTAGACGGCAAAGCGCTCGAAGTCGATGGGGCAGACAACCTGTTACAGGCATGTCTCTCACTAGGCCTCGACATCCCGTATTTCTGCTGGCACCCCGCGCTTGGTAGCGTCGGTGCCTGTCGCCAGTGCGCGGTCAAGCAATACACCGACGAGAACGACACCCGTGGTCGTATCGTCATGTCCTGCATGACCCCAGCTACCGACAACACCTGGATCTCCATCGACGATGAAGAATCCAAGGCGTTCCGCGCCAGTGTCGTCGAGTGGCTGATGACCAACCACCCCCACGACTGCCCGGTCTGTGAGGAAGGCGGTCACTGCCACCTGCAAGACATGACGGTGATGACGGGTCACAACGAGCGCCGTTATCGCTTCACCAAGCGTACCCACCAGAACCAGGACCTCGGCCCGTTCATTTCCCACGAAATGAACCGCTGCATCGCCTGCTATCGCTGCGTACGCTTCTATAAGGACTACGCCGGCGGCACCGACCTTGGCGTTTTCGGTGCCCACGACAACGTGTACTTCGGTCGCGTTGAGGACGGCGTGCTCGAAAGCGAGTTCTCCGGCAACCTCACCGAGGTCTGCCCGACCGGTGTGTTCACCGACAAGACCCACTCCGAGCGCTACAACCGTAAATGGGACATGCAGTTCGCCCCGAGCATCTGCCATGGCTGCTCCAGCGGTTGCAACATCTCCCCGGGCGAGCGCTACGGCGAACTGCGTCGGATCGAAAACCGCTTCAACGGTTCGGTCAACCAGTACTTCCTGTGCGACCGTGGCCGTTTCGGCTATGGCTACGTCAACCGCGAAGACCGCCCACGCCAGCCGCTGCTGGCCGGCGGCGCGAAGCTGAACACCGACGAGGCCCTGGATAAAGCCGCCGAGCTGTTGCGCGGCCGCAACATCGTTGGTATCGGTTCGCCGCGCGCCAGCCTCGAAAGCAACTTCGCGTTGCGCGAGCTGGTGGGTGCCGAGCACTTCTACTCCGGTATCGAAGCCGGTGAGCTGGAGCGCATCCGTCTGGTCCTGCAGGTGCTGAACGACAGCCCGCTGCCCGTCCCGAACATGCGCGACATCGAAGACCACGACGCCATCTTCGTGCTCGGTGAAGACCTGACCCAGACCGCCGCCCGCATCGCCCTGTCGCTGCGCCAGTCGGTCAAAGGCAAGGCCGAAGACATGGCCGACGCCATGCGCGTCCAGCCTTGGCTCGACGCCGCGGTGAAAAACATCGGCCAGCACGCGCTGAACCCGTTGTTTATCGCCAGCCTGGCTGAAACCAAGCTCGACGACATCGCCGAAGAATGCGTACACGCAGCACCAGACGACCTGGCCCGCATCGGTTTCGCCGTGGCCCACGCCCTCGACGCCAGCGCACCGGCTGTCGAAGGCCTGGACACCGAAGCCGTCGAACTGGCCCAGCGCATCGCCGACGCCCTGCTGGCAGCCAAGCGTCCATTGATCATTGCCGGCACCTCCCTGGGTTCCAAGGCGCTGATCGAAGCCGCTGCCAACATCGCCAAGGCGTTGAAGCTGCGCGACAAGAACGGCTCCATCAGCCTGGTCGTGCCGGAAGCCAACAGCCTTGGCCTGGCCATGCTTGGCGGCGAGTCCCTGGACGCAGCCCTGCAAGCGGTCATCGACGGTAAAGCCGACGCCATCGTGGTGCTGGAAAACGACCTGTACACCCGCACCGATGCCGCCAAGGTTGACGCTGCACTGGACGCCGCCAAGGTCCTGATCGTCGCCGACCACCAGAAGACCGCTACCAGCGACCGCGCCCACCTGGTGCTGCCAGCCGCCACCTTCGCCGAAGGCGACGGTACCCTGGTCAGCCAGGAAGGCCGCGCGCAGCGCTTCTTCCAGGTGTTCGATCCGAAGTACATGGACGCCAGCATCCTGGTTCACGAAGGCTGGCGCTGGCTGCATGCCCTGCGCTCGACCCTGCTGAACCAGCCGATCGACTGGACCCAGCTCGACCACGTCACCGCCGCCGCCGCGGCAAGCGCGCCGCAGCTGGCACGTATCGTCGACGCTGCACCGTCCGCCGCGTTCCGCATCAAGGGCATGAAACTGGCCCGTGAACCGCTGCGTTACTCCGGTCGTACCGCCATGCGTGCCGATATCAGCGTGCATGAACCACGTACCCCGCAAGACAACGACACCGCGTTCGCCTTCTCCATGGAAGGCTACTCGGGTTCGGCCGAACCGCGTCAGCAGGTGCCATTCGCCTGGTCGCCGGGCTGGAACTCGCCGCAGGCCTGGAACAAGTTCCAGGACGAAGTCGGTGGTCACATCCGCGCTGGCGACCCGGGCACCCGCCTGATCGAAACCCAGGGCGACTCGTTGAACTGGTTCGCCGCCGTACCGCGTCCGTTCAACCCGGCCCAGGGCACCTGGCAGGTTGTGCCGTTCTTCCACCTGTTCGGCAGCGAAGAGACTTCGTCCAAAGCCGCACCGGTTCAAGAACGTATCCCGACTGCCTACGTATCCGTGGCCAAGTCTGAAGCCGACCGCCTGGGCGTCAACGACGGGGCCCTGCTCAGCCTGAACGTGGCCGGCCAGACCCTGCGTCTGCCGCTGCGCATCAATGATGAGTTGGGTGCCGGCCTGGTTGCACTGCCGAAAGGCCTCGCCGGTATTCCACCGGCGATCTTTGGCAAAACCGTTGACGGTCTGCAGGAGGCAGCGCAATGACCTGGTTCACCCCTGAAGTGATCGACGTGATCATCTCGGTCGTCAAGGCCATCGTGATCCTGTTGGCCGTGGTCGTCGCGGGCGCCCTGCTCAGCTTCGTCGAACGTCGCCTGCTGGGCTGGTGGCAGGACCGTTACGGTCCGAACCGCGTTGGCCCGTTTGGTATGTTCCAGATCGCCGCCGACATGCTGAAAATGTTCTTCAAGGAAGACTGGACCCCGCCGTTTGCCGACAAGGTGATCTTCACCCTGGCACCGGTCGTGGCCATGAGCGCCTTGCTGATCGCCTTCGCGATCATCCCGATCACCCCGACCTGGGGCGTGGCGGACCTGAACATCGGCTTGCTGTTCTTCTTCGCCATGGCCGGTCTTTCGGTCTACGCGGTGCTGTTCGCCGGGTGGTCGAGTAACAACAAGTTCGCCCTGCTGGGTAGCTTGCGGGCGTCGGCCCAGACCGTGTCCTACGAAGTGTTCATGGGCCTCGCGCTGATGGGCATCGTGGTGCAGGTCGGCTCGTTCAACATGCGCGACATCGTCGAGTACCAAGCGCAGAACCTGTGGTTCATCATTCCGCAGTTCTTCGGCTTCTGCACCTTCTTCATCGCTGGCGTCGCCGTGACTCACCGTCACCCGTTCGACCAGCCGGAAGCGGAACAGGAACTGGCCGACGGTTACCACATTGAATACGCCGGCATGAAATGGGGCATGTTCTTCGTTGGTGAGTACATCGGCATCATCTTGATCTCGGCCCTGCTGGTCACGCTGTTCTTCGGCGGCTGGCACGGTCCATTCGGCATCCTGCCGCAGTTGGCGTTCTTCTGGTTCTTCCTGAAGACCGCGTTCTTCATCATGTTGTTTATCCTGCTGCGCGCTTCCATTCCGCGTCCACGATACGACCAGGTGATGGATTTCAGCTGGCGCTTCTGCCTGCCACTGACCCTGATCAATTTGCTGGTGACTGCTGCCGTTGTGTTGTTGAACACGCCAGCGGCCGCGGTTCAGTGAGGATTTGACCCATGTTCAAATATATTGGCGACATCGTTAAGGGTACCGGTACCCAGTTGCGAAGCCTGGTGATGGTGTTCGGTCACGGCTTCCGCAAACGCGACACCCTGCAATACCCGGAAGAAGCGGTGTACCTGCCGCCGCGCTATCGCGGCCGCATCGTGCTGACCCGCGACCCCGATGGCGAGGAGCGTTGCGTAGCCTGCAACCTCTGCGCCGTGGCGTGCCCGGTGGGTTGCATCTCCCTGCAGAAAGCTGAAACCGAAGACGGTCGCTGGTACCCGGACTTCTTCCGCATCAACTTCTCGCGCTGCATTTTCTGCGGCCTCTGCGAGGAAGCTTGCCCGACCACCGCAATCCAGCTGACACCGGATTTCGAGATGGCCGAGTTCAAACGTCAGGACCTGGTGTACGAGAAAGAAGATCTGCTGATCTCTGGTCCCGGTAAAAACCCTGATTACAACTTCTATCGTGTTGCAGGTATGGCCGTTGCCGGTAAGCCGAAAGGCGCCGCACAAAACGAAGCCGAGCCGATCAACGTGAAGAGCTTGCTGCCTTAAGGAAGAAAGATGGAATTCGCTTTCTATTTCGCATCGGGTATCGCGGTTGTGTCCACGCTTCGCGTGATCACCAACACCAACCCCGTGCACGCCCTGCTCTACCTGATCATTTCGCTGATCGCCGTGGCCATGACCTTCTTCAGCCTCGGCGCACCGTTCGCCGGTGTGCTGGAAGTGATCGCCTACGCTGGCGCCATCATGGTGCTGTTCGTGTTTGTGGTGATGATGCTCAACCTGGGGCCGGCTTCGGTCGCCCAGGAGCGCGTCTGGCTCAAGCCCGGCATCTGGCTCGGCCCGGTTGTGCTGGCAGCGCTGCTGCTGGGTGAACTGCTGTATGTGCTGTTCGCTCACCAGAGCGGCCAGGCCATCGGCCACACCACCGTAGACGCGAAAGCCGTGGGCATCAGCCTGTTCGGCCCGTATCTGCTGGTGGTCGAACTGGCTTCGATGCTGCTGCTCGCTGCAGCCATCACCGCCTTCCACTTGGGCCGCAACGAAGCCAAGGAGCAATGACGATGCCTGCTATCCCTTTGGAGCATGGTCTGGCGGTCGCCGGCATCCTGTTCTGCCTTGGCCTGGTCGGCCTGATGGTCCGCCGTAACATTCTGTTCGTGTTGATGAGCCTGGAAATCATGATGAACGCCGCGGCACTCGCGTTCATCGTTGCGGGTGCACGTTGGGTCCAGCCGGATGGACAAGTCATGTTCATCCTGGTGATCAGCCTGGCAGCCGCCGAGGCCAGCATTGGCCTGGCGATCCTGCTGCAACTGTATCGTCGCTTCCACACGCTTGATATCGACGCTGCCAGTGAGATGCGCGGATGAACATGATCTTTCTGACTTTCGTATTCCCCCTGATCGGTTTCCTGCTGCTGTCGTTCTCTCGCGGGCGCTGGTCGGAAAACCTCTCGGCCTTGATCGGCGTGGGCTCTATTGGCCTGTCGGCCATTGTGGCCGCCTACGTCATCTGGCAATTCAACGTGGCGCCGCCGGAAGGCGGTCACTACACCCTGGTGCTGTGGCAGTGGATGTCGGTGGAGGGCTTCAAGCCCAACTTCGCCCTCTACGTCGACGGCCTGTCGATCACCATGCTGGGCGTGGTTGTTGGCGTGGGCTTCCTGATCCACCTGTTCGCGTCCTGGTACATGCGCGGTGAAGCGGGTTACTCGCGCTTCTTCTCGTACACCAACCTGTTTATCGCCAGCATGCTGTTCCTGGTGCTCGGCGATAACCTGTTGTTCCTGTACTTCGGCTGGGAAGGCGTGGGCCTGTGCTCGTACCTGTTGATCGGTTTCTACTACAGCAACCGCAACAACGGTAACGCGGCACTCAAGGCGTTCATCGTCACCCGCATCGGCGACGTGTTCATGGCCATCGGCCTGTTCATCCTGTTCCAACAAGTGGGCACGCTGAACATCCAGGAACTGCTGGTGCTGGCACCGCAGAAATTCCAGGTCGGTGACTTCTGGATCACCCTGGCCACCCTGATGCTGCTGGGCGGCGCCGTGGGTAAATCCGCGCAACTGCCACTGCAAACCTGGCTGGCGGACGCGATGGCCGGCCCTACCCCGGTTTCCGCACTGATCCACGCGGCAACCATGGTAACTGCCGGTGTGTACCTGATCGCCCGTACCCATGGCCTGTTCACCCTGGCGCCGGACATCCTGCATCTTGTAGGCATCGTCGGTGGCGTGACCCTGGTACTGGCCGGCTTCGCCGCGCTGGTGCAGACCGACATCAAGCGGATCCTCGCCTACTCGACCATGAGCCAGATCGGCTACATGTTCCTGGCCCTGGGCGTTGGCGCCTGGGACGCGGCGATCTTCCACCTGATGACCCACGCCTTCTTCAAGGCCCTGCTGTTCCTTGCTTCCGGTGCGGTGATCGTTGCCTGCCATCACGAGCAGAACATCTTCAAGATGGGCGGCCTGTGGAAGAAACTGCCATTGGCCTACGCCAGCTTCATCGTCGGTGGTGCCGCACTCGCAGCCCTGCCGTTGGTGACCGCCGGTTTCTACTCGAAGGATGAAATCCTCTGGGAAGCCTTTGCCAGCGGTAACCAGAACCTGCTGTATGCAGGCCTGGTGGGTGCGTTCATGACCTCGCTGTACACCTTCCGCCTGATCTTCATCACCTTCCACGGTGAAGCCAAGACTGAAGCCCACGCAGGTCACGGCATCTCGCACTGGTTGCCATTGTCGGTGCTGATCATCCTGTCGACTTTTGTTGGCGCCATGATCACCCCGCCGCTGCACGGTGTGTTGCCACAAAGCGTCGGTCATGCCGGCGGCGAAGCCCAGCACAGCCTGGAAATCGCGTCGGGCGCCATTGCTATCGCCGGTATCCTGTTGGCGGCCCTGCTGTTCCTCGGCAAGCGTCGCTTCGTGACAGCCGTGGCCAACAGTGGCATTGGCCGTTTCCTGTCGGCCTGGTGGTTCGCTGCCTGGGGCTTCGACTGGATCTACGACAAACTGTTCGTCAAGCCTTACCTGGCTATCAGCCACATTTTGCGTAAAGACCCGCTTGACCAAACCATCGGTTTGATCCCGCGTGCCGCCAAGGCCGGTCACACCGCCTTGAGCCGCAGCGAGACGGGTCAATTGCGTTGGTATGCAGCTTCCATGGCGGCAGGTGCCGTTTTGGTGATCGGCGCCATCGTCGTGGTAGCGGTCTGATATGAACTTTGCGAACTTGCGAAAGGAAACGAGCCTGTCATGATTCTGCCCTGGCTAATCCTGATCCCCTTCATCGGCGGCCTGCTCTGCTGGATGGGTGAACGCTTCGGCGCCACCCTCCCCCGCTGGATTGCGTTGCTGACCATGTCCCTGGAACTCGCACTCGGCCTTTGGCTGTGGGCCCATGGCGACTATTCATTTGCTCCGGCACCGGGTGTCGATCCCACCTTCGCGCTTGAATTCAAGCACGTGTGGATCCAGCGCTTCGGCATCAACGTGCACCTGGCCCTCGACGGCCTGTCGCTGTTGATGATCCTGCTGACCGGCCTGCTGGGTATCCTCTCGGTACTCTGCTCCTGGAAAGAGATCCAGCGTCATGTGGGCTTCTTCCACCTGAACCTGATGTGGATCCTGGGCGGCGTCGTCGGCGTGTTCCTCGCCCTTGACCTGTTCATGTTCTTCTTCTTCTGGGAAATGATGCTGGTGCCGATGTACTTCCTCATCGCGCTCTGGGGTCACAGTTCTTCGGACGGCAAGAAAACCCGGATCTACGCAGCGACCAAGTTCTTCATCTTCACCCAGGCTTCCGGCCTGATCATGTTGGTGGCGATCCTGGGTCTGGTACTGGTCAACTTCAACAACACCGGCGTGATTACCTTCAACTACGCCGACCTGTTGAAAACCAAGATGTCGCTGACCACCGAGTACATCCTGATGCTGGGCTTCTTCATCGCGTTCGCGGTGAAGCTGCCGGTGGTGCCGTTCCACTCCTGGCTGCCTGACGCTCACGCCCAGGCGCCGACCGCCGGCTCCGTGGACCTGGCCGGTATCTTGCTGAAAACCGCTGCCTACGGCCTGCTGCGTTTCGCCCTGCCGCTGTTCCCGAATGCCTCGGCCGAATTCGCGCCGATCGCCATGACCCTCGGTCTGATCGGGATCTTCTACGGTGCGTTCCTGGCCTTTGCGCAAACCGACATCAAGCGTCTGATCGCCTTCTCGTCCGTTTCCCACATGGGCTTCGTACTGATCGGCATCTACTCCGGCAGCCAACTGGCACTGCAAGGCGCAGTGATCCAGATGTTGGCCCACGGTGTCTCGGCCGCTGCCCTCTTTATCCTGAGTGGCCAGTTGTACGAGCGCCTGCACACCCGTGACATGCGTGAAATGGGTGGCGTGTGGTCACGCATCGCGTACCTGCCGGCGATCAGCCTGTTCTTCGCCGCCGCGTCGCTGGGCTTGCCAGGCACCGGTAACTTCATCGGCGAGTTCCTGATCCTGATGGGTGCCTTCGTGCAAACGCCGTGGATCAGCGCCATTGCAACGTCCGGCCTGGTGTTCGGTTCGGTCTACTCGCTGATCATGATCCACCGCGCCTACTTCGGCCCGGCCAAGTCCGACACCGTCCTGCAAGGGATGGATGCTCGCGAACTGATCATGGTGCTCGGCCTTGCGGTGCTGCTGATTTACATCGGCGTGTACCCGCAACCGTTCCTGGACACTTCTGCCGCGACGATGCATGGCGTGCAGCAGTGGTTCGGCACCGCCTTCTCTCAACTCGCTTCGGCCCGGTAAGAGCGCTATGGAATTCACGATCCAACACTTTATCGCGCTTGCGCCGCTGCTGATTACCAGCCTCACCATCGTGGTGGTGATGCTGGCGATCGCCTGGCGCCGCAATCACTCGCAAACGTTCCTGCTGTCCTGTGCCGGTCTCAACCTGGCCCTGCTGTCGATCATCCCGGCCCTCAAGGTCGCGCCTCTGGCGGTAACACCATTGATGATGGTGGATGACTTCGCACTGCTGTACATCGCGCTGATCCTGGTCGCGACCCTGGCCTGTGTCACCCTCGCCCACGCCTACCTTGGCGAAGGCGGTACCGGTTACCCAGGCAACCGCGAAGAGCTGTACCTGCTGATCCTGCTGGCTGCGGCCGGCGGCATCGTGCTGGTCAGCGCGCAGCACCTGGCGGGCCTGTTCATCGGCCTGGAACTGCTGTCGATCCCGACTTACGGCCTGGTGGCCTACGCCTTCTTCAACAAGCGCTCCCTGGAAGCCGGCATCAAGTACATGGTGCTGTCGGCTGCCGGTTCGGCGTTCCTGTTGTTCGGTATGGCCCTGCTCTATGCAGAAGCTGGCAACCTGAGCTTCACCGGTATCGGTCACGCCCTGGCGGCCACCAGCATGCCTGCGCCGATTGCCCAACTGGGCCTGGCCATGATGCTGATCGGCCTGGCATTCAAGCTGTCGCTGGTGCCCTTCCACTTGTGGACCCCGGACGTGTACGAAGGCGCCCCGGCGCCGGTGGCTGCGTTCCTGGCCACTGCGTCGAAAGTGGCTGTGTTTGCGGTGATGGTGCGTCTGTTCCAGATCTCCCCTGCCGCCAACACGGGTGTGCTGAGCACCGTACTGACCGTGATCGCCATCGCGTCGATCCTGTTCGGCAACCTGCTGGCCCTGACCCAGAACAACCTCAAGCGTCTGTTGGGTTACTCGTCCATCGCTCACTTCGGCTACCTGCTGATCGCCCTGGTGGCGAGCAAAGGCCTGGCCGTGGAAGCCATGGGCGTGTACCTGGTCACCTACGTGATCACGAGCCTTGGCGCATTCGGCGTGATCACGCTGATGTCCTCGCCGTTCAAAGGCCGTGACGCCGACGCCCTGTATGAATACCGCGGCCTGTTCTGGCGCCGTCCGTACCTGACTGCCGTACTGACCGTGATGATGCTGTCCCTGGCCGGTATTCCGCTGACGGCGGGCTTCATCGGCAAGTTCTACATCGTCGCTACCGGTGTTGAAGCCCACGAATGGTGGTTGGTTGCCTCCCTGGTACTGGGCAGCGCCATCGGCGTGTTCTACTACCTGCGCGTGATGGTCACCCTGTACCTGATCGAGCCAAACCTGCGCCGTGTGGATGCCGAGTTGCACTGGGAACAGAAAGCCGGTGGCGTCATGCTGCTGGCCATCGCCCTGCTCGCGTTCTTCCTGGGCGTGTACCCACAACCGTTGCTCACCCTGGTGCAGCACGCGGTGCTGGGCGTTTGATCGCTTAGCGGGATGCGGTAAACAAAACGGCGCCTTCGGGCGCCGTTTTGCGTTTCTGGGGCCGGTGCTTTTACCCTCCCCTGCTCACGGAAATGTCCTCCTCCAGCTGCCTCCTTATCTGGCATCTACCCGATGGAGGCCGCCGTATGGTGTTTGCGTTCTAGGAAAGTTCCCACAGCAAGGTCACTTGACCCAAGGCGCGTGGGCCACCAAACTATACGCAGGCTACGTACAGAACATGGATGCTCTATTTATCGAACTGCCGGCCTTCGAGCGGCATCGCAAGGACTATCTGAGTGACGAGCTTTTCCACGGTTTTCAACAGGCGTTGATGAAGAACCCGGAAGCGGGAGACGTGATCGAGGGAACAGGCGGGTTACGCAAGGTTAGCTTTGTCGACGAACGACGCAACAAAGGCCAGCGCGGTGGCCTGCGGGTCATTTACTACGGGTGGTCAGACGGCACGCAATTCTGGTTATTCACCCTGTACGGCAAACACGAACAGGACGACCTGACGCCTCAGCACAAAAAAGCCCTAAAACACATGCTGGACAGGGAAATCAAAGCGAGAACACATCATGAAACGTGAAATCTTTTCCGAACTGGTCGAAGGCTTCGACGCCCTGGCAAACGAACGCCAAGGCAAAGTCACCCTGCGGACCCACAAGGTTCATCTCAACAACCTGGAGCCGCTCACCGCAGAGGAAGTGGTCGCCGTGCGTCAACAGCTCAACCTCTCCCGTGCCGTCTTCGCCATGTACCTGCGCACCAACACGCGTACGCTGGAGAACTGGGAGCAAGGCCGGGCTAAACCAAATGCCCAGGCCGCCACCCTGATTCGCCTGGTGGCGCGTTTTCCTGAGACCGTGGCACAACTTGCTGCGTTGGGTTGATCTGCAATTGTCCCCAAAAAAAACGCCCCGAACATTCGGGGCGTTTTCCATTGCAACGGTATCAGAACGCGATACCGACCTTGAACCCGTACTCATCACGCTTGAGCTTGGTGTTGTCGGCCACCTCGGAATTACCGTCAAGCTTATACTCGGTGCGGGTGTAGTACAGGCCTGCGACCACCGGCAGGTCGCCTTTCTGGTTCATCAGCAAGCTGACTTCGGCGTAAGGGTTGGTGCGGTCCTTGAGGTCCACGGTGTCGCTGCCAAAATCTTCCACCTTGAGCTTGGTGCGGCCGTCGATAGTGCGACGGGCGCCCGCTTCGACACGCAGGGTCATGTCATCGAACTGGTGGTTGTAGCCCAGGGCCGCCTTGGCGAACGGCGACTTGTTGGTAAGTTTCACGTCGAGGTCGTTGATCTCTGGCTCGTAGCGCGTCCAGCTGTAGCCACCGCCGACGATCACGTCGACAAAGTTGCGCGCATCCAGCGCGGCACGCCAACCGAGGTCCAGGTCAGCCTGGCCTTCCTTCAGTTTGTTGTCGCTCTTTTCACCGTACTTGGCTTCGATACCGGCCTGGTAGATAAAGCCGGATTCAGCGGTGAGCTTATTGCCGAAGTTGTAGAACAGGCCAGCTTCAGGCATGTGGCTCTTGTCGCTTTCGCTGCCGTCTTCGAATTTGAAATCGTTGTAGCTGCCCTGGATCCCGAAGGTAGAAATCGGGTCGGTGGGCGGTGCGGCAAACACCGCGGCAGGCGCAGCAACCAGCGCCAGCAGCGAGGAACCCTTGAGGAATTTTCCGAATAGCTTGGACATCGTTTTACATCTCCTTGTCTGGTGAGCAAATTATTCAGGAACCGGTTCGAACCCCGGTGGATGCCAAAGGTTCGAATTAATTTGCGCTAATTTGGAGGTAAAACGGTTCAGCGAAGGCTCTATCTCAATGCTCCTATGAATTCGGCACTGTCAAGCCATCAAGGGCAGCCCGCAGCGCCGCCGTGACCGGCACGCAAATCCCGAAGACTTCAGTCAACAGCTGCAGCACCTCATCGGCACTGACGAGGGCGCGCTTTTCACTCGGCCGGTCCAGGTAGTGAATTGCATAGTTGGCGTTGTTCAGGGTATGACGCTCACCCGCAGCCAACCGCGCGACTTTCAACTGGCCGACGAAGACCGAGTCCGGGTGGGTGGAGACATACCAGTTGCCGATTTCATAATCGATGGTCGCCTGCACTTGCAGATCGAACACATACAACCCACGCCATTCATTGGCCACTTGGACCCACAGGGTGTAACTGTCGTGCCCGTCGAAGGTCACGCGATAGGGTTCGTGCGCGGTGGCCTGCACCACCTCGGTGTCCAACAGCAACGGGCTGCTGGGCACCATGCCGCCGAAGCCGACGTCGGTGATGTAACGCACGCCATCCAGGGTCACCAGGCTCAAACGATGGGTACGCGCCGTGCGCGCATCCGGCGGCCCACCCATCACCACCCGCCCCGTGATGCCGCGAGCATCAAAACCGAGCTCCTGCAACAGCGCCAGGAACATCTGGTTCAACTCATAGCAATAACCGCCCCGCCCCTCCAACAGCACTTTTTGCTCGACGCTGGCCAGGTCGATAGGCACCGGCAAGCGCATCAGGCTGGAGAGGTTCTCGAAGGCAAAGCTGCACACATGGCGCAGTTGCAGATCCTGCAAGGTGCGCAGGCTCGGCGCTGGCGGCGAGTCATAGCCCAGGCGTTGCAGGTAGAGGCGGCTATGGGTCAGCAGTGACATGGCGCAATCCTTCGGCACGGGATAAAGGCGACACTATGCCGCGCCAACGAGCAGATTGTCATTTTGAATGAACCTTTTAGAACGCTGCCCTATCCATCTATAACAACACAGGGAGGCAACATGAGTACCGCAAAAATCTACACCATCAATTACCAGCTGCACGGCAAACCGAAATCCTTTGTGGTGCGTGCCGAAGTGATGAACAACGCCGAGGCCTGGCACTGGGCGGCGGTGGATGCCGATATCGCGCATGTCAGCCGCGTGGGGCGGGTCGGGCATGAGCAGGTGAAGAAGACGACTCGACCGTGGGCGGAGAAATTCGGGATTACCGACGTCACTTGGATAGCGCCCAAGTAAACGAAAGCCCCGCACATGGGCGGGGCTCGCTTTATGGCTTCAAGTCGCCCAATGGATCATAGGGCGGCTTTTTTTCATCCTTGCCTTTTTTGTCCTTATCCAACGGCGCAATCGCCGGCCCTACCGGATCCACCTGCGGATCCGACACATCCGGCGAATCGGGATCGAACCCCAATTCGTCCTTACCACTGGAATGCTCGCCCGAAGCCGGGCCTTTTGGCGTATTACTCACGGCGTTCTCCTCATTCAGAGCGGACGGGCCTTGTCATGCAGGTTTTCCAGGTCTTCCTCGACGCGTTCCACGTCATCGTTCTGACGCTCCGCCGGGTCGTTGGGGCGCAACGCGTCGTTGTCGCGCTCTTCTTCGCCGGGTGTGCGGTCAGGGTTCGGGGTGCCGGGTGGTGGCTGGTTGTAGTCGGACATGATGCTTCACCTCAGTGGGTCTACACAGGTTTAGAGAAACCGCTATGCGCCAACGTTCAACTTGTTTGCCCAGGCGTGAGATGATGCCCGCCCCTTCTGGAGACATGAACCGGATGTTCGAGCTCAAACCCTGCGACCCCGTCACCTTCCGTCAACAGACCCGACGTAGTACGTTGATCGTGGCGGTGCTGTTCCTGGCCCTGGCCATGTTGCTGTCGAGCCTGGCGGTGATGCTGTTTGGCGAGCCTGGCGGAGACAACTTGCGCTTCAATGTCGGCGGGGTGTTCGCCGGGGTGTTGATCACGGTGGCGCTGGTGCGCGGCCCGTTCTGGACCCAGCCTTGGCTGGCGGCGGCGGTGTATGGCTGGCAACTCAAGCGCAACCTGATGAGCGTGACCAATGTAATGCACAAGGTCACGGAGCGGGTGCAGGCGAATGATCCGACGGCGCTGAAGGTGCTGCGCTTTTATCACTTGGGCCTGACGCAGATGCATGAGCTGGACGCCAACTCCAGCGCCCAGGTGCAACTGGTCGCTGAGGTCGAGGCACATAAGGCCAAGATGCAGGCGCAGGGGCTCGATACCGAGCAGACCCGGTTCGACCCCGCGTGGCTGGACACCTTTAAAACCGCTTAGGCCAGCGCACCTACGCAGTCTCCTTGATGCCCCCCATATCGTCAGTTGGGCATCTTTGTCCGCCAACAGAACACGGCACTTACGGCAATGGCAGCACCCGCCAGGCCAAACACCCAGGGGGCCGAGGCAATCGGCAGCAACAGGCCGGCGAGTAATGGCCCGAGGCCGGCGCCGATATCGCGCCACACGGCATTCGAGGCCAGGGCCGACACGCGCATGGACCCTGGGTTGCGCTCGGCCACCAATGTCGTCACCAGCGGCAGTTGCAGGGCGCGCAGCACCAGCACCGCCGCCGCACCGACAATCACCCAGTAGCTGCCGAACGCGATCAGGGCCAGGGCACTGAGGAACGAAAACAGCAGCAACATCGAGGTCGCGCCGAAACGCTGGGCTGCGCGCCCCCCCAAGGGGCTCAGGAGCATTTCCGAGACATAACGCAGCGCCATCAAGCCACCGGCGATCAGCACCGCATCACCGCCCAAGAGCTTCTGTGCCTGGATCGACAGCCCGAAGATAAACAGGCCGTCCAGCGCCACCCCCTCGATAAACGACCACATTGCCACACTGTCCGGCCACTTGAAGCGCCGCCCCGGCGTGCCGTGCAAATCATGCCCGGCCCTAGGCAAACCGCGCGCCATCCACAAGCCCACCAGGCAGCACCCGGCCAGAATCAGAAAGATCGGACGTGGCCCGGCCATCAGTGTCAGCCAGCCGCCCAACGGCAACGCCAGCATCGGTCCCAGGGCAATCAGCGCGCGGGAACGCCCGGCCCGGCGTGCGGCACCGGCTGGCTCCGAAGTGGCCAAGACTTGGGTCGACAGGTTCAACGCAGCAAAACACAGGCCCCACACCAGTCGCAGGCAGAGCAAGGCGGCGAAGCCGGACAACAGCGAGTTGCCCACGGCGCACAGGGTTGCGGCGCCGGCGGCGATCATGCAGGTCAGGCGGTCGCCGTGACGCGCGTAGAAATTGAGCACATGGCGGTAGCCGAAAATCCGCACCAGGCGGTTGGCTGCCAGCAGCACACCGGCCTGGGCCAGGGTAATGCCGAAGGCCTGGGATTCCATCGGCAGCAGCAAGTAGAGCAACACGTCGCTGGGCAGGCATAAAGCCAGGGTCAGTGCGGCGCGGCGGGAGTGGGTATCAGCGGTGCGGAGGGCCAGGCTGGACATAAATCCGAAACATTCCGAAATACTCAGGTCGCCACGGTAGCGTTAATCAGCACTTTTTCCCATAGGGTAACAACCGTAAACCACTGGCCACGGCCCCGACCAAGGCAAATCCACAGCCCAGCCACAGCGCAGATTGCGGACCACTGCCCATGGACAGATGGAAGCACAAGGCCACCAACGACGCGCCTAACGTCTGCCCCAACAACCGCGAAATGGCCACGATGCCACTCGCCCCGCCGCTGCGGGCCAGTGGTGCGCTGGTCATCAACGCCTTGAGGTTGGGCGACTGGAAGAAGCCGAAACCCGCCCCGCACAGCGCCATGCGCCAGCCGATATCCAATGCCGAAGCGCCGCTGCCCAAGGTCGCGAGCGCGGCCATGCCCACGCTGAGCATCAACAGACCGATGCCGCACAGCACGCCCAGGTTCACGCGGTCGGCCAGGCGCCCCGCCACAAGCGCCATCACCGCCACCACCGCGGGCCACGGTGTCATCAGAAAGCCGGTTTCCACCTGGCTATGGCCAAGCACCGCCTGCAACAGGAAGGGCAGCGACACAAACGCCAGGCCCTGGGCGCTGAACGCGCAAATAGCGGTAAGGGAAGACAACGCAAACACCGGGCGCTTGAACAGGTCCAGCGCCAGCATCGGCGCCGGGTGCCCGGCCTGGCGCCGCAGCAACCCTGCACCGCACACCAGCGCCACGGCGATCAGGCCCAAAGTCAACGCACCCTGGGCGCCGTGCACCGCCGTACCCAGACCCAGTACCAGCAAGGCAAACAGTCCCGCACACAACACGGCCGCAAAGCGGTCGAAGGCATGCCCGGTCATCGGCAAGGTCGGCAACGAGCGCAGGCCCAACGCCAGCGCCAGCACACCCAACGGCACATTGATCAGGTACAGCCAGTGCCAGGTCGCCACCGACAGAATCGCTGACGCCGCCGTCGGCCCAAGGGTAAATGCGAGCCCCACCACCAGGGAGTTATACCCCAGCCCCCGGCCCAGCATGTTTGACGGGTAAATATGCCGCAGCAACGCCGTGTTCACGCTCATGATCGCCGCCGCGCCCAGCCCCTGCACCACCCGCGCCGCCGTCAGGGTGACCAGTGAGCCGGCCAACCCGCAAAACAGCGATGAGACAATAAACAGCAGCAACCCGCCGAGGTACACCCGGCGATGCCCCAGCACATCACTGAGGGACGCAAACGGCAGCACCGTGGCAATGATCGCCAACTGGTAGGCATTCACCACCCAGATCACCGAGGCGGAATCGGTGCCAATCCCCTCGGCCAGGGTCGGCAACGCCGTGTTGACGATGGCGGTGTCCAGGGTCGCCATGCCAATCCCCAGGGAGATCGCAATCACGGCCGGCAGGCGTTTATTGAGGGGCAACCCATCGGCAACAGAAGACATGGACAATCCGCGCAAGTGACAAAGGCTTTTAGATTAAGGGCTGCGGCGAATTTTTTCAGGCGTGGATTGGCTGGCTGTCAGTAGTTTCATGTTCGCCAGTGCCCGGTCTTCGCCATAACCCCCACCGCCTCGCCAAAACCGGCCTGGGGTGCGGTGTTCAAGCTGACCAGGCCCACGCAGCGGCTCGGTTTCAAGGCCGCAGTACGGATGGCCACCCGTCCGCCGACGTCCACACCGGCGAGCACAGCCTCAGGAATATGCAGCGCGTTCATCAATTCCAGCACATCCTGGCCCTGTACCGCCTCATCCTGCCCGCGCAGGTACGGGACGATCACCCGGAAACCTTGCGCAGCCAGCGGTCCGGTGATCGCTGCAAACGCGTTCACATCCGCCGCCAGCAAAATGATCGCCCGGCCCTCCTCCGGCCCGAACACTGCATAGCGGATCTCTCCGTCATCAATGCTGACCTGTTGCACTGCCAATGCCGGTGCGGCCATTACCACCGCCGCCAACAGCAAAAAACCACGACGATCAAACATGACGGACTCCCACTATCAATTCACTGCCCAGCCAACCGGCCAGGTATTCACCCGCCTGCATCACGCCCGCTTCTTCCCCCAGGCGTTGCACCAAGTACTCACACAGCCCAGCGAAACTGCCATCGGCCTGCAGGTGTTGCACGGCCAGTAGCTCCAACGCATCCACCTGGCGCAAACGCGACGTGAACTGCCGTCGCCACACCAGCAAGCCGCCCGCTTGCGCCAGCATTACCGCTTCCGGTACCGGTGCGTCCTGCCACAGCGCCGACCAGATGGCCTCGGCATTGGTGGTCAGGCCGTGGCAGCGCAGCGACGGCGTGAGCTGCAACACCGCCGTGTCCCAATCCAGCTCGGCCAAGGCCTCCAGGGCCAATGGCTGTGCGTCGGCGGCGACAAAGGCTTCATTGAGGGCCGACTCGATCCAGGCCAGCTCATGCACATCCGGGTTGCCTGGGAACACCTCTTTCAAAGTGGCGTAGAAGCCCTCCGGGTACGCGTCCAGGGTCCAGGCGTGAGGCGGATGACGGTCGATATGGGTGATGCTCGCGGCCAGGAAGGCTTCCTCCCCGACCCAACGACGCAGGTAGGGAAACGCCTGCTCCAGGCAACCGACCAACTGCGCACGGTAGTTGTTCTGGTACACCGCCAGGCCGGCGTGGTGAGTGCCCAGCGCCTGCGCGGATTCATCCGACGCACTCACCAACCAGCGGCGAAAGGTCTGTTGTAGCTGCGCCAGGTTCATCGTTGCGCTCCCAACGTTCGGGCCATGGACAACTCCTGAAGCAGTTCGGCGAGCGGCGGGATCTCATCGTCACGCTCGATCATGGTCGCCACCGGGCCCAGCCGGGTCATGGCCTGGGCGTACAGTTCCCAGACTCCGGTGCACACCGGGCTGTCATGGCTGTCGATCAACATCTCACGGCCTTGACTGTGGCCGGCCAAGTGCACCTGGCGCACGCGCTCGGCAGGGAGGCCATTGAGAAACGCCAGGGCGTCGAAACCGTGGTTGCTGGCGCTGACGAACACATTATTGACGTCCAGCAGCAGTTCGCAGCCGGTGCGCTTGGCCATGGCTGCAATAAATTCCCATTCGGTCATGGAGGCGCCTTCAAACGCCAGGTAGCTTGAGGGGTTCTCGAACAACATCGTGCGGCCCAACACGTCCTGGGCTTGCTGGATATTGGCACACACCCGATCCAGCGCCTCGTCGGTGTAAGGCACTGGCAGCAAGTCATGGGAATTGAAGCCAGCGCTGCGCGACCAACTCAGGTGGTCGGACACAAACAGGGGCTCGACTTCATCCACCAGCGACTTGAGGCGCTTCAAGTAATCCGCATCCAGCCCTTCGGCGGTGCCGATGGACATGGACACACCGTGCAGCGCCACCGGGTAGCGCTCGCGGACTTGTCGCAGGATATGCCGGGGCTGACCGCCCGCGACCATGAAGTTTTCGGAGATCACTTCGACGAAATCCACGGGCACCGAGGTCTCCAGGAAATCGCAGTAATGCTCCTTGCGCAGTCCCAGGCCGTAGCCTGAAAAGTGAGGATTGGATGTCGACATTGAGGGGCTCCAATAACCCTTTAGGAGCGGGTTCGCCCGCGCCTAAAGGGGGTGAGGCGTTATTTAGGTTCAGTCAAGGTACCGCCAGCCTTGAGGCACTCGGACGGGGTCTTGACGATCACGCCTTCGCCTTTGCAACTGTTGAGGCCTTTGCAGTCGTTCTTAGCGGTGGCGCACAGGCTGGTGCCTTTGCAGGTGTTGACGCCGTAGCAACGGCCGGGCTTTTCCGGCGCGTCGGCGGTGCTGGCGGCGGTAGCGAACGAAGCGGAGGCCATGGCGATCAGGGCAGCCGCGGCAGCGAGGCTCAGACGGGATTTGAGTGCAGTGTTCATGGGTGTTGCTCCAGGGTTGGGGTGAATTACTTGATAACGGAAGCAGCGTCTTCGATGACCTTCGCCACAGCCTCAGGCTGGGAGATGTACACCGAGTGGCTGGCCTTGATTTCAGTGACCTTGGAACCCGCGCGTTTGTACATCCAACGCTGCAGGTCCGGGCTCAGGGCGCGGTCTTCGGTGGAGACCACGGCATAAGTCGGTTTTTTGTGCCAGGCCGCGGCCCATACGGTGCCGCCGAACAAGGCAGTGGTCGCCGGCACTTGGGAGGCGGCCATGAAGTCGGTGCGGTTGGTGGTCAGGTCGGCAGCAAAGTCGGCGTTGAACTTGGTGCGGTCGAAGAACAGATGACCGTCGCGGCTGGCCTTGATGTCATCGCTGGGCGCCGGCATCGAGCCGATCAACTGGGCCATGTTCTCGCCCACTTCCGGCTGCAGCGCCGAGACGTAGACCAGCGACTTGACCTTGTCGCGGTCGCCGGCAATCGAGATCACCCCGCCACCTGAACTGTGGCCCACCAGTACCACCGGCCCGACTTGCTGCTCCAGCACTTCGCGGGCCTCGGCCACATCGGCGGCCAGGCTCTCGTGGCCCTGGTGCACCACGGTGACCTTGTAGCCCTTGTGAATCAGGATGTCGTGCACCACGCGCCAGCCGGAACCGTCGACAAACGAACCGGGCACGATCACCACGCTTTTACCGGTGCCGGGCTGCGGGGCATCTGCCGCCTGGGCCAGCATCGGGACAGTCAGGGCCATGGCAATGGCCAGGGAAGAAAGCATACGCATTGGAAATCTCCATCAAAGTTAAGAACGCTTGCCTGAGATGAGGCGGTCCAACGACCAGGCCCCACCGCCGTACGCCAGCAGCGGCAACAACAGGCCCGCCCAAGTGAGGTGCACCGGCCAGGCGGCGGGGTACACAAACACCTCGATCACCAGGGTCATGCCCAACAGCGCAGCAGCGGCCGGGCGGGTCAGCAGGCCGAGCACCAGCAGCAGCGGGAACAAGTGCTCGGCGTAGGTCGCCAGGTGCGCGGCCCAGTCCGGCGGAATCAGCGGCAAGGCGTATTCCGAACGGAACAGCGTGTAGGTCGACGGTTTGAGTTCAAGAAACCCCGTGACCTTGGTGCGCCCTGACAGGAAGAACACCGCCGCGATCGCCACCCGTGCCACCAGCAACAACAGGGCATCGGGAAGCAGGCGCTGGATCACGGCTGCTCCGTCAGGCTGCCGAAGCCTTTAGGGGTCTTGATCTGGGTGCAGGTGCCTTTGTCCACCAGTACCCAGGCGTTGCCCTGGTAGTCGGTGGTGGAAGTGGCGGCGCATGAGGTGCCAGCGCCTGCGGCGCAGTCGTTGGCACCGGCCAGGGCCACGCCGAAGCACTTTTCCTGGGGCTTGGGTTCATCGGCATGGGCCACGGCCGCGAAGGCACTGAGGGACAGGGCGAGGGTTGCCGCGAGGGCTGCGTAAGGACGCTTCATGGGGTGAGTCTCCTGGCTTGACTGAGTATGGCCAGGGCGCCTCGGGGTCGGTGACCGCCTGCGCCAGCTGGTGTGCAGAGTTAAAGCCAGGCGTGTATCCGGTCTGTGTCGCGAACGCGATAGAACGTCATGCGGGTGTATCAGGAGGGTGCGGGGATACAGTTCGATACACAGTTACTAAAACAATGCCAAACCCCCGGCGATTGCTTCGGCATCCCTATCGAGATAATTAGATATATTTGCCTTTACGAACGATGGCGCTTGCGGGTCGTCGACGACCGCAAGAATCACCCTGAATTTCATGCGGTTGTGGTCATGTTTGTTAGTTGATGGCCCGAGGTCATTCCGTTGAAAAAATATGTGTTTCCAACGGAATGTTTGGCGCGGCCCAATCGTTGTTGTACCTGAAGCTGCCCGCCCCCCATCACCTTCAGGAACGGTTTTATGACGGGTGGCCTACGCGTGATTCAAGCCAGCGCGCTCAGGTCCAGGTGTCCCTCCTTGATCGGTGGGCACCAGTAGTAACCGCCGGTCAACGGTGTGCTGATGCGGTACAGGCCATCGACAATGCCATCTTCCAGTCCACTCATGCGGCGCAGTTGCGCTTCGAATGCATCGAAGGAGTGGCCGAACGCGAGAAACATCAACCCGGCCTGGCCGTTCTCCGCCCAAGGCATGGAGCGGCGTACCACGAAGGCTTCCGGGGTGAAGCTTTCCTGGGCGGTGCGTTTGGTGTGGGCGGACTCGGGGGCGTCGTCGAGTTCCTCGTTGTCGCCATGGCGGCGACCGATGATGTGGTCGCGCTCCTGCGCGGGCAAGGCGGCGAAGCCGTCGAGGTCGTGCTGCCATTGCTGGATCGCGGCAAAGCTGGCGCCGCTGTCGGTCAGGGCGGCTTCAACCGCCGCATCGTCGTGGGGGTTCTCGGTGCCGTCTTCGTAGTCGGTAAGGTCGAAGCCGGTCTTGTAGCGGAAGCCTTCGGTCATCTGCACCAAGCGAAACGCCGGGGCCAGGGCTTTTTCGAAAGCGCGGCTGCGCAACAGCAACTCACCACGGTCCACGCCGTGCAGCCATATCCACAGCGCGTGCTGGGTAGAGGGGTTGTGCGCACCCGGCCCACTGACGGAGGGAAAGGCGCGCAGGCCTTCAATCCGGGCGCCCAAGGCATTGACCAGCGGCTCGCCAAAACCGACCACCGCCGCCGAATCGGTCAACTGCACCAACGTGTCCAACGCAGCGTGCACGGCGGTCAGTGAGTCCACGGCAAAAAACAGATGGCGTGCCTGCAACGGCACCGGTGCGGCAAGAATGCCCGGCTGGTACTGACTCATGTGAACTCCTTCTGAAAAGCCGCGCAGTTTAACCTTCAGCCACAACACTGCGTACAAGAAAGCGCGCAAGCCTTGCCATAGAGCCTGTTGTTGGGTGACTCTCTAGTCATGTTTTGCAACTATTCCAGGGGTAGTGACATGACCACCAGCAACCTGCTTGCCCAGCTGTTTCCTGACTCCGCCGCCGAGATTCCCGAGCAATTCCAGCTGGGAGCGCCCATTGAACAGCGTGATTACCTGGTCGATGGCCAGTTGAGGGTGTGGAGCGGCCCCTTGGCCAAGGTGCAAAGCCCGGTGCAGTTTGGCGACGAACGTGTGCACATCGGCAGCACGCCGTTGCTGGACGCCGACACCGCCCTCACCGCCCTCGACGCCGCCGTTCGTGCCTATGACCGGGGCCAGGGTGAATGGCCGACGATGCGCGTGGCTGAACGTATCCAACACGTCGAAGCCTTCCTGTGCCGCATGCGTGAACAGCGCGACGCAGTGGTCAAGCTGCTGATGTGGGAGATCGGCAAGAACCTCAAGGACTCGCAGAAAGAGTTCGACCGCACCTGCGACTACATCACCGACACCATCAACGCCCTCAAGGAACTCGACCGCCGCTCCAGCCGCTTCGAACTGGAACAGGACACCCTCGGCCAGATCCGCCGCGTGCCGCTGGGCGTGGCCCTGTGCATGGGCCCGTATAACTACCCGCTGAACGAAACCTTCACCACGCTGATTCCGGCATTGATCATGGGTAACACCGTGGTGTTCAAGCCGGCCAAGCTTGGCGTATTGCTGATCCGACCTTTGCTGGAAGCGTTCTGCGACAGTTTCCCGGCCGGGGTGATCAATGTGATCTACGGCAGCGGCCGCGAAACCGTCAGCGCACTGATGGCCAGCGGCAAGATCGATATCTTCGCGTTTATCGGCACCAACAAGGCTGCCAGCGATCTGAAAAAACTGCACCCCAAGCCACATCGCCTGCGCGCCGCGCTGGGCCTGGACGCGAAAAACCCTGGCATCGTGCTGCCCGACGTGGACCTGGACAATGCCGTCAGCGAAGCCGTCACCGGTTCCTTGTCGTTCAATGGCCAGCGCTGCACCGCGTTGAAAATCCTCTTCGTGCATGAAGACGTCGTCGACCGCTTCATCGAGAAATTCAACAAGAAGCTGGCCACGCTCAAACCCGGTATGCCGTGGGAAGACGGTGTGGCGCTGACGCCATTGCCCGAAGTGGGCAAGGTGGATTACCTCAACGGCCTGGTGGCTGACGCCGCGCAACAGGGCGCCACGGTGGTGAATGAACAGGGCGGTGAAAGTCGTGGATCGTTCTTTTATCCGGCGGTGCTGTACCCGGTGAACCCACAGATGCGCGTGTACCACGAGGAACAGTTCGGCCCGGTGGTGCCGATCGTGCCCTACCGCGACCTGGAGACCGTGATCGACTACGTGCTGGACTCGGATTTCGGCCAACAGTTGAGCATTTTCGGCACCAACGCCGCAGAAGTCGGGCGCCTGGTGGACACCTTCGCCAATCAGGTCGGCCGTATCAACATCAACGCCCAGTGCCAGCGCGGCCCCGACACCTTCCCGTTCAACGGACGCAAGAACTCGGCCGAGGGCACGCTGTCGGTACATGACGCCTTGCGCGTGTTCTCGATCCGCACCCTGGTGGCGACCAAGTTCCAGGAGAGCAACAAGGCGCTGGTCAGCGACATCCTGCGCAACCGCGATTCGAGCTTCCTGACCACCGATTACATTTTCTAGAGGACGATTCGTCGTTGATTAACCTGCACCTGCCTGTGTTTGCCCGGCGCCTGCTGCGCCCACTGCTCGACCCGTACCGCCGCTATCGCCATGCCAAGCTGATCCATGCCGTGCGCGTGTCCATCGGTTTGCTGGCGACCATCCTGCTGACCACCGGCATCAACCTGCCGCATGGTGAGTGGGCCTCGGTGACCATGCTGGTGGTGATCGGCGGGTTGCAGCACCATGGCAATATCGGCAAGAAAGCCGTGGAGCGCGCCTACGGTACGTTGATCGGCGCCAGCGTCGGGTTGTTGCTGGTGGTGCAGGAGGCGTACGTCGGCCAGCCACTCCTGACCTACCTGTTGATGTCGGTGGTGTGCGGGTTCTTTTCCTATCACGCCATCGGCAAGGGTGGGTACACCGCACTGTTGTCGGCGATCACGGTATTTATCGTCGCCGGCCACGGTGACAACCCGCTGTCGGATGGGTTGTGGCGCACCGTGGACATCCTGATCGGTATCGCCCTGGCCCTGGCGTTCTCCTTTGCCCTGCCGCTGTATGCCGTGTACTCCTGGCGCTATAACCTGGCCAGCGCATTACGCGATTGTGCCCAGATCTACAGCCGGATCATCAATGGCGAGTCCGTCACCAGTGATGAACACCTCAAGTTGCTCAACCGCCTGAATGCGGCGATGTTGCAGTTGCGTTCACTGATGCCGTCGGTGTCCAAGGAAGTGCGCATCTCCATGACCGAACTGGACGCGATCCAGCGGCATCTGCGCCTGTGCATCAGCACCCTGGAGATTCTCGGCAACACCCGGCCCGACCCTCGCGATGAACAGGCGATGGCGCGCATGCGGGGGGTGTTGAAGGCCGAACATCGGCAGATCCGCGTGCAATTGGTGGGGATGGCACGGGCATTGAAGTCAGGGGTGACGGAGCGCTTGGAGCGCCAAAGCCATGCGGGTGTCGAGCCTGCACTGGATGCTCCGGTCTACAGCGCGTTGGATGGTTATCGGCTGCTGACCCTGCAATTGGCGCAGAACGTGGACGCGATGCGCCAGCGGCTGGCCAAGAGTGCGGGGCGCTGGAAAATCTGAATCCGCTGGGTGGAAGAGGAAAATTCCGATGTGTTCACACATTTCAGAAATTTCACAGTTTGTCTTACAAAGTTTTCACGCTTTATTCACATCTCGGAACGTAATGTGAAGCCTCATCCGTTACAAATGTTGCACATCAAGCCCGCCGCCCCAGCGGGCTTTTTTTTGCCTGGGATTTGCGTCAACGCGCGGCCTTGCTCGCTGGCGCCATGGCCTGCTCACGAATGGCACGCTGGGTATCCAGCACCTTGGCCAAGGCATTTTCTGCCTCCGGGCTTTGTTGCGGTACCCGAATCGCCGCTGACACCAGCGTGATCAACTTGGCCATCACCTCGGCATCCGTGGCCGGACGGCCCAGGCTCATGGAGTTCATCAGCAGGCGCAGCTCGGTGCCGGCCATCACCCCGGAAATCGCTTTGAGGGCAAATTGCAGACGCACGCCCAGTTCATTGCGCGGCAGGTCCGGCAAGGCCAAGGCAAAAGCCTCGAAGAAACGCTGGAACACCGGCTGGTAATGCACCTTGAGGTATTCCTGGATAAACGGCGACGTGTCGCTGTACACCCGCCCCAGGAAGCGGATGAATGAACGCCCTTCCCCACTGGCGCTGGCTGGATCGCTGCGCTCCAGGCCCATGGCCGGGGCGAACAGCACGCCGAGCAACGTGTCGCAGTCCAACGGGCCGTCGGACTCAGCCTCACAGCGCGCAAGCAGTTCCAGGCGCTGCTCGTTGAGCGGCTCCAGGCGCTGCTTGAGCAAGGTTTGCATCAGGGAGTCCTTGTCCCCGAAATGGTAGTTCACCGCAGCCAGATTCACCTGGGCACGCTCGGTAATCTGCCGCAGCAATACCGCGTCGTATCCGTATTTGATGAAGAGAGCCTCTGTCGCATCCAGCAATCGAGTCTTGGTAATGTTTGGAGCGCTGACTTTCTTCGCGACCATAGAAGTTCCACATGGGAAATATTGTTTAAAAAAATAATTTGATTTTTTATACCGGGGCCACCGTTCGAAAGCAAGTAGTGACACACCGCCATATGATCGAAAGCCTCGGCCGGCGGGCTCGACGGGGGAGTCCCAAGCGGGTTTTGAGCTGCCTTTCGCCCTCGCAGGTAGGCATTTTCCCAAGCTTGAGCCGCTCTATATCGATGGCTGGCGGAGCGCCTGGAACGCGGTTAGTATTCAAACAATATTTTAAAAACAAGAAACAAAAGCAGTCCATGACGCATCCCCGGCCAACCTCCTAACTTGTTACAAAGCTTTACTGGGGCGGCTGACGGCAGCGTCGAGACTGAAGGCGTATTCATGACAGATACCCCCGCGCACCCAGGCTTGATCTCCCTGCAAGGCATCGGCAAACGCTATCAGCTGGCCGGGCAGCACCTGTCCATTCTCAATGATGTGTGCCTGTCCATCGCCCGCGGCGACAGCTGCGGCATCCTCGGCGCCTCCGGCTCCGGCAAAAGCACCCTGCTCAATATCCTCGGCCTGCTGGACCTGCCCAACTGTGGCCAATACCACTTTGCCGGCCACGATATCTTCACGGCCACGCCCGACCAGTTGGCGGCCATCCGCAACCAGCAGATCGGTTTTGTGTTCCAGAGCTTCAACCTGTTGCCACGCCTCAGCGCTCTGGACAATGTCGCCCTGCCCCTGAGTTATCGCGGCGTGTCGCGCCATGAGTCGGTGGAGCAAGCCCTGCGCATGCTCGAACAAGTCGGCCTGGCCGACCGCGCCCACCATCGCCCCGCCGACCTGTCCGGCGGCCAGCGCCAGCGGGTTGCCATTGCCCGGGCGCTGGTAGGCAAGCCCTCGGTGATCCTCGCCGACGAACCCACCGGCAACCTCGACAGCACCACCGCCCAAGACATCATGGAACTGCTGCTGACGCTCAACCGCGAACAACAGGTCACCCTGATCATCGTCACCCATGACCCACACATCGCCGAGCGCCTGGACCGCAAGATCCTGGTGCGCAATGGCGTGGTGCAAGAGGCCGGGTGCCCATGACCGAGCGGGTAAAGAGCAGCCTGCGGGTCGAACAGAACTTCAGCCAACTGCTGCATGAAGCCTTCGTCAGCCTGCGCACCCTGGGCAAGCGCTCGATCCTGGCCCTGCTGGGTATCGTGATCGGCAGCTCGTCGGTGGTTGCGCTGATCAATATCGGCCACAACGCGGCAGTGGATGCCGCGATGATTTTCAAGGACATGGGCACCGACACCCTGATCGCACAGTTCCCCCCCAAAGGCGCCAGCACTGTCCCGATGCCCGCCCGCCTCGACCTGGACGCCGTGCGCCAGACGGTGCCGGGCATTGCCCATGTCGGCGCCCTCACACTGTTCAGCGGCCCCATCGTGTTCCATGGCCGTACCGTCAACGCCAACTTAGTCGGCAGCACCCCGGACATCAAGGACGCGATGCGCTTGGCGTTGCAACAGGGGCGCTTCCTGTCGGGTTTCGATGCCAACGAAACCTATGGTGTGATCGGCGACCAAGTGGCCCAGTCACTCGGAGCGCCGGGTGACCCGTTGCGTTTGGGCGATCGCGTGCGCATCAACGACTACCTGTTCCTGATCGTGGGCATCCTGCGCAGCCAGCCACGGGCGATGCTGATGCCGGTGCAAGCCAACGAGTCGCTGTTCATTCCCGCCGAAGGCATGCGCCGCATCTATGCAACGCCGCAGATCGGCAACCTGATCATCCGCGCTGCGCCCGGCCAGGACATGGAGCGTATCGCCAAGGACGTGGCTGTCGCGCTGCAACCCCAACTGACCGACCACGATGTGGACATCCAGGTGCCCCAGCAGATGATCGACGGCATGACCCGGCAAAGCCGCACCTTCGCCTACCTGCTGCTGGCCCTGGGCGCAATCTCACTGGTGGGCGGTGGCGTGGGGGTGATGAACGTGATGCTGATGAACGTTTCGGAGCGCCGCCGCGAGATCGGCATCCGCATGGCGCTCGGCGCGCGTCAGCGAGATATCCGCAACCTGTTCCTGCTCGAAGCCGTGACCCTCACCGCCGTCGGTGCCCTCTGCGGCGCCGTGCTGGGCCTGACCGCCGCCTGGTTGTACGCCTGGCTGTCGGGCTGGGAATTTGCCCTGGCGATTGCTGCCTTGCCATTGGGGGTGGGCAGTACGTTGCTGGTGGGGTTGTTCTTTGGCATCTACCCGGCGGTCTCGGCCTCACGTTTGCAGCCGGTGGAGGCCCTGCGCGATGAATAAATGGCTCTGGCTGCTCGTCTTCGCCAGCCTGCCCGGCATGGCCGCCGACGTGGTAATCAAGCCATCGGCACCCAGTACGACCCGCAGCGGCTATGACCGGGGCGTCTCGTTGAATGCCCAGGTCACCAGCCTGACCCTGGGCGACGCGGTGTACCTGGGTCTGCGCAACAACCCGGCGATCCGCAGCGCCTACCTGCAACGGGTGGCGCAGAAATTCGACCTGCGCGTGGCCGAAGACGAGTTCAACCCCAAGCTCACCCTCAACAGTTATTACCGCAGCACCCGCGGCTCGGCCGACAATGCGCGCAATGCCAACGTGGCGCCGGCCACCAGCCTGCTCGGCGAGTACGGCACGCGCCTGAGCATGGCCTGGACCCAGCAGTTGAACAACGCCGACCGCGCCGGCCGCTACCGCAGTGACGGCCTTGACCTGGCGATCATCCAGCCGCTGATGCGCGGCGCCGGCTGGGACGCCACCACCGCACCGCTGCGCCTGTCACGGCTGTCGGAGCAGGCCAACCGCCTGAACCTCAAGGCCACCGTGGCACAGACCATCAGCCAGATCATCGCCACCTACCGCGAACTGCTGCGCGCCCAGGAGCAGTTGAGCATCGTGCAGGACGCCCTCAAGCGCTCCGGCACCTTGCTGGAAGTGAACAAGGCGCTGATCAATGCCGGGCGCATGGCTGAGTTCGAGATCGTGCAGACAGAAGCCGATATCGCCACCCAGCAACTCGGCGTGGAAGAAGCGCAGAACCAACTGGACACCAACCGCCTGGCCCTGCTGCGCCTGCTGGCCCTGGACCTGTCCACACCGATTCGCGCCACCGAAGCCCTGGAGGCCAGGCCCATGCAGATCGACAAGCGCCAGGCCTTTACCCTGGCCCAGACCCAGCAACCGGAGTACCTGGCGGTCTTGCTCGGCAGCCAGCAGGCCGACCTCAACCTGGTAATCGCCAAGGACTCCGGGCGCTGGCAGGTGGACTTGGTGACCGGTGCCAACCAGATACGCGCCAACACCGATAACAACGCCGGCCGTTCCAACAACCGCACCTGGGACAGCTACGCCGGGGTGCAGGTGCAAATCCCCATCGGCGACATCAGTACGCGCCAGGCTGAAGTGCGCGCGCGGGTGAATGTGGAGGATCAGGAGATCCGTATCACCGACGCGCGCCAGGCCCTGGAGCGCAGCGTCAATGATGTGGTGCGCGACCTCGGTACCCGTTGGCGCCAATATGAAATCTCCCAGCGCGCCGTGGAGTTGTCGCGGCGCAAGATCGAGATCGAGCGGGAAAAACTCAGCGCCGGACGTTCCACCAACTTCCAGGTGCTGAGTTTCGAGACCGACCTGCGCAACGCCGAAAACGCGCAGCTGAATGCGCTGATCGCTTATTTGAACGCCCAGACCCAGCTCGACTTGACCCTGGGCATGACGCTGGAAAGTTGGGAAATTGCCCTCAATGACTACTAATCAGAAACGCCTGCTGGGCGCTGTACTTATTCTCTTACTGGGCGGCGCGGTCCTGACCTTGCGCAGCCCTGCCTCCGATCCGGTTGGCACCCAAGAGCAGTGGCAGGCCGTCAAGCCCGAGGCGTTGGTGCACCAGATCGGCCTGGTCGGCAAGATCGAGCCCGACACCACTATCACCCTCACCGCGCCTTTCGACGGCAATGTGCAAGCCAATCTGGTGGAGCAAGGCCAGCGCGTCGAGGCCGGCCAGGTACTGTTGCGCATGGACCCGGCGACCCTGGAGGTGCAACTGCGCGACGCCCTTTCCGCCCAACTCAAGGCCCGGCGCACCGTGCAGGAAATGCAGGACTGGGACAACGGCCCTACCGTCACCCGCGCGCGCCGCAGCTTACGCACCGTCGAAATGACAGCCGGTAATACCCAGCGCAAACTTACCGAAAGTGAAAACCTGTTCAAGCGCGGCATCATCCCACGCAACGAACTCGATGACCTCAAGCAGCAGACCCAGCAGCAACAGCTGGACCTTGCCTCCGCGCGCAGCGAACTGCAGCAGGCCATCGACCAGGGCAAGGGCGAATACCGCCAGATCGCCGACATGGAACTGACCAATGCCACGGTGAAATACGACGCCCTGCACAAGCTGCTCGAAGGCAAGGAAGTCAAGGCGCCGTTCTCCGGCATTGTGGTGCCACCACCCGGCAATAATTCACCTCAGGCTGGCGGCAACAACACGGCCCCGGTGCAAGCCGGCAGCAAGGTCAGTCAGGGTCAGGTGCTGTTTGGCCTGGCGAACATCGAACGGCTTAAAATCGTCGCCAAGGTCTCGGAGCTGGACATCAACCAGTTGCATCAGGGCCAGGCAGTGGAAGTGCTGGGGGATGGTTTTGACGGCGAGCGACTGACTGGCTCGGTAAGCGTGGTGAGCGGCTTGGCGATTGCCGGTGACAGCCAGGGCAGCGCGCAGTTTCCAGTGACCCTGTCGATCCCCAAACTCACGCCGCAGCAGTTGCAGCGGGTGCGGCTGGGGATGAGTGCGCGGTTGACTATTGTGACTTACAACAATGCGCAGGCGATTGTGATTCCGAGCCAGGCGATCCGGGCGGATAAGACGGTCGAATACCGCGAGGCGATGGATAAGCCGTCGGAGCGGGTGAAGGTGACCACCGGGCAAGCGACGGCCCAAGGCGTGGAAGTGTTCGGCCTCAAACCCGGCTTCGTGAAAACAAACCCCTTGTAGGATCTGCCTTGCCCGCGAAGCCGACCTGACAGCCAACCTCTCTCCAACTGTTGCCCCGCGATCCAAATGTGGGAGCGGGCTTGCCCGCGAAGGCAGCCTGACAGCCACCCACTCTCCTACTGTTGCCCCGCGATCCAAATGTGGGAGCTGGCTTGCCCGCGAAGGCGGCCTGACAGCCAACCACTCTCCTACTGTTGCCCCGCGATTCAAATGTGGGAGCTGACAAGCCCGCTACAGGGTGAGTCGTGCGGCCAGCGCCTTGGCTTGCAGCGCTACATCCGTCACTGCGGTGCTTTCCCACCACATCCCGCGCAACGGCGGGCCCATGGCGAACAGGCGCCGGCTGATAGTGCCCTCGGCGTCCAGCACCGCGCCCGACGCATCCGCCGCAATCCCCAACGCCAGCGGCCCGGGGCGGACCAGTCCACGTTTGAGCAATTGCTGCGGCAGCGGACGAGCCACACGGCGCCAGTCGTATTCGATGCCGCTGGAGTTGATCAGCGCTGCACCCGAAACCAGGGTGATGGCTTGCTCGCCGCGATGACGCAAGCGAATGGTCACGCCTTCAGCCGAAGGCTCCAAGCCCTTGAAGGAGGCTGCCCGAATCCGCAAACGCCCCTCATCATGCAAGCGTGCCACCAACTGCGCGCTCAACGGCGGCGAACGGTGATGATGGCTTTCCCACCACGGCCGCACATGCCGCACGAACTGGCGTTTCTCGCGCTCGCTGGCCTGGCTCCACAGGCGGCCGATGTGCGCGCGCACGGTGTCCAGCGGCGCTTGCCAATCAATGCCCTGCGTTTGCGCGATAGCGCATTGCCGACGGACTTCGCGCAACAACTGCCGTGGGCTGCGCAGACGGTGATCCTCGCCGAGAAAATCCACCCAGCTCGGCGGTTGCCGGCGCACATGGGGCAGCAAGCCGTGACGCGAGAAAACCTCGACGGGCCCGCGATGCCCGGCCTGTTCCAGGGAGACCACGGCGTCGACCATAGTCAGCCCCGACCCGATGATCAGCACCGGCGCTTGTGGGTCAATCCCGGTCATCGCCTTGACATCCCACGGGTCCACCGCCGCCGCGTTCAGCCCTGTGGATTCAGTCTGTGGTGTACGGGCCGCCGGGAACATGCCGGTGGCCAATACCGCAAACCCGCCGCGCAGTTGCTGGCCGTTATCGAGGGTCAGCAGCGTCGAGGCTTCCTCCACTTGCAGGTCGACCACTTCGCCGCGCACGTGCTCGACGCTGGATGCGGACTGCGCCCTGGCCTCAGCCAAGCGCTGCTGGGCGTACAAACCAAAAATCCCGCGCGGCGGGAACAGTTCGCTGATCGGCACGCGTTGCTGGTCGGACTCGGGCCAGCCACCAGCGCCGATGTAGTCGGTGAGCCATTGGGTCAGGTCGTCGGCATTGTCCGGATCGACACTCATGCGCGCCGCATTGCCGTTCAGGGTATGGCCCAGTTCGACAGCACTGTAGGCCTCGCCGCGCCCCAGTTCCGCGCGCGGCTCGATCACCAGGATCCGGCGTTGGCCAGGCAGGCGCAGCAGTTGCACGGCCAGCATCGTGCCGCTCAGGCCGCCGCCGATGATCAGTACATCAGCGTTGCGGATGGATTCAGTCATGCAGAGTCGCCCTTACCGTTTGCCCAGATAAATGTCATGCAAGTCACCCCGCGCCAACAGTTCAGCGGCACTGCCACTCAAGGCCACGCGCCCAGTATCCAATACGTAGCCGTGGGACGCATAGTTCAGCGCGACGTTGATGTTCTGCTCGGCGATCAGGAAGCTCACCTGCTGCTCGCGGTTGAGCTGACCGATGATCTCGAAAATCTCCTGCACGATCATAGGCGCCAAACCCATGGACGGCTCGTCGAGCAATACCAAAGTAGGACGGGTCATCAACGCCCGGCCGATGGCGACCATCTGCTGCTCGCCGCCCGAGGTGAGGCCGGCGCGGGTGTGGCGCTTGGTCTTGAGCCGTGGGAACCAGGCGTAGAGGCGTTCGAGGTCGTGCTCCATCTCCTGGCGGCTCAGGCGCCGGACAAAACCACCGCTGCGCAGGTTATCTTCCACGCTCAGTTGGCCGAACACATGGCGACCTTCCAGCACGTGGACCATGCCCTGGCGCACGCGCTGGCTGGGGTCGATGCCGGCCAGGTCGGTGCCAGCGTATTCGATCGTGCCCCGGCTGACCTCGGCCCGCTCGGCACGCACCAACCCGGAGATGGCCTTGAGCGTGGTGCTCTTGCCGGCGCCATTGGCACCGAGCAAGGCCACGATCGCGCCCTTGGGTACGCTCAGCGACACACCGGCTACCGCGAGGATCGCGCCGTCATAGATCACTTCGATGTCGTTGACGCTTAACAGTGCCTGGCTGGCGGATTCAGCGGCGGGCTGGCTCATGGTTTATTCATCCCCGGTGCAGGTACGCGGCGTCAGACCTTTTTCCTTGGCGAACGCTGCCGATTTGTCATCGATCAGCGGGCGCAACAGCGCGCGGTCGGCGGCGATCCAGTCGCTGATCAGCGTCCAGTTGGCGCCGTCCCACTGTTGCACTCGCGCCGACCCACCACCTTCATGGTCGCGGCACGACAGCTTGAGGTTCTGCATCAGGCCCAGGTAGCCCATGTCCTTCAAGCGCGCATCGTCGATGTTCAGGTGCTCCAGGCCCCAGCGGCCTTCTTCGCCATTGAGCGGGCGCTTGCCGAACTTGGCCTGGCCGGTGCGAATCGCTTCTACCGCCACGGCGGCGTTCACCAGGCCGGAGTTGTAGTAGACGCTGCCGAAGTTCTTCAGGTCCTTGAGGTCGCTGTGGCCCTTGTCGAGGATGTACTGCTTGAGGCGCTTGTGGATCTCGAAATCAGCCCCGGCCGGGTATGGCGTGAGGGCCAGGTAGCCCTTGGCGGCGGCACCGGCGGGCAACACGTCTTCGCTGGAGCTGGCCCAGATATCGCCGATGATGTGGTCGACCGGGAAGCCGAAGCGCGCGGCGGTCTTTACCGCGACCGGCGTGGACACACCCCAGGTGCGCAGGAACACCCAGTCCGGGTTGGCCTGACGCACCTGCCGCCATTGCGCGGATTGTTCGTTGCCGGGATCGGCCACCGGAATCTGGATGTTTTCGAAGCCGTACTTTTCCGCCAGCAACTTCAGCGGGCCGAGGGTTTCGCGACCATAGGCCGAGTCGTGGTAGACCGTGGCGATCTTCTTGCCCTTGAGTTTGTCGAAGCCGCCTTCGCGCTGGGCGATGTAGTTCACCAGCGTCGATGCCTCGCTGTAGAAGGTCAGCATCACCGGGAAGTTGTAAGGGAACACGGTGCCGTCAGTGGCTTCGGTGCGGCCGTAGCCGAGGGTGATCAGCGGGATCTTGTCGACCTCCGCGCGCTCGCTCAGCGCATACGCCGCTGGCGCGCCGTTGGGCTGGTAGACCGCGACCGGCGCGCCATCCAGGCCATTCTTGAAGCGCTCATAGCACTCGATGCCCTTCTCCGCCGTCCACTCGGTTTCGCACTCCTGCCACACCAGCTTTACGCCATTGATGCCGCCTTCGACCTCGTTGATATAACGCAAATAGTCGATCATCCCGGCCCACACCTGCACACCGCTGGAGGCGTAGGCGCCCACGCGATAGGTGGCCAGGGGAATGAACTGCTGGTCCGGCGAGGCCGTCGCCTGGGGGACCGCACCGGCCAGGGTTGCCAGCGTAAACGCGGCGCCGATCAAGGAACGTTTCAAGGATGCACGCATGGGGGCTCTCTATCAGTCAGTAAAATAAACAGTCAGTCGAAAAGGCTCAGAAACGCAGCGGCCACTGCCGCACACGGTCACGCAGGTTGTGCAACAGGCGAATCAAACCCTCGGGTTCCTTGATCAAGAACACGATGATCAACACGCCAAAGATGATTTTCTGCAGGTTCTGCAACTGCCCCGCATCCACCGAACCGCCGAAGAGTGCCTGGCCGGCATGGCTGAGGAAGATCGGCAGCAGGCTGATGAAGGCCGCACCGACAAAGTTGCCGGCGATGCTGCCCATGCCACCGATAATGATGATGAACAGGATCTGGAAGGAACGATTGATATCGAAGCTACTGGCGCTGGCCGTGCCCAGGTAGGCAAAGGCCCACAGCGCGCCGGCAATCCCTAAGTAAAACGAGCTGACCGCAAACGCCAGGCGCTTGTAGCGCACCACCGGGATGCCGACCACGGCGGCGGCGGTGTCCATGTCACGGATCGCCATCCAGTTGCGCCCGACCTGGCTGCGCACCAGATTTATCGCGGTCCAGGTCAACAGCAGCACGGTGACCAGGGTCAGCAGGTAACGGCCCAACGGCGTGTTGAGGTCATGACCGAACAGCGCCAGCTTCGGCGCGGAAATGGTCCCTGACGAACCGTAGTTGTAGAACCAGGGGAACTTGACGAACAGCCACTCCAGGAAAAACTGCGCGGCCAGGGTGGTGACCATCAGGTAGAAGCCCTTGATCCGCGAGCTCGGCAGGCCAAACAGCAGGCCGACCAAGGCGCTGATGATGCCACCGCCGAGCAGAGCCACCGGCAACCCCAGCTCCGGCAGGCGCAGCAAAAACCCATAGGTCGCAAACGCGCCGACGGCCATGAAGCCGGCCGCCCCCACTGAGGTCTGGCCGGTGTAGCCGGTGAGCAGGTTCAGGCCCAGCCCGGCCAGCGACAGCACCAGGAACGGGATCAGGATCGCGTTCAGCCAATAGTCATTGCCCCACAGCGGCACCACGATAAAGGCCAGCGCCAACAGGCCGATCAGGGCCCAGGGGATGCGCCGCTGAATCAGCAGCAACGGCGCGGTGTCTTGAGCAACGGGGATCGACATGGTTTCAGACTCGCTCGATGGCGCGCTCGCCGAACAGGCCGGCGGGACGGATATACAGGAAGGCCAGGGCCAATACATAGGCGAACCAAGGCGTGATGCCGCCGCCAATCAATGGGCCGATGTACACCTCGGCGAGGTTCTCCGCCGCGCCGACAATCAGCCCGCCGACAATCGCCCCGCCAATCGAGGTAAACCCGCCGATGATCAGCACCGGCAAAGCCTTTAGCACCACCAGCGACAAGGAAAACTGTACGCCCTGGCGCGCGCCCCACAGCAGGCCAGCCACCAGCCCGACGATGCCCGCCACCGCCCAGACGATCTGCCAGATGCGGTTGAGGTTGATGCCGATGGACAGCGCCGCCGTGGTGTCATCCGCCACCGCACGCAGCGACACACCGATGCGGGTCTTGTTGAACAGCAGCGCCAGCACGGTCACCAGCACCACAGCGGCGGCGGCAGCGATCAGGTCGAACTGGCTGAGCATCAGCGGGCCAACGAACAGCGGCACGTCGTCGATGCCCAGGTCAAGGGCGCGCACCTGGGAACCCATCAAGCCCTGGGCCAGGCCTTCGATAATGAACGACAGGCCCAATGTGGCCATAAACAGGGTGATTTGCGAACGGTTTACCAGCGGCCGCAGCACCAAACGTTCGATGAGCAAGGCGCCGACGATCATCACGATCACTGTCACCAGCAGCGCCAGGGCAAACGGCACGCCTTGGTCATGCAGGCTGACGAATGTCAGCGCGGCAAACAGCAGCATCGAGCCCTGGGCGAAATTGAACACACCACTGGCCTTGTAGATCAGCACGAAGCCGATGGCAACCAGCGAGTACATGGTGCCGGCGAGCAGGCCGCCGAGCAGGGTTTCGAAGAAGAACGTCATGCGTTTACAACTCCCAGGTAGGCCGCGATCACCTCGGGATTGGCCTGCACGTCGGCTGGTGTGCCGTCGCCGACCTTGCGCCCGTAATCGAGCACCACCACATGGTCGGACAGGCCCATCACCACGCCCATGTCGTGTTCGATCAACACCACGGTAGTGCCGAGGTCGCGGTTTACGTCGGCGACGAAGCGCGCCATTTCCTGTTTTTCTTCGGCATTCATGCCAGCCATGGGCTCATCCAGCAGCAACAGGCTCGGCCCTGCGATCAACGCCCGGCCGAGTTCCACGCGCTTTTGCAGGCCGTAGGACAGGTTGCCCACCAACACATCGCGATGGGCTTGCAGCTCAAGGAATTCGAGAATGCCCTGGGCCCGCAGCCGGAATGCTTCGGCTTCTCGGCGTGCGCGGGGCAAGCCCAGGGCCTGTTCGATAACGCTGCTGCGCATGTGGCGCGACAGGCCGGTGAGAATGTTGTCGAGCACGCTCATCTTCTTGAACAGCGCGTTGTTCTGGAAGGTGCGGCCAATGCCCCGGCGCGCGGCCCCCAAGGGGTCGATGCGGTGGAAGTGCTGGTCTTCGAAGACGATCTCGCCGGCGTCGAAGCGATACACACCATTGAGCACGTTGAGCAGCGAGCTTTTACCGGCACCATTGGGCCCGATCAGCGCGCAGATTTCGCCGCGCGCCACCTCGAAGGACAAGGCATTGATCGCCTTGACGCCCTTGAACGACAGCGAAATATCCCGCACTTGGAGAATGGCCTGGCTCATGCGATGTCCCGCTTGAATTCCGCCAGCCACGCCGGCGAAGGGGTGGATTTGACGGGTTGCCAGATATACGCCAGTCGCTGGAAACCCAGGAGTTTGCGCACGCGGTTTTTCAGCAGGCGACGCAGGCCGCTTTGAGGATGGGCGATGGCCCAGTCGCAGAGGCGCCGACGCCAGGTGCCGTGGGGCGCCAGGCGGCTTTCGATCTCGTCGGCCAAGTGCTGCAGGCGTGCGGGCGACAACAGCAGGCCGGTGGGAGCGACTTCACTGCGATCACGTCGCGCCGACGCCAGGCTTTCCGGAAAGGCCAGGCCATGGCCGCTGTTCAGCCACTGCTCCAGGACCACCGCCAGGCCGCCCTGCCAATGGGTGCCCTCTTCGCTCCACAATGAAGTTTCGCCTGTGGGGTGCCACCAACGTGCGAGGTGTTGCGCGGGCGCCAACGGACCGAGCAATTGGACGAAGTCCAACAAATTGGCCGACTGCCAATGGCGCACGGTCTGGCGGTTCTGCACATAAGCATGGGTGGGGCGAATGCGCCACAGGTGCGGCTGGAGCGCCTCGGGTTCCAGGTCATCGGCCAGGGTCAGGACCTGCCCGCCGATGGATTGCGCCGCCAGCGCCAGCAACAACAGGTTCGGCTCGAACGCACCGCTCAGGGCCAGCCGCGAGTGCTCGCCGAAACCTTGCTGGCGCAAGCCATCGGCCAGGCGCTCGACGTCACGCAATGCGTCAATCCAGCGCCACGCGTACCACTGCCCCTGGCGCTTGTGGCGCAGGGCGGTGTGCAGCGGCGTGATCTGCGCCCAGTGCTGCAGTTGTTCCAGCGCCTTGGGCAGGTTGCCGAGGAGTTCGGCAGGCCATTCCAGGACCAGCGGACGTTTGAGTTCGTGCACGCTCATAGGGGGGTTGCTCCTATTGGGTGGTGTGCGTGCGGTGGTCCGCTGGCGGGTATCGATCAAACAATAAAGATCAAACGGTGGGAGCTGGCGTGCCTGCTCCCACATTGACCGAGGTGTTTCAATCAGAGACGGGTGGCTTTGAGGTCGCGGTAGCTGGCGCCAGGATGGTTAGAGGCCAACCTCGCACCGTCGCCAAACAACTTCTCGCGCAAGGTGCCCTGGGCGTATTCGGTCTTGTACACACCACGCTTCTGCAACTCCGGCACCAGCAGGTCCACGGCGTCGATGAAGGTTTCATGGGTCAGTGCATAGGCTAGGTTGAAGCCGTCGACATCGGTCTCTTCGACCCATTCCTGCAACAGGTCCGCCACGGTTTCCGGGCCGCCGACAAACAGCGGGCCAAAACCGCCGATGCCGACCCAATCGGCCAGTTCGTTTGGCGTCCAGACTTTGTTCGGGTCCGCCGTGGAGAAGGCTTCCACCGCCGATTGAATCGCGTTGGTGTGCACGTGCTTGAGCGGTTCATCAGGCTTGAACTGGCTGAAGTCGATACCGGTCCAGCCAGAGATCAGCGCCATCGCGCCTTCGTAGCTGACGTAGGATTTGTATTCGTCAAACTTGGCCTTGGCCTTGGCGTCGGTCTCACCGACGATCACCGTCTGCAGGTTGAAGATCAGGATCTTCTGCGGATCCCGCCCGGCTTCGGCGGCGCGGCGGCGGATGTCGGCGACCGTCTTTTTCAGCAGCACCTTGGAGGGCGCGGCGACGAATACGCACTCGGCCTGTTCAGCGGCAAACTGCTTGCCACGGCTGGACGCACCGGCCTGGTAGAGCACCGGCGTGCGCTGCGGCGACGGCTCGCAGAGGTGAATGCCGGGCACCTGGAAGTGTTTGCCGACATGGCGGATTTCGTGGATCTTGCTCGGGTCGCTGAAAATCCGGCGCTCACGGTCACGCAAGACAGCGCCCTCCTCCCAACTGCCTTCCCAGAGTTTGTAGCAAACCTCCAGGTATTCCTCGGCGTAGTCGTAGCGCGCGTCGTGTTCGGTCTGGGCTTGCTGCCCGAGATTCTTGGCGCCGCTTTCCAGGTAGGAGGTGACGATGTTCCAGCCGACACGGCCCTTGGTCAGGTGGTCGAGGGTGGAGAGACGGCGGGCGAACGGGTACGGATGCTCAAAGGACAACGAAGCAGTGAGGCCAAAACCCAGATGCTCGGTGACCAAGGCCATCGGCGCGATCAGCGACAGCGGATCATTGACCGGCACCTGCGCGGCCTGGCGAATCGCCGCATCGCCGTTGCCGTTGTAGACGTCATAAATACCGAGCACGTCGGCGATAAACAGGCCGTCAAACTTGCCTCGTTCGAGGATTTTCGCCAGGTCGGTCCAGTATTCCAGATCCTTGTACTGCCACGAACGGTCACGCGGATGGGCCCACAGTCCCGGAGATTGGTGGCCGACACAATTCATGTCGAAGGCATTCAAGCGGATTTCACGGGACATCAAAGCACTCCGTTGAGGTGATAATTGCCGACGACCTGGTATTTCCAGCGCAGGGGGTCGTCGAGGGTCGACGGCAGTGCGGTGCGTTGCCCGGTGAGTTCGAATTCGGCGTTGCTCGCGGCGATCAGGGCTTCGGCGGCGGCAATTTGCGCTTCGGTGGCGGCCACCGGGCTGGGGTGGGTTTCGGCGCGTTCCAACAGGGCAGCGGCGACATCGACGCGGATCTGTAAGTCGCCAAAGCGGCTGATCACGTAAGGGTCAGCGCTTTTCTCGACATGCCGGCGGGTGCTGTCCAAGAGTTGGCGCGCAAGGCTCAGTGCGGTCATGGTTAAGCTCCTTAGTTCCAGGCGTGGCGCGCGGGTTTCACGCCGTTGAGCACGAAATTACCGATCAGGTGATATTTCCAGCGGGCCGGGTCGTGCAGGGTGTGGGTGCGCGCATTGCGCCAGAAACGGTCGAGGTTGTGCTTGCCGGTGACCGAGCGGGTGCCGGCCAGTTCGAAGAGTTTGCTGCTGGCGAGCAAGGCGGTTTCGGCGGACAACACTTTGGCCTGGGCGACGACCAGCGAGGCATGGGCGACGGAGTCTTTACTCGGCTCGGCAAGGGCGCGGTCCACCGCCTGGCCGGCCTTGGCGAGGATGGCTTCGGTGCCGTGCACCCGCCATTCCAGGTCGCCGATGGCGGCGATGGTGAACGGGTCTTGCCAGCCGTGATCCTGCTGGCTGTCGATCCATGGGCGTGCCTGGCGCGCGAAAATCTTCGCCTGCTCAAGGGCGCCGAGGGCGATGCCGGTATCGACGGCAGCCTGGATAATTTGCGAGATCGGGCCATCGGCCGTGGGTTGATCGAAGGCCAGGTGCGCAGGGACTACCGCGCTCAACGGCACGGTGACGCCATCGAGGGTCACGCCGCCGCTGGCGGTGGTGCGCTGACCAAAGCCATCCCAATTGTCGATCACGGTCAGGCCTGGTGCATCGCGCTCGACAAAGCCAATGAACGCCTGGCCGTGTTCGTTATTGCCGACCGTCGGCACGATATGGGCAAACAGCGCGCCGGTGCAGTAGAACTTCTCGCCGTTGATTTGCGCGGTTTCACCGTGGAAGCGAATCTGCGTGTCGAAGGTGCCGGCGTTTTTGCTCTTGGCTTCGGAGAAGGCGTTGCCGAAGCGGTAGCCCTGGAGGACTTTGCCGAAGTAGTGCTGCTTTTGTGCCTCTGTGGCCGTTTGCAGCAGGATGTCCACCACGCCCAAGTGGTTCTGCGGGATCTGCCCCAGGGACGGGTCGGCGGCGGAGATCAATTTGATCACCTCGGCGACCGTCACATAGGACACTCCTGCGCCGCCGTACTCTTTGGGAATGGTGATGCCCCATAGGCCGCTGGCAGAGAATTCGTCGAGTTCGGCCACCGGCAGGCGACGCTCACGGTCGCGCGCGCTGGCGTCGACAGCAAACCGTGCGGCCAGGCGCGTGGCGACTTCGATGGCTTCCGCGTCCGAGCGGATGACATGGGCAGGGTGTTGAGGGTGGGCTGACATGGGCCGACTCCAGGCTCCGAGGGGATACTGGAGTGATTGCAGGAGTCGTGCCTGAATCTAATCGCCAATAAAATCAGCGAGTTGCTGGCAATTAAGCGCAGTAGCGCGTAGTTCAAACCAGCAAAGTGTCCATCCACTGTTGCCGGGTGAACAGTTAGATCACCACGTTGCGCACAAACCGCACAGCCACATCGCCGTCATTGCGATAGCCATGGACGTGACGGCTGGCGAACATATAAAACTCACCGGCGGCAACGCGCTTCTCTTCATCGCCCACCAGCAATGTGAGGCAGCCTTCGAATACAAATAGCTGCACGCTCCAGCCATCCGGGTCGGGGTCGGGACTGTAGCGATCACCTGGCTCCAGTTGCATTTCCCATAATTCGACCTCACGCCGCGCCGTGGCCTTGGCCAACAGCACCGCTTTGCTCCCCGGAATTTCACCCGCCCAGGCCAGTTCGTTGATGCGGCTGTGGTCAGGCGCATCCGGGGCCTGGATCAGGTCACTGAAGGCTACGTCCAACGCTTCGGCGACACGGTCGAGGGTGGACAAGCTGACATTCTTTTCCCCTGCCTCGATGGCCACCAGCATGCGCCGGCTGACCCCGGATTTTTCCGAAAGCGCGGTCTGGCTCAGGTCGGCGGCGTGGCGCAGGCGACGAACGTTCTGGCTGACGTGCTGCAGGACCGAAGCCCGGTGTGGATTTTCTTTGTGCACTATATTGCTCAATGGGTGGGTGTGCGCAGTATACTGCCCAGCGTGCGGCGCATTGTGCGGTCCGTGCCTTTCCCTTGCAAGACCGAGCCGCCATGACCACCCCAAACTCCCCTTCGCGTTTCAACCGCTTCAGCAAAGCCGAATGCATCCTGGTGGTGATCACCATGATCTGGGGCGGCACCTTTTTGTTGGTGCAGCATGCGATGACCGTCAGCGGCCCGATGTTTTTCGTCGGCCTGCGGTTTGCGGCGGCGGCCATCGTGGTGGGGTTCTTTTCCTTGCGCACCCTGCGCGACCTGACCCTGTTCGAGTTGAAGGCCGGGGTGTTTATCGGCGTAGCGATCATGTTTGGCTACGGATTGCAGACCATTGGCCTGCAGACGATCCTGAGCAGCCAGTCGGCGTTTATCACCGCGCTCTATGTGCCCTTCGTGCCATTGCTGCAATGGCTGGTGCTAGGGCGGCGCCCGGGGTTGATGCCGAGCATCGGTATCATGCTGGCGTTCACCGGGCTGATGCTGCTGACCGGGCCGGCGGGCGCTTCGCTGAATTTCAGCCCTGGTGAAATCGCCACCTTGATCGGGGCGGTCGCGATTGCGGCGGAGATCATCCTGATCAGTGCCTTTGCCGGCCAGGTGGATGTGCGCCGGGTGACCGTGGTGCAACTGGCCACGGCATCGTTGCTGTCGTTCCTGATGGTGGTGCCGATGGGCGAAGCATTGCCGGGTTTCTCCTGGCTGTTGCTGTTCAGCGCAGTGGGCCTGGGCTTGACCAGTGCGGTGATCCAGGTCGCCATGAACTGGGCCCAGCAAAGCGTATCGCCAACCCGTGCCACGTTGATTTATGCCGGTGAGCCGGTGTGGGCAGGCGTGGTGGGGCGAATCGCCGGGGAGCGCTTCCCGCCGATTGCGATGGTGGGCGCGGCGTTGATTGTGGCGGCGGTGATTGTCAGTGAGATGAAGACCAAGGGGCAGAAGGCCCTCGAATTGCGCGATGAGCGGGAACAGGAACAGCAGGGATAAGGTCCGAATGCTTGCAGTGGCTGTCAGATCGCCATCGCAAGCAAGCCCGGCGCCTACAGAGGGCGGTGTGGACACTGGAACAGGCTCGCTTGAAACAAAGCTAAATGAGCGGTTTCGGCCTACCTTGTAGGATCCTGCCACATCTTGCCGTTTGGTGATCGTGAAAGCGGCACGTATGATGCATCCCAAACTTCCGCAGATTAGAAGCCTATGTCCCTGATAGTTCTACTGCTTCTGCCGTTTATTGGCAGCTGTCTGGCGGCCTTGCTGCCGCACAACGCACGTAACACCGAATCCCTGTTGGCCGGCCTTGTCGCACTGGTCGGTACTATTCAAGTCGCCCTGCTTTACCCTCAGATCGCCCACGGTGGCGTGATCCGCGAAGAATTCATGTGGTTGCCCAGCCTTGGGCTGAACTTCGTTTTGCGCATGGACGGGTTTGCCTGGCTGTTCTCGATGCTGGTGCTGGGCATCGGCACGCTGGTGTCGCTGTATGCGCGCTATTACATGTCGCCGGACGACCCGGTGCCGCGCTTCTTCGCGTTTTTCCTGGCATTCATGGGCGCCATGCTCGGGCTGGTGATCTCCGGCAACCTGATCCAGATCGTGTTCTTCTGGGAACTGACCAGCCTGTTCTCGTTCCTACTGATTGGCTATTGGCACCACCGCGCCGATGCGCGACGCGGCGCATACATGGCGTTGATGGTCACCGGCGCCGGCGGCCTGTGCCTGTTGGCGGGCGTGATGCTGCTGGGGCATATCGTCGGCAGCTATGACCTGGACCGGGTGCTGGCGGCGGGCGATCAGATTCGCGCCCATTCGCTGTACCCGGTCATGCTCGCCCTGGTACTGATCGGCGCCCTGAGCAAAAGCGCCCAGTTCCCCTTCCACTTCTGGCTGCCCCACGCGATGGCGGCCCCCACGCCGGTGTCGGCGTATCTGCATTCGGCGACGATGGTGAAGGCCGGCGTGTTCCTGCTGGCCCGCCTGTGGCCCTCGCTGTCCGGCAGCGAAGAATGGTTCTGGATCGTCGGCGGTGCCGGCGCGCTCACCCTCCTCCTCGGCGCCTACTGCGCCATGTTCCAAAATGACCTCAAGGGCCTGCTGGCCTACTCCACCATCAGCCACCTCGGGCTGATCACCTTGCTGCTGGGTCTCAACAGCCCACTGGCTGCCGTCGCAGCCGTTTTCCATATTCTCAACCATGCCACGTTCAAGGCCTCGCTGTTCATGGCGGCCGGCATCATCGACCATGAGAGCGGCACGCGGGACATCCGCAAGCTCAGCGGGCTGGTCAAGCTGATCCCGTTTACCGCGACCCTGGCGATGGTCGCCAGTGCCTCGATGGCCGGCGTGCCGCTGCTCAATGGATTCCTGTCCAAAGAGATGTTTTTTGCCGAGACCGTGTTTATCTCATCGACCGCGTGGGTCGAAATTGCCCTGCCGCTGATTGCGACGATTGCCGGCACGTTCAGCGTGGCCTATGCCCTGCGCTTTACCGTGGATGTGTTCTTCGGTCCGCCTGCCACCCATCTCCCGCACACGCCCCACGAACCGCCGCGCTGGATGCGCGCGCCGGTCGAGTTGCTGGTGTTCACCTGCCTGCTGGTGGGGATCTTCCCGGCTCAGGTGGTCGGTTCGATCCTCGCTGCCGCCGCCCTGCCCGTCGTCGGCGGTGAACTACCGGAATACAGCCTGGCGATCTGGCACGGCTGGAACGCGCCGATGATCATGAGCCTGGTGGCGATGTCCGGCGGCGTGGTGTTGTACCTGCTGCTGCGCAAGCAACTCAAGCGCGGTCGCTTCAAATACCCGCCCATCATCAGTTACTTCAACGGCAAGCGCGGCTTCGAGCGCAGCCTGGTAGTGATGATGCGCGGCGTGCGCAAGATCGAAAAACGCATCAGCACCAAGCGCCTGCAGACTCAACTCTTCTTGCTGGTATTGGTGGCGGTGATCGGCGGCATGATCCCGATGCTCAACAGTGGCTTGAGCTGGGGCGATCGCCCGAAAATCCCAGGCTCCATCGTGTTCGTGACCCTGTGGCTGCTGGCAATTGCCTGCGCCCTGGGTGCCGCCTGGCAAGCCAAGTACCACCGGCTGGCGGCCCTGACCATGGTCAGCGTGTGCGGCCTGATGACCTGCGTGACCTTCGTGTGGTTCTCGGCGCCGGACCTGGCGCTGACCCAGTTGGTTGTGGAAGTGGTCACCACCGTGCTGATCCTGCTGGGTCTGCGCTGGCTGCCCCGGCGGATAGAGGAGGTGTCGCCATTGCCGAACACCTTGCGCAAAGCGCGGATTCGACGGGTACGCGACTTCCTGTTGTCGACCGTGGTGGGTGGCGGCATGGCGTTGCTGTCCTATGCGATGCTGACCCGCCAGACGCCCAACGATATCTCCTCGTTCTACCTCAGCCGTGCCCTGCCCGAAGGTGGCGGCAGCAATGTGGTGAACGTGATGCTGGTGGATTTCCGCGGCTTCGACACACTGGGTGAAATCACCGTACTTGGCGCCGTGGCGCTGACGGTATACGCCCTGCTGCGCCGCTTCCGCCCGTCCAAGGAAAGCATGCAATTGCCCGCGCAACAGCGTCAGTTGGCGCCGGACGTGGCCACCGACCTGGTCAACCCGCGCCAGGCCAGCGACACCGCCCTGGGCTTCATGATGGTGCCGGCGGTGCTGGTGCGCCTGCTGCTGCCGATTGCGCTGGTAGTGTCGTTCTACCTGTTCATGCGCGGGCACAATCAGCCAGGCGGCGGGTTTGTCGCGGGCCTGGTGATGTCCGTGGCGTTTATCCTGCAATACATGGTTGCCGGCACGCAGTGGGTCGAGGCGCAGATGAGCCTGCGGCCGATGCGCTGGATGGGCTTTGGCCTGTTCTCGGCGACGCTGACCGGTCTCGGCGCACTGTTTGCCGGGTATCCATTCCTCACCACCCACACCTGGCATTTCAGCCTGCCGGTGCTCGGCGATATTCACATCGCCAGCGCCTTGTTCTTCGACGTCGGCGTGTACGCCATGGTCGTAGGCTCCACGCTGCTGATGCTCACCGCCCTCGGTCACCAGTCCGTGCGTGCCCATAAACCGAGCAACCAGGCCAAAGTAGTTGCCGCAACGGAAGGAGCCGCCTGATGGAAGAAGTCATCGCAATTGCCATTGGGGTCCTGGCCGCCTCCGGCGTCTGGCTGATCCTGCGGCCACGGACGTTCCAGGTGGTGATGGGCCTGTGCCTGCTGTCGTACGGGGTCAACCTGTTCATTTTCAGCATGGGCAGCCTGTTTATCGGCAAGGAGCCGATCATCAAGGACGGCGTGCCACAAGACCTGCTCAACTACACCGATCCGCTGCCCCAAGCGCTGGTGCTCACCGCCATCGTGATCAGCTTCGCCATGACCGCGCTGTTTCTGGTGGTGCTGCTGGCCTCACGGGGCCTGACCGGCACTGACCACGTGGATGGCAGGGAGCCCAAGGAATGAATTGGGTCAACCAACTGATCGTCGCCCCCATCCTGCTGCCGTTGCTCACCGCCGCACTGATGCTGATGCTCGGCGAAAAACGCCGTCCGCTGAAGGCCAAGATCAACCTGTTCTCCAGCGTCATCGGCCTCGGCATCGCGATCCTGCTGTTGTACTGGACGCAAAAAGGCGGCCCCGGCTCGATTGGCGTCTACCTGCCGGGCAACTGGCAGGTGCCATTCGGCATCGTGCTGGTGGTCGACCAACTCTCGGCGTTGATGCTGGTGCTTACCGGGATCATCGGTGTGAGCGCGCTGCTGTTCGCCATGGCCCGTTGGGACCGTGCCGGCACCAGCTTCCATGCACTGTTCCAGATTCAGATGATGGGTTTGTATGGCGCATTCCTCACGGCGGACCTGTTCAACCTGTTCGTGTTCTTCGAGGTGCTGCTGGCGGCGTCCTATGGTTTGATGCTGCACGGTTCCGGCCGTGCGCGGGTGTCGTCGGGGCTGCATTACATTGCGATCAACCTGCTGGCCTCGTCGCTGTTCCTGATTGGCGCGGCGATGATCTACGGTGTCACCGGCACGCTGAACTTCGCGGACCTGGCGCTGAAAATCCCGCTGGTGCCCGAGGCCGATCGCGGACTGTTGCACGCAGGTGCCGCTATCCTCGCGACCGCGTTCCTGGCCAAAGCTGGCATGTGGCCGCTGAACTTCTGGCTGGCCCCCGCCTACTCCTCGGCCAGCGCGCCGGTGGCGGCGATGTTTGCGATCATGACCAAGGTCGGCGTGTACACCGTGCTGCGCCTGTGGACCCTGTTGTTCTCCGGCCAGGCCGGTGCATCGGCATTGTTTGGCGGCGATTGGCTGGTGTATGGCGGCATGGCAACCATCCTCTGCGCCGGTTTGGCGATGGTGGCGGCGCAGCGGCTGGAGCGCATGGCCAGCTTGAGCATTCTGGTGTCGGCGGGAATCTTGTTGTCTGCCGTCGGTTTCGCTCAACCCAGCCTGACGGCGGGGGCGCTTTTCTATCTGGTCAGCTCGACGTTGGCGCTGAGTGCGCTGTTCCTGCTGGCTGAACTGATCGAACGTTCGCGCTCGGCCAATGACCTGCCACTGGATGAGGAAATCGATGCGTTGCCCAAGGCCATGGAATCCCTGCATCCGCGGCCCGGCGTGAACCTCGACGATGAACAGAAAGCCGTGGTCGGCCAAGTGATTCCCTGGACCATGGCCTTCCTTGGCTTGAGCTTTGTTGCCTGTGCACTGCTGATTATCGGCATGCCGCCGCTGTCCGGGTTTATCGGCAAGCTCAGCTTGTTGAGCGCGCTGGTCAATCCGCTGGGCCTGGGTGTCAGCATTGACGCGCCGATACGCCCGGCTGCCTGGGGCTTGGTCGCACTGTTGATCCTGTCTGGCCTGGCCTCGCTGATCGCTTTCGCCCGCCTGGGCATCCAGCGTTTCTGGACCCCGGAAGAGCGCCCTTCGCCGCTACTGCGTCGCTACGAGTGCCTGCCGATCTTCTTCCTGCTGGGTCTGAGCATCCTGCTCACCTTCAAGGCCGAGCCGTTGATGCGCTACACCCAGGACACAGCCGTCAGCCTGAACAACCCGGAACACTACGTGATGGCGGTGATGGCCACGCGTCCGGTGCCAAGCCCTGAAGCCAAGACCGCCGCGCTGGAGGTGCAACCATGAAGCGCCTGTTCCCTGCCCCGTGGTTGTCGCTGGCGTTGTGGTCGTTGTGGCTGGTGCTGAACCTGTCCGTGAGTCCCGGCAACCTGCTGCTGGGCGCCTTGCTGGGCTTTCTTGCGCCATTGATGATGGCGCCGCTACGCCCCTTGCCGATCCGCATTCGCCGCCCTGGGGTGATCATTCGCCTGTTCTTCCTGGTCGGCCGCGATGTAATCATCTCCAACCTGCAAGTGGCCTGGGGCGTATTGATGTGCGGCACACGAGCGCCGCGGTCGCGCTTCGTCAAGATCCCCCTGGACCTGCGCGACCCCAACGGCCTGGCTGCGCTGTCGATGATCACCACCGTGGTGCCCGGCACTATCTGGTCGGAACTGGCGCTGGACCGCAGCATCCTGCTCTTGCACGTGTTTGACCTGGAGGACGAAGCGCCCTTCATCGAGCACTTCAAGACCACCTACGAACGGCCCCTGATGGAGATCTTCGAATGAGCGCCCTGCTCTCCAATGCGATCCTGTTGAGCCTGTTCCTGTTCTCGCTGGCCATGGTGCTGACACTGATCCGCCTGTTCAAAGGCCCGTCGGCCCAGGATCGGGTCCTGGCGCTGGACTATTTGTACATCCTGGCGATGCTGATGATGCTGGTGCTGGGCATTCGTTATGCCAGTGACACGTACTTTGAAGCGGCGCTGCTGATTGCGCTGTTTGGCTTCGTGGGCTCGTTTGCCCTGGCGAAATTCCTGCTGCGTGGGGAGGTGATTGAATGATGCCGTTATGGGTGGAAGTGATCGTGGCCGTACTGCTGGTATTGAGCAGTGTGTTTGCGTTGATTGGCGCGATTGGCTTGCTGCGGATGAAAGACTTTTTTCAGCGCATGCACCCGCCGGCACTGGCCTCGACCTTGGGCGCATGGTGCGTGGCGCTGGCGTCGATCATCTACTTTTCGGTGCTCAAGTCCGGGCCGGTGTTGCACGGGTGGTTGATACCGATTTTGTTGTCGATCACGGTGCCAGTGACCACGTTGCTATTGGCCCGCACCGGACTGTTCCGCAAGCGCATGGCCGGTGATGATGTGCCGGCCGAGGTCAGCAGCCGCCGCTGATTCATCAAGCGAACCCCCTTGAAAAATGTGGGAGCGGCTTGCTCGCGAAAGCGGTGTGTCAGAAACACATACAGTGACTGATACTCCGCTTTCGCGAGCAAGCCCGCTCCCACATTGGGTTGTGTATCAGACATAAGACCTGATGTGCGCTGCCAATTCCGCCAGTTCAGCATCATCCGCCCGCACATAATCGTGGGACGAGATATAGCCCTCGTACGCCTCGAAGAACTTCTCCACCTTGGAGCTGATCGGCTTGAAGGTACTGTCACACCCCGTCCCGTGCATGGGAAACAACTTCGCATGCAGGTGGTCCACCCCATACCCTTCCAGCATCATCCCGGTGCGCGCCACATCCGGAAACGCCCGGTCGATCTGCAACGCGGTCTTCTTCGCCGCTATCGCGAGCCCGGCCAACACTTCATCCGACTGTGCAAACGCATAGCTGCCGTAATGCTGCTTGGGGATCACTACGCTGAAACCCGGCGTATTGGGGAAGATCGACAAAAATGCCATATGCTGGTCGTCTTCCCACAGGATGTGCGCCGGGGAAGTCTTTTTAACGATGCTGCAGAAAATACATTCCATTTGAATCACCGCCAGTTGGGTCGTGGCGACCATCTAAAGCCAGGATCAGGCGGGCGTCAAAATAAATGCGCATTTTCCGAAATGCCCCAAGGACGTATGCGATGAGCAAAACCTACACCCCCGCCACCGCCGCAGCCGATGTCGAAACCACCCTCGCCTGGCTCGGCGGGCGCTGGAAGCTGATCATCCTGTTTCACCTGTTCGGCGGCCAGGTGCAGCGTTATTCCGACCTTGAACGGCTGATCCCGGATATCTCACAGAAGATGCTCGCTCAACAACTGCGCCAGCTCGAAGCTGATGGTCTGGTGCAGCGCACGGTCTACCCGGTGGTGCCGCCCAAAGTGGAGTACCGCATGACCGAGTGGGGCCAGAGCCTGTGCCCGGTGCTGGATGGCCTGCTCAAATGGCAGGCCGCCAAAACGACACGCTAGACCGTGGGCACGGTGCCGCCGTCGATCACGTACTCGGTGCCGCTGATCGACGCGGCGCGGGGCGAGACCAGGAAAGCGATCAAATCAGCCACTTCCTCAGGCTTTGCAGGCCGACCCAAAGGTATGCCACCCAGCGCCTGCATGATGATCTGCTTGCCACCTGCGTAATCGGTTCCGGCTTCGTCCGCCAGACGCTCTGCCAGCGCGACCGCCGCATCCGTCTCCACCCAACCCGGCGAAACCCGCACGACCCGAACGCCCTTGGGCGTCACTTCTTTCGACAGGCTCTTGCTGTACGTCGCCAACGCTGCCTTTGCAGCGGCATACGCCGTGGTCGATTCCGGCAACGGCAACTCCCGCTGGATCGACGTGACATGAATGATCACACCTGCCCCACGCTCGACCATGCCCGGCAACAGCGCCCGATCCACGCGCACCGCCGCCATCAGGTTCTGGTTGAGCGCATTCGCCCATTGCTCATCATCGAGCACCGCAAAACCACCGCCCGGCGCACTCGAACCGCCGAGTACATTGACGATGATATCCACGCCGCCAAATTGCTCCTTCACCGCCTGGGTAGCGCTGGTGCAACCGGCGGCAGTGCCCAGGTCGGCGGCGATGAAATGCACACCCTCGGGTGGCGAAACCACCGCCGAACGCGCGACCGAAACCACCTGGGCGCCCTGCGCCTGCAACACGGCAACCACGGCCGCACCGATACCTTTGGTGCCACCGGTGACCAGCGCGCGAAGGCCTGTTAGTCCGAGATCAAAGCTCATGGAACCTACTCCTGGTTAAAAGAAAACCCAGGATAGGAACGGGACGAACAGGCCACAAGAACGCACGAAAAGGTAATGGGCTCACTCAAAAGTAAGTGTCCGGACTCATGGGGCCTGCGCAACACACCCAACGGAAGGAGCCGGCTTGTCAGCACCTAGCGATGCATCGGGTGGCAATCGATGCGCTCGCCGTTACAGGATCTTTGCACCAAATCTGTTCAGGCGTGGCATCCAATGATCCAGGATGTCCGCAGAGGCCAGCACATGATGTGCGCGCCCGATCAGAAGCCGACGTGGCACGAAGCCGATATACCGCGAGTCATCGCTGTTATCGCGGTTGTCCCCCAGCATGAAATAGCTTTCGGCCGGCACCACCACCGGCCCGAAATCACGCAACGCGCGCACCGTCGGCATGAACTGCACCGTGCGCTGACGGTTGGCCACCCACTCATTCAGCTTGATCCCCGGCACCGTATGGCCGGGAACAATCGGTTCGCTGATGTCTTGCGCATCACTGTAGGTAGCAGGCACGCCGTTGACCCACAACACTTCATCTTTCATTTCCAGGGTGTCACCGGGAATGCCGACAATGCGCTTGATCAGGCGCATGCCATCCTTGGGCGACGAGAACGTCACCACGTCACCGCGCTGAGGGTTATCGAGCCTGGCCAGGGAAATGTCCGTGAGCGGCACCTTGAGGTCATACGCCACCCGGTTCACCAGCACCACATCGCCCTCCAGCAAGGTCGGGCGCATGGAGCCAGAAGGAATGGGGTTCCAGTCAGCCAGGGACGTACGGAAAACGCCGAAGCACATCCAGAAAATGATTGCGTAACGGTAACGGATCAACCAACTTCGCATACATCCTCGCACTGCAGAAAGGGGTGTCAGGGCTGCTTCTTAGACGCCCGGTTGTTGCACGCGGGGATTAAATTAACATTAGCGTCCAAGCGCACTAAAAGGAGTTTCCGCCATGGATATCAAATGCTCAGTCTTCATCGCAGCGAGCGTCGACGGCTTCATTGCCCGTCCGGACGGTGATATCGACTGGTTGCATCGACCCGAGTATGAAGCCAGCGAGTTGAGCGGCGTGACCTATGAAAGCTTTATCGCCACGGTGGATGCGCTGGTGATGGGGCGCAAAACCCTGGAGAAAGTGCTGTCTTTTCCCGAGTGGCCCTATGAGGGTACGCCGGTCATTGCGCTCTCCCATCAGCCTCTGCGGATCCCTGCGCATCTGGAGGGCAAGTTGGAGGTCATGGCGGGAGACGTCACCTCACTCATGGCAACGCTAGCCGAACGCGGTATGAAGCACGTCTATATCGACGGCGGCCAGACGATTCAGACGTTTCTTGAAGCAGGCCTGGTCAATGAGCTGATCATTACGCGTATCCCGGTTGTGCTGGGGCAAGGTATTCCACTGTTCAACCAGCTTGGCAGTGAGCATGCGCTGCACCACGTCGGAACCTACGTGTCGGACAATGGTTTTGTTCAGAGCCAGTATCAAGTGATGACAGGCACTCGCGCCGCGCAATAGGGACTGGAGTTCAGGATGACTCAACACATTATTGTCATTGGCGGCGAGTCCACCGAAGACATGACCCGCATGACGCGTATCGATAAACACATCGTCGCGTCATCAGGCAAAACGCACCCTAGCGTGCTCTATGTCTCCACCGCCAATGGCGATGACCGAATCAAGATTTCCGATTTCACCGCCAAATATGAAAGCGCCGGCTGTCGCGTAACCTCGCTGGCATTTTTTATTTCACCCTTCCCCAACGCCAATCATGTTTCATCACTCTTTGAGCAAGCCGACATCATTTACGTACCAGGCGGAAATACCCGCGCCATGTTGGCGGTCTGGCACGAATTTGCTGTCGTGGACCATCTGAAGAAGGCCTGGGAAAACGGCAAAGTCCTATGCGGTGTCAGTGCAGGCGCCATTTGCTGGTTCGAGCATGGGCATTCCGACTCAGGGGGAGCGTTTGCGCTGGTTCAGGGCCTGGGATTGCTGCCTGGAGCGCTGTGTCCGCATTTCAGCTCAGAAGCAGGAAGGGAAACCTCGTTTGTCGAGCTTGTTCAGCTTGAGGGGATACAACCCGCGTACGCGGTCGACGATGGCGTCGCTTTGCATTTCAAGGACGGTAAGTACCACGAGACGATCTATAACGACGCAACGAGTAACGCCTATAAAGTCAGTACAAGGCCCCCCTACCTAGCACAGGTATTGCAAACTTCAGGCGAGTAAGCGAAGCAAGGAAATTTCCGACAGCAGTCATTTGGCTTTTGAGATCGACGGCAATCCTCGCAGCGTGGCCTTGGGAATGTGTCGGATGCTGGAGGGGATCCAGCTAATGGTGGATAAAACACTAAGCCTCAAAGACCATTCGACTCACACATAAATCTGAAACCGAAGAGTTCGCAAAGTGCGCACGGTAAAAAATGTGGGAGCTGGCTTGCCTGCGATTGCGGCAGGTCAGTCAACATTTCCGGTGACTGACACTCCGTCATCGCAGGCAAGCCAGCGCCCACAGTAGATCGAGTGAGCCGTTAAACGGTGTGCAAAAAAACGCCCCGAACCAGTCGGGGCGTTTTTCATTTAGCGTTTACCGATCAAGCCTGATCAGCCAACCGCCATGTCGTCCCACCCTTGCCGTCTTCCAACACCACACCCATCGCGGTCAATTGGTCACGGATACGGTCGGACTCGGCCCAGTCTTTGTTGGTGCGCGCAGCCAGACGCGCCTGGATCAACGCATCCACCTCTGCCGCATCCACACGCCCTTCGGCGCCGGCTTGCAGGAAGTCATCGGCTTCCATCTGCAACACGCCCAGCACGCTGGCCAGCTCTTTCAAGCGTGCCGCCAGGCCCGCCGCTGCATCAAGATCGCTCTCGCGCAGGCGGTTGATCTCGCGCACCATTTCGAACAGCACCGCGCAGGCTTCGGGGGTGCCGAAGTCGTCGTTCATGACTTCGGTAAACCGTGCCACGAACGCTTCGCCGCCAGCCGGGGCAACGGCGGGCAGGCCTTTCAACGCATGGTAGAAACGTTCCAGGGCGCCTTTGGCGTCCTTGAGGTTGTCTTCCGAGTAGTTGATGGCGCTGCGGTAGTGGCTGGACACCAGCAGGTAACGCACCACTTCCGGGTGGTACTTTTCCAGCACGTCGCGGATGGTGAAGAAGTTGTTCAAGGACTTGGACATCTTCTCGCCATTGATGCGGATCATGCCGCAGTGCATCCAGGCGTTGGCGTAGGTCTTGCCGGTGGCGGCTTCGCTTTGGGCGATTTCGTTTTCGTGGTGCGGGAACTCGAGGTCGCTGCCGCCGCCATGAATGTCGAAGGTGTCGCCCAGGCAGCAGGTGGACATCACCGAGCATTCGATGTGCCAACCCGGACGGCCCGCGCCCCATGGCGATTCCCAGCTCGGTTCGCCCGGCTTGGTGGCTTTCCACAGCACGAAGTCGAGCGGGTCTTGCTTGGCTTCGTCGACTTCGATGCGTGCGCCGATACGCAGGTCTTCGATTTTCTTGCGCGACAGCTTGCCGTAGCCCATGAACTTGGCGACGCGGTAGTACACGTCGCCGTTGCCTGGGGCGTAGGCGTAACCCTTGTCGATCAGGGTCTGGATCATCGCGTGCATGCCAGGGATGTGATCGGTGGCACGCGGTTCCATGTCCGGCTTGAGGATGTTGAGGCGGGCCTCGTCCTCGTGCATCGCAGCAATCATGCGCTCGGTCAGCGCGTCGAACGACTCGCCGTTTTCGTTGGCGCGATTGATGATCTTGTCGTCGATGTCGGTGATGTTGCGCACATAGGTCAAGTCATAGCCGCTGAACCGCAACCAGCGGGTCACCAGGTCGAAGGCAACCATGCTGCGGCCGTGGCCGATGTGGCAATAGTCGTACACGGTCATGCCGCACACATACATGCGCACCTTGTTGCCATCCAGCGGCTTGAAGACTTCTTTGGTTTTGCTCAGCGTGTTGTAGATCGTTAGCACGATGCTTCCTTTTCTCTCTATGCAAAGCCGCTCACGGCTGCATCACTGGCCCCACGAATCACGCAAGGTCACGGTACGGTTGAATACCGGCTGACCGGGTTTCGAGTCCTTGATATCCGCGCAGAAGTAACCTTCGCGCTCGAACTGGAAACGATCTTCCGGCTGTGCGTCGGCCAAAGATGGCTCGGCACGACAACCCGTCAGTACTTGCAGGGAGTCAGGGTTGATGTTGTCGAGGAAGCTGGCGCTGTCTTCAGCCTTTTCAGGGTTCGGCGAGCGAAACAGGCGATCGTACAGGCGCACTTCACACTCGATGCTGGCCGCCGCCGGCACCCAGTGGATCACGCCCTTGACCTTGCGGCCTTCAGGGTTCTTGCCCAGGGTGTCCGGGTCGTAGGAGCAACGCAGTTCGACGATGTTGCCATCGGCGTCCTTGATCGCTTCGTCGGCGCGGATCACGTAGCTGCCGCGCAAGCGCACTTCGCCGTTCGGCTCCAGGCGCTTGTAGCCCTTTGGCGGCTCTTCCATGAAGTCATCGCGGTCGATGTAGATTTCGCGGGCGAACGGCAGCTTGCGCACGCCGAGCTCTTCTTTCTGCGGATGACGCGGCAGTTCGAGGTGGTCGACTTTGTCTTCCGGGTAGTTGGTGATCACCACCTTCAACGGACGCAGCACGCACATGGCGCGCGGAGCGTTGGCATCGAGGTCCTGGCGGATGCTGAATTCGAGCATGCCGAAGTCGACCACGCCGTCGGAACGGTTGGTGCCGACCATGTCGCAGAAGTTGCGGATCGAAGCAGGTGTGTAGCCACGGCGACGGAAACCCGACAGCGTGGACATGCGCGGATCATCCCAACCGTGTACGTGCTTTTCATCCACCAGTTGCTTGAGCTTGCGCTTGCTGGTGATGGTGTAGTTCAGGTTCAAGCGGCTGAACTCGTACTGGCGCGGGTGCGCCGGTACCGGCAGGCTGTCGAGGAACCATTCATACAGCGGACGGTGGCTTTCGAACTCCAGGGTGCAGATGGAGTGGGTGATGCCTTCGATGGCATCCGACTGACCGTGGGTGAAGTCGTAGTTCGGATAGATGCACCACTTGTCACCGGTCTGGTGGTGATGGGCGTGGCGGATGCGGTACATGATCGGGTCGCGCAGGTTCATGTTCGGCGAGGCCATGTCGATCTTGGCACGCAGTACGCGGGCGCCGTCCGGGAACTCACCGGCGCGCATGCGGGCGAACCAGTCCAGGTTCTCTTCCACCGAGCGGTCGCGGAACGGGCTGTTCTTGCCCGGCTCGGTCAAGGTGCCACGGTATTCCTTGGCCTGCTCCGGGGTCAGGTCGTCAACGTAGGCCTTGCCGGCCTTGATCAGCTCGACGGCCCAGTCGAACAACTGGTCGAAATACTTGGAGGCATAGCGCACTTCACCGGACCATTCGAAGCCCAGCCACTTGATGTCGCTTTCGATGGCGTCGATGTATTCCTGGTCTTCCTTGGCCGGGTTGGTATCGTCGAAACGCAGGTGCGTGACGCCACCGAACTCCTGGGCCAGGCCGAAGTTCACACAGATCGACTTGGCGTGACCAATGTGCAGGTAACCGTTGGGCTCTGGCGGGAAGCGGGTGACGATCTGCGTGTGCTTGCCCGAATCCAGGTCCGCCTGGATGATCGGGCGCAGGAAATTGACCGGGACGGCAGGTCCGGCCTTGGAATTCGAGGTAGGGTCGACAGTGGGCTTGCTCATAGGATCCTTGAACAGACGAGTACGTGGCCGGGCTAGGCCGACAAAACAAAGGCGATATCATAGCTGATGCTGTCAAGTACCTGACAGAGCGAGGCCGAAAACTGCTGCATTTATTGCATCGGCGGTAAAAAACCACCTCGAAATTCCTGCAGGGCACGCTAAACTGCGCGCCTTGGCCGCAGTTTCGCCATACCGGTCGTGGTGCCCAGGCACCCAAACCCACGAATTCCCTGAAAAGAGTAGTGAACATGACTCAAGTCAAACTGACCACCAACCACGGTGACATCGTCATCGAGCTGAACGCCGAGAAAGCGCCGATCACCGTCGCCAACTTCATCGAGTACGTGAACGCCGGCCACTACGAAAACACCGTTTTCCACCGTGTCATCGGCAACTTCATGATCCAGGGCGGCGGTTTCGAGCCTGGCATGAAAGAAAAGAAAGACAAGCGTCCAAGCATCCAGAACGAAGCGGACAACGGCCTTTCCAACGACAAGTACACCGTCGCCATGGCCCGTACCATGGAGCCGCATTCGGCCTCCGCGCAGTTCTTCATCAACGTCGCCGACAACGCCTTCCTCAACCACAGCGGCAAGAACGTACAGGGCTGGGGCTACGCGGTATTCGGTAAAGTGACCGAAGGCCAGGACGTCGTCGACAAGATCAAAGGCGTGCAGACCACCGGTAAAGCCGGTCACCAGGACGTTCCGGTAGAAGACGTTATCGTCGAGAAAGCCGAGATCGTTGGGTGATATTGCTGATTTCAGATTTGCATCTGGAAGAGGAGCGCCCGGATATCACCCGGGCGTTTCTGGATCTGCTCCACACCCGCGCCCGTGGCGCCCAGGCGTTGTACATTCTGGGGGACTTCTTTGAAGCCTGGATTGGCGACGATGGGATGACGCCCTTTCAGCGCTCGATTTGCGCAGCCCTGCGCGAACTGAGCGACAGCGGCACCCCGATTTTCATCATGCACGGCAACCGCGACTTCCTGATCGGCAAGGCGTTCTGCAAAGCAGCAGGTGCCACCTTGCTCAAGGACCCGAGTGTCGTGCAACTCCATGGCGAGCCCGTGCTGTTGATGCATGGCGACAGCCTCTGCACCCGCGACGTCGGCTATATGAAGCTGCGACGCATCCTGCGTAACCCGATTGTGCTGTTTATCCTGCGGCACCTGCCCCTGAGCACGCGCCATAAACTGGCACGCAAGCTGCGCAGTGAAAGCCGCGCGCAGACCCGCATGAAGGCCAACGACATCGTTGATGTAACCCCCGAGGAAGTGCCACGGGTGATGCAGCAGTTTGGCGTGCGCACCCTGGTCCACGGCCATACGCACCGCCCCGCCATTCACAAGTTGCAGATTGGCGATCAAGCGGCCAAGCGCATTGTGCTGGGGGATTGGGACAAGCAGGGCTGGGCGTTGCAGGTGGATGAGCAAGGGTTTCAGTTGGCGGCGTTTGATTTTGTGAACCCGCAATTGGCGTTGCCTGGCGCCTGACCCTCCCCCTGATTCCCTGTGGATCGAGATCTAAATGTGGGAGCGGGCTTGCTCGCGAAGGCGGTGACTCAGTCGATACATGAGTTGACTGGCACACTGCCTTCGCGAGCAAGCCCGCTCCCACATTTTTGACCGCTTACATCCTGTGATCAGTGCCCGGAAGCTTCCGGCCCGGCCTTCGCGCCAAACGGCGGCTTGGCCAGCCACACCAGCAGCATCAACCCCATGAACATCCACCCCAGCAACGTGAAGTAGTCCACGGTGGACATCATGTACGCCTGGCTGGTGAGAATCTGGTCCAGCTGCGTGTAGGCCTTCTGCCCTGCCCCACCCAGTGCCTGCAGGGCATCGCGGGTGGCCGAGTCGTAGGTGGTCATGTTTTCGCTCATGTACGCATGGTGCTGGTCTGCACGGCGAATCCAGATCCAGGTGGTCAGCGACGCCGCAAAACTACCGCCCAGGGTCCGCAGGAAGGTTGCCAGGCCAGCGCCGTCGGCAATCTGGTGCGGCGGCAGGTCGGACATCAAGATGCTCAGGGTCGGCATAAAGAACAGCGCCACGCCGATACCCATGAACAGCTGCACCAGGGCGATGTGCTGGAAGTCCACTTCATTGGTGAAGCCTGCGCGCATGAAGCAACTCAAGCCGATCGCCAGGAACGCCAGCCCCGCCAGCAGGCGCAGGTCGAACTTGTGCGCGTACTTGCCGACAAACGGCGACATCAAGACCGGCAGGATGCCGATGGGCGCTACCGCCAGCCCCGCCCAGGTGGCGGTGTAGCCCATCTGGGTCTGCAGCCATTGCGGCAGGATCAGGTTGATACCGAAGAAACCCGCGTAGCCCAGAATCAACACAATGGTGCCGATACGGAAATTACGGTAGGCAAACAGCCGCAGATTCACCACCGGGTGTTTGTCGGTCATTTCCCAGATGACGAATACCGCCAGCGCAATCACCGAAATCGCCGCGCCAATGATGATGAAGTTGGATTCGAACCAATCCAGGTCATTGCCCTTGTCGAGGATGATCTGCAAGGCGCCGACACCGACAATCAGGCTCAGCAAGCCAACGTAGTCCATCGGCTGGTAACTGGTTTCGACCGGACGCTTCTTCAACTGTGAACGCACCACCATCACAGCAAAGATGCCGATGGGGACGTTAATGAAGAAGATCCACGGCCAGCTGTAGCTGTCGGTGATCCAACCGCCGAGGATCGGCCCTGCAATGGGCGCCACCACCGTGACCATCGCCAATAACGCCAGGGCCATGCCGCGCCTCGCCGGCGGGTAGACCGCGATCAGCAGGGTCTGGGTCATCGGGTACAACGGCCCGGCCACCAGGCCTTGTATGACCCGGAAGGCGATCAGTTCGGGCATCGACGTAGAAATACCACAGAGAAACGACGCCAACACAAACAGCAGGGTCGCCCACAAGAACAGCTTCACCTCGCCAAAGCGGCGGCTCAACCAGCCGGTCAGCGGCAAGGCAATCGCGTTGCTCACCGCAAACGAAGTGATCACCCAAGTGCCCTGCTCCGAACTCACGCCGAGGTTGCCGGAAATGGTCGGCAACGCCACGTTGGCGATGGTGGTGTCGAGCACCTGCATAAAGGTCGCCAGCGACAGGCCAATGGTGGCCATCAACAGGCTGGGTGGCGTGAAGGAGGCGTTATTGCTCATCAGCGTTGCACAGCCTTAGGCGCGGCGAGGCTGTTGTCATGGATCAACTGGTTGATCATGGCGTCAGCTTCAGCGAGTTGGCGGTCATACACGTTGGTGGTGAACGAGGCTTTCTGCGGCGCCTGTTGCGCCAGTACCGGGCCGCTCTGGTCGTGCAGGTCGACGTTGACCAGGGTGCTCAAGCCCACGCGCAGCGGATGCTTGGCCAGCTCATCGGCGTTGATATGGATGCGCACCGGCACCCGTTGCACGATCTTGATCCAGTTACCCGTGGCGTTCTGCGCCGGCAGCAGGGCAAACGCGCTACCGGTACCGGCGCCCAGGCTGTCGATGGTGCCGCTGAATTTCACGTCGCTGCCGTAAATGTCCGACTCAATGTCCACCGGCTGCCCGATACGCATGTCGCGCAGTTGCGTTTCCTTGAAGTTGGCATCGATCCACAGCTGATTCAGCGGGATCACCGCCATCAATGCGGTGCCCGGTTGCACGCGTTGGCCCAGTTGCACGGTGCGCTTGGCCACATAGCCGGTGACCGGTGCGATCAGGGTGCTGCGCGCATTGGTCAGGTAGGCCTGGCGCAATTGCGCGGCGGCGGCTTGCACGTCGGGGTGGGACGAGATCACGGTGTCATCCACCAAGGCATTGGTGGTTTTGAGTTGCTGCTCAAGGTTGGTCAGTGCGTTTTTCGCCGCCGTCAGGCTGTCACGGGCGTGGGACAGTTCTTCCTGGGAAATCGCCCCGCCCTGGGCCAGGGCTTTACGTCGGTTGAAGTTGTCCTGGGCGGTTTGCACGTCGGCTTTCTGCGCATTGACCTGAGCTTTCATGCCGTCGACGTTGCTGTACAAGCCACGCACCTGGCGCACGGTGCGCGCCAGGTTGGCCTGGGCACTTTGCAGGCCGACGGCGGCATCGTTCGGGTCAAAGTTGACCAGCACCTGACCCTCATGGACCAGGTCGCCATCGTCGGCGCCAATGCTGACCACGGTGCCGGTGACCAGCGGGGTGATTTCCACCACGTTGCCGTTCACGTAGGCGTCGTCGGTGCTTTCGTTGAAGCGGCCGTAGAGCTCATACCAGCCCCACACGCCCACCACCGCCAGGACGACGATCAGCGCCAGGCCGATCAGCATCACTTTGCGTTTGCGTGGGTTGTTGTCTTTAGGTTGTTCGGTTGCGTTGGTGTTTTCAGCAGTGGCCATGACAAATACCTCAAATTATTCCGTGCGTGTGGCTGGGGTGGTCGCTGCCACGTTGTCGGCGCTGTAGCCACCGCCCAGGGCCTGCATCAGTTGAATCGACAGATCGATCTGCGCGGCATTCAGGGTCGCCAGCTGGCGCTGGGCCTGCAGCAATTGCTGCTCGATGCTGAGCACGTCCAGGTAGTTACCGATCCCGGCGCTATAACGCTGCACGCCGGTGTCGTAGGACTGCTGGGCAATGTCAGCGGCATGTTGCTGGGCCTGGATCTGCCGGCCGGTGTCGCGCAGTTGTGAAAGGGTGTTGCCGATATCGCCCAGGGCTTGCACCAGGGTCTTGTTGTACTGCGCCACGGCCAAGTCATAGTCGGCGTCGCGCGCATCCAGGTCGGCGCGCAGGCGGCCGCCGTCGAAGATCGGCAGCGAAATTGTTGGTGCAATATTGAAGAAGCGGCTGGCCGAACCAAACATCGCGTCACCCAGCAACGACTCGGCCCCGGCGCTCGCGCTCAGGTTGAGGTTGGGGTAGAAGCGGGTCTTGCTCGCATCAATGCTTTTGCCCGCCGCCTCGACACGCCAGCGCGCAGCAATCAAGTCCGGGCGACGACCCAGCAGTTCAGCCGGCAGCACTGAAGGCACGGCGACCGCGCTGGGTTTCAGCACGTGGGGACGGGCCAGCTCATTGCCACGGTCCGGGCCTTTGCCGAGCAGCACCGCCAGGGCGATTTTCGCGCTCTGCAGTTGTTTTTCCGCATCAATCAGTTGCGACTGGGAGCTGGCTTCCAGGCTTTCGGTCTGTTGGTACTGGTAGTGGCTGTCGATGCCCGAGTCCAGGCGGCGTTTGCTCAGGTCAAGCATCTGCCGGGTGCGCTTGAGGTCGTCGTTGGCCAGGTCGCGCACGATGTGCGCTTGGCCCAGGTCGCTGTAAGCCTTGGCGACGTTGGCGGCCAAGGTCAGGCGCGCCGCCTGCTGATCGACCTGGGCGGCGCGCGCCTCGCCCAACGCGGCTTCCCAGGCAGCGCGCTGGCCACCCCAGAGGTCGAAGTTGTAGTTGAAGCTGGCGCCGATGTTGCGCACTGTCGAGTAGGCATCGCCCTGCCCCCGCGGGTCCTGATCCTTGGCCAGGCGTGAGCGGCTCACGCCCGCGCTAGCGTCGAGAGTCGGCATGCGCTCGGCATTGGCGGCGTAAGCGGCCGCTTCGGCCTGATGGGCACGGGCGCTGGCGACTTGCATGTCGGGGCTGTTCTGCAGGGCTTCCTGGATCAGGCCGTCCAGCTGTGGGTCGCCGAGGCTTTTCCACCAGTCAGCGGTGGGCCAGGCGGCGCTCGACAAGGTCATGCCGCTGAGGGACTTACCGGCTTGCAAGGTGCTGGCGTCGAGGCGTTTGCCTTGGGTGTCGAGGCCGCTGTAGTTGGCGCAACCGGCCATGCTCATGGCCACGAGCACCAGGCATAAGGCGCGTGTGTTCATTGATTACCTACCCGCTGGATGACGATGGCGTCACCGGCAGCTACCAGAATTTTCTTGAGGATGCGCTCCAGGGTCTGCAACTCGCCGGGCTCCAGGGCACCCGCCAATTCGTTCATCGACTGGGCGCCGATGTACGGCAGCATGTCCGCCAGGCGCTTGCCGTCTTCCGTAAGCACCAACCGCACCTGGCGCCGGTCCTGCTCGGAACGCTGGCGCGCGAGCAAGCCTTTCTGCTCCAGGCGGTCGAGCATGCGGGTCATGGAACCGCTGTCCAGGGACAGGTTGCGGCACAGCTCCGCCGGGGTATCCACGTCGAACTGGGCGATGATGATCAACACCTTGAACTGCGCGGCTGTCACGCCGTGCGGCTCCATATGGGTGTCGATAATGCGGTCCTTGAGCAGCGCCGCCCGGCCCAGGAGAAGGCCGAGGTGGCAGTTGCGAAAGCTGTCAGGGGTGAAGTGGGGCATCGGAAGTCACCTTATTACTGCCTAGGCAGTGAATGTATGACAAGATGTTACTGCTTAGGCAGCGAATGTCAAATGGAATTATTAGCTTGCTTGGTATCTGGCGGATGAGTGGCGGTGTTCTAAGGATCGTCTGATTTTTCCTGCGCTCGGCCACCCCTAGAGTGCCGGGATGAGATTAAAGAGCTACCTGCACCAGATCAGCCCCGTACTATCCACGCCCAATGCCGCGCGTCGCCTGTTGCGCATTTTTGCGTTGGTACTGTTGGTGGGCATCTTGGGCGGTGTGTACAGCTTCCTGCTATTCACCTTCAACAATGAGATCTCCCAGCGGCGCAGCTACATGAGCAGCGCCATTGCCGAGGCGCATACGTTTTTCACCACCCGTGAAGCCGTGCTGGAAAGCCTCAGCCTGTCGGCGACACGCAATGTTAAACTGGACCTGCCGGTCTCCGATGAAGAGATCCGCCTGTTGCTGGGAAACACCCCGGGCAAGCAATGGAGTATCTGGCTGACCGAACGCATGCGTGCCTTCTTGAAGTCCAAGCAGCTCAACCTGCTGTATGTCAGCACGGATGCCCAGGTGCTGCGGCTATACGATGCGACGCCCGTGGCTGCGGATTTTCCCGCGGCCATGCTTGAGCAATTGCACGCCCTCAAGCAGCAGAAAACCCTGCAGGAACTCTGGCTGACCCATGCCACGGACGGTCACTCACAGCTGTACATCTTCATTCGCCTGGATGAGCGCGACCTGAACTCCGGCTGGCTCGGCCTGGAAATGGACGACCGTGAAGTCTCTAACGCCTTGAGTGATCACAGCGCTGGCGACTTCACCATGTTCAATACCCAGGGTATGCCGCTATTCAGCAACAGCCATAGACCACCACCAGGACAAAATCTGCCGCACCTGCGCCAGCAGGACTTCTTCGGCTTTGTCGGCGATGGCTGGCTGCCCGAGCAAATTGTGCTGCGCAAACAACTGAAGTCTTCGGACTGGCAGCTCACCTACTCCATCGACCTGCGCGCGGTCCTGTGGGCACTCTGGCCGCAGATGCTCGGCGCCCTGCTGTTCTGCCTGCTGACCATCAGCCTGGTGTGCCTGCTGACCCGCCGCTTGGAACACCGCTTCATCACCCCGGCGATCCACCGCATCCAGGCGCTGGTGGAAAGCGAGCTGTTCAGCCGCGACGTGATCCAGACGGCCCCCGTAGCGCTGTGCGTGCTACGTCGCACCGATGGCGCAGAGGTACTGAAAAACACCCTTGCCCAACAATGGCTCGGCGAACGTGGCGCACAACTCGGTCCCGGCTGGATCCGTCAGGCGTTCGACCCCGACGCACCGTCCCTCACCGACTACTTCGAAGCCGCCGACGGCCGCCATCTGTACCTGAGCTGCGCGCCCACCCGCTACAAAGGCGAAGACGTGTTGCTCTGCGCCTTCAGCGATATCAGCGCGCGCACGCAGATCGAAGCGGCGCTGGAACAGGCACGCCAGTCCGCCGACGCAGCCAACGAAGCGAAGACACTGTTCCTGGCCACCATGAGCCATGAAATCCGCACGCCCCTTTACGGCGTACTCGGCACCCTCGAACTGCTCGCCCGCACCCGCCTGGATGCCCAGCAGAAAAGCTACCTGCACGCCATCGAAGGATCGTCTGCGACGCTGCTGCAACTGATCTGCGACGTGCTCGACGTGTCGAAAATCGAAGCCGGACAACTGGCCCTGGAATTAAGCGAATTCTGTGTGCCGACCCTGGTACAGGAAGTGGTGCAAGGCTATGCGGCAGCGGCACACAGCAAAGGCTTGCAGCTGTATGCCTGCCTCGACCCGCAACTGCCCCGGCGCTTGATCGGCGACGCCAGCCGCGTGCGCCAGATCCTCAACAACCTGCTGAGCAACGCCGTCAAGTTCACCGACTCCGGCCGCGTGGTGCTGCGGGTCAAAAAGCTCGGCCGCGAAGGCGAACGGGTGTGCCTGCAATGGCAAATTTCCGACACCGGCAAAGGCATCGCCCCTGCCGACCAGGCGTTCATCTTTGAACCGTTCTACCAGAGCGAAGGCAACTCCCATGTGATCGCCGGCACCGGCCTGGGCCTGCCAATCTGTCTGCGCCTGACCCACTTGATGAACGGCACACTACGCATGGTCAGCGAGCCGGGACTGGGCAGCAGCTTTTCACTGACCGTGCCACTGGAGCAACCTTCCGGCAACGCGCCGCAGAGCTTGCAGGCACTGGCGCCGGAGATCGTGTATGTGCTGTCGCCGATCCGCGAACTGGCCGACAGTCTCTGCGGCTGGCTGCGCCGCTGGGGCGCGCGCGCGCAGGTCGGTCTGCCGACCAGCACGCAGCTGGCGGGGCACTGTGTATTGCTTGAACTCATGGAACGCCGCCTCGACTTGCCCTGGCAGGGGCCACGGGTACTGGCCAGCAATGACGGAGCCCACGAACCGCAGTTCAACGGCGATGGCTGGCAGGTCAACCTGAACGACCTGGACGCGATCCAACAAGCGGTTCGCCATGCCCAGAACGGCCAAGTCGTGCCACCCCAGACGCGCTGCGAAGCGCGCGACCTGCGCCCCTTGCACCTGCACATCCTGGTGGCCGAAGACAACGTCATCAACCAGTTGATCCTGCGCGACCAGCTTGAAGAACTCGGGTGCAGCGTGGAACTGGCCGGTGATGGAGAAGACGCCTTGGCACGCTGGCACGAAGGCACCTTTGACGTCGTCCTCACCGACGTCAACATGCCTAGGCTCAACGGCTACGAACTGGCCGAAGCACTCCGGCGGCTGGGCTGTACCACCCCGATCATCGGCGCCACCGCCAACGCCCTGCGCGGAGAAGAGGCCTTGTGCCTGGCGGCCGGCATGAATCACTGCCTGGTCAAACCCTTTACGCTGCGAGCCTTGTCCACTGTCCTGGCTCCCTACGAACGAGCCACCCATGAAGCCCTGTAGCATTTTGATTGTCGAAGACCATCCCTTTCAGCACCTGTATTTGCAGAACCTGTTCAGCGAGTTGGGCGATTTCGACCTGGTGTGCGCCAGGGACGGTGAAGAAGCACTGGCCTGCCTGAAACAACGTGATTTCGACCTGGTGCTCACCGACCTGCTGATGCCGGGCATGGACGGCGTGCAATTTATCCAGGGCCTCGCTGCGCAACCGTCACGTCCGGCGCTGGCAATTATGAGCGCCGCGTCGCGGCGCATGCTGATGGGTGCGAGCCTGGTGGCGAGCAACCTGCAAGTGAAGGTGATCGGGCTGATCTCCAAGCCGGTGAATGCCGCCGCTTTGCGCTGCCTGACCGATCAGTTGCAAGCGCTGCGTCAGGTCGCACCGGCAGAGATCCAGCCGGGCATTGATTGCCAAAGCCTGATGAACGCCCTGGTCAATGGTGACCTGCAAGCCTGGTTCCAGCCCAAGAAGGCCCTGAGCAATGGCCGCATCGTCGCGGCCGAAGCCTTGGTGCGCTGGGCCCACCCCGAGCATGGGCTGTTATTGCCCGGTGTGTTCCTGCCGGCATTGATTGCCTGCAACCTGGAGGAACGCCTGTTGTGGTGCGTGCTGAAACAGGCGATGGCCGCCCAAGCCACGTGGCGCCAACAAGGCTACGACATTCCGGTATCGATCAACTTGCCCACTCACCTGCTCAACAGCCACGACCTTCCCGACCGCATCCAGGCGTTCGTGCTGGAACACCAGGGCTTGCCCGCGCGCATCTGTTTCGAGCTGATGGAGTGCTCGGTACCGGATGACATCAGCAACTTCTACGCTGGGGCCTGTCGCTTGCGCATCAAGGGCTTTGGCTTGTCCCAAGATGATTTCGGCAAAGGCTACAGCTCGTACATGAACCTGGTGTCGGCGCCTTTCACCGAGTTGAAAATTGACCGTGCACTGGTGCAAGGCTGCAACGCCAACGAGGAACTGGCCCAGGCGCTCACCAGCATCGTCAGCTTGGGACGCCAGCTGGGTTTGATCGTGGTGGCTGAAGGTGTAGAAACCGCGCAAGAACTTGCGCTGTTGCGTAAAATCGACTGCACTCAGGTCCAAGGATTCCTGATCTCCCACGCCGTGTCTGCGGATCAGTTCCAGCAATTGCTGACCCACGACGGTCCGGCGAGCGCCTATTGACCCGCCGGCCGGGTGTGGTCGAACGCCGTTAGCTTGCGAGGTCACCGCGTCATGCATCACCCCAACGCCTTCCTGGAGAAACTTACCAGCAGCTCGCTGCGCCTGAACAAAGGCTTGCTGGTGCTGGGAGCCTTGGTACTGTTGCTGCTGGGCATCAGCTATCTGGGGGTGCAGCGCATGGTTCAGGAGCAGCGCGACACCTTGCAGTTCCACTTCGCCCGGCTGATGGAAAACATCCGCGAGCAGGAAGCGTTCCTCGGCGATATCTCGCGGGGCAGCAGCAAGGGTAAGTTCAACCCCTCGGCCATGCTGCCGCCCTACGTGCAAAAACACCTGCCTGAAGAAGGCGCCAATATCTATGAAGGCCGCGGGCTGCCGTTTTCCCTGCCCTATAGCCTGAAGATCAACCCGCAAAAGGTCGCCGTCGACCAATACCCCAAAGTGTTCGCGCTGGGCACCTACCTGTCCGCCTACTACAGTGCCTTCTGGGCGGCATCCCACTACCAATCCCCGCAAGTGGTGGTGGTCAACGGCCCGGACAACTTCGACATCAGCGTGCCCGCCACCGGCCGACTGCGCGATGGCGGCCACGTGCAGATCGGTGCACTGGTGGAGGTGATAACCCAAGTGAACAAGCGCCTGCACCTGCAGAACGCGTCATTGCCAGATCATCCCGTGCGCTGGGAACCCTACCATCCCGCGTCCGATGACAAGGGCGCCCCTGTGCTGCTGGGCTATGTCGACATCAACCTGGCCTCGACCGCGCTGACCATCGACGGCGCCAGTACTTGGGTGGTGGTGGCCTCGTTGCTGGACCTGGCCAAGGTCAATAACATCGAGCGGCTGATGCAATGGTCGATCTACGACGACTTCACCCTGATCACGCCCGCCGGTGTAGTGCTGACCGGTGCGACGAAGCCCGGCCAGGTGCTGAACGAGGGCATAAACTTCACCCGTGATGGCCTAGTGTTCAAGTTGACCAGCCAGGGCGAGCAACACTGGACGGCGATCTATGTGATCAGCGTGCAGCGTTTTCTCGACTATGCGATGTGGCCATTACTGTGCCTGGTGGCCGTGGCGCTGGCGATGCTGGGGTGCAGTCGGGCGTTCACGCGTTGGTACACCGTACGGGTGGTCCTCCCCGCCCATCAGGCCCATGCCAGTATCGCCGAAAGCGAGGCCTTCAGCCGTGCACTCATCGACACGGCCCCGATCGGTTTGTGCGTGATCCGTCGCAGTGATCATCACGTACTCCTGCAGAACCAGCACGCCCTGCAATGGCAAGACGCTCGCCCCTTGTACGACTTGCTCAAGCAACAGCCTCACACCGCACCGGGCCAGGCCGACCTGGAAAGCCGCGGCCGGCATCTGCACGTGGCGTTCGTGCCCACTCGCTATCAGAGCCAGGACGCGTGGCTGTGCGTGGTGCATGACGTGACCCGGCATATCGAAGACGCTGCCGCCCTGGAAGAAGCGCGTCAGGCCGCAGACTCGGCGAGCCAGGCCAAGAGCCGTTTCCTCGCGACTATGAGCCATGAAATTCGCACGCCGTTGTATGGCGTGCTGGGCACCCTGGAGCTGCTTGGCCTGACGTCACTCGCGCCACGCCAGCAGGATTACCTGCAGACCATCCAGCGTTCTTCCACCACCTTGTTCCAGTTGATCAGCGATGTATTGGATGTGTCGAAGATCGAGGCCGGGCAAATGACCCTCGAACTCCAGGATTTCTGCCCCCTGGAACTGACGGAAGAATGCGTGCGCACCTACGGCGCATTCGCCCGCTCCAAGGGCTTGCAGCTGTATGCCTGCATCGACGCGAACCTGCCGGACAGGTTACGCGGTGACCCGCTGCGTATCCGCCAGATCCTCAATAACCTGCTGAGCAATGCGATCAAGTTCACCGATAACGGGCGCGTGGTGCTGCGCCTGCGGGGCCTGGAAACCAGCGATGGGCGGGTCGAGTTGCAGTGGCAAGTCAGTGACTCTGGCGTGGGCATTGCCCAAGCACAACAGCATCAACTATTCGACCCGTTCTACCAGGCCGAAGATGCCACCCGACAGGCCGGCGCCGGCCTGGGCCTGGCCATCTGCAAATGGCTGTGCGAGTTGATGCACGGCCAACTGAACGTGGTCAGCGAACCCGGCCTGGGCAGCAGCTTTACCCTGCAAGTCGCGCTGGAGTCCGTGCCCGGCACCTTGGCCGATTGCCCCGTCTTCAGCCCCGACACGCCGGCTGTCTACGTGCGCGCGCCGGAAGCGGAGCGGACGCAATGCATGATCGACTGGCTCAAACGCCTGGGGCTCGACAGCCGCGTATGTGCCACCGACACACCCGCCGCCGCGCTGCTGGTGGATTTCACCCATGACCCGGCATGGCCCGGCACACGCATCATCGCCAGCGCCGGAGGGCCGAGCCCGGCGCAACCGTACGGCAGCGATTGGGCGGTCGACGCCAACGATGTTCGCGCCATTGCCTGGGCGGTCTACCTGGCGCAGCACGGTGCCGAGGCCGACCATCGCCCCGCGCCACCCACCCAGGCACGCCCGCTGAACCTGCAGGTACTGGTGGCCGAGGACAATGTGATCAACGCGGCCATCATCCAGGAGCAACTGGAAGCCCTGGGCTGCTCGGTGGTACTCACCTCCGACGGCGAACAGGCACTGACCCAATGGTTGCCCGGACGCTTCGACCTGGTGCTGACCGACGTGAATATGCCGGTAATGAACGGCTATCAGTTGGCCGAAGCATTGCGCCGACAAGATGCCACGTTGCCGATTATCGGGATAACCGCCAATGCCATGCGCGAAGAAGGCGAACACTGTACGGCTGTTGGCATGAACGGGTGGATGGTCAAGCCGCTGAACCTCGCCACCTTGCGTGCGCAATTGGAAAAACACTGCAAGATCGAAGTGCCCGCCGTCGTCGATATGCCGCCGCTGTCGCCCAAGATGCGCGAACTGTTTGTCACCACGCTGCGTCAGGATGTGCACACCACCCTGGCCGCATTGGACAACCAGGACGCCAGCGGCACGGCGCAACAATTGCACAGCATGGCCGGAGCCCTCGGCGCGGTGCAGCTCGTTGATTTGGCCAACGCCTTTGTCGAACTGGAACTGCGCCTGACCGGCATGGCCATCACGCCCACGCTTGCCCTGGAAGTACGGCGCAACCTGGCTCGCCTCACGGCATTGCTCGACTCCTTTGAATAATTTCACTCTGGATAATCAACCCATGGAAACCCTCAACGTAGTCATTGCAGACGATCACCCCATCGTGCTGGTCGGGGTACGGGAGCTGGTCGAGCGCGACAAGCGTTTTCGCGTGGTGGGCGAAGCCGTGTGCTCCAACGAACTGGTGACGCTACTGGAAAACACTGCAGTGGACCTGGTGATCACCGACTTCAATATGCCGGCGGACTCGCCCTACGGCGATGGCCTGAAGTTAGTGGAATACCTGGTGCGGCATTTCCCCAAGGTACGCGTGCTGGTGCTGACGATGATCTCCAATCCGCTGATCCTCACGCGCTTGCAGGAAGTGGGCGTGCTGGCCGTGATCCAGAAAAACCAACTGCACAATGAGATTCAGGCCGTGCTCAAGGCCATCGCCCGGGGCATCCCGGTACGCAGCAAGGGCCCGCAACCGACCTCGGTACTGGAATCGTCCGATCTCGATGAGCGCTTCACTCGGTTATCCCCAAAGGAACATGAGATCCTGCGTTTGTTTATCTCAGGACAAAGTGTCAATGAAATTGCGCGAGGTTTGAACCGCAGCGCCAAAACCATCAGCACACAAAAAGTCTCGGCCATGCGCAAGTTGGAAGTCGGCAGCGATCAGGACTTGTTGGCTTATTGCATAGAGCGCAACTTGTTCAACTAACACCGGTTTCTAGGGATCGTCTGATGTCCCACTCACCGCTGCAGCCTTATTGTGTTGTTTTAACCCCAACATGGAAAAAACAACATGAAACAGCTGTCTCGCACACTTCTGGCATTGTCGATCTTCGCCGCTGGTAATGCGTTTGCCGCCGACCCACCGGCAACCCCTACCAAAGCCGGTAGCGGCACCATCAACTTCACCGGCAGCATCAACAATGATGCTTGCTCTGTTGAAGGCATCGGTGAGAACAAAACTATCTCGGTCAGCATGGGCGAAGTGTCGATCAAGGACATAGGCACAGCCACCGCACCGAAAGGCAACGGCACCCTGAGCGCCGAGAACTTCGGCATGACGATCAACTGCAACGCTGGCACCAAGGTGGCGATGATCTTCCAACCGACCAAAGGCGCCGGCTCCGGCATCGTGACCGGCACCAAAGTGTTGAAGCTGACCGACGGCCTGGGCGCCGCCAAGAACATCGGTATCGCCCTGCTCGACTCCAATGGCGCGCTGATCGACCTGAGCTCGCCGACCGCCGCGAAGGTCGAGAACACCCTGCAAGACAGCAATACCACGCTGAAATTCTCGGCTGCCTACGTCACCACCGCTGACGCCGCCTCCGCCGTGGCCGGTCGCGCCGATGCCACCCTGCCATTCACCCTGCAGTACGAATAAGCCCAACCTGTTGCGGGGCCTGCGGGCCTCGCATACCTCTCAAACATAGCGGTAGCCATTATGTTTTTTCGCTATTCACTGTCCCTCTGTGCGGGTCTGCTCGGCCTGTTTGCGGTCGGCCAGGCCACAGCCGGCATTTCGTTGAGCAGCACACGCCTGGTGTTCGACGGCCAGCACAAAGAAGCCGGTATCACCGTACGCAACAGCGGCGAGGACATATTGATTCAGTCCTGGGTCGACACGGACGACGCCGACGCAAGCTCCGTACCGTTCGCCGTCACCCCGCCGCTGGCGCGGGTCACCAGCAATGAGCAACAACTGTTGCGGGTGATCTACGAAGGCACGGGCATGCCCACCGACCGCGAGTCCGTCGTTTGGCTCAACGTGCAGGAAATTCCCAAGGCCTCGAAAACCGAGAACACCTTGCAGCTTGCCGTGCGCCAGCGCATCAAGGTGTTCTTTCGCCCAGCCGGCATGAAAAACAACGCCTACCTGGCGCCGACCGAACTGCGCTGGCAACTGGCCGAGCACGGCGGCAAGCCTGTGCTGCGGGTGAGCAACCCTGGGGCTTATCACGTGTCGATTGCCGACATTACCCTGCAGGCCGGTGCCGTCAGCGAACACCCATTCGATACGATGATGATTGCGCCAGGCGAACAAAAAGAGTTCGTCCTCAAACAACTTCCGGTCACTAATACAGCGCACTTGAAGTTCAGCAGTATTAATGACTATGGCGCACAAGATCCCTACAGCGCGCAAATTTCCAACAGCGCTCAAATAAGCGCCAGTTTGAACAAAGAATCACCATAACGCGCCTGCCCTTCGCGCAGCCGCACTTTCACTGTATTTCTCTTCGCTCCGTTAGTTCGTATCGGAGGTGATATAGGGTTCCTGCATGTTTTTATTCAAGCGCGATAGTCTGGCGCCACTTTTGATTGCCGTGGGCTTCAGCTCGGTCTGTCACGCCGACGGCGATGAACACTTCAATACTTCGTTTTTACAGGGCGCAGCGGCGCCGGTCGACCTGCAGTCGTTGCTCGCCAGCAGCAGCGTGCTCCCCGGCAATTACCGGGTTGACCTGTATGGTAACGACACCCTGGTAGGCCGACGCGATATCGACTTTCGCCGCAACCCTTCGAACGGCCGGGTCGAGGCCTGCCTGACCCTGGAGATGCTGCAACAAGTGGGCGTCGATATCGGCGCCTTACAGGCCAACGGGAAACTCGTCGACACCGATCCCAACGCCTGTCTCGACCTGCCCGCACTGATCGAACACGCCAGCGTTCGCTACGACGTACCGCGCCTGCGCTTGCTGGTCAGTGTGCCGCAACGCGCCATGGAGCGCGGGCGCCGCGGTTATGTCGATCCGGCCCTGTGGGACGATGGCGTACCCGCCGCGTTCATGAACTACCAGTTGAGCAGCAACCGCAGCAGCAACGACGCCAACACCACGCTTTCAAACAACCTGGGCCTGCGCAACGGTATCAACCTCGGGGGCTGGCGCCTGCGCAACGAGTCGAACTTCAGCAGCAGCACCGGCCGCTCCAGCACGTTCAAGAGCAACCGCAGCTACCTGCAACATGACCTGACCGCCTTGAAGGGGCAGTTCAGCGCCGGGGACATTTTTTCGGATGCCGACCTGTTTGACAGCGTGCGCTATCGCGGCCTGAAGATGGCCTCTGATGACGGCATGCGCGCCGACAGCGAACGCGGCTACGCGCCGATCATCCGGGGCGTTGCGCAGTCCAGCGCCACCGTGGAGATCCGCCAGAACAACTACATCCTCTATACCGCCAACGTGCCGCCGGGGCCGTTCGAAATCAGTGACATTTACCCCAGCGGCTCCAACGGCGACCTTGAAGTGACGGTGATCGAGGCGGACGGCCGTCGCCGGGTCACGGTGCAGGCGTTTTCCAGCTTGCCGATCATGGTGCGTGAAGGCCAGGTGAAATACAGCCTCTCGGCCGGTCAGTACAACAGCAACAGTGACGGGCAGAAAACCCCGCAGTTTGTCAGCAGCACCCTGGCCTATGGCATCAGCAGCAACCTGTCGGGGATCGTCGGGGTGCAGGCCACGCAGGACTTCCAGGCGCTGTCGGTCGGGGCCGGGCGCAACACATCGATTGGTGCGGTGTCGCTGGACATGACCCACTCCGCCAGCCGTACCTTCGGCCGGCAGGTCACGGGCAACAGCCTGCGCGCGCTGTATGCCAAGACCTTTACCGGCACCGACACCAACTTCACCCTAGCGGCCTATAGGTACTCGACCGAGGGCTATCGCACCCTCACCGAACATGTCGAGGAATTGAGCAGCGACGGCCGGACACACCTCGGCAACTCGAAAACCCGCACCGACCTGACCGTCAACCAGAGCCTGGGGCGCAACCAGCAGTTCGGCAGTGTGTACCTGAACGCCAGCGACCAGCGCTACTGGGGACGCGGCGGCGCGCAAAGCTTGTCGGCGGGCTACAGCAATTACTGGAGAGACGTGACCTACAACCTCAGCGCCACGCACACCAAGGATGTGGGCAACTACGGGCCGTCGAACAACGACACGTTGATTAACCTGTCACTGTCGTTTCCGCTGGGCTCGAAGCCCCGTGCGCCGAGGGCATTCGTTTCTGCCAGCACGCAAAAAGACAACGACACCACGCAAATGGGCGTCAACGGCTACCTGACGGAAGACAGCAACACCTATTATTCGCTGCAAGCCGGCAACAGCAGCACGGGCGGCAGCACCGGTTCGGCCAACCTCAGCACCCGCACGGCGCTGATGGACATCAGCGGTGGCTACAGCCAGGGCCGTGGGTACAGCGCACAGAACCTCAATGTGGCCGGGTCAGTGGTGGCCCACGCGGGCGGTATCAACCTGGGACAGACCGTGGGCGAGACCTTTGCGCTGGCGCAAGTCGAAGGCGTGCCCGGTGTGAAGATCAGCAGTTTCTCCGGCGCCAGGACTGGCAGCAACGGCTATGCAGTGATCCCCAATACGCAGCCTTATCGGGTTAACTGGATCAGCCTGGACACCCGCGACCTGGGCGCTGATATCGAAATCGATAACGCCACCCAGCAAGTTGTCCCTCGGCGCGGGGCCGTGGTCTTGGCGCGCTATGCCAGCAAGAGCGGGCGCCGCGTGCAGTTCGCCTTGTTCGACGCCCAACATCGGCCGATCCCGTTTGGCGCGTCGCTGGAAAGCATGGCGGGCAAGCAGATGGCGATCGCCGATCCGAGTGGCAAGGCGTTGGCCTTGGTGGAAGAAGATACGGGTACGCTGGTGATCAAATGGGCCGACCAGCACTGCCAGGCACCTTATGCGTTGGGCGAACGCAACAAGGCGCTGAACTACGAGCGGGTAGCACTCACCTGCGCGCCGAACCCGTAAGCACCTCGTCAAACACGCTGGCCCAAATCCATGTCGGAGTATGGGCACGCTAAGCCGGGCGAGGTGCCGAGTGGTCGGACTTAAAAGTCGCGCTTGTAGAAGATATCCAGGGAGCTGGCCACACCGCTCGCCACTTCCAGGTACACCTTCTTGCTCAACAGATAACGCAAGGCGATGGTACTCGCCGGTTCGAACACCCCTACGCCGTAACGCAGGCTGAGTTTTTCGGTGATCTTGCCGCTGGCCACGACGGCAGTGTTGTTGCCGCTGCCTTGGGTATCCAGTTCGAAGTCCTGGATGCCCAAGTTCTTCGCCAGGTCCGACGTCACTCCGGCGCTGCCCATCAAACCCAGGCCCAACGCGGCCTGGGCCAGCATATTGTTGTCTTCACCGGTGGTGCTCAGCGGACGCCCCAGCACCAGGTAGGACAGCGCCTGTTCCTGGCTCATGGCCGGCTCCGAGAAGATCTGCGTGGTGGGCTGCTCGGCGCTGCCGCTCAGGCGGATCCCGGCGATCACATCGTCGGTCTTGCGAATCGCTTCGATGTCCAGGTATGGCTGGTCCAGGGGGCCGGCGAACAGCAGTCGCGCACGGCGTACATCAAGCTTCTGCCCGTAGGCGCGGTAACGGCCATCGTTGAGCCACAGCTCGCCACGGGTGTCGAGGTTGTCGCCGATATGCACCTGGCCCTGTACCTTGGCGGTGAGGCCGAAGCCCGAGAAGTTGAGCTTGTCCTCGCCCACCATCACGTCGATGTCCATGGCCATCGCCATCGGCGGCTTGCCCTCTTCGGTCTGGCTGCCGATGATCACCGTGTCATCCGAGACCTTGACGGTGGACGGCGGCAACTCGCGCACCGTGATATCGCCGCGCGGGATGTGCACTTTGCCGGCGACGGCCAGCTTGTCGTTCTTCAGGCTGATTTTCAGATCGGGCGCCACTTCCAGCACCGCGTAGGGCTCCACCGTCACCGGCAGTTGCGAGCCTTGCAGGCTGAGGTCCACCGCCAACGCCTGCCCCCATTCGATCTGGCCTTTGAGGCTGCCCTGCCCGGCCTTGCCACTGCGCCAGCCACCGTTGAGCTGCACGCTCTCGCCGGCAATCACTGCTTGCACGTCCAAACCTTGCAGGCTGATGGGCAGTTCCGGACCGGAAACCTCGCCGCCCACCAGGTTCACGTTGCCGTTGACCTGGGGCGCCAACAGGCCACCAGCAATACGCCCGTTGCCATTGAGCTTGCCGCTGAGGGTTTCCACCATCGGCACAAACGGTCGCGCCACCGCGAGGTCCAGACCGACCAGGCTGAAATTGCCGGTGATCGGTTTGTTCTTCGGCAGCGGGTTGATCTGCGCCTGCACCATCAATTCGCCAAGCTTGCCGCCACGAAAATTCAGCTGCGTGTCGATCCGCTTGGGATTGAGGGTGGTTTCCAGCTTCAAGGTGTCGTAGGGGAAGTCCAGCCACTGGTCCTTGTCCTTGACACGCAAGGTGCCGCCACTGGCATCCACCGCGACCACGCCTTTGGGGCCGCTGTCGGGCAAGTCCAGTTGCACGTCGGCGTTGAGCGTGCCCTGCCAGGCGAAATCCTTAGGCAGGAACGCCGCGAGGCTGTCGATGGGGAATTGCTTGAGGTGGTAGCGCAGTTTCGGCTCGGGCATCAGGCGCTGGTCTTCGCCACACAGGCTGGCAGGGCCGGACACCCAGCAGTGCGCGGCAAACGTCAGCTTGCCATCGGCCATGCGTTCGATCTTCGCCGGGGCTTGCAGCTTCCAGTCCTGGCCACCGGCTTGTACATCGCCACTGGCCAGGCGCCCGCGCCAGTTGCCTTTGTCGAGGTTGCCATCCAACGCCAGGGCAAGCTTGACCAGCGGTCCCGCCAGGTCCAGTTGGACTTTCTGGTTTTTGATATCGCCTTGGGCGCTGGCGGTCAGGGTGCCAACCTGGGTGTCGCCGGATTGGATGCCGCTGCCTTTCAAGTCGATCTTGGCGCGCTGGGCACTGTCGAGGGTGGCGTCGAGGGTGAGGCTTTGCAGGCGATTGTCGGCAAACGCCAGTTGTTGGCCCGTGAGGTCGAGTTTGCCCTGGGGAGCCTTGAGGCTGCCGGCCACGTCAAGTCGGCCGTTGACCTGGCCGCGCAATTGCGGCCAGAGCTGGGCCAGGCGCGCCAGCTTGATATCGATCTGCCCGGCCAAACGCTGTTGCAGGCTGCCACTGCCGTTGATGCGGTTGTCACCCAGGCGAATATCCAGGTTGGCCAACGTCCACTGCTCGCCAGCGCCTTCAGCCTTGGCCGCCAACACGGCGGTTTGCCCACGCAGGCGGCCCTTGAGGTCGAGGTCGGCGTTCAGCTTGAGTTGCTCATTCTTGAACTCGCCCTTGCTGCGTAGCGGTCCCGCCAGGGTGCCCGGCAGTTCTGCGACCCAGTACGCCGGGTTCAGCGCCGACAGGTCCAGCGCGGTGTCCCAGGAAATGCCGTCGGCAAATTGCAGGTTCAGGTGGCCTTCAGCCTTGCCCTGGCCGGCGGCGAGTTTCAGCTCGGGCAGGAAGATCTGCTTGAGGTCGCCACTGAAGGGCGTGACCACATTGAACGTGCCCGCCGGGCCGTCGAGGTCGGCCTTGAGATTACCCAGGTAGTTGCCGTCCTTGTAGGAAATCTCGCCGTTGAACGTCCGCAGGGCGACCTGCGGCTCGTCGATCACCGGATAGAGGCGATGCCAGGGGAAATCCAGCCAGTCGATCTTGGCGTCGGCGCTGAAGCCTTGCTGCCAATCCAGTTGGGCCGTCAACTTGAGGCTTTGTTTGTCACCGGCATTCAGGTCCAGGCCAGCGATCTGCGCACCCTTGCCGTCGACCCGGCCTTGCAGCAGCAGATCCACCGGACCTTTTTCCGCCGGCAATACGGCTTTGCCAAGCAGTTGGTAGCCGCGGTTCAAGTCACCTTTGGCGGTGAGGTCCAGTTGATTGAGTTGCAGGGTATCGGGCAGATCGGCGCTCGGTTTGAAGCCGTCGGCAGTGATGTGCAATTGAGCCGGTAGATTTTCCACCAGGGGTTGCAGTTCGCCCGTGAGCTTGGCCGGCAGGTAACCCGTACTGTCAGCGTCAAGCTTGAGGGTCTTGAGCAGGTCGCCGTCGACCTGGAGCGCCACCTTCCACGAAGCGCCGCCCGGCGCGTAAGGCAGGCTCAGGTTACCGGTAGCGTTCAACGGCCAGTCGCCGGTGGGTTGCAGCAGCCCGGTGAGGTCCAGCACCAGGTCATCGCGTTGCAGGTGCACCGAGTCGATCTGCAATCCGGCGGCGGTCCAATGCGCCGCCAATTGCAGGCCCTTGAGTTCCTCACTGCCATTGAACAGCAGGCTGCCGACGCGAACGTCGCCCAACTGGATGGCCAGCGGCAGTTTCAAGTCAGACAGTTGAATCGGCCCGCTGCTTTCTTCGGTGCTCGGAGGAAATTGCAGGCTGACCTGCTCCACATCCAACGTCTCGATACACAGGGTCATGCGCAATAGGCATGCCGGCGACCAATCAAATGTGGGCGCCTTGAGTTCGACACGGCTGCTGTCCTGCTGCCACAGCACATGGTCGGCGCTCCACTGGCCGCCCAAATGCCCCTGGAAATTTTCCAGGGTCAAACCCGGCACGCGGCCCAACGCCCAGCGGCTGCCCGCCTGGGTGCCGAGCACCGCCCACAGTGCCAGTAACAGCACGGCAAGGATGGCCACCACCGCCAGCCCCGCTATTTTTACACCACGCATCACAGCTCAGGCCCCATGGAAAAGTGCAATCGAATACCGCCCGGGTCTTCCAGGGCATGGGCCAGGTCAAGACGGATCGGACCGACCGGCGAAACCCAGCGGATGCCGACACCCACGCCGGTTTTCAGGCTCGGCAGGTCCAGGTTGTTGAAGGAATTACCCTGGTCGATGAAGGTTGCGATCCGCCATTTCTCGGCAATGGAATATTGGTACTCGGCACTCAGGGCCACCATGTAGCGGCCACCGATGCGGTCGCCACGGTCGTTCTCGGGCGACAGCGTCTGATACTCGTAGCCCCGCACACTCTGGTCACCACCGGCAAAGAAACGCAGTGACGGCGGCACCGATTTATAGCCGTTGGTGGCACTGCCACCCACCTGTGCGCGGGCCAGGAAGCGGTGGTTGTCCCACAACGTGGTCAGGCCTTTGACCAGGGCCGTGCCATACAGCAGGTTGGTATCGGAGCCCAGGCCCTCTTTGGCGACCTTGGTGTCGAATTGCAGGCGGTAGCCGTTGTGCGGGTCGATGCGATTATCGCTGCGCAGGTAGGAATAGCTGACGCCCGGCATCACCAGGTTACTCAGGCCGGAGTCATTGCCCAGGCGGTATTCCTCACGCTGGTATTTGAGCGAAATCACACGTGTCCAGCCGCTCGGCAACTTGCTATGCCATTCAGGGCCGAGGGTCAGCAATTTACTGACCGTATCGGTGTTGGCGATTTCTTCGTTCTGGTAGCCCCCGGCGAAACGCAGCTTGTCGGTCAACGGCGGGTCGAGCGGGATGTCGTACCACAGGCCGACGTTCTGCCGGGGCGCCGACAGCTCGGCTTCCCAGCCATAACTGTGGCCCTGGGGGTTGACCCAGTGGCGGGTCCAGTTGGCTTTGCCACGCGGACCGACGTCGGTGGAAAACCCCAGGCCGAGCCCCATGGTGCGCGGCTTGCGGGTTTCCAAGCGCACAGCCACCGGAATGATGTCGTTGGTCGAAGCGGCCGGGGCCGCGTCCACGCGCACGCCTTCGAAGAAGCCACTGGCTTGCAGGTTCTGGTTGAGTTCGGCGATCAGTTCAGAGTCGTAGGGCGTGCCGCTTTTGAACGGCACCATGCGGTGCAGCAGTTCTTCGTCAAATGGCGTATCGCCGGCAAAGCTCACTTTGCCGAGGGTATAGCGCGGACCGCTGTCGTAGATGAGTTCGATATCGGCGACGCCAGCCTGCGGGTCTACTGCCAATTTCTGACGGGTGAAGCGCCCACTGAAAAAGCCATAGCGCGAGGCCTGGTTCTGAATCAGACGCTTGGCGTCTTCGTAATGGCCGTGATTGAGCACGGCGCCGGACTTGAGGTCGTTGCTGACGGGCACGCGAAAGGCCTTGAGGTCGGCGGCCGGGCCGTCGACCCGAATGGTCACGTTACGCAAATGCACGGGCTCGCCGGGGTCAATGGTGAGGATCAGGCGCGGGTTGTTGCCGCCCTTCACGTCACTCTCGATCCGTGGCTGATAGAAGCCTAGGGCCTGGGCGGCTTTGCGCGCCTGCTCCTCCGCGCCACGGCTGAACCGTAGCAAGGCCTCTTCATCACGATCGCCCACCCCGCCGATATAGCCTTCGATGTTGGCTTTCAACGCGTCGTTTGAAGGTTTGACTCGCACGTCCAATTCGCTTTGCGCCAAGGCGCCGCAGCTTGTGAACAGCAGAATCAAGCCGCTGGTAAATCTTCCTGGAAACTTCATAGGCGCGGATGCTACACGACCTGGGGAGCCTCTTTGAACTCGGAAATGTCTGAATAATTCTGTATTAAGCCGTTGCAGCATGTAACGACTGGGGATTGGGGTGAAAAAACACATGCTCCAGGATGGGGCCTACAGCGACTTCACCGATTTCCTGATAGCCCTGACGCTTATAGAACTCCAGATAACGCGAGTTGCCCGTGTCCAGTACCACGCCGGACGAATGCGGGTCTTCGGCGCACCAATTGTGCACGGCCTCCAGCAACTGCTCGCCGTAGTGTTTGCCCTGGAAGTGCGGGTGAATACCCAACAACGGCAGCACATGCACTGATTCAGTGGGCAGGCACGCCAGCACCGCGTGATGGTAGTCGAGGTAACGTCGCGTACCGCGCACACCCGTGCTCAGCCACATGCGCAGTTGCCAGGCCCAGCTTTCGGTAATGCCCAGGCGCCGCTGCGGCGGTGCGATCAGGGCGATACCGATCAGCCGGTCGTTGACGAACAGGCCGATGGCCGGAAGTTTCTGAAAGAAGTGCTGCTTGACCAGTTCGCGCACGGTGGCGCGTACCCGCTGTTCATAGCCAGGGCGTTCGGCTTCGAAGATGTAGGCGAACGTCGGCTCATGCCGATAAGCCTGGTACAACAAGGAACGGGCTTCGCGTGAATAGCCGCTGTTGAGCAGGCGAATTTCAGCGATTGCAGTTGAAGTGTCCGGCATACCGTCAATCTCCCTGGGCGCCACTGAAAGGATGGCGCTCTTATGGTACGAACCTACACAGCATCAGTCGTTCCCAGACATTAGCAGTGCATCTGTCCTACCGCCACGCTGGCCCCCGTCCGTCTTGTCCGCTAGCATCGCCCTTTTGCCAGGACTGGACTGCCGACCATGAAAATCGTCTCCTTCAATATCAACGGGCTGCGCGCCCGCCCTCATCAGCTGGCGGCGCTGATTGAAAAGCACCAGCCCGATGTGATCGGCCTGCAGGAAACCAAGGTCCACGATGACCAATTCCCACTCGCCGAAGTACAGGCCCTTGGCTACCACGTGTACTACCATGGCCAAAAAGGTCACTACGGTGTCGCCCTGCTCTCGCGCCAGCCGGCGTTGAGCCTGCACAAAGGCTTCGCCAGTGACGAAGAAGATGCCCAGCGCCGCTTTATCTGGGGCACCTTCGCCGACGAGAATGGCCACCCGGTCACCATCATGAACGGTTACTTCCCCCAGGGCGAAAGCCGTGACCACCCCACCAAGTTCCCGGCCAAGCAGCGCTTCTACGAAGACTTGCAGCAACTGCTGGAAAGCCAGTTCAGCAATGATCAGGCACTGGTGGTGATGGGCGACATCAATATTTCCCCGGAAGACATCGACATCGGCATCGGCGCCGACAACGCCAAGCGCTGGCTGAAGACCGGCAAGTGCAGCTTCCTGCCGGAAGAGCGCGAGTGGATGGCGCGCCTGAAGAACTGGGGCCTGGTGGACAGCTTCCGCCACCTCAACCCGGACGTTGCCGATCGTTTCAGCTGGTTCGACTACCGCAGCCGTGGGTTTGAAGACGAGCCCAAGCGCGGCCTGCGCATCGACGTGATCCTGGCCTCCAATGGCCTGCTGTCGCGGGTCAAGGATGCCGGGGTGGACTACGAACTGCGGGGGCTGGAAAAACCGTCGGACCATGCGCCGATCTGGCTGGAATTGAGCTGACACCACCATTCAATGTGGGAGCTGGCTTGCCTGCGATAGCGGTGGGCCAGTGAAAGATTGGTTTGCTGATACACCGCTATCGCAGGCAAGCCAGCTCCCACAATTGGATCCTTGGCTTATCAGTCATATTTCTGCAACCGGCCTGACTTATTCTCGCGGCACTCCCTTTGGCTTAAGAAGGTGCCGGCATGATGCTGCGCGTTCTGTTTCTGCTGGCACTCTTTCCTCTCTACGCTGTTTCCGCCCCCCTACCCGCTCCCGATCAAGGCCCTGCTTTACGCATCCAGGGTTCCAATACCATTGGCGCGGCGTTGGGCCCGGCGCTGGTCAAGGGCTTGATGGAGCATCAGGGTTTGCAGGCGGTGCACGGTGAACCGGCGGAAGGCGCCAATGAACAGCGCGTGATCGGCAAGACCCGCCAAGGCAAGACGGTGATCATCGAAATCGCCGCTCATGGTTCAAGCACCGGTTTCACTGCCCTAAAGAAATCCACTGCCGACCTGGCGGCCTCATCGCGCCCGATAAAGGACAGCGAACTGGTGGACCTCGAACCCCTCGGCGACCTGAAAAGCCCCGAAGCCGAACAGGTGATCGCCATCGATGGCCTGGCCATCATCCTCCACCCGCAAAACCCGCTGAACACCCTGAATACCGAGCAACTGGCGCAGGTCTTCAATGGCGAGATCAGCACCTGGGAGGCATTGGGTGGCGTGGGTGGGCCGATTCACGTGTACGCACGGGATGATCAGTCGGGCACCTATGACACCTTCAAGGAACTGGTACTGCGCCTGCGTGGCAAGTCGCTCGCCTCGGGCGCCACACGTTTCGAGTCCAGCGAGCAGTTGTCCGATTCGGTCAGCCAGGACCCCCAAGGCATCGGTTTTATCGGCCTGCCCTACGTACGCCAGGCCAAGGCGGTGGCGATTGTGGATGGCGACTCGCACCCCATGCTGCCGCTGAACAGCCTGATTGCTACCGAGGATTACCCACTCTCACGTCGACTGTTCTTTTACTTGCCGCCATCCAGTCGCAATCCATGGGCCAAGGCGCTGGTGGACTTCAGCCAGAGCAGCAAGGGCCAGGCGATTGTGGCAGCCAACGGCTTTATCGCGCAGCAGGTGCAGGCGATCGCCGTGGAGCCGCGCGCGTCGATGCCTGAGGACTATCAAGCGATCGCACGTGATGCTCAGCGCCTGACGGTGAATTTTCGTTTCGAGGAAGGCAGCGCCAGCCTGGACAACAAGGCACGCCAGGATCTGCAGCGGGTGGTGGCGTATCTCAAAAGCCACGACAAGCTGGATAAACAGGTGACGCTGGTGGGGTTTGGAGATGCCAAGAATGACCCGCAGCGGGCGGCATTGCTGTCGAAACTCAGGGCAATGGCGGTGCGCCGGGAATTGGTCAAGAACGGCGTGGTATTGCGCGATATCCGAGGGTTTGGCGCGCAGATGCCGGTGGCGGCGAATACGGCGGATGAAGGCCGGATCAAGAATCGGCGCGTGGAGGTTTGGGTCTACTGAACCTTGAGCGTTGTGGTGTTCGGGCCGGCCTCATCGCGGGCAAGCCCGGCTCCCACAGTGGATCGAGTCGTTCATGTAAACGCCATCTAATGTGGGAGCCGGGCTTGCCCGTGATGCAGGCGGCTCGGTCTTACTGCCCGCCGCGCATCAGCTCTTTAGGCACATACTTGCCAATCTCGAACTTGCCGATCGCCGCCCGGTGTACTTCGTCCGGGCCATCGGCCAGGCGCAGGGTGCGTTGCATGGCGTACATGTAGGCCAGCGGGAAATCGTTGGAAACACCGGCACCACCATGGATCTGGATCGCGCGGTCGATCACCTTCAAGGCCACATTCGGCGCGACCACCTTGATCTGGGCGATTTCGCTTTTCGCGACTTTGTTACCCACGGTGTCCATCATGTACGCCGCCTTCAAGGTCAGCAGGCGTGCCATATCGATCTCCATGCGTGAGTCGGCGATCTTGTCGATATTGCCGCCCAGGCGCGCCAGTGGCTTGCCGAATGCAGTCCGGCTGACGGAGCGCTTGCACATCAGTTCCAGTGCGCGCTCGGCCATGCCGATGGAGCGCATACAGTGGTGGATACGGCCCGGACCAAGGCGGCCCTGGGCGATCTCAAAGCCCCGCCCCTCACCCAGCAGCACGTTTTCGTAGGGTACCCGCACATTGTCGAACAGCACTTCGGCATGGCCGTGGGGCGCGTCGTCGTAGCCGAACACCGGCAGCGGGCGCACGATCTTCACGCCGGGGGTGTCCACCGGCACCAGGATCATCGAATGTTGCTGGTGGCGCGGTGCGTCCGGGTTGCTCAGGCCCATGAAGATCAGGATTTTGCAGCGCGGGTCGCAGGCGCCGGAGGTCCACCACTTTTTGCCGTTGATCACCCATTCATCGCCCTGGCGCTCGGCGCGGGCGGCCATGTTGGTGGCGTCTGAGGACGCCACATCCGGTTCGGTCATGGCGAAGGCCGAGCGGATCTCGCCTCGCAGCAACGGCTCCAACCAGCGTTGCTTTTGCTCTTCGTTGGCATAGCGCACCAGCACTTCCATGTTACCGGTGTCGGGGGCGGAGCAGTTGAACGGCTCAGGGCCCAACAGCGAACGGCCCATGATTTCAGCCAACGGTGCGTATTCGAGGTTGGTGAGGCCGGCGCCCAGTTCGGACTCCGGCAGGAACAGGTTCCACAGGCCTTCAGCTTTAGCCTTGGCCTTCAGCTCTTCCATGATTGCGGTGGGCTGCCAGCGGTCGCCTTCGCTGACCTGGCGTTCGAATACCGGCTCGGCCGGGTACACGTAAGCGTCCATGAACGCAGTGACGCGTTCACGCAGTTCCTGAACCTTGGGCGAATAGGCGAAATCCATGAGCAGCTCCCTTCTCTGAGAGGTTGTTTAGGTCATGCAATCGATGCTAGAACAGCGTTGATAATTTACCTAGCCTATTCTCGGCGTGTATTAACATTCATCACCGATATATGATCGACGTATGGCCACCTAACAATAAGAGCGCTACGAAATGAATCTGAGCAAGGTCGACCTCAACCTGTTTATCGTCTTTGACGCGATCTACACCGAAGCCAACCTGACCCGCGCCGGGCAGATTGTCGGCATCACCCAGCCGGCGGTGTCCAACGCTCTGGCACGCCTGCGCGAGACCTTCAACGACCCGCTGTTCGTGCGCACCGCCCAAGGCATGGTGCCCACGCCGATGGCGCAGAACATCATCGGCCCGGTGCGCAATGCGTTGTCGTTGCTGCGGGTGTCGGTGCAGGAAAGCCGCATCTTCAACCCGCAACAGGCGGCCAAGACCTACCGCATCAGCATGACCGACCTCACCGAAGCGGTGATCCTGCCGCTGCTGTTTCAGCGTCTGCGCCGCCTGGCGCCTACCGTGGTGATCGAGAGTTTCCTGTCCAAACGCCGCGAAACCACCAAGGAACTGGCCGCCGGGCGCCTGGACTTTGCCGTGGACGCGCCGCTCAACACCGATCCGCAGGTGCGACACGTCAAGCTGATGGAAGACCGCTACGTGTGCGCCATGCGCAAGGGTCATCCGCTGGCGGGCAAGGACAAGCTGACCCTGGATGATTACCTGGGGCTGACCCACATCCATATCTCCAGCCGGCGCAACGGTCTGGGCCATGTGGACCTGGCACTGGGCAAGATGGGCCTGCAGCGCAAGATCGCTCTGCGTTCCCAGCACTACCTGATGGCCTCGCAGGTGCTGCAGCAGACCGACATGGTGATGACCGTGCCCGAGCGCTTCGCCCGCCGCCACGAACTGCATTGGTTCAACCTGCCGGTCAACGACGTGCCGCCGGTGGAAACCCATTTGTATTGGCACGAAAGCACCGACCAGGACCCGGCCAACCGCTGGATGCGTGAGCAGATGATCGAGTTGTGCCAGCAGGTCACGGCGCACGAAAAGAAGCTCGACAAGCAACAACCCTAAGGCTAGCGCCTACAGGGTTGAGCTTGACGCTTACGTCAACCTGCCATTAGCTTAGCGCCAAGACCTTCTTGAGCGCCGCCATGAGCACTACCTACAGCATCTCCGACCTCGCCCGCGAGCTCGACATCACCACCCGCGCCATTCGCTTCTACGAGGAACAAGGCCTGCTGGCTCCGGAACGCCGGGGCCAGGAGCGCATCTACTCGGCGCGGGACAAGGTCAGCCTCAAGCTGATCCTGCGCGGCAAACGGATCGGTTTTTCCCTGGCGGAATGCCGTGAGTTGATCGAACTCTACGACCCCACCAGCGGCAACCATGTGCAACTCAACAGCATGCTCGCAAAAATTGCCGAGCGCCGTGAACAGCTGGAACAGCAACTGCTGGACATCGAACAGATGAAGCTGGAACTGGACACCGCCGAAGAACGCTGCACCCAGGCCCTGGCCCACACCATGCGCCAGGCCGGCCATTGATCAGAAGGTAACTGCCATGTCACTCCCCTCACACGTCCGCCTGGTGGAAGTCGGCCCACGCGACGGTCTGCAGAACGAAGCCCAGCCCATCAGCGTGTCGGACAAGGTCCGGTTGGTGGACGCCCTCAGCGCGGCGGGCCTGAGTTATATCGAAGTCGGCAGTTTTGTATCGCCCAAGTGGGTGCCGCAGATGGCCGGTTCCGCCGAGGTCTTCGCGCAGATCCAGCGCAAGCCTGGCGTGACCTATGGTGCCCTGGCGCCGAACCTGCGCGGTTTCGAGGACGCAGTGTCGGCCGGCGTGAAGGAAGTGGCGGTGTTTGCGGCGGCATCCGAGGCGTTTTCCCAGCGCAATATCAACTGTTCCATCAGCGAAAGCCTGGAGCGCTTCGCGCCAATCATGGCGGCGGCCAAGCAGAATGGGGTCAGCGTGCGGGGTTATGTCTCGTGCGTGCTGGGTTGTCCCTATGAAGGTCAGATCGCGCCAGAGCAAGTGGCGGCGGTCGCACGGGAGTTGTATGCCATGGGCTGCTACGAGGTGTCCCTCGGCGACACCATCGGCACCGGCACAGCGGGCGCCACGCGTCGCCTGTTCGAGGTGGTCGGTGCGCAGGTGCCACGGGACAAGCTGGCGGGGCACTTCCATGACACCTATGGACAGGCCATCGCGAACATCTACGCCAGCCTGCTGGAAGGGATTTCGGTGTTCGACAGCTCTATCGCGGGCCTCGGCGGCTGCCCTTACGCCAAAGGTGCCAGCGGTAACGTCGCCACCGAAGATGTGGTGTACCTGCTCAATGGCCTGGGTATCGAGACCGGTATCGACCTGGAGGCCTTGATCGGCGCGGGCCAGCAAATCAGCAGCGTGCTGGGTAGGCCTACCGGGTCGCGCGTGGCGAAGGCGCGTAACGCCGGTTGAGTAGCTTAGCGGTAAGAATGTGTTACCGCCCTGCTACACATCGAGTAACACGGGAACATATTTTGTCGTATTTGCCGTAGGCCAATCCCTACATAAAAATTATGTTATTGATTTTAAAGCATTTTTAAAAGTTGGCACGGCTTCTGCTATCTCTATGGCATAACAAGAATAAAAAGCGCCAAACCTAATAAAAATAAGACGAAACGACTCTGACATAACAAAAACAACACGGCAGAGACGCAGCTAACAGATTTTTTTGGAGAAGATGTGCTTCGCAGGGTACGGCATGCCGAAACCCGCAACCGGTTAGAGAAAAATAAAACTACCTCAGGTAGCTACCCACTGGTTGGATCGATAACGAAGAAGCAGATCAGCGCTCAAAAAAATACGTTTGCTCTTGACCCCGCATGGGGGTCGCCAAAAACAGCGGTAAAGGGTAACGGTTGCCAAAAACAACAATAGACCGCCCCTCAATAATAAAAAAAGAGCACGCAACGACAAATTAAAGGGGACCCTCGGGTCCCCTTTGTGCTTTCTGGGAATTGATAAACCCTGGCCTGGCACGCGTCAAAAAATGCAGGAGCGGGCTTGCTCGCGAATGCGGTGGTTCAGTCGATACAGGTGGCGACTGAGGCACCCCATTCGCAGCAAGTCCGCTCCACATTGGTCTTGCGTCATTAGCTAGAGCGCGTTCTTCAGCTCTTGTATTGAGATCTCGCGCATGCGGAATTTCTGGATCTTGCCCGTTACCGTCATCGGGAACTCCTCCACGAACTTGAAATGCTTGGGCGTCTTGAAGTGCGCAATGCGGCCCTTGCACCAGGTTTGCAGCTCAAGCTCATTGGCCACATGGCCTGGATGGAACTTGACCCAGGCGACGATGGCTTCACCGTAACGCTCATCCGGAATGCCGATGACCTGCACATCCGCCACTGCCGGGTGGGTGAAGAAAAACTCCTCCAGCTCACGCGGGTAAACGTTCTCGCCACCACGGATGATCATGTCCTTGTTGCGCCCGGCAATGCACACGTAGCCATGGGCGTCCATGCTCGCCAGGTCGCCGGTGTGCATCCAGCCAGCGTCGTCGATGGCCTCGCGGGTGGCATCGGGGTTGTTCCAGTAGCCAAGCATCACGCTGTAGCCACGGGTGCACAACTCGCCGATCTCGCCTCGCGCCACCGTATTGCCGTCGGCATCGATGATCTTGTTTTCCAACTGCGGCTGGGTGCGCCCGACCGTGGTCACGCGGCGCTCCAGGTCATCATCCGCCCCCGTCTGCAAGGACACCGGACTGGTTTCCGTCATGCCGTAGGCAATCTGCACCTCGCTCATGTGCATCTCGCTGATCACCCGGCGCATCACTTCGATGGGGCACGTGGCGCCGGCCATGATGCCGGTGCGCAGGCTGGACAAGTCAAAGCCGCCCAGCTGTGGATGATCGAGCATAGCGATGAACATGGTGGGCACGCCGTACAGGCCGGTGGCGTGCTCTTCGGCGACGGCGGTGAGCGTCAGCAGCGGGTCGAAGCCGTCATTGGGATAGATCATGGTGGTGCCATGGGTGATGCAGCCCAGGTTACCCATGACCATGCCGAAGCAGTGATACAGCGGCACCGGGATCACCAGGCGGTCTTGCGCGGTCAGGCCCAGGCTTTCGCCGACCATGTAACCGTTATTGAGGATGTTGTGGTGACTGAGGGTGGCGCCTTTGGGGAAACCGGTGGTGCCGGAGGTGTACTGGATATTCACCGCCTGGTCGAAGTGCAGGCTGGCCTGGCGGCTGTGCAACTGTTCGAGCGGGATGCCTGTCCCGAGCGCGGCCAATTGCGCCCAGGGCAGGAATCCCGGGGGCGGGCTGGGGTCTAGGCTGATCATGCCGCGTAGATCGGGGTTCAGTGCCTGCAGCATCGCGTGGTAGTCGGAGGTCTTGAATGACCCGGCGCACACCAGCCACTGGCAGCCGGACTGCTTGAGCACGTATTCCAGTTCACTGCTGCGGTACGCCGGGTTGATATTGACCAGGATCACGCCGAGCTTGGCGCTGGCGATCTGGCTGATGCACCACTCGGCGCAATTGGGTGCCCAGATACCCAGGCGGTCGCCGGTCTGCATACCCAGGGCGAGAAAGGCACGGGCGTGCAAATCGACCGTTTCGGCCAATTGCCGCCAGGTGTAACGACGCTGCTGGTGTCGCACCACCAGGGCCTCGCCATCGGGGAATTGCGCGACGGTGCGGTCAAAGGCTTGGCCAATCGTCATGGCCAGCAAGGTCTTGTCCTGGGAGCCACGGCTGTAGCTCTGGTTCGGTTGATCCATAACGACCCCTGTTTGTCTTTTTTGTAGGTTGACGTAAACGTAAACTACGATTGACACCGCCGTAACGCAAGTTTACGTTAACGTAAAGGTGAGCGCCCTCCCCTGGCGCGCCCTCCACACAAAAACAAAGCTCACATTAAGGTGCCTGTCCATGAGTTACCCGTCCCTGAACTTCGCCCTCGGTGAAACCATCGACATGCTGCGCGACCAGGTGCAGTCCTTCGTGAGCAAGGAAATCGCGCCGCGCGCGGCACAGATCGACCGTGACAACCTGTTCCCCGCCGACCTGTGGCAGAAATTCGGCGACATGGGCCTGTTGGGCATCACCGTCCCGGAAGAATACGGCGGCGCCGGCCTGGGCTACCTGGCCCACGTGGTGGCGATGGAAGAGATCAGCCGGGGTTCGGCGTCGGTGGCGTTGTCCTACGGCGCGCATTCCAACCTGTGTGTGAATCAGATCAACCGTAACGGCAACCACGCACAGAAACTCAAGTACCTGCCCAAACTCATCAGCGGCGAACACGTCGGCGCCCTGGCCATGAGCGAGCCCAATGCCGGCTCCGATGTGGTCTCGATGAAACTGCGCGCCGACAAACGCGGCGACCATTACGTGCTCAACGGCAGCAAGACCTGGATCACCAACGGTCCCGACGCCAGCACTTATGTGATCTACGCCAAGACTGACCTGGAAAAGGGTCCGCACGGCATCACCGCCTTTATCGTCGAGCGCGACTGGAAAGGCTTCAGCCGCAGTAACAAGTTCGACAAGCTGGGCATGCGCGGCTCCAACACCTGCGAGCTGTTTTTCGATGACGTGGAGGTGCCGGAGGAAAACATCCTCGGCACGCTCAATGGCGGCGTCAAAGTGCTGATGAGCGGCCTGGACTACGAACGCGTGGTGCTGTCCGGCGGCCCTACCGGGATCATGCAGGCGTGCATGGACCTGATCGTGCCCTACATCCACGACCGCAAGCAGTTCGGCCAGAGCATCGGCGAATTCCAGCTGATCCAGGGCAAGGTTGCCGACATGTACACCCAACTCAACGCAAGCCGTGCCTACCTCTACGCAGTGGCCCAGGCCTGCGAGCGCGGCGAGACCACGCGCAAGGATGCGGCCGGGGTGATCCTCTACAGCGCCGAGCGCGCCACGCAAATGGCCCTCGATGCGATTCAGATCCTCGGTGGCAATGGCTATATCAACGAATTCCCGGCCGGGCGCCTGTTGCGCGACGCCAAGCTGTATGAGATCGGCGCCGGCACCAGTGAAATCCGCCGGATGCTGATCGGTCGCGAACTCTTCAACGAAACCCGCTGAAGGAGCGCACCATGGCCACCTTGCATACCCAACTCAACCCGCGCTCGGCGGAGTTTGCCGCCAACAGCGCGGCGATGCGCCAACAGGTCGACGCCCTGCACAGCCTGCTTGCCCACGTGCAACAAGGCGGCGGCGCCAAGGCCCAGGAGCGGCACACCTCACGCGGCAAACTGTTGCCCCGTGAACGTATCAATCGGTTGCTCGACCCCGGCTCGCCGTTTCTTGAACTCAGCCAATTGGCCGCCCATCAGGTGTATGGCGAGGACGTACCCGCCGCCGGAGTGATTGCCGGGATCGGCCGGGTGGAAGGCGTCGAATGCATGATTGTCGCCAACGATGCGACGGTGAAAGGCGGCTCCTACTACCCGCTCACCGTGAAAAAACACCTGCGCGCCCAGACCATCGCTGAGCAGAACCGCCTGCCATGCATCTACCTGGTCGACTCCGGCGGCGCCAATCTGCCGCGTCAGGACGAGGTGTTCCCCGACCGCGAGCACTTCGGGCGGATCTTCTTCAACCAGGCCAACATGAGTGCACAGGGCATTCCGCAGATTGCGGTGGTGATGGGCTCGTGCACCGCCGGTGGCGCCTACGTGCCGGCCATGGCGGATGAAGCGATCATGGTGCGCCAGCAAGCCACCATCTTCCTCGCCGGGCCGCCACTGGTGAAGGCCGCGACCGGTGAAGTCGTGAGTGCCGAAGACCTCGGCGGTGCCGATGTGCACTGCAAGATCTCCGGCGTGGCCGATCACTATGCCGACAGCGATGAACACGCGCTGGCGCTGGCCCGGCGCAGCGTGGCCAACCTCAATTGGCGCAAACAGGGCGAGTTGCTGCAAAGTACGCCCGTGGCGCCGCTTTACAGCAGCGAAGAGCTGTACGGCGTGATCCCCGCCGACGCCAAGCAACCCTTTGATGTGCGCGAAGTGATCGCGCGGCTGGTGGACGGTTCGGTGTTCGATGAGTTCAAGGCGCTGTTTGGCACCACGCTGGTATGCGGCTTTGCGCACTTGCACGGCTACCCGATTGCGATCCTGGCCAACAACGGCATCCTGTTTGCCGAAGCCGCGCAAAAAGGCGCGCACTTTATCGAGTTGGCGTGCCAGCGCGGGATTCCCCTGCTGTTCCTGCAGAACATCACCGGCTTCATGGTCGGCCAGAAATACGAAGCCGGTGGCATCGCCAAGCACGGCGCCAAGCTGGTCACCGCAGTGGCCTGCGCCAAGGTGCCAAAGTTCACCGTGATCATCGGCGGCAGCTTTGGCGCCGGTAACTACGGCATGTGTGGCCGCGCCTATGACCCACGCTTCTTGTGGATGTGGCCGAATGCACGCATTGGCGTGATGGGCGCCGAACAGGCCGCCGGCGTGCTGGTGCAGGTCAAGCGTGAGCAGGCTGAGCGCGCCGGCGTGGGTTTCAGCGCTGAAGAAGAAGCCGCGATCAAGCAGCCGATCCTCGACCAGTACGAAACCCAGGGCCACCCCTACTATTCCAGCGCACGCCTGTGGGACGACGGTGTGATTGACCCGCTGCAGACCCGAGACGTGCTGGCCCTGGCCTTGTCCGCTTCGCTGAATGCCCCCATCGAGCCGAGCCGCTTCGGCGTGTTCCGCATGTAACCTGCAGGAGCGAGCTTGCTCGCGCCTACAGGAGACCTCTTATCATCATGGAGCTCCCTGCATGAGCGATTTCAATACCCTCGAACTGATCACCGACCGTCGTGGCTTTGCCACGCTGTGGCTCAGTCGCGAAGCCAAGAACAACGCGTTCAATGCCGAAATGATCCGCGAACTGATCATCGCCCTCGACCAGGTGCAAGGTGATTCATCATTGCGTTTTCTGGTGCTGCGCGGGCGCGGCAAGCACTTCAGTGCCGGGGCCGACCTGGCCTGGATGCAGCAATCCGCCGAGCTGGATTACCACACCAACCTGGACGATGCGCGCGAACTGGCGGAGTTGATGTACAACCTGGCCAAGCTGAAGATTCCCACCCTCGCGGTGGTGCAAGGCGCGGCCTATGGCGGTGCGCTGGGGTTGATCAGTTGCTGCGACATGGCGATTGGCGCCGACGATGCGCAGTTCTGCCTGTCGGAAGTGCGTATCGGCCTCGCACCGGCGGTGATCAGCCCGTTCGTGGTACAGGCCATCGGCGAGCGTGCAGCGCGGCGCTATGCGCTGACCGCTGAGCGCTTCGGCGGCCCGCGGGCACGGGAGATCGGTTTGTTGGCAGAAAGCTATCCAGTCGACGAACTGGATCAACAAGTCGAGCAATGGATCGCCAACCTGCTGCAGAACAGCCCGGCGGCAATGCGCGCCAGCAAGGACTTGCTGCGCGAAGTGGGCCACGGCGCCCTCACCCCGGCCCTGCGCCGCTATTGCGAAAATGCCATTGCGCGCATACGTGTCAGCCCTGAAGGCCAGGAAGGCCTGCGTGCCTTCCTGCAAAAACGTCCACCCAGCTGGCAATCCCAGGAGCCGCGTTCATGAGCACGTTGACAACTCTGCTGGTGGCCAACCGTGGCGAGATTGCTTGCCGGGTAATGCGCACCGCCAAGGCCATGGGCCTGACCACCGTGGCGGTGCACAGCGCCATCGACCGCGATGCGCGCCATAGCCGCGAAGCGGATATCCGTGTCGACCTGGGCGGCAGCAAGGCCACTGATAGCTACCTGCAAATCGACAAACTGATCGCCGCAGCCCAGGCCAGCGGCGCCCAGGCGATTCATCCGGGTTACGGTTTTTTGTCGGAGAACGCCGGTTTTGCCCGCGCGATTGAAGCGGCTGGTTTGATCTTCCTCGGCCCGCCCGCCTCGGCCATCGACGCCATGGGCAGCAAATCGGCCGCCAAAGCGCTGATGGAAACCGCCGGCGTGCCTCTGGTGCCGGGTTACCACGGCGAAGCCCAAGACCTGGAAACCTTCCGCGCAGCCTGCGAGCGCATCGGCTACCCCGTGCTGCTCAAGGCCACGGCCGGTGGTGGCGGCAAGGGCATGAAGGTGGTGGAGGATGTCAGCCAGTTGGCCGAGGCCCTGGCCTCGGCACAGCGCGAGGCGCTGTCGTCCTTCGGCAACGGGCAGATGTTGGTGGAAAAGTACCTGCTCAAGCCACGTCACGTGGAGATACAGGTGTTTGCCGATCAGCACGGGCATTGCCTGTATCTCAATGAGCGAGACTGCTCGATCCAGCGTCGCCACCAGAAGGTCGTCGAAGAAGCCCCGGCACCGGGATTGAGTGGTGAACAACGCAAGGCCATGGGCGAAGCCGCCGTGCGTGCGGCCCAGGCCATCGGCTATGTCGGCGCAGGCACCGTGGAGTTCTTGCTGGACGCGCGTGGCGAATTCTTCTTTATGGAGATGAACACGCGGCTGCAGGTGGAGCACCCGGTGACCGAGGCGATCACCGGCCTGGACTTGGTGGCCTGGCAGATCCGTGTCGCCCAGGGCGAGGCGTTGCCGATCAATCAAGAGCAAGTGCCGCTGACGGGCCATGCGATCGAAGTGCGGCTGTATGCCGAAGACCCGACCAATGACTTCCTGCCCGCCACCGGACGCCTGGCGCTGTACCGCGAATCCGCACCGGGGCCGGGGCGTCGTGTGGACAGCGGTGTCGAACAAGGCGACAGCGTGTCGCCGTTCTACGATCCCATGCTCGGCAAACTGATTGCCTGGGGCGAAGACCGTGAGCAGGCGCGATTGCGGTTGCTGGCCATGCTGGATGAGTTTGCCATCGGCGGACTCAAGACCAACCTGGGCTTTTTGCGGCGCATTATCGGGCATCCAGCGTTTGCGGCAGCCGAATTGGATACCGGGTTTATTCCGCGCTATCAGGAGGAGTTGCTGCCGGCCCCAGGGGACTTGAGTGATGAATTCTGGCAGGCGGCCGGATCGGCATTCATACAGAGTTTGCCGCCGGAAGATGGGCCTTGGGGGGATAAGCGCGGATTTCGTGCTGGGTTACCTGCCGAAGTGTCGTTGCACTTGAGCTGCACTGGCCAGGATCGATTGGTGACGCTGGCCGCGGATGCGCCGCCATTGCGCGGCGAGCAGCTGCTGATCGAGCGACAGGGCGTACGTCGCAGCCACCTGGCAGTGCGCAGCGAAGGCAGTGTGTTTTTGCGCTGGGACGGCGAGATGCACGGCGTGACGCTGTTCGACCCGATTGCGGCCGTTGAGGCCAACCAGTCGCACCAGGGCGGCCTGACGGCACCGATGAACGGCAGCATCGTACGTGTGCTGGTGGAGGTGGGCCAACACGTCGACGCCGGCACGCAACTGGTGGTGCTGGAGGCCATGAAGATGGAGCACAGCATTCGCGCGCCCCAGGCTGGAGTGGTCATGGCGTTGTTCTGCCAGGAAGGTGAAATGGTTGCAGAAGGTTGCGCGCTGGTGGAACTCGAACCGGCCGGTTAGAACTTTGCCATGGCCTGAACCACGACGCCAAGGATGTGGCAGTCGTCAGTGAAGGGCTGCTTTGGGTAGGTGGGATTGAGCGGCACCAGGTAGAGCTGGCCGCTTTCTTCCAGCAACTGGCGGAAGGTCGCCTGGGGGTTCGCAGCTCCTTGGGCGACCACCAGTTTACCGGGCTCGGCCTTGATGGCCGGGTCGACCAGGATCATCATGCCCGCGCTGACGCTCAGGCCGCTGGGCGCGGTCATGGCGTCGCCTGTGACCGGCAGCCAGAAAGCGTCGCCCTGGGCATGATAATCGCTCAATTCGAAACGGGCCGCGCCATAGGTCGCCCGCTCTTCGCGGACCTCGCACAGCCCTTTCCAATCGCTGACCGGGTAGCGGAAATACGGGTTGTAGTTTTTCTCCGGAAGCGCTTCTTCGGCCCGCTCGCGAATATCCAGCGCAACTTCCAGGTACCCCAGCCCCAGCGCCGTCAGTACCCGGTTCATGTCCGTCAGGTTCGGCGCACGGCGCTTGTTGAGCCAGTGGCCAACGCCGCCCTGGGACATGCCCAGGCGTTCAGCCAATTCACCCTGCGTGACCTTGCGGTCTTCCATGTTGGCCTTGACCAACGCTATCCAGTTATCCATGGAGCTGACAATACGTCATGCAGTGTTCAGGGCAATAAACAGTTTGTAGTAATCCATAAAACGACACAAATACGATACGTACTATCATCGAACATAAGGTTTTCGACACCCACAACAGAGTACCGCCCCTTATGACGACCAGCCCGTATCTGCTACCCGAAACCCCAGAAGAACACGACCTGCACGTGCTACGCAGCAGCGGTGCCGCCCGGCGCGCATTGGACTTTTACTTGAAAGAGGAGATGTCGGCAGCAGCCCCTGACGACGCCCTGTTCGCCATCAAGCCAGGCATCAGCCAGGAGGAAGCCCTGGTGCACGCCTCGGACTTGTTGCGCAGTGCCGCAGCCACGGCCTATGAATCAGCGAACAACCATCAGGGCAATCATCGCGACCTGGCGTTTTCGGTGGTGTATTTGATTGATATGGCGAAGGCGATGGTGGAGCGGTCGTTGCAAGTGCCAGCGGCTCACGCGAACGGATAACAGGCACAGAGAAAAATATTTCTATCTGACGGATAAAAACATTTGACTTGCAAATGATAATGATTATTATTGGACCTAGCTGATCGCGAGATCAGTCGATAGACCAAGGGACCTTAGGTCGGACTCTTGGAATATCTCCTCATCAGGCTAATCACGGTTTTTGACCCGGCTCTTTGGCCGGGTCTTTTTTTTGCCAGTTTCCCTGGCATGGCTTCAGGCTAATGAAGACTGTGTGTTGCTTGATGACGCGCATGGTAGCAAAAGACCATCGTCAAAAGAAAGCCAGTCGACCGCTCTAGCCCAGATCTTTGCGAAATAGCGCTTGAGAATCAATCTCATAGATTCTAAGCTGCTGCGGCGTCAAGGATGACGCCCCCTCCCCCCGTGCAACAATTTTGCATCCAGTCTTTACCGGACTCCTGTGTAATATAGCCGCCACAACACTCATAATCAGGCAACCAGACTATGACCGTGGCCTTGACCTCCATCAAGATCAGCACCGACTTCGACAGTGGCAATATCCAGGTACTGGATGCCCACGATTCCCATCAGTTGTTGCTGGCAATCAAACCCGACACCCGTAGCCAACATTACCAATGGTTCCACTTCAAGGCCGAAGGCATGCACGTGGGCCACACCCACACGTTTCGCCTGAGCAATGCGGGCAAGTCGTCTTACCCGCACGCGTGGAGCGGCTACAACGCCGTGGCCTCCTACGACAATATCAACTGGTTTCGGGTGCCCTCGCGCTTTGATGGGGAAATCCTGCATATCAGCCTTGAGACCCGCGAGAAGCACGCCTGGATTGCCTATTTCGAACCCTACAGCCGTGAGCGCCACGACTGGCTGATCGAGCAGGCCCTGACTCGCGCCGGCACCCAATTGCTGGCGACCGGTAAAAGTGTCGAAGGTCGTGATATCCAACTGCTGCGTCGCGGCAAAGGCGGCAAAGGCCGCCGCAAGGTCTGGATCATCGCCCAACAGCACCCCGGCGAACACATGGCCGAATGGTTTATGGAAGGCATCATCGAACGCCTGCAACAGGACGGTGACGCCGAGCTGAAAAAACTGCTGAAAGTCGCCGACTTGTACCTGGTGCCCAATATGAATCCGGACGGGGCGTTCCATGGCCACCTGCGCACCAATGCCGCGGGCCAGGACCTCAACCGTGCGTGGCAGAGCGCCAGCCAGGAGATCAGCCCGGAAGTGTTGTTCGTGCAACAACAGATGGAGAAATACGGCGTAGACCTGTTCCTCGATATCCATGGCGACGAGGAAATCCCCTACGTTTTCACCGCCGGATGCGAAGGCAACCCCGGCTACACGCCGCGCATCGAGACGCTGGAAAAACACTTCCGCAGCCACTTGAGCAGCCTGACCCGCGACTTCCAGACCACCTACGGCTACACCCGCGACCTGCCGGGCGAAGCCAACATGACCCTGGCGTGCAATGCAGTCGGTCAGCAGTACGACTGCCTGTCCCTGACCCTGGAAATGCCCTTCAAGGACAACGACGACGCCCCCAACCTGCTCACCGGTTGGTCAGGTAAACGTTCGATGCAACTGGGCAAGGATGTGTTGAGCAGCGTAGCCGATATCGTCGACGTCTTACGCTAAACCGAGTCGGCGGGCACCCGCCGACAATCCTCGGGCCCCAGCAAGCGCCCATCCGCCGAGCGCAACTCCAGCGCTCGCAGCGGCTCGCCGTTGGCGCGGTCCACCATCACCGAATGCTTCTCCTCTGCCCCATAGAAAAATCCCTCGCCCCACTGCCGCAATCCGATGATTACATGGAACAGGCCTCGACCCTTTTCCGTCAGGGCGTACTCCTGATACGCACTGCCATCCGACGCCGGCACGATCTCCAGCACCCCATGGGCGACCAGGCTGCGCAAGCGCGTGGACAAGATGTTCTTGGCCATTCCGAGGCTGCGCTGAAACTCACCAAAACGGCAAATCCCGTCGAATGCATCGCGAATGATCAGCAGCGACCAGCCATCGCCAATTGCGTCCAACGAGCGCGCCACCGGGCATTCGGCGCTTTCAAAGCGGGTGAGCTTGACCATCGGGCTGCCTGTCGTCGACCAGTTATGTAGTTGCAATATAAAACCAGAATCCTTACCGTACAACGAGTTTCATTTTGAAACCACACAAGGATTATTCGCATGTCGTCATCCCCTTTGAGCGGCGCCGTAGTATTGCTGCTCGCCGTCGCCTGTGGCCTGTCGGTGGCCAATGTCTACTACGCCCAGCCGCTGCTCGACGCCATGGCTGAAACCTTTGCCATGGACCACGCCACTGTCGGCATCATCATCGCCCTCACCCAGGTTGGCTATGGGGTGGGCCTGTTGTTGCTGGTGCCACTGGGGGACCTGCTCAACCGGCGCAGACTGATCGTCAGCCAACTGCTGCTTTCCACCCTGGCCGTGCTGATGGTGGGATTGTCGTCAAGCAGTTTCTGGCTGCTGGCCGGCATGGCACTGACCGGGCTGCTGGCAGTGGTCGCCCAGGTGCTGGTGGCACTGGCCGCTCATCTGGCATCGCCTGAACAGCGCGGCCATGTGGTGGGGTTGGTCACCAGCGGTATCGTGGTCGGTTTGTTGCTGGCCCGCTCGGTTTCCGGCGCGATGGCCGACCTGGCGGGATGGCGCTCGGTCTACCTGTTGTCGGCAGGCCTGACACTCTTGATGGCGATCTTGCTGTGGCGTGTATTGCCAAGCACCGAGCCACCGCGCGCCAGCGGCACTTATGGCGCATTGATCCGCTCGGTGTTCAGCTTGTTCAAGGAGGAGAAAGTCCTGCGTGACCGCGCCGTGCTGGCGATGTTGATTTTCGCCGCCGGCACTGTCTTGTGGACGCCGCTGGTACTGCCCCTGAGCACCCCGCCGTTGTCGCTTTCCCACACGCAAATCGGCCTGTTCGGACTCGCCGGCGCCGCCGGAGCCTTAGGTGCCGCCCGCGCCGGGCGCCTGGCCGACCAAGGGCTGGCCCAATGGACCAGTGGCACAGCCCTGCTGCTGATGCTGCTGTCATGGGTCGCAATCGGCTTCACCCAATCCTCGTTGTGGGCCTTGTTGCTCGGCGTGATTGTATTCGACCTGGGCCTGCAAGCCGTGCATGTCACCAGCCAGAGCCTGATCTACGCCGTGCGCCCCAATGCCCAGAGTCGGCTGGTGGCCGGATATATGCTGTTTTACTCGGTGGGCAGTGCGCTGGGCTCCATCAGCGCAACGGCCATGTATGCCTGGGGCGGCTGGATCGGGGTGTGTGTCCTCGGCGCAGCCATCAACCTGCTGGCGCTGGTCTACTGGCTGGCCACACTGCCCCCGAAAGCTGTTTCAGTCCTGGCTGCCGGTCATGCTTTGCAACACGCCGTCACGACGGATCAACCCGTGGAACAAGGCCGCCGCCAGGTGCAACAGCACCGTCAGGAATAGCAGATAGGCCAGGAACCCATGGGCCCTGCGCAGCACCGCGAACAGTGGCGCGTTCGCTCCCACCAGCGCTGGCAACTGCACCGAACTGCTGAGCATCACTGGATCACCCGCCGCAGAGATCATCGCCCAGCCCAGCAGCGGCAAGACCAGCATCAGGGCATACAACACCAGGTGGGAGGCCTTGGCCGCCAGCACTTGCCACAGCGGCAAGTCGGCAGGCAACGGCGGTTGGCGAGTAGAAAAGCGCACCACCAAGCGCACGATCACCAATACCAGAATCGCGATACCCAACGGCTTGTGCAGGTGGATCAGCCACTCATGCCGCTGCGAAACAGAAGCCGCCAGCCCCGCGCCGATAAACAGCATGGCGATGACCATCAGCGCCATCAGCCAATGCAGCAGGCGCGCCAGGGGGGCAAAAAACCGTGGTTGGACATTCATGGCTTCAACTCCTGAGGGGCGCTGTGCAACGGGCTGACTTCACCGGCGCGACGCAGGTACGAGCTGGCGTACGCCGCCGAACGTGCCGCCAGCAACGGGTCATTGGAGGCTTCAATGCCGCTGGGCAGAATCAGTGGATCAAAGTTGATATCGCGACAATCCCCGTCCGCTTGCGGCTGGCTGCTTTGCAACACCAGGGTGCCGGCGTTGATGACTTTATGCTCGCCGGTCCAGGCTTTGCTTGCATCGTCCAAAGGATCGCCGGGATTGGCCAGGGTCATGTTCAACTGCCAGCGCAACGGACCGGTAGCGAGGCGCTGTACCAGGTCCTTTTCCAGGAAATCACTGCCGGCAGGCGCAGTATCGCCCGCTGCGTCCTGACTCTGCGGCACTACGCCCCAACGCACGGCCTGGCGCTTGCCATCGGCCCCCACCAGGAAGAACGCGTTGATGCCGTTGTAGGTTTCGGTCGCATAGCTGGCCGAAGGCTTGGCGGATTTGACCCACGCCAGGAACGGCGCGGTCTCGGGATGGGCGGCAAAGAATGCCGGCATGCTCGCCGGGTCCGGTTTGCCGGTGGAGGGCTGCGGCGCACCTGCCTTGAGCAGTTGGTAGAACGCCTCAGGCGTGCCCACTGGGAACACCGGCATGCTGTTCATGCCGGTGCGCCACTGTTGGCCGTTGGCCTGGCTGAACTGCACGGCAAAACTGCGGATCGGTACACTGCTGTCCGGCGCATAGGGGTTGCCGCTGGGCAGCGCAAATCGGCCAATCAGTGGGGTCTTGGCCTCACTGAACACCTGGGCACTGGAGTAGGCACGGGCTTCGGGGCTGCTCTGGAAATACCCGGCCACGCACACGCCCTTGGCGTGGTTACGGCGGAACCCAGGGTGCACGCCATTGTTGGTTTCCAAGGCATTGACCAGGGTTTTAGGGCGCAGGCGCTGCGGGTCGAGGCTGCCATTGACGTAGGCAAAAGCCCCCGCCACAACCGCAACCACGGCACCGATACCCGCCAGGCGCGCGATCAGGCTCGCAGTGCTCAGCGGAGGACGGGGCGGTGATGAGTGATCTACCATGAAGGAACTCCAGGGCCAAAGGCCTTAGGGATGAACATAAGGTCGGAGCATTAAGACGAACGCCGATCGGCTCTATTCCCTGGCCTCGGATTTATTTCCTGGCACGCGGAATAATCGTCAACGCCGCACGTCTCTCTAGTCCCAGCGTAGTGACCAGCCAGATACCCATGCATGAACTCGACGAACAGTTACGTGAACTCATCCCCAGGCTGCGGCGCTTTGCCGTGTCCCTGACCCGTAACGCCAGCAGCGCCGACGATCTGGTGCAGTCGACCCTGGAACGGGCAATCATCAGTTGGGCCGACAAACGCGTCGAAGGCGATTTGCGCGCCTGGCTGTTTTCGATCCTCTACCGGCAGTTCCTCGATGCCCACCGCCGTACCCGGCGCTACGCTCGCATGCTCGAATTTTTCACCGGACGCGACGATGCGCAGCCGTCGGTGGAACGTACGGTGATCGCCCAGTCGACCCTGCAAGCCTTCGATCAACTCAACACCGAGCAGCGTGCGCTGCTGCTGTGGGTCTCGGTCGAAGGCCTGAGCTACAAGGAAATCGCCGAGATCCTTGAGGTGCCCATCGGCACCGTGATGTCGCGCCTGTCCCGTGCGCGCCAAGCCCTGCGTCTACTCAGTGATGGCGAAATTGCCAGCCCTTCCCTGCGGATACTCAAATGATCAGCCTGCCCCCCAGCGAACGCGATTTGCATGCCTACGTCGATCACCAACTGCTGGAGAGTGATCGCCGCGTGCTTGAGACCTATTTGGCGGCGCACCCGGACGTCGCCGCGCAGGTCCATGCCTGGCAACACGACGCGCAGTTGCTGCGTGCAGCGCTGGGCGGCGCCCTGCAGCAGCCGGCCAACCCGGACCTGGACCCGGCCCTGATCCGCCAGCGCATGAAGCGCCAATCGCGTCGACAGTTTGCTACGGCCGCCGTGCTGCTTCTCGCCGTCAGCCTCGGCGGTATCGGCGGCTGGCACGCCCGTGAAGCCACCCAGCCCGCCCAACTGCCCATGGCCGATGCCATGCAGGCGTTCCGCTTGTTTGCCCAGGACGGCATCATGCCCGCCGACTACAAGGTGCAGGGCGGCGGCACGATGCAGGCCTGGCTCGATCGCTACTTCAACCAGGCACACCGCCTGCCGGACTTGAGCACCTCCGGGTTCACCCCGGTCAGCGGGCGCCTGCTCACCACCGAGCAAGGCGCCGCCGCCATGGTGTTGTACGAGGACCCGCAAGGCCGGCGCATCAGTTTCTATATCCGCCCGCCAGGCCCGGAAAACGGCTTCCTGCCTCGGGGCAGCCGCAGCGCCGATGGTTTGCAAGCGCAATACTGGTCCGGTGCCGGCTATAACTATGCGCTGGTCAGCCCGGTGGATCAGCCCGGCCCGCCGCTGCTGAAATTCTAGAAGCCGACGTCGAGCACCACGTTGTCCAGGTAGGTGCCCGCGGGCGGGGTGGACTGGTCGGTGTAGATCCGGGCGTTATAGTTGAACACCTGGCTGCCAATGCCCAGGCCATTGCCGGGGTTGATCTCGGCGGTGGAGCTGTCGCGACGCGCAGCGCCGACACTGCCCCAGCGCGTGGTACCGGCGCTTTTGAAGAGGTCATAGGCCAAGTAGTTGCTGCCTGAGACCATCCGGCGTCGCCCGCCCACACTGACGGCGTTCTGGCCATCGCTCAAACCTACGCTGTAAGCACTGCCCTTGGTGCAGGAAATGCTGATGGTCTGGCCGGTGACCGGGGTAAAGCCGCTGATGACGGGCGCGCTGCCAAAACTGATATTGGGTGCAGTGATCTGGCAGTCGTTGGTGACGGTCATGCTCACGGTCAGGAGCTTGACCTGGGGGGTGAGGTTCTTGTCACGCAATATGCACAAGTTGCCAACGCCCAGGCCGATGCAATAATCCCAGGTCCACGCGACGCTCAAGACTTCGGTATACACCCCGGCCGCTACATTCGTCCCAGTAATACTGCCCACGTAAAGCGGCAGGTTCTTGCTGCCCGGCCCCGTCAAAAGCCCCGCGCTGGTCGCAATGCCATTGGGACCGAAATCGAACTGGATCCCCCGGTTAATCGGGAACGTGGTGGTGTTATTGCCATAAATCGTATAACCGATCACATCCCCCGTGGGGCCGACCATGCCGCTGGTGGTTGAAGTGATCGTGGCATAGAAGTGGTCATTGGTGCCGAGGGCGATCAATGAGGCCGTGCAGCTCAAACCGCCATTGAGGGTCGAACTGTTTTGCGTCGCGGTGCGCACGTTGATCGAACTCACCGAGCCAAAACTCACCGGAGCAGTCGCCACCGTCGAACACAGCGCCATCGCCTGCCCCGAACACAACAGCCCGGTGAGCGACAGCCATCCCAAACCTCTCATTGGCACACCAACGGCCCGATCAACGGCATGCCCTGCTGCTGCTCGTCGATATCGAATCGCGCCTGACACGTGCGCCCGTCCCCCAGTGTGACCTGCAAGGTGTTATGCGCCGAGAGGTTTTCCAGGTACACCAGGCCATCCCAGCCGACCACCGCCTGCTGGTTGCTTTGCTCGTGCACCAGCAGGCTGCCCAGGGGTAATTCCTGGTGCTGGGTGTCCACCAGCGTGACGCTGGCCGCAAGCACCCGGCGCAGCGGAAACTCCAGCAGATAACCGCTGCCGCGCCGCACGGATACACGCTGCTCCACATTCGGGCTCTGCACGTTGAGCGGCAGGTTCAGCGGATCGATTTCATACTTGGCGCGGTAATACGCGCTGCTCCACGGCACCAGCAGATGACCGTTGCGGTCGGTTTCACCCACCAGTTGGTTTTCATAGCGCACCGGAATCCCGGCGAAGCCCTGAGTACTCACCACCACAAAGGCATCATTGATACGGTTGGCAGCAAAAGTGTCGCCGCCCATCCACACCAGCGAGCCACTGGCATCCGCCCAACGCGTCTCGGCGTCGCTGCTGCCGTACACACCGGCCTGCAACTGCACCGACTGCAAGCGCCAGGTCAGATCGGCCTGCCGGTACGCCGGGCCATCACCCTGGGCATAACCGAGGTTGTAACCCACCCCGCCCTCGCTGGGCACCGCACTGCTGTAGTTGAGGCGCTGGCGACTGGCGCCATCCTTGCTGCGCTCGGTGCTCAAGGCCAGGCTGCCGTTGAGATCAAACGGAATCACCAACTGCGCCTGCATCGCCCAGTTGCTGTCGCCGATCTCACGGTTGGCCGACAGGTAGAAGCTGGTGTTGCGCCACAGCGGCTTGCTCCAACTGAGGTTGAGCAAGCGCGTTCGAGAATCGTCCGCTGCCTGCACGTCAAAGTAACCTACGCCCAGGCTGCCGAAGCGCTCAAGGTTAAGGCTCAAGGTCACTTGCTCGCTGCGTTTGCTGAGGCTGGCATAGGGCGTGTCGACCAGGGTCAGGTCGGCGTACTCGTCGCGCCGCTCGACCCGCTGGTACGACAGGCTGTAGCGCATGCTGTTGTATTGATAGCCCAGGCTCAGTTGCTGGCCGCCGCGGCCTTCGAACTGGCTTTGGCTGACGGCGGTATTGAGCACGCCGAAGTTGCCCAGCCGCAGGTTGCCACCCAGTCCGCCGAGGGTCAGGTCACTGGAGGCTTCGGCGTGACTTTCCAGGGTCAGGTTGTCGGAATAACCATAACGAAAGGTACCGCTGGCAACGCCAGGCCCGTAGGCGAAATCTTTCAAGGTGTATTCCCGGCGCAAGGAACCGGCAGCCACCGAGAAATCCGTCAGGCCTTTTTGCAGCAGCGTACTCGTTACATAAAACGGCACCGTGGTCGACACCTGGCGGCCCAGGGCGTCGGTGGTCACCACGACCGCTTCGCCTGCACCGTTGATAAACGGCACGTTGGTCAGGGTGTAAGGCCCCGGTTGCAGCAGCGCACTGTCGGATTTGTAGCCGTTGATGAACAGGTCAACCGACGACGGCACAGCGGCTTCACCGGCAAATTGCGGCAGCGGGTAGGTCACCAGGTCCGGGCGTACGGCAAAGTCACGGGAAAACTGCACCCCCCCCAGGCGCACCGAACTGCTCCAGGGCAAGGCGCCGCTGATCACGTCACCGGCCTCGTAGGTCAGCAGCCGTTCGTCATCGGAGAAACGCCAGGTGGTGTCATAGCGCCGATAGCCATTGTTGAACGTACTGCTGCTCACGCCATCGGCCAGGGTCTGGCGATACTGGCCGGTATTGGACAAGGTGCCCCAGTTGTCGAACAGCCGTACTTCGTTCCAGGCGGCGAGGTAGCTGCCGCCTTCGTCGGTGTCGCTGAAATACAGATCATAGTTGAGCAAGGCGCCGAAACTGCTCATCGCCTGGGTGCGCGGATAGGCGTTGCGGTTACCGATGAACTGCTCTTTCAACCACGCAGGCGGCACATCCAGCAGCAGGCGCTGAGCGTTGCTGTCGTAGTCACTGTGCAGACCCGGGAGCGTGTCCAACGCCACGCTGCCACTCAGTTCACCGGGCAGCTTCATGCCCACATCCTGCAGCGCACTGGCCGGCACATAGAGCTGCCCGGCCCGTTGATCGACCGCGATGACGCGGCCGGTGTCCATCTGATTGACCACCAGTTCCAGAAACAACTGTGCATCGGCGACAGCCTCCATACTGCTCGGGGGCGGTGGCAGGTCGCCAGCCACGCCCTGCGGCGCAATCATTGCGCCCCATAGCCCGCTTACCATTGCTACCGACGGCCATAGACCTCGAGTCCAACCACGACTCACACATGGCGTTGTGTCCTTCAATGGACATCTCCATCCGTTTAAATCCCGGAGCTTCCCGCCCCGTTACACCCGGTTACCGTGTCGGCGCAAGGTTCTCCAACTGCTGCGCGCCGTTGATCCTGACCTGCAGGGGCTGGTCAGCCGACAGCCCATCCGGCACCGGCCAGCGCATGGTCGCGCCCGGCAAGACATAGCCAAGCAAACCGTCCACCAAGGGCCGTGTCTGCCCGCCCTGCTTGAATGAAGCATCGGTGAGGCGCGCATGCACGGCGCCCTGGTTGCGTACTTCGAGGTAATTGCGCCCCGCCACCGTGACTTTCTGCCAACTCAAGTCCGGCTTGCCGGCGCCCTTGGGATCACGCTGGCGTGTGCTGTCTTCCTTGCTCCACAGGCCCGCGCCGTAGGCAAACAGCGGTACCGAGTAACGCATCTGGAAGCGAATAGCCGCCGCCGTATTCTTGCCCTCTGGCGGCGCCGGCACCTGCAGCGGCGAAGGGATTTCATCAATGATGATGCGGTAGGCCAACTCTTGTCCCGGCGGCACTTCGCGGGTGCGGGTCAGGCGTACCAGTTGTTTTTGCCCTGGCTCGATTCGCGCCACCGGCGGGCTGCCGATCACATCGCGCTGGTTCTGGTATTGCTCATCGAAACCGCTCTGGCTCCACGCGAACACGCGTATCTGCAGGCTCGCGGTTTCGGTCCCACGGTTTTCCAGCCACAGCGCGCTGGCCTGTTGGTCGGCCTCCAGCACTGGATCGATGGGCCAGATCAGCACCGAGCTGGCCGCCTGTACGACCCCCGCCGTGCACACCGCACTCAAGGCAATACCCGCGGCCCACAACCGCCGGGAAGGTGAACGCATAACCCCACTCCTTATACCGATAGCCTTACCACGTCAGCTGCACCTGCAGCGTGTCGCTGTATGTCCCCCCCAGGCTGATTGCCCGGCAATTGCACCCGCCCGTAGATGGGCAGGTTGATGTTATTCGCGTCGCTGTAGGCCACGTTGACGCTCTGGCCAATCCCCAGGCTCTGGCTGAACGCCGCATCCCGAAACAACTGGTAAGCCACTCGCGCGCTGCCGCTGTTGAGCTGCAAATTGCGCCCGGTGCCGCTGTGCAGGCCGCCGTTGACGCTCATGCTCAGCGTCACCCCAGGCGTGCATTGCAAAGTCACACCCCCCGTCAGCGCCGCCGTGACCGTGCTGGTAGCCAGGGCCGAGTAACTGCCGTAGGTCAGCGCGCCATAATTGGAGCCTGCGCCCACAACCAGGCAACCTGGTGTGATAGTCGCGCTCACCTGGAAGCTTTGGCTGGTCACCGCCGATAACGGCAGCGGCACCGCCAGCCCACAGGCCAGCAACGCTCTGAGCCACATCGCTAGAACGTCAGTTCCACGGCCACGGTGTCGGTGTAGGTGCCGGCTGGCAGCCCCGCCTTGCCCACCGCTCGACCGTAGAGGTTGACGGTCTGCGCTACGCCGGTACTGGTGGCGAGTGTGATCACGTCGTCAATCGCCAACAGCGCGGAGTGGCCGCTGTCGGTATAGAAGTCGTAGGGCACGAAGTTGCCTGCACCGTCGGCCAACGCACGACTGCCACCCGGAGACGCACCGTCATGGGCACCGGCGCGCACCTTGACCGCTGGGGTGGTGCCACTGGAGCACAGAATAGACAGCGCCCCACCGGTGCCGGTGCCGCCGAGCAACTGGGCATCGGCGTTGGTGAACAGACTGTTGGTGGTGCCGAAGTTCAAGCTACCAAAGTTAAGGCCGCTGGCGGCTCCAGAGCCGTTGACCTGGCAGCTGGCGATCAATATCAGGCTGGACGTGATCTGCCCGGTCACGGTGGTCGCCGCGTTGAGGCTGGAGGCCATGGCCAGGCCCAGTGCACAGACACCTAATCGCGAAACAAGTACATGCATGGTTTTCATCCTCTTGAGTTACCAGTCCAGTGTCACCGTCAACGTGTCGGTGTAGATCCCTGCCGGTAAGGCACTGGTATTTGCCACCACGGAGCCAAACACCGGAATCGGTATCTGGGTGCCCCTGGCCACGACAAAATTGCGTTGTTGGCCGATGCTGTAAGCGCTGCGGCCCTGCGGGTCGGCAGACAGCCGATACGGAATCATCTGGCGCCCATTGCTCAGGCGTCGTGTAGTGCCATCGCCATTGGTGCCGCCGTCGATGGTCACGGTAAAGCTCGAGACCGAAGGGTTGCACGACACCGCCAGCGGCGCCTTGTCGCCGTCGGAGACCGCTGCGCCCAGCGTGCTGTTCCAGGTCGGGCCCTGGCTGCCGAAGTCGAGCATCGCCGTGCCACCCGTGGGGTTGACCGGTGCGCTTTCGACGCCTTTGCTCACTTCGCAACTGGCGGTGATCACCAGCCGCGCCTGGATAAACCCGGTGGCGACAGCCGCCTGCGCGTCATCCGCCAGCACCAGCAGGCCGCCCATGGCCACCGCGGCCAGATAGCGGCTTACCACGTGACCGTCACCTTGAGCAGGTCGGTGTAGCGGCCGACGGCGGGTATGTCTTTGAGCGGCTCGATGCGGCCATACAGCGGCAGGTCGACGAAACCGGCGTCAGGCACCCGGCCACTCAGCGGCACATCCACCGGCAACGGCACGCGCCGCGCGGCGTCGGCATAGATGCGATAGGGAATGGGTCGGGTCGAAGGGGTGGCGCTGAGGTAACGAAGTTCACCGGTGCCGCCATGCAGGCCGCCATCCACGCGCACTTGATACGGCGTGTCGGGGTTGCACTCCAGGCGCGGCTGGCGCTGGCTGATCAGTGCCGCACTCAGGGGCCCGGCCGGGTCATCCAGACGCGGGCCGCTGCCGAAATCCAATACGCCAAGCTGCTCGATGCCCGCTTGGCGGGTCGTGCCCACCAGTTGGCAGCCCCGCTGCACGTCGATACGCACCTCCACCTGAAGCTGTGCACCGTAAGCCGTGCTGCAGAGCATCGCGCCCATGACTGCCAATACTGCTCGTCCCTTCACTGCCCCAGATCCTTTTACAGGGGTGACTGCTGTGTAGAAGGTTAGTCACTCAACGAGAAACTGCCAGTCTGGACAGGATTACCCTCGTGACATGCTTTTTCGAGATAGCTGGCAGTGCCCTTCTCTATTGGTCAAAACGCGGCGGGCGCCCTAAAGTGAGCGACCACTGAAATACAGAGTGACTTGCATTGGCCGCGCTTTCCCTGATCCGTCGCCTGCTCGGTAAGAAAACCGACGCCCTGGACGCCTCGCCTATCCCCGCGTTCTTTCAGCAAAAAGCCGAGCAACAGGGTTATACCCTCAGTGCCGGTCAAACCCGAGCCATTGCTGCCCTGGCCCGAGAAACCCAGCACCTGCTCGCCGGCCAACCTACCCGCAGCCTGTACCTGCACGGGCCGGTGGGGCGCGGCAAAAGCTGGTTGCTGGACGGCTTTTTCCAAGCGCTGCCGATTGCCGAGAAGCAGCGCGTGCACTTCCATGATTTTTTCGCGCGCCTGCATCGCGGTATGTTCACGCACCGTGAGCAGGACGATGCCCTGGCTGTGACCCTCGATGAACTGCTGACGGACTGCCGTGTCCTGTGTTTTGACGAGTTCCACGTCCACGATATCGGCGATGCCATGCTGATCACGCGGCTGTTCAAAGCCTTGTTCGAGCGCGGTGTGCTGGTGCTGGTGACGTCCAACTATGCGCCGCAGGGGCTGCTGCCCAATCCGCTGTACCACGAGCGCTTCAAGCCGGTGATCGACCTGATCGATGCGCGCATGGCGGTGCTGGAAGTCAGCTCGCCCCAGGATTTTCGCAGCCTGCCTCAAGCCCAGAGCGCACAACGCTTTACCAGCGGTCGGTACGTTTGGCCCGCAAACGCAAGCCAGCGCCAAGCCTTGGGGCTTCCCGCCGCCGACTGCCCGCCGCGCCCTCTGGCCGTCGGCAACCGGACGTTGATCTGCCGCCACCACGCAGGCCGCACCATTGCTTTCACCTTCAGCGATCTTTGTGAACAGTTGACCGCCGTGATGGACTACCTGCTGCTGTGCCAAGACTATGATCACTGGATCATCGACGGCCTGCCGCAACTGGCCGATTGCCCGATTGCCGTACAGCAACGCTTTATCAACCTGGTGGATGTGCTCTACGACCGGGACAAGCACCTGATCCTGATCGGCGAGCAACCCCTCGACCTGGCCCTGAGTGGCCAGGCCATCGACCTCGCCCGCACCGCCAGCCGTCTCGGCCAATTGCAACAGGCTGACCCGCAACCTGCACACGACCCGGTATCATGAGCGCCATTTGCGCCCCTTTACCGAGTAACCGCTGCGTTCATGAATACTCTCGCCCAACTCAAGGCCGGCCAACTGGCCGGTATCACGCGCCTGGACCTGTCCTGCGGGCTGACCGAATTTCCCCAGGAAATCTTCGAACTGGCCGACTCCCTGGAGATCCTCAACCTCAGCGGTAACGCCCTGAGCAGCCTGCCCGACGACCTGCATCGCCTGCCCCACCTGCGTGTGCTGTTCTGTTCAGACAACCTGTTCACCGAGCTGCCGACTTGCCTGGGCCTGTGCGCCAAGCTGAGCATGATCGGCTTCAAGGCCAACCAGATCAGCCACGTGCCCGCCGCCGCGTTGCCGCCGTTGTTGCGCTGGCTGATCCTGACCGACAACCGCATCCACCAATTGCCCGATGAACTGGGCAAACGCCCGCTGCTGCAAAAGCTGATGCTGGCCGGCAATCAACTGTCGCAGCTGCCGGAAAGCATGGCCAACTGCCACAACCTTGAATTGCTGCGCATCGCCTCCAACCGTTTCGCCCAGTTGCCGGCGTGGTTGCTGGCCCTGCCAAGCCTGACTTGGCTGGCCTATGCCGGTAACCCGGTGGAAATGGCGGTGGAGGTGACAGGTGATGTCGCCACGCCGGATATTCCCTGGGCCCAGCTGGAACTGGCCGAAGTCCTTGGCGAAGGCGCCTCCGGCGTTATCCGCAAGGCCCTGTGGAAACCGTCAGGCAAACCGGTCGCAGTCAAACTGTATAAAGGCAGCATCACCAGCGATGGTTCGCCGCTGCACGAAATGCAGGCCTGCATCGCCGCCGGGCTGCACCCTAACCTGATCAAGGTAGAAGGCCGCGTTGTCGGCCACCCGGATGACCAGGCCGCGCTGGTGATGGACCTGATCGACCCGAGCTACCGCAACCTCGCAGCCCTGCCCAGCCTGGCTTCGTGCACCCGCGACATCTATGAACCGGGTACGCGCTTCAGCCTTGATGTGGCGCTGCGCATCGCACGGGGCATCGCGTCGGTCGCGGCGCATCTGCATCGCCACGGCATCACCCATGGCGACCTGTACGGCCACAATATTCTGTGGAATGAGGCGGGAGACTGTTTGCTGGGGGATTTTGGCGCGGCGTCGTTCCATGCCACGGCCGATAGCGTGGAAGCCAGGGCCTTGCAGCGGATTGAAGTGCGGGCGTTTGGGGTATTGTTGGGGGAATTGTTGGAGCGGGTTGAGGAACAGCTGAGTGATGGACTGGCAGCGTTGCAAAAAAGCTGCTGTCAGCCTGATGTGCTGGCACGACCGGGGTTCAACGAAATCGAGGCACTGCTGAGCCGGGGGCTGAAACCCAATCCAAATATGGGCGCTGACGTGCCTGCGATAGCGGTGTATCGATCACTGAAAAAGTGAATGACACGACCTCATCGCAGGCCCGCCAGCGCCCACATTTGTTAGCGTGTTTTAGCCCGCCAGACCGACGAACATGTCCTGAACGTCATCATGGTTGTCCAAGCCTTCGAGGAAGGCTTCGACTTCCGCCATTTGCTCATCGCTCAACCCGCTCACCGGGTTCTTCGAGATATAGCCCAACTTGGCCGACAGCACGGTGAACCCCTGCTCCGGCAAGGCTTTCTGTACGGCGTCGAGGTCGGTGGTCTCGGTGATGAACAGGGTGGTGCCTTCTTCTTCACCCTCTTCGAAATCCTGGGCGCCGGCTTCAATGGCTGCCATTTCCGGATCGGCGTCCGGGCTGTCCGGCGAGGCTTCGATCAGGCCGACGTGGTTGAAATCCCAGGCCACGGAGCCGGAAGCACCGAGTTGGCCCTTGCGGAATGCCACGCGGATTTCCGCCACGGTACGGTTGATGTTGTCGGTCACGCACTCGACGATCAGCGGCACCTGGTGCGGGGCGAACCCCTCATAGGTCACGCGATGGTACTGCACGGTTTCGCCGAGCAGACCGGCGCCTTTCTTGATGGCGCGGTCCAGGGTTTCCTTGGGCATCGAGGCCTTTTTGGCCTGTTCCACCACCAGACGCAGGTGAGCGTTGGTCGAGGTATCGGCGCCGTTGCGCGCGGCGATGGTGATTTCTTTCACCAGCTTGCCGAAGATCTTGCCCTTGGCATTGGCTGCCGCTTCTTTATGTTTGACTTTCCACTGTGCGCCCATGACTCACTCTCTTCTATCCATCGCGCCGAAACGTCTACTGGCCGGCGCTTTGGGGGCAGAGTTTATAGGGCAAAAACGCTCTAATCCACCAAAAAACCGGCCATACCCCTCAGGTTCGCAAGGGTTTGACCGCCACGTTACAGTCCGGCACGAAATCCCCGACCTGGGCCAGCACTGCCGGCCGGGCGTTCCAGTACGGCATCAACACCAGCGAAGAAAACAACGCGGCCCCGGCAAACACGATAAACACCGTTACGGTATCGAAGTACCCCGGCAGCAGCCCGCCGAGGATCGCGCCCACCGAGCCGCAGCCATTCACAAAGCCCGCCGCGGTGGCACCGGCCTTGGCGGTGCCGAAGTCGATGGCAGCGGTGCTGCTGATCATCGAGTCCGGCCCGTACAGGGTCAGGCCCATGACAAACAGCAAGGCCATCACCAGCATCACACTGCCGGTATGCAGCGCCCCCATGAACAAGGCCAGGGCCACGGTCAGGGCCAGCAGGCTGAGCACACAGGCGGGCATGCGGCGGGCACCAAAGAGTTTGTCGGAAGCCAGGCCGATCAGTACCGGACCGAGCAAGCCCGCCAGCTCGAACGCCGTGGGCACGATCGCCGCCCCCACTTTGCCCACCGACGGCATCTGTTCGTAGACGATCACCGGGCCCCACAACAGGATCGCGTAACGCGCCGGTTTCAACAGAAAATACGCCAGCCCCAGGGTCAGCACCGTGCGGTTGCGCAAGATCGCGCGTAATGGCTCCAGCACGCTGATGCGTTTTTCGGCGGCGGCCTCCTCCGCACTCAACGCCGGCTCCGGTTCGACGGCGGGCAAGCCCACATCCTGCGGCGTGTTGCGCTGGAAGATAAAGAACAGCAGCGCCACCAGCGCCACCACCACCGCACTGGAGATAAACGCCGCGTGCCAGCTGCCTATCAAGGTGTAGGCCCACCACCCTGCAAAGGGTGAGGCTACCAAGCCACCGAACGCGTAGCACGAACTCCACAACCCCAGTACCCGTCCGCGCTGTTGCGCCGGGAAGAAACTACCGAGGTTCTTGCACAACCCCGACCAGCCGGTGGACTGCGCCAGGCCTTGGATCAACATGCATGTGACAAAGATCGGCAAGGTCGCGAACGTGCCCATGACCAGGGCGGCGGCAGCGGAAATCAACAAGCCGCCCAGCACCACGACCCGTGGCCCGAAGCGATCGGCCAACATCCCCCAGGTGAATTGCCCGACGGCATACGCCGCCAGGTAGAGACCGTCCAGGTTGGCCATCATCATTTTATCGAGGGGGAAACTCGGGTCGTCGCCAATGCCCAGCTTGGCCACCGAAAACGCTTTGCGAGTGAAATAAAAGGCGGCGTACGCCAGCCAGGTGATGGCGAAAATCTGCACGCGCCAACGCTTGATGCTACCCATAGGGATATTCATGGTGGTTCTGACCTCAGGTTGAGTGTGCCGGCAGAATCGCGAAGCAAATGCCTGTTTTTTTATTGTTGAGCACTGCAACACCGGTCCCAGGGGAACGGCATTGGTCAGATGAGCGCTGTTTGCCAGGGCTCATGGTCACCGCGGTTGTAGGACTCAACCTACGGCGACTGAGGCGTATAAAAGCAACGGCAGACTAATAGGTAAAATCGATTTATCGTATTTCAAATATAAGCTGAGCTTGTAGGAGGTCTGTTCATGTCGGTGTCTCATGCGCAACTCAAAGCCTTTCACGCCGTAGCGGTCCACGGCAGCTTTACCCAGGCCGCCGAACGGCTGTTCCTCACGCAACCGGCGATCTCCGACCAGGTGCGCAAACTTGAAGAGCGCTTTGGGGTGTTGCTGTTTCATCGCAACAAACGTGCAGTGCGCCTGACCGACCTGGGTGAACGCCTGCTCGCCATCACCCAGCGCCTGTTCGTGATCCAGGCCGAAGCCGAGGAACTGCTGCAAGACTCGCGCGCCCTGCTCACCGGCACCCTGACGCTGGCGGTGGACGCACCGGTCCACGTGCTGCCGCAGATCGCGCGTTTTTGCGAGCGCTACCCGGGCATCAGCGTGAAGATCGAAACCGGCAATACCGACGAATCACTGTTTCGCCTGTACAACTACCAGGCCGACCTGGCCTTGCTGGGGCGCGATGTCGATGACGAACGGCTCTTGTCGTTGCCCCTGCCCGACGACCAGCTACTGGCTTTTGTCGCGCGCAACCACCCGTGGGCCGGGCGCGAATCTATCTGCCTGGCCGACCTGGACGGCACGCCCCTGGTGCTCAGGGAAACCGGCTCTGTCACCCGCCAGACCCTGGAGCAGGAGATGAGCCAGGCCGGGCTGCGCATTCGCCCGGCGATCCAGGTCGAAGGCCGTGAAGCCGCACGAGAAGCGGTGGTGGTGGGGATTGGCGTGGGGGTGGTCTCGGCGGCGGAGTTCGGCGCGGACTCACGGGTCTACGCCATGCCGATCCGCGATTGCAGCCAGCGGATGAAAGAAACCCTGGTGTGCCTCAAGGAGCAGAGCTCACGGCGGGTGGTGGCGACGTTCCTCGACATCATGCGCGAGAGTCTTCAGCCCGGCGCCAGCTCGAAGAACGCCTGAATCAGGCGCAGCGACCGGCGCCGCTCCATGCAACCGAGCACATGCCGGTTCACCAGGCCATCACCCAGCAGCGGTACCGCCCGCACGCGTGGGTCCTGGCTGACCTCCATGGACGAGACCACACCGACGCCCAACTCGGCGGCGACGGCCTCGGTCACCGCTTCACGGCTGTCGAGTTCCAGCAGCACCTTGGGTTTTACACCGGTCGCGGCACACGCTTCATCGAACGTACGCCGGGTGATCGAGCTGGGTTCGCGCAGCACCATGATCACCTCATTCAATTGCGCCAGGCGAATGCCCCCGGATTGCATCGCCCACGGATGCGCAGCCGGCACCAGCGCGCAGATCCGCGACTCACTCAACGGTTGCAGGTGCAGGCCATTGCGCGGCGCCACTTCGGTGAGCACCGCCACATCCGCATGCTCGGACATAAGCGCCGCCAGGGTTTCCTGGGCATTGCCCAGGCGCAGGTTCACGGTGATCCCCGGGTAACGCGCTCGCAGGCTGGCGATCATTGGCATCACCAGGTGCGGGCCGTCCGCTGCCACTTCCAGCCGCCCGGTGAGCAATTGACGGTTGGCCTCCAGCATCGTCTGCGCTTCGTCCACCAGGCCAAAGATCGCCCGGGTGATTGACGCCAGGCGTGCGCCCTCCTCGGTCAACTCAACCCGTCGCGCGGTGCGCCGCAGCAACGGGATCTGGTAGTACTCCTCCAGGGCCTTGATGTGCCCGGTCACCGCCGGCTGGCTGATGAACAGCCGTGCGGCGGCACGAGTAAAGCTGCCCTCGCGGGCCACGGCATCGAATGCACGCAGTTGGAACAAATTCATGGCTATCGGCCTCACTGATAGCTCGCATAACAACAAACAATTTGATTGATAACAAGCCAAACTGCAATTTAAGCGCCGTAGCTTCAACCCCCGATGCCTTGCGAGGACTTGAGATGACCACTGCCGCGCCGATCCTGCTGACCCCTGGCCCCCTGACCACATCGAACCGCACCCGCCAAGCCATGATGGTGGACTGGGGGTCATGGGACGACCGCTTCAACCAACTCACGGCCAGCGTGTGCGAGCAATTGCTGGCGATCCTCAACGGCGAAGGCAGCCACCATTGTGTCCCCTTGCAGGGCAGCGGCACCTTCGCCGTCGAAGCCGCCATCGGCACCCTCGTCCCGCGTGACGGCAAGGTGCTGGTGCTGATCAACGGCGCGTATGGCAAGCGCCTGGCGAAAATCTGCGAAGTCTTGGGCCGCGCGTTCAGCACCTTTGAAACCGCCGAGGATGAGCCCACGACCGCCGCCGATGTGGACCGTCTGCTACGCGCCGACCCGGCCATCACCCACGTCGCGCTCATCCACTGCGAAACCAGCACCGGCATCCTCAACCCATTGCCGGAGATCGCTCAGGTCGTTAAAGCCCACGACAAACGCTTGATCATCGACGCCATGAGTTCTTTTGGCGCGCTGGCGATCGACGCCCGCGAAGTGCCATTCGACGCCCTGGTCGCCGCCTCCGGCAAGTGCCTGGAAGGTGTGCCGGGCATGGGGTTCGTCTTCGCCAACAAACAGGCGCTGGCCGCCGCCCAAGGCAATTGCCACTCCCTGGCGATGGACCTGTTCGACCAACACAGCTACATGGCCAAGACCGGTCAGTGGCGCTTCACCCCTCCTACCCATGTAGTCGCCGCCCTGCACGAAGCGCTGCTGCAGTACCAGGAGGAAGGCGGCCTGATCGCGCGGCATAAACGCTACGCCAGCAACTGCCAGGCGTTGCTCGACGGCATGGCCGAACGGGGACTGCGCAGCTTCCTGCCGGCTGACATCCAGGCGCCGATCATCGTCACCTTCCATGCACCGAGAGACCCGCGCTATCAGTTCAAAGACTTCTACGAGCGGGTCAAGGCCAAGGGTTTCATTCTGTATCCCGGCAAATTGACCCAGGTGGAAACCTTCCGTGTGGGCTGCATTGGCCATGTCGACGCGGCAGGGATGCGAGCGGCGGTCAAAGCGATCGCCGACGTGCTGCAAGAAATGGAAGTGTTGGACATTTGATTTCCCCATAACCCACAGGATCTGAATGATGAACTATCAAACCCCCAACACCCTCCAGGCCGTCATCCTTGACTGGGCCGGCACCGTGGTCGACTTCGGCTCCTTCGCCCCCACGCAGATTTTTGTCGAGGCCTTTGCCGAGTTCGACGTACAGGTTTCCATCGAAGAAGCCCGTGGCCCGATGGGCATGGGCAAGTGGGACCACATCCGCACCCTCTGCGACCAGCCACAGGTCGCCGAACGCTACCGCAAAGCCTTCGGCCGCACGCCCACGGATGACGACGTGACTGCCATCTACCAGCGCTTCATGCCCTTGCAGATCGAGAAAATCGCCGAACACTCGGCGCTGATCCCCGGCGCCCTCGACACCATTGCCCGGCTGCGCGTGCAAGGCATCAAGATCGGCTCCTGCTCCGGCTACCCCAAGCAAGTCATGGATAAAGTCGTCGCCCTGGCGGCCACCAACGGCTATATCGCCGACCATGTGGTCGCTACCGACGAAGTGCCCAATGGCCGCCCATGGCCAGCCCAGGCGCTGGCCAACGTGATTGCGCTGGGTATTGACGATGTGGCGGCGTGCGTGAAGGTCGACGACACCGTGCCGGGTATCCTCGAAGGCCGCCGCGCCGGGATGTGGACCGTGGCCCTGACCTGCTCCGGCAATGCCCTGGGCCTGACCTACGAGCAGTTCCGCGCCTTGGACGGCGCCGCCCTGGCCAGCGAACGCAAGCGTATCGAGGCGATGTTCGAAGGCTCGCGCCCGCATTACCTGATCGACACGATCAATGACCTGCCTGCGGTCATCCTCGACATCAATGCACGGCTGGCCCGTGGAGAAATGCCACAGAGCTACTGATCGAGGTCAAAACTACGCCACTTACGCCAGGCAAACCGCTCAAAACCGGCATACAGTAAAAGGACTCCATCACCCAAGAATGGAGGTTTGCCCTGATGAGTGAGGAACCCAGCGATGCCGTGGAAAAACTCCGATACACGCTACAGCAGCATGTCGATCGCGCTGCACTGGTTGATGGTGGTGCTGCTGGCGGTGGTGTACGCCTGCATTGAATTACGCGGCCAGTTTCCCAAAGGCAGCGGTGCGCGAACGTTGATCGTGGAGATGCACTTCATGTTCGGCCTCACCGTGTTTGTGCTGGTGTGGCTGCGGTTGTTCGCACGCAGCCTGGGCGTGGCGCCGAAGATCGTGCCGGCGCCGCCGCAATGGCAAACCCTGTTGGCGACCCTGATGCACGTTGCGCTGTACGCGTTGATGATCGGCATGCCGATTGCGGGTTGGCTGATTGTCAGTGCCGAGGGTCATTCGGTGATGTTCTACGGGATGGAATTACCGCCGTTGATCGGCGAGAACAAGGACCTGGCCAAACAGATCGAGGGGTGGCATGTGTGGTTTGGCAAGGTCGGTTATTGGCTGATCGGGCTGCATGCACTGGCGGGGATCGCCCACCACTACATCCTGCGGGACAACACGGCATTGCGCATGATGCCGGGCAAGCGCGCTAACCCGTGAAGCCTCGACGGCCCTGAAGGCCGCCGGTGTGAACGAAGATCAGGCGAGTGCCGGGGGTGAAGCGCCCGGCCTCGACCTGCGCCTTCAAGGCCATTAACGCCTTGCCGGTGTAGAGCGGCTCCAAGGGCAGGCCACACGTTTGCTGCGTGGTGTCGATGAAGTCGAGCAGCACGGGATCGACTTTGGCGAAGCCACCTCGGCTGGCGTCCAGCAACTCATAGCCCGCCTGTACGATGGCACCGATGTTCTGTGCCACACCGTGATCATCCGGCACGGCCAAGGCGCCGTAAACCGGATGCGCCCCCGCCTCTGCAAGCACCAACCCCGCCAACGTGGTCCCCGTACCCGCCGCCAACCACCAAGCGTCGTAATCAGCCCAGCCCAGCGCTTGCAACTGCGCGCGAGCCTGTTCGACCAGCACACCACAGCCACTCGCGCCGGCAAGCCCGCCACCGCCTTCGGGCACGGGATGAAGATGCGGATAGTGCTCGCGCCAAGGTAGCCAGAACGCCGGCTCATGCCGCGCACGATAGCCGCCATAACCCAGCCAATGCAGGTGCATGCCGAAGGCTTTCAGGTCGAGGACGGTTGGGGTGTCTTGGGGATGTCCGCGCAGCAGGCCGACGGTAGGAAAACCAAACCGCTTTCCCGCCGCCGCCAGCGCGTGCAGATGGTTGGAGTACGCGCCCCCCAGGCTAATGATGCCGCGAGCATTTTGCGCCTGCGCCAGATGCCCTGTGAGTTTGAACCACTTGTTGCCGCTGATCAGCGGGTCGATGCGGTCCAGGCGCAGCACGGCCAACTCGACACCGCTCAGCCAGTCCAGGCGCAAAGGTTCAAGCGGGGCGTGGGGAAGCCAATCGAAGGGACCCATCGGGAGGAATCTGCATGAAAAACGGGGCGGTAGTCTAACACCGCCCCGCTTCGGGTCTTACAGCTCGGCCGCGAGTCGCGAGCCCTGGTTGATGGCGCGCTTGGCGTCCAGTTCGGCCGCCACGTCGGCGCCGCCAATCAGGTGCACGTTCTGGCCGGCCGCCACCAGGCCGTCCTGCAATTCGCGCAGTGGGTCTTGGCCGGCGCAGATGACGATGTTGTCCACCGCCAGCACCTGGGGCTCGCCCTCGGCACCGATGCGGATGTGCAGGCCTTCATCGTCGATCTTCAGGTACTCGACGCTGTTGAGCATCTGCACCTGTTTGTTCTTCAAACCGGTGCGGTGGATCCAACCGGTGGTCTTGCCCAGGCCGTCACCGACCTTGGAGGTCTTGCGTTGCAGCAGGAACACCTCACGCGCCGGAGCATGCACCTGGGCTTTGATCCCCGCCACGCCGCCACGGGCTTGCAGTTGGGTGTCGATGCCCCACTCCTTCCAGAACGCTTCGCGGTCCAGGCTTGTGGACACGCCCTGGTGCACAAGGAATTCCGACACGTCGAAACCGATACCGCCCGCGCCGATCACCGCGACGCGCTTGCCCACGGGCTTGCGTTCGAGGATCACATCCAGGTAGCTCAGCACCTTGGCGTTGTCGACGCCTGGAATCGCCGGGGTACGCGGTGCGATACCGGTGGCCAGGATGATCTCGTCGTAACCGCCTGCTGTCAGTTGCGCCACATTAACGCGGGTGTTGAGGCACAGCTCGACGTGAGTGGTCTGCAATTTGCGCTTGAAGTAGCGCAGGGTTTCGAAGAACTCTTCTTTGCCCGGTACACGTTTGGCAATGTTGAACTGGCCCCCGATTTCACTGGCGGAATCGAACAGGGTCACTTGATGTCCGCGCTCTGCCGCCACAGTGGCCGCCGCCAAGCCCGCAGGGCCGGCACCCACCACGGCAATCTTCTTGATCTGTTTGACGGGCAGGTAATTGAGTTCAGTCTCGTAGCACGCTCGAGGGTTGACCAGGCAGGTCGTCAACTTGCCGCCGAAGGTGTGGTCCAGACAGGCCTGGTTGCAGCCGATGCAGGTGTTGATCTCATCGGCGCGCCCGGCGGCGGCCTTGTTGACGAAGTCCGGATCGGCCAGGAATGGGCGAGCCATGGACACCATATCGGCATCGCCCTCAGCGAGGATCTGCTCGGCGATCTCCGGGGTGTTGATACGGTTGGTGGTGATCAGCGGAATCTGCACCGCACCGCGCAACTTGGCGGTGACTTTGCTGAACGCACCACGGGGCACCTTGGTGGCGATAGTCGGGATGCGTGCTTCGTGCCAGCCAATCCCGGTGTTGATAAGGGTCGCACCGGCGCCCTCGATGGCCTTGGCCAGTTGCACGATTTCTTCCCAGGTGCTGCCGCCTTCCACCAGGTCGAGCATCGACAGACGGAAGATAATGATGAAGTTCGGGCCCACGGCTTCACGCACACGGCGCACGATTTCTACGGCCAGGCGCATACGGTTTTCGTAGCTGCCGCCCCAGCGGTCGGTGCGATGATTGGTGTGAGCTGCCAGGAATTGGTTAATGAAGTAGCCTTCGGACCCCATGATTTCCACGCCGTCGTACTCGGCGACCTGGGCCAGCAACGAGCAGGTGACGAAATCCTGGATCTGCTTTTCGATGCCCTCTTCGTCCAGCTCCTTGGGTTTGAACGGGTTGATCGGCGCCTGGATCGCACTGGGCGCAACCTGCTTGGGGCTGTAGGCATACCGGCCGGCGTGGAGGATCTGCATGCAAATCTTGCCGCCCGCTTCGTGCACGGCCTTGGTCACGATCTTGTGCTTTTGTGCTTCTTCGTCGGTGGTCAGCTTGGCCGCACCGGCATACACACCGCCCTCGTCATTCGGGCCGATGCCGCCGGTGACCATCAGGCCGACGCCGCCCAGGGCGCGCTCGGCAAAGTAGGCCGCCATGCGCTCGAAACCGCCGGGCTTTTCTTCCAGGCCGGTGTGCATCGACCCCATCAGGGTACGGTTGCGCAAGGTGGTAAAACCCAGGTCCAACGGGGCCAGCAGGTGCGGGTAGGCAACAGCGGTCATGGTCAAGCTCCACAACGGATCATCACGGGACGTGGAAGGCTCGAATGGCCTGCCATCGGTTTATGTCCCACAGACTAAGAGGCGGTGGACAACGGCTCAATGACTGAAACTGACAAGTTATTGATCCAAATGCACAGCCCCCCTTGGCAAGCCGGCCCATGGGCCCTACCCTAGTCGGCGAACCCTGCACCCGGTCTGTTGTCTGTTCCCCCATGCGTAAACTTCTAGCTTTTACCGTCACCATGGCCCTGGTTGCCGCCGTCGCCGCGTATCTGGTCTGGACCCAGGAGCGCCCCGTGGCGCATTACCTGTCGGACCTGCGTATTACCCTTGCCGTCAACGAAGGCCTGCCTGCCGACCGTGGCAACTTGCTGGGCATCCAGCCAGAGCTGTTCCCCGCCGACTACCAGAGCCTGGAACGCCTGCACCTGAAGCTTGCGGCCTACCTGCAAAACGCCCGCGACCAGGGGCTGATCAACGACAAGACCATCGTGGTGCTACCTGAGCACATCGGTACCTGGCTGATGCTGACCGGCGAAAAGAACGAGGTGTACCAGGCTCTCCACGCTAAAGATGCGATGAACTGGCTGTCGGTGAGCAATCCGCTGCTGTTCGCCCGCGCCTGGATCAGCGCCACTGGCGACAACCGCACCGACGATGCCTACCTGCGCATGAAAGCCGACGGCATGGCACGGGATTACCAAGTGCTGTTCGGCGGCCTCGCCAAGGAGTTCGGCGTCACGCTGGTGGCGGGCTCCATCACCCTGCCCAACCCAAGTGTCAGCCAAGGCCAGCTGCACGTCGGCCATGGTGCCTTGTATAACGCCAGCGTGGTGTTTGCCGCCGATGGCTTGCCGATCGGCGATCCGCAGCGCCAGCTCTACCCGATCTACGATGAACGCGGTTTTATCGAGCCCGGTGATGAAAACGTCGTCAGCGTGGTCGACACGCCGGCTGGTCGACTGGGTGTACTGGTAGGCAGCGACAGCTGGTACCCGGACAACTACCGCAAACTCAACGAACAAGGCGCGCAATTGATCGCGGTACCGGCCTTCGTGCTTGGCCGTGATACCTGGGACCGTCCTTGGCGTGGATTCAAAAGCGTGTCCACCCCGACAGAAATCAGCCTCAAGCCCGAAGAACTCAGCGAGGGCGAGGCTTGGCGCCGTCTTACATTGATCAGCCAGCCCCCCATCAGCCAGGCCAGCGCCGGCATGAGCGTGTTCCTGCGCGGCCAGTTCTGGGACCTGGGCACTGCCGGGCACAGCTTTCTCAGCAGCAACGGGCAAGTCAGCGCCGATGGCGAAGCCCGTGGCGCGCGCTTGTTGAATATCTGGCTGTGAAGCCCGTACGGCTGGGGGATTTGTCGGTGGGCTTCGTGCACGCCCTGGCCGACGCCATCCACAGCCACGGCCTGGACCCGCAGCCACTGCTGCTGCAATACGGCCTCGACCCGGCGCGCCTGGCCGAGGCCGGTGCACGATTGTCGATCCCGCGCTACATGCGTCTTGGCCATGCCGCTATCCAACTCACCGGCGACCCGGGCCTGGGTCTGCGCATGGGCCAGCTCAGCCGCTTGAGCCAAGGCGGGTTGGCGGGCGTGACCGCCGCTCAAGCCCCCAACGTGCGCGAAGCTGCGCGCGCGCTCACCCGCTTCGAAGCGCTGTACGGCTCCAATTATCGCGGGCAGTCGAGCTTTGTCGAAGATGCCGAAGGCGCCTGGCTGCGCTTCTATTCCATCAGCCCCTACAACGCCTACAACCGCTTTGTGGTGGACTCGATCATCGCCGGCTGGCTGCACCAGTTGTCGAGCCTGGCCCAGCAACCGGTGGAGGCGCAGCGCATCGACATCGAATTTGAAGCACCGGAGTACAGCGATCAATACAGCGTGCTGGGCGACGTCCACTTCGGTGCCGAGGCCAACCAGTTGCGCCTCAACCAGCAGACCCTGGCCCTGCGCAACCCGCAGCACTGCCCGAGTACCTGGAACCTGTTGTTACAACTTTGTGAGCGAGAGTTGGAGCAATTGACGCGCACCCGCAGCCTGCGCGAGCGCATTACCCGGTTGCTCGGGCCTATGCTCAATGGCGGCCGGGAACCCGACCTGGAAGAAGTGGCGGCACGCTTGAAGCTGCCCACCTGGACGCTGCGCCGCAAACTGGCCGACGAAGGCACTCAGTTCCGCGCGATTCTCAACGACACCCGCCGCGACCTGGCCATGACCTACATTCGCGATACGGAACTGGCATTCGGCGAGATCGCCTACTTGCTCGGTTTTGCCTCGGCCCAGGCGTTTCAACGGGCCTTCAGGCGGTGGAACAACCAGACCCCAGGGGAATTTCGCCGCAGTCAGCGGCATTCCGCCTGAAGTCGGTCTTACAGCTCAGTGGCATCGTCAGCCGGTTCCAGCGGGTCCAACTCAATCGCGTGGTACTCGAGCAGTTCTTCCTGGTAATCGTCCATGGTGGACTCCTTTTTGAGTTAAGAGTGGCTGCAGATAAATGACCTGCATCACCAGCCTAAAGTGCCGTGATGACGAAAAAATGTCGACGTCATGACGTTCCTGCACTCAAGGATTAAACGTAGCAGCGCCATATGGATTTAGCACTTGGCCTTAGAGGAACTATTGCAATCATTGCAATTGCAATCATATGTAAGTTTCCGTTAAGGTAATGACATTCGTCGCCAGGTGATCCTCTCCATGACCGCCGCTACCGCACACGCCGCGCAGCTCTGCATCAACGCCTTGAGCACAGCCGCCCCCACCCGCCACTCACCGCTGTACACCGTCATCAACATGGCCAATACCCTTGAACTCAGCCGCCAGGCCTGGGTGATCCGCGGCCAGTCAAGCTCCCGGCGCATGGGTAACTGGCCTGGCTGGTTCGCCCGTAATACCACCGAAAAACCTTTGCTGTACCTGCACAGTGCGCAATCGTCCGCGCAACTGAGTGCGCTGTCGGACGTCACCCAACAGCGCGGCATTCTGTGCAACGACATTGAAAACCAGCCCTCCCGCTGGCCCAAGGGTGCGCAACCTTCCTTACCGTTGTGGCTGGCCACCCACCCGTGTTGTACGCCGTATGACCCGGCCTCGGGCGAAGAGGCCCGTGCGATTGTGCTGGCGGCGTTGCGTAGCCTGTACGTCGACGGCAAGCCCGGGTTCTATTACCTGGCCCTGCATGATCATGAAGGCGCAACGCCCCTGAGCGAGCAGGACCGTGAAGCCGTGCTCGAGGGCATGTACCCGCTGCAGCAGGACACGCGGGGGGATGTGCGATTGCTCGGCGCAGGCCGGGCGCTTGCAGAGGTGGTGCAGGCCAAGCGCTTATTGGCACAGGACTGGAACATCACCGCGCAACTGTGGAGCTGCCCCAGCTACACACGACTGGCCCGCGAGGCTGCTGCGGTTGAACGCTGGAATCGCCTGCACCCCGGAGTGCCCAAGCGCAGCTGTCATTTGCGCAATTGTCTGACCGGAAGTGCAGCACCGGTGATTGCGGTGACCGGCTATCCGCAAGCGATTGTCGACCAGTTAGGGGCACACGTGGATGCGCGGTTCGTAGCGTTGGGCGCGGGCTCGGTGCAGGCGTCGGCGCCGAGTCGGTATTGGATTGTGGTGGCTGCGCTCAGGGCGTTGGCGGATGAAGGGTGCATCGATGCACTGCAAGTGGAGGCAGCGATGAATCGCTATGCATTGGTATACGATGGACTGTAGGCGCGGGCTTGCCGGCGCCTACAAGGTTTTGTCGAGGGCCTTCAGACTTTGCGGCGGCTGCGGGTCTGGGCGCCCGCCTCCATCGCCAGCCCGGCGGTGCGCTCCAGCGCGTCGGCGAAAGCCTGGCGCTGCTCAGGCTCGATCTGTGACAGGAACAGCTCATCCACCGTGCTTTCGTAGATCTTCCACATCTTTTTACGCAGCTCCCGGCCCGACCCGGTGATCGAGGCAAATGCCGCACGGCCGTCGCCGTCGGAGCGGGAGCGCACCACTAGGCCGTCCTTTTCCAGGCGGTCGACCAAGCGCGTGAGGTTGTAGCGCTCGATGGCCAGCACATCAGCCAATTCGTGCATGCGGCGAGTACCGTCGGGGCCGCTTTCCAGGCCCCATAACGCGTCATACCAGGCATAGGGCGGCAGGTCCGCCTCTGCCAGGCGCCGCTCGATCTCGCGGATGACCGTCCTGTGGGCCCTGACAAACCGAAACCAGACATCAGGCTCTTTCGACGACATGCAACACCATCCGGGCAATTTCAAGAAGGTTGCAATAGTAGCTCATCCCGCGCTAGATTCGGCCATGTAGTTGCAATTGCAATTACATTTGCCGGCACTCCCACAAGGAGCACGCCGCTTGAAATCCGCCTACCCTGGAGCCTCACATGACCCCGAACAACGCAGTCAGACGCGACGACGATCCACAGGAAACCCGCGAGTGGCTGGAGTCCATCGAATCGGTGCTGTCCACCGAAGGCCGCCCGCGCGCCCACTACCTGATCGATCAGTTGCTGGATTTCGACGTGGCGCGGCATGGCGATTTCTACGGGCGGGTGACCACGCCCTACGTCAATACAATCCCGGTGGACCGTCAGTTGCCCTACCCCGGCAACGTCGTTATCGAGCGGCGTACCAACGCGTTTATCCGCTGGAACGCCATGGCGATGGTGTTGCGTGCAGGCAAACACTCGGGGGTCGGTGGGCACATCGCGACCTATGCGTCAGCCGCAGTACTTTACGACGTAGGCTTCGATCACTTCTTTCGTGGCCGCACCGACAGCTTTGATGGCGACCTGGTGTATATCCAAGGCCACTCTTCCCCCGGCATTTATGGCCGCGCCTACCTGGAAGGCCGCATCAGCGAAGCGCAACTCGACAACTTCCGCCGCGAGGCCGGTGGCGACGGTATTTCCTCCTACCCACACCCAAGGCTGATGCCGGACTTCTGGCAATTCCCTACCGTGTCCATGGGCCTCGGCCCCATCACCGCCGCTTATCAGGCGCGCTTTATGCGCTACCTAGAATTGCGCGGCCTCAAACAGCACCAAGGGCGCAAGGTCTGGGCCTTCCTCGGTGATGGCGAAATGGACCAGCCGGAATCCCTGGCCGCCATTTCCCTGGCCGGGCGCGAGAAACTCGACAACCTGATCTTCGTGGTCAACTGCAACCTGCAACGCCTGGACGGCCCGGTGCGTGGTAATGCCAAGGTGATCCAGGAGTTCGAAAGCCTGTACCGCGCTGCCGGCTGGAACGTGATCAAAGTGATCTGGGGCAGTGGCTGGGACGCCCTGCTGGACAAAGACCAGAGCGGCCTGCTGCGCCAACGCATGATGGAATGCGTGGACGGCGACTATCAGAACTACAAGTCGCAGAACGGCGCCTATGTGCGCGAACACTTTTTCGGCAAATACCCGGAATTACTCGCACTGGTTGCGGACATGTCCGACGACGAAATCTGGAAACTCTCGCGGGGCGGGCATGACCCGGACAAGGTTTACAACGCCTATGCGGCGGCCGTGCGCCATAACGGCCAGCCCACCGTGATCCTGGCGAAAACCGTCAAGGGTTTTGGCATGGGTGAAGCAGGCGAAGGCCAGAACATCAATCACCAACTGAAGAAAATGGGCGCCGATGCGGTAAGAGCTTTCCGAGATCGCTTTGACCTGGACGTCGCGGACGATCAGCTCGCCGACATCCCCTACCTCAAGCCCGCCGCCGACAGCGAAGAAGCCCGCTACTTCGCCGCACGCCGCCAGGCCCTGGGCGGCTACGTACCTGCGCGCCACAGTGCGGTCGAGCCTTTGCAGATTCCCGAACTGGCCGCCTTCGCCACACAGCTCAAGGACACCGGCGAACGGGCGATTTCCACCACCATGGCCTTCGTGCGCATCCTCGGCACCCTGCTCAAGGACCCGCACCTGGGCAAACTGATCGTGCCCATCGTACCGGATGAGTCGCGCACCTTCGGTATGGAAAGCCTGTTCCGTCAGATCGGCATCCACTCCGCCGTAGGCCAGCTCTACACTCCACAGGACGCAGGGCAATTGAGCTACTACAAGGAAAGCAAGGACGGACAGATCATGCAGGAAGGCCTGAATGAATCCGGCGCCATTTCCTCGTGGATCGCGGCGAGTACGTCCTACAGCAACCACAGTCTGATGACCGTGCCGTTCTACATCTTCTATTCGATGTTCGGCTTCCAGCGGGTCGGCGACCTCGCCTGGGCAGCAGGCGATGCACGCGCGCGCGGCTTCTTGCTGGGGGCCACGGCCGGCCGCACCACGTTGATGGGCGAAGGCTTGCAGCATGACGATGGGCACAGCCATATCCTGTCGTCGGTGATCCCGTGCTGCGTGTCGTACGACCCGACGTTCGCCTACGAGTTGGCGGTGATCATTCGCGAGGGCATGCGGCGGATGTATGAGCAACAAGAGGACATTTACTACTACATCACTCTGCTCAACGAAAACTACCCGCACCCGGCGATGCCCGAAGGCGTGGAAGACGGCATTCTCAAGGGCATGTACCGGCTCAGTACCAGCCAGCAGGCCCAGGTGCAATTGATGGGCAGTGGCTCAATCCTGCGCGAAGTGATCGCGGCGGCTGAGCTGCTGCAGGAGGACTTCGGCGTGCACAGTAATGTGTGGAGCACAACCAGCCTCACCGAATTGCGCCGTGACGGTCATACAGTGGAGCGCTGGAACCTGCTGCACCCGCAGAGCGAGCCAAGGGTGAGCTACGTGGAGCAATGCCTGGCCGGTGAAACGGGGCCGGTGGTGGTGGCGACGGACTACATGAAGCTGTTCGCCGATCAGATCCGACCTTTCGTACCCGGCCGGCGCTTTGTGGCGCTGGGCACGGACGGCTTCGGGCAATCGGATACCCGTGAAACCTTGCGGGCGTTCTTCGAAGTGGACCGGCATTTCATCGTGCTGGCGGCCTTGAAGGCCTTGGCGGATGACGGCGTGATCGGACGCGAGAAAGTCAGTGAAGCCATCAGCCGCTACGGGATCAACGTCGACAAGGCCAACCCCGTAGCGGTCTAAGTTACTGCGACGGCGCCGGTAGGGGCGGAATCGCTTCTGTCGGCGGTGGCAGGTCCGGGTTGCTGGTGGCTGGAGCGGGCTCTGCCTGCGGCGCAATTGGCGCGGACTCGGCAGGTGGAGCGACAGGCTGGGAGACCGCAGGCTCTTCCTTCGGCGGCTCAACCTTCTCGGCAGCCGGAGCTGCCTTGGGTTCCGGCACCCCCAACTCGGCTTTCGGCTGCTCGGGAATATGCTCGGCCTTCTTCACTTCCTGCGGTAGGAACACATCCACCAGCGCAAAGTAACGCTCGTAGAACTTCGGCGCGGACACGGTCTCGCTCGCTACTTTCACCATGGAGTCATCGGTGGAACCGATCGGCATCGACACCGAGCCCAGCACGCCCACACCCAGGCTCGCGGAGTTGTTGACCTTCTTCAGCGCGTAGCGATCCTGCAATGCGTTGGCGAACATCGTCGAATGGTTGGTGCCTTTGCCATCATCGGCACACACCACGTTGAAGCTGATCTGCAGATGGGTCTCGCCGGTCTGCTGGAAGCTCTTGTTACCCACCACCAGTTTCGGATCGCTGCTGGTGATGATGTAGCCCTGGCTCAGCAAGGCGCGTCGCGCGGCTTCGCACGCGGCGACGTCAGTGACGGGGTAATCCCGGGAAAACGTACCGGAGTCGTCGAAATTCTCATGTTCATAAATGGCGGTCTTGGGTGACGAGCAGCCCGCGGCGCCCGCCAGCACCAGCGCCAGCCCGAGGCTACGCAAGTGAAATGATGTCGACATTGAAAATCCTGAGGAAAACAGTCCGGGCGGTATTGTGCAACAGAACGCTGCCTTGGCGCGCGCATTCCTGTCGGTAAAACGTCACAGCCTTACACGACGCCACCTGTAGGAAACAGCCCTGCGCACATATGATCAATAAACACGCGCAGTTTGGCCGAGGCGTGGCGACTTGATGGCCAGAGCATCCAGAAACTGCCGCGATGCTCCAGGTAATCATCCAGCACCCTCTGCAGACGCCCTTCGGCGACAGCCTGGTTGACCATATAGTCCGGCAGGCAAGCAATGCCCAAGCCTTCGTGCACGACATGGTTGAGGGACTCGATGGTGGTGCTGACGAACGGCCCACGCAAGATGGACTCGGGGGCGCCCGGTGCACGCCGCAAAGGCCAGGGCTCCAGCTTGCCGGTCGCGCAGAACTTGTGACGCAGGCAGGCATGGTCGCTCAGGTGCTGCGGCTGTTGCGGTGTGCCATATTCGCGAAAATAACCCGGCGTACCCACCAGCACCAACTGGTAATGCCCCAGATGACGGGCCATCAGCCGCGAATCTTCCGGCTTGCCGGTACGAATCACCGCGTCGAACCCTTCTTCGATCACATCCACCATGCGGTCGGAAAAATCCACATCCAACTCGATGTCCGGGTAGGCGCGAATGAAGTCGCTGAGGACCGGCATCAGCAAGCCGCGCACTTGCGGCACGCTGATACGCAACTTGCCCCGAGGGGTTGCGCTGGCGTCGCTCAGTTCTTGCTCGGCAGCTTCGACCTCGGCCAGGATGCGCCGCGAACGCTCAAGGAACAGCGCGCCTTCGCTGGTCAAAGTGATGCTGCGGGTGCTGCGATGAAACAACCGCACACCCAGGCGCTCTTCCATCCGTGCGATGCTTTTGCCCACGGCCGACGACGAGACGCCCAGCACCCGCCCGGTGGCGGTGAAGCTACGGGTCTCCGCCACCTGCACGAATACGGAAAGACTGCCCAGACTGTCCATGGAAGGGTCCTTGATGATTACGGACGTTTAAGTCCGATAAGTCCGGAACCTTAGCCTGTTTTTCCGCTGACCACAGCCCCCTACCCTGCCTGCTTACCCTTTTGCATGGATAGAGCGCGATGACCTCCCTTACCGACCCCGCAGTGACAGACCGGCGGGACACCTTGCCGTTGAGCGGCTTACTGGCCTTGGCCAGCGCCGGTTTTATCACCATCCTCACCGAAGCCATGCCCGCCGGGCTCCTGCCGCAAATAGGCGAAGGGCTGGGCGTATCACCCGCTTTAGTCGGTCAAATGGTCACGGTGTATGCCCTGGGGTCACTGCTGGCAGCCATTCCACTGACGCTGCTGACCCGTGGCTGGCGACGACGCCCCTTGTTGCTGTTAGCCATTGGCGGCTTCGCCTTGGTCAACAGCGTGACCGCCCTTTCCAGTCATTACGGGTTGACCCTGGTGGCGCGCTTTTTAGCCGGTGTATGGGCCGGACTGCTGTGGGCGCTGCTGGCCGGTTATGCCAGCCGGATGGTTGCGCCACACCTGCAAGGCCGGGCAATTGCGGTGGCAATGCTTGGCGCACCGCTGGCGCTGTCGTTGGGTGTACCAGCAGGCACCTTCCTCGGGGCCGCTGTTGGCTGGCGCCTGAGCTTTGCGATCATGACTGGACTGACACTGGTGCTACTGGCATGGGCGCGCTGGCAACTCCCGGACTTTGCGGGCGAGCCGGCAGGAAAACGCCTGGGATTGCATCAAGTGCTGACCTTGCCGGGGATTCGTCCGGTGCTGTGGGTGACCTTCACCTATGTACTGGCCCACAACATTCTCTACACCTACATCGCACCGCTGCTGGTGCCGGCAGGGATTGCTGCCGACATTGATCAGGTGCTGCTGGTGTTCGGCCTTACAGCGTTGTTGAGCATTTGGATGGCCGGTGTGCTGATTGATCGATGGCTGCGCGTACTGCTGCTGATCAGTTGCACGATGTTTGGCCTGATCGCCTTGGCGCTGGCGTTCTGGATCAACCTGCCAGCGGTCATCTACGTCGCCGTGGCGTTATGGGGTCTGGCGTTCGGCGGGTTACCTGCCTTGCTGCAAACGGCACTGGCCCAATCGGCGGGCGAGTCGGCCGATGCCGCGCAATCGATGCTGGTGACCGTCTGGAACCTGGGCATCGCAGGCGGCGGCCTGGTAGGTGGCGTGTTACTTCAGGGCTGGGGGGCCTGCGCATTTGCCTGGGCCGTTGTATTGCTGATGCTACTGGCTGTGGCCGGTGGGTTACAGACAGCGCCCCAACAACTGGCCCGGCCACCCTTCAAGATCGAACGTTGAAATACGCTGATACCCGCAAGCCTCATAAAAACGCACCAGGTCACCCGTGCCGCCGGCGTAGCAATCCACGCGCAGGCGCCCCACCCCGGCAGCGTGGGCCCGCTCATCGGCGAAGGCCAACAGATGCCGGCCCAACCCACGCGCACGCGCATCACGTGCGGCAATCAGCAATCGCACATAGACCTCCGGCCCGGACGCTGGCGGCACGTAAGGCATGGGCTCGCCCAGCACAAGTGCCGCCAGGACCCGCCCCTCGGGAGCCTCGACCACCCACGCATCCGGCATCGCACACGCTTCTGTGACTTGCGCCACTCGCCGGGGCAATGCCGACCAGGGCTCGGTGCCCCATTGGGCGGTATTCCCTATCCCTACAAACCAGGCAATCACCTCGTCAAACACTTGCAGCACTGCCGGGGCGTCCGATGCGCTGGCACGACGGATTATCCAGTCCTCTCTTCCATGAATAGACACGCTTGAAACTCCCTGGTCGGCGATAACGTACGCGCAGTCTAGCGCACATAAAAAAACCCCCGGTCTTTTCAGGCCGGGGGCTTCTCTTTCAAGCCGCCATCAGAACTTCTTGATGTCGGCCTTGGTTTCCAACTGCTTGCGGTAAGCCGCGAAGTCCTGCTGACCGACACGGGAGGCGAGGAAACGGCGATATTGCGCCTTTTCTTCGTCCGTTGGGGCAGCGGCTTCATTGACGCCGTTCAAGCGCACGATCACCAGGCTACCATCCGCCAGAGTCACCGTGGTGAAGGTCGGCTTGTCCTTGGTCGCAGGCTTGGGCATGCGGAACAGGGCTTGCAGCACGGCAGGATCGATCGCTTCCTGGCTACGGGTAGCCGCTTCAGTGACCTTCCATGCCTGGCCGTCGACCGGCTGGTTCAGTGGAGTCTTGCCATCACGCAGGCTGGCGATGAGTTCGTCAGCATGAGCTTTGGCAGCCGCGCTGGCGCGCTCCTTGGCCATCTGCGTACGGATCGCCGCACTGACGCTTTCCAGCGGCAGTTGCGAAGGTTTCAGGTGCTCTTTGGCACGCAGTACGATGATGGTTTCCGGATCCAGTTCGATGGCGGTGCTGTTGGCACCTTCATCCAACACTTCCGGGCTGAACGCAGCGGTGACCACGGCACGGTTGGCCGCAACACCTTCGCCACCTTCACGGCCAAACGGCGCGGAGGTGTGCACGGTCAGTTTCAGGTCGGACGCCGGCTGGGCCAGGTCGGAAGCTTCGAACGCCGCATCTTCCAATTGCTTGGTCGCTTCAACAAAACGCTGCTCAACCTGTTGGGTCTTCAGCTCCTTGGTCAGCTTGTCTTTAAGGCTAGCGAACGTCGGCACTTGCGGTGCCTCAACGCCCAACAGCTTGATCAAGTGCCAACCGAAAGTGCTGCGTACCGGTGCCGAGACCTGGTCCTTGTTCAACGCGTACAAGGCGGTTTCGAAGTCTGGATCGTAGACGCCAGGGCCAGCAAAACCGAGGTCGCCGCCAATGTTGGCCGAACCAGGATCCTGGGAAAACTCCTTGGCCAGGGCTTCGAATTTTTCACCTTTGGCCAGGCGCGCCTGGATTTCTTCGATCTTCGCCTTGGCTTGCGCGTCGGTGACCTTGTCGTTGACTTCAATCAGGATGTGCGCCGCACGACGCTGTTCAGCGAGGTTGGCGGTTTCTTTCTGATAGGCCGCCTGCAGCTCTTCGTCCTTCACGCTGACCTGGTCGAAGAAGGAAGACTTCTTCAGTTCCAGGTAGTCGATGACCACCTGGTCCGGGGTCATGAATTCTTTGGCGTGCTGGTCGTAGTAAGCCTTGACCTCGTCGTCGGTGAGTTTCACCGCGGCAGGGTTGGCCTTGATGTTGACGGTGGCGAAGTCGCGAGTCTGTTTTTCCAGACGCGCGAATGCCAGCACTTCGGAATCGGTGACGAAACCGCTGCCGGCAATACCTGCGCGAACCTGGCCGATTAGCATTTCCTGGGTCAGCATCTGACGGAATTGCATACGGCTGTAGCCCAGTTGACGGATCACCTGGTCAAAGCGTTCGGCGCTGAACTTGCCGTCCACCTGGAATTCCGGCGTCTGCAGGATCACTTGGTCCAGTGCAGCTTCAGAGAAGCCAAACTTGGAGTCGGCAGCACCTTGCAGCAATAGCTTGCGATCGATCAGCCCCTTGAGGGCCGCTTCGCGCAGCAGTTTTTCGTCCAGCAGGGAGGCATCGAAATCCTTGCCCAGCTGTTGCATCAGCTGACGACGTTGCATGTCGACGGCCTGGCTCAGCTCGGTCTGGGTGATTTCTTCACCGTTGACCTTGGCCACGTCCTGCTTACTGTTACCCGAAGCCTGGAAAATGGCCTCGATACCGGTGAACGCCATCAATGCGACGATGATCCCGATAATGGTCTTGGCAATCCAGCCTTGTGAATTGTCCCTGATATTTTGCAGCATGCGTCCCCCAGAAACGGTTGAACTTCAATAATAGGCAACCGTGGAGCGTGGGTAGAGTACGGATATAAGAAAGGCGCATCCAAGGATGCGCCTTCTCGCAACTGGCGGAGCGGACGGGGGCTTTGGTTCTCCCCCCGGCTTGGCGACCCGATGCATACATGGGTCTGCTGCCGCTCCGCTCCCAGGTTGAACCTACGTTCGACCCGGGTAGGTAAGGCTGGATCGAAGCTTAGTTAACAGCTTCTTTCAGGGCTTTACCGGCTTTGAAACCTGGTTTCTTGGCAGCAGCGATTTGCAGTGCTTTGCCAGTCTGTGGGTTACGGCCAGTGCGAGCTGGACGGTCAGTCACAGAGAAAGTACCGAAGCCTACCAGTACCACGGAGTCGCCGGCCTTCAGAGCGCCAGTGACGGATTCGATTACTGCATCCAGCGCACGGCCAGCAGCAGCTTTCGGGATATCAGCGGATGCAGCGATAGCATCAATCAGTTCCGACTTGTTCACTCTAAGTCCCCTTATATATCTATTGAGTATGATTCTAAGTTTTTTGATGAAAGCAAAAACCAGTGCTGAATGGCCTACAGACACTTAAGAGCCGCTTTATAACAAGGGCTCTAAAATGCTGTCAAGGAAGCTCCCAGGCTTTAACACATTAATGCGTGCTAATTCTTTCCTTGGAATCAGACTCGCGTTTTTCGTCCTTAGCAACTATCTCCGGAGCCACATCCGGCAAGGGCTCCGGCGCGTATTGCAGCGCAATTTGCAGGACCTCGTCAATCCATTTAACGGGTTTAATCTGCAGATCCTGCTTGATATTGTCAGGAATTTCCTTCAAGTCGCGAACATTCTCTTCAGGAATGATCACCGTCTTGATACCACCCCGGTGTGCGGCAAGCAATTTCTCTTTCAGACCACCGATGGCCAATACCTGGCCGCGCAGGGTGATTTCCCCGGTCATGGCGACATCGGCACGCACCGGAATGCCAGTCAATGCCGACACCAGGGCCGTGCACATGCCTACGCCAGCGCTAGGGCCGTCTTTCGGGGTCGCCCCTTCCGGCATGTGGATGTGGGTGTCGTGCTTCTCGTGGAAGTCCAGGGGGATCCCCAGACTCTTGGCGCGGCTGCGCACCACGGTCTGCGCGGCGGTGATGGATTCGACCATCACGTCACCCAGGGAACCGGTCTTGATCAGTTGGCCTTTGCCAGGGATCACCGCGGCTTCGATGGTCAGCAATTCGCCGCCCACCTGGGTCCACGCCAGGCCAGTCACCTGCCCTACCTGATCCTGCTGCTCAGCCAGGCCGTAGCGGAATTTCTTCACGCCCAGGAAGTGTTCCAGGGAGTCGGCCGTCACCTTCACCGAGAAGCGTTTTTCCAGTGCATGCTCCTTGACCGCCTTGCGGCAGATCTTCGCAATCTGGCGCTCCAGGCCCCGTACACCGGCCTCGCGGGTGTAGTAGCGCACGATGTCGCGGATCGTCTCAACTTCGAACTCGATCTCGCCCTTCTTCAGGCCGTTAGCCGAAATCTGCTTGGGCGCAAGGTATTTGACGGCGATGTTGATCTTCTCGTCTTCGGTGTAACCCGGCAGACGAATCACTTCCATCCGGTCCAGCAACGCTGGCGGGATGTTCATGGAGTTGGAGGTGCACAGGAACATTACGTCGGACAGGTCGTAGTCGACCTCCAGGTAATGGTCGTTGAAGTTGTGATTCTGCTCGGGGTCGAGCACTTCGAGCAACGCCGACGCCGGATCGCCACGCATGTCGCTGCCCATTTTGTCGATTTCATCGAGCAGGAACAGCGGGTTGCGCACGCCGACTTTCGTCATCTTTTGAATCAATCTTCCTGGCATCGAACCGATGTAAGTCCGGCGATGACCACGGATTTCCGCTTCATCACGCACACCGCCGAGGGCCATGCGCACGAATTTACGGTTGGTGGCGTTGGCAATGGACTCAGCCAAGGAGGTTTTACCCACGCCAGGCGGCCCGACCAGGCACAGCACCGGACCACGAATCTTCTTCACGCGCTTTTGCACGGCGAGGTATTCGAGGATGCGTTCTTTGACTTCTTCGAGGCCATAATGGTCGGCGTCGAGAATGTCTTCAGCCCGGGCCAGGTCCAGACGCACCTTGGTCTGGGCCTTCCACGGCACCTGTACCAGCCAGTCGATATAGGAGCGCACCACGGTGGCTTCGGCCGACATCGGCGACATCTGCTTGAGCTTGTTCAGCTCGGCAGTGGCTTTGGCCAGGGCATCTTTCGGCAGGCCAGCGGCATCGATGCGCTTTTTCAGCTCTTCGATTTCGTTGTGGCCTTCCTCGCTGTCGCCGAGCTCTTTCTGAATGGCCTTCATCTGCTCATTCAGGTAGTACTCGCGCTGGCTGCGCTCCATTTGTTTCTTCACGCGACCACGGATGCGCTTCTCGACCTGCAACAGGTCGATTTCGGCATCCAGCAGCGCCAGCACGTGCTCAACACGCGCCGACAGATCAATGATTTCGAGAATGTCTTGCTTCTGCTCGATTTTCAGCGCCATGTGCGCCGCCATGGTGTCGACCAGGCGGCTTGGCTCATCGATGCTGTTGAGGGACGACAGGACTTCAGCCGGGACTTTCTTGCCCAACTGCACATACTGCTCGAATTGCGAGAGCAGGCTGCGTACAAACACTTCTGACTCGCGCTCAGGGGCCTCGACTTCGTCAATCAGCGCCACTTCAGCGCGCAGGTGGCCATCCACCTCCATGAAGCGCTCAACCGCACCACGCTGCTCACCTTCCACCAGCACCTTGACGGTGCCATCAGGCAGCTTGAGCAATTGCAGCACGGTAGCAATGGTACCAACGCGATACAGGGCGTCTTCGCCTGGATCATCATCAGCAGGATTTTTCTGGGCCAACAGCAGGATCTGCTTGTCGCCCGTCATCGCGGCCTCGAGGGCTTCGATAGACTTCTCGCGCCCCACGAACAGCGGGATAACCATGTGCGGATAGACGACGACATCACGCAACGGCAGGAGAGGCAATTCGATGGTGGTCTTCATGATTTCGCCTCTATGACAGATGAAAAATAAGCTTGAAGCCAAGATGGGGGCTGCATGCAAAAAAAACAAGCTTATTGCCAGCAGTTAAACGCAGTAAACGCTTCGGGGCAAAAAACGTTGTAAAAACAAAGGGGCCCCTGAAGGCCCCTTGTTTATACCGAAACTGCGAGACGCTTACGCGTCGGGCGCAGCCTTGGCAGCCGGCTCACTGTTTTCGTAGATATACAGTGGCTTGGACTTACCTTCTATGACGCTTTCGTCGATCACCACTTTACTCACCTCGGACTGCGAGGGGATTTCGTACATGGTGTCGAGCAACACGCCTTCCAGAATCGAACGCAGGCCACGTGCACCGGTCTTGCGCTCCAGTGCCCGCTTGGCCACCGATTTAAGAGCGTCAGTACGGAACTCAAGGTCTACACCCTCCATCTCGAACAGCTTGGCGTATTGCTTGGTCAAGGCGTTTTTCGGCTCGGTGAGGATCTGAATCAGAGCAGCCTCATCCAGCTCGTCCAACGTGGCCAGGACCGGCAGACGACCCACGAACTCCGGGATCAAACCGAACTTGACCAGATCGTCGGGCTCGACCTCACGCAGGGATTCGCCAACCTTCTTGCCTTCTTCCTTGCTGCGGACTTCGGCACTGAAACCGATGCCGCCGCGAGTCGAACGCTGCTGGATGACTTTTTCCAGACCGGAGAACGCACCACCACAGATAAACAGGATGTTGCGTGTATCGACCTGAAGGAATTCCTGCTGCGGGTGCTTGCGACCACCTTGTGGTGGTACGGAAGCGACCGTGCCTTCGATCAGTTTCAACAGGGCCTGCTGCACGCCTTCACCGGAAACGTCCCGGGTGATCGACGGGTTGTCCGACTTGCGCGAAATCTTGTCGATTTCGTCGATGTAGACAATACCCATCTGGGCTTTCTCTACGTCGTAGTCGCACTTCTGCAGCAACTTCTGAATGATGTTCTCGACATCTTCGCCCACGTAGCCAGCCTCGGTGAGGGTGGTGGCGTCGGCGATCGTGAACGGAACGTTCAGCAGGCGAGCGAGGGTTTCTGCAAGCAGGGTCTTACCCGAGCCTGTAGGACCGATCAGCAGGATGTTGCTCTTGCCGAGTTCAACTTCGTCGCCTTTCTTGTCACGCTGGTTCAAGCGCTTGTAGTGGTTGTACACCGCTACGGCCAGAACCTTCTTTGCACGCTCTTGACCAATCACGTACTGATCAAGGATGCCGCTGATTTCTTTAGGCGAAGGCAATTTATGCGCGCTGCTTTCGGCCTGGGCTTCCTGCACCTCCTCACGGATGATGTCATTGCACAGGTCGACGCACTCGTCGCAGATAAAGACCGAGGGGCCGGCAATCAATTTGCGTACTTCATGCTGGCTCTTGCCACAGAAGGAGCAATAGAGCAGCTTGCCGTTGTCCTCGCCGTTGCGGGTGTCAGTCATTCGTTCGATCCAAATCCGATAGGCTTGCAACACAAGATGAAGGCTTATGCGGGCTTTTTCAAGCCCGCCGGTGGTCGGACATGCCGACCAGCCCTATTTTGAGCGGCTTATATTAAGCGGGGCGCTGATTGATCACTGCGTCGATCAGGCCATAGGCTTGCGCGGCTTCGGCACTCATGAAGTTGTCGCGGTTGGTATCGCGCTCGATTTCTTCCAGGGTGCGCCCGCTGTGCTTGGCCATCAGCGTGTTGAGACGCTCACGAATAAACAGGATTTCCTTGGCATGGATTTCGATGTCCGACGCCTGGCCCTGGAAACCGCCCAGTGGCTGGTGAATCATCACGCGCGAGTTAGGCAGGCAGAAACGCTTGCCTTGGGCACCGGCGGTCAGCAGGAATGCGCCCATGCTGCAGGCTTGGCCAATGCAGGTGGTCGACACGTTCGGCTTGATGAACTGCATGGTGTCGTAGATCGACATGCCTGCGGTCACCGAACCGCCTGGGGAGTTGATGTAGAGATGGATGTCCTTGTCCGGGTTTTCCGCTTCAAGGAACAGCAGCTGCGCACAGATCAGGTTGGCCATGTAGTCCTCTACGGGGCCTACCAGAAAGATCACTCGCTCCTTAAGCAGGCGCGAGTAGATGTCGTAGGCGCGTTCGCCACGAGCGGACTGCTCGACAACCATCGGGACCAGGCCGCCAGCGGCCTGGATATCAGAGTTCTGCTGAATATAGGAATTACGGAACATGCTCTGCAGTTACTCCCAAATAGTCATGTCTTGAAAACGCATAAGCCAGCGCGAGGCTGGCTTATGGTTGAATTTCCAACGAGTTGGACAATCAGTCGGCTTGTGCTGCTTCCGCCGGTTTGACTGCTTCTTCGTAAGAGACCGCTTTATCGGTCACCTTAGCCTTCTGCAGAACAGTATCCACAACTTGTTCTTCCAGCACAACCGAACGCACTTCGTTCAGCTGCTGATCGTTCTTGTAGTACCAAGCCACGACCTGCTCAGGCTCCTGGTAGGCCGAAGCCATTTCCTGGATCATTTCGCGAACGCGGTCTTCGTCAGGCTTGAGGTCGAACTGCTTGACCACTTCAGCCACGATCAGGCCCAGCACGACGCGGCGCTTGGCTTGCTCTTCGAACAGTTCAGCGGGCAGCTGATCAGGCTTGATGTTGCCACCAAACTGCTGAACAGCCTGTACGCGCAGGCGATCCACTTCGTTGGACAGCAGGGCCTTAGGCACTTCGATCGCATTGGCGGCCAGCAGACCGTCCATGACCTGGTTCTTGACCTTGGACTTGATGGCCTGACGCAGCTCGCGCTCCATGTTCTTGCGAACTTCGGTGCGGAAGCCTTCGATGCCGGTTTCCTTGATGCCGAATTGAGCGAAGAACTCTTCGTTCAGCTCTGGCAGCTTAGGCTCGGAAACGCTGTTGACGGTCACGGTGAACTCGGCGGCTTTGCCAGCCAGGTCCAGGTTCTGGTAGTCAGCAGGGAACGTCAGGTTCAGAACGCGCTCTTCGCCGGCCTTGGCGCCAACCAGGCCGTCTTCGAAACCGGGGATCATGCGGTTGGAACCCAGCACCAGCTGAGTACCCTTGGCCGAGCCGCCAGCGAATACTTCGCCGTCAACCTTGCCAACGAAATCGATGTTCAGCTGGTCTTCGTTCTGGGCAGCACGGTCGGCCACTTCAAAACGGGTATTCTGCTTGCGCAGGATTTCCAGCATGTTGTCCAGGTCCGAATCAGCCACTTCGGCGCTCAGACGCTCGATTTCGATACCGTCGAAACCGGCCACTTCAAATTCAGGGAACACTTCGAACGTTGCAACGTATTCCAGGTCCTTGCCAGCTTCCAGGGACTTAGGTTCGATCGAAGGCGAACCCGCTGGGTTCAGCTTGTGCTCAACAACGGCTTCATAGAAAGAAGCCTGGATCACGTCACCTACAGCTTCCTGGCGCGCATCGGCACCAAAGCGGCGCTTGATTTCGCTCATTGGCACTTTGCCTGGACGGAAACCAGCGATCTTGGCCTTCTGGGCAGTCTGCTGCAGACGCTTGTTGACCGCAGTCTCGATACGCTCGGCCGGCACGGTGATGCTCAGGCGACGCTCGATAGCAGTAGTATTTTCAACAGAAACTTGCATGGATATTCCTCGTTGCACAGACGTTAGCCGGCCATTTCCGACCCCAATCAAGGGCATGCATTCTAGTGGGTCAAACTCAAGAAGTCACCCTACTGGAAATACGCCCGAAAACAGCCGGCAATTTATCGGTACGAAGGCACTGCTGCACCTCGCCCCGGTGACAAATACAACCCATCACGCCAGGGCTCTGCGCCGCCCCTTCTATATATAGAAGAAGTCGTCATGCATCTCCCTGACGGCCAACCCCGCAAACAGGGCTGGCAGGCAGCGCAGCATCATCGAGATACATAAATACGACGAAACGCCCTGCCGTCGCGCCTCATTACCTGCAGCCGCTGGATATTTCGAACCGCTGAAACCAAAAAAGGCGCCAGACTGTTAAATCTGGCGCCTTTCGAATATGGGGTGGACGAAGGGGATCGAACCCTCGACAACGGGAGTCACAATCCCGTGCTCTACCAACTGAGCTACGCCCACCATATTGCGTTAACAAAGAAACCAAACCACTTCTTTGTTGAGCCCTACCCTGCGTTTCGACAGGGCCAGGCTTTATTTGGTGCGGATGAAGAGACTCGAACTCTTACGCCTCGCGGCGCTGGAACCTAAATCCAGTGTGTCTACCAATTCCACCACATCCGCGCTTGAAGCTCTTAAAGCAAAGGCGCCAGACGATTAATCTGGCGCCTTTTAAAATATGGGGTGGACGAAGGGGATCGAACCCTCGACAACGGGAGTCACAATCCCGTGCTCTACCAACTGAGCTACGCCCACCATATAGCGCTACTTGTGCCAAAGCTGCCTAATGGCGCACCCGGCAGGACTCGAACCTGCGACCATCCGCTTAGAAGGCGGATGCTCTATCCAGCTGAGCTACGGGCGCCTTATTAATCTGTACTCTTGGAGGATTACAAACTAAGTGCTTCCAGCCTTACAGAACAACACGTTATTCTGCTCGACCTTCTTAACCAGTGCTAGGCTGTGCCCGACAAGTGCGACGAATAGTATAGACGCCCTCGAAACCCGTCAAATCTTTTTTGAAAAAAATTCATTTTATTTAAGGGGTTAGGGCAATTTGCAGACCAAGCGCCTTTGCCCTAACGTCCTGGCATGCGAGAATGCGCGCACTTTTCTTCCCCCTCTCGATGGTTAATCACGCGTAATGACTGCACAACTTATCGACGGCAAATCAATCGCCGCCAGCCTGCGCCAGCAGATCGCCAAACGAGTCACCGAGCGCAGCCAGCAAGGTCTGCGCACGCCGGGCCTCGCGGTGATCCTGGTCGGCAGCGATCCTGCCTCTCAGGTTTATGTCTCGCACAAGCGTAAAGACTGTGAAGAGGTCGGCTTTATTTCCAAGGCCTACGACTTGCCTTCCGAGACCACCCAGCAGGCCCTTACCGACCTGATCGACGGCCTCAACGACGACCCGAAGATCGATGGCATCCTGCTGCAACTGCCATTGCCCGAGCATTTGGACGCCTCCAAATTACTGGAGCGCATTCGGCCCGACAAAGACGTCGACGGTTTCCACCCTTATAACGTTGGCCGCCTGGCCCAGCGCATTCCGCTGCTGCGCCCGTGCACACCAAAAGGCATCATGACCCTGCTGGAAAGCACCGGTGTCGACCTGTATGGCCTCGATGCAGTAGTGGTCGGCGCCTCCAACATCGTCGGCCGCCCGATGGCAATGGAGCTGTTGCTGGCCGGCTGCACCGTGACCGTCACCCACCGCTTTACCAAAGACCTGGCAGGCCACGTCGGCCGCGCCGACCTGGTCGTGGTTGCCGCCGGCAAGCCCGGACTGGTCAAAGGTGAATGGATCAAGGAAGGTGCGATCGTCATCGACGTGGGCATCAACCGCCAGGATGACGGCAAGCTGGTGGGAGACGTGGTGTACGACACCGCCCTGCCCCGCGCTGGCTGGATCACCCCGGTACCCGGTGGTGTCGGCCCGATGACGCGCGCTTGCCTGCTGGAAAACACTCTGTACGCCGCAGAGACCCTGCACGCTTAATAACCAGCCGTACTGAAAAAGCCCTGCTTTATCGCAGGGCTTTTTATTGCCCGCAATAAATCCTGTTTTTCTTAGTTTTTAAGAACTTTCATCGGGTTCTAGAAGAACATTCGACAGTTTCTGATCCATACTCCTAAAATGTAACGGCATTTATCAAAAAACCGTTCCCGAACGGTATTTCCTTACTTTTTAGCGAGTTCATCCGCGTGAAAATTCGTCTTTCTCTCGTCAGCCTATTATTTGCTTTCACAGGCACCTTTGCGCACGCCGCCGAAACCACCCAGGCCCCGCGTGACACGTCCAAACTGCAAATCGCTTCCGGCAGCGCCATGCTGGTGGACCTGCAAACCAACAAGGTCATCTATTCCAGCAACCCGGACGTGGTCGTCCCCATCGCCTCGGTGAGCAAGTTGATGACTGGTCTGGTGGTATTGGAAGCCAAGCAGAACATGGATGAATACATCGACATCAACATCAAGGACACGCCGGAAATGAAAGGTGTGTTTTCCCGCGTGAAGATCGGCAGCGAGATGCCGCGCAAAGAGATGCTGCTGATCGCGCTGATGTCCTCGGAAAACCGTGCCGCCGCCAGCCTGGCGCACCACTATCCGGGTGGTTACCCGGCATTTATCGCGGCGATGAATGCCAAAGCCAAGGCGTTGGGCATGACCAGCACCCATTACGTCGAGCCCACTGGCCTGTCGATCCACAACGTGTCCACTGCCCGTGACCTGAGCAAACTGCTCGCCGCCGCGCGTCACTACCCGTTGCTGAGCCAGTTGAGCACCACCAAGGAAAAGACCGTGTCGTTCCGCAAGCCCAACTACACCCTGGGCTTCTCCAACACAGACCACCTGATCAACCGCGCCAACTGGGACATCAAGTTGACCAAGACCGGCTTCACCAACCAAGCCGGCCACTGCCTGGTGCTGGTGACCAACATGGGCAACCGCCCGGTGTCTTTGGTAATCCTGGACGCCTTCGGCAAATTCACCCACTTTGCCGATGCCAGCCGTATCCGCAATTGGGTCGAGACCGGCAAGAGCGGTTCGGTGCCGGATGTGGCGCTGCGCTACAAGGCTGACAAGAACCTGAAGAATCGTCCCAACGCCGCCGAAGTACGCCGCTAACCGCAGCCACCTTAATGCAGGAGCTGGCTTGTGTGGGAGCTGGCTTGCCTGCGATAGCATCACGGCGGTGTAACTGAACCACCTCAGTGCCTGCATCGCGGGCAAGCCCGGCTCCCACAGGTTCCGGTGCACACATTGGCACCTCGGGGCTGGCTGTTACTTTTTCTCCGCCAACACCTTCAGCGCCTGCGCCGCCGCCCGCTCCTGACCGGCTTGAGCCGTCGCATTCGCCGAGTCCCGCCACCGTTGTGCATCCACATTGGCTGGCAACTGGCTCGGGCGCTGGGTGAGGATTGCCCAACTGCCGGCGCTTTTCCATTTGGACTCAAAGTCGCTGAAGCTCATCAACAGACGCCGATCCATTCCCGATCGCAGCAACACTGTGCTTTTTTGCTGGTTGAACCCCACCACGACCACATAGTGCGCATCCGACCACAACCCACCGCCAACCCGCGCCATCACCGGATATCCCGCCGCCACCTGGGCCAGCACTGCCGTCAGCTTGGCATCCAGCGGATACACCATCAGGCCGTACTCACGCGCCAACACCTGCATGTTGCGCTCCAGGTCCGCTTCGCCGCCCGGCAAATGCAGCGGTTTATCCAATAGCCCCGGTGTCATGACAATGCCTTGTTGCGACAGCATGCTGGCTAAAGACGTTGGACCGCCCTGATATGCCTCGCTGCGAAAAGTCGGCACGCCGGTGAGCTCGACACGCTCCGGCAGGCCCGCCAGTCTGGACGGGGTGGAGGAACACGCCGCAAGGCCCAGGGCACACGCGAGGAACAAGGATGTTTTAAGGTTCGACCGTAACCGCAATTTTCGACTCTCTTGATCAACTGCCGGTAAGGGGCCTGATCATAGCCCAATCACGTTTAAGTAGGCGCGGGCTTGCTCGCGAAAAACCTGAGGGTGCCGGGTCAATCCAGATAGCCCGCCTTACCGTTGACGTGTTTCACGCGCAAGCTCGCGCCTACAAAGGTCGTGGATATAGCAAAGAAGTTGGACAGACACGACCATTGGTCAATAGCAGGCAACCGTCAGGTAGCTAGACTGTCCATTGAGAAGACTGTGTGTGCCCCGAGGGGGCGAAAGGAGGCCCGAATGAGCCTTGCAACAACGATTGTCCTGTTGATCTGCGGTTGGCTGGCGGTGGCCGGCGCCATGTTGTGGGGGGTGCTGCGCATCACCCGTCGGCACCATCACCCCCAGGTCAGACCCGCTGCACCCGCCAAACCCCATAAGGTGGCAGCGCATCACGCCTAGCCAGGCATGCAATTGAAGTCCTGAGTCGCCGCCACTTCCTTGCCGTGACCATCCATCAAGGATGCGCGCACGGTGGTGCCCAGGCTCGACTCCACCAGGGTGTAGTGCTCACCCGCCTTGAAGTGCTTGTACTCGACCCGCCCTTGGCAGTCCTGCTGGTTGTCGTCGCCTGGCTCTTCCTCGAACAGCGTTACATCCAGGCGATGGTCTCCCGGCGTCACTTCGAAGAAACGTCCGTCATCCACGCGATGACCGTCCACGCGCTCAGCCATCAGGTCGTTGGGGGCTTCTTCTTTCAAACCGATCCACGCTTCGCTCGGGTCCGCCTTGGGGATCGGGCCGGCGCACGCCGACAACAACAGCACAGCACCGAGGGCGGGGATCAACAAAAGAGGTTTGAGTGACATGGCAGGGCTCCAAAGAAGGACTATGTGTCCGGTGGGCTACAAGCTTGAGGAGCCACCCTGTGTAGAACAAATGAATACATATGAAACGATCTTCAGCCCCTTCCTAAATGTTCCTTCACCTGACTGAAAGGTGCGTGTTAGGTGGGTCGCGTGAGACTGCCGAGGTTTGCAATCCTGCTCCTTTCGGAGGTTTCACGCATGCTCGGGCTGGTAAAGACCGCACTGCAAAAGCCGTACACGTTTATCGTGTTGGCCATATTCATCTGCATCATCGGGCCGATGGCGGCCCTGCGTACCCCCACTGACGTTTTCCCGGACATCGGCATCCCCGTGGTTGCCGTGGTCTGGCAGTACAACGGCCTGTCGCCGGACGCCATGGCCGGTCGGGTGATCTATACCTACGAACGCTCCCTGAGCACCACCGTCAACGACATCGAACACATCGAGTCGCAATCCCTGCCCGGCATGGGCATCGTCAAGATCTTCTTCCAACCCGGCGTGGATATCCGCACCGCCAACGCCCAGGTGACGGCGGTGTCACAAACCGTGCTCAAGCAGATGCCGCCAGGCATCACGCCGCCGCTGATCCTCAACTACAGCGCCTCCACGGTGCCAATCCTGCAAATGGCGTTCTCCAGCCCCAGCCTCTCGGAAGCAAAGATCCGCGACTTGGTGCAGAACAACATTCGCCTGCCCCTGAGCGCCCTGCCCGGTCTGGCCATGCCCACACCGATGGGTGGCAAGCAACGCCAGATCACCTTGGACCTCGACCCACAGGCGTTGGCTGCCAAAGGCTTGTCAGCCCAGGACGTGGGCAACGCCCTGGCGTTGCAGAACCAGATCATCCCGGTGGGCACCGCCAAACTCGGCCCCAACGAATACACGATCCTGCTCAACAACAGCCCCAAGGCCATTGATGAGCTCAATGACCTGCCGATCAAGACCGTCGACGGCGCGCTGATCACCATCGGCCAAGTCGCCCACGTGCGGGATGGTTCGCCGCCACAGACCAATATCGTGCGCGTCGACGGTCACCGTGCGGTACTGATGCCGGCACTGAAAAACGGCAGCATCTCCACCCTGTCGATTATCGACGGCATCCGCCAGATGCTGCCGCGTATCAACGAAACCCTGCCGCCGTCGCTGAAGACCTCGTTGCTGGGTGACGCCTCGGTGTTCGTCAAGCAATCCGTGGGCAGCGTGGCCCAGGAGGGTATCATCGCGGCGTTGCTGACCAGTGCGATGATCCTGCTGTTCCTCGGCAGCTGGCGCTCCACGATCATTATCGCCGCATCGATTCCCCTGGCAGTGCTGTCGGCCATCGCGCTGCTGGCGGTCAGCGGGCAAACCCTCAACGTGATGACCCTCGGCGGACTGGCGTTGGCAGTGGGGATCCTGGTGGACGATGCCACGGTGACCATCGAGAACATCAACTGGCACCTGGAGCAAGGCAAGGCGGTGAAGACCGCGATCCTCGACGGCGCCGCGCAGATAGTCGGACCGGCGTTCGTCTCGCTGCTGTGTATCTGCATCGTGTTCGTGCCGATGTTCCTGTTGCAAGGCATCGCCGGCTACCTGTTCCGGCCGATGGCCCTGGCGGTGATCTTTGCCATGGCCAGCTCGTTCATTCTCTCGCGCACACTGGTGCCGACCCTGGCGATGTTCCTGCTCAAGCCCCATGTACCGGAGCAAGGCGCGGGCCATCACCCGGAAGATGAATTCATCAACCACCACGAGGGCGAGCAGCACACCCAACAACGCAATGCCGTGCTGCAAGGGGTGCTGAACTTCCAGCAGGGCTTCGAGCGGCACTTCTCGAATATCCGCGACACGTACCATGGCCTATTGACGTTGGCGCTGGGCAATCGCAAGCGCTTTATCGTCGGTTTCCTCGCCTGCGTGCTCGCGTCGTTCCTGCTGCTGCCCAGTCTGGGCCAAGACTTTTTCCCGGCCACCGACGCCGGCGCCCTGGCCCTTCACGTGAGGTTGCCGCTGGGCACGCGCATTGAAGAAAGCGCAGCCGCGTTCGACCGTATCGAAGCGCGGATTCGAGAGGTGATTCCTGCCGAGGAACTCGACACTATCGTCGACAATATCGGCATCCCGCTCAGCGGCATCGACATGGCCTACAGCAGCAGCGGCACCATCGGCCCGCAGGACGGCGATATCCAGGTCACGCTGAAAAAAGACCACGCGCCCACCGCCGACTACGTGAAGAAGCTGCGTGAAGCCCTGCCGCAAAGTTTCCCCGGCAGCCACTTCGCGTTTCTACCGGCAGACATCAGCAGCCAGATCCTCAACTTCGGCGCCCCGGCCCCGCTGGACGTGAAAATATCCGGGCGCAGCGATGAAGAAAACCGGGCCTATGCGGTGGAACTGGAGCGACGACTGCAACATGTACCGGGCATTGCCGACCTGCGAATCCAGCAGTCCACCGGATATCCGTCCCTGCAGGTAAACGTCGACCGACTGCGCGCCAATGGCCTGGGCATCACCGAGCGTGACGTGACCAACAGCATGGTCGCCTCCCTGGCCGGCAGCTCCCAAGTGGCCCCGACCTTTTGGCTCAATCCGGCCAACGGCGTGTCGTATTCAATCGTCGCCGCGACGCCGCAATACCGTCTCGACAGCTTGCCGTCACTGGAAGCCTTGCCGGTGACCGGCGCGGGTGGTCAGTCGCAGATCCTCGGCGGTGTGGCAAGTATTTCCAGGGTGGAAAGCCCCGCGGTAGTGACCCACTACAACATCGAACCGACCCTGGACCTGTACGCCAACGTGCAAGGCCGCGACCTCGGCGGCGTGGCCCGCGATGTGCAAAAGGTACTGGATGACACCGCGGCCATGCGCCCCAAAGGCGCAGTGATCAGCCTGCATGGGCAGATCGATGCGCTGCATGAAGCCTTCAGTGGCTTGAGCTTCGGCCTGCTCGGTGCTGTGGTGCTGATCTACCTGCTGATCGTGGTCAACTTCCAGTCCTGGGCCGATCCGTTCGTGATCATCACGGCGTTACCGGCCGCACTGGCGGGAATCGTGTGGATGCTGTTCCTCAGCGGCACCTCGCTGTCGGTGCCGGCACTGACCGGCGCCATCCTGTGCATGGGGGTGGCCACCGCCAACTCGATCCTGGTGGTGAGTTTCTGCCGTGAACGCCTGGCCGAACACGGCGATGCACTCAAAGCCGCGATGGAGGCCGGTTATACGCGTTTCCGCCCGGTGTGCATGACCGCCCTGGCAATGATCATCGGCATGCTGCCCCTGGCCATTTCCGAGGAACAAAACGCCCCCCTTGGCCGGGCTGTGATCGGTGGGTTGATCTTCGCCACCATCGCCACCCTGCTGTTTGTACCCGTGGTCTTCAGTCTGATCCACGGGCGCCACCCAACTCGCGCTGTTGCAGGAGAAACCCCACATGTCGTCTGATCACAAACCCTCGCGCAAGCGTCTGATGCTCATGGGTGTCGGCGGCCTGACCCTGGCCGCCCTGTTGGTCGCCAATGGCCTGCATGCCCGCACGCTGCACGAACAATCGGTCACCGCCTGGACAGAGACTGCAGCGATCCCGCAAGTGCGGGTGTTCCAACCGCAACAGAACGCCGCCGGCGACACCCTGCGCTTGCCGGCGCACCTGGAAGCCTGGAGCAAGGCGCCCATCCATGCCCGCGTCAGCGGCTACCTGAAGGACTGGAAAGCCGACATAGGTACGCAGGTGAAAGCCGGGCAAATCCTGGCCGAAATCGACAGCCCGGACCTGGACCAGCAAATGGCGCAAACCCACGCCCGGCTGATTCAGGAACAGGCCAACGCACGCCTGGCGCAAACCACCGCCACGCGCTGGCAAAACCTGCTCGCCAGCCACTCGGTATCACGCCAGGAAGCCGATGAGAAAACCTCCAACGCTGCAGCCGCCAAGGCCAATGCCGAAGCCGCCGCTGCCGACTATGCGCGGCTGTCCGCACTGGAAAGCTACAAAACCATCCGCGCACCATTCGCCGGCACCATCACCGCACGCAACACCGATATCGGCCAGTTGATCAAGGCCGATACCGACAGTGACCCGGAATTGTTCAACATTGCCGACACCCATCAATTGCGTCTGTACGTACCGGTGCCGCAGAACTACGCGGCGGTCATCCATCCCGGCCTTGAAGCTGAACTGACGGTGCCCGAGCATCCCGGCGAGCACTTCAAGGCGCGCCTGATCGGCGACTCCACCGCCATCGACCGCCGCTCCGGCACCCTGCTTGCGCAGTTCGTTGCGGACAACCCCAACGGTGAATTGCTGCCCGGTGACTACGCCGAAGCGACGCTGCCGATTCCGGCGGACACCCATGGCGTGAGCATTCCGGCCAGCGCCCTCATTTTTCGCGCCCAAGGTACTCAGGTCGCTGTGCTTGACGCGCACAATCATGTGCATCTGCAAACCATCCACATCGGCCTGGATCTCGGTGAACGCCTGGTGATCGACCAGGGCCTGAAACCGGTCGATCGTGTAGTCGACAACCCGCCCGACGCCCTGCGTGAAGGTGACCCGGTGCAACTGGCCGATGCCTCGGGAGGTGCGCATGCGCCCAAGGCTTAAACCTCTCACTGCCTTGATGCTGCTGGCATTGCAGGGTTGCTCCATGGCCCCAACCTACCAGGTGCCTGCGGTTGACTTGCCCGCCGGCTACCGCGAACAGACCAGCGACGGCCCGTGGCACAGCGCGCAACCGTCCGACCAACTGGCGCCCGAGTGGTGGACGCTCTACAACGATTCGCGCCTGAACGACCTGCAACAGCAACTGCTCAAGGCCAACCCGGATTTGGCCGCGGCACTGGCGCATTTCGATGCGTCCCAGGCGTATGCCAGCCAACTGCATGCCGGGCTGTTCCCGCAGATCACTGCCAGCGCGCAACCGTTGCGCCAGCGGCAATCGGATTCGCGACCGCTGAGGGGCGATACGCAACCCTCGGTGTACAACAGCAATACCGCGGGCTTTTCACTGAGCTACGACCTGGACCTGTGGGGCAAAATCCGCAACCAGGTCGCGGCGGGCGATGCCCAGGCGCAGGCATCCGGCGATGACTTGGCGGTGGCACGCCTGAGCCTTCAGCATCAGTTGGCGACGTTGTATGTGCAGCTCAATGGGCTGGATGCGCAGGCGCGTATTCTCGACCGTTCGCTGGATGATTTCCGCCAGGCGCTACAGCTGACCCGTAGCCGCTATGAAGGCCAGATTGCCTCGGAGCTGGACCTTACACGCGCGCAGAATCAACTGGCCGAAGCCAAGGCGCAATGGGATGAAATACGCGGGCAGCGCAACCTGACCGAGCATGCGATTGGTGAGCTGGTGGGTGTGGCCGCCAGTGATTTTTCATTGTCGCCGAGCCCGCAATTGATCTCCTTGCCGGGGATACCCTCGCAATTGCCAAGCCACCTGCTGCAACGCCGCCCGGACATTGCAGCGGCAGAGCGACGGGTGTTTGCGGCCAACGCCAACATCGGCGTGGCCAAGGCGGCGTGGTACCCGGATTTCAGTCTGACGGGGTTGATTGGCGGGCAGACGCAAGGGGTCGGCAACCTGCTGTCCGCCGGCAATCGCTATTGGGCATTGGGGCCATTGGTCAACTTGCCGATCTTCGATGGCGGTCGCCTAAGTGCCAACGAACGCCAAGCCAAGGCCGAGTTTGAAGAGGCATCGGCGCACTACCGCAGCCAGGTGCTGAAAGCCGTGCGCGAAGTGGAGGACAACCTGGCTCAGCTGCGCGACTTGCAGCAAGAGGCACAGGATGAGCAGGCAGCGGCGGATGCGGCACAGCACACTCAATCGCTGGCGATGAACAGCTACCAGGCCGGGGCCGTGAGCTACCTGGACGTGGTGACCGCGCAGACGGCAGCGCTGCAGGCGCAACGGACCTTGCAGGCGGTGCAGACACGGCAACTGCAAGCCAGTGTAGGGTTGGTGACTGCGCTCGGCGGGGGTTGGCACGCATCGAATTAAATGTGGGAGCTGGCTCGCCTGCGATGCCGGTGAGCCAGTCGCCGAATCAACGGGTTGATGCCCCCTTTCGCAGGCAAGCCAGCTCACACTTTCCTGATTGCGGGGAATCAAGGAGTCAACGTTGACTCGCTCACTTGCGGCCGGCTATCAAGATAAACACTGACCACCGTGCAATCGCCGCCATTGGCATGTCGATACAGCGTACGGCTGTGGTAGTCCGAAACATCCCCCGCCACCGAGACAGTGATCGTTTGGCCTTGCACCTCAATCTTTGCCGATGCGTCACGCGTAATCAAAAATGGACTGGCACCTTCCAAAGCAGACAATACTTCTGTGTCAGTCCCAAAGGTGCGATAGACGTAGTATCGGTAGGTGAACGGAACAGTTGCCCCTCCACGATCATCCTTCACACCCTAGACGGACGCGTCATTGCTCAGAGGCGTGCAGAGTACAACCTCTGTCAATTGCGGGCGACTTGGCGAAAGAAGCCAGCCGCCGCCGATATACACCAAGCATAGCGCCAGCAGGATCGTGGTAACGATTGAGTAAAGCGACTTTTTAGTAGTTCCTGAATCTGGCATACGAAGGTTTGGGACATGTCTTTCGGGCCCGCCCTCGACAACGAAACCCTGCTGGTCAATGCCTCTCAGGATCTTGAATCCATCAATGCCATTGCCGCGAACCCGGTTTTTGAAGTCGATGGTCCGCAACGCAGTGTGGTGCGGGGGATTTGTCGGAGGGTGGAGGGCGTGCAGCTGTTGGTGGATCGAGTCGCAGATGGCACCAACGAGGCAATCTCCCAGTAACAGCATCGTCTGTCAGGGCGGCAAGCCCGGCTCCCACATTTTTAAGCTGTGAAGCCTTTCAAATGTGCGAGCTGGCTTGCCTGCGATTGCAGTGGACCAATCAGTAAACACCTAACTGAACCGCCGGGTTTCAGGCAGCGAGTTTGCCGTTGGCGATGGCTGCCGAGGCGGCGACCATGGCGCGCAGCAGCACCGCACACCCTGCCGCCAGGTCATCAGGTGCGGCATTCTCGATTTCGTTATGGCTGATGCCACCCTCACACGGCACAAAGATCATCCCTGCCGGACCGAGTTCGGCAACGAAGATCGCGTCGTGCCCTGCCCCGCTGACAATGTCCATGTTCGACAGGCCCAGGCCATTCGCCGCATTGCGCACAGCGTCCACGCAGCCTTTGTCGAAATACAGCGGCGGGAAGTCTGCGGTGGGTTCCATCTCGAAACTGAGTCCATGTTTGGCGCAGGTGTCTTCAATGACCTTGAGCACCTGCGCAATCATCGAATCCAGACGTGCCGGTTCCAGGTGACGGAAATCCAAGGTCATGCGCACTTCGCCTGGAATGACGTTGCGTGATCCCGGATAAGCCTGCAGGCAACCCACCGTCCCGCACGCATGAGGCTGGTGCCCCAGTGCCGCTGCGTTCACCGCCGCTACCACTGCCGCCGCGCCCACCAAGGCATCCTTGCGCAGGTGCATCGGCGTTGGTCCCGCATGCGCTTCAACTCCACGCAGTTTCAGGTCAAACCACTTCTGCCCGAGTGCGCCGAGCACCACGCCGATGGTTTTCTGCTCGTCCTCAAGAATCGGGCCCTGTTCGATGTGCGCCTCGAAATACGCACCCACTTTATGACCGCTTACCGCGCGCGAGCCCGCATAGCCAATCGCATTCAGCGCGTCGCCGACACTGACGCCATCCACATCCACCTTGGCCAAGGTGTCCGCCAAGGTGAATTTCTCGGCAAACACCCCCGAGCCCATCATGCACGGCGGAAAGCGCGAGCCTTCCTCATTGGTCCACACCACCACTTCCAGCGGCGCCTCGGTTTCTACCTTCAAATCATTGAGGGTGCGCAGCACTTCCACGCCGGCGAGTACGCCAAAGCAACCGTCAAACTTGCCACCGGTGGGCTGGGTGTCGATGTGGCTGCCGGTCATCACCGGTGGAAGGTTGGGATTGCGGCCGGGGCGCCGCGCGAAGATATTGCCGATGCCGTCGATGGTGACCGTGCAACCGGCTTCTTCGCACCACTTTACAAACAGGTCGCGGGCTTTGCGGTCGAGGTCGGTAAGCGCCAGGCGGCACACGCCGCCCTTGGGGGTGGCGCCAAGTTTGGCCAGGTCCATCAACGACTGCCACAAGCGGTCGCGGTTGATGTGCTGATGGGTCGATTGCAGAACGTCGAGGGCAGCGTTCATGGGGATCTCCTCAGGCTACATTTCTTATGAATTGACTCACTCAACTGTGAGAGCTGGCGTGTGTGGGAGCTGGCTTGGCTGCGATACAGGCGGCTCGGTATTTCTGCCGAACTGAGGTGATGCAATCGCAGGCAAGCCAGCTCCCACATTGGCCGTGTTTACAGAGGTGACTTGGCGGCAACGGGGCTGATGCCACGCCTGGCATTCAGGCCGTAATACAACAACCCGCCCAAGGCCGAACCGGTAAACCAGCCATAGCTGTAGAACCAGCTGAACGCATCACTGCCCAGCGACAGCAAGGTCAGCACCACCGGCACGCCAAAGGCGATAAAGCCGCTCCAGTTCCACGCCGGGTACACGTCGTCGCGGTACAGACCGGCCAGGTCCAGTTGCTGTTTGCGGGTGATGAAGTAGTCCACCACCATGATCCCGGCGATCGGGCCCAGCAGGCTTGAGTAGCCCAGCAACCAGTTGGAATACACGGTTTCCAGGCTCACATCCGAGACGATCAAGCCGAGTTTTTTCAGCAGTTCATGGCCCATCAGCACCAACCCCACCAAACCGGTGAGGATCACCGCCGTGGTGCGGTTGATCAGCTTCGGCGCAATGTTCTGAAAGTCATTGGTGGGCGAGACGATGTTCGCCGCGGTGTTGGTGGACAAGGTCGCGACGATGATCAGCGCCATGGCCACGGCCACCCACACCGGGCTCTGGATATGCCCGATCAGGGTCACCGGATCGGACACGCTCACCCCCACCAGCTTGACCGAGGCAGCAGTCATGATCACGCCGAGGGCGGCGAACAGGAACATGGTCAGCGGCAAACCGAAGATCTGCCCGAGGATCTGGTCCTTCTGGCTTTTGGCGTAGCGGCTGAAGTCAGGAATATTCAAGGACAAGGTAGCCCAGAACCCCACCATCGCCGTCAGGCCAGCCATGAAGTAGCCCGTGAGGCTCGCACCTTCTGGACGCTTGGGCGGGATGGCCATCAGCTCGCTGATGGACACATTGGGCATCGCCCATACCAGCAGGCCGATGCCCACCGCCACCAGCAGCGGCGCGGACAGGGTTTCCAAGCGCTTGATCGACTCGGCGCCACGTAACACCACCCACAGATTCAGGCACCAGAACATCATGAAACCGATCACTTCACCGGTGCCGCCTAGGGACTTCCAGCCCTCGAAAATCGAGCCCAGGAACAGGTGAATCGCCAGCCCGCCAAACATCGTCTGGATGCCAAACCAGCCACAGGCCACAAGCGCCCGGATCAGGCACGGCACGTTGGAACCCAGGATGCCGAACGACGAGCGCAACAAGACCGGGAAGGGTATGCCGTACTGGGTGCCGGGGAAGGCGTTGAGGGTCAACGGAATCAGCACCACGATATTCGCCAGCAGGATCGCCATCAGCGCTTCCCCCACCGACAGACCGAAGTACGCGGTGAGTACCCCGCCCAAGGTATAGGTGGGCACGCAGATCGACATGCCGACCCACAGCGCGGTGATGTGCCACTTGTTCCAGGTGCGTTCATGCACCTTGGTCGGTGCCATGTCGTGGTTATAGCGGGGGCTGTCGAGGACGTCGGGGCCGGCGTCGAGTTCGTACAGGCCGTTGCGTTCGATGACTTGCGATCTGTTCTGTTGCATGGCCGCTCCACGGTTTTTTCGAATTATTGTTACTCGCCTGCAAGGTGTGTGCAGGTGGCCGGAGTACCTCGTAAACAACATGACATCACGGGCCCGGCCAGCCGCCACTGCACTCAATATCCGTGCCGACAACCGTTACCGCACCCACACCGCTTATATAACTTGCTGATGTTTATCAGCTTTCCGAGTGAGCCTTCGAAACTTGCCGCTTTACTCAGGCTAACTAAAGCGAAAGTTGGCCGAACCATCAGGACTCAATCTGGTGCAACACAATTATTTTTATTTTCCCGCCCCGTCAAGAGGCAAGTCTCAAGCGTCTGATTTGCAATAAGAAATGTTGCTCAATTTAAGAACCTGTCAAGTGCGTCAAAATGGTGAGTGCACGCTACATTTTGGTGAATTTCGTTTTTTATCCTTAATAATCAACTATTTATCATTGATATGAGCTTATGAAAAATCTTCTTGCTCAATCGAAAAACTCGGGCTAGTTTCTATTCCTGTCACCGATGACAGGAATTAATCGATCATCGGTAAGCAGCATTACAACACTTAGAACTGGCACAAGCCGGTCAAGCCTGTGAGGAACTCGACATGTCGCTGTTGATCCGTGGCGCCACCCTTGTTACCCATGATGAAAGTTATCGCGCCGAAGTGTTATGCGCGGGCGGTCTAATTCGGGCTATTGGTACGAATCTGGATATTCCCGCCGGTACTGAAATACTCGATGGCAGCGGCCAATACCTGATGCCCGGCGGCATCGACCCTCATACCCATATGCAACTGCCCTTCATGGGCACCGTGGCCAGTGAAGACTTTTTCAGTGGCACGGCGGCAGGTCTGGCGGGCGGCACCACATCGATCATCGACTTTGTGATTCCCAACCCACAGCAATCCCTGTTGGAAGCGTTTCACCAGTGGCGCGGCTGGGCGGAAAAATCCGCTTCAGACTACGGCTTCCACGTAGCGATCACTTGGTGGAGCGAACAGGTGCGTGAAGAAATGGCCGAGTTGGTGAGTCAGCACGGCATCAACAGCTTCAAGCACTTCATGGCCTACAAGAACGCAATCATGGCGGCGGACGACACCTTGGTCGCCAGCTTCGAACGCTGCCTGGAACTGGGCGCGGTGCCCACCGTGCATGCGGAAAACGGCGAGCTGGTGTACCACCTGCAACGCAAGCTGATGGCCCAGGGCATCACCGGGCCCGAGGCGCATCCGCTGTCGCGCCCTTCGCAAGTCGAGGGCGAAGCGGCCAGCCGCGCAATCCGCATCGCCGAGACCATCGGCACGCCGCTCTACCTGGTGCATGTGTCCACCAAAGAGGCGTTGGATGAAATCACCTACGCCCGCAGTAAAGGCCAACCGGTCTATGGCGAAGTCCTCGCCGGCCACCTGCTGCTGGACGACAGCGTCTACCAGCACCCGGACTGGCAGACCGCCGCCGGTTACGTGATGAGCCCGCCGTTCCGCCCACGCGGGCATCAGGAAGCGCTGTGGCACGGCCTGCAATCCGGCAACCTGCACACCACTGCCACCGACCACTGCTGCTTTTGCGCCGAGCAAAAAGCCGCCGGCCGTGACGACTTCAGCAAAATCCCCAACGGCACCGCCGGCATCGAAGACCGTATGGCCTTGTTGTGGGATGAAGGGGTCAACACCGGGCGCCTGTCGATGCAGGAGTTTGTCGCGCTGACCTCCACCAACACTGCGAAGATCTTCAATCTCTACCCGCGCAAAGGTGCGATCCGCGTGGGCGCGGATGCCGACCTGGTGCTGTGGGACCCCGAGGGGACGCGGACCATTTCCGCCAAGACCCACCATCAGAAAGTCGACTTCAACATCTTCGAAGGCAAGACCGTGCGCGGCGTGCCGAGCCATACCATCAGCCAGGGCAAGCTGGTCTGGGCCGATGGCGACCTGCGCGCCGAGCGCGGGGCCGGGCGGTATGTAGAGCGGCCGACGTACCCGCCGGTGTTCGAGCAGTTGAGCAAGCGCGCAGAGCGTTCCAGGCCCACTGCTGTGAAGCGCTGAAAACGGCCTTAGGCCTGTCGCGGGCAAGCCCGGCTCCCACATTTTAACCCTGTGAACCCGATGCATGTGGGAGCTGGCTTGCCTGCGAAGAGGCCAGCACAGGCAACAAAAAAACCAATGCCCATCAGAGGCAGCACCTCAATCACCGTGAGGCCAAAACCGTGATCCAGACCCTGACCCACCTCCCCCATCCCCACGAAGACGGGGCCACCCTCGCCAGCCATTTCACCGACCTGGCACCGCCTCTCAACGCCCGCCAGGCACAACTGGAAGCCTCGCGCTGCCTGTATTGCTACGACGCGCCGTGCGTGAATGCGTGCCCCAGCGAAATCGACATCCCGTCGTTTATCCGCAACATCCACACCGAAAACGTACAAGGCGCGGCGCAAAAAATCCTCTCGGCCAACATTCTCGGCGGCAGTTGCGCCAGGGTCTGTCCCACCGAGATCCTCTGCCAGCAAGCCTGCGTGCGTAACAACGCTGAAGAATGCGCGCCGGTGCTGATCGGTCTGTTGCAACGTTATGCCGTCGACAATGCACACTTCACCGAGCACCCCTTCCACCGCGCAGCCTCTACCGGCAAGCGTATCGCCGTGGTGGGTGCAGGCCCTGCGGGACTGGCCTGCGCCCACCGCAGCGCCTTGCACGGCCATGACGTGGTGATTTTCGAGGCCCGGGAAAAAGCCGGCGGCCTGAATGAATACGGGATCGCCAAGTACAAACTGGTGGATGACTTCGCGCAGAAGGAGCTGGATTTTCTGCTGCAAATCGGCGGCATCGAGATTCGTCACGGCCAGCGCCTCGGCGATAACCTGACCCTCAGCGAACTGCATCAGCAATTCGATTCGGTGTTCCTCGGCCTCGGCCTGGCCGCGAGCAAACAGCTCGGCCTGCCCCACGAAGACGCCCCCGGCCTGCTCGCCGCCACCGACTACATCCGCGAACTGCGCCAGGCCGACGACCTGACCCAACTGCCCCTGGCCAATCGCTGCATCGTGCTCGGCGCCGGCAACACCGCCATCGACATGGCCGTGCAGATGGCCCGTCTCGGTGCCCACGATGTGAACCTCGTCTACCGCCGTGGCCTGGCGGACATGGGCGCCACCCACCATGAACAGGACATCGCCAAGGCCAACCAGGTACGCCTGCTGACCTGGGCCCAGCCGGAGGAGGTGCTGCTGGACGATCAGGGCCATGTGCGCGGCATGCGCTTCCTGCGCACGCGCATGGAAAACGGCCGTCTGCTCCCGACCGGCGAAACCTTCGAACTGGCTGCCGATGCGATCTTCAAGGCCATCGGCCAGGGTTTCGACAACGAGGCACTGCACGATCCGCTGGCCCAGCAGCTGCACCGTGTCGGTGAAAGGATTTTCGTCGACGAACAGCTGCGCACCAGCATTCCCGGTGTGTACGCGGGTGGCGATTGCGTCAGCCTCGGCCAGGACCTCACCGTGCAGGCCGTGCAACACGGCAAGCTGGCCGCCGAGGCCATGCACGCCCAACTCATGTTGAATGCGGAGGCTGCGTAATGGCCGATCTCTCGATTGTATTTGCCGGTATCAAAGCCCCCAACCCGTTCTGGCTGGCCTCCGCGCCGCCCACCGACAAGGCTTACAACGTGGTGCGCGCCTTCGAGGCCGGCTGGGGTGGCGTGGTCTGGAAAACCCTTGGCGAAGACCCTGCAGCGGTCAACGTGTCGTCACGCTACTCGGCGCACTACGGTCCCAACCGTGAAGTGATGGGCATCAACAATATCGAGCTGATCACGGACCGCTCCCTGGAGATCAACCTGCGGGAAATCACCCAGGTGAAAAAGGATTGGCCCGACCGCGCGCTGATCGTGTCGCTGATGGTGCCGTGCGTCGAGGAGTCCTGGAAAACAATCCTGCCGCTGGTGGAAGCCACCGGCTGCGACGGTATCGAACTGAACTTCGGCTGCCCCCACGGCATGCCCGAACGCGGCATGGGCGCGGCGGTAGGCCAGGTGCCGGAGTATGTGGAACAGGTGACGCGCTGGTGCAAAACCTATTGCTCGCTGCCGGTGATCGTCAAGCTCACGCCTAATATCACCGACATTCGCGTGGCGGCGCGGGCCGCGTATCGCGGCGGCGCGGATGCGGTGTCGCTGATCAACACCATCAACTCCATCACCAGCGTCGACCTGGAACGCATGGTCGCGCTGCCGGTGGTGGGCACCCAAAGTACCCACGGCGGTTATTGCGGTTCGGCGGTCAAGCCGATCGCGCTGAACATGGTCGCCGAAATCGCCCGCGACCCGCAGACCCAGGGCCTGCCGATCTGCGGCATTGGTGGCATCGGCAACTGGCGTGACGCGGCGGAGTTTGTAGCCCTGGGCTGCGGCGCGGTGCAGGTGTGCACGGCGGCGATGCTGCATGGGTTTCGGATTGTGGAGGAGATGAAGGACGGACTATCGCGATGGATGGACAGCCAAGGCTACAACAGCCTGCAGGACTTTTCCGGGCGTGCGGTGGGCAACACGACGGACTGGAAGTACCTGGATATCAACTATCAAGTCATTGCGAAGATCGATCAGGAAGCCTGCATTGGCTGCGGACGTTGCCACATTGCCTGTGAGGACACGTCGCACCAGGCCATCGCCAGTTTGAAACAGGCGGATGGCACGCATAAATACGAGGTGATCGATGATGAGTGCGTGGGCTGCAACCTGTGTCAGATCACCTGCCCGGTGGCGGACTGTATCGAGATGGTGCCGATGGACACAGGCAAGCCGTTCTTGAATTGGACGCAGGATCCGAGGAATCCCTACCGCGAAGCTGTGTAGCCCTTCAGGCCGCCTTCGCGAGCAAGCCCGCCCCCACATTCGACCGCATTCCTCCAGATAGAATGCAGTCGAATGTGGGAGCGGGCTTGCTCGCGAAGAGGCCATCAGCCTCGACCCGTCAAGGCTCCAGCCCAATCCCCCGCAAGATCACACTCGTCACCGTCTGTATTGCCTTCTCAAACTGCATATCCGACAACGGCTGGTGCTCATTCAGGATCTTCACCTGATGATCAAAGTCGGCATAGTGCTGGGTCGAGGCCCAGATCATGTACAGCAGGCTCGACGGTTCCACCGGCAGGATGCGTTTGTCTTCCACCCACTGGCGAATTTTCGCTTCCTTCATCTTGGCCCAGTCGTACAGGCTTTCATCCAATGCCTCACCAAGCGTCGGCGCGCCGTGGATGATTTCATTGGCCCAGACTTTCGAGCCATAGGGCCGGGTGCGCGAGCGTTGCATCTTGGCGCGGATGTAACTGCTGAGCACCACCCGCGGGTCATCGAAGGTCTCAAAACTCAAGGCGTCCTGCTTCCACACCTCCAGCAGATCGAACAGCACCGCGCTGTACAGCTCGCTTTTGGTGGTGAAGTAGTAATGCAGGTTGGAGCGCGGCAGTTGCACTTCTTCGGCGATATCCGCCATGGCGGTACTGCCATAGCCTTTTTCGGCGAAGATTTTCTCCGCCGCCAGCAGGATTTTCTCGACGTTGACCCGACGAATTCCGATCTTGTGATTGCCCATAAGGGCTCCCTGACAACAACTTGGCTTAAAGACTACCATCGGCTCTAGATCGCGGCGACAGCCCATAATGAAACTTCTGACGCGAACCTTTCCCCTGGAAATCGGATTGGTTAGGATCGCGGTCCCCATGAAGGATCACCGCAATGACTATTCGACCTCGCGTGCCCACCGACGACCCCGTGCTGGGAGCACTGTGGGAGCGCTCGGTACGCGCCACCCATGATTTCCTCCCCGAGGATGACATCCAACGTCTGCTGCCCCTGGTGCGCGACACCTACCTGCCAATGCCCGCGCTGGATGTGTGGGTGTATGAAGACCCACACGGCATCGCCGGTTTCATCGGCACCGGTGGGCACAACGTGGAAATGCTGTTCATCGAGCCCGACCGCCGTGGCCAGGGCATCGGCCGCCAGTTGCTGGACCACGCCCGCGCCCGTCACGACACGCTCACGGTGGACGTGAACGAACAAAACCCCCAAGCCGTGGGCTTCTATCTGCATTATGGTTTTATCCAGGTCGCGCGCTCGCCGCTGGATGGCGAAGGCAAGCCCTTTCCGTTGCTGCACATGGCTTTACCGACTCCTGACCCCGAAGGTATTGAACAATGTTGATCAAGAAAAGCCTCACCACCGTCGCCCTGCTCGCCTCTCTGCTGGGTGCATCTGCCGCATTCGCCCACGCGCACCTCAAAAGCGCCGAACCGGCGGCCGACAGCAGCGTCGCCGCGCCTAAAGACCTGCGCCTGACCTTCAGCGAAGGCGTCGAGGCCACCTTCACCAAGGTGTCCCTGAGCAAGGACGGCACCGAAGTTGCGATCAAGGGCCTGGAAACCTTAGGAGCCGACAAGAAAGTCCTGGTAGTCACCCCGGCCGCACCACTGGCCGCCGGTAACTACACAGTGGTGTGGAACGCGGTTTCGGTCGACACCCACAAGAGCAACGGTGAGTACAGCTTCAAGGTCGGCCAATAACCCATGGCGACGCTGCTGGTGCTGTGCCGCTTCCTGCATTTCATCGTCGTGCTGCTGATGTTCGGGTCCTGCGCTTTCAGGCCCTGGCTGCTGGGCGCTGAAACGCAACCGGTACTGGACCGGCAACTTGACCGTATCACCCGTGGGCTGGCCTGGCTGGGGGTGTTTTCCGGCGTGGCCTGGTTGCTGTTGATTACCGCCAGCATGGCAGGTCGCTGGGACGCGGCGCTGCAACCGGCCACCGTGCAGTTGGTACTGGGCAAGACCTTCTTTGGCCAGGTGTGGGTATGGCACCTGCTATTGAACCTGTTGCTGCTGATCGTGCTGATCAAACCCTGGCGGGCACTGCGCTTGGCGGTCATCGCGTTGTTGCTGGGGACCTTGGCGCCGGTCGGCCATGGCGCCATGCTCGATGGGCTCAGCGGGCAATTACTGATCCTCAATCAGGTGGTGCACCTGGCGTGTGTGGGTGCCTGGCTAGGCGGATTGCTCCTGCTGGTGTTGATCCTCAGGCACTCGCCCCCCTTGGCGCTGGAGCCGATCCTGCGGCGGTTCAGCGGTGTGGGTTATGGCCTGGTCGCCGGTTTGCTGGTCACCGGTTTGATCAACGTGCGTGTGCTTACCGGGCAACTGTGGCCCACGCCTTTGTTCCAGGGGTTCGCGTTGATCCTGTTGATCAAGGTGCTGCTGGTGCTGGGGATGTTGGCGCTGGCCTTGCTGAACCGGCTCCGTATCGAACGTTGTGAAGCGCGATTGGGCACTTTGAAGGCCAGCGTGATGCTGGAATGGTTACTGGGTGTTTCAGCGGTAGCCGCCGTCTCGCTGTTGGGTACCCTCCCGCCAATGGTTATGGCCGGCTAAAAACAGAGGTTGAAATGCAATCCCTGTAGGAGCTGGCTTGCCTGCGATGGAGACAACACGGTCTGGCAGGAACACCGCGGCAATGCCATCGCAGGCAAGTCAGCTCCCACAGTGGCGGTGCCCGCTTTTGATCAACCCGCCCCGAGTCATCGTATAACTTCTGCTTGACAGCCCTCGAAAACCTCGCAAATATCCCGCTCAATGTTGTACGACGACGTATGACAAATAATAAAAACAACAAAAAAGGGAGTTCCACTGTGAGTCAATTCGCCCGCAATTCGTCCTCATGTATCGGCCTCCTCGGTCTCGGCAGCCTGGCATTTACCCTCCCCCTCAGCGTTCAGGCCGACGGTTTTATCGAAGACGCGAAGGCCACGCTCAACCTGCGCAACGCCTACTTCAACCGTAACTTCACCAACCCGACCAACCCCCAGGGCAAGGCCGAAGAATGGACGCAGAACTTCATTCTCGACGCCAAGTCCGGCTACACCACAGGGACGGTGGGCTTCGGCATTGATGTGCTGGGCCTGTATTCGCAAAAGCTCGATGGCGGTAAAGGCACCGGCGGTACGCAGTTGCTGCCGATCCACAGCGATGGCCGCCCGGCCGATAACTTCGGGCGCCTTGGCGTGGCGCTGAAAACCAAATTATCGAAGACTGAATTGAAGGTCGGCGAATGGATGCCAGTGCTGCCGATCCTGCGCTCCGACGACGGCCGCTCCCTGCCCCAGACCTTCCGCGGAGGCCAGGTCACCTCCAATGAAATCGCCGGCCTGACGCTTTACGGCGGGCAGTTTCGCGGTAACAGCCCGCGCAACGATGCGAGCATGGAAGACATGTTCATGAACGGCAAAGCCGCGTTCACCTCCGACCGCTTCAACTTCGGTGGCGGCGAATACAGCTTCAACGACAAACGCACCCAGGTCGGTGTGTGGTACGCCGAACTCAGCGACATCTACCAGCAGCAGTATTTCAACTTGACCCACAGCCAACCTGTCGGCGACTGGACCCTGGGCGCCAACCTCGGTTTTTTCACCGGTAAGGAAGACGGCAGCGCCCTGGCCGGCGACCTCGACAACAAAACCGCTTTCGCCCTGCTCTCAGCCAAATACAACGGCAACACTTTCTATGTGGGCCTGCAGAAACTCACCGGTGACAGCGTGTGGATGCGGGTCAACGGCACCAGCGGCGGGACCCTGGCCAACGACAGCTACAACGCCAGCTACGATAACGCCAAGGAAAAATCCTGGCAGGTGCGCCATGACTTCAACTTCGTGGTACTGGGCATTCCGGGGTTGACCCTGATGAACCGCTATATCAGCGGCAGTAACGTACACACCGGGGCAATCACCGATGGCAAGGAATGGGGTCGGGAGTCGGAACTGGCCTACACAGTGCAAAGCGGCGCACTGAAGGATCTGAATGTGCGCTGGCGCAATTCGACCATGCGTCGGGATTTCAGCAATAACGAGTTCGATGAAAATCGCCTCTTTATCAGCTACCCGATCTCACTGCTGTAGGGTTTCGGATCGAGCGGAAACTTCCCGTCAACGCATACCCCTGTGGCAGCGGGCTTGTTCGAGAATGCGCTACATCCGCCGCGGATGAGTCGACTGACACACTGTATTTGCGAGCAAGCCCGCTCCCACATTTCCGGCCATCACCTGACCGCAAGGACGTTGACAACCAAGGGAATCCCTAACGATACTTCGGCATAGTCATACGACAACCTACAACAACAATGGAACCCTCATGACCACTACCCCAACCACGCCCGTTCCATTCAACCGCCTGCTGCTCACCGGTGCCGCTGGCGGCCTGGGTAAGGTCCTGCGCGAGCGCCTGCGCCCTTATGCCCAGGTACTGCGTCTGTCGGACATCGCCAATATGGCCCCGGCTGCCGACGCGTCCGAAGAAGTGCAACCTTGCGACCTCGCCGACAAACAAGCCGTGCACCACCTGGTGGAAGGCGTCGACGCGATCCTGCACTTCGGCGGCGTCTCGGTGGAGCGTTCTTTCGAAGAAGTGCTCGGCGCGAACATCAGCGGCATTTTTCATATCTATGAAGCCGCGCGCCGCCACGGTGTGAAGCGCGTGATTTTCGCCAGTTCCAACCACGTGATCGGCTTCTACAAGCAAGGTGAAAAACTCGACGCCCACTCCCCTCGCCGCCCGGACAGCTACTACGGCTTGTCCAAGTCCTACGGCGAAGACATGGCCAGCTTCTACTTTGATCGCTATGGCATCGAGACCGTCAGCATCCGCATTGGCTCGTCGTTCCCGGAACCGCAGAATCGTCGGATGATGCACACGTGGCTGAGCTTCGACGACCTGACTCAGTTGCTCGAGCGCGCGCTGTACACCCCCAACGTCGGGCACACCGTGGTCTACGGCATGTCGGATAACCTCGACACCTGGTGGGACAACCGCTACGCCGCCCACCTGGGCTTTGCGCCAAAGGACAGCTCCGAAGTGTTCCGTGCCCAGGTCGAAACCCAGCCACCGGTGTCCGACAATGACCCGGCCAAGGTCTACCAGGGCGGCGCGTTCTGCGCGGCCGGCCCGTTCGGTGATTGACCCATGAACGCTGAATTGATTGTCGACGCGCGCAATGCCGTGGGTGAATGCCCGGTGTGGGTGCCTGGGGAAAACGCCCTGTACTGGGTGGACATCCCCAAGGGTGGCCTGCAACGCTGGAGCGCCGCCACCGGCCACGTGGCCGCCTGGACAGCCCCGCAGATGCTTGCCTGCATCGCCCGCACCGATGCGGGCAACTGGGTCGCCGGCATGGAAACCGGCTTCTTCCAGCTCACCCCGCACAACGACGGCAGCCTCGACACCACGCTACTGGCGGCTGTCGAGCACCCACGCCAGGACATGCGCCTGAACGACGGCCGCTGCGACCGCCAGGGCCGATTCTGGGCCGGCAGCATGGTGCTGAACATGGGGTTGAATGCAGCCGAGGGCACCCTGTATCGCTACACATCAGGTGCGGCGCCCCATGCGCAACTGGACGGTTTTATCACCTTGAATGGCCTGGCTTTCAGCCCCGATGGCCGCACAATGTATGCCTCGGACTCACACCCGCTGGTGCAGCAGATCTGGGCGTTCGATTACGACATCGACACCGGCACGCCCTCCAATCGCCGCGTGTTCGTGGATATGCACAAGCACCTCGGCCGCCCCGACGGCGCCGCCGTGGATGCCGACGGCTGCTACTGGATCTGCGCCAACGACGCCGGGCTGATCCACCGTTTCAGCCCCGACGGTCGCCTCGATCGTTCCCTCACCGTACCGGTGAAAAAACCCACCATGTGCGCGTTTGGCGGCAGTCGCCTGGACACCTTGTTCGTCACCTCGATCCGCGATGACCAGAGTGAACAGTCACTGTCCGGCGGCGTGTTCGCCCTCAACCCCGGCGTTGTCGGATTGCCGGAGCCCACGTTCACCCTCTAGCTGCATCGCTGTGCCTTGAATACAACAATAACAAGACAGGAGAGACCTCCCATGGACTTCAAACGCACCTTGCTCGCCGCCGCATGCTTCGCCCTCAGCAGCGCCGCCCATGCGCTGGAAATCAAATTTGCCGACATCCACCCCGCCGGCTACCCCACCGTCGTTGCTGAAGAGAACATGGGCAAGGCCCTGACCCAGGCAAGCAACGGCGAACTGACCTTCAAGTATTTCCCAGGCGGTGTCCTCGGGTCCGAGAAAGAAGTGGTCGAACAGGCGCAAGTCGGTGCTATCCAGATGACCCGCGTCAGCCTGGGCATCGTCGGCCCGGTGGTGCCGGACGTGAACGTGTTCAACCTGCCGTTCGTGTTCCGTGACCAGGCGCACATGCGCAAGGTCATCGACGGCGAGATCGGCGACGAAATCCTTGCCAAGATCACCGACTCCGAATTCGGCCTGGTCGCCCTGGCCTGGATGGACGGCGGCACGCGCAACCTCTACACCAAGAAACCCGTGCGCAAGATCGAAGACCTCAAGGGCATGAAAATCCGCGTACAAGGCAACCCCTTGTTCATCGAAGCGTTCAATGAAATGGGGGCCAATGGCATCGCCATGGACACCGGCGAGATCTTCAGCGCCCTGCAGACCGGCGTGATCGACGGCGCGGAAAACAACCCGCCGACCCTGCTTGAGCACAACCATTTCCAGAACGCCAAGTACTACACCCTCACCGAGCACCTGATCTTGCCCGAGCCCATCGTGATGTCAAAAATCACCTGGAACAAACTCACCCCCGCGCAACAGGATATGGTGAAAAAAGCCGCCAAGGCCGCCCAGGCTGACGAGCGTGTGTTGTGGGACGCCAAGTCCGCCAGCAGTGAAACCAAGCTCAAGGCCGCCGGTGTGGAGTTCATCACCGTCGACAAAAAACCCTTCTATGACGCCACCGCACCGGTTCGCGCCAAGTACGGGGCGGCGTACGCCGACATCATCCAGCGTATCGACGCCGTTCAGTAACGCCCTCCTTCTCTAGCAAGGCCCGGCGCGGTCGGCATCGACGCGCCCGGTTACGGTGAACGCCATGAAGAATTTACTGCTGCGCATCAACGACCGCATCTACATGACCTGTATCTGGGTCGCCGGCCTCTCGGTATTGGGAGTCGCGCTGATCATCCCCTGGGGCATCTTCGCCCGCTACGTCCTCGGCACCGGCTCCAGCTGGCCGGAGCCCACCGCCATCCTGCTGATGCTGGTGTTCACCTTTATCGGCGCCGCCGCCAGTTACCGCGCCGGCGCGCATATGTCGGTGGCCATGGTCACCGACCGCCTGCCGCCCCGCCAACGCCAGATCATCGGCGTCGTTTCGCAATTGCTGATGGGCACCATCTGCCTGTTCATGACTATCTGGGGCACCAAACTGTGCCTGTCCACCTGGAACCAGTTCATGAGTGCGATTCCTACCCTGCGCGTGGGCATCACCTACATGCCGATCCCGATTGGCGGGCTGCTGACCTTGATTTTCGTGGTGGAGAAACTCTTGCTCGGTGATCAGAGCAACCGTCGGGTCGTGCGCTTCGACCTGGTTGAAGAAAGCGAAGGGGCTGCCTGATATGGACGCATTGATTCTGTTGGGCAGCTTTATCGCCTTGATCCTGATCGGCATGCCCGTGGCCTACGCCCTGGGCTTGTCAGCGCTGATCGGTGCGTGGTGGATCGATATCCCGTTCCAGGCCCTGATGATCCAGGTGGCTGGCGGCGTGAACAAGTTTTCGCTGATGGCGATTCCGTTCTTTGTGCTGGCTGGCGCGATCATGGCCGAAGGTGGCATGTCACGGCGGCTGGTCGCGTTTGCCGGCGTGCTGGTGGGCTTTGTGCGCGGTGGCCTGTCGCTGGTGAACATCATGGCCTCGACGTTTTTCGGCGCGATTTCCGGCTCGTCGGTGGCGGACACCGCCTCGGTCGGCTCAGTGCTCATCCCGGAAATGGAGCGCCGTGGCTACCCGCGTGAATTCGCCACCGCGGTGACCGTCAGCGGTTCGGTGCAGGCGCTGTTGACCCCGCCCAGCCATAACTCGGTGCTCTACTCCCTGGCGGCGGGCGGCTCGGTGTCCATCGCCTCGCTGTTCATGGCCGGCGTGGTGCCTGGGTTGTTGATGAGCGCGTGCCTGATGGTGCTGTGCCTGATCTTCGCGAAAAAGCGCAACTACCCCAAGGGTGAAGTCATCCCGCTCAAGCAGGCGCTGAAAATCTGCGCCGATGCGCTCTGGGGCCTGATGGCCATGGTGATCATCCTCGGCGGTATCCTTTCGGGTATTTTCACCGCCACCGAGTCCGCCGCGATTGCGGTGCTGTGGGCGTTTTTCGTGACCATGTTCATCTACCGCGACTACAAATGGAGCGAGCTGCCCAAGCTGATGCACCGCACGGTGCGCACCATTTCCATTGTGATGATCCTGATCGCCTTCGCCGCCAGCTTCGGCTACATCATGACCCTGATGCAGATCCCGGCGAAGATCACCACGCTGTTCCTGACCCTGTCGGACAACCGCTACGTGATCCTGATGTGCATCAACGCCATGCTGCTGTTGCTCGGCACGGTGATGGACATGGCGCCGTTGATCCTGATCCTCACGCCGATCCTGCTGCCGGTGGTGCTGGGTATCGGCGTCGACCCGGTGCACTTTGGCATGATCATGCTGGTCAACCTCGGTATCGGCTTGATCACCCCGCCGGTGGGCGCGGTGCTGTTCGTGGGCGCGGCGGTGGGCAAGGTCAGTATCGAGAAGACCGTGAAAGCGCTGCTGCCGTTTTATGGCGTGCTGTTCCTGGTGCTGATGGCAGTGACCTACATTCCGGCGCTGTCGTTGTGGCTGCCAAGCGTGGTGCTCTGATGCTGATTGAACTGCAGGACAACCTGACCCACCTCACCCTCGCGCCAGCCACAGGAGGCAGCCTTGTCAATTGGACGGTGCGCGCCTCCGGGCAGCCGTTGCTGCGCCATAACGATCAGCAGGCGATCGATACCGGTTTGCCGGGCAAGCTGGGGTGCTATCCATTGGTGCCCTGGTCCAACCGCATTGCCCACGGCGGTTTCGACAACCCCGACGGTTGGCTCGCGCTCACGCCCAACAGCCTGACCGACCCGCTGCCGATTCATGGTTCGGCCTGGCAGCAGGCGTGGCAGGTGGTCAGCCACACAGCGGATGAAGTGGTGCTGGAAGTGCGCTGTGACACGCCGTTTGCCTATCGCGCCGAGCAGCGGATTCGCTTGAACGACGGGGCGTTGAGTATCGAGCTGCGGGTGACACACCTGGCCGAAACAGCGGCGTGGCATGGCGTGGGCTTGCATCCATACTTTCCGCGCCGGCCAGGTACCCGGTTGCAGGCCAGCGCCGCGCAGGTGTGGATGAGTGACGCGTCCAAGCTGCCGACCGGGTTGACGCTGGTGCCGGGCGAATGGGATTTCCAGGTATTGAATACCCTGCCCGAAGGCCTGGTGGACAACGGCTTTTGCCAGTGGGATGGGTACTGCCGGATCGAACAGCCGGACCTGCGCTATGCGCTGGAATGCCAGGCCAGCGGGGCCGACTACTTCCTGCTGTACTGCCCGCCGGGGCTGGGGTTCTTTTGCGTCGAGCCGGTGAGTCATCCAGTGAACGCTCATCACCTGGCGGGACGACCGGGCCTGAAACTGCTGGAACACAATCAGTCGGTCCAACTCAATTTCAACCTGAAATACACCCCCCTGTAGGAGCGAGCTTGCTCGCGAAAAACCTCAGGGCAACGCGGGCATCAGGCGCCCCGCGTTATCGTTGACGATCTTCGCGAGCAAGCTCGCTCCTGCAGGGATCAGCGCCATGCTCAAGGTGGTGAGTTTTTGAGGCGGCCGGCGGTATCGATACTCACGACAACCGACAACCCTGGCCGCAACCGCTCGCTCTCGGCCTGGTCCGGGTCCACCGTAATCCTTACCGGCACGCGCTGGGCAATCTTCACAAAGTTGCCCGTCGCGTTGTCCGCCTGCAACAGGCTGAATTCCGACCCCGTGGCCGGGGAAATATGCTGCACCGTGCCATGGAATTTGCGATGGTTCAGTGCATCCACCGTGAAGGTCACCGGCTGGCCGACCTGCACGTTGTCCATCTGGGTTTCCTTCATATTGGCGATCACCCACAACTGCGGCGGCACCAGCGCCATCAACTGTGCGCCGGAGTTGACGTAGGCCCCCAGACGCACACCAATCTGCCCGAGCTGACCATCGCGCGGCGCGGTGATGCGGGTGTTGGACAGGTCGATACGCGCCAACTCCACCGCCGCCTCGGCACTCGCCACCGCCGCTTCCAGGGAGCCGCGATTGACGATCACCGTTTGCAGGTCCTGCCGGGCGATTTCCAGGCTGGCCTGGGCTTGCGCCACGGCGGCGATGGTCTGCGCGTTGGCCGCGCGGGTTACGTCCAGCTCACGCTTGGACACCGAACCGTCGCTGATCAGTTCTTCATTGCGGCGCAAATCGGCGGTGCTCTTGCGCGCCTGGGCCTGGCTGTCCGCCAAGGCTGCCTGGCGCAGCTTGATGGTGGCTTCGGCACTGTTGCGTTGCTGCACCACATTGGCCAGCGCGGCCTTCTGCACCGCCAGTTGCGCCAGCGCCTGGTCGAGGCGCTGCTTGTAGATGCGGTCATCCAGGCGCACCAGCAGGTCGCCGGCCTTGACGTACTGGAAGTCCTGCACCGGCACCTCGAACACATAGCCGCTGAGCTGTGGGCCGATGATGGTCACCTGGCCACGCACCAGGGCGTTCTCGGTGGTTTCCACCGCGCTGCTGAACGGCGGCAATTGCCAGGCATACAGCACGATCAGCACCCCGACGATGGCAATCGCGGCAAAGCCCAGGGACGAGAGGATGCGCACGCGCAGTGAGCGCGGCTCGGTGACCGTGGCGCCGGGCGGCGTGGTGCCTTCCGGGGTGGCGGCGATGGCGTTGGTGGTCGTGGTGGTCGATTCGGTCATGAAGGTGCGCCGCTGGGTTGAACGGGAGTGGCTGCTTTAGTGGTGCTCATCAGCCACAGACTGCGGATAAAGATCCAGATCATGGTCAGGATCGCGATAATCGCGATCAGCATGAACACATCGTTGTAGGCCATGACATTGGCCTCACGGGTCGCCGCGGTGGCCAGGCTGCGGATGCCCATGAGGTTACGCAGTTCCGGGTCGGCGACAATGCCGCCGTAGGCCGAGCCGCCGCTCTGCACCCGTGCGGCCACACGTGGGTCGAGCAGGGTCAGGTGCTCGACGATCATGCTGGAGTGATACTTCTCGCGCACGATCTGGAAGGTGCCCAGCAACGCCGCGCCAATCAAGCCACCGAGGTTCTGGCAGATACCGAACATCACCGAAAAACTCACCAGGTTGCGCGGGTTGGTCAGCACGTTCTTGGTGCCCAATACCATGGTCGGGCCAAGGAAGAACGTTCCGCCGAAGCCTAGCAGGAACTGACTGATGTACAGGTTCTGCGGGCGCGTGAGGTTGCTGGAGAAACTGTCCATCACCGAGCCGGTGGCCATCAGCGCCAGGGAAATTACCAGCGGCATCAACAGGTGCGCCGGGTTGATGGTCAAGGCACTGACCACCAACCCGGCAATCGCCCCGGCGAGCATCACCACGTAAAGGGTGTGCATCTGCTGGTAGCTCATGTTCAACATCTGCATGAACCCCACCGCGCCAGTGGACTGCTCGGACAGCACCATGCGAATCAGGATCACCGCCAGCGCCAGGCGGATCATCACACCGCTGCCCAGCCAACGGGTCATCAACATCGGATTGGCGCGGTTATGTTCGATGGCCAGGCCCGCCATGATCAGCACCAGGGAACAGGCCGAGGCAATGCCGATCCAAGGGGCTTCAAGCCACCAGTCGATGCGTCCCAGGGACAGCACCGCGCACAGCAGGGCCACACCGCTGGCGAGGATGGCGAAGGTGAGGAAATCGAGTTTTTCAAACGTCTTGAAGCGGTCGCCGGGTGGAAGTTTAAGCAGGAACACACAACCCAGGCAGATGAGTGCCATGCCCAGCTCGAACAGGTACAGACCACGCCACTCGGCGATTTGCAGCAAGTCTTCGGAGAACAGGCGCGCCAAGGGTAAAGCAAGTTGCGCGGTGCCCAACCCCAGTACCAGCGACTTCAACCGCCACTTGGCCGGGAACGCCTGGATCATGTAGTACAAGCCCAACGAACTCAGCGCGGCGCCGACCATGCCGTGGGCCGCCCGTACGGCGATGGCCGAGTTGAGGTCGTTGACGAACAAGTGGCCGAAGGTCACCAGCGCGTAGAGCACCAGGAACACCTCGGTAAACGCACGCAAGCCGAATTGCTGGCGAAACTTCACCAGCAGCAGGTTCATGCACACGTTCGTCATCACATAGGCGGCGGGCAGCCAGGCCATTTCCGCAGTGGTCGCCCCGAGGGCGCCTTGCAGGTATTGCAGGTTGGCGATGACCAGCGCGTTGCCCAGGCCACCGGTGATCGCCACCAGCACGCCCACCAGCGCATACAGCCAGCGCTTGTGGGTGGGGTGCCACGGCGTCGACGGCGAACCGGGCAGGCTCGGGCGCTCGTGGGGTTCCCAGGTGTGGGGGGTGTATTTATCCATTCGATGACCTAGATGACCCGACGGGTGACGTCGGTAAAACCATTACTCAGAGTAGTAAACCTGAGCGGGGTTCATCTTGCCATCTTGGGCGCATCGGTTAACGCCCATCTTGCCACTCATGCGCTGTTTTCTTTACTCGATGGCAGCGATGCGATTATCTCAGCGCGGCACGTTTGCAGGATCTCATCCGCGAGTTCCGAGTCATCCGGACACGCCCGCGACAGCATGACCGCACCGACTGCGTGGGCCAGCAGGTTGATCATTTTCGTGCGGACCTCTTGGCGGGTGACATCCACACCCGCCGTGTACTTGTCCTCAAGGGCTGCCAGCGTATTTTCAACGCCACTGGCAAAGGTCGCCTTCAGATCATCCGACTGACGGGCGGCGTCACCACACAGGGCTGCCAGGGTGCACCCCTCTCCCCTGCCGTCTCTGTGATCCCTGGACACGTACAGGTTTACAAATCCCGGCACGTCGAGATCGCACGTACTCGACAGGGACTTTGCCAGGCTGTTTTCGGCCGCTTCGGCCATCAAGTCGGCTTTGGAGCCGAAGTGTTTATAGAAGCCCCCCTGGGTAAAACCCGCAGTCGCCATGAGTTCTGCCACACCCACACCATCATAGCCACGCTCACGAAACAGCTCTGACGCCGTCTCCACAATATGCGCTCGGTTGGCGAGTGATTGCGTTTTGGTGATCTTCATTTCGCGCCCCTGGAACTCCTGAACAATGGTCTGACTATACTCTGATGTCGACCACAATCAAAACTGTTGACAGCTTTGATTATGACCGACATCATAAAACCACCAGCGCATGTCTCTGCGACGGTACGGCGCGGATCGCCGTCTCTGACCATCCTGAACACTCAAGAGCATCTACTTATGAGCACCCCAGAAACCGTACTGATTACCGGCGCCTCAACAGGCATTGGCGCGACCTACGCCGAGCGTTTTGCCCAGCGTGGGCATAACCTGGTGCTGGTTGCCCGCGACAAAGGCCGGCTAGACGCATTGGCCTCGCGGCTGCGTGAGAAACACGCGGTTTCCATTGACGTGATCCAGGCCGACCTGACTCAAACCAGCGATCTGACCAGCGTCGAAGCACGCCTGCGTGATGACGCCAGTATCGGCATCCTGGTGAACAATGCGGGCGCCGCCCTCTCCGGTAGCTTCATCGAGCAATCCATCGACAGCGTTACCAACCTGGTCGCGCTCAATACCACCGCCTTGGTGCGACTTGCCAGCGCCATCGCGCCACGCCTGGCACACGCCGGTAGCGGCGCGATTATCAACATCGGCTCGGTGGTGGGGCTGGCACCGGAATTCGGCATGAGCGTCTACGGTGCAACCAAAGCGTTCGTGCTGTTTCTATCCCAGGGGCTGAGCCTTGAGCTCTCACCCAAAGGCGTCTACGTGCAAGCTGTCCTGCCAGCCGCCACCCGCACGGAAATCTGGGATCGCGCGGGCATCGACATCAATACCCTGAGCGAAATCATGAGCGTGGACGAGCTGGTCGATGCTGCGCTGGTCGGTTTTGATCGTCGCGAGCCAGTGACCATTCCGCCATTGCAAGACGCCGCCCGCTGGGATGCTCTGCAGGCCGCCCGCCAAGGTTTGCTGTCAGAGATCCGCCAATCGGCCGTCGCCGAGCGCTATCAAGCCAAGGTGTGATAGTCACGCGAACCATAAGAACTGTTGGGGTGCGAAGCGCCCCCAATGCAGGACGAATGCGGTGTACCCGATATTGCGCAGTGGCTGGTTTTGGGGCTTCCAGTTTGCTGTGCGACAGCGCTAAGTCGGAGATTCAGCCGCCTGCCACATTGGATCTCCTGTGCACCCAGAAACGCATTCCCAATCAGATCCAACCGAGCCAACTCCAGTAAGTCGCCGCAAACACCAACATCAACCCATACCCGATCAACGTCACCAAAATCCCCACCTTGGCGAACTGCCGTGCCGTAAACGTCCCGGTCCCCAGGCACACCATGTTCTGCGGCGCATTGATCGGCAGGATAAACCCGTAGCTCATCACAAACCCCAACAGCATGGTCATGCCCAACCGGTTGAACTCCCCCGGCAAGGTCTGCAGCACGGCAATCAGGATCGGCAACAGCGCCGAAGTCAGCGCCGTGGCGCTGGCAAAGCCCAGGTGGATCACAATCAGAAACGCCCCCAGGATCGCAAACACCCCCAGCGGCCCGACCTGATCAAGGCCGGTGTGCGCCACCACCTGGGAGCCCAGCCATTGCCCGGCCTGAGTGGTCAGCAGCGCCGTACCAAGGCTGATCCCAACGCCGAACACAATCACGGTGCCCCATGGAATGCGCGACTGCACGTCCTTCCAGGTCATCACTCCAACCCCCGGCAGCAGCAGGAACACCAGCCCGGCGTAAGTGGTCGAGGTGGTGTCGAAAGGGTGCAGGCGCCCTTCCGTCGCCCACGCCAACAGCAACAGCACCGACACTGTCAGCAAACGTTTCTGCGGCCCGGTCATCGGACCGATGTCTACCAGGGATTGGGCCACGGCCTCCTTGCCGCCCGGGATGCTGTCGGTTTCCGGCGGCAACAGCTTGATTACCAGGAACAGCAACACCGCCGACATGATCACCGCCCACGGTGCGCCGGCGATCAGCCAGTCGATCCACGACACGCGCTGGCCGAGCATCTTGTCCATAAAGCCCACGGTCAGCAGGTTTTGCGCGGCGGCGGTCTGGATACCGACGTTCCAGATACTGGTGCCCTGGGCCACCACGATCATCAGGCCGGCGGCGATATTGGAGCGTTTGTCCACGCCGAACGCTGCGACCACGCCCATCATGATCGGCACCACACAAGCGCTGCGCGCGGTGGCGCTGGGGACGACGAGGCTGAGCAGGATCGTCACCGCAATCGCCCCCAGCAGAATGCCGCGGGTGCTGGTGCCGACGCGGGTCAGGGTCACCAGAGCGATGCGCCGGTCCAGGCCGGTGTGGGTCATTGCCGCCGCGATGAACAACGCGCCTGCCACCAGCGCCAGCGCCGGATTTGAAAAGCCGGTGAGCGCCATGCTGATGGCCGGGCTGGAGCCGATCAGGTGCGTGGGGTCTTGCAGCGACGGCGCCGTGCCGAGCAAAAACGCCATGAGCGAGGTGATCATGATCGCGCTGGCTTCATAAGACACCGCCTCGGTGATCCACACCACCACGGCAAACGCGAGGATCGCCAGCATGCGCTGCCCGGCTACCGGCAGGTCGGCGGGCAGCGGCAACAGCAGCACGCCGACCATCACCAGTACGCCGATCACCAGGCCCAGGGGCAACTTGAAGGATGCTGCGGTTGTTGCGGGGGCGTTCATGGCGGGCTCCGTCGGGCTCTGAATCAGGCCCGCAGCATGGGGCAAAGCGCCGCAACGGGTGTTGACGGGTATCAAGACCCTAGGTCAATAACTGGCTCAATACCGCCCGCAACTTGCCGGGCTTGAGCGGTTTGTTCAACAACGGCGCGTCCAGGCGGCGCAGCACGCGACGGCACTGGTCGGTGCGGTCGGCGGTGATGATCACGGCGGGGATGTTCTGCGCGAAATGCTCGCGCAGGTGCTTGACCACCGCACAGCCCACCACGCCGTGGTCGAGGTGGTAGTCGGCGAGGATCAACTCCGGCGCCCTGCCCTGCAGTGCCAGCAACGCCCCGGCCTGGTCGGTGGCGGTGATCACCTCGCAGCCCCACTGCGCCAGCAGGGCGCGCATGCTGTCGAGGATGCTCACCTCGTTATCGATCACCAGCAGGCGCCGCCCCGGCAGCGGGTTACCCGTGGTCGGTAGCACCGGCAGTTGGCTGATCGCCAGGGGCATCTCCTCGCTGATGGGCACCTCGATACTGAACATCGAGCCACGCCCCGGCCACGAACGGACCGCCACCGGGTAGCCGAGGATCTCGGCGATGCGCTCGACAATCGCCAGGCCCAGCCCCACGCCTTTGCGGTCCGAAGCACGGCCGACATCGAGCTGGTTGAATTCAAGGAAGATCGCGTCGAGCCGGTCGGCCGCGATGCCGCGCCCGGTGTCCCACACCTCCAGGCGCAGGCAATCGCCACGGCGGCGTGCGCCGAGCAGGATGCAGCCCTCGTCGGTGTAGCGGCAGGCGTTGCTGAGGAAGTTGCGCAGGATTCGCGTCACCAGGCGCAAGTCGGTGCGAATCGCATAATGGCCGGTGCGCGCGCGCAGGTTGAGGCCGGCCGCCAGCGCCACCGACTGGAACTCCGAGACCAGCGGCGCAAACAGCTCATCCAGGCGATACAGCGCCACGTCGGGCTTGACCGCCGCCTGATCGAGCCGCGAAATATCCAACAGGTCGGTGAGCAAATCCTCGGCGCCTTCCAGGGCCTGGTGCGTACGTTCCACCAGCACCTGCTCGACGCTGGGCAAGTTGCGTTCGCGCAGGGTCGAGATCAGCAACCGCGCCGCGTTAAGCGGTTGCAGCAGGTCGTGGCTGGCGGCGGCGAGGTATTTATCCTTGCTGCGGTTGGCAGCCTCGGCGGCGTCGCGCGCATCGCGCAACTCCTGCTCGACCTGCTCGCGCTGGGCAATCTGCTGTTGCAGGTTACGGTTGGCTTCCAGCAGTTCATCGGTGCGCACCGCCACGCGCTGCTCCAGCTCATCGTTGAGACGGATATAGCGGTTGCGCTCGGCCTCCAGTTCGTCGAGACGCGCGGTGAGTTCCGGGTAGTGGCTCTTGCGCGCCGAGTGATTGCCCAGGCCCAGCAGCCCGGCCAGAGCCTGTTGCTGATCTTCAGAGCGCTTCGCCATACACGACCTCGACGTCACGCTGGCTGGACTCGCGTGGGTTAGTGAGGATGCACGGGTCGTGCATCGCATGCCGGGACAGGAACGGAATATCCGCCACGCGCACCCCATGCAAACCGAGGGTTTCGTGAAAGCCGATGGCGTGCTTCAGTGCAATCAGATGCTCCACCAGCCGCGCGCAAACCTGCCGATGGCTGAGGCCCCGGCAATCGATGCCAAAGGTCTCGGCGATCACCTTGAAGCGCTCCGGCGCCGAGTTGTAGTTGAACGCCACCACATGCTCCACCAGCACTGCGTTGCATAGCCCGTGGGGCAGGTCGAGAAACCCGCCGAGGCTGTGAGACATGGCATGCACCGCGCCGAGGATTGCATTGGAGAACGCCAGGCCGGCCTGCATGCTGCCGAGCATGATCTTCTCGCGCAGGGCAATGTCACCGGGGTTGGCGATCATCTGCACCAGGTTGCCGTTGATCAGGCGCATGGCTTCCAGCGCATGGGGATCGGTCAGCGGGCCGTGGCCGGTAGACACGAACGCCTCGATGGCATGCACCAGCGCGTCGATGCCGGTACAGGCGGACAGGAACGGGTCCATGCTCGCCGTAGTTTCCGGGTCGATCAGCGACACATCCGGCACCACCGCCTTACTGACGATGGAGAACTTCATGCGTTCCTGCTGATTGGAAATGATCACGAACTGCGAGACATCCGCCGACGTGCCGGCGGTGGTGGGGATCAGGATCAACGGTGGGCTCGGCACACGAATGGTGTCCACGCCTTCGAACTCGAGGATGCAGCGCCCATGGGCGACCACAATGCCGATGGCCTTGCCGCAGTCCATGGGGCTGCCGCCGCCAATGGCCACGATCACGTCGCAGTGGTTTTCGCGGTACACCTCGGCGCCGAGCATCACTTCTTCAACGCGCGGGTTGGGCGACACGGCGCTGTACAGGCAATAGTCGATGCCGATGGCTTGCAGGCTGGCTTCCACATCGGCGACCCAACCGGCGGCGATCACCCCGGGGTCGCTGACCACCAACACCTTGCGCGCGCCAAAGGTCTTGGCATAGTTACCGACGTTATGCCGACAGCCGGCACCAAAGATGATTTCAGGCGAGACGAATTTACGCAGGAGGCTCAGATTTGGGCTCATTGGAAAGCCTGTTGTTATTATTTTGGTAGATGCGCTTCACACTAACCCATTCACAGGCGAATGCAATCAGACCAAAGGGTCATTCCCAATACCGCACCGGCCAGCACAAGGCTGGCCGGAGATGGATCAGCGGCTGGCGAAGTACATGGTCACTTCGAAGCCGATACGCAGGTCGGTGAAGGCGGGTTTGGTCCACATAGGGAGAGTCCTCTTGTTGTGCCGGAAGATTCCGGTATGGGCATTAATGCATGGGGGGGGATGGGGGGGCGAATGCTACTTTCGAAGTAAATGCCGCACTGCATTAGTCGCGAATGTACAGGGAGCAAAATGTGGGAGGGAGCAAGTCGAATCGTCGCACCGCCCCTCCCACAGGAGACCGCATTGCAGTCAGAGGGTTAGAAGAAACCCAGCGGATTGATGTCGTAGCTCACCAGCAAATTCTTGGTCTGCTGGTAGTGATCGAGCATCATCTTGTGGTTCTCACGCCCCACGCCCGACTTCTTGTAGCCGCCAAACGCCGCATGCGCCGGGTACAGGTGATAACAGTTGGTCCACACGCGCCCGGCCTTGATCGCCCGGCCCATGCGGTAGGCACGGTTGATGTCGCGGGTCCACAGCCCGGCGCCGAGGCCGAACTCGCTGTCATTGGCAATCGCCAGGGCTTCGGCTTCGTCCTTGAAGGTGGTGATGCCCACCACCGGGCCGAAGATTTCTTCCTGGAACACGCGCATCTTGTTGTGGCCCTTGAGCAAGGTCGGCTGGATGTAGTAACCGCTGGACAAGTCGCCCTCCAGGCGCTCGGCTGCGCCGCCGGTGAGCAGCTCGGCGCCCTCTTCCTGGGCGATCTTGAGGTAGGAGAGGATCTTGTCGTATTGCTGCTCGGACGCCTGGGCGCCAACCATGGTTTCGGTGTCCAGCGGGTTGCCGCGCTTGATCTTGACGATCTTCTTCATCACCACTTTCATGAAGTCGTCGTAGATCGACTCCTGCACCAGCGCCCGCGACGGGCAGGTGCACACTTCGCCCTGGTTGAAGAACGCCAGCACCAGGCCTTCGGCGGCTTTTTCGATGAACTGCGGCTCGGCCTGCATGATGTCTTCGAAGAAGATGTTCGGCGACTTGCCGCCCAGTTCCACGGTGGAGGGAATGAGGTTCTCGGCGGCGGCATGCATGATGTGCGCACCGATGGGGGTCGAGCCGGTGAATGCGATCTTGGCGATGCGCTTGCTGGTGGCCAGTGCCTCCCCGGCTTCGCGGCCAAAGCCCTGGACGATGTTCAGCACGCCCGGTGGCAGCAGGTCATTGATCAATTCGGCAAACACCATGATCGACAGCGGCGTCTGCTCGGCCGGCTTGAGCACAATGCAGTTACCGGCGGCCAGGGCCGGGGCGAGTTTCCAGGCGGCCATCAGCAGCGGGAAGTTCCACGGAATGATCTGCCCGACCACGCCCAATGGCTCATGGAAGTGATAGGCCGCGGTGTGTTCGTTGATCTCGGCGGCGCCGCCTTCCTGGGCGCGGATGCAGCCAGCGAAGTAGCGGAAGTGGTCAGCGGCCAGAGGCACGTCGGCGTTGAGGGTTTCGCGCACGGCCTTGCCGTTGTCCCAACTTTCGGTCACGGCCAGCACTTCGAGGTGCTGCTCGATACGGTCGGCGATTTTCAGCAGCACCAGGGAGCGATCCTGAGGCGAGGTTTTGCCCCAGGCGTCGGCGGCGGCATGGGCAGCGTCGAGGGCCTTGTCGATATCGGCGGCGTTGGAGCGCGGGAATTCGGCGATCACTTCACCGGTCACCGGCGAAGTGTTGGTGAAGTATTCACCGCTGAGCGGGGCGACGAACTCACCGCCGATGTAATTACCGTAGCGCTGCTTGAAGCTGACGATGGCGCCAGGGGTGCCAGGTTGTGCGTAGATCATGTTAAAGCCTCTGTCTGGGTCCGGGCCTGTCGGTCAACAGGCGATGACCCGATAGTAAAGAGCCCCCGTTGCCCGGCGAATGCGCCGTTGGCAGGGGGGCGCTTGTCATTTGGTCGTAGATTCAGTGTTTGGCGACCAGCTCTTTGGGCAGCTTGAAGGTCCAGAGCATGCCGCCCTGGTTGAAGTCCTTGATGCGCTTGGCCACTTCACCGCCCCACAACGGCACTGCACCGCCCCAGCCCGAGAGCACCGAGACGTACTGTTCGCCGTCCATTTCCCAGGTCACAGGCGAGCCGAGCACGCCGGAGCCGGTCTGGAATTCCCAGACTTTCTCGCCGGTCTTGGCGTTGAACGCCTGCAGGAAGCCTTCCGGCGTGCCTGTGAACACCAGGTTGCCCTTGGTGGTCAGCACTCCGCCCCACAGCGGCGCGAAGTTCTTGTGGCGCCAGACTTCCTTGCCGGTCTTCGGGTCAATGGCGCGCAGCACGCCGATATAGTCTTCGTTCAATGGTTTGATAGTGAAGCCCGCACCGAGGAACGCCGCGCCCTTCTTGTAGGCGATGCCTTCGTTCCACATGTCCATGCCCCACTCGTTGGACGGCACGTAGAACAACCCGGTGTCGCGGTTATAGGCCATCGGCATCCAGTTTTTCGCGCCCAGGAACGCCGGTGCGACGAACACCGAGGTGCCCTTGGCTTCGCTGCCCGGAGCGCCAGGGCGGCTGGCGTCGTTGTAGATCGGCCGACCGTCCTTGTCCAGGCCGGTGGCCCAGGTGATCTTGTCGACAAACGGGAAACCACGAATGAACTTGCCGTTGGTGCGATCAAGCACGTAGAAGAAGCCGTTACGGTCGGCTGTGGCGGCAGCTTTTATCTCTTTGCCACCTTCCGTGTAGTTGAAGGAGACCAGCTCGTTCACGCCGTCATAGTCCCAGCCGTCATGGGGCGTGGTCTGGAAGTGCCACTTGATGGTGCCGTCGTCCGGGTTCAGCGCCAGGCGCGAGGACGAGTAGAGGTTGTCGCCAGGGCGCAGGTGCGAGTTCCACGGCGCCGGGTTGCCGGTACCGAACAGCAGCAGGTTGGTTTCCGGGTCGTAGTAGCCGCCCAGCCACGGTGCGGCGCCGCCGGTTTTCCACAGATCTCCGGGCCAGGTCTTGCCCGCCTCGCCACCGGAGATACCGTTCTCAACCGCCTTGCCGTCTTTATAGACGTAGCCCATATGGCCTTCGACCGTCGGGCGACTCCAAAGCAGTTCACCGTTCTTCGGGTCATAGGCTTCGATCTTGCCCACCACGCCGAACTCGCCACCGGCCACACCGGTAATCAGCTTGCCGTTGATCACCAGGGGCGCGGCGCTGATGGAGTAGCCTTCTTTGTGGTCGGCGACTTTCTTGCTCCACACCACTTTACCGGTGTCTTTGTTCAGCGCCACCAGCTTGGCGTCGAGGGTGCCGAAGAACACCAGGTCGCCGTACAGCGCCACGCCACGGTTGATCACGTCACAGCACGGGCGGATGTCATCGGGCAGACGCGCATCGTACTGCCAGAGCTTCTTGCCGGTGCGCGCATCCACCGCGAACACCCGCGAGTAGGAACCGGTGAGGTACATCACCCCATCCTTGATCATCGGCTGCGCCTGTTGCCCACGCTGCTTCTCGCCGCCAAAGGAAAACGCCCAGACCGGTCGCAGTTCCTTCACGTTATCGACGTTCAGGGTGTCGAGGGGGCTGTAGCGCTGGCCCTGCACGCCCAGGCCGTTGGTGACGATCTGCCCGGGGTTTTTCGGGTCCTGGAGAATTTCCTCATCGGTCACCGAGGCCATGGCCTGGCCTGACAACAGGATGGCACCGAGCAACACACTCAAGGCGAAGGGTTGGCGGCGTGCGGGTTGGGTCATGACGGCTACCTCTGCGGTTTTTTGTTATACCCGGGAAATTTTCCCGGTCTGGAGCAGATTCTTGGGCGCAGGGGCCGTTGTCACAATTGACCGCAGTATCGAGTTTGCTAGTTCCTTAGTAGCGGGTCAGCGCGCCGAATCCACGCGTTGCATCCGTTCGCGCTCGTAACGCGGGTACAGGTGGCTGACGCTGCGGATCAGTTCATAGCGGCTCAGGCTGATCGTGGCGAAGCGTTCAGGGATGGGGCTGCGGATCATCTCGGCCATGTCGCTGCCGTGGGCCGCGCCGTCACGCAGCAGTTGATCGAGCCAGGTCAGGTAGTCGCGCATCTGCGTGAAGGGCTGCGCGTCGCTGGCCACCGGGCCATGGCCGGGCACGATCAGGGTCCAGGGCAAGGCTTGCAGGGTGCCGAGGTCGGCCAGCCACACCGCCAGCCCCGGGCTGTTGGGGGTGGTGAGCGCGCGCTGGTAAAACACCAGGTCGCCGGCGAACAGCACGCCGGTGCTCTGGTCGAAGATCGCCAGGTCGGCGCCGGTGTGGCCGGTGAGCGCGAGCAAGCGCAAGTCGTGGCGGCCGACGCTCAGCACACCGGGTTCCAGCACCTGGGTCGGCAACACCACCTCGGTACCGCGCATCCAGTCGCCGACCATGCGGTAGAGATTTTCCGCCATGCCGTCGCCCTGCTCGTGCAGCAGCCGCGTGGTCTCGGCCAGGGCGCCGATGGGCACGTCCTTGAAGGCCTGGTTGCCCAGCGCATGGTCGGGGTGATGGTGGGTAATCAGCACCTGGGTCACCGGCTTGGGGGTGACGCGGGCGATGGCCTCGCGCATGGCTTCGCCATAGCGCCGCGACGGTCCGGTGTCGATCACCACCACGCCAGCCTCGGTGACAATGAAGGCGGTGTTGACGATATTGCCGCCATTGGCCTTGGCAAAATTGTCGGTGCTGCCTTCAAGCAGCCAGGTGTCATCGGCGATCAATCGGGGCTTGAGGGCGTAGTCGAGGTCCGCCAGGGCGGGCAGGCTCAGGCCCAGGCATAACAATAGAATCCAGCGCATGCCGCGCTCCTTCTGGTCAGGGGATGGCCGCGTCGAACTCATTGCCGCTGTTGTCGCGCAGCACCAGCCGAGTAGGCCCCGGCGCGTCGATGTCGAAGGCCAGGTTGGGGTTTTCGCTGACCGCCGGGAACAGCTCAAGATCAGCCAACACCTGGCCGTCCCGGCCAAGCAGTTGCGCATGGTTGATAAAAAACTCGGGGATGCCGCTGACCATGCCATTGTCCATCGGGTGCGCCACCTGCACACGTACGCGGCTGAACTCGCCCCGCGGGTAACGGCCGCCGAGCACTTCGCCGATGTGCTCTTCCCAGCCCGGCTGGGTGCGTACCACGCTGGGCGCGGTGCAGCCGCCACCGGCCGCGTCGATCAGGGTCGAGCCCACATGCCACAGCCCGTCATCGGTGAGCACCGCCGCCCGCAACGGCGTGGCCTGCTCGATACGAATCCGCAGCGACAGCCACGGCAGCACGCCGGCCCTGGGTTGGAAGTCGACGATTTTCGGCAATGGGTTGAGCTCGGCCCAGGCGAGGATTTTCACCACATGGCCGTTGAAGGCGCGGGCGTCGATTTCCAGCGGCACCTGGCGCGCATCTTCGGCGAACGGCGGCGCGAGCAGCTTGACTCGGTCGTCGAACACGAACGGCGCCTCGGCCAGGAACTGCTTGTGATAAAACGCCCACATCACCGACGGCACCGGGTCGACCTCCACGGCGTGAGCCGCCAGCGGCAGCCAGCACGCCAAGATGCAGCTCAGTCGCCAGTTCATCGCCTGCTCCTATTGATACATCTCGGGGACTTCATACTGCAGGCCGTAACGGGCATAGATGGCTTGCACCGCGCCGTCGCGGATCAAGCCTTCCAGCGCCTCTTCCACCGCGTAGGCCAACTGGCGATTGCTCTCGTGCACCGCCATGCCGATCTCCCAGCGCTGCTTGCCCATGTTCGGGTAGGCGTTTTCAGCGAGGGCCAGTTGCGGGTCGTGGGCTTCATGCACCTGCCAATCGACTTCGCCGCGCATCGCCATCACCGCATCGACCTCACCGGCTTTCATCGCCGCAAAGGCCTGGGGGACGTCGGGGTAGTGATGGGTCTTGGCGGCGAGCATGCCGTTGAACACCGAGGTGAGGTAGAACGACGGCACGCTGTCGACTTCGACGCCAATCGGGTGCTGCTCGAACACCGCCACGCTGGCAACCCTGTCCAGGCGCCGACGGTCGTAAGCCACCTGCCATTGTTCGTTCTGATACGGCCCGAACATCACCACATGGCCGTTTTCCAGTTCGCCCTGGTCGTTGCGCTTCTGTGCGTAATCGCGATCGTAGGGCGCGCGCATCATCAAGTCGGCCAGTTGCTGGTTGTGCAACTGGCTGCCACGCCAGATGTAGTCGCGCAGGTCGTCGTCGAGCTTCTCGCCGGCCGGCGCCCAGATCAACGTGAGCCGTACCCCCAGCGCCGTGGCCAGGGCCTGGGCCAGCTCCACGTCGACCCCGCGCGCGGTGGCGCCGTCTTCGAAACTGTAGGGGGCAAAGTCCTTGTACACCGCCACGTTGATGTCGCCGGCGGCGATCATCTGGTCATAGCTGCGCACCTGCGCCTGTGCCGGCTGGCAACACAGCAGGGCCAGGCCAAGCACATAAGCGAACAGGCGCATGGCTTACTGCTCGACGTGCACGGTATCCAGGTAGGTGCGCACGGCCCACAAGGCTTCCTGGCTCAGGTAGTCGGCCATTTTCGGCATGTACACGCGGCCGTCACGCACCGCGCCATGGCGCACGCGCTCGACGAACCACTCATCACCGGCTTCGCCCACATCGAGCATGCGCAGGTCGGGGGCGATGCCGCCGGACTTGGCTTCCAGGCCGTGGCAGGCGGCGCAGTTCTGGTTGTAGGCGGACGAACCAATCTCCACGGCCCGATCGTGTTCAGGCGAGGTGCGGTACGGATTGACCGCCGCCCAGCCGTCTTCGTTGACCGGCACGCCGGCGTCCTTGATCGAGGTCAGGCCCTGGGTTTCCACCGCTTGCGGGACCACGTCACCATGGGCCCAGGCGGAGCCCGCGGCGATCACACCGACCAACAGCCCGGCGACGAGCAAGGCATTGTGTTTTGTTGTCATTATTTTTGCCCTCAGGATTGCACGCAAAACCTCATTGCAGAGGCTATGGCAACCATCTTAGAAACCCCGGGACATGGGCCGTATGCTGCTTTGGTGGCCGCCCTCTCCTCCCTTGGTAGTAGGGCTTGTGGGGCACGCCTAAAACAGCGGCGCCCCGGGAAGTCTTCCCGGCCACAGCGGGACTTTTTCCGTATCCGCCCGGCGCCCCGGCGTTCCACCCTGTGCAGGCCAAAACCTCCACTGGGAACTGCAACCATGACAATAAGATCGCTACCCGCCCGCTCACCTTTAAGCCTTGCCGTGCAAGCCTTTGTGCTGGTGGGCAGCCTGTCCCTCAGTGCTGTAACGTTCGCGGCCGCCGAACCCGCCAAGCCGACGCGCACTGTCACCTGGGAAGACATCGCCAACGACCACCTGACCACCCAGGACGTGCTGCAATACGGCATGGGCACCAACGCCCAGCGCTGGAGCCCGCTGGCCCAGGTCAACGACAAGAACGTGTTCAAGCTCACCCCGGCCTGGTCCTACTCGTTCGGCGACGAGAAGCAACGCGGCCAGGAGTCCCAGGCCATCGTCAGCGACGGCGTGGTCTACGTCACCGGCTCCTACTCCCGCGTGTTCGCCCTCGACGCCAAGACTGGCAAGCGCCTGTGGACCTACAACCACCGCCTGCCCGACAACATTCGCCCGTGCTGTGACGTGGTCAACCGGGGTGCGGCGATCTTCGGCGACAAGATCTACTTCGGCACCCTCGACGCGCGCCTGATCGCCCTGGACAAGAACACCGGCAAAGTGGTGTGGAACAAGAAGTTCGGCGACCACGCCGCCGGCTACACCCTGACCGGCGCTCCGGTGCTGATCAAAGACAAGGTCAGCGGCAAGGTGCTGCTGATCCACGGCAGCTCCGGCGATGAATTCGGCGTGGTCGGCCAGCTGTTTGCCCGCGACCCGGACACTGGCGAAGAAGTATGGATGCGCCCGTTCGTGGAGGGCCATATGGGCCGTCTGAACGGCAAGGACAGCACGCCGACCGGCGACGTCAAGGCCCCTTCGTGGCCGGATGACCCGACCACCGAAACCGGCAAGGTCGAGGCCTGGAGCCACGGCGGCGGCGCCCCTTGGCAGAGCGCAAGCTTCGATGCCGAGACCAATACGATCATCGTCGGCGCCGGCAACCCCGGCCCGTGGAACACCTGGGCGCGCACCGCCAAGGACGGCAACCCCCACGACTTCGACAGCCTCTACACCTCGGGCCAGGTCGGCGTCGACCCCAGCACCGGCGAAGTGAAGTGGTTCTACCAGCACACCCCGAACGACGCCTGGGACTTCTCCGGCAACAACGAGCTGGTGCTGTTCGACTACAAGGACAAGGACGGCAAAGTGGTCAAGGCCACCGGCCACGCCGACCGCAATGGTTTTTTCTATGTGGTGGACCGCAATAACGGCAAGCTGCAGAACGCCTTCCCCTTCGTCGACAACATCACCTGGGCCAGCCATATCGACCTGAAGACCGGGCGTCCGGTGGAGAACGAAGGCCAGCGTCCGGCCAAGCCATTGCCGGGTGAAACCAAAGGCAAACCGGTGGAAGTCTCGCCGCCGTTCCTGGGTGGCAAGAACTGGAACCCCATGGCCTACAGCCAGGACACCGGGCTGTTCTACATCCCCGGCAACCAGTGGAAAGAGGAATACTGGACCGAAGAGGTCAACTACAAGAAGGGCTCGGCGTACCTGGGCATGGGCTTTCGCATCAAGCGCATGTATGACGACCACGTCGGCACCCTGCGTGCGATGAACCCAACCACCGGGAAGGTGGTGTGGGAGCACAAGGAAGCCTTGCCGCTGTGGGCTGGCGTGCTGGCCACCAAGGGCAACCTGGTGTTTACCGGCACCGGCGACGGCTTCTTCAAAGCTTTCGACGCCAAAACCGGCAAGGAGCTGTGGAAGTTCCAGACCGGCAGCGGCATCGTCTCGCCGCCGATCACCTGGGAGCAGGATGGCGAGCAATATGTCGGCGTAACCGTCGGCTATGGCGGCGCGGTGCCGTTGTGGGGCGGCGACATGGCCGAGCTGACCAAGCCGGTGGCACAGGGCGGGTCGTTCTGGGTGTTCAAGATCCCGAGCTGGGATAACAAGACCGCCCAGAAGTAACCCTTGCGAGATGACCGGACCGCCTTTTGTGATGAGCGGGCTTGCCCCGCTCACCACAGGATCCCTAGAGGTTGCACGATGAACTACCTGCCCTTGTTACTCCTGCTCTCCCTGCCCCTGGCGCACGCCGACGATGGCGACGACGCCCCGCTGATCATCAACGGCTGTACCCTCGCCGAACACAGCCAATGCCCCGGCGCCAACCTCAAGGGCGCCGATTTGCGCAACCAGGACTTGAGCAAGATGAACCTGGCCGGCGCCGACCTGCGCGAGGCGGATCTGCGCCATGCCAACCTCGACCTGGCCAACCTGGAAAAAGCCCAGCTGCAAGGCGCCAACCTGACCCGCGCCAGCCTGCAACAGGCCAACCTGCGCCTGGCCAACTTCAGCGGCGCCACGCTGATGGCGATCCAGGGCTGGGGCTTGTTTGCCCAGGGGGCGCAGTTCGAAAACGCCAACCTCAGTGCGGCCTACCTGCAGTTTGCGCGGCTGTCCGGGGCAAAAATGCACAAGGCCAACCTGCGTGCGGCCGACCTGGAGATGACCTGGCTGAGCAAGGCCGACCTGCAAGGTGCCGACCTCAGCGACGCCAACCTGCAGGAAGCCAAGTTCGGCGAGAGCAACCTGGAACAGGCCACCCTCACCGGCAGTCGCCAGCACTATGCGAACTTCCAGGATGCCAATATGGAGGGCTGCCAGGATTGCCCAACGACCTGGGATCGCTGAAACGACGCCATTGAAATGTGGGTTTTGTGCACGCCCGGTTATCCAACCACCCGCACCACCCCCATGTCGATCCCCAGGTGCACCAGCTCGGCATGGGAACTCACCTGCAATTTGCTCTTGAGCAAGGTCAGGTGATTGGACACGGTCTTGCTGCTGATATTCAGCTGGTCGGCAATCGCTCGGGTAGGCGTGCCCCTGGCCAGCATCAGGAAAATCTCCAGTTCACGCGGGGTCATGCCCTGCAAGCGTCGATCGCTGGGGGTATAGGCCAGTTCGGTGGCCAGGGCCTGCTCGATGTAGGCGTGGCCGTCGAGGATGCGCCGCACCGCTTCGATCAACACCTCGGGGGCCGAGGTTTTGGTCAGGTAGCCTGAGGCCCCGGCGTCCAGGGCCTGGCGCACCAGGGGCAGCTCGTCGTGCATGCTGAAAAACAGCACACGCAGGTGCGGCAGGCGCTGGCGCAGGCGACGGGTGGTTTCCAGGCCGCTGATGCCCGGCAAGCCGAAGTCCATGATCACCAGGTGCGGCAGCGCTTCCTGGACCCGGCTCAACGCTTCTTCACCACTGGCCGCCTCGCGCACTTCAACGGCCGGCAGCAGCGCGCGCAGCAGGCTGGCATAACCCTGGCGCACCACAGCGTGGTCATCCACCAACAGAATATTCATGAAGCCTCCAACGGCACGTTCAACGCCAACGCCCAGCCGGCGCCGGGCTGGCTGATGATCTTCAATTCGCCGCCCAGGCAGCGGGCGCGTTCGGCCATCGAATACAGGCCCACGCCGGGCCGCTGGGGCGTGTCTGCACCGCGACCGTTATCACGCACCCACAGGCGCAGGCGCGAACCGCGATGTTGCAGACGCACGTGCACCTGGCTGGCGTCGGCATGCCGCAGGATGTTGGTCAGGGCTTCCTGGAGCAGACGGTACAGATGGGTCTTGCTGGCGCCGGGCAACAGCGGCAGGTCCGTACTGACTTGCAGGTGGCAGGGAATGCCGTGGCTGGCCTGCCACTGCGTGACCAGCATCGAAAACGCCTCGGCCATCGGCAGGTGTTGCAGGGCCACCGGATAGAGATCGTGGACCAGCGCCCTGAAGCCTTGCTGCAAGTGCTCGCAGTGATCCTCCAATTGCGCCACGGTGGACGCCAGCAGATGCGGCTGGTCGGTGACCAGGCGCAACAGGCAGGCCTGGGCGCGAATGCCGGCCAGGTATTGACCGAGGTCATCGTGCAGGGTCTGGGCCAGGTGGGTGCGCTCCTGTTCCTGCACCGCCAGCAGGGTCTGGGTGAGCCGGGTGTTATCGGTGCGCGCCTGCTCCAGGGCGTCGGTCATGCGGTTGAAGTGCAGCGCCAACTGCCGTGCTTCCGGCGCGCCTTTACTGCGCAGGCGCACGTTGAGCTGGCCGGCGCACACCTGATGCAGCGCGCGCAGCAATTCATCCAGCACGCCCATGCCACGGCGCACCGCCCAGCGGATGGTCAACAGGCTCAACACCAGGGCCAGGGCGCACAGGCCCAGCAGTTGTTGCAGGGAATCCCAGACCTCATCGATCTCATCCCGAGGGTCGACGGCGATGGACACGCGCCGACCGTCCGACAAGTCCAGCACCTGGGCACTGCGTCGTGCCTCGGCAAACAGCAGGCGCCCGAGCCAGGCGTCCAGCCCGTCCGGGGCCGGCGCTTGCGCGGTGTCGCCGCTCGCCAGCCAGTGCACACGTACATGGCGCAAACTCGCGGTGAGGTGGGGTTGCAGGCTGGCCGGGTCGCGCTCGGCGGTTTCGCTCAGGTAGTGCACCACTGCTTCGGCCGATTGCAGCTCGTGCTCCACATCGGCCAGGGCCTGGTGCAGCAACAGCGCGGTGCAGGCGCAGGTCACCAGGGCGAAGAAGCCGCACACCCACAGGTTGATGCGCCATAGGGCCGACAGGCCGGGCCGGGTGGTGAAGACGCGCATGCTCGTGTCACTCCTGTGAATAAGACCGGTAGGGATCCATGCTAAGACCGCACTCGCTGCGCGGGGCTACTACCTTGGTACTGCCCCAGCGCTACTTTCTGCATATTTGCAGCGACGTTCAGGGTTCCTATGCTGGCGCTACCTGTCATGGAGTGCCTTATGCGCCAGCTCGCCCCCTACGCCGTGATCTGCCTGCTGGCAATCGCCTGGGCCGCCAACGGCCAGGCCGCTGAAGCGCCCTTGCAGGTGCAGATCGGCTACCTGGGTTATCGGCCCGATCCGGGCCCGCTGCTGTCGAACGTCATTCCCGAGCCTGCCGATGCCGGGCAGCGCGGCGCTGAACTGGCGATCCTCGACAGCAACAGCACCGGCGCCTTTCTCAACCAGCGCTATAGCCTGACGACCGCCACGGTAGACACCCCAGACGCCCTGCTCGCCGCCGCCCAAGCCCAGCATGCCCAAGGCCTGCGCCTGTTCGTGGTCAACGCGCCTGCCGCCAGCCTGCGCCAACTCAGCGCGGCGCTGCCCGACAGCCTGCTGTTCAATGCCGGCAGCCCGGATGACAGCCTGCGCAGCACCGCCTGCCTGGGCAACGTGCTGCATACGCTGCCCAGCCGCGCGATGCTCGCCGATGCGCTGGCGCAGTTCCTGGTCGTGCGCAAATGGCAGAAAGCGCTGTTGATCGTCGGCCCCACCGAGGATGACCAGGCCTACGCCGCCGCCCTGCGTCGCGCCGCCAAACGCTTCGGCGTGCAGTGGGTGGCGGAAAAGGCCTGGCGCTTCGATAACGACCAACGCCGCAGCGCCCAGGCGGATATGCCGCTGTTCACCCAGACCGCCGAATACGACGTGGTGTTGGTGGCCGACGAGCGCGGCGACTTCGGCGAGTACGTGCCCTACCAAACCTGGTACCCGCGCCCCGTCGCCGGCACTCAGGGCCTGACGCCCACTGGCTGGCACAAAACCGTCGAGACCTACGGCGCTGCCCAATTGCAGAAACGCTTCGAGGCCCTGGCCGGGCGCTGGATGAACGACCGCGACTTCGCCGCCTGGATGGCCGTGCGCAGCATCGCCAGTGCAGTGAGCAAGTTGCGCCAGGTCGAGCCCATGGCGATCCGTCAACTGGAAATCAGCGAGCAACTGCCCCTGGATGGTTTCAAGGGCCGCAAGCTTAGCTACCGCCCCTGGAACGGCCAACTGCGCCAACCGATTCCCATCGTGCAGCCCCGCGCGCTGGTCAGCACCTCGCCCCAGGACGGCTTCCTGCACCCCACCAACGAAATGGACAGCCTGGGCTATGACAAACCCGAGGTGACCTGCCGCTTCCCTTGATCACCTACCCACAATAATAAGGACTCCGCCATGCGCCGCACCCTGCTCTCATGCGCCCTGCTGCTTGCCGCCGGGCACGCCGTGGCCAGTACCGCCTGGGTCTCCAACGAGAAAGACAACAGCCTGAGCCTGATCGACATGCAGTCCCTGCAAGTCACCGACACCCTCAAGGTCGGCCAGCGTCCGCGAGGCTTGCTGCTGTCCCATGACAACAAGCTGCTGTACATCTGCGCCAGCGACTCGGACCGCGTGCAGGTGATGGACGTGGCCACGCGCAAGATCATCAAGGAACTGCCCTCCGGCAAAGACCCCGAGCAGTTCGCCCTGCACCCCAATAACCGTTGGCTGTATGTGTCCAACGAAGACGACGCGCTGGTCACCGTGATCGACACCGAGACCGCCAAGGTGCTCGGCCAGATCAACGTCGGCGTCGAACCCGAAGGCATGGCCGTGAGCCCGGATGGCAAGTGGGCGGTGAACACCAGCGAAACCACCAACATGCTGCACTGGATCGACACCAGCACCCAGACCCTGGCCGACAGCACCCTGGTGGACCAGCGCCCGCGCTTCGTCGAGTTCAACCACGATGGCTCGCAGCTGTGGGCCTCGGCGGAAATCGGCGGCACCGTGACCATCCTCGACGTAGCCAGCCGCGCGATCCTCAAGACCCTGACCTTCAGCATCAAGGGCGTGCACCCGGACAAAGTCCAGCCGGTCGGCATCAAGCTCAGCGCCGACGGCAAGTACGGCTTTGTCGCCCTCGGCCCGGCCAACCATGTGGCCGTGATCGACGCCAAGACCTTCGAGGTCCTCGACTACCTGTTGGTGGGCCGCCGCGTGTGGCAGATGGCATTTACCCCGGACGAGAAACAGTTGCTGGTCACCAACGGCGTGAGCGGCGATGTGTCGGTGATCGATGTGGACAGCCTCAAGGTGATCAAGTCGGTGAAGGTCGGGCGTTACCCGTGGGGCGTGGTGGTCACACCATGAACGCCCTGGAGGTGCGCGACGTGAGTTTCGCCTACGGCGCACGGCAGGCCTTGTGCGAGGTGAGTTTCAGCCTTGCACCGGGGCGCTTTGCGGCGCTGCTGGGGCCCAATGGCGCCGGCAAATCCACCTTGATCGCCCTGCTCACGCGGCTGTATGACCTGCAAAGCGGCGACATCCGCGTGGGCGGTCACTCCCTGCGTGAGGCACCGCGTGCGGCCCTCACCCAGTTGGGTGTGGTGTTCCAGCAAAGCACCCTGGACCTGGATCTGAGCGTGGAACAGAACCTGCGTTACCACGCCGCGCTGCATGGTTTATCGCGGCGCCAGACCGACCTGCGCGTAGCCGCCGAACTGGCACGCCAGGCCCTCACGGAACGGCGCCGCGAAAAAGTCCGCGAGCTCAACGGCGGACACCGGCGCCGGGTGGAAATCGCCCGGGCGTTGCTGCATGAGCCGCGCTTGCTGCTGTTGGATGAAGCCAGCGTCGGCCTCGACCCGGCCAGCCGCCTGGCGCTGAACCAGCACGTGCGCAGCCTGTGCCTCGAACACGGCATCAGCGTACTGTGGACCACCCACCTGCTCGACGAAGTGCAGTCCGACGATGCGTTGATGATTCTGCATCAGGGTCGTCTGGTGGCCCGTGGGCAAGTCGATGCCTTGATCGCGCAACAAGGCGGCGACCTCGGCAGTGTGTTCGCGCGTTTGACTCGCCCCACCACGACGGGAGCAGCGGCATGAACGCTTACTGGCAATGCCTGCGCGGCATCGTGCTGCGCGAGTGGCTGCGGTTTGTGTTGCAGCGCACGCGGTTTCTCAGTGCGCTGGTGCGCCCATTGCTGTGGCTGCTGGTGTTCGCCGCCGGGTTCCGCGCCGCGTTGGGCATCTCGGTGATCGAACCCTACGACACCTACATCCCCTACGAGGTGTACATCATCCCGGGGCTGGCCTGCATGATCCTGCTGTTCAACGGCATGCAAGGCTCGCTGTCGATGGTCTACGACCGCGAGATGGGCAGCATGCGCGTGCTGCTGACCAGCCCGTTGCCGCGCACGTTTTTGCTGTGCAGCAAGCTGTTGGCCACCGCGCTGATTTCACTGTTGCAGGTGTATGGGTTCCTGGCGATTGCCTGGGTGTACGGCGTGCAACCACCGGCCATGGGGCTGTTGATCGCCCTGCCGGCGTTGCTGCTGGTGGCCTTGATGTTGAGCGCCCTGGGCCTGTTGCTGTCGAACGCGATTCGCCAACTGGAGAACTTTGCCGGGGTGATGAACTTCGTGATCTTCCCGCTGTTTTTCCTGTCTTCGGCGCTGTACCCGCTGTGGAAGATGCGCGACTCCAGTGAATGGCTGTACTGGCTGTGTGCGATCAACCCGTTTACCCACGCTGTGGAGCTGGTGCGCTTCGCCCTGTACGAACGCTTCGCCGGCCTGGCCTTGGCGGTGTGCCTGGGCTTGACCGTGCTGTTCGCGGTGTTGGCGGTGCTGACCTTCAATCCCCAGCATGCGGCGTTGCGCAAAAAGGGCTGACGGCGGCAAAAACTACTACTTTAGTACTGGTTTTCCTGTCTATCGTCGCATTCCCAAGGGCTCGGGACTCACGTGTAATGCGCGCATAACGATAAGGATCGCCCTGCCATGCTGTACGCCCGACTGCCTCTGTTGGCACTGCTGTGCCTGTTCGTCGCCAACGTCCAGGCTGACGCCCCTCTGTTTTCCGCCGACGGCTACCGCATCAGCCTGTACCGCAGCCCCACGCCCGACCACCTGCCCGGTGCCACGATTGTCGACACTGCGGCGCTGCAAACCCTGCTCAGCCAAACACCCGCGCCCGTGCTGATCGACGTGTACCGCCGCCAGTGGCTGCAAGGTCGCTTCATCGAAGACCAGCCCCACGCCAACCTGCCCGGCAGCCACTGGCTGGCCAATACGGGCGACGGCGACCTGACGCCGGAGTGGCAAAGCTATTTCGTGCGCCACCTGTATGCCTACAGCGGCGGCGACCTCAAGCGACCGTTGGTCTTCTATTGCCGCTCCGATTGCTGGCTGAGTTGGAACGCGGTAAAACGTGCCGCCAACCTCGGCTATACCTCTGTGTACTGGTATCGCGACGGACTGGATGCCTGGGAAGCGGCGAAGCTGCCGGTGACGGTCGCCCAACCCGAGCCATTTCAAACATCACAATAAGCAAGGTGAACGGCCATGTACAAAATCCTGATTGCCGACGATCACCCACTGTTTCGCGAAGCGATCCATAACGTCATCAGCGACGGCTTTCCCGGCAGCGAAGTGATGGAAACCGCCGACCTCGACAGCGCCCTTGCCTTGACCCAGGAACACGACGACCTCGACCTGATCCTCCTCGACCTGAACATGCCCGGCATGCACGGCCTCAATGGCCTGATCAACCTGCGCAACGAGGCGCCGACCATTCCGGTGGTGATCGTCTCGGCCGAGCAGGACAAGCAAGTCGTGCTGCAAGCCATCACCTATGGCGCCGTGGGCTTTATCACCAAATCCTCGCCGCGCCTGCAAATGACCGAGGCGATCCAGCAGATTCTCAACGGCAACGTGTACCTGCCGCCGGACATCATCCGCACCCAGAAGCCTGGCACCCACCGGCGCCTCAACGAAAACCCCGGCTTCGCCCCCGAACTGCTGCAAGCCCTGACGCGCAAGCAATTGCTGGTGCTGGAACGCATGACCAAGGGCGAGTCGAACAAACAGATCGCGTACACGCTGGAGATTGCCGAGACCACAGTAAAGGCCCACGTGTCGGCGATCCTGCGCAAATTGAATGTGCATAACCGGGTGCAGGCGATCCTCAGCGCCGGGGATATCGATTTCGGCTCTTACCTGCGCCGCTGACCCGCCTCACACCACACCGGTCAAATGTGGGAGGGGGCTTGCTCCCGATGGCGGTGCATCAGTCAGTTATGATGTCGACTGACCCACCGCTATCGGGCGCAAGCCCCCTCCCACATTTTGATCTCCACTTGTGGGTATTTCGCCGTTCATTTGCCGAGCAGGTGGCTCATGGCGGTCTTGAGTTTCATCGGGCGTACCGGCTTGTGCATTAGGGTGTGTCCCAACTCGCGGATCTGCTGCTTCAACTCATTGCTGTAGTTGGCGGTGATCATCAACGCCGGTATCGCGCGGCCGCGTCGTCCATTGATGCGGGCGACGGCGTCGACGCCGTTCTGGTCGTCGTCGAGGTGGTAATCGGCGATCAGCAAGTCGGCTTCGGCATGGTAGTTATCCACCTGCCGTGCCAGGTCTTGCTCCGACAACGCCGTGATCACCTGGCAGCCCCAGCCTTCCAGCAAGGTGCGCATGCCCGCGCAGATCGCCGCGTCGTTATCCAGCACCCACACCCGCGCGCCTTGCAGGCGTTCGAGCATCGGTTCGCTCATGGCCAGTATTGGCAGCGACTTGGGCGCCGTGGCGCTCAACGGCACCTCCACCGAGAACATTGAGCCTTTACCCGGCCAGGATTTGACGCTGATACGATGACCCAGGATCCCGGCAATCTTTTCCACAATCGCCAGCCCCAGGCCCAACCCCCGGTCCTGGTCGGGCCGCTGCACATCACCGCGCTTGAACTCCTGGAAAATCTCCTCCAACCGCTCCTCGGCGATGCCCATGCCGCTGTCCCACACCTGGATCAACAAACGCTGATGCTGGCGGCGACACCCCAGCACCACACGCCCGTTGTAGGTGTAGCGAATCGCATTGCTCAACAGGTTGCGCAGAATCCGCGCCAGCAGCTGAATATCGCTGCGCACCAACGCCGAGCAGCCGACAAAATGCAGCGCCAGGCCCTCGCTGCGGGCCAATTCGGTGTACTCGGCGGCCAGGTTGTCGAGCAGTTCACTCAGGGCAAACGGCGCGATGTCGGCCTTGATCACCCCGGCATCCAGCTTGGAAATATCCACCAGGGTGCCCAGCAGGTTTTCCACGTCTTCCAGGGAATTGCTCACGTTGCGCACCAACGTTTCGCTGGGCCGCTCCAGCAGCGCGCTGGTAAACAGGCGCGCCGCATTCAAAGGTTGCAGCAGGTCATGACTGACGGCGGCGAGGAATTTGGTTTTTGACAGGTTGGCCTGCTCGGCCTCCAGCTTGGCTTCACGCAGGCGCGCCTCCACGCGGCGGCGCTCGTCGATCTCCTGCAATAACTGATCGTTGAGCGCGGTCAGTTCCGAGGTGCGCTGGGCCACGCGTTGCTCCAGGTGCTGATAGGCCTGGTGCAGGGCTTCGGCGGTGCGGCGGCGTTCGGTGATGTCGCGGATCAGCACGAAGATCCCTACCACTTCGCCGCTGGCCAGCGTATTCGGCACATAGGAGCGCAGCATGTAGCGCTCCTGATTATTGATGTTGGTCTCGGCGAATTCAAAGGTCACGCTCTCCCCCGCCAGGGCGCGGGCGACGTAGGCATCCAGGCGCTGGCAGTGTTGCTCACTGTGGACCTCGCGCAGGCTCTGGCCGAGCATCATGCCGCGCGGCCAGCAATACCATTCTTCATAGACTTTGTTGGTGAACTCGTAGACCAGGTCGGCGTTCAGGTAGCCGATCAGGGCCGGGACGTTATCGGTGATCAGGCGAATCCAGCGTTCGCTTTCCTGGGCCTTTTGTGCCGCGACCTGTTCGCCGCGCAGGGTTTCGGCGCGCAGCCGGGCGTTGATCAGCAAGTGGTTGCTGGCCTTGAGTTCGGCCATCGCTTGGTTCAGCGCGTCGGTGCGTTCACGCACTTGCTCGGCCAGCACCACGGAATGCTGAAAGGTGGTGTAAGGGTTATTGCCCTGGGCCATGCCGGACTCGATGCGTTCGATCAGCGCAGCGTTGATCCGTGCCAGCTTGTGGTTGTCCTGTTGCAGCTGGGCAACCTGGGCGAGCAGTTCAGCGCCGACCTCGGGCAATGGCGACTCCAGTGAAGGTCTGGTTGATATGCATGCCATTGAACTGTTCTCCGTAGGTGTTGAAGCCCATCACCCGCTGGTCACGCAGGAAACCGCCGATCTGTTCCAGATTGTCGCTGTCTTCCAACTCCAGGCGGCGCAGGAAGCAGTCGCAGCCGATGGTCAACAGCAGGTCGCCAAGGCGCGCTTGCAAGCCGTCGAACAGGGTTTGCAGGTTCGGCAGGATCAGCCCGGGCTTCATCACGGTGAGGACGATGCCGTTTTCCACCGCGCAGTAGAAACTCAGGCTGAGGTCGTCGTGCACTTGCTGGATCGCCCGCACGTAGTACTGGTCGTGGATGCGTACCGCCAACGGATGCGCCGCGAAGACCCGGTGATCGAGGTCGGCCACTGCCACGCCGATATGCCGCGCGTATTCTTCGGCGGCCGGTTCGGCATTGAGCTCGAAGACCCGGCGCGACGGGCTGTCGGCGCCGGTGACCACCAGTTTTTCGCTGCGCGGCAGGATGTGGTGGGTGGTGAACACCTCGAAATCCAGCCAGGTATTGACCAGCACCACCACCGCCGCACCGCTGTGGAAAGCGCCGTTGAAATACACGTGGGTGTGGGTGAGGAAATTGTCGTCGCCGGCCGAACCGCCGAAATGCGGAATGTCGCCAAGCGCCGCGCTGAGGGCAGCGAGCACCACCTCTTCACGGCTGGACAAACCATCGAGCAGGGTCAGGGCGAAGGTGTTGCCCTTGATCGGTGCCAGGGTATTGCTGCGGCAACCGCCGACGAGACGTTCGACCATCTGCTGGGCATCGATCAGGCTGAAGTGTTCCACCTGGTCGATCAGCTCCGTGGCGATGGAAAAGTGCGCGTGGTTAAAGCCCATTGCCGTCACGCAATTGCGGCCGTAGCCCTCGGGCGTGATCTCGCCAGCGCTGGTGCAGCCCACCACGCGCACGTTGCCGAAACACGCTTGCAGGGCCTGGCCCAGGGCCTGCAGGTCGTAGGACGCCGAGCAGAAAAACAGCACGAAGCCCAGGTACGGATGCAGCAGTTGCCGCGCCAACTCCTCGGCGGCCTGCCCGGCATCGGTAGCCTGGGACATGGCACTGACTACGCCTTCACCGTTATGCATCGTTGCCTCCCCCTCTGAGGCATGAGTTTACGAAGAGCGAGGGTTGGGACCTATGCTACTTGGGTACTGGGTAGGGGGATGCGATGGGATGAGGGCGCTTGATCGTTCCCGCCGCGTAGGAACGATTACGTTCAAAGCAAGGCGCTGACCAGCATGCCGATAGCCACCACCACACACAGGCTGGCAAACCCCACCTGCAACGTGCGTGCGGCAACCACCGAGCACAGGCGCCGGCCGATCAGCATGCCGACGATACTCGCCGCGATAAATACCCAGCCAAGGGATTCGATGCGTACCCCGGCATGCAACGCGCCGGCCACGCCGATCAGCGAAATCAGGCTGATCACCATCAGCGACGTGGCGACGATGCCGCGCATCTGCACGTCGGTGAGTTGCTTGAACGCGGGTACGATCAAAAAGCCGCCGCCCACCCCGAGCAAACCCGAGACCGCCCCCGTCACCGCGCCCAGTGCGGCCAGGGTGGCGCTGCATTTGGCGGTCCAGGCCAAGCGCCCGGTCTGCTGGTTGAGCATGCAGTTCTTCTGCCCCCAGGACGCGCTGCCATGATCACTGGGTCCCGGCTGGTTTTTTTCGCGCTGCAACATGCGCCAGGCGACCAGCACCATCAACGCGCTGAACAAGCCCATCAACAGCGGTTCCGGCAATTGGTGGGCGACAAACACCCCCACCGGGGAGAACAGCGCGCCGAGCAACGCGATCAGCAACGCAGCACGATAACGCACCAGACCATGGCGCAAACCGTCGATCGCCCCCACCGCTGCCGCCGCACCGACGGCGAGCAACGACACCGGCGCCGCCTGGGTCATGCTCAAGCCAAGGCCCAGCACCAGCGCCGGCACCCCAAGGATGCCGCCGCCTGCGCCCGTCAACCCCATGACCACGCCCATCAATAATCCCAACACACTGGCCAGCAGCATTCAGTCCACCTTGCTCAGACGGGTCAACCACTCGCGGCCCTTGAGCATGCCATTCCAGTAGAACCATGGCAGCAGCGTGGCCTTGAGAAACCACATCGAGCGACGTGCCTGGGTCGGGTCCAGGGGGAAGGTCGGCAGTAACTTGCCGCCGTAGCCGAACTCGGCCAACACCACCTTGCCCTTCTCCACCGTCAATGGGCAGGAGCCGTAACCATCGTACTTGAGCGGCAGCGGCGCCTGTTTGCGCAGGGCCAGCAGGTTCTCGGCAACCACCACGATCTGCTTGCGTACCGCAGCGGCGGTCTTGGCGTTGGTGGTGCCGCACACGTCACCCAGGCCGAAGATGTGCGGGTAACGCAGGTGTTGCAGGCTGTGGGGGTTCACTTCGCACCAGCCGGCGGCGTCGGCCAAAGGGCTTTGGCGGATGAAATCCGGGGAGACTTGCGGTGGGACGACGTGCAGCAAGTCGAAGGATTTTTCTTCAATGCGAGCATTGCCTTCGACGTCCTTCACTTCGAACCAGGCCTTGCGTGCCGGGCCGTCGACTTTCACCAGGTTGGCATTGAACGCCAGGCGCGCGTTGTACTTCTCTACGTATTTCATCAACGGCGGCACGAACGTCGCCACGCCGAACAGCGCGGCGCCGGCCAGGTTGAATTCGACGTCGATGTTTTTCAGCACGCCCCGCTTGAGCCAGTGATCGCAGGACAGGTACATGGCTTTTTGCGGCGCGCCTGCGCATTTGATCGGCATGGCCGGCTGGGTGAAGATCGCCTTGCCGCCCTTGAGTTGCCGGACCAGTTGCCAGGTATAGGCGGCGTGTTGGTAGCTGTAGTTGGAGGTGACGCCATGCTTGCCGAGGGTGTCTTGCAGGCCTTCGATCTTCTCCCACGCCAGCCTCAGGCCGGGGCATACGATCAGGTGTTGCCAGCTGACGCGCTGGCCGCTGTCGAGGATCAGGGTCTGCTCGTCGGGCAGTATTTCGCTGACGGCGGCCTGCACCCAGGTAACGCCATTGGGCAATACATCAGCCAGCGGGCGGCGGGTTTTTTTCAGGTCGTAGGCGCCGCCACCCACCAAGGTCCACGCGGGCTGGTAGCAATGGTGGTCGCTCGGTTCGATCAGGATGATGTTCAGATTCGGGTCGCGCTTGAGCAGACTGGCCAGCAGGCCAATGCCTGCCGAGCCGCCGCCGATGACTACGATGTCGCCACTGATGGTCGGTCCCCAGTGTTGGTCGGTCATGGTCTATCGCCTTTGTCATACATGCACACAAGGGTCGCTGCCAGATGGCGTCACGCCCAGCTTTTTATGACCGCGCCGCAGTACAGCCCGGACAGGGTCTTCATGACTTGAATCACTTCGTGGCTGGCCAGCCCGTAGAAGATGTATTTACCTTCCCGACGGGTGGCGACCAACCCTTCGTCACGCAGGATGCCCAACTGTTGAGACAGCGTCGGCTGACGCACGCCGGTCAGGGCTTCGAGTTCGCCGACATTGCGCTCGCCCTGGGTCAGTTGGCACAGGATCAACAAGCGGTCCTCATTGGCCAGGGCCTTGAGCAAGGAACAGGCCTTGGACGCCGATGCGCGCAGCTGGGCGACTTCGCTCTCACTCAGAGTAGATTCCATTTGCTTCGGGTCCTTTTTGTCACTTAAGCTCGAAACATTATGTGAAAACATAAACTGATTGTAACTACTTTTTTCTTCACCCGGGACAAACGCCATGCCAGCGCTGATTCAAGCCTTTCTGGACGAGGCATCATCGACCTACACCTACGTCGTTTATGAAGGCGATGGCGGCCCCTGTGCCATCGTCGATTCGGTGCTCAACTACGACCCGGCCTCGGGGCGCACCGAGACCGTCCAGGCAGACAAGATCATTGCCTTTGTGCGCGAGCACAGCCTGCAGGTGCAATGGTTGCTGGAAACCCACGCCCACGCCGATCACTTGTCTGCCGCGCCTTACCTGCGCCGGACGCTGGGCGGCAAGATCGCCATCGGACAGTCGATCAGCAAAGTGCAGGGCGTGTTCAAGAACCTGTTCAACCTGGAGCCGGAGTTTCGCGTGGATGGCTCGCAGTTCGATCATCTGTTTGCGCCCGATGAGGTGTTCCACATCGGCACCCTCAAGGCCCAGGCCCTGCATGTGCCTGGGCATACCCCGGCGGACATGGCCTACCTGATCGATGGCCGACTGATTCTGGTGGGCGACACGCTGTTCATGCCGGATGTCGGCACGGCGCGCTGTGACTTCCCCGGAGGGGATGCGCGGCAGTTGTATGCGTCGATGCGCAAGTTGCTGGCCTTTCCATTGGAAACCGAACTGTACGTCTGCCACGACTACCCGCCCGACGGCCGTAAGGCAAAGTGCCGGACCACGGTGGCGGAGCAGCGCGCAGGAAATATCCATGTGCATGATGGCGTGGATGAAGCCACGTTTGTCGAGATGCGCACCCAGCGCGATGCCGGGCTGGGGATGCCGACGCTGTTGCTGCCGGCGATCCAGGTGAATGTGCGGGCGGGGAATATGCCGCCGGCTGAGGACAATGGAGTGGTGTACCTGAAGATCCCGATCAACCACCTCTAACCGAGGTTGATACCATTGGCCGGCAACGGCAGCGCAGTCTTGTAGCGCACCTGCTTCAACGCAAAGCTCGACCGGATGTTCGCCACCCCCGGTACCTTGGTCAAAAAGTCCATCATGAAACGCTCCAGCGACTGGATCGTCGGCACCAGCACCCGGATCAGATAGTCCGGGTCACCGGCCATCAGGTAGCACTCCATCACTTCGGGCCGGTCGGAGATCGCGCCTTCGAACTGCTGCAACGCCAACTCATTCTGTTTTTCCAGGCTGACGTGGATGAACACGTTGACGTGCAGCCCCAGCAAATCGGCGTCGAGCAGCGTGACCTGGTCACGGATCAAGCCCAGTTCCTCCATCGCTTTCACCCGATTGAAACACGGCGTGGGCGACAGGTTCACCGAGCGGGCCAGGTCGGCATTGGTGATGCGGGCGTTCTCCTGCAGGGCGTTGAGAATGCCGATATCGGTACGGTCCAGTTTGCGCATGAGACAAAATCACCTGTTTATTATGTTTATGCAGTTTTTTTATCCGCAAATGATCGTGAGCGCAATGAAACACAGATAAATATTCTTCTACGCCCCGCCTATGATTGTTGTAGGACAAGATTTCTCCTATCCGGAGGCTGACTGTCAGCTAGCGCGCCCACTACAAGAAATTCACAAGATAGAGCGTAGAAAGCCATGACCCAGCAGTATGAACCACTGCGCCTGCACGTCCCTGAACCCTCGGGCCGCCCAGGCTGCAAGACCGACTTCACTTACCTGCGCCTGACCGACGCCGGTACCGTGCGCAAACCCGCCATCGACGTAGAACCCGCCGACACCGCCGACCTGGCCAAGGGCCTGATCCGCGTGCTCGACGACCAGGGCCAGGCCCTGGGGCCGTGGGCCGAAGGTGTTTCCGTCGAAATCATGCGCAGAGGCATGCGCGCCATGCTCAAGACGCGGATCTTCGACAACCGCATGGTGGTCGCCCAGCGTCAGAAAAAAATGTCGTTCTATATGCAGAGCCTCGGCGAAGAAGCCATCGGCAGCGCCCAGGCCCTTGCCTTGAACATCGACGACATGTGTTTCCCCACCTACCGCCAGCAAAGCATCCTGATGGCCCGTGAAGTGCCACTGGTGGACCTGATCTGCCAACTGCTGTCCAACGAGCGAGATCCGCTCAAGGGCCGCCAGTTGCCAATCATGTATTCGGTCAAGGACGCCGGCTTCTTCACCATTTCCGGCAACCTCGCCACCCAATTCGTACAAGGCGTGGGCTGGGGCATGGCCTCGGCGATCAAGGGCGATACCAAGATCGCCTCCGCCTGGATCGGCGACGGCGCCACCGCCGAATCCGACTTCCACACCGCCCTCACCTTCGCCCACGTATACCGCGCGCCGGTGATCCTCAACGTGGTCAACAACCAGTGGGCGATCTCCACCTTCCAGGCGATTGCCGGCGGTGAAGCCACCACCTTCGCCGGACGCGGCGTCGGTTGCGGCATCGCCTCCCTGCGCGTGGACGGCAACGACTTCATTGCGGTGTACGCCGCTTCCGCCTGGGCTGCCGAGCGTGCGCGCCGCAACCTGGGGCCAACGCTGATCGAGTGGGTCACCTACCGCGCCGGGCCGCACTCCACGTCTGATGACCCTTCGAAATACCGCCCAGCCGACGACTGGAGCCACTTCCCCCTGGGCGACCCCATTGCCCGTCTCAAGCAGCACCTGATCAAGATTGGCCAGTGGTCCGAAGAGGAACACGCGGCGGTCAGTGCCGAACTTGAAGCCGAAGTGGTCAAGGCACAGAAAGAAGCCGAACAGTACGGCACCCTCGCCGGCGGCCAGATTCCAAGCGCCGCAACGATGTTCGAAGACGTCTACAAAGAGATGCCGGAGCATTTGAAGCGCCAGCGTCAAGAGTTGGGGATCTGACATGAACGATCACAACAACAGCATTGAAGTGGAAACCGCCATGACCACCACCACCATGACCATGATCCAGGCCCTGCGCTCGGCCATGGATGTGATGCTCGAACGCGACGACAACGTGGTGGTATTTGGCCAGGACGTCGGCTATTTCGGCGGAGTATTCCGGTGCACCGAAGGCTTGCAGACCAAATACGGCAGCTCTCGCGTGTTTGACGCGCCGATCTCCGAAAGCGGCATTGTCGGCGTGGCGGTGGGCATGGGCGCCTACGGCCTGCGCCCGGTGGCCGAGATCCAATTCGCCGACTATGTCTACCCTGCCACCGACCAGATCATCTCCGAAGCAGCGCGCCTGCGTTATCGCTCGGCCGGCCAGTTCACCGCGCCATTGACCATGCGCATGCCTTGCGGCGGCGGCATCTACGGCGGCCAGACCCACAGCCAGAGTATCGAAGCGGTGTTCACCCAGGTCTGCGGGCTGCGCACGGTCATGCCGTCGAACCCCTATGACGCCAAAGGCCTGTTGATTGCCTCCATCGAAAACGATGACCCGGTGATCTTCCTGGAGCCAAAACGCCTGTACAACGGCCCGTTCGATGGCCATCACGATCGTCCGGTGACCCCGTGGTCGAAACACCCGCAAGCCCAAGTGCCGGACGGCTACTACACCGTGCCACTGGACGTGGCCGCCATTGTGCGTCCGGGCTCGGCCGTGACGGTGCTGACCTACGGCACCACGGTGTATGTGTCGCAAGTCGCTGCCGAAGAGACCGGCATCGACGCCGAAGTCATCGACCTGCGCAGCCTGTGGCCGCTGGACCTGGAAACCATCGTCAAGTCGGTGAAAAAGACCGGCCGTTGCGTGGTGGTACATGAAGCCACCCGCACCTGCGGCTTTGGTGCCGAGCTGGTGTCGCTGGTGCAAGAGCATTGCTTCCACCACCTGGAAGCGCCGATCGAACGCGTCACCGGTTGGGACACCCCCTATCCGCACGCGCAGGAGTGGGCGTATTTCCCAGGGCCGTCCCGAGTGGGCGCGGCGTTGAAACGGGTCATGGAGGTCTGAATGGGCACGCACGTTATCAAGATGCCGGACATTGGTGAAGGCATCGCAGAAGTTGAATTGTCGGTGTGGCATGTGAAGGTCGGCGACATGGTCGTCGAAGACCAGGTGCTGGCGGATGTGATGACCGACAAGGCAATGGTGGACATTCCCTCGCCGGTGCATGGGAAGGTCATTTCCCTCGGCGGCGAGCCAGGTGAAGTCATGGCCGTGGGCAGTATTTTGATCAGCATTGAAGTGGAAGGTGCGGGCAACGCCAAGGAAGCGCCGGCAGCGAAGGAGACGCCGACAGCCGCACCGGTGGTTGAAGCCAAGCCTGCGCCGGTGGCGGTTGAAAGCAAACCAGCGCCGGTTGTCGCGGCCCAGGCGCCTGTGGCGCGTGCCGCCGACGAACGCCCATTGGCCTCCCCCGCCGTACGCAAGCACGCATTGGACGCGGGGATTCAACTGCGCCTGGTCCAGGGCTCCGGTCCGGCCGGGCGGATTCTGCATGAGGACCTCGACGCCTACCTGCAACAAGGCGCGTCAAAGCCTTCAACAGCCACCAATCCCTACGCCGAACGCAACACCGAAAAACAGATCCCCGTCATCGGCATGCGCCGCAAGATCGCACAGCGCATGCAGGACGCCACCCGTCGTGCCGCGCATTTCAGCTATGTAGAAGAGATCGACGTCACCGCCCTCGACGAGTTGCGCGTGCACCTCAACGAGAAGCACGGCGCCACGCGTGGCAAGTTGACCCTGCTGCCGTTTATCGTGCGCGCCATGGTGGTTGCACTGCGGGACTTCCCGCAGATCAATGCGCGTTACGACGATGAAGCCCAGGTGATCACCCGCCTTGGCGCGGTGCACGTAGGTGTCGCCACCCAAAGCGACGTAGGCCTGATGGTGCCGGTGGTGCGTCACGCCGAAGGTCGCAGCCTGTGGGGCAACGCCGAAGAAATCGCCCGCTTGGCCACTGCTGCGCGCAATGGCAAGGCCAGTCGCGATGAGCTGTCCGGTTCAACCATCACCCTGACCAGCCTGGGTGCCTTGGGCGGCATCGTCAGCACGCCGGTACTGAACCTGCCGGAAGTGGCGATCGTGGGCGTCAACCGTATCGTCGAAAGGCCGATGGTGATCAAGGGTCAGATCGTGGTGCGCAAGATGATGAACCTCTCCAGTTCCTTCGATCACCGTGTAGTCGATGGCATGGACGCGGCGCAATTCATCCAGGCCATTCGCGGCCTGCTCGAACAACCCGCCAGCCTGTTCCTGGAGTAACGCATGACTCAGACGTTGAATACCACGCTGCTGATTATCGGCGGCGGCCCTGGCGGTTATGTGGCGGCGATCCGCGCCGGCCAACTGGGCATCCCGACCATCCTGGTGGAAGGCCAGGCGCTGGGCGGCACGTGCCTGAACATCGGCTGCATCCCGTCCAAGGCCCTGATCCATGTGGCCGAGCAGTTCCAGCAAACCATCCACCATAGCCAGGGTTCGCACCTGGGCATCGAAGTGGATGTGCCGACCCTGGACATCCGCAAAAGCGTGGAATGGAAAGACGGCATCGTCGACCGCCTGACCACCGGCGTCGCCGCGCTGTTGAAAAAGCACAAGGTGCAAGTGATCCACGGCTGGGCCAAGGTCGTAGACGGAAAGACCGTCGAGGTCGGCGACCAGCGCATCCAGTGCGAACACCTGCTGCTGGCCACCGGTTCAAAGAGCGTCAACCTGCCGATGCTGCCGATTGGCGGGCCGATCATCTCGTCCACCGAGGCGCTCGCGCCCACGCGGGTGCCCAAGCGCCTGATCGTGGTGGGTGGCGGCTATATCGGCCTGGAGCTGGGCATTGCCTACCGCAAGCTGGGTGCCGAGGTCAGCGTGGTCGAGGCCCAGGATCGTATCCTGCCGGCCTATGATGCTGAGCTGACGCAGCCGGTGAACGAATCCCTCAAGCACCTGGGGGTGAAGCTGTACCTCAAGCACAGTGTCACCGGTTTTACCGATGGCAGCCTGCAAGTACGCGACCCGAATGGCGACACCGTGTCGTTGGCAACTGATCAGGTGCTGGTTGCTGTGGGTCGCAAGCCCAACACCCAAGGCTGGAACCTCGAGGCGCTGAACCTGGAGATGAACGGCGCGGCGATCAAGATCGACAGCCGCTGCCAGACCAGCATGCGCAACGTGTATGCCATCGGTGACTTGAGCGGCGAGCCGATGCTGGCGCACCGCGCCATGGCCCAGGGCGAGATGGTGGCCGAACTGATCAGCGGTAAACACCGTGAATTCAACCCGGCCGCGATCCCGGCCGTGTGTTTTACCGACCCGGAACTGGTGGTCGTCGGCAAGACACCCGACGAAGCCAAGGCCGCCGGATTGGACTGCATCGTGTCGAGCTTCCCGTTCGCGGCCAATGGCAGGGCCATGACCCTGGAGTCGAAGACCGGTTTCGTGCGGGTGGTGGCGCGACGTGACAACCACCTGATCGTCGGCTGGCAGGCCGTGGGGGTGGGTGTCTCCGAGCTGTCCACCGCCTTTGGCCTGAGCCTGGAAATGGGTTCACGTCTGGAAGATGTGGCGGGCACCATCCACGCCCACCCGACCCTCGGCGAAGCCGTTCAGGAAGCCGCGTTAAGGGCGTTGGGCCACGCCCTGCACCTGTAAAAGCGCGGCAGGGCCCACCCACCCGCTCCCACACCGGCCAAGAATGAAGTATTGTTGTGCCCATCCAGAAAAAAACCGACAAGCCTGCCTTCGACCAGGCGGTTGACCAGAGATAGAGGGTGTCATGGGTAACGAAAGCATCAATTGGGACAAGCTGGGTTTTGACTACATCAAGACCGACAAGCGGTTTCTCCAGGTCTGGAAAAACGGCGAATGGCAAGCAGGCACCCTGACCGATGACAATGTGCTGCACATCAGCGAGGGCTCCACTGCCCTGCACTACGGCCAGCAATGCTTTGAAGGCCTCAAGGCCTACCGCTGCAAGGACGGTTCGATCAACCTGTTCCGTCCGGACCAGAACGCCGCCCGCATGCAACGCAGCTGCGCCCGCCTGCTGATGCCGCATGTGCCGACCGACGTGTTCATCGACGCCTGCAAGCAAGTGGTCAAGGCCAACGAGCACTTCATCCCGCCATACGGCAGCGGCGGCGCGCTGTACCTGCGCCCGTTCGTGATCGGCACCGGTGACAACATCGGCGTGCGGACCGCCCCGGAGTTCATCTTCTCCGTGTTCTGCATCCCCGTCGGCGCCTACTTCAAAGGTGGCCTGGTACCACATAACTTCCAGATCTCCACCTTCGACCGCGCGGCACCACAAGGCACCGGCGCCGCCAAGGTCGGTGGCAACTATGCCGCCAGCCTGATGCCAGGTTCCGAAGCGAAGAAGTCCGGTTTCGCCGACGCGATCTACCTGGACCCGATGACCCATTCGAAAATCGAAGAAGTCGGCTCGGCCAACTTCTTCGGGATCACCCACGACAATAAGTTCATCACGCCGAAGTCGCCGTCGGTGCTGCCAGGCATCACCCGCCTGTCGCTGATCGAACTGGCCAAGACCCGCCTGGGCCTGGAAGTGGTCGAAGGCGAAGTGTTCATCGACAAGCTCGACCAGTTCAAGGAAGCCGGCGCCTGCGGTACGGCTGCAGTGATCTCGCCAATCGGCGGCATCCAGTACAACGGCAAGCTGCACGTGTTCCACAGCGAGACCGAAGTCGGTCCGATCACCCAGAAGCTCTACAAAGAGCTGACCGGCGTGCAGACCGGCGACGTTGAAGCGCCGCAAGGCTGGATCGTCAAGGTCTAACTCTGCAACGAGCCCCACCACAAAGCCTATGTGGGAGCTGGCGTGCCAGCTCCCACAGTTTATTTGGGTGTTCTCACAAGTCCTTGGGAATATTCCCTACAATCTTCTTGCCCATACTGATCCTCGGTTCCACCCCATACCCCAACGCCTCGTAGAACCCCACCACCGCGTCGTTGCCGCCGGTGATCTGCAGGTTGATCTTCATGCACCCCAACGCGGTCAATGCCTGTTCCGCGTGGCGTACCAACGAAGACCCCAAGCCATGGCGCCGATAGTCGGCGTGCACCGCCACCGAATACAGCCAGCCGCGATGACCGTCGTAGCCGGCAAGAATCGTCCCGATCACTGCTTTTTTATCCATGGCTACGAAGAACAGCCCATCGTTGACGGCCAGCTTCTTATCAATCGCCAGCGTTGGCAGGTTGTGGGCGGTGTCATAGCCAAAGGCCTGCTGCCAGAGCGCAACCACTTGCGCCCGATGCTGACGGTCGCGATACGGACCGATGGGATGCCGGGACAGCAGCGCTTTTTCCATCACCAATGTACGTTCGTTGCCGTGGTAAACGTCACGCACGGTGTTAAACCCCAGCTTGGTGTAGAACGGCTCGGCCGTCAGCGAAGCAGGCACGCTCAATACCGTCACCCCAGCCTCGCGGGCGCGCAGTTCGATCTCGATCATCAGCAGGCGACCGATCCCCTGCCCTTGCAGCGCTGGATTGACGAACACCGAGCGCACCACATTACCGTCGAGGGCGGCGGTGGCGACGATCACATGATCTTGAATTGCCACCAGTACCTGGCGACGCTTGAGCAAGGCCAGCACCGCATCCGGTGTGAAGTTACTGGCCACCCGCGCAATCACATCCGCCGGATAATCCCGCGCATTGCTGCTATGCAAGGCCGCCAGGATGACCTGGCTGATGCCCTCGGCATCGGCTGCCTGGGCGAGGCGAACGGCGGTAGACATGATTCCTCCTGGCTGACTGCGTTTGAACAACCCGCACAATAGCAATTTTGACCTGCGCTCGCCCGAACAGCCGATTCGGCTGCCTCACCCCACTCTTCAGCTTTCCCGGCTGACCCGCTTCCCGGTTTCAGCCGGGATTCACCCCGCACAACCCACAAAATAGCCCCACAGTTCAACCCATGGATTCGTGCACCCATGCAAACCACCAATACCGTCTTGATGATTCGCCCGGCGCGCTTTGCCTTCAACCCGGACACCGCGATCAACAACCGCTTCCAACGCCAACCCCTCGACCCACTCGGCGCACAGCAGAAAGCGCTGGAAGAGTTCGACGGCTATGTCGACACCCTACGCCGGCACGGCGTGGAAGTGCTGGTGGTGCAGGACACGCCGGCGCCCCACACCCCCGACTCGATATTCCCCAACAACTGGTGGAGCAGCCACGCCGACGGCAGCCTGGTGCTGTACCCGATGGAAGGCCAGAACCGACGACTGGAGCGCAACAAAGGCGTGCTGCAAGTGCTGGAGCAACGTTTTGCGATCAACAGCACCATTGATCTCAGCCACCTGGAACAGCAGAACATCTTCCTCGAAGGCACCGGCAGCATGGTGCTCGACCGCCAACACCGCATCAGCTACGCCTGCCACTCCGGGCGCACTCACCAGGACGCCCTGCGCCAGTTCGCCGAACGCCTCGACTACCAGCTCTGCGTTTTTCACGCCGTCGACCGCCATCACGCGCCGATCTACCACAGCAACGTGATGATGAGCGTCGGTCGCGACCTCTCGGTGGTGTGCCTGCAAGCCCTGCCGGACGCCAGCGAACGCCAGGGCCTGGAACGCTCCCTGCGCGACACCGGCAAGGACATCCTCGCGCTCGATTTCGATCAGTTGGAGGGCTTCGCCGGCAACATGCTCGAAATCCACGACCGCGACGGGCAGCCCCTGTTGGTGATGTCCGCCAGCGCCTGGGGCGCCTTGCAACCCGCCCAGCGCCAGCACGTGGAACGCCATACGCGGCCGGTGGTGGTAAACATCGACAACATCGAACGCATCGGCGGCGGCAGTGCCCGCTGCATGCTGGCGGAAGTGCACCTGCCCGCCCGCGCCACCGTCCAATAACTCAAGGAGTCTTGTCATGACCCGCTATATCGACGTCAACGATCTCTGCTACCTGGTCTCGCAAAAAGGCTTGCAAACCTGCATCACCGAGATGGCCGAGTACATCCGTGCCGACTACCTGCGCTGGCAGGATTTCGAAAAATGCGCGCGCCTGGCCAACCACTCGCCGGACGGTGTGATCGAGCTGATGCCGGTCTCCGACGCATCGCTGTACGCGTTCAAATACGTCAACGGCCACCCGAAAAACACCCTGGCCGGCATGCTCACCGTGATGGCTTTCGGCGCGCTGGGGGACGTGGACACCGGCTTGCCGGTGCTGCTGGCGGAAATGACGCTGACCACTGCGATTCGCACCGCCGCCACGTCGGCGCTGGTCGCCCGCTACCTGGCCCGCGACAACAGCCGCAGCATGGCGCTGATCGGCAACGGCTCCCAGAGCGAATTTCAGGCCCTGGCCTTCCACGCCATGCTCGGCATCACTGAGATCCGCCTGTTCGATATCGACGCCAAGGCCACCGCCAAGCTGGCCGCCAACCTCAAAGCCTTCCCGGCGATCAAGGTGATCCTGGCCGGCAGCGTCGCCGAAGCGGTAAAAGGCGCGGACATCGTCACCACCGTCACGGCCGACAAGGCCTACGCCACCATCCTGACGGACGAGATGATCGAACCCGGCATGCACCTCAACGCCGTCGGCGGCGACTGCCCCGGCAAGACCGAGCTGGACCGACGTATCGTCGAGCGCGCCCGGGTGATCGTCGAGTACGAACCGCAAAGCCGCATCGAAGGTGAAATCCAGCACATGCCGGAAGACTCGCCGGTCACCGAACTCTGGCAAGTGATCAACGGGCAACAACCCGGCCGCGAAAATGCGCGCCAGGTCACCCTGTTCGACTCGGTAGGTTTTGCCATCGAAGACTACTCGGCCCTGCGCTATGTGCTGGACGTGGCCAAGGCCTTGGATGTGGGCAGCGACCTGGAGCTGGTGCCGGACCTGGCCGACCCGAAAGACCTGTTCGCACGCCTGGCACAACAACCTCGCGCACAGCAGAAAAAGCGCGCCTGAGAACGCTCTGGCCTGCCGCTCTGCGTCGAGGGCGGCCCAGATTTGGGTGGGTGAAAAGCCGATTCAGCGGGTGGCACAGCCGATTCCGCTGCATTGCCCGTTTTAACAGCGCAATTCGCGCTTTGAGCACGGGGTAAACGACACAAAAAACGCACCACCATGGAGCATTCTCTGCGCCAATAAGAACGATTTGTTTCAGCTCAATGACTGCCCTGACATCAATTACAAAATATAGGGACTACACATGACTCCACTGCGATCACTCTTCGCTGCGTTGCTGTTGCCACTCTGCGCAACCGCCCACGCTCAGGAATGGAAAGAAATCCGCTTCGGCGTGTTCCCCGAATATCCCCCCTTCGAATCCGTTGCCGCCGACGGCAGCCTGCAAGGCTTCGATATCGAGCTGGGCAACGCGATCTGCGCCAAGCTGGAAGTGAAATGCACCTGGGTGCACAACGAATTCGACGGCATGATCCCGGCCCTGCGCGCCCGCAAGTTCGACGCGATCATGTCCTCCATGGCTGTAACCCCGGCCCGCGAAAAGATCATCGACTTCAGTGACCGCCTGTTCCTCAGCCCTACCTCCGTGATCACGCGCAAGAGCGCCGACTTCGGCGACACCCCGGAATCCCTCATGGGCAAGCAAGTCGGGGTACTGCAAGGCTCGTTGCAGGAGGCCTACGCCCGTGCCCACCTGGCCAAGCTCGGCGCGCAGATCAAGGCGTATCAGTCCCAGGACCAGAACTACGCCGATCTGCAGAACGGCCGCCTGGACGCGACCCTGACCGACAAGCTCGAAGCCCAGCTCAACTTCCTGTCCAAACCCGAAGGCAGCGACTTCAAGACCGGCCCTGCCTTCAAGGACCCGACCCTGCCCCTGGACATCGCCATGGGCCTGCGCAAGAACGATCAGGCACTGCGGGCGCTGATCAACAAAGGCATCGCCGCTGTGCAGGCGGATGGCACCTACGCACAGATCCAGAAGAAGTACTTCGGCGATCAGGACATCTACCACGAGTGATGTCCGAGCCAGGCAAAAGTCCCCTGTAGGCGCGAGCGAGCTCGCGCCTGCATAAAAGAGATCTCCTTCCCCATGAACGAATTCCTGAATCTGCACGGCTACGGCCCGATGCTGGCCCAGGGTGCCTGGATGACGCTCAAGCTGGCCTTCCTCGCGCTGGCGCTGAGCCTCGCCCTGGGCCTGATCGCCGCCGCTGCCAAGCTCTCCAGCGCCAAATGGCTGCGTGTGCCGGCCACGCTCTACACCACCTTGATCCGGAGTGTGCCGGACCTGGTGCTGATCCTGCTGATTTTCTACAGCCTGCAACTGTGGCTCAACGACCTGAGTGAAGTGTTCGGCTGGGACTATTTTGAAATTGACCCGTTTACCGCTGGGGTGATCACCCTGGGCTTTATCTACGGCGCGTATTTCACCGAGAACTTCCGAGGCGCGATCCTCAGCGTGCCGGTGGGCCAGCTGGAAGCGGCGACCGCCTATGGCCTGAGCCGCTGGCAGCGCTTTCACCTGGTGCTGTTCCCGCAACTGATGCGCTTTGCCCTGCCGGGCCTGGGCAATAACTGGCTGGTGCTGCTCAAATCCACGGCGCTGGTGTCGATCATCGGCTTGTCGGACCTGGTCAAGGCCGCACAAAATGCCGGCAAAACCACTAATGAGCCGCTGTACTTCCTGATCCTCGCGGGCCTGATGTACCTGGTGATCACCAGCCTGTCCAACCGCGTCCTCAAGCGCCTCGAACGGCGCTATAACCTCGGCATCAAGGGGATGGCGCGATGATCGAACTGTTCCAGCAATACGGTCTGGCCTATCTGTTCAGCGATGGCGCAGGATTGTCCGGCGTGGCCATGACACTGTGGTTGTTCATCATCTCGGTGGTGTTGGGTTTTTTCCTGTCGATCCCGTTGGCGCTCGCGCGTGTTTCCGAGCACGTCTGGCTGCGCTGGCCAGTGGAGGTCTACACCTACCTGTTTCGCGGCACGCCGCTGTATATCCAACTGCTGATTTGCTACACCGGGCTGTACAGCCTGGAAATCGTGCAGGATAACGCCCTGCTCAACCAGTTTTTCCGCAATGCGCTGAACTGCACGCTGCTGGCCTTCGTGCTCAACACCTGCGCCTACACCGTGGAGATCTTCGCCGGGGCGATCCGCAATATCCCCCATGGCGAAATCGAAGCGGCCCGCGCCTACGGCCTGCACGGTTGGCGTCTCAACCTGTTCGTGGTGGTGCCCGCCGCGCTGCGTCGTGCGTTACCGGCCTACAGCAACGAAATGATCCTGATGCTGCACGCCACCTCGCTGGCCTTTACCGCCACCGTCGCCGACATCCTCAAGGTGGCCCGCGACGCCAATGCCGAAACGTTCCTGACGTTCCAGGCGTTCGGCATCGCTGCCCTGCTCTACATGCTGCTGTCCTTTGCACTGGTGGGCCTGTTCCGACTGGCCGAACGTCGCTGGATGCGCTTTCTTGTTCCTACCCGAGGCTAACCCATGAATCAGTCCGCGCAGGCCCTGGCCGCTTATCCCGTTGATGAACCCGTTGCCCAACCCGTCACCGCGGCCATCAAGCTTCAAGTCGAAGGCATCCACAAACGCTATGGCGAGCACGAAGTGCTCAAGGGTGTTTCCCTGAATGCGCGCCAGGGCGATGTGATCAGCCTGATCGGCGCCAGCGGCTCTGGCAAAAGCACGATGCTGCGCTGCATCAACTTCCTCGAACAGCCGGACGCCGGGGTGATCACCCTGGACGGCATCAGCATTGAAATGCGCCAGGGCCGCGCCGGCACCCGTGCGCCGCACCAAGATCAATTGCAGAACCTGCGCACACGCCTGGCCATGGTGTTCCAGCACTTCAATCTGTGGAGCCACATGACCGTGCTGGAAAACATCACCATGGCGCCGCGCCGGGTACTGGACGTAAGCGCTGCGGAGGCGGAAAAACGCGCGCGAATGTACTTGGACAAGGTCGGCCTGCCGAGCCGCGTGGCGGATCAGTACCCGGCGTTTCTCTCCGGCGGCCAACAACAGCGCGTGGCGATTGCCCGGGCCTTGGCGATGGAGCCGGAGATCATCCTGTTCGATGAGCCGACTTCCGCACTCGACCCAGAACTTGTAGGAGAAGTCCTCAAAGTCATACAGACGTTGGCCGAGGAAGGTCGTACCATGCTGATGGTCACCCACGAAATGGGCTTTGCCCGCCAGGTGTCCAGCCAAGTGTTGTTCTTGCACCAGGGCCGGGTTGAGGAACACGGCGATGCCAGGATTCTCGACCAGCCCAATAGCGAGCGCTTGCAGCAATTTCTCTCCAACCGTTTGAAGTGAACCCCATGGATACCAAGGCCAACGGACCCCATTCCTCCCCCACGCTGGACCGCATTGATGAAGCAATCATCGAAGTGCTGCGGCATCAGGGGCGTATCACCTACGAAAAGCTCTCGTCGCTGGTGCACCTCACGCCCAGGCCCTGCCTGGAGCGGGTGCGCAAGCTGGAGCGACGCGGGGTGATCCGTGGGTATGGGGCGATCATCGATGTGCAGATGGTCTCGCCAGGGCTGTCATTGCTGGTGTTGGTAGCCTTGTCCAACCAGAGCGGGCGCTCGGCGCAAAAGGCCTTCGAAGCCTGCGTCAAGGCTTGCCCGCAGGTGTTCGAATGCCAGTTGATCAGCGGTCCGTTTGACTACAGCCTGCGCATGCGTTGCCGGGATATGGAGCACTACCGGGTGCTGACGGAGACCTGGTTGAACAACGACGAATTGCACATCGATAAGCTGGTCGCGCATCCGGAGTTGGCGGTGGTCAAGAACACAGCGACGGAACTCAGCTGAGCCTTAAAAGGCGCGAGCGATTCGCTTGCCCAGCTTTGCCCCGATCATCTTCGCCTGCCCATCCTTTTGCTTGCCGGTACGCGCCTCACTGATCAACCCCGGTATCAACTTGCCCTCTGGCAGATTCTTCCAGAACCGGCTGGGCAAATGCCCTTCCATCACCTTGGGGTTCAACCGTGCTGGATTGAAGATGTGGCTGTAGTAGGTCAGCCACATCGCACTGTGTGGATCCTCGACATTCTGCGCCAATTGCCGCCAGGCCTCGGGGCATTCGCGCTGATGGATCAACTGCTCACCGTCGTAGTACACACCGTCCAACGGTGTGGCGATCATCCAGCGGTGACGCCCCATGCGCCCGATGAAATGCTGGCTGGCTGATTTCAAGATGTCATGGGCCGGCTCGTGCCAGGCCACGTACTCGGGCAATTCCAGCCCGGCCTCGGCGGGTAACGCGATGAACCGCACAAACGCGTGCAGATGGTGTGCCTCGCGACTGACCTGCTTGATCCGCCGTTGCAACTCACTGCCCAGTTTGTCCCCTGCCAGCATCGCCGTGCGATCACCATGACTGACGCGCCACAGCACTTCATACAACAAGCTCCAACGCTGGTCGCCGTGGTAACAGGCGGCCGACTCCAACAATTCCAGCAGGGCCTTGGGCACCCGTGTCTGGAAAGGCCCCATCCCCTCGGGAATCGGTTCGTCGGTGGCAAACAGGTCCGCCACTTCGGCCTCGCCCCAACTCACCTGGCTGGGGTCGATCTGATGGCTGAGCAGCCAGCGCGCCTGCTCGCGCCAAGTGCTGAACAGGTTGTTGCACTCCAGGCTGATCATCCCCACAACCCCATTTGCTGCGGCTGAGGACGGTCGCGCAGTTGTTCGCGCAACAACACGCTGGTGCTGTCGGCCTGTTGCGGGTGGTAGTCGCTGGTGATGAAAAACGGCTTGGCCTTGGCCAATACGCACCGCATGCGCGCCAGGTCTTCGAAGCGGATCTTGCGTTCACGGCGCAGGTCCACCAGACGCTGGGTGGTACGCAGGCCAATGCCCGGAATGCGCGCTATCAAGGTCGGTTCCGCGCGATTCAGGTCTAGAGGGAAGACTTCGCGATTATCCAGCGCCCACGCCAGCTTGGGATCGATATCCAGCGCCAGGTGACCAGGACCTTTGAACAGCTCATTGGCGTTGAACCCATAGCTGCGCAACAGGAAATCGGCCTGGTACAAACGGTGCTCGCGCATCAGCGGCGGCGCGGCCAGAGGCACGGTTTTCGGGCTATTGGGGATGGGACTGAACGCCGAGTAATACACGCGGCGCAGCTTGAAGTTGCCGTACAACGCCTCGGCACCGTGGAGAATGGTGCTGTCATCGGTGTCGTCGGCGCCGACGATCAGTTGCGTGCTCTGCCCGGCCGGGGCAAAACGCGGTGCGCGTGGCTCGTTGCGTACCGTCTGCTCGCCGGTGTAGATGGTCTGCATGGCCTGTTTGATCGACACGATCTTCTTTTCCGGCGCCAGGGTCTGCAGGCTGGCCTCGGTGGGCAGTTCGATGTTCACGCTCAGGCGATCGGCATAGCGTCCGGCTTCGGCGATCAGTGCCGGGTCGGCATCAGGAATCGTCTTGAGGTGGATATAGCCGCGAAAGTCATGCTCTTCGCGCAGCAGTTTGGCGACCCGCACCAATTGCTCCATGGTGTAATCGGACGAACGGATGATGCCGGAACTGAGAAACAGCCCGCTGACGCAGTTGCGTCGGTAGAAATCCAGGGTCAGGGTGACCACCTCCTCCGGGCTGAAACGCGCGCGGGGCACGTCGCTGGAGCGGCGGTTGACGCAATACTGGCAGTCGTAGAGACAGAAGTTGGTGAGCAATACCTTGAGCAACGACACACAACGCCCGTCCGGCGTGTAGCTGTGGCAGATGCCCATGCCATCGGTGGAACCCAGCCCCGCCTTGCCCTCGGAGCTGCGCTTGGGCGCACCACTGCTGGCGCACGAGGCATCGTACTTGGCGGCGTCGGCGAGGATGCTGAGTTTTTCGATCAACTGCATGGGGGCTACCGATACTGGTTTTTTGTACAGTACCAATAGCCACTCGTTGCCACAAGTGCCGTTTGTAGGAGCGGGTATCAGCTCGCGGTGGCGAGCAACAAATCCTGCACCGAACGACCCTTGCCGCGCCCACGGTCCAGCGCATACAGCGACGCCGCAATCTCATCCGCCCGAATCGGCAGTACCGACAGCAGGGTATCGCTCAACCCATGGCTGGCCTGGCTGAAGCCCTGGATGTAGATACCGGCGTTGCAACGCTCGTCGGTGACGATGCGATAGTCGCGCGCCACGTCGAAGTCGCCCAGGTAGTCTTCCAATGGCGCCAGCAGCGCGCGGTGTGTCTGGCGCTCGTAGCCGGTGGCGAGGATCACCGCGTCGTAGTGGTTGACGCTGGTGTCGCCGTTGGCGTTGTTGCGCAGCACCAGTTCGATGCCCAACGGGCCTGGTGTGGCCTTCTCGACCACGGTCAGGGTGCGGAACGCCTGGCGGGCGATGCCGGAGACCTTCTGGCGGTAGAAGATGCCATAGATACGCTCGATCAAGTCCAGGTCCACCACCGAATAGTTGGTGTTCTGGTACTCGGCGACCAGGCGCTCACGCTCGGCGCCCTCTTGCTGGAACACCAGGTCGGTGAAGGCCGGCGAGAACACTTCGTTGACGAACGGGCTGTCATCGGCGGGTTTGAGCGCCGAACCGCGCAGAATCATGTCGACCTGCACCGACGGGAAGCTGTCGTTCAGGTCGATAAAGGCTTCTGCCGCGCTCTGGCCACCGCCGATGATGGCGATGCGCATGGCCTTGCCCTCGACACATGGCTGGCTGGCCATCCGCTCCAAGTATTGGGAATGGTGGAACACCCGGCTATCGCCCTTGAGCGCCTTGAACGCTTCGGGAATACGCGGCGTGCCCCCGGCGCTGACCACCACCGAACGGGTGGTGCGTACATGTTGCTCCCCCAGCGCATCGCGGGAAATCACACGCAGCGCTTCAACCTGCTGCTGGTGCAGGATCGGCTCGATGGACAGCACTTCCTCGCCGTAGCGCGCCTGGGCCTGAAACTGCCCGGCGACCCAGCGCAGGTAGTCGTTGTACTCCATGCGGCACGGGTAGAAGGTGCCCAGGTTGATGAAGTCCACCAAGCGGTCGTGGGCTTTCAGGTAATTAACGAAGGAATACGGGCTGGTGGGGTTGCGCAGGGTCACCAGGTCCTTGAGGAATGAAATCTGCAGCTCGCTCTGGGTCACCAGGGTGTTGCCGTGCCAGCGGTAGTCGGCCTGTTTGTCGAGAAACAGCACATCCAGTTTGCCCTGGGCCTTTTCGCGCTCCTGCAGGGCGATGGCCAGCGCCAGGTTCGAAGGGCCGAAACCGATACCGATCAGGTCGTGAACCGCGGGCGAAGCAATTGCCTGTGTCATTCCAGTGTCCTCTGGATAAGCCCCTTGGCGGTGGGGCGGGAATACCTTCAAGACCTGAACAACAGGTCGTGTGTTGATAGGAAACGAGGACAATGAAATAAAATTTAACTGATCTTCGATCAGTGCGTTTCCCACTCGCGCATCCGCACCCGGCAGTGCTTCATGGCATTGACGATGTGTTTCTCCACCATGGCGCGGGAAATGCTCAGGCGTTCGGCGATCTGCAGGTGGGTCAGGCCTTCGAGTTTGCGCAGCAGGAAGCTGTCGCGACAGGCGGGCGGCAGCTCGGCCAGGGCGCGTTCGAGCAGTTCCAGGCGCTGGCCGTGATCGTGGTGGGTGTGAGGCGAACTGCTGGCGAAGCGCTCTTCGGCATCCAGCACGTCCAGGGGTTCAACCTGGCGCAAGGCATTGCGCCGATGTCCATCGATCACCAGATTCAATGCGGTGCGGTACAAAAAGGCACGGGGTTGTTCGATGGGCGTGTCGCTGGAACGCTCCAGCACCCGGACATAAGCGTCATGCACCACATCCTCGGCCACCTGACGGTTGCCCAGCTTGGCGTTGAGGAAACACACCAGCTCGCGATAGTAGTTTTCCAACATGACTCCCGACCGCCGGGTGGCGGCATTTGGTCCCTGGGTGCAAAAAACAGCCTGTAGACGCGAGCGTGCTTGCGAAGACCGTTAATGATATCGCGAGCATTCAGGATAAACGCAGCGCCTGAACGTCCCTCGCGGGCAAGCTCGCTCCTACACTTAAATCAACCCGTTCGGTGATGGCAGTTTGAGTGCGTGCAATTTATAGTAATTCTCATCTACTTTTAAAGCAGACTTGCATCAACGGACGATTTTTTTCTTCAAGGGAGCTGTAACTGCTTATGTAACCGCCTAAATCCCCGCGCAATTCCCTCGTTTACTTGTCAGCTCCCCGCAACTGCGGTCCGAACTTTCCTGGCTGGAACCAAAGCATGAAACGCCCTCGACCTGCCCGACGCGCCTTGCTTGTTATCGCGTGCCTGATCCCTTTTATCGCCGTCGCGGCCTGGCAGGTGCTGCCGCCGGGGCGTGACACTCTCACCACCGTCACCGTCACCCGCGGCAGTATCGAAAACAGCGTGACCGCCTTGGGCACCCTACAACCGCGTCGCTATGTGGACGTCGGTGCCCAGGCCTCTGGCCAGATCCGCAAAATCCACGTCGAAGCCGGCGACCAGGTCGAGGAAGGCCAATTGCTGGTTGAGATCGATCCGTCCACGCAAAATGCCAAGCTGGACGCCAGCCGCTACGCCATCGAAAACCTCAAGGCCCAGTTGCAGGAACAAAAGGCTCAGCACGAATTGGCACGCCAGAAGTACCAGCGCCAGCAACGCCTGACCGCCGCAAACGCCACCCGTGAGGAAGACGTGCAAACCGCGAAGGCCGAACTGAGCGCTACCCAGGCCCGGGTCGACATGTTCCAGGCGCAGATCCTGCAAGCCCAGGCCAGCCTGCGCAGTGACGAAGCGGAATTGGGCTACACACGCATCTACGCGCCCATGACCGGCACCGTGGTCGCGGTGGACGCGCGGGTTGGCCAAACCCTCAATGCCCAGCAGCAGACGCCGTTGATCCTGCGCATCGCCAAGCTGTCGCCGATGACGGTGTGGGCAGAAGTCTCGGAGGCCGATATCGGCCACGTCAAACCCAGCATGACCGCGTACTTCACTACCTTGAGCGGCGGTAACCGACGCTGGACCAGCACCGTGCGGCAGATCCTGCCGATCCCGCCCAAGCCGTTGAATGAAACCCAAGGCAGCGGCAGCCCCAACAGCACCAGTAAAAGCGGCAGCGGCCGCGTGGTGCTGTACACCGTGCTGCTGGACGTGGACAACAGCGACAACGCGCTGATGGCCGAAATGACCACCCAGGTATTTTTCGTCGCCAGCCAAGTCAAGGATGCGCTCACCGCGCCGGTTGCCGCGTTATCGGGCACGGCGAACGCCAACCAGCAGATCGCCCAGGTCGTGGGCAAGAACGGCCGTATCGAGCAGCGCCAGGTGCAGGTGGGCATCAGCGACCGCCTGCGCGTCCAGGTGCTCGACGGCTTGAGCGAAGGCGATCACCTGCTGATCGGCCCCGCCGACGGCAACGGGGGTTGAGGTGACCACGCCCCTGATCGAACTCAAGAACATCCGCAAATCCTACGGCGGCGGCGACAGCCCGCAGGTCGACGTGTTGCGCGGCATAGACCTGTCGATCCATGCCGGGGAGTTCGTCGCCATCGTCGGCGCCTCCGGCTCCGGCAAGTCCACGCTGATGAATATCCTTGGCTGTCTCGACCGCCCCAGCACAGGCAACTACCTGTTCGCCGGGGAAAACGTCGCCCACCTGGACAGCGATGAACTGGCCTGGCTGCGCCGCGAAGCGTTCGGGTTCGTGTTCCAGGGCTACCACCTGATCCCGTCGGGCTCGGCCCAGGAGAACGTCGAGATGCCGGCGATCTACGCCGGCATCAGCGCCGCCGAGCGCCATGCCCGCGCCAACGCCCTGCTCACGCGCCTGGGCCTGGCCGAACGCACCGGCAACCGTCCGCACCAACTCTCCGGGGGCCAGCAACAGCGGGTATCCATTGCCCGAGCCTTGATGAACGGCGGGCATATCATCCTCGCCGACGAACCCACCGGCGCCCTCGACAGCCACAGTGGCGCCGAGGTCATGACCCTGCTCGATGAACTCGCCAGCCAGGGCCACGTGGTGATCCTGATCACCCACGACCGCGAAGTGGCGGCGCGGGCCAATCGCATCATCGAGATTCGCGATGGTTTGATCATCAGCGACTCGGCGGACAGCAGCGACGTTGCGCCAGCATTAGCGAACGGTGCTCTGCAAGCCGTGGATCTGCGCCAGCGCCTGGCCGACGGCGCCGAGCACAATGGCGCGTGGAAAGCCGAGCTGGTGGACGCGGTGCAAGCCGCCTGGCGGGTGATGTGGATCAACCGCTTCCGCACCGCACTGACCCTGCTGGGGATCATCATTGGCGTGGCCTCGGTGGTGGTGATGCTGGCCGTCGGTGAGGGCAGCAAGCGCCAGGTCATGGCGCAGATGGGGGCGTTCGGTTCCAACATTATCTACCTCAGTGGAACATCGCCCAACCCGCGCACGCCCCTGGGTATCGTGACCCTCGACGACGTCCACGCACTGGCGGCGTTACCCCAGGTCCAGCGCATCATGCCGGTCAACGGCAGCGAAGTCGGGGTGCGCTTCAGCAACGTCGACTACATGGCCTACGTGGGGGGCAATGACACCAACTTCCCGGAGATTTTTAATTGGCCGGTGGTCGAGGGTAATTACTTCACGGCCGCCGACGAGCGTGCCGCCGCCACGGTGGCGGTGATCGGTCATCGCGTGCGCGAGAAGCTGTTCAAGGGCGAGGTCAACCCGATCGGCCAGTACATCCTGATTGAAAACGTGCCATTCCAGGTAATCGGTGTGCTGGCGGAAAAAGGCGCCGCCTCCGGCAACAAGGACAGTGACGACCGCGTTGCCATCCCTTACACCGCCGCCAGCGTGCGTCTGTTCGGCAACTACAACCCCGAGTATGTCGTGATCGCGGCGGCCGATGCGCGCAAAGTCCGCGAAACCGAGGTGGCCATCGACCAGTTGATGCAAAAGCTGCACAACGGCAAGCGCGACTATGAGCTGACCAACAACGCCGCGATGATCCAGGCCGAGGCCCGCACTCAGAACACGCTGTCATTGATGCTCGGTTCGATTGCGGCAATTTCCCTGCTGGTGGGCGGGATCGGCGTGATGAATATCATGCTGATGACCGTGCGCGAGCGTACCCGCGAAATCGGCATTCGCATGGCCACCGGCGCACGCCAGCGCGACATCCTGCGCCAGTTCCTCACGGAAGCGGTGATGCTCTCGGTGGTCGGCGGTTTGTGCGGCATCGCCCTAGCATTGTTGGTCGGCGGGGTGCTGGTGCTGGCCAAGGTGGCGGTGCAGTTCTCCCTATTGGCGGTGTTTGGCGCGTTTGGTTGCGCACTCGTCACCGGTGTCGTATTCGGCTTCATGCCGGCCCGTAAAGCTGCCCGGCTCGATCCGGTTAAGGCGTTGACCAGTGAATAAACGGTCCCTCTACCTGCCCGCCTTGTGCGTATTACTCAGCGCCTGCACCGGCAACCCGCCAGCGGTCGACAGCGGGATTGCACCGCCTGCCGCCTGGCAATTTGCCGAACGCGACGCCGCCCAAGCCACCAATCAGCAATGGTGGACACAGTTTGGCAGCCCGCAGCTCAACCGTCTGATCGACCAGGCCCGGCGTGACAGCTTCGACGTGGCCGCCGCCACCGCGCGCGTGCGCCAAGCCCAAGCCAGTGCAGTGATCGCCGGCGCGCCGCTGTTGCCGGAGGTGAAGCTCAACCTCACCACCAGCCGTCAGAAACTGTTGCGTGGTCCGGGTGGACCGGATCTTGACGCATCACAAAGCGATGACACCGTCGACAATTTCGGCGCCAACCTCACCGCCAGCTACGAAGTGGACTTCTGGGGCGGTCGCGCCGCCGCTCGCGACAGCGCCCTGCACAACGTGCGCGCCAGCGAGTTTGACCAGGCCACCGTGGAGCTGACCTTGCTCAGCAGCGTGGCCGACCGCTACGCACAAACCCTGGCCGCGCAGCAACGCCAGCAGATTGCCGAGTTGAACCTGGCCAATGCGCGTAATGTGCTCGACCTTGTACAGACTCGCTATGACGCCGGCTCCGCCACTGCCCTGGAACTGGCCCAGCAAAAAAGCCTGGTGGCCAGCCAGCAACGCCAACTGCCGTTGATCCAGCAATTGGCCGAAGAGTCGCGGATTACGCTGGCTGCCCTCCTCGGCCAGCCGGTACAGGCTCTGAACCTAGGCACCGAACCGTTCCAAGCCTTGACCTGGCCTGCAATCGGCGCCGGCTTGCCAAGCCAGTTGCTCAGCCGTCGCCCCGATATCGCCAAGGCCGAGGCGCAGCTGGCGGCAGCGCAGGCCGACGTCACGGTGGCTCGCGCGGCCATGCTGCCCGCCATCACCCTTGGCGCCACCCTGGGTTCCGACGCCTACAAAGCCGTGGATGTGCTGCGCAGCCCTTATTACACGCTTACCGCTGGACTGGTGGCGCCGATCTTCAACAACGGCCGTTTAAGTGCTGAACGCGACAAGGCCCGCGCGCGCCAGGATGAACTGCTGCAAACTTATCGCGGTGCGATCATCAACGGCTTTGCCGACGTGGAAAAATCCCTCAGCAGCATCACGCGTCTCGACCAGCAGCGCGAATGGCAAAGCGAAGAACTGCAACAGGCCCAGACCGCCTTCCAAATTGCAGAAAGCCGCTATCAGGCGGGTGCCGAAGACCTGCTCACGGTACTGGAAACCCAGCGCACCCTGTACACAGCCCAGGACCAGAACGTGCAACTGCGGCTGTCGCGCCTACAGGCCAGCATCGCGTTGTACAAAGCATTAGGCGGCGGCTGGCAGACTCAGATCCGATAAACAAAACTCCGTTTTCGTACGCCAGCTGTCTTCTCGCCCTACATTCTTCGACCAACGGTCCTTGGTAAAAAAACCGCACTCACACGGTTGCCCAGGACCTCTTGATGACTGTCGCAAAATACCTGACGTGCGCCTGTCTCTGGATGACAGCAAGCGCTGCCCAAGACCTGATTGCCCCCACCGCCATCGATTGGCTGCTGGATTGCCCCCTGCCGACCGTTGAACGCCTGGACCCCGAAGTGCTGCAGCGCACCCAATGCGGCGTCGTGAGCGTACCGCGCAATTACGCAGCCCCCCGGCAAAGCAACCTGCGCCTCTACCTGACCCGCGTCGGCGCCCGAGACCCACTGAACCGGGAAGGCGTGGTGTTCGCCCAGGCCGGCGACGCGCCTAAAAGGAATCAGGGCGGCACCTTCGTCATTCACCTGACCAGCCTTTGGGGTTCTTACTCCAACCCGGCGTATCGCACACTGGTCAACCGCTACGACGTCATCGAGCTCAGCCCTCGCGACCTCGACAACGAGACTGGAGTCGAACAGGCCGCTCAAGACCTTGAGTATGTGCGCAGCCAACTGGGCGAGGCCCAACTGTTCTACCTGGGCAATGCCGATGCCACCCGCCTGGGCAACCGTTACGCGGCCCTGTTTCCCGAACGGGTAGCGCGCATGGTGCTGGTCAATGCGCAGCAGCCCGAATCGGCAGCGCCCCACGTCGAACAACTGCGCCTGAAAGAAACAACCAAACAGGACGCCAGCAGCTGCATCAACCGTTGGGTGGGCGATTTCCTGGTCTTCGGCAAGCAGCCGCCGCCGTCCACCCGATGCCTGGACTCAGGCGACGGGGAGTAACCACCCGATTGCGACCTTTTGCCGTCGAAAACGACACCCGCCGTTGACGCTGCCCCCCGATCGTTATTAAGTGCTATTTATCCGCATTAATACGATAAATCGAACTTATGCTAAGCCGCCCGCTACGACGCAAACGCCAGAAGCTGTCCGACGTGATTGTCGAGTCGGTCAAGCGCTCCATCGTCACCGATGCCTTGAAGCCCGGCGACCGCTTGCCCACCGAACGCGAGCTGATGGAAAGCTTCCAGTGCTCCAAAGGCTCGGCCCGTGAAGCGCTCAAGGCCTTGGAAGTCGAAGGGTTGGTGAGCACGCGTACCGGGCCCAGCGGCGGCGCCTACCTGAACCAGGCCGGCACCGAACCGGCCAGCCGGGCGTTGCGCAACTACCTGCACTTCCAGCACCTGGACGGCGAGCAGGTGTACCAACTGCGCAAAGTCATCGAAGTGGAACTGGCGGTGTCGGTACTCGGACGCTTGAGCGAAGACGACTACCAAGCCCTGCAAGACAACGTGGATTTTTGCAGCGCGCCCGAAGACAGCGAGGCTGGCCAACGTGAACAGCGCCTGGCAGAACTGGAATTTCACAACCTGCTGGCCAAGGCCTGCCCCAACCCGTTGCTGAGTTTCATGGCGCAGTTCCTCAACGACCTGTTGCGTGACCTGGTGGTGTTGAAAAAGGCCTACAAGCCCAAGCGCAAGCAGTTCGATGCGGCCAACCTGGATTATCACAAGCAATTGCTGATCGCGTTTCGGGCCGGGGATGAAAGCGCAGTGCGCAGCCTGATGCATGAACACATGTGCGACGCCGAACACCATATGACGGCGCTGGAAGGTGAAGTCAGCCCGCATTTTCTATTGGAGTTCGATCATCGTTAAGGACACCACGAATCCAATGTGGGAGCGGGCTTGCTCGCGAATGCAGTGGGTCAGCAATGCATCCGGTGACTGATACACCGCATTCGCGAGCAAGCCCGCTCCCACAGTTTTACCCTATTCCAACCAAAACCGCGTTATCCCAATAACAGGCCTGCCCACAGGCCCTTGCTCCACCGTATCGCCATTGCCACTCCTGCCAATAACTAAACCAGGGAGTCACCCCATGCAGCGTCGTACGTTGTTGAAAGCCAGTCTTACCGCAGCCGCCGCCCTCAGCCTCCCGCTGAGCATTCGGTCTGCATTCGCCGCCGAGCCCTTTACCTTTTACGGCCTCAAGTCCATGTCTGGCGCCTTTGCCAGCTATGGCAAGTTTGCCGACATGGGTTCGCGCCTGGCGGTGCAACAGCACCCGCAGGTGCTAGGTCGCGCGTTGAACTACAAGGTCATCGACACCGAAGGCAACGCCGGCAAGGCGGTGCGCAAGGTGCAGGAAGCCATCCAGCAGGACGGCGCACGGTTCTTCCAGGGTTGCACCTTGTCGTCGTCGGCACTGGCGGTGGCCAAGGAAGTCGACAAGGTGGGTGGCGTGTTCATGACCCCGGTCGGCGCCGATGAAGTCACCGGCAAGGACTGCAACCTCGCGACCTTCCGCTGGTCGGTGCCCACCTACGGTGCCATCCGCGAAACCATGGTGCCGCTGATCAAGCTGCTGCCGGACGCCAAGCGCTGGTACACCATCACCCCGCAATACGTGTTCGGCGAAGCGTTGCTCGAAGGCGCAAAAAATGTGCTCAAGGAAAACGGCCTGGAGCACATCGGCAACAGCTACCACTCACTGCAGGAACAGGAGTTCTCCGGTTACCTGACCAATGCCATCGCCGCCAAGCCCGATGTGCTGGTACTGCTCAACTTCGGCAGCCAGTCGTCCAACACCCTGCGCCAGGCGGTCAACTTCGGCATCAAGGAACGCATGAAAGTGCTGTTGGTGTGGTCCGCCGGCCTCGACCAGTTCCAGGAACTGGGCAGCGACGTGCTGGAAGGCGTGTACCTTGGCGCGCAGTACTGGCACCAGGTCGACACCCCGCTCAACCGTGAACTGGTCAAGCTCACCCAGGCCCAATACGGCATCAACCCCACCTATCCGCTGGCCGCCGACTACATCAGCACCAAGATCATGCTCGACACCATCATCGCCACCGGCAGCTTCGACGGGCCCACCGTGGCCAAGGCCATGCAGGGCCTGAGCTACGAAGGGCCGACCGGCAAGGAATCGATCCGCGCCGGCGACCATCAGGTGATCAAGGATTACTACCTGCTGATCGGCAAGGCCACTGCCGACATGGCCGACAAGGATGACCTGGCCAAGGTGCTCAGCGCCGGCCAGTCGTTCCCACCCGTGGAAGCCACGGGCTGCACGCTCGGCTGATCCCCTGAATTTGGTAGCGCAGGGCCGTGCAAGCGGCCTCCTGCAGAGGGTTCCTGCATGCTTAATCTTTACCTGTTCCAGATTCTCAACGGCCTCGGATTGGGGATGATCTACTTCCTGATCGCGGTCGGGCTGACGATCATTTTCGGCCTGCTCAACTTCGTCAACTTCGCCCACGGCGCGTTTTTCCTGCTGGGTGCCTACATCTGCTACACCGCTGTGAGCCTCACCGGCAACTTCTGGCTGGCGCTGCTGATCGCGCCGCTGGTGGTGGCCGCACTGGCCTGGGTCATCGAGCGAGTGTTGATCCAGCGGATCTATCACTTGCCACACATGTTCCAGATCCTGGTGACCTTAGGGATCGCGCTGATCATCCAGGAAGCCAGCGTGATGATTTGGGGCCCGGTGGGCAAGAGCGTCGCCGTGCCGGAACTGCTGCGCGGCGTGCTGGTGGTGGGTGACTTCGTCTACCCCTACTACCGCCTGTTCCTCATCGTGTTCTCCGGGCTGGTCGGCCTGGGCCTGTGGCTGCTGCTGGAACGCACGCGCTTCGGTGCCCTGGTGCGGGCCGGCAGTGAAAGCACCGAAACCGTGTCGCTGCTGGGCACCAATATTTTCCGCCTGTTCTCCATGACCTTCGCCCTCGGCGTGGCCCTGGCCGGCGTTGCCGGCGTACTGTTCGCCCCGTTGCGCGGCGCCCAGCCCTTTGTCGGCCCGGAGATTCTCGGGGTGGCCTTCGTGGTGGTGGTGATCGGCGGCATGGGTTCGTTCAGCGGTGCGCTGGTCGGCGGTTTGCTGGTGGGCGTGGTGCAAAGCCTGATGACCACACTCTGGCCCCAAGGCGCGAGCCTGATGATCTATGGCGCAATGGCCGTGGTGATTCTGGTACGTCCTTACGGCCTGTTCGGGAGAGCCTGAGATGAGCGAGAAAAATCCCCTGCCGTTCGCCAAGACCCAATCCAAGGCCATGTTGCTGTGGGTGCTGGCGGTACTGATCGGCCTGCCGTTGATATTGCCCTCGGCGACCCTGGCCACCGAGATCCTGATCTTTGCCATGGCCGCCCTCGCCTGCAACCTGTTGCTGGGCTACACCGGGCTGCTGTCGTTCGGCCAAGGCATCTTCTTCGGGGCCGGCGCCTACTGTGCGGCGTTGCTGATGATTCATCTGCAACTGGGCCTGTTCACCGCATTGCTCGGCGCCGCCATCGCGGGTGGCTTCCTGGCGTTGCTGGTGGGCGCCCTGGCGATCCGTCGCACCGGCATCTACTTCGTGATGCTGACCCTCGCATTCAGCCAGATGGCCTACTTTGTCGCCTACACCCTCAGCGACTGGACCGGTGGCGACAACGGCCTGCTCAGCGTGCCACGCCCGGAGATCCGCCTGGGTGAAACCGTGCTGCTGTCACTGGCCGACGCCCGCGCCTTCTACGCCTTTGTCGCGGTGCTGTTCCTGCTGATCTTCATCGGCGCACGCCGGGTGATCGCTTCGCCGTTCGGCAGCACGCTGATGGCCATCCGCGAAAACGAAACCCGCGCCTCAGCCATCGGCTATGACACACGCCACTTCAAAATCCTGGTGTTTGTGCTGTCCGGCGCCGTCACCGGCATCGCCGGCGCGCTCTACGCGATGCTGCTGCACTTTGTGCCGCTGTCGAATATCGACCTGATGATGTCCGAAAACATCCTGATCATGACCATCGTCGGCGGCACGGGCTCGTTGTTCGGCTCGTTGCTGGGCGCCGGTTCCATCGTGTTGCTGGGGGATTTCCTTTCCGACCTGTGGCCGCGCTGGCTGATGCTGCTGGGGGTGATTCTGATCCTGGTGGTGATCTTCATGCGCGGTGGTTTGTGGGGCGGCCTGGTGTCGCTGTTTGAACGGGTGCGTGGCAGCCGCAAGACCGCCGCTGTCGCCAAGGAGGAAGGGCTATGAGCATCCTGTTGGAAACCAAAGACCTGGAACTGGCCTACGGCGCGTTCCATGCGGTGAACGGCGTGAACCTCAAGGTCGAGGCCGGCACCATCCACACCATCATCGGGCCCAACGGCGCGGGCAAGACCAGCCTTTTCCACTGCCTTACCGGCGAACGCCAGGCCACCGCCGGGGCGATTCATTTCGACGGCAAGAACCTGATGCGCAAGCCCGCCCACGGCCGGGTCGGCTTGGGCATGGCGCGCTCGTTCCAGCTTACCAGCCTGTTCCAGAACCTCAGCGTGCGCGAAAACCTGCGCCTGGCCGCCCAAGGCCGCGACGGTGCGCGTGCCTTGAATTTCTGGCGTCGCGTCGACAGCAAGCGCGAACACCTGGAGATGGCCGACCAGGTGCTGGAGCGTCTGCAACTCACTGCCCGCGCCGATACCCTCGCCGGCGAGTTGTCCCACGGCCAGCAGCGGGTGCTGGAGGTGGGCATGTCGATCTGCTCCAAACCGAAACTGTTGATGCTGGATGAGCCCACCTCGGGCATGGGCATCGATGACATCCCGATCATGACCCAGTTGATCAGCGACCTAGGCCGTGACCACACGGTGCTGCTGATCGAACACAACATGAGCATTGTCATGTCCATCAGCCAACGCATCACGGTGATGAGCCACGGGCAGATCCTGGTGGAAGGCACGCCGGAATTCGTGCGTGCCGATGAACGCGTGCGCACCGCGTATCTTGGGGAGGCTGCCTGATGCTGATCGTCGAGAATATCCATTCCTACTACGACAAGAGCCATGTGCTGGAAGGCGTGTCGCTGACCGTCAACCCTGGCGAACTGGTGACGCTGCTGGGACGCAATGGCGCCGGCAAGACCACCACCCTGCGCAGCATCCTCGGCATCATCTGCCCGCGCCAGGGCCAGATCCACTTCAACGGCCAGGCGCTGGTGGGCCAGAAAATCTTCGAAATCGCGCGCCAGGGCCTGGCGCTGGTGCCGGAGAACCGTGGGATTTTCCGCCTGCTCACGGTCGAGGAAAACCTGCGCATCGCCACGCGCAAGACCAGCCGCTGGCAGCTTGAGGACGTCTACGGCATGTTCCCGCGTCTCAAGGAACGCCGCAAAAACGCCGGCCATGCGCTGTCCGGCGGCGAGCAACAGATGCTCGCCATCGCCCGCGCCCTGCTCAACGATCCCAAGCTGCTGATTCTCGATGAACCCACCGAGGGCCTGGCGCCGGTGATCGTCGACGAACTGGTGAAGATCCTGCGCAAGGTCAAGGACGACGGCCTGCCGGTGCTGTTGGTGGAACAGAACCTCATGGTCTGCGACAAGCTCGCCGACCGCCACTACGTGCTCGAACAGGGCCGCGTGGTCTACGAGGGCAGCGCCGAAGCCTTCCGCGCCGACCCAACCATCAAAAACCGTTATTTGGCCCTGAGTGCCTGACCGGAGATTGCACATGAATAGTTTTGCGCAACCGCTCAAGAGCAACGCCCCGCTGATCAACCGCGACCGCCTCTGGCAATCCTTGATGGACCTGGCCCAGCTCGGTGCCACCGTCAAAGGTGGTGTGTGCCGCCTGGCGCTGACCGACCTGGACCGCCAGGCCCGCGACCTGTTTGTGCAATGGTGCGAGGCCGCCGGCTGCAGTGTCAGTGTCGACGCCATCGGCAATATCTTTGCACGCCGTGCCGGGCGCAACCCCGCCCTGCCCCCGGTGATGACCGGCAGCCATATCGACACCCAGCCCACCGGCGGCAAGTTCGACGGGTGCTACGGGGTGATGGCCGGGCTGGAAGTGATCCGCACCCTGAATGACTTGAACATCGAAACCGCCGCGCCGATTGAAGTGGTGGTGTGGACCAACGAAGAAGGCTCGCGTTTTCCGCCGTGCATGATGGGCTCCGGGGTGTTTGCCGGTAAGTTCGATTTGCAGGACACCCTCGACAAGCTCGATGACCAGGGTCTGTCGGTCGGCGCCGAATTGCAGCGCATCGGTTATGCCGGATCCCGCGCCGTGCTCGGCCACCCGGTGGGTGCCTACTTCGAAGCACACATCGAACAAGGCCCGGTGCTGGAGGACCAGGCCACCACCATTGGCGTGGTCATGGGCTGCCTGGGCCAGAAGTGGTTCGACCTAACCCTTTCCGGCGTCGAAGCCCACGCCGGCCCGACGCCGATGCACCTGCGCAAGGATGCCCTGGTCGGCGCCGCCGAGGTGGTCAGCGCGGTCAACCGTATCGCCCATCAACAACAACCGCACGCCTGCGGCACGGTCGGTTGCCTGAGCCTGCACCCCGGTTCACGCAATGTGATTCCTGGCCAAGTGCACATGACCATCGACCTGCGCCACCTGCATGCGGACAAGCTGCAAGCCATGGTCGATGAAGTACGCGGCGTGATCGAAGACACCGCTAAAAGGCACGGCCTTACCTTCGAGCTGACGCCGACGGCTGACTTTCCGCCGCTGGACTTCAACCCGGTCTGCGTCAACGCTGTGCGCGACGCCGCGGGTGTATTGGGCTTGAGCCATATGGATATCGTCAGCGGCGCCGGGCACGATGCGATTTTCGTCGCCGAACTCGGCCCGGCCGGGATGATTTTTGTGCCGTGCGAAGGCGGCATCAGCCATAACGAAATCGAAAACGCGGCGCCGGACGACCTGGCGGCGGGCTGCGCGGTATTGCTGCGCACCATGGTCAATGCAGCCCAGGGGGAAACGGCATGAGCGAGATCGGCCAACTGACGGCAGTGCAACTGTTGCAGCATTTTCGCGACAAGACCTTGTCACCGGTGGACGTCACCGAAGACGCCCTGCTGCGTATCGAACGCTATAACCCGGTGGTGAATGCCTACTGCCACGTGGACCCGGAAGGCGCGCTGAACGCCGCGCGCGCGTCGGAACAACGCTGGCTCAGCGGCCGACCTTGCGGCGCGCTGGACGGTGTGCCGGCGTCGATCAAAGACCTGACGCTGACCGTCGGCATGCCGACCCGCAAGGGCTCGCGCACCACATCGGCCGAGGGCCCGTGGGACGTCGACGCGCCCTTCACCGCCTTTATGCGCAAGGCCGGTGCGGTGCTGCTGGGCAAGACCTCTACCCCGGAATTCGGTTGGAAAGGCGTCACCGACAACCCGTTGTACGGCATTACCCGCAACCCCTGGGACACACGCACCACGGCGGGCGGCTCATCCGGCGGCGCGGGGGCCGCGGCAGCGCTGAACCTGGGCGTGCTGCACCAAGGCAGCGATGCCGGCGGTTCGATCCGGATTCCCTGTGCATTTACCGGCACCTTCGGGATCAAACCGACGTTTGGCTATGTGCCGCAGTGGCCGGCCAGCGCCATGACCCTTCTCTCGCACCTGGGGCCGATGACCCGTACGGTGGAAGACAGCGTGTTGATGCTACAGACCATCGCCCAGCCGGACACGCGCGACGGCTTGATCGGCGCGCCACGCACCACGCCGTGGCTCACACCGGGTACGGATCTGAACGGTTTGCGTGTCGCCTATAGCCCGAACTTCGGTTACGTGGACGTCGACCCGCAAGTGGCCAAGGTCGTCGCTCAAGCGGTGGCAGGGCTGGTGCAACTGGGCGCCCATGTCGAGCAAATCGACCCCGGCTTCAGCGACCCGCTGGAAGTCTTCAGCACCCTGTGGGCAGCCGGCGCCGCACGCCTGACAAGCCCCATGAACGATGCGCAAAAACAGCTGCTGGACCCAGGCCTGCTGCGTATTGCACAACGCGGCGAACGCTTGAGCCTGGATGACTTCAACGCAGCCCTCGAAGCCCGCGCAGCCCTGGTGGCGCGCATGGCGGCGTTCCATGAGCACTACGATGTACTGGTGTCGCCGATGATGCCCATCACGGCATTCGACGCCGGGCACGACGTACCGCCCGGCTCCGGATTGGAGGAATGGACACAGTGGACACCGTTCACCTACCCCTTCAACCTGACCCAACAGCCAGCGGCCTCGGTGCCGTGTGGGTTGGCGACGAATGGCTTGCCGGTGGGCTTGCATGTAGTGGGCGCGCGGTTTGCCGACGAACAAGTGTTGCGGGTGTGCCACGCCTACGCGAAGGCCTTCCCGACCCAGCACCTCCAAGCCCCACAAACCCCAACCTGAAATGCCCCCTGTAGGAGCCGGCTTGCCGGCGCTACACCTACCGGCTTTTGATTCAACCACTCAGGCCGGCTATCAGGCCGCCGTGCTCTTGCTCTTGCTCTTGCTTTTGATCTTGATCTTGATCCTAAGCGCCCCGTCAAACACGCTGGCCGGAATTCGACAGGGATTTGGGGGGTAAACCGGCAGGGATGCCGGTTTAGCCGCCCCGCGCCATGGATGGCGCGTGGCGGCGGCCCCCCAAATCCCTGTCGGATTACGGGCACACCGAGCCTAGGCGAGGTGCCGAGTGTTGGGGCAAGAGCGCTTTGGTTACTTTCGCGCTTTTCGAAAGTGACCCGCCGTAAGGGCGGAACCAATAGTAGTCGTTACCTAAATAACGGATATGTACCCGGGCAGATCCAACATCCAGGTCGGCTGTCAGGCCGCCTTCGCAGGCAAGCCAGCTCCCACATTTGGATCGCGGGGCTACAGTGAGATTGTCGTCGGCTGTCAGGCCGCCTTCGCGAGCAAGCCCGCTGCCACATTTGGATCGCGGGGCTACAGTGAGATTGTCGTCGGCTGTCAGGCTGCCTTCGCAGGCAAGCCAGCTGCCACATTTGGATCGCGGGGCCACAGTGAGATTGTCGTCGGCTGTCAGGCCGCCTTCGCAGGCAAGCCCGCTCCCACATTTGGATCGTGGGGCTACAGTGAGATTGTCGTCGGCTGTCAGGCCGCCTTCGCAGGCAAGCCAGCTGCCACATTTGGATCGCGGGGCCACAGTGAGATTGCCGTCGGCTGTCGGGCCGCCTTCGCGAGCAAGCCAGCTCCCACATTTGGATCGTGGGGCCACAGTGAGATTGTCGTCGGCTGTCAGGCCGCCATCCACTACAATGCCCTCCATTCAACCCCGGGGGGCTTCATGGACATCGAACTGGCACGCACCTTCCTCGAAATCACCCGCTGCGGCAGCCTGGCCGCAGCCGCCGAGAAACTGCACGTCACCCAGACCGCCATCACCGCGCGAGTCAAAAGCCTCGAAAGCCAGCTAGGCAGCACACTGTTCGTGCGCAACCGCGCCGGCGCCAGGCTGACCGCCGACGGCGAGGCCTTCGTGGTATACGCCAACCAATTGCTGCAAACCTGGGAAGCGGCAAAACGCGACCTGCCGCTGCCCGATGGCTACCGCAACGTGCTGCATATCGGCGGCGAGGTCAGCCTGTGCAACCCATTGATGCTCGGCTGGGCCCAGGCCCTGCGTCAGCATCTCCCCGGCCATGCGCTGCGCACCGAAGTACGCGAAGGCGAGTACCTGTTGCGCCAGCTGGAACTGGGCGTGCTCGACGCCGCGCTGGTGTTCCAGCCGCAGTACTGGCCGGGGTTGCAGGTGGAGCAAGTGCTAGAAGAAAAACTGATCCTGGTGCAATTGATGAGCAATCCGGCCCCCTACGTGTATATCGATTGGGGCCCCGGCTTTCGCCAACAGCACGATGCCGCCCTGCCCGACAAGGCCCGCGCCGCGCTGAGTTTCAACCTCGGCCCGCTGGCGTTGCAGTACATCCTGGAAAACGGTGGCGCCGGCTACTTCCGTACCCGCGTGGTGCAGAGCTACCTGGACAATGGCGTGATGCAGCGCGTGCCCAAGGCGCCGGAGTTCAGCTTCCCCACTTACCTGGTGTATTCACGGGCGCGGGATTCGGCGGTGTTGCAACAGGCACTGGGGTTGCTGCGCGAAGTGGTCAAGGCTGAAAGTGACTGGTCGCAGCGCTGGGACCCATTGATTTGAATCACCCTCCCCCTGCGCGCATGCTAGCCTGCGAGTGTTTCCTTTTGCAGCCTTACCGATGAACAAGAAAAAGTCCGTCACCATCAGCGATATCGCCAAACGCGTCGGCATGACCACCATCACGGTGTCCCGGGCGTTGAGCAAACCCGACTTGGTCAAGCCGGCCACCCTGGCGCGCATCCTTGAAGTGGCACGGGAGATGGACTACGTGCCCAACGCCTTCGCACGCGGGCTCAAGCGCAGTGAGAGCCTGATCATCGGCGTGATCACCGCATCGGTGGACAACCCGTTCTACAGCGAAATGATCAAGGCGATTTCCCGCGAGGCCAAACAGCACGGCTACACCATCATGCTGGTGGACACCGATGAGCTGGAAGAACTGGAAAGCAAGGCCGTGGATACCCTGCTGGGCTACCGTGTGGCGGGGATCATCCTGTCGCCGGTCTCGGATGAGCCAAGCTATCAGCCCGACTACCTTGAACGCCTGGCCAACGGCAAGACCCCGGTGGTGCTGCTCGATCGCACGATCCATGACAGCCCGTTCAGCCGCGTGGTGCTCGACAACTACCACAGCGGCATCCAGGCCGCGCATTACCTGCTGCGCCAGACACCAAATCTCAAGCGCCTGCTGGTGCTGACCGGCCCCGAGCACTCACGTATCACCGTCGAACGCCTCAAGGGCCTGCGCGAAGTGCTGGCCGAACACCCGCAGGTACAGGTCGAGGTGCAGGCCGGCGACTACACGCTGATGCCCTCCTACCTGCATACCCTCGACTACCTGGCCGAACACTCGGCGCCAGACGCGATCATGGGCTTCAACCAGTTGATCACCCTCGGCGCCCTACGCGCACTGCGCATGCACAACATCGCCCACGACAGCCTGACCATCTGCGGCATCGACCGCCTGCCCTTCGCCGATATCTTTGGCGTGCCCATCGCCTGCGTGGCCCACGATGCGTCCCTGGCCGGCAGCAGCGCGGTGCGGCTGCTGCTCGACCGCCTGGAAGACCCGTTCAAGCCACGGGACAAGGTGGTAATCGCCGGCCAGTTGGAAAACGGCTAGCGACTGGTGTAACCGCCGTCGATGGGCAAGCTGACGCCACTGATCATGCTGGCGGCGCGACTCAGCAGGAACAGCACCGGCAAGGCCACTTCCACGGTTTGCGCAAAGCGCCCCAATGGAATGGCCGCCAGCGCCGGGTCGCGCTTGGCCGGCTCGGACCAGGCCATGGCTGCCATCGGCGTGAGCGTCACCGTGGGGTTGACACTGTTGACGCGTATGCCAAAGCGACCCCACTCGGCGCATTGCACACGGGTGATCGCATCCAGCGCGGCCTTGGACGCGCAATAGCCAAGGTGATCGTCCAGGGCCACCAGCGAGGCCTGGCTGGAAACGTTGACGATGCTACCGGCGATCTGCGCTTCTATCATCTTGGCCGCCACGCGGCTGGCGACTTGCGCGGCGGCACGGGCATTAACCTGCATCACTTGGTCGAAGGCTTCGGCGCTGATGGCGGCGGCGGGCTCCAGGCGCGAAATGCCGGCGCAGTTGACCAGGCCATGCAGCGGCGGCAGGTCGTGCAGGGCTTTGTCGAGGGCGGCGCTGTCGGCGATGTCCAGGCAGAGGGTGTGGCAACCGAGTTGGGCCAGAGCTTGCGCGTCGCGGCCAAGGGCGAAGACTTCAGCGCCGCTGGCGATGAGCTGTTGGGCGATTTCGCGACCGATGCCGCTGCTGGCGCCGGTGACGAGGATACGGTGGTGGGTGAAGTCGAAGGCTGCATTCATGAATACACATCTCAAAAGCAATGAAGATCCCCTGTGGGAGCGGGCTTGCTCGCGAATGCGGTGGATCCGCCAATGAATCTGTTGACTGACACACCGCATTCGCGAGCAAGCCCGCTCCTACATTTTTGGACTGTGTTGAATCAGTTGGTTTGCAGGTTATGCATGATCGGTTTCAGCGCGGGATACAGCTTCAAGTACTCGGCAAACGCCCGGTCATAAACCCCGACGTTTTCAACCTTGGGCTCCGCCCGCAGCGCCAATTGCACCCACCCTTTGTCCATCTCCCCATCACTCACCAACCCCACCGAATGCGCCGCCAACAACGCCGCACCCAACGCCGCCTCCACCTCCTGAACGATGGTGTACACCGGGTACTGCGTAATATCCGCGATGATCTGCATCCACAAATCCGAATGGCTTGCCCCACCCACCACAATCAAGCGCGGGTCCAGGGAATGCGCGCCACGGGTGCCCGCTTCGATGTTGTGCCGCAAGGCAAAACTCACGCCCTCCAGCACCGCGCGATACAGGTGAATGCGGCTGTGGTAAAGGTTCAAGCCGACAAAACTGCCACTGGCACGGTCATCCCAAACCGGACTGCGTTCACCCATCAGGTACGGCAGGAACAACAGGCCTTCGCTGCCCGCCGGGAGGTTCATCGCACGCTGCTCCAGCAGCACCAGGCTGTCCTGGCCGGTAACCTTGGCTTGTTGCTCTTCGGCCTGGCAGAACTGCTCGCGAAACCAGCTGACCGAGGCACCGGCCGTGATCGCACCGCCGAAGATGTACAGGTCGCGGTGGCCGTTGTAGACGTGGGGCATGCTGACCAAGCCGTGATGGGCGTCCACCTGTTGGTTCAGGTAACCCCAGCACATGCTGGTGCCGATCATTGCCACGTGGTTGCCCGGCTGGGTGACCCCTGCGGCCAGCGTGGCCATGGCAGCATCGACGCCACCGGCAAGCAACGGCGTGCCAGCTTGCAGGCCCAGGCGTGTTGCCCAGGTGTCGAGCAGGCCACCCACCACCTCCCCTGAATACACTAGCCGCTGCGGCATCATTGTCTGGGGAATGCCCAGCGCATCCAGCATCTCCCCCGACCAGTCACGCGCCTTCACGTCGTAGACACCGCCGATATTGCCGGCGCTGCTATGGTCCACCGCCAACTCCCCGGTGAGGCACCAATTGATATAGCTGTTGGGCGGCAACAGGTAGCGGGTGTTCGCCCACACCTCAGGCTGGTGCTGCTTGAGCCAGAGCATCTTGGTGAAGCCATAGTAGCTGTCCACCGAATTGCCGGTGATCGCGAACAGCCGGTCCAGGTCAACCTGCTCGCGTACCCAGGCTACCTGCTCGCCGGCGCGGCGATCCATCCAGATCAGGCACGGGTGCAGCGGCGTGATCTGCGCATCCACCGCAATCCCCGAGCCGCCGTACAGGCTGCTGATGCACAATGCCTTGACCTGTTCCGCCGCCACGCCGGCCTTGGCCATGCACTGCGCCACACAGGCCTCGACCGCATCCAGCCAGACCTGAGGCCATTGCTCGGCCCAGCGCACTTTCGGGGTATCCACACGATACCCCTGGCTGTGCTGGGCGATGATCGTACCTTGACCATCCACCAGCAGCGCCTTGGTGCTCTGGGTTCCTATATCGACACCCATCACGTAGTTCATTTTTCAGACCACCGGCTTCAACAGCACCTTGATCGACTTGGTCGAGTTCGCCAGCTCGAAGGCTTCGGCCCAGTCGTCCAGCGGGAAGTCATGGGTAACGATGCCCTTGGACGTGACCAGGCCGCGCTCGAACAGGTCGATGGCGATCGGGTAGCAATACGGCCCGAGGTGGGCGCCGCGTACGTCCAACTCCTTGCGATCGCCAATGATCGACCAGTCGACGCTGGTCTCGGCACCAAACACGCTGAACTCGACAAAACGCCCGAGCTTGCGGATCAGGTCCAGGCCCTGGGTCACGCCGGCCGGAACGCCGGTGGTTTCGATGTACACGTCGCAGCCATAGTTGTCGGTCAGGCCATTGATGATCTCGCGGGCGTTGTCCCGCGACGGGTTGATCACCACATCGGCGCCGAACTTCTTCGCCAGTTCCAGGCGCTCGTCGACCATGTCGATCACCACCAGTTTCTTCGGCGTCTTCAATGCAGCGACCTGGACCATGCAAAGGCCAAGGGTGCCTGCACCGGCGATCACCACCACGTCATCAAGCTGGATATCGCCGCGGTTGACGGTATGGATGGAACAGGCCATCGGTTCCACCAGCGCCGAGTCTTCCAGCGACACCGACTCGGGGATCTTGTGCACGATGGCGGTCTTGGGAATGCGCATGTACTGGGCCATGCCGCCTTCGGCCACTTCACGCTGGAAGCCGAAGATGTTGTGCACTTCGCACATCCAATACTTGCCCGACTTGCAGAAACGGCACTTGCCGCACGGCACGATCTGTTCGGCGATCACCTTGTCGCCCACCGCGACTTCGAAGTGCTCTTCGGCGCCCTCGCCCGCTTCTACCACATAGCCGAAAAACTCGTGGCCCGGCACCACCGGCGCCTTGACCCACGGGTTGTCGCCGCCCCAGAACATCGCTGCGCCCGAGTGGCACTTGCAGTCACTGGCGCATATGCCGCAGGCGGCGATGCGGATCACCAGTTCATTGGCGCGTGCCTGGGGTTTGCCGATGCGTTCCAGGCGATAGTCTTTGGGGCCGTGGCAGACGACGGCTTGCATTTCGGTGTGCTTGTCCATGGTGTCGAGTCCTGTTCTTGTTAGGAGTTTATTTGTGGCGCTGACGGCTGATAAAAATCGCCAGCAAAATGATCCCGCCCTTGATAACGCTTTGGACGTAGGGCGAAACACCAAGCATGTTCAATCCGTTGTTCAACACGCCGAGCAGCATGGCGCCGAGCAACGTACCGACGATCACGCCGCGCCCGCCGGCAATCGAGGCGCCGCCGAGCACCACCGCAGCAATCGCATCCAGCTCGAACGACACGCCGGCATTCGGCTGGCCACTCATCAGGCGTGAGGTGAGTACCAGCCCGGCAATCGCCGCCGTCAGGCCGCTGATGCCATACACCAGCAGCTTGAAGCGCGCTGCGCGCACGCCGGACAAACGCACGGCTTCTTCATTGCCGCCGATGGCGTAGATGTAGCGGCCGATGCGTGTGTGTTGCAGCAGCACATAGGCGACCAGGTAGGTGAGCAGCATGATCAGGATCGGCACCTGGATGCCGAACAGGCTTTCGCGGCCGAAGAACGCAAACCAGTCCGGCAAACCGGAAATCGGATAACCGTCGGTGTACATCAGGCCCAGGCCACGGGCGATGCCCATGGTCGCCAGGGTGACGATGATCGGCGGCATGTGCAGGTAGGCCACGAACAAGCCGTTGCCGATGCCGAAGGCCACGCCGATCAACATGCCTGCGCCAATCGCCAGGCCCGGCGGCAGCCCCGCGACCATCAACCCGGCCGTGAGGGTGCCGGACAAGGCCATCACCGGCCCTACCGACAAATCGATGCCGCCGGTGAGGATCACGCAGGTCATGCCCACCGCGATGATCGCGTTGATCGACACCTGGCGGGCAATGTTCGACAGGTTGCTGGCAGTGAGGAAGGTGTCGCTGGCAAGGATCATCACCAAGGTCACCACCACCAGCCCCACGAACGGGTAGAAGGCCGGCGAGCGCACCAGCCGCGCCAGGTTGAGGCGCAGCCGGCTGCTGTCGCCGGTACTAATGGACGTATTCACTTGAGCCCCCTGTTGCATGGCGCATGACCTCTTGAGGATTGACGGCGGACGCTTCGAGTAGCTTGACGATGGCGCCCTTATGGAACACGGCGACCCGGTCGCACATGCCGATGATTTCCGGCAACTCGGAGGAAATCATGATGATTGCGTAGCCCTGCTCGGTAAGGCTGCGCATCAGCGCGTAGATCTGCGCCTTGGCCCCCACGTCGATGCCACGGGTGGGCTCGTCGAACACCAGCACATCGCAGTGGTGGTTGATCCAGCGCGCGATCACCACCTTTTGCTGGTTGCCGCCGCTGAGGTTGAACACCCGGCTTTCGCTGCTGGGAGCCTTGATCGACAGTTGCTTCATCAGGCCCTCGACACTGGCGCATTCGCGGTTTTTGTCGATCAGGCCCGAAGCGTTCTGGTATTTGGGCAGGTTGTTCAGCGAGATGTTTTCGCGAATGCTGAAGTCGGTGATCAGCCCTTCGCTCTTGCGGCTTTCCGGCAGTAGGCCGATGCCATGGGCCAGCGCCTGGGCCGGGTCGTCGAGGGTGATTTTCTCGCCGCGCAGCCACACGTCTTTGCTCACCGACGGCAGCGCGCCCATCATGCCCAGGGCCAGTTCGGTGCGACCGGAACCGACCAGTCCGGCAAAGCCGAGGATCTCGCCCTTGTGCAGTTGGAAGCGGTTGTGGGGCCCGTTGCGCACCAGCTGGATATCCTTGACCTCCAGTAACAGCGGGCCGCGTTCGCGGGTCGGCTTGGGCGGAAAACTGCATGCCAGGCGACGCCCGACCATCATCTCGACCAAGTGATCGATATCACTGTCGGCCACATCGGTAACGCCGACATTGCCGCCGTCGCGCAACACGCTGATGCGGTCACACACCTGGAAAATCTCCTCCAGGTGATGGGAGATGAAAATCACCGCCACGCCCTGGCGCTTGAGCTCGCGCATGATCTCGAACAGCAGTTCCGCCTCACTGGGCGTGAGGGTCGCGGTGGGTTCGTCAAGCACCAGCAGGCGCGCATCCAGGGCCAGGGCCTTGGCGATCTCGACAAACTGCTGCTCGGCCACGCTCAGGTGCTTGACCGCACATTGCAGGTCGATGGTCACGCCCAGGCGCTTGAACAAGGCCTCGCTGGCCTCGACCATTTCGCGCTTGCGCAGCAGGCCGAAGCGGTTGCTCAGCTCATGGCCGAGGAAGATGTTTTCCACCGCCGTGAGGTAGGGGATCAGGCTGAATTCCTGGAACACGATGCCGATACCGGCGGCAATCGCATCGCGATAGGTCGCGAACTGCTGCGCCCGGCCATCGATCAGGATCTGGCCCTCGTCTTGATGCTCGACGCCGCCGAGGATCTTCATCAGGGTCGATTTGCCCGCGCCATTTTCGCCGAGCAAGGCATGGATCTCGCCGCGCTCGACTTGCAGGTTGATGGACTTGAGGGCCTGTACGCCCGGGTAACGTTTACAGATGTTTTCCAGCTTCAGAAGACTGCTCATACCGCCGACCTCGTATTCAGAAGGATGACCTGGGCCCCACGGATTGTGTGGGGCCTGGGTGATTTACCAGCTGAAATCCTTGGCTTTGGCCTGGTCGATCAGGGTGATGTCCACCGGGAGGGTGGCCGGCACCTGCGCGCCCCACTTCCTGGCCAGGGCAATGCCCAGGGCGAGGCGGATCTGATCGCGGGGGTATTGCGCCGAGGTGGCAATGAATTTGCTGCCGGGCTTCTGGATCGCCTTGATCGCTTCCGGTGCACCGTCGACGCTGACCAGTTTCACGTCCAGGCCGCTGGCTTCGATGGCCGAGAGCACACCGAGCGAGCCGTTGTCATTCACGCTGAAAATGCCCTTGAGGGTGGGCTGGGCCTGCAACATGTTCTCGGTGACGGTCAGCGCCTGGTCACGCTCCTGCTTGCCGTTCTGGATGCTGACAATCTTGATGTCCGGATGCTTCGCCACGGCCTCCTTGCAGCCGCGCACGCGCTCGAGGATGGGCACCACGGCGATGCCGTCGAGGATCGCGATATTGCCTTTGTCGCCGATGTTCTTGGCCAGGTATTCACAGGCCTGGAAGCCGGCGTCGAAGTTCTTCGAGCCGACGAAGGAATCCAGCGGGCCGTCCGCCTGGGCGTCCACCGCGACGACCACCACACCCGCAGCGTGGGCAGACTTGACTGCCGATTGCACGCCGACCGAATCCGTGGGGTTGATCAGCAGGATATCGATGCCTTTTTGCAGCATGTCTTCAACGTCACTGACTTGCTTGGACACGTCGTGGCGGGCGTCGGTGATGATCAGTTTCGCGCCGATGGTCGCCCCGGCTTCTTCAAGGGCGTTTTTCATGGTGACGAAATAAGGGTTGTTGATTTCCTGGAAGGACGCGCCGATACGAATCGGCTTGGCAGCGTCGGCAAAAGCAGGAGCAGCGGTGCCGAGGGTGATGCTTACAGCCAATAAACACAGGGTTTTCGGAAGCATTTTCATGGCGTGGTTCTCTGTTTTGTTTTTATTGTTAGAGCAAATGTTATCGTTAACATTTTGCCAAAAGCTAACAAGTAAATTCGGCAGGCGCAAGGGGCCACTGGTCGGTCGCGATCGAAATGTAGGAGCGGGCTTGCTCGCGAATGCGATGAGCCAGTCACCCAATGGAGTGCCTGACACACCGTTTTCGCGAGCAAGCCCGCTCCCACATTAGATTGGTGTACCACGCAAAAACTCGCACAAATTCGAGTACCAACTAAGCTCACTCTCCAACAAAAAGCCGCTGAGCTGCCCGCCATGGCCCACCCCACCGAGACCTTTCGCGCCCGTTACCGCGCCAACGTCGCGCCCCACTACAACCCCTGGCTCCACGCCAGTTTCGTGTTCGGCTACGGCGTTGCCTGCATCACCCTGGCCTGGTCATCCACTGCCCATATATCCGCATTGCAATGGCTGACCGTGCCCGCGACCCTGGTGTTCTTCAACCTCTGCATCTACCTCGTACACCGCCACCTCGGCCACCACAAACACGCCTTGGCCCGCCTGTTCTACGCACGCCACACCGGCGACCATCACAGTTTCTTCACCCCCGGCCACATGACCTACGACAGCCCCCGCGACTGGCGAGTCATCCTGTTCCCGGCCTGGCTGATCGTGCTGCACAGCCTGGCAATCACCCTGCCCGCCTGGTGGTTGCTCAAGCAATTGAGCCCCAACGTTGCAGGGCTGTTCGCCGGGTGCATGATCCTCGGGTATTTACTTTACGAAGTGTTTCACGCCTGCGAGCACCTGCCCGCCGAGCATCCGGTAGCGCGCTTGCCGTGGATCCGCCAGATGCACCAACTGCACGCCCTGCATCACCGTCGTGAACTGATGCAGGGGCGCAACTTCAATATCGTCCTCCCTTTGATGGATTACCTGTTCGGTACCCTGCACTGGGAACCGAGCACCCCGGACAACCAGGAATCGTCATGAGCACCCGTCCAAAAAAACTGCGTCATCTGCTGTTTGTACTGTTTCTGGCGGTGATCGCCTTCCTGCTGTTGATGCCCACGAAGGTGCAACCGGTTAATTGGACACCGCCCAAGGCTCCGTCGATGAAAAGCGGCCCTTACGCCGAAAACCAGCGCCTCAAGGGCGTGCAGAGAATCGGCGCCCAGGACATCGCCGGCCCCGAGGCCTTGCTGCTGGATACTCAGGGCTACCTGATCAGTGGTTTGCATGACGGACGCATCATCCGCACCTCGCCCGACAGCCGCAGCCTGGAAGTATTGGTCAATACCGGTGGGCGGCCCTTGGGCCTGGCGCTGCACCCGGATGGACGCCTGATCGTTGCCGACGGGATCAAGGGCTTGCTCGCCCTGGATGCCAAGCGCCAGCTCACCACCTTGAGTACCAGCGCCAACGGCGTGCCCTTTGGCTTTACCGATGACGTCACCGTAGACGCGAGCGGGCGTTATGCCTACTTCAGCGACGCGTCGAGCCGCTGGGGTTATGGGCAGGACGGTGAAGCGGTGATCGAACATGGCGGCGATGGTCGGCTACTGCGCTATGACTTCAGCAACGGCACGACCGAGGTGCTGCTGGACCAGTTGCAATTCGCCAACGGCGTTGCCTTGGGCTCGGATGAAAACTTTGTGCTGGTGAATGAAACGGGCGCCTATCGCATCAGCCGTTACTGGCTCAAAGGCGAGCGCGCCGGTACCCATGACCTGTTTCTCGACAACCTGCCCGGACTGCCGGACAACCTCAGCTTCAACGGCCAGGACCGCTTCTGGGTAGCGCTGTACTCACCACGCAATCCCTTGCTGGACAGATTTGCCGGCTATCCATCGCTGCGCAAAGTGATGGTGCGGGCGCTGATGGTGGTGCCCAAGCCTATCGAGCACAAAGCCTTTGTGCTGGGGTTGGATACCGAAGGCAAGGTCATCGCCAACCTGCAGGATGGCAGCGCGGGGAACTACTCGCCGATCACCACCGCGAGGGAGTACGGAAACTGGTTGTACCTGGGCTCGCTGACGAGCACGAGCATGGCGCGCCTGCCGTTGGACCTGGCATTGGCGGGTGAATAAAAAAGGGGCAGCCTCGTCAGGCTGCCCCTGCTTACTTACACCGTTGAATCAGTGGACGATGTTCTGGGTGCAGATGTGCCCGAAGGTCACGTAAGGCACGTTCTCGCCCCCCACGCCCACACCCGGGAACTCGTCCAGCTCGATACGCCAGCCGCCGAAGTTGAAGGTGGTGTCCCAGGTGTAGGTGACACCGGTGCTGCTGTCCGGGTACTGCACACGGTTATCGCCGAAGCACTCACCGATACCGGCACTCGCCTGGGATGTGCCCGCACTGTTGGTGGTGGCCTTGAAGTCGGTCCAGTGGAAGTCGGCACCGTCGAAGCGTTTGTCGATGCGCAGGACCGGCGTGACACCCAACAGCGGTGCGCCCGTGGAGTCGGACCAGTTGGTGGTCCAGTTCACCGTACGTGCGGCCTGGGTCGCCATCCAGAAAATCGACGCGGGTACACGCACGATATTGTCGCCCTTCACATCCGATGTGTTCAGCCGCGGCGTAGAGCCCAAGCTCAACTGGTACTGCTTGGTCGGGTCTTGTACCGCCGCCGGGTTGGCCCGCACACGCACCTTCACGGTAGTGCCCGGCGTGACACTCGGGTAGGTGGAGGTCGAACCGGCAGGGATGGTGACCCAATTGACGCCGTCAAAACGGTCGAAGATCCATTGGTTGCGACTGCCGCTCGCGTCACCGGCCAGGTACATGCTCACGCTTTGGCCACGCACCGCCTTGAAGTCGAAGTAATCGACATCGTTAGCGTTGTCGAGGTTGCCGGTCACCTTGTTCATCGAGTCCGGCAGCACAAAGGCGGTTTGCGGCGAGTCATTGGGCTCGTAGGCGTCGATGTTGGTGTCCACCGCCACGCCAAAGCTGAACTGCGAGTTGTTGGCAACCTTGGCGACCATGTACCAGTAGTAATCACCGGCCGGCAGCACACCGTTGAGATACTCGTCGGTATTGCCCGCCGCATCCGAGGAACCCACCACGCTCAGGTTGCCCTGGCCGTCGTCCTGAAACAGGGTCAACGACATGTCGCTGCCCGCACTCTGGTTGACCAGTTGCACCTGGATCCGCGCGTTCTCAGGCAGATTGAAGTGATAAGCGAACTCTTCACCTTGAGCCACCCCGCTGATGGTGTACAGCGTGTTGATATCCAGGGTCGGGAACAGGGGTACGAAGGCCGCAACGGCAGCGCTTTTCAGCTCGGCCTGGCCGGGCTTTTTCAACTCGCCGACCACGGTGTTGAAAGGCGCGGATTTGACGGACTGAGTGACAGCCTTGGACTGGCCGGTCTTGGCCGCCTGGAGTTTTTGCTTGAGGCTGGCCGGGACCTTCGCCGCGTCCAGCTTGCCACCGGATTTGAGCGCTTTGTCCACGGCCTGCTTGACCGCTTCGGCGCTGAGTTTCTGAGGGGTTTGCTCGGCCAGGGCAAAGGCCGAAACGAAGCAAGAGGCTGCCATAGCTGCGCCCAGCATAAAGGCTTTTTTCGATTTCATTTTTTATCCATCCATAGTTAAAAAGTGAAGCTCAGGTGACATCCGGTCACCTGGGATGGAATGTAGGACAGTACTGTATGAATGTACAGCACTATTTCAAATAAATGTTTCGCCGAAAGGGCAATCTAGAGCCAAGTGAACCAGAGCCCCCAGTAGCCAGCCAAAAAAATCGCAAGACGATACAACCCTACCGTCCACCGCTTGAGTGCTATGGGTATGGAGGCCAACTCTGCCTCAGTCACGAACCTGTCTTTCACATGTCGTTTTGGCGTTGTGAGGAGACTGATCATGAGGCACATGCGATTAAATCTAGCGAACCGCTGATTTTCCCAGCGTTGCAGAAGTTTGCGTACCTCTGCGTTTTCACTGAAGTAACTTTCCAACTCGTCGAGTTTTGTGCGCGTGGCATAACGCACCAGTCCCACAACAACAAACGTCCCAATCACCATCACGATGGTGTAGGCAAAAAACCCTGACATTGTTAAGCCCCCTCTGGTTGAAAGATCAAATCACCCTCCATCTCGATGACCTTGCCGCCTAGGAACTTGCCACCGTCGCCACCTAGATTGCCTCCTGCATACCCGCCAGCAGCGCCCCCAACGATTGCGCAGGTCAGAGCACCGCTTCCTCTCGTCGCGACACCTAAAAAAATGGTGCATGCACGACGAGTTAGCTCAGCACCCAACACGCCTCCCCCCGCCGCCCCCAGCACGCCCCCATAAACGGCCCCGTCTCCACATACTTCGCCCTTCGACACTGTGCCTCCCGCCCCGTCACACACGCCTCCTTGATCTCCAACCCCGCCACGCCCACGTCCAAGGCCAACCCCACATAAGTCCCTCTGCCCAACCACTTCGATGTCTGCGCCGTCTCCCGAATCCGCTTCGCATACCCCGCGATCTCCCCCTTGTGCAAATAGCTCTTGGTCGAAATCCCCAGCACTTTCTTCAACGACTCATTGCCCCGCAACCCCGGAACAACGCCTGGCGCTGCTGGATAAATGCCGCCCTGTCCAGGCCGCCGGCTTTCAACCGCTGATGCAACCGCTCGATGTCCTCCAGCGTTTGCGCCACTTCATTCAGGTGCCGCGCCCACGCCGACGTCACGCTGCCGATGCCAATCGAGCCATTCACCATGAAACTCTGCAGCAAGTCATAGTTGTCGATCACCGCTGCGCCGCCCGCTGCACTCATCTCCAGGTGGCGACGCACCTCTTCGGCATGACGCATCAACCACGCTTCCTCGACCGAACAATTCACGCTGTGGCCGTCGGGGACAATCACAGTTGCCCCGGCGCCACCAGGCCGGGCCGCAGGTACCGGTTCAACACGTCAAAATGATCGGAGCGCGGTCGACTCAGGGCGCCGCCCATCACTCGATTTTTCAAACTCTGATAGTCCGTCGCGCGGTCATTGATAAAGCTCTGCGCCATGCTTCACATTCCCGATGCGATGAAGATGGCGTCGAGATATAAGCAAGCGCCTACGCCCCGGACACAAGTCCAGGGGGGCAAATTTACATTTGGGAATCGGCCTACACAGCGAAGAAAAGGAGCCTACGGAAACCGCGCTAGTACCCGGTCATTTCCAGGTAACCCACCCCACCTTCGAACTGCACCGGCCCCTCCCAGTACGGAATACTCAGGTTCATCCAGGCATTCGGATTGACTGCTTGGGTGGTGATGTCCAGCTGCTTTGCGGGAATTTTCAGCGACCAGCGCGTGGGAATCTTGCGGCCGTCAATCGTGCTGGTTTCCAACGGTACGAGCTGGATATCAGCGTTGTGCAGCGTCTGTGTCTGGCCTTGCGCGTCGATCCAGGTGCCCGTGAGATACCCGGTGCCGTTGGTTTGTCGCACTCGGAACAGCATCAACTGTTCGCCACGGTCCAGGTGCAGGGAGAACCAATCCCAGCCGGTCTGGCTGGCGCTCAGCGGTTGGCTGCTCCACTCGCGGTCGAGCCAGGCCGGGCCCGTGACTTGATACACCTTACCGTCGAGAGTGACGCTGCCGCTGGCACTGAAGAACGGCTGGCTGTAGTAGTACGATGCCTGGCCCTGGTCGGACTTGCGGCTGTAGCCATTGTCGCCCTGCAACACCAACGGGCGACTGGAAGTCAGGTGCAGGTCGTAGGCGAATTGCGCACCGCTGGCCTTGAGTTGCATGTCCGCCAAGCTGCTCGCGGCGCCGGGGCGGGTGACGAAATGCCAGTCGTCGATCCAGGCGTTGAATGGCTTCGCCTGGGCTCCAGCCTGGCCCACGCCGCCGCGCGCGTAGCGCTCAGCGGCATAGTGTTGGGTGGCGGAAGTCACGGCGGCGTGGCCAAGCCAAATGGTCGAATCGCGCCAGCCAGCCTGTGTCGGCCCGGCCTTGAGGGCATTGCGGAACAACGTCCATTGCACACCGAATACGTTGCCTTGTTCATCCCTGAGATTGGCGGTGACGTACCACCACTCGATCCGAAACCCCGCGTGGGGGCCATGATCCTCGGGGAAGCTGAACACCTTGCCAGGCACCACTTGGGCGAAGTCGGCCGCATCACTGCCCAAGCCGGCGAAGCTCTCCTCTGGCGCGGGCACTTTGTCGCAAGCGGCCAGTAACAGGAACGTCCACAGCAGGCACTTAATCTTCATGGGCAAACGTCCTCAACAAGTCTGCCGGACGGCTGCGGTACAACTGCCACAGCGGCCAAGCCGAAGCCAGCAACGTGGCGAGCATTGCCAGCCCGAGCAATTGCGCCAATTGCCACGGGAACACCTGCAACGGCAGACGCCAGCCAAACGCCTGCACATTGATTACCGCATCCAGGCACCAGGCCAGCAGCAGGCCCAGGGGCAACGCCAGGATCAGCGTGAGCACAGCCAACAGCCAGGTCTGGCCAAGGTTGAGCAGCATCAATTGCCGTCGCGTGACACCCAATGCCCACAGCGGCGCGAGTTGACCGAGGCGGCTCTGGCTCTGGGTCAACAGGCTGATGAACAGCGCCACACCGGCCACGCCCAGCGTCAGGCTGTTCAATGCGGCAGTGGCGGCGAAGGTGCGTTCGAACACCTGGCTCGACCAGCCTTTGAGTTGTTGCTGATCGATGATACGGCTGTCATCCAGGGCAAAGGCGCGTTGCACCTCGCGCACCAGTGGCGCCACATTTTCCGGCGCAACCCGCAGGTTGAAACGCGCCGGCGACAGCGTCGGCCAGTGGGTCAACAGGTGCGTGGAATTGACCAACATATGCCCCTTGGGGTTGCCGTAGTCGGCGTAGACCCCCACCACCTTCGGCGCCCACACGCCTTGGGGCGTGGCAATGTTTACGCTATCGCCCAGCCTCACGTTGAGCCGGCGCGCCAGTTGCTCGCTGAGCATCAGGGTGTCGCCTTGCTGCAACTGGTCCCACGGTTTATTGGCCGCTTCCAGCAGGGGCCAATGCTGGCGATAGGTCGGGTCGTCGACCACGCCAAACAGGTCCGCCGGCCAACCTTGCAGTTGCACGGCGACCTGCCAAGTGGGCAGCACGGTTTGCACCAACGGTTGCTGCGCCAGCCAGGTGCTGAGTTGCTGTGCCTGAGCCGGGGTTTGTGGGTTGAGGTACAGCTCGGCGGTCAGGCGTTGCTCCAGCCAATTGTTGAAGGTGTAACGAAACCCCGAGGTCATCGAACCCGCCCCGATGTTCGCAGCCAGGGCCAGCAACAGTGCCATTAACGCCAGGCTCAATGCCGGCAATTGTTGGCGGCAATCAGCCAGAAACCATTGGCCGAGCACCGAACGGCTGCGCCCCAACACGGCCTTGAGCAGGCCATTGAGCACCACCGGCAACCCCAGGGCGGCACCGAGCAGCAACGCCGCCATCAACACAAAACCAGCAGCCAGGCTGTTGCCCAACCACAGCGCCAGCACCGCAATCAACAGCGCCGCACTGGCCACCCAGCCTTGGCGACGCAACCAGCGTCCATGGGCTTCATGCCAGGCCTGTGCATTGGCCAGCGCCAGCAAGGGCAAACGCGCCGCCCGCCACAGGCTACTGGCGCCGGCAAGCAAGGCACCGAGCAGGCTCAAACCCAACCCCGCGCCCCACCACCAGGGGCTGAGGTTCAACTGCCCCGGTACCTCAGCGCCATACAACCCGCGCAGGCTGGCGGCCACATCCGGCAACAACAGGCTGGCCAACAGGTAGCCGCTGGCCACGCCTAACACACCGCCCAGCAATGAGAGCGCGCCCAGTTCCACGCTGAGGCTGGCAATCAACATCCGCACACTGACGCCACAGGCCCGCAGGGTGCGCAGCAGTCCGCGCCGTTGCTCCAGTGCCAGGCCGATGGCGGCATGCACGATAAATAGCCCCACTACGAAGGACAAAAAGCCCAGTGCGTCGAGGTTCAGGTGAAAGCTCTCGGTGAGGCGTGCGAGGTTATTATCCTCGCCCTGCTTGAGTTGCAGCCCGGCGGGCGCCGTGGGCTGGCCGGCAGCGAATGCCTTGTCCACCAGCAGGCGCGATAGGCGACCCGGCATCTCCAGCACCGGTTGGGCAAACCCGATATCGGTGAGCAATAGACCGGGAGCCATATCCGCTTGGATTTGCAGCGGCGGCAGGGTGTGTCCGCTCAGGGTGGTTGGCTGTTGACCTTCATGCAGCCCCAAGGCCTGCAAGGTCTGCGGTGCGATCCAGGTACGCCCCGGCGGATCGAAAAACGCCAGCATCTGCGCCTGACTCAAACGCTGCCCCGCCACCGCACCGCTGCCGGGCAACGACACCGGGTCAATGCCCATCAGTTGCAGGCGCACGTCTGGCTGTCCCTCGAGCTGCACCCGCCCCTGTACCACCGGCGACACCGGCCATCCGGCACGGCGCAATTGGGCAAAGACCTCTTGGGCGAAACTGGCGCCGTCCGGCGTACCGAGGCTGGCTTGGGGTTCGCCGCCGATCAATTGGCTGGCGCGGGCATAGCTATCACGCGCCTGGCTGTTGAGGGCTTGCACGCCGACCAGTAACGCGGTGGCCAGCCATAAGCCGGTGAGCACGCTGAAAAACTGCACAGGATGCCGCCGCCAGTGGCTGAGCAACGCGCGCAGGGTCCAATGAAAGACCGCCATGTCAGGCGACGCCCGCGGGCACGACACGACCGCGGTGCAGCACCACCTGCTGGTCCAGCCGGGCGGCGATGCGCGGGCTGTGAGTGACCATCAGCAGGCTGGTGGGGCTGTCACGCAGCAAGTCCAGCAGCAGTTGCAGCACTTCGTCGCTGGTGGCTTCGTCCAGGTTGCCGGTGGGTTCGTCGGCCAATAACAGACCCGGCCGTGACGCCAATGCCCGCCCCACCGCGACCCGTTGCTGCTGGCCGCCGGAAAGCTGTTCCGGATAGCGCTTGAGCAGATCACCCAGGCCCAGGCGCTCCACCAACTGGGCCTGCCACTGCGGGTCAAACCGCCCCGCTAATCGCGCCTGAAACGCCAGGTTGTCATCCACCCGCAGACTGCCGATCAGGTTGAACTGCTGAAACACCAGCCCGATGTCCGTGCGCCGCCAGTGGGCCAGCTGCGCTTCGCTGAGCTGATCGAGGCGCTGCTCGCCGACCTGGATGCTGCCACCGTCCACCCGGTCCAGCCCGGCCACCAAATGCAGCAAGGTGCTCTTGCCGCTGCCCGACTCGCCCATCAATGCCAGGCTGCTGCGCTCGGCCAAATGCAGATCCACACCGGCCAATACCGCCAGAGGTCCCTGGGGGGTGGCATAGCTTTTGAACACACCTTGCACCTGCAGCATGACGACACTCGTTTGATAGGGGGGCAATCGAGAATAACGGCTGCCGATCCCGGCCATGCAAATTTTTCACATGGATTTCACCGGCTAACCACCCTGCACACTTTAGATTACCGGCCATGGGTCGTTCGCCGGCAACTTGTTAGTTGCCCCGCCTGACAACTTTTTAACCGCAGCATGTTCAGCCAAAAGACAGCCTCCGTGTGACAGCCTCTGGCTTCACTGTGGGCATACGCCAACACGTTGCACCTAACTAATACAACTTTGCCAACACTGCCCATGGTGACTGAAGTGGTTGACTTTACCCTGACCAAACCGCGCTCGCGATGGGTCTTTATCAAGCGCCTGCGACGCCTGTGGCTGGGGCTCTTCGTGGTGGGTTTGCTGTTCGCCGCCAGCCTGCTGTGGAACGCATCGCCAAAGGACCTGGGCATCGGCAATCGCCTATTGACCTCCCACATGCTGCCCCTGTGGCGCGACGGCGACCTGATCGTGCTGGTGCGCCACGAAGAACGTTGCGACCGTTCGACCAACCCTTGCCTGGGGCCCGTGGAAGGCCTGACGATCAACGGCAGCCAGAACGCCGAAGCCCTGGGAAAAGCCTTTAAAACATTGGGTATGGAGGGCAGCGACGTGCTGGCCAGTCCAACCATCCGCACCGCCCAGACCTTACGCTTCATGTTCGGCAAAAATGAACTGACCTCCGGCCAGCAAGCCGTCTGCGGCGCGGCCATGGGCGAAGAATTGCTCAGTCACAAAACCCCCGGACGCAACCTGGTCTTCGTCACCCACAGCGGTTGCATCGCCGACTTCGAAAGCACCCTGGGTTTTCCCCGTGCCGCGTTCCCCAAATACGGCAGCGCCTTGTTCGTGCAGGTATTGCCCAACGGAAAATTCAACACGCTGGGCATCGTCAACAGCCAGGACTGGCCCGCCGCCTTAAAACAACTCTAGACACTTTCCTGTCTGTTTGTTCAGCAAAAAGACAGCCCTGCTCTGGCATGTTTAGTTGCGCCTTTTAACTAAGGACATCATGACTATTTCCCGTAATTCAGTGAGCGCTGTGATTTTTTCTTCTACTTCATTACTTGAAAGCCCCGCAACTAAACGTCAGGGAGCGACGTTTGCATGACTCGATTAAAACCCCTGCCGATATTATTACTGGCCTTTGTCGCCTTTTACCTGCTTCCCCTGGGCCTGCACGGCTTGTGGACCCCGGACGAAACCCGCTACGCCCAGATCAGCCAGGAAATGCTCCAGAGCGGCAACTGGATAGCGCCGCATTTCATGGGCATCCGCTATTTCGAAAAGCCTGCCGGCGGCTACTGGTTGATCGCCCTGGGCCAGGCGGTGTTCGGCCAGAACCTGTTTGGTGTGCGCATCGCCTCGGCCCTTACCACCGGATTGAGCGTGCTGCTCGCCTATCTGATCGCCCGTCGCCTGTGGAAAGACCCTCGCAAAAGCTTCGCCTGCGCGCTGCTCTACCTGAGCTTCGGCCTGGTGGCCGGGCAAGCGGGTTATTCCAACCTGGATCCGCAATTCACCCTGTGGGTCAATCTGAGCCTGGTAGCCCTGTGGTTTGCGTTCGACAGCAGCACATTGCGCGGCCGTCTTTGGGCCTGGGCCGTCGTGGGCCTGGCCTGCGCCCTGGGTTTCCTGACCAAGGGTTTCCTGGCCTTGGTGTTGCCGGTGCTGATTGCCGTGCCTTACATGCTCTGGCAACGCCGCCTGGGCGAACTGCTGTGTTATGGCCCGCTGGCCGTGCTGGTGTGCTTGCTGGTGTGCGTGCCTTGGGCACTGGCGGTCCATCTGCAGGAACCGGACTTCTGGCGCTTCTTTTTCTGGAATGAACACATCCGCCGCTTCAGCGCCGACAACGCGCAACACGTGCGGCCATGGTGGTTCTTCCTGCCGATCATCGCAGTGGCTTGCCTGCCCTGGGCAGGGTTGCTGCCGACCACCCTGCGCAAGGCCTGGCAGGAAAAGCGCCAACCGGCGATCGCCTTCCTCGCCTTGTGGCTGCTGTTGCCGCTGGGTTTCTTCAGCTTGAGCAAAGGCAAGCTGCCGACCTACATCATGCCGTGCCTGCTGCCCCTGGCCTTGTTGATGGGGCATACACTGGTCAACCTGATCAACAACGGCCGCGCCCGCACCCTTTGCCTCAATGGCCTGCTCAATTTCCTGATCGGCATGGCCGCCATGATCGTGCTGATCTACCTGCAAATCGCCCGGCCGCTGTACAGCAACAGCCACGCGGAGATGTTCAGCCTGTCCCTGGCGTTTATCGTGTTGTTGGTGTGGATCCTCACTAACCTGCTGCAAGCCTTCCGCCCGCTGACGCTGTGGGCGATGCCGACCTTGGGCATTGGCGTGCTGGTTATCCTGCTGCCGGCGAGCATGCCGGAGTGGATCGCAGACAACGAAATGCCCGACCAGTTTGTGCTCGAACACCTGGAAGAACTGCAACAGACCCAAGCCCTGCTGAGCAACGAACTGGGGAATGCCAGCGCCCTGGCCTGGCGCCTGAAACGCCCGGAAGTCGCGTTGTATGACACCGAGGGCGAGTTGCGTTATGGCTTGCAATACGCGGGGTCAGTACATCGCAAAGTGGGGTTGGAAGACGTGCAGGCCTGGCTCAAGGAGAAGCGCCTTATCGGATCGGTCGGCGTACTGATGCGCGTCAACAGCACCCGTGAAATGCGCGAAGCCGGGCAACTACCGCCAGGAGGCAAACGCTACTACAAAGGCTCCCTTGAACTGATCATCTATCCGCAATCGCCTTGATGGCTACGTTCTGGAAGACCGAACGCGGCGCGCTGTCCTGCAACTGGTTGATCATTGCCAATGCCCACTAGCTGGGTGGCCTCGGTCCTGGTCACTGCGTCTTCCGTACGGGATCGGCGCCTGGCTGAGCGTGTGGCGGATCTATCTGATCAACGAACAGCTGCTGTGCTGATGCTGCTGATACTGGGCGTGGTTTACCCGTGGAGCAACGGAAATGGCGGTGTGCCGCGCTTTGCCGAAGACGTTCGAACCGCGGCGCCCTAAAGCGCGCTGTGGGAGCGTGGTGTCCATTCCGCAGCCCAAATATGAGGCGGTCTTATCCTTTTGGCAGGCTGGCGGCGTGAATAAATGCCTCATCCAAGCTATTAGCGCTGTATGCATCCATGAAGCCTTGCGTATCAGTGAAACGGTTGAATTGTCTTTGACTCAACATGTAGAAATCATCGCAATGCGCAACGATCTCATCGACATTGTGTGATGAAACCAACACCGCGACACCTCCTGCCGCGGCCCCCTCCAGACAACGCCAGATGTGATAACGGAACTCTGGATCCACACCCGCAGTGGGTTCATCCAATATCACAAGGTCCGGGCTGGCGCAGAGCAGGGACAACGTAAAAAACCAGCGTTTTTCCCCGTAGCTGCAGAGTGCAGATTTTTTGTTCCAGATCTCGCCGTAACGCTCTGCGATGCCTGGGCTCCATTTTTCGATTTTATCAAGCGCATGTTGTTGGGTGACCTTGGTGTCAGAGCAAAACAGCATGGTCATTTTGAAGATGTCGAACATGCGAAATACAGGGGGTGTGCTGATGATCTGCGACAGGTAGAGCAGCTTTGAGAAGGCGTTGTTTATCGCGCCGCCATCCATTTTCTTCAGGCCGCACAGCACATCAAAAAAGGTGGTTTTGCCGGAGCCATTTGGACCGAGAAGGCCTGATATGGAGCCGGCCTCGACTGTCAGAGAAGCCTTATGAAACACGATATGAGTTCCATATCTGACATCAAGAGAATCTACAAGAAGTCCCGCCATCAGTAACGGCTCCAAACAGGGTTAATCAGTAAAAACCGGCACATCACTAAAAACAAAAACGGAAGTGAAATAATAACCACCAAGACAACCATCCCACATTCCATCACTCCGTCCAACATAATCCTATTCGCCCACCACATCGGATTAAAAAAACTGATAACCCCTAATGCCGGACTTACTGGACCCACACTCAGAATTCCAAGTGCTAACATCGTGAGGGACACAATAGAAAAAAGTGTACTCGTATTTTGAAAACCTAACGGGACCAGTGTCAGCAACAGCGAGGGAATAGAAAAAACAAGAAAACAAACGTAAAACCGTCCAATAATCACGAGATACTCGGCAACATCCACACGCCCTGAAAAAATACGGGTAAGTAAATAAAACACAGAGCCATACAATATCGACACAACTGTATATGCGAAAAACTGCCCAACCAAAAAGACAACCTTAGTACGCCCCGTATAAACAAAAGACCGAAGAAAACCACTTTCCCTCCGACCGACCATGTAAAACGCCAGCCCAAACAATGCCACGTTCGATGACACAAAAGCATAGAACCACGAAGTACTGGAGAGATAATCCACAGCCGAACTATTCAGTGGCGCACGCACGTAGGTAATCAAATAGTAGGTCACCACTGGAGATATCACCGTCCAAAACAATGCAACAGGCTCTCTGAGCTGTTCTTTTATAAATAACGCCGCTAACGAGACCGGTCTCGACACACAATAAAAAACCATCACTCACCTCGTTCATGTCGGATCTCCAGCTTTGTGAAGCTATTGACTTTAGGTCGCTCATCAACAAGCAACAAAATCAAATCTAGTCCGACTGGAGAATCTCGCAACAACAATAAAAAATTTATGTAGGACATATAACTTATAATTTTAGGAAAATTCATTCATGAATTTCGGAAGCCAAACAATTGCCAAAAATATAAAAACCGTCGCCACCCACGCATTAAAAAATCAATCTAAATAAAATTAATACGTTGCAAATCGTCTAACCAAAAGCAACAGCCAACACCAATATCGATTTTTTTTGCAAAACAGAACTTTTCTCGACAGGTGTGCAGAATAAATCCGACAAGTGGCGCTGTTTGTCTCTAAGGGTTTGCTACCTGCGCGAAGCTAACACTGGCTGCTTACCCGCGTAGTAACTGCGCTCTCCGAGGATGTGCGAACAGAAGCGGCCAAACGCGCGCCGTGGCAGCAGTACCACATGTGGGGGAGCCTCTGGCGTACTTAGGCGAAGATCATGGGGTGATAACCACCCAACCAGATAATGATGAGCGGTGGTTTCATAAGCGTGAGGATGGAAGCGTGGCGTTTGTGCCAACGCTTCGATAGACAGAGGTTTCATCGGCCCGACAGGTCGATCTTCTCGCGGGTCCCCGCACGACGTTATCATTGAGGGCGATCAGACCTGTAACTTCCCGTCGCCGAGCGCTCGAACAACCTGTATCTGTTTCACCGGATATCGCGCTTGAGTATCGGTATTCACCAATTCAGAGCGTACCGACTCCACGTGCAGAACGCTGACCGTAGACCCTTTGACAAACGGCAGACTTACATAACTGGCCTCAGCAGGCGCAGTACCTCTTAGTTCCTGAGAGAACAGAACTTCACCTGTCGCAGTCCTCACCCATACGGCAATATAGATCGTTGAAAAATAATAGTGCGGCGCACCGGGGTGCACTTGGATAGCCACTTGCTGAGTCGCTGTATTAATATTGATTTCCGCGACCGACCTATTTTCAAGTCCAGGCTGACTCCAGGTAAAATAGTTACCCGAAACGACTGCCCCCCCGTGTCCGCGTAAGAAATGATCAAGTCCTTATACAGGCCGATGAGCGTGTCTTTTTCGGCGCCGTCGAACGTATGGATCGCTGCGAAGACATCCATCACAGGTGCTGATCCAGCATGGAGCAATACATGCGGTGTTTTTCTGATTTCATCGGCCGCGGCTGCAATTCTGGTCTTGAGGTTATCCGCGGGCCAGCTGCCCATCTTGATATTTTTAAAACCCTGCGTTGTAACTTCTAAAAAATTATCTATTGCCTTGAGGTCAATAAATGGCTGCAACCTCGGAACTTCTCTCAGCCGAACAGGTTCCTGGTGGTGAACGTTGACAGTACAACCCGGGGCTATCGGAAACTCATACACGCCCACGAGCGCACCCACGCCCGGAAGTACCACATCGCACAATATAAAGCCATTCAAATCCCTAACAAGAACACTTGCATACGTCGCAGAACCAAAGTAAGAGTGTGGCGTGGTACTGACAACACTGAACGAAGCCCTGCACGATTCTATATCAATACATAACGTTGCAATTTTCCCATCGCCAAGTCCCAAAAAGTCAATTGTTTGGGAAGCCAATGAAGTCCCCTTCGCCAGCACGCTATCTAACTCAACGAGATTGTTCATATTGGCGGCAACTTCCACGTACGTGTAATTTTTGATGAGATTCCCACTGGTCATCGCCGGGGGCTGCAAGGTATAAACACCGATTGGCAGCCCCTTTACTTCTAACGTTGGTGAAATCACCTTAACGACCCTTGATATATTGCTACCCGTCCGAATGACAAGGGATTTGCCTTTATTTTCGAAATAGGCTCGCTCTGTCATTCTCAGTGTCACGTCGCCCTTGAGGTCGGTCTCCAGGAGGGATTTGCAATCAACAAGAGACAGTGGCGTCTTTAACTTCAGGCGTCGTTGAATGGAGGCCAGCTGTTCGGGAGGAACAACCCTGTACAAGGGGCAACAGGGTTGATAATTGCCATAGGCAGTGTTGAAGCTAACCGCATTCGTGACGTTGGCCCCCACTTGCGTCATGAACGGGCCGACATCCAGGTTGGTTCGTTCAGCCCAGCGTGTGACGAAGATATCTTCCAAAGGAAAGGTGAGGTAATTAAACCCTTCAGCATTGGCGAGTCGTCGATAATACTGATTAAACTCGGTAAATGCAGGCTCACCGACTTTATCAATGACAAGCATAAATATGAAAAGCAACTCACTCAGGGGCCACATCGAAAGGGGGACGTCACTATCAATACGACTACGCACGGCATCAAAGGTAGCCTGAGCATTTCCCCCATACATCCAACCACGCTCATACACACTGTCGCCCATCATCTTATGCTGATAGTACGTTGCGTAGATATTATTCCAAACCTCACCGGTCGGTATCGAACTATTATACATCGCTAACGTTTGATAACCGTGAGCGATCTCATGCAGCGCACACCAATTATCGGGGCGGGTATCCAGCCAACAAGGCGCGATAGTTGCTGCCACTTGGGCGGTCCAATACTGACCATAATACGCTGACCCTCCTCCGTCCTTATCAGCCTTGATAAAATAACGATTGAGAATATTTTTATCCGTAGGCACTGTTGCATCAAGCGAAATACCCGCCAACCGATTAAAATATTCAAACACATTCACATAATAGGCTTCAAGGGCGCCCAGACCTTCCGCCTGATGCAGCTCCTTGAGCCTTGACTTATCAACTGCCGGCACCAGCAAATTTGCATACGTTGTTTGAACAAGTGTAAACGCCGAGTCAGTTTCATCCCATTGCCGAAAAAACAAGTCAGCATCATCACCCGCGCGATAGGTCGGCAATACATGCTCACCCACCGCCGAATATTCAATTTGCACATCAATGGGAATATAGGGTGTACGAATAAAGGGTACCGATGCGCTAGTCACAGTAAGTGTCGTCCACTCTCCAGTGATCCTAACGTAGGTTTCCGTCGATCCGCTATCATTCAGCATATCCAACTCTAACACGGTGTCCATTGGACTCGATCGACGAATTGAAAAGCTGGCACCGGCAGGCAACGCAATGCCCAGCGACTGGCGATCATGGTAAATACCTTTGCTAAAGCCGGTCCCAAACAACCAGGACGGATACTCTAACGTATAAGGCTTGTACGTTTTCACACTATCCTTTAACTCGATCATTTCAACACTCGCACAGTGATTCGCCCATCCAAACTTAAGCCGAAATCAACTGCGCAGCGACTGTTATAAATGACAGTTTTTTATAATTAGTTCTTTGCCCCCTTAAAAGAAAAGCATCTAAAGAATGGTTTAAGGGTGCTCCCACAGGGACCGCACTTAAACCGTCAGATTCTGCGGCGCCGTTGAGTTGGGCGGCGCGTTGCAAGTCAGCGCAAGCCCGACTGCCGCAGCCGATACTCCCCCGGCGTCACCTGCGCATACCGAAGGAAAAACCGGCTGAAGTACGCCGGATCCTTGAAGCCCAGCTGATAGCAGATTTCGTTGGCGGAGCTACCGGTGAACAACAGCAGGCGCTTGGCTTCCTGCATCAGCCTTTCCAGGATCAGGCGCTTGGAGGGCAGGTCGGCCAGGCGCCGGCACACATCATTCAGGCGTGCCTCGGTCACGCCAATTCCTTCGGCATAGCGTGCCAGCGGCCAGTGTTCCAGGTAGTGGGCCTCGATCAGTTCGTTGAAGCGATGGAAGATGCGCAGGTCTTCATGGCGGGTCGGCTGCGCGGGCAGTGAGTGAACGCACAGGCGCAGCAGGCGAATCATGATCAGCCGCGTAAGGCTGTCCAGCGCGGCGGCACGCCCTGCCCTCGCGGCGTTGATCTCTTCGTTCAACTCTTCGAACAACCGATCCAGCCCCTGGTCACCCGCCGTCAGCGCCACACAGGCGGCGCCGGAGGCCAGGCTGGGGTCGGCATCGATCAATCCCCACACCAGTTGCTGGCGCACCGTCAGCACATGCCCGTCGGCATCCGCCTCAGTGACAAAAGCGTGGGGCACCGTGGGCGGCGTCAGGAAGAACATCGGCCCGGACTCCACGTACTGGCGGTCGTCCAGGTACACCCGCACCGCGCCGCTTTTCACGTAATGCACCTGGAAAAACCGATCATGCCGATGCACCGGCATGTTGCGCCCAAAAAAGCCCGCCAGGTTGCCGAGCTTGTCGTAATGCACCTCGGCATCGCTGTAACGCTGGTCGTAGACCTGTCCGATGTTGATGTTGGGGATCGGCTTCACGTGGCTCTCTTCTTGTTGTTTTGAGGCTGACCGATTTTGCCACGCTTGACGGTAGTTAACATATTAATTATAACGTTAACAACTTAACGAACTGCCTATGCAGCAGTCGCCACCGTCAGGAGAAACGCATGAGCCGTACCCTGCATGATGTTGCCAGCGGCACCCTGTTCGGCGTTGCGCTGAACTATCAGGGTTTGCTGGACCAGCATCTCGCCGCCTTCCAGCAGGCGCCCTACCAGAAGCCGCCGACCAAGCCGGTATTGTTTATCAAGACCCCGAATACGCGTAATCAGCACGACGCGGTGGTGCTGCATCCCCAGGGTGAACGCCTGCAACCCGGCCCTGCTTTAGGCGTGGTGATTGGCCTGCGGGCCAGCCGCGTCAGCCTGGAAAATGCCATGGCCCATGTGGCTGGCTATGTGGTGGTCAACGAGTTCAGCCTGCCGGAAGACAGCTACTACCGCCCCGCCGTCAAAGCCAAATGCCGCGATGGTTTCTGCGCACTCGGGCCGCATTTGATCCCGCGCGACCAGGTGGCCAACCCCAATCAACTGAGCCTCAGGCTGTGGGTCAACGGCGAACTGCGCCAGGAAAACTCCACCGCCCATTGGGTCCGCGATATTGCGCAGTTGATCGCCGAAATCAGCGAATTCATGACCCTGCACCCCGGCGACGTGCTGATCACCGGCACGCCCGAAGGCCGTGTGGACGTGCTGCCGGGGGACAAAGTTGAAGTCGAGATCAGTGGTGTGGGCCGCCTGGTCAATCATATTCAAGCGGAGACCCCAGCATGAAACGCGCGCGCATTCGCTTTGAAAATGAAATCCACGCGGTACAGGTCGAAGCCGACAACGCCGTGCGCCTGGACGATGGACGCCTGCTCGCCGAGGATCAGGTCGAGTGGCTGCCCCCGGCCACCGGCAACATGTTCGCCCTCGGCTTGAACTACGCCGACCATGCCGCCGAACTGGCCTTCACCCCGCCCACGGAACCGCTGGCTTTCATCAAGTCCGTCGGCACCTACACCGGCCACCGCCACGTCACCTGGCGCCCGGACAACGTCGCCTACATGCACTACGAGTGCGAGTTGGTAGCTGTCATCGGCAAGGCCGCGCGCAACGTCAAGCGTGCCGACGCCCTGGACTACCTGGCCGGCTACACGGTGTGTAACGACTACGCGATCCGCGACTACCTGGAAAACTACTACCGCCCCAACCTGCGCGTGAAAAACCGCGACGCCACCACCCCGGTCGGCCCGTGGATCGTCGACGTGGCCGACGTGCCCGACCCAGGCAACCTGACCCTGCGCACTTGGATCAACGGTGAACTGCGCCAGGAAGGCAGCACCCGCGACATGATTTTCGACATCCCCTACCTCATCGAATACCTGTCCAGCTTCATGACCCTGCAACCCGGCGACATGATCGCCACCGGCACGCCCGAGGGCCTGGCCGATGTGGTGCCCGGCGATGAAGTGGTAGTGGAAGTCGAAGGCGTGGGCCGCCTAGTCAACCGGATTGTCAGCGAGGCGGACTTCTTCTCCGCCCGGAAAGAGGCGTAATCAGCATGATCAAACATTGGATCAACGGCCGTGAGGTCGAGAGCAAAGACACCTTCATCAACTACAACCCGGCCACCGGCGAGGCGATTGGCGAAGTCGCCAGCGGCGGCGCCGAGGAAGTCGCCCTGGCCGTCGCCGCGGCCAAGGAAGCCTTCCCCAAATGGGCCAACACCCCGGCCAAGGAGCGCGCACGCTTGATGCGCAAGCTCGGTGAGTTGATCGAGCAGAACGTGCCGCACCTGGCCGAGCTGGAAACCCTCGACACCGGCCTACCGATCCACCAGACCAAAAACGTGTTGATCCCACGCGCTTCGCACAACTTCGATTTCTTTGCCGAAGTCTGCACGCGCATGGACGGCCACAGCTACCCGGTGGACGACCAGATGCTCAACTACACCCTCTATCAACCGGTGGGCGTGTGCGGGTTGGTGTCGCCGTGGAACGTGCCGTTCATGACCGCCACCTGGAAGACCGCACCGTGCCTGGCACTGGGCAACACAGCGGTATTGAAGATGTCGGAACTGTCGCCATTGACCGCCAATGAACTGGGGCGCCTGGCAGTGGAAGCCGGGATCCCCAACGGCGTGCTCAACGTGATCCAGGGCTACGGCGCCACGGCCGGCGATGCACTGGTGCGCCATCCGGACGTGCGGGCGATTTCCTTTACCGGCGGCACCGCCACCGGCAAGAAGATCATGCAGACCGCGGGCCTGAAAAAATACTCCATGGAGTTGGGCGGCAAGTCGCCGGTGCTGATCTTCGAGGATGCCGACCTGGAACGCGCCCTCGACTCGGCGCTGTTCACCATCTTCTCCCTGAACGGCGAACGCTGCACCGCCGGCAGCCGCATCTTTATCCAGGAAAGCGTGTACCCGCAGTTCGTCGCCGAATTCGCCGCCCGTGCCAAGCGCCTGATCGTCGGTGACCCACAGGATCCGAAGACCCAAGTCGGCTCGATGATCACCCAGGCGCATTACGACAAGGTCACCGGCTACATCAAGATTGGTATCGAGGAAGGCGCTACCCTGCTCGCCGGTGGCCTGGACCGCCCGGCCAATCTGCCGGCGCACCTGAGCAAAGGCCAATTCATCCAGCCAACGGTGTTTGCCGATGTGAACAACAAAATGCGCATTGCCCAAGAAGAAATCTTCGGTCCGGTGGTGTGCCTGATCCCCTTCAAGGACGAAGCCGAGGCCCTGCAACTGGCTAACGACACCGAGTACGGCCTGGCCTCCTACATCTGGACCCAGGACATCGGCAAGGCTCATCGCCTGGCGCGCGGGATTGAAGCCGGCATGGTATTTATCAACAGCCAGAACGTGCGCGACCTGCGCCAGCCGTTCGGTGGGGTCAAAGGCTCCGGCACCGGGCGTGAAGGCGGCCAGTACAGCTTCGAAGTGTTTGCCGAGATCAAGAACGTGTGCATTTCCATGGGCAGCCATCACATCCCGCGTTGGGGTGTGTAACCCGCGACAATGCGCACTCTAATAAAAACAACTATTCAGGAGAATCATCATGGGCGAAGTGGTCCTGGCGGCGAAGATCTGCCACGTACCGTCGATGTACCTGTCGGAACTGCCCGGCAAGCATCACGGCTGTCGCGAAGCGGCGATTGCCGGCCACAAGGAAATCGGCCGCCGCGCCCGTGAGTTGGGCGCCGACACGGCAGTGGTGTTCGACGTGCACTGGCTGGTCAACAGCGGTTATCACGTCAACTGCGGCGAGCAGTTCCAGGGCACCTACACCAGTAACGAGCTGCCGCACTTCATCAAGAACATGGACTACGCCTACCCCGGTTGCCCCGAGCTGGGTGCACTGATCGCCGCCGAGGCCAACGGGGCCGGCGTGCGCAGCATGGCCCATAACATTCCGAGCCTGGAGCTGGAATACGGCACGCTGGTGCCCATGCGCTACATGCACATGGGCGTGCCGGAGGACGAGAAATTCAAGGTCATTTCCATCGCCGCGTGGTGCGCCTGGCATCGCCTGGAAGACAGCTTTGCCTTTGGCGCCGCCGTGCGCCGGGCCATCGAAAAGAGCGACCGCAAGGTGCTGGTGTTGGCGTCCGGTTCCCTGTCGCACCGCTTCTCGGATGACCGCCAGGCCGAAGCAAACATCCACAACTGGACCCGCGAGTTCGACAAGCAGATGGACCTGCATGTGGTGGAGATGTGGAAGCAAGGCCGCTTCAAGGCGTTCTGCGCGATGCTGCCGGATTACGCCGAGCACTGCTTCGGCGAAGGCAAGATGCATGACACCGCCATGCTCCTGGGGCTGCTCGGCGGACCGGATTATGCCAAGCCCGCAGAGATCATCACGCCGCCGTTCGGCAGTTCGGGCACCGGCCAGATCAACGCGATTTTCCCGTTGTAAACCTGGGAGAAACCCATGCCGCACTTCATCGCCGAGTACACCGACAACATCGAACGACAGGCCGACCTGCCCGGCCTGTTTGAAAAGGTCCACCGCGTGCTGGGAGACAGTGGCGTGTTTCCCTTGGGCGGTATCCGCAGCCGCGGCGTGCGCCTGGACACCTGGCGCATGGCCGACGGCAAGCACGATTACGCCTTCGTACACATGACCCTCAAGGTCGGCCACGGTCGCGACCTGAGCACGCGCCAAGCAGTGGCCGAGACCGTGTTTGCGGTGATCACCACGCACTTCGCCGAGCTGCAGGCGCAACGCCTGTTGGCGCTGTCGTTCGAAATGGTCGAGCTGCACGCGCAGCTCAATTTCAAGCAGAACAATGTGCATGCGTTCCTGAACAACCCGACGGTCTCCACCGATCACGCAACCCCATAGGCGCTGGCAAGCCAGCGCCCACGGGCCTCCTCCCACGGCCTCTCAGACAAAAAGTACAACATCATGAGCACAGCCCAATCGACTGCCAGCCGCGTGCTGGCCGAGCACGACCGCACCCATCGTTCAGTGACCTGGCGCCTGATGCCGCTGTTGCTGGTGTGTTACCTGTTCGCCCACCTGGACCGCATCAACATCGGCTTCGCCAAGATGCAGATGAGCAGCGACCTGCATTTCAGCGACACGGTGTACGGCTTCGGCGCCGGGTTGTTCTTTATCGCCTATGCGTTGTTTGGCGTGCCCAGCAACATGGCGCTGGACCGCGTCGGCCCACGGCGCTGGATCGCCAGCCTGATGGTGGTATGGGGGCTGCTGTCCACCGGCATGCTGTGGGTGGAGAGCGCCCGTGGTTTCTATGTGCTGCGCTTTCTGCTGGGGATGGCTGAGGCCGGATTTTTCCCGGGGATCCTGGTGTTTCTCAACCGCTGGTACCCGGCACGCCGTCGTGCCCAGGTCACCGCGTTGTTTGCCATTGCCGTGCCCATGGCGGGCGTGCTGGGCGGGCCGTTGTCGGGAGCGATCCTCGAACATTTCCATGATGTGGGCAGCCTGCGCGGCTGGCAGTGGATGTTCCTGATCGAAGGTCTGCCGGTGGTGCTGCTCGGGCTGGTGGTGCTCAAGTGGTTGCCGGACGGCTTCGACTCGGTGCACTGGCTGACGGCCGAGCAAAAGCGCCAGTTGCAGACCCAACTGCGCAGTGAGGAACAGCGCAAGACCATCACCTCGTTCGGCGGCATCCTGCGTGACCCGCAGGTCTGGCTGCTGGTGGCGGTGTATTTCGCGGTGATGCTGGCAGTGAACACCCTGGCGTTCTGGATGCCCACGCTGATCCACGGCGCTGGTATCGGCCGCGACAGCCAGGTCGGCCTGCTCAGCGCCTTACCGTACCTGGCCGGATGCTTTTTCATGATCGGCTGCGGGCGTTCTTCCGACCGCCACCGCGAACGTCGCTGGCACCTGTGCGTGCCGCTGCTGATGGCTGCCGTCGGTATCGCCGTGGCGGGCCTGGCGCCGGGTAATCCGCTGCTGGTGATGGGTGGGCTGATCGTCGCCGGCATGGGCGCCAGCGCCGCATTGCCGATGTTCTGGCAACTGCCGCCGGCGTTTCTCTCCAACACCACCCAGGCAGCGGGTATCGCCATGATCAGCTCGTTCGGCAGCATCGCCGCGTTCCTCGCGCCCTACCTGATCGGCTGGATGCGTGACGCCACCCAGAGCGCCAGCTTGGCCCTGTACGTACTCGCTGTATTTATCGCCCTCGGCGGCCTGCTGGTGCTGCGCACCCACGCTGCCATCGTAAATCCCCGTTAAGGACCCTTGCCATGCTCGACTCCCAGCAAATTCTTGCGGCCGCTGCCAACCTGGACCGCGCCGAACGCAGCCGCGAACAAGTACGCCAGTTTTCCCTCGACTATCCAGGCATCACGATCGAAGACGCCTACGCGATCCAGCGCGCCTGGGTCGCGCAGAAGATCAAGGACGGGCGCACGCTCAAGGGCCACAAGATCGGCCTCACCTCGCGGGCCATGCAGGTGTCGTCGAACATCACCGAACCGGACTACGGCGCGTTGCTCGATGACATGTTCTTCGACGAAGGCAGCGACATTCCCTTCGAACGCTTCATCGTGCCGCGCGTGGAAGTCGAGCTGGCGTTTATCCTCGGCAAACCCCTCAAGGGCCCGAACTGCACGGTGTTCGATGTGCTCGACGCCACCGAATGGGTGATCCCGGCGCTGGAAATCATCGACGCACGCATCCAGCAGGTCGACCCGCAGACCAACGCAACACGCAAGGTATTCGACACCATCTCCGACAATGCCGCGAATGCCGGTGTGGTGCTGGGCGGTCGCGCGGTGCGGCCAACCGAGATCGACTTGCGCAAAGTGCCGGCTGTGCTGTACCGCAATGGTGTGATCGAAGAGTCCGGCGTTTCGGCTGCCGTGCTCAACCATCCGGCCAAGGGCGTGGCCTGGCTGGCGAACAAACTGGCGCCCCATGACGTAACCCTGCTACCAGGGCAAATCATCCTCGGTGGTTCGTTTACGCGCCCGGTCGCCGCCCGCCCTGGCGATACATTCCACGTCGACTACGACCTGCTCGGCTCGATCGCCTGCCGCTTCGTCTGAACCCTGGAGGATTGTCATGGACATGCCCGTCAACCGCTTCAAACAACGCCTGCGCAACGGCGAGGTACAGATCGGCCTGTGGCTGGGCCTGGCCGATGCCTATTGCGCGGAGCTGGCTGCCAACGCTGGTTTCGACTGGTTGCTGATCGACGGCGAACACGCGCCCAATCACCTGCAAGGCATGCTCGCCCAGCTACAGGCCGTGGCGCCCTACCCCAGCCAGGCGCTGATTCGCCCGGTGATCGGCGACAGCGCGCTGATCAAGCAACTGCTGGACATCGGCGCCCAGACACTGCTGGTGCCCATGGTCGAAAGCGCCGCCCAGGCCCGCGAGCTCGTGCGAGCCATGCGCTATCCGCCCGAGGGGATTCGTGGAGTGGGCAGCGCGCTGGCGCGGGCGTCGCGCTGGAACAGTATCCAGGGCTACCTCGACCAGGCGGATGATCAGATGTGCCTGCTGGTGCAAATCGAAAACCTTGAGGGCCTGGCGAACCTGGATGAGATTGCCGCCGTCGAGGGCGTGGACGGTGTGTTTATCGGCCCGGCGGATTTGAGCGCGTCGATGGGGCATCGCGGCAATCCTGGGCATCCCGAGGTGCAGGTAGCGATTGAAGACGCCATCGGGCGCATCGTGCAGTCGGGCAAGGCGGCAGGGATTCTGAGTGCCGATGAAAACCTGGCGCGGCGCTATATCGAATTGGGCGCGACGTTTGTGGCGGTCGGCGTGGACACCACGGTGTTGATGCGCGGGTTGCAGGCGTTGGCCGGCAAGTTCAAAAGCGTTCCCACGCCAACCCACGCCGGTAGCGTGTATTAACCCCCTGTAGGAGCCGGCTTGCCGGCGATGACGATCTTGAAGACGCTATCGCCGGCAAGCCGGCTCCTACATAGGGTTGTGCGGTGCTGACTCAACGCTTGATGTTGATGTTCTTCAAGTCATCCAGCAGACCCAACAGGGTCTGCAACTTCTCTTCGCCCAACTGATCCTGCAAACGCTGGTAGTTGGCCTCCATGCACTGGCTCATGGACTCGAAACTGGCCTTGCCCTTGTCGGCCAGGGTCACCAGTACCCGGCGCTGGTCTTGCTCTGCTTTGCGCCGGTGCACCATACCGGCGGTTTCCATGCGCACCAATACGCCGGTCATGCTCGGCTTGAGGATGCAGGCCAGTTCCGCCAGCTGGTAGATCTCCAGCTCACCGTACTGTTCAAGGATGCGGATGATCCGCCATTGCTGTTCCGTCAGGCCGTGTTCGTTCAAGGACGGGCGGAAGAAACTCATCGCGGCTTCGCGGGCTTGCAGCAGGGTCAGGGTCAGGGACTGGCGAGGTTTGAGCATAGGAATCAGGGTCACGACGTATTTAGTTAATAATTTAACGAAACTCTAGCATTCCCTGCCAGCGAGCGCGCTATAACTTGTCTATCGCACCGCCCATGGCGCGCAGAATCAAAAGCCTGGGCACGCAGGATCAAGACTTCCATCCCGCCAGGGCCCCTAATGGAGGCATCCGCTTTAGAGCCTTCCTTCACCTTTTCAGGCTGCGCCATGATCAACATCGAAACCCCGACGTATTACACCGCCACCAAGAAATACAACCTCAGCTTCCCGACCCTGGAACAGGACATCGACGCCGACGTCGTGGTGATCGGCGGCGGTTTCTCCGGCATCAACACGGCCCTGGAACTGGCGGAAAAAGGCATCACCAATATCGTGGTGCTCGAAGCGCGCTACCTCGGTTTCGGCGGCACCGGCCGCAATGGCGGGCAGATCATGGCGGGTATCGGCCACGATCTGGAAAAGATCAAGAAGGACGTGGGCGAAGACGGTCTGCGCCAAGTGTTCGAGATCAGCGACCTGGGCGCCGACATCATCAAGAACCGCATCGCCAAGTACAACATCGACGCTGACTTCTGCCACGGCTACGGCTACATGGGTTTCAACGCCCGCCAGGAAAAAACCCTGCGCGCCTGGGAAAAGGACTTCAAGTCGGTCAACAGCCAGCACGAGATCCGCTTTCTCGGCGGCTCGGACGTGCAGCAGATCATCGGTTCCAAGGCCTACAGCAGCGCCCTGCTGCACATGGGCGGCGGGCATGTGCACTCGCTGAACCTGCTGTTGGGCGAAGCCACCGCACTGGCCAGCCATGGCGTGCGGATTTTCGAGAACAGCCCGGCGCTGGAAGTCAGTTATGGCGAACGCATCACCGTGCGTACCGGCCGCGGCTCGGTGCGCGCGAGCAAGCTGCTGTGGGCCTGCGACAGTTTCCTCAACAAGCTGGAGCCGGAGCTGCACCGCTCGACCATCAACACCTACGCGTTCCAGATGATGACCGAGCCGTTGTCCGAGGAACTGATCCAGCGCATCAGCCCGATTCGCGGGGCCTACAGCGACATTCGCCCGGTGATCGATTACTACCGCGTCACCCACGAGAACCGCCTGCTGTTCGGCGCCGCCACGCCGCTGGTGGAGCATATTCCCGGCGACCTCAAGGCCTGGAACCGCACCCTCATGCTGAAGATCTTCCCCTACCTCAAGGACGTGAAGATCGACCTGGCCTGGGGCGGCCCCATGGCGTGCAGCCCCAACCTGTTCCCGCAGGTCGGCACCTTGCCGGGGCGCAGCAACGCGTTTTTCGTGCAGGGCTACTCCGGCTTCGGCGTGACGCCCAGCCACATCATCTGCAAGGTCCTGGCCGAAGGCATGAGCGAAGGCTCGGCGCGCTATGACCTGGTCAGCTCGATTCATCGCCCGACCATCATCGGCAAGGACGCGATCCGCCCCTTGCTGCTGACGGCGGGCAAATCCTGGCACCAACTGTCCGGATATTGGAACGGGCGCCGCTAACCCCCCCTGTAGGAGCGGGCTTGCCCGCGAAAATCGTTAACGATAACGCGGGCATTCCGATTGATCGCGGTGCCATTGCGTTTTTCGCGAGCACGCTCGCTCCTACATTTTGTCCTCATCAGGAGCAACGCCATGACTCTCACGACCCTCAAGCACAACATCCAGCTGTCGGAACTCGACGCCTGGGGCACCGTGGCCGACCTCGGCTCGCAGATTCTCGAAGGCGAAGTGCGTGCCTTCGGCAAGATGACCTTCGGCGCGCCCACCGACCCGGTCAGCAGCGCCTATTTTGGCACCACCCAGGGCAAATTCCGCATGGTCTACCCCTTCGCCGAACACGCCACGGTGGTGACCGGCGAAGTGCGGCTCACCGACGAGTCCACCGGCCAATCCACGCACTACAAAGCCGGTGACAGCTGGTTCGTGACCAAGGGCACGCCAGTGTTGTGGGAAGTGCTCACCGAAAGCTTCGTTAAACACTACTTCGCCGTCGTATAAAGGAGACATTGCCATGACGAGCTCTTCTGACTGGATCACCGTCGGTGCGCTGGCCGACGGTTTCGCCCCGGACGCTTTCATCCTGCCCAACCTCGCCGACTTGGCGGGCCAAACCTTCACCCTGCATTTCGCCAACGGCTGGCAGATCGAGCACCGTTTCGAGCAGGACCGCCTGGCCTGGCACGCCGCTGACGGGCACTCCAGCGGCAGTGCGCCGTACCGCGCCACCTCGATCCGTCCAGGGCTGTATCTGGTGGACTTCATCAAGCATGAGGCCGGGCACAGTTGGTCGATCAGCCTGGTGCTGGACGCACCGAACACCTCATTCACGGCGGTGATCGGGCGCCTGCCGGACCACGCCGAGACTCACGAAGGCCTCTATCACCGCGCCCTCGCCGGGAAACCGCTGACCTCGGTCGAAGTCGACTTCCTCCATGGCAGCCTCGACCGCCCGTGGCAGGCCGGCCACTGCCTGCATGCGCCCACCGATGAACTGGTGGGCCTGCGCAACCACTACCGCTACAGCCCCAGCGAAGTCTACGAACACATCTACCTCAACGAGCGCTTCTACGCCTGGCAATGCCTCAAAGGTGTAGAACAAGGCCTGTGCGACACCGACCGCTGCCACTCCTACAAGATCGCCGAGCAGCTGTATCTGTTCGTATGGCAGGAGAAGATCGTGCCGACCCTCGGCCTGGTGCTGATCGACCTGCAACAACACCGCAGCGACGGCAAGATCTTCGGCTATGCGGGTGCGTCCTTCGATGCGCTGTCGAACTTCCCCATCAGCTCGTATTGCCAGGTGCTCAACCGCACGGAGTATCCCGATGACTGAGCCGCGCACGGTGGTGATCACCGGCGCCGGCACAGGCATCGGCGCAGCGTGTGCCCGGCTGTATGCGCAGGAAGGTGCACGCCTGGTGCTGATCGGTCGGCGCAGAGCGCCGTTGGAACAGGTTGCGCAGGACACGGGCGGCCTGATCCTGGTGGGTGATGCCGCCTGCCCGCAGACCTGGGACGGGTTTATCCACCAGATCCGCGAGCAACACGGGCGCCTCGATGTGCTGCTCGCCTGTGCTGGCGGGCATGGCCTGGGCAGCGCCACCCAGACCAGCCCGAGCACCTGGGAAAGCGCCCTGCGCAGCAATCTGGACAGCGCGTTCTACAGCGCCCGCGCCTGCTTGCCGTTGTTGCAGGAAAGTGCGGGGAATATCGTGTTGATCGGCTCCATCGCCGCATTGGCGGCGGGGCCTGAGGTGTGCGGCTACACCACGGCCAAACACGCGTTGCTCGGGCTCAATCGCTCGCTGGCGCGCGACTATGGGCCGCACGGCGTAAGGGTGAACGCGGTCTGCCCCGGCTGGGTACGTACACCTATGGCCGATGCGGAGATGCAGCCGCTGATGGAGGCTTTTGGCGACACGTTGCAGCAAGCCTATGACCGGGTCTGCGCCGACGTGCCGCTGCGACGGGCCGCCAGTGCCGACGAGATCGCCAAGGTGTGTCGCTTCCTGGCTTCCAGTGATGCGTCCATCATTACCGGGGCGACGGTGGTGGCCGATGGCGGTTCCAGCATTGTCGATGTGCCCACGCTGGCTTTCGCTCACTTGGAGAATGCCCATGAATGACCTGGATTTCAGCGGGCAAGTGGTGCTGGTCACGGGCGGCGCCCAGGGCATTGGCCGAGGCATCGTCAAGGCGTTTGCCCAACGTGGCGCACGGGTGGTAATCGCCGATCGGCAGCGGGAACAGGCTCAGGCGGTGGCGACTGAGTTATCCGCGCAGGGTTGCCGAGTTACAGCGGTGGGCGTCGACCTGGCCGAATCCCAGGCTGTGTTTGAGTGCGTTCAAGGGCTGCCGCAGCTGGATATTCTGGTGCACAACGCCGGGTATTTTCCTTTGACGGCTTTTGAAGACATCACCCCGGACCTCCTGCAGCGCACCCTGGCGGTTAACCTGTCGGCGTTGTTCTGGCTGACCCAGGCCGCATTGCCGGCGTTCCGCGCACAAGGCCGGGGCTGCGTGCTGGTGACCTCTTCGGTGACCGGCAACCGTGTCGGTTATCCGGGCCTCAGCCACTACGCGGCGTCCAAGGCCGGCGTCAACGGTTTTATCCGCAATGCAGCGCTGGAACTGGCGCCGCTGAATGTGCGGGTCAATGGCGTGGAACCGGGCATGATCGCCACGCCGGCGATGGCCAACCTGGGCGATACCGCGTTGAACGTCACCATCGCCAGTCGCGTGCCACTGGGGCGTTTGGGAACAGCGGCGGATATTGCCGGCGCCATGCTGTTTCTTGCCTCCGACCTCGCCGGCTACATCACCGGGCAGACCCTGGTGGTGGACGGCGGGTCCACCCTGCCAGAAGTCTGACCTTCCTACGCCCCCACCGCCTGCATGCGGCTCGAACGGAAATCCTTGGGCGACACCTCGAACTGCTTCTTGAACGACCGGCTAAAATGCGCCGAATCGGTAAAACCCCACTTGTAGGCTATCGAGGTGATCGACTCACTGCGCAGGAACGGGTTGGTCAAGTCATCCGCACTGCGTTTGAGCCGCGCGCGCTGAATGTAGCGGCAAACGCTGTCGTCCTGCTCTTCGAACAGACGGTACAAGTGGCGTACCGAAATGTTCAGGCGGTTGGCCAGGCCGATCGGGCTGAGGCCAGGCTGGCTCAGGGACTCATCAATAACCTTCTGCACATAACTGCGCAGGTTGTTGCCCTGCAGCAGTGCCAAGCCTTCGCGACACTCGTCGCCCTGCTCCAGGGCCGAGCCCAACAGCGATACAAAAGCGCTTTGCAGCGCCTCCACTTCACCCGCGCCGTCTTCGGTGTCGTCCTTGCACAATTGGTCCATCAGCACATGCAGCATGCGCCCACAGGCTTTGGTCGAGGAGATCTTGCCGAAGGCCCGTGCGTCGCCGCCCAGGTGCTTGCACACCTGCGGGCGCGACAATGACAGCGAGGCGTGTTCGATCAGGCCGAAGGGGGTGATTTCGATGGAGCCCACCGAGTCCATCAGCAGCATCTCGCCGGGGGCCAGTTGCAGGGCCTGGCCGTTCTGCACGATCTGCGAGTAGCCGCTGCGCTGGCTGATCAGGAAACAGTCCTGGTCGTTGTCATGGTCGGCGTGGTGCGCCGGGCGTTTGATCAGCCCGGCATTGGTGCGCAAGAGGGCCAGGCCGCGCGGCAGGTCTCTGATCTCGCCGATGAACAACGAGCGGTTGAAGGCCAGTTCTGTGTCGAAATACCCGCACGCGGCGCGTAGCTCGCGGTTCCAGGTGTCCAGCCCGTCGTGTGCATGCTGTGGGATGCTCATGGGGTGTCTCCGCAATGGCTTCTTTTTGTTGTTCTGGTGCAATAGTTAACATGTTATCTATATGCACGCAACAACATCTGGTGTGCTGCTGGAGTAGCACTATTGATGCCAATGGGAAGGATAGGCGCCGGCTCCTGCGGGTCCGCGCACCCACGATGAGTAGCGCTTCGCAGCGTGGGTCGTTTTTTAGAGGTGTGACAGTACCCGCTGCAGGCCTGTCAGGGATGCCAGGAGGTGGGTGCGTTGCACCGGGCTCAGCGCGATGTAACGCCGAAACGCCGGCAGGCGATTGACCACCTCGCTGCCGCCCATATGCTCCAGGCGCACGCACCAGTGCTGGTCTTGCAGTTGGATGCGCAGGCGTTTGAAATCCAGCGGCATCAGCGCCTGGAACAGCGCTGTGTCGGCCAGCAATCGCACCTGCAACTCGCGACCCAGCGCCTGGTCGCCGGAACGGCACCTCACACGGAGGCCCGTGCGGCGGATCGCGCCGCCATGGTGCACCTCGAAGCTCGCCGTGCCCCCTGTCGCAGCGGGTACCTGCAGGACGAATTCAGTCAGCACCAGGTGCATCAACAACTGCGACTCGGTGCGTTCGACAATCTCGAACGCCACCCCCTCCACGTCCAGCGTCGCCAGCCCGAGGTTGCGCCGCAGGTGCGCCAGGGTCACCCCTGGCCGATACCCCGTCGGGGCACGACCGGTGCGAAACAGTTCAAACAGTCTTTGCCGCAAAGTCGCCATGACCCTCATCGGCCTGCTCCAGTTGATGACTGAATTCCTTTGCCAACACTTCCTCCACGGAAGCCGGCTTGAAGGGGTTGACCTTCTGCACCACCAGGGTCCAGAACAGCGCGTACGCCGCCGTACCGCCCAGCATCACGCCAAACGGCACATAGATGTCCGCCGGGTTCATGCCCGGAGGCGTGATGAACCACATGCCCAGCAGGATGCCGATGCTCGATACGATCTGCGGCAGCGGGAACCACGGTGAACGATACGCCCGCGGCAAATCCGGCCGACGGATACGCAGGCTGACCACCGAGATCGTCACCAGCAGGTAGGCAAAGCTCCACGCACACACCGCCGCCAGCACCAAGTGCATGATGTTGTCGGTGTTGCCCCCCAGGTACAGCGCGTGCAGGCAGGGAATCAGCATCGCCACCAGGATGCACAGCAGCGGCGTCTTGAAACGTGGGTGCAGGTAAGTGAAAACCTTGGGCAACGCTCCATCCACCGCCATGCCATACAGAATCCGTGGCACACCGGCCATCAAGGTGTTGATAGTGGCCGCGCCGGCGAACAGAAAGCCGATGCCCAACCACAGGGGGCCAATTTGGCCCATCACCTGCTCGGCGAACTTGGGGATCGCCATGGGCGTGTCCAGCAGGTGCACGCCGGAGGCGGCATCGAGTACCACGTTTTCCACCTGGCGTTTCATTGCGGCGCCATAGATGAACATGCACGTGGCCACGCCCATCAGGCCCAGCATCATGGCGCGTGGCATCACCTTGGCCGATTGGCGCAGGTCCGGCGCCAGCGGCGTGACGAATTCGCAGCCGACAAACATGAACATCGCCATGCCCACCAATGACAGCACGGTGATCAGGTCGGTGCCCACCAGCGACTCACCGAACCAGCCGTCCAACTGCACGGCGGGCGCGGCGATCAGCCCCAGCACGCCGAACACCATCAGGGTCGTCCACATGCCAAAGGTGAGGATGATTTCCGCACGGCCAAACGCGCTGACCCCAAACGCGTTCAGCACACCAAAGACGATCACGAAGCCGACGCCCAGCAACCATGAACCGCCGGCCGACTCTGCCAAGGTGTTGAGATGTTCGAAGTTCACCAGGGCCATGACGCCGGACAGGATAGTTTCAGCGGTGCCCGCGAACACATGCACGATCAAGTACGCCGACAAGGTGCCGGTGATCGCGAAAAAACGACCCATGCCGCAGTTGATGTAGTCGTACACCGAGCCGGTGGTGGGCAGGATCGAGGCGGCCTCGGCGAAGGTGGTGGCCTGGGCCAGCATCATCACTACGGCAATCAGCATTGCCACGGCAAACGCGCTGCCGCCGATGCCGAAGCCCATGGTGGCGGTGAGAATCACCGGACTCGCCATGATCAGGCCAATGGTGCTGGCCAAAGCGGTGGGGAAACCTACCGTGCCCCGGTTGAGGTGCGCGGTGAGCCGGTCGTTGATCGACATGTTGGGGTCCTCGAAAGCGGTTTTTTTAATGTGTCAGCACTCTGCGCCCCACTCGAGTTGATCGTCTTGCCCCTGTCTGCCGCCGGTTTTGTTGCTCCCTGCCACAACGTATGGCGTGGCGGCCTGGGTCAATTCCCTGGCACGCAGAGAAAAGACTCAGGCCTCCAACGCTCGCCCTAATGCGCCCTCACTCTTAACCAAGATGGGGACAATAACAATGGAGCACACACTGAAAAATCGCCGCCTGCGCCAGGCGGTCGGCCTGGGCATTGCGCTGCTGGTGGGCCAGGCCCAGGCCATTGAGTTGTATGCCGATGCCGACACTCAGGTCACCGGCAATTTCCTCGCCGTGTACGGTATGTTCAACAGTCCGAAGAACTACGATGGGCGCAGCGGCGGTTCCACCTGGCGCGAGGCGTTTATCAAGTACGGCCTGAGCGTGGACCAGAGCCTGGGCGCCTTTGGCGGCGTGTATGGCACGGCCAACCTGGTGAGCTCCGGCACCTGGGGCGATGGCGATGCGTCGGGGGTCACCACGGGCAAGGAGCGCACCACCAAGTTTGACGAAGCCTTCGCCGGCTGGCGCTCCGGCGACCTGTTCCCGGCCCTGGGCAAGGACGGTCTAGACCTGTCGTTCGGCCGGCAAATCATCCTGTTGGGCGACGGCTTTCTCATCAATGATGACGGTCCCAACCTCGGCAAGGGCGTGGGCGATGGGGACTTCAACCGTGGCGGCGCTTACTACATTGCCGCTCGGCATGCTTTCGACAAGACCGCCGTGATCCGCCTGGGCGGCAAAGACGGCGTACATGGCAGCCTGATGTGGATCAAGTCCGACAACCCCGCCCAGGCCATGACTGAAATGGCCGCCGGCACCCTGGAATACAGCGCGGCACCGGGCACGCTCGGGCTCACCTACATTCACGGAATCGACGTGGATGAACGCTTCGCCAGCGACGTACAGCGCCAACGCAAGGGCATGAACCTCTATAGCCTGCGTGGCGCGGGCAATGCGGGTATCGACAACGCGCATTTCGCCTTCGAACTGGCCCGCCAGGACCGCCGCGACAGCCAGCAAAATGCGGGCTACGCCGAAGCCGGCTACACCTTCGCCGACCTGCCCTGGTCGCCGGACCTGACCTACCGCTACGCGCGCTATTCAAAGAACTGGGACGCCATGTTCTCCGGTTTCAGCCGGGGCTACGGCACCTGGGTGCAGGGTGAAGTCGCCGGCAACTACTCCGGCCCCTACAACACCAACACCTCAGTGCAACACGTGGCGCTCAAGGTCAAGCCGCTGGAGAACGTCACCCTCGGCGCGCTGTTTTTCGACTACACCACCGTCAGCACCCGTGGCCAACGCAACCTGGATGGCCGTGAGCTGGACCTGTACGCCGAGTGGGCGGTGAACGATCACCTGATCATCACGCCGCTGCTGGGTCTCTACAAGCCCAACCAGGCTGCAGAGACCGGCGGCAATCAGGTCGGGGGCAACGGCACCAACGTCTACAGTCAGTTGGTGGTTGCCGTGCCGTTCTGAACCGTCTCGGGCGCGCAGGGACGCAGCGCCTGGACCTCGGCATAAGCGCCCTGGTGATACAACAGCGGCGCACGCCCGAAGTCATCAAAGGCGACCACCTTGCCGATCATGATCCAGTGATCGCCGCCGTCCACCTGCTGGTACTTCTCGCAGTGGAACCGTGCCGAGCAATCGGCGAATACCGGCGAGCCACCCTCCCCCGGTTCGTATTCGATCAAGGCAAAGCGGTCTTCACGGGGGCGCGCAAAGTTATTCGACAAGTGCACCTGGTCGGCCGCCAGCACGTTCACCGCAAAATGGCTGGCCTCCTCGAACACCTCATGGCTGTTGGAGCGCTTGTCGATGCTCCACAGCACCAGCGGTGGGTCGAGGGATACCGAGTTGAAACTGTTGGCGGTCACACCCACCTTGCGCCCGGATGCGGTGGCGGCGGTGACCACGGTCACGCCGGTGGCAAAGTTGCCCAGGGCACGGCGAAAGGCCCGTGGGTCGAAAAGGCTGCTGTCAGACATGCAAGACTCCCGGGCGCCGTCGAACGGGCGCCCTGATTGTTGTGGGGGAAGAACGCGTCACACCATGCTCGGGTCCGGCTCCAGACCCATCAGCTCGCGGCCAAGGATCTGCGCACAGACGTCGTAGTCGGTGTAGGCATGGGCGCCGGTCATATGGGAATCGCGAAACAGGCGCTGCATCTCGTTATGTTCGAACCAGGCGTTGCCGCCGGCAGCGGCGAACAGACGGTCCACGGCTTCGATGCACATTTTTGTCGCGTAGGCCTGGTTAGTGCGCCAGAACGCCAGGGTTTCGCGGCTCGGGTAACGGTGCGCGGCGCTGTGTTCGGCGTGGTCTTGCCAGGTCTTTTCGAGGAATGCGCGGGCGGCGGCCACCTGGTGGGTGGACTCGGCCAGGCGCATCAAGGCGGGAGTGGCCGCGCCAACGGCGGCACCGGTATAGGCGCGCACGCGGTTTTTGGTTTTTTCGCGGAACACCTCCAGCATGCGCTCGGCCACGCCGAGGCTGACGGTGGAAAACCCGCTGGCGAAATATGGCCGGTACGGCGCGTAGAAAATCTGGCTGTCGGGATACAGGCCGAAACCTGCGGACTTGCCTTCCATCATGTCTTTGGCTTTCTGGATCCGGTGTTCGGGCACCCAGACGTTGTCGATGACCAGGGTCTTGGTGCCGCTGCCTTTCATGCCGGCGGCGTACCAATCGTCACGAATCTGGTAGTCACTGCGCGGCAGCACGGCGAAGCAGTAATCCTGGCCGCCTTCGGCGTTCTGTCGACGGCAGCCGACAATCGCCCACTCGCCATGGTCACAACCGCTGCTCCAGCCCATTTCACCGCTGAAGTGCACGCCGCCTTCGCCCTCCACCACACGACCGAATGGCGCAATACTGCTGCTGGCGGTGGCGTGCGGGTTTTCGCCCCAGATCTCCTGCTGCAACTGGGCCGAAAACAACGCCAGTTGGTGGCTGTGGGTGCACAGCAAGCTCATGGCCCAGGCGGTGCTCGCGCAACTGCCGGCAAGCAAGGCGATGCAATCGGCAAACTCCGGCAGCGAGAGTTCCAGGCCACCAAAGGCCTTGGGTTGAAAAGCGCGGTGCAGGCCAATGCTTTTGAGCAAGGCCATGTTTTCATCCGGCACCTGACGCTGCTGTTCAGCCTGTGTGGCATTCGCGGCGATGATGGGCAGGAGTGGCTTGAGGTCTTCAAGGAGCGGGTTTGGCTTTTTCATGGACGGCCCTGCTTATTATTGGAAGTCCGGCGCGCGCTCCGGGTTGAGGAACGGCGCCTGATGCAGGGCCAGTATCGGTGGGGTGGCACGGCTGGAAAATGCACGTTCCACAGGCAAGATTGTACTTTTCATAGGGCTGGCAGCCACAGACATCTCGCACGGCAGGCAGAGTCAAGCCATGGCCCGGTGGCTTGGTTACCCTCGGTTTTTCCTTTGTGACCTGCCAGGAACCCGCCATGAGTGATATCCCGCTGCTGCCTCAAGTCGAAGCCTTTTTGCGTCGGCCCCATGGGCTGTTCATCGACGGCGTCAACATCCGCAGCCATTCCAGCCAGACACTGGCCGTGACCAACCCGGCCACCGGTGACGTGATCGCCCAGGTGGCCGATGCGGACCTGGCGGATATCGACGCGGCGGTGAATTCTGCCAACCGCGGCTTCCAGGTGTGGTCCCAGGCTTTACCCGCGACACGCAGCAATGTACTGCTCAAGCTCGCCGACCTGCTGGAGCGCAATCGCGAAGAACTGGCGCAGATCGAGACCTGCCAGTCCGGCAAGATCATCCAGATTGCCCGCGCATTCGAGGTCGACCAGGCCGCGCACTTCCTGCGTTACTACGCGGGCTGGGCGACCAAGCTCAGCGGCCAGACCCTCACTCCGTCGCTGCCCTCGTTCAACGGCGAACGCTACACCGCATTCACCCTGCGTGAACCGGTGGGCGTGGTGGTGGGCATCGTGCCGTGGAATTTTTCCACCATGATCGCCATCTGGAAACTCGCCTCCGCGCTGGTAACCGGCTGCAGCATCATCATCAAGCCCAGCGAATTCACGCCGCTGACCGTTCTGCGCATCGCCGAGCTGGCCGTCGAAGCCGGGTTGCCACCGGGTGTGCTCAATGTATTGACGGGCGGCGGCCATGTCGGCAAAGGCCTGGTGGAACACCCTGGCACCCGCAAAGTGTCCTTCACCGGTTCCGTGCCTACGGGCATTGCGGTCGGCCGCAGCGCCATGGGCGCCGGCCTCACCCGTGCAACCCTGGAGCTGGGGGGCAAGAATGCTGCCGGTTTCCTGCGCGATGTGGACGTGGACACGGCGGTGAACGGCATCATCGAAGCGGGCTTTTTGCACTCAGGGCAAATTTGCGCGGCGGCCGAGCGCTTCTTCGTGCACCGTTCGCAGATCGACGCGGTGCTGGACACACTCAGCCAGCGCCTTAGTCGCCTGAACATCGGCTCGCCACTGGATGAACGCACCGAATTCGGCCCCGTCACCCACCACCAGCACCAACTCAAATTGCTCGGTTACTTCAACCAGGCCCGCGCCGAAAACAACACGATCATCCATGGCGGCACCCTCATTGACCGCCCCGGCTGCTACGTCGAGCCCACGGTGATCCTCGCCAACAGCATCAACGACACCCTGCTCAACGAAGAAACCTTCGGCCCCATCGCCACCTTCCTGCCCTACGACAGCGAAGACGAACTGCTCGCGCTGATGAACAACGGCCCCTACGGCCTCAGCGCCAGCCTATGGACCAACGACCTGGGCAAGGCCTTGCGCATGGTGCCGGCCATCCAGGCCGGCACCCTGTGGGTGAACATGCACACGCTGCTCGATCCCGCGGTGCCGTTTGGGGGCAATAGGTCTTCGGGGGTTGGGCGGGAGTTCGGCAGTGCGTTTATCGAGGATTACACCGAACTCAAATCGGTGATGATTCGGTACTGAATGGAACGACCGCCTCGGCCTCGATCTCGATCAACCATTCCGGCAACGACAACCCGCTGACGATAATCCACGAAGACGGCGGCGGGTTATGTGGGAAGCGCTGGCGCAGCGCCTGCGCGATCGGCTCCTGCTGGTCACGAGCGGACTCGGCGATGTACAGCCGCAGCATGATCACATCGGAAAGGTCACCCCCGACTTCGGCCAGCACCTTGTCGATATTGTCCAGCGCCTTGGCGGCCTGCTCGGCAATGCCTCCGCCCACCGTGCGCTCGTCAGCATCCACGCCCACCTGGCCGGAAAGCATGATACGTCGCCCCTGTGGCACCTCAAGCGCCTGGCTGAAGCCGTATTGCAGGGAGTTGAATACCGTCGTGGGATTGATGACCTTTCGTTGCATGACGCTTCCTTGTTGTCGGTAGGAAAACAAGGCTAACCCAAAGGCATCGTTCAATCTGGCAGTTCAACATCCCGCAACATATCGACGGTCAGGGTTTGCTCTGCGCCACCCGCCACACCTTGTTCCCCACATCATCCGCCACCAGCAAGGCGCCCTGCTCATCCAGGGTCACGCCCACCGGCCGACCTTGCGCTTCGCCTTCGGCATTGAGAAACCCAGTGAGGAAGTCGACCGGTGCGCCCGACGGTTTGCCGTCCTTGAACGGGATAAACACCACCTTGTAGCCCGCTTGCGGATTGCGGTTCCAGGAGCCGTGCTCACCGACAAACACCCCATCGGCAAAAGCGGCCGGCATGCCGCGTGCGTCGGAGAACGTCAGGCCCAGGGGGGCGACATGGGTACCCAGGGCGTAGTCCGGCGCGATGGCCTGAGCGACTTTGTCCGGGCGCGGCGGTTGGACGCGTACATCCACGTGGCTGCCGTAATAGCTCCACGGCCAGCCGTAGAACGCGCCGTCCTGCACCGAGGTGAGGTAGTCGGGCACCAGGTCGCTGCCGATTTCATCGCGCTCGTTGACGACCGTCCACAGCTGGGTAGAACCCGGTTTCCAAGCGAGGCCGTTGGGGTTGCGCAAGCCGCTGGCGAATAACCGTTTCTCGCCGCTGGCCGGGTCCAGTTCCCAGATAGCCGCACGACCCTCCTCTGCGTCGAGGCCGTTTTCGCCGACATTGCTGTTAGATCCAACCGTCACATACAGCCGGGTGCCCTCGGGATTGGCCAGCAGGTTTTTGGTCCAGTGATGGTTAATGCCCGCCGGCAGGTCGGTGACCTTCACCGGAGTTGCGTCGATGTGAGTCTGGCCCGGGGTGTAGGGCACCTTGACCACCGCGTCGGCGTTGGCGATGTACAAATCGTTGCCCACCAGCGCCATGCCGAAAGGTGACATCAGGCCAGTCAGGAATTCGGTGCGTACCTCCGCATGCCCATCGTGATCGGCATCGCGTAGCAACGTGATGCGATTCGCGCTGGGTGCATCGGCGCCGATGCGGCCCATCACCACGCCCATTGCCGTGCGGCGTGCCCAGGCGATCAAGCCGGTGCCGCCGTCGGTGGCACCTTCGGGCATGGGCGGGTGGTTGCTTTCGGCGACCAGCACATCGCCGTTAGGCAAGGTGTAGACCCACCGCGGGTGGTCGAGATTGTCGGCCAGGGCCGTGACGGTGAAGCCCTGAGGCGCGGTGGGTTGCACACCGTCAGACCAGCCCACGGCCTTGGAGACCTTGAGCGTAGGGATCAAAGAAGTGCTGGGCTCGGGCAGTTGCGGCGCAGGCCCGACACCCGCCTGGAAAGGCAGTCTGGAGGCTTCGCCACAAGCGCTGAGGACAGCGGCAGCGGCAATCAGGAGCGCAAGACGGCTCGGTACATTCATGGTTGGAACCTCAAGGCAGAAACGTGAGGGAGTATTGCCTCAAAAAGCACGGGTCACCACCGGGCATGGCGCAATTGAATGTTAACCGGGGGGCACGAATGGTATAGAAGGCCCTTTTTATCGGACCGTTCCTGAATAACTTTCGGGTTGCGTCCGATGAACCTCGCCGCTAACCTTCGCGGGTCGCTGCAAATTCAGCGAATGGGTGTGGTAGCCCAGTTCTTTCATAGACCCCAAAACGCTCATGGGCGTTTTTTGTGCGGGCTGCTTTGTGGCGGCTGTGCATGGGAGGCTTCGGCCTGCCGGGTTTCTATGACCGGTCTACCACCCCGTGTACAGTCGCCTCCTTACTTCGTGTGGTAGCGAAATGGAGGTGCTCATTCATAGGATTTTCACCCTGACAAACGTCACCCCCAATCCCCCGCCATCCACCTCGGATGACAATCCGCAACTTCCTCCCGATGTCATTTTCACCGTCCGTCCCGGACTCAGTACCGAAGCCGCCTTGAGCAATGCCAGCGAGATGCTCGAGTCAGCGGCTGTCTGCGCCTATGACTGTGCCGAACACCTTGATGGGCCAAGCCTGAAAAAGGTGCTGGCGGTGGTGCAGATGGTCGAGATTGCGCAGTTGTTGGTCGATGAAGCGCTGAACCGGGAATGCCCGGTAGCCTGATCAAACATAGAGCTGGGGCCGCTTCGCGACCCTACGGGAGCAAGCTCCCTCGCCACAGTTACAGTGTTTGTCTTAACTGACTGGCATAAGGGCTTGCCCCCGATAGCAGTGCGGCGATCCGACAAGCCAGCTCCCATACAGACGATCCCCTGCGTCTGAAATGCTGCGCTCGGCATCAGGCCTTCACTGCTATCATCAAACCACTACTGCAGAAATGGACGTCGCTATGCGCCTGATAACAGCTCCCGCTTGTTTACTGGCCGCCTTAACCCTGGCTGGCTGCAGCATCAAGCAAACCGTCACGCCGGTTGCCTTCAGCGGCGCCCAGGCGCCTGAGATCTGCATGATCCCCGCCGAAGGCTTGCGTGCCGGGTTCAATGCCACCTACACCGCGCAGTTGCGCAGCAAAGGGTTCCAGACTCGTGAGCTGCGGCCCGGCACCCCACCGGCCAGTTGCGCCCTGTCGACGACCTACATTGGTCAATGGAGCTGGGACCTGGCGCTTTACATGAGCTATGCCGATATCCAGGTGTTTGAAAATGGCCGCCAGGTGGGCAAGGCGCTGTATGACTCGACCTCGGGTGGCGCTCGAATGGGCAAGTTTATCGATGCACAAAGCAAGATCATCGAGATGACCAACCAGTTGTTCCCGAATGCCTCCTATGGTCCGGGCCTGGCTACCAACTCCCCATCGCCAGACTGAACGGCGAAAACTCCGCGAACTGCCACCGCAACGCCAACGCCGCTGGGCGGCGCACCACGTGTTCCACTGTCACCGTCCACAGCCGCTGGGCGCCTTCGAACAGCGCCACTTCCGGGCCGTCGAGAATCAACGAGGTCCGTCCAGCCACTTGCAGTACATCCCCCGACTCAAAGTCGATGAACAACAAACCCGCCACCGGGTTGGCTTGCAGGTTGCCCAGGGTGGCAAAGAACAGGTTGCCGACGAAGTCGGGGATGGTCAGCACGTTGCCCTCGACCCGCACAAAACCTGAGTTACCGCCCCGATGAGAAACGTCCACCGAACGTTGGCCATCGACCTCGACGTAACTGGCGACGAAAAGCGTGTCGGCGTTGCGGATCAGGGTTTGCGCGGCATCGTCCAGGTCGTTGAAGCGTTCGACCACCGTTCCGGGTCTGCGGGCGATGCTGTCGACCGGGCGCAGTTGGATGTACTTGGGGCAGTTGCCGAAGGTATGCACCACGTCGACCGAAAAACCTTCGTGATCGAATGCACCGATTCGGCCGTTCATGCGATTGCGGCGCCGAGTGTTGAGGTCGATGCCCAGCAGGCCGACGGCTGCTCCCGTACGCAAGGCGTTGCGGGCCGGGTCAGTCGCGGACGGCAGGCTGTCGATCTGCAGGGTCTGCGGATCCGGCGAGTGGGCAAAGCCTGGCGCGCCTTCAATCATCGTCGCCCAAGGGATGCCCTGCTCGTCCACCGCACCCAGTATCAGGTACGGCAATAAAGGGTAGAAATCCCGGTGCTGTTCCGGCAGGTGATCGCGGATCACTTTGGGCCCGACCACGGCCATACGGTCGGCCACGCCCACCGCCGCTTGTATGTGCCGTTCACCGGCATGCCAGGGGGATTGTTCGATCAGGTTCATGGCGAGCACCTCATGTTGGATGTGTCGATGCTGCGCCCTGTCAGCCGGCGTGAGAATCACCACGCCAGGCAATCCACTGTTACGCCAGCTGAAATGCCGGGTAGTCGCGCAACGCCGTCACACAGTGGTCGACAAAACTGCGCACGCGCATCGGTGCGTTGCGGCCTTCGCGGTACACCACCTGCACCGGCAGGGGCGGCGGCTCAAAGTCCGGCAATACTCGACGCAGCTGCCCGTTGTGCAGGTGGTCGTGCACCGGATAACTCAAGCAGCGAATCAACCCCGCGCCATGCACCGCCGCATTGATCGCGCCCTGCACCGTGGCGCAGCCGAGTCGGGCGCGGGCCTTGAGTTGATAGCCCGGAAAATCCCAATGCACCTGATCGGTGCTGGCGATCAGTCGGTGCTGCTTGAGGTCGTCCGGGCGTTGAGGCTCACCATGAACAGCAAGATAGTCGGGGCTGGCGCAAAGGATAGGCCGCACGTGCCCCAGCGGTCGGGCAATCAATGACGAATCGGGCAGTTCTCCGACGAGGATGGCAACGTCGAGCCCTTCTTCGTGCAGGTTCGGGTAATAGTCGTGGTAGCTGACGACCAGGTTCACCTCGGGATAGCGGTCCAAGTAGTCGGCCAAGACCGGCGCCATCACATAGCGGCTGAACAGGAACGGCAAAAACACCCGCAGATTGCCTTGGGCCTGCACATGCAGGCCCTTGGCGGAGGCTTCGGCGGCGTCCACCGCGGCGAGCAGGCGCACGCAGTCCGCCAGGTAGGCGCTGCCGGCGTCGGTGAGGCTCACGCCACGCGTGCTGCGCGCCAGCAACGGCACGCGCAAACGCGCCTCCAGGCGGGCAATCGCGCGTACCAGGGTCGGGCCGGAGACCTGTGCATCACGCGCCGCCGAGGCCAGGCTAGGCTGCCCGGCCAGCGCGGCGAACAACTGCATATCGCGATAACGCTCCATCAGCTGCGCCGCTTGATTGCCGGGTTCAGCGCGGCGTCCTGGCCCAGGCGGTGGGTGAGAAAGTCGACAAAGGTGTTGATCTTGGCCGGCACCCGGCCGCTTTTCTGGAACACCACCTGGATCGGCAACGGCGCCGACTCATAGGCTTCAAGGACAATCTCCAACTCACCCGCCGCCACCGCCGCTGCGACTTGATAGGACAGCACACGCGTCATGCCCCAGCCCAACCGCGCCAGGTTGATCGCGGCATTGTTCGCCGTGACTACCAGACGTGGCTCGATGGACACGGTCAAGGGTTGGCCGCCGTCGACGAACTCCCAGCCACTCACCAACCGGCTGGACGACGACGTGGCGATCTTGGCTTCACGCAACTGCGACGGATGCGTAGGCTGCCCGTGCTGTTCGAGATAGGCCGGCGATGCACACACCACTCGGCGCACTTCACCGACCTTGATCGCCTGCTGCCCCGGCTCATGCAAGTGACCGATACGCACCGCCACATCCACACCTTCGTCGGTCATGTTGACCACGCGATCGACCAGCAAGGCGTTGATATTCACCAGCGGGAACCGGTCCAGGTACTCCCCCAGCACCGGTGCCACATACAGCTCGCCAAACAGCACCGGCGCGGTCACCGTCAAATGGCCGCAAGGAATGGAATAACTGCCCGCCGCAGCTTCCTCGGCTTCATCGAGCTCCGCCAGGATACGCCGGCAATCTTCCAGGTAACGCTGGCCGGCTTCGGTGAGGTGCAAGCTGCGTGTGGTACGCGCCAGCAATTGGGTGCCGATGCGTTGCTCCATGGCGGCGATGGCCCGGGTCACACTGGGCGGCGAGGTTTTCAGGCGGCGCGCCGCAGCGGCGAAGCCCTCCTCCTCGGCCACGGCCAGGAACACCTGCATCTCATGAAATCGGTCCATCGGCACGCCTCTAGAAAGTTATTGCGACTGCAAGCCCACCGCCGTTCGCGGCATGCCCACGAACCCCGGCAACGCCTCGATGCTGGCGAGCCAGGCGCGCACTTGAGGGTAGTCGGCCAGCGAAACATTGCCTTCCGGCGCGTGAGCGGTGTAGGTGTAGAACGCCACATCGGCAATAGTGGGTTGCTCGCCGACCAGGAAACGGCTCTGGCTCAATTGCGCCTCCACCAGTTTCAGCAACGCATGGGAACGGGCAATGGCGACGGCGGTGTCGACCTCGGCACCAAACACCGTGGCCAGTCGTGCAGACGCAGGCCCGGCGTGCAACTGGCCGGCAGCGGCCGAGAGCCAGCGCTGCACGCGAGCCTGCCCCACCGGGTCGCTCGGCAGCCATTGACCGTTGCCATAGGTGTTCGCCAGGTAAACCAGGATCGCATTGGAGTCCGCCAGCACAACACCGTTGTCATCGATGGCCGGCACCTGGCCGAACGGGTTGATGGAGGCAATGAACTCGGGGGCTTTGTGAGCGCCTTGCTTGAGGTCAACCTGCACAAACTCCGTAGGCAGGCCGAGCAGGGACAGCATCAGCTCGACCCGGTGTGAGTGGCCGGACAACGGGAAACCGTAGAGTTTGATCATGAAAGGCTCCAAAAAAGTGGGGTATCGACGCCCCGCATGTTCCGCCGCTGCCCCGGCCGTTGGAATCACCAGGATTTACAATCCAGCATTTCATCCGGTGAAACAATCACTCGTCGAATAATACCCACGATCAGGTTGAACACGGTGGTCATCACCACGCTGTCCAACGCGATCCAGGCCAAGACCTCGATCAGGCACGTTCTTGCAGCCGATCACGCAAAAACCGATGGCTCACCGAAAACAACCGCCGATACGTGAGCAACACCGCCCCCACCGTGCCCAACGCCGACGATGCGGCAATCAGAAACATGATCACGATCTGATACCGCACCGCGTCCACCGGACTCTCCCCCGCCAGTACCTGCCCCGTCATCATGCCGGGCAGGCTGACGATGCCCACCACCGTCATCTGGTTCAGCGTCGGGATCATACCGGCGCGCACCGCCTGGCGGATGGCTTCCTGGGCCGCTTCCCAGCGCGAGCCGCCAAGGGCCAGGATCATTTCGATGGTGTTGCGGCCCGACGTCAGTTCCTGGGTCATGCGCTCTATCCCCAGCGACACGCCAGTCAGGGTGTTGCCCAGAATCATGCCAAGGATCGGGATCGCATACTGCGGCTCGTACCACGGATGGATGCGAATCACCGCAAACAAGCCCACCGCCGTCACCAGCCACGAACTGCCCCACACCGACAGGATGCTGTCCACGCGCTGCCCCCGATACGTGCGCCGCCCGCGCCCCGCCGCCGAGATACCGGCAATCAGCGTCATGGCGCACATCAGCGGCAGCACCACGTACCAATAGGCAAACTCGAACACCCAGCCCAGCAGATAACCGATGGCCAGCAGTTGCACCACGGTGCGCACAGCCGCCCACAACAACTGACGCTCCAGGCCCAGGCGCAACAGCAGGGAGAGCGCGCCGTTGATCAGGATCAGCGAGGCGGCGATGCCCATGTCCAGCGCGGTAAGGTTCTGATAGTTCATGGCTGGGCCACTCCACTCAATACACCGGCACTCATCTGCAAATGGATGTCGCTCATGCGCCGGGCCTGTTCGAGGTCGTGGGAGACCCAGACACAGGCGCGGGAGCGATCCACGGCAAACCAGGCGTCGATCAGCGCTTCCACTTCGCGGGAAGACGTGGGGTCGAGGGCGGCGGTGGGCTCGTCGAGCAACAGCACTTCGGGGTTGAGCTGCAGGGTGCGGATCAGCGAAACCACCTGGGACTCACCGCCCGACAGGTCGGCGGCGCGCTTGGCCAGAAAATCCGGAGTCTTACCCGCGTGGCCCAACAGCGTGGTCACCGTCGCCAGGTCAAAGCGGCGTTTGCGCGACGTCTTCAGGCTGAACGGGAAGCGCAGGTTGTCTTCCACTGTGCCGTCGAGCAGCGCCGGGCGTTGCGACAGGTAGCTGATGTGGCAGCGGTAGTGAGGAATCTGCGCGTTGTTAATCGGCTGGCCGTTCCACAGGATCTGCCCGGAGCTGGGCGCGTCCAGCAGGGCGAGTGCGCGCAGGAACACGCTTTTGCCCGAGCCGGATGAGCCGGTGATCGACACGCGATCGGTGGCATTCAAGGTGAAATCGGTGGGCTGGAGCAAGGCCACGTGGCGGCGCTCGTCCATGCGCGTAAGGGCGCGGGTTTCGATCAGTGCGCTCATGGACGCGGTGTTCCTCTCAATCTGGATGGTGCAATGGTGAAGCACACTCGTCGGGATTTCATGCAAAACATTCAAACTCATGTGCACGAGCAGAAGCGCGCAGTTGGCCTGGGCAAGGCCCATTGTGCTCGCTAGACTCGCAGTCCTATAAAAAGGAACCCTCATGGACGAACAGAAAGTATCCAATACCCCCGCTTCCCGCTTGAGCGCAGCGTGGTTATGGCGACTGCTAAAGCGTCAAAGCCTGCCGATCATGCTGCTGCTGTTTGCGCTGTTTTACTCAAACGGCTACGCCTATCTGGAGACTTATAACAAGGTGCTCGGCGTGCCCGTTAACCGTCTCGGCTACGACACTTATCACTACGTGGTGTACGGCGGAAACCACATTCTGGTCAAACTGGCGGCCTTGCTTATCTTCACCGCAGCGGTCCTGGTTTTCGCCTGCCTGATGTACTTCACCGAAAACCCTGACCGTGTTTTACCCACTCGGGAATTGGGGATCCACACACGTCGCTATCGAATGCTGCGCAGGCTGGAGAAGAGCTACAGGAAAGCCACGACGCCGATATCCGGCGCACTGCTGATCAGCCTGCTGGCATTTTTCGCCTGGATCATCTGGTCGCTGGCGTACGCGCAGTCGATGGCACATGGCAAGCTGAGAGCCTACGAAGAGATTCGTGATTGCAAGCCATCAATTCTCCAGCTCAACAACCTCGATGTGGTCACGGCCTGTATCGTCGGCGAAAGTGACGATATGTTGTATCTGGTGGAAAAACACAGGGAGGGCGGCGAAATCCAGTTTCAGAAACGCCGAGTTCCCAAAGACAGTGTTCGCTCAACCACAGGTCCCACCACGGTGCTGAAAAAACCCGACTGACCTCTGTGGGAGCCGGACACAAGAGACTGATTTGCAATCGAGCGCGGCACTGCCTATATTTCCCGCCTGGCGCTCTCTACGCCACCTTCCGCGGAAAGGGCTGCGCCCAAGACCCTGCAACACCCTCTTTTTTTACGACTCCCAACCTTGAAGCGGAAAAGGTTTGTGCAAGGAGATCGTATGTCCCATCCATTCAACACCGATGGCCGCCTCAACCTTGAGCAGCAGCGCAAGCGCGCCAAGGAACTGCTGCCACACCTGAAAACCCAGGACCCGAACGCTACCTTGTCCGTGGCCCAGTGGACGATCGCCAAGCAGCTGGGTTTCAGCAGTTGGCCCAAGCTCAAGGCCCATATCGACGCCATCGACTTCGCCGCCCGCCACCCCGACTTTGCCGCCAGTGATGAAGCCCGCACCACCCACTGGCGCTGCGGCAATGACATTGCCCACACCCTCCAGCTGGCGGGGTTCAAAGGGCAGTTCCGGATGCTCGCCGACCCGCTGTGCATGGGGCCGGTCCGCGACTTGCCCGGCCAAGACTTCCGCGCCATGCGCAGTGCATTTATCAGCCAGGCCTTTTCTATCGATGAAGCAGACGCAGCGCGTCGCGTAGACGTTGAATACGGCCACCTCGACGCATTGGCCAGCGCCGATCACAGCGTGCTGTGGTGCGAAGCGGATGCCTATGACCAATTGTTCCTGGTCCGTGCGCTTGCCGGCCTCGAACAAGCACCGCGTAAGTTGGAACTGATCGAGGTAGACCACATTCCCGGCGTGCAACGCTTTATCGGCATCGGCCAACTGGCGCCGGATGTGCTGGCGTGGCTGTGGCCACAACGGCGTCTGATCGATAATGATGCCGTGCAATTGGCCAAACGGGCCTGGTCGGCGTACTGCGATAGCTCGCCAGTCAAATGGGCGCAATTGGCCCATGACAGCCATCCCGCCTTACCGTTGCTCGCCCCGGCGCTGTTGCGTCAATTGCAGGAGTTGCCTGGGATGCGCGATGGCCTGTCGCTGACCGAGCGACTGGCCCTGACGTACCTTGCTGAAGCTGGGCCAACCCCCTTCGGTCGGGTGTTTGCCGAGCTGATGGCCAAGCGTGAACCGCTGCCGTTTCTGGGGGACATGATGTTTCATGCGCTCTTGCGGCCGCTGATCGATGGCGACAACCCTTTGCTCCTAGAAGCAGAAGCCCAAAAAGCATGGCCGCAAAGAGGGTTGACGCTGACGGCATTGGGCCAAGACGTGCTCAAAGGCCGAGCCTATTGGCCCGACCATTGCTCCCATGAACGCTGGGTCGGTGGAACGTGCATCCAACCCGGCCAACCTCACTGGACGATTGATGAGGATAACCAACCCGTCTTTCAGCGCAGGGCTATCAGGTAGGCTTCTTCAGCCGAGAACCCCTCCATGATGAGGTCGATGATAGCCTCTCTGTATTCACTGACCTTCACCGGCAGGGTCGCCTTGTTCGTCTGGTAATAAGCCGCCATACACTGGATAGCTTGCGGCTTTTTGACCTTTTGGCGAGGTTTCACTGCCTGCGTGGTCACACTGACGAAACCATCGAAGTCCGCTGTCGCGACGCTCCAGTCAAACTCAAAGACCTGCTTACGCGCAGCCACCGGATCGAAGTGTCGAGTAAAAAAACTGCCACACTCCCCCGAGCTTTTACTGATCACCAACGACGTCAGGTCTGGCAGCCCTCGCTCATTGGTGAACAGCCTGACCACGTCCAGCCGCCGCCCGGTGGAAACGGGAATAGCATTTTGAACGACCGGATGGTCAGGGTTCTCACACTGGGCACGATCGACCAGTTCGGAGTACGTCAGGCAATGTTTGTGCTTGGCCAGATCAACCAGAATTGGGTAATAGACGGACGCCAACTGGACGTCGATAAGGGTGATGTTTTCGTAAAGACCTTGCTGTGCGTTCATGATGTTCCTGACCAGCGCATGATTTCCTTGAGTGGGATAACATCCCACACTTCGCACCACATGGCTAATAGCCACCTATTCTTATCAAGGAAGATTTGTGACCCTTCGAACAGCAGCTGACCTGTGGAACAGCCTAAACTCAGCGGACCGCCTGGCGCCCAGGAGCCATGACAGACAGTTCGTCGCAGACCTGCGCGCGGCGTTGCAGATTGCGCCATCTCAAGACATTGGCGCCTATCTGAAACGTCACACCGTCGATGCCACGTCTTTCCTCATCGCGGTACTGAATGCCTTGCAGCCTTTCGGCATGATGCTCAACGACATCTATGAGATGTTCGCCGAGGGCGGTGTGTCCCAGAGCAATGAGCGACTGCTGATCGAGTTCGATTTTGGTCAGGGCGACAAAGTGCCCTTCGACGTCGATGCGTTTCGTCGCGCCCGCGCGATAATGGAAAACCTCAGCCACGCAGTTGCCCAGCGCGCCTATTGTGCAGAGGACTTGAGGCTCATCAGCAACGGCGTGTTCCGTGCGTTGAGAGAAACGCCGGGGGTGGACACTACCAGGCCCCCTTCTCTCGTGGATATGGCTGCAAAAAGCTGGATTGATGGCCACGAATGGCCTTATCAAACGCCTGTGCCGCTGCCCGATGGTGCGCCCAATGACTCACTGACCCAGGCACTTGCACCACTGGCGACCCTGATCCAGCAGCTGTGCCAACGTACAAGCCGCTATACCAGCCAGAATGACCTGCGCAGCGCCCGCCGTGATGACGAGCCATGCCCATCAGAGAGAGCGCCCATCCATCAATGGAGTGAATCCCAGTTAGCGCACGCTCAGGACGATCACATCGCGCGCTATCACCTCTTACGCGGACTTTGGTATTGCCAACAGCTTGTCCCCCTGTCACACAGGGACAATTTCGCAGAAAAAATTGAAGCACTCACCAATGCCCATTCGCAGTTCGTCCCGCCCCAACCCTTGTCACGTGAGCTGGAAGACCTGCTGGACCTGCCCATCTGGAAACAACGTTCACAGCTCTATTCGGTGTGGCTTATTACGCTGCTGAAGCGCGAACTCAAACAGTCGGGTGAACGTTTTCAACTGATGGCCGAAGACAACGGCCTCACATTCGCCTTCAGGCCTACTCTTATTGCCAAGCTGCATGTCGGCAACGATGTGCTCGAGCTGATGGCGGAGCTTCGCGTCGCCTCCAAAGACATTAAGTTGGCAGGTGCAGGCCGTAGCCAGAACATTCAACCTGACTATTCGCTCCTGCAGCGCCTGCCGGATAAAACCGAAAAAGTTGTCTATGTGCTGGAAGCAAAGCAGTACGCGCGCGCCAACACTCGAAACTTTAATGAAGCCCTGCGCGACTACGCAAAGATCAACACACACGCCCTTGTAGCCCTCGCAAACTACGGACCGGTGCCCGCCAGTCAGCCGAAAAAGCTGGTGGACCTGTGCGCGCAGAATGGCGATGAAAACGTGAGTGAGCGTTGCCAGGCATTTGCAGGCGTCACCCCCATCAACGCGATGTCAACGCACCTATTGCGCCAGCATTTTCGTTGTGCACTCACAGAGTACGCGTTACCTCTGCCCCGCCTGATTGTCGACCTGTCGAGTTCAATGGGTGGAGTGCTGAATACTCAAGCCTTGGATAGCTGGCCAACCACTGCCGAGCGCATTGCTGATTCGGGCATGGGGCTCATACTTAACCGGCACTACCCGGAACCCGTGAGTCCCGGCCAGCCAACGCGTAACGCCATGCTGTCGCTGTTCGAAAAAACCGTCAACGGACCCAAGGGGGTCTACGACATCACCCACAAAGAACGTGGCCTGTTGATGCTGTTTACGGACAGCGGTGGATTTCATGAAGAACGCAATTATCACGACAAGCTGGCGGGCATCATCATTCTGCAACCGGACGGCTCAATGGAGCTGCGGATGAGGAAATCTACGGAGAGTCTGCTGCGACGGGCAATACCCGCTCTGATCGCTTGCACACGTGCTGGTGAATCCTATTGAGCGTTTGCCACAAAGCCGCTCGGGGCCGTATGGTGCGGCATCCATCAAACTCTACGCCTGCCACGCGGCGCGCCTTTTCCAAGGTTGATTATTTCAATGCGCAACCTGATCTTCGTCAGCCTCTGCCTGTTGGCCGGCTGCCAACAAACGCCACCCGCCAACGACCAGCTCGACGCCGTGCTCTGGACCCAGACCTCCATCGAGCATGAGCTGATCTACCGCCAGCTCTTTGCCAATGCCACCCGCCAACTCGACGTGGCCCTGGCTGATCCCACCTGGGACGCCCTGCCCTTACCACCGCGCAACCTGACGGGCTTGCCGCCGGCCGTGGTGGTGGATATCGACGAAACCCTGCTGGACAACGTGCCGCTCAACGCGCGGGATGTGGTCAACAACCAGGTCTACTCCTACGACCGCTGGAACACCTGGGTCGACCAGGCCAAGGCCCAGGCGTTGCCTGGCGCAGTCGCCTTCCTGCAAGCGGCCCAGCAAAAAGGCATCGCGGTCTACTACCTGACCAACCGCGAACACAGCCAGGTCACCGCCACGGTGAAAAACCTGCGCCTGCGCGGCTTTCCGGTGGAAAGCGACGAACACGTCCTCGCCGCCAGCACACCTACCGGCCATTGCGAAAGCGCCGGCTATGGCAAGAACTGCCGCCGCCAATGGGTCGCTGCCCATGCTCGGGTGTTGTTGATGGCGGGTGATTCCCTTGGGGATTTCGTCCAGGCCGAGCACAACACCGTCGCGGATCAACGCAAGGCCGTGGCGCCCTATGTGAACTGGCTGGGGCAACGCTGGTTTCTGCTGCCCAACCCGACCTATGGCAACTGGTACAGCGCGCCGTATGGGGATGATGAGAAGTTACCGTTTGAGCAAAAGCGCACGCTCAAGCAGCAGGCGTTGCAGTTGCAGGAATAGCCCGCGCGACTGAACGGGCCTGGGATGCTGCCGTATACCGATTCCTCAGCGACGTGCGCTGACTGCCGAAGCGTCATTGGACACGATCACTTCCACACGGCGGTTCAACTGGCGTGACTGCGCGCTCTGGTTATCGGCGACCGGGAATTGCTTGCCGTAGCCGATTACCGCAATACGCTCGATCCCCACGCCAAGCCGTTGCAGGCCACGGGCGACTGCTTGGGCACGTCGCTCGGACAGGCTCTGGTTGTAGGCATCGCCACCGACGCTGTCAGTGAACCCCTCTACGCGCACCTGACGCTCCGGGTTCTGCACCAGAAAGTTCGCCAGCCCCTGGAAGTCGCGTTGGCTGCCCGCTTTCAAATCGGCCTTGCCGGTATCGAACAGCACGTCACCAAAGGTGATGACCTGACCACGCTCGGTCGGCTGGGCTTTCATCGCCTGCAACGCCTTGAGCTGCGCGGTGCGCACGTCGAGTTGCACCTGGGTGCGGTCGACCGCGATGTTGTCGAGCTGGGCGTCGGTTTTGCGGCCGACGATGGTCTGCTCGGCCAGGGCGATTTTTTGCGTGGCAAGGTAGGCGAGTTGGTCGATCTGGGGGGCGGTACGGTCGTGCAGGGACACTTGGTTGGCGCGGTCCAGCGCGTTGGAAGCGATACGGGTTTCAACCGCCGCCAGGGTGTTGGACTCCGGCTTCTCCTGCAGGCTGGAGAACTGGCTGCGCGCTTGCAGCAATTGCGGGTTTTCCGGCGGCGTGGCGCAACCGGCAAACACCAGACTCAGGGCCGAAAGAACAGGAATGAAAAAAAGGGCACGCATGGCAAGATCCTCAGTGGGTAGTCGCGGGGGCGTTGAGCATTTCCTGCTTGAGCACCTGGATGCCCTCTCGCGCCTGCTTCAAGACTTGTTGTTTACGCACGGCATTGGCCTTGGCTTCGGCGAGGCTGGCATCGGCTTCGATCTGATCGGCCAGTGCGTCGACCTCGACGTACTTCATTTCACCGATGGCCTGGTCCATACGCGCCAGTTTGTCCTGGGCCGTTTTCATTTCCAGTGGCGCGAACTGGGTCGCTTGCGCTGCCAAGGCACGCCCTACCGCATCACGGGCCAGGGAGATCTTTACCGCTGGTGGCTGCGGCGTGGCACAACCTGCCAGTACACCGGCGGCGATCACGGCCCAGGCCGAGCGGCGCAGGCGTTTGCTCACACTGGTCATCTTCATGTGTTGACTCCTAAGCATGTTCTTACGGCTGCGGGGCGATGGGAACAGCCCTTGCCGTCTCGCTTGTGTTCAAGCGATCGCGCCATCCTAGGAGGAAAAATGCAGACTAGAAGAATGAAAAATCCTGGCTGGTTGTAGGATTTTTCTCAGAAAAACAACCACCACCAAGTGTAGTATTTGTTCACTTAATCAATAAGTTGTCCGCCGACGGACACAATAAGGCATATGGAAATGAAAAGAGTGTTGATCGCTGCGTTCGGCATCTTGTCGCTGACCCAAACATCGCTGGCGTTCGCCGATAACGCCAACGGAAAAAATCTCTATATGCAGCGATGCGCCATGTGCCACGGCGCGGATATCAAGGGAACAGGGCCGTTGGCCAAAAAAAGCAACCCGCCTACACCAGACCTGACCACCGCTGCCTTTAAAAAACGCCTGAATGATTATCCGGGCGTTATCGTCTCTTCGATCATACTTCGACCCAATGGCGACTTGATCCCAAGAACGTTGCGAGAGAACGGCGTAAAACTACCGCCGTTCGCTTGGAGGGTTAACGACTTCCGCGATTTGAATCAGTACATGAGCGGTGTGATTGCCAAGCATCAATGATGGGCGGTCAATCGATCACGCGGTCCTGATCGCCCAGGTCCAGGCCTTGCGGGCGCAAGCCGTGTTGGGGCGCGAAGCGTTTTTGCTTACTGTTGGCGCTTCCAAAAGTGACCCGCTGCAACAGCGGGACCCTAAGCTGCCGTTACCGAAGAAACGGATAGGTACACCTATTTATCCAGCCGCAACAGTTGCATCTGCTGCCGATAATCATCCGTCACCTGCCGAGCCTGCCCGCTGCTGGTAATCACCTTAGGCGTAATCAGCACAATCAACTCCGTCCGATCCTTCGACTTGCTGGTACTGCCGAACAACCACCGCAACCCCGGAATCTTCCCCAGATACGGTACCGCACTCACACTCTCCTGGTTGTCCTGCTTGATCAACCCCCCAGCAACACCGTCTGCCCACTCTGCACCGCCACCTGCGTCGACACCGAACGCGTGGAAATACGTGGATTCACCGGCGTGTCGCTATTCGTACTCTGATTCTCAGCATCACTGACCTGCTGCTGAATATCCATGTACACCAACCCACCCGGATTGATCCGCGGCACCACATCCAGAATCACCCCCGTCTGCACATACTCGACACTGCTCAAGGTGGTATCCGCATCCCCCGTGTTCACCGTGGTCTGGTTGATGGGAATGTTGTCCCCCACTTGAATCTGCGCCGGCTGGTTGTTCATCACCACCAGCGACGGTGCCGACAGTACCTGGGTGCGGCCATTGGTTTCCAACGCATGCAACGCCACCTGCAAATTCGAACTGACAAACGAATAGAACAACGAATCCGTTGCCCCCAACCCCGCCCCACCCCCGCCCAGCGCGCCCTGGCTGCCAGAGGCATTGGCCACGGTGGTGCTGGAGGAATTCCCCGCCAGGCGCCCCAGGTACCACTGCACGCCCAGGTCCAGTTCACCAGTGAGCTTGACCTCAAGGATGCGCGTCTCGATCTGCACTTGCAGCGGCGGGTTGTCGAGGCGTTTGATCGCCGCTTCGATCTCTTTCCACTGTGCCGGTCGGGTGCGCACCAGCAGCTGGTTGCTGCTCTTTTGCGCGGTGATGCGGGTGCCGGCTTCGAGCGCGCTGGTGGGGGCGACTTCCTTTTCTTGCGGCTCCGACTCTTCGGCCGCAGGCGGGTTGTTCTGCAAGCCGCCGGAATTGAGCGACGACAGGGTGGTCGTGCGCAGACCCGGCGCGACCTTGGCCGGTGTGTCGTCCTTGATTGCGCCGGTGCCGTAGATCTGCCGCAGGTACTTGGCCAGGTCGGCGGCCTTCATGTTGCGCACGTCGTAAACGTACATCTGCGGCTCGTTACCGCCGCCTTCGTCGATGGTGCGAATCCAGTCGCCCACTTCGCTGAGGTACTGCGGCTGGGAAGAAATCGCCACCACCGAGTTGGTCCGTTCAATCGGCAAAAAGCGCAGCATGCCGGCCAGGGGCATGCCGCTGTCAGGGCCGAACATGCTTTGCAGTTGGGGCATCAACTCGGCCACGGAAGCCCGTTGCAGACCGAAGACGCCCACCGACATGCCCTTGAGCCAGTCCACGTCGAAGGTGTCGATGGTGTCCTGGTAGTTGGCCAACTCGTCCGGGGTACCCGCCAGGCTCAGCACGTTGCGCGCCGGGTCCACCAGCAAGAACGCGTTCTCGCGGGCGAAGGGCTTGAGCAGTTTTTGCATCTCGGTGGCGGAGATGTAGCGCAACGCAAACAACCGCGCCGACAGGCCGCTGGACGGTTGCGCCACGTTCATCTGCGGTACCAGTTTGCCGGCCACCGCCTGGTTGGCAGGCAGGATCACGTAGCGATCGCCCTGCTTGATCATCGCGTTGTCGGTCCAGGACAGCAGGGTTTCAAGGATCGACAGGGCCTGTTGTTTGTCCACCGGTTTGGAGGTGGAAAAGCTGACGTTGCCCTTCACGCCCTGGGCGATGCTGTAGTTTTCGTGCAGCAGGTCGCCCATCACGCTGTTGATCACCGCTTCGATGGGCTGGTCGGCAAAGTTGAAGACGATATCGCCCCCCTTCTCTTTCGCCACCGGCTGCGCTGCCGGCGCGCGGACGAACTGTTGGTTGCCACGGATCAGTTGGCGCTGCGCTGGCGGTTGCACCGACGGCGGCGGAGTTTCCGCTGCGGCCTGCTCGGTCGGCGGGCGTTGCGAGCCCGTGCCCTGCATGGCTTCGTGCAGCAGATCGTCATCCGGTTCCAGACGGTCGGGAAAAGATCCACAGCCGCCCAGGACAAGGGCGGTGGCCAGGCAAAACGTTGAGGTGCGCATGTCGATCAAGGGAGAGGCTCGCGGGGCAAAGTAATGGGGGGCCTGCTGGACGGCGGCGGCAGGCGCTTGGCGTAGAGGCTCAAGGTTTGCGTGCGGCCGTCCAGGCTGAATCGGGCGTATTGCGGGGTGAGGTGGTCCAGGCGCCAGCCGTTGGGCAGGGCCTGGCCGAGACGGACCGTCAGGGCGCGGCCGTCGGCCTGTTTGAGCATGGCCATTTGCAGGTTGCCGGTGATCATGATGCCGCTGAGGGTCAGGTTGGCCAGGCTGGCGCCTTGGGCTTTGCCCACGACGCGATCCGGGCTGCGGTCCGGGCTGAACAGCGGCGTTTGCCAAGTGGCGGCGAGGTTTTCCAGCGGGACACTCGGCGCGACCTGGATCTGAGCGGTAGGATGGGCGCGCGTGGGTGCTTCAGGCAGCCACTGCGGTTCATCGCCGATACTGCTGAGGATCACCGCCATCAACACGCCCAGTAAGCCCGACAAGCCGAGCAGGCCCCACTCCACGGGGCGTAGTCTGCCGATCATGGCGTCACCCGCGCCGGTTGCAGATAGCCGCGCACCAACAGATGCACCACCAACTTGCCCGCACCGCCATTGGCCGGCGCCTGCTGGCTGCGACGGATACGCAGTTCATCCACGAACAGGAACGGCGGCTGGTACTCCAGCTCATGCAGCAGGGCTTCCAGAGGTTCGATGGCGCAATCGAGGGTCAGGCTGACCTTGACCTGGCGATACGGCTCGCCGTCGTCCTGCTCCGGGGTGATGGGCTTGCGCTGGGTCAAACTGCAACCGCCGCCGAGGTTGGCGTGGCTGTTGATCAGGTCGGCGAGACGCTGCATCAGGTCGGCGGCCACCACATCGGGGTCATCCCCCGGCAATAGGCTGGTGCTGCTGGCGGGATCCTGCCGGGCTTGCTCAAGCTGTTGGCGCAGTGCATCGCGTTGACGCAACACGCCGGCATACCGCTGCTGTTGCTCGCGCAGTTGTTCGGCCTGTTCGCCCATGTCGCGCAGGGGGCCGGCGAACCAGCTGTCGATCAACAGCCAGTAGGCCGTGCCAAGCACCAACGCCAGCACCAGCAAGGCAGCACCACGGCGTTCACGGGGTGTGAGGGGTCGGCGCATCGGCAGCCTCCTGGCGTAGGTGTGCACGCAAGGCAAACTGGTCCTTGCCGGTGCGGGCATCGGGTTGGATCACCCCTTCGAACTGGGCGTTTTCCAGGCTGCGGCAGCCTTTGATACGGGTGATCAATGCGCTGGCCTTGGCGCTTTGGCCGGAGATTGAAATCTCACCGTCCTTCACCTCCAGTTGATCCAACCAGGTGTCGGCGGGCAAGCAGGTGGTCAGGTCATTGAGCAGCGCGGCCAGCGGTGGTTGCGCCAGTTTGCGCCGAGTGAGGTACTGCGCCGCGCCGCGGGTATTGAGCAGTTGCTGGCGCAGCGCATGCACCTCGGCGACCTGGGCTTTTTGCTGTTGGACGCTGGTATGCATCACGTCGATGACACGCTGGCGGTCGTTGAGCCACAGCACCATCGCCGCGATCAGCAAGGCCCCGCACAACCACGGCAGGCTACGCTGCAAGCCCATGCCCGGCCGGCGTTGACGGGGGCGCAGCGGTGCGGGCAGCAGGTCGATACCGAGGTTTGCCGCGTCCACGCGATGGGGATGCAGGCCGAGGGCGGCGCAGTCGGTAAGCATCTGGTCCAGGCGCTCGCGCAGGATCGCCACCAGCGTGACCTCAAGGTGGCTGGGCGTGCGCCGCTCCTGGCGGGCGACAAAGTAGAGTTGGTCAGCCTCGAACGGGGTGTAGCGGTCCAGTTCATAACCGACCACGGCCTCCAGATTGCGCCCGGCGGCCAGAGGCAGTTGTACGCGTTGCAGCAGCACGGCATCCGCGCCGAGCATCAGCACTTGGCGTGTGCTGCTCGACACGACCGGCACCGCTAACGGCCAGTGGTGGATCTGCTCCGGCGGTTCTGGCCGTGCCAACCAACTCGGCACACAGGCGCGCAACTCCGCAAGCCACACGCGCCAACCCTGTTGCAGCAGGCTGCCGCGCCAGTGCCGGGCAATGGGTTCCAATCGATTCATTCTTGCCAACGCAACACCCGATAGGGTTGTGCGCTGTCCTCCGATGGGCTCAATAAAACGGTGACTTGCAGCCGCGCCTGATAACCGCCGGGGCGCTCGGCGCGGCTGTCGACCACCAGCACTTCGCCAGGGTCGGCACCTTCGGCGTTCTGACGCGGCAGGTTCAGCGCCTTGCGCATCAGCGGGCTAGCGAAGGCGGGATCGGGGCGGTCCAGGTCGCTCCACAAGGTGATCTCGGGCAGCAATTGGCTGTAGAGGGTTTGCGTCATGCCGGGCAATTGGCGCACTTCTTCCAGCACCCGGAACGGCGCCAGGCCCTGGTGACGTCGCGCGTCGAGGGCCGTGGCCAACTGTGTCGCTTGGGCCGGAGTGGCACCGCAGGCCAGGGCCAGACGTGTGAAATCCTGTGCCTGGGCATTGATCAGGTAGAGCTTGCCGCGTTCGCTACGCAAGCTGACGTGCAACTGGGCGTCGTCAAAAGCCAGGGCGATATCGCGGCCATCGGCAACCCAGCGTCGGTCGACCAAGACGTGCGCGACGCCGGCTTCGGCGGCCAAAACAGTCTGGGTATGTTGGCGCAGCCACAGGGCCTGGCGACTTTCCAGTTGCACCCAGCCCGCCAGGCCGCCGAGCAACACGCTGAGCAACGCCAGTACCCACAACACCAGCAGCAGGGCCGCGCCGCGTTGGCGTCTCATTCTTCCACGCTCCCGCTGGACAGGTTCAAGCGCAGGGCAATCACCTGGGTGACCCAGGGCACCGGGCCGTCGACGTGGGCGGCGATGCGCACGGCCGCAGGCAAGCGCCTGGACCATGGCCAGTCACTGACCCAACCGGTGGGCTGGCCCAGCGGTGACGTGCCGCGATAATTGAATTGAAGACCCTCGATATTGTTCAGCAGCACCTGGGGTTCACGCTGGGAAAACCCGACCTGCAGACCCTGTTCGACCCGTTGCAGGCTGAACCGGTGGATCCCACCACCGAGCACACCGGGCAAGGTCGAGACGAACTCCAGGCGCTGTGCCGTGCCGACGAAAAATCCATCGCCCTCACCCACCGCCAGGGGCAACGCCTCGCTGATCGCCGTGCGCAAAAACTGTTGAGCGGCGCGCATTTCATCCAGGCTCACTGCATATGCCTGGGCCTTGGACACGGCACGATTGGCACCCAGCAACGCGCCGCCGACCAACACCAGCAGCACGCCCAGCAAGCTGAGTACCACAAGGATTTCCAGCAAGGTAAAGCCCTGTTCGCGGCGCTTCACAGGCGCGCCTTCAACGTGCTGAAACGGGCCTGGTGCGGGCCCTCACCAACGACCAGATCGAGACGAAAAATATGCGTTTGCTGACGGGTACAGGTCAGTTGCCAGTGGATACCATCGAGTTCGCCCTGGCTGACGCCGTTGCTCAATCGCCCTGCGGCCTCTTGATCGAAAATCGTCAGCGCCGCATGAGTGAGCCGGTCACTGTGGGCCACCTGGGACAGCGAGCGCGCGCTCTGGCCGAACGCAACCAGCAGCACCGTGCTGCACACCGCCATCAGCGTCAGCGCGGCGAGCATTTCCAGCAGCGTGAACCCGGCCTGGTGCTTCATGGCAGCGCCTTGGATTGCACGCTGCCGGTGAGCCAGCCGATATCGATGCGCCAACGCCGGGTGCCGTTGGCCACTAGCAGATTGCCGCCGGTGGAGCTGCCGTCCGGATAGAACTCGACGGCGGGGCCGACCTGTTCGGCGGTGTGCAGTGTCACTTGCAGCTCGGACGGCCACTGTTGCAGCGCACGGCCCGGCGCCTGGAACGTGCGGGCGCGCAGGTCGAACGCAGTACGTGCGGACTGCCCGCTGATAATCGCCCCCGCCCGCGTGGTGCGCAACGCCTCCACCATCTGTCCGACCGCGCGGCGCTCCTTCGCCGCCTGCAGCCCCTGGCGCACGCCCATCCCCAGCAACCCGGCGGCGAGGCTGATCAATAGGATCACGACCAGCATTTCCAGCAGGGTAAAGCCGCGCTGGAACATAGCCGCGTTACTCCCAATTGCCCAGGTCGGCGCTATAACCTTCGCCGCCCGGCTGGCCATCCTGGCCGTAGAAGATCAGGTCGAACGCACCGTGTTCACCGGGGAAGCGATAGCCGAAGGCATGCCCGAACGGGTCCTTGAGGTCCGACGGCTTGGCATAGCCACCGGGTCTGTCCACCAGTTGTTGCAGGCTGGTGGGCGGCGCGCCGACGTCGAGCGCGTAGCTGTCGATCTTCATGCTCAGGCTGGCCAATTGCGCCTTGCCCGCGCCGTACTTGCCCTTGTCCACATTGCCGCCGACCTGGCGCACGACAATGGTGGCGACAATGCCCAGCAGCACGATCACCGCGAGCATTTCCAACAGGGTGAAACCGCCTTGGCGGCGTGGTTTTCTCATAGGTTCAGCTCCTTCATATATTGCTGGTCAGGCTCATCAACGGCAGCATGATCGCCAACATGATCACCGCCACCAGCACCGCCATGACCACGGTCAGGGACGGCACCAGTGCGGCGAGCAGGCGATCGATGCCGCGCTTGGCTTCGACGTCGAAGATGTCGGCCACCTTGAGCAGCATGCTGTCGAGTTCGCCGGCCTGTTCGCCGACTTCAATCATTTGCAGGGCCAGCTCGGGCAGCAGCGGCTGGCTGCCGAACGCGCTGGCGAGGGTGCCGCCGCCTTTGACCGATTCCGCCGCACTGCCGACCTGGGCCTGCAGCGCGCGGTTGGTGCAGACTTGCCGTGCGATCACCAAGGCTTGCAGCAACGCCACGCCATTGCTGAGCAGCGTGCCGAGGGTGCGCGTCAGGCGGGCCGCTTCGACACGTTGCAGCAGCGGGCCGATCCCACGGACACCGAGCAGGCGCCGATCGTATTGTTCTCGAAACGCCGGATTACGCAGGCGTGCCGCCCAACACCCACCGCTCACGATCAGCCCGGCCAACACCAGCAGGCCATAGGCGCCCAGGAACTCACCCAAGGCGAGAACCACCTCGGTGATCCACGGAATCGGCACGCCCAGGTCCTGGAAGATCGGCACGAATTGCGGCACCACATAAGCCAGCAACAGCGCCAGGGACCCGAGTACGCCCACCACCAGGAAGGCTGGATAGATCAGCGCATTGATCACTTCACCACGCAGCCGCTCGCTGCGTTCCAGGTAGTCGCTGAGTTGGCGCAGGGTGTTCTCCAGTGCGCCACCCGCCTCACCGGCGCGCACCATGCTCAGGTACAACGGTGAGAAGCTGCCGCCTTCTTCTTCCAAAGCGGCGGACAGTGGTTTACCCGCTTTGACGTGATCACGGATGCGCCCAATCAGTGCACGCACCTGGGGTTGACCGGGTTGTTTGAGCAACAGGCTCAACGAACGTTCGAGCGGCTGACCAGCCCCCAGCAGCGTCGCCAACTGCTGGGTGAAACTCACCAACGCCGCGCCCTTCAACTGCCCGCGTGGGTTGCGCAGGAGCGGGCTGCCGGCCGCCTCAATCTGCAACAACAACAGGCCACGCTTGTGCAGGGCCGCGACGGCGGCGACCTGATCCGCCGCTTCCAGCGTACCGTTCTGCGGCACACCCTGGCTGTCCAGGGCGCGGAACTTGAACAGGCTCACGCGCCCTCTCCACGGGTGACGCGCAGTACCTCTTCCAACGAGGTAATACCCGCCAAGGCCTGGCGCAGTCCTTCTTCATACAACGTGCGCAAACCGGCGCGGCGAGCCGCCTGCTCCAACGTGGCGGCATCGGCGTGACGCATCAACAGGCTGCGCAGTTCGTCGTTCATCACCAGCAGCTCGGTCAGGGCGCTGCGGCCGTGATAGTCCCCGCGATAAAGCAGAATCGGGCGCTGTTCGGTCAGGCGATCCAGGCCGTGTTCTGCGATCAGTTCCGGCGGCGCTTCAAAGGCCACGCGGGTGACCGGATCCAGGCGCCGCACCAGGCGCTGGGCGAGAATGCCGCTGACGGTCGAGGCGATCAGGTAGCTTTCCACGCCCATGTCCATCAGCCGCGTGATGCTGGCTGCGGCGCTGTTGGTGTGCAGAGTGGAAAGCACAAGGTGCCCGGTCAGGGACGATTGAATGGCGATGCGGCAGGTTTCCAGGTCGCGGATCTCGCCGATCATGATCACGTCCGGGTCCTGGCGCACGATGGAGCGCAGCGCCCCGGCGAAGTCCAGGCCGATGGCAGGTTTGACCTGGATCTGGTTGATGCCTTCGAGTTGGTACTCCACCGGGTCTTCCACGGTGATGATCTTGCGCTCGGTGGTATTGAGCCGCGACAGCGCGGTGTAGAGCGTGGTGGTCTTGCCGGAACCGGTGGGCCCGGTGACCAGCAGGATGCCGTGGGGGCGCTCCAGCAGATCGAGGAAGCTTGCCAGGCGCTGGCCGTCAAAGCCCAGGCTCGGGAAATCGAACTGCACGGTCTGCCGGTCCAGCAAGCGCAGCACCACCGACTCGCCGAAACTGGTGGGCACCGTGGACACGCGCAGGTCGAGCTCCTTGCCCTGGATGCGCAGCATGATGCGCCCATCCTGGGGCAGCCGACGTTCGGCGATGTCCAGCCGCGCCATGATCTTCACCCGTGAGATCACCGCCGCCGATGAACTGGCAGGCGGCGCTTCGGCGTCGTGCAGCACGCCGTCGATGCGGTAGCGCACCTTGAGCTGGTTTTCGAAGGGTTCGATATGGATGTCCGAGGCCCGTTGTTCCACGGCGCGCTGCAGGATCAGGTTGACCAGGCGGATCACCGGTGCTTCGGAGGCCATGTCCTTGAGGTGTTCGATATCTTCCTCGGCGCCGCCCTGCTCATCGAGGTTTTCGATCAGCGTGCCCATGGCCGAGCGGCCCTGGCCGTAGTAGCGCTCGATCAGGGTGTCGACTTCATTGCGCGGGCCGATGGCCAGCCACACTGGCACCTGGCACGCATAAGCCAAGGCCTGGAACGGATAAAGTTGCGCCGGGTTGGCGGCGAGCACCCGCAGGCCGCCCTGGGTCCAGCCCATGGGCACTACCTGGTAGTGACGCATGAAGCGTTCGGTCAAGACGGGCAAGGGATCGAGCAACGGCGGCGCGGCATCGGCCAATAACAGCGGCGCGCCGAGTAACGCCGCCCAGGCGCGGGCCAATTCGACTTCAGAGACCAGGCCCAGGCGTGTCAGCAGGCTCAGCAGATCGTCCGTGGACAAGCGTCGGGCGCGCTCCAGGTCCACCGTTTTCAGCCCGGCATGCTGCATCAGCCACGCGCACACCTGTTCGGTGTGCGGGATCTGCATCTGGCAGGCATCGATAGGCGCTGACGACATAATGTTCAGGTATCTAGTGTTGCGAGAAAGTATGGCTATTTGGAACTACAGCAACATGCCATTAGTTAGCCACAACCCAAGCGAGAGTAAGCCGGGGTTATCGACTGGAAGTTATAGCCCTAGTTCCTGAAGACCGGGAATAAAATAAACATAATGGCCAAGACCCTTGCGCCAGAGCCTTAGAAGCTAATAGCCATCATCTCACTAGTTGCAATTAGCCACTTATACGTTTTCTCGCGCAATTAAACGGTTTTTCAATACATTCAACCGGGTTACTTCATTATCAACAAGAAGTAAAACCACACGTTCAACCACGTCAGGTATGAGGTCGGGTGCTTTTTTCGATCAGGCACATCGGCGTGCCTGCCACCGGCTCGCTCATCACCTGCACCTGCACCTCAAACACCTGCCGCATCAACTCGGCAGTGATCACCTGCCCCGGCGCACCATCGGCCACCAGCTTGCCGCCGTGCATCACCGCCAGGTGGTGGGCGTAGCGGCAGGCCTGGTTGATGTCGTGGAGCACGGTGATCACGGTCTTGCCTTCGCCAGCCAGTTCGCCCATCAGGTCGAGCAGTTCGACCTGGTGGCTGATGTCGAGGTACGTGGTGGGTTCGTCAAGCAGTACCACCGGCGCGTTCTGCGCCAACACCATGGCCAGCCAGGCGCGTTGGCGCTGGCCGCCGGACAGGTCCGCCAGGGCGCGGTCGGCCAGGGTGTCCAGTTCCAGGCGTTGCATGGCCTGGGTGACATGGGCTTGGTCATTGCCGCTCAGGCGTCCCCACAATGAGTTGTGCGGGCTGCGGCCATAGGCGACCAACTGGCGCACGCTGACGCCTTCTGGCACTGGCAACACCTGGGGCAAGAATGCGATCTGCCGCGCCAATTGGCGGGCGGACAAGCTGGTGTAAGCCTGGCCATCCAGGGTCAGTTCACCCTGGGTCGGCTTGAGGATGCGCGCGAAGGCCTTGAGCAAGGTGGATTTGCCACAGCCATTGGGACCGATCAAGGCGGTGACCTTTCCGGTCGGCGGCACAAAGGACAACCCCTGCACGATACGCGTGGTGCCGTAGCCGATATCCAGCTCGCGTGCTTGAAGAATACTCATGTGATCAGCCCTTGAACCGTGCCAGCAACCAAAGAAAATACGGCGCGCCAATCACCGCCGTGAGCACCCCGGCGGGGATTTCGCTGGGCGCGATCAACGTGCGTCCCAACGTGTCGGCCAGCACCAGCAACAGCGCACCCGTCAGCATCGCCGCCGGCAGCAAATACTGGTGATGCCCGCCCACCAAGCGACGTGCCATGTGCGGCGCGACCAGGCCGATAAAACCGATCGGCCCGATCACGCCCACGCCCAGGCTGGTCAACACCACCGCGCAGGCCATGGCCAGCCAGCGAGTGCGGCCAAGTGCCGTGCCGAGGCTGTGGGCGGCTTCGTCGCCGAGGGCAATCAGGTTCAGCGGCTTGGCCAGGCACAGGCCCACGGGGATCAGCACCAGGAACGGCAATACCAGCGCCACATGGTGCCAGTTACGGCTCCACAGGCTGCCAGTGAGGGCGAGCAAGGCCGTGTTGATATCCAGCGGATGGGACAGGATCAGAAACTCGGTGACACTGGACAAGGTCACCGCAATCGCCACCCCGGACAGTGCAAAGCGCACTCCGGAAAAACTCACCCCCGCGTTGTACAGCGCCAACAGCAACGCACCGCCGGCCCCACCCAGGCACGCCACCAACGGCAACCACGCAATCGGCATGTGCGGCCAACTGATGATCGCTACGGTCAGCGCCAGGCCCGCCCCCTGGGTCACGCCGAGGATCTCCGGCGAGGCCAGCGGGTTGCGGATCACACCCTGCACAATCGCCCCGGCCAGGCCGAAGGCGCATCCGGCGAGGATCGCAATCAGGCTGCGTGGCAGGCGGTGGTTCCAGACGTCGAAGTCGAGGGCGTCGTGGGCCAACAAGCGGTCCAACACAGCGTCAGGCGTGAGCCACACAGTGCCGGCGCTGAGGCTGATAAACGTCGCCAGCAGCAACAGGCCCAGCAGCAGCCATAAGCGCAATGGTGGCCGGGTCATAGGGCACGCCTGGCAAGAAAGAGGAAGAACGGCGCGCCGATCAGCGCGGTGACCACACCGGCCGGGGTCTCCACCGGAAACGCCACGGCGCGGCTGAGCAGGTCGGCGCCCAGCACGATCACCGCGCCCAACGCAGCGCTCAGCGGAATCAACCAGCGGTAGTCATTCCCGAGGAACTGACGAAGGATATTCGGCGCGATCAGCCCGACAAATCCGATCGGCCCCACCGCGCAGACACTCGCCCCCACTAGCAACAGGCTGGCGATGAACACCTGCAAACGCAGGCTGGCAATGCCCACGCCCAGGGAGCGTGCGGCGTCTTCGCCGAGGTTGATCAGGTTCAGTCGCGGCGCACACCAGAGCGCCCACAGGCCGCCGATCAAGGTGCACGGCCAGAGCAATTGCACTTGCGCGGCGCCGGCATTGGCCAGGGAACCGGCCAGCCAGTTGAGCACGCTTTGCGCCTGGGCCTCGACCAGGATCACCGTGAGCCGGGTCAATGCCGCGCACAACGCCGCCACCGCGACGCCAGCCAATACCAGGCGGCCTTGGGCCGTAGTCGGCGACCAGGCGCCGCCGAGGCTGAATACGGTGATCCAGGCCAGCGCGCCCCCCAGGCAGGTCATCAACAACGCACCGCCCGCAAACGGCAACGCAACCAGCCCGGTGGAAAACAACGCCAAGCCCAACGCCGCCCCTGCCGTCACGCCAAACAAGGACGGCGAGGCCAGACGGTTGCGAGTAATGCCCTGCATCAACGCACCGGCCAAGCCCAGGCAGGCGCCGACCAAGGCGGCACACAGCGCGCGTGGCACACGCAGCTGGGCGACGATGTAGGCCATATTGCCGCCCACGCGGCCTTGATGAACCAGGCCATTCCACGCATCCGTCGCCGTGATCGTGAACGGCGACCAGCTGTACAGCGACAGCCAGAACAAGCCGGCACCCAGCAGCACAATGCCTGCCGCCGCGAGACTGCGCCCCATGCTTATTGGCTCAGTACGGCTTTACCGCCTTTGAGAATCGCCAGCGCGTCTTCGGCGATCTGCTCCGAGGCCAGTACGCCGCGGTTGCGCGCCCAACTGTCGCCGTCCACTTCGGCGACCTGCTTGTTACGCACCGCTCCCAGCACTTGCCACAGCGGCTGCTGGCTCCAGCTGTCGACGATGCTGGGGCGACGGTAATGGCCGACGAGCAACCAGCCGGGGTCGAGGGCGAGCAGTTGCTCCAGGCTGACGAACTCGGTAGGTGCAGCGTTGGCGCGTACCGAAGGGACTTTCACGCCGATGGCTTCGAGCACGCTGCCGGCGTAGGAGTCCGGGCCGTGTACGGAGAAACTGTCTTCACGCGCCACACCGAACAGCACACTGGCGCCGGCCGGGATCTGTTGCGCAATGGCGTTGAGGTTCTCGCGGTTCTTCTGGATCCGCGCTTCCATCTGCGCGCTTTTGCCCAACGCCTTGCCGATCAACTCGGCGGATTTCAGGCTGCCCTGGTAGTCCTCGCCGCGTGACGGCAGCAACAGGGTCGGCGCGATGCTCGCCAGGTCGCTGTACAAGGCCTGGTGACGATTGAGGTCGGCGACGATCAAGTCTGGCTTGAGCCGGGCGATTTCCTCGATACTCGGTTGCGAGCGCAGGCCCACCGACTTCCATTGGCCGATGGCCTGGCGCACACGGGGCAGTACGCGGTTGGCATCACCATCATCGGCGGCCCCAACGGGCGTGACGTCAACGGCAGCCAGGCTGTCGAGAAAGGAGAATTCCAGCACCACCACGCGCTTGGGCGCATCCGGCAGATGCACCGCGTGCTGGCCGTCGTTGAGGTCGATGGGGGCGGCGCTCAGCAGGCTTGAAGAGAACGCCAACACGCAGGCGGCAAGGGTGGGGATGGAGCGCAGCATTCGCATGACAAGGACCTCGGCGTTAAAACACCCCGCTAGACAGGCCGGGGAAAACGGCGGGTACTATTCCATATCGACGCGGCGTGATCAAAAAACATTCTCATTAACGCCAAAATCAGGTGTGGGAGCTGGCTTGCCTGCGATGACGCTACATCAGCAAATAGCGCTGTGACTGGCGCCCCTCCCTATCGCAAGCAAACCAGCGCCCACAGGTTGATCGGTGTCCCCCCTTAGAAGTCGACGGTGGCGGACAGCAGATAGGTACGCGGCGTCGACAAGGTCAGCCCCGGCTCACTGTCATCCGAAGCCCCGGCCGAACTCCAATAGCGCTTATCGGCGACGTTCTCCACATTCGCCCGCAAGGTGATGTGTTTGTCGTCCACCTTGAACGCGTAGCGCGCCCCTACGTCGAGGCGGTTCCAGGCGTCGATTTCCTTGACGTTGGACTGGTCCAGGTACTGCGAGCTGGAGTAAATGCCACGGCTGGTCAGCGTCAGGCCTTCGAGGCCCGGCACATCCCATTCGGCACCCAGGTTGACGTTGTACTTGGGCGTGGCCGGGGCACGGTTGCCGTCCCAGGTACCGTTGGTGGTGTCCTTCAGCTCACTGTCGATGTACATCACACCACCGAGCAGGCGGAAGCCCTTGAGCGGTTCGCCGAACACACTCAGTTCCACACCTGAGTTCTCGCGTTTGCCATTGGGACCAAACAGCCGCGTGGTCGCATTGGTTTCATAGGCCGGCTGCTTGATACGGAACACCGCAGCGGTCACGGCAAACGCCCCGGCGTCGTACTTGGCGCCCACTTCGACCTGGCGGCTGATGAACGGCGGGAAGATCTGGTCTTCGTTGATCGAGGTGGACGGTGCGATCTTGCCCTGGCTCAGGCCTTCCATGTAGTTGGCGTACAGCGACAACCTGTCGGTGGCCTTGAACAGGATGCCGCCGGATGGCGAGACCTTTTCTTCGTCGTAGGCGGTATCACCTTTGATGCCGTCGCTCCAGTCATCGACCTTCACGCGCTGCCAGCGCGCACCGAGGGTGAGCAACAGGCGATCATCGAAGAAGCCCAGGGTGTCGGACAAGGCCACGCCGCTGAATTTGTTTTCGGTGTAGACCTTGGGATCAAACCGCGTCGGCCGCGAAGGCGTGGGGGTTTGCACCGGGTTGTAGAGATTGCTCGACGGCGACGTATAACGCGCGCCTCCGTTGGTGAAGTCCATGTCGAAGTAGCTGGCGGCCAGGTTGACCTCATGGCTCACCGGCCCGGTCTGGAACCAGTTGCGCACGCCGGCGGTGTAGGTGCGCACGTTTTCATCGCGGGTGAAATCCCGTGGCTGCACGCTGAAATCACCGGCTGCGTTGGATACGGACACCGCGTGGCGCAGGAAATCGTGGTTGCTTTTACGCGCCCCCATGCCGCCGTAGAGCATCACGTTGTCGCTGAGGTCATACTCGGCATTGACCGTGCCGAAGGTGTCGTTGGTGCGGGCCTTGCTCCAGGATTGCGCATAGTTGCGGCGCACGTCATTGGCGCTGGGCACCGGCGCTGCGGCCGCCACCTGTACGCGCTCTTGCGGCGCATCGGTGTCGCGCTCGGTGTGGCCGATGTCAGTGGAAAGGCGCAAGCGTTCGCCACGAAAATCCAGGCCCAGCACGGCCATTTCGCGGTCGACGCTCTGGTGATCCCACTCGGTATCGCCGGACTGCTTCACGCCGTTGAAGCGAATGCCGAACTGGTTGTCTTCGCCAAAGCGTCGACCGATGTCCACTGCGCCGCCGGCCTGGCTGTCGGAAGCCCAGTTGCCGGTAAACGAGTTGATGTCCTTGTCGGTGGCGCGCTTGGGCACCACGTTGATCCCGCCGCCCACGCTGCCACGCGGCGAAATGCCGTTGATCAACTGGCTTGGCCCCTTGAGGATGTCGACGCGGTCGGCCATTTCCATGTCGATGGTGTAAGTCGGCAGCACGCCGTATAAGCCGTTGTACGCCACGTCGCTGTTGAACAGGCTGAAGCCGCGAATGGTGAATTGCTCGTAGCGCCCACCGGCCGGGTTGGTCGCGCGTACCGACGGGTCGGCGGCGATCAGGTCGCCCAGGGTGCGGGCCTGTTGGTTCTTCACCGTGTCAGCGGTGTAGGTGGTGATGCTGAACGGGGTTTCCATGAAGTCCCGCGTGCCGAGCAGGCCCTGGGCCGTGCGGCGCGCCACTTGGCCACCGGCGTAGGTGTCGCCGTCATACAGGCCGGTGGTGCCGAGGATCGACGTCGGGGCCAATTCCAGGCTGCTGCCCTCCGGCGCCGGCACCAGCATATAGGCCTGTGCACCCATCGGCTGCAGTTGCAGGCCAGAGCCTTGCAGCAAGCGGGCAAAGCCCTCCTCGACCGCATACTCGCCGGACAAACCGCTGCTGCTGCGCCCACTGACCAACGCCGGGTCCACCGACAGATTGACGCCCGCCAACCCGGCAAAGCGGGTGAGCGCCGCACTCAGGCTGCCGGCGGGCACCTGATAGCTGCGGCGAGTGGCGGTGTCTTCGGCGTAGCTGACAGCAGCGAAGAACGGGCTGGCGCTGAGGCTCAGCAGCAGGCTGAGTTTCAGCAAGGGGCGGACTACAGGCATTGGCGGAAGCTCTCAATATTGTTCACTTGCCTGGAATGACAGGCGAGATGAAAAAAGGGGACAGGCTTCAGCCAATTTTTTCGCTTACCACACTGCGATCGTTGAATCCGCCCTCGGCTCCGTTCCGCCGCACAATACACCACTGACCGGGTCCCGCAGAATGATCTGCCCACGCCCGTAGTCGGTGAGGTCGCTGGCCATCTGCACCTGATGCCCGCGCCGCGCCAAGGCATTGGCCAAGTCGCGGGAGGCACCCTGTTCGATACCGACCTTCATGTCGCCCAGCCATTGCCAGCGCGGCGCGTCCAATGCCGCTTGCGGGTTGAGGCCGAAATCCACCAGGTTCATCACCATCTGCACGTGGCCCTGGGGCTGCATGTAGCCGCCCATCACGCCGAACGGGCCGAGGGCCTGGCCGTCTTGGGTGAGGAAGCCGGGGATGATGGTATGGAAGGTTTTTTTGCCTGGCGCCAGGCAGTTGGCGTGTGTCGGGTCGAGGCTGAACTCCTGCCCGCGGTTCTGCAGGGCAATGCCACTGTCGGGCAGCACCACGCCGGAACCAAAGCCGTGGTAGTTGCTTTGGATAAACGAAACCATGTTGCCCTCGGCGTCGGCCGTGGCCAGGTACACCGTGCCGCTGGCGTGGGGATCACCGGGTTTGGGGGGCTGGGCCTGTTCACCGATCTGCCCACGGCGACGGCTGCTGTAGTCATCGCTGAGCAGATCGGCGACGGCCACGCGCATGTGCAGCGGGTCGGTGATGTAGTGCAGACCGTCGCTGTAGGCGAGTTTCATGGCCTCCAATTGGCGGTGCCAGGTCTGCTGGCTGTCGCGGTGATCGAAGCTGAAACCTTCGAGGATGTTCAGCGCCATCAACGCCACCAGGCCCTGGCCGCTGGGGGGATTTCCCAGACATCCACGCCCCGGTAGTTGACGTGGATCGGCTCCACCCACTCAGCGCGGTAATCCTGGAGATCGCTGGCGCGCAGGTAGCCGCCACTCGCCCTGGAATGCGCATCCAGGCGCTCGGCCAGGGCTCCGCGATACAGGCTTTCGCAGCGGGTGGCCGCCAGTTCTTCGAGGGTACGGGCCTGGGCCGGGTTGCGAAACATGTCCCCGGCCCGTGGCGCGCGGCCGTCGATCAGGAAGGTGTCGAACCAGGCATCCAGCGCAGCGTCGCGATGGGGGCTGAATTCTTCCAGGGTAAGCTGCCATTGATGGGCGACCACCGGCGACAGCGGGAAACCATCGCGCGCCAGGCGGATGGCCGGTTGCAGCAACTCGGCAAACGGCAATTTGCCGAAGCGTTGCGACAGCTCGGCCCAAGCCGACGGGCAGCCTGGCACCGTGACCGGTGTCCAGCCATACAGCGGCATCTGATCATGCCCCGCTGCCTTGACCGCCTCGATACTCAAGGCCGCCGGCGCATGGCCGTTGCCATTCAAACCGTGCAACTGGCCCTTGCACCAGACGAGGGCAAACGCATCGCCGCCGATGCCGCAGCCGGTGGGCTCCACCACCGTCAAAGCGGCCGCCGTAGCAATCGCAGCGTCGATGGCGTTACCGCCCTTCTGCATGACCTCGATACCGGCCTGGGCGGCCAGGGGCTGGGACGCCGCGACCATGCCGCGCTGGGCAAACACGCTCTGGCGTTGGGAGGGATAAGGGTACTCGTGAGCAGAAAATTTCAACATGGCTAAGACTCGTCAACACAAGCGTGATGGGAAGACTCACAACACACGACTAAGGAACGCACGCGTGCGCGGATGGCTGGGGTGGCTGAAAATCTGTTCCGGCGGCCCTTGCTCGATGAGTTCACCCTGATCGAGCACCACCACGCGGTCGGCCACTTCACGGGCAAAACCCATTTCGTGGGTGACCACCACCATGGTCATACCCTCCTCGGCCAGCTCCTTCATCACCTGCAGCACTTCGCCGACGGTTTCCGGGTCGAGGGCGCTGGTGGGTTCGTCAAACAGCATGGCCTGGGGTTTCATCGCCAGTGCACGGGCGATGGCCACCCGTTGCTGCTGCCCGCCGGAGAGCATCGCCGGGTAGTGGCTGGCCTTGTCCGCCAGGCCAACCCGCGCTAGTAATCCACGGGCCTGTTCCAAGGCTTGGGCGCGAGGCGTGCCAAGCACCTGGATCGGCGCCTCGATGATGTTTTCCAGCGCAGTCATGTGGGGGAACAGGTTAAAGCGTTGGAACACCATGCCGATGTCGCGGCGCTGACGGGCGATGTTGCGCTCCGAGTCGCGCACCAGGCTGCCGTCGCTGCGCTCGCGATAGCCCATGGCGCGGCCGTTGACGCGGATGCGTCCACCCTGGATGTCCTCCAGCAGGTTGATGCAGCGGATAAACGTGGTCTTGCCCGAACCCGAGGCGCCGATCAGCACCACCACCTCACCGCGCCGCACTTGCAGGGAGATCCCCTTGAGGATCTGCAGTGCGCCGAACGACTTATGAATATCCAACGCTTCGATAATCAGCTCTTCACTTTGATGCGCCATGGTTATCGTCCCCTCAGCAGTTTCAAGGTGCTGCGCCCGAACATGCGGCTGGACGCCGGTGGCGGTGCGGAAGGCCGGTCGGACTGGCCGAAACGTGCCTCCAGCCAGCGCTGGAAGAAGCCCCAGAGCGTGGTGAGCATCAGGAAGTAGATCGCGACCACCAGGTACAACTCGAACACGCGAAACGTCGCCGAGGTGACCATCTGCGTGCTGAGCAACAATTCCTGCACGCCGATCACGCTGACCAGGGTGGTGTTCTTGAGCATCACGTTGAACTCGTTGCCCAGCGGCGGCACGATCACGCGGAATGCCTGGGGCAGCACGATACGCCGCATCAGCTTGGCAAAGCCCATGCCCAGGGAGCGCCCGGCTTCGTACTGGCCCTTGTCGACCGCGCCAATGCCGGCGCGGATGATCTCGGCCATATAGGCGCCTTCATTGAGGCCCAAAGCGATGATCGCCGCCTGGATATTGCCAGGCACCACCAGACCGAACAGGTCGATATCCTCAAAGCGGAAAATCCCGCCCGCCGCCAGCGCCGTGTACAGGAACACGATCTGCACCAGCAACGGCGTGCCGCGCATCAGCCACACATAAAAACGCACCGGCAGGTGCAATAGCGGGTTCTTTGACAGGCGCAACAGTGCAGCCGCCAAGCCCAGCACACAGCCCAGCAGCATCGCCGACACCGCGATCAGGCAGGTCAGCCAGAGCCCGGTGAGGTACACCCCGCTGGGCTGCAACAGGTACTGCCAGAACACATCCCAATTGAAGTTCATTGCGGGAAACCTCAGTCGAGAGTGTCACTGCTGACATGCCATTTGTTGAGCAATGCCACATAGCTGCCATCACTGCGCATGTCGCTGATCACTTGCTGCACGGCGGCGCTGAGTTGCGGGTCATCCTTGCGCATGCCCAGGCCGGTAAGGATGCGACTGAATGCCGGCACGCCTTCCTGGAACAGGTCCGGGGCCATCGCGGCGTAGTAGCCGGCGGTTTCCACCGTGGTGCCGTAGGCGTCGACCTGGCTGATGCGCAGGGCCTGGAAGGCATCGGTGTCGCTGTTGTACACCACCAGTTTCATCGGCGGCTTGCCGGCTTTGGTCAGGCTGTCGTTTTGCGCGTCCAGCAGGGTCTTGATGGTGGAGCCGTTGAGCACTGCGACCTTGTGCCCGGACAAGTCATCCAGGGCCTTGATGCCTTTTGGATTGCCCTTGGGCACCACCACCGACTGGCTGGAATACATGTAGTTAACGATGTCGATCACCTGGCGCCGTTCGGGTTTGTCGAACAGCTGGTCAACGATCATGTCGCATTGCTGGGCAAGCAACGCAGGCACCAGGCCGGAAAACGGAATGACCCGCCATTGCACCTGTTTGTCGCCCAGGCGCTTGGCAACTTCAAGCCCGAGGTCGACGGTGAGACCGCGCGGTTTCTGCGCTTCATCGAAGGACACCAGGGGCGGTGAATCCATCCCGGAGCAGTAGACGAGTTTATCGACTGTCTTCAGGCGCTCCGGCACCTGGGGCGCGGCAGAAGCCCATTGGGTACAGAAGCCGAGGGAGACAGCCATCAACAAGGCGCGGCGTTTATGCATGACCAGACACTCCAGTTCGTTGTTTAACGGGGCAGGACTCAAAGTCAACACACGGACGGGCTTGGGCCCGCCTCTTGTTATTTTTCCGCTTGCAGGAACTGGATCAGCGCCGGCACGGTGCCCTCGATATGCTCGCGCACCACGCCCTCGGCGCGGGCGGCGTCACCGGCACGGATGGCATCAAGGATCACCGCATGTTCCTGGCGGGCGCTGAGGGGTTTCTCGCCATGCTGCAACCACAGGCGCATGGGCGCTTCCACCAGCGAGTACAGCGCCGAGATCTGCTTCATCAAGCGTGGACGGCCACTGAGGCTGCACAGGTATTCGTGAAAAGCGCGGTGGCGGCTGACCCAAGCGGCGCTTTCGTCGCGGTAGTCGTCCATCTCGTCGAGCATGCGCTCCAGTGCGGCCAATTGACGTTCGCCGATGCGTGGGACTGCCACACGCACTGCCAGGCCTTCGAGGGCACTGCGCATCTCGAATACTTCGTGCAATTCATCGATATCCAGGCCGCTGACGACGGCACCACGGTTGGGTCGCAAGGTGACCAGACCTTGGGCATCCAAGCGGCGGAAGGCTTCGCGCACCGGCATGCGGCTCATGCCAATCTCACTGGCGATGTCTTCAGCGATCAGCCGGTCGCCCTTGCGGTAGCGACCACCGCAAATGGCGTCGAGCAGGAAGTTGTAGGCCTCCTCCTCGGCGGTGAGGGGCTGACGGTCAACGTAAGCGGGGGCGAATTGCATTGGCAGCACCTTTTGTATTTTTGTATCCAATTATCCATGAATACAAAAAAGCAGTTTGCGTGCCAGATTATGCAAAGGTGTGCCAAGTGGTTGATTTGGATGAAACAGCGAGGGATTTGTCGACAGAGGGTGCGCAATGACGTTGCAGGTGCTTGCTACCAAACAGCACATAAATTGCCCCGTGAGTGGGCACGCGTAACAGGTCGCGGGCCACGTCGGGGCAGATGTCTAAACACGGCCCCTGGCCTCAGATCAGGATTGAAGGCAACCGGCCATTTTCAACCGGGTTCGGCCGAGTAGATGATGGTCTGCGCACTGTTTTCAGTGACGGGCGGGCGTGTGAAGTAGGTGTCACCTTCGTCGGTAAGGATCTCGTAGTCGACGTTGCGGGTGTTGCTTGCGTGCTTGATGATTTTCAGCACGCGTTGGAACTTCATGCTTTGCGTACCGTTCTGGTTAGGCCCGGTCAACACGCTGACGCTTTGGAACCAGCCGCTGTGCTGCTTGTTGCCGAGCAGCGCACAGGTCATCGCCTCGAACCGTTCCAGCCGCGTAAACCCCCATAGCGTCTGCTCCTTGACCGCCGCGCCTGGGGTGGCGGCACCGGTAAACACGAAGAGATTGATCGCCGGATTGTCTTCGCAAAAAAAATCATACGGGACCAGGCCGTCGACCATTTTCCTACCGGGTACAAAGCCCTTTTTATGCACCTGAAACATTGTCACCTCCGCTCAATCACTGGCGACCAGTCTAATGAGGGGCGACGTACAGGGCGGTCAAGCCAATGTAATGTCGTGTAAAGATCGCGCACTGTGGAGGTTGATCTCCACGGTCAGCCCGCCCCCCGACTCGTTGCGCGCCTCGATATGGCCGCCATGCATCTGCACCGCCCTCGCCGCAATGGCCAAGCCCAGGCCAAAGCCGACAGTGGCATCACCCACACCGCGTTCGAACGGCTGGAAGATGGTGCTCAGTCGGTCAGGCGCCACTCCAGGCCCAAGGTCGCTGATGCGTACGCTCAAGCGATTAGCTTCGCGATTGACCTGCGCCGACACCTGCACGGTCGTTCCCGGACGGGTATAGCGTACGGCGTTGCGAATCACGTTTTCAAAACAGCGGTACAGCAACTCACCGCTGACACAGGCGATAAACGGCGGGCAAGCCTGCAGGTGAACGCGACAGTCCTTGATATCCGCTTCGAATTGCGCATCGTCGACAATCATCGCCAGCAATTCCACGATATCCACCGGCTCGCGCTCGATGCTTTCAGGGCGGCCCTGCAGGCGGGCCAGGGTCAGCAACGCCTCGATCAGCGTGTCCATGCGTTCGCACTCGCGCTCGATGCGCTCGAGCATTTCCAGGCGTGCGGCGTCCTGGCGCAACAGGCCGATGGCCGCTTGCATGCGCGTCAATGGCGAGCGCAGTTCATGGGAGATGTCGTGCAGCAGATGGTGTTGGGCTTGCACCAACACCTTCAACTGGTTGGCCATGCGGTCACAGTCTTCGGCCAGGTCGACGATTTCATCGCGGCGCTTGCCCATGGAGGGCTTGACCCGGGTTTCGAAACGCCCCTGGGCCACATCGCTCATCGCCCGGCGCAAGTGCGCCAGCGGCCAGGCCAGGTAGTACGCCATGTACCCGCTGAACAGCGCACTCATCAGCGTGCCGATGATCAGCGGGACCTGTTGCCAGGGCCTGCCGCCGTCCTCACCGGGGGCGTGACTCGAGCGCAGTGAAAGCGCCAGGCCTTCCTTGCTGGTCACCGCGCGCTCAAAGGCCGGCTCCGCAACCGCAGACCCAGCCAGTAACTGGCCGGTGCGGTCATAGATGCCGATAACTTCGTCCGGCGGACGCTCCCATACCGCCAGGAACTGGCCAGCGGCCTGGACACCAAATTGTTCCAGCAGCTTTTGCTCACTTGCGAGGATGGCGCCCACATGCGGGTCGCCCGGGCGGAAGCGGCTCAGCTCCAGCACACCGACCCCGACCAGGAACGTCAAGGTGGTCGCCAGCCAGAACGCCAGGAACAGTTTCCAGAACAGCAGGCTGGGCTTGGTCATTCGGCAATCAACAGGTAGCCCAGGCCACGCACGCTCTGGATCCAGGCCTTGGCGTCCGGGCGCGGCCCCAGCTTCTGCCGGATGCTGCTGATATGCACGTCGATGCGCCGGTCATAGCGGGTCAGCGGGCAACCCAGGGCATTGAGCGATAGATCCTTTTTGCTCACCACTTGGCCGGCGCAGCGGGCCAGTTCTTCGAGCAGGCTGAACTCGGTGCTGGTCACGCCCAGTTCTGCACCATTCCACACGGCCTGGCGCTTGCCGGGCCATAACACCAGCGAACCAGTCTTGATCACCTCGGTGGTGGGCTGACCGACTGCCTGCACCCTGCGCATGATGGCGCGCAGGCGCGCCACCAACTCGCCTGGGGAGCTGGGTTTGGGCACGTAGTCATCAGCACCGAGCTCCAGGCCAGTGATGCGGTCGATGTTGTCGCCACGGGCGGTGAGCAACACTACCGGGACTTGGCTGACGGCACGGATACGCCGCAGTACCTCAATGCCCGAACGCTGCGGCAACATCACATCCAGCACTACGATGCTGTAGCGACCCGACAGCGCCTCGGCCTCACCCGCCTCGCCCGTATGCACGGCCGTGGCCTCGAAGCCTTCGCACTCCAGGTATTGGCGCAGCATTTCAGTCAATTCCTGGTCATCGTCGACTAACAGTACGGAGATCATGACGGGCTCGTCCGGGGTGTGGGCGCGCATTATCAGCCTTGCTGCCGGAATCCGGGCCAACCTTTACCTAACTTGACATTCAGTTAACCGCACCAAACGCCGCGCACTCTTATGCTGGCTCTTCACCGGTCGGCGAGTGAACCAAGCGCGCCGGCGCTGCTCGTCGATGTGTTCTGGAAAAGATCTTGATGAATTTTTCGCGCCTGCTCTGCTCGGTTGCGCTGCTGCTCAATGCCTCACTGGCACTCGCCCAAGGCTTCAAAATCTCGGATATTCGAATCAATGGCCTGCAACGGGTTTCGGCAGGCAGCGTTTTCGGTGCATTGCCGCTGAACGTTGGCGATGAAGCCGATGACCGGCGCCTGGTGGATTCCACCCGAGCATTGTTCAAGACCGGTTACTTCCAGGACATCCAGTTGAGCCGCGAAGGCGACGTGCTGATTATCAACGTCGTCGAGCGCCCTTCGGTTGCCAGTATCGAGTTCGAGGGCAACAAAGCGATCGCCACCGATGACCTGATGAAAGGCATGAAGCAATCAGGTCTGAGCGAAGGCGAGATATTCCAGCGCGCCACCCTGGAGGGCTTGCGCAATGAACTGCAGCGCCAGTACGTGGCCCAGGGCCGCTATTCGGCGTCGGTCGACACCGAGGTCGTGCCCCAACCGCGCAACCGCGTGGGCCTGAAGATCAAGATCGACGAAGGCGAAGTGGCATCGATCCAGCACATCAATGTGGTCGGCAATACGGTATTCGCCGACGCCGCCTTGCTCGACCAATTCACGCTAAAGACCAGCAACTGGCTGTCCTTTTTCAGGAACGACGATAAATACGCACGGGAGAAACTCTCCGGCGACCTTGAACGCCTACGCTCCTTTTACCTGGACCGCGGCTACATCAACATGGATATCGCCTCGACGCAGGTCTCCATGACCCCGGACAAAAAGCACGTGTACATCACCGTGAATATCCAGGAAGGCCAGAAATACACGGTGCGCGACGTGAAGTTGAGTGGCGAGCTGAAAGTCCCGCAGGATCAGGTGCAGGCGTTGTTACTGGTGAAAAAAGGCCAAGTGTTTTCGCGCAAATTGATGACCACCACGTCGGACCTGATCACCCGCCGCCTGGGCAACGACGGTTACACGTTCGCCAACGTCAGCGGCACGCCGCAGGTGCATGAAGCGGATCACACGGTCGATATCACCTTCAGCGTCGAGCCCGGCAAGCGGGCTTACGTCAACCGCATCAACTTCCGGGGCAATACCAAGACCGATGATAAGGTGCTGCGTCGCGAAATGCGCCAGATGGAGGGCGGCTGGGCCTCGACCTACTTGATCGACCAGTCCAAGGTGCGCCTGGAGCGGCTGGGGTACTTCAAGGAAGTGAACGTCGAGACGCCAGCGGTGACCGGGCTGGATGACCAGCTGGATGTGAACTACGCCGTGCAAGAGCAAGCATCCGGCTCGATCACGGCCAGCGTCGGCTTCGCCCAAAGTTCTGGGCTGATCCTCGGCGGGTCAATTACCCAGAACAACTTTCTCGGCACCGGCAATTCTGCCAGCCTGGGGCTGACCCGGTCGTCCTACCAGAGCAAGTACAACATCGGCTTCACCGATCCCTACTTCACTCGTGATGGGGTGAGCCTGGGTTACAACGCGTTCTATAACAAGACCGACTACAACAAATACTACGATGACGGAGTGTCCTATTACGCCATTAACAGTTATGGCCTGGGCGCCAGCCTCGGCTACCCGATCAATGAGACGTCGCGCCTGAGTTTCGGCTTGACCGCCCAACACGACAGTATCGAACCGGGCACCTACAGCGCCGACGAGATCTACGACTTCATCGAGCGCGAAGGCAAACAGTTCACCAACTTCAAAGCCAACCTGGGCTGGTCGGAATCGACCTTGAACAAAGGCGTGCTGGCGACGCGTGGGCACGCGCAAAACCTCAACCTGACGGTGACGGTGCCCGGCAGCGACCTGAGTTTCTACAAAATCGATTACACGGGGCAAACCTTCCTACCGGTCAGCAATAACACCGCCCTGCGTTTGCATACCAAGCTCGGTTACGGCAACGGCTACGGTTCCACCGACGGCTTACCCTTCTACGAAAGCTATACGGCCGGCGGTGAAGGCACGGTGCGCGGCTTTGAAAGCGGCACGCTCGGCCCACGCAGCACGCCGGCGACCGGAACGTATGCCAGTGCCGGCCAGGCGTACTATTCGGACCGGGATACAGAGGCGCTGGGCGGCAATATCCTGATTACCGGCGGCGCGGAGTACTTGTTCCCCGTGCCGTTCATCAAGGACAACAAATCCGTGCGCACTTCACTGTTCTGGGATGTGGGCTCGGTGTATTCGGACAAGTGCTACCTGAGCACGACCCAAGACTGCGGCGGCGTGGACCTGAGCCAGATGGCCAGTTCCGTGGGGGTGGGAGTGACCTGGTACAGCCCGCTGGGGCCGTTGAGTGTCAACCTGGCTTATCCGATTCGCACACCTGAGAACGCAGACAAGCAGGTCTTCCAGTTTTCCATGGGGCAGACGTTTTAAAGGGCCTGATCGACTTTTTCCACTATCAGTGGCGACGCTGAAGCACAATAGCGCCGAATCACTCAGGAGCAATGCTTCATGACTGTCGACTGGCTCAACTTCACACCCTGGTCGTCTCTGGCAGGCGGCGCACTGATTGGCCTGGCGGCCAGCGTGTTCGTCGTCAGCAACGGCCGTATCGCCGGCATCAGCGGCCTGATCGGCCATCTTCTGCAGCGAGAGGGCAAGGGCGTGAGTGAAACAGCACTGTTTCTGCTCGGCCTGCTCGTCGCCCCGCTGCTATGGGGTGCGTTCGCCACGCTACCGTTGATTGAATTCCAGAGCGGCTGGCCCGCATTGATCCTTGCCGGTTTCCTGGTAGGGGTGGGCACGCGGTACGGTTCAGGGTGCACCAGTGGCCATGGAGTGTGCGGCTTATCGCGACTTTCGCCACGCTCAATGGTCGCCACTGCCTGCTTCATGGCCAGCGGTTTCGTTACGGTGTTTGTGCTGCGTCATCTACTGGGAAGTTGAACATGATCAAGGTCACGGCATTCATCGCCGGGTTGCTGTTCGGTTTGGGCTTGCTTCTGGCGGGCATGGCCAACCCGACAAAAGTACTGGCGTTCCTGGATATAGCCGGCGCTTGGGATCCGTCCTTGGCACTGGTTATGATTGGCGCCATTGCCGTGGCGATTGGCCCGCTGACCTGGGCCCGCCGGCACTCCCGCTCACTGCTGGGCGCGCCCATGCAGTTGCCCGCCAAGCGCGGGCTGGACCGGCGCCTGGTGGGCGGCAGCCTGTTGTTCGGCATCGGTTGGGGTATTGCCGGGGTTTGTCCGGGTCCGGCCGTGGCCATTCTGCTGACAGGGCAGTGGCAGGTCATCCTGTTCACGGTGGCCATGCTGGGCGGCATGCTGTTGTTTACGGTACTGGAGAACCGGCGCAGGGGTTAAATCCGCTGAATGGGGACACACTACGATGGCTGCGCAAGCGCCATCATCCTGCGAACACCCCCTTCTCTATCCGTGGATAGGGTAAATCAACCGGCGTGACATGACGCTCTCAGTCAACTCTGACCGCTGTGTACAAGTAACAGCAACGCTCGAGAATTAAAGTTGAAGTGCCAGGGGAAGCTACCCCAGCTCACAACTCCAATAATAGAGCGACGTCAATGAGACTGACACCATCCTTGCCAGCGTGCCTGGCCCTCAGTTGCGTATCACTTGCCGCCTTTGCTGCCGAAGGCCCCCCACCGCCCTCCGTCAGCCAACCCAGCGGTATCAACCTGGGCGGCACCAGCTTCTTCGACGGGTTCGCCGGGCCACCGGGGCTGACGCATCAGACCTATTTGAAGTTCAGTACGTCCAGCAGCATTCGTGACAATGGTGGCAAGGACAACCGCAACTTCGATAACCAGAAGATCAATGTCATTACCCTGATCAACCAGTTCAGCTATTACTCACCGGACACCATCGGCGGCGGCGCACACCTGGGCTGGAGCCTGTTGGTCCCGGTGGTTTCCCTGGACGGCGACTTCGGCGACAACGGCGTCAAACTCAAAGACAACGGGGTCGGCCTGGGCGACGTCACTGTTGGCCCGCAAATCCAGTTCGATCCGCTCCTCAACGCCGAAGGCCGGCCGGTGTTCGTGCAACGCGTGGCCTTCGATACGATCCTGCCCACAGGTAAGTACGACAAACACAAGGACTTGAACCCCGGCTCCCATTACTTTTCCGTCAACCCCTACTGGGCCGCGACCCTGATGCCGGCACCGCGCTGGGAAGTGAGCTGGCGCTTGAATTACCTGTACAACTTCAAGAACGACGATCCCGCGAGCAGCTCGGCACAGTTCTTTGAAGGGCGCCCCGTGCGCGACACCCAATCAGGGCAATCGGCCTGGGCCAACTTTACGGCCTCCTACGAGGTGTACCCGAAAATCTCGGTCGGGATCAACGGCTATTACTTCCGGCAGATTTCCGATGACCGGGTCAACGGCGACCGCCTGAGCAACTCTCGCGAGAAAGTCCTTGGCATTGGCCCCGGTTTGTTCTGGAAGATCACTGAGGACAAGGCGTTCTGGCTCAATACCTATAAAGAAACCGGCGTAGAGAATCGCAGCAAGACCGATTACGCCGTGCAAGTTCGCTACGTTCATAAGTTTTGACTGAGGTGATGTGTGATGAATGCGCTCGACTCCATCGACAGCAAGCAATCACTGGGCGCTATTTGCCTGATGATGGTCATTTCCCTGGGAACGCTGCAGATCCAGCCGATTCTGGGCGGGGCGCTGATTGACCAACTGGGGGTGCCGCTCAATGCCATCGGCGTGATCTTCGCCGCCGAGCTAATCGCGATGGCCATCGCCTGCGGCGTATGTGCCCTGCTCATGGCCCGTGTCGACCGCCGCCGCTTTGCACGGGTGGCCTTGTTGATACTGGCCGTCGGCAACCTGATCAGCACCCAGGTTCACAGCCAGACGTGGCTGGTGGTCTTGCGGATCATCTGCGGCGCCAGCGGTGGCGCGGTCATGGCGGTGGTGTATGCGACCGCGGCACTGCGCCGGTCCAAAGATGCAACGTTTGCAGTGATCAATATCGGCAACTTGTTATGGGGCATGCTGCTGGTCACCTCGATGCCTCTGCTGCTGCAGGTATTTGGCGTGCGGGGTGCCTTTGGCCTGCTGGCCATCACCAGCCTGCTTGCCGCACTGGGTTGCGGGAGAATCCCCAGGCATTACCCGGACGCCCAACGCATCGCCCATGGCGCGGCCCGACCGTTCGGGGTGACCTCACTGCTGCTGATCGCGCTGTTTGCGCTGCTATTCTTCGGGCATTCCGCTCTATGGGTGTACCAGGAACGAATCGGTAAAAGCCTGGGCCTGGAACCTCAACAGATCGGGGCTATCCTCGGCGGCAGCATCCTGGCGGGTGCCCTGGGTGCAGGCCTTTCCGGGCTCATCGGACGGCGGCTTGGCCTACTGTTCCCGCAACTGTTGAGCTTCGGTGCTGCGTTAGTGGCGACCCTGATCATGGTGTATGGCGACAGTACCGTTGCCTTTGCCACCACGGCGTGCCTGATCCATATGGTGTGGTTTTTCAGCTTGCCCTATCTGCTTTCCATGGCCGCCGAACTGGATCCCTCCGGGCGCCTGGCGGGACTGGGCAACGCCGCGATATTCGTCGGGCAAGGGCTTGGCCCCTTTGGCGCCGCGCTGGTAGTGGGCGAAGGGCATTTCCGCGCGGTGGGCTGGCTGGCCGCCTGCGCTTATGGGCTGGCCTTGATCATCTCGTGCCTGGTGGTGGCTCGCTTCCGTCGCGGCGTTAAGCCCGGCGGGCAGGCCCTGTCAGCCCAATCCGCCTGAACGACGCCACCCAAACCGATCAATGAGATAACGCGATGAATACGCCATTCCCAAACACCCCGGAATTTTCCGGAGCGCTGTATGCGCCGAGCCGCGTCGAGGGCGACGTGTATGACCTTGAAATCGAAGGCGCCCTTCCCGAGGCGATCCGTGGGGCCTTTTACCAGGTGTCACCCGACCCGCAATACCCGCCCATGCTCGGCAACGATATTTTCTTCAATGGCGATGCCTTGGTCAGCGGCTTTTATTTTGCTGATGGCAAGGTCTCGCTGCGCCGCCGCTATGTGCTGACCGATCGCCTGGTCGCTCAGCGCCGTGAAGGGCGCTCGCTCAATGGTGTGTACCGCAACGTCTACACCAACGACCCGCTGGCGGCCAAAAACAACACCACCGCCAACACGTCTGTGATCCCGCACAACAACGTCCTGCTGGCTCTCAAGGAGGATGCCATGCCCTGGGCGTTGGACCCGCAGACCCTGGAGACTCTCGGCGAGTGGAATTTCGACGGGCAGATTGACTCTGCGACGTTCACTGCCCACCCCAAGCTCGACCCCGTCACGGGAAACCTGCTGGCCTTCAGTTACGAAGCCAAAGGCGACGGTACACCGGACATGGCCTATTTCGAGATATCGCCAGAGGGGAAGCTGCTGCATGAAATCTGGTTCCAGGCGCCCTACGCCGCGATGGTCCACGACTTCGCGGTCACCGAACGGTATGTGGTGTTCCCACTGATCCCGTTGACAGTGGACGTCGAACGCATGAAAAAAGGCGGCCAGCATTTCCAGTGGCAGCCCGAGTTGCCCCAGCTGTTTGCCGTGGTGCCCCGTTACGGCCATGCGCGCGACGTGCGCTGGTTCAAAGGACCCAAGGACGGCTTCCAGGGCCATACCCTGAATGCGTTCGATGAAGACGGCAAAGTGTATCTGGACATGCCGGTCACCGGCGGCAACATCTTCTACTTCTTCCCCCAGGCGGACGGTTTCGTACCGCCGCCAGAGACCCTGGCCGCCAGTCTGATGCGCTGGATATTCGACCTGAACAGTGCGCAGGATGAACTACAACCCCAGGCGCTGACGGACTATCCCTGCGAGTTTCCCCGCTGCGATGACCGCTACATCGGCCGCAAGTATGAACATGGATTCATGCTCGCCTTCGATCCAGAGCGCCCGTACAACCCGTCGAACGGGCCGATGCCATTCCAGTTTTTCAACCTGCTGGTTCACCTCAACCTCACGACCGGTGTCACCGATGCCTGGTTTCCCGGGGACAGCGGCTGTTTCCAGGAACCCATCTTCATTCCGCGCTCCGCGCAAGCCAAGGAAGGCGACGGCTACGTAGTCTGCCTGCTCAACCTGATTGCCGAAGGCCGCAGCGAACTGGTGGTGCTGGACGCCACCGCCATGGCCGCCGGCCCCCTCGCACGCATCAAAATCCCGTTCCGCATGCGCATGTCACTGCACGGCTGCTGGGCACCGCACTAAGTCGCGCCACCGCTCCCCCTCTCTCCATGCGACACGCCCGTGGCCCTCCACTTGCTGGAAGGGCGCGGGCTGCCCGGCGTTACAGGGCTGGATCCGATGATCGAACAGAAAAATCACGTTTATTTCGTAATGCAGGATTTATACAAAAATCCCACTTTACAGGATAAATGCTCAAGACTAGATTAAACCCATTGCTGCCATCTCCCGCTTCCTTTTCGAGAGGACACTTCATGAAACTTGCAAGCTTCATTGTTCACGGTCGCACGACCTACGGTGTGGTCGAAGGTGATCAACTGATTGACCTGGAATCGGTCAAATCAACCTTTGGCGCTGACCTCAAGCAAGCCATTGCCACCAATCGCCTGGGGGAGCTGACACCGGCCGTGCTCGCGCCACTGCCCCGCGTGCCATTGGCCGACGTCACCTTCCTGCCGGTGATCGCCAATCCCGGGAAAGTGCTGTGCATCGGCATCAACTATGCCACCCACGTGCGGGAGACCGGGCGTGACATGCCGACCTATCCGATGATTTTCACGCGTTTCGCCGACAGCCAGGTCGCGCACCTGCAGCCGATCATTCGTCCAAAGGTGTCGCACAAACTGGATTTCGAAGGCGAACTCGCAGTGGTCATCGGCAAAACCGCAAGGCACGTCAACGCAGCGGACGCGCTGGACTACGTGGCCGGTTATGCCTGCTACAACGATGGCAGTGTGCGCGACTGGCAGAAGCACACCCTCCAGTTCGTGCCCGGCAAGAACTTCCCCCAAACCGGTGGATTCGGCCCTTGGATGGTGACCCACGACGAGATCAACGACCCGCAGGAGCTGGAACTGACCACGCGCCTGAACGGCGAAGTGATGCAACACACCCGCACCAGCGACATGATTTTCGACGTGCGCCAGTTGATCGAGTACTGCTCCACGTTCACCGAACTGGCCCCCGGCGACGTGATTGTCAGCGGCACCACTGGTGGCGTCGGTGCCTTCCGTGAACCGCCGGTGTGGATGAAGCCCGGCGACACCGTCGAAGTCGAGATAACCGGCATCGGCCGCCTGCGCAACAGCATCGCCGACGAGCAGTGAGTCATGAATCTACTTGAATCAGAACGCCCGTCGGAGCTGGAAGCCGATAGCAAAGGCTCCAGCCTGGAACGCATGCTGCGGGTGCTGGACCTGTTCACCGAGGCCAGCCCGATCTGGGCGGTGGACGAAATGGGCGCCGCACTGGGTTACACCCGCTCAACCATTTACCGCTACGTACGCGAACTGGCCGAGGCGAGCCTGTTGTTTCAGGTCGAAGCCGGACGCTATGCACTGGGCGCACGGATCATCACCTGGGACCGCCAGCTGCGCCTGAGCGACCCTCTGGTGCGCGCGGCACAGTCGCTGGAACAGGCTCTGCCACGCTGGAGCGAGCAACAGGTATGGCTGATCTGTCGGCTGTTCAAGGACCAGGTGGTATGTATCCACCAGCATGGCGAGTTGTTCAGTGAGGTCAGCTACTCCCGGGGTTCGCCCAGGCCGTTGTTCCTCGGCGCGACATCGAAAGCGATCCTCGCCAACATGACCTCGCGCCAGCACCGCCAGCTGTTCCTGGAAAACCCGGATGAAGTGCGCGCCAGCCACCTGGGCCAAACCTGGGAACAGTTCCGCCGCGCGCTGCAGCAACTGCGTCGCCAGGGCTATGTCGCCAGTGCGGCGGAAATCGATCCCGGCGTCTACGGCCTCGCGGCACCGATTTTCGACAGCGACGGCAAGGTGCTGGGCAGCATCAGTTGCGTGCGTCCGATCCAGGAGCGTGACAACACCCAGGAAGCGCAACAAGGGGAACAGATGCTGACCCTCGCACAGACACTCTCGCAACGCATGGCGGCCCTGACTCAACGCCCCGCGCAGCCGGACTGAAACCTTTGGAAGGGAATAACAATGACAACCCTCAACAGCTTCAGCACTCAAGTCCTGATCATCGGCGCCGGCCCCACCGGACTGACTCTGGCCAACCTGCTTGGCCAGGGTCAGGTGGATACCCTGATCATCGACCGCAAGGCCGGCACCGTGACCGAGCCCCGCGCTGTCTCGATCGACGATGAATCCCTGCGCACCATGCAGGCGATCGGGCTGGATGCCGCCGTGCTACACGATGTGGTGCCGGGCTACGGCGTGCATTACTTCACCCGCCCGGGCGGGCGTTGCTTTGGCAAGGTCGAGCCCACCGGCAAGGTGTATGGTTTTCCCAAACGCAATGCCTTTCGCCAGCCACTGTTCGAACACACGCTGAAGACCGGCCTTGAGCGCTTTGCGAGCGTGACTGCACGCTTCAATCACGAACTGCTGGAGTTCACTCAAGACGCGCACGGTGTGCGTGCCTTGATCAAGGACACCGATGGCCAATTGCTCGACGTCAAGGCCAACTACCTGGTCGCCTGCGACGGCGGCCGCAGCCCGGTGCGCAAGCAACTGGGAATCGAGATGGTCGGGTCGAGCTTCTCCTCGCGCTGGCTGGTGGTCGATACCGACCAGGACGACGACCCGTTCTGGCAGACCCGCGTGTACTGTGACGCCCGGCGCCCGGTGGTGGAAGTACCCGGTCCGCACCGTACGCGGCGTTTCGAATTCATGCTCCGGCCGGACGAAACCGAGGAGCAGGTGCTCAGCCCGCAAAGCCTGCACGTGCTGTTGCGTCCGTTCAAGGGCGATGCGCCGGTTTCGATCGTGCGCAAGACGGTCTACACCTTTCATGCCCGCGTTGCAGAGCGCTGGCAGGTGGGCCGCGTATTGCTCGCCGGTGATGCCGCGCACCTGACCCCGCCCTACGCCGGACAGGGGATGAACAGCGGCGTTCGCGATGCTCATAATCTGGGCTGGAAGTTGATCGGCGTACTCAACGGCAAATTGGCCGCGACCGCCTTGCAGTCCTACGAAAGCGAGCGGCGCGGGCATGCCTGGGCCTTGATCAAGTTGGCCCTGAACCTGGGCGTGGTCATGGCGCCGGCTACCGTGCTGCGGGCTCGCCTGATCAGTGCGGCATTCGCGTTGGTCGGCCTGGTGCCGCCGCTGCGCGACTATTTCCTGCAGATGCGCTTCAAGCCAAAACCACGCTTTACCCAAGGCCTGGTGCTGCCCGACGGCAAGGCCGGAAAGCTGGCCTGTGGGCAAATGTTTCCTCAGCCGCTGCTGACCGACGCCCAAGGCCACGCCCAGTTGCTGGACGCGAGCATCGGTGCCGGCTTTGCCCTGATTCAATATGGCGACCCTGCTCGCCAGCGTCTTGATGAACTGCGCCACGGTCTTTGGGATCACCTGGAGGCCAAGCGCATCCTGATCCTGCCTGCGCACTTCCAGGCCCTGCCATCGCTGCCTGGCTGCACCGTACTTCAAGACCATGAGGATGCGCTCAAGGACCTGCTGGGCGACAGCCACACGTTTGTGTTGCTGCGCCCCGATCGCTATGTCGCCGCCCTCTTCGACAAGACCACCCAAGACCAGGCTGCCGCCGCCTTGCAGGCGCTGTTCGGCATCCCCTCGACAAGCGCCTGTGCGGATCAACCGGCCATGGCCCCCGTCTACCCCTGAACCTTCAGCCACCGAGGTGTTTATGCAAACCTTGCAGACTTCTACCCCCGCACGCCTGTGTTACCTGCACCTGGCGAGCAAAGCGCCCCAGCAACAAGTTGATTTCTATCGGCGCCTGCTGGACATGAACTGCCTGGCGCAGGCAGACGGCAGTTGGCTGCTCCAAGGCCCGCAACGGGCCATGCTAATCTCGCCCGCCGACCACAGCGGCCTGCTCGCGGCCGCGTACGACCTGGGCAGCCAAGCGCGCTTGAGTGAACTGCGCACGCGCCTGGTGAGCAAGGGCTGTAGCGTCGAAGCGCTCGACTCGCCACTGCTGGAAGCCGGCGCCTTTCAAATCCGCGACCCCCAGGGCCGGCAAACCGTGTTTGGCGTGTCTCTTGGCGCCGTCGCCACCGACCGCAAGGGCATGCCGGGCCGCCTGCAGCATGTGGTGTTCCAGACCACGGAGCTGGAAGCGATGATCGACTTCTACGTCAACACGGTGGGGTTCACGGTCTCGGACAATGTTGTCGATGAGCAGAGCAGCCAGCTCACGACCTGCTTCCTGCGTTCAGACGACGAGCACCACTCGCTGGCGTTTTTCCGCGGTTCGAAAAACGAATGGGATCATCACTGTTACGAAACCAACGAGTGGAATGACATTCGCGACTGGGGCGACCGTTTCGCCAAGGAGCGGATTACATTGTTCTTTGGCCCAGGTCGCCACGGTCCGGGCAATAACCTGTTCTTCATGGTGGTCGATGCCGATCGCAATCGCCTGGAGTTCTCGGCGGAGCTGGAAATCACCGAAGCCAGCCGCGCGCCAGGCGTCTGGCCCCAAGAGGAATACACCCTCAACTCCTGGGGACGCGCCTGGATACGCAGCTGAAAAGACACACTTCAAAGGGTCTGCCCTCACCTACCCTCAATCAACGCGGCTACCTGCCTAAGGTAAGACAATGACAATTCCAACCTTCGCGACCTACGCCATCAGCGGCGACCAATACATCAACGGCACCTGGCGCACAGGTCGTTCGACACGACGCCTGGATGACCGTAACCCGTTCAACGGCGAACGCTTGCTGGAGATGCCGCTGGCCTCGGTGGTTGACCTGGATGACGCCTACCAGGCGGCCCAGCGCGCACAGACCGACTGGGCAGCGCTGCACCCGACCCAGCGCAGTGCGCAGCTGGAAAAACTCGCTCAGGTCATCCAGGACCGCAGCGAAGAAATCATCGACTGGCTGATCCGTGAGTCCGGCAGTACCCGTATCAAGGCAGGGATGGAATGGCAGTTCACCCTCAACCTGGTTCGCGAGTGCGCAACGCTGCCGATGCAGGTTGAGGGGCGAATCCTGAGCAGTTACAAGCCTGGCGAACAGAGCTTCGTGTTTCGCGAGCCGCTGGGCGTGGTCGGTGTCATCAGCCCCTGGAACTTTCCACTGTACCTGAGCATGCGCTCGGTGGTGCCGGCCCTGGCGCTGGGCAATACCGTGGTGCTCAAGCCCGCCAGTGACACGGCGGTCACCGGAGGCCTGCTGATTGCGCACCTGTTCGAAGAAGCCGGGTTCCCCGCGGGTGCGCTGAATGTGGTGGTCGGCGCGGGCTCGGAGATTGGTGATGCATTCGTCGAGCACCCGATACCAAGCCTGATCTCCTTCACCGGTTCCACCGACGTGGGCCGCAATGTCGGACGCATCGCCATCGGCGGTAAGCACATCAAGCGCGTGGCGCTGGAACTGGGCGGCAACGCACCGCTGGTGGTCCTGGACGATGCGGACATCGAGATCGCGGCGCATGCCGCCGTGGTCGGGCGCTTCCTGCATCAGGGCCAGATCTGCATGAGCGTCAACCGCGTCATTGTCGATCGTTCGCTGTATGCCGACTTCGCGGCGCTGGTGGTGGAGCGCGTGCTCAACCTCAAGACCGGTGACCCGGCCAAGCCCGATACGGTGATCGGGCCGGTGGTCAACCAGAGTCAGCTCGATGGCCTGCTGGGGAAGATCGACGCAGCCGAGCGTGCCGGTCTCAAGCAACTGTGTGGTGGCCAGGCGCAAGGGCTCGTGCTGCCAGCCCATGTCTTCGGCGAAGTGGGCCCCGAGCAGGCATTGGCCCGCGATGAAACCTTCGGCCCGTTATTGCCATTGATGATTGCACACAATCAGGCCCACGCCCTGGAGTTGGCCAATGCAAGCGAGTACGGTCTATCCAGTGCCGTGTTCACCCGGGACATGGCGCGCGGCCTGAGTTTTGCGCGTGGCATCGTGGCGGGCATGACCCATATCAACGACATCACCGTCGACGACCAACCCAATGCACCGTTCGGTGGCGAGAAGAACTCCGGCCTAGGGCGCTTCAACGGTCACTATGCCTTGGATGAGTTTACCCGGGCCCATTGGGTCACCTGGCAAGCGGGGAGCCATCGCTACCCGTTCTGATCGCATGCCAGAATCGGGCAAGGCGCCCTCCTTGCCCCTTCAGCCATAACAAAAAGACAGAAGGCGAAACCAATGAACAACCTAGCCTGTGTGTCCACCGATCAGGTCGTTCGCTCTGACCGGCTGATGAAGTGGAAAGAGTTCATGAGCGATCACCTGGGCCGCACGCCTGAGTATATAAAGCGCCTGGAAGCCACCCATATCGACCCGTTGCACAACGGTAACTTCCAGGGGCGGCTGGAATATGGCGACCTGGGCCAGCTGCGTTTCTGCCGCATGACCGCCAGTGCCCATCGCTATTCACGCCACTTGAGCAAAGCACTCGATGTCGTCGACACGCCGCGCATGTTGATCCTGCAAGTTGCCGGTGTCAGCCACTTCGAGCAAGGGCAGCAAAGCAGTACCGTCGCACCGGACGAAATGCTCCTGGTCGATTGTGGCAAGCCCTTCAGCGTAACCAGTACCCAGGGGTGCGAACACTTTATCCTGCTGTTCCAAGGCGCCGCCGGGCAACTGACACAGACCGGCGACATGCACTTGAGTGGCCGCAACGGGCTGGGGCGCATGCTGATGCACCTGATCAGCGACGCTTACCATCAATACCCCTTGCTCAACAGCCAGTCGGCCGGGCTGATCGGCGACAGCATCGCCGGGTTGCTCAACAATGCCTTGAAGAACAAGCAAGATGAAAAGCAACTGGACCACGACTTCCGGTTCTTCAAACAGAATCGCCTCAAGGCCTATATTGAGCGCCACCTGGCGGACCGCGACCTCAGCATTGAGCGCATCGCCAATGCTGAACAGTGCTCGGTGCGCAGCTTGCACCGGGCCTTTCAGGATGAATTGGGCTGCAGCGTCAGCGAGTATATCTGGCAGCGTCGGTTGTCCCGATGCGCCGAGGACCTGCGCAACCGCGAACAGGCCCATCGCTCACTCACCGAGATCGCCTATGCCTGGGGCTATGGCAGCAGTTCACATTTCAGCCGGCACTTCAAATCGACATTCGGTATGTCACCACGACTGTTCCGGGAAACGGCCAGCGACAACCGCACTCAATCGCCAGCCGTTTGAGCGCGAAGCCTCTCAATTGCGGCGCAAAAGGGTATTCGGCGCAACGCCAAAGGCCTTGCGAAAGGCATGGCTGAAGTGGGAGAAGTCGGAAAACCCGAAGTCCAGCGCCGCCTGGGACACGCTGCGCACCTGACCGCGCTCGATCGCTTCACGGCTCGCATTCAGGCGCTCTTTCCAGATCTCGGCAACGGGGGTCTTCTGGTATCGCGCGAACGCGCGCGTGACAGTTCGCGTGGACACATTATGAGCCTGCGCGATGACGTCAATGGATAGGTCCGGCTCGGTCAAGTGCCGTTGGATGTACTGCATGATACGACCGTAGAGGTCGAGTTCCTGATGGGTTGTCTTCAGGTCCTGGAGTTCCAGGCTTATCACCAGCAGGTCGATCAATGCGCCGGAATAACGATTCGAGATGTGCTCATCCTGCAACGACATCGGCGAGCTCGCGGCCTGACGCAACATTTCACGCAAGGGCACGACGCCGGGGCGGCGGTCGTCGAGGACCATCGCCGTGTAATCGGCGATTCGTGGCAGACGCTCAATCAGTAAGGCTCGCGGAATACGGACCAAGTGGTTTTCGGTACCACCGAAACTGAATCGAAACGCCTGTGTTGCGTCATAAAGAAACAGATTTCCAGCTGCCAGGCTGGCTTTTCTTCCTCCTTGCTCAATTTGCCCATGGCCATTTCGGGAGAAGCCCAACCATAAATCTTCAGCCGGGCCGCTGCGCAGGTGACGCTCTGAGCGCTCCCAGTAATGCAGCGGCGAAGACAGCGAACAGATGTCCAGGTCGCCGAGCGTATTGATCGCGAGCGCGCCATCAAAACTGCTCTGGGACAAGGGTTTGCTGTCTGCTGCCAGGCAATGGCGGCACACCACTTCCTTCCAGTAATCAAAGCGACGGGGGGCCGACACTGCAAGGGTCGAATACTGCGTGCTCGGGTTCATGTCACTGACCTCGACATCAATGCAAAAGGCGCTCGATAAGGTGTAACTTGCGGTCAACTGTCCCCCATCAAAAGCAATTTGCAGGCCAAACACCGCTGCAGGCCGTCCAGTCACACTGCCGTGCGATGCCCCTCGCAACGCGCCTCAGGCCGCAGGCGGTTGCCTGTGCCGTTATCCCCATTTAGAGGCACAGCCCGTCACGCGGTCGGCCCAAGTGCACCAACGCGGACCACGGCGCAACGTCAGTTTCTGCCGTGTCTTTTCCAACCAAACGGTTGTCCCGTCGAACAAAGCGCCCCCTCGCCACCCAGCCTAATTTCCACCTCACAGCAGCTCATACCCCGCTGATGAGGCACGCCATGTATCGACACTATTCACAACGACGGGCTGATTCCTCCTGGTTTCTGCAGAGGCGCGACCTGGTCCCTGAAGAGTCGGCGTATTGGTTGATTGAATGGGGAGCCATGACGCTGCTGCACCGACGGCAAGTCGTCAAACGCGACCTGCCGCCGAAGCGCTGATGCCCACCCGTAGGCCTGAACGAAAATAACGAGGAGCTCACCATGGAATCTGCAATCGACACACATCTCAAATGCCCACGCACCCTGTCACGCCGGGTGCCCGACGAATATCAACCGCCGTTCCCGATGTGGGTCGCGCGCGCTGACGAGCAACTGGAACAAGTGGTGATGGCTTACCTCGGCGTGCAATATCGCGGCGACGCCCAGCGCGAGGCCGCGTTGCAGTCAATGCGCCACATCGTCGGCAGTTTCAGTCTGGCCGATGGCCCGCAGACCCATGACTTGACCCACCACACCGACAGCAGTGGGTTTGATAATTTGATTGTGGTCGGGTACTGGAAAGACCCTGCCGCCCACTGTCGCTGGTTGCGCTCACCCCAGGTAAATGACTGGTGGAATTCGCCGGATCGGCTCAGTGACGGCCTGGGCTATTTCCGCGAAATCACCGCCCCACGCGCCGAGCAGTTCGAAACCTTGTACGCCTTCCAGGAAAACTTGCCCGGTGTCGGCGCGGTCATGGATAGCACCAGTGGCGAGATCGAGGAACACGGTTACTGGGGCTCGATGCGCGACCGCTTCCCGATCTCCCAGACGGACTGGATGAAACCTACCAGTGAGCTGAAAGTGGTCGCGGGTGACCCTGCCAAGGGTGGGCGGGTCGTGGTCATGGGGCATGACAACCTCACGCTGATCCGTTCAGGCCAGGACTGGGCGGATGCCGAGGCGGACGAACGCTCGCTGTACCTGGATGAAATTTTGCCGACCTTGCAGGACGGCATGGACTTCCTGCGTGACAACGGCCAACCCCTGGGCTGCTACAGCAACAGGTTTGTGCGCAATATCGATATCGACGGTAACTTTCTCGACGTGAGCTACAACATCGGTCACTGGCGCTCGGTGGAAAAACTCGAACGCTGGGCAGAGTCGCACCCTACCCACCTGCGTATTTTCGTGACGTTCTTCCGTGTGGCCGCGGGTTTGAAAAAGTTACGGCTGTACCACGAAGTGTCGGTGTCAGACGCCAAGAGCCAGGTATTCGAGTACATCAACTGTCACTCGCAGACCGGCATGTTGCGCGACGCGCTGTCGCCAACCGCCTGAGTGCCGTCGGCACTTCTCCCCCATTTCCTACTTCCTTGCCACCCTCCCCGGGTGGCGTGGTTTCCTGTGCGAGGAATAAAAAAATGAACAAGATCCGCCTGCTGACACTTTCCACCCTGTTGCCCGCACTTCACGCGAACGCCGGTGAAGTAGCCCCTGGCGACTATGAGCAATACCCGGTCGGCGCGACCATCGGTGCGATTTATTACCAGCACTCCACCACGGACTCGGCTTACGCCAACGGGCACAAGGTCAGCTCCGACTACAGGTTGAGCTCAGACGTCGGCATTCTGCGTCTGCTCCACGTCTACGCACTCAGCGACACAGTCACCATCGACCCGCAATTCCTGCTGCCCTTCGGGCACGTCTCCAGTGGCGGTGACGCCTCGACGCTGGGCAGTACCCGCGGCGTCGGCGACTTGATCCTGACCGCGCCGGTCAAGTGGCGGCTCAACGAAGCCCGCGACACCCTCAGTATCGCCCCCTATCTGTATGTACCCACTGGCACTTATGACAAGGATGACGCGCTCAATATCGGTGAGAACCGCTGGAAGTTCGAACTGCAGAGTGCCTACGTCAAGCACTTCACAGAAAGATGGGCAATGGACTTGGTCGGCGGCGCAACCTGGTATGGCGACAACACCGACTATGGCGCAAATGCTGACCGTCTGAAGCAAGACGTTTCCTATGCAGCACAGATCATGGGGCGTTACATGCCTGACGCTACCACAGCGTTTGGTATCGGCTTCGGGCGCACCTGGGGAGGTGAGACCAACGTCGAGCACGTCAATCAGGATAACGAGTTGGGTACAACCAACTTCCGCCTGACAGCGACCAAATTCGTCACCCCCCAAGACCAGATCCAACTGCAGTTGGGCAAGGATCTGTCAGTGGACAACGGCGCCAAGGAAGACTTCCGCATGAACCTGCGCTACGCCCGCGTATTTTGACGCAAGCGTCCACCGGACAGCGGCCCCAGCCCTCTGTTGCCTTGGCGCAGGGCTGTCCGGCTCAGCCAAGTCGCTGTCTTTTTCAACCAAGCCTTCGACTGGAGGCGCGGACTATCTTGAGCACCAGGCCCACTGACCTTGATGAGCATGCAGTGCTCTTCGGCCACAGACGATAAGGACAGCCCCACCATGGCAATCGTTCGCCCCACCCTTGAGCAGTTATTGGATATCGCCAGCCGCCTGCACATGCAGCTCAGCCCCGAGCATGCGCGGGAATACTTGCCGCTTATGCAGGCGAGCTTTGACGCCTACGACCTGATTGACGAGTTGCCCGATTTCATTCCACCGGTACGTTACGAACGCAGCTCGGGCTATCGTCCATCGGCTGCACACAACCCACTCAACGCCTGGTACGTGCGAACGGAAGTCAGCGGTGCCCGTGACGGCAAACTGGCGGGTAAAACGGTCGCACTCAAAGACAACATTTCACTGGCTGGCGTGCCCATGATGAATGGTGCCAAGCCACTGGAAGGCCACGTTCCATCGTTCGACGCCACTGTGGTCACTCGGTTACTGGACGCGGGCGCAACCATCCTCGGCAAGGCGACGTGCGAGCATTACTGCCTGTCAGGTGGCAGTCACACTTCCGATCCCGCACCGGTTCACAACCCTTATCGCCATGGGTTTGCCTCGGGTGGATCGTCTTCCGGCAGCGCGGCGCTGGTCGCCGCGGGCGAGGTCGACCTCGCAGTCGGCGGTGACCAGGGCGGATCGATCCGGATTCCTTCCGCATTCTGCGGCACTTACGGGATGAAACCTACGCACGGTCTGGTGCCTTACACCGGGATCATGGCCATCGAAGCGACCATCGATCATGCCGGCCCCATCACCGCCAATGTGAGAGACAACGCCTTGATGCTGGAGGTCATGGCCGGCGCGGACGGGCTTGATCCCCGGCAAGCCGCGCCCCAGGTCGACACGTACAGCGATTACCTGGCACGCGGTGTGAGCGGTCTGAAGATTGGCGTCCTGCGCGAAGGCTTCGAATTGGCCAACCAGGATCCACGCGTTGCGTCGTCGGTCCGCAATGCCATCGCACGGTTTTCGCAACTGGGCGCGCAGGTCGAGGAGGTGTCGGTGCCTGAGCACGCGATCGCCGGGGCGCTGTGGCACCCCATCGGCTGTGAGGGTCTGACGATGCAGATGATGCACGGCAATGGGGCGGGTTTTAACTGGAAAGGACTGTATGACGTGGGCTTGCTGGACAAGCAAGCCGGATGGCGCGATCAGGCGGATGACCTGTCCGCCTCTCTCAAGCTGTGCATGTTCGTCGGCCAATACGGTGTCGAGCGCTACAACGGGCGTTTCTACGCCAAGGCGCAAAACCTCCGGCGCCTGGCTCGTTCGGCCTATGACGCGGCCTTGGCGCGCTATGACCTGCTGGTGATGCCTACCGTCCCGATCATTGCCCAGCCGCACCCGGAACCGGATTGCTCGATCACTGAGTACGTGGCGCGAGCACTGGAAATGATCGGCAATGCCTCCGCCCAGGACATCACGGGCCACCCGGCGATGTCGATCCCCTGCGGTCTGGTAGACGGTCTGCCTGTCGGGCTCATGTTGGTGGGCAAGCACTATGCCGAAGGCACGATTTATCAGGCTGCCGCAGCGTTCGAGGCGGCTGTCGACTGGAAAAACTGTTAGCCGGCCCCCCGCAGCGCAAAAAAGACCAAGCCGCCAGGCGCTGCCTAGACGCTCAATGATGAGGAATAAACCGATGACCACTCCTGAGAGAAACACATCAACACCGGGCGAACGAGCACAAGCGTTACTGCAAGTGCTCAAGCAGAAGGACCTGATCCCCGACGGTTACATCGAGCACATGACGCAACTGATGGCCCACGAATGGAGCCCGGAAAATGGTGCGCGGGTTGTGGCCAAGGCCTGGGTAGACCCGCAGTTTCGTGAACTGTTGCTAAGGGATGGCACCGCAGCGTGTGCCCAGTTTGGCTACACCGGCCCGCAGGGTGAATACATTGTTGCCCTGGAAGACACGCCCACTCTGAAAAACGTGATTGTGTGCAGCCTCTGCTCCTGCACCAATTGGCCCGTCCTCGGCTTGCCACCGGAGTGGTACAAGGGCTTCGAATTTCGTGCCCGGCTGGTGCGCGAAGGGCGCACTGTCCTGCGGGAATTGGGCACGCAACTGCCGGACGACGTCACCATCAAGGTGTGGGACACCAGCGCCGAAAGCCGCTATCTGGTGCTGCCTGTACGGCCGCAAGGGAGCGAGTCCATGGATGAAGAGGCGCTTCGAAAATTGATCACCAAGGATGTCCTTATCGGCGTGGCGCTACCGCACGTCGCGTAACCGGGGCGCTTTGTTTCTTTCACTTTTCAGAGGTATTCACAATGGATGGTTTTCACGATCTCGGTGGTTTTCAGGGCTTTGGCAAGGTCCCTCACACCATCAATAGTCTGGACTACAAACAGGTATTCAAGCAGGACTGGGAACACCTGGCCTACAGCTTGATGTTTATCGGTGCCGATCACTTGAAAAAGTTCAGCGTGGACGAAGTGCGCCACGCCGTAGAACGCCTGGATGTCCGCCAACATGTCGGCACTCAGTACTACGAACGCTATGTCATTGCGACCGCCACCCTGCTGGTCGAAACAGGCGTCATCACCCAGGCAGAACTCGATCAGGCCTTGGGCTCCCCCTTCAAGCTGGCGAACCCCGCTCATGCTGAAGGTCGCCCGGCGATCACCGGTCGACCGCATTTTGAGGTGGGCGACCGGGTCGTCGTGCGAGACGAGTACGTGGCCGGGCATACCCGCATGCCAGCCTATGTGCGTGGCAAGGCAGGCGTGGTGCTGCACCGCACATCAGAGCAGTGGCCCTTCCCGGACGCGATTGGCCATGGCGACGTGAGCGCGGCGCACCAGCCGACCTACCATGTCGAGTTTCGCGTAAAGGATCTCTGGGGTGATGCGGCAGACGATGGGCTGGTGGTGGTCGATCTTTTCGAAAGCTACCTGGACCACGCCGATGTCGCTCAAGCGGTGAAAGCATGATTGACGGCGCCCTGACAGGCCGACTGCCGGTGACGGTGCTTTCCGGCTTCCTCGGCGCCGGCAAAACCACCCTGCTCAACCATATCCTGCGCAATCGCGAAGGCCTCAGGGTGGCGGTCATCGTTAATGACATGAGCGAGGTCAACATTGATGCCCAGGAGGTGCAGCGCGATGTGTCACTGCACCGTGGCAGCGATGAGTTGATCGAGATGAGCAACGGCTGCATTTGCTGCACGCTGCGCGCCGATTTGCTTGAGCAGATCAGTGCGCTGGCGCGCCAGCAGCGTTTCGATTACCTGCTCATTGAGTCCACCGGGATCTCTGAGCCGATGCCGGTCGCGGAGACGTTCGCCTTCCTGGACGCCGAAGGCTTCAGCCTCAGCGAGTTGGCACGGCTCGATACCTTGGTGACAGTGGTCGATGGCAGCCGTTTCCAGGCGCTGCTTGAGTCACCGGACACCGTGCCCCGCGACGACGCACAGGAGGACACGCCCCAGCGCCCTCTAACCGACCTTCTGATCGAGCAAGTGGAGTATGCCAACGTCATTCTTGTCAACAAAATGGACTTGATCGATGAGCCTGGCTACCAGGCCTTGCACGGAATCCTCGCAGGCCTTAACCCGTCCGCGCGGATCGAGCCAATGACTCAGGGTAACGTTGAGCTATCCCACATCCTCGGCACCCATCTGTTTGATTTACCCAGCCTTGCGGCGTCGCCGGGCTGGATGAAGACAATGGAGGCCAGCGACGCACCGGCCTCCGAGTCGGATACCTATGGCGTGACGTCCTGGGTGTACCGCGAGCGCGCCCCTTTTCATCCGCAGCGATTGTTCGATTTCCTCCTGCGACCCTGGTGCAACGGGCGCCTGTTGCGCAGCAAAGGTTACTTTTGGTTGGCCAGCCGCCACCTTGAAATCGGCCTGCTGGTGCAAAGCGGCAAGCAGTTCCAGTGGGACTATGTCGGGCGCTGGTGGACCTTCATTGAGCCGTCGCAATGGCCACGGGATGAATATCGGTTGCAAAGCATCATGGCCAAGTGGGACAGCATTGTCGGGGATTGCCGGCAGGAATGGGTCTTCATCGGCCAGGACCTGGATACCCATAGGTTGCAACACGAGCTCGACAACTGCCTGCTGAGTGCTCAGGAAATCGCCGCAGGCCCGTCGGCCTGGCAAACCCTGCCGGGAGCGACAGACTTTGACACCCGGGCCTTGTCGGCATGCCCGTCCCCCCTCTTGCAGGCGGATCCCCTTTGAACGAGGTAGAGGTGCTCCATGCTTTTTTTCAGCAGAACCACCCGTTGGGTACTGGCGCCGCTCGCCGAGAGGCTGGAGCAGCCAGACCAGCCGAGCATGCCGTTATCATCGAACAACCCGTTATTGCGGCGCATTCTGTCAGGCGTCGATCAATTGCTACAGGAGCGGCGTGCCTTGGAGGAGCAAGCACGTGCACTGACATTGAAAGTCAGCCAATTGGACGAACGTCTGGCCTGCCGCGACAAGCATTTGCGTCATGTGGAGACGCGCTGGGCACTGATCACCCAGGGTGCAGATGAACTGTTCTGGACACTGGATCTGGCTGCAACCGCCGCCCCCGGGCCGGAGTGCGCAATGGAGTGGTCGGGGTCGGCGTCAATCCAGGCCCAAGGTATTGATCAGCTCGGCCGTTGGAGCGAACAGTTACACCCCGCTGACCGGCAACCGCACCTGGAAGCGCTTGCCCGGCATCTTGCCGATCGCAGTGGGCGGACGCCCTTTGCGCTCGATGTGCGCCTGAAGTCCGCATCAGGCAGTGACTATCGCTGGTGCAGGGTCAGCGGTAACGCAAGTCGTGATCCTCAAGGCGTACCTCTCGCCATCGGTGGAACCCTTCGTGACATTCACGAACAACACCTGCACAACGAGACACTTGAACTGGCGGCCACACGTTTCGACATTTCCCGGGAAATGCTGCACGACGGGCTCTGGGACATCGAGGTTGTGGCCGGCGACCCTGCGAACCCGAAAAATACCATCTGGTGGTCGTCGCAAATGCGCCGACTGCTGGGGTGCAGCACGGTTGAAGAGTTCCCCAATACCCTGGAAAGCTGGACCTCGCGCCTGCATCCCGACGACAGCGAACGGGCGATCGCAGCGTTTGTTGCCCACGTTGAAGACCGCAGCGGCAAAACACCGTTTGATGTGGATTACCGACTCAAACATAAAAGTGGCACTTACCGCTGGTTCCGCGGCCGGGGGCAAACGCGCCGCGCATCGGACGGCTCCCCGCAGCGAGTGGTGGGTGCCATTACCGATATCCATGCCCACCATGAAGAAAGCACGATGCGTGAGGCGCAGGCGGAACAACATCGCGTGATGCAGGAAACGCTCAGCAAGTTGACGCACATTGTCGCCACCATCCAGGGCATTGCCAGCCAAACCAACCTGCTGGCCTTGAACGCCGCCATTGAGGCGGCGCGCGCAGGCGAGGCCGGGCGCGGGTTTGCCGTGGTCGCTGATGAAGTCCGCAAGCTGGCCACTCGGACCAGCCAGGCCACACAGCAAGCGGCCGAAATGATGGACAGCTAGCCACATCAAAGCGCGCGCACTGGGCGTGTGCACACCGAACATCTACCAACAATAACAATCAGGTACGTTATGCGTGATTACGACTCGGCAGTGACCTCTTTCAATTATCGACAACTGGCCACCCAGGACTTGCACGGCGAGCTGGCGGCCATGAACGCCTGCATCGAATGCTGCGACCGGCACGCCCTGGGTGATGCCGTGGCGTTGTACTGCGAAACGCCGGATGGCCGCGCCACGCACCACACGTTCAGCGAACTGCAGGCCCACGCTGCGCGCTTCGGCAACTTTTTGCGCGAGCAAGGGGTCAAGCCGGGAGAGCGTGTAGCGGGCCTGATGCCACGCACGGTTGAACTGTTGATTGCCATTTTGGGGACCTGGCGCATCGGCGCGGTCTACCAACCGCTCTTCACCGCATTCGGCCCCAAGGCAATCGAGCAGCGATTGGGTTGCTCCGAGGCGCGCTGGATTGTGACCGATGCCCATAATCGCCCCAAGTTGGACGACGTCATTGACTGCCCACGCATCATCGTGACCGGCGCAGGCCCACGCAACCCGGACGATTACGACTTCTGGACCGTTCTGGATCGCCAACAGGCCGATTGTGTACCCGAGTTGCTGGACGCCAGTGCGCCGTTCCTGCTGATGTGTACGTCAGGCACCACAGGGCCGGCCAAGCCGTTGGAGGTGCCCTTAAGCGCCATTCTGGCCTTCAAGGGCTATATGCGTGATTCGATTGACCTGCGAGAGGACGACCATTTCTGGAACCTCGCCGACCCCGGATGGGCCTATGGTTTGTATTACGCGGTGACCGGCCCGCTGGCATGTGGCCGTGCCACGCTGTTCTATGACGGCCCGTTCGCGGTGGACAGTACCTGCCGGATCATTGCCAAGTATGCGATCACCAACCTGGCCGGCTCGCCGACCGCCTACCGCCTGCTGATCGCGGCGGGGGCTGCGTTCGCCGACACCGTGCGTGGTCGCCTGCGTGTCATCAGCAGTGCCGGCGAGCCGCTGAACCCGCAGGTCATCCGTTGGTTTGCCGACGAACTCGGCGTGGTCATCCACGACCATTATGGCCAGACTGAAATCGGCATGGTGCTGTGCAACCACCACGGCCTGCGTCACCCGGTACGTGAGGGTTCAGCTGGTTATGCGGTTCCGGGGTACCGGATTGTCGTGCTGGATGATGCTCATCGGGAACTGCCGCCGGGCCGGCCAGGCGTGCTGGCGGTGGATCGCGAGCGGTCGCCCCTGTGTTGGTTCGAGGGCTACTTCGGAATGCCCACCCAGGCTTTTGTCGACCGTTATTATTTGAGCGGCGATATCGTGGAGTTGAATGACGACGGCAGCATCAGCTTCGTGGGCCGTAACGACGACGTGATCACTACCTCCGGCTATCGCGTCGGACCTTTCGATGTGGAAAGTGCGCTGATCGAACACCCTGCGGTGGTTGAAGCCGCCGTGATTGGCAAACCGGACCCGCAACGCACCGAGTTGATCAAGGCGTTCGTCGTACTGAACAGTCAAAGCCTGCCAAGCACCGAGTTGGCGGAAGTCCTGCGCCTGCATGTCCGGCAACGCCTGGCCGCGCACGCGTACCCGAGGGAAATCGAGTTCGTCGAACACCTGCCCAAAACACCCAGTGGCAAATTGCAGCGGTTCATTCTGCGCAACCAGGAAATCGCGAAGCAGCAGGCGTTCGACACATGACTCAAGGCTACGGCCGTCGGGTGTGGCTGCGTGTGCGCAACACAGCGTGCGCACTGTGCTAAGCCGCTCTGAATTCCAGCGCAGAGCCCTGGAGTTGTTCCAGCAGCGCAGTTTCAGTCAGGTCAGCATGCGTGAACTGGCGGCGCATATCGGCATCACTCCGGGGGCGATTTATCACCATGTAGAAAGCAAGGAAGCACTGCTTTTCGAGTGGCTGATGGAGCTGTATCAGACGTTGTTGTCGCACGTTGAGCTGATCAAAAAACGAAGATTAACGCCCGCGCAACGTCTGACAAAACTGATCGAAGGCCACCTTCGATTGCATGAACACATGGCCGGGCAGTTTAAGTTGGCCGTCATGGACACCGGCTGCCTGAACGCGCCGATGGAAGAAAGTGTACGGCGATTGAGGGAGGCTTATGAGTCGGAAATACTGAGCTTGGTCGGGCAGCTATGCCATCAGCCTGGTGGCCCCTTGCGCGAAGGCGCACTGCAGGCAATCGTGCCCATGCTGAACAGCCTGCCTGCATGGCTGAGCCCCAGGATGGAGAAAGCCCAGCGTCGGGTCATCGCCCAGGCCATCGTCAATGCTGTCGTCCAGGCGATAAAGGCCCTGCCTTGAACCAGGTAGCGCCTGGGCGCCTGATGATCAGGCCGTCGCCCTGATTCAAAGGTCCTCAGATGCTCAGGAGTTCGGCCACGGGAAAACGATGGGTGGTCTTCATTTCTCGCAGTGACAGGTTCGACCGGATACTCAATACACCCGGCAGCTTCCTCAGCACTTTTTCAACGAATCGGCTGTAGCTGTCCAAATCTCTCGCGACCACTTGAAGTAAAAAATCCGCCTCGCCCGTTGTGTTGTGACAACTGAGTACCTGCGGCGCCGACGCTATGATTTTCTCAAACTTTTCCGTGGCTTCTTCACTGTGATCACTGCAGGAAATCTGCACGAAAGCCATCACCCCCAGGCCCAGTTTTCTGCGATTCAGGATGGCTTGATACCCCTCGATCACGCCGCACTCCTCCAGGCGTTTCTGTTTACGCCAACACGATGCTTCACTGAGGGAAAGTTGCTCCGCCAACTTGACATTCGAGAGTCGCCCATCTCGCTGCAGTCGCTCCGATATCGCAATATCCACCTTATCCAAACGCTCAAACATGGTTGATCCTTTCAATTATGTGCCGGATAACGGAGATTAATTTCATTTATCGCCCACTATCAACTGGAATCTGAAAAGCAATTTCAAGGCATTCGCACATAATGGATCAGCGTTGATTCGAGCCGCCCCGCGCAAGAAATCGAACGAATACAACGTCGTGTCTATCCGAGCAGAGGTGATTTTCATGAAAGCAGTTGTCTACGAAGCCTTTTCCCAACCGCCGCGCTTGATGAACGTCGAAGACCCGACGCCGGAGCGTCACGGCGTGGTCGTACAGGTGCGGGGCACCGGCGTCTGCCGCAGCGACTGGCACGGCTGGAAGGGGCATGATCCGGACATCCAACTGCCGCATGTTCCCGGGCATGAGCTTGCCGGCATCGTGACGGAAGTTGGCAGGGACATCACCCGGTGGAAGGTCGGCGACCGTGTAACGGTGCCCTTTGTCGGCGGGTGTGGCGCGTGTCCCGAGTGCAACAGCGGTAACCAGCAAGTCTGCAATACGCAGTTTCAACCGGGCTTCACTCATTGGGGGTCGTTTGCGCAATTCGTCGGTATACACCAGGCCGACCTGAACCTCGTCGCACTCCCGCAGAACATGGACTTCGCCACTGCTGCGAGCCTGGGCTGCCGCTTCGCCACGTCATTCCGCGCCGTCGTTGACCAAGGCAAGGTCAGCGCCGGACAGTGGGTCGCGGTGCATGGCTGCGGAGGTGTGGGCCTGTCCGCCGTGATGATCGCCCAGGCCCTTGGCGCGAATGTCATCGCCATCGATATTTCGCCGGAAAAACTCGAACTGGCACGCACGCTCGGCGCCGTTGCCACCCTGAACGCACACAGCGTGGCGGACGTCACCGAAGCCGTGCTGGAAATCACCCAGGGGGGCGCCCACGTATCGCTGGACGCATTGGGCCATCCCACCACCTGCTTCAACTCCATCAACAACCTGCGCCGTCGAGGCAAGCACGTCCAGGTAGGCCTGATGCTCGCCGACCACGCACAGCCGGCGATCCCCATGAGCAAGGTCATCGCGCACGAGCTTGAGATCTACGGCAGCCACGGCATGCAAGCACATCGTTATGACGCCATGATCCAGATGATCACCAGCGGAAAACTGGCACCGGAAAAACTCGTGGGTAAAACCATCAGCCTGGAGCAGTCCATCGACGCGTTGATGAACATGGATCGTTTCGAGACCGCTGGCGTAACCGTCGTGACCGAATTTTAGATCGCACAGGACGCAGCCGTACAACCGGCAGTGCTGGAGTAAGCGCAACGTTAGTGTTGCGTTCCAACTGGAGAGTGACGAACGATATTGATCTTCTGTGCCGAGCGGGTTGGGGAAGAGCACGCAGGGGCGCCGGTCAGAAGTCATCCTTTACGTTTGCGCCGTTGATCTTGAACGCTCGGTTTTGCAGATAGGCACTGCGAATAAACGTGTATTTATCGCCCGTCATGAGCTTTTCAGATGCCAGATATTGAGCACGCCCGTCGATCACGCCCACGCTGTACAGGCTATTACGCGTAGGCACGTCGCCCATGTAGCGAACCGGATTGGCGTAGGCATCGGGAAGGATGGCCGGTGCATCGCGCAGTGTGCTGGGCCCCAGGAACGGCAGCACCAGGTAAGGCCCGCTATTGACCCCCCAGTAACCGAGGGTTTGCCCGAAATCCTCGTCACTGCGCTGCAGCCCCATGGGGGTCGCGACGTCGATCAACCCCACCAGGCCAATCGTGCTGTTGAGCAAAAAGCGGCTTGTGTCGACGCCAGCGCTGTGGAACTTCACCTGGAGGACATCGTTAGCCAGGTTTTTGACCTCCCCGAGGTTGTTGAACACATTATGAATGCCGTCCTGGACAACACCGGGCGTGATGAGTTGATAGCCCTGGGCGAGGGGTTTCAGTGCATAGGTATCCAGTACGTCATTGAATGCGAAGATCGGTCGGTTAACACCTTCCCATGGGTCCGCGTCGGAATTCGCAAGACACAGCGGTGACATCATGATGAAACAGGCGCAGCCCAGCACCTGGACGCAACCGCTTAAAGTGGAACGAAAAGCACACATGTTGATTCCCCGTTGAATGAACTAGCCGATTTAATCCGCGCAAGCCGTTCCATTGCTGCGGTGATGTGTGCATGTGCCAGCGCCGTTAATTCCAACCGCCACCCAGCACTTTGTACAACGTGATGCGGTTACTCTGCTCGGTCAGGCGCAGCGTGATCAGGTCCTGTTGTGCGCTGTAGAGCGAGCGTTGCGCATCCAGGGCTTCGAGGTAGCTTTGGGAGCCGCCCCGATACAAGGCATCCGAGAGTTCGAAGCTTTTGCGGCTGGCGTCGGTCAGCGCCTGTTGCGCGGCAATACGGCGATCCAGGGTGCTGCGCACCGCCAGTGCGTCGGCCACTTCGCGGAATGCGGTTTGCAGGGTTTGCTGATAGGTCTGCAACTGGATCTCGCGTTCGACCTTAGCCGAATCCAGGGTTGCGCGGTTACTGCCCCCGTCAAAAATCGGCACGCTGATGCTCGGGGCAAAGGTCCAGGCGCCGCTGCCGGACTTGAACAGGCCGGCCAATGCCGAGCTGGAAGAGCCGGCGTTGGCGGTCAGGCTGATGCTCGGGTAAAACGCCGCACGGGCCGCGCCAATATCGATGTTGGCGGACTTGAGCGTATGCTCGGCCGAGAGCACGTCCGGGCGTTGTTGCAACAGGCTGGAGGGCAGGCCTGCTGGAATATCCACCAGCACTGCCGCCGACTCCAGGCGCGTGCCCGGCAAGAGGGCCTCGGGCAGATCGCTGCCCACCAACAGGCGCAAAGCATTGCGGTCCTGCAGGATCTGGCTCTCATAGGACGCTACATCGCCCCGTGCCGATTCGACGGTGGTCTGGGCTTGCGCCACCGACAACGCGGAAGAGCCACCCAAGGCGTAGCTGCGCTGGGTCAGGTCGTAGGTGGCCAACTGGCTGGTCAGGGTTTCCTGGGCCAGCAGCAGCCGTTCGTTGTCGGCGGCCAAGGTCAGCCAGGCGGTGGCAACTTCCGCCACCAGGCTGATTTGCGTGCTGCGCCGGGTTTCCGTCAACGCCAAGTAGTCTTCCAGCGCCTCATCGCGCAGGTTGCGAACCCTGCCAAACACGTCCAGTTCATAGCTGCTCAGCCCCAACTGAGCGCTGTAGTCGTGTGTGGTGACTGCCGTGCCGGTGTTGGACAACGACCCCGGCGTACGGCTATGGGTGCCGCTGACGCCCGCGTCGACGGTAGGAAACAGGTCAGCGCGCTTGATGCGGTACTGCGCCTGGGCCTTTTCAACGTTGAGGCTGGCCAGGCGCAGGTCGCGGTTATTGGCCAGCGCCAATTGCTGCAACTGCGCCAGGCGGCGGTCGGTAAAAAATTGCTGCCACTTGATATCAGCCCCAACCTTTCCTTTGGGCAGGTTGGCCGCCGGCAACCATTGCTCGGAGACGGGGGCCTCAGGGCGCTCGTACTGCGGCGCCAGGTTGACGCAGCCGCCCAGGGCCATGGCGGCCAGCAGAGGCCAGTGTGACTTGATCATGCATCACCTGTCGGGGCAGATTGATTAGCGCTGCGCACGCGGCCGAAACGACCGCGGATCAGCACGAAAAACAACGGTACAAAGAAGATCCCCAGCACTGTGGCGCTGAACATACCGCCCAGTACTCCCGTACCAATGGCCTGGCGTCCGGCGGAGCCTGCACCGGTGCTCAAGGCCAGCGGCAATACGCCGAACATGAAGGCCAGGGAGGTCATCAGGATCGGCCGCAGGCGTTGGCGCACCGCGACCAGCGTCGCGTCGATCACGCTGCTGCCCTGCTCTTGCAAGTGCTTGGCAAACTCAACGATCAGGATCGCGTTTTTTGCGGCCAGGCCCACGGTGGTCAACAGCCCGACCTGGAAATACACGTCGTTGCTCAGCCCGGCGACACGGGTCGCCAGCACTGCACCGATGACCCCCAGGGGCACGACCAGGATCACCGAAAACGGCACCGACCAACTCTCGTAGAGCGCGGCCAGGCACAGGAATACAAACAACACGGAAATGCCGTAGAGCAGCGGCGCCTGGGACCCGGACAAGCGCAGCTGATAGGACTGCCCGGTCCACTCGTAGCCAATACCCTGGGGCAACTGCCGGACAATGGCCTCCACGGCGGCCATCGCATCGCCGGAGCTCACCCCTGGCGCCGGATCGCCAACGATCTCCAGGGAGGCGTTACCGTTGTAGCGTTCCAGCAGCGGCGAGCCGTAGCCCCAGGTGCTGCTGGCAAAGGACGAGAACGGCACCATTTCATTGTTACTGTTGCGCACAAACCAATGATCAAGGTCCGCAGCCTGCATGCGCGAGGATGCCTGGCCCTGTACATAGACCTTTTTCACCCGGCCCTGGTTGAGAAAGTCGTTTACATAAGTGCCGCCTAAGGCCGTCGCAAGGGTGCTGTTGATATCGCTGGTACTCAGGCTCAGGGCCCCGGCCTTGCGGTCGTCAATGCTGACCTTGAGCTGCGGTGCATCGTCCAGGCCGTTGCTGCGCACGCCCAGCAAGCGGGCGTCTTTCCTGGCCAACTCAAGGAACTGTTCGCGGGCGGCCACCAACGCATCATGGCCCAGGCCACCGAGGTCCTTGAGCTGCAGGTCGAACCCCGAGCTCTGGCCCAGGCCACGCACGGTCGGCGGCTGCATGACGAACGCATCGGCATCGCCGATGCTGGACAGTGCCAGGGTCGCCCGCTGGGCAATCGCGGCTGCCCCCTGACCAGAGCCACCGCGTTCGGACCAATCCTTGAGGCGGATAAACGCCCGTGCGGTGTTCTGGCTGTTACCGCCCATGCCCAAGCCGCTGATGCTGATCATCGCTTCGACCTCGGGCTGTTGCAGGATGTAGTCCTCGAACTGCTTGATCACCGCCTGTGTGCGGCTGTCCGTCGCGCCGACCGGCAACTGGATCTGTGCCAGCAGAATCCCTTGGTCCTCGTCCGGCAGAAACGAAGTGGCCAGGCTGACATAACCCACCGCCATGACCACCAGCACCAGCCCATACAGCAGCAGGCTGCGCCCCCAACGCCGCAACACCACGCCCACCCAGCGCTCATAACCGGCGCTGGCGCGCTCGAAGGTGCGGTTGAACCAGCCAAAGAACCCATGCTGAGCGCCATGCCCCTTGCCATTGCGCGCTTTGAGCAACGTCGCGCACAGCGCGGGTGTCAGGGTCATCGCCACCAACACTGAGAGGACCATGGCCGAGACGATGGTCACGGAGAACTGCCGATAGATGATCCCGGTGGAACCACCGAAAAACGCCATAGGGATAAATACCGCACTCAGCACCAGGGTGATCCCGACCAGTGCGCCACTGATTTCACGCATCGATTGACGCGTAGCCGCCACGGGCGACAGCCCTTCGCCCATCAGCCGCTCCACGTTTTCCACCACCACGATGGCATCGTCTACAAGCAAGCCGATCGCCAGGACCATGGCAAACATGGTCAAGGTATTGATCGAGTAGCCGAACAGCGCCAACACGCCGAACGTGCCGAGCAGTACCACCGGCACGGTAATCGCCGGGATCAGCGTTGCACGCAGGCTCTGCAGGAACAGGAACATGATCAACACCACCAGCACGATGGCCTCGCCCAGGGCCTTGACCACCTCTTCGATGGACAGGCTGACAAAGGGCGTGGTGTCGTAGGCGATCACATTTTTCAGCTGCATTTCCGTCGGGTAGAAGGGCTCCATCTCCTTGAGCTTGGCCTTGACCGCCTTGCCGACGTTCAGCGCGTTGGCGCCGGCGGCCAACTGCACGCCCATGGCCGCCGCGGGCTTGCCGTTGAGGGCGGTGCTGATGTCGTAGCTTTCACTGCCCAGTTCCAGGGTCGCGACATCGCCCAGCAGTACCACGGCACCGTCGCTGTTGGACTTGACCACGACCTTGCGAAACTCGTCCACGGTCTGCAGTTTGCTGCGGGCGCTGATCGTAGCATTCAGTTGCTGCCCCTTGATCGCGGGCAAGGCGCCGAGCTGTCCAGCCGAGACTTCGGTGTTCTGCGCTTCCAGGGCGCTGCTGATGTCCGACGGCATCAACGCATATTTTTCCAGCAAGGCGGGGTCCAGCCAGATGCGCATGGCGTAGCCCGAGCCCAACGTCTGCACATCGCCGACGCCGTCTATTCGGCTGATGGAATCGAGCAAGGTGGTGGAAATGTAATCACCTATCTGAGTGCCGGTGACGCTGGGGTCGTCCGATGCCAGGGCGACAATCATCAAGAAGTCCGAACCGCCCTTGGTCACGGTCAGGCCTTCGCTTTGTACCGACTGCGGCAGCCTCGACTCGGCTTGTTGCAGCTTGTTCTGCACCTGCATCTGGGCGACGTCCGGGTCGGTGCCGGCAGTAAAGGTCAAACTGATGCTGGCACTGCCTGCCGAACTGCTGCTGGCCGACATATAGGTCAGGTTATCCAGGCCTTTCATCTGCTGTTCGATGACCTGGGTTACCGAGTCTTCGACGGTCTTGGCCGAGGCCCCGGTGTAGGTGGCAGAAATTTTCACCGTGGGTGGTGCAATATCCGGGTACTGCTCCAACGGCAACTGGCTGATGGACAGGCTGCCACCGAGCATGATCACGATGGCAATGACCCAGGCGAAAATCGGTCGATCAATAAAAAAGTGCGCCACGCTCAACCCTCCTTCGCTGGGGTGCGGGGTGTGGCCGCCTGAGCATTGGCGTCCTGCACTTGGACCGCGGCACCGGCACGGACTTTTTGTCCGCCTTCGACAATCAACTGGTCACCTGCCTGCAGACCTGCCGTGACCCACCACTGATTCCCCACCGCCCGATCGATGGTCAGCTCACGTTGTTCGACCTTGCCGTCAACCACCAGCAACGCGGTGGTCACGCCACTGGCGCTGCGGTTCACAGCTTTTTGCGGAACCAGAATGGCTTGCTCGTTGCGAGCCTGTTCGAGCACCGCGCGGACATACATGCCCGGTAGCAGCAGGTGATCCGGGTTGGCGAACTCCGCACGCAGGGTGACCGTGCCCGTCCCCTCGTTGACACTGACACCACTGACCTTGAGCCGCCCCTGCTGGTTGTAGGCACTGCCATCGTCCAGCTTCAGGCTGACCCGTGCCTGGCCATCGCCGTTGGACTGCAATGCGCCGCTGGCCAGGTCACGCTTGAGCTTGAGCAATTCGGTGGTCGATTGAGTCACGTCCACATAGATCGGATCGAGTTGCTGCACCGTGGTCAAAGCGCTGTCCTGATTGGCCACCACCAGCGCCCCAGGGGTCACGGTCGAGGTTTCGATGCGCCCGCCGACCGGTGAGGTAATACGGGTGTAAGCCAGGTTGATCCGCGCGGTCTGAACGTCGGCCTCGGCGCCCTGCACGTCGGCGGCGGCCGTCAGCAAGGTCGCCTGGGCGTCTTCGTTATCTTGCTGGCTGATGGCATTGATCTTCACCAGTTCGGCGTCGCGCCTGGCGGTGGCCTGCGCCGATTTAAGCGTGGCGCGGTACTTGGCCAGGCTCGCCTCGGCCTGCGCCAGCGCGGCGGTGTAGGACGCTGCATCCAATTGGTACAACGCTTGCCCAACCTTGACATCCGCCCCCTCGACAAACAGTCGACGCTGGACGATACCGCCAACCTGAGGACGAATTTGCGCCACCATGAAGGCCTGGGTGCGCCCCGCCAGCTCAGTGGTCAGCACCTGGCTCTGGGGTTTTATGCTGATGACCGAGACTTTGGGGGTGACTGCCTCAGGAGGTGGCTCGCCACCGGAGCAGCCGCCCAGCATGGCCAGAACGATCAAGGACAGGAAAACTGCGGCGGTTACCAGGTATTTGGCGATTACTTTCGTGGACATAGCAGCCTCTGCGACACGGAATGGCTTGAGTCAGCGCCATCCTGCGAGGCAAATGTGCAGGAAAATTGAAGATTGCCCGGCCGGGTTGAATCTATCCCTCACTAGGGCCTAAATGGTCCCACCTATTTTTAACGGCCCATCTGCATGAAGTTGAGTATCTCCACCAAACTGTTTATTGCGGTACTGGCCGGTGTGTTGTTGGTCATCCTGAGCATGGGCCTGGCGACGAGCTGGAGTTTTGGACGCGGCTTTCTCGGGTACCTCAATGAGCAGGCACTGGAGCGCATGGCGCCCGTGCTGCCACGTCTGGCCAGTGCTTACGCGCGTGAGGGCAATTGGGAGTTCCTGCGTAACCAGCCGGATCGCTGGTTTGAGATCATGCGGCCCGAACTCGGCGCAGACCCGGCGAAGAACGACTTGCGCTCGCCCATGGCTTCGGACCTGACGGGCGCCCTGTTTCGGATCGCCCTGCTGGATAAATATAAAAAGCGCGTGAACGGCTACCCGGACATCGGCACGGACGCCCTGCTACGCCCGATTGTGGTGGCCGATGAAACCGTGGGCTGGCTGGCCGTGACACCGTTCCAGAGCGTGACCGAAGCCGGCGGCGAACGATTCCAGCAATACCAGTTACGCACCAGCCTGGTCATGGGCGCCTTCTCACTGCTGCTGGCGATGCTGATTGCCTGGTGGATCGCCCGCACGCTGCTGGAGCCGGTCAAGCGGGTGGCTGCGGCAACACATCGCCTGGCCAGCGGCGACTTCAGCAGCCGGGTGGCAGTGAGTTCCAATGACGAAGTCGGCCAATTGGCCCGTGACTTCAACCAACTCGCCTACACCCTGGAACGCAATGAGCAGATGCGCCGCGAATTCATGGCCGATGTGTCCCACGAACTGCGTACCCCGCTGTCGGTCTTGCGCGGCGAGCTGGAGGCTATCGAGGATGGCGTACGCACCCTCGACCCAGGCTCGATGCAGTCCTTGCAGGGCGAAGTGAGCATGCTCAGCAAGCTGGTGGATGACCTGTATGAACTGTCCCTGGCGGATGTTGGGGCGCTGACCTACCGCAAGAGCGCCTGCGCACTGGAGCCACTGCTGCGCGCCAGTGTGTCGATGTTCCAGGAGCGCTTGAACGCGCGCCACCTGCGCCTCGAACTGGATTTGCCAGCACCGCCCGTGGAACTGTTGGCCGATGCCGGTCGCTTGCAGCAACTGTTCTCCAATCTGTTGGAAAATGCGGTGCGCTACACCGACCCGAATGGGCTAATACGTATCCGCGTCGCCCTGGATCGCGCTGACGTATGCATCGACATCCTCGACTCCGGCCCTGGTGTGTCGGCCGAGCAATTGCCGCGCCTGTTCGAGCGCTTCTATCGCGGCGAATCCTCGCGCAACCGTGCCAGTGGCGGGGCCGGCCTGGGGCTCGCGATCTGCCACAGCATCGCCCTCGCCCACGGCGGCAGCCTCAGCGCCGCTCACTCCCCCCTCGGTGGCCTTTGGCTGAGCCTGCGCCTCCCACGGAATACCTGACCCATGAGCGAAGAACGCCCGATCCTGATCGTTGAAGACGAACCGAAACTGGCCGCATTGCTGCAGGATTACTTGGCCGCAGCGGGCTACCCGACCCTGTGCCTGGACAATGGCCTTCAGGTGGTACCGACCGTGCGCGCCCGCCCCCCTCGCCTGATTTTGCTCGACCTGATGCTGCCAGGGCGCGACGGCATGCAAGTGTGCCAGGACCTGCGCGGTTTCAGTGCCGTGCCGATCATCATGATCACCGCCCGCGTCGAAGAAGTGGACCGCCTGCTGGGCCTGGACCTGGGCGCCGACGACTACATCTGCAAGCCCTTCAGCCCCCGGGAGGTAGTTGCCAGGGTCAAGGCCATCCTGCGCCGTGGCCACCAATTGCTGAGCAACACCCCACCGCGACTGCTGATCGACGAAGCCCAGTACCGCGCATCACTCGACGGCGTCGCTTTGGACCTCACGCCTCTGGAGTTACGCCTGCTGAGCACTTTTGCACGCTCCGCCGGCCGGGTATTTTCCCGCGACCAACTGCTCGACAAGCTCTACTCCGACCACCGCGTGGTCACCGACCGTACGGTAGACAGTCATATCCGCAACCTACGGCGCAAGCTGGAGCAGGCGTGCCCAGGGGAAACACCCATCGAGTCATTGTACGGCGTGGGCTATCGGTTTCAGTTGTCCAACGCCTGAGGGCTTGAAGGGACAAGGCTGATTCGAAGAGAAAGCCCAACCGACTGCCCCGCTGGCCGACGACAAAAAGACATGAATCGGTTGGAAATTTTCAGAGCAATTGCCAGAGCTGAAGGTGGCAACCCGACTGAGCAGAACACAGCCCTTGAGCCGAATACCAGCGACATCACCAGGCAGTTTCGCGCGGGCACAAAAAAGCCGATCTATCTGATCGGCTTAAGTGTCTGATTTTACTCAGGAATAATGGTCGGGACGGAGTGATTCGAACACTCGACCCCTAGCACCCCATGCTAGTGCGCTACCGGACTGCGCTACGCCCCGACTAGGCGTGTTACTGGGTACGCTTCTTGACGAAGCGATCCGGAATATACCGCAAGCTTTTGAAATGTGGAAGTATTTTAAAAGCCGGAATTACTTTTTCAGAACCACCAGCACATCTTCGAGTTCGGCGATCATCTGGCGGATCATTTGTTTGTATTGGGTGGTGTCGTCTTTGGCTTCATCACCGGACATGCGTTGGCGCGCGCCGCTGATGGTGAACCCCTGATCGTACAGCAACGCACGGATCTGTCGGATCATCAGCACATCCTGGCGCTGATAATACCGACGGTTCCCGGTGCGTTTGACGGGGTTGAGTTGAGGAAACTCCTGCTCCCAATAGCGCAGTACGTGCGGTTTTACCGCACAGAGCTCGCTGACTTCACCAATGGTGAAGTAGCGTTTGCCTGGGATGACGGGTAGCTCGTCGTTATGACTTGGTTCCAGCATAAGCCTCAACTCGGGCCTTCAACTTCTGCCCTGGACGAAAGGTGACCACACGGCGAGCCGTGATCGGGATTTCTTCTCCCGTTTTTGGATTGCGGCCAGGCCGCTGGCGTTTGTCCCGCAGGTCAAAATTGCCGAAACCGGACAATTTGACCTGTTCGTTGTCTTCCAGAGCGTGTCTGATCTCTTCAAAAAACAGCTCGACCAATTCCTTGGCCTCGCGCTTGTTCAGACCCAACTCTTCGTACAGACGTTCCGCCATCTCAGCTTTCGTCAAAGCCCCCATACGTCACTTCCTTAACGTGGCGTTCAACCTTTGTTCGAGCGAGGTGAGGATATTTTGTGTCGTGGTATTCACCTCATCGTCATTAAGAGTGCGCGATGGATGCTGCCAGGTCAAGCCAACTGCAAGGCTTTTTCTATGCGGATCAATACCTTTACCCTGATAGACGTCAAATAGCCTGAGGTCTGTCAGCCATTCCCCTGCATTTTCACGGATTACCTCCAGAACGGCAGTGGCGGCCACTTCACGGTCGGCGATCAGGGCCAGGTCACGGCGCACTTCAGGGAAGCGCGACAACTCGCTGAATTTAGGCATCTTGCCAGAGGCCACTTCAGCCAGAACCAGCTCAAACACGAAGACCGGACGGTCGAGACCGAGGGTTTTCGACAGCTCAGGGTGAATGGCACCGACGAAGCCTACCAGGCGACCTTCGCGCTCGATGCGCGCAGTCTGGCCAGGGTGCAATGCAGGATGGCTGCCCGGTACGAAGGTGAAGGCATCCAGAGCACCCGCAAAACCCAACACCGCTTCCACGTCAGCCTTGACGTCGAAGAAGTCCACAGCGTCGCGACCCTGTGCCCAACCTTCCGGCAGACGGCTGCCGCAAACCACGCCAGCCAGCATCGGCTCTTGCTTCAGGCCGTCCAACTGACCGACGAAGCGCAGGCCGCTTTCGAACATGCGCACACGGTCTTGCTGACGGTTCAGGTTGTGGGAAAGCGCTTTCACCAAACCTGGCCACAGGGACGAACGCATGGCCGCCATGTCGTTGGAGATCGGGTTGGCCAACAGCAGCGGCTCGACGCCTGGGTTGAACAGCTCGAACTGCTTGGGATCGATGAAGCTGTAGGTCACCGCTTCCTGGTAGCCACGGGCAACCAGCAGACGACGCAACTCGGGCAAGTGCGCACGCGCCTCGGCCTTGGGTTGTGGCGCCAGGCGCGCTTGCGGGTAACGAACCGGCAGACGGTTGTAGCCGTAGAGGCGAGCCAATTCTTCGATCAGGTCAACTTCCAGACTGATATCGAAGCGATGGCTTGGCACTTCAACGGTCCACTGCCCTTCCCCGCCTGCGGAAATACCCAGGCCGAGGGCGGACAACAGTTGTTCGATTTCAGCCGGCTCGATCACCAGGCCAAGCATCTGCTCGACACTTTTGGCACGCAGGGTGATCGGCGCAACAGACGGCAGGTACTGCTCGTTCACAGTTTCGGTGATCGGGCCGGCTTCGCCACCGGTGATTTCCAGCAGCAGGCCAGTGGCGCGCTCCATGGCTTCACGCGCCAGCTTCCAGTCCACACCGCGCTCATAGCGGTGCGATGCATCGGTGTGCAGGCCGTAGGAGCGGGCCTTGCCGGCGATGGCGATCTGGTCGAAGAACGCACTCTCAAGGAATATATCGCGAGTGGTCGCGGACACGCCGCTGTGCTCGCCCCCCATCACGCCGGCAATCGCCAGGGCGCGGGAGTGGTCTGCAATCACCAGGGTATCGGCACGCAGGCTGACTTCCTGGCCATCGAGCAGCACCAGCTTCTCGCCTTCTTCGGCCAGGCGCACGCGGATGCCGCCGTTGATTTCGGCAAGATCAAAAGCGTGCAGCGGCTGGCCCAGCTCCAGCATCACGTAGTTGGTGATATCGACGGCAGCGTCGATGCTGCGCACGTCGGCGCGACGCAAGCGCTCAACCATCCACAGAGGGGTTGGCTTGGACAGGTCGACGTTGCGGATCACGCGACCCAGGTAGCGCGGGCAAGCGTTGGGCGCCAGCACTTCGATCGAGCGTACTTCGTCGTGCACCGCAGGCACGGCGGCGACGACTGGGCGGGTGACCGGGGCGTTATACAGCGCTCCGACTTCACGGGCCAAGCCAGCCAGGGACAGGCAGTCACCGCGGTTCGGGGTCAGGTCGACCTCAATGCTGGCGTCTTCCAGCTCCAGGTAAACACGGATGTCCTGGCCCACTGGCGCATCGGCCGGCAGTTCCATCAGGCCATCGTTGCCCTCGCCTACCTGCAGCTCTGCCTGGGAGCACAGCATGCCGTTGGACTCGACGCCGCGCAGCTTGGCCTTCTTGATCTTGAAGTCGCCCGGCAGCTCGGCACCGATCATGGCGAACGGGATCTTCAGGCCCGGGCGCACATTGGGCGCTCCGCACACGACCTGGAAGGTTTCCGCGCCATTGCTGACCTGGCATACACGCAGCTTGTCGGCGTCAGGGTGCTGCTCGGTGCTCAGCACCTCACCCACCACCACGCCACTGAAGACACCGGCGGCCGGGGTAACGCTATCGACCTCAAGACCGGCCATCGACAGACGAGCAACCAGCTCGTCACGATCTACCTGCGGGCTTACCCAGCCACGCAGCCATTGTTCACTGAATTTCATCCTGCTCTCCTAAAGATTCGTTACGACTAGCGAAATTGCGCGAGGAACCGCAAGTCGTTGTCGAAGAACAGACGCAAGTCGTTCACGCCGTAACGCAGCATGGCCAGACGCTCAACGCCCATGCCGAAGGCAAAGCCCGAGAACTCTTCCGGATCGATGCCGGACATGCGCAGCACGTTAGGGTGAACCATGCCGCAGCCCATCACTTCCAGCCAGCCGGTCTGCTTGCAGACGCGGCAGCCTTTACCGCTGCACATCACACATTCCATGTCGACTTCAGCGGATGGCTCGGTGAACGGGAAGAACGATGGACGGAACCGCACCGCCAGCTCCTTCTCGAAGAACACCCGCAGGAATTCTTCAATGGTGCCTTTGAGGTCGGCGAAGTTGATGTCGCGATCAACCAGCAGGCCTTCGACCTGGTGGAACATCGGCGAGTGGGTGATATCGGAGTCGCTGCGGTACACACGGCCTGGGCAGACAATGCGGATCGGCGGCTTGTTCGCTTCCATGGTGCGGACCTGTACCGGCGAGGTATGGGTGCGCAACAGCATGTTCGCGTTGAAATAGAAGGTGTCGTGCATCGACCGGGCCGGGTGGTGGCCTGGGATGTTGAGCGCCTCGAAGTTGTGATAATCGTCTTCGACCTCAGGGCCTTCGGCAATGCCGTAGCCGATGTGGGTGAAGAACTGCTCGATACGTTCCAGAGTCCGGGTGATCGGATGCAGACCGCCCGAGGCCTGGCCGCGACCAGGCAGGGTTACATCAATGGACTCGGCGGCGAGTTTGGCCGCGAGATCGGCCTCCTCCATGGTCGCCTTGCGCGCATTGAGCACCTCTGTGACACGCTCCTTGGCGACGTTGATCAGCGCACCGACTTGCGGACGCTCTTCAGCCGGCAAATTCCCCAGGGTCTTCATCACCTGAGTCAATTCACCTTTTTTGCCAAGGTAGTGAACCCGGATTTGCTCCAGGGCATTTACATCTTCAGCGCTTTGCACAGCCTCAAGGGCTTGGGCGACGAGCGCGTCCAGGTTTTCCATGTACAGACTCCAGATACAAAATAGGGGAAGAGCTTGAAGGCTCTTCCCCTATTTATGACGTTTAACACCTTGGGCTACAGCGTAACCCAAGGTGACTGTCGGGGGTACTTAAGCCAAGGTGGCTTTAGCTTTCTCGACAATCGCAGCAAACGCCGCTTTTTCGTTCACTGCCAGATCAGCCAGAACCTTACGGTCGATCTCGATGGACGCTTTTTTCAGGCCAGCGATGAAACGGCTGTAGGACAGACCGTTAACACGTGCACCAGCGTTGATACGAGCGATCCACAGAGCGCGGAACTGACGTTTTTTCTGACGACGGTCACGGTAGGCGTATTGGCCTGCCTTGATTACCGCTTGCTTGGCAACACGGAATACGCGTGAACGCGCGCCGTAGTAGCCTTTAGCAAGTTTCAGAATTTTTTTGTGACGTTTACGGGCAATGACGCCACGCTTTACACGAGCCATGAGTTACTTCCTCTATTCTTGATCCAAAAATTAACGAAGGCGCAGCATGCGCTCGACTTTTGCCACGTCAGACGGATGCAGCAAGCTGCTACCGCGCAGTTGACGCTTACGCTTGGTCGACATTTTGGTCAGGATGTGGCTCTTGAAAGCGTGCTTGTGCTTGATACCGTTAGCAGTTTTCAGAAACCGCTTAGCAGCACCACTTTTAGTCTTCATCTTTGGCATGTTCGGATACTCCGCATTCAGTTGATAAACATAATCAGAAGGCCTGCCGTGCCCTGTTGATTACTTCTTCTTTTTCGGGGCGATGACCATAATCAGCTGGCGTCCTTCCATCTTAGGATGCTGCTCGACGGAACCGTACTCCAGCAGGTCAGCTTCAACCCGCTTGAGGAGTTCCATCCCCAGCTCCTGGTGGGCCATCTCACGGCCGCGGAATCGCAAGGATACCTTGGCCCTGTCCCCATCACTCAGGAAACGTACCAGGTTGCGCAGTTTTACCTGGTAATCCCCTTCCTCCGTCCCTGGACGAAACTTGATTTCTTTTACTTGAATCTGCTTCTGGTTCTTCTTCGCCGCAGCAATCTGCTTCTTCTTTTCGAAGATCGACTTGCCGTAGTCCATCACCCGGCAAACAGGCGGGACTGCGTCGGCGGAGATTTCCACCAGGTCCAATTTGGACTCTTCAGCGATACGAAGCGCTTCATCAATCGAGACGATGCCAATCTGCTCGCCGTCAGCGCCAATTAACCGAACCTCGCGTGCCGAGATATTCTCGTTGATCGGGGCTTTCGGTGCAGCTCGTTTATCTTGTCTCATTTCACGCTTAATAATAATTACTCCGAATCTGGGCGACCACGCCGGGAAACCGCTTGCGCGAGGAACTCAGCGAACTGGGCGACGGGCATCGAGCCCAGGTCAGCACCTTCACGAGTACGCACAGCGACAGTCTGCATCTCGACTTCCCGATCTCCGATAACCAAAAGATAGGGAACCTTGAGCAAAGTATGCTCGCGGATTTTAAAGCCGATCTTTTCATTTCTCAAGTCGGACTTGGCACGAAATCCGCTTTCGTTGAGTGTTTTTTCAACTTCAGCGGCAAAATCTGCCTGTTTATCAGTGATATTCATGATCACTGCCTGGGTCGGAGCCAGCCACGCAGGGAATGCACCCTCGTAGTGCTCGATCAGGATCCCGACGAACCGTTCGAACGAGCCGAGGATCGCCCGGTGCAGCATGACCGGGTGTTTACGGCTGTTGTCTTCGGACACGTATTCGGCGCCCAGACGGATCGGCAGGTTAAAATCGAGCTGCAGGGTACCACACTGCCAGACGCGGCCAAGGCAATCTTTCAGTGAGAACTCGATCTTCGGACCGTAGAAAGCGCCCTCGCCCGGCTGCAGATCGTACGCAAGGCCCGCGCTGTCGAGCGCAGCGGCCAGTGCAGCTTCGGCGCGATCCCACAGCTCATCGGAACCGACGCGTTTTTCCGGACGAGTGGACAGCTTCATCTCGACGTCGGTAAAGCCGAAATCGCGATAAACGTCCATGGTCAGCTTGATGAACGCGGCGGATTCAGCCTGCATCTGCTCTTCGGTGCAGAAGATGTGGGCGTCGTCCTGGGTAAAGCCACGCACGCGCATGATGCCGTGTAGCGCACCCGATGGCTCGTTACGGTGGCAGGCACCGAACTCGGCCAGGCGCATCGGCAACTCGCGGTAGCTTTTCAGGCCCTGGTTGAACACCTGCACGTGGCAAGGGCAGTTCATCGGCTTGATGGCGTAGTCGCGGTTTTCCGACTGCGTGGTGAACATGTTGTCGGCGTAGTTGGCCCAGTGCCCGGACTTTTCCCAGAGGCTACGGTCAACGACCTGGGGAGTCTTGATCTCCAGGTAACCGTTCTCGCGCTGTACTTTGCGCATGTACTGCTCAAGCACCTGGTACAGGGTCCAGCCGTTCGGATGCCAGAACACCATGCCCGGCGCTTCTTCCTGGAGGTGGAACAGGTTCAGGCGCTTGCCGATCTTGCGGTGGTCGCGCTTCTCGGCTTCTTCGATGCGCTGGATATAGGCCGCCAGCTGCTTCTTGTCAGCCCAGGCAGTGCCGTAGATCCGTTGCAGTTGCTCGTTCTTCGCGTCGCCACGCCAGTAGGCGCCGGACAGCTTGGTCAGCTTGAACGACTTGAGGAAGCGCGTGTTCGGCACGTGCGGGCCACGGCACATGTCGACGTATTCTTCGTGGTAGTACAGGCCCATGGCCTGCTCGTCCGGCATGTCTTCCACCAGGCGCAGCTTGTAGTCTTCGCCACGGGCGGTGAACACGTCGATCACTTCGGCGCGCGGCGTGACTTTCTTGATCACGTCGTAATCTTTCTCGATCAGCGCATGCATGCGCTGCTCGATGGCTGCCAGGTCGTCCGGGGTGAAAGGACGCTCGTAGGCGATGTCGTAATAGAAGCCTTCTTCAATGACCGGACCGATCACCATCTTCGCCGTTGGGTACAGCTGCTTGACCGCATGGCCAATCAGGTGCGCGCAAGAGTGGCGAATGATCTCCAGCCCCTCTTGATCCTTGGGCGTGATGATTTGCAGGCTGGCGTCGCGAGTGATCAGGTCGCTGGCGTCGACGAGCTTGCCGTCAACCTTGCCAGCCACGGTGGCCTTGGCCAGGCCAGCACCAATGGATGCGGCGACCTCGGCTACGGAAACCGAATGATCGAATGAACGTTGACTGCCGTCGGGAAGAGTAATAGTTGGCATGGCGCCTCCTCTCCTAGTGGTGACCCCTACCAAAGGTCACGTGGGTTGGGATGAGCCAGTACAAGATCCAACACCAGGCCGCTCAGTAATGAACGCCTGCCTTACAGCGGCAGGAGCCTTTCGGCCAACCGATAATCGAACCAGAGTGACTGGAGTGAGCTAAAAAGAATATGGCAAGGCGGCAATTGGCGCGCCTGGAAATAGCCAAGCGCAAGATCCTAGCACAGATGAACGGTCATCGCGGCGCTGCTATCTTGCGTAACGACAAAATCCGGCCTTTGCCTTTATAGCTGCAAAAGTGAACTTGAGCTGTACGCACTACCTCAAACCCACTGAGAATCGCCGTTCGTCCTCGACCCAAAGGAGCATCCTCATGATGCGTTTTACCTCTACTCTCGCTCTCGCCGCTTCCCTGACTGTTCTTTCCCTGGGCGCGCAGGCAGCAGCCCCGTCCAACTGGCCAGCCGGTGCTCGCGATAGCTTCGTCAGCGATTGCAGCGCAGCTGCCAGCCAGAACGTAGACGTCAAAACTGCCAAAGCCCACTGCGAATGTGGCGCCGACAAGATCAACGCCGAATTGAGCACTGCCGAAATCAAGGAACTGATGACCAATCAGAACGCCAGCCCGGAGCTTAAAAACAAAGCGGTCGCGGCTATTTCGTCCTGCAAAGTGGTGAAGAAAAAGTAAGATTTGCGGCTGATCACACAGCTGTTTTGCCGAAAAAATGGCCCGAAAACTGCCATTTCGCACAAATTACACAGCTTTTACGGCTTTTTTTACTAGCTGATATTTCGAGCCAAAGCCCCGTAATTCGGGGCTTTCAGCCGACCAAAGCACTTAATGCGACGCTATTGATTAGCAAACAATGCCTTGGGGGGCTCCCAAGTCGAACATTTCGACTATGATAGCCCGGTGTGCCCAGTTGGCCTGAGCAGCACAGCACTACTGAAAATATATGTTTCTTGGAGATACACCATGTCTAATCGCCAAACCGGCACCGTTAAATGGTTCAACGATGAAAAAGGCTTCGGCTTCATCACTCCTCAAGGTGGCGGTGACGACCTGTTCGTACACTTCAAAGCTATCGAAAGCGACGGTTTCAAAAGCCTGAAAGAAGGCCAAACCGTTTCCTTCGTGGCTGAGAAAGGCCAAAAGGGTATGCAAGCTGCACAGGTTCGCGGCGAGTAATTCTCCGCTGAGCTAAAAAAACCCCGTCCATGTGACGGGGTTTTTTATGGGCGCTGCTAAAGCCTGGAGCGGTTTACCCGCAATTGACCCGCGTGATCACCAGGTTATCGTCGGTGTTCAGATTCAAGCGGTCGGAGCGGTACTCCAGCGTGATCATATCGTTAGGCTTGAGGATGCGTGCGTTCTGGGCACCGGCACGGGTACGGGCCTGCTCCAGCAACTGGGGCGAGGCTTTCTGGCCGATGGTGAATTCGGCGGCCTTCGACTCACAGCGGCTATGACCGGCATCGGCCACGGCGTCTTTGGCTGGCTCAGAGGCGCCCTGGGTGCTGCAACCCGCCAACGCGAGCGCTGCCAACAAAGTACCGAATGATGCGAGCTTCCAAGGCATGAAGCCTCCTATGATAAAAAATGGACAGAGATCGTGCGACAGCGATTGGGCGGATTGGTTTCAAGACGTAAACCGCCGCTGGGCAAGTCTGCCTGACTCTGGGCAGGCATTCGCCCGGTCAATCGTGACCAGATATGAATGTGTTCAGTAGATGTCGATGTAGTCGAACGCCGGCTTCGGCCAGTTTTCCTTCAGCGCATTGAAAATCTGCGTCACCCAGACTTCATCGCTGGCGGCCACATTACCTACGTATCCAGAGCCTTTTGCCCAGGTCTCCAGGCGGAACAGCAGCCCGTCGATATCCACACCACCTACCACCCTCCCAGAGGAGATATAGGCGATTCCGGCCTTGGTCACGCGCAACTGGGTATGTTCGTCGTCGCTGGCACTGGCGAGCAGCAGGCGCACATTTCCCAATGTCAGGTTCTCGGGATTGTTCAAATCGATCTGCACGTGGTGTCCCCGGCAATTAAACAGGCGAACAGTGTCGCACAGCGTCGCCGTCATTCCGAATCGCCTCATGCCTAAGTATCAGTGCCAAACGCGGTACAAAATGGTTAACTGGCCCGGTAAGAACCGCGTTCCAGCGCATTGCCCAGTACTCTCAACCCCGCGAGACAGTCATGACCACCGTAACGCTCCAAGCCGACATCAAAGCCAAGTGGCCACAAGGACAAAGCTCCTACAGTCCTGGCAGCCCAGAGGAATTGGCAATCATTGGTATCGACCTACTGGTCAAGGAACTGGGCACGCAGGCGGCGCAAGCGTTTATCGGCCAGATATTCGAAAAGTATCCGGCCGATCACATGGGGGCACACGACCCCGAGCGCGAATAAGAACCGGCCAGCGAACGCCGACCGGTCAACCCCTTACTTCAGGCGCGCCAGGCGCTCAGTCAACAGATCGAAGAAGCCCTGCGCGTCGCCATTCTCAACCCAGAACACATTCTTGTCCTGCTTCAGGCCGTCGTACCAATCGACGATGGTCTGGCCGAAGGTCGGGCCCTCACGGCTATCCACCACCATATTGGCCTGACGACCACTGAACAGCGAAGGCTTGAGCAGGTAGGCGATGACGGTAGCGTCATGCACCGGGCCGCCAGGAATGCCGTAGTGCTCCATGTCGCCCTTGACGTATTCGTTAAGAATATCGCCCACCACCTTGCTCGCGTTGTTCTTGATGTCGGCGATCTTTTTCAAGCGTGCTTCGCTGGTCAGCACCTTGTGGGTCACGTCCAGCGGCAGATAGGTCAGCTTTACGCCGCTCTTGAGCACAATCTCGGCTGCAACCGGGTCGGCGAACAGGTTGAACTCCGCCACCGGGGTGATATTGCCGCCATTGAAGTGCGCACCGCCCATCACCACCACTTCCTTGATGCCTTGGGTGATTTCCGGCGCCTGGGTCAATGCCAGCGCCAGGTTGGTCTGCGGGCCAAGCATGGCGATGGTGATACTGTGAGGCTTGGCGGTGCTGAGGGTCTTGATCAGGTAATCAACGGCATTGCCGTCCGCCAGGCCCTTTTTGGGCTCATGTACGGTGACACCGGAAATACCTTCCTTGCCATGGATGTTCTCGGCGTAGATCGGTTTGCGCAGAAGAGGTGCCGGCGCACCGGCGTACACCGGGATTTCTTCCCGCCCTGCCCACTCACGGGCCAGCCGGGCGTTACGGGAGGTCTTGTCCAGGCGAACGTTGCCGGCGACGGTGGTCAGCGCGCGGATGTTCAGCTCATCCGGAGAGGCCATGGCGAACAGCAAGGCCACCACGTCATCAGCGCCGGGGTCGGTGTCGATGATCAGATCGATCTTTTCCGCCGCCTGGGCGCTTGCAGCAGTGAGTGCGGACAAAAGCAGAACACTCCGGAACAGGTTTTTCAGGGTTGGAAGACTACATTGCATAAAACACTCCTTGTCGTTGAGAACGCTAGAACGTTACGCCGGACACCAGCGCGATATTGCAGTAAGGCTGGCATTCGCCAGTGCGCACCACGGCGCGTGCCTTGCGGCTGAGCTGTTTGAATTCTTCATGGCTGACCAGGCGCCGCTCACCGAGGGCGGTCTGTTCTGTGAGTGCGTTGAGTTCAGCCAGTGCCGGCGGTTGCTTGAGCAGGATTTCTTCGGCCAACACATGGCTCTCCACTTGCATTTCACTGAGCACGATACGCAAGGTGCTGATGAAATCCGGGATGCCCTGGGTCAACGCCAGGTCAATCAGCTCGACGCCCGGCGGCACCGGCAGGCCGGCATCACCGATCACCAGGATGTCACCGTGCCCCAGAGAGGCGATCACGCGCGACAGGGCGATATTGAGCAGAGGTGTCTTTTTCATGAGGGCACAAAACCTTGTACGTCGTGCAGCGTTGGAATAGAGGGCTGTGCACCGGCACGGGTGACCGACAGTGCCGCCGCGACCTGGCCAAAACGGATGGCCTCGGCCTCGCTTTTGCCGTTGGCCAACGCCGCGGCAAAGCCACCAACAAAGGTGTCCCCCGCAGCCGTGGTGTCGACTGCCTTGACCTTCGGCGCCTGCAAATGCTCAAAGCGCTGGCCGTCGGTAAACAGCGCGCCCTGAGCCCCCAGGGTGACGATGACTTTGCCGGCGCCCGCCTGAATCAATTGGGTCGCAGCCACTTTGGCAGCGTCAATCGAATCGACTGTCACGCCGCTGAGTGCGGAGGCCTCACTTTCATTGGGGATCAAATAGTCGATCGATGCATACCACTCAGCCGGTAATGGACCGCTGGCCGGAGCCGGGTTGAGGATCACCGTCTTACCCAGCTCACGGCCGCGCTTGAGCGCATAGCCCACCGTATTCATCGGGACTTCCAGCTGGCAGACGATCACGTCAGCCGCCTGCAATACTGCGTCGAACGCCTGCAACGACGCAGGCGTCAGTTCGCCGTTACTGCCCGCCACGATCACAATCGCGTTCTGGCTGCTGTCATCGACCACGATCAGGGCCACGCCACTGGAGCCGTCCACGGTGCTAACGGCCTGGCAATCGATGCCTTCCACCAGCAATGCCTCGCGCAACTGACTGCCATAGGCATCGCTGCCAACGCAGCCAATCATTGAAACATCGGCCCCCAAGCGTGCCGAAGCTACAGCCTGGTTCGCGCCCTTACCGCCAGGCACCGTGGAAAACGTTTGGCCGATCAGCGTTTCACCGGCACGCGGCAGCCGGCTGGCGCGGGTCACCAGGTCCATGTTCAAGCTGCCTACTACCACTACTTTTGCTGGCATACATCAGTACTCATCAATTCGATTCAGCGGTATTGGGCAAATGTACCGGCGACGGGCGCCGTCGACTCGCGCAACACAATGCTCGGCGTCACGATACGTTGATCGATCGGCATGTGGGGTGTTGCAATTTTTCGCAGCAAGAGTTCGGCCGCCGTCTCGCCGAGTTGCACGATCGATTGCCCGACCGTGGTCAACGCCGGGTAGACATAACGGCCCATTTGAATGTCATCAAAACCGATCACCGACAGCTCGCCCGGCACGCGGATGTTACGCTCCGCTGCTGCGCGCAACACGCCGAAACCAATCATATCGTTGCTGGCAAAAATCGCGCTGGGCGGATTTTCCGTCAACAATTGCACGGCGGCGGTATAACCGCCCGTGCTGGTGAAGTCACTTTCCTGGGTGCGATTGGCTGCCACCGTTACGCCTGCCTCTCGCAGCGCACGGTGATAGCCCGCCAAGCGCATTTGCGCGACACGGGTATGGGCAGGTCCGCCGATGCAGGCGATGTCTCGATGGCCCAGTTCGAGCAAGTGTCGGGTCGCCAGGTAGGCGCCCTCCTCGTGGTCAATACGCACCAAATCCACGTCGATGCCATCCAGCGCCCGGTCGACAATCACCATGGGCGTACGTACCGCGCTCAATCCAGCGGCAAGGCCGCTGTCATCGCCGCCCACCGAAGTTACGATCAAGCCGTCGATACGTTTTTCCAGCAACACGCGCAAATAGTTGCGTTGCTTTTCGGCATTGTCGTCGGAGTTGCACAGGATCACGCAATAGCCGTTACGCTCGCAGTAATCCTCGATGCCCCTGGCCAACTCGGCAAAATACGGGTTGAGGCTGTTGGGCACCAACAAACCGATGGTGGCTGTGGTCTTGGCCTTGAGCGAACGCGCGACGGCACTGGGCACGTAGTCGAGCTGTTTGATCGCCGCTTCGACCTTGATGCGCACCGGCTCACTGACCGGGCGCGTCTTGTTCACCACATGAGACACCGTCGTGTAGGAAATACCTGCAAGCGCTGCCACATCCTTGATCGTTGCCATGGTTCAGCCTCGCCGACTGGCGCGCTGACTGCGGTAGGTATCGAGGACCACGGCAATCACGATCACGGCACCGGTAATGATGCGCTTCGTGGGTTCCGTGGCGCCGATCTGCGCCAGGCCTGCCGCCAATACCGAAATAATCAATACACCAAAAAAGGTACTGATCACCGAACCGCGCCCGCCCATCAGGCTGGTACCGCCGATCACCACCGCCGCGATCACTTGCAGCTCAAGGCCGGAGCCGGCATTCGGGTCCGCCGCTTCCAGGCGCGAGATCTGGAACAGCGCAGCCACACCTGCCAACAGGCCCATGAGGCTGAAGACCAGGATCTTGTAGGGCTTGGGATTGATCCCCGCCAGGCGTACGGCCTCTTCGTTGGTGCCGATACCGATCAGGTAACGACCAAATACGGTGCGCGTTAGTACAAGCTGTGCGGCGATGATCACCAGCAAGGCGATGATGAACGACGGCGAGATACCAAAGGCAATCGGATTGGACAGCCAGGCAAACGAATCACCGATGTAGGCAGTGCGCGAGCCGGTCATCTGGTACGCGACGCCACGGGCCATCTCCAGCACGCCGAGGGACACGATAAACGACGGAATGCGCCAGGCCACGGTGATCGAGCCGGTGATGGTACCGGCCAAGGCTGCACAGCCCATACCCAGCACGGCAGCCGGCAACACACTCCAGCCCCAGCCGAGGATCGCCACGCTGACGGCCGACGCCGCCAGTGCCAGTACCGACCCCACCGATAGGTCAATGCCGCCGATGATGAGGATGAAGGTCATGCCCACCGCCAGTACCATCAAGTCTGGAATCTGGTTGGCCAGGGTGCTGAAGGTGTCATAGGACAGGAAGTGGTCGCTGAGCACCGAGAACAGCGCGATCATCGCCAGCAAGGCGCCCGCCAGGCCCAGGTAGGTGCCGAGGCCGTAGAAGTTGCCGCCAGTCTTGCCGGGGGAAGTTGTGGTTTTCATGGGGTATCCCTAAGCACTGCATCGTTGAGCAGCGCATCACGTTTCTGATAGCCGGCAAAGGCGGCGGCGAGCAATTCGTCCTGGGTCCAGCTGTCGCGCTCGAAGGTCTCGATCAAGCGACCGGCGGACAACACGCCGATGCGGTCGCAGATCAGCATGAGTTCACGCAGATCACTGGACACCACCACCAGCGCTTTGCCCTGGCGGGTCAATTCGCCAAGCAAGGCATAAATATCGAATTTGGCACCGACGTCGATGCCACGGGTCGGCTCATCGAACAGCATTACCGAGCAATCGCGCTCCAGCCAGCGGCCGATCACCACTTTCTGCTGGTTACCGCCGGACAGCTCGGAGACCAACTGCGCCGGGCTGGAACTGCGGATGCGCATGGCGTCGATCTGACGCTTGGCCAAGGCGGTTTCGTCGCGGCTGTTGACTACGCCCCCGCCAGAGATCTCCGGCATGTTGCCCAAGGCAATGTTGGCACTGATGGACTGGGTCAGCAGTAAGCCTTCCCCCTTGCGGTCTTCGGTGATCAGGGCAATGCCATGACCTACCGCGTCCACGGGCGAGCGGATGCTCACGACCTGGGCCGGCGAACCGAGCGCCACAGTGCCGCTGTCGGCCAGGTCGGCGCCGAAGATCAGGCGCAACAATTCAGTCCGCCCCGCGCCGATCAGGCCGGAGATACCATAGATCTCGCCTGCGCGCACTTCGAAGGAGACGTCGCGGACCTTGTCCGAGCGGGTCAAGCCTTTCACCGTCAGGGCCGGGCCGCCGATGGTGCGTGGGCCCAGGTCAATGTGCTCGCCCAGCTCACGCCCCACCATCAGGGTGACCAGTTGCTCGCTGTTGTAGTTGGCCATCGGCTCGACACAGACCAGCTTGCCGTCGCGCAACACCGCAATGCGCTGGGCCACACGCGCCAGCTCTTCCAGCCGGTGTGAAATGTAGATAATCGCCACGCCCCGGGCCTGCAGGCGGGTGATTTGCTCAAAAAGCATCTCGACTTCGCGGGCAGTGAGCATGGCCGTGGGTTCGTCGAGGATCAGTACATGGCAGTCGCCGATCAGGTTGCGGGCGATTTCGACCATCTGCTGATGGCCAATCCCCAAGCTGCCGACCAGTGTATCCGGGTCGATAGCATCCAGGCCGACCTGGGCCATGGCCTCGATCGCAGCCTTGCGCAGTTGCTTGCGGCTGATCCAGCCACAGTGGCTGGGCAGGTTATCCAGGAACAGGTTCTCGGCGACGGTCAGGGTCGGCAGCAGGTTGAGCTCCTGCATGACCATGCGCACGCCCAGCTCTTCGGCCTGGGTGCGGCTGCCAGGGCGGAAATCCTGGCCATTGAACTGCATGTGCCCGGTGGTCGGTGTGACCAGCCCGCCGATGATCTTCGACAAGGTGCTTTTGCCTGCGCCGTTCTCACCGGTCAGCGCCAACACTTCCCCGCGATTGAGCGTCAGGGTGATGTCGGACAGAACCGGCTGGGCATAGGTCTTGCCGATACCGCTGACCGAGAGGACAGCGTTCGGGGCGGAAGATGACATAGGAAAATCTCCAGGCGCCCGCTCAGGACGAGCGGGCGCTGTTGGGTACTGCCAGGATTACTTCTTGAGGACGAGTTCGACCGGGGTTTCGATCACGCCGTCTTTGGAGTCGACTTTCTCACCCTTGACCAGCTTGAGCGCGTTCTGGATACCGAACACGGCTTGCTGGGCAGCTGCCTGGTCAGCGGTGGCGAGCACACGACCGTCTTGCAGCATCGGCTTGATGGCCTCGATGTTGTCGTAGCCGACCACCAGTACTTTGCCGGCCTTGCCTGCCGCTCGCACAGCGGAGACGGCGCCCAGCGCCATGTTGTCGTTACCGGCCAACAGCGCCTTGAGGTCCGGGTATTCACTCAGCATGGCGGAGGCAACCTTCTGACCCTGGTCAATTTCCCAGTTGCCGGATTGAGTGGAAACGATCTTCATGCCTGCAGCGTCCATCGCGTCCTTGTAGCCTGCGGTGCGCTGCTGGGCGTTGGTGGTCGTCGGCACACCTTCGATGATGCCAACCTTGTCACCCGAAGCCAGTTGCTTGGCCAGGTAGTCGCCCACCAGCTTTGAGCCCTTGCGGTTGTCCGGACCTACGAACGGGATATCGAGATTCTTGCTTTTGAGCACGTCCGGGTCGAGGCGGTTGTCGATGTTGACGACTTTGATACCCGCATCGGACGCCTTCTTCAGCACGGTGACCAGCGCCTTGGAGTCAGCGGGTGCGATGACGATCGCGTTGACCTTGGCGAGGATCATCTGGTTGACGATATCGATCTGCGCGCTGGTGTCGGTTTCGTTCTTGATCCCGTTGGTGATCATGTCGAAATCGGCGGCGTGTTCTTTCTGGTACGTCTTGGCACCGTCTTGCATGGTGACAAAGAATTCATTGGCGAGGGATTTCATGACCAGGCCGACCTTGGGTTTGGCGGCGTCATCAGCGAATGCAGAGGAGAGAGGCAGGGCAGCGGATGCGGCGGCAAGCACAGCGACAGCAAGAAGACGTCCAGCGAATGGCAGCTTCATGGGTTCACTCCGATCTTATGATTATTGTGAGCAACGCTTGCACCGAAGGGCACTTCGGCAGCCTTCCCACCCGGGTGGCTGAAACGAGCTGTCACGATACTCCAGGAGTGTTCCGTGAAACATCTCGCAAACGTTTGCGTTATTCAAACTATGAGAACCTTGTCGAGATTTGTCAACGGTTGAAAATAGCCTTTCATCTCACCCTTCCCCCGCGACAAACAATCACGTCTGTAAACATAGTGCGCGCTTGATCGTTCTCTAAAACGACAGACTGTGCTGCGTCACGCCTGCAAACCTTCACGCGGCGAGCGCCAGCTCTTTCGGACAACCGAACGCAATGTCGTCTGATGTTCGGAAAGCCGGACGCCCACCGGGTAAATCGCCATTAAATTTCAATATAATTTGTTATAAATCAAAGATTTAATTTGTAAATGGATTCACGCTCAGCATGGTACAAATCCTGCTCTACCCCGTTACCTCGCGGCATTCAGTATCGCCCGGGTGTTCTAGATGAACCTGCTACAGCACTCATCAAAAACCAGAGAGAAAAATAATGAAATCTGCACTGAAAAACTTTGTTCCGGGCGCGTTAGCCCTCCTGCTGCTGTTCCCCGTTGCCGCCCAGGCAAAGGAAGTTGAATCCAAGACCAAACTGTCCAACGTGGTGATCCTCGCCACCGGCGGCACCATTGCCGGCGCCGGCGCCAGCGCGGCCAACAGTGCCACCTACCAGGCGGCCAAGGTCGGCATCGAGCAATTGATCGCCGGTGTTCCTGAGCTTAGCCAGATCGCCAACGTGCGCGGCGAGCAAGTGATGCAAATTGCGTCCGAGAGCATCAACAACGAAAACCTGCTGCAGCTGGGTCGCCGCGTCGCCGAATTGGCCGACAGCAAGGACGTGGACGGCATCGTGATCACCCACGGTACCGACACCCTGGAAGAAACCGCCTACTTCCTGAACCTGGTGGAAAAAACCGACAAGCCAATCGTGGTGGTCGGCTCCATGCGCCCAGGCACCGCCATGTCGGCAGACGGCATGCTCAATCTGTACAACGCCGTGGCCGTGGCCGGCAGCAAAGATGCACGCGGCAAGGGCGTGCTGGTCACCATGAACGACGAGATCCAGTCGGGTCGCGACGTCAGCAAGATGATCAATATCAAGACCGAAGCGTTCAAGAGCCCATGGGGCCCACTGGGCATGGTGGTTGAAGGTAAGTCCTACTGGTTCCGCTTGCCTGCCAAGCGCCACACCATGGATTCGGAATTCGACATCAAGAACATCAAGAGCCTGCCCGATGTCGAGATTGCCTATGGCTATGGCAATGTGAGCGATACCGCCTACAAGGCACTGGCTCAAGCCGGCGCCAAAGCGATCATCCACGCTGGCACCGGCAATGGCTCTGTGTCCTCCAAAGTCGTGCCCGCACTGGTAGAACTGCGCAAACAAGGTGTGCAGATCATTCGTTCTTCCCACGTGAATGCCGGCGGCATGGTGTTGCGTAACGCCGAACAGCCTGACGACAAATACGATTGGGTCGCGGCCCTCGACCTCAACCCACAGAAAGCCCGCATCCTGGCAATGGTCGCCCTGACCAAGACCCAGGACAGCAAAGAGCTGCAACGGATGTTCTGGGAATACTGATTCCTAGCCGCGTCCTGTAGGAGCGAGCTTGCTCGCTCCTACAAATCCCCGCCCCCGCCCTACACGAAATTGCCTGATTTGCTGTCAGACGGACTTCTTGAAGTTTAAGCAGTTGCGAAAACGCCTACAGTTAAATACTGTATGTGCGTACAGCATATTAAGGAATACTCCGTGGCAAAGTCCTCTTCCGCAGCGCCAACCCCGCCCGATGCCTACGAACGCCTGGCTGTTCGTGTGCAAAAGATCATCAATTCGACCAACGCGCAGAAAGCCAAGGCGGCCTTGATCTTCCGTTTGCCGGAAGAGCCTGAGGATGAGTGGGCGCGCTTGCTGGAGGAAATCGCTGAAAACGACAACGTCACCCTCGCCTATCGGGACGACGGCGGTGTACAGATTTTCTGGGTTGTACCGAAGGAAGATTGATTCAATGAGTGTCCGTTTTATCGCTGTGTGTTGCCTGTTTCTCACCTTCACCGCCCACGCCCAGGCGCCCCGAACCTTCAGTGAAGCCAAGAAAGTCGCCTGGAAGCTCTACGCCCCACAATCCACCGAGTTCTATTGCGGTTGCAAATACACCGGCAACCGTGTGGATTTGAAGGGCTGTGGCTACATCCCACGCAAAAACGCCAACCGCGCCGCACGCATCGAATGGGAGCACATCGTTCCAGCGTGGCAGATCGGGCATCAGCGTCAGTGCTGGCAGGATGGCGGGCGCAAGAACTGCACGCGTCACGACGACGTGTTCAAGCGCGCCGAAGCCGACCTGCACAACCTGGTGCCGAGCATCGGCGAGGTCAATGGGGACCGTAACAACTTCAGCTTTGGTTGGCTGCCGGTGCAAAACGGGCAATACGGCTCTTGTCTGACCCAGGTGGACTTCAAGGCCAAGAAGGTCATGCCGCGCCCTTCCATTCGGGGGATGATCGCCCGCACGTATTTCTACATGAGCAAGCAGTACGGCTTGCGCCTGTCAAAACAGGATCGCCAGCTATATGAAGCCTGGAACAAGACTTACCCGGTACAGGCCTGGGAGCGTCAACGCAACCAGACCGTGGCGTGCGTGATGGGGCGTGGCAATGAATTTGTCGGCCCGGTAAACCTCAAAGCCTGCGGTTGAACGTGGGCGGGGCGCCCGCCCACGTGGCCCTTATTGGGCGGCACTGTGCTCAATGATTTCTGACACAGTGTCGGTTTTTTTGGCGCGGGCCATTTTCTCGTTGAGCAGGGTCTGTTTCGCCTCGGCTTCAGCCTTGGTTGCGAAAGGCCCCAGCAGGACTTCGTCCTTGCCATCCACTTTCACGATGTAAAAATTGAAACCATGCTCCAGCAGCCAGGCCGTGAGGTCGGTGATCGCCTGCAACTTGTGGTCCGGCGGGCCTACCCGAACGTCCCATTCCTGGGCGGCAATCGCACCGGTCTGGGGCTGGCTTTCGGTCACGGCAGGCTTGGGCTTGGGCGCATCGACGCTTTTGCCTTCACCGCAACCGGCCAATGCCAACACCGCAATTGCCATCGCTACTTTACGCACTGCCCTGCTCCTTAAAAGATAAAGAGGCGACTTTATCATTCACTGTCTATTCTGGCCGTCATAAACGTTGGCTTAAACAATGCGAATCATGTATCGCAGACCTGTATGATGCCGCCATGGGAATTAATGTCGCCTCTATGCGTCCTAAAAGAGGCAGTCACAGGGAAGCGCTTAGCAGTAAGCTACACACATCCGACACCTGCCCTGTCTGAAACATGTGTCCTTAAAAGTAATCAAGGAGAAGTCCATGCTTATACTCACCCGCAAAGTCGGTGAAAGCATAAACATCGGTGATGACATAACGATCACCATCCTGGGCGTAAGCGGCCAGCAAGTACGAATCGGCATCAACGCCCCCAAAGATGTTGCCGTGCATCGCGAGGAGATCTACCAGCGCATCCAGGCTGGCCTGACTGCACCGGACAAAAACCAGACGCCTTGAAGCGCCCTCAGTAGCCAGCCTTTTCGTTCATTGTAATGGCTGGCGAAAACTTCTTCGGATTGCTCTGATCTTTGTTGCGTGATAGACGTCGCCAACGTGTTCATCTTCGTGGAAAGATGAAACTGTCTTCACGCCTGGAACTAGTTGTTTCATTCGCGGCCGAATCCCCTGACTGACACTCAGCCATCCATGTGCATTCAGGAGCACGTCGATGAGGCCCACGACCGCACCGCCTTTTTCTTACATTTCTTGGATAATTGCCCTATTGATCGGGTTGATCGTTGTTGGCCTGGCGTATGGCGTGAGGCATGCAATCGAAGGCACCGACTCCAACACCCCCCACTCCTGGCTGAACCTGACACTGCTGCTCGGCGGCTACCTGCTGCTGTTCTGCCTCCAACCCATCCAGAAAGCCGTGCAGCGTAAGTTGTGCCGGCAAGCGGCCCGTTGAAGCGGCACCATTCGCTATCAGATCGCCGGTATTTACAGCACCACAACACGACCTATGCTTGGGCGTGCATGATCAGGAAAAGGCACTGACGCAAGATGGATACCCTGAGCAAATCCCAGATCGAATCCGCACTGGCAGCACGGCTGCCCAGCTATCAGGTGACCTGTACGTTACATGCGGATGGAACCCTTTCGGTCGTGCTCAGCGGGCCGGAAACCGACCATTTTGCAATTACCGGGATCGTGCGCGCGCATTACCGCGGAGCCGAAGCGATCGCAGGGCTGGCCAATGAAATACTCAGGGAGATGGTGCAGTCACGCAAGAGCATGAGGAATGACCGGATGCAGCCGCCCGATCCATCCAGCGCAGAACACGGCCGAGACCGTTAACGGGCTCGGCCTTTTCGCGTCAGCCCGCCGCGTTCTGCACGTACAACAATCCTTGTGCGTCACGCCGTACGTTTAGCTGCTCGTACCCGTCAATCGATGGATGCTCGGTAACCATTGGTGTGTGATGTGTCGAGGTCACGACCATCACATCCGCCTCTGCGGCCTCTCCCGCACGGATGCCTACCGTCGCATCTTCAAACACCAGGCACTCTTGCACCGGCACGCCCAGGCGTTGCGCGCCCAGCACGTAGCAGGCGGGGTTCGGCTTGCCGATGGCAACATCTTCGGCCGTCACCAGTACCGCCGGCGGCGCAATGCCCGCCGCTTGCAGGCGACGCAAGGCCAGCTCCCTGGGTGCTGAAGTAACCAGTGCCCATTGATCGCCCGGTAGGCTGTTCAGAAACGTGACAGCACCGGGAATCGCGACAACGCCCTCGACATCATTGAGCTCCGCCTCGGTGATCCACCGCGCCTCAGCCTCGGGATCGACGCCGGGGAGTGCCTGGCGGGTGATGGTATCGATCGCGCGGGCACCGTGAATGGTCTTCAAAAACGCCCGCACATCCAGACCATGGCGTTCAGCCCAGATGCTCCACACTCGCTCGGCGGCAGCAATGGAGTTGAGCAACGTCCCATCCATATCGAACAGAAAGGCACGGTAACGGCGGTTGTATACGGCTGAACCTCGGATGGACACTGCGCGGCTTCCTCATGGACGGAGACAAATGATGGGCCCAACGCAATCTACGGATCACCTCGTCGCTTGTAAACGCTCCCGACCCGATTGCATTACAGCTTTGTAATCAAACGGTAAGTCTTGTCACCACCCTCACTTCATACAGTGGAGTCGTCAGTCACCCACACCGGATGACGCCACTTCCTACTGATGAAAAGGGTCTTCACCATGAAACCTGCAAGCAAACTCTGCCTGATCGCCGCCACGCTGCTGATGCTGGGCACTGGCACCGCCATGGCCGGCACTGTCGCGCCGGTCAAAGCCAATAATGTGGTACTGGTGCACGGTTCCTGGGCTGACGGCTCAAGTTGGTCCGAGGTGATTACCCGCCTCCAGGCCGCTGGGCTGCACGTCACTGCCGTGCAGAACCCACTGACCTCGGTGGCCGACGATGTCGCCGCCACCAACCGTGTGCTGGATCAGCAAGACGGCCCTACCGTGTTGGTCGGCCATTCCTACGCAGGCACCGTGGTCAGCGACGCCGGAGTCAACCCGAACGTCAGCGCCCTGGTCTACGTGGCCGCCCGGGCTCCAGATGCCAACGAAGACTTCGTTGCACTCTCGGCCAAGTACCCGACCATGCCTGTGCGCGCCGGCGTCGAAGATCACGGCGGCTACCTCACCCTGAACCAGGACGCCTTCCTCAAGTATTTCGCCGCCGACGTGCCGCGCGCCAAAGCCATGCAGCTGTATGCCGTGCAGCAACCCATCACCAAGACGCTTTTCAGCGGCCGCACCGTCAATGCCGCCTGGCACACCAAGCCGTCTTGGTACGCGGTGTCGGCAAACGACCAGACTATCAACCCGGACCTGGAGCGCTTCCTTGCCAAACGCATGGACGCCACCACCATCGAGTTGCCATCAAGCCACTTGTCGCTGGTATCCCACGCCAAGGAAATCACCGACCTGATCCTCGAAGCCTCGGGACGCCAGCCTTAAGCCTTGCATTACACACTTGTCATCATCCTGTTGGTTGGCTGTTCGGGCCCCCTGGTTACTGTGAACTCACTGCCATGACCTGGCAGCCAACCCATTAAGAGAGATACCGCCATGAAACTGTTTATCTTCGGCGTTGCCGCGTTGCTCGCTACCGGTTCCGTGTTTGCCGCCGAGCCCGTGATCCACGATAAAACCGGCTTTTTCGTCCACCTGGACGTGGCAAAAGTCCTGTCGAGCACCGACACCTACGGCCAATGCGGCATCGTCCCCGCACGCCTCAACTACCTCGACAGCCAAGGCCGCGAACACGTGCTGGACTACCAGGTGCAGGGCATTGGTTGCGCCAGTGACAATTGATCGGGCTACACTTGCGCCACGCATTGAGACAGGGCATTTCCCATGAACATTCTCGTAGTCGAAGACGAACCCAAGGCCGGCAATTACCTGCTCAATGGCCTGCAGGAACTGGGCTATTCCGTGAGTCTCGCCCGCGACGGCGTGGACGGTCTGCACCAGGCCCTGGAAACCCCGTTCGACGTGATCGTGCTGGATGTGATGATGCCAAAAATGGACGGCTGGGAAGTGCTGCGCCGCCTACGCAAGGAAGCTGACACGCCAGTACTTTTTCTGACTGCACGCGATGACATTGCCGATCGTATCAAGGGACTCGAACTGGGCGCCGACGATTACCTGATCAAGCCGTTCTCCTTCGCCGAACTGGTAGCACGCTTGCGTACCCTGACCCGTCGCGGCCCGAGCCGGGACGAGGAACAGCTGCAGATCGCCGACCTGCAAATCGACGTGCTGAAGCGCCGCGTTACCCGCGCCGGCACGCGCATTACCCTGACCAATAAAGAGTTCGCCCTGCTGCATCTGTTCGCAACCCACCAGGACCAGGTACTGTCCCGCTCGCTGATCGCCTCGCGGGTGTGGGACATGAACTTCGACAGCGACACCAACGTGGTGGACGTCGCCGTGCGGCGCCTACGCTTGAAAATCGACGACCCGTTCCAACTCAAGCTGATCCACAGCGTGCGCGGCATCGGCTACCGTTTCGATACCCAGCCATGAACACACGTCGCCATTACTCCCTGACCCTGCGCCTGGCGCTGATCTTTGCCCTGCTCGCCTTCGCCTTGCTGGCAACCCTGGGTGTGGCGTTGTACCGCGAGCTGGAGCGCGAGCTGATCATGCGTGACGATGCGGCCTTGATCTATCGCATCGACCAACTGCGCAACCTGCTCAATGACAGCAACACCCTGGACCTGATCAAGACCAAGCCGGAACTGTTCCGGAACATGCTGGGCAACCGTGAATCAGCGCTGAGCATCGCCGCGCCAGGGCAACAACCGTTGCTGACGGTCAACCCCGGCAATATCAACCTGCCCTCCGTGCCCCCCGTCCCGAAGAACCACAAGCTGACGTTTGCCGATGTGCACCACTTTCCCGGCATCAATGGCGTGCCCTTCGCGACCGTCGCCGCGTCCATCGACTCCGGCGACCTGGGCAGCCTGCAGGTCACCACGGGGCGCCTGATGACCGAGCGCACCGCCGTGCTCGCCAGCTACCGCTTGAGCGTTTATGTCCTGGCGAGCATTGCCGCAATCATCCTGGCCGTGGTCGGTTACCTGCTGGTTCATCGTGGGCTTTTGCCGCTGCGCCGCCTGGCCCGACACGCCCAGGGCATCGGCGTCGGCAACCTCGCCGAACGCCTCGACAGTCACGGCGCGCCAAAAGAACTGCTGCCGATGATTGATTCGTTCAACACCATGCTGGAGCGGCTGGCCAAGGGCTTTGTACAGCTGGGCCAGGTGTCCACCGACATGGCCCACGAACTGCGCACGCCGATCAACAACCTGCTGGGAGAAACCCAGGTCGCCCTGCAACAAAACCGCAGCATCGAGAGCTATCAGCAACTGTTGGCGTCCAACGTCGAAGAACTTGAACGCCTGGCACGGATGCTCGACAACATGCTGTTCCTGGCCCGCACTGACCCCGCCAGTGCCCTGCGTCAACGCCAGGAACTGAATGCCGCGGACGAAGTGGAACGCATCGCCGAGTACTTTGAAGGCCTGGCGGGGGATGTGGATATCAGCATTCATGCTGAAGGCGACGGGGTAATCTGGGCGGAGCCGATGCTGCTGCGCAGGGCCCTGGCGAACTTGTGCGCCAACGCCATCAAATATGGTGCGCCGGGTACTGTGCTGCAGATCCGGGCGGTTCCAAGTGCCGAGGGCATTCACCTGAGGGTCAGCAATCGAGGCGAAACCATCGCCGCCGAGCACTTACCGCAACTGTTCGAACGGTTTTACCGGGTGGATGAGTCACGAGAACGTTCGGCGCAGTCCAATGGGCTGGGCTTGTCGATCGTGGCGACCATCATGCAGCTGCACAATGGACGTTACGACGTGAGCAGCGAGGCAGGGGTGACGTGTTTTGAGTTGTTCTTCCCGAAACGGGAAGACTGAGCGTCAAAACGCCCGGTGTTATTTTGCAAAAGTTTGTCGCTTACTGTTTGACTGAAGCCGCACTAATCTTTCTTCCCAAGGGGCTCAAGGCAGAGCCGGCAACCGCCAAAAAATGGAGATTCGGGAATGGAAATACGATTAGGTTTACTGGAAAAGGGGCTGGCTGAAATGAATGAAAAGCTGATCAGCGTTTCGAACAAGGCAGACGCCATGGATAAGCACTTCGCGTCCAAGGCAGACCTGGCAACCACTGAAACGAACCTTATCAAGTGGTACGTGGCCACCGCATGCGCAATGACAGGCCTAGCCTGCACGATCACCTTCGGGCTCACCCGACTGTTTGCAATGTGAGACGCGTCGGGCCGGTCAGCTGACCTGCCCGCCCGCTTCTTTGACATCCACCGGTGTATGCCAAGCTGTCAGTACAGCCGCCTGCAATCCCGCAACCATTGTATCCAGTGCCATCGAGGGCCGCTGCGAACCCGCCACCTGCTCCGGCAGAAACGGCACGTGGATAAACCCACTGCGTACCCCAGACCCTGCGAGCGCATGCTGCAGCAGATAAAAAACCTGATTACACACGAACGTCCCTGCCGTCTGCGATACCGAGGCCGCGATTCCCGCTTCACGCACGGCCTTGACCATCGCCTTGATCGGCAGCGTCGTAAAAAAAGCCGCCGGGCCGTCAGCCACGACTGCCGTATCGATAGGCTGCTCACCCAGATTATCGGGGATGCGTGCATCATTGATGTTGATCGCCACCCGTTCGACTGAGATATCGCTACGCCCCGGCCCCAATCCGGTGGCGATCACCATCGCCGGGTGCAACTCGTCGATCAGCAGGGACAGGCATTCACCCGCCGTGGCAAATGCACAAGGCAGCCGGCGCGCAACAATCTTCACGTCGCTTCCCAACTGCACGCCATCCAGTTGGCGCACAGCTTCCCAGGAGGGGTTCACCGGGTCTTGATCAAAGGGTTCGAAACCCGTCAGCAGTACAATTCGCATCCTGGCCTCACATCAACAGGTAGAGCAGTACAATATTGACCACCAGCATCATCAACGCAGTCGGCAACTGCGCCTTGATCACCGCGTTCTTGTCCGGCAGCTCGAGCAATGCCGCCGGCACGATATTGAAGTTGGCGGCCATCGGCGTCATGAGGGTACCGCAATAGCCGGAAAACATGCCGATCGCCGCCATCACCGCCGGGTTACCGCCGTAGATACCGACCAGCACCGGCACGCCGACGCCGCCCGTCATCACCGGGAAAGCCGCAAAGCCATTCCCCATGATCACCGTAAACAACGCCATGCCCAGTACATAGACCATCACCGCCACCAACTTGAAATCCAGGTTGATATAGGTGGTGGTGACGTGCGCGACTGCCGTACCGACCCCAGCTTCGTTAAACAGTAAGCCCAACATTGCCAGCATTTGCGGAAGCACCATGGCCCAGCCAAGTGCCTCAGTCAGACGACGGGATTCACGCAAGGCTTGCACCGGCGTATCACGGGTCAGCCAGCAGGCCAGGCCGAGAGCGATCAGGCAGCCGATGCCGAGCGACACAAAGGTGGTGTTTTTCGGGTCCAGCAGCGGGACACCGCCGATCTCTGTGTGCTTGAGCAACACCGAGCCGATGACGGTGGTCAGGGGAATGGCCAACGCCGGGATAAACAGCTTATGACCCAGGCGACCGGCACTGGCACGGGATGCCTTGTCATGCAGTTCGACATGTTTGCCACGACCGACGCCGCCCATGCCGGCGATCAGTGCCATTACCACGATGCCTGCGCCGATAGCCACCGACGGCAGACGCTCACCGATCAGGAACGGAATGGCGAACAACAGCCAGAACAGCGCAGTGGACCAGCGCTTTGGATGGGTTCGGTCCATCACAATCATGCCCGCCGTGATCAGTAGCAGAACGCCAGCCAGCCAGTACAGGTATTGAATGGAAATAATCATTGCACAGCCTCCACCGAGGCGGCGGCAGGCGTCATCTCACGGGTGAGTCTTCGGTCGAACCGATGCAGGCGGATTGCGTGGATGATGAAAGCGCAGATTGCCGTCGGAATCCCCCATACCGCAATGTGCAGTGGCTCCACATCAATCCCCGAGCCAAGCAGGAAGGTGTGCATCAAGGCAATCGCGCCAAAGGCGACAAAGATGTCTTCACCAAAGAACAGGCCGACGTTGTCCGTCGCGGCGCACATGGCCAACACCTTGTGACGCAACTTGTCCGGCAGCTTGCCGTAGCGTTTTTCCGCCGCGCCCTCGGCCATCGGAGCCAACAGTGGCCGCACCATCTGCGGGTGCCCACCCAGGCTGGTCAAGCCCATGGCGGCCGTGGACTCGCGCACAAACAGATAGATGATCAACAAACGCCCCACCGTGGCGCGCTCGAACCGCGCAATCCAGTTCTGCGCATGCAGGCGCAGCCCATGACGCTCCAGCAGGCCGATGACCGCCAGGGGCAACAGGAGGATCAATTGCAGGGCACGGGTCTGAAGGAAGCCATCGCCCATGGTCGCGAGGATTTTTTCCAGAGGGAAATGGGCAGCAAGCCCGGTAGCGATAGCGGCGGCGGTGACCACCAACAGCGGGTTGAAGCGCAAGACAAAGCCAACCACGATCACAAGTACGCCGATCAACGGCCATAAGTTCACAACAGTTTGCATGGCGTGAGGTCCTTAAATGCGCGCTGCGGCGCCATTACAGCAGGATGTGAACAACGGGTTCACAGCAAGAATGGGCGTGCAGTCGGCTCGGTTTTTTATTGTTGACCCGAAAGGTCGAGCGTCAGTGGCGGCAACTTTGCTGCCTGGGGCGGGAGGTGTCCAACAAGAAAAATTGTTGCTGCGAACCAATAAATTTTGTCGGTGATTGAAGCGTTATGGATTGTTCTGGAGGGAAGCGGCTGAGGCTGCCGCCCCACCAAAAGGGGCCTCGTCCTTCGGGGTGCGTCGGCATCACTGCCCGCATGCTTGCCGTGGCAATCTTCAAACCGCTGTCCAGCTGGCTCAAGCCCCCGCGCCACGAAGGTGAGACACCCGACAACGTGGCGCGGGAATTCCGTAATAAAAGCCTGCTCGCCACCCAGAAAGACCCTGGCGAGGAGAGAATCGAACCCTTATCGACTTAATCGAACGCTCCGTTGAGCACCTCGTAAATGATGCCTGAGGCGATGGCTACCAGTATCAAATCAGTGCCCGCTTGTTGCCACTCGTAGCCGTCGTAATGGGGCAACCTGCCCAGCAACCGGCCATCCAGCTTTTTGGCGATGCCAGGTGGAAGCGGCTTTCCTCTAGCGAGATTCTTCTGTATTCCGGGTGGCAGTGAAGGGCCTGGGCGCCAATAGTCACGATAGCCACCGATCACGCCCAGCACACCGCCCCGGTCAATGCTGGGCCCGTGATCCCAATCACTTGCGCTGGAACCTTTCCCCTTGTTGCCCTGGTTGCCATGGCCTTGGCCGCCTTGTGAATTGCCTTTCCCATTGCCTTGGCCTTTACCGTTGCCAGGATCGGCCAGGGCCGTCACCGAACCCACGGCCAATACAAGACAGGTAACCGCGGATACAAGCGAGCGAGCTTTAAACATGATCGTCTTCTCCGAAAGGGAACTCCCCCTTGAAATGTAGACGGGATTGCCGATTTTAGTTCCGCATTTCCGACCCTATTCGCTGCGTCCGGCAACCGGAGGGCAGCGCCTGACTGCAGATCATCCTGCACGTCGTGTTCTTTACTTTGGCGTTCTGAGAGGGGTGTCTTGCAAACGTTCTGAAGAAATCCAGGACAACAAAAAAGGGCCCACCTTTCGGTGAGCCCTTCTAGACCGCCCAGCAGAGCGGATTTTGTTTGGTAGGCGCGATTGGACTCGAACCAACGACCCCCACCATGTCAAGGTGGTGCTCTAACCAACTGAGCTACGTGCCTGCTGTGAGGCGGCATTCTACGGAATTCCGGAGGGGTGTCAACATCTTTTTTGCAGCTAACCCTATGAATATGCGAATTTTTTATTTGCGGGGAGCACACCCGTGAATTTCGGGTGGCTGGCAGGCAATTTTCAACTCAGGTAGGATCGACGCACTCGTAAAAAATATAAAACAGAGGTTCCAGGATGGCGAACACCCCCTACCCCCAGTCGTATTACGCCGCTTCCGCGAATGCCGTTCCGCCTCGCCCGGTACTTCAAGGCGAAGTCGAAACCGATGTGTGTGTGATCGGTGCCGGCTATACCGGCCTCTCCAGTGCCCTGTTTCTGCTGGAGAACGGTTTTCGCGTCACCGTGCTGGAAGCCGCCAAGGTGGGGTTTGGCGCCTCGGGCCGCAACGGTGGGCAGATCGTCAACAGCTACAGCCGTGATATCGATGTGATCGAGCGCAGCGTCGGGCCCAAGCAAGCGCAACTGTTGGGCCAAATGGCGTTTGAAGGCGGCAAGATCATCCGCGAGCGAGTAGCCAAATATCAGATCCAGTGCGACCTGAAGGACGGCGGCGTATTCGCCGCGCTCAACAGCAAGCACATGGGCCACCTGGAGTCGCAGAAGCGTCTGTGGGAGCGTTACGGCCACACTCAACTGGAGCTGCTGGACGAACGCCGTATCCGCGAAGTGGTGGCCTGTGACAACTATGTAGGTGGCTTGCTGGACATGAGCGGCGGGCATATCCACCCGCTCAACCTGGCACTCGGCGAAGCCGCGGCCGTGGAATCCCTGGGTGGTACGATCTACGAACAATCGGCGGCAGTGCGGATCGAGCGCGGCGCAAATCCAGTGGTACACACCGCGCAGGGCAAGGTCAGGGCCAAGTTCATCATCGTCGCGGGCAATGCCTACCTGGGCAACCTGGTGCCGGAGCTGGCGGCCAAGTCGATGCCCTGCGGCACGCAAGTGATCACTACCGCTCCTCTGGGTGACGAACTGGCAAAAACCCTGCTGCCGCAGGATTACTGCGTCGAAGACTGCAACTATTTGCTCGACTACTACCGACTCACCAGCGACAAGCGCCTGATCTTCGGCGGTGGCGTGGTGTACGGCGCGCGCGACCCGGCCAATATCGAGGCGATCATCCGTCCGAAGATGCTCAAGGCGTTTCCGCAACTCAAGGATGTGAAGATCGACTACGCCTGGACCGGCAATTTCCTGCTGACCCTGTCGCGCTTGCCGCAAGTGGGACGCCTGGGCGACAACATCTACTACTCACAGGGCTGCAGTGGTCATGGCGTAACGTACACACACCTGGCGGGCAAGGTACTGGCCGAAGCGCTCAGAGGCCAGGCAGAGCGCTTTGATGCGTTTGCCGACCTGCCGCACTACCCGTTCCCGGGCGGGCAACTGCTGCGCACGCCCTTTGCGGCAATGGGTGCCTGGTATTACGGGCTACGCGACAAATTGGGATTCTGACTCGGAACCGGTAGCCCGCTTGCGGTCGATGGCGATTTAACTGACGCCATCGCCCGCAATCAGGATCCCACGGGTCGCATTATCAAATCGCAGGCACAAAAAACCCCGGTCTTTCGACCAGGGCCTTTGCTATCGGATCAAAGTAGCCAGAGGCTTGCTTTGTGCTTCAAGGCGTTCAGTGGGCCTTGAGGCAGATATGGCGCAGCGGACGGGACTCGAACCCGCGACCCCCGGCGTGACAGGCCGGTATTCTAACCGACTGAACTACCGCTGCGTATCGCTTGACCGGCTGTGCGTAAAGCCTCAACCGTCTTTAAACATCTGATCGTTCAGCCTTGACTGTTCAATCTCAAGCCTGACGAATCAGACCTGGAAAATATGGCGCAGCGGACGGGACTCGAACCCGCGACCCCCGGCGTGACAGGCCGGTATTCTAACCGACTGAACTACCGCTGCGCGTCGGTGCAACCTTTAACGTTGCGTCTTGCCCTGAGGCAAAACTCTCAAGAAGTGGTGGGTGATGACGGGATCGAACCGCCGACCCTCTGCTTGTAAGGCAGATGCTCTCCCAGCTGAGCTAATCACCCTTTGCTTCGTTGAGGCCGCGAAATTTACGCAGGTAACGGACCTAAGTCAATAGCCTGCTTGAAGTTTTTCTGAAAAAGACAAAATTGCTTCAAGACGGCTACCCACCCTACTCGCTGTAAATCATCTTCTTGCTCATGCCACCGTCCACGACAAACTCTTGCCCGGTGACAAACCCCGCCTGGCGCGACAGCAGCCACGCCACCATCGCCGCCACGTCTTCTACAGTCCCCACCCTGCCCGCCGGATGCTGAGCGTGATCGGCATCACTCAACGGCGCAGCGCGGCGCGCAGCAGGGTCGCGCGCATCGATCCAGCCGGGACTGACCGCATTGACCCGCACTTCCGGCCCCAGACTCATCGCCAAGGCATGCGTGAGCGCCAGCAGGCCACCTTTGCTCGCCGCATAGGCCTCAGTGTCCGGCTCAGACTGGCCAGCCCGGGTCGATGCCAAGTTGACGATGGCACCACCATGGGCACGCAGGTAGGGCGCGCAATGCTTGGCCAGCAACATGGGCCCACTGAGGTTCACGGCGAGCACCCGATTCCAGTAAGCCAGGTCGAGGCTTTCCAAGGTGATGTTGCGAGGGTCAGCCACCGCGGCATTGCAGACCAGCGCATCCAGGCGCCCAAACTGCCCCAATACCTCGGCGACCCCCTGGGCCACCTGTTTTTCGTCGGCAACGTCCATGCTGATGAACCAGGCGTTTTCGCCCAGCACCTTGGACACCTTGGAGCCGCGCTCGCGGTCCAGGTCGGTCAACACCACCTGCCAGCCTTCGCTGATCAGCCACGCGGCAATGCCGAGGCCAATGCCCCGCGCCGCCCCCGTCACCAGCGCGACGCGCCCATTGCTGGCTGCCGCGGCGTCCATGGACCACTCGATCACAAGGCCGCCAGCCCACGAGCCAGGTCAGCTTGCAGGTCAGCGACGTCTTCCAGGCCCACTGCAATGCGGATCAGGCTGTCACGGATACCGGCCGCTTCACGCTCCTGCGGCGCCAGGCGCCCGTGGGAGGTGGTGCTCGGGTGGGTAATAGTGGTCTTGCTATCACCCAGGTTAGCGGTGATGGAAATCAGACGGGTCGCATCGATAAAGCGCCAGGCGCCCTCTTTGCCGCCCTTCACTTCAAAGCTCACGACGGCACCGAAACCACGCTGCTGGCGCTGGGCCAACTCATGTTGCGGGTGGCTCTTGAGGCCGGCGTAATGCACCTTCTCGATACCGTCCTGCTGCTCCAGCCACTCGGCCAGGGCCTGAGCGTTGGCGCAGTGGGCCTTCATCCGCAGGCTGAGGGTTTCCAGGCCTTTCAGGAAGATCCAGGCGTTGAACGGGCTCAAGGTCGGGCCAGCCGTGCGCAGGAAGCCGACGACTTCTTTCATCTGCTCGCTGCGCCCCGCAACCACGCCGCCCATGCAACGGCCCTGGCCGTCGATGAACTTGGTGGCCGAGTGCACGACGATGTCCGCGCCCAGCTTCAACGGCTGTTGCAGCGCCGGAGTGCAGAAGCAGTTGTCGACCACCAGCATGGCGCCCTTGGCATGTGCCACTTCGGACAATGCGGCGATATCCACCAGCTCGGCCAATGGGTTGGACGGCGATTCGACGAACAGCAACTTGGTGTTGGCCTTGATCGCCGCATCCCAGCCAGACAGGTCCGCCAGGGGCACGTAGTCAACTTCGATGCCGAAACGCTTGAAGTACTTTTCGAACAGACTGATGGTCGAACCGAACACGCTGCGCGACACCAGCACGTGGTCGCCGGCACTGCACAGGCTCATCACCACCGCCAGGATGGCCGCCATGCCGGTGGCCGTGGCCACTGCCTGCTCAGCGCCTTCCAGCGCTGCGATACGCTCTTCGAACGCGCGCACAGTCGGGTTGGTATAACGCGAATACACGTTGCCCGGCACTTCGCCAGCAAAGCGCGCAGCGGCGTCGGCAGCGGTACGAAACACGTAGCTGGAGGTGAAGAACATCGGATCACCGTGCTCACCTTCCGGGGTGCGATGCTGGCCAGCGCGCACAGCCAGGGTATCGAAAGCTACGCCATCGAGGTCGCTGTCCAACCGACCGGCATCCCATTCCTGACTCATGCTGCGACTCCTTACTCAATTCTTTATTTAAGATACAAAACCGGCCCCTCAGGGCCGGTTGTCACTCAGTTGTTGTACAGGTCGATGATCGCGCTGACCGCCTGGGTCTTGATCTTCGAGGAGTCGTTGCGCGCCTGCTCGATCTTGTTCAGGTAGGTCTCGTCGACATCACCGGTCACGTACTTGCCGTCGAACACGGCGCAGTCGAACTGGTCGATCTTGATCTTGCCACCGCCAACCGCCTCGATCAGGTCCGGCAGGTCCTGGTAGATCAGCCAATCGGCGCCGATCAGGTCGGCCACGTCCTGGGTCGAACGGTTGTGAGCGATCAGCTCATGGGCGCTCGGCATGTCGATGCCGTAGACGTTCGGGTAACGCACGGCAGGCGCTGCGGAACAGAAGTACACGTTTTTAGCACCGGCTTCGCGGGCCATCTGGATGATCTGCTTGCAGGTAGTACCGCGCACAATGGAGTCATCCACCAGCATCACGTTCTTGCCGCGGAACTCCAGCTCGATGGCGTTGAGCTTCTGGCGCACCGACTTCTTGCGCGCAGCCTGGCCCGGCATGATGAAGGTACGGCCGATGTAGCGGTTCTTCACGAAGCCTTCGCGGAACTTGACGCCCAAGTGGTTGGCCAACTCCAGCGCAGCGGTGCGGCTGGTATCCGGGATCGGGATCACCACGTCGATGTCGTGTTCAGGACGCTCGCGCAGGATCTTCTCGGCCAGCTTCTCGCCCATGCGCAGACGCGCCTTGTACACCGAAACACCGTCGATGATCGAATCCGGACGCGCCAGGTAGACGTGTTCGAAGATGCACGGGGTGAGTTTCGGCGCCACGGCGCACTGACGGGTGTGCAGCTTTCCGTCTTCGGTGATGTAAACCGCTTCGCCTGGCGCGAGGTCGCGGATCAGCGTGAAGCCCAGCACGTCCAGCGACACGCTTTCGGACGCGATCATGTACTCGACGCCTTCGTCGGTATGACGCTGGCCGAACACGATCGGACGAATGCCGTGGGGGTCACGGAAGCCGACGATGCCATAACCGGTGACCATGGCCACTACCGCATAACCACCGACGCAACGGTTATGCACGTCGGTGACGGCGGCGAACACATCTTCTTCGGTCGGCTGCAGCTTGCCGCGCTGGGCCAGCTCGTGGGCGAACACGTTGAGCAGCACTTCCGAGTCGGAGTTGGTGTTGACGTGGCGCAGGTCAGATTCGTAAATCTCCTTGGCCAGCTGTTCAACGTTGGTCAGGTTACCGTTGTGCGCCAAGGTGATGCCGTAAGGCGAGTTGACGTAAAACGGTTGAGCTTCGGCCGACGTCGAGCTACCGGCAGTCGGGTAACGCACATGGCCAATGCCCATGTGCCCGACGAGGCGCTGCATGTGACGTTGGTGGAACACGTCACGCACCAGACCATTGTCCTTGCGCAGGAATAACCGGCCGTCGTGGCTGGTCACAATACCGGCAGCGTCCTGGCCGCGGTGCTGGAGGACGGTTAGCGCGTCATACAGCGCCTGATTGACGTTCGACTTACCGACGATACCGACGATGCCACACATGCGACGCAACCCCTACTTAATGAATCTTGACTGAACACAGCTTACTGAGGCGTTTTGGCCGGTAAGAGGTGTTCCTTGAACGGAAGATCAGCGGGTACGCTGATTCCGCTGGCCAGCCACTGACTGCTCCACCCCAGAATGAGGTTCTTGGACCAATCTGCAACCAATAGAAATTTTGGCACGAGTACCGACTCCTGCCACCACGAATCCTGCTGTACCGGCCCCAGGCTCAACAGCCCGACCGCCACGACCACCAGCAACGCGCCACGCGCGGCGCCGAAGGCCATGCCGAGAAATCGATCGGTCCCGGAGAGGCCGGTGACACGTATCAACTCGCCAATAAGATAATTGACCATTGCTCCCACCAGCAGCGTGGCGATGAACATGATGGCGCAGCCCGCGATGACGCGAGCCGAAGGTGTCTCGATGTATCCGGCCAGGTAGACCGACAATGAACCGCCGAACATCCAGGCTACGACTCCTGCGATGATCCAGGTCAGCAACGACAGTGCTTCTTTGACGAAGCCGCGGCTTAGACTGATCAAAGCGGAGATGGCGACGATTGCAACGATCGCCCAGTCAACCCAGGTAAATGGCACGTTTGAGCCTACGGACAGATAAGGCGGCGCATTTTAGCAGAGCGTCGGGCTGTCGGTAAGCTGTGATTGTCAGTGCCTTGCAAATCAGTCAGTTGGGGCGAGCGAATCCGATCTCAAGCCCACCACAAAACAAATGTGGGAGCTGGCTCGCCTACGATGGGGCGGGCACATTCAACATCCCTGTTGATTGGCCCACCGTCATCGCAGGCAAGCCAGCTCCCACACTTGGCCTGCATTCCAACCAGAGGCTGGCGGTATCAGCCGCGCTCAGGCTGGAAGCGGGTGACAAACCCCTTCAGGTTCTGCTGGCGATCCAGCAGGTCCCGCAGGCGATCCGCCTCGGCACGCTCAATCAGCGGACCGATAAACACCCTGTTCTTGCCGTCAGCGCTACGGATGTAAGCGTTATAGCCCTGGCTACGCAGCTTTTTCTGCAAGGCATCAGCGCCTTCGCGATTACCCAGGCTGGCCACCTGGATCGACCAACTGATCGGCAACCCATTCGGATCGATACGGCTTTGCCCCACGTCCGGCTTGCCCGGCGCGGCAGGTTGCGGCGCTACCGGCTTGGGTGCAGGTGCGGGCGCAGCGGGCTTGGCGGCAGCAACCGGTGCAGCGGGTGCCGGCTTGACCACCGGTACGCTCGGCTGAACCGGCATCGACGGGGCTTGCTGGGCAGCCACTTCAGCATCGGTCGGCACCGGCTCTTCTTCCGGCAAGGCCTGGGGCTCAGGCACCACCACCGGCTCAACCTGTACTTGCGGCACCGCCGGGGCCTGTGGGGCAGCCGGCGCCTCGACGACCACTTGACGCTCTTCATCCTGGCGAGAAAACAGCATCGGCAGGAAAATCACCGCCAACGCCACCAGAACCAGGGCTCCGACCATTCGCTGCTTGTATGCGCTATCCAGTAATGCCATGTGCAGCTTCCTCCGTGGAGCGCCGGGCCAACCACTCGAGCGCCTCGGCAACACAATAAAATGACCCGAACAACAGAATCTCATCGTCGGGGGTGGCAACGGCGCACTGTGCTTCAAGGGCATCGGTCACGCTTGCATACGACGCTACCGGCGCACCAAGGTTCTGCAAGGCCACTTCCAGCTCGGCGGCCGGACGGCTGCGCGAGGTATCCAATGGCGCTACCGCCCAAGCCTGGACGCTGCCCAGCAACGGCGCGACGACACCGTCCAGGTCCTTATCGGCCAGCAAGCCAAAGACTGCAAGACGACGACCGACCGGCGGCGTACGCGACAGGCGTTGCGCCAGGTACTCGGCCGCATGGGGGTTATGGCCCACATCCAGCAACAGGTTCAGGCGCTTGCCTTGCCATTGGAACTCACGACGATCCAATCGCCCGACCACACGTGTCGACAACAAGGTGGCGGCAATCTGCTCGGCATTCCACGGCAGGTCCAGCAACAGATAGGCCTGCAGCGCAAGCGCAGCGTTTTCCATCGGCAGATTCAGCAGCGGCAGGTCGCACAGCTCTACCACCTGGCCGCGGGCATCGCGCCCACGCCATTGCCAGTGCTGCGCACCGATCTCGAGATTGAAGTCGCGACCGCGCAGGAAAAACGGGCAATCCAGCTCGCGCACCTTGTCGAGCAAGGTGTGCGGCGGATCCAGGTCACCACACAGCGCAGGCTTGCCCTGGCGGAAGATCCCGGCTTTTTCATAGGCAACGGATTCGCGCGTATTGCCCAGGTAGTCGGCATGGTCCACGCCAATGCTGGTGACCAATGCCAGGTCGGCATCCACCACATTGACCGTGTCCAGACGCCCGCCCAGGCCGACTTCCAGCACCACCACATCCAGTTGCGCACGCTCGAACAGCCAGAACGCCGCCAAGGTGCCCATCTCGAAGTAAGTCAGGGAAATCTCGCCACGGCCGGCATCGAGTGCGGCGAAGGCTTCGCAGAGTTGCTCATCCGTGGCTTCGACGCCATTGAGCTGCACCCGCTCGTTGTAACGCAGCAGGTGCGGGGAATTGTAGACGCCGACTTTCAGCCCTTGGGCCTGCAGCAGCGCCGCGACAAAGGCACAGGTAGAGCCTTTGCCGTTGGTACCGGTCACCGTGATCACACGCGGTGCCGGACGGCCCAACCCGAGGCGGGCCGCTACCTGTTGCGAGCGCTCCAGGCCCATGTCGATGGCGGACGGATGCAACTGCTCAAGGTAAGCGAGCCATTCGCCCAGGGTACGCTGGGTCATAGGTTTGCAGGCACCGGCGGCACGACGATCGGTTCAACTTTAGGCGCGACGTACACAGGGGTAGGCAGGCCCATCATTTGTGCCAGGAGGTTACCCAGGCGTGGACGCAGCTCACCGCGCGGGATGATCAGGTCGATAGCACCGTGCTCCAGCAGGAATTCGCTGCGCTGGAAACCTTCCGGCAGCTTCTCACGCACGGTCTGCTCGATCACACGTGGGCCGGCAAAGCCGATCAATGCCTTTGGCTCGCCGACAATCACGTCACCCAGCATCGCCAGGCTGGCGGAAACGCCGCCGTAGACCGGGTCAGTGAGTACGGAGATGAACGGGATGCCTTCTTCGCGCAGACGCGCCAATACCGCAGAGGTCTTGGCCATTTGCATCAGGGAGATCAACGCTTCCTGCATGCGCGCACCACCGGAGGCGGCGAAGCAGATCATCGGGCAACGGTTTTCCAGGGCGTAGTTGGCGGCGCGAACGAAGCGCTCACCGACGATGGCACCCATGGAGCCGCCCATGAAGGAGAATTCGAAGGCCGACACCACGACCGGCATGCCCAGCAGCTTACCGCTGACGGAAATCAGCGCGTCCTTCTCGCCAGTCTGCTTCTGCGCGCCGACCAGACGGTCCTTGTACTTCTTGCTGTCGCGGAACTTGAGACGGTCAACCGGCTCCAGGTCGGCACCCAACTCGTTACGACCTTCGGCATCCAGGAAGATGTCGATGCGAGCGCGAGCGCCGATACGCATGTGGTGGTTGCACTTGGGGCAAACGTCCAGGGTCTTTTCCAGCTCCGGGCGGTACAGCACCGCGTCGCAGGATGGGCACTTGTGCCACAGACCTTCAGGAACCGAGCTTTTTTTCACCTCGGAACGCATGATCGAAGGGATCAGTTTGTCTACTAACCAGTTGCTCATGCTTTCTTTCTCCAGTACCGGTGGCTTGAACACAGCCCCGCGTATGCCCTTGAGCTAAATTCATATGTGGCGATGACACAAGCTGGACGGGGTCAGACGTTCGACCGGCCTTTTCCCGCCTGTATCCTCAGCCTTCCAGACAACCTGCCAGCGCAGGGTTGCCACTTCGTTTCCGGGCCACCCTCAGGCGGCGCCGGGCTGTTTTACACAGTGGTAGTTATGGACGGCGGCAGACTGCCAGCCGTCACATCCGGTCACTGCTGTTGCGCACGGCCTGCATGAATGCGCGAATCTTGCTGTGATCCTTGATGCCCTTGCCCTGCTCCACGCCGCCGCTGACATCCACGGCATAAGGCCGGACTTGCTCTATCGCCGCCCCGACATTACCGGGGTTGAGCCCGCCGGCCAGGATGATCGGCTTGCTCAGGCCCTCGGGAATCAGCGACCAATCGAACGCTTCGCCGGTACCGCCGGGCACGCCTTCGACATAGGTGTCGAGCAGGATTGCGCGGGCGCTGCCATAGGCCGCACACGCCGCAGCGATATCGTCCCCCGCCTTGACACGCAACGCCTTGAGGTACGGACGCTGGTAGCTTTCACATTCGTCCGGCGTTTCGTCGCCGTGGAACTGCAGCATATCCAGCGGTACGGCATCCAGGGTTTCGTTGAGCTCGCAGCGGCTGGCATTGACGAACAAACCCACAGTGGTCACGAATGGCGGCAACGCAGCGATGATCGCCCGCGCCTGCACCACACTCACCGCCCGCGGGCTCTTGGCATAGAACACGAAACCGAGAGCATCCGCCCCCGCCTCGACCGCCGCCAGCGCGTCTTCTATGCGGGTAATCCCGCAAATCTTGCTGCGAACGGCTGACATGTCGTGGAAACCCCAGGGATTGGACCGATAAAGTCCCGGATGGTAACAAAAGCTTTTCCGGGCGTCAGCCGCCAAGTTCGCTGAAACCTGTGAGGAAGTGTGGCCCGATGAAACGCTCCGGCAATTCGAACTCGTCACGGTACTCCACATCCACCAGGTACAAGCCAAACGGATGCGCCGTGACTCCGCCCGTACGACGGACGCGGCTCTCCAGTACTTCCTTGGCCCACTCCACCGGACGCTCGCCGGTGCCGATGGTCATCAGCACCCCGGCAATGTTTCGAACCATATGGTGGAGGAACGCCCCTGCACGGATATCCAGCACGATCATCTTGCCGTGACGGGTCACCCGCAGGTGATGGACTTCCTTGATCGGCGACTTGGCCTGGCACTGGCCGGCACGGAAGGCGCTGAAATCATGCACGCCGACCAGATGCTGTGCGGCTTCGGCCATGCGCTCGGCGTCGAGCGGACGATGATTCCAGGTGATTTCTTCGTTAAGGTGCGCCGGACGGATCTGGTCGTTGTAGATCACGTAGCGATAACGCCGGGCGATGGCCTTGAAGCGCGCGTGAAAGTGCGCTGGCATGACCTTGGCCCAAGTGACGCTGACGTCATGGGGCAAGTTGATATTAGCGCCCATCACCCACGCCTTCATCGACCGTTCAGCCTGAGTGTCGAAGTGCACCACCTGGCCACAGGCGTGCACGCCCGCATCGGTACGCCCGGCGCACATCAGCGACACCGGCGAATCAGCCACTTTCGACAGTGCGTTCTCCAGGGTTTCCTGCACCGTCAGCACGCCGGACGCCTGACGCTGCCAGCCTCGATAGCGCGAGCCTTTGTATTCCACGCCCAGGGCGATGCGGTAAAAGCCTGCGGCCGCCATTTCGGCGGCCGCGTTATCTATATTTGCCAAGAACTGAGAGCCTGATGAGTTGCGCAAAGGCGGCCATTATGCCGATTTGTGTGAGTGCCCACAAAAGCAAAACGGCGACCCGAAGGTCGCCGCTGCCTTGACGATTGACGGTCAGACCAGCCTGCCGAGCATTTCCTTGGCCTCGCCACGCTGAGCTTCATCACCTTCGGTCAGCACTTCGCTGAGGATATCCCGCGCGCCGTCCGCATCGCCCATGTCGATATAGGCCTGGGCCAGGTCGAGCTTGGTCGCCACTTCGTCCGTACCGGAGAGGAAGTCGAATTCCGGCTCATCGTCGCCCTGCGCCGCGTCTTCTGCAGTGAAGGATGGCTCGATCGAAGGATGCTCCAGGCTCTGGGACAAACGGTCCAGCTCGGCGTTGACATCGTCCAGCTCGGACGCAAATGCATCAGGCTTGGCCGCCGCTTCCGGCTCATCGGCCAAGGACAAGTCGAAATCTTCAGGCAGGTCGAAGTCATCCAGCGCCGTCGGGGCCAGGGTGGGCGGCTCGACGGCCGGCACATCCTTCATCTGCTCTTCCAGGCCGGAGAGGAAGTCGTCATCGGATTGCGCCGAAGCCGGGCCATCCAATTGCAGGTCCAGGTCGAAGTCCGAGAGGTCATCCGGCGCGGCCTTGGCTTCGGTCTGCTGTTGCAGCAGCGATTCGAAGGTCTGCTGATCGTCCTTGGCTTCAGCCGGGGAGGCTTCTTCCAGGTCGTCCAGGCTCAGGTCGAAATCGGTGTCGAACGCTTCCGGCTCTGTAGCCGCAGGCGCTGGTTTGTCTTCCAGCAAATCCTTGACGTACTGAGCGTCCAAGGCAGCCGCGGCCACCGCAGCACTGACACCCGCCGCCAGCACGGCCATGGCCGGGAAGCGACTCTTGAGCTGTTCGACCTGGGCATGGTTCTCACCATTGGCCACCAGTTGACGCTCCTGGGTCACGAAGCCGTCCTTGTTGTTTTGCAGGCCGTAGACCTCCATCAGCTTCAAACGCAGGTCGCTGCGCTTGGGCTCCTGTTTGATCGCCTGCTCCAGCACATCGGCGGCCTGGTTCAGGTGACCACGGTCGATAAGGGACTGCGCTTGGGCCAGGGCATCGCTGGCGTTCACCGGAGCCACGGCAACCGCCAGCGGCGCCAGCACCGAGGCGACAGTCGGCACAGCGACTGCCGGCTCAACCGTAGGCGTTGGAGTTGGAGCTGCGGCCAGCTTGACATTCGGCGGCGGCACTTCCAAGCCTTCGAAGCTGTCTGGTGGCAGATCCTGGTCGATGTTCGAGGTGAATACCGGCTCTTCAGCCAGCGCGCGCGCCATGCGCAGGTGTTTTTCCTCCTCGCGGCGCGCATTGCGATGGCGCACCCACAACAGCAGGAGCAACAGCACCAGCAGGCCTGCGGCACCGCCGATCACACCGAGCACGACCGGGTTGGTCAGCAGGTCATTGAACTTGCCTTCGGCGCTGGCCGGCGTTGCATCCGCCTTGACCGGCTCAGGCGCCGGCGCGGCAGGTGCGGGGGTAGCAGTGGCGGCGTCGGGCACTGCCGGAGCGGCCACCGGCTCACCTGCCAACTGCGCGGGCATCGCCCCCGTGGCCGGAGCGGCCGGGGTGCCCTTTTCGGCCTGCAGACGTGCGAGCTGATCGTTTTTCAGTTGAATCAGCTTTTGCAGCTTGTCCAACTGGCTTTGCAGGTCTGCTGCGCGACTTTTCAACTCTTCGTTGTCGCGACGGGTAGTGTCCAGTTGCTCTTGGGTCATCGCCAGTTTGTCGCTCAACGCCGCACTATCGCCCGCCTTGCCTTTGACGCCTTTCTTGGCCGCCTCAGCGGAAACCAGGCTCAGGTTGTCCTTGGCGCCGGTGCTCGCTGGCGCATTGCCGGCCTGGGTGCGCTTGGTGGCGTCCAGTTGCTGCTTGCCCGCGGCGGGATTGTTGGCGGCGCGTCGGCCTTGGCGCCAGGCCGCATTCTGCGCGCTGACTTCGGCGATCGCCTGGGGTTGTGGCAGCGAGGTGCTTTGCACGGGATCCGGCAGGCGCAGGACCTGGCCGGTTTTCAAACGGTTGATGTTGCCGTCGATAAATGCGTCGGGATTCAGCGCCTGGATTGCCAGCATGGTCTGCTGTACCGAGCCGCCATTGCGGTTCTTCGCGGCAATTTCCCACAACGTGTCGCGAGACGTCGTGGTGTGTTGTGCCGGCTTGCTCACGGCCGGCGCGGTGCTGGCCGGTGCCGCCAATCGCGGCGCAGGCGCGGCGGTCGTCGGTGCCGGCTGGTCGAACTTGGCCGGGTCAAGCAATACACTGTAGTCGCGCATCAAACGGCCATTGGGCCATTGCACTTGCAACAGGAAGCGGACATAGGAATCCGGCAATGGCTTGCTGGAGGTCACACGCACCACGCTGCGGCCGCTGGGATTGACCACCGGGGTAAACGTCAGGTCGTCGAGGAACGCCTGGCGATCAACGCCGGCATCCACGAAGGCTTGGGACGAAGCCAGGCTTGGCGTGATCTCGGAGGCGGTGAGCCCACCGACATCGAGCAATTCGATTTCCACCGCCAACGGCTGGTTCAACTTCGACTTGAGGGTCATCTCCCCCAGCTGCAGCGCCTGCGCCATACCGGAGGACAGCGCCGAGGCGGCCGCTATTGCTAACACCAGTTTGCGAACTTGAACCATAGCCTCATCCTTTGTCTGAACACTCCCCGGCCTGCGAGAAGGTTGGTAACCGCTGCCATAAGGCATGGCGAGCCGATAGGTCACCGACGCGCAACTTTTCCTGCCTGGGGCCAAGCATAGCGCTTGGCTAGAATCAATCTACAAATTGCCGCCAAGTATCTTTTACGCAAGGCCTTTTATCAACAACTGCGCCAGCTGTACGGCGTTCAGTGCCGCGCCTTTGCGTACGTTATCTGACGTCAGCCACAGATTTAGTTCCGCGGGGTCATCCACACCTGCGCGGACCCGTCCTACATAGACCACGTCCTGGCCAACCGCGTCGCCCACCGCCGTTGGGTAGTCCCCCTCCTCAACCCGCTCTATTCCCGGCGCTGCGTCGAGCAGGCGGTTCACGGCGGCGAGGTCGACCGGTGCGCCCAGTTGCAGAGACACTGTCAGGCTATCGCCAAAAAACACCGGGGCTTGAACGCAGGTTGCGGAAATCTTTAGCAAAGGTAATTCCAGCACTGCGCGCAGCTCGTGTACGAGGCGCTTCTCCAGAGCTGTATGACCTTGGGCGTCCGGCGTACCGACCTGAGCCAGCAGGTTGAAGGCGACCTGCCGATCAAACACCTTCGGTTCCAGTGGGCGCATATTCAGCAACTCGGCGGTTTGCCGGGCCAATTCGCTGACGGCTTCACGCCCCTGGGACGACATTGCCAGGTTGGCGGTGACGCTCACGCGCTGGATATCCAACAGGCCCCGCAATGGCGCCAGGACGACTGCCAGGTGGGTCGCCGATGGACTTGGGCTGCCGAGCTGGAAGGGTCTTTCCAGGCCGTCGAGCACATGGGCATTGGCTTCCGGCACCACCTGCGGTGCCTGTTCGACCGACAGCGCGCCCGACAAGTCGATCACCGAGCAGCCCACCGCCGTGGCACGCGGCGCAAAACTCAAGGTCACCGCCGGCCCCGCCGCAAAGAATGCCAGCTGGACTTTGCTGAAGTCGAACTCATCGACCTCCCTCACCCGCACGTTCTTGCCGCGAAACGGCACCGATGCACCGGCAGAGTTACTGCCCGCCAGCAGGTGCAGGGTGCCCACCGGGAAGCCCAGTTCTTCTAGGATCTGCACCAGGGTTTCGCCAACGGTGCCGGTGGCGCCAATCACGGCGATATCAAAGGTCTGGGTCATGGGGGCTGCCTCGGGCATTGCGGGGGGAGCGGCACTTTACCGGGTGGTGGGGGGTGAGGCAATTAACCCAGCTTTTGTGGTGTGGCTGATGGCCTCTTCGCGAGCAAGCCCGCTCCCACATTCGACCGAGTTTCGTCAGTTGGAATGCAATCAAATGTGGGAACTGGCTTGCCTGCGATAGCGCCCGAAAGAACAATAAAAAAACCCGCGCCTGTCACCAGAACGCGGGTTTCTCATCTTGCTTTACGCGATCAACGCTCCAGCAGAATCCGCAGCATGCGACGCAGTGGTTCGGCCGCGCCCCACAGCAGTTGGTCGCCCACGGTGAACGCGCCCAGGTACTGGGTGCCCATGTTCAGCTTGCGCAAGCGGCCCACCGGTACATTCAGGGTGCCGGTGACCTTGGTCGGGCTCAGCTCCTGCATGCTGATGTCGCGGTTGTTCGGCACCAGCTTGACCCAAGGGTTGTGCTGGCTGATCAACGCTTCGATATCGGCGATCGGCACGTCTTTGTTCAGTTTGATGGTCAGCGCCTGGCTGTGGCAGCGCATCGCGCCGATACGCACGCAGATGCCGTCCACCGGGATCGGGCTCTTGAAGCGACCGAGGATCTTGTTGGTCTCGGCCTGGGCCTTCCATTCTTCACGGCTCTGGCCGTTCGGCAGTTCCTTGTCAATCCAGGGGATCAGGCTGCCGGCCAAAGGCACGCCGAAGTTCTCGGTCGGGTAGGCCTCGCTGCGCATGGCCTCGGCCACACGGCGGTCGATGTCGAGGATCGCGCTGGCCGGGTCAGCCAGTTGATCGGCCACAGCCGCGTGGGTCGCGCCCATCTGCTTGATCAGTTCACGCATGTTCTGCGCGCCGGCACCGGAGGCCGCCTGATAGGTCATGGCGCTCATCCACTCGACCAGGCCCGCTTCGAAAAGGCCACCCAGGCCCATCAGCATCAGGCTGACGGTGCAGTTGCCGCCGACATAGTTCTTGGTGCCCGCGTCCAGCTGCTGGTCGATGACCTTGCGGTTCACCGGGTCGAGGATGATGACGGCATCGTCCTGCATGCGCAGGCTCGACGCGGCGTCGATCCAGTAACCCTGCCAACCGGCTTCACGCAGCTTGGGGAAGACTTCGCTGGTGTAGTCGCCACCCTGACAGGTCAGAATCACGTCGAGGGTTTTCAGCTCTTCAATGTTGTAGGCGTCCTTGAGCGGGGCAATGTCCTTGCCCACGGACGGCCCTTGGCCACCCACGTTCGAAGTGGTGAAAAACACCGGCTCAATAAGATCGAAATCCTGCTCTTCCAGCATCCGCTGCATGAGCACGGAACCGACCATACCGCGCCAACCGATCAGACCTACACGTTTCATCGCAACTACACCTTGTTAAAAAGTGGGCCGCCTTGCAGCAAGAACTGCAAGCGGGCCCGAGAGATTACAGATTCCGCAGCGCGGCGACTACTGCGTTGCCCATTTCTTGCGTACCGACCTTGGTGCAACCCTGCGACCAGATGTCGCCGGTGCGCAAACCCTGATCCAGCACCAGGCTCACAGCTTTCTCGATCGCGTCGGCTGCGTCGCTCAGGTTGAAGCTGTAACGCAGCATCATCGAGACCGACAAAATCGTCGCCAGCGGGTTGGCAATGCCCTGGCCCGCGATGTCCGGCGCCGAACCGTGGCAAGGCTCGTACATGCCCTTGTTATTGGTGTCCAGGGACGCCGACGGCAGCATGCCGATGGAACCGGTGAGCATCGATGCCTGGTCGGACAGGATGTCGCCGAACAGGTTGTCGGTGACGATCACGTCGAACTGCTTGGGTGCGCGCACCAGTTGCATCGCAGCGTTGTCGACGTACATGTGGCTGAGCTCGACATCCGGATAGTCCTTGGCCACTTCCTCGACGATTTCGCGCCACAGTTGGCTGGAGGCCAGGACGTTAGCCTTGTCCACCGAGCAGACTTTCTTGCCGCGCACGCGGGCCATGTCAAAACCGACACGGGCGATACGGCGGATTTCGCTCTCGCTGTACGGCAGGGTGTCGTAGGCCTGGCGCTCGCCATTTTCCAACTCGCGCACACCGCGTGGCGAGCCGAAGTAGATGCCGCCGGTCAGCTCACGCACGATGAGGATATCCAGGCCCGCGACCACTTCCGGCTTGAGGCTCGACGCGTCAGCCAGTTGCGGGTAGAGGATCGCCGGACGCAGGTTGCCGAACAGGCCCAGTTGGGCGCGAATTTTCAGCAGGCCGCGCTCAGGACGGATGTCACGTTCGATCTTGTCCCATTTCGGGCCACCCACGGCGCCGAGCAGCACGGCATCGGCCGCACGGGCGCGGTCCAGGGTTTCATCGGCCAGGGGCACGCCGTGCTTGTCGATGGCCGCGCCGCCGATCACGTCGTGGCTCAGCTCGAAGCCCAGGCTGTACTTGGAGTTGGCCAGTTCCAGCACCTTGACCGCTTCGGCCATGATTTCCGGACCAATACCGTCGCCAGGGAGAATCAGAATCTGCTTGCTCATGCGTTCCTCATTTCATCAAGCGACCCGCCCGTGGGCAGGTCGGGAAAAATCGATCAGCGTTCGGCGAAGACCACTAGTACGTCGGTGCTGAAGGTGCCGTCGGCCTGAATTTCGTAATAATCGCGCACTTCCTGGCCCATGGCCTTCTGCAGCTCAAGGATTGCAGCGCGCAATACCTCTGGCGTGCGCATGCGCTCGACCCAGGAGGTGTATTCCAGGCGCAAGCGTTGGCGGCTGCTAGTGCGCACGTGCAGACCGGCCTCGCTGAGCTGTTGCATCCACTCCGCGGCGGAATAATCGCGCACGTGGCTGGTGTCGCGCAGCACTTCGACGGTTTGCAGGTAAGTGTCCAACAGCGGGCTGCCCGGTGACAAGACGTCGACGAACGCCGCCACGCCGCCCGGCTTGAGTACGCGGCGCACTTCGCGCAGCGCCAGGCCGAGGTCGCTCCAGTGGTGAGCCGAATAACGGCTGAACACGAAATCGAACTCGCCATCGGCGAACGGCAGACGTTCGGCAGCGCCGTGCACGGTGGTGATGTTGCCCAGGCCACGATCCCTGGCAGCGGCTGCAACCACGTCGAGCATCTGCTGGGACAGGTCATACGCCACCACGTCCTTGACCAGCGGCGCCACATGGAAACTCACATGACCGGCACCGCAGCCCAGATCCAGCAGCCGTGCAGCGCCCTGCCCGGCCAGTTCGGCCTGGAGCAGCGCGAATTCGGTGCCTTGGGCGTGCACGGCACTGCTCAGGTAGGCAGACGCCTGTTCGCCGAATTGTTTTTGCACAACGTGGGTGTGGGCGGTGGTGGTCATGGTGGCTTTCCTTGGGACGTGTGTTGTTTTTGCTGCCGCCTTCGCGAGCAAGCCCGCTCCCACATTTGACCGAGTTTCTTCAGTTGAAATGCAATCAAAAGTGGGAGCGGCGGTGCGACGATTCGACTTGCTCGCGAAGGGGCCTGTCCGGCTTACATAAAATCAAGCATCGCGAAACAACCAAGGCTGGCTCGCCCGGTGCTTGGCTTCAAACGCTGCAATCGCATCGCCGTCCTGCAAGGTCAGGCCGATGTCGTCCAAGCCGTTGATCAGGCAGTGCTTACGGAACGCATCGACTTCAAAGTGATACACCTTGCCATCCGGACGGGTCACGGTTTGCGCAGCCAGGTCGACGGTCAGTTGGTAGCCCTCTTCGGCCTCCACCTGCTTGAACAGCTCGTCGACTTCTTCGTCGGTCAGGATGATCGGCAACAGGCCGTTCTTGAAGCTGTTGTTGAAGAAGATGTCGGCATAGCTCGGCGCGATGATGCTGCGAAAGCCATATTCTTCCAGGGCCCACGGCGCGTGTTCACGGCTGGAGCCGCAACCGAAGTTTTCCCGTGCCAGCAGTACGCTGGCGCCTTGGTAACGCTCGGCGTTGAGCACGAAGTCCTTGTTCAGCGGGCGCTTGGAGTTGTCCTGGTAGGCGTAGCCCACGTCCAGGTAACGCCACTCGTCGAACAGGTTCGGGCCAAAACCGGTGCGCTTGATCGACTTCAAGAACTGCTTGGGGATGATCTGGTCGGTGTCGACGTTGGCACGGTCCAATGGGGCGACAAGGCCGGTGTGTTGGGTAAAAGCACGCATCGGGTATTCCTCAGATCAATTCGCGAACGTCGATGAAACGACCGTTGACGGCAGCCGCAGCAGCCATGGCCGGGCTGACCAAGTGGGTACGCCCACCGGCGCCCTGACGCCCTTCGAAGTTACGGTTGGAGGTGGAGGCGCAATGCTCGCCCGATTCCAAACGGTCCGGGTTCATCGCCAGGCACATCGAGCAGCCTGGCTCACGCCATTCAAAACCGGCTTCAAGAAAGATCTTGTCCAGGCCTTCGGCTTCGGCTTGCGCTTTGACCAGGCCCGAACCCGGCACCACGATGGCTTGTTTGATGGTCGACGCCACTTTGCGGCCCTTGGCGATCACCGCCGCAGCGCGCAGGTCTTCGATCCGCGAGTTGGTGCAGGACCCGATGAACACGCGGTCCAACTGGATGTCGGTGATCGCTTGGTTGGCCTGCAAGCCCATGTACTTCAAGGCGCGCTCGATGGAGCCGCGCTTGACCAGGTCGGTTTCTTTAGCCGGGTCCGGCACGTTCTGGTCGACGGCCAGGACCATTTCCGGCGAAGTGCCCCAGCTGACTTGTGGCTTGATCTGGGCAGCGTCGAGCTCGACCACGGTGTCGAACACCGCGTCGGCGTCGGAGACCAGGTCCTTCCAGGCTTCAACAGCGGCGTCCCAGTCCGCACCTTGCGGAGCAAATGGGCGACCCTTGACGTATTCGACGGTTTTTTCGTCGGCCGCGACCATGCCGACGCGGGCACCGGCTTCGATGGACATGTTGCAGATGGTCATGCGGCCTTCGATAGACAGGTCGCGAATCGCACTGCCGGCGAACTCGATGGCATGGCCGTTACCGCCAGCGGTGCCGATCTTGCCGATCACCGCAAGGACGATGTCCTTGGCAGTCACGCCAAATGGCAATGTGCCTTCGACCTTGACCAGCATGTTCTTCATTTTCTTGGCGACCAGGCACTGGGTGGCGAACACATGTTCCACCTCGGAGGTGCCGATGCCGTGGGCCAAGGCGCCGAATGCACCGTGGGTGGAGGTGTGGGAATCACCGCACACCACGGTCATGCCCGGCAAGGTGGCGCCCTGCTCCGGGCCGATCACGTGCACGATGCCTTGACGCACGTCATTCATCTTGAATTCGGTAATGCCATATTCGTCGCAGTAATCATCGAGGGTCTGAACCTGCAAACGCGAAACCTGGTCGGCAATGGCGTCGATGCCGCCTTTGCGCTCGGGAGTGGTCGGCACGTTGTGGTCGGGGGTGGCGATGATGGAGTCGACGCGCCAAGGCTTGCGCCCGGCCAGACGCAGGCCTTCGAACGCTTGGGGCGAGGTCACTTCATGGATGATGTGACGGTCGATATAGATCAGCGACGAACCATCGTCGCGCCGTTTCACTTCATGGGAATCCCAAAGCTTGTCGTAAAGCGTTTTGCCGGCCATCAGTCGGTCCTCATCAGCGGTATTTCTTTATGCCGGGCTTTTCAATAACCCTTTGGCTTGTGAGGCTGATGGTATGGCGCTACATTAAATAACTCAAATTCATATTTTTTATGCTTTGGATTACCAACTGGAATACATCCATGGATCTGGCCAACCTCAATGCCTTCATTGCCATCGCCGAGACTGGCAGCTTCTCCGGCGCCGGCGAGCGCCTGCACCTGACCCAACCGGCCATCAGCAAACGCATCGCCGGTCTGGAGCAACAATTAAAGGTGCGCCTGTTCGATCGCCTGGGCCGTGAAGTCGGCTTGACCGAAGCCGGACGGGCCTTGCTGCCGCGCGCCTATCAGATCCTCAACGTGCTGGACGACACCCGCCGCGCGCTCACCAACCTCACCGGCGAAGTCAGCGGCCGGCTGACCCTGGCCACCAGTCACCACATCGGCCTGCATCGCTTGCCGCCGGTGCTACGTACCTTTACCCGGGAATACCCGAATGTGGCGCTGGATATTCAGTTCCTCGATTCGGAAGTGGCCTACGAAGAAATCCTCCATGGCCGCGCCGAAGTGGCGGTGATTACCCTGGCGCCCGATCCTCACAACCTGGTACGCGCCACCCCGGTCTGGGATGACCCGCTGGATTTCGTGGTGGCGCCGGAACACAGCCTGATCAGCAACGGCAGCGTCAGCCTGGCCGATATTGCCGGCCACCCGGCGGTTTTCCCTGGAGGTAATACCTTTACCCACCATATCGTCAGCCGCCTGTTCGAGGCCCAGGGCCTCACCCCGAACATCGCGATGAGCACTAACTATCTGGAAACTATCAAGATGATGGTGTCCATCGGCCTGGCCTGGAGCGTGCTGCCACGCACCATGCTCGATGATCAGGTGGCAAGTATCGCTTTACCGGGCATACAGCTCAGTCGCCAGCTAGGCTATATCGTGCACACCGAAAGGACGCTGTCGAACGCTGCGCGGGCTTTCATGAGCCTATTGGATGCACAGGTCGATCTGCCAGGGATACCGGCATGAAGCCGTGCGGCCTCAAGGTCTGAACAGAACCGCGCTGAACGCCCATTGAGCCAAGGCCCTTTGATAATGCGCAACCCCGTCGATTCCGTGCCACCCCTGCCCCGCATCTACGCCCTGGATCCCCAAGCGGCGGAACAAAGCTGGGACAGCGCCCCGCAATTGCTGGCAGCGCTCAATGCTGCCCGGCTAGGGGCTTGGTGTTGGGAAATCGACAGCGGACGTATCAGCTGGTCACGGGGCACCCAGGCACTGTTTGGCTTTGACCCACGCCAGCCGCTGCCCAACGACCTGGACTACCTGGACCTGCTGGCCCCCGAAGACAGCGCCCGCGTAGTGCGAGCATTCCATGCGGTGCTGGCGGGCGAGCCGTTCGAACAGGCCATGCATCACCATATCCAATGGCCAGATGGCAGCCTGCACTGGCTGGAAATCAACGGCAGCCTGGCGCCGGACAAGGCCGGACGGCGCCGCATGATCGGGGTGATCCGCGAAATCACCCACCAGCGCGACCGCGAAAACGCCCTCAGCCACTCCGAGAAACGCTTCGCCACGCTGTTCCACCTGTGCCCGAACATGGTCCTGCTGACCCGCCAGGCCGACGGCCTGATCAGCGAAGCCAACCAGTATTTTGAAATGCTGTTCGGCTGGCCGCTCGCCGACGCCATCGGCCGCACCACCCTGGACCTCGGCCTGTGGCGCCACCCGGAGCAACGCGCGCAGCTGGTAAAAGCCACCCAGCGCAAGGGCGAGCCGATCACCATGGAGGTGCAGTTTTGCGCCAGTAATGGCCAAATCCACGATGGTACCCTCAGTGCACAGAAGGTCGAGCTGGAGGGCGAGGCCTACCTGATCAGCACCTTTCTCGACACCACCGAGCGCAAAAACGCCGAGCAGGCCCTCAAGGACAGCCAGGAGCGCCTCGACCTGGCCCTGGATTCGGCGCAACTGGGTACCTGGGACTGGCACATCCCCACCGGCATGCTCTATGGCTCGGCCCGCGCCGCCCAATTGCACGGGCTGCCGCCGGAACCCTTCCATGAGTCGTTCGACGCCTTCTTCGAAGGCATGCCCGATGACGAGCGCGAAAGCATGCGCAACGCCTATCGGACCCTGCGCGAAGGCCCAGCCGGCAACTATCAACTGACTTACCGCGTGCCGATGGAAGACGGCAGTTCGCGCTACCTCGAAAGCCGCGCGCGCCTGTACCGTGACGAACAGGGCGCACCGCTGCGCATGGCCGGCACCTTGCTGGATATCACTGACCAGGTGGAACGCGAACAGCGCCTGACCGCCTCCGAGGAAAAATTCGCCAGCCTGTTCCAGGTCAGCCCCGACCCGATCTGCGTCACCTGTCTGGACGGCGGCACGTTTATCGAGATCAACCCCGCGTTTACCCAGACGTTTGGCTGGACGGCCGCCGAAGTCATCGACAAGAGCGCCGAACAGATCGGCCTGTGGGACGAATCCAGCAAGCGTCTGCAACGGATCGAGCGGGTGATCCGCGAGCAGGCGTTGAGCAATGTGGCGATCGTGGCGCATCACAAGAACGGTCAGGCGCTGACCTGCGTGATTTCCAGCCGACTGATCAAAGTGGGTGACCAGCCGTGTATCGTCACCACCTTGCGCGACATCACTCAGCAGCAACGCTCGGAAGCGGCGCTCAAGGCTAGCGAAGAGAAGTTCGCCAAAGCCTTCCATTCCAGCCCCGATGCCATCTCCATCACCGAGCGCGACACCGGCCGTTATGTGGAGGTCAACGACGGCTTCTGCCGCCTGACCGGCTATCGCGCCGAGGAGGCCATCGGCCTGACCCTTTACCAGATCGGCATCTGGGCCGACGAGAACCAACGCGCCGCGCTACTGGCCGAATTGCAGATCAAGGGCCGTATCAATTACTTGGAAATGCTCTGGCACAACAAGCGCGGTGAGTTACTGGCAGTGGAAGTCTCGGTAGAGCCCATCACCTTGAACGAAACCCCGTGCCTGCTGCTGACCGCACGAGACGTGAGTCTGCTGAAAAACGCCCAGGCACAGATCCGCCACCTCGCCTACCACGACCCACTGACCAACCTGCCCAACCGCGCCCTGCTGATGGACCGCCTGAGCCAGCAGATCGCCCTGCTCAAGCGGCATAACCTGCGCGGCGCACTGTTGTTCCTCGACCTCGACCACTTCAAGCACATCAACGATTCCCTGGGCCATCCGGTGGGCGATACCGTGCTGAAGATCGTCACGGCCCGCCTGGAAGCCAGCGTGCGCATGGAAGACACCGTGGCGCGCCTGGGTGGCGATGAGTTCGTGGTGTTGCTCAGCGGCCTGGATGGCACGCGCACGGAGGTCAGCAACCAGGTACAGGAGCTGGCCGACACGTTGCGTGAGCTGCTTTCCGAGCCGATGTTTCTGGACGGCCATCGTTTACAGGTCACACCGAGCATTGGCGTGGCATTGATTCCCGATCACGGCTCCACGCCGGCGGACCTGCTCAAGCGTGCCGATATCGCCCTGTACCGCGCCAAGGATTCAGGACGCAATACCACCCAGATGTTCCACAACAGCATGCAAAAAACCGCCAGCGAACGCCTGCGCATGGAGACTGACCTGCGCCTGGCCCTGTCGCGCGGTGAATTCAGCGTGCATTACCAACCGCAAGTGGATGCGCGGGGCAACCGCATCGTCGGCGCCGAGGCCCTGGTGCGTTGGCAGCATCCGCAATTGGGCGCGCAGTCACCCTCCGAATTCATCAAGGTGCTGGAGGACAGCGGCCTCATTCTTGAAGTCGGCACCTGGATCCTGGATGAAGCCTGTGCGGCCTTCCAACAACTGATTGCGGAAGGCCTGGTCGACCCGCTGAATTTCAGTCTGTGCGTGAACATCAGCCCTCGGCAGTTCCGCCAGAACGACTTCGTGGAGCGGGTGGAGCGCAGTCTCAAGCAGCACAAATTGCCGTTCAGCCTGTTGAAACTGGAAATTACCGAAGGCATCGTGATCCAGAACCTGGACGACACCATCAGCAAAATGCGTCGCTTGAAAAAACTCGGCGTGAGCTTTGCGATGGATGACTTCGGCACCGGCTATTCATCGCTCACTTACCTCAAACGCCTGCCGGTGGATGCCCTGAAGATTGACCAGTCGTTTGTGCGTGACGCTACCCATGACCCCAACGATGCCGAGATCATCCGCGCCATTGTCGCCATGGCCCGCAGCCTGAACCTGGAGGTGATTGCCGAAGGGGTGGAAACCCAGGACCAACTGGCCTTCCTGCAGGGCCTGGGCTGCCATTTGTACCAAGGGTATTTGCATAGCCGACCGCTGCCCATGATCGGATTCCGCGAGCGTTTACTCGCGGGAGAAGGCCGGGGTTAAACCAGTTTCAAGGCGTGACCTTCCTTTTGCATCCAGTCCGAACCTTGCAACTCGCGCTTGATGCCATATTCATCAATGGCCCCCTCCACAACGACCACCGAATGCCCGAAGTTCGCCAAGGTGCCTGGCACGCCTGATGCCAGCTCCTGCACGCTACTGGAGCGGGTAAAGGCGTATAAGCCGAGGCGACGCAACGCATCGCCCGGAATCTCACCGTCGTTCAGCGTTTTCAGGGCGGCGTCAAAACTTGCACTGGCGCGGAACTCATGATTTTCCAGCTGGGCACGCTTGGCGCTCGCCGCGTAGAGGAATACCGCATCGTCAACCAGGCCCTTGTCCTCGCCATGGAAGTTGGCAGCCGCTCGCGCCCTTTGCAACTCGACGTGAGTGAAGCGCACCGTGCAACCATCACGCATGATGGTGGTGAAACCTTCGGGCGTTTCGGTGACATGCTTGAAGATCCCCATAGGGTTCTGCCCATACTTCATCATCGCAGCCTTGATTGCCGACACCGTGACACAGTTACCCTCGACGCCTTGATAGAAACCGTTCCAGATATCGACAGGCTTTGTGCCGACGGGCACCGCCGAGAACTGCGCAGGCTTACCGTTGGGTTCGACCGGTACGTCTGCGGCAAGCTGGTAGCCATAATCCTTGCTGACAGCCGCTTGCCCACCGTTATCATGCTTGATGCCATCCGCGACCAATGCACCCGAATAGTTAAAGGTGCTGATAACGCCGACGCTGCCTGGCTCACGCAATTTATCGGGGGGCACAACGCGTATGAAGCCGGTCAGGCCCATGCCTTTCAACACGCGATAGGTGTGCTCCCCACGCAAGGTGCTCGATAGCGCTGCATCAAACTCAACATTGCCCTCGACCTGCTTGCGCTTGGCAAAGGCGGCCAGCATGAAATTGGCATCGGCGCCCATTGGCGCGTCAGGGCCGGTCAATCGTGAGGCTCCACAGGTGCGTTGCAACTCCTGCGCTGACAGCGTCACTTCAAACCCATCTTTCATGGTGATGCGGTAACCCGTTTTCGTGGCCTCGACCGTTTCAAACATGTCGGAGGGCGAGCGGCCAAACCGCAGCATCATCATCTTGATGACAGCAGCATGGCTGCTCAGGTCAAACACTTCGCCGAAATTACGCGAAACCGGCGCGAATCCCTGCAACACCTCTGCAACGTCGGGAGGGGCACTTTTATTGCGGCGTTCAACCTCGGGGACGACCGTCGGCGGTTCGGGGGCAGGGGCAACGCGGCGCGTTGGCGCACTGTCGCTCACCAACGTATACATATAGCTTCGATCGGGAGAACGTTGCCGGCCAAACTGATGCGCCTTGTCAGCGTAAATTAACGACGAGCCAGAGTCATAGCTGTCTGCAACCCCCGCCAGCCCCTCCGAGATAGCCGTTGCAGTGGGGCGGTATTGGAGATGGCCGGACAACCCCATGCCTTTGAGCATGTTGAACGCCGTTTCACCCTGCAACGACTGGGTCAAGACCGACTCAAAACCAGGCCGATCATCCGCATTACCGCTGGCTGATTGTTTGCGCTTGATAAACACAGCCAACGCAAAATGGGCACTGCTCAGTGCATCGTTGTGATGGCCGGTAAAACGCGACGCGGACGCCGCCTGCTGCAACTCCTGTTTGGAAACATGCAGCGTGTAACCATCTTTCATGGTCACGTCATACCCATCGTTACTGCCCTTTACTTCGTTGAAAAAATCCGCAGGACGCGGGCCAAACGTGAGCATCATCAGATTAATGACGGCGCTGTGCGAACTGGCATTGAAATGCTCACCGAAGCCACGCTCCGGCACATCAACAGGGGGAGTGCGAGATATTCCTAAAGCACTCGACAACTGCGCAGCCATGGGGTTAGAACGCACGAAAGATCCAATTGCAAACGTACTCATATCGTTAACTCTTTTATTAATTAGTTGGACGAGTTCGTGACAAGAAAATCAGATCAAACGTTGTTGTCACATCAACGCGATGGCTTGGCCGCCTGTGGGCCGGCCGCCTTTGCGCCCATAGTTCTCTTCAATTCCGTCCACGATAGCCACTGAGTGCCCGCGCCGGTTGACCATGCCAATCAATGACTTGTCAGCGAATTCACGCACCGATACACGCTTCATATGGTCTTTTAGCCCCAGACGTTTGAACCCCTCCCCAGGGCCCCATTCATCTTCACCATCGTTGAGGCTTCTTATGGCGGCTTCATAACTTTTGCCTGCCCGTCCGTCGTTGTTCTCCATTTGCGCCCGCTTGGCAGAAACTGCAAACAGGAAATGTGCATCCTTGAGCATGCCAGGATCATTTATTCCAACAAAGTTGGAGCCGCGGATGGCACTGTCCAACTCCGCCTTGCTGAGTTCTACCGTCATGCCGTCACGCATGACAACTTTAAATCCATCCACGCCTTTCTCGACAGACTTGTAAATATCCTTAGGGCTTTGGCCAAACTTTGCCATCGCTGCCTTGATAGCGGAGATTGTCACACAGTTACCATTTCTGCCCTGACGAAAACCACTGAAGATATCTTTGGGCTTTGCACCTCGACGCTGAGTGGAAAGCTCGGGGATAGGTTCGTTTTGTTTATCGGTGAGCCTCGTATCGGGAGTGGGTTGTACGCGTGGCGACGGTGCAGGTACATCGTTGTTTTTCGGTTCAACCGGATGCACGTCTCCACGCAAGAGGCTTTGCAATTGAGTGAAAAACTGCTTGAACACTTCTCCCAACATGCTGAGCAAGGCCGAAGTGTCCGCGTTATTACTGAAACTATCGGACTTTACCTCTGAGCGAGGAACAGGTGTTGCAGTACGAACGTTTTCTCTGGGTACAGAGTGGAGCGATGCACGAACTGAATGGTCTGGTGTCCGGCAAGGCTCAATAGTTGGCGATACAACACGGTTATGGCTTATCGATAACATGTTTTAAGTCTCATTGAGTGCCCCCTGGCCGTAACGACCAGGGGACCAGCATTTATGTTCAACGCGTCAAGATAACGGGCTCAAAAACGTGGACGGAGGCCAGGCTTGTTAACTCGGTGGTTGTCGAAACGCTTTTGGGATTGGCTGCTGCAATCATCAACCAAGTCATCCGGTGCGGGGGATGTAAGGTCAGTATTGTGTGGGGTATTAGGCTTTGGATTCACAGGGGCCGGGGTATCAGGCTTTGGATTCACGTTGGTCGGGGTAACAGGCTTGGGATTCACATGGGTCGGAATGACCGGAGGCTGTGGCGACGGCTGTCCGTCGGGCTTCGGCATTACCGGGGGTTGTGGAGACGGCTGCTGATCAAGCCTCGGCGTCACCGGGGGTTGTGGCGCTACTTTTTCATCTGTATGCGGGCAATGACAGTTTTGGACCTGCACCGTCACGTTGATATCAGACGACAGCTTATTTTTATAATCCACAGGGGTGAGAGGAGGCTTTGCCTGCTGAGTATCGAGTTTGCCGTCAGGCCTAATGCTCACCTGGGTACGACCATCCGGCATGACTTTAACCTCCGGGTCCGGCTTCACCCGTGCCTTGGTATCCGCTTCGGGTGCAACCTTGTCCTGCGCCTTCGCATCCACAACGGTCTTGGCATCGGTGCCAGGCAGCACGGTCTTCTTGGTATCCACCCCCGGTGCGACCTTGTCCTGCGCCTTCGCATCCACAACGTTCTTGGCATCGGTGCCAGGTAGCACGGTCTTCTTGGTATCCACCCCCGGTGCGACCTTGTGCTCGACCTTCACATCCGGCACGTTCTTGGTATCGGTGCCAGGTAGCACGGTCTTCTTGGTATCCACCCCCGGTGCGACCTTGTGCTCGACCTTCACATCCGGCACGTTCTTGGTATCGGTGCCAGGTAGCACGGTCTTCTTGGTATCCACCCCCGGTGCGACCTTGTGTTCGGCCTTCATATCCGGAACGTTCTTGCCATCGGTACCAGGCTTCACCGAGGGCTGGGCATCAAGGTCACTAGGCAGGCGGGGCAACACCCCCATGCCCGCGAGCATGCTACGCATCGCTTTGACCGCGAACTCAAACATGGCAAATAACTTTTCCAGGGACTCCTTATTCATCGGCACATTGTTTTCTTTTGGTGTCGGACTACTGTCCTTTAGAAACTTATTCATACTGTCCATAGACGGCGACAATTCGAGCGATTTATCAGCGTGCACGGAAGTCTGGTTAAGCTGTGGATAATGTGTGTTCGTTGGCATGAACTGCTTGGCCGAGACATTAGACATATTTTTATTCCTGAATCTGTGCCCACCCCCGCACCGGCAGGAGAGAGACCACGATTGACATTAAGTGTGAAACAACGGTGAGTTCGACAAACTCGCAAGATTCGTGGGGCGCAACGGAGATGAGTTCCGAATAATCGTGGCTTATATAAGGAAACCAATTGGGCACCCGAGACGTTTGCCTATGGACATTCGCAGAAAAACCCAGACTGCACGCGCCTCACATCCACCCAAGAGTGGAAACTTCAGGAAACACCCCATGAACAAAGCAACTTAATGAAAACAACAACGCTATTTAAAAAACAAAAGCTATGTTAATTGGCGCACGCGCAAGTACCTGTCCTACCACCCGAGAACATTAAAAAATTAAACTTCAGTAGCAGTTGAGCCAAACATTCATACGCCTTTGCATATATCTCGCAACACCACAACAACCACCCAAAACAAATAAAAACCCAAGCCAGGCCCAGGCAGCACAGGGCGATGCCAAACATATTTTTCAGACAAAAAAAAGGCACCTTTCGGCGCCCCTTACAGCAACAGATGAAACACTTATATATGTAAACCTAATCTTGCAGCGCCACAGACTGTTCGCGCCGACTGGGCATACCCAACAAACGCCCGACCTGCTCCAGGTCGGTTTCCCTGCGCATCAGCGTAAACAAATCCACCGCCTCAGGGTAATTGCGGGTGAGCATCGCCAGCCATTGCTTCAAACGCCCCGGCGCCTGACGCTCGGTCAGTTGTGCCACCGACTGGGTCCAAAACTCCTGGAGCATCGGCTGCATCTCTGCCCACGTCATCTCGACCACCTCCTCCCCTGCCCGCGCCGCAGCGATCTGCCGCGCCAGGTCCGGACGCGCTACCAGGCCACGGCCCAGCATGATGTCTTCGGCGCCACTGACTTCGCGACAGCGCTTCCAGTCTTCAACACTCCAGATATCGCCATTGGCGAACACCGGGACCTTGACCACCTCCTGTACGCGCGGGATCCATTCCCAATGGGCAGGCGGCTTGTAGCCGTCGGTCTTGGTACGCGCATGCACCACGATATGCGCCGCGCCGCCTTCGGCCAGGGCCGTGGCGCAGACCAGAGCGCCATCCGGGCTGTCGAAACCCAGGCGCATTTTCGCGGTGACGGGAATGTGGGCCGGCACTGCGCGTCGGACGTGTTCGACGATCTGGTTGAGCAGCTCCGGCTCCTTGAGCAGCACCGCACCGCCTCGGGACTTGTTGACGGTCTTGGCCGGGCAGCCGAAGTTCAGGTCGATGACCTGCGAACCCAGCTCACACGCCAGCGCGGCGTTTTCCGCCAGGCACACCGGGTCGGAGCCGAGCAATTGCACACGCAACGGCACACCCGCAGCGGTGTGGGCACCGTGGAGCAGTTCCGGGGCGAGTTTGTGGAAATACGCAGGGGTGAGCAGGCGGTCGTTGATGCGGATGAACTCGGTCACGCACCAGTCAATACCGCCGACACGGGTGAGAACGTCCCGCAGGATGTTGTCGACCAACCCCTCCATGGGCGCCAAAGCAATTTGCATGGAAAACACTCAACAAAAATCGTGGCGCAGTTTACTGGGTTTCCCACAGCAACCGTTAACCCCCTGTCAGGGCGGGGCCATAACCGTCGAGAAATTCCGCGGGCATGCGCTTGGGTTTGCCGGTGGACAGCTCGATGCAGACAAAGGTGGTGTGCGCGCGTAGCAGGGTCGCGCCGTCACGCGGGCGTACCAGTTGAAAGCGCCGGGTCATCTTCAGGCGCTGGTCCCAGTCGACGATCCAGGTGGCCAGTTGCAACTCATCGCCTTCGTAGCCTGCGGCGAGGTAGTCGATCTCATGACGCACCACCGCCATGGCACGGTCCAGGCGGCGATATTCGGTCAGGTCCAGGCCCAGCCGCTGGGAATGGCGCCAGGCGCAGCGCTCCAGCCAGGACACGTACACCGCGTTATTGGCGTGCCCCAGTCCGTCGATGTCTTCAGGGGCGACCTGCAGATCGATGATAAACGGCGTTGCCAAATCCCAGCCCATGCCTTGCTCCCGGTCGATTAACTTAACCGGGGCAGTGTATCAGGCAGTTTGCCGCTCCTGTAAACGACGGCCGGCCAGCAGCGCCAGCACACCGTCGATCACGCGCGGATCGGCCAGTACTTTCTGGTGACCGCCCTGTTCCAGGCGCAGCAGACGGCTGTCAAACCAGGCTTCGTGAATGGCTTGGGAGGCTTTGACCGGGACGAAGGTATCGTCTTCGGCGTGTACGATCAGGCCAGGAATGTTCATCTGGTAGTGGGCCACATCCAAATGCTTGAGCGGCATGCCGAAGGTCATTTCGACCTCATGGATGAAGGCCGAGCGTGCCCGCGCCGGCAAACCTACCATCTTGGTGAAGCCACGCAGCACATCCAGAAAGCGTGACGGTGCAGCGATGCTGACCAGCGCCTCGGTACGCAAGCCCAACTGCACCGCCAACATCGCACTGGCGCCGCCCATGGAATGGCCGATCACCGCGTGCAGCGGCGGCAACTCGGCAGCGGCTTCGAGCATGGCACGGGCGAACAGCAGCACATGGGCTTCACGCCCTGGCGAACGACCATGGGCAGGGCCGTCGAGCGCAATCACTGAATAACCGTTATCGACCAACGCCGTGATCAGGCTGGCGAATTGAGTGGGCCGCCCTTCCCAACCGTGCATCAACAATACTGCGGGCCCCTGGCCCCAACGCAAGGCGGACAAACCGAAACGCAAGGTGATGCGCTCCGATTGCGCCAGCAGCGGCAGCTCCCAGTCACGCGGCGGCAGGTCGCGGGGTGTCATGAAGGCGCGGCGCATCTTGCCGGCCACCGTTTGCGGCGCCAAATGCCCCAGGGTGCCGTTGAAGCGACGAATCCAGGTTAATGTGCCCATCATGACAACCCTCTTCTAGCGCACGGCCGACTTGGCGGCGCGCAGCACACGGTCAGACAACTCACCGGGCCCCAAGGCGCGGGCCAAGGCCAGGCCACCGATCATCAGCGCCATGTCAGCCAGGGCTTTGTCGGTGTCTTCAGGGCTGGCGGCGAGTTGCGCGGCCATCAGCTCGCAATGCTCGTTCAGCGCTTGGCGGAATTCATCTGGCAGGCGGCTCATCTCGCCGACAGTTGCCGGGATCGGACAGGCCTGGGCAGTTGAGTCACGGTGTTTGCGTGACAGATAAAACGCCGCCACAAGGCTTCTGCGCTCCTCTCCGGTCAACTGGGCGTCCATGTCATCAATCGACGCACGACGCTTGGCCAGCAACTGGGTGAAGGCCTCCAGCATCAGTGCGTCCTTGCTTTCGAAGTGCGCGTAGAAACCACCGACGGTCAGCCCCGCCGCGCCCATGACTTCACCCACACTCGGCTCAGCCGGGCCGCGCTGGATCAACGCGGCGCTGGCGGCCTGCAAAATGCGTTCGCGGGTTTGCGCTTTTTTATCGCTCATCATTGCCTCCGATGCTCATGGGTTGAATATTATTACCATAATAATATTCCGCAAGCCACCCGCGCGACCGTTGGTCAGAGGAGAAGAATGGGAAAGAGGAGAGAATTGGCCAAACGCCAGACAAACAAAAGGGCCATTCAATAATTGAATGACCCTTAAAAATCCCGCAGAGCGGGTAATCGTGGCGTCCCCTAGGGGACTCGAACCCCTGTTACCGCCGTGAAAGGGCGGTGTCCTAGGCCACTAGACGAAGGGGACACAAACCTTCTGTACACTGATCAGCGCTGAGAACTGATCGATTCAAGGACGGTGTGGCCAGACCTTGAACCTGTAAATTGGTGGAGCTAAACGGGATCGAACCGTTGACCTCTTGCATGCCATGCAAGCGCTCTCCCAGCTGAGCTATAGCCCCGGATTTTTCGTCTCGCGACGCAGCAGACCTTTCGAGCTGCTTGTTGAAACTGGCGTCCCCTAGGGGACTCGAACCCCTGTTACCGCCGTGAAAGGGCGGTGTCCTAGGCCACTAGACGAAGGGGACAAAACCTTCTGTACATCTGATCAGGGCTGAGACCTGATCGATTCAAGGACGGTGTGGCCAGACCTTGAACCTGTAAATTGGTGGAGCTAAACGGGATCGAACCGTTGACCTCTTGCATGCCATGCAAGCGCTCTCCCAGCTGAGCTATAGCCCCTCATCGGTGAGGACGGGGCGAATCTTAATGGCGCTTTGGAAGTGTGTCAAATTTATTTTCAACAATTTCCAAAATTTTTTGCCGGGATAACAATCACTTACCGGTGAAACCCCGGAAAACCGGGGTTTCGCCGTTTCAACCGCATACTCAGCCGATAGCGCCCAGCAGCTTTTCCCACTCTTTGTTTTCTTTCTTCGACACACCACCAAGCAAATCAAGGGCTTGGCGCAGACGGAAACGGGTCAGGTCCGGGCCGAGGATTTCCATCGCATCGAGCACCGACACCGAACTGGCCTGGCCGGTGATCGCGGCAAACATCAGCGGCATGGCATCGCGCAGCTTCAATTCCAGAGACTCCACCACCGCCTGGATCGTCGCGGTGATCGCATCCTTCTCCCACTGGCGCAGGCTTTCCAGCTTCCACAGGATCAATTGCATCAACTGACGAACCTGATCGCCCGAGAGTTTCTTGGACTCGAACAGCTTGGGATCCGGACTAACGCCCCCGGCAAAGAAGAAGCTGGCCAACGGTGCGACCTGGCTGAACGTCTCCACCCTGCCCTGCACCAGTGGCGCAATCTTCATCATGTACTCAGGGTTCAGCGCCCACTGCTGCACGCGGCTGGCGAATTCATCCACCGGCAGGTCACGCAGCCATTGGCCGTTGAGCCACGACAACTTCTCGATGTCGAAGATCGGCCCACCCAAGGACACTCGGGACAGGTCGAAGTTGTCGACCATTTCCTGCAGCGAGAACTTCTCGCGCTCGTCCGGCATCGACCAGCCCATGCGGCCCAGGTAGTTGAGCATCGCTTCCGGCATGAAGCCCATGCGCTCGTAGAAAGTCACCGAGGTCGGGTTCTTGCGCTTGGACAGCTTGCTCTTGTCCGGGTTACGCAGCAGCGGCATGTAGCACAGCTGCGGTTGTTCCCAGCCGAAGTACTCGTAGAGCAGGATCAGTTTCGGCGCCGACGGCAGCCACTCTTCACCGCGCAGCACGTGGGTGATGCCCATCAGATGGTCGTCGACCACGTTGGCCAAAAAGTACGTCGGCAGGCCGTCGGTCTTCATCAGCACCTGCATATCCATGCGGTCCCACGGGATCTCGACGTCACCGCGCAGCATGTCCGGCACCACGCACACGCCTTCGCTTGGCACTTTCATGCGGATCACATGGGGCTCGCCAGCGGCCAGGCGACGGGCCACTTCTTCCTTCGACAGCAGCAACGCGCGGCCATCGTAGCGCGGGGTTTCGCCACGGGCCTGTTGCTCGGCGCGCATCTGGTCGAGTTCTTCGGCGGTGCAGAAACACGGGAAGGCATGGCCCATGTCGACCAATTGCTGGGTGTACTGCTTGTAGATGTCGCTGCGCTCGCTCTGGCGATACGGGCCGTGCGGGCCGCCGACGTCCGGGCCTTCGGCCCAGGTAATGCCCAACCAGCGCAGGGCATCGAAAATCTGCTGTTCCGACTCGCGGGTGGAACGCAGTTGATCGGTGTCTTCGATCCGCAGGATGAATTCACCGCCGTGCTGCTTGGCAAAGCAGTAGTTGAACAAGGCGATGTAAGCAGTGCCAACGTGGGGATCCCCAGTAGGCGATGGCGCGATGCGCGTGCGGACGGTGGTCATGGCAGGTCTCGAATGGGCGATAAAACTGAAAATTGAAACAAGGGGGGAATGGTAACAGCCTGGGGCGGTTGGGCTCCAGCCTGGGTGAATCCGGGAGACCGAGGCGCGGCCATCGCAGGCAAGCCAGCTCCCACATTTTGACTTGTGAATACAGTCAAATGTGGGAGCTGGCTTGCCTGCGATGAGGCCAGTCCTGTCAGCGCAGATCAAACAGCCAAAAGACGCTCGCGCAACTTGCCGATCTCATCGCGCGTCTGCGCCGCCGCCTCAAACTCCAGATCACGCGCCAACTGGTACATCTTCTCTTCCAACTGACGGATCCGCTTGGTGATCTCACTCGGCGAGCGCAATTCGTTCTCGTACTTGGCGCTTTCCTCGGCAGCCTTGGCCATGCCTTTGCGCTTCTTGCTGCGCGAGCCCGGCACAGTGGCGCCTTCCATGATGTCGGCAACGTCCTTGAACACGCCTTTCGGGGTGATGCCATTTTCCAGGTTGAAGGCGATCTGCTTGTCGCGACGCCGCTGGGTCTCGCCAATCGCCCGCTCCATGGAACCGGTGATGCGGTCCGCGTAGAGAATCGCCCGACCGTTGAGGTTACGCGCCGCTCGGCCGATGGTCTGGATCAGCGAGCGTTCAGAGCGCAGGAAGCCCTCCTTGTCCGCATCGAGGATCGCCACCAACGACACTTCCGGCATGTCCAGGCCTTCGCGCAGCAGGTTGATGCCTACCAGCACATCAAACGTGCCCAGGCGCAAGTCGCGAATGATCTCTACACGCTCCACGGTGTCGATGTCCGAGTGCAGGTAACGCACGCGCACGCCGTGGTCGGCCAGGTAGTCGGTCAAGTCTTCGGACATGCGCTTGGTCAGCGTGGTAACCAACACCCGCTCTTCCAGGGCCACGCGCTTGGTGATTTCCGAGAGTAAATCGTCGACCTGAGTCAGTGCAGGGCGGATTTCGATTTCCGGGTCGACCAGGCCTGTCGGCCGTACCAACTGCTCGATCACGCGGCCGGCGTGCTCGGCCTCATAGTTACCCGGCGTGGCGGACACAAAGATGGTCTGCGGGCTGATGGCTTCCCACTCGTCAAAACGCATCGGCCGGTTATCCAGTGCCGACGGCAGGCGGAAACCGTACTCCACCAGCGTTTCTTTGCGGGAACGGTCGCCCTTATACATCGCGCCCACTTGCGGCACGCTGACGTGGGACTCGTCGATTACCAGCAGCGCGTCAGGCGGCAGGTAATCATATAGCGTCGGCGGCGGCGCACCGGATTCGCGGCCCGACAGGTAGCGCGAGTAGTTTTCGATGCCGTTGCAGTAGCCCAGTTCCAGGATCATCTCCAGATCGAAGCGGGTGCGCTGCTCCAAGCGCTGGGCTTCCACCAGCTTGTTGTTGGAACGCAGGTACTCCAGGCGCTCGGCCAACTCGACCTTGATGCCTTCAATGGCGCCCATCAGGGTTTCACGCGGGGTCACGTAGTGGCTTTTCGGGTAGAAGGTGAAGCGCGGCAACTTGCGGATCACCTCGCCTGTCAGCGGGTCGAAGGCCGACAGACTCTCGACTTCATCGTCGAACAGCTCGATGCGGATCGCTTCCAGGTCGGATTCCGCCGGGTAGATGTCGATGACATCGCCGCGCACGCGGAAGGTGGCACGGGCGAAGTCCATGTCATTGCGCGTGTACTGCAGGCTGGTCAGTCGGCGCAGCAGCTCGCGCTGGTCGAGCTTGTCGCCGCGATCGACGTGCAGGACCATCTTCAAATAGGTTTCCGGGCTGCCCAGGCCGTAAATGCACGACACTGTGGTGACGATGATCGCGTCCTTGCGCTCCAGCAAGGCCTTGGTCGCCGACAGCCGCATCTGTTCAATGTGATCGTTGATCGACGCATCCTTCTCGATGAAGGTATCGGAGGACGGCACATAGGCTTCGGGCTGGTAGTAGTCGTAGTAGGAAACGAAATACTCCACCGCATTGTTCGGGAAGAACGCCTTGAACTCGCCATAGAGCTGCGCGGCCAGGGTCTTGTTCGGCGCCAGCACCAGGGTGGGCCGATTGATCTGCGCAATCACGTTGGCAATGCTGAAGGTCTTGCCCGACCCGGTCACCCCGAGCAGCGTCTGGTGGGCCAGGCCGGCTTCAATGCCCTCGACCATCTGGCGAATGGCTTCCGGCTGATCGCCAGCGGGTTCAAAGCGGGTGACGAGTTGGAAATCCGACATAACGTACCTCGTGTGGTCACCCCCAGACTGTAAACCCGTCGAGGACGAAATAGACCGCCACCCGCGAAGACTCAGAGCGGATAGTAGGAAAAAACCATGATAGACATAGAAGTGGTGGCGAATGTCATGGGTTTCAAGGCAATCGTCATACACGCCCTCACCAGTCAATGTTGCAATAAGACTAACGGTCGGCAAATAAACCGAAAAACTTGGCCGAAAAGCCATTTCGGCTGTCGCCCTTGGCGGTGATGGCCTCTATACTAGCTCCCCGTTTGTGCACCGCTCTAGTGCATTCGGCTGGAGCGCGACACGTCCCTCCTATCCCCCATAGAGCTGCCGCAAAAATGAGCCTGTTCTCCGCTGTCGAAATGGCACCACGCGATCCTATCCTGGGCCTCAACGAAGCATTCAACGCCGATACACGAACCACCAAGGTCAACCTTGGCGTGGGCGTTTACTGCAACGAGGAGGGGAAGATTCCACTCTTGCGTGCCGTTGCCGAAGCGGAAGCCATTCGCGTGGCGCAACACGCCGCCCGTGGTTACTTGCCGATCGACGGCATCGCGGCCTACGACAAGGCCGTGCAAACCCTGCTGTTCGGCGCTGAATCGCCACTGCTGAACGCTGACCGCGTCACCACCGTGCAAGCGGTAGGCGGCACTGGCGCCCTGAAGCTGGGTGCAGACTTCCTCAAGCAGTTGCTGCCAGACGCCGTCGTCGCCATCAGCGACCCGAGCTGGGAAAACCACCGCGCGCTGTTCGAAACCGCTGGTTTCCCGGTGCAGAACTACCGCTACTACGACGCCGCCACTCACGACGTGAACCGTGCCGGCCTGCTCGAAGACCTCAACGCCCTGCCGTCCCAGTCCATCGTGGTGCTGCACGCCTGCTGCCACAACCCGACCGGCGTCGACCTGAGCCCGGCCGACTGGCAGAACGTGCTGGACGTGATCAAGGCCAAGAACCTGGTGCCATTCCTCGACATGGCCTACCAGGGCTTTGGCGACGGCATCCACGAAGACGCTGCCGCCGTGCGCCTGTTCGCTGAATCGGGCCTGACCTTCTTTGTGTCCAGCTCGTTCTCCAAGTCGTTCTCGCTTTACGGCGAACGTGTGGGCGCACTGTCCATCGTCGGCGACTCCAAGGAAGAAAGCGCGCGCATCCTGTCCCAGGTCAAACGCGTGATCCGTACCAACTACTCCAACCCGCCAACCCACGGCGCGGCGATCGTTGCAGCGGTGCTGAACAACCCTGAGCTGCGTGCCCAGTGGGAAGCCGAACTGGCCGAAATGCGCCTGCGCATCCGTGGCATGCGCGAGCAGATGGTGGCCGAACTGGCCAAGGCAGCTCCGGGCCACGACTTCAGCTTCGTCGGTCGCCAGCGTGGGATGTTCTCCTACTCTGGCCTGACCGTTGAGCAAGTCACCCGCTTGCGCAGCGAGTTTGGTATCTATGCCCTCGACACCGGCCGTATCTGTGTGGCGGCGTTGAACCAGTCGAACATCGATGCAGTCACAAAGGCGATCGTTCAGGTGCTGTAAACCTGCAGCGGTTGCACCAGAAGGGGAAGCCTATGGCTTCCCCTTTTTCGTATCCAGCCCCTAGACTGAACCTTGACCGCCCCTTCGCTGTGAGAATGCTATGAGAAACGATGACCTGGACCTGCGTGCCGACCGTGACGAACTGGATGACTACGCCCCACGCGCACCGCAACCCAAGCCTCAAAAGAGCCTGGTGCTGCAAGTGGCGCTGGGCGTCTTTCTGGGCGGTCTGGCGCTGTGGCTGGTGCAATTGGGTGCGACCGCACTGATGGCAAAGCTGGCGATGGGCACCCTGCAATTCGGTGGCTAAGCCGCACGGATGGCGCCCTGCTCCTCCAATAACTTCACGAAACTGTTCAAACTCTGCGACACCGTCCCCCGCCGCCAGATCAGCCAGGTGTGCAGGATCCGGAAGTTGTCCGTCAGCGGCCAAACACTCACCGCCGCCGACCCCGGCATGCTGTCGAGCATGCTGCGCGGCATCAGCGCGAGGCCCGCGCCGGCGCTGACGCAAGCGAGCATGCCGTGGTAGGACTCGATCTCGAAGATCTTGCCCGGCACCGCGCCGTCCTGTGAAAACCAGCGCTCCAGGTGATGCCGGTACGAGCAGTTGGAGCGAAAGGTGTAGATGCTCTCCCCGTTCACGTCCTGCCCACGGGTGATCGGCGCGTGATGCAGCGGCGCAATCACCACCATCTCTTCCTCAAACACCGCCACACCTTCCAGGGTCGCGTGCAATAGCGGGCCGTCGACAAACGCTGCCGTCAGCCGCCCCGACAACACGCCTTCGATCATGGTGCCTGAAGGCCCGGTACTCAGGTCCAACTCGACCTTGGTGTGTTTCTGGTTGTACGCCGCCAGCAACGCCGGGATACGCACCGCCGCCGTGCTCTCCAGCGATCCCAGGGCAAACGCACCCTGGGGCTCCTCCCCCGCGACTGTCGCGCGGGCTTCCTGCACCAGGTCGAGGATGCGCCGCGCATAACCGAGGAAATTCCACCCGGCCGGTGACAGGCGCAGGCGGCTTTTCTCGCGGATGAACAACTCCACACCGAGGTCCTGCTCCAGTTGCTTGATGCGCGTGGTCAGGTTCGACGGCACGCGATGAATCAACTGCGCGGCGGCGCTGATGCTGCCTTGCTCGGCAACGGCCTTGAAGATTTCCAGTTGCACCAGGTCCAAATCATTCTCCAATCGTGAATGTATTGCTTAATATTATTCAGTTTCCAGAAAAGATATAGCCCCGTACGCTGAACTCAACCTAATTCACTCAGCAGGACGGTGCCATGAACGCGACTACCCACGCCCTCTCGATCAACCCGGCCAACGGCGAAACGGTCGGCAGCTATCCGTATGAAACCGCGCAGCAACTGGACGCCGCCCTCGACCGCTCAACCCTCGCCTTCCGTGCCTGGCGCCGTCAGCCGGTCAGCCAGCGCGCCGAGTTGCTGCTGAGCCTGGCCAGCGCCCTGCGCGAACAAGCCGAAGACATGGCGCAGATGATCACCCTGGAAATGGGCAAACCCATCGCCCAGGCCCGTGCCGAAATCGAAAAGTGCGCGCAACTCAGCGAGTGGTACGCCGCCCACGGCCCGGCCATGCTCGCCCCGGAACCGACCCTGGTGGACAACGGCAGTGCGCAGATCGAATACCGCCCGCTAGGCCCTATCTTCGCCGTGATGCCGTGGAACTTCCCGGTGTGGCAAGTGCTGCGCGGCGCCGTACCGACGATGCTGGCCGGCAATACCTACGTGCTCAAACACGCGCCAAACGTGATGGGCAGTGCCTATCTGATCCAACGAGCGTTCCAGAAGGCCGGCTTCGCCGAAGGTCTGTTTGAAGTGGTCAACGTGACCAACGACGGCGTGTCCAAGGCCATCGCCGATCCGCGCATCGCCGCCGTCACCCTGACCGGCAGCGTACGTGCAGGCATCGCCATCGGCTCTCAGGCCGGCGCCGCGCTGAAAAAGTGCGTGCTGGAACTGGGCGGGTCCGACCCGTTCATCGTACTCAACGACGCCGACCTCGACGCCGCGGTGCAAGCGGCGCTGATCGGTCGTTTCCAGAACAGCGGCCAAGTCTGCGCCGCCGCCAAGCGCCTGATCATCGAAGAAGGTGTGGTGGAGGCTTTCACCGTCAAATTCCTGGAAGCCAGCCGCGCTCTGGTGATGGGCGACCCGACGTCAGCCGCCACCTACATCGGCCCGATGGCACGCTTCGACCTGCGCGACGAGCTGCACGGCCAGGTCCAGGCGACCTTGGAAGAAGGCGCCACCCTGCTGCTGGGCGGCCACAAAGTGCCCGGCGCCGGCAACTACTACGAACCGACCGTGCTGGCAGACGTCACCGACCAGATGACCTCGTTCAAACAGGAACTGTTCGGCCCAGTCGCCTCGATCATCACCGCCCGTGATGCCGACCATGCGGTGGCCCTGGCGAATGACAGCGAGTTTGGCCTCACGGCCAGCATCTTCACCACCGACTCCGCGAAGGCACGGGACATCGCCAATCAGCTGGAAACCGGCGGCATCTTCATCAACGCCTTCAGCGTCTCCGACCCTCGGGTGGCATTTGGTGGCGTGAAAAAGAGTGGTTTCGGACGCGAGCTATCGCACTTCGGCGTGCGGGAATTCTGCAACGCCCAGACGGTGTGGCTGGATCGCAAGTAAATCAAGCGACATCGGTGGCAAGGGGGCCTGTCGAACCGTCCCGCTAGACCTAAAGCGGCCTCAACAGCGAATATGCCGTCGCACGCACTGCACCAGCCCATCCAGCGCCTGCGACTTCACCGGCGCGAGCACGCAAACGGTGTGCTCGCGCTCGTCGTCCTTTACCGTCACGGTGTAATGCACTTGGCCCGGATTACCGGGGGCAGGCGCATTGCTGGGCGGCAGTTGAAAGAAGTCGCAAGCCTCGACAAGCTGCCGCAGCTCCTGTTGTTCCTGCTCCGGCAGCGTGTCCAGTTCCACCGTCTGTGGCTTGGCCAGGCCCGGAAAAAAACCGGGCCCGCCGTTTTCCTTGATTGAAATTTGCATGGCCGTTCCTCTCGTCAGACAGCAATGCCGACCGCCTTCCAACCGTCCTTGACCGCTTTCTGTTCGTCCTTGTTAGCGCCGTAGAGTCGGCCTGCAATATCGTAAGTAATGCGCGCAAAGCGCAGGAAACCCGAGTTGGGCCGCAGCCGCGCATCACGCAGCGCGTCATACCAGATGCGCCCGGCGCGCTCCCAGGCGAACCCGCCCAGTATGGTCGCCACCTGGTAGAACGCATGGTTGGGAATGCCGGAGTTGATATGCACCCCGCCATTGTCCTCGTAGGTCTGCACAAAATCATCCATGTGCCCGGGCTGGGGGTCCTTGCCCAGCAGTTTGTCGTCAAACGCCGTGCCGGGGGCTTTCATCGAGCGCAGGGCGGTGCCTTTGATCTTTTGGGTGAACAGCCCTTTGCCGATCAACCAATCGGCGTCTTCCGCACGTTGCTTCAACGCATACTGCTTGATCAGCGAACCGAACACGTCCGACAGCGATTCATTCAACGCCCCGGACTGGTTGAAATACATCAGTTTGGCCTCGTCCTCGGTGACGCCGTGGGCCAACTCATGGCCAATCACGTCGAGGGCCACCGTAAAGCGGTTGAACAACTGCCCGTCTCCATCCCCGAACACCATCTGGGTCGAGTTCCAGAACGCATTGTTGTAGTTCTGGCCAAAGTGCACAGTGGCGTCCAGCGCCATCCCGGCATCGTCGATGGAGTTGCGATCGAAGACCTCGTCGAAAAAATCGAAGGTGGCGCCCAAGCCATCATAGGCCTCGTCCACCGCCGCATCACCACTGGCGGGCTGCCCCTCGCCACGCACCAGCGTGCCCGGCAGGCTGTCGGCGCCCTCGGCGCTGTAGATCGAGCGGCGTTTATCGGCCCCCATGGCCAGGGCCATATGCGCCGGTCCCTTGGCAGGCACGGCGACCATCCGTAGCGAGCGGAACGTTGTGTCCTTGGCGCGGGTGCGCAACGCGACCTCCCGTTGCGCTTTGTCCCCGTTGCGCGCGATCTGGTCGAGCATATAGGGCGGGATCAGGCAGAAAATCGGATTACGATTCGGCTGGCGAACACACATTGGCTGGCTCCATTTGGCAGGTAACAACGTCCGGGTCATCGATTCAGGATAGCCTCCAGGGGTTATCGCGTGTCATCAATTGTCATTAACCTATGTTGCAGTCGTGTTTATCCAAGGAGGACTGACCGATGCCCGCACGTAAAGCCAAAATCGACCTTTCATACCGCCCCAGGCTCGCTGACCTGCGCCCATTGATCGCACCGAGCCCCACATTGCTGGAGGCACGAGCCGCGACGCCCCGCGTCACCTCGGCCAACGACTTGAAGGACCGACGCGGCTACGCTGAGGACTTTCTCGGCAGCTTCGGGGTGCCCTGGCCTACGGTTGAAGAGACCTTGGCCGGCGATGTCCAGAAGCGCCTGGACTACACGCACTTCTCGATAACGATGTCACGCTCGAAGCGGCTCGCGCTGTATGTGGGCGTCAACATCGATGGCGGGCAGCATATGGACATCATTCGCAGCAACGACACCTGGGCCTACGACGGACGCCTGCCCATTGATGCGCAGGTGGGCGAAGCACTGTATGCCAGCAACGGCCTGGATCGCGGCCACCTGGTGCGCCGACAAGACCCCAACTGGGGCGACGCGGCGCAAACCGCCAACTTCGACACCTTCCACTTCACCAACTGTTCACCGCAGATGAGCGGGTTCAACCAGAAAACGTGGCTGGAGCTCGAAGACTACATCCTCGACAACACCCAGCGCTGGAAAGCCCGAGCCACCGTGTTCACCGGCCCGGTGTTCGCCGACGAAGACCGGGTGTACCGGGGCGTCCAGATCCCCAAGGCGTTCTGGAAAGTGGTCGCCTACCTCAGCGATGACGGCAAGCCTTCGGCCAGCGCCTACATGATCGACCAGAGCCGCGAGCTGGGCCAGCTCGACCTGGTGTTCGGCCAGCTCAGGACCTACCAGCGCAGCGTAATCCAGATAGAACGCCTCACCGGCCTGCGTTTTGCCAACCTGGCCGACTACGACGGCTTCAGCAACGAAGAACGCGCCACCGGCACGCGGATTGAAGCCCTGATACAGGGGCCTGAAGACATTCGTCTCTGACCGGGCGTGCCTCGGGCTATATCGCCCCGCCCTAATCAACTACCATACCGCGCCGGTTCCCAAACGGGACTAATAGGGAATCCGAAGCGCGGTACACCCTCGCCAATCGGAACTGCCCCCGCAACTGTAGGTGCTGAGCCTGCTCCCTGATGCCACTGGACCTTGTCCGGGAAGGCCGGAGCCTGGCGACGACGCATCAGTCAGGAGACCTGCCGGCCCAAGCTCAATTACCAACCGGCGGGGTGTCCGGGAAGGACATTCTTGCCTGTTTTTCTAGTGCAGCGCTTAAGGGTGTATTTCCGAATGGCACGTACGGTTCATTCGGAGATTGCCCCATGCTGCCACGCGTTACCGCCCTGCTCACCGGCCTGGGCTTCTGTGCCCTCGCCCAAGCCGCGCCCACCCACTACCCGCTGACCGTGGAAAACTGCGGCAGTCGCCTGACCTTCCAGCAAGCCCCCGCCCGCAGCGTGACCATCGGCCAGGCGGCCACCGAGATGCTCTACGCATTGGGCGTGGGCGACAAAGTGGTCGGCACCTCACTGTGGTTCAACAGCGTACTGCCGCAGTACAAGGTGCAGAACGACGGCATCGAGCGGCTAGCCAACAATGAGCCGAGCTTTGAAGCCGTGATCGCCAAGCGCCCGCAGCTGGTGGCCGCCGAGCTGGAGTGGGTGGTCGGGCCCCAGGGCGTGGTCGGCACCCGCGAGCAATTCCATGAACTGAAGATCCCCACTTACCTGCTGCCCTCCGACTGCGAAGGCAAGGACAACCTGGTAGGCGCCGACGGCACACGGCTGGAGCCGTTCCGAATCGAGACGATCTATAAAAGCATCAGCCAACTCGCCGAGATCTTCGACGTACAGGCGCGCGGCCAACAGTTGAACGACGACCTCAAGGTACGCTTGGCCAAATCTGTTGCCACCGTGCAAAGCAAAGGCCTCAAGCAAGCCAGTGCCTTGGTGTGGTTCTCCAGTTCCGAGATGGCCAGCGATCCTTACGTGGCCGGCCACAAGGGCATTCCAGAGTTCATGCTGGAAACCCTCGGTCTGCACAACGTGGTGCAATCCGATGAAGAATGGCCCGCCGTCGGCTGGGAAACCCTCGCCAAGGCCAACCCGACCTTTCTGGTGATCGCACGCATGGACCGCCGCCGCTACCCCGCCGACGACCATGAAAAGAAACTGGCCTTCCTGCGCAGCGATCCCGTGACTCGCAACATGGACGCGGTGAAAAACAACCGCATCATCATCCTCGATGCCCTGGCGCTGCAGGCCAGCATCCGCACGTTCGACGGGCTTGAGCAACTGGCCACGGCCATCGACGGCTACGACCTGCCCAAATGACGCGCACCCTACTCGCCCTGGCCCTGCTATTAGCCGCCCTACTCGCGGGGGTGGCGATCGGCGAAACCGCCATCTCGCCGCAAGTCGTGCTCCAGGTGCTCGCCAACAAACTGTGGGCGGCCAGCTACGTGCTTGACCCCATCGACGAAGGCGTGGTGTGGAACTACCGCCTCACCCGCGCCCTGGTCGCCGCTGCGTGTGGCGCCGGGCTGGCGACGTGCGGGGTGATCCTGCAATCGCTGTTGCGCAACCCACTGGCCGATCCCTACCTGCTGGGCATCAGTGCCGGCGCTTCGACTGGCGCGGTGCTGGTGGCGTTGATCGGCGTGGGCGGCGGGTTGATTTCGTTGTCGGCGGGCGCGTTTGTTGGCGCCATGGCGGCGTTTGCGCTGGTGATCCTGCTGGCGCGCGCCAGCGGTTCGGCCAGCGGCACCGGCCAGATCATCCTGGCGGGCATTGCCGGCTCGCAGTTGTTCAATGCGCTCACCGCCTTCCTGATCACCAAATCCGCCAGTTCCGAACAGGCGCGCGGCATCCTGTTCTGGCTGCTCGGCAACCTCAGTGGTGTGCGCTGGCCCTCGGTGTGGTTAGCGGTGCCGGTGGCCGTTGCAGGCTTGGCGGTGTGCCTGTGGCACCGCCGTGCGTTGGATGCGTTTACCTTCGGCAGCGACTCGGCAGCGTCCCTCGGCATTCCGGTGCGCCGGGTGCAATTTGTGCTGGTGGGCTGCGCGGCCCTGGTGACGGCGGTGATGGTGTCGATTGTTGGCTCCATCGGCTTTGTCGGATTGGTAATCCCCCACGCCGTGCGCCTGCTGCTCGGCACCGGGCACTCGCGCTTGCTGCCGGCCAGTGCGTTGGGCGGCGCGTTGTTCTTGATTGCAGCCGATGTACTGTCGCGCACCTTGATCAAAGGCCAGGTGATTCCGGTCGGCGTGGTCACGGCGCTGGTCGGCGCGCCGGTGTTTGCGCTGATCCTCATTGGCCGGAGGAATGCGCGATGACAGTACTGAGCTGCAAAGGGTTGGGCTTCAAGGTGCGTGAAGCGCAGTTGCTGCGCGATATCCATCTGGACGTGCAGCCGGGCGAAACCCTCGGCATCGTCGGGCCGAACGGCTCCGGCAAATCCACCTTGCTCAAGCTGCTCGCCGGGCTGCGCACGCCGGCGTCCGGCGAAGTCTTACTGGGCGGCCAACACCTGGGCAAGCTGTCGCGCCGCGCCATCGCGCAGCAGCTGGCAGTGGTCGAACAGCAGGCCGACACCGACGACGCCATCCGCGTGTTCGACGCGGTGGCGCTGGGCCGCACTCCATGGTTGTCAGCGCTGAGCCCGTGGTCCGGCGAAGACGACGCCATCGTCAATCAGGCCTTGCGTGACGTCGACGCCACCCACTTGAGCCATCGCGCCTGGCGCAGCCTCTCGGGCGGTGAACGCCAACGCGTGCACATCGCCCGTGCGTTGGCGCAGCGGCCGCAGATCCTGTTGCTGGATGAGCCGACCAATCACCTGGATATCCAGCATCAGCTCGGCATTTTGCAGGGCGTGCAAGGGTTGCCCGTCACCACCTTGATTGCCCTGCATGATCTGAATCAAGCGTTGACCTGTGATCGGCTGGCGGTGCTGGATCACGGGCGGTTGGTGGCGCTGGGTAAACCACTGGAGGTCCTGACGCCGCAGCGTTTGCAGGAGACGTTTGGGGTGCAGGCGCACTACCTGACGGACCCGTTCGATGGGGCGCAGATACTGCGCTTGCGCCCGAACTGATCAGGGCATTCAACTGTTGTGTTAGAGGGCGCGCTGCATATGCGTCGTGCGCCACACCGGGTCCGCGTCCACATCCACTACCTCGAACCCCTGTCGAAGCCAAAAATCAATCGCCCCCGGTAAAAACGGATGGGTGTGCAGGTACATCACCGCGACCCGATCCTCTTTAGCTTGCACCTCCAGCGCACGGTACAACTCGCCCGCCAGACCACAGCGGCGAAACGCCGGCAGCACAAACAGGCGCACCACCTCCACGGTCTTGCGGCCCTGGTAATTCAACTGCGGGAAACGCCCGTCATAGGGCAGATAGCCGATGCCAGCGACGATCTGGCCCTCATCGCGAGCAACAAGAAACTGCCCATCGCCCTGCAGGTAGGTCGCCTCGAAATGCGCCAGGTCCGCCGGCACTCCCGTCGCGCTGAGCGTGGGGAAAAGCTCGGCGCGGGCGCGCAGCACGAACCTCATGACCTCAGGGATATCCGCCGCTGTGACTGCCTGAATACTCGGCCTTGGGCTCATGCAACCTCGATCTGCGTAATGCCCATCACCTGTGCCTGCTGCAGAATTTCATCCGGCGTCGCATCCGCAGGCGGCAGGATCAAACCATTTTCCGCATCGCCGAAATGCAACTGCAGCAAGTGCAACGCCGCTTCATGCACCGGCAGTTGGGGTTGCTGGAGTGCGAACACGTGGGTCCGCGGTTCGTCGTTGAACAGGTAGTTGAGGGTGTATTCGCGCATAGGGGAACCCTTGTTATGGAAGATGAACAACCTGACCAACCGATCAACTTTTAAGTTCCAGGCCCATTCACACGATGCCTTATCCACTGGCGACTATAGGCAAGCACACTCGCCCCCATTGCCACCGGAAAATGAATAAAGCCATGCGCCGCCTCCGGCAACAAATGCGCTTCTGCCCCCGGCCACCGTTCAGCGATCAACAGCGTGTCATCCTTCAACGGGTCCAGTTCACCCACAAACATCAACGCCGGGGGCAGGCCTTCAAAGTCGCCATACAACGGTGACAACGGCGGCTGCCGACGCATGTCATCGCTCAACCCCGGCGTGAGCATGCGCAGCGCCTCGACCATGCCCGGCCCGTCCAGCAATAAGGTGTCCGGCCCCGCCGTGCGCACACTGGGTGTGCCGGTCAGGTCATAAACGCCGTAATACAACACCGCGCCGCTCACCCGCTGGAGCAACGCCGGCCATTGCTTCAACGCCAGTAAGGTGGCCGCGGCCAAATGCCCACCGGCCGATTCGCCGACGACGATCACCGGCAGGTCGGCAAATTCCTCGGTGGCGAGCAGCCAACGCGCCGCCGCCAGGCAGTCGTCCATCAGGCCCTCGATCGGCGTGTCGATCGCCAGCCGATAATCCACCGACACCACTGCCACGTCGCAGGCATTGACCAGGCCCAGGTTGAGGTCGTCATCCATCTGCGCGTTGCCGATCACCCAGCCGCCGCCGTGGATATCCAGCACCACGCCTTTGGGCTTGCCCCTTGGGCGCAGGATGCGCACGGGCACTGAGTCGGCGCAGTGGGTTTCAGCCAGAGGGGCTTTCTTGATCTTTTGACTGACTCGCAACAGCGCCTGGATCAAACGCGGCGTGACCCGATTACGGATCTTGAAGCGCGGCAACCAGGCGAGCTTTTGATTGAAGCGGCGCATCTCGACCCGTTCTGTCTCACTGGCGGGCCAGGGTTGATAAGCCATCAGCGATTGTTCCGCAGGATCGAGAAGTTCAGCGCCGCCGCCACGCACAGCCACGCCAGGTACGGGAACAGGATCAAGCCGGTGATCAGGTCCAACTGCACCGCCAACACCACCATCGCCGCGACGGTCAGCCACAGCACCGCCAGAATCACCATCCCGGCCAGGAGGCGATGAGCACCGAAGAACACCGGCGTCCACAAGGTATTCAACGCAATCTGCGCCGCCCACAGCGCCAACACGGTTTGGCTGCCAGGCATCAGGCTCAGGCGATAGCCGGCCCAGGCCAGCAGCAGGTAGATGAGCGTCCACGCCACCGGGAACAGCCAATTGGGCGGGGTGAAGCTGGGTTTGACCAGGGATTCGTACCAGGCACCGGGTTTAAAGAGCATGCCGGTACTGGCAGCGGCGGCGCAGGCGAGCAGGAAAATGAAGAACGTCATGAGCGGTCCTTGGCTGGGCATTTCAAGCTTTGACGTGTTGTATGCAGGTAAAAGTTCACTGCGGATCAACAGGTGGGAACTGGCAATGCCGGGCCACTTTATCGCCTGGCCTGGCGCTTTCGCAGCCTCGCTAAAGCCAGGCAGGCTCCACAATCCTTAACCCAGGCCAGCGCGCCTTATAACTGCGGGCCTTCTGCATAAACAACTCAGGCTCCGGATGCACCGGGTTGATGCGCAGTACCCCCTGCTCCACATCCTCCAGCCCATAGGGCGCGTACACCTCGCCCGTCGCAATCTCCAGGCCGATGCAGGTGCCCGCGACCAGATACCGGTCGATGCCCTGTTTGGCCGTGTGCAACTGCGGATAAGGCCGACCAAACCGCTCGCCGTACCAGAGATGAACCCGTGCCTGATTTTTGACTTCCACATTCACGCCCAGGTCCTGAAACAACACCTCGGCCGCACGGATCACCGCGTCCTCAGCCTCGTAGGACAGGTCCGTATCAAAGTAGAAAACGTCGTAGTCCTTGATGCCCTGGGCAGCAGGCAGGTTCGACTGATGATTCCACACCGCCTGGAACAGGCAGCCCGCCGTGAGAAAGCACTGGTCCACCCCGAGGTCAGGCAGGCGCGCGGTGATTTCGGCGTTGATGGGGTTGGCCATGGCCAGGTTGAGCAAATCGTCGACAGTCAATGTCATGGGCATTCCTTTCTATCGGGCCAGCGTCAGGCACCCACTCTAGCGCACCCTCATGACAGGACTAGCACCTAGCCGTTCAATTCAGTTGCCCGGTGACTCGCCGCGTCGTCGTAGGCCACATACAGCGACTCGGCGACCTGGCTTTTGATCGCCTTGGTGGATTCCAGCCCGAGAACAAAACCTTCGGCCTTGCCACCGGCGCGGTTGAGTGCTTCGTGGGTGGCAGCGCCGGTGATGGCGTCGAGGAGTTTGCTGGCGTGCGGGCCTACGCCTTTAGGGAGGGAAATCTGGTCGATGGACATGGGCGATACCTTGCAAGAGAGAGATCGGTAGCGCGTGGAACCACTGCCGGGGAGGCATGGTAGACCGGTTTGCACAGAAAGGGGCTGGTTTTGATGCTGGCACCGGCAACGACGTCTTCAACGGACATGCACCATCATGAGGAGGGCTAAAGGTTCAGTGAAATCAATTCAGTTTCACTCACGTTATAGCCCTGCCTAAAATACACCTTACTTAAAGACAAGTTATAGACCGCTGAATAAGTACCTGAACACTCAATACCTTCAGGTTCTATCGCGACAAAAAGGGTGTGGTATCACAATGAACAAAGAGTTTGCATTTACGGTCAAGAGCATTCGTTTCGACGAACACTACCACCCCGCCGAAAATACGCGCATCACCACCAACTTTGCCAATTTGGCGAGGGGCGCGAGTCGTCAAGAAAACTTGCGCAATACGTTAAGGATGATTGACAACCGTTTCAACGCCTTGGCCCACTGGGATAACCCAAAAGGCGATCGTTATTCTGTCGAACTTGACATCATTTCCGTTGAAATGGACATCGATGATCAACGTAGCGGCCATGCCATTCCGTTGATTGAAATATTGAAAACCCATATTGTCGATCGAAAAACCAACGAGCGCCTGCCAGGCATTGTCGGTAATAACTTCTCCTCTTACGTGCGCGACTATGACTTCAGCGTGCGCTTGCTGGAGCACAACAAGGACCGGCCCCACTTCAGCACACCCGCTGACTTTGGGGAGCTGCACGGAAAGTTATTCAAGAGCTTCGTCAACTCAAGCACTTATAAAGAACACTTTAACAAGCCGCCCGTCATCTGCCTGAGTGTGTCGAGTGCCAAGACCTATCATCGCACTGAAAACCTGCACCCTGTACTGGGCGTCGAATACCTGCAAGATGAATACTCCCTGACGGATGAATACTTCAAGAAGATGGGGCTGAAAGTGCGCTATTTCATGCCTGCCAATAGCGTGGCGCCCTTGGCTTTTTACTTTGCTGGCGATGTGCTCAGCGACTACACCACGCTTGAGCTGATCAGCACCATCAGCACTATGGACACCTTCCAGAAGATTTACCGCCCGGAGATCTACAACGCTAACTCTGCAGCCGGTAAATCTTACCAGCCCAGCCTGCAACACCAAGATTATTCATTAACGCGGATTGTGTATGACCGCGAAGAACGCAGCCGATTGGCCATTGAACAGGGCAAATTTGTTGAGGAAAACTTCATCAAGCCCTACCAGTCGGTGCTGGAGCAGTGGTCTGCCCACGGCGCGCGTTGATTCATTTAAAATGACAAGGTCACCCCGAATGAAAAAGTTATTACCTACTTCAACGGCCGGCAGCTTGCCTAAACCGTCCTGGCTTGCACAACCCGAGACACTTTGGTCGCCCTGGAAACTGCAAGACGAGGCCTTGCTCGAGGGCAAGCAAGATGCGTTGCGCTTGTCCCTGCAAGAACAACAAAACGCCGGCATTGATATCGTCAGTGATGGTGAACAAACGCGCCAACACTTCGTCACCACCTTTATCGAGCACCTCGGCGGCGTTGATTTCGAGAAGCGTGAAACTGTCAGAATCCGTGACCGTTATGAGGCGAGCGTCCCGACGGTGGTGGGTGCTGTCACGCGTCAAAAGCCGGTGTTTGTCGAGGACGCCAAGTTCCTGCGCCACCAAACTCATCAACCGATAAAGTGGGCCCTGCCAGGCCCCATGACGATGATCGATACGCTGTATGACAACCACTATAAAAGTCGCGAAAAACTGGCCTGGGAATTTGCCAAGATCCTCAATGAAGAAGCCCGCGAACTGGAGGCGGCGGGTGTGGACATCATCCAGTTTGACGAGCCGGCCTTTAACGTCTTCTTCGATGAGGTGAATGATTGGGGCGTTGCCACCCTGGAAAGGGCCATCGAGGGCCTTAAATGTGAAACCGCGGTGCACATCTGCTACGGCTACGGCATCAAAGCCAATACCGATTGGAAAAAGACGCTGGGCTCCGAGTGGCGGCAATATGAAGAGGCGTTTCCCAAGCTGCAGCAATCCAGTATCGATATCGTCTCGCTGGAATGCCATAACTCCCATGTGCCCATGGAACTCATCGAACTCATTCGCGGTAAAAAGGTGATGGTCGGTGCCATTGACGTGGCCAACCACGCCATTGAAACACCGGAAGAAGTCGCCAATACCCTGCGCAAAGCCCTGCAGTTCGTGGATGCCGACAAGCTTTACCCGTGCACCAACTGCGGCATGGCCCCCCTGCCCCGCCGCGTGGCACGCGGCAAGCTGAATGCGTTGAGTGCAGGCGCTGAAATCATCCGCCGAGAACTGTCGAACTGATGCCCACCCTGTCACGTCCCCGTGCGGCCATCGAGCCCTTGAGTTTTCGCGAAGCGCTCGGGCACTACGCCTCCGGCATCACGGTGATTACATCGCACATCGATGGCGAGCCGATTGGCTTCACCTGCCAGTCGTTCTACAGCGTGTCGATGAACCCACCGCTGGTGTCATTCAGCGTCATGGCCAGTTCCGCCAGCTACCCCAAAATCCGTCAGGCCGGTCGATTCGCCGTCAATATCCTCTCGGGCGCGCAGGTCAGGATCTCCAACCAGTTCGCGCGGCGCGGCACCGACAAGTGGCACGACGTCGACTGGCAGGCATCGCCGCTGGGCAACCCGATCATCGCCGGCAGCCTGCATTGGCTGGACTGCGACATTCACGCCGAACACGCCGCCGGAGATCACCTGATCGTGATTGGCGAAGTGAAAGCACTGAACCTGCAAGAGGCGGAAGCGACGCAGCCGTTGCTGTATTTCAAAGGGCAATATTGCAACATCGCCGCGCCTGACGTGGTTTGAGCCTCTACCCACGCCGCCGTGACTGCACCTACGGCAACGCCAGCGTCATCGTCAGCGATGAAGAACACCTGGTGAAACGCGTGATGCAATTGACCGCCGGCCAAGGCGTTTATCCTGAATGAGCTGGCGTCGGGCGCGTTGTCGCCGGTGATTGAGAAGAAACAAAGGGAAGCCTTGCCCTCAGCTGTGAATGGGCAGCGCCAACCCAAACACCACAAAGAACCCACCGCAGACTTTATTGAACCGTCGCCCGCTACGCGCCAGCCAAGGTCGAACCCGGTGTGCGGCGCTGGCCACTGTGTATTCAACGACAAACTCGACGACAGCGTAAGTCAGTGCAATGGTGGCCGTCTGCGCGATGAGGCTTCTGTGCGGGTCCAGGAAAGGTGGAATAAACGCGGTAAACAGCAGCAAAGCCTTGGGGTTTGAAATGGCCGAAACCAGTCCCTGACGAAACAGCGACCCACTGCTCAGCGTCGGGGCGCCGGCCGCGTCCAGGCTGACCGGGGCGGATCGCCACAACCCGAAACCCAACCAGATCAGGTACAGTCCACCAGCCACTTTCAAGGCGGTAAACCAGGTGGCGGAGGCCTGGATCAACGCGCCCAGGCCCAGTGCGCACAGCATGAGCACAAAGGCAAAGCCGAGCACGCCTCCGCTGATAGTGAACAGGGTTTTACGGCTGCCATGGATCGCGCCATGGGTCAGCGCCAACAACGCATTGGGGCCAGGCACTACCGCTATGCCACAGCAGGTGAACAGGTAGAGCAACCAGGTCTCGAAGGGCATGATCAGGTCCGGCAACGGTGGATTCAAGCCCGTATCCTGCGAGCGAACGGCTATCATGAAAAGCGCATAATTCACTACACAGCCATTCGATAAACGAATAGAGGTAAACCGCATGCCTTCCAGTGATTTGCAGATCGATTGGCTCAAGTGCTTTGTGGCGGTGGTGGACGCCGGTTCGCTGTCGGGCGCGGCCCATGAGGTCAACCGTTCGCAGTCCGCCGTCAGCATGCAAATGAAGAAACTGGAGGCCGCGCTGGGACGGCCTTTGTTGAACCGAGGCCCGAGGCACCTGCAGTTGACCGATGACGGCCAGACATTGCTGGGCTTTGCCCGTCGCATGCTCGCCTTGCACGCCGAAACCCAGGCGGCGTTTCATGGTGAAGCCTTGACCGGGCGCATTCGTCTCGGGGTCGCGGAAGACTATGCGGCAAAGTACCTCACGCCGGTGCTCAAGCGTTTTGCGCCGCGTTACGCCGGTGTGGACATCGAACTGACCTGTGAACAGTCCACCGCACTGATCCCACGCGTGCGCAGTGGTGACCTTGATCTGGCGCTGGTGTCCAGGGACTCGCCGCACAGTGGCACCTTTCTGTTCAAGGAACCGATGGTGTGGGTAGGCTCGCCTCAGTTCGAACTGTGGCGCCGGGACCCGGTGCCTATCGCCGTCTACGAAAGCGCCAGCCTGGCTCGCCGGTATGCGGTGAATTCACTGGCCCAGCAGGGGCGTCAGTTCAAGGTGGTGTACAACAGCTCCAGCCTCGCCGGCCAAGTGGCTGCGGTTGAGGGCGGGCTCGCGATTGCCGCGATTACTCAGTGCACGGTGCAGCCGTCACTTCAGGTCTTGGGCAGCGAGCACGGTTTGGGGAATATCGAGCCGATGGAGGTGTCGATTCTACGCAGCCGGGCGTCTCGCGGGTCGAAGGCGGTCAATAGCCTGCATGGGTTTATCATCAGTGCGCTAAGAATTCAGCCCTAGCCGTCACCTGCACCCTGTTAATCTGCGGTGCCTGCCTTCTTTCGGAGCTTTCTGTGACTTCATCAAAACGCGACAGCGCCCGCATCGAACGTCGCCTTGTCGCCACCCTGACCGACGCTTGCGAAACCGCCAAAGCCGAAATCCCAGGGTTTGAATGGCTGACCCACACCGTCAACTACGCCGACTTCCCCCACAGTCTGCGCATCACTTGGGTCTTCGACACCCGCGCCAACCAGGCGCATGCCGTGGCCACGGGGCTGGATGCACGTCTCCGCGAGCTGACCGCCACCGCGCTGCACGACGCCGAGATCCCGCCTGTACATTTGGCGCGTTGTGTTCACGTTGATTCTGAAGAAGCCTGCCATGCTCAGCACGGCGGCAATTGGCGTTTGCGCCTGACGCGCTCAGCCAACTAGAGCCTGGCGCCCAACTGCTGGATAATGCCTCGCCCTGTTTCTCGCCCGCCGATAAGGAAGTCCTTTCCCATGAAGTTGCCGTTTTCCGCTGCCCTGCTCGCATCTGCCCTGCTGTCGCCTTCGATTGCCCAGGCCGACGACGCTGCGTTGGTCGACACGCTCAAGGCCTTCACCCGCTGTGACGAGACGTTCTTCAGCCGTCTGAACACCCACCGTGACGCCTGGCAGGCCTATGCACCGCTCAAGCAGGAAAAGGACTTCGCCTGGATCGCGGTGCGCGATCGCACCGACCCCAAGGCCACTGCGGTGCCGGTGAGCGCGCCAGCCATTGCGGGGTTGAAGCTGCTGTCCTACAACGACGAGGTCAGCGATCTTGGCCCGTTGGGCCTGTATTATTTCTGGGGTTTCACGGTGGACGGCAGTCTTGATGACGTCGCCCAGCGCTTCGCGGCATTGCTGGACCAACCGGGGGCGCTGCAAAAAGGCGAGGGGCAATACACGCGCAGCGAGTTGAAGGTGGGCAACAGTTGGCAGGCGATCAAACCCATGCCGGGCAAGGCACCGGGGCTGCGCAATGTGGAACGGGTGCTGATCGTGGAGCCGGAGGGCAAGTATTCCCGTGTGAGCTGTTCGGTGCAGGGCGGCGTGAATGCCGGGTTGCTGGCGCTGTTGCGGCCGGACATTGCGCCGGTGGATTACCCGCGCACCGTGGCCGACACTAACCTCGCCGATGTGCCGGTGCCGCCCAACGTGCTCCAGGGCCTCGACTCGCCGCTGTTGCAGCCCAAGTTCAAGACGTTGAGCTACACCTACCTGTCAAAGAATGGCGCGGGCAAGGACGCACCGATCACGATCCGGTTCAAGGCCGAGGGCGGTTTGCTGGTGAAAAATGAAGCCTACGGCAGCGCCTTCAATGTGGACCGTTTGATGCTGGCGGACCTGATCCAGCTGAAATCGAAAATGAACGGTGTGGGCGACGGCCAGGTACTGCAGACCCGCGAGGCCGAGGTGAAACTACCGACGAGCTGGGCGCCGGGCCAGACCTTGAGTGCCCATCTGAAGATGGCCAATGTACCGGTCAAGTCCACCGACAAACCGACCGAAACCACCTTGACCTGCAAGGTGGGCGAGCGCTTCCCGGCGCGCCAGGTGTTTGCGTCGCTGACGGGCGATGCGATCCGGTTGGCCTGCGAGCAGGACGGGTATTCATCGTCGCGCGCGTTTATCGAGGACCTGGGCGTCGCGCTGACGCTGGAGTCGACATCGAGCCAGACCCACTATGTGAATGAAATCCAGACGCTGGACGTGGTGCGCTGACGCAGGTTGGTCTGACCACTGCAAAGGGATAGGTGGGTCTCAAAAGCTGCGGATCAGCGAGCCGAAAAGATCCCCTTCAGGCATCTTGCTCAACGGAATATCAGCATTCTCGAACCACGCTTGCCCGGCCTCAGGATGCGGGCCACTTAGCACCACCACGCCTTTCTCATAGGTGTACCGCGCGGCCGCCACATCACCGTTGCGGTAGGTCGCGATGGTGGTGTGTGACCCTTTGGGAAAGTACGGGCCGTCCTGGAAGAAGACGTGGTCAACCTTGCCCGCCCAGGTGACCTGAACGGCGGCATCGGCAATGCCAGGCACTTCAAAACCGGGACGACCGGCTTCTCCGTCGAGGTCCTGCGGGATCAAACCGAGGTTGCTGTCATCCGCCAGGTAGGCGCCCATGCACAACCCCAGGTAGCGCCCACCGTTGGCAACATAACTACGGATGGCCTCGCTGCGCGCCTCTCCCAGGCTGCGCAGGGCGCCGGGGATGTCCTGGCCGCCGCCGGGTTGCACGTAAAGGTCATAGCGCGCCAGGGTTTGCGGCGTGATGTCGATCGACTCATCCGCGCCCACAAAATCAATGTGGTAGTCAGGGTTGAGGCGTTGCAGGGCTTTTGCCACGTTTTCGGAACAGTCGTCACAGCCCGCCGGCCCCCGGTAAATGGCGACGTGGGTGATAGGCGTGCCGGCCTCGGCCGGTGACGGCAGCAACAGGGCAAAGGCAAACAACGTGGCGGCGATGGCTCGCAGGTTCATGGCGTACGACTCCGGTTTGGACACCGCCAAGCCTATAGCGATTGCCCCGTTCAATTCGTTAACAGTTGTAAACACTGCGACGAGAAATGAACGGAGCCCCGCTGCTGCTTTAAAACGTCACGCCGGGGCCTTTATTTGGCAAACGCATACTCCCCGCCCTGCTCCACTGCCTTGCGATACGCAGGTCGCGCCTGGAATTTCTGCACCCACGCCGCCAGGTTCGGATAAGCCTGCAACTTGCCCTGGGCCTTGGCGATTTCACCGATAAAGCTCATCTGGATATCCGCGCCACTCAGCTCATCGCCGAGCAGGTAGCTTTTATCCGCGAGCACGTCGTTCAGGAAACCGAGGTAGTTGGCCACTTCCGATTCGATACGCGGATGCAACGGCGCGCCAGCCTCGCCCAGGCGGCCGACGTAGAGGTTGAGCATCAGCGGCAACATGGCCGAACCTTCGGCAAAATGCAGCCATTGCACGTATTGGTCGTAGGTGGCGCTGGCCGGGTCCGGCTGCAGGCGGCCCTGGCCGTGGCGGCGGATCAGGTAGTCGATGATGGCGGCGGATTCGATCAGCACCCGGTCGCCGTCTTCGATCACCGGGGATTTACCCAGCGGGTTGATCGCCTTGAGTTCCGGTGGTGCGAGGTTGGTTTTCGGGTCGCGCTGGTAGCGCTTGATCTCGTAGGGCAGGCCGAGTTCTTCGAGCAGCCACAGGATGCGTTGCGAGCGTGAGTTGTTGAGGTGGTGGACGATAATCATTGAGTGCTCCGCGGGGCGAGAGGGGTGTCTTGGAAACAGACTACGCCAGCCTCCGCGAGTGCCGACAAATTATTTTCTGCGTGACGGACGCCGTGGTTACCATGGGGATCGGTTCGGAAGGAGACACACCATGGATCTGAAATTCAGCCACGTCGACATACTCGTCGAAAACCTTGAGGAAGCCTGTGCCTATTACGCACGCATCCTCAATGCACGCCTCTCCAAGACCTTGGTGTGGGAACGCGGCGGCCTGCATGTGCGCTATGCCGTGGTGCTGATGGGGCAGGAACGCTTCATGCTGGTCCAGCCGATCGCCGGGAACCTGCGCGAACTGTTAGATGCTCACGGCGAAGGCATGATTTATCGCCATTGCTACACCACGCCGGACATCGAGATCGCTTATGACCATCTGATCGCCGCGGGTGTGCAGCCTGAGAACGAGAACGGCGTGCCTCTGGCCCGTGAGCATCTGCAGTCCCCTTCCGGAGGACGCATTATCTGGCTGCCCAAACGCTTTGGGCATTTCTCCATGGAGATCCTGGAAGAGGCGACGCTGGAGGCGTTTATTCTGGAGGCGTTTGACTGATCGAGGCCCACGCCGCCTGCGCCAGCAATTGCGCGTAGTGATTCGGGCTGTGCTTGACCCGGCCGGATAACCACGCACGGGCGTAGCTTTCCGCCGAGCCGATGATCAGCGACAGCAACAATTCAGCCGGAATATGGCTGAACGCCTCACGGCGGCCTTCGCCGCTCATCCACTCGGTCAATTGCGCATTGCGCTGCTTGTTGCGGGTGAGCAGTTCGTCCTTGAGCGGGCCGTTGGCCACGGCGAAGCGGCTCTGGAACATAAAGCGCGCCCACTCGGGTTGCGCATCCACCCACTCCACATAACTGCGTACCAGCGCTTCCACCCCCGCCTGAGCGGTTTGTGCCTGCTTGAGGTGTTGTTCTCGCAGTGCGGCCTGATCGTCCAGCGCGGCAAAAAACAGCGCGGCGACGATACCTTCCTTGTTGCCGAAATGATGGTAGATGGCGCCCACACTGGTCTCGCACCGCGCGCGGATGGTTTCGATATTCGTCGCTTCAATACCGACTTCGTTAAAGCTGGCCAGGGCCTCGCGCAGGATGCTGCGCTTGAGGTCGCTGCGCCGGCTCGGGAAGGTGCGCTCGATCAGATCAGGTGCGTGCATGAAGTGGCTCGCCAAATGTGCGGAGTCTAAAGGTACAGCCGCCTGCAGAGAAGGCATGGCTTGACACTCGCGCAATCTACAGAATATTGTTCCGTTACAGAATATTATTCTGTTAACCCATTGCGAGGATAATCCATGAGCCAGTTTCTCAGCATGTTCAACAGTGTAGGCCCGGCAGCGTTCAGCCAAATGGCCTGCCAAGTGGCGCCCTACTTCAGCACCATCAATCCGGAAATCGCCGAACTGCGCCCTGGGCATGCCGTGGTCAACGTGCCGTTTCGCAAGGAAATCACCAATCACCTGGCCTCCGTGCATGCCATTGCGCTGTGCAACGCAGCGGAATTGGCGGGTGGGACGATGACGGACGTGTCGATCCCGTCAGGTGCCAAATGGATTCCCAAGGGCATGACCGTAGAGTATCTGGCGAAGGCCAAGTCAAACATCCGCGCCGTAGCGGATGGCAGCGGCATTGATTGGTCAACCGCTGGAGACAAGATCGTGCCGGTGGATATTTTCGATGAGGGTGAGGTGAAGGTGTTTACCGCGAAGATCACCATGAACGTGAAGATCGCCTGAGGCCGTGATGGCAGGCTCGGCCTTTGCCGAGCCACGCTTCAGCTCACCATCGACCACAGTGATGCCCCTACCCCGGTGATGCTCTCCCCCGCAATCAAACCGGCGGCAGCGGTGATCGCAAAGCGCTCGGTGAGGCTCGGCCAGCGGCAGCTCACCAGCCAGGTCAGTATCGCGCCCAGGGCCATCATCAGCGAGACCGAGGCCGGCAATACGAAGGCCAGGCCAAGGGCGGCGGCACTCGGAAGGAAGCGGGCACGATGGGCAGGCAACGTGCTGTCCAGCACACCCAGCACCACGCCAACCAAGCCGCCAATGACAATCGCCCAGCGGATGCTGGTGGACAGAGAATCGAGTCCATGGGTGAGGGTTTGCGCCACGGCTTTCCAGGTGGCGACCGCCGGTGCCGGCCATTCTTCGGTGAGCAGCATGGATTGCGGATCAGGGATCAAGGCCAGGTAGGCGAATACGCCGACAATGCTGCCGATGAAGATCCCCAGGATTTGCGCGATCACTTGCTTGTGCGGCGTGGCGCCAATGGCCTTGCCCACCTTGAAATCATTCATCAAGTCCGTGCATTGCCCGGCCGCGCCGCCGGCCGTGTTGGCGCTCATCAGGTTGATCGGCACCTGCCCCGGCGCGACGATGCCGAAGCTCAGCTGGGACAGTTGCCCGATGGCACCGATGGGCGGAATACCGGTGGCGCCCACCACGCGCGCGGCGACGGCGGCGAGGCAGATCGCCAAGGGAATAGTGAGCAACGCCATGCCCAGGTTGATACCGAACAGCAGCGCCTGCAGGCTCACCACCAGCACAATCGCCAACGCAAAACCGGCAGCCGGACCTGGCTTGGGCACTGTCCAAGTCGATCCACCGCTGGAGTGCGTTGACCAGTACAACGCCCACAAACGAATCGCCAGCGACGCCAAGGTGGAACACACCATCAAGCTCACGCCCGGCCACAGCAACCACTCCACCAGCGCAGCGAACTGCGGGCCGCTGCTGTCCGCAGGCAACGTGACCAGGTGTTGCGCCAACAACCAGGGGCCCAAGCCGCCCCAGGCGAGCAAAGCACCGAGCAGCAGAGTCAGGCCCACGCGAATGCCGATAATGCCGCCGAAGCCCACCAGCAGCAGCGAAGGGTCGGCGGTGAAGGTCAGGCGCTCCAACTGAGCGCTGGGCGACCAGCGCGGGAAGGCCCACATAAAGGTGTCCACCCACTTGACCAGCCCGGAGAGCAACGCGGCGCTAAGCAACACCTTCAAGCGCGTCGCGGCTTCGCGGCCGTGGTTATAGATGTGCAACAGGGTTTCCAAGGTGGCCATGCCTTCGGGGAATTTCAGCGCCTTGTCATTCAGCAGCGAGGGCCGTAGATACCAGGCGATCCAGATGCCCAGGAAACTCACCGAGAACACCCAGGCGATCATCGGGACGGCGTCCAACTGGTTGCCGGTCAACAAGGTATAGGCTGGAATCGGCGCCACCAACCCACCGGAAATGATTGACGCCGCGGCCGACGCGACGGTCTGGTTGATGTTGCTTTCGTGCAAGGTCCAAGGCAGGTGCTCGGTGGAACGCTTGGCCACTCCCTGAAAGATGGCGTAGCCGATCAGTAGCGCGATGATCGACATGTTGAACGACCAGCCGATCTTCAACCCGGCATACACATTGGAAGGCGTAAGGAGGATGCCGAGGACACTGCCGGTGATGACCGCGCGCAAGCTCAGCTCGCGGGTGACGGGGCCGTGCGGGAGAGTCGTTGGCGGGGCTGAAGTCATGCGGAGTCCTTTCGGCGACGAAACGGGGCGACTTAGTAAGTGAGCCCTGGAGCGACCGAAGGTTCCTGCCATGAGGATCGGGACAATGTGGTGAGCGGGCTTGCCCCGCTCACCACAACACGCTTGCCCTTCACAAAATCCTGGTCAGCTCAGACGAAATCGCGCGGTGTTGTCGCTCAGCGCCTGGCTGCCTTTGCTCAGGGTGTCAGCCGCCTGGTTCACTGCCCGCGCACCGTCCAGTAAACGCCCTGCCGCCTGGTCCACTTGCTGGATATTGCCGCTCACTTCATCCGCCGTGGCGGCTTGCTCCTCAACCGCGGTGGCGATCTGTGCCAGGGTGTCGGTGACGTGCTGCACCGCGCCGGCAATCTCGCCCAAACGGGTACCCAGCCCGGTGACGGATTGCGCATCCGTCAGCGCTTGCTCACACGCCGCGCCCATCAGGGCGACTGCCTGGCTGACCGTGGCGCGCAGGCTGTCGACAGTGCCGGCGATCTGCGCCGTGGAGGCCTGGGTACGTTGCGACAGGCTGCGCACTTCATCGGCGACCACGGCAAATCCGCGCCCCTGTTCACCAGCACGGGCGGCCTCGATGGCGGCGTTGAGCGCCAGCAGGTTGGTCTGTTCGGCGATGCCACGGATGGTGTCGACCACCGATTGAATCTGCTGCCCCTGCTGGCTGACCTGCTCCAGCGCATCGGCGGTGTCGGTCAGGCGCACGTTGAGTTGCTGGATGCTGGCTGTGGTGCGCTGGCTGTCGCGGCTGCTGTCTTCGGCAATGCGCCGGGTCTGTTGGGCGCTGTCCGAAGCGTGCTCACAGCTTCTAGCGACGCCCAAAGACGTCGCGGCCAGTTGGGTGGCGGCGGTGGCAATCTGGCTGATTTGTTGTTGCTGGTCTTCGACTTCGGTGAGGGTGTTGCCCGATTGGGCGTTGAGGGTCAGCACTGCCGAACCCAGCTGCTGCGTCTCGTGATTGACTCCCAACAGGCTGGTGCGCAGTTGCACCACCGCCACGTTGAGCGCGGTGCTGATGGCCGCGAGTTCATCGCGCCCTTCCACCGCCACTTCGACACACAGGTTGCCGTCCCGCAGGGATTCGGCCAGGGTGGTGATGCCGCTGGCGCTGCGGCGGATCGAGGCTTGCAGGCACATGAACAGGTACAACGCGGCCAAGGCCAGCAGGCTGAACGTTGCTGCCACCGGCACGAATTTCTGCAACGAACGGTCACGGTAGTGGCCCAGGCGCGCATCCAGCGAGGCGAGAGACTGGTTGCGCAGCGCGCCCAGGCTGTCGAGCATGCCGTCGACACTGGTGTCGAAGGCCGCCGTGTCGAGTTTGATGGTGCCGCCGAACACGCCGTCGTCGAGCACTTTGAGTTCGCTGTCCAGGCGTTGCAGGCTGTTGTCGTACTGCGCCGTCCAGGGTTCAATACCCGCATATTGCTTGGCCTTGAGTGAGGCCGCCGCCTTGACCAATTGGTCCCGCGCATCGCCAATGCGACTGCGCAAATCGCGCATCTGCAAACGGCTCTGCAAGGTGAATTGACCCGAAGCAATGGACGCCTGACCGACACTGGCCATGCGGCCGATGCGCTCGATCAGGTCGGGGGTGTACTGGGTGGAAATCTGCATCAGCAGGTAGGTTTCCAGCCATGGGTCGAGGATCAGCCCGGCATCCAGGGTGATCTGCTCGCGCAAGATTTGCATCGCGGTCAGGGCCGAGGTGAAACGGTCGTAGCCATCCGGCCACCAGCCCACGGTACGCAGGGATTGGGAGTCCATGCCCTTGACCGTGGCCTGCAACGCGTCAAAGCGGGCCTGGATGTCCGCACTGGCGTTCTGGGCTTTGAGCGAATCGCCCAGGGCTTGCAGGCTTTGCAGGATCACCGGGAAATTGGCGTCGACCTTGTCCATCGCCGCCTTCGCCGCCGGGGTGGGCGCGTGCAGGATGTCTGCCGCTTTCCAGCGCGCGGCGAGGTTGCGTTGGGCCGTCAGTTGACCATCGAGCGCATCCAGGGCCAGCAGTTGCCGAACCCCGGACTGCTCGCTGGAAATCACGGTCAATTTGTCGCGATAGTCCGAACCGATCATCCACAGGCTACCCGCCAGGGGCAGCATGAACAGGAAGAACAGGATCTGGAACTTGCGCGCAAAGCCGAAACGCCCCAGCAGGCGGATACCGGGTGATAAAAGGCTGTGCATGTCCGACCACTCCCCAAAAACGACCCACGCGGTGCACCGCGGGGTGAAGCCTTGAAATGACTAACGGCAAAATGCCATGTCATTGATTAGCTTGGCTCAAGCAAGATACGGGCCGTGGGTAGTGGGGCTGGAGACAGGCGGCCTCGCGCGTTTAGCGTGCAAGTGCCGTGCTCGAAAATGGGGCAAAAGCACTCAGTGCTGAAGACGCCGCTGTAACTATTGGCGCAGTCCGTAGGAACAGCGGAATTACTTCCTGCTGATTAGCGCTTTTCTCCACGCTCACACTGAAATCTCCTAACACCACTGGAGATTCATCATGCCCGTACGTCCATTGACCAGTTCTGAAAACCGAACCTTCCGCGCAGCACGCTGGGCGGCACTGCGTTCACTCAACTACACCATCGACCAACTCAATGCCGGTAATGCCACTGTCGCCCGGGTTTGGATGGGCGTCGCCCATCCTCAGAATCTGCAGGAATTGGCGCGACGCCTGGGGCTGATTCGTACGGCGTTGAGCAACATTCATCAAAACCAGGTTTTTTATGACACAGACCCGCAGGCTGACTGGTTCGCCAAAGTAAACGTCAACCTTCAAGGCCCGGCGCACGTCATCACAGTCGCCCGCCCCTTCTTCGAGGCCCCGACGTATGGCAATGACTCCCGCGCCGGTACGCTTATCCACGAAACCAGCCATTTCCGCGATGTGCTGAACACTGACGACAATGCTGATGGACGCGACGCCTGCCTGCGCCTGGTTCAGCAGGCACAGCAACATGACGGGAACCTGAATGCCGTCATTAACAATGCCGACAGCTGGGAGTATCTGGTGGAAGACACCTATTGATCCAGGGCTGCGGCAATCGGAAAAAGCCTGTTTTCGGACAGGCTTTTTCATCCCCCACTATCAGGAGTTGAACATGGAACGTCGATTATTGATGGGCGCCTCACTGGCAGCGCTATACATGTTGGCGGCGCCGGCGCACGCGCTCAGTACTGCCGATGTTGAACCTCAAACGCTAAAAGAGTATGCCGTCACACTAAACGCCCATGCGAGTCATTTTCAGTGGCAGCAATTATGGAGAGCCACGCGTGAACACGGTTTTTTCAACAAAAACACTCCCACGTACTTCACTGCACCCATGGCACAAGTACCCGACCTTGTGTCCACCGTTTTGAATAAGGCAACGACCGTTACACCCTTCGCGTCAACCCGCGCCACCTACCGCTATGACTTTGCAGACAAAGTAGGTTTATTCAACAACGTGGCCGTCACGGCACTGTGCGTTGATGTGGACTGGCGCACTCTGCACGAAGGCGCCGATGTTGAAGATGCCCACGCGATGCGATCGGTGAGCCTGTTGCTCGCCAAACCCTGCCCTTGATGCAAACAGCCACCCAAGATTCGCTTGGGTGGCTGTTCCTAGAGTGTTACAAAGCACTCGCCAACAAAGCGGCTTCCTTGCAACGTCGGGTGGAATAACGATCGCCGAAATTCCTCAAGTTGCTCTCGGCTGCGTTCCAGTCCGCCGCCACAACTTGCGCCCAGAACTCCGGTGTTCGGCTGGCAAGGTTGCCATATTGGAAGGCAACCGAGGCGATCACGGTTTGCATCGGAGCGGGTAATGCATCAAATGGGCGTCCGGCAGCTTTGCTGTAATCACTGGCCAGGCGCTTGATGAAGGGTGCCTTGTAGGCCTCGTCAATCCTACGCGCATCCTCCGCACTGACATTCAGCGGCAGGCGTTCGAGGCATGCGACGGCTTCCGCACCGATCAACCCCAGGTAGGGTAAAAGCCGGTCACTGAGATCCTTGGGCAGCATAGTCAGGTCCTTTTGCTGGCCCAGGTCAAAGCCGGTGCCGATGGTGACGCCGCTACGGCTGTTTTCCGGATCAGGCACGTAACCACGTGTGGCGCTACCGCCTTCGAGCTGAGCGATGAAAGCCATATCTATCGAATTGTTGGGCATGGTGAGTTTCCTCTTGGGTTTAGGAAACTGCAGTCCATCACCCACGCCTCCCCCTCTTCAGAAGGTAAAACTTCCCCATCTTCATAGGTAAAGTTTCCTACTGATTATCCGCACGCATTACTTCCTAAGCTCTGACCAGCTCACATCACAAGGAGGTTAGGCCGATGGAACCGAAAGACCTGGAACACATCGATGTTCGACAACTCCCCCACTCCCTTCAGGTGCTGGTTGCCTGTATCGGTATGGAAAACGCGTTCCGCCTGACCTGCGTATATGGCGGTCGCCCCAAGTACATCCCCAAACACGCACAACGTACTTCGCTGGCGCTGATTTTATCGCCGGAAGCCTTACGGGCCTTAATCAATGACTTCGCAGGTATTTCTTTGGAGATACCCAAGTCCGACCATTTTTTTCGGCAGATCCGTAATCAGAATATCCAGATGGGTATTTCCGATGGCATTTCACGAAGTGTATTAGCCGAGAAGTACGGACTGAGCCTGCGGCAAATCGCCAATATTCGCCGCCAAGACATTTGCATTCATCGGTAATTACTTCCTACTGAATCACAAAGTGCCACATGGATAAATTGAAGTTGCGCACTTTCGCGCACTCAAGATAAGGAAATTAAAAATGCCAGATATTGATAAAGGTCTCATTGGAGGCGTGATCGCCGCACTCCCACTGGACAAGATGATTACCGGGCCGCTGATGGCAATGATCCAGGCCCAAGTCGCTGCCAGTAAAGCGTATGCGGACTTTCTCATGGGCGTGTGTATCCAGGACGGCAAGGCCGTTTCGGTACAGTTTGACTATGACGAAACCCTCGTCGATGAGCAGGGCATCTACAAAGGCACGGTCAGCAAGACCATGCGCATTCCGCTGCTGGCTGCGATCAGCCACCCCAACATCACCATCGAAGAAGGCAGCATCGAGTTTGAGCTGACCATCACCCAAATGGCCGAGGACACCAGCTCCAATGATGTTTCCGGCAGCTTCGACGCCAAGATGGGCTGGGGTCCTTTCAGCGTTTCGGTCAAAGGTGCCGCCAGCCACAAGTCATCCCAGACACGTAAGACAGATACCCGCGCACGCTACGAAATCAAGACCAAAATCGTTCGCCAAGACCCACCGGAAGCCTTGATGCGCGTCATCGATTTCCTCACCGATGCCGCCACCAAGCCGGTCACTCTGCCGAGCGCCACTCCAACCAGCCCGACTGAGCTGCCAAAAGCAGGGGTGCTTCCACTGCCTGACGCCAAGCCTGCGGAAAAAACCAAATAGTCCCACCCCGCCCCGTCCCTCTGGGCGGGGCAACCCACTCGACTTGAAAGGAGCTCACCATGGCATTTTTTTCGCGCCCCAAGGAACCCATGTCGGCCAGCGACTTGAGCCACATCACCCGCGGGTTGCAGCAGGCCGCAGCGGCCACGCATAACTTGATCGCCCATCAATACATTGCGCTGTTCGACCAGTTCTTCGACTACAACGCTGAGGACCTCGGCACGCCAATGAAAGCCAAGATGGTGGAGATTTCGCTGACCGAGGGACATACCATCAGCGTACCGCTGATCGCACTGGTCGCGCCGAAGGGTTTGGCGCTGCACAAGATGGATGTAGACCTGTCGGTAAAAATGCACAGCACTGAGGTGCAAAAAGCCAGCCACGACCTGGAGAACGGCGACCTCCACAGCGAGAAGTTTTTCGTGACCTTTGGCGCCACCAAGCGTGAGGGTCAGGAACGCGATCCCGATGAGGTGCAGATTCGTATCGAGTTCAAGGCGTGCGAGCCACCGGAGGCGATCAACCGAATCATCGAGGAGTACACCCATTTGATCAGCCCCATCGCAAACCCGCCAGGTCCGTCCCCTATCACCGAACAGCCCACCGCACAGGCCCCTTCGGACTTCGCCCCCTAAAGGCGCTTAAAAGGACCTATTGCATCACCTTGTACCGGTCGAAATTATTGATGTGATCATCCAGATTATCCTCAAGCATCATCCGGTACTGGTCACAGAAGTACTTCAACATCGCCTCCCGTGCATCGGCCATTTCCGCGCCGGACTTGAAGTTGCGCGCACTGGCCCAGGCATTGAAGCGCGTGGTGCCGAACATCATCGAGGCGCTGACCTGGCCGAGGTTTTCGTGAGCCTGCAGCTGCTGGTTCGACAGTTCGATGTGCGCGTCGGCGCGGTCGTAGAAAGTGAGGTCGGTGGCGTCGGCCATTGTCGGTGTCCTAGGTCATCAGGTTTGAATGAAGGGGTATCAGGCCAGTAACGCGGCAATCCATCTGGCCTGTTGGGCAATCTCTTGTCGCTTCTCTTGCGACACCGCCTGCCGAGCGCGCTCGAAGCTGGACAGGGTCTTGTGCTTCTGGCGCAACATGCGTTGCCACTTGGCGATGAACGCCGGGCTGCGGGCCTGCATTTGCAGCGGCCCGAAGTACAGCTGTTCAGCAGTGTAAGCCACTGGCCCAGCGCGCTCGGCGACGATGATTTCGTAGTAGAAACGGTTCTCCAACAGCAGCTCTTCACTGAGGATCGTATAACCGTTATCCATCAGCCATTGGCGCAACGGTTGCTCGCCGCCGTTGGGTTGCAGGATCAGGCGTTCCTGGCCGCTCAGGTGCTGCTTGCCGCTTTCGAGGATGTCGCGAATCGTCTCGCCACCCATGCCGCAGAGGCTGATCGCGGTGATACCGTCATGAGGTTCGATGGCCGCCAAGCCATCGGCCAGGCGCACCGTGATCTGTTGCTCCAGGCCGTTGTCGCGCACGCTACGTTGCGCCGCATGAAAGGGCGTGGTCGCGACCTCCCCCGCCACGGCTGCCGTGATCAGGCCGCGACGCATCAACGCCACCGGCAAATAACCGTGATCGGAGCCAATATCGGCCAGGCGCGCGCCAGCCGGTACGTTGGCGGCGACGCGCTCCAGGCGTTTGGACAAAGTGTGTTCGTTCAACGGCCCTGCTCCCCCGAAAAACGATCCCGGCTGTTCGTCAGGTGCAACACCATGGCCGCGCGGGCAGCGTCCGGGTCCTGGCGTTTGATCGCGTTGAAGATCGCCTCATGTTCCAGGTTCGCCAACTGGCCCAGCTTGGCAAAGTCGGCGCCGCCACGTTCATCGCCTTTCACCTGGGTGCGCGGGATCATTGCATTGCCCAGGTGCAGCATGATTTCGGTGAAGAAGGTATTGCCGGTGGCCTCGGCGATCAACTGGTGAAAGCGTTTGTCTTCCTCCACGCAGCTGTCGTTGTTGGCCAGCGAGGCCTGGTAGTCATCGAGTGCCTGGCGCATGTGGTCCAGCTGTTCGTCGGTGCGGCGCAATGCCGCCAGTGCGGCGGCTTGCACCTCTAGGCCCAGGCGCAGTTCGAGCATGTTGCGCACGCTGGCCACCGTGTCCACATGCAGGCGCAAGCCCTGCTGGGCCTGTTGCGCCAGCACGAAGGTGCCGATGCCGTGACGGGTCTCGACCAGCCCGGAGGCCTGCAATTTGGAGATCGCTTCGCGCACGACGGTTCGGCTCACACCGTGCTCAAGCACGATGGTGGATTCCGAAGGCAGCTTTTCGCCGGGTTTCAATTGGCCGAGCAGAATGCGCTGGGTCAGCACATCGACCACACCCTGGGCCAGGTTGGTGGAGCGTTTACGCAGGGGGATTCCACTTTCGATGGGCATTGCAACAGGTCCACGGGGTTGAGCTGCGGGGAGCTTAACACCCAGCCCGGCGCCAAGCGTGGGTTGATTGAAAAAACCCACAACTTGTATGACAACCAACCTTATCGTTCACGCTCACAGATACCCTCCTCACGCTCTTTGCCGGTAAAAATCTCGCTCAAGAACCCGCACCGCGCCCAATAAACACGCTATAAATAACCGGAATATCTGTTCTACCCACCGCGTTATAAGAAGAAAAACACTCCCCAGCGGATTGCGGTCGCAAGAAACCTACTTGTATGATGTCTATCAACAAGACACGCAAACCCGCATAAAAATAATCAGGGGGAGTTTTGAATTGTGAACAATTCAAGCCATGCATCTGCCGCTCCACACCGTGATCCCGTCCTCGCGCGCGCCGTGAGCAAAGTGAAGAGCCATGTGCTCCCACTGTTCGTGATCATGTTCATCCTCAACTACATCGACCGGGTCAACATCGGCTTTGTGCGCACGCACATGGAGCATGATCTGGGCATCGGCGCGGCCGCCTATGGTTTCGGCGCCGGGTTGTTCTTCATCGGCTACGCCCTGTTCGAAGTGCCGTCCAACATGCTGCTGCAAAAGGTCGGCGCACGTCTCTGGCTGACCCGCATCATGTTCACCTGGGGCATCGTCGCCACGCTGATGGCGTTCATCCAGAACGAAACCCACTTCTATATCCTGCGCTTCCTGCTGGGTGTGGCCGAGGCCGGCTTCTTTCCTGGGGTGATCTACTACTTCACACGCTGGCTGCCTGGCGCGGAACGCGGTAAAGCCATTGCAATCTTTTTGAGCGGCTCGGCGGTTGCGTCGCTGATTTCCGGCCCGCTTTCAGGCGCGCTGTTGCAGATCGAAGGCTTTGGTTTCCATGGCTGGCAATGGATGTTTGCCATTGAAGGCCTGGCCTCGGTGGCACTGGGGTTCTTTGTGTGGTTCTGGCTGGACTCGAAACCCCACGACGCCCAGTGGATGACCCGCGAAGAGCAGGACGCGCTGGTCAACGCCATCGACCAGGAGCAGCGCGACCGTGAAGCCCTCACCACGGTCAAACCGACCCTCGGCAAACTGCTCAAGGACCGCCAGATCCTGCTGTTCTGCGCACTGTACTTTTGCATCCAACTGACGATCTATGCCGCTACCTTCTGGCTGCCGAGCATCATCAAGAAGATGGGTGACCTCACGGATGTGCAGGTCGGCTTCTTCAACTCGATCCCGTGGCTGATCTCGATCATCGCCATGTATGCCTTCGCCTCGCTGTCTGGCAAATTCAAGTTCCAGCAGGCTTGGGTCGCGGCGGCGCTGTTGATTGCGGCAGCGGGCATGTTCATGTCTACCACGGGCGGGCCGATCTTTGCCTTCGTGGCGATCTGCTTCGCGGCCATCGGTTTCAAGTCGGCGTCGTCGCTGTTCTGGCCGATACCCCAGGGTTACCTGGATGTGCGCATTGCCGCCGCGGTGATCGCGCTGATCAACTCCATCGGCAATCTGGGCGGCTTCGTCGCCCCCACCACCTTCGGCTTCCTGGAACAGACCACCGGCTCGATCCAGGGCGGCCTTTACGGCCTGGCCGGCACTTCGTTGCTGGCCGCGATCCTGGTGTTTTTCGCCAAGACCTCGCCCTCTGCCGTTCCGATTTCACCGAGCGCCGAGCCAACAAACGCCGCCCTCAGCAAACCTCTTTGAGCTTATTCAGGAACTTGCCATGACTACGCCCGTCGTTACTCACTTTCAGGTCATCCCCGTCGCCGGCCATGACAGCATGCTGCTCAACCTCAGCGGCGCCCACGGCCCCTACTTCACACGCAATATCGTGATTCTCAAGGACAGCTCCGGCAACACCGGCGTGGGCGAAGTGCCCGGTGGCGAGCGCATCCGCGAAACCCTGGAAGACGCTCGCAGCCTGGTGATCGGCCAACCCATTGGCCAATACCAGCGCATCCTCAACCAGATGCGCAGCACCTTTGCCTCCCGCGACGCTGCCGGTCGTGGCTTGCAGACCTTTGACCTGCGTATCACCATCCACGCCGTCACGGCCATGGAAGCCGCGCTGCTCGACCTGCTGGGTCAATTCCTCGACGTCCCGGTGGCGGCCTTGCTCGGTGAGGGGCAGCAACGCGACGCGGTAAAAATGCTCGGCTACCTGTTCTATGTCGGCGACCGCAGCGCAACCCCTCTGGCCTACCGCAACGAAGCCGACAGCGACGATGAGTGGTTCCGCCTGCGTCACGAAACAGCCCTGACGGCCGACGCCGTGGTGCGCCTGGCTGAAGCCGCCAAGGCCAAGTATGGTTTCAACGACTTCAAGCTCAAAGGCGGCGTGCTGAGCGGCGACGAAGAAATCCAAGCCGTCACCGCCCTGGCCGAACGCTTTCCGGATGCCCGCATCACGCTCGACCCGAATGGCGCCTGGTCATTGAAAGAAGCCATCCGGCTGTGCCGCGACCAGCACCACGTACTCGCCTACGCAGAAGACCCTTGCGGCGCCGAGAACGGCTACTCGGGCCGCGAAGTCATGGCCGAATTCCGCCGCGCCACGGGCCTCAAGACCGCCACCAACATGATCGCCACCGACTGGCGTGAAATGGGCCATGCGATCCAACTGCAATCCGTCGACATCCCCCTCGCCGATCCGCATTTCTGGACCCTGCAAGGCTCGGTACGCGTGGCGCAGATGTGCCATGAATGGGGCCTGACCTGGGGCTCGCACTCCAACAACCACTTCGATATTTCCCTGGCGATGTTCACCCAGGTAGCCGCCGCGGCCCCTGGCGACATCACCGCCATCGACACCCACTGGATCTGGCAGGACGGTCAACACCTGACCAAGGCGCCACTGAAAATCGAAGGCGGCTACGTGAAAGTGCCAAACAAGCCAGGCCTGGGGGTGGAGATCGACATGGACGCGGTCGCCAAGGCCCATGAGGTGTACAAAGGCATGGGCCTCGGCGCGCGGGATGACAGCGTGGCGATGCAGTTTCTGATTCCGGGGTGGCGCTTCAACAACAAGCAGCCGTGCCTGGTGCGCTGATTCAGAGGTTTGTAGGGGCGGGCTTGCTCGCTCCTGCAATCGGCCGCACAGTCAGCTCAATCCCTGGCGCCAGCATCAGCTTCTGGATCATTTCATAGCGCGTCTTTGCCCCCTACCCTTTCTGGTCGGTTTTATCGCGCCCCCACAGACTCAGGTAAGCCGTGATACCCGTACGCACGAAATACATCCGGTAGCCGGGCCCGACAACCATTGGGTGGATACTATGAGGGCTTGTTTCCCCCGCGTTTAAAGCACCCGATCAAACAACGGCGCCACGTCATACCGCTGCTTCAACATCTGCGCATCCACCAAAAAATCCGCCGTGGCCTGGGCCTCGCTGATAATCGTCGGCGAGATCGGCAGCACCTTGATCGCGTCGCGCTTGAACCACACCTTGGCGATTTCCGGCGCCGACTGGTTGGCCTTGGACCAGGCTTCGGCGTACTCATCGACGTGGGTGTTGCTCCACTGACGGGCGCGGGTCAGGCGGGCGATGAAGTCCTTGATGATCGCGCTTTTCTGCGCCAGGGCCGGCTCGTAGGCGACGATGTAGGTCGGTGCGCTCATCAGGCCCTTGGCGTTGCGGATCAGGGTGCTGCCTTCTTTTTCCTGCAGCGACACGTAGGGTTCCCAGGTGCCGAAGGCGTCGATGTCGCCCTGGGTCAGCGCCAGGCTGGCCTCTGCCGGCAGCAGGTATTTGAAGTTGACGCTGCTGCGCGGCACACCGGCTTCATCCAGCGCCTTGTATGCCAGTTGCTGGCTCCACGAGCCGTTCCAGATGGCGACGGTCTTGCCTTTGAGGTCAGCCACCGAGTGAATGCCCTTGCGCGCCACGATACCCACACCGTCGAGGCTGGTCTGGGTGCTGGCGACCACTTTGACCGGCGCACCATTGGCGGCCAGGCTGATCACCGGGGTGTCGCCGACGATGCCCACATCCAGCGCGCCGCTGGCCACGGCCGAGGCCACCGGCGAGCCGGTGTTGAACCGTTTGAAATCGATTTTGTACGGCAGGTCTTTAAGCTCACCCGACAGCTCCAGCACGATACGGTTGGAGAAAAACTGATCACCCACGGTGAGGGTCAGCGGCTCGGCGGCTCCGGCCGACGTTCCAGACAGTGCAAGAGAGGCCAGGCCCAGCAAGGACAGCAGTGTTCGACGGTTGATCATGGAAAATCCCACAGGGTTGGAGGGTTGGTTCAACCATCTGTGGGTATGCAGTCTGGCCGTTTGACGTAGAAGCTAACGCAATAAAAGCGCGGGGTTTAATACTGTTAGGCACTATCGATAGAACCGTCGTACAGCTCGCTAGCTGCTTTTCGTATTAAAAACTTTGCCGCACCTGAGTTAGGGTGGCCGTACCAGACCACTGGACCCCAGCACCTGAACCATTTTCTGCAAGGTCCATTGCATGTCGATTCCCACTTTGAATATCTGGGGCACACCGCCCACCGCCCGCTACGAACAACTGGCCGCGCCGTTTCGTCCCCTCTTTGCGCAGATTCTCGCGCAGGCGGCGGTGGCGGATCAGACACGCGGCAGCCTCGCCACCGTGATCCAGCAACTGAACGCCTTGGGCTTGCCGCGCTGGCGTCTGCCGGCCAGTTACGGCGGCCAGGATGCGACGCTGGTCGAATTGCTGACGTTGCTCACGGAACTGTCCGCCGCCGACTCCAACATCACCCAAGCCCTGCGTGGGCACTTCGGTTTCTGCGAAGACGTGCTCAGTGCCAAGGACCGGGTTTGGCGCGCCAAATGGCTAGACCGGCTCGGCCAGGGCGCCCTGCTCTCCCCCGGCAGCACCGAAGTCGGCAACCAGACCCGCGGCGATTTCGAAACCCGCCTGCACCGTGACGAAGCTGGCGCCTTGCGCATCAGCGGCAGAAAGTTCTACACCACCGGCGCGCTCTACAGCGACCTGATCAACACCATCGCCACCGGCGAAGACGGCACGATCTACAGCGTGGTCGTCGACCTCAAGGCCCCCGGCGTGCAGATCGTCGATGACTGGAACGGTTTCGGCCAACGCCTCACCGCCAGCGGCACCTGCATCTTCGACAACGCGCCCGTGGTGGACGACGACGTACGCCTCACCCAACAGCGCTTTGGCCACGGTCAATCGTTCTTCCAGCTCTACCACCTCAGTACCCTCGCCGGCATCGCCCGCCGCGCCGCCCTCAGCGGCGCCGAAGAACTCCGCCAACGCGCGCGCACCTTCACCACCGGCAATGCCGACACCGCCGGCCAGGACGTGCAACTGCTGCAAGTGATCGGCGAAGTCGCCAGCCAGGCCTACGCTGCGCAAGCCATCGCCCAGCAAGCGGCGCAACGGCTGGAGCACACCGCGCAGTATGTAATCGCCCATGACCAACCGTTGCACGATGACGATCCGCAGGTTGCGCTGGCTGAATTGGAAGTGTGCCTGGCCGTGAACCCGGTGGTGGATGCGACACTGGCGGCCACCACGGCGCTGTTCGATGCACTGGGCGCCAGTGCCACCGCCAGCAACAAGGCGCTGGACCGGTTGTGGCGAAACGCGCGAACCCTGGCGAACCACAACCCGCGCGTGTACAAGTCGCGGATTGTGGGCAATTACCTGGTGAATGGGATCCTGCCGCCTGCGCAGTGGCGGGTGGGTGTGGCACAGGTATAACGGCCAGAGGTCACAGACACCCCGCTGTGCCCTGGTTCATCAGGACTTCCAGCGGGGTTTGCATGGTCGCTCTCCGGTTGTTTGCGGCGAGTGCATCGCACTGCAAAACAGTGTGCGACGGGGCAACACCGCTCGTAATCCTACTTGGGTATGGGCCGTGTATACCTTAGTTTGCAGGCTGGCTCACAAACTCCAGCACCCGCGCCAGCATCCGATCACAGGCCTGCAACTGCGCCACGCTGATAAACTCGTCCGGCTTGTGCCCCTGCTCCATGCTGCCCGGCCCGCACACCACCGTGGGAATGCCGGCCTGGTCAAACAATCCGCCTTCAGTGCCAAAGGCCACGGTGGCGAACTCCCGCGAGCCACAGAACTGCGCCACCCACTCGGCGGCCTGGCTTTCCAGCGACGTGGCCAACCCCGGATAGCTGGACAACTCGCTGAGGCTGATCGCCGATTGCTCGCTCACCGCCCGCATCGCCGGCAACAGGGTTTGCTCGGCGTATGCCTGCAATTGCCGGGCAACCTGCCAGGGATCCTGGGCGGGCAAGGAACGCACTTCGAAATCGAAACTGCAGTCCTGCGGAACGATGTTCAGTGCCTTGCCGCCGTTGATCAGGCCGGTCTGCACCGTGGAAAACGCCGGAGCAAAGCGCTGATCCAGATGCGGCGGCGCCTTGAGCGTTTCGCCGAGCCGCACCAGCTCGCTGATCAAACACGCGGCATATTCAATGGCATTCACGCCCGCCGGCGCATAGGCCGAATGGCACGCCGCTCCATGCACGTGGCAACGCATCGCCAGTTTGCCCTTGTGGCCGAGTACCGGCTTGAGTTCGGTGGGTTCGCCGATCACGCACAGCAGCGGTTTGACCGGTTGCTCATGGAATCGCTCGATCAGCGAACGCACACCCAGGCAACCGACTTCTTCGTCATACGACAGCGCAATGTGCACCGGCATGCGCAGCGAAGCCTTCACCAGGGCCGGCACGCACGCCAGCACACAGGCGATATAGCCCTTCATGTCCGCCGTACCGCGGCCGTACAACTTGCCGTCTTTCTCGGTGAGGTCAAACGGCGCCACGCTCCAGCGCTGCCCCTCCACCGGCACCACGTCGGTATGCCCGGACAACACGATGCCGGGCACTTCTGCCGGGCCGATAGTCGCGAGCAGGTTGGCCTTGCTCTTGTGTTCGTTGTACACCAGCTCGCAGGCCACGCCGTGGTCCTGCAAATACGTGCGCACAAAGTCGATCAGGGCCAGGTTGGATTCGCGGCTGGTGGTGTCAAAACGCACCAGTTGCGCCAGCAGTTCGCGGCTGTTCATCGATCGTCTCCGGGTACGGCGTAGCCGGGTGCGATCTGCGGGTTGATGGCACGGTCGATGTAGGCCTGCAACTGCCCGCGATAAGCCTGCCAGAGCTGGTCGAGGGCGCCGATGGGGTCTTCATCCGCCCAGTCCACCCGCAGGTTGACGATGGGCCACAAGAGGTCATCCACCACCACCAGTGCCGCCGAATGCACCGGCCCGGCTTCACCACCGCCTGCCACACCGGCTTGCATCGCCGCCAGCAAGCGGTCGGCCAGATGCCCGGAGGCTTTTTCGAAAGCAGCCACCATGGCATCGATCACAGCAGGATGGGCGAGCATATTCCCCGCCGCCACACACTGCTCGCCACTCACCGCATGGTGGATGCCCAGGGTCTGCGCGCCGCTGAAATGCGCCGTGCGGCCTGCGTTATCAATCACCGTCACCTGGCGATATTCACTGTGATCCTGCCCAGCCAAGGCGGCCAGCGCCTCACTCGGCGCCACCCCCTGTTCCAACAGGTCCAGCACCTGCGGCCCCAGGCTCGGCAAGGTGATGTTCTGCGACGCTACCGCCCCTACGCCGGGCCGCAGCCACGGGCAACGCGCGCCCACGGCAATGCTCGAAGAGCTGATGGCGATGCCCAACTGGCCCGTCTCGGCGCAGCGGGCGACAACGGAAAAAGTCATGTGGAGTCCTCAGTCGAGCACGGAAGGGTCTGCGTCGATCATCAACTGCTTCATTTCTTCAAAGTGCCGGCGCGAGAAATCGGCAATACCTTCCCAGCCGCGCGCGGTTTTTTCCGCCACTTCATCGGACAACACCCGCAACGGCTGCCCGGTGGACCAGGCGGTGACGAGGATCTGGCAGGCGCGCTCCAGGGTCCAGATATCGTCAAAGGCTTCACCGATGGAGCCGGCCGTGACCATCACGCCGTGATTGCCCATCAGCAGCCGACTCTTGCCATCCAGCAGCCCGGCCAGGCGTGCGCCTTCGGCCTCGGTGTCGGCCATGCCGCCGTACAGTTCGTCCACCGCCACGCGGTTGAAATAACGCGCGGTGTTCTGGTCGATCGGCGGGATATGCGGCTTGGCCAGGCACGCCACTGCCGTGGTGTAGACCGGGTGCAAGTGCAACACCGCGCGGGTCTGCGGCAACAGGCGATGGATCTGCCCGTGGATCGACCAGGCGGTGGGGTCCACGTTCGGGTGATCGGCACAGGCCGAATCATCGGCGTTCAACAACAGCAGATCGCTCGCGCGAATACGTGAAAAGTGCTTCCACTTCGGGTTGAGCAAAAACTGTTTGCCATCGGCCGACACCGCAGCACTGAAGTGGTTGGCCACGGCTTCGTGCATGCCCAGGTGCGCGATGATGCGAAAGGTCGCCGCCAGGTCGATGCGCGCCTGTTCTTCGTGAGATAACGCCATGAATCGGTCTCCGCAGGGCGCGGCCGCACGCGAATGCGGCACGCGCTGATAGGTTTACTTCGGCATCAGCGCCGCGATGTCGGCATCGGTCGGTGCCTGGAAGTTGTACTTCTTAAGCAAGGCGGCGTATTCCGGCGTGGCGCGGTATTTTTCCAGGCCGTCGAGCAAGGCCTTCTTCACCGTGTCATTGCCCTTCTTCACACCAAAGCCGTTCAGCACCGGGTAGATCAGCGTGTCGGAGGAAATCACCACGCGGTTGCCGAGCTTGTCGATCACGCCACGGGCCACTGCGGCGTCGGTGATCTGCGCTTCTACCGCGTGGGCCAGCAGGGCCTGGGTGGTTTGCGGGTCGGTGCTGTATTCGCTGATCTGGATCGGCTTCAGCCCCTTGGCCACGCAGTACTCGGTGGACAGCTTGTTCATCTGCGCCAACCATGAGGTGGCGCCCATGGAGCCGATCTTGTGGCCGCAGAACTCTTCCGGGGTCTTGGGCTGGAAGCTGCTGTCCTTGAGGGTGAGGATCGACTCACCGCTCTTGAGGTAAGGGATCATATCGATGACTTTGACCCGTTCCGCCGTGATGTACATCGACGAGTTGGTCACATCGAAACGCCCGGCCTGCAGGCCGGTGATCAGGTTGGGGAAACGCGTGTCGAGGGTTTCGACCTTGCGGCCCATGACCTTGCCCAAGCCGTCCATGAACTCGATGTCAAAACCTGCGGGCTTGTTGTTATCCATGTACTCATAAGGGAAGAACGTCACGTCGGAGCCGGCGATGATCTTGCCGTCCTGCTGGAACGCCGAAGCTGCCAACGAAGTCATCGCAACCGCGGCGCCCAGCAGGCACACGGCAAGGGGACGAATACTTTTACGAAACGCTGTCATGGTGATTACCTGCAAGGTTTTTGGGAGGTTAGGCAGTGGCGGAATCTTGGCCGGCCTGTTGCACGAAGAACGAGGCGCCACGGGGCTTCTGCGGCAAGCGCATGTGGTTGTCCGTGGAACGCACCAAGCCGCTTTCTTCACCGGCCACCAACAGGCCGGCGTGTGCACTGGGCAATGGGTTTTCGCCGAATGGCAACGCGTCTTCAGCGGCGTACACGCTGATGAAGAGGGTCCGCGGCAGTTCGGTCTCGTTAGGGCTGGAGGCATGCAGCAGACGGGTGTGCATGAAGCACACGGAGCCAGCGGGGCCGTAGCAGGCCACCGGGTGCTGGCAGTGCGCGTCAACGACGGCGTCGTCCACGGAACCGGTGAAACGCTGGTGCTGCCAGTGCGACCACAGCGGGCCCTTGTGGCTGCCGGGGATCACGTTCAGCGGTCCGTTTTCAGGGGTCACTTCGCTGACCATCAGCAAGGCGGTGACGATGTCGTCGTTGCTGTGGGGCGTGAACAGGAAGTCCTGGTGCCACTTCACCTGAGTCGCAGTGTGGGGCAGTTTCGAGTTGATCTTGCTGTGGTGAAAGCGTGCGCCATTGGCGCCGATCAGCTGTGCGGAAATCGCCGCCATGCGCGAGTGCAACGCCACGCGCTCATAGGCCGCTGAGATCTCGGTGGGCGAACTGACCCGGCGCAGCGACGGGTGATCGGCGCGGTGGTCGCCCTCCAGGTCAAAGCGCTCGCGGCCATCCACGGTGGCGCCCCAGCCCTGCGAGTGGCCGCGGCTTTCTTCGACCCACTGGTCGAAGTCGTGTTGCAGCTCAGCCACTTCCGCCGATGACAGCACGCCTTCGACCACCAAGAAACCGTCCCGCTGGAATTGTTCGATTTGCGCTTGCTCGATCATGTTGTGTGTCCTGAACGTTGAGGGGGTCACGCCAACGAGACGTCCTTGAGGAACGCCTCCACGCGTGGGTTGTGTCCGCTGCGCAGGGCGCCCGGCGTGTCGTCGCAGACCACGCGGCCCTTCTCCATGAATACGATGCGGTCGGATACCTTGAAGGCGAAGTTCATCTCGTGGGTGACGATCACCATGGTGATGCCCTCCTCGGCCAGGGCTTCGATGACTTGCAGCACTTCGTTGACCTTCTCCGGGTCGAGCGCCGAGGTGGGCTCGTCGAACAGCATGATCTGCGGGCGCATCATCAAGGCACGGGCAATGGCCACGCGTTGCTGCTGGCCGCCGGACAGCTGGTGCGGGTACTTCCAGGCGTGGTCGAGCATGCCGACCTTGTGCAGCAGTGCGTAGGCCTGCTGCTTGAGTTCGGCGGTCGCGCCCAGGCGATGGTATTTCGGCGCCATCAGCAGGTTGTCGAGCACGGTCAGATGCGGGAACAGGTTGAAGCTCTGGAACACCATGCCGATGTTCAGGCGATGCTCGGCGTGCTCGATGTACTGGGGTTTCTGCGCGCCGACTTTATTCAAGTGAATGAACGGCTGGCCGTTGATCCTGATTTCGCCGTTGTCCAGTTGTTCAAGGCCGTTGAGCAGGCGGATCAACGTAGTCTTGCCGGAGCCGGACGGGCCGATCACCGACACCACTTCACCGGGCTGTATTTGCAGGTTGACCGAGCCCAGCACCTCGATATCGTTGTAGGCCTTGTGCAACCGCGCAGCTTGCAACGCGGGCTCGCCGTGGGTGGCCGGACGCGCCAAGGCTGTGCGCTGCTGACTGGCCAGGGCCAGCACCGCCGCATCGGGAACACGGGAGACGTTGCGCTCGTTGACGTCGAGAAAGCGCTCCAGGCGTTTGAGCAGGAAGTCGAACACCGTGACGATAAACACGTAGAAGAACGCCACCGCCGCCATGGTCTCGATCACCAGGAAGTTCTGCGAATACAGGCGCTGGCCGACCATCAGGATTTCAGTCAGGGAAATCACCGACACCAGGGAGGTGAGCTTGACGATGGAAATGTATTCGTTGGCCAGCGATGGCAAGGCCACCCGCAGTGCCTGGGGAATCACCACGCGCCATTGGGTGCCGAAAAACTTCAGGCCCAGCGCCCGCGCTGCTTCGGCCTGCCCTTTGGGAATCGACAGCAGTCCACCGCGATGGATCTCAGCCACGTAGGCGGTTTCGCAGATCACCAGCGCCAGCAGGCCGGACCAGAAAGGGTCGGCCAGGATCGCCGAGGTGCCGGGCAACGCTTGCGGCAGGTTGTAGATAAAAATCAACAACACCAGCAGCGGCAGGCTGCGGAACAGCCAGATATAGCCGCGGGCCGGCACACTGAGCAGGCCATGCCTGGACTGCTTGGCCAGCGCCAGCAGAAAGCCCAGGCCAATGCTCAAGACCCAGGTCAGGGTACTGAGCTTGATCACCGTCCACGTCGCCCGCCAGAACTCGGCATCGCCCAGCAAACCAAACATGTAATTCCAGTCGAATGTCATCGTCGCTGTGCCCTGAGAAATTGATCTACATCGATGGGTTCAGAGTCGTGGGGGGAGGCACTTGGGGTCAATTCGTAAAAGCCGGGGCACTGGGTAGGCAGAACCTATGCAGCGACATTACAGTGATAAGCCGGCTTGCCCCGCGCCAGCGCGGGGCAAGCCCGCTCACCACCAGGTGATAGGTGCCCCTTTGTGGAGCATCCTCAATTCACACCGGTCAGCGTCCGCACCGCATGGGGGTCGAAAAAGCTCGGCGGCGCCATGCCGGGGATGTACTGGTCGGACACGAACATGCGGCAACGCTCGGCAAACGCCGACACCACGCGCGACAGCTGAGTGTTGCTGGCCGTGGCGTAGCCCAGGCGCATCGGCCGGTGTGCGCCGGCCAGTCGCAGGCGGATCACGCGCTTGCCGTCCTGGGACAGGTTCGATTTGGGTCGCGCATTCGCAAAGGAATAGCCGATGCCATTGCCCACCATGGCACGCACCGTTTCGAGGTTGGTGGAGCGCATGATGATGTTCGGCGTAGTGCCGGCCTGGATGAACAGGCTGAGGAAATAGTCGCGGCTCCACGGAGTGTCGAGCAGCACCACCGGGTAAGCCTCAAGGTCTTGCATGCTGACGGCCGGTGAATTCGCCAGCGGGTGATACTCGCCGACCATCACGTACGGCGGCAGCTGCGCCAGGGGTTGAAAGTCGATGTCCGCACTGGTCACCAAGTCGTAGGTCAGGGCGATATCCAGCTCACCGCTGCGCAGTTTTTCCAGCAGCTCTTCATGGTTACCCTCAGCTTGCGTCAGCCGCACGCCTGGAAACGCCCGGCCGAAACCAAACACCAGTTCCGGCGTGATCATCGGCGCCAGCGACTCCAGGCAGCCGACTCGCAACGGCCCACGCACGGTGTTCAAGGACTCCGAAGCGATGGTGTAAAGGTTGGTCATCTGCTCCAGGATCAGCTTGGCTTCCTGCATCACCAGGCGCCCCACCGCCGTGAGGGAAATGCCCTGGGCGTGGTGGCGGATAAACAGTTGAATGCCCAGCTCGGCCTCCATATGGGTGATCGCCGCCGAGATCGATGGCGACGACACGTGGATGCGTTCAGCGGCCGCACTGATGCTGCCCGCCTCTCCCGACGCGACGAAATACTCCAGTTGACGCTGAGTAATACGACTGAGCATCACGCCTGCCCTCTCAACAATGACTGTAGGGGAAGCGTTGCAGGGTTCGTGCCGGGTCACGCGCCAGGCGATGAGTTGCAGGGGCTTCGGTTTTTCCTAAGCACTACCCCGCGCAAATGCTGGTTTCGCCGGAGTCAGGGCGGTGTGAAGCTGGCGTCATCCCGTTTCCCACGAGTTGCCGTTATGCCGACCCACACTCGCATCCGCATGTTCAACACCCGACAGACCTACCCTAACCAGGCGCTGGACAACGACCTGTGCCAGGCCGTGCGTGCCGGCAACACCATCTATGTGCGCGGCCAGATCGGTACCGACTTCGACGGTAACCTCGTCGGCCTCGGCGATCCACGCGCCCAGGCCGAGCAAGCGATGAAGAACGTCAAGCAACTGCTAGAAGAGGCGGGTTCTGATCTGTCGCACATCGTGAAGACCACCACCTACCTGATCGACCCGCGCTACCGCGAGCCGGTGTACCAGGAAGTCGGCAAGTGGCTCAAAGGCGTATTCCCGATCTCGACCGGGCTGGTGATCTCGGGCCTGGGCCAGCCGGAGTGGTTGATGGAAATCGACGTGATCGCGGTGGTGCCGGATGACTGGCAGCCCTGAATGACCTGGAGTACGCCATGACCCACCCTGTGTTTTTCCTCAACGGGCCCAACGCCAATCTCTATGGCCTGGACAAAGCCGGCACCTACGGCAGCGAAAGCTTTGCCAGCATCCAAGCCCGCTGCCAAGACCTCGCCGCGACCCTGGGCCTGACCCTGGATTTTCGTCAGAGCAACCATGAAGGCGTGCTGGTGGACTGGATTCAAGAGGCACGATTGAACGCCGACGCCATCGTGATCAACGCCGCCGGGCTCAGCTACAGCTCGGTGCCGATCCTCGATGCGCTGCTGGCCTTCGACGGTCCGATCATCGAAACGCACATGAGCAATATCTGGAAGCGCGAACGCTTCCGGCACCACTCCTACGTGTCCAAAGCCGCCACCGGTGTGATCGCCGGGCTGGGGGCGCTGGGTTACCAACTGGCACTCACGGCCGTGGCCGAATTGCTGGACCAAACCGCCTAATGACTGTGCAGGAACCGCCTATGTCCGTCGAAAAAATCAACACTCTGGTCGTCGGCGCAGGCCAGGCCGGCGTCGCCATGAGCGAACACCTATCGCTGATGGGCGTGCCGCATATCGTGCTGGAACGCCACCGCATCGCCGAACGCTGGCGTTCGGAGCGCTGGGACTCCCTGGTCGCTAACGGGCCGGCCTGGCATGACCGGTTTCCCGGCCTCACATTCGAAGGCATTTCGCCGGAAGCCTTCCCCCCCAAAGAGCGTATGGCCGACTACTTTGAAGCCTACGTGGACAAATTGCAGGCCCCCGTGCGCACCGGCGTCGAGGTGCAGCAGGTAGAGCGTCATGTGGGACGACCCGGCTTCAAAGTGACCACATCGGCCGGCGTGATCGAAGCCGCCAATGTGGTCGCCGCCACCGGCCCGTTCCAGCGCCCGTCCATCCCGAACATCGTCCCGACCAACGCACCGCTGCATCAACTGCACTCTTGCACCTACAAGAACCCCGGCCAACTCCCCGAAGGCGCAGTACTGGTCGTCGGCGCCGGCGCCTCCGGCTCGCAAATCGCCGAAGAACTGCAAAAGGCCGGCAAGACCGTGTACCTCTCGGTGGGCGAACACTACCGCCCTCCCCGCGCCTATCGCGGTCGCGATTACTGCTGGTGGCTGGGTGCGTTGGGCCTATGGGATGAAGTCAAAATCCAGCCGAAGAAGAAGCACGTCGCCTTTGCGGTCAGCGGTTACGAAGGCGGTAAGACGGTCGACTTCCGCCGCCTGGCGCACCAAGGGATTCATCTGGTGGGCGTCACCGAGAATTGGAAAGACGGCGTCATGACCTTCCAACCCGGCTTGGCCGAGAACGTGGCTCAAGGGGATCGCGCCTACTTTGACGTGCTGCGCGATGCGGATGCCTATATCGAGGCGAACGGGTTGCCGTTTCCCCCGGAACCGCAGGCCTGGGAGTTATTGCCAGATCCTGAGTGTTTGATGAATCCGATGTTGAGCCTGGACCTGGCAGAAGCGGGCGTGACCACGATCCTCTGGGCCACTGGCTTCACGTTCGATTTCAGCTGGTTGAAGGTCGATGCATTCGATGAGAAAGGCGAGCCGTTCCACAAGCGCGGGATCTCCGCGCAGAGCGGGATTTACTTCCTGGGCCTGCCGAATTTGGTGAACCGCGCATCGTCGTTTATCTATGGGGTTTGGCACGATGCGAAATACCTGGCGGACCATATCGTGTTGCAGAACGAGTACATGGCGTACGACAAGTCCTGATCCCTGACGACGGCTCGGTTTTTTTGCGATCTATCGGTGTTGTGTCAACACAAGCCCGTGTGCCCCTGCCCTTTCAGCCGCGCTTCGGCAACGTCCAGTTCGGCCGGATAAAGTGGCAGGTATACCCGTTGGGAATCCGCTCCAGATAATCCTGGTGCTCCGGCTCTGCCTCCCAAAACGGCCCCGCCGGCGCAATCTCCGTCACCACCCGCCCCGGCCACAATGTCGAGGCATCCACATCCGCCACCGTATCCTCGGCCACATCCCGTTGCTGCTCGCTCAGGTAATAAATTGCCGAACGATAGCTCGGCCCAAGATCATTGCCCTGCCGGTTGGGTGTGCTCGGGTCATGGATCTGGAAAAAGAACTCCAGAATCTGCCGGTAGCTGATCACCGCCGGGTCAAACACGATCTCGATCGCTTCCGCGTGGTTGCCATGGTTGCGATAGGTGGCATTCGGCACATCGCCGCCGGTATAGCCGACGCGGGTGTGCAGCACGCCGGGGTAGCGGCGCAACAGGTCTTGCATCCCCCAGAAGCAGCCGCCGGCGAGGATCGCGGTTTCGGTTGAGTGGGTCATGGTGTGTTCTTCCGCGCAATGGATACACGCTAGTTATGGGGCTGTGTTGGCAAATACCAAGGGTAAGGGGGTACCCAGACGATTGGTTTCGGGTAATGATGCGCCACCAGAATCAAGGACGATAACAACAATGAAAACCGCGTTGCGTACGCTGCTGCTCTGCCTGGCCACTCCCGCCCTCGCGGCCGAGAGCCCCGTCGGCTTCAGGACCGCCACCCTGCCCGACGCGCAGAGCAGCCGCCCGTTGGAGATGGTCGTCTGGTATCCCGCGGCAACCACCGCCAAACCCGTGCTGATCGCCGACAACGCCGTCTTCATCGGCGCCCTCGCTGTGCCCGATGCAACGCCGGCTGCCGGTGAACACCCGCTGATCGTGCTCTCCCACGGCTACGGCGGCAATTGGGGCAAACAGGTGTGGCTGGCCAGTGCCTTGGCGCACAACGGTTACGTGGTGGCGGCGGTGAATCACCCCGGCACCACCACCAAAGATCGCAGCCCGCAGACCGCCGCTCAGTTATGGAAACGCCCGGCTGACCTGAGCCGCGCCATCGATGCGGTCCTGGCCCAGCCCAAGCAATTTGGCGCGGTGGCGGAACACCGGATTGCCGTAGTAGGCCACTCCCTCGGCGGCTGGACCGCGTTGGAGATTGCCGGCGCACGCTTCGATCCCGACCTGTTCACGAAGGAATGCAACGCACACCCGAAGCTCGGCGGCTGCATTGGCTACCACGAGATGAACCCCGCCGGCACAGCCGAAGGCAAAGCCCAGTTGGCCGCGGACTTGAGCGACAAACGCGTCACCGCCATTGTGTCTTTGGACCTGGGCCTCGCGCGCGGCTTCACCGACGCCAGCCTGGCCGCACTTCCCGTACCGGCGCTGGTGATTGCGGGCGGCGTGCCAACGGAGGATATGGACCCGAACCTGGAGTCCGCCGCCTTGGTCAAGCGCCTGCCAAAAGCCTCGACCCAATACGTGGAGATCGGCGATGCCACTCACTTCACGTTCATGTCGATCTGCAAGCCGGGCGGGATGGAGTTGATTGAAGAAAGTTCACCTGGGGACGGCATGATTTGCCGGGATGGTGAAGGGGCTCGGCCCAGGGCAGAAATCCAACAACAGGTGGTAGGCCTGATCACTGCGTTCCTGCAGCAATCGTTCAACCATTGATCAACTGAGTCACCCATGGAGAGCAACATGCAAGAAAGCGAAGCGTTGAGAGGGTTACGAGGCTGGCTCGTGCTCATTGTAATAGGCCTGGTCATCTCGATTTCCCGCACGGCCTATAGCCTTCTCGCGGTGCATTACCCTCTTTTTGCAGATGGCACTTTTACCGTGCTGTCTACGCCTGGGACGACGCTGTACAACCCGTTGTGGGCGCCGATTTTGGTGTCGGAAGCGCTGATTAATGGGTTGTTTGTCGCCACCTACGCCTACCTCATTTACCTTTTCATCTACGAGCACTATCTATTCCCCAAGGTTTATATCGCGACGGTGATTGCGTCGGCGGTGTTCATTCCCCTCGATGCCTGGGTGTGCTCACTGGTGTTCGTAGATGAACCCATTTTCGACTCCAACACGACAAAAGAGCTGGCACGGACATTGATTACCTTGTTCATCTGGGTGCCTTACATGCTGGTATCCAAACGGGTAAAGGCAACGTTTGTCATGCATAAGCCGCAGAGAGCGGACGCGCACACGGCCGTTATCTCTTGAGCGTGCATGGCTAACCCCAAGGACACCGCCTTCGCCTATCAATCGGTGTATCGCTACCTCGTCGAGTTGATCGAGGCCAGCTCAGCGCAAGGCGAGCAAAAACTACCGTCCCTGCGCCAATTGGCGCAGCGCCTCGGCGTGTCGGTGTCGACCACCAAATACGCCTATTCGTTGCTGGAGGATGAGGGACGGGTCTACGCCCGGCCCAAGCTCGGTTATTTCACGCGGTTGATACCCGCGCCTTTATCGACTGAACGCTCATCCAACCTGCTCGACCAGGTCTTCGCCAACTCCCGCCAACCGGGCATGCTAGCCCTGAGCGCCGACGTCCCGGCCATCCTGCTATCGCTGGAAAACCCGCTGCTGATGATCGAGCGCGAACTGGCCCGCCACTACCCGCGCGCCCTTACACCGCAGTACCTGCCCTACGGCGAGCCCGAGTTGCGCGCAGCGTTGGCCGAGCGCTACACCTGTTCCACGGACCACTATTGGCAGGCCGGTCAGGTGTACATCGGCGCGGACCTGCACAGCGTGCTGGAGCTGTCGCTTAACGCCCTGGACCTGGCCGGCACGGTGGCGTTGGTGGAATCACCGTGTTCGTGGGCGATCCTGCGCCAGTTGCAGGCGGCGAACATCCGTGTGATCGAACTGCACCTGGACGCCGACGGCCGCTTCGACCTGCACGCCCTGAATGAACGGCTCGAACATGAGCCCATCCGCCTCGCGGTATTGTCATCCACCGTGAACATTCCCCACGGCAGCCGCATGCCGAGCGAAGATAAACAGCAGATCTGCCGGTGGCTGGCGGAACGGGACATCTGGTTGTTCGAAAACGACACCTACGGCGACTTGTATTTCGCGACCCAACCGGCGCGCTACCGCGACTTTGCCGACCCACAGAGGCTGCTGGTGTTCTCGACCTTCGATAAGGTGATCGGCTCGGAGGCACCCTACGGTTATGTGTTGTGCCGTGGGTGTGGGCCGCAGTTGCAGCGTATGTTCCTGGAGCGGGCATTTCGCCTCTCACCGATCCGTCAGAAAGCGATCGCCAAGCTGTTCACTTCCAAGCGCATCGACGCGCACCTGCACAAGCTGCGGGCCTTGTTGCACGACTGCATGATCCGCATGAAAAACCTGCTGGACCAATACGCCAAGGGTGCCTTTGAGGTCATGACTCCACAAGGCGGGGCGTGCTTCTGGCTTGCGGCGATGCGCCCGGTCGACATGCGCCGGGTGTTCGAACACCTGCTGGTCGAGCGCATCGTCATCGCCCCCGGTGAACTGTTCAGCCAGCAAGGCAGCTGGAAACAGTACCTGCGCCTGAGCTTCACCCTCGATTGGAGCAAGGATATTGCCCAGGCCGTGGAGCAGTTGTCGCAGGCGATTCGTCAGAGTCCGTAGCAGTGCCGCGCCTCTGGGAACCGGCCGTGACGTACCTCTTCGGCGAACCGCTCGCAGGCGTCGCGGATCACCGCCCCCACATCCGCATACTGTTTGACGAAGCGCGGCGGGTGTTCACCGCCCAGGCCCAGCACATCTTCAGTGACCAGCACCTGGCCGTCGCAGGCCGGTGAAGCACCGATGCCGATGGTCGGCATTTTCGAGTCGAGGGTAATCTGACGCGCCACACCTTCAGCCACCCCTTCAAGCAACAGGCTGAAGGCACCCGCCTGCAGATTGGCGCGCGCGTCTTCGGCAATCCGCGCGCCGGATTCAGCGGTGAGGCCCTGGGCCTTGAAGCCGCCCATCACATTGACGAATTGCGGCATCAGCCCCACATGAGCCATTACCGGAATACCCCGCGCCACCAGGAATTCGACGGTGCCGGCCAAGGCCTGGTTGGCCTCCAGCTTGACGGCATCGCAGCCGGTGCGCGCCAGTACCTGGGCGCAATTGCGAAAGGCCTGCTCATTGGATTCCTGATAACTGCCAAACGGCATGTCGGCAATGACACACGCCAGCCGGGTGCTATCGACCACAGCGCGGGTGTGGCCGATGGTTTCTTCAAGCTGCATGCTCAAGGTCGAGGGCCGGCCATAGCCGACCATCGCCGTGGAATCACCGACCAGGATGAAATCGACCACGGGGTCGATCAACTTGGCGATGGCACTGGAGTAGGCCGTCAGGGAGACGATCTTCTGCTGGCCTTTCATGGCGACCAGTTGCGGGACTGTCAGACGTTTGGTGCGGGTGTGGATGCTCATCCGTGTCTTCCGTTATGCGCTGGAGCACCCGATTATTGGCGAAAGGCCAGGCGATTCAATGCACAGATCGGCGCTAAAAAGCGACCCAGTGAACGAAACTGGTATCATCCCGGCCCTGTACAACCCGGGTAGAACGACATGAACCGCCAGAAAAAACTCCAGCAGCTCTTCAAGGAAAAAGCCAAGAAGGCCAACGCCAAATTGGCGCCGAAGAAAAAGGACAAGTACATCAGCAAAGCGGACCGGGAAAAGCTGGCGGCTGAAGCGGCTCAGGCGCCAGACAACGCCCCGGAAAACTGATTCAGCAACCGCTCAACGCCACCTGCGGTCGCTCACCCGCAAAGAACAACGGCCGCAGCCGTACACCCACGCTGTTGCCGATAAACGCCGCCACCAACCATACCCAGCCATGCAGGCTGCCCGAGGCGATGCCGCTGAAATACGCGCCGATGTTGCAGCCGTAGGCCAGGCGCGAGCCGTAACCGAGCAGCAGGCCGCCGATCACCGCCGCCACCAGAGAGCGCGTTGGAATCTTCAGGCTGGGGGCGAAACGCCCGGCCAGGCCGGCGGCCAACAGGGCACCGAGGACGATGCCGATGTCCATTACGCTAGTGATGTCCTCCCACACCGGCGCAGCAAGCGCCTTGGCGTTGCCCGGCATCTGCCAGAACGCCCAACTGGCCACGTCCACCCCCAGGCCGCTGGCGACTTTGGCCCCCCACAAGGCAAACGCCGAGGTAATGCCCCAAGGCCGACCTGCCAGTGCCAGGGTGGTGTAGTTGAGCAAGGCCAGGCCGATTGCGCCCCACACCAACGGCCACGGGCCGCGCAGGAAGCGGTGCAGGCCTTGATGCTCACTTTTAACGCCCTCCTCCAATTGACCATGACGGCCCTTCTCCAGGCGCACGGTCACCAGCGCAATGATCGCGAACACCGCCAGGCTCAAGCCCATCGCCGGCACTACGCCGAAGATCTTGACGATGGACACCGCCGGGAATGACGGCAGCGCAAACCACCAGTCCACGTGGTGCGTGGCGATCAGCGAACCACAGATAAAGAAGAACAACGTCACCAGCATGCGCGCATTACCGCCGCCCACGGTGAACAGCGTGCCCGACGCACACCCGCCGCCCAACTGCATGCCGATACCAAAGATGAACGCCCCGAACACCACCGAAAGCCCGGCCGGCGCCACCAGCCCGACCACCGGCTGCCCGAACAAACTGCCGGCCCCCAACGCCGGGAAGAACAACAGCACCGCGATCGCCAGCATCACCATCTGCGCACGCAAACCGGCGCCACGGCGATCATTGATGAACACGCGCCAGGCCGAGGTGAACCCGAAGGCGGCGTGGTAGAGCGTCAAGCCCAGTGCCGCGCCGACCACCAGCAACAGCACCTGGCGTGAGCCGACGCTGTTTTGCAGGAACAGGGCGCCCAGCACCAGGATGATAAAGGCCACCAACGGCGCGAGGGGCCTGCGCGCGGGGGTGAGAGGGAGAGAGGTGCTCATGGGGTATCCCGGTAGGTTTGAATGAGTTGATTGCCAGGGCGCTAGTATAAGCCCTAAGCCCTCCCCTCAAACAAAGCGGACTGCTGCCTATCAAAGCAACAGCCGCTTACCGTGATGCTCATGGGTGATTCTTCAGATTGGGTCTTCCCCATTCAACCATCTATTCAGTTGTTTAAGTGTAAGCGTGTCCAATCCCTTACTCTCAAAATCAATCCCAAACCCCTTTCTTTTTCTTGCGTAATTTTTAGATGAGCGCAGGTCACTAATGATAGTCTTCGCACTTTCATATCTAAGTCGTTGCTCAGCGCTTCCAATTCTTTCAAGAATTCCTCGACAGAGCTGTTCAGGATCAGGAAGAACAGGGAAAAGCATTCTCTTTTTTATTATTTTTATTTCGACAGACTTCATCACCTCTGCAACTAACGGCTCAGAACGACTCTTCGCCACATCCGTTTCCAATTGTTGTAAAAAATCGCAAACATGAAGACTTGACTTATAGGCAAAAAAATCTAAAACCAAGCCATATATATGAGTCACCACGACTAGCCAATCACGAACTGCAGAGTTCAACTCCATATGTAACGGAGACGCCAACTCTCTTTCTATTTTATTTTTCGCCTTAGCATCCTTCCCAAGCTCTTGTTTATTTATAAAAATGTAAGATACACCTTCAAAATCTGAAAAAATATCAATTGGAACAGAGCTAAAATGCTGACAGTAATTCCTTAAAACCTCAAAGATACGATAATTAAAATCCTCATCATAATAATAACCCAATATCAACCTTAACTGCCTATAGCGTCGTTTTTCATTCTTTTCATGGTGACGCTTTAAGATATCAATAAACAGCTTGTGCGCATTGAGAAGATTCAACAGCGAGTTTTGCACCCGAGTTCTTTTGGCAAAAATAGTTTGTGTATCAGTTGACGCAGTAAGATCTAATAACTCTGCCAAATCTGAAGTCAGCACCTGATGATTGCGCCAAACAGCGTCAGACAACGAATGAAAGAAAATATAATTTCGTATATCCCGATATTTCTCATCTTGCTCCATGAGCTTTATATTACAAGCGAGATTCAACTTTTCTTTCATCCAGCAAAACCCTTAAACGTTCACACGAGGTTAATAGCAGAGCCGTAGCCCTGCCCTCATTAAAATCTAAAAAGTCTACTTTTTTAGGCAATTCCTTGCCTGCTGCACTGCATCAAACCAGCGATACGCCACCATTACCGCAAGTACCACCACACACTCCAGCGCTATATACCCCCACGAAACCACCCCATTGGAATTCTCTAGGATAAAGCCGGGAACCAACTGCAACGGGGTGTCTCTATACACAGTATTTAGGGTGGTAGATGCCGCCACCTTTAAAACGTCAGTCGATAACATCACACAGAGAAAAGCCATAATCGAGCTATGTATTAGAAATGACAACCGGCGACTACATCCGGCATATGAAACTGCCATACCAACCAAAAGTAAAACCAGCGCAGACAAATAAGAAACCAAGCTCATCCACTCACTATACTTATAGGTAAGTAAAATCACGCCGGTAGCAACCAGCGCGCCTAATGCAACAGAAAGCATATCGACAAGCCCGGATTTAAAACCGGAAACAAAATGCTTTTCTTTAGGTAAATTATCACTCATCTCAAACTCCCTTTGATTTAACCAACCACTTAAAAATACCCTGATCTGCGAGATTTACCGATTATTCTCGCAAAAAGAGGTGTGACGCAGAGAAACTGTTACGGCGTAAAATAGCCATATGCCACCATTCATTATGCCGCACTACTAATGGGATGGGAACCAAGCCATGTCATGTCAAGGTTTGTTGTTTCATGCAGGCGTTGACCGGCAATGCTCCCCAGGTACCGCCGGCTTGTGGAATATTTCTCAATGTATCAGGTACGCCCCACCGACCCCGACACCGGAAGATCCCCCAACAACCTGAGCCCGGTGCTCTTCACAAACGTCTCATAGTCCATTGGCTTTTGAATGCGTGTTTCCGCATTGGGCAGCACATACGCCCAGGCGCGTTTGCTTGAGGCGTCGTACACCAGCTTGAACAGGCGCGTCGGCACCCAGACCTTGTTGGCGCCGATGGTGCCGTAGCCAGGGTCGAACAGCGGGCCGGTGAACACGTACACATCGCCGCCGGCGCGCACGGCAAACTTGCGTACGTCGGCCTCGACCTTGCTCCAGATTTTGCGGTTGTTGGTGGGGTCCTGGGGCACCATGTTCGACAGCGCAAATGACTGCGCCATGGCGTTGGCGTTCGGCGCATCGGCGGCTGGGGATTGGTGGCCACGGTCCACGGCCGGATGCTGAGCGCGGTAGTCACTCAACTCCGCACGACCGCTTTTGGGAATACGTGGGTCGGCGTAAAACTGGTTGGTGCGCTCCTCGCCCTTGGCGTCTTTGAGAAGTGCGGCATTCAGGCGCTCGACCACCACCAGAGGGGTCTTGCTGGTTTGCGAATAGAGCACTGCGAAATGGTCGGAGCACAGGGCCAGGGGTTTCATCGCGGCCGGGACGGTGGCGGTCTTGATCGGGGTGGCGGGGAACAGATCGGCGCAGCTGTCGAAGGTGAGCTGTTTTTCCTGTTTGGAATAGAGGTCCGGCAGGCTTCGGGCGTTGGCCCCGGAAGAAAGCAAAACAAGGGCGGTCAGCCCAACGGCAATTTTGCGTAGGTACATGCATTAAATCTTCGAAAGGGAGTGAAGCGACAGGCTCCGTCGAGCGGAGCCAAGTGGATGATATTGCGAGGGTTATTGACTGGCGAATGTCGGATTAGTGCCCGACCGCTGTGGGTTTTCCCGCATCCCGCGCGCCCGGCTTGAAACCATGGGCGCTGGCCCCCCAGGCAATCGCCAGCGATACGCCGATCAGCACCAGCATCGCCCACGGAAACGACGCCACGCCCCAGGTGTCCAGCAATACCCCGCCGACCACACCGCTGCCGGCGATCGCGCTGTTCCACGCCACCACATTCAGCGACAGCGCAACGTCAGCGCCATCTCCCGCCGCATCAGCCAGGGCGGTTTGCAGCAATGTCGCGGCGCCCCCGAAACTCAGGCCCCACACCGCTACGCCGAAGTAGATCACCACGGGTACATTCCCGAGCAAGCCGAACACCGCGCTCATCGCGGCAAAGGCCACCAGGCTGACCAGCACGGTCCGGCGCAGCAGCGGCTCGACCCATTTGGCCGTGAGCCAGATTCCCGCCAGCGCGGCCACCCCGAACACCAACAACACCAGGTCAACCCGATCCGCCAAGCCAGCCGGCGCCACGAACGGTGCGATGTAGGTGTACAGAATGTTGTGCGCCAGCATCCAGCTGATTACCACCGCCAACACCGGCCGTACGCCCGGAGTGGTCAACACCTTGCCCAGGGACAAACGTTGATGCGTAGGTTGAGGCGCATAGTCCGGGACTTTCACCAACACCCACACAATCAGCACCAGGCTCACCGCCGACATCAGGCCAAAGGTTGTGCGCCAGCCGACCAACCCACCCAGCCATGTGCCCAACGGCACACCCAACGACAGCGCGATCGGCGTACCAACCATCGCCAATGCCAGCGCCCTGCCCTGTTGATGCGGCGCCACCATGCGCCGGGCGTAACCGGCCAACAGGCTCCAGGCCAACCCCGCCGCCACACCGGCAAAGAAGCGCGCCACCAGCGTCACGCCGTAATGAGACGACCATGCGGTGATGGAGTTGAACAGCAAAAAACCGACGATGGTCAGCAACAACACATTGCGCCGCCGCCAGCCACGGGTGGCGATGGTCATGGGGATCACCGCCAGCACCGAGCCCAAGGCATAGGCGGTGACCATTTGCCCGGCCATGGAGGGCGAAATCGCCAGGCCTTCGCTGATCAACGGCAACAAGCCCGCCGGCAGGGTTTCGGTGACGATGCAAATGAAGCCGGTCATGGCCAGGGCAAGCAATGCCCCGATGGGCAGGCGGTCGGATGACGCCGATAACGTAAGTGAAGGTGTCACAGAACACTCCTTGAGCGAGACTTAGATACTGATCGATACAAATGTTGCAACTGAGCGCGCCGCGTTGTCAACGACTTATGTATCGACTAGTATCTATATCGCTAGCCACCGGAGACTTGACATGGCACAGATGGGCCGCCCCCGTACCTTCGACCGCGAACGCGCTGTGGACCAGGCCTTGCACCTGTTCTGGCAACACGGCTACGACGCCACCTCCCTCGCCCAGCTCAAGGCCGGCTTGGGTGGCGGCATCTCCGCACCGAGTTTTTACGCGGCGTTCGGCTCCAAAGAGGCGCTGTTCGACGAATGCGTGCAGCGTTACCTGGCGACCTACGCCAAGGTCACCGAATGCTTGTGGGACGAAAGCCTGCCGCCGCGCCAGGCGGTTGAAACGGCGCTGCGCCAGTCGGCGCGCATGCAGTGTGAAGACGGGCATCCCAAGGGGTGCATGGTGGCGTTGGGGGTGATGAGCGCGCCGAGCCCGGATAACGCGCGGGTGGCAGATGGGTTGACGCAGTCGCGGCTGCGCACCCGCGCGGGGATTGTGGCGTGCGTAGAGCGGGCAATGCGCCTGGGGCAGTTGCCACAGACCGTCAACCCGGCCGTGATGGCAACGGTGTTTGACAGCTTCCTGCAGGGCATTTCGATTCTGGCGCGGGACACTGTGCCCCATGCCACTATCGACGCGGCCATCAGCCAACTGCTGCTGACCTGGGATATCGCCGCCTCTACTGCGCCGCCCATTCGTCCCGACACTGCATCAGGAAATCCACAAACGCCCGCACCCGATGCGGCACATATCGCCCATGGGGATACAACAAGGTAAACGGCCGCGAGCGCCCACCAAACGGCTGCAACACCTCCACCAGGCTACCGTTGGCCAGCGCCTGCTCGACGATGAACTTGTAGGTCTGAAACAGCCCCGCGCCATGCATGGCCAGGGTCACACCCCCCAGCACATCGTCGGAGCAGCTGTACCCCGCCTCCCCCGCATACTCCTGCGCCTTACCGTCTACCTGGAACAGCCATGAGATCCGACGACCATTGCTCGGCAGTTCGTACTGGATGCATTCATGGGCGGATAAATCCTCCAGCGTCTGTGGGATGCCAGCGCGCCTAAGGTAGGACGGAGATGCGACCACCACCAGCTCGCCGTCCTCCAGCAGGCGGGCAATCAGCGACGAGTCCGGCTGGGCGCGCACGCGGATGGCCAGGTCATAACCTTCGGCGACGAAGTCGATATTGCGGTTGCTGATGTGGATATCCACCGTGACTTGCGGGTACAGCGCACGAAACCTCGGCAATAGCGGCAGCAAGCGGTGATGGGCGTAGGTGGTGGGAATGCTGATGCGCAGCAGGCCAGACGGCACGGCCTGCGCGCCCATCACTTCCTGCTGAGCTTCCACCAACTGGGTCAGGGCCTGGCGGCATTGCTCGAAGAAGGTCCGGCCGCTGTCGGTCAGTCGGATGCTGCGGGTGGTGCGCACAAACAACCGTGAACCCAAGCGTTCTTCCAGGCGCGAGACACTGCGGCTGACCGCTGCGGGGGTCACACCGGCAACCTGCGCGGCAGCGGTGAAGCTGCTGGCTTCGGCAGCGAGGCAAAAGAGTTCGATACTGCCGAGCTGCAAATCTTCGAAATGGCGTTTCATGATCGCTCCCTAGAACAACAGCCGCGAGAAATTGCAGCACGCTTGTGCCAGTTGCGCCACCTCTTGATTCAACCCGTATTGCCGGTCCATCCGGTGCAACGCCACATACTGGATATCCGGCAGCACCGGCTCTGTGACCAACGCGCGCAAGGTGCCTTGCTCGATCAGATGGGACAGGCATGCCAAGGGCAGGTAGCTCACGCCGATCCCCGACAGCGCCAACCCGGCTTGCACCAGCAGGTTGTGGCTGGTGAGGGTACGGGGCAGTTGCACGTTGTTTGCCGCCAGCCAGCGCTCGTAGATCATCCCGGTTCCCGACTGTGCGCCCTGGGTAAGCACGGTGTAGCTGGCCAAGGTCTCGAGGCTGATGGGGTCGACGTCCGGGATCAGGCCAGGGGAGCACATCCAGGCGTTTTTCACGCATTGCAGGGGGGTGCTGTGGAAGCGCGGATCGCTGTAGACGTCGGGCACGATCACCAGGTCCAACTGGTCGCTTTCCAGTTTGCGAAACAGCTCGCTGCTGAGTTCCACCGACGGCTCGATCTGCACCTTGGGGTAGGTCTGGCGCAGCGCCTCCACCAACGCCGGCAGCCAGGTCAGTGCAGTGAGTTCAGTGACGCCCAGGCGAAACCTGCGCACTAGCACTTCACGGGCGCTGACCCGCTCCAGTAACTGGTCGCGACTGTTGAGCAGGTCGCGGGCGTAGTCCAGCAACTCGCCGCCCTTTTCCGTCAACCGTGCGTTGCGCTTGCTGCGGTCGAAAATCTCCACATCGAAGGTTTCTTCCAGCTCCTGGATGCGCTTGGAGATCGCTGACTGCGACATGTTCAGCTTGTTGGCCGCCGCTTCAAAACTGCCCAGTTCAGCGATCCAGTAAAGCGCGTCGATTTGCTTGAAGGTGATCATGGCGAGGCTATCATGAAAAAAATCGATGCTATCACATCATAAAATATCGCTAAAACTCTCCGATCATCACTCCTAAGATCCGGCCATAGCCCATCGCTATCCAAACGACTCTGGAGATTTGCCATGTCCTTGCCCGGTTCACGCATCCTTCCCAACGCCCCCATGGCCCCGGCCGAACTGGTCGAGGCATTCGCTCAGGTGGTGACCCCACACATCAGCGACAACCTTGGCCGGCATATCGGCGCGCGCGGCCTAACGCGCTACAACCGCAGCGGCAAACTGGTGGGCACGGCGATCACGGTGAAGACCCGACCTGGCGACAACCTGCTGATCTACAAAGCCATGAGCCTGCTGCAACCTGGTCACGTACTGGTGGTGGACGGCCAGGGCGATACCAATAACGCGGTGATCGGTGAGCTGGTCAAGCTCTACGCCCAGCAACGTGGTTGTGTGGGCTTTGTGATCGACGGTGCGATCCGCGATGTCGCCAGCTTTGACGACACGCCCTGCTACGCCCGCGCCGTGGTGCACACCGGCCCCTACAAGACTGGTCCCGGTGAAGTGAACGTGCCGGTGTCCATCGGTGGCATGCTGGTCAACCCCGGCGACCTGGTGGTGGGTGATGAAGACGGCCTGGTCGCGTTTTCCCAGGCCGACGCCGCCGAAGTGCTGCGCCGTGCCGCGCAACATGCCGAACATGAAGAAGCCGTCAAAGCCGAGATCGCCAGCGGTGCCGTGCGCCAGAGCTGGATCGACAAGGTCCTGGACCACGCAGGGTTGGCGCCATGAAGCACTTTTTGTCTGACCGCGTCCTGGGCATCGCGCCCTCCCCCAGCATTGCCGCCAATGCGTTGGTGACCGAACTGCGCGCCCAAGGCCGCGATATCGTCAATTTCACCGTGGGCGAGCCGGACTTCGACACCCCGGCGCATATCCTTGCGGCGGCCAGCCAGGCGATGCACAACGGCGACACCCACTACACATCCACCACCGGCACCCTCGCCCTGCGCCAGGCCATCTGCCTCAAGCTGCAGCAGGACAACGACCTGGCCTACGGACTGGATGAAGTGGTGGCCGGTTGCGGCGGCAAACACGTCATCTACCATGCGCTGGCCGCCACGCTGAATCGGGGTGATGAAGTCATCGTGCACACGCCTTATTGGGTGTCGTACCCGGACATTGCACGGCTCAACGATGCAACACCGGTGATCATTCCCGGCGATGAAAGCCTGGGTTTCAAGCTGTCCCCCGACGCCCTTGAACAGGCGATCACGGCGCGCACCAAATGGGTGATCCTCAACAGCCCAAACAACCCCAGTGGTGCGGTGTACAACGAGACCGAACTGCTCGCGCTGGCGCAGGTGTTACGTCGTCATCCCCATGTGCTGATCATGGCTGACGAGATCTACGAACACTTCATCTACGGCAGGGCCCGGCATGTGCCATTGACGCGCCTGGCGCCCGACCTCAAGCCGCGCACGCTGATCGTCAACGGCGCGTCCAAAGGCTATGCGATGACCGGTTGGCGCCTGGGTTTCGGTGCAGGCCCGGCCTGGCTGATCGCGGCCATCGCCAAGCTGCTGTCGCAAACCACTACCTGCCCCAGCTCCCTCAGCCAGGCCGCCGCCGTGGCCGCATTTACAGGCGACCAGGCGCCCATCGCCGCCATGCGCGAGGAATACCAGCAACGCCGCGCACGCATGCTGGCTCTGCTGGCGGACATCCCCGGCTTGAGCTGTACCCCACCAGACGGCGCGTTCTATGTGTTCGCCAACGTGAGCGGGCTGATGGGCAAGCTCACCCCGCAAGGTGATCGCCTCGACAGTGACACCCAACTGGTGGACTACCTGTTGCGTGACTACGGCCTGGCCACAGTGAGCGGTGCGGCGTATGGCATGTCGCCCTATGTGCGCCTGTCCTTCGCAAGCTCGCCAGAAGTGATCGAAGAAGGTTGCCGTCGTCTCAAGGACGCGTGCCGCGACCTGCGCTGACGCCCTTTGCTGCACCCGGCGGCCACCGGACGGCCGCTGTTTTGACTGCCTAGAACAACAACTTAAAAATCATTGATCTCAAATGAGGCATTCCTATGCACACGCCCCGTATCGCGCTGGTCTGGCAAATCATGATCGGCTTGCTTGCCGGCATCGCCATTGGTGCCCTGTTGCACCAATTCCCCGAATCCCGGCCGTGGCTGGTGGACAATCTCCTGCAACCGGCGGGCGATATCTTTATCAAGCTGATGAAGATGATCGTGGTGCCCATCGTGTTTGCCTGCATGGTGGTGGGCATTGCCGGGCACGGCGACGGTAAATCCCTGGGCCGTATCGGCGCGCGCTCCCTGGGGTATTTTTTCTGCATCACCACCTTGGCGATCATTGTCGGGCTGGTGCTGGGCAATCTGCTCAAGCCGGGGGCCGGCACTGAACTGTCGAGCCTGCATGCAGCGTCTATTACCCTGCCTACCAGCAGCGGCGCAGGTCACAGCCTGGGGCAGATTATCGTCGGGATCATCCCCGATAACGTGATCAGTGCCATGGCCCAGGGCAGCCTGTTGTCGGTACTGTTTTTTGCGGTGATGTTCGGCCTTGGCGTGGCACGCCTGCCCGCCGAGCGCAAAGACCCGGTGATCGCGCTGCTGCGAGGCGTGTCGGATGCCATGTTCAAGGTCACGTCGATGATCATGGCCTACTCGCCCATCGGCGTGTTCGGCATGATCGCTGTGACCGTGGCCAACTTCGGATTTGGTTCGTTGCTGCCGTTGGCCAAGCTGATCATGGTCAGTTACGTGTCTATCGCGTTCTTTGTACTGGTGGTGCTCAACCTGGTGGCGCGCCTGTGCGGGATCAATCTGTTTGCCTTGATGCGCCATATCAAGGATGAACTGATTTTGGCCTTTTCCACGGCGAGTTCAGCGTCGGTCATGCCGCAATTGATGAAGAAGCTCGAGACCTACGGCGTGTCGCCTTCGCTGGTGAGCTTTGTGGTGCCGGTGGGTTACTCGTTCAACCTCGACGGTGCCTCGCTGTTCCTTGGGATCGGCACGCTGTTCGTGGCGCAGCTATACGGAATCGACCTGAGCCTTGGGGATCAGGCGCTACTGGTGGTGACCATGGTGCTCACTTCAAAGGGGGCTGCGGGTGTGCCGGGGTTCATGTTCGTGATTCTCTCCGCAACGCTCGCCAGTGCCGGATTGCCATTGGAAGGGATCGCGTTTATTGCCGGGGTGTATCGCTTGATGGAGATGCCGACTACCGCACTGAACGTGCTGGGCAACGCGCTGGCGCCGTTGGTGATTGCCAAGTGGGAGGGCCGTGACGCTAAGGCGACGCACGAACCGAGCGCCAAGAATGTGCCTTCACGGTAGCAAGGGTCTTACGAATAAAGGCGCTCCAAAGAGCGCCTTTATTCATTTCAACTCACTGCTCGCCGATGGATTTTACCTCAGCCTTGGCAGCGCCACCGATGGCAATGCGTTTAGGCTTGGCTTCCTCCGGCACGACCCTGAGCAGGTCGATGCTCAGTAAGCCATTGGAAAGCTGTGCGCCTTGCACTTCGATGTGGTCAACCAGGCGGAACGACAGGCGGAACGCGCGCTGAGCGATGCCCTGGTGCAGGTAGGTGATACCTTCATTGTGTTCGCGTTTGCCGCCAGCGACGGTCAACACGCCCTTTTCCACCTGGATTTCCAGGTCATCTTCCACCAGGCCTGCGGCCGCAATGACGATTCGGTAGTGGTCCTCGCCATGCTTTTCGACGTTGTGCGGTGGGTAGGTGGTACCGGCCTCGCTGCGAAGCGCCGATTCGAAAAGGTCGTTGAAACGGTCAAAGCCGACGGAATGGCGGAACAGTGGGGCCAACGAAAGAGTAGTAGCCATTGCAAAATCTCCTGAGGTTTCTCCAAGTGATTTGGTACGCGACCCGTATTCGGCATCGCGTAAAGCCTAAGTAGGTTCAGGCTTAAAATTTTCAAGCGGCGCCCACAAAAAAAATTTACCCGATGCGATAAGCCCCCGACGAAAGGCTCACACACCTACGCGCGAGGACGGTCGTGGGATCAACCAAGGCGACCCGGTGGGCACCGATTTCAAACACGTCACAATGCGCCAGTACCAGAGGCAACTCGGTACACCCAAGGATCAGCACCTTCGCCCCCTGTTCACACAGATGCTCCGCCGCCAGCAGCAACTGCTCGCGGCACACGCCCTGGGTAAACCCCGCCTTGATCCCCCGCTCGCCGTAGATCGCCTCCATCACCAACGCCTGGTAATCAAAACCGGGGGTGATCAGTTCCAACCCCGAACGTCGCGCGGCCTGGTGATAGACCTGGCTTTGCAGCGTGCCTGAAGTCGCCAGCAAGCCAACCGCCTGGCCACGCCCATAGGTGTGCACAATCCACTCCACCGTCTCGCTGAGCATGTTGACGATGGGCACGCGCAAGTGCGCCTGGATGCGCTCGACAAACGCATGGGCAGTGTTGCACGGGATCGCGATGGCTTGGGCGCCGGCGCTTTCCAGGCGTTTGCAGGTGGCGAACAGGGCCAGGGTAGGGTCAGTTTCGTCGCGCAACAGGTTGGCGGTTCTATCAGGTATCTGCGGGTTCTGCTCCACCACCATCTTGATATGGTCCTGGTCCTTGCCTGCCGGCGTGTGGGCGACCACCTTGCCCATGAAGTCCACGGTCGCCGCGGGCCCGACGCCACCGACGATGCCCAGTTTGAACGGCGACTGGCGCGTCGGACCGTCGGCCTGGGTGGCGAACTCGGCGTAGATCTGGTTGATGTCGAGCACGCTGATACCACGCCGTTGCAGATCGCCGCACACCAGCGACAGCTCGGTCATGCCCGGCACGATCACCGTGGCGCCCTGCCCCTGCAATGACAAGCACGCCTGGTACACCGACTCCAGCGGCACGCCATCGAGGTGGCCGTCCTTTATGCCGTTGACGCCGTACATCGCCTCCATCAGCGCGACCTGGGCGTGGTCCTCCGGATACACCAGGTTAAAGTGCTGACCGAGGTGCTTTTCAAACAGACCACAGTGGCGCACGAAGTCCGACGCGATCACCCCCAAGGTGGTGCCCGGTGCAACACAACGCAGGATGTGCCGGACGAGCGCCTGCATCATGTCCAGCACGGGGATGCCCAGTTCCTGCTGGATTTCCTCGCGAAAGGTCTGGCTGGCGAAACAGGGTAGCAGCACGGCATCCACACCGCTGTCTTCAAAGGTCTTGCACACCTGGAACACATAGAATTTGCGCGCGGTCATGCTCGCATGGCGATCCAGGGGCAGCCGCACATCCTTGAACGGGTGCTGCTCGAATAGGAAATGATAACGGTCCTGGTCTTCCAGCACGGCCCTGGATTTGACCAGCTTGTAGAACAGATCGCCGCCCGCCAGCGAGCCGAGCCCGCCGACGATGCCCAATCGAGAAGTGGTGGTCATGCGCGCGCCCCCTGCGGCAGCTCAGCGGGTTCTTCTTCGGCCTCGGATTTCGCGACCACTGCCGTGGCGATGCTGTTGCCCACCACGTTGGTGGCAGTGCGCGCCATGTCGAGGAACTGGTCGATGCCGATGATCAGCAGCAGGCCGGCTTCGGGCAGGTTGAACATCGGCAAGGTCGCCGCGACCACCACCACCGAGGCCCGCGCCACGCCGGCCATGCCTTTGCTGGTGATCATCAGCGTCAGCAGGATCAGCAGTTGCTGGGTGAAACTCAGGTCGATGTTGTAGGCCTGGGCGATAAACATGATCGCGAATGCCTGGTACATCATCGAGCCGTCAAGGTTGAAGGAATAGCCCAGCGGCAACACGAAACTGGACACACGCTTGGGGGCGCCGAATTTCTCCAGGGCCTCCATGGTTTTCGGGTAGGCCGACTCGCTGCTGGCCGTGGAAAATGCCAGCAGGATCGGCTCGCGGATCAGCTTGCCGAGGGTGAACACCGAGCGCCCGAGAAACAGGTAGCCGGCGGCGAACAGCAAGACCCAGAGCAAGGCGATGCCCAAGTAGAATTCGGCGATCAGCTTGGCGTAATCCGCCAGCAGGCCCAGGCCGTTGGTGGTGATCGCCGAGGCGATGGCAGCAAATACGCCGATCGGCGCGAAGGCCATCACGTAGTCGGTGATCTTGAACATCACCTTGGCGAGTTCGTCCACGGTGTCGGTGATACGCGTATAACCCGCACGCTTGACGCCGGCCAGGGCGAAGCCGAAGAACAGCGAAAACACCACGATCTGCAAGATCTCATTGTTGGCCATCGCTTCGGCGATGCTGCGTGGGAACACATGACTGATGAAGGTCTTGAGGCTGAAGTCGCCAGTGTTGACCGGCACCGCCGCCGTGGCGTGCTGCACCACCTGCATATTTAACCCGGCGCCCGGCTGGAACAGGTTGACCAGCGCCATGCCAAGCATCAGCGAGACCAGCGACGCCGTGACAAACCAGAGCATCGCCCGCATCCCGATGCGACCCACCGAACGCGAGTTGCCCATGCTCGCAATGCCCCCCACCAGGGTGGCGAACACCAGCGGTGCAATGATCATCTTGATCATGCGCAGGAAGATATCGGTGACCATCGAAAAGTACCCGGCCAGCGCCTTGGCCGCTTGTTCGCTGCCGGCATAGTGGTGACACGCCCAACCCACCAGCACGCCCAGGGCGATGCCGACTGCAATACGACGCGGGAGTTTGTTCTTGTTCACAGGTGCGGCCCTCGGATGGCTTTTGTTGTATGCAGCGGATTCTAGGGACCGCCCCCGCTCCCCATGATGAGTAATCCGGCTAACCCCATGCGCTTTTGGAATAGTTTGTAAAAAGCCAGGCCTGGCCTGGGCGTGACCGCTTACACTCCTGGCTCATCGCCTGGAGAACCGGCATGCAGATCAAATGGTTGGATGACCTCTTGGCCATCGCCGAGTGGAAGAACTTTTCCCGCGCCGCCGAAGTGCGCTGCGTGACCCAGTCGGCCTTGTCGCGGCGCATTCGCTCATTGGAAGAATGGGTGGGTGTCGAGCTGGTCGACCGCGGCACCTACCCGGTGCAACTCACCGCCGCAGGGGTCGCCTTTTGCAGCGAAAGCCGCGATGCCCTCGCCGGCCTCATGCGCCTGCGCGCCAGCCTGCGCGAAGTGGAGCGCATGCCGGGACGCTCGATCCAGGTGACCGCCGGCCACAGCCTGTCGATGACCTTCCTGCCCAAGTGGCTGGCGCAGTTCCAGCGACACGCCGAGCAGTTCAATGCGCGGGTGGTGGCGGCGAATATTCATGATGCGGTGATTGCACTGGAGGAAGGCAGCTGTGACCTGATGATTGTCTACCACCACCCGCTGGCGCCTATCCTGCTGGACGCGGAACGCTTTGGCAGCCTGGCCCTGGGGCATGATGCATTTATCCCGCTGTGCGCACCGGACAAACGCGGCCGGCCGCTCTATCGCCTGCCGGGAAATGCAGGGAAACCCGTGCCGCATCTGGCGTACACCGCCACGACGTTCCTGGGTCGGGTTGCGGAAATCGTGATCAAGAATGGCCCTGCCCCCGCGGTGCTGGAACGCTGCTACGAAGCTGACATGGCCATGCTGCTGATGCGCATGGCGATCGAAGGTTACGGCGTGGCGTGGCTGCCGCAGAGCGCGGTGGTCGATGAGCTTGAACGTGGCGTGCTGGTGCGCGCCGCAGGTGAGGAATGGAGTACGCGTCTGGAAATTCGCTCGTACTGCGCGATTGAAAACCAAAACCCGACGATGCGGAAGTTGTGGCGCACACTGGAAGGCTGGCGGGCGGAAATTTGATACAGCGGTAAAAATCGCGACTTTATCTTGCGCATTGACATATCGGTAAATCTCGATATCCTCGCGACATGGACCTACTCGAAATATTCAAAGCCCTCTCAAACCGTACTCGACTCGAAATCCTGAAAGGTTTGAAGGATCCCGAAAAGTACTTCCCGCCACAGGATGAAGGGGACGTTCATACCGTGGGCGTCTGTGTCAGCAGTATTCAGGAGGGCGTCGGGCTGTCGCAGTCAACCGTGTCTGATTATCTGGCCACGCTGCATCGGGCAGGCCTGATCGAAACACGGCGCATTGGCCAGTGGACCTACTACAAGCGAAACGAAGCAACCATCAGTGCGCTTGCCGAGATCATTGGCAAGGACCTGTAATTTTTTGCTCCAGGATATCGAGATTTCCCGATATCCCTTTTTACCGAAACGAGGTGAGGCAATGAAAGCGCAGATACTTAAGTCGTTTGGCAGCCCGGATTCGTTCGAACTCTGCGAGGTGCCCAAGCCGGTACCGCACACCGGGCAAGTGCTGGTTCGGGTTCACGCAACGTCCATCAACCCTTTGGATTATCAGGTGCGACGTGGCGACTATGCCGACCTGGTGCCCCTCCCCGCCATCACCGGCCACGACGTCTCCGGTGTTGTCGAAGCCATCGGGCCGGGCGTGACCAACTTCGCACCAGGCGACGAAGTCTGGTACACCCCGCAGATCTTCGACGGCCCCGGCAGTTACGCCGAATACCATGTAGCGGCCGAGAACATTGTGGCAAAGAAGCCTCTCTCGTTAAGCCACCTTGAGGCGGCCAGCCTGAGTCTGGTTGGCGGTACCGCATGGGAAGCGCTGACCGTGCGCGCGGCACTGCGGGTGGGCGAAAGCATCCTGATACATGGCGGCGCTGGGGGTGTCGGCCATGTGGCAATCCAACTGGCAAAAGCTATCGGTGCAAAGGTGTTCACTACCGTGCGCGAGGCTAATGCTGAGTTCGTTAAACGCATGGGCGCCGATGTGATCATCGACTACGAAAAGGAAGACTATGTCGACGCCATCATGCGGGAAACGGCTGGCCGTGGAGTCGATGTGGTATTCGATACCCTCGGCGGCAACACACTGTCGCGCAGCCCTGATGCGCTCGCGCAAATGGGCCGTGTGGTCTCGATCGTGGACATCTCCCAGCCGCAAAACCTGGTCCAGGCCTGGGGCAAAAATGCGAGTTATCACTTTGTGTTCACGCGGCAAAATCGCGGCAAGCTGGATGAGTTAAGCAGCTTGGTCGTACAGGGTCAGTTGCGCCCGCATGTCGGCGCGGTCTATGCGCTTGCCGACATTGGACTCGCCCATGCGCGGCTGGAGAGCCGCAACAACGGCGTCCAAGGGAAGATTGCGATTGCCGTCGCGCCTATTGAAGGCGCCACGCCATGATTTACGAGATCGCCCTGCTGCCCGTTCACAAACAACACATCGATGCATTCCGACTGGCATTTGCGGAGGTCGCACCGTTGCTCAGCCGCGCGAAAGGCTACTTGGGCCATTTGCTCGCGCAAGGCATCGAAACGCCGGAGCGATTCAACCTGATCGTGCGCTGGGAATCGCTCGAAGACCACACACCGGGCTTCGAAGCGAGTGAAGACCATCGGGTGTTCATGTTGGGGCTGGAGAACTATTTTTCGGACGAGCCGCAGGTGTATCACATTGAGGGGCTGGAGTTTGCTGGATGCGCCGGCTTGTGCCTATCGACTCAACATTCAAGGCTTTAAGCAGGGTGCCGCTGGAATCTGCTTCCAGTGCGAGAAGTCTTCTTCCAGAAACTCACTCAACGCATCTATTTTGTCGGCGTAAAGCGCCCGCAATAGCTCAGCCAAACCAGGAGGCAGCGCATGGCGACTGCCTTCGAACACCGGCTGCGAAAGTTCACAGCGATGCGCATCGGTAAAAAAACCATCCAGCCCGATATGGTTCAACACCCGATTAGCCAAAACCACGGGATCTTTGACGATCTCCTCATAGCGCGCAATCAGGAGTTGCTCCCGTGGATAGACCCCCATCCAGTTCTTCAGGCAAGTCGCATAATCGCCCCGTAGCAGCGACCCTTGTGATTTAAAATGATCTATAAACCACTGATCAGAAGCCTCCGAATACTCCATCTCAGCCCTACGCAAAGCCATGCGTGCCGATGACCACGCACGGTCCATGGGGTTACGCATGAGAAAAACGATGCGTAATGCAGGAAAATGAGAGTAAACCTCTCTAATGGTTTCCGGCGACAGGATGGCGTAAGCAGGCGTGATGTCGCCGGCAGTTCGACCCTCGACATTAAACAAGCCGTGATACCAAGCCACGCCGTTGGCGATGTTTGAATCCCAGAAGTGAACTTCCTTACCACCGGGAAAGCAAATCGATGGGTGTTTATTCAATACTTCATACAACCAACTGGTACCGCTTTTTTGCGCGCCGATACCGACAAATTTCAACATTCCGTCACCTTGCCAACGACCATTCTGGAGCGCATGAAAAGTCCACGACGCCCACGCCGTACTGCGTATGCTCCGAATTCACTCTGAAACACAACGCGTCCACCACTCTGTGCAGGTGCCGAAAACCTTCCCCGCAATCACCGGAAACGCCAGCATTAAGAAAATACAGGCCTTCATTCAGACGGCATACAAAACTGTATTCGACCGTCAGTACCGAACCGGCAGCAACAAACTCAATACCTTCGGTGATGCGCTTGGCTGACGTCCCCCCTCCAAGTTCAACGCCAGTGGTGGTCTTGATCAACATGCCGAAGCGTACGTGACTCGCATCCTGTTCGAACGCAACTTGATACGTATACAAATAGGTCTCTCCTGCCTTCAGGCAGTTGACCTTTTGCCGGCGTGCATTGAGCAATCCAGGATTGGCAATCACCGCACCGCGTGCCTCATACGAAAGCACTGCTTTGGAGAGCAGATGGGGATCAAAATAATCGCTTGCCAAGCCGGAGTTCGCATCAAGCGCCGGGGCGTCAACCTCAGCCACCGATGTAAACTCGACCGAACCGGCCATCATCTGCTCGCGCATTTCTTTCGCTTTAGCGGGCGAAGCGTTCAGCATGCGCTGGTACTTACCGACAATAGCCTTGGGGGTTCCCTCCGCTACTTTCTGTCCGCCATCCAGCAAGATCGCACGGTCACAAAGCGCTACCACTGTGTCGCTGGCATGGGACACGAAAAGAATGGTCGCGCCCTGAGACTTGATACTTTCTATTCGGGCAAAGCATTTACGCTGGAAGAGCTCATCCCCTACCGCCAACGCCTCATCGACAATCAAAATCTGGGGGTCAACATTGATTGCAACGGCAAAGGCCAGGCGAACCATCATCCCACTGGAATAGCTCTTTACCGGCCGATCGATGAAATCCCCAATCTCTGCGAACGCCTCGATAGAGGCAAAGCGAGCAGAGGTTTCAGCGTGGGAGAGCCCGAGGACGGAGGCGTTCATGTAAACGTTTTCGCGGCCGCTGAATTCCGGGTTGAATCCAGAGCCTAACTCCAGCAATGCCGCGATTCTGCCATGGGTCGACACCTCTCCCTCAGTCGGCGTCAGTGTCCCGCAGATCATTTGCAGCAGTGTGGATTTACCACTGCCATTGCGGCCGACGATACCCACGGTCTCCCCTTTGTTAACAACAAAGGAAACATCATCAAGGGCAACAAACTCCGTATAACAGCGCTTCTTGCGGAACACCTGCAACAGCCGCGCCCTTGGGCTGTCGTAAATCTGGAAACGCTTGCTGACATTCCGAACTTGAATGGCGATCTCAGAGGGCATCTGTAAACACTCCATGTGTCTTCTGGAAATATGCGAAGCCTGTCCGACACACCAAAAACATGCTGGAAGGTACTGAAGCAGCCCCGTAACGCCAAGCATCTTGCCTCAAATCAAGACAGTGCGGAATTACTCGACAAGGAATCCATGAGTACGACGACCGCAAGCCTCATCACAAGCCAGGCCCACTGAAGGCGTCAGATCACTCCTTTCAGCAATCACACCGTGCACTTGGGTTGCCAGGGCAAATCCAAGGCAAAAAAAGCCTGCATCTCTGCAGGCTTCTTTTTTATGTCGCTATCTGGCTCCGCGACCTGGACTCGAACCAGGGACCCAATGATTAACAGTCATTTGCTGGCTGTTAGGCGCAACGGTGCCACGCAAGAACGTGGTGGAGATCTAGGGTTTCTGCATAGCGTGAGCCGCATAAGCGCAGCACGCCACGAAAATTAGTTGGGTTGGATTGGGTTGTCAAAGCGTGGCAAGGCAATGACCAGCAGGAAAAGGAGGCGCACTCTGTCAGCTACCGAGCAATCTTCATGCTTCACTTAACTTCCTGACCAACGTAGCCGCCATGAGCTTCAACGTTCTGCTCTCTGCCTCAAACCCCTAATCTAGAGCCCGCATGACCTGCGCCCTGTCAATGTAGCCAGCCAAAAAACAGACTCAATTGATTCAATTGCATGAATGACAACCGACTCCTCTCTAGCTTTTAAAAGCGTTAGTACAACACGCAACGCCCGCTCATCATTCGAGTCACCAAGAGACTCCGCGCACCGACCTCGCCAATCCGCTTTACCCCATGCCTTGCTAACAGGCACGCGACTCACTAGTGCCTAAAGATGATTGATTTTGCGAAGTCTGCATACTTATAAAACCAACTCAACGCAAACAAAATCGAGAATGGCATTCCCAACCATACAAATACCACATCAAATTCCACCTCAAACCCTGCAGAAATAAACAGGACTGGTAACAATGCCAGCAGGCATCCTATGGAAAGCATTACGACTAAAACACCCGCCGCCATTATTGCTGAGGACATCAACTTACTTACCGTCACCCTTAGCCTCCTCGTAAAAGCCGTAGCCCTTATAACCCACTCCGCCGACATACACACCTAGCGCAGTACCAAATGGCGTTTTCGTGCCTAACAACGGAATGAAAAAATTAATATCCATCTTCGGAACCAAAACCCCGAAGATCGAACCCTTCCTCAATCCATCCGAAGCTCCCATCACGAGAGGGACTTTCCCAAAGCCAGCACCGGCGGAAAGTAACGTATCCGCCCCCTGGTAGACCAATGGACCATCCATCCACCTTTCTCGATGGACTTCGCATCAGCATCTTTTTGCGAAGCTGCCGCCAGAACACCGACTATTTGAGAACTCATAGCTAGCAGATTCTTATCACCGCTAACCAACGAATCCAAGTGAACTACAGCCGCTTCGTTAATACCCGCCGCCAGGGCGCCGGTCTTGAAGTCCCCACCGGTCGCCTGGGCAAGTAACCCACCGACCATCGCATGCACCAATATCTTCGGCGGGTAACAGCATCAAGCGCGGCCAGGTAGCGGCTGATGCTCGATTAAATTTCTTCCATTCGCCGCCTTAGTTTGACGCTAGTGAAGTTGCGGTCACGACTGTTGACGGCCTTGAATTTACTTGCGTCGATGGAAACCAGGTTTTCTCCGAACAATGCGAGCGGCTGACAGAGCACAACGAACTGACGACAGACGCATCGGATGGCCTTGCTGTTGTCCTTTCGGAAGTTGGCGATGGTCTTGAAATCCGGCATTAAACGACCCGTCAACCACATCAACTCAACGTTGCGTTGAGCTTCTCGCTCCAGGCGTCGGCTCGATTAGATGCGGTTGAGATCGCCATAGATATAGACCTTCAACAGTACCTCAGGGTGGTATGCAGGTCGGCCCGTAAGAGCAGGAACAGCACCGTCGACACCCAAATTGACCAGGTCGAGTTCGTCGACGACGACGTCGACTATACGCACCGGGTTGGTATCGCTGACGTAGTCGTCGAGGCTTTCGGGAAGTAAGGTGCCTTGACCTCTGTGCTCCCCTTGAATAAAGCGCTTCACGAGACGATCCTCTTGTGGAACCCGAATGTTGGATGCTGCTGTGAAGATAGTGAAATCTACCCGTTTTGACGATGTCGACCACGATTTAGGGTATGAGTACCGTGGTCATAATTACAGCGTGCTGAGCGATGGGGGTATGTTCCTGATCAGAACTTACGACGACGAACCAGGATGTGCGACTGTCGTAAGTCCGACCACGGCGCATGCCAGCGGCAACCTTAGACAGCTCATCACTTTCTTGCAGACGGAGTTTGGGGGCTCTAGGATCTACCTCTACAAGGCCGATTTGGGGCGTTATGCTGAGATCGACCTTGAAACGTTGGAATTCCTTCCCATTTGAGTTCGGCGGCGATAGCACGGTTGGTGTTTTTACACACTCTGGGCCGTTAACTGCCCTGCGCGAATAACAGAGCTTGATAGGTATCAGCCCTCACCTGCAATCGACCGACCAGAGCTGATCAAGCCTAGTTGTATAGCTCTGACTCATCATCTCTCGACGCATGCCCCAATCCGGATCAACCGGCACACTGGCCGAGCGCAGTGTCCCCCTGCCCCAACGCTCGTTGATTTGATCCAGGACCGTCATCACCCGTGTTGCCTCTACAAACGGTGACGTGGCGAAAAGATCATTCGTGTAATCGCCAGGTTTGCAAAGGTTGAGCAGCATTACTGACACCTTCATGCGGGTCACACTGCGCGCCTTGATCACCCCGGAGAAATCCAAGGCAAAAAAAAGCCTGCATCTCTGCAGGCTTCTTTTTATGTCGCTATCTGGCTCCACGACCTGGACTCGAACCAGGGACCCAATGATTAACAGTCATTTGCTCTACCAACTGAGCTATCGCGGAATGCGCCGTATGTTACTGATTGAAAAGGAGAAGTCAAGCTTTCTCTGGCATTCGGCGCGATTAAATCGGATGACCGGTTGAAACCGCGTGCTCCCTGGCCAACTCCAGCCAGGCCAAGGCAGCCGGCGGCAGGTGGGCGCTGGTGCGCCAGGCCAGGGCGATGTGCCAGTCGGTGTGGGGTTCGTCCAAGGGGATCAGGGCGATGCCGGCGTGTTGATGCTTGTACGCCAGCATGCGTGGCACGAAGGCCACGCCCAAGCCGGCGGCGACCAGGTCGATGATGAAGTCGATCTGCCCGCTGCGGGCCGTCACCTTGGGGGTCACGCCTTTGCGCTCGCAGGCGGCGAGGATCTTGGCGTTGAGGGCGAAACCGGCTTCGAACAGGATGAACGGCGAATCGGCCAGGTGGGTGAAGTCGATCCGCTCAAGGTGGGCCAGCGGGTGGCTCATGGGCAGCACGGCCATCAGCGGCTCATTGCGCACGGGCTGGTAATCGAAATCTTCGTCCACTGGCAGCAGCAGCGCCGCCAGGTCGACCTCCCCCGCTTCCAGGCACTCGCGCAGCTTTTTGCTGCCGTACTCGGTGAGCTCGATGTCGATGTCCGGGTAGCGGCTGCGGTAGGTCGCAAACATCGTCGCGAACAGCACACCGCAGCCCACCGGCGGTAGGCCGATGCGCAGTACGCCACGCTTTAAACCGCGCAGGTCGTTGATCTCGGCCACCAGGTCGTTGCGCTCGGCGAGCAGGACCAACGCGCGACGGTAGGCGATTTCGCCGGCGGCGGTCAGTTCGTTGCGGTGGCCCAGGCGATTGAGCAACGGTGTGCCCAGTTCATCTTCCAACGTCTTGACGGCCTTGCTGACGGAGGACTGGGTCAGGGACACCACCTCCGCCGCCTGGGAGAAACCACCCTGGCGCACCACTTCGACAAAGGCGCGTAATGTTCTCAGGTTCATCAGTATTCCTTTGGCGACTGACTACCATCGATAAAAGTTGTTTTTATCATGCCAGAGAAATGCCTATCCTGCCTGCACCTTGCCTTGTGGAGCCCCTAATAATGATTATCTCCTCCGCCTCCGACTACCGCGCCGCCGCCAAGCGCAAGCTGCCGCGTTTCCTGTTCGATTACATCGACGGCGGCGCCTACGCCGAACACACGCTGCGCGCGAACAGTTCGGACCTGGCCGAGATCAGCCTGCGACAGCGCATCCTGCGCAACGTGGACAACCTGAGCCTGAAGACCACGCTGTTCGGCCAGGAACTGGACATGCCGGTGATCCTCAGCCCGGTGGGCCTGACTGGCATGTACGCACGACGTGGCGAAGTGCAAGCGGCCAAGGCGGCGGCAAACAAGGGCATTCCGTTCTGCCTGTCGACGGTGTCGGTGTGCCCGATTGAAGAGGTGGCGTCGCAAAGCGCGCAGGCGATCTGGTTCCAGCTGTATGTGCTCAAGGACCGTGGCTTCATGCGCAACGCGCTGGAGCGCGCGCAAGCCGCGGGCGTCACCACACTGGTATTTACCGTGGACATGCCAACGCCCGGCGCGCGTTATCGCGATGCGCACTCGGGCATGTCCGGGCCGTTCGCGGCACAACGGCGCATGCTGCAAGCCGTCACCAAGCCGCAATGGGCCTTTGATGTGGGGTTGATGGGGCGCCCCCATGATCTGGGCAATATCTCCAAATACCTGGGCAAACCCACTCACTTGGAAGATTACATCGGCTGGCTGGCGAACAATTTCGACGCCTCCATCAGTTGGAAAGACCTGGAGTGGATCCGCGAATTCTGGAAAGGCCCGATGATCATCAAAGGTATCCTCGACCCCCAGGACGCCAAGGACGCGGTGAGTTTCGGCGCCGATGGCATCGTGGTCTCCAACCATGGTGGTCGCCAGCTGGACGGCGTGCTGTCCACCGCCAAGGCCCTGCCTCCGATTGCCGATGCCGTGGGCGATGACCTCACGGTGCTGGTGGATTCCGGCATCCGTTCCGGGCTGGACGTGGTACGCATGCTGGCCCTGGGCGCCAAGGCCTGCCTGCTGGGTCGCGCGACAGCCTATGCGCTGGCCGCCGACGGCCAGCACGGCGTGGAAAACCTGCTGGACATCTTCGCCAAGGAAATGCGCGTGGCCATGACCCTCACCGGCGTGACCTCCATCGCGCAGATCGATCGCTCCACCTTGGTTTAACCCTGCTGCTCGACGATCCCGCGGGCCTGGCGGCAAGACGGTGGTGCCGGCGGCCGTCTGGCGTCCCATGGCGCCATGGGCAGTGGTGTGCGGGTGATGGGCGGCGCTTATTTTATCTGTGGTGTCATTCCGGCGTTATTTATTCCCGATAAACACTGCGATCCACAGAAACTTCAAGACCACCGCCGAGTTGCCAATTAACTGGCGTCATCCTTCAGCGACTGTTTTTGGCGGTAAAAACAGTCGCTTGATTTATAAGACTTTTTATTAAGTTGAACCTCTCTGGCATGAATCTCGCTCTAACCCTGTTCTAGCAGGTAAGGCGATGACAAGACGTGCGGCAGTGCCCAGGGGTTATAACCCATTGCAAAGCGGTCTAGACTGTTACCTATGTTTTACGGAACTGAAGGAACAGTAAGACGCTTGGGACTCGCCACTCTCATCGAGCCTGTAAGACAGCCAAGTGCTTAGAGGCCGATCGTTTATGAAAACACCCACCCAGACCAACGCAATTGACTTCGATACTGCCAAATTGCAACGCCTGGGGTTTGGTCAACCATCTCTCGTACCACGTCGCCCCACCACCCTTGCCCAACTTCGCCAGCAACTGGGCCTGCAATTGCAAACCAGCCTGGAGCCGGAGCGCATCCTCGGGGTGTTCTTCCGTGAGATCCAGCGCCTGGTGCCCTTGGACGCCTTGCAATACCGCCATCAAGCCAGCGATTTGCGCCTGGAGTTCGGCCATCGTGGCCACCATTCAGTGAGTTACAGCCTGAGCCATGAAGGCGAGCACCTGGGCGAGCTGATCTTTCGTCGCAACCAGCGCCTGGCGGAAGAAGAACTCGGCCAACTCGAATCCCTGCTGGCCACCCTGCTCTACCCGATGCGTAACGCCCTGCTCTACCGCGCCGCCACCCGCAGTGCCTTGCGCGACCCGCTGACCGAGACCGGCAACCGCATCGCCATGGACCAAACCCTGCAACGGGAAATCGACATGGCGCGCAGGCACCTGAACCCGCTGTCCTTGCTGATGCTGGACATCGACCACTTCAAGACCATCAACGACACCCACGGCCACGCCGCTGGCGATAACGTGCTGCGCGCCGTCGCCGCGGCGATCAAAGGCCAGTTGCGCAATGTGGACATGGTGTTCCGGTTTGGCGGGGAAGAGTTTCTGATCCTACTGTCCAACACGGGTCGCGATGCGGCGGCGATGGTTGGAGAACGCCTGCGCCAGGCGGCACAGACCCAGGATTACTGGGCGGATGACACGCGGATTGAATTGACGGTGAGCCTGGGTTGCTCGACCTTGCTGGCCGCTGAGTCCGCCGAAAGCCTGCTGCGTCGGGCCGACAGCGCCTTGTACGTGGCCAAGCGCGAAGGGCGTAACCGCCTGGCGATGGCGGGGTAAGCCCCCGCCATCACCGTTACATCACGCTTCGCTGACGACCCGCGCCTGGCGCTCGCGCACCACGGCCGGAGCTTTTTCTTTCTCCAGACGCATGCAGCTTTCCAGGAACAGGTACATGTAGTCGTAGCTCTTGCACACGGCTTGGCGCAGCTCCGTCTGCAATTCCTTGGACGGGTTCATCCCGGCCAGGGTGCAGATGATTTCCAGCGCTTCCCATGGGTGCGCATCGTCATACTGGGCGTGCATCTTCAGCCACTTCATCGCACGCTTGCGCTCTTCCTCGGGGAAAGCCGCCGCATAGACGCCGGTCGAACACACCACGGCGGACCATTCCCCGGTAGCCCCTTCGATCGCATAGTTGGTCGCGGCAATGGCCACGATCAGCGAATCGGCGGAGCTGGTGTGCCAGCACCAATGGCTCAGCGCATGCAACTCCGGCGGCACGTTCTGGGCCTGCAGGTCCTCCAGGCTGACCCCGTGGGCACGGGACCAATGCACCCAATAGTCGGCGTGGTTGAGTTCCACACGAATATTGCGCATCAGCCAGCGGCGCGCCATATCCTCCCCAGGATGGCGGGCAAATTTGGTCTTGGTGAGGTTCTGTGCCATGTACAAGGCAAACTGTTCCACCACAGGCCAGCCACCAATCAGGTAATGACGCATGGTCTTGGCACTGAGCGAGTTGTCGCGCATGCGCTGGTACAGTTCGTGTTCGACAACGCGGCGCTTGCTCTCGCTACTGTCCAGGATCAGTTTCTGAGCCCAGGCCGGATAACTGGAGGCTTCCATAAGCGGGCCGGTTCTGATGAAGGTGTCGATCACTGTTAAGGCTCCTTTTTAAGTGTGATTGTACAGACCAGCAAATGTTTCAGCGGAATGTGCCGGGCGCCTTGAATAACAGAGGCTGCGGCCGCACAGGTCGACACTGCAAGCTATCAAAGGTAAACAATTGCGGTCGTTCAATCAGGTAGCCCTGAGCGTAATCCACACCAATTTCGAGTAATGCCTGTTCGATTTGCGGTGTCTCGACAAATTCAGCAATTGTGCGCTTACCCATGACGTGGCCGATGTGGTTGATCACTTCGACCATCGCGCGGTTAATCGGGTCGTCCAGCATATCCTTTACGAAACTTCCATCGATCTTCAGGAAGTCTACAGGTAAATGTTTGAGATAGGCGAATGAGGACATTCCGGCACAAAAGTCATCCAGCGAGAAATGACAACCTAAGGCTTTGAGTTCATTAATAAAGCGGATCGCACTACCCAAGTTTGCAATAGCACTGGTTTCGGTTATTTCGAAACAGATCATGCCCGGCGGAATAGTGTATGTATGAAACTTCTCACGTAAAAAACCGAGGAAGTCATCATCCCCAATGGTGATGCCTGACAGGTTGATCGCACACATGGCCATGGGAAGCCCCGGCCGCTCCTGCATGCACCGGTTGATGATCTTGAACACATTTTCCACCACCCAGCGGTCCAGGGACGTCATCAGACCGTAACGCTCGGCGGCGGGGATAAAGCTGTCGGGCAGGATGATGCGTCCGGCCTCGTCGTGCAGCCGCAGTAGGATCTCAATATGCCCATCGCCACCATTGGTCTGCCCGAGGGGCGAGATTTCCTGGGCGTACAGGCAGAACCGGTTCTCTTCCAACGCCATGTGCAGGCGCTGCACCCAGGCCATTTCGCCAAAGCGCAGCGACAGTTCCGAGTCGTCGGCGTGGTACACCTGCACGCGGTTGCGGCCCTTTTCCTTGGCCATGTAGCACGCCATGTCAGCGGCGCGCAGTGAGGTTTCCAAGGTGGTCGGGGTGTGCCCCAGGTGCACCAGGCCAATGCTGACGGTGGTCATGAACGGCCGGCCCTTCCACACAAAGTGCAGGTTTTGCACGGTGTGGCGCAGGCTCTCGGCAATCTTTTCTGCCACCGCCGCCGGGCAGTTTTCCAGCAGGATGCCGAATTCATCTCCGCCCAACCGCGCCAGGGTGTCGCCTTCGCGCAGGTCCGACTGCAGCAGCGCACAGATATGCCGCAGCAACTCGTCCCCCGCCGCGTGGCCGCAGGTGTCGTTGACCAGCTTGAACTGGTCGAGGTCTAGGAACATCAATGCATGGCGCCCGCCATTCTGCTGGGCGGTGGGATGCAGTACCTGTTCCAGGCGGAATTCGAATTCGCGACGGTTGGCCAGGCCGGTCAGGGCGTCGTGGGTCGCCTGCCAGGACAGGTTGGCGATGTATTGCCGCTCCTGGGTCATGTCATGCAACACCAGCACCGCCCCCGTGACCTTGCCGGTGCTGCGGATCGGCGCGCCCACCAGCGTCACCGAGACCGTGCTGCCATCCAGGCGCTGGATGGTTTTGGAATGCTCGCTGCCGCCGCTGAGTTGGCCCTTGACGATATGTTCGATCAGGGTAAAGCCGTCTGGTTGCGCATTGTCATCCAGCAGGTTGAACAGCGCAGCCAGGGGCAGACCTTGAGCCTGGGCCGAATTCCAGTGGGTCAGCGCTTCGGCCGCCGGGTTCATGTAGGTGATGGCGCCGTCGACATCGGTGGTGATCACCCCGTCGCCAATCGACTCCAACGTGATCTGCGCACGCTCTTTCTCTTGTTGCAGGGCGTCGGCAAACGCGTGGCGCTGGGTCAGCAGCTTATGGGTGCGCAACAGTGCCAGCACGATCAGCCCCAGGGCCGTGGCCAGGTTGGTGATCAGCAGCAACCGCAGGATCATCCGCGAGCCTTCGCCCAACGCATCACTGAACGCCTTGGCGGCCGGCGTCACACCTTCGTTGATGCCAACGATATGTGCTTTCCACTGGCGTACGTCGTTGGCGCTGACCTGATCACGGGTGATCGCGCCGTGCATTTCACGGGCGAGGTCATCCAGTTGCATCAGGTAGCCATCGCCCACTGCCCACAACTCGATGGCTTTTTCCAGGTAGCTGAAATGACGAAAGTTGAGGTACAGCCAGATCAGGTTGGACACGTCATCCGGGTGGTTGCCGCCCTTGAGAATACCCAGGCGTGCGGCGCTCAGGTCAGGGGTAGGACGGTCCAGGGCAGTGCGCAGTTCGTGGCCGCCCTGAGGCACGGCAATGGCCTGCTGATATTTGAGGTAAGTGGTTTCGTCGCGGCTATCAGCGTACAGCGTCAAGTAATAGATGGCGTCCTTCTGGCCTTTGGACCACAGGCTTTCACCGGCCACATAGCCACGCACTGCCGAGAGCACGTAGAGACTGACGCAGCCCAACAATGCCTGGAACAGTACAACGGCGATAAAGGGCCAGACGATGCCCAACAGTTTTGGCGTTCCGAGAGTCCGCTTTTGCTTCATGAAGTCCCTTGCACATGCACTGCTGGATACGCACGCGAATATCCGCTTCCGATAGCTCAGCCCAGGCTAAATCAACGCACTTGTTGCAAGTGTCCATAGAGTTTGGCGTACAAGCCGCCATCGGCAATCAATTGCTGATGATCACCGTCCTCGGCAATGTGACCGCCGTCGAACACCAATACTCGATCTGCCTGCTTAACCGCCGACAGGCGGTGGGCAATGATCAGTGTAGTACGCCCGCTCAGGAAGCGTGCGAGCGCCTGATGCAGGTTGTACTCGGTGGCGGCGTCCAAGGCGGAAGTCGCTTCGTCGAGGATCACGACCTTCGGTTCGGCCAACACCATCCGAGCAATCGCCAGGCGCTGACGCTGCCCGCCGGAAAACCGCACGCCGGAACGCCCCACCACACTGTCCAGGCCCAAGGGCAGTGACTTGACGGTAGCATCCAGTTGGGCAATTTCCAGTGCCTGCCAGCACGCCTGGTCACTGCGCTCACGGCCCATGGTCAGGTTGGCGCGCACGGTGTCATTGAACAATGCAGGGTGTTGCAGCACCACGGCGACATTTTCGCGAATCGTCTCCAGGCCGATTTCCTGCTGGGTGGCACCACCAAAACGGATAGTCCCGGCCTGGGGCGTGTAGAGGCCGAGCAAGAGTTGCACCAAGGTACTTTTGCCACCGCCGCTGGCGCCGACGATTGCCACCTTCTCGCCGGGGGCGATGGCCAGGTTCAACTGGTCAAGCACCAGGTCTTCGCCATAACCGAAATTGAGTCCACGTACTTCGATGCCGACGGTCTCACGCCCAACGAATGGGTCTTCGCCCCCGGCGTATTGCGGCTCATCGGCACGCGCCAGCAACTCATTGATCCGCGTCAGCGCCCCGCCCGCCGCGTAATACGCGTATTGCAGGTTCAGCAACTGTTCCACCGGGCCAATCATGAACCACAGGTAACTGAACACCGCGAGCATCTGGCCGATGGACAGGTCGGAGAACAGCACGGTGAGCATGGCCGCTGCGCGAAAGATGTCGATACCGAACTGGAACAGCAAACCACTGGCGCGGCTGGAGGCGTCGGTTTTCCACTGGGAATGGATCGCGTAGTCGCGCACTTCCCGGGCACGCTGGCCCAGACGCCCCAGGAAGAACCCCTGGCGATTGCCAGCGCGGACTTCCTGGATCGCGTCCAGGGTTTCAGTCAGGGCCTGGGTAAAACGTGAAGTGCTGTCGTTTTCCAGCTTCTTCAGGTGTTTGACGCGCTTGCCCAACTGCACCGTGGCATAGATCACCAGCGGATTGAACAGCAGGATCAGCAGCGCCAGTTGCCAATGCATCCACACCAGGATCGCCGAAGTGCCCACCAGCGTGAGCATGGCCACCAGGAACCGGCTCAGTGTTTCGCCGACGAATTTGTCCAGCGTGTCGAGGTCGGTGACCAGGTGCGTGGTGACCGTGCCGCTGCCCAGGCTTTCATACTCGCCCAGGGAAATACGCTTGAGCCGCTCGATCAGGCGCACGCGGATGCGGTACACGATGTCCTTGGCCAGCCGCGCAAACAGCCGCGCCTGCACCACGTTGAACACCAATGCGCCGCAGCGCAGGAACAGGGTCACCAGCAGCATCAGCCCGATATAACCGGCCGCTTTCTGCCAGCCCAGCGGCAGCGCGTGGTTCATCACGTTGAGGGCTGCGTCGCCGTGGCCCAGCAGTACTTCATCCACCAGCAGGGGCAACAGCAAGGGGATCGGTACGCTGCACAGGGTCGCCAGCACGGCGACGCCGTTGGCGATCCACAGGGATTTCTTGTGACGCAGGGCCAGGCGGCGAATTTCCGCCCAGGTCAGGCGATCGGTGCGCTGGGCGGGTTCATGCACAGGTGGCTCGCTCCAGCCATCGGCCCAGCAAAGGCGACAGCTCGGACAGCGGCTGGTAACCGTTGGTCAGCAAGGCCAGTTGACCATTACGCTCGGCCAGCAGCGTCGGGAAACCGGCGATGCCCAGGTCCTGCACCCAGGTGAAATCGGCCGCCGTGGCCGCATGCTGCTCGGCGCGGTCGAATTCGCCGGCGAACTCGATACGCGGGATCCCCGCCTGCTCGGCGAGTTCCACCAACACGCTGGCGAGGGTCACGTCGCGGCCTTCGACATAGAACGCACGCTGGATCAGCCCCAGCAGCTTCCAGGCGCAATCCGGCGCCAGGCTGCGGGCGGTGACAATTGCCCGGCACGCCGGCTCCGTGTCATACACAAAACCGTCGGGCAACGCGCCTTCACGTTTGAACGGCTGGCCGGTAGCGTCAGTGACCGCCTGCCAATGCTCCAGAATGTAGCGCCGGGTGGTCGGCTCCAGTGCCGCGCCACTGCCGGTACGCAAGCCGCCCACCACCAGGTGCAGCTCCACACCGGCCGCCTGGGCCTGCTCCACCAACGCTTTGGCCACCGGGGCAAAGCCCCAGCACCAGGAACACATCGGGTCCATTACATAGAGCAGGCGCGCGGACATGGCTCAGGCCTCGGAAGGAGTTTGCTTGTAGTTGAAGCCAATCGGGTGCGGCAGGTTGCGGGCCTTGGCCAGCTCGATCTGCTTCTGCCGGTCGATCGCACTGCGACGGGTCTTCTCCGGCAGCTTATCCCAGCAATGCGGGCAACTGATGCCCGCCACATAATGCTCGGAGGCGCGGTCGTCGACACTGACGGGTGTGCGGCAGGCATGACATTGATCGTAGTCGCCTTCGCTCAAGTCGTGGCGCACGGTCACGCGATTATCGAAAACAAAGCAGTCGCCCTGCCACTTGGTTTCTTCCTGCGGCACCTCTTCGAGGTACTTCAGGATGCCACCCTTGAGGTGATAGACCTCGTCGAAGCCTTCGCTGAGCATGTAGCTCGACGCTTTCTCGCAGCGAATGCCGCCGGTGCAGAACATGGCGACTTTCTTGTGCTTGGCCGGATCGAAGTTGGCTTTGATGTAGTCGGGAAATTCGCGAAAACTGGTGGTTTTCGGATCGATCGCGCCTTCAAAGGTGCCGATGGACACTTCGTAGTCGTTACGGGTGTCGATCAACAGCACCTCTGGGTCGCTGATCAGCGCGTTCCAGTCCTTCGGGTCGACATAGGTACCGACTTTCTTGTTCGGATCGACGCCTTCGACGCCCAGGGTCACGATCTCTTTCTTGAGCTTGACCTTGGTGCGGTAGAACGGCTGGTCGTCGCAGTAGGACTCTTTGTGGTCGATGTCGACCATGCGCGGGTCGTTCTTCAGCCAGGCCATCAGGCCGTCAATGCCTTCGCGGCTGCCGGAAACGGTGCCGTTGATGCCTTCTTCGGCGATCAGCAAGGTGCCTTTGATGCCGTTGTCGACCATCGCCTGCAGCAGTGGCTCGCGCAGGGCGACGTAATCTTCGAGGGTGACGAACTTATACAGTGCCGCCACGACAATCGGTTGAGTCATGGGTGTTCTCTCCAGGTGGCTACCCTCGTAAGGGGTGAACCGGATGCTAAAAACGCGAACCACGTCGCGCGGCGCGCATTCTAGCAAAACCGCGACGCCACCGCATCGACACTCCGTTAACGATATTTCCCTGACACGCTCACGCCTTTGGCTGACCTCGGCCCGAGCCACCTGCGTGATAGCGTCTTGCGTCGCCCAGTGGATCCACCTTTGGGCTCACAGGAAGATCGATGACATGGAAACCTTAAACCGTTCGTTATTGGCCAGGCTGGTGGAACAGCCCGTTACTCCAAGTGTTGGGAAGGTCGACTTCACCACTGCCATGGATCTGCTCCGCTTCACCAGCGTCTTCGACATCGTCGAGCTGCCCGAGGCCGAGTTCATCCGTCGACTGGCCCAGTACAATGATGACGACGGCGCCCAGGCTTATACAAACGCATGCTCCTACACCACTCAGTTGCAATGGCTGTACGACCAACAACCATTGAACACCCCTCATGCCCGTAGCAAACGCGACCTTGAGCCGAGCGCGCCCAGCCTGCTCAATGAGGACTGGGGCAATGCCTGCCACCCCGATGCCATCGCCGCTATCGATTCGCCTGTCGCCTACCTGCGAGCACTGTTTCTTTTTGCAACTCAGCTTGAAAAAAACGGCAAGGGAACGAAAACCAAAATCCTCTTGAGCCAACGGCGCCCAGAGCTGAAAAATTTACCGATTGACCACGACACGACCTTTGCCCAGCGCCCGCTGCTGACGCTGATCGATGACATGTTGCGCAAACAGATCAAACTCCATCACCCGCAGGAGAAGGTGCGCGCGCTGCTCAGCAAGCAACGCTACCCCTTGACACTGCCTTACCACCATCATCACCTTCAATGCCGCCTGGGACTGTCGGGAACCCAGCACGCCTTGGGTGAATTGAATTATCGAATCAGCAAGCGGTTGCCGTTTGACGATGCCGGCAGCACACGGTATGGCACGGTCAAAACGCGCAACAGTGACGCACAATGCCTGCTAAGCGAACTGAATCCCCAACAGCAAGAACTGTTGACGCAGCCGCACGTCACGGGAAGCACACTGTTTGAAACCTACTTTGGCAGACCCAGTGCTCCAGAAAACCTTGACGACTTTCTGAAATGTACGGCGCTGGACACTACCCAGTTACAAGCCCTTCTGGCGCAAAACAGTTTCGCCGCCCATGCCTCCCTCTCGGCGTCTAAACAGTTGCTGATCTATGGTGCCCGCTATGTCAATGGCACAGACCGTCTACCCAAGCTAGAGGTCGGCCAATCCGCCGACGAGAAAACAGCGACACTACTCAATACCAGCCTCGATCGGTTCGACCGTCTGCATCGGATGATCCGCCTGCAAAAGTGGGTCGATCTGCCATTCGCCGAACTCGATACGCTGATCGTCAGCACCATGGTGCTTGAGGGCACAGCCAACGCCGATCTTCAGATAAGCCACACCACCCTGCGCGCACTGGGGGTCTACCGCTATCTTCGTGGACGCTACAGGCTCAAGCCGCTGGAATTTTCGGCGTGGCTGGATCGCCTACCCGTGCAGGCCAGCGCCAACGAGCCCGCCTTATTCGATCAGGTGTTCAATCGCACACTATTGTCCGGGCGACCGCTACCGCTGGACGACCAAACCTTCGATTCGCATACCCGCCAGCAGCTTTGCGCCGCGTTGGCGTTGAGTGATACACCGGACTCGCTGCAACTGCTGACAGACGCGTTCCCCAACCCTCTCCACAGGAACCTGGTCACGTACTCCGGGATCTATCGGCTGGCACGCATCGCCCAGGTTTTCGGCCTTTCTGTCTTGCACTGCAAACAACTGGCCGACCTGCTCGGCCCGTCCACCTGGAGCAAGCTGGCCACCCCCACATTAAGCAACGAGATGGACTTTCTCGATGTGCTCATGCGATTGGACTGGGCCGTCACCTGGCTCAGGGACAATGACACCAGCGTAACGCAGTTGCGCCAGCGATTGCTGCTGGAGCCCGCCGCTGATAACTCGGCGCTCAAGCGCTGGGTCGATTTACTCCCAAAGGGGCTTGAGGCGTGCATCCAAGAGTTTTTGGAAAACCCGGCGCCGGCCCTCTACAGCAATGAGCTTAAGCGCTACTACAGGCTACATTTCAAAAAAACGGACACTGAGCCCACCCACCTGATCCTGCTGGCGCCGGATATCACCACGCTGTTGCCGTTGCCGGTTAACAGCACGTCACTGCGTCAATTACTGATCAACCCCCATTGGCTGGACAGCGAAAAATCCCCCACAGAACTGGTCGAGCTGAGCCTTGGCACGCTCTATCTATTGCAGCGTTTCAGAGACTGCTGCGAGAGGTATGGCCTGGCACAGGACAGCCTATTGGAGTATTTCGAGAGCGCCAACAGCATCGGGTCTCAACCCCTCGATACCCGGCTAAGTCAATGGTTGGGGTGGGACGAAAAAGAACTGCGGGCGCTCACTGAGACCTTGCCCACACACAGGGTCAAGTCCATGGACCAGTTGGACTGGATCATGCGCTGCCGGCAAGCCTGCACCATCACCCGCCTCTCCAGCCAAATGCTGCTCGACGCCAGCGAGCTGGATACCGCCAGCGACTTCAATAAATGGAAGCTCGTGGGCGAAGCCATCATCGCCGCACGTCAGTAAAGGCTTTCTCTCAACCAGCAGACTCAAGGAATGATCATGTCTGAGACCCTCGACCAGCACCTCAGTGAAGCCTGGCGTGACGCCATGCTCGCCTACTATCTGGCCCATTGCATCGACACCGAGCTTAAAGACTCGCTGCGCACCCCCAACGACCTGTACGACTACTGGCTATTGGACGTTCAGATCAGCCAGGCGGTACCGACCAGCCCGGTCGCCAGTGCGATCACCAGCCTGCAGCACTACATCAACCGGATTCACTCGGGCCTCGAACCGGGTTATGAGACCCAGGGCATGTCGCCCCACGAGAGCCTGGCCTGGCAGAAGTCCCTGCACACCTACCCCCTGTGGAGCGCCAGCCAGCAACTGCGCTATCACCCGCATAACTTTCTCGACCCCACACTGCGTGAGGACAAGAGCGAGAGCTTCCAGCAACTGGAAAACGACCTCAACCAACATCGAATTCAACCCAACACTGTGCAGAACGCCATACAAGGCTATTTGTCACGGTTCGAAGGGATCGCCAGTATTCATACGCTCAATGGCTACATTGACGGCAATGTCGCGCAGTTGGATACCAGCACCTATTACTTCGTCGGCAAGTCCGCCACCGACAACCTCTATTATTGGCGTTCACTGGACCTGTCCAAACGCTCCACCGGCAAGCCTGACGCGCCTGCGCCCCTGGCCTGGACAGACTGGGAAGCCGTCAACCTGACGTTTTCCGCCGATACACCCGATCACAGTATTCGCCCGGTCCTGTTCAATCATCGGCTGTTTATTGTTTGGGCCGAGAGCATCAAGCCTGCGCCCTACCAATCCTTCAAGGCACAGGGAAACGGCAATGGCGACTACGAGGACAACGGCGACGACGAAAAACAACGCCAGACTGAGTGGCTGAACAGCCGGTTCGTGAAGTTTCGCCTGTGTTTTTCCTATAAAAAACTGGATGGCACCTGGAGCCTTCCGCACACGGGCCTGGAAGAGCACTGCGTTACGCGGGGCATCAACGCACTCACGTCGGCGCAACTTATCAGCATCACGCAGACCGTTGCCGTGGTTGATAGCCGCGCCCCTCACACCCTATTCCTGGGGATAAGGGCCAACACCCTGAATCATGGCAGCGACCAAATGGGCGATTTTTTCCAGGCCATCAGCGTCGATCAGTCACTGGGTATAAAAATCGTCGCTTCTGCGGGCAGCCCTGGCCGATACAAGATCGTGCCGGGCTCAGACGTCGCTCAGGAAACCATCAGGTTGCTGGAAGCCTATGAGGCTACAAAGAACACGCCACTGCAGACCGCGTTGTTGGGTGGCGCCGACCCGGGCAGCGTATTTTCCAGCGTGTTACTCCCTCCGTTTGCCCACCAATACTTCCGCCTGTTTTTCGATATAAACAAGGACAACTTACAGTTCAAGACACGCGTAGCGCTGGAGCAGGACAAAAGAACCGTAACCTTAGCGGCTCAAGCACTCGAGATCGAACACCAGAAGACGTGGGACTTTGAATTCAGAAGCAAGGATATAGAGGCTGCCGATACCGCCACCACAAGCTTTGATCCGGTCACCAAAGAGTTCGTCTTCACCTCGAAAACCATTCAGCCCTTTCTGCAGACTTACAGCATCACCCTTGCATCCCAGTACTCCGCGTTCAGCATTACCCTGGTCACCAAATCTGCGTTGCATGACCCGACCTCATTCGAAGTTGAACTCATGAGCGGCTCGAACATCAGGATCGACTGCGCGATACACCCCGTCGGAAGCGCCACCTACCACTCGATGTTCTTTAAAAACCCCAGGACCGGAAAAAGCTTTTCCAACGCCATCTATGACAAAAACTCCATATTGTTGAACCTTGTGGGGCAGATGAACACGATGCCGGACATGAGACCGGGACAACAAAATCAAGTTAAGCCCGTCACTGAATACTCCCTGGCCGGGAAGTTTCTCAACAAAAATGCATTCCTCCACTTATATACCCATCATCAGGATCCCTTCCTGGCGATACTCGACCGCTACAGCGGCTACGCCCTGCCAGGTGATGAGGCCGCCAACAAAAAACTGCACTTCATGAATGACCTGAGGCTTGAGTCCGTCAACACTTCCATGCCCAAGGTGCGTTTCTACAAGCACGTCATCATGCAGTCCAAACTGGAAGACGTACCCACCCCGCAAGCCATCAATAACAACACCGCCCGAATCCTTAACTTTACGGACGTCGAACACGAAAGCCTGGCGGGCGCGTTCCCAGAATTAGCAACCGGGCATCTGGCGAGTACACGGATAACGTTATCCGATGAGCAAACCGCATCAGCCATCACGGTGATCCATGGCGTCATCACACTGGAGAGTCAAGAGAACGAGGTGAAAGTCCTCGGCTATGCGCTCAAGGCTGTCAAATGCACCCTCGACACATCCCTTACCGTCGACGAGCCTGCCCATTCCCCCCGCATCATGCGCCAGCAGCAAACAACCGGAGAGACGGTCGAATCCATTGATTTTTCCACAAGCTTCGTCCGGAAGATCCCGGCAATCCGACTCAATACCAGCGTTGCGAGTCAATTGATCCAGACTGCCTTGCTCAGCTTCGACCCCTTATTTTTACGGTCCCCTGAGGATTGGACGGAACCGGCATTGACGGCTGACGCCTCACGCGTGCCCCTGGACTTCCAGGGTGCGCACGGCAAAAGTTTGCGGGAGCTGTTCATCTATTTGCCTTGGACCCTCGCACATTGCTTCAACCAGCAGCAGCAATACGCTCAGGCTGAAACCTGGTTGCACTACTTGTTCGACCCTCGCCGAACAGACGCCGGGGCGCTGAGTGTGTTGCTCAGCAAAACCGTTGAGCTGAGCTACGCCTGCCAACACCCCCAGAGCCCGCATTACCTGGCTCTCAGTTTTCCGACCTACCTTCGCAAGGCGTTGTACCTCCTCAATGTGGATATTCTGATCAACCGGGGCGATGCGGCCTATCGCCAGGTAAGCCCCGACAGCCTGGCCGAAGCCAAACTCTGGTACATCCAGGCGCAGAACCTGCTCGGCCTGCGCCCGACAATCACACGTGCCGATGCCTGGACCTCGCGCACATTGCGCACACTGGCGCAAGCGGACTCTCCGGCAGTACGCCAGTTGGAACAACAGCCCGAATACACCGCGCTACTGTCCCGGCAATGTGAAACCACCGGGCAACGTACCTGGCTCACGGACAGCCCCTACTTCTACCGCCCGTTGAACACGCAACTGGTCACACGCTGGGACACATTGGAAAGTCGCCTGCATGGGCTGCGCCATCATCTGGACATTGCCGGCAAGCCGTTGCGCCAAACCCTCTTTGCGACCCCCTTGCCCCCCGCGGCCCTGCTGACGCGAAACGCACAGAGCGCCACGGGTGGCGCCAGTGCCCTGTCACCGGTCCGGCCTGAAGTGGGTCACTACCGGTTCCAGGTCATGCAGGGGCATGCCTTGAGCGCAGTCGACAGCCTGGCGCAGTTCGGCACCACGCTACTCACGCTGATCGAGCGCAAGGAACAGGCGCACTACCTTGAGGTGCAGCAACAGAACGCCTGGCAACTCGCCGAGCTGGTGTTGACCCAGCAAACCCAGGCCCTGGCCATCGACGAAAAAAACAAAGACGCACTACGTCGCAGCCGCGCAATCGTCCACGGGCGACTGGACTTCCTGGCGCACCAGCTCAGCGAAGGCATCAGCACCGGTGAAATGTCGGCCGGCCAACACTATCTGGAGAGCGCCGCCTGGGAGAGAAAAGTCGCGATTGCCGGCATGGGCGCCGGTGCCGCCATGCTCGCGCCCAATATCTTCGGTACGTCGTTCGGGGGGATGCGTTTTGAGGGCGCGTTCCAAGCCTACCAGGCCTTCGCCCAGGGCGAGGCCAACACCGCCCGCGCCAACGGTAACGAGCTGGAACGCACCGAGCAATTCAATCGTCGTGCCCAGGAATGGGCCCACGCCGAACAACAGGCCCGCCTGGAATTGGCCCAGATCGACGCCCTGCTGCTGGTGCATGCCGAGCAGGAAAAAGCCACTCGCCTGCAACTGCGCAGCGCCCACAGCGCATTGGCCCAGGCCAAGTCAGCCTACGAACTCCTCGGCATGCGCTTTACAGGGGCACAGCTTTATCAATGGCTCACTGCGCAACTGAGCACGTTCTATTACGCACTGTATGACAGCGTCCACTCCCTGTGCCTGGCCGCTGAAGCCTGCTGGCAGTATGAGACCGCCGAAAGCCGGCAGTTCTTTCAAGGTGAAGCCTGGCACCACGCCTCCCGAGGACTGTTGAGTGCTGAAAACTTGAAACTGAACCTGGTAAAAATGAACACTGCATACCTGCAGCACACGCCACGGGAGTTGGAAATCAGCAAAACCGTGTCACTGCGCCATCGCTTGATCGAGTGCTCGGTCGTAACCAAAGGGCAGGCGTCTCAAGCCGCCAAAACCTGGACCGAGCATAAGGCGGGGCTGGTAAGCGGCGGCACGATTGGTTTTTCCCTAACCCAGGCGTTACTGGATGAGGACTATCCTGGACACACCCTGCGACGGATCAAGCACGTCAGCGTCTCACTTCCCGCCACGCTGGGGCCTTATGAAGACATCAAGGCGACATTGACCCAAACCAGTAATAAAATTCAGATGCCTGATGGCATCACCAAAAACGACTTCAGGGCACACCAGCAAATCGCCTTGTCACGCGGGCTGGATGATAACGGCCTGTTTACCCTCAGCTTCGACAACGATCCACGTTACCTGCCATTTGAATACACCGGGGTCATCTCCAACTGGATCCTGGAGTTCCCCAATCCTGCCCGGCAAAAAGCCGTCCTTGAATCAATCAACGACATTGTCATTCACCTGCGCTACACCGCCAGGGTGCCGGCTGCCAACGGGAGCAGGGCATGAACGACGATACACTCAACCTGCAGGTCAATACCCCGGCCCTGCCCAAAGGCGGCGGTGCCATTCAAGGCACCGGCAAAGGCTGGGGCGATGTCGGCGCCAGCGGCATGGCCACCTTTGAAATTCCCTTGCCGGTTTCTCCCGCACGCAGCTATGCACCAGCCCTGTCGCTGACCTACCACAGCGGCGCCGGTAACGGTCCCTTCGGATTGGGTTGGAGCGTGCCCCTGCCTGCCGTCAGCCGGCGTACTTCCCATGGCGTGCCGGCCTACACGGAGCACGACGTAATAGTGGGCCTCGACGCGCAAATATGGCTACCCGAGCGCGACGCCGAAGGGGCAATCGTCAGCCGTCGCCAGACCGCGTTCAATGATTTTCCACTGACCATCGCCTACACGGTCACGCGGTACTTTCCCAGGCTCGAGAGCCGCTTCGACCGTATCGAGCACTGGCATAGTGCAACCGATCCAGCAGGCTTCTGGTTGATACAAAGTGCCGATGGTAGTCAGCACTTTTACGGGAAGACCCCATTGGCCCGGATTGCCGATCCGGACCGCCCACACCACGTGGCGCAATGGTTGTTGCAGGAAAGCCTGAATGCCCACGGCGAGCACATTTATTATCACTACAAACAAGAAACCGACCCCTCACGCTACCCGAGGGACTGTCGAGCCCAGCATTACCTGGAGCGCGTCTGCTACGGCAACTTCACCGCCAAGGAGCAGGAACAGCTCTACCTCTGGCAGACCGACGATAAGCCGGACATGGGTTGGCACTTTCAGTTGCTCTTTGACTATGGCGAACGTGACCTTGAACTGGATAAGCGGCCGACGTACCAGGCCACGCGGGAATGGCCGGCACGACCCGACCCCTGCTCGGATTTTTCGTTCGGCTTCGAGTTACGCACCCTGCGCTGTTGCAACCAGATGCTGATGTTTCACCACTTCCCCAAGGAAGCGCAAATGGGCGCCGACCCGGTGCTGGTCAACCGTCTGCTGCTGGAATACCGCGCACCCAGCCATGTCAGCCTGTTGATGGGAGTGCATGAGCAGGCGTTCGACAGCGCGGGCAATAGCGTGAGCCGCCCGCCGCTGGAGTGTTTTTACCAATCGAGCCAGCTCAAGGTGGACAAGAGCGGCTATCAGCCCTTCAGTTCGCTGCGCGGTCTGCATGACAGCGATCGTTATCAATTGGTCGATCTGTATGGAGACGGCCTACCGGGTGTGTTGTATCGCGCTGACAGGAGTTGGTACTACCGTGAACCCCTCCGGCCGCAGCATACGAAAACCGGCGACGAGGTGATTTACGGCGAAGCCCAGGAATTGGCGCGGGTGCCGGTCGCCGACAGCACCCGGCCCATCCACCAGGCGCTGGCGGATGTGGACGGCGATGGCCGCCTGGACTGGCTGGTTGCCCACCCGGGAATGAGCGGCTTTTTCAGCCTGGACGAACAGCGCAACTGGTCAACCTTCACGCCGTTCGATGCGTTCCCGTCGGAGTTTTTCCATCCCCAGGGAGTACTCGCCGACTTGATGGGGACGGGACATCCCGACATTGCCATGATCGGCCCCCGTAGCGTGCGCCTGTATGCCAATCGCCAAAAAAAAGGCTTTGAACCCGCCATTGAGGTGTCTCATACGCTCGACGATACCCTGCCGATCATTTCTGCCTCGCCCAACGAACTGGTGGCCTTCAGCGATGTGCTTGCCACGGGCCAGCAGCATCTGGTGCGTATACGTCATAACGAAGTGAAATGTTGGCCAAACCTGGGTCGAGGACGTTTTGCCCAAGGGTTTGTGTTGGCCACGCTGCCGTTCCGTTATGAAATGTTCAAGGCAACCCATGTACTGCTGGTCGACCTGAATGGAGGTGGCGCTACGGACTTGCTGTATTTGAGCGCCGACCACCTGAGTATTTTCCTCAATAAAGGCGGCAACGGCTTCGAGGTACAGCCGATCAAAATCCCATGGCCCGAGGGCGTGCGGTATGACGACCACTGTCAGGTCAACGTCGTCGACGTGACCGGCCTGGGCTGCCCTAGCCTGATCCTGACCGCCGCCCACCAGACCCCCATGCACTGGCGCTACGACTTTTTTACCCGAAAGCCCTGGCTGCTCCTGCACACCGACAACAACATGGGGGCTCAGGCCTCGATCAAGTATCGCAGCAGTGCCCAGGAATGGCTGGATGAAAAACGTGAGCGCCCCGCCGACGGCCAGCCTGCTCTCTGCCAATTACCCTTTGCGCTGCTGCTGGTCAGCCAACACACCCAGCGAGACGAAATTACCGGCAACCAACTGACCCAACGCTGGCGCTATCGCCAGGCGTATTACGACCGCACGGACCGCGAATTTCGTGGCTTCGGGCTTGTGCTGCAAACCGACACCGAAAGCAGCACAGACACACAACACCTCCAGGGTTTCAGCGCACCCGTGCGCACCAAAACCTGGTTTCATACCGGGCAATCCATCGACATGCCCACCCTCGGCCATAGCACTCACGACCCACAGGCCAAGGCCATGGGACGCACGCTGGTCAGCCGATACAAGGCGACGTCCGGGGCGCAGCCGCTGGATCATCACGACGACTTGATCAGCGATCCTGCGCCGTCGCTGGCACGCGAAGTGGCGCGCGCACTCAGCGGCAGCGTGCTACGGGTAGAGGTGACAGCGGCGGACCCGGCGCAAGACGCAGTGCCCTATACCGTCACGCAACAGCGTTATCTGATCCGTGAACTGGCGCCGAACAGCGCCCATACACCCTACGCCCGGCTACTGCCATTAGCCCTGGAGTCGATCAGCTATCAATATGAAGGGGTGGAAGATGATCCCGTGTGCCAGCACCAGATCAACCTGCGCTGGGATGCCTATGGTTACCTGGTGCACGGCGTCACCCTGCACTATGCCCGCCGTACAAACGCTGACAGCTCACCGCCCACCGTGTTGGTCGACGAGCATCACAAGCGCTGGTGGCACGATACCCATGACAGCGCGCAACAGTTCTATTACCTGAGCGAAACGCTGGCACAGCACATTCATTTGGACGACGCACCGCACTGGCGCCTGGCCTTGCCCTACCGCCAACGACACAACGCCCTGGTGCTGGGCAAGGCCCCAGCGGCTGGCGGGTTAGACCTCAAGCGTATCGCCTATGAGGCGTTCATCGACAACCTCGACGGGCCATTGGCCGCAGGTGCCAAGCGTGAGCTGAGCAGCCTGTCGGTGCAACGCTATCGGCAAGCCGGTGGCCTCGGTAAAACCCTGGAGCCGGGCGTCGCCACTGTCCAGGCCTTGACCGATTACCAGGAAAGCGCAGAGCTGGATGACCAGGCCCTAAATGTCTACAAGGACATACCGGCGATGCCCAACCAACCTGCGGTGGACCTGGTGCAAAAGCTCAGCGACAGCGGCTATCACCCCATGGAGCTGTTTTTTCTCTTCCCCGGCGAGGTGCCGCCCAAGGAAAATCGCCTGTGGTCGATTCGCCGGCACTTTCCCCGCTATGGCAAGGCCACCCAGTTTTATCGGATAAGGGCGCTGCGGGCCACCGAGGCCCATGGTGAAACAACGCTCAACCATGACCCCTACATGTTGCAAACTGTGCGTGTAAAAATGCCCGACGGTTGTGTGACCAAAGCCGAATACGACTATCGATTGCTGCTGCCGACAAAAATTGTCGACCCCAATGGCAATATTCAAGAAGCGCTGTATGACGGTTTCGGGCAAATGCTCGTCAACACCTTTCGCGGTCGCGAGCAAAGCCTCAACGTGGGTTTCGACGCCTTGGAGCGCTACCGCCCGCTCAAGGATGTAACGCCCGGGTTTGCCATAGAACACGCGCAAAGCGTGTTGCAGAGCATGGCCCGCCTACACTGCTACGCCCCATTCAGTTGGATGGGCGCGGTCGACTTGGCCCTGGTCAAGCCAGAGTGGGTCGCCAAAGCCTACCTGCTCCCCAGCGGGCATATCCGCGCGGGCGCGAGGGCACGTCTGGGCGCACGAGCGCGCCAGGGTAGCGGTCGCCAGGGGCTCAGCGACAGCGACAAACAACTCAAGGCGTTGATCGACAACGCCCGTCGGACCCCGGTGCATGGGCTCATGTTGCAGGCCGACCGCTACCCGGACGATGCCGCCCAACAGATCCGCATGACCTTGACCTGTTGGGATGGTTTTGGTCGTACCTTGCAGACCAAGCAAAAGACTGAGTCAGGCCTGGCCAATGCGGTCGACGACAAGGGCAACCTGCTGGTCGATGAGGTACCCGATAAGGCACCCGGCACCTTGAAAAAACAGCTGCGCCAAGTGCAAGCCGACCCCCGCTGGCGCGTCAGTGAGCGTGTCGAATACAACAACAAGGGCCTGGTCATTCGCGTCTACCGCCCCTACTTCGCCGACAAGCACGCCTACGTCAACGATCAATCCATGCGCGAACTGGGCCACTGCGACCGACAGTTCTATGACCCCCTCGGACGCCCGACACAGACACTGACCGCAGGAGGATTCATGCGGCGCACCACCTATTGGGCCTGGTACACCGTCAACGAGGATGAAAACGACACAGAGGGAGCACTCCAGGTAACTCCATTGACTGAACAGTAAAGCCTGGGCCAGCGTGGCCACCGTTGCAAGGCGGCCACGCTGAACCGTTCAGTCAGTGCGTCGCCCGCGCTGAACCGCTGGAGCGGGATAGTGAGCTGACCGGTTTGTAGCGACGCCAAAGGGAAGGGTCGGACCGCCAAGGGGCGTCAACCTGTTGTTTCTGATGATAGAACGTCACATGGCCTGGCACGCGCGATCGATGTCGATAAAGCCAGCGCAGCTCCGAACCCGCGAAAGAGGTTTCGGTCTTATTGATCACGTTGGCCATATCCAGATGATCAAGCGCAAAATGCACATGGCGAATACTCTGAGGGTCCGTCAGCGTTTTCAACGCTGACTTACTGGCGCGACTGACCAGCTTGCCCTCGAACGTACGCAAGCTCATGCCATGGTCTAAAAGGGTTTTCTCGAACGAATAGGTACCAGAAGAATAGTCACTCACGAATTTCTTCGCGAACGCTCGGTTGGCGGCGGTCGACGTACAGCCCGCATACTTCGACTTAATGGCGTCATAGAACTGCTGCGCGATCGGTGCGCCATGCACCTGGAGCTGTTGTTCAAACTCATCGTCGGTGAGCCTGCCCTTCCCGTACTCAACGTACATAGGGATGAGTTCTTTTTTCAACCTTGCCATCGCCGCGCCCATCTCTTCAGCCCCGAAATAGGTGACCATTGCGTCCCCACGTGCCGTCAGCTTTGACCAAAAGCTGCGGTAGCTTGTCACGGTACTGCCCTTACCGAAAATGATGTCGCCTCGACTGGGTTGAAATTGTTCGCCAAACGACGCTTGCGTGCCATCGGCATCCGTGAATCGCAGGGGGTTGCCCAACGTCATGGCGTACAGATTCAGACCGTCCACATCACCCAAAGGGTCCGGGCTGATCCATCGTTGCAACCACGGCGCGTAATACCGCGATCCGTAGTAATACAGCCCTGTTGCGTCGCGCTCCTTACCCGCGTAACGGCGAACCTGATAGGTAGCCCTCTGCGTACCGTTGGTAGCCCACCACGCCGTTGCGCCATAAGGATAATAATGTTCCTGGCTCAACAACTGCGCTTGCCCGTCCAGCTCCAGTAAATGGCTATTGAGGTGATCAAGGATACTGAACTGAAGCTGTTCTTCACTCTTATCACTGGGGCCACCGGCCTCCCACTGCAACACCGTGGCCCGGCCGCCGCCCGTATCAATCTCCAGCACGCTCAAGCGCTTGCCAGGTTGTCCATGCAGGTGCAAACCCGGCAAGTAACACGTGATATGTGTATGGGGTTTCCCAGCGACCTGCTGGCTTCTGATCTTGGCTGCCCGCTGGCCTTGGCCATCGTAGAGGTAACGTTCCACATCAGGATCAACCTGCGCGCGCCGCACCTGCGTCGCGTGGGTGAGTTGATTACGTACGTTCCAGCCTAACTGCTGGCCGCTGCCCAATATTTGTTGGTTGCCGCTGGCATCAAACATCGTTGCCCATGGTTGCGGCGCTCCGTCAGTGACCGACAAGGCGCGATTGCTGCCCACTGCTACATTCATGTCCCGGGTATAACCTGCTCCACTGCTCGGCACATGGCGGAGACGTGTCAAGTTGCCACTCTCATCGTAGGTGTAATGCTGGGTGTAATTGCGCCAGAGTCCGGGAGCGGTTGCACCGAACGTCACCCGCTCCGCAGTTGCCTGACCACCTCTGTTGCCGGCATTTTCCCGACCGCTGGCCTGGGTTAACTGGTACAAACTGTCGTACTGGTAACGACTGACCGCATCAACACGAGCATTGCTGTGCCATTTAGTCGGCTGGGCCTGGTCGCTGAGGCTGAGGATGTTACCTACCGGATCGTACTCGTACACAAGGTCCTGTAGAGGCTTGGCGGCCTCGCCCTTGCGATACACCGTCAGCTGCAACAAACGATTATCTTCAGCGGCGTATTTCGCCCTCTTGGTGACGTCATTGCCCATCCGTTCGGACTCCACCAGACCGCTGGCGTTGTACACACGCTGGTTCATCAACACTTGGCGCGTGCCCCCGCGCAGGGTCAGCGCAACCTCCAGCAGCCAGCCTTGTTGCCCATAGCGCTGGTGCCGACGATTGCCCTTGGCGTCGATCTGCTCCAACAGCGCCCCCAAGGCATCGTAGCGCCAGGTCGTGGTATGGGCGTTGGGCTCTAGCTGTTCGGCTTGAGTTTCATCGCTCGGCGGCCAGTCAACTGTCGGAGTATCCATGCGAAACCGTCGAGTCTGCTTGATGACGCTCCCACCGATCCCGTACCCACCCATCCACAAAACACCGGCCGGGTCCGCATGACGAATCAGTCGACCACAACGGTTGCCAGCCCTCTCGGCGGGCGCGGCTGCCGCATAGGTCAGGCGCTCGACACAACGCCGCGCCGGCTGATCCGCCGCTTGTTCGAAGATGGCCAAGGGGCGCACCTGGGTATCGTACTCATAACACTGGTGAGAGCCTCGGGCGTCCCAGCGTTCCAGCACTTGACCGCCCCCGCCCAACAGTGACATCTGCCAGCCGGCGTCCACACTGTCGGTACACAGCAATTGCCCCGAGAGGCTGTAATACTGGCGCTGATTGGGGCGGACGCTGGCCGATGCCGACTCACTCAGCGCGTGCAGCCGTGGGTCCCATTGTTCCAGCAACCTCCCTTGGCTGCCAAACACCCGGCGCTCAATACGTGCGCGGGGCAGGTCCTGGGAGGTGTCACGATGATAGGCCACGCTGCGGACCGCCAAACCACGAGGATCAATGGCCGATAGCGTGGGCGTATGTTGGTGCAGGAGATGAGACATGGCGTAACAACCTGAATAGCAGACGATCAGCCAAGCCTAGAGATAGCTCACACGCACACGTGGTACTGAGCGCAATGTAGTGTGTCGATATATGAATGAGCCGCTGCGGCGGCCCATTCATCCTCCTACTTTGTAGGCCGCGGGCCTCGGCGCCAGCCCGCCTCCAAGGTCGAATACCCGCGCCTGGCAAACTGTACGAAAAAGCCACGCCATTCGGTCAGCGCAGAAATCATCCCGCGGGCCACCATCACAATGTTGCGAGTCACCCGGCCCTGGGAGGCCACCGGCGAGCCCGTCAGCGCAACGGCCAATGCCTCGACACCGGACGCAGCCCAATGCGTCCACACCTGATTGAACATTCTGCTCAGCCCTCCGTGCGCCGTCGCGACAGGGTCCGGCAGCTGCAGGGTTTGACCATGGGAGTCATGGGTGGCCGTCGGGTGACCTCCACGAATCATCGTTCCCATCGCTGCATCGTATGCCTCTATTGCGGGTGTGACATTGGGCAGCATCAACGCAGGCACTTCCCCGCCGTATACCGCGTTGGCCACCGTTGCGAGGCCATAGGCCGCCGTTGCTCCGGCGGTGCGCGTGACCCTGCCGCGCAGGGGCGTGCTGCCCCAGGAGACGCCGGTACCGTGCCCACGAAGGACCTGCTGCACGAGTTCCCTGGAGAGTGCGCGTACATGCCCACCCAACCGCCGGACTGCCACCGGGTCCCAGCTGTGCTCGGCTTGATCACCTATCGAGTCGCCATAAACGGTATACCCCACACCCGCAGCACCCGCAAAAAGAGCGCCGATCTGTGGCGCAAATCGCGTCCAGTTACCCGCGACACCGGTGCTCATATGTGCCGTGGAGACGGCATCCAGCACCGCGACGGTAAGGCGCAAGATTTGGTTGCGTTGGGCGGTGGGCTGGATGTTGCTGAAGACCGCCAGATCGACACCTGTCGAAATAGCATTGGCAATATAGGTGGATAAACCATCGCGAATCGCAGCCGATGCGCCCGCCTGCATCCTGGGTCGAGCAATACGCGCCATATGCGCGAGCCTGCGACTGATAGAAAGCCTGCGCAGTTGTGTCTGCCGGGGCTGCTCCAAAGCCGGTGTCGCCGTCAGCCCCTGCTCATCGACCTTGGTAACGGGGTTGCCGCCGACCATGGCGTACAAATTCAAGCCATCGGCATCGCCGGTCGGGTCCGGGCTGATCCAGCGACACAACCACGGCGCGTAATACCTGAAGCCGTAGTAGGACAGCCCACTGGCATCGCGCTCCTTGCCCGAATAACGGATGAATTTATAGCTCGCCTCGCTGGCGCTTTTCGCCGCCCACCACGCGGTACCACCGTAGGGATAATAGCTTTCCTGGCTGAGCAGCTGTGCCTGCTCACCCAGTTCCATCGTGCTGCTGCCCAAGTGGTCGGACAAGCCATAACGGATCTGCACATCCTGGCTGCTCCCCGAAGGGTGACGATCCCAGAACAGTAGCCGGACGGTAAGGGTACCGACATCGAGGTTGAGTACATTCAGTTGCTCACCCGTTGCACTGTCATGGCGAATCTCCAACCCTGGCAAGTAGCGCACCTGCGCCGTATGCGACACGCCCTTGGCGTGGGTTACCCGGCGCTTGAGGATGCGTCGACCGGTTGCGTCGTACGCATAGCGCTCCTCATCGTCGTTTCCTCCCTCGCGCTGCACCTGGGTGATGCGCACCAGTTGATTGCGCACATCCCAGCCCATCCCATGATGGCCCTCAAACGCTTGCAGATTGCCGTTCCGGTCAAAGTCCTGCCCCCACCCCGACACGGCACTGCCGTCGGCCTGCGGCATGAAATGATTACTGGTGGCGGCCACGCTCATCCGGCGCGTGAAACCCGTGCCACTGCTGGGCACATGCTGCAACTCAAGCAAATTGCCGGCCGCGTCATAGCTGAACTGTTGGGTGTAGCGACGCCAGACGCTGTCGTCAGTCGAGCCGAACTCCAGCCTTGCGGGTAACGCGGGTCCCCCCTGGTTGCCAGCGGTTTCGCGCCCGCTGGCCTTGGTCAATTGCGATAACGTGTCGTACTCATAGACGCAGGCCGAACTGATCCGGGTGTTGCTCGACCATTGTGTCGGCTGGGCGAGGTCGTCGATCCGCACAATGTTGCCGACGCAATCATAATCGTAGGTCAGGTCTTGCAGCGCCGTGCTCGCCGCCCCTTGCACACGGGCACTCATCTGCCGCAAGCGACCATCGGTTTCACGGTAAAGCAGGGTACGCACAACGCCATTCCCCGCGCGCTCACTGATCACTTGGCCCGCCGCATTGTAGCGACGCTGGCCCATCAACGGCGTGCGCACGCCGCCCGTGGGCAACACAACGATGCTCGCCGGTTGGCCGTCAATGCCATAGGCATACTCAAGGCGATTGCCCTTGGCATCCGTATGATGCAAGCGCTCACCCAGCGCGCTGAAACCCGTTGAGGCCTGGAAGTCCTCAGGTTCCAGGCGTGCGTCGCGTTGCGCATCGTCCAGCGGCCAATCCAGCGCCGCAGTCGCCTGCCGGAAGCGTCGAGTTTGCCGGACAACTTCTCCGTGCAGACCATACAACTCGTGGAACAACGAACCACCGCCGTCATCATGCCGAATCACCCGGCCACAGCGATTGTGTGCGGCTTCCTCAAGCGAGTGTGAAGCATAGGCAATACGCTCGACACACAGCGGTTGCTCGTCATTGGCCGCTTGCTCGAAAACGGCGATGGGCCGCACGTATTGATCGTAGTGATGCGCCTGATGAGCGCCCCGCCCATCCCACTCTTCCAATAACTGCCCGGCCTCACCCGGTAACGTGAGCCGCCAGCCGGCATCCACGCTGTCGATGCGCAATGCATTCCCGCCAAGGCTGTAGACCGTGCGTTGATTGGCCTGGGTGCCAGCCTCTGAGTGCGACAATTGCAACAGACGCGGATCCCACTGCTCGATCATCAAGCCGGAACTGTCAAACACCTGACGATGAATGCGCACTTGCGGTTCAGACTGTGCGCTTGAGCGGTGATACTCGACGTTACGAACAATCAATCCACGTGGGTCGAATGCCGTAAGTGAGGGAGTGTTTCGGTGAAGTGAAATAGGCATGATTTCCTGACCCCAATGACACAATGGTCAGAAAAGCCTAAGGATCATGTCTTGGAGAAAGGAGGTCTCAGGGTATGCAGGCATCAACCGGTCATCGCCGGTTGAAACCTGCAGACAACCTCAATGCCCGCCGGCGCAGGTCGGCGAGGCCGGGGCTGCGTCGATTTTCGCCCATTCTTCAGGCGTGTAGGTATGCAGCGCCAGCGCATGAAACTCGCTCATCAGGTCACCCAGGGTGGCGTAGACCTTCTGGTGGCGCTTGACGCGGTTGAGCCCATCGAACTGCTGGCTCACCAGCACAGCCTTGAAGTGGGTCTGCAACCCACGGCTGTGCATATGGCTTTCATCCAGCACGCTCAAGTGATTCGGGCCCAGTGCGGCAAGTGCCGTTTCGATACGCTGTTGCATGGTCATTGCCGGCTCCACTTACTTCTTGGCAGGGGCGGCGGGTTTCTTCGCCGGTGCCAGTTCGTTGGTCATGTCTTCCAGCAGCTTGTTCACCACCGGCACGGCGCTTTCCAGCTTGGCCTGGGTCATCTGGGCCGATTGCTGGGTCAGTTGCGGCATTTTTTCCAGGACTTTCTTGCCCAACGGCGACTGGTAGAAAGCAACCAGGTCCTTGAGTTCGGATTCGCTGAAGTTGGTGGTGTAGAGCTTGACCATGTCCGGTTTCAGTTTTGGCCAGCCGATAGCCTGGTCCAGGGCAGCGTTGGCCTTGGCCTGGTAGCTGTCCAGTACGGACTGCTTGGCGGCAGGCGCCTTGGTCTGTTCGAAACGCTGGGCGAACATTTGCTGCACTTGCATGTACACCGGGGTACCCAGCTTGTCAGCGTGGGCCAGGGTAAGGAAGGCTTCGGCACTGGCGTTGTGGCTGGCGGTATCGGCAAAAACCTGGCCGCTGGCGCAAACCAGAGCAACCGCGGTACAGATGGCACGAAGACGAGTCATCGAGTTTCCTTTTCTAGCAGGCGAGGTAAGACCCCAAGGGCGCCCATTCTGCGCCTAAAAAACCTTAGGGCTCAACCCCAGGCCTCGTAGGACAAGGATTCTCGGGGGATGAACCCGATGAAACGTCTTTTAGGGAACCCCACCGGTCGATCAAGGCCTAAACTGCGCAAACAGACCTGAAGGAGTGTGCCCGATGAGCCGTATCGAAACCGACAGCCTGGGAGAAGTCCATGTCCCGGATGACGCTTACTGGGGCGCCCAGACCCAACGTTCACTGGTGAACTTCGCCATCGGCGAACAGCGCATGCCCCTCGCGGTACTGCACGCCCTGGCCCTGGTCAAGAAAGCGGCGGCACGGGTCAACGACCGTAATGGCGACTTGCCCGCCGACATCGCCCGCCTGATCGAACAGGCCGCCGACGAAGTACTCGCCGGGCAACATGACGACCAATTCCCCCTGGTGGTCTGGCAGACCGGCAGCGGCACCCAGAGCAACATGAACGCCAACGAAGTGATCGCCGGCCGCGCCAACGAACTGGCGGGCAACCAGCGCGGTGGCAAGAGCCCGGTGCACCCCAATGATCACGTCAACCGTTCCCAGAGTTCCAATGACTGCTTTCCCACAGCGATGAGCATCGCAGCCGTCCAGGCTGTGCATCAGCGTTTGTTACCGGCTATCGCCACGCTTTCCGGTGGTCTGGCCGAGCAGGCCGCCAAGCACATGAAGCTGGTGAAGACCGGCCGCACGCATATGATGGATGCCACGCCGATTACCTTCGGCCAGGAGCTCTCGGCCTTCATCGCCCAGCTCGATTACGCCGAACGCGCCATTCGCGCCGCCCTCCCCGCCGTCTGCGAACTGGCCCAGGGCGGCACGGCCGTCGGCACCGGGCTCAATGCGCCCCATGGCTTTGGCGAGGCGATTGCCTCCGAGCTGGCGGCGCTGTCGGGCTTGCCGTTCGTCACGGCGCCGAACAAATTCGCCGCCCTCTCCGGTCATGAACCGCTGGTGACCTTGCACGGCGCGCTGAAAACCCTGGCCGTGGCCCTGATGAAAATCGCCAACGACCTGCGCCTGCTGGGCTCCGGCCCGCGCACCGGCTTGGCCGAGGTGAAGTTGCCGGCCAACGAGCCGGGCAGTTCGATCATGCCGGGCAAGGTCAACCCGACTCAGTGCGAAGCGCTGTCGATGCTGGCCTGCCAAGTGCTGGGCAATGACGTGACCATCGGCATTGCCGCCAGCCAGGGGCATTTGCAGTTGAACGTGTACAAGCCGGTGATTATCCACAACCTGCTGGAATCCATCCGCCTGCTGGCCGACGGCAGCAACAACTTCCAGGAACACTGTGTGGCCGGGCTTGAGCCCGACCCCCTGCAAATGGCCGAGCACCTGGAACGCGGTCTGATGCTGGTAACCGCGCTCAACCCGCACATCGGCTACGACAAGTCGGCAGAAATCGCCAAGAAGGCTTACGCCGAAGGCCTGACCCTAAGGGAGGCCGCGCTGGACCTGGGCTACCTCACCGATGCGGAATTCGACCAGTGGGTTCGTCCGGAAGATATGCTGGGTGCCTAGGGCGCCACGCGTAACCGCCGGGCCTTGAGCCCGGCGAGCAACGACGGCGCCAGCGCCACGGTCGCCGAGCCCAGCACCACCACCAATGCCCCGGCATAACCCAGGGCGTTGATTTCTTCAGCCTGCACATACGCCGGCCACAGCCACGCCGCCAGGGCGACTGCCACAAAGGTCACCAGCGGTGTGAGCGCCAAGGTCGCGCTGACCCGCGACGCTTCCCAGTGGGCCAGCGCTTCGGCAAAGGCACCGTAGGCCACCAGGGTATTCATGCAGCACGCCAGCAACAGCCAGGCTTGCAGTGGGCTCAGGTCCAAGGCCTCCAGTGGATGCGCCCAAGGCGTGAGCAACAAGGCGCAGGTGAGGTAGATCACCATCATCACTTGCAGCGAATTCCATACCGTCAGCAACTGCTTCTGGCCCAGGGCGTAGAACACCCAAATAGACGTGGCGAGCAGGATGGTCAGCACGCCGGCGGTATAGGCGCCAAGGGACGTCAGCAACTCTTCCAGGCGCTGATTGAAGAACAGGCCGAAGCCTGCGATCAACACAAACAGCCCGAGTACCTGCCCGCGACTGAAGCGCTCCTTGAACACAAACACACTGGCGATCATCAAGAAGATCGGCCCCATCTGCACCACCAGTTGCGCCGTACCAGGGCTGAGCCTTTTCAGACCCACCAGGTACAACACGTAGTTGCCCACCAGCCCACACACCGCCATCCCTACCAGCCATCCACCCTTGGGGCCCAACACGCTGCGGCTGGGCAAGCGCTTGGTCAGCGCCAGGTAGACGAACAGGCAACTGCCGGCCACGATCAGGCGAAACCAGGTGACGGTGATCGGGTCCATCACTTGCAGCACCTGCTTGAGTTTGATCGGCAGAATGCCCCAGAGCAGCGCGGTCAGCAGGGTCAGCAGAAAACCATAGACCCAGCGGCCGGAAGAGATGTGCATGAGTGCCCCAGAAGCCAGAGGAAGTGGAGCCGCATTCTAGGGGCAAGCGAAAGGATTGGGCTACGCCGCATTTCAAAATGTGGGAGCGGGCTTGCCCCCTCCCACATTGACCTCATTTAGCCAATTGAAACTAGCGCACCGCTTCGAACAAGCCAGTGGCGCCCATGCCCCCGCCCACGCACATGGTGACGATGCCGTAACGCAGATTACGCCGTTGCAACTCACGCACCAGGTGCCCCACCTGCCGCGACCCGGTCATGCCGAACGGGTGGCCGATGGAAATCGAGCCGCCGTTGACGTTGTACTTGGCATTGTCGATTTCCAGGCGATTACGCGCATACAGGCACTGGGAGGCGAATGCTTCGTTGAGTTCCCACAGGTCGATGTCCGCCACCTGCAAGCCTTTGGCCTTGAGCAGCTTGGGCACCGAGAACACCGGGCCGATACCCATCTCGTCCGGTTCGCAACCGGCCACCGTGAACCCACGGAAAAACGCCTTCGGCTTGAGCCCCAGTGCCAGGGCTTTTTCCAGGCTCATCACCAAGGTCATCGAAGCGCCGTCGGACAATTGCGACGAGTTACCCGCCGTCACCGAACCGTCTTCGGCGAACACCGGCTTCAAGCCCTGCAAGCTGGCCAGCGTGGTGTCCGGCCGGTTGCAATCATCGCGGTCGACTACGCCATCGAGCACCTGCGCTTCTCCGGTGTTCTTGTCTTCGACCTTGTACTTGACCGCCATCGGTACGATTTCATCGTCGAACAAACCATCAGCCTGAGCCTGGGCCGTACGTTGCTGGCTTTGCAGCGCATACATGTCCTGTTCTTCGCGGCTGACGCTATAGCGCCGCGCAACAATCTCGGCAGTCTGGCCCATGGGGAAATAGAGGCCCGGCACCTGCTCTTTCAGCAGCGGGTTGATCAGGTTGTCGGTGTTGACGCTTTTCAGGGTGAGGCTGATGGACTCGACGCCACCGGCGACGATGATATCGCTGCAGCCCGACGCGATCTGGTTGGCCGCGATGGCAATCGCCTGCAAGCCCGACGAGCAGAAGCGGTTGAGGGTCATGCCCGCCGTGCCGGTGCCCAGTTGCGACAACACCGCCACGTTGCGCCCGATGTTGTAGCCCTGGGCGCCTTCGTTGGAGCCGGCGCCGACGATGCAATCTTCCACGGTGGCCGGGTCGATACCGTTGCGGGTGAGCAGCGCGTTGACACAATGGGCCGCCATGTCATCCGGGCGGGTCTGGTTGAACTTGCCACGAAAGGATTTGGCCAGGCCGGTTCGTACGCTGTCGACGATCACTACTTCACGCATGGGCTACCTCGATCTTGTGAGGGTTGGGAGATGGACCGAGGATAGATCCAGCTCCCGTCAACCGCGACGATCATTCACCCTGTGGATAGGCCTACTTCTTCTTGCCTTTCTTGACTTTCTTGTCGTGCTTGTCGGATTTCTCGAACGCCTCTTCCAGCGCCTGGTTGATCGTGCGCAGCACCTTGACCCGCGCCCAGCGCTTGTCGTTGGCTTCCACCAACGTCCAGGGCGCGATTTCGGTGCTGGTGCGGTCGACCATATCGCCCACGGCGGCACGGTAGTCGTCCCACTTGTCACGGTTGCGCCAGTCATCCTCGGTGATCTTGAAGCGCTTGAACGGGATTTCCTCGCGGGCCTGGAAGCGTTCCAGCTGGGTGGCCTTGTCGATGGCAAGCCAGAACTTGACCACAATCACAGCCGCGTCGCGCAGTTGTTCTTCAAAGTCGTTGATCTCGCCATAAGCGCGCATCCAGTCCGTCGGGGTGCAGAAGCCCTCGATACGCTCCACCAGCACACGGCCGTACCACGAACGGTCGAACACGGTGAACATGCCCCGCGCCGGAATCTTCTGCCAGAACCGCCACAAATACGGTTGAGCGCGCTCATCTTCACTGGGCGCGGCAATCGGCACGATGTGGTACTGGCGCGGGTCCAGCGCCGCCGCTACCCGACGGATCGCCCCGCCTTTGCCTGCCGCATCGTTGCCTTCGAACACCGTGACCAACGCGTGCTTGCGCATGCGCTTGTCGCGCATCAGACCGGAGAAACGCGCCTGCTCGGTGATTAACTGTTCTTCGTAATCGTCCTTCTCCAGGCGTTGCGTCAGGTCGAGGCTGTCCAGCAGACTCTTCTTGTCCACCGACGCAATCAACGGCGCCGGATTCATACCGCTGGCCTTGCCTTTGGGCAGCTTCAGCGCATTTTGCATGCCCTCCAGCAGCAGCTTGCCCACGGTGAGCCCACGGTAATTGCTGTCGACCCCTTCGATCACATGCCACGGTGCATAGTCGCGGCTGGTACGACGCAGCACACGCTCACCGAAATGCACGAATTTGTCGTAGGTCTCGGACTGCTGCCAGTCCAGCGGGCTGATACGCCAGCTGTGCAGTGGGTCGTCGGCCAGGGACTTGAGCCGCGCCTTCATCTGCTTCTTGGACAGATGAAACCAGAACTTGAAGATCAGCGCGCCTTCATCGCACAGCATCTTTTCCAGGCGCTCGGCACCGGCAATGGCCTGGTCAAGACGTGCGTCCTTGATCTGCCCATGCACCCGGCCCTGCAGCATCTGGCTGTACCAGTTGCCGAAAAAGATCCCCATGCGGCCTTTGGCGGGCAGTTGCCGCCAGTAGCGCCAGGCGGGCGGACGGGCCAGTTCTTCGTCGGTCTGCTGGTCAAAGGTGCGCACTTCGATCAGGCGCGGGTCCATCCATTCATTGAGCAGCTTGACGGTCTCGCCCTTGCCGGCGCCTTCGATGCCGTTGATCAGGACGATCACCGGGAAGCGCTTCTGTTGTTGCAGTTCGTACTGCACTTCCAGCAGGGCTTCGCGCAAGGCCGGCACTTCGGCGTCATACGTGTCTTTGTCGATGGCGTGACCGATTTCGGCGGATTCGAACATGGGCAGCTCCGTTTCAAGATGACTCAAGACTAGCGGATTGGGCACCACGCCAGTCAAGGAATTCCAACAGGCTTGCCGTGGATCAATCATCGGGGGCGACGGCTAATTCCCCGGAACGTGGCAAATACCCAGGTCCTGATCCTTCAACATCTGCTGCGTGAGGCGTTCCACCACGCCGCTTATTGCTCGCCGGCGCGGCGAACGCAGGGCCTCCATTTGCTCGAGGTATTGCGCGTCGGTGAGGTTCTGGCTGTTCTCGAAGAGTGTTTGCTGCCGCGAATCGAAGGACGCTGTCGCTGACTGGAATGCATCAGGAAATTGCTGTTTAAGGTGGGCTCTCCAGAACGCCAACTGTGTAATGAAACGCAGGAATGCAGGTGAGAGTTCTGCCGTGCGCACTTGGGAGTGCGCCACCTCCAGACCCTCGTTGGTCACATTGGCGAATAGTGCAAAATTCAGGTGCTTGGGCTGCCCCGGCAATTGCAGGGACTGGGCCAAGCCGACCCGGAATGCCAGGCTGACTTCCAGCGGGTCCACAGAAAAGTGTTCGGCAGCGTAGGTCGAAGCAATTTTTTCCAGCTCGCTAAGGCGAAACAAACCGCGGCTCAACTTCAACAGCGCCCCGGAGTTGCCCTGCGCGCGACCAGCCTGGAGCGTCGCGCTCTCAACCTCCTTCAAGACTTCCAACTGACTGAAAATCTGCGCAGTCCCATCTGAACAGTTCGCCGGATGAGCGGCCAGTTGAAAGACCCGCTCACGCAGCCCGACACTGTCATGGGTCGCCTGCAAGACCTCCCAGACGCGCCGGGTCAAATCCTCGCGTACGTAACGACTGTCCGCAGTCGCTGACAGTTGGGCCAGCAACTCGAACAATGGTGCCGATTCCGGATCGTCGCGAAGGTTGGCCCAAACCGCACGTTTGTGGGCATCTCGGCTGGCCGTGTCCTTTGGCAACCACAACGCCCTGGCTTTCAACTCAGTCATGCGGGGTTGATCGTCCTCGACATACCCCATGCCAATCCCCACTTCGTCGCGATAACGCTCAAGTGCCTCGACCGTCGAACGGGATAACGGGTTACCGCCCAGGTTAACCGACTGGCTGAAACTACGCGGCGTGGTAAACACCCACTCGGGCAGCACCGTGATCGAGTTGCCGCGAAGGTCCATTTGCTCCAACTGGGCCAACCGCCCGAGCCCTACGGGCAGGTCGGTGATTTTTGTGTCCTGCAATAACAGCGTATGCAAATCACGCATCTTGCCGACATCCACCAGCTTTTCCAGGGGATTGTGGCTCAAGTCCAGCCTCCGCAACGTGCTCATGTCAGCCAATTTCACCCGGGTGTATTCGGTCAGGGCCAACCGGTTGCGGGGCATCGACAGACTGTCGAGCGCCAACATGCGTGAGAGTATTTCCGGTAATCGGGTCAGACGGTTTCGGTCCAGGTCCAGACGCCTCAGCCCCTTGAAACACTTCAGGAAATAAGCGACATCATCGCCTAACTGCATGTTCTTGAGTGACAGCTGCTCGACATGGTCGAAACGGATTTCAGGGGGCAGCGTCGGCAACGAACCAATGCGCATCCCGTCCAGGTTTAAACTGGGTACGGACGTCTGGTGTTCATTCAGAGCAAAACTTTGACGTCGCCAACAGGCCTCAAGGCGCTCTGCCACCTGCTCGCGGCTATACCGGATGTCACTCAGGCCCGGCTGTTTATCCAGGCCCTGGATATCGCTCTTCCAGTGCCTGAGCAGTGCTCGCAAATGAGCCAGCTCTGCCTCCAGACGCTTTACCGCCTTGGCCCGGGAAAGATGGTCTGCGCCCAAGGCCAGCAGCAACGACGACACTTGCCCGTCACTGAACAAGGGGTATAACCCTTTCACCTTACGCACCAGCGCGGGCGGATGAACCAACGGCCCCGTCGGTGAGTCGGCCATTCTGCAGGACGCTGCCTCCAGCACGGGCTCTTTGACTTTGCCGGAAAACGCTTCGGCGGCCAGTTCCCGTTCCCCCTTCGCCTGCGACGCGCACATGTAGCGCAACCGCCAGAGGTTGCTGGCCTCCTCGGGTGGTAAACCCAGTGCCACCCGCTGGCGCCCCGTCAGCGCCGCATCAATTGCCTCGAACAGGCCGTCCGGTCCGGCATAAGGCCCACCGATACGCAGGCCCTTGTCATTGAACGCTTCAAACCCGGCGTCCGATCTGACCACGACTCGCCGCACGCTGGCCCCAGTGAGTGCGCCCAAGGCCAGCAACTCGCCCTGTGGCGAATCCTCGCGCAACTCGAGCTGCAATTCCCGCCCCCACCCCGCTACACGCGGCATTGACCGGACCGCGAGGAGCGCGGTATCCAGGCTGGCCAACTCTGGCTGCTCAAACCCCATCAGGGCGCGGTCCAGGCGTTGCTCCCCAAGGGCACGTTGCACTGCCTCGGCCAGTGCCATGGGAATCCGTTGATTATCATGCAGGGACTCACGCTGCACCGTTGAGGTCTCGGCCATCAATTCGCGCAGCAGCGTACAGGGCAATTGCGGATAGGCACGCCGGAGCAACGCCCCTTCGGGCGGGACTGGGCCGTCATAGGCCTGATACAGCTGCTCAAACAACGGCTTGTGATCAGCCTTGAGCTGCGCGAGCAACTGACGGGACAGCACCGCGTGCTCCTGATCGGCCGCAACACCCTCTCCCAGCAGGGCGATTTTTTGTGGCTTATCCAGCCCGGACAACAGCACATCGAACACTTTCCCCTCGCTGAGCATCTGCTCGGTGACCGGCAAACGCAGGCTCACGGGGTTAGACGCTGCGTTGGCGGGGTAGCGGGCCTTGACGCTGCCCTGGGCATCCAGCAGCTCAAAATAGCGTCCCTCAGGCCACCCTTGTAACAGGGGCAAGGCGTGCATCTGCACGGTTGAGTTTTCGAGGCTGGGGGAGGCACCGTTTTCCAACTGCCAGATCAAATCGCGAATGGACTGATCCAGCCTGAAACGCTCGTACAGGTCGCGAAAGCGTGCGGGAAAGGGTAAGCACTCCTGGGCCTGATAGACGCCCCAATCGTGGGGTTTGTCCATAATGGACTTGATCTGTAGAAGTTTCCTTGGCGGGAGCGAGGCGCCGGGGCCCGTCGGTTTCAAGCGTGAAAAGAGATACTCGGGGTCCTCCCACTCGTCAGGTTTTTCCAACGCAAAACGCCAACACCCCTCACCGTTATGCAGCACTTCGGGGCGATAAGCCGTGTGCCGAGCCGGGTGGTGTGCCCGCCACTGACCCAGTTTGGCGTCGAACGAAACCCGGTGCACACAATCATTGATCACGACATATGAATGCCCCTCCACCTTGTAGACGCCAGAAGCGTCCGCCGGCTCGTCGTCGATAAGGCTCCGATCGTGGGCGTACTGGATGAAATTGGGGCGCCACAGCCGCTGGTTCCCATCAGCCGGGCGAACCACTTCATACTTGCCAAAAAAGCTATCCAGGCTAAGGCCGCTGCGCTTGAGTACCGACCCGACCACCTTGCTCCCTGCCGCGAATAACACCATCGAGGTGATATTTTCCGCCACCCCCGCCAACTGCTTGAACGCCTCTTCCTTGTCACCCCGGCGCCAATCTTCAATGCCCTCATATAGCTCCCCGAGCATTTGGCCCAGCGCCACGCCCGTCATCAAAATCCCCAGCTCCGGGACGACAAACCCGGCGAGGTTGAGCACCGTCAACCCGGCATCCAGGTACGCCTGCAAGCGCTGTTCACGGACCTCTTCATCCACGTCAGCCACCGGCACCGCCAGCGCCCGAGCATCGGCTTGCAGCTTTGCTGTGTAAGCGTCGAAAAAATGCTGCGCCAGGCTGACCGTAATGCGGTTTTCTTGCAGCACCCCCAGCGTGTGGGCATGTTCGAAACGGCTAAAGAAACCGGCCCGGTCGCCCTGACTCAGGTAGCGGCTAAAGAAGGTACGGTAGGCGGCTACTTCACTCTTGCGCTTAAGGTAGACCTGAAAATCGTCCAGCGAGGAATACTCAAACAATGGCCGCTCGGGCTCATTGGGCATATACACCACACAAGGCTCATGCGGGTATTGCACAATCGATCGACCCGAGAACACCAGGATGCTCCACAAGCAACCGCCCTGTGTATTCAACCCCTGCCAAATGACCGGAAGCCCTTGAAAGCGCACCCCTGCCGCCTGAGCCTGGGACGGTGTGAGTGAGCGGTCCAGCAAGGCGCACAGCATCCCATAGGTGGCCTGGGTGATATCCCCCCGCATCAGGGCGATATGGGCATCGATTTTCATATCCAGGGTTTTCATCCGGCCAATATCGGTCGCCACATCATTGATGTAGGGCTCATCACTCGCCGGGGCGCTGTCCAGTTTGAGCACGTCACGGATGTGCTGCTGATACAAGCGGCCAAGATCCAGGGCCCGACACCCCTGGGCAAACGCATGGGGTGACAGGCCGATGACCTCCCCCGCCGCAGACCCCGACTGCAGCAGCGACCCCGCCGGATAGTGTTGCGCTTGCGCCTCTTGCTCAGAAAAGTTCTGCATCGCCACATGCAACAGGCTGTCCCGCACCAGCCTCACCTTTTTCACGTACTGCAACGGTAAAAGCTCTGTCTCGTACTCGTTCACAGCACGCACGAAGCGATCTTTTTTGGGCTCCAGCGTCAACTGCCACCGTGTCTGGCAGTAGTCCTTGAGCCGCTCATTGCAAAACTCATCCAGCGCCTGCAAGGGCTTCATGCGCTCGGCGACGCTCGCCTGGGCACCGGCCACCTGTACGACCTCTCTCTCCAGTGCTTGCAGCACGCCAGGCGGCGCGTTGACCATCCAACCCGGCAGCTTTTTTTGCAGCAGTTGGGCCTTGTCCAGATCGCCCGTCATTTCCAGTAAAGCTGCTTGCAGTTGCCTCTGGGTCAACTGGTTCAACTTGTTATTCAAATCATCCTTGGGCCGCATCAGCAATATCCTTTATTGCCAGAAAATCAAGGAATGACGATACCGCAGCGGCCTGCGCGGAATTAACGCTGATTGTTGATGGGTTGGCGGGCGCGCGCAGCAGTATTTCCCATGCAAAAACTGTAGGGCTACCACCCTGGATCAGCCCTGTGACGCGTGATCGGCTAGAATGGCCGCCTTGCCTTTGCCTGCGTTATTTTTATGAGCCGCCCATGAACCCCGTAACCCACGCCCAGCTCGACTGGGACGACCAAGGCCGCCCGCGTTCGCGAGTCTTCGACGATGTGTACTTCTCCGACAAGTCGGGCCTTGAAGAAACCCGCTATGTGTTCCTTGAGCAGAACCGTTTGCAAGAGCGCTTTGCCGCCTTGCCGGTGGGCGGTCGGTTGGTGATTGGCGAGACCGGTTTCGGCACGGGCTTGAATTTCCTATGCGCCTGGCAACTGTTTGAACAACACGCGGTAGCCGGTGCGCACCTGCACTTTGTCAGCGTAGAAAAGTACCCGTTGAGTCGCGCCGACCTGCAACGTGCCCTCGCCCTCTGGCCCGAGTTGCAGCCCTTGGCCGCGCAACTGCTGGCCCAGTACATCGCCATTCACCAGGGTTTCCAGCGCCTGGTGCTGGATAACGGTCGCGTGACCTTGACCCTGTTGATCGGCGATGCCCTGGAGCAGTTGCCACAACTGGACGCACAGGTCGATGCGTGGTTTCTCGACGGCTTCGCCCCGGCGAAAAACCCGGAAATGTGGACCGCCGAGCTGTTTGCCGAACTGGCGCGCCTGGCGGCTCCAGGTTCGACCATCAGCACCTTCACCAGCACCGGTTGGGTACGCCGGCTGATCAATGCCGCCGGGTTCAAAATGAAACGCACACCGGGCATTGGCCACAAGTGGGAGATCCTGCGCGGCGAATTCCTCGGCTGGCCGGCGGACGCACCCGCACCGTCCGCTGCCAAACCATGGTTTGCGCGCCCTGCGGCGTTAGCGGGCGAACGGCACGCGCTGGTCATCGGCGGCGGCCTGGCCGGTTGCGCCACCGCCTCCAGCCTGGCGGCACGCGGTTGGCAAGTCAGCCTGCTGGAGCGCCACGCGAGCCTGGCCCAGGAGGCCTCGGGTAATCCGCAGGGCGTGCTGTACCTCAAGCTGTCGGCCCATGGCACAGCGCTGTCGCAACTGATCGTCGCTGGGTTCGGTCACACCCGGCGCCTGCTGGAGCACCTGCACCGTGGCGTCGACTGGGACGGCTGCGGCGTGCTGCAACTGGCCTTCAACGCCAAGGAAGCCGAACGCCAGGCACAGCTTGCACACGCGTTCGCACCGGACCTGCTGCACCTGCTGGACCGTGATCAGGCTCAACAACAGGCGGGGATCAGGCTGGCCCAGGGCGGTCTGTTTTTCCCGGAAGGTGGCTGGGTGCATCCTCCGGCGCTGTGCCAATGGCAAGCGGCGCATCCGCTGATTAAGGTACTCACTCATCATGAGGCCCTTGAGTTGCACCGTGTCGACGACCAGTGGCAAGCCCGCGACGGCGATAGGGTACTAGCCAGCGCCACGGTGGTCGTGCTCGCCGGGGCTGCCGACATCAAGCGATTCGCGCTGAGCGCTGACTTGCCGCTCAAGCGTATTCGCGGGCAAATCACTCGGCTGGCGCAAACAACGGCCAGTGCGGCCCTGGCCACGGTGGTCTGCGCCGAGGGTTATGTCGCGCCAGCCCGGCGTGGCGAACACACCTTGGGTGCCAGCTTTGATTTCAACAATGACGACCTCACACCAACGGTTGCCGAACATGCCGGCAACCTGGCGATGCTGCGCGAGATTTCCGAAGACCTGGTGCAGCGCCTGGGGGCCAATCAACTGGTACCAGAACAACTGGAGGGCCGTGCCGCCTTTCGTTGCACCAGCCCTGACTACCTGCCAATCGTCGGGCCATTGGCCGACACCGAGGCGTTTCAACGCACCTATGCGGTACTGAGTAAAGATGCCCGCCAGGTACCGGACATACCCTGCCCATGGCTGCCGGGGGTGTACATCAACAGCGGCCACGGCTCTCGCGGGCTGATCACCGCGCCGCTCTGTGGCGAGTTGCTCGCCGCCTGGCTGAATGACGAACCGCTGCCGGTTCCGGCCAGCGTAGCCGAGGCTTGCCACCCGAATCGGTTTGCCCTGCGCGCGTTGGTAAGAGTCAAGTCAACGGTCAACAAAGAGCGGCATTGAAGCCATCACGGCTATTTGCCTTATAACTTATTGGTCTAAAACTCCGCGGATAGCACTGGGTCAGTTTCTGGGTACGCGCCCTTTGGGCGTATTGAGAATGACCCCTCCCCAACGGAAAAACCGGTAAGGAATTTATGTGCGGATTAGCTGGAGAATTACGTTTCGATGCCCAACCTGCCGACCTGGCTGCGATTGAGCGCATCACCCATCACTTGGCCCCACGCGGCCCTGATGCCTGGGGCTTTCATGCCCAAGGGCCGATTGCCCTGGGCCACCGCCGCCTGAAAATCATGGACCTTTCGGACGGCTCAGCCCAACCGATGGTCGATTCGCAGCTCGGCCTCAGCCTGGCCTTCAACGGCGCGATCTATAACTTCCCGGAATTGCGTCAAGAGCTGGAAGCCTTGGGCTACGCCTTCTATTCCGGTGGCGACACCGAAGTTCTCCTCAAGGGTTATCACGCCTGGGGCGAGGCGCTGCTGCCCAAGCTCAATGGCATGTTTGCCTTTGCCATCTGGGAACGTGATGCCCAGCGCCTGTTTATTGCCCGCGACCGCCTTGGGGTGAAGCCCTTGTACCTGTCGCGCACCGGCCAGCGCCTGCGCTTCGCCTCGGCATTGCCGGCGCTGCTCAAGGGCGGTGATATCAACCCGATCCTCGATCCGGTCGCCCTCAATCACTATCTGAATTTCCATGCCGTGGTGCCTGCGCCGCGTACCTTGCTGGCGGGCATTGAAAAACTGCCGCCGGCGAGCTGGATGCGCATCGACGCCAGCGGCAAGACAGAACAGAAAACCTGGTGGACCCTGCCCTACGGCCCACATGAAGATGAAAAAAACCTGACCCTGGAAGACTGGACCGACCGCGTCCTCGACAGCACGCGCGAAGCCGTGGCCATTCGCCAACGTGCGGCGGTGGATGTGGGCGTGCTGCTTTCCGGTGGCGTCGACTCAAGCATGCTCGTCGGCCTGCTGCGGGAAGTGGGCGTACAGGATCTGTCGACATTTTCCATCGGTTTTGAAGACGCCGGCGGCGAGGCCGGGAACGAGTTCCAGTACTCCGACCTGATCGCCAAGCACTATGGCACCCGCCACCACCAGTTACGCATCGCCGAAAGCGAGATCATCGAGCAATTGCCGGCGGCGTTCCGTGCCATGAGCGAGCCGATGGTCAGCCACGATTGCATCGCCTTCTACCTGCTGTCGCGGGAAGTGGCCAAGCATTGCAAAGTGGTGCAGAGCGGCCAGGGCGCAGATGAGCTGTTCGCCGGTTACCACTGGTACCCGCAGGTGGACGGCGCGAGCGATCCCTACGCCGCTTATCGCGACGCGTTTTTCGACCGCAGTTACGACGATTACGCAGCCACTGTCGCGCCGAAATGGCTGACCGCCAATGATGCCGCCGGCGACTTCGTGCGCGAACATTTCGCCATGCCCGGCGCCGACGCCGCCGTGGACAAGGCTCTGCGCCTGGACAGCACGGTGATGCTGGTAGATGACCCGGTCAAACGCGTCGACAACATGACCATGGCCTGGGGCCTGGAAGCACGTACGCCGTTTCTCGATTACCGCCTGGTCGAACTCTCGGCCCGCGTGCCCGGCCAGTTCAAACTGCCCGACGGCGGCAAGCAAGTCTTGAAGGAGGCCGCGCGCCGCGTGATTCCGAGCGAAGTCATCGACCGCAAGAAAGGCTACTTCCCGGTGCCGGGCCTCAAGCATTTGCAGGGCGATACCCTGAACTGGGTGCGTGAACTGCTGCTCGACCCGAGCCAGGATCGCGGCCTGTTCAACCCGACCATGCTCGACCGCTTGCTCACCGACCCGCAAGGCCAACTGACCCCGCTGCGCGGCTCCAAGCTGTGGCAACTGGCGGCGCTGAACCTGTGGCTCAGCGAACAAGGAATCTGATCAATGAAACCCCACGCAGCGGCTTACAGCCAACGCTTGCTCAAAGGCCAGGCGCCCACTTACGAGCGCCTGCAAGCCCGCCTGGCCGAAGATGGCAGCCCCTTGGCGGCCGAACCGATTGCCGTGCATTGCGGTTGGGGCCGATTGTTGATCGGTCATACATTTCCAGACCCCGCCAGCCTCGCTCAGGAGTTGCTCAACGAGCAGGCTGGCGAAAGGGATATCGCGCTCTACGTGGCCGCGCCCCAGCAGATATTGGGGATTGATCCGCAGCAGTTGTTCCTTGATCCGTCTGATACCTTGCGCCTGTGGTTCAGCGACTATCGCCCAGCGACTCGGGTATTTCGCGGTTTCCGCATTCGCCGGGTGCAGTCCGAGGCGGATTGGCTGGCAGTGAATCAGTTGTATCAAGGGCGCGGCATGTTGCCCGTCGACGCCGAACGCCTCACCCCACGCCACCAAGGTGGCCCGGTGTATTGGCTGGCCGAGGATGAAGACAGCGGCGCCGTGATCGGCAGTGTAATGGGCCTCAATCACCAGAAGGCCTTTCACGACCCGGAAAACGGTTGCAGCCTGTGGTGCCTGGCGGTCGACCCGCAATGCACCCGGCCCGGCGTGGGTGAAGTGTTGGTGCGCCATTTGGTGGAACACTTCATGAGCCGTGGCCTGAGTTACCTGGATCTGTCGGTGCTGCACGACAACCGTCAGGCCAAGAACCTCTACGCCAAGCTCGGCTTCCGCGCGCTGACCACCTTTGCGATCAAGCGCAAGAACGGCATCAACCAGCCGTTGTTTCTCGGCCCGGGCCCGCAGGCGGAGTTCAACCCCTATGCGCGGATCATTGTCGAGGAGGCCCACCGGCGTGGTATCGACGTACAGGTGGATGATGCGGATGCCGGGTTATTCACCTTGAGCCACGGTGGGCGTCGCGTGCGTTGCCGTGAATCCTTGAGCGATTTGACCAGTGCCATCAGCATGACCCTGTGCCAGGACAAAAGCCTGACCCATAAAGTGCTGAAAGCCGCCGGTTTGAAGCTGCCGTCGCAGCAATTGGCAGGCAGCGCCGATGACAACCTGGACTTCCTCGATGAACACCAGCGTATCGTCGTCAAGCCACTGGATGGCGAGCAAGGCCAGGGCGTGGCGGTGGATTTGCAGAGCATCGAAGAGGTGCAACAGGCGATTGAAACCGCGCGCCAGTTCGACAGCCGTGTGTTGCTGGAGAGCTTTCACGAAGGTCTGGACCTGCGCATCCTGGTGATCGGTTTCGAGGTGGTCGCCGCGGCGATCCGTCGTCCTGCCGAGGTGACCGGCGACGGCCATCACTCCATCGGCGCGTTGATCGAAGCCCAAAGCCGTCGCCGCCAGGCTGCCACCGACGGCGAAAGCAAAATTCCCCTGGATGGTGAGACCGAACGCACCTTGCAAGCCGCCGGTTTCGACTACAGCAGCATCCTGCCCCGTGGCCAGACCCTGGCCGTGCGCCGCACCGCCAACCTGCACACCGGCGGCTGCCTGGAAGACGTCACCGACATCTTGCACCCCACGCTGGTGGACGCCGCCGTGCGCGCCGCCCGCGCCCTGGACATCCCCATGGTGGGCCTCGACCTGATGGTGCCCGCCGCCGATCAACCCGAGTACGTGTTTATCGAAGCCAACGAACGGGCCGGCCTGGCCAATCATGAACCGCAGCCTACCGCGGAGAAATTTGTGGATTTGCTGTTTCCCCATAGCTGAACGATCCGAACCCCAGGAGTCTTTATGAGCCGAACCATCCCCGAACCGGATCTGAATTACCTGCAAAAAGTCCTGCTGGAAATGCTCGCCATTCCCAGCCCCACCGGGTTTACCGACACCATCGTGCGCTACGTCGCCGAGCGTCTGGAAGAACTGGGTATCCCGTTTGAAATGACCCGGCGCGGCACCATCCGCGCCACCTTGAAAGGCCAGAAAAACAGCCCCGACCGCGCCGTGTCCGCGCATCTGGACACCATCGGCGCCGCCGTGCGCGCGATCAAGGACAACGGCCGCCTGAGCCTGGCGCCAGTGGGCTGCTGGTCGAGCCGGTTTGCCGAAGGTAGCCGTGTCAGCCTGTTTACCGATAACGGCGTGATCCGTGGCAGTGTGTTGCCATTGATGGCGTCCGGGCATGCGTTCAACACCGCGGTGGACGAAATGCCGGTGAGCTGGGACCACGTGGAGTTGCGCCTGGACGCCTACTGCGCGACCCGTGCCGATTGCGATTCTTTGGGGATTGGCATCGGCGATTATGTGGCCTTCGACCCACTGCCGGAGTTCACTGAGAGCGGCCACATCAGCGCCCGCCATCTGGATGACAAAGCCGGTGTTGCCGCCCTCCTCGCTGCGCTCAAGGCCATCGTCGACAGTGGCGAACCCTTGCTCATCGACTGCCATCCACTGTTCACCATCACCGAGGAGACCGGCAGCGGTGCGGCGGCCGCTCTGCCCTGGGACGTCAGTGAGTTTGTCGGCATCGATATCGCCCCCGTCGCCCCCGGCCAGCACTCCAGCGAGCACGCGGTGAGCGTGGCGATGCAGGATTCCGGCGGGCCGTATGACTATCACCTGTCACGGCATCTGCTGCGTCTGGCGTCGGACAATGAACTGCCAGTACGCCGCGACCTCTTCCGCTATTACTTCAGCGATGCGCATTCGGCGGTCACTGCCGGCCACGATATCCGCACTGCCTTGTTGGCATTCGGTTGCGATGCCACCCACGGCTACGAACGTACCCACATCGATAGCCTCGCGGCCCTGAGTCGCTTGCTGGGCGCTTACATTCTCAGCCCGCCGGTGTTCGCCAGCGATGCACAACCGGCCCAGGGTTCCCTGGATCGGTTCAGTCATCAGATCGAGCACGAGACGCAGATGGAGAGCGACACACGTGTGCCGTCGGTAGACAGCCTGGTGGGCAACAAGTCCTGAGGCTGGCAACTGGGGTCCCGGCGCAGTAGCATCGCCGGGATCCATTACCCGAGGCTTGTATGCTGATTCCCTACGACGCACTTGAAGTCGACACCCTGACCCGCCTGATCGAAGACTTCGTCACCCGTGACGGCACCGACAATGGCGACGACACGCCCCTGGAAACCCGCGTGCTGCGCGTACGCCAGGCGCTGACCAAGGGCCAGGCGCTGATCGTATTCGACCCGGAAAGCGAGCAGTGCCAGTTGATGCTCAAGCACGATGTGCCCAAGCATCTGTTCGACTGACCGGGGTTTCAGGGGTTGGGCACAGGCACTGGAGGGTGTCTGGCGTCTTGGCGCTCAAGGATTTTCTGGTACACCTCCGCGCGATGAACATGCACCCCGGCCGGTGCTTCCACACCGAACTTGACCTGTTTACCGTTCAACTCAAGGATATGTACGGCGATGTCATCGCCGATGGAGATGACTTCGCCTACAGCGCGGCTTAAGACCAACATGGCGGTTGTCCTTTTAATAGTGAAAGGACCTTGACCATGCGCGCAGGGGATGGGTCGCAGCAATGGCTCGCGGCGAAAACAGGCAGCACCTACAAAGACAGGTAAATTGCCTGACAGACTAGCGCCTGATCAGCCCTTGGCCGCCTGCGCTTTGGCGCGCATTTTGTCGGCCATGGTGGTCATCTCGTCATAGAGCAGCTGCGGGTTCTTCTGCTTCAACGCCCACGCCATCCGCCCCTGTTCGTGGGGCAGGATCATGAACTCGCCTTCCGCGACGCGCTGGTAGATGTAATCGGCAATATCCGCCGCCGAGATCGGCGAGCTCTCAAGCAACTTGCCCACTTGGGCCTTCATCGCCGGGGTTGGCCCACGGAACGAGTCGAGCAGGTTGGTCTGGAAGAACGATGGGCACACCACGTGCACGCCGACTTCCTGCTGCTTGAGTTCCACCAGCAGGCTTTCCGACAGCGCCACCACGCCGGCCTTGGCCACGTTGTAGTTGCTCATCGCAGGGCCCTGCATCAGCGCAGCCATCGACGCGATGTTGATAATGCGGCCCTTGCTCTTTTCCAGCAGCGGCAGGAACGCCTTGCACCCCTTGACCACACCCATCAGGTTGATTGCGATCTGCCAGTCCCAGTCTTCCAGGGACAGTTCGGCGAAGAACCCGCCCGAGGCCACACCGGCATTATTGACGATCACATCGATGCCACCCAGCTTCACTTCGCACGCCTGGGCAAATGCGGTGAGCTGGCTGTAGTCGCGTACATCGCAGCGTTGGATAAAACCGTCGCCACCGCTCTCGCGTACACGCTTGAGGGTTTCTTGCAGGCCCGGTTCGCTGACGTCCGACAAGGCCAACTGCCACCCTTCACGGGCCCAGCGCAGAGCGATTTCGCGGCCCAGGCCCGACCCGGCACCAGTGATCATCATGCGATTTTGCATAGGAAGTAGCCTTGTGGTTCACGGAAGAAGTAACCGGCAGTGTAGCGAAGGTTTTTCCCACACCCATCCACCATCAGAGTGATGAATAGCCCTGGCAAACCGCGGGCTCGGTCGGATAGCGAGGCGTAGCCTAAGTTCAATCTTTTTCAACTAAGCAGAAGAAAGTGTTCACGCAGTAAAAGAAATAAGCGCCACTGCAAAATGCTTTAAAAAAACAGGGAATTTTCCACGAAGAGGTGCAGTCGGAGTTATTAAGGCGTCCGTATTTAAGTCGGTTTTAAGTCGGGCCTACTTTTTAAACAACCGGTCTTTAAAGAAGGCCTACAAGGAAAAAAACCATGAGCCTTATTCTGATCATTATCCTTATCCTCCTGCTGGTGGGCGGCCTGCCGGTGTTCCCGCACTCGCGTAGCTGGGGTTATGGCCCATCGGGCATCCTGGGCGTGGTCCTGGTCGTGCTGCTGGTGTTGTTGTTGCTCGGCAAAATATAAACGCAGGGCAAAAAAAGAGGCCTTCTTGAAGGCCTCTTTTTTATTGCCGGTCGATTAGTCCGGCTTACCGTCTACCACCCCTGCGGTGTTATCCAACAGGCTCTTGGTCGCTGTCTGCAGGAACGATTCAAGCTTCTGCTTCAGTGCGGCCTCGTCTGGCGATTCGGAAATGACCTTACCACTCGGCTCGGCGCCCAGTTCGTACGACCACAGCTTAGGCGGCATTTCCTTAGGCAATACCAGCACGCGGTCGCCCGTCAGCAGCGCCACGGTCTGGTCGCTACCCGACGGTTTGATCACGCCGAAGCCCTTGTCGCCTTCCGGCAGGTTCAACAGGTCGCGGCCCCAGCACTGGTGCAGGGTTTCGCCACCGAGACGGCCCATGATGGTCGGCACGATGTCGATCTGGGTCCCCACGGTGTGGTCACGCTCGCCGAACTTCTCCTGTATGCCCGGTGCGATCATCAGCATCGGCACGTTGAAGCGGCCCAAGTCCATTTCAGTAATCTGTTGCTCGTTACCGAAACCGTGGTCGCCGACAATCACAAACAGGGTTTCCTTGAAGTACGGCTCCTTGCGGGCCTTTTCAAAGAACTGGCCCAGGGCCCAGTCGGAGTAGCGCATCGCCGTCAAATGTTCGTCGAGGCTGCCACGGCCCGTGACCTTTTCCACCGGCAATGGTGTCGGCAACGCATACGGCGTGTGGTTGGACAGGGTTTGCAGCAGGGCATAGAACGGCTTGCCGCCTTCACGGGCTTTCAACTCTTCCAGACCACGGTTGAACATGTCCTGGTCGGACACGCCCCACGTCGGATCGGAGAACACCGGGTCGACGAAGTCGTTACGACCGATGAAGTTGGTCATGCCCTGGTTGCTGAAGAAGCCTGACTGGTTATCCCAGGCAAAATCACCGTTGTAGACGTACACGTCGTCAAACTTGCGCGCGCTGAGCAACTGCGGCAGGCCCGACAGCTTGTGGCTGCCTTCCGGGGTCTGCATCAGGTATTCGAACGCCGGCAGGTTCGGGAAGCACGCCATGGTGGCGAACATCCCTTGGTGGGTGTGCGTGCCGTTGGAGAAGAAGCGGTCGAACAGCAGGCCTTCCTTGGACAGTTTGTCGAAGTACGGCGTGATATTGCCCGGACGGCCCAGCGCACCGACCGAATGACCGGCGAAGCTTTCCATCAGGATCACGACGACGTTCTTGATTGGCAGGGTGTTCTCGGCCGGCGGGGTGAACTCACGGCGCACGGCGGCGGTGTCGGTATCCACCAGTTTTTCTGTCGGCAGCACCAGCATGTCACGCACGGTCTGGGTCGCCAGCGGCTGCTCCAGTGTGGCCTTCCAAGTGTTGTCACGGTGCTCGGAGAAACGTGCCTTGGCCGCGCCGATCAACGACAGCGTGCCATTGAGACCCAGCTGGTTGGCGAAGTTCGAGTCGGTGGTGTACACGTCACCCCAACGCAGCGGCGGGCCCTGGCGCAGGGTGCCACGAATGGCGACCACGGCGATCAGCAGGCAGACCATAAACACCGCGATGCGGGTGTACCACGGCGCTACTTGGCGGGTGCCGATGCTGCCACCGCTGAACGGGCCGCGTGGGCGCGTTGCGCGATCGGCACCTGTAAAGGCCATGCTCAGGATCAGCGTACCCACGGCCCAGGCCAGCAGGTAGCGCACCACAGGGAAACCGTACCAGAGCATGCTCATCACGGTACTCGGGTCTTCCTTCACGTACTGGAAGACCAAACCGTTGAGGCGCTGGTGGAATTCGCGGTAGAAGTCCATTTCCATCAGGCCCAGGAACAGGGCAATGCTGGACACGACGGTCAGCCACAGACGGAAGAACCCACGCGCGGCCATGGCGCGGACGCTGAACAGTGCCAGCAGCAGCGGGATCAACGCGTACATCACGAAGCGGATGTCCAAGCGCGTGCCATTGCCGAACGCTTCCAGGAAGGTCGAGGCCGGCGTGTCGAGGATCATCTCGCGGTTGTACACCAGCAGCGCGAGGCGCAGCAGGGAGAACATCACCATCATGACCAGTGCACAGAGCAGTGTGTACGCCAGATGGGATTTGACGGTTGGTTGCAGCAGGCGATTAGAAGCTCGCTGCTGATTCAGGGCGTCCGGGTTTGCCATGTCGTTTTAGGACCCATTGGAAGTTTAAGTGACGAAGTAGTGCAGTGGCGCAAATGGTGCCCGATCAACGGCAGCAAGGCTATTAATTACTGAACGCGCACCCCTGCCCCGCCTTGAGTGGCACTGGGATTAGAGCCCCTGGCAGGGAAATGAAGCCGGCGAATTGTCTTGGATGGGATGTGAAAATTCCGTGCAACGAATATTTCGATACACAAATCTAATGGGTGTACGCAAACCAATGTGGGAGCTGGCTTGCTCCCACACGAACGGTGCTCAGTCTAGATCTATCGGATAATCAAATCCGCACATTGCCCCGCGGCCCGGCAATCGCCCAGATGATCAGCCCCAGCACCGGCAGCAGTAGGATCAGCAAAATCCACAGCACCTTGGCGCCCGTGCTCGCGCCGCTTTTGAATACGTTGATGATCGCCCAGATATCCAGCGCCAGGATGATCAGCCCGATCAAGCCATTAAAAGTGGAACCCATGGTGTCGCTCCTAAAGTGAGGGCATGCACTTGTAGGATAGCCAGCCCTGGTGGGGGTTCCGTTTTATTTCAGACGTGAACGGCGATCTTCAGCGCTTCCAGGGACGGCTCGCCCTTGATGCCCAGTTCGGCGCACAACTCCAGCACCCGCGGCAGGTCGTTGCCGTAGACCAGCACGGCCTGGATCTCGTCATCCAGCAGTTGGCTGAAGTTAAGCAGCACATAGCCACCGTCTTCCGGACTCAGGGCACTCATCTGGATCTGGATGCGGTTCAACGCCGTGAGGTCTTCGGTCTTGGCCAGTTGCTTGGGTTTGAGGTTGAACGCCACGCCTGGGCCGAACGACGCGACGATCTGCGCGAACAGGTCGCCGTAGGTATCGGCCTGGAACAGCACGGTGTCTGGCAGGCTGCCGACCACGACCCACTCCCCCAACGGAATCGGGAAGCTGTCGTCGTAGTTGATATCCGGGTTGGCCGCCAGAAACGCCGCCGGGTCCGCGTAGGCCTGGGCCGCTTCATCGGCAATGCGCGCCACTTCATCCTCGCTCATGACGCCGGCGCTGATTTTGCTGATGAGTTCGACGAGGGCGGTTTTCATGGGCGTGGTCCTGTAGCGGGCTGAATTGGGGCCGGGAAGATAACACCGGCTACCCTGTACAACAACTTCGCGCAATTGTAGGACCTGCTCAGGTGCGTACGTAGTCCAATTCCGAAATTCCAACACGCTGATTTATGGCGCCTTCAGCTACTTATAGTCCGTGACACTGAAATACGAAAGCATGGGTTAGGTGCGCTGGGTTGCGCAATCATTGGAGGGGTCGCGGGCGGATTGGCGGGGGGCAATGTCGGAGGCTCGGTTGGCGAGGAATTTGGGGACATCCTTTATGAGGCAAAAGACTGATGGTCATGACATGGGAAAAAGTCGTCGTTCTCGTAATCGCCCCGCACTGGTACTGGACTGTGTACTCCATTGGTACCTACGTAAGTGGAGACTTGAAGAATTGGAAAGCTACTTCCCCAACAACCGTGAAGTACAGGCCGAAAAAAAGTTCTGGTGATGGAACACAGTCATGAATGAGTCATTCCGATTAAGCGCCATCATTGACTATGCCGTCAGACCCAAAAAAATGATCAAACGCGGCGAGATCACCGAAGAGGAGCTCGCCGCGATCCCTATTGTTTTGAAACGCTGGCTTATCGCTTACTACTGTTTTTCAAGGCTGCAAATTACCGGTGCATTCACTTGGTATGTTTGGGCCAAGCTACTGTAACCCGTGATTCGCCTTCCCCGGCCTACACCAGTTTTTGCAACTTCGCCGCCGTATCCACTGCGCCCATGGTGTGTGCCGCCGCCAACGCGGTTGCGCCCTGTGCATCAGTGGCCTTGGGATCGGCGCCCTGGCCGAGCAGGTAGTCGAGCATTTCCACGCGATTGAACATCGCGGCCATCATCAGTGCCGTACGGCCATCGGAGGAAGACGCGTCCACTGGCGCACCGCCTTCGATCAGTGCCTTGACCACCTCCAGGTTGCCCTTGAAAGCAGCACCGGCAATCGGCAGCTGGTTCTTGTCGTTGGCAATCAGCGGGTCAGCCTTGAATTCCAGCAGCACTTTTACCGCGTCGGCATGACCGTGATAGGCCGCAAGCATCAGCAAGGTGTCGCCATTGTGATTACGAAAGTTGGCTGGCAAACCCTTGGCCAGCAGTGCGGCGAGCATGGCGGCGTCGCCTTTGCGGGCGACGTCGAACACCTGCTCGGCAAATTCTGCGGCTTCGTCATCGGTCATTTGTTTGGCTTGGTCTGACATGTGGGGCTCCTTGTCTGGTCCTCTATATGGCGCCCAGTGTCGCGAGGGAGTTCCCACCTGTCATGGCTTTTTTGTCAAAAGCCTCCATAGGCATATTCAATCGCGCGGCTTAATAACGAAAGTGTCCGGCCTGGATCTGCGCCAACAGCTGCCCAGTGACCGGCACATAGCAGTCCGAACCGGGCAACCAGGCGTAGACCGGGTCATTGCCCGCCTTCTCCGGGTCGAACGCCTCTTCCTTGAGCTTCACCTTCTGGTATTTGAACGTACCGGTGGTCTCCATTTTGACCTTGATGCGCAGGAACAGCGGCACCGCGTAGTGTGGCAACTGGCCGTGGGCAAATTGCAGTAACTCACGCATATCCAACGAGGCCAGCGACTCACTCGGGGTGATGGCAACCATCCCGGCGCGGCCATTGGTGTTTTCGATTTCGACACCGTAGGCCACCACTTCAGCGATCTGCGGGTGTTGCAGCAGCACGTTCTCCACTTCGGTGGTGGAGACGTTTTCGCCCTTCCAGCGATAGGTATCCCCCAAGCGGTCGACGAATTGCGCATGACCGAAGCCGATGCTGCGCACCAGATCACCGGTATTGAAGTAGCGATCGCCCTTCTCGAACACGTCGGTGAGGATCACCTTACGGTTCTTTTCCGGGTCGGTGTAGCCGTCATAGGGCGACTTTTCATCGATCCTGGCCAGCAACAGACCTTGCCCGCCGGTCTTCACTTTAAGCATGAAGCCGTCGCTGCCACGAACCGGCTCGCCGCTGTCATGGGCGTAGTCCACCAGCGCCCAATGCTGCAGGCAAAAGCCGACGGTGTTGTCGAAATTCAATATGTTGGTGAAGCCGATGTTGCCGTCGCTGGCCGCATACAACTCGCAGACATGCTCAACGCCGTACCGCGCCTTGAACTGCGCCCACACGCCGGGACGCAGGCCATTGCCGACCATCTTGGTCACACGATGATCGCGGTCGCTGACGTTGGTAGGTTGATCAAGCAGGTAACGGCACAATTCGCCGACATAACCCAGGGTGGTCGCCTTGAACCGTCGAGCGTCATCCCAGAATTGGCTGGCACTGAACTTGCGCCGGATGGCAAACCCCGACGCCCCGATAATCGCCGAGCCCCAGCACACACAGAGACCGGTGGCGTGGTACAGCGGCAAGGTGCAATAGAGGACATCGTCCGGGCCCATGTCCAGAGCGATGCTGCCAAAACTGACGGCGGTCTTGGTCCAGCGGCCATGTTTCATGATGCCGGCCTTGGGCAGGCCCGTCGTGCCGGAGGTGTAGATATAGAAGCAGGGGTCGTTGAAGAAGATCTGCGCGCTGCTCGGCGGGTTATCCACCGGGGCTTCGGTGCTGGCGGCCATCAAGTCGGAGTACCCGTCAGGCAGCGCGCTGGCCTGTTGATCAGCGACAAACCAGGTGCGCTCGGCGGGAATCGCCACTTGATTGCGTACGGCCTCGTAGGCAGCCACCAATTCCGCGCCCACCACGATCGCCGCCGGGCTCACCAGGTTCAGGCTGTGCACCAGCGCCGCCTGGGTCTGCGCCGTATTGAGCATGGCGCAGATACCGCCCAACTTGGCGACGGCCAGCACATTCAGCAGCAACTCGGGACGGTTTTCGATGAACATCGCCACCACATCGCCCTTACGGATGCCCTGAGCATGCAAGTGGTGGGCGATACGGTTGGCCGACTGGTTGACTTCGGTGTAGCTGAGTACGCGGTCGGCGTACAACAACGCGGCGCCATCCGGATTGCGCAGGGTGGCTTGCTCGAAGTGCCAGCCCAGGCCGCAGGGTTGCTGAGGGTCGGTGACGTTGGCGGCACGCATGCCGCGCACTACCCGTGGCAGGGCGCGGACAATAGCGGGCACCTTACGCAGCATCATGCCCCAGGTAATCATGTCGTTTGGCGAATGGTTCATGGGAACGTCCTTTTTCTTATTCTTAGTAAACCTTGCAGGAAAGTACGTCAGCCTCTCTTGGGCTGTACACGCAGGATTTGAAAAGTTTTGTATCCCGATGAACGACCGATGGAAAAAGGAATTTCGCAACGCGGGCGCAGTCTTTAAGGGTAATGGCGCGTCCGTCCAGCCGTGTCGAGCCACGCAAAATGCAGGATGCATGATGGCCATTCATGCAAATTGCACGAAATCGAAAATTTACACTTTTTGTATCTTATTGATTTATAACGACATTTTATAAAATCAATAGCTGGCACAATCACTGCACCTATCACTCCATGCTTGCCAACTTGAGCCAACGGAGCTGATAGACATGAGCCTGATCCAAGATAAATTCGCTTCAGTATTTTCCAACTACGACGTCACCACTCAGCCACGTCCCGACGGTGGCATCCTGTTGACCCTGCGTAACAGCGAAGGCAAGCAGGTCAAGCGTTCGATCTCCTACCAGCAGTTGCACACTGCCGACCAGTTGACTTGGGTGATCAGCGCCATCCGCCGCGACCTGGCTGAACAAGCCAGCGACCTGCCCCAAATTTCGATGCTGCAAAGCCAGAACCGCTTTGCCCTGCCGACTTACCACTCGGCTTAAGCAGCCGATACAGAAAAGGGCCGCGACACCCAGGGTGTCGCGGCCCTTTTTTTGATGCCTTCAGCAAAGCCCCTTGCGCGCCGCTTCGTTCATCGCCTGGACACGGTTACTGACTTCCAACTTGCCGTAGATATTGCGCAGATGGAATTTCACCGTGGCTTCAGACGTGGCGCGTATCTGGCTGATCTCCCACACCGTCTTGCCTTCCGAGGCCCAGCGCAGTATTTCCAGCTCCGTGGGCGTCAAGCGCTTGCCCGCCAGATTAATACGCCGCCTGACTGCGTTGGGCACCAAATACGGGGCCGCTAACGATTTACTTGGGCCTCTCATTAGTTTCTCTCCTTTTTTATTGGCGGACGTCCTATCACCCTTCGGATTCCTCCTATTGACGGATGATATAAACGTGCTTACCGAAGAGAGTTACATAAGGCGTGGGATTAAAGCGTGGCCCCCAGAATAAACAGCAAGGCCCTACACGAGCTTAAGTTTCTTCCCACAACAACTTCCAACGTACGGGGGTTGAAGTTTCTGATGGCTCGCGATTAATCATCCAATCCGGGAAAACGCCGGGCAATATCGTCACCCGTGAACTCCGGAATCCCGCCCTCCGCTGTATTGAATAAACGCAACGCCACAAAGTGCGGGTGCTCGCCCGCGTCAAACCAGTGCGCCATACCGGCCGGGATTACCAGCAGGTCGTTTTTCTCACAGCGTACGGCGTATACGTAGTCGCCAATGTGCAGCGCGAACAGGCCCTGGCCGGCGAGGAAAAACCGCGCGTCGTCTTCGCTGTAGCGGCGCTCGTGGAGAAACTGCCCACGTAATTCGGCGTTCTGCGCCTGATCACCGGCGTCCCTCAGCACCTCGACAGCACGGTAGCCGAGGGTATCGATCTGCGCCTGACAGGCGGCGATCAGCTCGGCATCGCTGGCGCCCTTCTCGACCGGCCCGGGCTGCCAGCGCTCGAAACGCACGCCATGCTCGGCCAAGGTGGCGACGATGTCATCGAAATGGGTCAGGACCTTGTTCGGCGTATCCGATGTAGCGACGGAGTAGACAGCGACATAACTCATTGAAGGGTTCCTTGGTTCTGCTCTTGCAATCGAAAACCGATAATAACGGCGGCCGCCAGGGCGGCGACGCTGGCGATGCTGAAGGTCAGGGTCGGCCCCAACAGGTTCCAGCTATAGCCGGAATACAGGGCGCCCAATGCGCCACCGGTGCCGGCCAACGCTGCATACAGCGCCTGGCCCTGACCTTGTTGCCTGTCGCCAAAACTACGCTGCACGAAGGCAATCGCCGCCGCATGAAAGCTGCCGAAGGTCGCGGCGTGCATCACCTGCGCCAGCAACAGCACCCAGAAAAACTCGGCAAACGAGCCCAGCAGCAGCCAGCGTAGCGCCGCCAACAGGAAACTCGCCAGCAGCACCCGGCGTACCGAAAAGCGCGAGAGGATGCGGCTCATGGCAAGGAACATCAGCACTTCCGCCACCACGCCCAACGCCCACAGCATGCCGATCACACCACGGCTGTAGCCCAGATGTTCGAGGTGCAGGGTGAGAAAGGTGTAATACGGGCCATGACTCATTTGCATCAGCGCCACGCAGGCATAAAACGCCAGAACGCCGGGGCTCCGCAATTGTTTGAGAAAGCCCTCGCCCGCCAGACGATTGCCGTGACTGGCAGGTTGCGCATTCGGCACCCACACGCTGGCGCCGATGATGCCGGCCATGATCACCACGACTACCACTGGGTAGATGTCCAAGCTCAGCCAGTCGAACAGGCGGCCCATGATCACCACGGTGAGAATGAAGCCGATGGAGCCCCACAGGCGGATCTGGCTATAGCGCGAGGTCTGTTTTTGCAGGTGCGCGAGGGTGATCACTTCGAACTGCGGCAGCACCGCGTGCCAGAAGAACGCGTGCAGGGCCATGACCAGGGCGAGCCAGGCATACGTGTGGCTGATGAAGATCAGCGAAAAACTCGCCAAGGTGCACACCGCGCCGAAGCGCACGATGGCCAGGCGCCGGCCGGTGTAGTCGCCCAGCCAGCCCCACAGGTTGGGCGCCACGCAGCGCATCAGCATGGGGATGGCCACCAGTTCGCCGATGCGCGCGCTGGAGAAGCCCAGGTGGTCGAAGTACAGCGCCAGGAATGGCGCCGTCGCCCCCAGAAGGGCGAAGTAGAACAGATAGAAGCTGGAGAGGCGCCAGTATGGGAGGGCCGGAGTCATAACTGCGGCTGCTTCGCCGCCCAGCGCGAGCCAGCTCGCTCACCACAGCACGCTGGCTCTTTCCAGCAGGTCGTCACAGCTGGCCCAGCACCGGCGTACTCACACGAACATCGGCATTCTGCCCACGGTTGCGCAGCAGGTGGTCCATCAACACGATGGCCATCATTGCTTCAGCGATCGGCGTAGCACGGATGCCGACGCAAGGATCGTGGCGCCCCTTGGTGATCACGTCCACCGGGTTGCCGTGCACATCGATCGAACGGCCCGGCGTGGTGATGCTCGACGTCGCCTTGAGCGCCAGGTGCGCCACAATCGGCTGGCCGGAGGAAATACCACCGAGGATGCCGCCCGCGTTGTTGCTGAGGAAACCTTCCGGGGTCAGCTCGTCGCGGTGTTCGGTGCCGCGCTGGGAGACACAGGCAAAGCCGGCGCCAATTTCCACGCCTTTCACCGCGTTGATGCTCATCAGCGCATGGGCCAGTTCAGCGTCGAGGCGGTCGAAGATCGGTTCGCCCAGACCGGGTTTCACGCCTTCGGCGACCACGGTGATCTTGGCACCGACGGAGTCCTGGTCGCGGCGCAACTGGTCCATATAGGCTTCCAATTCAGGCACCTTGTCCGGGTCGGGGCTGAAGAAAGCGTTGTCGTCCACGCTGTCCCAGGTCTTGAACGGGATTTCAATCGGGCCCAGTTGGCTCATGTAGCCGCGGATCACGATGCCCTGGGTGGCCAGGTATTTCTTGGCAATGGCACCTGCCGCCACGCGCATCGCGGTTTCGCGGGCCGAGCTGCGGCCGCCGCCACGGTAATCGCGTTCGCCGTATTTGTGGTGGTAGGTGTAGTCGGCGTGGGCCGGACGGAACAGGTCCTTGATCGCCGAGTAGTCCTTGGACTTCTGGTCGGTGTTGCGGATCAACAGGCCGATGGCACAGCCAGTGGTGCGGCCTTCGAATACGCCGGAGAGGATTTCGACTTCGTCGGGCTCCTGGCGCTGGGTGGTGTGGCGGCTGGTGCCGGGCTTGCGGCGGTCGAGGTCACGCTGCAGGTCTTCAAGGGACAGCTCGAGGCCGGGCGGGCAGCCGTCGACAATGGCGACCAACGCCGGGCCATGGCTTTCGCCCGCGGTGGTGACAGTGAACAGCTTGCCGAAGGTATTGCCGGACATGCAGGGCGCTCCGTGAAATCAGTTGAATCAAGTCAACCGTAATAACTTAAGGCGGCCAGTATACGCAGGCTAACCGAGTAGTTCATCCTCGAAACCTTAGCGGTAGACCTTGGTCCAACCGGCACCTTCCTCATGATGGCGCGATGATGCTGCGAGTACTGCTTTTGACCCTCACCCTGTTTTCCAGCCTTGGCTTCGCCGCCTCCCCTGTGGTGCTGCAACGGCCTATCAGCCTGGACACGGGCAGCGGCGAGCTGTTTGGTTCGCTTTTGCTGCCTAAATCCGAAGAACCCGTACCGGTGGTGCTGATCATCGCCGGCTCCGGCCCCACCGACCGCAACGGCAACAGCGCCGACGGCGCACGCAACGATAGCCTCAAGCGCCTGGCCTGGGTGCTGGCGCGACATAACATCGCCAGCGTGCGCTACGACAAGCGCGGGGTCGCGGCCAGCCTGGCGGCCACCCCCGATGAACGCAACCTGACCCTGGACGCTTACGTCGCAGACGCCGTGGCCTGGGGCAAACTGCTCAAGGCTGACAAACGCCTGGGCCCGCTGATTGTGCTGGGTCATAGCGAAGGTGCGCTGGTGGCCGCCCTCGCCGCGCCGCAACTGGACCCGGCGGGCGTGGTCTCGCTGTCCGGTAGCGCGCGCCCGGTTGATCAAGTCATCCGCCAACAGTTGGCCGATCACCTGCCCCCTGCCCTGCTGCTGCGCAGCAACCAAATTCTTGATCACCTCAAGGCCGGCCAAGTGGATGCGGATGTGCCTGGCCCGCTGGAAGGCATTTTCCGACCCAGTGTGCAGCCGTATCTGATCAGCCTGTTCCGTGCCGATCCGTCGGCGGCCTTTGCAAAGTTGAACATGCCGGCACTGATCATCCAGGGCACCCACGATATTCAGGTCGGCGTGGGCGACGCTCAGCAACTGAAAAAGGCCAAGCCCGACGCGCAGCTTGCAGTGATCGAAGGCATGAACCACGTGATGCGTATCGTGCCCAACGACGTGAAGCAGCAATTGGCCTCCTACAACGACCCGCAACGGCCCCTCGCCGCCGAGCTAGGCAACCGCCTGGTGCGCTTTATCGACGGACTTCAACCCCGTTAAGCGACAATTTGCCTCCAGTCCTGGGGAAAACGGCCGATAAGCCCAGAGTCGACAGTAAAAAGACTGTCGGCTAGCTGGGCTTGGACAGGATCGCGCCGCATGACAACCACTGAAGCAACACCGGAATCCACCGCCGACACCCCGGCTGAACAAACCGAGGCCGTCAACGTGGCGCCCCTGCCGTGGGCGGACGTGCAGGCTGAGCATTTCAAGATGCTGCGCCTGGCGCCCCTGGCCACCGACCGCGCCACGGGCGTGCGGCCGTTGCGGTTCGTGCAGTTCGGCTATGCCGAGCGCCATGACAAACACCGTAGCCTGCTGCGCATGGTCATTCAGTTGCCTGGCCAACGCGTGCGCCGTGAACAGAATCAGCTGGATATCTGGGTCGACCACGATACGCATCGCGTGCACTTTGGCCCCGGTAACAGCCTGGAAATCGAGCCGGCCAACCGTGGCTTGGGCCGCTTCCTCGTCGCCCAAGGCGCAGCGTGGGCGAAAAAGAAGTGGTCGCACTATCGCGTCGACGGCGTCGACCTGGCCAACAAAGATGCGCTGAACGAAGCCACCCGCCTGCGCCGCGATCACTTCCTGCGCATCCAGGGCTTTGATGTGGCCTACGCCGATGTGCAGCACCTGAAAGGTAACGTTCAGCCGGGCAAGGTCAGCAACGTGCTGGACAGTTGGAACACGGAAAAAGTGCAGTTCGTGGAGATTCTGGAAGCGGCGCAGATGCTGCAACAAGCCGAGCAGAACCTGGCGGAACAGGAAGTGAAGCTGCGCAAGGAAGAGGAAAAGGTGATCAAGTTCAAGCGCGAGGACAGCGGGTTGCGCTTTACCATCACTTGCCTGGTGGCGTTTACGGTGTTTCAGGCCGGGTTGTTGATCTGGATTGCGACGCACCGTTAGTGGGCGCAAACGCAATCAAATGTGGGAGCTGGCTTGCCTGCGATAGCAGTAGGTCAGCTCCCACATCTGCTACTGATACACCGCTATCGCAGGCAAGCCAGCGCCCACACTGACCGCGTTCCTACCGTTAAACCTTGGCGGCAAATACTGCCTGATGCTGGCGGCACTGCTCCGCCGTCAACATAAACACCCCATGCCCACCGCGCTGGAAATCAAGCCAGGCAAAATCCACTTCCGGGTACAGCGCCTCGACGTGCACCTGGCTGTTGCCCACTTCAACAATCAGCAGGCCCTTCTCGGTCAGGTGGTCCGCCGCTTCGGCCAGCATGCGCCGCACCAGGTTCAGGCCATCGTCGCCACACGCCAGGCCCAGTTCCGGTTCGTGCTGGTATTCGTCGGGCATGTCGGCGAAGTCTTCGGCATCCACATACGGCGGGTTGGACACGATCAAGTCAAAGCGCTGGCCCGGCAGGCCGTCAAAACCGTCACCCTGCACGGTGTAGACACGCTCGTCGACACCATGGCGCTCGATGTTCTGGTTGGCCACTTCCAAGGCTTCGAAGGACAAATCCCCCAGCACCACTTCGGCGTCCTGGAACTCATAAGCGCAGGCAATGCCGATGCAACCGGAGCCGGTGCACAGGTCGAGGATGCGTGCCGGTGGCTGGGCCAACCAGGGTTCGAAGCGGTTTTCGATCAGTTCGCCAATCGGTGAGCGCGGGATCAGCACGCGCTCATCGACGATAAACGACATGCCGCAGAACCAGGCCTCCCCAATCAGATAAGGCGTCGGCACGCGTTCGTGGATGCGGCGGTGCAGCAAGCGTTGCAGGTGGGCAATTTCCTCTTCTTCCAGGTTGCAGTCGAGGTAGCTGTCGGCGATTTCCCACGGCAAGTGCAACGCGCCGAGCACCAGTTGCCGGGCATCGTCCCAGGCATTGTCGGTGCCATGGCCAAAATACAGGTCTTCCCCATGGAAACGGCTGACAGCCCAACGGATATGGTCGCGCAAGGTGCGCAGGCGGGAAGAAGTGGTCACGGGGGCAAGCTCCTGGAAAAAACGACTGGCGATTCTAACAGCCTTCACCTGTACCGACGATGTACGGAAACCCGTCGCCATCCGTCGGATTTCATCCAAATTGCCATCATTGTGGTAAACAGGCCCACCTCTTGACATGGCTGCACGCCAACAACGGCGTACCTTACGATGGTAGCGATTCACAGAACCGCTCAGCCAGTGGACAATGTCGCAAAAGCCCCCCTCACAGGAGCCCCAGAATGTCCGTTCCAAAGACGATGTTTCAACTCAGCGGTCGTGGTTACGCAGCGGCGAACCTCAGCCATGCGACCCTCGTGATCATCGACGCCCAGAAGGAATACCTCAGCGGCCCCCTCGCCCTCTCGGGCATGGACGCGGCTGTCGGCAACATCAAGCAACTTGTGTCAGCCGCACGCAACGCCGGGCGGCCGATCGTGCATGTCCGTCACCTAGGCACCGTTGGCGGCCTGTTCGACCCGCAGGGTGAGCGCGGCGAATTCATTCCCGGCCTTGAGCCTGAAGGCGACGAAACCATCATCGGTAAGCTGCTGCCCAGCGCCTTTCACGGCACAGGCCTGGAAAAACACTTGCAGGACCTCGGTTCCCTGGACTTGATCGTTTGCGGCTTCATGAGCCACTCCAGCGTCAGCACCACGGTGCGCGCGGCCAAGAACCTGGGCTTTCGCTGCACCCTGGTGGAAGACGCCTGCGCGACCCGCGACCTGCCTTACAAAGGCGGCATCCTCAGCGCCGAACACGTGCAGCAGACTGAAATGGCCATCATGGCCGACAACTTCGCCACCCTGGCGTTGACCAAAGATCTGATCTGATCGACCTTCTGATGAGCGGCGCGGCAATGTTTATTGCCCCGCTCATCCGCAAAGCCCTTTCATTTGGCGCATTTACCCCTCCCCCCGGAACAACCTGTGTATTGTCCGGTCGAAGGGCCGATACCCTGGAGGAAAGGTCGGAATGAAGATATCCGATGGTTTTGATGCTCGTCGCTTGCGCCCCAAGGGCCCGAGCAACTGGCGTCTGCGCCTGGTGGCCGGCATTGCCGCGCTGCTGGCGATAGTTGGTTTGCTGTTGGCCGGCGCTGGTGGCGCGGGTCTGTTTGGTCACTCGCCCGCGCTCGGCGAGCTGAATGCCAGCCCAGGTGGCTCGGCGATTCTGTTGGCGATCGGGCTGTTGGTGCTGTGGTTGGGCGTATGGTTATGGCGACGCAGCCAGCGGAAAATGCGTCAGCCGTTGTCGCTGAATATCGCTTCACACCTGATGAAAAAGCACGACTGATGGCGCTTGGATAGCGTTTCCTGCGCCCTGGCCGCCGCGATTTAGGTAAACTGCCCGCCCTTCGCGGAGGCCAACATGCAAGACGACGATTTTTCCCTGTTCAAAAACGAGCTGCGCGGCGTCAAGCCGATCAAGCACGACCGCGCCGACACCGGCAAACCCAAGGCCGACCGGGCGCAGATCGCCAAACTGCGCCAGGCCGCGACTGTGCGCACCGAGGCCACCACCGTGGATGGCCTGTCGGACCAGTTCGTCATCGATGTCGGCCCCGAAGATGAGCTGATGTGGGCCCGTGATGGCGTGCAGGAAAGCCAGATGCGCAAGCTCAAGGCCGCCCAGATCCCGTTCGAAGGCAGCCTTGACCTGCATGGCATGAGCGTGGAGAAAGCCCGGGAAACCCTGTGGGCCTTCCTCGCCGAAGCCACCCGATTCGAAATCCGCTGTGTACGCGTCACCCACGGCAAGGCCGTGCGGCTGGACGGCAAGCGGCCGATGATCAAAAGCCACGTCAACACCTGGCTGCGCCAGCATGCCCAGGTGCTCGGCTTTACCTCATGCCAAGCCCGCCACGGCGGCGCGGGGGCAGTGTATGTCATGCTCAGACGCACCATGATGGAAGGGCGCGACGAGTAACAAGTGCCATCGTCAGGCTTGCAGCGATGTGCCCGTCACCGTAACCTTGCGCTTTGCGAAAATCCCACAGGTAGTTTCATGTCCCTGGAACAGAATTACACGGCGATCCTCGGCCAACTCGGCGAGGACGTTTCCCGCGAGGGCCTGCTCGACACGCCAAAGCGTGCCGCCAAGGCGATGCAGTACCTCTGCCGCGGTTATGAGCAGACACTGGAAGAAGTCACCAACGGTGCCTTGTTCAGCTCTGACAACAGCGAAATGGTGCTGGTCAAGGACATCGAGTTGTACTCGCTGTGCGAACACCACCTGCTGCCGTTCATCGGCAAGGCGCACGTAGCCTATATCCCAAGCGGCAAGGTGCTGGGCCTGTCAAAGGTTGCGCGGATTGTCGACATGTATGCCCGCCGCCTGCAGATCCAGGAAAACCTTAGCCGCCAGATCGCCGATGCCGTGTTGCAAGTGACCGGTGCCCTGGGCGTGGCCGTAGTGATCGAAGCCAAGCACATGTGCATGATGATGCGCGGTGTGGAGAAACAGAATTCGTCGATGATCACGTCGGTGATGCTGGGTGAATTCCGCGAAAACGCGGCCACCCGCAGCGAATTCCTCAGCCTGATCAAGTAACAGGCTGAGTACGAAAAAGCCGGCGTTCATCGCCGGTTTTTTTTCGCCCGCAAAATTGAGGTAAGCTGCGGCCCCTTCTTCATGGGCAAGAGGTTTCAGCCATGTTCGTCAAAGCACTTCGAGTGGGCCTCGGCCACGTCATCATCGCGGGCGACTTTCTTACCCGCCCTCGCAAAAAACAGCGTTCCGCCGAGCAACAGGCACAGGTGAACGCAGCGGCCAAGGAACTGACCCTGTATCAGTTCCACGCCTGCCCGTTCTGTGTGAAGACCCGCCGCACCTTGCACCGCCTGAATGTGCCCGTCGCGCTGAAAGATGCGAAGAACAACGAACAGGCCCGCCAGACCCTGCTGGAGCAAGGTGGCAAGATCAAGGTGCCGTGCCTGCGTATCGAAGAGAATGGCCAGACCACCTGGATGTATGACTCCAAGGTGATCATTGATTATCTGGACAAGCGCTTCGCTGCGGTCTGACAGGCTTACGCCGCTTCCACATTTAGTTCAGTCTTGCCAAATCAAGATCGAGTAACGCCGAGCCCAGGCACTTGCCATGGGCATCCAGCGCCAGCGAACGGGTGACCCCACCGCGCAGGATGCCCGGCAGTACGAAGTTCAGGGCCTGCACGTTCGGCAATTCATAGCGCCGCACAGGCGCCGCCCCAGGCTCCCGCAACCCCGCGAAAAACTCGGCCACGCGCTCGGCCGTCAACTGTTCGCACAGCAGTGGGTAATCCTCGGCACGGTAGGCAATGATCGAGATATTCGACGTATCGCCCTTATCCCCAGTACGGGAATGGGCCAGCGTGTGCAATTTCATGCTTCGATCCTCGGATTGACCTTATCGCGCGGTAGCAACAACGACGCCACCGCCACCACCTGACGTACGCTTTTGCTCGCGCCGCCGCCGCCCGACGGGCCGTTGGTGTAAAGGGTTTCCACTTCATTGCCCACCCGCACCGCCTCGCCGCGATCGTCACAGCGCGCTGCCACGCGCAGGCGTACTTCCCAGGGCTCGACCGTGCTGCGTGGGCCGTGGAGCGAGTCCATGCCGATCAGTTCGGCACGCACGTCCTGCATCTTCACGCCCATTAACTCAAGCCGCTTGAGGACGACATCCCGCGCCAGCTGCGCCCGTGCGACAGCACCGGGACCGCCGTAGGACATCTGCCCCTCACCAATCCAACCGTCCAGATAGCCGACGCTGACCTTCAACTTTTCGGGGCGTGCACGGCCGTCCGCACCTTGGGCACGCACGCGATCAATACTTTCCTCAACAAAGCCCACTCGAGAGAAATCGGCCGTCACGTCAGGCGTGAGGTACGCCGCCGGGTCATGCACTTCATAGATAAGCTGCTCAGTGCAGGTTGCCCCGCTGACCCGCCCGCCGGATCCGGCCACCTTGGTAATCAAGGCTTCACCCTCTGCGTCAATCTCGGCCAGGGGGAAACCCAGGCGCGCCAGGTCCTCCACATCCTTGAAGCCAGGGTCTGCAAAATAGCCACCGCTGACTTGCCCGGCGCATTCAAGCAAATGCCCCACCAACGTGCCACGCCCCAGGCGCTGCCAATCGTCCGCGGCCCAACCGAATTCAAACATCTGCGGTGCCAGGAACAGCGAAGGGTCAGCCACGCGCCCGGTGATTACCACGTCCGCATCCGCGCGCAGCGCCTGCAGAATGCCGTCGACGCCCAAATAGGCATTCGCGGAAATCAGCCGCTCGCCAAGGGACTCGACGGTCTGGCCGTTATCCAGCAAACACTCGGGCCGCAACGCCTTCAACACATCATCGCCGACGACCGCAACCACCTTCAGATCAAGGCTCAGTTTCTTAGCTATTCGACGCACCTCACTGGCGGCCGACACCGGATTGGCCGCGCCCATATTAGTGATCACCCGCAAGCGACGGCGGCCGTCCTTTTCGCCAACAAAGGGCAGCACGCGGCGCATGCGTTCACTCAGCAGCGGATCGTAGCCACCGTCTGGATCGTTGATCCGCGCCTGTTGCGCCAAGGCAATCGTTCTTTCGGCCAGGCACTCGAACACCAGGTAATCCAGGTCGCCCTGTTCGGCCAGTTCCACGGCAGGTTCGATACGGTCGCCGGAATAGCCGGCGCCGGAACCGATGCGCAAGGTTTTCATCTCAAATAACTCCCAGGAGCAACGCCGTCAGGGTCATCAACACCGACGCGGCGAACAGAAACGGAATGGTGAAGCGCTGGTGATCGGCCAGTTCGATCTTGCACAGGCCCACCAACAGGAAGGTCGCGGGCGTCAGCGGGCTGACGGGGAAGCCGGTGGTGTGCACACCCAGCAACGAGGCCTGGGCCACTTGCAGGGGGTCGACGCCCAAGGCTTTGCCGACTTCGGCGATCACCGGCATCACGCCGAAATAGTAGGAATCTGGGTCGAACAACATGCTCAACGGCATGGAAATGAAACCCACCACCGCAGGAATCAACTTGCCGTGGCCGGCGGGAATCTGCGCCACCGCCACTTCGGCAATCGCCTTGAGCATGCCGGTGCCCTGCATGATGCCGGTGAACACCCCGGCGGCGAGCAGGATGCTGGCCATGGTCAGGGCGGTCTTGGCATGGGCATCGATGCGGGCGCGCTGGGCGTCGACGTTCGGGTAGTTGATGCACAGCGCCACCACGGTGCCGAGCATGAACATCACCACCGGGTCGACCCAGCCGGCAATCATCACCACCATCACCAGCACGGTCAGGATCAGGTTAACCCAGAACAGGCGCGGGCGACGCAGCTTGATATCGTCGTCACTGAGTACTCGCTGGGGCACTGCATCCACGGTGGAGCCGGCGCCGAGGCCCAGGCGTTTTTCTTCGCGACGGCCCAGCCACCAGGCACAGGCGAAAACGAAGATCAGGCCGACGATCTGCACCGGGATCAGCGGTTGGAACAGGTCTGCCACCGGCACGTGCAGGGCGGCCGACGAACGCAACACCGGACCGGTCCACGGCAAGAAGTTGACCCCGGCCGCCATCGCGCAGACACAGGCAAGGATGCGTTTATCGATGCCCAACCGTGTGTAGAGCGGCAGCATCGCCGGCACCGTCACCAGAAAAGTCACTGCGCCGGAGCCGTCCAGGTGCACCAGCAACGCCAGGGTCGCGGTACCGACGACAATGCGTGTAGGACGCGTCCCTACCGTGCGCAGGATGCGATCGATGATGGGGTCGAGCATGCCGGCATCGGTCATGATCCCGAAAAACAGGATCGCGAACACAAACATGCCCACGACCGGGGCGACGTTCTTGATACCGGTGATGATGAAAGCGCTGGTTTGCAGGCCGAACCCGCCGAGCAACGCGGCGATGATCGGCAGTGCGATCAGGGCCACCAGGGGCGAGAGGCGTTTGCTCATGACGGCAGCGAGCAGGCACAGGATGGTAATGACACCCAGGGTAGCGAGCATGGGTTACTCCAGAGCGGCCTTGGTGGCCGGTTATTGTTTTACCCGGAGTATTGGAAGCGGGTTAGTCTTTGTAAATTGGAATATTCACCAGCTAGTGTTCGGAAAAACAAAATGAAGAACAGTATCCAACACATTCAAGCGTTTCTGGCGGTGGCCCGCACGGGCAGTTTCACCAAGGCAGCCAATGAGCTGCATCTGTCGCCTTCTGCACTGACCGTGCAGGTGCAACAACTGGAGGATTGGCTCGGCGTCGCCCTGCTCGACCGCAGCCCGCGCCATGTCAGCATCACCGCCGCCGGCCAGGACGCGCGCGGCCCCATGGAAAAACTGCTGCTGGACCTGGACAACATCGTCACCGGCTCCCGCGACCTGGCCGCCCTGCGTCGAGGCGTGGTCACAATCGCCGCGCTGCCTTCGGTATGTGCCGGCGCTTTGCCGCCGGTTCTACGCTTGTTTCGCGAACGCTTTGCCGGGATCGAGGTGCGCCTGCATGATCTGGTGGCCCATCGCATTCACGCTCAGGTGCGTTCCGGCGAGGTGGATTTTGGTATCGGCGTGCGCGCACGGCTCAGTCATGGCCTGGAATTCGTGCCGGTGCTGAATGATCGCTTGTGCGCGTTTGTACCGCTGGATCATCCCCTCACCCGCTTTCCCCAACTGACCCTGGAGCAGTTGGCGGACCAGCCGATCATCCTCACCGGTCGCGACAGCAGTGTGCGCGAGCAGGTGGATGCGTTGTTTGACCAGACACGACTGACCCTGAACGCAGGCATGGAAGCCAACTACATGTCTACGGTGTTGGCGCTGGTGCGCCAGGGGCTGGGGATCAGTGTTCTGCCGGAATCGGCGGCGGACAGCCTGGAGGGATTGAAGCGCATCAACATCGAGCATCCCGGCGTGAACCGGGAAATCGGCTTGATCAGTCGGAGCGGGATGGGGCTGAGCCCCGCAGCGCAACGCTGCTTCGATCTGCTGCACGACGAACTCCCTGACACACCCTTGAGCTAAATGTGGGAGCGGGCTTGCTCGCGAATGCGGTGCGTCAGTCGAATCATCAGTGACTGACACACTGCATTCGCGAGCAAGCGCGCTCCCACATTTCGACCCCGTTATCAGTCCAGCATCGGCACATACTTCGGATGGCTGGCTACCCGCGCCATCCACGCCTGCACACCCGGATAGGCGTCCAGGTCAAAACCACCTTGATGGGCCACATGGGTGTAGGCATACAAGGCCACGTCGGCGATGGAGAACTGATCGCCCACCAGGTACGGCGTCAACTGCAACTGGCGCTCCATGACCTTCAGCGCTTTGTAACCGCCCTTGTGCAGCTTCTTGTATTCCTCCAGACGCTCCTGGGGAAGCCCCAGGTAAAACTGGATAAACCGCGCTACCGCAATGTACGGCTCATGGCTGTACTGCTCGAAGAACTGCCACTGCAGCACTTGGGTGCGCAGGCGCGGCTCGGACGGCAGAAACTCACTGCCATCGGCCAGGAAGTTGAGGATCGCGTTGGACTCCCACAGGCAAGTGCCGTCTTCCAGTTCCAGCACCGGGATCTTGCCGTTGGGGTTCTTCGCCAGGAATTCGGCGGTCTGGGTGTCACCCTTGAGGATGTCCACATCCACCCATTGATACGGGATGCCCAGCAGGCTGAGCATCAATTTGATCTTGTAGCAGTTGCCCGATTTGTAATCGCCATAAACCTTGTACATGGGGCTCCCCTTATGCCGCTTGCGCGTGCTGTGCTTGCCGGACCACGGCGGCCAGGCGCTTGAGACCTTCGTCGAGGCGGGCCGGGTCGATATGGCTGAAATTGAGCCGCAGCGAACCAGGGTGTTGGTCCGGTTCGGAAAAGAACGGTTCACCGGGCATGAACGCGACGTCCTGTTCCAACGCTGGCGCCAACAAGGTGCGGGTGTCGAGTGGTTGTTTCAAGGTCAGCCAGAAGAATAATCCACCTTGGGGCACTTGCCAGTCGGCCAGATCGGCAAAATGACGCTGTAGCGCAGCCTGGAACGCATCGCGGCGTTCGCGATAAAAACTGCGCAGTTCCACCAGGTGCTGCTGGTATTTTTCGCTGCCGATCCACTGCATCGCCTGCCATTGGCCGACACGATTGGTGTGCAGGTCGGCCGATTGCTTGAGTTTGAGCAGGTGCGCAAACAGGTCCGGGCTGGCGATCAGGTAGCCGACACGCAGGCCTGGCAACAGGGTCTTGGACACGGTGCCGGTGTAGATCCAACTGGCCTTTTTCAGGCGCCCGACGATGGGTTTGGCACTGCCGCCATCGAAGGTCAGTTCACGGTAGGGCTCGTCTTCGATGAGCGTGACACCGAATTCATCGAGCAATGCGGCGACAGCTTCGCGCTTGGCTTCGCTGTAACGCACCGCCGAAGGGTTCTGGAACGTCGGGATCAGGTAGATGAATGCCGGACGATGGCGTTCGAGGCTGGCGCGCAGCGCGCTCAGGTTTGGGCCGTCGGCCTCCAGTTGTACCGTGAGGCAATCGGCGCCGAACAATTGGAAGATCTGCAACGCGGCCAGGTAGGTCGGGCCTTCCAACAGAACCTGGGTGCCTTTATCGATGTACAGCTTGGCCGCCAGGTCCAGGGCTTGCTGGGAACCGCTGACCACCAGCACTTGGCTGGCCTGGCACGGCACGCCGAGTGCGCGGGCTTCGGCGGCGAGCAGTTCACGCAACTGCGGCTCGCCTTCGCTCATGCCGTATTGGCCGATGTTGAGGGGCATGTCATCCCAGTCCAGCGCGGGCAGCATGGCTTCGGCCGGGAGGCCACCGGCGAACGACATCACTTGCGGGCGCTGGGCTGCCGCGAGGATTTCACGGATCAAGGAGCTTTTGAGGCGCGTAACACGTTCAGAGAAGGCCATAAGGTCACCGGTAGCGAAGCCTGTGGGAAATACGTCAAACTGATTGACCGAAATTACGACAACTTAGACGGATACGTCAATATGCTTGACCTTAAAAACCCCACCGCCCAGCAAGAAGCCATGGAAGCGTTCTTCTTCGGCTACCAGGCGTTTACCGCCAAGGCCGACGAAATGCTTGAGCGCCGTGGTCTGAGCCGGGTGCATCAGCGCATTGTGTTTTTTATCGCGCGTTACCCAGCCTTGAGCGTGAAGGAACTGCTGGAATTGCTCGGCGTGAGCAAGCAGGCGCTGAACATTCCATTGCGCCAGTTGCAGGAAATGCACTTGGTGAACAGCGTTGCGTCCGAGACCGACAAGCGCAAACGCCTGCTGGAATTGACTGAGGAAGGCTCGCGTTTCGAGCACTCTCTGCGTCGTGAACAGGTGAAACTGTTGCAACGCGCGTTCAGTGAAGCGGGCGAAGAAGCGGTGACGGGATGGCTGGCCGTCAACCAGGCATTGAGCGCGAGCTAGCCCTTCACGCGGCTATTCGAAAACATTATTTGCTTTATTTGTATACAAAAGCATAATTCGCTTCGCGCGAGTTCCTGACCTATTGGTCAACAAAACCCGCCAGTACCTCAAAGCGCTGCGGCCCATCCGTGACCGGCGCTGGAAATAACAATAAAACTCTTGAGGAGTACTCGCTGTGGATAGCCGCAAATCCGAAGCCCCGACGCTCGACCTTGCCCCCTCACAGAACGGCTGGCTGGAACGCCTGTTCAAACTGCGCTTGCATGGCACCACAGTGAGGACCGAGCTGATCGCCGGCCTTACCACCTTCATCACCATGGCCTACATCATCTTCGTCAACCCCAATATCATGGCCGACGCCGGCATTGACCACGGCGCGGCGTTCGTTGCCACCTGCATTGCCGCCGCGCTGGGTTGCCTGCTGATGGGCCTGTACGCCAACTGGCCGGTGGGCCTGGCGCCGGGCATGGGTTTGAACGCGTTCTTCACCTACACCGTGGTCGGCACCATGGGCTACACCTGGGAAACCGCGCTGGGCGCGGTGTTTATCTCCGGCGTGTTGTTCATGGGCCTGACGCTCTCGCGGGTGCGTGAATGGCTGCTCAACAGCATTCCCGTCAGCCTGCGCCACGCCATGGGCGCCGGGGTGGGCTTGTTCCTCGGGGTGATCGGCCTGAAAACCGCCGGGATTATCGTCGAGAGCCCGGCCACGCTGATCAAGCTCGGTTCGCTGCATGAACCCGCGCCGCTGCTGGCGGCCGTGTGCTTTCTGCTCATCGCCATCCTCAGCTACCACCGCGTGTTCGGCGCGATCCTGATCAGCATCATTGCTGTGACCCTGGCCGGCTGGGGCCTGGGTTTGGTGCACTACAACGGTATGATCTCCACCCCACCGAGCCTGGCGCCGACGTGGATGGCGATGGACATTAAAGGTGTGTTCAATGTCAGCATGATTAGCGTTGTATTTGCATTTCTTTTTGTACACATGTTTGATACCGCAGGTACACTGATGGGCGTCGCGCAACGGGCCGGCTTGGTCAATGCCGATGGCAAGATCGATAACCTCTCCCGCGCACTGAAAGCCGACAGCGCTTCCAGTGTGTTCGGCGCCATGGTTGGCGTGCCGCCGGTGACCAGCTATGTGGAAAGTGCCGCGGGTGTGGCCGCCGGTGGCCGCACCGGGTTGACCGCCGTGACCGTCGGTATCCTGTTTGTGGCCGCGATGTTTTTCGCGCCGCTGGCCGGCATGATCCCAGCCTATGCCACGGCCGGCGCGCTGATTTATGTGGCGATGCTGATGATGGCGAGCATGGCGCATATCAACTGGGACGAAGCCACCGACAGCATTCCGGCGATCGTCACGGCGATTATGATGCCGCTGACGTTTTCGGTCGCCGACGGCATCGCCCTGGGCTTTATCACCTATGTGGCGCTGAAGGCGGGCACCGGCAAGTACCGCGACATTTCCGTAAGCCTGTGGGTGCTGTGCGCGATTTTCATCGCCAAGTTCGTATTTCTATAAAAAGGAGTGACGCATGACCCTGGAAACCTGGCTGCTGTTCAGCGGCGCGGCATTGATCGTGATCCTGATCCCGGGGCCACTGTCCCTGTTGATGATCAGCAACAGTCTCAACTATGGTCTGCGTCGCTCGTACCCGGCGTTTCTTGGCGGCGTGTTTGCCTCAATCTGTCTGTTGAGCGCCTCGGCACTTGGCCTGGGCGCGTTGCTGCTGGCCTCAGAACAAGTGTTCAGCGCACTGAAGATCGTCGGCGCGCTCTACCTGTTCTACCTCGCCTGGCAGAGTTGGCAGCAATCGCGCCAACCCTCCCAGGGTGCGGTGGTCCCCCAGGCCATCGCCACACCGCGTTTTCGCGCCTTGTTTGGCCGCGCCTTTGTACTGGGCGCCAGTAACCCCAAGGACATCCTGTTCTTTGCTGCTTTCCTGCCGCAGTTTCTCAACCGCGAGCAACCGTTCCTCTCACAACTGTTGGTCATGATCGCCACCTGGGCCATGCTCGATCTGCTCTGCAAATTGGCCTACGGCCTTGGCGCCCAGGGCGCTGCGCGCTATCTGCGCAGCGGCAACGGCCAGAGCTGGTTCAACCGTGTCAGTGCGGGGCTATTCGGCGGCGCGGGGGTGATGGCGCTGATCAAGGTCAGGACGGGCTGACTTTGGCAAAATAAACGCTGGGTTGACTCATGCCCTCAGTACTCCATTGAATGCCTGCAACAATCCTGATCAGACGGTTTTCCCTCATGGCACGCTTGACGCTTGCCAACGGAAGCAGATGAGGATGGTCGATGAAGGTTTTTTTGAACCATTCATTCGTCAGCCGTGTGTTCAACCTTATCGTACCTGCGTAAGTCCAATGGGTTGATAGGTAGTAAACCTCGTTCGAACTGGAAAGGGCATGAGTCGCGATCAGGTCATGTACAAGTACATTCGAACGTCTTACCTGAACCTGCTGCACATCGAAGCCCTGCTGCTGCAACTCCCGCGTGACAGCCTGACGCATTGCAATACCCCGCTGCTCCGTCTGCCTGCCGCCCCGGGGGCGAAGCGCCGGGTCCAAATTGTGGATCCGAAAATCGACACGAGTGAAGCCTGGGGCCTTGTCTTCCAGACTAATGAATATCGATGTTCTTCCCCTCTCGGTGGCCCGCAGCATTCTCAGCAAATCATCCGTCTGACCCGGCCTCGCGGGGGCCGCGGGCAACCAATTGTCCAGCGTCGCCCTGACATTGAGCATGTGGCTGGCCGTCGCGGGACGCTCCGGGCCTGACAATTCAATAATCCTTGCCACGGCAAACTCTCGGCTTTTGGCGGTAAGGGTCGGGAACGCTGTGCCTACAGACTGCGACAAAGGCCTATCGAACAAGCGTTTATGAACCTGCCAGTGACCCGCAGGATTACGTGACACCGGAAAGGGCTGCTCGTGTAACTCCGAGCTTGCCCAACGTTCAAGGCTCAGGGTCGCCAGTGAAACCAGCGGCTCATTGCGGTGGATAAACACGATGCCATCCAAGGGCGCCTGGTCACCTTGCGGGAGCAGCCTGTAATAACCACTCCACAGATCAAGCACGCCTGCATCAGGGGGCGCCATCTGCAGGAGATAGTGCGGAAATCCACGGGCATCCAACGCGTTATGGAATATCCCAGGCGCCGGGGAACTCATCTGCGTGTCCGGAGGTTGGGTACGCCAATTCAACCAATGGTCAGACGTCGTCATGGACTGACGAATGGCGTCTTCCGTTGCCCCGTGCACAGTCGGTGGGCGCCAATCGGGCGGCGGTGGCGTGGGTGGACGCCACGGGTTGAGACTGCCCGAACTCGGCCCCGCCATCGGTTGCGGCGCATCCGCGCTCAGTAACCATTCCCTGGGCTGGTGGATAGTCAGAATCAGTTCGTCTTGACCCGGTGACTGCCGGTTTTTCAGACGCAACCACTGCTCGCTGCCGCGCCGGTAAAGCGGAAACTGGTGGGTGCCATCCTCCACGAAACACTCGCCATTTTTCACGTAGACACCACGCTCGCTGGCACCTTTGAGCGCTACGGCTCCCTCAGGTACGCCTTTGACCTTGAAACGCTCCAGCGCTTTGAGCTGAGTCACCGCGGGTGGCGCAAAGCGCGAAGGCCCACTGTTTTCGGCCATGCGCAAGCGATGTATCCGACCCAACACGGCGCTCAGTGTTGGCCGTGCAATACGGGGTACGGCACTGCCCGCCTTCCTCGGGCCGGGTATGAAGTTCGAAAACAGGTCGATCGCCAAAAACACGCTCATAAAACCCACATCGACGGCATCGTGAGCATCACCAAAACGATGAAAACGCCGCGCGACCAGCAACAACTCATAGGCTTCATTGAACATCCCGTAGAGCGGAGAAAAAAAACCTACCAACCTACGCCGGGTGGCATCGCTCTGCTCACCCAGGCGGCGAGCTCGATATTCCTGCAGCGTCTTGCCGGAATCACTGGCGGCCTGGGTCCGGCGTTGCAGTTCAAGCACGCTGGCGCGGTACAGCAAGGCCTGGGCATGGCTGTGAGAGGTTGGGACAACCGCCAGCCAGTGCTGTGGATCACAGGCAATCTGCTCGAGGACTTGAGCTTCAATCAGGTCCGGTATCGGTGTGGGCTCCAGGTGCTTGATGCTAAATGAGCGTACAAACTCAAGCCCCTGCCAAACCCCCTTCACCATGAAAAAACCAGGTAATCGGTCCAGCAAACTGAAGGTGATGCCATCCGGATGATGGGTTATTGGATCAATTGCCCAACCGGGGGCGACCTGTCGCGCCAGCGCCTTGGCGTTGTCCGGCAATGCACCGATACGGTTGAGTTCATCATGGGCCCGTTGCAGGCTGCCGTACTCGGTGAGTATCAGGTTTTGCGCCGCCTCGGGCCAATAGACCACGCACACCCCGGAAGTCTCGTCGTGCACCAGCACAATCCCCGCGATATAGCGATCATGCAGCATCGTGTGCCCCACCAATTGAATCACGTACAACTGCAACTGGTGCTGGTTTTTCAACAGATCTTGCGGTGTTCTTGCCGCCATTGCCGTGTTGAATACACGCTGTGCGGTAGCCGACAGCCCCCGCTGAGCGGCCGAGAAAAGATGATGCTCAAAGCCGGTACGCAAGGCACGATTCAATAGCTCGGGAATACGCCCTTCGCCGGGCCTTCCGTGAGCGTCAACGCGTGGATAAAACACCTCATTGATCAACGCATCGTACTGGCCGCCGATATCCAGTGAGGACACCAGACTGATCAGGTAACCCGCATTGAGCCGCTGCTGCCAGTCAGGCTTTAGATAACGGGCACGATTGAGTCGCCACTTCGTCCAGGGGGCCAGCGGGTCCAGGTTGTGCAGTGCCAGTTGCAGCAGACTGAACGTTGTCCGCTCAGCGGTCGGGGTCAGTCTTATGTTGCGATCGCCCACCGTGCACGTGGCTGAGCCGACACAAAAGCTGCCGTATACGCCATCAGGCATATCAATAAAGGGCGCATCGATATCCCACTGCGGGGAGATACCATCCTGACTCAAGCGAGTCTTCAAGGTGCGACGGGCGAACGTATACAGGTCAGGCAGCACGTACTCAAGCCGGTTTTCGAAGGCATAGGTACTGCTCAGGTACAGACGCTGCAAGTGCATGAATTTTTTACGCTGGGCGCGCGTGGCATATGCCAGCCACGTGGGCAGTTTCTTCGCCTCAGACACGGTTTTGCGCAGTAGCTCGACATTCGCCCAAGCCTGGCTCAGGGCATTATTGACGGGGATTTTCAGCTGCTCCTCCAGCTCGCCCCTCAATAGCGCACGACTCAACTCGGGGCCCTTTACCTCACTGAAAATGCGTGTAATGTCCTCGGTGCTTGTCTCCAGGCGATGGTAACAACCGAGCAATTTTTTCAGTGCGGCCAGCGCTGGCTTGCCCTTGATCTCAAGGTAACGAACAGCGAGTGTTGCCCGCGCCGCATGGGCACGCAGGTCGCGGCGTTTATCACGCTCGACAGCGCCCCACAGCACCGAGCCGTCAAGGCTGCTCAAGCTGGCCTTTAGGCTCCGGGTCAATGCGTCCACACAGGAAAACGCCTTTACCCCACCCTCCACTCCAAACGCGTACAACACCACCGGATGCTGGCGGGTCGGGACCCTCATCGCAGCCGCCGTCGTTATCACCCAGACGTTATGAAGCGGGTAGAAGGCGTCCGGCTCGCTGCCCACCGCAATCGACAACACCCGGGTATCAGTGTCCGCGAATCGGGTTGCCGAGGGCTGCGCTACCACTTCAATCACCAAATCTCGATGGGCCGTACCGATCAACTTGAGTCGGTGTAGCAACTGAACCTCACACCGCAAGGATTCGGTCTGGGCCTGCATAAAACGATTAACCCGTCGGGCTCTACCTGCTCCGTCAGGACGCTCCGCCCAGAAAGCCAGCTCGAGCAGCCGGGACCTTGCGTTTTGCATCGCCGTATTCAGCACAAAGGCATGCACGCTGAGTTGCCCCATCAGGGACATGATCTCCAGATAGGCTGGCGTTTCTGCGCTGATGTCATCCAGGTTGAGCAGTGCGAGCAGACGTTTTTCATAGCGCTTGACCTGCTGTTCCTCGGTGAGCAGGGCCAAACCCGGCGCTGAACTGGCGAAGACTATTTCTTCAGCGCGTCGTTGCTGGTCCCACCTGAGCAAGTGATCGCCCATGGAGCCGAGCCGAGCGCCACCGGCCAATTGCTTTCGGGCGCACTGCGCATGCGTAAGAAACAGCGCTGCGTTCAGGGGTTGAGGTGCGGGTTTCTGGTCAGAAAACACGTGCGCAAAATGAACCTTTACCGCACATCCCAGCTCGTTGTTCCATTGCCCGGCCAGTAACGCCTGGGCGCCCTGCTCCAGTGCATCGTCCATCACCTCCAAGCCACAAATAAAACCAGCCGCTGGCGATATATCTGCCGGCCGGTGCAACGCCTTACGGCGACTGATCGGCAAGCAATCCCAGAGCTCATGGAACAGGGACTCGTTCAACGCCAGCAGGTCGCACTGCAGGGCATTGAAGGACGCGGCCTCGTAAAAATTCCGAACCGCCCCCGGTAGATAAACCACATGTGACGCGTCGCTGGAATTGCCCTCCCGGTAAAGATACAACGCACCGGGAATCGCGACGGCAGGAGTACCCGGCCACATCAATTGGCTCACTTTCACGCTGGCCCACTCCCCACCGGCGCGCTCACGCGCTGCTGCGGCCGGAGCATCGATCAGGGCTTGCACCATGGCCATGCCCGCACTCGTCAACTCCTCCAACTGCAACGCCATGAAGGCACGGTCGGCGAAGAGCGCCTTTTGCAACTCGACCCAACGCTCGCGACGTGTGAGCCAGGATCCAGGCACCAGGGTGTTCCAATAGCGCGAGGCCGCGTGATCCAGTCGCTCAAAGAGCCTCAGCGCTATAACACGCTGCAAAACCTCCTGCGGCGTGTACGGTAACTGTTTGTTCGGATCGCCCCTGACACTCAATGCAGTGAATTGATTGACGTTGGTCACCACCGTGGGCAGGGCCAGTAACGACAACGCCCGGTCGGTCAGGCTGTCGACTTTGTGGGGTATGCCCGGTGGCCTGGACTCGGTAAACAACAGGCTATCCGGTTCCATTGCGAACGCTTTGCGCAACTGGGCGCGAATGACCGCCAGGATTTTGGGCGAACGCCCTATCAGGCGAGCAAGTTCATGCGTCGACTCTTTACACCGCGAGTCGGCAAGCGCGATCTGATTGATCAGACGGCTGGGGCGGGTGGCGGCGGCGATCCGCCGCATCAATGGCTCCCGAATAGACTGTAACGCATGGGGATCGTCGGGATCGAAAGAGGGCGCAGCGCTCGGGTGATCCGTGGGCAATGTCATGATGCTTTCTTATCGAGGAGGAAAACGCCCAGCCTAAACATCACCAACCGCCCCACGGCACTAGATAGTTAGCCGTGCAACGGGCAAAAAAAGCCCGCAGTGTGCGCGGGCGAAACCAACGAAGAGCTTTGGGGGTGTGAAGCGAGGTGACGCTCAGCTACCGCGATAGGTGGAGTAGCTGTAAGGCGAAATCAGCAGCGGGACATGATAGTGATCCTGTTCGGCGCTGATGCCGAAACGCAGCACCACCACGTCGAGGAAGGCAGGATCTGGCAGTTGCACACCACGGGCGCGGTAATAATCACCCGCGCTGAATTGCAGCTGGTACACCCCACTGCGGTAATCATCACCTTGCAACAATGGTGCGTCGCAGCGGCCGTCGCTGTTGGTCACCGCGGTGGCTACCCGCTCCAGCTGTGCGCCTTCGACGCGGTACAGCTCCACCTTGATTGCGCTGCCGGGGCAACCGTGTGCGGCGTCCAAAACGTGTGTGGTCAAACGTCCCATGGCGTCTACGCGCCTCCCATAGTCAGTAGAAAAGTGATCCGCACCTTTTCAGAGCAGCGAAAAAGCCGGCAGTGACTGATTAAGACACTTTTAAATAAAATTGTACACAATAAATTCAACACGCCATCGCTCCCCTTTGGAAGCGAGCGCGCTCGCGAAAATCGTCAACAAAAACCCTGGCGTTCAGGCTGAAAGTTGACGCTCTCACGTTTTTCACGGGCACACTCGCTCCCGCAAGGAATTTTTGCCAGGTTAGCTGACCGGTTGGGCAAGTTTCTTGCAGGTGTTTATTCCAGTGGCCCGCGGAAAAAATGCAGAAATCTAGGCTTACAAAGTGGACAATAAGTTGTATACAATCACTCATCGCTAACACGACGAACAAGAAGGAAGACTGCAGTGAGCGCTGACTACCCACGCGACCTGATCGGTTACGGCAGTAACCCTCCTCACCCCCACTGGCCGGGCAAGGCGCGCATTGCGCTGTCTTTCGTACTCAACTACGAAGAAGGTGGCGAGCGCAACATCCTGCACGGAGACAAAGAGTCCGAAGCCTTCCTTTCGGAAATGGTCTCGGCCCAGCCGCTGCAAGGCGCACGCAACATGAGCATGGAGTCGCTGTACGAATACGGCAGCCGTGCCGGCGTGTGGCGCATCCTCAAGCTGTTTAAAGCATTCGATATCCCACTGACCATCTTCGCCGTGGCCATGGCTGCCCAGCGTCACCCGGATGTGATCCGCGCGATGGTCGAGGCCGGCCACGAAATCTGCAGCCACGGCTACCGCTGGATCGACTACCAATACATGGACGAGGCCCAGGAGCGCGAGCACATGCTCGAAGCGATCCGCATCCTCACCGAACTGACTGGCGAACGCCCACTGGGCTGGTACACCGGCCGCACCGGCCCCAACACCCGGCGTTTGGTGATGGAGGAAGGCGGTTTCCTCTACGACTGCGACACCTACGACGACGACCTGCCCTACTGGGAGCCCAACAACCCCACCGGCAAGCCGCACCTAGTGATTCCCTACACCCTGGACACCAACGACATGCGCTTCACCCAGGTGCAGGGTTTCAACAAGGGCGATGACTTCTTCGAATACCTCAAGGACGCCTTCGACGTGCTTTACGCCGAAGGCGCCGAGGCGCCGAAGATGCTTTCCATCGGCCTGCATTGCCGCCTGATCGGCCGTCCGGCACGCCTGGCGTCGTTGAAGCGGTTTATCGAGTACGCCAAAGGTCACGAACACGTGTGGTTCACTCGCCGCGTCGATATCGCCCGTCACTGGCAGGAAACCCATCCGTACACGGGAGCAGCGAAATGACTGCGTTCCAAACCCTTAAGCCGTCGACCCTGAGCCGCGATGAATTCGTCAACGCCTTCGCCGACATCTACGAACATTCGCCATGGGTGGCCGAAAAGGCCTTCGCGCTGGGCCAGGACGCATCGATCGACCAGATCGAAACCCTGCACCAGCGCATGAGCGACATCCTGTTGAGCGCTGATCATGCCAGTCAACTGGCGCTGATCAACGCTCACCCGGACCTGGCCGGCAAAGCCGCCGTCCAGGGCCAACTGACCGAAGCCAGCACGAATGAGCAAGCTGGCGCCGGTATTCACCAATGCACGGCCGAAGAGTTCTCACGCTTCACCGAGCTGAACGATGCCTACAAGGCCAAGTTCAAGTTTCCCTTCATCATGGCGGTAAAAGGCAGCAACCGACATCAGATCCTGGCCGCGTTCGAAACGCGCATCCACCACTCGGCGGACGCTGAGTTCAAATGCGCACTGGCCGAGATCAACAAGATCGCGTTGTTCCGATTACTGACCCTCTAAACGACCATCCCCAGCCACTCTTTTTAAGGCAGACAAGAAGAATGAAAGCTTACGCCGTACCTTTCGAAAAGTTCGTCAACCTGGCCGACGCCCGCCTGGGCACCAAGATCATCTCCGTCACCGATGACTGGTTCGCCGACGCCAACCGCCTGTTCCAGCCGACCCCGGCCGTGTGGAAGGAGGGCGTTTTCGATGACAACGGCAAGTGGATGGACGGCTGGGAGTCGCGCCGCAAGCGCTTCGAAGGCTACGACAGCGCAGTGATCCGCCTGGGTGTACCCGGTTCGATCAAGGGCGTGGACATCGACACTTCATTCTTCACCGGCAACTTCCCGCCGTCGGCCTCCCTGGAAGCCTGCTTCCTGGCTTCGGGCGAGCCGGATGACAACACCCAGTGGGTGGAAGTGCTGTCCGCCGTCGAGTTGCAAGGCAACAGCCACCACTACCACGAGATCAACAACGACCAGGCGTTCAGCCACCTGCGTTTCAACATCTACCCGGATGGCGGCGTGGCCCGTCTGCGCGTGTACGGCGTGCCGTTCCGCGACTGGTCCTCGGTGGGCGACAACGAACAGGTCGACCTGGCTGCCGCACTGAACGGCGGTCGCGCCCTGGCCTGCTCCGATGAACACTTCGGCCGCATGAGCAACATCCTCAACCCAGGCCGTGGCATCAACATGGGTGACGGCTGGGAAACCGCACGTCGTCGCACGCCAGGCAATGACTGGGTGATCGTCGCCCTGGGCCACCCGGGCGAGATCGAGAAGATCATCGTCGATACCCTGCACTTCAAGGGCAACTACCCGGACACGTGCTCGATCCAGGGCGCCTTCGTGAAGGGCGGCACCGACAGCCAGATCGAAACCCAATCGTTGTTCTGGCGCGAATTGCTGCCGGCGCAGAAACTGGAAATGCACGCCGAACACACCTTCGCCGAGCAGATCAAGGCGCTGGGGCCGATTACCCACATCCGCCTGAATGTGTTCCCGGATGGTGGTGTGAGCCGCCTGCGCGTCTTGGGCAAGGTAGCGAAATAAGGGTGAACCCAATCGCGGGCTAGCCCGGCTCTCACAGGGGTACGCGGTCAAATGTGGGAGCCGGGCTTGCCCGCGATAGCGGTAGACCAGACAACATCAAATTCGGAAACTTAAGAAGACAGCCATGCGCACACTGATGATCGAACCCCTGACCAAAGAAGCCTTCGCGCCTTTCGGAGACGTTATCGAAACCGACGGCAGCGATCACTTCATGATCAACAACGGGTCGACCATGCGCTTTCACAAATTGGCCACGGTCGAAACCGCACAGCCGGAAGACCACGCCATCATCAGCATCTTCCGCGCCGACGCGCAGGACATGCCGCTGACTGTGTGCATGCTGGAACGACACCCGCTGGGCAGCCAGGCTTTCATTCCGCTGCTCGGCAACCCCTTTCTGATCGTGGTCGCGCCACTTGGCGATGAACCTGTATCGGGCTTGGTCCGCGCCTTCGTCACCAACGGCAGGCAGGGCATTAATTACCATCGCGGCGTCTGGCACCACCCGGTGCTGACGATCGAAAAGCGGGATGACTTCCTGGTGGTTGATCGCAGTGGCACAGGCAATAACTGCGATGAGCATTTTTTCAAAGAGGATGAGCGGTTGATCCTCGCCCCCCACCAATAAGAGAAGGTCTGATCACCCGACAACAAGGGTGACAGGCGAGAGGTAAGGACTGTGGAAGCACATTTGATGGAATGGCTGAACCTGAGCGTGCGCTGGGTTCACATGATCACGGGCGTCGCGTGGATCGGCGCTTCTTTCTACTTCGTCTGGCTGGAAAACAACCTCAATCGCGTCAACCCCAAGAGCGGCCTGGCCGGTGACTTGTGGGCGATCCACGGTGGCGGTATCTACCACCTGGAAAAATACAAACTGGCGCCGCCGACCATGCCGGACAACCTGCACTGGTTCAAATGGGAAGCCTATTTCACCTGGATGTCGGGCATTGCGCTGCTGTGCGTGGTGTTTTACTGGAACCCCACGTTGTACCTGCTGGCCCCGGGCAGCAGCCTCAGTGGTCCGGAAGGCGTGTTGCTGGGCATAGGCTCACTGTTCGCCGGCTGGTTCATCTACTCCTTCCTTTGCGACTCGGCCCTGGGCAAGCGCCCTGCCCTGCTCGGCTTCATTCTGTTCGTGCTGTTGATTGCCGCCGCATACGGCTTCAGCAAAGTGTTCAGTGGCCGTGGCGCCTACCTGCACGTCGGTGCGGTGATCGGCACCATCATGGTCGGTAACGTGTTCCGCATCATCATGCCGGCGCAACGCGCGTTGGTCGCAGCGATCGCAGAGAATCGCACGCCCGACCCGGCACTGCCGGCCAAGGGCTTGCTGCGTTCGCGTCACAACAACTACTTCACCTTGCCGGTGCTGTTCATCATGATCAGCAACCACTTCCCGAGCACCTACGGCAGCCAATACAACTGGCTGATCCTGGCGGGTATCGCGGTGGCGGCGGTGTTGGTACGGCACTACTTCAATACCCGTCACAACAGCCAGAAGTATGCGTGGACCTTGCCGGTTGGCGCGCTGGCGATGATCTGTCTGGCCTACGTCACCGGACCAAAACCGGTGTCGACCGCACCAGAAGTGGCCAAGGCGCCCGCCGCCATCGAGTACCAGCCATTGCCGGAAACGGCGCTGGGCGGTGGTTTGAAACCCGCTGCACCTGCCGCACCGGCTGCTCCGGCCGCTGAACCGGCACCGGCCCAGGCCACCACGGATTTCGGCCAGATCCACAGCGTGATCGAGCAGCGTTGCACTGTGTGCCATTCGGCCAAGCCCACCAGCCCGCTGTTCAGCACCGCGCCGGCCGGGGTGATGTTTGACACACCGGCGCAGATCCAGCAGCAGGCCGCGCGTATTCAAGCGCAAGCCGTGACGAGCCAGATCATGCCGTTGGGCAACATCACCCAGATGACCCAGCAGGAGCGGGATTTGATTGGTACCTGGATCAAGCAGGGAGCCCGCACCAATTAACTGACTGATTCACACAGATCCAAATGTAGGAGCGGGCTTGCTCGCGAAGGCGCTGGATCAGTCAACACATTCAATGACTGACACACCGTATTCGCGAGCAAGCCCGCTCCCACAGGGGATTTGTGGTGCTGTAGAGATTGCGTTCCACACAACACAAAAATAAAAAAGATCCGAGGTGTTGCATGACCGAGTTAGCCGAACCGCAGATTCCCGCCGCGCCCGCCATGGTGCGGCTGCCCCTCTTGCAACTGATTCTGGTAGGCCTGCAACACGTCTTGCTGATGTACGGCGGCGCCGTCGCCGTGCCCCTGATCATTGGCCAGGCCGCCGGCCTGAGCCGTGAAGAAATCGCCTTTCTGATCAACGCCGACCTGCTCGTGGCCGGTATCGCCACCATGGTGCAGTCGTTCGGCATCGGCCCGGTGGGCATTCGCATGCCGGTGATGATGGGCGCCAGTTTTGCCGCCGTCGGCAGCATGGTCGCGATGGCCGGCATGCCAGGCATCGGGTTGCAGGGGATCTTCGGCGCGACCATCGCCGCCGGGTTCTTTGGCATGCTCATCGCGCCGTTCATGTCCAAGGTCGTGCGTTTTTTCCCACCATTGGTGACTGGCACAGTGATCACCGCAATTGGCCTGTCGCTGTTTCCGGTGGCGGTGAATTGGGCCGGCGGCGGCAGTGCCACCGCCACGTTCGGCTCACCAATCTACCTGGCGATTGCCGCACTGGTACTCGCCACCATCCTGCTGATCAACCGCTTCATGCGCGGCTTCTGGGTGAACATCTCGGTGCTGATCGGCATGGGCCTGGGCTACGCCTTGTGCGGTGCACTCGGCATGGTGGACCTCAGCGGCCTGGCAATGGCGCCCTGGGTGCAGGTGGTGACACCCTTGCATTTCGGCATGCCTACGTTCGAGTTGGCGCCGATCCTGTCGATGTGCCTGGTGGTGGTGATCATCTTTGTCGAGTCCACCGGGATGTTCCTCGCCCTGGGCAAGATCACCGGCCAAGACGTCACGCCGAAGATGCTACGTCGCGGGCTGCTGTGTGATGCCGGCGCGTCGTTCTTTGCCGGTTTCTTCAACACCTTTACCCACTCCTCGTTCGCACAGAATATCGGCCTGGTGCAGATGACCGGCGTGCGTTGCCGTTCGGTCACCCTTATGGCCGGGGTCTTCCTCATCGTGCTGAGCCTGTTGCCCAAGGCCGCCTACCTGGTGGCGTCGATTCCTCCGGCGGTGCTGGGCGGCGCGGCCATCGCCATGTTCGGCATGGTGGCGGCGACCGGGATCAAGATCCTGCAGGAAGCCGACATCGCCGACCGTCGCAACCAGTTGCTGGTGGCGGTCAGTATCGGCATGGGCCTGATCCCCGTGGTGCGCCCGGAGTTCTTCGCGCAGCTACCGTTGTGGATGAGCCCGATTACCCACAGCGGCATCGCCATGGCCACGCTCAGCGCGTTGTCGCTGAATATCCTGTTCAACATCCTGGGCGGCGCGGAACGCCCTGAAGTTGCCCCTACGCATTGATTCCTTCGTTCTAACAAAAACAATAACGAAACAGGAATATCAACATGCACACCCTTCACTTGGGGCCGGCCACAAGCCGTGCCCCATTCTCGCCCCACGCGCTCTCTAACAGCGCACTTGAGCCACGGCCTGGGAGCCAGTATTCTCCGCGCCCGCTCGAATCGACTCAAAAAAAAACAGCGAATGTAAAAGCTGACTGCAAGGCCAACTTATCCCGGCCTTATGTCTGCGGCCAAAGTGCGCAAAAGTCCTCTGAATTCGACTGCATCCGATGCAGCCGACAGGGATTTTTTGGCTTTTTAAACACCTTGGCGCAGCTCTTGCTAAAAGCACTAAAGCTGACCGAACAGACGATTTTTGCAGCGGACCAAAAGGCGCCACACCAGAGCGCCTGCGTAGAAGAAAAACCATAAAACTTTAACTCGGGAGCAACCGAATGAAACCTATGTTCAAAGGCCTGATGCTGGCGGGATCACTGCTGGCCGGTGGCCAAGCCGTGGCCGGTGACCTGTTGCAGTGGCAGAACAACAGCCTGACTTATCTGTGGGGCAAGAGCTTTACCGTCAACCCGCAGATCCAGCAAACCGTCACGTTCGAACATGCCGATGCCTGGAGATACGGCGACAACTTTATCTTCGTCGACCGCATCTTTTACAACGGCAAGGAAGACGGCAACGTCGGCCCCAGTACTTACTACGGTGAAATAAGCCCGCGCCTGTCGTTCGGCAAGATCTTTGATAAAGACCTGTCGTTCGGCCCAATCAAAGACGTGCTGCTGGCGTTCACTTACGAGTTTGGCGAAGGCGATAACGAGTCGTACCTGCTCGGCCCCGGCTTTGACCTGAACATCCCCGGTTTCGACTACTTCCAGTTGAACTTCTACCAGCGCCAGACCGAAGGCAATCGCCCGGGTGACGGTGTTTGGCAGATCACTCCGGTGTGGTCGTACACGATCCCGGTGGGCAACTCGAATATCCTGATCGACGGCTTTATGGACTGGGTAGTCGACAACGACAAGAACGCCCGTGGCACTTACCACGCCAACCTGCACTTCAACCCGCAGGTCAAATATGACCTGGGTAAAGCGCTGCATTGGGGCGACAAGCAGTTGTATGTCGGCTTTGAATACGACTATTGGAAGAACAAGTACGGGATCGAAGATTCGGGCGCGTTCAAGACTAACCAGGACACTGCGAGCTTCCTGGTCAAGTATCACTTCTGATTGACCCTCGTAGGAGCCGGCAAGCCGGCTCCTACAGGTTCGGTGTCAGGCCGAGGAACCGGGTGAGTTCCTCGCGCTTGGCCAGCGCATCCTTGCGCCCCAACTCGATCAACTCGCTGCAATACCCCGCCTCGAACAGCAAGTAACTCAATACCCCTGCCCCACTCGTCTTGGTCGCCCCCGGCCCACGCAAAAACAAGCGCAATGCCGCCGGCAATTCCTGACGGTGCCGCGCGGCGATTTCATCGATCGGCTGGCTGGGCGCAATCACCAGCACGTCCACCGCCGCCACACCAGGCGCGGCATGGCTGAACTGATTCAAGCGCTCCAGCAACTCGATATCGCTTTCCAGGCTGTCAATGAAGGTGCTGTTGAGCATATGCCCGCCGATCTGTGCCAAGGTCGGCTCCTGGCCGGTGTAGGTACGTTGCGTCGCTGGTTCATTGCCGCGTGGGTTGCCGCTGACGCCAACCACCAGCACGCGACTGGCCCCCAGGTGCAACGCCGGACTGATGGGCGCCGACTGCCGTACGGCGCCGTCGCCGAAATACTCCTGGTCGAGCTTGACCGGCGCAAACAGCAAGGGAATCGCTGAACTGGCCAGCAGGTGTTCAACCGTGAGTTGTGTGGGCATGCCGATGCGACGATGGCGCAACCAGGCGTCGATGGTGCCGCCGCCCTGGTAGAAGGTCACTGCGTGGCCGGACTCGTAACCGAAGGCCGTGACCGCCACCGCGTGCAGGTGCTTATTGCGAATGGCTTCATCGATGCCGGGCAAGTGCAGCTTGTCTTTGAGCAGCGCTTTGAGGGGCGTGCTGTCGAGCAGCGCCACCGGCACCTGAGCGCCCAGGCCCAGGAGGCTGTGGATCAAGAAACGGCTGGCCTGGCGGATCACCCCCGGCCAATCACTGCGCAGCACCAGATGGCTACGGAAGCCCTGCCAGAAAGCGGTAAGACGTTGTATCGCGGCCCTGAAGTCCGTGGCGCCACTGGCCAGGCTCACCGCATTGATCGCGCCGGCCGAGGTGCCGACAATCACCGGGAAAGGGTTGGGTGCGCCCGGCGGCAACAGTTCGGCAATTGCCGCCAATACCCCCACTTGATACGCCGCTCGCGCCCCGCCGCCGGAAAGAATCAAGCCTGTAACCGGTTCAGCTGGGCGCATTGCGTCACTCCATGTGGGGAAATGTCTGTCTTATCGGCGGCGTTTTTCGTACAGCTTAGGCTCACCCGGTGGCCGGCTCTTGAAGCGGCGATGGGTCCACAGGTATTGCTCAGGGCATTCACGTACCGAGGCTTCTACCCATTGGTTGATGCGCAGGCAGTCGACTTCATCGCTCTCGCCTGGGAAGTCAGTCAACGGCGGATGAATCACCAGGCGGTAACCGCTGCCATCGGCCAGGCGCTGCTGGGTGAACGGCACCACCAATGCCTTGCCCAGCTTGGCGAACTTGCTGGTGGCCGGCACGGTGGCGGCCTGGATACCGAACAGCGGCACGAAGATGCTTTGCTTGGCGCCGTAGTCCTGGTCCGGCGCGTACCAGATGGCCCGGCCGGCGCGCAGCAGCTTGAGCATGCCGCGCACGTCTTCGCGCTCCACGGCCAGGGAATCGAGGTTGTGGCGCTCGCGGCCACGGCGCTGGATGTAGTCGAACAATGGGTTGCCGTGCTCGCGGTACATGCCATCGATGGTGTGCTTTTGCCCCAGCAACGCCGCGCCGATTTCCAGGGTAGTGAAGTGCAGGGCCATGAGGATCACGCCCTTGCCATCCAGCTGGGCTTGCTTGAGGTGTTCCAGGCCCTCGACGTGGGCCAGGCGCGCCAGGCGCTGGCGCGACCACCACCAGCTCATGGCCATCTCAAAGAAGGCGATGCCAGTGGAGGCGAAATTTTCCTTGAGCAGCTGTTTGCGCTCTTTGGCGGATTTTTCCGGGAAGCACAGTTCCAGGTTGCGCGCGGCAATGCGGCGACGCTCGCCGGCCACACGGTACATGCCGGCGCCCAGCAGGCGACCAATGGTCAGCAGCGCGCGATACGGCAGTTGAGTGACCAGCCACAACAGGCCGAGTCCCAGCCATAACAGCCAGAAACGCGGGTGAAGAAATACAGCTCGAAAACGCGGGCGATCCATTACAGATTCCGGTAAAGACAAGGGCCGCGCATTCTACAACGGTTCGACTCGGCTTGCGGCGGGTGAGTGTTCTCGTTATAAGTCTCGACACTTTTCGTGACAAGCCGCTTTTGCCGACCATGAGCCAAACCGAACCGCTAGACCAAGATCCCGTGTTCCAGCTGAAAGGCAGCATGCTCGCCATCACCGTGCTGGAACTCGCCCGTAACGACCTCGACGCCCTGGACCGCCAGCTCGCCGCCAAGGTCGCCCTGGCGCCGAATTTCTTCAACAATGCCCCGCTGGTACTGGCGCTGGACAAACTGCCGGCCGGCCAAGGCAGCATCGACCTGCCCGGTCTGATGCGCGTGTGCCGCTCCCATGGCCTACGTACCCTGGCAATCCGCGCCAGCCGTATTGAAGACATTGCCGCTGCAATCGCCATTGAACTGCCAGTACTGCCACCGTCCGGCGCGCGCGAGCGTCCGCTTGAACCATTGGTCGGTGAAGAGAAGAAAAAACCGGAAAAACCACCCGAGCCTACGATCAAGCCTACAAAGATCATCACCTCGCCCGTACGCGGCGGACAGCAGATTTACGCCCAGGGTGGCGACTTGGTGGTGATCTCTTCGGTCAGCCCGGGGGCGGAACTTCTTGCCGATGGCAACATCCATGTATACGGCCCGATGCGCGGACGTGCCCTCGCCGGCATCAAGGGTGATACCAAGGCCCGTATTTTTTGCCAGCAGTTGACCGCTGAGCTAGTGTCCATCGCAGGCCAGTACAAGGTTTCAGAAGATTTGCGCCGTGATCCGCTGTGGGGGGCTTCGGTGCAGGTCAACCTGTCGGGCGATGTGTTGAACATCATCCGTCTTTAACGGATACTGCCGCATTTTCCAAGCATCTCTAGACTCTGATAGCACAGCGAAACCGGCATTACTTATGTAGGAATATTTTTTTCCTACAAGGCTGTCCGCCTGCAGCGAGTTCCAAGAGATGTTTTTCAGGGACCGAAACGTCCTTCTTCCTTAGGGGTGAAACACCTTGGCCAAGATTCTCGTGGTTACATCCGGCAAGGGTGGTGTGGGTAAGACCACCACCAGCGCCGCTATCGGTACCGGTCTCGCTCTGCGCGGCCACAAGACAGTTATTGTCGACTTCGACGTCGGCTTGCGTAACCTCGACCTGATCATGGGTTGCGAACGCCGCGTGGTGTATGACTTCGTCAACGTGGTCAACGGTGAAGCCAACCTGCAACAGGCCCTGATCAAGGACAAGCGCCTTGAGAACCTGTACGTGCTGGCCGCCAGCCAGACCCGTGACAAAGACGCGCTGACCAAAGAAGGCGTAGGCAAAGTCCTGGCCGAGCTGAAGGAAACCTTCGAATACGTGGTCTGCGATTCGCCGGCCGGTATCGAGACCGGCGCTCACCTGGCGATGTACTTCGCCGATGAAGCCATCGTCGTGACCAACCCGGAAGTCTCCTCCGTACGTGACTCGGACCGCATGCTGGGCCTGCTGGCCAGCAAATCCAAGCGCGCCGAAGAAGGCCAGGACCCGATCAAGGAGCACTTGCTGCTCACCCGTTACAACCCTGAGCGCGTCAGCAACGGCGAAATGCTGGGTGTTGAAGACGTGAAGGAAATCCTCGCAGTGACCCTGCTGGGCGTGATCCCAGAATCCCAGGCCGTCCTGAAGGCTTCCAACCAGGGTGTTCCGGTGATTCTTGACGACCAGAGCGACGCCGGCCAGGCGTACAGCGATGCAGTGGATCGCCTGCTGGGCAAGACCGTGGAACACCGCTTCCTCGATGTCAAGAAGAAGGGATTCTTCGAGCGTATCTTTGGAGGCAACTAAACAATGAAATTTCTCGACTTCTTTCGCGCCAACAAAAAGCCTACGACCGCGTCGGTAGCGAAAGAGCGTCTACAGATCATCGTGGCGCACGAACGCGGCCAACGCAGCACGCCGGACTACCTGCCAGCCTTGCAGAAGGAACTGGTTGAGGTGATCCGCAAGTACGTCAATATCGGCAACGATGACGTGCATGTCGCTCTGGAAAATGACGGCAGCTGCTCGATTCTGGAACTCAATATCACCCTGCCTGATCGTTGATCGAACAGGCGGTCGCCACGGCGGCTCACACACCTTGATCCCTTTTCGGGAACCGGGTGGGCGAGCCGCCGTTGGCGTTTGTTACGAGGCTGTTTAATGCCGCTGTCCAACATCCATATCCTCTATCAGGACGACGCTGTCCTGGTGGTGAACAAGCCCACTCTGCTGCTCTCGGTGCCTGGCCGCGCCGACGACAACAAGGACTGCCTGATCACCCGCCTGCAGGAAAACGGCTATCCTGAAGCCCGCATCGTCCATCGCCTGGACTGGGAAACCTCCGGCATCATCCTCCTGGCCCGTGACGCCGACACCCACCGCGAACTGTCCCGCCAGTTTCACGACCGTGAAACCGAAAAGGCCTACACCGCCCTGGCCTGGGGCCAACCGGAACTGGACAGCGGCAGCATCGACTTGCCTTTGCGCTACGACCCGCCAACCAAACCACGGCATGTGGTGGACCACGAATTCGGCAAGCATGCGCTGACCTTCTGGAAAGTGTTGGAGCGTTGTGGCGACTGGTGCCGCGTGGAACTGACGCCGATCACCGGGCGCTCGCACCAGTTGCGTGTGCATATGCTGTCCATCGGGCATCCGTTGCTGGGTGATGGCTTGTATGCCCATGAACAAGCGTTGGCTGCCTGGCCGCGGCTGTGCCTGCATGCAAGCATGCTCAGTTTCACCCATCCACAAAGCGGCGAGCGCTTGCGCTTTGAGTGCCCTGCCCCCTTTTAAGCTGCGAACACGGGTAAATGTGGGAGGGGGCTTGCCCCCGATGGCGGAGTGTCAGTCACTGTATTTGCTCACTGACACTCCGCAATCGGGAGCAAGCCCCCTCCCACATTTGTTCTGTGCACTTCTGGCCATCGAACGGTAAACTCCGCGCATTGCTGTCTGGAGCTATTTATGCGCGAAGCGTTGAATCAAGGCCTGATCGACTTCCTCAAGGTCTCCCCTACTCCTTTTCATGCCACTGCCGCCCTGGCCCAGCGCCTGGAAGCGGCCGGTTACCAGCGTCTCGATGAGCGCGAAACCTGGACCACCGAGGCCAACGGTCGCTATTACGTGACCCGCAACGATTCCTCGATCATCGCCTTCAAGCTCGGCCGTCATTCGCCGCTGCAGGGCGGTATCCGCTTGGTCGGCGCCCACACCGACAGCCCGTGCCTGCGGGTCAAGCCCCAGCCGGAACTGCAACGCCAGGGTTTCTGGCAACTGGGCGTGGAAGTCTATGGCGGCGCACTGCTGGCGCCATGGTTCGACCGCGACCTGTCCCTGGCCGGCCGCGTGACGTTCCGCCGCGACGGCAAGGTCGAAAGCCAGTTGATCGACTTCAAGCTGCCTATCGCTATCATCCCCAACCTGGCCATTCACCTAAACCGTGAAGCCAACCAGGGCTGGGCGATCAATGCCCAGACCGAGCTGCCACCCATCCTCGCGCAATTTGCCGGGGACGAGCGCGTGGACTTCCGTGCCGTGCTCACCGAGCAGCTTGCACGCGAACATGGTTTGAACGCCGACGTGGTGCTCGACTACGAGCTGAGCTTCTACGACACCCAAAGCGCTGCAGTCATCGGCCTGAACGGCGACTTCATCGCCGGTGCACGCCTGGACAACCTGCTGTCCTGCTATGCCGGCCTGCAAGCCTTGCTCACCAGCGACAGCGAAGAAACCTGCGTGCTGGTGTGCAACGACCACGAAGAAGTCGGTTCCTGCTCGGCGTGCGGTGCCGATGGCCCGATGCTGGAACAGACCCTGCGTCGCTTGTTGCCGGAAGGTGATGAATTCGTACGTACCATTCAGAAATCCCTGCTGGTGTCGGCGGACAACGCCCACGGCGTACACCCGAACTACGCCGAGAAGCATGACGCCAACCACGGTCCCAAGCTCAACGCCGGCCCGGTGATCAAGGTCAACAGCAACCAGCGCTACGCCACCAACAGCGAAACCGCCGGGTTTTTCCGCCACCTGTGCATGGCCCAGGAAGTACCGGTGCAGAGCTTCGTGGTACGCAGCGACATGGGCTGCGGCTCCACCATCGGCCCGATCACCGCTAGCCACCTGGGCGTGCGCACCGTGGACATCGGCCTGCCGACGTTTGCCATGCACTCCATTCGTGAGCTGTGCGGCAGCCATGACCTGGCGCATCTGGTGAAGGTGCTGGGCGCGTTCTACGCGAGCCACGACTTGCCCTGAGACCGAGGCGCGGCCATCGCGGGCAAGCCCGCTCCCACAGGGGAATGCATTTCAACTGTGAGAGCGGGCTTGCCCGCGATGACGATTGCAGATACCCACCACGCTATCTGACTCACATCAATTCCATTTCCCGTAATCGCGCCTAGACTTGTCAGTATTCCCACTCCGACAAGGCCGTCGCACCATGATCTCCATGTCCTCCTTCCACGCCATGCTTATCCCGATCCTGATCGGCATGATCATGCTTGCCGTAGGCTTCAACTTCCGTGACAAGCCACTCGGCGTGTTTGGCATGTGGATCGGCATGCTGCTGATTCTCGGCACCGTGGTGTACAAGATCCTCGCAAAACTGGCTGAATAACGATTGCGCTCGTACACTCGGTCAACTCGTCGTTTCCAAGGTTGACCGCCTCGTGCTTTCCCGTCTGTTTGCCCTGCCCTGCTATTGCTTGATCGCCCTGCTGACGCTGCTGCCGCTGACGCCTGCCCACGCCGTGGGCTTGCCCGGCCTGCTCGGCAACACCAACAAGACCCAGCCCCAGGCCCAAGTGCCGTTGGGGCAGTCATTGGACGAAGTGATCAAGACCCTGGAAAACGACCAGCAACGCACCCAGCTGCTGAGTGATCTGAAAAAGCTGCGTGAAGCCACGAAAAAAGCCCAACCGGCCGCCGAAGAAGGCGTGCTGGGGTTGATCGGCGGCACCCTGGCCAACCTGGAATCACAGTTTTCCGGGGCCGACAGCCCGCTGGGGCGCTGGTCCAATGAAGTCGACCTGGCCAAGGAAGAACTCAGTGCGCTGATGTTGCCGGCCAACGAATGGCTGCCGATCATTTTCGGTTTTGCTTTGATCCTTGCGGTATGGAGCCTGCTCGCTGCCGCGCTGATCTGGCTCAGCCACCGCGTACGCGAACGCTTCGGCCTGCCTGAAGAGTTGCCGCAACACCCACGCACCTGGGACATGGTGCGTTTCGCCCTGCGTAAACTCGGCCCATGGCTGATCGCCCTGGTGATCACGGTCTACCTGAGCTATGCGCTGCCCTCATCCCTGGGCAAATCCTTGGCGATGGTATTGGCCTATGCGCTGGTGGTAGGCACCTGTTTCTCGGCGATCTGTGTGATTGCATTTTCCGTGCTCGACGGCCCGCATCGCCATCGCGCGCTGTACATCCTGCGTCATCAGGCTTTCCGCCCGTTGTGGTGGATCGGCAGCTTCGCCGCCTTCGGTGAAGCCTTGAGCGACCCACGGTTGGTCACGGCGCTTGGACAGCACTTGTCCCATACCGCCGCGACCGTCGCCAATGTGATGGCGGCGCTGTCGACCGGGGTGTTCATCCTGCGTTTCCGCCGCCCCATCGCCCACCTGATCCGCAACCAGCCACTGTCGCGTCGCCTCACACGCCGGGCCCTCAGTGACACTATCGAAATCATCGGTTCCTTCTGGTACATCCCGGCGTTGTTGTTGGTGGGCATCTCGCTGTTCGCCACCTTCGTCTCGGCGGGCGATACCAGCACGGCATTGCGCCAGTCGCTGCTGTGCACGGTGCTGCTGGTACTGTGCATGGTGATCAACGGCCTGGTACGCCGTCACGCCCTCAAGCCGCAGCGCGGGCACAAGCGGCATGCGCTGTATTCCGAACGCCTGAAGAGCTTTGTCTACACCCTGGCCCACCTGGTGGTATGGCTGGCGTTTATCGAGTTGGGCTTGCGGGTGTGGGGCCTGTCACTGATCCGCTTTACCGAAGGCGATGGCCATGAAGTCAGCGTCAAGCTGTTTGGGCTGGCAGGGACCTTGCTGTTTGCCTGGTTGATCTGGATCCTCAGCGACACCGCGATCCACCACGCCCTCACCCGCTCGCGCAAAGGCCTGGCCAATGCCCGTGCGCAGACCATGATGCCGTTGATCCGTAACGTGCTGTTCGTGACCATCTTCATCATCGCGGCCATCGTCGCCCTGGCGAACATGGGCATGAACGTCACGCCATTGCTGGCCGGTGCCGGTGTGATCGGCCTGGCTATCGGTTTCGGCGCACAGTCCCTGGTGGCGGACTTGATCACCGGCCTGTTCATCATCATCGAAGACTCCCTGGCCATCGATGACTACGTGGACGTCGGCGGCCACCTTGGCACCGTCGAAGGCCTGACCATCCGCACGGTGCGCCTGCGTGACATCGACGGTATCGTGCACACCATCCCGTTCAGTGAGATCAAGAGCATCAAGAACTACTCACGGGAGTTCGGCTACGCGATCTTCCGGGTGGCGATCCCCTACAACATGGAGATCGACGACGCCATCAAGCTGATGCGCGATGTCGGCCAGAAAATGCGCAACGACCCCTTGCAGCGCCGCAATATCTGGTCGCCGTTGGAGATTCAAGGCGTGGAGAGTTTCGAGTCGGGCAGCGCGATTCTGCGCGCGCGCTTCAAGACCGCGCCGATCAAGCAGTGGGAAGTGTCGCGGGCGTTCAACCTGTCCCTCAAGCGTCATCTGGATGAAGCCGGGCTGGACCTGGCCACGCCGCGCTTGAGTGTGCAGGTAGTGACCGCCGGCACTGTGCAGGAGAAAGATCAACAACAATAAACTCAGGAGAGGTCCTTATGCGTTTAACCGGTCTGACACCCCCATGGGTTTTCGGCGTGCTGTGCGGGGTTGCCAGCAGTGCGGCGATAGCCGCCAGCAGCGGCCAGGACAGTGCCCGTGAGGAAATCGCCGCCCAGGCAAAAGCCCTTGAACCGGCGATGCTGGAAACCCGACGCGACATCCACGCCCACCCGGAACTGGGCAACACGGAAACGCGCACGGCCGAGTTGGTCGCAAAACAGCTGCGCGACCTGGGCCTTGAGGTGAAAACCGGCGTCGCCCGTACGGGCGTCGTTGCGGTGCTCAAAGGCGCCCTGCCCGGCCCCACCGTCGCCCTGCGCGCCGACATGGATGCACTGCCGGTGAAGGAAGTCGCCGACCTGCCCTTCGCCTCCAAAGCCAAAGGCACCTACCTGGGCAAGGAGGTTGACGTGATGCACGCCTGCGGCCACGACGCCCACGTCGCCATCCTGCTGAGCACTGCGAAGATTCTGACCGGCATGCGCGAGCGCCTGCCGGGCACCGTGGTGTTCTATTTCCAACCGGCCGAGGAAGGCCCGAGCGACTTCATCCCCGACGGCAAAAACACCTGGGGCGCCAAAATGATGGTGCAGGAAGGCGTGATGCAGTCGCCCAAGCCGGACGCGGTGTTCGGTCTGCATGTGTGGGCGGGTGTGCCCGCCGGTCAGATTGCCTACCGTTCGGGACCGACCCTGGCGAGTTCGGATGACTTGCGCATCAAAATCCTCGGCAAACAGACCCACGCCGGTCGCCCTTGGGATGGCATCGACCCGATCACCGTGGGCGCGCAGACCATTGTCGGCCTACAGACCGTGGTCAGCCGCCGCACCGATATCTCGTCATTCCCGTCGGTGGTGAGCATTGGCACCATCAATGGCGGCACGCGTTACAACATCATTCCGGAGTCGATGGACATGAGCGGCACCATTCGCTCGTACGACTACGGCATCCGCCAGAAACTGCACGCGGATGTACGGCAGACCGTGGAGAAAATCGCCGAAAGCGGTGGCGCCAAGGCCGAAGTCACCATCATCGAGAAATACGATCCCACCATCAACAACCCGGCGCTGACCGAGAAAATGCTGCCAAGCCTACGCTGGGCGGCCAAGGATGACGTGGTGCAGGGCCCGCTGGTGGGCGGTGCCGAGGACTTCTCGTTTTATGCCAAGGAAGCACCGGGGCTGTTTGTGTTCCTGGGGGTGACGCCGAGGGTTCAGGACATGAGCAAGGCGGCGCCGAACCACAATCCGGGGTTCTTCGTGGACGAGTCGGCGTTGGTGGTGGGGGTGAGGACGCTGGCGTCGTTGGCGACGGATTACCTGTACGCCCGCCAACCTCAATAACACACCTTCCTGTAGGAGCGAGCTTGCTCGCGAAGAACGTTAACGAAAACGCGGGCATGCTGAGTGCCCGCGGTGCCCTTGCGATTTTCGCGAGCAAGCTCGCGCCTACAGAGCGTCTGGGTGGATCAGCCCGCGACCGCGGCCCCGTCCATCTTCTGGCGCAAGCTCAACGGGCGCATATCCGTCCAGACTTCTTCGATGTAGGCCAGGCATTCTTTCTTCATGCCGCTCTTGCCCACCGTCCGCCAGCCTTCCGGCACGGCCTTGTAGTCGGGCCAGATGGAATACTGTTCTTCGTGGTTGACCACTACCTGAAACAGGAGGTCGTCGCGGTCAAATACTGAGGTCATTGCTGTTCTCCATCGCTGAAAGCCTGGCTGCGCACCGCGCGCAGCACTGATATCTGTAGAAACGTACCAAGCGTGCAAAAAATTAGAGGCTGGCGACCGCCGCCGCCAACGCACGCCCGAAGATGTCCGCCACGAGGTCGACTTCAACGGCAGTGATCACCAGCGGCGGCAGGAAACGCACCACGCTGCCGTGTCGGCCACCCAGTTCCAGGATCAAGCCACGCTTGAGGCATTCACGCTGCACCAGCGGCGCCAATTGGCGATGCACGGGTGGGTGGCCCTGGACATCCAGTGGGCCATTCGGGTCCACCAGTTCCACACCGAGCATCAGCCCGCGACCGCGGATATCCCCCAGGTGCGGGAAGTCGCGCTGCAGGATGCGCAGGTGTTCGCCCAGGCGTTCGCCCATCGCGGCCGCGTGACCGGCCAGGTCGTGGTCCTTGAGGTAGCGCATCACCGCCGAACCCGCCGCCATCGCCATCTGATTGCCACGAAAGGTGCCGGCATGGGCGCCCGGCAACCAGGTGTCGAGCCAGTCGCGATACACCACCACCGCCAGTGGCAGGCTGCCACCAATGGCCTTGGACATCACCACCACATCCGGAATGATGCCGGCGTGTTCGAAGGCAAACAGCTTGCCGGTGCGGCCAAAACCACTTTGGATTTCATCCACGATCAGCGCCACGCCCGCCTGTTCGGTGATTCGGCGCAGACCGCGCAGCCAGTCGAGATCAGCTGGAATCACACCGCCCTCGCCCTGCACCACTTCGACAATCACCGCCGCCGGCAGCAAAACGCCCGCCTCGGGATCATTCAGCAGGTTGTCCAGGTAATGCAGGTTGACCCGCACGCCTTCCGCGCCCCCCAGGCCGAACGGGCAACGGTAGTCGTAGGGGTACGGCAAAAACTGCACGCCATTACCGAGCAAGGCACCCAAAGGCTTCTTTGGCCCCAGGCTACCCATCAGGCTCAAGGCGCCCTGGCTCATGCCGTGGTAACCGCCCTGGAAGGACAACACCGTGCTGCGCCCGGTGGCAGTGCGCACCAACTTCAATGCGGCTTCCACCGCATCGGTGCCGGTGGGACCACAGAACTGGATTTTCGCTTCCCGCGCCAACGCTGGCGGCAACAGGCCGAACAGGTCCTGTACGAATTGATCCTTGACCGGCGTCGTCAGGTCCAGGGTGTGCAGTGGCAACTCATCGGCCAGTACCTGCTGGATTGCCTCGATCACCACCGGGTGGTTATGCCCCAGCGCCAACGTGCCCGCACCGGCCAGGCAGTCGATGAAACGGCGGCCTTCCACATCTTCAACGTAGAGGCCCTTGGCGCGCTTGAGCGCCAGGGGGATACGCCGAGGGTAGCTGCGGGCGTTGGATTCCTGCTGGCGCTGACGGGCGAGCAGCGGGGTTTCGTCGAACTGGTAAAGTGTTTCATGCACCTGGACGTCTTCGATACGGCTGGTAGCGACTGACATTTCTCGATCCCTCAATACGCTGATGATGGTGACCAAACTGCCGATCCGCTGGCGTCTGGCCCAAGGGGCATGCGCACGGATTTCCTGTTCTGGAAACGCACCAGCATCAGGAGGATTTACTCCTCCGGTCGCGAAAAACCGTCAACCACACAACCCCAGATACTTTTCATTCAACGCATAAAGAATCGCGCAGGTCTGCGCGTCCAGGGACCCCGAGTAATCCCGTGGGCGAAAGTGCATCTGAAACGCCCGCGTGCGCTGTTCAAACCCCTGCCGATTCTTCGCAGGCGCATACCCATAGCGCTGAAACGCGCGCTCCACCTCGACTTCCGACGGCAACCCGAGGCAAAAGCGGCGTTGATACATCGCCTGGGTCGCCTCATCAAACCAGGCCCCCACGCCGGCGTCATGCAAACGCCGCCACGGCAGACATGGTCCTGGATCGCTCTTGCGGCTGAACGCAACGTCCGAATGCCCGAGAATGTCGGTAGGCCCAATCTGTGGGTAACGCCCGAGAATGTCGCGCACCAAGGCAATCAACACCTGGGTTTGTTCCTCACCATAGGCTGGAAAGGTGAATACGCCGCCGTCATCCCGTGCCAGGTTGACGATCTCGATGCCGATCGAGCGACTGTTGAGATTGTCGCGCCCCGCCCAGTGGCTCACCCCGGCATGCCAGGCGCGCTTGTCTTCTTCCACCAACCGGAACACCCGCAATTCTTCATAGCCTGCGTCGCGATAGCGGGGATCGTCAGGGTCGGGCAGCAAATAGTGTGCACTCACGCCATCCTGGGTCAGGGTACGCAGGGAGGAGGCAAAAGGGGCCGCGGTGTAATGCAGGATCACCTGCCGCACGGGCTCGCCGTTACGTTCGTTGAAGCCTTTGGCGGGGAAACTGGTATCGATGACCAACATGAGAACCATCCTTTTCAATACAGGCCGAGTCGTTCAGCCCGTTCAAGCGCAAAAAATTACCGCCATCCTGAAGGCTTGATCCTCAAGAGGGCGGTAACTATGTGGCGCGTGAAAGAAAAGTGATCAGCGTCGCAGCGGCATCCCCAGGTCGACGCGCAGGCCATCCGGCTGGCTGTCGAACTTCAATGAGCAAGAACAGCGCTGCACAATCGCTTGCACAATCGCCAGGCCCAGGCCGCAGCCTTCGCTGTTGCCATTGCGCCAGAAGCGCTGGGTCAGGTATTGCAGGTCCTCCGGCGAAATCTGCTTGCCGTGGTCACGCACGCGAAACACGACGTTATCGGCGTCGGTCGTCACGCTGAGCGCCACCCGCGTGTCCGCCGGCGTGTGGCGCAGTGCGTTGTCCAGCAGGTTGCGCAGGGCTGCGACCGCCAGGCCCACTGGCATTTCCACCGGGGTAGCCGAAAGGTTTTCCGGCAGGATCAGGTCGATGCGCGTGTTATCACCGGCATTGGCATCCTGGATGGCCAGCCGTGCCACGTCCTCGGCACTGGAGTGCATACCATCGTCAAATGAGAGGTTGCCCTCTACCCGCGCCAGCAACAGCAATTGCTCCAGGGTGCGGTGCAGGCGGTCCGCGCCTTCCTCGGCGTGGGCGAGGGATTGGTCGCGGGCTGCGCCGTCGGTCATGCGCGCCACTTGCAGGTGGGTCTTGATCGCCGTCAGCGGGCTGCGCAGCTCGTGGGCGGCGTCGCCGGTGAGGCGGCGTTCACGTTCGATGGTTTTGGCGATGCGTTGCAACAATTGGTTCTGGGTGTCGAGCAGCGGCTTGAGTTCGCTGGGTAACGGGTGGATCTGCAGCGGTTCAAGGGAGTCGGCACTGCGCCGCATCAAGGCGTCACGCATGCGGTTGAGCGGCACCAGGCTCTGACCGATGCCCAGCCACAACAGGCACAGGCAGCCGAGCATGGCAACGCCCACTGGCACCGAAGCGGCCAGCAGGATCGACAGGTTCAACGCCTCACGTTCGACTTGACGGTCGGCCGTGGTGATCAACAGGTCGCCACGGGAAAGCGTGAAGCTGCGCCAGTTCACACCATCGATCACCTGATCACGAAAACCACTCTGGCGCGATTCCAGGCCTTCATCCGGCGTGGCATGGCTGCGCGCCAACACTTCGCCGCGCAAGGAGCTGACCTGGCACGCCATGCCGCCCGGCACATTCAGCTGTGCCCCATGAAAATGCGCACCACCGCTCACACTGGCCAGGCCCGGCATCTGCTCGGTCAGCCCCGCCACCATGCGCGCCGACGCCACCAGGCGTTGATCGAGGGAGAACATCATCTGGTTACGCAGATCGTTGAGCATCCAGGCCGCCGCCAGGGCCCAGATCAACACAAAAGCAGCGCCCAGCTTGAATGTCAGGCGCAGGCGCAGGCTTTTCACGATGCGTCCTCGCCCCCGTCCGCCGGGCCCAGACGATAGCCGAGACCGCGCACGGTCTCGACAATGCCATTGCCCAATTTGCGTCGCAGGTGGTGGATATGCACGTTGAGGGCGTTGCTTTCCAACTCGTCGTTGAAGCCGTAGACGCTGTCCTTGAGTTGTTCGCTGGACAGCACCCGACCTTTGTTGTGCAGCAGGGCTTGCAACAGCGCCTGTTCGCGGCGCGACAGGTCTACCGGCTCGCCCCCCAGGAAAGTCTCACGGCTGCTGGGGTCGTAGGCCAGTCGGCCATGCTCGATCAGGTTGACGCTGCGCCCCGCCACCCGGCGCAGCAGGGTTTGCAGGCGCGCGGCGAGTTCGCGCAGGTCGAAGGGTTTGAGCAGGTAGTCATCGGCGCCGGCTTGCAGGCCGTCGACGCGGTTGGTCACCGAATCGCGCGCGGTGAGGATCAGCACCGGGATTTCCAGGCCCTGGCTGCGCTGTTGCTGCAGCAGCTTGAGGCCGTCTTCGTCCGGCAGGCCGAGGTCGAGCACCATGATGTCGAACGTGGCCGCCCTGAGCATCGCGCGCGCGGCACCGGCCGAGGCCACACGCTCCACGGTAAAACCTTGCGCAGTCAGGCCGGCCACGATGCCGCTGGCGATCAGTTCGTCGTCTTCACAGACCAGTACGTGCATGGTGAACCCTTCATAAAAGATCGGGTGATTAAAAGTGCGGCGGATTAAGTGCAGATTATGCCGCTAAACCACCCACACTCAATCTAGAATAGCCTCGGTTAATCATCGGTTAATCAACGCCACACATTGTGTGCCTACTTGCATCGAACTAAGGCTTGACCATGCGGCATTTGTTTACCTTTCTGCTGGTGTTGTTCGCGGGGTTCGCCCAGGCCGCGCCGGGCAACCCATTTGAGACCAAACCCGACTTCCTGCCGGTGGGCAAAGCCTTCACTTTTACCTCCGAACGTCTTGAAAGTGGCGAGACCCAGCTGTATTGGCAGATTGCCGACGGTTATTACCTGTACAAGCAGCGCATGAAGTTCGATGGACTGGCCAAACAGCCCACGTTGCCGCAAGGCGAGGCCCATAGCGATGAATTCTTCGGCGACCAGGAAGTGTATCGCCAAGGCCTGGAAGTGAAGATTCCGGCCGGCGCCACCGGCCAGGTCAAACTGGGCTGGCAGGGCTGCGCCGATGCGGGCCTGTGCTATCCGCCGCAGTCGATCACCGTGGACCTGGGGGGCAACCCGGCCGTCGCCGCGACCGCCGAAGCCCAGGACCAAAGCCTGGCCAGTGGCCTGCAACAACGCAGTCTGGGCTGGAGCCTGCTGATATTTTTCGGCCTGGGACTGCTGTTGGCCTTTGCGCCGTGTTCATTGCCGATGCTGCCGATTCTCGCCGGTTTGGTGGTTGGCAGTGGCGCCAGCCCGCGTCGTGGGTTTGCCTTGGCCAGCAGCTACGTCGTGTGCATGGCACTGGTGTATGCCGCGCTCGGCGTGCTGGCGGCCTTGCTGGGTGGCAACCTTGCCGCCTGGCTGCAGACGCCGTGGATTCTCGGCAGCTTCGCCGCCCTGTTCGTGCTGCTGGCCCTGCCGATGTTTGGTTTCTTTGAACTGCAACTGCCGGCGTTCCTGCGCGATCGTCTGGACAACGTCAGCCGCCAGCAAAGCGGCGGCAGCCTGGTCGGCGCAGGGATTCTCGGCGCATTGTCCGGCCTGCTGGTGGGCCCATGCATGACCGCCCCCTGGCCGGTGCCCTGCTGTACATCGCCCAGAGCGGCAACGCGTTACACGGTGGCCTGATCCTGTTCGCCATGGGCATCGGCATCGGCATTCCGCTGTTGTTGCTGGTGACCGTGGGCAATCGCTTCCTGCCCAAGCCGGGCACCTGGATGAATGTGCTCAAGGGCATCTTCGGCTTCCTGTTCCTCGGCACCGCCGTGCTGATGATCCGCCCGGTGGTCGATGAAAGCCTGTGGATCGGCCTGTGGGGCACGCTCGCGCTGGTGATGGCCTACTGCGGCTGGACCCTGGCCCGCGAATACGGCCTGGCCGCCAAGGTGTTCGGCGCCGGTTCCCTGGTGCTCGGCCTGTGGGGCACACTGCTGGTGGTGGGCGCCGCCGGTGGCAGCGATGACCTGTGGCAACCGCTGAAGGTCTACAGCGCTTCGCGGACCGCCGCCGCACCGAGCGCCCACGATGCCTTCATGACCATCAACGATCCCGCCGTGCTGCAAAGCCAGCTCGACAGCGCCAAGGCTCAAGGCCAGTGGGTGCTGGTGGACTATTACGCCGACTGGTGCGTGTCGTGCAAGATCATGGAAAAGCAGGTGTTCGGCAAACCCGAGGTGATGGATGCCCTGAAAGACGTACGCCTGCTGCGCCTGGACGTTACCGCCGACAATGCCGCCAGCCGAGAGCTGCTCGGCCGCTACAAAGTGCCTGGCCCACCGAGCTTCGTGTGGATCGGCCCGGACGGTGAAGAACGCCGCGCCCAACGCATCACTGGCGAAGTGGATGCCGCCGCCTTCCTGCAACGCTGGACGCAAACCCGGGACGCCCTCTGAATGCTGACCCTGACCATCGGCACCTTCGCCATCGCCCTGAATCACATCCTGCTGATCAGCGCGCTGATTCTCGCCACCCTGGTGGGCTGGCGCGTGGCCAAGCGTGGTGGTGAAAACCCGGAATCGGTGCTGTTCAGCCTCTTCCTGCTGGGCATGCTGGTGGCCCGCGTCAGCTTTGTGCTGATGTACTGGAGCGATTACAGCCAAGCCCCACTGCAGATGGTCGACCTGCGCGACGGCGGTTTCCTCGCCTGGCCGGGCGTGATCGCGCTGATCCTGGGTGCGCTGCTCTACGGCCGGCGGCGTCCAGCCCTGCGCAAGCCGCTGGGCGCTGGGGTGATCACCGGCCTGGTGTTCTGGGGCCTGACCAGCCTGTCCCTGAGCCTGTACGACAAAGGCTCGCAACTGCCGGACATCACCTTGCGCAACGCCGATGGCGACGTGGTGCAACTGGCCGATTACAAAGGCGGCCCGCTGGTGATCAACCTGTGGGCCACCTGGTGCCCGCCATGCCGCCGCGAGATGCCGGTGCTGGAACGTGCCCAACATCAACGTCCCGACGTGACCTTCCTGTTCGTCAACCAGGCCGAAAGCATGCAAAGCGTCAGCACCTTCCTCGCCACACAAGGCCTGACTCTGGACAACATCCTGTTCGACGCCAGCGGTCGCCTCGGCCAGGCCGTGGGCTCGATGGCCTTGCCCACCACGTTGTTCTATCAAGCCGATGGACGCCTGATCAACAGCCACCTCGGCGAACTGTCCCAGGCCAGCCTGGCCCGCGCCATGGAACCCTTCGACTCCGCTCCTGCTGCCACAAGGAAACCGACATGCCCCGCCTCTGCCACCTGCTGACCCTGCTGCCGCTGACGCTTGCAGCCACCCTGGCCCAGGCCGCTGACTGGCCAGCACCGATCAAACAGATCGAGGCCAAAGGCGCCAAGATCCTCGGCAAGTTCGACGCCCCCAGCGGTCTCACTGGCTACGCCGCCCAGTACCAGAACCGCGGCATGGCCCTGTACCTGACCGCCGACGGCAAAAGCGTGATTGCCGGTAGCCTGTACGACGCCCAAGGCAATGACCTGAGCAGCGCGCCCCTGGAAAAACTGGTGTATGCACCGATGGCCAAGGAAGTCTGGGCCAAGATGGAAAAAAGCAGCTGGATCCAGGACGGCGACGTTAAAGCCCCACGCATCGTCTACCTGTTCAGCGACCCTAACTGCCCTTACTGCAACATGTTCTGGGAACAAGCCCGTCCGTGGGTAAAAGCCGGCAAAGTGCAGTTGCGCCACATCATGGTCGGCATCATCCGCGAAGACAGCCCCGGCAAATCCGCCGCGCTGTTTGCCGCCAAAGACCCGCAAAAGGCCCTGGAAGAACACGAAGCCGCCGGTAAGGGCAGCAAGTTGCAGGCGTTGGAGAAGATTCCGGCGGATATCGAGGCCAAGCTTGATGGGAACATGAAATTGATGGATGGGCTGGAGTTGTCGGCGACGCCGGCTATCTTCTATCTGGATGACAAGGGTGGGTTGCAGCAACAGCAGGGGGCACCTTCGCCGGAGAAGTTGGGGAAGATATTGGGGCCGAAATAAAGCACTCTTCCTTATGAATAAGGTCTCCAACTATCAGAGACCTTATCCTGATGCGGCTCAGTGAGACGTAATTAAACTTCGTAAAGTCTGAGCCAAGTCACCCTGAAGTCGTTGCCATTTTGGAACCCCATCCGGCGATTGTCGACGCTGAGCCTTGCAGTGTTTGAAGTTGCCTTGAACGTCCCTCCGAGTAACTCCCAGTCTAAACCAGGCGCTATTACCTCGGTTAAATCGGCTCTATTAACAGTTAGCGCCATCAGAGGCGAAACACCTGAGCTACCGTCATTACAGACCCAGGCTAGGAATTGATATGAGCGTCCCACTTCCAGATTGTTGAACGTCTTGAACAGTTTTTCGCTATCCGTAGCAGGATCCTTTGTATCTGTATAACTCCAGTCACGCAGCCAATAGCCGTTCCAGAAACCATGTGATCCGAAAGCAAGTGCTAGATCCCTGGGGTCAGCGGCGCCACGGCCTCTTTCCCAACCATTCCAACCCTTCTCATCCGGATCGAAGTTAGTTTCATCAATCAAACGCTTGCGAAAGATCAACTTGAGCAAAGGAAAGACGATCGCCTTCGTCACGTCAGTACTACCGTCTACAGTCACCTTGAATTCAAAGGTCAGTTCCACGTTGCTAACGTAATTTGTCAGCTCTAGCCGCGACAGTTCACGCGATAATCCGTTAGTCAGGTCTCCAGCAGTGATGATCTCAGCGTGCATTACCTTAATCACGAGTTCAGTCCCATCTTCCTGAATACCCGTGCACTGCAGCCAACCTCTGTGCCCGACCCGCATGAACCACCATTTCGGCACGGTAATGACGGCATCCCCGAAAAATGCGCTCAAATCCAAAATACCCTTTTGGGTAGCGGGCGGCGTAGCCTGCTCCACAGCGGGCGGCGGCAAGTATCTCGGCAAACTGATCGTCAGGTTCAACGGCAGTGACGTCTGTGCCTTACACGCGGGGGTCACGGTGTAAGTGATTTGCACGGTTTTGCCCATGCTTTCGATCACCGCTTCCGGCGGCAGAGTGAAGATGACTGCCCCCGCCGTACTGCCGGGTTTGGAAGCCAACGGCCAGCAAGTGCCATCCGGTTTTTTCCAGCAAACACTGATGCTGTGCCTGCTGTTGTTTTTTGGGTAATCCACTTCGACATCTACACCGTAGCGCCCATTCCAGGCGGTCAGGTCGGAGCCATCAGCTTGCCTCACCGCAGGCATAGGAAGCGACAGAGGCTCCTGCTCGATTTTGAAGGTCTGAGCAGGAAACTCATAGGCGTTCTCTAGCCCACTCGCCTCACAAAAGCTCGCCGAGAAGTGCAGTTTAAATTCGCTGCAATCGGCCAACTTTTGAAGTTCAGTCCTTGGAATAGGCGCCTCAACTCCTCGAGCCTTCCAGTCGTCAGTAACGGGCTCATCCAGCAAAATGTCGTACCGGTAAGCGCTGCCGTCCTCGTATTCACCCGAGATCCACATCCAACAAAAACTTGAGCACTCGGCATACGCCCATACAGGCACTGTAGCCAGTGCGGCCCCTGGGAATATATTGAGGTCTACCGTGCCGTTAGTTGCCTCTTCAATATTCGGGTGAATGAACCGGGGCACCGAAACACTGACCAACTGTGCAGGTGATAGCTGTTCTTGTTCGTTGAAGGCAACCGTGTAGGTCAGCGTCATCGACTGGTTGAACAAACAAGCAACGATACAGGGCGATAGTTTGACCGACGCCGGATCCCCGTCATATTCAATGGTCACGCAACCCAACGGTCTCTGCTCGAAACCAGGTCCGCTCACAAAAAAGCAGACACGATCGTCCGCATACGTATCCAGGTCACTTACATCTACAGTCCCTCCGTCTCTGGTGAGTTCAGGATTAAGGCACCAACCACCGTTGTACTCCACAGACTGCCGCAGATGGGGTGCCTTTAGGTCTAGCCGAGGGTCAACAATTAAAGCAGCAGTTCGGCGATATTGAATTTCGAGCGCATTCCTCGGCAAGCGCGTCTCCAGGTGCGGGTCAACCTCGGCGGGAGGCTGGGCCTCCAAGTCGTTCGTGATCCAGCCACATTGAAGGGTAAGCGATCGCCATGGTTTGCGTCGCGCCAACCAACCACGGCGAATTGGGAACTGAAGTACGTTGCCCGGGACAGCATCTTCAGGCGTTAACTTATAGCCATAAACCACTGTGTAAAACACATGCCGAGGAGCGTCCTGCTCGGTAGCCGCAGTGCAGTAAAGCTTATCCCCCGCTTTGGCAAGAGGCGGGACCGGCACAAGAACCGTCTCATCGCCTGTGTGATCGTGCATGTCATAGGTAGGCGTGTTATGCACGATTTTTTCGTGAAGTAAGTAAGGTGCAAGATTTTGACTTTCACTGGCAGGGTAAAACGCTACCCCCACCTCCTTGACCAACGACTCCACGGCCTGCCCTTGTGACTTCCCCGAATATGAAATGAGAGCCGTGAACCCCATGAGTTTCGTCAAGTAAGCCAAAGGGATGTCTATCTTCCGGGCCCCTGACTCACCGCTTGAATCCACAACATCCTCAAGTACCAGCTCAGGCACCTCCTTTGCGCTGAACTTGACTGTGATGGGCGGGTTGTCCATGCGTGCGTCAACGGTCAGGTAGGAGTCCGGCATTTTGGAGGGTTCGATGATGCTATTCACCTCACTGGAAATTAACGGAGCGGCAACTTCCAGAGCTTGGGGCTTGATCGACTTTGGTGTTTTTGCATCGACAGGATCTGAGGGAACTTCAGCTGTTGTTTTTTCTTTAGCCATGACAGGAACTCCATGTTCGAGGGGTTATGGCCCTCAGCCAGTCCGAGGCCGAGAGCCGCCCTTTAGTGAGCGCCTTTGATGCACCTTCGCCTACTGTCAGAATTAACAGTTCTGACGAAGCCCTACGCTGCTGCCGACCAACGGCCCTCTCACAACCCCTCCAACTCCGCCATCAAGTCACTCAACCGATCTACTTTCTCGGCACTGACCTCATTGGCTGCCAGCCCGTCGATATACTCGGCCAATTCCGCCACCGTGCTGCACTCGAACATTGCGCGCAGCGGCACATCACGTTGCAGGGTCTTCTGTACCCGCGAGGCAATCTGCGTGGCCAGCAACGAGTGCCCGCCCAGTTCGAAGAAGTTGTCCTGCACCCCTACCCTCTCGACTTTCAGCACCTCGACCCAGATGGCGACCAACGTAGCCTCCAGTTCGTTGCGCGGTGCCAGGTAGTCCTGGCTTTGCAGCTGGCCGATCTCCAGCGCCGGCAACGCCTTGCGGTCGAGTTTGCCGTTGGCGTTGAGCGGCAGGCGGTCGAGCCAGAGCCAGTGCAGCGGCACCATGTATTCCGGCAGTTCGGCGCGCAGGCGTTGCTTGATGCGGTCCAGGCGTTCGCTTGGGTTCAGTGCTTCATCCGCCGCCACCAGGTAGCCGACCAGGTGCTTGCCATTCATGCCTTCCTGCACGCCCACCGCCGCATCGCGCACTTCCGGTTGTTCGTGCAGGCGCGCTTCGATTTCACCCAGTTCGATGCGGTAGCCGCGAATCTTCACTTGGTGGTCGACACGTCCGACATACTCCAGCACGCCGTCACTGCGACGGCGTGCGAGGTCGCCGGTGCAGTAGAGACGTTCGCCCGGTGCGCCGAAGGCGTTCGGCACAAATACGGGCGCGGTGCGCAGCGGGTCGCTGACGTAACCGCGACCGACACCCGTGCCGGCCACGCACAACTCACCCACCGCGCCTTGCGGTACCAGTTCCAGTGCGCCATCCAGCAGGTACAAACGGTTGTTGTCGGTGGGCGTACCAATCGGCAAATAGGTGCCTCGGGTAGACGCCAGGTCGACACGATAGAACGCCACATCGTCCGAACACTCCGCCGGGCCGTAAGCGTTGACCAGCCCAATCTCCGGATAACGCTGCAACCACTGGTGCGCCAGTTCCGGTGGCATCGCTTCGCCGGTCGGCAGCATCCAGCGCAGGCCATCCAGGCCGATGCGGTCCTGTGCAAGCATGCCCTGGATCAACGACGGCACGCTTTCCAACACGGTGATGCCCTGGGCCTGGACATGTTCCAGCAGGCCCTGGGGATCATGCGCGATGGTGTTCGGCACGATGTCCACCCGCGCGCCGAACAGCGGCGCAGCGAGGAACTGCCATACGGAAATATCAAAGCTCTGCGACGCGGTTTGCGCAATCACATCCGCGTCGCTCAAGGCCAGGTACGGCACTTTGCTCAGTTGGTTATTGAGCATGCCGCGCTGTTCCACCATCACGCCCTTGGGCAGACCGGTGGAACCGGAGGTATAGATCACGTAGGCAAGGTTATCCGGAGCGCTGTAGACACCGGGGTTTTCACCACGCGCGGGTATTTCCTCCCACACCAGAAGCTGGCAGTCAAAACCGTCCAGCAACTCGATGGCTTGCTCACGGGATGCTTCGGTGCACACCAGCAATGGCGTGCGGCTCAAGTCGAGGATGCTGCGCAGGCGCTGGCTCGGCAGGCCTGGGTCCAGCGGCAGGTAGCCGGCACCGGCCTTGAAGCTGCCGATGATCATGCCGAGCAGGTCGAGGTTACGCTCGGCCAACAACGCCACCGGTTGATCCAGGCCGACACCCGCTGCCATCAGCGCGTGGCCCAGGCCGTTGCTGCGACGGTTCAGTTCGTCATAGGTCCATTGCTGGTCGAGGCAACTGGCGGCGATGCGCTGCGGATGAGCGGCGACCTGCTCTTCGAACAGCTCGATGTAGCTGCGCTCCAGCTGGTAGTCGTGCTCGCTCTGATTGCAACCTTCCACCAGGAACTCACGCTCCTGCTCGCCAATCAGCGGCAGGTCGGCCATGTCACCCTGGAAGCCTTGGACCAGCGCCAGCAGCAGGCGCTTGAACTCGCCGAGCATGCCTTGCACGGTGGTTTCGTCGAAGTAGCGTTGGTCGTAGGACAGGTGCAGCCCCAGGTCATCACCTGGATAGCACACGGCGGTCAGCGGGAAGTTGGTGTGGGTGCGGCCGGAATCCGAGGTGGCGTTCAGGCTTTGTGCACGGTCCAGCACCGAGACTTCCACCGGGGCGTTTTCGAACACGAACAGGCTGTCGAACAGCGGCTGGCCCTTGGGCAGTTCGCTGTGTTCCTGGATCGTCACCAGCGGCAGGTACTCGTACTCGCGCAGTTGCATATTGCTGTCGAGCAGTTCGCTCAACCACTGGCGCACGCTGCACGCTTGACCGTCCTCGGGCAGTTTCACCCGCAGGGCGATGCTGTTGATGAACAGGCCGACGGTGCGTTGCATCTCGGGCATTTCCACCGGGCGCCCGGCCACGGTGACACCGAACAGCACGTCGCGATCGCCGCTCAAACGGCGCAGCACCAGCGCCCACGCCGCCTGGGCGAAGGTGTTGACGGTCAGTTGGTGAGCCTGTGCCAGTTCGCGCAGTTGTGCACCGTCGCGGGCATCGAGACGGGTGTAGCAATCGCCCACCACCATGCCGCCGCTGTGGCCCGCGTGTTCACGCAGGAACGGCCGGTCGCTCGGGATTGGCGTGGTGCGCTCGAAGCCTTGCAGGTTCTGTTGCCACCATTGGCGTGCCTCATTGAGGTTCTGGCGTTGCAGCCAGGCAATGTAGTCGCGGTAGCGCGGCGGCGTGGCCAGTTGCGCGTCGCGGCCTTCACCGAGGGCCATGTAGAGCTCGAAGAAGTCATTCATCAGCAATGAACGGCACCAGGCATCGATAAGGATGTGGTGGTTGCTCATCATGAACCAGTAACGCTCGGCGCCGACGCGGATCAGGCGCAGGTGGAACGGTGCCTGGTTGAGCAGATCGAAGCCGGCTTCGCGCTCTTGCTTGAGCAGCGCTTGCAGGCGCGGCTCCTGCTGGTCCTCCGGATCGTCGCTCCAGTCCAGGTACTCAATCGGCGTGCTGCCGGGTGTGTGGATCACTTGCAGCATGTCTTCGCCGACGTTCCAGCAGAACGACGCGCGCAGGGCTTCGTGGCGGGCGATCACCGCCTGCCAAGCCTGGGCGAAACGCTCGGGGTCCAGGGCGCTGTTGATGCGGTAGCGGTCCTGCATGTAGTAGAGGCCGGTGCCGGGCTCCAGCAGGGTGTGCAATAGCAGGCCTTCCTGCATCGGGGTCAGCGGGTAGACATCTTCGATGGCGCTGGCGGCAATCGGCAAGCTGTCGAGTTGCGCCTGGGTCAGGTGCGCCAGCGGGAAGTCGGACGGTGTAAGACCACCGGCGTCGTCCTCCAGACAATGTGCAACCAGGCTTTGCAGCTCGGTGAGGTAGGCATCGGCCAGTTCATGGATGCTCTGTTGATCGTGGCGTTCGCGGCTGAAGGTCCAGCGCAGCACCAGCTCACCACCATACACCTGGCTGTCGACGCTCAACTCGTTGGGCAGCGGCGCGTCCGGGTCATGGGCCAGGCCGGCGGATTCATCCAGCGGGTGGAACAGCGCATCGGCGCCGAAGCTCTGGTCGAACTGGCCGAGGTAGTTGAAGGTGATCTGCGCGCTCGGCAGTGCGGCCAGGGTCTGCTTGCACAGGTCATCGGAGAGGTAGCGCAGCACGCCATAGCCCAAGCCTTTATGCGGCACGGCGCGCAGTTGTTCCTTGATCGCCTTGATCGAATCGCCCTGCCCGGTTTGCGGGGTCAGGCGCAGCGGATAGGCACTGGTGAACCAGCCGACGCTGCGGGTCAGGTCGATGTCATCGAACAGGGTTTCGCGGCCGTGGCCTTCCAGTTGGATCAACGCGCAAGCGTGACCGCTCCAGCGGCACAACACGCGGGCCAAGGCGGTCAGCAACAGGTCGTTGACCTGGGTGCGATAGGCGCTTGGGGCTTGCTGCAGCAACTGGCGGGTGTGTTCGGCATCCAGGCGCACGCTGACGGTGTCGGCATCGCGGTTGCGCAGCGACCCTTGTGGGCGGGCCACCGGCAATGCGGCGTCAGGGCCGGCCAACTGGTGCTGCCAGACGCTCAATTCCTCACGCAAGGATTCGCTACCGGCATACGCCTGTAAACGCGCGGCCCAATCACGCAGGGCACTGGTCTTGGCCGGCAGGCTGACGGACTGGCCATCGTTCAACTGGCGATAAACCGTTTGTAGATCTTCCAGCAATACACGCCACGACACGCCGTCCACCACCAGGTGATGGATCGCGATCAACAGGCGTTGCTGCCCCTCGGGCCCGTCCACCAGCAAGGCGCGCAGTAGCGGGCCGTGCTCCAGGTCGAGGCTGCGTTGGGTGTCGGTGAACAGCGCGGTGCAGTGCGCCATGTCACGCACTTGCGCCTGCATCAGCACGCCGCCCTGCGGCACGGCCCTGTGTTCGGCGTGCCATTGGGCGTCGCGCTTGGAGAAGCTCAGGCGCAAGGCGTCATGGTGTTCCAGTACCGCCAGCAGCGCTTGTTCCAGGCGCTGGGGGTCGAGCAACTGCAGCGGCTTGAGGACCAGCGCCTGGTTCCAGTGCTGACGGTTCGGGGTCTCGGTGTCGAAGAACCAATGCTGGATCGGCGTGAGACCCGAACTGCCGGTCAGCAGGCCCTGCTCTGCCGTAACCTGCTCGGAGCGCGTAGCCACAGCAGCCAGGGTCTGCACGGTCTGGTGCTGAAACAGGTCGCGAGGGCTGAAATGAATCCCGGCCTGCCGCGCGCGGCTGACCACCTGGATCGACAGGATCGAGTCGCCCCCCAGCTCGAAGAAGTTATCGTCCAGGCCGACTTGTTGCACGTTCAGCACCGCGCACCAGATCGCCGCCAGGGTGCTTTCCAGTTCGTTGCGGGGTGCCACGTAGTGTTGGCGGTTGGCTTCGGGATCCGGCTGCGGCAAGGCACGGCGGTCGAGCTTGCCGTTGGCGGTCAGCGGCATGCTGTCCAGCACGATCAGGTGCGCGGGCACCATGTAGTCCGGCAGGTGCGCCTTGAGATGGGCCTTCAGCGCATCACGCAGCGCGACGTGCTCGGCATCGCTGACCAGATACGCCACCAACTGTTTGCCGCTCGGCGCATCCAGCGCCAGCACCACCGCTTCGCGCACGGCGTCATGCTCCAGCAGGCGGGTTTCGATCTCGCCCAGTTCGATACGGAAACCGCGAATTTTCACCTGGTGGTCAATACGCCCGAGGTACTCCACCAAGCCATCGACGCGCTGGCGCACGAGGTCACCGGTGCGGTACAGGCGCCCGCCGTTGCGCGCAAACGGGTCCGCGACAAAACGTTCGGCGGTCATGCCCGGACGCTGGTGATACCCCTGCGCCAGACCCGCACCGCCCACGTATAACTCGCCGGTCGCGCCTTGCGGCACCAAGGCCAGGTCGGCGTCGAGAATATAAGCCACGCGGTCACCGATGATGCTGCCGATCGGCACGCTGGCGGCGCCCTCCTCCAAGTGCTCGGGCGCCAGGCTGGCCAGCGGCATCACTACGGTTTCAGTCGGGCCATAGGCGTTGAAGAACACCTGGGGCTGGAACGCGGCACGGATGCGCTGCAAGTGTTCGCCGGTCAGGGCTTCGCCGCCGGTAATGCACATACGCACCGGCAAGGTCTGCTGCCGGGTCGCCAACCACTGCGCCAACTGGCTGCCGTAGCTCGGGGTGAAGCCCAGGATGTTGATGCCATGGGTGCGTATCAATCCGCAGATTTCCTCGGCATCCCACTGCCCCTGAGCCCGCAACACCACCTGTGCGCCACTGAGCAGCGGCACCAGCAGACGCTCGGTGGCCGCATCGAAGTTGATCGAATAGAAGTGCAGCTCGCAGTCATCCGCGCGCATGCCAAACCGCTCGATCACCGCCGCGCAATGCATGGCGATTTCACCGTGGGATACCACCACGCCTTTCGGCTTGCCGGTGGAGCCGGAGGTGTAGATCAAGTACGCCTGGTGTTGCGGCAGGCTGATAAACGGCAGCGCATCGGCCGGGTAGTTGGCCAGCACCGGCAAGTCATCCTCCAGACACCAGCACGCAACAGTGGCCGGTAACTCGCCGAGGGCCTCGAACATCGCCGCATCGCTGAGCAGCAGGCCGATGCCGCTGTCTTCGATCATGTAGTGCAGGCGGTCCAGCGGGTATTCCGGGTCCAGCGGCACATAGGCACCGCCGGCCTTGAGGATCGCCAGCAGGCCGATGACCATTTCCAGGGAGCGCGGCAACGCCAGGCCGACACGCACCTGCGGGCCGACGCCACGTTCGCGCAGCATCCAGGCCAGGCGGTTGGCGCGGGCGTCGAGTTCTCGGTAGCTGAGGGTCACGCCGGCAAAGGTCAGCGCCGGCGCATCGCCACGGGCTGCCACCTGCTGGCTGAACAGTGGGTGGATGCACTGATCGAGACGGTGCTCGCCATTCTCAATGCCCAGGCTGTCTTGCAACACACGCTGTTCATCCGCACCGAGCAACGGCAATTCGCTGAGGCGTTGCTGCGGATCCGCGATCAAGGCTTCCAGCAGATTGCGCCAATGGGCGGCCATGCGCGCAATGCGTGGCTCGTCGAACAGGTCAGTGCTGTAGGTCAGGCAGCAACCCAGGCGATGGTCGAGGTCGGTGACTTCCAGGTTGAGGTCGAACTTGGTCGCCCGCGCATCGTTGGCCAGGTATTCGACGGTCATGCCGGCCAGTTGGCGGCTCTGTTGGAATTCCCAGCGCTGCACGTTGCACATCACCTGGAACAGCGGGTTGTACGCCGCGCTGCGCGGGGGTTGTAGGGCCTCCACCAGGTGATCGAACGGCAGGTCTTGATGGGACTGACCCTCGATCACGGTGTGGCGCACGTGCTCGAACAACTCAGCGACATTCATCTGCCCATTGAGCTGGCACCGCAGCACCTGGGTGTTGAGGAAGGCACCAATCAAGCCTTCGCTTTCAGGACGGATACGGTTGGCAACCGGGGCGCCGATACGCAAGTCGGTCTGGCCGCTATAACGGTAGAGCAGCACGGCCAGGGTGGCGGTCATGGTCATGAACAGGGTCAGGCCGCGCTCGGCATTGAAGGCACGCACGCGGGCAGCGAGGTCGTCGCTGAGGTCGAAGCGGTACAACTCGCCCTGGTGGCTTTGCACAGGCGGGCGTGGACGGTCGCCGGGCAGTTCCAGCAGCGGGTGTTCATTGCCCAGTTGCGCAGTCCAGTAATCCAGCTGACGCTGGCGCTCGCCGGACTCCAGCCACTGGCGCTGCCACACGCTGTAGTCGAGGTATTGCACGGGCAGCGGCGCCAGCGGCGAGTCGCGCTCGTCGATAAAGGCCTCGTACAACGCGCTGAGTTCACGGGCAAAGATGTCCATGGCCCAGCCTTCGGTGACGATATGGTGCAGGGTCAGCACCAGGTAGTGTTCCTGCTCGCCGGCCTTGACCAGGCACGCACGCAACAACGGCCCGGTTTCCAGGTTGAACGGCGTGTGTGCCTCATGATCAGCCAGTCGTTGCAGGCGCGGTTGACGGTCGGCTTCGCTCAGCGCGGAGAAATCCTGCCAATCCATGCGCAGCCCGGTCTGCGGCGAAACGTTCTGATAAGCCACACCATCGACGCTCGGAAACGTCGTGCGCAGGGTTTCGTGACGCATGATCAGCGCTTGCAGCGCCGCCTCGAAACGCCCCACGTCCAGCACGCCGCGCAAACGCGCCATGCCGCCGACGTTGTAGGCCGGGCTGTCCGGTTCCATCTGCCACAAGAACCACATGCGCTGCTGGGAATAGGACAGCGGCACGGGTTGGCCGCGGTCGACCTTGGCGATGACGGTCTGTTGGTTGCGTTGGCCCGAGGCCTGGATCAAGCCGACCTGCTCGGCAAACGCCCCCAGTTCACTGGCGTCGAACAAGGTGCGCAACGGCAGTTCCACATCACAGGCCTGGCGGGTGCGGGAAATGATCTGCGTGGCCAGCAACGAGTGGCCGCCGAGGGCGAAGAAGTCATCGCGCAGACCAATGCTTGGCAGACCGAGAACTTCGCGCCAGATCGCGGCGATTTGCTGTTGCAGCGGCGTTTCGGGTTCGACGTGTTCACGCACTTGCCACACCGGCGCCGGCAACGCGCGGCGGTCCAGCTTGCCGCTGGGGCTCAACGGCATGGCGTCCAGAGGCATCAGCAGCGCGGGCACCATGTATTCCGGCAACTCCGCGGCCAGGGCGGTTTTGACCTGTTGTTCGTCCAGGTCGCCATGGGCGGTGAAGTAGCCAATCAACTGCCCGTCACGCACCAGCACCACAGCTTGAGCGATGCCCTCCAGGGCGAGCATGCGCGCCTCGATTTCTTCCGGCTCCACACGGAAGCCGCGCAGCTTGACCTGCTGGTCGAGACGCCCGAGGTACTCGATCACACCGTCGGCGCTCCAACGGGCGCGGTCACCGGTGCGGTACAGGCGGGCGCCTTGGTGATCGGCGACAAAACGCTCAGCCGTCAACCCGGCACGGCCAAGGTAACCCCGGGCCAGGCCGATACCGCCGATGCACAGCTCACCCGGCACGCCCAGCGGCACGGGGTTGAGCTGCTCATCCAGCACGCGGCAGATCACGTTGCCCAGTGGCCGACCAATCGGCGAGCGCTCGCCGTCTTCTGCGCGACAGTGCCAGTGGGTCACGTTGATCGCGGTTTCGGTCGGGCCATAACGGTTATGCAATTGCACGGCTGGCAACTGGGCCAGAACGCGGTTGCGCAGTTCGGCGGGCAAGGCTTCCCCGCCCGAGAACAAGCGCCGCAGGCTGGTGCATTCGGCCACCAGCGGTTCGTCGATAAACAACTGCAACAGCGGCGGCACGAAGTGCAGCGTGGTCACGCCGTGTTCCTGCACCAACTGCGCGATCCGATGCGGGTCGCGATGCTCACCGGGCCCGGCCAGTACCAGGCGGCACCCAGTGATCAGCGGCCAGAAGCATTCCCACACCGACACGTCGAAACTGATCGGGGCCTTCTGCATCAGCACGTCGGTTTCGTTGAGTGGATAAGTGGCCTGCATCCACTGCAAGCGCTCGGCCAGCGCGGCATGGGTGATGCCCACGCCTTTGGGCTGGCCGGTGGAACCGGAGGTGTAGATCACGTAGGCGAGGTTATCACCGTGCAAATGCAGGCCGGGCGGCTGGGTGGGCCAACTGTCCAGGTGCAGGCTGTCCATGGCGATGACGCACACGCCGCAGGCAGCCGGCACCTGCTCCAGCAGCGCGGTCTGGGTCAGCAGCAGGTGAACGCCGCTGTCCTTGAGCATGTAGGCCAGGCGCTCGGTGGGGTAATCCGGGTCCAGCGGCACGTAAGCGCCCCCGGCCTTGATGATCGCCAGCAAGCCGATCAACAGTTGCGGCGAACGTTCGGCGGCGATGGCCACGCACACGTCCGGGCCGACGCCTTTGTCACGCAGGTAATGGGCCAGGCGGTTGGCCTGGGTGTGCAATTGGGCGAAGGTCAGGCTGCCGCCGCCCCAGACCAGCGCGGTGGTGTCCGAGGTCTGCTGGTTGAGCAGTTCGGGCAGCCACACTTGGGCCGGTGCGCAGGGTGCTTCGCTGTAAAGGGCTTGTTCGTCGTGCTGCATCAGCATGAGGTCGCCGATGGCTTGCCGGGGTTGTTCGCAGACGGCGTGCAACAGGTTGATGTAGTGCTCGGCGAGGCGCTGGATGGTCGCGCTTTCGAACAGTTCATCGGCATAGTCGAACGACAGGCTCAGGCGCCCGTTGCGGTCTTCTTCGGTGTGCAGTTGCAAATCGAACTTGGCTTCGCGGCTGTGCCACGGCAACTCGTCGGCGAGCATGCCCGGCAGGCGGCGCAAGGCGCTGAGGTCGCGTTGCTGGTGGTTGAACATGACCTGGAACAGGCCCTGCTCGCGGGCCTGCGGGAAGGCCTCCAGCAGTTGTTCGAATGGCAAATCCTGATGGGCCTGGGCGCCCAGCGCAGCCTGGCGTGTCGCGGCCAACAGTTCAGTGAAGGGCAGGCGTCCATCCAGCTCGGCACGCAGCACCAAGGTGTTGATGAAGAAGCCGACCAGGCCTTGGGTTTCCTGGCGCGGGCGGTTGGCGTTGGGCACGCCGATGCGGATATCGCGTTGGCCGCTGTAACGGTAGAGCACGCTCTGGAAGGCTGCCAGCAACAGCATGAACGGGGTGGACTCGTGGGTCCGGGCGGTCTGGCGAATGGCTTCGCTGAGGCTCGCGCCAAGGCGCACAGTGTGGCGTGAGGCACTGTGACGATGGTGTGCGGAGCGCGGGTGGTCGGTCGCCAGGCTCAGGGTGGGATGCTCTTCACCCAACTGCGCTTTCCAGTACGCCAGTTGACGCTGGCCTTCACCTTCGGCCAGCCATTGGCGCTGCCAAGTGCCGTAGTCGGCGTATTGCAGGGCCAGGGGCGGCAGCTCCAGGGTCTGGCCCTGGACTGCGGCGGCATAGAGGCGTGAGAACTCGTCCATCAGGATATTGAGCGACCAGCCGTCGGCGATGATGTGGTGCAGCGTCACCAGCAGTTGGTGATCTTCATCGTCCAGACGCACCAGGGTCACCCACAACAGCGGGCCTTTTTCCAGGTCGAACTGGGTGCGCGCTTCGTCTTCGCGGATCTGTTGTGCACGGGCTTCGCGCTCGGCAACGGGCAGGTCGCTGAGGTCGATGACTTGCAGGTCGAAATCGGCCTTGGTATCGACACGCTGGAAAGCCTGGCCGTCGCGCTCGTAGAAGCGTGTACGCAGGGCTTCGTGGCGCTGGATCAGTTGCTGGAAGCTGGTACGCACCGCGTCTTCATCCAGCTCGCCGCGCAGGCGCAGGGCGCCGGGGATGGTGTAGGCGCTGCTGTGGGGGTCCAGTTGCCAGGTGATCCACAGGCGGTTCTGTGCCAGGGATTGGGGCAATTCCTCTTGGCGCGACAGGCTGTGGATCGCGCCTTGGGCGACGCCGCCGTCCTGCTGCAACTGCGCAACGCTGGCGGCAAAGCCTTCCAGGGTCGGTGCTTCGAACAGCATGCGCAGGTTAAGCTCCAGGCCGAGGCGTTCGCGCAGGCGTGCGACCACCTGGGTGGCGGTGATGGAGTTGCCGCCGAGTAAGAAGAAGTGGTCATCGGCCGCAACCGTCGCCACCTGCAACTGCTCGCACCAGATCGCCGCAATCTGGTTGTGCAGTTCGGATTCCAGCGCCCCATCGCCCTCCTGCGCGTGCAGGTTCGGGAACTGCGCATAGCTGTCGAGGCTACCGTCCTTGTGACGAAGCCCACAGGCCGCGCGCTGCAGCTTGCCGCTGGAGGTCTTCGGCAAGGCGCCAGGGTTGAGCAGCACCACCACGCTTGGCGCCTCTTGATACGCCTCGGCGACGGCTTGGCGAATCGCCTTGATCAGCGCCTCGGGCGCCAGGATTTTCTGCACACTGCGGCTGATTTCAGCGGCAATGCCGATGCCTTCCAGGCCCTGCTCATTCACTGCAAATGCGGCGACCCGGCCTTTGCGTACCACCTCCACTTCGCGCTCGATGGTCTGCTCGATGTCTTGTGGGTACAGGTTGTGGCCGCGCACGATCAGCAGGTCTTTGAGGCGACCGGTGATGTACACCTCACCGTCACGGATGAAGCCCAGGTCGCCCGTACGCAGCCACCTACGGCCGGCATGTTGCACAAAGGTCTTGGCGGTGGCTTCGGGGTTACGCCAGTAGCCGTGGGCGATGCTCGGACCCGTGGCCCAGAGTTCGCCGACGTGGTTGTCGGGCAGCTCGGCAAGGGTATGCGGGTCAGCGATCAGCACCGCGTGTTCCGGCTGGCGGGTGCCACAGCTCATGATCGCACTGCCCTGCCCCGGCTCGGCGCGATTGGCGGCCAGGGCCTGATCGTCGACGCGCATCGCCGCAATGCCCTGGCCACGGCTGCCGCCCGCGACAAACAGGGTCGCCTCGGCCAGGCCGTAGGAGGCAAAGAAATGGTTCGGGGTAAAACCGCAGGCGGCGAACTTCTCGGCGAAGCGTTCCAGGGTGTCGAGGCGGATCGGCTCGGAGCCGGAATAGGCCACGCGCCACCGGCTCAAATCCAGGCGCTCCAACGCGGTCTCGCTGACCCTTTCGCTGCACAGGCGATAGGCGAAGTCCGGACCGCCGCTGATGGTGCCGCCGTATTCACTGATCGCTTCCAGCCAACGTAACGGTCGCCCGAGGAAGTAGGCCGGCGACATCAGCACGCAGGGCACACCACTGAAGATCGGTTGCAGCAAACCGCCAATCAGCCCCATGTCGTGGTACAGCGGCAGCCAACTGACGATCACGTCATCGGGGTTCAGGTCGATGCCGAAACCGCGACGGATCAACACTTCGTTGGCCACCAGGTTACCGTGGCTGACTTGCACGCCCTTGGGCAACGCGGTGGAACCAGAGGTGTATTGCAGGAAGGCGATGTCGTCCGGATGCAGGTCAGGGGCGACCCAATTGCCGGCACCTTCCAGCCGATCGACGCTCAATACGGGCGGCGCATTTTCGAGCTGCGACAAGCCATCGGCGAGGCTGGCGATGGTCAGCAGCAGACGCGGTTCGGCATCGCTGATGATCGACAGCAGTCGCGCCTGATGGTGGCGACGGGTGGACTCCGGCGGATAGGCCGGCACCGCGATCACACCCGCGTACAGGCAACCAAAGAACGCCGCGACATAATCCGGGCCACTGGGGAACAACAGCACGGCACGGTCGCCCAGGTCCGCATTGGCCTGCAAGGCGGCGGCGATGGTGCGGGCACGCTGATCCAGATCGCGATAACTGAGCACAACGCTGTGCTCGGCGGACTCGGCGAGGAAGCGCAAGGCGACCTGGTCCGGGGTCTGCGCAGCGCGACGTTGAAGGGACTGGACCAGGGTAGGGGGAAGTTCGAAGGCGTCCATCATGGGGTTCCTGCCTGAAATCGGCTTACGGGAAATTCGAGAATTCGGGGGGCTGGTTCAGCCGACGGCAAGTGGACGTGCCACGCCATTGCGCCATCGGGCCAGGTGTTCCTCGGCGTAACGCCGTATGCAGCGCAGCACGGCGCTTTCGTGCTGTATGAGGAAGAAGTGGTGGCCGTCGATCATGTCCAGGGAAAAGCCACTGGCGGCATCCAGCTGCCAGTCGAGCAGTTGGTCGGCGCGCACGCTGTCCTGTTTGCCGCCAAACACGTGAATCGGCATGCCCAGCGGTGTGCGCTCGCCGTAGCTGAAGCTGCCGCACAGCAGGAAATCCGCGCGCAGGATCGGCAGCATCAACTGCATCAACTCGGGGTTGGTCAGGGCTTCTTCGGCGGTGCCTTGCAGCTCGCGCAGGCGGGCGATCAGTTGTTCGTCGGTCTTTTCGATGGCGTATTCGCTGACGTCGCGGCGTGCCGGCCCGGCCGTGCCGGAAGCGAACAGGGCCAGCGGCGGCGGCACGTCGCGCGCACGCAGCGCATGCGCCAACTCGAAGGCGAGCAGGCCGCCGAGGCTGTGACCGAACAAGGCGTAGGGGCCGTTCAGGTCGCGGCTGATTTCATCGGCGAGCTGGGCCGCCAACACCTTGATGTCGCGCTGCAACGGCTCGTCCATGCGCATGCCACGCCCGGGCAATTCCAGTGGGCATACCTGCAACCACTCGGGCAGGGCCCGACGCCAGCGCGCGTAAACCATGGCGCTGGCGCCCGAATAGGGCAGGCAGAACAGCCGCAGTCGGGTCGGCGCACTCATCGAGTGACGACTCCAAACTGAAACACGCTGTATGCACGATAAAAACCCATTTCGTCCTCCTGCGGGTGCTGGTCCTTGGCCGTTTTACTAACGGACCTGTCACCCAGAAGAACGGACGGCACCAGCAAATAATTAGTCGCCGGGTACGAGCGAGACGTGGTTCACACCTAACAAGAAAGCATAAGATTAGTTCGCCTTCTCATTTGACAATCATTATCATTCAGCATAATTTGTTGCCCGATGTGTAGGAGGCCTCAGCAAGGACGCCCTCCCCTGACTTCTTTTGCGACAAGGTGATTTCCATGACGGAACAAGTATCCACAGGCAGGTGCGACTCACCGCTTCTCCAGGCATTCGTCGATAATCGGCTGATCCTGGTGAAGATCGCGGCACGTATTACCGGCTGCCGCTCCCGTGCCGAAGACGTAGTGCAGGACGCCTACTTCCGGCTGCAGTCGGCGCCGACGATCACGTCATCGTTCAAGGCTCAATTGAGTTATCTGTTCCAGATCGTGCGCAACCTGGCGATCGATCACTACCGCAAGCAGGCCCTGGAGCTCAAATACTCCGGGACGGAAGAGGAAGGCTTGAATGTGGTTATTCACGGCGCTTCACCGGAAACCTCGCACATCAATTTCAACACCCTGGAAAACATCGCCGACGCCCTGACGGAGCTGCCGCAACGCACCCGCTACGCGTTCGAGATGTACCGCCTGCACGGCGTGCCGCAAAAGGACATCGCCAAGGAACTTGGCGTATCGCCGACCCTGGTGAACTTCATGATCCGGGATGCGCTGGTGCACTGCCGCAAAGTGTCGGGCAGCCATAGCGATACGTTTGCACGTAGGGTGTGACACACCGCTGTAGGAAATGTGGGAGCAGGCCTGCTCCCACACTCAGGGTACCGCCGTCACATCAATGCGGTACGGCTCGAAAATCTTCAGCATCTCGCCATCATCACGCAAGCGTTTGAGCAATGCGGAAAAGGCCTCCCCCGTGATCGGTGCTTTCGGGCGCAGTAGCGCGAAGTGGTGATACACCTGGTCGATGCGCTCCGACACCAGGAACTGCCCCGCCATCTCCGCATTGCGCACCATAAAGTCACTCAAGTACGAACGGGTCACCAAGGCAATGTCGGCACGCCCGCGCGCAACCATCAGCAGGTTGCTGTCATGGGAGTAGGTCAACGTGGCGTTGAAGTGCTCCGCCATGTACTTGGGGTCGGGGTTGAAGTTGGCGAAGGCGTAGTGATAACCGCTGAATACCGCCAGGCGTTTGCCCTTGAGGTCAGCGAAATAGCTTTGGTCGCGACCGGCCTCACGTTGGGCGACAAAAATCTCTGCGTCTTCCAGGCCCATATCGACCGTGGTGTGGGGAATCTTCTGCCAGCCCCAGTCAGGGTTTTCGAAGATGGCCATATCCACCCGGCCCTGCTCGAAATCGCGAAAACGTCGCGGGATAGAGGTGGGCACCAGTACAAATTGGTAGTCGGTTTGCGAGGCGTTCAGGGCCTCGACCAGTTGCGGCAGCAACCCGGTATCGGCACCCTGCTCGGGGCGCACGGTGTAGGGCGGGAAATGTGCCGCGCCGATGCGGACCAGTTGCGCAGCCGAAGCCTGCCCCCACCACGCGGTGCCCAGTGCCCAAAAGGTAAGTCCTGCAGCCAGCCGCCATGGCGAAAACATCAAGGCACACACCGTTCAAAAACGCTAATGGCGATAAGCTAGGCGTTTTCGTCTGGCGAGACAACTTTCCATCGGCAAATTAATAGCTTGCACCTCAATCGGCTTTCAGAACCATTAACAGGGCTTCTTCGGCCAACTGCTCAAGCGTCAGGCTGCCCTCGGCGCGGAACCAAGTGGTGGTCCAGGACAAGGCACCGGTGAGGAAACGCCGGGTAATAAATACATCGCCCCGGATATAGCCGGCGTCCTTGGCCTCACCCAGTACCTGCAGCCAGATCGCCTCATACACATCACGCAGGGCCAGCACCTGGGCCTGGCCTTCGGCCGACAGCGAACGCCATTCGTAGACCAGCACCGCCATGGCCTCGCCGCTGCCGCCCATGATCGACTGCAATTCACAGCGAATCAGCGCCAATACACGCTCACGCACGTTGCTGGCTTCCTCAAGGGAAGCGCGCATCATCGCGGTGTTGTAATGGATGGTTTCTTCCATCACCGCGCGCAAGATCTCGTCCTTGCTCTTGAAGTGATGAAAGATGCTGCCGGACTGGATGCCCACGGCGCTGGCCAGGTCGCGCACCGTCGTGCGCTCGAAGCCCTTGTTGCGAAACAGGTGGGCCGCGGTCTGCAGCAGCTTGCCCCGGGCGCTGTCGGGGTCGGTCAGTTGGCCGGCTTCAACCATGGTGCGCATCACCCGCAGGGCTTTATGCTCATCCATGCCTCTCTCCTCTACTTCCACGGACGTCTTGGCCGGCAATTTAGGCCGTGGCGGCCACCCAAGCAAGCGCTTGGCTAAAACTTGTGACTGGCGTTTACAAACCAAGCGCTTGCTTGGTAGTCTCGCCCACAGCCATTCGAGGAAGGATTTCTCATGAGCAAGACAGTTCGTATCGGCTGTGCCAGCGCCTTCTGGGGCGACACCTGCACCGCCGCTGCCCAGTTGGTGCACGGCGGCAAGCTGGATTACCTGGTGTTCGACTACCTGGCGGAAGTCACCCTGTCGATCCTCGCCGGCGCGCGCATGAAAGATCCCCAGGCGGGCTACGCGACGGATTTTGTCGAAGTGCTCACGCCCTTGCTGGCGGATATCCAGCGCCAGGGCATTCGTGTGATCAGCAATGCCGGCGGTATCCATCCCCAGGCCTGCGCCGCCGCCCTGCAAGCGGCCTGCGACAAAGCAGGTATCAAACTGAACATCGCCGTGCTGCTGGGCGATGACCTGCTCCCCCAACTCAAGCAACTGCACGGCATCACGGACATGTTCAACGGCACGCCGTTGCCACCGGTGTGCGTGTCCGCCAACGCCTACCTCGGCGCACCGGGCATTACCCAGGCACTGGCACTGGGCGCGGATATCGTCATCACCGGTCGCGTGGTGGACAGCGCCGTGGTCAGCGCGGCGCTGGTGCATGAGTTCAACTGGTCCTGGCAAGACTACGACCGCCTCGCCCAAGCCGCATTGGCCGGGCATATCATCGAATGCGGCGCACAGTGTACCGGCGGTAATTTCACCGATTGGCGCGATGTGCCGGACTACGAACACATCGGTTTTCCCATCGTAGAAGTCGGCGCCGACGGGCAGTTCACCGTCGGCAAGGTCGACGGCACGGGCGGGTTGATCAGCGAACTCAGCGTGGCCGAGCAGTTGCTGTATGAGATCGGTGACCCGCGGGCCTATCTGCTGCCCGATGTGATCTGCGACTTCAGCCAGGTCAAGTTGCAGCAGCAAGGCAAAAACTGTGTGCGCCTGCACGGCGCCAGGGGCTTGCCGCCCACCGATCAGTACAAGGTCAGCGCCACCTACCCGGACGGCTTCCGCTGCACCGCCAGTTGCCTGATCGCCGGGATCGATGCGGTGGCAAAGGCCGAGCGGGTCAGCCAGGCCATCATCCACAAGACCTCGGAACTGTTCAGCCAACGCGGTTGGGCGCCCTACACCGAGGTGAATATCGAACTGCTCGGCAGTGAAGCGACCTATGGCGCCCACGCGAAGCGTCAGGACTGCCGCGAAGTGGTGGTGAAACTGGCGGTGCGTCACCCGAGCAAACAGGCATTGGTGCTGTTCGCACGTGAGATCGCTCAAGCCGCCACCGGCATGGCGCCGGGCCTGACCGGCATCGTGGGCGGACGGCCAACCGTGTACCCGTTGATCCGGCTGTTTTCATTCCTGATCGATAAATCCGCCTGCCAGCTGTTGATCGACTTGCAGGACAAACGCCACACCTGCTCCCTGCCGGTTGCCGACGCCCCCGCCCTGCCCGATGCACCGATTGACCCACCCAAGCCCCGAGGCCGCGCCGACGCCAGCGTCCCTCTGGTGAAACTGGCCGTGGCGCGTTCCGGCGACAAGGGCAACCACAGCAACATCGGCGTGATCGCCCGCGACCCCGAGTACTTGCCCTGGATCGCCGAAGCGCTGACCCCGGAAGTGATCGTCGACTGGATGGGCCATGTGCTGGACCCCGTTCACGGTCGCGTCGAGCGCTGGTATTTACCCGGCAGCCACAGCCTCAACTTCCTGCTGGAAAACGCCTTGGGCGGCGGCGGCATCGCCAGCCTGCGCATCGACCCGCAGGGCAAAGCCTTCGCCCAGCAACTGCTGGAAATCCCCATCGCCGTGCCGCAACACATCGCAGATTCACTCACCTGACAGGAGCGTTGCCGTGGCCTTCGACTCGATCTTCAAAGCCAACCTGTTCCACGGGCACACCGTGATGGTCACCGGCGGTGGCAGCGGTATTGGCCGCTGTACCGCCCATGAGTTGGCGGCCTTGGGTGCCAAGGTGATCCTGGTGGGACGCAAGCCGGAAAAGCTGCAAAACGTCGCGATCGAGATCGCCGAAGATGGCGGCAGCGCCGCGTGGCAGGCGTGCGACATTCGCGATGAAGAGGCCGTAAAGGCGCTGGTCAAACACATCATTCATGCCCACGGCCCGATCCACGGCCTGGTCAATAATGCGGGGGGCCAATATCCGTCACCGCTGGCGGCGATCAACCAAAAAGGCTTCGAAACCGTAATCCGCACCAACCTCGTCGGCGGCTTCCTGGTGGCGCGGGAAGTGTTCAACCAATCCATGAGCAAGCATGGCGGCGCCATCGTCAACATGCTCGCGGACATGTGGGGGGGCATGCCCGGCATGGGCCACTCGGGTGCGGCGCGCGCGGGCATGGACAACTTCACCAAGACCGCCGCCTTCGAATGGGGTTACGCCGGGGTACGGGTCAATGCCGTGGCGCCGGGCTGGATCGCCTCCAGCGGCATGGACACCTACGAAGGCGCGTTCAAGGCGGTGATCCCGACCTTGCGCGAACACGTGCCGCTCAAGCGCATCGGCACCGAATCGGAAGTCAGCGCGGCCATCGTGTTCCTGCTCAGCCCCGCCGCCGCCTTCATCAGTGGCAGCACTTTGCGCATCGACGGTGCGGCCAGCCTGGGCAGCCGCGCCTGGCCGTTGCACAAGGCGCAGGCACCGAGCGAACCCTTCAATGGCTTTCACCGTGCCTACCTGCCGGATGTGCTCAAGGCGGAGAAATAGACCATGCCGGTAATCGAGTCCTTGATCGACACCCACCACGCCCAGTTCGCGCAAAATCGCGAGGCCATGCTGGCGGCCATCGCCCACCTTCACCAGTTGGAACACACCCTGCTCGCCAAGGCTCAGGAAGCCAAGCCCAAGTTCGACAAGCGCGGCCAACTGCTGCCCCGCGAGCGTCTCGCCCTGTTGCTGGACCCCGGCGCGCCGTTCCTGGAACTGGCCAGCCTGGCCGGCTACAAGCTGCACGACGACAAGGATGGCAGCGCCGCCGGCGGTGGGTTGATCGCCGGCATCGGCTACGTCAGCGGCGTGCGCATGCTGGTGGTGGCCAATAACAGCGCGATCAAGGGCGGCACCATTTCCCCCACCGGCCTGAAGAAATCTCTGCGCCTGCAACACATCGCCATGGAGAACAAACTGCCCGTGGTGACCCTGGCCGAAAGCGGCGGCGCCAACCTCAACTACGCCGCCGAGATTTTCGTCGAGGGCGCGCGCAGCTTCGCCAACCAGGCGCGCATGTCGGCCATGGGTTTGCCGCAGATCACCGTGGTGCATGGCTCGGCCACGGCGGGCGGTGCCTATCAGCCGGGGCTGTCGGATTACGTGGTGGTGGTGCGTGGCCGGGCCAAACTGTTCCTCGCGGGCCCGCCGCTGCTCAAGGCCGCAACCGGCGAAGTGGCCACCGATGAAGAACTGGGTGGCGCAGAGATGCACGCACACACCGCCGGCACCGCCGAATACCTGGCGGAAAATGACGCCGACGGTGTGCGCATCGCACGGGACATCGTCGGCCTGTTGCCCTGGAATGATCACCTGCCAATGGTGCCAAACCGTGATTACGCAGAACCCCTGTATCCCATCGAAGAACTGCTGGGCCTGATCCCTGACGACCCGAAGAAACCCTACGACGTCCGCGAAATCCTCGCGCGCCTGGCCGACGGCTCCCGCTTCCTTGAATTCAAAGGCGAGTTCGATGCCCACACCGTCTGCGGCCACCTGCACATCCAAGGCCACGCCGTCGGGGTGATCGGCAACAACGGCCCGATCACGCCCAAGGGCGCGACCAAGGCCGCACACTTTATCCAACTGTGCGACCAAAGCCGCACGCCGCTGCTGTTCTTGCACAACACCACCGGCTTCATGGTCGGCACCGAGTCTGAGCAGCAAGGCGTGATCAAGCACGGCGCAAAGATGATCCAGGCGGTGGCCAATGCGCGAGTGCCTAAACTCACGATTGTGGTGGGCGGCTCCTACGGCGCCGGCAACTATGCAATGTGCGGCCGCGGCCTGGACCCGCGCTTTATCTTCGCCTGGCCCAACAGCCGCACGGCGGTGATGGGCGGTGCGCAGGCGGGCAAAGTGCTGCGCATCGTCACTGAGGCCAAGCAGTTGAAGGACGGCCTGGTGCCGGACCCCAAGGTGCTGGACATGCTGGAGCAGGTCACCGCACAGAAGCTCGACAGCCAATCCACCGCGCTTTATGGCAGTGCCAATTTGTGGGACGACGGGCTGATTGATCCACGGGATACACGGACCTTGCTGGGCTTTCTGCTGGATATCTGCCACGAGGCGCAGGTGCGTGAGTTGCAAGCCAATACCTTCGGTGTAGCGCGTTTTTAGGAGAACAATAAAAATGATCTTTACCCAGGAACACCAGGCACTGCGCCGCACCGTCCGCGCCTTCGTCGACCGCGAGATCAACCCCCATGTGGACGCATGGGAAAAAGCCGGACGCTTTCCCATCCATGAGATCTTCCGCAAGGCTGGCGACCTCGGTCTGCTCGGCATTTCCAAGCCGGAGAAATTCGGTGGCATGGGCCTGGACTACAGCTATTCCATCGTCGCCGCCGAAGAATTCGGCACCATTCGCTGCGGCGGCATTCCCATGTCCATTGGCGTACAGACCGACATGTGCACCCCCGCCCTCGCCCGCTTCGGCAGCGATGAACTGCGCGACGAATTCCTGCGTCCGGCCATCAGCGGCGAGCAGGTCGGCTGCATCGGCGTCTCGGAAACCGGCGCCGGCTCCGACGTGGCCGGGCTCAAGACCCATGCGCGCAAGGACGGCGACGACTACGTGATCAACGGCAGCAAAATGTGGATCACCAACTCACCCAGCGCCGACTTCATCTGCCTGCTGGCCAACACTTCCGACGACAAACCGCACATCAACAAGTCGCTGATCATGGTGCCGATGAACACCCCCGGCATCAGCGTCAGCCCGCCCCTGGAAAAGCTTGGCATGCACAGCTCCGAGACCGCCCAGGTGTTCTTCGACGACGTGCGCGTGCCGCAGCGCAACCGCATCGGCCATGAAGGCGCGGGGTTCATGATGCAGATGCTGCAGTTCCAGGAAGAACGCCTGTTTGGCGCGGCCAATATGATCAAGGGCCTGGAGCACTGCATCGACAGCACCATCGACTACTGCAAAGAACGCCAGACCTTCGGCAAGGCGCTGATCGATAACCAGGTCATTCACTTTCGCTTGGCTGAGCTCTCCACCGAAATCGAATGCCTGCGCGCGCTGGTCTATCAGGCCACCGAGCAATACATCAAAGGCCAGGACGTCACCCGCCTGGCCTCCATGGCCAAGCTCAAGGCCGGGCGCCTGGGCCGCGAAGTCAGCGACAGTTGCCTGCAATACTGGGGCGGCATGGGCTTTATGTGGGACAACCCCGTGGCCCGCGCTTATCGCGATGTGCGCCTGGTGTCGATCGGCGGCGGCGCCGACGAAATCATGCTGGGCATCATCTGCAAACTGATGGGCACCTTGCCGGGGAAAAAATCATGAAGACCTTGCTGCTGGAACCGCACAACGGCGTGTTGCACATCACCCTCAACCGCCCTGAAAACCGCAATGCGATGAGCCTGGAAATGGTCAATGAACTGCGCAGCGTGATGGCGAAGCTGGACAGCCAGACGCGGGCGGTGGTGATCAGCGGTTCAGGCGGGCATTTTTGCGCCGGGGCGGACGTGAAGGATCTCGTCACCGCGGGTAGCCAACTACAGGCACTGAACCGGGCGTTTGGCACCTTGCTGCAGGAAGTGGAAAGCGTGCCGCAAGTCGTGATCGTGGTGCTACAGGGCGCGGTGCTGGGCGGGGGGTTTGGGTTGGCGTGTGTGAGTGATATCGCGATAGCCGATCACCAGGCGCAATTCGGATTGCCGGAGACCAGCCTGGGATTATTGCCAGCGCAGATTGCGCCGTTTGTGGTCAAGCGGATTGGCCTGACCCAGGCACGACGGTTGGCGCTGACGGCAGCTCGGTTTGATGGCGTGGAAGCTGAACGATTGGGGGTGGTGCATTTTACCGAGCGCGACCCGCAGGCGCTGGCAGAGCGTTTGGATGAGGTACTGGGACACGTGCTGCGCTGCGCACCAGGCGCGAATGGACGGACCAAATCCCTGTTGCTGGCGAGTGTGGATGAGCCGCTTGAGGCTGTGCTGGACCGAGGGGCGCAGTGGTTTGCCGAGGCGGTAAGGAGCGAAGAAGGGATTGAGGGGACGCAGGCGTTTGTGCAGAAAAGAAAGCCTCGGTGGTGTAAGTGACGCCATCGCGAGCAAGCCAGCTCCCACAGTGCAGAGGTGCGAACACCTACAACTGTGGGGGCTGGCTTGCCTGCGATGAGGCCCGCTCAAACACCCCATCAGCCAAGGGATACACCCATGCCCGCATTCAGCAAAATCCTGATCGCCAACCGCGGTGAAATCGCCTGCCGCATCCAGCGCACCGCCCAGGCCCTTGGCTATCGCACGGTGGCGGTCTACAGCGATGCCGACGCCCAGGCCCTGCACGTACAGATGGCCGACGAAGCCGTGCACATCGGCCCCGCCCCGGTCCAACAGTCATACCTCAATATCGACGCCATCCTCAACGCTGCCAGAGTCACCAGCGCCGATGCCATCCACCCCGGCTACGGCTTCCTCTCCGAAAACCCCGACTTCGCCCGCGCCTGCCAACAAGCCGGCCTGACCTTCATCGGCCCCAGCCCCGAAGCCATCGAACTGATGGGCAGCAAACGCCTGTCCAAACTCGCCATGCTCGACGCGGGCGTGCCGTGCATCGCCGGTTACCAAGGCAGCGCCCAGGACGACAGCACCCTGCAACGGGAAGCCGACGCCATCGGCTACCCCTTGATGATCAAAGCCAGCGCCGGCGGTGGCGGTCGCGGCATGCGCCTCGTCCAGCACCCGGAAGAGCTGCTGGACAACCTGCACACCGCCCGCTCAGAGGCCAAAAACGCCTTCGGCAGCGGCGAACTGATCCTCGAACAAGCCCTGATCGACCCGCGCCACGTCGAAATCCAGCTGTTCGGCGACAGCCACGGCCACCTCATTTACCTCGGCGAGCGCGACTGCTCGATCCAACGCCGCCATCAGAAAATCATCGAGGAAGCCCCCTGCCCGGTCATGACGCCCGAACTGCGCCAGGCCATGGGCGAAGCCGCTTTGAACGCCGGGCGTGCGGTGAACTACGTCGGCGCCGGCACCGTGGAATTCCTGCTCGACCGCAACGGCCGGTTCTACTTCCTGGAAATGAACACGCGTCTGCAAGTGGAACACCCGGTGACCGAACTGATCACCGGCCTCGACCTGGTGGACTGGCAGTTGCAAATCGCCGCCGGCCAACCGTTGCCGCTGACACAGCCGGACGTCTCCCTCAACGGCCACGCCATGGAAGTGCGCCTGTACGCCGAAGACCCGGCCCAGGGTTTCCTGCCGCAAACCGGTGAGGTGTTGCGCTGGGATCCGGCCGCTGGCGTGCGTATCGACCATGGAGTGACGGAAGGCCAACGCATCAGCCCGTTCTACGACCCGATGCTGGGCAAAATCATTGCCTATGGCGCGACCCGCGAAGAGGCGCGACGCAAATTGCTACGGGCGGTGGAAGATACGGTGCTGCTCGGGGTCACCACCAATCAGCCGTTGCTGGTTGATCTGCTCAAGCATCCGGACTTTGTCGGCGGCGATTTCAGTACCGGGTTTATTGCTGAGCACTTCAGCGAAATCCGGCCCCTGACGCCGTCAGCAGAACACCTTGCCCTGGCCGCCGCACTGTTTTACCAGCACAGCGCCAACCAGCATCCCCAAGGCCTGGCGGGATGGCGCAACAACACCAGCGCACCCTGCACCTATCGCCTGGAGGTCAACGGCGACACCCACACCGTCAACGCTGCCCCCTGCCTCTCACCACCGACGGCCGCCACGCCAACCACGTGTTCAATGGCATCCGCCGCCGCACCGCCTATCACCTCGTCGGCAACCAACTGTGGCTACCTGGCCTCACGGTGACTGACCGCACCCAGCAAGTCGCCAGCCGCCAGGCCAACGTCAGCAGCGGCACGGTCAAGGCGCCGATGGACGGTGCAATTGTCGATGTGCGGGTCAGCGCCGGCGACAGCGTGACCAAAGGCCAACTGTTGCTGGTGCTCGAAGCCATGAAAATGGAGCATCCGTTGACGGCCGGTATCGACGGTGTGATCAAGGGCGTGCAAGTAATCGCCGGTGATCAGGTGCGCAATCGTCAAGTTTTACTGGAGATCGTCTAGCCCCTAGGCGGAACTACAGGGCCGGGCTACGCTCTATCCCCATCAGAAAGGGAAGAGTACGGGAACCTGCACGATGCCTCATTGGCTGATTATTGACCTTGAAGCCACAACGGATGAAGGCGGCTGGCCCGTGACGGAGATGGAAGTCATCGAGATCGGCGCGAGCCTGGTCAACCGCCAGGGCCGCGAACTGGATCACTTCCAGCGCTTTGTGCGGCCGCTGCGCCGGCCATTGCTAACGCCCTTTTGTCGCCAACTGACCCACATCACCCAGGCAAACATTGATGGCGCGGCGCCGATGACCGAGGTGTGGCCGCTATTCGAGCGCTGGCTGGGCCAGCATCAGCCGCGCCTGGAAGGCTGGGCCAGCTGGGGTGATTACGATCGTAAGCAACTGGAGCTCGAATGGCAGCGCCACGGCCTGTCCAGCGCACTCGCGACCACGCCCCACCTGAACCTCAAGCAGCGCTTCGCCAAGGCCAGGCGCCTGGACAAGCCCCTGGGGCTCAACGGCGCCCTGCAATTGGCGGGGTTGCAGTTCCATGGCCAACAGCATCGGGCGCTGGAGGATGCACGCAACACCGCGCGCCTGCTGCCGTTGATTTTGCCGGTCTAGGCAGCTCCACTGGCCTTGGGCATACTGGACGCCCTTTTTGGTGATGCTTACCTGTAGGAGCGAGCTTGCTCGCGAAGAACGTCAACGCTAAAGCGGGTGATCTGATTAAACGCGGTGCCTGGGCGTTCTTCGCGAGCAAGCTCGCTCCTACAATAAAAGCATCAACCCCTTTTCCGAGGAATCGCCCATGTTCAAAGTCAACGAGTACTTCGACGGCACCGTCAAGTCGATCGCTTTCGGCACCGCAGAAGGTCCGGCGACCATCGGCGTAATGGCCCCCGGCGAATACGAGTTCGGCACCGCCCAGCGTGAGATCATGCACGTGGTGTCTGGCGCCCTGACCGTCAAACTGCCTGATGCCAGCGAGTGGGAAACCTTCGCCGCCGGCAGCCAGTTCAACGTGCCCGCCAACAGCAAGTTCCAGATGAAGGTCGCCGTGGACACCGCTTACCTGTGCGAATACCGCGGCTAAGGGTTTCCCGGAAGTAAAAAAAAGCCCGTCTCGCAGGAGACGGGCTTTTTTTATGCGTGAGGAAAGTTACTCCAGGATCGTCACCGGCATCCCGACTTCCAGGCGCCCGATACCGTCGTTGACCAGGTTCTGGCCGAAAATCGCGCCGGCTTCGGTCTTGCGATATGCCTCAAGCGTGGCGAAAGGTTCGCGGTCAGCGCTGCGCTCGCCAGTCTGCGGGTCGATGGTGGTGAGGATGCAGCGCGAGCACGGCTTGACCGCACGAAACTCCACGTCGCCGATGCGCAAGCGTTTCCAGCCATCTTCGGCGAAGGCTGCGCTGCCCTCAATGACCAGGTTGGGCCGAAAGCGCAACATGTCCATGGGGCGGCCGATGCGCTGTGAAAGGTCGTCCAGTGACGCCTGACCGATCACCAGCAGCGGGTAACCGTCGGCAAACGCGACCTGGTCGTCGTCCTTGCCGTAACCGGCCTGAGTGGTGCGGGCGCGTTCGAGGGGGATTTGCACCAGGCGCGTCGGTTTGCCGATGAAATCGCTGACCCACGCGGCCGCCGCGTCGCCCGCGTCCGGCACGCGCAAGGTGTCGCGCCAGATCGTCACACCCCGCAACTCGGCGTCGCTGCCGGGCAGCGCCACGTCCAGCGGCGTGTAACCCGGCGAACTCAAGGTGAGGCCGCCGCTGCGGTTCCACAACGCCGACAGTTGGCTCATCTTTGCCACGGCACGCTGCGTGAGGAAACGTCCACTGGCTTCATCCACCAGCATCCAGCGTCGGTCCCCGTCCACCCCGAGTTTATCCAGGCCGACGTGCTGCAGTATTTCGGCCTTGCCGGACTTCAAGGGGTAACGGTACAACGCGCTGAGACGAAGCATGAGCCTGCATTCCTGAGGGACAAAGCCATCACCCTAAGGTCAAGCGGGCACTTCGTCCAGCATCAGACGCTGACGCACCACATCCACCAGCTTGTCGGGCTGGAATTTGGACAGGAAGTTGTCGCAGCCGACCTTCTTCACCATCGAATCGTTGAAACTGCCCGACAGCGAGGTGTGCAGCACCACATACAAGCCACGCAGACGCGGGTCGTTGCGGATCTCCGTGGTGAGGCGGTAGCCGTCCATCTCGGGCATTTCGGCGTCGGTGAAGATCATCAGCAGCTTGTCGGTCATCACCTGGCCGCTGTCGGCCCAGGCCTTGAGCATGTTCAGCGCCTTGAGACCGTCGCTGGCGATGTGCATCTTCACCCCCAACTGGCCGAGTGTGTCGCGCAGTTGCGAGAGGGCCACGTTGGAGTCGTCCACCAGCAGCACTTCGCGGCCACGGGCACGCTCCAGCACCGGATCTTCGAGTTTTTCACGGGAGACCTTGGCGTTGTACGGCACGATCTCGGCCAGGACTTTTTCCACGTCGATGATTTCCACCAACTGGTCGTCGACCTTGCTGATGGCCGTGAGGTAATGCTGGCGACCGGCACTGGTCGGTGGCGGCAGGATGGCTTCCCAGTTCATGTTGACGATGCGGTCCACGCCGCCCACCAGGAACGCCTGCACCGAGCGGTTGTACTCGGTGACGATAATGGTGCTGTTGGGGCCCGGCACCAGCGGGCGCATCCCAATGGCCTGGGACAGGTCAATCACCGGCAGGGTCTGGCCCCGCAGGTTGACCACGCCACAGACGAACGGGTGGCGCTGCGGCATCAAGGTCAACTTGGGCAGTTGCAGGACTTCCTGCACCTTGAACACGTTGATCGCGAACAACTGACGCCCGAACAGGCGGAACATGAGGATTTCCAGGCGATTCTCACCCACCAGTTGCGTGCGTTGATCTACCGTGTCGAGAATGCCGGCCATTAAATGCTCCTGATGCGCTAAAGGTTGTGCAGCTCACTTACAGCTTGTTATCGGCGGCAAGCGCCAGACCTTGACCCTTGTAAAATGCCACGTAAATCCATTGATGTCACACTGACATCATGGTTTACTGCGCTGGCCTCTCCAGAGAGCGGCACGGCGACGTTGCACGACATTCAATTCGGTGCAAGGTTCCGCCATGTAAGGGATTCCCCTACGCACAATCAGGCCCAACCTGATATTCGCAATATCTAATAGCCATTAATGTGACGCCATTCTCAATGCATGAATGGAGTCAGGCTTTTGTTTGCCATCCCAAGCCCTCGGCCCACAGGCCTTCTAGACATTCAAATGTCGGCAATTGAAGGTGTGCAATTGACCCCGTTCAAGACGGCCGCGCACATCCCTCGCCGTCACTCTAATAATCTTCCTACTGACAATTCAGAAGCAACCTACAGATCCCAGTCATATTTCAGCGCTACTTTTAAGCCATTCACCCGGTGCGACATCTCATCACCCGACCTTATGTTGCGGAGACTTGTATGATGAACAGCGCAAATGAATGGCAGACAACTCTTCCTGAATTTTTGCTTGAAGCAGAAACCCTGCTGGCCAAGTCGCAAGAGTGCTTGAGCCATCTGCACCTGATCCGCGACGACAGCGATGCCATCGAGTGCATGAAGGCCAGCCTGACGAAACTGGCCGAGAAGGCTGACAACCTGGCCCTGCAGGCGATCAGCGAATTTTCCCGGCATATCCACTACCTGATTGCCAATGCTGCCAGCCCGATGCAACTGCATGATCAGGCGCTGGATGCCTTGCACGCGTGCCTGACGCTACTGGCATGGCAGCTTGAACTGATCGATGCCCGCACCGGCGAACTGGGTATGGATGAGAGTGAGCAAGCAACCCTGATTGCTACTGTCACGCTACAGATTCCGCAAAAAGACTTCAGCTATAAACCGCAGCAGCGGATGCACCACGCGTCTTGAGCGAATATCAGGTCGTGTTTAACCGGAAGTTATCTGAAAACGACATCCCCATTATTTCAAGGGCATTTCGTTGCGCAGAAAAAGATATCAATTAGCCATTAACGGTAATAACGATACAAACAAACAGAAATAATATAACGCCCCTACTCCATGAACTCTGGGAATACCGCCCGGAGCATTTGCGCAGTTAATACCCCTTGCCTGGCACGGCACCAGGCGACCAACGGTAATAGTGGTGGTACTATGCCCCACTCGAAGTGACTCAACTTCATCATGCATAAAAACGATTCGATTACACGGTCCAAACAGAGCCCTGTCAGCCGCCGTGACCGGACTTTCCGCAGCGAACCTTCATTGGCTCCATCCGCTATGTACGCCTCCCTCAAGACACTCATCGCAAGGTCCGCGTCCCGCAGCAATGCACGCCGTTTGATCCTCGCGCTGTGCCTTGGCTCGCTGCTGCTGAGCCTGTGGGCCTACCATTTTTCCGCGGCCTTGCCGCTGCTGGTGATGCTCAACCTGACCACACTGGTGGTGGTCGGCCTGCAACAGTGGCACTCGCGCAAAGCCATCAAGTTCCAGCCCCAGGAACTGGCCGATCGCCTGTTGCAAGTGCAGGAAAACGAACGCCACCGCCTCAGTCGCGAACTGCATGACGACATCGGCCAACTGCTCACCGCCGCCAAGCTGCAAAGCGAATGGCTCAAGCGCCGCCTGCCCGAAGACCTACAAAGCCAGTGCACGGTGCTGTGCAACACCCTCAATGAAACCCTGGCCAAGGTGCGTGACGTCTCCGCCATCCTCAACCCGCGCCAGTTGGCCAGCCTGGGCCTGGAAGCCAGCCTGCGGGCGCACCTGCTCAAGACCCTTGAAAACACGCAGGTGTGCTGGAGCCTGGAATGCCAGCAACGGCTGACCGGCATTCCGGAAGAAATGGCCGTGGCGGCCTTTCGCATTACCCAGGAAGCGGTGACCAACATGCTGCGCCACGCCCAGGCGCGCAATCTGCTGGTACGCCTGCAACGCCTGCCTGAGGGCCTGTCACTGTTTATCAGCGATGACGGCCAGGGCTTTTCGCCAGCCATCAACCCGGGCCTGGAAGGCCAGCGAGGTATGGCCGGTATGTCAGAGCGGATTGATCAGCTTGGCGGTTCATTATCCGTCAGCAGCCAGCCAGGCAAAGGGACACGGATCGACGCGCTTTTCCCCTGGGCGCCCCGCGCCCTCGAACGGGCCAGTTCCCCTAAGGTTCTCGAGTGACCTGCACATTACTCCTGGTGGATGACCATGCACTGATCCGGGCCGGCGTACGCGCGCTGGTCCAGGACATTCCTGGTTACACGGTGGTCGGCGAAGCCAGCGATGGCGCGCAATTACTGGAGCGGTTCAGCGCCCTGTTGCCCGATATCGTGCTGCTGGACCTGTCGATGAAACACACCGGCGGCCTGGATGCCCTGCAGCAACTCAAGCGCGCCTACCCCAAGAGCCGCGTGCTGATCCTGTCGATGCACACCGACCCGGAACTGATCATGTGCGCGCTGGAATCCGGCGCCCACGGCTACCTGCTCAAGGACACCACCGCCAACGAGCTGGAACACGCGCTCCTGGCCCTGCGCAACAACGAGCGCTATCTGAGCCCGGCGATTGCCCACACGGTGATCAACCAGGCGCTGGTGCGCAGCCAGGGTCCAACCCCGCCCGCGGGTCATAGCCACAACCTCACGGCGCGGCAGCTGGAAATTCTGCGCCTGATCGTACGCGGCAAGTCTACCCGGGAAATCGCCCACGGCCTGGGCCTGAGCATCAAGACCGTGGAAGCGCACCGCTCGCAGATCATGAAGCGCCTGCAGATTTTCGACGTGGCGGGCCTGGTGTTATTTGCGGTGCGCGAGCAGATCATCAGCCTGGACGACTAACGGCGAATCCACCGGCAGGTGCACACGCAAGGCCTTGGGCAAGGCCTCGAAGTGCAGGTCATCGCCCTCCAGCGGCTCGCCATCCAGGTTGATGTACAGGCCCTGCGCGACCTTGATATTCACCCATGGCAGGCGCGCCCGCACAAACATGGTGTCCAGGCCCCAGCCATTGCTCATCAGTTCTCGCAGAGTACCGACCACTTCCTGAGGCGCGGGCAGGATGCTGACATCCAGCAAGCCATCATCGGCCATGGCGCCTGGACATAGCTCATGCCCACCGCCCGCCTGGCGACCGTTGCCGATGCCCAGGGCGAGCAACTCGCCTTTCCAATGGAAGTCGGGGCCGTCCAGCTCGGCGTAGGCAGCCTTTAGCTCGCTGAACCGCGTCAAACCCGTGAACAGGTAGGCGGCGCCGCCCAGGACCTTCTTCAAGTCTTCAGAGGTATTGGCCGTGACTTGGCTGCCGAAACCGCCGGTGGCCATGTTGAGGAAGATTTGCCCGCCGACCTGGCCAAGGTCAATGGCCCTTGGCGGCACATCCAGCAGTGCCAGGGCCTGGGCGGGTTCCAGCGGCACACCGGCAGCCTTGGCGAAGTCGTTGGCGGTGCCCAGGGGCATCAACACCAGGCTGGCGTCAGTCTTGGCCTGGGCCATGGCTTCGGCCACATCACGCAAGGTACCGTCGCCGCCGCCGGCAATGATGTGGGTGTAGCCGTCGGCCAGGGCTTCGCTGACCAGACGTTGGGCATCGCCACCTTCCCAGGTGACCCGCACGGCCAGCTCCCCACCCTGCTCGCGCCGGGCCTGCACGGCGGAGCGTACGTCCTCGTTGAGGGCTTGCTTGCCGTGGAGGATCAACAGGGCTTTGGGGGTGGTCATGGGTGGGTTACTCCTGGATTCAAAGGTGCTCGGAAGATGTGGACCTTTGGCGAGGAAAAAAAGCCATCGAATGGGAAAATAATTGGATGATTGAGTACATATCCGTTTTTTGGGTAACGGCTGCTTAGGGTTCCGCCCTTACGGCGGGTCACTTTTGGAAAAGAGCCTCAATACTCGGTGTGCCCGTAATCCGACAGTGATTTGGGGGGCGCCAAAGATCAAAAACAAAGCCAGAGCAGATTGATATCTACCTGATATAGGAGATCTAAATTGTGGGAGCGGGCTTGCTCGCGAAAGCGGTGGATCAGTTAGCGATGTAATCGCCGACACGCCGCCTTCGCGAGCAAGCCCGCTCCCACATTTGAAACTGAGACCGGCTTCCAGAAACCGGTCGGCTACTAGGCCGCCGCGCTTCTGCTTGTGATCTAAGGCGCCCCGTCAAACACGCTGGCCGAACGCAGGCTTTGGAGTGAGGGCACCACACCGAGCCGAGGCGAGGTGCCGAGTGTTGGGGCGGAACCAATAGCAGCCGTTACCCAAATAATGGATATGTACTCAATCAGCTCTTATGCAACTTGCTCATCAATTGCGCCTCAGCCTGAGTCAACCCACACGACTGCGTCAGCTCATCCACCGTAGCCCCCATCCCCACCAGCTTGGCAGCCTGGGCAAACGAAAGACTCGAAGGATCCCGCTGCTCGATCTGCGCCAGCTTGTCCGGCAACGGCGCAAGAATCGCGCGCAGTTCATGCACCTCATCCCCCACCCTCACCGCACTCTGCTGGTAATGATCGACCCGCTTCACCAACTCAAGCACGCGCCGGTCACGCACAGCATCACGCTCAGCCTGCTGCAACAACCATTCGCGCTGCTGACGCACATAGCGCAACAGAAACGCCAAGGTCCCGGCCCACAACAGGGCCAGGACGATCACCGCAGCTTCAAGGAACAATCAGATGCTCTCCAGTTCCGACCATTCTTCTTCGCTCATCATCTTGTCCAGCTCAACCAGAATCAACAGTTCGTTGTTCTTGTTGCACACGCCCTGGATGAACTTGGCCGATTCCTCGTTGCCCACGTTCGGCGCGGTTTCCACTTCCGATTGGCGCAGGTAGACCACTTCCGCGACGCTGTCGACCATGATCCCGACCACTTGCTTGTCGGCTTCGATGATGACGATACGCGTGTTGTCGCTGACTTCGACCGTGCCCAGGCCAAAACGCTGGCGGGTGTCGATCACCGTCACCACGTTGCCGCGCAGGTTGATGATGCCCAGCACATAGCTTGGCGCACCGGGAACCGGAGCGATCTCGGTGTAGCGCAGCACTTCCTGCACGCGCATCACGTTAATACCGTAGGTTTCGTTGTCCAGTTTGAAGGTAACCCATTGCAGGATCGGATCATCCAAACCTTGTGCGGACGCTGACTTGTTCATATCTCTGACCCCTTCAAATGCCGATGTAGGCGGCGTGTGTACTTCTATTGGCCGCACGCGCGTGCGGCCCTTATTGTCCAATCAACTGCGTTTGTTCACTGGCATCGCCTTAACGGCACCGCTGGCGATCAACTCGGCCAGTTCGGCGACGTCGAGCAACGCGCACATATGTTCGATCACGGTGCCCGCCAGCCAAGGCCGTTGGCCTCGGTGGCTGCGCCATTTGATTTCGTTCGGGTCCAGGCGCAACGAGCGGCTGACTTGATGCACCGCCAACCCCCACTCGTAGCCCTGCACCGAGATCACGTATTGCAAGCCTTGGCGGAAGTCGTCGCGGTAGCGGTCGGGCATCACCCAGCGCGCGGTGTCCAGGACTTTCAGGTTGCCGGCCTGGCTGGGCAGGATGCCAAGAAACCACTCCGGTTGCCCGAACAACGGCGTCAGCTCCTGACCCTCCAGGGAGTAGATCGAGCCTAGGCACACCAGCGGAACTGCCAGGGTCAAGCCGGCGACGTCGAACAGCAGGCATTCGAACGGTTCGGCAGCCCAGCTCGGGCGGTCATCACCGGCCACCGGCGGCGGCGTGATGCTCGGCGGCAGGTGCACTTCCACCACTGGCTCGACCACGGCAGGGGCAACCACCACCGGCGCCACCTGCGGTGTCATCGGCACCACGCTTCGCGCATCCCGGGCTTGTTCTTCCAGCACCGCCAACTGGAATTCATCCAGTACGGCTTCTGGTTCAACAGCCGGTTCCAGTACCAGGATCGGTTCCGGAAATTCTTGCGCGGTCGCATCCTGCAACAAGGCATCCAGGTAGGATTCCAGTGCCAGTTGCGGCCGGGTCTTGAGTTCTACGGGACGGTTCATCACGCCACCTGCGCCACAAGTTGCTGCGACAGCAGGTGCTTGAGCAACGCACGGTAGGCCAGTACGCCGCGGCTTTTCGAGTCGAACTGCGACGGCGCGAGGCCCGCACGGCTGGCGTCACGCAGGCGCGTGTCCACCGGGATGTAGCCGTTCCAGATGGTGTCCGGGTAGGCATCGCGTAACACGCGCAGGGTGCCGAGGGAGGCCTGGGTACGACGGTCGAACAAGGTCGGCACGATGCTGAACGGCAGCGCCTGTTTGCGCGAACGGTTGATCATCGCCAGGGTGCTGACCATGCGCTCCAGGCCTTTGACGGCCAAGTGCTCGGTTTGCACCGGGATCACCAACTGCTGGCTCGCCGCCAAGGCATTGACCATCAACACCCCAAGCAGCGGCGGGCTGTCGATGATCGCGTAGTCGAAGTCCTGCCACAGTTGCGCCAGGGTCTTGGCGATCACCAGACCCAACCCGCTCTGCCCCGGCGACTGGCGCTCAAGGGTGGCGAGGGCGGTGCTGGACGGCAGCAGGGAAATGCTTTCGTTACTGGTGGGCAGCAGCAGTTGCCCAGGCAAATCGGCCGGTACGCTGCCTTTGTGCAGGAACAGGTCGTAGTTGCTGTGTTCCAGCGCGTCCGGGTCATAGCCGAAATAGCTGGTCATGGAGCCATGGGGGTCCAGGTCCACCACGACCACGCGCTTGCCCGCCTCGGCCAGCAAGCCGGCTAAGGCGATAGAAGTGGTGGTCTTGCCGACTCCACCTTTTTGATTGGCAACTGCCCAGACTCTCATTCGGTTGGTTCCTCCCGGCAGGCACAGGCGCGACCGAGACATTGCATAGGGTTATTGAGCCGGCGACGGAGAATTGACGGCGCTCTGACGAACCGGCGGTTTTACAGGGGGCGGTGCAGTTTGTGTGCCAGCCCGCTTCAAGGCCGCATCCGGTGTTGCATTGGCGGTGCCGGTGCCAGTCAGGCTGCGACGCACATCCAGGTTGCGCGACACCACCAGCACCACCCGACGGTTCTTCGCGCGGCCCTCTGCCGTCGCGTTATTGGCCACCGGCTGGAACTCGCCATAGCCCACCGACGCCAGGCGTCCAGGGTTTATGCCCTGCATCGCCAACATGCGCACGATGCTTGAAGCGCGCGCCGAGGACAGCTCCCAGTTGGTCGGGTACTGCGCGGTGCTGATCGGGAAATTGTCGGTGAAGCCTTCGACATGGATCGGGTTTTCAAACGGCTTGAGGATCGCCGCCACCTTGTCGATGATGGTAAACGCTTGATCGCTCGGCAACGCGTCGGCGCTGGCAAACAGCAGGCTGGAATTGAGCTCGATCTCCACCCACAACTCGTTGCCGCGCACGGTCATCTGGTTGGAACTGATCAGGTCGCCAAACGCTGCGCTGATGTCATCGGCGATGCTTTTCAGCGGATCACTGGTGCCACCCACCCCGGCAGCGGTTTCATCGCTGTCGTTGACCAGCGGCTTGGCCGGGGTCACGGTCTTGGGTCGCTCCTCGCCGATGGGAATGGCCTTGAGCGAGCGGTCGGCGTCGTTGAACACGCCGATCAAGGCCTGGGAAATGACCTTGTACTTGCCTTCGTTGATCGACGAGATGGAGTACATCACCACGAAAAAGGCGAACAGCAGGGTAATGAAGTCCGCGTAGGACACCAGCCACCGCTCATGGTTGACGTGTTCTTCAGGCTCGCGACGGCGACGGCTCACAATGCATACCTCCCATCAATCCATGAAGCCCTGGAGCTTCAATTCGATGGAGCGCGGGTTCTCGCCCTCGGCAATCGACAAAATACCTTCCAACAACATTTCGCGGTAACGCGACTGGCGCATGGCGATCGACTTGAGTTTGCTCGCCACCGGCAACAACACCAGGTTGGCACTGGCCACGCCGTAGATGGTGGCGACAAACGCCACGGCAATACCGCTGCCCAGTTGCGAAGGGTCGGCCAGGTTGCCCATCACGTGGATCAGGCCCATCACCGCACCGATGATGCCGATGGTCGGCGCATAACCGCCCATGCTTTCAAAGACTTTGGCGGCGTTGATGTCGCGGCTTTCCTGGGTATAAAAATCCACTTCCAGGATGCTGCGGATCGCTTCCGGCTCGGCCCCGTCCACCAGCAATTGCAGGCCTTTGCGCGCGTAGCTGTCCGGCTCGGCATCGGCCACGCCTTCCAGCCCCAGCAGGCCTTCCTTGCGCGCGGTGAGACTCCAGTTGACTACACGGTCGATGCCGCCCGGCAGGTCGACACGTGGCGGGAAGATGATCCACACCAGAATCTGCATGGCACGCTTGAACGAGCTCAGGGGCGATTGCAACAACGCAGCACCCACGGTGCCACCGATCACGATCAGCGCCGCCGGGCCGTTGGCCAAGGCACCGAGGTGGCCGCCTTCAAGGTAGTTGCCGCCAATGATCGCGACAAACGCCATGATGATGCCGATCAGGCTCAGGACATCCATCAGAGGCAGGCCTCCACCAGATGCTTGCCGATGTCGTCCAGGCTGTAGACAGCGTCAGCCAGGTCGGCCTTGACGATGGCCATGGGCATGCCGTAGATCACGCAGCTGGCTTCGTCCTGGGCCCAGATGGCGCTGCCGCCTTGCTTGAGCAGGCGCGCGCCTTCACGGCCGTCGGCGCCCATGCCGGTGAGCACCACCGCCAGAACTTTGTCGCCGTAGGACTTGGCCGCCGATCCGAAGGTGATATCCACGCATGGCTTGTAGTTCAGGCGCTCGTCACCCGGCAGGATTTTGATCGCGCCACGGCCGTCCACCATCATCTGCTTGCCACCCGGCGCCAGCAGCGCCAGACCCGGACGCAGGATGTCGCCATCCTCGGCTTCCTTGACGCTGATGCGGCACAGTTTGTCCAGGCGCTCGGCAAAGGCCTTGGTGAACGCAGCGGGCATGTGCTGGATCAGCACGATCGGCGCCGGGAAGTTGGCCGGCAACTGGGTCAATACGCGTTGCAGGGCAACCGGGCCGCCCGTGGACGTACCGATGGCGACCAACTTATAGGCTTTGCGCTTGGGTGCAGGCGAATACGCCGCCGCAGGTGCAGCCGTACGTACCGGCGGCGCCGCAGGCCGTGCAACCGGCGCAGGCGCCGGGCGACTATACGAAGAACTGGTGGGAGCAGCAGGCGCAGCAACGGGTGCTGGCGCAGGCGCACTGAACAGGCTACGACGGTTACTGCGCGAGATGCTGTGCACCTTCTCGCACAGCATCTGCTTGACCTTCTCGGGGTTGCGCGAGATGTCTTCGAAATTCTTCGGCAGAAAATCCACCGCGCCGGCGTCCAGCGCATCCAGGGTGACCCGGGCGCCTTCGTGAGTCAGCGAGGAGAACATCAACACCGGGGTCGGGCAACGTTGCATGATGTGCCGGACTGCCGTGATGCCATCCATCATTGGCATCTCGTAGTCCATGGTGATCACGTCCGGTTTCAACGCAATGGCTTGATCAATCGCCTCTTTGCCGTTGGTGGCCGTACCGACCACCTGGATGCTTGGATCGGCGGAAAGAATTTCCGAGACGCGGCGACGGAAGAAACCCGAATCGTCCACCACCAGGACCTTGACTGCCATAAACACTCCGTTAGGCGGGGCGGGCACTACCGCCCTGCCCCACCAGAATCAAATACGCCGAGCGGCGTAACGCTTGAGCATGCTCGGAACATCGAGAATCAGCGCGATCCGGCCGTCACCGGTAATGGTCGCACCCGACATGCCCGGGGTTCCCTGCAGCATTTTGCCCAAAGGCTTGATGACCACTTCTTCCTGGCCCACCAGTTGATCGACCACGAAGCCGATGCGCTGGGTGCCCACCGAAAGAATCACCACATGGCCTTCGCGCTGCTCTTCATGCTTGGCCGATGCCACCAGCCAGCGCTTGAGGTAGAACAGTGGCAATGCCTTGTCGCGCACGATCACCACTTCCTGGCCGTCCACCACATTGGTGCGCGACAGGTCGAGGTGGAAGATCTCGTTGACGTTGACCAGCGGGAAAGCGAAGGCCTGGTTGCCCAGCATCACCATCAGGGTCGGCATGATCGCCAAGGTCAACGGCACCTTGATGACGATCTTCGAGCCCTGGCCCTTGGTCGAGTAGATGTTGATCGAGCCGTTGAGCTGGCTGATCTTGGTCTTCACCACGTCCATGCCGACGCCACGGCCGGACACGTCGGAAATCTCGGTCTTGGTCGAGAAGCCCGGGGCGAAGATCAGGTTGTAGCACTCGCTATCGGTCAGGCGGTCGGCGGCGTCCTTGTCCATCACGCCACGCTTGACCGCGATATTGCGCAATATCGCCGGGTCCATGCCCTTGCCGTCGTCAGTGATCGACAACAGGATGTGGTCGCCCTCTTGCTCCGCCGCCAGGATCACTTTGCCGTTGCGGGACTTGCCCGAGGCTTCGCGTTCTTCCGGGGTTTCCACACCGTGGTCGACAGCGTTGCGCACCAAGTGGACCAGCGGGTCGGCCAGGGCCTCGACAAGGTTCTTGTCGAGGTCGGTTTCTTCACCCACCAGTTCCAGGTTGATTTCTTTCTTCAACTGGCGTGCCAGGTCACGAACCAGGCGCGGGAAGCGGCCGAAGACTTTCTTGATCGGCTGCATCCGGGTTTTCATCACGGCGGTCTGCAGGTCGGCGGTCACCACGTCGAGGTTCGACACGGCCTTTTGCATGGCTTCATCGCCGCTGCTCAGGCCCAGGCGCACCAGGCGGTTACGCACCAGTACCAGTTCGCCGACCATGTTCATGATGTCGTCCAGGCGTGCGGTATCAACGCGCACGGTGGTTTCGGCTTCACTGGCGGGTTTATCGGCAACCGGTGCGGCGGCGGCACGTGCCGGAGCAGGTGCGGCAGCCGGCGCAGGCTTGGCCGCTGGTGCAGGGGCAGGCGCTGCAGCTTTGGCGGCAACCGGAGCAGCCGTGGCAACCGTCGCCGCTGGGGCCACTTCGCTGAACTTGCCCTTGCCGTGCAGTTCGTCCAGCAGCGATTCGAACTCATGATCGGAGATCAGGCCGTCGCCGGCCGGTGCTGCACTGGCCGCAGCAGGCGCTGCGGCCGTGGCGGCGACTTCCGGCAAGGCGTCGGCCACGAAGGTGCCCTTGCCGTGCAGTTGGTCGAGCAACGCTTCGAATTCGTCGTCGGTGATATCGGTGTTGGCATTGGCGGTCGGTGCTGCCGGCGCTTCCGACACAGCGGCGGGTGTCACGGCGTCGGCCGCGAACTGGCCTTTGCCATGCAACTGGTCAAGCAGGGATTCGAACTCAGCGTCAGTGATGTCTTCGCTGGTTGGCGCGGCAACAGCCGCAGCCGGTGCTTCTGCCTCGGCCTTCACGGCACTGAGGGAGTTGAGCAACTGCTCGAATTCGCTGTCGGTCACATCCGGCTCGGCCTCAGCCACTGGCTCGGGTGCTGCTTCTGCTACCGGCGCAGCCGACAGGTCGGCGGGCTCCGCATAACGTGCCAGCGCAGCCAACAGTTCCGGAGTGGCCGCGGTGATCGGGGCACGTTCGCGGACTTCGCTGAACATGCCGTTGACCGCATCCAGTGCTTCGAGAATCACGTCCATCAATTCCGAATCAACGTGACGCTCACCCTTGCGCAGGATGTCGAACACGTTCTCGGCAATGTGGCAGCATTCCACCAGCTCATGGAGCTGGAGGAAGCCGGCGCCCCCTTTTACAGTGTGAAAACCGCGAAAAATTGCATTGAGCAGGTTCGCATCATCCGGTCGGCTTTCCAGCTCGACCAGTTGCTCGGACAACTGCTCTAAAATTTCGCCGGCCTCTACAAGGAAATCCTGAAGGATTTCTTCATCGGCGCCGAAGCTCATGTGGGTGCTCCTTAGAAGCCTAAACTGGATAACAGGTCATCAACATCATCTTGACCCGATACAACGTCTTCACGTTTATCGGCATGAATCTGCGGACCTTCACCCTTGGCGAGATGTTTTTTTGGATCTTTTTCCGAGAGGATCGCTTCGCGGTCATGTTCAATGCCGGCAAAACGGTCAACCTGGCCTGCCATAAGCACCAATTTGAGCAAGTTGCTTTCCACTTCGGTGACCAACTGGGTCACACGCTTGATCACCTGACCGGTGAGGTCCTGGTAATCCTGGGCGAGCAGAATGTCGTTGAGGTTGCTGGAAACCGTGCGGTTTTCCTGCTCGCTGCGTGACAAGAACCCTTCGACCCGACGCGCCAACTCACGAAACTCTTCAGCGCCGACTTCGCGGCGCATGAAACGGCCCCAGTCGTTGCTCAGGGCCTGGGCTTCGTTGGCCATACCGTTGACCAGAGGCGTGGCGTTTTCCACCAGGTCCATGGTGCGGTTGGCCGCTGCCTCAGTCAGCCTGACCACATAGGACAGGCGTTCGGTGGCATCAGTGATCTGCGAGATTTCCTCAGCCTGGGGCATGTGTGGGTCAATCTGGAAATTGACGATCGCACTGTGCAGCTCGCGTGTGAGCTTGCCCACTTCCTGGTACAGGCCGCGATCACGGGTCTGGTTGAGCTCATGGATCAACTGCACCGCGTCGCCGAACTGACCTTTTTCAAGGCTTTCGACCAACTGGTGAGCATGCTTTTTCAGGGTCGACTCGAAGTCGGCCTGCGATGATTCTTTATGCTCCATAGCTCCCCCGTGGCAGCATCAATGACCGATGCGGTCGAAGATTTTTTCAATCTTCTCTTTCAAGGCCAATGCAGTGAATGGCTTGACCACGTAACCGTTTACCCCAGCTTGGGCGGCTTCGATGATCTGCTCACGCTTGGCTTCGGCGGTCACCATCAGCACAGGCAGGCCGCGCAGCTTTTCGTCAGCACGTACGTGGCGCAGCAAGTCGATACCGGTCATGCCCGGCATGTTCCAGTCCGTTACCAGAAAGTCGATGCTCCCGCTGTTGAGGATCGGAATGGCCGTAATGCCGTCATCCGCCTCGACCGTGTTAGTGAACCCAAGGTCACGCAACAGGTTTTTTATGATCCGCCGCATCGTTGAGAAGTCATCAACGATGAGGATTTTCATGTTCTTGTCCAATTCGACCTCCAAGCAGTCTTAAACGCGCCCAGCACCTGGACGCGCCATTTCAATCAACAGGCATTACACAAAAAGGACTGCCGAGGGCACCACGGGTCGAACCCGCGAAGGCTGGTCGCCCTCACGGTCTCGTCTGCAGTGTCCCCACACTGCCTGTCAGCGCGCTCGCCACTCTCCCAAACGCCCCCGCAAGCGGGCTGCGCACTGGCTGTGCAACTGGCTGACCCGCGACTCGCTGACCCCCAGGACCTCACCGATTTCCTTGAGGTTCAGCTCTTCGTCGTAGTACAACGCCAACACCAGTCGCTCACGCTCCGGCAAATTGGCAATCGCGTCCGCCAACGCCCCCTGGAAACGCTCATCTTCCAGGTCACGCGATGGCTCCATATGAGCGCTCGCGCCGTCCTCGTGCAGCCCTTCGTGTTCGCCGTCCTGCAACAGGTCGTCGAAACTGAACAGGCGGCTGCCCAAGGTATCGTTCAAAATCCCGTAGTAATCGTCGAGACTCAATTGGAGTTCGGCCGCAACTTCGTGATCTTTAGCGTCGCGACCGGTTTTTGCTTCAATTGCGCGAATTGCGTCACTGACCATGCGCGTATTGCGATGCACCGAACGCGGCGCCCAGTCACCTTTACGCACCTCATCAAGCATCGCACCACGGATACGGATCCCCGCATACGTCTCGAAACTCGCGCCCTTGCTCGCGTCATATTTGGTCGACACTTCGAGCAGGCCGATCATGCCCGCCTGGATCAGGTCTTCGACCTGGACGCTGGCCGGCAGGCGTGCCAGCAGGTGGTAGGCAATGCGCTTGACCAAGGGCGCGTAGCGCTCGATCAACTCGCCCTGACTGTCACGGGCAGACCTCTTGTAAGCGTTGTAGCCAGTCGCTGTCATAGCACGGGTCCTGCGCTCGTCTGATGCACCAATCGCTCGACGAAAAACTCCAGATGCCCCCGTGGGTTGGCGGGCAACGGCCAGGTATCGACCTTCTGGGCAATAGCCTTGAACGCCAATGCGCACTTGGAACGAGGGAACGCTTCGTAGACTGCACGCTGCTTTTGCACAGCCTTGCGCACACACTCGTCGTAGGGCACTGCGCCGACGTATTGTAAGGCGACATCGAGGAAACGATCCGTGACCTTGGTCAACTTGGCGAACAGGTTGCGCCCTTCCTGCGGGCTCTGGGCCATGTTGGCCAAGACGCGGAAGCGGTTCATGCCGTAGTCACGGTTAAGCAGTTTGATCAGGGCGTAGGCGTCGGTGATCGAGGTGGGTTCGTCGCAGACCACCAGCAACACTTCCTGCGCGGCGCGCACGAAGCTGACCACGGACTCGCCGATCCCGGCGGCGGTGTCAATCACCAGCACGTCGAGGTTATCGCCGATATCACTGAACGCCTGGATGAGGCCGGCATGCTGCGCCGGGCTCAGGTGCACCATGCTCTGGGTGCCCGAGGCAGCCGGCACGATGCGGATGCCACCGGGGCCCTGCAGCAGCACATCGCGCAGCTCGCAGCGGCCCTCGATCACATCGGCAAGGGTATGTTTGGGCGTCAGCCCCAGCAGAACGTCGACGTTCGCCAGGCCCAGGTCAGCATCCAACAGCATGACGCGACGGCCAAGCTCTGCCAGGGCCAGGGACAAATTCACTGACACGTTAGTTTTCCCGACGCCACCTTTGCCGCCGGTCACCGCGATCACCTGTACGGGATGCATGCTGCCCATTTTATTTCTTTACCTTGTCTTGCTTAGACGCAGGCTACATGGCTTGGCCGCGTGAATCGCTTGCAGACCATCGATGTAGATACATTTCACGGTGTTCATCCTGCCCTCAACCGACCCGTTTTGCCGGGTTGTGATAAAGGTCGGCGAACATATCAGCCATCGCTTCCTCGCTAGGCTCTTCTTGCATTTGCACGCTGACTGCACGGCTGACCAACTGATGACGGCGCGGCAGATGCAGATCATCCGGGATCCGCGGCCCGTCGGTCAGGTAAGCGACCGGCAATTCATGACTGATGGCCAGGCTCAACACCTCGCCCAGGCTCGCGGTTTCGTCGAGCTTGGTGAGGATGCAACCGGCCAGGCCGCAGCGTTTGTAGCTGTGATACGCAGCGGTAAGAACCTGTTTCTGGCTGGTGGTTGCAAGCACCAGGTAGTTTTTCGATTTGATGCCACGTCCGGCCAGGCTTTCAAGCTGCATGCGCAATGCCGGGTCGCTGGCTTGCAGGCCGGCGGTATCGATCAATACCACGCGTTTGCGCAGCAGCGGGTCGAGGGCGTTGGCCAGGGACTGGCCCGGGTCGACGTGAGTCACCGATACATTGAGAATACGGCCCAGCGTCTTGAGCTGCTCCTGGGCACCAATACGGTAGCTGTCCATGCTCACCAGCGCGATATTCTGTGCGCCGTATTTGAGTACGTAACGGGCCGCCAGCTTGGCCAGGGTGGTGGTCTTGCCCATGCCGGCAGGGCCGACCATGGCGATCACACCGCCCTCTTCCAATGGTTCGATTTCCGGGGTAACGATCATCCGTGCCAGGTGGGCCAGCAACATGCGCCAAGCCTGGCGAGGCTCTTCGATTTCGGTGGTCAAGGCCAGCAGGTCGCGGGACAACGGGCCGGACAAGCCGATACGTTGCAGGCGCCGCCACAGGTTGGCCTGTTGCGGCTTGCTGCCTTGCAGCTGGTTCCAGGCCAACGAGCCAAGCTGCACTTCCAGCAGCTCACGCAGGCCATTGAGTTCAAAGCGCATCGAGTCGAACACCCGCTGGTCAACCGCAGGCGCCGGAGCAGGCGCAGCAGGACGTGGCGGTTCTTTGAAGGTCGGCTCGACCAGCGGCTCGGAAGCGGTCAGCGGCAGGCCGGCGAACAACTGGCGATTAGTGGTGGCATCGCTGTCGCCGCGCATGCTCAGTTCCGCCTGGGCCGAGACAATGCGTGAAGCAGTCTTGCGCAGCTCGTCTTCGAGCTCCATGTTCGGCACACGCGGCGCCAGGGCCTGGGGGGTGTAATCCAGGGCAGCCGTCAGCTCGACACCGCCGGCAATACGACGGTTTCCGATAATCGCGGCGTCAGCGCCCAGCTCATCACGAACCAGTTTCATGGCCTGACGCATATCGGCGGCGAAAAAACGCTTCACTTGCATAACCCACTACCCTCAGCCATTGGGGCCTACTGTCGCGACGATAGTCACTTGCTTGTTGTCAGGAATTTCCTGATAAGCCAAAACGTGCAAATTCGGTACTGCCAGGCGTCCAAACCGCGACAACATCGCCCGGACGGGGCCTGCCACCAGCAGAATCACCGGTTGGCCCTGCATTTCCTGGCGCTGTGCGGCGTCGATCAACGAACGCTGCAGCTTCTCAGCCATGCTTGGCTCCAGCAGAACGCCCTCTTCCTGGCCTTGTCCTGCCTTCTGAATACTATTGAGCAATATTTGTTCCAACCTTGGTTCCAAGGTGATCACAGGCAGCTCGGAGTCAAGCCCTACAATGCTTTGGACGATTGCACGCGACAATCCGACGCGCACCGCGGCCACCAGGGCGGCAGTATCTTGACTCTTGGCGGCATTGTTGGCGATGGCCTCGGCAATGCTGCGGATGTCCCGTACCGGCACCTGTTCGGCCAGCAATGCCTGCAACACCTTGAGCAACTGCGACAGCGACAGCACACCCGGCACCAGCTCTTCGGCCAGTTTCGGCGACGCTTTGGCCAGCAAACCCATCAATTGCTGGACTTCCTCATGGCCAATCAGCTCATGGGAGTGCTTGTACAGGATCTGGTTGAGGTGGGTGGCGACCACGGTGCTGGCGTCCACCACGGTGTAGCCGAGGGATTGTGCCTGGCTGCGCTGGCTGATTTCGATCCACACCGCGTCCAGGCCAAAAGCCGGATCTTTGGCGGTAATACCGTTGAGGCTGCCGAACACCTGCCCTGGGTTGATCGCCAGTTCGCGGTCTGGGTAGATCTCGGCTTCGGCCAGGATCACGCCCATGAGGGTCAGGCGATAGGCACTCGGAGCCAGGTCGAGGTTGTCGCGGATGTGCACGGTGGGCATCAAAAAGCCCAGGTCCTGGGACAGCTTCTTGCGCACGCCCTTGATCCGCGCGAGCAATTGGCCGCCCTGGTTGCGGTCCACCAGCGGGATCAGGCGGTAGCCGACTTCCAGGCCGATCATGTCGATCGGGGTCACGTCATCCCAGCCCAGCTCCTTGGTTTCCTGAGCACGGGCCGGGGATGGCAGCAGTTCCTGCTGGCGCGCGATCTCTTGCTGGGCCTGGACCTTGACCGCATTCTGCTTTTTCCAGAACAGGTAAGCACCGCCAGCCGCCATGGCTGCCATGCTCAGGAACGACACGTGGGGCATGCCCGGTACAATACCCATGATCGCCATGATGCCCGCCGCCACGGCCAAGGCCTTGGGCGAGGCAAACATCTGCCGGCTGATCTGCTTGCCCATGTCTTCGGAGCCCGAAGCACGAGTCACCATGATCGCCGCAGCTGTAGATAACAACAGTGATGGCAATTGCGCCACTAAACCGTCACCGATGGTCAGCAGGGCGTACACCTTGCCCGCATCGCCGAAGGTCATGCCATGCTGGAAGATACCCACGGCCATACCGCCGATGAGGTTGATGAACAGAATCAGCAGGCCGGCGATGGCATCACCGCGCACGAACTTGCTGGCACCGTCCATGGAACCGTAGAACTCGGCTTCCTGGGCCACTTCCAGGCGGCGCGACTTGGCTTGGTTCTGGTCGATCAGGCCGGCGTTGAGGTCAGCGTCGATCGCCATCTGCTTGCCGGGCATCGCATCGAGGGTAAACCGCGCGCTCACCTCGGAAATCCGCCCGGCGCCCTTGGTTACTACCACGAAGTTGATGATCATCAGGATCGCGAACACCACGATACCGACCACGTAGTTACCGCCGATCACCACCTCACCGAAGGCCTGGATCACCTTACCGGCGGCAGCGTGACCGTCCTGACCGTGGAGCATGACCACACGGGTGGACGCGACGTTGAGCGCCAGTCGCAGCAGGGTCGCCACCAGCAGAATGGTCGGGAATACGGCGAAATCCAAGGGCCGCAGGGCGTACACGCAGACCAGCAGTACCACGACGGAAAGGGCAATGTTGAAGGTGAAGAACACGTCCAGCAGGAACGGCGGCATCGGCAACATCATCATTGCCAGCATCACCAGCAACAACAACGGCACACCCAGATTGCCTCGCGAGAGGTCAGTCAGGGTCGTCCGGGCCGTGCCGAGCATTTGAGAGCGATCCACCACCGGTATTCCTCGTTTCCTTGAAGCAAAGTTTTGACGCGGTCAGGCGTCTTGCAGGTGGTATTGCAAGAAGCCTTCCAACTTTTGTTTTCCCGGTTACATCGCTTGCGGCGCGAGCGTTGACGAGCTCACAAGCAACCGCCCCCCCCAAAAAAAAAAGTGTAAATCGATTCAAATGTGGGAGCGGGCTTGCTCGCGAAGGCGGAGGGTCAGCCAGCACGTCTGGCGACTGATCGTCAGCATTCGCGAGCAAGCCCGCTCCCACAGTTTGGATTTGTGTCCGCCTGCTGCTACAGCGGAAATGTCCGACAAGGTGTTGAGGCGGCCCCTGGGAAAGCCGCTAACTAGTCTCCGTACACCCAGTCGACGCTTTTTTAGCGTCTACTGAAACAATCATGAAGTTCATAGGACGCGGACGTTTTCAGCCTGAGCACCTTTGGCGCCTTGGGTAACCTCGAACTCGACTTTTTGCCCCTCTTCAAGGGTCTTGAAACCGTCGCTCTTGATGGCCGAATAGTGGACAAAAACATCAGCGCTGCCATCGTCAGGGGTAATAAACCCAAACCCCTTCTCCGCGTTAAACCATTTCACCGTGCCTGTTGCCATTACCGTTCTCCTCACATCTCATTCAAGGACGTGCGGGACAACTGTGGCGTCTAACGCATACACGCCACAGGGTCGGTGGATCATGCGAAATTCCACTTGCTGGCCCACGGCAAGCCAAATGCCGCGTGAACCGAAGAGATCCACTTGCACGTCGTCCTCACCTTCCAGGGCAATCCAACCTTTCCCTGTCTTGCGGTCATAAGATTTGACTGTGCCTCTGAACACCTTCAAAACCACCTCTCCCTGCATCTTGTTTACCGCCTGCGCGCAGTGCTGGTTGTAGTAGAACTGCGAGACGCAGAGGATGACTACTGTCAAAGTTGACAGGTAGACGGGCGATCAGGAGGAATGGTAAGGCGGAGCCGATCAGGAATCGCGGCGCAGGTCCGGCGGGATTGGCAGGTCCTTGAGCGGGTCAGGCCGCTTGCCCTTGCCCGCGCGGTACTGGCGGATCTGATAGACATACGCCAGCACCTGGGCCACGGCCAGGTAGAGCCCGGCCGGGATTTCCTGGTCCAGGTCAGTGGAATAGAAGATCGACCGCGCCAGTTCCGGCGATTCCAGCAGCAGGATGTCGTTGGCCACGGCGATTTCGCGGATTTTCAGCGCGGTAAAGTCGCTGCCCTTGGCCAGCAGCATCGGCGCGCCACCCTTCTCCGGGTCGTACTTGAGGGCTACCGCATAGTGGGTCGGGTTGGTGATGACCACGTCGGCGTCGGGCACCGCGGCCATCATCTTGCGCTGGGACATTTCGCGCTGCAGCTGGCGAATACGCTGTTTGACCTCTGGGCGACCTTCCTGGTCCTTGTGCTCGTCGCGCACTTCCTGCTTGGTCATCAGCAATTTCTTGTGGCTTTCCCACAGCTGGATCGGCGCATCCACGGCAGCAATGATGATCAGCCCGGCGGCCATCCACAACGCGCTCCACCCCACCACTTGCACGCTGTGGATGATTGCCGACTCCAGCGGTTCATGGGCGATGCGCAGCAGGTCGTCGATGTCGGACGACAACACCATCAGCGCCACAAACAGGATCAGAATGAATTTGGCCAGGGCCTTGAGCAACTCCACCAGGGCCTTGGTGGAAAACATGCGCTTGAGCCCCGCAGCAGGGTTCATCCGACTGAACTTGGGCGCCATGCTGCCGGCGGCGAACAGCCAGCCACCCAGGGCGACCGGGCCGATCAGTGCAGCCAACAGCAAGGTGATCAGAATCGGTTGTACCGCCAGGATCGCGATCTTGCCCGAGTGCAGCAGGTATTGGCCCATGGCATCGGGATTGAGCAACACGTCGCGGGGCAAAGTGAAGTTGTGCTTCATCAACTCCATCAGGTCCAGCGCCAGGCCGCCACCGTAGATCAGCAAGGCGCCGGCACCCGCCATCATGGTGGCAACGGTATTCAGCTCTTTGGAGCGCGCAATCTCGCCCTTTTCCCTGGAGTCTTTTTTGCGTTTCTCCGTGGGGTCTTCTGTTTTGTCCTGACCACTCTCGCTCTCGGCCATGGCTCAGCGCGCCCGTGCCAGATCACGTAAGAACTGCAAGGCGTCGGTCGCCAGCGGTTGATACTGATTGAGAATGTCGGCCAGGCCGACCCAGAAAATCCCCATGCCCAATACCAGGGTCAACGGGAAGCCAATCGAGAAGATGTTCAATTGCGGCGCTGCACGGGTCATCACGCCGAACGCGATGTTGACCACCAGCAACGCGGTAATCGCCGGCAACACCAGCAACAGCGACGCGCCGAATACCCAACCCAGGCGTCCGACGACCTCCCAGAAGTGATTGACCACCAACCCCGACCCTACCGGCAAGGTGGTGAAGCTTTCGGTCATCACCTCGAACGCCACCAGATGGCCATTCATCGCCAGGAACAGCAAGGTCACCAGCATGGTCAGGAATTGACCGATTACCGCCGCCGACACACCGTTAGTAGGGTCGACCATGGAGGCGAAGCCCATGCCCATCTGGATCGAGATGATTTGGCCGGCCACCACAAAGGCCTGGAAAAACAGCGTCAGGGAAAAGCCCATCAGCGCGCCGATCAGGATCTGCTCGGCAATCAACAGCAACGCACTGAGATCGATGGCATTGACCGGCGGCATCGGCGGTAAGCCCGGCACGATCACCACGGTAATCGCCACCGCAAAGTACAGGCGCACGCGGCGTGGTACGAGGGTGGTACCAAACACCGGCATGGCCATCAACATCGCCGTCACCCGGAACATTGGCAGGATGAAAGACGCCACCCAGGTGCTGATCTGGGTGTCGGTCAACGCCAGCAACGACTGCATCAGGTCAGCCGATCAACTGCGGAATACTGCCGTACAACTGCAGGATGTATTCCATGAATGTCTGCACCAGCCAAGGGCCGGCCACGATCAGGGTAACCAGCATCACCAGCAGACGCGGCAAAAAGCTCAAGGTCTGTTCGTTGATCTGGGTCGCGGCCTGGAACATCGCCACCAGCAGGCCCACCAACAGGCTTGGCACTACCAGCACGGCGACCATCACGGTGGTCAGCCACAGCGCTTCACGGAACAGGTCGACAGCTACTTCTGGCGTCATCGCGCTATACCCCCCCGAAACTGCCGGCCAGGGTGCCGATAATCAGCGCCCAGCCGTCCACCAGCACAAACAGCATGATCTTGAACGGCAACGAAATGATCAGCGGCGACAGCATCATCATACCCATGGCCATCAGCACGCTCGCCACCACCAGGTCGATGATCAGGAACGGGATGAAGATCATGAAACCGATCTGGAATGCGGTCTTCAATTCCGACGTGACGAACGCCGGCACCAGGATCGTCAGCGGCGCCTGATCCGGCGTAGCGATGTCGGTCCGCTTGGACAGGCGCATGAACAGTTCAAGGTCGCTGGAGCGGGTCTGCGACAGCATAAAGTCCTTGATCGGGCCCTGGGCCTTGTCGATTGCGTCCTGGGCGGTCATTTTTTCCGCCAGGTAAGGTTGCAGGGCTTGCTGGTTCACCTTGTCGAACACCGGCGCCATGATGAACAGCGTCAGGAACAGGGCCATGCCGGTGAGGATCTGGTTCGACGGCGTCTGCTGCAGGCCCAGGGCCTGGCGCAGGATCGAGAACACGATGATGATCCGCGTGAAGCTGGTCATCAGCATGACGAACGCCGGGATAAAGCTCAGCGCCGTCATGATCAGCAGGATCTGCAGGCTGACCGAGTATTCCTGCGCGCCGGTCGCGTTGGTCCCCAGCGTAATCGCCGGGATCGACAACGGGTCGGCGCCAAACGCCAATGGCGCCGCCAGCAACAGCATGAGCGTCAATAAAACGCGCATTACTTCTTATCCTTCTGATCCTTGCCCAGCAATTCCATCAGGCGCTGGGCGAATTCTGGCGTGGCGGGCGGGTTCTGATCCACGCTCACCGGGGTCTTGAGCACATGCAACGGAGTAATGCGACCGGGCGTGATGCCCAGCAGGATCTGCTCCTCGCCCACTTGCACCAGCACCAGCCGATCACGCGGGCCGAGGGCGCGGGAACCGATCATCTCGATCACCTGGCCGTTGCCCGGCCCCACGCGCTGCACGCGGCGCAGCAACCACGCCAGTGCGAAGATCAAACCCACCACCAGCAACAGGCCCAGCACCAACTGGGTCAATTGCCCGCCGATACCGCTGCTTACCACCGGCGCAGCCGCGGCGGTCGCGTGCGCGGCCGGTTCAGCCGCCAGGGCGCTCAATGGCAGCGCCAGAAACAGTCCCGCCATCGAATACTTCATATCAGCGCAACTTCTTGATGCGTTCACTCGGGCTGATCACGTCGGTCAGGCGGATGCCGAACTTCTCGTTGACCACCACCACTTCTCCGTGGGCAATCAGGGTGCCGTTGACCAGCACGTCCAGCGGTTCGCCGGCCAGGCGGTCCAACTCGATCACCGAGCCCTGGTTGAGTTGCAGCAGGTTGCGAATGTTGATTTCGGTGCTGCCGACTTCCATGGAGATCGACACCGGGATATCGAGGATCACATCCAGGTTCGGGCCGTCGAGGGTCACCGGTTCGTTGTTTTTCGGCACGCTGCCGAATTCTTCCATCGGCAGGCGGTTGCCGGCCGGCGCGGTGGCGGCGTCAGCGGCCAGCAGCGCGTCAATGTCGTCCTGGCCGACATCGCCGGTTTCTTCCAAGGCTGCCGCCCATTCGTCAGCCAGGGCCTGGTCTTCGGCGGAAGTGTTTTCGTGTTCGGTAGCCATTACATGTCCTCGGCGGAGCAAACATTCATAAATTAATTAGGGCGAATCAGCGACGGTTGATCGGCTCGACCACTTGCAGTGCCAGGTTGCCCTTGTGGGAACCGAGCTTGACCTTGAACGACGGCACGCCGTTGGCGCGCATGATCATTTCTTCCGGCAATTCGACGGGGATGATGTCCCCCGGCTGCATGTGCAAAATATCGCGCAGGCGCAATTGGCGACGGGCCACGGTGGCGCTCAGTGGAACGTCGACGTCCAGCAGGTCTTCGCGCAGAGCCTTGACCCAGCGTTCGTCCTGGTCGTCCAGGTCGGACTGGAAACCGGCGTCGAGCATCTCGCGCACCGGCTCGATCATCGAGTAAGGCATGGTCACGTGCAGGTCGCCGCCACCGCCATCGAGTTCGATGTGGAAGGTCGACACCACGATGGCTTCGCTGGGTCCGACGATGTTGGCCATGGCCGGGTTCACTTCCGAGTTGATGTACTCGAAATTGACTTCCATGATCGCCTGCCAGGCTTCTTTCAAGTCGATGAAAGCCTGTTCCAGCACCATGCGCACCACACGCAGTTCGGTAGGCGTGAACTCACGCCCTTCGATCTTGGCGTGACGGCCGTCGCCACCGAAGAAGTTGTCCACCAGCTTGAACACCAGTTTGGCATCGAGGATGAACAGCGCGGTGCCGCGCAGCGGCTTGATCTTGACCAGGTTGAGGCTGGTGGGCACGTACAGCGAGTGCACGTACTCGCCGAACTTCATCACCTGCACGCCGCCCACCGCCACGTCCGCCGAACGGCGCAGCATGTTGAACATGCTGATGCGGGTGTAACGGGCGAAACGTTCGTTGATCATCTCCAGGGTCGGCATGCGCCCACGGACGATACGATCCTGGCTGGTGAGGTCATAACTTTTGACGCTGCCGGGCTCGGCAGCCATTTCGGTCTGTACCAGACCATCGTCGACGCCATGCAGCAGCGCGTCGATTTCATCCTGGGACAGCAGGTCTTGCACGGCCATGTCGTGATCCTACTGCAATACGAAGTTAGTGAAGAGCGCCTGCTCGACCACGACTTTGCCGAGTTCCTTCTGGGCCACTTCCTGCACGCTGGCCGTGACCTTCTGGCGCAGCATTTCCTGGCCCACCGGGGTGGCAAGTGTGTCGAAGGCCTGACTGGAGAACAGCATCACCAGGTTGTTGCGGATCACTGGCATGTGCACCTTGAGGGCGTCCAGGTCCGACTGGTTGCGGGCCAGCAACGTGATGCTCACCTGCAGGTAACGCTGACGACCGTTCTGATTGAAGTTGGCGACAAAGGCCGGAAGCATCGGCTCGAAGATTGCCGGTTGCTTGACGTTACTGGCGGTTTCGGCAGCGGGTGCCGGCTTGCTGGCATTGCTGTGCATAATGTACCAAGTGCCGCCGACCGAGGCGCCGATGGCCAGGAGCAGGCCCACGACTATCAACAGGATAAGCTTGAGCTTACCTTTGCCTGCGGGTGCTTTTGCTGCGTCGTCGCTCTTCGCCATGCCAATAATCCGTCACTATTCGGGAATTCATAGATCTACGGAAAGGCAAGAGCAAGTGTTATGCCAGAGTTGTCTGGTGGATTTGGAAGAGGGCTACGATATTGGCCATGGAACAAGCCCGCTCCCACATTTGGGCCTGTGCAGGGCTCGAGTCAGGCGTAGTAATCGACGGCGCTGGAGCCGATTACGGTTGAGGTGACCGGCGCCACGGCTTCAGCCACATCAATGTGGCTACCACTGTCGCTGTTATCACCACCGCGCCCGCCGCTGCCGCTCACGCCACGGGTCTGGGCCTGTTGCTGCTGTTGCTCCTGGCCACGGGACTGGTCGGACACGTTCACATCCACTTGGCCCATGCCCTGCTGGGCGAACATCTCCCGCAAACGGCCGGACTGGCTTTCCAACGCTTCACGTACCACCGGATGGGCGCTCATGAAGTTGACCTGGGCCTGCTGGTCGGCGGTCATGTTGACCTTGATGTCCAGGCGACCGAGTTCAGCCGGCTGCAACTGGATCTCCGCCGACTTGAGGTTGGCGCTGGACAGGTACATCACGCGGTTGACGATTTCGTCGGTCCAGCCGCTCTGGTGCATGGCCAATGGTGCATTGGTCACCGGCGGCAAGGCGTTGGCGGTCTTCGGCGTGGCGGCTTGCGTCAACGCGGCCAGACGGTTGGCGAAGTCATCGACACGGGTGTCGCTGCTGGCGTTCTTCAGGTCCTTGAGACCGTCGTCGATCAGCCCGCTGAAAGCCTTGTCACCGCCCTGGTCAGTGCTGTCCTTGGTGGCTTGCTGGTCGACCATAGTGGCCAGGCCTGCGGCAAAGTTCTGTGCGGCGGTGGGTTGATCCAGGGTCGGTGCCGGAGCGTTTTTTGCCTGGGCCTGACTGCTGGCCGACACGTGACCGCCCTGCTCCATCGCCAGGCGCACGGCGGGCATGGCGTCCAGGGGATCGGCCTCTGGATCGAAGGCCGGCTTGGCCTCCTCAGTCGCAGCGACCGGCGCCGCCACCACCGGCAGGGCTTTTTCATCCTTGTTGGTGACAGGCGCTGGGGTTTCAACCGGCACGGCCACCGGGGTGACGGTGGCAATCAATGCAGGGTCGACGACCGGGTCCACCGGGGGCTGCTGCACCAGGGAAGGGTCGGCGGGCGCGTCGTCATCCTTGCTGGCACTGTCGTCGGTGTTGGCCGGAGGGGTGGCAGGCAAGGGTTTGCCGCTATCGGCAACGGCTGGTGTGCTGGCGGCAGGCTTGTCGTTGCCCGCTGCCGGCTTGGCGCTGGCGTCGGAAGGCTTGCCTGCGGTGGATTTGGGCGCGTTGTCGTCGGCCTTGGCCGTGGGCTTGGAACCCTGGCTGGCAAACACTTGAGCGAAGCCAGGGCCCTTGTCCCGTGGGTCCGCTGCCACTGCCGGTGGGTTGGCGGCGGGCGCTTGAGGCTTGGCCGCGGGGGCAGCCTGAAGGAGCGAATTCGGGGCGACTGGCATAGGTAAAGGTCTCCACTGCATAGGGGTCGGGGATGCAGTATCTGGAGGTAGAGCAAGAGTTGGGCCAGGTTGGTATATCGACCGAGTAAATATCCATTTTTTCGGTAATGGCCGCTTAGGGTTTCGCGCTTACAGCGACTCAAACCCCAAACCGCTGCCGCTCCGACTCATACATCGGCTTAACCAACGCAAACTCATGATCAATCTGATCCACGAGCGCCCCCAAATCCGTAGTGGATTCAACCGACTCAACCTCCAGCCGCTGACACAACTGCGCCAACCGCACCGCCCCAAGGTTACCGCTACTCCCCTTGAAACTATGCGCAATCCGCCCCAACGCCTTCGCATCATCCCGCGCCTTGCGCAGCGCCTCGACGCGCTTCTGGGAATCATCGAGAAAGGTATCAAGCAACTTCGGATACTCGCCTTCCATGACTTCCTGCAAACCCGACAACACCGCCGGGTCCAGATGTAGATCAACCACTTGCTCGCTCCTTGATCAAGAATCGGCGGATTATGCCAGAGCCTCCCAGGAAAACTCCACGCACACACTACGCCCACCATCCGACCAGCCTACCTCGCTGCTCAACTGCCGTACCAGACTCAAGCCCCGGCCAGACAGACGGTCGATATCCAGCGGCCGCGCCAGCACCTGCTCCACATCAAACCCCGAACCGCTGTCTTCAATGCGCAGGGTCATCTTCCCACCCGCCCCGATCGGCACCACCTGCACATGCACCCGTATATACCCGCTATTGAGTTGCGCGAGGCGGTCATTACGCTGACGGTAATACTCGGCAAACCCTTGGGCGTCACGCTTGAGCCGAGAGTCCAGACCCAAGACGCCGTGCTCCAGGGCATTGGAATACAGCTCCGCCATCACGCTGTAGAGCGCCCCACTTTGCTCACGCAACCCATGAATCTCCAACAACAGTTGCAGCAGATACGGCAACGGGTTGTAACGCTTCAAGGTCTCGGCGCGAAACTCGAAACTCACCGACCAATCCAGCGGACACGACTGCCCGCTGTCCGCATACAACGGCCCCGTGGCGCGCAGTTGCTGGTCAGGCTGCAAGGTGATTTCCACCATGCTCACGTCATCGCGCACTTCACCGCGAAACGCCGCCAGGGCCTGTTCGATGTCTTCAAATAAACGATCAGGCTCGCGATTGGCGGCAAACACCTGTTGCAAGCGTTCAGCGCCGAACAGTTGATCGTTGGCATCGGCGGTATCCAACACCCCATCAGACAGCAGGAACACCCGGTCACCCAGGGCCATGGGCCAGACTTCAGTACGATCATCAAAGGCTTGCGCCGACAGTACCCCCAACGGCAAGTGCCGCGATTCCAGCGGCGTGCGCCGGCCGGTGGCGATTTCATGCCTGTAGCCTTCGGGCATGCCGCCGTTCCATACCTCCACCACCCGTCGCTGCGTGCTCAGACACAACAGGGTGGCGCAGCAGAACATGTCCACCGGCAGGATGCGTTTGAGTTTGGCGTTCATCTCCCGCAGGGTCTGCGCGAGGCCATAGCCTTTGGCGGTCATGCCATAGAACACTTCCGCCAGAGGCATGGCCCCCACCGCTGCCGGCAGGCCATGGCCGGTGAAGTCGCCGAGCAGCACGTGCATATCACCGGACGGCGTGTAGGCCGCCAACAACAGGTCACCGTTGAACAGCGCATAGGGCGATTGCAGGTAGCGAATATTCGGCGCGGCATTGATACAGCCCGAATGCGCGACCTTATCGAACACCGCCTTGGCCACTCGCTGCTCATGCAGGAGATAGTCGTGATGCTTGGCGATCAGGTCGCGCTGCTGCAAGACCGTCGCCTGCAACCGACGCAGGCGGTCCATGGCGTTGATCTTCGCCGCGAGAATAAGCTGGTTGTAGGGTTTGGGCAGGAAGTCATCACCGCCGGCATCCAGGCACTGGGCCAGCGCTTCGCTCTCGCGCAGGGAGGTGAGGAAAATCAGCGGCACCAACTCTTCACCCGCCAACTGCTTGATCCGCCGTGCCGCCTCAAAGCCGTCCATCACCGGCATCAGGGCATCCATCAACACCAGTTGCGGGCGCTCACGGCTAAACACGTCGACCGCTTCAGCGCCATTGGTGGCCGTGAGTACCTGGTGACCTTGGCGCCGCACGATGGTCGACAGCAACAGCAAATCGGCGGCGCTGTCTTCGGCGATCAGGATCGTCAGCGGTTCAAGGACCGGGGCCAGGGCGCTCAACTGATGTCGAACAGCTTGTCGAAGTTGGAGATGGCGAGGATCTTGCGCACGTCTGAGTTGCTATTGACCACCCTGACCTCCGACTGGTCGCCACCCGCGTGGTCACGCAGGAGCAGGAGCATGCCCAAGGCCGAACTGTCCATGTAGGTGGTTTCCTTCAAGTCGACGACGTACGACTCGGGAACCTTGTAAAACCGTTCGTAGGCATCACGAAACGTCTGGTGGCTGCCGAAATCGAACCGGCCCTTGACCACGATCGTTAACTTCTTCCCATCCAGGGATACGTCTGACTCGACTGACATGCGACTGCTTCCTTGTCATTGGCAATGACACAAGGTTTAGCAGGAGAAGGCGCCATGGGCAACTATCAATAGACGTCTTTGCGCGGCATGCGTTGGGAGAGTTCGTCGAGCAGCTTCTGTTCACGCTTGTCTTCGATGGCCCGCGCCTCGTCGATATAGCGCTGCACCAGCTTGCGCAGGCCTTCGACCCGGGCAAACGCGGCTTGCCAGCTTTCGCGGGCTTTATCGAGGTTGTTCTGGTGCCACGCCAGGCTCTGGCGCTGCTGGCCGACAGCCGTTTCCAGTTGGTTGAGAAAGCCCTGGTAGCCCATCAGCCATTGGCCGGACACACCTTTGGCGCCACGCTCGATCCACTGCTGCTGGTATTCGCCCCGAAAGCGCTCCAGGTCGCCCAGCTTGCTCTCGGCCAAGCGCACCTGCCCCTGGAAGTAACCCAGGCGCTGCACGGCGGTTTTCTCGGCCTTTTCGGCCATGTCCACCACCGGAGCCAGGCGTGCGGCGCGGCTGTTGGCCATGGCTTAGCCGCCCGGCGCCGGGGCGAAGATCGACTGCAGGTGCGCTTCGCTTTCACCCATGCTGATCTTGTCGTTGAGGCCTTGGCGCAAGTAGGTCACCAGTTGCGGTTGCAGGGCGATGGCCAGGTCGGTGTCGCGATCGCCGCCCGCCACGTAGGCGCCGACGCTGATCAGATCGCGGCTCTGTTGGTAGCGCGACCATAACTGCTTGAATTGTTGCGCGCGAATCATATGCTCCGGCGTCACCACCGCCGGCATCACCCGGCTGATGGACGCTTCGATATCGATGGCCGGGTAATGCCCCTCTTCGGCCAAACGCCGCGACAGCACAATGTGGCCGTCGAGCACACCCCGCGCCGAGTCAGCAATCGGGTCTTGCTGGTCATCACCTTCGGACAGCACGGTATAGAACGCCGTGATCGAGCCCCCGCCCGCCTCGGCATTACCGGCACGTTCCACCAGCTTGGGCAGCTTGGCGAACACCGAGGGCGGATACCCCTTGGTGGCCGGTGGTTCACCGATGGCCAGGGCGATTTCCCGCTGGGCCTGGGCGAAACGCGTGAGCGAATCCATCAGCAACAGCACGTTCTTGCCCTTGTCACGAAAGTATTCGGCGATGCGTGTGCAGTACATGGCGGCGCGCAAACGCATCAGTGGTGCATCGTCCGCCGGGGAAGCGACGACGACCGAACGCTTGAGGCCTTCTTCACCAAGGCTGTGCTCGATGAATTCCTTCACCTCGCGGCCCCGCTCACCGATCAGCCCCACCACGATGATGTCGGCCTCGGTAAAGCGCGTCATCATGCCCAGCAGTACCGACTTACCCACGCCCGTACCGGCAAACAGGCCCAGACGCTGGCCGCGGCCGACCGTCAATAATCCGTTGATGCTGCGGATGCCCACGTCCAGCGGCACGCTGATGGGGTTACGGTTGAGCGGATTGATGGTGGGGCCATCCATCGGCACCCAGTCTTCGGCCTTCATGCCGCCTTTGCCATCCAGCGCGCGACCGGCGCCATCAAGCACGCGGCCGAGCATGCTCATGCCCATCGGCAGGCGGCCGGTATCGGCCAAGGGCACCACGCGCGCGCCGGGGGCAATGCCCGCCAGGCTGCCCACGGGCATCAGGAAAATCTTGCTGCCGGAAAAGCCCATGACTTCGGCTTCGACCTGCACCGGGTGGTAGCTGTCGTCGTTGATCACCATGCAACGGCTACCCATGGCAGCACGCAGGCCTTCGGCTTCGAGGGTCAGGCCGACCATGCGCAACAGGCGTCCTTCAAGGATCGGCTGGCCAGGCAACTCGGCGGCTTCGGCGTAGCCGCTCAAGCGCTTGGCGAAACTGGTGCGATCAAGGCGCATCGGGGGCGTCCAGGTCCACGCTCAGGTCTGGCTCGGCGGGGTTCAACACCTGCTCATGGGCCTGATCCAGCAGCTTGGCCATGATCTGGCTGATGCGGGTTTCCACCGTGGCATCGATGCGGCTGTGCTCGGTTTCGACTCGACAACCACCGGGCTGCAACGACGCGTCCTCGACGATGCGCCAGGTTTCTTCATGGCGCTCGCGCAGGGCTTTGACCTGTTCAAAATCCTGGGGATTGATGTACAGCCGTACATTGCCGACACCCAGGGGCAGCAGCTTGAGGGCTTCGCGCATCACGCTTTCGATATGGCTGGAGTCCAGCACCAACTCGCGCTGGATCACCTGGCGGGCGATGTGCTGCACCAGCTCGACCATGGCTTTTTCGATCTGCGAATCCTGCTCGGCGATGGGGTCGAACAGGCCGGCCATCAAGCGCTCCAGGCTGGCCAATTTGGCGCTCAGCGCCTCCTCGGCTTCCTGACGGACCTTGAGAGTGGTGCTGCGAAAACCATCTTTTTCACCCGCCGCGAAGCCCTCGTTGTAGGCCTCCTGGCGGATAGCTTCCAATTCTTCGAGGGTCAGTGGCTGGACTTCATCCAGCGGCACTTCTTCCATTTCCGCCGGCGGCTCTTCAACCGGTTCAGGCTCAGGCTCGGGCACATGTGGATCGAAGCTGGGCAACGACCAGATGTCGAACCCACCGACGTCCCGCGCGCGAATCAGATCGCTGGGCGCCTCATCTTTGTTCGACATGAAAGGCGCCTTAGATCATTTCTTCGCCGCCCTTCCCGCCGAGAACGATTTCTCCGGCTTCGGCCATACGGCGGGCAATGGTGAGGATTTCTTTCTGCGCGGTTTCCACGTCGCTGACCCGCACCGGACCTTTGGCTTCCAGGTCGTCGCGCAGCAGTTCCGAGGCACGCTTGGACATGTTCTTGAAGATCTTCTCTTTGACGTTTTCGTCCGAGCCCTTGAGGGCCAGCACCAGCACGTCGGAAGACACTTCGCGCAGCAACGCCTGGATGCCACGGTCGTCGACATCGGAGAGGTTGTTGAACACGAACATGAGGTCTTCGATCTGGCCGGACAGGGTGTCGTCGATCTCGCGGATCGAGTCCATCAACTGGCCTTCGACCGAGCTGTCGAGGAAGTTCATGATATCGGCCGCGCGCTTGATACCGCCCAAGGTGGTGCGCGAGGCATTCGAGTTGCCGGAGAACTGCTTCTCCAGAATCGTGTTGAGCTCTTTCAGCGCTGCCGGCTGTACGGTGTTCAGCGACGACACGCGCAGGATGATGTCCAGGCGCACCTTATGGTCGAAGTGGCCGAGGACTTCACCGGCCTGGTCGGGGTCCAGGTACGCCACCACGATCGCCTGGATCTGCGGGTGTTCGTAGCGGATCACGTCGGCAACGGCGCGGGGCTCCATCCATTTCAGGCTGTCGAGGCCGCTGGTGTTGCCACCGAGCAGGATGCGGTCGATCAGGCCGTTGGCCTTGTCTTCGCCCAGGGCCGAGGTGAGCATCTTGCGGATGTAGCTGTCGGAGCCGACGCCCAGGCTGGTCTGGTCGCCGACGATCTCGACGAACTCGCTCATCACTTGCTCGACTTGTTCGCGGTGCACATTGCGCATCTGCGCCATGGCCACGCCCACACGTTGAACCTCTTTGGGCCCCATGTGGCGCAGCACTTGGGCGGCGTCGGTTTCACCGAGGGACAGCAGCAGGACTGCGGCTTTGTCGACCTTGGTGAGCTTGGCAACAGCGGCTCGATTATCACTCATCTGCGTTGATCCACTCTTTCACGACCTGGGCCACACGGCCCGGGTCTTCTGCCACCAGACTCTTGATTGCGTTCAACTGAGCGTCATAGCCTTCGCTCGGGCTTGGCAACAGGATGCTTTGCGGGCCGCCGAGGCTGACGCGGTCGTTGGCCAGTTCGCCGTCGAGGCCGCCCATGCCGCCCAGCTCGACGTCGCCACCGGCCAGGGCCAGCTGTTTTTTGCCGTTGCCGGTGATGTTGTTGAGCACCGGGCGCAGCACGCCAAACACCAGCACCAGGATGAACAACACACCCAGCACTTGCTTGACGATGTCCCAGAACCACGGCTGCGAGTAGAACGCCGGTTCAGCGATCACTTCGCCACGCTCGGCGGAGAACGGCATGTTAATCACGCTGACACTGTCACCACGGCTGGCGTCAAAACCCACAGCGTCCTGCACCAGACGGGTAAAGCGCGCCAATTCGTCGGCGCTCCATGGCGCACGGGTGACGGCGCCGTCAGCGGCATTGACCTTGACCTGGTCATCCACCACCACTGACACCGACAGGCGATTGACGCGACCCTGTTGTTGCTTGGTGTGGCTGATGGAACGGTCGAGTTCGAAGTTCTTGGTGGACTGGTTACGTTTGTCCGCCGGGTACGGGGCGAGCATCGGCTGGCCAGTGGCCGGGTCCATGATTTGCTGGCCGTTGGCATCCAGCAGTGGCTGGCCTGGCTGAATCGCGCCAGCACTGGCAGTAGCGCCACCGGTGGTTTGCGGCGCCGAAGCCGGGGCTGGCGGCTGGTTGCTCAATGCGCCCGGCACACCTTGCGGCGGGCCATTGGCGGCGGTGCGTTGTTCGCTGGTGGACTGCTCGCTGCGCAAGGCAGGCTGGTCCGGGTTGAACTGCTCGGAGGTCGACTCGACGGCGCTGAAGTCCACATCGGCCGACACTTCGGCCTTGTAGCGGTCGTTGCCCAGCACCGGTTGCAGGATGTTGTGCACACGCTGGGTGAGCATGCTTTCGACGCGACGACTGTAGTCGAACTGCTTGCCGGCCTGGGTCAGCGCGGAGTTTTCCGCCTGGTCGGACAGCAGGTTGCCCTTCTGGTCCACCACGGTGATCTGCGATTTGCTCAGCTCGGGCACGCTGGTGGCGACCAGGTTGACGATCGCCAGGACCTGGCCAGGCTCCAGGGAGCGGCCAGCAAACAGTTCAACCAACACCGAGGCGCTGGGCTTGCGCTCGTCGCGCACAAACACCGAGCTTTTCGGGATGGCCAGGTGCACGCGGGCGCCCTTGACGTTGTTCAAGCTGGAGATGGTGCGTGCCAGCTCGCCTTCCAGGCCACGGCGGTAGCGGGTGGCTTCCATGAACTGGCTGGTGCCCAGGCCCTGGTCCTTGTCGAGGATCTCAAAACCGATATTGCTGTCGGACGGGGTCACGCCGGCGGCGGCAAGCTTCATGCGCGCACGAGCCACGTCGTCGGCCTTGACCAGCAGGGCCCCGGAGTTGGGCTCCACGGTGTAGGCGATGTCGGCGGCGGCCAGGGTTTCCATGATCTGCTTGGAGTCCATGCCCGCCAGGCTGCCGTACAGCGGCCGGTAATCAGGTTGCTGCGACCACAGCACCACGGCAAAACCAATCGCCACGCTGGCGGCCAGGCCGACCATCAGGCCCACCTGACGCAGCATGGTCATTTCGGAGAGGTTTTCCAGGAACGACAGGCCAAACAGCGGCGGCTTGCCATCTGCCTTGGCGGGTGCGTTGTCCACGAGTGCTTCTGCCATGACTTAAATCTCGTCCTTAAACCGGCATCTGCATGATGTCTTGATAGGCCTGAACCAGCTTGTTACGCACCTGGGTCAGCGCCTGGAAGGAAACACTGGCCTTTTGCGAGGCGACCATCACATCGGTGAGGTCCACGCCGCTTTTGCCAATTTCAAAGGCATTGGCCAACTGGCTGGAGGCTTGCTGGGTGTCACTGACTTTGTTGATGGCCTGACCGAGCATATCGGCGAAGCTGCTTTGGCCCAATTCCGGCGCTGGCGCGACGGATTTCGGTTGAGCCATGGCATCCATTTGCATGGCGCGCATATCCAACATCAACCGATTGAACTCAATACCCTGGCTCATGAACTTCTCTCTCCGACAACCCGCATGTTTTTTGACGCTACGCCGCAATTACTAGGGAAGTAGCAACAAGGGTGCCAGCTCTGTATCAACTCGTAAGAAAAGGCGACAAACCTTGTCGACCTTGTTACCGGTTATGTGGCGAATAGATACGCTTCCACATCCATCCCGGCGTCGCGCATCTGCGCCAGCTTGTAGCGCAGGGTGCGCGGGCTGATGCCCAAGCGTTCGGCAGCCTCTTTGCGGCGGCCGCGCTCGGAACGCAGGGTGTCGATGATCATCTGGAATTCGCGGCGACGCAGGTCGTCGCCCAAGGCACCGGCGGTCTCGGCTTCGACCACCACAGGCGTGGGCGCCAGAGTCGGCAACGGCGCCGCACCGCTGCCCATCGCCAAACAAAAATCCTGGGGCTGGATCAAGCCACCCTGCTGCAGGATCAGCGCGCGCTGGATGGCGTTGTCCAATTCCCGCACATTGCCCGGCCACGGGTATGCGATCAGACAGGCCTGAGCCTCGGCCGACAGCCGCGCCTGGGCATGCTTCATTTTTTTGACGTGGTTGTTCAGCAGACGCTCGGCCAGCGGAATGATATCCGCCGGGCGCTCGCGCAAGGGCCGCCAGGCCAGGGGGAATACGGAGAGGCGGTAAAACAGGTCTTCACGGAAGCGCCCCGCCGCCACTTCGCCCGCCAGGTCACGGTTGGTGGTGGCAACCACACGGATATCCAGCTGGATCGGTTTGCGGGCGCCGACGCGTTCCACTTCACGCTCCTGCAACACCCGCAGCAACTTGGCTTGCAGGCCCAGGGGCATTTCCGAAATCTCATCGAGCAGGATGGTGCCGCCGTCAGCTTGTTCGAACTTGCCCGCCTGGGCTGCGATGGCGCCGGTGAAGGAGCCTTTTTCGTGACCGAACAGCGTGGCTTCGAGCATGTTGTCGGGGATCGCCGCGCAGTTAATGGCGATAAAGGGTTGCTTGGCGCGGGTCGATTGCTGATGGATGTAGCGCGCCAGCACTTCCTTGCCGGTGCCGGACTCGCCGGAAATCAACACGGTGGAATCACTGCGCGCCACGCGGGCCGCCAGTTCCAGCAATTGTGCACTGGCCGGCTCGAAGGCAATCGGCCCCTCGCCGTCACTGGGCGGGATCACGCCCAAGGCATGCCGCACGACCAGCTCGATCAACGCTTTCGGCTCGAATGGCTTGACCAGGTAATCCGCCGCCCCCTGGCGCATGGCGTCGACCGCACGCTCAACGGCGCCGTGGGCGGTCATCAGCAACACCGGCAATTGCGGCTGGCGCGCACGCAGCAGGCCGAGCAATTGGTGACCGTCCATGCCGGGCATGTTCACATCGCTGACCACCAGGCTGAAGGACTCCTGCTCCACCGCCTCCAAGGCAGCCTCGGCAGAACCGACCGCCCGGTAGTCATGGCCCGCCAGCAGCAGCGTGTCAGCCAATGCTTCACGCAGGGCGCGATCGTCTTCCACCAACAGAACCTTGATAGCCATAACCTTTCTACTCCGCGCTTGCCGCGCCGGAAAACAGCGGCAAGGTCATCAATGCACAGGTGCCACGCCCAACACGGGAATGCAGCTGCAATTCTCCCTGATGGGCGCGTGCCACTGCCTTGACCACGGTCAGGCCCAGGCCGGTGCCGTTGGTCTTGGTGGTAAAAAAGGGTTCGCCCAGACGCTGCAACACGGCAGGTTCGATACCACTGCCACTGTCGCTGATGCACAAGCGCAGGTTTTGCCCGCGGTTGTACAGGTGCACCTTGAGCCGCGCGCCCGGGCCGCTGGCCTGGGTGGCGTTTTCGATCAGGTTGAGCAGTGAACCGACCAAGGTGTCGCGGTTGCACAGCAGTTCACCGAGATGGCTGTCGCATTGCCAGCGCACCTGGACGTCTTGGATATGGGGCGCAGCCGCCGCTTGCAAGGCCTGCATCAACCCCGCCGGCGTGATGCGGTCGGTCAGCGGCAATTCGCCACGGGCAAACACCAGCATGTCGCGCACCTGATGCTCCAACTCATGCAGACGCTCCTTGAGGCGGCCGGCAAAACGCTGGTGGGTGGCGGCGGGCAATTGCTCATCAGTCAAATGACTGGCGTAGATCAAGGCCGCCGACAGCGGTGTGCGGATCTGATGCGCCAAAGAAGCGACCATGCGCCCCAACGACGACAATCGCTCATGGCGTGCCAACTGGTCTTGCAGGTGACGGGTTTCAGTCAGGTCGTTGAGCAGCACCAACTGGCCCGGCTCCGCGTCCAGGGAACGGGTGGCGATGGACAGGCGGCGGCCATCCTTAAGGGAAATTTCGTGACCGTCGTCTTCACGGGGGGCAAAGCAGCGGGTGATGACATGCCGCCACAGCTCGCCTTCCAGGGGCAAGCCGAGCATGTCGCAGGCGGCCGGGTTGGCTTCGCGCACGCGGCCCTCTTCGTCGATGACAATCACGCCACCGGGCAACAGTGACAGCAGGTTTTGCAGACGATTGGCCAGGCGTTCTTTCTCGGCCAACTCTTCCATGCGCTGGGCACTGACCACGGCCAGCTCGCCTTTAAGCTCGGACACCCGGGCTTCGAGCAAGCTGTAAGAGTCGGTCAATTGGCTGGACATCTGACTGAACTGCGAAAAGGCCTGTTCCAGGCCCTGGCGGCTTTGCTGTTCTACAGACGGAACGAGCCCCGCGATGGCAGAGCTGGAAGAATGTTGGGCGGCGTGGGGCATCATGCTCTCTCGCTTGGCTGACCGTCAGTTAAACGGAACGTTGCGAGGGCTGTAGCAATACCCGTGCCGAAAAAAATAACCTTATTTTTCAGTTAGTTGAAAAACAGGCGTCAATCATCCGCCTGTTCGTCACCTTCTTTGCGGCTCATGCCGTACTTGCGCATCTTCTCCACCAAGGTGGTTCGACGGATACGCAGGCGCTCGGCGGCACGGGCGACGATACCGTTGGCGTCGTCCAAAGCCTGTTGGATCAGGCCCTGTTCGAGGTTGCCGAGGTAGTCCTTCAAGTCCAGGCCTTCCGGCGGCAGCATGGCGGTGGAACCGAAGTCCGGGGTATGGCCGTTGATGGCCACCCGCTCTTCCATGTCAGTGCGCAGGCTGTCGACCAGTTGCTCGTCTTCGTCGTCGACGTAGCGGAATTTCTTCGGCAACTCGACCACGCCGATCACGCCGTAGGGGTGCATGATCGCCATGCGCTCCACCAGGTTGGCCAGCTCGCGCACGTTGCCCGGCCAGCCGTGGCGGCACAGGGACATGATCGCGGCGGAGTTGAAGCGGATCGAACCGCGCTTTTCGTGCTCCATGCGCGAGATCAGTTCGTTCATCAGCAGCGGAATGTCTTCCACGCGCTCACGCAACGGAGCCATTTCGATCGGGAACACGTTAAGGCGGTAGTACAGGTCTTCGCGGAAGCTGCCGACCTCAATCATGCTTTCAAGGTTCTTGTGGGTCGCCGCGATAATGCGCACATCGACGCTCTGGGTCTTGTTGCTGCCCACGCGCTCGAAGGTACGCTCCTGCAACACACGCAGCAGCTTGACCTGCATCGGCAGCGGCATGTCGCCGATTTCGTCGAGGAACAGCGTACCGCCGTTGGCCAATTCAAAACGCCCGGCACGGCTGGTGATCGCCCCGGTAAAGGCGCCCTTCTCGTGACCGAACAATTCGCTTTCGAGCAGTTCCGCCGGGATCGCCCCGCAGTTGACCGGCACGAACGGCCCGTCGCGGCGCTTGGAGTGATAGTGCAGATTGCGCGCAACCACTTCCTTGCCGGTGCCGGACTCGCCGAGGATCAGCACGCTGGCGTCGGTATCAGCCACTTGCTGCATCATCTGGCGCACGTGCTGGATGGCACGGCTGGTGCCGACCAGGCTGCGGAACAGGTTGGGTTCGCGGTGGCGGCCGCGCTCGCGGGCCTGGTCGTACATCTCGCGATAGACCTGGGCACGGTGCAGGGAATCGAGCAATTTGCTGTAGCTGGGGGGCATTTCCAGGGTGGACAGCACCCGGCGGCGCTGGTCTTCGGGCAGTTCGACGGAAGAAATATCGCCGATTAGCAACACGGGAAGGAACTCATCCCAGGTTGACAGTGTCTTTAACAAGCCCAAAACAGCGCCAGGAGCGTTTACCGTCCCGATCAGCACACAAATGACTTCACGGCTCGATGACAATGAGCTGACCGCCTGCTGCCAGTCATGGCTGCCGCAGGGCAAATTTTCTTCGCCGAGAAAATTCAAAATCACCGCTAAATCGCGGCGGCGGACGCTATCGTCATCAATCAGCAGAATTTTGGTTTCACGCCACATGCAATAGCAACTTCCCTAGTAAAACTTCATGCCCCGAAGTGAGGGCAATCGAGGCGCCTGTAAGACTTTGTACCTTACTAGACGTCTGAAATCTGAAAACAGCACTAGTTAAGTCAAAAATGCTGGCACAGTCAAATATATGACGCACCGTTCGGACCAACTGAGCCCATTCAGCCGAACAGATGGTAAACCTTTGACGCGTTTTTAGCTCGGTTGATCAGCGACATCTCTTCAAAAATCGCCTGGCGCTCGCCGGTCGTCACCTCAAGCAACTGCTGATACACCACTAGCAAGCTTTCCAACTTCTCTCGCAGCACGTCCTCGTTCACTGGCGCTTCGCTGAGCACTTCCTCGATCACGTTGCGACAGCCCAGGTCGAGTTCGCCGATGGCGTCCCAGTTCCGTTCCGCCAGCGCGCCGATCAGGGCTTCGCGGGTTTCGTCTATGCGTTGCAGTGCGTGGCTCATGATGTATTCCTCAAGGCCGATGGCCTTATTGTGCGGCACCTTGTGGTAGTGCGATGGCATCCCAGCCTTCTTTCACAGTAATCAGCAACCGAGCGACTTCGTCGATCATGCTGGCATCGTTGTGCAGATTGGCTTCCATCAAACGGTTGGTCATGTACGCGTACAGACTTTCCAATTGCTGGACGTAAGCCGGATCTTCGCTCTTCTCCGCATCCAGGCCATCACGCAGCCCAATGATGATATCAATGGCCTTACCGAGCATCAGGCCCTTTTGTGCGATGTCCCCACGAGCCAATGCGCCTTTGGCCTGTGCCATGCGGTCGAGCCCGCCCTCCATCAGCATTTGCACCAGGCGATGCGGGCTGGCTTCGGAGATCTGGGCATGGGAATTGACCTTCTGGTATTGGCGAAGGGCTCTCATGGGATTCATGGTTCTACCTCGTGACAGGTAACAGCGAAAAGGATTTCAGTAACCATTGTGTCGACTGGGCCGCAAAAAACTTTAACCCGATGGTCTTTCTAAGAAAAAAGCCCAGGCCGATGGACCTGGGCTTTTTCATGGGCGCGCGATCAACTGTTTTTCTGGTTGTTCAGCGCGTTGAGAGTACCCATGATGTTGTTGCTCTGCTGGCGCAGCTGGGCGACCAGGGAGTCCATGGCCGCGTACTTGCGAGTCAGGCTGTCGGTCAGGTCCTGGACGTGAGCGTCCAGGTCCGACTGATCCTTGGTCAGCTTCTTGAGGCTGTCGGAGAGTGCACTTGAGCGCGTCGCGAAGACTCCAGTGGTCGGCTTTGCATAGCCGTCTGTCGCAGCTGTCATGCGGGCCAACAAGCCGTCCTTGCCGCCCAGCATACTGTTGATGTCAGCTGCGTTGGTCAAGGCGGCCTTGTCAAAGGCCTTGTCATCCATGGTCAACAGACCGGTATTGGAATCGGTGCCGATACCAAATTGTGCCAAGGATTTGAACTGGCCGTTCCCCGACAAGGCATTGAACTCGGAACGCAGGGCGCTCTGCAAAGAGCGCATGTTCGCATCACCAGTCAGAGTAGCCGACACGGAGTTACCCGCAGCATCCTTCGTCACCTTGGTTTCAGCATTCATCGCCTTGAGCAGAGCATTGTAGCTATCGACGAAACCCTTGACCCCGGATTTAAGCGCGGCGGTACTGGTAGAGACAGAAATAGTCGTGACCGCCTTGGTGGGGTCGGTACTGCTGACTGGCGGAGATACCGAAAGCAGCTTGATACTGACGCCACTGACCGCATCCGTAATGTTGTTGGTCTTGGCCGTATAGGCAACACCATCAATCGTGTACTCGGCATTCTTGGGCTCATCGATCACTTTGTAACCGGTATCGATACCCGAGTTGCCCGAAAGGGTAAGATCCGATCCCACACCGCCGGTGGTAGAGGTCAATACCATGCGCGAACCACTGGCATCGGTCACGATGTTGGCACTCAGGCCGGAGGTGCCAAACTGCGAGTTAATCGAGTCACGCACCTGCTGCAAGGTTGCACCTGGCGGAACACTCACGTCGAACTTCTTGCCCGACTGGGAGATGGATAATGTCGTGGCCGTATCCCCCTTGTTGACCACCGTAGAGGCGCCCCCCGTCAGCGTTGTGGTCGACAACTTGGAAGGCTGGGCCAATTGGTTGACCACTAGGTTGAAGCTGCCGTTGGCTGCCCCCTTCCCCGTCGTCATGGTGGCGACCTTCTCGTTCGATGACGTACCCGTCAAGCCACTGAAACTATTGTCATCAGTCATGCTTTTGATTGCGCCCCGGAACGCATCCAAAGCCGACTGAATTTTGCCGATCGACGACAGCTGAGTAGTTGCTTTCTGTGACTGGGTGTTGATCTGGGTCTGCTTGGGCGCACGATCAGCGTCCACCAGCGACTTCACAATGCCCTGAATGTCGATACCCGAACCAACACCGTTAACCGTGGTACTCGCCATCGTCTTTCTCCTAATTCGATTGTTGCCGCTTTCTTGACGAACAACACTTCAATCCGTCAGCGCAACAAGTTTCATGCCAGCTCAGACCTTTTCGTCGAACAACACGTGACTGGCAGTCGCCAGGCTCTGTGCCAACTTCAAGGCAGTTTCCGACGGGATCTGGCGAATCACCTCACCACTTTCAGTGGCGATAACCTTGACCACAACCCGATGGGTGGAATCATCTATGGAAAAGTCCAGTTTGCGCTGGGCCGCTTGTACGAATTCTCGAATATCAGTGACTGCTTTTTCAAGGTCAGCCCGCTCAGGCTCACCGGTGGTCGGCACAATCGCCTCGACCCTGGTTTTGTCTTTGTCCGCAACTGCCGGGACGGGTGCGCTTTGAGGTGCAACCGGTGGATAAGACGAGGCTAGCTTTACACTCATATCCATGTCCAATCTCCTCTAAAACCGAAAAGACGAAAGGGCACGTAAACGCGCCCTTCCGTCAGTTACCAAGCGCCGTTATTACTGAAGCAGCTTCAGTACAGCGGATGGCAGTTGGTTGGCTTGCGACAGGATCGCGGTAGCCGCCGACTGCAGGGTTTGTTGCTTGGTCAGCTCGGCTGTTTCAGCAGCGAAGTCTGTGTCTTGTACAGTCGAACGTGCAGCGGTGGAGTTCTTCTGAATGTTGGTCAGGTTGTCTACAGTTGTGGTCAGACGGTTCTGAACAGCACCCAGGCCCGAACGTACGCTGTCGATGCCGCCAATGGCTTTGTCGATTACAGCGATGGCGGACTGTGCGTTGAAGGCACTGGTCACGTCGGTTTGAGCAACAGAAGTCTTGGCCGAAGCAGCGGCGGTGCCAGTAGCAGCGAACAGACCAGTTACACCAGCGCCGTTCAGAGCGTAGCCTTTGGAAGAATCCAGGTTCACCGCGCCAGTGGCTTTCAAGCCGTTGGCGATGGCCACGGCGCTACCGTAGCTACCGCTGCCGTCTTTGGTCGCAACAGTGATCGAACCAGCGGCGGTTGCAGCGCTGAACTCAAGGTTTTCACCGGAGTCGGATTTAACCGACAGGCTTTGCTTGGCTTCGTCGAAGTTAACGCTAATACCCAGTTTGGCAGCGTTGGACTTCAGTTGGTCGGCCAGGCTGGCGGTGTCGGTCACGCCGGTGAAGGTGGTGGTTTGGCCACCAACGGTCATCGAGAAAGTAGCCGGTGCAGTCTTGGCAGCAGCGCCGACTACAAACTGAGCTTCAGTGCTAGCGGAAGCGCTCAGACCACCTACAGCGCCGTTCAGTTGGCTGGCAATGGTTTTGGCCGAGCTGCCGGCAGCTACGGTTACGCTGTTGGTCTGGCCGTTACCGGTGATACCGATCACGCCGCCAGCAACACCCGAAGCGCTAGGTGCAACGCCCACGCTCTTGATTTGCTGCGAACCAATGTTGTTAGCAGCAACGTTGTCCAGGGACAGGTTGATGGTTTCGTTAGCGTTAGCGCCAACCTGGATAGCTTTGGTGCCGTACGAACCGTCCAGCAGTTTCTGGCCACCGAAAGTAGTGGTCTGCGAGATACGGGTCAGTTCCGAAGTCAGCGCCTGGTATTCTTCCTGGTTGGAAGTACGGTCAGCGTCGCTCAGGGAGCCGGTGGCCGAGGACAGAGCCAGGGTACGCATTTTTTGCAGAATGTCGGTCGAAGCCTGCATTGCGCCTTCAGCGGTTTGCGCGATGGAGATGCCATCGTTGGCGTTCTTTACAGCTTGGCCCAGGCCGTTGATCTGGCTGGTCAGGCGGTTGGAGATCTGCAGGCCCGAAGCGTTGTCTTTAGCGCTGTTGATGCTCAGACCAGTGGACAGACGCTGCATGGAGGTTTGCAGCGAGTTGGCCGCTTTGCCAAGGCCGTTCTGGGTAGTGATGGAAGCAATGTTGGTGTTTACTGTTAAAGCCATGACGAAATCCTCGTTGGATGGATACTGCGGCTTCCGGCCCTGGCAACCGCCGGGTGTGGCCTGAGAACCTACGTAATAGTTATCGTCGTGGTAGCCGGTTGCTTGAGGATTTTTTTGAATTTTTTTACTGGCGCCGTGCCACCCCTTGCAATTCAAGGGTTTACGCAGGCCCGAAACGCCGATTTCATTGGGTTTTCTGGCGCCAAATAAAAAACGCCGAGGGTCATTCGACCCTCGGCGTTTTTTTGTTGAAGCTATCAAGGCATCAAGGGCGATAGAGAATCGCCGAACCCCACGACAGGCCCACACCAAAACCGCTGATGGCCACGCGTTTCCAGGTGGCGTCCATCACGTGCTTTTCCAGCAGCAATGGAATACTCGACGACACGGTGTTGCCGGTCTCGACCATGTCCTTGATGAACTTGTCCACCGGTGCATCTTCAAAACGACGCGCCACAGCGTCGACAATGGCTGCACTGCCCTGGTGAATGCAGAAGGCATCAATCTCATCAGCCTTCAGGTCCGACTCATTGAGCAGCTCATGCAGGTGAGCCGGCACCTTGAGCAAAGCGAAGTTGAACACCTGACGACCGTTCATGAAGAACACGCCGTCGCTGACCTTCAGGTGCGGTGCACCGGAACCGTCGGTGCCGAACTTCGACTTGCCCAGCAACCACGGTGCGTCTTCGCCCATCCAGGTGGCGGTGGCGGCATCGCCGAACAGCATGGTGGTGTTGCGGTCTTCCGGGTCGACGATCTTCGAATACGGGTCGGCGGTGATCAGCAGGCCGTTTTTCAGGCCTGCGGCTTCCATGAAGCCTTTCATCGCGTAGATGCCGTAGACGTAGCCGGAGCAGCCCAGGGAGATATCAAAGGCTGCCACGTGGGTCGGCAGGCCGAGTTTGTCCTGGACGATGGCAGCCGTGTGCGGCAGCCCTTCTTCATCGCCGTTCTGGGTGACGACGATCAGCGCGTCGATGGACTCGCGCTTCAGATCCGGGTTATTGGCAAACAAAGCGTTGACCGCCTCGACACACAGATCGGAGGTTTCCTGCGCGGCTTCCTTGCGCGGCAGGAACGCCGAACCGATCTTGCCAATGATGAACTCTTCATCCTTGGCGAATTTGGCACCCTGGGCGTAGTTATCGATCCCGTCTGCCGGCACGTAACTGGCGATGCTTTTTATGCCAATCATTGTGGCTTCCCAATACTAAATAGCTGGAGAACACCCCTGGGACTACGCCCGGAGTGCTGACAATAAAGGGGATAACCCCATAAAAATCTCGCTGAAAGCCGCCTCGCAAGGACCCTGTGACGACTTATCCTTTTCATACGATACAGTGAAGATGCGCTTTATGACTCACAGGTCACTCAATTTTGTGTGCTTTGTGCAAAACCTTCAAACAATTAAGCCCCAGAAACGACAACGGCCCGCCCTGTTTCCAGAGCGGGCCGCTTGACGTAGAGCCACTTACATCTTGTTGAAAAGGCTCAATTGCGAGATTTTCACGAAGGCCAACTGGGAGGCTTGCAGCATGGTTTGCTGCAAGGTCAGGTTGATTGCGGCTTGAGCCGTATCGATATTGCCCAGATCACTCATGGTGCTGGTGTTAGCCAGGCCGATGCTGGTGTTCTCGCTGGTCTGAATATCCAGTGCATTCTGCCGCGCGCCAATGGACCCGCGGACATTATCGACCTGGGTACGGGTATTACCAAAGTTGGCGATGGAAGCATCCAGGGCATCCTTGAGCTTGATCATCGCCGCAGGATTACCGTCGGCCGGTTGCTCCAGGGCATGACGCAGCTGGCTGAGGGTATCCAGTGCATTCTGAGTCTTCTGCGTCGTTGCAGCGACTGCGAATTGATCGCCGCTTTGCGGTGTACCGCTGACATCAAACGTCACCCCGGCCGCCGTGACCGTCGTGCCGCCTCCCGTGTCACCTGTAGCAATGGCTTTACTGTCAGCCGTGTAGGGCTGGGCATACACCTCGTACGCAGTACCAGAGGTGAATTTGATCACCGCACCGCTGTTCGCCGGGAATGTGCTGGCATACGCCGCCTGATTGGTCACCGAGGCATTGGTCAACTGCGCAGTGGATGGGTTGCTTGGAGTACGCGACACACTGAAGGTGTCCGGCTTGGCGGCCAGACTAAACGAACGGTCCTTAACCAGAGCATCCGCGTTCGGCCCCGACGCAACATCCTTGAGGTCCAGCGTGATATCGAACTTCACGCCGCGCAGGTTCACGCTGGAACCGCCTTCCTTGGTGGAGTCGAAAGTACCATTACCCGGAATTTCCGAAGTGATGTCGTTACCGTTCTTGTCGGAGACCTTGTATTGGGTGCTGCTGGTAAAGGTCAACTTGTAAGGCTGGCCGTCGGCAAATTGCTTGGTGTAGTCAGTGCCCGATGTCACCAGACCTGCCGACAACGAGACTTTATTGTCGTTCGGCACCGGCGCCGTCGCCGGCGGGACGATCGGTGGTGCTATCCAGGTAGCCTGGGTGCGACCCGAATTCGCCGCTCCCCCCATGATGCTCTTGCCGGTATCGCCCGCCTGGATCTTCAGCGTATCCGAAACCTGCAGGCTCAATGGGGTCTCGTCCCCTTGGTAAGTATAGGTGCCATCGCTGTTGCGACTATAAGGCGGGGTCGCAGTCTTGGACCCGGAGAACAGATAGTTGCCCGACGCATCCTTGCTGTTGAGCAAGCCCAGCACTTGATCCTCTATCGCGCCAATTTCGCCGGCAATCGACTTGCGATCGGCATCGCTCAGCGAGCCGCCCGCACGCAAGGCCAGCTCACTGGCTTTCTGCAGCGCGTCGTTGATCGAGCCCAGCACGCTTTCTTCGTTGGTCAGCGAGTTCTTCAAGCTAGTGATGTTGCCGTTGAACTGGCTCAACATGTCTTTCTGTTGCTGCAGCATCAACAGGCGCGCTGCCGCGACCGGGTCATCGGAGGCAGTTTCAACGCGCACTCCGGTGCTGGCCTGGTTCTGGGCCTTCACGACGCTTGAGTAGTTATCCGAATACTTGGCGGAAGTGGTTTCGAAGTATTGTGCGGTAGAAATGCGCATCGTCCCAGGCTCCCTTAAAGACTATTGATCAGCGTACTGAAGGTTTCTTGCGCAGCTTTGATGATCTGCGACGACGCGGTGTAGTACTGCTGGAACTTGATCATGTCACCGGCCTCTTCATCCAGATTGACCTGGGATACCGAGTTGCGTGCATCCTGGTTGGCCTTGAGCAGTGCGCCCGTGGCGGTGGTGTCGGTAATCCCCGAAGCCGCCTTGGCGCCGACGGTTGACACCAACCGGCTGTTGGCCGCTACCAGGCTCACGCCTCCACCGCTACCATCCGCCAGGCCGACGGTGGCCTTGGTTTGCAGGTCAAGCAACGCCTGGGCGTTACGGTTATCCGACTTGCCCGAAGCATTGAAAGAAAAGGTCGTGCTGTCGCCATCGGCGGGTGCCCCACCGACAGCGGTATCAAACTTGAAGCTCTTGGCCGGCACCACCAGCGCACCGTTGGCGTCACGCATCGGCACATCAATGGTGATCTTGTTGGTTTGGCCCGGAATGATGCTGCCCGTGCCGATTGGATTACCTTGAGCATCGTTGACCGTGTAGGCCTGAGTACCGTCAGCCGCGGGCTTACCAAACACCATTTTTACCGGCATCGAGTGCTCAATGCCGGTTCGCAGTTGAGCGGTATTGGCACCACCGTGAATATCGATAGGCACCGTCAGGGTTGGCGGCGTAAAGGTGCCGGTGCCCTGGTTGGTCTTGCTGCCCTCACCCAGCAACGGCCCGGCGAACGCGATCTTATTTGCGTCCTTCAAATCGGTGCCAATGTTGGTGGCGCCGTTGGCAGTAGGGCTGACCTTGAAGCTGTCGCCTGCGGCCATCGGCCCCTTGCCATCCAGGGCCAGGGTGAAACCATCAATAACCGGCGGCGGCGTGGTAGTGGTGTCGAACGCCCCCATGGACTTGCCGTCGGAACGCATCACCGTGTAGTTGTTGCCGCTGGTGAAGGTGACTTTATAGTCGTAGGGGGTCAGCTTGCTGGTATCACTGATGGTCACATTCAGGTTACCGGAGCCAGCACTGTTACCCGCCGCGCCCACGCTACGTTGCGCAATGGCAGCGGCGCTGTTGATATCCTTGAACAAGGACGAACCAAAGTCACCGTTCAGGTCAACGCCCTGGCCCAGCTGACTGTTGATCGTGTCCGCAGTTACGATTGCGATACGCCCCAGGTCATTGATGGCAGGCATCAAGACATCGCTGCGATAACGCAGCAAGCCGCCAATACTGCCGCCGCTGAGTACATTACCCATGTCCACTGAGGTCCCGCCGCCTGCATTGAGCTGGATGGTGTACTGGCTAGGGTCGCTCGAACTCGGCACCGCTGAAATGCTGTTGGATTGATCACCCAGCACCAGGGACTGGCCTGTGCCGGTACTGACGCTGAATACACCGTTCTTTTCGACGGCAGTGACGCCCACCAACTCATTCAGCGAACGTACTGCCTCATTACGTGCATCCAGCAAGTTCGCCGGAGCGCTGTTGCTTGAGCCCTGCGCCTGAGTGATCTGCTTGTTCAGGGAGGCAATCGAAGAGGTCAACTGGTTGACCTGATCGCTCATGGTCTTCAACTGGCCGTTGATCGACTCTTTTTGCTGGTTCAGTTGGGTCGAAATCGAGTTGAAACGATTGCTCAACGTCTGGGCGCTGGTCAGCAACACCTGCCGCGCGGAAACATCGCTTGGATTTGCCGCAGAGGTCTGCACCGCGGCGAAGAACGCACTGAGTACCGAAGACATGCCGGTGGTCTTGTCCGACAGGGTTTTGTCGATGGCACTGGCTTGGCTCGAATAAGCCTTGGCATCGTTGTTGAGCGCAGTGCTGTTCTGGTAGGCCGCATCGAGGAATTCGTTGTAGACCCGACGCACGTCCGCCAGGGTCGTGCCGCTGCCGATGAACACGCCGCCATACGGGTTCGACGCACTCGCACTCTGGGTGGTCTGCTGGCGCGAGTAGCCCGAGGTATTGGCGTTGGCAATGTTGTTACTCAAGACCGACAACGCTCCTTGAGAGGCGTTTAGCCCTGACATCCCGATACTGAGCAAACTCATGGTTCAGACCTTATAAATGTGTGGTTGCGCCAGCGGCAGCGTAGTTCTGGTAACTGTCCATCGTTTTGGCGATCTGCGAAATCTTGCTGGCATAGGCCGGGTCGGTGGCGTAACCGGCTTTTTGCAACTCGCGAACAAACTGTTCCGGGTTGTCGGCCGACTTCACAACTTCTTTATAGCGATCATTGCTTTGCAGCAAGGTCACCAGGTCGTGGAAGCTGTCCTGGTACGAGCTGTAGGAACGGAACTGCGCCGTCTCCTTGACCATCGCCCCATCGCGAAACTCGCTGGTGATCGCGCGGGCCTGGCCGCCCTGCCAACTCTGGCCAGCCTTGATGCCGAACAGGTTGTGGCTGCTGCTGCCATCCTCTGCGCGCATCACCGATTTACCCCAACCGGTTTCCAGGGCAGCCTGGGCCACCAGGTACTTCGGATCGACACCAATGCGCGCGGCAGCCGCCTTGGCCATCGGCAACATGGTGGCGACGAATTCGTCCTGCGAACTGAAGGCTTTCTTCGCCGGCGCCAACGGTGGCTGGGCCACGGCGCGGCCGTAGACCTGCATGCGCCCGCTCGGCACGGCAAACGTGCGCGCGGTGCTGTTGACCACGTTGTCGTCGGCCGCACTGTTACGCAGCGGTGCGCTTTTGGCATCGATCGCGACTGGCGCGTTCGGCACGATGCCGGCGAGCAGGCGATCGGTCAGCTTGCTTGGCAAGGCAATACGGCGCTGATTCATCAGCTCCATGTCATTGCTGTGGGAGGCCACGGCGCCGGCCTGTGGCTCCGCCACGCGGTAAGCCCACAGCGGGCGCTGGCCATTGGAGCGGCCCAACGGACCTACAGCCTGGGTACCCGCCGCAATCTCCGTCGGCACATCAACTTTCTTCACAGCTTCGGCAGCCGCCGGGCCTTGCAACGTGGCGGCCTGGGCCTCCACCGGTTTGTTCTTTTGCATCTGGCGCATCAGCACGTCAGCCAGGCCGATGCCACCGCCTTCGCGGGACATCGAGACCGCCAGTTGCTGGTCGTACATTTCCTGGTACTGCTTGGCGGCCGGCGTGTTCATCGGGTTGTCCTTGCCCAGCGCCTCGGTGGCCGAACGCATGGACTTGAGCATCTCGCTCAAGAACAGCGACTCGAACTCCTGCGCGACCTTGCGCATGTTGCCTTCGCTGTTTTTGTCGTCGCCGACCTTGAGCTGGTTAAGCCGGTTCAAGTCGGAATAAGACCCCGAGTCCGCCGTGCTGCTGATACCGCTCTTGCGCATATCCATGGCCATGGCCTCAGATCACGATCAGGTCGGCTTGCAAGGCGCCGGCCTGTTTCAGCGCTTCAAGGATCGCCATCAAGTCGCCGGGCGCTGCGCCCACCTGGTTCACCGCACGGACAATCTCATCCAGGGTGGTGCCGGGGCCGAACTTGAACATCGGCTTGGCTTCTTGCTGAGCATTGACGCGCGAACGTGGCACCACCGCCGTCTGGCCGTTGGACAAAGGCCCTGGCTGGCTGACGATCGGATCTTCGGTGATGGTCACGGTCAGGCTGCCGTGGGTCACCGCTGCCGGCGACACCTTGACGTTCTGGCCGATCACGATGGTGCCGGTACGCGAGTTGATGATGACTTTAGCCACGGCCTGGCCTGGGTCGACTTCCAGGTTTTCCAGGATCGACAAATAGTCGACACGCTGGCTTGGATCCAGCGGCGCAGTCACACGGATCGAGCCGCCGTCGATGGCCTGGGCCACGCCTGGGCCGAGCATGTCGTTGATCTTGTCGACCACGCGCTTGGCGGTGGTGAAGTCGGAGCGGTTGAGGTTCAGGGTCAGGCTGTTGCCTTGGTTGAAACCGCTCGGCACGGTGCGTTCAACCGTGGCGCCACCCGGGATACGACCGGCCGATGGCACGTTGACGGTGATCTTCGACCCGTCGCGACCTTCGGCGTCAAACCCGCCCACCACCAGGTTGCCCTGGGCGATGGCGTAGACGTTGCCGTCAATACCTTTGAGCGGCGTCATCAGCAAGGTGCCGCCACGCAGGCTTTTCGAGTTACCGATGGACGACACGGTGATGTCCACCACTTGGCCCGGCTTGGAGAACGCCGGCAAGTCAGCACTGATCGACACGGCCGCGACGTTTTTCAACTGCACGTTGCCCGATCCCGCCGGCACCTTGATGCCGAACTGCGAGAGCATGTTATTGAAGGTCTGCAGGGTGAACGGGGTCTGCGTGGTCTGGTCACCCGTACCATTGAGCCCCACCACCAGGCCGTAGCCGATCAACTGGTTGGAACGCACGCCGGAGATGCTGGCGATGTCCTTCAGGCGTTCGGCCTGGGCGACAGCGCTCAAGGAAAGCAGGAATGCGGCCGCCATCAGCTGTTTGAAGTTCAAAGTGGCCACCTAGAAAGGGAACAGCGGGCTAAGGAAGAAACGGTCGAACCAGCCTGGCTGGCTCGCATCGGCAAAGGCGCCCGTGCCGGAATAAGTGATGCGTGCATCGGCAATCCGCGTGGACGGCACGGTGTTGTCGGTGGAGATGTCATCGGCACGGACCATGCCGGCAATGCGCACCAGCTCGTCGCCGGTGTTGAGGGTCATCCACTTTTCACCGCGTACGGCGATGATGCCGTTGGGCAGTACATCGGCCACGGTCACGGTGATCGAACCGGTCAGGCTGTTGCCCTGCCCCGCTGCACTCTTGCCGTTGGTGGCACGGTCACCGCTGTAGCCGGCGCTGAGGCTCAGGTCGCCATCACCCAATGGGTTGTTGACGTTGGGCACAGCGCCGAACAACGACGTCAGACCGATACCAGCCTTGCTGGTCTTGCCGACTTGAGAGTTGGCGTTCTTGCTGGCCTGGGTGCGCTCGTTCAGGGTGATGGTGATGATGTCACCGACCCGGAACGCCTTGCGGTCGCTGTACAGGTTCTGTTCGAAGCCGGCCTGATAGATCGAACCATTGTTGGCAGCCGCTGGCAACGGCGTACGTGGCAACACCGGCGCGTAGTACGGGTCATTGGGTTTTGGCGTCGGGGCGACACAGCCCGCGAGCACGGCAATCCCACTCAATGCCAGAACGGAAACATAGCGATTCATGACCCTTACCTCACGGTGTTGCAGGCGCCCTCAAGAGCGCCCCATAGACTTGATTACAGATTCTGCGTTACGAACGAAAGCATCTGGTCGGCGGTGGAAATCACCTTGGAGTTCATCTCGTAGGCGCGCTGGGTGGTGATCATGTTGACCATCTCCTCAACCGTGCTCACGTTGGACGTTTCCAGGGTGCTTTGCAGCGTCGTGCCGAAACCGTTCAAGCCAGGCGTACCGATTTGCGGCGCGCCGCTGGAGGCGGTTTCCAGGAACAGGTTGTTACCCATGGCTTGCAGGCCGGCCGGGTTGATGAAGTCGGCGGTCTGCAGGTTGCCGATCACTTGCGACGCCGGGTTGCCGGCCACGGTGATGGACACAGTGCCGTCGTTGCCGACGGTGAACGTCTTGGCGTCAGCAGGAACAACCACGGCCGGCTCCAGGGCGAAACCGTTGGCGGTGACGATCTGGCCGTTGGAGTCCAGGTGGAAAGTACCGTCACGGGTGTAGGAAGTCGTGCCGTCTGGCTGCAGGATCTGGAAGAAGCCACGGCCGTTGATGGCCATGTCCAGCGGCTGGCCGGTCTGTTGCAGGTTACCGGCGCTGAAGTTCTTCTGGGTGCCGACGATCTGCACACCGGTACCCAATTGCAGGCCCGACGGCAGTTCGCTGTCCTGGGTCGACTGGGCGCCTGGTTGCTTCTTGATCTGATAAAGCAAGTCCTGGAACTCGGCGCGGTCACGTTTGAAACCCGTGGTCGACACGTTGGCCAGGTTGTTGGAAATGGTGGTCAGGTTGGTGTCCTGGGCGGACAGACCTGTTTTGGCAACCCATAGAGCCGGAAGCATGCTGTTCTCCTTCGTGCGCCTGTTTGTTGGCGCTGCGCTGCGAAATTAGTCGTGGTTCAGTGACGCGGCTATCAGCTCATCTGCATGACGCGAGTCATGGCCTGATCGTCTTCCTTAGCGCTGTTCATCATCTTGATGTGCAGCTCGAACTGTTTGGAAAGCGCCAGCACCGCGGTCATTTCTTCCACGGCATTGACGTTGCTCGCCTGCAGGAAACCCGAGGTCAGCTTGACGTTCGCGTCGGCTTGGGCTGGCTGGCCATCCTTGGTGTGGATGGTGCCGTCCAGGCCTTTATTCATGTTCTTCAGGTCAGGCTGGACCAGCTTGATGCGGTCCACTTCAGCCATCACCCGCGGGCCCTCGCCCATGGCACGGATACTGATGGTGCCGTCGGAACCCACTTCGATCTTCTGCTGCGGCGGCACGGCAATCGGACCACCGTTACCCATGATCGGCATACCGTTGCCGGCGCGCAGCACGCCCAATGCATCGACGTTCATGCTCGCGCTGCGCACGTAAGCTTCGCCGCCGTCCGGAGTCTGCACGGCCATCCAGCCATCGCCATTGACGGCAACGTCCAGGTCACGGCCGGTCTCGATCATGGCGCCGGGGGTGAAGTCAGTGGCTGGGCGTTCGGTCATGGCAAACGCCCGCGCCGGAAAGCTGTCACCGAACACCGGCATCGAACGCGCCTGCTCCAGGTCACGTTGGAAACCATTGGTGGAAATGTTCGCCAGGTTGTTGGCATGGGCCTTCTGCGCCAGAGCATTCTGGCTGGCGCCGGTCATTGCCACATAAAGGTACTTGTCCACGCTCTTTCCTCTTTCTGACGGACGCTTGCCGCCCACCGCTGTACTGATGAGGCTTAAGCAATTTGCGAACCAACTTTTAAAAAGACGATGAAGTGCAGGCGGGGCGGGGGTTTGCGCTGAGGCGTGATGATTTCGTGATTGGGCGCGAGTCGAAAAAACGGCGGACTACTGCCGCTAACGGCAAACCCCGGTCGTATTAGCGACAAAGATCAAATGTGTGTCGACCTAGGAGTGTCAGACAATCACTTGTCAGCCTTGAGAATTTCGTAATCACGCAACTTATTGGCGATGGTGGTGTGGGACACCCCCAGGCGCTTGCCCAACTGTCGGCTGCTGGAATGCTCGGCGTACAAGGCTTCCAACACCGCCTTCTCGAAGCGGCCGACGATGTCCTCCAGGCCGCCCTCCAAGGAAAAATCGCCAAGCGGCTGACGCACGCCATAATCCGGCAAGCGGATATGCTCGACCTTCACCGTCCCGCCCTCGCACAACGACACCGCCTGGAACAGCACGTTTTCCAGTTGCCGCACATTGCCTGGCCAGTGGTAGTGGCTCAGGCGATCCATCGCAGCCGGCGCCAGCTTCGGCAGGGGGCAGCCGATCTGCCGGCTGGCCTGGTCGAGAAAGTGATCCACCAAGGGCGCCAGCCCGTCGAGGCATTCGCGCAGGGGCGGGATATGCAGGGACAACACATTGAGGCGGTGGTAGAGGTCCTGACGGAATTCGCCACGGGCGCACAGCTCGGACAAGTCCACCTGCGTGGCGCAGATCACGCGCACGTCCAGGTAGACCTCTTCATCGCTGCCTACGCGACGGAAGCAACCGTCCTGCAGGAAGCGCAGCAATTTCACCTGCAAGCGTGCGCTCATTTCTCCGACACCATCGAGAAACAACGTCCCCCCCGCCGTCAGCTCCAACAGCCCCAACTTGCCTTCGGCGCGTGCGCCTTCGAACGCGCCGGGGCCGTAGCCGAACAGCTCGGTCTCGGCCATCGACTCGGGCAGGCCCGCGCAGTTGAGCGCCATCAACGGCGATTGCCCACGTGGGCTGGCCAAGTGACAGGCACGCGCCAGCAGTTCCTTGCCAGTGCCGGTTTCGCCTTCTATTAATAGAGGCGCATCCAGCGGCGCCATGCGTCGGGCTTCGCGTACCACGGCGGCCATGACCTTGGAGCTTTGGAAGATGCTGTCAAAGCCGCGCAGTTCCTGCTTGCGCACGTTGTAGATGCGCTCACCGACGCGGTCAGCGCGGTGCAGGGTCAGCACGGCACCGGCCATGGCTTCGCTGTCGTCATGTTCGGAGGATTGCAGCGGCGCGATATCCGCCAGGAACACGTCGCCCTTGACCTTGACCCGCAGGCCGTTGATCCGCGATTTGCTGGCGCGGACCAGTTCGGGCAGATCAAAGTCCTCGGCGTAGCGCGACAGCGGAATCCCCGGCACCTCGTCCACACGCACCCCGAGCAACTGCGCCGCCGCGCGGTTGGCGGCGACAATCGAGCCGCCCATATCGATGGACAACACCGGAAACTCCAAGGCACCAAGCAGCGCATTGAGCTCCATATGCCGACGCTCGCTGGGCATCAGCCCTACCCTTTTGACACCAAAGACCCCGGCAATCGCCTCGAACTGCGGGCGCAACGCCTGGAATTGCATGTTCACCAGGTTCGGGCAAAACAGGTAGATGGCATTGCCATGCTCACCGCCCACCTCGCCCTTGGCGACGTTGACGCCATACTCCACAAGCAGGTTGAGGATGTCCCGCAGGATGCCGATGCGGTTCTGGCAGTGCACTTTGATACGCATGAAGAGGCCCGAAAAGTGGGGAGGCGCCGCGTGTTTTTGTCGCTGGGCGCAGATAGTCGTCAAGATTATGTGACAGCCTGCGGGCTTTTCACAGCCCAGCACAACGGCCAACCCCACAAGCGTAACGAATACTTTACGAAAAGCGGTAACTTTTCCTACCTGTGGCCGCTTTAAACAGATGGAATCTGGCCGCGCACGGGGTATCAATAAGCTCATCGCAGGACATAACAAGAACGAATGCCTAGCAGGAGAGCCGTATGAAGCAGACGCAATACGTGGCCCGCGAGCCCGATGCGCAAGGTTTTATCCACTACTCGCAGGAAGAACATGCGGTGTGGAACACCCTGATCACTCGCCAGTTGAAAGTGATCGAGGGTCGCGCCTGCCAGGAATACCTGGATGGCATCGACAAGCTCGGCCTGCCCCACGATCGTATTCCGCAACTGGGTGAAATCAACAAGGTGCTGGCCGAGACCACTGGTTGGCAGGTCGCCCGTGTGCCGGCGCTGATCCCCTTCCAGACGTTCTTCGAATTACTCGCCAGCAAACAGTTTCCGGTGGCGACATTTATCCGCACCCGCGAAGAACTGGACTATCTGCAAGAGCCGGACATTTTTCACGAGATCTTCGGCCACTGCCCGCTGCTGACCAACCCTTGGTTTGCTGAATTCACCCACACCTACGGCAAGCTCGGCCTGGCGGCCACCAAGGAGCAACGGGTGTACCTGGCGCGCCTGTACTGGATGACCATCGAGTTCGGCCTGGTGGACACGCCCGAAGGTCGACGCATCTACGGTGGCGGCATTCTGTCGTCGCCCAAGGAGACGGTGTACAGCCTGTCGTCCGAGCCCGAGCATCAAGTGTTCGACCCGCTGGAAGCGATGCGCACGCCGTATCGCATCGACATTCTGCAACCGCTGTATTTCGTGCTGCCTGACCTCAAGCGCCTGTTTGAAGTGGCGCAGGAGGACATCATGGGCATGGTGGAGCGTGGCATGCAGTTGGGTCTGCACGCACCGAAGTTTCCGCCCAAGCCCAAGGCGGCGTGAACCTTACATCTTGAGGCCAGGTGAGTCTGTTCCCTGGCCGCGCGTTGCTTTAGGGTGACGCTACTGATCTTCAAACACTCGAATTCAGGACACCACCATGACCACGTTGAACCAAGCCCATTGCGAAGCCTGCCGCGCCGATGCCCCACAAGTCAGCGATGAAGAATTGCCGGTGCTGCTCAAGCAGATCCCCGACTGGAACATCGAAGTCCGCGACGGCGTGATGCAACTGGAAAAGGTTTTCCTGTTCAAGAACTTCAAATTCGCCCTGGCCTTTACCAACGCCATGGGTGAAATCTCCGAAGCCGAAGGCCATCACCCGGGCCTGCTCACCGAATGGGGCAAAGTCACCGTGACCTGGTGGAGCCACTCCATCAAAGGCCTGCACCGCAACGACTTCATCATGGCCGCGCGCACCGACGAAGTGGCCAAGGACGCTGAGGGCCGCAAGTAATGCATTTCGATGCCATTGGCCGCGTGCCCGGCGACCCGATCCTCGGGCTGATGGACCTGTACGCCCAGGACACCAACCCGAACAAATTCGACCTGGGCGTGGGCGTCTATAAGGACGATCAGGGCCTGACGCCGATTCCGCACTCGGTCAAGTTGGCCGAGCAACGCCTGGTGGACACGCAAACCACCAAGACCTACATCGGCGGCCACGGTAATGCGGCCTTCGGCAAGCTGATCAGCGAGCTGGTGCTCGGTGCCGATTCGACATTGATTCGCGAGCGCCGCGCCGGCGCCACCCAGACCCCAGGCGGCACTGGCGCCCTGCGCCTGAGCGCCGACTTCATTGCGCACAACCTGCCGGGCCGTGGCGTGTGGCTGAGCAATCCGACCTGGCCGATCCACGAAACTATCTTTGCCAAGGCTGGCATTCCAGTCAGTCATTACCCGTACGTGGGCGCTGACAACCGCCTGGACGTGGCGGCGATGCTCGCCACCTTGTCCACAGTGCCCAAGGGCGATGTCGTGCTGCTGCACGCCTGCTGCCACAACCCGACGGGTTTCGACCTGTCCCAGGACGATTGGCGCCAGGTACTGCAGATCGTGCGCGAGCGCCAGCTGCTGCCGCTGATCGACTTCGCCTACCAGGGCTTTGGCGACGGCTTGGAGCAGGATGCTTGGGCGGTGCGGCTGTTTGCGGCGGAGCTGCCGGAAGTGCTGGTGACCAGTTCGTGCTCGAAGAACTTCGGCTTGTACAGCGACCGCGTCGGCGCGTTGATCGTGTGTGCGGCGGATGCCGAGAAGCTGACGGATGTACGCAGCCAGCTTGCCAACACGGCGCGTAACCTGTGGTCGACGCCGCCGGACCATGGTGCTGCGGTGGTGGCGACCATCCTGGGTGATGCCGAGCTGAAAAAGCGGTGGAGCGACGAGGTTGAAGCCATGCGTTCGCGAATCGCCCACCTGCGTTCGGGGCTGGTGGAGGCGTTGGCGCCACACGGCTTGTCGGCGCGGTTCGCGCATATCGGGGCGCAGCGCGGGATGTTTTCCTACACCGGCTTGAGTGCCGAACAGGTGAAGCAACTGCGCGAGAAACACAGCGTGTATATGGTGAGTTCGGGACGGGCCAACGTGGCCGGCATCGATGCGACACGCCTGACATTGCTGGCCAAAGCCATCGCCGACGTTTCCAACTGAGAAACCGGGACCCCATGTGGGAGCTGGCTTGCCATCTCCCACATTGCTTGGCTGTGTGAATCCTCTAGCCCGCAACCATCTCAGCTTTTAGCAGTGCTGCTTTCGCTTGCGCATCCGCCAACCGATACAACTCGATACTCCCATCCCAGTGCTCGATCAACGCCGTGCACGACTCCACCCAATCCCCACAATTGAGGTAATCCACCTCGCCCACCTTGCGAATCTCCGCATGGTGGATATGCCCGCAGACCACGCCGTGCAGCTTACGTTTGGTCACTTCATGGGCGATGGCTTCTTCGAAATCGCTGATGAAGTTCACCGCCGTCTTGACCTTGTGCTTGAGGTACGCCGACAGCGACCAATAGCCATAGCCATAGCGCGCACGCCAGTGGTTCAGCCAGCGGTTCAGCGTGAGGGTGAACTCGTAGGCCGAGTCACCAAGGAACGCCAGCCAGCGGTGGTAACGGGTGATCACGTCAAACTGATCGCCATGAATCACCAACAGATGCCGGCCATCGGCAGTCACGTGTACCGCTTCGTCCACCAATTGGATGTTGCCCAGGATCAGCTTGGAATAACGACGCAGGAATTCATCATGGTTGCCGGTGACGTAGATCACTTCGGTACCGCGCTTGGCCATGGTCAGCAGGCGGCGGATCACGTTGGTGTGGGCCTGGGGCCAATACATGCCGCCACGCAGTTTCCAGCCGTCGATGATGTCACCGACCAGGTAGACCTTGTCGGCGTGATAACCCTTGAGGAACTGCGACAAATGTTCGGCCTGGCAATCCCGGGTGCCCAGGTGCACATCGGATATCCACAGGGTACGAACCCGTTGCTTGCGGCTGGGCTTGGCGAACTCGGCACTGGTCATGGGCATCCCTCGACGGTGTTTTCGCGAGCTTGCACCCTGGCGATTAATAGCCCATGACAACGATGCGTCAGTCTGATGACAGCGCTCAGTGCCCGCAAAGCGTTGTAGACTGCCCGCTTGCCGCCCAGGAGACCGCAATGGGACCCGCCCTCACCCTACGCCACTACGTCGAAGCGCCCCTCGCCCACAGCCATGACCATGCGCAATTGGTGTTCGGCCTGTCCGGGCATCTGGACCTGGAAGTGAACGGCCGTGGCAGCCAGGTGCGCGAAAGCAGCGTGATGGTGCTGCCCTTCTCCGCCCACCATGCGTGCTGCAGTCGCGATGGCAGCCGCTGCCTGGTGCTGGATGTGCCCACCGAGCACTGGGTGCTGCAATCGCTGGGGGAACACGCCGATGCCAGTCGCCGCCTGCTGGATCAACCGGCGCGGCTGACCCTGGACTCACGGCAGCACCAACTGGTGCAATGGCTGGCGCACAGCCCGGTGCATGACCCGCTGATCGTCCAGCAAGGTGCGATCCTGCTAATGGCCAGTCTCAATCATCCGCCAGCCCAACCGGCGCTGGGCCGGCGTTTGCCGTACGCGGCGTTCAACGCGCATATCGAGCGCCATGTTGCACACCCGCTGCAGGTGGCCGACCTGGCGCGCATCGCCGACCTGTCGGTGCCGCGCTTGCATGCACGCTTCATGGCGGAATGCGGGCAGACGCCGATGGACTATATCCGTAGCCGTCGCCTGCAAATGGCTTTGGACCTGCTGCGCAAAACCCCGTTGCCCATCGGCGAAATCGCTGAGCGCGTCGGCTATACCTCGCAAAGTGCATTTGCGGCGGCGATGCTGCGTGAGTTTGGCGCCTCCCCGGGTGCTTTGCGACGCAACGCGTAGCGAGAGCCTCGCGATAAAAATCGCGAGCCGAGCGACAGACACCTGTACTGGCGAGCCACTAGACTGCGCTTCTGTCACCCGTTTTATTCAAGGATCGCAATGACTCCCCGCTCAGCCCTCGGCGCCCTGCATATCGGCGCACTGATGTTTGGCCTCACCGGCGTATTCGGCAAACTGGCCGCCGCCTCGCCGGCCGTCATCGTCTTTGGCCGCGCCGCGTTTGCCGTGGTTGCCCTGGCGGTGTTTGCACGGTTCGCCAGCAACACCGCCTGGAAAACGCTGGAGCTGCGTGACTGGCGCCGGCTACTGGTCAGCGGTGTATTACTGGCGGCGCATTGGGTGACGTTCTTTATAGCGGTGAAGGTGGCCGGCGTGGCCGTCGCGACCCTGGGCTTCACCGCGTTCCCGGCCTTTACCGTGATCCTCGAAGGGTTGATCTTCCGCGAGCGCATCCGGGCTAACGAAGTGATGCTAGTGGCGCTGGTCAGCGTCGGCCTGGTGCTGGTGACCCCGGACTTCAACCTCGCCAGCGAAGCCACCAGCGGGTTGCTCTGGGGGATCGCCTCGGGGTTGCTGTTTTCGCTGCTGTCGCTGAACAACCGCGCCAGTTCCGGGCGCATCCCGGCGGTGCAGGCAGCGCTGTGCCAGAACGTGGTGGTCGCGGTGTGCCTGTTGCCCGTCGCGGCCCCGGCGCTGGCGGATGTCAGGGCGATTGACTGGCTGTGGATCGGCCTGCTCGGCGTGTTCTGCACCGGCCTGGCCCACAGCCTGTTTGTCGCCAGCCTCGCAGTGATCAAGGCACGCACTGCTTCGGTGGTGTTTGCCATGGAGCCGGTCTACGGCATCACCGCGGCCTGGCTGCTGTTTGCCGAAACCCCGACGTTGCGCATGCTGCTGGGGGGCGCGCTGATCATTGTCGCCATTGTGCTGTCCGGCCTGATGGGCAGCGCCAGCCAAGCCAAACAGCCCGCTGTAACGGTCTGATCTATACTTTAAATATCCGCAACAGTGAGTAGTCGTTCAACGGATAACCGACAGCTCGACGACAGCCTGGGTATTCTCTGAAGTTGCTGCACGCGAGTGGTCAAAAACTCAACGCGATGCGGGAGCTTTACTATGGAAATGTTCATCAGTTTGTTGGTGCAGATTATCAGCGGGGCCGTCGGCGGCAACATTGCAGGAATGACCAAACAGAGCCTGGGGACCGGGCTCAATACCGTTATCGGTGGTGTAGGCGGACTGGTGCTGGGTCAGCTTGTCGCGGCACTGACGGGCACCTCCGGCGGCGAGGCGCTGGATGTGGCGGCGGTCGGCAGCAATATTGTTGGCGGTGGCGTCGGTGGGCTGTTGCTGACCTGGCTTATTGGCTTCATCAAACAAAAGATGGCGGCCAAATAACGCTGCACCACAAGGTCACCGCCCTCATCAGGTGGTGACTTTCACTGCGTACGATCGTTGTGCCCCAGGTCACGCTGCGGGTCTATCCGGTCGCGTACACGCTGCTTCAGCACTTTGGCTTCAGGAAAGCCACCATCAGCCTTACGTTCCCAGATCTGCACGCCGTCGCAGGTGATGCGAAACGCGCCACCGGTGGCCGGCTCCAGCGACACTTTCCCCAGGTCATCGGCAAACGTACTCAACAATTCCTGCGCCAGCCAGGCGGCGCGCAGCAGCCACTGGCACTGGGTGCAATAGGTGATGACGATCTCGGGTTTGATCGAAGACATAATTTGAGAGGTTCCAGGCGTAACGGGCTCGGCGGATCGAGTGGCTATAATACCGGCCTTTATCGCCCAGCCTAGAGATTCATGATGCGCCGCCTGCTGTCCTGCCTGTTTCTGTGCCTGATCCCTCTTCTAGCCGACGCCGTTGAACCGCCACGTCCGAAAATCGGCCTGGTGCTGTCCGGCGGCGCCGCCCGTGGCTTGGCCCATATCGGCGTGCTCAAGGCGCTGGAAGAGCAAGGCATCCAGATCGACGCGATTGCCGGCACCAGCATGGGCGCGGTGATCGGCGGGCTGTACGCGTCGGGCTACAAGATCGATGAGCTGGAAAAACTGGCGCTGAGCATCGACTGGCAACAGGCGCTGTCCGACGCACCGCCCCGGGAAGACGTGCCGTTCCGGCGCAAGCAGGATGACCGAGATTTCCTGGTCAAGCAGAAACTCAGCTTCCGCGACGACGGCAGCCTGGGTCTGCCACTGGGCGTGATCCAGGGCCAGAACCTGGCGCTGCTGCTGGAAAGCATGTTCGCCCACAGCAGCAACACGCGTAACTTCGACAAGCTGCCGATCCCCTTCCGCGCCGTGGCGACTGATATCACCACCGGCGAGAAGGTGGTGTTCCGCAAGGGTCACCTCCCCCAGGTAATCCGCGCCAGCATGTCGATCCCGGCGGTATTCGCGCCAGTGGAACTGGACGGCCGGCTGCTGGTGGACGGCGGCATGACCGACAACATCCCGCTGGATGTGGCGCGTGAAATGGGCGTGGATATCGCCATCGTCGTCGACATCGGCACCCCGCTGCGTTCGCGCAAGCAACTGGCGACGGTGGTGGACGTACTCAACCAGTCGATCACCCTGATGACCCGGCGTAATTCCGAAGAACAACTCAAGGCCCTGCACCCCAAGGACGTGCTGATCCAGCCCCCCCTCGCCGCCTACGGCGTGACTGACTTCGGCCGCGCCAAAGACATGATCGATGCCGGCTACCGCGCCACCCGCGCCCGTGATGCCCGCCTGGCCCACGTGCGCCCTGCCGAGCCGATCGACCCGCAATTGGTGGCCGCCCGTGCACCCGGCGAACGCACACCAGTGATCACCGCCATCAACGTGGAAAACGACTCGAAAGTCAGCGACGACGTGATCCGCTACTACATCCGCCAACCCCTGGGCGAACCGCTGAACCTGGGCCGCCTGCAAACGGACATGGGCACCCTTTACGGCCTGGACTATTTTGAGCAGGTGCAATACCGCGTGGTGAAAAAGGGTCAAGACAATACCCTGGTGATCAGTGCGCGCGGCAAACGCAGCGGCACCGACTACCTGCGACTGGGGTTGAACCTGTCGGATGACATGCGTGGCGACAGCGCTTTCAACCTCGGCGCGAGCTACCGCATGAATGGTATCAACCGCCTCGGCGCCGAATGGCTGACGCGGGTACAGATCGGTGATCGCCAAGAGCTGTACAGCGAGTTCTATCAGCCGATGGACACCGGTTCGCGTTACTTTGTCGCGCCGTATATCAGCGCCCAGGCTCAGAACGTCGAGCTGATCCTGGACAACGACCCCATCTCCGAATACCGCCTGGAACGCTACGGCTTCGGCTTGAACGTCGGACGACAGATCGGCAACAGCGGCGAAATCCGCTTTGGCGTCGGCGAAGCCTGGGGTAAGGCGGATGTGCGCATCGGCGACCGGGATCTGCCCAGTGTAAGTTTCAGCGAAGGCTTCTATGAGCTGAAGTACTCCTTCGATTCCCTGGATAACGTGTACTTCCCCCATACCGGTGAAGACATCGGCCTGGCCTACCGCGAGTTCGAACCTGGGCTGGGCTCGGACCAGCGCTACCGCCAGTGGGAGTTCAAGCTCGACAAAGCCATGAGCCACGGCCCGGATACCCTGGTGCTGGGCGGGCGCTACGGGCGTACCCTGGATGATTCGGACGTGGTGATTTCCAGCTTCCTGCTGGGCGGTGCGCGACAGTTGTCGGGCTTCCGCCAGGACGCAATCTCAGGCCAGAACATCAGCCTGATGCGCGCGGTGTACTACCGCAGGCTCACGCCGCGTTCGTACCTGCCGCTGGATTTCCCGCTGTACCTAGGCGCGTCACTGGAGCGCGGCCGGGCGTGGAACAACGACAATGAATTCGACAGCGGGTATATCAATGCGGCGAGTATTTTCCTGGGGTTCGATACACCGCTGGGGCCACTGAATTTCAGCTATGGGTTCAATGATGATAATCAGAAGGCGGTGTACCTGAACCTGGGGCAGACGTTCTAAAGGCTTACGCTGAACCCGATGTGGGAACGGGCTTTTGTGGTGAGCCCGCCCAGTGGTTTCTTCAGGACTTTTCGAGATTCGACAGGATGTGTGCATGCACGCGCATGCACACGCTCAAATCAGCTTCATCCACACCCACAAACAGCTCATGCCGCAGGGCGGTAGCGATGGTTTCAATCTGTTCGATCAAGGGACGGGCGGTGTCACACAACAAGATACGCTTGGCACGACGGTCTTCCACCACGGCCTGGCGTTGCACCAGGCCCTGACCTTCCAGACTGTCCAGCAGCCGGGCCAGTGTCGGCCCTTCTACCCCGACGCTTTGCGCCAGCTCACGTTGGGTGGGTGCCTCTTCGAAACGGGCCAGGTGCAACAGCACCAGCCAGCGCGCCTGGGACAGGCCAAGCCCGGCCAGGCGGCGGTCCAACTCGGCGCGCCAACCACGGGACATTTGCGCCAATTGCATGCCAAATCGGTGTTGATCGGTTAACGGCATAAAAAACTCATGTTTTAGACTGAAAATAAAGTGTGGCTAATTATTAGTCAGCTAAGCATGAGCTTTGCCCGTAGGCAAGAGTTGCTATGTACTGATTCGTTACATTGTCGCAATTGGCGCACTAAATTTCGAATTCAGACTGCAAAGCCGCCCGCACGCAGTACAAAACACCTTCCGGAACACGCCCGGTAAACAGCGGGGCAATCTCCGCCACAGGTGGCAATTCGCCCTCTCCGTCCAAGAACGCGTCTTGGATTTCACCGAGCAGATCCTCTGGCAAATCAAGGGCCTGCTCCAACGACAGTTGCTGCTTGCCAATGGATTCGGCAAGCAAGGTGTAGACGTTCTTCTCCGAGCACTGCAACTGACCGGCGATCTGGACCGGGGTCATACCGGCGCGTGCCAGGCTGATCAGTTCGTGGCGGATATCGGCGACTTCCTTTGGCGCCTCGGCCTGGCCGCCGAGCACTTCGAGGAAGGCCTGGCCGTAACGCTCCAGCTTGCGCGCGCCCACCCCACTGACCCGCGCCATCTCGGCCATGCTGGTGGGCTGCTCGCGCAGCATCTCCAGCAAGGTGGAGTCGGGGAAAATAACGTACGGCGGCACGCTGTGTTCCTGCGCCAGTTTGCGTCGCAGGGTGCGCAAGGCTTCCCACTGTTCGCGTTCTTCGCCACGCACCAACTGGCTGGCCTGGCTGGTGCTGCTCTTGGCGGTGGTTTGCGGCTTGAGGTCGCGGCGCAGCTCCAGGCTGACTTCGCCCTTGAGCAACGGCCGGCAGCTGTCATTCAGACGTAGGCCGCCAAACCCCTCGATATCGATGTCCACCAGGCCACGCGCCACCATCTGCCGGAACAACGAGCGCCACTCACCTTCGGCGCGGGCCTTGCCGACGCCGTAGACCGAGAGTTTTTCGTGGCCGAAGCTGCGCACCTTCTCGTTGTCCTTGCCCAGCAACACGTCCACCAGGTGACCGACGCCGTAACGCTGACCGGTGCGGTAGATAGCGGACAAGCCTTGGCGCGCCGGCTCAGTGGCATCCCAGGTCTGCACGCCGTCGACACAGTTGTCGCAATGGCCACAGGGTTCGGGCATGTCTTCATCGAAATACGCCAGCAAGGTCTGGCGGCGGCAGCGGGTCTCCTCACACAGCGAGAGCATCGCGTCGAGCTTGTGTTGCTCCAGGCGCTTGTGGCGCTCGTCGCCCTCGGAATTCTGCAGCATCTGCTTGAGCATCACCACGTCCTGCAGGCCGTAGACCATCCACGCATCCGCCGGCAAACCATCACGGCCGGCACGCCCGGTTTCCTGGTAGTAGGCCTCAAGGGATTTGGGCAGGTCCATGTGCGCGACGAATCGCACGTTGGACTTGTCGATGCCCATGCCGAACGCGATGGTGGCCACCATGATCAGGCCTTCCTCGTTGAGGAAGCGCTTCTGGTGGTAGGCACGCAGGTCATTCGGCAGGCCGGCGTGATACGGCAGCGCCGGGTAGCCTTGCTCACAGAGAAACGCGGCGACTTCATCGACCTTCTTGCGCGACAGGCAATAGACGATGCCCGCATCGCTGCGTCGCTCCGAGAGGAACGCCAGCAACTGCTTGCGCGGCTGCTCCTTGGGCACGATGCGGTAGAAAATATTCGGCCGGTCAAAGCTCGACAGGAAGCGCTCGGCGTTCTGCAGGTGCAGGCGCTCGACGATTTCTTCGCGGGTACGCTTATCAGCGGTGGCGGTCAGGGCAATGCGCGGCACATCGGGAAACAGCTCGGCCAATTGACCCAGTTGCAAATACTCACGGCGAAAGTCATGACCCCATTGGGATACACAGTGGGCTTCGTCGATGGCGAACAGGGCGATTTCCAGGCTCTGCAAAAAAGCCAGCATGCGCGGCTGCACCAGACGCTCGGGGGCCAGGTACAGCATCTTCACTTCACCGCGCTTGATACGCGCCGCCAAGTCGCGCTGCTGCTCGGCACTGAGGGTAGAGTTCAACGAAGCAGCGGCGACACCGAGCTCTTCAAGGGTCGCCACCTGGTCGTCCATCAACGCGATCAACGGCGACACCACCACCGCCAGGCCATTGCGCAACAGCGCCGGCACCTGGAAGCACAACGACTTGCCGCCGCCGGTAGGCATCAGGACCAGGGCGTCACCGCCGCTGGCCACGCGCTCAATGATCGCACCCTGGCGGCCACGAAAACTGTCGTAGCCGAAGATGTCCTTGAGGACGCGTTGTGCCTGCTCGAGCATGTAAAACTCCAAAATAGTGCCGAAATCCCTCTGTACAGGCTGGCCGAAAAAATGCGCTTTCACGGGAAAAAATCCGTAAGCGAAGTTTTCGCGGACTGGCGCTTGGCCTGCAAGGGCATCACAAAACGCGGCAGTATACCCGAGCGCTACCTGGCAAAGGGCGCCACTGACGAATAGCGACCGCGATCTAAAATGCCGTTCGGCTGGCCTGTGCGCTCAAGAAAGCCTAGAATTCAGCATCGTTTATTCCCAAGGTAGTCCTTCAATGTCCTTCGCTGAGCAACTAACCCGCCTGCAAGCCTTCCTCGACGCCGATGAGCTGCATGACGAGGCGCTGGACTACGTGGCCGCCCACGGCTACCTGACCGCCCTGTCGATCTGCTCCGAAGTCGTACCTGACCGTGAATGGATCGACGCGTTGTTCGCCGAAGAGCCGCACTACACCGACGCCGCCCAACGCGAAGAAATCGAATCCACCCTGCTGGCCCTCAAGGCCCACATCGGTCGCCAACTGGCCTCCGACGAGGAATTCGAGCTGCCGTGCGAGCTGGACCTGGGCGAAGAACCGGATGACTCCGATCTGCGCGGCTGGTGCATCGGCTTCATGGAAGGCGTGTTCCTGCGCGAAGCCGCCTGGTTCGAAACCGCCGAGGAAGAAGTCAGCGAAATGCTGCTGCCGATCATGGTCGGTTCGGGCCTGTTCGACGACCAGCCTGAGTTCGCCGACATCGCCGCCGATGCCAACCTGATGGACGACATGATCGTTCAGATCCCGGAAGCCCTGACTGCGCTGTACCTGCTGTGCAACGCTCCTGACGAAAAACCGGCGATCCTCAAGCCACGTCACCACTGAGTCGCTTGCCCGTGACACCCATGGGCAATCGTTCACTGCTCCTGCGCTACGGGCTGCTGGCCATCGGCTGGCTGAGCGTAGCGTTGGGGGTGATAGGCATTTTCCTACCGGTATTGCCGACCACACCCTTCCTACTCCTCGCTGCCGCCTGTTTCGCCAGAAGCTCTCCGCGTTTCTACCATTGGCTGGTGCAACACCCCCGCCTGGGCCCATGGATCCGTGATTACCTGGACGGCAATGGCATCCCTCTCAAGGGCAAGGTCTACGCCATCGGCCTGATGTGGCTGAGCATCAGCGTCTCCTGCTACCTGGTGCCACTGCCGTGGGCACGTGGTTTCATGCTGACCAGCGCGGTGCTGGTGACTATTTACATCCTGCGCCAGAAAACCCTGCCTCCCCGCTAGGCCGCGACATCACGTCGCGCTCAGACCTTGGTCGACACTGACTAACCCCCAGCATTCTGCGAGACTGTCCAACCGGGCCCGGAATGCCCGGGTGTTCTTATGCTCGGAGTTACCATGACGCTGTCCAGCGGGCTGATCGCCACCGTTGCCCTGGCCTATATGGCCATTATGTTTGCCATCGCCTTCTACGGTGATCGTCGCCGTGCGCCACTGCCGCCGCGTATGCGCGCCTGGGTGTACAGCCTGTCGCTGGCCGTGTATTGCACCAGTTGGACCTTCTTCGGCGCTGTAGGCCAGGCTGCCGAACAGTTGTGGGCATTTTTACCGATCTACCTGGGACCGGTGCTGTTGTTGGTACTGGCACCTTGGGTGCTGCAGAAGATGATTCTGATCAGCAAGCAGGAAAACATTACCTCTATCGCCGACTTTATTGCGGCGCGCTACGGCAAATCCCAATCCCTCGCCGTGGTGGTCGCACTGATCTGCCTGGTCGGCGTGCTGCCTTATATCGCCCTGCAACTCAAAGGCATCGTACTGGGCGTCAACCTGCTGATCGGCGCCGGCGCCGACACCACCGGCACCCGCGCCCAGGACACCGCGCTGATCGTCTCGCTGGTGCTGGCGCTGTTCACCATTGTGTTTGGTACGCGCAACCTCGATGCCACGGAACACCACCGCGGCATGGTGCTGGCGATTGCGTTTGAATCCCTGGTCAAGTTGCTCGCGTTTCTTGCGGTCGGCGCGTTTGTGACCTACGGGTTGTACGACGGTTTCGGCGACCTGTTCAGCCAGGCCATGCTCGCGCCTCGCCTGGATGAATACTGGAAGGAGACCGTCAACTGGCCATCAATGGTGGTACAGACCGGTGTGGCCATGATGGCGATTATCTGCCTGCCTCGGCAGTTCCATGTCACGGTGGTGGAGAACATCGATCCCCAGGACCTGCGCCTGGCCAAGTGGGTGTTTCCCGCGTACCTGGTGCTGGCCGCGTTGTTCGTGATCCCTATCGCCCTCGGCGGCAAGATGCTGCTGCCCAGCTCGGTATTGCCGGACTCCTATGTGATCAGCCTGCCCATGGCCGAAGCCCATCCGGCGCTGGCCGTGCTGGCATTTATCGGCGGTGCGTCGGCGGCCACCGGCATGGTGATCGTGGCGAGCATCGCCCTGTCGACCATGGTGTCCAACGACATGCTGCTGCCCTGGCTGCTGCGTCGTTCCAGCGCCGAACGGCCGTTCGAAGTGTTTCGCCACTGGATGCTGTCGGTACGCCGGGTGAGCATCGTGATCATTCTGTTGCTGGCCTACGTCAGCTATCGCCTGCTCGGCTCTACTGCGAGCCTGGCGACCATCGGCCAGATCGCCTTTGCCGCCGTGACCCAACTGGCGCCGGCCATGCTCGGTGCGCTGTATTGGAAACAAGCGAACCGACGCGGTGTGTTCGCAGGGCTCGCAGCCGGTACTTTCCTGTGGTTCTACACCTTGGTCCTACCGGTGACGGCGAAAAGCCTGGGCTGGTCCCTCAGCCTTTTCCCAGGGCTGACCTGGATGCACTCCCACCCGCTGGGGCTGTCCGTCACCTCATTGACCTTGGGCACCGTGTTCTCCCTGGCGGGTAACTTCACGCTGTTTGTGTGGGTGTCGATGCTGTCGCGCACACGCGTGTCAGAACACTGGCAAGCCGGGCGTTTCATCGGCCAGGAAATCAGCCAACGCGCCAGCGCCCGCTCGATGTTGTCGGTGCAAATCAGCGACTTGCTCAGCCTGGCGGCGCGTTTTGTCGGTGAAGAACGCGCCCAGCAAAGCTTTATCCGCTTCGCCTATCGCCAGGGAAAGGGCTTCAACCCCAACCAGAACGCCGACAACGATTGGATCGCCCATACCGAGCGCTTATTGGCCGGCGTGCTGGGAGCGTCTTCGACACGCGCAGTGGTAAAAGCGGCCATCGAAGGTCGGGAAATGCAGCTGGAGGACGTCGTCCGCATCGCTGATGAAGCCTCGGAGGTGCTGCAGTTCAACCGCGCGTTGCTGCAAGGCGCCATCGAGAACATCACCCAGGGCATCAGCGTGGTCGACCAGTCCCTCAAGCTGGTGGCCTGGAACCGACGTTATCTGGAGCTGTTCAACTATCCGGACGGGCTGATCAGCGTGGGCCGGCCGATCGCCGACATCATCCGCTACAACGCCGAACGCGGGCTGTGCGGGCCGGGCGAGGCCGAAGTGCATGTGGCGCGCCGCCTGCACTGGATGCGCCAGGGCCGTGCGCACACCTCCGAGCGCTTGTTCCCCAATGGCCGGGTGATCGAGCTGATCGGCAACCCGATGCCCGGCGGCGGTTTCGTCATGAGTTTCACTGACATCACCGCGTTCCGCGAAGCCGAACAGGCACTCACCGAGGCCAACGAAGGCCTGGAACAACGGGTGACCGCGCGTACCTACGAACTGTCGCAACTCAACGTCGCGCTCACCGATGCCAAGGGCGTGGCCGAGTCCGCGAGCCAGTCGAAGACGCGCTTTCTGGCGGCCGTGAGCCATGACTTGATGCAACCCTTGAATGCCGCACGCCTGTTCTCCGCCGCCCTTTCCCATCAGAACGACGGCCTGTCCAGCGAAGCCCGGCAATTGGTGCAGCATCTGGACAGTTCCCTACGCTCTGCCGAGGACCTGATCAGCGACCTGCTGGACATCTCGCGCCTGGAAAACGGCAAGATCAATCCGCAGCGCCAGCCTTTTGTGCTTAACGAACTGTTCGACACCTTGGGCGCGGAGTTTAAAGCGCTGGCCCAGGAGCAAGGCCTGCGTTTCCGCCTGCGCGGCAGTCGCTTGCGCGTCGACAGCGATATCAAGTTGCTGCGGCGCATCCTGCAGAATTTTCTGACCAACGCTTTCCGTTATGCCGACGGCCCGGTACTGCTGGGCGTACGCCGACGCAAGGGCGAGCTGTGCCTGGAAGTGTGGGACCGTGGCCCCGGCATCCCGCTGGATAAACAGAAGGTGATCTTCGAAGAATTCAAGCGCCTGGACAGTCACCAGACCCGCGCGGAGAAAGGACTGGGGCTGGGCCTGGCGATCGCCGATGGCTTGTGTCGCGTACTCGGCCATCGGTTGAGCGTGCGCTCATGGCCAGGCAAAGGCAGCGTGTTCAGCGTGCGCGTGCCGTTGGCGCGCAATCAAGTCAGCGCTCCGATCAAGCCCCCCCAGGAAAACGGCCTGCCATTGAGCGGTGCACAGGTGCTGTGTGTGGATAACGAAGAGAGCATCTTGATCGGCATGCGCAGCCTGCTGACGCGTTGGGGCTGCGAGGTGTGGACCGCCACCGACCAGGCCCAATGTGCAGCGTTGCTCGCCGACGGCGTGCGCCCGCAACTGGCCCTGGTGGACTACCACCTGGACCATGGCGAAACCGGGACTGAGCTGATGGGTTGGCTGCGAGCGCAATTGGCGGAGCCGATTCCCGGCGTGGTGATCAGCGCTGACGGCCGCCCGGAGATGGTGGCCGAGGTGCATGCGGCGGGGTTGGATTATCTGGCCAAGCCGGTGAAGCCTGCGGCGTTGCGGGCGTTGCTGAGTCGGCATTTGCCGCTGTAGGGCGATCCAGCGCGGTCAAATATGGGAGTTTGCACACCGCCGTATTTTATTCGGGCAGGTGTGCCACACCATCGGAGTCGGTCATCGCACGCTCCAGCAAATCCGCCGGCAGGCTTTTACTCGCCCGCGCGCCCAGCAACCGCAATTGCTCGGTCCGGCTGACCAGATTTCCGCGTCCATCTGTCAGCTTGTTTCGCGCCGCACTGTAAGCCTTATCCAACTGCTGCAAACGGTTACCCACTTCATCCAAGTCCTGGATAAACAGCACGAACTTGTCGTACAGCCAACCGGCACGCTCGGCGATTTCCCGGGCGTTCTGGCTCTGGCGTTCCTGTTTCCAGAGGCTGTCGATCACACGTAAGGTCGCAAGCAAGGTGGTTGGGCTGACAATCACGATATGGCGATCGAACGCCTCCTGAAACAGGTTGGGCTCGGCCTGTAACGCAGCGGAAAACGCCGCTTCGATCGGCACGAACAGCAACACGAAATCCAGGCTGTGCAGGCCTTCCAGGCGTTTGTAGTCCTTGCCGGCCAGGCCTTTGACATGATTTCGCAGCGACAGCACATGCTGCTTCAGGGCTGCCTGGCCAATGACGTCATCCTCCGCCGCCACATACTGCTGATACGCAGTCAGGCTGACCTTGGAGTCCACCACCACCTGCTTGTCGCCGGGCAACATGATCAGCACGTCGGGCTGGAACCGCTCGCCATCCGGGCCTTTGAGGCTGACCTGGGTCTGGTACTCACGGCCCTTCTCCAGACCTGCATGCTCCAGCACACGTTCAAGGATCAGTTCTCCCCAGTTACCTTGGGTTTTCTGCCCCTTGAGCGCGCGGGTCAGGTTGGTGGCTTCGTCCGACAGACGCAGGTTCAGTTGCTGTAGGCGTTCCAGCTCCTTGGCCAGGGAAAAACGCTCGCGCGCCTCGTTCTGGTAGCTTTCTTCCACGCGTTTCTCGAAGGATTGGATGCGCTCCTTCAAGGGGTCGAGCAATTGGCCCAGGCGTTCCTGGCTGGTTTCGGCGAAGCGCTGTTCGCGTTCGTCGAAGATCTTGCCTGCCAACTCGGCGAACTGTGCACGCAACTCATCACGCGAGCCTTGCAGGTCGGTCAGGCGTTGTTGATGACTGTCCTGTTGTTCACGCAGCTCGGCGCGCAAGGCCGCCGACAAGGCATCGAGGCGGCGTAGCTCGGTCTCTTTGGCGCTACGGTCGAGGTTCCAGGCGTGAGCGGCATCGCGGGCGTTGTCGCGGTCGATCTGCAGCAACTCGACTTCGCGACGCACAGCGGCCAGGTCAGCCTGCTTGGCGGCATTGGCTTGGCTCAAATCGCTGATCTCATCGCGGCTCGCATCCAACTGCGCGGCAAGACCTTCCTGGGCAAGCTGTGCGGTGGCCAGGCGCTCTTCGAGCAGTTCCCAGCCGGTCATGCGTGCGTTCAAGCGTCGCTGCAGCTGCCAGCACACGGCCAATAACGGCACGGCAGCGCCAGCGAGGCCCAAGGCAACACTGGTCCAGTCAAAAACCATAGACATGTCTGCCATCACCGAAAAAAACCAAGGTTAGCGGAGCAGAGGGCCTGAGGACAGCTCAGTCTTCGACCTGACCCAGTTCGCGCTGGGCGCGGCGGTCACCGGCACGGGCGGCCAGGCGCAGCAGGTCGTGGCCGATGCGGCGGTCGCGGGCATTCCCGCATTCGCGGCACATCAGTTGGCCCAGGCGGCTTTGCGCAGCGACCACACCTTCACGGGCCGGCTGCTTGAGCAAACGTCCGGCGAGGTGCTTTACGTTGGTGTTGTGACCCAAGCGCGGACTGTCGAGCAACCACAAGGCAACTTTCAAGGAGAAGCGCTTGGGAGCGGTAACAGTTTGAGGGGTGTCGGTAACAGAAGATGATACTGAGCGAAACTTCATAAAGCACTGTGAGACAGAACGGAAGGCGCGCCACTCTACTCTTTTTTTCGTACAGGTAAAGCTGAAAAAACTGTGCACGCCCGTTCTAGAGCAAGCGCTCGGGACAATCCACAGAAGCTGTGGATAACTCAGTGGACAACACGCCTTTAACTCGCGCAAAGCCCCATGGAATGGGGCCCGCAGTCAAACTGACGATTTTTTCACCAATAAAAAAAAGCCAGATTTTTCATTGACTTAAATTTCCATTGCAGGCAAATGGCGGCCTTGGAGTGCAGTTGACAGCGCGGTTACACACTCCGCAACCAATGTGCACAAGTACCCATTCGATGGTTATATCGCCGGCCTTTTTTGAAGCCACTCGCTACAAAAATGTTACCGCCTGGACAAACCAGGGACTTTTCAAATCTTTCCCGGCTCGCCACACTCCCCGACCTACAACGCAACAGTGGGTGAGTTGATGAAAGGGATTCTGTTATTCGCCGTGTTGCTATTGGCCATCTGCGCCGTTTCCTTGGGGATCAATGCAGCACTGCCGTCACCGGATGGGGCGCTGTTCGCCATCGCGATCCTGCTGTCGGCGGCGTTCACTGCCGTCAGCCTCTGCATCGAGCTGGGCGAAGGCCGGATAAACGACATCGGCGACGTGATGAAGGTGGTCGAGACCGGCCAATCCCTGCGCTTGACCCTTGCAGCCTACGGACTGGGCTGCTCACTGGCAGCAGCGATCACCGTCTTGGTCTATCGAGGCCTGTTGGGCGGCTGATAAAAGTTTTTTAGCTAACATACTTCCCTTACCGGTTTCAATCCGTTACTATCCGCGGCGTTAGTACCAAGCTGAAAGTCAATTCTGGTCGAACAACTCCCCTGCACAACACGGGATCGACCACCTCGATGGTTTCCAGGTATCACTTGCGACGACACTGCCTTTGAACAAGCAAAGGGTGTCGCGAAGTTTCCATACTCTGACCGAACCAACCTGCAAATTGATCAGGATCTTCACCCCGGGCCCAGAACCTTTGCCCCTGTTGTGTTGCCTGCCCTCCTAAGTACCTACCTGCCAGCCCAAGCGCGCCTAAATTATTAGCGCTTCAAACTGGCTGCTTTGTTCCAGTCGGGTTCTTCGTTTGATCAATGGTGATCAACGTTACTGGAACGTTTTAACGTTGCACGGTTCTTAATCCGTGTCATTTGTAGGAACACCAATAATATGAACGCTCAAATCCATACTCAGGATGCCATTCGCACCCTCACCAACGCTTTTGCTCCAATGAACTGCCTGATCATGGCCGCTCGCAAAGGCTGCTTCAGCTTCACCCTGGTCAACGAACACGGCATCGCTCGTCACAGCGAACGCCTGTACCCCGATCAATACTCCAGCGCAGAACCGCTGCAGGCCGTGATCGAGCGTACCCGTCAGGCATTGATTGCCTGATCGACCCGCGTCGCTGAAACACAAAAACCCTGTTTAAAAAACAGGGTTTTTTATTGCCCGGAATTTACCTATTGGGCCGTTGCACTCAGTTCAAATAGATATAACCGTTATAACTAAATGAATAAGATGTTTTAAAAACAGTCCTTTACATCACAAATATGACACTACACTTCAACTCAAGCGGCATGATCCGCTTCCGACGAGCCTGAGATCCGATCCACTGCTGCCAAGCCCCCCTCTCAGGCCTCGTCGACCACTTTCACGGATTGAGGCTTGTATGGGTATCGCTGCCAGCGAATTGTCTCGATATGTGATCCGGCCGACCTTGATGTACCTCGGCCGCCATCACCCGACGGCGGAGTCTCTCCTGCTGGGCATTGCCGCCAGCCAGTCGGAACTCGGTTCCGCCTTGCACGACCGGCGCGGCCACGGCCTGTACAGCATCACCGAACCACGCCATCGTGCCCTGTGGGACAACTATCTGGCGCTGGACCCCGAGCGCGCCAGCCTGGTACGCGGACTCGCGAGCCAGCATGCGTTCCTCAGCGCACCGCAACTGGAGCTCACCGTAAACTTGCGTTATGCCACCGCCATCGCCTGGCTGTTGGTGGAACAACACACTCCTACACTGCCTCCACCCGGTGATGTCTTGGCCATGGCACGTATCTGGAAAGAAATTTTTCACCCACAAGGACGGCTGCGCGATTTCACTCAAGCCTGGCACACCTGTGTTTCACCCATGAATCACGTGGTTTGCTGACCGGGCAATTTGCAAGATTCGTCAAAAACCCTGGATTTTGGTCGGATTGTCCTACAAAACCGCTCTATCTCCTGCATTACAGCCTATAGCGCGATCTTAATTTTATTGTTACTTTCCGCAGCGGTGATCACCACGGAGTTCTAATAATGAAAAAAGTAATGCTCAAGACCACACTTAGCCTCGCCGTTGCCATGGCCTCTTCTCATATTTTCGCAAGTGGCTTTGCCCTTAACGAACAAGACGTCGCCGGGATGGGTACGGGTTTCGCAGGCCGCTCTTCTTCTGCCGAAAACGCCAGCACCGTTTATGGTAACCCTGCCGGTATGGCTCGCCTTGAAGGCCAGCAAGTCACTGGCGGTGTTGCGGCGATTGATGCCTCAAGCAACATCAAGGATGTCAGCGGCCGCTCCAGCGGCACGAACAAAGGCGATATGGTGCCTTTCACTGCCGTTCCTTTCGGTTTCTACACCAATAAACTCAACGATCAATGGGCTGTCGGTTTCGGCGTCTATGCTCCGTTTGGCCTTGTGACCGATTACGAAAGTGGCTTCCAAGGCAAAGCCTTTGGCAGCAAAAGCGAAGTGACCGTCATCACTTTCCAGCCGACGGTCAGCTACGCCTTCAACGATCGGGTTTCCATTGGTTTTGGTCCGACCATCAACCGTATCGCTGGTACGCTTGAGTCCGATATCAACCTGCCAGTCGCGGGTACCGGCTCCAACAACATCAAGATCAAGGGTGATGACACCGCCGTCGGCTTCAATGCCGGCCTGCTGGTTCAAGCTACTGACACAACGCGAGTGGGCCTGACCTACCACTCGAAAGTGAAGTACAAGCTCGAAGGCCATACCGAAGTGACCAAAGGCACCAACGTTCCAGCTTCGCTGTTGAACAATGGCCGCTACGACGCGTCGCTGAAGATCGACACACCTGAATCCTGGGACCTGTCGGTTACTCAAGATATGAGCGACGCGTGGAAACTCTACGCAGGCGCTACCTGGACCCGCTGGAGCCGCCTGAAAGACATCACCGTCAACAACGAAGGTGTATCGGCCGCAGCCGGTAGCGGTGTGTTGGCTCCGCAAATTGTCGGCACCATCAAAGAAGACCAGAATTGGCACGACACTTGGGCCTATGCCGTGGGTACCTCGTATCGTGTCACCAAGCAAGTGGTGCTGCGTACCGGCCTGACCTTCGACCAGTCGCCGACCAACAACACCGACCGTTCGCCGCGTATCCCAACCGGTGACCGGACTATCTTCAGTCTCGGCCTTGGCTACGATGTAATGCCGAATATGACCGTGGACCTGGCTTACTCCTACCTCAAGGAAGAACCAGTCAAGGTCGCTCGTGCCAATGCATTGGGTCAGTCCTACAATGCTAAGTACGAAAACAGCGCCAACGGTTTTGGCCTGGGCGTAACGTACAAGTTCTGATCTGACGCCGTATAAAAAAGCCCCGCCCTCCTGCAAAGGAAGCGGGGCTTTTTAATGGGCGATTGTCAGGGTTTGGAAGCCAACGCCTCTTCCACCGCCTTGATCAAATCCGGGCTGTCCGGTTTGGTGAGGCTGGAAAAATTGGCAATCACCTTGCCCTGCCTATCCACCACATACTTGTAGAAATTCCACTTCGGCGGCGCGTCGGTCTGCTGCGCCAATACCTTGAACAGGTGCACCGCATCCGGCCCCTTGACCTTTTGTGGCTCGGTCATGGTGAAGGTTACGCCGTAATTCACGTAGCAGACCTTGGCGGTCTCTTCGCCGGTCTTGGCTTCCTGCTTGAAGTCATCCGACGGCACGCCGATCACTTCCAGCCCTTCGCCCTTGTAGCGTTGATACAAAGCTTCGAGGCCTTTGAATTGTGGGGCGAACCCACAAAAGCTGGCGGTGTTGACGATGACCAGCGGCTTGCCCGCAAAGCGCTGGCACAGGTCGATGGACTCTTTGGCGCGCAGCTTGGGCAATTGGCCTTCCAACAGCGGCGGGCAACTGGCGGCCAGGGCAGCACTGCCAATGGCCATCAGGACGGGTACAGCGAGCCAACGCATCTGCATGTTATGTGTCCTTTGAAGAGACCTGACTAAAAGCAGCCAGACCGGAAACTTAACAGATCGACATGCCCAGTTGCATCAACGCCAGCCCGCCACGCTGCCAGCCCCACCAGGCCAACACCACCAGGACCAGCCCCGCAACCAGTATCACACCGTGTGCCACTCTGCTCATGCCGCCTCCATCTGTGCCTGCAATCGCGCCACCGGGCGCTCACGTACCGGCCAATTCAGGGCTGCGGCGAGCAGGCTCAGCAGGATCGCCACCTGCCAGATCAAATCGTAGTTGCCGGTTCGATCATAGACCACCCCGCCCAACCAGCCGCCCAGAAACGAACCGAGTTGGTGGAACAAAAACACTATCCCGCCAAGCATGGAGAGGTTTCGCACACCAAACAATGTGGCGACGGTGCCGTTGGTCAGCGGTACGGTAGACAGCCACAGGAAGCCCATCGCCATGCCAAACAGGTAAGCCGTGACTTCAGTGACCGGCGCCCACAGGAACAGCACGATCACCACCGCGCGCAGCAGGTACAACCCCGTCAGCAAACGCGGTTTGGACATGCGCCCGCCGAGCCAGCCGGCGGTGTAGGTACCGAAGATGTTGAACAGGCCGATCAGTGCCAGCACCGTGGTACCGACGGTGGCCGGCAAATGCTGGTCCACCAGATAAGCCGGCAAATGCACGCCGATAAACACCACCTGGAAACCGCAGACGAAAAAGCCGAAGGCCAACAACCAGAAGCCGGAATGGGAGCAGGCTTCCTTCAAGGCTTCGCGCAAGGTTTGTTGGCCCGCCAGCACCGGTAATGGCCTGTCTTTGAGCATCGCCACCAGCGGTAGAATCAGCGCCACCATCAGGCCCAGCGCCAGCAATGCAGCAGACCAGCCCAACCAACTGATCAAACCCAAGGTGCCCGGCACCATGGCGAACTGACCGAACGAACCGGCAGCACTCGCAATCCCCATGGCCATGCTGCGTTTTTCCGGCGCCACGGCCCGACCGACCACACCAAGAATCACCGAGAACGAGGTGCCGGACAGACCGATACCAATCAGCAAGCCGGCGCTGAGGGACAACGACCACGCCGAATCGGACATGCCCATCAACACCAGGCCCGCCGCGTACAGGATGCCACCAACAAACACCGCTCTAGTGGCGCCAAAACGGTCAGCCAAAGCGCCGGTGAACGGCTGTGCCAGGCCCCAGATCAGGTTCTGCAAGGCGATGGCAAAGGCGAAAGTTTCACGGCCCCAGCCAAATTCGCTGCTCATCGGTGCCAGGAACAGGCCAAAACCGTGCCGCACACCCAACGACAACGCCAGAATCAGCGCACTCCCTACAAGAATCCAACCACTGGTGCGCCACATTGAGGTCATTTCTTATTCTCCGCTCGCGGGTATATACCCGCTTGTATTCGAACAAACCCCGCGCTCAGGCGAGTTCGTCCAGCAAGGCCAACAAGGTTTCGCGTTTTTCCGCGCCGAGTTGATCGATCAATTTTTGCTGCGCCGCTTCCCAGGCGGGTAATGCGGCGGCAAGTCGTGCTTCACCGTCCTCGGTCAACATCACCAAGCGGTTGCGCAGGTCATCGCCTTCCACCAGTTTCACCAGGCCCTCACCTTCCAGCACCCGCAGGTTCCGCCCCAAGGTGCTGCGATCCAGGCCCATGGCTTCCGCCAGGCTGGAAATACTCGGCTGATCGAGGCGCTGCAGGTTACACAACAAAGAATACTGGGCGACGTTGATCCCGAAGCCATCAAGGGCGCCGTCGTAATGCCTGCTGACGCCACGGGCGGCACGTCGCAGGTTGGTGCACAAACATTGGGAGGCAAGCATAGAAGGTGTATATACCCGCGATTTATGAAATGCAAGAAAGTGTTACAGCGCCAGGCCGACCAGAACCACGACTTCCAGCAGTTCCAGCAAAGCGCCTGCGGTATCGCCCGTGGTGCCGCCCAGCCGATTGACCATCAGTTGGCGCAACCCTATGAAGCAGATCGCGGCAAGTAGCACAGCCAGCCCGCCACTGAAGCCGCCGATGAGGATGCAGGCTAAACCACTGAGGATCAGTACCTGTTGGCCGACGATCCTCGGTAAATGATCCGACAATGCCTGGCCCAATCCGCCGGCACGTACATAGCGCGTGGTAAGAAACAGCGCCAGCATCGATGCGCGGCCAATCAACGGCGCCAGGATCAGTGCTGCGCCGTTAGGTTGCTCGATCAGGGCCACCAACGCAGTGAATTTGAGCAGCAGCACCATCCCCAGGGTGACCACGGCAATCGGGCCGCTGCGGGGGTCCTTCATGATCGTCAGCGTGCGTTCGCGGTCGCCAAAACCGCCGAGCCAGGCGTCGGCGCTGTCCGCCAAACCGTCCAGGTGCAGGCCACCACTGAGCAATACCCAGGCCGTCAGCAACAATGCGGCATGCAGCAACAACGGCGCGCCCATCAATACCGAGTTCAGGCCCCACAACAACACACCGAACAACAGACCGACGACCGGATAAAACAGCAGTGAACGCCCCAATTCCTGAGGCTGCGGCATACCCGGCAAGCGAATCGGCAGGCTGCTGAGAAATTGCAGGGCGATCCAGAATGGCAGCATGTCTACCCCACTTCCGTCAGTGTGCCGCCAGCATTGACGTGCAGACTGAACAGCCCGCCATGGCCCACTTCGACGTTCAACAGTTGCTCCCTCGGCAAACCACGCGCTTGCGCCAGTAACAGACGCATCACACCGCCATGACTGATCAACAACACACGCTCACCGGCATAGGCCTGATGCAAGCGCGCGACAGCGCCCAGAACCCGGTCGGAAAAGGCGCTGACAGGTTCGCCCTCCGGTGGTGTAAAGCGGTAGGGATCAGCCCAGAACAACCCCAGCCCTTCGGCGTCGGTCTCCATCAAGGCTGCCGCACTCTGCCCCTCCCAGGCACCGAAGTGCAGCTCTTGCAGATCCTTTTCCAGGGCCACCGGCACATGGAGCTGAGCCCCCAGTTCCTCGGCAAACCGCGCGCACCGTTGCAGCGGTGAACTGACCAGACGGTCCCACGGCCCCTGCGCCACCACGGCTGCGCGCATTTGCGCCCAACCCTTGGCGGTGAGTGCATCGTCCAGACTGCCGCGCAGGCCGCCGCCCAACTCGGTCTCGCCGTGACGCAGCAGGTCCAGGCGCAAGGTCATACCGGGCGGTCTGCCACGGCGGCTTCGGCGAAAGTCGCCATCTGACCGTGCAGCGCACATGCCAGGCGCAACAAGGGAACCGCCAGTGCCGCGCCGCTGCCTTCGCCCAGGCGCAGGCCCAATTCCAGCAGCGGCTTCGCGTCGAGGCTTTGCAGCACATGGCGATGACCTGGTTCAGCACCGCGATGGCCGAACACCAGCCACTCATGGCATGCCGGGTTCAAGCGCGTCGCAACCAGCGCTGCGACAGTGCAGATAAAACCATCCACCAGCACCACGATGCCTTCCTGCGCACAGGCCAGGTACGCGCCCACCAGTGCGGCAATCTCAAAGCCGCCGAGATTGAACAGCGTTTGCAACGCATCACCACGCTGGCCGGCATGTAACGCCAGGGCGCGTTCGATCACGGCCACCTTGTGGCTGACCCCCTGAGCATTCAACCCAGTGCCAGGCCCCGTGAGGTCACTGACCTGACAGTCCAGCAAGGCACACGCCAGCGCACTGGCGGCGGTGGTGTTGCCGATGCCCATCTCGCCACCGATAAACAGCTGTGCCCCGCTTGCCAATGCTCGCCGCGCACTGTCGCGGCCGGCTTGCAGGGCGAGCCCCCCTTGGGCCTCGGTCATTGCCGGGCCATTGACGAAGTTGGCGGTGCCCGCACCGATGTTCAGGTGGCGCACACCTGGCAGGTCCAGGGACGGCGTGACCGTGCCAAGGTCGACCACTTCCAACTGTGCCTCCAACTGTCGCGCCAAGACGCTGATGGCCGCGCCACCGCTGACAAAGTTGTGCAGCATCTGCCCAGTGACTTCCTGAGGAAACGCCGACACGCCCTCCGCTACCACGCCATGGTCACCCGCGAAGATGGCGATCCACACGTGGTCCACCAACGGTTTGACCTGGCCCTGCAAGCCGGCCAATTGCACCGCCAGGGCCTCCAACTGCCCGAGGGAGCCCGACGGTTTGGTCAATTGCTGCTGGCGCGCCAGGGCGTGTTGGTATGCGTGCGCGTCAATCGCCTTACAGGGGTTGAGCCACCAGGTGTCAGTCATAACGCAGTACCTTTCAACGTCAGGGGCAGGCCGGCAACTGTCAGGACAACACGCTGACAGCGCTCGGCCAAGGCTTGATGCAGCCAACCGGCTTCATCCACATAGCGGCGAGTCAATTCGCCCAGCGGCACGACACCCAGACCGGTCTCGTTGCTGACAAAAATGATTTCACCCGGCAGCACGGCCAGGGTTTCCAGCAACTGATCGCGCTCAGCCACCAGGCGATTCGAGTCTTCCAGCATCAGCAGATTGGTCAGCCACAGAGTCAGGCAATCCACCAGCAGACACTGCGCGGGCGCGGCGTTTTCGCGCAGCACGCGCGCCAATTCGACAGGCTCTTCGATCAGCCCCCAGTGATCGGGACGACGCTGGCGATGCAGGGCGACGCGTTCATTCATCTCGCCATCCAGCGGTTGGCTGGTGGCGATGTAAGTGACGGGCAAGCCGCTGTCGCTGGCGAGCTTTTCGGCAAGACGGCTTTTGCCGGAACGGGCGCCACCGAGGATCAGTTGCAGCATGGGACAGCACCTTGGGTTGGCTGAAAAGGCTCGGCCTTAAGGCCACTATCGCGGGCAAGCCAGCGCCCACATCGGGACCGCGTACTCACCGTCAGACCCCGCACAGCTTGCGCAATAAATCGGTGTCCAAGTGATTCTCCACCAGGTCCGCCAGGCGCTCGATATCGCGCTCGCGCAACGCGTGGTAATCCACCGCCTGCACATCCTGCAGACCGGCCCAGCGCAGCAAGGCGCTGCAGGCCGCCGGGCTTTCGAACAAGCCATGCAGGTAGGTGCCGAGAATTTGCCCGTCGGCACTTTGCGCGCCATCCGTGCGACCGTCATCCAGCAACACGGCAGCGTTCGACAAAGCGTCGCCAGACGTCACGCCCGCATGAATCTCATAGCCGCAGACTTCGGCATCCTCCAGCAACAGCCGCCCGCGCACGTTGCGCAACTGCTTCTCTTCTTCAAGCGTAGTGCTGAACGCCAGCAGCCCAAGCCCATCGCTGGAGCCGGCAGGCCCTTCCAGGCCCAGCGGGTCATGCACCTGCTCGCCGAGCATCTGCAGGCCGCCGCAAATGCCGAGCACCTTGCCGCCATAGCGCAAGTGCCGCGCCACGGCGGTGTCCCAGCCGTTGGTGCGCAAATAGGACAGGTCGCTGCGTACGCTTTTCGAGCCGGGGAGGATGATCAAGTCGGCGGCGGGGATTGGCTGGCCTGGCCCGATGAATTGCAGATCCACTTGAGGATGCAGGCGCAGCGGGTCGAAATCCGTGTGGTTGCTGATGCGCGGCAACACCGGCACTACCACCTTGAGTACCTGGGCCACCTTGTCGGTCTGGCGCCTGTCGATGCCGTCTTCGGCTTCCAGGTGCAGGTCCATCACGTAAGGCAACACGCCCACCACCGGTTTGCCGGTGCGCGCTTCCAGCCAATCCAGACCGGGTTGCAACAGCGCGATGTCACCGCGAAAACGGTTAATGATAAAGCCCTTGACCCGTGCCTGCTCCGTGGGCGATAGCAATTTCAAGGTCCCGACCAAATGGGCAAACACCCCGCCGCGATTGATGTCGGCGATCAGCAAAACCGGGCAATCCACCGCTTCGGCGAAGCCCATGTTGGCGATGTCATTGGCGCGCAGGTTGATCTCCGCCGGGGAGCCCGCGCCTTCCACCATTACCACGGGGTAAGCCTGGCTCAACCGGGCGTGGGAAGCCAGCACCGCTTGCATCGCGATGGATTTGTAGTCGTGGTAGGCCACAGCGTTCATGGTGGTGACGGCGCGACCGTGGATGATCACTTGGGAGCCGGTGTCACTGTTAGGCTTGAGCAACACCGGGTTCATGTCGGTGTGCGGCGCCAGGTTGGCGGCCTGGGCCTGCACAGCCTGGGCGCGGCCGATTTCGCCGCCTTCTGCGGTCACGGCGCTGTTGAGCGCCATGTTCTGCGGCTTGAACGGCACCACCGCCACGCCCTGACGGACCAGCCAGCGGCACAGCGCCGTCACCAAGGTGCTTTTGCCGGCGTCGGAGGTGGTGCCTTGCACCATCAGCGTGCTCATGTAGCGTCCTTAAAGGCGACCAAGGCTTCGTCCAGCCGTAGCCAGTCAGCCTCGGTGTCGGGCAGGCCGAAACGCAGACTGCTGTCGTGGACAAACAGCCGTAGCAGGATGCCGCGCTGGGCCATGAATTCGTGCATGCGTTCGGCGTGAGGCGTGATCAGCCATTGAAACAACGCGCAGCCACCCTGGGGGGGAAAGCCGTGGCGCTCCAGCAAGGCGAACAAACGCTGGCCTGCCTCGATGCAACGCACGCGTTGGAGCGCCTGACCGATGGTGTCGCGCAGACATATCTGACCCAACACCCGCGTCGGTCCGCTGACGGCCCAGGGGCCGACCTGTTCGGCCAGCAACTTGAGCAGCTTGCGCTCGGCCAATACAAAGCCCAGCCGCACCCCGGCCAGACCGAAGAATTTACCGAACGAGCGCAACACGATCAGGCCGACCTGATGGGCATGGCCCGCCAGGCTGAATTGAGGGGTGACATCCATGAACGCTTCGTCTACCACCAGCCAGCCGCCCCGCTGGGCCAGCCGCGAATGCCAGTCCAGCAAGCGTTGTGGGGCCAGGTTCAGGCCGGTGGGGTTGTTGGGGTTGACCACCACCAGTACGTCGAGCCCCTCCAAGAAGAAGTCGACTTCCTGCTCTTGCACTTCGCGCACCACGTAGCCGGCGCGGCGCCAGGCTTCGGCGTGTTCGGCATAGCACGGTGACAACACGCCGACTTTGCCAGCGCGGCGCAGGCGTGGCAGCAACTGGATGGCCGCCTGGGAGCCGGGCACCGGCAACAGGTGTGCAGCGCCATAGTATTCGCTGGCGGCCTGCTCCAGGCCGTCGTCGGTTTCCGGCAGGCGCGCCCAGGCCCGCAGCGGGATCTCGGGAATCGGCCAGGGCCAGGGCGCGAGGCCGCTGGACAGGTCGAGCCAATCGGCCTCGGCTATCCCGTACTGAATCGACGCCCTGCGCAACCGGCCACCGTGCTCAAGCATAGAATTGCGCCCCCGCGCATAGAATCAGCAGCCACAACCATACGCCGCGCTGCACCAGTTGCCAGCCCCGGTCGATGGAATCGGCATCTGCCGCCGGGCCTTCGCCCAGTTGCGGACGCTGGTGCACTTCACCGTGATAGATGGCGGCGCCGCCCAACTCCACGCCCAGGGCGCCGGCACCGGCAGCCATTACCGGGCCAGCGTTCGGGCTGTCCCAGGTCGGGCCCTGGGTGCGCCAGCATTTGAGCGCCAGACGAGTCTTACCCAGTACCGCATAGGTCAACGCCACCAGGCGTGCAGGAATGTAGTTCAGCACGTCGTCAATCTTTGCCGCCGCCCAGCCGAAGCGTTCAAAACGTTCGTTGCGATAGCCCCACATGGCATCAAGGGTGTTGCTCAGGCGATAAAGCACCACGCCCGGCACCCCCGCGAGCACAAACCAGAACAGCGCGGCGAAGACCGCATCGCTGCCGTTCTCCAGCACCGACTCAGTGGCCGCGCGGGCGACTTCGGTGCTGTCCAGTTCACTGGTCTGACGGCTTACGAGGTAGCTCACGCGCCGGCGCGCTTCGTCCAGGTCATCGCTGCGCAAGGCCTGGGCCACCGGGATCACATGCTCGCCAAGGCTGCGCATGCCAAGCGCGCAGTACAACGCCAGGATCTCCAATACCCAGCCGATGTACGGCGCCCAGGATAAAGCCGTAGCCAGCAGAGTCAGCGGCACCACGGCGATAACCCACGCGGTCACGCCATGACTGCGCCAGCCGCGACCACCGGTATTGAAACGTTGCTCGATGCGCCCGGCGAAATTGCCGAACGCCACCAGCGGATGCCAGCGTCTGGGTTCGCCCAGCAGCGCATCCAGCGCGACTGCAGCGACACACAGCAAGGCCACACTCATTGACTCACTCCCCACCCATTCTCATACAACATGTCACTCAGCGGCCGAGGCTCGGTCCAGCCTTCGAGTTGCAACATCGGGGCCGGGTAGAACTCGGCCACCGGCCCCAGGCACAGCACGGCCAAAGGTTTCGCGCCGGGTGGCAAACCCAGCAGATCAGCCAGGGCCTGGGGCTCGAACAGCGAGACCCAGCCCATGCCCAGCCCTTCGACACGGGCCGCCAGCCAAAGATTCTGAATAGCACAGGACAGTGACGCCATGTCCATTTCAGGCAACGTGCGCCGCCCAAAAATGTGCCGCTCACGGTCATCCATCAACGCCGCCACCAGCACTTCGGCGCAGTCGTGAATGCCTTCGACCTTGAGCTTCATGAACTCATCGGAGCGTTCACCCAGGGCTTCGGCGGTGCGTATGCGTTCTTCTTCCACCAGTTGTTGAATCTGCCCACGCAACGGACGGTCGCTGATGCGGATAAAACGCCAGGGCTGCATCAGGCCGACACTGGGTGCCTGGTGCGCGGCCTGGAGCAGACGATGGAGCAATTCGGGGGCGACAGTGCCGCCGCTGAAGTGGCGCATGTCGCGACGTTCAGCGATGGCGCGGTAGACGGCCTGGCGGTCGGCCTCGGGGAAGGCGTTGTCGGTCATGGCCTCATCGCCGGCAAGCCGGCGCCTACAGGATCGGGCGCGAACAATGCGGCCACCGCCTGGGGATTCGAGGGGAAGTAAAAGTGTACGTAGGAAGCCGTCATCCGCCCCTGCCGATAAACCGCCTCGGCACCGCGTCCGCCATTGGGGCTAAGGCCACGGGCAATCGGCTGCCATTCGGTGGTGGTCAGGGAGTGGTGATAGGTATGGCCGCGCAGCGTGCCTTCGGGCAATTCGACATTTTGCAGCGCCAAGGCCGCGAGTTTCTTCTGCATCACCGCATCGCCTTGCAGCAGGCCCACCAGTTCGGCGCGAACACCCTCGACATCGGTCAGCGAGTCCAGCAGGTAGAGCATGCCGCCGCATTCGGCGAGCAGCGGTTTGCCGGCGGCATGATGAGCGCGGATGGCGTCAAGCATCGAGGTGTTCTCCGCCAGCGCCTGGTGGTGCAATTCCGGATAACCACCGGGCAGATAGAGGCTGTCGACATCAGGCAATTCGCGATCGTGGATCGGCGAGAAAAACTCCAGTTCAGCGCCCATTGCCCGCAGCAGGTCGAGGCTGGCGCCATAGGTAAACGCGAAGGCTTCGTCGCGGGCCACGGCGATGCGCACACCGTTGAGCAATGGCTGGGTTTCGATCACTTCCGGTGCGGCAAAGGTCACTGGCGGCGGCAAAGCCACTTCGCAACTGCTGCCCAGCGCTTGGGCGGCTGCATCGAGACGCACATCGAGGTCGTTCAGTTCGCTCGCCTGTACCAGGCCTAAGTGACGGCTAGGCAGTTCGATACCGGTCTCGCGGGATAACGCGCCGTACCAGCGCAGGCCTTCGGTGAGGCTGCCTTCGAGCAATTGTGCGTGACGCAAGGTGCCAACGCGATTGGCCAGCACCCCGGCAAACGGCAGATCCGGCTGATAACGTGCCAGGCCCAGGGCCAACGCGCCGAAGGTCTGGGCCATCGCCGTACCGTCAATCACGCCCAAGACAGGCACGCCGAAGTGTCGCGCCAGGTCGGCGCTCGACGGTGTGCCATCGAACAGGCCCATCACGCCTTCGATCAGGATCAGGTCCGCCTCCCCCGCCGCTTCCCATAGCAAGCGACGACTTTCCTGCTCGCCCACCATCCACATGTCCAATTGATACACCGGCGCACCGCTGGCGCGTTCGTGGATCATCGGATCGAGGAAGTCCGGGCCGCATTTGAACACGCGTACCCTGCGCCCCAGGTTGCGGTGCAATCGGGCAAGCGCGGCGGTGACGGTGGTTTTGCCCTGGCCGGACGCCGGTGCGGCAATCAAGACGGCCGGGCAATGACGGGGCTGATTCAAAGTTCGACGCCCTTCTGTGCCTTGATACCGGCTTGGAACGCGTGTTTGAGCATGCCCATTTCGGTGACGGTGTCGCCCATTTCGATCAGTTCAGGCTTGGCACCGCGGCCGGTGACCACCACGTGTTGCATCGGCGGGCGGGCTTGCAGGTCGCTGAGCACCTGGTCCAGGTCGAGATAGCCGTGCTTGAGGGCGATGTTCAGTTCGTCGAGTACGACAAGACCGATAGACGGGTCCTGCAGCAACTCGCGGGAAACCGCCCAGGCGGCTTCGGCGGCGGCGATGTCACGCTGGCGGTCCTGGGTTTCCCAGGTGAAGCCTTCGCCCATGACATGAAAGCGCACTTGCTCGGGGAAACGGCGGAAGAACAATTCCTCACCGGTACTGTTGCGCCCCTTGATGAACTGCACCACACCGCACTGCATGCCGTGCCCCATGGCTCGGGCCAGCATGCCGAACGCGGAGCTGCTCTTGCCTTTGCCGTTGCCGGTCAGCACTAGCAACAGGCCGCACTCGTTCGGGGAGTTGGCGATGCGTTCATCGATCACGGCTTTTTTGCGCAGCATGCGCGCCAGGTGGCGTTCGTCGCGGTCGGGGGAATCGGTCATGGCAGCTCTCCGTTGGGGCTGGACAAAAACGGCGGGCAGGAAAAAGAAAAAACAGATAGCCAAGCATCGCCCACCGTGATGCTGTTGGATGTTGCAGGCCGGTCTCCGGGCTCATGAGTGGCGCGCGTCTTATAGAAGCGCGTACCGACGCTGCGCCTTCCCATATCGCGAGCGATACAGTGGCAAAAGGCAGCGTCTTGACTCATTTACCGTTGCGGGGGCAGCGCCGGGATCGCGGCGTCACTGTGTACAAGTGCGCTCACTCACCGGCTTCCCTGTTTCACTCCGTCGACCCATGGGCCACAGAGCACCTGGAACAAGCGGCGAAGGGTAGTAGTTTGAGGGGCGAGCTGCAAGCTTCAAGCTGATCGCCGCAAGCAGGCATCGCACCGCTTGCAGCTTCACGCGTGAAACCTGCCGCTGCTTTCTAGGGATTACGCGCCAGATTGCCTGGCAACACGCGCTTGGCGCTCAGGTAGGCATTCTGCCAATACGCCTTGGACAAGGTGTCCAGCTTCACCGTACCGCCGGTTTGCGGTGCATGCACAAAACGGCCTTCACCGACGTAGATCCCGGCGTGGCTGACCTGTGAACCGCCGCCCGTGGCAAAGAACAACAGGTCGCCCGTCTGCAGATTCTGCTCGCTGACATCTTGCGCACGCATCACGATCAATTCGCGAGTGGTACGCGGCAGGGAGATACCGGCAGCGTCGCGGAAGACAAAACCGATCAGGCCACTGCAATCAAACCCGGAGTCCGGTGTATTGCCGCCCCACCGATAAGGCGTGCCGACCAGGCCCAGGGCACGGAAGAGGACGTCTTCGGCCGCAGGCGAGAAATTCTGGCTGGAATAGTTGAACACCGGCTTGGGCTTCACCGCTACGGGAGCAGGCGGCGGTGGACGACTTGCGCAGGCGCTGAGCAGCGCGGCGCAAAGAATGAGGATCAGGCGGGCCGAGGTCGACATGGGCAGAACAATCCTGGTCTGGATGCGGCTTTCGCTGCCGAACGCTGAAAACCAGAACGCGCAAGCAAAGCTCGCGCGAACGGATTACAACAATGTCCAGGGATTCTAGCGCTTACACGTCAAACTTCAAGTATCACTTTAAGTTTACTTGCTAGCGGTAACTGTCGTCGGGGCCATGGCGAGTGCGCGCTTGGCTTCGATGAAGGTTTTGCTCCAGTAGCTGTCGCCCAGATTGTCGACTCGAACACCGCCACTGCGACGGCTGCTGGAGTGGATAAACTGGTTGTCGCCCAAGTAGATACCGGCATGACTCACACGACCACGCCCTGCTGTACTGAAGAAAAGCAGATCACCGGGCTTGAGGTTGTTGCGCGCGACCAACGGTGCATCCACGTTGATCATTTCGCGGGTGGAGCGTGGCAGGTTCATGCCCGCTTCTTCACGAAACAGATAGCCGATGAAACCGCTGCAGTCGAAGCCGGCTTCAGAAGTGCCGCCGAAACGGTAACGGGTACCGATCAGGGACATGCCGCGTTCGAGGATGCTGTCGGCCAGAACGGGAAGCTGGTAAGGCTTGCTACCGGAGAAGTTGGTCAGCTCTTTTTCAGTTGCCAGCTCTTCTTCATAAACAGAAGCAGACTGTGCAGCAACGAATTTTGCCTGATTTTGAACCTGTGGTTTTTGCTGTTCTGCCACCTGTTGAGGGTGGGAGGCGCAACCAAACAACAGGGTAACGAGTGCGAGGGGCACGAGGGGTGCGAAGCGATTTAGCATGGGCACGACCGTGGCTGATATGTAAAGAAGACGAGACTATGCCCTCTATCACATCGATTTGCAAATTCAATCGTGATCTATGTGACTTCTTGTTTGGACCATGACATCTAAGCCCTTAACACCCCGTACCTGCCTTTTGCGTAGCCACATCGGCTCAAACGCAGGTTTTCTGGCGCCTGGAATTTGCCGAACGCGGCAAAAACAAAGGGCTGTCTACCAGCCGAGGGTTTCTTTCAAGAAGGGAATGGTCAGCTTGCGCTGGGCCTGCAAGGAGGCCTGGTCGAGCTGTTCGAGCAAATCGAACAATGCGCTCATGCTGCGTGTACCGCGAGTGAGAATAAAATGCCCCACCTCATCGGTGAGGTGCAGGCCACGACGGGAAGCACGCAGTTGCAAGGCACGCAATTTGTCTTCGTCGGAGAGCGGGCGCATCTGGAAGATCAGCGCCAAGGTCATCCGCGACTTGAGGTCGGCCAGCTTGATCGGCAATTCCCGTGGCGAGGTAGACGCGGCAATCAGCAGGCGCCGACCACTGTCACGCAAACGGTTGAACAAGTGAAAGAGCGCCTCTTCCCATTCCGCCTTGCCGGCGATCGCTTGCAGATCGTCCAGGCACACCAGCTCGTACTGCTCAAGATGGTCGAAAATGCCGATACCGCGATCCATCAACTCAGCCAGGGGCAGGTAAACCGCCGGCTCGCCCATTTGCTCGAAACGCAGGCACGCGGCCTGCAACAGGTGGGTACGCCCTACGCCGTGCTTGCCCCACAAATAGATCAGGCTTTCGGTCCACCCGGCGTCGGCTTCGCAGAGCCGCTCGACATAGCCGAGTGCAGCGGCATTGGCGCCTGGGTAGTAGTTGATAAAGGTGGCGTCGTCACGCAGACGCACACCCAAGGGCAGCTGAATCGGTTTCATGCTGACTGAACGGCTCCAAACGAACCGTTAGTGGCCTCTGTGTAAAGTTTGCAAAGTTTATACCCGTGACGCCGGGCGCACAATGCAACAGACCCCAAGCAAAATCAAAGGTTTGCGTTAACTTGTTGGTTTTATGCAAATTGTTCGATGCCGCAGAACCGCGAACCCACCAAGCCGACCCTTTACCAAATTGGTATGTTTCCTGCTTCGCCTCGTCATATTGCCAAGAACGACATTTCATTGACGGTTGTGCGTACCATGAAAAACATCATCAAGCTGCTCGTTCCGGAAATGCCCAAAGTCGAGCAGATTCTTGCGTACTGGAAGCAAATCGATGAAAACCGCTGGTACACCAACTTCGGCCCGCTGGTCAATGAGCTAGAGGGCCGGCTATCGCGCTCTTTCAGTCGCGAGCCCGCGCAAGTCCATGTTGTGTCTATGGCGAATGGTACGTGTGCGCTGCAAATTGCATTGGAAGCCCTGAAGCTTCGCAAGAGCGGCCGCGTATTGGTACCCGGATTGACGTTCGTTGCCACGGCTACCGCAATCATCCGGGCCGGACTCACGCCGCTTATCAGCGACGTCGATCCTGACAATTGGTTGCTGACCCCCGCCATAGCACGCGCAGTGCTGGCCGAAGTGCCCTTCGATGCAGTGATGCCGGTGTCCACGTACGGTTGCGCTCAAGATGTCGCTGGCTGGGATCTTTTTAGTGCCGAAACCGGAATTCCGGTGGTCGTCGATGCCGCAGGCGCCTGGGGTAACCAGCAGATTGGACTGACGACCAAAGTCGCCTTCAGCCTGCACGCCACCAAATCCCTAGGGGGAGGTGAAGGTGGTTTCGTGGCTTCGCGCCACCACGCCTACGCCCAAAGCATGCGAGCATTAAGTAACTTCGGCATCGATGCACAGAGTGGAGGCCTGGTCTTCGAGGCCGGCGAGAACGGCAAGATGAGCGAATACCACGCCGCCGTCGCACTGGCCGCGATGGACAATTGGCCAACTGTCGCAGAAGCACGACGCAATTTGCATCAACGCTACGTAGAACGCCTAAATGAAAAAATCCCTGCACTGAAACTCCAGTCCAAGCCCGTCGATGGCGTGTACAGCCTGATGCCCGTAATGCTGCCCGCGGGGTTACGCGGTGTAGATATTCAGTTGCGCCTGCTGGGCAAAGACATCGAAACCCGGCGCTGGTACTGCCCTCCGCTGCATGGCCACCCCGCTTTCCAAGCCTATACGGCTGGCCCGCTGCCAGTGGTTGACCAATTAGCGGAGCGTTTGCTGGGATTGCCGTTTCATCTTTCACTCAGCGATCAATGCGTGGATAGAGTCATAGAATGCCTGGCCGAATTGCTCGCTGAACAACTGGCTGCGCGATGACGATGACACCCGCTGAAAAGCCTTTGGTGATCATATTCACCGGGGCCAACGAGCGCGCGGTCGGCGCTTTTTGTCGCTCCCTTCAGCGCGACCGCATCGACTTCGTCTTAATCACACGCAACACTCAAGATGCGCTATATCGCACACGCCTTCGCCGCTACCTGTTTGCACAACGCACTCAGGATGCCCTTGATGAAAATGAATTCAAGCGCCTACTGCTCGACATCAAGGCCAGCCACCCCACACGCCCGCTGACCATCGCCCCGAGCGCCGAGTCGATAAACCGTCTGCTGATGGGCATGCAAGACTGGTTATTCCTGGAAGGCATCCAGGGTATATCTGTCAGCCCGGCTATTTACCATCTGTTTTCCGATAAGGAAAAACTCTTGGCGGCGGCAAAAGTCGTCGGCCTGAAAATACCCGCGCAAATCGAGCAATTGTCTGAAGGCCAGTTGCCCTTTGTGCTCAAGCCCAGGGTCGAAAGCGGCCCCCATGGCCAGCGCCTTTACCCGCTGCTGGTGCGTAGTGCTGCCGAGTATGCTGAACATGCACGCCACTACGATGCCGCACGCTACCTCATTCAACGCTATATAGACGGACAAAGTTTTTACTATCTCTATTTCCGCAACGACGCGGGTGTCGTCGCGCTCTATCAACGCAACATCGCCCAGCAGGCGGCAGGCAAATCGATGGTTGCCGCCGAGCTGGTGCGCTGCCCCGATACAAATACCGACCAGCGCCTGCGGGCATTGCTTGAACAGCATCACTATTGCGGCTTCATCATGTTTGAGGTGATGGAAAGCGCCGGCCAACACTTCATCATCGAGGCAAACCCACGCCTTTGGGGGCCGATGCAACTGGCGCTTGAAAATGGCTTCCGCGCCAGCTGGTTGGTGCAAGATCGGCACCAGACGCCGCAAATGGCCGCGCAACAGCGTTTTCTAGGCGTCTGGCAACGGGACAAGTACCTCTGGCTCGGCGGCTTTGTCGGACAGCCACGCAGTGACATGCGCTTTTTCGCCGGCGCTCGCAGCTGGCTGCTCAAGGCCTGCTGTTGGCTGCCGCGCTATGACATCTGGTTCGCCACTGACAGCCTGAGGCTGTTCTTCTTCGAATTCCTTCGTTCAGGCAAACGCCAATGACCAAAGAACAACTACTGGCGCTGTATATGCACTCCGGGAAACACGCCTGTTACCAACCGCTGCCTGCTTTCGTGACAGAACGACTAGGCTTTGACGTACCGGTGAACCCGCGTTGGCGTGCCGACCACGGCCGCCTGGAATACCTGGAAGCGCACTTCGACTTCAGCGGCCAACGGCTGCTGGATGTCGGCGCCAATACCGGACTATTCAGCACCACCCTCGCTCATACTTACCCCAGCAGCCACTGCGTTGCCTGGGAGCTGGACGAGACCAGCGCCAACTTTATTCGCGCCTTGAGCGTCGAGTTCGATTTGAACAACGTCGAGGTCGTACAGCAAGCCCTCGACTACGCAGTCGCGCAGGCGATGCCGGGGCATTTCGATACGTTGTTGTTGTTCAACGTATTACATCATGCAGGAGTCGATTTCGATGCCGCGCTTGTGCCCGACAAACATGCCCTGCAAGGTTATATCCAGGGTTTTCTGAAGGCGCTTCGCCCGTCAGCCGACTGCCTCCTCTACCAGATGGGTTTCAATTGGGGTGGCGACACCGCGCAACCCGTGGCGGGTCGCAATGTACTGGCCGAAAAACTCGCTTACGTCGATGCAGCACTGAGAGGCACCGGCTGGGAGATCGAACACATCGGGTTGGTATTGGACCCGCACACACGGAAAATCGAGCTGTTCGATAGCCCCGGCGCCCTCGCTCAAGCTGAAACCTGTGATCGCCTCGGCCGTGAAGGCGGCCTCAGCGAGTTCTACCTTCGCCCCCTGTTCAAGTTGGTGTGAGCATGACCAATACCCTCCCGACCAGCCGCTTACCGCTGGTCAGCATTGCGATACCTGCCTATAACCCGCGGTTCTTCGAGGCCGCGCTGAGTAGCGCACTGAACCAGAGCTACGCGAATCTGGAGATAGTGATCACAGACGATTGTCGTGACGACGGCATCCGCCTGATCACCGAGCGTCTTGCTGCACAGACCGCAGTGCCGGTGCGCTACCTGCACAACGAACAGCAGTTGGGTGGCCAGCTCAACCTCAGTCGCTGCCTGGAAGAATCCCGGGGCGAATACATCAAGTTTCTCAATGACGACGATCTGTTGCTGCCCAATTGCGTCGAGCGCCTTGCCGCCGTGCTTGAGGCACGTAACGATATCTCGCTGGTCACTTCACGGCGCCGACTGATTGGAACCGAAGACGAGCCACTGCCTGACATCCTCCAGACGTGTGAAGTATTCGACAAAGACGCCTGCCTGCAGGGTGCAGACCTCATTTCGCTACTGTGCGACTGGCCTGTCAATTTCATTGGCGAACCTAGCACAGTGATGTTTCGTCGCGCCCAACTGATCGACAAAGCGCCACATATCTGCGCTTTGGGCGGCGTCGTTATTCGTGCCATTAACGACTTGGCCATGTTTGTGAACCTGCTGCAACACGGCCATCTCGCTTTCATACAGGAGCCCCTGTCACTCTTTCGCCGGCATGCCGAGCAACGCCAGAACCAGCCAGATATGCAGGATCTGTTCGATCAGGGCCTCGCCAATTTCACCCGCCAGATCCACGCACTGGGGCTCTACAACCCGCAGCCTTCATCGCAGGTGCGACGTGCCCCCTTGTCAGCCCCTGAGGCCTTTGAGCCGTTTCATGTACAGGGCGCCTACCTGGCTTGCGATTTCCAGCCACTCATTACCTCGCACAGTGCCGCCCCGCTTGTCGGCGAGTGCGAAGTACTTGTCGCCGAGCAGCCCGTTCTCGAAGACGGCGAGCCTCCCATTGGCGTGGTGATCCATGTGTATCTTCCAGGTGTGCTGCTAGACATTTTGCGCCGCCTGGTCCTGCTGCATGAACGCCTGCATCTATACGTAACGTGCGTAGCCGGCCTGGAAGACACCGTACACAGCCACCTCGCCGTCAGCGGTTTGAAATACTCGCTCTATCGGGTGCCCGATCACGGTAGGGATGCCCTGCCATTCCTCCACGTACTTGCGAACTTGCGTGCCGACAACATCACCACGCTGGTCAAGCTGCACACCAAACGCTCGGCCCATATGGGCACCGAGAGCTCCTGGGCACATGACCTTTTCGATGATTTGCTCAGCCCTGTGCGATTCCGGCAGTCGGTAGAATATCTTGCCGCCCCATCGCACCATCCACTGCTCGGCACAGAGCCTTACCGGGCGCAAGTCACTCAGGACCTTGAAGAAGAAGACCGTCAGCGCCTGCTGGCCCTGGCCGAACGCGCCGGGATTGATTCACAACGAATCGACGATGCGGATTTTTTTGCCGGCTCCATGTTCTTTGTACGCATTGAAGCGTTGGCCCCCTTGGAACGGATGAACCTCACCGGCAAAGATTTCGACACTGAACGCGGTCAGCTTACCGGCACGCTGGCACACGCTATCGAGCGCTTCTTCGGCGTGCTGGCGAATGCAGGCAAACACCAGCGCAATATCGACCAGTATCGGCGATGGCTGGATACCCGACAACTGTCTACCGCGGACTTCGAAGGCTTGCCAACACGGCTGGCTGGCTGGCCACAGCACACCGACGTATTGGTGGTGTTGACCGATACTACCGGTGATATTGCGCAGCTACGTGCCAGCCTGGAAAGCATCAACCGCCAACTCTACAAGGCGGCGGCCATCGTGGTGCTGTCAAACAGCGAGCCGGCCGGGATGACACCGGCCGATAACTTGGTCTGGCTACCGCTGGCGGAGTCCTGGCCCAGCCAGCTCAATGAGCTGCTTCAGGCCATCCAGGTCGACTGGTGCTACCTGCTACGGGGCGGCGACCGACTTGATCCCCACGCGTTGCTATTGCTGGCAGAGGGCATCGCCCTTAACCCGGGCATCAGCATGTGCTACACCGATGAAGATTCGCTGACCGCTACCGGTTACCAAGACCCGGTGTTCAAGCCTGACCTTAATCTGGACCTGCTGCGTAGTTATCCCTATGTTGGCCGAGCCTTGGCATTCAGTCGCGAGTCAGCGTTGAATCTCAATGGCTTCGACCCCGCCTTCGCCGAACTCGCGCCCCATGACCTGCTCTTTCGGCTGATAGAAACCCACGGGCTAGGCACCGTCGGACACCTCGCGGATGTGCTCGTGCACCAGCAGATCAACTTCGGCCAGTGGCTCGGCGAGCCTCAGGTCATTGCACACTCGGCAGCTATAGTCCAAGCGCACTTGCAACGTTTGGACGTGGCTCATGAAATGCGTACGGGGCCTTTGCCGATGGTCAATCGCGTAATTTACCAACACGCCGGGCAACCATTGGTGTCCATCGTGATCCCGACCAAGGACCAACTGCCGATGTTGATGCGCTGCATCGAAAGCGTGATGGAGAAAACCCGCTACACGAACTACGAACTGATCATCATCGACAACAATAGTGAAACGGCGCAGGCCCGTGAGTGGTTCACGGGCATGGAGCAGTTGAATAACGCCAAGGTACGCATACTGCGCTACCCGCATCCGTTCAACTATTCAGCCATCAATAACTACGCCGCCAGCCAAGCCCGTGGCGAATACCTGGTGCTCCTCAACAACGACACTGCGGTCATTGATGGCGACTGGCTCGGCGCCATGCTCCATCACGCCCAGCGGCCGGAAGTGGGGATAGTCGGCGCCAAGTTGTTGTTACTCGACGGGACTATTCAGCACGGGGGCGTGGTGCTCGGTTTGCACGGCGTAGCGGACCACCCCTTTGTCGGCGACCCCATACAGTCCAACGGCTACCTTCATCGCTTGCAAGTTGACCAGAACTACAGCGCGGTCACCGCTGCCTGCCTGATGATCCGTGCCGACCTGTACCACCAGGTGGGTGGAATGGACGAGACGAGCCTGGGGGTTTCATTCAACGACGTAGACCTCTGCCTGAAAGTGGGCCAAGCCGGGCAACTGATTGTCTGGACACCTTATGCATTGCTGATGCACGAAGCCAACGTCAGTCAGAACAAGGTCGACACGACCAGACTGGAAGCCAAACGCGAGCGCTTCAAACGCGAGCAATCGGTGATGTACCAGCGCTGGCTGCCGCAGCTCGCCAATGACCCGGCCTATAACCGCAACCTGACACTGGAAGGCCGCGGATTTGCCTATGAATGCCGTAGCGACGCGGGCTGGCATCCGTTCGCCAGCCATCAATTGCCTTACGCCCTTTGCTACCCCGGCGATTTTTTCGGCAGTGGGCACTACCGCGTGCGCCAACCTTTTGCTGCCCTGAAGGCAGCGGGGCTGATCGAGGGCGCGGTCAGCGACTGGCTACTACAACCTGTAGAAGTAGAGCGCCATGCGCCGGATACGATCATTTTCCAGCGGCAATTCACTACACCTCAGTTGGAGATTATCGAGAACACCAAAGCATTCTCCAAGGCGTTCAAGGTCTATGAACTGGATGACTATATTCTTGATGTCCCCACCGGCAACGCAAGTCGCCAGTTGTTTCCCAAAGACACCGCAAACCGTCTGAAACAAGCTATCGGCCTCTGCGACCGGCTGGTGGTGTCGACCCAGCCGCTCGCCGATGCGCTGGAACACTTCAATGCAGACATCCGCGTGATGGAAAACCGCCTGCCAGGCACATGGTGGAACGATCTGACCAGCCATCGCCAACAAGGCCGCAAGCCACGGGTCGGCTGGGCCGGTGGTTCAAGTCACGGCGGCGACCTGCGAGTTATCGCCGAAGTGGTTCGCGAGCTGGCGCAGGATGTGGAATGGGTATTCATGGGTATGTGCCCACCGGAACTACGCCCCTATGTCCACGAATTCCACCAAGGTGTGACAATCGAAAAGTACCCATCACGGCTGGCCGGTTTGAACCTGGATCTGGCCTTGGCGCCGCTGGAAGACAACTTTTTCAATGCCTGCAAAAGCAATTTGCGGTTACTGGAATATGGCGCCTGTGGTTTCCCGGTGATTTGCTCGGATATTCGTTGTTACAGCGGTGAGTTGCCGGTGACCCGGGTCAGAAACACGCCTAAAGACTGGATTGCCGCCATTCGCGAGCACCTTACCGAACGGGACGCCAGCGCTCGAGCCGGAGACGCGCTGCGTAGCGCGGTGCTCAAGAACTGGATACTCAAGGAAGAACACCTGGTGGCGTGGAGAAACGCCTGGCTGAAAACGTGAAAACTGCGGTCCGGCGACGTTCTTAACTACGACGGGGCTCAGAGCCACAGGCATAAAAAAATCGGAATCCTTAGCGGATTCCGATTTTTTCTTGTGATGACAAAGTTACAGATCCGGGTCTTCAACCCCTGTATACACATCCGAATCCTTGTACAAATCGTGCACATGGCGCACCAGCACCATGATCACTGCCGCCACCGGCAGCGCCAGCAAGATGCCCGTAAAGCCAAACAGCTCACCGCCCGCCAGGATCGCAAAGATCACTGCCACCGGGTGCAGGCCAATCCGATCGCCGACCAGCAGCGGCGTCAGGACCATGCCTTCCAGAGCCTGGCCGACCATGAACACGGCCACGATGCCCAACATTGGGTACAAATCACCACCAAACTGGAACAGCCCGGCCACCAGTGCCGCGCCGATACCAATCACGAAGCCCATATAGGGCACGATCGCAGCCAGGCCGGCGATCAGGCCAATCAGCAGGCCCAATTCCAGGCCGATGGCCATCAAGCCAGCCGCATAGATGATCCCCAGGGCCAACATCACCAGGAGTTGGCCACGCACGAAGGCGCCCAATACCTCGTGGCACTCTTCGGCGAGGGAGACGATGCGTTCCTCACGGTCACGCGGCAGCAGGCTGCGGATCTTGGCCATCATGAGGTCCCAGTCGCGCAGCAGGTAGAACGCGACCACCGGGATCAGTACCAGATTGGTCAGCCAACCGATCAGCGCCAGGCTGGACGCAGTGGCTTGGCTTAGTACAACGCCGACAATATCGGTGGTCTGCCCCATGTGCTCGCTGATCGCGGCCTTGACCTTGTCGAACTTCCAGAAGCCATCCGCCAATCCCAGCTTGGCCTGGGCCCATGGCATTGCCGTGTGCTGCAGCCAATCGAGCATCTGCGGCGCCAGCTCATAGAGTCGGAACAGCTGCTTGGCCAGCATCGGCACCAGTACCAGCACCAACGCCGTGATGATCAGGGTAAACAGCGCGAACACCGCCACCACGCCCCAGGTACGCGACAGCCCGGCCTTCTCCAGACGATCCACCACCGGATCGAAGAGATAGGCCAGCAGCAACGCGACCAGGAACGGCGTCAGGATCGAATGCAGCAAGAACACAAAGACGCACAGCAGGACAATCCCGCCAAGCCACACCCAACGACGCGTATCCGCCATAAACCACTCCATCTATATAAAGAAGAAAACCGCTACCAACGAAAACGCAATTGCGCCTGAGGCTCGGGTGCCATTGCCGGTTGCGCGCCATCCACTGCCGATTGCTGGACCGGCGCCTCACCCGCAGGAATCTCCTGCAACTTGGCCAGGCTCAACTGGGTGCGCAACTGATCGGCACTGCCGTTGACGCGGTACACGATGCGATTGCCATCCACTGACTGCGGCTGACCGCCAAAAGGCTCCAGCAGATGACCCAGTGCGGCATAACGCTCCAGGGTCATGCCCTGCACTTCCAGCAACTGTTCGGTGCTCACGCCGGGCTTGACCGCGAAGCGCGGCGCGAGCTTCTGGCTCACCGCCAGCATCACCGCATCGGCCACGGCGCCGGTGTCGGCCCCTTGAACCGTGCCCTGCTCGCTCTTGTCGCCCAGCCACAAGCGCCATTTGGCTTGCCATTGACTGCCTTCCTGGCGCGCATGCACGGCCAGCAAGGCATCGGCGCCGTAACGCTCGGAGGCGGTGCGCAGCGGCGTTGCGTCGGCACTTTCCAGGTTCGGCGCGGTAGCGACCACCTGCTCATCCAGGTCGCCCAGCGGCAGGCGCAACGGCAAGCCACGGTGTTGCGCAGCACGGCGCAACGCTTGGGCGACGGTCTGGCCATCGCCAACCAGGCTGCTGCCTTCGGTGGAGTCGTTCAGCCACCAGCCTAGAATCGACGGCCGATTGCTGCCCCAGATCGACAAGCCCGCTTCACGCAGGACGCGATCGGTGCTCACCGGGTCGAAATCCACTTGCAGGCTTTCCGGCGGGCCGGCGTCATAGCCGTACTGGCTGATGATTTGTTGCGGATCTTTACGAACGGCCGCCAGGCCCGGGCCGTCGGCGGCCTTGGCGTCGCCGGTCAGGCGGATCACCAGGGTCTGCACGGCGCGCTGGGTGGCCTGGTCGCGCTCCTGGGGCGACTGGCTGCTGACGGGTTCAAGTACTTGATAAAGGCCATTGAGGGTTTCGGCATGACTCGCCAGGCTGAGCAACGACAAGCAGCCTACAAAGAAGAATTTACACAGACGCATGGAAGATTCCCGAACGACAAATTTAGCGGCTGCAACAGACCGCGTGGATCCGGTTTGCCAAGGCTGTGACCATGGCGACCGGTAAAACATTCACGAGGACTCGGCAGTTTTTGTACTGTCATAACGATAGCGGGTTAAAGGCTATACCTTAATACACGCCAAAGCAGAGCCGATTAGCATTTTTTTAACCGGCTTTTTTGCCTATATGGCCCTGCCCGTCGGCCCGAGGATGGCCGCTGCCCCTCAAGCCTGATAAAATCGCGCGCCTTCGCAGACCGTCAACGGCTGGGCCTTTTACCAAAAGCGCCTGCCCGCTCGGTCGTTACCCCTGAATCCCCCCTAAAGGCCTGGATCATGAGCAAGCAACCCTCCCTGAGCTACAAGGACGCCGGTGTAGACATCGACGCCGGTGAAGCATTGGTCGAACGCATCAAGAGCGTCGCCAAGCGCACTGCGCGCCCCGAAGTCATGGGCGGCCTGGGCGGTTTTGGCGCCCTCTGCGAAATCCCGGCCGGCTACAAGCAGCCTGTACTGGTTTCCGGTACCGACGGCGTGGGCACCAAGCTGCGCCTGGCACTGAACCTGAACAAGCACGACACCATTGGCATCGACCTGGTTGCCATGTGCGTCAATGACCTGGTGGTGTGCGGCGCAGAACCCTTGTTCTTCCTGGACTACTACGCCACCGGCAAACTGAACGTGGACACCGCTGCACAAGTGGTTACCGGCATCGGCGCCGGCTGCGAACTGTCGGGTTGCTCCCTGGTCGGCGGCGAAACCGCTGAAATGCCAGGCATGTACGAAGGCGAAGACTACGACCTGGCCGGCTTCTGCGTCGGCGTCGTGGAAAAAGCCGAAATCATCGACGGCTCCAAGGTTGCCGCCGGTGACGCCCTGCTGGCCCTGCCCTCTTCCGGTCCGCACTCCAACGGTTACTCGCTGATCCGCAAGATCATCGAAGTGTCCGGCGCCGAGATCGAGAACACTCAGCTCGACGGTAAGCCGCTCACCGACCTGCTGATGGCCCCGACCCGCATCTACGTCAAGCCCTTGCTCAAGCTGATCAAGGACACTGGCGCGGTCAAAGCCATGGCCCACATCACCGGCGGCGGCCTGCTGGACAACATCCCGCGCGTCCTGCCAAAAGGCGCCCAGGCGATCGTCGACGTGGCCAGCTGGCAGCGTCCTGCGGTATTCGACTGGCTGCAAGAGAAAGGCAACGTCGACGAAACCGAAATGCACCGCGTACTGAACTGCGGCGTGGGCATGGTCATCTGCGTGGCTCAAGAGCACGTTGAAACCGCGCTGAATGTACTGCGTGAAGCCGGCGAGCAGCCTTGGGTCATCGGCCAGATCGCTACCGCCCCTGAAGGCGCGGCCCAGGTTGAACTGAAGAACCTCAAGGCTCACTGATGCCTCAGACCTGTGATGTCGTGGTGCTGCTTTCCGGCACCGGCAGTAACTTGCAGGCCTTGATCGACAGCACGCGCACCGGCGACAGCCCGGTGCGCATCGCTGCGGTGATCTCCAACCGCAGCGACGCCTACGGCCTGCAACGCGCCAGGGACGCGGGTATCGACACCCGCGCCTTGGATCACAAGGCTTTCGAAGGCCGCGAGGCCTTCGACAGCGCCTTGATCGAACTGATCGACGCCTTCAACCCCAAACTCGTGGTACTTGCCGGCTTCATGCGCATCCTCAGCGCTGATTTCGTGCGGCATTACGAAGGGCGCCTGCTCAATATCCACCCGTCCCTGCTGCCCAAATACAAGGGCATGCACACGCACCAGCGTGCGCTCGACGCCGGCGACAGCGAGCACGGCTGCAGCGTGCACTTTGTCACCGAGGAACTCGATGGCGGGCCTCTGGTCGTACAGGCAGTGGTTCCGGTAGAGTCTGACGACTCGGCGCAGACACTTGCGCAACGGGTTCATACCCAGGAACACAGGATTTACCCGCTGGCCGTTCGCTGGTTTGCCGAGGGACGGTTGATTCTTGGTGACCAGGGTGCATTATTGGACGGTCAGTTACTCGCGGCCAGCGGCCACTTGATTCGAACCTAGGAGATTTTATGCGTCGCGCCTTGCTCTTCGCTTTTGCTCTGTTTGCCTTGCCTGCCGTGCAAGCAGCAGATTTACATCCATTCTCCGCCAGCTATACCGCCGACTGGAAACAGTTGCCCATGAGTGGCTCGGCAGAACGCAGCCTGACCAAGAACAGCGACGGCACCTGGACCTTGAACTTCAAGGCTTCGATGATGATCGCCAGCCTGACCGAAACCAGTGTGATCCTGTTTGACAAGGACACCCTGCAACCGAAGAGCTACACCTTCGAACGCGGCGGTCTGGGCAAGGCAAAGAAGATCAACCTGGACTTCGATCAAACCGCCAAGAAAGTCACCGGTTTTGAGAACAAAGACCCAGTCAACGTGCCCCTGCAAAGCAGCATGCTCGACAAGTCGACCTACCAGTTGGCCCTGCAGCGCGATGTGGCTGCCGGCAAGAAGAGCATGAGCTACAACGTGGTGGAAGGCACTGACGTCGACACCTACGACTTCCGCGTGATCGGCCCGGAAAAGGTCCAGACCAAGGTGGGATCCATCGACGCGATCAAGGTAGAGCGCGTGCGTGACCCGACTCAGAGCAAGCGCATCACCCAGATGTGGTTTGCCAAGGACCAGGGCGGCATCCTGGTTGCCCTGCGTCAGGTGGAAACCGACGGTAAGGAATACAACATCATGCTGCAGGACGGCACCGTTGACGGTAAGGCTGTCAAAGGTAGCTGATGCGCTGGTGAATCAAAAAAGAGCCTCGCGGAATGCGGGGCTTTTTTTCGTCTGCTCGTTTTGTTTTGAAGCTTCTCGCGCTATCGCAGGCAAGCCAGCTTCCACATTTGGAATGCTTTTCAAAAGGTGGGAGCTGGCTTGCCTGCGATAGCGGCGGCTCAATCAATAGAGGCTGAAGCCTTACGCCAACATGAAACTTTTGTCATAAAACTCAGCACCCTGCGACGCAATGTCACGGTTTTCGCGGCCTGCAGCACTGTTGCGTTTTCCGCAATGAATTGTTGCACGAAAAGTCGGTTTACTTAGCAAGCTAACAAATCATATAACAAAGGCCTGCGACGACTTGCCGCAGATCCACCAGAGATTGGAGCAAGCAGATGACTGTAAAAGTAACTGAACGCGACGACGAACATATGTCCCACGAAGCACTGGGCCATGGGATTCACATCTGGGATGTACACCAACAAGACCTGTTGGTCGGCATGTTTCACAACGAGAGCGACGCTCATAATTATAAAAACGAGCTCGAAGCCCTTGAGATGAGACGCCAGGCGCAAGGCTCCTGAGACTCTGAAATTGTGCAGAGGCCGGGCCCACGCAGCTGGGCCCCTGCAAAAACAAACCCTGCCTTTTGAGCAGGGTTTGTGTTTTTCGCACTGCTACGCAGCGCAGGGCAAGCGTACTCACCCTCCTTCAGGCCTACAGCTTTACCACATCAGATCATCCGGGATCTGGTAGGCCGCGTACGGATCATCCTCATCCGGCACCTGGCTTTCCGTCAGGATATTGAGCTGCACGATACGCTCTGGTGCGCGCTCCTGGATCTTCAGTGCTGCCTCGCGCGGGATCACCTCGTAGCTGCCGCCGTGGTGCACGATGGCCAGGGAGCCGTTGCTCAGCTTGTTGCGCATCAACGTGTTGACCGACAGGCGCTTGACCTTCTTGTCATCCACGAAGTTGTAGTAGTCCTCGGTGGTCAGCTTGGGCAGGCGCGAGGTCTCGATCAGTTGCTTGACCTGGGCGGTGCGGGCCTTGGCTTCGGCTTTTTCCTGCTGTTGGCGGTTCAGTTCCTGGTCGCGTTTGACCTTCTCGGCCTGCGCTTCGGCCGCCAGGCGGGCCTGGGTGTCATCCGCCTCGATCTGGCCTTTGTGGACCAGGCGCTGCTGCTTCTGTTTCTCTTTGCCGACCTGCTTGGCCTGCTTTTGGTTGACCAGACCTGCTTTGAGCAACTGGTCGCGAAGGGAAAGGCTCATGGTGCTTACTCACTTAGGCAACTGCTCAACCGCAGCTGGACACATTCTTTTCCTGACGTTTGGCTTCGCCCCACAGGGCGTCCATCGTTTCGAGGGTGCAATCTTCTATGGATTGGTGCGTATCGCGCAATGCCTGTTCGATAAATCGGAAGCGACGTTCGAACTTGGCATTGGCGCCACGCAGCGCGGTTTCCGGGTCGACCTTGAGATGACGGGCCAGGTTGACTGCCGCGAACAGCAGGTCGCCGACCTCATCGGCAATGGCCACCGAATCGTTGTCGGCCATGGCTTCGAGCACTTCATCCAGTTCTTCGCGCACGTTGTCCACCACCGGCAAGGCGGAGGGCCAATCGAAGCCGACCTGGCTGGCACGCTTCTGTAATTTGGCGGCGCGGGACAGGGACGGCAGCGCCGTGGGCACATCGTCCAGCAAGGAAAGCTGCTCCGGCGCGTCGGACTTTTCCGACCGTTCCTCGGCTTTGATCTGCTCCCAGCGCTCCTTCACCTGTTCTTCACTCAACTGCGGGATATCCAGCGGTGCATACAGATCACCGGTTGGAAACACATGGGGATGGCGACGGATCAGCTTGCGCGTAATGCTGTCGATCACCCCGGCAAATTCGAAGCGCCCTTCTTCCCGCGCCAGTTGGCTGTAATACACCACTTGGAACAACAGGTCGCCCAACTCGCCTTGCAGGTGATCGAAGTCACCGCGCTCGATGGCGTCGGCGACTTCGTAGGCTTCTTCCAACGTGTGCGGGACGATGGTGGCGTAGGTTTGCTTGATGTCCCACGGGCACCCGTACTTCGGGTCGCGCAGGCGGCTCATCAGGTGCAGCAGGTCATCCAGTGAATACATCATTCTACTTCCGATCAGGTATGAACACCGCCGATCAACGGTGGGAGGGGGCTTGCCCCCGATTGCGGTGGGTCAACCAAGAATCTGGTACCTGACACTCCGCTTTCGGGGGCAAGCCCCCTCCCACCGTTCAGACTGTGCTCATCCAGATGTTCATGGGGTACGGTTGCGGCGTGTCTCGATGATGTTCGGCAACTGGGAAATCCGCCCCAGCAACCGTCCCAACGCGTCCAGCCCCGGAATCTCGATGGTCAGGGACATCAACGCAGTGTTGTCCTCTTTGTTCGAGCGGGTGTTGACCGCCAGCACGTTGATCCGCTCGTTGAGCAGCACTTGCGACACATCCCGCAGCAAACCGGAACGGTCATAGGCGCGAATGATGATATCCACCGGGTAGGTGAGCACCGGCACCGGGCCCCAGCTCACCTGGATGATCCGCTCCGGTTCACGCCCGCCCAATTGCAGCACCGAGGCGCAGTCCTGGCGGTGAATGCTCACGCCGCGGCCCTGGGTGATGTAACCGACAATGGCGTCGCCCGGCAGCGGCTGGCAGCAGCCGGCGATTTGCGTCATCAGGTTGCCCACGCCCTGGATCTGGATATCGCCGCGCTTGCCAGGCTTGTAGCCGGTGGCCTTGCGTGGAATCAGTTCCAGCTGTTCGCTGCCACGTTCCGGCTCGACCAGTTGCTGGGCCAGGTTCACCAATTGCGCCAGGCGCAAATCGCCAGCGCCGAGGGCGGCGAACATGTCTTCGGCGATCTTCATGTTGGCTTTCTCGGCCAACTTGTCGAAGTCCACCTGAGGCAGGCCGAGACGCCCCAATTCGCGTTCAAGCAAGGTTTTGCCGGCGGCGACGTTCTGGTCGCGCGCCTGCAATTTGAACCAGTGGACGATCTTCGCCCGCGCCCGCGACGTGGTGATGTAGCCCAGGTTCGGGTTCAGCCAGTCGCGGCTCGGCGTACCGTGCTTGCTGGTAATGATTTCGACCTGTTCACCGGTCTGCAGGCTGTAGTTGAGCGGCACGATGCGCCCGTTGATCTTGGCACCCCGGCAGTTGTGACCGATCTCGGTGTGAACGCGGTAGGCGAAGTCCAGCGGCGTCGCGCCCTTCGGTAAGTCGATGGCATGGCCGTCAGGGGTGAAGATGTAGACCCGATCAGGCTCGATATCCACGCGCAGCTGTTCGGCCAGGCCACCAATGTCGCCCAGTTCTTCGTGCCATTCCAGCACTTGACGCAGCCAGGAGATTTTCTCCTCGTACTGGTTGGACCCGGCCTTGACGTCGGTGCCCTTGTAGCGCCAGTGCGCGCACACACCCAACTCCGCCTCTTCGTGCATGGCGTGGGTGCGGATCTGCACTTCCAGCACCTTGCCCTCGGGGCCGATCACCGCGGTGTGCAGCGAGCGATAGCCGTTTTCCTTGGGGTTGGCGATGTAGTCGTCAAACTCCTTGGGAATATGCCGCCACAAGGTGTGGACGATACCCAGCGCGGTGTAGCAGTCGCGCATTTCCGGCACCAGCACGCGCACGGCGCGCACATCGTAGATCTGGCTGAACGCCAGGCCCTTGCGCTGCATTTTGCGCCAGATGGAATAGATGTGCTTGGCACGGCCGCTGATGTCGGCTTCGACACCGGTGGCCTGCAGCTCGGAGCGCAACTGGTTCATCACGTCGGTGATGAAGCGCTCACGGTCGAGCCGCCGTTCGTGCAGCAGCGTGGCGATCTGCTTGTATTGATCGGGTTCAAGGTAGCGGAAGGACAAGTCCTCCAGCTCCCACTTGATATGGCCGATACCCAGACGATGCGCCAGCGGTGCATAGATGTCGAAGACTTCGCGGGCAACGCGGTTGCGCTTCTCGTCGTCGGCGGTTTTCACCGCACGGATTGCGCAGGTACGCTCAGCCAGCTTGATCAGGGCGACGCGGACGTCGTCGACCATCGCCACCAGCATCTTGCGCAGGTTCTCGACCTGGCCCTGAGTGCCCAGCACCATGGACTGACGCGGGCTGAGGCTGGCGCTGATCGCAGCCATGCGCAGCACGCCGTCGATCAGCTTGGCCACCACGGAGCCGAAACGCTGGCCCACGGTCGCCAACTGAATATGCCCTTCCCGCACGCCGCGATACAGCACGGCGGCGATCAGTGAATCCTGGTCCAGCTTGAGATCGGCGAGGATCTCGGCGATTTCCAACCCGGTGCGAAAGCTTGAAGTGCCTTCGGCCCAGAGGTTCTTGGAAGCATTGTCTTGCTGCTCAGACTCGCGAGCGAACTCGCAGGCTGCTTTCAAGGCTTCACGGTCCAGTGCCGGGTCGACACTGATGGCATGATCCAGCCATGCCTCGAGATTGATACTGCCGTCGGTGTTGATCGGCTGGTGTGCTCTCACCTGTACCATCTTGCTTACCTTCCCTACGACGCACCTTCGATGCGCCAGAATTCATCGCCGACCTTCTACTGCTCCCTGGCAGATCACAGGCCCTGGAGACGACAGGCCGGTCGGATTAAACGGGCATCCTAGCCCGCTTCAAATAACGCCATGGCCTCGACATGCGCGGTTTGCGGAAACATGTCGAGGATCCCGGCACGTTTTAGCCGGTAGCCTTGCTTGACCAACTCAACCGTGTCCCGCGCCAGCGTGGCCGGATTGCAGGACACATACACCAGACGCTTGGCTCCCAGGGTCGCGAGCTTGCGCACAACCTCCAGGGCACCATCACGGGGTGGGTCCAAGAGTACCGCAGAAAAGCCTTGTTTGGCCCATTCCGCGTCAGTCAAAGGCTGGGACAAATCAGCCTGAAAAAACTGCACATTATGCAAATCGTTGCTGACGGCGTTGACGGCCGCCCGCTCCACCATGGTCTGCACCCCCTCCACCGCCACCACTTCACGCACCTGGCGCGCCAGTGGCAGGGCGAAGTTGCCCAGGCCGCAAAACAGGTCCAGCACCCGTTCATCGGGTTGTGGCGCCAGCCATTCCAAGGCCTGGGCAACCATCGCTTCATTGACCCCGGCATTGACCTGGACAAAATCTCCGGGCCGGTAAGCCAGCTCCAGATCCCAGTGACTCAGGCGAAACCCGAGCACCGAATCGGCCTCAACCGGTTCCGGCTGGCCCTCGCCATGCAGCCACAATTGGGCTTCATGGAAGGCGCAGAATTCTTTCAGCACCTGCAGGTCCGCTTCCGACAGCGGCGCTATATGGCGCAGCAACACGGCGACGGACGTACCACTGAACAACTCCACATGCCCCAGCGCCTGAGGTTTGCTCAAGCGACGCAGCATGTTGGGCAGGCGCTGCATGATCGGCTGCAAGGCCTGTACCAGCACCGGGCATTCGTCGATGGCGACGATGTCCTGACTAGCCACCGCGCGGAAACCCACTTCCAGCTGTTTCGCCCTGGCGTCCCAGCGCACGGCCACGCGGGCGCGGCGACGGTAACCGAATTCCGCCCCGCTCAACGGCGCGGCCCACTCCTGCGGTTCGACACCCGCCACGCGGGACAGTTGCTCGGCAAGCATGCGCTGTTTCAGGGCAAGTTGTTCGCCGTGGGGCAAGTGCTGCACGCTGCAACCGCCGCAGCGCCCGAAATGCGCGCACGGCGCCGGACGGCGTAATTCGCTGGCACTGAACACCCGCTCGGTGCGCGCCTCGACGATCTTGCCATGGGTGCCCAGCACCCGTGCTTCGACTTCTTCGCCCGCCAGCGCGCCGTTCACGAACCAGGTGCGACCTTCAAAGAACACGATGCCTCGGCCGTCGTTGGCCAGGCGCTCGATGGTCAGGCGCTGTTTCTTGCCCACGGGGATCTGCGGGGCGCGGCTGCCGCCCGTCGGTTGGAAGCGCAGGCCTCTCTCGTGCTTGGCCATCAGTTGGGTTCGTCGAAGATGCCGGTCGACAGGTAACGGTCGCCTCGGTCACAGATGATCGCGACGATCACCGCGTTTTCCACCTCTTTGGACAAGCGCAACATACCCGCCACCGCGCCACCGGAAGACACGCCGCAGAAGATGCCCTCTTCACGGGCCAGGCGGCGGGTGGTGTCTTCGGCCTCGCGCTGCGCCATATCGATGATGCGGTCGACGCGGCTCGAGTTGTAGATCTTCGGCAGATACTCTTCGGGCCAACGACGGATACCTGGGATGGCCGAGCCTTCCATCGGTTGCAGGCCGACGATCTGGATGGCCGGGTTCTGCTCCTTGAGGTAGCGCGAGTTGCCCATGATGGTGCCGGTGGTGCCCATGGAGCTGACGAAATGAGTGATGGTGCCCTGGGTCTGGCGCCAAATTTCCGGGCCGGTGCTGGTGTAGTGCGCCTCGGGGTTGTCACCGTTGGCGAACTGGTCCAGCACCAGGCCGCGGCCTTCGGCAGCCATGCGTTCAGCCAGATCGCGCGCACCTTCCATGCCGTCTTCCTGGGTGACCAGGATCAGTTGGGCACCGTAGGCGGTCATCGCCGCTTTGCGTTCGGCGCTGCCGTTGTCGGGCATGATCAGGATCATCTTGTAACCCTTGATCGCGGCGGCCATGGCCAGGGCGATGCCGGTGTTACCCGAGGTGGCTTCGATCAAGGTGTCGCCGGGTTTGATCTGCCCGCGCAGCTCCGCACGGGTGATCATCGACAGCGCCGGGCGGTCCTTCACTGAACCGGCCGGGTTGTTCCCTTCGAGCTTGAGCAGCAGGGTGTTGCTGGTGTCTCCCGCCATGCGTTGCAAGCGGACCAGGGGCGTGTTGCCGACGCAATCGGCGATTGTAGGGTACTGCAAGGTCATGGCGTATTCGCAATCCAGACTGCGGGGGCGAACATCATACCGGGAAAGGCCGGCGGGCCATATCACGCAAAGTGTGGTGCCTATTCCTTAAAGGCATAAGTATTGGCTCAGGCAATTACAAATTCCGTCCACTCCTGAAGGGTCAACACGCGGACCAGATCAGCCTTGGCTTGGCGCATCTGTACAGCAAGGCTTTCGAGCGCGTGTTTGTAGGTTCCCTCGTTTATGTCGCCATTCGTGACTTTGTCGGTGGCCAGTTCCAGCTCACGCTGGTAGTGCGCCAGCGCAGCCTCAAAACGTTGCGGGTACTTGCGCTCCAGGAACTCGACCCAGTACTCCTCGTTTTCAAGCCGACTGGGCCAATTCAGATTCAACTCCTCATTTTTGATCCGTTGGAGTATTCGGATCACCGAAGGCGCATCCGGCACCGCAGTGGCGGCGTCGAACCGGCCCGGCAATGCAAGAGGCAAGTCCAGACTCGACGCCAGCGCGATTCGATAGGCCAGGAAACGCACGCAGGCTTCCTGCGCAGACTGCTGCGGAAACGCCCTCAACAGGTGGTGGTCGATGGCGCCCAGCCGGCGAAGGGCTCGGTAATAATTCACAAAATCCGGGCCTGCGGCATCCACGTTTCCGACGAGCATCTGTACCGGCAACATAGCCAGTTCGATCTCATTGAGGCACAACAGCCACCCGTCGATCCCCCCGCTCATGTACCGCAAAGGTGTCTGGAAAAGGATTTGTTGCAGGCGCCCGTTGTGATTGGCCCCGTCAATCAACTGCCAGACGCGCCGCGTAATGTCCTGGCGCAAGGCGTGATGCTCCGGGGCAATCAACGGCGGATAGGAAGACACGTTCCACAGCAGGTTAAAGAAACCGTCCGCCATTTGCGCTCCGGCCAACAGCGCCCATTCAGCCCGCCGTTGCGGCACTTCATTCAGCGGCACCGGCAATAGCCAGCGTTCAACCGAGGGCAACGGAAATGCCCCGTCGTGCCACAGGCCAAAATCGATCGTTTGATAACCCGGCCGTCTCCGGTATTGGCTGAGCAGCCGCAAGGTCGCCTGGGAAAGCGCGTTACCGTGAAGGTTCATGGCGCGGTACACGGTTTCATTGAGGTGAAGATCAGAGTGGGTCAACACTTTGAAACGATTGTCTCGCAGATCCAACGTGCGAAGTCTTGGCAGCATCACCACCCACAGAGGCAAAAGATCGAGTTGAGTATTCCTGAGCTTGAGGACCTCCAGCGCAGTCAGCGCATACACGTTCAAGCGCTTCCCTCTGCCCAGGGGATTGTTGGACAGATTCAACTTGGTCAAGCGCGTCAGGCCCTGCAACCGTCTGATATCCGCTGATTCAGGCTGAATGCGATTGTTCGCCAGGCTGAGTTGTTTCAAGTGTTGAAGCGCAGACAAGCCCTGAGGCACATGGTCCAAGCGGTTGCCGTCGAGAAACAGCGTCCGCAGCGCCGGGAAGCGCCCGAGGAACTTCATCGGCAGCGCTTGTAACTGATTGTTCCGCAGGCTCAGTTGCATGACATGACCGAAATGCGCCGTCACCTGTGGCAAGTCTTCCAGGGCCAGGTCATCCAGATAGAGCTCAAACATCACCCCGCGCGGGGAGTCCTCTTTGCTCCAGCAACGTCGAATTCGCGCGGAGGCCTCGACTTGTGCCTTGAGTTGCTCGGGTTTCCCCAGCAAGCACCAGCGTTCAAGGCTGTCATTCAAGGCGTCGCGTTCTCGGAACAGGGTGTTGATCGCGTCCTCACGCTCCTGAACGGAGTCACTCAGATTCTCAAGGATCTCAAACGCCTGTTCATCGGTTTTCGTCGGAAATAACTGCCGCAACCGTGCGACTTGGTCACGGTCCACTGCCCCCAGCTCATTGCCGCCACTCAACGGATAACCAATCCGCCCATCCGCCACGCGACGCGGCGGGTTGTACCAAGGGCGACGCCCTATTTCGAGCAGGGTTTCGGCAAACTCCCAGTGACGCTCCAAGCGATAACCGATCTCCTGGGTCAACTCTTCAACGCCACTCGCATGGGTATATCCCATCGCCTGACGCTCAGGGGGAGGTAAAGCGTCGAGTAAGACCGTGAGAAAATCGCCAGGGTTTCCGAGCGGTTGCAACGTGCCGTTCGATTGGGGAGCAAAGGCCTGATAGCGGCCATCAAGCGCCTCCAGCACCCGCTTGGGCCGCCCTTCAGCAGGGCCGACACTGTCAATGAGCCGCCCGCGCTCACGTACTTCAACCCGTGCTTGAACAGACCAGCCGTCCATCTCGGCCACTGTATGAAGGATCAGCTTTGAGCTGTCCGCACTTGCCGCACCTCCCAGGTGCACACCCTCCATCGCCCTGGTCTTGCGCAGGTACTCTATCCACCAGCGGATGGCTTTGGTTTTGGTCAACGGGACACGGCCGGCCTCCAGGCTTCGACGCTCAACCGGGGTGAGATCGCGCACCAGGTCTTCGGCGATTTGCGCTGTCAAACTGGGAAAATCACGCTGCAGCACCTGTGCCAGGGGCTCCGAAGACAACGCGCTTTTATGAAGCAACGCCTTGAAAAAAAGCCGCGCCATACCTGGCTTGTCCTGCGCAACAAAGGTTTCGAGCCGCCTGACCTGATCAGCGCGGCTCAAGCCCGCACTGCCCACCAACACATCGGCGCTTTCAGGCCCTATTTCACCCAGTAACTCGTCAAAAAAATCCCATCCCGTCTCCACGCCCGCCTTGACCCGTCGATGCAACGTGAATCGCTCGATGGTCTCCATCAAAATCGCAGGTGGGCGCTCGTTACGCAGGTGCACGCGACGCAGCATCGCCGGGGTCACGCCGCTGACCTGTTGAATCTGGTTGATGGCATCCGGCGACCATGCTCCAACGGCGGGCCCGAGGCGATAAAACGGTTTGTGGCCATCCCAGGTCAGCGGCGTTTCCCATTCATGGCGCCAGGCACCTGCGCCGTTATGCGTCAACACCGGGGCGTAAGCATCGTGCAATGTGGGGTGTGGAATGCGCCATGGCAGGGTCGGGCCAGCCTGGGAGACGTTGAAACACAAGCCGTCCATATACAGAAAGCAGTCCGCGCCCTGGCGAAAGAGACCGAGTGCGTCAGGGGTCAGGCCCATGGTATCCGCAGCACTGGAATACTGCGCGATGTCGCGCTGGTGAGGGTAAAACTGCCCCTCGACCGTACGATGGTCGAGCATGGCGCGGGCAATCCGGTGACGGAAATCGGTGACCGCCTGGGGGCCTTCAAGCCCGAGCCGGACGCGTTCGTTATGGGTTAACTGGTTCAGGATGGCCTGGTAAAAACCGTCGGGAGTACCGAGCCTCGCGCCCGCAAGGGAGGTGCGATGATCAAACGGCGCAAAGCGCCCCCGGCCATGGTCCAGCACCACCACAGTCCGGTCTTTGGCACCTTTCGACATATAGTGCACCGGCTGATCGGCGCGACTGATGACCAAGGCTTGGCCAGTGACGCTTTTTAATACTGCGCCGGCAAATTCGCCTGCCCAGCGCAGGGTCTGCGCGTCGTACCGGCGCCCATGGAAAATCCCGTCGATCATCGCCTCTCGGCGGGCTGCCCGCCGTGCACTGCGCAAGGCGGTATAGAGCGCCTCGGGTTGCAGTTTTGACGCCAACAGTTGGGTCTGCTGGTGGGAAGAAAGAGGCTGCTGATCCAGCACCTCCAACAAGCGGGGCAGACTGACTTCGGGGTGCAACGCCCGTAGGGTACTGATGACCGCGGGTTCGGGCTGATCAGACCCCAAGCGCTCAGGCAACAGGTTCTTGATCGCCGTCGGCGCGCCAGAGGCCGTTGCGCGATCGGCCTGGGCAAAGCGTGTAAGTGCCTCGAACAGCTCAAGCCTCACGGTGCGGGCCCGCAGCGCCAACTGCTGGCGCAACGGCGGTTCTCCGGCCGAAAACACGGCAGGCAACAAGTCCACCACAGCCTGGAGAAAATTCGCAGTAAAACGACGCGGGGATGAGTAGGCGAACTGGAAGTTCTCCTGACGGGTCACCGTGACCACCCGAGAAGCGGGACGGCCCGCCTGCTGCGTGTAACGTCGCAACTCCAGGCCCTGCGGGTTCTCGACGCTCAAGGCAGTATCAACCGGCCATTGCGCCAATTGAGTGACCAACGGCCCCAGCACTTCGAACGCCTGAGTCGGCGGTGGATGACTGGGTGGCGACGGGCTTGACGCCCAATCGATCAGACGATCGACATTAAAGCGCTGCGAAGCCTCCACCAGGGAAGCCGACGGTCGCTCGCCCTCCCAGACCTTGTCGAGGAGTTGTCGAGGCGTATTGCTCGCCTCAAGCACTGCGTTCAACGACTTGACCGGCGCCTGCGAGGCGCCGAGCATTCTCTCCAACAGCGCGGTATCGACCCGCTCACCGGCAACGCTGCCTGGTGGGGACAACTGGCGGTACAGCGCTTGGTGGCGACGCATCACGCTGCGTGCCAGGCGAGTATGCAAGCGGCTGCTGATCAGCAAATCAGCCAGGTCGACCAAGGTTTGGAGCAACTCAACCGAGTCCCCCTGCACCGCCATGGCTCCCCCCTCGATCAAGGACTGCGTGAGGACGGCAAACATCGCAACGGCCCTCAGCCGTCCCAGGCCTTTGAGCGGGCCCGGTGCCGGAATCAGCAACAGATCAAGCGTCTCGCCGAGCACCGTTTGAAAAACACGGCTGACCGTCACCATCCAGCCGGGTGTTTCGGCTGCCAGTTCCTGCAGGTTGGTGCGACAACGTGCGGTGTAAAAATCATGCAAGCAGACCATTGGGGTCTTTTCGACCGACTGCCGGACGTATCCGACGCGCTTCACAAGCGTGGTCTTCGGCAACCACTCAACGAGGTCATAAAGCACTTCGGCCTGCGGGGAAAGCTGCTCGGGGCGAGGCTGAGATGTCGCTATCTGCTTGAGCCGGACACTGTCACGCAAGGTCATCAACGGGTACAGCCACGACACGTCACCGTTGCCATAGGAGGCCTGAAAGGCCATGTAAAACTCCGTGCATGCTTCCCGGTGGCTGTCGTAGTGAAGCAGGGCCCCCGACGGTCGATGGGGGAAATAACTGAAGGCACCTTTACAGCCGCTCACTGAAAAGACGATATGAGGAATCTTCACACTGTCTCCAGGCGGTGACCCTACATACTGGCCCGTCAAGCCAATGTGTTGAGGGACCCAGCTGATGTTGTCGATACCGTGGGGGATAAACAGATGCATTTCTTCAATCTGGCCCCAACGCACTTCACCGACGAGCGCACGCTTCAGCTGGTGGTATTTGGCTTTGTCCACGCGGCTGGTCGCGCGGTCCTTGAGGGCATTGATCAACGCGAACTCAAATTCGGCGCTTGCCTGCCTCATGATTGCATCGCCCAGGGAGGAGGACGCGCGCAATGCCTGGGCAAGAGACGTTCTGAGTGTCTCGCCAATATTGAGCTTGCGTACCAAGGCAATGAATGCTGCCGCACTGGCATTGATGGACGAGTCCATATAGCTGGCGTCCGCTATCCCCGTATTCCCAGGAAAACTCCAGCCGGTCACGCCGTCGTAATTCATGCATGCCGCTTCCCATAAGGTCAGGCTGGCAACCTTCACCTGATCACCCTGGGCCTCACGACGAACGCGGCGAGCAGGCGCCAGGTAGCGGGTGTAGATCCTTGCGGTTTTCGGGTCTACGTCTGAACCCGTCAGTGTTTTTAAAGCATCGCGCAGGGACGCCAGGGACTGCTGTTCAAAACGCTCGATAAACCGGGGGACACCGTCTTCAACGGCTTTCCGGGCCTGAACCCAAGCCTTTTGCAGGCGTACATATTCACGTTTTTCTTCATCGTCGAGCCCGTCAAGAAACCCGTCGAACTTGCTTCGCACAGCGTCCAGGGCTTGCAGTGAAGACCATTCGTCCCTGGTCAGAAACGGTCCCGAAGCCGTTTGTTCGGCCGTGAAGGCAGCCAATGAGGGTGTATAGGCAGGAGGCTCAGCCATTTTTCTATCCTTGAAAAATGACCACCCTACTCAGTTGCCGCGCGCGCATTGGGTAGCTATGTAATACGCAGACTCATGTGTGGTTCTTCTGGTACACCGCCTGCCCCATGGCCGCAATTTGCCCGTCGATCAACGCGTTGAAGGGTTGCAGTAACGGTTCGAACGAGGTGGGGTATTCCAATACCTGCAACGCCTGCACAATCGCTTCCACTGTCGACAGCGCGCCCGGTCCGGGGGCCTTGCGCAATCGATAGCGGGACGCAGCGCCTTCGGCCAAGGTCACCCGGGGCAACGCCGCCAGCAAGGGATTGAGGTGCAACAGTTTGCGCGCCTTGCGCCACGTGCCATCGGGGACCACCAGTAGCAATGGCTGACTGCCGGGCGCGTAGGCCTGCAGTGGTTGGGCATCCTCAGCCGGAAACAACAGCCGCGCCTGATAACCGGGCGGGTGCAACAGGCTCGGTAGATCCTCAAATATCTCCCCCACCACCAATTGCGCATTGCTCAACCCCAACGCCGCCAACCGTGCAGTATTCAACGCATGATTGACCTCGCTCGGGTGCTGCAACAGCAACACACGGGTGCGGCTGTCGAGGCTGGGGATCAGCGCGCACAGGCAGTGGGTGGCAGGCCTGAGGCAATGTGAACATTGGGGTCTGGACATGGTTTTATCAGGCCTGGTTGAGCTGAGTCTTGAGCAAGTCGCGAAAGGTCTGGATCAGCGGCTCACGGCTGCGGCCACGCCGCATGATCATCGAGAACGGTGCCTGGTAGCCAAAGGTCGCCGGCAGCAATACGCGCAGGTCGCCCTTGTCGGCCCAGGCCTGGGCGTAGTGTTCCGGCAAGTAACCGATATAGGCACCGGACAGCACCAGGATCAGTTGTGCCTCCATACTTTCCACGGTGGCGGCGCTGTGTTTGAAGCCGTGGCGCGCCAGTTCGGCCTGGCTCCAGTAGCCGCGGCCGACCATGCGTTGCTGGGTGATCACTTGTTCGGGGATGCGTCGCTCGTTGAACAGCGGGTGCCGGGTGCTGCAATACAGCCAGTGTTGTTCGCGGTACAGCGGCATGTAGATCAGCCCGCTCATCCGGTTGGAAAAGGCACCGATGGCCAGGTCCAGGCGATTGTCCTGCACGCCGAGTTGCAGTTCGTAGGGGCTCATCACCGACAGATGCAGGTGTACCGCCGGGTGTTCCAGGCTGTAGGCGCCGATCACTTCGGCGAACGGCAAGGCCTTGTCGCTGACGGTGGAATCAAGCACGCCCAGTTTGAGGGTACCGCGCAGCTCGCCTTTGAGCGCGGCGGCGTATTGCTCGAAGCCTTCAAGCTCGCCCAATAAGCGCAGGGTTTCCTGATGGAACAACTCCCCCTTGCTGGTGAGGCTGAACCCGCCCCGCCCACGATGGCACAGCACCAAGCCCAACGCCGATTCCAGCTGGCTCATGTACGTGCTGATGGCCGAGGTGGACAGGTTGAGTTCGTGCTGGGCATTGGCGAACCCCTGGTGCCGCACAACGCTGACGAAGATGCGCAGGAGTTTCAGGTCGGGCAAGGCGCTGGCCATGGTCGGCTCCAGGTGTGGATGCCTGCAGTCTACCTGCCTGCATTAGTTTAGAAAAACCTGAACTAAGTATTTGCCCCTGCCGATTCTTTCGTATCGACACATTTCGCAGAATCGACCCCTAACAAACAAAACAACGATGAGGCACTCCTGTGGACAAGATTTTTCACCAACCACTGGGCGGCAACGAAATGCCGCGCTTCGCCGGCATCGCCACCATGATGCGTCTTCCCCACCTGCAAACGGCCAAGGGCCTGGACGCCGCCTTTATCGGCGTGCCACTGGACATCGGCACCTCGCTGCGTGCTGGCACCCGTTTCGGGCCGCGTGAAATCCGCGCCGAATCCGTGATGATCCGTCCGTACAACATGGCCACCGGTGCCGCACCGTTCGATTCGCTGTCGGTGGCCGACATTGGCGACGTGGCGATCAATACCTTCAACCTGCTCGACGCCGTGCGCATCATCGAAGAAGCCTACGATGAGATCCTCGAACATGACGTGATCCCGCTGACGCTGGGCGGCGACCACACCATCACGCTGCCGATCCTGCGGGCGATCCACAAGAAACATGGCAAGGTCGGGCTGGTGCACATCGACGCCCACGCCGACGTCAACGACCATATGTTCGGCGAGAAAATCGCCCACGGCACCACGTTCCGCCGCGCGGTAGAAGAAGGTTTGCTCGATTGCGACCGTGTGGTGCAGATCGGCCTGCGCGCCCAGGGCTACACCGCCGAAGACTTCAACTGGAGCCGCAAACAGGGCTTCCGTGTGGTCCAGGCCGAAGAATGCTGGCACCACTCCCTCGCGCCATTGATGGCCGAAGTCCGGGAAAAAGTCGACGGCGGCCCGGTGTACCTGAGCTTTGACATCGACGGCATCGACCCGGCCTGGGCCCCCGGCACCGGCACCCCGGAAATCGGTGGGCTGACCACCATCCAGGCCATCGAAATCATCCGTGGCTGCCAGGGACTCGACCTGATTGGTTGCGATCTGGTAGAGGTTTCCCCGCCCTATGACACCACCGGCAACACTTCGCTGCTGGGCGCCAACCTGCTGTACGAGATGCTCTGCGTACTGCCGGGTGTGGCGCATCGCTGATGAGCACCCACGAAGTGCTGCAAGCCGCTGCCGACCTGGTGGCGGCCTTCGCCCGCAATGACCGCACCGCCTACTTCGGCGCGTTCACGGCGGATGCCAGCTTCGTGTTCTACACCCTGCCCCAGCCGCTGCTCAGTCGCGATGCCTACCAGGCGTTGTGGGATCAATGGCGTCGGGACGAGGGGTTCGAGGTGCTGTCCTGCGCCTCGAGCAACGCCGTTGTCAGCCTGCAGGGCGACGTGGCGATTTTCATGCATGACGTGGCCACTGAGCTGCGCATGAACGGGGAGCAATTTTTTAGCCAGGAACGCGAGACCATTGTCTTCAAACGGCAAGGATCCCGCACAGAACAAAAACAAGGCCTGTGGCTGGCCTGTCACGAACATTTGTCCGCTATGCCGGAAGGGCTGCCGCCCCCTTAGCCAATGTGATCGGAGCAGATCATGAATAATAAAAACAACCATAAAAGTATTCGCAAGATAGAAACCAATGGGGTCGAGCAGATCCCGGACCACGAACGTACCGCCGGCCCCAAGGATCTGTTCCGACTGATCTTCGGCGGTGCCAATACCTTTGCCACCGCCGTGCTGGGTTCCTTCCCCGTGCTGTTCGGCCTGTCATTCCAGGCCGGTGTCTGGGCGATTGTGCTGGGCGTACTGGTGGGTGCGCTGATCCTGGCGCCCATGGGCCTGTTCGGGCCGATCAATGGCACCAACAACGCCGTGTCTTCCGGTGCGCACTTTGGTGTTCACGGGCGGATTGTCGGTTCATTTCTCTCGCTGCTGACGGCGATCGCCTTCTTCTCACTGTCAGTGTGGAGTTCAGGTGATGCTCTGGTGGGCGGTGCGAAACGTCTGATCGGCTTGCCGGAAACTGACCTGACCTTGGGCCTGGCTTACGGCGTGTTTGCGATCCTGGTGCTGACCGTGTGCATCTACGGCTTTCGCTTCATGCTGTGGGTCAATCGCATTGCAGTGTGGGCGGCGAGCCTGCTGTTCCTGCTGGGGATCTTCGCGTTTGCCCCCGCGTTCGACAGCCACTTCGCCGGCACTGTCGCGCTGGGCCAGACCGGCTTCTGGGCCGCCTTCATCGGCGCGGCGCTGGTGGCCATGAGCAACCCGATTTCCTTCGGTGCGTTCCTCGGCGACTGGTCGCGCTACATCCCGCGTGAAACGCCAAAAATACGCATCATGCTGGCAGTGGTTCTGGCGCAAATCGCGACCTTGATCCCGTTCCTGTTCGGCCTGGCCACCGCGACCATCGTGGCAATCAAGGCACCGGACTACATCGCGGCCAACAACTATGTCGGCGGTTTGCTGGCGGTGGCGCCGAGCTGGTTCTTCCTGCCGGTGTGCCTGATCGCAGTGATCGGCGGCATGTCCACCGGGACTACGTCGCTGTATGGCACCGGGTTGGACATGTCCAGCGTGTTTCCGCGCCTGCTGTCGCGGGTCAAGGCCACGTTGCTGATCGGGGTGATGTCGATTGCCTTCATTTTTATCGGCCGTTTCGCCGCCAACCTGGTGCAAAGCGTGTCGACCTTCGCCGTACTGATCATCACCTGCACCACGCCGTGGATGGTGATGATGATCATCGGCCTGATCGTGCGTCGCGGCTTCTATTGCCCGGATGACCTGCAGGTGTTCACCCGGGGTGAAACCGGCGGGCGCTACTGGTTCAGCCACGGCTGGAACTGGCGCGGGCTGGGGGCGTGGATTCCGAGTGCGCTGGTGGGGCTGTGCTTCGTCAACCTGCCGGGGCAGTTTGTCGGGCCACTGGGCAACCTCGCCGAGGGCATCGATATAAGCCTGCCGGTGACGTTGGGACTGGCCTCGCTGATGTACTTGACCTTGCTTCGCGTGTTCCCGGAACCGGCGGCTGTCTACGGGCCGACCGACTCCCGCAGCAAGCGCACGGATGCGCGCGTTAAACCGGCGCTGCAACAGGCCGCCTGACCCTCATAAAAAAGATAATCGGAGAACCGCCGTCATGGCTTTGGATTTATTCGTCGTACTCATCTACGCCGCTGGCATGCTCGTGCTCGGCTACTACGGCATGCGCCGTGCCAAGACCCATGAAGACTACCTGGTGGCCGGTCGCAACCTGGGCCCGTCGCTGTACATGGGCACCATGGCCGCCACGGTATTGGGCGGTGCATCCACCGTCGGCACCGTGCGCCTGGGCTATGTACATGGCATCTCCGGTTTCTGGCTGTGTGCCGCGCTGGGCGCGGGCATCATTGCGCTGAACCTGTTTTTGGCCAAGCCGCTGTTGCAGTTGAAGATCTTCACCGTGACCCAGGTGCTGGAAAAACGCTACAACCCCATGGCCCGCCAGGCCAGCGCCGTGATCATGCTGGCCTACGCCCTGATGATTGGCGTGACCTCGATCCTGGCCATCGGCACCGTGCTGCAAGTGCTGTTCGGCCTGCCATTCTGGATCTCGGTACTGCTCGGCGGCGGCGTGGTGGTGGTGTACTCGACCATCGGCGGCATGTGGTCGCTGACCCTCACCGACATCGTGCAATTCGTGATCAAGACCGTCGGCCTGATGTTCATCCTGCTGCCAATCTGCCTGTACCGCGTCGGCGGCTGGGACGAACTGGTTGCCAAGCTGCCAGCGTCGAGCTTCAGCTTCACCGCCATCGGCTGGGACACGATCATCACCTACTTCATGATCTACTTCTTCGGCATCCTGATCGGGCAGGACATCTGGCAACGGGTGTTCACCGCCCGTGACGAAAAAGTCGCCAAGTACGCAGGCACTTTCGCCGGCTTCTACTGCATCCTCTACGGCCTGGCCTGTGCACTGATCGGTATGGCGGCGCATGTGCTGATCCCGGACTTGGACAACGTCAACAACGCCTTTGCCGCCATCGTCAAAATGTCGCTGCCGGACGGGATCCGTGGCCTGGTGATTGCCGCAGCACTGGCCGCGATGATGTCCACCGCCAGCGCCGGCCTGCTCGCCGCCTCCACCGTACTGACCGAAGACCTGCTGCCGCGCCTGCGGGGCGGCAAACAGTCGAGCCTGGGCGTCAACCGCCTGTTCACCCTGCTGACCGGTATTGCCGTGCTGGGTATCGCACTGGTGGTGAACGATGTGATCAGCGCCCTGACCTTGGCTTACAACCTGTTGGTGGGCGGCATGTTGATCCCGTTGATCGGGGCGATTTTCTGGAAACGCGCAACCACATCCGGCGCGATTACCTCCATGACGCTGGGCTTTGTCACTGCGCTGGTGTTCATGATCAAGGATGGGCTGGATGCGAATACGCCGATCTACTACAGCCTGGCGGTGGGGTTGGTAAGTTTTGTGGTGGTGAGTTTGCTGTCGCGCCGCCCAGCGGGCGTTGCGGCTAGCGCAGTTTGAGATAAAACCGGGAGTTAAAGCGGTTTCTTCAGCGGGTGCGACGTCGGATGTCGTGCCCGTTTTTTTTATTCAGCATTCCGGCTGGACGCTTCAAACAAATCACCGCACGCCTTGCAGCCAAAATACTGCTCGGTTGTCGGGCACAGGACCTCCCCTGTTACTCCCGCCAAGTACACGCCTTGCCATGATCGTTCAGCGTGCCTTCAAGGTAACAAGACGCCCAGTCGTACTCGTCATGCAGCGTGCGCCCATCGCAATTGCGTGAGCGCTTACAGGACTTACCTGCGACGTGGACGACGTTGCTCGTCATCGGTGCGAATCGGCACGGGCTGCAGCGGAGGCTCGATCAAGCCCAGTGCAACACCCAGATCATGGAGCCAGTTTTGAATTTTCTCTTTCATGGTTGCCCCCTTTGAGGGTAATGCTGGTAGGCGCAAGTTCTTTCGCCTTTTCCTACACTGATAGTAGCCCTAAGTCCTACGTAATGCTTGAACGAAACCACAACGAACTATTACCGAATTCATCAAAATCCTGACGGATCGCTCAAGCAATGGCGCGCGTGTCTTGCAGGACCCCAGTCTTGCCGGCTTGCTGCAGGTCGATCCATGCATTGAGGTTAGCGCCGAGCATACCCTTTCGCCACATCAGCCAGGTGGTCGCAGTGGCAAAAGGCCCTTTCAGCGGATGAACGGACACGCTGTCCTTGCCTGGCAGGCTCTCAAGCATGGATTCGGACATCAACGCCACTCCGGACCCGGCGATCACGCACGCCAGCATGCCTTGATACGACTCGATCTCAATCGCCCGGCCCATGGCCACGCGCTCATGGGAAAACCAGGTTTCCAGACGGGTGCGATAGGCGCAACTGCGACGGAACGTGAAGACAGATCGTCCCGCCACATCCTGCGGACCCTGTACCGGCGGATGGTCGGCCTCGCAGATCAGCACCAGGCGCTCTTCACACAAGGCAACACCGTCCAGGGAAGCGATCGTGATGGGGCCATCCACAAATGCCGCATCCAGGCGGCCGGTAATCAGGCCTTCGAGCAATTCACCGCTGGGCGCCGATTGCACCTGAAGGTTCACCATCGGATAAGCCTTGTGGTAGCGCGCCAGCAGCTTCGGCAAATGCACCGCCGCGGTGCTGTACATGCTGCCTAAAACAAAATCGCCGGCCGGTTGGCCACCTTGCACCGCGCCGTGGGCTTCGTCGTGCAGGGCCAGCAGTCGAGTGCTGTAGTCCAGCAACACCTTGCCGGCAGGAGAAAGCTGCAAGCGCTGACGCTCACGCACAAACAACTCTACGCCGAGCTGCTCCTCCATTTGCTTGAGCCGCGTCGACAGGTTCGATGGCACCCGATGCAAGCGGTCCGCCGCGCGCGTAATGGAGCCCTCTTCCGCCACCGCCTGAAAAATGCGCAATTGACTGAACTCCATACCTTTCTCCAAAACTGAACAAGTTACTCACTATTATTCATTTTTGCAGAAAGTCAATCCGCTTTAGCCTGAGGGTATTCCTTTACCCGCAGGAACACCGACCATGTCTCCTTTAGTCCGCTTACTCGCCAGCTTTGTCGCCCTGATGATGGCGATGGGCATTGGCCGCTTTGCCCTCACCCCACAAATGCCCCATCTGCTCAGTGAAGGGCAGATCGACCTGACCGGCGCCGGCCTGATCGCCGCCGCCAACTACCTGGGCTACTTCGTCGGCGCAGTGGATTCGATCTTTGCGCGCAGCCATCATCATGTGCGCGGACGTCTCTATGGCGGGTTGTGGTTGTGTGTACTGCTGACCCTGGCGTCGTATGGGGCCCACGGGTTCTGGCCGCATCTGTTGTTGCGCTTTGGCACCGGTGTCGCGAGTGCCTGGGCCCTGGTAATGATCACCAGCCTGAGCCAACCGCTGGCGATTGCCGCCGGGCGTCCGCGCCTGGGCGCCTTGGTCTTCGCCGGGCCGGGACTGGGGATTTTGTTGACCGGCTTGCTGGCACTCGGCTCCAACCTGATGGGGCAAAACTCCGCCACGTTGTGGCTGGTGTATGGCGGGGTGGCGCTGGTGATGTTGCTGGCCATCCTGCCCTTCCTGCCCAAGCCCTCCGCCACCGGCACGCCCGTGGCCGGCCACGTCGACACAGGCCGCAATGCCAGCATCGCGCATTTGTGCTGGATCTATGTGTTGTATGGCCTTGGCTACATCATTCCAGCGACATTCCTGTCGCAGATGGCCAGCGCGCAGTTCAAGGGCGCCTGGCAAGCCGACCTGTTCTGGCCATGCTTTGGCCTGGCCGCCGCGATCGGCGTGGTGGTGGCGACCCTGCGCCGCAAGGATCCAGACACCACTCGCCGCTGGCTGATGACCACATTGTGGCTGCAAGCGGCCGGGGTATTCGCCTGTTTGCTCGGCAACGGCTGGGGCCTGGCGCTGGGGGTGTTGCTATGCGGCGGGCCGTTCCTGGCCTGTATGCAATTGGTGATGGCACGCCTGCGGGACGTCGCGCCCCACGGCTACCAGCGCAACACCGGGATGCTGACCGCCAGTTTCGCCATCGGCCAATTGAGTGGCACGTTGCTGGCCTCGGTCAGCAGCCACCTGAGTGGTGGGCTGCAACCGGCACTGGTGGTCGCCGGTGCCGGTTTGCTGGTGGCGGGCTCGATATTGATCAGCCGGCAACCAGCGGCGCAGGCACACGCACCTGTTCACGACGCGTCAACACCAGGAAAAATAGCCCACCCAGGAAGCAGCCGGTAAACCAGGCGAAGTTGGCCATGCCCTGCAGCGCTGGCGTGAATGTGATCGCGACGCCCACCAGCGTCGCGGGCACCAGCGCCTTGACTGCCGTCCAGTTCACCCCGCCATCGAAGTAATAACGCCCGCTCGGGCTGTCATCAAACAGCGCATCCACGTCAATCTTCTGTTTTTTGATCAGGTAGAAATCCACCAGCAGGATGCCGAACAGTGGTCCGATGAAGGCCGCGAGAATATCCAGGGTGTAATGGATCATCAGCGGGTTATTGAACAGGTTCCACGGCGTGATGAAAATCGACGCCACGGCGGCGATCATCCCGCCCGCGCGCCAACTGATCTTGCTCGGCGCGACGTTGGCGAAGTCAAACGCCGGGGACACGAAATTGGCGACGATATTGATACCGATGGTTGCGGTGACAAAGGCAAAGGCCCCCAGCAACACCGCCATGCTGTTATCAATCCGCGAAACCGTAGCGATCGGGTCATGCAGCATTTCGCCAAACACCGGCAAGGTGCCCGAGACGATCACCACGGTCACCAGCGAAAAAGCCAGGAAATTCACCGGCAGCCCCCAGAAGTTGCCGCGTCGCACGTCTTGCATACTGCGGCAGTAGCGGCTGAAGTCGCCAAAGTTCAGGGTCGGCCCGGAGAAGTATGACACCACCAACGCCGTCGCCACGATCACTTGGCCGAATGCCTGCCAGCCCGACAGGGATTTCTCTGCCAGCGTGAAGCTGATGTTCGACCAGCCCGCCTTCCACACGATCCAACCCGCCAGGGCGAACATCACCGCGTAGACCACCGGCCCGGCCCAATCGATAAAACGGCGGATGGATTCCATGCCGGCCCAGAATACCGCCGCTTGCAGCAACCACAGACTGAGGAAACCAAACCAGCCAAGGTAGGACAAACCTGCGAAATGCGGCTCTGCATACACCGCCATCTGTGGGAAGAAACGCAGCACCACGATGATCAAGGCGCTCGACGCCAGGTACGTCTGAATCCCGTACCAGGCCACGGCGATCAAGCCGCGTATCACCGCAGGAATGTTCGCACCAAATACACCAAACGACAGGCGACAGATCACGGGATAAGGCACAGCGGCTTGCTGACTCGGCTTGGCCACCAAGTTGGCGATCAACTGCACGATGCAGATACCAGCGAGCAAGGCGATCAGCACCTGCCAACTGGCCAGGCCCAGGGCGAACAGGCTGGCCGCAAACACATAACCGCCGACGCTGTGCACGTCACTCATCCAGAAGGCGAAGATGTTGTACCAGTTCCACTTTTGCGGCAGCGGGCCCAGGTCCTGGTTGTATAGGCGCGGGCTGTAGCCTTTGGGCAATTGTTCGGTCATCGCTGGGCTCCTCGAAATACCGGCCTGCGCTTCCGTTGCAGGGTGCATACGGGAGGCGGCATGGTTTGTATACGAGACAGTCAGCAGAATGCGTGCCAATTGAACCCAATCCCTCTGGAACGGCGTCCCAAAGGGGCTGATACAGGCTTAGCGATGGGTAACGCGCTCAGCAACGGTGCACAGAAATCCTGTACACAATCAGCGCTGCACTCGATGTGCACACAGATAACCCGCCGTGCAGCAAGCTGCGGTCAGGAAGGTGCCCCACGCCATGTCCATCACCGCCAACTGCGCAGACCACCCTTGCAGCGTGGCCCAATTGCTCAGGTCATAGGTGCCGTAGGCGACCAGGCCCAGCAAGGCGCCCAGGCGTGCGGCGCGTTGCCAGCTTGCGCTGGGCAAGACCACAAACACGACACAACCGAGCACATAGAGGAGATAGAAGAGTGTTGCGGGCAACAGGCGAGGCTGATCCAGCATCAGCGGCCCCAGCAGGGACTTATAGGTGGGGCCCATGAGGACACCTAGCCAGAGGCCGTCCAGGATCAGGAACGCGAGCAACGTGCCGAGGTAAGCGAACAGCATTTTTTTCGACATGGGTGCAGCCCTTTGTAGGAGCGAGCTTGCTCGCGAAAATATTCCTGGCGCATCACGGTGTCGGATGTACCTTTTTCGCGAGCAAGGACCAGGGGTCCCCCTCGCTCCTACAGAAGAACGAAACGGGGTCAGCTTAGTTCAATGCGATCCGCGTGAATCACGATCTGGCCCTGCTTGTACAACGCACCAATGGCCTTCTTGAAGTTGCCCTTGCTCACGCCGAACAAGTTGCTGATCACTGCCGGATCACTCTTGTCGCTGACCGGCAGGCTGCCGTTGTTTTCACGCAACTTGGCAAGGATCTTCGAGTTGAGACTGGAGGCCGCTTCCTGGCCGACCGGTTGCAGGCTCAGGCTGATGTTGCCATCGGCACGGATCTCTTTGATAAAGCCCTTTTCTTCTTTACCTGGGCGCAGGAACTTGAACACTTCGTTCTTGTGAATCAGGCCCCAGTGCTTGTTGTTGATGATCGCCTTGAAGCCCATATCAGTGGCTTCGGCCACCAGCAGGTCGACTTCCTGACCCACCTGATAGTTAGCCGGCGTCTTGTCCAAGTAACGGTCCAGCCGTGCGGTGGCGGTGATGCGCTTGGTGTGTTTGTCGAGGTAGACGTGCACCACGCAGTATTCACCGGCGCTCAACTGGCGTTTTTCTTCCGAATACGGCAGCAGCAGGTCCTTGGGCAAACCCCAGTCGAGGAACACGCCAATACTGTTGACTTCCACCACTTTCAAACTGGCGAACTCACCCACTTGAACTTTGGGTTTTTCAGTCGTGGCGATAAGTTTGTCATCGCTGTCCAGATAAATGAAAACGTTAAGCCAGTCTTCATCTTCACTGGGAATATCTTTGGGGATATACCGATTAGGCAAGAGGATTTCGCCATCTTGCGCACCGTCCAGGTACAAACCAAAGTTAGTATGTTTAACCACTTGCAAGCTGTTGTAGCGCCCGACCAAAGCCATTTTCAATACCCTCATTACGTGGGCGGCATTCTACCCGACTTGCGCCCGCCACGCGCGCGTGCCCGAAAAATCGCGGGCTGACGTGGCATTGCAGTGGCATCGCCCCGCTCGTCCGATCAATCAGCCAATTTTTCCCAGCCGGCCACGCACCGACAGATCCATGGTTTCGAGTTAAAACAGTAAGTTAGGGGTTTATTTCAAAGATGAACTTCGGCTATTTCCCACGGCCCCTGTTATTCCTGAGGGATATTTACCAAGCAATTGTCAAGTATTTCCTGTACGATGCCTGGCCAAGTTAATTTTCTACAGGTTAGTGGCCGCCATGCGCGTAAAAGCATCCAACAGCAAAGCAAAGCCAGCTCCCGCCGTTGAAACCAGCGAATCGATCAACAGCCAGATTGCTGCATTTCTCAAGTCCGGCGGCGAAATCCAGCAGATTGCCAAGGGCGTGAGCGGCCAGACTTTCGGCCCATCCAAGCAGATCAGCCTGGGTAAGAAGTAATACTGCGCAACACACCTGGTCCCTAAGCGTCTTGCCTTCAAGGCGCTAGGACTAGAGCCCGAAATGCTCCCTGCACTCTCTTCGTAACCGCACCAATCGACGAACGGGCCTCACCGCCACGCATTCGCCGGTATGCTTGCACACGTCTAGCACGGGCATCTGCCCGATTTTCTCCGTCACTGCTCCTCGCTTTTCATGGAGTGAAGCATGTTCAAATCCTGCATATTCCTGGTCGGCGCCCTGGTGGCCAGCCCTCTCGCCGAAGCGCAGATCTTTCAGCGTGAATTGGGTGATTTCGACTTGAAACTGGGCACCACACCCAGCCGCAGCATGGCCCAAGGACTCGTCAAGCCGACGTCTCCCGGCAGCGATTCGTTCCATGGTGGGCTGGACCTGAGCCACGACAGCGGCTTGTACTTCGGGCAGTTTTCCCCAAACATGGGCCTGTCCTCGTCCAGCAACCTCGAAGTCGATTCCTACATGGGCTTCAAGCACCCCTTCGACCAAACCCTGGGCTACGAAGTGGGCCTGATCCACTACAGCTACCCCAAGCTCAGCCCCCTCGACAGCCAGGAGTTCTACGGCGGCCTGAATCTATTGGGCAACCGCTTCGGTGCGTCCTTCAGTAACGATCCGGACCGCCAGGACAGCACTCTGTTTGCCGACCTCGGCGGCACCCAACCGTTCGGCATCGGCGTCAGCATGAAATACACCACTCATCAATTGGGCACCCCGGTTTCGGTCGATGGGGGCTCCATTCATACCTTCAGCGACTGGTCGGTGCAATTCTCCCGGCAGTGGATGGGCGTGGACTTGAACCTGATCTACAGCGATTCCAGCCTCAGCGGCGGAGATTGCTCGGCCTATTCCGGACACAATTCGCAATGCGATGGCCTGTTGACGCTGAAGGCCGCGCGGTCGTTTTATTGATGGGCTGAACTGTCGCACCCGGCGCGGGTTCACATGTGATAACCCACTCTGCGAAGGACCCGCCCATGCTGCGTCGGCTCAAATTACTGGTGGTATTACTGACCCTGAGCCTGGTGCTCGCCGGTTGCAATCGCGTGGGCCTCGCCTATCGTAACCTGGACGTGATAATTCCCTGGACCCTCAACGACTACCTGGACATGAATGCCGGGCAGAAGAGCTGGTTCAACGACACACTCAAGGAACACCTGGCCTGGCACTGCACCACGCAATTGCCAGGCTATCTGGACTGGCTGGATCGCCTGCAACGGATGGCCGACGACAATCAGGTCACCGACGCCGCGCTACAAGCCCGTACCACCGAAGCCAAACTGGCCATCGACGAAGTCGCCCGTGAGATCACGCCGTCGGCCATCGAACTGCTCCAAGGCCTGGACGATCAGCAGGTCCAGGAAATGAGCGCGGCCCTGGCCAAGGACTTGCGCAAGCGCCAGGACGAATACCTCAAGCCGCCCCTGGCCCAGCAGATCAAGGAGCGCGCCGAGCGCATGAACAAGCGCCTGGACGCCTGGATCGGCCCGCTCAGCGCCAGCCAGCAGAACCGTGTGACGGCCTGGTCCATCGCACTGGGCGAGCAGAACCAGGAATGGATCGGCAACCGCGCCCGCTGGCAGGCGCAATTTATCGATGCCGTGCAACAGCGCAAAAACGCCGATTTCCCGCAGAAAATGCAGCAGTTGCTGGTGGACCGCGAAAGCCTTTGGACCCCGCAATACCGCACCGCCTATGCTCAGACGGAAGCCGCGGCCCGCAGCCTGATTGTCGACGTGATGGCCGAAAGCACCGTGCAACAACGACAGAAGCTCACCCAGAAAATCGACAAGGTGCGCAGCGATTTCCAGGCGCTTAAGTGCCTGAAGAGCGTGCAGCCCTAGCGGGGAGCCAAGGTCCCCAGCCAGGCTACCAGCCCCAGGATCAAAACCGCCGCCCCAAACTCCAGGGTGATGCTGCGACGCAAGGCTTGACGTGCCGCTCGGTGGTCACCCGCCGCGAGGGAGCGCTGAAGCAGGGGCGTCAAGTGCGAGCGATTGAGCGCCGCCAGCCCCAACATCAAGCCGAAAGCCCCCAACTTCAAGCACAACAGGATTGCGTAGACACCGCCGGTGATGCCATCCAGGTTCGGCCCGACCACAAACAGATAATTCGCCACGCCCGTACCCATCAGTACCGCAACGAAGACCACACCAACACGCTCGAAGCCCGTCAATGCGTGTGCCAACACCGGCACCGCCTGCTCAGACGCACTCGCTAGCATCAGCCCGAACGCCGCCAATGCCCCGACCCAGCCCGCCGCAGCGAGCAGATGCGCACTGTCGCTTAGCAAATGCCACCCCCCCAACGAGCCCTCATGCATCACGCCATGCCCAGCCCACGCCAGCGTCACCAACGCGACACCGCCGAACAAAGTGGCCAATCGGGTACTGAGCACAACCAGCACCAGCGCCGCAATGCGCGACCACCAAGTCCAGCCCAGCTCGGTCTGCCAGAGCATCATCTGCAGGTGCATCCACAGTGTTGGCCAATCCTCGGCGCCACTCATGGCCTGGGTCATGGACAGCAGCGACGCCAACGACAGCAGCACCCCCAGCCCCACCAACCTCCGCAGCAACGGCTTCAGATTCAGCAACCTGCTGTCTGCATACAGGCCAAACAGCCCCAGGCCAAACACCAGCATCAAGTCCAGATACAGCGCGAAACGCAGTAACACCGCGACCAGTTCACTCATGGCTGGACGCTGAACACCACGTTGCCAAGGATCGGGTGCGTGTCGGACGATACGGCGCGCCAATCAACCCGATAGGTCCCGGTCGTCAGTGTGGAGGCCGGTTTGATCAACATCACCTTAGGATCGCTACTGGCCGCGACACTGGCCTTTACCGGCATCGGAGAATGGGGCATGCCGGGCATATCGGTCATGATCAGCTTGGCGCCGGAGAACTGCGTCAACAGGTTTTCTGAGAAACGCAATTCAATCACTGCCGGTGCCGCGCCCTGGGCACCGGAGTCTGGCGTGGACGACAACAACTTCGGATGGGCCGAGGCCCCCAGGCTGATGATCACACCGGCCGACAGCACAACGCCCGCCAGGGCGGTTTTAAACATCGACATGCAAGGCTCCAGGCCGCTCATGGCGGCGAGTTATAGGAAAAATAAAAACGTCAGAACCACAAGCGCATACCCACGACCCAGCGCACCTGGTTCGTGTCTTCGCCGTCATCTCGGGCGTATTGCGCGGTTTGGCCGTAGCTGCGATGCCATGTCACGCCCACATACGGCGCAAATTCGCGGCGTACTTCGTAACGCAGTCTCAGGCCTAACTCACTGTCCGACAGGCCCGAACCGACGCCGCGCTGCGGATCATTGCGTCCATACAAGTTGAGTTCGGCGGTGGGCTGCAGGATCAGCCGATTAGTCAGCAGGAAGTCGTAATCGCCCTCCAACCGCGCAGCGGTACGCCCAGACTCACCGACAAATACCGTGGCTTCGGCTTCAAAGTTGTAAAGAGCCATGCCCTGGGCGCCGAACGCCGCCCAGGTCTGGCCGTCCCCTGGTTTGAAGTCCTGGCGCACGCCGCCGACCACGTCCCACCAGGGACTGATGGCATGCCCCCACAACGCCTGGGCTTCGGCGCTTTCGGTGCGACCGGCACTGCGCTCGCCTTCACTGCGTAGCCATAGGCGATCGATATCACCACCGACCCACCCCTTAATATCCCAGTTCAGCGCGCCGTCGCCCTCGCCGCCCTGCCATTCCAACTGGTTGATCAGCAGCAGCGAGTTGATGCCATGGTCGTGGACACGGTGCCCACCGGGCGCGTTGTAGACCGCAGCACGATCAGCGTCAGTCAACACGGGAATCGGTGTGCGACTTTCGGTGAGCGCCGGTGTCGCTGGGCTCATGCCTTGGAACTCGTCGGCCTGCGCCAGCGGAGCAAACGCCAGCGCAAGCAAAACAGGTGAAATTCGACGGCTCATGCTTGCGTCCTCATTCATGCACGCGCACCTCACGGAACATGCCCATTTCCATGTGGTACAGCAGATGGCAGTGGTAGGCCCAACGCCCCAGCGCGTCGGCAGTCACTCGGTAGCTGCGCCGTGAGCCCGGGGGCATATCGATGGTGTGCTTGCGCACCTGGAACTGGCCGTTTTCATCTTCCAGATCACTCCACAGACCGTGCAAGTGAATGGGGTGACTCATCATCGTGTCGTTAACCAGCACCAGCCTGACCCGCTCTCCATAGGCCAGTTGCAACGGCTCGGCATCGGAGAACTTCACGCCATTGAAGGACCAGGCGAATTTCTCCATATGACCGGTGAGATGCAGTTCAATCGTGCGACTGGGATCGCGCCCGTCAGGGTCCTCAAAGGTGCTGCGCAGGTCGGCATAAGTCAGGACGCGCCGGCCGTTGTTGCGCAGGCCGATGCCGGGGTCGTCGAGCTTGGGCACCGGGCTCATGGCCTGCATATCCACCAGCGGGTTGTCTTGCTCGCTGGCAGGGTGGGCCTGCATCGACATGGCACTGTGATCCATGCCCGCCATATCCGGCATGTCCGCCATGGCACCGTGGTCCATGCCGCCCATGCCCATGTCGTCCATGGTGATCCAGGGTCGCGGATCCAGTGCCGGTACGGGGGCCGTCGCCCCGGTTTGTCTGGCAAGCGTGCCGCGGGCATAACCACTGCGGTCCATTGACTGGGCGAACAGCGTGTAGGCCTCGGCCGTCGGCTCGACTAATACATCGAAGGTCTCCGCCACGGCGATACGGAACTCGTCGACACCCACCGGCTGCACGGGCTGGCCATCGGCGGCTATCACGGTCATCTTCAGCCCCGGAATGCGCACATCGAAGTAGCTCATTGCCGAGCCGTTGATAAAGCGCAAACGGATTGTCTCGCCCGCCTGAAACACACCCGTCCAGTTGCGCTCCGGCGGCTGGCCGTTAAGCAGGTAGGTGTAGGTCTCGCCGCTGACATCGGCCAGGTCCGTGGGGTTCATCTTCATCTGCGCCCACATCAGGCAATCGGCAATCGTGGCCGACCAGCCTTGCTTGCCCACATCCCGCACGAAGTCGCCCATGGTGGGCTTGTGCAGGTTGTAGTAGTCGGACTGTTTCTTAAGGGTTTTCATCAAGGCGACAGGGTCTTCGTCGGTCCAGTCCGACAGCATCACCACGTAGTCGCGCTGGTAGGTGAAGGGCTCGGGCTCTCTCGGGTCGATCACCAGTGGGCCATACACGCCCTGCTGTTCCTGGAACCCGGAATGGCTGTGGTACCAGTAAGTGCCGTGCTGCTTGACCGTGAATTGGTAGACAAACACGCCCCCCGGCTCGATACCCTTGAAGCTCAAGCCCGGTACGCCGTCCATATTCGACGGCAGGAGAATGCCGTGCCAGTGGATCGACGTCGGTTCGGCCAAGCGGTTTTTCACGCGCAAGGTCACGGTGTCACCTTCGCGCCAGCGCAGCAGCGGGCCGGGCAGGCTGCCGTTGATCGTCAGCGCAGTGCGGTGGCGGCCGGTGAGGTTGACGGGGGTTTGGTCGATGAACAGATCAAACTCGGTGCCTGCCAGCACCGTGGGTTCGCCCGGACTGGTCACGGCCCAGACCGGGCTGCGCCAAAGGCCGAGCCCGCCCAGCAAGCCACCGGCAGCCAGGCCTTTGACGAAGGTACGTCGGGTAGTGTTGGAGTGCATGCCGATTCAATTCCATGAGTTGAATGGCAGCAGAGTAGGCAGGGCTGGCTGTCAGCCAGCTTAGCGACAGATTACCGATCTGACAGTTTCGCCCCGACGTTGCGACTGTGCCGAGGCGTGACGTCGATCAGGCGATCTGAGCCTTGGAAGCCACCTCGGCAAAGGTCGCCGGGTCCAGCGCATCGGGCTGCTCATCCAGCACTTGGCGCGGGTGGTCATTGCCAGGGATCGAACTGTCGATCAGCGCCAGCAACTGCGCGCCCAGCGGGGTCAGGATGAAATTCTCGCCATTGCCGCCCTCGTCTTCAGGGCGCGACTCGATAAAACCGCGCTTGAACAGCAGCGCTTCATAATCCGCAGCCGTCTTCTTGAGCGCGTCCAGATTGCCGGTGGACTCGCCCGCCGTGGCCTTCTCGGCCGCTTCCTGCTCGGCGTATTTGCGCGGGGCGAAACTGCCTTCGCCGTTCTGCACTTCGTGCAGCAGACGTTCGATCAGATCCCAGTTGTAAGTCGTCATCCTGATTTCTCCTGCGGGCGGATGGAAGGTAGCCCGTTAAAGGTGTGACCCGCCGCATCACTGGCCGTTCAGCCCAGGAGACGAGCGTCATTCCCGTGAACTTTCCGGGTATCGGCGACCTCCACTGAATATCCCTGCCAAGGAGGTCCACCCATGAAAACCCTGATGAACCTGACGCTCGCGGCCACATTGTTGGCCGCCCTGCCCGCCTGGGCCTGTACGCCGGACGAGGCCACGGCCAAGCGCGAGCAACTGGCCCAGGAAGTGGCCAAGCTGACCGAGCAGAACCCGACCAAGGCCAAGGAAATGAACGATGAACTGCAGAAGATGGACCTGGACACTGAAAGTGCGGAGTTCCCGGACAAGTGCCAGTTGATCGACGCTCGTCTGAAGGAACTCAAGGAAGCAGCGGCCAAGGCCAAAAACTGAAGGCATAAAAAAACCGGACAATTGTCCGGTTTTTTCACATCACTCAAGCCTTATTCGGCAGCCGGGGCTTCCGGCTTGCGGCGCTTGAGAGGCGCCATGCCGTCCTTGCTGACGAGCGACAGGTTGTCGGTCTTCGGCCGGTTGGCGATCTTGCGCTTGGTCGGCGACTTGGCGCCGGTTTTCTTCTTGTCACCCTTGGCGTCGGTCTTTTTCTTCTTCACGCCCACGGCCTTGCCCGACGCCTTGACCTTCTTCGGCCCGGTGTAGGTGCCTTTGACTTCCTTGATGGTGCGGCGCTCGAACGACTGCTTGAGGTAGCGCTCGATGCTCGACATCAGGTTCCAGTCGCCGTGGCAGATCAGCGAGATGGCCAGGCCATCGTTGCCGGCACGCCCGGTACGGCCGATACGGTGTACGTATTCGTCGCCGCTGCGGGGCATGTCGAAGTTGATCACCAGGTCCAGGCCGTCGACGTCCAGGCCGCGGGCGGCCACGTCGGTGGCTACCAGGATCTTCACGCCGCCAGCCTTGAGGCGGTCAATGGCCAGTTTGCGGTCCTTCTGGTCTTTCTCGCCGTGCAGCACGAATGCCTTGTATTCCTGGGCCACCAGGCGGCCGTAGATGCGGTCGGCGGCGGCGCGGGTGTTGGTGAACACGATGGCTTTCTGATAGGTCTCATTGGCCAGCAGCCAGTTGAGGATCTGCTCTTTGTGCACATTGTGATCGGCGGTGACGATCTGCTGGCGCGTGGTGGCGTTCAGGTCGCTGACGTTGTTGACCTGCAGGTGCTCAGGGTTGTTCAGCACCTTGGCGACCATCTCACGCAGGGTCGAACCGCCGGTGGTGGCGGAGAACAGCATGGTCTGCTGGCGATTGACGCACTCGCTCACCAGACGCTGGACGTCGTCGGCAAAACCCATGTCGAGCATGCGGTCGGCTTCGTCCAGCACCAGCACTTCGACTTCCTTGAGGTCGAGGTTGCCGGCGTTGAGTTGCTCGATCATGCGGCCCGGGGTGCCAATCAGGATGTCCGGCACCTTGCGCAGCATGGCGGCCTGGACCTTGAAGTCTTCACCGCCGGTGATGATGCCGGACTTGATGAAGGTGAACTGCGAGAAGCGCTCGACTTCCTTCAGGGTCTGCTGGGCCAGCTCGCGGGTCGGCAGCAGGATCAGGGTCTTGATGCTCACGCGAACCTTGGCCGGGCCGATCAGGCGGTTCAGCACAGGCAGGACGAAAGCGGCGGTCTTGCCGCTACCGGTTTGAGCTGTCACCCGCAGGTCACGCCCTTCGAGCGCGAGCGGGATGGCCGCTGCTTGCACAGGCGTAGGCTCGACAAATTTAAGCTCGGCCACGGCTTTGAGCAGGCGTTCGTGCAGGGCGAATTGGGAAAACACGGGTGCTACCTCGAAGAAATACAAAAAATCAGCTGCATAGGTTACCGGTTTCGGGCGTCCAAACCGAGTTTCTTTACGCGAACAGTGCTAATCAGCCGCTTTTTTGTCAGGGCATTTGTCCATGTCATCAACTTTGTTGCACTTAAATGCTCTAATCGCCCCGTGTTGTCTTATAGAAGAATCGGTTTCACCCATGGATATCAAACAGCTCTGGCTCAACGTCCAAGACCTCTGGGGCGCCCTCGACGAACACCCGCTGCTGCATGCCAGCCTCGGCTTGCTGGTGTTGCTGGTAGTGGCCCTGTTGCTCGGACGAGTGGCACGTTACCTCATCCTCCACGCCGTCAAACTGCTCGGCCGGCAACCGGCGCTGCACTGGCTCAACGACCTGCGGCACAACAAGGTCTTCCATCGCCTGGCACAGATGACGCCGTCCTTGGTGATCCAGTTTGGCCTGTACCTGGTGCCCGACCTGAGCAAGACCGCCATCCTGTTCATCGGCAACGTGGCCCTGGCAATCACCATCCTGTTCCTGGTGCTGGCCACCAGCGCCCTGCTCAATGCCCTGCTGGATATCTACGCTCGCACCGAACACGCGCGCACCCGCTCGATCAAGGGCTACGTGCAGTTGGCGAAGATGGTGCTGTTCGTGTTTGGCGCGATCATCATCGTTGCCACCCTGATCGATCGCTCGCCACTGTTGCTGCTGTCGGGCCTTGGTGCCATGTCGGCGGTGATCCTGTTGGTGTACAAGGACACGCTGTTGTCGTTTGTCGCCAGCGTGCAACTGACCAGCAACGACATGCTGCGGGTCGGCGACTGGATCGAAATGCCCCAGGTCGGCGCCGATGGCGACGTGGTAGACATCACCCTGCACACGGTCAAGGTGCAGAACTTCGATAAGACCATCGTCTCCATCCCCACCTGGCGCCTGATGTCCGAGTCGTTCAAGAACTGGCGTGGCATGCAGGCTTCCGGCGGACGACGGATCAAACGCAGCCTGTTCATCGACGCCAGTGGCGTGCGCTTTTTGCGCGACGACGAAGAGCTGCGCATGACCCAGGTGCACCTGCTGACTGACTACATCGGGCGCAAGCAGGCCGAGCTCAAGGCCTGGAACGAAGCCCAGGGCCACAGCGCGCAACTGTCGGCCAACCGCCGGCGCATGACCAACCTCGGCACCTTCCGCGCCTACGCCCTGGCGTACTTGAAGAGCCACCCGGACATCCAGCCGAACATGACCTGCATGGTGCGCCAGATGCAAACCACCGCCCAAGGCGTGCCGCTGGAGATCTACTGCTTTACCCGCACCACGGCGTGGGCGGATTACGAGCGTATCCAGGGGGATATTTTTGACTATCTGCTGGCGGTATTGCCGGAGTTTGGCTTGAGCCTGTATCAGCAGCCGAGTGGGAATGATTTGCGTGCGGGGGTGTTGCCGGCGGTGTTGGGGGCCAGTCATTTGCCGGCCATCGAACAGCATTCAAGTTAACAGTGCTTACCGGCTTGCTCCTGCAAGGGCGTCAGCGTGGCGCTGGCGCCTTGCGTACACCCAACCGACTCATCCACACCGCCGCCAAAATCACCAACCCGCCCAAGGCCAACCGCCCTAGCGGTTCGTGCTGGTTCCAGATCAGCAAGTTGAGCAGCAAGCCCACCGGTACATGTAAGTTGTTCATAACCGCCAGGGTGCCGCCCTGCACCAGGCAGGCGCCCTTGTTCCACCAGTACATGCCCAGCGCAGTACTGACCAACCCAAGGAACACCAGCACGCCCCATTGCAGCGGCGCATCGGGCAGGAAGTTGGCCTTGCCGAACAGCAGGAACGCCGGCAGTACCACCAACAAAGCACCCAGGTAGAAGTAGCCAAAGCGCCGGTAATGCGGCAGATCGCTCGGATAGCGCGCCACCAAGTGCTTGTACATCACCTGCCCGGCGGCGTAGGTGAAGTTGGCCAATTGCAGCAGCAGGAAGCCGCCGAGAAAGTGCGGGGTGATCTGGTCGAAGCGGATCACCGCTGCGCCCGCCACTGCCACCAACGCGGCGATCAGTGCCCAAGGGTTAAAGCGACGGTTGAGGGCGTCTTCGATCAGGGTCACGTGCAACGGCGTGAGGATGGTGAACAGCAGCACCTCCGGCACCGTGAGCACGCGAAAGCTCAGGTACAGGCACACGTAGGTCACCCCGAACTGCAGCGCGCCAATCACCAGCATGCCACGCATGAAGGCCGGCTCCACCGAGCGCCAGCGGGTCAGCGGGATGAAGATCAACCCAGCCAGCACCACGCGCACCAGCACGGCGAAGTAGCTGTCGACGTGACCGGCGAGGTATTCGCCGATCAAGCTGAAGGAAAATGCCTGAATCAGGGTGACAACCAGTAAGTAGCCCATGCGCGCCTCGTTTCGAATGGGCGGGACATTAAAGGTTTTCGGCGGTTGAAGAAACTCGGGGCAAAAAAAACCCGACCTCGCTAAAGCGGCAGTCGGGCAGGAGCACTCAGGAGCAGAAAGTGCAAAGGGAGGTCTGTTACGCGTACTTGAAGGGTTTGCGTGGCACTAGATAACCATCGCGGGATTATCTGACGATTAACGGATCAGGCGACCTGGGCCAGCAGCGCTTTGGCGTGGTTGATGCCCTTCTCCTGGAAGTCACCACTGAGGTTCACCCCTTCGGCGTGGATGAAGGTGACGTCGTGAATCCCGATAAAGGCCATGACCTGGCGCAGGTAAGGTTCCTGGTGATCAGAGCTGGCACCGGTATGGATGCCGCCGCGCGCCGTGAGCACGATGGCACGTTTGCCGGTCAGCAGACCCTGTGGCCCGGTGGCGGTGTATTTGAAGGTCACACCTGCGCGCAGCACGTGATCCAGCCAGGCTTTAAGGGTGCTGGGGATGGCGAAGTTGTACATCGGTGCGGCCATCACCAGAACGTCGGCGGCCAGCAGTTCGCGGGTCAACTCATCGGAGCGGTCCAGGGACGCCTGCTCGCTGTCGTTGCGTTGATCCGCGGGCTTCATCCAGCCGCCGAGCAGGTTGGCGTCCAAGTGTGGGACCGGGTTGAGGGCCACGTCACGCACAGTGATCTGATCAGCCGGATGGGCGGCCTGCCATTGGCTGATGAATTGCTGGGTCAGTTGGCGGGAAATCGAATCCTGCTGGCGGGCGCTGCTTTCGATGATCAGAACATTGGACATGGCGTTGTAGGCTCCATCAGAAGTTGCTGTAAGGCGATGGAGTGAAGATTAAACATAGCCAATTCGATTAAAAAGCGCAAAAAACTGCTATAACCCATCTATAAATTTGTTTATAAGCGGAGCATGCTCCGCTGCTCGGTTACTTCTGCGCACACGACAGGGCGATCCGCATCTTAATGATGGCGCGGTTGAACTTGACCGTGGTGTTGGTGCTTTTGCCTGCCGGCACCGTGACCGTACGGCGACGCGGCGATTCCGGGCCGTTGGTGAAGATTACCGAGCAAACCGCGTCTTGCTTGCCGTAGTTATTGAGTTGAATCGAACTGATATCGCCGTCCACGTCGGAGGCGGTGTAATCGATGCTGACGCCGTCGATCTTTTTGGTCACGTCGATGGGGTAGGCAAATGCGCTCAGCGGCAGCAGTGCTAGCAACACACAACAGAATTTTCTCATTCGGCAGTCTCCAATAAGGACTGTCAGCTTAGGACAAGAGGAACCCATCTTGAAAGCGCCCCGCGTTACCCTCGATCAATGGCGCACGCTGCAAGCCGTGGTCGACCATGGCGGCTTCGCCCAGGCGGCTGAAGCGCTGCACCGTTCGCAGTCTTCGGTGAGCTACACCGTGGCCCGCATGCAAGACCAACTGGGTGTGCCGCTGCTGCGCATCGACGGGCGCAAAGCGGTACTCACCGACGCCGGTGAAGTGCTGTTGCGCCGTTCCCGGCAACTGGTGAAAAACGCCAGCCAGTTGGAAGACCTCGCGCACCATATGGAACAAGGTTGGGAAGCCGAGGTGCGGCTGGTGGTGGATGCGGCCTATCCGAACGCACGCCTGGTGCGCGCGCTCACCGCGTTCATGCCGCAGAGCCGGGGTTGCCGTGTGCGCCTGCGTGAGGAGGTGCTGTCGGGGGTCGAAGAGTTGCTAATGGAAGGCGTAGCCGACCTGGCGATTTCCGGTTTCAGCATCCCGGGTTACCTGGGCACGGAAATGAGCGATGTGGAATTTGTCGCCGTGGCACACCCCGAGCATTCCTTGCACCGTTTGAATCGCGAGCTGAGCTTTCAGGACCTGGAAAGCCAGATGCAAGTGGTAATCCGCGATTCCGGCCGTCAGCAACCCCGGGATGTGGGTTGGCTCGGCGCCGAGCAACGCTGGACCGTCGGCAGCCTGGCCACCGCCGCCGCCTTCGTGGGCAGCGGCCTGGGTTTTGCGTGGCTGCCCCGACACATGATCGAACGCGAACTCGCCGAAGGCGTGCTCAAGCAACTCCCCTTGGAACAGGGCGGCAGCCGTCACCCCACGTTCTTCCTGTACTCAAACAAGGACAAACCCCTGGGGCCCGCCACGCAGATCCTTGTGGAACTGCTGCGCACCTTTGACACCGCCCCGCTGGACGCGCCTTTCGCCGCCCCTCAGCAAGCCTGAAACGGAGTTCATGCATGGCCTGGTTCGACCACGAAGGATGCAGCCTGCACTATGAGGAATACGGCCACGGTACGCCGCTGATCCTGATCCACGGCCTGGGCTCCAGCAGCCAGGATTGGGAGCTGCAGATTCCAGTGTTGGCCAGGCATTACCGCCTGATCGTGGTGGATGTACGGGGTCACGGACGCTCGGACAAACCGCGAGAACGCTACAGCATTCAGGGCTTCACCTTGGATTTGCTGGCGCTGATCGAACACTTGGACCTGCCAGCCGCCCACGTGGTGGGCTTGTCCATGGGCGGCATGATCGCATTCCAACTGGCGGTGGATGAACCCGCACAGGTCAAGAGCCTGTGCATCGTCAACAGCGCACCGGAGGTGAAGGTGCGCAGTGCCGATGACTACTGGCAATGGGCTAAACGTTGGAGCCTGGCACGTGTATTCAGCCTGGCCACCATTGGTAAGGCGCTGGGCGACCGCTTGTTTCCCAAGCCGCAGCAGGCCGACCTGCGCCGCAAGATGGCCGAACGCTGGGCAAAAAACGACAAACGTGCTTATCTCGCCAGCTTCGATGCAATCGTGGGCTGGGGCGTGCAGGAACGACTTTCCAGAATCACCTGTCCAACCCTGGTCATCAGCGCCGACCATGACTACACCCCTGTGGCGCAGAAAGAAAACTATGTAAAACTGCTACCCAATGCGCGACTGGTGGTGATCGAGGATTCCCGCCATGCCACGCCCTTGGACCAACCCGAAGTCTTTAACGCAACCTTGCTCGATTTTCTAAAGACAGTCGAAACCACTACCCTGGATCACTGACCCATGCTGAAAAAAATCGCCTTCTTTGCCGGTTCTGTTCTGTTCGCCGCCAACCTGATGGCCGCCGAGCCAGCCAAGGCGCCCCACGTATTGATCACCACCACCAATGGCGACATCGAGATCGAACTGGACCCGGTCAAAGCGCCGATCAGCACCAAGAACTTCCTGGCCTATGTCGACAGCGGCTTCTACACCAACACGATCTTCCACCGCGTAATCCCAGGTTTCATGGTCCAGGGCGGTGGTTTCACCCAGGCAATGACCCAAAAGCCAACCAAGGACCCGATCAAGAACGAAGCCAGCAACGGCCTGCATAACGTACGTGGCACCCTGTCCATGGCGCGCACCAATGACCCGAACTCGGCCACCAGCCAATTCTTCATCAACGTCGCCGACAATGCCTTCCTCGACCCGGGTCGTGATGCCGGTTACGCCGTATTCGCCAAGGTGGTCAAGGGCATGGACGTGGTTGATGTGATCGTCAATTCGCAGACCACTACCAAGCAGGGCATGCAGAACGTGCCAATCGATCCTGTGTACATCAAGTCGGCCAAGCGCATCGACTGAGGTAGCAGGTAGTTCCGCGCGCAGCCCACAAGGCCGCGCGCGCATTTGAAAGGAGAGCCCGCCACGCGGGTCATACCTAATGCTCTATCGTCGTTTTGAACAACTGATCGATATTTTCCGCGACGCCCCCAGCGCCGCCCCGCCCGACAAAGTCCTGCCTTTCTACCTCTACTACCTGCGCCAGGTGTGGCCGCACTTCGCCGCCTTGCTGGTGGTGGGCCTGATCGGTGCACTGATCGAAGTCGCGCTGTTCAGCTACCTGAGTCGCATCATCGACCTGGCCCAGGGCACGCCGCCCGCAGACTTCTTCCAGGTTCACAGCACCGAGCTGATCTGGATGGCCGTGGTCGCCTTGCTGCTGCGCCCGATCTTCGGCGCCCTGCATGACCTGCTGGTGCACCAGACCATCAGCCCCGGCATGACCAGCCTGATCCGCTGGCAGAACCACAGTTACGTGCTCAAGCAGAGCCTGAATTTCTTCCAGAACGATTTCGCCGGGCGTATTGCCCAGCGCATCATGCAAACCGGCAACTCCCTGCGCGACTCTGCGGTGGCGGCGGTGGATGCGATCTGGCACGTAGCGATCTACGCCATCAGTTCCCTGGTGCTGTTTGCCGAAGCCGACTGGCGTCTGATGATCCCGCTGGTGACCTGGATCATTTGCTACGGCCTGGCGCTGCGCTACTTCGTGCCACGGGTGAAGGAACGCTCGGTGATTTCTTCCGAAGCGCGCTCCAAATTGATGGGCCGCATCGTCGACGGCTACACCAACATCACCACCTTGAAGTTGTTCGCCCATACCCGTTATGAGCAGGAATACGCCAAGGAAGCGATCATCGAGCAGACCGAAAAAACCCAGCTGGCCAGCCGCGTGGTGACCAGCATGGACATCGTGATCACCACCATGAACGGCCTGCTGATCGTCACTACCACCGGCCTGGCGCTGTGGTTGTGGACGCAGTCGCTGATCTCGGTGGGCGCGATTGCACTGGCCACCGGTTTGGTGATCCGTATCGTCAACATGTCCGGCTGGATCATGTGGGTGGTCAACGGCATTTTCGAAAACATCGGCCAGGTGCAGGACGGCCTGAAGACCATCGCCCAGCCGCTGGCCGTGATCGACCGCGACAATGCCCCGCGCCTGAGCGTGCCCCATGGCGAAGTGCGCTTCGAGCAGGTGGATTTCCACTATGGCAAGAAGAGCGGGATCATTGGCGGCCTCAACCTTGAGATCAAGGCCGGTGAAAAGATCGGCCTGATCGGCCCGTCCGGTGCGGGCAAGTCGACCCTGGTCAACCTGCTGCTGCGCCTCTACGACCTGCAAGGTGGGCGCATCCTGATCGACGGCCAGAACATCGCCGACGTTGCCCAGGAAAGTTTGCGCGAACAGATCGGCATGATCACCCAGGACACGTCGCTGCTGCACCGCTCGATCCGCGACAACTTGCTGTACGGCAAACCGGACGCCACCGATGAAGAACTCTGGGCCGCCGTGCACAAGGCGCGCGCCGATGAGTTCATCCCGCTGCTGTCGGACTCCGAGGGCCGCACCGGACTGGACGCGCATGTCGGTGAGCGCGGCGTAAAACTCTCCGGCGGCCAACGCCAACGTATCGCCATTGCCCGCGTGCTGCTCAAGGACGCGCCCATCCTGATCATGGACGAAGCCACCTCCGCGCTGGACTCGGAAGTGGAAGCCGCCATTCAGGAGAGTCTGGAAACCCTGATGCAGGGCAAGACGGTGATCGCAATCGCACACCGGTTGTCGACCATTGCGCGAATGGATCGCCTGGTGGTGCTGGAGAAAGGCCAGATTGCCGAGAGCGGCAGCCACGCCGAATTGCTCGCCCATGGCGGGCTGTATGCGCGGTTGTGGCAGCATCAGACGGGTGGGTTTGTCGGTATCGACTGACAATTCCGAGCTTATACACAATCAAAAATGTGGGAGCGGGCTTGCTCGCGAATGCGTTGGATCAGTCAAGACATCCAGTGACTGACACTCCGCATTCGCGAGCAAGCTCGCTCCCACATTCGCTCAGCGCCAGGCTTGCGAACTCATCGGCCCCTGGCGCTTTTTCATGCTCTGGATTTGTGCCGCAACCGTGCTGTAATCAGTGCAGTGCCCAGACGGGCGCTGAAGTAAATCTGCAGGGAGCATCACTGATTTACAGATCCGGTAGAGCGATCTATCAAGGACGGGTTGCATGTCTTTGTTCAAGCGTTCAATCACAGAGGGGTTAGGTACGTTTTGGTTGGTGTTGGGCGGTTGCGGGAGTGCGGTGTTGGCCGCAGCGTTTCCTGCAGTCGGGATCGGGTTGTTGGGTGTGTCCCTGGCATTCGGGCTCACGGTGCTGACCATGGCGTTCGCCATCGGGCATATCGGCGGTTGTCACCTCAACCCGGCGGTGTCGGTAGGGCTGGTCGTGGGCGGACGGTTTCCGGCCAGGGAACTGCCGGCGTACATCGTGGCGCAGGTGGTCGGCGGTACGATCGCCGCTGCGCTGCTGTATTTCATTGCCAGTGGTAAACCGGGGTTCGAACTGGCGTCGGGCTTGGCGTCCAACGGCTATGGCGAGCACTCGCCCGGCGGTTATTCGATGGTGGCGGGGTTTGTCTGTGAGCTGGTAATGACCGCCATGTTCGTGGTGATCATCCTCGGCGCCACCGACCGCCGTGCCCCGCCGGGCCTTGCGCCCGTCGCCATCGGCCTGGCGCTGACACTCATCCACTTGATCTCAATTCCCGTGACCAACACCTCGGTCAACCCGGCCCGCAGTACCGGTCCGGCCCTGATCGTCGGCGGGTGGGCGATCCAGCAATTGTGGATGTTCTGGCTCGCGCCGATCCTGGGCGCGGTAATCGGTGGTGTCACCTACCGCTGGCTGGGCAAGGAGGAACCGACCTAGCCCCCCCTGCAGGAGCGAGCGTGCTCACGAAAAACGTCAAGGATAACGCGGGCGGTCTGGTTTTACGTGGGGTCTTGGTTCTTCGCGAGCAAGCACGCTCCTACAGCGGGACCCGAGCGTTACACCTGCCGATAAGGCAGGGCCGTCCTCGCCTCCTCGGCATACGCCACGATCCCCACCCGCTCGCGCTCGAGGAAATCCTCCACGGCATTCTTCAAACCCGGATGGCGCAGGTAGTGCCATGACCGTGTAATCACCGGCTCAAACCCGCGAATCAACTTGTGCTCACCCTGAGCCCCCGCGTCGAAACGTTGCAGGCCGTGGGCAATGGCGTAGTCCATACCTTGATAGAAACAGGTTTCGAAATGCAGGCGGTCGAACTCCGCCAGGCAGCCCCAGTAGCGACCGTAGAAACTGTCGCCGCCGATCAGGCTGAAGGCCATGGCCACCGGGCGTGCGCCTTGTTTGGCCAGTACCACGCGGATCGCTTCGGGCATGCGCTCGGCCAGCAGGCTGAAGAACGCGCGAGTCAGGTAGGGCGATTGCCGGCGGATAGCGTAGGTGTTGGCGTAGCAGGCGTAGACAAAATCCCACTGCGCCTCGCTCAGTTCGTGGCCGCGCAGCCACTCGAAGTCGATGCCCTGCCCCGCCACTTGTTCGCGCTCTTTGCGCATCTGTTTGCGCTTGCGCGAACTCAGCGCATCGAGAAAGTCCTGGAAGTCGCGGTAACCCCGGTTCTGCCAGTGAAACTGACAACCCAGGCGCTGCAGCCAGCCCGGGTGTTGGGCCAGCGCGGCGTCGGCCAGCTCGTCAGTGAAGTTGATGTGAGCACTGGAGAGGCCTTCAATTTCCAGGTAACCCGGCAGGCTTTTCAGCAGTTCGAAACCCTCGTCTGCACTCGCCGCCAGCAGGCGTGGCCCACTGACCGGACTGAAAGGCACGGCAGTCAGCAACTTAGGGTAGTACTCAATGCCAGCCCGCTCGCAGGCATCCGCCCAACCGTGATCAAACACATATTCGCCGTAGGAATGCCACTTGCGGTAACTGGGCAGCGCCGCCACCAGCCGATCGCCCTCCCAATGCAACAAATGCTCCGGCTGCCAACCCGATTGCGGGCCCAGGCTGGCGCTGTCTTCCAATGCGCTCAGGAACGCGTGCCGCACGAACGGCTGGGCCTGTGGCACCAGTGCGTCCCAGGTTTGCGGGGCGATTTCGGACAGGCTGTCCAGGCGTTGCAACGGCATCGGCATCCTCACTGGTTTGGCGCGTGAAAGCCTGGCGAGTATCGCTGATTGCCGGCCTTGGCACACCCCCGTTTCGCGCGACAAGGCACTAAACCAATAGTTCCGAACATGAAAAATTTGTCATCTAGATGACATCACTTCGCCACTGCTCCGTCATAAACGATCGTGATACTGACGCCTGTTTTTAGAGCGCCTGGTTCTACCCGGCGGCTACTTTTCCGTCCGTCATCGGTCGGTTGTGTCCTGGATGGTTAGCCATCCCTCCTCACTTTCGGAGATTGATATGCGTCTTGCTTCCACTAAAACTGCGGCGGTTCTGTGCGGCGGCCTGTTACTGGCCCTGAGCGTTCCAGCCAGCGCTGCAGTCGACGCTAAATTGCTCGACATGCTCAAGGCCAACGGCCAGATCACCGCAGCGCAGTACACCGAACTGCAAAGCGAACTGGCCAAAGACCAGAAAGAACAGCAGATCGCACGGCAAGCTCAACAAGAGACCAACGAACAGATCGCGGCCACCGCGAAGAAAACCAACGAGCTGAGCAGCTTCGACCAGAAGCTGGCCTGGGCGGCCAAGACTCAGTTCAAGGGTGACGTACGTTTCCGCCAGGAAACCGTGAAAATCCAGGGCGAATCCAACAATGGCGGCCGCGACAAGGACCGTCAGCGCATCCGTGCCCGCCTGGGCGCCTACACCGAGATCAACTCGCAAGTCGACACGGGCATCCGCATTGCCACCGGCAGCAGCGACGATGCTCGTTCGACCAACCAGGACCAGGACAACTACTTCGACAAGAAGTCGATCTGGCTGGACCTCGGCTACATCGACTATCACCCGGACCAGATCAAGAACCTGCACGTGATCGGCGGCAAAATGCTGCAACCGTGGGTGAGCATGGGCGACGTCATCTGGGATAGCGACATCAACCCTGAAGGCCTGGCCCTGACTTACAAATACCCACTGGGCAGCAGTGCCGAGCTGTTCGGCAGCCTCGGTAACTACAACCTCAAGGACAACGTCGACGGCGACGGCGTGCAATTCCGCCACGACCTGCGCCTGACCTCTGGCCAGTTGGGGACGCGCTTTTCGGTCACCGACAACCTGAAAATGACCCTGGGCGGCAGCGTCTACGCCTACCAGAACGACAAGGACAGCCGTTGCACAACCACCACCACGCCTTGCGCACTGGCGGTCAACGGTAACTCGGCCGACAACCAGTTCCGTTTGTATGAAGGTTTTGCCCAAGCCGACATCGGCGGCCTGGCAGTACCGCTGGCGTTCTACGGCCAGTACGTGAAAAACAACGATGCCGTGACCGACCAGGACACCGCCTGGCTAATCGGCGCCAAGTCCAAGGTGTTCGGTTTCAACCTGGACTACAACTACCGCGACATTCAACGTAATGCCGTGGTGGGTGCCTTCACCGACTCGGACTTCGCCAACGGCACCACCGGTTCGCGCGGGCATAAGATGAAGGTCAGCTACGACATCGACAAGAACTTCGCTCTCGGTGCCACCTACTTCCTGACCAAGGCCGACTACGCCAGCCGCACCCAGCGTGATGCGAACACCAACACCCTGCAGCTCGATGCAGAAGCCAAGTTCTAACGCTCAGTGTTGAAAACCTTGGGCCAGGACGGCCCGAGGTGGCAGAACCCGTCTTGCGTGGGTGGATCGCTCCCCATCATCCGTTCGCTCTACCCACGCGAGCCTGCTTATTCCCCGTCTTTGTGATGCTTGAGCCGCTCGTCAGCCAGACGCTGCGCCAAGGCCTCCACACCCTCTACCGGCTCATCCGGCATGATCTTCAGCGTCGCCTGCATCAGGCGCATCTGGCGGATAAACCGGCGACAGTTCGGGCAGAACATCAAGTGATGACGCACCAGCAGACGCTCGCGAAAGGTCAATTGCCCATCGAGATAGTCACTGGAACGTGCCACTTGTTCTTTACAGGTCAACATTCGCCCGTTTCCTCAAAATGCTCCACCGTGGCGAAGACTTTAAGCCGCGCTCGATGCAACAGCACACGGACATTGGAGAGCGACAGCGTCAGAAGATTACAAATCTCTTCCAACTCCAGCCCCTGGCGCTCACGCAACACCAGCACGCTGCTTTGCAACTCAGACAAGCTCAGCAACGTATGCTCCAGGCATTTGCGCAGTTCATCCTCGGTCAGCAGGGCTTCCGGGGTGTCCTGGTGCCAGGCGTAGGGGGCAACGGCCCAGTGACCATCATCGGGGGAGAAACGGTCATCACCAAGGGTACCGTGGGGCGAAGGCAGGTCGTCGAGCAACACTTCGCGACGATTCTGCTTGTAGCGCCCCTTGGCGGCGTTGGCGGTGATGGTCAGCAGCCAGGTCTTGAGGCTGGAACGCCCTTCGAACTTGGCCAGGTTGCGCACCACCGACAGCCAGGCGTCCTGCACGACTTCGTCGGCGTGACGCTGGCCGACGATGGCGTAGGCCACCGCCCGCATGGCGCTTTGGTAGGTGGTGACCAGTTCCTTGTAGGCCCGCTGCTCACCCTTGAGCAGCCGTTCAAGCAGGTGCGCGTCGTCCGCTGCTGCCATTCAAGACCTCGATTGTCTTAGCGTTTGCGCAGGATCACGCTACCGATTGAATAGCCCGCGCCAAACGAGCTGAGCACCGCCACGGAGCCCTTGGGCAAATCATCCTGATAGGTGTGGAAGGCGATCACCGAGCCCGCCGAACTGGTATTGGCGTAAGTATCGAGGATCACCGGCGCTTCTTCCACCGAGGCTTCGCGGCCCAGCAGTTTCTTCACGATCAGGTGGTTCATGCTCAGGTTGGCCTGGTGCAGCCAGAAGCGCTTCACATCGGCCACGTTCAGCTGGTTTTCTTCCAAATGCACACCGATCAGCTCGGCCACCATCGGGCACACGTCGCGGAACACCTTGCGGCCTTCCTGCACGAACAGCTTGTCCGGCGCGCCGATGCCTTCTTCCGCGGCGCGGTTGAGGAAGCCGAAGTTGTTGCGGATGTTATTGGAGAACTTGGTCAGCAGCTTGGTGCTCACCACGTCGAACTGATGCTCGGAAGTCGCCAGGTCGGCGCGCTCCAGCACCACGGCCGTTGCCGCGTCACCAAAGATGAAGTGGCTGTCGCGGTCGCGGAAATTCAGGTGGCCGGTGCAGACTTCCGGGTTGACCATCAAGATCGCCCGCGCCTGGCCCAGCTGGATGCTGTTGGCCGCGTTCTGGATGCCGAAGGTGGCCGAGGAACAAGCCACGTTCATGTCAAAACCAAAACCTTCGATACCCAGGGCCTCCTGGACTTCAATGGCGATGGCCGGGTAGGCACGTTGCAAGTTGGAGCAGGCGACGATCACCCCGTCGATGTCGGCGGCGGTCTTGCCCGCGCGTTGCAGGGCTTGTTCGGCGGCGCCGACGGCCATCTGGCAGAGCACCGACCATTCGTCGTTGCTGCGCTCGGGAAGGCGTGGGGCCATGCGCTGCGGGTCGAGAATGCCGTCCTTGTCCATCACAAAGCGGCTCTTGATGCCCGAGGCTTTTTCGATGAAGGCTGCGCTGGATTCAGTCAGCGGCTGCACGTCACCGCGCTCGATGGCGGCGGCGTTGTCGCTGTTGAACTGATGCACGTAGGCATTGAAAGACTGCACCAGCTCTTCGTTGGAGATGCTGTTGGCCGGGGTGTACAGGCCAGTGCCGCTGATGACGACGTTATGCACGGTCGTTCCTCTAAATCTGTCAGGCAGAAGATATTGGTACCGTCGTACCAAACTATAAGTAGTTCGATCCCGCCCAGCGGACATCAAACTGGCATCGCTTTATTCCATCGCGTCGCAGCCCTTCACGACGATCCCGGCATTTATAACCGCGAAGTTTGCCACAAACCCAGGGTTTTGGCGCCATATCCCCAATAAACACTGCATTCACCGGAGCACCCTAAATCGAGTGTGGGGGCGAGCTTGCTCGCGAAGGCGGTGTGTCAGTCGCTACATGTATGGCTGACACACCGCCTTCGCGAGCAAGCCCACTCCCACATTGGACCTGCGTCGTCCTTGAGACCGGGAACGATCTCAGGCCTCCACCAAACTCCACTGTTTACTCAGGCGCTTGTCGGAAATCGGCACTTTGGTGCCCAGTTGCTGAGCAAACAACGACACCCGGTATTCCTCCAACCACCAGCGATAGAGCTCCAGCTGAGGATCGCGCTTGCCTTCCTGGGCATGCTTTTTCAGACGGTTTTCGTAGTGCGTCCACAAGCCGGCCAGTTCGCCGCTCCACACCCGGTCCTTTTGCACCTGGCTCGGCAGTTTCTCCAGGCGCAACTCGATGGCCTTGAGGTAACGCGGCAACTCCTTGAACCAGTGCGCCGGGGTTTCCCGCACGAAACCTGGGTACACCAGGTGGCTCAGTTGCTGCTTGATGTCGTTCAGCGCCACGGCTTGGGCGAGGTCGATCTTGCCTTTGAAGCGTTTTTGCAGGCCGTGCCACAGTTTCAGCACATCCAGGGTCAAGCGCGCCAGGCGCTCGGCGTGTTCGGTCCAACTGCCGCGCTTGCGCTCGGCCAAGGCAGCCAGACCGGCACCATCACGCGGCAGGTTGGTTTCGCCTTCGAGTACGCAAGTGTCGAGGCTGGCCAGCAGGATGTCTTCTACCAACGCATCGATGCGGCCCAGCTCGCGGTACATCAGGCCCAGCTCAGTCAAGCCCGGCAATTTGCCGCGCAGGAATTTTGCCGGTTCTGCCAACTGCTGCATCAGCAGGCGTTGCAAGGCGCGGCGATGTTGGAATTCAGCTTCGGCAGCGGTGGAGAAGCGCCCCTCTTTGACCGTGCCGCCTTCTTCCACCAACGCCGGATACACCGTCATCGACAGCCCGGCGATCTTCTGCTGGGTCTTTTCCGCCACCGCCGCAAACACCTTGGCTTCAACCGGCTGTTGGCTTTTCGCGGTTTGCGGCACTGCCAGCGCGGCCTGGCTGGCCTCGGCAAAGCGCGCGGTCAGTTCGGCCAGGTCGCGGCCTTCACCCAGGAACTTGCCCTGGCCGTCGACCACTTCCAGGTTCATCTTCAGGTGGCTTTCCACCTGCTGCGCGGCTTCGGCCCAGGCTTCATCGCTGACCCGCGCACCCGTCATGCGCAGCAACTCGCGCCCCAGCGCCTGGGGCAACGAACCCTGGCCGAACTCGATGCGTTGCAGCGCGGCCTTGACGAAGTCCGGCACCGGCACGAAGTTTTTGCGCAGGGCCTTGGGCAGGTTGCGCACCAGGGCAATGCACTTGGCTTCGATCACCCCCGGCACCAGCCACTCCAGACGCTCGGGTGGCAAGGCCGGCAGCAACGGTGCCGGCACGCGCAAGGTCACGCCATCACGCGGGTGGTTGGGCTCGAAGTGGTAACTCAACGCCAGTTCGAGGTCACCCAGGTGCAGGGTGTCCGGATAATGCGCGGCGGTGACTTCACTGGCTTCGCGGGCCAGCACGTCCTCTTCGCGCATGATCAGCAGTTGTGGGTCTTTCTGGCTGTTGATTTTGTACCAGCTGTCGAAGGTCGCAGTCTGGTGGATCTCGGCCGGCAACCGCGCGTCGTAGAAGGCATACAGGGTTTCTTCGTCCGCCAGAATGTCACGACGGCGCGCCTTGGCTTCCAACTCGTCGAGCTGTTCCAGCAGTTGCTGGTTGGCCGTGAGGCACTTGGCCCGCGACTGGATCTCGCCACGCACCAGGCCCTCGCGGATAAACAGCTCGCGGGACACCACCGGGTCAATCGGACCGTAATGCACCGGGCGACGCCCGACCACAATCAGCCCGAACAGCGTGATCTGCTCAAAGGCCACGACCTGCCCACGCTTCTTCTCCCAGTGGGGTTCGAAGTGGTTTTTCTTGATCAGGTGACCAGCCAGCGGCTCGATCCAGTCGGCGTCGATCTTGGCGACCATGCGCGCATACAGCTTGGTGGTTTCCACCAGTTCGGCGGTCATCAGCCATTGCGGGCGCTTTTTGCCGATGCCCGACGACGGGTGAATCCAGAAGCGGCGCTGACGCGCGCCGAGGTAATCGCCGTCTTCGGTTTTCTGGCCGATCTGGCTGAGCAGCCCGGACAACACCGCCTTGTGCAGTTTCGGGAAGTCCGCCGGCTCTTTGTTGACCGTCAGCTGCATGTCGCGGCAGATCAGGCTCAACTGACGATGGGAATCGCGCCACTCGCGCAAGCGCAGGTAGTTGAGGAAGTTCTTGCGGCACCAGTTGCGCAGCGGGCTGGCGGTGAGTTCCTGGCGCTGCTCTTCAAAGCCGCGCCATAGATTGACCAGCCCGGCAAAGTCCGAATCCGGATCTTTCCACTGTGCGTGAGCCTGATCCGCGGCTTGCTGGCGTTCCGGCGGACGCTCGCGCGGGTCCTGGATCGACATGGCGCTGGCGACGATCAGTACTTCCTGCAAGCTGCCGAGCTTGGCGGCTTCCAGCAGCATGCGGCCCATGCGCGGGTCCACCGGCAGGCGTGCCAATTGGCGACCCAGTGGCGTGAGCTGGCTGTTGCGGTCCACCGCCGACAGCTCTTGCAGCAGGTTGAAGCCGTCGCTGATGGCCTTGCCGTCCGGCGGTTCGATAAACGGGAAATCGGTGATCTCGCCGAGGCGCAGGTGCAGCATCTGCAGGATCACTGCGGCGAGGTTGGTGCGCAGGATTTCGGGATCGGTAAACTCCGGACGCCCGATAAAATCCTCTTCGCTGTACAAGCGCACGCAAATGCCCGGCTCGACCCGGCCGCAACGGCCTTTACGCTGGTTGGCGCTGGCCTGGGAGATCGCCTCGATCGGCAGACGCTGCACCTTGGCGCGGTAGCTGTAACGGCTGATGCGCGCGGTGCCGCTGTCGATCACATAACGAATGCCCGGCACGGTCAGCGAGGTTTCCGCAACGTTGGTCGCCAGCACCACGCGACGCCCCGGGTGGGATTGGAAGATGCGCTGCTGTTCGGCTGGCGACAGGCGCGCATACAACGGCAGGATTTCGGTGTGCTTGAGCTGGGCCTTGCGCAGCATCTCGGCAGCGTCGCGAATCTCACGCTCTCCCGGCAGGAACACCAGCACATCGCCGGGGCTGCGCCGTTCGCTGCGCTCATAGGCGGCGATTTCATCCAGGGTGGCGAGGATCGCCTGGTCAACGGTCAAGTCGTCCTCGACGCGGTTGCCTTCTTCATCCTGTTCCAGGGTCAGCGGGCGATACCAGGTGTCCACCGGGAAAGTACGGCCCGACACCTCGACAATCGGCGCATCGTCGAAATGCTTGGAGAAGCGCTCCAGGTCGATGGTCGCCGAGGTGATGATGACCTTCAGGTCCGGGCGACGCGGCAGCAGGGTTTTCAGGTAGCCCAGCAAGAAGTCGATGTTCAGGCTGCGTTCGTGGGCTTCGTCGACAATGATCGTGTCGTAGCGTTCCAGGTAGCGATCGTTCTGGGTTTCCGCCAACAGGATGCCGTCGGTCATCAGCTTGATCAGGGTATTGGAGTCACTCTGGTCTTCGAAGCGCACCTGATAGCCGACCAGCGCGCCCAAGGGCGTGGCCAGCTCTTCGGCTACGCGGCTGGCCACGCTACGCGCGGCAATCCGGCGTGGCTGGGTGTGACCGATCAGGCCGAACTGGCCACGCCCGATTTCCAGGCAGATCTTCGGCAACTGGGTGGTTTTACCCGAACCGGTCTCGCCGGCAATGATCAGCACCTGGTGCTTGTTCAGCGCCTCTTTGATTTCATCGCGCTTGGCCGCGATCGGCAGGCTGTCGTCATAACGGATCACCGGCAGGCTGGCACGCCGCGCCGTGACCTGGGCGCAGGACGCCTGCATGCGCGCAACCCACTGCGCCAACTTTTCCTCGTCGGGCTTCTTGCGCAGCTCAAGCAGCTGCCGCCGCAAGCGGTGGCGGTCGGCGAGCATGGCGTGGTCGAGGTTGTTCAGCAATTGGTCGATAGCGGGCGCTTGATCAGTCATCAGGTACGTATAGGTCGTCTATTTATGCAGGGGGCGGATTGTCGCAGAAAACCGCCAAAGCGTGCGCCCCTCATTCGTTATCGCGGTCTTTGCGCCTGTACGGGAACACGTCGATGACCTTACCGGCACGAATCGCCTCCTGCAGCCCTTTCCAGTAATCGGCGTTGTACAGCTCGCCATGCAGCTCATCAAACAGCTTGCGCTGGCCAGCATCGGCGAACAGGAACGGCGGGAACTCCTCGGGGAATACATCCAGCGGGCCAATGGAATACCAGGGTTCCGAAGCCATTTCATCCTCGGGGGTGCGCGGCGCGGGGATGTGGCGGAAGTTGGCCTCGGTGAGAAAGCAGATTTCGTCGTAGTCGTAGAACACCACACGGCCGTGGCGGGTGACACCGAAGTTCTTCAAAAGCATGTCGCCGGGGAAGATATTCGCCGCCGCCAGTTGCTTGATCGCCAGGCCGTAGTCTTCCAGGGCTTCACGCACCTGGGCGGGGTTGGCGTTGTCGAGATAGAGGTTGAGCGGGGTCATGCGTCGTTCAGTCCAGCAGTGGCGGATCAACACGGTGTCGCCTTCCACTTCGACGGTACCGGCGGCGACTTCCAGCAGTTCGGCCAGGCATTCGGGCTCGAATTTACTCAAGGGGAAACGGAAGTCGGCGAACTCCTGGGTATCGGCCATGCGCCCGACCCGGTCGACGCTCTTAACCAGGCGGTACTTCTCGATCACCGTGGCGCGGTTAACGTTTTTCGACGGCGAAAAGCGGTCCTTGATGATCTTGAACACCGTGTTGAAGCCCGGCAGGGTAAATACGCTCATGACCATGCCACGCACGCCGGGGGCCATGATGAATTGATCATCGGTGGTCGCCAGGTGGTTGATCAGCGCGCGGTAAAACTCCGACTTGCCGTGCTTGTAGAAACCGATGGAGGTGTACAGCTCGGCGATGTGCTTGCCCGGCAGGATACGCTTGAGAAAGCCGACGAATTCCGCCGGCACCGGTACATCCACCATGAAGTAGGAGCGGGTGAACGAAAAGATGATCGACACCTCAGCTTCGTCGGTGATCAACGCGTCGATCTGGATGCCCTGCCCTTCACGGTGCAACAGGGGAATCACCAGCGGCCATTGTTCGTCGCGGGTATAGATGCGTCCTACAAGGTAGGCGCCCTTGTTGCGGTAGAGCACCGAGGAAAACAGCTCGACCTTGAGGTCCGGGTCCTTGCACACCCAGTCCGGCAGGTTTTCCCGCAGTTGGGTTTCGAGGCGGTGCAGGTCGCTTGCCAGGTCCGCGTAAGGTTCACTGAAACGGTAGTCGGCAAAGATCTGCGCGAGCATTTGCGGGATGTTCCCGGCGGGCGTGTACGTGCGCGTCTGCGCGGCCCGTGCCCGGCGCAGGCTGGGCCGGGTGGTGTGGATGAACATGCAGCCGTCACTGATCAGGTCATGACTGAACAGCCCGCAGAAAATCGAGTTGTACCAGGTCTCGGACAGCTCATCGTCGAAACGCAGGTCGATCAGCCCGATGTAGGCGCTTTTCACCACGGGCCACGTGTCGATATCAAGCAGTGTGCCGTCATCGAAGTGTTCGCGCAGGCGCGCAGTCACTTCACTGACCTTTTCCTCATAGAGGTTGATCCGTGCCGCCGATGCCGCCTGCCCCTGCTGCCACTGAGCCCTCTCAAAACGCTCACGAGCGCCATCGGTGATCTGGCGGAAGTGCTCACGGTAATCGTCGAAGCCATCGAGGATCATCTGGGCGACAGCGAGGGCGGATTGCGACATGCGGGAAACCTCGAACGGGCATCTGGATGCCCTGAGCTTAGCCAGTGTACGAGAACAGGAGAAGAGTCATTTCTTGCACTGTCTTGTACAACTTCGTTCATTTCGTACATTTATTTGCAATTTTCTAAATCCGACCATTCGGTCAATAAACGCACCCCGAAGTCTCTTCGCGTTTTACTCACACCCCTGCAATGGCGGGATCTGGCAGGTTGATACTGGAAAACCGCGCGCAACGCCGGGCGCGATTACCGCGCAGCGCTGTGGATCCAACTAAGGGAAACCCTGATTACCACAGTGATAGCACTTTGATATATAGCGCGCCCTCTCCCACCCTAACAAGGTCCGAAGACCGATCCGGGAACAGGTTCTAATCGCCCAAGGAGCATTGAGATGTCATTGAGGAACATGAGGATCGGTCTGCGTGCCAGTCTGAGTTTTGGGGTTTTGGCCAGCTTGCTGGTGATTGTAGGAATGTTTGGCCTTGGTCAGATGGCCAAGTTGCGGCAAAGCGCTCTGGTCATTGAAGCATCGTGGATGCCCAGCATCGAGAACATCCACGACAGCGCGGCCATTGTCGCCAGCATCCGCCTGGAGGCATTGCGCCTGGCGACCACCGACGAATCGCGGATCCGCGACAACAGCAAAGCCCTGATCACCCGCCAGCACACCGAGCTGCAAACCCTGCTCGACCATCACAAAACCCTGCTCAGCGGCGATGAAGAGCGCGAAATGCTCACGCAGCTCGAAGGTAATGCGAACGCTTACCTGAGCCTTGTCGGACAAATCGTTGCCCTGGTAGACAAGGACCAGCAACAAGACGCCATCGACCTGCTCAACAGCCGCCTCGCGCCACAGGGTGTGATCCTCAACAAAAGCCTGACGGACATGATTACCTTCAACCAGAGCGGTGTGCAAACCGCTGTGGATTCAGCCGCACAGACCTATTCCAGCGCGCAGTGGATCGTCGGCTCAATCATTGTGCTCGCGCTGACCGCCACCTTACTGCTGGCGTGGCTGCTGACCCGCAGCATCACCGCCCCCCTCGACCAGGCGCTGATTGTGGCACGCACCATTGCCAGCGGCGACTTGAGCCAGCCGATCGCCGTCAGTGGCAAGGACGAACCCGCCCAATTGCTGACAGCCTTGGCCACCATGCAGGCGCAATTGCAAGGCACCCTCCGCGGCATCAGCGAGTCGGCGCAGCAACTGGGTTGCGCTGCCGAAGAGATGAGTTCGGTGATGGAACAAAGCACCCGTGACCTGCAAGCGCAGAACGACGAGATCGAACAGGCTGCCACCGCCGTGACCGAAATGAGCGCGGCGGTGGACGAAGTGGCCGGCAATGCGGTGTCCAGCGCCGAGGCATCCCAGGCCTCCGACGAGGACAGCAAGCACGGCCACTATCAGATCAGCGAAACCATCAAGTCGATCCAGAACCTGGTGGACGAAGTACTCGGCGCTTCGAATAAGGCCGAAAGCCTCGCCGTGCAGGCCCAGGACATCAGCAAAGTGCTGGAAGTGATCCGTGGCATCGCCGGGCAGACCAACCTGCTGGCGCTGAACGCCGCCATCGAAGCCGCCCGCGCAGGTGAGGCCGGGCGTGGCTTTGCGGTGGTGGCCGATGAAGTGCGCTCCCTGGCGCAGCGCACCCAGGACTCCACCGAAGAAATCGAGCAGATGATCACTGGTATCCAGCGCGGTACCCAAGACACCGTCGAAGCCCTGAACAGCAGCGCCGAACAGGCCGGCCACACCCTGCAACGCGCCAACAGCGCAGGCAGCGCCCTGGAGAAAATCACCGCGGCCATCTCGCAGATCAGCCAGCGCAACCTGGTAATCGCCAGCGCCGCCGAGCAGCAGGCGCTGGTGGCACGCGATGTGGACCGCAGCCTGGTTAACATCCGCGACCTGTCCACCCAGACCGCTGCCGGCGCCACCCAGACGTCAGCGGCCAGCCAGGAACTGTCGCGCCTGGCGGTGGACCTGAATGGGCTGGTGGCGCGGTTTGTCCTGTAATCAGTAAAGGGGGCGTGTAACACTCGCCGCCTTATTGATGTAGGAGTATTCCGTGAGACCTGTCGACACCTTGTACTTGCTGGGGCTCGCCGCCATTTGGGGCGCGAGTTTCCTGTTTATGCGCATCATTGCGCCCGAGATCGGCACGGTGCCGACGGCGTTTTTCCGCGTATCGATCGCCGCAGCCGGGTTGCTAGTGATTTTGGCGGTGATGCGGGTGAACTGGGATTTTCAAGGCAAGTTCAGGACTGTGTTGCTATTGGGAGTGATCAACTCCGGCATTCCGGCGACCATGTATTCGGTGGCGGCCCAGGTGCTGCCGGCGGGTTACTCGGCGATCTTCAACGCCACCACACCGTTGATGGGCGTGTTGATTGGCGGGCTGTTCTTCAGCGAACGTCTCACACCGTCGAAAATCGCCGGAGTATGTCTGGGACTGTTCGGTGTGGGCGTGCTGACCCGCGCCGGGCCGGTGGCGTTTGACCTGGAATTGCTGACGGGTGCACTGGCCTGTTTGCTCGCGACCACCTGTTACGGCTTTGCCGGGTTCCTGGCGCGGCGCTGGCTGGATCAGCGCGGTGGTCTGGACAGCCGCCTATCAGCCCTGGGCAGCATGCTTGGCGCCACCCTGTTCCTGCTGCCGTTCTTTGCCTACAGCGCCATCAGCCAACCGCCGGCGAGCTGGGGTGGATGGCAGGTGTGGGGGTCGTTGCTGGGGCTGGGGCTGGTGTGTACGGCGTTTGCCTACATCCTGTACTTCAGGCTGCTGACCTCGATTGGACCGGTTAAGTCGATGACGGTGACGTTTATGATTCCGCCGTTTGGGGTGTTGTGGGGGGCGTTGTTGCTGGGGGAGCCGTTGTCGATGGCGCATGTGTATGGGGGGTGTTGATTGGGGGGGCGTTGTGGTTGGTGTTGAGGCCGAAAAATCGTGAGCGAGCTGTTTGAGTGTTTTGACTCTCGGTGATAAAGGCCGCACATCCGGACATCTGCTTAAGACGAATAAATCCGACTACGGTCTCCCGCCAACAGGTACGTCGTGTATTATCGGAACCTTATTCATTTCAACGTCAACTCTCACCGAGTTGCGTGTATGGGAGCCATATGGGTTTTTTTGATAATTTCCCAAGGTTTTATAAAACCAGCCAAACCAGCCCTTTTCCAGACCGCCTGAATTCGCGGCACACCGCGATAATGGAAAGAAATATAGAGTTTATAAAGGGTAAGCGTGTCCTTGATATAGCAAGCCATGATGGACGTTGGTCATTTGCAGCGCTGCAGGCAGGTGCAGCTCATGTAACGGGTATTGAGCCCAGGCAAGAGCTAATAAACAACGCCATAGAGACATTTAACGAGTACAGCATCGACCCTTCGCGTTTTGAGTTTTTATGCGGTGATGTCTTCGACCACCTCAGCAATAAAGAATTTGACGTTGTTTTCTGCCTTGGGTTTTATTACCACACTATTCGACATGCCGAGTTATTTGACTTGATCGAACGTACAGGGGCTAAACTGGTAGTGATCGACACCGAGGTCACTCCGACTGTGGATGAGTTTCCGGAAGGTGAAACCAGTGACCCTCGTGTAGTGTTTGGCAACCCCTACGGTGTCCAGCTCTTGCTTGACCCGGTAGATGACCAACAGATGGCCTATTCCGATTCACTGACTCGGCATGGACAGACCCTTGTAGGGCGCCCATCAAGAAGCGCTGTACGCTTCATCGCCAAACACTTCGGGTACACCACAAAGACCTTCGACTGGGATGAATACATTTCAGAAAAGCCTGAAGTCAAAGGTGCACTGGTCGATTACAGCGAAGGCTGGAGAGATACGTTTTACTGCTCAAAATAAGCCTCCCCCTAAACCCCACCAGCTTCACGGTGGGGCGCATCTTCAGCCAGATAAGAACCCGACGGCTTTGACGACTACGTCGGTCACCGTCTTCGGCATGACGCTAAATATTCAGAAACACGCAGTTATAAACCAGCTATTCATTGAGACTCTAGGGCGGGCATCATTCCCATTGTATGCCGCGCTCCGGTCTCGATAATGACAACCGCAACGGCGTCTGGCTTGAACTGTTCAATGAGATCCGTTCGAAAAAAACCGTCTTGAACATGCGCTGTAACAATCTTATCAAAATGCTCCTTGAGGAATGGGAGCAGTTCAGTTGAAAAAGAATCCCTCAACAGAAGCAGTGTTTTTCCCGTTTTGGCATCGGTATGAAGAACTTGTGGCCCAACCCAACTATGGTTATCACTCAAAAATGTCGTCTTTTCGAGGGGATGGGTCAACATCTCGGCAAACGAAACTCGATCGTGCGGAACAGAACCTGCAATCCCAAGCATTAAGGACAAATCTCTAGCGGTCCCCACCATTGGTAGTACTACCGGTGTAAAGGCGGCCAGAGGCAATGGCTGCATATCGGTAAAGTCTACAGACATTCTGGTCATTAGCTGGTTGTAGGCAATGTAAGCACCCAACCCTGTCCAGTGTGTATCGTACTCATCATAAAGCTTTTGATTATGGCGCTCCTGGAAGATCGCTACACGCGGATCCACGATCTGATCGATCCCCGCTTCTTTGGAAGCCTTAATGATCTCATCGACCTCTGTATTGACTCTTTGTTCAGGCATCCAATAAGGTCGATTTTCGGGGTAGATATCTTCCTTTACAGGCGCCACCATGAAATAAAACTTTGCGTCCCTCTTGCTCAGGTATTCCACACGCTGGCGAAAGCCGCTGACCCAGGCATCAATATTAGGTTTATCCAGGATTAACGCGCCTGACATCTGCACCAAGTGACTGCCATCATCATAAAACAGCCAACCATTCTGACCCACAATAATCCGCTTCGAACCTGAATATCCGAGTGTGTACCGAATCAAATTCAACGTCGAAATCATGTGTGTGCGCAGTGGAAACTGGTCGATCGCAAACGCGTCCAACTTTGCTGGCAATACTGCCCAGTCAGACAGGCTTTTTGGCACTGAAGGAGCACTTGCAAGCACCCTATTTTCAGCCAGCCCAGGCTCAGGAATGTTGAACAGGGGAAACAGATGAACGACGACAACTACTGCCACTACCCCTCCTATCAACGACCACCAGTGATAGGTGCGCTTAGTCGCAGTAGACCGCTCACTACTTTCAGAAGCATAGCTCATTTACGCGCCTCAGAATCGAAAATATAAAAAGGGATTAAGCGAACTGCTGGCCAGCAAAACCACACTACAGACCAGACCGCCTACCAACAGAAACGCAGGCAGCGCATGAACATCCGCTGCATCACGACCATGCCTGCCCGGCTCAGTAGATCCATTGACGCTTGTGAACTTTAGCCGCGCACATACCCATGGAATAACCGGAAATGAAAGAACTACTCCGGCAATCAAGGCAACCACTGTTTCAGGCGTCATCCACACCATCATGGGCTGCCATTCCTGCAGCGCACTATCAAACCCAGCCATCGCTTTTAGAATAACCCAGGCCTGATCAAAGCTATCGGCTCTGAAATAGACCCATCCCACCATGACGACAAGCAATGTGTAGAGGCGTGCCAAAAAATCAGGGGCCGCTTCAAGCGCACGTTTTAAAAACACACGTTCCAATACAACGAATACGCCGTGAAACAGGCCCCAGAAAATGAAGGTCCATGCCGCACCGTGCCAGAGGCCCGTCACAAAAAATACAATCAACAGATTTCGAATGGTCGAAATCTCTCCTCCGTGGCTCCCGCCTAACGGTATATACACATAGTCCCTAAACCAGAACGAGAGAGACATATGCCAGCGCCGCCAGAACTCAGTGATCGACTTGGATGAGTATGGATAGTCAAAGTTCTTGGGGAACCTGAACCCCAACATAAAGGCAAGACCAATAGCCATATTGGAGTAACCACAAAAATCAAAATAGATCTGCACTGTATAAGCTGTTGCACCGATCCAAGCGACGGCGGATGTGACGCCTGTCGGATCAAGACTAAACAAGTGATCAGCCGCCGGCGCGACCGAGTTGGCAATCATCACTTTCTGACACAGGCCTACGATAAAATACTGAACACCCAAACCAAACTTCTCAATACCGACTGTCCGATGATGCAGCTCGTCGTTGATATCGGTATAACGAACAATCGGACCCGCCACCAGATGTGGAAACATCATTACGTATGTAGACAGCCGTATAATGCTGTTCTCTGGCTTGATCGTTTGACGGTAAACCTCTACCAGATAAGATACCAACTGAAAAATAAAAAAGGAAATCCCCAAAGGTAAGTGCATATTGAGGTGGGGAGGCTCGCTCCCCATAAGACCCGATATAATATCTACAAAAAACTGGCTATACTTAAAGACCCCCAACACCATAAGGTTTATAAAAATAAATACACCCAACGTCCACTTGCGTTGCTGCCCAGCTGCTGCGCCTATTATTTTTCCTGCACTGTAGTTAAGGGCCAACAATGCTATTAGCAATAGTAAATAAAGCCCCTCCCCCCACACATAAAATACTGCGCTCGCCGTCAGAAGCACGGCGTTCCTAACGCCTGTCAAATAATAAATCAATAAAAAAACGGGTAAAAAGTAAAAAATAAATACGACCGAGCTGAAAACCATTTCTTTTCCGTCCATAGTAAATTTTTGCGGAAATCTACCATAAAACAGCGACAACTGAACAAAATCCGCACTGCCAGACCAAGATTTATCATCACGTAGCCAAGTGGGTGGCCATCCGTTTTCTCACAATCATCAAGCAGGCCGTTTCATCGCCGTACTCAGGCGGTTTGCGCTGTGCTTAGCGCTTCACTTGGTACCGAGTCGGCTCAGGTTAAAATGCTGCTGAATTTTGCGACAGAACAGCATGCAGATCTCCCTACCGCGATGACCGACTGACCCGATCAAACGGTTTGTAGGTTTTCTTCCAACCCTTTACAATTTCCCGTTCGTGACTCGCCTACTGGCTATGCTGCTGACAAAGCAAAAAGGCAATGCACCATTCAATCAATTGTGCGCTATTAATATTTAAAGTTTTCACAAGGAGAGGGACTTATTCATGAGCAGCTTATTGGATGACGGCATTCACATAGCCGGACGCAGTGATTTCAACGACGCCTTCACTTCCCAATGGACTCGCCTCTTCCAGAGATGTTTCGGCGGCTCCGAAAGCAACGCAACGCTCGTGTTCCAAAAGTACTTGCTAAATGAGTCAAGAATTTGTTACTCCATCAAGGATGGCACCATGGTGGCCGCGTACTGCGGTCTGAAACTCAGCCATGAAGGTTCTGCTGTTTTCCTCTCTACAGATACTATGTCCGATGGAACCCAAAAAGGGTCGTCGATTATCCTTGGTAAGCGTTTATATAAATCGTTTGCAGACGATGATATTGACGTCGTTTGTGGTTACCCCAATAAGAATATTCGGAGAATTCGCGAAAAAGGCTTGGGCTGGACGCTTGATGGAAACTTGTTTTTGTATGTCGGCATACCGTTTTTCTGGCGGTTTTTTAGACAGTCAATCAAAGAAGATGGTTTATGGAAAGCCGTCAGGCCCACAGGGGGATGGTTCACGAGGAAAAAGCCTCTGCTTATCAACCTGCTCGGTCCAGATGGGTTGTACTCTTCTAATATTGGGCTGGTGATTACCCTATCCGCATATAGACCCGGCCCGTTTTTCATTAAGATTCCTGGCTTTCTTTTCGAACCGAGAAGTTTTGGATACAAATGCCTCACCGAAGACGTAGAAAGGAACACCCTGTTTCTTAAAAAAATAAAACGCCTAAATCTCGACACCATTGATATACCCTAATTTCGGGAGGCCCTGCATGAAGCCCACGTCTGTATTTTTTATGCCTCACCAAGATGATGAGTTTGGTTTATTCCATCAAATCGAACACGAGTTAGCGGCCGGCCGAAGTGTGCGTTGCATCTACGTAACCGACGGCTCCGCAACTGCTGACCCAGATCTCCGAGACCGTGAGTCTCGAGCAGTGCTGCAAAAACTGGGGGTTGCAGTGGATGATATCTTTTTTATAGGCCGGCAGCTGTCAATTACGGATGGTCAACTGCATCAGCATGTCGACGTATTTGTCGACTGGCTCGATGCGTTCCTTAATGATCACCCAACGCTTCAGGCCTGTTTCGTACCCGCCTGGGAAGGCGGACACCCTGACCACGACGTACTACATGCTATTGTCGTTGAGTTGATGAGCGCACGCGCGCAGCCAGCCACAGTCTGGCAATACCCACTCTACAATGCTCGAAATTGTCGAGGTCCGTTTTTTCGTGTGATGTCGCCGCTGCCAGAAAATGGCCCCGCTGAGCGACATCCCATTGCCTGGCGAGCGCGCTTTCGCTACATCAGACTTTGCCTCTCCTATCCGTCTCAATGGCGCAGCTGGTTAGGTTTATTTCCCTTTGTGGGAGGGCACTATTTTTATTACGGCGTTCAGTCTTTACAAGGGGTGGACCGGCATCGCTTACAACAGCCACCACATCAACAGCCTCTGTATTATGAACAACGGGGCTTTTTAGACTGGCCTACTATGTGCCTTGCAGTCGCGCAACTTCATAAAAAGTTGTCGCACCTGAATCAAGTTCATCATTAATTGCCTCTAACAGACCTAAGCTAGAGCATTTCGAGGCTCCTGTTTATCAGGTTGCTTACCCGTCCCGGATTGGCAACCTCGATAAAAATGCAGCCCCTGCACCGTCGTCCAAGCCTGCAAAATTCACTGCTCCTTCATGAACCAGCGACTCGATTATCCCTTACGAGAGATCTCCTCGTAAAATCCCCTCCAACGCCTGCAAGGTGTCAATTTTCAACAGACCAGCGCTCCGTCACAGCCACACCTTCCTCTCGACCAAATGATCAAGCACTCTGACGCCCGCTGCCATTTACAAATGAGTAGACCCTATTCTCGTTCAATCAAGCGTTGTATCAGACGACAACCAATTTAATCACACCCAACGGTTCTTCATCACAAGTGAGTATGCTAGTCTCACTTTTATTTTTTACATGAGAGATGGAGCACTCGCGTGTCAGATCAAACGACGAAAATAGCGGTTCTGATTCCCAGCTATAAAGTAAAGAGCCACATCTTAGAAGTTATTCGGTTGATCGGGCCGGAAGTTTGTAAGATCTACGTCGTTGACGACTGCTGCCCGGATGGATCAGGCGACTTCGTCATTCAACACTGCACAGACGAACGGGTAATCGTGTTGCGTAACCCTGTCAACTTGGGCGTTGGCGGTGCAGTCATGACGGGCTACCGGACCGCTATCGCAGATGGAATTGATATCATCGTCAAAATTGACGGTGATGGCCAAATGGACCCAAGCCTGATCAGTGACTTTGTATCCCCTATCATCGCAGGCAACGCCGACTACACCAAAGGCAATCGTTTTTTCAATTTGGAAAAAATATCCGAAATGCCGAAAATTCGGCTTTTCGGAAACGCTGTACTGTCATTTATGACAAAACTGTCCTCCGGCTATTGGGAACTGTTTGACCCGACAAATGGTTACACGGCTATACATAGCGAAGTAGCCAAACACCTTCCGCTTGACAAGATTAGCCAGCGCTACTTCTTTGAAACCGACATGCTATTCCGTCTTAACACATTGGGCGCTGTGGTGATCGACATCCCTATGGACGCAAAGTATGAAGATGAAGTCAGCAACCTTAAAGTGTCTAAGGTGATTGGAGAGTTTTTAATTAAGCATATTCGAAACTTTGGAAAACGTATCTTCTACAACTACTATCTCCGCGGCATGTCGCTGGCATCGATAGAGTTGCCTTTCGGTCTTATCTTGCTGACCGCCGGCTCAACGTTTGGAATTAGCCACTGGATAGAGTCGTTGCAGCAAAATGTCCCGACCCCTGCCGGCACGGTCATGCTGTCTGCACTGCCTGTTATAATCGGCTTCCAGCTTCTACTGGCCTTCATAGGCCATGATATTTCTTCTTCGCCACGGCGAGCCTTCCACGTGTTACGCAAGAAACACATACTACCTAAAAGGGACCAACGCTCATGATTTACCTGATAGCGTTTGCCTGTGTCATCGGCATTGCGACCGGACAAATCCTATTTAAACTTAGTGCCCTTTCCGTTCATCAAAGTGGCAGTTGGTTTGATACCAAAACATTGATCACCTTGTTTTCAGCTTTTGCACTGTACGGAATCACTACAATAGCCTGGATATGGGTATTGCAAAAAATTGATTTAGGCAAGGCATACCCGCTGATGGCGCTGGCATTCGTCTTAGTCCCCATAGGCAGTCACTTTGTATTTGGAGAACGCTTTCAACCACAGTATTTCGTCGGCGTAGCAATTATTATGCTAGGCATTACTGTAATCGTGAAGTCCTGAGCCCGCGCCACATTATCTACGCCAACGCGCGCTCATCCAGATAAGTCATCACCGTAGAAACCACCGTTGCTACATCATCGTTCAACGTGTTGAGGTGTATATCTGGCGCAAGAGGCGCTTCGTAGATAGAGTCGATACCGGTAAATTTCTTGATCAATCCCTTACGGGCTTTTACATAAAGCCCCTTCGGGTCACGGCGTTCGCACTCGGAAAGCGGCGCATCAATGAATATTTCCATAAATGCATCCGCACCGATAACTTCGCGCGCAAGCGCTCTATCCCGCTCGAATGGCGAGATAAACGAGGTAATCACAATCAGTCCTGCATCGACGAACAACCGTGACACTTCCGCAACACGCCGGATATTTTCTTCACGATCAGCGTCGCTGAAGCCTAGATCCCGACATAACCCTAGGCGAACATTGTCGCCGTCGATCAAGAAAGTGTGTCGACCTCGTTCAACCAAAGCAATTTCAATTGCGTTGGCAACGGTAGTTTTCCCCGCGCCACTCAGGCCGGTTAACCACAATACTAAGGGCTTCTGCCCTTTCATCGTGGCTCTGGCGTCGGCACTGACGCTAGACGCTTGAAACACCAAATTATTAACCATTAAAAAGGACTCATTAAAAGTTGATTATTCATGTGCTAAACGCTTTCACTGCTGGAGATTAGTACATCAGAAACACATTTAAAATCTATGACGCCTGTTGCTAACTGCTCAGTCACTGGCAGCACTCGGAACAAGCATGCATCCAGTAGCCGATGGAGGTATGTTTCCTCCCCGTTGACTGATCCCAACACGCCTGCATTCACAAAATACGTCCCTGGGTTCAGATTACACTCAAAGGCAAACTCAACCTGAATGATGGTTCCGGGCGATACATAGCTGACCGCGTCTTGAGGACTGGTCGCGGTGGCCGCGCCCCCCAACTCGACGCCAGCCAGTGTTTTAATCATCATGCCAAAACGCACACCGGTTGCCGCAACGGAAAAATCAGTTTTATAGGTATAGCGATAGGTTCTCCCTCGCGCCAGGCAATTAACCGGCTCGCCTGCCAGATTAACAATCTGCGGCAAATTAATGACTGCACCATGGGATTCATAGGCGAGTTCACTTTGGGATTTCAAATGGGGGTCGTAAAATTCCTCAACGTCATCCGTAGTATTCTTCGAGGAGGCGTGTGCATTCGCCCCTGCGATTGAATTCAACGTCGACAGCGATACATCCCCTTCAGCGCTCACCGCTGCACGAATACCCTCAACCTTCTCGGCAGGAGCATAAAGCAACTTTTGATATTTCCCGATTACATTCTTGGGAGCACCTTCCGTAAGCTTGTCACCATTGTCCAAAAGAATAGCGCGATCACACAGCTCAACAACGGCACTGCCGGAATGCGATACAAAGAGGATTGTCGCACCGTTGGCTTTAATCGCTTCAATTCGAGCAAAACACTTACGTTGAAACAGCTCATCGCCCACTGACAATGCTTCGTCAACGATGAGAATTTGCGGATCAACATTAATCGCCACCGCAAAAGCAAGGCGCACCATCATGCCGCTGGAATAGCTCTTGACCGGCTGATCAATAAAATTGCCTATTTCTGCGAATGCCTCGATTTGGGAAAATCGAGCGTCTGTTTCCTCCCGCGACAAGCCAAGCACTGCGGCATTCATATAGACATTTTCGCGCCCACTGAAGTCTGGATTGAACCCTGAACCTAACTCAAGTAATGCAGCTACTCGCCCAGAAGTCTGAACATCTCCAGCGGTCGGCGTTAGCGTTCCGCAAATAATTTGCAGCAAGGTAGACTTACCACTGCCATTGCGACCAATGATGCCAACGGTCTCACCTTTTCTTACAACAAAAGAAATATCACGCAGCGCCCAGAACTCTCTGAAATATTGTTTTCGTCGACCATTAAACATTTGCAGAAAGCGATCACGCGGATTGTCATAAATGTGAAAGCACTTACTAACAGCATTTACCTTTATCGCAATATCAGAGCACATCAGAAAATCCTTTTCGCATTTTCTGGAACCAGATATACCCTGCCCAGAACATCACCAGCGCGACAATAAAGTAATTAAGCAACCCCATGAAATCCGGCATTTTCCCCCAGATTAAAACATCGCGAGATTGTTCAATTATAAATGTCAGGGGGTTCGCCATGATAAGCGGTTGAAATTCCGGCGGGAGGTTTTTGACGGGAAAGAACACCGGCGCCAAAAACATCATCATGGTGGTAATAATGGCCACTGTTTGCCCGACATCCCGCAAGAAAACGCCAAGGGCTGCAAGAAACCATGCAAGTCCTAACGCAAGGACCAATAACGGAAATAGCACAAGAGGAAGAAACAGCACGTGCCAGTGAGGCACACCAATAAGTAATGTGTATGCCATTAGCCAGACCGTCAGGCTAACCAGTGCATGAAAAAGCGCCGCACAGGCGGCAACGACGGGCAAGATCTCAAGAGGAAAAACTACTTTTTTCACATAATTGACATTACCGACAATCAAGCTGGGTGCGCGATTAAGTATCTCAGCAAACAAGCCATACACGATCATACCGACAAATAGCACAACGGCGAACATCGCCTTGCTTTCCTCGCCGCCACTCTCCGCTATCCCCCAGCGTGAACGAAATACAACAGAAAAGACAAAGGTGTACACCGCGAGCATTAGTAAGGGATTGAGAAACGACCACCCCAAACCAAGGAATGATCCCTTATAGCGACCGATCACCTCTCGCCTTGTCATTTGAGCAATAAGCTGGCGATTCACCCACAAACTACGTAGCAGTGATCCAATCGTAATCGGTTGGGGGGCATGAGGATTCATGGCCTACCTCTCACGTCGCCCTGCAGATCGTATTCCATATAGGTATTGATAATGGCTCTCCTCAAACCTGACGTTTAACCTTTCCGAGCGGAGCTTGGATAGGCCGTCTTGGGGTCACACGTATAAGACAGCCTATGGCCGAGATTAAAAGACCCAGTGATTTGACAAAACCGCTGGGCGGGCTGCTCAGCGATGAGAAACCGAATTGATATTCATCTTAGGCAGACTTGGACGTTTGAATGCACAGTGCGTTGCCATCGGTTTGTCATTCACCCTCCGCGACTCTCTTTTCACCGGCACCGAACAACAGGATCAAGCCCAACATCATGACTAACGGTATCGTCGCAAATAAATACCTGAAATCCGAAGCAATGCTCGTCGGTAGAAAGGACCCGTACATCAAGACTGTGGCCAGTGCAATCACGCCACCAATCGCTTTAACTGGCCCCGGAGAAATCTTGAGCGCGCCCACAGCCACAATCACTATAAGCGACAACATCCAGAAAGCGTGACGGTAAATCGGCCAACTGAAAAAAGACACGGCCATGTCATAAACTACTTGAGCTCTTGACGTGGTTCCTGGCCTCACATGGGCTGCAGTCAGGTACTCAGGGTTGCCTTCAACTCCGACAAAGACCGGCAGAGTGCCATTTAGTCCTCGTAGCCCCAGCAAAGTCGCGTAGGTCGTTAAACGGTGCTCCAAATAGGCGCCCGGATTTTGCTTCACCATCACCCACCATTCATGCCGGAGCGTTTCGCTGGGTATGGAAGCGAACCAAGCACGAACAACCGGATTCAGATCAAGAAAGTCAATCCTGGCCGGGTCGTAGGCGGACTTGATTGCAGAAAGCTGCTCTTGCGTCACAGGGAGTGCCATCTCGGCAGGGGGAAGCTTTGAGTTACTGACAATGCCGGCAAGATCAAACTGTATGATGCTGCGAAAGCCCACAGAACTGGCGCGATCACCGGCGCCTTTCACCGACGATGCGACCTGGTGCTGAATGCCCAGAACAACACTCACGAATAAAACAATGATCACTGACGAAGCCAGAACTTTCTTAGTCGGCCTGAAGGAATAAACGGCGACCATAAGTGACAGTAAGAGGATCGGTGCCATGAAAACCCCTTGCTGACGAGCCTGGTATCCGGCAGCTAGCAAGACTATCGACAAGCCGATACAGCAATAACGACGCAGAGGCGAACCTACGGTTGCCGCGATCGCAAATGCACACGCCGCTGTTAACAATGACGCGAAAAGCACATCTTTCCAGACAATTCCCACATAAATGAAAACAATCGGATTCATGATCAGCAAGAACGCAATAACGACCCGCCATGTAGGGATAGTATTAAGGCCTTGAGCAGCGCGCACTTGCAGCATTGTTAAGGTGACAACGGCAAAGGCCCCATAAAGAAGAACCGAATTGATCATCACAAACAACGCAGCCGAAAGCTCCCCACCCCCCATCCACCTGAGCAGGGCCGACATGAACGGCGGCCCCCAACTTACGGACTGCCCGAGGCTGGCTTCGTAAAGTTGGATGCTCGTGTCCATCGACATCTGCCCCGGGGCATGTATCGCAATGGCAGCGCATGCAAGAACGAAGGTGAGCAAAACAACGAGGCGGCTCACAGGGCTCGAATTGACAGTCACCAGCGCAGACAACTTGCTTTGACTTGTCACGGCGCGCCGTTGGTTAACATCTATAATTGACATTGCGTCCAGTCCTGTTCAGCGGGCAGAATCATCGGGAAATACGCTTCATGATTCCTGGAACACCTTCCGTGCGAAGCACTTCCCACGCACGCTTGGCCAACAACACTCCGTGACGAGGGTCGTCCAGTACTTGACCCAAATGCTCACGCACACGGCTGGAACTGAAGACAACCGGTACCCCACCTGCTTGATAACCCGGCGTCAACGCAGACGTCACCCGAAGCATCTCCGCTGCAGAAGTGGCTGGATCAAAAAGTGCCGGGAACTCCACACGCCCCTGGGATTCCCACCACGCGAGGTAACCGCCGCCTTCGGTTGCAAAAGGATCAGGAAAGGTTTGCTGCAGGTCCAGTCGCTCTCGATAAATGAGGCGTGCAGCCTTGGGAATAGCAGTACCGTCTGCAAAACGAGAGAACGCCCACGGCACTTGGCTTAAAGGATCCTTGCCCAGGTCAGCAATAGTCTCCGTATACCAATTGATCAACGCATGTGCCGTTGGCTGGTTAGCTGCGTTTTTCCACGCCATGGTCCGATGCGCACCACTGTCAAACCCTGTGAAGTGATAGAAGCCGAGAGGCTGTCCATCCACCATGACGTTATCCGGTAATTCACCTGTAATTTGTCGAGTCGTAATGTTCCACGGGGCGACGTTCAGACGCGAAGTTCGCAGGATGCATACACCCTCGAAAAAAGCCGGTACCAGATCGATCCAGCGCTGATCAGTAAACAAGCCGTTGTGAATTTCAGCGCGGCAGAAATAATAAAGACGGTCTGACCACCATCTCGCGAACTGTTTACCTATTTCCGTTGGCGCAACGGCAAGGAAGCCCAGGTTATAAATGCCGTGTTTCAGGCTGGAGATCTCGTTATCCATAATGGCGGCTAACGTTGGCTCTGGAGTGACCTGGTGAGGCGTCAGAGCGATATTTGAATGCTGGATAGCTTCCAGCACATCATGCAGAGGTGAAAACAGTACAGTATCTGGATCAAGGTAGATGACCCCGGCACAATCTGGACGATCAAGCAGTCGTGCCAGGAGGAACGGCTTGATGGCTGTCGATAACTCTACGATCGTGTGACAAAACGCCCAGCCATTTGCATTCGGAATATCCAGGCTGCTGATCGGGTGAATTTCATCAAACGGCTCTGCGGAAAGATCCAGACCGGCGGGCACTTCATCCGACAGAGCCAAATGCACGACCCAATCAGGATGGAATTTTTTGATCGACTCTACCAATGCTCGAACTTTCGGAATGTAGTTACAGGCGGCACTGGTGTAAACGTGTATTTTTTTCAAGAAATGACCTTAATACTTAAAGGGTGAAGAGAACGCTCAAAAGCCAGGATATCCTCAAGCAAGCTTGGGCCATCCTGCCGCGTCGCGATATAGCCGGTTTCAAGACTGCGAACCAGGTCAGCTTGAGCCCCCAGGTCCAGGCAGATCAGCGGTAGCTTCATCGACAGTATTTCATGCGCGACAAATGAGAATGTTTCAGGGCAAATTGAAGGCAGAAAAGCCATGCTGATGCCATGCTTTTCAACGATTTTGGGTAAATCGTCTTGTGCATAGGGGCCTGTTTCTTTCACCACTTCCGGGTGGCATGGCGCGTCGACACTTCCCACGACGACGATTCGCACCGGCGCGCCCACTTGATGAATCGCCGCCGCCAGATCTTGCAGGATGCCTGCGCCCTTGTGGTGGGAGATCGAACCTATTACTCCAATCGTCAGATACTTTCGCGGCGGCGCGGGGACGCTAACTTCGCGAAGGGGCTCCACATAATGAGGAAAGAGCTTCGCGCGTCCCCCGATCCCCGGGTAGGCACGCTCAAGTAACGTACAAGAAGATTGTGAAAAGCAGCGAATTTCGTCGGCCGCATCCAGCAGCTCTCCCCACATTTCACGCCAACGTACGATCGAGCGCTCCCCCGTTAGGGAGACGAATCCGTCCGGATGATTGCTCAAACAGGCATTGCAGCGCGACACAGACGGTATGCCGCAATATTGCCCACCATCGTCGAGCAGGAAATGCGAAGGGCAAACAAGGAAGTACTCATGTATGGCCACGATCAGGCTGGCATTGGTCCGTTGCTTCAACGCCAGCATGAACGTTCTAAGGCTTTGCGGATGCGGAAAAGATACGGCGCAGTTGAAAAACACTTGCTTAAGATCCATGCGCACCAGCAACTCGACAAAGCTGTCCAAGCTGGGCAATTGGCATGAATAGGTTCCGCTGCGGTCTCGTACTTCCACAAAAGTCTGCATGGAAGAAACGCGAAAACTAAGCAATATCACGGTATCGCCCGAGGATCGCCAATCAGTAACCACGCGCTCGCGAAACAGATTGGCTCCGCCTCCCATCGAATGATCGATCACCAGGCGGCATGGGCGGTTTTTCAGACGTGCCGCGAGAGCAGTCTCGTCAGAGTTCACCAGCGTAGGGTTTCGCCCACGATATCGAAGGCACTTTCTGACCAGCGTCTTGATACTTCCTCGACGCAGATAGGCCCAGGCTCGCTTAGCGAGATACAGACTCTGCGACACTTCAGTACTTTGCACTGCGTCGTGTGCTGGCAAAGCAAGCTCATGACGAGCTATCACGCCAGCGCGCATTTCAAAAACGAGTTCACACCTTTCGGGCGCTTCAGCTCCCCACCCGGCGATTACCATATAACCAGAGTTGGCCGCCTGGGCATTACCAGGGAACGCTGCGGCAACGTCTTCCCGCGACCGGCCCAAAGATACTGCAACGCGCTCAAGCCGCCCACCCGCAAAATGCATATGAAGGTAGGCCTGAACAATTACATGTTCATGATCCAGAGCCCATCCGAATCCGAACAGGCCATTGGGATGGCGTACGAGATGGTCTGTCTGACAGATTAACGTTGTCGATAGTACTTCTTGGGTGCTGCCATACTGCAGGCTGGGATCAACTACATCCATGTATATCGGTTCCACTATCAACTCACTACCACAACGGTTCTTTGACATAAGCCAAAGCCACCTACTTAATTTGAGGGTCCAGCGTCGCGTTTTGCAATGACTCCGCCACACCTACTGGCGTCATCTCTCTACGCGATACCAGTAAATATGCGCGTTCCAACGCGTCCTGTTGCTCCTGTACGATTCGTTCAGCGTGAGCCAGAGCATCCGAGGTTTGAATAAGCTGAGCATTGAGTTTCTGCATCTCTGCCAGACGCTCAAAAGCAAGTCTCTCTGCTTCCAGTAAGCCTGCTTGCATCGCATCTCTTTGCTGGAATGCCTGCTGTTGCTCAACGACGATGCCTTCGGCGCGGGAAAGCGCGGCACTCATTTCGATCAACTGAGCATCGAGCTTTTGTATATGTTCCAAACGTTCAATCGCGATCAACTCAGCCCCACGGAACAGAGTATAGGCGTCGTTTTGACGCTCGAGCGCAGCCTGTTGATCCGACACGATGTGCTCAGCACGGTCAAGCGCGGCACTGGTTTGACTCAATTGGGCATCAAGCCTATTTATGTGCTCCAAACGCTCAACCGCAAGTGTTTCGGCGTCGCGAAGACGGCAATCAAGCGCTTCTATTTGCGCTGATGCTTCTCGCTGAAATTGAGATTCAGCCAACGGCGAGTGCGCGCCCGTGGCCTGGTCGACAGGCTCGCTACCGAGCTGCTCGTTTGCACACTCAAGCGTCGACCGCTGTTCCAACACAATCAGTTCAGCGCGGGCCAGAGCATCACTGGTCTGAATAAGCTGAGTATCGAGTCTCTGCATCTCATCCAGACGTTCGACTGCCAATTTTTCAGCCATTGCCAATCCCTCACTCAAAGCAACAATTCGGGACTCTAAGGTCGAAAGCTGCCGATCATCCTTGTAAAACGCTTGTACTGACAAAAGTTTCGGGATGATATCACGCTGAAATTCAGATGTTATACGAATCCACTGAGCACTCTCTCGAAAGGCCCTGGGGGTCATGCCCTCCTCGATAGCACCATGCACAGCCTCATAAGCTCTCAGAACTAGCCCCGGGAGGCTCAGATGTCGGGCGTCCGAGCCATGGGATAATGTTGGTGCAATGAAGTCGCCGGCGAAGCGCTCAACGGTGTCTTGGGCGGGTGTCAACTTAAGCCAGCTCGCGACGTCTGAAAGAAAGTCGGCCGGTTGCAAAAGCAAATGATCGAATGCGAAAAATCGCATGTCTTCAGCGTTATCTAAGTATTCCAAGGCCCCAAGCAAATGTGTCATCCACAGCCAGGCCCCACGCTCAACGGAAATGCCATCACGTCGAGCCAGCGAATGCACTACCTCGGCTGGATGACGCACCACTAACATCAGCTGCGGCTTGACCTCCAACTGCGAGAACACTCTCCCCCAAAAAGGGGCCAACTGACACATCCGTGGGTCTTTGAATCCCCAGGCAGGCGCGTCGCCAAACAAACCTCGGACCAGCTCGACAGCTTCACCGACATATGCCTCCCATTGCCCTCCACTCCCCAACACTGGAGGCAAGGGGGAGTCCCAGCGGCAGTTCTGCAAGGCAAGCAGCCTGTTATTGAACTCGACAACCTGGCGCTCTTCGAAATACCCCTTGGGATTCCATTCGTCGCCTTGATACAAAGAACTTCCCATGCTCAGGCCGAGCTGCTCAAGCCCCGCAGCGATAGCGCTGGTGCCACTGCGATGCATCCCCAGAACGATCACTACATTTTTATTCGCGTCAACTGGATGCATTATCGAACACTCTAATATTGGCTAACTTGAAAACAGGGACCGGGACAGTTCTAGCACTCAAGTGCCTATCTATGATCGCAAAAGCAGAGCGTAGCGCCCTCGAAAATCACCGAAAATTGGCCGTCGCCAACGACGTGCTGACCAAAGCTCATCCGCTGAATGTGCGGATTTACGCTCGAGAGAATTCAGAGCTTCTTCATTATAGTTGCCAGCAGAAGCCCCAAATTCCCCAGCAGGGTTTGCCGGTAAAGTCCCGCCAACCAGACACCAGAGATTCTGCGAAAGACGGTCTGCGTCCGTGCTTGCTTGAAGCACTCAAGCGTCCCTTGATTTTGCTTGCACAAACGGTGTTGCATGGCATCGAGGGCCCGGATGTTCTGGTCATTCCATTCATGGAAACGCCCTTGAAAAACCATCCGCAATCGAACTAATCGTGCCGCCCAACCAGCATTACTACCAATCACATTCTCAGCATGCTGACGATATTTCATCTTAGGCTGCGGATCATAGTGAACACGTCCGCCTGCCCCCGAGATCAACTGATAAAGCCACCAGTCGTGAGCAGGCACACTCAGGTCGTAGCCCGCCTCGCACAACAGCGCACGAGCGGCTTTGTTGAAAACCATCGTGTTCCCCCCCGCAATACTCTGAACCAGTGCATTGCCAAAACCGGGAGCGAGTCGAAAACGCGGCGAATAGCCGAGATGCACGCCCGTTTCGCTGATCAACTGAGTACGACCGCAATAAAGCGCAGGCACATGGGTTGGCACGGTTCGCAACCACGCCAGCGCCACCTCCAGCTTGTCCTCGCTCCAGATGTCGTCTTGATCGGACCAGGCAAAGAAATCTGCATCATCCACTCGATAGGTCAACGAGAGGAAATTGGCAGCGTATCCTCTCTTAGGCCCCATCATTATTCCCAGGCGAGCATGACCCCAGCGGCGACCGTAGTCTTCCAACAGCGAAAGGGTTCCATCCTGAGAACCGTCGTCCGACACCATCAACGTCCAGTTGGAATGGGTCTGCCGTTCAAACGAGTCAAGCTGCTCTGCAAGGAATGCCTGGCCGTTGTACGTACACATCAATACGACAACTTTTGCTTCGCAAACATCGCTTGGTTGAAGACGAGAAGGACTATGCAATGTAGTAATAGACACAAATATCCCGCTGCAACGCACTTACTCGCCTGTAGGAATCTGCGGTATGTGCCCTAAGAAAGCTGGAATTATTGCAGTTATATTCAGAACGTACAATCTTGTATCACAACCAATGGTCGGGCGTAATAGTCAGGCCTGGCACGGCCCGGAAGGCTGCATGGCACACACCTTGAAGCTAGAGCGCCTGAAAGGTGAAAATCGCCGGCTTAACCCACCCAGAAATATCCATCGGGTTATTACTAAGACGTTACTCGTGAAAGAATTTTTGTGCTATGGGCTATATGACTAACTTGGCGCCAAGGAACAGTGACAGCATGGCCTGTAAGAAAGTTCACTAATTATAGCCAAGCACGTACTTAACTTTTGATCGATATGGCTCATTAACATCATTCGAGCTTCTGAGTTTTAATTCCCTATATAGCCGCACGCCCATTGACCCCTATCAATAAACGCTCGAGCCTACCCGTTGAGCACTGGAATGGTGCCGCCATCCGCGTCACTATGCGCTCATCGCTTGCAGGACCACCCGCCCTCAAAAAAAATTGGACGTCTCACGTTGTCAGGTGAGCCCCCCCCCATCCACACTGGAGCAAGGATGAAGACCCAGACCATCGCAATTATTGGTGCAGGCTTTTGCGGCTCGACGCTAGCAGTGCGTTTACTGCGTAATCCAACCGGCGCGCGACAGAAAATCCTGTTGATTAGCCGGCCTGGCGCAATTGCGCGTGGCATTGCCTATGGAACCCGCTCTTACGCGCATCTACTCAACGTCCCCGCGGGCAGAATGAACGCCCTGAGTGACGATGAAGACAGTTTCTATGCGTTCGCCAAGAACCATGATTCCAACATCACGTCCGGATCCTTTGTGCAAAGACGCCTTTACGGTGACTATTTGGAGTCATTGTTGAGCAACGCCTCGCAAAACGCAGCTAAAGGTTGCGAACTGCACAATGTCATCGGCGAGGTTGTTGAGGTGATACCCAACGCAGAGCGTGATGGGGCGCGCTTAATCATGAACAACGGCGATCATTTGGAGGTCGACAAGGTCGTCTTGAGTATCGGCAGCTGCGCCCGCCAAAAACCGTCCAGCGCAGCAGGGCACCAACTGTTTTACGCAAACCCGCGCTACATACATGACCCCTGGAAAGCCGACGCACTCAGCAATGTCGGCTCGGACGCCCCCATTTTTCTCATCGGTAGCGGACTGACGATGCTGGACGTCGTGCTTGACCTGCGTGACCGTGGGCATCAGGGAATGATTTATGCCGTATCTCGTCGAGGCCTCGCCCCACAACCTCATCGGGTGCTGAACGCACGCCCTTCTTATGATGAACACCTGTCCCGACGAATGTTAGACAACTGCACGATCCGTCACTATCTGCGCACAGTCCGTGACGCAATCATGCACCAAGCGCGTACCGGGGGGGACTGGAGGGACGTCATCGGCGGGCTCAGGTCAACCACGGCTCAACTATGGCATGCACTGCCCATTATCGAGCGACAGCGCTTTTTGCGTCATGTGCGCCCGTACTGGGATACTCATCGCCACCGTTGCGCCCCACAGCCAGGAGCACGCCTGCAGGCCGAGATCGCCAGCGGCAAACTCAAACTTTTTGCGGGACGGGTAACCGGCTACACCCCCAATGAAGATCATGTCAGTGTAAGTTTTCAACGCCGGGGCACCTGCATCCAGGAAAGCATTGAAGTCGGCGCAGTGATCAACTGTACGACACCGGCATTTGACCTGCGAGAATTGGACGACCCCTTACTGGAATCACTGCGAATCGGCGGCCTGCTGATTCCGGACGCACTTGGAACAAGCATGGCCATCGCCCCTTCCGGCGCTCTGGTAGGGTGTGACGGGACAGAATCAAGCTGGCTGTATTATGTCGGCCCCTTCCTCCAGGCACGTGACTGGGAAGCGACGGCTGTACCGGAATTACGCGAATACGTGAAATCCCTGGCCGAGACACTGAGCCAGTAGCCCCTCCGGCCTGGCTCTCCTGCGCCCACAACGACGCAGGAGGGCACGCGTCCCTAACCTTTGCGAAACACAAACACCAACCCAACAATGATCAACCCCATCCCCAACACGCTCAGCATCGCGAGCCTGTTGCCAAAGATCAGGTAGTCCATCACCGCCGTCACCGCCGGTACCAGGTAAAACAGACTGGTGACGTTCACCAGGTTGCCCCGGGCGATCAGGCGGTACAGCAGTAGCGTTGCCAGCAACGATACCACCAGCCCCATCCACAGCACCGGCAGGTAAAAGCTGCTGCTGTATTCAAAGTGGAACGGCTGAAAGGGTACGAATACCGAACACAGCAGCAGCCCCGCCAGGTACTGCACCGGCAGCGTGCCCAAGGGGTTGTCGGTGATGCGCTTCTGCATGATCGAGCCGAAGGTCATGCTGGCCAGGGCCAACAGCCCGAACAGCATGCCCGCCAGGGACATGCCGGACAGACCGATGCCTTGATACACCACCATGATCAGCCCCGCCAACCCGAGGCCCAGCCCGAACACGCGGCGCAGCGAACGCTGGCGTTCCATCAGCACCACGGTGAGGATCGGCTGTACGCCCATGATGGTTGCCATCACGCCGGGGGTGACGCTCAGGTCCAGGGCCAACAGATAGAAAATCTGGTAGGCCCCCAATAACACCAACCCCGTCGCCACTGCGTACAACAGGGGCTTGCCGGGGCGCGGCAGTTTCAACTTGAGGATTGGTATCAGCACCATCAGGCCCGCGAGAGCGATGGCAAAGCGGATGAGCAGAAACGCGAAGGGGGACGCGTGGGCCAGGCCCCATTTGGAGAAGATCGCCCCGCTGCTCCACAGCAGGACAAACAGGCTCGTCGAGGCCGCCGCGGCCACGGATTGTTTCGAAAGAACAGACATGGTTACCACCTGTAATCAGGCAAAAAAGCCGACTCAGCAAAAGCTGAAGTTCAAGGTTTTTTCAGGCGGGCAGACGGGAACAGCAATCAGCTGATCAGCCCGAAATACCAACACCCGGCGGTGATACGACTGCGTACACCGGCGTGCTGCTGACAGGTGGGGGGTAGTGACTGATCTGCACAGGCTGCTTTTCTCCGCACGGCTCGACTGCAGCGTTGACCGCTGAATCGACTACTGCTGTGCGCTGGAGAGCTGACATGGGCTGATCTTGTGTGAAGGGATGAAGAGACTCGGACTATAACCAGCCGTTGATAGGTTTTGCAATCACCCTGAATGGCGGAGTTTTCATGTGGGCCCTGCGAGATGGCTCGCTATAATGCCGCCCAGATTTTTCCAAGGACTCCCCATGATCGCATTGCCCTGGCTGTACCTGGCGCTTCTTTCCATCGGCTATCTGCTGGCCTTGATCTACGGGCAGCTGGGGGCGCTGGCAGGCGTGTCCATCGCCCTGCTGCTGATCGCCGCCTACGCCGTACGCCAGCAACGCACGCCGTGGGCGCGCTACCTGGGTCACGGGCTGTTTATCGTATTGGCCCTGGGCCTGGCGATGCACTGGTTGCCCGGCTTCTACAACGGACGTGGCATTGCGCCGCAACGCCTCACGGACGATGCCGTGCCCTTCTCGATGTACCTGAACCAGGACAAACCGCTGATTGGCTTCTGGCTGCTGCTGGCCTGCCCGTGGATTGTGGCGCGGCGTTCGCTGCGTTTATCGATCTGCGTGGCCGCCCTCGCCTTGACGCTCACCGCCATCGCGGCCTTGGGCGGCGCCGCCTTGCTGGGGATGATCACCTGGGCGCCGAAATGGCCGGAACAGGCCTGGTTATGGGTGCTGAATAATTTGCTGCTGGTGACTCTTGTCGAAGAAGCGCTGTTTCGTGGTTATGTCCAAGGCGGCTTGAGCAGGCGCTTCAAGCACCTGCCCTATGGAGAAAACCTCGCGTTGCTGCTGGCATCCCTGCTATTTGGCCTGGTGCACCTTGGGGCAGGCTGGCATTGGGTACTGCTGGCGAGCATTGCAGGCGTCGGTTATGGCCTGGCTTATCGCTTTGGCGGACTGGGTGCAGCCATTGCCACGCACTTTGGCCTGAATCTGCTTCACTTCGGGTTGTTTACCTACCCGATGCTGGCCAGCTGATTATTACAAAATTAAGCTAAATAAAAGCCCGCTGCGGCCGACAACCCATGAAAGCCTTGCGGATTGAACAATCATGCGTAATAACCAACCCGTTACCCAGCGCGAACGTACCTTCCCCGCTCAGCAACGGTTGATCTCCACCACAGATGCCAAAGGCGTGATCACCTACTGCAACGACGCTTTCGTCGAGATCAGTGGGTTCTCCCGCGACGAACTGGTGCGTGCCCCGCACAACCTGGTGCGTCACCCGGATGTGCCGCCGGCGGTGTTCGCGCACATGTGGTCCACGCTCAAACAAGGCTTGCCATGGATGGGCATCGTCAAGAACCGCTGCAAGACCGGTGATCATTACTGGGTTAACGCCTACGTGACGCCCGTTTTCGAAGGCAATCAGGTGGTCGGCTACGAATCGGTGCGCATCAAGCCCACCGCCGAGCAGATCCGCCGTGCCGAAGCGCTCTACCACCGCATCAACCAGGGCAAGTCGGCGATCCCCCAACGGGACAAGTGGCTGCCGGTGTTGCAGGACTGGCTGCCGTTTATCCTGGTGAGCCAATTGAGCTTCATGATTGGTGCGTCGCTGAACTCCCACTGGGGCTTTGCCCTGGCGGCGGGGTTGTCGGTGCCGTTGGGCCTGCTGGGCCTGAGTTGGCAACAGCGCGGCCTCAAACGCTTGCTGCGCCTGGCTGAGCAGACCACGTCCGACCCGTTGATCGCGCAGATGTACACCGACAGCCGTGGCGCCCAGGCGCGTCTGGAAATGTCGATCCTCAGCCAGGAGGCACGTCTGAAGACTTGCCTGACGCGCTTGCAGGACACCGCCGAACACCTCAACGACCAAGCCGCGCAGTCCAACACCCTGGCGCATAACAGCTCCAGTGGCCTGGAACGCCAGCGCGTCGAGACCGAACAGGTGGCGACCGCAGTCAATCAGATGGCAGCCACCACGCAGGAAGTCGCCAGCCACGTGCAACGCACCGCCGATGCGACCCAGGAGGCTAACCGCCTGACCGGTCGCGGCCGCGATATCGCCGGGGAAACCCGCGAGGCGATCCAGCGTCTGTCAGTGGCCGTGGGCGAGACCGGTGTGACCGTCACCCAACTGGCCAAGGACAGCGATGAAATCGGCGGCGTGGTCGATGTGATCAAAGGCATTGCCGACCAGACCAACCTGCTGGCACTCAACGCCGCCATCGAAGCGGCCCGTGCCGGCGAGATGGGCCGTGGTTTTGCGGTCGTCGCCGACGAAGTCCGTCAACTGGCACAGCGCACCGCTGAATCAACCGGGCAGATCCATGCCTTGATCGCCAAGCTGCAGCAGACCGCTGCCGCCGCCGTGCAAACCATGGACGCCGGGCATCGCCAGGCCGAAGAAGGCGTGGCGCGGGTGATGGAGGCCGATCAGGCGTTGGTGGGCATCAGTGAAGCGGTGGCGCATATCACCGACATGACTACCCAGATCGCGGCAGCGACCGAAGAACAAAGCTCGGTGGCAGAAGAGATCAGCCGTAATATCAGTACGATTGCGCTGTTGGCGGACCAGACGTCGGAACAGGCGATGAACTCGGCGCAGTTGAGTGAAGAGCTGACCCATACGGCGAATACCCAGTATTCGCTGGTAGAGCGGTTTAACCGGTAGATCGCTTTCGCGAGCAAGCCCGCTCCCACATGTTGATGTGTGAATGCATTCAAATGTGGGAGCGGGCTTGCTCGCGAAGGGTCCCTAACAGGCGCCGAGAAACTCAGCGACCTTCACCGCCGCAGCCGCCAAATGCTGCTCATGCGTAAACCCCGACGCCTTCAACGGCTTCAAATCATGATCCCCCGCCACCAACCACATCACCTCGATGCTCGGCGATAACACATACCCCTCCACCGTCGCCCGATTCCCCAGGGCATCGCGCTCGCCCTGCACAATCAAGGTCGGCGTCTTCAACCCAGCCAGATGCTCAGTGCGTGGTTTCTCCGGTTTACCCGGCGCATAGAACGGATACCCCAGGCACACCAACCCATCGGCGCCCACTTCATCAGCCAATAAACTGGCCATGCGCCCGCCCATGGACTTGCCGCCAATGGCCAGTGTCCCAGCGACATGACGTCGCACCTCGGCCGCCACCTCGCGCCAGGCTTCCAGCAGTTTCGGTGCCGGGTTCGGCGGGCGCTTGCCGCCGTCGACACGGCGTTGAGCCATGTAGGGAAACTCGAAGCGCAACACGCTGACCCCATGCCCGGCAAGGCGTGCAGTCATGTCGTTCATGAAGGATGAGTCCATCGGTGCACCAGCGCCGTGGGCCAGGATCAGCGTCACAGGTTCACGTCCCGCAACCGTCGACGCGACATCCCACAACCAGCCGTGTTCCCGCACACACTGCGCCCATTGATCCCCGTCAATACTGGCCTTGTGCTCTTTGCCCATGCTTGCCTCGCTATTCAGTCTGCCTATAACTCCAGCCCAAGTGCCGCACTTGCTTGGGTTGAACCGTGGATGGGGAACCATGAACACTACTTTAAGTACCGCCTATAACTACAAGGTGGTCCGCCAATTCGCCATTATGACGGTGGTGTGGGGCATCGTCGGCATGGGGCTCGGGGTTTTTCTCGCCGCCCAATTGGTCTGGCCTGCACTCAACTTCGACTTGCCTTGGACCAGTTTCGGCCGCCTGCGCCCGTTGCACACCAACGCGGTGATCTTCGCCTTCGGCGGCTGCGCGCTATTCGCCAGCTCTTTCTACTCGGTGCAACGCACCTGCCAAACCCGGCTGTTCGCGCCGAAGATCGCCGCGTTCTGCTTCTGGGGCTGGCAGTTGGTCATCCTGTTGGCCGCAATCAGCTTGCCGCTGGGCTACACCAGTTCCAAGGAATACGCCGAGCTGGAATGGCCGATCGACATCCTCATCACCATCGTCTGGGTGGCCTACGCCATCGTGTTCTTCGGCACGGTGATGAAGCGCAACACCAAGCACATCTACGTCGGCAACTGGTTCTTCGGTGCGTTCATCATCACCGTGGCGATCCTGCATATCGTCAACAACCTGGAAATCCCGGTCAGCCTGACCAAGTCCTACTCCCTCTACGGCGGTGCGACGGATGCCATGGTGCAGTGGTGGTATGGGCATAATGCGGTAGGCTTTTTCCTCACCGCCGGTTTCCTCGGCATGATGTATTACTTCGTGCCCAAGCAGGCCGAGCGTCCGGTGTATTCCTATCGCTTGTCCATTGTGCACTTCTGGGCGCTGATCACCCTGTACATCTGGGCCGGCCCACACCACTTGCACTACACCGCGTTGCCTGACTGGGCACAGTCCCTGGGCATGGTGATGTCGCTGGTGCTGCTGGCACCGAGCTGGGGCGGCATGATCAACGGCATGATGACCTTGTCGGGTGCCTGGCATAAATTGCGCAGTGACCCGATTCTGCGCTTCCTCGTCGTCTCCCTGGCCTTCTACGGCATGTCGACGTTCGAAGGCCCGATGATGGCGATCAAGACCGTCAACGCCCTCTCCCACTACACCGACTGGACCATCGGCCACGTACACGCTGGCGCCCTCGGTTGGGTGGCGATGATCTCCATCGGCGCGCTGTACCACATGATCCCGAAAGTCTTCGGCCGCGAGCAGATGTACAGCCTAGGCCTGATCAACGCGCACTTCTGGCTGGCCACCATCGGCACCGTGCTCTACATCGCCTCGATGTGGGTCAACGGCATCGCCCAGGGCCTGATGTGGCGTGCAATCAACGAAGACGGCACCTTGACCTACTCCTTCGTCGAAACCCTGGTGGCCAGCCACCCTGGTTTCATCGTGCGGCTGGTGGGCGGTGCGGTGTTCCTCTGCGGCATGTTCCTGATGGCTTACAACACCTGGCGCACCGTGCGTTCGGCGCAGCCCGTCGAAGCCACCACCACTGCGCAGCTGGCCTGAGGAGTCTGTGATGAAACACGAAACGATTGAAAAGAACGTCGGCCTGCTGATGCTGCTCATGGTGCTGGCCGTGAGCATCGGCGGCCTGACCCAGATCGTCCCGCTGTTCTTCCAGGACGTAACCAATAAACCGGTGGAAGGCATGAAGCCCTACACCGCGCTGCAATTGGAAGGCCGTGACATCTACATCCGCGAGGGCTGCGTACAGTGCCACTCGCAGATGATCCGCCCGTTCCGCGCCGAGACCGAACGCTATGGCCACTACTCGGTGGCGGGCGAAAGCGTGTGGGACCACCCGTTCCTGTGGGGCTCCAAGCGCACCGGCCCGGACCTGGCACGCGTCGGCGCCCGCTACTCGGACGACTGGCACCGCGCGCACTTGTACAACCCGCGCAACGTGGTGCCCGAGTCGAAAATGCCGGCCTACCCGTGGCTGGTCACCGCCGCCGTCGACAGCAGCCACACCGAGACCAAGTTGAACGTGATGCGCACCCTCGGCGTGCCGTACACCGACGACGACATCAATGGTGCCGTGGCCAGCCTCAAGGGCAAGACCGAGATGGATGCACTGGTCTCGTACCTGCAAGTGCTCGGCACTGCCATCAAGAGCAAGAGGTGAGCCATGGGATTTGAATTCGATGCGGGCACCATCCGCGGCCTCGGCACGCTGGTGGTTGCTATCGCCTTTATCGGCCTGTCGTTGTGGGTGTTCAACAACCGGCGCAATGCGGAATTCGAGCAGGCGCGCCTGCTGCCCTTCGCCGATGAACCTTCTCCATCCGACGCTCAAGAAGAGCCTGCAATAAGGAGCACTCGGCCATGACCCTATTCTGGAGTACATGGATCTGCGTACTGACCCTCGGCAGCCTGATCGGCCTGACCTGGCTTTTGGTCGGCACCCGCAAGGGCGAGACCAAGGGCAGCGTCGACCAGACCATGGGCCACGCCTTCGACGGTATCGAGGAATACGACAACCCGCTGCCCCAGTGGTGGTTCATGCTGTTCGCCGGCACCCTGGTGTTTGCGGTCGGCTACCTGATCCTCTACCCGGGCCTGGGCAACTGGAAAGGCGTGTTGCCAGGCTATCAAGACGGCTGGACCCAGACCAAGGAATGGGACAAGGAAATGGCCAAGGCCGACGCCAAGTTCGGGCCGATCTTCGCCAAGTTCTCGGCCATGCCCGTGGAAGAAGTCGCCAAAGACCCGCAAGCGCTGAAAATGGGCGGTCGCCTGTTTGCCTCCAACTGCGCGGTGTGCCACGGCTCGGACGCCAAGGGCGCGTTTGGTTTCCCGAACCTGGCGGACAACATCTGGCGCTGGGGCGGTTCGGCCGAGGCAATCAAGACCACCATCCTGAACGGCCGTCATGCCGCGATGCCGGCCTGGGGTGACATGCTCGGCGATGAAGGTGTGAAAAACGTCGCCGCCTATGTGCGTCACGACGTGGCCAAGCTGCCCCTGCCGGCTGACAGCACTGCCGACCTGGCGGCTGGCCAAACGGCGTTCAACACCACCTGTGTTGCCTGCCACGGTCCGGAAGGCCACGGCATGGAAGCCATGGGTGCGCCCGACCTGACCAAACCGGCCGGCTACATCTATGGCACCAGCCTCGCGCAGTTGCAGCAGACCATCCGTCACGGCCGCCAAGGCCAGATGCCGGCGCAGGAAGTGCTGCAAGGCAATGACAAGGTGCACCTGTTGGCCGCCTACGTTTACAGCCTATCCCACAACGCTGATGGCGCAACGCCAGAAAGCCAGCCCGAGTAACCCCTGAACTGCCGCCCCACAATGGGGCGGCAGCTCGACTTCGCACGCGACCAAGTGTCACACCCTTCCAAAGCCCACCTTTCCCCCCCTCACTTTCGGGTCTACGCTTGTTCCCAAGCCGGACCAATCCTGGCGTACGCGACGGCATTCGTTGCGACCCCAAAATTTTCCTGTCCACTCGATCAGCTTTTTATTTCGAATTTTGTCCTTACGCCAAACATGGAAAGGGCGCAGAATCTGGCGTGGAACGCATTGATACAGGTCAGCCATTGCGTTGCAATGGCCCCTCGCTTTCTACATACTTGCGGCCGATTTTACCTATAAAAAAACCTAAACCGTGGAACCTTAGAATGAGCACAGCAATCAGTCCGACTGCTTATAACTATAAGGTAGTCCGCCAGTTCGCCATCATGACGGTGGTCTGGGGGATCCTTGGCATGGGGCTCGGGGTGTTCATCGCCTCGCAACTGGTTTGGCCGGAATTGAATTTCGGTTTGCCATGGACAACCTTTGGCCGCCTGCGCCCGCTGCACACCAACCTGGTGATCTTCGCCTTCGGCGGATGTGCATTGTTTGCCACCTCCTACTATGTCGTGCAGCGAACCTGCCAGACGCGACTGATCTCCGACAGCCTCGCGGCCTTCACCTTCTGGGGTTGGCAAGCGGTCATCGTCGGCGCCATCGTCACCCTGCCGCTGGGGTACACCACCACCAAGGAATACGCCGAGCTGGAATGGCCCATCGCCATTTTGCTCGCCATCGTGTGGGTGACCTATGCCGTGGTGTTCTTCGGCACCATCGTCAAGCGCAAGACCAAGCACATCTATGTGGGCAACTGGTTCTACGGCGCGTTCATCCTGGTGACGGCGATGCTGCACATCGTCAACCACGCCTCGTTGCCGGTCAGCCTGTTCAAGTCCTACTCGGCCTACGCCGGGGCCACGGATGCGATGATCCAGTGGTGGTACGGCCACAACGCCGTAGGTTTCTTCCTCACCACCGGTTTCCTGGGGATGATGTACTACTTCGTGCCGAAACAGGCCGAACGTCCTATTTACTCGTATCGCTTGTCCATCGTGCACTTCTGGGCGCTGATCACCCTGTACATCTGGGCCGGTCCGCACCACTTGCACTACACCGCGCTGCCGGATTGGGCGCAGTCGCTGGGCATGGCGATGTCGATCATCCTGCTGGCGCCGAGCTGGGGCGGCATGATCAACGGCATGATGACCCTGTCGGGCGCGTGGCATAAATTGCGCACCGATCCGATCCTGCGCTTCCTCGTGGTATCGCTGGCCTTCTACGGCATGTCGACCTTCGAAGGGCCGATGATGGCGATCAAGACCGTCAACTCACTGTCCCACTACACCGACTGGACCATCGGCCACGTACACGCCGGCGCTCTCGGCTGGGTGGCGATGATCTCCATCGGTGCGATCTACCACATGATCCCCAGACTGTTCGGCCGCGTGCAGATGCACAGCGTCGCGCTGATCAACACCCACTTCTGGCTGGCCACCATCGGCACCGTGCTCTATATCGCCTCGATGTGGGTCAACGGCATCACCCAAGGCCTGATGTGGCGTGCGATCAACGATGACGGCACCCTCACCTACTCCTTCGTCGAAGCGCTGCAAGCCAGCCACCCGGGCTACATCGTCCGCGCCCTGGGCGGTGCGTTCTTTGCCGCCGGCATGCTGTTCATGGCCTACAACGTCTGGCGCACCGTGCGTGCCTCCGACCCGGCAGAAGCCGAAGCCGCCGCCAAGATCGCCGTTGTGGGAGCTCACTGATGAAGCATGAAGTAGTCGAGAAGAATATCGGCCTGCTGGCCTTCTTCATGGTCATCGCCGTGAGTATCGGCGGCCTGACCCAGATCGTTCCGCTGTTCTTCCAGGATGTGACCAACAAGCCGGTCGAAGGCATGAAGCCGCGCACCGCCCTTGAACTGGAAGGCCGCGACGTCTACATCGCCAACGGGTGTGTCGGCTGCCACTCGCAGATGATCCGCCCGTTCCGCGCCGAAACCGAACGCTACGGCCACTACTCGGTCGCCGGCGAAAGCGTGTGGGACCACCCGTTCCTGTGGGGTTCCAAGCGCACCGGCCCGGACCTGGCCCGTGTCGGTGGGCGTTACTCCGATGACTGGCAGCGCGCGCACTTGTACAACCCGCGCAACGTGGTGCCTGAATCGAAAATGCCGGCGTACCCGTTCCTCGTGGAAAACAAGCTCGACGGCAAGGACACCGCGAAGAAGATGGAAGTCTTGCGCACCCTGGGCGTGCCCTACACCGACGAAGACATCGCCGGTGCAGCCGCAGCCGTAAAGGGCAAGACCGAAATGGACGCACTGGTGGCCTACCTGCAAGGCCTGGGCACCATCATCAAAAGCAAACGGTGATTCTTCATGGATATCGGGATGATTCGTGGCCTGGGCACCGTTGTGGTGATGGTGGCCTTTATCGGCCTGGCGTTGTGGGTGTTCAGCCCCAAGCGCAAGTCGGAGTTTGAAGACGCGACCTTGCTGCCCTTTGCGGATGATCCCGAAGCCATCAAGCACGTCGAGCAAGCTTCTAGGAGTAACAAAGAATGACTACGTTCTGGAGTCTGTACGTCACAGTCCTCAGCCTGGGTACCATCTTCGCCCTGACCTGGCTGCTGCTGTCGACCCGCAAGGGCCAGCGCGCCGAGCAAACCGACGAGACCGTCGGCCACTCGTTCGACGGCATCGAGGAGTACGACAACCCCCTGCCCAAGTGGTGGTTCATGCTGTTCGTCGGCACCATCATCTTCGCCCTCGGCTACCTGGCGCTGTACCCCGGCCTGGGTAACTGGAAGGGCCTGCTGCCGGGCTACAGCTACCTCGACAACGACAAGCAAACCCCCTTCGCCAACGGCCAGACCGGCTGGACCGGCGTGCACGAATGGGAAAAGGAAATGGCCAAGTCGGACGCCAAGTTCGGCCCGATCTTCGCCAAATTCGCGTCGATGCCGATTGAAGAAGTCGCCAAGGACCCACAAGCCTTGAAGATGGGCGGCCGCCTGTTCGCCTCCAACTGCTCGGTGTGCCACGGTTCCGACGCCAAGGGTGCCTATGGCTTCCCCAACCTGACCGATGCCGACTGGCGCTGGGGGGGCGAGCCGGCCACCATCAAGGAAACCATCATGAAAGGCCGCCATGCGGTGATGCCGGCCTGGCTGGATATCCTCAAGGAGCAAGGCGTCAGTGATGTGGCGGCATTCGTCGTCACCAACCTCGACGGCCGCAAGCTGCCCGAAGGCGTGAAAGCCGATGTGGCCAACGGCGAGAAACTCTTCGCCGCCAACTGCGTGGCCTGCCACGGTCCTGCCGGCAAAGGCACCCCTGCCATGGGCGCGCCCGACCTGACCCATCCGGGCGCGTTCATCTACGGTTCGAGCTTTGCTCAACTGCAACAAACCATCCGCTGGGGCCGCCAGGGCCAGATGCCTGCTCAGGAGCAACTGCAAGGCAACGACAAAGTGCACTTGCTGGCAGCGTATGTGTACAGCTTGTCCCATGGGGATAAGAAGGCTGAAGAGCAGTAACCACTCGAAAAGACCAAAGCCCCGTGCAGCGCAAGCTGGCGGGGCTTTGGTCTTTCTGGCTCCCAGAAGCTGTCCAAATTGGAGCACATGACCGTTTGTAGCCTCCGACTTGCCGCCGTCGACTTCCAAGTAGTAACGTAACTACATGAAGTCTGACGGAGGGGGCCACCTCATGACCATCACAACCATTTCCAGCCGCGAATTCAACCAAGACACAAGTGGTGCCAAAAAAGCCGCCCGCCAGGGGCCGGTTTTTATCACCGATCGCGGCAAGCCTGCCCATGTACTGCTAAGTATTGAGGACTACCAGAAACTGACAGGGCTCAATGCCGATATCGTTGATCTGCTAGTGATGCCGGAAGCGGCCGATATCGACTTCGAAACCGAACGTGCCGTGATCACTCATCGACCCGTGGACCTCTCTTGATGTATCTGCTCGACACCAACGTTATCTCCGAACTGCGTAAACCCCACGCCGATGCAAAGGTGGTCGCCTGGGCCAAAAGTGTGATCGCTCCACGCATGTTTATTTCAGCGATTACGCTGAAAGAATTGGAAACCGGGGTCTTGCGTATTGAGCGCCGAGACCCGGCACAAGGGAAGGTGCTGAGAACCTGGCTCAAGCGCCATGTAATGCCCGCTTTTGATGCCAGGATTCTGCCGGTGGATGCTGCGGTTGCACTGCGCTGTGCACATCTGCATGTTCCTGACCGGGCCAATGAAAGCGATGCACTGATCGCCGCTACTGCTCTAGTACATGGGTTAACCGTCGTTACGCGCAATGTCAGTGATTTCAAATCCAGCGGCGTTTCACTGATTAACCCATGGGACGAATGACCGCCCTACCCGCAAAAACCGTCCATACTTGCCAAGTCAATTGATCCAGATCACGTACACCATCAATTGATTTTCCCCAACGCGACCAAAGGTCGCACCCCTGACATACCCTCAGGGGCGTATCATCAGGCCACTGCAACACCCTTAATTTGACCCCGGTTGGCACGTACTGGCCGAGGCAAATCTCCACCGCCGTGGGATGCAATGATGAGCAACCAGATACCGGTACATGACGTTACCCCGCCTGCCAAACACACAAACGGTTCCGACAGTAAAACCGTCGACCTCTACGCCTCGCGAGAGAAAATCTACACCCGTGCCTTCACCGGCCTGTTCCGCAATCTGCGCATGCTCGGTGGTGCCGGTCTTTTCCTGCTCTACTTCGGCACCGTGTGGCTGAACTGGGGTGGCCACCAGGCCGTGTGGTGGAACCTGCCGGAGCGTAAGTTCTTTATTTTTGGCGCGACCTTCTGGCCCCAGGACTTCATCCTGCTCTCGGGCATTCTTATCGTCGCGGCGTTTGGCCTGTTCTTTATCACGGTGTATGCCGGTCGTGTGTGGTGCGGCTACACCTGTCCGCAAAGCGTGTGGACGTGGATCTTCATGTGGTGTGAAAAGGTCACCGAAGGCGACCGCAACCAGCGCATCAAGCTCGATAAAGCACCGATGGGCGCCAACAAATTCCTGCGCAAGTTCAGCAAACACACGCTGTGGCTGCTGATCGGTTTTGTCACCGGCATGACCTTTGTCGGCTATTTCTCGCCGATCCGCGAACTGGTGTTCGACTTCTTTACCGGCCAGGCCGATGGCTGGTCGTATTTCTGGGTGGGGTTCTTCACCCTCGCCACCTATGGCAACGCCGGCTGGCTGCGCGAACAGGTGTGCATCTACATGTGCCCGTATGCACGCTTCCAGAGCGTGATGTTCGACAAGGACACCCTGATCGTTTCCTACGATCCACGCCGTGGCGAACTGCGTGGCCCGCGCAAAAAAGGCGTCGACTACAAGGCCCAGGGCCTCGGCGATTGCATCGATTGCACGATGTGCGTGCAGGTGTGCCCCACCGGCATCGACATTCGCGACGGGCTGCAGATCGAGTGCATCGGCTGCGCCGCGTGTATCGACGCCTGCGACAACATCATGGATAAGATGGAGTACCCGCGCGGCCTGATCAGCTACACCACCGAGCACAACCTGTCGGGGCAGAAAACCCACAAGCTGCGCCCGCGCCTGATCGGTTATGCACTGGTGCTGCTGGCGATGATCAGCCTGTTGGTGGCGGCGTTCTTCATGCGCTCTTTGGTGGGTTTCGACGTGAGCAAGGACCGTGTGCTGTATCGCGAAAACGCCGAAGGCCGCATCGAAAACGTCTACAGCCTGAAGATCATGAACAAGGATCAGCGCGACCACACCTACGTGCTCGACGCCGCCGGCCTGCCGGACCTCAAGCTGCAAGGCCGCCGCGAAATCAAGGTGGCTGCCGGTGATATCGTCAGCATGCCGGTCGAGCTGTCGAGTGCGCCGGAACAATTGCCGTCGAGCACCAACGAGGTGAAATTCATCCTCACCGATGCCGATGACGCCAGCGTCCACATTGAAGCCAAGAGCCGATTCATCGGCCCGCAAGTTCGTTAATCAAGAGAACCGAACAATGTCCGTAGCAACTGCCGCAAGCCCCTGGTACAAGCACCTCTGGCCCTGGATCATCATTGCCATCCTGGCCTGCTCGGTGACGCTGACCCTGTCCATGGTGACCATCGCAGTGAACAACCCGGACAACCTGGTCAACGACAACTACTACGAGGCCGGCAAAGGCATCAACCGCTCCCTGGACCGCGAACTGCTGGCCCAGACCCTGCAACTGCGCGCCAAGGTGCACCTGGATGAGCTGACCGGTGAAGTCGAGGTGAACCTCACCGGCAACAGCAACCCGACTACCCTGGAATTGAACCTGATTTCTCCGACCCAGCCGGAGAAGGATCGCAAGATCAACCTGGCCCGCAGCGCCAGCGAGCCTGGCCGCTACATCGGCCAAGTCACCGACAAGGTCGAAGGCCGTCGCTTCGTCGAGTTGCTCGGCGTGGAAGGCGACCGCACCTGGCGCATGTTCGAAGAAGAACAGGTCAGCCACGACAAGGACTTGCTGTTGGGCGATGAACCGTTGCAGGGTGCCGAAGACCTGAAGAAGTAACGAACCTGCGCTTCGCGCATCGCGGGCAAGCCCGCTCCCACATTGGATCGCGGTCCCCTGTGGGCGCCGGGCTTGCCCGCGATGAGGCCCTCACAGCCGACTAAGATCCATAACCATGACCAGCCCGATCCCCTGCTACCACTGCGCCCTGCCCGTCCCGCCCGGCAGCCGCTTCACCGCAGTGATCCTCGGCGAACGCCGCGAACTCTGCTGCCCCGGCTGCCAGGCAGTGGCCGAAGCGATTGTCGCCGGCGGCCTGGAAAGCTACTACCAGCACCGTAGCGAAGCCTCGGCCAACCCTGAGGCATTGCCGGTGCAACTGGTGGACGAGCTGGCGCTGTATGACCGCGCCGATGTGCAAAAACCTTTCGTGCGCCACGAAGGCGAACTGGCCGAAGCCACCTTGTTGATGGAAGGCATCAGCTGCGCGGCCTGCGGCTGGCTGATCGAAAAACACCTGCGCAGCCTGCCCGCCGTGGCCGAGGCGCGGTTGAACCTGTCCAACCATCGACTGCAGGTGCGCTGGGCCGACGGGCAACTGCCGCTGAGCCAGCTGCTCAGCGAATTGCGCCATATCGGCTACGCTGCCCACCCCTATCAGCCGGACCGCGCCGCCGAGCAACTGGCCAGCGAAAACCGCCTGGCCTTGCGCCAATTGGGCGTGGCGGGTCTGCTGTGGTTCCAGGCGATGATGGCAACCATGGCCACCTGGCCGGAATTCAATATAGACCTCAGCCCGGAGCTGCACGTGATCCTGCGCTGGGTGGCGATGTTTCTTACAACACCCATCGTGTTCTACAGCTGCGCACCGTTTTTCAAGGGGGCTATGCGCGACTTGCGCACCCGCCACCTGACCATGGACGTTTCGGTGTCACTGGCCATCGGCGGTGCTTATTTGGCGGGGATCTGGACCGCGATCACCGGCGTGGGTGAGTTGTACTTCGACGCGGTGGGCATGTTCGCGCTGTTTCTGCTGGCCGGTCGCTACCTTGAGCGCCGCGCCCGTGAACGCACGGCCGCGGCCACCGCGCAGTTGGTCAACTTGCTGCCCGCGTCGTGCCTGCGGCTCAAGGCCGACGGCCAGAGCGAACGCATCTTGCTGCCCGAACTGGCGCTGGGCGATCGTGTGTTGGTGCATCCGGGCGCCGTGCTGCCAGCGGATGGCGTGATTCTGGAAGGCCAATCGAGCATTGATGAATCCCTACTAACCGGCGAGTACCTGCCGCAACCCCGCCAGGCTGGCGACGCGGTCACGGCAGGCACGCTCAATGTCGAAGGCGCGCTGACCGTCGAAGTGCGCGCCTTGGGCCACGACACCCGCCTGTCCGCCATCGTGCGCCTGCTGGAACGGGCCCAGGCGGAGAAACCGCGCCTGGCGCAAATCGCCGACCGCGCCGCGCAGTGGTTCCTGTTGTGTTCGCTGATGGCCGCCGCGCTGATCGGCCTGCTGTGGTGGGAGCTGGACGCGTCGCGGGCGTTCTGGATTGTGCTGGCAATGCTGGTGGCGACCTGCCCTTGCGCACTGTCCCTGGCCACCCCCACCGCCCTCACCGCCGCCACCGGCACCTTGCACAAACTCGGCCTGCTGTTGACCCGAGGCCATGTGCTGGAAGGGTTGAACCAGATCGACACGGTGATTTTCGACAAGACCGGCACCCTGACCGAAGGGCGCCTGGCATTAAGGGCCATCCGGCCCCTCGGCCCCCTGAGCACCGACCTGTGCCTGAGCCTCGCCGCCGCCCTGGAAAACCGTTCCGAACACCCGATTGCCCGCGCCTTTGGGCGAGCGCCACTGGCCGCTGATGAGGTCATCAGTTCGCCAGGGCTGGGCCTGGAAGGGCGCGTCGGCGAGCGCGTATTGCGCATTGGCCAACCCGGTTTTGTGTGTGAACTCAGTGGTTGCCCGATTCCTGCCGAACCGCAAGTGTCGGGCCAGTGGCTACTGCTGGGCGACCGCGAAGGCGCCCTGGCCTGGTTCGTGCTCGACGACCGCCTGCGCAGCGACGCCCCTGCATTGCTGGCCGCGTGCAAGGCGCGCGGCTGGCGCACACTGTTGTTGTCCGGAGACAGCTCGCCGATGGTCGCCAGTGTCGCTGCTGAGCTGGGTATCGATGAGGCCCACGGCGGCCTGCGCCCCGATGACAAGCTGCAAGTCCTGCAACAACTGCACAAGGAAGGCCGCAAGGTGCTGATGCTCGGCGATGGGGTCAACGATGTACCGGTGCTTGCCGCCGCCGACATCAGCGTGGCAATGGGCACGGCCACCGACCTGGCCAAGACCAGCGCCGATGCCGTGCTGCTGTCCAACCGCCTGGACGCCTTGGTACAAGCCTTCACCCTGGCGCGGCGCACCCGTAGGGTGATCATTGAAAACCTGCTGTGGGCCGGGCTGTACAATGGCCTTATGCTGCCGTTTGCCGCCCTGGGTTGGATCACCCCGATCTGGGCGGCCGTGGGCATGTCCCTCAGTTCGTTGACCGTGGTGCTCAACGCCCTGCGCCTGACTCGCCTGCCGAGCGCGCCGGCGACCCGAGCCCCCTCAGTAACCCGCCCGCTGCCGGTGTGAGCCGCAGGGACATGGAGTGCAGATGCCAGCTTTATACGTGATGATTCCGGCGGCGCTGCTGTTAGTGGGCGTGGCCATCTACATCTTCTTCTGGGCGGTGGACAGCGGCCAGTACGACGACCTCGACGGCCCCGCCCATAGCGTGCTGTTCGACGATCAGGACCCGAACCACCTGGCCGGCGTCGAAGAAGCCAACCACCCCGAGCAACCGCCTAAAGACCCGCCCCATGCTTGAACTGGCGCCCCTGCTGGTCTCCGCACTGATCCTCGGCCTGCTGGGCGGCGGCCATTGCCTGGGCATGTGCGGCGGGCTGATGGGTGCGCTGACCCTGGCGATCCCCAAGGAACAGCGCGGTCGCAGGTTTCAACTGCTGCTGGCCTACAATCTGGGGCGCATTTTCAGCTATGCCGCGGCCGGGGTGTTGATCGGCCTGGCGGGTTGGGCAGTCGCCAACAGCCCGGCCGCCCTGTTCATGCGTGTATTGGCCGGGTTGTTGTTGATCTGCATGGGCTTGTACCTGGCCGGCTGGTGGAGTGGCCTCACCCGTATCGAAAGCCTCGGACGCGGCCTGTGGCGCTACATACAGCCCGTCGCCAACCGTTTGCTGCCCGTGTCCAGCGTGCCGCGCGCATTGCTGTTGGGCGCGCTGTGGGGTTGGTTGCCGTGTGGGTTGGTCTACAGCACCCTGCTGTGGGCGGCGAGCCAAGGCAATGCCTGGGACAGCGGGCTGCTGATGCTCGCATTTGGCCTGGGCACCTGGCCGGTCTTGCTGGCGACGGGGTTGGCCGCTGAACGGGTGACGGCGTTATTGCGAAAGCGCAGCGTGCGGATGGCGGGTGGTTTGCTGGTCATGCTTTTCGGTATCTGGACGTTACCCGGTCCACACCAGCACTGGCTAATGGGCCATTAAATCGCCATGTGGCATAGCGCCGCTCCCCGTTGATGCAAGTCAAGATGCCATCCCCGCCACGCCCCTAGACTCGGCCCACTAGCCTATCCGGGGGAACGCCCGCATGCTCGACGCCATTCGTTGGGACGCCAATCTGATTCACCGCTACGACTTGGCGGGACCGCGCTACACGTCCTACCCCACCGCCGTACAATTCGACAGCCAGGTCGGCACCTTCGACCTGCTCCACGCCCTGCGCGACAGCCGCAAGGCCGCGCGGCCGTTGTCGTTGTATGTGCATGTGCCATTCTGCGCGAACATCTGCTACTACTGCGCCTGCAACAAGGTCATCACCAAGGACCGGGGTCGCGCCCAGGCCTACCTGCAACGCCTGGAGCAGGAAATCCAGCTGATGGCCTGCCACCTCGACCCGAAACAGCGGGTTGAGCAACTGCACTTCGGCGGCGGCACCCCGACCTTTCTCAGTCACGACGAACTGCGCCAGGTCATGGGCTGCCTGCGCCAGCACTTCAATCTGCTGGATGACGACTCGGGCGACTACGGCATCGAAATCGACCCTCGCGAAGCCGACTGGGCCACCATGGGCCTGCTGCGTGAGCTGGGTTTCAACCGCGTGAGCATCGGCCTGCAAGACCTCGATCCCGAGGTGCAACGGGCGGTCAATCGCCTGCAAAGCCTGGAAGAAACCCGCGCGGTGATCGATGCGGCGCGCACGCTGCAATTTCGCTCGATCAATATCGACCTGATCTACGGCCTGCCCAAGCAAACGCCGATCAATTTTGCGCGTACCGTGGAAGAAGTCATCAAGCTGCAACCCGACCGGTTGTCGGTGTTCAACTACGCGCACCTGCCGGAGCGTTTCATGCCCCAGCGGCGCATCAACACCGAGGACCTGCCCTCCCCGGCCTCAAAGCTCTTGATGCTGCAAACCACTATCGAGCAACTGACCCAGGCCGGTTACCGTTACATCGGCATGGACCATTTCGCGCTGCCCGACGACGAGCTGGCCATCGCTCAGGAAGAAGGCACCCTGCAACGCAACTTCCAGGGCTACACCACCCACGGGCACTGCGACTTGATCGGGCTCGGGGTGTCGGCGATCAGCCAGATCGGCAACCTGTACTGCCAGAACAGCAGCGACCTCAACGGCTACCAGAACGCATTGGCCGGCGCACAGCTGGCTACCAGCCGTGGGCTGGTGTGCACCACGGATGATCGATTGCGGCGGGAGGTAATTCAGCAGTTGATCTGCAATTTCAGCCTGGCATTCGAAGCGATCGAGCAGGCCTTCAATATTGATTTTCGCGGGTATTTCGACGAACTATGGCCGCAGCTGGAGACGATGGCCGAGGATGGCCTGATCGAACTCGACGCCCAGGGCATTCGCGTACTGCCGGCGGGGCGCTTGTTGGTGCGCTCGGTGTGCATGGTGTTCGATGCCTATCTGGAACACCAGAACAGGCAACGATTTTCACGGGTGATCTGATTTACATCGACAGCGAGGCGGCTTTCATCGAGTCCTCGGCACTCATGCCTTTCATCGCCTTGGCCAACGAAGCCTGAGCTGACATCAGGCCCGCCTGCAGAGAGCTTATCTCGCTCTGCAAAGCACTGGTCTTGGCTCGGGCCTCTTCGGGGGAGAGGTTATTGGCCGCTGCAACGGCCGCCAGCTCGGCCTGTTTTTCGGCAATCTGTTGTTTCAACTGACGGATCATTTTCAGCACCTGCTTGACGTTGTCGTCCAGGCCACTGTCATCGATATCCGCATTGGAACTCTTGGCCGCACCTGCGGCCTTGAATGCATCGGCGGAAATAGTCACGGTCACACCTTCAACCACTTTGGTTTCAGTGGCAGCTTCAATGACCGGTGTTGTTGCCTTGGTCTCGGTAATCGGCTTTGCGTCCGGCACAGTCGGGATACGAATGGCAGGGTTGTAGGCCGCAATAACAGACATGATCCGAGCTCCGACGAATAGGTATGCCCGTTGTATCGGCCCCGATACAAAAAGCTTTATACCGCTGGCGGTTTTTTGTACACGCTGGCCTGATTGGCCCCCAGTGCGTTACCCTTACGTCTTATGTGTGTTTTCCCACAAGGATTTAAGAAATGTCCGAGCCAGTTAAACTGCGCGCTCACGGCCAGGCCCACTGCAAGGATTGCAGCCTGGCCCCCCTCTGCTTGCCACTTTCGTTGAATTTGGAAGACATGGATGCGCTGGACGACATCGTTAAACGTGGCCGCCCGTTGAAGAAAGGCGAGTTTTTGTTTCGCCAGGGCGACAAGTTCGATTCCGTTTATGCAGTACGTTCGGGTGCATTGAAGACGTTCAGCCTGAGCGACAGCGGCGAAGAGCAGATCACCGGCTTCCACCTGCCCAGCGAACTGGTCGGCTTGTCGGGCATGGACACCGAGATTCACCCGGTGTCGGCCCAGGCCCTTGAGACCACATCGGTGTGCGAAATCCCCTTCGAACGCTTGGATGAACTGGCCCTGCAATTGCCGCAACTGCGTCGCCAGTTGATGCGCGTGATGAGCCGCGAGATTCGCGACGACCAGCAAATGATGCTGCTGTTGTCCAAGAAAACTGCCGACGAGCGCATCGCCACCTTCCTGGTCAACCTGTCGGCGCGTTTCCGTGCCCGTGGTTTCTCGGCCAACCAGTTCCGACTGAGCATGTCGCGCAACGAAATCGGCAACTACCTGGGCCTCGCGGTGGAAACCGTGTCCCGTGTGTTTACGCGCTTTCAGCAGAACTCACTGCTGGCCGCCGAAGGCAAGGAAGTGCATATCCTCGACCCGATCCAGCTGTGTGCGCTGGCGGGTGGTTCGCTGGAGGGTTGATCCAGACACTTGCGGCCGCGCCAACCGGCGAGGCCGCAGGTATACTTCGAGTCCGTTTCCAGCCCCAGGACTCTTCGACGATGACCTTCGATTCGTTCGACATCAAATCCCTGATCCGCCCCGTCATCGACTTCCCCAAGCCTGGGGTGATCTTCCGTGACATTACGCCCCTGTTCCAATCGCCGCGCGCGCTGCGCCTGGTCGCGGACAGCTTTGCCCAGCGTTATGTCGAAGCCGATTTCACCCATATCGGCGCGATGGATGCCCGGGGTTTCCTGATCGGTTCGATCATCGCCTACCAGTTGAACAAGCCGCTGATCCTGTTCCGCAAGCAGGGCAAGCTGCCCGCAGACGTTTTGGCCGAGGGTTATCAAACCGAGTACGGCGAAGCGTTCCTGGAAGTGCATGCCGACAGCCTGTGCGAGGGCGATTCAGTGTTGATGTTCGATGACCTGATCGCCACCGGCGGCACCCTGATCGCGGCGGCGAACCTGGTACGACGCATGGGGGCGACGATCTTCGAAGCGGCGGCGATCATTGATCTGCCGGAGCTGGGCGGGTCGCAACGCCTGGAAGACATGGGGATTCCGACGTTTTGTTTGACGCAGTTTGCATTGACTGAACGTTAAGGTTGCCAGGGCCGGCCTCTTCGCGGGCAAGCCCGGCTCCCACATTTGATTGGGTTCACACATTCATATCTGTGAACGCTATCAGATGTGGGAGCCGGGCTTGCCCGCGATGAGGCCCACAAGAACAGCGCAGATCACAACCCCATCTGCTTGCTGATGATTTCATTCATCACCTCGCGGGTGCCACCACCGATGGACAGGATACGGTTGTCGCGATACAGCCGTTCCACCAGGCTACCGCGCATGTAACCCTGGCCCCCGAGGATCTGCACGGCGTCGTAGGTGACGCGGTCGGCGGTGTCGGTGGCGAGGTTCTTGGCCATCGAGATCTCTTTGATCACGCTGATGCCCACGGCCATCTTGGCCGCCTGGCGGTAGGTGAATTCCCGTGAAACCTCTACGGCGGTGGCCATCTCCGCCAGGCGATGCTTGATCACCTGGAATCTGCCGATGGGTTTGCCGAAGGCTTCGCGCTGAGCAGCCCATTTGAGGCTTTCCTCCAACGCCATCTGCGCCGTCATGTTGGCCATCAAGGCCAGGGCCAGGCGCTCGCTCTGGAAGTTGCCCATGATGCAGGCAAAGCCCATGTTCTCGACGCCAATCAAATTGCCTACGGGTACTCGGCAATCATCGAAAAACAATTCAGCCGTATCCGACGCCCACCAGCCCATTTTCTTCAGGGGCTGGCCGACAGTAAAACCGGGGGTGCCTTTTTCGATCAGCAGCAGGCTGATGCCGGCAAAGCCCGGCGCGCCGGTGCGCACGGCCACGGTATAGAAATCGGCGCGGATGCCGCTGGTGATGAACGTCTTGCTGCCGCTGACGCGGTAATGCTCGCCGTCGCGAATGGCACGGGTCCGCAGACTGGCCACATCGGAGCCGCCGCCCGGTTCGGTGATCGCCAGGGCGATGATCTTTTCACCCGACAGCACCTGCGGCACCACACGCTCGCGCACTTCAGGCCGCGCCCATTTGACGACGGGCGGCAAGCCGATATCCAACGACCCCAACCCCGCCACGACGCCACCGGAGCCGCAACGCATCAGTGCTTCGCTGGCTGCCACCTTGGCGAACAGATCGCCCTCGTGGCTGCCGCCCAGCGCTTCGGGGTAACCGATGCCGAGGATTCCCGCCGCGCCGGCCTTGAGGTACAGCTCACGGGGGAAGCTTTCCGCCTCCTCCCACTGCTCGATGCCCGGCAACAGCTCGCGCTCGACGAAGCGAAGCACGCTGTCGCGGACCAATTGGTGGCTGGGGTCGAAGTAGTCCTGATAGGCAGACATCGGCAAGCTCCATGGCGAGATGGAGCGAACTTACCAAGCGCTTGCTTGGTTATCAAGCAAGACAAAACACTGAACACCCTACAAAATACAGTGGGAGCTGGTTTGCTCCCCCATTTGTATGGCGGTGTTCTTTAGAGTGCGATGGGTTTGCGGCCAGCGAAGGAATGCGCCAGCGTGCCGCCATCCACCAGCTCCAACTCGCCCCCCAGCGGCACGCCATGGGCGATGCGCGAGGTGATCAGGCCTTTATTGGTCAGCAGTTGGGCGATGTAGTGTGCGGTCGCCTCGCCTTCCACCGTCGGATTGGTGGCCAGGATCACTTCGGTAAAAGTGCCCTGTGCTTCGATGCGCGCCACCAGTTGCGGAATGCCGATGGCTTCCGGGCCCAGGCCGTCCAGCGGCGACAGATGGCCCTTGAGCACGAAGTAGCGGCCGCGGTAGCCGGTCTGCTCCACCGCGTACACATCCATCGGCCCTTCCACCACGCACAGCAGCGTGTCGTCGCGGCGCGGGTCGGCGCATTGCGGGCAGAGTTCTTCTTCGGTCAGCGTGCGGCACTGGCGGCAGTGACCCACACCGGTCATGGCCTGGCTCAGGGCCTGGGCCAACCGGGTGCCGCCGCTACGATCACGCTCCAGCAGTTGCAGCGCCATACGCTGGGCGGTTTTCTGGCCGACACCTGGCAAAGTGCGCAGGGCGTCGATCAGTTGGCGAATCAGGGGGCTGAAGCTCATGGGCGAAGGGTCCGACAAAACAACGAGACGCGGTTTATACCCGCGCCCCGGATTAGCGTCAAATGCGCACGACCAACTTGCCGAAGTTGCGTCCTTCCAGTAGACCGATAAAGGCCTCCGGCGCCTGCTCCAGGCCCTCGACCACATCCTCGCGGAACTTGATCTTGCCGTCTCGCACCCACGGCGCCATGGCGCTCAGGAACTCGGGCTGGCGATCGCCGTAGTCATCGAACACGATAAAGCCCTGGATGCGCACGCGCTTGGTCAGCAGCGTTCGCTGCAAGGCTGGCAGGCGATCAGGCCCACTGGGGGCTTCATGGGCGTTGTAACCGGCGATCAACCCGCACAGTGGGATGCGCGCCTTGGGATTGAGCAGCGGCACCACGGCATCGAACACCTTGCCTCCGACGTTTTCAAAATAGATATCAACGCCCTTGAAGCACGCCAGGGCCAGGTCATTGGCAAAGGTCGCGCTCTTGTGATCGACGCAGACATCAAAGCCCAACTCATCTACCACGTAGCGGCACTTGTCTGCGCCCCCAGCGATCCCGACCACGCGCAAGCCCTTGAGCTTGGCCACCTGCCCCACCACCGAACCCACCGCGCCAGACGCTGCGGCGACTACCAGGGTTTCCCCGGCCTTGGGCTGGCCGATGTCCATCAAGCCCATGTAGGCGGTCATGCCCGGCATGCCCAGCACACCCAAGGCCATGGACGGGCTGGCCAGTCCCTTGGGCACTGGCATCAGGTTACGGCCATCGGAGATGCAGTGGCTCTGCCACCCCGTGGCACCCACCACCAGATCGCCCACTTCGAATTTCGGATTACGCGATTGTTCGATACGGCTGACAGCCCCACCGGTCATTACTTCGTCGATTTCCACCGGTGCTGCGTAGGACGGCGCGTCACTCATGCGCCCGCGCATGTAGGGGTCCAGGGACAGGTACAACGTTTTCAGCAGGACTTGGCCGTCCGCCAACTCCGGCAGATTCACGCGTTCCAAACGGAAGTTTTCCGGGGTCGGTGCGCCCTGCGGGCGTGAGACCAGGACAATGCGCTGGTTGAGGGTCGGTTCTTGAGGCATGAAGGGGCTCCTTTATCGAATCCATCGGTATAGGGTGCAGACCATGCGTGCTGTGCCAGGGTTCGATCAGATTTGGCACAAACAAAAATGCCAGGCACGAGGCCTGGCATTGGAGTCTAGCTAAAGCGACAGGATCAGAACGGCAGCTTCATGCCCGGAGGCAATTGCATGCCAGCGGTCACGCCGCCCATTTTTTCCTGGCTGTTGGCTTCGATTTTGCGCACGGCGTCGTTGACGGCCGCAGCGAACAAGGCCTCAAGCATTTCCAGATCATCTTCGCCGACGCCTGGCAGCACGCTTGGGTCGATGCTCACACGTTTGATGTCGTGACGACCGGTCATCACCACACTGACCATATCGCCACCGGCTTTACCGGTGACTTCGGCGTTGGCCAGTTCTTCCTGCATCTTGGCCATCTTTTCCTGCATCTGCTGCGCCTGCTTCATCAGGCCGGCCATGCCACCTTTCATCATGGGAATCACCTCAAAGTACGTGGATCAAATTAGTAGCCCGGTATCAGGACGCCTGAGGCACCGGAGCTTCGACAGGTTCAATAGTATCGTGACGGACGACCGCACCGAACTGTTGCATCATTTGCTGGATAAGCGGATCACCATGGATCGAGTCCTCGGCCTCACGCTGACGGTTGATGCGCCGGCGGGTCGCGGCCTGGGCCGGGGTTTCCTGCTCGGGCTTGATCAGCTCGATGGTAATGCTCAGCGTGCGCTCATGGTACTGGTTCAGCGCGTCATTCAAGCGGCGTTGCTGGGTCGCATTGAACAGAGCGCTGTGGGCCGGGTCCAGGTGCAACAGCCAGTGATCGCCGTCGATGGAAATCAGGGTGCAGTTGGCGGCGATGCTGCCGGTCATGCCGGAAATCGGCAGTTTCGGAAACAATTCCAGCCATTGCAGGGCCAGGCCGGTCGCCGGTGCGGCAGCGGGTTCCGCCTCGGGCTCGGGGGCCGGCTCGGTGGTGTGTTCGCTGGCCAGGTCGTCCAGGTAGCTGTAGGCCGAATCCATGTCCGGCTCGATGTAGTCTTCGTCCAGCGGCGGCTCGTCGTCGAGGTCGATACCCGGCGTCGCCGCTTCCACCTGGGCCACGGTCGGCTCGGGAACCGGCGCGCTGACCCATTCAGGGGCGTCAGGCACCACGCTGTCCGGGGTCGGGGTAGGCATCGGAGTCAACTCGGGCTGCTCGCCGGTGGTATCCAGCACGGGCTCCACGGCGGGCAATTGCTCAGCTTCGACTTCAGCGTCAACCGGATCATTCCAGGGCAGGTCGACGACCGACTCAGGCACGACAACCGGTTCCGGCTCGACCACGGGTGCAGCGACCACAGGCTCAGGCTCTGGCACAGGTGCTACGGGCGCAGGCGCAGCAACCACTGGCGCTACCACCGCCGCGCCAGCCACTGGTTTGGCGGAATCAACTGTGGCCTGGCTGATCCCCACTGGCTTTAGCGGCTGTCTCGGCGCATCGGCCGAATCGGCGGGCCGGAACGCCAGCATCCGCAGCAGCACCATTTCAAAGCCACCACGCGGGTCGGGTGCCAGGGGCAGGTCGCGGCGGCCGATCAAACCCATCTGGTAATAGAACTGCACGTCTTCGGCCGGCAACGCCTGGGCCAGGGCCAACACGCGATCGCGGTCGCCATGGCCGTTGTCGACACCCTCAGGCAGGGCCTGGGCGATGGCGACGCGGTGCAGCACATTGAGGATTTCCGAAAGCACACCGTTCCAGTCAGGGCCTTGTTCCGACAGATGGCGCACGGCTTCGAGCAGCGCCTTGGCGTCGCCTTCGATCAGCGCGTGCAGCACGTCGAAAACCTGGCCGTGGTCGAGGGTGCCGAGCATGGCGCGCACGTCGGCGGCCATGACCTTGCCTTCACCAAAGGCGATGGCCTGGTCGGTGAGGCTCATGGCGTCACGCATCGAGCCATCGGCGGCGCGGCCGAGCAGCCACAATGCGTCGTCTTCGAACGGTACGTTCTCGACACCCAGCACGTGGGTCAAATGCTCCACCACGCGCTCGGGGGTCATGTTTTTCAGGGAGAACTGCAGGCACCGCGACAGAATCGTTGCAGGAAGTTTCTGCGGGTCGGTGGTGGCCAGGATGAATTTGACGTAGGGCGGCGGCTCTTCCAGGGTTTTCAACAGGGCGTTGAAGGAGTGGCTGGAGAGCATGTGCACTTCGTCGATCAGGTAAACCTTGAAGCGGCCACGGCTCGGCGCGTACTGCACGTTGTCGAGCAGCTCGCGGGTGTCTTCAACTTTGGTGCGGCTCGCGGCGTCGATTTCGATCAGGTCGACAAAACGTCCTTCGTCGATTTCCTTGCACACCGAACAGGTGCCGCAGGGCGTCGACGTGATCCCGGTTTCACAGTTCAGGCATTTGGCGATGATGCGCGCAATGGTGGTCTTGCCCACCCCCCGCGTACCGGTGAACAGGTACGCGTGGTGCAGCCGTTGGCTGTCCAAGGCATTGATCAGAGCCTTGAGCACATGGGTCTGGCCGACCATTTCGCGGAACGAGCGCGGACGCCATTTACGTGCAAGAACCTGATAACTCATCGAAAACCGTCGCAACTGGGAAACAGAAGCCGGTAATGCTAGCGGAGCAAGGGGGAAATTGCATCCGGCATGCTTGCCTAATCTGACTAAGCCCTTGTGACTGGCCCCGAAAAGGCCTGAACCCGGAGAGCTTAGGCGCACACATCTGGGCGTTTTATGAATGATGGCCACGGGCAGCCTTGCAGCGCCCCCACCGCTATGAAGATGTCGGGCGAGATCGAGCAAATCATCCAGCTCCACACCGGTGAGACTCCTGACAGGAACTGACAGCACCGCCTTATAGACTCGGCCCCTCACAACACGCGCTTCCAAGGAGCCAACATGCACACCGTCGCCCATTACTTTTTGCTGTACGTCGACAGTCCGGCCACCAGCGCCAACTTCTATAGTCGCCTGTTGGACAAGCCGCCCGTGGAACTCAACCCGACCTTCGCCCTGTTCATGCTCGACAATGGCGTGAAGCTGGGATTGTGGTCACGTCATACCGTGCAGCCGGCGGCGCAGCTCACGGGCGGCGGGGGTGAAGTGGGCCTGTCTCTGGCCGACAAGGCCGCTGTGGACGCGTTGCACGACCAGTGGGTAGCGCGCGGCGCGACGATCATCCAGTCACCGACCACCCTGGATTTCGGCTACACCTTCGTCGCTCAGGACCTCGACGGCCACCGGCTGCGCGCGTTTTGCCTGAGCGACTGAGCGCCAGCGCCCTTCCAGGCTGATGGCGGCCACGCTGGCCAACACGATCACACCGCCCAGCACCACTTGCAGGGTGATGTGTTCACCCAACAGCGTCGCCGCCATCATCATGGCCACGGGCGGGATCAGGTACATCGCTACCGACGCACGGCTGACCTCGACATGTTTCAACACATAACCCCAGGCCAGGTACGCCAAGGCGCTGGGGAAAATCCCAAGCACCAGCACCGCAAGGTTTTCCGGCAACGGCGCCTGCACCACGGCAGACGACAGGCCCGGCAGGTTCACGCAAAGCATCAAGGTGCCGCCCCAGACCATGTAGCACGCCATCGTCAGCGGGCTGTAGCGGTGGGCGTAGTGCTTCTGGATGGCGAAGTACAGGCTCCACGACACCGCCGCCAACAGCAGCAGCAAGCCGCGCGGGTCGATATTCCCCACCCCGTGATCGCCCCAGATCACCACCAGCACACCGAGCAACCCCAGCAGCACACAGCTCCAGCGCCAGAGGCTGACCCGTTCCTTCAAGCAGAAAAACGCAATCAACACACTGAACAGCGGCGCCGATTGCGCGAGCACGCTGGACGCCCCCGCCGTCACGAATTGCTGTCCGTAATTGAGGCTGGTGTGGTGCAGGAATACCCCGAAAAAACTCAACACCAGCAGCCACGGTAGATCCCACAGGCGTGGCCGACCGATGCCCATCACCAGCGCCACACCGGCCATGAACACCGAAGCGATCAAGAACCGCAACAGCGCCAGCTGACCAGGGCCGTAGCTGAGCAGCCCCATGTGTACGCCAATCGGCGAATAGGCCCAACAAAGGATGACGCTGGCGATGACTAGCGTAAGCTTCAGGGGGGACGGGGTGTTCATCGACGGCATCCGAATACTGAGAAGGAATGCTGTCAGTCTTGGCCCGAGCAACGCGTAGGACAATTAACCGTTTCTGACTTCTGAAATCACTGGAACTGAGCAATGGAACTGGCCCAACTGAAAATGGTGCGAGCCGTGGCGCAAACCGGCAGCGTGGCCCAAGCCGCCGTGCAATTGCACTGCGTGCCGTCCAACATCACCACGCGGATCAAGCAGCTGGAGAGCGAGTTGGGCACGCCACTGTTCATCCGTGCCGGGCGCGGGTTGGCGATCAGTGCGGCGGGTGAGATTTTCCTGGAGTACTGCGAGCGTATCCTGGCCCTGGTGGACGAATCCAAACGCGCCGTGGACGCCAATGCCATTCCTCGTGGCACCCTGCGCATCGGCGCAGTGGAGTCCAGCGCCAGTGGCCGCCTGCCGCCGCTGCTGGCGGAGTATCACCGGCGCTACCCGGATGTCAGCCTGGAACTGGTGACCGGTGCCTGGGGCGAGCTGCTCGATGACCTGCAGCACCATCGCCTGGATGTGGCGCTGGTGGCCGCCGGCAACAAACGCGCAAAGCTCGAACACAGCGTGGTCTACAGCGAACGCCTGGTACTGATCGCCAGCGCCTCCAGCGAGCCGATCCGCAGCGCCGAAGACCTGGCCGGGCGCACCCTCCTGGTGTGGCCACCCGGCTGTCCCTATCGGGCGGCGCTGGAAAACTGGGTCAAGCCCCATGCCTTCAAACCGGCCATCGCCAGCTATGCCAGTTGGGGCACGATTATTGGTTGTGTGAGTGCAGGGATTGGTGTGGCGCTGGCTCCGGAAGGCATCCTGGCCCGCTATGAGCAGGCCAACCAGCTGGCGTCGTACCGGTTCGAGGAACTGCAGGCGGTGGAAAACCTGCTGTTCTGGCACAAGGACACGCAGCGGCACCTGGCACGGGATGCGTTTGCCGGATTACTGCGCGAAACATTCGGTTAATGAAGATCCAACATGTGGGGACTGCCCCCACACTTAGATTGTTATCGTTGTCGAGATCAGCTCTGGGGGGCCGCTAACCGCGCGTACTGATCCTGGCTGATCCACCCCGTAAACGAGCGATCATCGGCATTGATGAACTCGACCTGGGCCCAGCCATCCTTGAATGCCAGGACACCGACCACGTCGTTCTTGACGATGTACGGGCGTTTAGCAGGCTTGGCATTTGGGTTTTTCAGCAGGTAAGCCTTGTCGGCGGAGACCTTCACCAAGCCAATCCATTTTTTGCTTGCGGTCTGGCTCAGGTCCAGGCCGGTGGCAATCTCCGGCATCAGCACGTTGAGGCAACCGGGATGCTGGCGGCCTTGCGCCACGGTCAGGGTCACGCCGTCGGAGGAAGGCGCCACGCTGCCGGGATAAGCGTCATCGAGCCAAGTGGTCAGCGCGGCGGGCTTGCCTTGCAGGTAGAAACTGCAGCTGCGGGTCACGCCCTCGCCCATTTCTTCCGAGTAGTAACCTTCCACCTGGTGCTCGGGCGTCACCGCCAGCATCAGCCCTTCGTACTTGCCGGAATGCAATGCAGGCGAGCCGGCGAAGACGGGGGCTACGGCGCACAACGACAACACACCCACTGCTAGATAACGCATCATTTTACTTTTTCCCTTCCAGTTTCTCGTAGGCTTTCTGCATAAGGACGTCATAGTTGCCGTAGTCCTCGCCGTTATAGTTACGTGCCATGCTGGTGAAATCTTTGCTTTTCATGGCCTTCATCAACGCCGGGCTCTTGCTGCAAAAACCAAGGAACGCCTTTAGTTGGTTGCCGGCATTCACTTTTAATGCCGCCGAGAATTCAAACACTGTCTTGTAACCGCATGAGGCGTAATTGAAGCCCATGATCTGAAACATGCCCCAGGACGCCGACATCAACGCGGCTTCCTGATCCAGCGCAAAGGCAGTGGCCATGGTTTCCCAGGCCTTGGCCTGGTCCTTGTTATTGGTCTGCCACTGCGGCCCGGCCTTTTTCTTGTAGGGGTAGGACAGCAGCGGGTGCGCCTGGTCGTAGATATGCTTGGTGTACTTGCGAAACAGGTGCCCTTCAAACGCGATCACCGGCAATTTGGCCGGACCGAACCCCGAACGTCCGCCGGACTCCACGGTGGCGAAGGCCTTGATGATGTTCACCGAAATACCGCCACCCAACTGCGTGGCGGCGTTCTGGAAGTCGGTCTCGCTGAGGGTCATCCCCCCGTCACACGTGGCCTGGAGCATCAATTGGCGGTTGCGTTTCTCGGCCTCGATCATCGCGCGCATGCGGTCGAGATACACATTGACCGTGGCCTGCACCGCATCTGCCTGGTTGTTGCCGAACACATTCAGGAAGGTCGGGATACGCATGCTCGGGAACGCCTTCACCGGTACCTTCACCGCTTCTTCGATGAGGCTGTTGAAGGTTTTACCGGTCGGGTCGATCACACCATCGGGGTGCGCATATTTGAGGTGACGGAACTGATACTGGCTGATGCACTGCACCAACTGACCGTCGCACTTACCGTTTTCAGCCAGTGGGAAGCCCAGTTTGGGAATGATCAAATTGAATAAATACTGAATGCACTGCACATCGGCGGGCAAGTTGCGGGCTTTACCGGGCGCGCCTACCGAAGCACTGATAAGACGGGGCAACCCTTGCAGGCTTTTCATCACAGACATCCTTGTTAGTTAAAGAGGTGATGGCACTTCAATATCAACTCCGCACCCTTGTCACACTCTGAAACAAGTGGCTGGCGGAAACTAACAAGGTGGTTTTAGGTTGTCCAGAGCGACCGCTGAAAGTTGTGAAACAGCCGAATTAATTAAATCAGTAACCGTGGAATTCACGGGTTTTCTGATAGGTGTGGAAATCAATCCACTCGACCACATCGTAAGGCAGGTAAAGCTGCATCCGCGCCCGGGAAATGGCGATGTATACCGCACACAGCCGCTGGTCGAACGCGTAGGCGTCCTTGAATTTCACGTTGGTCAGCAGTTCGGGCGTCAGCAGTACACGGTCGAACTCCATGCCGCCCGCCTCCTCCGCCAGCATCAGCAGGCAGCGTTTGCCAGGGACGCCGCTCAGGCGGTTCAAACGCGTGATATCGGCGACATTGAAGCCTTTTTCCAGCTCGCTCTCGACCCACAGGAACGACTCGTCGTACTGGCTGGCATCGCGCACCTGTTGCCAATCGTCCATGTCACTGAAGTAAGCATGGGCGCCATTGTCGTTGTGCTCGTTGCTGTAGAACTCCGGCTTGAACAGCGCGATGACGCTGATCATGAAGCGCTGGAGATCCTGCTGCGCTGCACTGTCGAAGAAACCGAATGGGCAGTTGGCCTGCTGCAACTGGATCGCCCATTTCATGGTGTCCCAATGGGACGCGGTCAATACCACGCAGCCTTCCGGCGGTACGAAACCCTGAGGGTAATGCTCAATGCCAACGTCGGCATCCCGCGCGCCTTCGAAGGGGGTCTTGCCCTTCTGCGAGTGCACGCTGATCAACGGGTTGACCAGGCGCTCGACGTTGCGGCCCGAGCGCACGGAGTAATTGATGTCGGTGTGCCGGACTTCGCGCTTGCGCCTGACCATCACACCGCTGGCCAGCTGGTACTCATCGCCGAGGGTGATCAGCACCTGGCGGCCGCGTTCGATGATCTGCAACAACGAAGGTGGAATGTCCTGGGCTTCATCGATCAGCACATGGGTGTACCGGGGCGGCACCTCGCAGCCATCGAGGCTCGCGCGCTTGATCAGCAACAGCGCTGCGAAGGCCGTCTGACCGGCCCATTGCGGGTTAGCGTCCAGATACGTCCACAACCGGCTGGAGTACTCCAGCAACGCCTGGGCATCCACGTTGGACAAGGGTTGCTTGAAATGCGGCAAGTGCCGGGCCGACAGGCTGTGATGATTGGAATGGCAATAGCTGTCGAGCACCTTCAGGCAGATATCGAGCGTAGCGGCGCCATCGTGACCGCGCCAGCCATGGATATTGAGGGTCTGCGACACTTCGTGTTTGCCGGGCAACCGGGCCGGTGAGGCCTGCACGGACGGTCGTTGACCCTGTAACAGCGCTTTGGCGAAGGCGGCAAAGGTCGAGCCGGTCTTGCTGTCCCTGGCCAAACCCATGCGTTCACGCAGGGTGGCGAGCTTTGCCCCGGTACGCGCCAGTATCAAGGTCTGGGCGGGCCGCAGGCACTCCATCAAGGCGCCCAGCAGGTGGCTCTTACCGATGCCGGCGTAACCTTGGACATGCAGGTCTTCGTTGAGGTTGGCGCGGAAGGTCCGCACCAGCTTGTCCTGGGCCGGGCTGAGCCAGCGCTCGCGGTGCCGGGGCGTGACCATCTGCTGACTGAACGGATCGTTGCTGCGCAGATGACGGACCTTGTAGCCAATATCCCATTTGCCGGTGGGCAGCAGGTAATCCCGCGCTGCGACTTCTTCAGGCGAGAGCAGGCGCAGATTGACCGTTTTAAGGGCGTTGAAACCGAAGTACAGCTTGCGGGGATCGAACAACCGCTGGGCTTCGGACAACAACGTCGCGGCGCCCTCTGCCCGGTTGTCCACCGCCCAGTCGAGCAGCTTGGCCAAAATGCGCTCGGCGCCAGCGCAGGTCAGGTCTTTTTCCGCCGCCTGGGCCAGGTTCTGGATGACCAGCACGGCAGCCAGCTCCGGGTCTGTCAGGCTCATCAGCGTCTTGGCGCCGTCCGTCCCGAGCAGGCCTGTGCAGGTTTCATCCGTGACGGGCAGGAAGACAGGACTGGATAAATTAAAGTGTTCCGGTTGCATAGTGCCTCGCCGCCAGGGAATCAGGCATTGCCCTGACCGCCCAGTTCAAACCGATACTCCCCCAGGGAGCCAGACATACCGCCGCAATGGGGACCCGCGTCAGCCTTAGCGGCCATCGCATTGACCTGCTGCTGGAGTTCGAAGACCGCCATATCCAGCAACCGGCGCAGGTCCTCGGCACTTTGCGCGGCCACATTCAACTGCAGCGTGTAGGCGCCCGTGAGGGGCGTCGGCACGGCCTCGGCGGGCGGTGCGGGCTCTTGGGACGCGTCCGCAGACCGGATCATTTCCGCCTGGCTGAGGATTTCCGCGTGCTCGTCGTCCATGAGGTCCAGCACCCTCGACAATTCCAGGGTCTGTTCAGGATGCGATTGAATGCGGTCCTTGATCTCCAGGCGCCGCATCTGCCACTCCCGCAGTTTTTCGCGAGTGAGGTCGTCGACTTTTTCCACGTGTGTTGTCTCCGGATGCCAGGCACTGGAGTATGCCGCCATGGACTGCGCGATGGCAGATGGCTTGAAAGCATTTTTTTGAATTGAATTTGAGGAGATGTTGCAAGGAAGAGCGTTATGGAGGCAACCCCACCAGCCACACCCCGGCACACAATGTTCCCGCTGTGGCTGCTGCCTTCCGGCTCTGACCAGGTTCACGGGTAATCGTTGCGGGGGGACCGATGGGGTCACCATAACGACGCCTGCCTCTCGGCAAGCGGGGCCATTGTACCGATCTCATCGGAAGTTACAACCGTTGGCGGCGGATTAAAAATATTCGATGGTTCAAGCACTTGCCTGGTGGATTCACATAATTCTCTGTAGGAGCGAGCTTGCTCGCGAAAAACTTGAGAGCGCCTCGATAAACCAGGAACACTGCGTCATCGTTGACGCTCTTCGCGAGCAAGCTCGCGCCTACAAAAGAACGGCTTCGTCGGCCCTGCCGCCTTCTTCCTGAATGACCAAGTGAATAAAGTGCAGTTTGGCAATCACCGCCGGTGGCAGCACGAAGGGATAGAAGTCCGGTTGGCCCATGCTGCGTGACAGTTCATTGAGCATGCCGGCCAGTTCGATCCAGGCGTTGACGAACGACAGGAAGGCCACGCCGCCGGGGTGTTCGGGGTCGTACAGGGTGGTGAGCGGGAATGGCTGGTAATCCAGGTCCATCTCACGGGCGCTCATGCCAAAGCCAAGGGCGGTGTCGACGGCGTCCATCATGTGCAGGTAGTGCGCCCAGGTTTCGGCCCAGTCTTCCCAGGGGTGCATGGTGGCGTAGGCGCTGACGCAGGTTTGCTGCCAGTCTGGGCGTGGGCCGTTTTGGTAATGCTGGTCGAGGGCGTCGGCGTAACTGGCGCGTTCGTCGCCGAACAGGTGGCGAAACGGTTCAAGCCAGTGGGTATTGGCGATCAGGCGATCCCAGTAGTAGTGGCCGACCTCATGGCGAAAGTGCCCGAGCAACGTTCGGTAGGGTTCGCGCATTTGTACGCGGACTTTCTCGCGGTGGGCGTCGTCGGCCTCCTTGATGTCCAGGGTGATCAGGCCGTTGGCGTGGCCGGTCATGGGCGCGTTGCCCTCCAGGTCGATGCCGACGAAGTCGAAGGCCAGGCCCGTTTCTTCGTCGACGCTTTTGGGGACCACTTGCAAACCCAGGCTGATGAGCTGTGCTACCAGGCGGCGCTTGGCGGTTTCGACTTTGCGCCAGCGTTCGTGGTTTTGCGCGATCGACAAGTCAGGAATGGTGCGGTTCAGGCTGCACGCCACGCACAGAGGCGCGGTGCTATGGGCCGGGATCAGCCAGTTGCAAGCGGCCGCTGTATCGAGGTTGGCGCAGCGGCGGAAGGCACCGGCGTCGAGGTTGCCGTCCTGCAGCCAGGTGCCTTCGACGGGGCCGGGTTGCAGGGAGGCGAGACGACTTTGTTGGGCTTGGTAGCCGAGCAGCGCCTGGCAGGCCAGGCATTGACTGTTGCGAAAGAACAGCGATTGGCCGCAACGGCACTGCCACACTTTGCTGTCGCGGGATGTGCCGGCTACGAACGGTGCAGCGATGCGCGAACTGAGTTGCTCGAAGTAGCGGAACATGGCGATCTCTCCCTGGGTGACTGAGACTAGATCATTTCTCGCTACCGATCGTTCAACATGGCTTCTGTGGGAGCGAGCTTGCTCGCGAAGAACGTCAACGATGACGCAGCGTTCCTGGTTTATCGAGACGCTTCAAGTTTTTCGCGAGCAAGCTCGCCCCTACAGTGGGATCGGTTCAGACCTTGATGTTGTTCCTGGCGAGGAAGGCGACGAAGGCTTCTTCATCCAGCACCTTCAAGCCCAATTCGCTGGCCTTGGCCAGCTTGGAACCGGCGCCCGGCCCAGCCACCACGCAGTGGGTCTTCGCCGACACGGACCCCGCCACCTTGGCGCCCAGGCTTTCGAGCTTCTCCTTGGCCACGTCGCGGCTCATCAACTCCAGCGAACCGGTGAGTACCCAGGTGTGCCCGGCTTCGGGCAAGCCTTCGACCACCTTCTTCTCGCTGTCCCAATGCATACCGAAGTCTTTGAGCTGCTGCTCGATGGCCAGGGCGCGGTGGGCGTTGTCGGCATTATCGAAGAACTCGCGCACGGCCTTGGCCTGTTTCTCCGGCAGGGCCTGGCGCATGTCCAGCCAGTCGGCCTTGATTACGCCTTCGAGGGTGACGAACTTGTCCGCCAGCTTTTGCGCGGCGCCCGGGCCGACGCTCGGTACGTGCAGCTTGTCGAGCAACCCGCCCAAGGTGGTGCTGGCGGCGAATTCGGCACTCAGGTCACCCTGATCCTGCAATTGCAGGCCGCACTCTTCCGGCGACAGCAGCGCGCCGATCACGTCCTGGTTATGGCTGTCTTCAAAGAAACTGTGGATCTCATGCGCCACTTCCAGGCCCACGTCCGGCAAGTACGTCAGCACTTCGGGCAAGGCCTTCTGCACGCGCTCCAGGGAGGCCAGGGAGCGCGCCAGCACCTTGGCGGTCTCCTCGCCTACATCAGGAATGCCCAGCGCATAGATAAAGCGCGCCAGGGTCGGGGATTTGCTGTTTTCGATGGCGGTGATCAGCTTCTTGCTGGAAATGTCGGCAAAGCCTTCCAGGTCGATGATGTGTTCGTACTTGAGTTTGTAGAGGTCGGCCGGCGAGCCGATGAGGTTTTCATCCACCAGTTGTTCGATGGTTTTGTCGCCCAGGCCGTCAATGTCCATGGCGCGGCGTGAGACGAAATGGATAATCGCCTGCTTGAGCTGCGCGCCACAGGCCAGACGCCCGACGCAACGGTACACCGCGCCCTCGCTGACGGTTTCCTTGCCCTTGCTGCGTTTGACCAGTTGCGTACGCTCCACGTGGGAACCACACACCGGGCAGCTCTGCGGGATCGGCACCGCACGGGCGTTTTCCGGACGACGCTCAAGCACCACCGAGACCACCTGCGGGATCACATCCCCGGCGCGGCGGATGATCACGGTATCGCCGATCATCACGCCCAGGCGCGCCACTTCATCCATGTTGTGCAGGGTCGCGTTGGACACGGTGACACCCGCGACCTTGACCGGCTTGAGGCGTGCCACCGGCGTGACGGCGCCAGTACGACCAACCTGGAATTCCACGTCTAGCAGCTCAGTCAGCTCCTCCATGGCCGGGAATTTATGCGCGATGGCCCAGCGCGGTTCACGGGCGCGGAAGCCCAGTTCTCGCTGGGAAGCGATGCTGTTGACCTTGAACACCACGCCGTCGATCTCATATGGCAGGCTGTTACGCCGCTCGCCGATATCGCGGTAGTACTCCAGGCAATCCTGGATGCCCTTTGCCAGCTTCAACTCACGGCTGATGGGCATGCCCCATTTCTGCAACTGTTGCAGGTTGCCGATATGGGTGTCGCTGATATCAGTGGTCACACCGTAGCAGCAGAATTCCAGCGGACGGCTGGCGGTGATCTTCGAATCCAGCTGACGCAAACTACCGGCAGCGGCGTTGCGCGGGTTGGCGAAGGTCTTGCCGCCGACTTCCAGCTGCGAGGCGTTGAGCCGTTCGAAACCGGCCTTGGACATGAACACTTCACCGCGCACTTCCAGGTTCGCCGGCCAACCGCTGCCGTGCAGCTTCAACGGAATATTGCGCACGGTGCGCACGTTGACGCTGATGTCTTCGCCGGTGGTGCCGTCGCCACGGGTGGCGCCGCGAACCAGTTCGCCGTCCTGATACAGCAGGCTGACCGCCAGGCCATCCAGCTTCGGTTCGCAGCTGTACTCCACCGCCGCGCCACCGCCAAACAGATCGCCGGCCGGCAGGTCGAGGCCTTCGGTGACCCGGCGATCGAATTCCAGCATGGTGGTTTCGTCAAAAGCGTTGCCAAGGCTGAGCATGGGGATCTCATGCTTGACCTGGGTGAACGCCGACAACGCCGCACTGCCGACCCGCTGCGTCGGAGAATCGCGCGTGACCAGGTCCGGATGCTCGGCTTCCAGGGCCTTGAGCTCATGGAACAGACGGTCGTACTCGGCGTCCGGAATGCTCGGCTCGTCGAGGACGTGGTAACGGTAGTTGTGCTGATCCAGTTCAGCGCGCAGTTCGAGGATGCGGGTGTGGGCGGCGGTCATGGGTGTTCTCTCATAAAGCAAAAGAGCAGCCGAAGCTGCTCAATATGTTAGTGCACGGATTCTACAGACAACGCTTAAGATCGAACCTCAGCGTTTCTGTGTCAGGGCGCGACGCTCGAACTCGACGATGCGCTGACGGTAATGCTCGATGGTCTGGGCGGTGAGGACGCTGCGTTGGTCGTCCTTGAGTTCGCCGTTCAGTTCCTGGGACAGCTTGCGGGCTGCGGCCACCATCACGTCGAAAGCCTGTTTCGGGTGACGCGGACCTGGCAGGCCGAGGAAGAAGCTCACCGCCGGGGTGCTGAACAGGTCGATATCGTCCAGATCGAAGGTGCCTGGCTTGACCGCGTTGGCCATGGAGAACAGCACTTCGCCGTTACCCGCCATGCTTTCGTGACGGTGGAAAATATCCATCTCGCCGAAGCGCAGGCCGCTTTCCAGAATATTTTGCAACAAAGCCGGGCCCTTGAAGCCGGCGGCGTCGCGGCAGATCACGCTGATCACCAACACTTCTTCGGCGGCAGGCTGGTCGTTCACGGATTGGCGCGGGGCGTTCTTGCCAGCGTTTTCGTCCGGGAAATCATCGTCGCGGCTGCTGAAGCTCGGGCCGTCATCGACGTCCAGGTCCAAATCAGCCTGACGTGACTCTGCCACCACCGGCGCGGCGCGCTTGCCACGTTTGGAAGACGGCTCGCGCGCTTCTCGCACCGGCGCGCTCATGGACGGCAAGTCGTGCTCGTCCAACTGCGGTTCTTTATGGGTATCCAGCACACGGGGCGGCCCCAGCAGCTCGGCGCTGCCGTCGTCGTCAGGCAAGTTGGACAGGTTGCGGTCCAGACGGAATTTGAGCTTGCCCTTGCCACCGCGCATGCGGCGCCAGCCATCAAAAAGAATACCGGCAATGACAATAATGCCGATGACGATCAGCCACTCGCGCAGACCGATTTCCATGTAATCCCGTGCCTCTAATAAAAAATGCTGAAAAATAAGGGGTTTAGCAACGTGCAAACCGCTTTAAAACGTGGCGCCAACTCTATGTTCTGACTGACGTTTTGCCCACGCATACGAAAATTTGACATTAAACTAGCACGACCAAAGATAACTTTACACCGTCTGTCAAAAAGCCTTGAACAAATATGTCCATTTGCCACTTTCGCCAGACCGGTAAAGCGTCTTACCGCGCGCTATAAAAATTCTGTCCCAACAAGGATCAAGACTCCACCATCGCCATCGCTTCTTCCACATCCACCGCGACCAAACGCGAACAGCCCGGCTCGTGCATCGTTACCCCCATCAATTGGTCAGCCATCTCCATGGCGATCTTGTTGTGGGTGATATAGATGAACTGCACGGTCTGGGACATCTCTTTGACCAACCGCGCATACCGTCCAACGTTAGCGTCATCCAACGGGGCGTCAACTTCGTCGAGCATGCAGAACGGCGCCGGGTTCAACTTGAAGATGGCAAATACCAGAGCCAATGCGGTCAGGGCTTTCTCGCCGCCGGACAACAAATGGATGGTGCTGTTCTTCTTGCCCGGAGGCCGCGCCATGATCGTCACCCCTGTATCGAGTAGATCTTCGCCCGTCAGTTCCAAGTAAGCGCTGCCACCGCCGAAAACTTTTGGGAATAACGCCTGTAAACCGCTATTAATCTGATCAAAGGTATCTTTGAAGCGGTTTCGGGTTTCCTTGTCGATCTTGCGGATCACGTTTTCCAGGGTGTCCAGGGCTTCGACCAAATCAGCGTCCTGGGCATCCAGATAACGTTTACGCTCGGATTGTTGCTGGTATTCGTCGATGGCCGCCAAGTTGATCGCGCCGAGGCGTTGGATACGTGCAGCAATCCGCTCAAGCTCTTCTTCGGCTTCTTTCTCGTTGGCCTGGGCGGTCAGGGTATTGAGCACGCCGTGCAAGTCGTAGCCGTCTTCCAGCAATTGGTCTTGCAGGGTCTTGCGGCGCACGGTCAGGGCTTGCCATTCCATGCGCTGTTGTTCGAGCTGACCGCGGATCAGCTGGGATTGCTGCTCGGCCTGGGTTCGACGTTTTTCGGCGTCGCGTAATTCGCGGTCGGCGTCTTCCAGAGCGATTTGCGCGGTCTTGAGTTCTTCGTCGACGGTCATGCGCTTGTCGAGCAATTCTTCCAGCTTGAGGCGCAACTCCTCCAGCGGCGCTTCGCCCTCTTCCAGGTTGAGGCTCAGTTGCTCGCGCTTTTCAGTGAGGCGTTCGGACTGCATCTCCAGGCGTTCAAGGGCCTGGGCCGTGGACGCGTGCTGGGCCTTGAGCGAACCCAGGCGCACCGCCAACTGGTGGGCATGATCCTTGTGCTGACGGGCTTCCTGGCGCACGCGGTCGAGGCGTTCGCGCAGGCTGTCGCGCTGGGCCAGCAGCAATTCACGCTGCTCGGTGTCGAGCGCCATGCTGTCGAGGGCTTCCTGCAGGTGCAGACGCGCTTCGCCGATCTGTTCGTGTTCCAGGGCGCGCTGCTCGCCCATCTCGGCGACTTCTTCGTCGAGGCGGGTGCGGCGCAAGGTCAATTGCTCGACCTTGGCTTTGCTCGCGGAGAGTTGGGCTTTCAATTCGCCTTGCTGGCGCGCTTCGTCCTGCAACAGGCGGCGCAGGTGTTCGCGGCCGGTCTCTTGCTGACGCTGGGTGGCGCGCAGGGTTTGCAGTTCGGTTTCCAGGCTTTCGAGGGTGGCTTCGCGCTCTTCGCGTTCGGCGATCAGATTTACGATTTCCTGGCCACGGGCCAGGACGCCACTTTCGGCTTCACTGGCGCGGCGTACGCGCAGGAAATGGCGGCCGACCCAGTAGCCGTCGCGGCTGATCAGGCTTTCGCCGGCCGCCAGTTGGCCGCGCTGGGCCAGGGCCTGCTCAAGTGATTCAACCGGTTTGACCTGGCCCAGCCACGGCGACAGATCAATCGCCGCCTCAACCTTATCCAGCAAACTGCCCGGCACCCGCGTGCCATCCGCCGCAGGGCTGAGCAAACGCAAATCGCCCTGGGCAAAACCGGCCAGGTCGAAGCCGCCAAAATCATCCACCAGGACGGCTTGGAGATCGGCACCCAGGACAGTTTCAACCGCCAACTCCCACCCCGCCTCGACCTTCAAGCCTTCCGCCAGGCGCGGGCGCTCGGCCAAATGCTGGTCACGCAGCCATTCAGCGGTGCCGGTGCCGGGGTCCAAGGCGGCTTGCTGCAAGGCTTCCAGGGACGCCAGGCGGCCATTAAGCCGCTGCAAATCACCCTGGGCCTGTTGCTGTGCCTGGGTCGCCTGTTGCAGTTGCTGACGCAATTGCTCCAGGCGCTCCACTTGTTGCTCTTCACTGGCTTCCAGCTCTTCCAGCGTCATTTCGCTTTCAGCCAGCTGCTCGCTCAATTCCATGATCGCCGCGTCTTCCGGGTCGGCGGCAAGCAACACACGCTCTTCCTGCAGACGACGCTGGCGCTCGGCCAGGCGCTCCATACTGGTTTCCAGCTGCTGGATACGCGACTGCTGCACCTCGGCCTGGCGCCGTGGTTCGGCAGACTTCAGGTTGAAGGTGTCCCACTGCTCCTGCCAGCCGTGCATGGTGGTTTCGGATTCTTCCAGCGCGGCAGCGGCTTCTTCGGCGGCGGCGCTGGTGATTTCCTGTTCGGGGGTGAGCATGTCCAGCTCTTCACCGAGGGTCAGCAGCAAGGTGCGGTCGTGGCCCAGGTGCGATTCAGTTTCCAGCCGCGCGCGTTCGGCTTCCTTCAAGTCATCCTGCAACTGACGCAGGCGCTGCTGGCCGTGCTGGATGCTTTGCTCGACGCGGGCAATGTCGCCGCCCACCGAATAGAAGCGACCCTGCACCAGATTGAAGCGTTCGGACAGGTCATGGTGGCCGTCACGCAAGCGTTCGATGCTGGCGTCGGCGTTGCGCTGCTCGGCCACCAGGGCTTCAAAGCTGATTTCCTGGGTGCCGATGATCGCTTCGCGCTGCCCCACCTGGTCATTCAACGCCTGCCAACGCAAAGCCGACAATTGCGCCTTGAGCTGGCGCTCCTCGCCCTTGTACTCCTGATACTTCTCGGCAGCCTGGGCCTGGCGGTGCAGGCGCTCCAACTGGCGCTCCAGCTCTTCGCGCAGGTCGGTCAGGCGAGCGAGGTTCTCATGGGTGCGGCGGATACGGTTTTCGGTCTCGCGGCGGCGCTCCTTGTACTTGGAGATGCCGGCCGCCTCCTCGATAAAGTTACGCAGGTCTTCGGGCTTGGCTTCGATCAGCTTGGAGATCATGCCCTGCTCGATGATCGAGTAGCTGCGCGGGCCGAGGCCGGTGCCGAGGAAAATATCCGTGATGTCGCGGCGTCGGCACTTGGTGCCGTTGAGGAAGTAGCTGTTCTGGCTGTCGCGGGTCACTTTGCGGCGGATCGAGATTTCCGCGTAGGCCGCGTACTCGCCGATCAAGGTGCCGTCGGAGTTGTCGAACACCAGTTCGATACTGGCCTGGCTCACCGGCTTGCGGCTGGTGGAGCCATTGAAGATGACGTCGGTCATCGACTCGCCACGCAGGTTTTTGGCCGAGCTCTCGCCCATCACCCAGCGGACGGCGTCGATGATGTTCGACTTGCCGCAACCGTTGGGCCCGACCACCGCCGCCATGTTACTGGGGAAGTTCACCGTGGTCGGGTCGACGAAGGATTTGAACCCCGCCAGTTTGATGCACTTGAGCCGCACGCTTAGGCGTCCGCCAACGCAGCGATGACCAGCGCGCAACTGCGCTCGCCGTAGGTCGACAGCACTTGACGAATGTGCGGCAGGTCACGGGCCAGTACCGCGGCGAGCAGTTGCTCGAACAGCGCCAGGTACTCGCTCATGGACGCCTTGCGCTGATCCAGCGCCAGGTAATAGGCGCGGTTCATCGCCGGTTGCAGGTTCTCGACGGTTTCCTGCAGGTACGGGTTGTTAGCGAAAGGATAGGCGGCGCGCATTACATTGAAGCTTTCTTCAACGAAGGCGCGGATGTCCTGACGCTCGAAATTGGTGACCAGGCGCTGCTGGATCTGCACGAACGGCGCCATGTCGGCCTGCGTCTGCCAGCCTTGGGCAACCGCATTGCCGAGCAGGATGTACAGCTCGCCCATCAAGGTGCACAGGCTCTGCACCTTGTGCGCAGTGAGCTCTGTGACGTGGGCGCCACGGCGCGGCAGGATCGCGATCAGGTGGCGGCGTTCGAGAATCAGCAAGGCTTCGCGCACGGAGCCACGGCTGACATTGAGCGCCAGCGTGACCTTTTGCTCCTGGATCCGCTCTCCAGGCTTGAGATCGCCGCGAATGATGCGTTCGGCGAGGTGGTGAGCAATTTGCTCGGCGAGACTGTCCGGCGCCTTGAACGTCATGTTTTACCTTCAAAATCTTCTATCGGTACAAGCGCGGCAGTGTAGCGCATTGGCTAGCTGATGGCGCTACGCCCACCTTTCAGAATTTGGCACGGAATAAGCACAGATGAACACCCAGAAGCCCCTAAAAACGCCGGTTCCAGAAGACTGGACCATAATTGAAAGTGTTGCGACCGCATTTTCTTGACCTTCTGGTCAGAAAATCGTTGACCGAAAAGTCAGACATGACTAGATTCGGCGCAAAGCGGTTAACAACAATAATGAGTCTGCGAGGCCTTCCGTGATCCAGTTTTTACTTAACCAGGAACTCCGTAGCGAGCACGCCCTGGACCCCAATCTGACTGTGCTCAACTATTTGCGTGAGCACCTGGGCAAATCCGGTACCAAGGAAGGCTGCGCCAGCGGCGATTGCGGTGCCTGCACTGTGGTGGTGGGCGAGCTGCACACGGATGACACCGGCGCCGAGCAGATTCGTTATCGCAGTCTCAATTCGTGCCTGACCTTTGTGTCGTCGTTGCACGGCAAGCAACTGATCAGCGTCGAAGACCTCAAGCACCAGGGTCAACTGCACAGCGTCCAGAAGGCCATGGTCGAATGCCACGGTTCGCAGTGCGGCTTTTGCACCCCCGGTTTCGTGATGTCGTTGTTCGCCCTGCAAAAGAACAGCGACGCCCCCGACAACCAAAAGGCCCATGAAGCCCTGGCCGGCAACCTGTGCCGCTGCACCGGTTATCGCCCGATTCTCGCCGCCGCCGAACAGGCCTGCTGCAACAAACCCCAGGATCAGTTCGACAGCCGCCAAGCCGAGACCATCGCCCGCCTCAAGGCCATTGCGCCGACGCAAACCGGTGAACTCAACAGCGGCGACAAGCGCTGCCTGGTGCCGCTGACCGTCGCCGACCTCGCCGATCTCTACGACGCCTACCCGCAAGCCCGGCTGCTGGCCGGCGGCACCGACCTGGCGCTGGAAGTCACTCAGTTCCACCGCACGCTGCCGGTGATGATCTACGTCGGCAATATTGAAGAAATGAAGCGTATCGACGACTTCGACGACCGCCTGGAAATCGGCGCTGCCGCCGCCCTCTCCGATTGCTACACCGCGCTGCACCACGCATACCCGGACTTCGGTGAACTGCTGCACCGTTTCGCTTCCCTGCAGATCCGTAACCAGGGCACCCTGGGCGGCAACATCGGCAACGCCTCGCCGATCGGTGACTCGCCGCCGCTGCTGATTGCCCTCGGCGCGCAGATCGTACTGTGCAAGGGCGAAACCCGCCGCACCTTGGCGCTGGAGGATTACTTCATCGACTACCGCGTCACGGCGCGCCAGGACAGCGAGTTCATCGAGAAGATCATCGTTCCCAAGGGCCACGCCTTGTTCCGTGCCTACAAGGTCTCCAAGCGCCTGGACGATGATATTTCCGCCGTCTGCGCCGCGTTCAACCTGAAGATCGATAACGGTGTGATCGGCGAGGCTCGCGTCGCGTTCGGCGGCATGGCCGCCACGCCAAAACGCGCCAAGAACTGCGAGGCGGCGTTGGTCGGCGCCACCTGGAACTGCGCCACCGTGGAAAAGGCCTGTGCCGCCCTCGCCGAGGATTTCACCCCGCTGTCGGACTTCCGCGCCAGCAAGGAATACCGACTGCTCAGCGCCCAGAACCTGCTGCGCAAATACTTCATCGAACTGCAAACGCCGCACATCGAGACTCGGGTGACCGCTTATGTCTAACCATCACGCCGTCGTTAAAACCCAGGCCGAACTCGCCGAGCTGTTCGCACAGGACCTCACCTCTGGCGTGGGCCGCAGCGTCAAGCACGACAGCGCCGCCAAACATGTGTGCGGCGAAGCGCAGTACATCGATGACCGCCTGGAATTCCCCAACCAATTGCACCTGTATGCGCGCATGTCCGACCGTGCCCATGCCCGGATCATCAGCATCGACACCGCGCCCTGCTACGCCTTTGAAGGCGTGCGGATTGTCATCACCCATGAAGACGTGCCGGGCCTGAAGGACATCGGCCCATTGATGCCGGGCGATCCATTGTTGGCGATCGATACGGTGCAGTTCGTCGGCCAGGTCGTGCTGGCGGTAGCCGCCCGCGATCTGGAAACCGCGCGTAAAGCCGCGATGGCCGCCGTGATCGAATACGAAGACCTGGAACCCGTGCTGGACGTGGTCGAGGCGTTTCGCAAGAAGCATTTCGTGCTCGACAGCCACACCCATCAGCGCGGTGATTCGGCAGGCGCACTGGCGACCGCGAAAAACCGCATCCAAGGCACCCTGCACATCGGCGGCCAGGAACACTTCTACCTGGAAACCCAGATTTCTTCGGTAATGCCCACCGAAGACGGCGGCATGATCGTCTATTGCTCCACGCAGAACCCCACCGAAGTGCAGAAACTGGTGGCCGAAGTGCTGGACGTGTCGATGAACAAAATCGTCGTGGACATGCGTCGCATGGGGGGTGGTTTCGGCGGCAAGGAAACCCAGGCCGCAAGCCCGGCGTGCCTGTGCGCGGTGGTCGCGCGCCTCACCGGCCAGCCGACCAAGATGCGCCTGCCGCGTGTCGAAGACATGTTGATGACCGGCAAGCGCCACCCCTTCTACATCGAATACGACGTGGGCTTCGACGACACGGGCCGCCTTCACGGAATCAACCTGGAATTGGCGGGCAACTGCGGCTGCTCACCGGACCTGTCCAACTCGATTGTCGACCGCGCGATGTTCCACTCCGACAACTCGTATTACCTGGGCGATGCCACGGTCAACGGCCATCGCTGCAAGACCAACACGGCGTCCAACACCGCCTATCGCGGTTTCGGCGGCCCGCAAGGCATGGTCGCCATCGAGGAAGTGATGGACGCCATCGCCCGCCATCTGGGCCTCGATCCGCTGGCGGTGCGCAAGATCAATTACTACGGCAAGAACGAGCGCAACGTCACGCACTACTACCAGACCGTCGAGCACAACATGCTCGAAGAGATGACCGCCGAGCTTGAAGCCAGCAGCCAATACGCCGAGCGTCGCGAAGCGATCCGCCTGTACAACGCCCACAGCCCGATCCTGAAAAAAGGCTTGGCGCTGACCCCGGTGAAATTCGGCATTTCGTTTACGGCCAGCTTTCTCAACCAGGCCGGTGCGCTGATCCATATCTACACCGACGGCAGCATCCACCTGAACCACGGTGGCACCGAGATGGGCCAGGGCTTGAACACCAAGGTCGCGCAGGTTGTGGCCGAAGTGTTCCAAGTGGAAATCGACCGCGTTCAAATCACCGCCACCAACACCGACAAGGTACCCAACACCTCGCCGACCGCCGCTTCCAGCGGTGCAGACTTGAACGGCAAGGCTGCGCAGAATGCCGCCGAAACCATCAAGCAGCGCCTGGTGGAGTTCGCCGCACGCAAATACGACGTGAGCGAAGCGGATGTGGCGTTCCACAACGGTCATGTGCGCGTGCGCGATCAGATCCTCACCTTCGAGGCGTTGATCCAGCAGGCGTATTTCGCCCAGGTCTCGCTGTCGAGCACCGGCTTCTACAAGACCCCGAAAATCTACTACGACCGCAGCCAGTCGCGCGGTCGGCCGTTCTACTACTTCGCGTTCGGCGCGGCGTGCTGCGAAGTGATCGTCGACACCCTGACCGGCGAATACAAGATGCTGCGCACCGACATCCTGCACGACGTCGGTGCCTCGCTGAACCCGGCCATCGACATCGGCCAGGTGGAGGGCGGCTTTATCCAGGGCATGGGGTGGCTGACCATGGAAGAACTGGTGTGGAACGACAAAGGCAAGCTGGTGACCAACGGCCCGGCCAGCTACAAGATCCCGGCCGTGGCCGACATGCCGCTGGACCTGCGGGTGAAGCTGGTGGAAAACCGCAAGAACCCGGAAGACACGGTGTTCCATTCCAAGGCCGTGGGCGAACCGCCGTTCATGCTCGGCATCGCGTCGTGGTGCGCGATCAAGGATGCGGTGGCGAGCCTGGGTGACTATCGCCATCAGCCCAAGATCGATGCGCCGGCGACACCGGAGCGGGTGTTGTGGGGGTGTGAGCAGATGCGGCAGTTGAATGCGGCCAGGGCCGTTGAGATTGAAACCGAGATGGCTTCGCTCTAGACCGAGGCGCTGCCATCGCGGGTAAGCCCGGCGCCCACATTTTGATGTGTGAACCCCATAAAATGTGGGAGCTGGCGTGCCTGCGAAGACGGCCGAACTGACAACAGAAAGGTTGAGGTAGACATGAACAACTGGATCAGCGCCCTCGCCGACCTGCAAAACAGGGGCGAACCCTGCGTCCTGGTAACCATCATCGAAGAGCTCGGCTCCACGCCACGCAATGCCGGTTCCAAAATGGTGATCAGCGCCGCGCAGAGTTTCGACACCATCGGTGGCGGGCACTTGGAATACAAGGCAATGCAGATCGCCCGCGACATGCTCGTACGCGGTCAGCAGAACACTCATCTGGAGCGCTTCAGCCTGGGCGCCAGCCTGGGTCAGTGCTGCGGTGGCGTGACCGTGCTGCTCTTCGAACCCATGGGCCAGGTGCAGGCGCAGATCGCGGTATTTGGCGCTGGCCATGTCGGCCGTGCACTGGTGCCGTTGCTGGCCAGCCTGCCGTGCCGGGTGCGCTGGATCGATTCCCGTGACCAGGAGTTTCCGGCACATATACCCCAGGGCGTGCGTAAAATCGTCAGCGAAGAGCCGGTCGACGAAATTGCTGACCTGCCAGTGGGCAGTTACTGCATCGTCATGACCCACAATCATGCGCTGGACTTGGAACTCACCGCCGCCCTGCTCAAACGCAATGACTTTGCCTACTTTGGCCTGATCGGTTCGAAGACCAAACGCGTCAAGTTCGAACACCGCCTGCGAGATCGCGGCTTCGACACCGCGCACTTGCAACGCATGCGCTGCCCCATGGGCCTCACCGAGGTGAAGGGCAAGTTGCCGGTGGAAATCGCCATCTCCATCGCCGGCGAAATCATCGCCACCTATAACGCCAATTTCGGCCAGCACACCGCCAGCGCCGAACCTATTGCCAAACTGCTGCCGGCTTCACGCCGCAGCCAAGCCATTTGAATTGAGATCGCCATGCCTTTAACGCGTAAAGCCTACCGTGCCGCCCTCCTGCACAGCATCGCCGACCCTGCTGAAGTGGGGATCGAAGCCTCCTATGAGTATTTCGAAGACGGCCTGCTGGTGATCGAAAACGGCCAGATCAGCGCTGTCGGCCATGCCAGCGACTTGCTGCCGACCCTGCCTGCCGATATCGACATCACCCACTACCAGGACGCGCTGATCACCCCCGGCCTGATCGACACCCATATCCACCTGCCGCAAACCGGCATGGTCGGCGCCTATGGCGAGCAGTTGCTGGATTGGCTCAACACCTACACCTTCCCGTGCGAAAGCCAGTTCGCCGACAAGGCCCACGCCGAAGAAGTCGCGGATATTTTCATCAAGGAACTGCTGCGCAACGGCACCACCACCGCGCTGGTGTTTGGCAGCGTGCATCCGCAATCGGTGAACGCGTTCTTTGAAGCCGCTGAGAAACTCGATCTGCGCATGATCGCCGGCAAGGTGATGATGGATCGCAACGCGCCGGACTACCTGACCGACACCGCCGAATCCGGCTACCAGGAAAGCAAGGCGCTGATCGAGCGTTGGCACGGCAAGGGCCGCCTGCATTACGCGGTGACGCCGCGCTTTGCGCCGACCAGCACGCCGGAACAACTGGCACTGGCCGGGCAACTGCTGGGCGAATACCCAGACCTGTACATGCAGACGCACATCAGCGAGAACAAGCAGGAAGTGGAATGGGTGAAGGAACTGTTCCCGGAGCGCAACGGCTACCTGGATGTGTATGACCATTACAAATTGCTCGGCGAACGCTCGGTGTTTGCCCATGGCGTGCACCTGTGCGATGACGAGTGCGCGCGGTTGGCGGAGACCGGCTCGGCGGTCGCATTCTGCCCGACCTCGAACTTCTTCCTCGGCAGCGGCTTGTTCAACCTGCCGATGGCCGAGAAGCACAAACTGAATGTGGGCCTGGGCACCGACGTGGGCGGCGGCACCAGCTTCTCGCTGCTGCAGACCCTGAACGAAGCCTACAAGGTCATGCAACTGCAGGGTGTGCGCTTGAGCCCGTTCAAGTCGCTGTACCTGGCCACCCTGGGCGGTGCGCGGGCGCTGCGGTTGGAAGACAAGATCGGCACGCTGCAACCGGGCACCGATGCGGACTTCCTAGTGCTGGATTACAACGCGACACCGCTGCTGAGCTATCGCTTGAAGCAGGCGAAGACCATCGCCGAGACGTTGTTCGTGCTGATGACGCTGGGGGATGATCGGACGGTGTTGCAGACCTATGCGGCCGGCCAGTTGGTGCATCAGCGCTGATCTGAAGCACGCCGGAACCAAATGTGGGAGCGGGCTTGCTCGCGAATGCGCTGGATCAGTCAATACATCGGGTGACTGACACTCAGCATTCGCGAGCAAGCCCGCTCCCACATTTTTAGTCCCAGGTGAACCAGGGTAACTACAGTTTTACCGAGGAGCGCCCCGGCTTCTTGGTCTGCAACAGGTGCGAGAACACCGCATGCAGATCATCCGACGCGCTCTCTTCGTCGAGGTTGAGCTTGCTGTCGATATGATCCATGTGATGCATCATCAAGTTCACCGCCAACGCCGCGTCCCGTGCTTCGATCGCGTCGATCAACTGGGTGTGCTCATCGTAGGAACAGTGCGAGCGGTTGCCGCTTTCGTACTGGGCGATGATCAATGAAGTCTGGGACACCAGGCTACGCTGGAAACTGATCAGCGGCGCGTTCTTCGCCGCTTCGGCCAGCTTGAGGTGGAATTCACCGGAGAGGCGGATACCCGCGCCGCGGTCGCCACGGGAAAAGCTGTCGCGCTCGTCGTTGACCATCTGACGCAACTCGGCCAATTGTTCGGCCGTGGCGTGCTGGACTGCCAACTCGGTAATTGCCCGCTCCACCAGACGCCGCGCGAGAAATACCTGGCGTGCTTCCTCGACGCTCGGGCTGGCCACGACCGCGCCGCGATTGGGCCGCAGCAGCACCACACCTTCATGGGCCAGGCGCGACAGGGCGCGGCGGATGATGGTGCGGCTGACGCCGAAGATTTCGCCCAGTGCCTCTTCACTCAATTTGGTACCGGGTGCCAGGCGTTGTTCGAGGATCGCTTCGAAGATATGCGCGTAGACGATATCGTCCTGGGTTCCGCTGCGACCGGCCTTGCCGGCTCGCGGTTGTTTCTTGAGAGGTTGCAACTGTTCGTTCATGGGCACTCGGGTTTGGAGAACGGCGGCGAATTAACGGTAATACGGCAACAGCGGGTCGCTGGCAAGTATCACCTAAAAACAGGGCACATTGTACACAACCCAGTGCGCCAACACACTGTACGGCTGTTTGCGCCGTCGGCTGTATTGCAATGAGTCGTTACGTTTGAGTTTAGGCTTGAATCCGCGCCGTCACCGGCTAAAACCCAGGTAAAAGGAACACCTCTTCATGAACGACGCCACCCAAGCGCCTTTGCGCCCGCTGGCCGACACGTCTGCGTCGGCCGTTGTCGCTGGCTTCATCGCCATGATGACCGGCTACACCAGCTCCCTGGTCCTGATGTTCCAGGCCGGGCAAGCCGCCGGTTTGACCACGGCGCAGATTTCGTCATGGATCTGGGCGATTTCCATCGGCATGGCAGTGTGCAGCATCGGCCTGTCGCTGCGCTATCGCACCCCCATCACCATTGCCTGGTCGACACCGGGTGCCGCGCTGCTGATCACCAGCCTGGGCGGTGTGAGTTATGGCGAGGCCATCGGTGCCTATATCACCTGCGCCGTGCTGGTGACGATTTGCGGGATGACCGGCAGCTTTGAAAAATTGGTCAAGCGCATCCCGGCATCGTTGGCGGCCGCCTTGCTGGCGGGGATTCTGTTCAAGATCGGCAGCGAAATCTTCGTCGCCGCGCAGCATCGCACCGGGCTGGTGCTGGGGATGTTCTTCACGTACCTGGTGATCAAGCGCCTGTCGCCGCGTTATGCGGTGCTGGCCGCGCTGCTGATCGGCACCACATTGTCGGGGTTGATGGGGCTGCTGGACTTCAGCGGTTTTCACCTGGAAGTCGCAACGCCCGTGTGGACCACGCCGCACTTCTCGTTGGCGGCGACCATCAGCATTGGCATTCCGCTGTTCGTGGTCGCGATGACCTCGCAGAACATGCCCGGCGTCGCCGTGCTCAGGGCCGACGGTTACAACGTGCCCGCCTCCCCCTTGATCACCGCCACCGGCCTGGCGTCCCTGGTGCTGGCGCCGTTCGGCTCCCACGGCATCAACCTGGCAGCGATCAGTGCGGCCATCTGCACCGGGCCGCATGCCCATGAAGACCGTAACAAGCGCTACACGGCAGCGGTGTGGTGTGGGGTGTTCTACGGGATTGCCGGGGTGTTCGGCGCGACCTTGGCGGCGTTGTTCGCAGCCTTGCCCAAAGAGCTGGTGCTGTCGATTGCGGCCCTGGCGTTGTTTGGCTCGATCATCAATGGGCTGAGCGTCGCCATGAATGAGCCGAAGGAGCGGGAAGCGGCGCTGATCACCTTTATGGTCACGGCGTCTGGTTTGACGCTGTTTTCCATCGGGTCGGCGTTCTGGGGGATTGTGGCGGGGGTGTTGACGCTGCTGATTCTGAATTGGCGCAAGGCATAAAAAAACGGCGACCCTCAGGTCGCCGTTTTATTTAGTATCACTTAGCCGCGTTGATCGGCTTTTCCGGATACCACACGTCCAGCAGCGGGCTGACTTCAGCCTTGGTCAGCTCGGAACGGGTTTTCAGCCAGGCTTCAACAGCAGCACGTTGCTCTTCGGAGACCGAGCCACGCTTCTGCAGGCAGACCAGACCGTAGTCATCACCGCCAACATAGCCCAGGCCGTTGGCTTCCATGGCTTCTTTGATGAATGCTTCGAGGAAAGCGTCGATAGCTTCTTCACTCAGGCCTTCTTTGAAGTCCAGGTTCAGTTCGAAACCCAGCTCTTGAAATTCATCAACGCACAGTTTTTTGCGCAGACGCTGGGAACGGTTAGTCGCCATTGGAACAATCCTCATAAGTAATAACGGGCGGCACTTTAGCAGTTTAAGGCGACGATTGCCCGACTCTCTGGGACAGGCGGCACAATGCCTGTAAAAAAAACGCCGAATACCCGCTATGGTTCAGCTACAAGTGACTCTACCTTGGGGCATAATGCCGACACTTTCATGACCATTGAGGGATTTTTCTTATTTCCCCCTCAACTTTTTCACCCTCCTCAGCAGTAGGGTTTTACTTCTTATGATCAAATCGTTGCGTTCAATCTTTTTTGCCGGCCTTATTCTGCCAGTGGCCTTTTCCGTCTCCGCTGCCCCCGTCAACACCACCCTGCCGCCGAGTGTTCAACAGGCGCTGACCAAAGCCAAAATGCAAAACACAGCGCTGTCCCTGGTGATGATCCCCCTGAACGGCCCGGGTACGCCTACCGTCTTCAATGCCGACGTCTCGGTGAACCCCGCCTCTACCATGAAGCTGGTCACCACCTACGCGGCCCTGGAAATGCTCGGCCCCAACCACCAGTGGAAAACCGAGTTCTATACCGACGGCACCCTCAGCGGTGGCGTGCTGCACGGCAACCTGTACCTCAAGGGCGGCGGCGACCCCAAGCTGAACATGGAAAAACTCTGGCTGCTGATGCGCGACCTGCGCGCCAACGGCGTGCAGCAAGTCACCGGCGACCTGGTGCTGGACCGCAGTTTCTTCAACCAGCCGCTGTTGCCGGAATTCAATGACGACGGCAACGATGAGAACAAACCGTTCCTGGTCAAGCCGGACGCGCTGCTGGTCAACCTCAAAGCCCTGCGTTTTGTGACCCGCAATGATTCCGGCCGGGTGCTGGTGTCGGTCGAGCCGCCGATTGCCAGCATCCGCATCGACAACCAGGTCAAGGTCTCCAACGCCAAGCAGTGCACCGGCGACGTGCGCTACAACCCGGTCACCGCCGCCGATGGCAGCGTGACGGTCACGGTCAGCGGCCAATTGGCCGATGGCTGCAGTTCGCAGACCTACCTGTCGTTGCTGGACCACGCCACCTACACCGCTGGCGCCGTGCGCGCGATCTGGAAGGAACTGGGCGGCACCATCCAGGGCCGGGATATCCAGGCGCCAGTGCCCAAGGATGCCAAGGTGCTGGCCCGGGCGTTCTCGCCGGACCTGGCTGAAATCATCCGCGACATCAATAAATACAGTAACAACACCATGGCCCAGCAGTTGTTCCTGAGCCTGGGTGCGCAGTTCCGCAACGATGCCGATGGCGACGACGCCAAGGCTGCACAACGCGTCGTGCGCCAGTGGCTGGCGAAGAAAGGCATCACCGCGCCGCACCTGGTGATGGAGAACGGTTCCGGCCTGTCCCGTGCCGAACGCGTCAGCGCCCGCGAAATGGCGACGATGCTGCAAGCCGCGTGGAAAAGCCCTTACGCCGCGGAATACATCAGCTCGATGCCGATCACCGGCACCGACGGCACCATGCGCAAACGCCTGAAAACCACCGCCATGCGCGGCGAAGCCCACGTCAAGACAGGTACGTTGAACACCGTACGTGCCATCGCCGGGTTCAGCCGTGACAACAATGGCAATACCTGGGCCGTGGTGGCGATCCTCAACGATCCAAAGCCATGGGGCGCTTCGTCGGTGCTGGATCAGGTGCTGCTGGATTTGTATCGCCAGCCTAAGGCAGTGGCGGCCGCTCCCGTCCTTTAAGACGGTAACGCAGTCCCCCTGTGGGAGCGGGCTTGCTCGCGAATGCCGCGTATCAGTCGCCAAATGGAGTGGCTGGTCTACCGCATTCGCGAGCAAGCCCGCTCCCACATTGGCCTGCGGCGGTCTCAAGCACGCAAGCGCTCGGCTTCCACCCGGTCCCTGCCCGCCTGCTTGGCCACGTACACGGCCGAGTCGGCGCGCAACAGCAGCCCGTCGATGCCTTCATCGACCCGCCAACTGGCCACGCCAAAGCTGGCAGTGACGATACCGACTGGGTCCATCGGCGCACTGCGCAGCGACGCCCATAATTCCATGGCCAGGCTGTAGGCCTGTTCGCCATCGGTGTGCGGGCACAGCACCATGAATTCCTCGCCGCCCAGGCGACAGAACACGTCGGTGCGGCGCAGGCGCTGGCTGATGCGCCTGCACAGTTCCTGCAATACGCCATCGCCGACGGCGTGCCCGTGCTGGTCGTTGATGCGTTTGAAGTGATCGATATCAAGCATGATCACCGACAAGTTTCCCGAAGTGCGGTTGAGCCTTACCATCTCCGCCTTGAGACGATCCTGGAAATAGCGTCGGTTATGGATTCCGGTCAGGGAGTCGGTGATGGAGAGCGCACGCAGTTCTTCTTCCACCCGCTTAAGATCGGAAATATCCGACACGTACCCATGCCACAACGTACCGCCTGCTGGTAACTCTTCCGGGGTCGCTTCACCCCGAATCCAACGCAGGCCCCGTTGCGGCAACACCACGCGGTATTCCTCGCGCCAATGGCTCAACTGCAACGCTGACAAGCGGATCGAAGCACGCACCCGCTCCGCATCCAACGGGTGGATACGCTCGAAGACCCGCTTCGCATCCTGCTGCAATATATTGGGTTCGATTTCATAGATGTCGCGCATGCCGTCGCTGGCATAGATGAATTTCCAGTTGTCCTGGGGTTCCAGAGTGAACTGGAAGATCCCTCCGGGCACATGGGCGCTGAGTTTTTTGAGCAGGCGGTCGCGGGCCGCCAATGCCTCGTAGGCACGTTTCTGTTCGGTGATGTCCAGATAAATTGCCAGGTGGCCGATCCATAAACCATGGTCGTCCAGCAACACCGTGGCCAGCATGTTGACGGTCAACTGGCTGCCATCTTCGCGGATCAGGGTCCACTCGTGGGCTTCATGCAGGTTGTCAGGGCTTTCCACCAGCATGGCTTGGCTCGCCGGGATGCGCTTGCCCAACGCCATACTCAGGCTCGCCGAGCGCGCTTCCAGCTCCGCCGCCACGTGCAGGCTTTCCAGGGTGTGCGTGCCCACCACTTGCTCGGCCTTGAAGCCCAGCATCTGCTCGGCACCGGCGTTGAAGGTATTGATGACGCCGCGCAGGTCGGTGGCAATGATCGCCACCTGGGTCGCGGCATTCAGCACGCTGCGCAATTGGCCATGGGCGCCGCGCAACTCCTGCTCGCGCAGGCGCAACTGGGCAGTGCGCTGCTCCACCAGCTTCAATGCGCGCTGACGCTGGCTCACCAGCACATAGAGCAAAGCACTGAGGAGCAGGCTCAGCAGGCCGCCCATGAACAGGATCGTGTTCAGCGAGGAGTGGTTGGCATGGTCGAATACCTGGCTCGGGCGCAGATTCAAGGCATACACGTGGTCACCCAGCGTCAGACGACGTGCGCCGACAAGGTCGCTGTCGCCCACCACATTGCTGGACTCGAAGAGCACGCGCTTCTGCAGGTCGGACGTGTCGATGATCTGCATCACCAGGTTGTCCCGGTCCGGCTTGGGCAAACCGTCGGCCACCAGCTGGCGTATGCTGATCACGGCCATCACATAACCAAAGGGCTCGTGCTGGGACTGATCAGAAGTGCCCAGGTGGCTGACCGGCGCCACCAGTAAAACCCCAGTGGCATAGACCGGCTCCACCCCCACCAATTGCATGGGCTGGGACACCGCCAGCCTGCCGGTCTTTTGTGCACGCTCAAGGGTTGAACGCCGCAGGGGCTGGGCCAGAAGATCAAAGCCGAAGGGCGCGCCCAACAAGCTTTGAGTCTGGCTGTACAACACCGGTACGTATTCGTCGCGCTCGGGCGCTGGGGCCAGCTCACCGGCCGAATTCAACTCACGGATGACAAAGGGTGTGCCGAGCTGGCTGGATACGTCTTGCTCGAACTGGCTGCGCTGTTCGCGATACACCCGTGGCGCCCAGGAGTAAGCGCGGGCACGCAGCAACAGGGGCTGGGCAAACCCGTCGAATTCTTCGCGGGACACAGTGTCGGAGTTGACGAAGAAGCGCCGCAGGCTGTTCAGCCGTTGCTCCTGGTCTTCGAAACGCTCCTGCAGGCGGGTGTAGCGCTCATTGACCAGCAACTGAAAGCGCTGGCGCACCTGCTGCTGATAGAGGTCGGAAGCTGCCCAGGCGACAATCGCCGTCAAGGTAAACCCTGCCAGTAACACCACTATTGCCACCAGCCAAGCCGACGCCTGCTCACTGATAAAGCCTAGGATTTTCGGGCGGACGGCTTGCAACGGCATAGGCAACACTCACAACGCCAGCGTGCGGGGGTGTCACTTTGGCTGGACCTTAAGTTATAGCCATCAGCCCCGTATTTGACCAGCCAAAAGAACTGTAGGAGCGAGCTTGCTCGCGAATAACTTGAAGACGCCGCGTTTATTCATGAAAACGCGTCGACAGTGAGTTTTTCGCGAGCAAGCTCGCTCCTACAGGGGGCGATCAGCGTGCGGTGATTTTCCATGCCCGATGGATCTTCGCATTGCGCGCAAAATCCGGGTCGATGGTCTTGTCGCTGATTTCCTCGACCGCATAACGTTCGCTGAGGTTGTCCTCCAGCGCGAACTTGCGGAAGTTGTTCGAGAAATACAGCACGCCGCCCGGTGCCAGGCGGGCCATGGCCAGGTCGAGCAACTGCACGTGGTCTCGTTGCACGTCGAAGATGCCTTCCATGCGCTTGGAGTTGGAGAAGGTCGGCGGGTCGATGAAGATCAGGTCGAACTCATCGCGGCTGGCCTCCAGCCACGCCATCACGTCACCCTGCTCCAGGCGGTTCTTGTCGGAGAAACCGTTGAGAGAGAAGTTGCGACGCGCCCAGTCCAGGTAGGTCTTGGACAGGTCGACACTGGTGGTGCTGCGTGCACCGCCCTTGGCCGCGTGCACACTGGCGGTCGCGGTGTAGCAGTACAGGTTGAGGAAACGCTTGCCGGCCGCTTCTTTCTGGATGCGCAGGCGCATCGGACGGTGGTCGAGGAACAGGCCGGTGTCCAGGTAGTCGGTGAGGTTGACCAGCAACTTCACGCCGCCTTCGCTGACTTCAGTGAACTTGCCCTGCGCACTCTGACGCTCGTACTGCTTGGTACCGCTCTGACGCTCGCGACGCTTGACCACCACGCGGCTCTTGTCGATGTTCAGCGCTTGGGGAATCGCCGCCAAGGCATCGAACATGCGTGCGGAGGCTTTTTCCGGATCGATGGATTTCGGCGCCGCGTATTCCTGCACGTGCACCCAATCGTGGTACAGGTCGATCGCCATGGAGTATTCCGGCATGTCGGCGTCGTACACACGGTAGCAATCCACGCCTTCGCGCTTGGCCCACTTGCCTAGCAGCTTCAGATTTTTTTGCAGGCGGTTGGCAAACATCTGCCCGCCCTCGCTCAGGCGCGCCTGCTCGACGACAGGGGCCGGTGCGGGTTTGATCGGGTTGCCGTTCTTGTTGTACTGGCGCTCCTGCGGCTCAGCCGGGGCTTGGTCGTAAGCGGCTTGCTCACGCTCAGCCTGGCGCTGCTCCGGGGTGCGACGCTCGCCAGTGACGAATTGGTCCGGATTGACCTTGATCAGCAGCAGCTTGCACGGCAACGCGCCGTTCCAGAACGAATACTGTTTGTGGCTGCGGATGCCCATGCGCTTGCCCAGGTCCGGCGCGCCAGTGAACACCGCCGCCTCCCAGCCCATGCACGCCTGGCGCAGACGCTCGCCGAGGTTCTGGTAGAGGTACAACAGGCTGGCTTCGTCACCCAGACGCTCGCCATAAGGCGGGTTACAGATGACCAGGCCTTTCTGGTTCTGGTCCGGGCGTGGCTCGAAGGTGCCGACTTCGCCCTGGTACACCTTGATCCAATGGCTTAAGCCTGCGCGCTCGATGTTGTTGCGCGCAGGTTGGATCAGCCGTGGGTCGGCTTCGTAGCCACGGATCCACAGCGGCGGCTTGTTCATGCCGACGGCGGCGCGTTCAGCCGCTTCCGCGTGCAGTTTCTTCCACAGCGCCGGGACGTGCCCAAGCCAGGTGGTGAAGCCCCACAGTTCACGATTCAGGTTGGGCGCCATGTCGGCGGCGATCATTGCGCCTTCCACCAGGAAGGTGCCCACGCCGCACATCGGGTCGCTCAGCGCGCCGCCTTCAGCAGCAATGCGCGGCCAGCCGGCACGGATCAGGATCGCGGCCGCCAGGTTTTCCTTCAACGGTGCAGCACCCTGCTGCAAACGATAACCACGCTGGTGCAGGCTGTGGCCGGACAGGTCGAGGGACAGGATCGCTTCGCCACGGTCCAGGCGCAGGTGGATGCGCAGGTCCGGGTTGATCTTGTCGATGGACGGGCGTTCGCCGGTCGGCGTACGCAGCTTGTCGACGATCGCATCCTTGACCTTCAGCGCGCCGAAGTGGGTGTTGTCGATGCCCGAGCCGTGGCCGCTGAATTCAACCGCCAGGGTACCGTCCGGCACCATATGGTCGGCCCACTCGATGTCCAGGACGCCGTGGTAGAGGTCTTCGGCGTCCTTCATCGGGAAGCGCTTGAGTACCAGCAGCACGCGGTTGGCCAGGCGCGACCAGAGGCACAGGCGGTAGGCGGTTTCCATGTCGGCCATGCCGCGCACGGCCGAGGTGTGCTCACGGGCTTCCTCAAGGCCAAGCCCGACGGCTTCCTCGATCAGCAGGCCTTCGAGGCCCTTGGGGCAGGTGAGGAAGAGTTCAAAACGGTCCGACATGGGGCATTCCAGGCTTTTCAGCAATAAATGAACGGGCGACGCATCGCCGGCTCGGTTTTCAATCAAGCACTTTTCTTGAAGAGTGCTCGCGTGGCACGAATGTGCCGTCCCACCCCTTTCCAACAGGCGCTTGGGCCTTTATTGACGGGGCAGATAAACAATTAGCCGTAACAAAAAGAAATATTCCGACCCTTCGTCGAATAATAACCGACTGCAACGGGCGGGTATTCTCACTAAAGGATTAAACCCATCCTCTATGCAGGGTGCATCATAGCTGGCTTTGCCCAACAAATGGGGCGAAAAGCCATCCCAGCTTATGGCTATAGCATCGTTATCGTTACGTGCTTATGACAAAACGATCATTGAATCCATGTGACCTATTGGTTAGAACTCAACACAGGTTGGCGCCGTAACGACGCCGACACTCAGGCTCGCCACGCCGGCAGCGAGCCCACCAACGGCAGAAAAACTCTGCCCGGCCTCAGACGAGACCGAAGGATATCAAGACAGTCAACAAGTGAGGGAAACACCCTATGAGAAGACTTAAGCGTGATCCGTTGGAAAGAGCATTTTTACGCGGATATCAATATGGCGTTCATGGCAAATCCCGTGAGCTTTGCCCATTTACTCTACCGTCGGTACGCCAAGCCTGGATCAACGGCTGGCGAGAAGGACGCGGCGACAACTGGGACGGTATGACTGGCACTGCGGGCATCCACAGACTCAACGAACTTCACGCCGTCGGCTAATCAAGGGCAATTAATTCCGACATCACCACTTCTGAATATGTAACGACTTACCATGCACGCCCCATCCGGGCGGCGGGCTTCGGCCCAGGGGGCTCCTTAATGGAGCCCTTTTTATTGGCTGGAGAATAATCTGTGTGGGAGCGGGCTCACGAAAGCGGTGGGTCAGCCAGCCTATCTGTTACTGAAACACCGCTTTCGCGAACACGACCGCTCCTACATGAGAGGCATCAGCGCAGGGCGGCAATCGCATCCACCGACTGGCGGATCAGGGCCGGCCCTTTGTAAATGAAACCGGAGTACAACTGCACCAGGCTGGCACCCGCGGCGATCTTCTCGGCCGCGTGCTTACCTTCGGTGATGCCACCGGCGGCGATGATCGGCAAGCGTCCAGCCAGTTCGGCGGCCAGCACCTTGACGATATGAGTGCTTTGCTCGCGCACCGGAGCACCCGACAGACCGCCCGCCTCGTCACCATGGGCCAGGCCTTCGACACCTACGCGGCTGAGGGTAGTGTTGGTCGCAATCACCGCGTCCATGCCCGAATCCACCAGGGCCTGGGCGACCAATACGGTTTCTTCGTCGCTCATGTCCGGGGCAATCTTGATGGCCAGCGGCACGCGCTTGCCATGGCGCACGGCCAGGTCTTCCTGGCGCTGACGCAGGGCTTCGAGCAGTTGCTTGAGCGAGTCCCCGAACTGCAGGCTGCGCAGGCCCGGGGTGTTGGGCGAGCTGACGTTGACCGTGACGTAGCTGGCGTGGGCGTAGACTTTGTCCAGGCAGATCAGGTAATCGTCGACGGCACGCTCGACCGGCGTATCGAAGTTCTTGCCGATATTGATACCGAGGATGCCCTTGTACTTCGCCGCCTGAACCCGCGACAGCAGATGATCAACGCCCAGGTTGTTGAAGCCCATGCGGTTGATGATCGCCTCGGCTTCCGGCAGGCGGAAAATGCGCGGCTTGGGGTTGCCCGGCTGCGGTCGCGGGGTCACGGTGCCGATTTCGACGAAACCGAAACCCAGCTGTGCAAAGCCATCGATGGCCGCGCCGTTTTTATCCAGGCCAGCCGCCAACCCGACCGGGTTGGGGAAATCGAGCCCCATCACCGAGACCGGCATTTTCGCCGGTGCCTTGCATACCAGGCCATTGAGCCCCAGGCGTCCACCGGCACCGATCAGGTCCAGGGACAGATCGTGGGAAGTTTCCGGGGAGAGTTTGAACAACAGCTGGCGGGCCAGGGTATACATGGGTGGGCTAGACTCGAAGGCGGCGAAAGGTGGCGGCGATTATAGCCGGGGTGACAGGGCACGCGCGAGGCGTGAACCTCAATGTCAGTAACGGTGCGCGACCAACTGCTCGTAATACGCCCAGATTTTCTGTGCATATTGCAGGCGCAGCGCCTCACGCTCGGGCCCGGCGCCTGTTCCCACGTTATAGGAACCCACAGCTGTCCAGTTGTAACCAAAACGCTGAATGAACTCGGCCAGGATCGAAGCCCCCACCTCAACCGACAAGCATGGCTCATTGATCAAGCGGTCCTCGGTAATACCTTGCTTGAGCAGACGTGGCAGATGAATGCTGTTGATCTGCATCAGCCCGATGTCCCGGGTGCCATTACGGTTGGCATGATTCATCGCTTGCGCACGATTACCCGACTCCACGACGGCGATTGCTTGCAGCAACTCCGGCTCGATTTGGTAGTGGCTGGCGGCCTCCTCCCAGCAGTAGGCCAACGCCTGATTACTGACTATCACAGCGCCCAGCAACAAGCCCTTCCTCCAGAACCTAGCCACGTTTCAACACACCCTGGCTGACGTGGCCGCAGGCCGAACACACTTGTTCCGCACAACCCGACACTGTGCTCACCGGACAGATAAAGCGATACCCCCGGCCGTAGATCGTCTTGATAAACCCCTTGTCGGCACCGAGGTACTTGCGCAGCGAATAAATGCAGCGCGTCAACGATTCCTCGGCAACCTCCCCCTGCGGCCAGCCCAGTTCCAGCAAGCGATCCTTGGTCATCAAGGCACCACCAGACACCAACAATAGCCGCAACACCTGCCATTCCTTAGGGGGTAACTGCACATCCGACCCTTCACCCGTCAGGCGACCGTGGTCATGCAGCTTCCAACGCGCAAAAACCAGGGTAGTCGTCGCCCCTCCATCATCCTTGACAGCCATTGCTACCCCGACCTCCGACTAATGACATTGACGTCCTCATTCCAATCACTGGCCCATGTGCCCATGTCACCACTGTAAAAACCTGCCTCATGGCTCGCCCTAGGAAAAAACCCATACATCAGGCGGCGTTTGAAAAAGCACTGTAGGAGGTTTCGCTACCCTGCTCCTCCAGGCAGCCACGTCTGATACACCTCATGCAGTTCAACCCCTAGCCGGTCCTCTAACTGCACCAACTCGCCCAACGCCAGCAATTGCCCATTCACCCGAACCTCCACGCAGTGGATGATCTCTGGCATCAACGGCAACACCTTTCCGGGCGCAAAGGCTGCCAGGCGCCTGCGGCTGATCAGTTGTTCCTGTAGAAGAATTTCCAGATGCATGGGTTAACACCTTGTTTACGGTGAGACATCGCGCTGCGGCCTTACAAACGCACGCTGGACACGCTCATATTGCGCCGCAGTCATGGGCGGTGGTCCTCCCGCCTCTTCCAGCCCCTTCGACTCACTACCCACCGCCGTGGCCTGGATCACAAACAGGCGCGCCTGGGCCGGACGACCAGCCCCCCGCCCTTCTGATTCCCGTTGAAACGCCCCCAGCCACAGGCGCCTGGCCTGAGGCACTCGGACCACGCTGTTGATGCCGACTTGCCTCACCGCCGCGTTTTTCTCACGCTGGCTCGCCTCACTCATCAGGCGCCCTTCTTCCACCTCAAGACGCATCTCGATCTGGTTAGCCTCGACAAAACGCGGCAGTACGCTGACCTGGGTGCCATAACGCAGCGGTTTCCAGTCAGCGCGATCATCTCCGCGGGGTGGCAGGTAAAACGTATGATTGTCCTGGAACACCGCCGGCACATTCTCCTGAGTGAGGATCACCGGCAATGTCGTTACCTTCGCTCGTCGACGGCGCTCCAATGCACCGACCTTTGCCATAAGGTGGCTATCGTCCAAAGGAGCCAGGACTCGCGTGGTCGACGCCTTCGTTTCTTCGTCCCAGGCCAGGCCCAGCTTCTTCAATTCTTCGCGCTCAACATCCACCAGCCACAGCGAGACCTCGATCGCTCGCTTGGGGATGTCGAGTTCCGCCACCAGTTTCTGGATGAAGCTCACCTGGGCCGGCTTGCCCTTGATCAACAAGCTGTTGCTATCCGGGTAAGCGATCACGCCGAGGCTCTTGTCCGAGAGCAACCCCTTGTGTTCGCCGGCCAGGAAGGTTTCGATCATCGACGCCATCCCCGGCACGGTGACCGGGTTAGCGCGCGTACCGTACTGCCGGTCTGCCACATCGGTATTGAGCACCTGGACGACGGCAAAGGACTGAGCGCCTACCCGCAACTCCGCTCTTTGCCGGTCCATCAACTGGGCCAGACGCAGCACCTGATCGATGTAATTCGGTGGACCGGACACATAGAACGTGCGCGCTCCGCTTTCCCGCAAGGGATAGCGTGACTCATCGAGGCCCGAGCGGCGCATGAGGCTACGCAGCCTGTCGACGGAAATGTGTCGCAAGGTGACCGCAGAGTTTTTGGCTTCGCCCGCGTCATAGACATACAGCGCCTGCCCGTCGCTGTACCAGATCAACCCTTGTTGAAGTGCAAGCGCCTCCAGGGCCTGTTGTGGCGCATTGAAATCCAGGGCGGCGCTGAGACGTTTGCGTGCGACTTCGCGACTGACGACGATGGGCAACCCCAGTGGCTCCGAGAGTGCGGTGAGCACCGTGTACAGACTTTCATCCTGAGCCTGGTAAAGCGTGCCCCAGGCCAGCGCACTTCCCAGCAACAGCGCAGAAAACAGCATCCAACGGCAGTACCGGCGGAAGGAAATCGTCGCGAGAAAGTCGGCGTGCACCGTGGGGAGTTCCTGGGTGATCGGGCATTGAAGGTGTGGCCATACTGAGAGCCCGCCCGCTTTCAATCTTGATGAAAAGTTGATGACTTTCCAGGCCCACTCACCCGTGGCATGTGCCTTGCTATGAACTCTGTATCAGAGCACGCGCCAATGGCGGAGCGAGCTTACGGACAAAGGCGTCGTTACCCGCATTGGCTTACACCGCCATCTGAGGGAACGACGCTTTTTTTGAAATAAAAGGTAGGTGTTGATGAACGATTCGGATGGCAACAGCCCGATGAACGACCCGCTGGCCTGGGTCAACGGCAGTGATGCACCGGAAAAAAGCAGTCTCGACCTGGGCTTCATGGCCTTGAGCGACTGCGCCTCAATGGTGGTGGCAGCCACCCAGGGCTTCGCTCAACCCTACGGCCTGACCTTGAACCTCAAGCGCCAAACGTCCTGGGCCAACCTGCGCGACAAACTGGTCAGCGGCGAGCTGGACGCCGCCCACAGCCTGTACGGGCTGATCTACGCCGTGCACTTGGGCATCGGCGGTGTCGCCCCCACCGACATGGCCGTGCTGATGGGGCTCAACCAGAACGGCCAGAGCATCAACCTGTCCCGCGGCTTGCAGCAACAAGGGGTGATCACTCCTGAGGCACTGGATCGCCACGTGCACCAAAGCCGAACAAAACTGACCTTCGCCCAGACGTTTCCCACAGGCACCCACGCCATGTGGTTGTATTACTGGCTGGCGAGCCAGGGCATTCACCCGTTGCAGGACGTGGACAGCGTGGTGGTCCCGCCGCCGCAAATGGTTGCGCACCTGCAAGCCGGACGCATCGATGGCTTTTGTGTCGGCGAGCCCTGGTGCGCCAGCGCGGTAAAGCAGAACCAAGGGTTTACCCTGGCGACGACCCAGGCGATCTGGCCGGATCATCCGGAAAAGGTGCTCGGCTGCACTCAGGCTTTCGTGGACCAGTATCCCAACACTGCACGCGTGCTGGTGATGGCGATCCTGGAGGCCAGCCGCTTTATCGAAGAAAGCAGCGAAAACCGCCGCTCCACCGCGCAATTGCTCAGTGGCCGCGAATACCTCGACGCCCCGCTTGACTGCATCGAGCCGCGCCTGCTGGGGACCTATGACGACGGCCTGGGCAATCACTGGCAGGATCCCCACGCGCTGCGATTTTTTGCCGACGGTGAAGTGAACCTGCCCTACCTCTCTGATGGCATGTGGTTCATGACCCAGTTCCGGCGGTGGGGTCTGTTGCGCGAAGACCCCGACTACCTCGGCGTTGCGCGCCAGGTGCAGCAACTGCCGCTGTATCGCCAGGCCGCCGCTGCGCTGGGTATCGCCACAAAACACCCGGACATGCGCAGCAGCCAATTGATCGACGGCAAAGTCTGGGACGGCTCCGACCCCGCCGGCTATGCCCGCAGCTTCCGCCTGCACGCCCTGGCCGATACCACCCACCGCCAAGCCTTGCGCTGACAGGAGGACGTCCATGCTGCGAATCCTGCTGATCAACGACACGCCGCGCAAAGTAGGCCGACTCAGGACTGCGCTGATCGAAGCCGGTTTTGACGTCATCGATGAGTCGGGCCTGACCATCGACCTGCCCGCGCGCGTCGAAACGGTGCGCCCGGATGTGATCCTGATCGATACCGAGTCACCGGGCCGCGATGTAATGGAGCAAGTGGTGCTGGTCAGTCGTGACCAACCCCGGCCCATCGTGATGTTCACCGACGAACACGACCCGAACGTGATGCGCCAGGCGATCAAGTCCGGCGTCAGCGCCTATATCGTCGAAGGCATCCAGGCCCAGCGCCTGCAGCCGATCCTTGACGTGGCCATGGCCCGATTCGAAAGCGATCAGGCCTTGCGCGCGCAGCTCCAGGCGCGGGACCAACAGTTGGCCGAGCGCAAGCGCATCGAGTTGGCCAAGGGCATGTTGATGAAAATGAAGGACTGCAATGAGGAAGAGGCCTACACCCTGATGCGCCGCCAAGCCATGAGCCGCCAGCAGAAACTGATTCAGGTGGCAGAGCAGATTATCGCCATGAGTGAGCTGCTTGGCTGATGTGGCGCAGCTCTTGCTAAGGATTGATCACAGGTAGCCAACGGCGGTTGCCCCTCCACGACAAAGACGTCGCACACCCGGTTTGCTCACGCGAACCCGGTGGCGGCGTTTTTTCGTTTTGGCCTTCTTACAAGACTCCCAACCGTTGAGGTGCGTGATGAAATCAAGCTTCTGGAAATCCGGGCACACCCCGACCCTGTTTGCCGCGTTCCTGTATTTCGACCTGAGCTTTATGGTCTGGTACCTGCTGGGCCCACTGGCCGTGCAGATTGCCGCCGACCTGCACCTGACCACTCAACAACGCGGCCTGGTGGTCGCTACACCGATTCTCGCGGGCGCGGTGTTGCGCTTTCTGATGGGCATGCTGGCGGATAAGCTGTCGCCGAAGACGGCCGGCCTGATTGGCCAGGTGATTGTCATCTGCGCCCTGTTCGGCGCCTGGAAACTTGGGATCCACAGCTACGAACAAGCGCTGTTGCTGGGCTTGTTTCTCGGCATGGCCGGTGCATCGTTTGCGGTCGCACTGCCGCTGGCCTCCCAATGGTATCCAGCGGAACACCAGGGCAAAGCCATGGGCATCGCGGGCGCGGGCAACTCCGGCACGGTGTTCGCCGCGTTGCTGGCACCGGTATTGGCGGCCGCCTTTGGCTGGAGCAACGTGTTCGGCTTCGCGCTGATCCCCTTGGTGCTGACCCTGATTGTCTTTGCCTGGCTGGCGCGCAATGCACCAGAACGGCCGAAGGCGAAGTCCATGGCCGACTACTTCAAGGCCCTGGGCGACCGTGACAGCTGGTGGTTCATGTTTTTCTACAGCGTTACCTTTGGGGGCTTTATCGGCCTGGCCAGCGCCCTGCCCGGTTATTTCAACGACCAATACGGCCTGAGCCCGGTGACCGCTGGTTACTACACCGCCGCCTGTGTCTTTGGCGGTAGCCTGATGCGCCCACTGGGCGGCGCGCTGGCGGACCGCTTCGGCGGGATCCGTACGCTGCTGGGCATGTACAGCGTGGCGGCGATCTGTATCGCAGCGGTGGGTTTCAACCTACCGAGTCCCGTTGCGGCGCTCGCGCTCTTCGTCTGCACCATGCTGGGTCTCGGCGCAGGAAACGGCGCAGTGTTCCAACTCGTGCCGCAGCGTTTCCGCCGTGAAATCGGCGTGATGACCGGCCTGATCGGCATGGCCGGCGGTATCGGCGGCTTTGCCTTGGCGGCGGGCATGGGTGCGATCAAGCAAAGCACCGGCAGCTATCAGCTGGCGTTGTGGTTGTTCGCCAGCCTGGGCGTGCTGGCCTGGTTCGGCCTGCACGGCGTGAAGCGTCGCTGGAGAACCACCTGGGGCTCGGCTGCCGTCACGGCTGCGCGGGTCTGATGAGCCTGCAACTGAGCGTCGCCCAGGCCAGTGCCATCGGGCCACGGACGGAAAATCAGGACGCACTGCGGGTGGTCACGCCTGTGGCCGAACTGGCGGCGAGCAAAGGCTACTTATGTGCCATCGCCGATGGGGTGAGCCAGTGCGCCGACGGCGGCCTGGCTGCGCGCTCGACCTTGCAGGCGCTGGCCCTGGACTACTACGCCACGCCGCAAACCTGGGGCGTGGCCCAGGCCCTGGAGCGGTTGCTACTGGCACAGAATCGCTGGCTGCAAGCCAATGGCGGTGGCCAGCCTCTGTTGACCACCCTGAGTGCGCTGGTGTTTCGCGGCCAGCGTTTTACCCTGGCGCATGTCGGCGATTGTCGGGCGTATCGTTGGTTCGCTGGCCAATTACAGCGCATCACCGAGGATCACGTGTGGGAGCAACCGGGCATGCAGCACGTGCTCAAGCGCGCCCTTGGCCTGGATCAGCATCTGGTGGTGGATTTTCTCGACGGTCAGCTGCGTGAAGGCGAATGTTTCCTGTTGGTCAGTGATGGCGTGTGGGCAACCCTGGGTGATCCCAGTATCCAGACGATTTTGCGCGAACAAACAGACATGGAATTGGCGGTCAACACCCTGGTGAATGCCGCGCACCTGGCAGGCAGCCAGGACAATGCCAGCGCGCTGCTCGTGCGTATCGACGCCCTCGGCGCAGCCACCCTCGGCGATGCGCTGGTGCAGTTGCAGCAATGGCCACTGCCGCCCTTGTTGAAAGCCGGGCAACACTTTGAAGGCTGGCAGGTGGAAAGCGTATTGGCGCAAAGCCGGCAGTCATTGCTCTACCGGGTGCGCGATGCCCAGCAGCAACCCTGGCTGCTGAAAACCCTGCCCTTGAGCCGCGACGATGATCACGACGCCGGCCAGGCCTTACTGTCGGAGGAATGGTTTCTGCGGCGGGTTGCGGGGCGGGCGTTCCCTGAGGTCCATGCCGGTAGCGCGCGTCAGCATTTGTATTATGTGATGCGTGAGTATTCGGGCCAGACCCTGGCCGAACTGTTCCAGCGTCAAGGCCCACTGCCCTTGGCACAATGGCAGGCAATAGCCGAACGTCTGCTGCGGGCCGTGGGCATTTTGCACCGTCGGCAGATCCTGCATCGCGACCTCAAGCCCGAAAACCTGCTGCTGGGGGAAGACGGCGAATTACGTGTGTTGGATTTCGGCCTGGCGTATTGCCCAGGCCTGTCTGAAGACCACGTCCATGCGCTGCCGGGCACGCCTAGCTTTATTGCACCTGAAGCCTTCAACGGCGAGCGCCCTACGACTCAACAGGACTTATACAGCGTAGGCGTAACCTTGTATTACCTGCTGACCGGACATTACCCCTACGGCGAAATCGAGGCCTTCCAACGGCCCCGGTTCACTCAGCCTGTCAGCGCCAGCCGCTACCGCCCCGACCTGCCGGATTGGCTTCCCCTCAGCCTGGAACGGGCCGTGGCCGCCCATCCAGCCCATCGCTATGAAACCGCCGAAGAGTGGTTGCGCGTGCTGGAACAGGCTGACCGGCAGGAACTGAGTGTCCGCCCCAAGCCATTGCTGGAGCGTGAACCCTTGAAGGTCTGGCGCACGCTGGCGCTGCTTTCGCTGTTGATCAATCTGGTGCTGTTGTACTCACTCTTTCACCGCTGATGTCATCCCTGGACGAGGAACACCCTATGAATGCAAAAGTCTGGCTGGTGGGCGCGGGTCCGGGTGACCCGGAGTTGCTGACCCTCAAGGCGGTACGCGCCCTGCGTGAGGCCGATGTGGTGCTGATCGATGACTTGGTCAACCCGGCCGTGCTGGAACATTGCACGAACGCGCGGGTGGTCACCGTGGGGAAACGCGGTGGCTGCCGGTCGACCCCGCAAGATTTCATCCACCGGCTGATGCTGCGCTATACGCGCCAGGGCAAGTGCGTGGTACGCCTCAAAGGCGGCGACCCGTGCATTTTCGGACGCGGCGGTGAAGAGGCGATGTGGTTGCGTGAACGGGGCGTCGAGGTGGAGTTGGTCAACGGCATTACCGCAGGGTTGGCAGGCGCGACGAATTGCGCGGTGCCACTGACCTTGCGCGGCGTGAGTCGGGGCGTGACGCTGGTCACGGCGCATACCCAGGACGACAGCAGCCTGAATTGGCGTGCGCTGGCAGAAGGTGGGACAACCCTGGTGGTGTACATGGGCGTGGCGAAGCTGGAGGAAATTTGCCAGCAACTGCTGGACGGCGGGATGGCGGCGGATATGCCAGTGGCGATGATCGAGAACGCATCGCTGCCCCAGCAAAGGGAATGTCGCAGCGCGCTGTGGCGTATGCACGAAGATGCACAGGCATTTGCCTTGAAAAGCCCGGCCATCCTGGTGATTGGCCGTGTTGCAGCCCCAGGCCAGGCCGCTTGCCTCGCTCAGGCCGTGAGCGCCTGAGGCAAATCACAGGCGAAAAAAAGCCCGGCCTAAGCCGGGCTTTTTTCTACCACTCAGTAATTACTGAGCTTGAGCTTCAACCGACGCTTCTACGCGACGGTTAACAGCGCGACCAGCTTCAGTTGCGTTGTCAGCAACTGGGCGGGACTCACCGTAACCTACTGCGGTGATACGGCTAGGAGCAACGCCGTCTTTAACCAGGACTTGCTTAACAGCGTCAGCACGACGCTGGGACAGCTTCTGGTTGTAAGCGTCTGGACCTACGGAGTCAGTGTGACCAGCAACTTCTACGTTGGTAGCTGGGTACTGAGCCATGAAGTCGGCCAGGTTTTTCACGTCGCCGTAGCTGTTAGGCTTAACAACGGATTTGTCGAAGTCGAACTTGACGTCCAGCTCAACACGAACAACCTGAGCAACTGGAGCTTCTGGCTCTGGAGTTGGCTCTGGAGCTGGTGCTGGGGTAGGAGCTGGAGCAACTGCGCCAGCGTTACCGCCGAAGTTCACGCCCAGGCCGACCAGTGCGGAGTAGTCCCACTTGCCGTTGTCCAGACCGTAGTCAGCTTCAACACCGGCACGAGCGTACAGGTTGTTGGTGAAGTAGTACTTCACGCCAGTACCAACGGTAGCGAAGGTAGTCTGGTCGCGACCGCTGTGGCCGTCAGCTTGAACGTTGGTACGGCTCTGGTGGCCGAAACCGCCCTCTACGTATGGACGCAGGCTGTCTACGCCAGCTTGACCGAAGTGATACTGGGCAACCAGGCTGCCGGTATCGCCTTTGATCTTCTGGTTACCAGTACCGTCGTTCGAACGGGTGTGGTTGGTCTTGTCGTAGGACAGGTTCAAGGACAGGTCGTCGGTCAGGAAGTAACCGATGCGAGCGCCAGGATTGAAGCCGTCTTCGATGTGCTTGACGCTATCGTTGTACTGCTTCTTGTAGAACAGCTCGCCTTCAACTGCGCCTTGGCCTTGTGCCAGAACGCCGAAAGAAGTAGCGGCAATAAGAGAACCAATGGCCAAGCCCAAGGTGTTTTTCAGTTTCATCCGTTAAATCCCCATCTGGTGATTGTAAAGCAGTCCCACAAACCGGGGGACAACTCGGCGACAAGTCTAACAGAACTTGCCTACACGTAAGAGATATTTGCCACGCACTAAGTTTCAGTCTCGCCCGCAAATTTCTCACGTAATTTATCAAGAGCACGTTTGTAACGCATTTTTGTAGCACTCAAACCCATGTGCATGATGTCAGCGATTTCCTGGAATTCTAGCTCTGCGACAAATCGTAGCACCAGAATTTCCCGGTCAATCGGGTTCACATACACCAACCAGCGATCAAGTCCACCCTTCTCCTCGGGTGCCGGCGCCTTTTCTTCAGACGCCTCCTCAAGGGGGTCAAGACTCAACGCGTCCATCAAGCGACGCTTTCGCCGTTCCTTCCGATACTGCGTGATGCACTCGTTGTACGTGATGCTGTATAGCCATGTCTTGAACTTCGATTTGCCCTCGAAGTTCTTCAGGCCGTACAGCACCTTGAGCATCACTTCCTGACAGACATCATCCGCATCTCTATCGTTCCCTAAATACCTTGAACAAACGTTGAACAAAGTGCGTTGATATCTGCGCATCAATTCTTCGTACGCGCGAGTTACGTGAAACAGCTCCGTGTGCGAGCGCGCGACCAACTCCTCATCAGAGAGCTCACGGGGGTCATAGCGCGTGGACAACGTTTGGGCTTTATTCAAAACAAGTCGTGCCGACAGTCAGGTCAATGTCCGCCACAACCCGGTCAGCCGGGCCAGCGGCGGCGTACATTAGCAGGGTTTGCCGGTTTAGCGGCTACTGACCTGCTGCTCCAGGAGAATCCGATTGGACAGCGACACCAGGTCTCCGTCATCGGTCAGCACCGTCGTCTTGACCGTACCGATCTCCTCAATTTGCCCTTCGACCTCGCCCACACGCACCTGTTGCCCAACCTGATATAACTCACGCACATAGATTCCCGCAAGAATCTGACCGGCAATTTCCCGGCTTCCCAAGCCCATGGCCAGCGCAACGGCCAGACCAACGGTAATCAAAACGATCACAATCACATGGTTGAGCAGGTCAGTCTTGACCTCCAACTGGCTGATCGCGACCGAAATACTGATGATGATCACCAGTCCCTGGGCGATTCGTCCCAGGCCGGCAGCATAATCCAAACCCACGCCTTCGGCAGCGCCGCGCACCAGCCCATTGGCCAGTTGCGCCAGCAAAACACCTACCAGCAATACCAGCGCGCCGCCGAAAACCTTCGGCAAATACAGCGCCAGCATGTCGAGCGTAGCTGAAACTCGCTCAAGTCCAAGCGATTGAGCCGCAGAAACCAGAAAAATCAGCAAAACAAACCAATAAACGATCTTGCCGATCAAGGTGGAGATCGGCACCTGCAACCCTGCGCGACCCAGCAGCTTGGTCAGGCCGGTGCCTGCCATCAAGCGATCCAGGCCCAGTTTTGCGAGCAATTTGGACAGCAGGGTGTCGAGCAACTTGGCCACGACAAAGCCCAGCAACACCAGCACCAGGGCACCAAACAGGTTGGGAATGAAATTCGCCACCTTGGTCCACAATGCGGTCATCGCGGTGACCAGGCTCTGGGTCCAGAGATCAAGTTCCATATTCAATCAGCCTTATCAGCAGTGCGAGCAAGAGATTTACGACGGGACACGGGCGATACATGGGCCGAACCATTGTTCAGGGCCATCATCAGCGCCGGCACCCAACGGCCGAGCAGACCGAACAGGTCACCCGCCCCCACCTGACGGTTGGCGGTTTTCAACACGCGGCCCAGGCAAGCATCGTCGTCGCGGTTGGACGGCGAGGCATTGAGCATGTCACGCAAAGACTGTTCGAACGGATCGTGCATAAAAACCTCTCGCAAGTGTTTTAAAAGACGAGGGTAAAATTATTGGGGTCACATACGCCCCTTCCTACGTTCAGGTCATATTCAGCTCAAACCCAGCGCAGTCGTCGAAAAAGCCACCATTGTCCGAGCGCCACCGAGACCATTAACAGGCACGCAACCATGAATCCATAGGGGCTGGAGGAGAACGGAATCCCCCCACATTGATCCCCAGCAGACCGGTCAAAAAACTCATCGGCAGAAAGATCCCAGTGATGATCCCGAAGCGGTACATGGTGCGATTCATGCGCACGCTCAAACGCCGGTCTTCAGCCTCCAGCACAAGCCCCACGCGCTCTCGGGTCAATTCGAGCTCTTCCAGATAGCGGGTCAGGCTGTTGTTCAATTCGTTCCAGTAGTCGGCATCGTCGTCACAGAACCACGGCAATTTGATCCGCGTGAGCTGGGCAAAAATATCCCGTTGCGGCGCCAAAAATCGCTTCAGCCCTGCGGCTCGTCGACGGATCTGTAGAACGCTGCCATGTTCCGGGGTATACCGTTCGTCGGTATCGAGTTTTTCTTCCTCTGCGTCGACGATTTCAGACAGGTCGGAGACCAAATCCTGCACTTTATTGGTCAGGTACTGCGCCATATAAAGGATGAGTTCCGACGCGGTCTTAGGCCCCTTGCCGTCCGCCAATTGCACCAACAGCTCGTCAGTGGCGCGCAACGGCCGCAGGCGCAGGGAAATAACGCGGCTGGCGGCAGCAAAGATGCGCACCGAGACCATGTCTTCCGGCTCTGCACCGGGGTTGAGGTTGACCCCGCGCAGGAACAGCAGCAATTCGGAGTCCGGCAGCGCCAACAGGCGCGGACGGGTGTTCTCCTCCAGCAACAAGTCACAGGCAAATTCGCTCAAGCCGCTGGATTTGCGCAGCCAGGTCTGGGTTTGCGGGTGACTGCGATCCCAATGCAGCCACAGGCTTTCCTGGGGCTGCAGTTGCAATTCGTCGAGCTCAGTCCGGGCAATCGAACGCGCACCGCCTTTACCGTCCAGCACCAGGGCATGCACCAGGCCCCATTGCGCGTTTTCTTCCTCGAACATCCTTACCCCTGTCTTATTCAGGCATTTTCAGCGGGCTGGGGGAAACGATCACGCCATTGTTATCGGCGTAGATGTATTCACCCGGACGAAAGGTCACACCTGCGAACGTGACGACCACGTTCAGGTCGCCAATACCGCGCTTGTCAGTCTTCATCGGATGGCTGGCGAGGGCCTGTACGCCCAGATCTGTCTGGGCAATGACGTCAACATCACGGATGCAACCGTAGATCACCAGCCCTTCCCAGCCGTTCTTCGCCGCTTTCTCGGCGATCATATCGCCCAGCAGCGCGCGACGCAGGGAACCACCGCCGTCGACCACCAGCACCTTGCCGGCACCCGGCTGATCGGCTTGTTCCTTGACCAGGGAGTTATCTTCGAAACACTTGATGGTGACGATCTCGCCGCCGAAGGAGTCCCGGCCGCCGAAGTTGCTGAACATCGGTTCGAGCACCTGCACCAGGTCTGGGTAGGCGTCGCACAGGTCGGGGGTCACGTAATGGTTCATTGAAAAATTCCTTTCTGTCAAAGAAGTGTCTTTCGAAAGAAGCGCCAGCCCAAGCAGGTGCGAAACATCCCATCCGCCTCGCCGCAACGCAATAGCCACTGCGCGACTGAATATGACCAGAAGCGTTTAACGCGTCATATCTTAGCCGCAACCACACACAAGCGAAACGCCCTTGGCAGAGCACCGCCTCAAACCGCGGCCCGCACCTCGGCCTGTGCGCCTGACAGCGGTGTGAGCGGATCTTTCAGCCACTGCGCCACCAACGGCCACACTTCGGACTGGGCAGCTTTGCTGACGAGCATCTCCACATGCCCGAAATCCCCGGTAAAGCCTTGTTGTCGGCCCAGGCACAGGTACTGACGGTGCTCGGAGCCCATTTGCTCGAACAGCTTGCGACAGGCCCAGTCGGGGTCTTGATGATCCCCGGCTGCGCTGACGGCCAACAGCGGCACATCAACCTCAGCCAAGCCTTTCCACCAATCATTCTTGCCTTCGCCAAAGCGGCCAAACAGGCCATTCCAGCGCATAGCTTCGATCATCACGCCCGCCGGTTCGTCCTCGGGGCCCCGCTTCAGGCGCGAGCCAGAGACCTCGCCGAAGCGTTTCAACAGCAAGCGGCCCGTCCACTCAACCGGTGGCAGTTTCAACGGCCAATGAGTGCGACTGACCTGGCAGCCAAACAGCGCCACCGACGCCACTGCCGGCGCACCAAGGTGCTGCCCGCCAAGAGCGGCCGCCAAGCTGGTACCGCCCAGCGAATGGCCGATCCAATGGGGAATCTGCCCGCTTTGCTCACGCACGAATGCGCCGATGGCCGGCAAATCATAACGCGCATAGTCAGCGACGCGGTTGCGCGCGTAGTCATGATTGCGCTTGGACAGGCCATGGCCGCGCATTTCCGGGATCCAGACATCAAACCCCTCGCGCGCCAAGTAAGCGCCCAGGCCGATACCCTTGGGCGAGTACCAGAAACGCCGATTGGAAAAACTGCCATGCAACAAAATGACCGGGATGCCCCGGTTTTCCGGGACATCGGCCAGGCCCAAACGGGTAACCGCCAGCTCGACGGTACCGTCGGGACTGTTACCGGGTTTGAGCCGGTACACGTCTTCACTCAGGTCGCCACGACGTTCAGCGCTGATCAGGGCGACGGGAAACAGGTTGCTGCTGCTTTGCATAATGCTCTTGCACAAAAAAGGGCGGCGTCCGGAAGGAATTCCGCCCTGCACAGATAAGAATGCCGGTCACCCACAACGGGTGACCGGCACTTTTGACGTGACGGTCTTAGGCGGACGCTTGGCCTTCCGCCAGGAAGAACCAGGTTTCCAGCACGGAATCGGGGTTCAGCGAAACGCTTTCGATGCCCTGCTCCATCAGCCATTTGGCCAGGTCAGGGTGATCGGAAGGGCCTTGGCCGCAGATACCGATGTATTTGCCGGCCTTGTTGCAGGCCTGGATGGCATTGGCCAGCAGCTTCTTGACCGCAGGATTTCGCTCGTCGAACAGGTGCGCAATGATCCCGGAGTCACGGTCCAGGCCCAGGGTGAGCTGGGTCAGGTCGTTGGAGCCGATGGAGAAACCGTCGAAGAATTCCAGGAACTCCTCGGCCAGGATGGCGTTGGACGGCAGTTCACACATCATGATTACGCGCAGGCCGTTTTCGCCACGGGACAGGCCGTTTTCAGCCAGCAAGTCGACCACTTGGCTCGCCTCGCCCAGGGTACGCACGAACGGCACCATGATCTCGACGTTGGTCAGGCCCATCTCGTTGCGCACACGCTTGAGGGCGCGGCATTCGAGCTCGAAGCAGTCGCGGAACGCTTCGCTGATGTAACGCGAGGCGCCACGGAAACCTAGCATCGGGTTTTCTTCTTCCGGCTCATAGAGCTTGCCGCCGATCAGGTTGGCGTATTCGTTGGACTTGAAGTCCGACAGGCGCACGATGACCTTTTTCGGGTAGAACGCCGCCGCGAGGGTGCTGATGCCTTCCACCAGTTTCTCGACGTAGAAACCTACCGGGTCGTTGTAGCCGGCGATGCGCTTGTCGACGCTTTCCTTGATGTCCAGCGGCAGGCCGTCGTAGTTCAACAGGGCCTTGGGGTGCACGCCGATCATGCGATTGATGATGAACTCCAGGCGGGCCAGGCCCACACCGGCGTTCGGCAACTGCGCGAAGTCAAAGGCGCGGTCCGGGTTGCCGACGTTCATCATGATCTTGAACGGCAGGTCCGGCATGGCGTCGATGGAGTTTTGCTTGATATCGAAGCCCAGCTCACCTTCGAAGATGAAACCGGTGTCGCCTTCGGCACAGGAAACGGTGACGCCCTGGCCATCTTTGAGCAGTTGGGTCGCGTTGCCGCAGCCCACGACCGCAGGAATCCCAAGTTCACGGGCGATGATCGCCGCATGGCAGGTACGCCCGCCACGGTTGGTGACGATGGCGCTGGCGCGCTTCATCACCGGTTCCCAGTCCGGGTCGGTCATGTCGGAGACCAGTACGTCGCCTGGCTGGACTTTGTCCATCTCGGACACGTCCTTGATGATCCGCACCTTGCCGGCACCGATACGCTGGCCGATGGCACGGCCTTCCACCAGCACAGTGCCGGTTTCTTTGAGCAGGTAGCGCTCCATGACATTGGCCGAGGTACGGCTTTTCACGGTTTCCGGACGGGCCTGCACGATGTACAGCTTGCCGTCGTCACCGTCTTTGGCCCACTCGATGTCCATCGGGCACTTGTAGTGCTTTTCGATGATCATCGCTTGTTTGGCCAATTCGCTGACTTCAGCGTCGGTCAGGCAGAAACGCGCGCGTTCAGCCTTGTCGACTTCAACGGTTTTCACCGAGCGACCGGCCTTGGCCTCGTCGCCGTAGATCATTTTGATGGCTTTGCTGCCCAGGTTGCGGCGCAGGATGGCCGGGCGGCCCGCTTCGAGGGTGCCCTTGTGTACGTAGAATTCGTCGGGGTTGACCGCGCCTTGTACGACGGTTTCGCCCAGGCCGTAGGCGCCGGTGATGAACACCACATCACGGAAGCCCGATTCGGTATCGAGGGTGAACATCACGCCGGCGGTGCCGGTTTCCGAACGCACCATGCGCTGCACACCGGCAGACAGGGCCACCAGCTTGTGGTCGAAACCCTGGTGTACGCGGTAGGAAATGGCGCGATCGTTGAACAGCGAAGCGAATACTTCCTTGGCCGCGCGGATCACGTTTTCCACGCCGCGGATGTTCAGGAAAGTTTCTTGCTGGCCGGCGAAGGAGGCGTCCGGCAAGTCTTCGGCGGTGGCCGAGGAGCGCACGGCAACGGCGACGTCCGGGTTACCGGCCGACAGCGTGGCGAAGGCGGTGCGAATTTCTTCGTTGAGCTTCTCTGGGAACTCGGCTTCCATGATCCATTGGCGGATCTGGGCACCGGTCTTGGCCAGGGCATTGACGTCATCGACGTCCAGGGCGTCCAGCGCGGCGTGGATCTGAGCATTGAGGCCGCTCAGTTCGAGGAAATCGCGGTAAGCCTGGGCCGTGGTGGCGAAACCACCGGGCACCGACACACCAGCGCCTGCAAGATTACTGATCATCTCGCCGAGGGATGCGTTCTTGCCCCCCACGTGCTCTACATCATGGACGCCGAGCTTATCGAGGGAAACTACGTACTCTACCAAGGTGATCTCTCCACTAACTGTGTTGGAAAAGCTCAGGACGCCGGCTGCTCAGTAGGAGCGAGTGCCAGCGCTTGTGGCCTGGACCTGGAAAATAAGTGAGAATGCGGCCCACTGCGGGACGGCAAAATCGCGCCTATCATATCCAAGATTCGCCATCAGCTTAAGGCCCAGGGCTCAAATGAAACGATCTGCTTTCTTTATCTCCGACGGCACGGGCATCACAGCCGAAACATTGGGTCAAAGCCTGCTCGCGCAGTTCGAAAACATTACCTTCGCCAAATTTACGCGGCCGTACATCGACAGCGTGGATAAAGCGCGGGCCATGGTACAACAAATCAATCTGGCGGCTGAAAAAGACGGTTTTCGTCCGATCATTTTCGACACCATCGTCAATCAAGACATTCGTGAGATTCTCGCAACGTCGAATGGTTTCATGATCGACATTTTCTCGACATTCCTGGCGCCACTGGAACAAGAGCTGAGTGAGCATTCGTCGTACTCGGTAGGAAAGTCCCATTCCATTGGGCACAACTCCAACTATATGGAGCGTATCGAGGCGGTGAACTTCGCCCTCGACAACGACGACGGCGCCCGCACCCACTACTACGACAAGGCCGACCTGATCCTGGTGGGCGTGTCCCGCTGCGGCAAAACGCCCACCTGTCTGTACATGGCCATGCAATTCGGCATCCGCGCGGCAAACTACCCGCTGACCGAAGACGACATGGAGCATTTGACGCTGCCGGCCGCCCTGCGTGCGCATTCGCATAAGCTGTTTGGGCTGACCATCGACCCGGACCGGCTGACGGCGATCCGCAATGAGCGCAAGCCCAACAGCCGGTATTCCAGCTATGCACAGTGCGAGTTCGAAGTCCGCGAAGTAGAAAATCTGTTCCGCCGCGAGAATATTGCGCATATCAATTCCACGCATTTTTCGGTGGAAGAGATTTCCGCGAAGATTCTAGTGGAGAAAGGCGTGGAGCGTAGATTCAAATAGTTGTGTCGTCCGGACCGGCCCTTCGCAGGCAAGCCAGCTCCCACATTTGACCATACTCCACCCTACAACGCGGTCGAATGTGGGCGGGCTTGCTCGCGAAGAACGATCACGCAGTTATAGGTGAAACCTTCCACCGCCCTGCCCCAACGCGGTCGCCAGCGCATCAAACCCCGCCCTCAGCAACTGATCATCCCCCGACGTATTGCAGATACTCGCCCGAATGAACTGCGGCACCGCCGTCTGTCCCACGGCGAACGCCTCGGCGGTGGCGATCAGGTAATTATTCTGCTTGAGCTCCGCCTCAATTTCCGACGCCCGCCATGGCTCCGGCACTTCAATCCAGAAATGTGGGCTGTTGAGGTGGGTGCGGTATTCCAGCCCGGTCAGCAAGTCGCGCACCAAGGCTTTGCGTCGGCTGATCTCGTTGATTTGTTGGCGCAGCAGGTATTCCGCCGTGCCGTTTTCGATCCACTGGGTAGCCAGTTCCAGGGTGACGGGCGTGGCCATCCAGCAAGTCGAACGCAGCGCCGCCGAAATACGGCTGACCAACGCCGGTGGCGCATGCACATAGCCCACACGCAGCCCGGCTGACACGGCTTTGCTGAGGCTGCTGATCAAAATCGTCCGTTCCGGGGCGAAATGACTGAGGGGCGGCGGCCGGTCTTCGACCAATACACCGTGGGCTTCGTCTTCAAGAATCAGCAGATTGTGCTCGCGACACACTTTGACCAATGCTTCGCGGCGCGCCACCGAAAGTACCGCTGTGGTGGGGTTCTGAATAGTCGGGGTGCAGTACAGCGCTGAAACCCGGTGATTTCGACAGACTTCGTCCAGCGCACTCGGCAGCACGCCTTCTTCGTCCATCTCCAGGCCGATCAACCGGATACCCAGCATCCGCGCAGCGGTGATCAGGCCCGGATACGTCAGTTGCTCGGTGACCACCGTATCGCCGGCCCGCAACAGCGCCATCATCGAGCACAGCAAGCCGTGCTGGCCGCCATTGACGCAAATAACTTGTTCGGGGATCGGGTGAAAATCACGCTGCACCAGCCATTGCGCGCCCGCTTCACGGTAGCGCGGCAGGCCGGCATCCGGGGTGTAGGCACTGATGTCCTGGAGGAATTTGGTGTTGGTCGACAGGGTCTGGAAGCTCTGGGCCAGGAAAACGGTCTCTTGACCCGGAATGTGCATATTGCGGCTCATGTCGAAGTACTGGCGCGGCTCTTCGCTGAAATTGCGAAAGCCTTCGTCGCGCTGGCGCTCCATTCCACGCTTGCGCACGAAGGTGCCGTCACCGACGCGCGCCACAACCAGCCCCAGGCGTTCCAGTTCGCCGTAGGCTCGGCTGATGGTGCCGATCGTCACACCCAGGTTGTCGGACAGCACCCGATGGGGCGGCAGTTTTCGTCCTGGTTCAATCAAGCCTTCAAGGATGCCCCGTTCCATGACATCGGACAGGCGCTTGTACTTCACGCCCTGACCGTTGGACAACCCCTCACGCATAATTGACACCATGTCAATATTTGTTTTGACAGCCATCTTTCGCCCTAATAGTGTGCTTTTACGGGTTCAATCGCCGAATTTTACAACTCATTACAAGCTCAATATAGAGTTCAATTCCGGCTCAGGGAAGCAATAAACGATGCCAATGTCCGCCGTTCTCGAAAACACCGCCAAGACCAAAACCCAAAAACAGTGGTTGGCCGGGCTGATCACCAGCGTGATGTTCCTGATCGTGTGCCTGAGTTGGGGCACCACGTGGCTGGGGATCAAGATCGCGGTGGAGAGCGTGCCGCCACTGACGTCCGCCGGTCTGCGCTTCCTGATCGCCTTCCCGTTGTTCCTGTGTTTTGCCATGGTGCGTCGCGAGCCGATCCTGTTCCCCCGTGAAAGCCGCTGGTTCTTCGTGTTCGTGACCCTGTCCTACTTCAGCGTGCCCTACTACCTGCTCAATTATGGCGAGATGCACGTGTCGTCCGGCCTTACGGCGCTGCTGTTCAGCTGCATGCCGGTGTTCATCCTGATCTTCTCCGCATTGTTCCTGCGCGAGCGCATCTACCTTTCCCAGGTGGTTGGCATCGGCATCGGTTTCGGCAGCCTCTACATGATCATCAAGAGCCAGGGCCTGCACCTGGACCATGCGGAGTTCTTCGGCGTACTGGCAATCCTCACCGCCGCGATCATGCATGCCCTGTGCTACGTGATTACCAAGCAGAAAGGCAGCGCGATCAGTGTGATCACCTACAACACCCTGCCCATCGGCATTGCCGGGCTGATGCTGTTCGTCGCCGGACTGTGGTTTGAAACGCCGACCTTCGAAGCCATCACTCTCCGTTCCTGGGGCGCGCTGTTCTACCTGGGCCTGGTGGCTTCGGTGGGCGGCTTCATCGTTTACTTCATGCTGCTCAAGCGCTTGAGCCCGATCATCCTGTCGTTTGTGTTCATCATCTTTCCGGTGTTCGCGGTCATCATCGGCGCCTGGTACGAAGGCGTATCGATTTCCCGCGACCTGATGCTGTATTCGGCCATCCTGCTGGCCGGTTTTGCGATCACCAAATTGCCGGTAGAAAAACTCCTGGCCAAGAAAAATTGACCCTTCTACAACCCTGCGAGAGAAACATGGACGTCCTCCGCCCAAAAGCCCTGGAACAGATCTACGCCCACGCCAGCCGCAGCTACCCCGAAGAATGCTGTGGCTTCGTCTTCGCCGACGGCAGCGTGTACCTGGGCAGCAATATCCAGAATGAGCTGCACCGCAAGCACCCCGAGATGTACCCGCGCAGCGCGGCCAACGGCTACACGTTTTCGGTGGCCGACACCCTGCTGATGAACAAGGCGTTTCGCAGCGACAACCCAGTGGTGGCGATCTACCACTCGCACCCGGATGTGGGTGCCTATTTCAGCGACGAAGACCAAGACAAGGCGCTGTTCATGGGTGAGCCGATCTACCCCGTCAGCTACCTGGTGGTCGACGTTCGCCGGGGCCAGGCGCTGGGCTCCAAGCTGTTTGCCTGGGATGGCAAGCATTTCGCTCTTCAACCTTTCAACGACCTGCACACGGAGTTGTCCATGAACGCTGTCTCTTTCCCCGACATTCTGGTTCGCGTGGCCAAGCTGCCGGAATCGACCCTTGAGGGCTCCGGATCGACATTGCGCGAAGTCATTGAAAACCTCTGCAGCAGTCACCCGCAGCTGCGCCCCCACCTGTTTCACGAAAAAAACCACCAGCTCAAGGAGCACTTCCTGTTCACTGCCGAGGAAGCATTGATCGGTGCTGATGACCCACTGCCGGAAAAAGCCAAAATCGAAGTGCTCCTGGCCACGTCCGGCGGCATGGACGTCGACGCGCTGAGTAATGAAGAAGTACAACGCTATGTGCGCCACATCACCCTGCCAGGCGTGGGTCGCGAAGGTCAGTTGAACCTGAAGAAAGCCAAGGTGCTGATCATCGGCACCGGCGGTCTGGGTTCGCCCATCAGCCTTTACCTTGCGGCTGCCGGCGTAGGCACCCTGGGACTGGTGGACTTCGATGTGGTCGAAAGCAGCAACCTGCAACGCCAGATCGTCCACGGCAACAGCACCCTCGGCATGCCCAAGGTGGAATCCGCCAGGCAGCGCTTGCAGGACCTGAACCGCCATATTCAGATCAACGCCCACGACACCGCCCTGAACGCCGACAACGCGCTGGAGCTGGTGGGCGCCTACGACCTGGTGATCGACGGCACCGACAATTTCGATACCCGCTACTTGGTCAACGACGCGTGCGTGCAACTGGGTAAGCCCTTGGTGTACGGCGCGATCTACCGCTTCGACGGGCAGATCAGCGTGCTCAACTACAAAGGCGGGCCGTGCTACCGCTGCCTGTTCCCCAGCGCACCGCCTGCAGAACTCGCGCCCAATTGCAGTGCCGGTGGGGTGATCGGCGTGCTGCCCGGTGTGGTCGGGATGATCCAGGCCACCGAGGCCATCAAGCTACTGATCGGTATTGGTGAACCGTTATCCGGCCGTCTGATGCGCTTCGACGCGCTGGCGATGAAATTCAGTGAAATCCGCTTCAAGCGCCGCGTCGACTGCCCGTGCTGCTCAGAGCTGCGCCACAGCGAGACCCGGGCACCGGCCGCCTGCGCAGATACCATGCCCAGCCCACCGTCGCTGGCCGAAGAGCGCTATATCAAGCCGCAGGTACTCAAACAAGTACTCGAACACCACAGCAGCGCCGATGTGCTGTTGGATGTGCGCGACGCCAGCGAACTGGAAGTGTGCAAATTGCCGGGCGTGGTGCATATCCCGTTGGCCGAGCTGGACGGCCACCTGGACCGCCTCAGCCGGGACAACACCCACTACCTGATTTGCTACGCCGGCACCCGCGCGGAGCAAGCCGCAAGTACCTTGCTGGCAGCCGGTTTCGCCAATACCAAAGTCCTGCAGGGCGGCATGAAGCACTGGGTTCGCGATGTCGAACCCGACATGCCGTTGTATTGAGGCGAGGGCTGAATGATGTTGCATAACTCCATTCTCGACGTGATCGGCCAAACGCCGATCGTGCGCCTGGCGCAGTTTTCCGAAGACCTCGGCATCGAGGTCTACGCCAAGCTTGAGTCCCTTAACCCCGGTGGCAGCCACAAGGCGCGCATCGCCCTGGGCATGATCCTCGACGCCGAGCGCCGGGGCGTGCTGATCCGCGATTCCGGGCAGACCATCATCGAACCCAGTGGTGGCAACACCGGCATCGGCCTGGTGATGGCCGGCAATGTACTGGGCTACAAAGTGGTGTTGGTGATCCCCGATAACTACAGCCCCGAAAAGCAGAAGCTGCTGCGTTTATATGGGGCCAAGGTGGTGCTGTCGGACAGTCGCCTGGGTAACAATTCCCATGGCGAAAAGTGCATGGAACTGCAGCTGGAAAACCCCAGCTACGTGATGCTCAACCAGCAACGCAATGGCGCAAACCCACAGACCCATCGCGACACCACCGCACCGGAAATCCTGCGTGCCTTTGGCGAGAAACGCGCCGACTACTTTGTCTGCGGCATCGGCACTGGGGGGCATATCACCGGCATCGGCGAAACCCTGAAAACCGCCTGGCCGGAGCTGCGCGTCATGGGCGTGGAACCGGAAGAGTGCGACCTGCTGAAAAACCAGCACGCGCCGCATCACATCCAGGGCCTGTCGATCGGTTTGATCCCGAGCATCCTCAACCTGGACGTGATCGACGGCATGCTCAAGGTCTCGCGCCAGGACTGCATCAACATGATGAAACGCATCATGCGCACCGACGCCATCAGCCTAGGCCTGTCGTCCGCCGCCAACATGGTGGCCATCGCCAGGCTCGCCCCCGAACTACCACCCGAAACGGTGGTGCTGACCATGGTCTACGACAATGCCGACAGCTACCTGCCCAGTTTCGAATAAACGGGTGTCCAGCCAACCAGAATGCGGGGGTGCCCCCATGGGCGGTTTTATCGACATGCAACAGCTGCACGATGAGTTGCTCACCCACCTCATCAAGACCCTCACACCCGCCCAAATGAAACAACTGGAACCGCACCTGGCCCCGCTGATCCAGAACGCCGCCCAGGCGGTGGCTGAGGACCTGATCGCCTATGCCTACCGTGATCCGGCCTCACGCGGGCGTGGCGATTTAATCCTGGAGTCCTACGCCTCGTTCAAGGCGGTACTGTATTACCGCCTGGCGCACCTGGTATGGCATTTCCCGAACCAGACCAATAGCGTGTTTTCGCGCATTGCCCTCAAGCTGAGCAACCAGGGCAAGGTGCTTTCCGGTGCCGAGATCCACCCAGCGGCACGCATCGGCCGACGCTTCGTGCTGGACCACGGCTACGGCACGGTGATCGGCGAAACCTGCGAGATCGGCAACGACTGCTACATCCTCTGCGGCGTGACCCTGGGAGCTCGAGGCATCGCCAACAACCCCGACGGCAAGCGCCACCCACGCCTGGGCAACAACGTCGAGGTAGGCTCCGGTGCCCGCGTGCTGGGCTATGTGCTGATCGGCGATAACGTGTTTATCAGCCCGTCCTGCGTGATCACCCAGGACGTCCCCGCCGGCACCAAGGTGAAGGTGGTGAACCAGATCCAGCTGCAAAAAAACGATGAATCGGACCACAGCAACTACCTCGGAGCCTTCGCCCTGGAAGAGCGATTGCATGTGGTGGGCGAGATCAACGCCAGCCATAAGGTGACAGTGCTGGACGCCGACTTCCACCCTTTGCCGGGGCTGATGCTGGAGCCCACGGTGAAGGAGCGCCACCACCTGCAATTTCGCTTGCATCGCGTCGAGTCGGGCAGCCATTTACCGCGCTTGCCGCTGAACCTGAAAGTCTGCGGCCCGGAATTTGAAATTACCCTGCTCTCCCCCCCTGGCTTGAGTGCAATGGTGCGCTCCCTGCTGCAAGCCAGCCCACTGATTGTCGGAGGTTGAACATGTCCGTGCACACCATGGAAACCCTGGCGCTGTTCGACAGCGCGCCCTACCAGAATGCCTTCAGCGCCCGGGTGATTGCCGTCAGCGAACACGGCATCGCCCTGGAGCATACGTTGTTCTACCCCACTGGCGGCGGACAGCCAGGCGACACGGGCCATTTCACACTGGCGGACGGTACGCGAGTCGAGGTCACCGGCACTGTGCGCGATCCGGTACTGCGCTCGATCATCTGGCACCAGGTGGAACACTGCCCCACGCAGTTGACTGCAGGCGTACAAGTAGATGCCGGCCTCGATTGGGACCGGCGCTACCAGCACATGAAGATGCACACCTGCCTGCACCTGCTGTGCTCGATCATCGACGCACCGGTCACCGGCTGCAGCATCAGTGCGGACAAGGGCCGACTGGATTTCGACCTGCCGGAAATGACCCTCGATAAAGACAGCATCACCCGCGACCTCAATGCGCTGATCGAACAGGCCCACCCGGTGAAAACCCTGTCGATGCCGGCTTCCGAATACTCGACTCTGCTACAGATCACCCGCACACAGGCCGTGGCCCCGCCGGTGATTCAGGGGTCGGTAAGGGTGATTGAAATCGCCGGCATTGATATCCAGCCGTGTGGGGGCACCCATGTGATCAACACCGAAGAAATCGGCCGGGTGTTCTGCGAGAAGATCGAGAAGAAGAGCAAGCATAACCGCCGGGTAATCCTGCGATTCGAGTGAACACGGTCAACTGTGGGAGGGGGCTTGCCCCCGATTGCAGTCTGTCAGTTGATGCAGCGGGCACTGCCGCACCGCTATCGGGGGCAAGCCCCCTCCCACATTCATTGGGTTTGCACAGATGAATACGGGGTGTCTGCTAGATCACGAACAGGTCCACGAAGCGGTTCACTGGCGTTGCTTCAAGCCGTGCCTGGTCCTTGCACAGTGCAAAAATCTCGGCACTGCGCTGCCCGGTGAACCGCGTCGCCAGGTTGGCCTTGAACTTGTCTTCCAGCAACGGAATGCCCTCCACCCGACGACGGCGATGGCCAATCGGGTATTCCACCGCCACCTGTTCCGTGCAGCTACCGTCCTTGAAAAACACCTGCACCGCATTGGCGATGGAACGCTTGTCGGCCTCCAGGTATTCGCGGCTGTAGCGTGGGTCTTCGACGATGACCATTTTGTCGCGCAACTGATCGATGATCGGATGGGCGGCGTGGAATTCGTCTTCGTACTGCTCGGCCACCAGGTTGCCGAACGCCAACGGCACGGCGGTCATGTATTGCAGGCAATGATCGCGGTCAGCGGCGTTGGCCAGTTGGCCGACCTTGGAGATGATGCGAATCGCCGATTCATGGGTGGTAATCACGATGCGGTCGATTTCATGCAGACGATCTTTCACCCATGGATGCAATGTCACCGCTGCTTCGCAGGCCGTTTGCGCATGGAATTCGGCGGGGAAGCTGATTTTGAACAGTACGTTTTCCATCACATAAGTGCCGTAAGGCTGGGACAGGCTGAACGCGCGTCTATCCTCCGGCTTGAGTGCCAGGTCCTTGTTGGTGTGGCTGAACAGCACGTCGTAGAACCCCCACTGCGGCGCGCTCAGTACGCCAGGAATCCCCATCTCGCCACGCATGGCGATATCCGCCAGACGTACGCCGCGACTCGACGCATCCCCCGCCGCCCAGGATTTTCGCGAGCCGGCATTCGGCGCATGCCGGTAAGTTCGCAATGCCTGCCCATCGACAAACGCATGGGACAAGGCTGCCAGCAATTGCTCACGGTTGGCGCCCATCAGCTTGGCGGTGACAGCCGTGGAGGCGACTTTCACCAGAAGTACATGGTCGAGGCCTACGCGGTTAAAAGAGTTTTCCAGGGCAATTACGCCCTGGATTTCGTGAGCCATGATCATCGCTTCCAGCACCGCGCGCACGGTCAACGGCACGTCGCCATTGGCCACGCGCTTTTGCGACAGATGATCAGCCACAGCGAGGATGCCGCCGAGGTTGTCCGAGGGGTGACCCCATTCGGCAGCGAGCCAGGTGTCGTTGTAGTCAAGCCAACGCACGATACAGCCGATGTCCCACGCGGCCTTGACCGGATCCAACCGAAACGACGTGCCCGGCACCCGCGCGCCAAACGGCACCACCGTGCCCTCGACGATGGGCCCCAGGTGCTTGGTGCACTCGGGAAAGCGCAGGGCCAACAGGCCACAGCCCAGGGTGTCCATCAGGCAGTTGCGGGCGGTGTCCAGCGCATCCCGGGAGTCGATGCGGTAGTTGAGGACATAGTCAGCAATATCCTGCAGAACCTGGTCGTAGTCCGGGCGGTTGTTCTGGTCGACGTTGGCGCTCATGGCAGTTCTCCAAAAGGTAGGTGGGGTGACAGTCCTCGGGCTAACGGTTGATGGGGTCATGGCCGGTCTGATCGCCAGCCTTGGGATAGAAGCCCCCACTGTGGGAGCAGTGTCGAACCTTAGAAAGCGTCGCCGGGAACGCGGACGAAACCTTCCATCAATACGCGCGCGCTGCGGCTCATGATGGCTTTCTTCACCACCCATTCGCCGTTGACCTGAGTAGCTTCAGCGCCCACGCGCAAGGTGCCGGACGGATGCCCGAACCGCACCGCGTTGCGCTCCACACCTCCGGCAGCTAGGTTGACCAAAGTCCCGGAAATCGCCGCCGCTGTGCCAATCGCCACCGCCGCCGTGCCCATCATCGCGTGGTGCAGCTTGCCCATGGACAGTGCGCGCACCAGCAGGTCGACATCCCCGGCATTGATTGCCTTGCCACTGGACGCCACGTAGTCCGCAGGCTTGGCCACGAACGCCACCTTGGGGGTGTGCTGACGCTGGGCGGCTTCGTCCAGGTGTTTGATCAGGCCCATGCGCAAGGCGCCATACGCCCGCACGGTTTCAAACATGGCCAGGGCTTTCGGGTCGCTGTTGATCGCGCCTTGCAGCTCGGTGCCGGTGTAGCCGAGGTCTTCGGCGTTGATGAAGATCGTCGGGATACCGGCGTTGATCAGCGTGGCCTTGAAGGTGCCGACGCCGGGCACTTCCAGGTCGTCGACCAGATTGCCGGTGGGGAACATCGAACCACCGCCGCCCTCTTCTTCCGCCGCCGGGTCCATGAACTCCAACTGCACTTCGGCGGCCGGGAAGGTCACGCCGTCCAGTTCGAAATCACCGGTTTCCTGCACCGCGCCGTCAGTGATTGGCACGTGGGCAATGATGGTCTTGCCGATATTGGCCTGCCACACCCGCACCACCGCCACGCCGTTGTGGGGGACGCGGGCCGGGTCGACCAGGCCGGCGCTGATGGCAAAGGAACCGACCGCCGCCGACAAGTTGCCGCAGTTGCCGCTCCAGTCCACGAAGGGCTTGTCGATGGAGACCTGGCCGAACAGGTAGTCCACGTCATGATCGGCGCGGGTACTTTTGGCCAGGATCACCGTCTTGCTGGTGCTCGATGTCGCGCCGCCCATGCCGTCGATCTGTTTGTCGTAGGGATCGGGGCTGCCGATCACCCGCAACAGCAAGGCGTCGCGCGCAGCACCCGGCACCTGCGCCGATTCGGGCAGGTCCTGGAGGCTGAAAAACACGCCCTTGCTGGTGCCACCACGCATGTAGGTGGCGGGTATCTTGATTTGCGCTACGTGTGCCATGGTGTCCTCTCAGGCCGTCGCCGCCGATTCCAGGAAGTCCTGGGCAAAACGTTGCAACACGCCGCCCGCTTCGTAGATCGACACTTCTTCGGCGGTGTCCAGGCGGCAGGTCACCGGCACTTCGACACGTTCGCCATTCTTGCGGTTGATTACCAGGGTCAACTGCGCACGCGGAGTGCGTGCCCCCACCACGTCATAGGTTTCGCTGCCGTCGATCTTCAGGGTGTGGCGATCCGTGCCTGGCAGGAACTCCAGCGGCAGCACGCCCATGCCCACCAGGTTGGTGCGGTGGATGCGCTCGAAACCTTCGGCGGCAATCGCTTCCACACCCGCCAGGCGCACGCCCTTGGCCGCCCAGTCACGGGACGAGCCTTGGCCGTAGTCGGCGCCGGCGATGATAATCAGCGGCTGCTTGCGCTCCATGTAGGTTTCGATGGCTTCCCACATCCGCGTGACCTGGCCTTCCGGCTCGATCCGCGCCAGGGAACCCTGCTTGACCTTGCCGTTCTCAACCACCATTTCGTTGAACAGTTTCGGGTTGGCGAAGGTCGCGCGCTGCGCGGTCAAATGGTCGCCACGGTGCGTCGCGTAAGAGTTGAAGTCGACTTCCGGCAGGCCCATTTTCGCCAGGTATTCGCCGGCGGCGCTGTCGAGCATGATCGCATTCGACGGCGACAGATGGTCAGTGGTGATGTTGTCCGGCAGCACCGCCAGCGGGCGCATGCCCTTGAGCGGACGGGCACCGGCCAGCGCGCCTTCCCAGTAGGGTGGGCGACGGATGTAGGTGCTTTGCGGGCGCCAGTCATACAGCGGCGCGACTTTCGGGCCGGTGTCTTCGTGGATGGCAAACATCGGGATATACACCGCGCGGAACTGCTCCGGCTTGACCGAGGCCTTGACCACCGCGTCGATCTCTTCGTCGCTCGGCCAGATATCCTGCAGGCGGATTTCCTTGCCGTTGGCGTCGAGGCCGAGCACGTCTTTTTCGATGTCGAAACGGATGGTGCCGGCAATCGCATAGGCCACTACCAGCGGCGGCGAGGCGAGAAAGGCTTGCTTGGCATAGGGGTGGATACGCCCGTCGAAGTTGCGGTTACCCGAAAGCACGGCGGTGGCGTACAGGTCGCGGTCGATGATTTCCTGCTGGATCACGGGGTCGAGCGCACCGGACATGCCGTTGCAGGTGGTGCAGGCAAATGCGACGACACCGAAACCGAGTTTTTCCAGCTCATGACCCAGGCCCGCTTCCTCCAGGTACATGGCCACGGTTTTCGAGCCGGGTGCCAGGGACGATTTGACCCACGGCTTGCGCGTCAGCCCCAGCTTGTTGGCATTGCGCGCCAGCAGGCCGGCGGCAATCACGTTGCGTGGGTTGCTGGTGTTGGTGCAACTGGTGATGGCTGCGATGATCACCGCGCCGTCGGGCATTTGGCCCGGCACTTCATCCCACTGACCGGAAATGCCCTTGGACGCCAGGTCGCTGGTGGCAACGCGGGCATGCGGGTTGCTTGGACCGGCCATGTTGCGCACGACGCTGGACAGGTCGAAAGTGAGGCCGCGCTCGTATTGCGCACCTTTCAGATCATCGGCCCACAGGCCGGTGTGGCGAGCGTATTGCTCCACCAAGGTGACTTGTTCGTCTTCACGGCCAGTGAGCTTGAGGTAGGCGATAGTCTGCTGGTCGATGTAGAACATCGCCGCAGTGGCGCCGTACTCCGGGGCCATGTTGGAAATGGTTGCGCGGTCGCCCAGGGTCAGTGCCGAAGCACCTTCGCCGAAGAACTCCAGCCAGGCACCGACCACTTTCTGTTTACGCAAGAACTCAGTCAGCGCCAGCACCATGTCAGTAGCGGTGATACCCGGCAACAGCTTGCCGGTGAGCTCCACACCAACGCTTTCCGGCAGGCGCATCCATGAGGCGCGGCCGAGCATCACACTTTCCGCTTCCAGGCCGCCGACGCCAATGGCAATCACGCCCAGCGCGTCTACGTGAGGCGTGTGGCTGTCAGTGCCGACGCAGGTGTCCGGGAACGCCACGCCGTCGCGCACCTGGATCACCGGGGACATTTTCTCCAGGTTGATCTGGTGCATGATGCCGTTGCCGGGCGGGATCACGTCGACGTTCTTGAACGCCTTCTTGGTCCACTCGATAAAGTGGAAACGGTCTTCGTTGCGACGGTCTTCAATGGCGCGGTTTTTTTCGAACGCGTCCGGGTCGAACCCACCGGCTTCGACGGCCAGGGAGTGGTCGACGATCAGTTGGGTTGGCACCACCGGGTTGACCTGCGCCGGGTCACCGCCTTGCAGGGCAATGGCATCGCGCAGACCGGCGAGGTCGACCAGGGCGGTCTGGCCGAGGATGTCGTGGCACACCACACGCGCCGGGAACCACGGGAAGTCTAGGTCGCGCTTGCGCTCGATCAGTTGGCTCAGGGACGCGTTGAGGGTGGCCGGGTCGCAGCGACGCACCAGGTTTTCCGCGAGCACGCGGGAGGTGTAAGGCAACGTGGCGTAGGCGCCGGGACTGATTGCATCAACTGCCGCGCGGGCGTCGAAGTAATCCAGGCGGCTGTCGGGAAGCGGTTTGCGGAATTCAGTGTTCATCGTCAGGACTCGGTCACGGTGGTTGCAAAAGGAGCCCACGGATCCTGGGAGGGAATGCGATCAAAAGGTGGGAGCGGGCTTGCTCGCGAAAGCGGTTTAACAGTCGCCATGTGTGTTGAATGACACACCGCTTTCGCGAGCAAGCCCGCTCCCACATTTTTGATCCGGTTTCACCCCGGGATCAGCGGTTTCTCCATTCAGCGACGTTCGATTGGCACGAACTTGCGCTGCTCTACGCCGGTGTATTCGGCGCTTGGACGGATGATGCGATTGTTGGCGCGCTGTTCGAATACATGCGCGGCCCAGCCGGTGAGGCGTGAGCAGACGAAGATCGGGGTGAACAGCTTGGTCGGGATACCCATGAAGTGGTATGCCGAGGCATGGTAGAAGTCGGCATTGGGGAACAGTTTTTTCTGTTCCCACATGGTCTTGTCGATGGCTTCAGAGACCGGGAACAGCACCTTGTCACCCACCTCGTCAGCGAGTTTTTTCGACCAGCCTTTGATCACTTCATTACGCGGGTCGCTGTCTTTGTAGATCGCGTGGCCGAAGCCCATGATCTTGTCCTTGCGCGCCAGCATGCCGAGAGTGCCTTCGACCGCTTCTTCAGCGGATGAGAAGCGCTCGATCATCTCCATCGCCGCTTCGTTGGCGCCGCCGTGCAGCGGGCCACGCAGGGAGCCGATAGCGGCAGTGACGCAGGAATACAGGTCGGACAGGGTCGAAGCACACACCCGCGCGGTAAAGGTCGAGGCGTTGAATTCGTGTTCCGCGTAGAGGATCAACGATACGTTCATGACCTTGACGTGCAACTCGCTCGGCTTCTTGCCGTGCAGCAGGTGCAGGAAGTGGCCGCCGATGGAAGGCTCGTCGGTCACGCAGTCGATGCGTTTGCCGTCGTGGCTGAAGCGGTACCAGTAGCACATGATCGCCGGGAAAGCGGCCAGCAGGCGGTCGGTGACGTCGCGCTGCACACTGAAGTCTTTCTCAGGTTCGATGTTGCCCAGGAACGAACAACCGGTGCGCATCACGTCCATCGGGTGGGCGTCGGCGGGGATGCGTTCCAGGACTTCCTTCAGCGCTTGCGGCAGGTCGCGCAGCTTGCTCAGCTTGGCGCTGTAGGCGGCCAGTTCGGTCTGGGTCGGCAATTCGCCGTACAGCAGCAAGTAGGCGACTTCCTCAAACTGCGCATCGGCGGCCAGTTCGCGCACGTCATAGCCGCGATAGGTCAGGCCGGCACCGGCCTGGCCCACGGTGGACAATGCGGTCTGCCCGGCCACCTGGCCGCGCAGGCCGGCCCCACTCAATACTTTTGCTTCAGCCATGTCGGTTCTCCAATCTTGAATTTATTAGGGAGGCTGTTTGTTACTTCTTGGCTGCAAACAGCGCGTCGAGCTTTTGCTCGAAGGTGTGGTAATCGATGCGATCGTAAAGCTCCATGCGGGTTTGCATGGTGTCGATCACATTCTGTTGGGTGCCGTCGCGACGGATCGCGGTGTAGACGTTTTCGGCGGCCTTGTTCATGGCGCGGAAGGCCGAGAGCGGGTACAGCACGATGGAAACATCGGCAGATTTCAACTGTTCGGTGGTGTACAGCGGCGTGGCGCCGAACTCGGTGATGTTGGCCAGGATTGGCGCTTTCACACGGGACGCGAACAGCTTGTACATCTCAAGTTCAGTGATGGCTTCCGGGAATACCATGTCGGCGCCGGCCTCGATGCAGGCGGCGGCGCGCTCCAGGGCTGATTCCAAACCTTCGACGGCCAGGGCATCGGTGCGCGCCATGATCACGAAGCTGTCATCGGTGCGCGCATCCACGGCGGCCTTGATGCGGTCGACCATTTCCTGCTGGGACACGATTTCCTTGTTCGGACGGTGACCGCAGCGCTTGGCGCCCACCTGATCTTCGATATGGATCGCAGCCGCGCCGAACTTGATCATCGACTTGACGGTGCGCGCCACGTTGAACGCCGAGGAGCCGAAGCCGGTGTCGACGTCCACCAGCAGCGGCAGGTCGCACACGTCGGTGATGCGGCGTACGTCGGTCAGCACGTCATCCAGGCCGGTAATGCCCAGGTCCGGCACGCCGAGGGAACCGGCAGCTACGCCGCCACCCGACAGGTAGATCGCCTTGAACCCGGCGCGTTTGGCCAGCAGAGCGTGGTTGGCGTTGATCGCACCGACCACCTGCAAAGGATGCTCGCTGGCGACCGCGTCACGAAAACGCTGGCCTGGAGTCGTCTTATTATTGGAACTCATCATTCACCTCGTGATTGGGCAGTACCGTCCGGGAAGTGACGGGCAATGTTGCGTTTTGACGCGCCGATATGCCGGCGCATCAACAGTTCGGCCAGTTCACCGTCGCGATCGGCAATCGCGTCAAGAATGCGGTGGTGCTCGGCAAAGGCCTGGCGTGGACGATTGGGGGTGGCGGAAAACTGGATGCGGTACATGCGCACCAATTGGTACAGCTCGCCGCAGAGCATTTGGGTCAGAGTACGGTTACCGGCGCCTTGAATGATCCGGTAATGAAAGTCGAAGTCACCTTCCTGCTGGTAATAACCGAGGCCGGCCTGGAAGGCTTCGTCGCGTTCGTGGGTGTGCAGCACCTGGCGCAGCTCTTCGATTTCCGCGTCGGTCATGCGCTCGGCGGCCAGGCGACAGGCCATGCCTTCGAGGGATTCGCGGATTTCATAGAGTTCGACCAGCTCGGCATGGCTTAACGAAACCACGCGCGCGCCGACATGCGGCACGCGCACCAGCAGGCGCTGGCCTTCCAGGCGGTGAATCGCCTCGCGCAGCGGCCCACGGCTGATGCCGTAGGTGCGCGCCAGTTCCGGCTCGGAAATCTTGCTGCCGGGCGCGATCTCACCCTTGACGATGGCGGCCTGGATACGCCGGAAGACGTTCTCGGACATGGTCTGGGAATCGTCTTGCGCCACCACTGGGGATTCCAGCTGATCCAGCATATTGTCGACACCTTTAAAAGCAATGCCGCAAAAACTAGCCAATCAGCCCTGGATAGTCAAAGAATAAATGCACATTGTCGACAATCGTCTAATAACCGCTGTTGCACTCTTCCAGAGCATGGCCGCCTGCCAGCGCTGGCGCCAAAAAAGCATCATGTTAGAATGCACGCCACTTTTGCCTGACATCGCGAGATGAAACGGCGCACGAGGGAGCTTGCGCAGTAATGCCAGTCGCCTTGAATTGAACATCGCACTGCACCGCCTCGGGATTTATGAGACTCAAGCCCTTCCTTTTATTGACTTGCCTCCTGACCGCACCGGGCCTTGGCGTTGCCGCCGAGAAGACCGTGTATGGCCTCAACGAATATGCCCAACTGGCCGGGATCGACCTGGAAGTCGCCGCCAAACTGGACACCGGTGCCAAGACCGCCTCCCTCAGTGCCCGTGATATCAAGCGCTTCAAGCGCAACGGCGAATCCTGGGTGCGCTTCTACCTGGCCATCGACACCGCCCATTCCCACCCCATCGAACGCCCCCTGGCCCGCGTCAGCAAGATCAAGCGCCGCGCCGGTGACTACGACCCCGATGAGGACAAGAACTACACCGCCCGTCCGGTGATTGCCCTGGATATCTGCATGGGCACTGCTTTACGCAGCATCGAAGTGAACTTGACTGACCGCAGCGCTTTCCAATACCCGCTGCTGATCGGCTCCGAAGCGCTGAAACGCTTTGATGCGCTGGTCGACCCCAGTCTTAAATACGCAGCAGGCAAACCCGCCTGCGCCGCCGACGCTCATACCGCCGAGTAAACCGAATGCGCTCTCTGACCCTGCACCTGAAAATCCTGATCGCCATCCTGGTGGTGCTGGGTATTTCGGTCACCGCTTACCAGATCTTCGTGCTGGGGATCCCCGTCACCGAGGACGCCACCGACGACTTGTGGAACATCGACGCCAAGGTCGAGTTCGTCGCCAGCCCGAAAGACCCGGTGAAGATCCAGATGTTCGTGCCGCCCCTGAGCCGCGACTTCGTCAGCCTCAACGAGAGCTTCATCTCGAACAACTACGGCGTGAGCGTCAACCGCACCGATGGCAACCGCAAGGTGACCTGGTCGGCCCGCCGCGCCAAGGGCAACCAGACCCTGTATTACCGCCTGGTCCTCACCAAGCGTTACAGCGGTGAAAAGGTCAAGATCAAGGGCCCGACCTTCCGCGACAGCATTGCCGTGGAAGGCCCGGAAAAGATCGCTGCCGAAGCCCTGCTGGCGCCGATCCGCCAGCACTCGGCCGACGTCGAGACGTTTATCAGCGAAGCCATCAAGCGCACCAACAACCTCAACGATGACAACGTGAAGCTGTTGCTGGCGGGCGATCCGTCTACGCCGCACAAGGCCAAGATCGTCGAGTTGCTGCTGTCCATCGCCCACGTGCCGGTGGAAAAGGTCCACACCATCCGCCTGGTCGCCGACCAGCCGCAAACCCCGGAACTGTGGCTGCGCAGCTTCAACGGCAATGACTGGCTGTACTTCAACCCGGAAACCGGCGAACAAGGCCTGCCCGCCGACCGCCTGCTGTGGTGGACCGGCGATGAAAACCTGATCACCGTCGATGGCGGCAAGAAAGCCACGGTAACCTTCAGCCTGAACAACAGCGAGATGAACGCCATTCGCCTGGCCAAGCTGACCGACGAGAACACCGACGCCAACTTCCTCGAATACTCGCTGTATGGCCTGCCGCTGCAAACCCAGCAGACCTTCATGATCATGGTGATGATCCCGATCGGTGTGCTGGTGATCCTGGTCCTGCGCAACCTGATCGGCTTGCAGACGCTGGGCACGTTCACGCCGGTGCTGATCGCCCTGGCGTTCCGAGAGACGCAGTTGGGCTTCGGGATTGTGCTGTTTACGATTATCACGGCGCTGGGGCTGTCCCTCAGGTCGTACCTGGAACACTTGAAGCTGCAGATGCTGCCAAGACTGTCGGTGGTGCTGACGTTCGTGGTAGTGCTGATCGCGGCCATCAGCCTGTTCAGCCATAAACTGGGGCTGGAGCGCGGGCTGTCGGTGGCGCTGTTCCCGATGGTGATCTTGACCATGACCATCGAACGCCTGTCGATCACCTGGGAAGAGCGTGGCGCCAACCATGCGCTGAAGGTGGCGATTGGCACGCTGTTCGCCGCGTCCCTGGCGCACCTGATCATGAGCGTGCCGGAGCTGATCTACTTTGTATTCACCTTCCCGGCCATCCTGCTGATTTTGGTGGGCTTCATGCTGGCCATGGGTCGTTATCGCGGCTACCGCTTGACCGAGCTGGTGCGTTTCAAGGCCTTCTTGAAGGCTGACCAGTAATGTTCGGTTTCTGGAAGACCTGGAAGGCGCTGGAAGCGCGGGGAATCATGGGCATCAACCGGCGTAATGCCGACTACGTGCTCAAGTACAACAAGCGCAGCCTGTACCCCATCGTGGATGACAAGATCATCACCAAGGAACGCGCACTGGCCGCCGGCATCCATGTGCCGGAAATGTACGGGGTGATTTCCACCGAGAAGGAAATCGACAAGCTCGACGAGATCATCGGCGGGCGCAGCGATTTCGTGATCAAACCAGCGCAAGGTGCCGGCGGTGACGGCATCCTGGTGGTGGCGGACCGCTTTGAAGGGCGCTATCGCACGGTGTCCGGCAAGATCATCAGCCACGAAGAGATCGAACATCAGATATCCAGCATCCTCACCGGCCTGTATTCACTCGGCGGCCACCGCGACCGCGCGTTGATTGAGTACCGCGTGGTGCCTGACCAGATCTTCAAGAGCATCAGCTATGAAGGCGTGCCGGACATCCGCATTATCGTGCTGATGGGCTACCCGGTGATGGCCATGCTGCGCTTGCCGACCCGTCAATCGGGCGGCAAGGCCAACCTGCACCAAGGCGCCATCGGCGTGGGTGTGGACCTCGCCACGGGCCTGACCCTGCGCGGCACCTGGCTCAACAACATCATCACCAAACACCCCGACACCACCAACGCGGTGGATGGCGTGCAACTGCCCAACTGGGACGGGTTCATGAAGCTTGCGGCGGGTTGCTATGAGTTGTGTGGGCTGGGGTACATCGGCGTGGACATGGTGCTGGACCAGGAAAAAGGTCCGCTGATTCTTGAGCTGAATGCGCGGCCGGGGCTGAATATCCAGATCGCCAACGACTGCGGTTTGACCCTGCGAACTCATGCAGTAGAGGCGCGGCTGGAAGAGCTGAACGCCGCTGGCGTGACGGAAACGCCGGAGGAGCGGGTGAAGTTTGCGCAGGAAATGTTTGGGCATATTCCGCCCGTAGAAGGTTAACGCGACTTTTCATCGCCTTATCCCCGACATCCCCTCTAGGAGCAAATCCTACAGGGGACTACAATCCCCTCCCCCCGCGCCATTAGCTGATCCACCCCGCATGTCGACCTGCTCCGTATATACGCTGCCCTATCGGGCTAACCCCGCCGAGTATTTTGCGGCGATTCGCCACGCGCCTGGCGCGGTGCTGCTGGATAGCGGGCGACCGGCAGCCGAGCGTGGGCGGTATGACGTGCTGAGTGCCTGGCCACTTGCAACCTTGACGGTTTCACCTGACGAAAGTGGTAGTGATTTCCTGCAACGCTTGCGGAAAAACCTTACCCAGTTGGGGAAAGCAGACCTGCCCACCGGGTGTGAACTGCCGTTTGCCGGTGGCCTGATCGGCTATTTGAGCTATGACTTCGGCCGGCACCTTGAGCAAATGCCACACCTTGCCGTGGACGATCTGCACCTGCCGGATGCGCGTTTCGGGCTGTATGCCTGGGCGCTGATCAGTGATCATCAGGCCCGGACCAGCCAGCTTGTGTTTCATCCCGCACTGGCGGAGACAGAGCGGCAACGCTTGATCACCCTGTTCGGTCGGCCGGTAGCCGACAACACAGCGACCTTCAAACTTAACGGCCCCATGGCCCCGGACCTCACCGGTGAGGCCTACCGCCAGGCAATCGTGCGCATCCAGGACTACATCCAGGCCGGCGACTGCTACCAGGTCAACTTTGCCCAGCGCTTCCGTGCGTCGTGTGTCGGCGATCCCTGGGTCGCCTACTGCGCCCTGCGCGAAGCCTGCCCGACGCCGTTCTCCGGGTTCCAGAGCCTGCCGGACGACGGCGCGGTGCTGAGCCTGTCGCCCGAGCGTTTCGTGCATGTCAGCGAGCGCCGCGTCGAGACCCGCCCCATCAAAGGCACTCGCCCACGCGGTCTGACGCCCGAAGAGGACGCCGCCAACGCCGCCGAACTGCTGGCCAGTCCCAAAGACCGCGCCGAAAACCTGATGATCGTCGACCTGCTGCGCAACGACCTCGGCCGCACCTGCCGCACCGGCTCGGTGAGCGTGCCGGAACTGTTCAACCTGGAAAGCTACCCCAACGTGCACCACCTGGTGAGCAGCGTTATCGGCGAATTGGCCGACGGCAAAGACGCCCTCGACCTCATCGCCGGCAGCTTTCCCGGCGGCTCCATCACCGGCGCGCCGAAGATCCGCGCGATGCAGATCATCGACGAGCTGGAGCCGACGCGACGCGGGTTGTACTGCGGTTCGCTGGTGTACCTGGACGTGCGTGGCGAGATGGACAGCTCCATCGCCATCCGCAGCCTGCTGGTCAAGGATGGGCAGGTATGTTGCTGGGGGGGCGGCGGGATTGTCGCGGACTCGCAGTGGGAAGCGGAGTACCAGGAGTCGCTGACCAAGGTGAAGGTGTTGTTACACACTTTGGAAAACCTGTAGTCGCCAAGCCCCTCCTGGCTCTCGGACGCAAAGCCGCCCGGCAGGAAAAAACCTGAATCAGAACGTCTATGGACGACATTCGAGCTGGACGATAGCGTCCGGCTCGGACCGTCCACTAGCCGTCTGTGAGGGATCACATGAACCGACTGCTTACTCTTAAGAAATTGTTTCCGAGATTGCATCTCGATCCAACCGCGCCTATATTCTCCCAAATTGGGAGGATGAAGCGATGCGCATAATCGCTCTCTCAACCCTACGAATATTCTGGGAAAGCCACTCAGCTTATTCCGACGCCAAAACACCGCTGGTCGAACTGTACCGTCATTTGGAGAAAGCCACTTACCCAACGCCGCAAGCACTCAAAGCAGAGCTTAGAGCGGCAAGTATCCTGAAAGGTGGCAGGGTTGCCTTCAACGTGGGCGGCAACAAATATCGAGTGATCATGGCGATCGATTATCAGCGCCAGCTTGGGTTCATACGTTTCGTGGGGACGCATGCGCAGTACGACCAGATCAACGCGGAGACCGTGTGATGAACATCAAACCTATACATTCCCAGGAAGACCTGACCGCGGCACTCACGCGCGTCGAGCAGCTATGGGGAGCCGAAGTCGGCTCACCGGAAGGTGACGAGCTCGAAATTCTTGCAGTCCTCATAGAAAAATACGAGGCAGAACATTATCCAATGCCACCTTCGGATCCAGTGGAAGCGATTAAATTTCGCATGGAGCAGTTGGGCATGACCGCTCGGGATCTTGAGCCTTTCATCGGGACAAGCGGACGTGTGTCCGAAGTATTGAATCACAAGCGCAAGCTGAGCTTGTCGATGATCAAGCGCCTGCATGAAGGCTTAAGTATTCCTTATGAGCGCTTGCTGGCTGGCGTCTGAGATTTACGGTGTTTGTAAGGACCTCATTGCGGGCAAGCCCGGCTCCCACATTTTGACGTGTAAACCCGTTCACGTGTGGGCGCTGGCTTGCCTGTGAAGGGGCCACCAGCCTTGGTGAAAACCTACAGGCTCAACGGCCGATTCGACGCCTTGATGAACGCGTGCTTCAGATCCTCGAACGTATGCACCGCCGGGAATTGCGGGAATTCGCGGATCACGTTCTCCGGCGCATGGAACAGAATCCCACAGTCGGCTTCGCCCAGCATGGTGGTGTCGTTGTAAGAGTCGCCGGCGGCGATCACCCGGTAGTACAGACTCTTGAAGGCCAGCACGGATTGGCGCTTCGGATCTTTCTGGCGCAGTTGGTAACTGACCACGCGATCGGTGTCGTCGGTAATCAGCCGATGGCACAGCAGGGTCGGGAAACCCAGTTGGCGCATCAGGGGTTGGGAAAATTCATAGAAGGTGTCGGACAGGATCACCACCTGGAAGCGCTCGCGCAGCCAGTTGACGAATTCGATGGCGCCGTCCAACGGCTTGAGAGTGGCGATCACTGCCTGGATGTCGGCGAGCTTGAGCCCGTGTTCGTCGAGGATGCGCAGGCGTTGCTTCATCAGCACGTCATAGTCGGGAATGTCCCGTGTAGTCGCCCGCAGGGATTCAATACCGGTTTTTTCGGCGAAGGCGATCCAGATTTCCGGAACCAGCACCCCTTCCAGGTCGAGACAGGCAATTTCCACAAGACACTCCCATTTGTAGTTTGTTGGTTGAGCGAGCAAAAGGACTGCCGAACTCTAGCGATTCAAGCTCACCGCCGCAACGCAGAGCGGATTTTGATACCATCGCTCCCCTATAGAGCGCTCAGCGCCACTGACCTGTAGGAACCGTCCTGATGAACCAAGCCTTCGACGTCGCTGAACTCGCCGCGACTTACGCCAACAAATCCGCCCAGGATATTCTCAAGCTGGCGTTCAGCCAGTTCGGTGATGACCTGTGGATTTCCTTCAGCGGTGCCGAGGACGTGGTGCTGGTCGACATGGCCTGGAAGCTGAACAAGAACGTCAAGGTATTCAGCCTCGACACCGGCCGCCTGCACCCGGAGACCTACCGGTTCATCGAGCAGGTACGCGAGTTCTACAAAATCGACATCGAGCTGATCTCGCCGGACCAGAGCAAGCTGGAACCCTTCGTCAAAGAGAAGGGCCTGTTCAGCTTCTATAAGGACGGCCATGGCGAATGCTGCGGCGTGCGCAAGATCGAGCCGCTGCGCCGCAAACTCGCAGGCGTGAATGCCTGGGCCACCGGCCAGCGCCGTGACCAGAGTCCCGGTACCCGCAGCCAAGTGGCGGCGCTGGAAATTGACACAGCCTTCTCCACCCCGGAACGCACGCTATACAAGTTCAACCCGCTGGCGCAGATGACCAGTGAGGAAGTCTGGGGTTACATCCGCATGCTGGAGCTGCCGTACAACAGCCTGCATGAGCGCGGCTTTATCAGCATCGGCTGCGAGCCCTGCACCCGGCCGGTGCTGCCGAACCAGCATGAACGCGAAGGTCGCTGGTGGTGGGAAGAAGCCACGCAGAAGGAATGCGGCCTGCATGCCGGGAACATCATCAGCAAGGCCTAAGCGCTTCGCGATCAAATAATCAATGTGGGAGCGGGCTTGCCCGCGATCGCGGTGGATCAGTCGCTATTTGCGTGACTGATTTTCCGTCATCGCGGGCAAGCCCGCTCCCACATTTGTTATGTGTTTAACACTGAAGGTGTACACACAGATGTAACCATAGGTGGCATTTATGTGTGCAATTTTCTGTGATCCGCACCCTAACGTAACACCTCTATCCGCCCGCAGTTTCCCACCGTGCATCGCACGCTTCCCACAGCAAAATAAATAGCTGTTCAAACGGTCAATTTATATCGTTTGTAATTCAGATAGTTATTTCGAGAACATGCAAAAAGGAAATTACCTCCAGCTTTCATAGATCAAAAACTGGCACGTAAGTGGCTTAAGGTGAAATGCGCTTTGTATACAATAAATACAAAACATACATACACTTTGCCATCTGCGGCCTGGCTGCCGATGCGCTGGAGCCTGCCGGAATGCGTCCAAGCCTCTCGAACAATATCGCACTGGATCTGCCCTCCTCGCCCCTCAACCCCGAAGCGACAAGCCCCGGCCCCCTGGTGCTGAGCCCACGGCTGCACAACAAAGACCTGGCCCCGACCAAGGTCGAAGGCCGACGCTGGGGGCGCTACAGCATTTTTGCACTGTGGACCAACGACGTGCACAACATCGCCAACTATTCCTTCGCCATTGGCTTGTATGCCTTGGGTCTGGGCGGTTGGCAGATTCTGTTGTCCCTGGGTATCGGCGCGGCGCTGGTGTACTTCTTCATGAACCTGTCGGGTTATATGGGGCAGAAGACCGGTGTGCCGTTCCCAGTGATGAGTCGAATCAGCTTCGGCATCCATGGCGCGCAGATTCCGGCGTTGATCCGCGCAGTGATTGCGATTGCCTGGTTCGGTATCCAGACCTACCTGGCCTCGGTGGTTTTCCGCGTGTTGCTGACGGCAATTCATCCAGGTTTTGCCGACTATGACCACAACTCGATCCTGGGCCTGTCGTCCCTCGGCTGGGCCTGTTTTGTGACGATCTGGCTGGTGCAGCTGGTGATCCTGGCCTACGGCATGGAGATGGTGCGCCGCTACGAAGGCTTCGCCGGACCGGTGATTCTGCTGACGGTAGCGTCACTGGCCGGCTGGATGTACTTCCAGACGGGCGGGAACATCGCCTGGTCGATCCGCGACCCGCTGAGCGGCGGCGAGATGTGGCGCAATATCTTTGCCGGTGGCGCGCTGTGGCTGGCGATCTACGGCACGCTGATCCTCAATTTCTGCGACTTCGCCCGCTCTTCGCCGTGCCGCAAGACCATCCAGGTCGGCAATTTCTGGGGCCTGCCGGTGAATATCCTGGTGTTTGCCGCGATCACCGTGCTGCTGTGCGGCGGGCAATTCCAGCTTAACGGCCGGGTGATCGAAAGCCCCACTGAAATCATCGCGGCCATTCCCAGCACCTTTTTCCTGGTGCTCGGTTGCCTGGCGTTCCTGATCGTTACCGTGGCAGTGAACATCATGGCCAACTTCGTCGCACCAGCCTTTGTGCTGAGCAACCTGGCGCCCAAGTACCTGAACTTCCGCCGCGCCGGTTTGATCAGTGCCACCGTGGCGGTGCTGATCCTGCCGTGGAACCTCTACAACAGCCCGTTGGTGATCGTGTATTTCCTCTCCGGCCTGGGTGCCCTGCTGGGGCCGTTGTATGGGGTGATCATGGTTGATTACTGGCTGATCCGTAAAAGCCGGGTGGACGTGTTGCAGCTGTATAGCGAAGACCCAAATGGCGTTTATTACTACAGCCGTGGGGTCAATTTACGCGCGGTGGCAGCATTCATTCCCGCAGCCGTGATCGCCATTCTCCTGGCGCTGCTGCCCGGTTTCGCCAGTGTTTCACCGTTTTCCTGGATGTTTGGCGCTGGTATTGCAGGGTTGCTCTACCTGCTGATCGCCAAGCGTCAGCCGTTCTACGCCGATGTCAGCGGCGAAAGCATTGCAGTCGATAACGTCAGTCATTAATCAAGGACACTCCATGCGTATCCTCGTGGTCAACGTCAACACCACCGAATCCATCACTGAAACCATCGCCCAGCAGGCACGGGCTGTGGCTGCGCCGGGCACTGAGATTGTCGGGCTCACGCCCTACTTCGGCGCGGAGTCGGTGGAAGGCAACTTTGAAAGCTACCTGGCGGCCATCGCCGTGATGGACCGCGTGATGGCCTACGACCAGCCGTTCGACGCGGTGATCCAGGCCGGTTACGGTGAGCACGGCCGCGAAGGCTTGCAGGAGTTGCTCAACGTGCCGGTGGTGGACATCACCGAAGCGGCCGCCAGTACCGCAATGTTTCTGGGCCATGCCTATTCGGTGGTGACCACGCTGGACCGCACCGTGCCGCTGATCGAAGACCGCCTGAAACTGGCCGGCTTGTATCAACGCTGTGCCTCGGTACGGGCCAGCGGCATGGCAGTGCTGGAGTTGGAAGAGAACCCGCGGGCGGCGATGGAAGCCATCGTGCGCCAGGCGGAACTGGCCATCAGCGAAGACAAGGCTGAAGTGATCTGCCTGGGCTGCGGCGGCATGGCCGGGCTGGACGAGCAGATCCGCCAGCGCACCGGCGTGCCAGTGGTGGACGGCGTAACCGCCGCAGTGACCATCGCCGAATCGCTGGTGCGGTTGGGGTTGTCGACGTCGAAAATCAGGACTTATGCGACGCCAAGGCCGAAAAAAATCATCGGCTGGCCGCGTTAAAACGCTGGCTCAACTGCTGTTCGGCAAACTGCTCGATGATGAAATCCACAAACGCGCGGGTCTTGCCGGGTAGCAGTTTATGTTCGGCGTAGTAAATGGAGATGTTGCCGTCGTCGACATACCAGTCGGGCAGCACCCGCACCACCGCGCCGCTGTCCAGAAACGGCACGGCCATGGGCATGCTCACTAGGGCGATGCCCAGGCCCTGCGCGCTGGCGCAGCAGGCAGCTTCAGAGTCGCTCATGGTCATTCTCGACTTAAGCACCAGCGGGCGGTGTTCACGCTCGGTGCTGGTCAACTGCCAGGAGCGTACGCGGCCGGTTTGGGGGGAGCGGATGAGAATCCCCGTGCAGCGCGCCAAGTCCTCTGGGGTCAATACCGGCGCGCGTCGCGCCAGGTAATCCGGCGACGCCACCAATACCCGATGTGCCGGTGTGAGTTTGCGCGCCACGACCCCCTGGGGCAGTTCAAAACCGCCGCCGATGGCCGCATCGAAACCTTGGCCGATCAGGTCCACCTGACGGTTATCGAAATGCCAATCCGGGCTGATGTCTGGAAAGCGCTGCATGAACTCCCCCAGCAGTGGCACCACATAGCGATTGCCAAACACGGTGCCCATGCTGACCTTGAGCGTCCCTACCGGCCGCCCTTCAGCGCTCGCCAGGTTGGCCATGGCGTTCTGGATGGTGGTGAGGCTACCGCTGACCTCTTCCAGAAACAGTTTTCCGGCTTCGGTCAGAGTGAGACGCCGAGTGCTGCGCTGGAACAATCTCACCCCCAGGCGCGCCTCCAGCTTGGCGACACTTTTGCCGACGGCTGCCGGGGTCAGGCTCAGGTGCCGGGCAGCCTCCGCAAAGCTGCCGCCTTCAGCGCTGCGCACGAAGCATTCGATACTGCCAAAGCTCTCCATATCGACTCACTCTAAACTTTTGGTTTACACAGACTATAGCAATCACGGTCTACCGGGAGGAACTGGCGAGGTCGATACTCGGCCCCAACAACAAGGCATCCTGCCTTGAACAGCTAGGAGATCGACATGACCACACAGAACCTCAGCGGCAAAGTCGCCTTGATCCAAGGCGGTTCCCGCGGCATCGGCGCCGCCATCGTCAAGCGCCTCGCGGCGCAGGGTGCAGCAGTCGCCTTTACTTACGTCAGCTCGGTCGCCAAGGCTGAAGAACTGCAGAACAGCGTGATCAGCGAGGGCGGCAAAGCCCTGGCGATCCACGCCGACAGCGCCGATGCCGGGGCGATCCGCAACGCCGTCAACGCCACCGTCAAAGCCTTTGGTCGCCTGGACATTCTGGTGAACAACGCCGGTGTGCTGGCCATTGCGCCGCTGGAAGATTTCAAGCTGGAAGATTTTGACCAGACGTTGGCGATCAACGTACGCAGCGTGTTTATCGCGACCCAGGAAGCGGCCAAGCATATGGGTGACGGCGGTCGGGTGATCAACATTGGTAGCACCAATGCCGAGCGCATGCCGTTTGGCGGTGGCGGCCCGTACGCCATGAGCAAGGCGGCGCTGGTGGGGTTGACCAAGGGCCTGGCGCGAGATCTGGGGCCACGCGGCATCACCATCAACAACGTGCAGCCTGGGCCGGTGGACACCGATATGAACCCGGCGAACAGCGATTTTGCCGAAAGCTTGATCGGGTTGATGGCGGTGGGGCGTTACGGGCATGTGGAAGAGATCGCCAGCTTTGTGGCTTACCTCGCAGGGCCGGAAGCGGGTTACATCACAGGTGCCAGTTTGACCATCGATGGTGGCTTCAGCGCCTAGTACTTCTTAAACACTGCAAAACCCTGTGGGAGCGGGCTTGCTCGCGAAGGCTGAGTATCGGTCACTTAATACATCGACTGATACACCGCTTTCGCGAGCAAGACCGCTCCCACAGGGTTGACCTGTGTTTGATTCAGGGACGGGGCGGCAAGCCATAGGCCGCCAGGTCAAAGTCCGCGAGCTTGCGGATGATCTGGTCGGCATGGTGGTACTTGCTGTCGGCCATGGCTTCATCCGGCACGGCGATGGCGGTCATGTGCGCGGCCTTGGCGGCGGTGACGCCAAACGGCGAGTCTTCGAACACCAGGCAGTCCTCGGGCGCAACGCCCAGGCGGCGGGCGGCGGTGAGGAAGATGTCCGGCGCAGGCTTGGCAGCACCGACTTCCGGGTCGTCAGCGGTGACGATGGTATCGAACAGGCCAAACCATTCGCGGTGCAGCGTGGTCTTGTGGCCGAACGAATTGCGCGACGAACTGGTGCCCACCGCAATCGGGATATTGTGCGCTTTCAAGTGCCGCACCAAGGCTTCAGCGCCAGGCATGCCCAATGCCTTGGGGAAGCGCTCGCTCATCAGCGGCTCGCGTATTTCCAGGAACTGCGCCGGTGTGATCGGCAAATCCAGCGCCTTCACCACGTAGTCAGCCAAGTCCTGGGCACCGCGCCCGATGATGTGCTGCTTGATGCCCCAATCGTAGGTACGGCCGTAGCGTTCGGCGATGATCTGCGTAACTTCGGTGTAGATGCCTTCGGTATCCAGCAACAACCCGTCCATATCGAAAATCACGGCCTTGATTGGACCGACTGCGGTACGCGGTGCATTCATCGCAACAGAACCTTGGGAGAGGACTAAAAGGATTCAGCACAATAACGGCCACGCTTGCCGGCAAGCAACCCTTTAGACTGTAGTCCCCTCCTTTCGAAGTACCCGCAATGCTCTTCCGTCTCGCTGCCGACAGCCTGGTGCTGTTTCACCTCACCTTTATCCTGTTCGTGCTGTTTGGAGGCTTGCTCGCGCTGAAGTGGCGCCGGGTAATCTGGCTGCATTTGCCGGCGGCCGCCTGGGGCGTGGCGGTGGAAGTGCTGCACCTGCCCTGCCCGTTGACCCGGTGGGAGAACCTGCTTCGTCACCTCGCCGGACAAGACGGTTACGGCGGTGGTTTTGTCGAGCATTACATCCTCACGCTGATCTACCCGGCGGGGTTGACCCCTGGGATTCAATTGGCGCTCGGGACGGTGGTGCTGCTGGTCAATATCGCGGTGTATGCGTGCTTGATCAGGCGTGCGCAGGCAAGCAACCAAGGTTGGCCAACGTAGCTTCCACCGCTGCTTCGAGCGGCGTATGCGGCTCATGGCCCAGGGCCGCCAACAGGCGTTGGTTATCCATGCGCAAGGGGGTTTGCCACAGGTAGCGCATCTCTTGCATCTCGCGCAGGGTGACGACAAAGGGTGCTGCCACTTTCAGCAACCACCACGGGAAACGATTGACGCGCGGTTGATGCCCCGTCCTACGCAGCATTACGCGCTGAATCGCTTGGACCATCTGTGTGCCATCCGCGTCCACGTGCCCGGCCATGTGGAAGCAGGCGAAGGCGTCGAGGGTTGCTCGACGCTCAATCAGCTCGACCATCGTGCGCGCTACATCGGGCAGATACGCCCACTGATGCATCACACCCGGGGCACCTGGGTAGTTGACGACCTGCACCGGCTTTCCGGGCTTGACCAAACCCTGGGCAAACCAGTTGTTAGCCACCCGCGCGCCGAAAAAGTCCCCGGCGCGCACGATCAGCGCCCGCGCCCCCTGACGGGAGGCGTCCAGCAAGCGCTGCTCCAAGTGCACGCGGATTGCGCCTTTGCGGGTCTGCGGGTGCTGAGGTGAATCCTCGTGCAACACCGGGAATGCATCCGGCCCGTAGTTATAGACCGTACCGGGCAATACGATAGTGGCGCCTTCGACGAGGGCTGCTGCGATGGTGTTGTCGATCATCGGCAGCACCTGCTCCGCCCAATTGCGATAACCGGTGGGTTGACTCCGTGCACGATGACCGCGCACCCACGGGCAGCCGCCAGTACCGCATCACGATTGAGCGCATCGCCTTCAACCCAGGTAAACGCTGCGTTCTGGCTGCGGGCTCTGTCGACATCACGGGTCAACGCACACACTTCCCAGCCTGCAGCACTCAGCTGTGGCGCCACTTCACCGCCTATCCCGCCGGTTGCACCCAGTACCAGAACCTTTTTCATGGCCTTCTCCCACAGTGGTTGGTGTGGCCATTTTGTGTGCAGTCTCGCTATAGATAAATTGCCGAACACAATGCAGTCGCTATACATTTATGCATGGCATCGACTATTGGTTGGGAGCTTTACCGATCGTTCCTCGGCGTGTTCAGGGAGGGATCGCTGTCGGGGGCCGCACGGCAGCTCGGCATTACACAGCCCACGGTCGGACGGCACATTGCCGCGCTGGAAACGGCGCTGGGCGTGGTGCTGTTTACCCGTTCACCGAACGGTTTGTTGCCCACATCACTGGCCCGCACCCTGCGCGCCCACGCCGAAACCATGGAGCGCACGGCAGCGGCGCTTGAACGTGCGGCCTCTTCTCAAGGCGACGACGTGCGCGGCGTGGTGCGCGTGTCCGCCAGTGAAGTGGTCGGCGTAGAAGTGCTGCCGCCGATCCTCACGCAATTGCGCCAGACTCACCCGCACCTCAGGGTCGAACTGGTCCTGACCAACCGCCTGAGCGACCTGCTGCAACTGGAAGCCGATATCGCCGTGCGCATGGTCCGTCCCAGCCAGGAACAACTGCTGGCGCGACGCATTGGCCTGATCGAAATCGGCCTGCATGCCCGCGATGATTACCTGCTAAAACACGGCACGCCCCTGCACATGCAAGACCTGGCCAGCCACTCAGTGATCGGCTTCGATCAGGAAAATGCGTTTATCCGCAGCCTGGCCATCAAGGGCTTCGAACGCAGCACCTTCGCCTGCAGCAGCGACAGCGACCTGGCGCAACTGGCCCTGATCCGCGCCGGCGCCGGCATCGGCGGCTGCCAGGTCCAACTGGCCAAGCGCGACCCACGCCTGCGCCGAGTCCTGCCGGAAGGCGTTGCACTCAGGCTGGACACCTGGGTGACGATGCACGAAGACCTGCGCAACAGCCCGCGCTGCCGCGTAATGTTCGACGCCCTGGTGGAAGGTTTGCAGCGTTACGTACAGGATTGAGACAGCTTCACTGGTGAAGAATCAGACTCCCTCAGTCCCTTCACAGACGCCACCATGTCCGAAGCCTTCGAAGTCCCCAGCCCCCACGAAAAACACCTCGAGCACACCACCGAACATGCCCACGGGCGAGGTGACAGTTTCGCCAGCCGCATCGCCGTGATGACCGCCCTCATGGCGACTCTCGGCGCCATGCTCAGCTACCAGGCCGGCTCCACCGAAAGTGAAGCGGCCATGGACAAAAACAACGCCGCCATCATCAAGACCGAAGCCGCGAACCAGTGGAACTATTACCAGGCCAAATCCAGCCGGCAGAACCTTGCGGAACTGGCCACTCACATTCCCGGCGTGGATGCAGCGCATTACAAGGACGAGCTCGAACGCTACAAGCGCCAGAAGGAAGACGTGCGCAAACAAGCCGAAACGCTTGAAGCCACCTCAAAGGAATGGGATGAAAAATCGGAACAGGCGCTGCACCAGCATCACCGCTGGGCCCAGGCAATGACCGCGATTCAGATCGCGATCTCGTTGGCGGCGATTACGTTGTTGACGAGGCGGGAATGGTTGAAGCGCCTGTCGTATGCGGCAGCGGGTGTGGCAGTGGTATTGGGCAGCCTGGCGTGGCTGCATATCTGACGCGGTGCAGTCAAAAGGTGGGGGTGGCTGTGGGGTTGAGGGCTTGGGTGTACGTACAAGCCTGACGCGCGGGGTGGTAGTCTTGCCCTCTCGAAAACGACAATGACAGGGAAGTACGAATGCGGAGTCTGTTTCTATTGCTGTGCTGTTTGTTAATCACCGCCTGTTCAAGCAATCCGACAACACTGTTTGAAGAACAAGTCAAAAACAGCAGCACGCCGTTAGCGCGAACCCCCTCTGAGGCCATGCGTAACACTCAAGCGGTGCCCATGCCGATCGACCCAGGGTGGCGGCCGCCCCAGTGGAAGATCACGGCCGAAGAACCGCGCATCCTGATCAACGGGATCCCGTCGAACTACCGATTATTCAGCGTAGCCTTAATAAAAGATAAACCCTTCCATATCGACGTTAACTCTTGGTGCGTCAACGCGTGCCTGGGATTCAGCAAATACGCCCTGAACCCTTATTTGATCCTGATGGACGCCCAAGGCAATGTGCAGGCTGAAGGCTTTGGCAAGGCGTCTGGCATCGTGGGGGTCATCAGCCAGGTCTTGAAAGGCACGGTGAAAAACAGCGGAACCTACTACCTTATCGTCGCAGCGGATAACCGTGCGCCAGGGGAAACCATTGTCATCGACAATGTACTGCTGATAGGCGCCGCAGCGAACCCGATAGCGCCGTTGCGCATCGGAATGGGCAGCTATCCATTTGGGTCGGTTGGGCCGTTATTGAATACGGAAGAGACACCTTAACCTGCGACGGTTGAGCGTGAAGAAAATAGGCCGGGCGTGTGTATCCACTGAATCGGCTGTACTGGCCCTGATAATTGATTTGGGCAATTTCCTACGGCCTATTCAGAAGCGCCACTCTCCCACTTCAAATTCACCCCGCCTATAGTCCAACGGTCGCTCACAGGGCGACCGGGTTTGGCGACTCGACTACAAGAGGCAAAAGCTTCCCGGCAGATTTGCGGGATGCCCCTGCACGCAATAAGCTGCTTCATGGTAGCTGTGCGTGGGAGACCTTCGGGTCTGCCGGTCTTTGTCCGTTCTTGTCCCGGTTCGCCAACCTGCGTACAGCTGCCACCTTTTGTTTGGCGACAAATGCGTGGCTCACATCCTCTAAGTGAACGGACTTAAGGCATGAACCAATACATAGCACTCACCAGCAACGACAGCGCCACACCCGCCCTTTTCGTCGACACAACCGTCCCGTTGGAAATCCTTCTTGATGCCGCCAACTATCGAATCCGCTCGGTGACGCAGGTGCTTGAGAATCTTGCGCTACGTAGTGAGATAGGCAGCGATGCGGTGGTACTCAGCGACTTTGCCTTGCTGTGCTCAATTCCAATGCGCGACGGGTGTGACTTGCTGGATGTCATAGGCCGGCGAATGGATGTACCGCTACCCTAGAAATACTGCAGGTCGCTTTAGAGCTTTAGCGACCAATTCCCCTGGCTTCGGAATAGCAATCCAGGGGGTTCTGGTTTACGAGGGCACACAAAAAGGCCGCCACACCAAGTCTAAGTGTGGGGGCTTTTTTACATAAGCGGCGTTCTATTCACCCGTCGGCAAATGCCACGATCGACCGAAGCGGTCGGTTGTATAGGGACAATGGATGAGGCAACCCACAGTAATGAAAGCTGCCGTACAAAGATTGAACTCAGCCCCTATTTTACTTTGTCTGATTGGCATTAAAGCTGATTCTAGAGGCAAACCAAACGCACACCAGTGAAGTAAACATCTCTAGAATTTCTTTAGGCTGGGTTGATTCCACGTACTCCGGCCCGCAGGCTTTCTTCAGGTATTGAGAGAGCGGAAGTAACTCAACACTACCTATTTTGAAGTCGATATTGTGACTGAGCTTATTCCGAAGGTTGTTCATATGCTTGATAGCGGAAATGGAGTTGTACTTCTCCGGATAACCATCTGAAGCAAGAAGCGAGACTTTTTGCCCAAACGACTGCCTAGAGGAATCCCAGTCCAGCTTGGAGTATTGGGACTTTAGGTACTCATCAAGGTAGTGCTCAATGATGAGATGGCAGGACAAAAAATAACCAATTAACTCGTAATTCAAGTTATCGAGGCGCTGCCACGTGAGTTTGCCATCGCGGATTTCACCTACTAAAGGTGGTAGGCTCATCTTGTTCATAGAAGGACTCAGTTTTTGATTCTACGGCCTGCACAGCTTGGTGCGGGGCTAGTGGGGAATTCGGCCTCACGAACTTCAGAGACGCCTTATCAAACTGGCATTCGTCGTTGATGAGCGGTGCGGAAAGCCTAGCTCACGTGGGACCGAACCGACTCTTGGCGCAAGCGAGGACGTTCGAGTCCATGGGCTCAGTATTTATGCACCAAAAAGGCGCACCATTCCCATGGTGGTCCCATGGGGCTATTTTTCAGGCGCCAAAAACCACAAACCCCCGACTTTCTCTAGGAAAGTCAGGGGTTTGCGTTTTCGTAATTTGGCGGTGAAGGAGAGATTCGAACTCTCGATACAATTTCTTGTATACACACTTTCCAGGCGTGCTCCTTAAGCCACTCGGACACTTCACCGTATCTCGGCAAACCAGTTCAGTCTGTCGAGGCGCGCTAATGTAGTCGAAAGCCTTTCTGATGGCAAAGGTTTTTTTCAGAATTTTCATGCGGTTAGCCGGTTATGCCGATCCACGCCCGGCAAGGGGCGGTGATTGTGCCATTCTCAGGCATCGGCAGGATGGGTCTGGGGCGGCGATTGCGCCCTGCCCCCGGCTTTTCAAACGCCTATATGCGGGAAAAGTCTGACTGGGCAGTCAGTCACAGCGCTTTACCGGGGCGGGCGTGGTGGGTAACGTCTGCGCATGCACGTCTATTAACTAGCCTTCTATAAAAAATCCTACAAGGAACCGCGTCATGAGTGAGTTGATTGCCTACCACCTCGAAGACGGTATCGCGACCCTGACCTTGAGCAACGGCAAGGTGAATGCCATTTCTCCGGCGGTGGTCAGTGCGTTTAATGAAGCGCTGGATCAGGCGGAGAAGGACCGGGCGGTGGTGGTGATCACCGGCACGCCGGGGATTCTGTCGGGTGGTTATGATTTGAAGGTGATGACCGCCGGCCCTAAAGAGGCGATCGGCCTGGTGACGTCCGGTTCGACCTTGGCACGCCGTCTGTTGTCGCACCCGTTCCCGGTGATTGTGGCGTGCCCTGGGCATGCGGTGGCCAAGGGTGCGTTCCTGCTGTTGTCAGCAGACTATCGGATTGGCGTGGAAGGCCCGTTCAGCATTGGCCTGAATGAAGTGGCGATCGGCATGACCATGCACCACGCCGGTATCGAGCTGGCGCGAGATCGTCTGCGTAAGTCGGCGTTCCATCGTTCGGTGATCAATGCCGAGATGTTTGACCCACAGGGCGCGTTGCAAGCCGGTTTCCTCGACAAGGTGGTGGCACCGGAAGAATTGCATGCGGCAGCCCTGGAAGCGGCGCGTCAGTTGAAGAAATTGAACATGAATGCTCACAAACACACCAAGTTGAAGGTGCGCAAAGCGCTGCTGGAAGCCCTGGACGATGCAATCATCCAGGACCAGGGGCATATCCTGAGCTAAGTCCTACCCTTGATACGCCAGAGCCCGACCTTGAGTCGGGCTTTTTCTTACAAACTAATCCGAATCCTATTGAGCCGCTCTAGCCTGCCCGTGTCGATAGATGCTGAAACATGCTCTTAAACATCGCTTATCTCCTACCTCTACAGGGCTAATTGCCGAATACAGTGCACATCCGTACACTGCGCCACCTTTTGTCCGGATAGGCTGTGTCGATGCTTTTTCTGCTGCGTATGTTGTTGATGGGCCTGCACTTTATGCTCGCCGGTGTGCTGGGCGTGTTGGTCGGTCTGTGTCGACCGTTCAACCCGGACAACAGTCGCCTGTGTGCTCGCCTCTACGCGCTGCCGGCCATGTGGATTCTGGGGCTGAACGTAAAGGCCGATGTGGACTCGCTGCGCCACAAGCCCGGCACCTGCGTGGTTATCGCCAACCATCAGTCCAACTATGACCTGTTTGTGTTCGGTAACGTGGTGCCTTACCGCACCGTGTGTATCGCCAAGAAAAGCCTGAAATGGGTGCCGTTGTTCGGTCAGTTGTTCTGGCTGGCGGGTAACGTGCTGATCGACCGGGGCAATGCGTACAAGGCTCGCCGTGCGATGCTCACCACCACTCACACGTTGCAACATGAGGACACGTCGATCTGGGTGTTCCCGGAGGGCACGCGCAATTTGGGCAAGGGGTTGCTGCCGTTCAAGAAAGGCGCGTTCCATATGGCGATTGCGGCCGGTGTGCCGATCGTGCAGGTGTGTGTCAGCAGTTACGTGACACATATGCAGCTCAATCGCTGGAACAGTGGGGATGTGCTCATACGGTCGTTGCCGCCGATTCCTACCATTGGGATGACTCCGGATGACATCCCCGCGTTGATGCAGGCGTGTCATGCGCAGATGGAGGCGTGCATAGAGGAGATGGATCGCGAATTGGCACCGGGCCCTCTTTAACGCTTTGGAGCGATTCGCCCCCCAGCACGAGCAAGCTCGTTCACCACAAAAAAGCTTGCCGCAACGGTAGCTACAACGGAACGCCATTCAGGCTAAGCTGCCCAACACCTGTCCTCCCAATAAGAAGCGATCAGCACCATGGGTAGAGTTGTTGCGGCCGCTGTCTACAGTGCCGGTAAGAAAGTCACGGATATCACCCTCGATGAAGGGGCGGCCTGGGCCGCCAAACCCAACCACTTTGTATGGATCGGTCTGGAAGAGCCTGACGCTCAGGAGCTCTCCAACCTGCAACGCCAGTTCAACCTGCATGAATTGGCCATCGAAGACGCCCTGGAAAAACACAGCCGCCCGAAGCTGGAAACCTTCGGCGATGCGCTGTTTATCGTCACCTACTCACCGGTGCGCGAAAACGGCAAGCTGGAGTTTATCGAGACCCATATCTTTGCCGGCAACGGCTATATCATCACCGCACGCAACGGGCACTCGGCGTCCTACGGTTTTGTGCGCCAGCGTTGTGAGGCACGGCCTCTGTTGCTGGAGCATGGGGAAGATTTCGTACTCTATGCGCTGCTGGATTTCGTCACCGAGAACTACCAACCGGTGAGCGAGGCGATCCATGCCGAGATCGATGAGCTGGAGCGCAATGTGCTGTGCAGTTCGCTGAGCGAGCGGGATATCCAGAAGATTCACGGCCTGCGTCGCGATGTGTTGCGGCTCAAGCGCTATGTGGCGCCGATGGTGGAGATCAGCCAGGAGCTGCAGAAACTCAACTTCCCGTTCATCGACAAAAACATGCGCCCGTATTTCCGTGATGTGCAGATCCACGTGACACGGCAGATGGAAGATCTCACCACCCTGCGCGATATCGCCAGCCAGACCATCGAGATCGGTGTACTGCTGGAGGCGTCGCGCCAGAGTGTGGTGCAGCGCAAGTTTGCTGCATGGGCGGCGATTCTCGCGTTCCCCACCGCGGTGGCAGGGATCTACGGGATGAACTTCCAGAACATGCCCGAGCTGCAATGGCACTACGGCTATTTTGCGGTGCTCGGGTTTATCGCGGTGGGTTGCACCAGCCTGTGGGCCAGTTTCAAGCGTTCGGGCTGGCTTTAAACCTGGACCTCGGGCTTGTGCGCCACGAAACGCATCATCCATTCCGCCACGGTTGCGCCGTGGTGGTCGCGCTCCAGGCTGGCCACGCCGTTCGTGTAGACCTTTTCGCCCAATGTGGTCTGCAGAATCTCCAGCAACTCGCGGGAATAGTCGTGGACAAACTCCGGGTGACCTTGGAAGCACAGGACCTGGTCGCCGATGTGGTACGCGGCAAACGGGCAAAAGGCGCTGGAGGCGATGACCGTGGCATTGTCCGGCAGCGTGGTGACCTGGTCCTGGTGGCTGATCAGTAGCGTCAGCTCCTCCACTTCAGGGCTCATCCACGGTGTCTTGGCATCCAGCTTGTAGTCGTGAATGCCCATGCCCCAGCCCTGGCCGGCGCGTTCAGTCTTGCCGCCGAGCAACAGTGCCAGCAGTTGGTGGCCGAAGCAGATCCCGAGCAGCTTGTCGCCGCGCTCGTAACGTTCGAGCAGGTAGGTCTTGAGGGTCTGGATCCATGGGTCGGTGCCAAAGGAATCGGCCTTGCTGCCGGTCACCAGGTAGGCATCGAACACTTCATCTTCCGACGGGTATTCGCCGTTCACCACGTTGTACACGACAAACTCAGCGGGTATGGGCTGCTTGGAGAACAGGCGCTTGAACATCTGCCCGTACCCTTGGTATTGATCGATCAAGCCTGGACGCAGGATATCGGTTTCCAGGATACAGACGCGTAGCGACATAAAAAATACCTGACACGGTGATGGGAATATTGCACACCCCAGAGCCTGCCTTGAAATGCCCCTTCAAGGCAAGCCCCTCTTAGTCACCGGAACACGTCACCTTGCGCGGCTTTCTCCAGCAACAACGCGGGCGGCATGAAGCGTTCGCCATATTGCTCGGCCAGGTAGCGGGCGCGGGCTATGAAGTCGTTCAGCCCATATTGGTTGATAAACTGCAACGCGCCACCGCTCCAGGCCGCGAAGCCAATGCCGAAGATCGACCCCACGTTGGCATCCGCCGTGGACATCAACACCCCCTCCTCCACACACCGTACGGTCTCGATGGCTTGGATAAACAGCAGGCGGTCGCGCACATCCTGTGGCGAGATACGTTGGTCGGGCCGTTCAAAGCGGCTTTTCAGCTCCGGCCACAGGTACTTGTGCCCGCCGCTGGGATAGTCATAGAAGCCGCCGCCCGCCGCCTTGCCCATGCGCTGGTATTCGTTGACCAGCAGATCGATCACCGCTGTCGCCGGATGTGTCGGCACGGCCTTGCCTTCCGCCTGCTGATCCTTCGCCGTCTGCTGCCGGATATGGCTCATCAGGCTGAGGGAAACTTCATCCGACACCGCTAACGGCCCTACCGGCATGCCGGCTTTGCGCGCTTCAGTCTCGATCATCGGCGCCGCTACGCCTTCGCCGAGCATGGCGATACCTTCGTTGGTGAAGGTGCCGAACACCCGCGAGGTGAAGAAGCCACGGCTGTCGTTGACCACGATCGGGGTTTTCTTGATTTGCAGTACGAAATCGAAACCACGGGCCAGGGTTTCGTCGCTGGTGCGCGCACCCTTGATGATTTCCACCAGGGGCATCTTGTCCACCGGGCTGAAGAAGTGCAGACCGATGAACCGGGTTTGATCCGGCACTGCCGTGGCCAGGCCGCTGATGGGCAAGGTGGAGGTGTTGGAGGCGATCACGGCGTCGGCACCGACCACACTTTGCGCGGCGGCTGAGACCTTGGCCTTGAGTTCGCGGTCTTCGAACACCGCTTCGATAATCAGGTCGCAACCGGCCAGGTCTTCATCGGTGGCCGTAGGATGAATCCGCGCCAAGAAGGTTTCCCGCTGTTCGGCGGTCAGTTGCCCACGGCTGACTTTCTTGTCCAGCAGTGCCGCCGAATGCGCCTTGCCCTTCTCGGCGGCCGCCAGGTTGATGTCCTTGAGCACCACCTCGATGCCTGCGCTGGCGCTGACGTAGGCGATGCCTGCGCCCATCATCCCTGCGCCGAGCACGCCGACTTTGCGCGTGACGTACGGCGCAAAACCTTGCGGCCGGGAGCTACCCGCGTTGATCTCATTGAGCTGGAACCAGAACGTGCCGATCATGTTCTTCGCCACCTGCCCCGTCACCAGTTCGGTGAAATAGCGGGTTTCAATCAGGTGCGCAGTATCAAAATCCACTTGGGCACCTTCGACGGCGGCACAGAGGATCTTCTCGGGCGCGGGGAAACAGCCCTGGGTCTTACTGCGCAGAATCGACGGCGCAATCGCCAGCATCTGCGCCACTTTGGGGCTCGACGGTGTACCGCCTGGGATCTGGTAGCCCTTATTGTCCCACGGTTGCTTGGCGTCCGGATTGGCCAGGATCCAGGCGCGGGACTTGGCCAACAGCTCGTCGCGATCCGCCGCCAGCTCATTTACCAGGCTGGCTTGCAGCGCCTGCTGCGGCCGCACTTTCTTGCCTTCGAGCAAATACGGCAAAGCCTTTTCCAACCCGAGCATGCGCACCATGCGCACCACCCCGCCGCCGCCCGGCAGCAAGCCCAGGGTGACTTCCGGCAGGCCAAGCTGCACCGATTTGTCGTCCAGCGCCACGCGGTAATGACACGCCAGGCAAATCTCCCAGCCGCCCCCCAGCGCCGCGCCATTGATGGCGGCCACCACGGGTTTACCGAGGGTTTCCAGGCGGCGCAGTTGCGCTTTCAGTTCCCGTACGCTGTCGTAGAAATCCTTGGCGTGGGCCTTGTCGACCTTGATCAGTTCATTCAGGTCGCCACCGGCAAAAAATGTCTTCTTGGCCGAGGTGATTACCACGCCGGCAAGGTCATCTTTTTGCGCTTCCAGACGCTCGACCATCGCCGCCATGGCCTCGCGGTACGCGCCGTTCATGGTGTTGGCGCTTTGGCCGGGCATGTCGAGGGTCAGCACCACGATGCCGTCCTGGCCTTTTTCGTAACGAATAGCTTGGGTCATGACAAATTCCTTGGGCTCAGAGGCGTTCGATAATGGTGGCGATGCCCATGCCACCGCCGACACACAAGGTGGCCAGGCCGTAGCGCTGCTGGCGCACTTCCAGTTCGTCGAGCAAGGTGCCGAGAATCGCGCAACCGGTGGCGCCCAGTGGGTGGCCCATGGCGATGGAGCCGCCATTCACGTTGACCCGCGCCGCGTCGATGCCCATGTCCTTGATGAACTTGAGCACCACCGAGGCAAAGGCTTCATTGACCTCAAACAAGTCGATGTCTTCGATTCGCAAGCCAGCCTTGGCCAGGGCCTTGCGCGTGGCGGGCGCAGGGCCGGTGAGCATGATGGTCGGGTCGGTACTGGTGACCGCCGTGGCGACGATACGCGCGCGGGGTTGCAGGCCCAGCTCGCGCCCCTTGGCCTCGGAGCCGATCAACATCAACGCGGCACCATCGACGATACCGGAGCTGTTGCCCGGTGTGTGCACATGGTGGATGCGCTCCACATGGCTGTAGACCCTCAACGCGGTTGCATCGAAGCCCATCTGCCCCATCATTTCGAAGCTGGGCTTGAGCTTGCCCAGGCCTTCCAGGGTGGAGTCGCCGCGGATGAATTCGTCATGGTCCAGCAGCACAATACCGTTCTGGTCCTGCACCGCGATCAGCGACTTGTTGAAGGAACCGTCCGCACGGGCCCTGGCCGCTTTCTGCTGCGAATGCAGGGCAAAGGCGTCGACGTCGTCGCGGGTGAACCCTTCCAGGGTGGCGATCAGGTCCGCGCCGATGCCCTGTGGGGTGAAATGGCTGTGCATATTGGTCTGCGGGTCGAGTACCCAAGCGCCACCGTCGCTGCCCATGGGCACGCGGGACATGGACTCGACCCCACCGACCACCACCAGGTCTTCGAAGCCGGAGCGCACCTTCATCGCGCCCACGTTGACGGCTTCCAGGCCCGAGGCGCAGAAGCGGTTGATCTGCACGCCGGCGACGCTGATGTCCCAGTCCGCCACCAGGGCGGCGGTCTTGGCGATGTCGGCGCCCTGGTCGCCGATCGGGGTCACGCAGCCGAGCACGATGTCGTCCACTTGGTGGGTGTCGAGGTCACTGCGCCGGGCCAATGCCGTAAGCAGGCCGGCCACCAGGTTCACCGGTTTGACACTGTGCAAGGCACCGTCGGCCTTGCCTTTGCCACGGGGCGTGCGTATCGCATCAAAGATCAAAGCTTGGGTCATGACGTCCTCGAACCGCTGTGCATGTGTGCCTCTACCTTAGGCCCGATTGACACGGTTTCAATGACGGATGCGCTCATTGCTTTTGACCCCCTCGCTCGGACGAACGGTAGTCTCCTAAGCTAATTGCCGGGTTAATCGTTTTAGCTGTCTAGCCAAGGCATTGGCGCCAAGATGGCGATATGCCTCATGCCTTTTTAAGTAGAAATGCTTATTAGCTGATATGAAATGAGTCTAAGCCACGAAGAACGAGGGCTCTAAGGTTGAATCAGTAGGAGGCTGCTGCCGGGTTTTGCTGGAGCGGCTGTAAGAAAAGCGACACGTCATCTCGCCATACTGAAAGACACCGGCATGCATTTGACGCTCAGGAATAACAACAAAAGGCAGTCAGCCATGTTTAAACATTCGAAAGTACGTCAGGCGGGACTTATTCTGTTCGCCACCACACTGATTCTGATTTTGCCCAACCTGACCAAGGTCATTGGGTGACCCCTCAACGCCTACATTCAGTGCCTTCACAGCACCGGGTTTGCAGCTTTTGGCAGCACCTGCCGGGACATTGCGCATAGCGGTCCTGCAGGGGCTGCCTTTTTGCGCGCCGATTTCCGGTATCGTGAGCGTCATCGCCACTTCACACCGGGCCTCCCTCTTGAAATCGATCTTCGCCCTCCTCGCCTTGCTGATCGCTCTTCCCGCTTCGGCAGCACAATTGACTCTCGAACTCGACCACACCAGCAAGACGTGGCAGACCGATGACCTGCTCACCCATCCCCAGGTGCAAACGGTGCAAATCGTCGATGACGTTTCCTACAAGCGCACTATGAGCTATCGCGCAGTGCCTTTGGCGTCGCTGCTGCCGGGGTTGAAACCTGAGAGCCATCTGCAAGCCATTGCCTTGGATGGTTTCGCCGCCGAACTCACGGCCGCGCCACTGCTGGAAACCCACGGCGCACGCGCCTGGCTGGCGGTGGAAGATCCTGCGCAACCCTGGCCGGCATTGGCGGAAGGTAAACCGAGTGCGGGACCGTTCTACCTGGTATGGACCGATCCGCAAGCCGGACACATCAGCCCTGAGCAGTGGCCGTTCCAGATCTCCAGGATCAAACAATTGAAGACCGTGGCGGAGCGCTTTCCGGCGTTATTGCCTGACCCGAAACTGGCGGCCAACGACCCGATCAATCAGGGTTTTGCAGTGTTCCAGAAGAACTGCCTGGCCTGTCATCGGCTCAATGGTGCCGGTGATGCGCAGGTGGGGCCGGATTTGAATATTCCGTATAACCCCACCGAGTATTTCGGCGCCGATTTCCTCAAGCGCTACATCCGTGACCCGCAGAGTTTGCGGCACTGGCCGCAGGCGAAGATGCCGGCGTTTGCGGCCAGTGTGTTGCCGGACAGTGAGCTGGATTTGTTGGTGGGGTATTTGAAACACATGGCAGGGCGTAAGCAGCCATAAGCTTGGCGCATTCCCTCTGTGGGAGCGGGCTTGCTTGCGAAAGCGGTGTGTCAGTCAATAAATGTGTGGCTGACCCACCGTATTCGCGAGCAAGCCCGCTCCCACTGAGGGGGAACGCTCCGCTCTGGAGATCATTGCTGTTGGACGGCGATCACCGGGGTCGGCGCCACAAACACCTTGGCATGCATCTGCTCATGCCCACCGCCACGGCGCATGCCGCGTACCGGGCAGGCATCGAGGTAATCCAACCCCACCGCCAGTTTCAAATGCCGCTCCGGCCGTGACAGCTGGTTGGTCACATCAAAGCTGTACCAGGCGTCATCCAGCCAGGCTTCGGCCCAGGCGTGACTGGCCAGGTGCGTGCTGTCCTCACTGTACAAATACCCCGACACATACCGCGCAGGGATCCCCAGGCTGCGCGCGCACGCCAGGAATGCATGGGTGTGATCCTGGCACACCCCCGCACGACCCGCGAAGGCCTGGGCGGCACAGGTGTCGACTTCGGTGGCGCCGGGTGTGTAGACCATCGCCTGGTTGAGCGCATGCATCAGGTCGATCAACGCGGTGCGGTCACGACGTTGATGGCACTGCTGGTCGGCAAAACCGCGCAAGGCTTCGTCAGGTTCAGTCAGGCGGGTGCAACGCAGAAACGGGAACGCCGATTGGCTCTCATGTTCGGCCTCGCGCAATTCGTCGATGTCCACCTGGCCACGGGCGCCGATGATGATGGCGTCGTGGGGCTCATCCAAGGTCAGCACATGCAGGATGTTGCCGAACGGATCCACCTGGGCACGCACCGGGCGCGGCAGGTCGAGCTGCCAGCTGAGTACGCGCTGGCGCTCGCTGTCGTGGGGCGTAAGGCGCAAGTACTGGATGCTGGCACGCACCTGGTCTTCGTAGTGGTAGGTGGTTTCGTGGCTGATGGAGAGTCTCATGCCGCCTCCAGGTAGGAACTGTAGATGGCGTCGCCCAATTGGCGGACCAGGGGAATAAAGTCGGTCAGCCAGGCGTGCAGGCCTTCCTCGAGGATTTCATCGATGGCGGTGAAGCGCAGGCGCGCGTCCATTTCGGCGGCCAGGCGCTGGGCAGGCCGGCCGTTGAGGCCGGGCAGGCTGGCCAGGATCTGGTCGATCTCTTCACTGCAGGCGCGCAGCGAGCGCGGCACATCGGCGCGCAACAGCAACAACTCGGCGACTTGCCGCGCGCCGGGCGCATCGCGGTAGATCTCGGTGTAGGCCTCGAACGACGACAACGCGCGCAACAAGGCGCTCCACTGATAGTAGGCGTGCGCTGTGCCATCGGTGACGGCGTCGGCACGGTCGCCGGCCATTTCATAGCGGGCGTCCAGCAGGCGCAGCGTGTTGTCGGCACGCTCGATGAAAGTGCCCAGGCGAATGAAGCGAAATGCATCGTTACGCATGATGGTGCCGTAGGTGGCGCCGCGGAACAGATGAGAACGCTCTTTTACCCACTCACAGAACCGGCTCATGCCATAGCGGCTCAAGCCCTGCTGGGCGATATCGCGAATATCCAGCCAGGTGGCGTTGATGTTTTCCCACATATCGGCGGTAATTCGCCCACGCACTGCATGGGCGCTGGCCCGCGCGGCGCCAAGGCAGCTGTAGATGCTGGCCGGGTTGGCAGCATCCAGCGCAAAGAAGTGCAACAGGCGTTCGGCGTGCAGCTCACCGTGACGTTCGTGGTAATCCTCCAGGGTGCCGGTGATCAACAGCGGCATGGCCAGTTCGTGCAGGCCATCGCCACGCCCGTCCTGGGGCATCAGCGACAGCGAATAGCTGACATCGAGCATGCGTGCGAGGTTTTCCGCACGCTCCAGGTAGCGCGACATCCAGTACAGATCCGAGGCAGTTCTACTCAACATGGCATCAGTCCTCGACCACCCAGGTGTCTTTGGTGCCGCCGCCCTGGGACGAGTTGACCACCAACGAGCCTTCGCGCAGTGCCACTCGGGTCAAGCCGCCAGGCACGACACGGGTTTCCTTGCCGGACAACACAAACGGGCGCAGGTCGATATGACGCGGCGCGATGCCGTTTTCGACAAAGGTCGGGCACGTGGATAAACACAGGGTCGGCTGGGCGATATAGGCGTGGGGCTTGGCCTTGATACGGGCGCGGAAGGCTTCGATTTCCGCAACGGTGGACGCTGGGCCCACCAGCATGCCGTAGCCGCCTGAGCCTTGGGTTTCCTTTACCACCAGGTCTGGCAGGTTGGCCAGCACGTGGGACAGTTCGTCGGGCTTACGGCACTGGAACGTCGGAACGTTCTTCAGGATGGGTTCTTCATCCAGGTAAAAACGGATCATCTCGGTGACGAAAGGGTATACCGACTTGTCATCCGCCACGCCGGTGCCAATCGCATTGGCCAGCACCACATTACCCGAGCGATAGGCCGCAAGCAGGCCCGGCACACCAAGCATGGACGCCGGGTTGAAAGCCAATGGGTCGAGGAACGCGTCATCGAGACGGCGGTAGATCACGTCCACGGCCTTGGGCCCGTCGGTAGTGCGCATGAAGACACGGTCATCGCGCACGAACAGATCGGCGCCCTCCACCAGTTCCACGCCCATTTCTCGCGCGAGAAAGGCATGTTCGAAGAACGCGCTGTTGAAACGGCCCGGCGTCAGCACGACCACGCTGGGATTATCCAGAGGGCTGGAGCTTTTCAAGGTGTCCAGCAACAGGTTGGGGTAGTGGTCGATGGGCGCGATGCGCTGGGCGGCGAACAGTTCGGGGAACAGGCGCATCATCATCTTACGGTCTTCGAGCATGTAGCTCACGCCGCTCGGTGTGCGCAGGTTGTCCTCGAGCACGTAATAGGTGCCGTCACCATCGCGTACGAGGTCGACGCCGGAGATGTGGGAATAAAGGTCACGATGCAGGTCCAAGCCCTGCATCGCCAACTGGTATTGCTCGTTGGCCAGCACCTGTTCGGCGGGAATGATTCCGGCCTTGATGATGCGCTGTTCGTGGTACAGATCGGCGAGAAACATGTTCAGCGCCTTGACCCGCTGGATACAGCCGCGCTCGACAATCCGCCATTCGCTGGCCGGAATACTGCGCGGGATGGTATCGAAAGGAATCAACCGCTCGGTGCCCTGCTCGTCGCCATAAAGCGTGAAGGTGATCCCGGCGCGGTGAAACAGCAAATCGGCCTCGCGTCGGCGCTGGGCCAACAGATCATCAGGGGTGTCGGCCAACCAGCGCGCGAACTCGCGGTAATGAGGCCGGACCTGGCCTGCCCCATCGTACATTTCATCGTAATAAGTGCGGATCATGCCGAACTCCTTGTCACCCGGGCGAAAGAACCATCGCAAGGCCCGTGCCAGCGGCATAAACACTTAAAAATCAGTGAGTTGAATTACAACCAGAATCCAGTCGCACCGTCCTGGTGCGCAGAATGCCCGGTGCACCGCCCGACGCTTCATCGCAATGCGGGCTTTGACTATCAACAGCATAGTCAGAGTTGATTTCACTGCCTGGCCAAGTCTGCGGATAATCGGCCCATCTGCTGAACAGGACACGTCCTAGCGCTTCAGCGAACCGCTCTTCCCTTTAAGCCACCCTCTTGGGTGGTTTTTTTTTGCGCCCTGAAACATGTAGCAGCGAGGGCGATGTTGAGCATGCTGCACAAACAAAATCGGCCGACCCAAAAGGTCAGCCGACACGCTGTGCTGCTCATAAACTGCTGCTACATGGGTAACCCACGCACCTCCTGCTTCACGCCCCATCCCTCGATGATCCCGCCCAGCGGCTCGACCACCGCCCCGAAGTCCTGCTCGAAGTCTCCTATGCCATCGTAGGTGGCCGACATGATTTTACTTAGCTCCAGGTACCAGGCGCCGTCGTCGCGCGCGCTGACCTGGGCATTCAGGGATTCCCCACGAAACTCACCCGCAGCCCTGCGCGCACGTTCCTCATCCGGGAAAATGGCGTAGAACTCGATGGGGTGAAAACGCGAGAAGTCGAAGCCGCCTTCTTTCATGCGGCGCAGGACGTTGGTGCTGATGTCTTCTTGATAGGCTGTGCTCATGAAAAGTGCTCCTCGAATTGATGGATAGACTTTCCGTGCTTCCCGAAGCCCACGCCTTACTGGCGTGGGAACTACGGCAATAACTTCACCGCTGGAAAACAAGCATGTAGCTGACAAGACCAGAACCTAGCGATTCATTCGCTGATCTCCCTTGCAGAGTAGCGCGAAGCTTTCGCCTCCACCAGAGGGGTTTTAAGGGTGTACAGGGAATGTTCAGGCGGCGGGAGAGATGTCGAGAATCTGGATACCGTTCTGGTCTTTGAGGATCTTGAGCGTAGGTTCGGGCTGGCGGCCTTCGAAGTCGTTGAGATCGAGTTCGGCGGCAACGGGCACCAACTTGTTGCGAATCATGTGTGCCGCATCTTCGAGGCTGGGCTTCTGGTCGCAGGTGAACTGCTCGACGGACTTCACGCCGTGATCATCAACGAAGGTAATCTGCCACTTTTGCATCGGTGCCTCCTCGATAAAACCCGTGTGTGGGCTTACTTCTATCTGGACCTTGGGGGCTCGGCAAACGTTCCACCCAAGGTAGGAGACACCTGATCAACTGCGCTTACTTTTCAGCGCGTTCTTTCAAGGCTTTCAAGGTGTTGTACGGTGCGTCCACCACGAACTTGTTGGCCAGCCACGATGGCACGCTGCCGCCTGGCTCGGTGTGCACCTGGTAGGTGACTTCGGTTTGGTTGTCGCCTTTGGGCACCAGCTTCCAGAAGCCGTCGACCTGGGCGACACGTACGTAGCCTTTTTCTTCAGGCTTGTAGGTCGGCACACCTTCCAGCTTACGCGTCAGCGTGCCGTCGGCCGCCTTGGTCGTGGTGATATGCAGGTAGGAATCACGGTCCGTCACGGGAAACGGGGCTTTGAATTGGGTGTAGGTCCAACTCTCGTCGCCTTTCTTATCGACCAGCTTCTGGGACTTGCACTCGTGGATCCAGGCACAGGCACCGGCTACGTCGTCCTGGAGGGCGACGACTTTTGCCACAGGCGCCTTGATCACCGTTACACCGCGATACGCCTTGTATTTAGAGCCGGCAATTTCGCTCAGGGACACCTTGATACCGTCTTCGTCCTTGGCGACTTGCCAATCCTCAGCCTGGGCAGTGGCAGCAAACAACACCGTAAAACCGCACAACACAGCCATTCGTTTCAGCGAACCCATTGTTGTATTCCTTATTGTTGAAGTTCCGATAGTAAAGCCCATCAAGCCGCCGTCATTTGCTCCCACCAGCCGATCAAACGGATCGCATCGGCCTGGTCGGTGCCGCAGACCTCGATATTCGCCTTGAAATCACTGCATACCGCCGGTCGCTCCGGCTGACCGAACAGCAGGCACAGTTGTTCGACCGACAGGTGCAGGCAGCGTTCGCCTGCCGGTTTGCCCTGTGGCATTCCGGGTAATGGCGAACTGATGGAGGGGGCGATGCAGCACGCGCCACAGCCTTCACGGCAATTCATGACCAGCAGGTCCTCGACGACTCAATGTGGATGGCCGGGCTAGGGTACGCCCTAAAACAGCCGTTTTAAAATGGCCTAACAGTGGTTTTTCGCAGAAAACAAAAGTGACTGATCAGTCTCCGACACATGGTCGGCGGTCGACGTCACCTTTGTGGGAAAAGTTTACTGCTTGAACTCGAAATCCAGCGCTGCACCTTCCACATCGCGCCGCTCTTCGTTGCGCAATTGCAGCCTCATCTCATTGCTGAGCAGGCGGCCGTTGATCTGGAATGCACTGTTGTCAGTCGGTTTCTCGCCAAACATCGGCGGCAGCAGGGGCACGCTTTTCGGCTTGGGCATGGTGCCAATGGGTTGCAAGTGCCTGACCATGTCAGAAGGCAGCGACAGGTCCAACTGTGCCGGTGGCAATTGTGTCTGCGCCACTTCGCGGGACGCCTTGGCCTTGGTGGCCGCCCGCCTTTTGGCGGCGGCGGTGGGTTTCTTCACCACTGGCGCTTTTTTTACGGGGGCCGTTTTTTTCGCCGGGGGCTTCTGCTCGGTACTGGCGGCGGGCTTGGTTTCGCTCACAGGCGCCGCCGCCAGCGCAGTGCCGACGTTGCACAGGCTTATCAGGCCAATCACGAAAACCGCACGAAAAATCGAAGTCATATTGCCTACAGCATTAACGGCAGAGGGCCATATGCTCGCTTGTTGTGCGCGGCATGACAAGCGCGGTGATTAGCTCGCTATAGGATTTGTCCCCTTTCCGTGCGTCACAGTCCGGCTGCGGTTTCCTGGCATAACTGGCTTGCCAGCATCCCCAAGGTCATCAGCGCCCGCTCTGCCTCGCGGTTCCACGGCGTACCGCAGTTGAGGCGAATGCAGTGGTTGAACTGCTCGGTGTTACTGAAGATCAGCCCCGGTGCAATGCTGATGCCCTGTTGCAGTGCGCGTACGTGCAGTTCCTGGGTGTTGACCCGTCCGGGCAAACTGACCCACAGGATGAAACCGCCGGTCGGACGTGTCATCTGTGTGCCTTCCGGGAAATATTGCTGCACCGCCAGTTGGAAGGCGCTGAGGTTCTTGCGGTACTCCTGGCGGATGTAACGCAGGTGGCGATCGTAGCCGCCGTTTTCCAGGTACGCAGCGACGCCCATCTGGGTCACGCTGCAGGCGGAGTGGGTACTGAACATCTGCAAGCGCTGGATTTCCTGCTGGTACTTACCGGCGATCATCCAACCGATGCGCACGCCGGGGGACAGCGTCTTAGAAAAGCTGGAGCAATAGATCACTCGATCCAGGCGGTCATAGGCCTTCAGGGCCTTGGTGCGGCCCAATTCGAACATCAGCTCGCCGTAGATATCGTCCTCGACAATCTGGATGTCGAAGTCCGACGCCAGGCGCAGCAACTGTTTCTGCCGTTCTTCGGGCATGGTGCCGCCCAACGGGTTGCTCAGCCGCGCGGTCAACACCAGCGCCTTGATCGACCATTGGTTGGCCGCCAATTGCAGCGCCTCCAAGCTCATGCCGGTGGACGGATCGCTGGGGATCTCGATGACTTTGAGGCCGAGCAGGTCGGCCAGTTGCAGCAAGCCATAATAGGTCGGTGACTCTGCGGCAATCAGGTCGCCAGGCCGCGTCAACACCCGCAGCGACATCTGCAGGGCATCAACGCAACCGTGGGTGATCACCACTTCGGAAGGGTCCACCACCACACCGGCATCGCGCATGCGGATCGCCACCTGGCGGCGCAGCGGCTCGAAACCGGGGCTGAACATGTAACTGAATGCCCGTGGGCTCTGGAAGCGCGTGACCTTGGCCAACTGTTGGTGCAGCGCGCGTACCGGTAGGTAATCCACACTCGGCACGGCGGCGCCCAACGGGAACACACCTTCGCGGCGCGACTCACCCAGTACCTGCTGGATGATGCTGCTGCGGGTGACCAGACCCGGGCGTTCGACACGCGCGATGTCCGGCGTCGGCGCGGTGAGTGCGGGTGTCTGGTGCACGTAATAGCCGGACTGCGGCCGAGCGCGGATCAGCCCCTGGTCTTCCAGGTTGGCGTAGGCCTGCAATACCGTGGCGTGACTCACGTTCAACTGCGAGCTCATCTTGCGCACCGAAGGCACGCGCTCGCCCGGTTGATAGACACCGCGCCGGATATCCTCAGCCAGCTGCTGGGCGATACGTTGGTAAAGCAACAGATTGGTCATGACGCAGCACTCGATTTCACGGGTATTTTATTTTTGTGTGAAACATACCGGCACAGTTTAGAAGTGTACGGGGACAGTTGCCACAATAGTCGAGCGCGGGCGGGAGTGACAGTAAAAACTGAAAGGGTGGCGTACAGAGTTGTGGGGCTACTTCGAAAGAACGTGGGAGCGGGCTTGCTCGCGAAAACCGTTTGTCAGCCACTGAAATATCGACTGATATACCGCTTTCGCGAGCAAGCCCGCCCCCACATGGTGATCTATGCCAAGCGCCTAACGCGCGGCGCCGAGCTGGCCTTTCTCGTCAGAGAACACGATTTCCACCCGACGGTTCTGCGCCCTGCCCCGCTCGGAGGCGTTGGCTTCGACGGGATACTGGTCGCCATAGCCTTCGACCTGGATGCGTTTTTCGTCGATCCCCAGGTCTACCAGCACATCCGCCACTGACTGCGCGCGGTCGCGGGACAGTTTGAGGTTTTCCCGCTCACCGCCGGTATTGTCGGCGTAACCCTCGATGCGCACCACGCGCTTGGGGTTGAGTTGCAGGAACTGTACGATTTTCAACACCGTGCGGTTGGCCGAGTTTTTCAGCTCTGCTTCACCGGTATCGAACAGCACATCGCCCAGCGTCATCACCAGGCCGCGATCAGTCTGGGTAGTGGCCAAACTGGCGATCTGCTCTTCAAGCCATTTGCCCTGTTGCTGCACACTGATCAGCTTGTTTTCCCGCAGGGCCAATTGCAGGCGCTGGCGCTCCAGTTCGAGCTTGGCGCCACGCTCCTGGTTGAGCGCCTGTTCGGTGTGCTCGCGGGCGATGGCGCTGTAGCGCTGGCTCAGGTAGGCGTAATGCACCACGTCGGCGCCGCTGCCCCAGTAGCTGGACAAGCGGTCGGCGCGGGCCAGGGACTCACCGGCGCGGATCACGTCCTTGGGCGCAAAGCGCAGCACGTTGGCGTCTTCCTTGACCTGCTGGAAGTCGTTACCCGCCTGTTGCAAGGCCTGCTCGCTGTCGGGGTGGCTGGCGCAACCGCCCAACACGGCGGTGCCCAGGAGCACCGCATAGCTCAACCCGCGGATCATCCGGCTCATTGGGCTTCTCCCAACTGCAGTTGTTTGCGCAGGCGGGTGATACGGGTGCTGAGTACGTCCAATTGTTCCTGGCTCTTGCGGGTCAGCACTTGGGCCTCGGCCAGGCGAGCATCCAGCTCAGCTTGTTCGAGACGCATGCGCGCGTTTTTGTAGGATTGGTCGGCCATGCTCGACTTGGCCCGGGCGAACTTGGCTTCGGCCAGTTTCAATTCAGGCGATTCATCCGCGTTGGCACCCACGGCACTGGCTTGCTCCAAGGCTTGCTGGGTGAGGCGCATTTGTTCATTCGGCGCAGGATCGGCTGCACATCCCGCCAGAGCGACAACGGCGAGGGCCGCGAAAAGAGGTCGAAAAGTCACTGAAAATCCCTACTTTGTTGGGGTGCCGACGGGTTGCTGCAATTGCGCTTTCCAGCGTTCCAGATTGCTCTGCAACGCAGCTTGCGCCACACCGGACGCGGGCAATTCTGTCATCTTTTTGGCCAGCTGTCCGCGCAGCCACGGATCATTGCAGGCCGAGTTATGGGAAATCGCCAGGTACAGGCCCGGCTGGTCGATGGGTATATCCCGGGCAACCAGGTCGTTGCTCATGCCCAAGGTCTGCGCGATGGCCATACCGGAATAACGTCCGGCCAGCACGTAGTCCACCTCACCCAGCAGCAGTTTCTGGAATGCCGGCGTCAGCGACGGCAGGCGTTCCAGGCTCAGTTGCTCACTGGCGAAGGTTTCGAAGGCCGCGCTCAACCGCGCGCGCTCTGACACCGCGCCTGTGTGCCCGTGCAGGTCGGCGGCGGTGGCATAGTCCAGCGCCGAATCCTTGCGCGTCCACACCAGGTAGTCGAGTTGCACCAGCGCCGGGTGGATGTAGTCGAGCGTTTCCAGCTCACCCAGGTTCAGCGGCGCGTCGGCGAGGATGTCCATGCGCCCGCTGCGCACTTCCTCCAGGGCCAGGGAGCGTTTGCCACCGTAGAGCAGGTCGATTTTCAACCCGAGGTCCTTGCCCACTTGTTGCAATACATCGGCGGTGGCGCCGATCAGGTGCGTAGGGTCTTGCGGGTCGCGCCAGAGCAACGGCGGTGCATCCGGGCTGCCGGTGATCACCAGGCGATCGCATTTGCCGGCGGCCAACGACAGCGCAGGCAGTAATGTGAGGCCCATCAGTACAGCCCAGGGGCGCAATTCCATGGCGGGTGTCTCCAAGTCAAAAAAAAGCCCGGTCACAAGGACCGGGCTCTTTATAAGTGAAGCGACTGGATTAGACCAGCTTCTCCAACTCAGGGACGGCTTCGAACAAGTCCGCCACCAGGCCGTAATCGGCCACCTGGAAGATTGGCGCTTCTTCGTCCTTGTTGATCGCGACGATCACTTTGGAGTCTTTCATACCCGCCAAGTGCTGGATCGCGCCGGAGATACCAACGGCGATGTACAGCTGTGGCGCAACGATCTTGCCGGTCTGGCCGACCTGCATGTCGTTGGGTACGAAACCTGCGTCGACGGCCGCGCGGGAAGCGCCGACCGCAGCGCCCAGCTTGTCGGCCAGGGCGTACAGGTGCTTGAAGTTGTCACCGTTCTGCATGCCACGGCCGCCGGAAACGACGATCTTGGCAGCGGTCAGCTCTGGACGGTCCGACTTGGCCAGCTCTTCGCCAACAAAGCTGGACGTGCCAGCGTCGTGAGCAGCGGCAACGGCTTCAACGGTCGCCGAACCACCTTCGGCGGCAACCGGGTCGAAACCGGTGGCACGCACGGTGATGACTTTGACCGAAGCGTTGGACTGTACGGTCGCGATGGCGTTACCGGCATAGATCGGGCGCTTGAAGGTGTCAGCGCTTTCGACCGAGATGATCTCGGAGATCTGGTCAACGTCCAGCTGCGCAGCAACGCGTGGCAGGATGTTTTTGCCGTTGGACGTAGCGGCAGCCAGGATGTGGCTGTAGCTCTTGCCCAACTCGGCAACCAGTGGCGCAACGTTTTCCGGCAGCTGATGCGCGTAGGCGGCGTTGTCAGCGTTCAGGACTTTGCTCACGCCAGCAATTTTGGCAGCGGCTTCAGCCACGGCGCCAGCGCCTTGGCCGGCAACCAGCACGTGAATGTCGCCACCGATTTTAGCGGCAGCGGCCACGGTGTTCAGGGTGGCCGGGGCCAGCACCTTGTTATCGTGTTCGGCGATTACGAGGATAGTCATGATCAGATCACCTTCGCTTCGTTTTTCAGTTTCTCGACCAACTCAGCAACAGACTTGACCTTGATACCCGCGCTGCGAGCAGCCGGTGCTTCAACCTTGACGGTCTTGTTGGTAGAGGCGGTGGAAACGCCCAAGGCATCCGGAGTCAGGGACTCAAGCGGCTTCTTCTTGGCTTTCATGATGTTTGGCAGGGACGCGTAGCGCGGCTCGTTCAAACGCAGGTCGGTGGTGACGATGGCTGGCAGTTTCAGGGAAACCGTCTGCGCGCCGCCGTCGATTTCACGGGTCACAGCTACGCTGTCGCCGTTCACTTCGACTTTGGAAGCGAAGGTGCCCTGGCCGTAACCGGTCAGCGCAGCCAGCATCTGGCCAGTCTGGTTGTTGTCGCTGTCGATGGCCTGTTTGCCAAGGATCACCAGCTGAGGCTGTTCCTTGTCGACAACGGCTTTGAGCAGCTTGGCAACGGCCAGGGAGGTCAGCTCTTCAGCGGACTCGACCAGGATGGCGCGGTCGGCGCCCAGTGCCAGGGCGGTACGCAACTGCTCTTGAGCGGTGGTAGGACCGATGGAAACCACGACGATTTCGGTCGCCACGCCTTTCTCTTTCAGGCGGACGGCTTCTTCCACAGCGATTTCGCAGAAAGGGTTCATCGACATCTTGACGTTAGCAAGGTCGACGCCGGAATTGTCCGCTTTGACGCGAACTTTCACGTTGTAATCGACAACGCGTTTGACAGCTACAAGAACCTTCATGGATTCCTCGTTACTCTCCGGTGAAAAGAAAGTCGCCTAGGCGAACCTGGCGGTTGATGCTCATCGGCACACAAGGGCACCTCCAAAAACGTCGGCGGATGACCTTGCTCACGGGAAATGGTGACCGTTCGTCAGCAGTGACTGAGAGGTCATTCTTTATCGCAGCGTGTAAACTGCGCGCCATTGTCTGGACGCGCGCCACCTGTCTTGCTTTTGGACGTGCTCTTGAAACCTGCAGTCTGCCTACGGTTAGCGCAAAACCGACCGTATATTGACCGGAACACCTATTCTGGTCAATACGGCAAAATAGCCAGTCATAAGCCGCACCACTTTGATTTACCTAGCCTGCGGGCAATTCAAACAAACGTTTGTATTGGACGCTGACAGTGGTGTAGATATAATGCGCCACCTAGAGAGAAAGGTGGGTCCTGCCGTTGCTGCAAGACGACACCGAACCTCCACCCATTAGAAAAAAAAGCCTGTTGAGCCTTGAGTAGGAGATAGCCTGTGGAACGCGAATACATGGAATTCGACGTGGTCATCGTCGGCGCTGGCCCGGCGGGACTGTCTGCCGCCTGCCGACTGAAGCAAAAGGCCGCCGAAGCCGGTAAGGAAATCAGCGTTTGCGTGGTCGAGAAAGGCTCCGAAGTCGGCGCGCATATCCTCTCCGGTGCCGTGTTCGAACCACGCGCCCTGAACGAACTGTTCCCGGACTGGAAAGAACTCGGCGCCCCGCTCAACACCCCGGTGGTGCGCGATGACATCTATGTACTGCGCAGCCCCGAAGCCTCCACCAAGGTGCCTGACTTCTTTGTGCCCAAGACCATGCACAACGAAGGCAACTACATCATTTCCCTGGGCAACCTGTGCCGCTGGCTCGCCCAGCAAGCCGAGAACCTCGGTGTGGAAGTCTATCCAGGCTTCGCCGCCCAGGAAGCGCTGTTCGACGAAAATGGCGTGGTCCGCGGCATCATCACCGGCGACCTCGGCGTCGACCGCGAAGGCAATCCGAAAGAAGGCGTCTATACCCCAGGCATGGAACTACGTGGCAAGTACACGCTGTTCGCGGAAGGTTGCCGTGGCCATATCGGCAAGCAACTGATCCAGCGCTTCAACCTGGACAGCGACGCCGACGCCCAGCATTACGGCATCGGCCTCAAGGAAATCTGGGAAATCGACCCAGCCAAGCACCAGCCTGGCCTGGTGGTGCACACCGCCGGTTGGCCGCTGGACATCATGAGCGCCGAAAACACAGGCGGCTCGTTCCTCTATCACCTGGAAAACAACCAGGTGGTGGTCGGCCTGATCGTCGACCTGTCTTACAGCAACACCTTCCTGTCGCCCTTCGATGAGTTCCAGCGCCTCAAGCATCACCCGGTGCTGGCCCAGTACCTGGAAGGCGGCAAGCGCATCAGCTACGGCGCCCGTGCCATCTGCAAAGGCGGCCTGAACTCGCTGCCGAAGATGGTCTTCAAGGGCGGCGCGCTGATCGGTTGCGACCTCGGCACCCTGAACTTCGCCAAGATCAAAGGCAGCCATACCGCAATGAAGTCCGGCATGCTCGCCGCCGACGCCGTGGCCGACCGCCTGTTCGCCGAATCCGAAGGCGGTGATGAGCTGACCGCTTACGTCGATAGTTTCAAATCGAGCTGGCTCTACGAAGAACTGTTCGCCAGCCGCAACTTCGGCCCGGCGATGCACAAGTTCGGCCCGATCATCGGCGCCGGCTTCAACTGGTTCGACCAGAACATCCTGGGCGGCAAGATGCCGTTCACGCTGCACGACACCAAGCCGGATTACGCCTGCCTCAAGCTGGCGAAAGACAGCAAGAAGATCGATTACCCGAAACCCGACGGCAAGCTGAGCTTCGACAAGCTGAGTTCGGTGTTCATCTCCGGCACCAACCATGAAGAAGAACAGCCGTGCCACTTGAAGTTGAAAGACCCGAGCATCCCGATCGGCACCAACCTGCCACTCTACGATGAACCGGCGCAGCGCTACTGCCCGGCGGGCGTGTATGAAGTGATCACCAAGGAAGACGGCGAGAAGCGTTTCCAGATCAACGCCCAGAACTGCGTGCACTGCAAGACCTGTGACATCAAGGACCCTTCGCAGAACATCACCTGGGTCACGCCGGAAGGCGCCGGTGGGCCGACTTACCCGAACATGTAAGTCCGTTGCTTGAACAAAAAGGCTCCCCGAACGGGAGCCTTTTTTATGGCCAACACACATCAACTGCGGGAGCGGGCTTGCGCGCGAAGGCGGTGGGTCAGATACAAGTTTGCTGACTGATACACCGCTTTCGCGAGCAAGCCCGCTCCCACATTGAGTGTGTTGTGCCTGAAGTCATCAGGCCGCCCGCTCCTCCCCGGGATTGCGCTCGAAGTAGCGCTTATATTCCCGGCTGAACTGCGACGTGCTCTGATACCCCACGCTATGCGCCGCCTGCGCCACCCCCATCCCTTCCACCAGCAGCAACTGTTGGGCCTTGAGCAAGCGCAAACGCTTCAGATACTGCACCGGCGACAACAACGTACAGCGCTTGAAGTGCTCATGAAAAGTCGACGCGCTCATGTGTGCATAGCCCGCCAGCGTCTCGATATTCAGCGGCTCGGCGTAATGGGCGTGCAGGTGATTCAACGACGTGGCAATCCGCGAAAACTGCCCTTGCTGTTCGACCAGCGCACGCAGCACATCGGCCTGCGGCCCGCGCAACGCGGTGAACAACAATTCGCGTACCCGCGCCGGGCCCATGATCCGGCTTTCCAGCGGATCGTGCAGGCACTGCAGCAGCCGTTCGACACACCCGCGCATGGCATCATCGAGCACCACCGAACTCATCGACTCCAGCGTCTGCGCCGTCGGCGGCGGCCCGGCCTGAATGCCCATGGCCATCACCAGTTCGCCCAACACCACGCGATCAATGCCCACCGTCACACCCAAAAGCGGTGCATCCGGCGCCATGGCAAACGTCTCGCACTCAAACGGCACCGGCATTGCCTGGATCAGGTAGTGCCCGGCGCCATACTCCAGTGTACGAGGCCCCAGGTAGGCGACTTTGCTGCCCTGGGCCACGAACATCAGGCTCGGCTCATAGATCTGCGGCCCGCGCGCCACGTCGCAACTGGCGCGCAGCACTTGAACGCCGGGCAGGTTAGTGGGGGAAAAACCGTCGCAGGGCGTGAGCCCCTCAATCAAGGCAACCAGTGTGGCGTTGGCGTCGAGATGGCGGGTGAGCAACATGGCAAAAAACTTCGCGAAAAAGGGATGAGAACATCATCGCAGGTCTGGCGTCACATAGGCCCAAACACGGGGCACTCCCGGACGAATAGGCATGAGACTCGGAGCAATCACCATGGCCGTAGCCAGGGCTGGCGCGGAGAATGCGCCGCCTCACCTGTCATTGCTTTAGCGAGGTTTCCCCCATGTACACCGCCATCGGTTATGCCGCCCAGTCGGCCACCACGCCCCTCGCCCCCATGTCCTTCCAGCGCCGCAGCCCACGCGCCGATGACGTGGCGATCGAGATCTTGTACTGCGGCGTGTGCCACTCCGACATCCACCAGGCGCGCAACGAGTGGGGCATCGCGGTGTACCCGCTGATGCCCGGCCATGAGATCGTCGGCAAGGTCACCGCCGTCGGCGCCAACGTCACCGCACACAAAGTCGGCGACCTGGTTGGCGTAGGCTGCATGGTCGATTCGTGCCGTCATTGCGACGCCTGCCAAGCGGACCTGGAGCAATACTGCCTCGAAGGCCCGACCATGACCTACGCCACCCCGGACCGCGTCGACGGCAGCAACACCATGGGCGGCTACTCGGACAGCATCGTGGTCAGCGAGCACTTCGTGGTGAAGATCCCGGCCAAGCTCGACCTGGCCAGCGCCGCGCCGATCCTGTGCGCAGGCATCACCACCTACTCGCCGCTCAAGCACTACGGCGTGAAGGCCGGCGATAAAGTCGGTGTACTCGGCATGGGCGGCCTGGGCCATATGGGCATCAAGTTTGCCAAGGCCATGGGCGCGCAAGTGACGTTGTTCACCCGCTCGGCAAGCAAGGCCGAGGAAGGCCGCCGCCAGGGCGCCGATCATGTGATCGTGTCCACCGACGAAGCCCAGATGAAAGCCGCCGCCGGCAGCTTCGATTTCCTGCTGGACACCATCCCGGTGCAACACGACCTGAACCCCTACCTCGACGTGCTGCGCTTTGACGGCGTGCACATCCTGGTCGGCCTGATCGAACCGGTGGACCCGCCCGTGAACGCGGCCAAGCTGGTGTTGGGCCGCAAAGTCCTGGCCGGTTCCTTGATCGGTGGCATTGCCGAAACCCAGGAAGTCCTGGATTTCTGCGCCGAGCACGGCATCACCTGTGACATCGAAATGCTCGACATCCGCCACATCAACGAAGCCTACAGCCGCATGATCGCCGGCGATGTGAAGTACCGCTTTGTCATCGACATGGCGACCCTGAAGGCCTGATCAGGCCTTTGCCCCCAACTCCGCCGACAGCCGGGCTGCGACCTGTTTGACCACAGGGATCAGCTCGGCCATTTTCTCCAGCGGCATGTAGGGCACGGTACTGGCGATGCTGATGCCGGCGATAATTCGCCGGCTGGCATCGCGCACCGGAGCCGCCACGCAACGGATCGACGGTTCGTTGTCTTCCAGGTCGAACGCATAACCGCCCACCACGTATTCATGCATGCGCTGCTCGAACTGCGCCCAGGATTGCTCCGGGTGCTGCGGCCATTGCTGACTTTTACCACCCGCCGGCAAGCTGACTTCGTACAGGCGCTGCCACTCTGCGACGCTGTCATCGAGCAGCAATGCCTTGCCGATCCCGGTGCGCGCCAGCGGCATGCGATGGCCGACCCGCGAACGCATTTCCGGACCATTGCGACCGGGGTTCTTGTGCAGGTACAGCACATCGTCGTATTCGCGGATCGCCAGGTGGATGGTATCGCCGGTCAGCGCCGACAACTCGTCCAGATAGGGGATGGCCAAGGTCACCAGCGGCAGTTCTTCCCGCGCCTGGAAACCCAGCTCGATCAACTTCGGCCCCAGCAGGTAACCGACCTGCGGCACCACGCGCAGGTAACGCTCCTCCACCAGGCAACTGGCCAGGCGGTGGGTGGTGCTACGAGTGGTGCCGATGCGCTTGGCGATCTCTTTCAGATCCCGCGCACCGGCCGCCACCGCTTGCACCACGCCCAGGCCACGCAACAGGGTCTGGGTGCCGGTGGGGGCAGCGTCTTTGACGGGGGTGTGGGCGTTTTCCTGCATATCGGGCCTATTGGGAAGTACGAAAACGGCGCCATTATGGCAAATACCATCCTCCAGAACAGAGGAGATCCATTGTGGGAGCTGGCTTGCCTGCGATGAGGGAGTGTCAGTCAGTAAATTTATAGGCTGGCACAGCCTGGCAAGCCAGTTCCCGCATGTTGACCGTCACATGGCAGGACGTCAGCGTTGCTTCATGCGGTCGATGATCACCGCCAGCAACAGGATCGAACCCCGGATCACATACTGGTAGAAGGTGTCGATGTTCTTCAGGTTCATCGCATTCTCGATGATCGCCAGAATCAGCACCCCGGCAATCACATGCCGGATCATGCCGATGCCGCCGCTCAACGACACCCCGCCCAGCACACAGGCAGAAATCACCGTCAGCTCAAAACCCTGGCCGATCATTGGCTGGCCCGAGGTCATGCGTGAGGCGAGGATCACTCCGGCCAAAGCGCCGATCAGGCCGTGCACGGCAAAGATGATGATCTTGGTGCGATCAACGTTCACCCCGGCCAGCAACGCCGCTTCCTGGTTGCCCCCGATGGCCATGGTGTTGCGCCCGTAGGTGGTGTAGTTGAGCAGCCAGCCAAAGAACACAAAACACAGCACGGTGATGATGATCGGCACCGGCACGCCCAGCAGCTGGCCGTTGCCGAACACAAAGAAACCTTCGTCCATCACGCCGACGGCCTTGCCGTTGGAGAAGATGTAAGCCAGGCCGCGCACGATCTGCATGGTCGCCAACGTTGCGATCAAGGCGTTGATGCGCAGCTTGGCGATGACAATACCGTTGATCAGCCCCACCACCAGCCCCATGGCCAACGCGGCGGACACGCCGAGCACCACACTGTCGGTGTCGCGGATCACGATGCCCGCGACCACCCCGGCACAGGCAATCACCGAGCCCACCGACAAGTCGAAATGCCCCGACGCCAGACAGAACAACATGGTGCACGCAGCGATGCCCACCGTGGAAATCGCCAGGCCCAACCCGCGCATGTTCAGGGGCGACAGGAAGTTATCGATAAACAACGCACTGAGCACAAAGATGCTCAATGCAGCGAGCAACATCACCCAGTCATCGAGAAACTTGCGCTGGTTGAAACCCGGCCAGAAGCCCTTTGCAGTTTTTACCTCAGACATCATTCACCTCGAGTTCTTCAAGCCCGCGAACGCGGGAGAGCCAGTTGCAACAGCCGAGCTTCGTCCGCCTGATCGCGGGTCAGTTCGCCGGTCAAGGCGCCCTCGCTCATCACCAGGATGCGGTCGCTGATACCCATCACTTCCATCAGGTCGCTGGACACCACGATCACCGCAATACCGCTGGCGGCGAGGTTGTGGATGATCTGGTAGATCTCCGACTTGGCGCCGATATCGATGCCTCGGGTCGGCTCGTCCAACAACAGCACCTTCATCGGCATCGACAACCAGCGGCCGAGAATGGCCTTCTGCTGGTTGCCGCCGGAGAGGTACATGATTTTCTGTTCGGCGTTAGGGGTCTTGACCTTCATCGCCTTGATCTGCCGATCAGCGTTGGTCGTTTCCCAGCCGTCACGCAGCAGCCAGCCAAAGGTGGAATGGGCACCGCGTGCGCTGATGTTGATGTTCTCGGCCACGCTGGACAGCGGAATGATGCCCTCCTTCTTGCGGTCTTCCGGGCACAGCAGCACGCCGGCGGCGATGGCATCGCGGGGTGACCGCAATTGCAGCGTTTGCCCGCAGAGTGCCAGGCTTCCAGCGGTGCTACGGGTCAAACCGCTCAGCAGCCGAAACAGCTCCGTGCGCCCCGCCCCGACCAATCCGAACAGGCCGAGAATCTCGCCCTTGTGCACGTTCAGGCTCACCGGTTCACGCAGGCCTGGCCCGAGTAAACCCTCGACCTTCAGCGCCACTTCGCCTTGTTCCCGTTGTCGATAATCGTAGATGTCCTGAATATCGCGACCGACCATGCAGGTCACTAACTGGTCGTGGCTCAGCGCATTCATGTCGTCGAAGGTGCGCACATAACGGCCGTCCTTGAAGACTGTCACCGCGTTGCAGATGCGGAATACTTCTTCCATGCGGTGCGACACATAGAGCACCACTTTGCCCTCATCGCGCAGGCGCGTGATGATCGCCATCAAACGGTCGATCTCCCGCGCCGACAGGCTGCTGGTGGGTTCGTCGAAGGCGATCACATGGGCACCACGGGACAGTGCCTTGGCGATTTCCACCAGTTGGCGTTGGCCAAGGGACAACCGACCGAGCTTTTCATCCGGATCGATTTCATCCGCCAGGCCTTTGAGGCAGGCCAACGCTTGCTTGCGCAACTGGCTGCGATTGACCACCCCGAAGCGCGTCGGCAAATGCCCAAGAAACAGATTCTCAGCGACGGTCATTTCCGGCACCAGATGCAACTCCTGGTGGATCACCGCCACGCCGCAGGCAATGCTATCGGCGGCGGACTTGAAGTCCATGGTCTGCTCGCCGATCTGCAACGTGCCGCTGCTGGGCAGGTAGGCACCGCCGAGGATCTTCAGCAGCGTCGACTTGCCCGCGCCGTTCTCGCCCATCAACGCATGCACCTCGCGCGGCCGCGCTTCAAAGCTGATCTGCGACAGGGCTTTCACACCGGGAAATTCTTTGCCGATGCCGTTGAAACGCAAGGCCGCGCCGATCATTTCCACAGCCCGATTTTGCTCAACTCTTCCTTGAAGTTGGCGCGGGTGATCAGGGTCACGTTGTCCAGGGCGGTGAACTTGGCCGGCTCGGTGCCTTGGGTGACCCACTCGAACATCGCGCTGGCAGTCTTGTAGCCGGAGGCGTCAGGGCTCAGCAACATCGAGCCGTAGAAGCCGGTGTCGGATTTTTTCAGTTCCTCAATCGCATCAGTGCCGTTGATGCCGACGCCTATCACGTTGGCCGCCTTGAACCCGGCGCTTTCGGTGGCCCGCACGCCGCCCAGCACGGTGCTGTCGTTCATGCCGCCGATGATCAGGTTTTTCGCACCGCTGGGCAGTTTCACCAGGGCCGAGTTGGTGGCGTCCATGCTGCCGGGCACGTCGAGGGTTTTCTGCGCGCTGAACAGAATGTGGTCAGCGGGCAGACCGGCGGCCTTGAGGCCTTCTACCGAACCGTCGGTGCGTTTCTTGCCGGTTTCCAGCTCGTCAAAGGTGTTGATGACGGCGTAGGTGTCCTTCCAGTCCCAGTTGCGATGCTTGGCTTCGGTGGCCATGGCTTCGCCTTGTTTCTGGCCGATCTTGTAGGCATCGAGGCCGACGTAGGGCACGTCTTCCATGGGCTTGCCCTTGGCGTCGACAAACCGGTCGTCCACCGCCAGCACTTTGAGGTTATTGAGTTTGGCCTTGGCCATGATCGCCGGGCCGAGGGACACGTCCGGCGGGCAGATCACAAAGCCCTTGGCGCCGTTGGCGGCAAGCGTATCGATGGCAGACAAGGTCTTCTCACCGTCAGGCACGGCGATCTTGATCACGGTGAAGCCCTGGTCCTTACCGGCTTTTTCGGCGAAGGCCCATTCGGTCTGGAACCAGGGTTCTTCAGCCTGTTTGACCAGGAAGCCGATCTTCACTTCCTCGGCGAGCGCCACGCTGCTGAACGCCATGGCCAGCGCCAGGGTGCCTAGAGTCTTCTTGAACATGGACCACCTCCTTCTTGTTATTGGAAAACGCTTTAGTCGTGGTACATCACAGAACGCCCGCCATCGATCATCAGGCAGGTTGCATTGATAAAGGGCGCCTCGTCGGTCGCCAGGAACAGTGCCGTCATCGCCACCTCGATCGGCTGGCCGATGCGCTTGGGCGGGTGCAGGTCGAAGGCGCGCTGGCGCTCGGCGTGAGGGTCGGGGAACCCGTTCCAGTAGTCGACGTTGAGCTGGGTTTCGATATAGCCCGGCGCGATGGCATTCACGCGGATGCCTTTGGGCGCGTATTCGATGCCGAGGGCGCGAGTCAGGCCGAGCAAGCCGTGCTTGGCCACGGGGTAGGGAAAGCAGCCGGGGATGATATGGCTGGAATGGGTGGAGGCAATATTGATGATGTTGCCGATGCCTTGCTCGATCATGTGCGGCAACACCGCGCGGCAGCCGAACCAGGCACCGTCGAGGTCGATGGCGAAGCAGCGGCGCCAATCTTCGTCGGTCATTTCCAGCGGGTCGCGGAACACGTTGACCCCGGCGCAATTGACCAATACATCCACGCGACCAAAGCGTTCGATGGCCAGATTGACCAGCGCCAGCCATTGATCTTTTGAGGTGATGTCGACGGCTTGCGCGTAGATGTCCGCGCCGCGTTCACGCCAGTGGGCGGCAACCTTCTCGACCTTTTCGCCCTGGATATCCGCAATGATCAACCGCGCCTGCTGGGCCTGGAAGCACGCGACGATGGCCTCGCCAATGCCCTGGGCGGCGCCGGTGATGATCACCACTTTGCCGTTGAGCCGCTCGCCATAGGTTGGCTCGGGCACGGCGGGGAGTGACAAGGGTTGTGCCTGCATCGCTTCACCTGTTTTATTTTTGGTAGTGAGTGCTGATGCAGGCGACTATAAACCCATCATTTGAAATATCTCAATATATAAATTCTCATCCCATATATTGAGCACAGTCACAAAAATAATATGGGAGCGGGCCCGTGTGGGAGCTGGCTTGCCTGCGATACAGGCACCTCGGTTCTTCAGTTGCATCGAGGTGATGCTATCGCAGGCAAGCCAGCTCCCACACAAGCCCCGCTCCCACATTTTTGATCTTCAGTGTTTACAGAACGGTGCTAGCCCAGGGCGAAGTCCCGCAGCGCATCGCCTTCCATGCGATAGCGCACCCACTCTTCCTGCGGCTGGGCACCGATGGATTTGTAGAAGGCAATCGCCGGTTCGTTCCAGTCCAGCACACTCCACTCGAAGCGCCCGCAGCCGTTATCGAAAGCAATCTTCGCCAAGTGGCGCAACAGCTTCTTGCCCGCCCCGCCGCCGCGTTGTTCCGGGTTGATATAAAGGTCTTCCAGGTACAGGCAGTTGCTGCCCAGCCAAGTCGAATAGCTGAAGAAAAACACCGCAAAACCAATCGGCAAGCCGTCGCGCAAGCAGATCAGGCCATGGGCCGTGGCGCCCTCGCTGAACAGGCTGCGCTCGATATCCACCACGCTGGCGATCACTTCATGCCGGGCTTTCTCATACTCGGCAAGCTCGGTGATGAAAGTCAGGATCTGCGCAGCATCGCTGGGCACGGCGGGGCGAATCTCGATGGTCATGGGCGAGCCTTGGCAATTTCAAAGCACACATACTAAGGCGCTTTCATGACGAGTTGCAGCGCATTTTCGCGGTTACCGGCACACAAAATCTTACAGGTGACACAAGACCGTTCGTCGCCATCAAGGCACGAACACGAAACGAGGGCTGACCAATAGTAGGTAAGGACATTAATCATATGGAGACACCCTCATGAAAAATTCCAAGTTTGCCGCCCTCGCCCTCACTGGCCTGTTGTCTGCTGCGTCGCTGAGCGCCTTCGCCGCCAGCTCGACCACCGGACCGACCGATCCAACGCCTGACGCCACCACCGAGTCGCAGAAGTCCATGGGCACCGGCATGGACTCCAACGGTGGTGCGGTCATCGATAACGGCGCTGACCCGCGCACCAAAGGCAATGACACCCAACGCCAAGCGCCTGCTGCCGTCGGTAACGGCAAAATGGGCCCGGCGATCAATCAGCCCAACATCAACAAGGGCGATGACTCCAACGTCCCAGGTGCACCAAAGCAACCTGCGCCTTGATCCATCGAACGCTAGACGAACACCCGATCATCTCCCAATGAAGAGGTACGCATGAACGTCGATAGAAACCTTGAAAAAGAAGTCCTCACCCGCCTGCTGCACGCTCACCCGCAAGGTCTAGGCAAGGAGGTGCTGGATAACTACCGCGGCGAAAAAGAGGTCGCCAGTGTCTTGGCGTTTCTGCAGGACCGTGGGTTGATCAAGGATGGGCATGTGACCACCGACGACGCCGGTGAATATTCGTTGAACTTGCCGATCAAGCTGACCGCGTCCGGTGTGGATGAGGCGCGCAAGCTCGACGGTGCAGGCCCGCAGTAATTCATTTTTGTCTGGTCTGGCCCCGCTGCCGGGGCCAGTAGGAGTATCGCAATGCCTCTTGGAAGCAAAGCCAAATACACCGCCGCACAGAAGCGCAAAGCTGCTCGTATCGAAGAAAGTTATGAGCACAAAGGCGTACCCAAGGATGAAGCTGAAGCCCGTGCCTGGGCCACCGTGAACAAGCAGTCCGGCGGGGGCGAAAAGGCCGGCGGCTCGGGTCAGCGCAAAGCGCCGGCCAGGAAAGCCGCGGACCGGCAAGCATCAGCCAAGCGTGCCGCGGCCACCCGTGAGGGCCACCCACGCAGCAGCCGCGCTTCGCTGGCGACCCAGACCAAGGAAAGCCTGCTGAAAGAAGCGCGGGCCAAGGACATACCGGGCCGATCCAGCATGCGCAAGGATCAATTGATCGAAGCACTGCGCAAAGCCGGTTGAACAAAAAACCTGTAGGCGCGGGCAAGCCGGTGCCTACAGGTTTTGGTGTGTTTATTCGGTAAGAAGTGCGTCGACTTCGGCGGTGCCTGGAGACGTTGCAGGTCCCCAGCGTGTTACCGCCAAGGCTGCGGCTGCATTCGCTCGACGTGCCGCTTCAGCAGGCTTCAGCCCCTTCGCCAGGCCAGCAATAAATACCCCCGCATGCGCATCCCCGGCGCCATTGCTGTCCACTGCCAGCACCTTGAAGCCGGGCACATGCTCAACCGAGCCCGTTCGCCCTACCCAGCAGCCATTGGGCCCATCACGAACCACCAGCAGCGTTTCGGCGGGCAGGTGCTGGCTCAGCTCGGGCAGCGCGGCGGCGATATCCAATGCACCGGTAAAGGCCAGGGCTTCCGGGCCATTGCTGGTCCAGATGTCGATACGCGGTAATAACGTGCGCATCAAGGCCGAGTCCGGTGCCTTCACCAGCGGGCCTGGATCGAACACCACCACGATCTCCCGTGGCAACGCCAGTAACCAATCGATCAGCGGCTGCGCCTTGCCCTCCAGCAGCAAGCTATAGCCGCTGACGTATACATAGTCGTCAAGCTGCGGCACAACCCTGGCCAGGTCCTCGGCATTCAGCTCACCTTCGGCACCGATGTGGGAGATGAAGGTGCGCTCGGTGGTGGCTTCGGTCAGGGACACACACAAGCCGGTGTCCTTGCCAGCACTGGCGGCCAGGGCCATTTCAATGCCCTCGGCCTGCATCGCTGCACGGGCCAGGTCGCCAAAGCGCCCGTTACCGTGACGCCCCAGATAGACCACTGGCAGCCCGTTACGCCGAGCAGCGGCCATCACGTTGAAGCCACCGCCGGCCTCAAAGCTGGCCGATTGCGCCAGCACGTCGCCACCAGTGGCGGGTAAGGTATCGAGGGCCATGACCAAGTCGACGATGACCTGGCCGGTGTGCAGCAATCTAGACATTAGGACGCTCTACCAAAGCCGGGCGACGGTCAGCTGCGCCACCCAGTACTGCATAAATCCCGCCGGCCACCAGGAAGGTGACGATCCAGCCCAGACCGTTGTGGCCCAGCCAGGAGTCGGACAAAGGCCCGGCGAACCAGATGTTTTCGGCGGTGGTGCCAATGGTGGTGAAACTGAAACCCAGCACGATCGCCACAGCCCAGGCGCCGAACGCACGCCATTCCACACCGCCGCGATACCAGTAGGCGCTGCTTGGGCTCACGTCCAGCAGGTCCTTGGGGCTGTAGTAGTGACGGTGGATCAGGTCAACCACGAAAATGCCGACCCACGCCGTGATCGGCACGGCCAGTAACGAGATGAAGGTGATGAACGGGCCGTAGAAGCTGTCGGCGATCAGCATGAAGTAGATCGAACCGGCGAAGATCGCCACGATGTCGACGATCACCGCATGCACGCGCTTGACCTTCAAGCCCAGGGTCAAGGTCGTGAGGCCTGCCGAGTACACCGACAGGTTGTTGGACAGCAGCAGCCCACCAAACGCGGTGATCAGGTACGGCACCGCCATCCAGGTCGGCAGCATGTCGCGGATCGCGACGATCGGGTCGGTGGCCGAGGCCAGGTCGTTGTTGCCCACCGACAGCAGACCGCCGAGGGTGATGAGCAACACCAGCGGAATGCCTGCACCAAACGCGGCCGATGCCACCAGGCGCACGGCGGTGACACTGCGGTGCTGGTAGCGCGACATGTCGGCACCGGCATTCGCCCACCCAATGCCGGTGCCGGCGGCCATGGTGCCGACGCCGATGATCATCGCGCTCAGCGGCGCCGGGGTCGCGTTGAACACCGCGCTCCAATCAATGGTCGCGCAGAGGAAGCCGCCGACCAGAATGTTCAAGGCACCGAACACATAGGTGGCCCACTTCTGGATCACCAGCAAGGTGGCGTGGCCCAGCCCGGACACCGACAGGGTCAGCAGCACGAAGATCGCGATAAAGATCAGGGTAAGCACTGGCGCGCTTTTCGCCTCGACCGGCGAACCAAACAGGATCGAACACAACGACAGCAGTACAAAGGCGGCCGTGGTGGTGTTGACGGTTTCCCAACCCAGGCGCGACATCAGCGACACCAGCGTCGGCCCGATATTGCCACGCACGCCGAAGATGGCGCGGGAAAGGGTGAGGCTCGGCGCGCGTCCACGACGACCGGCGATGGAGATGATGCCCACCACCGCGAACGACCCGGCAGCGCCGAGGATCGCCACGATAATGGCCTGCCAGATCGCCAGGCCGCGAAACGCAACCAACGTGGCGCCGAGCGGTAAGCCAAGGATGCTTATATTGGCGGCGAACCACACCCAGAACAGTTGCAGCGGGTGCCCGTTGCACTCGCCTTCTGGGACCGGTTCGATGCCGCGTGTTTCCAATTGCCCGGCACTCTGGCCGGAAGAAGTCGTGCTCATGAGGGGTGCTCCAAGTGCCTGTATTGTTGTGGTTGTGGCAGAGAATCAAAGCGTTAACCGGTCATCCTGACTCGACGCAATCAGTGTGGGAGCTGGCTTGCCTGCGATAGCGGTCAACCTGTTAGTGCATCAATGAATGACACACTGATATCGCAGGCAAGCCAGCGCCCAGATTTTTGCTCTGTGGTGTTCAGCGCAATTTGAGCAGCCCCAGAACCAGCGGCTGCAAATCCAGGCCATTGACCTGTTTGACCTGCTCGATCATCGCGTCAGGCCAGCACTGCATGCCCAGGCACGCACCCAGCATGGCGCCGAGAATGGCGGCAATCGTGTCAGTGTCACCGCCAAGGCTGGCGGCCAGGCACAACGCCTCCAACGCACTCATCTCACCCACCGCCACTTGTTGGGCAAGGGCGAACGACACCACCACCGACTCCTGGGACGCGACGGACGTACCGATCAATTCGTACAGCAGGTCGGCGAACAGGGCTTTGTCGCCGCTGCCGACACTCAACGTGCGCGCCCAACTGATGCGGGTGGAGATACGCCCGCCGGCAACCCAGTGACCGTGACCTTCCGCCTGCTGGGCAATCTGGGTGCCGATGTTCAGCGCTCCCCCCAGGTCCACGCCGTTGATACCGGCCGATACCACCGCCGCCACCGCCGCCGCGCTGGAGATTCCCAGCGTGGTGTTGTGGGTCACCTGACAGGCCTGGATCACCGCCTGGATAAATGTCGCCGGGTCGCTGACATCGGCGGCAATGCCTACCGGCGTGATGCGCATCGCAGCGCCGTTGGTGGTGCCGTAACGGCCGGACTCTTCCGGGGTGTGGCCGGCGAGGATCATGCTGATCGCACGCTGGGTCGAGGGGCCGAGCAAATCCTGCGAGCCCTTGGCACGCATCACCGCTTCCCATTCGATCAAACGCTGGGCAAGCACCGTCGGTTCGATGACGCCCTGCCCTTCGACCAGCAACTCACCCACCAGGATCGCCTGCTCGGTGTCATCCGTGATGGAACCGGCGGGCATGTTCGGTGCGATAGGCTGGTCGGCGTCGGCATCTTCCAGGCCGGTGATGCCGCCGAAACGCGCGCGGACTTGCTCGCGGCTCAAGGACTGGGTCGGCATGCCCAGGGCATCACCCAAGGCCAGGCCGTAGAAAGCGCCGATGGCGTGGTTGAGCGAGGTCATGTCGAACGTCCAAACTGGAGGTGCAGGCGAAAGTGCAGAGGATCGAGCAAGCTTTCCACATACTCCATGAAACGCTCGCGACGGTCATAGGTGGTACGTGACGCCTTGAGAAACACTGTGCCTGCGGGACGGCCGAGCAACTCGGCATCTTCGTCACTGAGGGGTGACGCACCGATCCACTGGTCACCTTCGGCACCGATAAAACCGTAGGCGGCCAGGGTGATGGTCAGGGAGTCATCGATCAGGCCGACTGTCGGCAGGCTTTCCAGGCCGCCGGACGCGGGCATCAATGAGCGTTCCAGGGATACCGACGTGCCATCGGTGGTACGGCGGCGGCGATCAAGGGCGATGAACTGGTCGCTGCCGAAGCGGCTGAACAGGTCGGGGCGGGTCACCGCTTCCAGGCGCAGGATGTCAGTGTTCACCCGCGCTCCGGTGTCGGCCAGGGCCTGGGCCCAACCGCTGCGTTGGTCGAGCACCATGCCGTCAAAGGTGACGATGGAACCGACGCCGCTCTGCGTGGCGATGTAGTTGCGCCGCTTCAGCTCGGCGAGGGCTTCGCGCAGGGTGCCACGGCTGACCGCAAATTCTTCGGCCAGTTGGTGCTCGCCCGGCAACAGGAAACCGTCGGCCATCATTCCACCTTCGATACGGCGGATGAGCTCGTCGACGACGCGTTTTTTCTTATCAAATCGGACATGTCTAATCATGTACAAATTGATAACCGAAAGTGCCCGATTCCAGCAAGCGAATTATTTCAGGGAAATAAAAAAACCGGCCTCAAGGTTCCAGGCCGATACGGAAAAACTCCCCGCCGCTCCAGACACCCAGCCAGTTCTGACCATTGATCGGACGGCTCACCGCCAGCTCCACCAATTGGTAAAAGGCATTGCGATGCACCAGGGCTTCGAGGTTGGTGCGCACCCGCAGATAGGGCGCAGGTTCCTGGGTAACCGGGTCGATCACCACCCGCAAGGGGTGTTCAAGGCCCGCTTCGATCTGATCGTCCACGTTGGTGGTGAAGCGCAGTACCTGGCCTTCGCCCTGCCCTTCGACCTCCAGCGTAACCGCGACAAACGGCGCATCATCGACGCTGATGCCGACCTTTTCCACGGGAGTGACCAGGAAGTAGTCATCGCCATCGCGGCGAATGATGTTGGAGAACAGCTTGACCATCGGCTTACGCCCGATCGGCGTGCCCTGGTAGAACCAAGTGCCGTCGCGGGCGATGCGCATGTCGATGTTGCCGCAGAAGTCCGGGTTCCACAGATGTACCGGCGCCGGTCCCTTGCCCTTGGGCAGCTGGGCCAACAGATCGTTGGCCTTGGCGGAATCGGTCATAGCGTTCTCCTGGTGCTTATTGATCACTCATACCCAGCAGACTGCGGGCGTACTGCCTCAGCGGGCGGGCAATCAGATCTTCTGGCTTGTTGTCGTGGAACGTCAGTAAACCGCCACGACTGCGAATACGTGCAGTATCAATCAAATACTGGGTGCTGGTCTCGATCAACATGATCTGAATGACGCCGCTGTCCAGCCCGACACGGTCGAGAGCTTCCTGATCGGACCACTCATCGGCATTGCCGATACGGTCATCCGCCTTGGCGAAGCGGCAGTACAGCAGATAGTGAGCGCCGGCCGCACGGGCTTCGGACATTGCCTGCTCAAGACCTTCTGGCTGACGGGCACGACGCACCATGGGGAAATACTCGATGAAACCGTTGAAGGCTTCCTCAGCCACCACGTTCGGACGCGGATAAGCGCTACCCGGCGGTACGAAGGCGCCTTGGGCAATAAACACGAAAGAATCCGGCTGTATGCGAACCGAGGCGGTGCGACGGGTATCGCTGTGATCCAGCAAACCGGCATCGCTCATCTGATAGCGGGTGCCTTCGGCCATATCGCTGACGGTCATGCAACCACTCAGCGTCAACGACGCCAGCAACAAAACCAGACTACGCATCCTAATCCTCCAGAAGCCGGTGACGGAAAACCGGCGAATGGGCGTGAGATGCAGGTTCTGCGCCAGCTTGGAAGACTAGCCGCCGATGATCTTCATGATGGTCGCGCCCCCGGAGAAGGCAACTTCCTGCTTGTCGCCCAACGCCTTCATCAACAGGCCCTGCAACGCTGGCAGCGCTTGGTGGCGCGGTTTGTCCAGCAAGTCGCCGACATAGTGACGATTGCTCGACGACAGGCAGCCATGCAGCCAACCGGTGGACGACAACCGCAACCGCGAACAGGTACGGCAGAACGGCACGCTTTCGTTGGCAATCACCCCGAAGTAGCCCTTGCCAGGTATTTCATAACGTACCGCCGTCGCGTCAATGGGCGCGCTGGCTTGCAAGTATTCATGCTGTTCGCCGATCAGGCCCAACAGCTGTTGCAAGCTGACAAATTGCTGCAGGAACGCGTTGGAGTCCTTGGCCAGGTGGCCCATGCGCATCAGCTCGATAAAGCGCAGTTCATAACCGCGCGCCAGGCAGTATTCGAGCAGCGGCATTACCTGGTCGAGGTTCTGGCCGCGCAACGGCACCATGTTGACCTTGATCTTGATCCCGGCAGCACGGGCCTGGTCCATGCCGTCGAGTACGGTGGCCAGGTCGCCGCCACGGGCGATGCTGCGGAAGGCGTCCGCATCCAGGGTATCGAGGGAGACGTTGATGCGCTTGATCCCGGCCTCGACCAGCAGCGGCAGTTTGCGCGCCAGCAGTTGGCCGTTGGTGGTCAGGCTGATGTCACTGAGCCCCATCTGCCCGACGGCGCCCATGAAGGCTTCCAGCTTGGGGCTGACCAGCGGTTCACCGCCGGTGATGCGCAGGCGCTCAATGCCCGCCGCCTCGATCAGGTAAGCCACGCCACGGGCCATGGCCTCGGCCGAGAGTTCGTCCTGGGCAGCCACCAGCCGCTTGCCGTTAGGCACGCAGTAGGTACACGCGTAATTGCAGGCTGAGGTCAGGCTGATCCGCAAATTGCGAAAACGCCTGCCTTGACGATCAACGATCATGGATCACTCCGGCAGAGGATGATTCGGGCGCGCTAAAAGCTGACTGATAAATCAGCTTTTAGCAAGAGTCCATGCCTGAGTATATTCCTGGGGTACTACGCGTGGCAGCAAATCATTACGTGGCGGGCGTTTCAGCCGGTGGCTGCTCAGCGCTGTGCTTGCGCTTATTGCCCATGCGCACGCCGATGTCCATCAGGAATTGGAAGAAACCTTCCTGATCTTCCAGCACATTGCTCCAGAACGGCGAGTGGTACAGCGCCACGGCACCGTGCACCAAGGCCCAGGCGGCGCAGTAGTGGAAATACGGCGGCACGTCTTCCAGCTTGCCTTCGCTGATGCGGCCCTTGATCAACAGGGTCAGGCGCTCGAAGTTCGAAGCACGGATCTTGTGCAGTTCCTCGACCATCTCCGGTACCTGATGGCCCTTGACCACCTTCTCTTCCAAGCGGTCGAACAGGCGGTAGCGCTGCGGGTCACGCATACGGAACTCGAAGTAGGCGCGGGACAAGGCTTCCTTGTCCTTGTCCACATCGGCCGAATGCAGCAGTTCGTTCAAATCGCGCTCGTAGTCGAGCATCAGGCGAAGGTAGATTTCGGCCTTCGATTTAAAGTGCTTGTAGATCGTGCCTTTGCCGATACCCACGGCATCCGCGATCATCTCGACGGTGACGCTGTCTTCACCCTGTTCGAGGAACAGCTTGAGTGCGGTGTCGAGAATTTCCTGCTCACGGCGGCGAAACTCACGGACCTTACGGGGTTCTTTGTGCATGAGGAAGAGGTCTGCAAAGGTCAAAATAGGGAGGGTAACGCAGGGCCACGGATACGCGGCGATACGATTTACCCGGTACGAGGGATTATCCCGACTGAACGGTCGCTGGGCAATGCCTATGTGAACCCGAAACGCACTTTACTTTCAGTGCGCCAACGATTTCATGGATCCCAGTCAGAAATAACACGCAAAAACTGCCACCGTGCTCCTGTCCGATGAGAACTCAAGCGAAGCGCGCGTATTCCAAATCTGTTTAAAAAACGATCAGCCGCGACTGGACTGAATCGGATACTGATCAATACTTCAACTGTCGGCGCGACATCTCCCCCAAGTGAAGCGCCGACCTGGGTACCAACGGACCGCGTACCCTTGTTTTACTCCTAATGGTCTTAGCCCGGATTCCCCCCCCAGAAGCCGGGTTTTTTTTGCCTGCGATGTGGCCGCGTCAAACGGCTACATGAGCCAGCGGGAACAGGCGTTTGAAGTTCTCGGTAGTCTGTTCGGCAAAGCGCTCGTAGGACTCGCCGCGCAACATTGCCAGGTAATCCGCTACATCACGCACGTACTCAGGCAGGTTCGGCTTGCCGCGATGAGGAATGGGCGCCAGGTACGGCGAGTCGGTTTCCACCAGCAGGCGGTCGGCCGGCACTTGGCGCGCGACATCACGCAGGGCGTCGGCATTGCGGAAGGTGACGATGCCCGAGAGGGAAATGTAGAACCCCAGGTCCAGGGCCGCCTTGGCCATGTCCCAGTCTTCGGTGAAGCAGTGCAACACGCCGGCCTGGGGCAGCGCGGCTTCGCGCAGCAAGGACAGGGTGTCAGCACGGGCGCCACGGGTGTGGACGATCACCGGTTTGCCGGTTTGCTGGGCGGCTTGCAGGTGCAAACGGAAGGAGGCCTGCTGCAACTCGGCGGCTTCGGGCTCGTAGTGATAATCCAGGCCGGTTTCGCCGATGGCAACCACGCGCGGGTGATTGAGCTCAGCCAGTAGCCAGTCCAGCGCAGGCGCTTCACCGGGCTTGAGGTCCAGCGGGTGTATACCCACCGAACAATCCACATCGGCATAGCGATCAGCCAGGGCTTTGACGTCAGCCGCGTTTTGCGCGCTGACGCCGATGCACAGGAAATGCCCTACCCCACGCTGGCGCGCAGCGTCGAGGGCCGCATCAAGGGAACCGCCGTGTTGGGCCAGGTCGAGGCGATCGAGGTGGCAATGGGAATCTACTAGCATAAGGCTCTACAACTTCAGTCACGAAAAGTGTCTGACCGACGATACACCTGTCGGCCACGGAATTTAACGGCGGCCAAGCAAGCCGACCCACTGCACCAGCAGCGCTTCGAGCAACAGCACGCGGTTGAGGTTGGCCTTGCCGAGCACCTTCTGGCGCTGGGCGAGGATCCAGTCCTGGATCGTCAGCACCTTGTCCTGGGCACTTTTCTGCGCCAGGTACTGCACCACCTTACGCATATCCGGCAAGCCCAGGCCACTTTCATCCTGAGTCAGCTGGTAGCGCAGGATCAGGCTCGACCAATCGCAGAACCAGTCGAACAGCAACAACAGGGGAATGTCCTTCCAGGCACTTTCGGCCAGTTGAGTGGCAGACACTTCCTGCTTGATCAGTTTCTTCACGCCATCCACCACCAGCGCGCGTTGCTCACGCACGCCCTGGGCTTGCAGCTTCACCGCCGCCAGGGGCGAGCCGGCCGCCAGGGTCAGCAGCTCGACCCGTTCATCCTGGCTGCACGCCGGCAACGCCTGCGCGAGCCATTCGAGGCTCATCGCCTCGCTCGGCAGCGGGCACGCCTGCTGCACGCAGCGGCTACGAATGGTCGGCAACAAGCGGCTGGACTGGTGGCTGACCAGCAACAATACGGTGTCGCCGGACGGTTCCTCCAGGCTCTTGAGCAAGGCGTTGGCGGCGTTGATGTTCATCGCCTCCACCGGCTCGATCAACACGACTTTGCGCCCGCCCATCTGCGCGGTCTGCACCACAAAGCTGACGAGGTCGCGCACTTGGTCGACCTTGATCGCCTTGTCGGCTTCCTCGGGTTCCAACAGGTAGTTATCCGGGTGGCTGCCGGCCTTGAGCAGCAGGCAGGATTTGCACTCGCCGCAGGCTTCCAGGTTGACCGGGCGCTGGCACAGCAGGCTAGCCATGAGGCGCTCGGCCAGGTCACGTTTACCGATACCCACCGGCCCATGCAACAGGTAGGCGTGGGCGTGCTGGGCACGGCCGGCCAGTTGTTGCCACAGGCTGTCCTGCCACGGGTAGGCTTCAGCCACGGGCGCGCTCCAGCAGTGTGGGCAACAGGCCGTCGATGGCGCGCTGCACCTGGGCCAGCGGTTGGGCGGCGTCCAGCAGGTAGTAACGCGCAGGTTCGGCCGCAGCCCGTTTGAGGAACGCCGTGCGTACCGCATCAAAGAAGGCCTGGCCTTCGAGCTCGAAACGGTCAAGGCGACCACGGGCGCTGGCACGGGCCAGGCCGACTTCCACCGGCAGGTCGAAGACCAGGGTCAGGTCAGGGCGCAGGTCGCCTTGGACGAAGGTTTCGAGCGTCGCGATGCGCTCCAGGGACAGGCCTCGGCCACCGCCCTGGTAGGCATAAGTGGAATCGGTGAATCGGTCGCAGATGACCACGGCACCGCGCGCCAGGGCCGGGCGAATCACTTCGGCCAAGTGCTGGGCACGGGCGGCGAACACCAGCAGGAGTTCGGTGTCCGGGTTCATCTGCTCTTCACCCGGCGCCAGCAGCACCTCGCGTATACGCTCGGCCAGCGGCGTGCCGCCGGGCTCGCGGGTCAGCACCACTTCGATACCTTCGTGGCGCAAACGCTCGGCCAGGTAATCGCGGTTGGTGCTTTTGCCGGCGCCTTCGGGGCCTTCCAGGGTAATAAACAAGCCAGTCACAGGCAGTCCTTAGTCAGAATTATTGCGGGCTTTGCGGGGCGGCGGTGTCCGGCGCAGGCTCGGTCGGCTTTTCAACCGGCGCTTGCGCGGGCACATCCACCGCAGGCGTTGCGTCTTCCTCAGGCTTCACGGCAGGCGCAGGGCTGGAGCGGTAATCGGCCCGGCGCTTGAGCTGGAACTCCCGCACGGCGGCATTATGCGCATCCAGGTCATCGGAGAAAATATGGCTGCCGTCACCCCGCGCGACAAAATACAGGCTGCTGCCCGGCACCGGGTTAAGCGCGGCATGGATCGCCTCGCGCCCGACCATGGCAATGGGCGTCGGCGGCAGGCCGGCCACCATGTAGGTGTTATAGGGATTGGCTTCCTTGAGGTGAGCGCGGGTCAACTTGCCGTTGTAGCGCTCGCCCAGGCCATAGATCACCGTCGGGTCGGTCTGCAATAACATGCCGACCTTCAGGCGACGCACAAAGACACCGGCAATCTGCCCACGCTCTTCAGGCACGCCAGTCTCTTTCTCCACCAGGGAGGCCATGATCAGCGCTTGATAAGGGTCGGTGTACGGCGCATCGGCGGCACGCTTGCTCCACTCCTGAGCGAGTACATCGTCGAGGCGGTTGTAGGCTTTTTTCAGGAACTCGACGTCGGTCATGCCACGCACGAAGCGGTAGGTATCAGGGAAGAACCGACCTTCCGGGAACACGCCGGGGTGACCGAGCTTGTCCATAACCTCGGTGTCGCTCAGGCCTGCGAGGGTCTGCACGATCTTTTCATGCTTGGCCAGGGCCGAGCGCACCTGGCGGAAGTTCCAGCCTTCGACCAGGGTCAGGCTGTATTGCACCACTTCGCCACGCTGCCATAGGCCGATCAAGCCCTGCGCCGTCATGCCGGGGGTCATGCGGTATTCGCCGCTGTGCAGTGGCTGGCCGTCGAGGTTAAAGCGCCAGTACAGGCGCAACCAGAAGGCGCCATCCAGCACGCCATCGGCTTCCAGGCGATTGAAGGTGCCTGTGGGCGTTGCCCCCGCCGGCACGTCGAGCAATTGCTCCTGGGTCAGGTTCAAGGGCTGCTTCAAGGCAGCGTCGAATTTCCAGACGCCATAGCCCAACAGCAAAGCCGCCGAGAACAGACCGACCAGCAGCAGTACAACCAGTTTTCGTATCAACTCAAATTTCCAATAGCGCGCGAACAATGGCCTGCAGTTTACGGGTGAGCGGCCCAACCGGCCAGCTCATCGCAGCGTACCCGCGCACCGGCCAAATGCCATAAACGCTGTTGCACACAAAGACTTCGTCGGCCTGCTGCACCTGCTCAAGATCGATGTCGGCCACGGCCACCGGGATGCCCAGGCTTTGTGCCTGGGCCAGAATCTCGGCGCGCATCACACCGGCAACGCCGCAACGGGTCAGATCAGCGGTTAGTAACAAGCCGTTGCGCACTAGGAACAGGTTGCTGAATACGCCTTCGATGACACGTCCGGACACATCCAGCATCAAGCCTTCAGCGTGCTCAGTGTCTTGCCACTCGGCGCGGGCGATCACCTGTTCGAGGCGATTGAGGTGCTTGAGACCGGCCAGCAACGGCTGTTCGGCCAAGCGGGTCGCACAGGCGAACAGACGGATGCCGTCGGCTGCATGGGCGTGGGGATAGGTAGCAGGCGGACTGCCCTGCAAGATGCGGCGCACCGGAGCGCCGAGGTTGATGCCATAACCGCGCAGGCTGTCGCCGCGGGTCAGGATCAATTTGAGAACACCGTCGCCGAGGGCGGCGGCATAGGCCAGCACTTCGCTGCGGATCAATTCACGATCCGCAACCAAGGCGAGGCGCCTGCACCCCTCATCGAGGCGTTGCAGGTGGCGGTCGAGCAGCACAGGCTGCCCGGCACTGACGGCGATGGTCTCGAACAGCCCATCACCATACGCCAGGCCGCGATCTTTCAGGGGCACGCTGTCCGCTGGCTGACCGTCGACCCAGCTGTGCATCACTCGGCGAACCGGCGGAACACCAGGGAACCGTTGGTGCCACCAAAACCGAACGAGTTGGAGATCACCACGTCGATCGGCATCGGCTGTGCTTCGTGAGGCACGAAGTTCAGGTCACAGCCTTCATCCGGCTCATCCAGGTTGATGGTCGGTGGAGCGACCTGATCCTTGATGGCCATGACGCTGAAGATCGCCTCGACCGCGCCCGCTGCGCCCAGCAAGTGGCCGGTCATCGACTTGGTGGAGCTGACCGCCAGGTTGTAGGCGTGCTCGCCGAACACCGACTTGATGGCTTCGGCTTCAGCCAGGTCGCCGGTCGGGGTCGACGTGCCATGGGCGTTGATGTACTGCACTTGGTCCGCATTGACCTTCGCGTCGCGCAGGGCGTTGGTGATGCAACGCGCAGCACCGGCACCGTCGGACGGTGGCGAGGTCATGTGGTAAGCGTCGCCGCTCATGCCGAAGCCGATCAGCTCGGCGTAAATCGTGGCACCACGCGCCTTGGCGTGCTCCAACTCTTCCAGTACCAGCGCACCGGCACCGTCGGACAGTACGAAACCGTCACGGCCTTTGTCCCATGGACGGCTGGCACGGCTCGGCTCGTCATTACGGGTCGACAGCGCCCGGGAGGCACCGAAGCCGCCCATGCCCAGGCCGCAGGCCGCCATTTCGGCGCCGCCGGCAATCATCACGTCGGCTTCGTCATAGGCGATGTTGCGCGCCGCCATGCCGATGCAATGCGTGCCAGTGGTACACGCCGTGGCGATGGCGTAGTTAGGCCCCTGTGCGCCCAGGTGGATCGACAGGAAACCGGAAATCATATTGATGATCGATCCCGGGACGAAGAACGGTGAAATTCGACGAGGGCCGGAATCATGCAACGTGCGGCTGGTTTCTTCGATATTGGTCAAACCGCCAATACCCGAACCCATCGCCACGCCGATGCGATCACGGTTGGCGTCGGTGACTTCCAGGCCGGCATTACGCACTGCCTGAAAACCGGCTGCCAGGCCGTATTGAATGAACAGGTCGAGTTTGCGGGATTCTTTGACCGAGAGGTATTCCTCGACATTGAAACCCTTTACCGAGCCGCCAAAACGGGTGGAATAGGCAGAAAGGTCCGTGTGTTCGATCAGACCAATACCACTGTGGCCAGCCAGAATGCCCTGCCAACTGCTCGGCACATCCGTGCCCAGTGGCGACAACATACCCATACCGGTGACTACGACGCGTCTACGCGACACAGCACTCTCCTTTTTCTAATGACGACACTTTTGCTTCAACGTTTACTTTTGATCAGGGCTAAAGAAAAAACCGCACGCCGTTACAGCAGTGCGGTTTTTCCCTGAAAGCAAACGACGACTACAAACTATTACGCCTGGTGGCTAGTAACGTAGTCGATAGCAGCTTGAACAGTAGTGATTTTTTCAGCTTCTTCGTCCGGGATTTCGGTCTCGAATTCCTCTTCCAGAGCCATCACCAGCTCAACGGTGTCAAGGGAATCGGCACCCAGGTCTTCTACGAAGGAAGCAGTGTTGACCACTTCTTCTTCTTTAACGCCCAGTTGCTCGGCGACGATTTTCTTGACGCGCTCTTCGATGGTGCTCATACCTTGTTTAACTCCTAATGGACAAATTCAGGCAGCTGGCCAGTGGGTAAGTGTATAGAAAGCCATTTCAGCTTTTCAACTGAAAGCTTCACCCTGTACCCGGTCGGCCACCTGCCTATAAATTAAGTTGCAGCTTTATAACGGATTTTAGACAGCTCGTATGACATTTTTTTGAAGCGATCCGTCACAATTTAACTCATGTACATCCCGCCGTTCACCGGGATTGTAGCCCCAGTCACGTATGCCGCACCGTCGGATGCCAGGAAAGTGACCACATTCGCGATCTCTTGAGCCTGGCCCAAACGGCCCAGCGGAATCTGCGTCAGCAAGGCTTCACGCTGTGCTTCTGGCAGTTCGCGGGTCATATCGGTGTCGATGAACCCTGGGGCCACCGAGTTGACCGTAATCGACCGCGAGCCGACTTCACGTGCCAATGCACGGCTGAAACCTTCCAGACCGGCTTTGGCAGAGGCGTAGTTTACTTGGCCTGCGTTGCCCATGGCACCCACTACGGAGCCAATATTGATAATTCGACCCCAACGCGCCTTGGTCATGCCGCGCAAAACGCCCTTGGACAGGCGAAACAGACTGTTCAAGTTGGTGTCGACCACGTCGTACCACTCGTCGTCTTTCATGCGCATCATCAAGTTGTCGCGGGTGATACCGGCGTTGTTCACCAGAATCGCCGGCGCACCGAACTGTGCGGTGATCTCGGCCAGTACGGCAGCCACGGACTCATCACTGGTCACGTTCAGCTCAAGGCCGGTACCTTGCACGCCGTTTTCCTTCAGGGTCGCGGCGATACGCTCGGCGCCCGAAGCGGACGTAGCTGTGCCGATCACAACGGCGCCCTGACGGCCCAGTTCCAGGGCGATCGCCTGGCCAATGCCACGGCTTGCGCCGGTAACCAGTGCAACTTTACCTTGCAGACTCATGCAGGCTTCTCCTTAGTTCGGGGATTAGGCCAGTGCCGCGCGAGCGGCAGCGAAGGCATCCGGGGTATTGAGGTTGGCAGTCGACACGCCGTCGGCGCACCGCTTGTTCAGGCCGGCCAGGACTTTGCCCGGACCGCACTCGACCAGCTCGGTGGCGCCGTTGGCCGCCAGGGTCTGGACCGATTCAACCCAACGTACGGGCTTGTAGAGTTGCTCCAGCAGGTCGCGCTTGAGAGTGTCGAGGTCGGCAGCCACGGCTGCACTGACGTTCTGCACCAACGGGATCTGCGGTGCCTGCCAGTTGATGGCGGCGATGGACTCGGCAAAACGCTCGGCTGCCGGGCGCATCAGCTCACAGTGCGACGGCACGCTCACCGGCAACGGCAGGGCACGCTTGGCGCCACGGGCCTTGCAGCCTTCGATGGCACGCTCGACCGCCGCCTTGGCACCGGCGATGACCACCTGGCCAGGGGAGTTGAAGTTCACGGCGCTGACCACTTCGCCCTGGGCCGCTTCGGCACAGGCTTCGATCACCACGGCATCGTCCAGGCCCAGGATAGCGGCCATACCGCCCTGCCCGGCCGGAACGGCTTCTTGCATCAGTTGGCCACGGCGCTCGACCAGCTTGACCGCCTCACCGAGGGTCAGGCTGCCCGCTGCCACCAAGGCGCTGTATTCGCCCAGGCTGTGACCCGCGACAAATGCCGGACGCGCGCCGCCTTCCGCCAGCCACAAACGCCACAGGGCGATCGAAGCGGTCAGGATGGCCGGCTGGGTTTTATCGGTTTGATTGAGCTGCTCTTCCGGGCCTTGCTGGGTCAGTGCCCACAGGTCGTACCCCAGGGCGTCGGACGCTTCTTTAAAGGTGTCCAGGATCAGCGGGTATTGCGCGCCCAGCTCGGCCAACATGCCGAGGGACTGCGAACCCTGCCCTGGAAAGACGAATGCGAGGGATGTAGACATGTAACAAGCCCCTAATGATCTGGTCGTCGAAAATGCGCACGCCTACGGTGGGAGTGCACGAAACTGACAGATTGGATGGTCAATTGAACTGGCCGGTCACATTTAAGCACTCCCGAGCCGATTCGCCTAAGGCAACAGGTCCTCAAGACGGCCGTGCAAGCGTTGCGGCAGGTTTTCCTGGATCTCGATCAGGGCCCGCGCAATCGCGCTTTGAAAGCCTTCAACGCCCGCAGAACCATGGCTCTTCACCACAATGCCCTGCAAGCCCAGAAAACTCGCACCATTATGCCGCGCTGGCGCCAGGTCGGCCTGCAGGCGGCGCATCAACGGCAGCGCCAGGGCGCCGACCAGGCGCGACGCGAGGTTCTGCTTGAACAACGCCTCGATGCGCGTGGCGATCATGGTCGCCAGGCCTTCGCTGGATTTGAGCAGGATATTGCCGACAAAACCGTCGCACACCACCACATCCGCCTCACCGCGATACAAGCCGTCACCCTCGACAAAGCCGATGTAGTTCAAGCCGCGCGCACCCTGCAACAACGTAGCAGCAAGCTTGACCTGCTGGTTGCCCTTGATGTCTTCGGTACCGATATTCAGCAAGGCCACCCGCGGGCGGGCCACGCCAAGCGCTTCGGCGGCCACCGAGCCCATCACGGCGAACTGGAACAGGTGCTCGGCACTGCAATCGACATTCGCGCCCAGGTCCAGCAGTTGACAATAGCCCTTCTGCGTCGGAATCGCCGCCACCATGGCCGGCCGATCAATGCCGGGCAACGTTTTCAGCACAAAGCGCGACAGCGCCATCAGAGCCCCGGTATTGCCGGCACTGACACAGGCTTGCACCTTGCCATCACGCAGCAGCTCAAGCGCCACCCGCATCGAAGAGTCGGGTTTGCCACGCAGGGCCGCCGCCGGCTTGTCATCCATGGTGATGGTTTCGCTGGCCGGCGTAATCGTCAGGCGCGCGCGATCCACCGCCGGATGGCTGGCAATCAGTTCTTCAAGGAGGGAGGGTTGACCGACGAGGGTCAGGTGCAGCGAGGGTGTAGCGGACAGGCTGGCAATGCAGGCCTGAACAATGCTGCGGGGACCGAAGTCCCCGCCCATTGCGTCTATCGCGATGACTAGAGCAGACAAGTGATTACTCGTCAGCGCCCTTGTCGATCACTTTACGGCCACGGTATACGCCTTCTGGCGATACGTGGTGACGCAGGTGAACTTCACCGGTGGTCTTTTCTACGGACAGGGTGCTTGCCTCGAGAGCGTCGTGCGAACGGCGCATGTCACGGGCGGAGCGGGATTTTTTGTTCTGCTGAACAGCCATAATTGATTAACTCCTAAACGTTTGGGTCACGCTTTAACTGCGCCAATACACTGAACGGGTTGGACCGCGTTACCTCGTCCTCGCTCGGTTCGGGCTCGTCATCGAGGCCCGCCGGCTGCTGGCATTCTTCCGGATGATGAGCAGGCACAATGGGCAAGGCGAGCAGAAGCTCCTCCTCGATCAGTGCATGCAGATCCAAAGGATCTTCGCCCAGTTCCAGCACGTCATAACCTTTCGGCAACGACTGGGTATTCGCACCCTCCTTCACCACAGCATAACTGCACTCGCTGTGGATCGGCAGGGTGACCAGCTCAAGACAACGCTGGCAAACCATTTTGACTTCGGTGTCGATAAAGCTGTGGATTACCACAGACTTACGTTCATCTCGTTCAAAAACGAATTTGGCCTGCACCCTACCGACAGTGTCGGAAAGCGGGTCGCAGAGTCTCTCCAAATCGGCCAGCAGCAACTCACCTTGAAGGGAAGTGCCACGATCAGCCAATTTGCGCGGGTCAACGTGAGGTGGAATCGGGTCATTCAACATAGGCGCAGCATTATAGGGATGCACCCAGCCATGTCAAAGGAAATTCAGCCCTGTGCGTCAGCCGGTCACCCCGCTAGAATCCCCGGCTGCCCTGAGGAGACGCCCATGCTGCCTTTATTACTCGCATCCAGCTCGGTTTATCGCCGGGAATTGCTGAGCCGCCTGCACCTGCCGTTCATCTGCAGCTCGCCGGATATCGACGAAAGCCACCGTGCGAATGAATCCGCCATTGAGCTGGTCAAGCGCCTGGCCGAAGAGAAGGCACGCGCGCTTGCGGCCAGCCATCCTGGGCATTTGATTATCGGCTCCGACCAAGTGGCTGCGCTCGACGGCCGGATCATCGGCAAGCCGCACACGTTCGAGAACGCCCGCGAACAACTGTTGGCCGCCAGCGGCAAGCGTGTCAGCTTCCTCACCGGCTTGGCGCTGCTGAACAGCAAGACAGGGCACTGCCAGGTGGACTGCGTACCTTTTACTGTGCACATGCGTGAGCTGGACGCTGAGCGCGTTGAGCGCTACCTGCGGATTGAGCAGCCGTACGACTGCGCGGGCAGCTTCAAGGCTGAGGGGCTGGGTGTGAGCCTGTTCCAGAGTACCGAAGGGCCGGATGCAACCAGCCTTATCGGCCTACCGCTGATCCGCCTAGTAGACATGCTACTGGTCGAAGGCGTGCAGATCCCTTAAGCCCACCACAAAACCAATTGTGGGAGCGGGCTTGCTCGCGAATGCGGTGTATCAGTCACTGATGTGCTGATTGAACCACCGCATTCGCGAGCAAGCCCGCTCCCACATTTTGAGCGATGCCAGCCTCAGGATTTCAGCGCAGAGTCGGACCCTGGAAGCCCATATACAGCGCCAGCTTCTCCGCCACACTCGCTCCGAGCTTCTTGGAGAACCGATCAAACGGCGATTCCTCAACCGTGAAATCCACCAACTCCTTCTCGCCAATCACATCCCGCGCCACCGAACTGGCACTGCCCAGCCCGTCGATCAAGCCAAGCGGCAACGCCTGCTCGCCCGACCACACCAGACCGGAGAACAGCTCGGGGTGGTCCTTATCCTTCAGGCGGTCGCCGCGCCCCTGCTTCACGCTGGCGATGAACTGGCGATGAGTGGTGTCGAGCACGCCCTGCCAGAACTGGGTTTCATCTGCCTTTTGTGGTTGGAACGGGTCGAGAAATGCCTTGTGCTCACCCGAGGTGTAGGTACGACGCTCCACCCCCAGCTTCTCCATGGTGCCGACAAAGCCATAACCGGCCGCCGCCACACCGATGGAACCCACCAGACTGGCCTTGTCGGCGTAGATCTGGTCAGCGGCACTGGCGATGTAATAGGCACCCGAAGCACCCAAGTCAGAAATCACGGCGTACAGCTTGATATCAGGGTGCAGAACACGCAGGCGACGAATCTCGTCATACACATAACCGGACTGCACCGGACTCCCGCCAGGGCTGTTGATGCGCAGGATCACGCCCTTGACCTTGGGGTCTTCAAACGCGGCACGCAGGCTGCTGACGATATTGTCGGCGCTGGCGGGCTCCTTGTCGGCAATCACCCCGCGCACTTCGATAAGGGCGGTGTAGTTGGCACCCCGGGTAGCGCTTTTTTCCATGTCCATCAACGGGCTGAACAGCGCCAGCATGGCGATGAGCCAGATAAACGTCAGCAGCTTGAAGAATATCCCCCAACGCCGTGCACGACGCTGTTCCTGGACGCTGGCCAGGAGGGTCTTCTCCAGTAGCTTCCAGCTTTTATCATCGCTGTTTTCAGCCTTTTCGGGCGCTTTCCACTCGTCACTCATGCCATCAACCCCAACAAAGACTTATTGGGCCCGGCTGAGCCAGGCCTGCAATTCGGAAAAATGATCAATCGTCAGACGCGGCTCGTATTGCTGCAACGCCTCGGCAGCCTGGGCACCATAGCTGACCGCCACACTGTCCATGCCCGCATTGCGCGCCATCATCAGGTCGAAGGAAGCATCCCCCACCATCAGCGCCTGGCGTGGCGAGACGCCGCAATGGGCCAGGATCTGCTCCAACATCAGAGGGTGGGGCTTGCTGGCAGTTTCATCGGCGGCGCGGGTGATATCGAAATAATCTTCCCAGCCGTGAGCCTTGAGCACCCGGTCCAGCCCGCGACGCGCCTTGCCGGTGGCGACCGCCAGGTGATAACCCTCGGCGCGGAACGCCTCCAGGGACTGCACCACACCGTCGAACAGGGGCGAAGGCGTGGCCTCCAGGGCGATGTAGTGATCGGCGTAGTGATCACGAAAGGTGACCAGTTCAGCGTCGCTGATCTCGGGATACAAGGTGCGAATCGCCTCAGGCAGGCCCAGGCCGATGATGCCCTTGACTGCGTGATCCGTGCACGGCGCATAGCCCGAGCGGGTCGACGCTGCGTGCATCGATTCGACAATCCGGCCAATGGAGTTGGCCAGGGTGCCATCCCAGTCGAATATCAGCAGTTTGTAATCAAGGTGCGACACTCAAACGCTCCACGGTCTTGGCCCACATCTCATCGACCGGCGCCTGCAGCTTCAACTCGCCACCATCGGGCAGCGGCACAGTGAGCATGTAGGCATGCAGGAACAGGCGCTTGCCGCCCAGGTCACGGATTTCCTTGGAGAAATCCTCGTCACCGTATTTGGTATCGCCAGCGATGCAATGGCCCGCATGCAGGGTGTGCACGCGAATCTGGTGAGTACGGCCGGTTACCGGCTTGGCCTCGACCATGGTGGCGAAGTCACCGAAGCGGCGCAGCACCTTGAACAGGGTCAGGGCTTCTTTGCCCTCTTCGTCCACTTCCACCATGCGCTCGCCGGAACGCAGGTTGCTCTTCTGCAACGGCGCGCGGACGCTCTTGATGGAGCTGGCCCAGTTGCCGCGCACCAGCGCCATGTAGCGCTTGTCCACGCCATCGCCACGCAGGGCGGTGTGCAGGTGGCGCAACATGCTGCGCTTCTTGGCAATCATCAGCAGGCCGGAAGTGTCACGGTCCAGGCGGTGGACCAGCTCCAGCTCCTTGGCGTCCGGACGCAACTGACGAAAGGCTTCGATCACGCCGAAATTCAGGCCGCTGCCGCCGTGAACCGCAATGCCACAGGGCTTGTTGATCACGATCAGCTTGTTGTCTTCAAAGATGATCGACGCTTCAAGGCGCTGCAACAAGCCTTGGGCCAATGGCACGGGCTCATCACGCTCAGGCACGCGAACCGGCGGCACACGGACGATATCGCCCGCCTGCAACTTGTACTCGGGCTTGATCCGGCCTTTGTTCACCCGCACTTCACCTTTACGCAAGATGCGGTAAATCAAGGTCTTGGGCACGCCTTTGAGCCTGGCCAGGAGAAAATTGTCGATGCGTTGGCCGGCATATTCCGGCGAGACCTCGAGCAGCTGGACGCTGGGGGTCTGGGGGGCGGTAGTCGTCATGGCGGCGATGATAACAATTTTTTATGGAATTGAAGCACTTAATCATTGCTGCTATAGTCGCGAACGCCGCCAAAAGCGGCCTGGACAGAGGACATGCGGCAAACTGCCGGCCCTGACCATCGCAATTCATCAGGACGCGAGGCCGTCCTACGGGGCTTTCGCCACCCTGGAAGGCTCAAGATTGTAACAAGCGCAGGTGACATGAGGCCTGAAGCGAGTGCAGAAAGCAGAGTGAATACTCGCGTTCCGCGCCGATATTTACGGCCAGTTCACAAAGTGCAGTCAGTCTTGAACCAGACCACGGCGAATACTTCGGAAACAACGCCTGTTAAGAGCTGAGTGAGAGCGCAACCGCCCACACCTAGTCTTGTTTAGCCATGAGCGTGGACTCCCCATTGGAGAACACGGTAAATGCCAACCCGCTGCGGATTCTGCGCGCGGCAGCACCCGAATTATCAGGGATACGTGTAGGGTGGAGATGCACAACCGTCGGACCGTGTAGCACTAGGCTTATATTTAGACGCTTCATCTCGTCCACAGTCGCCGGTTGATTCCTCCTCCTGACCTTAGCTTTTGTTGAAGTGGTGCCTTTGTCACCACCGCTAACAAGCAGGACGCGTCCGTCGCGATACCGGCCCAATTGGCTGGTTTTTGCTGGACACTGGAGTGGCCAACCACTCTTGACGCACCTGACACCGACCGTGAGAAGTCGTGTGTGCCGAACGCCGTTTCCGGCAGCCCGGAAACCGACGGTACAACATGAAAAGAATGCTGATTAACGCAACTCAACCCGAAGAGTTGCGTGTTGCACTGGTAGATGGCCAACGCCTCTACGACCTGGACATCGAATCCGGTGCACGCGAGCAAAAGAAGGCCAACATCTATAAAGGCCGTATTACTCGCATCGAACCAAGCCTTGAGGCTGCCTTTGTCGATTTCGGCTCCGAGCGCCACGGCTTCCTGCCCCTCAAAGAAATCTCCCGCGAATACTTCAAGAAAGCCCCTGAAGGCCGCGTGAACATCAAGGACGTCCTGAGCGAAGGCCAGGAAGTCATTGTCCAGGTAGAAAAAGAAGAACGTGGCAACAAGGGCGCAGCCCTGACCACCTTCATCAGCCTGGCCGGCCGTTACCTGGTCCTGATGCCGAACAACCCACGTGCCGGCGGCATTTCCCGCCGCATCGAAGGCGAAGAGCGCAACGAACTGCGTGAAGCGCTGAACGGCCTGATTGCACCAGCCGACATGGGCCTGATCGTTCGCACTGCCGGCCTGGGCCGCAGCAGCGAAGAAATGCAGTGGGACCTCGACTACCTGCTGCAACTGTGGACCGCCATCAAAGAAGCGTCCCTGGATCGTTCCGCGCCATTCCTGATCTACCAGGAAAGCAACGTGATCATCCGCGCCATCCGCGATTACCTGCGCCAGGACATCGGCGAAGTGCTGATCGACAGCGTTGAAGCCCAGGACGAAGCCCTGACCTTCATCCGCCAGGTGATGCCGCAGTACGCCAGCAAGATCAAGCTGTACGAAGACAGCGTCCCGCTGTTCAACCGTTTCCAGATCGAAAGCCAGATCGAGACCGCCTTCCAGCGCGTGGTCGAACTGCCTTCCGGTGGCTCCATTGTGATCGACCCGACCGAAGCCCTGGTGTCCATCGACATCAACTCGGCGCGTGCGACCAAAGGCAGCGACATCGAAGAAACCGCCCTGCAGACCAACCTGGAAGCGGCTGAAGAAATCGCCCGCCAGCTGCGCCTGCGTGACATCGGCGGCCTGATCGTGATCGACTTCATCGACATGACCCCTGCCAAGAACCAGCGCGCCGTGGAAGAGAAAGTCCGCGAATGCCTGGAAGCTGACCGTGCCCGCGTACAGGTCGGCCGCATTTCGCGCTTTGGCCTGCTGGAAATGTCCCGTCAGCGCCTGCGTCCTTCCCTGGGCGAGAGCAGCGGCATCGTCTGCCCGCGTTGCAACGGCACCGGCATCATCCGTGACGTTGAATCGCTGTCCCTGGCGATCCTGCGCCTGATCGAAGAAGAAGCCCTGAAAGACCGCACCGCCGAAGTCCGCGCGCAAGTGCCGATCCCGGTTGCCGCCTTCCTGCTCAACGAAAAACGCAACTCGATCACCAAGATCGAACTGCGCACCCGTGCCCGTATCGTCATCCTGCCGAACGATCACCTCGAAACCCCGCACTTCGAAGTGCAGCGTCTGCGCGACGACAGCCCGGAAGCCCACAGCGGCCAGTCCAGCTACGAAATCGCCGCTGCCGCAGCCGAAGTGGAAGAAGTCCAGCCAGCCGCCGCGACCCGCACCCTGGTTCGCCAGGAAGCCGCGGTCAAGACCGCGCCGGCTCGCGCCAACGCTCCGGTGCCGACCGAAGTCGCCGCTCCGGTTGCCGCACCGGCCGCCCTGCCTGAACCAAGCCTGTTCAAAGGCCTGGTGAAGTCGCTGGTCAGCCTGTTCGCCACCAAGGAAGAGCCTGTTGCTCCGGTTGTGGTCGAAAAACCGGCTACCGAGCGTCCTGCGCGCAACGAAGAGCGTCGCAACGGTCGTCAGCAGAGCCGTAACCGCAACGGCCGCCGTGACGAAGAGCGCAAGCCGCGCGAAGAACGTGCGCCGCGTGAAGAACGCGCCCCACGCGAAGAGCGTGCACCTCGCGAACCCCGTGAAGAAACCCCGACCGTAGAACGTGCACCGCGTGAAGAGCGCGCACCGCGCACTCCACGTGCCCCACGCGAAGATCGCAAGCCACGTGGCGAGCGCGAAGAACGCGTGCGTGAACTGCGCGAGCCGCTGGACGCCGCGCCAGCCGCTGCCGGTGCTGCCGTTGCTGCTGAAGAACGCCCGGCCCGCCAGCCGCGTGAAGAGCGTGCGCCACGCGAAGAACGCCAACCTCGCGCCCCGCGTGAAGAGCGTCAACCACGTGCCGAACAAGCGGCTGCTGCCAGCGAAGAAGAGGTACTGACCGGCGAAGAGCAACTGCAGGAAGACGGTCAGGAAGGCGCCGAAGGCGATCGTCCACGCCGCCGCTCCCGTGGTCAGCGTCGTCGCAGCAACCGTCGTGAGCGTCAACGTGATGCCAACGGCAACGTGATCGAAGGCTCGGAAGAGACCGGCGAAAACACAGAAGCCGCTACCAGCGAACCGACTGGCGCCGAACTGGCTGCCGGCTTGGCCGTTACCGCTGCCGTTGCCAGCTCGGTCATCAGCGCACCGGCTGAAGCCCAGGCTCACGAGCAGGCTGAACGCGCTACCGCAGCGGTCGAAGACACCGTCACCGTGGAAGCACCGGTTGCCGAGACGCCAGCCGTTGAAGCACCTGCTGTTGAAGCGCCGGTTGCTGAAACGCCAGTCGTAGAAGCGTCGGCTGTCGAAGCACCGGTTGTCGAAGCCACCACCCCAATCGAAGCGCCGGCTGTTCCGGAAGTGGAAGTTGCCCCGGTTCAAGAAGCCCAGCCAGAAATTGAAGTGGCAGCGGTTGAACAAGCGCCAGTGGTTGAGCCTCAGCCAGTGGTCGAAGCAGCGGTTGTCGAAGCAGCCCCAGAAGTACGCGAAGTTCGTGAAGAACAGACCGCCTTCCAATGGACTGCCGAGCCTGCCGCACCGGTTGAAGCGTCAGAACCTGCCCCTGTGGTAGAAGAAGCGCCAGCGCCGGTTGCCGAAGTCGTGGTCGCCGAGTCAACCCCAGTGGTTGAGCCTGCTCCGGTCGTAGAACCTGTGCCCGTGGTTGAAGCTCCGGTAGTTGCCGAAGTGGCAGCACCGGTGGTTGAAGCAGCCCCGGTCAGTGCACTGACCGAAAACGGCCGTGCCCCGAACGACCCACGTGAAGTGCGTCGTCGTCGCAAGGAAGCTGAAGCCGCAGCAGCTGCCGCGGCACAGGAAGCAGAGCACGAGAGCAAACCTCTCGCCTGATTCCAGCAGCGACTAAAAAGCCCCGCCTGAGTGATCAGGCGGGGCTTTTTTATAACCATCTTGTAGATATCGTAGATTCACGGTGGGAGCGGGCTTGCTCGCGAATGCGCCGGGTCAGGCAGAGCTGCAGTGACTGACCCAGCGCATTCGCGAGCAAGCCCGCTCCCACATTTAGCCCGAGGTGAAACTCAGGGAGTGCGGCAGGTCGACATCCCATAACACGCCGGGGTCATTTACCTGCACCTGCCTCACTGCAGCGTACGCAAACAACGGCTTGGCCCCACGATCACCGGTCAACGCCATCAGCCCCGGCCCAAATGCCTGGCTAAATGCCACAGGATGCCCATATTGCCCATCCTGCATCGGCACACTGATACCGCCCTCCTCCAGCCCATCGATCACCTGCTCAATGCTCGACGACCGAATAAACGGCATATCCCCCAACACCACCAGCCAGCCGTCCGCCGCAGCACTGGCTGCAACCGCCGCCGCAATACTGTCGCCCATGCCGGCTGAGCGCAGCAGCAGGACCTTGCAACCGCAGGCCTCGGCCAAACGAATCACTTCATGACGGTCCGGCGACGTCACCACCCAACGCTCAACCACAGTAGCCGGCAGATTCACCAGCACCTGCTCGACCACCGGCCGCGTCATGCCATCCAAGCCCACACAATCAGCCAGCAACTTATCCTGGCCAGCCCCCGCCACGGCGCGGAAGCGACTGCCCTGCCCCGCCGCGAGCACAATCGCAGTGACTGTCACTCAGCCACCACCGGCAATGGCTTCTTCTGCATCGGGGCCACACCGTTCTTGATCGCGACAATTTCCGCCATCAGCGACAACGCGATCTCCGACGGGGTGTGGCTGCCGATATGCAAGCCGATCGGCCCATGCAGGCGGGTGATCGCTTCCGCCGATAACCCCAGCGCGGCGAGGTTTTCCCGACGCTTCTGACTGTTGACCCGCGACCCCAGGGCGCCGATGTAGAACGCCGAGGAGTTCAGCGCCGTCAGCAAAGCCATATCATCCAGGCGCGGGTCATGGGTAAGGCACACAATGGCCGTGCGCTCATCGGTCTGGATGTTGAGCACAGCCTCATCGGGCATGCCCGGCACAAAGCGGCCGTGCTGTTCTTCCCAACCGTAGACGAACTCATCACGCGGGTCGCAGATCAACACCTCGAAATCCAGCAAGCGCGCCATCTCCGCCACGTAGCGTGACAGTTGCCCGGCACCGATCAACAGCAGGCGCCAGCGCGGGCCGTAGATGGCACGCAGGCGTTCGCCGTCGAAGGTGACCACATCGGTCTTGCTTGCACTGCTCAAGGTGACGTCACCACTGGCCAGGTCCAGCTCACGTGCGACGATCTGATGATCTTCACAGCGCGCCAGCAGTTCCGACACCCACGCCCAGTCGCGCACACGCTCTTCGGTCAGGCGCAAGGTGCCCCCACAGGGCAGGCCAAAACGCGCGGCCTCATCGCGGGTAACGCCGTAGGTCACCAACTGGACCGGCGGCCCGTCTGCAGGCAACCGGCCATCCTGCAGGCGTGCAATCAAGTCGTCCTCGATGCAGCCGCCCGACACCGAGCCGATCACCACCCCGTCCCCCCTCAGCGCCAGCATGGCGCCCGGTGGACGCGGGGCACTGCCCCAGGTCTGGACAACGCTGTACAACACCACTCGCTGCCCGGCACGGCGCCATTCGAGCACGCTGCGCAGGACGTTCAAATCCACACTGTCCACATAACCTCCTGCAAGCGTTACAACCTATTCACTTACTGTAAAACAAAAGCTGCCAAAGTAATGCGCCAGAAACGCAAACGCCCCGAACCAGTCGGGGCGTTTGTACGTTGCTGTCGGCGTTAGTTCACGCCAGCAGCGGCTTACTTGACGACAGGTGCAGGGCCTTCGGCCACGCCCAGGTCATCCAGTTCGCGGGTTTCCGAGATACCGGTACCGCCGGACGCCAGCTCGCTTTGCAGCTTGTCGGTGTCCAGTTCCTTGACCCACTTGGCCACAACGATGGTGGCAACGGCGTTACCGACAAGGTTGGTCAGTGCGCGGGCTTCGGACATGAAGCGGTCGATACCCAGGATCAGCGCCAGGCCGGCAACCGGCAGGTGGCCTACGGCCGACAGGGTGGCAGCCAGTACGATGAAGCCCGAACCGGTCACGCCTGCAGCGCCTTTGGAGGACAGCAGCAGCACCAGCAGCAGCGTGATCTGGTGGGTAATGTCCATGTGGGTGTCAGTCGCCTGGGCGATGAACACGGCAGCCATGGTCAGGTAGATCGAAGTACCGTCGAGGTTGAAGGAGTAGCCGGTTGGAATCACCAGGCCTACTACGGATTTCTTCGCGCCCAGACGCTCCATCTTGATCAGCATGCGCGGCAGTGCGGACTCGGAAGACGAAGTACCCAGAACGATCAACAGCTCTTCACGGATGTAGCGGATCAGTTTGATCACGCTGAAACCGTGGGCGCGGCAGATACCACCCAGTACCACCAGCACGAACAGCAGGCAGGTGATGTAGAAGCAGATCATCAGCTGGCCCAGCTGCACCAGGGAACCTACGCCGTAGGCACCGATGGTGAACGCCATGGCGCCCAGGGCACCGATTGGCGCGAGCTTCATGATCATGTTGATGATGTTGAACATCACGTGGGCGAAGCGATCGATGAAGTCCAGCACCGGCTTGCCGTAGGCACCCAGGCGGTGCAGGGCGAAACCGAAGATCACCGAGAACATCAGCACTTGCAGGATGTCGCCGTTGGCGAAGGCGCCGACGATGGTGTTAGGGATCACATTGAGGATAAAGCCGACGATGCTCTGGTCTTTACCGGCGGTGACGTAGGCCGCCACTTTGGAGGCGTCCAGGGTCGCTACGTCGATGTGCATGCCGTTACCCGGTTGCACGACGTTTACCACGATCAGGCCGATCAGCAGCGCAACGGTAGACACGATCTCGAAGTACAGCAGCGCGTAGCCGCCGGTCTTGCCCACCGATTTCATGCTTTGCATGCCAGCGATGCCACTGACAACGGTGCAGAAGATGATCGGGGCGATGACCATTTTGATCAGTTTGATGAACCCGTCACCCAGCGGCTTGAGGGCCACACCGGTCTGCGGGTAGAAGTGACCGAGCAAAATACCGATAACGATTGCAACGATCACCTGGAAGTACAGGGATTTGTAGATTGGCTGACGAGTCGTCATTGCAAAGTTCCTCAATCGTCCCGTGTGGCAAATATCCGCCATTGCCCACGACACTTGAATTGCGAACCCTCCTGCACTGGAGGGATTTGTTGTTTGCGAGCCCTGTAGGAACAAGGCTGCGCTGTAATCCCTATCGCAAACGCCGTGCCACTTTGCTGAAAAGCTCTGAAGGCCCTTAGACATCAGGGCCTGGCGTTTTGAGACGCCCTCCCAGGCAGCGAAACAAGTGGCGGATTTCCGCCCACTCGACCCATCCCGTCCTACAATTTGGCGGATATCCGCCTTGTGACCGCAGCCGGGGCTGGCTACCATCGGCCCCTCCATGGACGAGGCCTCCGCATGCGTGAACGTACCATCGCCAGCCATTACGCCCGTGCGGCCCTCGGCGGGGCGCGTCGGGCCGGCTATGACTACTCGGGCCTGCTGCAACAAGTGGGCATCACCCCGGAACTGCTGACCGAACCCCGCGCCCGCATCGCGCCGGAGCAGTTCACTCGTTTGCTGCAAATGCTCTGGCTGGCGCTGGACGACGAATACCTGGGGTTCGCCGACGGTCCGAGTAAACGCGGCACTTTCGCCATGATGTGCCACGCGCTAATCCATTGCCGCACGCTGGAGAAGGCTCTGGAACGCGGCTTATTATTTTATAGCCTATTCCCACAAGGCCCGCGCTGGCAGCTGACACGCGAAGGCGAAATGGCCCGCTTGAGCCTGGACGACTCGCAGCTATGGGACCCGGAGCATTTCTTGAGTGAGTGCCTGCTGGTGATTTGGCATCGCCTGGGCAGTTGGCTGATCGGCCAACGCATCCGGCTGCACCAGGCCACCTTCAGCTACCCGCAGCCGGCTCACGCCAGCGAATATGACCTGCTGTTTCCCTGTGCCCAGGTATTCGGTGCACCGAACAGCAGCCTGGTGTTTCCCGCGCGTTACCTGAACCTGCCGCTGTTGCAGGATGAACGCACGCTCAAGCACTTCCTGGAACGCTCCCCCGCCGATCTGCTGTCGCGGCCGGACGAAGGCGACAGCTTGAGCAGCCAGCTACGCCGCTTGCTCAGCCGCGACCGCAGTCCCTGGCCGGACCTGGAAGCCGTCGCCCAGCACTTGCACATCAGCCCCCAGACCCTGCGCAGGCATTTGCGTGAAGAAGGCACCAGCTTTCAGGCACTCAAGGATGAGCTGCGGCGGGACATCGCCATCTATCATTTGGGCCGCGCAGACTTGTCGCTGCAGGAGATTGCCGAGCAGCTGGGCTTTTCCGAACCGTCGGCGTTTCATCGGGCGTTCAAGAAGTGGACGGGGCTGACACCGGGGGCTTACCGGGCCCAAGAGAGTTAGAGCTGTATGGCCTGGAAGACCCCCATCGCGGGCAAGCCCGGTTCCCACAGTGGATAGGGTTTACACATTGTGATTCGAACCCCATCCACTGTGGGAGCTGGCTTGCCTGCGAGGAGGCCCGCACGGCCAGTAACGATCACAAGGCCGGAAAATGAATCTTGAACGCCGCCCCGCCCAAAGGCGAATCGCCCAAGGTCAGCCGTGCACCGTAGCTTTCAATGATGTCCTTGACCACCGCCAAGCCGATCCCCTGCCCCGGATGCTGGCGGTCCAGCCGCTCGCCCCGCTGCAGAATCCGGGCGCGCTGATCCGGCGGCACACCTGGCCCATCATCCTCGATGCACAACTCGCTGCCTTCGAGGTTTTCCGCGAAGCTGATGCGCACCTCGCTCAAACATAAGCGGTAGGCGTTTTCCAGCAGGTTGCCGAGCAACTCCAGCAAAGCGCCCTTCTCAATCGGCACGTCGCACTCTTCCGGCAGCTCAAAGGACACCGTGACACGTTTGTCGCGGTAGACCTTGTCCAGCGTATCGCACAGGCTTTGCAACACCGGCTCCAGGCGCACCTGGTGACGCACCAGGCCGCTCTTGCGCAGGCTGGCGCGTTGCAGTTGGTAGCTGATCTGCTGGCTCATGCGCTCGATCTGCGATTGCAGCACCCAGGCCTGGTCGCGGTCTTCCGGGCGCTGGGCCATGTCTTCGCTCACACCTTGAAGTACCGCGAGCGGGGTTTTCAGGCTGTGGGCCAGGTCGTCGAGGGAGTCGCGGTAACGCGCCCGTTGCTCACGTTCGCTGTGCAGCAAGCGGTTGAGGGAACCGGTAAGGCGCAACAATTCACGGGGGTGTTGTTCGGATAGGCTTTCGCGGGTGCCACCTTCGATCTGGTCAAGTTCCTGGCTCAGGCGCCGCAGGGCCTGCAGGCCCCAAGTCAGGCCCAGCCACAGCAAGGTCAACAGCACCAGCAACGCTGCGCCGAAGCCCAGGTAGAGGTTTTCGCGCAGGCCTTCGAGGGTCAACTGGTATTCGCGCACCGGTTGCAGGGCGACAATACTGAACGCCGCGCTCTTGCCGCCCAGCAGCCGGACCTCGACGTCATAGACGAAGAATTCCTGGCCGTTGGCCTCACGGATCCGCGCGAATTCGTTACCGCGCCCGTCGTAGCGCGGCTTGTAGTTGATGTTTTCTTCCTTGGTCGCCCGCGAACGCCACACCAGATGGCCTTCGCGATCGTAGATATAGCCGAGCAGGCGGCTGTCGGTGAGGTTGAAGCGCTCGTCCGGCAATTGCGCCGGCATCAGCAGGCGGTTGTTTTCAACCCGTGCGGCAGAGATCAGCGTCGTGACGTCCGACGCCAGGCGCTGCTCGATGGAATCCTGCAACGCCAGGCTGAACGCCCCTTGCATGGCGGGCAACAAGCCCAGCATGAACAGCACGGCCAGGGTGGCGGCCGCCAGCATCAAGCGCACGCGAAGCGAGCGAATCAACGGCAGCGCTCGTTGAACAGGTAGCCGAGGCCACGCACGGTGTCGATCGGCTTGAACCCGGCCGGGCCTTCCAGCTTGCGACGCAGGCGGCCGACCAACACTTCGATGACATTCGGATCACGCTCGTCGTCATCCGGGTAGAGCTGTTCCATCAAGCGGTCCTTGGCGACCACCTGCTGGTGATGGCGCATCAGGTACTCAAGGATCCGATATTCGTAGGCCGTCAGCGCCAGGGGCTGTTCGTCGAGGGACGCCTGCTTGCGATTGAGGTCCAGCAGCAACGGGCCCGCAACAATCGTCGACTGGGTAAACCCGCTGGAGCGGCGCAGCAAGGCGTTCATCCGCGCCTCCAGTTCTTCGAACTGGAACGGCTTGACCACATAGTCATCAGCACCGGCTGCCAGGCCTTCGACCTTGTCCTGCCAGTTGCCACGCGCGGTGAGGATCAGGATCGGGAAGGTCTTGGCCTGGGTACGCAGTTGGCGGATCAGGTCCAGCCCCCCCATGCCGGGCAGGCCCAGGTCGATGATCGCCAGGTCATGGTTGAACTGCCCGGTCTGGTACAGGGCCTCTTCGGCATTGGCCACAGCCTCGACCACATGCCCGCTGTCGGTCAGGCGGGTAAACAGGTGATGACGCAGCAGCGCCTCATCTTCCACCACCAGCAATTTCATAAAGCTCTCCAAGGCAAATCAACTGTCCGACAGAGGGATATCATAGCGGCCCTGCAGGTCTTGCGGGCGCAGTTTAGTGCCATTGAACTGGCCCGTCAGGTGTTCATAGCCGGCGCGGTAGCCCAGCTGCGGGATTGCAAGGCCCAGGGACTGGCCCCAGGGCGCGGGTTGGCTGCCCACTTCTTCGAAGCTGACACGCTGGAGCAAGGTGCTGGATTTCTTGGTTTTCTCACCGCCGAACGCGGCGAAGGCACCGTCGGCGGCCTGGACCCCGGCGGTGGCACTGAGCATGGTTAACGCCAACATCAGCTGTTTGATCGCAGTCATGGTGATACCTCTATGCGTTTGGCTGTTGCCTTTGTGTGAGTCCCAGACTACGCAGGCGCCCCTGAACTCCCCCTGAACAGGCTCTGAACCTCACCTGAACCGCAGCGGGCTATCCTGTTGCCCATCAACTCGGCAAAATACCGCCCATGAATTCCCTACCCGCTTGCTGCACCCCACTCGACGCCCATTGGCCGCTGCCCGTCCCCTTGCCGGGTACGGTGTTTCTCAGCACCCGCTTTGATCCGGCTTTATTGACGGCCGGCGATTTCCAGCGCAGCGCCGTGCCGCCTCCGGCCAGCATCCAGCGCTCGGTGGCCAAGCGTCAGGCCGAGTTCCTGGCCGGCCGACTGTGCGCCCGCGCCGCGCTGAAACAGCTCGATCACCTCAACTATATCCCCGCCATCGGTGAAGACCGTGCGCCGGTGTGGCCTGCGCATATCTGTGGCTCCATCACCCACAGCACCGGGCATGCCGCCGCGATTGTCGCGCACACGGCGCAATGGCGCGGGCTGGGGATGGACCTGGAGAATGTACTGACACTGGAGCGGGCGGAGCGCTTGGCTGGGGAGATCCTCACGGCCGATGAACTGCAACGGATGGCGACGCTGCCGCGAGAACAGATCGCACAGCTGGTGACATTGACGTTTTCGGCCAAAGAGAGCCTGTTCAAGGCGCTGTACCCGATCGTGCAAAAGCGCTTCTATTTTGAGCATGCCGAAATGCTGGAGTGGTCCGACGCGGGCCAGCTACGGCTGCGGTTGCTGACAGACCTGTCCAGCGAGTGGTGCCACGGCAAAGAGCTGAACGCGCAGTTTTCGGTGAATGATGGGCAGTTGCTGAGCCTGGTCGCCATCCAGGCTTAGGTTTTCTCCTGACCCCTCGGCCAACTCAGACTGAAGCACGCCCCACCCAAATTGTTGCTCTTGCTGATCAACGCCCGCCCGCCGTGCCAATAGATAATCCGTCGCACGATCGACAGCCCCAACCCATGCCCGCCGGAGGCACGGGTGCGGCTGTCGTCCAGGCGCAGGAATGGCGTGAAAATGCGCTCCCAGGCACTCTCAGGCACACCGGGCCCATCATCTTCGACATCGATGCGGCAGCGCACCTGGCCCACCTGATAACTGATCAACACGTGGCCCTGGGCATGACGCATGGCATTGCTCACCAGGTTCTGCAACGCACGGTGCAGGTAACGTGGCTCAGCATCCACCCAGGCATCATCCCAATGGGCCGAAGACAGGCAAATGCCCCGGCTTACGCTGACCTGCGGACGCAGTGGCGATAATTCGCCTATGACCTGATCGAGCAGCGCATCGAGGTCGACCCGCTGGAAATTCAACTCTGGCGAGCCTTGTTCCAGCCGCGCGTAAGTGAGCATTTCATCGACTAGGCCATCGAGGTCCTGGATATCGCTGTCCATGCCTTCCAGGTATTTGCGCCGCGCCTCGGCCGTGGTGGCATCACCGACCATCTCCAGGCCGAAACGCAAGCGCGCCACCGGCGTGCGCAATTCGTGGGACACCGCGCGCACCAGTTCACGCTGGATCGCCAGCAACTGCTGTAAGTGCTCGGCCATGCCATTGAAGGCGGCGGCCAGGCGCCCCACCGAGTCAGCACCACGGGCCGGTACGCGGACTTCCAGGTTGCCCTTGGCGATGCGGGTGGCGGCGGCTTCCAGGCCGCGCAGCCGCCGTTCAAGCTGGCGCACCAACAGATAGACGATCAAACCGATCAGGGTCAGGCCGATCAACGTAATCAGGATCAACCATTGCGCTGGGTAAGGGTTCATTTGATACAGCGGCCCGAGTTCCAGCACCCACGGCGTACCGACCATGCCGGCAAACACGCGGATCGAGTCGCCGCCCTTGCCCAGGGCCATCACCGTGTCGCCTTCAGAGACGCGGCGGCGCTGGTCTTCGTCCATGTCGGCCTGGTCGAGGGTCATCAAATGCATATCGAAGCCAAACCCCTTGGCTTCTTTTATATCCGCCAGGCGCTGCGGCTGTTCAGCCACGGGGAAGCGCACCAGCTCGTCGGCGAGCAGGTAGATCGTCGCACGCGCCAGCTGTTCGCTGATCTGCTGCACTTCCCCCATGAGCACCAACTGCGCCTGATCATTGACCAAACGCAGTACTCGCGCGGCGTGCGGCCCGGTCTGCTCCACCAGCACCTGGCCGCGTTGCAGGCGATTGCGTTGGCTCAAATCCAGTTGCGCATCGGCCAGGGGGCGCAGTTCCAGCGGGATACCGAGCAAACGCTCCCACACCGCCAGGGCCCGTTGCCGCTCGATGGGGCTCATGGGTTGCAGGTTATCGCCCATCAAGGCGAAGGTGCCGTGGGCCAGGCGCTCGCGGTATTGGCCGCTGCGCACCTCGTTGAGCAGGTGCAGGGCCAGCACGCCGAGCAGCGCCACCAGGATCAGCGCCGCGCACATGCCACCGTAGATGCGCAGGAAGATCGAGTTCACAGCGGCATGTCGGCGGCGGCTTCGGGGACGAACAGATAGCCTTTGCTGCGGATGGTCTTGATCAGGCGCGGGTGGATCGGGTCGTCACCTATCTTGGGGCGTATGCGTGAGATACGCACGTCAATGGAGCGGTCCTGACCGTCATAGCCGATGCCGCGCAGGGCGATGAAGAGTTCTTCGCGGGACAAAATGCGCCCGGCATTGGCCACCAGCAGCCACAACAGGTCGAACTCGGCGCTGGTCAGCTCGATGCCGTCATTGTTCAGCCAGGCTTCACGCAGGGCGTTGTCCACCACCAAGGGGCCGAATTGCAGGCGGCGCTGGTTCTCCACGGCAACCGGTTCGGTCGGTTCGCTACGCCGCAGCAGGGCCTGGATGCGTGCCAGCAACAGGCGCGGGCGCACGGGTTTGCACACGTAATCGTCGGCTCCCATGTCCAGGCCCAGCACCTGGTCCATGTCATCGGTACGCGCGGTGAGCATCAGGATCACCCCGTCATAGCGCTGGCGCACCTTGCGGCAGATGCTCAAGCCGTCTTCGCCGGGCAGCATCAGGTCGAGGATCACCAGGTCCGGCTGTTCGGCGATGATGCGCGCCGCTGCCAGGGCGCCATCGCCTTCCACGGACACCTGCAGGCCATTACTCTCCAGATACTCACGGGTCAATTCGGCCAGTCGCTGGTCGTCTTCGACTATCAATACCTGCCAGGCTTCTTGCTCCACGGGTGACCTCAATGTCTGTCATAAAAGGCGGGCATGATCTGGGTAACTGCGTAGCCCGATACGGTCGATTGTAGCCACGGGCCAGCCCTCAAACACAAGCCGGGAAATCCATTCGGTGATCGCGTTTTTTTGTGATAGGGTTCGCGCCCTTCGAAAATGGGCAGGTTGTTTTAAGCCCGAAACAATTAATGACAAACGGCGTAATCCAGCAGCAATGCGGCCTACACGCCCATTCAACCTTTCTTACACATTTTACCCACAGCGTTATCCACAGGTTACTGCGTTGCTAACCCCTCAAAAACGCATTATCTTGTACCTCGGCACTGAATAAGACCCTACATGTGGGGTTTTTCAAGAAAGCGCCCAACCACACAAGTGGCAAGAAATTCAAGCGTTTTATTGCTACCGCAGCATGGAACCAACCGATTTTCAGTAGACCAAACCGCTCACGCGGATGGCAGCTGTTTCCCATCCCCGATATGGAAAACGGTACGGGTGTTGCAGGAAGAGCCTGGCACTCGCAATCAAATATAGAACGTGGAGACAACCCCCCATGCAAACCGACACAACTCGCGAGAACCCGCAAGGCTCCGTGCAGCAGGCCGCCGATTCGAACCTGGATCTGTCAGCCACCGCACCCGGCCAATTGCGTGTGATCAAGCGTAACGGCACTGTCGTCCCTTACACCGATGACAAAATCACCGTCGCCATCACCAAAGCGTTTCTTGCAGTTGAGGGCGGCACCGCTGCTGCCTCGTCGCGCATCCACGACACCGTTGCCCGCCTGACCGAACAAGTCACCGCGACCTTCAAGCGTCGCATGCCTTCGGGCGGCACCATCCACATCGAAGAAATCCAGGACCAGGTCGAACTGGCCCTGATGCGTGCCGGCGAGCAGAAAGTTGCCCGCGACTACGTGATCTACCGTGATGCCCGCTCCAAGGAGCGCGCTGTACGTGCCCCGGCTGAAGAAGCCGCCGTACAGGCTCACCCATCGATCCGCATCACCCTGGCCGACGGCACTTTTGCGCCGCTGGACCTGGGTCGCCTGAACACCATCATCACCGAGGCCTGCGAAGGCCTGGAAGAAGTCGACGGTGACCTGATCCAGCGCGAAACCCTGAAGAACCTGTACGACGGCGTGGCCCTGACCGACGTCAACACCGCCCTGGTGATGACCGCCCGTACCCTGGTTGAACGCGAGCCGAACTACTCGTTCGTGACCGCGCGCCTGCTGATGGACACCCTGCGTGCCGAAGGCCTGGGCTTCCTGAAAGTCGCCGACAGCGCCACCCACCACGAAATGGCCGACCTGTACGCCAAGGCCCTGCCTGCCTACATCGCCAAGGGTATCGAATTCGAATTGCTGAACCCGATCCTGGCCACCTTCGACCTGGAAAAACTCGGCAAGGCGATCAACCACGAGCGTGACCAGCAGTTCACCTACCTGGGCCTGCAGACCCTGTACGACCGTTACTTCATCCACAAGGACGGTATCCGCTTCGAACTGCCGCAAGTGTTCTTCATGCGCGTGGCCATGGGCCTGGCGATTGAAGAGAAGCAGAAAGAAGACCGTGCCATCGAGTTCTACAACTTGTTGTCGTCCTTCGACTACATGTCGTCGACCCCAACCCTGTTCAACGCCGGCACCCTGCGTCCACAGCTGTCCAGCTGCTACCTGACCACCGTGCCGGATGACCTGTCGGGCATCTACCACGCGATCCACGACAACGCCATGTTGTCCAAATTCGCCGGCGGCCTGGGCAACGACTGGACCCCGGTGCGTGCACTGGGTTCGTACATCAAGGGCACCAACGGCAAGTCCCAGGGCGTTGTGCCCTTCCTGAAAGTCGTGAACGACACCGCCGTTGCGGTCAACCAGGGCGGCAAGCGCAAAGGCGCTGTATGTGCCTACCTGGAAACCTGGCACATGGACATCGAAGAGTTCATCGAGCTGCGCAAGAACACCGGTGATGATCGTCGTCGCACCCACGACATGAACACCGCCAACTGGATCCCTGACCTGTTCATGAAGCGCGTCTTCGATGACGGCAAATGGACCCTGTTCTCGCCATCCGAAGTCCCGGACCTGCACGACCTGACCGGTAAAGCCTTCGAAGAGCGCTACGAGTACTACGAAGCCCTCACCGAATACCCAGGCAAGGTCAAGCTGTTCAAGACCATCCAGGCCAAAGACCTGTGGCGCAAAATGCTGTCCATGCTGTTTGAAACCGGCCACCCATGGCTGACCTTCAAAGACCCGTGCAACCTGCGCAGCCCGCAGCAGCACGTGGGCGTGGTCCACAGTTCGAACCTGTGCACCGAGATCACCTTGAACACCAACAAGGACGAGATCGCCGTTTGCAACCTGGGCTCGATCAACCTGCCGAACCACATCGTCAACGGCAAGCTGGACACCGCCAAGCTGGAGCGCACCGTCAACACCGCAGTACGCATGCTCGATAACGTGATCGACATCAACTACTACTCGGTGCCACAGGCGCAGAACTCCAACTTCAAGCACCGTCCAGTGGGCCTGGGCATCATGGGCTTCCAGGACGCGCTGTACCTGCAGCACATTCCTTACGGTTCGGATGCTGCGGTCGAGTTCGCCGACAAGTCCATGGAAGCGGTCAGCTACTACGCGATCCAGGCTTCCTGCGACCTGGCCGACGAGCGCGGCGCCTACGAGACGTTCCAGGGTTCGCTGTGGTCCAAGGGCATCCTGCCGCTGGATTCGCAACAGATCCTGATCGAAGCCCGTGGCCAGAAGTACATCGACGTTGATCTGAACGAAACCCTGGACTGGGCGCCGGTACGTGCCCGCGTGCAGAAAGGTATTCGCAACTCCAACATCATGGCCATCGCACCGACCGCCACCATCGCCAACATCACCGGCGTATCGCAGTCGATCGAACCGACCTACCAGAACCTGTATGTGAAATCGAACCTGTCGGGCGAATTCACCGTGATCAACCCGTACCTGGTTCGCGACCTGAAAGCCCGCGGCCTGTGGGACTCGGTCATGATCAACGACCTGAAGTACTACGACGGTTCCGTGCAGCAGATCGAGCGCATCCCGCAAGAACTCAAAGAGCTCTACGCGACGGCCTTCGAAGTGGACACCAAGTGGATCGTTGACGCCGCCAGCCGTCGCCAGAAGTGGATCGACCAGGCCCAGTCCCTGAACCTCTACATCGCCGGCGCTTCGGGCAAGAAGCTGGACGTGACCTACCGCATGGCGTGGTACCGTGGCCTGAAAACCACTTACTACCTCCGCGCCCTGGCCGCGACCAGCACCGAGAAGTCGACCATCAACACCGGTAAGCTGAACGCTGTTTCCAGCGGTGGCAACCACGGTGATGATTCGGTGCTTGCAGCGCCAGCCGGCCCGGCGCCAGTGCCAAAGGCCTGCGCGATTGACGAGCCGGATTGCGAAGCTTGCCAATAAGCTGAGGCAGTTCCGGGTTTAATCACCCGGAACTGAAAAACCCCCGATATACCCCGGATTCACTGGGGTTTATCGGGGGTTTTTATTGGCCAGGACGAAAGACCGGAACCTCAGAACAACACGGTCGCCATACCCGACTGGGGCACCCCACCGCGTCGACCCCACAACTCTATTCGACCATCGATCACCGCCATCGAATGGCCTCCGTACTCCACCGTCCCCACCTTGCTGCTTCTCAAATCAGAGTCTGTCGCCGGCCTGTAGTGCCCCTTAAGACCCAAGCGGTTTAGCCCCTCGCGCGAGCCCTCACCATCATTGAGGCTGTTCATTGCAGCCTGGAAGCTTCGCCCCGCCGTGCCATCGTTGTTTTCCATCTGTGCCCGCTTCGCGCTCGCTGCATACATGAAGTTGGCGTCCGTGATCATCTGCGGATCATCTCCCTTGAAACGAGCTTGAGTGGCAGCCTGCCTCAATTCATCTTTAGTAAAAGAAACCTTGACCCCATCTCGCATGGTCACGTCATAGCCACTGCCCGTCTCCCTCACCTCTTTGAACACGTCGGTGGGTTTCTGCCCGAACTGCATCATCGCGGCCTTGATTGACGAAACAGTCACGCAGTTTCCATCAGGCCCCTGGCTGAATCCGCTCCAGATATTGTCTGGCTTTTTACCTGGGTTACTGTTGTCAGGTTTGTAGTTGAAATATTTAGCACCCTCGGTAATGGGCTTGTTGCTCATGACGTCGGCGGGCCCAAAGCCTTGCGGGTTGACTCTATTGCCGCCTCCGCCTCCTCCACCCCCTCCGCCTCCACGTGGAGAGGGTGCTGGAGAGGGCGACTCCAAAGGCGAATCATCTGGAAATAGATCCGGAAACAGGGCCTTCAGCCACGCCCACCAGGCATCAGCCTTATCTTTCTTCAGCTCCTCAAGGACCTCCTTGAATTTCTCGTCACCCAGTTCCCCTCGTACTTTATTCAGCTTGTCACGCAGATCCCGTACGACCTGGCTCTTTGACGTTTTCTCGGCATCTTCAATTTCTTTGAGCAACTGACTGATAGCTTGTTTATTGGACCCTACGTCCTGCGTTGTAGTGTCCGAACGACGTGCATCTACCGGGTAACTCCCACCCCAGGCAACGTTGCGACGTGCACCTCCAGCCTCTTGGGCGGATGCTGACGAACTCCACATACCAAACCCTCCCCATATGATCCAAACGGCCTACGCCTGAATGAGTGGAAGGAGCGATGTGATACGTTCCGGTAGTCGCGCGTCATCCCCTGACTACAGCAACGGTGGGAAAGGTCCTAAGGCCAAATGACACGCAAAAAAAAGCCCCTCTTTCGAGGGGCTTTCTATAGAGCACTACCGCATCACGTCATCTGAATGATGGTCTGCATGATGGTGCTCTGGGTGGAGATGGTCTTGGCGTTCGCCTGATAGTTGCTCTGGGCCTTGATCAGGTCTACCAGCTCGTTGGTCAGGTTGACGTTGGAGTTCTCCAGGGAGTTGGCCACGATCGAACCCAGGGTGCCCGCTTGCGGGGTGTCGTAACCTGGCTGGCCCGAAGCGAAGGTCTCTCTCCAGGAGGTACCGCCGGCAGGCTGCAGGCCTTGTTCGTTGTTGAAGCTGGCCAGGGAGATCTGGCCGATGGCCTTGCTCTGCTGGTTGCTGAACGTTGCGAACAGTACGCCGTTACCGTCGATTTTCAGGCCGGTGATCTGGCCGGTGGCATAGCCATCGGTGACCGGTGGGTTGCGGTAGGTGGCCGAGTTGTACTGGGTGATGTTGGCCATGTTGACCGCGATACCGGTCGGGTTGGCATTGGCGCCGTTGGCCTTCCACACACCATCAGTCACAGTTCCAGGGACCCAACCGGCGATGGTCAGGGTCTTGTCGGACACACCGCCGGTCACAACACTGGTCAGCTTGCCATTGCCATCAAAGGTCAGTGCCGACGGTACTGGCGGGGTCGACGGAGTGCCGGTTGGCGCCGAACCGTTAGGGTTGCGGCCATCGATCAGGGTGTAGGCGTTCCACTTGTTACCGTCGGTTTTCACCAGGTACTGCACCATCGGGTGCGCGTTACCCTGGGAGTCGTACAACGTGGTGCTGTACTGAGTGGTAAAGGTGCTGGTGTCGTTCGGGTTGAACGGCTTGGCCGTCTGGTCGATCACCGGCTCCGAGGAGTTCAGGTTACTGGTGGAATCTACCTTGGTGGACGCCTTGGGCGGCAGGTTCGACAGGTTCAGTTGCAGGTCGGTCAGGCCGCCTTTGATGATCTTGCCGTCCGCATCCGCCGCATAGCCTTGCAGGCGCGAGGTCCCGGTGTTGTTGGTGATGTAGCCGTCTTTGTCGGCACGGAAGGCACCGCTACGGGTGTATTCCAGCGAACCGTCGCTGCCCTTCTGCACGAAGAAGCCGCCGCCCTGGATCGCCATGTCCAGGATACCGCCACTACCATTGACGTCGCCCTGGGTGAACTGCTGGGACACGGCCGCCAGGTTCACACCGTTGCCGATGCTGTTCTGGCCGGTGCCCAGTTTGGAGGCGGCGTAAATGTCCGCGAACTCCGCACGGGACGACTTGAAGCCCGTGGTCGCCACGTTGGCGATGTTGTTGCCGGTCACGTCCAGTTGTTTGTTGGCCGCATAGAGCCCGCTAAGGCCGATATTAAAAGACATGTTTCTCTCCCTCTGCCGTATTTAGCCGGCTCTATGTACCGATAGTCTGAATTTGCGACAGCTTGACGCTGCCCATGCCGCCTGCCAGGTTCAGCAGCATTTCGCCGCCGGTCTTGCTCAAGGTCACGCTCGTTACCGTTGCCGGCAGCGAAGTGCTCAGGGCGACGGCATCACCCTTGTCGTTCTTGGTGGTGGCATTGAAGGTGTAGGTGCCCGCAGGAGCGACCTCACCCTTGTCGTTTTTGCCATCCCAGATAAAGCTCTGGGTACCGGCGCTCTGGGCCCCCATTTCGATGGTGCGCACCACATTGCCGTCTTTGTCAGTGATCTTGACGGAGACATTGCCGGTCGCCGCTGTGACATCCACCGATCCGGTCATGCTCTTGCTGGTATCAACCATGGCCTTGTCGGTCTGGATGATGATCGAGCGCCCGACCAGCGACGACGCCTGCAGCGCTTGCGACGAGCTGAAGTTGCTGGAGATCGCATTCACCGAATCATTCAGGGTGTTGATGCCTTCCAGGCTGCTGAACTGCGCCAGCTGGGCCACGAACGCGCCGTTGTCTTGCGGCGACAGCGGGTTCTGGTTTTTCAGTTGGGTGACCAACAGCTGCAAGAATGCATCCTTGCCCAGCGATTGTTTGCCCGTGGCCTTATTGGCAGCATCAGTGACGCTGCTGTTGTCCTGGGCAGTTTTGACCTTGGAATTGAAAAGGTCCTGGACTGGCGTGTTGTTACTCGTATCAACGATGGCCATTATTTGGCGCCCCTTATCACTGACCCAGGGTCAGGACCTTCTGCATCATGGTTTTGGCAGTGTTCATCATTTCCGCATTGGTCTGGAACGAGCGGCTGGCGGAAATCATGTCGGCCATTTCCTCGACCACGTTGACGTTCGGGTAATAGACATAACCCTTTTCGTTCGCGGCGGGATGGTTGGGTTCGTAGCGGGCTTCAAGGTTGCTCTGGTCTTCGACCACACCCAGCACTTGCACGCCGGAGCCTGCGGCCCCCTGGTCCTGGAACAACGAATCACTGCCACCTGCCTGGCCGCCCTGGAACATGGTGGCGAACACCGGGTGACGGGCGCGGTAAGTCTGGTCAATGCTCGAAGACACGGTCTCGGCGTTGGCGATGTTACTGGCGACGGTGTTCAAGCGCGTGGTCTGCGCGCTCATGCCACTGCCGGCAATATTGAAAACACTGGACAGGGACATGGCTTACTCTCCACGCAGGGCTGACATCAGCCCTTTGAATTTGCTGTTAAGCAGGGTGAAGCTGGCCTGGAAGTTCACCGAGTTCTCGGCGTAGGCCGATTGCTCCAGCTGCGCGTCGACGGTGTTCTGGTCGATCGACGGCTGCATCGGCGTGCGATACAGCAGCGACTCGTCACCATTGCTCAGGCCTTGCGCTTCGATATGACGGCTGTTGGTCATGTTCAAGGCGAAGGTGCCGTTCTTGGTCTTGTCCTGCTGTGCAGCGAGCACGGCGGAGAAGTCCAAATCCCGAGCCTTGTAGTTCGGGGTGTCGGCGTTGGCAATGTTGTTGGCCAGGACTTCGGCACGCTGGGCGCGGAAGCCCAGGGCTTGTTCGTGGATACCGAGCGCTTTATCGAAGCTGATGCTCATGGTGGAAACCTTTAAGGGCTGACCTGCTGTTCGTTAACTGGGTTATAGCAAGGTGCATGCCAATCTACTGAAGGCCAGTAAATCAAGGGCTTGAGGGGAGATTGCCGGGTGGCAATGCCAGAAAAGCGGCAAACGCTTTCCGCGTGGCGCCAGTAAAGCGGCAATGGGGGGTTGCCGCTATTGGGAGGGTTGCCGCAAAACAAATGTGGGAGCGGGCTTGCTCGCGAATGCGGTGGAGCAGTCAACTTATCTATGACTGACAGACCTTATTCGCGAGCAAGCCCGCTCCCACATTTAGGTTTGCGTACTATTTGGCCTGGTAAATGATCCCAGGGCTGCACTGCACCATCTGATAATGGTCCGGCAGACCATTTAGCGCTTCCGAAGCGCCGAGGAACAGATAGCCGCCGCGCTTGAGCGTGCCATGGATGCGCAGCAGGATGTCTTTCTTCACTTCGGCCGAGAAGTAGATCAGCACGTTGCGGCAGAACACCATGTCGAACTTGCCCAGGCTGGCGTAGCTGTCGAGCAGGTTGAACGAGCGAAACTCCACACGGTTCTTGATCGGCGCCTTGACCGCCCAACGCCCAGCCCCTTTCGGGTCGAAGTAACGTTGCAGGCGTTCCTGGGACAAACCACGGCCCAGGGCCAGGCTGTCGTACTCGCCGGTCTTGCAATTGGTGAGCATGGTGCCGGAGAGGTCGGTGGCGACGATTTGCGCTCCGGCCTTCAACTGGCCCATGTTAGTCCGCTCAAACTCATCGATGGACATCGAAATCGAGTAGGGCTCCTGCCCCGAAGAGCAGGCGGCCGACCAGATCCGCAGGCGCTGGCCCGGGCTGGCCTTGATAGCCTCCGGCAGCACTTTGTTCTTGAGCACTTCAAAGGGGTAGGTGTCACGAAACCACAGGGTTTCGTTGGTGGTCATGGCATCGACCACCATCTCCTTGAGCCCGCTGCGCGGCTGCCCCTGGATGCGCTGAACCAGCTCACCCAACGACTTGATGCCCTGCTGCTCCATCAGTTTGTTGAGACGGCTGGATACCAGGTACTGCTTGTTTTCACCGAGCAATATGCCACAGGCTTTTTCCAGGAAGACCCGGAACTGCTCGAAATCCAAATTACCCGTAGACAATGATACCGCCTCTTAAATCGTGTGACCGCCAGGGGAAATGCCCCCTAGCCGTGATCTGCTGCCTTGATCCGGTCGACTACCCGGGATGCCAGGTCATCAGGACGGAATTTGGCCAGGAAGTCATCGGCACCGACCTTCTTGACCATCGCCTGGTTGAATACCCCCGACAACGAAGTATGCAGGATGATGTGCAATTTTTGCATGCGTGGATCGTTGCGTATCTCGGCCGTGAGGGTGTAGCCGTCCATTTCCGGCATCTCGATGTCGGAGATCATCATCAAGAATTCTTCTTCCGGCTTCTTGCCGTCGTCCACCAGCTTGCGCAGGTAATCCAACGCTTGGCGACCGTCGTTGAGGGCCACTACCTCCACGCCGACGGTCTGCAGGCAACGGGTCACCTGTTTACGCGCCACCGAGGAGTCGTCCACCGTCAGCACCCGCAGGGAAACGGCCTTGTGCGCGGTTTCGGCGTCCACCACCCCCACGGAAATCGTTTCCGAGGTCGGCGCCACTTCGGCGAGGATCTTCTCCACGTCGATGATTTCCACCAACTGGTTATCCACCCGTGTCACCGCCGTGAGGTAGTGATCGCGACCGGTGCCCTTGGGCGGCGGATGGATCTCTTCCCAGTTCATGTTGACGATGCGCTCCACCGAGCGCACCAGAAAACCCTGGGTCTTGGTGTTGTACTCGGTAATGATAACGAACGGGCTCTCACGGTCCTGCAATCCTGCCGAACCCGTGGCCAGGGCCAGGTCAAGAATCGGGATCGTCGCACCACGGATGTTGGCAACGCCACACACCACCGGGCTGGACTTGGGCATGATCGTCAACTTGGGGCATTGCAGCACTTCCCGCACCTTGAACACGTTGATGCCATACAGCTGCTTGCCATCCAGGCGAAAAAGCAACAACTCCAGGCGATTCTGCCCTACCAGCTGTGTGCGCTGGTTTACTGAATCCATTACTCCTGCCATGCCTTGACTCCCACGCTGAACCTTTGGCCATACCTATAAGGGCAGTGACGCGCACCAACGCTAAACGGCACGGCCTTTGCTATTTATTGGTCATGGATATTAAAACGACAGTTTCCCGACGCCCCATCCTGACACGGTTTCGCAGATTGCTCTGCGCACCGCTGGTGTTGCTTGCCCTAGGCCTGGGCACTACGGCCCGTGCGGACAACGTCACCTTGCCTGATCTACTTATCGGCGTCACCCAAGGCTTTCTTGAGTTCACTGTAGAAGATTATCTGGCGACCACCCAGACACCGGGGCGTTATGAAATCCAGGTCAACCAACTGGACCCGCGCTTGCGCATGCCAAAGTGCGACAAGGAATTGACAGCCACCCTGGAAAGCCCCGCTCAGCCGATTGGCCGGGTGACGGTCAAGGTGCGCTGCGACGGCGCCTCGCCCTGGACGGTGTTCGTGCCGGCCCAGGTGAAGCTGTTCCGTGATGTAGTGGTGGTGGCTCGCCCACTCAAGCGCACCGGGATCATCGATTTTGAGGACGTTGTACTACGCGAACGCGACATCAGCATGATCAGCCAGGGCTACCTGACGTCCCTCGACCAGGCCATCGGGCAAAAATTGACCCGACCAGTGGTCACTGACCAAGTCATCACTCTGGTGCATCTTGAGCAAGCCGAGGTGATTCGCAAGGGCGACCAAGTGGTGATTTCCGCCAGCAGCGGTGCGCTTCAAGTGAAGATGCCGGGGGAAGCGCTGTCCAACGGCGGCATGAGCGAACAGATTCGCGTCAAGAACCTCAACTCCAACCGCGTGATCAAAGCGCGGGTGACAGCCCCTGGGCAAGTCGAGGTCGCGTTATAGATTACTGGTACAGGACGCTGGGTTTTCCTACACTGTGCATGAGAAGTGCCGTGCGGAGATTTATTGTCATTCGCGCCTAAAGTTTGTCCGGGTATGGCCGAAAACATGGCAAGCGTCCAAATACCCAGAGGTTTTTTGATCATGGTCATCGATTTCAGTCGTTTAAATAACACCCCGACCACGTCGGCCCCTACGCGAGCTACTGGCACCAAGGACAGCGTAGAAGCCAAGGCCCAGCCACTGCCTGCCAAGGCGGAACAGGCCAGCGCCAGCCAGAGCGGGGAATCCGTACACCTGAGCAATGAGGCTCAACAGTTGCAGAAGGTCACTGACTCGCTGCGCGATCAACCGGTGGTCAATAAAGCCCGTGTGGCCGAATTGAAACAGGCAATCGCCGATGGCAGCTATCAAGTCGACAGCAACCGTGTAGCCAGCAAGCTGCTTAATTTCGAAGCCGAGCGCTAGGCAAAGGCCTGCGCCGGGCTTTTGGACGCTTAAACCCCAAGGCCAGCCATGCATCACGACGAAAATCTGCTTCAACTGATCATTGATGATCTAGCGCCGACACAACAGCTGCTCGAGCTGCTCAGGGAGGAATCCCTGGCCCTCTACGGCCGAGACATGCCCCTGTTGGAAGAAATCCTGGCGCGCAAGCAATCGCTGATTGTCCTGCTGGAACAGCACGGCAAGAAACGCAGCCAGATCCTGACCAGCCTGGGCCTGCCGGCAGACCATGACGGCCTGGCACAGTTGGCCAGCCACTCCACGGTTGGCGATCAATTGCTGGCCCAGAGCAAAGAACTCAATCAATTGCTCACCCAGTGCCAGGAAGCCAACCTGCTCAACGGTCAGTCGATCCAGCTTCAGCAAGCCACGACCGCCAACCAGTTGCGCATACTTCACGGCGGCGAGCCCCCGGCGCTTTACAACGCTCAAGGCTCCACCTCGCGCCTGGTCAAGCCAAGCACCCGCAGCCAAGCCTGACGCCGGATTACAGCGCGACCTATCCAAGGCGCGCCACATACTGGCAAAATGCCCGCTCTTGCGTGTAGTCGTATTTTGTCTGGAGATGGAAGAACCGTGTTCAACGCCCTTAATGCGGAAGATGCTCCGCAGCCACCCAAGGTCCTCACCACCCCTCTGGAAATCGCCAGCACTTTGCGGATGCTGCAAGACAGCCATGACCCGCTGATCATCACCTTCCATGAACGCAGCCAGCGCTTCCAGAGCTACCTGGTGGACGTCAATCGGGACAGCGGCACCCTGGCCCTGGATGAAATGATCCCCCGTGACGGCGAACGCTACCTGGAAAACGGTGAACCCTTCCGCATCGAAGGCTTCCACGAGGGTGTACGCGTTGCCTGGGAAAGCAACGGCAGCCTGAGCATCAGCGAAAAGGACGGCCACCGCATCTACACCGGCAACATGCCCGACGAAGTGGTCTACCATCAGCGCCGCAATGCCTTCCGCGCCGCCTTGAAGCTGGCACAACTGGTCAACATCGAGCTGGGTGGCGAGAAGCTCAAGGCGCCTATCAGCGGCAAGCTGCTGGATATTTCCGCCACTGGCTGCAAATTGCGCTTTGAAGGGGATATCTCCGAGCGACTGCAACTGGGCCAGGTCTATGACCGTTTTATCGCCGCCCTGCCCTTTGGCAGCATGACCACCGCTGTCGAACTGCGTTACCTGCATTTCGAAGAGAAGATCAACACGACCTTCGCCGGCGTGCGCTTCCACAACATGAGCGGCTTGGTGCAGCGCCAGGTCGAGCGGTTCGTGTACCAACTGCAACGCGAAGCACGTCGCTTCGACAAAGACGACGATTTTTAACACTTAACGATCGCGGCAAAAAAAACGGGCAGATCCTGATGGGATCTGCCCGTTTTGCATTCAGGGGCGCGCCCTGCTCAAGTCGTGAGGATGCTCGTCTGGCCCCACAGGCTCAGGCGGCCCGACAAAGGCTGGCTCCTCCACTTCTGGGGCCGGCTCGGCTTCCGGCTCAGGTTCCGGGACCGCAGTTTGCATTTGCTCCTGCACCACCGCCTCATCCACCCGCGGATCAAGTGCCGCTACCAACGGCGAGCTGGACATGCTGTCGGGCATCGCCACGTGGTGCAACGGTGCATCGTCCACCTGATGCAGGTTGGTCACCGCTTTGGGCCGAATACGCCACACCAGGATCAACGCACACAGGCTGAAAAACGCATACAGCATCTGGCTGCCGAACAGCTTCATCACCACACCGGCGAGCAACGGCCCGATACTGGCGCCGACGCCGTAGGTCACCAGCAGCATGGCCGTGAGCGATACACGGCGATCACCTTCCACATGGTCGTTGGAGAACGCTACCGCCAGCGGATAAAGACAGAACTGCACCAGGGAGCAGAGGAAGCCTGCGACAAACAGCACTTCCAGCGGCACCTGGGTCAATATCGCCAGCGGCAACGCCGCCACTGCCAGGCACAGGGCAAAGCAGCGGATCAGCAGCGCGCGATCATAGCGGTCCGACAGCCAGCCCAATGGCCACTGCACCACCAGCCCGGCAAAAATGCAGCTACCCATGAACAGGCCCACTTGCTCGGTGGTCAAGCCCTGTTGAGAAGCGTACAGCGGCGCCAGACCGTAGAACGAGCCGACGATCAACCCCGCCCCAAGCACAGTACTCAGCGACTGCGGCACGCGCTTGATAAAGAAGCGCGGCTCCATCGGCGCAGGATGCAGAGGCGCCGGGTGAATCCGTCGCGTCATGGCCACCGGCACCAGGCACAGGGCAAAGCACAGCGCGACCAGCATCAGCAATTCAAGACCGAGCTGAGGGTGCATGACCAGGATCAGTTGGCCGAGCACCAGGCCCAAGTAGGACGCGATCATATAGCCGCTGAACACCACACCACGCTGCTTGGCGTCGGCCTGCTCATTGAGCCAGCTCTCGATGACCATGTACTGGCACATCATGCCCAGGCCCACGATTATCCGCAGCACGATCCAGGCCGGCAGCCAGTCGACCAGGCCGTGGCCCAACACCGCCGCGCCGACGATCCCGGCACAGGTGGCGTAAGCACGAATATGCCCGACCCGGGCAATCAGGCGGTGCCCGATCTTGCCGCCCAGGACCAGGCCAAAATAGTTGGCCGCCATCAGCGCACCGACCCACAGGCTGTCGACGTGGTCGGCCGCCAGGCGCAATGCCAGATAAGTACTGAGCAGGCCGGAGCCGATCAGCATCATCAAGGAGGCGAAATAAAGGGCTCGAAAAGATTTCCAGATCTGGCGCATCGGCGTTCCGAGCGGCTCCTTGCGGTGAGAGACAGGGCTATCGGCATGATAGTCCGGGGTGACTGGGTCCGGACAGGCGGTAGGCGCTGTTTCCGGGGATTATTTTGCTTAAAGACTCAGACGCTGTCCGGCTGCTCGCGGGATACACAGATTGCTATAAATACACGATGCCAGTGGTGTGAACCCAGAACCCAGGCAAGGTTCGACTCATCTTCGGAAAGCGCCCACAAAAAAGCCCCGCCAGAAGGAACTGTGCGGGGCCTTGTATCTGGTGTCCCAGGGCCGGTTCGAACGGCCAACCTTCCCCTTAGGAGGGGGATGCTCTATCCAATTGAGCTACTGGGACAAATGACAGCCGTCGCGCTGTGAGTGTGGCGACGGACGGCGTGCATGTTAACGGCCGAGGTGGGTTTTGTCATGTCGTCCGTGGGCTTTTTGAGTGTAGGCCGATAACTGCCTGATTAATCGTGAATCGGCCCCGGAAACACGGGCCCTTGAACCTATCGTGCAAAATGCACTCCACCAAAACGCCACCATTGCAAATTGCAACCTTTCAGGGCTTTAAAGTAGACTCAACTATCTGATTTTATTGAGTTATTAGATTGGCACGACACCTGCAACAGTTCTCCTACAAACCCAATAAGCCACGGCGTTAAGCGGAGAACATGACCATGAACAGTGCCCTTCTGTTAGCCCTCAACACCGTAGCCTTGGCTGCATTGCTGATGTTTCATTTTCAATCGACAGGCAGCAACGATCCCGCACAGATCAGCCAGGCAGTGCCCCATCACTTGCAACAACGCCCGCAACTGGCGGTGATGACACCGACCGCGCAATCGCCTGTACGCCTGACCCAAGACACTCAGTCCGCACCCGCTTCTGAACACTGGGTTTTCTGAGGAACCTCTGATGAACAAATTTGCCTGGCTGTTTTTGTGCCTGACCGCCCTAACAGGCATTCTGGGCTTGAACGCCGAACCCTCAGACAGCCAAACGACGGCCTTCATTGCCAGCGGCGTGTTCGCCAGCCTATCGCTGCTCACCTTGATCATGGGTCGACGCATCAAATTCGATCCAGTCCTGCGCTAACGCCCTGCCTCTCCCCCTACCTTATGTCGCCTCAGCCTCGCTAATCGGCAAATTGCCACTAGTCTTAAAGTTAAGGGCAAAAGGCCACTTTGCTATAGGATGTGCGGCCTCAAACCCTGTGGTGGCATGGACTTAAGGGAAGTTCCCGTGAAGCTTCACGGGTGGCAAAGTTTTCCAACCAGTCCGCAAAAATGCAAATGAGTGCTGGCATAAAGCCTTTAGGCAGTTCAATATTTGTCACAGAATTGACGCCAAGGAAATGTCAAATCTGAGGCATGATGCGGCCTCTTTGCAATTCAGGTTGAACTTTGGTCGTGAGCCTTGTCTTAACACTCATCTTGCGGCCAATTCCAAAAACCGCTCCCCTGAACTAACCGGTTAAATATATGCGCCCATTGAAACAGGCAATTTATTCCAGCCGTACGGCTGACAAGTTCGTCGTACGTCTGCCAGACGGAATGCGGGAACGCATTGCCGAGGTGGCTCGCAATCATCACCGCAGCATGAACTCCGAAATCATCGCGCGCCTGGAACAAAGCCTCATTCAGGAAGGTGCGCTGGGCGACGAGTTGAGCATGCGCCTGGACAGCCCCGAGCTGTCGCTGCACGAACGCGAACTGCTGCAGCGTTTTCGTCAGCTCTCCCACCGCCAGCAAAATGCTCTCGTCTCGCTTATCGCGCACGACGTTGAGGCGGCCGCAGAAGCCAATTGATTTGCAACTGAAAGCCGAAGCCAGCCATGTGCTGGCTTTTTTTTGCATGCCATTCGGGAAAAGGGTGTGAAGCGGGGGCAGATTTGCCCCCGCTGGATGGAATCAGAGCAGGAAGATCGTTGCCAAGCCGAGGAAGATGAAGAAGCCACCACTGTCGGTCATGGCCGTGATCATCACACTGGCGCCCATTGCCGGGTCGCGTCCAAGGCGGGCCAGGGTCATCGGGATTAACACCCCCATCAGCGCGGCCAACAGCAGGTTGAGGGTCATGGCGGCGGTCATCACCACGCCGAGCGACCAACTGCCATACAGCAAGTAGGCCACCACACCGATCACGCCACCCCACACCAGGCCGTTGATCAGGCCGACCGCCAACTCTTTGCGCAGCAGGCGCGACGAGTTCGCCGTACTCACTTGGTCCAGCGCCATGGCACGCACAATCATGGTAATCGTCTGGTTACCCGAGTTGCCGCCGATCCCGGCCACAATCGGCATGAGCGCTGCGAGCGCCACCAGCTTCTCGATCGAACCTTCGAACAGTCCAATAACCCGCGACGCGATGAAGGCAGTGATCAGGTTAATGGCCAGCCACGCCCAACGGTTATGCAGGGAACGCCAAACCGAGGCAAAAATATCTTCCTCTTCACGCAAACCTGCCATGTTGAGGACTTCGGTCTCACTCTCTTCACGAATCAGGTCGACCATTTCATCGATGGTCAAACGACCGATCAGCTTGCCGTTCTTGTCCACCACCGGCGCCGAGATCAAGTCATAACGCTCAAACGCCTGAGCAGCCTCGTACGCGTCTTCATCCGGATGGAAACTCACCGGGTCGCTGGCCATGACGTCGGCCACTTTCTTCTCAGGGTCGTTGACCAGCAGGCGCTTGATCGGCAACACGCCTTTGAGAATGCCTTCGTAATCGACCACGAACAGCTTGTCGGTATGACCCGGCAACTCTTTGAGACGACGCAGGTAACGCAAGACCACTTCCAAACTGACGTCTTCGCGGATGGTGACCATCTCGAAGTCCATCAGGGCGCCGACCTGGTCCTCGTCGTAGGACAACGCGGAGCGCACACGCTCACGCTGCTGGCCATCGAGGGCTTCCATCAGCTCATGGACAACATCACGGGGCAGTTCGGGGGCCAGGTCAGCCAGTTCGTCGGCGTCCATCTCCCTGGCCGCCGCCAAGAGCTCGTGATCGTCCATGTCGGCGATCAGGGTTTCACGGACCGAGTCGGATACTTCGAGCAGAATGTCGCCGTCGCGGTCGGCCTTGACCAACTGCCAGAGGGTCAGTCGATCGTCCAGCGGCAAGGCTTCGAGAATGTAGGCGACGTCGGCAGAGTGCAGGTCGTCGAGCTTGCGTTGCAGCTCAACGAGGTTTTGCCGGTGAACCAGGTTTTCGACCAGGTTGTTGTTCGGGCCATCCTGGCGATGCGTAAGGTCTTCGACCACACGCTGGCGCTGCAGCAGCTCGATGACTTGAGCCAGGCGATCCTGCAGGCTTTCTTGTGTTTTCTTTACTTCTACTTCGGTCATAGGCGAACTCCACTCCCAGCAGCGGGGCACGCCGGAAGGATCAATCAGTCAATTCATGATTGGTAAAACGGGGTACTGAGTAACTACTGGGTAAGTCCATGGAGGTATTCCACAAGCCCCGGCGGGGCTGACGGGCGCAATGATACACCGCCCGGCCACTTTAAACGTCAAAAAACTGGAAAGAACAAGCGCTTGCGAGCCAAAGCTGAGCATTGGCTGCATCTATGAACTGCGACGACGCAGTGCGGAAGGAAAACACATGGAGGCGAGAGAAAAACGAAAAATCCTACACAAACCCCAGACGGCAAAAAGCCCGCACTAGGCGGGCTTTTTGTTTGTATGGTGCACTCGACAGGATTCGAACCTGTGACCGCTCGGTTCGTAGCCGAGTACTCTATCCAGCTGAGCTACGAGTGCAGATTGTGTTTTTAGACCAGATCACAACTGGTTGTAACCGAATCACCTGCATTGCTGCAACTGACTCTTAAATGGTGCACTCGACAGGATTCGAACCTGTGACCGCTCGGTTCGTAGCCGAGTACTCTATCCAGCTGAGCTACGAGTGCATTTGTTGCCGCGCATTATAGGCCGTTCAATCTCTATGTAAAGCTATTTTTTCGTTTAGTTTCAACAACTTACCGAAAAAACCAGATTGCAACGTACTAAGCAAATAATGGCGGAGAACGGGGGATTCGAACCCCCGACACCCTTTTGAGGTGTACTCCCTTAGCAGGGGAGCGCCTTCGGCCACTCGGCCAGCTCTCCGCAACACGGGGCGTATATTAACCACGTTCATCCCCGTTTGCAAACATAAAAAACGATAAAAATTAAAGGCTTGGTTCTTCGTCCTTCTCTTTCTTGATCCGCAGGTAGATTTCCTCGCGGTGTACCGCCACCTCTTTCGGAGCGTTAACCCCGATACGCACTTGATTGCCTTTGACGCCGAGCACGGTCACGGTGATTTCGCCATCACCGATAATCAGGCTTTCTGCGCAACGACGAGTCAGAATCAGCATACCTTTCTCCTCACGCATTTCAGTTCAGGAACAACAGTCTGCAAAAAAAAGGCCTTCGACCTACAACCCAAAGGCCATAGCCCTACCGCCTAAGTATTGTCGAGCGCACGCAAAAGAACATGCGCCCTACAAAAAAAGGAAAGGCGCGGTAAACCGCGCCTTTCTGGCACTTCGTCACTCGCCCTGTCGGGCCGGAGCGTCCAGCTCAAAAGCGGTATGCAGCGCGCGTACAGCCAGTTCCAGGTACTTCTCTTCAATCACCACCGAGACCTTGATTTCCGAAGTGGAGATCATCTGGATGTTGATGCTTTCCTTGGCCAGGGCTTCGAACATACGGCTGGCAACGCCGGCATGGGAACGCATGCCCACACCCACGATCGACACCTTGGCAATCTTGGTATCGCCGACCACTTCACGGGCGCCGATTTCCTTCGCAGTGTTCTGCAGGATCCGCTCCGCCGCATCGTACTCGTTGCGGTGCACGGTGAAGGTGAAATCGGTGGTGTTATCGTGCGAAACGTTCTGCACGATCATGTCGACTTCAATGTTCGCGCCGCTGATCGGGCCCAGGATCTTGAACGCCACGCCCGGGGTGTCCGGCACGCCACGGATAGTCAGCTTGGCTTCATCACGGTTGAAAGCGATACCGGAAATGATCGGCTGTTCCATGGATTCCTCTTCATCAATAGTAATGAGGGTGCCCGGACCCTCTTTGAAGCTGTGCAATACGCGCAGCGGAACGTTGTACTTGCCGGCGAATTCCACCGCACGGATCTGCAAAACCTTGGAACCGAGGCTGGCCATTTCCAGCATCTCTTCAAAGGTGATCTTGTCCAGGCGCTGAGCCACGGACACCACACGCGGGTCAGTGGTGTAGACACCGTCCACATCGGTGTAGATCTGGCATTCATCGGCCTTGAGCGCCGCTGCCAGCGCCACGCCGGTGGTGTCCGAACCGCCACGGCCGAGGGTGGTGATGTTGCCCTGCTCGTCCACACCCTGGAAGCCCGCTACCACTACCACGCGACCGGCTTTCAGATCCGTACGGATTTTCTGATCGTCGATCTGCAGAATGCGCGCCTTGGTATGCGCGCTGTCGGTAAGGATGCGTACCTGGCTGCCAGTGTAGGACACCGCCGGCACACCGCGCTTGTTCAGCGCCATGGCCAGCAAGGCGATGGTCACCTGCTCGCCGGTGGACACGATCACATCCAGCTCACGCGGGAGCGGCTGTTGATCACCACTGATTGCCTTGGCCAGATCGATCAGGCGATTGGTCTCGCCGCTCATCGCCGACAGCACTACCACCAGGTCGTCGCCGGCATCGCGGAATTTCTTAACCTTGTCGGCCACCTGCTCGATTCTTTCGACAGAGCCGACCGAGGTGCCTCCAAATTTCTGTACGATCAAAGCCATTTCTAAGCCGCCTCAGCCCGTAAAGGGGCGCCTAATATTCAATCAACCAGCACCGAACAGGCCCGTGACTAGATCACGGGCCGGTTAACAATGCCTTAAATACCTGCCTCGACAAATGGCACGGTCAGGGCCAGGGCTGCGTCCAGGGCACCGGCGTCGACACCACCGCCTTGCGCCATGTCCGGACGACCACCGCCCTTCCCGCCCACTGCCGCGGCGGCTTGCTTCATCAAATCACCGGCCTTGAGTTGGCCAGTCAGGTCCTTGGTTACGCCGGCAACCAGAACGACCTTATCCTCATGGACACCGCCGAGCAGGATCACTGCGCGGCCGAGCTTGTTCTTCAACTGATCGACCAAAGCCAACAGCGCCTTGCCGTCCTGACCGTCCAGGCGTGCAGCCAGGACTTTCACATCCTTGACGTCCACCGCAGAAGCCGACAGATCGTCGCCTGCCGCGCTGGCCGCCTTGGCTTGCAACTGCTCCAGCTGTTTCTCCAGCGCGCGGTTGCGCTCCAGCACAGCGGACAGTTTGTCGATCAGGTTGTCGCGGCTGCCCTTGACCAGGCTGGCCGCTTCCTTGAGTTGTTCTTCAGCCGCATTGAGGTAGGCCAGGGCCGCAGCGCCGGTGACTGCCTCGATACGACGCACACCGGACGCCACGCCACCTTCGCTGATGATCTTCAGCAGGGCGATGTCGCCGGTACGGTTGGCGTGGATACCGCCACACAGTTCTACCGAGAAATCGCCGCCCATGCTCAATACGCGCACGCTGTCGCCGTACTTCTCGCCGAACAGCGCCATGGCGCCCTTGGCCTTGGCGGTCTCGATATCGGTTTCTTCGGTTTCGACTGCGGTGTTCTTGCGAATCTCGGCGTTGACGATGTCTTCCAGGGCCTTGATCTGCTCCGGCTTGATCGCTTCAAAGTGGCTGAAGTCGAAGCGCAGGCGCTGGCTGTCGACCAACGACCCTTTCTGCTGGACGTGCTCGCCCAGTACCTGGCGCAGCGCGGCGTGCAGCAAGTGCGTGGCCGAATGGTTCAGCGAGGTGGCGTGGCGCACATCGGCGTCCACTTGCGCCTCGACCGGCGAACCGACGGTCAGGCTGCCCGACGCCAACACACCGTGGTGCAGGAACGCGCCGCCCGTCTTGGTGGTGTCGCGTACGTCAAAACGTCCGGACGAGGCTTCAAGGAAACCGCAGTCGCCGATCTGGCCACCGGACTCGGCGTAGAACGGCGTCTGGTCCAGAACCACCACGCCGTCATCCCCTTCGTTCAATACGTCGACCGACTGGCCTTCCTTATAGAGAGCAACCACTTTGGCCGCACCACGGGTGGCCTTGTAGCCGGTGAATTCGGTGGCCACGTCAACCTTGACCAGGCTGTTGTAGTCCATGCCGAACGAGCTGGCCGAACGTGCGCGCACACGCTGGGCTTCCATCTCGCGTTCGAAACCTTCCTCGTCGAGGGTCAGGTTGCGTTCACGGGCGATGTCGCCGGTCAAGTCCATCGGGAAACCGTAGGTGTCGTAGAGCTTGAACACCACGTCGCCCGGCACGACGGAGCCTTGCAGGTTGGCAAGGTCCTGTTCAAGGATCTTCAGGCCCTGTTCCAGGGTCTTGGCGAACTGCTCTTCTTCAGCTTTGAGCACGCGCTCGATATGCGCCTGGTTCTGCTTGAGTTCCGGGAAGGCTTCGCCCATCTCGGCCACCAGGGCCGCGACGATCTGATAGAAGAAGCTGCCGTTGGCACCCAGCTTGTTACCGTGACGGCAAGCACGACGGATGATGCGACGCAGCACATAGCCACGGCCTTCGTTGGACGGCAGCACGCCGTCGGCAATCAGGAAGCCGCAGGACCGGATATGGTCAGCCACGACTTTCAGCGAGGCCTGGTCTTCATTGGTGCAACCAATGGCCTTGGCCGCCGCGGCCAGCAGGCTTTGGAACAGGTCGATCTCGTAGTTGGAATGCACGTGCTGCATCACCGCACTGATCCGCTCCAGGCCCATGCCGGTATCCACCGACGGCGCTGGCAACGGATGCAACACGCCGTCGGCGGTGCGGTTGAACTGCATGAACACGTTGTTCCAGATCTCGATGTAACGGTCGCCGTCTTCCTCTGGCGAGCCCGGTGGGCCGCCCCAGATGTCGGCGCCGTGGTCGTAGAAGATCTCGGTGCAAGGGCCGCACGGGCCGGTATCGCCCATGGTCCAGAAGTTGTCGGAGGCGTATGGAGCGCCTTTGTTGTCACCGATGCGCACCATGCGCTCAGCCGGCACGCCGACTTCTTTGGTCCAAATGTCGTAGGCCTCGTCATCGCTGGCGTAGACGGTAACCCAGAGTTTTTCCTTGGGCAGCTTCAGCACGCCGGTGAGGAAGGTCCAGGCGAAGTTGATCGCGTCTTGCTTGAAATAATCGCCAAAGCTGAAGTTGCCGAGCATTTCGAAAAAAGTGTGGTGACGGGCGGTGTAGCCGACGTTTTCCAGGTCGTTGTGCTTGCCACCGGCGCGGACGCATTTCTGGCTGCTGACGGCGCGGGTGTACGCGCGCTTTTCCTGGCCCAGGAAGCAGTCCTTGAACTGGTTCATCCCCGCGTTGGTGAACAGCAGGGTTGGGTCATTGCCTGGGATCAAGGAGCTGGAGGCGACACGGGTGTGACCTTGCTCTTCGAAGAAGCGAAGGAAGGCTTCACGGATTTCTGCGCTTTTCATTAGGTTCTTCCACGGAGGCTGCGGCCAAAGGCCAGTGCGCAACATCATCAGACGGAGCGACGGCAAAGGGCCGCATTATATCGGCCCTTTGCCGGTGGTACAGCGTGTTTATACGATTGAAACGTTCAATTAGACGGTCTGCACTGTCATTTCCGCGAAAATTCGACGAATGTCTGCGCGACGCGCTCGATCTGCGCCCGACTGACATCCAAATGCGTGACCATGCGCAGGCGCGGGGCGGCGCTCAACGTGATCCCGCGTTCGGCGGCAAACGCCTTCAAGGCCTGGGCCTGGTCACCGATCTGCACATAGACCATGTTGGTCTGCACGGGCTCCACCTCATAACCGGCCTGGCGCAGGGCGTCGCCCAGCCAGTGGGCATTGGCGTGATCCTCCGCAAGACGCTGAACCTGATGATCCAAGGCGTACAACCCGGCTGCCGCCAGTGAACCGGCCTGGCGCATGCCACCACCCACCATCTTGCGCAGGCGCCGGGCCTTGGCGATCAACGCCGTGGAACCGCACAACACCGAGCCAATCGGTGCGCCCAGGCCTTTGGACAGGCACACCGACACCGAATCGAAATGTTGGGCGATCTCGCGCGCATCCACCCCCAGCTTGACCGCCGCGTTGTAGAGCCGCGCGCCATCCAGATGCAGGGCCAGGTCATGCTCACGGGTGAACGCCCGCGCCTTTGCCAGGTAATCCAGCGGCAATACCTTGCCTTGCATGGTGTTTTCCAGCGCCAGCAAACGGGTGCGGGCGAAATGGAAGTCGTCGGGCTTGATCGCCGCGAGCACCTGGTCCAGGTCCAGCGAACCATCGGCCTGCACTTCCAGTGGTTGCGGCTGGATCGAACCGAGCACCGCCGCGCCACCGCCTTCGTATTTGTAGGTATGGGCCTGCTGACCGACGATGTACTCCTCGCCGCGCTCACAGTGGGCCATCAACGCCAACAGGTTGCTCATGGTGCCCGTCGGCACGAACAAGGCGGCGGCAAAGCCCAGGCGCTTGGCCAGTTCGGCTTCGAGGCGATTGACGCTGGGGTCCTCGCCATACACGTCATCGCCGCTGACGGCGGTGGCCATCGCGTCCCGCATGCCGGGGGTGGGTTGGGTCACGGTGTCGCTGCGCAGGTCGATCACAGACATGAAACAAGCCTCTGAGAAGTATTAAATTTCTTGTATCGATGATTACTGCGGGCAAAGCCTCGGAATATCAAGCCCCATCGTTGCTCAATCGAATACCAACCAAACAAACCGATATAGCTTATCGATACAGCGATCGTGCAGTTTTTGAAAAACCATGTTAAAAACTCTCCGCCGCCAGGGTTCTGGCGGCAACGTTCTCAGGGCGGGGTGCAATTCCCCACCGGCGGTAATTACACGCAATGTGTATAGCCCGCGAGCGCTTGGCGCCTCGAACTGCTCATGCAGGACGGCGGCAAGGTCAGCAGACCCGGTGTGATCCCGGGGCCGACGGTCATAGTCCGGATGAAGAGAGAACGGGATTGGCACCTAAGGGCCGCGCACCTATTGTGTTCGCGTACCCTTAAATCCCATTCGATTCATAACGCCCTGTTTTTTTCTTAAACAGGAGTCAGAACATGCAACCTACCGCAATCGATAGCAAAAGCAAAAACCACCACGGCGAGCGCGTCGCGTTTATCCAGGCCTGCTGGCACAAGGATATTGTCGACCAATCGCGCAAAGGCTTCCTCGCCGAAATGATCGCCCAGGGCTACCAGGAATCGGACATCGATTTCTTCGAAGTCGGCGGCGCCTTTGAAATGCCCCTGCACGCCAAGCTGCTTGCCAAGACCGGTCGCTACGCCGGCATCGTTGCTGCCGCACTGGTGGTCGACGGTGGCATCTACCGCCACGAATTCGTTGCCCAATCGGTGGTGAGCGGCCTGATGCAGGTTCAGCTGGAAACCGAAGTGCCGGTGTTCTCGGTGTCCCTGACCCCGCATCACTTCCACGCCGGCAGCGAACACCAGACCTTCTTCTACGAGCACTTTGTGCACAAAGGCCAGGAAGCTGCACGTACCTGCGCCGACACGCTGCACAAGGTGCGCGCGATCCGTCGCAGTGAGCAAAAACTGGCCGTCTGACCCCCTCAGCCCGTCAAAGAAACGCCCCGGCAAGTGCTCTTGCCGGGGCGTTTTTTTATTGGGGTCTGGCTTCGCACTAATTAATTACCCCCTGCCCCCTGCGCCTTTCTATTTAGTAACGCTGACGCGCCGTACCGGCGACATTACTTGTTAGATAGGGAGATCTTCGCATGACCATTGCAGGCCAATACGAACTGGAAATAAACCAGATAACCGCCCAGGGATTCCAGATCATTCATGGGGCAGCCTGGGGGCAGAGACCTGTCCCCCCCAGCAATAACGAGCATCCTGACGCACAGGGGAGCATTGAGGTGCTGCTGCATTCGAGCAACCAACTGACGATCGAACGCAGGGTGAGCGCAGATGCGGATCAACTGATAGTCACCACGCAGGACCACGATGACGTCATTGTTCTGCGAAAGTATGTGCCCGAATCGGGGGCGATTCACACGATTGCCGTCAACCGGTCACACGCCGCGCTGCCGTCCACGACCGTCACGCTTGAGGTCAACGACGCAAAGTACTGCATCATCCCCGCCACCCGGGATCAGGCGTTGGTGTTCATCACTCAGGGCGGCTCAGACGTTGTGCAGATCGATGACAGGATCGAAAACCCCGTCATCGTTGACACCGGCGAAGGCAACGACTTTGTGATCAGCACTGCTCCCCTTGCCAACATTTCTACCGGACCGGGTCATGACAGCGTGACGGTCTTCCAAGGGTCGAGCCATATCGAAACCGGGCCCGGCGACGATATGATCCTGGCGAAGTTTGATGCCAACATCACTGCGTATGGTGGTCCAGGGGACGATGAAATAGTCGCCGCCGGCGCCTCCTTCATCGATGGTGGCGACGGCAATGACTTCATCATCGGCGGCCACGGCCACAGCATTCTCAGTGGCGGCCCAGGCGACGACCACATCGAAGCCGGCGACGCTACCAACGTCATTTTTGCCGGTGAAGGAAGGAATGAAGTCACCTTGCTCAAGCCTGATGACATGACGTACCACAGCCTCCTGACCGAGCTGTCCATCAAGTTCCCGACCTCATCAGAGGAGTGGGACAGACTGAACGCGTTTGCCCCTGGCGAACCGGCGACGGGCAACCTTCAGGTCGAGCCCGGGAATATCCAGGAGAGCGGAGTGACGGTCGTAGGTAGCCCGCAGTTCGTTGAGCGCATCAACGATGACCTGCGGCTGCTGAACACTTCCCCGACCGGCCGACAACTGCTGGCCGTGCTGCAGAGGGCGGCGCTCGAGAGTGGTATCCCGGTTGCGATCAATGAGCTCATTGACACGCCATCCACCAGGTTCAGCGCTGACCCCGCGACCCGCGACGGTGCGTTTATAGAGAATGGCCATCCAGGCACGCCCCCCTTATGGAGGGCAAATAGGGTTGAACACCACTGACACCCGCTCCCATCAACCCAGCATCATCGCGCTGTTCCACCAGCTATGCCACGCGTATAACCACATTACCGGCACGCGACTGCACGGGTTCAGTGAGGCGGCCGCGGACGGCAACCAAGCACGTATTCAGGTTTCCAACGAAGAACTTCAAGCCCTGGGCCTGCCAACGTCCGCCGAACCGTTCGACTTCGATAACGACCCGGCCACCGCCCCAACCACGACCAACCCCGAACCGTTCAGCGAGAACGGCTTGCGCAGGGAGTTGGGCTTGCCGCCGCGCTTGCTGAGTGAGCACTACACCCTCTGAAACCTGCGCTCATCGTCCAGGCATGCGCTTTAAGCCAGGCCTGCCTCGGTGGTCGGCACAATCAGGATGCCCGCGCGCAAGCCATTCTTCACCTTCGGGTTGGGGAAGATAATGCGCGCACCCTCCTCCTCGATCACCCAGCGGGTCTTGGCCACGTCTTCGGCCAACAGGTAGCCCTGGGCCAACGGCGAGAAGTTTTCGACATCGGCGGGCAGGTGCATCAGGAAGGCATCGCTGTGCTTGATGACTTCACGGGAGACGGCAAACAGTTGCAGGCCATCCAGACTCTCGGTTTCGGGCTCGGTGCCTTCGATGAGCTGCTTCAGGCGGGTTTCCAGGCGAGAGACGTCCACGCCCTGGTTCTGCCCGAACGGCCGCGCCTTGCCCAGTTCCAGGGTAAAGGCCTCAGCGTCGAGTTGCTCATAGGTAAACGCAGTGAAGGTGATCGAGGTCTTGTTCTGCAGCAGCACCGCTTGCATGCCGGCAGCGTTCAGGCGTGCCAACTGGTGGCGAGAATGCTGGCGACCGTCCTTCCAGGGGTACAGGGCGAACTGTTCGATCTTCGAGCCACGGATGGCGGTGTGCAGGTCGTAATGCAGGCGCGAACGGCCAGGCAGGCTGAAGAAGCTGCGGGCCAATTGCTCCAGCTCGGCGGCGCGCATGGCTTCGGGACCGATGTTTTTTTCATGACGGCCGTTGAACAGCCGGTTGACGTCCAGTTCGAGGTAACGCTCGCCGCGGCGCATGGCCTCAGGGTTGCCGAACAGGAACAGAATACGGGTGCGGGGCTTGATCTCCCCTCGGGCAATGCCATGCAACAGGCGGTCGAGCAGCTCGATCGGCGCGGTTTCGTTGCCATGGATGCCGGACGACAGCAGCAGGTCGCTGCCGTTGTCCTTCGCCTCAGGCGGGCGCACTTCAAGCGCGCCCTCGCTGAGCCAGCGCATCTGCACGCCGTCGACAGTCAGTTGAATTTTTTGCGCCGGTTCGCGACCGGCGAGGGTCAGTTCAAGCAGTTTGCCAAGGGCGAGCATACGCAGCTTCCTTAGTGGTTGCAGCCTGGGCCGTGGACGTGATCGTCGTCATCACCTTCAACGTCGGCCGGTTCCATTTCCAGTTGCAGGCTCATCAGATTGGTGGCCAGTGGACGCATCAGCAGGTTGGCGTACTCGGCGTCGCCTTCTTCCACGTCTACGCCGATCAGCAGTTGGCCACGGCCATCGTGCTGGATCCAGATTTCCTTGCCCTGCCAGACCACGGCGACGCGGGTGCAGGAGGTTTCCAGCTGGGTGCCGTCGGTGTCTTCAAGAATCAGTTTCAGGGTGTCGGTGGTCATAAATTAGCTCTCAGCCATAGGTCGTAAAAGAAGGTGGCGTTAATTGATCTGGAAAGGATAAACCGAGCCCAGTTTAAGGATTTGCGTCAGTTCATCCAATGCCGTCCGGCACTCCAACAGCAATTGCGGGTCTGCCAGGTCGGTTTCGCGCAGGCTGTCGCGGTAGTGCTTGTCGACCCACTGGGTGAGCGTGTCGTACAACGGCGCGGTCATGATAACGCCTGGATTCACCGCCGCCAGTTCCGTTTCATTCAACGCCACACGTAAACGCAGGCACGCCGGGCCACCGCCGTTCTGCATGCTTTGCTTGAGGTCGAACACCTTCACTTCACGGATCAGGCCACCGGTCGCGGTCAGGCTTTGCAAGTACTGCCAGACGCGCTCGTTGGCGCGGCATTCTTCCGGCACGATCAGCAGCATCGAGCCGTCGGCGCGGCTCAGCAACTGGCTGTTGAACAGGTAGGAACGTACCGCGTCTTCGACACTGACCTGAGCGCGGGGCACGCAGACGGACTGGAAGTTACCGCCCAACTTGCCCAGTTTGCCTTGCAGTTCGGCGAGCATCTGTTCGGTATTGAGAAAGGCATCCTCATGATAGAACAGCACTTCGCCGTTACCCACTGCGATCACGTCGTTATGGAACACACCGGCATCGATCACCGCCGGGTTCTGCTGGGCGTACACCACGCCGTCATCTTTCAGGCCATGCAAACGTGCGACGGCTTGAGACGCCTCAAGCGTCTGGCGAGCAGGGTATTTCTGCGGCGCCGGGTAACGGGGATCGAACGCGCTGCGACCAAACACGAAGAATTCGACGCCCGCCTCGCCATATTCACGGCAGAAGCGTGTGTGGTTGGCCGCGCCTTCATCACCGAATTGCGCCACGGCCGGCAACGCGGCGTGGTGGGCGAAGTGTTTATCATCGGCAAACATCGCCCCCAGCACGCGACTGGTGGTCGGGTGTTCGATGCTGCGGTGGTACTTGCAGTTGAGGTTGGCGGCGGTGAAATGCACGCGCCCGTCAAAGGTGTCGGCACTTGGGCTGACGGTGGCGGCGTTGGCCACCCACATGCTCGACGCCGAGCAGCTCGCGACCAGCAACGGCATCGCATCCTTGGCCGCCTGCTGGATCACTTGGGCGTCGCTGCCGCTGAAACCCAGGTTGCGCAAGGCAGCCACATCAGGACGTTCCTGAGGCGCCAACACACCTTGGACAAAGCCCATGTCCATCAGGGCTTTCATCTTTTGCAGGCCCTGCAACGCCGCTTCCTTGGGGTTGGAATGCTGTTGGCTGTTGCTCTGGGACGCGACGTTGCCGAAGGACAAGCCGCCGTAGTTATGGGTCGGCCCCACTAGACCGTCAAAATTGACTTCATAGGATTTCATCGGCGAGGCTCCACGAACATCTGTTTTTATAGGCAATCTTCAGCACACCACAGATCCAATGCGGGAGCGGGCTTGCTCGCGAAAGCGGTGCACCAGTCACCTCATACATCAACTGACAGACCGCATTCGCGAGCAAGCCCGCTTCCACATTTTTAGACCAGTGTTATGCCCGGGGTCAGCGTGGCTGGCAATACCAGGCTCGGGGTCTCAAGCGAGGCCACCGGGTACGCGCAGTAATCCGCGGCGTAATACGCACTGGCGCGATGGTTGCCCGACGCCCCCACCCCACCGAACGGCGCGGTACTGGCGGCGCCGGTCAGCTGTTTGTTCCAGTTGACGATACCGGCGCGGCTTTCCAGCCAGAACTGCTGGTAGCGCGCTTCGGAGTCCGACAACAAACCAGCGGCCAGGCCGTACTGGGTGTTGTTGGCCTCGGCAATCGCCGCTTCAAAATCAGCGTAGCGGATCACCTGCAACAACGGGCCGAACAGCTCCTCGTCTTCGCGCTCGGTGACGCCGGTCACGTCGATGATGCCAGGGGTCAGCAACGCGGCCTGGTCCTGGGGCTGGGTCATCTCCAGCAACGCCACGGCGCCATTGGCCAACATCAGTTCCTGAGCGTCCATCAAGGCCTTGGCCGCTGCGAGGGAGATCACCGAGCCCATGAACGGCGCGGGTTGCTGATCAAATGCGCCCACCTCGATGGTCGAGCTGACCGCCACCAGGCGCGCCAGCAATGCGTCGCCCCAGGCGCCTTCCGGCACCAGCAAGCGGCGCGCACAGGTGCAGCGCTGGCCGGCAGAGATAAACGCCGACTGGATGATGGTGTAGACCGCTGCATCCACGTCGGCCACTTCGTCGACCACGAGCGGGTTGTTGCCGCCCATTTCCAGGGCCAGGATCTTGTCCGGACGCCCGGAGAATTGCTGATGCAGATGATTGCCGGTACGGCTGGAACCGGTGAAGAACAACCCGTCGATACCTGGGTTGGCCGCCAACGCGATGCCGGTTTCCCGCGCGCCTTGCAGCAGGTTCAATACGCCTGCCGGCAATCCGGCTTCGATCCAGCACTGCACGGTCAGCTCGGCAACCTTGGGGGTCAGCTCGCTCGGCTTGAACAGCACGGTATTGCCCGCCAGCAAGGCCGGGACGATATGCCCGTTCGGCAAGTGGCCAGGGAAGTTGTACGGGCCAAACACTGCCACCACACCGTGCGGCTTGTGGCGCAACACCGCAGTGGCGTCGCCCAGGGGGCCGCTCTTCTCGCCGGTACGCTCACGGTAGCTTTGCACCGAGATCGCGATCTTGTTCGCCATGCTGGTGACTTCGGTGGCCGACTCCCACAGCGGCTTGCCGGTTTCTTCCCCGATGCAACGGGCGATATCGTCGGCACGGCTTTTCAGGGTGGCAGCGAAGGCCTCCAGCACACTGATGCGCTCTTCCAGCGGACGCTTGGCCCACGCAGGGAACGCCTGGCGTGCGGCCTGCACAGCGGATTCGACCTGCTCGGCGGTGGCGCCATTGCCGGCCCACAGCACCTGCTGGGTCACCGGGTTGCGCGATTCAAACAGTTCACCCTGGCCGGCCAGCCAGCTCCCTGCGATATACAACGAATTCATTATTTCGACTCCCGAGCAGCGGACAACGGAACGGCACGCACTTGATCACCCACCACCAGTTGCAGGCGCTTGGCGGTCTGTGGATCGACCACCAGCGTGCCTGCCGCCAGACGGGCCGGTGCGGCGGTAATGCGGCACTCTTCACGCTTGCGGTTATGGATCAGGAACGGCGTGGCATCGTCCCCCGGCGTGCCGATGGCCAGCACCAGCGATTGGCTGTCACGCACGGCGCGGATCTTGGTGGTTTCACACTCCACCGCAGGTCCCGCGTCGAAGATGTCGACATAGCCCTGGTAGCTGAAGCCTTCGCTCTTGAGCATGCTCAAGGCGGGCTCAGTGTCCGGGTGGACCTTGCCGATCACATTGCGCGCGTCTTCGGACAGGAAGCAGCTGTACAGGGGAAACTTCGGCATCAGCTCGGCGATAAACGCCTTGTTGCCCACACCGGTGAGGTAATCGGCCTGGCTGAATTCCATCTTGAAGAAGTGCCGACCCAGGCTTTCCCAGAACGGCGAACGCCCGGCGTCGTTAGACACACCGCGCATCTCGGCGATGATCTTGTTGCCAAACAGGTGCGGGAATTCGGCGATAAACAGCAGACGTGCCTTGGCCAGCATGCGGCCGTTGAGGCCGGTGCGGTAATCCGCGTGCAGGAACAACGAACACAGCTCGGAATTGCCGGTGAGGTCGTTGGCCAGGAACAGCGTCGGGATCTCGCGGTAGATATTCAGCTCCTGGGAGGCGCTGACCGTCAGGCCGACCCGGAAGTTGTACCAGGGTTCACGCAGGCCAACGGCGCCGGCAATGGCGGAAATCCCCACCACGCGACCTTCGTCGTTTTCCAGCACGAACAGGTAGTCGGCATCACCACGCCCGGCGTCGCCGCGAAAGGTTTTCTCGGCCCAGCCTACCCGATGGGTCAGGCGCTCCTCGTTGGCCGGCAAGGTGGTGAGGCCAGTGCCGGTGCTGCGCGCCAGATCAATCAGGGCCGGTAAATCGCTGCTGCGTACGGGACGAACGATCATGCTATCTCCTCAGACGAGCCGCTGTTGTCAGCCACCCGCGAAACTCTCTTTTTAAACCGCTACCAGACGCACGCTCGCGCCTTCGCCAACACCCAGGGCTTCGGCCGCTGCGAGGTCCAACGTCACCGGCTTGCCGGGCGCATAGTCCAGCTCCAGCATCACCGCGCGGTAATCCTGCAACTGTGCGTTGCTCACCAGATACTGGCGGCCGACACCCTTGACCATCTCACCGATCTTCACCGGCACCACGCGGCTCTGGGCAATCGAGCGAATGCCCGAGACCCGTGCATGCAGCGTCGGGCCACCGTCGAAGATGTCGATGTAGTGATCGGTCTCGAAGCCTTCACGCATGAGGATGTCGAAGGTGATCTGCGCACGCGGGTGCACCTGGCCCATGGCTTCCTGGGCTTCGTCCGGCAGCAGCGGCACATAGATCGGGTAATGCGGCATCAATTCGGCGAGGAAGGTGCGGCTTTTCAGCCCGCACAGGCGCTCGGCGGCGGCGTAATTGAGGTCGAAGAAGTTGCGGCCGATGGCGTCCCAGAACGGCGAGTCACCGTTCTCGTCGCTGTAGCCGACGATCTCGGTCACCACAGAGTCGGCAAAGCGCTCGGGATGGCTGGCGACGAACAGCAGGCGGCCACGGGAATTGAGTTCCGACCACGGCGACCCCACCAGCTCCGGCACCACGTAGAAACTGGTGAGCAGGCTGTTGCCGGTAAGGTCGTGGCACTGGGAAAGCACGTGGATCTTGTTGTGGATCTTCAGCTCGCGGGAGGCGTGCACGAAGGTCTCGTTACGGAAGCTGTAGAAGGGTTCCGAGTAGCCAGCCGACGCGACGATGGCCGAGCAGCCGGCGAGCTTGCCGGTCTCGGTGTCTTCGAGCACGAAGAAATAACTCTCTTCGCCGTTGAAACTGACCTCTGCGGCGAAGGATGCTTCGCTGGCGGCGATCTTGTCGCTCAGTCGTTCCACATCGTCCGGCAAGGAGGTGACACCAATCGGGCTGTCCGCAGCCAGACGCTGTACCTCGCCCAGATCAGCCATTTGCGCGGGGCGCATCACCAGCATGGTGTCACTCCTTAACTCGAAAAACTCACAGGGAAAAATGCCGGACACGATCTTGAAAACGGTGAGGTCAAGTGTGGGAGCGGGCTTGCTCGCGAAAGCGCTGTGTCATTCAACATTTGAGGTGACTGAACCACTGCATTCGCGAGCAAGCCCGCTCCCACATTTGATCTCCACCGTTCCAACCAAGGGATCCGGCATACAAAATTTGTGTTCGGCACCGGGATTACCAGGCGCCGATCGGTCCATCAGGCTTGCGTCAACGCCTTCACAGCACGTTCAAAACGGTCCAGGCCTTCCTTGATGTCCGCGTCTTCCACCACCAGGCTCGGCGCGAAACGCACCACGTCGGGGCCGGCTTGCAGGATCATCAGGTTTTCTTTCTCGGCCGCGTTGAACACGTCCTTGGCCTTGCCCTTGAACGCGTCGCTCAGCACGCAACCGAGCAGCAGGCCCATGCCGCGCACTTCGGTGAAGATACCGTACTGCTTGCCGATCTGCTCCAGGCGCGCCTTGAACAGGTCGTGCTTGGCATTCACGCCGGCCAGCACTTCAGGGGTGTTGATCACGTCGATCACCGCCTCGGCCACCGCACACGCCAGCGGGTTGCCGCCGTAGGTGGTGCCGTGGGTGCCGACCACCAGGTGCTTGGCCAACGCTTCGGTGGTGAGCATTGCCGCGATCGGGAAACCACCGCCCAGGCTCTTGGCGCTGGTGAGGATGTCCGGGGTCACGCCGTAGTGCTGGTAAGCGAACAGGTGGCCACTGCGGCCCATGCCGGTCTGCACTTCGTCGAACACCAGCAGCGCGTTGTTCGCGTCGCACAAGTCGCGGGCGCCTTGCAGGTAAGCCAGTTCGGCCGGCAGCACGCCGCCTTCGCCCTGGATCGGTTCCAATACAACGGCGCAGGTCTTATCCGACACGGCGGCTTTCAGCGCGTCCAGGTCGTTATAAGGAACGTGGGTGATACCGGTGATTTTAGGACCGAAACCATCGGAGTACTTGGACTGCCCACCGACGTTGACGGTGAACAGGGTACGGCCATGGAAGCTGTTGAGCGCCGCGATGATCTCGTATTTCTCGCTGCCGAAACGGTCGAACGCCACGCGACGGGCCAGCTTGAACGCGGCCTCGTTGGCCTCGGCGCCGGAGTTGCAGAAGAACACACGCTCGGCGAAGGTGGCGTCGATCAGCTTGTGGGCCAGGCGCAGGGCCGGCTCATTGGTGAAGACGTTGGAGACGTGCCACAGCTTGTGGGCCTGTTCGGTCAGCGCACCGACCAGCGCCGGATGGGCATGGCCCAATACGTTGACCGCGATGCCGCCGGCAAAGTCGATCAGCTCGCGACCCGCCTGGTCCCATACGCGCGAACCTTCGCCACGCACAGGGATGAATGCAGCCGGTGCGTAGTTAGGCACCATGACCTGGTCGAAATCGGCACGTTGCACCGGGGCTTGCTCAACGGACATCGGAGTCTCCTGAAGAGGAACGCCTGCCTGGAACTGGCGGGCGATGCAGGGATTGTAAGGACAGTTTTCAGCGCGGCCTTGCCGCCAAGCGACAACTTCTTATAGCGCCAACCCGCGATTTTGGCGGGTTTACGCCAATGCGACAAATAGCGTCGCAATGGCGCAGTTTAAACGCTCGCGTGTCCCAGCGGCAGGTGGTCGGGCAGGATAGCGGCAATGTAATCGGCAGCCGGCTATCTATCTACCTCCGGCCGACTGGCCGAAATTGTTCTGCTACTGCGCCTGTTCATCACGCAAAGGCGTATTCCAGTGACCTCACCCATTCAGCTCCCGGACGTGTCGGCATATCGCGACCTGCACCAGGATATCCTCATGCAAGCCGTGCCCGCGTGGCTGCCCACCCTTTCCCCGGCCAAGCGCACAGCGCTGAACAACGTTAAGCCAAGCATTCCGCAGTGGTACAAAACCGCGTCCCCCGACGCTCATGACACCCTGAAAAACCGAGTGAGTCGTGCCTGGGAGGCACAATCCAAGGTGGATCAGGCCATGGGCACCCTGAAATCGCCGCAGGCATTCGGGGCGCCCCTGCTCGCGCAGTTACTCAAACGGCGCTTTGGCATCGAACGTGACGTCGAGACCACGTATTTGCGCCTTTATATTCCCCTGACGATCCCATGGTTCTCGGTGCGCTCAGGCGCGGCAAGAACCTGGACCGTGTCATTGCTGGACGCGGCCCTGCACAACTTCGAAGCCGGCGAGGTATTTGAAGCGTCATCCGGCTTCATCACCAAGCCCACCAGCACCGGCCAATTCGACACGCTGCCTGCGCTCGACACACGCATCACGGTGGCGCAGTTCACCGCTTTGTGCCGCGAGCTGGACATCGGCGCCAAGTACCAACGCTACCTTGAGCAGTTCTTTGACTTCAACAACCCGCTGGCCATGGCCAGCCTGCAACTGAAGCTCAAGCACAGCCAGGCAGCAGACTTGAACGTCGCGCTGAAAATGGCCTGGATGAAAGGCGATCTGCACGATGATCAGTCCGTCACACGGTTGCAGCGCCTGCTCAACACCGACGACAACCCAAGCACCTGCTACCCACTGCAGTGCTACAACCTGAGCATCATGTCGACGGCGCTCACCGGCATCGTGCTGTTTGCCGAGAACATCGGCAGCCGGCATCCCGTAGGCGTTATCGCCTATATCCCCGACGACCCTTACGCACCGCTCAAGCAGTACCCCACTCTTGTCGACTTCATGACCGCCCTGGGCAACAACCTGCGCAGCGCCGAGTATCAACAATTCTTCAGCCGTTTCATCAGCCACGAAGAACGCGGCCTCTTCTTCGCCGACCTCAACCGCAGGCTGTCCAAGGTCACCTGGCACCCGCACACCCGCGGCGATCCACTGCCGTCCTGGCGCGAGACACCCATCGACCAGCCGCACCTGGCATTCCGCGCCACTGCGATCAGTGGGGATCTGTTCACCCACTTGTTTCAGACAAAACTCAGCAAGGTGTTCAGCGATGCCCGCGCCATCGCGGTGTCCACCGCCAGCGTCGACCAGCGAGTACGCTGGGAGCGCTGGGCCATCGTGCAGAAAGTCGCCTCGGCGATCCTGCAAATCGCGGCGCTTATCGTCGCCCCGTTTGTGCCGCCCGTGGGTTTGCTGATGCTTGGCTACAGCGCCTACCAAATGCTGGACGAGGCCTTCGAATGGGTCATCGACTGGGCGGTGGGCGACGTGACCGAGGCGTTCGCACATTTGCTGTCATTCGTAGAGCAAGGGATACAACTGGGCCTGTTCATCGCGGGTGCGCCCATTGCCGCGAGCGCCCTGCGCACGCTATTACCCGCTGATGCCATAAAGTTTTTCGACAGTTTCAAGCCTGTCGCTCTACCCGATGGCAAGACGCGGCTCTGGAAACCCGACCTCGCGCCCTACGCCCACGACCTCCGACTGGCGAGCCACTCCTACCCAAACGCCCAAGGGCTGCATGCCTACAACGGTAAAAACATCCTGCTGCTCGCGGACAAACCTTTCATGGTCGAGACCGATCCCATCACCCAGCAGCGCTACCTGCAACATCCCACCCGGAGCAATGCCTACCGCCCACCCCTGCTGAGCAACGACAAGGGCGCCTGGCTAAACGAGCTGGATACGCCGCTGAGCTGGGACAGCACCACCCTCATGAAACGCCAAGGCCCTAGAACCGCCGGGCTCAGTGATGAGCAGTTGGTCGCTGCTCGTCGTATCAGCGGCACCCGCGAAGGTGCGCTGCGCAAGATGTACGTCAACCAGCATCAGCCGCCCCCCTTGCTGACCGACACCGTTGATCGCTTCCGGATCGACCAGGCATTGCAGGACTTCATCGATCAAATGAACAGCGATGATCCGGCGATTTACCGACGGGCCGATGCGCAGTCCCAACTGCACCTGCTGGCCAACCTGGAGCTTTGGCCAAAAGCCAAGACCCTGCGTTTCCTTGACTCAAACGGCAGAACCGCCTGGGAGCTGCCCGGCGAAAAAAACGCCAGTGTGGTGCAGATACACGAAGCCCAGCTGAAACAAGATGTCGTGCTGGAAACGCTGCTGGAGGCCCTGGATGAGCCCCAACGCAAAACCTTGCTGGGGGAAGCATTCGGCGACCCGGTCACCTCCCTGAAAAATCGCGCGCTTAAACTCAGGAAACAACTGGCCGGGCGGGCCCAATTGCATCGAGCTGAATTGTTCAACACCCGCTACCAACAGCTGGAGCGCCCTATCACCCCTCGCCAACAGGCCATGATAGACAACACACCCGGATTGCCGCTCACCGCAGCCGACGCCCTGCTGGACACCGCCAACAGCCAGGAACTCAAGGCCGTTGACGAAGGCAAGATCCCCGCGCGCTTGAGCGAGTTGGCCCAATCGCTGCGGGACGAAGCCAGGGTGAACCATGCCTACGACGGTTTGTACCTCGACTCGACGGAGACCCTCGACACCCACCGACTGGCCTTGCACTCCCTGGAGAAATTGCCTGGCTGGGCAGGAAAAAAGCTGCGCATTGAGATCAGAAACCCCACGCCCGAGGCCGCCCTCCTGGATGCCATCGGCAAACCGAAGGCACGCATCAAACGAACCCTGGTCCGTTCGCCCGACGGGCGTTACACCCCGCAAGACGACAGCGGCGAACTGTCCGGCGCGACCGACCTGTACAACGCGGTACTGCAGGCCCTCCCCGATGACGAGCGCAACGCCCTGGGCTTGCACATCGGCCAAGGTCCCGCTTTAAGGCTGGCCCTGCGCACCCATGCCCTGAAACGCGCGCCGTTGCGTACGCTGATCACCGCCGAACCCACACGCGCGCCCACCGACACCCGCACCCACCTGCGCCTGCTGGGCTTGGACAACTACCCGCCGGCACCGGCCGAACAGCCCGACCTGCAGGCGTTGGCACGAGAACTGTATCCAGCCCACACCGATGAACAGATCGGCGAGATGATCCAAACGCTGGAGCGCCGTCCGGGCGGAGCCTTTGCGACATTAACGGCCCTGCGCCAGGAGTTTCAGCATCTGAATCGTGCCCTGGCCGACTGGGCCGCCCGCCCCCCGCACAGCTATCCGGGCACCGAGGTGAGCATGGGCCGTCAGGAATACAGTGACATGCGGCAAAACCGCATCCTTTTCTGGCGTGAACTCTTACGCGCCTGGCGCCGGGAAACCGAGACAGACGCCTACTTCGAGCATCCCAGCCAAAACGGTCAAACACTCAAATCGCACGCCATTTTGTATGGAGAGCTACCGGCGCTGCCGGCCAATTTCGAGCATATTTCCTACCTTGAACTCAGTGGCAACCAGTCTGCACTGACTAATATCGATGTTTTTTTGCGCAGCTTTCCGAACATTCGCCACCTCAGCATCACCCATGCCCAACTGGGTCAGCTGCCAGCCACTCTCAGCGCAATGCCGCGCCTCAACACGTTGATCCTTAGCAACTGCGGCATCACCCTGACACCCGATAGCCTGAATACCCTGACAGCCATGAATAGACTTCGAACCCTGGACCTGTACAGCAACCCGCTGGGATTGTCTCCGAGCGTTGAACGCATGATTGATCTGCGCGCTCTGGACCTGTCCGAGACCGGCATTTCCAACCTCCCTGCCGGGCTGCTCAGTCGAGCATCGCTGGAGCTGGCGGTGCTGTCCAGAAACCGGATCACACAGTTGCCTTCCGCGCTGTTCGACCTGCCCGCCGACACCTCGGCCACCTTCGACCTCTCGGGCAATCCCCTGTCGCGAGCGACCTTGGAGCAGGTAAAAAGTTATTACCAACGAACAGGCCGCTATTGGGAAGTCGATGCCCTGGCAATCGATATTCAGCGCGTCAACACGCTCTTCCCCGACTTTAGCGTGAACGAAGTCAACCGCTTTCTCTTTGGCCTGCCCGGCACGATTGAAATAGGTCAGATCGAACTGGCACGGCTGGAAGTCGAATATGCCAACCTGTCCGACGGGCTTGATACATGGGCACGACAGGTCCCCGCACCGGAGGAGCAAGCCCGGCGAGTGGATTTCAAAGAGGAACTCCAAGCGTGCTGGCGCCGAGAAGGTGCATTGGATACGAGCGGCCCACAGGCCATTTCCACGTTCACCGTGGAAAGCCCGCAGCCTGTGACTGGCACCTTCCCGTCACTCGACAGCGGCGTGTTCAGGCACGTGTCTTCATTGCACCTGAAGGGCGCGCAGGGTCCATTCCCGTTGCAGTCGCCGCTTTTTTTCAGAGGATTCCCGACCCTTAACCACTTATTCATCGAGGGGTATGTGATGGGCGATATCCCTGCTTCGGTATGGGACCTGCCGCAACTGTCATCCTTGCGCCTGCCCCGTTGCGCGCTCACCTTATCAACCGAGAGTACCGCCTCACTCACCACGCTGAGCGAGCTGGCAACACTGGACTTGAGCCATAACACCGCTCTGGGGCAACTGCCGGATTTCAGCGCGCTCCCCAGACTTACCAGCATCGAACTTGAAGACACCGGCTTGACGGCAATCCCCGACGGCCTGCTGAAGGCCGTGGAGCGCCAACGCGTCAACCTGAGCAACAACCTGATCACCCAGATTCCCGACAGCGCGTTCAGGCTCCCCGACTCAGTAACCGCCGTCTTCGACCTCTCCCGCAACCCGCTGAACCGCTCGGGGCTGATGCAGATCAAACGCCATTGCCAACGCACTGGCGAGCATTGGCGCGTCGATGCCCCGACGACGTCGCGAGAAAGGATCAAAGCGCTGTACCCCACCTTCACCGAACACGAAGCCAGCCGCTTCTTTTTTGAGCTGCCCGGTGACCTGGACGCGGCAGAGCCTGCCATCGAACGACTTGAAACCGAATACGCACAACTGAGCACCGACCTAGAAGAGTGGGTGGTGAATGTCCCAGAACGGCACCCCGTCGTGGACACACCATTGGATGAACAAACGCGGGCACAGGATCAGCTTAATCGCCGTGCATTCAAAACGCTGCTTGAAGCAGCCTGGCGCCGCGAAAGCGAACTGGACGACAACAACGACGACGTTCGGCCGACCCATAAGCTGACTTTTGAAATGCCGATACTGGGCGAGCTGCCCGAACTGAGCGCCCGGTTCGACCATGTGACGACACTCGACCTAGAAGGCAATGGCACCACCACCCGCATCGACGGACTGCTCAAATGCTTCCCAAAACTCAGGAGCCTGGTCATCACACGATTCAGTCTGGGCGAAATTCCCCTCACCGCACTCAGCCTGCCAGCGCTCAACGCCCTGAGCCTGACCGAGTCAGCTATCCGCTTGACACCCACCAGTGTCCACGCCCTGTCATGGATGAGCAGACTGGAGTACCTGGACCTGGGTGGCAACCGGCTGGGCCTCACGCCTGACGTCAGTCAACTGACCGAACTGGAAACGCTGTACCTGCCAGACACCGACATTACCCACCTCCCACAAGGGCTGTTCGCCTTGCACGAGTTGCGCAGCCTGGACTTGAGCGACAATTTGATCGAAGAGATTCCTGCAGACTTTCTGCAGCTGGCCACGCAGCTCGACACCGACTCAGACATCAGCGGCAACCCCTTGTCGGCATCGAGCCTGGATACGCTCAGGCACTACTACCTGCTGACCGGTGACGACTTAGCGGTGGCCGCAGCCGGGCTGGATGAGAACGGCAGTCCTTTGGTCAGGCCCCGTTCACCAGAGCCGATGGAGGAATAAGACCCCGCTGTCGATCAACCGCGCTCGGACGGTACCGACGACAACTCAAACGGGCTGCTGCTACGGCGCTGGTTGCGGTCTTCACGAGGGGTGGCGCCGAAAAAATTACGGTAGGCGCTGGAGAAGTGCGGCCCTGAGGAAAAACCGCACGACAGGCCGATCTGGATGATCGACTTGCTGGTTTGCATCAACATCTGGCGGGCCTTGTTCAGGCGCAGCTCCAGGTAGTACTGGCTGGGGACGCGATTGAGGTACTGCTTGAAGATCCGTTCGAGTTGTCGTCGCGACACGCACACATGCTGGGCGATTTCGTCGGTCGTCAGCGGCTCTTCAATGTTGGCTTCCATCAGCAGCACGGCCTGGGTCAGCTTGGGATGGCTGGATCCCAGGCGGTTTTGCAGCGGAATGCGCTGGCGTTCGCCACCTTCACGGATGCGTTCCACCACCAACTCTTCGGAGACCGCACCGGCCAGTTCGGCGCCATGATCACGGGCCAACACTGCCAGGAGCAGGTCGAGCACCGACATGCCACCGCAGGCGGTGAGTCGATCGCGGTCCCAGTCGAACAAATGGCTGGTGGCGATGACCTTGGGGAAACGCTCGGCAAAATCGTCCTGCCAGCGCCAGTGCACGGCGGCACGATAGCCGTCGAGCAGGCCGAGCTGGGCCAGCGGGTACACACCAGCCGACAAGCCACCGATCACGCATCCGGCGCGAACCAGTTGCTTGAGGGCGGTGCTCAATGGGGAGGCGATGACCGCGGGGGGTTCGTCCGCCAGCAGGAACAGCTTCTGGAAGCCCTCCAGCTTACCGCCCCACGGCTCGCCCGGCAGTTGCCAGGCGCCCTCGGTGGACGGCTCGGCTTGCAGGAACGACAGCTCGTAGACCACGTCCGGATGCACCCGCTGGGCAACGCGCAAGGCCTCCTCAGCCAGCGCAAGCGTCAGGGCTTTTGTGCTGGGCCAAATCAGGAAACCAATTTTATGGGCGGTCATGGAGTGCTATCCGAAGCGAGTAACGTAATGAAGACAAGGGCTAATGCTAGCCCGTAAACCAACACAAATCTTTAAAGCTGATGAATATCCAAATGTCGGACCGAGCTTGCTCGCGAAGGCGGTACTTCAACTATACATGTATCGACTGACACTCCGCTTCGCGAGCAAGCCCGCTCCCACAGGGGGCCTGGGCCAACCTGAAGACTGCCGAGCATGCACTACTTCAGTGCACAAAAGCAGTCTTGATTATTTCAGGCTGCCCGAGAGGAACTGCTGCAAGCGCTCCGATTGTGGGTTCACCAGCACTTCACGCGGGTTGCCGCGCTCTTCGACGATACCTTTGTGCAGGAACACCAGTTGGTTCGAGACTTCACGGGCAAAGCCCATTTCGTGGGTCACCACCACCATGGTGCGGCCTTCCTGCGCCAGGTCCTGCATCACCTTGAGCACTTCACCGACCAGTTCCGGGTCGAGGGCCGAGGTGGGTTCGTCGAACAGCATCACCTCAGGTTCCATCGCCAGGGCCCGGGCGATGGCTACGCGCTGCTGCTCACCGCCGGACATGTGGCCAGGGAACGCATCCTTACGATGGCCCACGCCGACCTTGGCCAGGTAGTGCTCGGCCTTTTCACGGGCTTCTTTCTTCGACACGCCGAGCACGTGCACGGGCGCTTCCATCACGTTTTCAATCGCGGTCATGTGCGACCACAGGTTGAAATGCTGGAACACCATGGACAAGCGCGAACGCATGCGTTGCAGTTGCTTGGGGTCGGCGGCCTTCATGGCGCCGTCCTTGTTGGCCACCAGTTTCAGCTCTTCGTTGTTGAGCAGAATCTTGCCGGCGTGGGGTTGCTCCAGCAGGTTGATGCAGCGCAAAAAGGTACTTTTGCCTGAACCGCTGGAACCGATGATGCTGATCACATCACCGGCTGCAGCAGCCAGGGACACGCCTTTGAGCACTTCATGACTGCCATAGCGTTTATGCAGGTCTTGGACTTCAAGTTTGTACATGCGGTCGGTTCTCACAGAAACAGGTGGTCAGTCGTTGAGCAAGCGCCCGTGACGCAGCGCATCGCGCCCCGCCACCTTGGCCAGCCAGAAACCCGCTTGGGCATAACGTAGCCGTTCAACGGCAAACAACACCCCCGAGGTGCCCGCGCAAAGGGTGCTGACGCGGTCCTCCAAGGGGTCAATCACTTCAAAAATCGGTTCGCCTTTTTCGACCCACTCACCCGTTTTACGCAGGTAGCTGATCACACCGGCGTGGGGCGCAAACAGTAATTCGGTGCCTTCGAAGGGCAGGCCTTCACAGGGTTCGAATTGTGGCGCGGGCCATTCGCCCTTGATCAACCCCTGCTCGGCGAGGAACGCGAGAATGCCTTCGGCGTGGAAGATCGCCTCGTCACGTCCCGTATCCGCCTGACCGCCCAATTCCAGCGTAGTCGCCAGGCAGGCCAGCGGGATCTGCGCCTCGGGGAATGCCTGGGACAGACGCAGCCACGGCAGCGAACAGGCTTCATCGAACGAGCTGCCGCCGGAGTCTTCCGCCAGCAGGCCGACTTTCACATTCAGGTGCGCCGACAGCGAACGCCACTGCGGCCAGTGCTGGGGCAATGCGTACATGTGCAGCGCGGCTTCGGCGTCGCAGTGCAGGTCGAGCACGACATCGGCGGTGCAGGCGTGGCTGAGCAGGATGCGCTGCATGCCTTGCAACTGGCTGTTCGGCTCGGGCAATGCGTTGAGCGCATCGGTCATCGCCTGGCGAATCATGCGCACGTTGGCGTGAGGATCATCCCCCAGCTTGCCCGTGAGCAACTTGGCCACCGGCTCGCTCAGCTCAACGAAATCGCGGTTGAAATTCTTGCCGCTGCCCACTTCGAAACGGCCCTGGTGGCTGCCTTGCAGCAACTGGCCCAGGCCCATCGGGTTGGCGACCGGCACCAGCTCGATCACGCCATTGAGCGCACCTTGCTGTTCCAGTTCGGTGAGGCGCTTCTTCAGCTCCCACGCGGCGCGCATCCCCGGCAACTCATCGGCGTGCAAGCTGGCCTGAATATAGGCCTTGCGTTCGCCCTGGCCGAAACGGAACACGCTCAGTTGGCGCTCGCACCCCAGGTGGCCCCAGGGCAACAGGTGATCGACACGTTCCATATCAGTGCTTCCGTGGAGCCAGGTAGCTCAGCCAGCGGCGCTCGGCCAACTTGAACAGGCGCACCAGGATGAAGGTCAGGCACAGGTAGAACACACCGGCGGTGATATAGGCTTCGAACGGCAGGTAGAACTGGGCGTTCACCGTGCGCGCGGCACCGGTGATGTCGATCAGGGTGACGATGGAGGCCAGGCTGGTGGTCTGCAGCATCATGATCACTTCGTTACTGTACTGCGGCAGCGCCCGACGCAAGGCCGATGGCAACAGGATGCGGCGGTACAGCTTATAGCGCGACATCCCCATCGCCTTGGCCGCTTCGATCTCGCCGTTGGGGGTGGCCTTGAGGCTGCCGGCAATGATCTCGGCGGTGTAGGCGCTGGTGTTGATCGCAAACGCCAGGCACGCGCAGAACGTGGCACTGGACAACAGCGGCCACAGGAAACTTTCGCGCACCGCTTCGAACTGGGCCAGGCCGTAATAGATCAGGAACAACTGCACCAGCATCGGCGTGCCACGGATCACATAGGTGTAGAGCCAGGCCGCGCCGTTGACAATCGGCTGCTTGGACACGCGCATCAAGCCCAAAGGCAAGGCAGCGAGCAAGCCGAAGAACAGCGAGATGGCGAGCAGTTTCAGGGTGGTCAGCAGGCCGCCAAGGTACAGCGGCATGGCCTCCCAGATGACGTTGTAGTCGAAGATCATAGATCAGCCGCCCTTACGCCTACCGAGTAGCGCTTCTCAAGATGACGCAAGGCCAGCAACGACACGCTGGTGATCACCAGGTACATCGCCGCCACTGCGAGGAAGAAGGTAAAAGGCTCGCGGGTGGCGTCTGCCGCCTGCTTGGCCTTGAACATCATGTCTTGCAGGCCCACCACCGAAATCAGCGCAGTGGCCTTGGTCAGTACCAGCCAGTTGTTGGTGAAGCCAGGGATCGCCAGACGGATCATCTGCGGCACCATCACCCGGAAAAACACCTGGAAACTGCTCATGCCATACGCCAGGCCGGCTTCGGCCTGACCCTTGGGAATGGCCATGAAGGCGCCACGGAAGGTTTCCGAGAGGTAGGCGCCAAAGATGAAACCCAGGGTGCCGATACCGGCGGCCAAGGGGTTCAAGTCGATATAGTCGTCGTAGCCGAGCATCGGCGCGACGCGGTTGAGCAAGTCCTGGCCGCCATAGAAAATCAGCAGGATCAGCACCAGGTCGGGGATCCCGCGGATCACCGTGGAGTACAAGTCACCCAGCCAGGCCAACCAGCGCACCGGCGACAGGCGTAACGCGACCCCGATCAGACCCAGAACAATGGCCAAGGCCATGGACGACAAGGCGAGCTGAAGCGTCAACCATGCGCCATCGAGGATGACGGCCCCGTAGCCTTTCAACATGATTCAGGTCCTCGAAAAGGGGGATGAAAAAATGGCGCAAACCTCAGGAATTCTGTTGCTTGCGCCATTTCGGACAGACAGCTGCGACGATTTACTGGGCTTCAGGGCCGTAAATGTCGAAGTTGAAGTACTTTTTCTCGATTTCTTTGTACTTGCCATTGGCACGGATCGCGGCGATGGCAGCGTTGATACGGTCCAGGTTTTCCTTGTCGCCCTTGCGTACCGCGATGCCTATGCCGTCACCGAAGTATTTGGCGTCGGTGAAGGCTGGGCCGGTGAACGCGTAGCCTTTGCCAGCCGGGGTATCGAGGAAACCTTCCTGCAGCAGGGTCGCGTCAGCCACGGTGCCGTCGAGGCGACCGGCTTCCACGTCCAGGTAGATTTCGTTCTGCGAGCTGTAAGGCACAATGGTTGCGCCTTTAGGCGCCAGGACTTCCTTGGCGAAACGATCGTGGATCGAACCGCGCTGTACGCCGATCTTCTTGCCCTTCAGTTCATCCAGGCTGTCGCTGACGGCGGTGCCTTCCTTCAATACCAGGCGCGCTGGGGTCAGGTAGTAGCGGTTGGTGAAGTCCACGGACTTCTTGCGGTCGTCAGTGATGGACATGGACGACAGGATCGCGTCGATCTTGCGCACTTTCAGCGCTGGGATCAGGCCGTCGAACTCTTGCTCGACCCAGGTGCACTTGACCTTCATCTCTTCGCACAGGGCGTTGCCGATGTCGTAGTCAAAGCCGACGATACTGCCATCGGGCGCTTTGGAGGCAAACGGAGGGTAAGCCGCTTCGATACCAATTTTCAGAGGCTTGCCTTCAGCGAAAGCCTGCATGGACAGCACGGACAGCGCCAGGGCGCCCAACAGCACGAGTTTCTTCATCTTGGGACTCCATCGGTATAGGGCAAAACAGCAGTATGAGCCATGGCCCACGATGCGGCGTAAGGGAAACCGAATTGCGGTGCTGCGTCCCACACCAGCGACACACTGGAGACGACGAGCGAGTGATCGGCATTCTAACGACAGGCCGGAAGCCGATATTTCCTCAATGCGACAACAATTTACAGAAGCACCGAGAAAGCGGTTCCAGCTCATTGACAGCCTCTGAATTTTATGCAGAGACAAAAGACATTAAACCTGTAGATGCTGCAAGTTGCGGGCCTATTATTCGCAAACCCTTCTAGCACGGCAAGTCTGGCGTTTAATCTTATTTCTTGGAGCGTCTAAAACGCGGTTTTTCGGGGCATAGGCGTAGCCCTTTGCCTCAGGTTTGGGCGTGGGGTTACACATTTGCGTTCGACGGTAACATTCAGAAACCTCCTACGCGAGAAACCGATATTTATTGGGTTGCAGGTTATACCGGTCTTTCAGATCACTAACCGATACCTGCTCGCAGTACCTTCCCGATGTGGGAGCGGGCTTGCTCGCGAAGGCGGCGGGTCAGTCAATACATCTTTGACTGATACACCGCATTCGCGAGCAAGCCCGCTCCCACAGGGATTTCAAGCGTTTGCCAGATCCCACAAAAAAGCCCCACTCGGCTCACACCGAATGGGGCTCTGTCCCATCAACCCGCCTTACGCGACGTTCATGGTCTTGTGCGTTTCAATCAAATGCGCGACCACACCCGGGTCCGCCAAGGTGGAAATGTCGCCCAACCCGTCGTACTCGCCCGTGGCAATCTTGCGCAAGATACGGCGCATGATTTTCCCCGAACGCGTCTTCGGCAAGCCCGGTGCCCACTGGATCACGTCCGGTGAAGCGATCGGACCGATCTCCTTGCGCACCCAGTTTTTCAGTTCCAGGCGCAGGGCTTCGTTCGGCTCTTCGCCATTTTTGAGCGTGACATACACATAGATGCCCTGACCCTTGATGTCGTGCGGGACACCCACCACCGCCGCTTCGGCGACTTTCGGGTGGGCAACCATGGCGCTTTCGATCTCGGCGGTGCCCATGCGGTGGCCGGACACGTTCAACACGTCGTCCACGCGGCCGGTGATCCAGTAGTAGCCATCCTCATCACGACGCGCACCGTCACCGGTGAAGTACATGCCACGGAAAGTCTTGAAGTAGGTGTCGACAAAGCGGTCATGGTCGCCGAACAGCGTCCGCGCCTGGCCTGGCCACGAATCGAGGATCACCAGGTTGCCCTCGGCAGCCCCTTCGATCAGGTTACCCAGGTTGTCCACCAACGCCGGCACCACGCCGAAGAACGGACGCGCCGCCGAACCCGGCTTAAGCGCATGGGCCCCCGGCAGTGGGCTCATCATGTTGCCGCCGGTTTCGGTCTGCCACCAGGTATCGACAATCGGGCAACGGGATTGGCCGACGTTCTTGTAGTACCAGTCCCAGGCTTCCGGGTTGATCGGCTCGCCCACCGAACCCAGCAAACGCAGGCTGCTGCCATCGGCGCCTTCACAGGCAGCGGTGCCCGAAGCCATCATCGCGCGGATCGCGGTTGGTGCGGTGTAGAGGATGTTGACCTTGTGCTTGTCGACAATCTTCGCCACCCGCGTGATATCCGGGTAGTTCGGCACGCCTTCGAACAGCAGCGTGGTCGCGCCATTGGCCAGCGGGCCGTAGACGATATAGGTGTGGCCGGTGACCCAGCCGACGTCGGCGGTGCACCAGTAGATTTCACCTGGGCGGTAGTCGAACACGCGCTCATGGGTCAGGGCTGCGTACAACAGGTAGCCGCCGGTGGTGTGCTGCACGCCTTTAGGCTTGCCGGTTGAGCCAGAGGTATAAAGAATGAACAGCGCTTCTTCAGCCCCCATCTCTTTCGGCGCGCACACAGTGCCGGCCACTTTCATCAGGTCTTCGTACCAGATGTCGCGATGCTGGTTCCACTTGATGTTGCCATTGGTGCGCTTGCACACGATGACTTTCTGGATGCTGCTGGTTTCCGGGTTGGTCAGGGCGTCGTCGACGTTGGCCTTCAGCGGAATCTTCTTACCCGCGCGGATGCCTTCGTCGGCGGTGATCACTACCTTCGACTTACAGTCGATGATGCGACCGGCCAGGGCCTCCGGCGAGAAACCGCCGAACACCACGGAATGGATCGCACCGATGCGGGTACAGGCCAGCATGGCGACCACGGCTTCGGGGATCATCGGCATATAGATAGTCACCACGTCGCCGCGATGCACATCCTGACCGCGCAGGGCGTTGGCGAACTTGCAGACTTCTTCATGCAGCTCGCGGTAGGTGATGGTGCGGCTTTCGGAAGGGTCATCGCCTTCCCAGATGATCGCCGCCTGATCGCCGCGCTCGGCGAGGTGACGGTCCAGGCAGTTGTAGGAAACGTTCAGCGTGCCATCGGCGAACCACTTGATGTCGACATGGTGATCGTCGAACGAGGTCTGCTTCACCGTGGTGAAAGGCTTGATCCAGTCAAGGCGCTTGGCTTGCTCGCGCCAGAAGCCATCGGGGTTGACCACCGACTGCTGGTACATGGCCTTGTAGGTCGCCTCGTCGGTCAGCGTGTTGGCTGCTACTTCGGGGCGGACGGGGTACAGGGAAGCCGCACTCATCTTTCTTACCTCGGTGACATAGTTGTTGTTGTATGGCCCTGTTGTAGCCGGGGCCGACCTATAGAACCATTCGACGATGGTAGTAACAAGCCCCTACAAATTGCCCTGATATCGCCGTCTACACCTCTAGCCCGCGGGCTGCGGCGCTTCGCAGCTGTGTGAAAAAAGCTTTACCACGGGATTGTTACAAAAACCGCCAATAGTGTTTATCAAAAGTACGGGTATATGAATATAACCCGCAGGCCTAAAATCAACTCCGTCAACACGACACTGTGATTAACAACGCAACAGCCCCCACGAAGGCAACGTTAATCCGAACTTTCCAACCCTAAGTTACACACGTGGCCTCACAAGGGCCCCGTGACCCCACTCGCCCTGAATAAGGTATATAGAGAAATGAAAGCTTTAGTAGTTATGGCCCTCAGCAGCTTGTGCGTCACCGCCGCCCTGGCCGACGAAGCCCCGACTGACGTAGCTAGCCGCAACACCCCGATCGTTGAGGATTACACTTACAGCACCCACTTGGATGTTGCCAAAGTAGTGTCCATGAGCAGTATTCCGGAAGTGTGTGAAGTTGTACCGGTGAAGATGGAATATGAAGACTCACAAGGTCAGCGTCACATTCTTAATTACCATGTGATGGGCAATGGTTGTTCTAACGGCTAATTACCTGATTAGGTTGACCTGAACCCGATCTTATTCGCCGCAAGAAATCGTTCTTGCGGCAAAGAACCGGGCCCCTCCTCCCCTCGCTGCGCCCCCTCGAAAAAAATCCTGCCGCTCGTCCCTCCGGCCAACCCCAGCAAACCCGCGCTTTGGCTTGAAAAGCAGGCTTTTTGTCTGCGATCCGTGACCATCCGCCACAACACAAAGCCGATTTTTTCCCTATAATGCGCGGGTAAATCGGGCCTGCAATATCCCTTTACACTGGGATGAAGAGCCAGACCTGAGGCCTCCCGCTGGAGCAAGCACCTACCGCTCCGCACCTCAAGCCTCACGCAGAGCACCCGTAACCCTATTCCGTTTAATGCGTGCGCTAGCTGCAACAAACGATTCCTTAAGATCCACCGCGGCCTCAGGGCCGTGTGAACACCCAACCATCCGGTTTCACACGGGCACCTTTGAGCCCTCACGCAGGAGACGACACGTCATGCTGAGCTGGGACGAATTCGACAAAGAAGAAGAAGGCGAAGTAGCCACCAAAGGCGCCAACGCCGGCCACGCCACCGAAGCCAACATGGACCGCCTCGACGGTGACGGCGCCAAAGCCGCCCTCGAAGCGCGCGCCGTCACCGCCAGTGACTCCGCCGCCATCGTGCGCGCCAAGGCCGCCCTGGACAAACTCGACGTCGCCGAAGGCCTCGCCGAGCTGGAAGGCTCCGCCGCCCGCGTCGCCGTTGACGAAAAGCGCATGATCAACTGCCGCGCCGACCTCAACCAACTCGTGCCGTTCAAGTACGACTGGGCCTGGCAGAAATACCTCGACGGCTGCGCCAACCACTGGATGCCGCAAGAGGTCAACATGACCGCCGACATCGCCCTGTGGAAAAACCCCGAAGGCCTGACCGACGACGAACGCCGCATCGTCATGCGCAACCTGGGCTTCTTCTCCACCGCCGACTCCCTGGTCGCCAACAACCTGGTCCTGGCCGTGTACCGCCTGATCACCAACCCGGAGTGCCGCCAGTACATCCTGCGCCAGGCCTTCGAAGAAGCGATCCACACCCACGCCTACCAGTACTGCATCGAATCGCTGGCCATGGATGAAGGCGAGATCTTCAACATGTACCACGAGATTCCATCGGTGGCTAAAAAAGCCGCCTGGGGCCTCAAGTACACGCGCTCGATCTCCGATCCGAAGTTCGAAACCGGCACCGTCGAGACCGACAAGGAACTGCTGCGCAACCTGGTCGCCTACTACTGCGTCCTGGAAGGCATCTTCTTCTACTGCGGCTTCACCCAGATCCTGTCCATGGGCCGCCGCAACAAAATGACCGGCGTGGCCGAGCAGTTCCAGTACATCCTGCGCGACGAGTCGATGCACTTGAACTTCGGTATCGACGTGATCAACCAGATCAAAATCGAAAACCCACACCTGTGGGATGCCGAGATGAAAGAGGAAGCGACCCAGATGATCCTGCAAGGGACTCAGCTGGAGATCGAATACGCGCGCGATACCATGCCACGCGGTGTACTGGGCATGAACGCGGCGATGATGGAGGATTACCTCAAGTTCATCGCGAACCGTCGCTTGTCGCAGATCGGTCTTAAAGAAGAGTATCCAGGGACCACTAACCCGTTCCCGTGGATGAGCGAGATCATGGACTTGAAGAAAGAGAAAAACTTCTTCGAAACCCGTGTGATCGAGTACCAGACCGGCGGCGCGCTGAGCTGGGATTGATTCCTGAGCCCAGCCCCCCTATGAAGCCCTGACGTGTTCAGGGCTTTTTTATGCCCGGTGAATTGCCACTTCTTGAAGCACATCCGGCTGACCACCTGACCCAGAAGGGTTCGGATCGCACCACCAATGCTGTAGCCTTGTGCCCCAATTGCCATCAGCGTTGTCACCGGTCGAGTGATCGGAACGCTTTCACTGAAGCGCTTTACAGCAAAGTCGGAAGATTGGCACGGGAGTAGACTCCTGCTGTCACACCTGATGCACGCTAAAAAAATACTAGATAGGACCGAGGCCAACCCGTGAACCCAGACATGCTCGAAGCCGGCCCCGTTGACGCCAAAGTACTCTCCGTCTTTGACTTCGACGGCACCCTGACCCACCACGACAGTTTCGTGCCCTTCCTCAAGTTTGCCTTTGGTACCGGTGAGTTTTATGGCCGGATGGTCAAGCTGGCGGTGCCGGGGCTGCGCTTTTTGGTGCGGCAGATCAGCCGGGATGAGTTGAAGGCGCAGTTGATTCGCACCTTTATGACCGGGGTGGAGAAGACGTGGGTGCAACAGAAGGCCGAGGAGTATTGCCAGCGCAATTGGGCGCGGCTGATGCGCCCGGCGGGGGTGTTGTCGGTGGAGCACGAGTTGGGCTCGGGAGCGGAGGTCACGCTGTGTTCGGCGTCGCCGGCGTTGGTGTTGCAGCCGTTTGCAAATCGGCTGGGGATCAAGTTGATCGGGACTGAGCTTGAGGTGGTCGACGGGGTGTTGACCGGCAAACTCACCGGGAATAACTGCCGGTGTGAGAATAAGGTGCTGCGCCTTGAAGCGGTGTATGGAGACCTGGGGGAGTATCGGCTCCGGGCCTGGGGCGATACGCGTGGGGATAGGGAGTTGTTGGCGGCGGCGCAGGATGCGCATTTTCGGCATTTTCATTCGAAGAAGAAGCGCAAGCAGTTGCGGTGATCGCGCACTGGCATGAGATGCCAGGGGTTGAATGCCAGATTGGTGATGAAGCCCAACCTGAAAAGGTTGGGCTTTTTTGTGCCTGGTAGAAAACACTGCGCGTTAGATAGCACATTGCCTAGGCGGAAAATGTATCGATACCAATAGCGAGTTCGGCAGGTGGACCGAGGTGATCCCTTCGCAGCCTCGCTGGGGCTCGACAGCTCCCACAGTTGAGCGTCGTGAGCTTGTTGAGCGGTGTTCGGCGGAGCTTATGTCGTGGCTTTGAGGTCCACGCCCAGCGCTGTAGCGAAGGCTTTTACCAGCGGGCTTCTTGGGGCGTTGTGGCGCAGGATCAGGTTGAAGGCGGTGCTCAGGTGAACATGCTCCGGGCACAGTGCGCGCAGGCGCCCTTCCCTTACCAACGATGCGGCGTAGTGCTGGGGCAGGAAGCCGATAAACCGGCCGGTCAGCACCAGGATGGCGACCGCTTCAACCTGGGAGGCTGAGGCGGATTGGCTGTCGTAGTTGACGAAGTTGGCCTTGTCGCGGTGGATCGCGTACCGATGGTTAACCACTTCGTATTGGCGCAAGACTTCCGGCGTGATGTCGCTCGCAGTGAACAGCGGATGTCCTACGGCGCAGTAGGCGTGGGCCTTTTCTTCGTACAGCCGGAAGTAGTCGAATTCCTCACGGCGTTGGTACACAGGGACGATGCCGACGATCAGCCTTCCTTCCACCACACCGCGCTCAACTTCGTCCAATTGTGAGGCATGTAAGCGCAATCTAATCTTGGGCGACTCGCTGTGTAATTTTCCCAACGCGGTAATCAGCGGCGAATTAACGTCCGATACAGTGTTATCAATTACGCCGACACTAAGGTCACCAATAAGCTCGTTTTGCGCCGAACTAAGCTTGTCGCGAAAACTGTCCACCGAGGTAAATAACTCGATGGACGCCTGATACACCAACTTGCCTTCTTCGGTGAGGCCAAAGCCTTCCCTGCCGCGCGTACACAGGCGCATGCCGATGCGGATTTCAAGGTCGGAGATCTGTTTGCTGATGGCCGCCAAGCCCACATTCAGCTCGTTTTGCGCGGCGCTGAAGCCGCCGGCTTCGACAACCGCCATGAATACCCGGAGCAATTTGAAGTCCAGCCCGCTCAGTTGCAGGGGCGGTCTTGTGCCGGGTTTGGGCGGTATGTTTCCAGAAGTGGAAAGTGGGGTTTCCATAATACGCGTTGACCTCAAGTGCCATATTCAACAGGCTTTGACCCAGTCCTTGAACATAGCCAGGCGGCGATAATGAACATAAACATCCGCCCTTGGCAAACATGAATACGGCGCGTCAGACGCCGATTCAGTCTAGTTGAAACCTTATTTTTACTGCCTCCGACTCTTCTAAAAACAAGCGTGAGGAACATCCATGTCCCAGCCCACCGACCGCCTTTGGGGCGCTCGTTTCAAGACCGGTCCGTCTGCTGCATTGGCCGCGTTGTCGCGTTGCCCTGAGCGCTATTTCCGTCTGACGCCTTACGACCTGGCCGGCTCCCGTGCCCATGCCCGTGAGTTGCAGCGCGCCGGTTTGCTGGATGAGTCGGAAACCCTGCGCACCCTTGAAGCGCTGGACAGTATTGGCATGGACTTCGCCGCCGGCACGCTGCATCCGACCCTGGATGACGAAGACGTGCACACCTTTATCGAACGCGTATTGACCGAGCGCCTGGGCGCCTTGGGTGGCAAATTGCGCGCCGGGCGTTCGCGCAATGACCAAACGGCCAATGACCTGCGTCTTTTCCTGCGCGACCACGCGCGCACCATCACCACTGAGGTGCTGGGTCTGCAGCAGGCGTTAGTGGACCAGGCTGAACAGCATATCGAGAGCGTCTGCCCCGGCTTTACCCATTTGCAGCAGGCACAACCGATTGTGTTTGCTCATCACTTGCTGGCCCACGCGCAATCGATGTTGCGGGATGTGCAGCGGTTGGTGGATTGGGATGCGCGAACGGCGTTGTCGCCCCTCGGTGCGGCGGCCATGGCCGGTTCGGCGATTGCGCGCCAGCCGGAGCATTCGGCCAAGGAGATGGGCTACACCGGGCCCTGTGAAAACTCGATCGACGCGGTCGCCAGCCGTGACCATGTGGCGGAGTTTCTATTTGTGGCGGGCATGCTCGGGGTGAATATTTCGCGCCTGTCTGAGGAATTTTGCCTGTGGTCGTCGCGGCAGTTTCGCTGGGTAGTGCTGGACGATGCCTACGCCACCGGTAGCTCGATCATGCCGCAGAAGAAGAACCCGGACATTGCCGAATTGGCGCGGGGCAAGGCAGGGCGCTTGATTGGCAACCTGACCGGTTTGATGTCGACGCTCAAGTCGTTGCCGCTGTCGTACAACCGCGATTTAAGTGAAGACAAGCACAGCGTGTTGGACAGTGTGGATACCTTGCTGCTGGTGCTGCCGGCGATGGCCGGGATGGTCGCAACCATGAAGGTGCAGGTTGAAGAGCTGCGGCGCCAGGCGCCGATGGGCTTCACCTTGGCGACGGAGGTGGCGGATTGGTTGGCCACGCGCGGTGTGCCGTTCAAGGAGGCGCATGAGATTACCGGCGCACTGGTTCAGGCCTGTGAGAAGCATGAGATTGAATTGTGGGAAGCCTCGCCGGCGATGTTGGCGGAGGTGGACGCGCGGTTGCTGCCTGAAGTGCGGGACTGCTTGAGCCTGGAAGCGGCGATTGCGGCGCGCAGTGGGTGGGGCGGGACGGCGCCGGAGCGGGTTCGCGAGCAGATTGGGCGGTTGAAGATTGCATTGGCGGCTCAGCAGCAGTGGGCTGAGAGCTATCAGGGCTTTCGGATTTAAGCCTGTCAGAGGTGTGGTGCTGGGGCTGACGCTTTCGCGAGCAAGCCCGCTCCCACATTTGGACCGAGTACATCAGTAGTAGCGTCATCAGTTTTGGAGAAGCACCATGAACCAAACCCCGGCAGAGCGCTTGGAAGCCGAGCGCAAGTTGTCCGAGAACCAGTTCGATATCACGCAGTACGAGCACGTGCCGCGTCGCTACTACGGGCGGATGTTTTTTGCCACGTTGATCGTGATTGTGTTGGCCGCGCTGTTGCGTGCATTTGCCAATGGTCAGATCGAATGGTCCTACATCGGTCAGTTCCTCACGTCTGAAGCCATCCTCTGGGGCCTGGTGAACACCATCATCATGTCGGTGTTGGCCATGGCGCTGGGCGTGGTGATCGGCGTGATCACGGCGATCATGCGTATGTCGGCCAACCCGATCCTGCGGTATGTGGCCATCACCTACACCTGGCTGTTCCGCGGCACGCCGCTGATCCTGCAACTGCTGCTGTGGTTCAACCTGGCACTGATCTTCCCGGTGATCGCAATTCCGGGCCTGTTCAGTATCGACACTGTCGATCTGATGACGCCCTTCGTGGCTGCCCTGCTCGGCCTGAGTATCAACCAGGGCGCCTACACCGCCGAAGTGGTGCGCGCCGGTTTGCTCTCGGTCGACACCGGCCAGTACGAAGCCGCCAAATCCATCGGCATGCCGAGCCTGCAAGCCCTACGTAGGGTAATTCTGCCCCAGGCGATGCGCGTGATCATTCCGCCTGTAGGCAATGAGTTTATCAGTATGGTGAAAATGACCAGCCTGGCCAGCGTGATCCAGTACTCGGAGCTGCTGCATAACGCGCAAAACATCTACTACGCCAACGCACGGGTCATGGAGCTGCTGATTGTGGCCGGCATCTGGTACCTGGCGGTGGTGACTGTTCTTTCATTTGGTCAAAGCCGCCTTGAGCGTCGTTTTGCCCGCGGCGCCGGCAAGCGTTCGTAAGTCTGGGTTGAGGAGATCTGCCCCATGAGAAGCATCGTCAAGGCCGTCAACCTGAACAAGTATTACGACCAGTATCACGCGCTGCGCGACATCAACATCGAGGTCGAACAAGGCGAAGTGATGTGCATCATCGGCCCGTCGGGTTCCGGTAAAAGCACGCTGCTGCGTTGCGTCAACCAACTGGAAAAAATCGACAAGGGCGGCCTGTGGGTCGACGGCGAACTGGTGGGTTACCGGGTCGTCGGCAACAAACTGCATGAGATGAATGAATCGCAGATTGCCCGCCAGCGCCTGGCCACCGGCATGGTGTTCCAACGCTTCAATTTGTTCCCTCATATGACCGTGTTGCAGAACATCATCGAAGGCCCGTGCCAGGTGCTCAAGCGCTCGCCCAAGGAGGCCATCGAAGATGCGCTGGAGTTGCTGGCCCGCGTCGGCCTGGCAGACAAGCGCAATGCCTACCCTGTGGAGTTATCCGGCGGCCAGCAACAGCGTGTGGCGATTGCCCGCGCATTGGCCATGCGCCCCAAGTTGATGTTGTTTGACGAACCCACGTCAGCCCTCGACCCGGAGCTGGTAGGAGAGGTGCTGTCGGTGATGCGCGATCTGGCCACCACCGGCATGACCATGATCGTGGTCACCCACGAGTTGGGCTTCGCCCGCGAAGTGTCCAACCGCATGGTGTTCATGGATGCCGGTCAGATTGTGGAAGCCGGCAGCCCCGAAGAAATTCTAATAAGCCCACAAAACCCGCGTACCCAAAGCTTTATTTCTGCCGTTCGCACTTAACTAAAAAACAAACGAGAACGCCCCCATGAAAAAATTGTTTATCCCAACCTTGCTCGCAGGCTTGCTGGCCTCCTCCGCTGTTTTCGCGGCTTTGCCGGCGGCAATCAAGGACAAGGGTGAGATCAGCGCGGCCATCGTGCCGAACTATCCGCCGATGGATTTCAAGGACCCGGCCACCAACACACTCACCGGTTTTGACTTCGATCTGGGCAACGCCCTCGCCGAGCGCCTGGGCGTAAAGATCAAGTGGCAGGAAACCGGCTTCGAGCAAATGCTCAGCGGCCTGACCACCAAGCGCGTGGACATCGTGCTGTCGGGCATGACCGATACCGCCGAGCGGCAGAAATCCGTAACCTTTATCGACTACTTCAGCAGCGGCCCGCAGCTGTACACGATGGCCAAGCGTGAAGACCTCAAGGAATTGACTGACCTGTGCGGGAAAAAAGTCGGCACCAGCCGTCGCACCACTTGGCCGTCGGAAATTGCCGCGTGGAGCAAGGAAAACTGCGAAGCGGCGGGTAAGCCAGCGATAGTGGTAATCGGCACCGAAGGCTCGGCGGATGCGCGCGCGCAGTTGCAGCAGAACCGCTTGGATGCGGCGATGCAGGGCAGCGAGACGATTCCTTATTTGATGTCGCTGGACAAGGGCAAGTACAAGCCGGTGGGCTTGGCGATTTCCAAGCAGTTCACCGGGCTTGGGATCGAGAAGAGCAACACGCAATTGGTCACCGCGATCAGTGAAGCGTTGCAGGGCATGATCGATGACGGCACTTACGGCAAGATCCTGAAAAAGTGGGATCTGGAGCAGGGCGCGGTCGATAAGATCAGCATCAACGCCGGCCAATAACCCTCCTTCTGTAGGAGCGAGCACGCTCGTTCCTACAGAAAACCAAGCCACCCAGACAAGGACATGTGCCCCACCGTGGCCACCTACTCCCTGGTAATCCGCCGCCTGATGATTTGCTCGCTGACCATCGTCATCAGCCGGGCAATGACCAGTCCCTTGATGACTTTGTTGCTCAGCCGGCGCCTGGGCCTCAACCAGCAGGACATCGGCTTGCTGATGGGCATCGCGGTGTTTACCGCCACCCTGATGGGCCTGTACGGCGGCTACGTCATCGACCGCATGGAAAAGCGCAAGCTGCTGATCCTGGCGATGCTCTCCAGCTCCATCGGTTTTCTGTTGCTGACCTTTGCCACCAACCTTTACCTCACCACCTTGACACTCGTCATCACCGAGTCGGCATCGGCGCTGTTCCTGATCGGTTCCAAGGCGATCATCAGCGAGAACCTGCCGGTGGAGCAGCGCGCCAAGGTGTTTTCCCTGCGCTACACCCTGACCAATATCGGCTACGCCACAGGCCCCATGGTGGGCGTGGTCATTGCCGGGCAGATGCCCCTGCTGCCATTCATGCTGTCCAGCGCCATCGCGTTTATCAGCGTGTTCCTGATGATAGGCATCCCGCCAACCCAGCGTGAGGAAAGCAGCAAGCCCTTGAGTTTTCTCACCACGCTGAAAACCCTGCGCAACGATCGCAGCCTGGTGCTGTTCACCGGCGGCAGCCTGCTAAGCACCATCGTGCATGGCCGTTACACCTTGTACCTGTCGCAATTTCTGCTGGTGATTCACAACCCGGATGATGCACTGAAAATTCTTTCCGCCGTGCTGGCGTGCAACGCAATCACGGTGATGGTGCTGCAATACCAGATCGGCCGCTTCCTTAAGCGTGAGCAATTGCGTTACTGGATCCTGCTGGGCACTGCGCTGTTCATCGGCGGCCTGATCGGCTTCAGCCAGGCCGACAGCCTGCTGTCGTGGTGTGTGGCCATGTTCGTGTTCACGTTGGGCGAGATGATTATCTTCCCGTCCGAATTCCTGTTTATCGACACCCTTGCCCCCGAGTCGCTGCGTGGCAGTTACTACGGCGCGCAGAACCTGGCGGCCTTTGGCGGGGCGCTGAGCCCGGTGATTTGTGGCTATTTGTTGATCAACTCACCGCCGACCACGATGTTTTATGCACTGGCCGGGTTGACGGCGGCGGGCGGTGCGCTGTGCTTCTTGAGCGGGCGGCGGGTTGCAGGTTCTTGCTGATATTTACGCAGGATCCCGCTATTAATAGCCAAACCTCTCACGGACCCGAGCCCCATGAAATTCGACACGGCCTACTGCCTGAGTCTCGATGATAAGCTGTCGATCTACGACGTACGAGACCTGAATTTCGACGAAACAGCCGATTTCGACTCAGACAAGGACAGCTTTCTCTGCCCCAATGACGACTGTCGTGCGGCGTTTGATCCCGGCAACGCGCTGAGCACCTTCAACGCCAAAAACGTCAATTACCTGCGCACGCCGCATTTCAAGAACAAGACCAGCACCCGGCATATCGACGGTTGTCGTTACGCCAGCACGCACAAGACTGCGGTAGATGACAGTGACGACGAGCGTGAGGACCATTTCCCATCGGAGTTTGTACTCACCCGTCGTCAGTACGAACGCCAGACACCGCTTGCGAGTACAGAGGGAAGCATCCCACACGATCCAGTGAAAGCGCCCTCAAACCGAAGCTCTGTATCCCACCGCACCAATGACAGCACCCCAGACAAAACCAGCGTGTTCGCCCACCCGGTCGAATGTTTCGTGTCCAACATCGACGACAAAGACAAGCTCAAGTCCATGCCGTTGAAAATCGGTGACCACACCGCGACCTACTGGACGTTTTTCAAGAAAATCGAATACCTGCAAGACAACAAAGGCCTGATCTACTGGGGCAAGATCAGGGCGATCAAGGACTACACCAGCAGCTTTCGCATCGACTTCGAAAAGAAAGTGTGGCTCGACAAGAAGCCCTACTCGGTCAACGTCTACCTGAGTAAAAAACTCATTGAGAACTACCGCAAACGCAAGGTGTTCCTGGAGCAGATCAAGGCGGCAGTGGACAGTGAGCGCGCGTTGTACTGCTTTTTCTACGGGGTGACGCCGGAGCTGAAACAGGTGCCGAGCAAGAAGAATCCCGAGCAGACCTTCGGGGTATTCAGTGCCAATATCGAGAACCTGGACCATCTGATCATTCGGGAGGCGCCAGGGGTGGAATAGTGGGTCAGCAAAAATCCAGTTGATGAGCGGTCAAAACAACTGTACAAAAACACAGTATAGTTTGCCCTCCCCCGTCGAACCTGGAGAAACCCCATGTCCTCTCTGGCAATGAGCTCTTTCGTAGAACAGCAGATCGTCCTGCATCAATTCACCGCCAAACACAGTGTGCAAGCCCGCGCGATGCTGGGCTGGAGCCGGGAAGACCTGGCTCGCCAGGCCGGTGTGGCCGTTGAGGCGGTTCAACAGTTTGAAAGCCAGCATGACGTGGGGGATGAAACCCGCCTGGCCTTGGCGTTTCGGTTGGAAGCTGAAGGGCTGGTGTTTTTCCCGGGGTTTGCACCGGGGTGGGGGATGAGTGTGCGCCGGTTTGACTGTGCAGAACCAGAGCCTGTAGCGCAGGGCATCCTCTCCCGTCTGATAGGCACAACGTCGGCATCTCTTGAACCTAAAGGTGCGTAGAGCTTCATGCCTGCAGTTGTCGCGCCCAGCGCATCATGTGCGGCGGTTGGCCAAAGGCACGCAGGAATGCACGGCGCATCCGTTCCAGCTCGCCGAAGCCGGTTTCGCGGGCGATGGTGTCGATGAAGTGGTCGCCAAGATCGAGCAGCAGGGACGCCTACGAAACAGCAAGGCTCCCTGGCACCCAACCTGTCGCATCGCTCCCCAGCGGCACGCTACGGTGTCAAAGTTGCGGCTTAACCGCTACCTGAGCTGCTTGCTCATACCCATGGGCCACTGCCAGCAAGGTAGGCTCGGCCCATTGGGTACCAAAAAGTAAGCACTGGTGGGTAGACCATCCTCATCTACACCAGACGGTACGGCGATTCCCGGATAGCCGGCTGCCGCGACGCCGAAGTAACTGTTGGTGTCGAAATCCGACACCATCGCGTCCAGGTTTTCTGCCTTGATCGGGTCATCGATCGAGCTTCTGAAATCCTGGATGAGCGCCTCCCACAGTGGCTTGCGTGCTGCTGGCGTCAGCGTTGAGGCGCTGATTTCCCTGAGCACCGGTTGATGATCCGTCTCACTGCCATCGCGTTCGTCGTTGAACCGGATCAGTTCGGTCAGCGACTTGACCGGCAATCCCGAGCGCTTGCCCAGGTAGGTATTCAGTGAGTCCTTCACATCCGAAAGCAATAGTTCGTCGTACCGTGAGGCATCGGCCAGGCGCAGGTTGACCGGCACCAACACCGCGCCTTGCTCGCGAAGCACTTCCAATGTCCGATTGAACGTCGTGCTGTTCTCCACTGGCAGGGTTTCACCCTCTTTGGAGAACGTGGCGGGATAGCCGATACGCTTGCCTTTCAACGCGCCTGGAACCAGTAACTGGGTGTAATCGATACCTTGGGGTGCTCCCACGCTTGCTGGATCCGCAGGATCACTGCCTGACATGGCATTGAGCATCAGTGCAGCATCAAACACAGAACGCGTCATCGGGCCCGGTGTGTCCTGGTACTGGCTCGCGGGAATAATTCCATTGCGATCCAGCAGGCCGACAGTGGGCTTGAGCCCGACAATACCGTTGCGCGCTGCCGGCACAATGATCGAACCGTTGGTTTCTGCCCCCACCGCCATGGGCGCCAACCCTGCTGCAACGGCGGCGGCAGAGCCGGAGCTGGACCCTCCAACGTCGGCATCCCTTTGATGAGGGTTGCGGGTCTGCCCGCCCCGACTGCTCCAACCATCGGGGCCCCCACGGAACCCAGCCATTTCAGTCATGTTGGTTTTGCCGAGGATCACCGCGCCCTGCTGGATCAGGTAGTCCACCAACGGGGCGTTCTTGCTGGCTGATGCACCGACCAGCCCAAACGCACCCGCACTGGTTTGCATGCCTTCGGTTTCGATCGTGTCCTTGAGCAAGATGGGAATGCCATGCAGCGGCCCGCGCACGTTGCCATTGGCCCGCTCACGGTCCAACTCACGTGCGGTTTCAAGCGCCTTGGGGTTGAGTTCGATGATGGCGCTCAGTTGCGGATCCAGCCTGCGAATCCGCTCCTGCAGGTGAGTGACCAGATCGACCGAAGTGAGCCCGCCCGGCAGGGCCATTTGCCTGCTGAGCTCGTTGACACCGAGGTATTCAGTACCCGCGGGCACAGGTGTTGAAGCCGTGGGTGAGGCGTCTCCAGCGAACGACTCTACGACCTGCCAAACCATGGCGCCCATGCCATATGCGATTCCTAACATACGACCTCCTGAGAAGTAAGAAATGAAGAAGGACCAACGTTGATCCGTAGGCCAGTCTAAAAACTTCACCCCTCCTTGGCAGCGCGGCGAGGGTGATTCACCGTGTGGGATAGTTCAGCGCTGCGGGTGGCTCATCCTGCCGATCCATCAGACGGCACACGTTTTGATACCCCTGTACCAGCGCCGGCAGCCAATCTTTCGCCCAACGTGCGCCGTAGAACCACAGCGTCGCGCCATCCTCGAGCGGCGCGCCAACCCCCGGGTAGCCACTCCAGCACGCGCTGTGGAAGGCGCTGCTACGGCTGTCGGATACCAGGGCATCCAGTCGGAATGCACGCACCAGCTCATCGATTTCGTTGCGGGTGTGAAGGGTGTGATTGGCCCGGTGTGCAGGCACTGGTACCAGCTCGGTACCGGCCTGGCGCAGGATGTCCAAGGCTTTCAGGAAGGAGGGAGGGTGTTCGATCCGCCCCTCTTCGTGGTCATCCATAAACCGCTCGGCAAACCCCACGCGCCTGCCGCCCAGCGCGTGAGTAGCCGTGAAGGCCGTGTTGTTTTCCACCAAGGGGACTTCAACCATCACCGGCCCAGAGGGATCGACGCCACTTAAGGCAATCAACGACAGCGCCGGGTCGCGCAAGGGTTTCAGGGGAAGACTCGGAGCGTCATAACCTGGAATGGGGACGATTCGTCCAGGGTTGTCACGAGCCTGGGGCTCGACACCGAAAGCGATACTTCGCGGGTTCCCTTGCTCGTTGAGCGAAGTCGCCAGGCCAGACGCTTCAGCGAGCACAGAAGACGGTTGACTCGGTGGGCACGGTATACCCGCCTGCCAATATTTCCGACACTTACTCTCCATAAATACCGTCCCCCGAGAATTGATTTTCCGGGGATCATCGCACCCTTGGCTGGCGTCTGTCGCAGCTCTGAAACAGCTTGAAAACTCCTTTTTCCGGCGGCTGTTCCGTCAGCCGGCTAGCTGTTCCTGCGCACCTTGGGTTTCAACCTCCAGCCACCACGCACACCCTCGCTCAGGCTGGTTCAAGCTGAACGCCTGCCCCATCTGCGGTGTGGTGATAAACACGTTGCGCTCCCAGGCCAGGGCCATGATGCGGTCGAACGGTTCGTGCCAGGCATGGAACGCCAGGTCGAAGGTGCCGTTATGAATCGGCAGCAACCAGCGGCCTTTGAGATCGATATGCGCTTGCAGGGTTTGTTCAGGTTGCATGTGCACGTGGGGCCAATCGACGTTGTAAGCACCTGTTTCCATCAGCGTCAGGTCAAACGGACCGTACTGTTCGCCGATGCGTTTAAAGCCGTCGAAGTAACCGGTATCGCCGCTGAAAAAAATCCGTCGCGCACCATCGATCATCACCCAGGAACACCACAAGGTCCGGTTGGCATCCAACAGGCCCCGCCCGGAAAAATGCTGCGCAGGCGTGGCAACAAACCGAATGCCCTCCACCTCAGTGCCCTGCCACCAATCCAGCTGGCGCACTTTGCTGGCGTCCACGCCCCATTTCACCAGAATGTCCCCGACGCCCAGCGGCGCGAGAAAATAGCGGGTCTTATCGGCCAATTGGACGACAGCCTTGCGGTCAAGATGGTCGTAGTGGTTGTGGGAAAGAATCACTGCCTCTAGCGGCGGCAGCTCCTCAAGACTGATGGGCGGCGGGTGGAAACGCTTGGGGCCGGCCCAACTGAACGGCGACGCACGCTCGGCGAACACCGGGTCGGTCACCCAGAATTTGCCGCGCATTTTCAGCAAGACCGTGGAATGCCCGAGACGGAACACGCTGTGATCCGGCGCCGCCAACAGCTGCTCGTGCGTCAGCGGCTGCACCGGGACCTGCCCCACCGGCCGCGTGCTGCGCGGCTTGTTGAACAACATATTCCAGAAAATACGCAGGGTTTTGCCGAAGCCACCCTGCTGTACGGGCGCCTCGTTGCTGAAGTGCCCCTGGTCTTGCTTGGGCGCTGCCGGCGAAGAATCGACACGGGACGAAATCGTGGCCATTTACAGGTGACTCCTACAGACCGATCTTTAATTACACTGCACAGTGTAGTTTTAAGATTGCAACAAAATACACAGCAAGTAAACTACTGAGTGTAACTTTCCTTGACGAACCGAGCGCCCTCCATGACTGCCCCTCAACGCCTCACCGACCGTAAACGCGAAGCCATCGTGGCCGCGGCCATCGCTGAATTTCGCGAAAACGGTTTCGAGGTCACCAGCATGGACAAGATTGCCGCCACCGCCGGCGTTTCCAAACGCACGGTGTACAACCACTTCCCCAGCAAGGAGGAGTTGTTTGCCGAAATTCTCCATCAACTCTGGGCAAGCAGCGTTGCGCAGCTCGACGTCAGCTACGCCAGCGACCGCCCACTGCGCGAACAACTGCGCGGTTTGCTGGAAGCGAAGATGAAGATGATGGCGGACGCCAATTTCCTCGACCTTGCCAGGGTCGCTATCGCCGCCACTATCCATTCGCCGGAGCGTGCGCAGGACATGGTCACCCGTCTGAGCAAGCGCGAAGAGGGTTTTACCCAATGGGTCCGCGCCGCCCAGGAAGATGGCCGGCTCAATTGCAACGACCCGGCATTTGCCGCGCACCAGATTCAGAGCCTGCTCAAGGCGTTCGCCTTCTGGCCGCAAATTACGCTCGGCCAACCGGTTCTGGACGCCGCCACTCAGGCCAATGTTATCGAGTCCGCCATCGACCTGTTCCTGGCCGGCTACGAAGTCACCCCTTCCCGTCAGCCATAAAACCTGTGGTGTGAACGACATTCCTGATCTTTTTGGCATATTCACGCGCTGTCCTGAACAAATGGCTTGGAAGGACACTGATTATTCCCACGCGAATAACTGACAATATTCACAGCTATTATCCGATCAACGGTTCGACCCGCTGACGCGCCTTGCCGCACCTGCTAATAAAGAACAGCCCCAGGAATTTATGGAAAACAGACGAGGCAAAGGGCTTTCATTTGCCAGACGTATCTACAAGCCAAGGATTATCGGCTTGGGCATCGGCTGCATCAGTGTCACAGGCGCGCTTTATCCGCTCGCAATGCCGGGCTGGGTCTGGGCATTTCTGCTGTTCAACGGTTTCGCCTGGGCGCATGTGGCCTACCAACTCTCAGCGCGCTCGCAATTTCCCTACCAGGCCGAGCAACGCAACCTGTTGTACGACTCATTGTTCGGCGGGTTCTGGGCCGCGGCCACGCAATTCACACCACTGACAACCGTCACCATCCTTTCCATGATGACCATGAACAACGTGGCGGCGGGCGGCAAGCGGCTATTCCTGCGTGGGCTGCTGGCGCAAGTGGCCGGTATCGGGGTCGCAGGTGCGCTTTTCGGCATTAAATTCAACCCCAACGTCAGCCTCACCCAGGTCTACACCTGCCTGCCGATGCTAACGCTCTACCCCATGGCCATCGGCATGGTTTGCTATGAGTTGGCGATTAAGTTGTCGGAACACAAACGCGCGCTCAGTGCCCTAAGCCGTACCGACAGCCTCACCGGCCTGCTCAATCACGGCTCTTGGAAAGACCTGCTGCACCTCAAATTCCACAAATGTCAGCAACAGCAAAGCCACGCCACCATCGCCCTGATCGATATCGACCACTTCAAGCAGATCAATGACACCCACGGCCATATCGTCGGTGACGCGGTCCTGCGGCAACTGAGCCTGGAGCTGCGGCGCAACCTGAGGGAAAACGACCTTGCAGGGCGGTATGGCGGCGATGAATTCTGTGTGATTCTTCCGCAAATGCCCATGGAACAGGCCGCCCAGGTCATGGAGCGCATGCGCGAGACCTTCAGCAATTACCGCAACCCACAGATCCCTGAATTGCGCGTGAGCCTGAGCATCGGCCTGGCCGATTTCCAACCCGTCTTTACCGACGCCGCCATGTGGCTGAATGCGGCGGACCGAGCGCTGTATGCCGCAAAAGACACCGGGCGTAACCGGGTCAACATGAGCGACGAGAGGGTCGCTTAGTCGCCGGAACCGGTCCTACCACACCTCATCTGAGTTTCCTTCCTGCGCGCTGGATCAAAGCAAAAGGCCACCACTTGTCGGCTACCCAAAAAAGGTCCTGCCATTGCGGCGAACTTCTTGTCAGGCTGATCACTCTGAACCCGTTGTCCCACCCCTCTGTCGGCACAAGGAAGCCGACAATGAGCAAGTCAACCGTACGGCGCATGCCTTACGGGGGCAGGCGCACACCCATGGAAACTCCCAGCAGCCTGCTTGTCCGAGCACCCGAACATGCTATTCAACGCCCACAAGAAAACCATAGATTCCCTGCAACACACCCTTGCCCAACACGCCAGTCTGTTGGACGCCATCGAGCGCTCCATGGCGGTGATCGAATTCGACCTGCACGGCAACGTGCTGCGGGCCAATGCCAACTTCCTCCAGGCCATGGGTTACCGCGCCGAGCAGATCGAGGGCCAGTCCCATCGAATGTTCTGCACTCCCGCGTTCGCCCGCAGCGCCGAGTACAACCAGTTGTGGTCGAACCTGCGCAATGGCCAGTACCAGTCCGGCACCTTTGAACGGGTGGCCGGCGATGGCCAGTCGGTGTGGCTGGAAGCCAGCTACAACCCGGTGCGCGATGACGCGGGCCATGTCATCAAAGTGGTGAAGTACGCCATGGATGTCACCCCACGCCTGCAGGCAGAAAGTGAAGCCAATGCCAAACTGGCCGCCATCAGCCGGGCCATGGCGGTGATCGAGTTCAACCTCGACGGCACCATCATCACGGCCAATGCAAACTTCCTGCAGCGCATGGGTTACACCCTCGCGCAGGTCCAGGGCCAGCACCACCGCCTGTTCTGCACCAAAGCGTTGGCCAACAGCCCGGCCTACGAGGATTTCTGGCGGCGCCTGAACCAGGGCGAAATGTTCAGCGGCCAGTTCGAACGGGTGGATAAAAACGGCCAGGCCGTGTGGCTCGAAGCCAACTACAACCCGGTGTACGACGCTGGCGGGCGCCTGTGCAAAGTGGTGAAGTTCGCCTCGGACGTGACCGCCATGGTGCAGCAACATACCGCCGACGCCGCCAGTGCCGCCCAGGCGTATCACATCTCCCTGAACACCCGGGACATCGCCGAAAAAGGTGCCGAAGTGATCCAGCAAACCGCCAGCGGCATGCGCGATATTGCAGCGGATATCGACGGTTCCTCACAACTGATCGCCAAGCTGGGCGAGCGCTCGCAACAGATCACCGCCATCGTCAACACCATTCGCGGCATCGCTGACCAGACCAACCTGCTGGCCCTCAACGCCGCCATCGAGGCGGCGCGTGCAGGCGAGCAAGGTCGCGGGTTTGCGGTGGTGGCTGATGAAGTGCGGCAATTGGCTGCACGCACCAGCGGCTCCACGGCGGAAATCTCCAGCATGATCGCGATGATCCAGGACGAAACCCGCCAAGCCATCCACAGCATGGACGGCACCCGCGACCGCGCCGCGCAAGGGGTCGACCTGGCCAACCGCGCCGGCACGGTGATCCTGCAAATCCGCGAAGGCACCAGCGACGCGGTGCAGGCGGTAAGTGCATTCGCCAATGAGCGCGGTGGCAACTGAGCCGATCTTCATACGGGGGGTGAGCGCTCGGTCTATAGTGCTTGCTTGTTTTCAAGCAAACGTCCGAGCCCGCCATGACCCCAGAAAAGACCGAAACCGCTTCCGTCGACCACCTGCGCTTCCACCGTCGCCACGCCCACTTGGCGCCGACCTTCGGCAATGACACTTTTGCCCTCAAGGCTGAAGCTTTCGCCCGGTTCTTCGGCACGCCTACCTTCCTCGGCGCACAAACCGCAATCGTGGTGGTGTGGGTGGTGCTGAACACGACCGGCATCACGCACTTCGATGTGTACCCGTTCATCCTGCTCAACCTGGCCTTCAGCCTGCAAGCGGCCTATGCCGCGCCGCTGATCCTGCTGGCCCAGACGCGCCAGGCCGCTCGCGACAAGGCGCAGTCAGAGGCCGACGCCCAACACCGCGAAGCCCTGGCCAGCGCTAACACTGAGCGCCAGGCCCAGGCGGCTCAGACCAGCAAACAGTTACTGGAGCTGCTGGAGCAAAATACTCGCCTCACGGAGATGACCAAGCAACTGACAGAACGAATCGAAAGCCTGACGAGCGAAATGCATGAGCACTTTGTGCGAAAAACCTAAGGCAACCGCACGTGTCGGCCCAACTCATCAAACAGCGTGACCACTGAGCGCAGCGCCCGACAATCGGGACGCGTGAGCAACCACAGCGCTGTGTCATGCCCCGCCAATGCAGGGCCCAACGGCTGCAGGCCTTCACCCATTAAAAAGTCGGGCAACGCCGCCACCCCCAAACCCGCACGCACCAACTCGGTGACCGATAACATGCTGTTGCAGCGATAGCTGGGGCGCACGCCAGGCAAGTGCTCGCGGCGCCAGACGACCGTGGGGTGGTCGGGCAGGAAGTCATCCGGGGCGATCCAAGGCAGGTCAGCCAATTCATGACCCATGTGCTGTTGGGCGAACTCCGGACGGGCACACACCTGATAAGCCACATTGCCCAGGCGCCGCCCCACCAGATGCTCCGGCGGCGTGCGGGTCAGGCGCAGGGCGATATCGGCGTCGCGGCGGCTGAGGTTGGCAAAATCATTCGACGTGCTCAACTCCAAGGTCAGCGCCGGGTACTCTGGCATGAACTGCGCCAGGGCCGGCAACAGCAAGCCTTGCAGCACCGAGTCGGTGCAGGTCAGGCGCACCGTGCCGCTGATCACCTCACCGCCTTGCTCCACACCGATGCGCGCGGCCTCCAGCGCTTGTTCGGCGCGTTCTGCCTGCTGCGCCAGGTTGCTCGCCAGACTGGTGGGCAGGTAGCCGGCGCGGCTTTTTTCAAACAACGTCTGGCCCAGCGCCGCCTCCAGGCGCCGCACCGCGCGGAACACCGTGGACACGTCCACGCGCAACAGCGCCGCCGCCCGTGCGAGCGTGCCGCCGCGCACCAGGGCGAGGATCAACGATAAGTCTGGGTAGTCGATTGAATAGTGCGTCGCTGCATTGAGCATGTGTTGATACGCCAATATTGATTGCGTGAGCGCCAATCTATAGTGCGCCCCAGGACACCACAAGCCCTAGGACGTACACGATGAAAAGCACGCCTTTGCACCTCGCCCTGATCGGCGACTACAACCCCGATGTCATCGCTCACCAAGCCATCCCCGTGGCGCTGCAACAGGCCGCCGAGACGCTGGGCCTGAGCATTCACGTACAGTGGCTCGACACCGATAACCTGCCCCCGTCACTGCACGGCTTCGACGGTTTCTGGTGCGTCCCCGCCAGCCCTTACCGTGACACCGAGGGCGCAATGCGCGCGATCCAGTTTGCCCGCGAGCAACGCCGACCGTTCCTGGGCACTTGCGGCGGTTTTCAACATGCGGTGCTTGAATACGCGCGCAACGTTCTGGGTTGGAAGGATGCCGAGCATGGCGAGCTCGCCCCGCAGTCCACCCGCGCTGTGATCGCGCCACTGAGCTGCGCGCTGGTGGAAGCCACCGACACCGTGCGCCTGGCGCCCTACACCCGGATCGCCGAGGCCTACGGCACCCTTGATGTGCAGGAAGGTTATCGCTGTCGTTATGGCGTGAACCCCGCGTTTCTCGATGCCTTGCTCAACGGCGACCTGATCCCCAGCGGCCATGACTCGGCGGGCGATCTACGGGCGGTGGAATTGCTCGACCACCCGTTCTTCGTCGCCACCCTGTTCCAGCCCGAGCGCGTCGCGCTGAAAGGCATCACCCCGCCCTTGGCGATTGCCCTGCTCAAGGCTTGCCAGGCGGAGTCCGCATGATCGCCCCCACACCCAACCCGCCCTACTACGCGGTGATATTCAGCTCACAGCGCACCGAAGGCGATCAAGGCTACGGCCAGGCGGCCAGCCGCATGCTGGAACTGGCACGCGAACAACCGGGGTTTCTCGGCGTGGAGTCCGCACGGGAGGACGCTCTGGGCATCACCGTGTCGTACTGGGAGAGTGAAGCGGCCATCCTGGCCTGGAAGCAGCAGGCCGAGCACCGGGCGGTGCGCGAACAAGGGCGCGCCGCCTGGTACTCAGCCTTCCAGACGCGGGTATGCAAAGTCGAACGGGACTACCGTTTCAAGGCGGGCTAGCTCACAAGACTGCGCAACGCACTGATCTGCGGAATCTCCACCCGACGCATATACACCCGCAACGGCTCAGTGATGTTGATGCGGTCGTCGATGTTTTGGTCCAGCAGCAACTGGATACGTTCGCGGGACAGGGTCATGGTCTGCTCCGGGGCCGGCAGCCAGACGAATTCGGCGGTGGGAATGATGCCGTCATCGGCCACGTCCATGCCGAAGGCGTCTTCGCTGAATCGCACGATGTAATGGCCTGTCTTGCGGTTGAGGCCAACAAAACCGTGGAGTTGGTCGGCGGCCTGGCAGATAAGCTCGGAGGTGATGCGCATGGTAAACCTCACTGAAAAGTCCCACAGGGACTGGAAAGATGGTTTACACGCGTGGCGAAAAGCGCCGCCCTCTAACGGGGCAGCTTCGGCCAAGAATACGGCAATGCCCGAGAAAAAAACCGAGAAAATTGAGGGCTGCACACGTTAATGTCGGTTTGGTGATAGCGCCTTTCGCAATCAATTGTTAAAAAGGAGGCCTTCTCAAAGCTACCTCTACGAAAGGACTTCGCCTATGCCTGTCACGTCTACCAAGAGCGCCCTGCTGCTCGCCCTGATGCTCGGCCTTGGCCAGGCACATGCGCAAGCCCCTATCAGCCCGGCCGAATTGGCGACCAACGAAGGCATCCCCTACCCTGCCGTGATCGCCCACCGTGGCGCTTCCTTCGATGCACCGGAATCCACCGCTGCCGCCTACAAGATCGCCCGCGACCTGGGTGCCGACTACCTGGAAATGGACCTGCAGCGCAGCAAGGACGGCGTACTGTTCGCCCTGCACGACAATAATCTGCAGCGCACCACCGACGTGGCCACCAAGTTCCCTGATCGCAAGGACGCCCCGGCCAACGAGTTCACCTGGAAAGAACTGCAAACCCTCGACGCCGGCAGCTGGTTCAACGCCGCCTACCCGGACCGCGCGCGCCCAGGTTTCGTCGGCCTGAAAATCCAGAGCCTGGACGACATCATCAAGATCGCTGAAGGCAACCCTCAGCACAAACCCGGCCTGTACATCGAAACCAAAGAGCCCAAGCAATTCCCCGGCATCGAAGCCGACCTGAAGAACAAGCTGCTCGACAAAGGCTGGCTGAGCTCCGCCGGTTCCAAGCTGGGCAAGAGCAACGTTGGCGTCGGCCAGGGCAAGGGTCGCGTGGTGCTGCAAACCTTCGAAGTGGCCAGCCTGAAAGAGCTGCAGAAAGAAATGCCGAACACCCCGAAAATCCTGCTGCTGTGGGTGGGTGAAGGCAGTATCGAACCGAAGAACAAGCAGACGTTCGCTGAATCCGGCGAAACCACCAAGGCCGCCTATTACGCCAAGCAAGAGCCGAAAGACGCTGCCGAGTTCGAAAAGTGGGTCGACGAAGCCAAGAGCCTCGGCGCCATCGGCACCGGCCCATCGGCTGAGCTGACCAATCACGGCGACCAGAGCTATTCGGACCTGGTCAAACCGGAAATGAACAAGCTGACCCACGACAAAGGCCTGCTGGTACACGTCTACACCGTGGACGAGCCGGTGGACTTCGAAAAAGTGATGAAGGCTGGCGTCGATGGCATCTTCACCAACCGCGCCGCCGAACTGCTGAAGTTCTACAAGCGCTGGCCGTCGTCCAGCGTGCAGGATCTGCTGAACGACTATAAGTACTGAGTGAAGGCCGAATGGTCAGGCCGCCTGTGGTTGGGCCGTGACTACGGCCTGATCCGCGGCGAGCTGGGGCGCACCGCGCCCCATGCGCACTACGCCCACCAATTGATGTTCTCCACAGGCTCACCGATCACGGTCAGCCTCGACGGCCAGGTCACCACGGCCCACCGCCTGTTTATCCCATCGCGACAGACTCACGCCATTCTTGAGACTCAAGGTGAGGTCTCGGTGCTGTACGCCGAACCTGCCGTGTTTGATATTGCCCCTTTGCTGCACCAGGACCTCTCCCTGGAGGCAATGCGTCGACTGCCTCGGCGCAGCCTGGATGATCCACGTCTGGAGCGCGCCCTCGCCGCACTGGATCAACACCTCGCCGGCAAAGTCTCGGCCCAGGCCCTGGCCCAGGCCGCGCACCTGTCATTGAGTCAACTGGAACGACTGTTCGCCCACCAACTCGGTTTGCCTGTGCGTCGCCTGGTGCTGTGGCGACGATTGCGCATCGCCCTGCACCTGGCGCTTGCCGGTGGCACGCTGACCGAAGCGGCTCACGGTGCGGGGTTTGCCGACTCAGCGCATTTTTCGCGGACCATGAAGCAGTTGTTTGGCGTCACGGCGGCGGCGTCGTTGCGCCAGCTGAAGGTTGAGTTGTTAACCTAGACCATCCGGCAGTGACGGCTCTTTGCTCAAGCCAACCGTCTTGAAAGGATCACGCAACTGCGCCCCATAGCCCACCGGGAAATCCGGCCGACTGCCAATCCCAAGATCCCCGGGCCCGATGCGGTAGCCCGAGCGGTAATACGCCGTGCCCAACAGCCAATCCCACAGGTTGAAAAACAAGCCGAAATTCACATCCCCGGCACGGCCGTATTTCATGTGGTGAAACCGATGCACCGGCGCCCAGGCGAACACCCAGCGCAATGGCCCTAGGCGCATGTCCACATTGGAATGCTGCAACAGCAGTTGAAGAGCAATGGCCAGCGCCAGCAATTGCGCCACGTCCAGCGGGATACCTAACAGGATCAAGGGCAGCAAGCCTGCAGTGGCTTCGAGCATCTGGTGCAACGGGTGCTTCATCAAACCGTTGAAACCGTAGAGCCGCTGCACACTGTGATGCACCGCATGCAGGCGCCACAGCAGTGCGATGCGATGGCTGGCGTAATGCATCAAAGTAATGCCGGCATCAGCCAGCACAATAGCCATCAGCAGCTGTTCCCACAGCGGCCAGCCACGCGGCCAAATGCCTTCAAACGCCAACAACGCCGTGAGCCCAGGCAGGATCAACAAGCCCACGGCATTCAGGCTTTCGTTGACCAAGGCGTGCACGGTGTCGCGCCGACGATCACCGAGACTGCGATTCCACTGTGGTTCATAGGGCAACCACTGCTCCGCCAGGAATGACAATGCAACCGCTGTCACGAACAGCAAAATCAGCGCGTGCGGTTGCCAGAGTCCGCAAGCGATAAAGCCAAACAGAAATGCAGGCGCGTAGATCCAACTCACTAACCGTTTCATGCAGAGTCTCCCTTCAAGTGAGCCTCCAGCATGAAATCCCCCGCGCCTGGCGGATTGAACAAACTGCGCAACTGTTTGAATTAATTAAGGGTGAGTTAAGTTGCGCTGGTTAACCTGATCCCACTTAAACAGCTCACTCGAAAAGGATACACACCATGAAAACCTTGACCGCCCTGTTCGCCGCTACCGCCCTGACCCTGACCGCCGGCCTGGCCCAGGCGGATGTTCGCCCAGACCAGATTGAAGGCCTGCTCAAGTCCGGCGCCGTAATGCCTTTCGACAAACTCAACGCTGCCGCCGTGGCCAAACACGCGGGTGCCACCATCACTGACACCGAGCTGGACCACAACAACAGCGGTGTACTGGTCTACGAAGTTGACCTGACCGACACCGCCGGCAAGCGCTTTGAAGTGAAGCTCGACGCCAAGACCGGCGCCGTGCTGGAAGACAAGATCGATAGCTGAGTGACCGCTTCACTGAAAACCGCGCGACCTTCGGGTCGCGCGGTTTTTTTATGTCCGTGCGTAGGAAAAAAGCTCAATTCACCGAATGAAATTCCACTTACGGCGCGCAAGGTCGCTTAATTACGTTCGTCGGCGCGGGCACTAAGATCCGCTTTACCAGGACCACCACTCCCAGCGTCCCTACCCATTTGAAAGCTACATTTCGGTGCCGGAGTTCCGCACCGGCGGCCAGTTCTCCGGCACGATCTGCGTCCTAGCCTGCCAACGGCCTGATCAAGCGCTCAACAGCGAAGTAATTCGCAAACCGTCACAAAACTGTCAAACCCCCCTTGCAATGATTCGCGACGCGACCTGTGAAACGTCCTACAGGCCTTTTCTCTGCGAGTCCCCATGAACCACAGCATCGACCACAGCCATCAGGATTCCGACCTGTTTGGCTTGCTTTACGGTTTCCGTTTTCGCCCCGGTGAAAAGGGTGAGCAGATCGATTCGGCCACGGCGATCCAGGCCCTGCGCCAACCGGGCGACCCGGAAGAATTCATGTGGCTGCACCTGAACCTCGCCCATGCGGCGTGCGAGCGCTGGATGCAGGCAAACCTGGACCTGCCGGAAGGATTCTTCGAAGCCCTGCATGAAGGCTCGCGTTCCACGCGCATCGAACACGTCGACTCGGCCTTGCTGGCGGTGGTCAACGACGTGGTGTTCAACTTCAGCAGCATGGTGTCGTCGGATATCTCCACGCTGTGGGTCTGCGCCCGCAGTCGCTTGCTGATCAGCGCGCGCCTGCAACCGCTGCACTCGGTGGACAAGCTGCGCTCGTCGGTTAAGGCTGGCGAAGGCTTTCGCTCACCGTTGGCCTTGCTGGTACACCTGTTGCGCGACCAGGGTGAAGTGCTGACCCAGATCGTGCGCAAGACCAGCATCAGCGTCGACCATATCGAAGACCAGTTACTGTCGTCACGTCTGTCCACCAACCGCGCCGAACTCGGTGCTGCACGCCGGGTGCTGGTGCGCCTGCAACGCCTGCTGGCGCTGGAGCCGGGCTCGCTGTTGCGCCTGCTCAACCGCCCGCCGCAATGGCTGCAAAAGGAAGACGTGAAGGAATTGCGCAAGTCCACCGAGGAATTTGCGCTGATCATCAATGACCTGATGGCCCTGGGCGAACGCATCAAGTTGTTGCAGGAAGAAATCGCCGCCAACCTCAACGAACAAAGCAACCGCACACTGTTTACCCTCACCGTGGTGACGGTGCTGGCATTGCCGATCAATATCATCGCCGGTTTTTTTGGCATGAACGTGGGCGGTGTGCCGCTTTCACAGGACCCGGAGGGGTTTTGGATATTGGTGGCACTGGTCGCGACCTTTACCCTGATCGCCGGGCGCTGGGCGTTCAGGAAGCGCAAGGATTACTGACCAGCGGCCAGCTCAATCACCCAAACACTGATGTATGGCAGCATCCCTGTAACATTTTGCAATGACTATGAACGACATCCTTCCCACACTGGATGCTCCGGCATGGCCACCCCTTCCCTGACTGCCTCCACCCACGCCTCACCTGCAGACCCTAAACCCAGGCTGGACAAGAAACCCGGCCTGGTGACGGTGATCGTGTTTTTCGCCGTGCTCGCCATGGGCCTGTTGTTCACCGCCTACAGCCTGATGCATGACATGCATGAAATGGGCGCGCAGCTCACGACGTGGACACCCTTTCTACTGCTGGGTGTGGCGCTGTTGATCGCCCTCGGGTTCGAGTTCGTCAACGGCTTCCACGACACTGCCAACGCCGTGGCGACGGTGATCTACACCAACTCGCTGCCGCCGCATTTTGCGGTGGTGTGGTCGGGCTTTTTCAACTTCCTCGGCGTACTGCTCTCCAGCGGTGCGGTGGCGTTCGGCATCATTGCGTTGCTGCCGGTAGAGTTGATTTTGCAGGTGGGTTCTTCGGCCGGTTTCGCGATGATCTTTGCCCTGTTGATCGCCGCGATCCTGTGGAATCTCGGCACCTGGTGGCTGGGTTTGCCGGCGTCGTCATCCCACACGCTGATCGGCTCGATCATCGGCGTCGGCGTGGCGAATGCCTTGATGCACGGGCGTGACGGCACCAGCGGCGTGGACTGGAGCCAGGCGATCAAGATCGGTTACGCCTTGCTGTTGTCGCCGCTGATCGGTTTCGCGTTTGCGGCGATGCTGTTGCTGGCCCTGCGCGCGTTCGTCAAGAACCGCGCGTTGTACAAGGCGCCCAAAGGCAACACGCCGCCGCCGTGGTGGATCCGAGGCATGCTGATCGCCACTTGCACCGGCGTGTCTTTTGCTCACGGCTCCAACGATGGGCAGAAAGGCATGGGCCTGATCATGCTGATCCTGGTCGGCACCCTGCCGATGGCCTACGCGCTGAACCGCACCATGCCGGCCGAGCAGTCGTTGCAGTTCGCGGCGGTGGCCGAAGTGACCCAAGTGGCGCTGCTGAAAAGCGCACCGCAAGCACTGACGGGCGATCCGCGCCCGATCCTCTCGACCTACATGCGCACCAAGGAAGCCACCCCGGAACTGATCCCGGCCCTCGCCGCCTTGGCCGGGCAGATCGGTGATGAAGTCAAAGGCTACGGTTCCCTGGCCAAAGTGCCTGCCGAGGCCGTCGGCAACGTGCGTAACGACATGTACCTGACCAGCGAAACCATTCGGTTGATGGACAAAGGCAAGGTCGGTAATTTCGACGCGGATACCCAGGGCAAGCTGCAACTGTTCAAGCAACAGATCGACAGTTCCACGCGCTTCATTCCGCTGTGGGTGAAGATCGCCGTGGCCATCGCCCTCGGCCTGGGCACCATGGTGGGTTGGAAGCGCATCGTGGTGACCGTCGGTGAGAAGATCGGTAAAACGCACCTGACTTATGCCCAAGGCGCCTCGGCCGAGATGGTGGCGATGCTGACCATCGGCGCGGCGGATATGTACGGTTTGCCTGTTTCGACCACGCATGTGTTGTCGTCCGGTGTCGCGGGGACCATGGTGGCGAATGGCGGTGGCTTGCAGATGCGGACTATCCGTAATTTGCTGATGGCTTGGGTGCTGACATTGCCGGCGGCAATTTTGCTGTCGGGCAGCCTCTACTGGCTGTTCACCCAACTCTTCTGACACAACGCAGGACAAAATGTGGGAGCGGGCTTGCTCGCGAATACGGTGGTTCAGTCAACATCTCCAGTGACTGACACTCCGTATTCGCGAGCAAGCCCGCTCCCACATTTGGATTTTTATTTCTTCAGTTGTTGAAGAGTCCAGTCATCGCTTTGACGCGTTTCTTGTACACCCGACGCGCCTCCAATGCTTGCTCCAGCGTCACCGCCACAAACCCCGCCCGCTGGTTCGGCTGCATCTGCCCGATCAGGTCCAGGTCGGCACTGATCACGGTGCCGATCATCGCGTAGCCACCGCCCGACACCGCGTCCCGGTGCAACACAATCGGCTCCAGCCCCGCCGGCACCTGGATCGAACCAATCGGGTAGCAGCTGTCGACGATATTCGACGGATCAGAGCCCGCGCCGAAAGGTTGCTCCCGTGGCTGGAAGCTCAACGCACTGCCGCCCTTGAAGCGATAGCCGATACGGTCGGCTTCGGAACCCACGGTCCACGGCTCGGCAAAGAAGCTGCTTTTGGCCGCCTCCGTCAGGCGCTCGTAATAAAGCCCGGGCACCACGCGCAGCGTCACGTCACCGCCCACTGATCGGCGCAGCGCCATCGGCAGACTGTTGCCCGCTTGGCCCGTGCCGCTGGCTTCACCGATGGGCAATTCATCACCTTCCTGCAAGCGCCGTCCGTGAAACCCGCCGAGTGCGCCGAGGGCATAGGTCGAGCGGCTGCCGAGCACCACCGGCACATCAATGCCACCGGCCACCGCGAGATAGGTCCTCGCGCCCGCCTTGGGAAATTCAAAGCGCAACACCTGACCCGCACGCACCTGAAACGCGGTGTCCTGGTGCACCACTTCACCGTCCAGGCGCGGTGACATCAGGGCGCCGCTGAGTGCTACCAGCGCGTCTTGCTGAAATTCCAGTTCGGGGCCGATCAATGTGCACTCCAAGCCCGCAGCGCCGACCGGATTGCCCACCAGATGGTTAGCCGCACTCAACGCGTACTGATCCAAGGCACCCGACGGCGGAATGCCGAGGTGGTAGTAACCTTCGCGGCCAAGGTCCTGCACAGAGGTGGCGAGGCCGGGTTTGAGAACCTTGATCATGCCAGCGCCTCCTGCAGGGATTTTGGATAGCCAATGGGGTCAGCGAGAAAGGCATCGAGGGAAAATTCCACCGGGCGGATGCGCAGGTCGAAACGTCCTGCGTCCACGTCGGCAACGGCCAGGTCGTAGGCCGCACGGTCCATGGGTTTGAACTGCACGATATCGCCAGGACGGAAGAACACCATGTGTTCCTTGAGGTACGCCAGTTGCTGCGCCGGATCGTAGATCGGCGCCGGGGTCACGCCGAACATCTGGTAACCACCGGCACCGCGCACCGAGTAAATGCAACCAAAACAGCCGCCATGGCCAAGGGTGAGTTTCGGCGTGTCGGTACGCGGGCGCAGGTACTTGGGCACCTGCAACTGCCGCTCTCGTTCGACCATCTGGAACATGAACGGCAAGCCCGCAACGAATCCGACCATCGACACAAACCACGGCGCGCCACTGTGGGCGGCGATAAACGCCTCTACATCGGCGAGCCCGTTGATGCGCGCAGCGTATTCCAAATCCGTACCGCTCGGGTCTTGATGGCGGTCGCGAAAACGCATCAGCGTTTCGTGGGTCCACGGGTCGTTGTAGAGCACCGGGATTTCAATGATGCGCGTGTGCAAGGTGCGCTCGGCCACGGCCTGGGCTTCGGCGGTCTGCACCGCATCAAGCAGCACATGGGGGGCGATGCGGTCGGGGTCGAAGCGGATCTGGAACGATGCATTGGCCAGGCATACATCCAGAACGCCTTCCAACGCCAGGCGCTCCACGGCACGGGTCACCGCCATGCCTGTGAAAAAAGCCTCCAGGGACATGCTGTCGCTGACCTCGGCAAATAGGTGTTCATCGCCACCGAAGCTGTAGCGGATGGGGGATGTTTCAGCCATGTCTGTTCCTCTTGGAATCATTGTAGAAAGGCAGGCGAAAAAATGGGGGATGGTTCTTATTGTGGTGTTTTGACGGTAATGCCCGCTTGGTCCAGGGCTTCGCGGGTGGCTTCCACCAACTCCAGCGCACCGGGGGTGTCGCTGTGCAGGCAGATGGAATCGAATTCGATGAGCAGGTCTTCGCCTTCTACAGTTCGCACACGCCCCGTCTGACAAGCCCGTAGGACGCGCGCCGCCACCGTCGCAGGATCCAGTGCCCGCACGTTGCGGGTAAACACGATGGAGCCGGTCAGATCGTACTCACGGTCGGCGTAAAACTCCCGCACCACCGGCTGCCCCAGCTCCTTGGCCACGCGCCAGATCACCGAGTTGGGCATGCAGTACAACAGCAGGGTCGGCTCGATGATTTGCAGGTTCTGTACCAGCAACCGTGCGGCTTCTTCATCACGGGCCAGGTGCATGTAGAGCGCGCCATGGGGCTTGATGTGTTGCAGAGTCATACCTTGGGCCCGGGCGATTTCACGCAGGGCGCCGAGCTGGTAGAGCATGTCGTCCACCAGCTCCTGGGCTGGCGCGTTAATGTGGCGACGACCGAAGCCGACCAGGTCCCGAAAGCCCGGATGCGCCCCAATGGCCACGCCCAGTTGCTTGGCGCGCTCGACCGTGCGACGCATGGTGCCGGGGTCACCGGCGTGGAAGCCGGTGGCGATATTGGCCGAGCTGATATAAGCCATCAGCTCCGCGTCGACGCCGTCGCCGATGGTCCAGGGACCGAAGCCCTCGCCCATGTCCGAGTTGAAATCCACTGCCTGCATCAGAGTCGCTCCGCCTAAGTGATGGAGGAAAAGTAGGCTGCCGCTTGACCCCTTGGGAAGATCTATTATCAGATGACCCATCTTCTGAAAAACAGATATCGCTATGTCCCTGACCTTGCGCCAAATTCGTTATTTCGTCGCCACCGCCGAAATCGGCCAGATTTCCCAGGCGGCCATTCACCTGAACATCTCGCAATCGGCGGTGACCACGGCGATCAAGGAACTGGAGGCCATGCTCGGCGTGCAGCTGTTCGTGCGCTCGGCCCAGGGCATGAACCTGACCGACGCCGGCCGGCACTTTCTCAACCGTGCCTACGTGATCCTGCGCAGCGTTGATGACGCGCTGAACAGCCCGCTGCCCGACTACCGCGCCCGTGGCGTGCTGCGCCTGGCCGCCAGCTACACGGTCCTCGGTTACTTCCTGCCGCACCACCTACAGCGCATGGAGCACTGGCATCCGGACGTGACCATCGAGGTGTTTGAACAGGAGCGGCAGGCCATCGAACAGGGCCTGCTCGACGGCCTGTTCGACATGGCCGTGGTACTCACCGCCAACCTGACCCACCCGGATATCGTTTCAGAAATTCTGTTCAACTCGGAGCGTCGCCTGTGGCTGCCCAGCCATCATCCTTTGTGCGAACGTGGCGCCGTGAGCCTGGCGGATGTGGCCCAGGAGCCCTACATCCTGCTCACCGTCGACGAGGCCGAACACAGCGCCATGCGGTATTGGGAGCACGCCGGGCAGACGCCCAAGGTGCGCCTGCGCACCAGCTCAGTGGAGGCGGTGCGCAGCATGGTCGCCAATGGCAGCGGCGTGGCGATCCTGTCGGACCTGGTGCATCGGCCTTGGTCCCTGGAAGGCAAGCGCATCGAAACGCTCACGGTCACTGATCCGGTCACGCCGATGAGCGTGGGCCTAGCCTGGCACCGCGAGCGCGCATTCACCCCGGCGATGCAGGCGGTGCGCGATTACTTCCACGACGCGTTCCTGGCGCCGCAACAGTTGTCGGCGCGGCGTTAAAGATGGGCTTGCAGGGTGGCGGCCAACCAGTCCATGAACACCCGCACCCGCAACGGCAAATGACGCTGGCCGGCGTACAGCAATGACACGTCCAACGGCGGCGCCGGGTAGTCCGGCAGCACCGACACCAGCTCTCCGCTGGCCAACAAGGCGCGTATCCCCAGCAGCGGCACTTGGGTAATGCCGAAGCCGCCCAGGCACGCCGCCTGATAAGCATCCGTGCTGTTGACGGTGACACGCCCCGCCATCGGCACGCGCTGCACTTTGCCGCCCGACTGATACTCGAAGCCGGATGAACGGGCGCCCAACGGCCGTACATAGTGCACCAATTGATGGTCCGCCAAGTCGGACAGGGTCTGGGGCACGCCATAACGTTGCAGGTAGGCCGGGCTCGCGCAGTTGACCATCGGCATACTGCACACCCGGCGCGCCACCACGGTTTGATCGGGCTGGGCGCCCACCCGCAAGACGCAGTCGAAACCTTCGGCGATCAGGTCCACCTGGCGGTCGGAGCTGCTGATTTCCATCTGGATCAGCGGATGGCGTTCCATGAACAGCGGCAGGTGCGGCAGGATCATGCCGCGCGCCATCACGTTAGGCATGTCCACGCGAATCCGTCCGGTCAATTGCGCCTCATCCTGACGAAACAACCCCTCCAGTTCCTCCATGTGCGACAGCAAGTCCTTGCTGCGCTCATACAACACACGGCCGTCCTGGGTAACCTGCACCTTGCGCGTGGTGCGCTGCAGCAAACGCGTGCCGAGCAATTGCTCCAGGGCCTGCACGTGTTCTGACACCGTAGAACGCGGCAGCCCCAGGCTCTCACCGGCCTGGGTAAAACTCGACAGTTCGGTGACGCGCACGAAGGTGCGCAGCAGCTCAAGCTTGTTCATGGGATTGTTCGCCTTATCCGGCCAGTGATTCCGGGATAACGCTGTTTATCACGTTATGGGCGAATAAATACACTCAGTGTCACTGATCACCTGAGAGGACTGCACCATGACCCGTAAAATCGCACTTATCACCGGCGCCAGCCGTGGCCTGGGCAAAAGCGCCGCGTTGCACCTGGCGGCACAAGGCGTCGATATCATCGGCACCTACCACAGCGCAGCGGCTGAGGCCCAGTCAGTCGTCGAGCAGGTCCAGGCCTTGGGTGGCCGCGCCGCGATGCTGCAACTGGATGTGAGCCAGAGCGGCACCTTCGATGGTTTTGTCAGCGAAGTCCGCCGCTTGCTCAAGGATGTATTCGCACAAGAGCACTTCAACTTTCTGATCAACAACGCCGGCATCGGCGCCCACGCCAGCTTTGTCGAGACCACCGAAGCCCAGTTCGACCAATTGGTAGCGATCCACTTCAAGGCGCCGTTTTTCCTCACGCAAAAACTGCTGCCACTGATCAGCGATGGCGGGCGCATCATCAATATCTCCAGCGGACTGGCGCGGTTCAGCCTACCGGGGTATGCGGCCTATGCATCGATGAAAGGTGCCGTGGAGGTGCTGTCCCGCTACCAGGCCAAGGAGCTGGGCCCACGTGGGATCACCGTCAACACCCTGGCCCCCGGCGCGATTGCCACCGATTTCGGCGGCGGCGCAGTACGCGACAACTCGGACTTGAACGCGATGGTGGCCAACAACACGGCCCTGGGGCGCGCCGGTTTGCCGGACGACATCGGCGGGGCGATTTCCACCTTGCTGGCCGACGGCAGCAACTGGATCACCGGCCAGCGCATCGAGGCCTCGGGCGGCATGTTTCTCTGATTTCACACATCACCTGCAGGAACAAGCTTGCTCGCGAAAAACCTGAGAGCACCACGCTTATCCAGGCAACCCGCATTATCGTTAACGCTCTTCGCGAGCAAGCTCGCTCCTACAGAGACTGGCGTTTCTGTTGATGACTTTTTCCCGAATCACGTCATACCCCCAGTGATACACATAGGTGTAAGGCAGGAAGAACAGCAGTACGCCGATGTCGAGCATAAACGCCTGCATCAGGCTGATGTTGAGCCACGCCGCGATCAAAGGTACCGCGACGATAATCAGTCCGCCTTCGAACATCAGCGCATGCAACACCCGCGTCCAACCGCCACCCAAGAGTTGCAGGCGCACCTTGAGGCGGTCGAACAGGCTGTTGAAAATGATGTTCCAGGTCAGCGCCAACAGGCTCAGGCCCAAGGTCACCGCCCCCATCTCCAAGGCCGGCCGCCCGGTGATCCAGACCAGCAGCGGTGTACAGATCAACAACGCCAGGCCTTCAAAACCCAGGGCTTGGCAAACACGTTCAGTAATCGACTTGGTGGGGTGCATGACCCTTCTCCGTGAGTAACGATGGTTGCCATCATTACCCTTTGAATCGATACTTCATAACTAATAACCATCGATCAAGGCGATACTCATGGCCTCTCACGAAGTGCTGCAAGCATTTGTCCAAGCGGCCACCCAAGGTTCGTTTTCTGCCGCGGCGCGCAAGCTGGGCAAGAGTCAGTCCACCGTCAGTGCGGCGGTGGCGAGCCTGGAGATTGACCTGGATGTAGTGCTGTTCGACCGCAGCAGTCGCAAACCGACACTGACTCCGGCTGGGCATGTCCTGCTGCAACGCGCCGAGCAGGTGCTGGAGGCCAGCAGTCGCCTGGAGTTGGCGGCGAGCCAGTTGGCCCAAGGGTTGGAGCCGAAGGTGACGATCGCCATGTCAGACACTTATCAGTCAGAACGCTTCGAACTCGCCCTCAAGGCCTTCGAACAACGCTACCCGGACCTTGAACTGGAATGGTTGATCGCCGAGTGCGAAGACTTGATCGCCCTGGTGCAAAGCGGTCGCGCACAGATTGCCTTGATCGAAGCCCAGGAGGTTTACCCGCCCGACCTGACCCGCTCGCCCGTCGCCGAACGCACGGAAATCGCGCTGTTCGTCGCGCCTACCCACCCATTGACCCGCGTAGAAAACATCGACCCGCACGCCTTGCAGCAATACCGTGAACTGCGCCTGGCAAGCATCATCAGCCCCAACGAAACGCGCCCCTCCGGCCGTGTGTGGTCTGCGCCGAGTTTTCTGATGCTGATGGAGATGGCTCAACTCGGCTTCGGCTGGGCGGAATTACCGCGCTGGTTGGTGGAGCGTTTTGGCAATGCCGAGCTGGTTGAACTCAACGTCCGCGGTTGGCCACGCTCGGTGGCGGTGGATGCCCTGTGGTCACGGCAACACCCACCGGGGCCAGCCGGAAGCTGGATGCTGAGCCAGATGCTCGAATAACGCCTACAGCGTTATGCGGCCGACAATTGTGGCGGTCGGTTTGTCTGGAAATACTTGTGCAGCGCGCGTAACGCGGGCGACTCCAAGGCTTGCGCGGCGAAACACAATCCCACTCGGCGTGTAGGTGCGGGCAGGTGCCACTGCCGAATCACCACGCCAACCCGCTCAACCGCCAGCGACTGGGGCAACATCGCCACGCCCAGTTCGTCGTCCAACTGCTTGAGGGTCACCGACAAGGTCGGCTGGCTGATGAACAAACGCTGGTGTTGTGCTCTTCAAAGACCGCGAGAAATGCCTTGAGGTGACGAACATCCATAGCTTAATCCGATGACTGAGTAGCCGCAGCATGTGTGCATTCGTGAGATCGTGTTGGCCGCGACGCGTCAGCAGACTTAACCCAGACAGTGCAAACAACCTGGTTCACTGTGGGCGCTGGCAAACCAGCGCCCATATTTGGATCGTCAGCGGAGGGGCGATTGCAGCTCGGCCAGGCGTTGTTCGAGGAAGCGTTTCTCCGGGGCTTGCTGGGTCAGTGACAGGGCTTTTTCGTAAGCTGCCCGCGCCTCTTCAACTCGCCCCAATTGCCGACAAAACTCTCCCCGCGCCGAATGCACCCAGTGGTAATCCAGCAACTCACCGCGCGCCAGAATCCCTTCCACTTGCTGCAACCCTGCCAACGGCCCATCCCGCATGGCCAGCGCCACGGCGCGGTTCAATTCGATCACCGGTGATGGCGCCGCCCTGAGCAATACATCGTAGAGCCCGACGATCTGCGGCCAGTCCGTCTCATCTGCACGCGACGCTTCGGCATGCACTGCCGCGATGGCCGCTTGCAGGCCATACGGGCCAAAGCGCCGAGTGCCCAGCGCCTGCTCTACCAACGTGCAACCTTCGGCAATCAGGGCCGCATCCCACAGCGAGCGGTCCTGTTCATCCAGCAGCACCAACTCCCCGTTGGCCGAGGTGCGCGCCGGGCGTCGGGACTCATGCAACAGCATCAGTGCGAGCAGCCCCATGACTTCGGGCTCGGGCAGCAATTCCAGCAACAAACGCCCCAGGCGAATGGCTTCGCGCGTCAACGCTTCACGGGTCAGGTCAGCGCCCATGGACGCCGAATACCCCTCGTTGAACACCAGGTAAATCACCCGCAATACACTGTCCAGCCGCTCGGGCAATTCGTCCAGGGATGGCACTTGGTAAGGGATCTTGGCCTCGCGGATCTTGCCCTTGGCCCGCACGATGCGCTGGGCGATGGTGGCGGGTGTGGCCAGGAAAGCGCGGGCGATTTCTTCGGTGGTGAGGTCACAGATCTCACGTAAGGTCAGCGCGGCCTGGGCATCCGCCGCCAGCGCCGGGTGGCAGCAGGTGAAGATCAGCCGCAGGCGGTCGTCTTCCACGTCTTGGTCACTCCAGTCAGCCGCTTCCAGCGCATCGGCCTGTTCCTGCAGCAACGGAGTGAAACGCGCCTCACGGCGCAGCCGGTCGATGGCCTTGAAGCGACCAGTCGACACCAGCCAAGCCCGTGGATTGTCCGGCACACCGTCCAGCGGCCAGCGCTGCACCGCCACGAAAAACGCTTCGTGCAGGGCTTCCTCGGCCAGGTCGAAGTCACCCAGCAAGCGAATCAGCGTCGCGAGCACCCGGCGTGATTCGCTGCGGTAAATGGCCTCGACCGACAGGGTCAATCGGGCATGCCCTGGGTCACCAGGGTGACCAAACGATCCAGGCTCTGGCCCCAGCCGTCATGAAAGCCCATGGCTTCGTGGGCCTGCTTGTCTTCGGCACTCCAGTGCATGGCGCGAGCGGTGTAAAGCGTCTTGCCGTCGACCTCTTCGAAGGTGACTTCGGCGCTCATGAACGGCTTGCCCGAGGGGATCCAGCCGGGCATGAAGGCGTCAGTAAACACCAGTCGATTGGGCGCATCGATTTCCAGAAACACACCCTGCGTCGGGTACTCGGCACCGTCCGGCGCCCGCATCAAGGTGCGAAACAGGCCACCGACCCACAGGTTCATTTCGCACTCGGGGGTGGTCATGCCGTGGGGGCCCCACCATTGCTGGAGCAAGGCAGGTTCGGTCCAGGCGCGGAACACCCGGCTGCGCGGCGCATCGATCACGCGGCTGATGGACAATTCAAACTCGGCTGGTTGCGTAGACATGGGATAAACCTCTTGAGTCTTATGGTTGTTCTGTTCAGAGATTCAATTCACGCACGGGGCGCACTTCCACACTGCCGACCCGGGCAGCCGGAATGCCGCCGGCCACCTGGATCGCTTCATTCAAGTCACGGGCCTCAATCAGGTAGAACCCGGCGAGTTGCTCCTTGGTCTCGGCAAACGGCCCGTCGGTGATCGATAACTTGCCATTGCGCATCCGCACGGTGGTGGCGGTGCTCACCGACTCCAGCGCTTGGGCGGCGAGCATGCGGCCGCTGCCGTGAACGGCTTCGGCGTATGCGTGGCATTCCGGGTCCTTGGGACTGTCGGGCAGACTGTGCAGCAACGCTTCTTCGCTGTAGACCAGGCACAGGTATTTCATGGCGTTCTCCGTTTTCGGATTACTGACTATAGGTCGCGACGGTCAAGGTTTCAGGTCGAACAGACCGGCGCCTGTTTCCATGTCGAACGGTGCGGACCAGTGCTCATGCACCACTTTCCATTGGCCGTCGATACGCTGGTAACCGGCGGTGACCCGCATCCAGCAGGTCTTGAGCACGCCATCCGGCCCAGTGCCACCGCAGTGGGCGAGCCAGTGGGCAAAGGCGCTGTCCTCGGCGGCGACGATATGCAGCTCATGAAAGTCAAACACGCCCGGGCCGGGGCAGAACTCCATGCAGGCCTGCCAGTGCGCCTGGTAAGCGGCCTTGCCTTTGAATTGCAGGGCGTTAACGGCGTCGAACGCGACGATATCGTCGGCGTAGAAGCTGACTATTTTCTCGACATCCTTGGCGCTGACGGCGTGTTTCCATTGTTCGATCAGGGCGTTGATGGCAGTGCTCATGGCGATACTCCTTGGGGTGAAAATCACGAAAGACACCCTTAGTCGAATGGCCCTTCGGCAAATCGACACGCCGCTTAAAAATATTTTCGCCCCGGTAAACCCGCTAGAATCCAGGCCTCTTTGTAGCATTTCGGATACGCCCCCGATGGAAACCCGCCTCGCCCTTTATGAGACGTTGAGCCTTGTGCAGAAACAGCAACTCGACACCCTGCACGTGCATCCCGAGCAACTGGCGTATTCCGGTGATATCCACTGCGCACTGAACAGCCTGCTGGTCAATCCCAACCCTGGCGCCATCAAAGGCTTCGCCCTGCTCGCCGACGACCGGCCCGTGGCCTTCCTCCTGCTCAAACGCCCACCCTGCCTGCCCCACTGGGCCGATAAACACAGCGCGACCTTGCATGCATTGCAAGTGGATCGGCATCAACAAGGGCGCGGATTCGGCAAGGCCTGTTTGCAAGCCCTTCCGGCGGCGGCACGGCAAGCGTGGCCGCAGATCAAGGGCCTGGAATTGTCGGTGGACGCGGACAATGTGGCGGCAATGGGGCTGTATCTGAGGGCAGGCTGGGTGGACAGTGGGGAGGCATATAAGGGACGGATTGGGTATGAGCGCAGGTTGAGGTGGGTCTTCGATCAGGCCGACTTCGACACGCTCAACATGTAGCGTATGCATAACTTGAGCCCAAGGAGCAGGCCAATGAGTATTCCTTCCAGGCGTTCGGGCACGCACACCAAGACCGTAGGCGGCAAGGATCTGAGCTTCGGTAATCCCCCCTCAAGAGGGCTTCGACGCCAGCGGCAATCCTGACTCGGGGTTCGGTAACAACGGCGAAGTGGTCCTGGCCCAGGGCAACGTTGCGGTTTATGCCATGGCCTGCGGCCCCCAAGGCACCCTTGGTGTCGTGGGGGCGTCTAGCGCTCGACACCGAGCTGACAGGGGCCCGACTACCAGCCCCTGTTCCAGTCAGACCTTCTGCCCCACCGGCAACCAGATCTCCACCGTCCCGGTGCCCTTGCGCGCATCAAAATCCGCGCTGTAGCGCTCAAAATCCGCGCCCATCACCTTGTAGCCCGAGTGCGGCAGCCATTCAAACATGATGCGCTCGTACGTCTGCTCAAGCGCCTGTACCGGCCCGTAGTGCGGGAACACGGCGTAGTTGAGCGGTGGGATTTCGATGAATTCGAAGTTGCTCGGCACATCGCCTTTGGTGGGGACTTCGACACCGGCCATGTAGTCGAATTCGCCCTGCCTGGGGTTATGGCAAACGCCATACGTCACGCCGCCCACACGCTGCTTGATGTCCTTGATGCAGGTATCGAACAACTCCCACAATTTGGGGATATCCCCCACGGTGGCCTTCGAATAACGCCCCTGCACCCCGGCGATCACCAAGGCTTTACCGGCTTCCATGCGTGGCTCTAACGGTTGTTTTGTCTGCTGATCCATACGAACAGTCTCCTTCTTATGAGGGAACAAACCCGCATCGAGTATAGGGGCATATTCGCGCTGGACTCCATGCAGAAAATTTTCCTACGCATCTGGACAACTGGCCATCATCGACCGTATTGTCTGCCCCGCAGGCCACCGCAGTGGCCGACGTCGCTCGGACGGTTCCGGGCGCTTACGTACTTCGAGGCAACAATGGCAGACCAAGGTTCGCCGCGCCGCTTTGCGCGCATAGATCGACTCCCCCCTTACGTTTTCAACATTACGGCCGAACTGAAGATGGCTGCGCGTCGGCGCGGCGAAGACATCATCGACTTGAGCATGGGCAACCCTGACGGCCCCACGCCGCCGCACATTGTCGAAAAACTCGTGCAAGTCGCCCAGCGTGAAGACACCCACGGTTACTCCACGTCCAAAGGCATTCCGCGTCTGCGCCGGGCGATTTCGCGCTGGTACAAAGACCGCTATGAAGTGGACATTGACCCCGAATCGGAAGCCATCGTCACCATCGGCTCCAAGGAAGGCCTGGCGCACTTGATGCTGGCCACACTGGACCAGGGCGACACCGTACTGGTGCCCAACCCGAGCTACCCGATCCACATCTACGGTGCGGTGATTGCCGGCGCCCAGGTGCGTTCGGTGCCGCTGGTGCCTGGCGTGGATTTCTTCGCGGAGCTGGAACGGGCCATTCGCGGCTCGATTCCCAAGCCGAAGATGATGATCCTGGGCTTTCCGTCCAACCCGACCGCGCAATGCGTGGAACTGGACTTCTTCGAACGTGTGATCGCCCTGGCCAAGCAATACGACGTGCTGGTGATCCACGACCTGGCCTACGCCGACATCGTCTACGACGGCTGGAAAGCCCCGTCGATCATGCAAGTGCCGGGTGCCAAGGACATTGCGGTGGAATTTTTCACCCTGTCCAAGAGCTACAACATGGCCGGCTGGCGCATCGGTTTCATGGTGGGTAACCCGGAATTGGTCAACGCCCTGGCGCGGATCAAGAGCTACCACGACTACGGCACCTTCACCCCGCTGCAAGTGGCGGCGATTGCCGCGCTGGAAGGCGACCAACAGTGCGTGAAAGACATCGCCGAGCAGTACCGCCAGCGCCGCAATGTACTGGTCAAAGGCCTGCATGAGCTGGGCTGGATGGTGGAGAATCCGAAGGCGTCGATGTACGTCTGGGCGAAGATTCCAGAGCAATATGCCGCCCTGGGTTCGCTGGAGTTTGCCAAGAAGCTGCTGCTGGAAGCCAAGGTGTGTGTGTCGCCAGGCATCGGCTTTGGCGAGTATGGTGATGACCATGTGCGCTTTGCACTGATCGAAAACCAGGACCGGATTCGCCAAGCGGTACGCGGTATTCGCGGGATGTTCCGGGCAGATGGGCTGACCCCTAAAGCCTGACCCAATCTCCCCGAAGAAATGCGCTCAAACATGTGGGAGGGGGCTTGCCCCCGATGGCAGTGGTTCAGTCACCGGATGCAGTGACTGACACTCTGCTATCGGGGGCAAGCCCCCTCCCACATTTGATTGGGTGACCCCATGGGATGCTGCGGTGTGGCTTACACCACCAACGACAGCAACATGATGAAGATCAACGCCACGACGGACAGAATGGTCTCCATCGCCGTCCAGGTCTTGAACGTCTCGGCCACGGTCATGTTGAAGTACTGCTTCACCAGCCAGAACCCCGCATCGTTGACGTGAGACAGGATCAACGAACCCGCCCCCGTCGCCAACACCAGCAGCTCACGGTTGACGCCCGGAATCATCCCTACCACCGGCACCACAATGCCCGCGCCGGTAATGGTCGCCACCGTGGCTGAACCGGTCGCCACACGAATCACTGCCGCCACCAGCCACGCCAGCAGGATCGGATTGATCTGCGCGTTCACCGCCATATGGCCGATCACGTCACCCACGCCGCTGGTCACCAGCATCTGCTTGAAGCCACCACCGGCGCCGATGATCAGGATGATCGCAGCGGTCGGCGCCAGGCTGGCGTCGAGTAGCTTGAGGATCTGCTTGGAGTGGATGCCCTGGCGATGGCCAAAGGTGTACAGCGACAGCAACAGGGCCAGCAGCAAGGCGGTGATCGGGTGACCGATCATGTCCATCCAGTTGCGTACCACGTTACCTTCGGCAAACGCGATGTCGGCGAAGGTCTTCAGCAGCATCAGGAACACCGGCAGCAGCACGGTGACCAGGGTGATGCCGAAGCTTGGCAGCGACTTGTTATCAGTCTCGCGGGCCAATTGATCGACCAGTTCCTGGGACGGGTTGCCCGGGATGTACTTGGCGATAAACGTGCCGAAGATCGGACCGGCGATAATGGCGGTCGGCAAAGCGACGATCAGGCCGTACAAGATGGTCTTGCCGATATCCGCGCCAAACACGCCGATGGCCAGCAGCGGCCCCGGATGCGGTGGCACCAGGCCATGCACCGCCGACAGGCCGGCCAGCAGCGGGATGCCGATCTTGATCAGCGACACGCCGGTGCGGCGCGCGACGATAAACACCAGCGGGATCAGCAGCACAAAGCCGATCTCGAAGAACAGCGGGATGCCCACCAGGAACGCGGCGAACATCATGGCCCACTGGACTTTCTCTTTGCCGAAGGCGCGGATCAGGGTCTGGGCGATCTGATCGGCACCGCCGGATTCGGCCATCATCTTGCCGAGCATCGTGCCCAGCGCAAGGATGATGCCGACAAAGCCGAGCACCCCGCCGAAGCCGTCCTGGAACGCCTTGATGATCTTGTCCACGGGCATGCCCGAGGTCAGGCCGAGGAAGCCGGCCGCGATGATCAGCGCGATGAACGGGTGCACCTTGAACTTGGTGATCAGAACGATCAACCCGATGATGGTAACGACTGCATCTAGCAGTAGGTAGGACTCGTGGGACATGCCAAACATGGGGGGTCTCTCCTGTTTGTTGTTGTTATTAAAGCGGGTGTTGAATTTCCTGCCGGGGATAGCGCTATCTTTTCCGGCAAAAAATTAATGAGTAGGTTCAAAGCCGTGTTGCAGCCACCAGGCGTGTGTCTGCTCGGCCAATGCCTCGACGCTGTCTTCACTGGCGTTGAGGGCCAGGGTCAGCGGCTCGCCTTTAGGCGATTCAAGGGTGGCGAACTGGCTGTCGATCAGGCTGGCTGGCATGAAATGGCCGGGGCGATGAGACACACGGTCGGCGGCCACGGCGCGGGTCAGCTCCAGGAACACGAAACCCAGACCCGGCGCTGCTTCGCGCAGGTGGTCGCGGTATTTCTTTTTGAGGGCGGAACAGGTGAGCACGGGGTGCTCGCCCGCTTTGAGCGAACGCCGCAGTTCATCGCAAAGGATGTCGAGCCAGCCGGCGCGGTCGTCGTCGTTGAGGGGGTGGCCGGCGCTCATCTTTTCGATATTGGCGGCAGGGTGAAAGCTGTCGCCTTCAATGGCAGTGGCACCGTTCAGGCGGCACAGGGCCTCGCTGACGCTGGACTTGCCACAGCCGGAAACACCCATGATGACCAGGGCGGTAACAGGTTGACTCATGAAACACCTCAGGACGCAGATAGCGCTACCTTTGCACGCTGTAAGGCTAGTGCAAAAACAGGCTTTTCCCGCGCCGACTTGTCTTTTTTTATGGAGTGACGCGTGCATCCTCTCCAATCGTTTGAACCGGATCAGGCAACCCAGCGTTCAAGAATTTGCAGCCCTTTGGAGACAGCGCTACCTTAGTGCCTCGATTTTTGTTTGGCAAGCCGCCTGATGACCTCCAAGAACGATAAAAAATTACGCACCACGGGTCGCCCGACTCTTAACGAAGTCGCCCGCCTGGCCGGCGTCAGCCCGATTACCGCCTCACGCGCCCTGCGCGGCATCAGCACCGTGGCCACCGAACTGGTGGAAAAAGTGCAGCAGGCCGCCGCCGAACTCAAGTACGTGGTCAACCCTGCCGCCCGTGCACTGGCCTCGGCCCAGAGCCATTCGGTGGTGGTGTTGGTGCCGTCGCTGTCCAACCTGCTGTTTATCGAAACCCTTGAAGCCATCCACCAAGTGCTGCGTCCCAAGGGCTTTGAAGTGCTGATCGGCAACTCCCACTATTCCCGCGACGAAGAAGAAAACCTGCTGCGCAACTACATGGCCTACCAGCCACGGGGTTTGCTGCTGACCGGGTTTGATCGCACTGAAAGCGCCCGACGGATGGTCGAGGCCAGCAATGTGCCCTGCGTCTACATGATGGACCTGGACCCCAACGCCGGCGTGAACTGCGTAGGGTTCTCGCAACTCGCGGCGGGCGAGACGGCGGCGGCGCATTTGCTGTCCCGCGGGCGCAAGCGCCTGGCCTACATCGGTGCGCAACTGGACCAGCGCACATTGCTGCGAGGCGAAGGTTTCCGCCGCGCACTGCAGCAGGCTGGACTGTACGACCCGGCGCTGGAATTGCTGACGCCGCGCCCTTCTTCCGTGGGACTGGGTGGCGAGTTGTTTTTACAGTTGCTGGCGGCTCATCCGGACGTAGACGCGATCTTCTTCGGCAACGACGACCTGGCCCAGGGCGCGCTGCTGGAAGCCCTGCGCCATGGCATCAAAGTACCGGAGCGTGTGGCAGTGCTGGGGTTCAACGACTTGCCGGCATCCTCGTTCATGGTGCCGCGCCTGAGCAGCATCAGTACTCCGCGTGAGGCGATCGGTCGGCGGGCGGCAGAACATTTGTTGACGATCATGGCAGGTAACAAGATCGCCAAGCCGGTGGTGGACATGGGGTTTGAGTTGCAGGTGCGCGAGAGTACGTAGGACGCCTGTAGGAAGCGCCTGACATTGCGGTAAGCGCCTTGCCCGGTTGCCTACGCTTACGTCAGAATCCGCCGGCTTGTGCGTCAGGGTGAGGGTCTCTAAGGTTGGCCGGTCGCTGAATGTCTCGGTGATCGGGTTTAGTAGCCCCGCTTCCTCACACAAGCTGCATGAACCTATCGATGCTTGATGGTGGCTGTGCGCAGGGCGCCTTCGGGTGCGCCGGGTTTGTGTGGGATACCGGTCTACTAACCTGCGTACAGCTGCCACCCTCGTTTAGTAGCGATCAGGTATCAGCCCAGATCAGGTACGTCAATAATGCACAGCATCCCCACGCATACGCTCTTCACCGTCATCCCTGATACCCCCACCGAAACCCTGCTGATCAACAGCTACGAAACCCTGTGCTCCGTCAGCACCTTGCTGCTCGACCTGTCCGATGACCTCACCGGCAAGCACCGCGATGTAGCCCTGGCTATCCACCAACTGAGCGAGCTAAGTGTATTGCTGGTAGGCAAGGCCATGGACCAGCACACACCACGCTGTTAAGGCCTTACTCGAAAAAATGTGGGAGGGGGCTTGCCCCCGATAGCGGTGGGTCAGTCAACTTACAGGTAGCTGACCCACTGCAATCGGGAGCAAGCCCCCTCCCACATTTTTTAACCATGCCCGCTTGCGCCCTGCTAGATTGGCTGCTCTCCACTGCCAGGGAAGCACCATGGGACACTCACTGAAAATCTTGGGCCGTACGTCCTCCATCAACGTGCGTAAAGTGCTCTGGACCTGCCAGGAACTCGGCATCGACTACCAGCGCGAAGACTGGGGCATCGGCTTCAAGCCCACCCAGTCCGCCGAGTTCCTGGCCCTAAACCCCAACGCCCAAGTGCCGGTGCTGATCGACGACCATGGCGTGCTATGGGAGTCCAACACCATTTGCCGGTACCTCGTCAGCCTTTACCAACGCCACGACCTGCTCCCCGCCGAACCCGCGCCACGGGCCCGGGTGGAGCAATGGATGGACTGGCAAGCTACCGAACTCAACCCGTCCTGGGGCTACGCGTTCCACGCGCTGGTGCGCCAGAACCCGGATTATCAGGACCCGCAGCGCATCCAGGCCGGCGTGCAAGCCTGGAACGACAAGATGGGCTTGCTGGAGCAACAGCTGAGCAAGACCGGCGCCTACGTAACCGGCGATGAGTTCACCCTGGCAGACATCCTCGTCGGCCTCTCCGTACACCGCTGGCGCAACGCCCCTCTGGCGCATCCGCCCTACCCCGCGGTGGAGGCGTATTACTTGCGCCTCAGCCAGCGCCCTGGCTTCAAGACCTTCGCGCTCGACGGCCATAACTAAAACAAGGATTACGCGTGAAAGGACTCAACATATTGCTCACCGGCGCCTGCGGCAGAATCGGCAAGACATTTTTCCAAGCCTCGCAAGACCGCTACCGCTTCACCCTCACCGACCGCATCGCGCCGGACTTCGACCTGGGTGGACACCGCTTCGTACACGCCGACCTCAGCGATAAATCCAGCCTGGCGACCCTGCTCGAAGGCATCGACGTAATCGTGCACCTGTCGGGCATCCCCCACGCCAGCGCCTCGTTCGAAGAACTGTTGCCCAATAACATCCTCGCCACCACTTACCTGTTCGAAGCCGCCGTGGCCGCCGGGGTCAAGCGCCTGGTGTTCGCCAGCAGCGCGCAAACCATCGAAGGCTATCCGGTGGATCGCCAGATCACGCCCGGCATGCCGGTGATGCCCGCCAACCTGTACGGCGTGAGCAAATGCTTCGGCGAGGCACTCTGCGGTTACTACGCCGCCAAAACCCCGCTGTCGACCATTGCCCTGCGCATCGGTGCCTTTGAATTCCCCGAAACCCATGACCTGAACAACGCCCGTGACCTCAGCGCCTGGCTCAGCCCACGGGATGCGGTGCAGTTGCTGCAACGCGCGGTGGAAACCGAGGGGGTAAAAAACCTGATCGCCCATGGGATTTCCAATAACCGTTTCAAGCGGCTGGATTTGAGCGAAACCACCCGAGTGCTGGACTATCAACCGGTAGACGATGCCTTTGAGACTTTCGAGATCCCCATCAGCTACTGAACCCGTCCGCCATAAAACCTTTGAAAAGAGAGTCTTTGCGCAATAAACCAGCGAATGAGCAACCAACCGGGCACAACTTCACACGCAGCGATTTCCGTTAGCCAGCTAAGATTCCAGGTCACTGCACCTGGAATCTCGCCCATGTCCACACTCACCTCCACCACCGACGGCATCGACCCCATCCGCGCCGCCCACATCAGCGCCCGCATCGACCGCCTCCCCGCCGTCGCCACGGTCTGGCGCTTGGTAGCGTTGCTGTCCATCGGCGGCTTTTTCGAGCTGTATGACCTGTTCCAGACCGCTTATATCAGCCCTGGCCTGATCAGCGACGGGATTTTCCATACCGGCAGCGAGGGCGTATTCGGCTTTTCGGACCAGGCCGCCTTTGCCTCGGCAACCTTCCTCGGCCTGTTCCTTGGCGCCAGCCTGCTCAGCCCCATCGCCGACCGTTACGGCCGGCGGGCGATCTTCACCTTTGCGCTGGTCTGGTACACCGTCGCCACGGTGTTGATGGGCATCCAGACGTCCGCCCTGGGCATCATCTGCATGCGCTTCCTGGTGGGCATTGGCCTGGGCATCGAGCTGGTGACCATCGATGCCTACCTCTCGGAACTGGTGCCCAAGCGCATGCGCAGCTCGGCGTTTGCCTTTGCGTTCTTCATCCAGTTCCTGTCGGTACCGGCGGTGGCGTTGATGTCATGGTGGCTGGTGCCACAAGCACCGTTCGGCGTATCGGGCTGGCGTTGGGTGGTGTTGTCGAGCGCAGTGTTTGCACTGTTTATCTGGCAATTGCGCAAGCGCTTGCCGGAATCACCGCGTTGGCTTGCGCAAAAGGGGCGTTTCGAAGAGGCCGGTGTGATCATGGACAGCCTCGAAGCGCGCTGTCAGAAGGATCATGGCAAACCCTTGGATGAGCCCGAGCCAGAAACCGTCAGCGTGCAGGGCAGCGGCCGCTTTGCCGATATCTGGCAACCGCCGTACCGCCGCCGCGCGTTGATGCTGATCGTGTTCCATGTGTTCCAGGCCATCGGCTTCTTCGGCTTTGGCAATTGGTTGCCGGCGTTGCTGTCGGGCCAAGGCGTCAGCGTGACCCACAGTTTGCTCTACGCCTTCATCATCACCCTCGCCTACCCCCTGGGGCCGTTGCTGTTCGTGAAGGTGGCCAACCGTTTTGAAAACAAATGGCAGATCGTCGGCTCGGCCCTGGGCGCAGTGATCTTCGGCAGCCTGTTTGCCTTGCAAACCACGGCGGTGGGTTTGGTGATCTGTGGGGTGATGATCACCTTCTGCAACGCCTGGCTGAGCTTCAGTTATCACTCGTACCAGAGCGAACTGTTCCCCACCAACATCCGCGCACGGGCGGTGGGGTTCTGCTATTCGTTCAGCCGCTTATCCACCGTGTTCAGCAGCCTGTTGATCGGCTTTATCCTCGAACACCTGGGCACACCGGGGGTGCTGGCGTTTATCGCCAGCAGCATGTTGATCGTGATGATCACCATCAGTTGGTTCGGGCCGCGTACGCGTAACCTGGCGCTGGAAAACATCGCCCATTAACGGCAATGGCTGGCCGCCTGCGGGACATTGTTTGCCGCAACGGCCACGCTATCCCCAATAAAACCAGGCACCTGGCACCCGGCACGCTATTTGCTCCAGCTGTGGCACAGAACATTTCCACAGGTGACCGATCATGCTGGTTAACAACAACACCCAAGCCGTGTCGACCGTTCAACAGATCAAGCGGCCCGACATGGACCCCGCCAACGCCGCTGCCAGCGCGCTGTACAGCGGTGCCCTGCAAGCGGCGCAGCACAGCGTGACCGTGCCGGCCGCACAGAAGGAATTGGACAAGGCGACCGACCGTATCGACGAAGCCTTTGCCAAGACCCGCGTGCAGTTGCAGACCAACGCGTCGACCAGCGATGTACCGACGACCAGCGCCACCTCCGGCGCGCGCTCGGAATTCACCGACTACATGAGCAAATCCCCGGCCGAGCGCATCCGTGACCAACTGCTCAAGGAGCAGGGTTTGACCGAGGCAGACTTGCAGAACATGTCGAAGGAAAAACAGGATGCCTTTTCCAAGCAAGTGGCAGAGCGCTTGAAGCAGCAGCAAGAGCAGCAGGTCGCGGCAAAAACCGCTGACCCACAGGCCCAGACAGTGAAAGAAACCCTGGCTGCGATCTAACAAGCACCACGATCAACGGTAGGCGCCGGCTTGCCGGCGATGCAGGCGCCTCGGTGAATCAGAGAGACCGAGGTGATGCTATCGCCGGCAAGCCGGCGCCTGCAGGGATTGGGTTATTGCAGCTGCAACGTCGAATTGAACTGCCCGATCGCATCCACCACATGCCGTGACCCTTCCTGAATCTCCAGGATCACCTGACCTGCTTCATTCGCCAATTCCACCCCCACGCCTGTGCGACTCAAGCTCGATTGCATGCTCGACACTGCACTCAGCGACAGATCATGGTTCTTGCGCACCACATCGACGATTTCCACCGTCGCCTGGCTGGTCCGCGCCGCCAGGCTGCGCACTTCGTCTGCCACCACTGCAAAGCCACGCCCATGCTCACCGGCCCGTGCCGCTTCGATCGCGGCGTTGAGCGCCAGCATATTGGTCTGTTCGGCAATGCTGCGAATGGTCTGCACGATGGCACCGATGATGTCCGATTGCTTGCTCACGGCGTCGATACTCACCGCCGCTTGGTTCAGATCATGGGAAATTTCTTCGATGATCTGCACGGTTTGCTGCACCACCTCCGACCCCTTGCGTGCGCAGGCGTCGTTTTGCACCGAAGTGGCATGGGCCGAGTCGGCGGCGTTACGCAGGGTGGTGACCTGGTCGGTGATGTCGCTGGCGAACTTCACCACCTTGTACAGGCGCCCATTGGTGTCAAAGATCGGGTTGTAGGAGGCCTCCAGAAACAGGGTCTTGCCGTATTTGTTTTTACGCTCGAAGCGATGCGAGTGGTATTCGCCGCGGTTGAGCGACGCCCAGAACGCCTTGTAGGCCGGCGATTCCACTTCGTTGCGGTGGCAAAACATGCTGTGGTGCTGGCCGACGATTTCATCCAGGGAATACTGCACCGTCTTCAGGAAGTTTTCGTTGGCGTTAAGGATCTGGCCCTGCGGGGTGAACTCGATCACCGCCATGGAACGGCCGATGGCGTCGATCAAGCTCTGGTTTTCATGTTCGTGATGGACCCGCGCAGTGATATCCGACGCGACCTTGATCACGCTCTGCACCTGGTTGTCCTTGTCCAGCACCGGCATGTAGCTGGCTTCCAGCCACACTTCCTGGCCGTGCTTGTTCAGGCGCATGAAGGTGCCGCTAAGGGCCTCGCCCCGCGCCAGGTCGCGCCACAGCTTGGCGTAGGCGTCGGTGTGGGTGTAGGCCTCATCGCAAAAGAGGCGGTGATGTTTACCGCGGATCTCCTCGGCGCTGTAGCCCATGGTGTTGCAGAAGTTGTCGTTGGCGTCGAGGATCACACCACTGGCGTCGAACTCGATCATGGCCATGGAACGGCTGATGGCCGCCAGTTTGGCGTTGGATTCGGTAAGGGCGCAGGAGAAACGTTCGATTTGTTGCAGGTCGGATTTGTGATGGCGGTTGAACATGGTCAGATCACCCTGGGTTCCCGGCGCCTGGAGGCGCATTCCATTCATTTGTTAGACAGTGCTGGCACACCTTCATGGGGAAATAACCATCCGAATCGCTTTATATGCCAAGCGTCATCAACGGTTCTGGGTGAGCATAGACAGAGCTTGGCGCTATGCAAGGCCACTAATCAGCCACCATTGCTAACAACGCGCTGGCAGCGGCCGAAGGGGGACGGGTCGGCGAGCCGACCAAGGCAAACTCACGGTGCAGCGGCACCGTCAGTGGCATGACACGCAAGCCCTTGCGCTGGGCCGGTAGGGCCATTTCCGGCACCAGCGTCACGCCGACACCTTCGCGTACCAGGCTGAAGGCGCTGTTCCATTCGCGCACTTCCACGCGGATATCGCGCAGCGTCAATCCCGCTGCGGCACCCAGGCTGCGTGCATTCGCGGTACAGCCACCGGTGGCAAGTACGAACGGCTGCTCAAGTAATTCCTCAAGCGCCACAGTCGCATCGGCCGGGCGTTGCGCCAGCGCATGGTCTGTCGCAAGCACGGCCATCCAGAAGTCCCGGCCCAGCACCGTGGCATTGCGCTCGGGCTTGGGGTTAAGCACAACGCCCAGGTCGATCAGGTCCGCGTCGAGCAGGGTGAGCACTTCGTTGTCGGTGACGTCCAGAGTAGTGACCTCAATACCCGGATAGAGCTGAGCAAAACGCAACAACAGCGGCGTCAGAAACGTCGCCAGCACCATGGGGAAACTGGCGATGCGAATCGTCCCGCGCAGCATCGGGCGGGCTTCGTCCACGGTGCTGCGAATCGTCTGCAAGGCCGCGAGCATCACCCGCGCCTGCGCGATCACACTCAACCCCAAGGCGGTGGGCAAAGTCTTGCGCGGTTCACGGGTAAACAGCTGTGCGCCCAGCGTCGCCTCCATGCCGGCCATGGCCTGGCTGGCGGCGGATTGGGTCATGCCCACGCGCTCGGCGGCGGCGGTGATGCTGCCGTGATCGGCCACGGCTACCAGCAGGCGCCAGTGCATCAGGTTCATCATGGCAGTAGCTGTCCTTATGGCGGGGGTCTGAACGTTTAATTTTACGCACGGTGCCATGCCCGCGAGACTGGCGCAAATTCAACGGAGCTGCCCCAGATGAAACTGTATTTCTTCCCCCATGCCTGTTCCCTCGCCCCGCATATCGTGCTGCGCGAATTGGCGATTCCCTTCGACCTGATGCTGGTGGATAACCAGGCCAAGACCACCGCCGAGGGCGAAGACTTCCTGCAGATCAACCCCAAAGGCTATGTTGCGGCGCTGAAACTGGACAACGGCCAGGTGCTGACTGAAGCGAGTGCGATCCTGCAGTACCTGGCCGACCTGAAACCCACAGCGAATCTCGCGCCGGCCAATGGCAGCTGGGAGCGCGTGCGTTTGCAGGAATGGCTGAATTTTATCGCCACCGAAGTGCACGGTGGGTTGGCAGTGTTCTTCAACGGCGTGATTCAGGGCGAGGTGCGGGCCATGTTCCAGGCCACGCTGTTCAAGCGATTTGCCGTGCTGGTGCAGACGCTGGAGCGCCAGGATTATTTGCTGGGGGCGCAGTACTCAGTGGCGGATGCGTACCTGTTCGTGGTGCTACGCTGGGCGGCCCTCCACGCGATTGATCTGCGCGAATGGCCGGCGCTGGCGGCGTTTGAGCAGCGGGTGGGTCAGCGACCAGCCGTGATTGCCGCGCTGGCCGCCGAGTCCCCCAAAAGCTGAGTTCGTTCAAAAACGGGTCTCAGTGACCGAACAGACCTGTCTCGGTTTTCTTGGCTTTCTTGTCGGCGCGTTTTTCGTCGGCGGTCTTTGCCGGTTTCTTTTTCGCGGCTCTCTTTGAATCCATACCTTTGGCCATGATGCATGCTCCACTGAAAGGGGATGTAGCACTGGGTATACCACCTATTGCCCGGCAGAAGGCGCTTATAATCCTCGGCCCTTGATAACGCCGCCTGAACACCATGCCCAACTTGCATATCGAACCGCTGGCAGAGCCCCTGTGGCCGCTGCTGAACAAGTTTTACCGCAGCCACAATTCGTCGATGAAGGCGCTCAAGGGCGGGCGTCTATGGGTGGCGCGTGAAAGCGAGATTGTCGCCGGGCTGTGCCTGACGCCGGTGGTCGGTGGGCAGTGGTTGACCGGGGTGTTTGTCGACCCCGCGTATCGTGGCCAGGGCTTGGCGAAGCGTGTGATTGATGCAGCCGTGGCCGAGGTGGAAGGCACCGTGTGGTTGCTATGTCATCCGGACCTGGAAGGCTTGTACCAACGCATGGGTTTCACCCAGAACACTGTGCTCCCGCAATCCCTCAGCGAACGCTGGGTACGCTACAAGCGCAACAAGCCGATGATCGCGATGGGCTTGGATCGTTTGGTGAGATCGACTGCAAATAACCTTGCTTGAAACGCATTCCAACCGTGGAAGCGGGCTTGCTCGCGAAATGTGCTGGGGGAGTCAACATTATTGGCGACTGACACCCCGCATTCGCGAGCAAGCCCGCCCCACAGTTCGGCCTCATTGGGCCTGAACGCTACTCGTCGGCGGTGGGGTCCATGTCCGGAAACATCACCTCGATAAAGCCGAACTTCGTGAAGTCGGTAATCCGCGACGGATACAACCGCCCGATCAGGTGATCGCACTCGTGCTGCACCACCCGCGCATGAAAACCCTCGGCGATGCGCACAATCGGCTCGCCCTTGGGATCGAACCCCTCATAGCGAATCTGCTGGTAACGATCCACCGCACCCCGCAAACCGGGCACGGACAGGCAACCTTCATACCCCTCTTCCAGCACTGGGCTCAGTGGCGTGATCAGCGGGTTGATCAGGATCGTCTGTGGCACCGGCGGTGCGTCCGGGTAGCGTTCGCTGGACTCGAAACCGAAGATCACCAATTGCAGGTCGACACCGATCTGCGGTGCGGCCAGGCCGACGCCCCCCACGTGCTCCATGGTCTGGAACATGTCATCGATCAATTGCCACAGCTCGGGGCTGTCGAACATTTCCGGCGGAACCGGGGGCGCGATACGCAGCAGGCGTTCGTCGCCCATTTTCAGGATTTCACGGATCATCGATCAGACTTCATCGGCAGTGGGCTTGGAGTGGTCCCGGCCGAGGCCTGAGACGTGCTGTTTTTCACCGGTGTGGCCGGGCTCGTCAAACTCTTTTTCACCCGGATCCTTGCCCTCGGCGGACATGTGCTCGATCACCGCATTCATCTCCGCGCCCAGCAACAGCACGGCGGCGGAAATGTAGAAGTACAGGAGCAATACGATGATGGCGCCGATACTGCCATACATGGCGTTGTAGTCGGCAAAGGTTTTGACGTAGTAGCCAAACCCCAGTGACGCGACGATCCACACCACCACCGCCAGCACCGAGCCGGGCGTGATGAAGCGGAATTTCTGTTCGACGTCAGGCATCACGTAGTACATGAGGGCCACGGCGAACATCAGCAAAATAACGATCAACGGCCAGCGCAGGATGGTCCATAACGTGACCACGAACTCCTGCATGCCAATCTGTCCGGCCAGCCACTCCATCACCTGCGGGCCCAGCACCATCAACGCGGCGGCGGCCAACAGCATGCCGGCGATGCCGACGGTGTAGAAAATCGACAGCGGGAAGCGCTTCCAGATCGGGCGGCCTTCAACCACGTCATAGGCGGCGTTCATCGCGCTCATCATCAGGCGCACGCCGGCCGAGGCCGTCCACAGTGCGATCACGATACCCACCGAGAGCAGGCCACCCTTGGATTGCTGCAACTGGTCGATCACCGGGTTGACCTGCTCCAGCGCCTGGGGCGGCAACACCAGTTCCGACTGCAGGCGCAGCCAGGTAAAGAAGTCCGGCAAATGCAGGAAACCGATCAGGGCAATCAGGAACAGCAGGAAGGGAAACAGCGAGAACAGCATCTGGTAGGCCAGTGCCGAGGCGTAAGTGGGCATTTCGTCGTCGACGAATTCCTTGACGGTGCGCAACAGCACTTTGTGCAGCTTGAGACCATCGAGAACCGGGAAAATCATAGCGTCTCCTTTCGCCGCAAAAAAGTTGAGTTCGTGGGCGACTCAGGGGCCGTTTTCTACATCAAGGTAGACTATTTGGCGACCTTGAAACAATTTCGAAATCTTAACTGCATCAGGTGACACAAAAACGGCCATCCGTGGATGGCCGCGTGGCTGCGCATTCGCAGTCAGCCGGGTCAGGCTTTGTCGATGGTTTTCTTCACCGCATCTTTGGCCTTACCGACAGCTTGCTGAGCTTCGCCTTTCTTTTCCTGAACCTTGCCTTCGGTCTGCAGCTTGGTGTTATCCGTGGCTTTACCCACACCTTGCTTGATGTTGCCGACGGCTTCATTCGCCAAACCTTTTGCCTTATCCGCTGTGCTGCCCATGGTATTTCTCCTGAGAACAATCAAGGGTTTTGGTCATTACCTAAAGATTGACCCAAGGCCGTTTGGGAGAGTTTCAATTATTTTTGCCCACGCATTTCATCGCCGGCCGCAGGTTTGGCTTTATGTTTTGCCGCCAACCCATGAGAATGCCCGGCACATTCAGGCTGAAACGCTGAATAACAGATCCCGTAGGAAGGTTATGAAACTCAATAAAGCACAGGCCATCGCCCGCAGAAACACCGAATTGGGCGGTGCCGTACTCGGCGTCAACAACTGCCATTTCACCGACCTGGACCGCAAACGCAACATCTGGTGGTTTGACCTCCCGGTGGGCCGTATTGCCGTGGGCCAGTACGAGTGGATCCACCTGTTGATGCACAATGCCGAGACCGACCAGTTGCTGCACCTGAAGGTGCCGACGGCGTTTTTGCGTGAGCACATCGAAGGGTTGGTGGTGCGTAATGCGGGCAAGCGCAAGCCGGAGATCACCCTGGAGCTGAGCGCAGACAAGGATTCGTTCTTGAAAGATGTGCGCCCGGCTGGCGCTGGCGTGGGCTTCGCCCAGTTCGCCCTGTAGAAAACGTATAAAAATGTGGGAGGGGGCTTGCCCCCCGATGGCGGTGTGTCAGCTACAGATTGCTGACTGATAAACCGCTATCGGGGGCAAGCCCCCTCCCACATTGGTATAGCGTTACTTTTTAAGACCGAGCTTCTTCAACTCTTCGTCGCGCAACTCACGCCGCAGGATCTTGCCCACGTTGGTGGTCGGCAACGCATCGCGGAACTCCACGGCCTTGGGCACCTTGTAGGCGGTGACGTTGGCGCGCATGTGCTCCATCACCTGCTCTTTGGTCAGGGTTGCACCCGGCTTGACCACGATGAACAGCTTGATGTGCTCCCCGGACTTCTCGTCCGGCACACCGATAGCCGCGCACTGCAGCACACCCGGCAGGCCTGCCAGCACATCTTCCAACTCGTTGGGGTACACGTTGAAGCCCGAGACCAGGATCATGTCCTTCTTGCGGTCGACGATGCGCATGTAGCCGTCAGGCTGGATGATCGCGATGTCACCGGTCTTGAGCCAGCCTTCGCTGTCGAGCATCTCGTCGGTGGCGTCCTGGCGCTGCCAGTAGCCCTTCATCACTTGCGGGCCTTTGACGCACAGCTCGCCGGTTTCACCCAGGGCGAGTTCAGTACCGTCGTCGGCAATCACTTTGCACACAGTGGACGGCACCGGAATGCCGATGGTGCCGATCTGGATATGCTGGATCGGGTTCACGGTGGCCACCGGGCTGGTTTCGGTCATGCCATAGCCTTCGCAGATGCCACACCCGGTCACGGCCTTCCAGCGCTCGGCCGCTGCCAGTTGCAGGGCCATGCCACCGGACAGGGTGACTTTCAGCGCGGAGAAGTCCAGCTTGCGGAACGCCTCGTTGTTGCACAGCGCCACGAACAGGGTGTTCAGGCCGACAAAGCCGCTGAACTTCCACTTCGACAGTTCCTTGACCATCGCCGGCAGGTCGCGCGGGTTGCTGATCAGGATGTTGTGGTTGCCGATCAGCATCATCGCCATGCAATGAAAGGTGAACGCATAGATGTGGTACAGCGGCAGCGGGGTGATCAGGATCTCGCAGCCTTCATTGAGGTTGGAACCCATCAGCGCCTTGCATTGCAGCATGTTGGCGACCAGGTTGCGGTGGGTGAGCATCGCACCCTTGGCCACGCCGGTGGTGCCGCCGGTGTATTGCAGCACGGCCACATCACTGCTGGCCGGGCTGGCGTCGCTGACCGGTTGGCCGTGCCCCTTGGCGAGCACGTCATTGAATTTGATCGCGTTGGGCAAGTGATAGGCCGGGACCATTTTCTTCACGTACTTGATGACGCTGTTGATCAGCAGACGCTTGAGCGGCGGCAACAGGTCGGCGACTTCGGTGACGATCACGTGCTTGACGGCGGTCTTGGGCACGACCTTTTCCGCCAGGTGCGCCATGTTGGCCAGGCATACCAGGGCCTTGGCGCCGGAGTCGTTGAATTGGTGCTCCATTTCCCGCGCGGTGTACAGCGGGTTGGTATTGACCACGATCAGGCCGGCGCGGATGGCGCCGAACACGGCGACCGGGTATTGGAGGACGTTGGGCAGTTGCACGGCGATTCGATCGCCGGGCTTCAAGTCGGTGTGCTGTTGCAGGTACGCGGCGAAGGCGCCGGACAATTCGTACAACTCACCGTAGGTGATTGTCTTGCCCAGGTTGCTGAAAGCCGGTTTGTTGGCGAAGCGCTGGCAGGACTGCTTCAGTACCGCCTGAATATTCGGATACTCGTCTGGATTGATTTCTGCAGCAATCCCGGCGGGGTACTTATCCTTCCAAAAGTCTTCGTTCATGGAAGCCCACTCCTCAGCGACGTCAGCGACGCGAATTCATCATCGCATTTGATGCGATTATTATTGGTGTATGTTTTTTGGTGAATCTGGCGCTTTCAAGCAGGCCGAGACGTCACAAAGCGCGCCGAGAGTAGCAGCTTTGCCTGGGGCCGCCTAGAGCCAAAAGGGAGCCCTACGGTCATAAACACGACTGTCCTACAATAATTGGTCACACTTTTAGCGAAGCTAAAATCTCCGAGTAAAAGGCTCTGGAATAGGGTTTTCAGCCCAATTAAAAACAAAGTGGGAGGGGGTTTGGCCCCGATGGCGGCATTTCAGTCACTGAATATATCGACTGATCTACCGCTATCGAGGGCAAGCCCCCTCCCACCGTTTGATTGCATTTCAATTCATGGTCAGGCGATGTCGCGCAGCTCCCTGCGCAAAATCTTGCCTACCGGTGTCATCGGCAACGAGTCACGCAACACAATATGCTTGGGCACCTTGTACCCCGTGAAGTTGGTCTTGCAGTAGGCCTTCAACTCCTCAAGGCTCACCCCCTCGGCACGCGCGACCACAAACAGCTTCACCGCCTCCCCTGTGCGCTCGTCCGGCACGCCGATTACCGCGCAGTTGGCCACGGCAGGATGCGCCATCACCACATCTTCGATCTCGTTGGGGTACACGTTGAAGCCCGACACGATGATCAGGTCTTTCTTGCGGTCAACGATGCTTACAAAACCCTCCTCATCGATGACGGCGATATCACCGGTCTTGAGCCAGCCTTCCGCGTCCAGCGCTTCGGCAGTGGCCTCGGGTTGCTGCCAGTAGCCTTTCATCACCTGCGGGCCCTTGATACACAACTCGCCGCGTTCGCCCAATGGCAACTCGACGCCATGATCATCGATCACCTTCATGGCCGTGGCCGGCACGGGGATGCCCACGGTGCCCAGGCGGGATTTGTTGCCGTAGGGGTTGGTGCTGGCCACCGGTGACGTTTCCGTCAGGCCATAACCCTCGCCGATGGCACAACCGGTGATCTGCTGCCAGCGCTCGGCGGTCGCCTTGATCAACGCGGTGCCGCCGGAGTTGGTGAGCTTGAGGTGGGAGAAATCCAGGGATTTGAAGTCCGGATGGTCCATCAACGCCACGAACAGCGTGTTAAGCCCCAGCAACCCGGTGAAGCGCCACTTTTTCAGCTCCTTGATAAAGCCGCCGATGTCCCTCGGGTTGGTGATCAGCACGTTGTGGTTGCCCGAGACCATCATGCACATGCAATTCGCCGTGAAGGCATAGATATGGTACAGCGGCAGCGGCGCGATCATCACCTCCTGCCCTTCCTTGATCAGCGGGTGACCGTCATCTCCGGTCTGGGACATGCAGGCGCGCACCTGTTGCATGTTCGCCACCAGGTTGCCGTGGGTGAGCATCGCGCCCTTGGCCAGGCCGGTGGTGCCGCCGGTGTATTGCAGCACGGCGATATCGTCCAGGGTCACCGGATGGCGCGTCACGCCCAGGCCCGCGCCCATGTGCAGGGCGCGCTTGAACGCCACTGCACGCGGCAGGCTGTAGGCCGGAACCATCTTCTTGACCTTGTCGACCAGGGTGTTGACCAGCCAGCCCTTGGCGGTGGGCATGAAGTCGCCCATCCTGGCTTCGATCAAGTAGTCGATCTCGGTATCGCTGCACACCTCCTGCACGCGCGAGCCGAACAGGTTGAGGTAGACCAGCGCACGCACGCCGGCGTCCTTGAACTGGTGACGCATCTCGCGCGGGGTGTACAGCGGGTTGGTGTTGACCACAATCAGCCCGGCGCGCAAAGCGCCGAATACGGCAATCGGGTAATGCAGTACGTTGGGCATCTGCACCGCAATGCGATCGCCCGGCTTGAGGTCGGTGTGCTGCTGCAGGTAACCGGCGAACGCTGCACTCTGGCGCTCAAGCTCGGCGTAAGTCAGGGTGATGCCCATGTTGCTGAATGCCGGACGGTCGGCAAAAGCCTTGCAGGAACGCTCGAAGACCTCGATCACCGACTTGTAGGCCGACAGGTCGATGTCATTGGGAACGCCCGCTGCGCGTTTGTCATTCCAGAAATCAGGTTGCATTATTCTTGTCCTCTTACCTGAGTGTGTCCGGCCGCTTTCCTACAGCTATAAAAAGCGGAGCTTTGGGGACGTTAGCAGTTATGGCTAAACAGGCAAATACGCCAAACCGTGTCATTGATTGTATGAATCTTGCCTCTGATGCGCAGGCAGATACGCCGCCCGTCAATAGATGAGCTATACACTGCAACGACCCTGAGCAAAGGAAGCGCCATGAACCACAGCACCTTCTGGCTGACCGCGAATGACCGCAGCCGCCTGTACGTCAATCATTGGATGCCCGAGGGCCCAGCCAAGGCCGTGGTGATGCTGTCCCACGGCATGGCCGAACACAGTGGGCGCTATGCACGCCTGGCCGAGGCCCTGTGCGGTGCCGGCTACGGCCTTTATGCGCTGGACCAGCGCGGCCATGGTCGTACCGCCGATGAAGGCACCTTGGGCCTGTACGCCGAGACGGACGGCTGGAACAAGGTGGTGGGCGACCTGGCCAGCCTCAACCAGCATATCGGCCAGCAACAGCCGGGGTTGCCGATCATTCTGCTGGGCCACAGCATGGGCAGCTATATCGCCCAGGCCTACCTGCTGCACCACAGTGCCAGTCTGAATGGGGCGATTCTCAGCGGTTCGAATTTCCAGCCGGTGGCGCTGTACCGCGCCGCTAGGGTAATTGCGCGGCTCGAGCGCTTGCGCCAGGGGCTGCGCGGGCGCAGTGCGCTGATCGAATTCCTGTCGTTTGGATCATTCAACAAAGCCTTCAAACCCAATCGCACCGCGTTCGACTGGCTCAGCCGTGATCCGAGTGAGGTGGACAAGTACATCAACGACCCACTGTGCGGGTTCCGCTGCACCAATCAACTATGGATCGACCTGCTCGGCGGCTTGCAGCAAATCAGCAAAGCGTCCAATCTCGCGCAGATCGATCCGGGCCTGCCGATCCTGGTGATGGGCGGCGAATGTGATCCGGTGAGTGAGGGCAAGCGTCTCAACAGTCTGGCCAACGCCTTGCGCGAAGCCGGTTGCCAGCACCTGCAACTGACTATCTACCCGCAAGCGCGTCATGAAGTGTTCAACGAAACCAATCGCGACACTGTCACGGCAGATGTACTGGCGTGGATCGACCAGGCGCTGACACTGCGCAGGCCGGCTCGCTGCGAATAATTTATCGTTTAGAATCAACATTTTAAATTACCGATTAGCCACAGGATGCACCTTTAGATGACCCAGGTAACCAACACCCCGTACGAAGCCCTCGAAGTCGGCCAGACCGCCAGCTACAGCAAATTGGTGGAAGAGCGCGATATCCAGCTGTTCGCCGCGATGTCCGGTGACCACAACCCGGTGCACCTGGATGCCGAGTACGCCAAGGCGACCATGTTCAAGGAGCGTATCGCCCATGGCATGTTCAGCGGCGCCCTGATCAGCGCGGCCGTTGCCTGCGAGTTGCCTGGACCGGGCACCATCTATATCGGCCAGCAGATGAGCTTCCAGAAGCCGGTGAAAATTGGCGACACCCTGACCGTGCGCCTGGAAATTCTCGAAAAGCTGCCGAAATTCCGTGTGCGTATCGCCACCCGCGTGTTCAACCAGCGTGATGAGTTGGTGGTGGACGGCGAGGCGGAGATCCTTGCACCGCGTAAGCAGCAGGTCGTGACCTTGACCGAGTTGCCACCGATCAGCATCGGCTGATCGTCGCGCATAAAAAAGCCCCGCATCTGCGGGGCTTTTTCTATTCAGCGGCGCCTCAAGACTGAGCGCGAGCCTGGTTACGCAGGGCTTTCACCTGGTCGTGGTTGCGTTGTACGCCGTGGTACTGACGCTCAACCAGATCACGAATGCCCAGCAGGTTGTGCTTGTTGATCTTCTCGATCGCTTCTTTGTAAGCCTTCAGGGCGTGGTCTTCACCGCGCTCGGCTTCGTTCAGCACAGCCTCTTCATCCTTGCCGGTGAGCATCGACTTGACGTCGACCCAACCGCGGTGCAGTGCGCCGGCAACGCTGCCGGAATCTTCCGGATCGCCGCCCAGGGCACGTACGGCGGTTTTCAGTTCAGCGGCGGCAGTGGCGCAGTCGGCGGAACGCTTGGCAAACAAGGCTTTGAGTTCTGGGTGCTTGATGTCTTCAGCGCACTCCTTGAAACCCTTTTGGCCGTCGATGCTGGTCTCGATCAGGTCGTTCAGTACGGAGATCGATTCTTTATTGATGTCAGTCATTTTTCAATTCCTTGTACGGGTTAGAAGGTTGTCTTAATGGTTGCAGCGCCCGTGCCAGGTTTTCAAAAATATGATTATCCTTATATTTCAATTAGTTACGATAAATTGAACCATCTGTATCTACGCTATTTGCATGATCTGTCATTTGGCCTTCATGCAGAATGCCTGTATTTTCCAAGGTCTCGATACACACACCTGAGCCTCCATGAATCCCGAAAAACTCGAATTGCTGATCACCCGCGAAATGCCCTTCGGCAAATACAAGGGGCGGATCATCGCCGACCTGCCTGGCCCCTACCTGAACTGGTTTGCCCGCGAAGGTTTCCCCCACGGCGAGCTGGGCGGGTTGCTGGCGTTGATGCAGGAAATCGACAGCAACGGGTTGTCTGAATTACTTGAACCGCTACGCGCCAAACACGGCAAACCCGCCCCTCGTCATTAAAGAGCCCAGCCTATGCCACGGAATGCAGACAACGAGCGTCACTGGCACACCATCGCCCAGCGCTATGCGCTGGAACCCGGCCCGATCAACCTGGAGAACGGTTACTTCGGCCGCATGAGCCAAGCGGTTCAGACGCAATACCTGGAACACGTTGCGTTTATCAACCGCAGCAACTCGCTGCATGTACGCCAGCAATTCGAGCGAGTCGAAAACGACGCGATCCGCCGCCAACTGGCCGGGCTGATCGACGCCGACCCGGCAGCGGTGGCCTTCACCCGCAACGCCACCGAAGCCCTGCAATCCCTGATCCGCAACTACAACCGCCTGCAACCGGGCGATCAGGTGCTGATCAGCGACCTGGAATACGACACGGTGAAAGGTGCCATGCGCTGGCTGGCGGGCTATCGCGGCGTGGAAGTCATCGAACTGTCCCACACCCACCCGGCGAGTTTCGACAGCCTGGTGCAGACGTATCGCGATGCGTTCATGCAGTACCCGCGCTTGAAGCTGATGGCGCTGACCCACGTGACCCACCGCACCGGCCTGATCATGCCCGTGGCAGCGATTGCCCAGGCTGCGCGCAAGCAGGGTATCGATATAATCCTCGACGGCGCCCATGCCCTGGGCCAGATCGAATTCAACCTCGCCGAGTTGGGTATCCAGTTTGCTGGCTTCAACCTGCACAAGTGGATCGGCGCCCCACTGACCCTGGGCTTTTTGTACATCGCCCCGGAACGTCTGGCAGACATTGATCCGGACATGGGCGAATGTCACTACCCCGCCACCGACGTTCGCGCACGTACGCCCTACAGCACGCCGAACTTTCCGGCCCTGATGACCTTGCCGCTGGTACTGGAAGAACACCAGCAATTGGGTGGCGCGGCGGCCAAGGGCGCACGGGTGAACTACTTGCGGGACGTGTGGGTAAGCCAAGTGCGGAGATTGCCGGGGATCGAGGTGCTGACGCCAGATGACCCACGGCTGTATGGCGGGATTACAGCATTCAAGTTCATTGGCCGGGATCAGCAGGTGATGACGGATCGTTTGCTCAAGGACTACAACCTGTTCACCACCACCCGTGAGGGAGCGTCATTTGGCACCTGTATTCGGGTGACACCGGGGTTGGTGACTTCGGCAACCGAGATGGCCGTGCTGGTCAAAGCCATCACCGAATTGAGCGCCGCATAGGCACTTTTCTACAGGCAAAAAAAAGCGGTACACCGACCAAGTGCACCGCAAAAATGCCGTTAAGCACAGCAACAACGATTCAGTAAAAGCAGATCAATCCAGCAGCGCCAGCGCCTCGGCGGTGACTTCCTGGATGCGGGCCCAGTCGCCGTTCTTGACCCATTCAGGGTCCAGCATCCAGCTACCGCCCACGCACATCACGTTTTTCAACGCCATGTAGTGTTTGATGTTGGCCGGACCGACGCCGCCGGTCGGGCAGAATTTCACTTCGCCGAACGGGCCGCCCAGAGCCTTGATTGCAGCAACGCCGCCGCTGACTTCGGCCGGGAACAGTTTGAAGCGGCGATAGCCCAGGCCATAACCTTCCATGATGCCCGAGGCATTGCTGATGCCCGGCAGCAGGGGGATCGGGCTGTGTACCGAGGCTTCCAGCAGGTCACGGGTGATGCCTGGAGTGACGATGAATTGCGAACCCGCCACTTCGGCGGCTTCGAGCATGTGACGATCGAGCACGGTGCCAGCACCGGTGCACAGTTCAGGGCGTTGTTCACGCAGTACCTGAATGGCCTTGAGGCCGAACTCGGAACGCAGGGTCACTTCCAATGCGGTCAAACCACCGGCTGCCAGGGCATCGGCCAGCGGCAGGATGTCCTGCTCGCGGGCGATGGTGATCACCGGCAGGATCCGCGCCTTGGCGCAGAGGCTGTCGATCAGGGCAACTTTATCCGCCATGGACACGGTCGGTTGAGGGCTTTTCATAGCGGCTGATCCTTGGCTCATGGGCACCAGTAAATCTCTAATGTAGGTTGCAGAAACGCGCGAATCGGCATGGCAGAGACGTCGTCACTGGCCAGCGCGGCGCTCAAGGTGGTCAATTTCGAACTGCCGGAGATCGACAGCACGGTGTAATTAGCCGTCGCCAGCAACGCGCGACTCATGGTCAGGCGCTGATGCGGCACGGTCGGCGCCAGCATCGGCCAGCAACGGCGGGTACCGTCGGCCTTCAGCGCTTCGGCGAGGTTCGGGCTGTTTGGAAACAGCGACGCGGTGTGACCGTCGTCACCCATGCCCAGCACCAGCACATCGATGGCTGGCAACTCGCCCAGCAGGCGATCGGCCTGCTCGGCAGCTTCTTCAAGATTGGCCGCGGCGCTATAGAGGCTCAAGAACTTGGCCTTGGCCGCCGGGCCTTGCAGCAAATGCTGCTTGAGCAAGCCAGCATTGCTGTCGGCGTGCTCCACCGGCACCCAGCGTTCGTCGGCCAGGGTGATGGTGACCTTGGACCAGTCCAACCCCTGCTTGGCCAGATGCTGGAAGAACGCCACGGGGCTGCGGCCACCGGACACCACCAGGGTCGCCTCGCCGCGGGCACTGACGGCCGTGCGCAGTTGCTCGGCCACATCATTGGCCAAACCTTCCGCCAACAGTGCCGGTGTGCGGTACTCGTGGGGCGTTACGCCCTGCGGCAGTTTCAATTCAGATATCGCCATACCAAGACCTCCCATCCCGCGTGATCAGTGCAATCGAGCTCATCGGCCCCCAGGACCCCGCCGCGTACGGCTTGGGCGCATCACCGGACTTCTTCCACCCGGCGATCAACTGGTCACACCACTTCCACGCGGCTTCGATTTCATCTTTGCGAACAAACAGGTTCTGATTGCCGCGCATCACTTCCAGCAACAACCGCTCGTAGGCATCCGGAATACGGGCGCTGCGGTAGGTGTCGGAAAAATTCAGTTGCAGCGGGCCGCTGCGCAGTTGCATGCCCTTGTCCAGGCCCTGCTCCTTGGTCATCACGCGCAAGGAAATACCTTCGTCCGGTTGCAGGCGGATGATCAGCTTGTTGCTGATCTGCAGGCGCTGCTCCGGGGCGAAGATGTAGTGGGACGGTTCCTTGAAGTGGATGACGATCTGCGACAGCTTTTGCGGCATGCGCTTGCCGGTACGCAGGTAAAACGGCACCCCGGCCCAACGCCAGTTGCGAATATCGGCACGCAGGGCGACGAACGTCTCGGTGTCGCTCTGGGTGTTGGAATTCTCTTCTTCCAGGTAACCCGGCACCGGCTTGCCGGCGCTGTAGCCAGCGATGTACTGGCCGCGGACGACTTGGGTGGTCAGGCCATCCGGGCTGATCGGCGCCAAGGCCTTGAGCACCTTGACCTTCTCGTCGCGGATGCTGTCGGCGGACAAGTCGGCCGGCGGGTCCATGGCAATCAGGCAAAGCAGCTGCAGCAGGTGGTTCTGGATCATGTCCCGCAGCTGGCCTGCCTTGTCGAAATAGCCCCAACGGCCTTCGATACCGACCTGCTCGGCCACGGTGATTTCCACGTGGGAGATGTAGTTCTGGTTCCACTGGGTTTCGAACAGGCTGTTGGCGAAACGCAGGGCGATCAGGTTTTGTACCGTCTCTTTGCCCAGGTAGTGGTCGATGCGGTAGGTGCGGTTTTCCGGGAAAAACTGCGCCACGGCGTCGTTGACCTTGCGCGAGGACTCCAGGTCCGAACCGATGGGCTTTTCCAGGACCACGCGGGTGTTTTCCGCCAGGCCGACCTTGGACAGGTTCTCGCAGATCGCGCCATACACCGCCGCCGGGGTGGCGAAGTAAGCGATCAAGCGTTGTTCGGTGCCAGCGATGTCCGCCAGGGCCACGTAGTCATCGGCTTTCATGAAGTCGACGTGAACATAGGTCAGGCGCGCCAGGAACCGCTGGGCGACGGTTTCATCCAGCTCCTTGCCGACGTATTTACGCAGTTCTTGTTCAATGTGCGCCAGGTGCTGTTGCTCGGAACCGGCTTCACGGGCCAAGGCCAGGATGCGCGTGTCGTCGTGCAGGAGCGTGGCGCCATCGAGTTGATAGAGGGCAGGAAATAACTTGCGCAGCGCCAGATCACCCAAGGCGCCAAACAGGGCAAAGGTGCAGGGTTCTACGGTTATCGAAGGCATGATGTTTGTTCTTTTATCAAGTTAAGCTACAAATACCTTTTTTCAAGGCATCACTCAAGGAAAAATGTAGTAATAACCACAACATTTTCCCGAAATACGCATTCCGAGTGGTGGTGTTCAGCTACCCTCAGTAGGATAGGCCACCGCAAAAGGCCACTCGTCGATTGGTTGCCACCCTTTATTTGCATCGTCGCCCGAAGGAAAGACTGAATGGACCGCGTGCGAAATCTTCTGGAACAGATCCGGAACCGCCTCGAAGAATTGAACAAGGCTGAGAAAAAAGTTGCCGAGGTCATCCTGCTCAACCCGCAGCAGGCGACCCGCTTCTCCATCGCAGCCCTCGCCCAAGCCGCTTCGGTCAGTGAACCGACGGTCAACCGTTTCTGCCGTTCGTTCGGCGTCAGCGGTTACCCTGAACTTAAATTGCAGTTGGCGCAAAGCCTGGCCAGTGGCGCCGCGTACGTCAGCCGCGCCGTGGAGGCAGATGATAACCCCGAGGCCTACACCCAGAAGATCTTTGGCAGCGCCATCGCCTCGCTGGACGCCGCCTGCCAGGCACTGGACCCTGCCCTGATCAGCAAGGCCGTGGATCTGTTGATCCAAGCGCGGCAGATCCACTTCTTCGGCCTGGGTGCTTCGGCACCGGTGGCCATGGATGCGCTGCACAAGTTTTTCCGCTTCAACCTGGCAGTGACCGCCCACGCCGACGTGCTGATGCAACGCATGATCGCCTCGGTGGCCCACACGGGCGAGCTTTTCGTGATTATTTCCTACACCGGGCGCACCCGCGAACTGGTGGAAGTGGCGCGTATCGCCCGGGAAAACGGTGCATCGGTGCTGGGCGTAACCGCCGAGAACTCGCCGCTGGCCAAGGCCAGTACCGTCAGCCTGAATATCCCGCTGCCCGAAGACACCGACATCTATATGCCGATGACCTCACGGATCATTCAGTTGACGGTGCTGGATGTGCTGGCGACTGGCATGACCTTGCGCCGTGGCGTGGATTTCCAGCCGCATCTGCGCAAGATCAAAGAGAGTTTGAATGACAGCCGGTATCCGGTGGGGGATGAGTTCAACTGAGTCAGCATTTATGTTGGCTTTATTGGCCTCATCGGGGGCAAGCCCCCTCCCACACTTGATCTTCAGTGCTAATAGCTTGTAGGCACCACACAGCACCCATGTGGGAGGGGGCTTGCCCCCGATGGGGCCATCAGCCGCACCGTTAAGCCCCCGCCCTGGCCTGCAAACTAAGGTGCGCCCTCTCCCCCGGCGCCAAGCTGGCCCCGGCCATCGCCGACTCTACGCACACAAATCCCGACGCCTCGTTAAAGCTCACCCCCAACAGCGGCCGGCTGCCGGGATGCCATACGACGGTGTCGGCGCTGTCGCCGGTGTCGATGCACAGTTCGCGCTGCCAGGCGTGGTCCTTGAGCTGCAATTCGCCCTCGTGCTGAAACACCCGCTGGCACCCGCCCTCCACCCGCAGTTCGCCTTCCTGCTGGCAAACCTGGCGATTGAGCTGGTCGTAACCTTGCGCACCGTCGAGCCCAGACAGCGCTATCTCATCGACGTGACCAATACGCCAGTAAGCATGCAAAGCGTGGCTCAATTGGCACGGCAGCTCGTCTTGATGCTCGGTGCTCAGGCGCAGTTCCAGGGCTTCGCCCAAATGCGCGTGCAGGTCGACCTGCCAGTCGCAAAGCTGTAATTGCCAGTGCAGATGTACGCCATCGTCGTCGGTACTGCTGTCGAGCAGCTTCCAGTCGATCAGCCGCGCCCACCCATGGGAAGGCCAGGCATTTTCGCTCGGATGGCGGCCATACCACGGCCAGCACACCGGCACGCCACCTCGGATGGCGCCGACTTGCGGCCATTTGGCTGCGCACCACAGCCAGGGTTTCTGGCCACGGGGCTGGAAGTGCAACAACTGCGCGCCCTGACGACTGAACACCGCCTGGCACAGCGGATGGTCGATCACCAACACATCACGCATCTGGAAGCGCTCCCAGGCGAACACCGGGCGCTCGCGCAGGGATTTGAAAAAGCGTTGCAGCGGTTGCTCGTGCATGTGCCACGGTCCTGAATATCATCACAATGCGCCCCAAAAAAAGCGGGTAGCCATGGCTACCCGCAAAATGCGCACAGAGAGAAGGAGCTTATCGCAACAGCGTTAGAACGTAGACTGAATTTTCAGGCCCGCTACCAACGCGTTGTCGACTTTGTCCACGCCGCCAGGCTGGACGACGTATTGCAGGTTAGGACGCACAGTCAGCCAGTTGGTGACGTGGAAACCGTAGTTGAGTTCAACGTTGTACTCGGTCTCACGAATCGGCGTGTACAGCGCGTTGTCGTAGTCGCTCACACCATTGGCGGCGTTGAGCAGTTCAGCGTTCTTCTTCACATCATTGTTGACATGCAGGCGAGCGACGCCAATGCCGACGTCATCTTTTGGACGCGCGTCGAATGGGCCTTTGTACACCAGCATCAACGACTGGTAGTTGTCGACCAGGTTGGTTTCCTTGTCGTGGAAGGTTGCGTTGGCCGCGATGTTCAGGCCGCGCGAAGCATCGCCGTTATGCGTGGTGAGTTGCTGTTGGGCAACGAACCAGTAACCTTTCTTGCTGCTGCGGGTACGGAAGTCTGCACGGGTGATGACCGCATCGTTGCCGTTGACGTCTTCACGCACGTCCGGTGCATCGGCCGCGCTCTTGTAGTAACCCACACGGTACTCGCCCGGCAGGTTGTTGACCTTCGGCGACCAGACCAATTCCACCGGAATCACAGTGCCCTTGGTGCCGCTGCCGCTGAGTTTGAAGCCGTTACCGTGCTCCAGTTGCGAAGGGTTCTGGTTGTACGCACCAATTTGCGCATACAGCTCAGGCGTGATGTTGTACTTCACGCGGATCGCGGCCTGGCTGACGGGCCAGTTGTACCAGGTGTTGACGTAGTTACCCACTTGCGAGCCGCAGAACGACAGGTTCTGGAAGTCGCACGGGAAGGTGTTGAAGTCTTCGCCTTCACCGAAGTAACCGAGCTTCACGTCCAACTTGTTGTCGAACATCTGGTGCTGGATCCAGAACTGGGTCAAACGCACCATGTGGCCACGGCCGTACACTTCCATGGACGAACTCAGCGTGCCGGCACGCGGGTCGCCAATGCGGTCGTTGGAGATGTTCTGGCCATTACGGTTGGTCAACTGGATCTTGGCCTGGGTGTTATCCCAGCCCCACAGCTTTTGCAGGTCCAGTGCCACACCGAGACCGAACTGGTCAGAGTAGCGACCGGTCTTGTCGTCGTTGTAACCACCTTTGGCGTTGTAGCCCATCTCCCCAACGTAGTCGGCCTTGATGTCGATACCTTGCTCGATCAGCTTGGTACGCTCGCCACCCCAATCGCCCGTCATCCACTTGGAACTGGAGCTGAATGCATCGTCTGCCATCGCATTGGCGGACAATACCAGGGCTGCTGCAGCTGACAGTTGGCAGATCAGCCGAGTGTTGTTGTGTTGCTTTTTCATCCCTACATCCTCGTCTTTATTGTTATTAAACTGTTTTTATCTAACGTGGTTTACATTTTTTATCTAAAACAACAACTTATCTGCTTCAACGGCCTTTGAATTGGGCCACATTGTCGGCATGCCCCTGTGCGGGCAATGAAGAAGCAGTGCCCAACCGCTCGCCCGTGTTGGCGTCGAACAGCAGTACCTTGGAAGGATCGAATTGCAGGGTCAGGGTCTCGCCCACCTGCGGTGCCACGTCGGGTGCCAGGCGGCAGCAGACTTTGGTGTCATTGAGTTGCACGAACACCAGGGTGTCCGGACCGGTCGGCTCGGTGACCTGCACTTCGGCACGAATGCTCGACGCACTGTCGCCCTCGCCTGCCGCCAACATGATCTGCTCCGGGCGCAAGCCCAGGATCACGTCGCGGTCTTCCAGGCCGGCTTCCGTGGTGTTCAGCGCCAGTTCGCAACGGGCCTGGCCGCTGTCGAGCAGGGCCACCAGGCGACCGTCCTTGCGTTGCAGGCGCAGCGGCACGAAGTTCATTGGCGGCGAACCGATAAAGCTCGCCACGAACTGGTTGGCCGGGTTGTTGTAGATCTCTTTCGGCGTGCCGAACTGCTGGATGATGCCGTCCTTCATCACCGCGACCTTGTCGCCCAGGGTCATCGCTTCGATCTGGTCGTGGGTCACATAGACCGTGGTGGTCTTGAGGCGCTGGTGCATCAGTTTCATTTCGGTACGCATCTCGACGCGCAGCTTGGCGTCAAGGTTCGACAGCGGTTCGTCGAACAGGTAGATCTTCGGCCGACGCGCCAAGGCACGGCCCATGGCTACGCGCTGTTGCTGGCCGCCGGACAGCTGGCCCGGCTTGCGGTTGAGCAGGTGTTCGATCTGCAGCAGCTTGGCCACGCGCGCCACTTCGGCGTCGATATCGGCCTGGGGCATCTTGCGGATCTTGAGGCCGAACTCGATGTTCTCGCGCACGCTCATGGTCGGGTACAGCGCGTAGGACTGGAACACCATGGCGATGTCGCGATCCTTGGGGCTCATGCCGCTCACGTCCTGGTCGCCGATCATGATCGCGCCGCCGGTGATGGTCTCAAGGCCGGCGATGCAGTTCATCAGCGTGGACTTGCCGCACCCCGAAGGGCCGACCAGGATCAGGAATTCGCCTTCCTTGATCGACAGTTCGATGTTCTTCAAGGTGTCGGGCAGGCCGGCGCCATAGGTCTTGTTTACATTGCGAAGTTCAAGCGTAGCCATGATTACCCCTTGACCGCGCCGGCTGTGAGGCCGCGCACGAAATACTTGCCTGCGATCACATAGACCAGCAGGGTCGGCAGCCCGGCGATCATCGCCGCCGCCATATCCACGTTATATTCCTTGGCCCCGGTGCTGGTGTTGACCAGGTTATTCAGCGCCACGGTGATGGGCTGGGAGTCACCACTGGAGAACACCACGCCGAACAGGAAGTCGTTCCAGATCTGGGTGAACTGCCAGATCAGGCAGACCATGATGATCGGTGTCGACATCGGCAGAATGATCTGACGGAAGATGGTGAAGAAGCCCGCACCGTCCAGGCGCGCGGCCTTGATCAGTGCATCCGGAATGCTCACGTAGTAGTTACGGAAGAACAGCGTAGTGAACGCCAGGCCGTAGACCACGTGCACAAACACCAGGCCGGTGGTGGTGCTGGCCAGGCCCATCTTGCCCAGGGTGAACGAGGCCGGCAGCAGCACGGTCTGGAACGGCAGGAAGCAGCCGAACAACAGCAGGCCGAAGAACAGCTGGGAGCCTTTGAAGCGCCAGAACGACAGCACATACCCGTTCAACGCACCGATGGCGGTGGAGATCAGTACGGCCGGAACGGTGATTTTGATCGAGTTCCAGAAGTAGCCATCCACGGTAGCCCAGGCCTTGACCCAGCCAATACCGGTGACCACGGTCGGCCAGCTCAGCAGGTTGCCGCTGCTGATGTCTTCCGGGGTCTTGAAGCTGGTGAGCAGCATCACCACCAGCGGCACCAGGTACAGCAGCACGGCGAGGATCAGCACCGCGTAGATCGCGATGCGGCTCAGGCTGATAGCAGGTTTGGAAGCGAGACTAGTCATTACGTTTGGTCCTCAGCTCGGAGTAGAGGTAAGGCACGATGATCGCGAGGATCGCACCGAGCATCAGGATTGCACTGGCCGAGCCCATGCCCATCTGGCCACGGCTGAAGGTGAACGAGTACATGAACATCGCTGGCAAGTCGGACGAGTAGCCCGGGCCGCCAGCGGTCATCGCCGCCACCAGGTCGAAGCTCTTGATCGCAATGTGCGCCAAGATCATCACCGCACTGAAGAACACCGGGCGCAGGCTTGGCAGCACCACGCTCCAATAGATGCGCGGCATGCTCGCGCCGTCGATCTGCGCGGCGCGCACGATGGATTGGTCCACACCGCGAAGGCCGGCGAGGAACATCGCCATGATGAAACCCGAGGCTTGCCAGACGGCAGCGATCACCAGGCAATAGACCACGCGGTCCGGGTCGATCAGCCAGTCGAGACGGAAGCCTTCCCAGCCCCAGTCACGCAGGAGTTTGTCCAGGCCCATGCCTGGGTTGAGCAGCCATTTCCAGGCCGTACCCGTGACGATCATCGAGAGCGCCATCGGGTACAGGTAAATGGTGCGGATGAAGCCTTCGCGGCGGATTTTCTGGTCGAGGAAGATCGCCAGGGTCACGCCGATGACCAGGGTGATGCCGATAAACATCCCGCCAAAGACTGCCAGGTTCTTGCTCGCCACCCACCAGCGGTCGTTGTCGAACAAGCGCGCGTATTGCGCAAGCCCCGCCCATTTGTAGGTTGGCAGGAACGTGGAATTGGTGAACGACAGCACAAACGTCCACAGGATGTAGCCATAGAAGCCCACCAGCACGATGAACATGCTGGGCGCCAGCACCAGTTTGGGTAGCCAGCGCTGCAGTGCATCGAACGGCGAGGCTTTGCTGAACACAGCAACAGAACTCATGGGAAAATCCAATACAGGGAAAAAGGACCAGCCAATAAACCTTGTGACGCTGGCTTTATGTGGGAGCAGGCTTGCTCGCGAAGCAGGCGACGCGGTGTAGCTGTTACACCGCGGTGATGCCTTCGCGAGCAAGCCCGCTCCCACACACGCCCAGCACCTACAAAAAACCGCTACCAGGCCTTACTTGGCAGACTTGATCGCAGCGCCCAACTTCTTGGCGGTGTCGGCCGGGTCGGCTTTCGGGTCGTTGATGTAGTTGGTCACGACATCAAAGAACGCACCTTGCACCGCCAGGGTAGTGGCCATGTTGTGCGCCATGCTTGGCTGCAGGCCACCGGTCTTGGCGTCTGCCAGGAAGTCCTTGGCAGCGGTCTGGGCGCAGGAGTCGAAGCCGTAGGAATCCATTTTGTTCAGCATGTCGTTGCGAACAGGGATCGACCCCTTGTTGATGCTGAACACTTTCTGGAAGTTTTCACCCAGTACGACTTTGGCAATGTCCTGCTGGCCAGCAGCCGTGCCTTTGTCTTTCTGCTTGAACACCGCCAGGGAGTCGATGTTGTAGGTGAACGCTTTGTCGGTGCCCGGGAACGCTACGCACTCGTAGTCCTTGCCGGCGACTTTCTTGGCGGCGGTCCACTCGGACTTGGCCCAGTCACCCATGATCTGCATGCCGGCCTTGCCGTTGATGACTTTGCCCGCTTCGAGGTTCCAGTCCTGACCTTTACCGTCGACGTCCATATAGGTTGCGACTTTCTTCAGTTCGGTCAGCGCCTTGACCATTTCCGGACCGGTCAGCGCGCCGTTATCCAGGTCGACCAGAGCTTTCTTGTAGCCATCGGCCCCCATCACCGACAGAACGACCGCTTCGAATACGGTGCTGTCCTGCCAAGGCTGTCCACCGTGGGCGAGCGGAATGAAACCCGCGGCCTTGAGCTTGTCGCCGGCTGCGTAGAATTCTTGGAGGGTGGTCGGGTTTTTGGTGATACCGGCTTTCTTGAAGACTTCCGGGTTGATCCACAGCCAGTTCACGCGGTGGATGTTGACCGGCACAGCGACGTAGTCACCTTCGTACTTCACGGTATCGGAGACTTTCTTGTCGAGCAGAGAGTCCCACTTCTCTTCTTTGGCGACGTCTTTGAGCACGTCGGTGTCGAGCAGGCCGGTGGACGCCCATTCCTGGATGTCGGGGCCTTTGATCTGGGCAACACCTGGCGGGTTACCGGCGACCGCGCGGCTTTTCAGCACGGTCATGGCAGTGGCGCCCCCGCCACCTGCGACGGCGCCGTCTTTCCAGACGAAACCATCTTTCTCGACTTGGGCCTTCAGGACATCCACGGCCGCCTTCTCACCGCCCGAGGTCCACCAATGCACAACTTCAACCGTCCCTTTGGAGTCGGCGGCAAATGCACTGAGGGGAAACAACGAGGCAATGGAAATAGCGACGGCGAGGCGATTAATCGCGTTCATCTGAGTACCTTTTCTTGTTGTTATGCATGCAAGTCTTAGGCTTGCGCTGCACGGAGTTTAAACAGGGTTTTTTAAGGCGCAGGTAACAAAGGGATGCACAAATGTCACCAGTTGGTGACATAGCGCCCCGTTCCGATGGCACTGGCCATGCTTGGCGCCAGCGGCAGCGCAGGCAGCAATACCGCTTGCCAGGCATGGTACAGGTCTGGCTTGCCACCCCAGATGTTGCTGCTGGGTTGGTTGTGCGGGCTGAGCTCGTGGTGCCAGCTGCCGTGGAGATGGTCGATAAAGTGGGTCTCGCAAAATTCCCAGAAACGCCGGTACCAGGTTTCGTAGTGCAACTCGCCCGTGCGCTTGAGCAAGGCCTGGGCCGCCGCGCTGGCCTCGGCATGGGTCCAGTGCAGGCGTTCGCGCACCACCGGGCGGTGGTTCCAGTCGAGGGTGTAAACAATGCCGGGGGCGCCATCCACGGACCAGGCGTATTCGCAGGCGCTGGCGAACAACCCCTTGGCGTCGGCCACCAGCCATTCGGGTGTGACGAGCCCGGCTTGCAGGCGCGCGGCTTCAAGGTGCAACACCAGCCGCGCCCACTCGAAACCGTGGCCGGGGGTAATGCCGTAGGGGCGGAAGCCGTCGGCGGGGTTGTCTTCGTTGTAGCCGAGCAAGGGGTGCCAGTGTGTGTCGAAATGTTCGATCACCATGAACTGGTTGCCGGCAGCGTGGGTATGAATCACACGCTCGACAATGCGCAACGCGCGGTCCAGCCAGCGCGTATCGCCCGTGACATCGGCCAGGGCGAGAAAGGCTTCGGTGGCGTGCATGTTGCTGTTGGCGCCGCGATAGGCTTCGACCCCGCTCCAGTCCTGGGCAAAGGATTCGAGCATCACGCCCTCCTCTTCGCTCCAGAAAAAATGGTCGATGATATGGATGGCGTCGTTCAACAGGGTGGATGCACCGGGCGCGCCTGCTACTACCGCCGAGCTGGCGGCCAGGGCGACGAAGGCATGCAGGTAGGCGGCCTTGCCACGGTTGCCATCGAGGGCGTGGGGCGCGGCGAACCAGCCACCGTGTTCACTGTCACGCAGCGCGCCGCTGAGGGCTGCAACACCGTGCGCCACCAGCTCGGCATACCCTGGCAAACCCAAGGCGTGGGCCATGGCGAAGCTGTGGGTCATGCGGGCGGTGTTCATGGTTTCGGCGTGAGCATCGGCCGGCAATTGGCCTTTGTCGTCCAGGTTGCCAAAGCCATCGGGCAGTCGAGACGCTTTGGCGAACGCCAGCAGGCGCTGGCCCTCGGCTGCAAGCCAAACGTAATGGGCAGGCGCGTTCAGCCAACTGCTGGCAGGCAGTGGTTGCGTGATCATGGGTGGCCCTTATTGTTTTTTGTGGGATGACCGGAGTCTAAACAAGGGCGCGGCGGCGGCATGTAACGAAGGGGAAGTGAAATGTCACCAAGTGGTGACATTTCCATCGACAGCCTTATTGCCCTAACGGGGTGACCTTCGCCGGCGCGTTGAGTTGCTGGTTCAGGTTCTGCACCTGGCTTTGCAGGGTGGTGATATTGCGCGTGGTCTGGATACGGAACACGTCGAACTCTTTATTGGTGGGCGCATCGCTGTTGGACGGCGGGTTGTCCTGGGCGCTCTTGAGGACCACAAGGTCCTGCTCGATGCGCGCGATAGCAGCGCTCGGGTTGCCCTGCTTTTTCAAAGCGGCCACGTCAGCAGTGAGTTCCTTGATTTCATTATCGCGCCTGGAAGCGTCACCTTGTGCCGCCTTGAGCGTCGCCACGGCGTCGGTCAAGGCCTGGACCTGGCCTTGCAGTTTGCTGTTGGCGTTGGACAGCTCAGTGGTGCTCGCCGTCATTTGCGCCAGGCGCTTATCCAGTTCGGTGGCTTGCCCGGCCACGCCGACCTGCTGCTTGCCCTGCTCCAGCAACTGGCTTTCCAACTGCTTGATCTGCAGTTTCAGCGCTTCGCTGCCATTGTTGACGCTCGCTTCACTGGCCACGACCTTGCCGGAAATATCCTGCAGGCGCCCCGCCGCTTCTTCGCTGATGCGCGCAAAGCTTTCCTGGGTGGCCACCAACTGCTGCCCCATCAAGGAGATCTGCTGGAAGCTCCACCAGGCCAGGCCCGCAAAGGCGATCAGCAGTGCGCCGATCAAGGCCCACAGTGGCCCGGTGCTGGCGCTCTTGACCTTGACGACCTTGGTGTTGCGCGACCGCACCGAGGTGGCCGGGGTCGGTTCGAAATCATCGTCATCCCCGAGATCGGCCCGCAGGCTGGGAACGTTGTCGAAGTCGTCTTTAGCATCGTTACGCATGTATCAACCCTGAATCGGTGAAGTGGCGAGCGACGGGAGTATAAACCGCGCTCCCGGCGCACTGATCGACCCGGAACGCCAGATTCGGTTCCCGAAGTGTTGCCGCTTGTGTGCTTACTTGAACCCCGGATCCTGGGCTTTCCACCAACTGCAGAACTCGTCGAGGGCGGTCCACAGGCTGACTTTGGGCTCGTAGTCCAGATAATGCCTGGCACGGCTGATATCGAGGGTGAAATCTTTGTTCATCACTTGCATACCCAGCCGCGACAGCGACGGTTCCGGACGCCCTGGCCACATCGCGCAAAACGCTTCGTTGAGCGCCGCCACGCTGTAGGACAAGCCATAGGACCGGTAACGCGTCACCTGAGGCAGTTCCATTTGACGCATCACATAGTTGACCACATCCCACACCGGTACCGGCGCACCGTTACTGATGTTGTAGGCCCTGCCCAATGCCGAGCCCGGCGCGAGCAAACTGCTGAGCAGCGCTTCGTTGAGGTTGTGCACGCTGGTGAAGTCCACCTTGTTCAGGCCGTCACCGACAATGGCCAGGCGGTTCTTGCGCTGCATTTTCAGCAGGCGCGGGAAGATGCTCATGTCACCCGCGCCCGTGACGAAGCGCGGGCGCAGTGCAATCACTTCGAGGCCGAACTCCTGGGCACCGAACACCTTCTGCTCGGCCAGGTACTTGGTGGCGGCATAGGGGTGCTTGAAGCGCTTGGGCACTTGTTCTTCGGTCAGGCCCAGATGATCGCGGCCGTCAAAGTAGATGGATGGCGACGACAGATGCACTAAACGCCCGACGTGCTGTTTGAGACAGGCTTCGACGACGTTCTCGGTCACCAGCACGTTGCCTTGGTGAAAGTCCTGATACTTGCCCCACAAGCCCACGGCGCCAGCGCAATGCACCACGGCTTCGACGTCACGGCACAGGTCACGCACCAGGTCGGCGTCATTCAGATCACCCTGGATAAACTCGGCGCCGCGCCTGACCAAGTGCTCCACACCTTCGGCACGTCGCCCGTTGACCCGCACGTCCAGGCCCTGCTCCAGGGCGAAACGCGCAAAGCGCCCGCCAATGAAGCCGCTTGCGCCGGTGACCAGAATCTTCATGTATTACCCCATGTTCTTTCGTTTTTCATCGCTGTTGCCTTGACGCGCGCCATCACTCCAACGGCACCAACCATTGACCACATGCCTGGGCCAGGTGATCGGTCAACAGACTCAACAGTTGCCCACCACTGCGCCAATGATGCCAGTACAACGGCACATCGATGGGCTTATCTGGCAACAATTCGACCAATATGCCCTTTTCCAGTTGGTCGCGAACCTGTAATTCCGGCACCAGCCCCCAGCCCAGGCCGGCTTCCGTCAGGCGGATAAAGCCTTCCGACGATGGGCATAAATGATGCTCGAAACCGCCGTCCACGCCGAGGGATGCCAGGTAGCGGTGCTGCAGAAAATCATCCGGCCCAAATACCAACGCAGGAGTGCGCGCCAGTTGGTCCGCGCGTACGCCCTGGGGAAAGTGCCGGGCGATAAAGGCCGGACTGGCCAGCGCGCGATAACGCATGGCGCCCAACAACAGGCTGCGCGCGCCCGCCACTGGCCGCTCGCTGGCACAGATACAGGCCGCCACCTCCCCGGCCCGCATGCGTTTGAGGCCAACGGTCTGGTCTTCCACCACCAGATCCAGCAGCAGATGATGTTCGGCGCAAAACCCACTGACGGCCTCGGCCCACCACGTGGCGAGGCTGTCAGCATTCAACGCGATGCGCAGCCTTTCGGGCATGCCTTCCTCGTCCAGTGCCGGCACCTGGCTTTGCAGGTCCCGCTCCAGCAGGCGCACCTGCTGCACATGGTTGAGCAGGCGACGGCCGATATCGGTGGGCATCGGCGGTGTGGCCCGCACCAGTACCGGCTGGCCAACACGCGCCTCCAACAACTTGATGCGCTGTGAGATTGCCGATTGCGACAATCCCAGCACCTGGGCGGCGCGCTCGAAGCCCGCCTGTTCCACCACTGCCGCCAGGGCAGAGAGCAATTTATAGTCGAACATCATTTTCTCTAATGAGCGATCAGCAATATTTGTTTTTCTTATACAGCCTGTGTCAGGAGAATAGCCAGCATCGCTTCTCTCTTTATAAGGAACCTCACATGGCTGGCGAAACCGCCCTGGCAACCCTGCTGCGCAGCATGAGCCCCCAGCTCAACGACGGCGACTATGTGTTCTGCAGCGTGCCTGACCACCGTATTCCTCCAGGGTGTGAGGTGATCGGCAGCTTTCGCGAGCAGGAAGGCCTGACCCTGATCCTCGAACGCCAGCAAGCGGAACAGGCCGGCCTGGCGTTTGACTACGTCGCCGCGTGGATCACCTTGAACGTGCATTCGGCCCTGGAAGCCGTGGGCCTCACCGCCGCCTTCGCCAGTGCGTTGGGCAAGGCCGGCATCAGTTGCAACGTGATTGCCGGCTATTACCACGACCACCTGTTCGTCGGGCGTGCCGACGCAGAACAGGCCATGCAGGTATTGCGGCAACTGGCAGTAGACGCGGAGTAAATCCTATGTGGCAAAGTTATTTGAATGGTTTGCTGGTGGCGCTGGGCCTGATCATGGCCATCGGCACCCAGAATGCCTTTGTACTGGCGCAGAGCCTGCGTCGTGAACATCACTTGCCAGTGGCTGCGCTGTGCGTGGTGTGTGACGCCCTGCTGGTGGCCGCGGGGGTGTTCGGCCTGGCCACGGTGCTGGCGCAAAGCCCGGTACTGCTGGCGGTAGCGCGCTGGGGCGGCGCAGCGTTTCTGATCTGGTACGGTGCCTGCGCGCTGCGTCGGGCGTGTTCGAAACAGAGCCTGGACCAGGGCGACACGCTCAAGGTGCGCTCACTGCGCGCAGTGTTGCTGAGTGCGCTGGCCGTGACCTTGCTCAACCCCCACGTGTACCTGGACACCGTGCTGCTGATCGGCTCACTCGGTGCCCAACAGACCGAGCCCGGTGCCTACGTGGCCGGTGCCGCCAGCGCGTCATTCCTGTGGTTCACCACCCTGGCACTCGGGGCAGCATGGCTGGCACCTTGGCTCGCACGCCCCGCCACGTGGCGTCTGCTGGACCTGTTGGTGGCTGTGATGATGTTCAGCGTGGCCTATCAGTTGATCAGCGCCTGAGGAATATTCCAAAACGCTCTGGAACCTCTATCCCACACAGTTGTTGCGTGGTTTTGCCGCACCCCCGGTGCTATGATCCGGACCCTGCGCCGCAAAGAGTACAAACTCCCCGGCGCTTGTTTGGCCGCCCGTGATCGGCCTTGCGCTCACCGCAACTGACCTGATTAGGAGAATCATCATGGCTTTCGAATTGCCGCCGCTGCCCTACGCACACGATGCCCTGCAGCCGCACATCTCCAAGGAAACCTTGGAGTATCACCACGACAAGCACCACAACACCTACGTCGTGAACCTGAACAACCTGGTGCCAGGCACCGAGTTCGAAGGCAAGACCCTGGAAGAGATCGTCAAGTCCTCTTCGGGCGGCATCTTCAACAACGCCGCTCAGGTCTGGAACCACACCTTCTACTGGAACTGCCTGGCGCCAAACGCCGGTGGCCAACCGACCGGCGCGCTGGCTGAAGCCATCAACGCTGCGTTCGGTTCGTTCGACAAGTTCAAGGAAGAGTTCACCAAGACGTCCGTCGGCACCTTCGGTTCCGGTTGGGGCTGGCTGGTGAAAAAGGCTGACGGTTCCCTGGCCCTGGCCAGCACCATCGGCGCCGGCAACCCGCTGACCAACGGCGACACCCCGCTGCTGACCTGCGACGTCTGGGAACATGCCTACTACATCGACTACCGCAACGTGCGTCCAAAGTATGTGGAAGCGTTCTGGAACCTGGTCAACTGGAAGTTCGTGGCTGAGCAGTTCGAAGGCAAGACCTTCACTGCCTAAGCAACGCTTGCAGTAGAAAAAGCCCGGCATTGCCGGGCTTTTTCGTGGGCGTTCGGCACGGAATGGTGGAACCCGCAGAAGGGAATTTGCCACCCACTCGGTGAGAGGAATAACCCTTTCATACTCTGCTGGAGAATCAATGATGGAAGAAATCGGAAAAGCAGGCGGACAGATGGCGATGCAACTCATCAGCGGGCTGATGAAAGGCCTCGCCGGTGGCGCGGGTGGCGGTGGCGGTGGCGAAGGCGGCGGTGCCAGTGCGCCAAGCAAGCCAGGTGAAGACATGATGCCGTCGGCGCCGCCTAAGATCGAAATTTCCGACTATCAGTGACCCCGCTCACGACCTGGGAGGGCATTGGCCTGACCGCAGGTAAGTCGAGTCCCCGGACGGCGGAGCACATCCGCCGTTTATTCTGGTTTTTTCTGCGTATCCAGCATCAAGTCGTCTGCGGCCCCAATGTTCCTTTGACTGCCCTCACGGGATTGCCAATACTCATGGCATATTGAAGGCCACCCGCATGAGACAAGGAATGCCCCTTTGAAGCTGGAACTCAAGAACAGCTTGTCGGTGAAGTTGCTACGGGTTGTGCTGCTGTCAGCATTGATCGTGGGCGTCACACTGAGCGTGGCGCAGATCATTTTTGATGCCTACAAGACGCGCCAGGCCGTGGCCGGCGATGCCCAGCGCATCCTCGACATGTTCCGCGACCCCTCGACCCAGGCCGTCTACAGCCTGGACCGCGAGATGGGCATGCAAGTCATTGAAGGCCTGTTCCAGGATGACGCGGTGCGCATGGCGTCCATCGGCCACCCCAACGAAACCATGCTCGCGGAAAAAAGCCGCGCCTTGCAGCAATCGCCCAGCCGTTGGTTAACCGACCTGATTCTTGGCCAGGAACGCACCTTTACCACGCCCCTGGTCGGCAAAGGCCCCTACAGCGAGTATTACGGCGACCTGAGCATCACCCTCGACACCGGCACTTATGGTCAGGGTTTCATCGTCAATTCAGTGATCATCTTCATTGCCGGGGTGCTACGTGCCCTGGCCATGGGCCTGGTGCTGTACCTGGTCTATCACTGGCTGCTGACCAAACCGCTTTCGCGCATTATCGAGCACCTGACGTCGATCAACCCCGACCGGCCCAGCGAACACAAGATCCCGCAGCTCAAGGGCCATGAGCGCAACGAACTGGGGCTGTGGATCAATACCGCCAACCAGTTGCTCGAATCCATCGAGCGCAATACCCACCTGCGCCACGAGGCCGAAAGCAGCCTGCTGCGCATGGCCCAGTACGATTTCCTCACGGGCCTGCCGAACCGCCAGAAACTGCAGGAGCAACTGGACAAGATCCTCATCGACGCCGGCCGCCGCCAGCGCCGTGTGGCGGTGTTGTGTGTGGGCTTGGATGATTTCAAGAGCGTCAACGAGCAGTTCACTTATCAGGCTGGCGACAAATTGCTGCTGGCCTTGGCTGACCGTTTACGCGCCCACAGCGGCCGCCTCGGCGCCCTGGCCCGACTGGGCGGCGACCAGTTCGCCCTGGTGCAGGCCGATATCGATCAACCGTACGAAGCCGCCGAGCTGGCGCAAAGCATCCTGGATGACCTGGAAGCGGAATTTGCCCTCGACCATGAGGGCATCCGCCTGCGCGCAACCATCGGCATCACGCTGTTCCCGGAAGACGGCGACAGCACCGAAAAGCTGCTGCAGAAAGCCGAACAGACCATGACCCTGGCCAAGACCCGGTCGCGCAACCGCTATCAGTTCTATATCGCCAGCGTCGACAGCGAAATGCGCCGTCGCCGCGAGCTGGAAAAAGACCTGCGCGACGCCCTCAGCCGCGACCAGTTCCACCTGGTGTACCAGCCGCAGATCAGCTACCGCGACCACCATGTCGTGGGCGTCGAAGCACTGATCCGTTGGCAGCACCCGGAACATGGCCTGGTACCGCCGGACCTGTTTATTCCGCTGGCCGAACAGAATGGCACCATCATCCCGATTGGCGAGTGGGTACTGGACCAGGCCTGCCGGCAACTGCGCGAATGGCACGACATGGGTTTCTCCGAATTGCGCATGGCGGTCAACCTCTCCACCGTGCAGTTGCACCACACCGAGTTGCCGCGGGTGGTCAACAACCTGATGCAGATCTACCGCCTGCCGCCGCGCAGCCTGGAACTGGAAGTCACCGAGACCGGGCTGATGGAAGATATCAGCACCGCCGCCCAGCACCTGCTGAGCCTGCGCCGTTCCGGGGCATTGATTGCTATTGATGACTTCGGCACCGGCTACTCATCCCTCAGTTACCTGAAAAGCCTGCCGCTGGACAAGATCAAGATCGACAAGAGCTTCGTGCAGGACCTGCTGGACGATGACGACGACGCCACCATCGTGCGGGCGATCATTCAACTGGGTAAAAGCCTGGGCATGCAGGTGATCGCCGAAGGCGTGGAAACCGCTGAGCAGGAGGCCTACATCATCTCCGAGGGCTGCCATGAAGGTCAGGGTTATCACTACAGCAAACCCTTGCAGGCACGAGAGTTGGCGGCATTTTTGAAGCAGTCGGAGCGCAATAACGCAGCGATTCTTTGACACGGCAAAACGATACTGAATATTTCCCGCGTATAACCCTTTACACAAAATGCAAATCTTTCGCATTATGTCGCAGTTTTTGCGCGCCCGCGCGCGCCCCATCAACAACCGAAGCAGGATGTTCGCCATGATTCGTATGCCCCTGGCCACCGCCAGTCTGCTGGCCATTGCCATTTCTCTCGCCGGTTGCGGCGAAGGTAAAGACAAGGCCGCAGCGCCCCAGGCGCCGACCCCGGCTGCCAGCACTACCGCTCCAGCGGCTGCCACCCCTGCCGGCCAGGTCGATGAAGCCGCTGCCAAGGCCGTGGTCGCGCATTACGCAGACATGGTGTTCGCGGTCTACAGCGACGCCGAGTCCACCGCGAAAACCCTGCAGACCGCGATCGACGCGTTTCTCGCCAAGCCGAACGACGAGACGCTGAAAGCCGCGCGCACGGCCTGGATCGCCGCCCGCGTTCCTTACCTGCAGAGCGAAGTGTTCCGCTTTGGCAACACCATCATCGACGACTGGGAAGGCCAGGTGAACGCATGGCCGCTGGACGAAGGCTTGATCGACTACGTCGACAAGTCCTACGAACACGCCCTGGGTAACCCAGGTGCCACCGCCAATATCATCGCCAACAACCAAATCCAGGTCGGCGAAGACAAGGTCGACGTGAAGGACATCACCCCGGAAAAACTCGCCAGCCTCAACGAGCTGGGCGGTTCCGAGGCCAACGTCGCCACCGGCTACCACGCCATCGAATTCCTGCTCTGGGGCCAGGACCTGAACGGCACCGGCCCAGGCGCCGGCAACCGTCCTGCTTCGGACTACCTGACCGGCGACGGCGCCACTGGCGGGCACAACGAGCGTCGCCGCACCTACCTGCGCGCGGTCACCCAACTGTTGGTCAGCGACCTCGAAGAAATGGTCGGCAACTGGAAACCCAACGTCGAAGACAACTACCGCGCCACCCTGGAGGCAGAACCTGCCACCGACGGCCTGCGCAAAATGCTGTTCGGCATGGGCAGCCTGTCCCTGGGCGAACTGGCGGGTGAGCGCATGAAGGTGTCCCTGGAAGCCAACTCGCCGGAAGACGAGCAGGACTGCTTCAGCGACAACACCCACAACTCGCACTTCTACGACGCCAAGGGCATCCGCAACGTCTACCTAGGCGAGTACACCCGCGTCGACGGCACCAAAATGACCGGTGCCAGCCTGTCGTCGCTGGTGGCCAAGGCCGATCCGGCTGCCGACTCCGCGCTCAAAGCGGACCTCGCCGCCACGGAAGCCAAGATCCAGGTCATGGTTGACCACGCCAACAAGGGTGAGCACTACGACCAACTGATCGCCGCAGGCAACGACGCGGGTAACCAGATCGTGCGTGACGCCATCGCCGCGCTGGTCAAGCAGACCGGCTCGATCGAAGCGGCGGCAGGCAAGCTGGGCATCAGCGACCTGAACCCGGACAGCGCTGATCACGAGTTCTGATCACCGCCGCGATCCTAAGCGTCACCCAGAATGCCCCGACCTGCTCGGGGCATTTTTTTTACATCGATAATCGGAGGCGTCACACCCGAATGATAAAAATCTGCGGCGACGCGGCGGGCGTCGTCAATTGAATACCGCCCATCAACGGCACCAGGTTATGACTGACCTCAGCCTGCGTGACCAGTCTGCGCGTCGGCTCATCCATCAAGCTCTTGTAGGGCCCAGCCTGGGCGTCTGCGGCGATTCGATCCCCTACCACACGGCGCAATCTCAGCCAGTACAGCCTGACATCGCCAGGGCGCCTGAACAGCAACTCTCCGGGAAAGTCATAACCGCTCAGGACGCCGTAGCGACAGCGGGTTACCACCTCACTCATCAAGGTTCTCAAGCGCCCGCCGGCACCAGGCGGGAGCGCATTGAACAGCGGCACCACGACGGGCTCCGGACGAAAGTCCAGACGGCGATAATGCCCCGGCGCATTCGGTAGCTGCCAACTGCCGTCGCTGAGTGCGCGGGTGGGTGGAAGTAACGAAAACGGATCGGCCAGTCCTGCGTATGTCATGGTCCGCCAAAACTGCCAGTCGCGCAGGGTGCGTATCAGCGAATGCTGGCCCTGTTGGGTCAGGCCTCTCGGGTTGGCCCGATTGAACAGGGCCTGGGCGAGCTCCACCTGACTGCGGGTGGTCAGCAGCGCGAAGGCCTCGCGCACATACATCGTGAGCGGTTTTTTCAAGGCAACGTCACTGGCAATCACCCACAGCCCGTCCCCGGTGGCGAACTTCGCCTGTCGGGGCTGATTGTAGATGCCCGAACGCAGCAGGTTTTCCAGGTCCGTGAAGTACGTGGCCGGTTGTGCAGGGTCGCGAATGAATACGTCATTGGGAGTCGCTGTATCCCGGGGCAAAATCACGAAATAGCGCCGGTCCATCTTGATGTACTCTTGCCCCAGCCACTGCGGATCGCCTGCAATCCGCCGATAGATGCCGCGTGTCGCATCCACCACCTCAAGCTCGGCCTCGTCGAGGATTCTGCCCCATTCAATGAATCGTTCGTTTGCAGGCCGCACGACGGGCGCCTCGGGGGCCGGGGTGCGGGGCGGCGTCAGTGGCGGTTCGACGGGCGCCGGCCGCTGGGTGATCACCGCGGGCACGTCCGGCAGATCGATGCCGTCCAGACGCCACTGGAACCGCAGGAGCGGCACGTTCAGATAGGGCTCAAAAGCCGCTGTGGAGAGCCTCAACCGCAGGTTTTCGACCAGCGCCAGCCGGTATTCGATTTCGCGCCCCGCCGGGAAATTGAACGCCTCAAACACCCGCCTGGCCTGCACGTCATCCAGGCGCGGGTAGAGGTCCCTGAGGGCGCGCTCGGGCGAGTTGCCTCCCTTGAGTCCCCCGACCGCATGAGCACCTATTTCCCACTGCCCCGCCGCACTTTGCCGGATCGGCGCGTAGTGGTACTGCGTCAGTTTGCGTGCGTCCCTGAGCCGCCAGACGGCTTTGTCACCGTCATCGAGGATCGAATACCAACGCCCGCCGTCATTGAGGAAGTAGTGCTCGGCGCCCGCCGCGTTCGAGGCCGAGTGATACACGCCCTTGCCTTCCCATCCGGCCAACGGCAGCACGCCGTCGGGCTTTTTCCACAGCGCCATCTCCGCCGGCAACACCCTTGGCCTGGCACCCGCCACGGGCGCACCGGCCCCAACCGCGCCGTCCACCAGCGCCCCGACCAACTCGCCCAGCGACCGCACGAAATACTGCGCAGCGCCGGCACGGTCGCCAAGGTCCAGCGCCTCGACAGCGTTGAACACCGAAAACAGGCTGAGCGCCAGGCCGATCGGCAACATGATCCTGACCGGCAGCACCATGGACAGGACGTCGAAGGCCAGAGTCGCCACGCTCAGGCCGGTTTCGACGTTGACGTGCTGGGTACTCCTCGATTGCGCGGCGGCGTCGTTGATCACGAAGTTCGCTTCAACCTCGTAGGCCTCCTCGAAAAGGTCGTCGGCAATCCGGCCCGTGCTCACCATCGACACGTCGCCGCGCCCCCTGAGCACGGCGCGGACCTGGGATTCGAAGGCCCGCTCCACGCGCCCCAGCAGGTAGGCGCGCCAACTGCTGTTCATGACGAAGTCGGTCATCAGGCGGTCTTTGGCGTACTCGTGGAACACGCGACCGTCGGGCGCCTGGGGGGTGTACACCACGATCGAGCCGACCCCGGCGGAGGCCGAGACGAACAGCAGTACCCCACGCACGCGCTGACCGCGCAGTTTCAAGTGCTGCACGAGAATCCTATGGCCTTCGACACGCGTGCGCCGATCACTGTCGACCGGGGCGTCAAGCACCGCCTGCACCCAATTGAAGCCTCGGTTCAGACGGTCCGGGAGAAAGTCGCCGTTGATCTTGGCCTCGATGGCGTCGAGTCGCAGTTGCAGACGCATGACCTGAGCGTAGGTCTGCTTCAGTGCGAGCGCGCCGGGCGAGGTGATGAGGCGGTCTTTCAGAAAGGTGTCGTAGCTTTGTCCGACATTGACCGCGCGCACCAGGTCCTTGACCTGTTGCAGGGTCAGCCCGTCATAGGCCGGGGCCGGCGTCAGATCTTCCGGCAGCAAGGCTTCATCAGGCTGTTTGCGGGTGTTTTCACTCAGCCTGGAAAAGTGCGTGAAGTTAAAATCCAGCCCGCCGACATTCTCCAGCGCCAGTTCGCTCAGCGTGCGGCTTCGATGCCGGAACAACGGTGTGCCGGGCTCGCGCGGCGCCGGAGCAGGCGCGCCCGGAACCACGACAGTCGCAGGAACGAACGGCTCTTTGGTATGCACGCGGACCGTGTCGGGGTCGATGTCCAGTGCATAGTCAGCCTTGAGGCGGATGCGCAGCTGTTCGTTGGCGTATGCCAGCAGCGCCGGCTTATCGCTGAATTGCGCCAACGACGGCAACCCCTCGGCGTCCGGCAGGCTCGCCAGCAGGTCGCAGTAGTCCGTCATCGCGACCCGCCACGCGTCTTTATCGACAAGGGAGGCATCATGCAAAAAGGTCCTGATCTGCGCCTGCCCGCGCTTGATGTCACGCCCCCATAACACCCCGCCGGCACTGAAGAGCCGACCGGGGTCCGTCACCCGGTCCAGCACCTGCGGCAACTCGGCCATCTCGATGGGGCCGACCGGTGACGGGTAGTGGGAAAGGGTTGAGGTGAAGTTGTCGAGCATCAACCGACATTGCGCCTCGACGCTCGCCTCGAACGGCGAACCGAGCTGTTCATGATAGACCACCTGCCCCGTGGTCTTGAGCTGACGATGCAGGGCCAAGCCTTGCGCCTGGTCGGCCACGGCCAGGCCATCGAGCACCGCGGCGAATTCGACGGGGTGGTTCAAACGCCGGTGCAACTCCTGATCCAGGCTGGCCAGGGAGTCAAACGCTTCAAGGCCGGAGTCCGGCAGAAACAGCAATACCGTACCGACGTTCATGCTCGGGTCCACGGGCCGCACCCGGGCCGGCGTGACCTCCTCCTGCGGCCTCACCACGGCTTGCTCCGGGTCTCTGGCAGTCAGCACAAAGGCGCCGCGCAAGGTCAGATCCGCCGCGCCGGTCGCGCCCTTGAGGGCTACCTCGTAGACACATGGCCGGTCGCCGCGCAAAGCTTGTCGTGCCTGGGCGTGCGGGTGACGCAGCACCAGGGCGAACAGGTCCTGGTCGGCGGGGCTGAGCAGGCGATCGGCAGCGAGTAGCGCCACTTCGGCTTTCAGCAGTTCGATACGGGTGTGCACCAACCATTGTTTCTGCGTGCGAGCATCCGTCAGGCTGCGCGCGCGCGTCCAGAAGGTTTTCACAAAAGCGCTGTAATAAGCGCCCAGCCCAGCGGCCAGGCGGTCGAGGAATTTATCCAGCCCGGCCGGGGTGATACCGCTCAAGGGCAGCAGCGCGTCGCCAGTCGCCGGCAGCCGATGCAGGGTCGCCATGCGCTGCGCATAACTCGCTGGCTGATCAGCGACGATACGTTGCACCACCGCCTCGAACAGCGAGGGCAGTAACTCGGTCTCGGTGGACGGTTGCGCTGCAGAGGTCGCCGGCGGGATGGTCGTCGCGGGCAGTCGGATGAAGGCGTGACGCACATCAAGGCTGGGCGTCAACGTCGGGAATGCTTGCTCGAACTCATGCTGCACAAATGAATGGAACGTCGGTGGCGACTGAAACTGCTCGGCGATCTGGCGATCAAGCGCCATTAACTGGTCGCGCAACGCGACCTGTTGCGGTGCGTCCTTGAAACTTGACGGTGCAGAAAACAATGAATCAGACGGCATGGTGGCCTCTCGAATAGGAAACATACCGGCCCATCGTGCCTAAGCGCCCCCTGAACCAGGTGCTACATAGCTAAGCGCCGCAGATCGGCGACCAAGGTTTACATGCCCTGCACCCCAGGTAGAATGGCGCCTCTGCCCTATTTCGAGCGAATTTCATGGCGTTGCCGACCCTGCGTATCATCGGTTTCATCATCGGCATCTTCCTGATCACCCTCGCGATCGCCATGGTCGTGCCCATGGCGACCCTTGTGATCTTCGAACGCACCAGCGACCTGCCCTCGTTTCTGTGGGCCAGCATGATCACCTTTATCGCCGGCCTGGCCCTGGTGATTCCGGGTCGTCCCGAGCATGTGCACCTGCGCCCGCGGGACATGTACCTGCTGACCGTCAGCAGCTGGGTGGTGGTGTGTATCTTTGCCGCGCTGCCGTTTCTGCTGACCCAGCACATCAGCTACACCGACTCGTTTTTCGAAAGCATGTCCGGCATTACCGCCACCGGTTCTACGGTATTGAGCGGCCTGGATGCCATGTCGCCGGGCATCCTGATCTGGCGTTCACTGCTGCACTGGCTGGGTGGCATCGGCTTCATCGGGATGGCGGTAGCGATCCTGCCGCTGCTGCGCATTGGTGGCATGCGCCTGTTCCAGACCGAATCTTCGGACCGCTCGGAAAAAGTCATGCCCCGTTCGCACATGGTGGCGCGGCTGATCGTGGCCGCGTATGTGGGCATCACCATCCTCGGCAGCCTGGCGTTCTGGTGGGCCGGCATGGGCGTGTTCGATGCGATCAATCATGCGATGTCGGCGATCTCCACCGGCGGTTTTTCCACCTCCGACGAATCCCTGGCGCACTGGAAACAACCCGCCGTGCACTGGGTGGCGGTGGTGGTGATGATCCTTGGCAGCCTGCCGTTCACCCTGTACGTGGCCACGCTGCGTGGCAACCGTCGGGCGCTGATCAAGGATCAGCAGGTGCAGGGCTTGCTCGGTTTGCTGGTGGTGACCTGGCTGGTGCTCGGCACGTGGTACTGGTGGACCACCAACCTGCATTGGCTGGATGCCTTGCGGCATGTGGCGTTGAACGTCACGTCGGTGGTGACCACCACCGGTTTCGCCCTGGGGGACTACAGCCTGTGGGGCAACTTCTCGCTGATGCTGTTCTTCTACCTGGGTTTTATCGGCGGCTGTTCCGGCTCGACCGCCGGCGGGATCAAGATTTTCCGTTTCCAGGTCGCCTATATCCTGCTCAAGGCCAACTTGAACCAGTTGATCCACCCTCGTGCGGTGATCAAGCAAAAGTACAACGGCCACCGCCTCGACGAAGAGATCGTGCGCTCGATCCTGACGTTTTCGTTTTTCTTCGCCATCACCATCTGCGCTATCGCCCTGGCCTTGTCCCTGCTTGGCCTGGACTGGATGACCGCCTTGACCGGCGCCGCGAGTACCGTTTCAGGCGTGGGCCCAGGCCTGGGCGAAACCATCGGCCCAGCGGGCAATTTCGCCAGCCTGCCGGATGCGGCCAAGTGGATCCTGTCGCTGGGCATGCTGCTCGGCCGGCTGGAGATTATTACGGTCTTTGTTCTGTGCATTCCGGCGTTTTGGCGCCACTGACGCTCGACGCGTCCAGCAACCGCGCCCGGTATTCACCGGGCGTGGCATCAAACCAACGGCGAAACGCACGAAAGAAATTGCTCGGGTCGGCGAAACCCAGCAGGTAGGCGATTTCCAACAGGGTCATGCTGGGCTGTGCCAGGTATTGCTCGGCCAACTCGCGACGGGTGTCGTCGAGCAGCGTTTGAAAGCTGGTCCCCTCCTCCTGCAAGCGCCGCTGCAAGGTACGCTGGGACAAGTGCAGCGCCTGGGCCACCACTTCACGCTTGGGCTCGCCCTGGGGCAGCAGGCGGCACAACACCTGCCGCGCCTTGTGCGTCACACGGCTTTCCGAGAAACGCGCCAGGTATTCACCGGCAAAGCGGTCATGCAGCAGTGCCATGGCTTCGTTGGCCGTAGGCAGCGGCGCATCCATGTCGGCCCGCTCAAAAATCAGCGCGTCATAGGGCGCGTTGAACTCCAGCGGCGCATGGAAGGCTTGTTTATACGGGGCCAAGTCCGCCGGCTGCTCACCTTGCAGCACCACTTTGCGTGGCTGCAGCGTGCGGCCCGTCAACCAGCCGCACAGCGCCAAGGCGCTGGCCAGCGACGCTTCGGCACTTTGCCGAGTGGGCGGCAGATGATCACCGTGTACCGTCAGAATCAGCGCATAACCTTCGGGAACCAGTTGGAAACTCAGGTCGGCACTTTCGGCAATGATCCGCTGGTAACGCACCAGGCGCATGAAGCCTTCAGCCAGGGTGTTGCTGGACATCAGCGCGTACCCGGCCACATGAAACGATGCCGGACGCACCACTTTGCCCATGTTCAGGCCGATCGCCGGGTTGCCCGACAGCTCTACCGCCCGCTGCCACAGGCGCGTCATGGAATCCTGCGGGAACCGCGCATCGGGGTCGCTCAGGGCGGCGTAGTCGAGACCGAGCTGCTTGAACAAGGCACGGCAATCCAGGCCGTCCATTTCCAATGCCTTCACTATCCCCATCGCCCAGCTTGCAGAAGTTGTTCGTTCGCTCATGGCGTCGTCTTAATAAAGCAGGCTCAAACGGCAGCCAGGAAGCCAAGGATACTAAAGTGGCATCTATTGTCACTGGCTGTTACCACTGATCACTCTAGACTCAAATAAGCTCCCCGCCGAACATCTGTTGGGCGGCACAATAATCAAAGGGCCGGTCATCGTGGAAAACATCAAGCGATTCAACAGCTTCGCTGAGTTCTACCCCTACTACCTGAGTGAACATGCCAACAGCACCTGCCGGCGCCTGCACTTTATCGGCACCACGCTGGTGATCGGCATCCTGGCGTATGCCATCGGCAAAGGTTCGCTGGGCCTGCTGATTGCCTTGCCGATTGCCGGTTACAGCTTTGCCTGGATCGGCCACTTCTTCTTCGAAAAGAACCGCCCGGCGACTTTCCAGCACCCGTTCTACAGCCTGTTGGGTGATTTTGTGATGTACCGCGACATGATCCTGGGCAAGGTACCGTTCTGACCAAACGACCGTTTAAACGATGAAAGTTCATCCCTCCGAGGACATAAAAATCTTTTTGTCATTTGCAGTGCTGTATCCTGCCAAGGCTTTTTGAGAGCGCGGAATCACCTGCGATTGAAAAAACAGACCTTGCGAGGAGCGACGACGATGCACGAGATACCTAATCTCCCCTTCCCAAGCCTGCACCCTACAGAGCAGCCAACACCGCAGCAGGCCAGTGACAAACAGCCTGAGGCCAAAGAAGCAAAACCAGTCGACAGCAAAAGCCAGGACTGACGCCGTACCAGACCGTGTGGAAAGCGCAGCGTTTTGAGCGCTTTCCACACTGCCTGAATGAATCGAGACGCCCGCCATGACCGATACCCTTCCCGACACCCCGGATACCGCCGTACTCGACGCTGCCTTGCAGATGGTCGAAATCTGGAACCGCCTCAGCGCCGACAAACAAGCGCGGCTGCTCAAACGCTTCGGCACCCAGGAAAACGCCCTCGCCGCCCTGGTCACCACCCAGTTGCTCGCCTCGACCAAAGCCTGACGTCTTTCTGAGCGGAGGTTTTTGCGTTTTACCGCCCTGCGCGAGCCAAACCCCCGGTATCATTAGCAGCCTATCTTTACCTGCCGCGACAGTGGACCTCTCCCCATGCCCGATACCCAGCGCCCCATGGCGGTCACGCTGCAAGTTGTTTCCATCGTATTGTTCACCTTCATTGGCTACCTGAACATCGGCATTCCCCTGGCCGTATTGCCAGGCTATGTCCACAGTGAACTGGGTTACGGCGCAGTGATCGCCGGCCTGGTGATCAGCGTGCAATACCTGGCCACCCTCCTGAGCCGCCCCTATGCGGGCAAGATCATCGACAACCTGGGCAGCAAGCGCGCTGTGCTGATCGGCCTGGCGGGCTGCGGACTGAGCGGTGTGTTCATGCTGCTCGCGGCGTGGTTCTCAAGCCTGCCGGCCTTGAGCCTGGGTAGCCTGTTGATCGGCCGCCTGGTCCTTGGCAGCGCGGAAAGCCTGGTGGGTTCGGGCTCCATCGGCTGGGGCATTGGGCGGGTCGGGGCGCAGAACACCGCCAAGGTGATTTCCTGGAACGGCATCGCCAGCTACGGCGCGCTGGCCGTCGGCGCGCCACTGGGCGTGGTGCTGGTCAGACACTTCGGGCTGTGGAGCATGGGCGTCAGCATCATCCTGCTGGCAATCGTCGGCCTGCTGCTGGCCTGGAACAAGGTCGCCGCGCCGATTGTTGCCGGCGTGCGCCTGCCCTTCATGAATGTACTGGGCCGCGTATTGCCCCATGGCTGTGCATTGGCGCTGGGCTCCATCGGCTTCGGCACCATCGCGACCTTCATCACCTTGTATTACACCACCCAGCATTGGGATAACGCGGTGTGGGCCCTGAGCCTGTTCGGCGCCAGCTTTATCGGTGCGCGGTTGTTGTTCGGGAACCTGATCAACCGGATCGGCGGCTTTCGCGTGGCGATTGCCTGCCTGTCGGTGGAGATTCTTGGCTTGCTGCTGTTATGGCTGGCACCCGACGCCAACCTGGCCCTGGCCGGCGCAGCGTTGAGCGGCTTTGGCTTTTCCCTGGTGTTCCCGGCGCTGGGGGTGGAGGCTGTCAACCTGGTTCCGGCGTCCAGCCGCGGCTCGGCGGTGGGCGCCTACTCGCTGTTTATCGACCTGTCGCTGGGCATCACCGGCCCGCTCGCCGGAGCGGTGGCGGCAGGGTTCGGCTTTGCGTCGATCTTCCTGTTCGCCGCCCTGGCCGCCCTCGGTGGCTTGCTGCTGAGTGTGTACCTGTACCGCCAGGCGCCCAAGGCCCGCGAGGGGCGTGGCGACTAAAAGTCGACCTTGCCACGCCCAGCCTTGATGCTGCCACGCTTGGTCTTGGATTCGAGACGGCGCTTTTTCGAACCCAGGGTGGGCTTGGTCGGGCGGCGTTTCTTCTCCACCTTGGTGGCGCTGAGGATCAACTCCACCAGACGCGCCAACGCATCCGCGCGGTTCTGCTCCTGGGTCCGGTATTGCTGGGCCTTGATCACCAGCACACCTTCACTGGTGATCCGGCTGTCGCGTAGCGCCAGCAGCCGCTCCTTATAGAACGCCGGCAGCGACGATGCGGGGATATCAAATCGCAGGTGCACCGCACTCGACACCTTGTTGACGTTCTGCCCACCGGCGCCCTGGGCGCGAATAGCGGTCAGCTCGATCTCGGCATCGGGCAAGTGGACGTTGTTGGAAATCACCAGCATAGGCGGCAGGATTCTCTGTGGGGGCAGCCAAGGATACGCGAATGCGCTCTCGCCTATTCCTGAAACAACAAACCCGGCGCATGGCCGGGTTTGGTTGATCTCACGCAAGCCTCACTTCACTGGTGAAGCAGCCGGCGCCAACGCTTGCTGCGCACTACGCTTGTTCTTGATCCCATAACACACCGCCATAAACATCACCCACACCGGAATCGCGAACACCGACACCTGGATGCCCGGAATCATGAGCATGATCACCAGGATAAACACCACGAACGCCAAGCACACATAGTTGCCGTACGGGTACCACAACGCCTTGAACAACGGCACCTGGCCGGTGCGGTTCATGTGTTGGCGGAACTTGAAGTGGGAGAAGCTGATCATCGCCCAGTTGATTACCAGCGTCGCCACGACCAGCGACATCAGCAGTTCCAGCGCGTGTTGCGGGATCAGGTAGTTCATCAGCACCGCCACCAAGGTGATCGCCGCCGAAGCGAGGATGGAACGCACCGGTACGCCGCGCTTGTCGATCTTCGCCAAGGCCTTGGGCGCATCGCCCTGCTCGGCCATACCCAACAGCATGCGGCTGTTGCAGTACGTCCCGCTGTTGTACACCGACAACGCGGCCGTCAGGACCACGAAGTTGAGGATGTGCGCGGCAGTGTCGCTGCCCAGCATCGAGAACACCTGCACGAACGGGCTGCCGCTGTAGGCATCGCCGGAGGCGTTGAGGGTCGCCAACAGGCTGTCCCACGGCGTCAGCGACAACAGCACCACCAAAGCGCCGATGTAGAAGATCAGGATACGGTAGATCACCTGGTTGATCGCTTTCGGGATCACGGTGCGCGGTTTGTCCGCTTCAGCCGCGGTAAAGCCGAGCATTTCCAGGCCACCGAAAGAGAACATGATGATTGCCATGGCCATCACCAACCCGCCGACGCCATGGGGGAAGAATCCGCCATGCTCCCACAGGTTGGTCACCGAGGCCTGTGGCCCACCGGTGCCGCTGACCAGCAGATAGCTGCCCAGGGCGATCATGCCGACGATGGCCACCACCTTGATGATGGCGAACCAGAACTCGGCTTCACCGAAGACTTTGACGTTGGCCAGGTTGATCAGGTTGATCAGCACAAAGAAGGCTGCGGCCGAGACCCAGGTCGGGATCTCCGGCCACCAGTAGTGCACGTATTTGCCGACGGCCGTCAGCTCCGACATGCCCACCAGGATGTACAGGATCCAGCAGTTCCAGCCCGACAGGAAGCCGGCGAAGCCGCCCCAGTACTTGTGGGCAAAGTGGCTGAAGGAACCGGCGACCGGCTCTTCGACGATCATTTCGCCCAGCTGGCGCATGATCATGAAGGCAATGAAGCCGCAGATGGCATAGCCCAGGATCATCGACGGGCCGGCGGATTTAAGCACCCCGGCCGAACCGAGGAACAGGCCGGTGCCAATGGCGCCACCCAGGGCGATCAACTGGATATGCCGGTTTTTCAGGCCGCGTTTCAGCTCGCCTGAAGAGGAAGGGGAAACACTCATGAAAAGGCTCTCACGCAAGGTTTGATGATGTTGAATGCAGGTTGCTGCCTTGAATTACCGACTCAAGCAGCGCCGCTCAAACCCCAGCGCAGGCACCAGGAGTACAGCGTCTTTCTAACGGTCATGCGTCACCTGTTTGTTTTTATCTGTGACGAAATCGAACCCGTCCGGCTCGTGGCCAGGCGGAGTGATCAGGGTGGGTAAACCCTGAGGTCTTGGCCTTTTGCGTGGTTACGCAAGGGGGTCACAGTAAAACGCGGCGGATTGTACACCGCTCGACAGCTTGGGGGCGCCCTCGAAAGGCGAGTGCGACGATCTGTCAGGTAATCCTTACAGGGCAGGATCGACCCATAATGTCGCCATTTACACGTAAACTAATCGTTACAGCACGGAAAAATAACGTTACAGCCATGATTTGAAGAAAAATTGTCGCGCGCAAACTTCCCGCAATTTAGCCGCGACAGCTCACTGAATTTCCTAAAGAAAAAATCGGAACGAAAAAACAGAACAAAAAATCCAAATGAAACCGTGTCAATAAAAATTTTGCATTTTGAAACACTCTCTCCTAGGTTCTTTCCACTTGCCAGCGAAGCCCGTTGGCAAGCCGTCCTCAAACAACGTCCTCTAGGAGATACACCATGCAAGCACTGGAAAACGACCTGGAAACCGAACTGCAACTCGACGATTGGTTTGAAGCGCCGACCCATGAGGCCGCCGTTGAAATGATGCAAGCCGACGCCGTTGTGCCGTTCGGCACCGCGATGTGGCCATTCTAAACACCGGCAGGCATCCGGCAGGTGCTGTGCACGGCACCTGCCCCCTTACCCAAGGCACAAAAGGAAGCACGTCATGGACAAGGCCCGCGCCGTCGAACACTTTCTCTACTACCTCGCGCATCACCCGGCCCTCAATGGCCTGAGCCGCCCCACCGTGTTGCTGGGCCATACCGAACGCTACGACGCCATCGCGCAGGCGATCACCCACAGCAGCGCCGCCCGTTTCAACTTCCAGGTGCAGCGTCTGGACCTGGCCGCCAGCGACACCCTGGCCGAGGCCATCGAAGCCTGCGACCTGTACTTGTTTCTCTACGACTCCTCTACCTTGCCCAACCCACGCGCCGAAGGCCCGGACTTTATCCGCGCCCTGCAAGGCGTGATGGCCGAGCACTGGAAAAAGTCCCTGTTGTTCAAGGATTACGGCGACTACTTCTACGACACCTTCAGCGTCGAGCCCCAGCGCATTGCCGACCTCAACGCCACGCTGATCCGACGCATGTCCCAAGCCACGGTGCTGAGCTTTACCGACAAGCACGGCTCACGCCTGGAAGCGCCGATGAGCAGCATCAAGAAGTGGACGAATATCAACGGCGTCGGCAACCACGACCTGGCCCCCGGCGAGATCGCCACCCACAGCGAAGCCATCAACGGCCAAGTGCGGTTTGTCGGTACCTTTCTCAGCACCATCCCGTTCGCGCGTAAATATGGGGTGCTGGAGTCACCGCTGGAACTGTGGATCGAGAACTCGACCATTTGCAGCGTGGCCAGTGACGTGCCGGGGTTGGCGGATGATTTCAACAAGTACCTGAATGCCAACCCGTCCAACCGGCGTGTCGAGGAGTTGGGGATTGGCACCAACGAAGGCGTCAAGGACTTGTATGCGCGCAATGCCGGTTTTGAGGAGCGCCATTGCGGGTTGCACCTGGGCCTGGGTGGCGGGCAGAAAGGCAGCCATCACCTGGATTTGATCTTTTCCAGTGGGGTGTTGGCGCTGGATGACAAGCCGGTGTTTGATGGCAGGTTTGCGTTCTAAACACTGACCTCATGAACGCTGAGGCTCTAAATGTGGCAGCTGGCTTGCCTGCGATGCAGGCACCTCGGTCTATCAGACAGACCGCAGTGATGCGATCGCAGGCAAGCCAGCGCCCACATTTGATTGGGTTACCAAATGTCAGACCCCAAAAAAACGCCAACCCTAGGGTTGGCGTTTTTGTGCAGCGCTTACGGTATCACTGCGGCTTCTTGCGACCAAAACCAGGACGCTGACCCGAACCCGCCGGGGCGCCACGGCGCTTGCCCGACGGCTCATCCGCGACCAGTTTCGGGCCAGGGCGTTTGTTCGCCGCCGGCTTGGCTGGACGCTTGGTGCTGGCGTTGTCAGCCGGGCGATCGGCTTCACCACGGTTGCTACGACCACCCGCCGGGGCAGGACGCGGCGCACGTGGCGCACGCTCGCCTTCCTGACGTGACGGCGCGGTTGGGCGACGCTCACCTTCGATCTGCGGCTCACGGGAGATACGACCACCGGTCGCCGGAGCATTCAGCGCCGGGCGCAGAGTGCGGGCAACACGCTCGGTGCGCGCCACAGGGCGCGACGATTTGCGCTGCATACGCTCAAGCTTGTCTTTGCTCTTGGCGTTCATCTGCGGCATCGCGACCGGCGTCAGGCCGACTTCGGCGCTGAGGATGTCGACTTCGTACTGGCTCATTTCGCGCCAGCGGCCCATCGGCAGGTCGGAGTTCAGGAACACCGGGCCGAAACGCACGCGCTTCAGGCGGCTGACCACCAGGCCCTGGGATTCCCACAGGCGACGAACCTCACGGTTACGACCTTCCATCACCACGCAGTGGTACCAGTGGTTGAAACCCTCGCCGCCTGGTGCCTGCTTGATGTCGGTGAACTTGGCCGGGCCGTCTTCCAGCACCACGCCCGCCTTGAGGCGCTCGATCATCTCGTCATCGACTTCGCCACGCACACGCACGGCGTATTCGCGGTCCATTTCGTAGGACGGGTGCATCAGACGGTTGGCCAGTTCACCGTCGGTGGTGAACATCAGCAAACCGGTGGTGTTGATGTCGAGACGGCCGATGTTGATCCAACGGCCTTCTTTGGGCTTGGGCATCTTGTCGAACACGGTCGGACGGCCTTCCGGGTCGTCACGGGTGCAGATCTCGCCATCGGGCTTGTTGTACATGATCACGCGGCGCACCGATTCGGCAGCCTCTTCACGCTTGATGACCTTGCCATCAATGGTGATTGCATCGTGCAGGTCGACGCGCTGGCCGAGCGTGGCCTCGACGCCGTTGACCTTGATGCGCTTCTGGGTGATCCAGGCTTCGACGTCGCGGCGCGAGCCCACGCCGATACGCGCCAGCACCTTTTGCAGTTTTTCGCCTGCTGGGCCGATTTCCTGGCTGTCGTTCTGGTCTTTGTCGTTCATCTTAAGCACCTCCCGGTGGGTCGATTCAGGCGTGGCCTGAAGAGTCTTGAAAGCGGGGCTTTGGCCGAATACATCGGCAAAGGGTCGCGAATCATACGCGCATGGCGCGCGTTGCGCATCAGAGAGTAGTCGATAAGACCCAAGTCATTTGCTTTTCCGCCGACCGGTGGCGCCCAGGGCCAGCAATCGCAGCTCGGCTTCGGCCAAGACGGTGCGCTTATCAACCTTGTCGAGTTTCTTCCAGGCACGGATTTCGCGCTTGCTGCGGCCACAGCCGAGGCAGATGGCGTCGCTGAATTTGCAGACGCTGATGCAAGGGTCTTTGGTTGAACTCATATGATTTCTCCCTGGCAACAATAATCAAATGTGGGAGCGGTGGCTGGTGGATCGCGTCAGTCTTCGAACTGGCGGCGCTCGGCCTCAATGGCTTCGGCCAGGGCCCGGGCTTCGTCTTCTTCGTCGCTCAGCGGCGGCTGTTCGAGGGCGGCGACGGCGGCCAGGAGTTTTTCCCGGGCTTCGGCCACGCCGAGGATGTCTTCCTCGGGCTCGGGTTCGACCTCGGGCTCTACGTCCACGTTCACTTGGGTTTCAGGCTCCGCCGCGCCATCACGCAACAAGTCGTCGAAGTCGGTCTTGATGCCCTGTTCCATGTCGTCCAGTTCCAGCAACAGCGTATGGAAACTGGTCTCGTCCTTGGGTTCTTCCGGTTCGGCGGTGGCGTCGGCCATTTCCTGCAGGCTGGCCGGGACCGGGGCGTCGTCGAAGTCGAGCACCGGCTCGGCCTCCATTTCGCGCAGTTCGGCGAGCGGCGGCAGGTCGTCGAGGTTCTTCAGGTTGAAGTGGTCGAGGAACACCTTGGTGGTGGCGAACATTGCCGGTTTACCGGGCACGTCGCGGTAGCCGACGATACGGATCCACTCGCGCTCCAGCAGGGTCTTGACGATATGGCTGTTGACCGCCACGCCACGCACATCTTCGATCTCGCCCCGGGTGATCGGCTGGCGATAGGCGATCAGCGCCATGGTCTCCAGCATCGCCCGCGAATAACGCTGCGGGCGCTCTTCCCATAAGCGGCCGACCCACGGGGAAAACTTCTCGCGGATCTGCAGGCGATAACCCGATGCCACTTCGCGCAACTCAAAGGCGCGACCGTCGCAGGATTTGCGCAGGATCTCCAGCGCCTTCTTGAATACCGGCGGCTCGGGGCGCTCGGCTTCTTCAAAGAGTTCGAACAGGCGCTCCAGGGATTGCGGTTTGCCCGAGGCCAGGAGAAACGCCTCCAGCAGCGGCGCCAGTTCGCGGGGTTCAGTCAGATTCATCGATTCAGCTCTTTATTCGGCTCGCGCCCGCACGTGGATAGCCGCAAAAGGCTCATTCTGGACCAGCTCGACCAAGGACTCCTTGACCAATTCGAGGATCGCCATAAAAGTCACCACCACCCCCAGACGCCCTTCTTCGGCGGTGAACAGCTCGACGAACGGCACGAACCCGCCACCCTTGAGGCGCTCCAGCACGTCGCTCATGCGCTCGCGGGTGGACAGCGCCTCACGGCTGACCTGGTGGCTTTCAAACATATCGCCACGGCGCAGCACCTCGGCCATGGACATCAACAATTCTTCCAAGCTCACGTCGGGCAACAGTTTGCGCGCGCGGGCTTCGGGGGCGTCGAGCTTGGGCACTACCACGTCGCGACCCACGCGGCTCAGGCCATCAATACCTTCGGCAGCGGCCTTGAAACGCTCGTATTCCTGCAGGCGGCGGATCAGTTCGGCGCGCGGATCGTCTTCTTCGGCTTCCACCGTTTCCGAGCGCGGCAGCAACATGCGCGACTTGATCTCGGCGAGCATGGCGGCCATCACCAGGTACTCGGCGGCCAGTTCCAGGCGTACCGACTGCATCAGCTCGACATAGCCCATGTACTGCCGAGTGATTTCCGCCACCGGGATGTCGAGGATATTGATGTTCTGCTTGCGGATCAGGTACAGCAGCAAGTCCAGCGGGCCTTCGAAGGCTTCAAGGAAGACTTCCAGGGCGTCCGGCGGAATGTACAAGTCCAGCGGCATCTCCATGACCGCCTGGCCATACACCATGGCAAACGGCAGTTCCTGCTGGGCGCCCGCCTGGGGGTCAACGGTTTCCACGGCTGACATTCAGGCCTCGACCATGAACGGCGCCGGGTCGCCGCAACCCACGCGGATCACTTCGGGTTCGCCGTCGGCCAGGTTGATCACGGTGGAGGCCTTGTTGCCGCCGTAGCCGCCGTCGATGATCAGGTCGACCTGCTTTTCCAGCAATTGACGCATTTCGTATGGGTCGTACAGCGGCTCGGTTTCACCGGGCAGGATCAGCGACACGCTCATCAGCGGCTCACCCAACTCGGCCAGCAGCGCCAGGGCGATAGGGTGTTCCGGCACCCGCAGGCCGATGGTGCGCTTCTTTGGGTGCAGCAACAGGCGCGGCACTTCGCGGGTGGCATTGAGAATAAAGGTGTAGGGCCCTGGTGTGTGGGCCTTGAGCAGGCGGAAGGTGCCGGTGTCGACCTTGGCGAACAGCCCAAGCTGGGACAGGTCGCTGCAGATCAGCGCAAAGTTGTGCTTGTCGTCCAGCTGGCGCAGGCGCCGTACACGCTCGACCGCGCCCTTGTCGCCGATCTGGCAACCAATGGCGTAGGACGAGTCAGTCGGATAGATCACCACGCCGCCGGCACGAATGATCTCGACGGCCTGTTTGATCAGGCGCGCCTGGGGGTTTTCCGGATGAATCTGGAAGAATTGACTCACGTGTTCTACCTGTTCAGACGGTGGCAATAATGGGGTCATGCTTGAATCGCCCCGACAAAAGCGGCAGGTCTTCAGGTACCTGGCGATACTCGCCAATTTCGGACCACCCACCTGGGCCATGAAAGTCACTGCCGGCGCTGACCAGCAGACCAAATTCGCGAGCAAGAATCGCCAGGCTGCCGACCTGCTCGGCAGGTTGATGCCCGTTGACCACTTCAATCGCGTGGCCGCCCGCTCCAATATAGTCGCTGATCAGCTTGCGGCGCTTGCTGCGGGTGAAATCGTAATGCCAGGGATGCGCCAGGCTGACCCAGGCGCCGGAGGCCCGCAAGGTCCCGACGGTGTCTTCCAGGGTCGGCCAGTGTTGCTTCACATCCCCCAACTTGCCCGCGCCCAGCCATTTACGGAAGGCTTCGGCGCGGTCTTTGACAAAACCTTCCCGCACCATCCAGTCAGCAAAGTGCGGCCGGGCCGGTGCATTACCACTGTCACCCAGGTCCTGCTGGATGGCGCGGGCGCCTTCCAGGGCGCCGGGCATGCCTTTAAGGCTGAGCTTGCGGCTTATTTCTTCGGACCGCAGCCAGCGGCCATCGTGCAAATCGGCGATGGCCTGCACCAGCGGCGGGGCTTGCTGATCAAAACCATAGCCGAGCACATGAATGGTGGCGCCGCCCCAGGTGCAGGACAATTCCACGCCATTGACCAGTTGCATGCCCAATGAATGGGCGGCTTCGCGGGCTTCGTCGAGGCCTTCGAGGGTGTCGTGGTCGGTCAAGGACAGGACTCGCACGCCTTTTTCAAACGCACGCGCAACCAGTACCGCGGGCGCCAAGGCGCCGTCGGAGGCCGTGCTGTGGCAGTGCAAATCAACATTCACGGGGATGTGTAACCTCAAGTCAGCTGGCGCTTTCGCTACCAAGGATGTTTGTTATTATGCCGCCACATCCAGCTTCTGGCTCTTACTGTGAAACAATTCATCGACTTCATCCCGCTGTTGCTGTTTTTCATCGTTACCAAACTCGACCCCAGGGTCATCGAAATCGCCGGTCATGAGCTGTCGTTCGGGGGCATCTACAGCGCCACCGCCGTCCTGATCATCAGCTCCATCGTTGTCTACGGCGCCATCTTCATCTCCCAGCGCAAGCTGGAAAAAGCCAATGGCTCACCCTGGTCGCGTGCCTGGTCTTCGGCGGCCTGACCCTGGCGTTTCACAGCGAAACCTTCCTCAAATGGAAAGCGCCGGTGGTGAACTGGCTGTTCGCGCTGGTGTTTATCGGCAGCCACTTCATCGGTGATCGCCTGCTGATCAAACGGATCATGGGCCATGCGCTGACCCTGCCGGACCCGGTGTGGACACGCTTGAACGTAGCCTGGATCGTGTTCTTCCTGTTCTGTGGCGCCGCCAACCTGTTCGTGGCTTTTACCTTCCAGGACTACTGGGTCGATTTCAAAGTGTTCGGCAGCCTGGCCATGACCGTGTTGTTCCTGGTGGGCCAGGGCATCTACCTGTCGCGCCACTTGCATGACGTCGCCCCTACCACGCCTAAAACCGAGGACTGACATGCTCTACGCCATCATTGCCACCGACGTGGCCAACTCGCTGGAAAAACGCCTGAGCGTACGCCCGGCCCATGTCGAGCGCCTCAAGCAGCTGCAGGCCGAAGGCCGAATCGTGCTGGCCGGCCCGCACCCTGCGGTAGACAGCAACGACCCAGGCGACGCCGGTTTCACCGGAAGCCTGATCGTCGCCGAGTTCGCCTCCCTGGCCGATGCCCAGGCCTGGGCCAAGGCTGATCCTTATGTGGCAGCCGGGGTTTACGCTGACGTTGTGATCAAGCCATTCAAGCAAGTCCTGCCTTGATAACGGCCGCGCCGAGCCTAATCGGTTCGGCGTACTCCTAATTGCTCATTATTCTCGGTAACCTGCCGACAACATTCTGAATATTCGTGTGGAATCAGGAGTTCCGATGCGCTTACGTCAGTTGTGTCTGTTGGCAGTGGTAATGATCGGGGCTACGGCCCACGCTGAAGAAACCTCGAACACCGGCAGCTCCACGCCCCTGTCCTTGAGTGCCGGCGCCCAGATCACCGAGTTGCAGCAACGTTTGAAAGAAAGCGAACGCCAGCGCGAAGAACTGAGCAAGCAGTTGCAAAGTGCCGACGCTAGCCGTGAAAGCACTCAATTGAGTCGCCTTCGCCAAGAGAACCAACGCCTGGCCCAGCAACTCAAAGAGACACAGGGCGGCGCCTTGACCCGCTGGCTGACTGAGCAACAACAGTGGTTCGTCACCGGCGGGGCCGTTGCACTGATCGCCCTGCTGTGCGGGATCTTCGCCAGCGGTGGGCACCGTCGCCGTCGACAATGGCTAAATTGAGTGAGTCATGAGCGAGCTGTTACTGATAGATGATGACCAGGAGCTCTGCGAGCTGCTGACCAGTTGGTTGAGCCAGGAAGGCTTCCAGGTGCGCGCCTGCCATGATGGCTTGAGCGCCCGCAAAGCCTTGGCCGACAGCGCTCCGGCAGCGGTGGTGCTCGACGTGATGCTGCCTGACGGCAGCGGGCTTGAGCTGCTCAAGCAATTGCGCAACGACCACCCGGAGCTGCCGGTGCTGATGCTCTCGGCCCGAGGCGAACCGCTGGACCGCATCCTCGGCCTGGAACTGGGCGCGGATGATTACCTGGCCAAGCCCTGCGACCCGCGCGAGCTGACCGCCCGCCTGCGTGCCGTATTGCGCCGCAGCCATCCGGCCGCCGTGTCAACCCAGCTCGAATTGGGCGACCTGTGCTTCAGCCCGGTGCGCGGCGTGGTCAGCATCGACGAGCAGGAATTCGCCCTCACCGTCTCCGAAAGCCGCCTGCTGGAAGCCTTGCTGCGCCAGCCCGGCGAACCGCTGGACAAGCAGGAACTGGCGCAGATCGCCTTGGGCCGCAAGCTGACCCTTTACGATCGCAGCCTGGACATGCACGTCAGCAACCTGCGCAAAAAGATCGGCCCGCACCCGGATGGCCGGCCACGGATCGTGGCGTTGCGCAGCCGCGGCTACTACTACAGCCTCTAATCGCAACGTCGATTCGAACCCTGTGGGAGCTGTCGAGCTTTAGCGAGGCAGCGACAGGATCGACTCGGTGTGCCTGTGGTACCGAGTCGTCTGCATCGCAGGCAACCCAGCTCCCACAGGGGATACGCTCGGCGCTGATAGTTTTGTCAGTTACCGACAAATCCCTCTTTACCGAAGCTTTACCCACACCTGACCGCCGCTGACCTTGATCTCCGTAATCTACTCACATCCGGACTCACCGGAATAGAGACAGGAGAATCACCATGCGCAAGACCCTTATCGCTTTGATGTTCGCCGCTGCCCTGCCCACCGTTGCCATGGCGGCAATGCCTGAAGGCCCAGGCCCGATGGGCGAACCTTCCGGCCACATGATGGGTGGCCCGGGCCACGGCGGTGAACACGGTCCGCGTGGCAAAGGCGGCCCGTTCAGCCAACTGGACCTGAGCAAGGAACAGCGCCAGCAGATCGGCAAGTTGATGGGTGACCAATGGCACGCCCGCAAAGACCTGACCAAGAAGTACCTGGACAAACTGCCAGCCGCTGACCAGAAAGCCATGCAGGACGAGATCGCCGCCGGCAAGCAGAAAACCCAGGCGGACATCCGTGCGGTCCTCAAGCCTGACCAGCAGAAGAAGTTCGACGAAATCGTCAAGCAGCAGGAACAGCGTCGCGCCGAATGGAAGGAATTCCAGGCCTGGAAAGCGCAACAGCCGCAAAAAGCGCAATAATGCTCCCGCGTTAACACTCCCAGCCCAGTGGCCCCCGCCGCTGGGCTTTTCCTGTTTGAGGGTTTCCTGTGCGTTCATTGTTCTGGCGCATCCTGGCCAGTTTCTGGCTGGCCATCGCCTTGGTTGCCGGGTTGTCGATCCTGCTTGGGCATATGCTCAATCAAGACGCCTGGATTCTCAGCCGTCACCCCGGCCTCAATAACCTGGCCGAAGAGTGGACCCAGCTCTACGAAGCCCAGGGCGAGGACGCGGCCCAGGACCTGCTGCAACAGCGCAAACGCCAGTATCACATCGACGTGCAAGTGCTGAATGAAAGCGGCGAGCCGGTGGTACGCGGCACCTTCCCGCGCCGCGCCGCTGCCTTCGAAGCGCGCCAGAATGACAGCCAGGACGGCCACCTGCCCTGGCGTCGCCTGACCGCCGAGTACACCAGCGAAAAGACCGGCGACACTTACTTGCTGATCTATCGCATCCCCCACCCGGAACTCGACGCCTGGCACCGCAGCAGCCTTTTGTGGCCGTTGAGCGCGCTGGCGATTGCCTTGGTGGTGCTGACCCTGTTCAGCCTGCTGGTGACACTGTCCATCACTCGCCCCCTCAGCCGTTTGCGCGGCGCGGTGCATGACCTCGGCCAGGCCACCTACCAGCAGAACAGCCTGGCGCGCCTGGCCAATCGCCGCGATGAATTCGGCGTGCTGGCCACCGACTTCAACCGCATGGGCGCCCGCCTGCAAAGCCTGATCGGCAGCCAGCGCCAATTGCTGCGTGATGTCTCCCACGAATTGCGCTCGCCCCTCGCGCGCCTGCGTATTGCCCTGGCGCTGGCCGAACGCGCCAGCCCCGAAGAGCGGGAAAGACTCTGGCCGCGCCTGACCCGCGAATGCGACCGGTTGGAAGCCTTGATCAGTGAAATTCTGGTACTGGCCCGTGTTGATGCCGATAACGCCAGCGCCGAAGAGGTCGACCTCACTGCCTTGCTCAAAACCTTGCAAAAGGACGCCCAACTCGGCGCACCGGACCAGGTAGTGCAACTGAACGCCGAAACCGACCTGCACCTGAAGGGCTGGCCGACCATGATCGAACGCGCGGTGGATAACCTGCTGCGCAATGCCCAGCGCTTCAATCCCCAGGGCCAGCCGATTGAACTGCAGGCGCAGCGTCAGGGTGATCGGATCCTGATCAGCGTACGCGACCACGGCCCCGGCGTTGAGGCCGAACACTTGAGCCAGCTGGGCGAGCCCTTCTATCGCGCCCCCGGCCAGACCTCACAAGGCCACGGCCTGGGCCTGGCGATTGCACGTCGCGCCGCCGAACGTCATGGCGGCAGCCTGATTCTTGCCAACCACCCAGGCGGCGGCTTTGTCGCCAGCATCGACCTGCCACTGGAACCCGGGGTTGTCACACCGGCCTGATCTTCTATAGTGGCCCTTCTCTTGAGGAGGGCCTTTGATGACTGACCTGCTGACTCCCATCCAAGCCGCACTTGATCTGCCACAAACGCCGCTGACCTTTACCGAAGCTGGCGCCCTGCCCTCGATCTTCGCCGTGACCGACCTGGCCAGCGCCAGCATCGGCGCCGCCGGCCAAGCCGTGGCCCAGTTGATCCAGCAACAGACCGGGCGCCTGCCCAGCGTCAGTGTGGACCGGCGCCTCGCGTCTTTCTGGTTCTCCTCCTCGATTCGCCCGACAGGTTGGGAGGTCCCACCGCTGTGGGACCCGGTGGCCGGCGACTACGCCAGCGCCGATGGCTGGATTCGCCTGCACACCAACGCGCCCCATCACCGCGCGGCCGCCGAGCGGGTACTGGGCAAAGCCGCCGACCGCATCGAGATGGCGGCCTATGTGGCCAAATGGAAAGCAGCTGAGCTGGAGCAGGCGATTGTCGACGAGGGTGGTTGCGCGGCGCAGATGCGTTCGTGGCAGGCCTGGCAGTCGCATCCCCAAGGGCTGGCAGTGAATGCCGAGGCGCTGGTGCAGCGCCGGACCGATGAAGCCACCTGCGTTAAACCCTGGCTCGGCTCAGTGGCGCGGCCGTTGGCGGGCATCAAGGTACTGGACCTGACCCGCGTGCTGGCCGGCCCCGTGGCCAGTCGCTTTCTTGCGGGCCTGGGCGCGGACGTGCTGCGCATCGACTCGCCCACCTGGAGCGAACCCGGCGTAGTGCCGGAAATGACCCTGGGCAAACGCTGCGCCCGCATGGACTTGAAGAGCCCCGAAGACCGGCAGGTGTTCGAAAACCTGCTCAAGGACGCCGACATCCTGTTCCACGGCTACCGCGCCGACGCCCTGGAGCAATTGGGCTACACCGCCAGCGCCCTGCAGACCCTCGCCCCCGGCCTGATCGACGTGAGCCTCAACGCCTACGGCTGGAGCGGCCCATGGCGTAATCGCCGGGGTTTCGACAGTTTGGTGCAGATGAGCAGCGGCATTGCCGACGCAGGCATGGCCTGGAAACAGGTGGACAAACCGGTGCCGCTGCCGTTGCAGGCCCTGGATCACGCCACCGGTTACTTGATGGCGGCCAGTGCGATTCAGGCCTTGAGCGAACGCTTGAAGTCGGGGCGCGGCGGTTCGGCACGGTTGTCGCTGGCGCGCACGGCGAAGTTGTTGGTGGAGACGGGACAGGTGCCGGAGCAGCCGGCGTTGCGTGCCGAGGAATTGAGCGATCAGGGTTTGGTGGTGGAGCAAACAGCCTGGGGCCAGGCGCACCGATTGCTTGCGCCAGTAACCATCAGCGGCACACCGTTGCAGTGGGATTTACCGGCTGGGGAATTGGGGTCGCACCGGGCACAGTGGTGAGCTGAAATCCGCTATCGCCGGCAAGCCAGCTCCCACATTCGACCGCATTCCAAAGGATGCACTCGGTCAAAATGTGGGAGCGGGCTTGCTCGCGAAGAGGCCAGTACAGACACTATCAATCTGACCGTTGCAACGACGTCCACAAATGCTGCGCCGCATACGCCCTCAACGGTCGCCACGCCTCGGCCCGCATCAGCAACTGCCGCGCCGACACCGGCCCGCCCTCCAGCGCCGCCAGCGCATTGATCAACCCGATATCCCCCGACGCGAACGCATCCGCCTCGCGCATCTGGCGCATGGCGATGTATTGCGCGGTCCAGTCGCCAATCCCCGCCAACGCCACCAGCCTTGCGACGCCCTCCTTGAGACTGGCCTTGGGTTCGAACACCTCAGGATCATCCAGCAACGCCTGGGCCACGCCCGACAACGTACGCCCGCGCGCCTTGGGCATGCCCAGGGTGGCGAGGTCGGCCGCCGCCAAGACGTCCGGCGTGGGGAACACGTGGGTGATACCGGCATACGGCGTTGCCAGCGGCTGACCGTATTGCGCAACTAGTTTGCCTGCCAGACGGATCGCGGCCACCACGGTGATTTGCTGGCCCAGCACAGCGCGGATCGCCAGCTCCAAACCATCCCAGGTGCCTGGTACGCGCAAGCCCGGCCGCGCCGCAACCAGTTGCGCCATCAACGGGTCAGTCGCCAGTTGCGGGTTGATCCGTTGCGGCTGGGCGTCCAGGTCAAACATCTTGCGCAAGCGCCGTTGGATCTCGGGCAAGGCCGCCTTGTCCGCAAAGCCCACCGCAACGTCCAGCCAATCACCCGCCCCCGGCGCAACGCTGATCCAGCCATGCTGCCCGCCGACGCTGATGCTGCGCCGATACACGCCAGCCTCCACGGTCTCCATCCCAGTGATCGCCCGCGCCGACAAAAAACCCAACATCGCTGCCCAGTCATACGGCGGCTGATACGCCAGTCTCACAACGACAACACTCCGCTATACAACCCATACGCCGCCAGCCCAGCGCCGGCGATCACGCAGCTGAAAATGCCTTTTTCCACGTGGGTAAACAGGGGCTGGTCCTGCTCACGCTTGGCCAGGGCAAACAGGATCACGCCAGGTGCATACAACAGCGCAGACAGCAGCAGGTACTTCAAGCCACCGGCGTAGAGCAGCCACACCGCGTAGCCGAGGGCAATCAGGCCCACCAGCAAGTCCTTGATGCGCTGGCCATGGGCACCCTGGTAGGTTTCGCCGCGCCCGCTCAACAGCACCGCATAGGCCGCCGACCACAGGTACGGGACCAGGATCATCGATGAGGCGAGGTAAATCAGGGTGGTGTAGGTGCTGTGGGAAAACAGGGTGATCACCAGGAAGACCTGGATCATTACATTGGTCAGCCATAACGCGTTGACCGGCACCTGGTTGGCGTTTTCCTTTTTCAAAAAGGCCGGCATGGTCTTGTCATGGGCCGTGGCGTAGAGGATTTCCGCGCACAGCAATGCCCAGGACAGCAAGGCGCCGAGCAGCGATACCGCCAGGCCGATGCTGATCGCCATCGCGCCCCAGGGGCCGACGATGTGTTCCAGCACACCTGCCAGCGACGGGTTCTGCAGTTGTGCGAGCTGCGGCTGGCTCATGATGCCCAGCGACAGCACATTCACCAGCACCAGCAACGCCAGCACGCCCAGAAAGCCGATCACCGTGGCGCGACCCACGTCCGAGCGCTTCTCGGCCCGCGCCGAATAGACACTGGCGCCCTCGATACCGATAAACACAAACACGGTGACCAGCATCATGTTGCGCACCTGGTCCACCACATTGCCCATATTCGGGTTGCCCACGCCCCAGATATCACGGGTGAAGATCTCGGCCTTGAAGGCCACGCCGGCAATCACGATAAACATCAGCAGCGGCACGATCTTGGCCACGGTGGTGATCTGATTGATAAACGCGGCCTCCTTGATCCCACGCAGCACCAGGAAATGCACGGCCCACAGCAGCAAGGACGCGCAGCCGATGGCCACCGGCGTGTTGCCTTGACCGAATATCGGAAAAAAATAACCGAGGGTGCTGAACAGCAACACGAAGTAACCCACGTTGCCCATCCAGGCGCTGATCCAGTAACCCCAGGCCGAGGAGAAACCCATGTAATCGCCGAAGCCCGCCTTGGCATAGGCATACACGCCCGAGTCCAATTCGGGCTTGCGGTTGGCCAGGGTCTGGAACACAAAGGCCAGGGTCAACATGCCCACGGCGGTGATCGCCCAACCGATCAGCACCGCGCCTACCTCGGCTCGCGCGGCCATATTCTGCGGCAACGAGAAAATCCCCCCACCGATCATCGACCCCACTACCAGGGCGATCAGGGCACTGAGCCGAAGTTTCTGGGTGGGTTGGGACATGAACACTCCTGAATGAATAAAAAGTTTTAGCCGACAACTGTGCACTCAACTAATTAACCCAGCGAGTGTAGCGTTTATTAGAGACCGCGATAAAAACACTGCGCTAATACCCCAAGGGCATGACAGTTTATCGGGTTTAGGCTTATTTAGAATTTAAATACGACGACTACTCTGTCGCTTCTTAGTTCCTTATCGTCGCCTTTATGAAAAGTTTGCACATTCGGGAAAACGGGCTAGTTTAAAACGTCCACACGTAGCACTAAATGATTAACCAATACCGCAGAGATCGCTCTGGAAAGCACCTTTGCGCGGAAAACTATTGCCCACGGCTTTGCACCCTAAGTCATTAATTCACAATGGAATGTGCCAATGAAGTGATCTGAGTCAGCTGTTTGATTAGCGCACGGATTTATTCTGTGGTCTCTCTTCTCCTGCATTGGAGTTATGCGATGTCTGAATCTCCCGGAAAACTTCGATTAGGCGCACTGGTTGCACTGGTCGTCGGCTCAATGATTGGCGGCGGGATTTTCTCTCTGCCGCAAAATATGGCCGCCAGCGCTGACGTCGGCGCCGTATTGATCGGTTGGGTCATTACGGCCGTGGGCATGTTGACCCTCGCGTTCGTGTTCCAGACCCTCGCCAACCGCAAGCCCGACCTCGACGGTGGGGTGTACGCCTACGCCAAGGCCGGTTTCGGCGACTACATGGGTTTCTCGTCCGCCTGGGGTTACTGGATCAGTGCCTGGCTGGGCAACGTGGGTTACTTCGTGTTGCTGTTCAGCACCCTCGGTTACTTCTTCCCGATCTTTGGCGAAGGCAACACGCCGGCCGCTGTGATAGGCGCTTCAGTGCTGCTGTGGGCTGTGCATTTCCTGGTACTGCGCGGCATCAAGGAAGCGGCGTTCATCAACCTGGTAACCACCGTCGCCAAAGTGGTGCCATTGGTGCTGTTCGTTTTGATCGCGCTGTTCGCGTTCAAGCTGGACATCTTCACCGCTGACATCTGGGGCCTGAAAAACCCGGACCTGGGCAGCGTGATGAACCAGGTGCGCAACATGATGCTGGTCACCGTGTGGGTGTTTATCGGTATCGAAGGCGCGAGCATCTTCTCGGCCCGTGCCGAGAAACGCTCCGATGTGGGCAAGGCCACCGTGATCGGCTTTATCACCGTGCTGTTGTTCCTGATGCTGGTGAACGTGCTGTCCCTGGGGATCATGACCCAACCGGAGCTGGCCAAACTGCAAAATCCATCGATGGCCGCCGTGCTGGAGCATGTGGTGGGCCACTGGGGCGCGGTGCTGATCAGCGTCGGCTTGGTCATTTCGTTGCTCGGGGCGCTGCTGTCATGGGTGTTGCTGTGCGCGGAGATCATGTTCGCCGCTGCCAAGGACCACACCATGCCGGAATTCCTGCGCAAGGAGAACGCCAACCACGTGCCGGCCAACGCCCTGTGGCTGACCAACGCGATGGTGCAGATATTCCTGGTAATCACGCTGTTTTCCGCCAGCACCTACCTGTCGCTGATCTACCTCGCCACCTCAATGATCCTGGTGCCCTACCTGTGGTCGGCGGCGTATGCGCTGTTGCTGGCGGTGCGCGGGGAGACTTACGAAAACGCCCTCAAAGAGCGCCAGAAAGACCTGTTCATCGGCGCCATCGCCCTGATCTACGCGGTCTGGTTGCTCTACGCCGGCGGCACCAAATACCTGCTGCTCTCTGCCCTGCTCTACGCCCCCGGCGCGATCCTGTTCGCCAAGGCCAAGCGTGAACTGGGCAAACCGATATTCACCAACGTCGAGAAGTTGATTTTCGCCGCAGTGATCATTGGCGCCCTGGTGGCTGCCTATGGCCTCTACGACGGCTTCCTGACGCTTTAATTGTGTGTTCACTGGAGGATCTGAAATGACCACGGAAAAAGTGAAGTACGGCGTACATTCCGAAGCCGGCAAACTGCGCAAAGTCATGGTGTGCTCCCCAGGTTTGGCCCATCAGCGGCTGACCCCCAACAACTGCGATGAACTGCTGTTCGATGACGTGTTGTGGGTCGCCCAGGCCAAGCGCGACCATTTCGACTTCGTCACCAAGATGCGCGAGCGGGATATTGATGTGCTGGAAATGCACAACCTGCTGACCGACATCGTCGCCATCCCCGAAGCGCTGGACTGGATCCTGGAGCGCAAGATCACCGCCAACACAGTCGGCCTAGGCCTGGTCGATGAGGTCAGCTCCTGGCTGCGCAGCCTGGAGCCGCGCAAAATCAGTGAGTTCCTGATCGGTGGTGTGTCGGCCGATGACCTGCCGAGCAGCTTCGGGGGCAAGACCATCGAAATGTTCCGCGATTTCCTCGGGCATTCCAGCTTCATCCTGCCGCCGCTGCCCAACACTCAGTTCACCCGTGACACCACTTGCTGGATCTACGGCGGCGTGACGCTGAACCCGATGTACTGGCCGGCGCGACGCCAGGAAACCCTGCTGGCCTCGGCCATCTACAAATTCCATCCCGAGTTCACCAACGCGGACTTCCAGATCTGGTACGGCGACCCGGATCAGGAACACGGCGCCTCCACCCTGGAAGGCGGTGACGTGATGCCGATCGGCAACGGCGTGGTACTGATCGGCATGGGCGAGCGTTCGTCCCACCAGGCGATCGGCCAACTGGCGCGCAACCTGTTCAAGAACAAGGCAGTGGAAAAAGTGATCGTTGCCGGCCTGCCAAAATCCCGCGCGGCGATGCACCTGGATACCGTGTTCAGCTTCTGCGACCGCGACCTGGTCACCGTCTTCCCCGAAGTGGTCAACCAGATCGTGCCGTTCACTCTGCGTCCGGATGAAAGCAAGCCGCACGGCATCGACATCCAGCGGGAGAAAACCAACTTCCTCGAAACCGTCGCCGCGGCCCTCAACCTCAAGGCGCTGCGTGTGGTCGAGACCGGCGGCAACAGTTTCGCCGCCGAACGCGAGCAGTGGGACGACGGCAACAACGTGGTCGCGGTGGAGCCTGGCGTAGTGATCGGTTACGACCGCAACACCTACACCAACACCTTGCTGCGCAAGGCCGGCGTGGAAGTCATCACCATCAGTGCCGGCGAACTCGGCCGCGGCCGTGGCGGTGGCCACTGCATGACCTGCCCGATCATCCGCGACCCTATCGACTATTAATTTCCAGGCCTTGGCCGTCGCCCATAAGGCGCCGGCCAAGGGGATAACCTAAACAGAAGGAGATCCATCATGGCTTTCAACATGCGCAACCGCAGCCTGCTGTCGCTGATGCACCACACCACCCGCGAACTGAACTACCTGCTGGACCTGTCCCGCGACCTCAAGCGCGCCAAATACACTGGCACCGAGCGTCCGCACCTGAAGGGCAAGAACATCGCGCTGATCTTCGAAAAAACCTCGACCCGCACCCGTTGCGCCTTCGAAGTCGCGGCCCATGACCAGGGCGCGCACGTCACCTACATCGACCCGGTGTCGTCACAGATCGGCCACAAAGAAAGCATGAAAGACACCGCCCGCGTACTGGGCCGGATGTTCGACGCCATCGAATACCGTGGCTTCGAACAGGAAATCGTCGAAGAACTGGCCAAGTTCGCCGGCGTGCCAGTGTTCAACGGCCTTACCGCCGAATTCCACCCGACGCAAATGATCGCCGACACCCTGACCATGCGCGAACACAGCGACAAACCGCTGCATGACATCAGCTACGCCTACCTCGGCGACGCCCGCTACAACATGGGTAACTCGCTGCTGATGATTGGCGCCAAGCTGGGCATGGACGTGCGCATCGGCGCGCCGAAAGCGCTGTGGCCGCACGAAGATTTCATCAAGCAGTGCCAGGCGTTTGCCGAAGAAAGCGGCGCACGCATCACCATCACCGAAGACCCTAAGGAAGCGGTGAAAGGCGTGGACTTCATCCACACCGATATCTGGGTGTCCATGGGCGAGCCGGTGGAAGCGTGGGACGAGCGCATCGAGCAACTGCTGCCGTACCAGGTCAACGCCAAGATGATGAAAGCTTCGGGCAACCCGCGCGTGAAATTCATGCACTGCCTGCCCGCGTTCCACAACAGCGAAACCAAGGTGGGCAAGGACATCGCTGCGCGTTATCCGAACCTGGCCAATGGCGTGGAAGTGACCGAGGACGTGTTCGAATCGCCGGCCAACATCGCGTTTGAGCAGGCGGAGAACCGCATGCATACCATCAAGGCGATTCTGGTGTCGGCGCTCGCGGATATCTAAATCTTAAGTTGGCAATGAGGACAACTGTGGGAGCCGGGCTTGCCCGCGAGGCAGGCACCGCGGTCTATCAAGCAGACCGCGGTGATGCTATCGCAGGCAAGCCAGCTCCCACATTGACCGCGTTCCTTCATCAGAACTTTCAGAAGGACACTCTGTATGCGCATCGTCGTAGCCTTGGGCGGTAACGCCCTGCTCCGCCGTGGTGAACCCATGACGGCGGACAACCAACGCGCCAATATTCGCATCGCCACCGAACAGATCGCCAAGATTCACGCCGGCAACGAGTTGGTGATCGCCCACGGCAATGGCCCGCAGGTCGGCCTGTTGTCGTTGCAGGCAGCGGCCTACACCCAGGTCTCACCGTACCCGCTGGACGTGCTTGGCGCCGAAACCGAGGGCATGATCGGTTACATCATCGAACAGGAACTGGGCAACCTGCTGGACTTTGAAGTGCCCTTCGCCACCCTGCTCACCCAGGTCGAAGTGGACGCCAAGGACCCCGCCTTCCAGAACCCGACCAAGCCCATCGGTCCGGTGTATTCCAAGGCCGAAGCGGAGAAACTCGCCGCTGAAAAGGGCTGGGCCATTGCGCCGGATGGCGACAAGTACCGCCGCGTGGTCGCCAGCCCACGGCCAAAACGCATCTTTGAAATCCGCCCGATCACCTGGCTGCTGGACAAAGGCAGTATCGTGATTTGTGCCGGCGGCGGCGGCATTCCGACAATGTACGGCGAGGACGGCAAACTGCGCGGCATTGAAGCCGTGATCGACAAAGACCTGTGCTCGTCGCTGCTGGCATCGCAATTGAAAGCCGATTTGCTGGTGATCGCCACCGACGTCAACGCCGCTTTTATCGACTTCGGCAAACCCACCCAGAAGGCCATCGGCCAGGCCCACCCCGACGAAATGGAAAAACTCGGCTTCGCGGCCGGTTCCATGGGGCCCAAGGTCCAAGCCGCCTGCGAGTTCGCCCGTCAGACTGGCAAAACCGCCGTCATCGGTTCACTCTCGGACATCGAAGCCATCGTCCAGGGCAGCGCCGGTACACGCATCAGCACGGCAAAACCTGGCATCACCTATCTGTGAAGTAGAGGAGAGACGCCTATGGCCACCTTTGAACCGGGTCACCTGCACGTTGAACGTCACGCGTTGAACAAGGATGACTACAGCTACAACCTGTGTATCGACTACGAAGTCAGCCAGGATCCCAAGGAAGGCAAGGGGATGCTGTTCAAGCTGCATGGCTCGGTGCAGGGCAAGGACCTGAAGGAGGAGTTTTTCCTGCCCAAGGACCAGGCGTTCGACTTTGCCCGGCATGCCATGAACATCGCGCAGAAGTATGGAATGCCCAAGGTGGCGGTGTTGAATGGCTCGATGCACAAGCAGTACGACATGATGTTTGAGGATGTACGGAATCAGTTGGATGTAAAGTCGGGCGACCCGGTCAAGCCGGAGCACCTGGCGTAATCACAGCGCAAATCCCCTGTGGGAGCGGGCCTGCTCGCGAATGTGGTGCATCAGTCACTGAATATAGGGACTGACACAGCGCATTCGCGAGCAAGCCCGCTCCCACATTTTGATCTCCATCATCTCCAAGGCATACTGGCCACCCTCCGCACTCCAGAATCAAGATCCGCCCCATGCGTATCCACGTCAGCTTCATCGACCGCGTCGGCATTACCCAGGAAGTCCTGGCCCTGCTCGGTGGGCGCAATCTCAATCTGGATGCGGTGGAAATGGTGCCGCCCAACGTCTACATCGACGCGCCGACCCTGAGCGCCGACGTGCTCGAAGAACTGCGCGACGCACTGTTCAGCGTGCAGGGCGTGCAAGCGGTGAAGGTGGTGGACATCCTTCCCGGCCAACGTCGTCACCTGCAACTCGACGCCCTATTGGCGGCCATGACCGACCCGGTACTGGCGCTGGACAGCGCGGGCAAGATCCTGCTGGCCAATCCGGCGCTGATCGCCCTGTACGGCCGCGAACCGGCTGGGGAAAGCATCAGCGAGCTGTTCAATGACCCGGCGCTGCTCGACACCTTGCTGGAGCAAGGCTTCCGCTTGCCGCTGCGTGAAATCAGCGTCAACGGCCAGACCCTGCTGCTGGACGCCACACCGATCACCGACGCCGGCTGCCTGCTGACCCTCTACCAACCCAACCGCATCGGCGAACAACTGTCGGCACTGCACCATGACCATGCCGAAGGCTTTGATGCGCTGCTCGGCGAATCCCCGGTCATCCGCACGCTCAAGGCCCGCGCCCAGCGGGTGGCGGCGCTGGATGCACCGCTGTTGATCCAGGGCGAAACCGGCACCGGCAAGGAACTGGTGGCGCGCGCCTGCCATGCGATCAGTGCGCGCCACAGCGCGCCATTCCTCGCGTTGAACTGTGCGGCGCTGCCGGAAAACCTCGCGGAAAGCGAGTTGTTTGGTTATGCACCGGGCGCCTTTACCGGCGCGCAACGCGGTGGCAAACCGGGGCTGATGGAGTTGGCCAACCAGGGCACGGTGTTTCTGGATGAAATCGGTGAGATGTCGCCGTACTTGCAGGCCAAGCTGCTGCGTTTTCTCAATGATGGCAGCTTCCGTCGCGTGGGCGGCGACCGCGAAGTGAAGGTCAATGTGCGCATCCTCAGCGCCACCCACCGCGACCTGGAAAAAATGGTCAGCGAAGGCACTTTTCGCGAAGATCTTTTCTATCGCCTCAACGTACTCAACGTCGAAGTGCCGCCGTTGCGCGAACGTGGCCAGGACATCCTGTTGCTGGCCCGCTACTTCATGCAGCAGGCCTGCGCGCAGATCCAGCGCCCAGTCTGCCGCTTGGCGCCCGGGACTTACCCGGCACTGCTGGGCAACCGCTGGCCGGGCAACGTGCGCCAATTGCAGAACGTGATCTTCCGCGCCGCTGCCATCTGCGAAAGCAGCCTGGTGGACATTGGCGACCTGGACATCGCCGGCACTTCGGTGGCACGCCAGAGCGACGGCGAAATCGACAGCCTGGAACAGGCGGTGGAAGACTTTGAGCGCAACCTGCTGGAAACGCTCTACACCAGCTACCCTTCGACCCGACAACTGGCCAGTCGCCTGCAGACCTCCCACACTGCGATCGCTCATCGCCTGCGCAAGTACGGCATTCCCAACAAACCCTGAACCCGAACGCGGATCAAAATGTGGGAGCGGGCCTGCTCGCGAATGCGCAGTGTCAACTCGCCCCCCATCACTGACCCACCGCATTCGCGAGCAAGCACGCTCCCACCTTGATCGTATTCCAGATTTTGGTCTGAGAACGACATCCGCTGTACTGAAAGCGCTACAGTGGAACGATATCGCTACAACCCTGTTTTTTGCGCGCCATGCAAGGCTTTGATCCACATAGGCTTTTTTTCGCAGGCCCGGTTGTAGCGAAATCGCTACAGCTGACGGGCATAGGGTTATAGCCAATTTTATTAACCTATTGATTTATAACGAATTAATAAGGTTGGCCGCGATATTGCTAAACAACTCCCCATTATTCCAATCCCGTCCACCAGACGAATCTGGCCTTGAGGAGTTTCCATGAGCGAGTTGCGTTTCACTGAAGATCACGAATGGCTGCGCGCCGAAGCTGACGGCAGCGTCACCGTGGGTATCACCGCTTTCGCGCAAAACGCGCTGGGTGACGTGGTTTTCGTGCAACTGCCGGAGTTGCAGGCCTATGACAAGGGCGCTGAAGCGTCCACCGTTGAGTCCGTAAAAGCAGCCAGCGGCGTGTACATGCCGCTGGACGGTGAAGTCCTCGAAGTGAACGACAAATTGGATGGCAGCCCGGAGTTGGTCAACGAAGACCCGATGGGCGAAGGTTGGTTCTTCCGCTTTAAACCGGCCGATGCCGGTGCGGTCGCTAAACTGTTGGATCAGGATGCGTATGACCGCCTGATCAAAGCCAACGCTGAAGCTTGAGGAGCGCGCAATGACCGTTCAATTGACCACCGCCAACGAATTCATCGCCCGCCATATCGGCCCACGCCAGGAAGACGAGCAGCAGATGCTCGCCAGCCTGGGCTTTGATTCCCTGGAAGCCCTGAGCGCCAGCGTGATCCCGGAAAGCATCAAGGGCACCAGCGTGCTCGGCCTGGAAGACGGCCTGAGCGAAGCCGAGGCCCTGGCCAAGATCAAGGCCATCGCCGGCAAGAACCAACTGTTCAAGACCTACATCGGCCAGGGCTACTACAACTGCCACACGCCGTCGCCGATCCTGCGCAACTTGCTGGAAAACCCGGCCTGGTACACCGCCTACACCCCCTACCAGCCAGAGATTTCCCAGGGCCGCCTGGAAGCGCTGCTGAACTTCCAGACCCTGATCAGCGATCTCACCGGCCTGCCGATCGCCAACGCCTCGCTGCTTGACGAAGCCACCGCCGCCGCCGAAGCCATGACCTTCTGCAAGCGCCTGAGCAAGAACAAGGGCAGCAACGCCTTCTTCGCCTCGATCCACAGCCACCCGCAAACCCTCGACGTGCTGCGCACCCGTGCCGAGCCGTTGGGCATCGACGTGGTGGTAGGCGATGAGCGCGAACTGACCGACGTCAGCCCGTTCTTCGGCGCCCTGCTGCAGTACCCTGCCAGCAACGGCGACGTGTTCGACTACCGCGAGCTGACCGAGCGTTTCCACGCTGCCCATGGGTTGGTAGCCGTGGCCGCCGACCTGCTGGCCCTGACGCTGCTGACCCCACCGGGTGAGTTCGGCGCCGACGTGGCCATCGGCAGTGCGCAACGCTTCGGCGTGCCGCTGGGCTTTGGTGGCCCGCACGCGGCGTACTTCTCCACCAAGGATGCGTTCAAGCGCGACATGCCGGGCCGTCTGGTCGGTGTGTCCGTCGACCGTTTCGGCAAACCGGCCCTGCGCCTGGCCATGCAGACCCGCGAGCAACATATCCGCCGCGAAAAGGCCACGTCGAACATCTGCACCGCCCAGGTGCTGCTGGCCAACATCGCCAGCATGTACGCCGTGTACCACGGCCCCAAAGGCCTGACCCAGATTGCCCGGCGAGTGCACCAGCTGACCGCGATCCTGGCCAAGGGCCTGACCGCCCTGGGCCAGAACGTCGAGCAAGCCCACTTCTTCGACACCCTCACGCTCAACACTGGCGCCAACACTGCCGCCGTGCACGATAAGGCCCGCGCTCAGCGCATCAATCTGCGAGGGGTGGACGCTGAGCGTGTGGGTGTGTCGGTGGACGAAACCACCACCCAGGCCGACATTGAAACCCTGTGGGCGATCTTCGCCGACGGTAAGGCCCTGCCGGACTTCGCCGCCCAGGTTGAAAGCACCCTGCCGGCCGCGCTGCTGCGCCAGTCGCCGGTCCTCAGCCACCCGGTATTCAACCGTTATCACTCGGAAACCGAGCTGATGCGCTACCTGCGCAAGCTGGCCGACAAGGACCTCGCGCTGGACCGCACCATGATCCCGCTGGGCTCGTGCACCATGAAGCTCAACGCCGCCAGCGAAATGATCCCGGTGACCTGGGCGGAGTTCGGCGCCTTGCACCCGTTCGCCCCGGCCGAGCAGAGCGCCGGCTACCTGGAGCTGACGTCCGACCTCGAAGCCATGCTCTGCGCCGCCACCGGTTACGACGCGATTTCCCTGCAGCCGAACGCCGGTTCCCAGGGCGAGTACGCCGGCCTGCTGGCCATCCGTGCCTATCACCAGAGCCGTGGCGATGAGCGCCGCGACATCTGCCTGATCCCATCGTCGGCCCACGGTACCAACCCGGCCACCGCCAACATGGCGGGCATGCGTGTGGTCGTCACCGCTTGCGACGCCCGTGGCAACGTGGATATCGAAGACCTGCGGGCCAAGGCCATCGAGCACCGCGACCACCTCGCCGCGCTGATGATCACCTACCCTTCCACCCACGGCGTGTTCGAAGAAGGTATCCGCGAAATCTGCGGCATCATTCACGACAACGGCGGCCAGGTGTACATCGACGGCGCCAACATGAACGCCATGGTCGGCCTGTGCGCCCCCGGCAAGTTCGGCGGCGACGTGTCCCACCTGAACCTGCACAAGACCTTCTGCATCCCGCACGGCGGTGGCGGCCCAGGCGTTGGCCCGATTGGCGTCAAGTCGCACCTTACGCCGTTCCTGCCAGGCCACGCGGCCATGGAGCGCAAGGAAGGCGCGGTGTGCGCGGCGCCATTCGGCAGCGCAAGCATCCTGCCGATCACCTGGATGTACATCAGCATGATGGGTGGCGCAGGCCTCAAGCGCGCATCGCAGTTGGCGATCCTGAATGCCAACTACATTTCCCGTCGCCTTGAAGAGCACTACCCCGTCCTCTACACCGGCAGCAACGGCCTGGTCGCGCATGAGTGCATCCTCGACCTGCGCCCCTTGAAAGACAGCAGCGGCATCAGCGTGGACGACGTGGCCAAGCGCCTGATCGACTTCGGTTTCCATGCGCCGACCATGTCGTTCCCGGTGGCAGGCACCTTGATGATCGAGCCGACCGAAAGCGAATCCAAGGAAGAACTGGACCGCTTCTGCAATGCGATGATCGCCATCCGCGAAGAAATCCGCGCGGTGGAAAACGGCACACTGGACAAGGACGACAACCCACTGAAGAACGCGCCGCACACCGCTGCCGAACTGGTGAGCGAGTGGACGCACCCCTACACCCGCGAACAAGCGGTGTACCCGGTGCCTTCATTGATCGAAGGCAAGTACTGGCCGCCGGTGGGGCGTGTCGACAACGTGTTTGGCGATCGCAATCTGGTGTGTGCGTGCCCGTCGATCGAGAGCTACGCGTAACCTGAGGATGTACTCAGTGTAAATGTGGGAGCGGGCTTGCCCGCGAATGCGGTGGATCAGTCAGCAGGTGTATCAACTGAGAGACCGCTTTCGCGAGCAAGCCCGCTCCCACATTTGGCCGAGTACACCTGATAAATAATAAGAAACCGGAGAACAACTCATGTCTTTAAGCGTGTTCGACCTGTTCAAGATTGGCATCGGCCCCTCCAGCTCCCATACCGTCGGCCCGATGCGCGCCGCCGCTCGATTCGTCGAGGGCCTCAAGCGTGACAACCTGTTGGGCACCACCCTCAGCCTCAAGGTGGAGCTCTACGGATCGCTGGGCGCCACCGGCAAAGGCCACGGCAGCGACAAAGCCGTGTTGCTGGGCCTGGAAGGTGAACACCCGGACACCGTAAATACCGAAACCGTGGCTACCCGCCTGGCGCAGATGCGCAAGGATGGCCGCTTGAACCTGCTCGGCGAACACAGCATTGCGTTCAACGAGAAAGAACACTTGGCGATGATTCGCAAACCCCTCGCCTACCACCCCAATGGCATGATTTTCCGTGCCTTCGACGCCGCCAATATCCAGATCCGCAGCCGCGAGTACTACTCGGTGGGGGGTGGATTTGTGGTGGATGAAGACGCCGCCGGCGCCGACCGGATTGTCGAGGACGCCACACCGCTGACCTTCCCCTTCAAGCATGCCAAAGACCTTCTCGGCCATTGCACCACCTACGGGCTGTCCATCAGCCAGGTGATGATGACCAATGAGAGTGCCTGGCGCCCTGAAGCGGAAACCCGCGCCGGGCTACTGAGAATCTGGCAGGTGATGCAGGACTGTGTGGACGCGGGCTGCCGCAACGAAGGGATTCTGCCTGGAGGTTTGAAGGTCAAGCGTCGCGCCGCCGCCCTGCATCGCCAGCTGTGCAAACACCCGGAGTCGGCGTTGCGCGACCCGCTGTCGGTACTCGATTGGGTCAACCTTTACGCCTTGGCGGTCAATGAAGAAAACGCCAACGGCGGCCGCGTGGTCACGGCGCCTACCAACGGAGCGGCGGGAATCGTGCCGGCGGTACTGCATTACTACATGCGCTTTATCCCCGGCGCTAACGAAGACGGTGTGGTGCGCTTTCTGCTCACCGCCGCCGCCATCGGCATTCTGTACAAGGAGAACGCATCGATCTCCGGCGCCGAAGTCGGCTGCCAAGGCGAAGTCGGCGTGGCCTGCTCCATGGCCGCCGGCGCACTGTGCGAAGTCTTGGGCGGCAGTGTTTCCCAGGTGGAAAACGCTGCCGAGATCGGTATGGAACACAACCTCGGCCTGACCTGCGACCCGATTGGCGGATTGGTCCAGGTGCCCTGCATCGAGCGCAACGCGATGGGCTCGGTCAAGGCGATCAACGCGGTGCGCATGGCCTTGCGCGGCGATGGGCAGCACTTCGTCTCGCTGGATAAAGTCATCCGCACCATGCGCCAGACCGGCGCCGACATGAAAAGCAAATACAAGGAAACCGCCCGTGGCGGTTTGGCGGTCAACATTATCGAGTGCTGACGCCTAACGGCGCGCCAGCACGTTTTTCAGGAGCTGAATATGTCCACCGAAACCCTGTTGAAAACCCCTCTGCATGCCCTGCACATCGAGCTGGGCGCGCGCATGGTGCCCTTCGCCGGCTACGACATGCCGGTGCAATACCCACTGGGCGTGATGAAGGAACACCTGCACACCCGTGATCAAGCCGGGCTGTTCGACGTGTCCCACATGGGCCAGATCCGCCTCACCGGCGCCAATGCCGCCAAGGCCCTGGAAACCCTGGTACCGGTCGACATCCTCGACCTGCCAGTCGGCATGCAGCGCTACGCGATGTTCACCAACGACCAGGGCGGCATCCTCGATGACCTGATGGTGGCCAACCTGGGTAACGACGAACTGTTCCTGGTGGTCAACGCCGCCTGCAAGGACCAGGACCTGGCGCACCTGCGCCAGCATATCGGCGACCAGTGCACCATCGAGCCGTTGTTCGAGGAGCGTGCATTGCTGGCCCTGCAGGGCCCGGCGGCGGTGAAAGTACTGGCGCGCCTGGCTCCTGAAGTCACCAAGATGACCTTCATGCAGTTCGCCACGCTGCGCCTGCTGGGCGTGGACTGCTATGTCAGCCGTTCGGGCTACACCGGTGAAGACGGCTTTGAAATTTCCGTACCCGCCGCCAATGCCGAAAGCCTCGCGCGAAGCCTGCTGGCCGAGACCGAAGTGCAGGCCATCGGCCTGGGCGCCCGCGATTCGTTGCGCCTGGAAGCCGGCCTGTGCCTGTACGGCCACGACATGAACACCGATACCACCCCGATCGAAGCCAGCCTGCTGTGGGCGATCTCCAAGGCGCGCCGTGCCGACGGTGCTCGTGCCGGTGGTTTCCCGGGTGCCGACACGATCTTCACCCAACAGCAAGCCGGTGTGAGCCGCAAACGTGTAGGCCTGTTGCCACAAGAGCGCACGCCGGTGCGCGAAGGTGCACAAATCGTCGACGCAGACGGCACCGTGATCGGCAGCGTGTGCAGCGGCGGCTTCGGCCCGACCCTGGGCGGCCCGCTGGCCATGGGTTACCTGGACAGCGCCTTTATCGCACTGGATACCGAAGTCTCTGCGCTGGTGCGTGGGAAAAAGGTGCCACTTCGTGTAAGTAAAATGCCATTTGTGCCGCAGCGTTACTACCGGGGCTGACTGACTGTTTCCATAAGTAACGCGATTGCGTTAACACGCACTAATTTGTAACGCAATCGCCATAAAACAGTGCACTCCCGATAGTCTTTTTTATAGGGGTCAACCTATAACAAGTGATCAACTCTATCGAATAAGTGGAATTCACAATATTCAACCAAGTGTCATAAGCCCAAGCAAAACCTGGGCTTTTGGCAGGGCTTGTTTTTTCTCCATTAGTTGGCGTAGAGTTTGCCCACTGTGTTTGCATGGGTCGCTTGGAACCTGGACCTGGGCAGTAGCTGAAGTAGTTGTGCTACAACCCGTTCGACGTCTCTTACTTTCCTGCAACCCAGCCCAGTACTCTTTCATGCGAAAGGGGCTGTCATTAATTTTTAGCGTCAAGGAAATAAGAAAATGGCTGAACGTCAGAGCGGTACCGTCAAGTGGTTTAACGACGAGAAAGGGTTTGGTTTTATCACTCCAGAAAGCGGTCCGGATCTGTTCGTGCATTTCCGCGCTATTCAGGGCAACGGCTTCAAGAGCCTGAAAGAAGGCCAGAAAGTGACATTCGTTGCTGTGCAAGGCCAAAAAGGCATGCAGGCTGACGAAGTACAAGCAGAAGGCTGATCCCTGCTGCGACAAAAAGCCCCTGATGGTGACATCAGGGGCTTTTTTTATGTGCGTTTGCTCGTAAAATGGCTTTTTTCAGAAGAGAGCCCTGCCATGTCGAAACCCCTGCTGAGCCCCCAAGGCGAGTTCCCCGCCGTTGGCCTGGGCCGTCGTCTGGCAGCGATGTTCTATGACTTCCTGTTGTGCACCGCCCTGCTGATCGTCACGGCGTTCATCTACAAGCTGATCTGGATCGCGTTTGTTGGCGAGGCGAAGATGCGCACGCTCACAGAATCCGGCGCGCTGGACGGCGACCCGCTGCTGTCGACGATTCTGTTGTTTGTGCTGTTTGGCTTCTTCGCCAAGTTCTGGACCCATTCCGGGCAGACCCTGGGCATGCAGGTGTGGGGCGTGCGCGTACAGAATGCCGATGGCTCAAGGATCAGCCTGTGGCAGGCGCTGTTGCGCTTTGTGGTGTCGATTGCGTCGTGGTTGTGCGTGGGGCTGGGGTTTATCTGGTCGCTGGTTGATAAGCGCAAACGCAGCTGGCATGACATCTATTCGGATACGCAACTGGTGCGGATCCCCAAGCAGAAAAAGTAATTGCCGACGACACAGATCAACTGTGGGCGCTGGCTTGCCAACTCCCACAGTTTGACAGTGTTCACAACGGGGTCAGGCGTTGCCGGCGAGCTTGAGACGTGCGGCCTGGGTGAAATCGAGCATTCGTTTGAGCGGGCGCACTGCATGCGGGATTACCGACGGCTCGACGAAGATCTCATTACTACCCTCGCGCAGGCACTGCAGCGTGCGTTCCAGCGTGTTCATCGCCATCCATGGGCAATGCGCGCAACTGCGGCACGCCGCGCCATTGCCAGCGGTAGGCGCTTCGACAAAGACCTTGTCCGGGCACAGCTGCTGCATCTTGTAGAAAATGCCGCGGTCGGTGGCGACGATGAAAGTCTTGTTCGGCAGGCGCTGAGCGGCGGCAATCAATTGGCTGGTCGAACCTACAGCGTCTGCCAATTCGATCACCGATGTCGGCGACTCGGGGTGCACAAGGATCGCGGCATCCGGGTACAGCGCCTTCATGTCTTCAAGCTGCTTGGACTTGAACTCTTCGTGGACAATGCAGGCACCGTCCCACAGCAGCATATCGGCACCGGTCTGACGCTGGATGTAGGTCCCCAGGTGCTTGTCAGGGCCCCAGATAATCGTCTCGCCGTTGTCCATCAGGCTTTCGACGATTTCCAGCGCGCAACTCGACGTCACCACCCAATCCGCCCGGGCTTTGACCGCCGCCGAGGTGTTGGCATACACCACCACGGTGCGCTCGGGATGCTGGTCGCAGAACGCCGAAAACTCCTCCACCGGGCAACCCAGGTCCAGGGAACACGTGGCTTCCAGGGTGGGCATGAGGATGCGTTTTTCGGGGGTGAGGATCTTGGCGGTCTCGCCCATGAAACGCACGCCAGCGACCAGGACGGTCTTGGCCGGGTGAGCGGCGCCGAAACGGGCCATTTCCAGGGAGTCGGAAACGCAGCCGCCGGTTTCTTCGGCCAGGGCCTGAATCACCGGATCACAGTAGAAGTGGGCAACCAGCACCGCGTCTTGAGCCTTGAGCTCGGCGGCGATGGCGGTACGCAGGCTCGCCTCTTCCTCGGCGCTGAGGGCCTTGGGCTGCTTGGCGTCGAGATGGGCTTGAACCAGAAGGCGTTCGGAAATTTGCGTCATGTTCGCAAGACCTGCAGGCGCAGTTGCGCGAAAGTCGAGTGTACCACCGGCTCTGGAGCCCTTCGGGCGCCGCCGGACGAAGTGATGGTGTTCATCAAGCACGGGTTAAGGTGAAGCTGCGCAAGGCTACAGAATATCCAAGGGTTTCAAAAGCCTAATCTGGTATTCGCCCGCCTGTTTGCCGGGCAAAAAAGGGAGACCCCGGGGCTGGGGTCTCCCTTTTTCGCTCCCGGTATCAGCGCACCAATGCGGACGGCTCTTGCTGAAGCATCACCGAATCATGCATGTTCGCCAACGCATCCTTCAACGTGGACTCTTCCAACGCGTCCTTGGACTTCTTGCTGGCGTTGGCCGCGTATTCAAGCAGCACCAGGTAGTCGCGCTTGACCGCAGCCTGCGTCGGCACGTAGGTCTCGTCCACCAGCTTGCCCATCACATACTTTTGCGTACGGGTGTTCTGGCTGGCCTCTTGCGATACCGAGGCATGGGTCAGCAGGCCATCCTTGTACGACAGATTGGCAGAACTGCTGGCCTTGTCCTGCACCTGCACGTAGAGATAGTTCTGTGACTCGGCGGTGCCGTCCAAAGCAGGCGCCTTACCGCCCTTGAGGCTCTTGTGGAAGCTCGCGGAGAGGCTCGACTGCTGGTCCTGGCTGACACTGCGGTCCAGCGCGGTACTTCCACCAACACGGGTCTTTTGCGACACCTCATAGGCAAAGCTGTCGACCTCGGAGGGGCGCATCGGGTTGGGCGAATCAGACGCCTGCTTGATCGACGCCTTGAAGTCAGCCAGGCCAGTGAGCAACCCCTGGTCGGTCGGGTTGCGCGTCAGCGCCTCTGGCAAAGAAACGCCCTGTGGATAATGACTGTTCATGGCGCTGAAGGCGTCCTTGAACATCGCCATCAACTCCGGCTTGGCGCTGCCGCGCGCCTGTGCCCGATCGAACTGGGTGAGGTAGCTTTGCAGGGCCTTGGCCTGCTGCTTGGCGTTGCCGAGGATAGCGGTGTTTTTCAGGTCGACCGCCAGGTTCAACTCACCGAGCGGACCACTCATGCGGGTGGTGCGGCTTTGACTGTCGGCGTGAAAGGCCAGGCTCAGGTCCTGACCGTCCAGGGATTTGAGCTTGGCGCTGAGGTCGACAGAGGCCAGCAACGTGGAATCAAACTGCGTCAGCTGACTCAGGTCGAGCTTCGGCGGCGTTGCGGTCAACCCATCCACGGCGGCCTGGAAAGCGCTGCCCAGCTTGCCAACAGCCGTGAGCTCCTCATCGCTCAAGGTGCCCCCCTCCACTGTCGCCTTCACCCCCAGGCCGTCGGTCTGGCTAGAGAGGCTGAAGGTCACGGTCTTGCCGCTGGCGGTCTTGATGCTGAGGCTGATCAGGTTGTCGGCCTTGGAGTGCAGCAGGCTCTGATCAACCTTGATTTCACCCGCGTTCGCCGCGCGGTCGGCACTCGCGAACATCACCGACTGGGAAATCCCTCCACCGCCCTTGGCGAACTGCGCAACCAGACCGGCGCCCAGGCCACTGAAACGGTTGGCCGTCGACTGCGAATTGAAGTTGGCGTTGAGGGACTTGCTGAGCGTGTCCTGGCTGTCGCTTTCCCAGGCGCGCACGGTCTCTTGACCCGGCAACTGCCCGCGACGGGAATAGGTGTCGGACAGCGTATCGGAGACGACGTTGCCCAGGCTGACGACTGAAGATGGCCTCTTCAGGCTGACTTCAACGTTGTGCGTCAGGGTTGCCGCCGGCGTTTCCGTCGGCCGGGCGATAAGCGTGTTGGCGGTGCTGATAGGCGAAAGCGTAGTCATGACGATCCCTGTCTTGAACTGGATAATGTTCAATTTAACCAAGACTTCGATCGATTGACAGCACGCTGACAACAAAGAGCCATGCCAGAAGTTGCGTGGTGAGCCGATACCCCGCGCCGATGGCGGGGGGACCAGGTGTCATGCGAGTGCTGTTGCTCGGTGATCGAGCCCAGTCCACCACGTTGAGCGGTGAGATCGGACACGCCATCGTGGCGCCTGGCTATGGATCGGCTACAAAAAAGCCCCAGGCACTAGGTATGCCTGGGGCTTTCTCTGTATTCAAACAGGCAAAAAAAAACCCGGAAATCCTCACTTGCGTGGGCCTTCCGGATTTTCTAAACCGCCAAAAATGGTGGGTCGTGTGGGATTCGAACCTACGACCAATTGGTTAAAAGCCAACTGCTCTACCAACTGAGCTAACGACCCGCTGTGTGGTGGCGCGTATAATACTGATTTCTAAGGATTATTCAACACCTTATTTGAAATAAATCAGAAATAACGCGTTGGGTCAGTAATTCCGGCGGCTTGGAAGCCTTCTGCACGCAGTCGGCAGCTGTCGCATTTCCCACAAGCACGGCCGTCATCGTCTGCCTGATAGCAGGAAACAGTCAGCGAATAATCGACGCCAAGTCCTACACCAGCCTTCACGATATCGGCCTTGCTCAGGTTTTGCAGCGGCGCCAGGATGCGGAAGCCCTGCCCTTCTACACCGGCCTTGGTCGCCAGGTTGGCCATGCGTTCGAACGACTCGACGAACTCGGGGCGGCAGTCTGGGTAACCGGAGTAGTCCACCGCGTTGACGCCGATAAAGATGTCGCGAGCATTGAGCACTTCCGCCCAGCCCAGGGCCAGGGACAGGAACACCGTGTTACGGGCCGGCACGTAAGTCACCGGAATGCCTTCGCCGGGCGTTTCCGGTACATCGATGCTGCTGTCGGTCAGCGCGGAGCCGCCGATGCCGTTGAGGTTAAGGCCAATCACTTTATGCTCGACCACGCCCATCTCACGGGCGACACGGGCAGCGGCGTTCAGCTCGGCGCGGTGACGCTGGCCGTAGTCGAAGCTCATGGTGTAGCAGCTGTAGCCTTGCGCCTGGGCCATAGCCACCACGGTGGCGGAGTCGAGGCCGCCGGACAGCAGGATTACCGCGCGTTTTTGATCCAGTGTTTGTTCAGTCATGTCAGCGTCCTGGCTCGTCGTTCCAAAGGTATTTATGCAACTGCAATTGCAGGCGCACCGGTAGATTGTCCGCAACCACCCAATCGGCGAGGTCACGTGCGTTCAAGTCATGGTGACTTGGCGAGAACAGTACTTCGCCTGCGCGGCGGTCCAGCCCGTATTGAATCAGCTTGGAGTTCGCCCAGTCGTAGTCGTCGCGGGAACAGATGACGAACTTGACCTGGTCGTTGGCCGTGAGCAGCTCGATGTTCTCGTAGCGGTTACGATGCGCTTCCTTGGAGTCGGGGGTCTTGAGGTCGACCACGCGGCTTACGCGGGGGTCAACGGCAGAGATGTCCAGGGCGCCACTGGTCTCCAGGGAAACCTCGTAGCCGGCATCACACAGCTGCTTGAGCAACGGGATGGCATTGGGCTGGGCCAGCGGTTCGCCGCCGGTCACGCAGACGTAACGCGGCTTGTAGCCGGCAACCTGCTCCAGGATGTCATCGAGAGTACGCACCGTGCCACCACTGAAGGCGTAGGCGCTGTCGCAGTATTGGCAACGTAGGGGGCAACCGGTCAGGCGCACAAAGACTGTGGGCAGGCCGGCCGTTCGCGTTTCACCCTGCAACGAGTAAAAGACTTCGGTAATACGTAATGTGTCTTGCATAGTCGCCACGGGCGTAACAGCTAAACAGGCTGTCCGCCTCCGTCAGGCACTTTAAGGGACCCCGCCAACGCGTAGACCCCGAAAAGCGTGTTTCATAAAAGGGCGTGGATTCTAACGAAAAAACCCGCGCCAGGCGCGGGTTTCTTCTCAACGGGCTGCATCGCTTACAAGCGCTGCAAATCCCGTTGGGCCAACTGGGCAGCGGAAGTCCCCGGATACTGGGCCACAACCTGCTGCAGAATGCCTTTGACCTTCTCGGTATGACCCAGGCGGCGTTCTACGTCAGCGAGTTTGTACAGCGAGTCCGGCACCTTGGCGTGCTTGGGATACAGCTGGCTGACCTTGGCAAATGCCTGGCCCGCGCCCTGCAGATCACCCTTGGCCAGGTTCACTTCGCCCAACCAGTATTGGGCGTTGCCCGCGTACTGGCTGTTTGGGTATTTGCGCAGGAAAGCGGTAAATGCCTGGCTGGCCTTATCGAAATCCTTGGCTTTGATCAGGTCGAAGGCTGCATCGTAATACAGCTTTTCTTTCGCCGGATCACCCGGTTCGCTGCTCGCGGCAGGGGCTTGGCTGGCAGCCGCCCCTGCTGCTGCACCACCGGCAGCAGCGCTTGGCGCGCCACCGGCAGAAGAATTATCAGGAGTTGCGGCAGGTTGAACGCCGGCTCCAATGCGTCGATCAAGATCCTGGTAACGCTCCAGGCCTTCTTGCTTCAGCTGGTTCACTTGGTTCTGCAGTACTTCAATGGCGCCTTGTTGCTGCGCGATTTGATCCTGCATGCGTTGCAGCTGGTTGAACAGTTCGCCCTGTGCCGAGGGAGCGGACGTAGCCGCTCCCCCGCATAGGCGCCGTTCGTGCCATAACCCGCTGGCGGATAACTGCTCCCGCTATTGTTATAGCCAGAGTTGCTATCTTCCACAGGAACCGCAGCCCACACCGCAAGCGGCGCGAGGCTGAGAGCCAATACAGTTAGAGCACGACGGCACGTTCGCATGACGAATTACTTACGCAGTTCGACGCGACGGTTTTGAGCCCAGGACTGCTCGTCGTGGCCAGTAGCAACTGGACGCTCTTTACCGTAGGAAACCAGTTCCAGTTGGCCTGGAGCAACACCTTGCAGTACCAGGTAGCGCTGAACGGCTTTCGCACGACGCTCGCCCAGTGCCATGTTGTACTCACGAGTACCACGTTCGTCAGTGTTACCTTCCAGAACAACGCGAGCGCCGTTAGCTTTCAGGTCCTTCGCGTGAACGTCCAGAGCGCGCATGGCTTCTGGCTTCAGGTCCGAACTGTCGTATTCGAAGTAGAAAGTGGTGATAGCGCGCAGAGCAGCTTCTTCGCTCAGGGAGCCGTCAACCGCACCAGTGTTAGCGCCGTAACCAGCGTTTGGATCAACAGCTGCGCCTTCACCGGCATTGTCGCCGCCTTTAGACGAGCAACCAACGGCTACGGACAGAGCCAGAGCCAGAGCAGCAAACTTACCAAACTTCAGCATTTCCATCGTGAAACTCCTAATGAACCCCAGTGTGTTAAGCAAATCTTTTTGTAGCGCCGCGTCAGTTCAGGTAAGGGGACCAGGATGGTTCTCTGACTTCGCCTTGTGCGGTAGGAAGTGGGAGCCTTACGCGTCCATTAATGGACACGAGCATCAAGACTCCCCGGCCCTGCTGGCGGGTGGCGTAGATTACCATGGTGCCGTTGGGCGCAACAGTGGCTGACTCATCAAGGTTGGTATCTGTGAGGATTTTTACGGTGCCACGCTGCAAATCCTGGGCCGCAACCCGGAAATTAGTGAAACCATCCTGACGGTGAATCATCACCAACGTCTTTTCATCTGCCGACAGTTTAGGGTTGGCGTTGTAGTTACCGATGAAAGTAACGCGCTCTGCACCACCACCATTCACATTCGCCTTGTAGACCTGAGGCTTGCCGCCCCGATCAGAGGTGAAGTAGATGGTCGAACCATCCTTGCCCCAGAACGGCTCGGTGTTGATGCCAGGGCCACTGGTTACGCGGGAGATCTGGCGCGAAGCCATGTTCATCACGTAGATGTCCGGGTTGCCATCCTTGGACAGCACGAATGCCAGGCGCGAGCCATCCGGCGACCAGGCCGGTGCACCGTTGAGGCCTTCGAAGTTGGTGATCTGCTCACGACGGCCAGTATCGATGTGCTGGACGAAGATACGCGGACGCTTCTGTTCGAAGGACACATAGGCAATACGCTTGCCGTCCGGCGCGAAGCGCGGCGACAGGATGGGCTCACGGGATTGCAGCAAGGTCACAGCCCGTGCACCGTCGTAGTCCGAACGCTGCAAAGTGTAACGAGTGTTGTCTACGGAGAAACGTTCAGCCGTTACGTACAGCAGACGCGTCGAGAAAGCACCCTTGATACCGGTGAGCTTCTCAAACGACTGGTCCGAAATGTAGTGGGCCATGTCGCGGATCTGCTCGGCAGTACCCGACACGCTACCGGTCAGCACTTGCTGCTCGGTCGCCACGTTGAACAAGGTGTAGGTGATTTGCAGACGACCACCGGCCGGCGTGATGTTGCCGACCATCAGGTACTGTGCGCCCACCGCTTTCCAGTCACGGAACACGACTTCGCTGGCCTGGTTCGGCTGGCTGATCATGTTGCCTTTTGGAATCGGTGCGTAGTAGCCGGAGTTGCGCAGGTCGTCGCTGACGATCTGGGCCATGTCGTCCGGCAGCACGCTGCCGCCCTGCCAGCCGAACGGTACTACCGCGATCGGGGTGGCCCGATCGCTACCGCTGGTAACCAGAATGTTCTTTTCATCCGCCGCCGCTATCCCTGCCATACAGCAAATAACGACAAGCATTCCTCGAAGAAGGTTTCTCACAAGGCTAGATCCTCAGGTGTGAATGTCATCTTGAATGAACGATAGGGAGCGAAGTCGCTTGGTTTCATTCCCTGCATCTCGGTCAACCGGCCAATGTTCTTGACCGCGGCAACCGCCGAACTGTCGAACGAACCGTCACCACTGGACTTGGACACGCTGACCGAAGTCACCGTACCGTCCGGCAACATGCCGATCTGCAGCACTACTGTCATGCCTTTGCGTGCCGAAGGTGGACGTGTCCAACCCTCTGCTGCGCGCGCCCGAATCAGGTCGTCGAAACTGCCCGCGACTTCATCGCCACGTTCATCGGCCAAGGCTTGCTGACGCTGCGGCGTGTCGGAGAGCAAGTCTGCCAAGGCCTGGGCCTTTTTCTCTTCGGCGGATTTGCGCGCTGCTTCCTGGGCCTTTTTCTTGCTGGCATCGGCGGCAGCTTTCTTCTTCGCGTCGTCGGCGACTTTTTTCTTCGCCTCGTCTGCTTCAGCTTTTTTCTTGGCGTCTTCGGCGGCTTTCTTCTTCGCGTCTTCGACTATTTTCTTCTTGGCGTCTTCAGCGGCCTTTTTCTTGGCCTCTTCTTCAGCCGCTTTTTTGGCTTCTTCTTCAGACTTCTTCTTGGCTATATCAGCCAATTGTTTCTCTTCGGCCTTTTTGGCTTCGGCAGCTTTCTCGGCTTTCTTGGCTTCATCGGCCTTTTTCGCCTCGTCCGCTTTCTTAGCTTCATCAGCCTTTTTCGATTCCTCGGCCTTTTGAGCCGCCTCTTCTTTCTTTTGTTCCGCAGCAGCCTTCACCGCTTCCTGCTCGACCTTCTTCTGTTCCATCTGTTCGACTTCAGTCTGGCGCGCGGCCGACTTCTGGGCCTCACCCGCAATCTTCTGATTGGTCTGGGTGGTGGCCTGACTTTTCGATTTCAGCTGATACAGGGTCGCCTGCACGATCGGCTTGGCTGGCGGCAGGTCCGGGGTCATGGCAAAGCTGACGAACAGCATGCCAAACACCAGGACGTGCAGGGCAATTGCCCAGACGCTAGGCCAGAAGTAGCTTTCCGAGGCGGACGGCTCTCGCTGTTGCTGCATCAGGGCGCCTCGGTAATCAAGCCAACGTTGCCCACGCCGGCCTTTTGCAGCCCGCCCATGGCGCCCATGACGGAGCCGTAGTCGACCGCCTTGTCACCGCGGATGAAGACCTGGGTGTGCTTGCCGCCTTCATTGCCGGAGCGAATGATCTTGGTCACCGCGTCGGTCATCGCCGGCAAGGTCAAGGCCTTGTCCTGTTGCTTCTGCGTGTCGACTTCGCTGCCAAGGTTCCAGTAATAGGTCTTGTCGGACTTGATCGAAATGGTCAGCACCTGGGTGTTGTTGTCCTGTGGCAAGGCTTCGCTGGAAACCTTGGGCAGGTCAACCTTCACACCCTGATTGAGCATCGGCGCGGTCACCATGAAGATAACCAGCAGCACCAGCATCACGTCGATGTAAGGCACTACGTTCATCTCGGCGACCGGCTTGCGCTTGGTTCGAGCTCGAGTGATTAAAGCCATCGTGAGATACCTGCTTATTCTTCGCTGGTGTGCACTTTACGGTGCAGGATCGCCTGGAATTCATCGGCGAAGGTGTAGTAACGGCCAATCAGGTTCTCGCCGCGAGCAGCAAAACGGTTGTAGGCGATGACGGCCGGGATCGCAGCGAACAGGCCGATCGCGGTGGCGATCAGGGCTTCGGCGATACCCGGGGCCACGGTGGCCAGCGTCGCTTGCTGGGCCTGGGCGAGGCCGCGGAAGGAGTTCATGATGCCCCATACGGTACCGAACAGGCCGATGTACGGGCTGACTGAACCCACGGTGGCGAGGAACGGCAAGCTTTGCTCAAGCTTCTCTTCTTCACGGGAAATGGCGACGCGCATGGCACGGGCCACGCCTTCCATCACGGCTTCCGGGTCAACGCCTGGCTGCTGGCGCAGACGGGAGAATTCCTTGAAGCCGGCGCGGAAGATCTGCTCGACGCCCGAATCCGGGTCCGGGTTGCTGCCCGCCTGACGGTACAGCTTGGACAGGTCGATACCCGACCAGAAGCGCTCTTCAAAGCTCTCCAGGGCACGTCGACCAGCACGCAGCAGGTTGCTGCGCTGAAAAATCATGACCCAAGAGGTAACCGATGCGGCTACCAGGGTCAGCATGACCAGTTGAACCACGACACTGGCATTGCTGACCAGGCTCCACATGGAGGAATGGTCGACGACGGTAGGTTCCACGCTAAATCTCCTGCTTTGATTGTTTACCCGCGCCGCTTACGTCGGCAAAGGCCGAACGTAAAGCTTCGGGAATGGCCCGGGGTTTCAAACTATTGGTGCGCACACAGGCCACCAGGAACTGCCCCTCACAGAGCAGCGTTGCATCCGTTGCCCGCCTGACCTGCTGCTTGAAACGCAGGCTGACACGGTTCAATTCGATTACTTCAGCGCTGACCAACAACTCGTCGTCCAGCCGCGCCGGCGCGTGATACCGCGCCTCGCTGGAATGCACGACGAATAACAGGTCCTCCCCTGCCAGCTGGGATTGGGCAAAGCCCAGCTCCCGTAGCCGCTCGGTTCGAGCCCGCTCCATGAACTTGAGGTAGTTGACGTAATACACGATGCCGCCGGCATCGGTGTCCTCGTAATAAACGCGACAGCGATGTGCGAACGACTGATCCCCGTTTTGCGCGCGCATACTCTAGTGCTTACTCCTCAGGTTGCCAATCCGGCTGGGCAACTGTTTTTTCGTTGTCTGAAACTTTTCTACTGACTGAATGACGACACCAGCCACTAGGACAGCACAAACCTAGGATAAATCGTCTGGCGTGAAGCTTTTAATCGTCCACTGCATCGAGGAATTCGTCTACTACAGGCATTTCGCCCAATCGTGACGGAATGTTTAACCCGAAGTGCAGATAGGCGTGGCGCGTGACGACTCGCCCCCTCGGGGTACGCATGATGTAACCCTGCTGGATCAGATACGGTTCCAGCACATCCTCGATGGTATGGCGCTCCTCACTGATGGCCGCCGCCAGGCTATCGACCCCCACCGGCCCTCCGTCGAACTTCTCGATCATGGTCAAGAGTAGACGCCGATCCTGGTGATCGAAGCCATGCTCATCCACATCCAAAAGGTTCAAGGCCAGGTCGGCCACGGCCTTGGTGATATGTCCCTTGGCCCGCACCTCGGCAAAGTCGCGCACGCGACGCAGCAAACGGTTGGCAATACGTGGCGTACCGCGGGCCCGGCGGGCGATTTCAAACGCGCCCTCAGGGTCCAGCGGCAAACCGAGAATACTGGCCGAACGGCTGACGATGGTCGCAAGGTCCGCAGTGCTATAGAACTCTAGACGTTGAACAATGCCGAAACGGTCTCGCAGCGGGTTGGTCAACATGCCCGCGCGGGTGGTGGCGCCCACCAGCGTGAACGGTGGCAGGTCGAGCTTGATAGACCGGGCCGCAGGCCCTTCACCGATCATGATGTCGAGCTGGAAGTCCTCCATTGCCGGGTACAACACTTCCTCGACGATCGGCGAGAGTCGGTGGATCTCGTCAATAAACAGCACATCGTGGGGTTCAAGGTTGGTCAGCAACGCCGCCAGATCACCCGGACGCTCCAGCACCGGGCCGGAGGTGGACTTGATCGACACGCCCATTTCCTGGGCGATGATATTGGCCAGTGTCGTTTTGCCCAAGCCCGGCGGACCGAAGATCAGCGTGTGGTCCAGGGACTCACTGCGCCCGCGCGCAGCCTGGATGAACAACTCCATCTGCTCGCGCACGGTGGGCTGGCCGATGTATTCGGCCAGGCTCAGGGGGCGGATAGCGCGGTCCTGGACCTCTTCACGGTCGCGCGGGCCAGTGGCTGCAATCAGACGATCAGCTTCAATCACTTAAATCATTCCCTTCAGGGCGCGGCGGATCATGTCTTCGGCACTCAGGTTCTTGTCCTTGATGGCCGACACCGCCTTGCTGGCTTCCTGCGGCTTGTAGCCCAAGGAAATCAGCGCGTTGACGGCATCGCTTTCGGCGCTGGCGACCTGCGCCGCCGGCATATCCGGCTGGTTTGGCACCAGGGCAAACATGCTCGGCACCACTTCCCAAGCCTTGAAGCGGTCCTTGAGCTCCACCAGCAGGCGCTCAGCGGTCTTCTTGCCGACGCCCGGCACCTTGGTCAGCGCGGAGGTGTCCTGGGCCGAAACGGCGCGCACCAGTTCATCCACTTCCAGGCTCGACATCAAGGCCAGGGCCAGTTTCGGGCCCACCCCGTTGAGGCGGATCAGTTCACGGAAGAAGTCGCGGTCGCGCTTGCCGATGAAACCATAGAGTAGTTGTGCGTCTTCGCGCACCACCAAGTGGGTGTGCAGGGTAATCGGCTCACCGACCGACGGTAGGCGATACAGGGTGGTCATGGGCACTTCCAGCTCATACCCCAGCCCATTCACATCCAGAATCAGGTGCGGCGGCTGTTTCTCAGCCAGGGTGCCGCGCAAGCGTCCAATCACGGTTCAGATCCTTAAAGCTTGGGGTCAGATCAAGGCCTGACCGGAAATTACGATTGCGCTGATGCTATCAGAGACGCAGGCGCCCGCCACGACTGCGTGCCGTACCCAGGCCATGGGGCAGCAGACTGGAGCGGGTGTGGGCATGGCAAATGGCGATGGCCAGGGCGTCGGAGGCGTCGATCTGCGGTTTTGAGGTGAGCTTGAGCATGTGCATGACCATCATCTGCACCTGCTCTTTATTGGCTGCGCCGGTACCGACAACCGCCTGTTTGACCTGGGTCGCGGTGTATTCGGCGATCTCCATGCCCTCCTCGGCACCCGCCACGATCGCAGCACCACGGGCCTGGCCAAGCTTCAATGCCGAGTCGGCATTCTTGGCCATGAACACCTTTTCGATGCCCATGGTAACCGGGCCATAGGTCTGGATGACTTCGCGTACGCCGCGATAGACGATCTGCAAGCGGTCGGCCAATTCACCCGCGCCGGTGCGGATGCAGCCCGAGGCGACGTAGACACAGCCGCGCGGGGTCTGTTGCACCACGCCAAAACCGGTAATGCGCGAACCGGGGTCGATACCTAGGATTAAAGTCATAACGCCTGCAGTTCTGTGGATACACATAGATCCAATGTGGGAGCGGGCTTGCTCGCGAATACGGTGTGTCAGTCACCTGATGCATCGACTGAAAGTCCGCTTTCGCGAGCAAGCCCGCTCCCACACTGGATTTTCATCGTTCTTAGGTGAGCTGTTCGGCCACTTCTTCCGGGATGTCGGCGTTGGAATACACGTTTTGCACATCATCCAGGTCTTCAAGCATATCCAGCATCTTCAGCACTTTCTGCGCACCGTCCAGGTCCAGTTCGGCACTGGTGGTCGGCAGCATCACGATTTCCGCGTCGGTGCCTTTGAAACCCGCCGCTTCCAGCGCGTTGCGCACGGCATAGAAACCAGCAAACGAAGTGAACACGTCAATGGAGCCATCTTCGTTAGTCACTACGTCGTCGGCATCCGCCTCCATGGCGGCTTCCATCAGCGCGTCTTCATCGGTGCCTGGGGCGAAGGTGATCTGCCCTTTGCGCTCGAACAGGTAAGCCACCGAACCGTCGGTGCCGAGGTTGCCACCGCACTTGCTGAACGCATGGCGCACGGCTGCCGCGGTGCGGTTGCGGTTGTCGGTCATGCACTCGACCATCACCGCCACGCCGCCCGGGCCGTAGCCTTCGTAGCTCAGCTCGACCATGTCGTCGGTATCGGCAGCACCGGCGCCACGGGCCACGGCGCGATCGATGATGTCGCGGCTCATGTTGGCGCCAAGGGCCTTGTCCAGCGCCAGACGCAGACGCGGGTTGGAGCCTGGATCACCCCCGCCCTGCCGGGCGGCGACGGTCAGCTCGCGGATCCACTTGGTGAAGATCTTGCCTTTCTTGGCATCCTGACGCTCTTTGCGGTGCTTGATGTTCGCCCACTTGGAATGGCCAGCCATAACACAACTCCGAAATTCTGTAGAAACCTTGATCAACCCCGCCCTGGGCGGGAGGTAGTCCTTTAACGCAAAGGCGCATCCGAAGATGCGCCTTTTTAGACTGCGTAAACCTCAGTGCGCTTTCACGCAGCAGCCTTACTCAGCCTTCGGCGTCTCGCGCAGGCGGATGTGCAGCTCGCGCAGTGCCTTGGCATCCACCACACCTGGAGCCTGGGTCATGACGTCCGCAGCGCTCTGGGTTTTCGGGAAGGCGATCACTTCACGGATCGACTGGGCGCCGGTCATCAGCATCACCAGACGGTCCAGGCCGAACGCCAGGCCACCGTGCGGCGGCGCGCCGTATTTCAGGGCGTCGAGCAGGAAGCCGAACTTCTCTTCCTGTTCCGCTTCGTTGATGCCCAACAGGCGGAATACCGCTTGTTGCATCTCCTTGCGGTGGATACGGATCGAACCGCCACCCAACTCGGTGCCGTTGAGCACCATGTCGTAGGCGCGGGACAGAGCGCCAGCCGGGTTGGCTTCCAGCTCAGCCGGGGAGCACTTCGGCGCGGTGAACGGGTGGTGCAAGGCGCTGAAGCTGCCGTCGTCGTTCTCTTCGAACATCGGGAAGTCAACGACCCACATCGGGGCCCACTCACAGGTCAGCAGGTTCAGGTCGTGACCCAGCTTGATCCGCAGCGCGCCCAGGGCCTCGCTGACGATCTTGGCCTTGTCGGCGCCGAAGAACACGATGTCGCCGTCGACTGCACCGACGCGGTCGAGGATCGCGTTCAGGTTGTCGAGTGGAATGTTTTTAACGATCGGTGATTGCAGGCCATCAACACCGTTGGCGCGCTCGTTGACCTTGATGTACGCCAGGCCTTTGGCACCGTAGATACCGACGAACTTGGTGTAGTCGTCGATCTGCTTGCGCGGCATGCTCGCGCCGCCAGGCACGCGCAGGGCGGCGATGCGGCATTTCGGATCGTTGGCCGGGCCGCTGAATACCTTGAAGTCGACTTCTTTGAGTTGGTCGGCCACGTCCACCAGTTCCAGCGGGTTACGCAGGTCGGGCTTGTCGGAACCGTAGCGGCGCATGGCTTCTTCGAAGGTCATGTGCGGGAAGTCGCCGAATTCCAGGTCCAGCACTTCCTTGAACAGGTTGCGGATCATCTGCTCGGTCAGGCCCATGATCTCTTTTTCATCGAGGAAGCTGGTCTCGATGTCGATCTGGGTGAATTCCGGCTGGCGGTCGGCGCGCAGGTCTTCGTCACGGAAGCATTTGGCAATCTGGTAGTAACGGTCGAAGCCGGCCACCATCAGCAGTTGCTTGAACAGCTGCGGCGATTGCGGCAGGGCGAAGAACGAACCGGCATGAGTACGGCTCGGCACCAGGTAGTCACGCGCGCCTTCCGGGGTGGCCCGGGTCAGGATCGGCGTTTCAACGTCCAGGAAGCCGTTTTCGTCGAGGAAGCGGCGGATGCTGGTGGTCATGCGCGAGCGCAGGCGCAGCTTCTCGGCCATTTCCGGACGACGCAGGTCCAGGAAGCGGTAGCGCAGGCGGGTTTCTTCGCCCACGTCGGAGTATTCGTTGAGTGGGAACGGCGGGGTTTCCGATTCGTTCAGCACTTCCAATTCATAGCCCAGCACTTCGATGCCGCCGGACGCCATGTTCTTGTTCACGGCACCGGCCGGACGCAGACGTACCTTGCCGGTGATCTTCACGACGTATTCGCTGCGCACGCGGTCGGCAGCGGCGAAGCTTTCGGCACGATCCGGGTCGAACACCACCTGGGCCAGACCATCACGATCACGGATGTCGAGGAAGATCACCCCGCCGTGGTCGCGGCGACGGTGAACCCATCCGCAAAGGGTGATTTCCTGACCTTCCAGGGTCTCGTTCAGTTGGCCGCAATAGTGGCTGCGCATCATGGTAGTGGTTTCACTTCTCGTAATTCGAAATTCGGTGGAGGCTTGCCTCGTCACCGTACATTAAAGCAGGGGACGGATAATGCAGGAGCCTGCGCGTAGAGTTCAACTCAGTCTGCTTTGTCGCCGCCCGCCAGGTTCTTCTTCGAGCCGGTCTTGAAATCGGTCTCGTACCAGCCGCTGCCGCTCAGGCGGAAGCCTGGCATGGACAACATTTTCTTGAGCTCCGGCGCTTGGCAGGCCGGGCAATCGACCAGCGGCGCGGCGCTGATCTTCTGAATGGCTTCCAACTGATGACCACAGGAAGCACATTGATAGTCGTACATGGGCATGGCGATGTCTCGGCGATCAGAACGTTACTGCGCCACGCCTGCTACGAGATAACCCCGGCACGCGCAGCAAAGCGCGGGATTATATCTGGTAAATCGAGGCAGCGCAGCCGGCTTTCTGCCCAGGGGCCACCCCCACCTTGAAGAAGGGCCGACCCCGAAGCCGGGTGATTACGACGCTTCAACACGCTCTTTCAGGGCGTGAACCACACACACCACCCTGACCAACCCACTGAAGTTCTTCACGCCGCCATGACGCAAGTGCACTTCCCGATCCACATAAGACAGCAACGCACTGACTGAGCAGGCGTTGATCCTGGCGATTTCCGTGAGGATATTCCAATAGATCTGCTCCAGCCGCAGGCACGTGGAAAACCCATTGAGCCTCACCGACCGGGACAATGGCTTGGCCAATCCCATGTCGAACCCTTTTACAAAGGGGTCGACCTTTACCTTATGAAAACCACCGTTTTCCATGACTCCATTACCCACTCCGCGTGACATACACCTGACACTCCATTGCCAAACAGCCGCCCATGGGTTGTCCCATTGGGCAATGGCCTTATCAAACAGCAGGCAGAGTGCAGCAGCCAGAAGACGCGACGTTGATAGGCGTAGGACAACGCCAGGAAATGCGTGGAAACAAGCGAGCGGCGCCGGGAAGGCGCCGCCCAGGGCAGTGGTTTACTGACTTTCGAGGAGGGAACGCAGCATCCACGCCGTTTTCTCGTGAACCTGCATGCGCTGGGTCAACAGGTCGGCCGTCGGCTCATCGCTGACCTTGTCGAGCAGCGGGAAGATGCCGCGCGCAGTCCGAGTGACCGCCTCCTGGCCTTCTACCAGTTGCTTGATCATGTCTTCAGCACTCGGCACGCCTTCTTCTTCCTTGATGGAAGAAAGACGGGCATAGATGGAGTAGGCACCTGGTGCCGGGAAACCCAACGCACGGATACGCTCGGCAATGGAGTCCACAGCCAACGCCAGCTCGTTGTACTGCTCTTCGAACATCAAGTGCAGCGTGCGGAACATCGGCCCCGTGACGTTCCAATGGAAGTTATGGGTCTTCAGGTACAGTACATAGGTATCGGAAAGCAGTCGCGAAAGCCCATCGACGATGGATTTACGATCTTCTTCACTGATACCGATATCGATTGCCATGTTTATCCCCTTCAATTGACAAGCATTCATTGATCAGGTGCAGGACCACTCTAGCAAGTGTGCCGTGGATCCGCAGCCCGGCGCGGCAATTCGCCCCGCCTTGGCCTGCCAACACGACACAATCCAAGCCTTCGGTCCACGCGGGAAATGTCCGAACAGGCCGTTTGAAAAGCCCCCACGTGTCTAGGACAAGCGTTTGACGCAGAAATGCCGTCGTCCTTGCAACAGCCCGAAATGCTTGATTTGAGTAGGCACAGCCTTTGCTGTTAAATAGGCTGCGTGTCGTCGCCGTTACTTTCTGCGGCAGCGACATAGGCTGATACCCCGCGCACGTGCCCAACGCCTCCCATTGTTCAGAAGCGAACCGTGCCAGTCAGCTCTTCCTTGTGATCCGTCTTAACGTGAGTTAATCAAAATGTTGAAAATCGTCCACCTGCTAACGGGCGTTGCAGCTTTGCTGCTGTCCTTTATCCCGAGCCTGCAGCCTGAAAGCCTGCCGTATCTGGAACAAAACGACGCTCTGTACCTGGCCTTGTTCGGCCTTCTTAACCTGACGCTGGCACCGGTGATCCCTTACTGGAACAAAGGCACGCGTCATCAACTGCAAAACCTGGTCAGCGCGCTGCTGGTGCTGACTGTTGTCGTACAAACCCTCACCCTCCTGGCACCTATGCCTGAAGTCGGTGGCCACCCGGCCATCCTGCTCAGCCTGGTGATTGCTGTGGTCGCCATTGTTCTTCACCTGGCCATCAGCTTCTACCGTTCGTCCCCTGCGGCCTCGTCGCAAACCTACGACATGACCAATCGGGATACCGGTACCGTCAAGTGGTTCAACACGTCCAAAGGCTTCGGCTTTATTTCCCGCGATTCGGGCGACGATATCTTCGTCCACTTCCGGGCTATTCGCGGCGAAGGCCATCGTGTCCTGGTGGAAGGCCAGCGCGTGGAGTTCTCCGTCATGAATCGCGACAAAGGCCTGCAGGCTGAAGACGTGATCGCTGCACTGCCGCGTCGCTGATACCCGCCTTCGCAGCAAAAAAAACCGCGATCCAGCTCAGCTGGGTCGCGGTTTTTTTATGCATGCCTATTAATAGTGAGGCGGCGGCGCTTCTTCTTCGGACGTTTCGAACTGACCGCCCATTTCTTCCTGGCGCTTGAGCAGCGCGGTCATCTGCAGTTGCAGGCGCTCGACGGCCCGCTGCTGGGTGACAAGGATGTCATTGAGGGTCTCGATGGTGTCGTCCTGGAAAGCCAGGCGGCTTTCCAGATCGTTGACGCGGTCTTGCAGATCCATGATTCAACCCTGGGTAAAGACGAAGTCGGCGGGCAACAGCGCGCGCAGGCGAGCACGGACAGTTGCCACTTGCTCATCGGTATACGGCAGCGCCGGATGTTTGCCCCATACCGGCGCCGGCCAGGCGGCATCATCACGTTTGCGCACGATCACGTGCACGTGCAACTGGCTGACTACATTGCCCAGGGCACCGATGTTCATTTTGTCGGCGCAAAAGCCTTCATTCAGCATCTGGGCCAAGGTAGTGGTTTCTTGCCACAAGCGCTGCTGGTCCGCGACATCCAGTTGAAACACTTCACTGATACCGTTGATTCGCGGCACCAGAATGAACCAGGGGTAGTTCGAGTCATTGGACAGCAGCAGGCGGCACAGGGGGAAATCCCCGATGACCAGTGTGTCTTGTTGAAGGCGTTGATCTAAAGCGAACACTGCAGGCACTCCGTTCGGCAGGTCAGGTTCAAGGTCCCCAGCATACCCGCGAATCGCTATCGCTTCACGCCGACCAATGCGCCCCCAGGCAAGGCGTGGAGAAAAAAGCGCACCATTTCGAGCCAAACGGATTTTTCGACTACGCTCAATCACCAATCCCGCGGCGATTGACCCACCGTTGAACAACGCTTTGCGACGAGAGCCCCCGATGCAGAGGCTTCACAAAACAAGGCATTGAGCCATCATCCAACAACTGAGGCATCAGAGGGCATGCACCAAAATGACCCAACCACGCCTCAAAGAGATCCGCCGACTACCCACTGATTGGGGTGAACGGGTAACGTTTATCGCAGATACGGAATTTAGGCTCCCCTTGAGCAAGGCAGAGCACGCGCGTCAAGGCCAAACCATTCGGCGTAAAAACCCCGTGTTTATGCGGATTTCACGAAGCGGTAACGTTTTTCACGAAAAAATGACATTCGATTTACGGTTTGGGCACGCTTGCTGCATTCATCCGCCTATCGTCGGCAACGGCACCGGAACGGAAGCAGGTGTTTCGCGATGAAAACAGCAGCGGTTCAATGCGCACCAAGGAAGATTCCAAACCCTGGAATAAATCCTGGAAAGTAACGTTTTTTGCGTTCTTTTAACGGCTTGGAAACAGTATTGAAGTTGTCAGCCTCGTTACAGTGAGGCTGTGAATTTGCGACATGGATCTAGCAATCTACGACAAGCTCGTAAAGAAGCTGAAAGGAAAGTTGGGCAAGTATCGCCAATATTGTCAGCGTGATATAACTTTGCGCCGACACAAAAAGAAAGAGCCGCCCAGACAAAAATATAGGTGGGACGGCAGTACTCTTCCTAAAACCAAAGGAGCAAATCACGATGCGCGTGATGAAGTGGAGCATGATCGCCCTGGCTGTTTCAGCAGGCACTACGCAGTTCGCAATGGCGTCCGCCCAAAGCGATTCCAAAGGCTTTGTTGAAGACAGCACTTTCAGCATTAATACTCGCGCTCTGTACTTCAGCCGCGACTTCCGTAACAACCCGTCGGGCCCAGGCTCCCAGAGCCGTGCCGAAGAAACCGGCCTGGGCTTCAACGCCCTCTACCAATCGGGCTTCACCCAAGGCACCATCGGTGTCGGTGTTGACGTGATCGGCCTGCTGGGCGTCAAGCTCGACAGTGGCAAGGGTCGTGCCGGTACCGGTCTGTTCCCAACCGGTTCCGACGGTCGTTCGCAAGATGACTACTCCAAAGGCGGCGGCGCGGTTAAATTCCGTATCTCCGATACTGTGCTGAAAGTGGGTGACCAATACACCACAGCCCCAGTATTCGCCTCCGACGACAGCCGTTTGCTGCCAGAGCTGCCGCAGGGTATCTCGATCACCAGCAACGAGATCAAGGGCCTGAAGCTCGAAGGCGGTCACTTCACTTCCAGCGTCGCGCAGAACCAGACCTACCATGACAGCCTGGGCCTGACCAAAACCGACTTCGTCGGCGGTGTCTACTCCTTCACCCCCGAGTTCACCGGTAGCCTGTACTACGCAAAAACTGAAGATTATTTCCGTAAGTACTACAGCAACCTGAACTGGACCCACGCGCTGAGTGACGACCAGTCGTTTGCCTTGGACTTCAACATCTACGACACCAAGAGCGACGGCGAAGGCCTGCAACGTGCTTACAAAGACAACGGTCTGCCGTTCGCAGAACGCACCAAGCTCGACAACCGTGCGTTCAGCTTGCAGGGTGCCTACACCATCGGTGCTCACACCTTCACCCTGGCAGCCCAGAAAGTTACCGGTGACGGCGACTACGGCTACGGCGTAGACGGCGGCGGCACAGTGTTCCTGGCCAACTCCATCGCCCGTTCCGACTTCAACGCCGAAGGCGAGAAGTCTTACCAGGCGCGTTATGACATCAACATGGCTACCTTCGGCATTCCTGGTCTGAGCTTCATGACTCGTTACGTGACCGGTAGCGGCGCCAACACCGCCACCACCTCGAACGGTAAAGAGTGGGAACGCGACATCGAAGCCAAGTACGTGATCCAGAGCGGCCCGGCTAAAGACCTGAGCCTGCGTATACGTCAAGCGACCTATCGTTCGTCTGATGGCGTGTACTACGGTTCTTCGTCCATCGACGAACTGCGTCTGATCGCGAACTACCCGCTGAACATCCTGTAATTGACAGTTTTATTACAGCGATGACTTAAGGCTACGGCCTTAAACAAAAAGCCGCTCCCTTGTTTAACAACGGAGCGGTTTTTTAATGGCTGTAATGTTTCAGCAGGAAATAACTAGCAAGCTAACTAACGAGATTAACGCTTGCGTCCTGAACCTGACCTAACGGCCAAGTTCACGACCAATACTTCACATTACTTGGCAACTGTTTCCTGCATCACACGAATAACCCGCTGCGGAAACGGAATATCAATCCCCGCCGCTTTCAAACGGTCACGTGCCAGTTCGTTCAGCATGAACACTACATCCCAATAATCCGCGGTCTTTGTCCAGCAACGCAGGGAAACAGTGATCGAACTGTCACCCAAGGTCGAAACCACCGCCACTGCGGCCGGGTCTGCCAACACACGTGGGTCTTTGGCCAGCTCCAACAGCACTTCACGGGCTTTCTGCAGGTCGGCTTCATAGTCGACACCCACATCAAACACCACCTTGCGGGTCGGCTGACGATTGGTGTTGGTGATGAGCCCGTTGGACAGGCTGCCGTTAGGGATGATCACGGTCTTGTTGTCACCGGTGCGCAGCACGGTGTGGAAGATCTGGATGCTGTCGACGGTGCCGGATGTGCCCTGGGCTTCGATCCAGTCACCAATACGGAACGGGCGGAACAACAGAATCAGCACACCGCCGGCGAAGTTCGCCAGGCTGCCTTGCAGTGCCAGGCCGATGGCCAGGGTGGCGGCACCGATCGCGGCCACGAACGAGGTGGTGGCTACGCCGATCATGGAGGCCACGTTGACCACCAGCATGACCTTGAGCGCAATGTTCGCCAGGCTGGTAATGAAGTGTTGCAGCGCCAGGTCGGCGTTACGCAGGGCCAGCAAACGTCCCACTCGGTGGGTCAATACGTTGATCAGCCACCAACCGATGGCCAGGGTGACCACTGCCAGCAAAAACCGGCTGCCGTATTCCATGATCATCGGCAACCACGATTCTGAGGTCTTGATCAGGTGATCCACTTCAGCGTTCAAATCCATCTACATTCTCCTGTTTACCGGATGCTCGGCGTATTGAATGGCCATAAATGCAATTGAGCCCCGTAGGGCTCAATAGTCGGCGCTGGTTCTGGGGCGTGGGACGTCAAAAACGCCCACAGGTTCCCCAATGTGCCATCAGTCGCGGAAGTTATTGAACTGCAGCGGCATGTCGAAGGTCTTGGCGCGCAGGGCCGCGATGGCCTCTTGCAGGTCGTCACGCTTCTTGCCGGTCACGCGAACCTGCTCACCCTGGATGGCAGCCTGGACTTTCAGCTTGGCGTCCTTGATGTGAGCAACGATCTTCTTTGCCAGCTCCTTGTCGATGCCTTCCTTGAGGATGGCTTCTTGCTTCATCAGCTTGCCGGAGGCGTAGGCGTCCTTGATTTCAAGGCATTGCGCGTCGATCTTGCGCTTGACCAGGGACAGCTTGAGGATCTCGATCATCGCTTCCAGCTGGAAATCGGCTTCAGCGGTCAGGTTGACGGTCAGCTCTTTTTCCTTGAATTCGAAGCTGCCCTTGCCTTTCAAGTCATAGCGACGGTCCAGCTCCTTGACGGCGTTCTCGACGGCGTTGGTGACTTCGTGTTTGTCCAGTTCGGATACCACGTCGAACGAAGGCATGTCATTTCTCCAATATAAGGGGCGGGCTCAGTAGAGATGGAGCGCGCCCAAGCTAAAATGCCGAGGCATTATAGCGGTTCTTTCGTCCCGTTCGCTGCGGGCGACCCTACGGAGCAAAAACTGATGTCGACCACCTGGCATATTCTCGGCGCCGGCAGCCTGGGTACACTCTGGGCCACACGTCTGGCGCGCGCGGGCGTGCCCGTCAGGTTGATCCTGCGTGATGAGGCGCGCCTGGCCAGCTATCAGGCAGCCCAGGGGCTGACCTTGGTGGAACATGGCGTAGAACACAGCTACCCAGTGATAGGCGAAACACCCGACAGCCCTGGGCCGATTCATCGCCTGCTGGTGGCATGCAAAGCCTATGACGCCCAAAGCGCAGTCGCCCAGCTGCACCATCGACTGGCGCCCGACGCCGAACTGATCCTGCTGCAAAACGGCCTGGGCAGCCAGGATGCTGTCGCCGCGCAGTTGCCCCAGGCGCGTTGCATCTTTGCCTCCAGTACCGAAGGCGCCTTTCGCGATGGCGACTGGCGCGTGGTGTTTGCCGGCCATGGATACACCTGGCTGGGCGACGCGAGCCACCCTACCCCGCCCGTGTGGCTGGACGACTTGCACGCCGCCGGTATCCCCCACGACTGGAGCACCGATATCCTCACCCGGCTATGGCGCAAGCTGGGGCTCAATTGCGCCATCAATCCGCTGACCGTGCTGTATCAGTGCCGCAATGGAGAACTGCAGGCCCATCAATGCGAAGTCGCCACCTTGTGCGCTGAACTCGTCGAACTGCTGGAATGCTGTGGCCAACCCGCTGCCGCGCTGGATCTGCAACACGAAGTGGAACGGGTGATCCAGGCCACCGCCGCGAATTACTCCTCCATGTACCAGGACGTGGCCGCCGGCCGTCGCACCGAAATCAGCTACCTATTGGGCTATGCTTGCCAGGCGGCCGCCCGTCACCAACTGAACCTGCCGCACCTTCAACAGTTGCAAGTGCGCCTGGTCGAGCAGTTGCTTGCACGCGGATTGCCCCGCGACTGAGCCACGCGCTACCCTGCCCGCCTGTCTATCTCCTGGGAAAACCCTGATGCCGCTGCGCCAGCGTCTTGAAAACCTACCGGTCGGGCAGAAACTGCTGGCCGCCTTGCTGGTGCTGTTGACCACGGTATTGCTGGTGGCCAACCTGACCTTTATCAGCGCCGCCTACTGGATCTCCCAGGAAAGCATGGCGCCCCAGGCCTTGCAGGCCATTGGTCGCCTGGTGTCCAACCCGGCGCTCGCCGCCGAAGCCCTCGAATCGCCTGCCAAGGCTGACGCGCTGCTCAACGAGCTGACCAGTTATTCGCCGTTGCGCGCCGCGGCCCTGTACGACGGCGACGGCAACCGCCTGGCTCAGATGCAACACGGCGACCGCCTGCACCTGCCGGACAACTATCGGCATATCGAAGCCTGGCGTGTGACCGAGTTTCGCAATAACCAGATCATCACCCTGCCCCGGGCCGGCCAGCCGTCCGGGCATCTACTGCTGGTCGCCAGTAGCGAGCTGCCGGTGGCGTTTTATACCGGCACGTTGACGGCCAGCCTGGGCATCCTGATTTTCAGCGTGCTGCTGTGGCTGGTCATCGCCCGTCAGATCAAACGCCTGATCACCCGGCCAATCCACGAGCTGGAAGAACTCTCGCGTCAGGTCACCCGCGAAGAGAACTACGCCCTGCGCGCCGGCCGTGGCAATCACGATGAGATCGGCAGCCTGGCCGAAGCCTTCAACACCATGCTGTCGCGCATTGAAGCCCGTGAGCAGCAGCTCAAACGCGCGCGCGACGACTCCCAGGCGGCGTATGACCAGGCGCAAGGCTTGGCGGAAGAAACGCGCCACACCAACCGCAAGCTGGAACTGGAAGTGCAGGTTCGCAGCAAGATCGAGAAGAAACTCACCGGTTTCCAGAATTACCTGAACAGCATCATCGACTCGATGCCCTCGGCGCTGATCGCCCTGGATGAACAGCTTTACGTCACCCAATGGAACCAGGAGGCCAGCGCGCTCTCCGGCACACGCCTGGACGAAGCCTTGAACCAGCCGATCTACCTGGCGTTCCAACCGCTCAAGCCGTACCTGCCGCAGATTCGTGCAGCGGTAGAACAACACACCGTGGAACGCATCGAACGCGTCACCTGGTTCAAGGACGACGAAGCCAAGCATTACGCCCTGACCTTCTACCCGCTGATGGGTGGGGCCGGGCGCGGCGTGGTGATCCGTATCGATGACATCACTCAGCGTCTGTCTCTGGAAGAAATGATGGTGCAGTCGGAGAAAATGCTCTCCGTGGGTGGCCTGGCTGCCGGCATGGCCCATGAGATCAACAACCCGCTGGGAGCAATCCTGCACAACGTGCAGAACATCCGCCGCCGCCTGTCCCCCGACCTGCCCAAGAACCTGGAGCATGCGCAGCAGGCGGGCATCGAGCTGGAAACGGTCAACCGCTACCTGCAAAGCCGCGAAGTGCCGCAATTGCTTGATGGCATCCAGCAGGCTGGGGCGCGGGCGGCGAAGATCGTCACCCACATGCTCAGTTTCAGCCGTCGCAGCAATCGACAAATGGCGCCCTGCGACCTACCGGCGCTGATCGACCAGGCTGTGGAAATCGCCGGCAACGATTTCGACCTGGCCATCGGCTTCGACTTCAAGGGCCAGGCGATCATTCGCCAGTTCGACCCTCAACTCGGCCCGGTGCCCGGCACTGCCAACGAGTTGGAACAGGTGCTGCTCAACCTGCTTAAAAACGCGGCCCAGGCCATCCATCTGCGGGAAGACGACAGCGAACCGGGGCGCATCATCCTACGCACGCGCCTCAACCCGCCCTGGGCGGAAATCCAGGTGGAAGACAACGGCATCGGCATGAGCGAAAACGTGCGCAAGCGCACCTTCGAGCCGTTCTTCACCACCAAGGAAATCGGCCAGGGCACCGGGCTTGGGCTATCGGTGTCGTATTTCATCATCACCAACAACCATAAGGGCCAGATGGAAGTGCATTCAACCCTCGGCCAAGGTACGTGCTTCACGCTACGTCTGCCATTGGCTGGCAGCCAACTGCCACCTCACGAACTCACCCAACTGGAGCAATGACCATGGGCATTCGCCTGTCGAAGATCTATACACGCACCGGCGACAAGGGCGAAACCGGCCTGGGCGATGGCCGCCGTGTGCCCAAGGACCACCCACGGGTGGAAGCGATTGGTGAAGTTGATACGCTGAACAGCCAGCTGGGTTTATTGCTGGCCAGCCTGGAGGAACAGAGTGGCAAACATCCGGAACTTAAGGATGTGATCGAGGTGCTTACGCCATGCCAGCATCGTTTGTTCGACCTGGGGGGTGAATTGGCAATGCCGGTGTATAAAGCCTTGAACGCTGCGGAGGTCGACCGACTGGAAGCAGCGATTGACCGCTGGAATGAGGACGTGGGACCGCTGGAGAACTTCATCCTGCCGGGTGGCTCGGCGTTGATCGCCCAGGCCCATGTATGCCGCAGCCTCGCGCGCAGTGCGGAGCGGCGGTGTCAGCAGTTGAATGCGGTTGAGCCGTTGGAAGGCGTGGGGTTGGCGTACATCAATCGGTTGTCGGATTTGCTGTTCGTGGCGGCCAGGGTCATCGCCAAGCGCCAGGGTGTGGCCGAGGTGTTGTGGCAGGCGGCGGCCAAGCCACATTAATGATGAGGCGTCTGGCCTGACGCCTTCGCGAGCAAGCCCGCTCCCATATTTGACTGCATTCCAAAGGTGGAACTCCGTCAAATGTGGGAGCGGGCCTGCTCGCGAAGAGGCCTGTCAAAACAGCATCAAACTTCCGGCCAAAACGCCCTAATCCCAGCCACACCCTGAGCCCCAGCCTCCCAAGCTTTTTCCCGCTCGGCAGGCCCAACCCCACCCAACAGAAACACCGGCTTGCTGAACCCTCGGATCAACGCCACCGCCTGCTCCCAACCCAACGGCTGCGCATCAGGATGCGTCTGGGTCGGCTGCACCGGCGACAGCGTGACAAAATCCACGTCCATCATTTCCGCCAATGCCAGCTCTTCTGCGTTGTGGCACGACGCCGCCAGCCAGCGATCCTTCGGCAGCGGGCGACCCTTGCTGGCGTATTTACGCAGTTGCGCCGCCGTCATGTGCCAGCCGGCTGCAGGAAAATCGCCCAACCATTCAAACGGCCCCTTGAGCATCAGTTGAGCCTTACCCGCGCACAAGCCCACCGCATCCACCGCAAGGTCGCGGTATTTTGGGTCGTAGCCGTTGGGCGCACGCAGTTGCACCAGTTTGATACCGCCCGCAATGGCTTTCTGGATACCCCGCAGTAACGTCGGGGTTTCCAGTTCGCCTGGGGTGATCAGGTACTCGGCAGGCAAGCGCGCCGCCGCAACGATCGGCGCATTGGCGGCCGGAAACGCATAGTTGAGCAGGTCTCGGGGGGCCACCCACTCCAGCGGCTGCCCTTCAACACCATGAGGCTCGCCGGTAAAGGCCGAGACTTCCCAGACATCCAGCAACACCTGCTTGTCCGGGTAGTCGTGCTGCACCTTGATCAGCGGCCGCGCGGTAGTGACCTGAATGCCCAGCTCTTCCTGCAATTCGCGGGACAGCGCGTTGGCGACCGATTCATCGGCTTCCACCTTGCCGCCGGGGAATTCCCAGAGGCCGCCCTGGTGCTGGGTATCGGCGCGGCGCGCCAGCAGGATTTTGCCGTCGACACCGCGGATCACCGCTGCTGCTACATGCACTCGTTTCACCGCGCTTATCCTCTTAGGTCCGGTATTCCGCGTTGATCTTCACGTACTCGTGGGACAGGTCGGTGGTCCAGATGGTTTCGCTGCACTCGCCGCGACCCAGTTCGATGCGGATGGTGATTTCTTCCTGCTGCATCACCGCCGAGCCCTGGGCCTCGGTGTAGGTTTCGGCACGGGCGCCACGGCTGGCGATGCACACGTCGCCGAGGAACACGTCGATCTTGCTCACGTCCAGGTCCGGCACGCCGGCACGGCCCACAGCCGCCAGGATACGGCCCCAGTTCGGGTCAGAGGCGAACAGCGCCGTCTTGATCAGCGGCGAATGCGCGACGGTGTAGCCTACATCCAGGCATTCCTGGTGATTGCCGCCGCCATTCACTTCAACGGTGACGAACTTGGTCGCACCCTCGCCGTCACGCACGATGGCCTGTGCCACTTCCATGCACACTTCGAACACAGCCTGCTTCAACGCCGCGAACAACGGGCCGCTGGCCTCGGTGATTTCCGGCAGGTTGGCCTGGCCGGTGGCGATCAGCATGCAGCAGTCGTTGGTCGAGGTGTCGCCATCGATGGTGATGCGGTTGAATGACTTGTTGGCGCCATCGAGGATCAGCCTGTGCAACACCTCGCGGGAGACCTTGGCGTCGGTGGCGATGTAGCCGAGCATGGTGGCCATGTTCGGGCGGATCATGCCCGCGCCCTTGCTGATGCCGGTCACGGTGACGGTCACGCCGTCGTGCACGAACTGGCGGCTCGCGCCCTTCGGCAGGGTGTCGGTGGTCATGATGCCGGTCGCGGCGGCGGCCCAGTTATCCACAGACAGGTCGTCCAGCGCGGCTTGCAATGCACCTTCGATTTTCTCGACAGGCAGCGGTTCACCGATCACACCAGTGGAGTAAGGCAGCACTTGGCTGGCGTCCACGCCGGTCAACTGGGCCAGCTTGGCGCAGGTGCGCGCAGCTGCCACCAGGCCTGGCTCGCCGGTGCCGGCGTTGGCGTTGCCGGTGTTGGTCAGCAGGTAACGGATCGTGCCGGCAACGCGTTGCTTGGCCAGGATCACCGGCGCGGCGCAGAACGCGTTGAGGGTGAACACACCGGCGACGGTCGAGCCTTCGGCACAGCGCATCACCACCACATCCTTGCGCCCCGGGCGCTTGATGCCGGCCGAAGCGATACCGAGTTCAAAACCGGCAACCGGGTGCAATGTGGGCAAAGGACCAAGACCAACAGCCATGAATGCGCTCCTTAAAAATCAGATGATGTCTGTACCGTCGTGAGCAACGGCAAAATTAATGGCAAAACGCCGCGACGGCAGAGGCCGGTCGCGGCGCAGGATGTAGCAGCGTCAGGCAGAAAGCTTATTCGATCTGGCCGTGGCAGTGTTTGAACTTCTTGCCCGAACCGCAGTAGCACAGCTCGTTGCGGCCCAGCTTCTGGTCATTGCGAACCGGGGTTTGAGCCAGGGCCACGTCGACCTCTTCGCCCAATACCTCAGGCGCTTCCAGGCCCGGTGCTTCGTCATGCTGGAACTGCATGCGCGCAGCCAGCGCCTCGGCTTCCTGACGCAGGCGCGCTTCTTCCTCGATCGGGTCTTCACGACGCACCTGAACGTGGGAGAGCACACGAATCGAATCGCGCTTGATCGAATCCAGCAGTTCGGAGAACAGCGTGAACGACTCGCGCTTGTACTCCTGCTTCGGGTTCTTCTGGGCGTAACCACGCAGGTGGATGCCGTGACGCAGGTGGTCCATGGTCGACAGGTGGTCTTTCCACAGATCGTCCAGCACGCGCAGTACGATTTGTTTCTCGAAGGTGCGCAGTGCTTCGGCACTCGCCTGCTCTTCTTTCTCGTTGTACGCGGCCAACAGCTCGGCCATCAGTTTTTCGCGCAGGGTTTCTTCGTACAGGTGATCGTCTTCATCCAGCCACTGCTGAACCGGCAGGTCGACACCGAAATCGCTCTTCAACGCGGCTTCCAGACCGGCAACATCCCACTGCTCCGGCAGGGACTGTGGCGGGATGTGGGCGCTGACGGTGGCGTTGAGCACGTCCTGACGGAAGTCAGCGATGGTCTCGCCAATATTGTCGGCGGCCAGCAACGTGTTACGCATGTGATAAATCACTTTACGTTGTTCGTTGTTGACGTCATCGAACTCAAGCAGTTGCTTACGAATATCGAAGTTGCGACCTTCGACCTTGCGCTGGGCCTTCTCGATGGCATTGGTCACCATGCGGTGCTCAATCGCTTCGCCGGACTGCATACCCAGGGCCTTCATGAAGTTCTTCACGCGGTCCGAGGCGAAGATGCGCATCAGACTGTCTTCCAAGGACAGGTAGAAACGGCTGGAACCGGCGTCACCTTGGCGACCGGCACGACCACGCAGCTGGTTGTCGATACGGCGCGATTCATGACGCTCGGACGCGATCACCTGCAAGCCACCCGACTCCAGAACAGCCTGGTGGCGTTTCTGCCAGTCGGCCTTGATCTGGGCGATCTGCTCGGGACTCGGGTTTTCGAGCGCCGCAACTTCCACTTCCCAGTTACCGCCCAACAGGATGTCGGTACCGCGACCGGCCATGTTGGTCGCGATGGTCAGTGCGCCTGGGCGACCGGCCTGGGCGATGATCTCGGCTTCTTTTTCGTGGAACTTGGCGTTCAGGACCTTGTGCTCGATGCCTTCCTTATTGAGCAGGTTCGATACGTGCTCGGAAGTCTCGATGGTGGCGGTACCCACCAGGATCGGGCGACCCTGGGCCATGCCGTCCTTGATGTCGTTGATGATTGCCGCGTATTTCTCTTCGGCAGTCAGGAACACCAGGTCGTTGAAGTCTTTACGCGCCAACGGCTTGTTCGGCGGAATGACCATCACGGCCAGGTTGTAGATCTGGTGGAATTCGAACGCTTCGGTGTCTGCGGTACCGGTCATGCCGGACAGCTTGTTGTACAGACGGAAGTAGTTCTGGAACGTGGTGGACGCCAACGTCTGGCTTTCAGCCTGGATGTTGAGGTTTTCCTTGGCTTCGATGGCCTGGTGCAGGCCTTCGGACAGACGGCGACCCGGCATGGTGCGGCCGGTATGTTCGTCAACCAGCACGACCTGGCCGTCCTGCACGATGTATTCGACGTTGCGATGGAACAGCTTGTGGGCGCGCAGGCCGGCATACACGTGGGTCAACAGGCCCAGGTTATGTGCCGAGTACAGGCTTTCACCCTCGGCCAGCTCTCCGATCTGGGTCAGCATCTCTTCGACGAACTGGTGACCGGCTTCGTTGAGTTCGACCTGGCGGGTCTTCTCGTCGATGCTGAAGTGACCTTCTTTGGTCACCACGCCTTCCACTTCCTCGATGTGCTGCTCCAGACGCGGAATCAACTTGTTGATTTCGGTGTACAGGCGCGAGCTGTCTTCGGCCTGGCCGGAGATGATCAGAGGGGTACGGGCTTCGTCGATGAGGATGGAGTCGACTTCGTCGATGACGGCAAAATTGAGTTCGCGCTGGAATTTTTCTTCCATGCTGAACGCCATGTTGTCGCGCAGGTAGTCGAAACCGAATTCGTTGTTGGTGCCGTAGGTGATGTCGGCAGCGTAGGCGGCACGCTTCTCTTCCGGCGGCTGGAACGGCGTTACCACGCCGACGGTCAGGCCGAGGAATTCATACAGCGGGCGCATCCAGTTGGCGTCCCGGCGCGCCAGGTAGTCGTTCACCGTCACAACGTGCACGCCCTTGCCGGACAGCGCGTTGAGGTAAACGCCCAGGGTTGCTACCAGGGTCTTGCCTTCACCGGTACGCATTTCGGCAATCATGCCTTCATGCAAGGTCATGCCGCCGATCAACTGGACGTCGAAGTGGCGCATGCCCATGACACGCTTACCGGCTTCACGGGCGACCGCAAAGGCTTCGGGAAGCAGCTTGTCGAGGGTTTCACCTTTGGCTATGCGGGCCTTGAACTCTTGGGTCTTGGCGCGCAATTGCTCGTCCGAAAGGGCAACCATCTGCTCTTCGAAGGCATTGACCAGCTGCACCGTCTTGAGCATGCGTTTGACTTCGCGCTCATTCTTGCTTCCAAAAAGTTTCTTTAACAAAGGCGCAAACATATCGGCAGGTTCTTCCACACATAGGGATGGAGGGCGCACCGTGAGTGGCCCGAGCAGCCCTCACGGCCGCATGCGAACGCGCATTCTACCCGGATTCGTGGGTGAGGAAAGTGGCGTTGTTCCCCGAGGCTGGCATGGTGCTGTGAGAGGGCTTGTTTAAAATAAGGGCTTTTGCTGGAACTTCAACCCATGGAGCGCATAAGTTACCAATTGATTTCATGAATAAAACCTCGGAGATGCATTGCCTGGGGGCACACAGGCGGGTTCTGCTAAGATGGCGGCTCTGTTACTTAAGGTGTCCAATAATGGCATTTCGCCCCTTATCAGCCCGTGCTCCCGCCGTGTTGCTTCGCGATGCCAAGCCGCTGAAAGCCATCTTTGGCCATGCCCAACGCTTGGGCCGTCTGCAACGCCTGCTCGAAACCCAGCTGCAACCGGCCGCACGCGAACATTGCCGCGTGGCGTCCTGGCGTGAAGGCAACCTGCTGCTTATTGTCACAGATGGCCACTGGGCGACCCGTTTGCGCTATCAGCAAAAACGCCTGCAGCGTCAATTGATGGCCTTTGAGGAATTCGCTGGCCTGACGCGCATCCAGTTCAAGGTGCAACCCCCCACCACCCAACCTGGCGTGGTGGAGCATATTCATGATCTGTCGCCCAATGCCGCCGAAACCATCCAGGCAACGGCAGAAGGGATCAGCAACCCAGGCTTGCGCGCGGCGCTTGAGCGGCTGGCGGCCCACGCCAAGCCCAAGCCCTGAATCGCTACTTGCGCTTGCTGCCGCCCAACAACGACCCCAACAAGCCACGCACCAGTTGCCGCCCCATCTGATTGGCAGCTTGCTGCATCGCGGACTTCAGCGCCTTGCCTGCGGTTGTGCCGAGAAACGCCCCGGCCTTATCGGTGAAGCTGGGTTCCTCGGCAGCCGGCTTGGCCTCCTCGTTTGGCCCAAGCTCTTTGCGTGCCATCAACACTTCATAAGCCGATTCCCGATCAATCGGCTTGTCATACCGGCCTAGCAACGGCGAACTGGCGACCATTGCAGCACGCTCGGCTTCGCTGAGCGGCCCGATCCGTGACTGCGGCGGTGCGACCAGGACGCGCTGGACGACTTCCGGCGTACCCTTTTCCTGCAGTGTCCCCACCAAAGCCTCACCCGTGCCCAGCTCGGTCAATACCGAAAGCGCATCAAAGGCCGGGTTCGGCCGAAAACCGTCGGCGACGGCGCGCAAGGACTTCTGTTCCTTGGTAGTAAACGCACGCAGGCCGTGCTGAATGCGCAGGCCGAGCTGGGCCAGCACACTGTCCGGCAAGTCGCCCGGGGATTGGGTGACGAAATACACGCCCACCCCTTTGGAGCGGATCAACCGCACCACCTGCTCCAGACGTTCCTGCAACGCCTTCGGCGTGTCGGCGAACAGTAAATGCGCCTCATCGAAAAACAGTGCGAGCAGCGGTTTGTCGGCGTCTCCGCGCTCGGGCAGTTGCTCGAACAACTCCGCCAACAGCCACAGCAGGAAGGTCGCGTACACCTTTGGCGCCTCGTGCACCAACCGGCTGGCATCCAGCAGGTGGATGCGCCCACGACCGTCGCTGGTGGGTTGCAGGATATCTTCCAACTGCAGGGCCGGCTCGCCAAACAAGGCTTCGGCGCCCTGCTGCTCCAGCACCGCCAGACGTCGCAACAGTGCCTGGCTGGAACCGGTGGTCATCAGCGCCGCGTCTTCGCCCAGGAGTTCGGGGTGATAGCGCAGGTGGTTAAGCAGCGCCTTGAGATCCTTGAGGTCCAGCAACAACAGGCCTTCGCGGTCCGCAACCTTGAACGCGGCGTAAAGCGCCGACTGCTGGCTGTCGGTGAGTTCCAACAGGCTACCGAGCAGCAAGGGACCCATTTCGCTGATAGTGGTACGCAATGGATGACCGGACAGCCCGTGGATATCCCACAGCGTGACCGGATAAGCCTTGGCCGCGTAATTGAGGAACGGCATGCCGGCGATGCGCTCGGCGACCTTGCCCTGCGGGTTCGCCGCGGCGCCCAGGCCGCACAGGTCACCCTTGATATCCGCGGCAAACACCGCCACGCCGGCATCACTGAAGGCTTCGGCCAGGCGTTGCAGCGTGACGGTTTTGCCCGTGCCGGTAGCACCGGCGATCAACCCGTGACGGTTGGCCAGGCGCATGGCCTGGGCGATAGGCTGACCGTCGAGGCCGGCGCCGATTAGGAGTTGCGTGGAGTCAGGCATTTCGTCACCCATGGTTAATCTTTAGTGTCGCCAGGTCGATACAGATCAGTGTGAGACCCACAAAGTCTAAAAATAGGACAGATAGTTCCCACAGGGACCACCGGAACCATCACAAGAAGTATCACACCTTTTTTGACACTGCCATTTTGCGCCTCCCACGAGGACGCGCTTCGGATATTAAGACCTTAGCGGACCCTACAAGCCATGAATAAAAATCTGCGCTTCAGCCACAAAATCCTGCTTGCAGCCTCCCTTATCGTCATAGCCGCATTTGCGCTGTTTACCCTCTACAACGACTACCTGCAACGCAACGCAATTCGCGACGATCTCAACAATTACCTGCAGGAAATGGGCGATGTCACCGCCAGCAACATTCAAACCTGGCTTGGCGGGCGTATAGCCCTGGTGGAAAACGCCGCGCAAAACATCGCCATCAACCCCGAGCCGTCCGCGGTTGCCAGCCTGCTGGAACAGAAAACCCTGACGTCCTCATTCATGGCGACCTACGTCGGTGACAGCAAGGGCGCCTTCACCATCCGCCCCGACACCAAGATGCCGGACGGTTTCGACCCACGCGTCCGCCCGTGGTACAAGGGCGCCCAGAGCAGTAACGGCTCAACCCTGACCGAGCCTTATATCGATGCGGCCACTGGCAAGCTGATCATTTCCGTTGCCACGCCCAGCACTCAAGGCACCCAGAGCATCGGTGTAGTCGGTGGCGACCTGAGCCTGCAAACCCTGGTGGACAACATCGGCGCGCTGAACTTCGGCGGCATGGGCTACGCGTTTCTGGTCAGCGCCGACGGCAAAGTACTGGTACACCCGGACAAAAACCTGGTGATGAAGACCTTGGCCGACGTATATCCGAAAAATACGCCGAAGATCAGTGCGGACTTCAGCGAAGTCGAGGCCAACGGCAAAGACAATATCGTGACCTTTATACCGATCAAGGGCCTGCCCTCGGTGAACTGGTACCTCGGTATTTCAGTCGATAAAGACAAATCCTTCGCAATGCTCAGCGAATTTCGCACCTCGGCAGTCATCGCCACATTCATCGCCGTGGTGATTATCATCGCCCTGCTCGGCATGCTGATCCGTATCCTGTTGCAACCGCTGCATCTGATGACGCGCGCCATGCAGGACATCGCCGATGGCGAGGGAGATCTGACTCGACGCCTTACCATCCAGAATCACGATGAGTTCGGCATGCTGGGTAACGCCTTCAACCGCTTCGTGGAACGCATTCATACGTCGATTCGCGAAGTGTCCTCGGCCACCGAGCACGTCAATGAGGTGGCACTTCGGGTCGTCAGCGCCTCCAACTCATCGATGGTCAACTCCGATGAGCAAGCCAACCGCACCAACAGCGTCGCCGCTGCCATCAATCAGTTGGGCGCTGCCGCCCAGGAAATTGCACGCAATGCGGCGCAAGCCTCCCACCAAGCCAGCGATGCACGGCATTTGGCTGAGGATGGCCAACAGGTGGTGGAGCGCAACATCAAGGCGATGAATCAGTTGTCGTCGATGATCAGCGCTTCCAGCAGCAACATCGAAGCGCTCAATAGCAAGACGGTGAATATCGGGCAGATCCTCGAAGTGATCACCAGCATTTCCCAGCAAACCAACCTATTGGCATTGAACGCTGCCATCGAAGCGGCCCGTGCCGGGGAAGCCGGGCGTGGGTTTGCGGTCGTCGCGGACGAGGTGCGCAACCTGGCGCATCGCACTCAGGAGTCTGCGCAACAGGTGCAGAAGATGATCGAAGAACTGCAAGTCGGCGCCCGGGAATCGGTCAGCACCATGGGTGAAAGCCAGCGCCATAGCCTTGAAAGTGTCGACATCGCCAACCTGGCTGGCGAACGCCTGAACAGTGTGACCCAGCGCATCGGCGAAATTGATGGCATGAACCAGTCAGTCGCCACCGCCACTGAAGAACAGACCTCGGTGGTGGAGTCGATCAACATGGATATTACCGAGATCAACACCCTCAATCAGGAAGGTGTGGAAAACCTGCAATCCACGCTGCGAGCGTGTGCCGACCTTGAGCAACAAGCCGCTCGATTGAAGCAATTGGTGGGCAGTTTCCGGATCTGACTAATCGTCCTTGGGGTCGGACGTGTTTTGTTCCTGCTTCCACAACTCGGCGGCACCGGGAAATTCGGTGCCGTCCTCACTGCTCAGGTCATCCGGGTCATATCGACTCAAACACCCCTCCCCCAATGTGGCGGGGGCTTTTGACGTGGCTTTGTCCAGCGGATCACTCATTACTCAATCCTCGGCAGCGTACACAAAAAAGGGCCTGGAACGATTTAACGCCTAGGCCCTTCATTCTTCAATCACAACAGATCGATCAGAACACTACGGTCTTGTTGCCATGCACCAGCACGCGATCTTCCAGGTGGTAACGCAGGCCACGGGCCAGCACCATCTTCTCGACGTCACGGCCGAAACGCACCATGTCTTCAATGCTGTCGCTGTGGCTGACACGCACCACGTCCTGCTCGATGATCGGGCCGGCGTCCAGTTCCTCGGTGACGTAGTGGCAAGTCGCACCGATCAACTTCACGCCACGCAGGGACGCCTGGTGGTACGGCTTGGCACCGACGAACGAAGGCAGGAAGCTGTGGTGAATATTGATCACCTTGCCGGCATATTCGCGGCACAGTTCCGGCGGCAGGATCTGCATGTAGCGCGCCAGCACGACCACGTCGGCTTCGTGCTGCTTGACCAGGCGCGAGACCTCGGCAAACGCCGGCTCCTTGTCCTGCGGGTTGACCGGCACGTGGTAATACGGAATGCCATGCCACTCGACCATGCTGCGCAGGTCATCATGGTTGGAAATCACGCAGGCGATCTCGCAGTCCAATTCATCGCTGTGCCAGCGATGCAGCAAATCGGCCAGGCAGTGGGATTCACGGCTGGCCATCAACACCACGCGCTTTTTCTGCTCGGTGTCGGTGATATGCCAGGTCATCGAAAACTCTTCGGCGATCGGCGCAAACGCGTCGCGGAAGGCATCAAGACCAAAGGGCAGCGAATCGGCACGAATCTCGTGACGCATGAAGAACCAACCGCTGAGATTGTCCGAGTGATGACTCGCCTCGGTGATCCAACCGTTGTGGGAGGCCAGAAAGTTACTGACTTTGGCAACGATGCCGACCCGGTCCGGGCAAGCAATCACCAGCCGAAAAGTGCGCATTAGGGGGAAACTCCAGAACTTCGCAAAGGCCGCCATTCTAGCGATTGCGCAGGAAAACTGCAGTATTCGTTGACGCTTATTCTGATCGCCTGCCGACGCTTTGCCCCTTAATAGCCTATGGTTTTACCACCTTTATATGAGTCTAGTACGTGACCCTACGGCTGTTCCGCGTATTTCAAGGAGATTACTTTAAGGCCTACGCCCTAGTAATTAACTCAAATGCATAGCAAGGCTACAAACATTCAAAGTAATTCACATAAATACGAGCTTAAATGTTTACTTGGGCAAACTGCCTGACTATTATTGGGCCACTCGCCCTGTCAATCAGCGCTCTACATAAGGTAGTCCACATGTCTCTGATCAACGAATACCGTGCCACCGAAGAAGCTATCAAAGAGCTGCAAGCCCGTTTGAAGAATCTGTCTCAAGACGACAAACTGCAAACCGAGCTGGAATTCGAAGGCAAACTGCGCGCCCTGATGGGTGAATACTCCAAATCCCTGCGTGACATCATCGCGCTGCTGGATCCAGAGTCGAAAATTAAAGCACCGCGTGGCGCTGTGAAAACTACCGGCACCAAGCGTGCCCGCAAAGTCAAACAGTACAAAAACCCACACAACGGCGAAGTGATTGAAACCAAAGGTGGCAACCACAAAACCCTGAAAGAGTGGAAAGCCAAGTGGGGCGGTGACGTGGTTGAAGGCTGGGCTACCCTGCTGGGCTAAGCCTCGCCGGGCTTGCGCCTGATACGCGACACATTAAAAACGCCAGCCTGCTGGCGTTTTTTATTGCCTGTCTGTTGAGTGAAGACCGACTACAGATTTACCTTATGGGCCAGCGAGTCTGCATATTCCTGCCACCGCTCAAGCACCTCGGTCTGAAAAGGTGTCGCACTAACTGCAAATTCTTGTTTAGCCTGCTTAAATGCCGCAAGGGTATTCGGCGCGCCCCACTCCGGGTCCGACAAACGTTGCTGACAGAAAAGCTGCCAGCGTTGTTGCTCCTCACTGTTCAAGGTATCGGGGAAGTTGCGCGCGCGATAACGAAACAATAATTCAGGCAAGCGATGATCATCAAAAGGCCATTGCTGGCGAGCTAATTGCGCTGGCTCGGCCGTCCGGACTTGTTCACATAAACGTCGATCACGATCGCCGATAAAGCCATCGTAAAGCTGTTGCTCCGGGTCTGAACTCGACGCGAAACCTTCTTCGGCATAAATGGCCGCCAACTTGTCGCGCCAAACTTCCTGTGCGTCAGTTAGCCGCAGGGCGCGCTCCTGATAAATATTCATGTCCAAGTGCAGACGCTCACGATCTTCGGTCCGAAGCACGTTCAAGGGAGCAACCACAGGGCAACGATTGATGTACACCAGCTTGAGCGGGACCGGCAACTCGCCCTCGGCAAGATCTTCACGACGGGTGTAGAGGCGCTGGCGCAAGGTATCTGCATCCAGGTCCAGCAACCCTTGGGGATCGAGCCCGAGATCGCAGACGATCAGCGCATTGCGATTGCGGGGGTGCCACGCCAGCGGTAGCACGACCCCCAGGTAATGACGCTCGGCGGAAAAACGCCCAGAGATATGCACCATGGGTTGCAGTAAACGCACCTGGTCCATCACCCGCTGCTTGCTGCGTAGCTGAAACAGCCATTCGTACAGCTTGGGCTGTTTCTCACGTACCCGTCGCGCCAGGGCAATCGTGGCACGCACATCGGACAACGCATCGTGTGCCTGGCCATGGTCGATACCGTTGGCTTCGGTCAGGCGCTCCAACTTGAGCGTGACGCGCCCATCCTGTTGCGGCCACTCAATGCCTTCCGGGCGCAGCGCGTAGGCGGTGCGAATCACGTCGATCAGATCCCAACGACTGTTACCACCCTGCCACTCACGCGCGTAAGGGTCGAAAAAATTGCGATACAGGCTGTAGCGCGTCATCTCATCGTCAAATCGCAAGGTGTTGTAACCTGCGCCACACGTACCCGGAGCAGCCAGTTGAGCATGCACCCGGGTCATGAAGTCGGCCTCGGCCAGGCCTTTTTCCGCGAGGATTGCGGGAGTGATACCGGTAATCGCGCACGCAACGGGATGGGGCAGGATATCGTCGCTGGGCTGACAATAAAGATTGACCGGCTCGCCGATCTCATTGAGCTCTAAGTCCGTCCGAATTCCAGCTACCTGGAGCGGGCGATCGCTGCGCGGATTAATGCCGGTGGTTTCATAGTCGTACCAGAAAATGGAGGTCACGGGCTATTCCTGTACTGAAGAGCGACAAAGTCTAGGCGCTGGACGGCGTCCACGGCCAGCACCAAATCAACTGTACAAACATCCAGTAAAACCTTGAATGGTTGCTTCCACCGCCGACACTGCTAGCATCCGTGTCTTCCAGCCACTCTGCACTGCCAAGGATCGCGATGCCGTCAGCCCCGTTGGACACCCGCTACCAGATCGAGACCCCGGAGGGCATTGACCTGCCGCTGCGCCCCGCCGGCCTGGTACCGCGCGTGCTGGCCTTTGCCTTCGACCTGGGGTTGCGCGCGGTGGTCATGGGCATTCTGCTGGTGCCATTGGCCTTGCTTGGCAACGTTGGCATCGGCCTGGGCTCACTGCTGCTGTTCCTGATCAGTTGGTGGTACATGGTGCTGTTCGAGGTACTCAACCAGGGGTGCTCGCCTGGCAAACAGGTCATGGGGCTGCGGGTGATACACGATGACGGCACGCCGATTGGCTGGTCCGCGTCACTGATCCGCAATTTACTGCGGTTTGTCGACATGCTGCCATTCGGTTACTTCCTCGGCGCAATCAGCTGCCTGCACCATCCTCATTTCAAGCGCCTGGGCGACCTGGCCGCCGGCACTCTGGTGATCTACCGGGAACAGCCGCTGGTGCGCCCCCGTATTCCTCAAGCTGCGGCCTTGCGCCTGCCCTTCGCCCTGAACCTGAACGAGCAACGGGCCATCCTCGGCTTCGCAGAGCGCCAAGGTGAGCTGTCCGCCGAACGCGTTCACGAGTTGGCCTCGATACTCGCCACCCCCTTGCAAGTATCCCCGGCTCGCGCCGTGGAACAACTCAACGGCGTGGCCCGTGGCCTGTTGGGGCCGACATGAAGCAGAGTCTTTTCGAAAGCCGTCACCAGCTTCAATGGCAAGCCTTCGCCAACCACCTGCAACAGTTGGAGCAAGGCAAGGCGACGGCCAGTGAGTTGGCCGACTTCCCCCAGCAGTATCGACGTCTGTGCCAGCACCTGGCCCTGGCCCAGGAACGCGGCTACAGCAGCTATTTGGTAGACCCGTTGCAACAACTGGCCCTGCGCGGTCATCAACAGCTCTACCGTCATCGCAGCCAACTGACGGCAAATGTGCTGGGGTTCGTACTTGCCGATTTCCCTCGGTTGGTACGGGAACAGTGGCGTTTCGTACTGATCGCCAGCCTGCTGTTCTTTGGCAGCCTGGTGGGTATCGCGTTGTTGGTGTACCTGTTTCCCGACCTGATCTACAGCATCGTCAGTCCCCAGCAGGTTGCCGAGATGCAAGGCATGTATGACCCGGATGCCAGCCGCCTGGGCCGCACCGCCGAGCGTGCATCGAGCGAAAACTGGATGATGTTCGGCTACTACGTGATGCACAACATCGGTATCGCGTTCCAGACGTTTGCCGCCGGTTTGCTGTTCGGCCTGGGCAGCGTGTTCTTTCTGATATTCAACGGCCTGGTCATCGGTGCGGTCTCCGGCCACCTGACCGAAATCGGCTACGGCCAGACCTTCTGGTCATTCGTCATCGGGCATGGCGCGTTCGAACTGACCGCAATCGCCCTCGCTGGCGCCGCCGGCTTGCAACTGGGCTGGGCGCTGATCGCTCCCGGGCAGTTGACCCGAGGCGAATCATTGCGGCTGGCGGCACGCAAGAGCGTGCAGATGTTGTGTGGTGTGATGATATTCCTGTTGATCGCGGCCTTCATCGAGGCGTATTGGTCATCCACCACCCTGATAGCGCCCTGGGTCAAATACCTGGTTGGCGCGGCGCTGTGGATGCTGGTAACTGCTTACCTGGGCCTTGCCGGAAGGAATCGCCATGCGCCTGAGTGATGCCAGCGTGGTAATCCGCCCGCGTACTGCCTGGGAAGCGATGGATCTCGGCGTGTTGATGGCCCGTGAGCATTGCCTGCTCTTGATGGGCAGTTGGGCGTTGGTGACTCTGCCAGTGTTCGCCGTGCTCACGGCACTGCTGTGGAAGTACCCGACCACCGCGATACTCGTGTTCTGGTGGCTCAAACCAGCCTTTGATCGCTTGCCACTGTATATCCTGTCCAAGGCGTTATTTGGCGAAACGCCCAGCATCAAGCAGGCCGTTCGCCAGTGGCCACGGCTGCTAAAAGGCCAACTGTTGGCCAGCCTGACCTGGCGGCGACTCAGCCTGAGCCGCAGCTTTGTGATGCCGGTGAGCCAACTCGAAGGCCTGGATGGCCCCACCCGTCAAAAACGCCTGGGTGTGCTGCAGCAACGCAGTGCTGGCGCCGCACGCTGGTTGACCACCATCGGGGTGCATCTGGAGATCGGTTTGTGGTTCGGCTGCATGACTCTTTTCTATCTATTTATTCCCCAGAACATCGAGTTGGATTGGGATTGGCAGCGCCTGATACTGGCGACAAGTTCGGAAGGCTTGTGGCTGGAGCACTTGAGCAACGTCTTCTACGCCTTGATCCTGGTGTTTTGGGAACCTATCTATGTGGCCTGCGGTTTCAGCCTCTACCTGAATCGCCGCACTGTATTAGAGGCCTGGGACCTGGAGTTGGTCTTTCGCCGTCTTCGTCAGCGCCTGAGCAACGTGGCGCCGTTGCTAGTGCTGATGATCGGGCTGACGCTGCTCCCCTTCAGCCCGCCCGTCATGGCAGCGTCATCCCCCCCCAAAAAACCACTCACCACCCAGGGCGCGAGCCAATCCATCAAGTCGCTGCTGGAAAAGCCGCCCTTCAAAAATCCGGAAACCGTCACGCGCTATCGCTTTGGCGAAGACAAGCCGTCGGTTAAAAACAAGACTCACCGTGACGGTAAGCTTCCGGACTGGCTGAAGGCGTTGCTGGACAACCTCAACAGCAATACCTTCAAACACATCGCACAAGGGCTGGAGGTGCTGTTGTGGGGACTTATGGTCGGTGCATTGATCATGCTGGTGTGGCGTTATCGTGAGTGGTTGCGCACCTTTGTCAGCCGACGCGGGCCACGCAAGCCCCAAAACGTCAAACCGGCACCCACGCAATTGTTCGGCCTTGAACTGGGTTCCGAGACTTTGCCCGACGATATTGCCAGCGCCGCCGAGCGCCTGTGGCCCACCCAGCCAAGGGAAGCCCTTGGCCTGTTGTATCGCGGTCTGCTCAGCCGGCTGTTGCATGACTTCAATGTGCCGCTGAAAAGTGCTGACACCGAAGGGCAGATCCTGGAACGGGTCAACCAGTTGCAACAACCACGACTGCTGGCGTTCAGCAACGAATTGACCCACCACTGGCAGAACCTCGCCTACGGCCATTGCCTGCCTCCCCCTTCAGCACAGCAACAACTGTGCAGTGATTGGCGCACCCTGTTCAACGTGGGGAGCAACCCATGAACCGGCCTTTACTGTGGGTGGGATTATTGCTGGCGTGCCTGCTTGGAGCCGCTGGTTACTATGCATGGAGCAAGGCAATTCCCTACGACGAGGTAGTGGATCGTGGTCCGTCTCCAGAAGCCCTGGCCAACCCGTACTTGGCGGCGGAACACTTTCTACGCGAACAAGGCCTGGCCGTGGAGCAGGCCAATAGCCTGGAGCGGCTGACGACCTTGCCGGGCAAGGGCAACAGCCTGCTGCTGCTCGGCGAACGCAGCAACATGTCACCACGCCAGGTAGAGCAACTGCTGGACTGGACCCAATCCGGCGGCCATCTGTTGCTGGTGGCCGAGGCGTTATGGGATGAAGAGACCGGCAGAAGTGGCGACCTGCTGCTCGATCGCTTGCAGATCCACCAGGCATTGAGCGACGAGCCTGAGGAGCCTGCGCCTTCCAGCAAAAAGTCTCTGGAAAAGAAGGCGCCCGACCTCACCAAACTCTACGTCGACAATGAAAACCCATCGGCTTACTTCAGTTTCGACACAGACTTCAATCTTACCGACCCGAAGCACCTCGCCCAATTTTCTGCCAACAGCTCAAGGTCGAGCCACCTGATGCAACTCGACCTCGGGAAAGGCCACGTCACGGTGATCACCGACAGCGACCTGTGGAAAACGCCGAACATCGGCAAGCACGACAATGCCTGGCTGCTGTGGTACCTGAACCAGGGCACGGCCGTAACCTTGTTGTTCAACAGTGACTTCGACGACCTGCTCAGCTTGCTGATGCGGTACTTCCCCCAGGCCCTGGTCGCACTCATTTCGCTGATCGCCCTGGCATTGTGGCGGGCAGGCATGCGTCAAGGCCCAACCCGACCTCCAGCCTCCAACGCTCGCCGCCAATTGCAGGAACACCTGAAGGCCAGCGCCGATTTCCTGCTCCGCCGCAGTGGCCAGGGCACGCTGCTGCATGCCTTGCAGCGCGATATCCTGCGCGCGGTCCGGCATCGTCACCCCGGCTTTGAGCACCTCGACAACGCAGAACAGTGGCGGGTGCTCGAGCATCTGACGCGCCAACCCTCTCACGTCATCAGCCAGGCCCTTGGCCCACTCCCGGCAAAACGGCTTTCCAGCGCCGATTTCAGCCGGCAGGTGGCATGCCTGCAAACCCTCAGGAATGCCCTATGAGTGAACTTCCAAGCGCCACTGCCTTGAACCGCGATACCTTGCAACGTGCCAGCGAACAGGCCCAAGCCCTGCGCACGGAATTGCGCAAAGCGGTGATTGGCCAGGACGCGGTGATCGACGATGTCCTGACCGCCCTGATCGCCGGTGGGCATGTGTTGCTCGAAGGTGTGCCGGGGCTGGGCAAGACCTTGCTGGTGCGTGCGCTGGCACGCTGCTTCGAGGGCGACTTCGCGCGCATCCAGTTCACCCCGGACCTGATGCCCAGCGATGTCACCGGCCACGCCGTATACGATCGGCACACCGAACAGTTCAAGCTGCGCAAGGGGCCTGTATTCACCCACTTGTTGCTGGCCGACGAAATCAACCGTGCTCCGGCCAAGACCCAGGCCGCGTTGCTCGAAGCCATGCAGGAACGGCAAGTCACCCTCGAAGGCGAGGCGCTGCCCATCGGCCAACCGTTCATGGTGCTGGCAACCCAGAACCCTATCGAACAGGAAGGTACTTACCCCCTGCCGGAAGCGGAGTTGGATCGCTTCATGCTCAAGGTGCGTATGGATTACCCCGATGCGCAGCAGGAAGTGGACATGGTGCGTGAGGTCACGCGCTCGTCTCGGGCCGACATGCTGGATGTACATCCCTTACACACGGTGCTGCCAGCCGAAGGTGTGCTGCAGCTTCAACAGATCGCCAGTGAACTGGCACTCGACGAACACGTGCTCGACTATGCCGTACGCCTGGCACGCGCTACGCGCAGTTGGCCGGGATTAGCCATCGGCGCCGGCCCACGGGCGTCCATTGACCTGGTACGCGGGGCGCGTGCCCGCGCCTTGTTGCGCGGGGGTGAGTTCGTCACCCCGGACGACATCAAGGGTTGCGCCCTGGCAGTACTGCGCCATCGGGTACGTATCGCGCCAGAGTTGGATATCGATGGGCTGGAGGTCGACCAGGTGCTCAAGCAATTGCTCGATCAGATCCCGGCACCTCGGCAATGAGTTACCCATGAAACCGACCCGTCTGTTGTTGAACTGGCTTGGCGTATTGCTGGGTGTGGGCATCCTGCTGGGTACTGCGTCAGCGTTGCAGTTCAAGGTGCCCGACACCTTGCACTCAATCGCGTGGGGGCTGCTACTGGCACTGTTACTGCTCGCCTTGCTGGATGCGATGCGCCTGCGTAGCCGCCCTTCCCCCCGCGTGCAACGGCAGATGCCTGGGAGCCTGGCACTGGGCCGCTGGGGAGACATACGCCTGGCTATCGAACATGATTTCCGACAGCCGCTGAGCGTACAGGTATTCGATCATGTCCCTGACGGGTTGTCCGTAGAACACATGCCCCAATCCATAGCGCTGCGGCCCGGTGAACGCAGTGAACTGGGTTATCGCCTTCGCCCCATGCGGCGTGGGCATTTCAGTTTCAGCCGCTGCGAACTTCACCTGCCCAGCCCCATGGGCCTATGGTCAGCACGACGACTGATCGAGGTGAGCGATACCACCCGCGTCTACCCGGATTTCGCCCGCCTATACGGCGCCCAACTTCTGGGGGTGGACAATTGGCTGAACCAACTGGGTGTGCGCCAACACCAGCGGCGCGGCTTGGGACTGGAATTTCATCAGTTGCGAGAGTTTCGCGAGGGAGACAGCCTGCGACAGATCGACTGGAAGGCCACCGCCCGACAACGCACACCCATCGCTCGTGAATATCAGGATGAGCGTGACCAGCAGATCGTGTTCATGCTCGATTGCGGCCGCCGCATGCGCAGCCAGGACGATGAGCTGTCCCACTTTGACCATGCCCTGAATGCCTGCCTGTTGCTCAGCTATGTCGCTTTGCGCCAGGGTGATGCGGTTGGGCTGTGCACCTTTGCCGCTGACCTTCCACGCTATCTGGCGCCCGTCAAAGGCAGTAGCCAGCTGAACCTGTTGCTCAACGCGGTATATGACCTCGATACCACCCGACGGACTGCCGATTATCAGGCTGCGGCTAGCCAACTGCTGGCCCGGCAGAAACGGCGCGCATTGGTGATCGTGGTAACCAACCTGCGAGATGAGGATGATGAAACACTGCTGGCTGCCGTCAAGCGTATCAGTCGTCAACACAGGGTGCTCGTGGTCAGCCTGCGCGAGGAAGCCCTCGACCGACTGCGCCAAGCCCCCGTACAAACCTTGCCCGAAGCTTTGGCCTACAGCGGCACCATCGACTACCTGAATGCCCGCAACGAACTGCATGACCGCCTCAGCGCCCAAGGCCTGTCCCTATTGGACAGCTTGCCGTCTGAGCTCGGACCGGCGTTGATCACCCGCTACCTGGGATGGAAGAAAGCCGGGGTGCTCTGAAAATGCCTGCCAACGCGCATTACCTAAGCTGAAGCCTGCAAGGGATCAAAGCTGAAGTAATGCAACAAGACGTTGATCAACTGCCCATATTCCTCGGGTGCCTGGAGCACCCTGAACCCGGAGTCATACTGTTGCGGGTTGATATCCTCATGACTCCATAGGCAGCTCGCCGTGAGATCAATGGGATGGAAGGTGCCGTCAGCCGCCGGAATCTTCAAACGCAGCTCAAAGTCCACGTCGACCATCATGGGCAGTTGGCTGATTAACATCAGCCCATCTTCCGAGACATTGCCCAAAAACCCGATGGGCTTGTCGGTAAGACGATTAAACACTTGCAGAAAATAAGGTAACTGATGCCGCTCGATCCGCCGGTCAGTAAACATGGTGAGATCGCCATCCAATGGCCATGAGTGCGGCCGTGCCAGTGATTCGGAACGGGCAAGATCACCCGCTCTCCCTGAAACTCGGTGCGACAACAGGCAATCGCTTGCTGCTGGACAACCACCAAATCCGGGCCCCGCATGCGTTTGCACAGAAAGTTGTACAAACGAACACTCAAAGGATAGCCCATGACTGGCGATAGGCCAGTTATTAAATGACGAATACCATCACAATGAAGCCGGGCGCGGTTGCGCGATGCTTGCACCTGGGTAATGCCCCAGTTGTTGCAGGGTGTCGAGCCTCGCGCGGGCGCGGTAGGCGTACTCGCTCGACGGATACTGATTGATGATGAATTGATAGGTCTGTACCGCGTCGACGAAGAGTTTCTGCCGTTCCAGGCACTGCCCGCGCAACATCGAGACTTCCGGCTGCACATAACGTCGGCTGCGACTTTCACGGTCGACCTGGGACAACTCCAGGGTAACGCGCTCGCAGTCACCGACCTTGTAGGCGCGGTAGGCATTGTTCAGATGGTGGTCCATCGACCAACGAGTGCAGCCGACAACACTGACGGCCAGGGCAGCAATGAGCAAAATTCGCATGAGGGTTCTCCTGTCTTGTGCAGTGTATCGACCCCTCGTCGAAAATCTTCAAGGATGTTCGTATTCAGCCGCAACGAAAACAAGTCAATCATCGATAAGTAGTGCAAACGAACAATGACTACAACGAAAGAGCATAGTAGCCTTCCTCAGCGCTTGAACTCAGGAGTCTGTGCATGTCCGTCCGTCGTACCAAAATCGTCGCCACCCTTGGCCCGGCCAGCAACTCGCCGGAAGTCCTCGAACAGCTGATTCTGGCTGGTTTGGACGTTGCCCGTCTGAACTTCTCCCACGGCACCCCGGACGAGCACAAGGCTCGCGCCAAGTTGGTGCGTGACCTGGCCGCCAAGCACGGCCGCTTCGTCGCACTGCTGGGTGACCTGCAAGGCCCGAAGATCCGTATCGCCAAGTTCGCCAACAAGCGGATCGAGCTGAAGATCGGTGACCAATTCACCTTCTCCACCAGCCACCCGTTGACCGAAGGCAACCAGCAAGTCGTGGGTATCGACTACCCGGACCTGGTCAAGGACTGCGGCGTCGGTGACGAACTGTTGCTGGATGACGGTCGCGTGGTGATGCGCGTCGAAACCGCGACCCCGACTGAACTGCATTGCGTCGTACTGATCGGTGGTCCGCTGTCCGACCACAAAGGCATCAACCGTCGTGGTGGTGGCTTGACCGCACCGGCCCTGACGGAAAAAGACAAGGCCGACATCAAGCTCGCCGCCGAAATGGAAGTGGACTACCTCGCCGTGTCCTTCCCACGCGACGCCGCCGACATGGAATATGCCCGTAAACTGCGCGACGAAGCCGGCGGTACCGCCTGGCTGGTGGCGAAGATCGAACGCGCCGAAGCCGTGGCCGATGACGAAACCCTCGACGGCCTGATCAAGGCTTCCGACGCCGTGATGGTTGCCCGTGGCGACCTGGGCGTGGAAATCGGTGACGCCGAGCTGATCGGTATCCAGAAGAAGATCATCCTGCACGCACGCCGTCACAACAAAGCGGTGATCGTGGCGACCCAGATGATGGAGTCGATGATCCAGAACCCGATGCCGACTCGTGCCGAAGTGTCCGACGTGGCCAACGCCGTGCTCGACTACACCGATGCCGTGATGCTCTCGGCTGAAAGTGCCGCCGGCCCGTACCCGCTGGAAGCCGTGCAAGCCATGGCGCGTATCTGCCTCGGCGCTGAAAAGCACCCGACCAGCAAGACCTCCAGTCACCGCATCGGCAAAGAGTTCGAAAGCTGCGACCAGAGCATCGCCCTGGCGGCCATGTACACTGCGAACCACTTCCCCGGTGTGAAGGCGATCATCGCGCTGACCGAGAGTGGCTACACGCCGTTGATCATGTCGCGCATCCGTTCCTCGGTGCCGATCTACGCGTTCACCCCGCACCGTGAAGCCCAGGCGCGCACCGCGCTGTTCCGTGGCGTGTACACCGTTCCGTTCGATCCGGCTTCGCTGGCACCGAACGAAGTCAGCCAGAAAGCTATCGACGAGCTGGTCAAACGTGGCGTCGTAGAGAAAGGCGACTGGGTCATCCTGACCAAGGGCGACAGCTACCACACCACCGGTGGCACCAATGGCATGAAGATCCTGCACGTGGGCGACCCGCAGGTCTGAGTGACAGGCTGAAAAATCAAAGCCCCGCCCTTTAAATGGCGGGGCTTTTTGCTTTCTCAGGACCGGTTGATAAACCCCGACAACGCCGCAATCGCCTCCGGCGACCTCAACCGCTGGGTAAATAAAGCGCCCTCTTCCTCGATCACTTGGCGCAATTGCTCGCGGTCCACACTCTTCATAAGTTGCTTAGTCACTTGCACCGCGCCCGGCGCCAGGGTCTCAAAGCGCTCGGCCATTTCCCGCGCCATGGCCAGTGCCGCCTCGCCGCTGCCCAACGCCTCGGTAGCAATCCCCCACGCCGCCGCCTGTTCGCCGCTGAAGCCCTCGCCCAGCAGCAATAACTCAGCCGCCTTGGCGTGCCCCAACAGCCTCGGCAGGATCAGGCTCGAACCAAACTCCGGACACAGCCCCAGGTTGACGAACGGCATGCGCAGCCGCGCATCCCGACTGATGTACACCAGATCGCAGTGCAGCAACAGCGTTGTACCAATACCCACCGCAACGCCGGCCACGGCGGCAATCACCGGTTTGCGACAGTTGAGCAGGCTTTTCATGAAATAAAACGGTGGGCTGTCGAGCGTGCTGGGCGGTTGTTCGAGAAAATCGCCAATGTCGTTGCCGGCGGTAAAGCAGTCACTGCTGCCCTGGATCAGCACGCAGCGGATATCCACATCCGCATCGGCCTGCTCGAGCGCCTCGGCCAATTGGGTATACATGGCCCGAGTCAGCGCATTTTTCTTCTCGGGACGATTGAGCTGCAGGATCAGCAGCCCGCGTTCACGGTGCTGCAGGATGGCGTCAGTCATGGCAGATCTCGCGGCTGTAGAGTTCAGCGCTCAACCACGGGGCAGGAACACATCGGCCAGCAGTTGATTACGCGGCAATCCCGCCAGGAACAGACGCTTGGAAAACGCCTCGACACTGGCCGGGTGCCCGCAGAGTAAAGCCAGAGTTTGCCGCGAAACAAGCCGCAGTTGCGCCAATGCCTGGGTCGCCTGCGCCCCTGTCCACAGCTCCACCGTCACATTGGGATGCTGTGCAGCCAGCTGCGCCAGGGGTTCGGCCAAGTAATGCCCGTCAGCATCATGGGCCAGGTGAATCACGCGGATGTCGCCCTGATGATCCTGGCGCAAAGCCTCACGCAACACCCCCCAGAGCGGCCCCAGGCCCGTGCCGGACGCCAGCAGCCACAGCGGTCGACGTTGCCAGTCGGAGTCGTACTGCAGCGCGCCGCCGCGCAGCTCGCCCAGGCGCAGACGGTCGCCCACCTGCAATTGACGGGCAAGATCACTGAATTCGCCGGGCAGACGGCAATCGAGATGAAACTCCAGGAACGCATCCTCCTGGGGCAAGCTCGCCAAGGAGTAGGGCCGCGCCACCTGACCTGCCCATAGCACCAGATGCTGCCCGGCCCGGTAGCGCAGGCCACGCTCGGGTTGCAGGCGCAGGCGCAGCACGCTCGGGCTCAACCAATCCACACCCACCACCTGGGCCGGCAACCCGTCACGTGTCGGATCAAAGTTTTCGACGCGCAAATCCCCGCGAACCTGGCACTGACATGCCAAGCGCCAGCCGTCCTGGCGTTGCGCCGGGCTCAAAGCCTCGGGTTGCTTGTCCTCGACCTCCCCCTCGCATCGCACCAGGCACGCATGGCAACTGCCGGCGCGGCAACTGTAAGGCACGGCCGCACCGGCCTGGTTCAAGGCATCCAGCAAGTTGCTGCCGGAAGAGACCGACCAATGGCGTTCGCCGACGTAGAGTTCAGGCATATAAGGACTCAATCACAAGGGAGCGCGCACAGGGAATCATGCCTGCGACAGTTTGACCATAGTCGGGTGTATCGGCCACCGAGCCGGGTTATACTGCCGCGCCTTTTTAGCGTCGCGCCTGCACCAGTGGCGTGCCTTGGAAAGGTGGTTTCAGCCGACCGATGCACCCCACTGAAGCCACCTTATTGAATGTTCCCTTATAGAGGAGCGCGACTCATGACCGTGATCAAGCAAGACGACCTGATTCAGAGCGTTGCCGACGCCCTGCAATTCATTTCCTACTACCACCCCGTTGATTTCATCCAGGCCATGCACGAAGCCTACCTGCGCGAAGAATCGCCAGCGGCCCGTGACTCCATTGCCCAGATCCTGATCAACTCGCGCATGTGCGCCACCGGCCATCGCCCGATCTGCCAGGACACCGGTATCGTCACCGTGTTCGTGCGCGTGGGCATGGACGTACGTTGGGATGGCGCCACCATGGGCCTGGACGACATGATCAACGAAGGCGTGCGTCGCGCCTACAACCTGCCGGAAAACGTCCTGCGTGCCTCTATCCTGGCCGACCCGGCCGGTGCGCGTAAGAACACCAAGGACAACACCCCTGCGGTCATCCACTACTCCATCGTCCCGGGCAACACCGTGGAAGTGGACGTGGCGGCCAAGGGCGGCGGTTCCGAGAACAAATCGAAAATGGCCATGCTCAACCCGTCCGACTCGATCGTCGACTGGGTGCTGAAGACCGTTCCGACCATGGGCGCCGGCTGGTGCCCACCGGGCATGCTCGGCATCGGCATCGGCGGCACCGCCGAGAAAGCCGCGGTGATGGCCAAGGAAGTGTTGATGGAATCCATCGACATCCACGAGCTGAAAAAACGCGGCCCGCAAAACCGTATCGAAGAGATGCGCCTGGAGCTGTTCGAGAAGGTCAACCAACTGGGCATCGGCGCCCAGGGCCTGGGTGGCCTGACCACCGTGCTCGACGTGAAGATCATGGACTACCCGACCCACGCCGCGTCGCTGCCGGTGTGCATGATCCCCAACTGCGCCGCCACCCGTCACGCCCATTTCGTGCTCGACGGTTCGGGCCCAGCGTCGCTGGAAGCGCCACCGCTGGACGCCTACCCGGAAATCGTCTGGGAAGCCGGCCCGTCGGCCCGCCGCGTCAACCTCGACACCCTGACCCCGGAAGAAGTGCAGAGCTGGAAGCCGGGAGAAACCGTGTTGCTCAACGGCAAGATGCTCACCGGCCGCGACGCCGCGCACAAGCGCATGGTCGAGATGCTGAACAAGGGCGAAACCCTGCCGGTGGACCTCAAGGGTCGCTTCATCTACTACGTCGGTCCGGTTGATCCGGTGCGCGAAGAAGTGGTTGGCCCGGCGGGCCCGACCACCGCGACGCGGATGGACAAGTTCACCCGTCAGATCCTCGAACAAACGGGCCTGTTGGGCATGATCGGCAAATCCGAGCGCGGCCCGACCGCCATCGAAGCGATCAAGGACCACAAGGCCGTGTACCTGATGGCCGTGGGCGGCGCCGCTTACCTGGTGGCGCAAGCCATCAAGAAGTCGCGCGTTGTCGCGTTCGCCGAACTGGGTATGGAAGCGATCTACGAGTTCGACGTGAAAGACATGCCGGTGACCGTTGCTGTCGACAGCAAGGGCGAATCCGTGCACATCACCGGTCCTGCCATCTGGCAGAAAAAGATCAGTGAAAGCCTGGCGGTAGAAGTGCAGTAAGTGCTTCTGTGGTGAGGGGCCAGCCCCCTCACCACAACTGCTTGCCCCTCATGGTATGGTGCACTCCCTTACCGTGCCTGCCCATCACCGTATGATCGTAATCCCTCGCCCCCTGCGCCTGACTTTCTACTCCCTGCTGATCATCGCCGGTGCGCTGCTGGCCGCGGCCTTGGCGACACGCCATGCCGAACGCCAAGCCCTGGTAGACGATGCCGCTCGTGCCAATCAGCAACTTGCGCTGTATGCCAATTCGTTGCACACCCTGATTGAACGCTACCGAGCCCTGCCCGCCGTGCTGGCGCTGGACTCGGAGATGATCAATGCCTTGAAGGGCCCGCTGGATACCGCCACCCAGGACCTGCTCAACCGCAAACTGGAACGCATCAACGGCGCGGCGCAGTCGTCCACCCTGGAATTGATGGACCGCACTGGCCTGGCCGTGGCCGCCAGTAACTGGAACCTGCCCAGCAGTTATGTGGGACACAACTACGCGTTCCGCCCCTATTTCAGCCAAACCCTGAGCCAAGGCACCGGGCGTTTTTACGCGGTGGGCGTGACCACTGGCATTCCCGGTTACTTCCTCTCCAGCGCGGTGGTCGATGAACACGAACAGTTCCTCGGCGCCATGGTGGTCAAGCTGGAGTTCCCCGAACTTGAACGCGAATGGGCCCAAGGCAATGACCTGCTGCTGGTCAGCGACGCCCGTGGCATCGTGTTCATCGCCAACCAGCCCGGCTGGCGCTATCGCAACCTGCGGCCGTTAACGGCCAGCGACCTTGCCGAACTCAAGGCCACTCGCCAATACGACAAGAAACACCTGCAGGCGCTGGAAACCAGCACCCTGCAACGCTTCGACGAAAACAGCCATCTGATGCGCGTCAACGGTCCGGATGGCAGTGCCAATTACATTTGGGAATCGCTGCCGCTGAAGGCCGAAGGCTGGACCCTGCACTTGCTGCGCAAGCCGCAATTCGCGTTTGAAGATCAGCGCAACGCCGGGTTGGCCGCCGCCGGCTCCTGGCTGGCGCTGGTGTTCCTGGTGCTGTTCCTGACCCAACGCTGGCGCCTGGCCCGCTTGCGCCAGCGCAGCCGCGAGGAACTTGAGCAACTGGTGGAAGAACGCACCCAGGCGCTGCGCACCGCTCAGGATGGCCTGGTGCAGTCGGCCAAACTGGCGGCATTGGGGCAGATGTCCGCCGCCCTCGCCCATGAAATCAATCAGCCGCTGACCGCCCAACGCATGCAATTGGCCACCTTGCGCCTGCTGCTGGACCATGGCCGTGTCGACGACGCCTACCAGGCGCTCACCCCACTGGACGACATGCTCACGCGCATGGCCGCGCTCACCGGCCATCTCAAGACCTTCGCGCGCAAAAGCCCCAGTGGCCTGCGTGAACGCCTGGACTTGGCCACCGTGGTCGACCAATCCCTGCACTTGCTCGATGCGCGCCTGCGCGACGAATCCATCGGCGTGGTGCTGGACCTGACCCGCCCCGCCTGGGTGCGTGGCGATGCGATCCGCCTGGAACAGGTATTGATCAACCTGCTGCGCAACGCCCTTGACGCCATGGTCGACAAGCCACGCAAACGCCTGGAAATCCGCCTGCATGCCGATGAGCAGTTGTGGCAACTCACCGTCAGCGACAGCGGCGGCGGGATTGCCGAAGAACACCTGAACAGCGTGTTCGACCCGTTCTTCACCACCAAACCTGTGGGTGATGGCCTCGGCTTGGGGCTGGCGGTGTCCTACGCTATCGTGCACGAATTGGGTGGCCGCCTGATCGCCAGCAACCGTGGCGACGGCGCGGTTTTCACCCTGACCCTGCCTATCGCGCTGGAGACGCCCGACCTATGTTGAACGCGGTGATTGTGGTCGACGACGAAGCCAGCATCCGCACGGCCGTCGAGCAGTGGTTGAGCCTGTCGGGCTTTGAGGTACAGCTATTCAGCCGCGCCGAAGAATGCCTGACGCAATTGCCCAAGGATTTTCCCGGAGTGATCCTGAGCGACGTGCGCATGCCAGGTCTCAGCGGCCTGGAACTGTTGGCTGAAGTGCAGCGCCGTGATGGGGATTTGCCGGTGATATTGCTGACGGGCCACGGCGATGTGCCAATGGCCGTTGAAGCCATGCGCGACGGCGCCTACGACTTCCTGGAAAAACCCTTCAGCCCCGACGCCCTGCTCAACAGCCTGCGCCGCGCCTTGGACAAGCGTGGATTGATTCTGGAAAACCGTCGCCTGCATCAACAGGCCGATCATCGCGCACAGTTGGAGTCGACCCTTTTAGGCGTGTCTCGAGGTTTGCAGACCCTACGCCGCCAGGTGCTGGATTTGGCAAGCCTGCCGGTCAATGTGCTGATCCGTGGCGAGACCGGCAGTGGCAAGGAACTGGTTGCCCGTTGCCTGCATGACTTCGGCCCACGGGCGAAAAAACCCTTTGTGGCCCTCAACTGCGCGGCGATCCCCGAGCAGTTGTTCGAGGCCGAGCTGTTCGGCCACGAAAGCGGCGCCTTTACCGGCGCCCAGGGCAAGCGCATCGGCAAACTGGAATATGCCCACGGCGGTACGCTGTTCCTCGACGAAATCGAAAGCATGCCCCTGGCCCAACAAGTGAAACTGCTGCGCGTGTTGCAGGAACAGAAACTGGAACGCCTGGGCTCCAACCAAAGTATCCACGTGGACCTGCGCATCATCGCCGCCACCAAACCAGACCTGTTGGAAGAGGCCCGCGCCGGACGCTTTCGCGAAGACCTGGCTTATCGTTTGAACGTCGCGCAATTGCGCCTGCCGCCTTTGCGTGAACGCCGCGAAGATATTCCGCTGCTGTTCGACCACTTTGCACAGAGCGCCGCCGAGCGCCTGGGCCGTAGCGTCGAGCCGCTGAGCGGTGCGCAACTGGGGCGTCTGCTCAGCCATGACTGGCCAGGTAACGTGCGCGAATTGGCCAACGTCGCCGAACGCCAGGTATTGGGCCTTGGCGAACCGGAGCCGGAAGGCGTCGAGGCCGGGCAATCGTTGGCGGCGCAGCAGGAGGCGTTTGAAGCGCATTGCCTGAAAGCTGCACTGACGCGGCACAAGGGCGATATCAAGGCGGTGCTGGCCGAGCTGCAACTGCCTCGGCGAACCTTGAATGAAAAGATGCAGCGCCATGGGTTGGTGCGGGAGATGTTTCTCTAGCGACCTTCAGACCGCCATCGCAGGCAAGCCAGCGCCCACATTTTGAACTGTGAATACATTTCCAATGTGGGCGCTGGCTTGCCTGCGAAGAGGCCGGTGGCCATAAGCGGATTTCCGCTTATTACCTGAAAATCATCAGCGACTTTCCGCTCAAAAAAATCCTCTGACCCTTCTATTCCGGGCCTTCATCTACCTGGCACAGCTCCTGCTATAGCCCAAACCAGGCAGTGCTCAAGCACGCTCCACAAAAACAATTAGATGAAGGATCCTTCAATGGATAACTCCAACTCCCTGCCTCTGGGGTCGGCGGCTGCGCCGGCAAAAGCACGCACCACTTCCAGCCGGATCAAATCGATCTTCAGCGGATCGGTCGGCAACATGGTCGAGTGGTACGACTGGTACGTCTACGCCGCCTTCTCGCTGTACTTCGCCAAAGCCTTTTTCCCGAAAGGCGACACCACCGCCCAACTGCTCAACACCGCCGCGATCTTCGCTGTGGGTTTCCTGATGCGCCCGATCGGTGGCTGGTTGATGGGCCTGTACGCCGACAAAGTCGGGCGTAAAAAAGCCCTGATGGCCTCGGTCTACCTGATGTGCTTCGGCTCGCTGCTGATTGCCCTGAGCCCAGGCTATGAAATAATCGGTATCGGTGCACCGATCCTGCTGGTGTTCGCCCGTTTGCTGCAGGGACTGTCGGTCGGCGGCGAATACGGCACCTCCGCCACTTATCTCAGCGAGATGGCGACCAAGGAACGTCGTGGTTTCTACTCCAGCTTCCAGTATGTGACCCTGATCTCGGGCCAGCTCATCGCCCTGGCCGTACTGATCGTGCTGCAACAAGTGCTGACCACCGAGCAACTGTATGCGTGGGGCTGGCGTATCCCGTTCGCCATCGGCGCGCTGTGCGCAGTCGTCGCGCTGTACCTGCGTCGCGGCATGGAAGAAACCGAGTCGTTCACCAAGAAAGAAAAAGCCAAGGAAAGCGCGATGCGCACCTTGATGCGTCACCCCAAGGAACTGCTGACCGTAGTCGGCCTGACCATGGGCGGCACGCTGGCTTTCTACACCTACACCACCTACATGCAGAAATACCTGGTGAACACGGTCGGCATGAGCATTTCCGACTCCACCACCATCTCGGCGGCGACGCTGTTCCTGTTCATGTGCCTGCAACCCATCGTCGGCGGGCTGTCGGATAAAGTCGGCCGTCGGCCAATCCTGATTGCCTTCGGCATCCTCGGCACCCTGTTCACCGTGCCGATCCTCACCACCCTGCACACCATCCAAAGCTGGTGGGGCGCGTTCTTCCTGATCATGGCGGCGCTGATCATCGTCAGTGGCTACACCTCGATCAACGCGGTAGTGAAGGCCGAGCTGTTCCCCACCGAAATCCGCGCCCTCGGCGTGGGCCTGCCGTACGCCCTGACCGTATCGATCTTCGGCGGCACCGCTGAATACATCGCGCTGTGGTTCAAGAGCATCGGCATGGAGACCGGCTACTACTGGTACGTGACCGCGTGCATCGCGGTGTCGCTGGCGGTCTACGTGACCATGAAGGACACCCGTAAACACTCGCGCATTACCACGGACTAAAGGCCTGTCTCGGTAAAACATGTGGGAGCGGCGATGCGACGATTCGACTTGCTCCCACATTGGGTATGATGCATGCCCCAGAACCGAGTAGGGAACAGGCCATGTCCGACGCTATCCATTTCTACGAACCCGCCAACGGCCACGGCCTGCCCCATGACCCGTTCAATGCCATCGTTGGTCCACGGCCGATCGGCTGGATTTCGTCACACGACCGTGAAGGTCGCCTGAACCTGGCGCCCTACAGCTTCTTCAATGCGTTCAACTACATTCCGCCGATCATTGGGTTTTCCAGTGTCGGGCGCAAAGACAGCCTGAACAACATCGAACAAACCGGCGAGTTTGTCTGGAACCTGGCGACCCGCCCGCTGGCCGAGCAGATGAACCAGAGTTGCGCCGCCGTTTCCCCCGAAGTCAACGAGTTCGAGTTGTCCGGCCTGACGCCGGTGGCGTCGAAGATTGTTGGCGTGCCACGGGTGGGCGAGAGCCCGGTGTCGTTCGAATGCAAGGTGACGCAAATCATCCAGCTGCAACGTGCGGACAAGGCGTTGGTGCCGAGCTGGCTGGTGCTAGGCGAGGTGGTCGCGGTGCACATTGCCAAGTGGCTGCTCAAGGACGGGGTCTACGACACCGCCGCCGCCGAGCCGATCTTGCGCGGTGGTGGCCCGGCGGATTACTTCCAGTTGGGGCCGGAGGCGCTGTTCAAGATGTACCGGCCAGGCACCACCAAACCCTGACTGAAATACAATAAAAAGTGGGAGGGGGCTTGCCCCCGATAGCAATGGCACATTCAACATCTTTGTTGACTGACGCACGGCTATCGGGGGCAAGCCCCTCCCACATTGGATTGTCGGCGTTGCTCAGTTGGCGGCGCTGGCCCAGGCCAGTTGACCTTCTTCATCCACTCCGATCAACCGCTCAAGCTGCACAGTGGCGGCATCATCCGCATCAGAAGCCGTCTTGAACGTCTGTCCATCAAGGATCTTGTGAAACTGCGGTGCGCCCATGCCATCCAGTGCCTTGACGGCGACGGCGGCGCTGTAGCCACCCTCCCCCGGTACTACGGCGGAAACGGCTTCGTGGTGGGCAAATTGTTTACGTGCCATGTTGCAGGTCCTGGCCAATGGAAAAGTTGGCCATTCTAAACCTGATCAGCCGGCGAGTTGCAGGTACTCGCCGTAGGCGTGTGCAGCGGATGCATCGGTAAAGGTTTGGAAGTCCATGCTGCGCACGACCATGTCGTTCAACAGTTCGGTGAAGATCATCAGGGCCGGAGAGTTGAAGTAGGCGCTCATCGCCTGCTCGCTGCTCCAGAAACCGGAGATCAACCAGACATCGGGATCGACTTGGGAATGCTGCAACGAGAATTGCAGGCAACCCTGAGCCTGACGACCCGGTTCGATCAAACTGCTCAAGCGTGCACCGAGTTCGGTGCTGCACCCGGTGCGGGCGCGGATAAAGGCCATATGGCTCGCGGGAATGGGGGTGGACATGTTCGACTCTCCCGTTGAGAAGTGATGCTCGGCAAGCACTGTGAGGGCGTGTTGCCACAGGATCAAAGATAATGGCGCGGGTGCGGGCGCGGTTAGTCGATTCCTGCTGGCTTATTGCACAATCCTGCGAGAAGCGCAGATAGGACGTTTGGCCCCGGCAATTATTCCAAGGGCAACCGCCTTGTTTCAGGGAGATGACAGCCCCTACGATTGCCTGATTCACGATGCGTCGCAGGATCAGGCAAGGATTGTGCAGAATCGACGTAACACTTTTTAGAAAGCCGCCGCTAAGCTGAGCCCATCGAAGTAGCCAGTAGAGGACGCTCCATGTCGTCGCCCGAACATACAGCCATCCCCCTCGATGCCGAGATGGAAAAGCAGCGCGCCGAGCTGGCCAGCATCGTGCATCGGCACACCTGGGAGGACGGCTCCTACGGTACAGCCATCACAACCTTGTTCCTGAACCGCCACAACACGCCGCGCGACTTCATGCCGGTGCTGGTGGAGCCTGCCCTGTGCATCCTGGCCAGCGGCAGCAAGGAAGTGCGCCTGGCCGACGAGATCTTTGCCTACGACCCGCTCAACTACCTGGTGTTCTCGGTGGCGATGCCGGTGGCCGGACGGATCATCGATGCCACCCCGGAAGACCCGAACCTGTCGGTGCGCATCAATATCGACCCGGCGCAACTGACGGCCTTGATCGCAGAAGCAGGCCCGATGGGCGTGCCGTCGCGCCCGACGTCCCGCGGCATGTACGTCGACCGCATCGACAACCAGTTGCTCGACGCTGTGCTGCGCCTGGCGCGGTTGCTGGATACGCCCAAAGACATCGCCATGCTTGCGCCATTGATCAACCGGGAAATCCTCTACCGTCTGTTGCGGGGGCCGCAGGGTTATCGGCTGTATGAAATCGCCGTGGCCAACAGTCAGAGCCATCGGGTCAGCCAGGCGATCACGTGGTTGAACGGCAACTACGAGCAACCGCTGCGCATCGATGACCTGGCCAAGGCAGTGAACCTCAGCGTCTCGACCCTGCACCACCGCTTCAAGGCGATCACCGCCATGAGCCCGTTGCAGTATCAGAAGCAGTTGCGCTTGCAGGAAGCGCGACGGTTGATGATTGCCGAAGGGTTGGAAGCGTCGGCAGCGGGGTATCGCGTGGGGTATGAAAGCCCGTCGCAGTTCAGTCGGGAGTACAGCCGGCTGTTTGGGGCGCCGCCCCTTAGAGACTTGGCCCGACTGCGCCAAAGCATCTGACCAAATGAAGATCAACATGTGGGAGCTGGCTTGCCTGCGATAGCGGTCTGTCTGTGCCAGATGAGTTGGCTGATACACCGCTATCGCAGGCAAGCCAGCTCCCACATTGGGGCCGCATACATTCAGTCTAATCCGCGAGGGAGTTGCAAGGTCACGCGCAAGCCACCCTCGCGCAGATTCTGCAGACTCACTTCGCCGCCATGGCTGTGCGCAATGTTGCGCGCAATTCCCAGGCCCAGGCCGTAGCCCTGTTGCTGCCCAGCCAGGCGGAAGTGCGGTTCAAACACCTGCTCCAACCGCTGCTCCGGCACGCCGGGGCCTTCGTCATCCACGTGCAGAACGAACTCCGCGCCGTCGTCCTCGATGTACAGGTGGGCGTTCTGGCCATACTTCAACGCGTTGTCGATCAAGTTGCCGATGCAGCGCTTGAGCGCCAGCGGTTTGCCCGGATAAGTCGTCAACGCCCGGCCATGCTGGGTAACGCGGCCATTGCCGTTCGGCGCCAGGTACGGTTCCACCAGGCAGTCGAGCACGTGGTTCAGGTCGACCGGTTCGATGTTTTCGTGGATATCGGTGTCTTTCACGCATTGCAGCGCGCCTTTCACCAGCAACTCCAACTCATCCAGGTCGCGGCCGAACTTGGTTTGCAGGTTCTCGTCTTCAAGCAATTCCACGCGCAGACGCAGGCGAGTAATCGGGGTGCGCAAGTCGTGGGAAATCGCGCTGAACAACTGGCTGCGCTCGGTCAGGTAACGGCTGATGCGCTCACGCATGGCGTTGAACGCACGGCCCACTTCCACCACTTCACTGCCGCCGCCTTCGGCCACCGGCTCTACGTCGGCCCCCAGGGACATGTCCCGCGCCGCCCGCGCCAGGCGCTTGAGGGGCCGGCTCTGCCAGTGCACCAGCAAGCCGATGAACAGCAGCAGGAAACCACTGGTCAGCACGATAAACCACACCTGCTGGGACGGCAGGCCCTGTTCTTCCAGGCTGGTGTAGGGCTCGGGCAACAGCGAGGCGATGTACAGCCATTCGCCGGGCGCGAGCTGGATCTGGGTAACCAGTACCGGTGGGTTAACCGGTTCCAGGGTCAACGCGTAATGGGCCCAGGAGCGTGGCAGTTCGTCGAGTTTCAGGCCGGCATTGAAGATACGCAGGTCTTCGGCGCTGACGAACTCCACGGAGATATGCACATCGGCGCCGAGGGTTTGTTTCAACACTTCGTTGACCGCTTCAAGCACTGCCTGCTTGCGCGGTGTCTGCGGCAGGATGGCCATGTCCAACGGGCGATCATTGAGGGTCACGACGAAACGGGTGCCGCCCATGCTGCGCAATTGGTCCAGCACCAACGGTCGATATGCCACCGGCAACGAACGGAAATAACTCACGCTGGCGGTCATCGAATGCGCCAGGCTGCGGGCGCTGGTGACCAGGCCTTCGAGCTGAGTGGCGCGTAATTGCGAGACCCAGATCACACTGGACAGCGCCTGGGCAAACAGCACCGCCAGCAGTGTCAGCAGCAGCATGCGCCCCAGCAACGAGCGTGGCACCGGGAAGCGGCGACGGCGCTCGGTCAAATGGTCAGTGGGCATTGCCGGCAACCACGCTGGCTGCCAGTTGATAACCGCTGCCGCGCACCGTGCGGATCAGCCTCGGGGGTTTTTCGGTATCGCGCAGGCGTTGGCGCAGACGGCTGACAGCCATGTCGACGATACGGTCCAGCGGCATCAGGTCGCGGCCACGGGTGGCGTTGCCAATGGTGTCACGGTCGAGGATCTGCTGCGGGTGGTCGAGAAACAATTTGAGCAGGGCAAAGTCGGCACCGGAGAGGATCACTTCTTCGCCGTCCACATGGAACAGGCGGTGGCTGATCATATCCAGGCGCCATTCATCAAACACCAACACCTCGCCACCACTGCTGCGTTCCTGGCCAAACTGGCAGCGACGCAACAGGGCTTTGATCCGCGCCTGCAACTCGCGGGGGCTGAAGGGTTTGCCGATGTAATCGTCGGCGCCCAGCTCCAGGCCGATCACGCGGTCGGCCTCGTCGGAGCTGGCGGTGAGCATGATGATCGGCACCTGCGCTTGGCGCGGGTGCTGGCGGATCCAGCGGCAAAGGCTGAAACCGTCTTCGTCTGGCAACATCACATCAAGGATGACCAGGTCGCACGGCGCCTCGTTCATCGCCTGGCGGAACCCCGTGCCATCCGGCACGCCACGCACCTGAAAACCGGCGCGACTGAGGTAGGTCTGCAGCAATTCGCGGATTTCCTGGTCATCGTCGACGAGGAGAATCGATTTACTGATTACGCTCACGGGGTCCTCCTTGTTGTTATGGCCAAGCTTACGTCATTTGTTGCTCTTGAGGCCCTCATCGCAGGCACGCCAGCTCCCACAGGAGAATGCATTCCAAATGTGGGAGCTGGCGTGCCTGCGATGAGGCTATCACGACCTACGCAAACGCCTGCTCCAAAGCCACGCCAGCCCCGGTCAATCCAGAATACGGGGCGGTCACCAACCACACCGGAATGCCTTTGAAGTAGTCGCTCATGCAGCCTTTGTCAGCGAAGCTCTTGGCAAAACCACTGTTGATAAAGAAGTCGGCAAACCTCGGTATCACCCCACCCACGATGTACACACCACCGCGTCCACCGGTGGTCAACACATTGTTGCCTGCTACCCGGCCCAGCCAGATGCTGAACTGGTCCAATACTTCCATGGCCACCAGGTCGCCGGCCAGGCCTGCGGCCGTGATCGCCTCAGGGGTTTCCAGCACCGGCGTGTGGCCGTCGACCGCGCAAATGGCACGGTACAGACGCGGCAAGCCACCACCGCTCAAGGCGGTTTCGGCGCTGACATGGCCGATCTCAGTATAAATGTGCTGCCACAGCTGGGTTTCACGCGGGCTGCTCAGGGGCAAGTCGACATGCCCGCCCTCCCCCGGCAACGCCGCAAAGCGGCCAGCGCCCAGATCCAGCAGCGTCCCGACACCCAGGCCAGTGCCCGGACCAATCACGACCGCCGGGCGCAACGGCTCCGGCGTGCCCTCGCAGACCACACGGAATTCGTCGGGCTTGAGCCGGGTCATGCCCAGGGCCATGGCCGAAAAATCATTGACCAGCAACAGTTCATCCACCTGCAAGGTTTTGCAGAAGGCAGTCTTGCTCAGGCGCCAGTGATTGTTGGTGAATTTAAATTCATCCCCGCTCACAGGCCCGGCGACCGACAGGCACACCGCACCGATGTCACCGATTTCCAGGCCTTCCTCTTTGAGGTAAACCTTGATCGCGTCTTCAGGGCTGGAGTGATCCGCCGTGGCATGCACGCGGATCGAATGCAACTCCTGATCGCGCCACAACGCGAAACGGGCGTTGGTGCCCCCGATATCACCGACCAGCGCAAGTTTCACTTAAGCGTCTCCAAGGCAGAGGTAAAGGCGCTGGCGCCCTGCTCTGCGGAGCTTGCGGCCAAGCGCATAAATGCAAACAGCTCGCGACCGGCCCCCACGTTATTGCCCAACAGACCCGTGGCAGGCGCGCGCGCTGCAAATTCTTCGGCGTCCACCTTAAGCTCCAGGGTGCCCTTCACGCCATCCACGCGAATGATATCGCCATCGCGCACCCGCGCCAGTGGCCCGCCGCTCTGGGCTTCGGGGTTGACGTGAATCGCGGCGGGGATCTTACCCGACGCGCCGGACATACGCCCGTCTGTTACCAGTGCGACCTTGAAGCCACGGTCCTGCAACACACCGAGGAACGGCGTCATCTTGTGCAATTCGGGCATGCCATTGGAGCGCGGGCCCTGGAAACGCATGACGGCGACGAAGTCTTTTTCCAGCTGGCCGGCCTTGAACGCATCGGCCAGATCTTGCTGGTCCTGGAACACCACCGCCGGAGCTTCAACAATCTGATGTTCAGGTGCTACGGCAGACACTTTCATCACACCACGACCGAGGTTGCCTTCCATCACGCGCAAGCCGCCTTCCGGCGAGAACGCGCGGGCCACGGGGCGCAGGATGGTTTCGTCGAGGCTTTCGATAGGGCCTTCGCGCCAGATCAGCTCGCCGTCGACCAGGAAGGGTTCCTGGGTGTAGCGGCTCAGGCCCTTGCCGGCCACGGTGTTGACGTCTTCGTGGAGCAGGCCGGCTTCCAGCAGTTCGCGGATCAGGAACGACATCCCGCCCGCCGCCTGGAAGTGGTTGATGTCGGCCTTGCCGTTTGGATACACGTGGGACAGGGTCGGCACCACCTCGGAGAGGTCGGCCATGTCGTCCCAGGTGAGGATGATGCCCGCCGACATGGCGATGGCGGGCATGTGCAGGGTGTGGTTGGTGGACCCGCCGGTGGCATTGAGGGCAATGATCGAGTTGACGATGGATTTCTCGTCGACGATCTCGCCGATCGGCATGAAGCTGTCGTTGGCCTTGGTCAGACGGGTGACCTGGTGTGCGGCTTCGCGGGTCAACGCATCGCGCAGCGGGGTGTAGGGGTTGACGAACGAGGCGCCCGGCAAGTGCAGGCCCATCACTTCCATCAGCAGCTGGTTGGTGTTGGCGGTGCCGTAGAAGGTGCAGGTGCCGGGGCTGTGGTAGGACTTCATCTCCGATTCCAGCAGCTCTTCGCGCGTGGCCTTGCCTTCGGCGTAGCGCTGGCGCACGTCGGCTTTCTGCTTGTTGGAGATGCCCGACGGCATCGGGCCGCCCGGCACGAAGATCATCGGCAGGTGGCCATAGCGCAGCGCGCCCATCATCAGGCCGGGGACGATTTTGTCGCAGATGCCCAACATCAGCGCGGCATCGAACATGTTGTGGGACAGCGCTACCGCCGTGGACATGGCAATGACTTCACGACTGAGCAGGCTCAGTTCCATGCCCGGCTCGCCCTGGGTCACGCCGTCGCACATCGCAGGGGTGCCGCCGGCGAACTGCCCGACCGAGCCGACTTCGCGCAGGGCCTTCTTGATCTGTTCAGGGAAGTGTTCGTACGGCTGGTGTGCCGAGAGCATGTCGTTATATGACGAAACAATTGCCACGTTGGCGGCATTCATCATGCGCAGACTATTTTTATCTTCAGTGCCGCAACCGGCCACGCCGTGGGCGAAGTTGGCGCATTGCAGCTTGCCGCGCATCGGACCTTCGATGGCTGCACCGCGAATGAGCGCAAGGTAGGCCTCGCGGGTGGCGCGGCTGCGGGCGATAAGCCGTTCGGTGACCTCAAGAACGCGGGGATGCATGTGTAGAACTCCAGGCTAACGGATGTGGCGACCTGAGTGTCTATGCTGATCAAACGCCCACAGCTCATGGGATGGCAGGGAGTCGTTTGGATCATCGGACCAGTTGATTCAGGTCACTCGTTGTAGATTGAACAAAATATTGCCACTAAAAAGGCTTGTTTTCTATTTTTATGCGAATAATCTTGTAATTCTTACAACAAATCGACGACAGGCACTTTCCAATGACTCTTCGTATCGCAATCAATGGTTTTGGCCGTATCGGCCGTAATGTCCTGCGCGCACTGTATACCCAAGGCTACCGCCAGGATTTGCAGATCGTCGCCATCAACGATCTGGGCGACAGTTCGATCAATGCCCACCTGCTCAAATACGACACCGTACATGGCACTTTCGAAGCAGAGGTCGCCCACGATCAGGAAAGCCTGACCGTCAATGGCGACCGGATTGCCGTCAGCGCCATTCGCAACCCGGCCGACCTGCCGTGGGCCGCGCACAAGATCGACGTCGTGTTCGAATGCACCGGCCTGTTCACCGACCGTGACAAGGCTGCCGCCCATATTACCGCCGGCGCGCGCAAGGTGATCATCTCTGCACCGGCCAAAGGGGCGGACGCTACCGTGGTCTACGGTGTAAACCATGACATTCTGCGTCAATCCCACCAGATCATCTCCAACGCGTCGTGCACCACCAACTGCCTGGCGCCGGTCGCCCAAGTGCTGCATCGCGAACTGGGTATCGAAAGCGGCCTGATGACCACGATTCACGCCTACACCAACGACCAGAACCTGACCGACGTCTACCACACCGACCCGTACCGCGCGCGTTCGGCTACCCAGAACATGATCCCGAGCAAGACCGGTGCCGCTGAAGCCGTCGGCCTGGTGCTGCCGGAACTGGCGGGCAAGCTGACCGGCATGGCGGTGCGTGTACCGGTGATCAACGTGTCGCTGGTGGACCTCACCGTGCAGTTGAAAAAAGACGCCACGGCGGAGGAAGTCAACGCACTCCTCAAGGAAGCCAGCCAGCACTCGAAGATCCTCGGCTATAACACCCTGCCGCTGGTTTCCAGTGACTTCAACCACAACCCGCTGTCGTCGATCTTCGATGCCAATCACACCAAGGTCAGCGGTAAGTTGCTGAAAGTTTTGGCTTGGTATGACAACGAGTGGGGCTTCTCCAACCGTATGCTGGATAACTGCCTGGCGCTCTGCAACGCCGAGTAATCCACACAGAGTGGGCTTGTGTGGGAGCGGGCTTGCTCGCGAACGCATCACCTCGTTATTCAGACGAACCGAGGTGCTTGCATTCGCGAGCAAGCCCGCTCCCACATTTGGCCTGCGCAAACCCGCAGAAAGTGTTCCTTGCCATTTGAGTTGATGATAAGCATTATCATTAACTGCAAATCGGTCTGGTATCACTGTGAGCCAATCTCGCTTCAACCACGTCTTTCTCACCCAACGGGTAATGCTGCTTCGCACCTTGCAGCGGATGGTGAATAACCACAGCACCGCCGAGGACCTGTTGCAGGAAACCTACCTGCGCGTCACCCGGGCCCTGAGCGAGCGACCGATCGATCACCTTGAACCTTTCGTCTATCAGACGGCGCGCAACCTGGCGTTGGATCACCTGCGTGCGCGCAGGATCCAGGCCCGCACACTGCAGGAAAACGTCCCGCTGGATGTCCTGCAAAGCGTCGCCGCCCCCATCAGCACACCCGAAGATGCCACCCAGGCCGAGCAAATGCTTGAAGCCCTGAGCGTCAGCCTGGGCCAGTTGAGCGCCCGCCAACAGCGGATTTTCATCCTCAGCCGCTTGCATGGTTGCAGTTACCAGGAGATCGCCGATCAGTTGGGCGTGTCCTTGAGCACCGTGCAAAAGGAACTCAAATTGATCATGGCTATCTGCGTAGGTGTGGCCGAACGATTGGATCGGCCTTAAGCTCCATCCGACAGAAGCGTCGACCCAAGCTGTAGGAAAGTTGAATAGAACGTGGCGAAGACCCGAGGAACACCGTGACGGACCCGAATAAACTGCGCCCCCATGAGCTGGCTCATGAGGTGTTGCAAGACACGGCTATGGATCAAGCCCTCGACTGGCTGATCGCCTTGCAGTGCCCGCAAGCCGGACAGCAGGCCGAATTCGAAACCTGGTTGGCCAGCGATCCCGCCCACGTCCACGCCTTCGCCAAGGCCCAGGCCGCGTGGGGCGGCGCGCCGGTACACAGTGCTGCCGTCGCACTGGCCGCGCCGCGCAAGCCGAGCGCCTGGCGCCGGCTCAAGCCACATTGGAAACCGCTGGCCACCGCCGCCGTGCTGCTGATCGGCCTGTTCAGTTTCAGCAACCTGCCGGTACGCCTGCAGGCCGACCACCTCACCGTGGTAGGCGAACGCCAGCGCCTGCAACTGGACGACGGCTCCAAGGTATTGCTGAACACCAACTCGGCGTTTTCCAGCAGCATCAAGGACCACCAGCGCATCGCTCGCCTGTATCAGGGCGAGGCGTTTTTCGACATCGTGCCCAGTCACGGCTTGCCCTTGGAAATCGACGCCGGCCCCGTACGCGCCAGCGTGCGCGACACCGCCTTCGCTGTGCGTTACCTCAATGGCGAAGCCCAGGTGCAGGTGCAGCGTGGCGATGTCGACCTGAGCAACACCTTCGACGATGCCCGCGTGCGCCTGAGTGCCGGTGAAAGTATCCGCATCGGGCCCAAGGGGTTCGGCCAACCGGCCAAGCTGGATGCCAACAAGGACCTGGCCTGGGTGCAAGGTCGGCTGATCTTCGAAAACTGCCCGATGAGCGAAGTGCTCGCCGAGCTGCGCCGCTATTACCCAGGCTGGATCGTCAACACCAACGACCAACTGGCCAGCGTCGCCGTCACCGGCAATTACCGCCTCGACCAGCCCTTGGACGTGGTGCGCTCCCTGGCTCACATCACCTCGGCCAAGCTGTCGGAATACCCATCGCTGGTGATTTTGAACTAAATGAGAATTATTTTTACTCGATAGCTGAGGGTGGTACGTCTCGTCTTAGCCAATGCAACTGATTCCTATTTGTCTCAGTTCGCAACTATAAGATTCGTACTCCGGAGCGCTCTCGATGTCCTCTCGTTTCAACCGCCGGTCCTCTTCGCCCGCCCTGTCCTTGCTGACCGCGGCCATCCTGCTGGCCGCTGCGCCGGTGATGACCGCCACCGCCGCCGAACCTGCTGCGCGTAGCCACGGCAACTACAGCTTCAGCATTGAGCAGCAACCGCTGGTCTCGGCACTCAACGCCTTTACCGCCGTGACCGGCTGGCAAGTCGGCCTACCGGCCGAACTGGGCCAGGGCGTGTCGTCCCCAGGCGTACGCGGCCCGTTGTCGCCGGAAAAAGCCCTGGACCGGCTGTTGGTGGGGACCAACCTGAGCTACCGCAAACTGGGCAATAACAACATCGTGCTGGAAAAGCGCGCGCCGGGCGGCGCCCTCAACCTGCAACAGGTGACCATCAGCGCCACGCGTAACGAGCAGAACATCAGCAGCGTACCGAGCACCGTGACCGTGCAGGAACGCGAGGCGCTGGACCGCCAGAACGTGAATACCATTCGTGAACTGGTGCGTTACGAACCCAACGTCTCGGTCGGCGGTGCCGGTGGCCGCTCAAGCAATTCGGGCTACAACATTCGCGGCATCGACGGCGACCGCATCCTCACCCAGGTCGATGGCGTCGAAGTGCCGGACAACTTCTTCAACGGTCCCTACGCCAAGACCCGCCGCAACTATGTCGACCCGGAAATCGTCAAGCGCGTGGAGATCCTGCGCGGCCCGGCCTCGGCCCTGTACGGCAGCAGCGCGATTGGCGGCGCCGTGAGCTACTTCACCCTCGACCCGGATGACATCATCAAGCCCGGCCAGGACGTCGGCGCTCGCCTGAAGACCGGCTACAGCTCCGCCGACGAAAGCTGGCTGACCTCCGGCACCGTCGCCGGCCGCGTGCAGGATGTCGACGGCCTGTTGCACCTGAGCCAGCGCAACGGCCATGAAATGGAGTCCTACGATGGCAACAACGCCACGGGCCTGGCGCGCACCGGCGCCAACCCCGAGGATGCACGCACCACCAACGTGCTGGCCAAGCTAGGCTGGAACTATGGCGATGACAATCGACTGGGCCTGACCTACGAGAAGTACAAGGATGATCGCGACGTCAACTTGAAAAACGCCGTGGGCGGACCGTTCACCGGCGGACGCGGCTTCAACTTCTACCGTGCACGGTCGGGCAACGACACCATCACCCGTGAGCGTTTCGCTATCGAAAACCGCTTCGCCCTGGACTCGCCGATTGCCGATCAGATCAAGACCAGCCTCAACTATCAGATCGCCAAGACCGACCAGTCCACCGCCGAAATATACCAGCCGTCCCGTCGCGTATTGCGCACCCGCGAAACCCTGTACGAAGAAAAGCAGTGGGTGTTCGACGCACAGCTGGACAAGGCTTTCAGCTGGGGCGACACCGATCACCAGGTCACCTACGGCACCACCCTCAAACAACAGAAAGTCACCGGCTCCCGCGAAGGCGCCGCCACCTGCCTGGCGGTCGGCGGCGGTTGCACAGCCATCGGCGCACCCAGCCCGACAGCCAGCGACAGCGTGAAGAAGGCCAGTGATTTCCCGGACCCGACCATCAACACCTACTCGCTGTTCGCGCAGGACCAAATCACCTGGGACAAGTGGACCTTCCTGCCCGCCGTTCGCTACGACTACACCCAACTCAAACCCAAGTTGACTGAAGAGTTCCTCAACACCGTCGACCCGACACGGATCTATGCCCACAGTGACAAGGAAAAAACCTGGCACCGCGTCACGCCGAAATTCGGTCTGACCTATGCGCTGACCGACCAGTACACTTGGTTCGGCCAATACGCCGAAGGCTTCCGCACACCATCGGCCAAAGCCTTGTACGGCCGCTTTGAAAACCTGCAGCAGGGCTACACCGTCGAACCCAACCCGGACCTCAAGCCGGAAAGCAGCAAGGGCGTGGAAACCGGGATTCGCGGCCACTTCGACTCCGGTTCGTTTGATATCGCCGTGTTCTACAACAAATACCGCAACTTCATCGACGAGGACGCTTCCGTCGCCGGCGGTACCGCACAGCAATTCGAAGCCAACAACATCAAGCACGCCACCATCAAGGGGATCGAAGCCAAAGGGCGCCTGAACCTCGACGCGTTCGGCGCCCCCCAAGGCCTGTACACCCAGGGTTCGGTTGGCTACACCTACGGTCGCAACGACGACAATGGCGAGCCGCTCAACAGTGTCAACCCGCTCAAGGGCGTATTCGGCCTGGGCTACGACCAGGACAACTACGGTGGCCTGCTGAGCTGGACCCTGGTGAAAAAGCAGGATCGCGTCGACAGCACCACCTTCCACGCGCCTGATGGCAGCACCACGGCCCCCTTCAAGACCCCAGGCTTCGGCGTCCTCGACCTGACCGCCTTCTACAAGGTCACCAACGACGTGACCGTCAACGGCGGCCTCTACAACCTCACCGACAAGAAGTACTGGAACTGGGATGACGTGCGCAGCTACGACGGCGTCGGCGAAGCCGGTGTGACCTCCCCGGCCAACCTCGACCGCCTGACCCAGCCGGGTCGCAACGTTGCGATCAACGTGATCTGGGACATCTGATCACGACCTTTAACCGAGGCCCCACTCACCTCGTCGAAATTTTACCGACGAGGTGAGGATTTTTTACTGTGCCGCGTCTTCTTGTTCGTCTAGTTGATAACGGCTCTCTTTAGAGCACCCAGGCGCTCTTCTTCTCAAGGACTTTTTCATGACCGCTTCTCCTACCGCTGAACGCCCAAGCCTACGCTCCCAGCGCCTGAACCAGATTACCCACTCGCCGCACGCCAAGCTCGACGCCCTGGTCAAAGCCCACGCGCCGTTTGAAACCCAGGCCAACTTCGCGCGCTTCGTGGTGGCGCAGTACCTGTTCCAGTCGGAACTGGTGGCGCTGTACAACGATGCCGAGCTGATCAAGATCGTGCCGGACCTGCCCGAACGCTGCCGCGCCGAAGCGGCCAAGCTGGACCTGGGTGACCTGGACACCGAAGTGCCAGCCCCGGTTGCCGGCGCGGTGAACAACCCGAGCAAGGCTGAAGCGCTGGGCTGGCTGTTCGTTTCCGAAGGCTCCAAGCTGGGCGCCGCGTTCCTGATCAAGCGCGCCGTAGGCCTGGGCCTGAGCGAAACCTTCGGTGCCCGTCACCTGGGTGAGCCAGCCGGTGGCCGTGCCGAGGGTTGGAAGCGCTTCACCCGCACCCTGGACGCGCTGGAATTCAGCGCCGAAGAAGAAGCCGCGGTGGAAAAAGGTGCGATTGACGCCTTCGTACGCTTCACCGTATTGCTGGAACAGGCGTACGCTAGCGCCCCTGAACTGGCCTGATACCCTCGATTGGAATGCGATAGCACTGTGGGAGCGGGCTTGCTTGCGAATGCGGAGTATCAGTCACCTGATACTGGACTGACGCACCGCATTCGCGAGCAAGCCCGCTCCCACATTTAAACCCCATTCCAAGCTGATTTTTTATCGACTCTGCATGCTCCCATGACCGGCAAAACCCAATCCACCTCGAAAATCGCCCGGATCCTCTTCGGCTTGCTGGCCTACGTCAGCCTGGGCATCGGGCTGGTGGCGATTGTCGTGCCGGGCTTGCCTACCACCGAATTCATTCTGCTCGCCGCCTGGGCCGCCACCAAAAGCTCACCGCGCCTCAGCGCCTGGCTGGAAAACCACCGGCAGTTCGGGCCGATCCTGTTCAACTGGCGCAACGGCAAGATCATCGCCCGCCGGGCCAAAGTCAGTGCCACCGCGAGCATGCTGCTCTGCGCGATTCTGATGCTGGTGATGCTCGACCACGGCTGGCCGATCTACCTGGCCATTGCCGGGATGAGCCTGGGCAATCTGTGGATCTGGTCTCGACCGGAACGGCTTGCGGCGCCCGTATAACGCTGCGTGTAGGGTTTATCCTACCGCTCATCGCCTGTTTCTCATGAATTGATGTGTGACGCCGATGTTTCAGACATAGCGCTGAATGGACTTGGCCTGCACTACGTGCCTTCCAGCCCGTCCATTCGCGAGTGAACCTATGTTCGACACCCTCTCCATCCGCTTGAAAATAGTGCTGCTGTCGGGCCTTTGCCTCTTGGGGGTGATCGCGCTGATCATCAGCATCAACCTCTACGAAACCAATCAGAACGATCAGTTGATCAGCGATTCGAGCTCGCGAATGCTCACCAGCAGTGTGCAGAGCCTGCTGCAATCCAAAGCCGGCGAACAGGCCGTACTGTTGCAGAAAACCTTTGGCGAAAACCTGTTGGTAGTGACCGCCCTTGCCGATCAGGTCAAGGACCTGCGCGCCCTCGCGGCCAAGCGCGCGCTGGAACCCGGCGCCTTGCGTGAAGAACTCAACCAGAGCCTCAAGACCACGTTCGAGCGCAACAGCAAAGTGCTGGGTATCTGGCTCTCGTTCGAACCCAACGGACTGGATGGCAAGGACAGCGAGTTCGTCGACGACAAGGCTCGCGTGTCCAACGAGAAAGGCCGTTTCTCCAGCTACTGGAGCCGCGCCGGCGGCGAAGGCCTGAACACCATCATGGTCGAAGATGACCTGACCAAGACCACCCCCAACCTCAGCGGCACGCCCTACAACATTTGGTACACCTGCCCACGGGACACGCGCAAAGTGTGCCTGCTAGACCCCTACGCCGATGAAGTGGCTGGCAAGCAGATGCTGATGACCACCATCTCCCTGCCGCTGATGGTGGACGGCAACGTCATCGGCGTGGTCGGTATCGACATCGCCCTCAACACCCTGCAAGCCGTGACGGACGCGGCGCAAAAAGAACTGTTCAATGGCGCGGCGCACCTGGACATTCTTTCGAGCACCGGTCTGATTGCCGCCTCCAGCGGTCAGCCGGAGATAGTCGGCAAAACCCTCATGGATACCGTCGGCGCCGAAGGCAAGGAAATCGTGCAACTACTGGCCAGCGACTCGCCCATGATCCGCGAGCAGGACCACACCATCCGCGCCGTCTACCCGGTCAAGCCGATTGCAGACGCAAAATCCTGGGGCGTCGTGGTCACACTGCCCAGGAACGTGATGCTGGCTGACACCTTGAAGCTGCAGGACGTGCTCGACAAAGCCCAGGCCGCCGGTACGCTCAAGGCTTTGCTGGTCGGCGCCGCCGCCGCGTTGCTGGGCCTGCTGCTGATCTGGCTGACCGCCACCGGCGTGACCCGCCCGATCAACAACGTGGCCGCCATGCTCAAGGACATCGCCAGCGGCGACGGCGACCTGACTCAACGCCTGGCCTACGCCAAGAAGGACGAATTGGGCGAACTGGCCAACTGGTTCAACCGCTTCCTCGACAAGCTGCAACCGACCATCGCCCAGATCAAGCAAAGCATTACCGAAGCCCGTGGCACGGCCGATCAGTCATCGGCCATCGCGCGCCAGACCAGCGAAGGCATGCAGGTGCAGTTCCGCGAAATCGACCAGGTGGCCACCGCCTCCAATGAAATGAGCGCCACCGCCCACGATGTCGCCAACAGCGCGTCCAACGCCGCCAGCGCGGCGCGTGGGGCCGATCAGTCGGCGCGCGAAGGCATGTCGATCATCGAGCAGAGCACCCGAGATATCACCTCATTGGCCGAAGAAGTCAGCAAGGCCGTAGGCGAAGTCGAAGCCTTGGCGGTCAACAGCGAACAGATCGGTTCGGTGCTGGAAGTGATCCGCAGCATTGCTGAGCAAACCAACCTGCTGGCGCTGAACGCGGCAATCGAAGCGGCACGCGCCGGCGAAAGTGGCCGTGGCTTTGCGGTGGTGGCCGACGAAGTGCGCAATCTGGCCAAGCGCACCCAGGACTCCGTGGAGGAAATCCGCCTGGTGATCGAACGCATCCAGAGCGGCACCCGTGGCGTGGTGGCGACCATGCATTCGAGCCAGAGCCAGGCTCAAAGCAATGCCGGGCAGATCCATCAGGCGGCGCAGGCCTTGGGCAAGATCAGTGATGCCGTCACCGTGATCAGCGACATGAACCTGCAGATCGCCAGCGCCGCCGAACAACAGAGCGCCGTGGCCGAAGAGGTCAACCGCAACGTCTCGGCGATCCGCACTGTGACCGAAACCCTCACCGGCCAGGCCACCGAGTCGGCGGCCATCAGCAGCCAACTCAATGCGTTGGCCAGCCAGCAGATGAAGTTGATGGATCAGTTCAGGGTCTGACTCGGTTCCGCAACCACTGAGATCCATGTGGGAGCCAGGCTTGCCCGCGATGCAGGCAACTCGGTGTCCCTAAAGAACCGAGTCGATGCTATCGCAGGCAAGCCAGCTCCCACATAGAGCAGATCGGCGGTGGTTCAGAGACCGGTCCAGGCGCTGACAAACTGCGTCAGGTCTTCTTTAGCTGCGGTACGCGGCGGGTTCTGCGGTGTGCCCAGGTAGAGGAAGCCAATCACTTCCTCGTCTGCCGTGAGCCCCAGGCCTTTGGCGACGTGGGCCGAGTAGGACAATTCACCAGTGCGCCACACGGCACCAATCCCCTGGGCATACGCTGCCAGCAGGATGCCGTGGGCTGCACAGGCCGCCGCCAGCAATTGCTCGGATTTCGGCACCTTGAAGTGCTCCTGCAGACGGGCAATCACCACCACTACCAAGGGGGCGCGCAATGGGCCGTTCTGGGCCTTGTCGATGGCAGCTTGTGGCGCATCGGCGTCTTGCAGGCGGACAGCTTCGGCCAGCAGCGTGCCCATCTGTTCGCGGGCGGCCCCTTCGACAGTGAGGAAACGCCACGGACGCAGTTGGCCGTGGTCGGGCGCGCGCATGGCGGCGGCGAACAGCACGTCGCGCTGCTCCTGGGTCGGTGCCGGTTCCAGCAAACGCGGCACGGAAACACGGTTGAGCAAAGCGTCGAGAGCCTGCATTGGCCACCTCCAGAGAAAAATGTGCGGCCATTCTAGCGGGAATGAATCGAATTCGACCAAACGATAATTGCTCTTATTCATTGCGCCCCGCCCTGTTAGACTTTGCGACCTTATTTTCTGCCTTGGTTCAGGAAACTCGATGCTCCGCTCGCTTTTTCGCCTGTCCGCAGCCTTGCTGGCCTTGAGCCTGACCGCCTGCGATGACGCGCCCAGGTTTACCAAGGCCGAGCCGGGTGAAGCACGGGCGGGCGGTGCGGCGACCGTGAACAAGCGCGACCAGAACGCGTTTTCGCTGCCATCGGCCAACCTGTCGCCCACTCGTCGGCTGGATTTCAGCGTCGGCAATAGCTTCTTTCGCAGCCCCTGGGTGATCGCGCCGTCCACCACCACCGCGCGTGATGGCCTGGGCCCGCTGTTCAACACCAATGCCTGCCAGAATTGCCATATCAAAGACGGTCGCGGGCATCCGCCGTTACCTGACGCACCTAATGCCGTGTCGATGCTGGTGCGCCTGTCCATTCCGGATGCAGCGCCGTATGCCAAGCTCATCGAACAGGTCGGTGTGGTGCCCGAGCCGGTCTACGGCGGACAACTGCAGGACATGGCCGTGCCGGGGGTAACGCCGGAAGGCAAGGTGCGCGTCGACTACGCACCGGTCAACGTGACATTCAAGGACGGCACAGTGGTCGAGTTGCGCAAGCCGGACCTGCAAATCACCCAGCTTGGCTACGGCCCGATGCATCCGGACACTCGTTTCTCCGCACGCATCGCCCCGCCGATGATTGGCCTGGGCCTGCTCGAAGCCATCAGCGACGCTGATATCTTGCGCAACACCGACCCGAAAACCGCCGACAAAGCAGCCATCGTCGGCCGCGCCAACTGGGTCTGGGACGATGCCCAGCAAAAAACCGTGCTCGGGCGTTTTGGCTGGAAGGCCGGGCAACCCAACCTCAATCAACAAAATGTTCACGCGTTCTCTGGTGATATGGGCCTTACCACCACCCTGAGACCGTTCGATGACTGCACCGACGCCCAAGTCGCCTGCAAACAGGCCCCCAACGGCAATGGCCCCGATGGCGAGCCGGAAGTCAGTGACAATATCCTGCGCCTGGTGCTGTTCTACACCCGCAACCTCGCCGTGCCGGCACGCCGTGGCGTCAACACGCCGCAGGTGCTGGCCGGTAAAACCCTGTTCTATCAAGCGGGCTGCCAGGGTTGCCACACGCCAGCCTTCACCACGGCCGCGAATGCCGCCGAACCCGAGCTGGCCAACCAGGTGATCCGCCCCTACAGCGACCTGCTGTTGCACGACATGGGCGACGGCCTGGCCGACAACCGCAGCGAATTCAAGGCCGGTGGCCGCGACTGGCGCACGCCGCCGTTGTGGGGCATCGGCCTGACGCAGACCGTGAGTGGCCACACCCAGTTCTTGCATGACGGCCGCGCCCGCAACCTGCTGGAAGCCGTGCTGTGGCACGGCGGTGAAGCACAAGCGGCGCAGCAGCAGGTGTTGTCCTTTAATGCCGAGCAGCGCGCTGCGTTGCTGGCGTTCCTGAATTCTTTATAAGCTTCGCCCCAATTACAGAAGGGAGCTCGACATGTTCCGTCCCAAGTTGTTGTTCACCAGCCTGGCCGCCCTCGCACTCGGCGCCTGCTCGCCGCAAGACCCGCAAGCAGTGACCTCGGCGGCCATCGCCAAGCAAGTGATCCTGCCGACCTACAGCCGCTGGGTCGAAGCCGACCGCCAACTGGCCGTCAGCGCCCTGGCCTATTGCCAGGGCAAAGAGAGCCTGGACACCGCCCGTGCCGACTTCCTGCACGCGCAAAAGGCCTGGGCCGAGCTGCAACCGCTGTTGATCGGCCCGCTGGCGGAAGGCAACCGTTCGTGGCAGGTACAGTTCTGGCCAGACAAGAAGAACCTGGTCGGCCGGCAGGTCGAGCAACTGGTCGCCAGCCAGCCGCAGATCGACGGCGCCGCCCTCGCCAAGTCCAGTGTGGTGGTGCAAGGCCTGTCGGCCTACGAATACATCCTCTACGACGCCAAGACCGACATCGCTGACGAAGCGCAAAAGGCCCGTTACTGCCCGCTGCTGGTGGCGATCGGCGACCGTCAGAAGGCGCTGGCCGAAGAGATCCTGGCCAGCTGGAACAGCACCGACGGCATGCTGGCGCAGATGACCAAGTTTCCGAACCAGCGCTACGCCGATTCCCACGAAGCCATCGCCGATCTACTGCGCGTCCAGGTGACCGCGCTGGACACCCTGAAAAAGAAACTCGGTACGCCGATGGGTCGCCAGACCAAAGGCATCCCGCAGCCCTTCCAGGCCGATGCCTGGCGCAGCCAGTCGTCCCTGCAAAGCCTCGAAGCCAGCCTCGCGGCGGCCCAGACCGTGTGGGTCGGCGTCGACAACAAGGGCCTGCGTGGCCTGCTGCCGTCCGAGCAGAAGCCGTTGGCCGACAAGATCGACGCCGCCTATGCTGCGTCGCTGAAACTGTTTGCCAGCAACCAGCGCACCCTCAATGAACTGCTGGCCGACGACGCCGGACGCCAGCAGCTTAACGATATCTACGACAGCCTCAACGTCGTCCACCGCCTGCACGAAGGCGAGTTGGCCAAGGCGCTGGGCATTCAACTGGGCTTTAACGCCAACGACGGTGACTGATGATGCTCAGGCGACAGGCTTTGGCGGTTGGCAGCGTATTGCTCAGTGCTCTCACGCTGGGTGGCTGGACGCTGTTCAAGGGGAAAGACAAGGGCCCGCTGCTGCTCTCGGCGCGGGATGATGCAGACGGCAAGCACTACGCCGTGGGCTATCGCCTGGACGGCAAGCCGGTGTTTACCACCCAGGTCGGCCAGCGTTGCCACGACATCATCAACCACCCGACGCTGCCGATTGCTCTGTTTGTCGCCCGTCGCCCGGGCACCGAGAGTTACCTGATTGACCTGCGTAATGGCGCGCTGCTGCAAACCATCACCTCGAAAGCCAATCGCCACTTCTACGGCCACGCGGTCATCCATCAGAGCGGCGACTGGCTGTACGCCACCGAAAACGACACAAGCGACCCCGGCCGTGGCCTGCTCGGTGTGTATAAGTTCGAAGGCGAACGGCTGGTGCATACCGGCGAGATCTCCACCCATGGCATCGGCCCGCATCAGGTGTCGTGGATGCCCGACGGTGAGACGCTGGTGGTGGCCAACGGCGGCATTCGTACCGAAGCCGAAAGTCGCGTGGAAATGAACCTCAACGCCATGGAGCCAAGCCTGGTGCTGATGCACCGCGACGGCCGCCTGATCAGCAAGGAAACCCTGGGCCAGCAGATGAACAGCGTGCGCCATATGGGGATCGCCAGCGATGGCACCATCCTCACCGGGCAGCAGTTCATGGGACCGTCCCAGGAGCGTTCCGAGCTGTTGGCAATCAAACGTCCGGGCCAGCCGTTCGTGGCGTTTCCGGTGGCCGATGAGCAGTTGCAGGCCATGGGGCACTACACCGCCAGCGTCGCCGTGCACAGCGAATTACGCCTGGTGGCGTTGACCGCGCCACGGGGCAATCGCTTCTTTATCTGGGACATGGACAGCGGCGAGCTGCGCCTGGATGGTCCGCTGCCCGACTGTGCCGGTGTGGGTGCAGTCGAGGATGGCTTTGTCGTGACCTCGGGCCAAGGCCGCTGCCGGTTCTACGATTGCCGCCAGAAACAGTTGGTAGCAAAACCGTTGGAATTACCGGCAGGGCTCTGGGATAACCATCTGCATCTGATCTGACCCCGCCGCGCTTAACAGGGCCCATCCTGGCCCTGTTACCTGTCAAAAATACCGTCTGAAATCCCCACTACACTTTGTAAGCGCGAGCTTGCTCGCGAAAAACCTCAACGATAATGCGTGAAGCCTGGATGAACGCGGTGCGTACACGTTCATTGCGAGCAAGCTCGCGCCTACAAAACGCTTACCTGCCTTCAAGGTTCTCCAAGGAATCGGAATATGCTGCGTCGTCGCATGCTGATCATGTTGGGTGTGGTCCTGTTAATCGTCCTGCTGCTGGCGGGCTATAAAGCCTTTTCTATCTATCAGCAGATCCAGGTCTTCTCCAAGCCCAAGCCGGCAGTGAGTGTGGCCGTGGCGACGGCGACCGAGCAGCCCTGGCAGCTGCGCGTATCCTCGGTGGGCACGCTCAAGGCGTTGCAAGGAGTCAACCTGAGCCTGGAGATTGCCGGCACCGTCAAGGACGTGCAGTTCGAGTCCGGACAGAAGGTCAAGACCGGGCAACCCTTGGTGCAACTCGACAGCGCGGTGGAAAGCGCGCTGCTGGAAACTGCCCAGGCCGACTTAGGCCTGGCGCAGCTGGATTACGGTCGCGGCAGCCAACTGGTGGGCAGCCAAGCCATCTCAAAAGGCGAGTTCGACCGCCTTTCCGCGCAACTGCAAAAGAACAAGGCCACCGTCAATCAGCTCAAGGCCTCCCTGGCGAAGAAGCACATCGTCGCGCCGTTCGGCGGCACCATCGGCATTCGCCAGGTGGACGTGGGCGACTACCTGGCCAGCGGCACGGTGATCGCTACCTTGCAAGACCTCAGCAGCCTCTACGTCGACTTCTATATCCCCGAACACGCCGTGCCCAAGGTCGCCCCCGGGCAGCCGGTGCAGGTGGAGGTCTCGGCTTATCCCGGCGAACAATTCCCCGGCAGCATCAGTGCGATCAACCCCAAGGTCGAGAACAGCACGCGCAACGTGCTGGTACGCGCCACCCTGGCCAACCCGGAGGGCAAGCTGCTGCCCGGTATGTTCACCCGCCTGGACGTGCTACTGCCCAATCCCGCCCCGCAGATTGTGGTGCCGGAAGGCGCGATCACCTACACCCTCTACGGCAATTCGGTGTACGCCGTGGCCGAGAAAAAACCGAGGGCGGCGAGGTAGAAAAGGACGCCGATGGCAAGCCGCTGCTGATCGCCGAGCGACGCTTCGTCGAGACCGGTGAGCGACGCGGCGGCCTGGTGCTGGTGAGCAAGGGCCTCAAGGCCGGTGAACAGGTGGTCAGCGCCGGCCAGCTGAAACTGGACAACGGCACGCCCATTGCCATCAGCCCGGACAAAAACCTACCGGCAGGGCATTGAGCCATGAAGTTCACAGACGTCTTTATCCGCCGTCCGGTGCTGGCCATGGTGGTCAGCCTGCTGATCGTGCTGCTGGGTTTCCAGGCCTACAGCACGTTGCCGCTGCGCCAATACCCGAGCATGGAAAACGCCCTGATCACGGTGACCACCGCCTACCCCGGCGCGAATGCCGAGACCATTCAGGGCTACATCACCCAGCCCTTGCAGCAAAGCCTGGCCAGTGCCGAAGGCATCGACTACATGACCTCGGTGAGCCGCCAGAACTTTTCGGTGATCTCGATCTACGCACGCATCGGCTCCAACAGCGACCGCCTGTTTACCGAACTGCTGGCCAAGGCCAACGAGGTCAAGAACAAGCTGCCGCAAGACGCCGAAGACCCGGTGCTGAGCAAAGAGGCTGCCGATGCCTCGGCGCTGATGTACATCAGCTTTTCAAGCGGGCAGTTGAGCAACCCACAGATCACCGATTACTTGTCGCGGGTCATCCAACCCAAGCTCGCCACCCTGCCGGGCATGGCCGAAGCGGAGATCCTCGGCAACCAGGTGTTCGCCATGCGCATCTGGCTCGACCCGGTGAAATTGGCCGGTTTCGGCCTCAGTGCCAGCGACATCACCGACGCCGTGCGCCGCTACAACTTCCTCTCCGCTGCCGGCGAGGTGAAGGGCGAGTTCGTGGTGACCAGCATCAACGCCAACACCGACCTCAAGTCCGCCGAAGCGTTCGGCGCCATCAGCGTGAAAACCGACGGCGACAGCCGCGTGCTGCTGCGGGACGTGGCCCGGGTGGAAATGGGCGCGGAAAACTACAACGCCATCAGCTCGTTTGGCGGCACGCCGTCGGTGTACATCGGCATCAAGGCCACGCCCAGCGCGAACCCGCTGGATGTGATCAAGGAAGTGCGCAAGATCCTGCCGGAGCTGGAGTCCCAGCTGCCACCCAACCTCAAGGCGGAAATTGCCTACGACGCCACGCTGTTTATCCAGGCGTCCATCAACGAAGTGGTCAAGACGCTGTTTGAAGCCGTGCTGATCGTGATCGTGGTGGTGTTCCTGTTCCTTGGGGCCCTGCGTTCGGTGGTGATCCCGGTGATCACCATTCCGCTGTCGATGATCGGCGTGCTGTTTTTCATGCAGTTGATGGGCTACTCGATCAACCTGCTGACCTTGCTGGCGATGGTGCTGGCTATCGGCCTGGTGGTGGACGACGCCATCGTGGTGGTGGAAAACATCCACCGGCACATCGAGGAAGGCAAGACGCCGCTGGATGCGGCATTGGAAGGTGCACGGGAGATCGCCCTCCCGGTGGTGTCGATGACCATCACCTTGGCGGCGGTGTATGCGCCGATCGGCTTTCTCGAAGGACTTACCGGCGCCTTGTTCAAGGAGTTCGCCCTGACCCTGGCCGGGGCGGTGATCATTTCCGGCATTGTCGCCCTGACCCTGTCGCCGATGATGTGCGCGCTGCTGTTGCGCCATGATGAAAACCCGTCGGGTCTGGCCCACCGCCTCGACCGAATGTTCGATGGCCTCAAGCGCCGCTACCAACGCATGTTGCACGGCACCCTGAACACGCGGCCGGTGGTAATCGTGTTTGCCTTGATCGTGCTGTGCCTGATTCCGGTGTTCCTCAAGTTCACCCAGTCGCAACTGGCCCCCGACGAAGACCAAGGCATCATCTTCATGATTGCCAGCGCACCGCAGCCGACCAACCTGGAATACCTCAACACCTACACCGACGAGTTCATCAACATCTTCAAGGCGTTTCCGGAGTACTACTCGTCGTTCCAGATCAACGGTTTCAACGGCGTGCAATCAGGCATCGGCGGCTTCCTGCTCAAGCCGTGGAACGAGCGCGACCGCACCCAGATGCAGATCCTGCCCGAGGTGCAAAAACGCCTTGAGCAGATTCCCGGCCTGCAGGTGTTCGGCTTCAACCTGCCGTCCCTGCCGGGCACGGGCGAAGGGCTGCCGTTCGGCTTTGTGATCAACACGGCCAACGATTATGAGTCGTTGCTCGAAGTGGCCAATCGCGTGAAGAAGCGCGCGATGGAGTCGGGCAAGTTCGCCTTTGTCGATATCGACCTGGCGTTCGACAAACCCGAAGTGGTGGTGGACATCGACCGCGCCAAGGCGGCGCAGATGGGCGTATCGATGCAGGACCTCGGCGGTACCCTGGCGACCTTGCTGGCCGAGGCGGAAATCAACCGATTCACCCTGGACGGGCGCAGTTACAAGGTGATCGCCCAGGTCGAGCGCACCTACCGCGACAACCCCGAGTGGCTGAACAACTACTACGTGAAGAACGCCCAGGGTGAAGTGCTGCCACTCTCGACCCTGATCACCGTGACGGACCGCGCCCGCCCCCGGCAGTTGAACCAGTTCCAGCAACTCAACTCGGCGCTGATCTCAGGCTTCCCCATCGTCAGCATGGGCGAGGCCATCGACACCGTGCGCCAGATCGCTATTGAAGAGACTCCGCCCGGTTACGCGTTCGACTACAGCGGCGCGTCCCGGCAATTCATCCAGGAAGGCACGGCGCTGTGGGCGACCTTTGGCCTGGCCCTGGCGATCATCTTCCTGGTACTGGCGGCGCAGTTCGAGAGTTTCCGTGACCCCTTGGTGATCCTGGTAACGGTGCCGCTGTCGATCTGCGGGGCGCTGATTCCGCTGTTCCTTGGTTGGTCGAGCATGAACATCTACACCCAGGTTGGCCTGGTGACGCTGATCGGCCTGATCAGCAAACACGGGATCCTGATCGTCGAGTTCTCCAACCAATTGCGCAAAGACAAGGGCCTGACGCCCAGGCAGGCGGTGGAGGAAGCCGCGGCAATTCGCCTGCGACCGGTGTTGATGACCACCGCGGCAATGGTGTTCGGCATGGTGCCGCTGATCTTGGCGACGGGTGCCGGTGCGGTGAGCCGGTTTGATATCGGCATGGTGATTGCCACGGGGATGTCGATCGGTACGCTGTTTACCTTGTTTGTGCTGCCGTGCGTGTACACCTTGCTCGCCAAACCGGACAAGGCCTGACACACATCCCAAAAAAAAGGGCCTCGCATCGCAAGGCCCTTTTCTGGGGGTTTGAATCGTTTCAACTCTGTGGCCTCATCCCTTGAGACATGCCGAACATGAACAGCAACAACTCATGATCAGGCTTGGCCGCCGTGCTCGCCTTGGCGACGCGCGGCAACAGGCATTGCGCGCCACCCTGCGTTGCACTGAGCACCTGTGTGCGAGGCTGTTCCCAGGCCGCCAGCGCCAAGGCTGCAACGCCCAACGCCCCGACCAGGAAAAAACCTCGTGCTATTTCTAGCTTCATCTGGTTAAACCCTTGATAGCGCTGCCAAACGCCGTCTCGTAAAAGTAGCTGAGTTTCTTCCAGTCGGTATCGTTCCACGACGAATGGCGGCGCAGTTGCAGCATGTCATGGGAAGCGGCCCGATAAGCGGTCAAGCGCTGGCGGCATTTTTCGAAATCCAGCAGTGCCACTTCGACGTTGGCCGAATCGCCTGCGCCCGTCACCCGCACGAAAATATGCTTGATGTATAGGCAGCCATGCTGCCAACGGCCCTTGTGCATACGCGCAAGCGTGCCAGCCAGTTCCTTGAGCACACGCTCGTGCACCACCTCGCCGTACTGCTCACGACCACCCGCGGCGTACCAGTTTTCAATTTCGTCGAAGCCTTCGAGGGCTGCGGTCACCAACAGGGCCTTCCAGCCGTGCTCGGGGTCGCGGCGCGCCTCACAAAAGACCATTTCCGGCACGCGTACATCCAACAGGCGCAGGCCCTTGATCGCATCCCGCTCACGCAACACGGTGGGACGGCCAAACGGGTGCAGCCAACTGCGGTAGATATGCCCGGTCTGGCGCTTGCTGTAGAGCAGGCGGCCATTGGTGCTCATCACGCGTTGTACGCCACTTTCACCGCCACGCCGACGGTTGGGCTCCTCGACCCACTCACCCTGCTGACGCCAGAAATAATCGAATCGTTCTTCGGGCGCTACATGACTGCCTGCTACGCACTCAACTGCCATCCTGTTACCTCTTGCGCAATACATACACTCGCCACATGGCGTACAGCGGTATGAAGTCCAGGGATTCCTGGACCCGAAAACCGGCCTCCTCAAATTCTGCTTCAACAGTAGCAGCCGGTAACACAAACCGGTTTTGGTAACCGTCCTGCTCACCCTTCTTGCGACGTTTCACTTCGGCGCGCTTGCGCTTCCAGGCCTTGAAATTGCCGTCTACCCACAGCGAAAGGATCACGCTGTCACGCGTAACACGCTGAAACTCCCGCAGTATCGCCAACCGATGCGCGGGATCACCAATGTGGTGCATCAGGCGCATACAGAAAATACTGTCGACAGCGTTATCTGGCAGATCAATATCAAAGGCAGATGTCTGCAAAGGCCGTACCCGTTTCACGACGTCAGCGGGCTGAGCGACCGTTGCGACCTTCAACATGGAGGCCGAATTGTCCGCGCCGATGATCACGCGATTGGGTTTTTCCGCCAACAGTGGCCAGAAACGCCCCGCACCGCACGGCAGGTCCAACACCAGCCCCGGCTCGCCAGCCATCGCCAACGCGCCACGGGCCAACTGCTCGTCGCGTTTGTGTGACAGCCGACGGGCCAGATTGTCCTGATGTTTGAGCAAATAATTCTGGGCGTGCTCGTCGTCGTACTTTTCGGAAAATTCGAGCTTGATCGGGTTAGACATCAACGGATCTCCAGTGACTGATGCCTACAACCTTAAGCACCGAACTGTGATCAACAGGTCAACCCGTTGTGAAAAACTTGTCCTGTCCAATCCCATACATTTCAAGACTTTACAGATACAAGCAATAGCATGGGGCCATCTTCGCCGATTTACCGGGATGTCTGGCAGGATAACGGCAGGGGGGGTGGAGTCAGGCGTTGACCTGACTCAATTGCACATGAAAGCGGCAACCGTTGGGCTCCATGGTGCTGAGGCTCACGGTCCAGCCCTGGTTTTCGCAGATGCGCTGCACCAGCGACAACCCCAGGCCCAGGCCTTCTCCGCGCTTCTCGCTGCCGCGTACAAACGGCTCGAACATCGCTTCACGCTTGTCTTCGGGAATGCCGACCCCGCTGTCTTCCACTACAAAGCCCGCGGGCTCCAGAGTCAGACGGATAAACCCTTTCTCGGTGTAATGCAGGGCGTTGCGCAGCAGGTTGCCCATGACGGCGTGCAGGAAGGTAGTGTTATAGCGCGTATCCAGGGGATGACCGGGTTGGTAGATCAGCTCCAGGCCTTTTTGCTCGATGGGCTCGCGCCAGATGCCGAGCAGATCCTCCGCCACCTGCCCAAGGCTCACCTGCAGCGACATGGCCGATTCATCGTGCTGGGCACGGGCCAGCATCAGGAAGGTCTGCACCAGTTCGCGCATTTCTTCGCAGGCCCTGGCGATACGCAGCACCTGGTTACGCCCACGCTGATCGATGGCCGGGTTTTCCAACAGCAGTTCGCAGGAGCTGGCCAGCACCATCAACGGCGTGCGCAATTCGTGGCTGACATCACTCGTGAACAACTGCTCGCGGGACAATGCCTGACGCAGACGCCCCAGGGTGGCATCGAAAGCTACCGCCAGCTCCCCCACTTCGTCGGCCGCGTAGTCCGGCGCCAGCGGCGGTGCCAGGCCCAGCAGTTGGTCACGGTGACGCACCTGGCGGGCCAGGCGCACGACCGGCGCCATCACTTTGCGCGCCAATACCCAACCCAGGAATACCGCCAGCGCCAGGCTGAGTACGAAGCCCACCAGCACCACGGCAAACAGCACGCGCTCGCGCTCTTCGAAATCGCTTTGGTCCTGCAGCAACACGTAGCGCCGGCCGTCGACCACTTCGACCATGGCGTGGTACGACAGCGCTTCGCGGAACACTTCATGGAACCCGGGTTCAAGGTGGCGTAAATCCTTAGGCAACTCGAAGTCGCCAGGGCCACCGCTGAAGTAGAACAGCTGATCCGGCTCGGGCCGGTGCCGCCAGTCTTCGACCGTGTCCATCAACAACAAGCGTTGCAGGTCACCGCCCAGGCCCGCCGAGATCAGCTTCTCTTCCACCAGGTGCACCGTCGCGACGATACCCATGGCGAAGGCCCCCGCCACCAACGCACTCATCAATGCAAAGGCGATGATGATCCGTTGGGCAAGGCTTTGCTTAAACTCCATCACGACCCTCAGCCAGGCGATAACCCACGCCGTGCACCGTTTGCAGCAACGGCTTGGCGAACGGTTTGTCGATCACTTGGCGCAATTGGTGAACGTGGCTGCGCAGGCTGTCGCTGTCCGGGCAGTCATCGCCCCACAGGGCTTCTTCGAGGATTTCGCGGCGCAGCACGTGCGGGCTCTTCTGCATCAGCACCGCCAGCAGTTTCAGGCCGACCGGGTTGAGCTTGAGCAGGCGCCCTTCGCGGGTCACTTCCAGGGTATCGAGGTCGTAGCTCAAGTCGCCTACCTGCAAGGCGCGGCGCCCGCCCCCTGGGCACGGCGCAATACGGCTTCGATACGCGCGGCCAGTTCCGACAGGGCAAACGGCTTGAGCAGGTAGTCATCGGCGCCGGACTTGAAGCCCTGCAACCGGTCATCCAGCTGGTCGCGGGCAGTGAGCATGATCACTGGCGTGTCGCGGCGCGCATCTTCACGCAGGCGTTTGCACAGGGTGTAGCCATCGATGCCGGGCAGCATGATGTCGAGCACAATCAGGTCGTAATGCTCGGTCGCGGCCAGGTGCAGCCCCGACAAACCGTCCTGCGCACAGTCCACGGTATAACCTTTTAGCCCCAGGTAATCAGCCAGGTTGGCCAGAATATCGCGGTTGTCTTCAACCAATAGAATTCGCATGGGCAGTGTCTCCGTACGCGGTAACGGCCGTGTTGGCTCGCGCAGCTTAAGGCCAAGTGTGGCTCAGGGATAGAGCTGAAAGGCACGCAGATATAGGTTTTCAACTGATTGTAGTGTTGAACGAGATTTTCACTATAGCTTCACAAGCTGACTACAGTGTCGGGGCGAAAATCGCCGCGAACAGGTCTGCCTGGGCCTGTATCGTCTGCTGCTCTATCGTCCCTCAAAAAGGTTGAGGCGCAGGCGATAACCACCTAGGCAGGCAAACGTGCTCAGCCACCGGCGCTTTCCACGCACACATAAAAAAGCCCCGCTTGCATCACTGCAAGCGGGGCTTTTTCAGTACAGGGGTAAGGCTGGCTTACATCATGCCGCCCATGCCACCCATGCCGCCCATGTCTGGCATACCGCCGCCAGCCGAGCCTTCAGCCTTAGGCTTGTCAGCGATAGCCGCTTCGGTGGTCAGGATCAGGCCACCGATGGAGGCTGCGGCTTGCAGCGCGGAACGAGTCACCTTGGTAGGGTCCAGGATGCCCATTTCGATCATGTCGCCATACACGCCAGTCGCAGCGTTGTAACCGTAGTTACCTTTGCCGTTCTTGACTTCGTTGACCACAACGCTTGGCTCGTCGCCGGAGTTGGCAGCGATCTGGCGCAGCGGCGCTTCAACAGCACGACGCAGCACAGCGATACCGACGTTCTGGTCAGCGTTATCGCCGGCCAGGTTGGTCAGGGCTTCCAGTGCACGGATCAGCGCAACGCCACCGCCAGGTACCACGCCTTCTTCAACGGCTGCGCGGGTAGCGTGCAGGGCGTCTTCAACGCGGGCTTTCTTCTCTTTCATTTCTACTTCGGAACCAGCGCCAACCTTGATCACTGCTACGCCGCCGGACAGCTTGGCCAGACGCTCTTGCAGTTTTTCACGGTCGTAGTCGGACGAAGTTTCGGCAACCTGGGCACGGATCTGAGTGATGCGAGCCTGGATGTCCTGCTCAACGCCAGCACCGTCAACGATGATGGTGTTTTCTTTGGAGATGGTCACGCGCTTGGCACTGCCCAGGTTTTCCAGGGTAGCGCTTTCCAGGCTCAGGCCGATCTCTTCGGAGATAACGGTACCGCCGGTCAGGACGGCGATGTCCTGCAGCATGGCCTTGCGACGGTCGCCGAAGCCTGGAGCCTTGACGGCTGCGACTTTGACGATGCCACGCATGTTGTTCACAACCAGAGTGGCCAGGGCTTCGCCTTCAACGTCTTCGGAAACGATCAGCAGTGGGCGGCCGGCTTTGGCAACGGCTTCCAGCACTGGCAGCATTTCGCGGATGTTGGAGATCTTTTTGTCGACCAGCAGGATCAGCGGGTTGTCCAGCTCGGCAACCATGGTTTCTGGCTTGTTGACGAAGTACGGGGACAGGTAGCCACGGTCGAACTGCATGCCTTCTACAACCGACAGTTCGTTTTCCAGGCCAGTGCCTTCTTCAACGGTGATCACGCCTTCTTTACCGACTTTTTCCATGGCTTCAGCGATGATGTCGCCGATGGAGCTGTCGGAGTTGGCGGAGATGGTGCCTACCTGAGCGATAGCCTTGGTGTCAGCGCATGGCTTGGACAGGTTTTTCAGCTCGGCGACGATGGCGATGGTCGCCTTGTCGATGCCGCGCTTCAGATCCATCGGGTTCATGCCGGCAGCGACGGCTTTGTAGCCTTCGTTGACGATCGCCTGGGCCAGGACGGTAGCGGTGGTGGTGCCGTCGCCTGCGTCATCGTTGGCACGGGAGGCAACGTCTTTGACCAGCTGCGCGCCCATGTTTTCGAAACGGTCTTCCAGTTCGATTTCTTTTGCTACGGAAACGCCGTCCTTGGTGATGGTCGGAGCGCCGAAGCTTTTCTCGATGATCACGTTACGGCCTTTCGGGCCCAGGGTCGCTTTTACTGCGTCAGCCAGGATGTTGACACCAGTGAGCATTTTCTTGCGGGCGGAATCGCCGAATTTAACTTCTTTAGCAGCCATGATCGATATTCCTTAAATACTGTGTAGTAACGGGAAAATGAGCGGGAAAATCAGTCTTCCAGAACAGCGAGAATCTCGTTCTCAGCCATAACCAGCAGGTCTTCGCCGTCGACTTTCACCGTGTTGCTGCCGGAGTAAGGGCCGAATACAACCTTGTCACCGACTTTAACGGCCAGCGCACGCACATCACCGTTTTCCAGGGTCTTGCCTGGGCCCGCAGCGACGATCACACCGTGGTTGGCTTTTTCAGCAGCCGAACCTGGCAGAACGATACCGCCAGCGGTTTTCTTTTCTTCTTCGCTGCGACGGATTACGACGCGGTCGTGCAGAGGACGAAGCTTGCTCATTGTCGATCTCTCCTAATTGTGTTTTTCATCGGCCGGTGTCTGTACCGGCGGGTTGTATTCCGGCAGTGCCGGTCGCGCCTCGCCAAGCAAGACGCGGAAGTCTGTCTGGTGTCGCCACCAGAAACCTTGCGGTGACCGTTACATAAGGGCGCATAAGCTGATTACAAGGGGCCGGGGATGAAATTTTTTGCGCGTGCCGGCCCGTAAATGCAACACGGCACCCGAAGGTGCCGTGCCGTGAAACGGTTATTTGCTGTCGCGGTGTTCGAACTCGCCTTCGATCACATCACCTTCACGCCCCAACGGCTGGCGCGGGGCCGGGCCGCCACGGGGTTGCAGGTCGTCGGCGAACGCACGCTGGCGAATCGCGGCTTCTTCGGCGCGCTGGCGCATTTTGCCGGCCAGCAACTTGCGGGTGAACGGCAGCAACATCACCAGGCCGACTACGTCGCTGATGAAACCCGGCAGGATCAACAAGCCGCCAGCCAGGGCCATCATCAGGCCTTCCAGCATGGTCTGGGCGGGCAGTTCGCCACGGTTCAGGCTTTCACGGGCACGCAGCGCGGTGGCCAGGCCAGCGACGCGCAGCACCAGAACGCCGAGCATGGAGCCTAGAATGATCAGCAACAGGGCCGGAAAAAACCCGATCGCACTGCTGACTTGAACGAATACGAACAGCTCCAACACCGGGAACAGCAGAAAGAGCAATAAAAAAGGGCGCATCAAATGGTTCCTCAACGCAAGAATGCCTTGCCAGTCCACCTTAGATGACGTCGCCATTTCGTGAATTCAAGCGTCGGCAGTGGCTTTTTTCGGCCAGACCTCGGCGTGAGCCAATGAAACCAGGGCTTCGCGTACTTGTGTCGGCGTATTGCAAGACTCCGCAAACGGCAACCAATATAAGGATTGGCCTATACGCAAGTGCATGCCTTCGCTGTCGATACCGGCCAACTGTGCAGGCTCGGAGGTCGGCAAACCGGCCAGGTCGACGTAATGGGCAATGGCCTTGGTGTGATCGCTGTTCATGTGTTCGATCATGCTGCGTTCGGCTTTGCCCGCAAACGGGTTGGCCAGGGTCAACTGGTCGACCCAGTGAATCGCGCCAAAACCGCCGATGTAACGGTGACGTACGGGCTTGAGCACCCAGAAATCGAAGTCGTGGGCCTTGTGATAGTTGGCTGACTCGGGGAAGTAGCGGTAATAACGCTCGGCCGCCGCCTCAATGGCAGCGCCCTCCTCTAGTTTTTCGGCTTCAGCCAGGTAGGTAAGGCGCCCGACGGCTTGCACGTCATCCGCTTCGCGCTCACCCACCAGCAGCGAGCACTTGGGATCTTTCTGCAGGTTGTGGGTGTGCTGGGCAATGCGGCTGATCAGGATCAGCGGGCGGCCCAGCTCATCCAGGCAATAGGGCACGACCGAGCCGAAAGGAAAGCCGGGCATGGCCTTGGACAGTGTGGAGAGAGCCCCACGGTATTCCTTGAGCAACAGCTCTCGGGCGTTCTTGGCAACCTGTGCGCTCAACGTATGACTCCTCGGATAATCAGCCGCCCATGGCATATGGGAATGGATCTCAACGCAAGGTAATCATTATCGGCAAAGGTTGCCAAGCAGGTTTTGTTCGCCCGTGTTACCAGGCCACGCCGAAGCCTGCGGTGTAGCGGGTTTTGCTCAGGCTGCTGTCGGAATCGCCACTGATGATGTCGCGCTCGGCCTTGAGGTTGAGCGACGCCCACTCGGTGACTTTGTAGCGCAGGCCCATTTCTGCATCCAGCGAGTATTCCGCCGGACCGCCGATGGGCTTGCCCACTTCGCCGTTGGTGAAGAATTCGACGGTCTTGCCCACCAGGTAGCGGTTGTAGTTCCACTTCATGGCCAGGGAATAGAAGTTGTCCTTGCCGCCGTCGGCGTATTCATAGTCGGTGCGGTTGACCAGCGAGCCCAGGGAGAAGGCACCCAGCTCATCGTCCCAGAACTGATAGCCCGGGCCCGTGCCGACGGTGCGCTGGCGGGACAGGTCTTCAACCTTGTCGCGCTTGTAGGTCAGGCGACCCTGCCAGAACCAATGCTCGGTCAGGAAGCGGTCGAGGTCGTATTCCAAAGCCCAATTGTCGGTGGTGGTGACATCGTCCTGGAATTCGCGGTTGTACTCGCCCTCTCCGGTATGGCGCCATTGGCCGTGGCGGGCGGTGGTCTTGAAGTCGATGTCGTAGTCGTTGGTGTCTTTGTCGGCGCGCTTGTAGTCCAGCGCCATGTCCACATTACCCTTCCACACCAGATCCTCGACCACCGGCTTGGGCTTGATGATTTGCTGGATGCTGGCCAGTTCGACGGTCTTGGGCGCTTCGCCGTTGGCCAGCACCACCTTGCCGTCATCCGCCGCTTTCAGGGACTTGGCTTTCTCGCCGGTGTAGGCGTCCTGTTTGACCAGCAACTCCTGGTCGCTTTCCAGGGTCTTGACCTGTTTCCAGTCCACAGGGATGGCGCCTGCGTAGTCGGTTTGGATCAGCAGCTTGCCACCGTCGAAGACCTTGATCTTGCCGGTCAGGCGGTCACCGTTCTTCAACCAGACAGTATCGGCCAGCAAGGGCGTGGAGGCGCTGAAAACAGCGAGGCACAGCAGGGTTCTGGACAACATAAGCAGATTCGAGGCTCGGGCTTGGCGAAAAAAGGGCATTATCGTGTTAGATAAGTTCTTAGCAAGGACTGACTCAAGTATCTGGGTTCAGTTCAATGCTCATCGTCATGCTTACAGACGTTTCTTACAAAAATGCCGACGATTTCAACGGACAGCCTCACAGTGAATCAATCTGCCGAATCCCCCCAAAGCCCCGCCGAAATGCGCCGTACCGCGCTGTACCTGACCCTGGCCCAAGTGCCCGCAGGCTGCGTGGTCAGTTACGGCGAGCTGGCCCACCTGGCCGGTCTCGGTCGTGCGGCACGCTGGGTCGGCCGCACCCTGAGCCAGCTTCCGGAAGACACCAAGCTGCCCTGGCACCGCGTGTTGGGTGCCGGTGGTCGGATAAGTCTGCCGGTGGGCAGTGTCTCGGGTGACGAGCAACGCGCGCGTTTACGCGATGAAGGCGTTACGGTCCGCAACAATCGCGTGGATATTCAGCGCCATGGCTGGCGCCCGGTAGAGCACAGCGGTTAGAGTGCGCGCTTTGTTTCCGCAAATCTGAGGCAGACTCCAGCCCATGCCCCGTAAAACCTGGCGCGCCGCGCTCGCTGCCTATGCCAGCCCCTCGACGTTGGTCCTGTTGTTGCTCGGCTTTGCCGCCGGCCTGCCTTACATGTTGGTGTTCTCGACGCTTTCAGTGTGGTTGCGTGAAGCCGGTGTGGCGCGCGAGACCATCGGCTATGCGAGTCTGATCGGTTTGGCGTATGCCTTTAAGTGGGTATGGTCACCGCTGCTCGACCAATGGCGCCTGCCGTTGCTCGGCAAGCTCGGGCGCCGCCGTTCCTGGCTGGTGCTGGCCCAGTCGCTGGTGATTCTCGGCTTGATCGGCATGGGTTTTTGCGACCCGCAGAAACATTTGTCTTGGCTGATCGCTATCGCTGTCATCGTCGCCTTTGCGTCCGCTACCCAGGACATCGCGGTCGACGCCTATCGCCTGGAAATCGCCGACGACAGCCGCCAGGCTGCGTTGGCCGCCAGCTACATGTCCGGTTATCGCATCGCCGCCCTGCTGGCCACGGCGGGCGCACTGTTTTTTGCCGAGGGTTTCGGTTCCACCGGTTTCAACTATAAACACTCGGCCTGGACCGGCACCTATGTGCTGTTCGGCGTGTTAATGGTCCCGGCGCTGCTGACCACCCTGTTCATGCGCGAACCCAATGTGCCACTGCGCACTCAACTGCAAGCCGGGCGCTACAGCTTCGCGCACCAACTGGTGTCCGTCTTTGTGCTGATCGTGTTGCTGGTGTCGGTACCGGCCATGTTCACCCAACTGTTCAACACCGATTTCGAAAGTGTGCTGTTCCAGGGCGTGAGCCTGTGGGACTTGTTGATGGAAGACCGCGCGTTCCTGCGCGCCATCCTCTATATCACCCTCACCTCCTTGTGCCTCTCGGCCATGGGGCGCCGTGGCCTGGCGCCGGTGCTGACGCCGGTCAACGACTTCATCCTGCGCTACCGCTGGCAGGCGCTACTGCTGCTTGGGCTGATCGCCACGTATCGCATGTCGGACACGGTGATGGGCGTGATGGCCAACGTGTTTTACATCGACCAGGGCTTCACCAAGGACCAGATCGCCGGGGTCAGCAAGATCTTCGGCCTGATCATGACCTTGCTCGGCGCCGGCATGGGCGGCTTACTGATCGTGCGCTTCGGCATCCTGCCGATCCTGTTCATCGGCGGTGTGGCCTCGGCCGGTACCAACCTGCTGTTCGTGATGCTCGCCGACATGGGCCCGGACCTGCAGATGCTGATTTTCACCATTTCCCTGGACAACTTCAGCTCAGGGCTGGCGACCTCGGCATTCGTGGCCTACCTGTCGAGCCTGACCAACCTGAAGTTCTCCGCGACCCAATATGCCCTGCTCAGCTCAATCATGCTGTTGCTGCCGCGCCTGATCGGTGGCTATTCGGGGGTGATGGTGGAGAAGTTCGGCTATCACAATTTCTTCCTGATCACCTGCATGCTGGGTGTGCCGACGCTGGTGCTGATTGCGCTGCATTGGTTTCAGGAAAATCGGCGGGCGAAGTTGGCCCCCAAGACAGAAGACTGACCTGTGGGAGCGGGCTTGCCCGCGAATGCAGTGTGTCAGTCGCAGGATAGGTGGACTGATCCTGCGCATTCGCGAGCAAGCCCGCTCCCACAGACCCCTCTGCATTCTGATGCCTGTACTCCAGCAGCCGGCGCCCGTACAATCCAGAGTCATTTCAAGTCCAAGCAACCGACAACGGCCTACCATGCGTACCAGTCAATATTTGCTCGCCACACAGAAAGAAACGCCTTCCGACGCGGTCGTGATCAGCCACCAGCTGATGCTGCGTGCCGGCATGATCCGCAAACTGGCCTCCGGCCTGTACACCTGGCTGCCCATGGGCTTGAAGGTGATGCGCAAAGTCGAAGCCATCGTTCGTGAAGAAATGAACGCTGCCGGCTCTCTGGAAGTGTTGATGCCGAGCACCCAACCGGCTGAACTGTGGCAGGAATCCGGGCGCTGGGAAGAGTACGGCCCTGAGTTGCTGCGCTTCAAGGACCGTCATGGCCGCGATTTCTGCGCCGGCCCGACCCACGAAGAAGTGATCACCGACCTGATGCGCAACGAGCTGAGCAGCTACAAGCAGCTGCCGCTGAACCTGTATCAGATCCAGACCAAATTCCGTGACGAAATCCGCCCACGCTTCGGTTTGATGCGCGGCCGCGAATTCATCATGAAGGATGCGTATTCGTTCCACGCCGACCAGGCGTCGCTGCAGGCCACCTATGACCGCATGCACACTGCCTACTGCAACGTGTTCACGCGCCTGGGCCTGAAGTTCCGCCCGGTTGAAGCGGACAACGGTTCCATCGGCGGTGCCGGCTCCCATGAGTTCCATGTGCTGGCCGAGTCCGGCGAAGACGATATCGTCTTCAGCAACGGTTCCGACTACGCGGCGAACATCGAGAAAGCCGAAGCGGTGCCGCGGGAAACCTCCCGCCCTGCGCCGACTGAAGAACTGCGCCTGGTGGACACGCCAGAGACCAAGACCATCGCGGCCCTGGTGGAAAAATTCAATCTGCCGATTGAAAAGACCATCAAGACCCTGATCGTGCGCGCCGAGGAAGAAGGCAAGCTGATCGCCCTGGTGATCCGTGGCGACCACGAACTCAACGAAATCAAGGCTGCCCAGCAACCTGGCGTGGCCAGCCCGCTGGTCATGGCCACCGACGCCGAACTGCGCGACGCCATTGGCGCCGGTGCCGGTTCGCTCGGCCCACTGAACCTGCCGCTGCCGATCATCATCGACCGTTCGGTCGAGTTGATGAGCGACTTCGGTATCGGTGCCAACATCGACGACAAGCACTACTTCGGCGTGAACTGGGAGCGTGACCTGCCCGTTCCGACCGTGGCCGACCTGCGTAACGTGGTCGCCGGTGACCCAAGCCCGGATGGCAAGGGCACCCTGGAAATCAAGCGCGGCATCGAAGTCGGGCACATCTTCCAGCTGGGCAACAAGTACAGCAAGGCGATGAAGTGCGAAGTGCTGGGCGAGAACGGCAAGCCGATCACCCTGGAAATGGGGTGCTACGGCATTGGCGTATCGCGCGTGGTTGCGGCTGCCATCGAGCAGAACAACGACGACAAAGGCATCATCTGGAGTGACGCCCTGGCGCCGTTCCAGGTCGCCCTGGTACCGCTGCGCTATGAAACCGAGCAAGTACGCGAAGCCACCGACAAGCTGTACGCCGAACTGACGGCTGCTGGTTTTGAAGTGCTGCTGGATGACCGGGACAAGAAAACCAGCCCGGGCATCAAGTTCGCCGACATGGAACTGATTGGCATCCCGCACCGGATCGTGGTCAGTGACCGCGGCCTGGCCGATGGCAATCTGGAATACAAGAGCCGGACCGAAGCCGAAGCCCAACCGTTGCCGGTGGCTGACGTGCTGTCTTTCCTTCAGGCGCGTATTCGTCGCTGAAAACCAGATCAAGAGAAGTCATGTTCAAGCGAAACACCAGAGCCCTGGGGGGCGCCGCCTTGTGCGGCGCCCTGCTGGTCAGCGGCTGCGCCAACCAAATGTCGCAACGCAGTGAGCACGAGGAGCGGGTCGAGCGTAAGTTGCTCGACCACAGCCTGCAGATCGATGTAGGCGAGCCCAAAGTGCTGGAGCTGCCGCAACGCCGGGTACAGATTCACGAACAGAAGACCTTCGAGGTCACCGAGTTCGAAGTCACCCGTCGTTACGATCGCTACACCCCCTACCAACCCTGGCGCAAACTCTATGAGATGCCTTTGGGTGCCGTAGCCCTGGTGGCCGGCGCGGGCGCCAATGTGGTGAACGTATTCGCCCTTGGCAACCTGCCGACCAGCGTGACGCGCGACTGGCTGACCTATGGCGTGGACGGCCTCAATCCGTTCATGAACGTGCAGTCCCACGGCCGTGCGCAACAGAACCTGGCGGGTATCGATGAAGTCCAGCGCGACAAGCGTGTGGAGTATTCGAGCCTGCCCTGGAGCGAACGACCGGTGCAAGTCACTGCCGGCAAGCAAGTCCATGAGCTGACCACCGACCGTAACGGCGTCTTGCGCCTGAACCTGTTGGACAGCCCGTTTGCCGAGCAAGACCTGAACCGCATCACCACGCTGAAGATCAGCGTGGAAGACGGCCAGGACGACGTGCATTCGGATTCCACGCTGGCTGTCAGCAGCACCTTGCGCAACAAGCTGCTGGAAGCCCACGGCCTGATCTACGACGACTTGGAAGACGACGAAGTCAGCCAGTGGGTACATCGGGTCAAACGCTTGTCTGAACTGGGCCTGGAAGAAGAAGCCAGCGAACTGGAACAAAGCCTGATCGAACTGACCCGCAATGATCCCGAGTTGCAGCAGGAATTCCTGCAGGCGCTGACCAAGGATGCGGGGCGTCTCGTTGCCGATCCAGGCGCTCGCTAGGGCTTCAAGAACGTTGTAGATCTACATGTGGGAGCGGGCTTGCCCGCGAATGCGGTGGGTCAGTCACGACAACATTGACTGACACGCCGTATTCGCGAGCAAGCCCGCTCCCACATTTGGTTTTCGGTTTTTACCAGGAGAATTCGAGTTGCTCGTTGCCGTTGCTTAAATCCAGCAACCGCACGCCAATACCCAGCAACCGCACCGGCTTCCCACCCCGGTTGAACGCCTGCGTCAGCAACTGTTGATAACTCTCCAAGTCCCGCCCCGCCCCCGCCTGTTCCAGTGTCGTCTGGGTAAAGTCATGAAACTTCACCTTCACGAACGGCTTGCCCGCACGATAACTGCTGTCGATACGCGCCATACGTCCAGCCAGGGTTTCCATCAGCTCAGGTAGCTTGGCCAGACAGCTTGAAAGATCTGGCAGGTCCACGTCGTAGGTATTCTCCACACTTATCGATTGCCGGCGACTGTCGTTCTGCACCACACGATCATCGATCCCACGGGCCAGACTCCACAACCGCTCGCCAAAACTGCCGAACTCGCGCACCAGCGCCAGCTTGTTCCACTCGCGCAACTGCAGGCAGTCTTCGATCCCCAGGCGCGCCAGTTTGTCAGCCGTGACCTTGCCCACACCGTGCAACTTACTCACACGCAATTGCGAGACGAAGTCTTCGACCTGGTCCGGAGTGATCACGAAGAGTCCGTTGGGCTTCTTCCAATCGCTGGCAATCTTGGCCAGGAATTTGTTCGGCGCCACGCCGGCGGACACGGTGATGTGCAATTGGTTGGAAACACGGCGGCGAATATCCTGGGCAATGCGCGTGGCACTGCCGCCGAAATGCGAACTGTCGGACACGTCCAGATAGGCTTCATCCAGCGACAACGGTTCGATCAGGTCGGTGTAGTCGCGAAAGATCGTCTGGATTTCCTTCGACGCTTCCTTATAAGCCTCCATGCGCGGCTTGACGATGGTCAGGTCCGGGCACAGCTTCAAGGCATGGCGTGACGACATGGCCGAGCGCACGCCATAGGCACGTGCCTCGTAGTTGCAGGTCGCGATCACCCCGCGCCGGTCCGCCGAACCGCCCACCGCCAGTGGCTTTTGCGCCAGGCTCGGGTCATCGCGCATCTCGATGGCGGCGTAGAAGCAATCACAGTCGACGTGGATGATTTTGCGCTGTGTCATATAAACGGGGTGTGTACCTACGGGTAGCCAGTATCGCATTCGCACCTGTATATAGCACCAGTAGTTTGAATCTTCCGCTTGAGCGGTAGGAAAACTCCCAGATGAATTTATTTTCTCAATCGAGTTTGGCCCGCTGATAGAGCTGAAACCCTCGGCCAGCCTGGGCCCGAGAGGTATCGAGGGGCCACTGTGGAGAGCTAACCGATTGAACCACAAGCGCTTTTCTTCAATTCACAGGTTGACACATCGGCGTTCCTCTGTAGAATGCCGACACACAGACGCGGGATGGAGCAGTCTGGTAGCTCGTCGGGCTCATAACCCGAAGGTCGTCGGTTCAAATCCGGCTCCCGCAACCAAACATCAAAAAAGGCTACTCGAAAGAGTGGCCTTTTTTGTGCGCGCCTGTTTTGTACCTGTACAAAAATTGTAAGACAAAAAACCTTTACCCATCGCGCACTTACCCTTCGCAGTCGACCTTCACCGCTCATTTCACACTTATTTGACCCATCGACTCATTAACGGTTGACACCCCGCCGCTGGGCTGTAGAATGCCGCCCACAGACGCGGGATGGAGCAGTCTGGTAGCTCGTCGGGCTCATAACCCGAAGGTCGTCGGTTCAAATCCGGCTCCCGCAACCAAACATCAAAAAAGGCTACTCGAAAGAGTGGCCTTTTTTGTATCCGGTGAAAAAGTTCTTCTGAAACAATGGCATGGCATCTTTCATGAAACCGCACGCGGTTTGTAGAGTCCATCTCATCGCACGCTATGCTGAATGTTCAGCGCTACCCTCTACGACCAATGGCCGCTGTCGCCGCCCCCGGTGATACGCGTTAATATTTGTAATTATTTTGTCCATAGGGATTGGTAACTTGGCTGGATACCTCCATCCTGTCGCGCACAATCCACGAGGTGATTGATGCGCGCCAACTCGTCTGAACCAAAAGACACTGTCACAGCAGAACAACCGATCACACCCACCCGTCTGCGCTGGCTGGATCTGGTGAGCAAATACCGGCAACCCATCGGGCTGGCGGTCACCCTATTGTTGTTCGCCATCGCTCTGATCGCCTGTCGACACCTTCTGTTGGAGCTGGACCTCTACGCCCTCCACGACTCGATCCTGGAAGTGCCCAAACCGGCCTTGCTCGGCGCGTTTGCGGCGGCCGTCGCCGGTTTCGTCATTCTATTGGGCTACGAATTTTCCGGGGCGCGCTACGCGGGCGTGAACTTGCCCGCCAAGACCCTCGCCCTGGGCGGCTTTACGGCGTTTGCCATCGGCAATGCGATTGGCCTGTCGATGCTCTCCGGCGGTTCGGTGCGTTACCGTTTATATGCACGCCATGGCATCGGGGCTTCGGAAGTCGCCCGCATGACGGTGTTCGCCAGTCTGGCTCTCGGCACCGCACTGCCGCCACTGGCTGCATTGGCGACACTGAGCAACCTGCCCGCCGCATCGACTTACCTGCATTTGCCGCAGGCTGTGCTGGGCGGTATTGCTGGCGCGGTGCTGTTGTTATCGGCCGCGTTGTGCATCGGCATTTATCGCCGTCGCCTACCGGAACAACCCTACCCGGATAACCTGCTGGTCAAAGCCGGCCGGCGCACCTTGCGCCTGCCGGGTCGCCGCCTGACGTTCCTGCAACTGATCATTACCGCGCTGGACGTGGCCGCCGCAGCGACCGTCCTATATATGTTGTTGCCGGAAGCGCCGCCGTTCGGTCCCTTCCTGCTGGTGTACCTGCTGGCCCTGGCCGCCGGCGTGCTCAGCCATGTGCCCGGCGGTGTGGGGGTATTCGAAGCGATCCTGCTGGCCGCCTTCGCCGACAAATTGGGCGCCGCGCCATTGGCCGCCGCCCTGCTGCTGTATCGCATGATTTACGTGGTGCTGCCGCTGCTGATCGCCTGCGTGTTCCTGTTGGTCAACGAAGCGCAGCGCCTGTTCCAGACCCAGCAAAGCCTGCGGGTCGCCTCGGGGCTGGCAGCGCCAGTACTGGCCGTCCTGGTTTTTTTGTCCGGCGTGGTCCTGCTGTTCTCTGGCGCCACGCCCGAAATCGACTCACGCCTGGAAAACATCGGCTTCCTGATTCCCCACCGCCTGATTGATGCTTCGCACTTTGGCGCCAGCCTGATCGGTGTGCTGTGCCTGTTGCTGGCCCAGGGTCTGCGCCGACGCTTGTCGGCTGCCTGGATGCTGACCATGGTGTTGCTGCTGGTGGGCGCCCTGCTCTCGCTGCTCAAGGGTTTCGACTGGGAAGAAGCCAGCCTGATGACCATGACCGCGATCCTGCTGGCCATCTTCCGGCGCTCTTTCTATCGTGCCAGCCGCCTCACCGAACTGCCCTTCTCGCCGCTGTACCTGGTGGCCAGTGTCTGCGTGCTGGGGGCATCGATCTGGTTGCTGCTGTTCGCTTATCAAGACGTGCCTTACAGCCATCAGCTGTGGTGGCAGTTCACCCTGGACGCCAACGCCCCACGCGGCCTGCGTTCGCTGCTGGGCGCCGCCGTGGTGCTGGTGATCGTGTCGCTGACCTGGCTGCTGCGTACCGCGCGGCCGGTGATCCACTTGCCGACACCGGACGAACTGGAGCGCGCCAGCAAGATCCTGATGGCCTCGTCCCAGCCCGACGGCGGCCTGGCGCTCACCGGCGACAAAGCGCTGCTGTTCCATCCCAATGATGAAGCTTTCCTCATGTACGCCCGTCGCGGCCGTAGCCTGGTAGCCTTGTACGACCCGATCGGCCCGACCCAGCAACGGGCGGAGATGATCTGGCAGTTCCGCGACCTGTGTGACATCCACCACGCGCGCCCGGTGTTCTATCAGGTACGAGCGGAAAACCTGCCCTACTATATGGACATCGGCCTCACCGCGATCAAGCTGGGCGAAGAAGCCCGCGTCGACCTGAAACGCTTTGACCTGGAAGCCAAGGGCAAAGAGATGAAGGACCTGCGTTACACCTGGAACCGTGGCTCGCGGGACGGCCTGTCCCTGGAGATCTGCGAACCGGGCACCGCGCCAATGGACGAGCTGAAGGTGATCTCCGACGCTTGGCTGACCGGCAAGAACGTACGAGAAAAGGGCTTTTCCCTGGGACGCTTCAGCGACGACTACCTCAAGCACTTTCGTATCGCGATCATTCGCTTCGAAGGGCGCCCGGTGGCCTTCGCCAACCTGCTCGAGACCTACAACCACGACCTGGCCAGTCTCGATCTGATGCGCGCTCACCCGGACGCGCCCAAGCTGACCATGGAATTCATGATGGTCGGCCTGATTCAACACTATAAGAGTCACGGCTACGCCCGCTTCAGCCTCGGCATGGTGCCGTTGTCGGGCCTGCAACCACGACGCGGCGCCCCACTGACCCAGCGACTGGGTTCGATGGTGTTCCGTCGTGGCGAGCAACTGTATAACTTCCAAGGTTTGCGCCGCTTCAAAGACAAGTTCCAGCCTGACTGGGAACCCCGTTACATGGCTGTGCCCGCAGGACTTGATCCGCTGGTGGCACTGGCCGATACCGCCGCCCTGATCGCGGGCGGCTTGACTGGATTGGTGAAACGCTGATGATTCGACGCTCCTGGCGGTATGTATTGGCCTTCGTAGTGCTGCTCGCCCTGGTCCTGGGTGGCGGCTATTGGTACTGGAACCGTCCTGCCCCGCAGCCGACCCTGGAGCAACTGCCCCAGGCCGACGGTTCGGTGATGACCCGCGTCACCCCGTACGGCACGCCGAAAGCCCGCGTCGCGGTGGCCGTGATGCCTGATGAAATGCTGACCGACAGCCAACTGATTGCCTTGAGCCAAGGCGGCAAGGCGCAGATTGTCCAGGTGATCCTGCCCAAGGACGACTGCAAGCTGCAGGAACAAGCGCTGCAAGGCGCCCTGAGCCAACTCAAGGGCCCTGCCACCCTGGTCAGCGGCATCGGCCCTGGCGCCGCTCTCGCTTGGCGCTGGCTGGCCACCCAGAACGACGATAAGGCCAACGCCATCTCCGTTGGTTTCGCCCTGGTCCAGGAAGGCTGCAAAGACCCACTGCCAAAGACAGCCGCACACGGCAATTGGCTGGTGGCCTGGAACGACAACCCTGACGATGAAAGCGCCAGTTTCGTACGCGACACGCCGCGCGCCACCACCAGCATCAGCGACTACGACATTCACTACCCGCAAGTGCTGAACAACGAGCTGCGCAAGCAATTGGTAGGTTCGGACAACGGCGGCCTGGCGATTCCGGTGGTGGAAGTCCCGGCCGGCCAAGCGAAAGATACCGTCACCCTGTTCCTCTCCGGCGATGGCGGTTGGCGCGACCTGGACCGCGACGTGGCCGGCGAAATGGCCAAGATCGGCTACCCAGTGGTGGGTATCGATACCCTGCGCTACTACTGGCAGCACAAGACGCCGGAACAAAGCGCCAAGGACCTCACCGAACTGATGCAGCACTACCGTCAGAAATGGGGCACCAAGCGCTTCGTGCTGACCGGTTATTCGTTCGGTGCCGATGTGTTGCCAGCCATCTACAACCGTCTGCCGGAAAACGAGCAGCAGCGTGTCGATGCGATTATCTTGCTGGCCTTCGCGCGCACGGGCAGCTTCGAAATTGAAGTAGAAGGTTGGCTGGGTAACGCCGGCAAAGAAGCCGCCACGGGCCCGGAAATGGCCAAGCTGCCCCCCGAGAAAGTGGTGTGCATCTACGGGGCGGAAGAAGTCGACGAGAGCGGCTGCACGGACAAGACTGCGGTGGGTGAAGCGTTGAAGTTACCCGGTGGGCATCACTTTGATGAGAACTATCCGGCGCTGGCCAAGCGCTTGGTGGATATCATCGTGAAGCACCAAGCCAAGTAGTTTAAGACCGTACGCAGATAAAAATGTGGGAGCGGGCTTGCCCGCGAAAGCGGTGGATCAGTCACAGGAACATTGACTGACACGCCGTATTCGCGGGCAAGCCCGCTCCCACAGTTGTCTGGTGGTGCCGCTGAACGCTAGCGCGGTTCGATGTGGGCAATCATCAGTTGCACGGTTTCATTCCCACGAAACTCGTTCACATCCAGCTTGTACGCCAACTCCACCCACCGCACGGTCGGATTCGGCCAGACCTCTCGGTCCACCCCAAACGCAATGCCATCGAGCTTTACGGACCCGCATTCGCTCTTGAGCACCACCTTCAGGTGCCGCTCCCCCACCACGCGCTGTTCGACCAGTTGAAACACGCCGTGAAACAATGGCTCGGGGAAGTGCTGCCCCCACGGTCCGGCATGCCGCAACGCGCGGGCCAGCTCCAGATGAAACTCTTCCACCGCCAGGGTGCCGTCGGACAACAAGCGTCCGGTCAGGTCTTCTTCACGCAGTTGGCGACGCACTTCAGCATCAAAAGCTTCGGCAAAGAGTGGGAAGTTTTCCTCAGGCAACGTCAGCCCCGCCGCCATGGCGTGGCCGCCGTATTTGGTGATCAGGTTGGGATGCTGACTCGCGACCACCGCCAGGGCATCGCGGATATGAAACCCCTGCACAGAGCGCCCTGAGCCCTTGAGCAAGCCATCACCGGCGTCGGCGAAGGCGATGGTCGGGCGGAAGTAACGCTCTTTCATACGCGACGCGAGAATCCCGATCACGCCTTGATGCCATTCCGGATCGAACAGGCACAAGCCGTAAGGCATGGACTCCACCGGCAAGTCCTTGAGCTGGGCCAGGGCCTCGCGCTGCATACCCTGCTCGATCGACTTGCGGTCCTGGTTCATGCCGTCCAGCTGCGCGGCCATTTCCCGCGCCGCGGCGAAGTCGGTGGTGAGCAGGCATTCGATGCCCAGGCTCATGTCATCCAGGCGCCCAGCGGCGTTCAAGCGCGGGCCAAGGATAAAACCCAGGTCGGTGGAGGTGATACGCGCAGCATCACGCTTGGCCACTTCCAAAATCGCCTTGATCCCCGGCCGCGCGCGACCGGCGCGGATACGCTCCAGGCCTTGATGCACCAGGATGCGGTTGTTGGCGTCCAGGGGCACTACGTCGGCGACGCTGCCCAGGGCAACCAGGTCGAGCAATTCACCGATGTTGGGTTGTGGCGTGTTGTCGTACCAGCCCAAGCTGCGCAGGCGCGCACGCAGCGCCATCAGCACATAGAAAATCACGCCCACGCCGGCCAAGGCTTTGCTCGGGAATTCACAGCCAGGCTGGTTCGGGTTGACGATGGCATCCGCCGCTGGCAACTCATCGCCGGGCAAGTGGTGGTCCGTCACCAGCACCTGCAACCCCGCCGCCTTCGCCGCCGCCACGCCTTCGACGCTGGAGATGCCGTTGTCCACCGTGATCAGCAACTGCGGCGCGCGCTGCAGCGCCACGGCGACGATTTCCGGGGTGAGGCCGTAGCCGTATTCGAAACGGTTGGGCACCAGGTAGTCGACATGGGCCGCACCGAGCAAACGCAAGCCCAGGGTGCCCACGGTGCTGGCGGTGGCGCCATCGGCGTCAAAGTCGCCGACGATAAGGATGCGCTGGCGCTGCTCTAACGCCGTCACCAGCAGGTCCACCGCCGCGTCGATGCCCTTGAGCTGCTGGTAGGGGATCAACCGCGCCAGGCTTTTGTCCAGCTCGGCTTCGGACTGCACTCCGCGTGCGGCGTAGAGACGGGTCAGCAGTGGCGGCAATTCACCGAGAAACGGCAGGACGGCGGGCAACGGGCGAGGATCGATACGCATGGGGTGACGGAGACTTCTCTTCTGAAACGGAAATAAAACAGGTGACCGGCGGCGATCCAATCAACCGCGTTCGCCGACCAACCACTGCAACTGCACTTCATGCTGGCCACGATCGTCAGTAACGAACAGGGTGCCTTCGCTGATCATTACGTCCCACTTGATGACGCGGGGCATGTCCTTGGCCAGGGTCTCCAAGACCTCCTGGGGCACGGCGGCGATGTGTACGTTTTTCAGGTTATTCGCCACCGGCACCACCTTGCCTTCCCACACGCGCAAGCTGCCGTAGGCCAGCAGGCTGGTACGTTCGGTGCGACGCGAGCACCAGGTGAGGCGGTCGGCATCAGGCTGGCCGACTTCGATCCAGTGCAGAACCCGGTCATCCAGGCTTTTTTCCCACAGGGCTGGCTCGTCTACATCTGACAGGCCACGGCCAAACGACAATTGCTCGTTGTACCAGAGGGCGTAGGCCAGCAGACGCACGGTCATGCGCTCTTCGGTTTCCGACGGGTGGCGGGCGATGGTCTGTTTGACACTCTCGTACACCGAGCGATCAAGGTCGGTGAGGTTGAGTTCGAATTTGTAGGTCGTGGACGGCTGGGCCATGAACGGGCTTCTAGAGACAGGGAAAGGCGGTCAGTCTAACCGATGGCGAGGCGATTCAACGAATCCTGCGCTGCCCTGGTCTACTCGCCTATGTTAAAAGGCATCACACCAACACCCTGCGCAGACAAGGATCCTCATGTCGTTCAACGCCAAACCGCTTGCCGGCCTCAAAGTCATCGAACTCGGTACCCTGATCGCCGGCCCGTTTGCCTCACGCATCTGTGCGGAATTTGGCGCCGAGGTGATCAAGGTCGAATCGCCTGACGGCGGCGACCCGCTGCGCAAATGGCGCAAGCTGTATGAAGGCACCTCGCTGTGGTGGTTCGTGCAGGCGCGCAACAAAAAGTCGCTGACCCTCAACCTCAAGCACCCGGACGGCCTGGCGATCCTCAAGCAGTTACTGGCGGACGCCGACATCCTCATCGAAAACTTCCGCCCTGGCGTACTGGAAAAGCTCGGCCTGAGCTGGGAGACCCTGCATGCCCTTAACCCCAAGCTGGTGATGGTACGTCTCTCTGGCTTTGGCCAAACCGGACCGATGAAAGATCAGCCGGGGTTCGGTGCGGTGGGTGAGTCCATGGGCGGGCTGCGCTATATCACTGGTTTTGAAGACCGCCCGCCAGTGCGTACCGGGATTTCCATCGGCGACTCGATTGCCGCGTTGTGGGCGGTGATCGGCGCACTGATGGCGCTGCGTCATCGCGAAGTCAACGGAGGCCAGGGCCAGGTGGTGGATGTGGCGCTGTATGAAGCCATATTCGCCATGATGGAAAGCATGATCCCGGAGTTTGACGTGTTCGGCTTTATTCGCGAACGCACCGGCAACATCATGCCCGGCATCACACCGTCATCGATCCACACCAGCGCCGACGGCAAGCATGTGCAGATCGGCGCCAATGGCGATGCGATCTTCAAGCGCTTCATGCTTGCCATCGGTCGTGAGGATTTGGCCAATGATCCAGAGCTTGCCAGCAATGACGGGCGTGATGGTCGTCGCGATGAGCTGTACGGGGTGATTGATCGCTGGGTCAACTCGCTGTCGCTGGATCAGGTGGTCGAGCAGCTGAACCAGGCCGAGGTCCCCGCCAGCCGCATCTACAGCGCCGAGGACATGCTGGGAGACCCGCAATTTCTTGCGCGGGAGATGTTCCTCAAGGCCAAGCTGCCCGGTGGCAAGGATTTCAAGATGCCGGGCATCGTGCCCAAGCTGTCGGACACACCGGGCAGCTGCGAGTGGGTCGGGCCGCAACTGGGTGAGCACAACAACGTGCTGCTCAATGAGTTGGGCTACGACGAAGCAGCGATCACGCGCCTGCGTGAACAAGGCGCGATCTGATGGCGTGTCCACGCTAATGCTGCGTCGCTGGCTCCTGGGCCTGTGCGGCCCTTGGCTGGTGTGTTTGCCGCTGGCATCCCAGGCGGCCGAAACCTTGACCTGGCTGATCCGCGACCTGCCGCCGCTGACCATCTTCGACGGCCCGCAAAAAGGCCAGGGCGCCATCGACGAATTGCTGCCGATGCTGATGGAACGCCTGCCCGAGTACCGGCACAAGGTGCTGCACGTCAACCGCGCACGCGGCTTGCAGATGCTCCAGGCGCCCGCCTTCACCTGCGACCCCACCATGCTGTGGACCGCAGAGCGGGCCAAGTGGGTGGTGTATTCGCGCCCGGCGTTTTCCATCGTCAGCAACGGCGTGGTGGTGCGCCAGGATCGCCGTGAGGTGCTGGCGCCGCTGGTCGCTCAGGAACGGGTCGACCTGACGGCGATCCTGCAGGATGACCACACCCGGCTGGGCGTTGTCGCCGAGCGCAGCTACGGTGCGTTCATCGATGGCGTGCTGGAACACACCGACGCCCACAAACGCGTGATGCACTACGGCAACGATGCGTTGGGCAGCCTGCTGCAAATGCAACGCCTGGGGCGGTTGGAGGCAGTGCTGGGCTATTGGACCGAAATCCGCTATCACGCCCTGCACCAGGGTATCGACCCGCAGGCCTTGGCGTTCTATCCGATTGCCGGTGCCACGCCCTATCAGCGTATCCATATCGGTTGCTCGGACACGCCCCAGGGTCACCAGGCGATCCAGCGCATCAACCAGGTAGTGGGTGAACTACCGCAGGCTCAGCTACTGCACGCCTACGCCGCCTGGCTGGATCCGGCACTGCGTGCGCAGTATTTGCACGACCATCCGCTGTTCTACCAGGACGCGCCTTGACAAATCCCGGGCAAAAAGAAACCCCGGAGCGTGGGGAGACACTTCGGGGTTAAACGTGATCAGTAAAGACCAGTACAACAAGCCACAAACACCGGAGCACAATGCTTGCTCTTGCTGTTACGAAATCTGACCGACCACAGTGTAGGAAGTTTCCACAGCTAAACAATTCTTCATGCGGCAGTGGCGCTGCGGGTCTGGGCTGCGTTGCGCAAGGCTGCAATGACCGAGGGTTCCAGACGCCCTTCAGCAATTTTGATGTCGCGCAGCAGGCAATCCACGACATCCACCAGCATGCGTTTGTCCATCAATTGGGCGCGGTCGACTTCACGCTCGACCACGATGGCGCCGCCAGGATTCTTCACGGATACCAGGCACTCGTCCTGCACACCAGAGGTGGTCAGCGTAACCTGATAGGGGCTCAGTGCTTCTTCGAGCAATAGGCTGATACTTTCCATCTCGATCACCACTCAATAGTTCGGGAACAATCGTTTCAACGGGAGCTGCATCTATCCTAAGTGACTGTTTGTGACGTAGGAAAGTTCGCTTTATCGTCTTTATGGGGCCGTCAGGGGGTGACGGATTCCAGCATGCACTTGCAACATGACAGGGAAAAAACGGCTGCCCATAAACAAAAAACGCCGCGGCCCAAAGGAAGGGCAAGCGGCGTTTTTGTTTGCGCGATTCGCCTTACAAAGGCTTACCACGGTTGCCGTGCTGGCTCACAAACGCCTGCACCGCCTTCAAGTCGTTCGGCAACACTGTGCAACGCTCTTCACGCTCGAACAGGTCAGCCAGGTGCACCGGCAACTCCAGCGCCTTGCCAACGCCGGCCTTCTCCACCGCTTCCGGGAATTTGACCGGGTGTGCAGTACCGAGGATCACCATCGGGATGTCCAGGCTGCGACGGCACTCACGGGCAGCCTTCACGCCGATGGCGGTGTGTGGGTCAAGCAGCTCGCCGGTCTGGGCGTAGACTTCTGCGATGGTTTCGCAGGTCTGGGCGTCATCCACGGCCAGGGAGTCGAACAGCTTGCGGGTTTCGGTCCAGCGCTCTTCGTCAACGCTGAAACCGCCGCCGCGCTTGAAGTTATCCATCAGGCCGGCAATGGCCGCGCCGTTGCGACCGTGCATGTCGAACAGCAGGCGTTCGAAGTTCGACGAGACCATGATGTCCATGGACGGCGACAGGGTCGCGTGCAGGGTTTCCTTGACGTACTGGTTGCCACTCATGAAGCGGTGCAGGATGTCGTTGCGGTTGGTAGCAACGATCAACTGGTTGATCGGCAGGCCCATGTTGCGCGCCAGGTAACCGGCGAAGATGTCGCCGAAGTTGCCGGTCGGCACCGAGAACGATACCGAACGCGCCGGACCGCCCAACTGCAGGGACGCGTGGAAGTAGTAAACGATCTGGGCCATGATCCGCGCCCAGTTGATCGAGTTCACCGCCACCAGGCGCGTCCCCTTCAGGAAGCTCTGGTCAGCGAAGCTGTTCTTGACCATTTCCTGGCAGTCATCGAAGTTGCCTTCGATCGCGATGTTGTGGATGTTTTCACCAAAGATGGTGGTCATCTGGCGACGCTGCACTTCCGACACGCGCTTGTGCGGGTGCAGGATGAAGATGTCGACGTTTTCGCAGTGCTTGCACCCTTCGATGGCCGCCGAGCCGGTGTCACCGGAGGTGGCGCCGATGATCACCACGCGCTCGCCCCGCTTCTCCAGCACGTAGTCGAGCAGGCGCCCCAGCAGTTGCAGGGCAAAATCCTTGAACGCCAGGGTCGGGCCGTGGAACAGCTCCAGGACCCACTCATTGCCATTCAGTTGGCGCAGCGGTGCGATGGCGTTGTGGGAAAACACGCCATAGGTTTCTTCCAGAATCTTTTTAAAGTCCGCATCCGGAATGCTACCGGTGACGAACGGGCGCATCACCCGGAACGCCAGTTCGTGGTACGGCAGGCCGGCCCACGAAGCGATTTCTTCCTGGGTGAAGCGTGGCAGGTTTTCCGGCACGTACAGGCCGCCGTCAGTGGCAAGGCCTGCCAGCAGAACGTCTTCGAAATTCAGGGCCGGTGCCTGGCCGCGGGTGCTGATATAACGCATGACTGGCTCCTCTAGAGCATTCTTGAACAAGGGCCGCCGAACCTGCGGGGCCCTTGCAGCAAAACCATTAGTTCAGGTGTTCGACGCGGATCCGCACCACCGGGCCGACCACGCCTTGCAGGGCTTCCAGGGCGGCGATGGCATCGTTGATGTGTTGCTCGAGCACGCGGTGGGTCAGCAGGATCATCGGCACCTGGCCGTTTTGCTCCTCGACTTCCTTCTGCATGATCGACTCGATGTTGATACCGCGCTCCGACAGGATGCTCGCCACTTGGGCCAACACGCCCGGGTGATCCTGGGCCTGGATGCGCAGGTAGTAAGCGCTTTCGCAGGCTTCGATCGGCAGGATCGGGTGGGCCGACAACGAATCCGGCTGGAAGGCCAGATGCGGCACGCGGTTTTCCGGGTCGCTGGTCATGGCGCGAACCACGTCGACCAGGTCGGCGATCACCGACGAAGCGGTGGGCTCCATGCCGGCGCCGGCGCCGTAGAACAACGTCGAACCTGCCGCATCACCGTTGACCATCACGGCGTTCATCACGCCATTGACGTTGGCGATCAGGCGGTCGGCCGGGATCAGGGTCGGGTGCACACGCAGCTCGATACCCGCCGGTGTGCTACGCGCCACGCCCAGGTGCTTGATGCGGTAGCCCAGGGCTTCGGCGTAGTTCACGTCGGCGGTGGTCAGCTTGGTGATGCCTTCGGTGTAGGCCTTGTCGAACTGCAGCGGGATACCAAAGGCAATGGACGCCAGGATGGTCAGCTTGTGCGCCGCGTCGATCCCTTCCACGTCGAAGGTCGGGTCGGCTTCGGCGTAACCCAGGGCCTGGGCTTCGGCCAGCACGTCTTCGAAGGTACGGCCCTTCTCGCGCATTTCGGTGAGGATGAAGTTGCCGGTGCCGTTGATGATGCCGGCCACCCAGTTGATGCGGTTGGCGGACAGGCCTTCACGGATCGCCTTGATCACCGGGATGCCACCGGCCACGGCGGCTTCGAACGCAACAATCACGCCCTTCTCACGCGCCTTGGCGAAGATCTCGTTGCCGTGCACGGCAATCAGCGCCTTGTTGGCGGTGACCACGTGCTTGCCGTTCTCGATGGCCTTGAGCACCAGCTCACGGGCCACGGTGTAACCGCCGACCAGTTCGATGACGATATCGATTTCAGGGTTGGTGGCAACGGCGAAGACATCGTTGGTAATCGCAATACCGGTCGTTTCGAACTGAGGCTTTGGCGAACGCGTGGCAATCTGCGCCACTTCAATCCCGCGACCTGCACGGCGGGAAATTTCCTCAGCGTTACGCTGAAGTACGTTGAAGGTGCCGCCACCGACGGTCCCTAACCCACAGATGCCTACTTTGACCGGTTTCACTGAAGAACTCCCCATGAAACGGCCGACGCTAGGTCGGCCGTGGAAAACAGCCGCACGACTGCGGCTTTCAATTAATGGCCCGCCGACTTATCCGCGAGCCATGATCGTCAAAGGTTCGACGATGCTGGTTTATTTGGCACTCAGCGCCAGTTTGGCAACTTGTGGCGCTGGCTGATAGCCCGGAATCACTTGGCCGTCCGCCAAAACGATAGCCGGCGTACCGTTCACGCCGATGGACTGGCCCAGGGCGAACTGCTTGGAAACCGGGTTGGCACATTTGGCCGCCTTGATTTCCTTGCCGTCGACCATCTTGTCCATGGCCGCTTTCTTGTCGGCCGAGCACCACACCGCTTGCAACTGCTCGTCACCCGGCGAGCCCAGGCCCTGGCGCGGGAACGCGACGTAGCGGACTTCCACGCCCAGCTTGTTCAGCGCAGGCACTTCGGCGTGCAGCTTGTGGCAGTACGGGCAGGTGGTGTCGGTGAACACGGTGATATGGGTCTTGGTCTCGCCGATGGCCGGGTAAACCACGGTTTCCGCTACCGGAATGCCGTTGATCAGCTTGGACACGCCCAGGCGCTCGGCTTTCTCGGTCAGGTTGACCGGCTTGCCGTCCTTCAGCTGGAACAGGTAGCCTTGGACGATGTACTGGCCGTCGGCACTGGCATACAGCACGCGGCTGCCCTTGAGCTTGACTTCATACAGGCCGGCCATCGGGCTGGCGCTGATGCTTTCGATCGGGGTATCGAGTTGCAGGTTGGCCAGGCTCTTGCGGATGGTCTGCTCGGCAGCGTCATCGGCGAACGCAAAGGTGGAAACCAACGCAATGGCTGCGGCGGCAATAATCTGGGTCAAGCGCATGGGAACTCCTGAAGGCAGATGCAGGGACGGGAAGGAATACTGCTTGGAAAAACACAGCGCTGGGCCGTCCCCTTTGCTAACCGGCAAAGCCTACCACAGTTGGGCCGCAGGGCAGCCCGTGGCGGGACAAATTGGCGGTTTTCAGCCTCGCGGGTGGTGCTTGGCGTGCATATCCTGCAAGCGTGCACGCGCCACGTGGGTGTAGATCTGGGTTGTGGATAAGTCGCTGTGCCCAAGCAGCATTTGCACCACGCGCAAATCCGCCCCGTGGTTGAGCAAATGCGTGGCGAACGCATGGCGCAACGTGTGGGGCGACAAGGCCTTGCCGATGCCGGCGACCTTGGCCTGGTGCTTGATGCGGTGCCAGAAGGTCTGCCGGGTCATCTGCTCGCCGCGCAGGCTGGGAAACAACACGTCGCTGGGGCGTCCGCCAAGCAGCTCACTGCGGGCATCACGCATGTAGCGCTCGACCCACACAATCGCCTCCTCGCCCATGGGCACCAGCCGCTCCTTGCTGCCCTTGCCCATCACCCGCAGCACGCCCTGACGCAGGTTGACTTGCTCCAGGGTCAAGCTGATCAACTCGGTCACCCGTAGGCCGCAGGCGTACAGCACTTCGAGCATGGCACGGTCGCGCTGGCCGATGGCTTCGCTCAGGTCCGGGGCCGCCAACAAGGCTTCCACGTCGGCTTCTGACAGAGATTTAGGAAGAGGCCTACCTAGTTGAGGCATGTCGACTTGGAGAGTCGGATCGACTGCTATCAGTTTTTCACGCAACAGATAGCGATAAAAGCCACGCACCCCAGAGAGAAATCTTGCGGTGGAACGGGGCTTGTAGTTTTGCTCAAGGCGCCAGGCCAGATGGTCGAGAATCAGCTCGCGGCCAGCGTTGACCAACTCAAGGTTTTTTTCCTGCAGCCAGCCGTTGAACAGGGCCAGGTCGCTGCGGTAAGCCTGACGCGTGTTGTCCGACAGGCCTTTTTCCAGCCACAGGGCGTCGAGGAAGCGGTCGATCAGGGGGTGGTCAATGGCGGGCATATGGGCTCAAGCTGATGACTGGAGTGTCGGGTAGATCCTATCGCAGGCACGCCAGCTCCCACATGGGTTTTGTGTCTTGCCTGATCGATTGAACAACACTGATTCAATGTGGGAGCTGGCTTGCCTTCGACAGCGGTTCAGGATCAGTCAACAAACCCAGGCAATACCGGGACAGGCCGCTTGTCGGCATCAATCGCGACAAAGCTGAACACGCCCTGGATCGCCTTTTCGCGACCATCAGCACTCATGCTCTCGACGAATACTTCCACCTCGACCTTGAGGCTGGTGTTACCGACTTTGATCACACGGCCAATCAGCTCAACGATGGAGCCTGCCGGGATCGCGTGATTGAAGTCGATACGGTCAGTAGACACCGTTACCAGCGGCAAGCGGCAAAAGCGCGTGGCGGTAATGAACGACACTTCATCCATCCACGCCAAGGCGGTGCCGCCAAACAAGGTGTTGTGGTGGTTGGTGGTCGGCGGAAAAACGGCCTTGGTCACGTGAGTCACGGAAAGGTCGGTACGGCGCTGGATTTCTTCGAAGCGGGTGGTCATGCATAAATACCGGTAAATAGACAAATTTCAGGCACAAAAAAGCAGCCCGTAGGCTGCTTTTTTCTGCATCGGGAAGCTGGACTTAAGCCAGTTTTTCCTTGATGCGAGCTGCTTTACCGGACAGGTCACGCAGGTAGTACAGCTTGGCTTTACGTACGTCACCGCGACGCTTGACGGCCATGCTGTCGATTTGCGGGCTGTAGGTCTGGAAAGTACGCTCTACGCCAACACCGTTGGAGATTTTACGAACAGTGAAAGCACTGTTCACACCACGGTTACGCTTGGCGATTACCACGCCTTCGAACGCTTGCAGACGCGAACGGTCGCCTTCCTTCACTTTCACCTGAACGACAATGGTGTCGCCCGGGGCAAAGGTAGGGATCTCTTTGGTCATCTGCTCTGCTTCGAGTGCAAGGATGATTTTGTTAGTCATGCTGTGCTCCTAAGGTAAGTCAATGGACCTACCATCGATACGTTGTTAACTATCGTCCCGCGCGAGGATGTATTCCTCGAGCAGCTTCTTCTCTTCTCCAGAAAGCGAGCGGCTTTCCAGAAGATCGGCGCGTCGTTCATAGGTCCGACCAAGGGACTGCTGTAAACGCCAACGCCGGATGTGTGCGTGATTGCCACTTAGCAATACGTCGGGAACACGCTGATCCGCATACACCTCCGGTCGGGTGTAGTGCGGGCAATCCAGCAAACCATCCGTGAAGGAGTCTTCCTCCGCGGAGTCCGCATGCCCTAAAGCTCCAGGCAGCAGTCGTGTAACCGCATCTATCAGGACCATCGCCGGCAGCTCGCCGCCAGACAGAACATAGTCCCCAATCGACCACTCTTCATCGACATGAGCTTCAATAAACCGCTCGTCAATGCCTTCATAGCGACCGGCAATCAGGATCAGTGCTTCCTCATTCGCCAGTTCGCGGACCCCAGCCTGTTTCAGCTGACGGCCTTGAGGGGACAGGTAAATTACCTTCGCCTTCTCCCCGGCAGCGGCCTTGGCCTGAACCAATGCGTCTTCCAGGGGCTTGATCTTCATCACCATGCCCGGGCCACCGCCAAATGGGCGATCGTCCACAGTGTGATGTCGATCCGTCGTGTAGTCTCGCGGGTTCCAACAGGTGAGCTGCAACAGCCCCTGTTTCACCGCCCGACTGGTGATGCCGTACTCGCTGATGGCGGAAAACATCTCGGGAAACAAACTGATCACTTCAATGCGCAAATTAGCCACGCTTAGAAGTCCGCGTCCCATTCCACCTTCATCTCGCCCGCGGCCAGGTCGACGGCCAACACGCATTGCGCCGTATAGGGCAACAGACGTTCGCGATCATCCAGGCTGCCAGCGCAAGGCTTGACCACCATTACATCATTGGCGCCGGTTTCCAGAAGATGATCGATTTTCCCGAACAATTGCCCGAGTTGATCAATAACCTTCAGACCTTCCAGCTGGTACCAGTAGTACTCGCCGTCGGTCAATTCAGGGAACAGATTGCGCGGCACGCAGATCTCATAACCGGCCAGAAGACGAGCTTCCTCACGATCATCAAGACCCTTGAGCTTTGCGACCAGGAACTTATCGCTCCCGCGTCCACTGACCAGCTCAACCTGCTTCACACTACCCTCGCGCTTGAGCGTCCAGGTCTTGTACTGCAACAGGTTTTCAGTCGGATCAGTAAAGGAATACACCTTCACTTCGCCGCGAACGCCATGAACAGAGTAAATCTTGCCGATAACGATCAAATCATCAGCAACAGCTGGCGTCGCGTTCATATTGCTCAGGCTGCGGCCTTAGCCGAGTCCTTCAACAGTTTTGCAACGCGCTCGGATGGCTGTGCACCCACGCTCAGCCAGTAGGCTACGCGCTCTTGGTTCACGGACAGACGAACTTCTTGACCACGAGCAACAGGGTTGAAGAAACCAACCTGTTCCTTGTGCGAACCGTCGCGCGGGTTGCGGCTGTCGGTTACGGTCAAGTGGTAAAACGGGCGCTTTTTGGAGCCGCCAAGGGCAAGACGGATTGTTAGCATGTGAACATCGTTCCTGTAGTCGGTGCTGCAAATCTAAATGCACAGCGGGCATAGGTGCCCGAAAGGCCGCATATTCTAAGGAATATCCGGACTTTTGCAAATGTCTTTTTCTGGCGCCTATCAGCGTGCCACTCAGATCTGCTATAGAGCCGTCGGTTAAAACGGCGAGTCAGCGCCCGCCAACGGCGGGTTTGCTGGAGATCCCACGTCCCTGTGGGTCGGAGCGCAAGCGTGCTTGCGCGCGAATACTTTACATTTTCGGCATGCCACCGCCGGGCAACATACCGCCCATGCCGCGCATCATCTTGGCCATTCCGCCCTTGGCGGAGAATTTCTTCATCATCTTCTGCATCTGCTTGTGCTGCTTGATCAAGCGACCGATGTCCTGCACCTGGGTGCCGGAACCCATGGCGATCCGACGTTTGCGCGAACCGCTGATCAGCTCAGGGTCACGGCGCTCGGCCGGGGTCATGGAGTTGATGATGGCTTCCATCTGCTTGAACTGCTTCTCTGCCGCGCCCTGGGCATTGCCCATCTGCGCCAGGTTCACACCGCCGATGTTCGGCAGTTTGTCCATCAGGCCGCCGAGGCCGCCCATGTTCTTCATCTGCTGCAGCTGGTCGCGGAAGTCTTCGAGGTCGAAGCCCTTGCCCTTCTTCAGCTTCTTGGCCAGTTTGTCGGCCTTGTCCTTGTCGAGCGTGGCTTCGGCCTGCTCGATCAGGCTGAGCACGTCACCCATACCGAGGATGCGCGAAGCAATACGCTCAGGATGGAACGGTTCGAGCGCGTCGCTCTTCTCGCCCATACCGATGAACTTGATCGGTTTGCCGGTGATGGCACGCACCGACAGCGCGGCACCGCCACGGGCGTCACCGTCGACCTTGGTGAGGATCACGCCGGTCAGCGGCAACGCGTCGCCGAAGGCCTTGGCGGTGTTGGCCGCATCCTGGCCGGTCATGGCGTCGACCACAAACAGCGTCTCGACCGGGTTGATCGCGGCATGCAACGCCTTGATCTCGCCCATCATCTCTTCGTCGATGTGCAGGCGACCGGCGGTATCGACGATGACCACGTCGATGAACTTGAGCTTGGCTTCTTTAATAGCCGCGTTGGCGATGTCGACCGGCTTCTGGCTCAGGTCGGACGGGAAGAAGGTCACCCCTACTTCGCCAGCGAGCATTTCCAGCTGTTTAATAGCAGCCGGACGGTATACGTCGGCCGACACCACCATCACGGACTTCTTCTTGCGCTCTTTAAGGAAGCGCGCCAGCTTGCCGGCGGTGGTGGTCTTACCCGCACCTTGCAGACCGGCCATCAGCACAACGGCAGGTGGCACGGCACTGAGGTTCAGGTCTTCGTTGGCCGCGCCCATCAGGCTTTCGAGTTCGGCCTGGACGATCTTCACAAACGCCTGGCCCGGGGTCAGGCTGCGGGACACTTCGATGCCCACCGCGCGCTCTTTGACCGAGTTGACGAAGTCCTTCACCACCGGCAAGGCCACGTCGGCTTCCAGCAACGCCATGCGCACTTCACGCAGGGTGTCTTTAATATTGTCCTCGGTCAGCTTGGCCTTGCCGGTTACATGGCGCAGCGTCTGCGAGAGACGGTCAGTCAGATTTTCAAACATGCGCGATCCTTTCAGGCCCTATTCATAGACCGAGGTAATGGCGGCCCAGGCTGTGGTAAATCGCTATTAAAAACAGCGCTCGGCGAGCCTGCGGCGTGGGCAGGTCGCGGATTATAGCGAAGACTGCCGCCATGCACACCCGCTGTCTGGCCTGAGAGTCTTTCGTGTTACGCGGGGGTATGCCAAACTCAGCGCCTTTCAGGCTTGCCTAACAGGACTTATGCTCCCTTTGTCACCCAGTTTGCTACCCAGCCTCGCCGCCGCCATCTTGTATGCCGCTGCGACTCTCTATCAGGGCACTCGTCTGGCCCAAGGCGCCAAGGCGGACAAACGCCTGCTCGTAGGCCTGGGCGTTCTCGCCCTGCTGGCCCATGCTGCCAGCCTGTTTACCCATTTGATGACACCCGTCGGCCTGGGCCTGGATTTTTTCAGCGCCGCCAGCTTGATCGCGGCCGCTGTCATCGCGCTGACCTTGCTGGCCTGCTACCGGATTCCCGTCGAGAATCTGCTGGTGCTGTTATTCCCGCTGGGAATGCTGACCGTGTTGATGGCGCAATTCGCCCCTACCGGCACGGTGCAGGTCATTGATGAAGAGCCGGGCATCCTCGCGCACATCCTGCTGTCGATCCTGGCGTACGGCATGTTCACCATCGCGGTGTTCCAGGCCCTGCTCCTGCTGCTGCAGGACCACCAGCTCAAGCACAAGCATCCCTCGGGGCTGATCAAGAACTTCCCGCCGCTGCAAACCATGGAAAGCCTGCTGTTCGGCTTCCTGTGGGCCGGTTGGACCCTGCTGTCACTGTCGCTGATCTCCGGCTGGCTGTTCGTCGAAAACCTGTTCGCCCAGCACTTGGTGCATAAGACCCTGCTGGCGTGTCTGGCCTGGGTGGTGTTCAGTGTGTTGCTGTGGGGCCGCAACCGGCTCGGCTGGCGCGGGCACAAGGCAATTCGCTGGACCCTGGCGGGCTTCTGCCTGCTGATGCTGGCCTATTTCGGCAGCAAGCTGGTCCGCGAATATATCCTGCACATCTGACGGGCAGCGATCATGGACAACTTGCCCCTGGAGCCGATGCTCGCGGTAATCGCCCTGCTGGTCTTATGGGCCGCACTGTTCACCGCCATTGAAGCCGCGCAACAACACCTGCTGGCCCTGCGCCCCGGTACACGCCAGGGTGACAAGGCAGCCGCCCGGCTAAGCTTCCCACGCCACAGCCTGATCCTGTGCAACAGCCTGTGTCGCGCCGCCGTGGTGATCCTCTGCACGCTACTGGCGATCTACGCCTGGGCGCAGAACGGGCCCTGGCTCGGCTGGATGATTTCCTGCGCAATCCTGTTGATTCTGGCCGATTACCTGCCCCGTGCCCTCGCCGTCCGCCATCCGCAAGCCGTGCTGGGCTTTGGCAACACGCTGCTGGGCGTGCCGCTGAAAATCCTCTACCCGCTGGCCTGGCTGCTCAATGGCATCAGCCTGTTGCTGCTGCGCCCATTCGCACGTAAATCCGGCGTGGTGAAAAAGAGCGACGAACCGCTGCCCGACCATGACGATGAGACAGAGCCCGAGTCCGACGAAAGCCGCACCCCAGGCATGCCCGGCATCCACGCCCTGGACAACATCACCGTCAACGACATCCTGGTGCCACGCAGTGAAGTGGACGGCATCAACCTGGATGACTCGATCGAAGAGATCATCGAACAATTGCGCACCTCTCAACGTACGCGCCTGCCGGTGTTCCACAGCGACATCAACCAGGTCCAGGCAGTGCTCAATACCCGGCAGATCCAGCACCTGCTGCCCGACGCCAGCCTGACCAAGGAAGCGTTGCTCGCCGCCTGCCACGAACCCTACTTCGTCCCGGAAAGCACACCCCTGCAACTGCAGCTGCTGAACTTTCACAAGCAACAACGCCGCCTGGGCATGGTGGTGGATGAATACGGCGAAGTGCTGGGTATCGTGACCCTGGAAGACATCCTCGAAGAAATCGTCGGTGAATTCGAAAGCGAGCAGAGTGCTGACAACCCGCATATCGAGCCCCAGCCGGACGGCCGCTACATCATCGATGGCGCCGCCTCGATCCGCGAGCTGAACAAAAGCCTGAACTGGCACCTGCCCAGCGACGGCCCCAAGACCCTCAACGGCCTGGTCACCGAAGCACTGGAGACCATCCCGGATTGCGCGGTCTGCCTGAAAATCGGTCGCTACCGCCTGGAAATCCTCGAGACCGAGGACAACCGCGTGAGCAAGGTGCTGATCTGGCACACCAGCCGGATGCCGGTCGCTGCCTGAATCAACTCGGTCCATGTGGGAGCTGGCTTGCCTGCGATGCAAACACCTCGGTCATTCAGTGAAAGCGAGGTGATCTTATCGCAGGCAAGCCAGCTCCCACATACACCCCACTCCAAACCGTAGATCCTCGCCAGCCCCCCTTGTTGTATGTTCAACCCCCTTCCTATAATCGGGGCGGCTTACCAGAGCCGCGCCTGACCGCGTGCTACCCGCACCCCGCGTGTCCAAGCACCGCTTTATCGTGTCTGACCGGCGTCCGCTCCCATCCCGAGCCTTCCCGCGCACAACCCTGATCCATGGGTGATCGACCAATAATAATCCGCGTCCAAACGCGCAATGACCATCAGGGACACTACCATGAGCACTACCTACAACGAGGCCGCGCCCGCCGCCGCCCCGACCAACTCGACCGCACGAGTCGCCACGGCGAGCATCGTCGGCACCGCCATCGAGTTCTACGACTTCTATATCTACGCCACGGCAGCTGCGCTGGTGATCGGGCCAGTGTTCTTCCCGCAGACCTCCGGTACCGCGCAGATGCTGGCGTCGTTCCTGACCTTCGGTATCGCCTTCATCGCCCGCCCGCTGGGCTCGGCACTGTTCGGCCACTTTGGCGACCGCATCGGGCGTAAATCGACCCTGGTGGCTTCGCTGTTGCTGATGGGCGTCTGTACGACGCTGATTGGCTTGCTGCCCGGCTATGACAGCATCGGGGCCTGGGCGCCGATCCTGTTGTGTGTGCTGCGCTTCGGCCAGGGCCTGGGCTTGGGCGGTGAATGGGGCGGCGCGGCGCTGCTGGCGACCGAGAACGCGCCCAAGGGCAAACGCGCCTGGTTCGGCATGTTTCCGCAACTGGGCCCATCGATCGGCTTTCTGGCAGCCAACGGCTTGTTCCTGATCCTGGCCATGAGCCTGAGCGACGAACAGTTCCGCAGCTGGGGCTGGCGCATCCCGTTCATCCTCAGCGCTGCGCTGGTGATGGTTGGCCTGTACGCGCGGCTGAAGCTGCATGAGACGCCGGTGTTCGCCAACGCCGTCGCCAAGGAAGCCCCGGTCAAGGTGCCGCTGGTGGAATTATTCAGCCAGCATTGGCTGCCGGTGTTGCTGGGCGCTGCGTCGATGGTGGTGTGTTATGCACTGTTCTACATCACCACTGCGTTTTCCCTGAGTTATGGCGTCTCCACCTTGGGCTACAGCCGTGAGACCTTCCTCGGCCTGTTGTGCTTTGCAGTCTTGTTCATGGGCCTGGCGACGCCGTTGGCAGCCTTGGCCAGTGACCGTTTCGGACGCAAGCCGGTGCTCATCGTCGGCGCGCTCCTGGCAATCCTGTCGGGCTTCACCATGGAGCCGCTGCTGACTCACGGTTCGACTTGGGCGGTGGCTTTGTTCCTGGCCTTGGAGCTGTTCCTGATGGGCGTGACCTTCGCGCCGATGGGCGCCATGCTGCCGGAACTGTTCCCGACCCGTGTGCGTTATACCGGTGCTTCGGCGGCGTATAACCTGGGTGGGATCGTGGGCGCGTCGGCCGCACCGTTCTTCGCGACCAAGCTGGTGGCGATGGGTGGGCTGAGTTATGTCGGTGGGTATGTATCGGCGGCAGCGTTGCTCAGCTTGATTGCTGTGCTGTGCCTGAAAGAGACGCGGGATAACGATTTGAACAAGGTTGCCTGATAGACCGCTTTCGCGAGCAAGCCCGCGCCCACATTGTGATCAGTGCCAGACTTGGCAATGCGATCGAATGTGGAGCGGGCTTGCTCGCGAAGGGCGCGACGCGGTTACAGCTCTACAACAACCGCCTTCGAAGCACGGGTCGCCTTCGCCCGAGCCGCTTCAATCGACTCATCCCGCGCCAACGCCACACCCATCCGACGCTGCCCATTCACTTCCGGTTTGCCAAACAGACGCAACGCCGTGTCCGGCTCGCTCAGCGCAGCGCCCAGGTTGGCGAACGCCGTCTGGGTCGACTGCCCTTCCACCAGGATCACCGCCGAGGCCGACGGCCCGAACTGACGGATCAACGGGATCGGCAAGCCCAGAATGGCGCGCGCATGCAGCGCAAACTGCGACAGGTCCTGAGAAATCAAGGTCACCAAACCGGTGTCATGCGGACGCGGCGAAACTTCGCTGAACCACACCTGATCACCCTTGATGAACAACTCCACACCAAACAGGCCACGACCACCCAGGGCCTCGGTCACGGCTTTGGCAACGCGCTCGGATTCTGCCAGGGCAATCGGGCTCATGGCTTGTGGCTGCCAGGATTCCTGATAGTCGCCCTTCTCCTGACGGTGACCCACCGGCGCACAGAACGTGGTGCCGCCGATGTGGCGCACGGTCAGCAGGGTGATTTCGTAGTCGAAGTCGATAAAGCCTTCGATGATCACGCGGCCTTTACCGGCACGGCCACCTTCCTGGGCGTAATCCCAGGCTTTCTGCACGTCGTCGGGGCTGCGCAGCAGGCTCTGGCCCTTGCCCGACGAACTCATCACCGGCTTGACCACGCACGGGAAGCCCAGGTCCTGGACGGCCTTGCTGTAATCTTCGAAGGTATCGGCGAAGTGGTACGGCGAGGTCGGCAGGTCCAGCTCTTCGGCGGCAAGACGGCGGATGCCTTCGCGGTTCATGGTCAGCGAGGTCGCGCGCGCGGTCGGAATCACAGTGAAGCCTTCGGCTTCCAGTTCCACCAGGGTGGCAGTGGCGATGGCTTCGATTTCCGGAACGATGAAATGCGGCTTCTCGGCCTCGATCACCGCACGCAGGGCGGCGCCGTCGAGCATGTTGATCACGTGGCTACGGTGCGCAACCTGCATGGCCGGCGCATTGGCGTAGCGATCCACGGCAATCACTTCAACGCCCAGGCGTTGCAGTTCGATTACCACTTCCTTGCCCAGCTCACCGCAGCCACACAACAAAACGCGGGTCGCGGTTGGCGACAATGGAGTTCCGATTCGGGTCATCTCAGGTCCTCAGGGGAGCGGATCATTGGGAGAAAGGCCGGCATTTTACATGAACTGCAGGAATTGGCCTCAGTTGACGACGGCCCGCTTGCGGATACGCCAGGCCATGATCAGCCACACGACCGTGACCCCGGCGAACTTCGACACCAGCGCGGTGCCCGCCACTGCCGGCGTGAGCGCGCCGATAAGGCCGAAGAAGATAAAGGTGTCGAGGGGAATGCTCAGCGCCGAACTTATCCACAGGCGATCGTGCAGCGGGCGTTTGGTGATGCTGAACACGAGCCAGTCGATGCACTCGGATACCGCAAACGCCGTGGCGCTGGCCAGGGCGATGGCCGGGTCGGACGTGACATACGACAGCACCAACGCCGCCAGCATGGCGATGATCGCTCCGTGACCGAAGCGGGTTTGCACCATGTCGCGCAGGATGAAGACCAGGCCACCCCAGGCCGACCAGATGACGTCCAGGTGCGGGGCGGTGGAAAAGGCAAAGTTGATCAGCACGACGCTGCTGATGTAGGCGATCAGGAAGAGCATGGGGCGAGGGACCTGTGAACAAGGGCCACAGGTTACTTCACATTCAGAAATATGTCGTCTGGGAGGGCCTCATCGCAGGCAAGCCGGCTCCCACATTTTGAATGCATTCATGTGGGAGCTGGCTTGCCTGCGATAGCGGTCTATCCGCCGCCAGATTTCCCGGAAGCCATAAACACCAATCCACTCGCCACCGCCCGCTCATGGCACAACCCCAACACGACCCGGCGCTCGGCGTTATCCATGCGGCTCCAGCGCGTAATTTCATCTACGGTACGCTGGCAGCCGGTGCAAATATCGTCATCGTCCAACGCGCAGATACTCACGCACGGCGAGGCGACGGGGCGTTCAATCGGGTTCATTCTTCCTGCTCTACCAAATCCCGCGCATAACGCTGAGAGTTATGCACATAGTGCGCAGCGCTGGCTTCGAGCATGCGTTTCTGCGCGTCGGTCAATTCACGCACCACTTTGCCCGGCGAGCCCATCACCAGTGAACCATCGGGGATTTCCTTGCCTTCGCCGATCAGTGAATTGGCGCCGATGATGCAGTGCTTGCCGATCTTCGCGCCGTTGAGGATCACCGCGTTGATACCGATCAGGCTGTAATCATCCACCGTGCAACCATGCAGCATCGCGTTATGACCGATGGTCACACCGGTGCCCAGGGTCAGCGGGTAGCCCATGTCGGTGTGCATCACACTGCCATCCTGCACGTTGCTGTTCTTACCGATCAGGATCAGTTCGTTGTCGCCACGCAACACCGCGTTGAACCAGACGTTGGCGCCCTCCTCCAGCTTGACCTTGCCCACCAGCGTGGCATTCGGTGCCACCCAGCTCTGAGGGTGAGTCTCGACGCGGGCGTCGCCCAGGCGGTATTTCATGGTGTTTCCTCACGGCATTGCCATTCAAGCGATGGCTTAGATGTTGATGAAACTCTTGGGGGGCTGGTGCAGGCTGATCTGGGCGTCGTCATAGAGCAGATTGATCAACTCGACGATCATGATCGCCGTCAGCCCCCAGATCTTGTATTCGCCGAACCGATAACTGGGCACGTACCAACTACGTCCCTGGTAATCGATCCTGTGGGTATGTTCGCGCGGGTCCTGTCGGAAGAAGTCCAACGGCACGCTAAAAACGGCGGCGATCTCGGCATCGTTGGCCAGGTATTCGACGTAGTCGGGGATGACGCCGACATACGGCGTAACCCGAATACCGTGCAGGGAGATCAATGGGCTCAATGGGCCAATGACCTCCACAAGGCCGGGTGGAAGGCCTATCTCTTCTTCGGCTTCACGTAGCGCGGTGAAAATCAGGTCCGGGTCTTCGGGGTCGCGGCGCCCGCCAGGAAAGGCCACTTCACCGCCGTGGGTCGACAAGCCGCTGGCACGCAGGGTCAGGATCAGCTCAGGTTCGTCACTGCGGGTAATCGGCACCAGCACCGCGGCCTCGGGGAAACGCCCATCGGTTTCCAGCGTGTGGGGGGTGTGATTGGTTACCCGGCGAAGTAGCTCGTCCAGCATGAGTCATCTCGGTCTGTTGGCTACCTTGCATCATGCACCAAAGCACGCGGGCGCCCAACCCCAAAACCCGCGTGGTGTCGCTAAACGACAACTTGTTGCAGCGCCCTGCCCGTCACGCCAAGATAGACGCACTTTCCAGGAACCCCAGCATGAATTTCTGCAGCCAGTGCGGTAAACCGGTTACCCAACGCATCCCCGAAGGCGACGGCCGCTTGCGCTTTGTGTGCGATCACTGCTCGACCATTCACTACCAGAACCCCAATATCGTCGCTGGCACCGTGCCAGTGTGGGGCGATAAAGTGCTGTTGTGCCGCCGCGCCATCGAACCGCGCCTGGGCTACTGGACCCTGCCCGCCGGTTTCATGGAAAACGGCGAGACGGTGGAACAGGCCGCCATGCGCGAAACCTTGGAAGAAGCCTGCGCCCGCGTGCACAACATGAATATTTACACTCTGATCGACGTGCCACATATCAACCAGGTGCATATCTTCTACCGCGCCGACCTGCTCGACCTGGAGTTTGCCGCCGGCCCCGAGAGCCTGGAAGTGCAGTTGTTCGACGAAGCCGACATCCCTTGGTCCGAGCTGGCTTTCCGCACGGTCGGGCGTACCCTAGAATGCTTTTTCGCTGACCGCAGGCTTCAGTCGTACCCGGTGCGCAGCGAGGCCGTGCCGCCGCTGGGCAAGCCCGCCCAATAACACTCCGGCAGATGGCCTTTAAGGGGATACCGTTTTAATGCGTTGGTTGCTTGCTCTTATCTGCCTGTCGTTCGCTACCCTGTCATCGGCCTCCACGGTGCAAACCCTGGGCGGCAAGCCTGTCGAAAAAGTCCTGGTGCTCAAGTCCGCCCACCAATTGCAGCTGATCAACGACGGCAAGCCGTTCAAGACCTACCGCATTTCCCTGGGCAAGAACCCCAAGGGCCATAAGCTGATCGAGGGTGATCGCCGCACGCCGGAAGGCCTCTACTGGATCGACTGGCGCAAGACCAGCGACCGCTTCAACCTCGCCATGCACATTTCCTACCCGAACATCAGCGACGCCGCCCGTGCCCGCCGCGAAGGCGTGAGCCCCGGCAGCATGATCATGATCCACGGCACGCCGGATACCGAGGATTACCCGGAACAATGGTTCCACACCCTGGACTGGACCGACGGCTGCATCGGCATGCGCAACGTGGATATGCGCGAAGTGTGGAACCTGGTCAAAGACGGCACCCTCATCGAGATTCGTCCGTAATCTCGTACCGTTCGTAAAATAATTCGAAAATATTTCCCGCCCTGCCCCGCACCCGCGGGTGAATACCAGTTCACTCCCGCGGGCTTTGCAGTTCTGCGCGCGATATAGACCTCTCTAATACCACTTGATACCAAGCCCAATTGCAGCGCCCTGAAACCGGCGTTTGCACCGTTTTGGCTGCATTGACATGGTATTTAAGTGGTATTAATTTCCGGCCAATACCGGGCGACAACACTCCAATAACCGCATCGGAAACCTGACAGATGAATCCCATCCTGGGCCTGCGCCCCGACGACAAACAATCCACGCCGCTGTACCTGCAATTGGCGCGCAAGCTCGAAGCGGCGATCCATGCCGGCCAGTGGACGTCCGAACAGGCACTGCCATCGGAACGGGCTCTCAGTGAGCAACTGAGCATTTCCCGGGTCACCGCCCGCAAAGCCCTCGAAGTGCTGTTCGACCAAGGCCTGATTCGCCGCAGCCAGGGTTCCGGCACCTTTATCACGCCGCGCCTGGAACAACCGCTGTCACGCTTGTCGGGCTTCAGTGAGATGTTGCGCCTCAAAGGCTTTGTGCCCAGCTCGCAATGGCTGGAACGCGACATCACCCCGCCGACCCACGAAGAACTGATCCGCCTGTGCCTGTCGACCAGCGACAAAGTGGCGCGACTCAAGCGCCTGCGCAAAGCCGATGACACCGTGATGGCGATCGAAATGACCGTCGTCCCAGCCTCGGTGCTGCCGCAGCCGCAAGCCCTGGGCAGTTCGTTGTACGAATACTTTGAAAGCATCGGCAAACCTATCGTCCGCGCCTTGCAGCATGTGCAGGCGATCAACGCCTCGGACGAGTTCGCGCGCCTGGTGGGCATCGCCCCCGGCACCGCCATGCTGCTGATGACCCGGGTTGGCTACACCGCCGACAACACGCCGATCGAAATCACCGACACCTACTGCCGCAACGACTACTACGACTTCGTCGCAGAACTGCGCCGCCACGACTATTCCGCTGAACTGCGAATTTAGAGAACTGCCCATGTCCGAAGACAACATCCTCACGCCCGACGGCTGGATTCGCGGCCGCCTGGTGCACGAGCACGGTAAGGTGATTGCGATTGAAGGCACACCGTGCGACCCGGCTGAAAACGACTTGCCCTACCTGCTGCCGGGCTTTATCGACCTGCACGTGCATGGCGGTGGCGGCGCAGACATCATGGAAGGCGGCGCGGCTTTCGAAACCATCACCCGCACCCACGTGCGCTTTGGCACCACGTCGTTGCTGGCCACCACCATGACCGCACCGGTGGAGGAAATCTCCCGCGTGCTCGGTCAGCTCGGCACGTTCTGCGAGCGGCGCCCTGCAGGCAGCGCCCGTGTACTCGGCGTACACCTGGAAGGGCCCTACATCAATCCCGGAAAACTCGGCGCCCAACCTAACTTCGCCCACACCGCACTGATGGCCGAAGTCGAAGCCTACCTGCGCCTGGCACCGATCCGCGTGATCACCATCGCGCCGGAGATCGCCGGCCATGACGGTCTGATCCGCGCCCTCAGCGAACGCGGCGTGCGCATGCAGATCGGCCACACCCTGGGCAGCTACGAAGAAGGCGTCGCCGCCCTCGCCGCCGGCGCCACCAGCTTTACCCATTTGTATAACGCGATGAGCCCGTTGCATCACCGCGAACCGGGCATCGTCGGCGCCGCCCTGGCTCATGCCAAATTTGCCGAACTGATCCCGGATCTGCTCCACGTTCACCCCGGTGCCATGCGTGTGGCCCTGCGCTCGATCCCGTGCCTGTACTGCGTCACCGACTCCACCGCCGCCGCCGGCATGCCCGACGGCGAATACAAGCTGGGCAGCCATACCGTGACCAAATGCCTGGGCGGCGTACGCCTGGCCGACGGCACCCTGGCCGGCAGCACCCTGACCATGGACCAGGCGCTGCGCAATCTGGTGAAAATCGGCCTGCCCATCAGCGAAGCCTCACAACGCCTGTCGCAATTTCCTGCGGACTACCTGGGCCTGGAAGAACGCGGCCGCTTGCAACCCGGCAGCTTCGCCGACTGCGTGCGCCTGGACCGCTCCCTGACACTCACCGACGTAATGGTCGAAGGAGAAACCATTGACTTCAAAAATGCTTGAAGAGGCCCTGGCCTCCTGCGACGCCGTCGCCGCTCAACTGCAACGCCTGGACCCGCTGCTGGAAGAAGTCGCCGGCCGCCTGCGCCGCCAGCCGCCGCAAGTGGCGATGACCATCGCCCGTGGCAGCTCGGACCACGCCGCGAGTTACTTCGCCTACCTGGCCATGCAGCATGTAGGCATTCCGGTGGCGTCGTTGCCGATGTCGGTGGTGACCTTGTTGCAAGCGCCGATGAAAGTCAGCGGCCAAGTCGCGTTTGGCTTCTCCCAGTCGGGCCAGAGCCCGGACCTGGTCAACAGCCTGCGCCTGCTGCGCAAGCGCGGTGCCCTGAGCATTTCGCTGGTCAACGCCGAAGACTCGCCGCTGGAAGCCGCCTGCGAATTCCATGTGCCGCTGTGCGCCGGGCCGGAACAGAGCGTGGCCGCCACCAAAAGCTTTATCGCCACCCTCAGCGCCAGCGCGCAGTTGATCGGCCACTGGAATCAGGAAACCGAGTTGCTGCAAGCGTGCCGCGCCCTGCCCGATGACCTGCGTGCCGCTGCCAAGCAGGATTGGACGGTTGCCATCGAGGCCCTGCGCGACTGCCAGCAACTGATGGTCATCGGCCGTGGCGCCGGTTTTGCCATTGCCCAGGAAGCCGCACTCAAGCTCAAGGAAACCTCGGCGATCCAGGCCGAAGCCTTCAGCAGCGCCGAAGTGCGTCACGGCCCGATGGCCCTGATTGGCGACAACTACCCCCTGCTGGTCTTCGCCCCGCGCGGCGCCGAGCAAGCCGGCTTGCTGAGCCTGGCCGCCGACATGCGTCAACGCGGCGCCCGCGTGCTGCTCGCCGCACCGGATGATATCGCCGAGCGCGACCTGACCCTGAGCCGCGCCGAACACCCGACCCTGGACCCGATCCTGGCGATTCAGAGTTTCTACATCATGGCTGCAGGCCTGGCGGTCGCTCGGGGCATGGACCCTGACCAGCCGCGCCACCTGAGCAAAGTTACCCGCACTCACTGAGTGGCGTTTTCCTGATGAGTACCGTGCCCATGTCCTACAACAATAATGAATTGACCCTCAGCGCACCGTTAAGCGGGCCAGTGCTGACCCTGGGCAACGTTCCCGACGAAGTGTTCGCCAGCGGCGCGATGGGCGATGGTATTGCTATCGACCCCTTGAACGATTGCCTGTACGCGCCCTGTGACGGCGTGATCATCCATGTCGCGCGTACCGGGCACGCCCTGACGATTCGCGCCGAGAACGGTGCCGAGGTGCTGATGCACGTGGGCATCGACACGGTGGAACTGAATGGCGAAGGCTTTGCCTTGCTGGTCAAGGACGGCGCACGGGTGAGCAAGGGCCAGGCGTTGGTGCAGTTTGACCTGGACCGCATTGCGCGTCAGTGCAAGAGCCTGGTCAGCCTGATCATCCTGACCAATGGCGAGCGCTTTGAATTGCGTGCGGTGGCCGGGCAAAAGGTCAAGGTCGGCGAGCCGTTGTTGCAGATCGTGGCGCGTTCGGCGGCAGCGGTTCAAACCGCTGTGGATAACTCGGAAGCTGACGTCAGCGCCAGCGTACGCATCACGCATCGTGGCGGTTTGCACGCGCGTCCGGCAGCGTTGATTCGCAAGACCGCCCAGGACTTCAGCAGCCAGGCACAGCTGCATTTCGGTGATAAATCGGCGTCCTGTGACAGCCTGATCGGCTTGATGGGCCTGGGTATTGGCGAAGGGGACGAAGTACGCGTGACCTGTCGCGGCAAAGACGCCGAAGCCGCATTGCAGGCATTGGTCGCGGCGTTGTCAGCCGTCATCAAGGAAGAACACCACGTCCCTGTCGTTGCCCCCCACGCCGAGCGCATACCGAAGCCGGCGTGCTGCAAGGTGTGTGTGCTGCGCCGGGCCTGGTCTGCGGGCCGTTGTTCCGCCTGACCGGCATCGAATTGCCGGCAGACGTCGGCAACCACTCTGCCGACGAACAACTGCAACACCTGGACACCGCCCTGGAGCAAGTACGCAGCGAAATTCGCAGCACTCTGGCGCATGCCCGCCAGCGCAAGAACGTCGAGGAAGAGGACATCTTCGCCGCCCACCTCGCTCTGTTGGAAGACCCGAATCTGCTGGAAGCCGCAACCCGTTCAATTGAACAAGGCAGCGCAGCCACCCATGCCTGGCGCGATGCAATCCAGGCGCAATGCGCGGTGTTGCTGGCCCTGGGCAAACCGTTGTTTGCCGAACGTGCCAACGATCTGCGGGATTTGCAGCAACGCGTATTGCGCGCGCTGCTCGGTGAAGCCTGGCATTTCGAATTGCCCGCCGGATCGATTGTCAGCGCCCATGAACTGACCCCGTCTGACCTGCTGCAATTGAGTGCGCAACACGCCGTCGGCATTTGCATGGCCGAAGGCGGCGCCACATCCCACGTGGCGATTCTGGCCCGCGGTAAAGGCTTGCCCTGTGTGGTGGCGTTGGGCGCCGAAGTTCTCGACGTGCCCCAAGGCCAACGCGTGGTACTCGACGCCGTCAACGGCCGTCTGGAATTGGAGCCCACCGAAGCGCGTCACGCCGAAGTGCACCAGATTCGCGACGCGCAGAAACTGCGGCGCCAGCAGCAACAGGCCCAAGCCCAGGAGCCGGCGCGCACAACGGATGGCGTGAGTATCGAGGTCGCCGCGAATGTCGCCTCCAGCGCCGAAGCCCAGGTGGCGTTTGAAAACGGTGCCGATGGGGTCGGCCTGCTGCGCACCGAGTTTCTCTTCGTCGACCGCCGCACCGCACCGGATGAGCACGAACAACGCCACGCCTACCAAGCCGTGCTGGATGCCATGGGCGACAAGTCAGTGATCATCCGCACCATCGACGTGGGCGGCGACAAGCAACTCGACTACCTGCCGCTGCCGGTCGAGGCCAACCCGGTGCTGGGCCTGCGCGGTATCCGCATGGCCCAGGTGCGCCCGGAGCTGCTAGACCAGCAACTGCGCGCGCTGCTGCAAGTGTCTCCACTGGAGCGTTGCCGCATTCTATTGCCGATGGTCAGCGAAGTGGATGAGCTGCTGCAGATCCGCCAGCGCCTGGATGAGCTGTGCGTGGAGTTGGAGCTGACCCAGCGCCCCGAACTGGGGGTGATGATCGAAGTGCCCGCCGCTGCGCTGATGGCCGAACACTTGGCCAAGCATGCGGACTTCCTGTCCATCGGCACCAATGACCTGTCCCAGTACACCCTGGCCATGGACCGCGACCACGCCGGCCTCGCCGCTCGGGTCGATGCCCTGCACCCGGCGCTGCTGCGGCTGATCGCCCAGACCTGTGCAGGCGCGGCGAAACACGGGCGTTGGGTCGGCGTATGTGGCGCCCTCGCCTCCGACCCGTTGGCTACGCCGGTACTGGTGGGACTGGGGGTCAGCGAGCTGTCGGTGAGCCCGCCGCAGATCGCAGAAATCAAGGACCGCGTCCGCCACCTGGACGCGGCGCAATGCCGGCAACTGAGCCAAGGCCTGCTCGACCTGAGCAATGCCAAGGCCGTTCGCCAAGCCTGTCAACACCACTGGCCGCTGAGCTGACAACAACAAGAAAAAAGGAGTCTCGCCATGTACCAACATTTCATCGAAGGCCTGCAACGCCTGGGCCGTGCACTGATGCTGCCGATCGCGATCCTGCCGATCGCCGGCCTCCTGCTGCGACTGGGCGACACCGATCTTTTGAACATCGCGGTGATGCACGACGCGGGGCAGGCGATCTTCGCCAACCTGGCGCTGATCTTCGCCATCGGCATCGCGGTGGGTTTTGCCCGCGACAACAACGGCACGGCCGGTTTGGCCGGTGCGATTGGTTACCTGGTGATGGTCTCCACGCTCAAGGTCATGGACACGTCCATCAACATGGGGATGCTCGCCGGTATCGCCAGCGGCCTGATGGCGGGTGGGCTGTACAACCGCTTCAAGGACATCAAGCTGCCGGAGTATCTGGCGTTCTTTGGCGGGCGACGGTTTGTGCCGATTGTCACCGGCTTTTCGGCAGTTGGGCTGGGCGTGATCTTTGGTTTGATCTGGCCGCCGATCCAGCACGGCATCAATAGCTTTGGCGTGTTGCTGATGGAAAGCGGCAGCCTGGGCGCCTTTGTGTTTGGCGTGTTCAACCGCCTGCTGATCGTTACCGGGCTGCACCATATCCTCAACAATATGGCGTGGTTTGTGTTCGGCACCTTCACCGATCCGGTGACCGGCGCCGTGGTCACTGGCGACCTCACCCGCTATTTTGCCGGTGACCCGAAAGGCGGCCAATTCATGACCGGCATGTTCCCGGTGATGCTGTTCGGCCTGCCCGCCGCGTGCCTGGCGATGTACCGCAACGCCTTGCCCGAGCGCCGTAAAGTGATGGGCGGGATTTTCCTGTCCATGGCGTTGACCTCGTTTTTGACAGGGGTGACCGAGCCGATTGAGTTCGCGTTCATGTTCCTCGCACCGTTCCTGTACCTGATCCACGCGGTGCTGACGGGCCTGTCGATGGCGGTCACCAACATGCTGAATATCCACCTCGGGTTTACCTTCTCCGGTGGGTTTATCGACATGGTGCTGGGTTGGGGCAAGTCCACCAATGGCTGGCTGGTGTTCCCGGTCGGCCTGGCCTATGCGCTGATCTACTACAGCGTGTTCAACTACTGCATCCGTCGTTTCAACTTGAAGACACCGGGCCGGGAAGATACCCAGGTGGTGCAGGCTGAAGCGATGAGTGATAACCAGCGGGCCACGGCTTACATTCAGGCGCTGGGTGGTGCGGAGAATCTGCTGAGCGTCGGCGCCTGCACCACGCGCCTACGGTTGGACATGGTTGATCGTAACAAAGCGGTGGATGCGGAGCTGAAAGCGCTGGGTGCCATGGCAGTCGTTCGACCAGGTAACGGCGGCAGCTTGCAGGTGGTGGTCGGGCCGATGGCGGACAGTATTGCTGATGAGATTCGCTTGGCGATGCCAGGGTTTGTTGCAGCAGCGCCTGTAGTGGTTGCGCCTGTGGAAAAGCCAGTTGCAGTGAATGTTCAGGAGGCCGAGAAATGGCTGAATGCGCTGGGTGGCCGAGGGAATGTGCGCCAGCTGGAAGCGGTGGCGATGACCCGGTTGCGGGTGGAGTTGGGGGATGATTCGGGGTTGTCTGAAGCTGATCTCACCGCACTGGGTTGCCAAGGTGTGAGCCAGCTGGAAAGCGGTGTTTGGCACCTGTTGATTGGTGACAAGGCCACAGGATTGGGTGAGGCACTTGAGCGGTTGGTCGGTGCTCAGCAGATCGGGGCGAGCGCTTAAAGCTTCATCGTTTGAAAAGGCCTCTTCGCGAGCAACGAAAACCCGGCTAACGCCGGGTTCTTTAATCTCGGTTACTCAATCCGAGCAAACCGCTCAATAACAGGCTGTTCTCTATGCTCCGCCTGCCACAGGTCATAACTGCTCTGCATTGAAAGCCACATCTGGGCCTTGCTGATGCCTGCGCGCTCAAGCCGTACAGCGAGATCAGGGCTAACAGGCGCATGCCCATGAAGAATTCTTGAAAAGGTTTCCCTCGCGAAACCCAGGCGTCGAGCCACCTCAGTGATCGTCATGCCCAGCCCGGGAATGACATCCTCAAGCAGTATTTCCCCTGGGTGAGGAGGATTGTGCATACCCATAAACAGACGCCTTCTCAGTGGTAATCCAGATAGTCGACCCGCTCGACTTGATCGTCATACATGCGAAAAATGATGCGCCAGTTACCACTGATGCTCACTGACCAGCAGTCGACAAAATCCCCCCTCAAGCGATGGAAGCGCCCACCTGGCAGTTCCAGATCGCCCCAATGAGTCGCGCTATCTAAAATCAGCAAGACACGGCGCAAGCGATGCACGTGGTTGGCATTGATCCCTTTCGTTGAGCCCGTTTCATAAAGATGCGAAGGCCTTTATGTTTCCAACTAACGATCATGGCGCGACTGTGATGTGATACATCACGCCATGCAATAGCCGCATATCAGTTCTGGTCGTCAGACTCATAACATTCCACCACTGAGACAATGCAAAGCAGGGAGGCTAGGGAGATGGGTTCCGAGGGACAACCTGAACGGTTTGTAGGAAAGTGTCTGAGCGGACGCCTTCGCGAGCACGTCGAATAGGCCCCCACAGCCAACAAAAAACCCGCCGGCCAAACTGGCCCAGCGGGTTTCTTGTTTATGCAACGTGCGAATCAAAAATCCGCCAACTGCCACACCTCATACGCCGGTGTCTCATACGGATGGCTAAGCTTGAGTGCAGCAACAACAGCCCCAATCAACTCATCCGCCACCACCAGCTCAACCTTCCACTCTTCAACGCCTTCAACCTGGCCCACCTGCCCGATAAACGGCTGACTGCCATCCAACGCGCGAAATTGGCCCTGACCCAGCACTTGCCAGGCGCAGCTGTCATAGTTGCCGATGCGCCCGCCGCCAGCGGCGAAGACGGCGGTTTTCACCGTCTCCACATGGCTGTCGGGCACGAAGAAGCTGAGCTTGTACACGGCCTTAGTTCACCCACACGCGAGCGTTGCGGAACATGCGCATCCAGGCGCCGTCTTCGTTCCACTCTTCCGGGCGCCACGAGTTCTGCACGGCGCGGAATACACGCTCCGGGTGCGGCATCATGATGGTCACGCGACCGTCGCGGCTGGTAAGGCCGGTGATCCCGCGCGGCGAGCCGTTCGGGTTGGCCGGGTAGGTTTCGGTGACCTTGCCGTGGTTGTCGACGAAGCGCAGGGCCACGGTGCCGGACAGGTCGGCTTCAAGCAACGCTTCTTCGCTGGCGAACTCGGCATGGCCTTCGCCGTGGGCGATGGCGATTGGCATACGCGAACCGGCCATGCCTTGCAGGAAGATCGAGTTGGACTCCTGCACCTGCACCATGGCGACACGGGCTTCGAACTGCTCGGACCGGTTGCGCACAAAGTGCGGCCAGAACTCGCTGCCCGGGATCAGTTCGCTGAGGTTGGACATCATCTGGCAACCGTTGCACACACCCAGGGTGAAGCTGTCGTTGCGCTCGAAGAAGCCCTGGAACGCGTCGCGGGCACGGCTGTTGAACAGGGCCGACTTGGCCCAGCCTTCGCCGGCACCCAGCACGTCGCCGTAGGAGAAACCACCGCAGGCCACCAGGCCTTTGAACGCATTGAGGTCAACGCGACCGGCGAGGATGTCGCTCATGTGCACGTCGATCGCATTGAAGCCGGCACGGTCGAACGCGGCCGCCATTTCCACCTGGCCGTTGACGCCCTGCTCACGCAGTACGGCAACCTGTGGACGAATGCCTTTCTTGATGTAAGGCGCGGCGATGTCCTGATTGACGTCGAAGCTGAGCTTGGTGCTCAGGCCCGGGTTGTCTTCTTCCAGGATCACGTCGAATTCCTGCTCGGCGCAGTCGGCGTTATCACGCAGGCGTTGGATCTGGTAGCTGGTCTCGGCCCACTGGCGTTGCAGCAAGCGGCGCTGGCCGGCAAACACGGTGTCGCCATTGAACGAGATGTTGATCTCGCCGTTGTTGATCGGCTGGCCGATCACCGCCACGCAGTCGTCCAGGCCAGCGGCGCTGAATTGGGCGAGTACGTCCGGGGTAGCGTCCTGGCGAACCTGGATCACGGCGCCCAACTCTTCGTTGAACAGGATACCGTTGATTTCGGAGGCATCCTCGGCAACGCTGTCGAGCACGATGTTCAGGCCGCAGTGACCGGCGAAGGCCATCTCGACAACGCTGGTCAGCAAGCCGCCATCGGAACGGTCGTGGTAAGCCAACAGGTGACCGTCGGCATTCAGGCCCTGGATCACGGCGAAGAAGGCTTTCAGGTCTTCGGCGTCATCGACGTCCGGTGCCTGCTTGCCGAGCTTGCCATGGGTCTGTGCCAGGATCGACGCGCCCATGCGGTTCTGGCCACGGCCCAGGTCGATCAGGATCAGATCGGTGGTGCCCTTGTCCATGCGCAATTGCGGGGTCAGGGTCTGACGGATGTCGGTGACCGGTGCGAAACCGGTGACGATCAGCGACAGCGGCGAAGTGACCGTCTTGTCGACGCCGTCTTCGTTCCAACGGGTGGCCATGGACATGGAGTCCTTGCCCACCGGAATGGTGATACCCAGCTCAGGGCACAGCTCCATGCCGACAGCCTTGACGGTGTCATAGAGGCGCGCGTCTTCACCCGGGTGACCGGCAGCGGACATCCAGTTGGCCGACAGTTTGATGTCGGACAATTTACCGATGCGCGAAGCCGCGATGTTGGTGAGGGTTTCACCAATGGCCATGCGGCCCGACGCCGGAGCGTCGAGCAGGGCCAGCGGCGTACGCTCGCCCATGGCCATGGCTTCACCGGTGTAAACGTCGAAGCTGGTGGCGGTGACGGCAACGTCAGCCACCGGAACCTGCCAAGGGCCAACCATTTGGTCACGGGCCACCAGGCCGGTGATGGTGCGGTCGCCAATGGTGATCAGGAAGCTTTTGCTCGCCACAGCCGGGTGATGCAGCACGCGTTCGATGCTGTCGGCCAGTTCCAGTTGGCTTGGGTCGAAATCATCGCCCAGCTCGGCTTCACGAACCGCGGAACGGTGCATGCGCGGGGCTTTGCCCAGCAGCACTTCGAGCGGCATGTCCACTGGGCTGTTGCCGAAGTGGCTATCCGTCACAGTCAGCTGCGGCTCGGCAGTGGCTTCGCCAACCACGGCGAACGGGCAGCGCTCGCGCTCGCAGATGGCCTGGAAGCGCGCGAAGTCTTCTGCACCAACCGCCAGAACGTAACGCTCCTGGGATTCGTTGCTCCAGATTTCGTGCGGGGCCATGCCCGGCTCGTCGTTTGGAATGTTGCGCAGTTCGAAACGGCCACCCCGGTCGCCATCGTTGACCAGTTCCGGGAAGGCGTTGGACAAACCACCGGCACCGACGTCGTGGATGAAGCTGATCGGGTTCTTGTCACCCAACTGCCAGCAACGGTCGATGACTTCCTGGCAGCGGCGTTCCATTTCTGGGTTTTCGCGCTGTACGGAAGCGAAGTCCAGGTCCGCCGAGCTGGTACCCGTGGCCATGGAGGAAGCCGCGCCGCCGCCCAGGCCGATCAGCATCGCCGGGCCGCCGAGGACGATCAGCTTGGAGCCGACCAGGATCTCGCCTTTCTTGACGTGTTCTTCACGGATGTTGCCCATGCCGCCAGCCAACATGATTGGCTTGTGGTAACCGCGCACTTCATCGCCACGTGGGGTGGTGATCGATTGTTCGAAGGTACGGAAATAACCCGTCAGGGCAGGACGGCCGAATTCGTTGTTGAACGCAGCACCGCCCAGCGGGCCTTCGATCATGATGTCCAGCGCGGTGACGATGCGGTCGGGCTTGCCGTACGGCACTTCCCATGGCTGTTCGAAGCCTGGGATCTGCAGGTTGGACACGGTGAAACCGGTCAGGCCAGCTTTCGGCTTGGCGCCACGGCCGGTGGCACCTTCGTCGCGGATCTCGCCGCCGGAACCGGTGGCTGCACCCGGGAACGGAGCAATTGCGGTCGGGTGGTTGTGGGTTTCAACCTTCATGAGGATGTGCACCGGCTCCTGCACCGCGCCGTATTGGCGGGTCTCAGGGTCCGGGAAGAAACGGCCGGCGACGGAGCCGACGATCACCGAAGCGTTGTCCTTATAAGCCGACAGAACGCCTTCGCTGTGCATCACGTAGGTGTTCTTGATCATGCCGAACAGGCTTTTTTCCTGGCTTTCGCCGTCGATGTCCCAACTGGCGTTGAAGATCTTGTGACGGCAGTGCTCGGAGTTGGCCTGGGCGAACATCATCAGTTCGATGTCGTGTGGGTTGCGCTTCAAGCCGTTGAAGGCGTTGACCAGGTAGTCGATCTCGTCTTCGGCCAGGGCCAGGCCCAGCTCGGTGTTGGCCTTCTCGAGGGCGGCGCGGCCACCGCCAAGCACGTCAATCGCGGTCAGCGGCTTGGGCTCGGCGTGGCTGAACAGACCGCCAGCCTGTTCCAGCTGGCTGACGATGATCTGGGTCATGCGGTCGTGCAGGCTGCTGGCGATCAGCTCGGCTTCGGCATCGCTGAATTGGCCGGCGACGTAGAAAGCGATACCCCGCTCCAGGCGCTGGATTTTCTCCAGGCCGCAGTTGCGGGCGATGTCGCTGGCCTTGCTCGACCAGGGCGAGATGGTGCCGAACCGCGGCAGAACCAGGAACAAGCGGCCGTTAGGCTCTTGAACCGGAACGCTTGGGCCGTACTTCAGAAGGCGTGCCAGCACTTGCTGTTCGTCGGCGGTCAATACGCCGGTAACGTCGGCGAAGTGAGCAAATTCAGCGTACAGGCCTGTAACAGCTGGAACCTTTTGGCTCAGTTGCTCAAGGAGTTTGCTGTGGCGAAAGGCAGAAAGGGCAGGAGCGCCGCGCAGGATCAACATCTTCGGGACAGCCTCGGGAAGGGGGTGTGCTTTGAGGCCGTGCATTCTAGCGTAAACCGCCGCCAACGGCACCCGAAACGCTACCGGTGGCTGCTGCCGGACGTCAGTTGGCTGGATTACACCCCTTTCGAGGGGCCAGGCCGGGCATTCGGCGCAGTTATTTTAACCGTCACAATCCCTCGCCAAGCCCCGTTTCTGCGGGCTGCAGCACAGTTTTGCCGGCGCTAGCAGACAAGACCCGCGCTGTCGAGATATGGCGCCGTGGGCCGTTTGCGTATACTGCGCAGATGTTCTCCCCAACTGCTTTGCGCCCGCGATGCGCCAAATGGCTCATCGCCACCGGACTCTTCCTGATGCTCAGCGCCTGTGTTGATAAACCCAGCACGCTCGAGCGAATCAAGGAGGATGGCGTATTGCGGGTGGTCACCCGGAACAGTCCGGCGACCTATTTCCAAGACCGCAGCGGTGAAACCGGTTTCGAATACGAACTGGTCAAGCGCTTCGCCGATGACCTGGGCGTGAAACTGGAGATCGAGACCGCCGACAACCTCGACGACCTGTTCGGCCAACTGGGCAAACCCAATGGCCCGGTTCTCGCGGCGGCCGGCCTGGTCAGCAGCGAACAGCGCCAGACCCAGGTACGTTTCTCCCATCCTTACCTGGAAGTTACCCCGCAGATCATCTACCGCAACGGCCAGTCGCGCCCGACCAACGCGGCAGACCTGGTGGGCAAGAAGATCATGGTGCTCAAGGGCAGCACCCACGCCGAACAACTGGCAGAGCTTAAAAAACAGAACCCTGCGATTGAATACGAAGAATCCGACGCCGTTGAAGTCGTCGACCTGTTGCGCATGGTGGACGAAGGGCAAATCGACCTGACCCTGGTGGACTCCAACGAAGTGGCGATGAACCAGGTGTACTTCCCCAACGTGCGCGTGGCGTTCGACCTGGGCAACGCCAGCAACCAGAGCTGGGCCGTGGCCGCGGGGGAAGACAACAGCCTGCTCAACGAAATCAACAGCTACCTGGATAAAGTCGAAAAGAACGGCACGTTGCAGCGTCTGAAAGACCGCTACTACGGGCACGTCGATGTTCTCGGCTATGTGGGTGCCTACACCTTCGCCCAGCATCTGCAGCAGCGCTTGCCCAAATACGAGAAACACTTCCGCGCCTATGCCAAGGCAGAAAAGGTCGATTGGCGCCTGCTGGCCGCCATCGGTTATCAGGAATCGCTGTGGCAGCCGGCCGTCACCTCCAAGACCGGCGTACGCGGTTTGATGATGCTGACCCAGAACACCGCCCAGGCGATGGGCGTGTCCAACCGCCTGGACCCCAAGCAAAGCATTATGGGCGGCGCCAAGTACCTGGCCAAGATCAAGGACGAGCTGGACGACAGCATTGCCGAACCGGATCGCACCTGGTTCGCCCTTGCCGCCTACAACGTCGGCACCGGCCACCTGGAAGATGCCCGCACGCTGGCCAAGCGCGAAGGCTTGAACCCGAACAAGTGGCTGGACGTGAAGAAGATGCTGCCGCGCCTGTCGCAGAAGCAGTGGTACAGCAAGACCCGCTACGGTTATGCGCGCGGCGGTGAGCCGGTGCATTTTGTGGCGAACATCCGGCGGTATTACGACATTCTTACCTGGGTGACGCAGCCACAGTTAGAGGGTAACCAGGTGGTTGAGGGCAACCTGCACGTGCCGGGTGTGGATAAGACCAAGCCGCCGGAAGATAACCCGCAGTTGTAAGACGCACTCCCAAACACCCTAAGACTAATGTGGGAGCGGGCTTGCTCGCGAAAGCGGTGAGTCAGTCGCTACACAGGCTGACTGATACACCGCATTCGCGAGCAAGCCCGCTCCCACATTTGGATCTCCACTAGGCTTAGAGGCCGGTGATCAGATGCACCACCCCATCTGCCAACACCATACCCCCCGGAACACCCGCAGCCTTTAACGCCGCAGCATCCATCTTCGCCACATCCTGCAACTGCACCCTCACCCGCGTCAGCGCCACGCGCTGCTGCGACTTGAGGTTATCCGCCCCACCCAACGCGTTCAGCACCTCGGCCGACAACAGACTTTGCTTCGGCGCAGTGACGGTCTCGGCAATCAAATCCGGCGTCAGGGCTTTCCAGAATGCCCTCTGTAATTTCTCGAACATGCTCAGTGCTCCACGACAGGTGAGGATTCAACAGTAGCCGCGTGATATTGGCGCAGGGCCTCACGCACTTCGGCGGCTTCTTCCAAGCCCAACACCTGGCGGGCGATGATCTGGCAGTCAGCCAGATCCAGCTCGCGCACAGTGGCCTTGATGGTGGGGATCAACGGCACGCTGACTGACAACTCGTCGACGCCCAGCCCGATCAACACCGGCACGGCCAGCGCTTCGGAGGCCAATGCGCCGCATACGCCTACCCACTTGCCGTGGGCATGGGCGGCCTTGACCGTGGTGGCGATCAGGCGCAACACCGCCGGGTGGAAGCTGTCGGCCTGGTTGGCCAGGCGCGGGTGGTCGCGGTCCATGGCCAGGGTGTATTGGGTCAGGTCGTTGGTGCCGATGGAGAAGAAATCCACATGGGGCGCGAACACGTCCGCCATCAGCGCCGCCGAGGGCACTTCAATCATGATGCCCAGCTTCGGCAACTCAGTGAGCCCCAGTGCCAGCGCTTCCTCCTCCAGGATCTTGCGTGCCAGGTGCAGCTCCGACAGCAGGCTGACCATCGGCAACATGATGTGCAGCCGCGCAAAACCGGCACTGGCGAGGATCGCGCGGAATTGTTCGCGCAGCAGTTGCGGACGCTCCAGGCATAAACGGATACCGCGCAGGCCGAGAAAGGGGTTGGTCTCGGCGTCCATCGGCACATAGGCCAAAGGTTTGTCGCCACCGACGTCGAGGGTGCGCACCACCAGGTTGCGCTCGGTGCCCAGGGCACGGGCGATCGCGGTGTAGGTGCCGGCTTGTTCCTCGGGGCTTGGCGCGCGGTTGCGGTCCAGGTAGAGAAACTCCGAACGCAACAGGCCAACGCCTTCGCCGCCGAGGGTCAGGGCCTGCTCGACTTCCTGCAACGAGGCCACGTTGGCGGTCACTTCGACGTGATGGCCGTCGCGGGTGGTGGCCGGTAGAGATGCCTGCGCCACGTCGCGCTGATGGCGCAGCACCTGGTGTTTGCGGGCGGCCTCCAACTGTTCGATCTCGGCCAGGTTCGGCTCCAGGTGCAGCTCGCCTTTGTCGGCGTCGAGCAGCACCTGTTTGCCGTTGGCCAGCGCCAGCACCTGGGCCGGAACACCGCAAATAGCCGGTAGGCCCAGGGCGCGGGCGAGGATCGCGACGTGGCTGGTCGCACCACCCGCGACAGTGACAAATCCCAGCACCTTGCGTGTATCCAGGCTGGCCGTCTGCGAAGGCGTCAGTTGCTCGGCGATCAGGATCGCGCGCTCCGGCAAATCCCAGGCACTGTCCTGAATACCCAGGATCAGTTTCAGCACGCGCTGGCCGACGTCCGCCAGGTCTGCCGCACGCTCGGCGATCAGTGCGTTGCCCAACCCCTGGAAGAGCGTGACGGTGGCGAGCGTTGCACTGTTCCAGGCAAAGGCGGCACTCTTGCCTTCAGCCAGCAGGCGGTGGGCGTGTTCCAGTAAGGTCGGGTCTTCGAGCAGCTCCTGATGTGCGCGAAAAATCTCTGCCTGGGCGCTGCCGGCAGCCTTGTCCTGCAACACCTGCAACGCTTCATTGGCGGCGAGCAGGCCACGGGTCAAAGCAGCACGTTCCGTTGCTCCGCCGGTGCCTTGCTCCGTGATGACCAGCTCCGGATCAGTCACTTGAACGACTTGCCCAAACGCCGAGCCCGGCGATGCACACGCGCCCCGCAGCAAGGTCGCCGACGACTGCGTTGCGACCGGCTCGGCAACGTTCACCACCGCCTCGCCACACCCTTCAGCCAACAAGGCCACCAACGCCTTGATCGCCGCCTCGGCGTCCTCCCCCGCCGCGCTCACTTGCAAGGTATCGCCCTGCACGGTTTGCAACGCCATGATCGCCACCAGCGACTTGGCGTTGGCGCTCTGGGTTTGCTTGTGCAGGTAAATGCTTGCGTTGAACCCCTTCGCCGCATGGGCGAACACCGCTGCCGGACGCGCGTGCAGACCGTTGGCGTTGGGCAAGGTCAGCGGCTTCGAGAACAGCGCATCGCCCTCCTCCTCGTCCACTGCTTCGACGGCTCCACTTGGGGATAACTGCAACAGCGGCTGGCCCGTTTCCACCAGGCCGTCTGCCAACAGGCTGAATGGCTCGCCGCTGACCACCAGCATCAACGTCAGCAAACTGCGTGCATTGAGCGCCACGTAGTCGGCATCGAATTCGATCAGCGGCTGCCCGGCCTCCACCCGCTGGCCTTCCTGCACCAGCCGGGTGAAGCCTTGGCCCGCGAGGTTCACGGTGTCCAGGCCGATATGCATCAACACCTGGACGCCGTTGTCGTCAGTGACACTGACCGCATGCCCACTGTCCTGGATATTGCTGATCACCCCGGCCAGCGGCGCGCAAAGCGTCTGTGACGTAGGGTCGATGCACAGGCCATCGCCGATCAGGCGGCTGGAAAAAACCGGATCAGGCACTTTGTCCAGCGCCAGCAGTACACCCGATAAGGGCGCCAGCAATTCCAGGGGTTGAGTTGTGGTCATGACTTCACCTGCTGTTTTGTTCTGTAAAAATCATTGGGCTGATACACCCCCAAGATGACGACGATCCAATGTGGGAGCTGGCTTGCCTGCGATAGCATCGCCTCAGTTTTACTGAGAGACCGAGTCTCCCGCATCGCAGGCAAGCCAGCTCCCACACAAAGCGCATTCACATGAGTTCGCTATTTCCACCAATATTCGACTTGCACGCCAACATTCGACCCATGCCGCGCCGTGCCATAGGAACCGGTGTCGGACAACGCCGAGCCCGCCGCCCATTCATTCGCCGCGCGCTTGGCCGCTTTGTTCCAGGTGGCATAGGTGTAGTACAAACGCACTTCCGGCCTGGCCCAGAACTCCGGGCCTTTGGGCGACCAGGTCGGGGCGAAGGTAAATTTGCTCAGTTTGCGCGTGCCACCGGTGGCGTCGACTTGGTCATGCCCAAGTTCGGTGACCAGTTTGAACTGCTCGCTGATCGCGTAAGCCGGGCGCACACCGAGGGACATCCAGGTCTGATCCTGGCTGCCGGGAAGAATATCCTTCTGGTACACCGCCTCGATCTGCCCACCAAAACGCGGGGTTACCTGCCAGTCGAAAAACTCCACGGCGCGGTAACTTTTGCTGCTCTTATCCAGGAAGGTATTGCCGGTATAGCCCAGGCCGGTGCCGGGGCCTTCGCCGTACTGCAGGGCGAACTTGTTCTTGCCTCCGAGGAAAGGCTTTTGCACGTGCTGCGCGGTGAGCGCCCAACCACTGTTGGTGTCACGCCCGCCGGCTTTTTCGATGTAGCTTAGACCCAGCTCCAGCTCGCCGCCGGGGTTGGTCTTGAAGCCCGCGACGTTGAAGTCGTGACGGGTAGCGTATTCCTTCTGGTACAGGTTGTCCTTGCGCGAAATAGCGTAGCTGTATTTGAGATCACCGATCAGCACGTCCTCGATACCCCCGCCCGTGGCGCTCTGGTTCCAGTAGTAGAAGTCGGAGATATGGATGTCGTTACGTTTGTAGTAACGCCGGCCGGCCCACAGCGAACCGCCATTGAGGCTGGGCAGGTTGGACCACTGCGCATACATCTGCGGCATGCGCGCCGAGCCGTTGTTTTCGCCCTGGAACTTCAGCGCGCGGTCGTACTTGTTGTAGAGCGATGCCATGGCATCGACGCTGAGCACTGAGCCGTCATCGAGGGTGAGCAGGTCCTGGCGCAATTCCAGCTCGGCGTACTGTTCGCATTCGTTACCCAGACGGTACTTGGTTTGCGCCCCTGGCAGCTGGAAGCATTGCTGTGGGCCGCTGCCCGTCGAAGTACCCGCGCCGCTGCGCAGGTAACCGGCAAATTCCAGGGCTTGAGCGCCAAACGGCAGGCCCAGACAAGACGCAACAAGGCCCAGCTTTATTGTTGTTTTCATGAAGCACTCCGATATTTTTATTATGGTTTTTGAAGCGCCCCGTGCTCCCACACGGGGTTGCAGCGGGTCTCAATCCGTGAGGTGCAGCACAAACGATTCGTAAGGACGCAACGTGACCGTGGCGGTACGTTGCGGGCAGTCGGGGTAGTTGCTGATCAGCACGCGCTGTTCGCGGGCCGGGTTGATCACGTTGTCCGGCAGTTGGATCTCGCAGGGCGTGCCGTAGAAGTTGTTCAGCACCAGCAGGCGCTCGCCATGGCCTTCACGCAGGTACGCCCAGACCCGCAAGTGGTCTTGCAGCAGTGGGCGGTAAACACCTTCCTGGATCAGCGGTTCGTGACGACGCAAGGCAATCAGCGCGCGGTAGTGATGCAGCACCGAGTCCGGGTCATCCAGTTGGCTTTCGACGTTGATCTGCGCCGCGTTGGCCGGAATGCCAATCCAGGGCTCACCGGTGCTGAAACCGGCGTTTTCCCCGGCATTCCACTGCATTGGCGTACGCCCGTTATCCCGCGACTTCTGCATGATCGCCGCCATGCTTGACGCCTCGGGCTCACCGGCATCGCGCTTGAGGCGGAAGATGTTCAGCGACTCCACGTCACGGTATTGCTCGATCCTGTCAAAGCCCGGATTGGTCATGCCCAGCTCTTCGCCCTGGTACACATACGGCGTGCCCTGGAGGAAGTGCAGCGCAGTCGCCAGCATCTTCGCCGAGACCACACGATGCTCGCCGTCATTGCCGAAACGCGAGACCACCCGTGGCTGGTCGTGGTTACACCAGAACAACGCGTTCCATCCACCGCCGGCCTGCATGCCCAGTTGCCAGTCGGTGAAGATCTGCTTGAGTTGCAGGAAGTCGAAATCCGCCTTCACCCACTTTTGCAGGTTCGGGTAGTCGACTTTCAAGTGATGAAAGTTGAAGGTCATCGACAGCTCTTTCGACTCCGGCCGCGAGTAGCGGATGCAGTGCTCCAGGCTGGTGGACGACATTTCGCCGACGTTGATCAGGTCATGCCCTTCGAAGACTTCGCGGTGCATTTCCTGCAGGTATTCGTGCACGTTCGGGCCGTCGGTGTAGAACCGGCGGCCGTCAGTGTTGTCCTCGGGAAAATCGGCGGGCTTGGAGATCAGGTTGATCACGTCCAGGCGGAAACCACCCACACCCTTGTCGCGCCAGAAGCGCATCAGCTTGAACACCTCGGCGCGCACCTTGGGATTGTCCCAATTGAGGTCGGCCTGGGTGTGATCGAACAGGTGCAGGAAGTACTGGCCGGTCTGCGCCTCGTATTCCCAGGCCGAGCCGCCGAACTTGGATTCCCAGTTGTTCGGCTGGTCGCGCCAGATGTAGAAGTCGCGGTAGGGGTTGTCGAGGCTGCTGCGCGCCTGCTGGAACCACTCGTGCTCGATGGACGTGTGGTTGACCACGATGTCGAGCATCAGCTTGATGCCACGCTTGGCCGCTTCGCTGATCAGCAGATCGCAGTCAGCCATGGTCCCGTAGCTGGGGTCGATGGCGTAGTAGTCGCTGATGTCGTAGCCGTTATCCCGTTGCGGCGAGCGCAGGAATGGCGTGATCCAGAGGCAGTCGACACCGAGCCATTTGAGGTAGTCGAGTTTGTCCACGATGCCCAGCAGGTCACCGGTGGCGTTACCCGCGTGGCTGTGGAAGCTTTTGGGGTAGATCTGGTAGATCACCGAGTGTTGCCAGTCTTGCATGGTGGGTTCCTTCAGTAGAGTTGTGTGCTGGCCTTCAGGGCCCCTTCGCGAGCGAGTCGAGTCGTCGCACCGCCGCGCCCACAGGTTGGAATGCATTTCAAATGTGGGAGCTGGCTTGCCTGCGATAGCCATCGATCAAGCGACGCGATACCCCGGCCGAACAATTTTCATGCTCAACGCACAGGTCAAAACAAACGGCACCACCATCGCGATGACCATGCCGATCACAAACACCGCAATGGATTGCGGCACGATCGAGATAAACCCAGGCAAGCCCCCCACCCCAATGGCCGACGCCTGCACCTTGTTCAGCGCGAGGAAAATGCTGCCCAACGCCGAGCCCACGAGGGCCGCATAAAAGGGAAACTTGAAGCGCAGGTTCACCCCGAACATCGCCGGTTCAGTGATGCCGAAGTACGCGGAAATCGCTGAGGTGGACGCCATGCTTTTGTCCCGCGCATTGCGGGTGGTGTAGAACACCGCGAGCGCGGCGCTGCCCTGGGCCAGGTTGGACATGACGATCATCGGCCAGATGAAGGTGCCGCCCTGGGTGGAGATCAGTTGCAGGTCCACGGCGAGGAACATGTGGTGCATGCCGGTGATCACCAGCGGGGCGTACAGCAGGCCGAAAATCGCCCCGCCCACCATCGGCGCTAGGTCAAACAGGGTGACCACGCCTTCGGTGATCAGGATGCCGAGGTGACGGGTCACCGGACCGATAATGGCCAGGGCGAGCACGCCAGTGACGACGATGGTGGTAATCGGCACGACCAGCAGTTGAATCGCATTGGGCACTCGCGCCCGCAGCCATTTCTCAATCACGCTCATCACATAGGCGGCCATCAGGATCGGCAGGATCTGCCCCTGATAACCCACTTTCTCAATCTTGAACCAACCGAAAATATCGAAGTACGGCAGGCTCTGGCCGTCCAGCCCGGCGACCGCCTTGCCGTAGTTCCAGGCGTTGAGCAAATCCGGATGCACCAGCATCAGGCCAAGCACGATGCCGAGGATTTCACTGCCGCCAAAACGTTTGGCCGCCGACCAGCCCACCAGCGCCGGGAGGAACACGAACGAGGTGTTGGCCATCAGGTTGATCAGGCTCCACAGGCCATCCAGGTTCGGATAGGCCTCCAGCAGCGTCTTGCCCTCGATGAACATGCCCTGGGCGCCCATCAGGTTGTTCACACCCATCAACAGGCCGGCAATGATCAGCGCAGGCAGGATCGGCATGAACACGTCGGAGAACACCCGCACCAGACGCTGCATCGCGTTGGTCTTGTCGGCGCCCTTCTTCTTCACGTCGGCGATGGTGGCGGCGGCGAGGCCGGTCTGTTCGCGCAGGGCGGCGTAGACCTTCTCCACTTCGCCGGGGCCGATCACCACCTGGAACAACCCACCGGTGAAGAACGACCCCTTGACCAGGTCGACCTGGTTCAGTGCGCTGCTGTTGACCAGGCTCGGGTCCTTGAGTGCCAGGCGCAGGCGGGTAACACAATGGGCAGCTTGCTCAAGATTGTCGCTGCCCCCGAGGTTCTCGAGAATCTCGCGGGCGATGGTCGAATAGTCGTGGCTCATGCTTGGTTTCCACTTTGATTTTTTTATTGGGGGACAGTCATTGGCAGCACGCCGAGGCCAAAAGTACTCGTCTGTACGAGTTAAAGCAACAACTCGTCTGTACGAGTTACACTTTGTTTATTTTTTGTAGGACAGCGCATCGCTGCAAGCCGCATAAAGCCAAGGGTCTAATGGACAAACACCCTCTCTGCCACTAAGGTTCCTGCCTTGACCGCAACCCCGGCAAAGAGCCATCCCCATGAGCAAATACAACCAGATCTATACGGATCTGCTTGCCAGCATCACCACCGAACGCCTGCAGCGCGGCACACGCCTTCCCTCCGAAACCGAACTGATGGACAGCTACCAGGCCAGCCGAGGCACCGTGCGTCGGGCCATCGAGCAGTTGCAGGAGCGAGGGTTTGCGCAAAAGATCCACGGCAAGGGTACTTTCGTGTTGTCGCCCAACCCGATCGAGTTCCAACTGGGCGGTATCGTCAGCTTCCACGAAACCCACGCCGACCTGGGCGATGACGTGCACACAGAAGTGGTCGAATTCACTCAATTCCCGCTGGAAGGTTCACTGCTGCAACACATCGAAGCAGAACCCGGCACCCTGATCACCCGTATCAAACGGGTACGGCGCATCGGCGGCAAACGGGTGATCCTCGACATCAACCACTTCGTGGCCGACGTGATCCCCGGCCTGGACCGCTCGATTGCCGAACAGTCGATCTACGCCTTTATCGAACAGACATTGCAGCTGCAAATTGCCTACGCCCAACGCACCATCGAAGCCCTGCCACGCGGCAAGGACGACCAGACCCACCTGGACCTCGAAGGGCAGAGCCATGTGATCGTGGTGAGTAACCAGACGTTTTTGCAGGACGGGCGGCAGTTCGAGTACACCGAGTCGCGGCATACGTTGGATAAGTTTTATTTTTCGGACATTGCGCGTCGGTAAGCCGGAAACATCCATGAAAATTCCAAACAAATGGCGTGAACAATACCCTCATGCGCTCATTGAGCAGCAAGTCATCGGCGAATCGCGCGCAGATGTCTTTCGCCTGCGCCAGGACGACGGCACGGACCTGTTCCTGAAGTCCGAACCCCTTGAGGAACATGGTGAGCTGGCAGACGAAATCGAGCGGCTTCGGTGGCTGCGGCAAGTTGATCTGCCTGCGCCTGGGGTCCTGGATGAAGTGAAAGAAGACCATCGCCATTGGCTGCTGATGACCACCGTGCCCGGACAGAACCTGGCCAGCGCCAACGAGCTTTCTGCCGCGCAGGTCATCCACATACTGGCGACAGCGCTGCGTACGTTGCATCAGCTTCCTGTCGCACTTTGCCCCTTCGATCACTCACTTGATCAACGTATCACCCGCGCCCGGGAACACGTCAGCGCGGGGCTGGTGGACGCGTCGGACTTTGACGACGAGCGACTGGGGCGAAGTGCCGAGGACGTGTTTGCCGAACTGTTGTCGACCCAGCCAAAGACCCATGATCGGGTCGTCACCCACGGCGACGCCTGCCTGCCGAACTTCATGACAGCCGATGGTCGCTTCAGCGGTTTCATCGACTGCGGTCGCCTGGGGATCAGTGACCGTTATCAAGACCTGGCCCTGGCAGCGCGAAGTATTGAACGCAACCTGGGCCAGGCATGGGTGAAGCCCTTTTTTCAGGTGTATGGTGTGGAGCCCGATGAGCAGCGTCTGAAGTTCTATTGTTTGCTGGACGAGTTTTTTTGACCTGGCCTGCAGCCTGAAACACAAAACCCCGGCACCTGGCCGGGGTTTTGTTATTCAACGCTCGCCTGAGTACTGCATCACTCTCGCGGCGTGGTCATCGACGGTGTCAAGCGCGTCGATAACACCCCATCACGCTCAGCCTTTGCCTCTCAAGGATCTCTGCGCAGTCAGTTTGCGCCGGCATCTTTTTTCGGAACGCCAATGGTCTTGCGCTCACCCGTTGCGGAGACTTCGTACACGTTCATGACCCACGTGTCGGCGATCACGGTTTCAACCACGTAATTTTTCTTCGCTTGCGGGGTGAATTGCTGCGCAACAGGCTGCTCTTTGTCGAACGGCGTAGGCATGGGAATACCGTTAAAGGTAAACGGTTTGTCCTTGACCTCCCCTTTCACGAACAACGTTTTGTCCGCCTCGACCAGCTTACTGACGCTGTCAGTACCACCGCCGATTTTCTTCAGATAAGCCGGTATGCGCTTGAAGTAAGCAGAGTCGTAAACCCGCTCCCCCACGCTCACAAATCCAGTATTGGCATACCCGTACGTGTAACTGACAGGACGATCACCCTCACCGCCTATGGTACGGAAAGTCACGCTGGCTTGATGGTCATTCATGGCCAGTGGAACGACCGGCTCTGAAGTAAGATCACCCGCCTGACGGCTGCTGCAGCCAGTCATGATAAGAGCGAAAGTGATCGCGAGCGGAAACGCCAAAGAAGTTTTCATTCGATCCCTGAATAGTCTAAAAGAAGGCCTTTGTAGAGCCATCTGCAGAGTGAAAGTTCCACATACGCCCGAGCTGACCGAGCCTACGGAATCCAGCCTGACGACGATGCAAAACGCCCTCAAGCTCGGTTTCGCTGGGTGACGTGGGCTTCGTCAGCGGCACTGAAAAAATCTCAGTCCCGATGAGCGGCGCAGCGGCTGCCAATGAGACAGCACATCTATATAAAAATGTGCCTTGACGGATTCGGGCTGGCGCAGCTGGCTGAGATAATGTTTAACGCCTGTACCGACAAAAACAAAAGCCCGCTTTACGCGGGCCTTTGTTTATTGCGATGAGGGATCACTCCCACTCAATCGTCGCCGGCGGCTTGCTCGACACGTCATAGGTCACGCGCGAAATGCCTTCGATTTCATTGATGATACGGCCGCTGACAGTTTCCAGCAGTTCGTACGGCAGGTGTGCCCAGCGGGCGGTCATGAAGTCGATGGTTTCCACGGCACGCAGGGCCACGACCCAGGCGTAACGACGGCCATCGCCGACAACGCCAACGGACTTGACCGGCTGGAACACCACGAAAGCCTGGCTGACTTTGTGGTACCAGTCGGCTTTGCGCAGTTCTTCGATGAAGATGTGGTCGGCGCGACGCAGCAGGTCGGCGTATTCCTTCTTCACTTCACCGAGGATCCGCACGCCCAGGCCTGGGCCTGGGAATGGGTGGCGGTAGACCATGTCGTACGGCAGGCCCAGCTCCAGGCCCAGACGGCGGACTTCGTCCTTGAACAGTTCGCGCAGCGGCTCTACCAGCTTGAGGTTCATTTCCTCAGGCAGGCCACCCACGTTGTGGTGGGACTTGATCACGTGGGCCTTGCCGCTCTTGGCGCCGGCCGACTCGATCACGTCGGGGTAGATGGTGCCTTGGGCGAGGTATTTGATGTTGTCCAGTTTGCTGGACTGGGCATCGAACACGTCAATGAAGGTACGGCCGATGATCTTGCGCTTCTTCTCCGGGTCGGACTCGCCGGCCAGGTTGTTGAGGAACTGGTCCTCGGCGTTGGCGCGGATCACCTTGACGCCCATGTTCTCGGCAAACATAGCCATCACTTGCTCGCCTTCGTGCAGGCGCAGCAGGCCGTTGTCGACGAACACGCAGGTCAGTTGATCGCCAATGGCTTTGTGCAGCAGGGCGGCTACCACGGAGGAGTCAACGCCGCCGGACAGGCCGAGCAATACGTTGTCGGTGCCGACCTGGGCGCGCACCTGGGCGATGGCGTCTTCAGCGATTTTCGACGGGGTCCACAGGGCTTCACACTCGCAGATGTCGAGGATGAAGCGCGACAGGATGCGGCCGCCTTGCTTGGTGTGGGTCACTTCCGGGTGGAACTGCACGCCGTAGTAACGACGTTCGTCGCTGAACATGCCGGCGATCGGGCAGCTTGGGGTGCTGGCCAGGATGTGGAAGTCTTCCGGCATCTTGGTGACTTTGTCACCGTGGCTCATCCACACGTCGAGGCCGAACAGGCCGTCGGCGTCGATGTGGTCTTCGATGCCGTCCAACAGACGGCTCTTGCCGACCACGTCCACACGGGCATAACCGAATTCACGCAGCTCGGAGCCTTCCACCTTGCCGCCCAGTTGCTCGGCCATGGTCTGCATGCCGTAGCAGATGCCGAACACCGGTACGCCCAGGTCGAAGACCGCTTGCGGGCAGCGCGGGCTGTTGGCTTCGTGCACGGATTCTGGACCACCGGCGAGGATGACGCCTTTCGGTGCGAATTCGCGGATCGCTTCGTCGTCCATGTCGAACGGATGCAGTTCGCAGTACACGCCGATTTCACGCACGCGGCGGGCGATCAGCTGGGTGTACTGGGAACCGAAATCGAGGATCAGGATGCGGTGGGCGTGAATGTCGAGGGCCATGAAGTCAGTCTCGTCTAATGAATCAGAAACAACTCGGGGCTGAAGAACAGCCCCGGTTACTTAACATTTTGCTGGAAGCTTCAACCTACGCGGTAGTTTGGCGCTTCCTTGGTGATCTGCACGTCGTGGACATGGGATTCAGCCATGCCGGCGCCGGTGATCCGTACGAACTCTGGCTTGGTGCGCATTTCTTCGATGTCGGCGCTGCCGGTGTAGCCCATCGAGGAACGCAGGCCGCCCATCAGTTGATGGATGATCGCGCTCAGGGTGCCTTTGTACGGCACACGGCCTTCGATGCCTTCCGGTACGAGCTTCTCGGCGCCTGCCGAGGAGTCCTGGAAGTAACGGTCGGAAGAACCTTGCGCCTGGGACATGGCGCCCAGCGAACCCATGCCACGGTAAGCCTTGTAGGAACGGCCCTGGAACAGTTCGATCTCGCCTGGCGCTTCTTCAGTACCGGCGAACATCGAGCCCATCATCACGCAGGAAGCGCCGGCCACGATGGCCTTGGACAGGTCACCGGAGAAACGGATGCCGCCGTCGGCGATCAACGGAACGCCAGTGCCTTCAAGGGCGGCGGCGACGTTGGCGATGGCGCTGATTTGCGGCACGCCCACACCCGCAACGATACGCGTGGTGCAGATCGAACCTGGGCCGATACCGACCTTGACGGCGTCCGCGCCCGCTTCGGCCAGAGCCTTGGCAGCAGCGCCGGTGGCGATGTTGCCGCCGATCACTTGCACTTCAGGGAAGTTCTGTTTGACCCAACGCACGCGGTCGATCACGCCTTTGGAGTGACCGTGGGCAGTGTCGACCACCACCACGTCAACACCGGCAGCGACCAGGGCCGAAACACGGTCACCGGTGTCTTTACCAGTGCCGACCGCCGCGCCGACGCGCAGACGACCTTGGTCATCCTTGCTGGCCAGTGGGTAAGCCTTGGCTTTTTCGATGTCGTTGACGGTCATCATGCCTTTGAGGGCGAACTTGTCGTCGACGATCAGCACGCGCTCGATGCGGTGCTTGTGCAGCAGTTCGCGCACATCGTTCTTGTCGGCGCCTTCCTTGACAGTGACCAGACGCTCTTTCGGCGTCATCACTTCACGGACAGTGACTTCAAGACGGTTCTCGAAACGCACGTCACGGGAAGTGACGATGCCGACCAGGTCGCCATCGTGCAGCACCGGAACGCCGGAGATGTTGTGCAGACGGGTCAGGTCGAACAGGTCACGCACGGTGGCGTCGGCTTCGATGGTGATTGGATCTTTCACCACACCGGCTTCGTAACGCTTGACCTTGCGCACTTCGGCAGCTTGCTGCTCGATGGTCATGTTCTTGTGGATGATGCCGATGCCGCCTTCCTGAGCCATGGCGATGGCCAGACGGGCTTCAGTGACGGTGTCCATGGCAGCGGAAACAAGAGGAATATTCAGCTCGATGCCACGGGTTAGGCGGGTCTTGAGACTGACTTCGTTAGGAAGCACCTCGGAATAACCGGGCACTAGGAGAATGTCGTCGAATGTCAGAGCTTCTTGGCTGATACGCAGCATCGCGGGGGCTCCCGAGCGGGAAAATGGAAGCGCGCCATTATATACATGCACCCTGTCGGGCTCAATGTAAAACTCTGACAAACTTGGTAATACTGATAGATGGAGAAAATCTGCTGCCTTTCTGTCGGCGCGAGCTCGCACCTACAGACAGATTAAAGCTCGACTTTGACCCAACTCATCTTCTGGTCCAACCAATCGGCAAATTCGTCGATAAAGCTCTGCTTGAACCCCGCTTCTGCCCAGTTATTGAAGATGAATCCCAAGTTGGAAAACCCGCACTCCTGCAGGAAAAGGAACCCGTTGATGTCGTCTTCATGCCCACACAGCGGGCACGTGAAGTTGTCGGTGTGGCCGGGCATCCAGTCTTCCAGGCTTTCGAACAGCGCTTCGCCGACTTCCTTGCGGCATTCCGGGCAACCGGCTTCTTCGAGAAAGCCCTTGGCCGGCGTGTAGATGCAACGCTTGTAGATGATCTCCAGGCCGTTGATCGGCTCGTTGAACGGCAACGCCTCGGGGTACAACACCACAGCGCGGGCGCCGTCGGCCAAGGCATAGGCCATGCGGTTGCCGGTGCGGCCACAGGTGGTCAGCTCTTCCTTGATGATGTTCTTGCGCACCAGCCAGCGCACGATCGCCCGGGCGCGGGGTTCGTGGACGGGCAAGGTGGAGATTTTCGGAACAAGGATGCTTTGGGAATTCATGGGAGTCCTGCGGTGTGGCGTCTGACGCCATCGCGGGCAAGCCCGGCTCCCACGGTTGATCGCATTCCAGTGTGGGAGCCGGGCTTGCCCGCGATGGGGCCCTGAAGGCTGGCAGCTTAATCCCTGCTCCACACAGGTCAAGTACTCAAATACCGTCCAATCAATGCTATGCCACTGGCAAGCACCAGCCAGGTCACCAACCGCACAAACGCCTCGCGCGACATGCGCATCGTCAGCCTGCGCCCACACCACAGCCCCAGGGCCATCGCCGGCAACAGGCACAGCGCCAACATCAGCAGCGGCAGATCCGCATACACCCCGGCAACCAGGAACAGGCTCAGGCGCACCACCGTGCTGCAGCTGATCAGCGCGCTTTGCGTGGCACGCGCCGCGTCCTTGGGCAGGCGGCTGTTCAGGTAGATCGCATATAAAAAGCCACCACTGCCAAACAGCGCCCCAAACAACCCGCCAACCGTACCCATGGGAATCGACCAAGCGCTCGCGAGCTGCGTCGGTCGCGCTTTCACCGCCAAGCTGTAAATCGCGTAGGCACTGATAAACAGCCCCATCAATAGCAGCAATAGATCCGAGTGCAGATTGAGCAAAAACACCACGCCGAGTGTGCAACCGATAGCCATGCACGGCAGCAAGCGCAGCAATTCCGGTTTGTTCACGTCCCGCCGCGATTGCAGCAGGTTGCCAAACGCCGCGACAAAATCCAGCAGCACCAGCAGTGGGATGATCTTCGACAGCGGCATAAACAGTATCAGGATCGGCCCCGCGACCAGCGCTGTGCCGAAACCGGCGATGCCAAACACGATGTAGGCCACCACCACACCCACGCCGATCACCAACCAATCCGCACCACCAAACGACCACTGACTCATCAGCTCAACCGGGCTCATGGGTAATTCCTTATTAGAGATGGCCTTCACTTTAGCCAGCGGCCAGGGATGCGACTAATATCTTCAAAGCCCTCCACCCATCTCGAAAAGGCATGACGCGTGATATCCACCCGCCAACTGCGTTACTTCGTCGAAATTGCCGACAGCGGCAGCTTCAGCGCCGCCGCCGAGCGCCTGTTTGTGGCGCAGTCAGCCTTGAGCCGGCAGATCAAAGAGCTGGAAACACAGTTGCAAACGCCACTGTTCGAGCGCACTGCACGCCAACCACGACTCACTGCGGCAGGTGAAGCGTTCTACCCGCGAGCACGCAATCTGCTGAGCGAACTGCTCAAGGCCAGCGAGATGGCGACGCAGGTAGGTAATGGCGAACGGGGGACGCTGCGCCTGAGCCATTCGAGCACGGTGCCGATGAGCGGTCCATTGCTGCAGGGTATCAGCACCTGGCTGGAACGCTGCCCAGGGGTGTCGATGGATATCGTCAAACTGTCCTCCGAAGCGCAGCTGGAACAGATCGCTGATGGTCGCCTGGACGTTGGGCTGTTGCGCCTGCCCGTGTTGCGCCAGCGCGAAGGCGTACGCGTCGTGCCTTTATATAGCGAGCAGCTGTTGCTGGCGGTGCCGCCGAATCACGCACTCGCGCGCAGCCATTCGCCTATCGCACTGGAGCAGTTGAAGGACGAAGCGTTCATCTCGATTCCCCATCCCCAGCGCGGCGGCTTGAGTTATCTGTCAGCCGAATTGTGCATGCGTGCAGGATTCTTCCCCAAGGCCGCACGGGTGATGTCACGCAAGACCACCCAATTGCAGTTGATCCAGGCCGGCTTCGGTATTGCTTTGTTACCAAAATCCATGCAGGACATCGCCCCCACCAACCTGCACTTTCTGCCTCTGGCCGACCCGGACTGCCTCAGCACCGTGGCCCTGGCCTGCGTACAGACGCCAAGCGCGCTGGTGGAGCAATTCTGCCAAACCTTGCACGAATGCCTATAAACTGCCGCCCATGATTAAAGATCCTTTTGCCCGCCTGGGCCTGGACCGCGAAGTCCTGACTGTCAGCCAGCTCAACGGCCGTGCGCGGGTGTTGCTGGAAGACGTGTTCACCAATATCTGGGTCGAAGGCGAGATCTCCAACCTTGCCCGCCCGGCCTCTGGTCATGTGTATTTCACCCTCAAGGACAGCGGCGCGCAGGTGCGTTGCGCGCTGTTTCGCAACAACGCCGCGCGGGTGCGTCAGGCGTTGAAAGATGGCCTGGCAGTGAAGGTGCGCGGCAAGGTTTCGCTGTTCGAGGGCCGGGGTGATTACCAGCTGATCCTGGATACCGTGGAGCCCGCCGGTGATGGAGCATTGCGCCTGGCGTTCGATGCACTGAAGGAAAAACTCAGCGCCGAAGGCTTGTTCAGCGCCGAACGCAAAGTGCCGTTGCCGGCGCACCCTCGGCGCATTGGCATCATCAGTTCGCCGACTGGCGCGGTAATCCGCGACATCATCAGTGTGTTCCGGCGTCGCGCACCCAACATTGAACTGACGCTGATCCCGACCGCCGTGCAAGGCCGCGAAGCGATCCCGCAAATTGTGCGCGCATTGAAACTGGCAGATGCGCGTGGCTTCGATGCGCTGATCCTGGCCCGGGGCGGTGGTTCGCTGGAAGACCTCTGGTGTTTCAACGAAGAAGCTGTGGCCCGTGCGGTGGACGCTTGCGTCACGCCAATCGTCAGCGCTGTCGGGCATGAGACCGATGTGTCCATCAGCGATTTCGTGGCCGACGTCCGCGCCCCGACGCCCTCCGCTGCAGCGGAATTGCTCGCGCCGGACGCCAGCCATCTGGTGCGCCAGGTCGAGAACCTGCATCGCCGCCTGGTGATGCTGATGCGCAACCGCCTGAGCCACGACCGCCTGCGCCTGGAGGGCATGGCGCGACGTCTGCGTCACCCTGGCGAGCGCCTGCGCCAGCAAGCCCAGCGCCTGGATGATCTGGACATGCGCCTGCGCCGAGCTTTCGAGCGCAGCCTCAATACCCGCCGTGAGCGCCTGATCCGCCTGGAAACCCGCCTCGCCGGCCAACACCCTGGCAGGCAACTTGCGCTGCTGCGCCAACGCCTGGACAGCCTCGCCGAACGCCTGCCCCGCGCCATGCGCGAAGGCCTCAAGGCGCGGCGCCTGCAGCTGCAAAGCCAGATGCAGACGCTGCACGTGGTCAGCCCGCTGGCGACCCTGGGCCGTGGTTACAGCATCCTGCTGGACGAACGCGGCCAGGCCATTCGCAATGCCGCCCAAACCCACACCGGCCAGCGCCTCACCGCACGTCTCGGTGAGGGCCAATTGCAAGTGCGGGTGGAAGACAACCACCTGACACCCGTCACCCTTTCGTTATTGGACTAACTGATGCCACGCCTCTTTAGTGTGTTGATGCTGCTGTGCCTTGCCTTTAATGCTCACGCCGATAGCTACATCATCCGCACCTTGAACAAGCCGGTGCCGGGTGGGGTTGCCGTGGTCGAACTGGGCCCTTCCGCCGCTGCGCCCAAAGCCACGTACCAGGGCAAGCCGGTGTTGGTGGTGAAGGAGGCGGACAACTGGCTGGCGATTGTCGGCATTCCGTTGACGGTCAAGCCCGGCAATGAACGTATCACCAGCGGCGGGCGCAACCTGCCGTTTATCGTCGGCTACAAGAAGTACCCCGAACAGCGCATCACCCTGAAAAACAAAAGCCAGGTGAATCCCGACCCGGCGCAGCTCAAGCGCATCGAGGCGGAACTGGCGGTGCAGATCAAGGCTTACCGCAGTTTCAGCCCGAACCTGCCGAGCAACTTGGTGTTGGACAAACCCGTAAACGGGCCACTGTCGAGCAAGTTTGGCGTGCGGCGGTTCTTCAACGGTGAGGAGCGCAACCCCCATTCAGGCCTGGACTTTGCCGTGCCGGCCGGTACACCGATCAAGACGCCGGCCAACGGTAAAGTGATTCTGGTGGGCAACTACTTCTTCAACGGCAATACCGTGTTCGTCGACCACGGACAGGGCTTTATCAGCATGTTCTGCCACATGTCGAAGATCGACGTGAAAGTCGGTGATCAGCTCACGCGTGGCACGGTGGTTGGCAAAGTCGGCGCCACGGGCCGCGCGACCGGGCCGCATATGCACTGGAACATCAGCCTGAACGATGCACGGGTCGACCCGGCGATCTTTATCGGCGCGTTCCAGCCCTGAAATGCTCGATTGCGCGCCTGATAATGGGCGCGCAATTAAAACCAGCCCTCGACACATCTTCAGGCACAAAATCTCGTTTCCTACGTAGATAGCAGAACTTCTCTCAATTTTTCGCGACTGCTTGCCATCTTTCACCCCGGCGGTTAGGGTTGAGCTTATGAAAACCTCTCACACCCTCATTCAGCTCCGCCAGCACCGCAGTTTGTGCCTCGTCAGCGCACGACTGCCAGGCTGAATCGATCTGCCTCGCCTCTAAAAAGCATCCCAAAAACAGTTCCACGGCAGGCCGCCTTTTCTCGGCCCCTACAACAAAGGATTTCCCGATGAGCATGCTCAAAGACCCGTCTTCGAAGTACCGCGCGTTCCCGACCATCGACATCCCGGACCGCACCTGGCCGTCGAAGACCATCACTGAAGCGCCGATCTGGTGCAGCTCCGACCTGCGTGATGGCAACCAGTCACTGATCGAGCCAATGGATGCGGTGAAAAAACTGCGTTTCTGGAAGACCCTGGTCGCCGTCGGCGTGAAGGAAATCGAAGCCTCGTTCCCGGCCGCCTCGCAAACCGACTTCGACTTCGTACGCACCCTGATCGAAGACAACCACATCCCCGAGGACACCACCATTCAGGTGCTGACCCAGGGCCGTGAAGACTTGATCGCACGTACCTTCGAATCCTTGCGCGGTGCCAAGAAAGCCATCGTGCACTTGTACAACGCCACGTCGCCGTCCTTCCGCCGCATCGTGTTCAACCAGGACAAGGAAGGCATCAAGGCCATCGCGGTCAACGCCGCCAAGCTGTTCGTCAAGTACGCCGCTCAGCAGCCGGAAACCCAGTGGACCTTTGAATACTCCCCGGAGACCTTCAGCGCTACCGAGCTGGAGTTCGCCAAGGAAGTGTGTGACGCGGTGATCGAGGTGTGGAACCCGACGCCTGAGCACAAGATGATCCTCAACCTGCCGGCCACCGTGGAATGCGCCACGCCGAACATCTATGCCGACCAGATCGAGTGGTTCGGTCGTCATATCAACCGTCGTGACAGCGTGATCATCAGCCTGCACACCCACAACGACCGTGGCACCGGCGTGGCCGCCACCGAGCTGGGCCTGATGGCCGGCGCCGACCGAGTCGAAGGCTGCCTGTTCGGCAACGGCGAGCGTACCGGTAACGTCGACCTGGTCACCGTGGCCCTGAACATGTACACCCAGGGCCTCGACCCGCAACTGGACTTCTCCGACATCGACGGCGTGCGCAAGGTCGTCGAGGAGTGCAATCAGATTCAGGTGCACCCACGTCACCCCTACGTCGGTGATCTGGTGCACACCGCCTTCTCCGGCTCTCACCAGGACGCGATCCGCAAGGGCTTCTCCCAGCAGAAAGACGATGCGCTGTGGGAAGTGCCGTACTTGCCGATCGACCCAGCCGACATTGGCCGCAGCTACGAGGCGGTGATTCGTGTGAACAGCCAGTCGGGCAAAGGCGGCATCGCCTACCTGCTGGAGCAGGAATACGACATCAGCTTGCCGCGTCGCATGCAGATCGAGTTCAGCCAAGTGGTACAGGCCGAAACCGACCGCGTGGGCCTGGAGATGACAGCGCCGCAGATCTACGCCTTGCTGCAGCGTGAGTACCTGCAAGCCAATACGCCGTACGCGCTGGTCAGCCATCGCCTGCAAGAAGAAAACGGCAACAGCTTTGTCGAGGTAGAAGTCTCCGGCAAGGGCCAGGGCGAAACCAACCTGCACTGGAAAGGCAAAGGCAATGGCGCGCTGGAAGCGCTCGTGGCGGGCCTGCCGATTGGTGTGGAGATCATGGACTACAACGAACATGCAATCGGTGCGGGCACCAATGCTAAAGCGGCGGCCTACATCGAGCTGCGCGTGAACGGTGAGCGTCCGGTGCATGGTGTGGGTATTGATGAGAACATCACCACCGCCAGCTTCAAGGCGCTGTTCAGTGCGCTGAATCGCTCGTTGAGCCAGCAGGAAGCCAAGGCGGCGTAACTGGCTGCTGAAATATGAAAGGCCTCTGGGTGAGAATCCAGGGGCCTTTTTTGCTTTGGGTTGTGGGTGATGCTGATGGCCTCTTCGCGAGCAAGCCCGCTCCCACATTTTGACCGTATTCCTACAGGATAAACGCGGTCAAGTGTGGGAGCGGGCTTGCTCGCGAAGGCGGTGCTTCAGACAAACTGAAAAGTATCGGCGTCCAAGTTCGCGGGAAACCGCGTGCGGTAAGCCGCCAATTCCGCCGCATCCAGGTTCACTTGGAACACCCCGTCCGCCTCCCCCGCACTCAGCAGGGTCTCACCCTGGAAGTCCAACACCTGGCTGTCCCCAGTGTAGGCAAAGCCCTTCCCATCCGTGCCCACCCGATTCACTGCCGCCACGTAGCACAGGTTTTCAATAGCCCGCGCCGGCAGCAGCCGGTTCCAGTGTGAACGCCGCGCACCCGGCCAGTTGGCGGTGTACAACAGTAGGTCAGTGTCCTGAGCGTCGCGACTCCACACCGGAAAGCGCAGGTCGTAGCAGATCAACGGGCGAATACGCCAGCCCTTCAATTCGAACTGCACCTGGCGTTCGCCGGGGGTGTAATGATTGTGTTCACCGGCCATGCGGAACAGATGGCGCTTGTCGTAATGCAGCACCTCGCCATCCGGACGCGCCCATAACAAGCGGTTGCGGTGGCTGCCGTCCGCGGCCTGGATGATCACACTGCCGGTGATCACCGCGTTGTACTTCGCCGCCTGGGCCTGGAGCCAATGATGGGTCGGGCCGTACTCAGGCTCCGCGAGGGTTTGTGACTCCATCGAGAAGCCGGTGGTGAACATCTCCGGCAGCACAATCAGGTCGGCGCCTTGGGCTTGTTCAAGCAGCAGCTCGAAGTGTTCAAGGTTGGCTTGGCGGTCATGCCAGGCCAGGTTGGTCTGGACCAGGGCGATGTTCAGGTTCGGCAGTGCACTCAGATCACGCATAGTTTTTCCGCCGCTTGGCGCAGCGTTTCCTCGCGTTTGGCAAAGCACAGGCGCACCAGGCGCTGGCCTTGGGGTGGGGTCTGGCAGAACACCGAGACCGGGATCGTTGCCACGCCGTGTTCGCGGGTCATCCACAGGGACATGGCGACGTCATCCAGGTCCGGGCGGATCTGTGAGTAATCCACCAGTTGGAAGTAGGTTCCTGTCACTCGGGTAAAGCTGAAACGGGACGCTGCCAACAGGTCGCAGAACAGGTCACGCTTGGCCTGGTAGAAAGCCGGGAGTTCCTCGACATGTTCAGGGTGTTCAGCCATGAAGTCGGCCAGCGCGTATTGCAGGGGGGTCACACCGCAGAAATTGACGTATTGGTGCACCTTGCGCAGTTCGGCAGTGAGGGCTGGCGGCGCGACCACATAACCGGTTTTCCAACCGGTGACGTGGTAAGTCTTGCCGAAAGAGCTGACCACGAACGCCCGTGGGTAGAGTTCTTCGTGCGCCAACACGCTGACATGAGCCACGCCGTCAAATACCAGGTGTTCGTAGACTTCATCGCTGACCAGGTAGATGTCGCGGTCACGGATCAATTCGGCCAACTGGTCCAGCTCAGCGCGGCTGATCAAGGCACCTGTCGGGTTGTGGGGGGTATTGAGAATGATCATGCGCGTGCGCGGAGACAGCGCCGCCTTTATTTTCTCGAAGTCGAGGGCAAAGCCGCTCAGGCTCAGTTGCACATGCACGCAGCGACCACCGGCCAGCTCCACTGAAGGCTCATAGCTGTCGTAGCTGGGGTCGAACACGATCACTTCATCGCCATTACGAATCACCGCGTGGATCGCGCAGAAGATTGCCTCGGTGGCGCCAGGGGTGATGGTCACTTCACTGTCGGCATCGACCGTGGCCCCGTAACCGCGGGCGATCTTGGCGGCCACTTGCTGCCGCAGCACCGGCAGGCCGGTCATTGGCGCATATTGGTTATGCCCAAGGGCGATATGCTTGCCCACCGCGTCGAGCAAACCCTGGGGGCCATTGAAGTCCGGGAAGCCTTGGGACAGGTTGAGCGCGCCGGTTTCGGCAGCGAGTTGCGACATGGTGGTGAAAATAGTCGTGCCGACATTCGGCAGCTTGCTGGTGATCATCGGAAGCCCCTGCAGGTGAGCCCCAAGTTTTAAGCTGCCGACCGCATCGGGTCAAGGCACAAACCGTCGCGCACAAAAAAGGGCTCATCAAGAGCCCTTTTTGCGAGGTCGGAATCAGCGCTTGTCGCGGCGCTTCTTGTCGGCCTTTTTGTGGTGAGTCATCAAACGACGCTTCTTGTTCACCTGACGGTCAGTCAGTGTGTTCTTGTTGCCTTCGTATGGGTTCTCGCCACCCTTGAACTCGATACGGATCGGCGTACCGACCAGTTTCAAGACACGGCGGTAGGTGTTTTCCAGGTAACGCACATAGGACTTCGGCACCTTCTCGATCTGGTTACCGTGGATCACGATAATCGGCGGGTTGGCACCACCCAAGTGGGCGTAACGCAGTTTGATCCGGCGGTTGTTGACCATCGGCGGCGCGTGCTCGCCAACGGCATCTTCCAGGATCTGGGTCAGGCGGTTGGTCGGCCAGCGGGTGACGGCAGACTTGAACGAGTTCTGTACGGACGCGTAGAGGTTGCCCACACCGGTGCCGTGCAGTGCCGAGATAAAGTGGATATCGGCGAACTCGACGAAGAACAACCGACGCTGCAGCTCAATCTTGACGAAATCGCGCTCGCTCGGCGTCATGCCGTCCCACTTGTTGATCGCGATCACCAGTGCCCGACCGGCCTCCAGGGCGAAGCCCAGCAGGTTGAGGTCGTGGTCCACCACGCCTTCGCGGGCGTCCATCACGAAGATCACCACGTTGGCGTCTTTGATCGCTTGCAGGGTTTTCACCACCGAGAACTTTTCAACTTCCTCGTGGATCTTGCCGCGCTTGCGCACACCGGCGGTGTCGATCAGCGTGTACTTTTCCTCGTTACGTTCGAACGGGATGTAGATGCTGTCGCGGGTGGTGCCGGGTTGGTCGTAGACGATGACCCGGTCTTCACCGAGCATACGGTTGACCAGCGTGGACTTACCAACGTTTGGACGGCCGATGATGGCGATCTTGATACCGTCTTTTTCACTCGGGCCTGGAATGCGCTTGGCTTCCTCACCTTCGGCGACGATCTCTTCCTCACCCTCTTCTTCCTCGGCGTTATCCTTCGGAAAGCTGCTGAGGGCAATTTCCAACATCTGGGTAATGCCACGACCGTGGGCACCGGCGATCGGGATCGCATCGCCCAGGCCCATCGGGCTGAATTCGGCACGGGCCAGTTCAGGATCGATGTTGTCGATCTTGTTGGCGACCACGTAGGAACGCTTGTTGCGTTTGCGCAGGTGCTCGCCAATCATCTGGTCGGCGGCGGTATAGCCTGCACGGGCGTCCACCAGGAACAACACGACATCGGCTTCTTCAATGGCCAGCAGCGACTGCTCGGCCATCTTCTCGTCCATGCCATGCTCATCACCGGAGATACCACCGGTGTCGACAATAATGTAGGAGCGCCCTTGCCACTTTGCCTCACCGTATTGGCGATCACGGGTCAGACCGGACAAGTCGCCGACGATGGCGTCGCGAGTCCTGGTCAGGCGGTTGAACAAGGTGGACTTGCCGACGTTAGGTCGGCCCACCAGGGCGATTACGGGAACCATGCGGCTCTCCACTTCGTTATTTCAGAAAATACAAAAGCCGCTGCAAGGCAGCGGCTGGTGCTCGGGGCAGCATCGTCAGATGCCGCATGCCCCGCCGAAGCGGGGCCGCCTGGGTGTTACCCCAAGCATAGTTCTTACTTGATGGTCAGGGCTTCCAGCTTGCCGCTGTTGCCATACACATAAAGCATGTTACCCACGACCAGCGGACGCGCACGCAGGCCGTCGCTGTCGATACGCTCGCGACCCACGAAGCGACCGTCTACCTGGCTCAACAGGTGCAGGTAGCCTTCGAAGTCACCCACGGCGACGTAGCTGGAGAACACTTCCGGTGCCGACAGTTGACGGCGGGCCAGGGAGTCGTTGCTCCACAGCGCGGTCGTGGAACGTTCGTCGACACTTTCAACGGTACCGGACGCCAGGCTGACGTAGACGCTGCCAAACCCTTGGGCGACACCGGCGTAGCTGGAAGCATCACGCTGCCAGTTCACACGGCCGCTCTGCAGGTCCAGTGCCGCAACACGGCCCTGGTAAGTGGCGACGTAGAGGGTTTCACCGGACAGCAGCAAGCCACCGTCGATGTCCACTACGCGGTCCAGTTCGGAACGGCCTTGCGGGATGGCCACACGGGTTTCCCAGGCCGGCACGCCGTTCTGGGTATCCAGCGCGACCACTTTACCGGTCGACAGGCCAGCAACGGCCAGATTGTTGGTCACAATCGGACCACTGGTACCGCGCAGCGTCAGCACCGCTGGGGTGCTGTCATACAACCAGCGCTGTTCGCCAGTGCTGGCGTCGAGGCCGATCACACGGTCGTCCTGGGTTTGCACCACGACGATATCGCCGTTGGTGGCAGGCGGTGCGAGTACTTCACTGGTCACGCGGGCGCGCCATTTCTCTTCACCGGTGCTGGAATCCAGGGCTACGACTTCGCCTTTCAGCGTGCCGAGCATGACCATGCCGTAACCCACGCCTACGGCGCCGGAAACTGGCAATTCGAGGTCTTTCTTCCACTTGACGTCGCCGTTCATGCGATCCATGGAGATCACCACGCCGGTGACATCAGCGGCCACAATGTTGTCACCGTCGATTGCCGGTACCAGCATGTTGTAGGTTTCGCCCTGACCGTCACCGATGGAGCGACTCCACTGCTTTTGCAGGACCACTTCTTCCTTGAAGCTGGTCAGCTCCGCAGGCGGCAGTTCTTTTTTACTGTTGCTGCTGCAACCCGCGGCCAGAACGGCCAGAGCCAGCAATGCTGCATGTTTCCAACGGATCACGTCACGCATCCCCTTTGGCCAAGTCGTCCAGCTTGATTTGTAAGCCACCGACCGCCGCTTCATCAGACAGCGCCGCCTTGGCTTTTTGGTACGCAGCATTGGCTTCGTCGGTACGACCCAATTGGACCAACAGGTCGCCCTTGAGCTCTTCGCGAGTGGCTACAAATGCCTTGTCAGCATCGCCGTCGAGCAGTTTGAGTGCTTCGTCAGCCTTGTTCTGTGCCGCCAGGACCTGAGCCAGGCGCTGACGTGCGATTTCACCCAGGGTTGGGTTGGTCGGTTTGTCGGCGATGGCCTTCAGCTCTGCGGCGGCGTCATCCAGCTTGCCGGTGTCTACCGCGACTTTCGCGACGAACAGGCTGCCGTATTGGGCGTAGGTGCTACCGCCGAATTCGTTCTTCAGCTTGCCGGCCAGGTCTGCAACCTGCGCAGGATCAGGCTTGCCGTCCGGCGTCAGGGTGGTTTCCAGCAATTGCTGATAGACGATCGAGGCGCCTTGGGACTGGTTGGCCTGATACTTGGTCCAGGCTTGCCAGCCGAACACCACCACTAAAGCCAGCAGGCCGCCAGTAACCAGGGGCTTGCCGTTACGCTGCCACCAGTCCTTGAACTCGGCCAGTTGCTCATCATCAGTACTCGACACCCCAATACTCCTTAATCGCTAAATTCGGCTGTTCGACAGCTTCAACCCTGCACGACGCAGGTGGCCAAGTGCGCAGCGAGCGCATCAAAGGCAATGTTCTGTTGCTCGCCCTGGCCACGCAGGGGTTTGAAACCTATCACTTGCTGGGCCAGCTCGTCATCGCCAAGGATCAATGCATACAGCGCACCGCTCTTGTCGGCCTTCTTGAACTGGCTCTTGAAGCTGCCGGCGCCGGCATTGACTTGCAGGCGCAGGTTTGGCAGTTGGTCGCGGACCTTTTCGCTCAGGGCCAGGGCAGCCAGTTCGGCGGCCTCGCCAAAGGCGCACAGGTACACGTCCACCTGACGGGAGATCTCTTCCGGGACCTTCTCCAGGGTTTCCAGCAGCAGGATCAGCCGCTCGATGCCCATAGCGAAGCCCACACCGGTGGTCGGTTTGCCGCCCATCTGCTCGACCAGGCCGTCGTAACGACCACCGGCACACACGGTGCCCTGGGCGCCGAGTTTGTCGGTGACCCACTCGAACACGGTCTTGCTGTAATAATCGAGGCCGCGCACCAGTTTGGTGTTGATTTCGAACGGAATACCGGCCGCCTCCAGACGAGCCTTGAGGCCCTCGAAGTGGATACGGGACTCGTCGTCCAGGTAATCGGCCATTTTCGGCGCATTGACCAGCACGGCCTGGGTGTCGGCGTTCTTGGTATCGAGGACGCGCAACGGGTTGGTCTTCAGACGGCGCTGGCTGTCTTCGTCCAACTTGTCCAGGTGGGCCGACAGGTACTCGACCAGGGCCACTTTATAGCGGCCGCGGGATTCGCTGGTACCCAGGCTGTTGAGTTCAAGCTTGACCGCGTCGCGGATACCCAGCAGGCCCCACAGGCGCCAGGTCAGCACGATCAGCTCGGCGTCGATGTCCGGGCCGTCGATGTTGAACACTTCCAGGCCGATCTGGTGAAACTGGCGATAACGGCCTTTCTGGGGGCGTTCGTGACGAAACATCGGGCCGATGTACCACAACTTTTGCGGCTGGCCAGCACCGGTGAGGCCATGCTCAAGCACGGCGCGCACGCACGCGGCAGTGCCTTCCGGACGCAGGGTCAGGGAGTCGCCGTTGCGATCTTCAAAGGTGTACATCTCTTTTTCGACGATGTCAGTCACTTCACCGATGGAGCGTTTGAACAGCTCGGTGAACTCGACAATCGGCATGCGGATCTGCTTATAACCGTAGTTATCCAGCAGGCGCGCGACAGTGCCCTCGAAATAGCGCCACAGCGGCGTCTGTTCCGGCAGGATGTCGTTCATGCCACGAATGGCTTGCAAAGACTTGCTCACATCAAATCCTTAAATTCGTTCTTAGCCGCGCGCGATCAGCGCTGCGTCAGCCGCGACCTTCTCGGCCGCTTTCTCGCGGATCAGCTTTTCCAGCTCATCCACCAGATTGTCATTCGTCAACTTCTGCGACGGCTTGCCGTCGATGTAGATCAGGTTCGGCGTACCACCGGTCAGGCCCACATGGGCTTCTTTGGCTTCGCCCGGCCCGTTGACCACACAACCGATAACCGCAACATCCAGCGGCACCAGCAGGTCTTCAAGGCGCAACTCCAAGTCGTTCATGGTTTTCACCACGTCGAAGTTCTGCCGCGAGCAGCTCGGGCAGGCAATGAAATTGATGCCACGGGAACGCAAACGCAGGGACTTGAGGATGTCGTAACCGACTTTCACTTCCTCTACAGGGTCTGCCGCCAGCGAGATGCGGATAGTATCGCCAATTCCTTCGGCGAGCAGCATACCGAGACCCACCGCAGATTTCACTGTGCCTGAGCGTAAACCGCCCGCTTCAGTGATACCCAGGTGCAACGGCTGCACGATTTCCTTGGCCAGCAGGCGGTAGGCTTCTACTGCCATGAACACGTCGGAGGCCTTTACGCTGACCTTGAAGTCCTGGAAATTCAGGCGTTCAAGGTGTTCAACGTGGCGCAGCGCCGATTCAACCAGCGCTGCCGGCGTCGGCTCGCCGTATTTCTTTTGCAGGTCTTTTTCCAGCGAGCCGGCGTTGACGCCGATACGGATTGGAATGCCACGGTCGCGGGCCGCGTCCACCACCGCACGCACACGGTCTTCACGACCGATGTTGCCCGGGTTGATACGCAGGCAGTCCACACCCAGTTCGGCCACACGCAACGCGATCTTGTAGTCGAAGTGAATGTCGGCAACCAACGGCACCTTGACCAGTTGCTTGATGCGACCAAAAGCTTCGGCAGCGTCCATGTCCGGCACGGACACGCGCACGATGTCCACGCCCGCAGCTTCCAGACGGTTGATCTGGGCAACGGTGGCGGCCACGTCATTGGTGTCGCTGTTGGTCATGCTCTGGACCGCGATGGGGGCATCGCCACCCACCGGCACCGAGCCGACCCAGATCTTGCGCGATACGCGACGTTTGATTGGAGATTCGCCGTGCATGACTATTGTCCCAACTTCAGGCGAGCAGTTTCGCCGGTGGTGAACGGCGCTACGTCCACAGGCTGGCCGTTGTAGGCCACTTGCGCGCCACGGGCAAAACCCAGACGCAGCGTCAAAGGAGGCTTGCCGCCCTGGTCAAGCGTATCTCCCTTACGCTTCAGACCGCTAAACAGCACTTTGCCATTGCCATCGGTGACCTGCGTCCAGCAGTCAGCGATGAAGGTGATCTGTACACGACCATCACCGGCGATCAACGCTGGTGAGGTGGGCGGCGAAATAGCAGGCGCTACCGGAGCGGCGGGAGCCGGCGTCGCTGGCGTCTGCACGGGAGTTGCCGGTGTCTGGGCAACCGGAGCAGCCGGCGTCGCGGGAGTCGGTGCGGCAGCGGTCGCGGCTGGCGCGGTTTCCGGTGCTGCTGGCTGCTCGGTGGCAACCGGTGCTTCAGGCAAGGCCTGGCCTTCGGCAACGGCCTGGTCTTCCGGCTCGTCCAGCGGATGAATCTGAGTGGTGCCGTCGGCGCTTTCGACTTCGACGTGCTCCATGGCGTTGCTGGTCAGGTCCTTGGTACGTTGGGAGGCCTGGTCCTGCCACCAGACGAAACCGCCACCGATGACCGCGATCAGCAGCAACAGGCTGACAATACGCAAAATCGTGTGGGAAACCCGTACAGGCTCTTCGATGCGACCCAGGCCGTGCACGTTGCTGCCCTGGGAGTCGGTGCCGGTGAACTGGTCGAATTCCTGGACCAGTATGGCCTGGTCGATACCCAGCAATTTGGCATAGGCGCGGATATAGCCACGGGCAAAGGTGTGCCCAGGCAGCTTATCGAACGCGCCAGCTTCCAGATTGCCCAGGGACGTCGTGGTCAGATTGAGCTTGAGGGCCACTTCCGCCAGCGACCAACCATTGCTTTCACGGGCCTGACGCAAGGTGTCGCCTGGGTTTACGCGATTAGCTGCTACAACTTCCGGGTGCGCCGCTTTCATCATTGCTCCGACAGGTATTGCTGATATTCCGGCGTACCGGGATAGAGTCGTTCGAGTTGCTGGCCAAAACGTGCGGCCGTGTCGCGTTCTTCATGAACCGTCGCCAAGCGCACGCCGAGCAATAGACTACGTGCATTTTGCCCGCTGAGCAGGCTAAAGCGCTCGTAATAGTCACGTGCCGGCACATAATGCCTGTCTTCGTAGGACAACTCAGCCATTTCAAGCAATGCCCGAGGCTGGCGACCGTTCAAATGCAGGGCTTTTTCCAGGTGCTGGCGAGCGCTGTCACGCTGGCCGAGGCGCATCGAGGTAACCCCAAGGTTCTCGAACACCCTCGAACGCTCAGGATAGAGGGTATCAGTGCTGGCTTGCTGGAAATAAAGGGCGGCCTGGTCATAACGTGTCTGCTCGAACAGGAAGCTGCCGTAATTGTTCAGCAGCCGTGGGTCGGCAGGACGGGCAGCCAGGGCCTTATGGAAATACTGTTCGGCCAGTTCCGGCTCGGCCTGGGCCTGGAACACCAGGGCCAGTGCGCCATTGGCATCGGGATCGTCGCTGTCCAGCTCAAGCGCTTTCTTCAACGGCACCTTGGCGTGCTCGCTCATGCCTTGTTGCAGGTAACCCAAGCCCAGCTGCACATAGGCAACCCGCGCCTCCTCACGGCCTTTACCGGTTTGCAAAGGGCTCTCATGACCCGATGAAACACAACCGGCCGCGAGACCGGTAACAAGCAAAAGCAGCGCAAGGCGCAATGGCATAGAGATCCTCTCTCAGATTCGATTCACAGCGATCAGCGGTAAATCGTCGGCGGCGCTCACTTCGCGTCCGGCGATATAACGTTCGCTGCGGCGGGTACGGTCCATCACCTGCCCTACCAATTGGCCACAGGCGGCGTCGATGTCTTCACCACGGGTGGTGCGCACGGTCACGTTGTAGCCAGCCTGGTGCAGTTGATCCTGGAAACGGCGGATGGCGTTGTTGCTCGGCCGCTCGTAGCCAGAATGTGGAAACGGGTTAAACGGGATCAGGTTGATCTTGCACGGCGTGTCCTTGAGCAACTCGATCATCTCGACCGCGTGCTCGACCTTGTCGTTGATGTCCTTGAGCAAGGTGTACTCAATGGTCAACACACGTTTTTCGCCCAAGGTCGCCATGTAACGCTGGCAAGATTCGAGCAGCATTTTAAGCGGATACTTCTTGTTGATTGGCACCAATTGGTTACGCAATGCGTCATTGGGTGCGTGCAGTGACAACGCCAGGGAGACGTCGATGTGCTTGGCCAGCTCATCGATCATCGGTACCACGCCGGAGGTCGACAGGGTCACGCGGCGCTTGGAAATGCCGTAGCCCAGGTCGTCCATCATCAGGTGCATGGCCGAAATGACGTTGTCGAAGTTCAGCAGCGGCTCACCCATGCCCATCATCACCACGTTGGTGATGGCACGGTCGACGGTCGCCGGGACGCTGCCAAAGGATTTGTTGGCAATCCACACCTGGCCGATCACTTCAGCGGCGGTGAGGTTGCTATTGAAGCCTTGCTTGCCGGTGGAGCAGAAACTGCAGTCCAGGGCACAGCCTGCCTGGGACGAAACGCACAAGGTACCGCGCTTGCCCTGGGGAATGTACACGGTCTCGACGCAGCTGCCGGACGCCACGCGCACCACCCATTTGCGGGTGCCGTCGCTGGAGATGTCCTCGCTGACCACTTCGGGACCACGGACCTCAGCAATGGCCTTGAGCTTGTCGCGCAGGGCCTTGCTGACGTTCGTCATGGCGTCGAAATCGTCGACGCCAAAGTGGTGAATCCATTTCATTACCTGACCGGCACGGAAACGCTTCTCCCCGATTGAGTCGAAGAATTTCTCCATTTCCGGCTGGGTCAGACCCAGCAGGTTGGTTTTTACAGTCGATGTCGTCATGGATTCACCCTCACTCTTTAAGCCGATGCTTAGCGAGCGGTTACTTCAGTAGCTGCGAAGAAGTACGAGATTTCGCGAGCAGCAGCGGCTTCGGAGTCCGAACCGTGTACAGCGTTGGCGTCGATGGACTCAGCGAAGTCAGCACGGATGGTGCCGGCAGCAGCTTCTTTAGGGTTGGTAGCGCCCATCAGCTCACGGTTCAGAGCGATAGCGTTTTCACCTTCCAGAACCTGAACAACAACAGGACCGGAGATCATGAAGGCAACCAGGTCGCCGAAGAAGCCACGAGCGCTGTGCTCAGCGTAGAAGCCTTCAGCTTCAGCCTTGGACAGTTGCTTGAGTTTCGAAGCTACAACCTTCAGGCCGGCTTTTTCGAAACGAGTGGTGATCTCGCCGATGACGTTTTTTGCAACAGCGTCAGGCTTGATGATGGAGAAAGTACGTTGAACAGCCATGGTGTAACTCCAGAAACGGTAATTTACGAAAAATTAAACCCGCGAATTATACGCGGGTTATTGGGTATTGCCTAACTGCGTAAAGGGAGGCGTCAGTCCTGTTCTTCTTTCCAGGCAGTCTGGATAGCTTCCAGAACCTTCTCACCGCCGCGATCACGCTCATCTTCGAACCCCGGCAGTGCCATGACCATGTCACGCAAAGCTACAAAGTTCAGGGAGTACGGATCCAGATCGGGGTTGGCATCGGCCAACAGGATAGCGATCTCTTGTACATCAACCCATTTAAGACTCATGACACTTCCTTGAATCAATGCGGCGCTTCGGCAGCATGGTTGAGGGAATACTTCGGAATTTCGACGGTGATATCTTCAGTCCCGACGATAGCCTGGCAGGTCAGGCGCGAAGTCGCTTCCAGGCCCCAGGCTCTATCAAGATAGTCTTCTTCCAGCTCATCGGCTTCGTTGAGCGAGTTGAAGCCCTCACGAATCACGCAGTGGCACGTGGTGCAAGCGCACACACCGCCGCAGGCGCTTTCGATCTCGATATGGTTGTCATGGGCAACTTCGAGGATGGACTTGCCGGTCTCAGCCTCCACGACCATACCGTCCGGGCAGTGCTCGGCGTGTGGCAGAAAAATGACCTGCGGCATTGATTATTCCTCGATTTCATTCAGGTTGCGCCCGGCCAGTGCGGCTTTCACCGTCTGATCCATGCGGCGGGCGGCAAAGGCATCAGTCACCTGCGACAAGCGCTTGGTCTGTTGCTCGATGGCATAGCCATCATTGCCTTTCATCAGTTCGGCCAGTTCCTGCATCTGCAGGTCGATGACCATGCGCTCTTCGGCGTCCAGCAGGCGCTCGCCGTCAGCATCCAAGGCGCCCTGCACCGCTTCGAGCAGGCGCTGGGCATCCACTTGCTGCTCACGCAACACGCGGGCGACCTTGTCGTCACTGGCATACTGGAACGAGTCCTTGAGCATCTTGGCAATTTCGCCGTCGGTCAGCCCGTACGACGGCTTGACCTGGATGCTGGCTTCTACGCCGGACGCCAATTCACGGGCGGCCACGCTGAGCAGGCCATCGGCATCCACCTGGTACGTCACACGAATCTTCGCCGCACCCGCCACCATCGCCGGAATGCCGCGCAATTCGAAGCGCGCCAGGGAGCGGCAATCGCTGATCAGCTCACGCTCGCCTTGCAGCACATGAATCATCATGGCCGTCTGGCCATCTTTATACGTGGTGAAATCCTGGGCGCGGGCGACGGGGATGGTGGTGTTGCGTGGAATCACCTTCTCCATCAGGCCGCCCATGGTTTCCAGGCCCAGGGACAGCGGAATCACGTCGAGTAGCAGTAATTCGCCACCATCACGCTTGTTACCGGCCAGGGTATCGGCCTGGATCGCGGCGCCGATGGCAACCACCTGGTCCGGGTCGATTTCAGTCAGTGGCTGGCGGCCAAAGGCTTCGGCGACAGCCTCACGCACGCGTGGCACGCGAGTGGAACCACCGACCATGACCACGGCACCGACGTCTTCCAGCTCGATACCAGAATCACGCACGGCACGGCGGCAGGCTTTCAGGCTGCGGGCGACCATCGGTTCGATCAACGCATCGAAGGCTTCACGGGTCAGCTGAGCTGACCAGGTGCCGTAGGACACTTCAACAGTTGCAGCATCTGTCAGCGCCTCTTTGGCGGCGCACGCGGTTTGCAGCAGGTTGCGCTGCTCGCCCGGGTCCAGGTCGGCGGACAAACCGGCGCTGCTGATGATCCAGCCCGCAATGGCGTGATCGAAGTCATCGCCACCCAGGGCGCTGTCGCCACCGGTCGCGAGCACTTCAAAGACACCGCCAGTCAGGCGCAGTATCGAAATATCAAAGGTACCGCCGCCCAGGTCGTAAATAGCGACCAGGCCTTCTGCGTGCTGATCGAGGCCATAAGCCACGGCCGCCGCAGTGGGCTCGTTGAGCAGGCGCAGCACATTCAGGCCGGCGAGTTTCGCCGCGTCCTTGGTGGCCTGGCGCTGAGCGTCATCGAAATAAGCCGGAACGGTGATGACTGCACCCACCAGTTCGCCGCCCAGGGTTTTTTCCGCGCGCTGGCGCAGCACCTTGAGGATATCGGCCGACACTTCCACCGGGCTTTTCGGGCCCTGGACGGTGTCGATGAACGGCATATGGGACTCACCGCCAACGAAGCGGTACGGCAGTTGGTCGCCCAATTGCTTGACGTCGGACAAACCACGACCCATCAAGCGCTTGACCGACAGCACGGTGTTCAACGGATCGGTAGACGCCGCCAACTTGGCCGACTCACCGACTTCGGTGCGATCGGCGTGATAACGCACGGCAGACGGCAGGATGACCTGGCCATCGGCATCGGGCAACGGCTCGGACAGGCCGCTGCGCAAGGCAGCAACCAGGGAATTGGTGGTGCCCAGGTCAATCCCGACCGCCAGGCGACGCTGGTGCGGTTGAGGGCTTTGGCCGGGTTCGGCGATTTGCAGTAGGGCCATGGTAATCAGGTCTTATCTGTCTATCAGGCGTGCATCACGGGCAGCACACTGGGTTAATCGTCGAGGCGCTCTTCTAGCTGGCGCACTTCGTAGGTGAGCTTGTCGAGGAACTGCATGCGCCGCATCAGGCGTTCGGCCTGTTCACGTTGCGCTGCATCATCCCAACAGGCTGCGAAGCTTTCGTTGAGCTCATCCTGGGCCGCTTTCAGGCGACGCTTGAAGACAGCGACGCCCGCAAGATCAGCTTCGTCCTGCAAATCTTCAAGCTCTTCGCGCCACTGCATCTGCTGCATCAGGAAATCCGGGTCGTGCACCGTGACTTCAAGGGGCAGCTCGCCACCGTTCATCGCGAGCAGGTAACGCGCGCGCTTCGGGGGACTTTTGAGGGTCTGATAGGCTTCGTTGAGGCTGGCCGATTGCTCCAGCGCCCGGCGTTGCTCACGCTCGGAAGCGTCAGCGAAGCGGTCTGGATGCACGCCACGCGCCAGTTCTCGGTAACGCGTGGCAAGCTGCTCAAGGTCCAGCCGAAAGCTCGGCTGCAGCTCGAATAAAGCGAAATGACAAGGAGTACCCACGAATAGCCTCAGATGTTGAAGCTTTCGCCGCAGCCACATTCACCGCGCACGTTGGGGTTGTTGAACTTGAAGCCTTCGTTCAACCCTTCCTTGACGAAATCGAGTTCGGTGCCGTCCAGGTAGGTCAGGCTCTTAGGGTCGATGATCACTTTCTCGCCGTGACTTTCGAACACCTGGTCTTCCGCAACCACCTCGTCGACAAACTCCAGCACGTAGGCAAGGCCGGAACAGCCTGTGGTGCGAACACCCAGACGAATCCCCTCACCTTTACCGCGCCCATTCAGGGAGCGGCGAATGTGCTGTGCAGCCGCTTCTGTCATGCTGATAGCCATCGTTGACTCCTTACTCGTCGCCAAATGCTTAGATCAAGCCTTTCTTCTGCTTGTAGTCGCGAACGGCCGCCTTGATGGCGTCTTCAGCGAGTACCGAGCAGTGGATTTTCACTGGCGGCAGGGCCAGCTCTTCGGCCAGCTGGGTGTTGCTGATGGTGACAGCCTCATCCAGGGTCTTGCCTTTCATCCATTCGGTCGCCAGGGAGCTGGAGGCGATAGCGGAACCGCAGCCGTAGGTCTTGAACTTGGCATCTTCGATAACGCCGTTGTCGTTGACCTTGATCTGCAGGCGCATCACATCGCCGCACGCCGGAGCGCCAACCATGCCGGTGCCGACATCTGGGTCTTCCGCGTCCATCTTGCCGACGTTACGCGGGTTTTCGTAGTGGTCGATGACCTTTTCGCTGTAAGCCATGGTACTGAATCCTCACTCATCAGGGCCGCTCTGGAACCCTGTAGAAACGCCTGCGTTTTCCGCCACGTTCCTACAGAGCTGGGGTGGCGGCTTCTATAGTTAGTGTGCCGCCCACTCGATCTTGGAAATATCGACGCCGTCTTTGTACATGTCCCACAGCGGCGACAGAACGCGCAGCTTGTTGACGGCTTCGCAGACTTTCTGCGCGGCGTAGTCGACTTGTTCTTCGGTGGTGAAGCGGCCGAACGTAAAGCGGATCGAGCTGTGTGCCAATTCGTCGTTGCGGCCCAGGGCGCGCAGCACATACGAAGGCTCAAGGGACGCCGAGGTGCAGGCCGAGCCGGACGAAACCGCCAGGTCCTTGAGCGCCATGATCAGCGACTCGCCTTCGACGTAGTTGAAGCTCAAATTCAGGTTGTGCGGTACACGGGCGGTCATGCTGCCGTTGATGTACAGCTCCTCAAGGTTCTCGACCTGCTTGTAGAAGCGATCACTCAGGGCCTTGATGCGCACGTTTTCGGCAGCCATGTCTTCCTTGGCTACACGGAAGGCTTCGCCCATGCCGACGATCTGGTGGGTCGCCAGGGTGCCCGAACGCATGCCGCGCTCGTGACCGCCGCCGTGCATGGTGGCTTCGATGCGCACGCGTGGCTTGCGGCTCACGTACAGGGCGCCGATGCCTTTAGGGCCGTAGGTCTTGTGGGCAGAGAACGACATCAGGTCGACCTTCAGTTTCGACAGGTCGATATCGACCTTGCCGGTGGACTGAGCAGCGTCGACGTGCAGCAGGATACCCTTCGAGCGAGTCAGCTCGCCGATGGCCGCGATGTCGTTGATGGTGCCGATTTCGTTGTTCACGTGGATCACGGAAACCAGAATGGTGTCTTCACGCAGCGCGGCTTCGATCATGGCCGGGGTGACGATACCGTCGGTGGTTGGCTCGAGGTAGGTGACCTCGAAACCTTCACGCTCCAGTTGGCGCATGGTGTCGAGGACAGCCTTGTGCTCAATCTTGGTGGTGATCAGGTGTTTGCCTTTGGTCGCGTAGAAATGCGCCGCGCCCTTGATAGCCAGGTTGTCGGACTCGGTGGCACCGGAGGTCCAGACGATTTCACGCGGATCGGCATTGACCAGATCAGCGACTTGGCGACGCGCGTTCTCGACCGCTTCCTCGGCTTTCCAGCCGAATACGTGGGAACGGGAGGCTGGGTTGCCGAAGTTTCCGTCAACCAGCAGGCATTCGCTCATCTTTTGCGCGACACGCGGATCAACCGGGGTGGTCGCTGAGTAATCAAGGTAAATCGGCAATTTCATGGACTTTCTCCTAAATCAGGCTGGCTGGCGTGCCGTTAGCTCTGCGGCTGTTACTCGACGGCGGACGCTTCGATCTTGTCCAGACGCGGCGCCTTGGTATTGCAACGGCGCTGGTCCTGACGCTGGGCTACTTCTTGCACCTCACGGCGAGTCACAAGATCAGCCAAGCTGATACCACTCAAAAACTCATGGATCTGCAGGCTCAAGTCACACCACAGGTGGTGTGTCAGGCAGGTGTCGCCGGCGTGGCAATCACCCAGGCCCTGGCATTTGGTGGCGTCGACGGATTCGTTGACCGCGTCGATCACCTGAGCGACCTGGATACCCTGCATGTCGCGGGACAACTGGTAACCACCGCCTGGCCCGCGCACACTGGAAACCAGGTTGCTACGGCGCAATTTGGCGAACAGCTGTTCGAGGTAGGACAGGGAAATGCCTTGGCGCTCAGAGATATCGGCCAGGGACACCGGCCCAGTTTGCGCATGCAAAGCCAGGTCGAGCATGGCAGTCACCGCGTATCGGCCTTTTGTAGTCAGTCTCATGGACAAGTACCAAGGTGTTTCAGAATGGGAGCAAGTATGCGATTCCCGAGTATTTAAGTCAACTATAAGACCTAGTACTTTAGTCAGGATTACCCGTAAAAAGGGCGCGCGAATCATAGCAGAATGGGGTGAGCACGAACAGCAGGAACAGGGCCAGGCAGGAATCGAGACCAAAATGTGGAAGGGGGCTTGCCCCCGACGGCAGCAGGTCAGCCAAGAAATCCATGGCTGACAGACCGCTATCGGGGGCAAGCCCCCTCCCACAGGGAATCTCGGGTGATCCTCAGACCTCAGCCAGCCTTGGTGGCAGTTTCGCTCTTGATCTCGGCGAAGTCTTCTTCGCGCAACTCAGGCAGATCTTTCGCACAGTAGCTGCTGCCCAGCTCCTTCAGCGCGCCGCACATACCGTCCAACTTGCCATCCACCGCCTGCAGATGGTCGAGCAATTGGCCAATGGCGCGTGCCACAGGGTCGGGCATGTCTTCGCTGACGCCGTAGGCATCGAAGCCGATCTTCTCGGCCATGGCCTTGCGCTTGGCTTCCTGCTCATCGCCGACTTCCGGCTTGACGATGATTCGGCCAGGAATACCCACCACAGTTGCGCCAGGCGGCACCGCCTTGGTCACCACGGCATTGGAGCCGACCTTGGCGCCCGCGCCGACGGTGAACGGGCCAAGCACCTTCGCGCCCGCCCCTACCACCACGCCATCACCCAAGGTTGGGTGGCGCTTGCCTTTGTTCCAGGTGGTACCACCAAGCGTCACGCCCTGGTAGAGGGTCACGTCATCGCCGATTTCAGCGGTCTCGCCAATCACGATGCCCATGCCATGATCAATGAAGAAGCGGCGCCCTACCTTGGCCCCCGGATGAATCTCGATCCCGGTCAGCCACCGACCAAAGTTCGACACCAACCGAGCCAGCCATTTCCAACCCATGCCCCACAAGGCACCGGACAGCCGGTGAATCCAGATGGCGTGCATGCCCGGGTAGCACGTCAGCACTTCAAAGGCGTTGCGCGCCGCCGGGTCACGGTGGAAAACACTCTGGATATCTTCTCGCAAACGCTCGAACATTTTTAATCCTTCCGCTTAAGAAGCTCGCCACGGGCCGCTTTCTGGGTCTCCGTGAGGATGCCACGCAATATATTCATTTCCGCCCGGCTGACCGAGCTGCGTCCGTAAAGGCGACGCAGGCGCGCCATCAAGTGCCGTGGCTTTTCCGGATCGAGGAATTCGATGGCCACCAGGGTTTGCTCCAGGTGCTCATAGAACCGCTCCAGCTCGTCCATGGTGGCCAACTCGCCACTTTTGGTCGACGCAACCTCTTCCTTCTCTACCTTGCTCGGCTGACCAGCAGCGGCCAGCCAGGCCATGCGCACTTCGTAAGTCAACACCTGCACCGCGGCCCCGAGGTTCAACGAACTGAACTCAGGGTCTGATGGGATGTGCACGTGGTAATGACATCGCTGCAGCTCTTCATTGGTCAGGCCGGAATCTTCACGGCCAAAGACCAAGGCGATTTCAGCGCCGCCCGCGGCCTCCTCGACCACTTTGGTTCCGCATTCACGCGGATCGAGCAGCGGCCAGGGGATGCGACGGTCGCGGGCGCTGGTGCCGAGCACCAGATTGCAGCCGACCAAGGCGTCTTCTAAGGTGGCGACGACCTGGGCCTTTTCGAGGAGGTCATTGGCGCCGGACGCACGGGCATCGGCCTCGTGGTGCGGGAACACGCGCGGTTCGACCAGCACCAGGCGCGTCAGCCCCATGTTTTTCATGGCTCGCGCCACCCCGCCGATGTTGCCGGGATGACTGGTATTGACCAAGACGACACGAATGTTTTGCAGCAAGGGAGGCGCTCTCGGACACGGGAAAGGGGAGCAAATCTTACAGAACAGCCTAAGGTTATGCCATGAAAGCTAACGTCGTCCTTCACCTGAAGAAAGTTTCTGCTAGAATGCCCGGCTTTCTTTAACAACCTTAGGTGACACATCCATGCAGCCCATGCTGAATATCGCGCTGCGCGCCGCCCGCAGCGCCAGTGAATTGATCTTCCGCTCCATCGAGCGCCTGGATACCATCAAGGTCGACGAAAAAGACGCCAAGGATTATGTATCCGAGGTGGATCGCGCCGCCGAACAGAAAATCATCGACGCTCTGCGCAAGGCCTACCCTACCCACGGCATCCTCGGCGAAGAAACCGGCCTGCACAAAGGCAGCGGCGAAGGCGAAGACTACCTGTGGATCATCGACCCACTGGATGGCACCACCAACTTCCTGCGCGGCATCCCGCACTTTGCCGTGAGCATCGCGTGCAAATACCGTGGTCGCCTGGAACACGCCGTTGTTCTCGACCCAGTCCGCCAGGAAGAATTCACCGCCAGCCGTGGCCGTGGCGCACAGCTCAATGGTCGTCGCCTGCGCGTAAGTGGCCGCACCAGCCTGGACGGCGCCCTGCTGGGTACTGGCTTCCCGTTCCGTGATGACCAGATGGACAACCTGGAAAACTACCTGGGCATGTTCCGCGCCCTGGTTGGCCAGACCGCCGGCATCCGCCGCGCTGGCGCAGCAAGCCTGGACCTGGCTTACGTTGCCGCCGGTCGCTTTGATGCCTTCTGGGAGTCGGGCCTGTCCGAGTGGGACATGGCTGCAGGCGCCCTGCTGATCCAGGAAGCAGGCGGCCTGGTGAGCGACTTCACCGGCGGTCACGACTTCCTTGAGAAAGGCCACGTGGTTGCCGGCAACACCAAATGCTTCAAGGCAGTCCTGACGGCGATCCAGCCGCACCTGCCGGCCTCGCTGAAGCGCTAAGCGGGCGAGCACAAAAAAAGCACCCCTCGGGGTGCTTTTTTTATGCCTGCAGAACCGGTTATTGCTGGTTCTGACCCAGGATCAGACGACCTTCTTTGTCGACTGGAATCTGGCTGCCAGGGTCGCGCTCCATACGCACGGAACCTTCCTTACCGTCCAGGTTGTAACGCACGTCGTACCCAACAACCTTGTCGCTGATGTCATTGACGGTGTTACAACGGGTTTGCGTAGTGGTGTAGGTATCGCGGTTCTGCATACCCTCTTGAACCTTGTTACCGGCGTAGCCACCACCGACCGCACCGGCCACGGTGGCCAATTTCTTACCATTACCACCACCGATCTGATTACCCAGCAAGCCACCCGCCAGGGCGCCTACAACGGTACCGGCGATTTGATGCTGATCCTGCACCGGACGCTGCCGGGTCACGGTGACGTCCTTGCAGACTTCACGGGGAGTCTTTATCTGGGTTTTAACCGGCTGCACCGCCAGCACTTGCGCATACTCAGGGCCGCTTTTTACCAGGCTGTAGGTGGCAACAGCACCCCCGGCAGTTACACCGACAGCACCCAATACCGCACCAACCAGCAACGACTTGTTCACGTTGAACCTCCTGACCATCACAAGCGGACCGAAACGTCCGCGCTATACCCAGCCTTGGAGCAAAAAAAAGGCGCGAGTTCAATTCTCGCGCCTTTCTTGTCACAGCGATCAACAAGCGCCCATCAAGGGCGGTCGTCGACCTCCTTGCCAGTGCTGGCCGGAGGGATAAGGTCTTCGCTGTTGAGGTTCAGCCAGATCAGCACCACGTTGGCGATGTAGATCGACGAGTAGGTGCCTGCCAGAACGCCGATGAACAGCGCCAGGGAGAAGCCCCACAGGTTGTCGCCGCCGAAGATCATCAGCGCAGCGATCGCCAGCAAGGTGGAGATCGACGTCGCCATGGTCCGCAGCAGGGTCTGGGTGGTCGAAATGTTGATGTTCTCGATCAACGTCGCCTTGCGCAGCACGCGGAAGTTCTCACGAACCCGGTCGAATACCACGATGGTGTCGTTGAGGGAGTAACCAATGATCGCCAGCACCGCCGCCAACACCGTCAGGTCGAAGGTAATCTGGAAGTACGCCAGGATGCCTACGGTCACGATCACGTCGTGGATCAGCGACACAATGGCGCCGACACCGAACTTCCACTGAAAGCGGAACGCCAGGTAGATCATGATGCCGACCAGCGCCATCAGCATGCCGAGGCCACCCTGGTCGCGCAGTTCTTCACCGACCTGCGGGCCTACGAACTCGACGCGCTTGACCGACGCAGGGTTGTCACCGCCGACCTTTTGCAAGGCCTCGGCTACCTGGTGACCCAGTTGCGGGTCTTCGCCCGGCATACGCACCAGCAGGTCGGTCGTTGCACCAAAGCTCTGCACGATGGCTTCGTGATAGCCGGCCTTGACCAGCTCGCTGCGCACCAGGGTGACGTCGGCCGGCTTCTCGTAGGTCAGCTCGATGAGCGTACCGCCGGTGAAGTCCAGACCGTAGTTCAGGCCCTTATGGAACCAGCTGAACAACGCCAGAACGGTAAGGAGCACGGTGACGCCGAACGCAACGTTGCGAACGCCCATGAAGTTGATTGTACGTAACATGGCAGCCCCTTAAATCCACAACTTCTTGAAGTCACGCCCGCCAAAGATCAGGTTGACCATTGCGCGGGTCACCATGATGGCCGTGAACATCGAGGTAAAGATACCGAGGGACATGGTCACCGCAAAACCTTTGACCGGGCCGGTACCCATGGCAAAGAGAATCCCGCCGACCAACAGAGTGGTCAGGTTGGAGTCGAGAATCGCGGTAAATGCCCGGCCGAAGCCTTCGTTGATTGCACGCTGCACGGTCATGCCCGCCGCGATCTCTTCACGAATCCGCGAGAAGATCAGTACGTTGGCGTCAACCGCCATACCCATGGTGAGTACGATACCGGCGATACCTGGCAGGGTCAGTGTAGCGCCCAGCAGCGACATCAAGGCCAGCAGCATCACCATGTTGCCCGCCAGGGCCACGGTGGCGATGACGCCGAAGAAGCGGTAGATGGCGATGATGAACAGCGACACGAACAACATGCCCCACAGCGCCGCATCGACGCCCTTGGTAATGTTGTCGGCACCCAGGCTCGGGCCGATGGTACGTTCTTCAGCGAAGTACATCGGTGCCGCCAGGCCACCGGCACGCAGCAGCAGCGCCAGTTCCGAGGACTCGCCCTGGCCATTCAGGCCAGTGATACGGAATTGCGCACCCAGTGGCGACTGAATGGTCGCCAGGCTGATGATTTTCTTCTCTTCCTTGAAGGTCTGAACCGGTACGTCTTTCTCGACGCCGTTGACCATCTGCTTGGTGTAGGTGGTGATCGGGCGTTGCTCGATGAAGATCACCGCCATGCTGCGACCGACGTTGCTGCGCGTGGCGCGGCTCATCAGTTCGCCACCATGACCATCCAGGCGGATGTTCACTTCAGGGGTGCCGTGCTCACCAAAACCAGCCTTGGCATCCGTCACCTGGTCACCGGTGATGATCAAGCCACGCTCGATCAACGCTGGAGGACGGTTGCCTTCGCGGAATTCGAACTCTTCGGCGGTGGCGCGGGTAGCACCCGGTTCAGCCGCCAGGCGGAACTCCAGGTTGGCGGTCTTGCCCAGGATACGCTTGGCTTCAGCGGTGTCCTGCACACCCGGCAGCTCAACCACGATGCGGTTGGCGCCCTGGCGCTGCACGATAGGCTCGGCCACACCCAGCTCGTTGACGCGGTTACGCACCGTGGTCAGGTTCTGCTTGATCGAGTATTCGCGGATTTCCGCGATCTTGGCCGGGCTCATCGCCAGACGCAGCACAGCCTGACCATTCAAGTCGGCCGGTACGATATCGAAATCGTTGAAGTTTTTGCGGATCAGCGCACGGGCCTGTTCGCGGGACGCTTCGTCAGAGAAGCCCAGCTGGATGGCACCATTGAGCTGCGGCAGGCTGCGATAACGCAGGCGCTCTTTACGCAGCAGGCTCTTCACGTCGCCTTCGTAGACTTTAAGACGTGCATCGAGCGCCTTGTCCATGTCGACTTCCAGCAGGAAGTGCACACCACCGGACAAGTCCAGACCCAGCTTCATCGGGTGCGCGCCAATGCTGCGCAACCATTGCGGCGTGGTCTGTGCCAGGTTGAGTGCGACAACGTAGTCGTCACCCATGACCTTGCGCACGACGTCTTTGGCCGGCAATTGGTCTTCTTGCTTGGTCAGGCGTAACAAGCCGCCCTTCGCACCAGCTGCCAATGTTGCCGCTTTAACCTGGATGCCCGCGTCGTTGAGCGCTTTGCTCGCGCGTTCCAGATCAGCCTGATTGACCTGCAGCGTAGTGCTGGCGCCAGAGATCTGGATCGCCGGGTCATCAGGATAGAGATTGGGAGCGGAATAAATAAAACCGATCGCCAGCACCGCCAGGATCAGTACGTATTTCCACAGAGGGTATTTGTTCAGCATCACGCCGCCCGCTTATAACGCGGGGCGCCTTGCGCGCCCCGTCGATTGGTAAAGGTTGTTACTTAGATCGCTTTGAGCGTGCCTTTAGGCAGCGTGGCGGCGATGGCGCCCTTCTGGAACTTCATTTCTACGGTGTCGGACACTTCCAGAACCACGAAAGCGTCGGAAACCTTGGTGATCTTGCCAGCGATGCCGCCGGTGGTCACAACTTCGTCACCTTTCTGCAGGCTGCCCAGCAGGTTCTTCTGCTCTTTGGCGCGCTTGGCCTGTGGACGCCAGATCATCAGGTAGAAGATGACCAGGAAACCGACCAGGAAAATCCACTCGAAACCACCACCCATAGGGCCGGCAGCAGCAGGCGCAGCGGCATCCGCCATGGCGTTAGAGATAAAAAAGCTCATTTAGCACTCCAGTTGCAAATAGTGAATCTTAGGGTCGGAAAACTCAGTCCAAGGGCGGCACAGGGAGCCCGCGCTTGGCATAGAAGGCATCGACGAAGGCGGCCAATGTACCCTGTTGAATAGCCTCGCGCAAACCAGCCATCAGGACTTGGTAGTGACGCAAATTGTGGATGGTATTCAACATGCTACCCAGCATTTCCCCACACTTGTCCAGATGGTGCAGATAAGCACGGGAGAAGTTCTGGCAGGTATAGCAATCACAGGTGGGATCCAGCGGCGAATCATCATGGCGATGAAACGCGTTACGGATCTTCAGCACGCCTGTATCGATGAACAGATGCCCATTGCGGGCATTACGGGTTGGCATCACGCAATCGAACATGTCCACACCGCGGCGCACACCCTCTACGAGATCTTCGGGTTTGCCAACGCCCATAAGGTAACGAGGTTTGTCAGCAGGCATCAGGCCCGGTAGATAATCCAGCACCTTGATCATTTCGTGCTTGGGCTCGCCCACCGACAAACCGCCGATGGCCAGGCCGTCAAAACCGATCTTGTCCAAGCCTTCCAGCGAGCGTTTGCGCAGGCTTTCATGCATGCCGCCCTGAACGATACCGAACAGCGCAGCGGTGTTGTCACCGTGGGCATTCTTCGAGCGCTGGGCCCAACGCAGGGACAACTCCATGGAAATTCGCGCGACGTCTTCGTCAGCCGGGTACGGTGTGCACTCGTCAAAGATCATCACGATGTCGGAGCCCAGGTCACGCTGCACCTGCATTGACTCTTCCGGGCCCATGAACACTTTGGAACCGTCCACCGGCGAGGCGAAGGTCACGCCCTCTTCCTTGATCTTGCGCATGGCGCCCAAGCTGAACACCTGGAAACCGCCCGAGTCAGTCAGGATAGGGCCTTGCCATTTCATGAAGTCATGCAGGTCGCCGTGCTTCTTGATCACTTCCGTGCCTGGGCGCAGCCACAGGTGGAAGGTGTTGCCGAGGATGATCTCGGCACCGGTGGCGACGATGTCACGCGGCAGCATGCCCTTGACGGTGCCGTAAGTGCCCACGGGCATGAACGCCGGGGTCTCGACGGTGCCGCGCGGGAAGGTCAGGCGACCGCGACGGGCCTTGCCGTCGGTGGCCAATAATTCAAACGACATACGACTCATAGTTATTCCTCTGGGCCGCGTGGCGCCGGATTACGGGTGATAAACATCGCATCACCGTAGCTGAAAAAACGGTACTCGTTGGCGATGGCGGCTTGATAAGCGGCCATGGTTTCCGGGTAACCGGCAAATGCCGACACCAGCATCAACAGTGTGGATTCCGGCAAATGGAAGTTAGTCACCAGGCAATCGACCACATGGAATGGCCGGCCTGGGTAGATAAAGATATCGGTGTCGCCACTGAACGGCTTGAGTACGCCATCACGGGCCGCACTTTCCAACGAGCGGACGCTGGTGGTCCCTACCGCCACGACTCGCCCGCCACGCGCCTTGCACGCCGCAACAGCGTCCACGACGTCCTGGCTGACTTCCAACCACTCGCTGTGCATATGGTGGTCTTCGATGTTATCCACACGCACCGGCTGAAACGTGCCGGCCCCCACGTGCAGGGTCACATAGGCGGTCTCGACGCCTTTGGCAGCAATCGCATCCAGCAGCGGCTGATCGAAATGCAGGCCCGCGGTCGGTGCGGCAACGGCGCCGAGGCGTTGGGAGTACACCGTCTGATAGCGCTCGCGGTCCGAATCTTCGTCGGGACGATCTATATAAGGAGGCAACGGCATATGGCCGACGCGCTCCAGCAGCGGCAATACTTCTTCGGCAAACCTGAGCTCGAACAACGCGTCGTGGCGCGCCACCATCTCGGCTTCGCCACCGCCATCGATCAGGATGGAGGAACCCGGTTTCGGCGACTTGCTGGAGCGCACATGGGCCAGTACGCGATGACTGTCCAGTACCCGCTCCACCAGAATTTCCAGCTTGCCGCCGGACGCTTTCTGGCCAAAAAGCCGCGCCGGAATCACCCGGGTATTGTTGAATACCATCAGATCGCCAGGGCGCAAATGCTCAAGCAAATCAGTGAATTGACGGTGTGCGAGGGCACCACTCACCCCGTCCAGGGTCAGCAGTCGACTGGCGCGACGCTCCGCCAAAGGATGGCGAGCGATCAGCGAATCAGGGAGTTCAAAAGTAAAGTCAGCAACGCGCATGATGGGGTTCGTCTAGCAGGGCCGGGAAGTTTAGCGGAAATAGTGAAAATTGACCATGAAACGTGATTGACCAACGGTAATCTCATCTCTATACTTCGCCGCCATTGAGCCCTGATGGCGGAATTGGTAGACGCGGCGGATTCAAAATCCGTTTTCGAAAGGAGTGGGAGTTCGAGTCTCCCTCGGGGCACCATATAAATCCTTGTAAATCAAGGACTTAGAGAAAGGGTAGAAAGAAATTTCTACCCTTTTTTTTATCCAAAATTTCTACTCTTTTCTTGCAAAATCGCTCAAAAAAATGTGCGTTTGCATGTGAACTTAGCCGGAAAGACGGCTCCCTTCTGCACCGCTTGCCCCCCCCCCTGCGACCTCTTGAAATCAACAAACGTTTCTCAAAACTGAAAGCTACTTTTTAGCATTTGATATGTTATGTTATACAGTTTCATCAAACGTGTTATTGACTAAAAATCCCGCACCATATATCACCTCTGGAGTGGCAATCGGCCACCCAATGGATTAGGTGAGAAAATGGTCGCTACTCAAAGGGAATTTGTGTGCTTGGCAAACTCTAAGAAACACGGTGAAAGATGTATCGCTGGTAAACTCATTGGCGGGCCTGCGGACGGGACCTGGTACAGACCTGTAAGCAACAGAGCCAGTCGTGGGATCTCGGAGAATGAGGCCACCTACCAAGCTGGGGGGGCAGTGAATGCATTGGATATAATTTCTATTTGGGATACTGCAAAGCATCAGCACGTATTTCAGCAGGAAAACTACATCATCGACGCCACTCAGAAGTGGGTTAAAAAAGGTGATTACGTTCAAGCAAATCTCAGCCAGTTGATAGATACACCTGCACGTCTGTGGGAATCAAATTACAAAAGTACGTCCGGCGTGAATGATCGTGTACCTGAGCGATTGCTGACACAAGCTAGGCAAACGCTGTATTTTATTAAACCTGATGGAGATGTCTCGGTTAAAGTTGATGCTGAAGGCAAGCAGTGGAATAATCACAAAATTAGCGTTCGGGCTACCTTCGATTATAACGGCATAAATTACGCACTCAGCTTGACTGATATACCAGCAGAGGCTTATTTCCTTAAAAGGGAATTGGAACCTATCCTCTAAACAAGATCACCGGTCTAACGATCAGTTTAAGCGAGGTTCATACGAACGTGCCGAATTACGTTGTGGGCCAGGGCTTTGCTTACAAAGTTATCGCGGGCATCTTCTAAGGTCACTATGAAAATTTATACTATCGGATTTACAGAGAAGAAGGCTGAAAGATTTTTCAGTCTAATTAAGATCAGCGGCACGAAGCGAATAGTTGACGTGAGGCTCAATAATATTTCACAGCTTGCAGGATTTGCAAAAAAAGAAGATTTAAAATATTTCCTAAAAGAACTGTGTGATGTTGATTATATACACCTTCCAGATTTAGCTCCTACCAAGGAAATTTTATCGCCATACCAGAAAAAAGAGATTTCTTGGCAGCAATATGAGGATAAATTTCTTAATCTTATGGCGAAGAGAAATATTGAGAAACATGTAAAGCCTGAAGTTATTGATGAAGGATGCTTGTTGTGCAGTGAGCATCAGCCGCATCAGTGCCATAGAAGGCTGGTTGCGAATTATCTCAAGCAAGCGTGGGATCAATCTGACGCAGTTGTTAAAGATTTAGTATGAGCAAAGACGCAAAAGTTCTAATCGCATATCCTATTGACTTCCTTTCATATTCAAAATTTGAAAGGAAAGTCGATAAAATTATCAGCTCGCTTGAAAAGGCAGAGCTGATTTTCGTGTCCGATGAAAATAGTTTTATCGAAAAATATTCACAGTCCAAGGGATTGCATGCAGTTCCGTTCGGCTCAGATAAAGAAGCGTTGAAGGAAGTCACGCACGCTATTCTTTTTCAAGATGAAGAAAGGAATTGTTTCTTTATACTCGATAATCAATTGCGAGAAAAAGAAATACCCACAAGAATTATAAATTTGAAAATCACCAAAGTGTCTAATAAAGATAACGGTGACAGTTATGATGTTTACATCGGCAGGGGAACCTTGTGGGGTAACCCTTACCAAATGGGTAAAGAAGGCACTCGCGACGAAGTTATAGCCAAGTTTGCTTATGATTTCGAAAAGCGTTTTTTGAAGTTACCTGAAAAATTTGATGAAAATATTGAAAAGCTCAGAGGTAAGACACTTGGTTGCCACTGCAAGCCAGCAGCTTGCCATGGTGATGTAATCGCGAACTATCTCAACTCTCAAGACGATGAAAAGTGAACTCTATAAGCATACTCATACGCGGTTAGTTTCATCGTCTACTGGCGACTTGTTCAAGTCAGTAGTATTTTATCTTTGATTTTTTGGATGTCGTATCATCACCGGGATCAGACCGGGAGCAATCGCGACAAGAAACGGCATTAGGGCTTGAAATCACAGCAATGTGCCACCATGTAGATTTGATCATTCAGTCAAGGGATACGACCAGCATGTCTACCAGAATCAGCGAAATTCTTGCCCAACTCCTTAAAGAGAGCCCAACCTCTATCAAGGATATTAATGACCAATACAATTACGAAGATACAAAAGGGGGAGGTAAGCGTGATGCCTCACTTGTTTCGTGTGGTCAATGTGGTGATTACAACGAGTTACAATATATTTATGACGAAAAATTAAAGCGGCTAGTCAGCAATTTTAAAATAACAGAAAGTCAAGCATTGCTAGCTTTGAGCGAGTGCTGTTCTGAATTGAGCAATCCTCGCAGCAGGTCAGATTTTTACAAATTGTTGAGCAAAAAGCTCGGGCACAATATCGAATAAGAACGATCAATTCATCTGCTCGCCGCTAAGTGAGCAGATGTTTTTTAATCTATCGAGTAAAAATATGACCTACGTTAAGCTGAATCACGACTTCGCCAAATTTATTGATCCAAAACTATACCATGAAGCACTAGGCAAAAATGATGATGGTGCCTGTATTTTAAGAATGCAGTTGATTTGCGAGCGTTTTTTGAATGTTTATTTAAAAGAACGCATCTCGCCAGAAAATATTGAGTTCTTTGCTACTGGCAAAGGCAACTCTGAAATATTACGACATTTCAACGAAAGGCTAACCACGGCTATTGCTAGTGGATTACCTGCCAATCTTGGAAGAGCTTTGAAACATTTGAATAAAATCAGAAATCAATTCGCCCATAATCTTGAGCACAAAGTTGAACAGTCTGAAATGTTGAAATACTTTGATCTGGTTGAGGCTTTTAAAGTTGACGTTGGGCCGAAACATGGATTTGAAGGTTCAACTAAAGATCTTGAAGTACATGTCGACGGCAAGGTTTTAAAAGCAAAAGATAATATTCAGGCAGGCTTTACAGCGGCCACATATGGACTTATGACAAAAGCAGGTATATGGCTTGCCAATGACTTGAATAGTCGTGGACAGTTAAGCACGGGTGATCCCCTACAATAGCGATTCAACATGTCTATAATTTGTATATAAGGGGTCGTAAAACGGCCCTTTTTTTTGAAAGCGTTTAAATTCAAAAATTGATTACCTAAAGGATATCTGTTGCTACGCTAAATATAGTACGTCACCATTGGTTTTCACCCTCTGTCCAAGGACCAGGAAATGCGTGTACTACCAACACTTCTCGCTACGTTTCTCTCTCTATCGTTCGCTACGTGCAGCTACGCTGCTGATGATCAGCTTCTAAAACTTGATCCGAAGCGTGACAGTGCACCTTACAAAGCTCAAATTCTTGGTTTGCTCAAAAAGACTGAAGGGTTTCGGTGGGAGCATAAAGAAGATGGGATGGGCTATGTAATCAGCCAAGAAACAGGCATGAAAAGCAATTGGAATAGCGATACTTTTGTAAATGGCATTTTTGTAAACGTGAAGAAATTCTATTTTGGAACAAAAGTTGACGAATATGTCGGATATGCACGGCAGAGCAACTTTTTAGACTTTGTCGAAATTTACGGCTATCAAGAGCCGGATAAACAAATCCATATCAAATACAACAGCAGCTCGGACACGATGAGCCTTTACTATCAAGCTTATCCCGACCGACCAAAATTCACATTCAATAAAGTGGATAAGTTTTTTACTGAGACTCCCTCAGGAAAGGGGAACAAAAGCAGTCAAAGTGCCGAAGAGCTAGATTTAATACATTGATCTAATTCTCAGTCCTGGTTTGTACGGAGACTTGTATCCGCACAAACTAGGGCTTATAAATATTTTAGCGTCCAACCATAATAACTGATTAGCTATCAACGCTAAATATATTTCTGCCGAACTATTGACACGACTTTATCCTATTATTAAGCCATAATCTGACGCAAGAAAATTCGACGTGCTCAAAAATCGTAAAATTTTCTAGAAAATAAAACATCGATGATTTTTCATCAAGTTGAGAAACTAACGCTTTAATCGCTTAATTTTTTAGCGGTATTACTCTACGTATCAAGTCAAAGAACGTCAAAAAATATCTATATTATTACTTTTAGTATTTTAATTTTTTGAGCATTTCCAATTCGTTCACCGGTTTAGCTAATTCCGCTATACGCTTCATTCAGGGCCGTGTCTTGGGCGTTTCATTTAAGACGTAGGTAAGTATGTATGGCCATAAGAAGTAGTTTAAATCATGTACTTAAGGCTGTTTAAAGGGTATTGATTCATCTTCAGATCCGCTCGCCTTGGCTCGCCCTTCTCAGCATAAGTCGATGAATAATCGACCGTTCTCCATTTAATAACTATTTAAAAAACCCTTTAGGTTAGCTACAGACTATACAAATCAAGGCCTACAGACATCTATGGTGTAGTTTAATAATAAGCCATGGTGTAGTTGAATAATAAGGTTGGGTGTAGTTCAATAATAAGAACACAGCAATTGTACGTCGCAAAATAAACTCAAGGTGTGCTGCTCTAATAAGCAGGGATATTGACTTCCGCTTTTTCTGATGTATAACTGTGTTATATCAACAGGAAAGGAGTTCTATGGAAGAGTTTAAGATAAGAAAAGTCACCGCTAAGAAAATTTTTATTCGCGACGACTATATATCGCTAGCAAAGTCGTTTATGTCATTGCCGATATTTAACGCGGTAAACAAAAAAGACGATAGCATCTATCTAGATATAGAGATAAGAAGTCTTTTTCAATACCAAAACGTTAGAATAAAAACTCCGTTACTATCATTGAATTTTGATTTTAATATTTTCCTTTATTACATAAAAGAAGCGATAGTCAGAGAGCAGCCTGAAATTTTCATTTCATTTGAGAGTATATTTAAATTCTTAAATGTCAGCAGAGAAAATTTCCCACTGTACAAAACAAAAACGCTCGACACTTTTGAAAAGCTTAAAATGTTTTCAATGCGTTTTGTAAAAAACGAGAAAGAGTATTTGTTAGGGCTTGTTAGTGATGTGGTTAAAAATGACGAAGGGTTAATGATTTCAGTGTCCAAGGGGTTAAAAGTTTTCTACGAAGCTGACCATGATTTGATTTTCAATCTGGAAGTTAAAAAATTTAACAAGTTAAACTCTGCCTTTGCGAGAGCTTTGTATTTATTTTACAAGTCGAATAACTTTACAGCTGTAAATACATTCAAGATAGAAGATTTAATGTATCGCCTACAGTGCAGAGAAACTCAACCCACCAAAGAAATAAACAGAAGCATTAGAAAAGCTCATAAGGAATTAATTGAGCGTAAGTTGATAGTCTTCGCTAAAGAAATAAAAAATGGTAAAAAACTAGAGAAATTTGCTATTCAAATAACGCCCGTGTCGGATAATAAGAAAACAGCAGCTACAGCAGCTACAGATGATCAGTCAGTTGCTACGTCAGTTAAAACTACTGGCGTTGAGTCCGCTTGGCTCGATACAAGCAGCTTAAATTTTGAATCTGAAGAAGACGAACTACCGTTCTAATTGCTAAAAATTACAGATCAGCCGCTTAAATGCGGTTTTTTTGTGCCCACTTAAAACGCAGTTAATGTCTATTTATTTTTGACTTGCTCTTGAAAAGATTTTTTTATGTGCAAAAGTATAAAGACAGGAGCCATTAAATGGATAACAAACATAGAGCACATTTTTCGATAGACAGTAGGACGCTCAGCAAGTTTAGACATGTTTCTAGCATTGAAAGTTTTTCAATGAGCAAACTTGTTGAGTCGATGATTGATGAGTACCTTCAGAGTTATGAAAAAGTCGGGTACAGGAATGTAGGCATAATTGCTTACAGAGTAGATAAATTTAAAAAAGGAGGAAATGAAAAATGAGTAAAAAGAAAAGCAAATATTCACCTACAGACGTACTCGCAGCTATTAACACAGCTAAATCATACGTCGCTAATGTAACTGATAAAAACTGCAACGAGTCGCTCACTAGACAGTTATTAGGGCTGTCTACCGATCCTGAAGGGTCAGACCCAGACGCAGTGATAGCTATCTGTAAAAGGGTGATTGAAGACGCTCTGAGCGTCACAGCGAAGACTCAAATCATCGCTTCTAATGCGGGGAAAAATGGAGGTCAGTCACAAAGTCTAAATCTTGTTAATGAAATTGACATAGAAACTGCTCTGAAAGAGTTAGATGAGATGAAGAAAAGGTGGAAGATCCAAGATAAGCAACAAAACAGCTTGAAAAACAAAAAAGATAATCACTAAGAGGAAATTGATGAATGACAAAACAATAAGAATAGTAAAAAAACTAAGTACATTGATTTTATTGTTCATCATTTCTTCACCAGTTTTTGCCAATACTTCTTTAGATGAAGCTTCAGCTTCTGCTAACAGAGCTGAGCTTGTTGGTACGTTTATACAAATTGTTAGATATACAGGCTATTTCCTGGGCGTACTGACATTTATTTTAATGGGTTTCAAAATGCTTGACCTAGGCGGAGGCGGTAAAGATGTTAAACGCCAAACGACAGTAGTGTATGCGATATCAGCAGTTTTATTCTTAAATGCGGGACTTGGACTAGGCTTAATAATCAGTTCTTGGGGTGGAAGCTCCGAGCAGCCATGTTTCATTGCATCTGAGAAAGATGGCTTTTCCAGCACATGTTTCAACGACGAAATGAGTGAATTAGCTGGTGAATTAAAAGCTAGAGTCGAGAAGCTTTCGAGTGAATCAACAGCCAAAATATTTTGGGATAATCTCAAATTTATTGTCTCTGTATTTCAACTCATCGGCCTGATTTATTTCTTGGTCGGCGTGCATGGGCTGGTACAAGTGTCTAACGGATCGGCTAAAGATGGAGGCTACGGTAAGCCCATAGTTACGATGATTGCTTCTGCTCTCATTGTGGATTTGCCGCATTCATTTCAAATGCTTCAAGCAACGCTACAACAGGTCGGGATTAATTTTTAAAAGGGGGAAGTATGAGTAAAGAAGCTCTTGAAATTATACGTTTATTAAGTGGTTATTTTATACCGATTTTAATGTTTGTCGGATGGGTTGTGTTTTTCCACGTCAGCAACTATAAAAACAAGAGAAACTTAAAGAAGGGGGATGAATGAAGTATGAAATAACAATTGGTCTGGTTTTAACAGTTTTAGCTCAAGCAGTATCTGCTGAATACTCAGTAAAAATCCCGCTGGAAGTAAATATGGGTGGGCATTTACCCAATGGTTCTATAAATTTGGGACAGTTAGGTGCCACGCCAAACCCCTATCCAGACCCTAGCACTCCTAAGCCGCCTGTTGAGCCGGTAAAACCGGCTAAGCCCACGTTGTTTACGACTACCTTTCCTAAGCCAATCACAGGCTCTACCAGGTACAACGGTCAGAATGGTGCTTTTTACGATAGCTCGTTGGGGTTGAGCATATTCGTTGAAACTTCAGCACTTAAAAACAGTACAAAATATACGATGTTTTACGACGAGAAAAACACCTGTGTAGTAGAGACTAGCTTTTGCAACTGGGGAGCAAGCGGTTTTGCCGGTGGGTGCGGAAAAATAGACTCACAAATAAGCAATGGTCCAAAGGTTTCAATCAGGAGATTATCTGGAAATTGTCTAATTGGTGACGATTATGTCATTAAAATAAGAGAGCTTTGATGAGTGCTCAGAAAGCATGGGGGTTCGCTCATGTCATCCTTTTTGTCGCAGTGCTTGTTGTCGTTCTTGGTTATGGGCAATTTAGTAAGCTCACTGATAGCTCTAGAGTTTCAGCAGAAGATATTATATTAGCTAATCAAGCTAAAAAGAAATTGTCTCGTGAAAAGGCCAACAGGCTAGCTATGACTAAGCTATGCGAAGATGACAAAAAGAGAAGTCAATACTTCAAAGATAAAGCAGATAAAGTACACGATAGTAGTTTTGACTATTCTGTCTTTGGACATGAAGCGGGGGCTGTAAAAAAACAGCAAGACGAAGCCTATTCAAAGCTAGTCGAAGAATACAATGCATTACAGTCTAGAAATTGCGGCTGAAATGCTATTAAAGCTTGAGCTTTGGGCTGTTAGATTTTTTGTTTGGCTGCATTTCTTGCCTCTGCCTTTCTTGAAAGTTCTGTAACTCTCGACTCAAACGCTCCTTTTCTTTTTCGTCTTTAACCAGCTTCAAAGCTTTCTCATAGTCAGCTTCAGTTGGCTCGTAAAAATCGCTCATAGGGTAGTTGTTCAGCTTACAAACTATCCAAGCTTGTCTCTTAAACTCAGCCCTGCACGTACTGGGTACGCTAACAGCAGTACCAGTTTCGAGGATTTTTTGAGCACCAGCTTTTATGCTTTTGAAATTAGATGATGTGAAGTTAACTTCGTTTTTTTCTCTGTTATGTGTAAATGCTATTTTGTTTGTGTCTTTGAAAAAGTATGTCTTTTCGTCGTTACTCAGAAAATGCTTATCAATAGTTCTGTTTGTGTATTTCCTTAGAATTCCTTTCTTTTCACCAGTACCTTCCATTGACTGCTTCTCCAAAACCCCCTGATTTTTCTCGGCAGAATACTTCATAAGCTGAGTAAAAAATGGATCAGAACCAAATTTTTCTTTGATCTTCTTTATTGGGAAGTTTAACTGTGAACCTTTAAAAATCTCACCTTCTTTTTCGAAACTCAATCCTGACACGCCAGAACTATTGAGATTAGGTAGCAATAAAATATTCAATTCTTCGAGCTGATTGATAAATTCAGCAGTGTCTTGAGCGTTTTCAAACACATACCCAATCGACTCCTTAAGGTCGTTCTTGATCGTCTTAGAGCCTGTTTTACGCTCGATTTGTACTGTGTTTGGAGCAGGGGCATAGGGCGAGGGCTCATCCGTTCTGTCAGCGTTGTAAAGCCCGTGCTTTATCTCTAGAGCCTTTCCAATCTCGATATAGTCAACGAAGTCCCTATGCACAAGCTTAGTGTCTAGAGATCGTAACGCTACACAGATGTGAACGTGAGGATGGGCAGTATTTCTTTCGATGGCCATGACGTAATGTCGTTTACCGGGCATTGAAATTTTCAGAGCTTCTTCAGCAATGTCTAGAAGTTCAGAATCTGTTTTGTGAGAGTCTGATGGGTGAAACGCTACAATTTTGTGAAAATACAAACGTTGTTGATTTTTTGCTCTACCCTTTTCGAATTTTCTTTCAACCAGTTGTGCATACTCTGCATGGGTTGTTCCTTCATACTTTGGTATCGTCGAACGCATCGACTCAGAGTTTATAATATGCTTTTGAATGTAATTAACAGTAGCAGCAGTATGAGATTTTCTAGTCAAAATCTTAAATTTCATACGCCACCTGCTTCTTTACGTTTTTGCTTCATGACTTGAGCGAGTTTTTTTGAAGTTGCGAATTCTATGTTGTCTTCGTAATTCGAATAAACATCTACTGCTGCATCAAGATTTTCAGCTAGCTTTGCTAAGACGTTAAGAACTTGTCCATTGTCTTTCTCTAAGAAATTTTCAAGCTTGCGAAAAACGTCGTTCTTTTTAGCCTCTTGAATATCATTGCTGAGTATCGTATTCAAAGCTCTTAAAATTTGATTTCCAACGTTACCCGCTCGATTGAATACATCGTCGTAGCTTTTCAATTCACTTACTACGATTGTATTAGAATTACGGATTAACGACAGAATAAAATCTGTTTTGCTTTTGTGTTTGGTTATTTTTATAGCTTCGTTTATTTCTCGTTGCTCTGCTTCAGTAGTAGCGTATGAGCAAATTTTGCTTCTCTTTCTGTTACTCATACTTCACCTCTTGTTCTAGAGACGAATTTACGAGCAGCCTCAACTATAGGTTTTACCTTATAACCATTTTTCTGAGTCACGACATAGCATTTATTGTCAGTAAAGTCTATTGGGAAAAGACTCATGTGAGCTTCGTGTAGTTCACCCATCCATGTTGCAATAAAAAGCTTTTCATCGTCGCTATATCTTCTGTCTGACAAGTCTGAAAAAACCTCAGACATCGAGACAATTCTATACGCTAGGTAACTTACAATTTCCGTTCTAGTTCCGGCAAAAAAGAGGCAATATGAATTTTGCTCTTTAATAAAATTAAACTGTTTTGTCGCTTCATTTTTGTATATTTCATACTCGCTCAACATAATCACTCTCCTTACATAATAGTTATTGCTCCTAAATTTACAATTCAAACGAAGTGCTAGAATTTTCGACAAACCCGACATAAGAAAGCTACGAAGTAGTTTCGATATGTGTAAGTGCAAATCGCAGATTTGTATTTACAAGGGTATTGCTCGCATCTTAAAAACTATAGAGCTATATATACAAATAGCAAATTTAACGAAAGTGTCAATACGTAAAGACAAAGAAAACTATGTATTTACCAAACATGTAAATACATATGACGAAAGAGTAGCCGCTATTCTTGGCTATTAGCCTTGAAAAGGAATTTAAAATTTATAAACAATTTTCTTAATCGCCGACAGCTTTGCTTTTGGAGTAGGACCCTCTGAATATCTATCAAAAGTAATGTTCAATGCTCCACCAGGTTCATGCCCTACGATAGACATAACGATAAGGTTTTTCACATCAGCACGTTCAAGTAACGTAATGGCAGTTTTGCGAACGCTGTGAAATACACACTTTTTATCAAAACCAAGGCGAGTTTTGAACTGAGAGAATTCATTTCCCAAATCTTTCGATTTTACACCATATTTCCCCCCTCTCCCCGTCTGTAACAGAAAACCGTCAGTTGACGCTTCCACAAGGCGTTTGAGAGTTTGTTTCAGCTTAGGGTGTATAGGCACATGACGAACGGCTGCATCGGTCTTACCCTCACGTATATGGAAGCAATCTACGCCGTCCTCAACAACAATCGAGTCGATTCGAAGTTGACAGATTTCTTCTATCCTAGCTCCAGTGTATGCACCAAGCTGGATAAGATCCGCAAGCTTCCGATTTTCTTCATCAATAGATTTATGATAGAGCATTTCTATTTCTTCTGTAGCAAACGCCCGCCTGCTACTTTCTTTATATATGCCTCGTTTTTCTTCGTTTAGTTCATGATATTTAAATGGATTTTGTAACGCACCATAAACTGACTTAAAAGCAGCATCTTTTTTTATTGCATAGTTCCAAAAAGCACTAAATGAAAATAGATATTGCTTCTTAGTTTTTGCTTCTACTTTAAGAGATGCTAAAAAAATTGAAACGGTGTCGCGATCAAGAAGCAACTCACTCTCTTTAAGAAATGCGTCGAGCATGCGAATTCGCTTTATGTGCCGATCCACCGTGTGCAATTCGACTTTACGTTGTTCAGTTTCATAAGCATGAAACGCGTCCAACCGACTCTTGAAGAAAGGCGTTTTAGGGGAGTAATCACTATGACCAGCAAGAATAGAAATAGCTTCACGCTGTAGGCTAGGTCGTAGCTGATGAGCCTTAATCACGTCTGTTACTTCAATGATTCGCTTCGTAGCAGCAGATGGGGTTTGATCGAAATAATTAAGAGGCGTCTTACTTTCTCTCTCAATCTCAGATTGATATTTCTCGACTATCAACATTACTTCTTCACGGAAATCAGGAAACTCCTTACGTCGTGCTTTCTCAATCTCGGTTTTCCACTGCTGCAACCATCTCAGCTTAAGTACGTGAGCCTCAGAACGATTTCCTGTCTTGAGGCTTTTAGTCAGCACCTTGCGGCCACCAAACGCCTCTCGGGCGTCTGCGGGAACGTCCAGACGGACGTGATAAGTACCAGCTTTTAGGACCAGGAAATCAGACATTTCAGAATTCTCAAGGATTTTCAAACCAAACTTCTACCCAAAAATTCTATCCAAAACAATATAAGAAAAGCGTATACACTGGCCCGAAAGCGATTCAAGGTCATAATGGTGAAGTTCGAGTCTCCCTCGGGGCACCATCTTAAAAAAAGACCTTGAAATTCAAGGTCTTTTTTTTCGCCTATAGAAAAGTGCATGACTCGCACGGTCATTCTTTTGAGAGCGACTCAGCACTTCAAGCACCTCCTCCAGGCGCGCCTGCGACACGCCTGACCAGCACAATTCGCCCTACCACTCATCGCGCGCTCACAAGCCTCTGACAGGCACTGGAGAGCGCTCAGCGACCGAATGCATTCGAGGCCACTACCAGAATGTCCAAACCGCGCTCAGCACTGACGCAGCGCGGGGTTCACACCGATGAAACGTTGGCACAGAGGGGTGCTCCAGGTGAAGGATACTTTCTCTATGTAGAGTGCGCCGTTAGCGTCGACCCCACCAAGAATTCGTTCGCGCGAACGATCAGACTTAAATCGCCCAAGCCGCTCAAGGCTCTCGCGCATGGCCTGAATCCGGATGACTACCAGATCTTCCAGGTCATTTTCGATCGCCCAAAACAAAACCCCTGTCTGCGTTAGCAAACAGGGGTTCTGGAATTTAATCTTGACGATGACCTACTCTCACATGGGGAAACCCCACACTACCATCGGCGATGCATCGTTTCACTGCTGAGTTCGGGATGGGATCAGGTGGTTCCAATGCTCTATGGTCGTCAAGAAATTCGGGTACTGAGTCGTGACCTGGTGGCCTCGCTTCAGCAAATTGGGTATGTGACAGATCGGTGTTTTGTGAGATATCGAACTTTCGGTTCGTATCATCTTCACACACCGCAATCTGATGCTCGTTAGAGTAGTCAAATTGCTTGGGTGTTATATGGTCAAGCCTCACGGGCAATTAGTATTGGTTAGCTCAACGCCTCACAGCGCTTACACACCCAACCTATCAACGTCGTAGTCTTCGACGGCCCTTCAGGGAACTCAAGGTTCCAGTGAGATCTCATCTTGAGGCTAGTTTCCCGCTTAGATGCTTTCAGCGGTTATCTATTCCGAACATAGCTACCCGGCAATGCCACTGGCGTGACAACCGGAACACCAGAGGTTCGTCCACTCCGGTCCTCTCGTACTAGGAGCAGCCCCTCTCAAATCTCAAACGTCCACGGCAGATAGGGACCGAACTGTCTCACGACGTTCTAAACCCAGCTCGCGTACCACTTTAAATGGCGAACAGCCATACCCTTGGGACCGGCTTCAGCCCCAGGATGTGATGAGCCGACATCGAGGTGCCAAACACCGCCGTCGATATGAACTCTTGGGCGGTATCAGCCTGTTATCCCCGGAGTACCTTTTAT
>NZ_CP162752.1:1507500-1940000 GCF_054668065.1 Pseudomonas sp. S3_A09
CGGTTCTACGGGATGATCCGGTGATGGAGAGATATGACCGCGAGATGTTTGGGTTGTTGGTGCGGCAGGGGGACCTGATGGGGATTCAGTCGAAGCTCGATGAATGCCTGACGCTGGCGCTCGACGCCCTGGGCGGCGCCGGCACTGTAATGGGGCGCGAGCTGCATCGGCTTGCGGTGGACGCGCACCAAGCGTCGACACTGGATGAACTCAATGCCCCGCTCGGCGCCCTCAAGGACTATCTGAAAGCCATCCTATAAGGTACGACTTAGCGCCGCCCATCCACCGCCATCCGCACCGCCAACCCCATCAGTACCGACCCCATCAACCAACGCTGCACCACCTGCCATCCCGGCCGGGTAACGAAAAACACCGCGATGGAACCCGCCATCGTGGCAATCACTGCGTTAACGCTCACGCTGATCAAAATCTGCGTGAAGCCCAGCACCAGCGATTGCGCCAACACACTGCCGTGGCCATTCGGGTCGATGAACTGCGGCAACAACGACAAATACATCACCGCCACCTTGGGGTTCAGCAAATTGGTCACCAAGCCCATGGTGAACAGCTTGCGCGGGGTGTCCTTGGGCAGGTCCCGCACCTGGAACGGTGAACGCCCACCCGGCCGAATTGCCTGCCAAGCCATGTACGCCAGGTACAACGCCCCGCCGAAGCGCAGCGCGTCATAGGCAAACGGCACCGCCATCACCAAAGCGGTGATTCCCAACGCCGCGCAGAGCATATAAACCAGAAACCCCAACGCTACACCGCCCAGGGACACATACCCGGCAGTGCGGCCCTGGCAGATCGAGCGGGAAATGAGGTAAATCATGTTTGGGCCGGGCGTCAGCACCATGCCGAGGGAGATCAGCGCATAAGCCAGCCAGTTGGACAGTTCAGGCATGGTCGGGCTCCGTTTTTTGAAACATCTGGCCAAGGTTGTAAGGTTGGCCGCCATGGTAGGGCGTTCAAAATGCCCGCGTTAGATACAGATCCGCGAGCAAAACGGCATACACCCAGGAGGCAGGCCCATGATCGACTTCAGCAACAAAGGCTTTTTCAAACTCAAGCAGAACAACGAATACGCCGAACGCGTCGCCGACCTGCTGCTGGACGGTGAAGAAGTGGTGGATGCGTACAAGGCCATGCGTGATGGGGTGGTGTTTACCACCAAGCGGATTATTGCGGTGAATGTGCAGGGGATAACGGGTAGCAAGAAGGATTTCACATCGCTGCCGTACAAGAACATCGTGGCGTATTCAGTGGAGACGTCCGGGACGTTTGATCTGGATTCCGAGTTGGAAATCTACTTTTCGTCGTTGGGGAAGGTGAGGTTTGAATTCACCGGCAAGACCTCGATCGTCGAAATCTCCCGGCTCATTTCCCGGCATCTTCTGACCTGATCAACAGGCAAAAAAAGACCTTGGCGTCCCAGGGTCTTTTTACTGCCTACGCGGCTCAACAGGTGCAAAGCGAAACACACCAGAATCACCGACCGAAGCCTGGCTTGTGAATGGGGGTTGGTCATTCCGCCAGACTTCCACGACGCTGGCTTTCACTTCACTCACGAGAACGAAGAAGGAATCGTCTTCGAGTCAGGGCATTGGTACTTCGGCGAAGTCAGCGCGAACGATGAAGACCCTGGCGGAGAGCGCTGGAAATATCACGCTCTCAGGTCCTTCCCGGCGCAACAGTCACTTGGGCTGAAAGGTCTCAAGGTACGCCAGAATGTTGTCTATCTTCTCTTGATCGCTGATGCCCCAGAAGATCATCCGCGTGCCACTCACTACCTTCTTCGGTGCTTCGATGTAAGCGGCGAGCTTGTCCCGGGTCCAGACCACACCGGAGTTTTTCATCGCATCGGAATACTGATAGTCCGCGGTGGTCCCAGCAGGCCTGCCGATGATGCCATTGAGCTGCGGCCCGAACCCACCACGCGCACCTTCGCCGATGCTGTGGCAGCCGCCGCAGGTCTTAGTGAATAGCTTGCCGCCCGCCTCGGCGTCGCCGGCCGCGAAGGCAGGGCCCGCGGTGAATACCAGGGCGAGGGTGATCAAAGTGCGGTACTTCACGGAGACTCCATTTCAAGCGTTGCTGCGACGAAAGCCGGAGCAATTATGCCGGTATAAACGACCTTTCCCCCAACCGTTCAACCAAGCGCACCAGGTAACCGTCCGGGTCTTGCACGATGAACTGCCGCTGCCCCGCCTCTACGTCGCCGGCACGATACCAGGCATCTTCAACCCCCTTGAACAGCGGCCAGCCAATAGAGGCCAAGCGTTGCAGGATGGGGGCAACGCCGGGTACGTCGATTTGCAGATTGGTACCGCGCCCGAAGGGTTGGTCCAATGGTGCGATCAGCCATTGCCCCGCGTCGGGATCGTATTGCTCCAGCATGATTTGCGCGCCCTCCAGGTCGAGGTAAGCGAAACCGTCTTCGACGCGCTGGTAAGCGAGGGAAAAACCCAGCTGTTCAACCCAAAAATCCAGACTGTTGCCGAGGTTGGTCACTATGAGTTCTGGAACCAAGGGGTTACGGGCAAACATACAATTCCTTTTGCGATAGCGTTAAGAGCGCATGCCCATCCAGATCATGGTTTTTTGGTCCACGCAGAATACCGCGCGATGTCGTTGAGGTGGCGCAGTATCCTGCAACGACATTGTTATGACCACCCATCGCCTCGAACACATCCAATCGAACCTATCCAGACGAGTTCTACTCCACCTGTATGAACCCTGATGGTGGAGTAAGAATCATGGCTCAGCCATCGATTTTGGTGTTGGAAGACGACGAAATCATTCGGGCGTTGATGGTGGATGTGCTGGAAGAATTCGGCGCAGTGGTGACATCGTTTCCTTCTGCAGATGAAGGAATGATTTACCTGGAACAGGGCGATGAGCCCGTGGACTTGATTGTCAGCGATATTCAGATGCCAGGTCTGCTTAACGGCTATGACTTGAGCAAGGTGGTCGCGCATCGCTGGCCCACGGTGCCGGTGGTGTTGACGTCCGGCAATAGCAAGCTGGCCTCGCAATTGGGGGCGTCGGTGCGGTTTTTGCCCAAGCCGTGGAGTACCGGTCATTTGATTGAGTGTGTGCAGACGGCGCTGAATCAACAGGGTCTTTCCCTGCATTGATAGCGTCGCGATATCACTGAAGCCGAACTTCGCGCAATGCTCTGTGGTCATTAATGATGCAAGGAGCGACTTTTCTGATCCGTCGGTCAGCCTTCTCGCCTTGTGCGTATAGAATAAGGCTTTGAGATGTGTAGAATCGCCGCCCATTTCCACGCGTCATTCATGGCCGAGAGGCCCACAGTTCGAGCTTACTGAATGCATTCACAGGCCCATGACGTTGGTGCGCCCTCTTTGCTGGAAGCGTTGCGCACAGGCACGGCCCTGTTGCACGTGGCATTGGAAAAGCGCCTGCCGTTTTTCTCCGAGGGCCTGGATGCCGATTGGTATCAGCGCTTGCTCCAGGCGTATTACGGTTTTTATCGGCCGTTGGAATCAGCACTGTACGAAAGTGGCTTGATTCCTGATGGATACGACGCAGTCTTGCGTGTGAAAACACCGACGCTCGTCTGCGACCTCGCTGCCTTGGGTTTGGATGACCAAGCTGTCAGCACCCTGCCGCGCTGTCTCGAACTCCCAATCCTTGATACCCCCGCCGCTTGCCTTGGCGCCCTTTATGTCTTGGAAGGCGCGACGCTGGGCGGCCAAGTGCTGCGTCGGGAAATGACCCAGCGCCTGAACGTGAATGCCCACAACGGCGGTGCGTTCCTCAATATCTACGGCGTCGAAACCGGTCGGCGCTGGAAAGACTTTCTCGACTACCTCGGCGACCAACCACTGGACGCGCCGGCCAGACAGAGCGCGGTGAACGCTGCCCGTTCAACATTCAGCTGCTTTGAGCAATGGCTCGACAGCCAGGAGGTACTGCTGTGAAACCCGAAGACTTTGAAGAGCTGCTTGCCAACTGTGCCGACGAGCCTATCCGCTTTCCCGGAGCGATCCAACCCCACGGTGTGCTGCTGACGTTGTCGGAGCCGGACCTGAACATCATCCAGGTCAGTGCCAACGTCGGCAGCCTGTTCGGCCATGCTCCCGAGGCGCTGCTGGGCCAGCCGCTGCACACGCTGGTAGGCGCCGAACACGCCAAGGCGGTTGCCGTCATGGCCGATCACAATACGTTCTTCGATGCGCCACCTTTGCACGTCACGTTTAACGGCGCGGAATTCGAAGGCCTGCTGCATCGCCATCAGAATGTGCTGGTGCTCGAATTCGAACCGCTGCTCAAAGATTTCCGCCCCCGGGCGCTGAAGGGGCGCACCAGTGACTTGGGCAAAATGCTGCAGCGTTTGCAGTCGGCGAAAACCCTGCAAGCGCTGTACGAAATCAGCGTGAACGAAATCCAAGCCATGACCGGTTACGACCGTGTGCTCATCTACCGCTTCGAAGACGAAGGTCATGGCCAGGTGATTGCCGAAGCGTCGGCACCGTCCATGGAGCTGTTCAACGGGCTGTTCTTCCCCGCATCCGACATCCCCGAGCAAGCGCGCGAGCTGTATCGCACCAATTGGCTACGCATCATCCCAAATGCGGCCTACGAGCCCGTGCCACTGCTGCCCAAGCTGCGCCCAGACACTGGCCAGCCACTGGATTTGAGCTTCGCTACCCTGCGCAGCGTGTCGCCGATTCATTGCCAGTACATGCAGAACATGGGCGTGTTGTCGTCCATGAGCATCTCGCTGATGAAGGGCGACACGCTGTGGGGCCTGATCAGTTGCGGCAACCGTGAACCGTTGCTGGTGCCCAACGACCTGCGTACGGCCTGCCAGACCATCGGCCAGGTGCTGTCGTTGCAGATCAGCGCCATGGAAGCCCTGGACCTGAGCCGCCAGCGTGAAGAGAAAGTCGAGGCCCTGGCTTTGCTGGATCAAGCGATGAAGCGCTCGGAAGAGAACGTGTTCGACGGCCTGGCACAGCAGGGTCAGCTGCTGATGGACCTGACGCTGTCCGGCGGCGTGGCGATCATCGAAGACAAGCAACTGCACCGTTACGGCAACTGCCCGGAACCGGCGCAGATCCGTGCCTTGCACAAGTGGCTGCAAGAGGGCGGCGAGCCGGTGTTCTCCAGCCATAAACTGTCGTCGGTGTACCCGCCGGCGGCCGAGTTCCAGCAGGTGGCCAGTGGTGTGCTGGCAATGAGTCTGCCCAAGCCTGTGGATAACGGCGTGCTGTGGTTCCGCCCGGAAGTCAAAGAGAACATCAACTGGAGCGGCGACCCGAGAAAACCGCTGGACCTGGAAAACTCCGACGCAGGCTTGCGACTTCGCCCACGCACTTCGTTTGAAATCTGGAAGGTGGAAATGGCTGGCATCTCCACCAAGTGGAGCCATGGCGACCGCTTTGCTGCCAACGATCTGCGCCGCTCGGCTCTCGAAAACGACCTGGCCCGCCAGGTGCTGCGCGAACAACAAGCCGTGCGCGCCCGCGATGAGCTGGTGGCGGTGGTGTCCCACGACCTGCGCAACCCGATGACAGTGATCTCCATGCTGTGCGGCATGATGCAGCAAGCCTTCAGCTCCGATGGCCCCCACACTTCGCGGCGGATTTCCTCGGCCATCGACACCATGCAACAGGCCGCCGGACGCATGAATGTGCTGCTGGAGGACTTGCTCGACACCTCAAAAATCGAGGCTGGGCGTTACGTGGTGCGACCGGTGAGCCTGGATGTGAGCCAGATGTTCGATGAGGCCTACTCGTTGCTGGCCCCCCTGGCAATGGAGAAAGGCATCGACCTGTCGTTCAACGCCGAGCCGGGCCTGCAGATCAACGCCGACCCGGAGCGTCTGTTCCAGGTGTTGTCGAACTTGATTGGCAACGCCATCAAATTCACCCCGCGCCAAGGCAACATCGGTATCAGCGCCATGAGCAGTGGTGAAGAAATCGTGTTCTCGGTGCGCGATTCCGGTGAAGGTATTGCACCGGAACAACTGCCACACGTGTTCGATCGCTACTGGACCCAAACAGAAAACAACCCGACCGGCAGCGGGCTGGGGCTGTACATTACGCAAGGTATTGTCCAAGCCCATGGCGGCAAGATCGTTGCAGAGAGTGAAGTGGGTCGGGGCAGTGAATTCCGTTTCACGGTGCCGAAGGTGATTGACGATTCGCACACCTGAGTGCCCCTTGCTTGCCACGTTTTAAACAGGCAATACCCCCCGCCTCCAACCCTCGTGGTGGCGGGAAATCCCGTGGCGTTTGTGCGAAAGCGCAAGCAAGGCGCTACATCTCCTGGGCTAGAGAATTGCACGAACAGCCCCTCAGATGACGTCTGAAAGCGCCAACCCCCCTGGTCATATCTTGCAGCAGCGCGTTTATAGCTGACCCGTTTCGTCCCCTATAAGGTTGGCCTCACTTCGCCCCAACAGGCGAAGTAAGCCACTACTCAATAGAAGGAAACATCCATGCTTAGCGCTATCAATCACACACTGGGCAGCGTTCAATTCCCCCCCTGCAGCAGGATGATGCAGAGCCCCAGCGCAGGAAGCGCAGCACTGATGCAACAGACCTGAACGCCGCCGACCCTGATCGTACGACGAACAACGGTCGCCGCAGAAGCGGCAGTGGACTGGACAGCCTCGGCCAAGGCCGATTGCTCTAACCGCTGCATACGAAGGGCAGTGCACGGCCCTTCGTCCTCTTCCTTAACAAAACCATGACATTCACTGGATTAACCTTGCCGGTTCAAACCATCCTGGAAACCTCATCTGCATGCCGAACACCGACACACTGCCCGCCGTACTGGCTGGCCCACTGCTGCGACGCCTCGAACCACGGCGCCTGGTGTTGTGGTTGGTGGGGAGTCGCGCACTGGAATTGACGCTGACGTTGCCTGCACAAACACGGGTTATCTCGCCAGACCAATGCCAGGTCGTACGCGTGGGGCGCAATGCCTTTATCCACCTGATCGATGTGACGCTGGACGACGCGCTGCCCCTGGACGTGGCGATCAGCTACGACCTGTCGTTCGACAACACCGGCATCGCCGACTGGGCACCGCACCTGCTGTACGCCAACGCCTGCCTCCCAAGTTTCGTTTTGCACAGCCGCATCCATCAGTTGGTACACGGCTCATGCCGCAAACCCCATCACAGCGCCGACGAGGGTCTGCTGTGTGTCGACCGCCTGCTGGCCGATGCCCAAAGCCCGGCCGACCGCCCGGCGCTGCTGATGATGAGCGGCGACCAAGTCTACGCCGACGATGTAGCTGGGCCGATGCTACGGGCGATACATGCCTTGATTGCACGTCTGGGTTTGTTCGATGAATACCTGGAGGGCGCGGTGGTAGATGACAGCGCCAGCCTCTATGGACACAGCGCCAGCTATTACCATCGCGCCGACTTGCTGCCGGCGCTGGACAGCAACGAAACCCTGCGCGAACGCTTCTTCGGGGGCGTGAAAAAGCCGATCTTTACCAGCAGCACTGCCGACAATCACCTGGTGACCTTCGCCGAAGTCATCGCGATGTATTTGCTGGTGTGGTCGCCGACGCCCTGGACGCTGATCGCGCCTCAACCTCCGCAGCTCAATGCAGAACGACAGCAGCGTTACGCCCGTGAACAGGTCCAGATAGAACGATTCCGCGATGGCCTGCCAGGCGTCGCGCGGGTCTTCGCTCACCTGTCCACCCTGATGATCTTTGATGATCACGACATCACCGATGACTGGAACCTCAGCGCCCAATGGGAAGAGACTGCGTACGGCCACCCCTTTTCCAAGCGCATCATCGGCAACGCGCTGTTGGCCTACCTGCTGTGCCAAGGTTGGGGCAACCAACCGGATGTATTTGGCGAACTGATCAACCAGACCCAAGCGCTCACTGCTCAGCCGCACGCCAACCATCTGGACGCCACTGCACAGGATGAACTGCTCGAGGCACTGCTGAAATTTCAACGCTGGCACTACGTACTGCCCACCACCCCTGCCCTGGTGGTGCTCGATACTCGCACGCGCCGCTGGCGCAGCGAGTTCACCCTCAAGCAACCCTCCGGCTTGCTGGACTGGGAAGCCTTGAGCGAACTGCAACAGGAACTGCTGGACCACCCCTCGGCCATCATCGTCTCGCCCGCGCCAATCTTTGGCGTCAAGCTGATCGAGACCGTACAGAAAGTCTTCAGCTGGTGCGGCTACCCCTTGCTCGTCGATGCGGAAAACTGGATGGCCCATCGCGGCGCTGCCCAGGTGATCCTCAATATCTTCCGCCACTCGCGCACGCCGGGTAACTACGTGATCCTCTCCGGTGACGTGCACTACTCGTTTGTTTACGAAGTACTGATTCGTTATCGCAATGCTGGTCCCAGGATCTGGCAGATCACCAGCAGCGGTATCAAGAACGAATTCCCACCACGCTTACTGGAGTGGTTCGATCGCCTCAACCGTTGGCTCTACTCGCCGCGTTCGCCCCTCAATTGGTTCACGCGCCGACGCACCATGCAGGTGGTGCCGCATATTCCGGAGCATGCCGAAGCCGGCGAGCGGCTGTGGAATTCGGCGGGGATTGGCCAGGTGTTTTTCAATGAGCTGGGCCGGCCTGAGGCGATTTACCAGCACAACGCGGATGGGCGGGCGCAGACAAGGATGGTGGCGCCGAATAAATAGCCAATAGCCATCAATCGTAAGCCGCACATCTGCCCTATTCAAAGGCCTCCAGTCCCGTTGTACAGTAGCGCCAGCCACGGAGTATCGGCGTAAACATCGGCAGGCCTTATGCGCCTGCCCAGGCAAGGAATGCGCAGATGACCGATATCTCCGGCAATAATCCGTTAGAGCAAGATTTCTCTCACTTCAACGCCGACATGCTGCACACCGTTCTGGAACTGGTCAGCGACGGGATCTGGGATTGGAACGCCAACACCGGGTTCGTCTATCGCAACCCAGGCTGGTACGAAATGCTGGGCTATCACCGCCACGCACTGGAGAACAACGTGTTCACGTGGGAAAACGTGATACACCCAGACGACTACTCCCAGGTGATGAAGCTGTTTGACGACTACATCCACCGCCGCGCGCCCCACTACCAAGCCGAATACCGTTGCCGCAAAAAAGATGGCAGCTACCTGTGGATTGAAGACCGCGGCTACGTGATTGCGCGCAATGCTGACGGCTCGGTGGCGCGTATGGTGGGTGCCCACCGCGATATAGACCTGCGCAAAAGCTCAGTCGAACAGCTGGAACGGCGCAACCAATCCCTTGAAGCACTGGTGGCCGAACGCACCCGCGAGCTGTCACGGGTCAATCAACAGTTGCAACTGCAGTTGGATGAAAATCGCTTCCTGGCCGAACGGGACGCCCTGACCCTCGTCGCCAATCGCTACCGTCTGGAAAAAGTGTTGCTGCAAGAGTGCGACCGCGCTCAGCGCTTTCGCCTGCCACTGGCACTGATTGCGATGGATATCGACGACTTCAAGTCGATCAATGACCGATGCGGTCACGGTGTGGGCGATCAGACGCTGGTGCAGGTGGCTGAATGCCTGCAACGCTGTATCCGCCCTGATGACCTGTTAGCCCGATGGGGTGGCGATGAGTTTGTGCTGATCCTGCCCAAAACCTCGTTGGAGATCGCAAAAACAATGGCGGCGAATATCCGTCTGAAGTTGAAGAACAGCCCGCACAGGGACGACTTCAAGGTCACCCTGAGCCTGGGTGTGGCCGAGCGTCAAACGGATGAGCCCCCCGCCGCCCTGATGGTGCGCGCCGACCAGGCGTTGTATCGCGCCAAGGCAGCGGGGAAGGATGGGGTGTCCGAATAACACCCCGGCGTGTCAGCGAACCGGCGGCGCGTACTGGATACCGCCGTTGTTCCACAGCGCATTAAGCCCGCGCTTGATCTTCAGCACGCTGCCCTGGCCGATGTTACGCTCGAACACTTCGCCGTAGTTGCCCACCTGCTTGACGATCTGCACCACCCAATCCTTGCGCAGCTTCAGGTCCTTGCCGTATTCGCCGTCCGCCCCCAGTAATCGCGCGACATCCGGGTTCTTGGTGGTCTTGGCCTGCTCTTCGACGTTCTGCGAGGTGATGCCCATTTCCTCGGCATTGAGCATCGCGAACAAGGTCCATTTAACGATGCTGAACCATTCGTCATCACCCTTGCGCACCAACGGCCCCAGCGGTTCCTTGGAGATCACTTCCGGCAACACCACGAACTCGTCTGGCTGGGCCATCTTGATGCGCTGGGCGTACAGGCCCGACTGATCGGTGGTCAGCACGTCGCAACGCCCGGCTTCCAGCCCCTTGGCGCTTTCGTCGGCCGTGTCGAAGGTGATCGGCGTGTACTTCATGCCGTGGGTGCGGAAGTAGTCCGAGACGTTCAACTCAGTCGTGGTGCCGGCTTGGATGCACACGGTGGCGCCGTCCAGTTGCTTGGCAGCGGTGACGCCCAGCTTGTTGTTCACCAGGAAGCCGATACCGTCGTAATAAGTCACGCCGGTGAAGACCAAGCCCATGCCCGAATCACGGGAGCTGGTCCAGGTGGTGTTGCGCGAAATCAGGTCGATTTCACCGGACTGCAACGCAGTGAAACGTTCCTTGGCGGTCAACTGGGTGAACTTCACTTTCGACGCATCGCCGAAAACTGCCGCCGCCACCGCGTGGCACACGTCCACATCGATACCGGTCATCTTGCCCTTGCTGTCCGGTACGCCAAAGCCCGGCAGCCCGTCACTGACGCCGCATTGGATAAAGCCTTTTTTCTGGATGGCGTCCAGTGTCGTGCCTGCCTCGGCGGTGCTCGCCAGGCCCAGCACGGCGGTTGCCCCGATAGCGGCCAAGGTGGTTTTGAATGGGTTCATGCAAGGCTCTCCCTGTCATTCCTTATTATTCGGCGCCCCACAGCCCGCGCCGGTTTATAGTGCTGCCGGGCAGTATCAACGGCTTTGCGCTACTGCCACAAACGACCTTTAGGCAAAGGCTCCTTCCGATTTGGAATGAAGTGCATGATTTCTAAACGTTTGACCCCTTCGATGACAGCCCTGCAATGCTTCGAAGCTGCCGCTCGCCATTTGAGTTTCACTCGCGCTGCCGAAGAGCTGCACCTGACCCAAAGTGCGGTGAGCAAACAGGTGGCGCAGCTGGAAGAGATGCTTTGCCACAACTTGTTCGAACGGGTGCGCCAGCGTTTGTACCTGTCGCCGGCCGGGTCGTTGTACCTGGCCGAAGTGCATAAGATCCTCACCCAGGTGGACATCTCCAGCCGCTATATCCTCACCTACGGCGGCGAGACCGAAGTGCTGCGCATCGCCACCCAGCCAACCTTCGGCGACCGCTGGCTGGTGCCCAAGCTCAAGGACTTTGCAGCGCTACATCCAAACATCCACCTGGATGTGCGCAACGAGCTGGAGCCTTTCGACGTGTTGCAAGCCAAGGCCGATATCGCGTTTTTCTTCGGCCAGGGCTCGTGGCCGGGGGCGACCTGCATTGAGCTTTTCCGTGAGGCAGTGGTGCCGGTGTGCGCACCAGGTTTCGTCGCCGAAGGCAGCCATGCATCGTCGCGCCACACGTTGCTGCAATGCACCTCGCGCCCGGAAGCCTGGCATGAATGGTTCCTGGAACAGGGCCTGCACTCGCAGAACAGCTACCACGGCCCGCGCTTCGACACGTTCTACATGTGCATCCGCGCGGCACAATCGGGCTATGGCGTGGCGTTGGTGCCGCAGTATCTGGTGGCTGATGAACTCGCACAGGGCAGCCTGATGATTCCCTGGGACTATGCGATGCCCAGCAGCGGCGCGCACTTCATCGCCCACGCCGAACATGCCGGCGAGATTCCCAAGGTGAAAGCCTTCCTCAACTGGATGGTGGACTATGTCGGCGCACATCCCGACTTTCAGTCATGACCCGGCGACTTTATTTCGTTTGCGACAAGGGCGGGCGCCCGGCTTAGATAAAAACACGCCCGCCACTGCCGAGTCCCCGATTCATGAGCCACGAAACCATTAGCCAGTCGATTTCCATCGTTCACCCCATCAGCCTCAGCCACGGTAAAAACGCTGAGGTCTGGGACACCTCGGGCAAACGCTATATCGATTTTGTCGGCGGCATTGGTGTGCTCAACCTCGGCCACTGCCATCCCGGTGTGGTCGAGGCGATTCGCGACCAGGCGACCAGGCTGACCCACTATGCGTTTAATGCCGCACCTCACGCGCCCTACGTCGAGCTGATGGATCGTCTTACCGCATTTATCCCTGTGGACTACCCGATCAGCGGCATGCTCACCAACAGCGGCGCGGAAGCGGCGGAAAATGCGCTGAAGATCGTGCGTGGCGCCACCGGCCGCACGGCAGTGATCGCGTTTGACGGCGCCTTCCACGGCCGTACCCTGGCCACGCTCAACCTCAACGGTAAGGTGGCGCCCTATAAGCAGAAGGTCGGTGTACTACCGGGGCCTGTGTATCACCTGCCCTACCCTAGCGCCGATAACGGCGTGACTTGCGCCGAGGCGCTGAAAGCCATGGACCGCCTGTTCAGCGTGGAAATCGACGTCAGCGATGTGGCCTGTTTCATCATCGAGCCGGTGCAAGGCGAAGGCGGGTTTCTCGCGCTGGATATCGAATTCGCCCAGGCGCTGCGACGCTTTTGCAACGAGAACAACATTCTGCTGATTGCCGATGAAATCCAATCGGGCTTTGGCCGTACCGGCGAGCGTTTTGCTTTCTCGCGCCTGGGGATCGAGCCGGACTTGATCCTGCTGGGTAAAAGCATCGCTGGCGGTGTGCCGCTGGGCGCAGTCGTAGGGCGCAAGGCGCTGATGGACAACCTGCCCAAAGGTGGCCTGGGCGGCACCTATTCCGGCAACCCCATTGCGTGCGCAGCAGCATTGGCCACCCTCGACGCCATGACCGATGAACACCTGAGCGCCTGGGGCTCACAACAGGAAGAAGCCATCGTCAGCCGTTATCAAACCTGGCGCGCACACGGCCTGACACCTTACCTCGGCCGCCTGACCGGCGTGGGCTCCATGCGCGGCATCGAACTGGCCAACGCTGACGGCACACCCGCGCCGAAACAGCTCACCCAGTTGCTCGGCCTGGCGCGGGACGCCGGTTTGTTGCTGATGCCCAGCGGCAAGTCGCGGCATATCATCCGCCTGCTGGCACCGCTGACCATCGAGCCCGCGGTGCTGGAGGAAGGCCTGACCATGTTCGAAGCTTGCCTCAAGCAGTTGGATTAATCACGCGCATCGACCGGTTTCCACCGTGCCGGCGTTGAGATGGCAGTCGCTGCAGAACTGCATGTAACCCAGGCCACCACGACGGGTGAACAGGTCGGCGGGCGGCGCGGCGGGGGCTCTGGACACAGCCGGCATGGTCAGGTCTGCAGTTGTTTTTATGCGTCATCAAGCGAATCGCTGGGGCGGGCTAAGCCCCAGCGTTGTTGTAGCGAGTGTCCCCAAGGCGCCTGTTGATATGGATCAGCAGAACCTGAGGGCATTGTGCTGCCTTGACCTGACCTCCCTCCCCCCTGAAAATGCCCGACGCTTTTTTGTCCTCGTTTACTGAAGTAGTGAAATTTCAATGTCCGATTCTTACACCGAAAAATCCGCCCCCGAAGAATCCGTAGTCGCCTTGCCTTCCAAAGCCGAATACGAAAACGCCATCAATCTTTCACAGCATCTGCCAGCGGCCAAGATCATCAGCGAGATGGTGCTGGACGCTTTTCACACGTCCAAGGAAAGCGATCAGATCCGCGAACTGCGCGTGGCCATCCGTCAAGCCCACGATGCTTTTGACGACGACAAGGCCTACGACCTGATGGGCCAGCTCAAGCAACTCAAGGACGCCGAAGCCGCCGATAACGCTGCGCTGGAAAACTTGAGCAGCCAGTTTTCGATCAGCCGCATTCTGTCCTGCTTCAAGGACGACCCCGAGTTCCAGGAGTTGGTCTACGGCCTGGCATTGAAAGTGCTGAACCAGAGCCACCAGGCCATCAGCAACCCGAGCGCCGGCAAGAGCAAGGCATCACGGCCGAAGAAAGAAGCCGAAGTGTTTGTGATCAGCAAAGATGGCATCAGCGTCACGCTGCCGCTGCGCACGCCGCGTTCGAAGCTGAACGTGGACCGCGAGGCGTTCGAATTCCTGGGTTTCAGCTTTGTGGGTGAAGGCGATGAAGCGGAGCTGGAGGTGGAGAGCTTTGTGGATAACGCAGGCGCTGAACAGCCGCTGAGCCGCAAGAGCGTGATCACTGCATTGCAGCAGCAGACGGCGTTTGAGGGTTACAGCATCGCGCAGCAGTAACCCGAAGCAAGCTGCACCGCAGAATCAAATGTGGGAGCTGGCTTGCCTGTGATACAGCCCCTCGGTCAATCAGCGAAACCGAGGTGATGCGATCGCAGGCAAGCCAGCTCCCACATTTGTTTTGCAGGGGGTTAACCCGCGCGTTCGACCTGCGCTGCAAACACCTCGCGAAACCGAGCCATCTCCCGCTTATCGCCCACCGTCACCCGCACCCACTGCGGCCAGCTTTCAAACACCCGGCCGATCATCACGCCCTGCGTCGCCAGTTTCTCGATCACTTGCTCCGACGGTTGTTTCACATCGATCATGAAACAGTTCGCCTGTGACGCCGTGCAAGTGAAACCACGCCCCTTCAACCACGCCACGGTCTCATCACGCAGTTGATTATTGAGGGCCTTGCGTTGCGGCAACAGCTTCACGTCTTCCAGGCTGGCAAGGCCGCCGAGCAAGCTGGTGCCCGCCGGCACGTTGTCGCCGCCAAACACGGCCAGCCGCTCCAGCAGCGCCGGGTGGCCGATCGCCAAACCCAGGCGGGCACCGGCCATGCCGTAGATTTTCGAGAACGTGCGCAGTACCAGCAGGTCGTCGTGGTCCTTCACCCAACTGACCACGCTGGGCACGTCGGCGAAGTCGATGTAAGCCTCGTCCACCACCAGCACGCTGCCTTTGGGCTTGTTCGCCAACGCGTGGCGGATGGCCTCGGTCGGTGTGATGGTGCCAGTAGGATTGTTGGGGTTGCACACGTAGAGCATGCCGGCCTGTGGATCGGCGGCAAGCATGGCCGGGATGTCGTGGGCGTGGTCGGCCCCCAGGCTGACTTCCTTCACAGGTGCCTTGTTCGACCGCGCCGCTTGGCGCGGCACCTCGTAGGACGGCATGGCCATCACCAGGCCGCGGCTCTCAGTGGTGAACGCCAGCACCGCATAGCGCAAGGCCGCCATCGAACCCGCAAAGACCGCCACCTGCTCTTCGGCAATCCCCTGCTGCTGGGCGAACAGTCCTGCCAACGCATACATAGAGTCGTAAGGATAAAACCCAGCGGTAGCGATACCCCGCTGCATCGCCTCACGCGCAGCGCCTGAGGGGCCGTAAGGGCTTTCGTTGTAATTGAGCCGCACCTTGTCAGGCTTTTCCGGCGGCGGCGCTGCAACCGCCCAATCGAGGCGCCCCAGCAATGGCAGGGCTGCGCCCAGGGCGAGAAGGGACCGACGACTGACGCTGACCATAGGGCTAATCCTGGTAGAGGGGTGATGGATTCGCACAACTCGTACAGAGGGGTATGACGAGAAAACCCTGCGCAGATTTAAAACCACACCCAAGAAAAAGCCCCGCGCGTCTCTCGACGGCGGGGCTTTTTCACTGCGGGACCACTCAGTGAGCGTAGGTCAGCAACAGCTCTTTCGGCACTTGGAAATCCAGGGACATCATCACGCTGAGCGCGGTGATGGTGAAGATCGAGAACACGAACAGCTTGCGTGCCCAGACGGTGTCATCCACCGCCTTGTAGCCGGTCCAGGCCATGTACAACCAGTACATGCCCATGGCGGCGGCGACGGCAAGGTAGCTCATGCCGGCGTAGCCACTGAAGGTCAACATCAAGGTCGCCACAAGGAAGGCCAGGATGTACAGCAGGATGTGTTTCTTGGCGACCTGGATGCCGCGTTTTACCGGCAAGACCGGAATCGAAGCAGCCAGGTAGTCATTGAAGCGGAAAATCGCGATGGCGTACGAATGCGGCATCTGCCACAGGCTGAACATCACCAGTAGCGTCAGCGCGGCCATGTCGAAGCTATTGGTCACAGCCACATAACCAATCACCGGCGGCATCGCCCCCGACAGACTGCCCACCAGCGTGCCGTGAACCGACTTGCGCTTGAGGTACAGGCTGTAGAGGCCGACGTAGATGACAAAGCCGATCACGGCAAACAGCGCCGCCAGCGGATTGGCCACCTTGTACAACAACGCCACACCGGCAACACCGAGGACGGTCGCGTAGATCAGTGCCAGCTTCAGGGAGATGAGGCCCTGGACCAGCACGCGATTCTTGGTGCGCTCCATCTTGATATCGATGTCACGGTCGATGCAGTTGTTGAACACACATCCGGAAGCTACCACCAGGGAAGTGCCGATCATTGCAGCCAGGAAGATGGCCAGATCGACATGTCCCTTGGAGGCCAGGAAGAAACCGCCCGCCACAGAAAGCACGTTACCGAAAATGATCCCCGGTTTGGTGATTTGGATAAAGTGCTTAAGCGACATCGGGTCTTACCTCACTTCGCCATCATGAACGTATGGATGCTGAACATGATCCATATCGACAGGCCAACCAGCAGCAGGATTACCAACCCTGCGAACACGAACGCAATCACGTTGTCGCGCTGCTCTTTGGAACGGTCCAGGTGCAGGAAGTACACCAGGTGAACCAGAACCTGAATCACCGCGAACGCCAGTACGATCATCAAAGTGATCGACTTCGGCAGAGTCGGGTACATCACCAGACCGAACGGGATGAGCGTCAGGATTACCGACAGGATGAAGCCGATGGCGTACGACTTAACGCTGCCGTGGCTCGCATCATGGCTGTCATGGTCATGGGAGTGTGCATTAGCCATTACAGAGTCCCCATCAGGTAAACAACGGTGAAGACGCAGATCCAGACCACGTCCAGGAAGTGCCAGAACAGGCTCAGGCAGCTCAGGCGAGTCTTGTTGGTGTTGGTCAGGCCGTGTTTATTGACCTGATACATCATCACCGCCATCCACAGCAGGCCAGCCGTTACGTGCAGACCGTGGGTGCCTACCAGCGTGAAGAACGCGGACAGGAAGCCGGAACGGTGCGGGCCGTAGCCTTCGGAGATCAGCAGGTGGAACTCGTTGATCTCCATGCCGATGAAGCCCAGACCGAACAGGAAGGTCAGGGCCAACCAGCTCAGTACGCCTTTCTTGTTGCCCTTGTAGAAGGCCAACATGGCGAAGCCGTAGGTGATCGAACTGAACAACAGCAAGGCGGTTTCGCCGAGCACGTAAGGCAGTTCGAAGATGTCGTGGCCCGACGGGCCACCCGCTACGTTGTTTACCAGTACCGCGTACACCGCGAAGATCGACGCAAACAAAATGCAGTCGGTCATCAGGTAGAGCCAGAAACCGAAAACGGTCATCGGCCCCGAGTCGTGGTGATGGTCATCGTGCCCATGGTCATCGACATGGGCGTGTCCAGCATTGGTCACTAAGTTCGACATGGTTTAAGCCTGTTCCAACGAGGTTTCTACACGGTTGGCCGGAATCTTCTTCTCGGCTACCAGGCGAGCGTGCTGCTCGGCTTCGATGCGTTCGATCGTTTCGACCGGCACCATGTAGCCTTGATCATCACGGGCAGCGTGAATGATGAAGTAACCGATAGTGCCCACCAGGCTCGCGATTGCCAGCCACCAGATGTGCCAGATCATCGCGAAACCAAACACGGTCAACAGCGCACCCATCACCACGCCAGTGGCGGTGTTGCTTGGCATGTGGATAGGTTCGTAGTGCTTAGGACGCTGGTACGCAGTACCGTCTTCCTTGGCTTCGGTGAACGCATCAATGGTGTTCGCAGTCGGGATCACGGCGAAGTTGTAGAACGGCGGTGGCGACGAAGTCGACCATTCCAGGGTGTGGCCATTCCATGGGTCACCGGATTCGCAAGCGTTCTGCTTACGGTCACGGACACTCACGTACAGCTGGATCAGCTGGCAAGCGATACCCACAGCGATCATCACCGCACCGAACATGGCGACGTACAGGTACGGCACCCACTCAGGGTTGGTAGTAGCGTTCAGACGACGGGTCATGCCCATGAAGCCCAGAGCATAGAGCGGCATGAACGCGACGAAGAAGCCCGAGATCCAGAACCAGAATGCAGCCTTGCCCCAACCTTCGTGCAGCTTGAAGCCGAACGCTTTCGGGAAGTAGAAGCTGAAGCCAGCGATGTAACCGAATACCGCACCACCGATGATCACGTTGTGGAAGTGAGCGATCACGAACAGGCTGTTGTGCAGGACGAAGTCAGCACCCGGGATGGCCAGCAGTACACCGGTCATGCCGCCGATGGCGAAGGTCACCATGAAGCCCAGGGTCCACAGGACCTGGCTGGTCATGCGCAGACGACCGTGGTAGATGGTGAACAGCCAGTTGAATAGCTTCACCCCCGTCGGGATGGAAATCAGCATCGTCGCCAGGCCGAAGAAGGCGTTGACGCTGGCGCCCGAACCCATGGTGAAGAAGTGGTGCAGCCAAACCATGAAGCCCAGTACGGAGATTGCGCCCGATGCATAGACCATCGAGTGGTGACCGAACAGGCGCTTGCCGGTAAAGGTCGAGATCACTTCGGAGAAGATACCGAACGCTGGCAGGATCAGGATGTACACCTCAGGGTGACCCCATGCCCAGAACAGGTTCACGTACATCATTGGATTGCCACCAAGTTCGTTGGTGAAAATGTGGAAATCCAGGTAACGGTCAAGCGACAGCAGCGCCATGGTAGCGGCCAGGATCGGGAACGAAGCCACGATCAGGACGTTGGCCCAGGTGCAGGTCCAGGTGAAGATCGGCATGTCCATCAGTTTCATGCCAGGGGCGCGCATTTTCAGGACGGTGGCCAGGAAGTTGACCCCCGTCAATGTCGTCCCGAGTCCTGATAACTGTAGCGCCCAGATGTAGTAGTCCACACCCACGCCAGGGCTGTATTGCAGGCCCGACAATGGCGGATACGCAACCCAACCGGTCTTGGCGAACTCGCCGACGCCCAGGGACACGTTGATCAGCACCACGCCGGAAACCAGCAGCCAGAAGCTCAGGGAGTTCAGGAACGGGTAGGCAACGTCACGGGCACCAATCTGCAGCGGCAAGGCAAGGTTCATCAGGCCGGTGAAGAATGGCATCGCCATGAAGATGATCATGATCACACCGTGAGCGGTGAAGATCTGGTCATAGTGTTCAGGTGGCAGGTAGCCAGGCGAACCCTCGGTGGCCATGGCCAACTGGGTACGCATCATGATGGCGTCGGCAAAACCACGCAGCAGCATGACCATGGCAACGATGACGTACATGACGCCGATTTTCTTGTGGTCGACCGACGTCAACCACTCGGTCCACAGGTAGGTCCACTTCTTGAAGTACGTGATACCTGCAAACAGTGCCAGACCACCCAGCGCGATCATGGCGATGGTCACCATTACGATCGGCTCGTGGAACGGGACCGCATCCCAACTTAATTTACCAAACATCGTTTACTCCTCTGCCCCAGCAGTTGAATGCGAGCCCGTGTCAGAACCTTCAACCGCGGCCACTTCTTTCTTCTCGTGCTTGACCGGCTTGCCTGGCTTCATACCTTCGTACTTGTCGACGATTTTCTGAAACAGGTTCGGCTCATACGCGGAGTACAGAGCGACTGGGTTGTTCTGGCTCGGTTTGGTCAGGGCATCGTATTCAGCTTGATCAAGCTGTTTAGGTGCGGCCTTGACTTCGGCTACCCAGGCGTTGAAACCTTCCTGGCTCGTCGAGATCGCTTTGAATTTCATGCCGGTGAAGCCAGCGCCGCTGTAGTTTGCGGAGATGCCTTCCATTTCAGCTTTTTCGTTGGCGATCAGGTGCAGTCGGGTCTGCATGCCTGCCATCGCGTAGATCTGACCGCCCAGGGCTGGGATGAAGAACGAGTTCATCACGGCGTCGGAGGTGATCCGGAAATTAAGCGGAGTGTTCTCCGGGAACTGGATCTCGTTGACCGTGGCGATACCCAGGTCCGGGTAGATGAACAGCCACTTCCAGTCCAGCGCGACCACTTCGATATTGATCGGCTTGACGTCGGACTCCAGCGGACGGTACGGGTCCAGCTCATGGGTCGACTTATAGGTGATGTAACCCAGGGCGATGATGATGAGGATCGGTACCAGCCACACCGCGATTTCGATCTTGGTGGAGTGCGACCACTTCGGCGCGTAGGTCGCGTTGGTGTTCGACGCGCGGTATTTCCAGGCGAAGGCGAAGGTCATGATGATCACAGGCACCACGACCAACAGCATCAGCAGGGTGGCGGTGATGATCAGGTTTCGTTGATCCAGACCGATCTGTCCTTTTGGGTCCATCAAGGTCCACTTGCAGCCTCCCAGCATTAACATCATGCCAAGCAGCGGCAAAAAGCCTAGTAATCGGGGGTACCTGTTTTTACTCATCTCACGACCTCTAAAGCAGCTTGCGCAATGCAGTTGGGTTTTGATCGCCAACACTTCACCCTGCCAAGGGTTGGCATTTCTCTTCGATTGAATAAGAGCCTGCCCGGCACGCCATAAGGGGGCGTTTCACGGACCTGCGGTGAGTTCTTATTCGATTTCGTGGTTAAAGGCCTTGTTACAGACCAATTCCATTTGGTGCGGATAGTTGAAAGGCTGCCGGAACCTTGGGGTCGCACAGAGCCATCCATCTGCCCCTCGACCGCTCCTGTGCTCAAATATTGAACAGCGCAGGACATTCAGTGCGGGCGATTGTAGTTAGCTAGCGATGTATAAACCATGTCTTATAAAGAAATAATTTTTATCGATTACAGCAATAATCCTTCACCAATATTGCAAAGGTTCGCGATCTTATCGCGTTAGATTCTCAACAAAAACCACAAAAATTGCCGTGTTATAGGCCCATCCGCCGCAGCCCTTACGGGGTGTAAGGGCAAGCCAAACCGATGCAAGCCCCCATAAAACAAGGCATTCGGACATCACGCAATTGCTGGCGCGGCGTGAGGTTCGCGGCCCTGTCGCCACCACGAACTGACAGCACATCTTGGCGGTTTTATGCAAATTTTGGCGGCAGTTCGGCGGGTCAGAAACGTCCTGCGGACGCTTCCGTGTGACAACATGTCGCACACTGCGCGCACCCAAAATTGTCCGGTGTCACGTTCTGTTCACAAATCCCTACAAGCAAAAACGCCCCGGTCTTCCCTCAAGAAGGACCGGGGCGTTTCAGGGACGGGCTCAGGCTTTGCGCTGGCGATTCCGGTAAATGCCCAACGGCACCAGGATCACGGTCAGCACGAACGCGACCAGCGCCCACTGCGCCAGGGACAGACCCAGCACCGGCGGATACGGGGTGCTGCAGAAGCCATCGACCTGGAAGCCCAGGGGGAACACCTTGGCGAGGGGCAGGTCGTCGACGATCGGTTGCAGCACATCAATGCCGCAGCTGACCTGCGGGAAGAACTGGGTGTAGACGTGGTGACCGGCTGCGGCCACACCGCCGAGGGCGCTGAGTATCACCAGCCCTTCGAAAAACGTGAGAGCCCCTTTGGTGCGCATGGCCGCGCCAATGAACGCAAAAATCGCGATCAGCAATAAGGCGTAGCGCTGCAGGATGCACAGCGGGCATGGCGCCTCGCCCAACACCACCTGCATATAAAGCGCACCGCCGATCAGCGCCAGGCAGATGATGCCCAGCAACACCAGAAAGCGCCGCTCCCTGCCTAAACGCAATTCGTCACTCATATCCGCTTCCCTTTGTTTGGTTGTGCCAATGGCCGCAAGTTTACACACAGGGAGTGGTTTAAACAGAGAGGGGTTAACGGGGGATTAATCTGGAGAAATGTTGTGGCAGTACGGACGCCATCGCGGGCAAGCCCAGCGCCCACAGGGGGGGTCGCATTTCCCCGTGGGAGCCGGGCTTGCCCGCGACGATGCCGACTCGGTTTAACGCCGAACCTTATTCCAGTGCCGCAGCCGGGCCGAAGAACTCGTAGCGGCTTTGTTTCTCGGGTACACCCAGGGCCTGGAGGTGGCGTTTGATCGCGGCCATGAAGCCTTTAGGGCCCAGGAAATAGGCGTCGATGTCACGCTGCTCTGGCAACCAGGCGGCCAGTTGGTCCTGGCTTAGCAGGCCGACCTTGTCCGCCGCGGGGCTTACACCGTCATCTTCGGCGTAGCAGTAGTAGCGCTTGAGCTGCGGGTGTTTGGCCGCCAGGGCATCCACCCAATCACGGAACGCATGCACCCCGCCGTTACGTGCGCAGTGGATAAAGTGCACCGGACGCTCGGTGGCCAGGGCCGCTTCGAGCATCGGCAAGGTCGGCGTGATGCCCACCCCACCGCTGATCAACACCAGCGGTTTGTCGCTGGCCGCCAAGGTGAACTCACCCGAAGGCGGGAACAGGTCAATGGTCGCCCCCACCTGCATCTGGTCATGCAGGTAGTTGGACACCCGCCCGCCGGCTTCGCGCTTGACGCTGATGCGGTACACGCCGGCGTCGGTCAGGGCCGACAGGGAATAGTTGCGGCGCACTTCCTCACCATCGAGCAGCAGTTTCATGCCGATGTATTGGCCTGGCGCGGCAGCGAGGATCGGGCCGTTGTCAGCCGGGGCAAAGTAGAAGGAGATGATCTCGTCACTCTCCTCCACACGCTTGACCAACAGGAACGGCCGCGCCCCTCGCCAGCCACCGGGCGCCTGGGCTTTCTCTTCATAGATCGCCGTCTCGGCGCCGATCAGGATATCCGCCAGCTGGCCATAGGCCGCGCCCCAGGCACTCATGACCTCGGGGGTCGCAATCTCGCTGCCCAATACTTCGGAAATCGCGCGCAGCAGACAGGCACCGACGATCGGGTAATGCTCCGGCAGGATCTGCAAGGCCACGTGCTTGTTGATGATCTTGGCCACCAGGTCGCCCAGTTGGTCGAGCTGGTCGATGTGCCGCGCGTACATCAACACGCCGTTGGCCAGGGCACGGGGCTGGTCGCCGCTGGCCTGGTGGGCCTGGTTGAACAGCGGGCGAACTTGCGGGTACTCAGACAGCATCATGCGGTAGAAATGGGTGATCAGCGCTTCGCCGCCGCTTTCCAGCAGGGGCACGGTGGATTTGACGATGGCACGGTCTTGGGCACTAAGCATGAGAGCCTCCTGGGCTTTTTTACTGATTGCCTTTACCTACTCAGTATTCGTGCCAACTAATAAATCCAATATTTTCAACAACTTAATTAATATGTAGTCAGTCTGACCTCCTAGACCTTATAGTCATAAGGACTACAAGGAGTCATTATGACTGCGCAATCGCTGCTCACCACCCTGCTGCCCCTGGTCGCCGACCTGTCCCGTGAACTGCCCGAAGGCGAGCGTTATCGCCGTCTATTACAGGCCATGCGCGCCCTGCTCCCCTGTGACGCCGCCGCGCTGTTGCGCCTGGACGGCGAATGGCTGGTGCCGCTGGCGGTCGACGGTTTAAGCGCCGACACCCTGGGCAGACGCTTCAAGGTCAGCGAACACCCGCGTTTTGCCGTGTTACTGAGCAGCCCAGGACCCACGCGGTTCGACAGTGACAGCGAATTGCCCGACCCCTACGACGGCTTGGTCGATGGATTGCACGGACACCTGGAAGTCCACGATTGCATGGGTTGCCCACTGTTCGTCGACGATCAGCCCTGGGGTCTGCTGACATTGGACGCCCTCGACACCGAGCGCTTTGAACGCGTGGAACTGGATGCCCTGCAAGCCTTCGCCAGCCTCGCCGCCGCCACCGTCAACGTCGCCGAACGTATCGAGCGCCTGACCCTGCGCGCCGAAATCTACCGCGAGGCGAGCGGCCAGCAGCACAAGGAAATGATCGGCCAAAGCAAACCCCACAAGCGCCTGGTGGAGGAGATCAAGCTGGTGGGTGGCAGTGACCTCACCGTACTGATCACCGGCGAAACCGGGGTGGGCAAAGAACTGGTGGCTCAGGCCATCCACGCCGCCTCGACGCGCGCCGATAAACCGCTGATCAGCCTGAACTGCGCCGCCCTGCCGGAAACCCTGGTGGAGAGCGAGCTGTTCGGCCATGTGCGCGGCGCCTTTACCGGCGCGTTGAACGAACGCCGCGGCAAGTTCGAACTGGCCAATGGCGGCACGCTGTTCCTCGATGAGGTGGGCGAGCTGTCACTCACCGTGCAAGCCAAGCTGCTGCGAGTGCTGCAAAGCGGCCAATTGCAACGCCTGGGCTCGGACAAGGAGCACCAGGTGGATGTGCGCCTGATCGCCGCCACCAACCGCGACCTCGCCGATGAAGTGCGCAATGGCCGCTACCGCGCCGACTTCTATCACCGCCTCAGCGTGTACCCGCTGCAAGTACCGGCGCTGCGTGAACGCGGGCGCGATGTGTTGCTGCTGGCCGGTTTCTTCCTCGAACAGAACCGCTCACGCATGGGCCTGGGCAGCCTGCGCCTGACCAGCGACGCCCAGGCGGCACTGCTGGCCTATAACTGGCCGGGCAACGTGAGGGAACTGGAGCATTTGATCGGACGTAGCGCGCTGAAAGCCCTGGGCAACTGTCGCGAGCGTCCGAAGATTCTCAGCTTGAATGCCCAGGACCTGGACCTGCCCGATGTCAGCGCACCGTTGATCGAAGAGCAAACCCGCAGCGCACCCGTCGTGACCGGCGACCTGCGCCAGGCCACCGAGCAGTATCAGCGCCAGGTGATCAGCGCCTGCCTGGAACGCCACCAGCACAACTGGGCCAGCGCCGCCCGCGAACTCGGCCTGGACCGCGCCAACCTCGGCCGCATGGCCAAACGCCTAGGCCTCAAATAACCCCAACAACCCTGGTCAAATGCAGGAGACAACACTATTCGAATGTGGGCACTGGCTTGCCTGCTCCCACATTAAATTTGTTTTGCCTGGAGGACCGGATTCACAGCCTGAACCACCCTCACCCGCCGAAACACCAACACATTCCCCACCATCACCAACACCAACCCCGCCAATGCCGGCGCCGTCCACTGATACCCCTCGGCATACGCCGACACATTCAGCGCCACCACCGGGAACAGCACGGTGCAATAAGCGGCGCGCTCCGGTCCCATGCGCCCGACCAGGGTCAGGTACGCGGTAAAGCCGATGACCGAACCTGGGATCACCAGGTACCACAGCGCGCCGATGTAGCGTGCACTCCAGTCCATTTCGAAGGGAATCCCGCGTACCACACAATAGGTCGCAAGCATCGCCGCGCCATACGCCATGCCCCAGGCATTGGTGGTCAGCGGCCTGAGCCCGGCCTTCTGTTGCAGGCTCGACAACAGGTTGCCCGCCGAGAAACACAGGGTCCCGAGCAACGCCAACCCCAAACCGAGCAAGGTCTGCGGGCTGGCGGCATGCCCCACCAGTTCCGGCCAGAACAGCAGGCCCAAGCCCATCAAGCCGAGCCCGCCGCCCATCAACACATTACGCGCCACCCGCTGGCCGAAAAACACCCGGGCATTCAGCGCGTTCCACAGCGTGGCCGTGGAAAACACCACCGCCACCAACCCACTGGGAATCCACTGGCTGGCCGTCAGAAAACATATGAAGTTGACGCAGAACAGGCACAGCCCCTGGGCCAGGCAGATCAAGTGCCCACGCCGGTTCATCACCTGCAACTTACGGCTGAGCAACAACAGCGCAAACAACACCAGCGCCGCCAAGCCAAAGCGATAAACGATGGACACGGGGATTGCCACCACGCCCAGTTGCCACTTGAGGGCAATCCAGGTGGTGCCCCAGATCAACACGGTGAGTAAATACAGGGAAAGGTTCATAGCGGGCTCCATCGATTGAGCCACAGTGTGGCCTGCGACCCATCGCGCGCTCTTGCACAATCTTGCGCTTTTGTCGGGCGGTGGGCGCACAGCGTCCGCCGCGCGGAGTAGGATGCAAGGCGTCGGAGAGTACGAACCATGCCTGATCTGGAATCCCTGCAAGTCTTTCAAGCCCTTAACCGCTCGCCCAATGCACGCCTTGAAGCCTGCGCCGAGCTCGGTGACGGCTTGTCTGCGGCCTTGTGGAGCAACCATCACGATGCCCAGGATTACCAGGCGCCCAGTCATCACACCTTGTCGTGCTACATCGGCGGCGGCACCGGCACGTTTCGGCGCGACCAGCCAGGCACCAAGGGCGGGCCGGACAAGTTGTGCATCCTGCCCGCCGAGCATCAGTCAGCCTGGGTGATCAACGGCGAAATCCGCCTGGCCCATGTGTACTTCAGCCCGGAGCAATTCGCCCTGGGCTGCGTCACCTTGCTCGACCGCGAACCGCGCGCCCTGCAACTGCGCGAAAGCACCTTTCTGGAAGATGCCAGCCAGGCCCGGCGCTTTCACCAGTTGATCGCACTGAACTGGCACGAGCCCGCCGAGCGCCTACTGACCAGCAGCCTGGCCCATGAAATGCTCAGCCACACCCTGCTCAGCCAGGTCGGCGCCCGCGAAGGGCTGAGGTTGAAAGGCGGGCTGGCGGCACATCAGCGACGGCGGTTGGCGGAGTACATTGACCAGCATCTGGAAGACCCGATCAGCCTGGGTCAATTGGCCGGGATGTGCGCGCTGTCGGAATACCATTTCGCACGGATGTTCCGCCAAAGCTTCGGCCTGCCGCCCCATCAATACCTGTTGGCGCGCCGCCTCACCCGCGCCCAGGCACTGCTGCGCAGTGGCGCCCTGCCCTTGGGTGAAATCGCCTTGATGTGCGGGTTCTCCAGCGCCAGCCACTTTACCCATCGCTTTCGCCAGGCCATGGGTGCCACCCCCGGCGAATACCGCCAGGCGTTCTGCGCCTAGGCCATCAACCCCAGGGTCTTGGCCTTGGCCACTGCTTGCGTGCGTCGCTCCACACCGAGCTTGCTGTGGATACGCCGCGCGTGGGTCTTGACCGTATGCAGGGAGATAAACAGGCGGTCGGCGATTTCCAGGTTGGAGTTGCCCAGCGCGATCAACTGCAGCACCTCCAGCTCGCGCTGACTGAGTGGACTCTCTACCGCACCCGAGACGGGCGCTTGCGGCTCCATGCCCAGTTCACTCAACAACCCCGGCGATCGCAACCGCAGTTCGCGAATCGCCTGTTGCACCTGGCAACGCGCGGCCAACTCCAGCCCGGTTTGCAGCGAGCGGCGCGCCAGCGCACAGTCGCCGACTTGCCAGGCCACTTCGCCCAGCACCAGGCGCAGTTCGGTTTCCAGGCAGAGCATGCCGCGCTGATGGGCGGCTTCCAGCAAGGCCGTGAGCCGTGCCACGGGTTGATCGGCACCCCCCAGCTTCACTTCAGCCAGCACCAGCAGATACTCCAGGCGCGGCACCAATTCCAGGGTGGCGGGCGGGGCCTGTTTGGCCTGGGGCCCACGAAAGTGGCGAAGCACGCGGCGCACCGCTTCCACCGTCAGTTCGGCACGGCCCTGCTGCAACCAGAAATGCCCACTGACCAGCAGCAACACCGCGCGATACACCGTGTCCGGCACCTGACGTTGTTGCATCAACCGTTCGGCGTCGCGCAGCTGCACAAAGGCCTGGGCGTAGTCACCGCGGTTGGCGGCCAGCAATGCCAGGCCGAGAAACCCATAGAGCACGCGCTTGTCCTGGCTGTGCAGGCACATCTTCAAGCCCGCCTCGAAACACTCGGCAGCCAGGCTGTCCTGCCCCTGGCGCAACGCCAGATGCCCCCGCCTCAAGGCGATGCGCCCGACCAAGGGCCCGGCCTTGAGGCGCTGCTTGAGCAACATCGCCTGCACATTTTCCAACAGGCTCTGGGCCCGGTAGGGGGCACCACGCTGTTCCAGCAGTTGCGCGTGGTCCAGCTCCAACAAGGCCTCGAGCAGCAACGAGCCATGGGCGCGGGCCAGGCACAAGGCTTCGCGGCTCAGGCCTTGGGCCACGTCCAGCTCACCGCGCAGCAAGGCTTGCTGGGTCAGGCCCGAGAGGCACATCAGTCGCGACGTCCAGGCGCTGTCGGGCAAGGCGTGTAGCGCTTCGAGGAAATGCTCCCGCGAGCGCTCGGCATCACCGCCCAGATGCAGCAACCAGCCCCACTGCGCCTGCCAGCGGGCCAGCAGATAACGCTGTTTCGCCGCCGTCGGCTGCGGCGCGAACCGCGCCAGTTGGTGGATGCATTGCGCGGCTTGCTCGAAGCGCCCGGCGAACAGCAACGCCGCCGTCAGCAACCCGACCAACTGCGCCGAGCCGAGCATCAGTTCATCGCCATGCTGTTCATGCAGGCGCAACAGCAGCATCGCGTTCTGCTGGCGGAACAGGTCCTCGAAACTGAAGTGCTGCAACAGGCTCACCGCCACTTCATATTCTTCGGCGAGCAGTGCGTGTTCAAACGCAGCCTGCCAGTCCTGTTCGGCGGTGAACCATTGGCAGGCGCGACGGTGCCATGAACGTTTGGCCGGCCAAGGCTCATCACGCAGCAAATCGGCGAGTGGTGGAAAGACCTGCAGCCACTCGGTGTCTTCCCAGGGCTGGATAAACGCGCCGAGGGCCTGCAGATCGTGCAGATATTGATCACCGTCGCCAAAGCCGAACAGGTGCTCGCACAATCCCGCATTGAAGCGCGGCAGATGGGCCAGTACGCGCCAGGCTTCGGCCAGTTCGGGTGGCAAGGTACTGAACAGTTCGTGTTGCAAGTAATCGAGCAAGGTCTTTTCCGGGTGGCCGTCACCCAGCAAGGCAATGCGTGCACCGGCACACCAGCCGGCGCTGAACTGCAGCACCTGGTCGACCGACTGCCCTGGCGCATGAGTGAGCAGCTGCTGGATCTCGACCGGGCTGAACGCCAGGTCTGCGCCGCACTCCAGCAATTCATCGTCAAGCAGCAGCCGTGGCCAATTGCACAGCGGGCGCCGCCGCGTGCCCAGCCACCAAGTCAGCGCCGGGCTGCTGGCGGTGAACAGGCGATCGAGCAAGGCGTCGGTGTCCGGCGCGGGCAAACGGCAGAAGTCATCAAGGAACACCCACGCCGGGGCCTGCCAACGCGCAAGGTCCGACAGCAGTGTCGCTTCATCGATGAACGGCAGGTCGAGGTTCTGCGCCAGGCGCTGGCAAAGATCGAGGGGGCTCAGGGCAATACCGTTGAGCGGCAACCAGTGCACCGGGCAATCCTTGGGTGCCTGTAGCGCGCATTCGGCGAACAACGCACTTTTGCCACTGCCAGCGGGCGCGCACAACAACTTGACCCTCACCTGCGCCGCCAGCAAAGGCTCGGCCAAGCGTGGGCGCAACAGATGGTGGGCGGACAGCCGAGGCATGAATCCAGGACGGTCCAGGCAGCGGGTCATGGCGGTCATTGCTGCATCCTGCTTTTTATTGTTATGCAACCTGGCGCCTACCCTAGTCCTGTGGTCGGCGGTTGTTGAAGAAGTATTCAGCAGGGTGATTGGCGGGCATAAAATTCAAGGCATACACCCCCCACTGTGCGAACACGCTCGCACAGTGGGGGGCATTTCACATCGGGATCAGCGCACGCCTTCAGCCCTCAATGCCGCTGGCGTGTAGTCCGCCGCCTTGGCATTGAAACCGAACACAAAACTGCTCTTCTCCTCGTTCTTCATGCCCAGCGCGATATAGCGCCCGGCGATAATGTCGTACAGCGTTTCCACGGTATACGCCGGGGTCTGGTGGTTGTAGTAGAACTGCGCATGCCCCTCGGCGACACGCCACAGTTGGCCACGGCCGTCGTAGTGATCCACCAGCGCCACCTGCCAGCTGTCTTCATCGATGTACATGTGGCGCTTGGCGTAGATATGCCGCTCACTCGGCTTGACCGTGCCCACCACCTCCCACACGCGGTGCAGCTCATAGCGAGTCAGGTCCTGATTGATGTGGCCGGCCTTGATGATGTCGTCGTACTTGAGTGTCGGCTGGTCGAGCTTGTAGCTGTTGTAGGGAATGTACATCTCCTTCTTGCCGACCAGCTTCCAGTCGTAGCGGTCCGGGGCACCGGAAAACATGTCGAAGTTGTCCGAGGTGCGCAGACCGTCGGAGGCCGTGCCCGGACCGTCATACGCCACTTGCGGTGCGCGGCGTACGCGACGCTGGCCGGCGTTGTAGATCCACGCCAGGCGCGGCTCCTTTACCTGGTCGAGGGTTTCATGCACCAGCAGCACGTTGCCCGCCAGGCGCGCCGGGGCCGTCACCGACTGCTTGAAGAAGGTCAGCACGTTGGCCGCCTTGGCCGGGTCCATGTCCGGGATCAACTGCGGCACCGCCACTTCCTCTTCGAAGCGGATCGGCGTGTAGCTGCCGTTGGTCTGCGGCGTGGCCTGGGTAATGATGCGCCGCAAGTTGCCGCCGTGGTAACGGGTGATGTGGTTCCACAGCACTTCCACGCCATTCTTGGGAATCGGGAAGGCGTAGTAGCGATTGCCGGTGAAGTTTTCCAGGCCGTTGCCATCGTTGATCGGCTTGACGTTCAGCGCACTGCGCTTGATCGACTCGTAAATCTCCGGCGGCAGGTTGACCGTGCGGTGACTTGGGTACACCGGGATCTTATAGGTCTCGGGATAGCGCTTGAACATCGCCACCTGGCCGTCGGAGAGTTTGTCCTTGTACTTGTCGACGGTGGCTGCGGTGATCACAAACAGCGGTTTTTCACTGGCGAACGGGTCGGCCAGGAAGCCCTTGCTGTCCACCGCACCGGCATTTTTCGGAATGCCGCCGGTCCACGCCGGAATCGAGCCGTCGGCGTTGCCGGCTTTTTCGGCGCCCACCGGGGTCAGGGTGGTGCCCAGCTTGGCCGCCTCTTCCGGCGACACCGCTGCCATCACGTTGGCGGCCAACAGGCTCAGGGCCAACACTGCAATTGTCTTACGCATGGATGTTTGTCCTTGTTTAAGCCAGATCAGAAGTTCACGCCGAAGCTGAGGGCGAGGAAGTCGCGGTCGGTCAGGGTGTTGTAGTCGCCGCCAAAGAAGTCGGTGTAGCTGAGGCTGGCGGTGTAGGTGTTGCGGTAGTCCGCGTCGACCCCTGCGCTGATGGCCTTGGCGCCCTTGTTGAACAGGCCATTGGGGCCATAACCGGCGACGTCATGGGACCAAGACAGGTTGGGCTTGAGGTTGATCCCGGCAATCACGTTGTTGTAGTCGAGGATCGCCCGCGCGCGATAACCCCAGGAAGTGGAGGTGACAAAACCGTCGGTGTCACCCTGGAAACCGTAGGCGCCGTACACCGAGTCCCGGCCGTAACGCAGTTTGCTTTTATCTTCCAGGCCTGCGACGTGCACGATGGCCGCTTCACCGACCACCGTAAGGCGCTCGGCGCCCAGGACCTGGTCGAAGAACTGGGTCATGGAGCTTTGGATCTGGGTGATCTCTTTACGGCGATAGCCTTTGTTGTCGTCGCCGAAGTTGCTGCGGATGGGTGAGGCCAGCTGGCCGGCGACGGGGTTGATCAGGGCCAGGGTCAGATCGGTAGTATTGAGTTGCACCGGGGCATTGGGCCGGTAGCTGATCTCACCGGTCCACGCGGTGCCGGTGGGCAAGGTGGTGGAGAAGCTGGCGCCGAACAAGCGGATGTCTTCCGGGTAATCCAAGTAGTACTGGCCACGGCCGAGCATGAGGCTCTGGACCAAGCCCGCGCCGGAGCCGGGCACGATGCCGTTGGCGGTGCCGGAAATAGCACCCAGGGTGGCCAGGCTGGTGTTGTTGGTGATGGTCCCCACCGTTGGCGTGCGGCTGTGGTAGTTCATGAAGTACAGGCCGTACTCGGTGTCGTCCCCCAGCCAGCGCAGGGCGGCGCCGAACTGGCCGGAATCCCGTGCATCACGGTCGCCGGCGCGACGTACGATGACCCCTTCACTGGTCGCGCCAAATCCTTGGCCGAACGCCGCCGCCACAGGCTGCAATGGCCTGATTGCCGGGTTCCCGACGGTGTAGTTGTTGGTGCAGCCGTCCGCTGCCACGTCGCCACCAAAGAAGGTCCCGCAGTTATCCAGCACCGTCTGGTCCCACTCCAACTGGTAGAAACCTTCGACCGTCAGCTGATTGGTCAGGCTCTGGGACGCGAACAGCATGTTGACCGGAATCAGCCCTTCCTTGATCTCGGCCCCCGGACGGCGGAACGCCGACACATCAATCGGGTTGATGCTGTTGATGGAGTTACCGATGAAGGTACTTTCGCCCCAGCTCACCACCTGCTTGCCCGCTCGCACGGTGCCCGGCAGATCACCCAGCGAATAGTTGTGATAGACGAAGGCATCCAGAATCTGCGCACCGCTGGACTTGGCGCCTTCCTTGCGGTTGTGGTCACTGATCGGTTTGAACTCGCGGTCTTCATCCTTCAGTTCAAAGTCGTACCAGTACTTGCCGCGCACGAACACACCCGTGTCGCCGTACTTCAACTCAAGGTCATGCAGGCCCTTGAAGATCTTGGAGAAGGTTTCGCCCTTCTTGAAGTTCAAGCGCCCGTCATCACCGGTAGACGCCTGGCCGGTACCGCCGTTGACGGTGCCCACCAGCTTTTTATCGGCGTCGCGCATGCCCCAGCTCGCACCCACCGACAGCGAAGAATCGAATTGCCCTTCGATCTCGCCAATGTTGAATGAAACAGCCTGTGCCTGAGCACAGCAACCCAACGCAACCGCAGCGGCCAGCGCCTGTGGCCTGAAGATGGCGCGCATTGTTGTTCTTGTCATGCGTCTTCCCCGGTGAGTGACAGAAGGCCCCACCCTACTGCCGCCCATCAGGAGCGATAAGCGCACCAAGGAGGGATTCGTGTTGTCACTCAAAAGGATGACTGAGCGCTCTGGCCGGGGCTCCGGGCGCAGGCATGCATTGGATGGATGGCGGGTTATCAGGGGAATGTATGGAGAACGTCGAAACTGTTGCTGATTCAGCAACAGTCCTTGTCACGAATCGGCATTACTCATTTTGTTACAAGCGGCTATTCTTATCGGGCTTTCAGGGCAAACGGCCCGCTTCCTCAACCGGAAGGAAAGCCAGATTTACATAGATTGATGACTGTTTTCAGTCTATTACCGGTGTTCACTGACGTTGATTTGTCGCTCCTTGATCCAACGTCTACTTCGGCCGCTGCCTATGCAGCGGCCTTTTTTATGCCTGGAATAAAACGGGGCGCCATCAGCGCCCCGTAGGATTCAAGCTTTTTCAAGCAACGATCACAGGCTGTATCTCTGCAAATTGGCCATCATCTCCTTCAGCGCTTCGATATTGTCCTTGGGGTGCGCTGCCCCCTCGAAGTCGCAGATCTGTTGCCAATGCGCCGCCACGTCATCGGGCGAGAAGCCCGCCTCCGGATCAAAGCCCACGCCCAGGCTGCGCTCCCAGCGGGTCTTGCCAATCCAGCCGCCGCCGACTTCAAACAACCCCGAGGTTTCCTGGCAGGCTTCGCTGCCCAGGTACACCACCAATGGGCTGACCAACTCCGGCTTGAGGCGCTCGAACACCTGCGGCGGGATCAGGCCTTCGGTCATGCGCGTGCCGCCGGTGGGAGCAATGGCGTTGACCAGGATGTTGTTCTTGCGGCCTTCCAGCGCCAGGGTGCGCGTCAGCCCATACAGACCCAGCTTGGCCATGCCGTAGTTGGACTGGCCGAAGTTGCCATAGATGCCCGAGGTGGACGCGGTGAAGATCACCCGGCCGTAACCCTGCTCACGCAGATGGGGCCAGGCGGCGCGGGTGACTTTGTAGGCGCCTTCGACGTGCACCCGGTAAACCAGGTCCCAGTCGCTGTCGTCCATTTTGTGGAAGGTCTTGTCGCGCAGAATGCCAGCGTTGTTGACCACCACATCGATACGGCCAAAGGCGTCGAGGGCATTCTGCACAATCCTGTCACCGTCGGTGACAGAGTCATGATTGGCTTCGGCGATGCCGCCGGCTTCGCGAATCTCCGCCACCACGCGGTCGGCGGCCGAGGCACTGGCGCCTTCGCCCTGGGTGGAACCGCCCAGGTCGTTGACCAGCACTTTTGCGCCATGTTTGGCGAACAGCAGCGCATGGGCACGGCCCAACCCGCCGCCGGCACCGGTGACGATCACGACCTTATCCTGAAACTGCACTGACTCACTCATACCGAACTCCAATGGCGACAATGGGAATGGGTCGAGTGTCAGGCACGGGGGCCATGGTCACAATAACCACGGCTGAGCCTGAATGGTGCTCGATAAGGCAGAGGGATGATCATGTGGGAACGGGCGTAACGACGATGCAAGCGCCTCGACCTTTGAGTTGAATCGCCGCGACGCTATCGCAGGTACGCCAGCTCCCTCACCGGGCCAGCAATGCGCTCGCGAAACGCCAGGTAATGCTTGAGCACCTGCACCGGCGCCTCGATCTGCGGGTAGTGCCCGATATTGGCCAACAGCACCGTGTCGGCGTGGGGCACCAACTCGCAATAACGCTCCACCATATGAGCGCCCGAGATCGGGTCCATCTCGCCATCGATCACTCGCAGCGGCACTCCATCGCGTTGCATCGCCGCCACCCAACGCTCACGCATACGCCCGCGCTGAGGGATATACGCAATGAGTTTGTGCAGGATGCGTGTGCCGTCATGGCAGTCGATCAGGCTCCAGAAATCATCCAGGGCGCTTTCGCTGGGGCGGGTATTGGGGCCGAAGATCTGGCTGAAACTGTTCGCCAAGGCATTGCGCCCGAAGGCGCGGCCGATCATCCAGCCCAACGGGCTGAGCAAGAGTTTTTGCACCAGTGCCGGGCGATGGGTTTCGGGAAACAGCCCACCGTTGAGAAACACGCAACTGGCCATGTGAAAGCGCCCTTCGTAATGCCGGGCCAGCAGTTCCTGGGCGACGCTGTCACCGTAGTCGTGTGCCAGCACATGCACCGGCTGCTCTACGCGCAAATGTGCCAGCAGTGCCTGCTGCAAATCTGCCTGTTCCAGCAGGCAATAACCGTGATCCAGTGGCTTGGCCGAGTCGCCGAAACCGAGCATGTCGCAGGCAATCACCAGATTGCGCTGGGCCAGGGGCTGCCACAGGTAGTGCCAGTCCCAGCTGGCGGTGGGAAAGCCATGGATCAGCAGCAACGGTTCGCCCTGCCCCGCCACCCAGTAACGAAGGGTGTGGCCGTGGAAGTCTAACGTCTGGCTGCGTTTGCGCCAGGCGCTGAGCGGGATCTCGGTGAGTGGCATCAGGTTTTATACCCGGGATCGAGGCTGTCCAGTTTGCGCAGCAACGCCGGCCAGGCCAGCGCGCCCCCCATGCCTTGTGCGCTCTTTGTGACCGCCGCCACCATTGCCTTGGCGCCGGCGAGAATCTGCGGCCCGATGTTGATCAGTTCAACGCCACCGCTTTGCGCCAACACCTGGATGTCGCAGGCGCGCTGGAAGGTGAACATCATCAAGAAGGTGTCGGCGATGGTGCTGCCGCAGGTCAGCAAGCCGTGGTTGTGCAGCATCAGGAAATTGTTTTCGCCCAGGTCGGCCTGCAAGCGGGCCTTCTCTTCGTGGTTCAGCGCCACGCCTTCGTAGGCGTGATAGGCCAGACTCGACAGCACGAATATCGACTGCTGGCTGATCGGCAACACGCCTTGTTTCTGCGCCGCCACTGCGACCCCTGCGGCGGTGTGGGTGTGCAGCACACAGGTTACATCGTGGCGCACTTCATGGATGGCGCTGTGGATGGTATAGCCCGCCGGGTTGATCTCATAGGGGCTGTCCATCAGCTTGTTGCCGGCCTGATCGACCTTGACCAGGCTCGATGCGGTGATCTCATGGAACATCAGCCCATAAGGGTTGATCAGGAAGTCATCGGTGCCCGGCACTTTGGCCGAAATATGGGTGAAGATCAGGTCGTCCCAACCGTGCATCGCCACCAGGCGATAACAGGCTGCCAGGTCGACGCGGGTTTGCCACTCGGCGGCGCTGACCTGATCTTTGACATTCTGTGGCGATAGAACGGGGGCTAGGCTCACGGCAACGACCTCCTTGGCGCATTTTCTTATTGTTTTTTGAGTGATGGGCCAGTCTAGTCAGACCTTGAGGCTGCCGGAGTTGCCTTGGCAGCCAGCTTGATGACCGTGCGAGTCAGGGTTGAGGATAGTTCAATCTCGTACTCGCAACGTCAGAGAAGTGCCGCCAATAAAGGCGCGGCGAACAGGTTGAGCAGGCCCGTCAGCACCATCACCAAGCCTGCGACGGAGCCCTCTTCGCCGCCCACCTCATGGGCACGGCTCACGCCCGCGCCGTGGGCGCCCACGCCGAATAACGCACCGCGCGCCAAGGGTGTGCGCAGCGGCAACCACTTCAGCAGCACACCGCCGAGCATGGCGCCGAACACGCCGGTGAACATCACAAACACAGCCGTCAGTTCCGGCACGCCGCCAAGGTCGGAGGACACCGGCATGGCGAACGGTGTCGTGATGGAGCGTGGCACTAGGGACAGGGCTACCGAGGGATCCAACGCCAGGGCCTTGGCCAAACCGAACGAGGTGGCAATGGACGCTGCGCTGCCCGCGATCATGCCCAGCAACAAGGCCGACCAGTAACGCGCCAGCAACTTGCGCTGTTGCCAGATCGGCACCGCGAACGCCACTGTCACCGGGCCAAGCACAAGCATCAGCCAATGGGTGTCGGCAGAGTATTCGGCGTAGGCGGTGTTCATCGGCACGGCCACGGCCAGCAATAGCACCGGTACCAGGATCAGTGGTGACAATAGGTAACGCCCGGTGCGGCGGTAGATCCAGCGGCTGAAGATATAAGCACTCAAGGTCAAGGCGAGCCAGAACACCGGCATCAGTTCAAACTTCATGGCGCAGCTTCCAACGGCACACCAGTTCGACGGTGAACGCGGTCACCAGCATGACTGCCAGGGTGCTGAGGCCAATCACCAGCAGGATGCGCCAGCCGTCATTGCGCAACAGGCCGCCATAGTCCAGCAGGCTCATCAGCGCGGGAATGAAGAACAGCAGCATCTCAGCCATCAACACACCGGCCCCCAATTGCAGGGCAGCCGGCTTGATCAGTCCGCTGGCGAAGGTTGCCAGCAGCAGTCCCAAACCCACCACGCCACCGGGGATCGGCAGCGTCAGCCATACGGCCAGCTGGCAACCGAGCAGGTAAATGGCCAGCAGTGCGATCAGTTCAATCAACAAACGGGTGAAACGTTTCATGGGCTTTGGGTCCTCGCAGGCCTTCATTTTAGAGAGACCTGCCCCATCCCCACAGCGAATTGTTAGACTGTCAGCTATTCCACTTTGGAATTGAAGGCATGGAATTCAAACAACTGCGCAGCTTTGTCGAAGTGATCCACCGGGGCGGCTTCACTCAGGCCGGGAAAACCCTGCACATCAGTCAATCCGCCGTCAGTAAACAAGTCGCGCAATTGGAACAAAGCCTGGGCACGCCGCTGTTGGAACGTACCGGTTCGCACATCCGCCTGACCGCCGCCGGGGAGGTGGTGCTGCAACGGGCTGAAGCCATGCTGCGTTTGCAGACGGAATTGCTCAGTGAGCTGGATGATATGCAGCAACTGACCCGTGGCGAGTTGCGCCTGGGTTTGCCGCTACTGGCGGGCGATATCTTGTTCGCCGGGCTGTTTGCCGAGTACCGCAGGCGCTACCCGAACGTCACCATCCAGTTGCTGGAAGGTGGCAGTCGCACGATCGAACAGGCGATTCTCAATGGTGAACTGGATGTCGGCGGCTGCCTGAACTCAAGTGATCCGGCCTTCGCCCGACAAGCCTTCTGCGATGAACCGCTCGACGCCCTGCTGCCGATGGATCATCCCCTGGCGCAGAATGCCCAAGTGCGCCTGGAGGAACTGGCGGACACCCCGTTTCTGATGTACCAGCGCAGCTTTGTGCTCAATGATCGGTTGATCCAGGCCTGCCAGCAGGTGGGCTTCACCCCGAGGGAAATCGGCCGCAGCGGCCAGGCTGACTTCCTCGCCGCCCTGGTCGCAGCCGGCCAGGGCGTGGTGCTGCTGCCCAGCGTGGTCGCCCGTGGACTGTTGCGACCGGGCGTGGTGCGCCTCACCTTGAAGGCGCCCGACTACCTGCGCTGGGACATTGCGTTTACCTGGCGTGAGGGCGCGTATCTGTCAAAAGCCGCCCAGGCCTGGCTGGCGTTGTTGCGCGAGTTTCCGGTCAGCCGCGCAGTGCAGTGACCAGCTCGGCCAGCCACGGTTCGGCATCGGCTTCCGGGGTGACGCTTTCGCTGGCGTCCAGGCGCAGCATCGGCAGCACTTCGCGCACGCCCAGTTCGCTAAACAGCTCGCGCATTTGCTCGCCGCCGCCGCAGAAGGTATCGCCATAGCTGGCGTCGCCCAGGCCGATTACCGCACCCGGCAGGCCGCGCCAGGCGGCGGGCAGTTGGTCGCGAATGCTGGAGTACAGAGGTTGCAGATTGTCGGGTAACTCGCCCATGCCCGTGGTGGAGGTCACCGCCAGAAATGCGTCCGGCGCAAACGCCTGTACATCCGCCAGGCTGGCGCGAGCGTTATGCCAGGCCTCGAAACCGGCGGCATTGAGGATATCGGCAGCGTGGCGGGCGACTTCTTCAGCAGTGCCGTAGACCGAGCCGGAAAGGATGGCGACTTTCATCAATCTGATCCTGTGGTTGAGCGAAAGCGTGGGATATTAGCAGCTCGACCGCCCCCTACAAAAAAACGTCACGCCCGCTGGAAAGATTGCCACGCTGTCTTAAACTTGCGACTCCTCAAATGGATGGATCCACCTGAATGATTAATGCCCAATTGATGCAAATGGTCATTGATGCCTCGAATGACGGCATCGTTATCGCCGAACGGGAAGGCAAGGACCTGCCGCTGATCTACGTCAATCCGGCCTTCGAGCGCCTCACCGGCTACACCCGCGACGAGATCCTCTACCAGGATTGCCGTTTCCTGCAGTCCGGTGACCGCGACCAGCCCGCTCTGATCGCCATTCGCGAGGCCCTCAGCGCCGGCGAAAGCTGCCGCGAAACCTTGCGCAACTACCGCAAGGACGGCACGCACTTCTGGAATGAGCTGTCGCTGTCCACCACTTACAACCCGGCGGACAAACAAACGTATTTCGTCGGCGTGCAAAAAGACGTGACGGTTCAGGTCAAAGCCCAGCAGCGCGTGGCTCAACTGGAGGCGCAAGTCGCAGAACTCAAGGCTGAACTGGCGGCACTCAAAGCGACGAGTGGATCTAACAAAAATTAGAAAAAACGCTCATTAAGAGGATAATGGCGTTTTAGCACCTCCCGCCCCCCGTTGAGCAAGCCCCATGCGACGCGATGCACTCCTGACGCAGGACGAGTTGGATTTCATCCAGACCCTGCAGCACAATCCGCAATTGAACCTGCGTGATGCATCGTCGAGCTTGACGGTCAACGGCGGTGCGCAGATTCGCGACCTCCTCACTCGCCTGGCGGCCCACGACCACGTCACCATCCAGGCGCAGTTCGACAATCAGCAGCTCACCTTCCCACTGCACTTGGTGGAAGATGAGTTTCATGCCGTTCACCTGCGCCTGGGCGTGCCGAGTATTTTCGAGGACGGGCCAATGATCCGGCCGTGGCGCCTCGCACTCGAGACCCCGGTGGCGTTGGAAAATGTCAGGGGCAACCCGGGCGCGCTGTGGGTACATGAGGTGTCATTCAAGGGTGTGCTGGTAGAAATTCGCGGCCGGATCAAGCCGCCGAAAACCTTTTCCCTATGGTTCAGCCCTTCGGGTTACGAACGCATCGCGGTGCGCGGAACGTTCGAACGGGAAACCGCACGCGGCCTGTTCGCTTATCGGCTCAGCCAAGACGTCGCCGATGAAACCGAGCGCCTGCGCCAGTTCATCCTGCACCAGCACCGCCTCGCTCATCCTGAAGTGCACGCTTGATATCAGGTATCCAGGCTACCGCTCAGGAATTGCTGCAAGCGCCGCTGCATCAGCGGGCCATCATTGCCCAGGCAGCCGATTGACGAGCCAGCGAGGCGCTCCTGCACCAAGTCCGCGGCGTCACCGGCCAGCAGCAATGGACAATCGATGGTCAGCGCCAGCCGCTTGAGCCGCGACGGCAGTTCATTGCTGGGGGCGCGATTGGAAAACAGCACCAAGGCTTGCGGATGGGTCTTCTCACAGACCAGTGTCAGTTCGTCGAATGGCTGGCCCACCCCCAGGATCTTTACAGCGAGCTTTTCACCGGTCAGCAGCAGGCCTGCCACCAACACCTCCAGCTCGCGGCATTCCCCGGCAATGGCTGCCAGCAGAACCCGAGGCAGCGGCGCGGCGGCTAACACCTGCAGACGTTGCGCGGTGCGTGAACGCAAGAAATTATCGAAGAACAGCCACTCGCTGGCCTGGCCGAAGCGCCCTTGATGACGCAACAATTCCTGCCAGAGCGGCATGAGAATGTCTTGAAAGACCACGGCGAGGGGGTAGGCGGAAAAAATCTGGCCGTACAGCCGATCCAGTTGGCAGTCATCGAACGCGCTGATTGCGTTGCGCAATTGCCCGTGCCACTGAGCCCACTCCACGCCATCTTCAGAAACCGTACCGGGTTCGCGGAGCGGCTCGCCGCGCGCGAGGATCCTGCCCACTTTGCTCACCGCGACGCCGCGTTCGATCCAGTCGAGAATGCGGTGCACCGTGTCGATATCGGTGCGCGAGTACAAACGATGCCCACTTTCGGTGCGGATCGGCTGGATGAGGCCGTACCGTCTCTCCCACGCCCGCAGGGTGACCGGGTTGACGCCCGTTAGCCGAGCGACTTCGCGAATCGGCAAAAGATCATCGGAAACAGCGGTGCGGTCAGTGGTTGTTTCGCGCTGCGGAGCAATAGTTTCGGGCATCAGAGGTCAAGAACATCCATGTCGATATGGGTCCCATTTAACGCTTTTTCGGTTGAACGATTCAAGCTGCGCGGCGAACCGACAGAAGTGTCTGGCGTATTTCACTAAAACAGGAATAATCCTTGCCTGCTTTTTCAAGGCGCAGCCGCATCACCCCGCGACTGCACCTGGTGCCGTACCTACCCGGTCACGTGCCCCCTTATTTGGAGATACACAATGTCTACCTCTCCCGTCACCTTGATGGTTGCGCGCCGCGTGGCCAAAGGGCGCTACGAAGAACTGATGGCCTGGCTGCGCGAAGGCGAGCAATTGGCCACGGACTTTCCCGGCTACCTGGGCTCGGGTGTCCTTGCACCGCCGCCCAACGATGATGAATTCCAGATCATTTTCCGCTTCGCCGATGAACAGACTCTGCATGCCTGGGAGTTTTCAGCTTCCCGCAGCGCCTGGTTGAGCCGTGGCAGCGAGCTGTTTGCAGACCCGTCCGAGCACCGCGTACGTGGTATCGATGGCTGGTTTGGCGCAGTCGGCGCCCGCCCTCCACGCTGGAAGCAGGCAGTGGCGATCTGGCTGGCGTTTTTCCCGGTGTCGCTGCTGTTCAACTTTGTCCTGGGGCCCTTGCTCAACGGACTCGACCTGGCGCCGCGCGTACTGGTCAGCACCATGGCCCTGACGCCGCTGATGGTGTACTGGTTCATCCCGCTGTCGACGCATCTGTTAGCCAATTGGCTGCATCCCTCCCCGCCACGCAAGGTCGCTGAAGCCGCCGCGTGAGTACAGGGGCGCCCGGTCGCTGGTATAGTTTCAATCTGCCAGCGACTCGAGCCTCCCATGACTGCAACGAACGCCCCGATCCTGATCACCGGCGCCGGCCAGCGTGTCGGCCTGCATTGCGCCCAGCGCCTGCTGGATGAAGGCCACCCGGTGATTTTCAGCTACCGCAGCGAGAGACCCGGCGTGCAAGCCCTGCGCGCACGTGGTGCGGTGGGGCTGTTTGCCGATTTCTCCAGTGAGGCCGGTATCCTGGCGTTTATCGCTGAATTGAACACCCATACCCAGAGCCTGCGCGCGATCATTCACAACGCCTCGGCCTGGATCGCCGAAACGCCCGACGACGAAAGCCGCGCCTTTACCGACATGTTCAGCGTGCACATGCTTGCGCCGTACCTGATCAACCTGCATTGTTCACCCTTGTTGCAACGCTCTTCCCCCGCCGACATTGTGCACATCAGCGATGACGTGGTGCGCAAGGGCAGCCGCCAGCACATCGCGTATTGCGCCACCAAAGCCGGGCTCGACAGCCTCACGTTGTCGTTTGCCGCGCAGTTCGCGCCGCTGATCAAGGTCAACGGCATCGCGCCGGCGATGGTGATGTTCAACGACGGCGACGACGCAGACTATCGCGCCAAGGTGCTGGCCAAGTCGGCACTGGGCATCGAGCCCGGGCCCGAGGTGATCTACCAGAGCATGCGTTACCTGCTGGACAACCCTTATGTCACCGGTACCACCCTGACCGTCAACGGCGGGCGGCATATCAAGTAAGCCGTTTGTGAGGATGTTGTATGACCCTGCCCCACCACTACCGCGAAATCCTCAAAGGCCTGGGCGAAGACCCGGAGCGCGAAGGCTTGCTCGATACGCCCAAGCGCGCTGCCAAGGCCATGCAGTACCTGTGTCACGGCTACGAGCAGAGCCTTGAAGACATCGTCAACGGCGCGCTGTTCACCTCTGACAATGACGAGATGGTGATCCTCAAGGACATCGAGTTGTACTCGCTGTGCGAACACCACCTGCTGCCCTTCATCGGCAAGGCCCACGTGGCCTACATCCCCACCGGCAAGGTGTTGGGCCTGTCGAAGCTGGCGCGCATCGTCGACATGTACGCTCGGCGCCTGCAGATCCAGGAAAACCTCACGCGGCAAATCGCCGACGCAATCCAGGACGTGACCCAGGCCGCCGGCGTGGCCGTGGTGATCGAAGCCCAGCACATGTGCATGATGATGCGCGGTGTGGAAAAACAGAATTCAACCATGAACACCTCGGTGATGCTCGGCGCGTTCCGCGAGTCGAACACCACGCGCATGGAGTTCCTGCAACTGATCGGACGGAGCAAGTAGCAATGCCACAACTTCAACCAGGCATGGCGCGCATCCGGGTCAAGGACCTGTGCCTGCGCACTTACATCGGCATCAACGAGGACGAGATCCTCAACAAGCAGGATGTGCTGATCAACCTGACCATCCTGTATGCCGCCCAGGAAGCCGTGCGCGACAATGACATTGACCACGCCTTGAATTACCGCACCATCACCAAGGCGATCATTGCCCACGTCGAGGGCAACCGCTTTGCCTTGCTGGAGCGCCTGACCCAGGAGCTGCTGGACCTGGTGATGAGCAATGAGTCGGTGCTGTACGCCGAAGTCGAAGTGGACAAGCCCCATGCGCTGCGCTTTGCCGAGTCGGTGTCGATTACCCTGGCGGCCAGCCGCTAACCCCTGAATTGTCAGTGAGCCCTATGAACGACCAACAACGCCTCGAACTCGAAGCCGCTGCCTTCCGCAGGCTGGTGGCGCACCTGGACAGCCGAAAGGATGTGCAGAATATCGACCTGATGAACCTCTCGGGCTTCTGCCGTAACTGCTTGTCCAAGTGGTACAAGGCCGAGGCCGACGAGCGCCAGATCGAGCTGAGCCTCGATGACGCCCGTGAAGTGGTGTACGGCATGCCGTACGCCGAGTGGAAAGCCCAATACCAGAAAGAAGCCAGCGCCGACCAACAGGCGGCGTTCGCCAAAGGAAAAACCCATGACTGATTTGAACACCCTGCGCGCCAGCCTCGACAGCGGCGAACATGTTTTTGCCGATACGCTGGCCTTTGTCGCCGCAGGTTATGACTACCAGCCACAAGCCTTTACCAACGGCGACGTGGAAAACGCCGCTGGGCAGAACGAAGGCTCGTGCAAGACCTTGGGTTTGGCCCTGTTGGAAGGCCTGAGCGACCAGGAAGCGCTGCTGGCGTTTGGCGAGCATTACCGTTCGGTGCTGGCGACGCCTGAGGGCAGCGACCATGGCAATATCCGGGCGCTGATCAAGCATGGGCTGGCTGGGGTGAAGTTTGCCGCGCAGCCACTGACCCGCCGCTGATTCAATTTGATAACCCGGTTAATGTGGGAGCCGGGCTTGCCCGCGATGGCCGTGGTGGCTGACACGACGCTATCGCAGGCAAGCCAGCTCCCACAGTGATTGGGTTGACACATCGAAACTGTGGTGCGACTTGAATTGCGCGCATAAAAAAACCGGCCTCTCAGCCGGTTTTTTCGTTTCAACGGTTTAGAACGAAGCGTCCTTCAAACCGTCGAGGTAACGCTCGGCATCCAGTGCCGCCATGCAACCGGCGCCGGCCGAGGTGATGGCCTGGCGGTAGACGTGGTCGGCCACGTCACCGGCAGCGAAGATACCTTCGATGTTGGTGGCAGTGGCATTGCCTTCGCGGCCGCCCTGAACGACCAGGTAACCGTCTTTGGCTTCCAGCACGCCCTCGAACAGCGAAGTGTTCGGAGTGTGGCCGATGGCGATAAACACGCCGTCGACTTTCAGCTCGTCGAAGCTGCCGTCGTTGTTCTTCAGGCGGGCACCGGTCACGCCCATGTTGTCGCCCAGGACTTCGTCCAGGGTGGCGTTGAGCTTGAGGATGATCTTGCCTTCAGCCACACGGGCGTGCAGCTTGTCGATCAGGATCTTCTCGGCGCGGAAGGTCTCGCGGCGGTGAACCAGGGTCACGGTGCTGGCGATGTTGGCCAGGTACAGTGCTTCTTCCACGGCAGTGTTGCCACCACCGACCACGGCGACTGGCTTGTTGCGGTAGAAGAAACCGTCGCAGGTCGCGCAGGCGGAAACGCCCTTGCCCATGAACGCTTCTTCCGACGGCAGGCCCAGGTAACGGGCGCTGGCGCCGGTAGCGATGATCAACGCGTCACAGGTGTACACGCCGCTGTCGCCGGTCAGGCTGTAAGGCTTCTTGGAGAAATCGACCTGGTTGATGTGATCAAACACGATCTCGGTTTCGAAGCGCTCGGCGTGTTCTTTCATACGCTCCATGAGCACCGGGCCGGTGAGGCCGTGGACGTCGCCCGGCCAGTTGTCGACTTCGGTGGTGGTGGTCAGCTGACCACCCGCCTGCATGCCGGTGATCAGCAGTGGCTTGAGGTTGGCCCGGGCAGCGTAAACGGCAGCGCTGTAACCGGCAGGGCCGGAACCGAGAATAATCACTCGCGAATGACGGGTATCAGACATGACTCACTCCTATCGACCACCTGGACTACAAGGCGGCTGGAATAAAAAAGGGACCACGAAGCACTTGGGGAAGGCTTGAACTCGCAGGCCCTGAAAAATAATGGGTGCAGCGTATCGAGGGGGGCAAGATTAAGGAAATACGGAATAACAATCCAGCTCATAGGTGGTCTCTATGCAGTCGGCTAGATTGATCGATGCCTTTGTTACTGCTGATGTCGCCGCTTTCGCCCAAGATGCAAAGCCGGTAAGGTCGGCGCGTTCGTCCCCTTGTTCGGAGTTCTCCATGCCCGCCCCCGCTCTTTCCGGCCCGCAATACCTGCGCGAAGGCCTCAAACTGGTGTTGAGTCCCAGCTTGCGCCTGTTTGTGCTGCTGCCGCTGGCGATCAACCTGGTGTTGTTCGTCGGCTTGATCTATTTCGCCGGCCATCAGTTCAGTTTGTGGGTCGACCATCTGATGCCGACGCTGCCGAGCTGGCTGGGTTTTCTGAATTACCTGCTCTGGCCCCTGTTCGTCGTGCTGGTGGTGCTGATGGTGTTTTTCACCTTCACCATGCTCGCCAACATCATCGCAGCGCCCTTCAACGGCTTTCTCTCGGAGAAAGTAGAAGTGGTGGTGCGCGGCACCGATGACTTCCCGGCCTTCAGCTGGGGCGAGTTGATCGCCATGGTCCCGCGCACCCTGGCTCGCGAGATGCGCAAGCTGGGCTATTTCCTGCCCCGGGCCATCGGCCTGTTTATCCTGTCGTTCATTCCGGTGGTCAACCTGATCGCCGCCCCCCTGTGGTTGCTGTTCGGCGTGTGGATGATGGCGATCCAATACATCGACTACCCGGCGGACAACCACAAACTGGGCTGGAACGAAATGCTCGCCTGGTTGCGGCAGAAACGCTGGCAGAGCATGAGCTTCGGCGGGATCGTCTACCTGGTGCTGCTGGTGCCGGTGGTCAACCTGTTGATGATGCCGGCCGCGGTGGCGGGAGCCACGTTGTTCTGGGTACGTGAACAAGGGGCCGAGGCGATGGCACAGCAGCAGAAAGTGACCCAGTCATAAATCCATCATCTCGATGACACAATGACGACATGGCCCACGGCGAGACTGTGGGTCATGACGACAGCTTCGCTTCACATCACCCTTATTACCGAAACCTTCCCGCCAGAGATCAACGGGGTGGCCAATACCCTTGGTCGCCTGTGCGAGGGTTTGCGTGCCCGTGGCCATCAAGTCGAACTGGTGCGCCCGCGCCAAGGCGTCGACCAGAGCCGCCCCAGCGACGATGCGTTGCTGCTGTGCCGTGGCTGGCCGCTGCCGGGTTATCCAGGCCTGCAATGGGGGCAGTCGTCGATGCACAAGTTGCTGCGGCGCTGGACCCGTCAGCGCCCGGACGTGCTGTACATCGCCACGGAGGGGCCACTGGGCCTGTCCGCCCTGCGCGCCGCACGCCGCCTGGGGATCAGCGTGGTCAGCGGTTTTCACACCAACTTCCAGCAGTACTCCAACCAATACGGCTTGAGCCTGCTGAGCCGGATGGTCACCCACTACCTGCGCTGGTTTCATAACCGCTCGACCCTGACCCTGGTGCCCAGCGCCAGCCAGCGCCTGGAGCTGGAACGCCGGCATTTCGAGCGCCTGGGCATGTTGTCACGCGGCGTGGACAGCCAGCTGTTCCATCCCGCCAAACGCGATAACGCGCTGCGGAAAAGCTGGGCATTAAACAGCGAGCAAACCGCCGTGCTCTATGTGGGCCGGCTGGCCCAGGAAAAAACCTGGGGCTGCTCAAGCGCTGCTTCGAGACGTTGCAGGACACCTATCCACTGCGCCAGATGAAACTGATCATCGTCGGTGATGGCCCGCAACGCGCGACGATGGAGAAGGAGCTGCCAGAGGCGATCTTCTGCGGGACCTTGCGCGGTGAGGAACTGGCGCGGCATTACGCGTCAGGCGATGTGTTTCTGTTCCCCAGTCTGACCGAAACCTTCGGCAACGTTGTGCTGGAAGCAATGGCGTCGGGGCTGGGTGTGGTGGCCTACGACCAAGCCGCCGCGACCCAGCATATTCGCCATGGCTACAACGGTGTATTGGCGATGCCGGGGGACGAGAACGCGTTTTGCGAGGCGGCCAACTGGCTGCTGGAGGACGCTGAAAGTCTGCGCCGCATGCGCCTGAATGCGCGTCAACATGCGAGCCGCCAGGGTTGGCCGGCGATTATCGAGCAGTTTGAGCGACAACTGCGCGGGGTCTGCAAGGACGGGCACCCGGTGCCCGCCCTGTCGCCGCTTACACCAGGGTCGTCAACGCCTCACGACTGAACGGCAGAATGTCGCCCTCACGGCCTTCACGCACCTTCACCGCCCAATCCGGATCGACCAACAGCGCACGGCCCACAGCGACCAGGTCGAACTCATCGTTGTTCAAGCGCTCCAGCAGTTTCTCCAGGCTGGCCGGTTGCGCGACCTTGTCGGTGTTGACCATGAACTGCAGGAACTCGCCGTCCAGGCCGACGCTGCCCACGGTGATGGTCGGCTTGCCGGTGAGCAGACGTGTCCAGCCGGCCAGGTTAAGGTCGGAACCTTCGAACTCCGGCTCCCAGAAACGACGCGTGGAGCAGTGGAAAATATCCACGCCCGCGTCGGCCAGTGGCTTGAGGAATTCGCCCAGGGCTTCTGGGGTTTGCACCAGGCGCGCGGTGTAGTCCTGCTGCTTCCATTGGGAGAAACGGAAGATGATCGGAAATTGCGGGCCGACCGCGGCGCGGGTGGCCTGGATCAGCTCAATGGCAAAACGCGAACGGTTGGCCAGGCTGCCGCCGTATTCGTCAGTCCGCTGGTTGCTGCCTTCCCAGAAGAACTGATCGACCAAATAGCCATGGGCGCCGTGGATTTCAACGCCGTCCATGCCGATGCTCTGGGCATCCTTGGCGGCTTGGGCGAAGGCATTGATCACCTCCTTGATGTCTTGATGGGTCATGCCGTGCACGACCACATTGCCATCCTTGAGTTTTTCCATCGGGCCATAGGCCGGCACGCTGGCATCCGGCTCGGTGCCGATCCGACGCACGCTGCCCACATGCCACAGCTGCGGGACGATCTTGCCGCCTTCGGCGTGTACCGCGTCGACGACGTTCTTCCAGCCAGCCAGAGCAGCTTCACCGTAGAAGTGCGGCACGTTGGGGTAACCATTCGAGGCTTGATGGCCGACCACGGTGCCTTCGGTGATGATCAGGCCCACGCCGGCAGCGGCGCGTCGGCGGTAGTACTCGATCACGCTGGAACTGGGTACGCCACCAGGCGAGAACGAACGGGTCATCGGCGCCATGACGACACGGGTCGACAGTTGCAATGCACCGAGCTGGAAGGGTTTGAACAAGGCTTGGACGGGCATGGGGCACTCCACGGAAGACGGGGTTTATGATGTGGATAATATTGACCGTGGGCGAACCTGAACAGCACTATTGATCTGAGTGATTAAAGGGTAAAAGCGCCTTGATCACGGTAGGCGCGAGCTTGCTCGCGAAAATCGCCAACGATAACCCGGGACATTCTGGGTGAACGTAGCGCGCTCAGGCTTTTCGCGAGCAAGCTCGGTGCTACAAGGGGAAGTATTCAGGTCAGGGCTTTTTCGATGGCCTGGACGATCGTCGGATCATCCGGCGCGGTGCGCGGGGAGAATCGTGCAAGCACTCGCCCATCCTTGCCCAGCAAGAACTTCTCGAAGTTCCAGGTGATATCCCCAGGAAACTCGGCCCCCTCGCCTGCCAGCAAGCGGTACAGCTGATGACGATCAGGCCCATTGACTTCAAGCTTGCTGCCCAACGGGAAGGTCACCCCGTAATTCAGGCTGCAGAATTCCTGGATTTCTTCCTCGGTGCCCGGTTCCTGGCCTGCAAATTGATTGCACGGCAGGCCAAGCACGATAAAGCCTTGGTCCTTGTATTGCTGGTAGAGGTTTTCCAGCGCGGCGTATTGCGGGGTCAAGCCACATTTGGAGGCCACGTTGACCACCAGTACCACCCGCCCCTTGAAGGGCGCCAGCGGCAGCTCTTGTCCGTCCAAAGCTTTGAGTTTCAGGTCGTGGAAAGCACTCATGACGAACTCCAGATATCCCATGTTCTTCGCATTGCGGCACGTCGAGATTACAACCCGCAAGCCTGCAATCATAGACGCCCGTTGCAAAACTCGCCTGCAGGTTACTGAGCGGTCGGCCAGGGCAAAATCGGAATCGCTGTCACGGCGTTCTGCGGGCTGCCTTCGATCAGGCGGTCGCTGTATACCAGGTAAACCAGGGTGTTGCGCTTCTTGTCGAGGAAGCGCACCACCTGCATGGTCTTGAACACCAGGGAGGTGCGCTCCTTGAACACTTCGTCGCCATCCTTGAGCTCGCCCTTGAAGCGGATCGGGCCAACCTGACGGCAGGCGATCGAGGCTTCAGCGCGGTCTTCGGCCAGGCCCAGGCCGCCTTTGACGCCGCCGGTCTTGGCGCGAGACAGGTAGCACGTCACGCCGTCGACCTTGGGGTCATCAAAGGCTTCAACGACGATCCGGTCGTTGGGGCCGACAAACTTGAACACCGTAGACACCTGGCCGACTTCTTCGGCGCAGGCCAACAACGGCATGGCCAGCAGCAGGCCGAGCAATCCTTTCATGACACGCATTGTGTATTCCTTTGTTTAGACCAGGATCAGGTTATCGCGGTGAACCAGTTCTGGTTCGGCCATGTAACCCAAGAGTCCGACAATCGCATCAGAGGATTGTCCAATGATTTTCTGTGCTTCGAGGGCGCTGTAATTGGCCAGGCCGCGGGCAATCTCACGACCATCCGGCGCCACGCATACCACCATCTCGCCACGGCGGAAACTGCCCTGCACCAACTTGACGCCGACCGGCAGCAGGCTTTTGTTGCCTTGGGACAGTGCAGACACTGCGCCATCGTCCAGCACCAGGGTGCCACGGGTTTGCAGATGACCGGCCAGCCACTGTTTGCGCGCCGCCAACATGCCGCGCTCTGGCGACAACAGCGTACCGATGCGCTCACCGGCCTTCAGGCGGTCCAGCACGCGCTCGATGCGCCCGCCGACGATGATGGTGTGCGCACCGGAACGTGCCGCCAGGCGCGCCGCGCGCAGCTTGGTCTGCATGCCGCCACGGCCCAGAGCGCCGCCAACGCTGCCGGCCACGGCGTCCAGTGCCGGGTCATCGGCGCGGGCTTCGTAGATCAACTGCGCGTCGGGGTTGTTGCGTGGGTCGGCGTCGAACATGCCGTCGCGGTCGGTAAGGATCACCAGCAGATCGGCTTCCACCAGGTTGGCCACCAGGGCGGCCAGGGTGTCGTTGTCGCCGAAACGGATTTCGTCGGTGACCACGGTGTCGTTCTCGTTGATCACCGGAATGACCTTGAGCTCCACCAGGGCGCGCAAGGTGCTGCGGGCGTTGAGGTAGCGCTTGCGGTCGGACAGGTCGTCGTGGGTCAGCAGGATCTGCGCCGTGTGGCGGCCGTGATCGGCGAAGCTGGATTCCCAGGCTTGCACCAGGCCCATCTGGCCGATGGCGGCGGCGGCTTGCAGTTCGTGCATCGCGCTGGGTCGCGCGGTCCAACCGAGGCGGCTCATCCCGGCGGCAACCGCTCCGGACGACACCAGCACCAACTCCACACCGGCCTCATGCAAGGCCACCATCTGCTCGACCCAGACGCTCATGGCTGCACGATCCAGCCCCTTGCCATCCGCCGTCAGCAACGCACTGCCGATCTTTACGACCCAGCGCTGCGCACCTGTCACTTTGCTCCGCATCATCTTCAACCTTAGATTGAGGGCTGCGCGACCCAGCGCGGCCCATAACGTTAAACCCGGATACTAAAACGCCGCTCCAGGGAGCGGCGTTCAAGTTTATCGCAACGGATCAATCACGCACGTAAATGATTTCCGGACCGTCTTCATCATCCACATCTTCCTCGTCCCAATCATCGTCGCCGATGTCATGGACCGACTTCACGCCGCTGCGGCGCAAGGCACGCTGGTCGTCCAGGGCTTGCAACTGGGCACGGGCTTCGTCTTCGATGCGCTGGTCGAGTTCGGCCAGTTCGGCCTTGAACACCGGGTCGGCCGCCAGGCGGTCGGCGCGGTCTTCGAGGTAACGCATGATGTCGCGGGTCAGGCGCTCGGTGCCTTCTTTGGCGATAGCCGAGATCACGTAGACCGGACCTTCCCACTCCAGGCGGTCAACGATTTCCTTGACGCGCTCTTCGTGCTCTTCTTCAAGAATCTGGTCGCACTTGTTCAGCACCAGCCAGCGATCACGCTCAGCCAGGGACGGGCTGAACTTGGTCAGCTCGCTGACAATCACTTCGGCGGCGTCCGGCGCGCTGGTGTCATCCAACGGGGCCATGTCGACGAGGTGCAGCAGCAGACGGGTACGCGACAAGTGCTTGAGGAAGCGAATCCCCAAACCTGCGCCATCGGAAGCGCCTTCGATCAGGCCGGGAATGTCGGCGATCACAAAGCTTTTCCAGCGGTCGACGCTGACCACACCCAGGTTTGGCACCAGGGTAGTGAACGGGTAGTCGGCGACTTTCGGCTTGGCGGCCGAGACCGAACGGATGAAGGTACTTTTACCAGCGTTCGGCAGACCCAACAGGCCCACGTCAGCGAGTACTTTCATTTCCAGCTTGAGGTCACGCTGCTCGCCCGGCTTGCCTGGCGTGGTCTGGCGTGGCGCACGGTTGGTACTGGACTTGAATCGGGTGTTACCCAGACCGTGCCAGCCGCCCTGCACCACCATCAGTTTCTGGCCAGCCTTGGTCAGGTCGCCGATCACTTCCTGGGTGGCAGAGTCGATGATCGTGGTGCCGACCGGTACGCGCAGTACCAGGTCTTCGCCTTTTTTACCGGTGCAGTCGGTGCTGCCGCCGTTGGAGCCACGCTCGGCATCGAAGTGCCGGGTGTAACGGTAGTCGACCAGGGTGTTGAGGTTTTCGTCGGCCATCATGTAGATGGAACCGCCGTCACCGCCGTCACCGCCGTTGGGGCCACCGTTTTCGATGAATTTTTCGCGACGGAAACTCATGCAACCGTTACCGCCGTCGCCTGCTTTTACTCGGATGGAAACTTCATCAACGAACTTCATAACAAAACGCCTCTCGTCGCATGGACGAGCTTAAGAAACCAAGACATAAGACTCTTGCAAAAATGAGCGCAGCGACCTCAATCAGCGACCGCAAACCAGCGCCTGAGCCCATTACAAACAGCTTTGCAAGAGACTCACTCCACAAACGAAAAAGCCCCGTCGCAAGACAGGGCTTTTCCAGCGATCTCGCAATTAAGCTGCGACAACGCTCACGTAACGGCGGTTGAACGCGCCTTTTACTTCAAACTTGATCACGCCTTCGATTTTCGCGAAGAGGGTGTGATCTTTACCCATGCCTACACCGTAACCGGCGTGGAATTGGGTGCCGCGCTGACGCACGATGATGTTGCCCGGAATGATTTTCTGGCCGCCATACATCTTAACGCCAAGGCGTTTGGCTTCTGAGTCGCGACCGTTACGGGTACTACCACCAGCTTTTTTGTGTGCCATGAGTCAATTCTCCTAGTGAGGAATTAGGCTGAAATTAAGCCTGAATACCGGTGATTTTGATCTCGGTGTACCACTGGCGGTGGCCCATACGCTTCATGTGGTGCTTACGACGACGGAACTTGATGATGCGGACTTTATCGTGACGACCTTGGGAGATCACTTCAGCCACAACGGTAGCGCCAGCAACAACTGGAGCGCCGATGTTCACGTCATCGCCATTGGCGACCAACAGAACGCGATCAAAAGTAACGGATTCGCCGGTAGCGACTTCCAGTTTTTCGATCTTCAGGTATTCACCTGGGGCGACTTTGTATTGCTTGCCACCAGTAACAATTACTGCGTACGACATGGTATTTCTCCGATAATCCTGCTCACCCAGCGCTTTATAAGAAGAGGTATTGGCTGGCATGGCTGCATGGGATGGACGTCCCAAATGCAATTGCGTAAGGCAGGTGCTGCCCAGGAAGTTCAGGGTGCGCGATTGTACGCAAGGTAAATGGGTGTTGCAAGGGGCCGTCTATCGCGCCTTGACACTGGGGGGCCTGGGTCCTAGCATGCCGCGCAACCCTTCTGGAGCGACTGTCGCTGATGCAACCCCAAGCTTTCTACCGCGCGGTCGCGGACGATTTTAGCGCCGTCGACGGCATCATCAAGAAGCAGCTGACTTCTAAAGTGCCGCTGGTCTCCAAAATTGGCGACTATATTACGTCGGCGGGCGGTAAGCGCCTGCGTCCTTTATTAGTGCTGCTGTGCGGCAAGGCCCTGGGTCGCGAAGGCGATGACCTGCGCCTGCTGGCCGCCACTATCGAATTCCTGCATACCGCCACCCTGCTGCATGACGACGTGGTCGACATGTCCGGCATGCGCCGTGGCCGCGAGACCGCCAATGCGATGTGGGGCAACGCTCCAAGCGTGCTGGTAGGTGACTTCCTGTACTCGCGCTCGTTCGAAATGATGGTTGAACTCGGCTCGATGCCGGTGATGAAGATTCTTTCGCAGGCCACACGCATCATCGCCGAAGGCGAAGTGTTGCAACTGTCGAAGGTCCGCGACGCCAGTACCACCGAAGAAACCTACATGGAAGTGATTCGCGGCAAAACCGCGATGCTCTTCGAAGCCTCCACCCACAGCGCCGCTGCGTTGTGCGGCGCAACGGCCGAGCAGGCCGAAGCCCTGCGTACCTTTGGCGACCACCTGGGCGTGGCGTTCCAACTGGTGGACGACCTGCTCGACTACAAGGGCGACGCCGAAACCCTGGGCAAGAACGTCGGTGACGACCTGGCTGAAGGCAAGCCAACCCTGCCATTGATCTACACCATGCGCGAAGGCACGCCGGAACAGGCCGCCCTGGTGCGCAAGGCGATCCAGAAAGGCGGGATCGAAGACCTGGAGGCCATCCGCGCCGCCGTGGAAGCATCGGGTTCCCTGGAGTACACCGCTCAACTGGCGCGTGACTACGTGGCCCGTGCCATTCAGTGCCTGGAAGCCCTTCCCGCCAGCGAATACCGGGACGCCTTGGTCGAGCTGAGTGAGTTTGCGGTCGCGCGTACGCACTAGAAATACCAAATGTGGGCGGGGGCTTGCCCCCGATAGCGGAGTATCAGTCGCCAACTGTATCGACTGGAATACCGCCATCGGGGGCAAGCCCCTCCCACATTTAGTTTGTATTACCCATCCAAGACCGCGCCCTGCCTCCCTACAATTCCCTATATAATGTGCGACTTTAGCCATCCTGACCTTTAAGGAGCTTTAGTGAGCACGTTGCCACCCTGCCCGAAATGCAATTCCGAATACACCTACGAAGACGGCGCCCAGCTGATCTGCCCGGAATGCGCCCATGAGTGGTCCGCCAATAGCGAGGCCGAAGCGGCCAGCGACGAAACCGTGAAGAAAGACTCCGTCGGCAATGTACTGCAGGACGGCGACACCATCACCGTGATCAAAGACCTCAAGGTCAAGGGCACTTCCCTGGTCGTGAAGGTCGGCACCAAGGTCAAGAACATCCGCCTGTGCGATGGCGACCACGATATCGACTGCAAAATCGACGGTATCGGTCCGATGAAGCTCAAATCCGAGTTCGTGCGCAAAGTCTGAACGTATTGCCTCCATCCCGCGCCCGCCGCGGGATGGCGTTTCGCCCTCCCGTTTGATCCCGCGCAATATCCACACAGAAAAAACCAGAAACCGCCAATAGGCACTTGCTATTCTACGAATAAGAATTATTCTCATTGAAACCCATCAAGGAGATGAGACCCATGACTTATTTGATAGACGCCTGGCTGGACCGACCACACCCTTACCTGCGGATCCTGCATCGGGAAACCGGTGAAGTCTGTGCGGTGCTGGAAGAAGAAGCGCTGAACGAACTGCAGGACCAGGGTGACCTGGACGTCAACGGGCTGAGTTCGAGCGAACCCGGTGTGTTGAAGGAAGTGGTGCGCAATCTGTTTCTGTTCTGCTATGCCCGAGCGTTGCGCCCGGCGACGGAGCTGAATGGCAAGTTCCATCCATGAGCGACCGCGCAAAACACTGTAGGAGCGAGCTTGCCCGCGAAGAACTTGAAACCGCCGCGCTACACCAGACGCGCGGCGTTATCGTTAACGTTTTTCGCGAGCAAGCTCGCTCCTACAGGTAATCAACAACAGGTCTTACAGAACGTCGAGCAGTTCGACGTCGAACACCAGAACGCTGTGCGGCGGGATGCTGCCAACGCCTTGAGCGCCGTAAGCCAGTTCGCTCGGCACGTAAAGGCGCCATTTGCTGCCGGCATTCATCAGTTGCAGGGCTTCGGTCCAGCCGGCGATCACGCCGCCCACCGGGAATTCTGCAGGCTGGCCGCGCTCGTAGGAGCTGTCGAACACAGTGCCGTCGATCAAGGTGCCGTGGTAATGAGTGCGCACTTGGTCTTCACGGGTCGGCTTGGCGCCGTCACCTGCGGTCAACACTTCGAATTGCAGGCCGGAAGCCAGGGTGGTGATGCCATCACGCTTGGCATTTTCAGCCAGGAACGCCAGGCCAGCGCCCGCTGCAGCTTCAGCCTTGGCGGCCGCTTCGGCTTGCATGACTTCACGGATCACTTTGAAGCTGGCGGCCATTTGCTCTTGGTCCACACGGCTTGGCTTGCCGCCGAAGGCGTCGGTCAGGCCAGCCAGGATGGCGTCCAGGCTCACACCTGGTGGCGGGTTGTCACGCAGTTGGTCGCCCAACTGACGGCCGATACCGTAGCTGACGCGGGTTTCGTCGGTGGACAGATTAACTTCGGACATGAAGAGGCTCCGCTGTAGGACAACACTGGTTTTCCCAGGCTACCCAGAACTAAAAGGGCCCGCAGACTAGCACACAAGATCGCCCCATGATCAGCCCCCCTCCCCGCGCCACGACTGCAGTGCGCCTCTTCGTCGCACCCGGCAAATTAGCATTTCAGATTCAACGCCCGCCGCCGATACAGCCCTACACAGCAGCTGGCTCCAAAATCAATAACCGTCCAGCACACCCCATCATTCTTGCGGAGCATTCGATGAATAGCTGGTTCGGCAACATCAGCGTCAACCTCAAACTGGGCCTGGGCTTCGGCCTGGTGCTTGTCCTCACGTCGATTCTGGCATTGACCGGCTGGACCAGCCTGGGCGGCCTGATCGACCGCAGTAACTGGATGAGCGATATCACCCAGCTCAACGCGTCGTTGACCAAGCTGCGTATCGTGCGCCTGCAATACATGCTCGCCAACGGCGACGAAGCGGTGGCCCAGAACGTACAGACCAACCTGGACGCTTTCACTGCCCAGCAGCAGAAGCTGATCGACAGCTTCAAGAGCCCGGAAAACCTCAAGCTGCTCAACGAGCAGAAAGCCATCATCACCGCTTATCAGCAGTCGCTGAACAAAATGCGCGAGGCCTACCGCAACGGCAACGCCTCACGCCAAGTGATGGGCGACAAGGCGGATATTGCCAATGCACAGATCAACGCATTGGAAACCAGCGTGAAGCAAATGCCTGACAGTTCGGAACACCTGGCGCAGTTCCAGGCGGTGGCCGACGCCAAGATGCAATTCCAGTTGGCTCGCTACGAAGTACGCGGCTACACCGGTAACGTCAGCCCGGAGACCGAAGCGCGCGCAGCTGCACAGATTGAAAAAGCCATCGCCGGCTTGAAAGACCTCAACGCCACCTTTGGCGCCAGCCAGCAAAGCGCGCTGACCGCATTGGAAACCGCCCTGGGTGCCTACCGCAGCGCGGTGCAGAACTACAAGGCAGCCAACGCCAACATCGTGACTGCCCGTGCCGAAATGACCACCCAAGGCGCTGATATCGTCACAATCAGCGACAAACTGTACGAAATCCAGCTCACTCGCCGCGACGCAGAAAGCGCCCAGGCTCGCAGTCTACAGTTGATCAGCACCTTGCTGGCCTTGCTGGTTGGCGTGATCGCCGCACTGGTCATCACCCGTCAGATCACCCGCCCGATCCAGGAAACCCTGGCGGTGGTGGAACGCATTGCCTCCGGCGACTTGAGCCACAACATCCAGGTCACTCGCCGGGACGAACTGGGCGTGCTGCAACAAGGCATCCAGCGCATGGGCACCACCTTGCGTGAATTGATCAGCGGTATTCGCGACGGCGTGACTCAGATCGCCAGCGCTGCCGAAGAACTGTCGGCCGTCACCGAGCAGACCAGCGCCGGCGTGAACAGCCAGAAGATCGAGACCGATCAGGTCGCCACGGCGATGCACGAAATGACCGCCACCGTGCAGGAAGTGGCGCGCAACGCGGAGCAAGCTTCCCTGGCCGCCGCCGATGCCGATGGCCAAGCCCGCGCAGGCGACAAGGTGGTGGCCGAGGCCATCGCCCAGATCGAGCGCCTGGCCGCTGAAGTGGCGCGTTCCACCGACGCCATGACCCACCTGCAACAAGAGAGCAACAAGATCGGCAGCGTGATGGACGTGATCAAGGCCGTCGCCGAACAGACCAACCTGCTGGCCCTCAACGCGGCGATCGAAGCAGCGCGGGCGGGTGAAGCCGGGCGTGGGTTTGCCGTGGTGGCTGATGAAGTGCGCGGCCTGGCCCAGCGCACGCAGAAGTCCACCGAGGAAATCGAAGGCCTGGTCGCCGGGTTGCAGAATGGCACCCAGCAAGTGGCCAATGTGATGAACAACAGCCGCAGCCTCACCGACAGCAGTGTCGAGCTGACCCGCAAGGCCGGCGTGTCGCTGGAGAACATCACGCGTACGGTGTCGAACATCCAGTCGATGAACCAGCAGATCGCCGCCGCCGCCGAGCAGCAAAGCGCCGTGGCTGAAGAGATCAGCCGCAGCATTGTGAATGTGCGTGATGTATCGGAACAGACCGCTACGGCGAGTGACGAGACGGCCAAGTCGAGTGTGGAACTGGCGCGGCTGGGCAGCCAGTTGCAACAGATGGTCAGTCATTTCCGGGTGTAAGCAACCAAAAAGCCGCCTCGGCCTAAACCCAGGCGGCTCCACTTCTCAGACCTTAGCGATCATCGAAGCTGTCTCGCAGGAACTTCCAGACGTGATAAGCACGCAGGCAGTTCACGACGAGGTTCCACGTACGTCGTGCAAACTTAGACATACTCGGCCCTCCGTGAGTTAGGCCTTACCTCCAGCGCACTTACCGGAACACGTGAGCCTTTGGACGCGGGTCATCGCATCTTTGAGGCGGCCGGGCTAATGGGCTTCCCGCATGAATCCGGCACGGATTACTAGCCCGTGGCGATCAGTCCAAAATTCGCGCGCGTACCCGGCTCACCTAATAGCAACCAACGCAGAACGGGGTGAAGCCTAACCAAAACCCGCCATGAAGGTGTGACAGAAAGTGGTTAAATATCCAGTATTTGTTTCGAAGATTTACTGCAAGCTAGTGCAGCGGAAATCGACATAATGAAACGCTCAAGATTATCGGTGCCGACCATCGCCTAACCTTGCGCGATAAAATGACCGGCGGTAGTATCCTCCCGCGGGTCATCGCATCTTTGAGACAGCAACCCCAGCCACTAACTGGGATTGCAAAAAAAACCGCCCTACCAAGGCGGTTTTTTATTGCCTGCGATTTGCCCTTCAGCCCTCGCCTTCCTCGACAAACACCACGCGATTCCCGAACGGGTCCTTGATGCTCATCTCCCGCGATCCCCAAGGTGTTTCCTCAACCCCAGGCTTGGCATACCGATAATCCTTGCCCGCCAACTGCTGCTGATAGGCGTCCACCCCTTGCGCCTGGATCCGCACCGCAGCACCCGGCGAGGCATCGCCATGATGCTCAGTCAAATGCAGCACACATTCACCCAACGACACCTGCAAATACAGCGGGAAATTCGCCTCGAAACGATGCTGCCAATCCACCTTGAACCCCAGGAAATCGACGTAGAATTCCAACGCCTTGGCCTCGTCGAAAATCCGCAGGATGGGGGTGACTTTTCCTAAGTGCATGGCGACCGCTCCGTTTAAAAGAGCCCCCACTATAGAGACGAAAAACCCCGACGCAAATCCCCGCTGCGTGCCAGGAAGCGACCCGGCCGCTGACCGTTCGCCTGCCCCTCGCTGTAGCTCAGCACGCCGTTGATCCACACCCCATCAATACCTTCCGCCGCCTGCTGCGGCGCCTTGAAATCTGCCACGTCGCGCACACGCAACGGGTCGAACAGCACCAGGTCAGCCCAGTGCCCTTCACGAATCTCCCCGCGCTCAGCCAAGCCAAACCGCGCCGCCGACAACCCGGTCATTTTGTGCACGGCGGTGTGCAACGGAAACAATCCGATATCCCGGCTGAAATGCCCCAATACCCGTGGAAACGCGCCCCACAAACGCGGATGCGGGAACGGATCCTCGGGCAACCCATCCGACCCGACCATGGACAGCGGGTGCGCCAGGATGCGCCGCACATCCGCTTCATCCATCCCGTAATACACCGCGCCTGCCGGTTGTAGCCGACGTGCTGCGTCCATCAATGAAACGTCCCACTCTGCGGCAATATCCTGCAAGTCACGCCCGCTCACTTCCGGATGCGGCGTCGACCAGGTGATGGTAATACGAAACGCGTCGGTCACCTGCTTGAGGTCCAGGGTCGAGGAACTCGCCGCATAGGGGTAGCAATCACAGCCCACCGGATGGGTTTTCGCCGCCAGTTCCAGCGAGGCCAGCAACTGCGGACTACGTCCCCAATTGCCGGCGCCGGCACATTTGAGGTGGGAAATAATCACCGGCACCTTGGCATGCCGGCCGATCAGGAAGGCTTCGTCCATCGCCTCCAGCACCGGCTCGAACTCACTGCGCAGGTGAGTGGTGTACACCGCACCGAACGCGGTGAGCTCTTCACTCAGTTGCAACACCTCATCGGTCTCGGCATTGAACGCACTGGCGTAGGCCAGGCCTGTGGATAAACCGAGGGCGCCGGCTTCGAGACTCTCGTGCAACTGCACGCGCATGGCGGCGATTTCATCCGCTGAAGCGGTACGGTGCAGGTCGTCCATATGATTGCTGCGCAGCGCCGTATGACCGATCAGCGCCGCGACGTTGACCGCCGGATGAGCCTTTTCGACCGCCGCTCGATAGTCGCTGAAACGCGGATAAACAAACGCCGAAGCGCTGCCCAACAGGTTCATCGGGTCCGGCGGATCGCTGCGCAACGTCACTGGCGACGCACTGATGCCACAGTTGCCGACAATCACCGTGGTCACCCCCTGGCTGAGCTTGGGCAGCATCTGTGGATGACGAATCACCACCGTGTCATCGTGGGTGTGCACGTCGATGAAACCCGGTGCCAAGACGCGGCCACTCGCATCGATCTCATGCTCAGCCTGGGCGTTCGACAGGTCGCCAATCGTCTCGATGCGCCCGTCGCGCAGCCCCACATCGGCTACATAGCCGGGGGTGTTGCTGCCATCAATGATCAGCGCCTGGCGGATCAACGTGTCGTACTTCATATCAGTCTCCAAGCGGCAGGCTGTCGGGGCCGCCGCGATAATCGTCCAGGGCCAGCTTGATCCGGCGCAGGCGCTCTTGGTTGTCGTCTGGCAGGGCCAACGCCAGTTCGGTGGCGAGCAGGTCGATGGCCAGCAGCAGTCCGTAGCGCGCCGCGGTGGGCTTATAGATAAAACTGGTTTCGGCCGGTTGCAGCGGCAGCAAGACATCCGCCAACTGCGCCAAGGGGGAATCGGCCAGGGTGATGGCGACGATGCGCGCGTCGTAGTTGCGTGCCAGGGTCACCACGTCGAGCAACTCAGGGGTAAGGCCAGTCAGGGAGCACACAATCAACGCATGCTCGGGCCCTAGCGTCGCCGCCGTGACGCGCATCATGACCGGGTCATGGCAGGCGGCAATCGGATAACCCAGGCGCACCAGGCGCACCTGCAACTCATCACTGCACAGGCTCGACGGACCGCCCATGCCGAACGCATGGATCATCCGCGCCTTACCCAGCAAACTCACCGCATCGACGAAACTCGCCTGGTTGAACCCCGACAAGTGCTGACGCAACGTCGCCTCGATATCCCCCAGGATCTGCCGGTGAAATGCCGACTGCTCCGGCAACCCCGCAGGGTCGAGGAAGCGGCTGCCGACTCCACTGGCCTGGGCCAATTGCAGGCGCAAATCCCGCAGATCCCGACACCCCACGCTGCGCGCGAACCGCGACAAGGTGGCTGTGCTGACCTCGGCGCGCTGGGACAACTCTTCCAGGCTAGCCGACGCGGCAAAGCCCACGTCATCGAGCATCAGCTTGGCGATACGCCCTTCGCCGGCGCTGAAGGCGTCCTGGCGGGCGCGGATCTGGTAGAGAATGTCCATGGGGGCTCCGGGTTACAAGATGCAGGACAGGCCATAAGTCAGACCGAAGGCGACCACGGAAATCAAAGTCTCCAGCACGGTCCAGGTCTTGAAGGTCTGGATCACCGTCATATTGAAGTATTCCTTGATCAGCCAGAAGCCGCCGTCGTTCACGTGGGAAAAGATCACCGAACCCGCGCCAGTGGCCAGCACCAGCAATTCGGGGTGTGGATAACCCAGGCCCATGGCAACCGGCGCCACCACGCCGGACGCGGTGGTCATGGCGACGGTGGCCGAGCCCGTGGCAATTCGCATCAACGCGGCAAACAGCCAGCCCATCACCAGTGGCGACAGCTGAAAAGCGTGGGCCAGGCCGAGAATTTCGTTGGTAACGCCCGCATCCACCAGGATGCGATTCAAACCGCCGCCCGCGCCCACCAACAAGGTGATGCTCGCGGTAGGAGCCAGGCATTCATTGGTGAATTTGAGGATCGACTCGCGATTGAAACCCTGCGCAATACCCAAGGTCCAGAAACTCACCAATGTCGCCACCAGCAGCGCAATCACCGAGTTGCCAATGAACAGCAGGAATTGGTTGAAAGCGCTGCCCGGGGAGGAAATCACGTTGGCCCAGCCACCGATCATCATCAGCACCACCGGCAACAGGATGGTGCCCATGGTCAGGGTAAAACTCGGCAAGCGGGTACGCGGTTCGCGGTCAATGAACTGACGTTCCAGCGGGTTTTCTGCTGGCAGATGGATACGCGGCACGATGAATTTGGCGTAGACAGGACCTGCAATGATTGCCGTCGGGATACCGATCAGGATCGCATACAGCACGGTCTGCCCCACCGACGCGTTATAGGCCAGCACCGCCATCATCGCCGCCGGGTGCGGCGGCACCAGTGCATGCACCACCGACAGACCGGCAACCATCGGCAAACCGACCATCAGGATCGATACGCCGACCCGCCGCGCCACGGTAAAGGCGATCGGCACCAGCAACACAAAGCCCACTTCGAAAAACAGCGGCAGCCCCACCAGAAACGCGATGCAGACCATCGCCCAATGCGCGTTGCGCTCGCCAAACCGGTTGATCAGCGTGCGCGCCACCTGCTCGGCACCGCCGGACTCGGCCATCATCTTGCCGAGCATGGTGCCCAGCGCCACCACCAGGGCGATATGCCCCAGGGTCTTGCCGACGCCCGCTTCGTAGGAGCCCATGATGGTGTCCGCCGGCATCCCGGCCATCAGTGCCAGGCCGATGGACACCAGGGTGATGACGATAAACGGGTTGAGTCGGTAACGTGCGATCAGCACGATCAAAGCAATGATGGCGATGGCAGCGTATGCCAACAGCCCGAAGCCCGGTGATGCGGCCATGCGGTACTCCTCGGAAAGGGTCACGTCGAATTGGTTGTGAAACTCATAAATCATTACCGAGGAGGATTTTCAATTTTTATGAAAGTAATTTTCGCCCATGGATAAGCGCTGTCGCATTGGGATATGCCCGACGTTCGCCGATGAAAATTCGGGGGGTGTTCTTACATGAAGATCAGAGGATGCCGGAAACTCAAGCGCCGCCATCGAGTCATAGAATGCGCCTCCACTCATGCCCAGGAAAACCGACCATGATTCGCACCTCCCTCGCTGCCAGCGCTATGTTTCTCGCCCTGTGCGGCACCGCCTCGGCGGCCGATAACGCAGCGTTGAAAAAATGCATGGACAGCGCCAACACGACCGCAGACATGGTCAATTGCAACGCCAAGGAAGCCAAGGTGCAGGACACGCGTCTGAACAAGGCCTACAAAACCGCCCTCGCCGCCCAGGAAGGCGCGCGCAAGCAGCAACTGCAGGACGTGCAGCGCCTGTGGATAAAATACCGTGACGCCAATTGCGGCTTCGCAGGCTCCGCGACCGGCGGCACCATCGACCAGGTCAACGGCTCCGCCTGTCTGCTGGACATGACCCAGACCCGCGCCCAAGAGCTGGAAGACCTGGTCGGGCCATAAGGAATGGCCCCCCTGTAGGAGCGAGTTTGCTCGCGAAAATCGTCAACGATAACGCGGATAACCTGAGTGCAGGTGGCGCACTCAAGTCTTTCGCGAGCAAGCTCGCGCCTACACGTTGGTGTTCAGTCGTGGTGAACCTTCGCGCGCTTGAGCAGCTTCTTGCACCGCTCCGACAGATGCAGCACCCGCAGATGCTTGCCGGCCTTGGTGTAACGCTCACGCAGGGTCATCAACGCGGCAATCGCTGAGTAGTCGACAAAGCTCAGGTGACGGCAATCCAGCGTCACCTGGGCCGGGTCGTTGGCCGGGTCGAACTGGTTCAGGAACGGCGTGGTCGAGGCGAAGAACAACGTGCCATGCAGGCGATAGAGCTTGCTGCCATCGGCTTCCAGGTGCTCATCCGCATACAGCTCTCGCGCTTGTTGCCAGGCGAAATTCAACGCCGCAATCACAATCCCGCACAACACCGCCGTGGCCAGATCGGTGAACACGGTGATGACCGTCACCGCGAGAATCACCAGCACATCATTGACCGGCACCTTGTTGATCACCCGCAAGGAGGCCCAGGCGAAGGTCTGCTGGGACACCACGAACATCACGCCCACCAGCGCCGCCAACGGAATGCGCTCGATAAACGGCGACAGAAACAGAATGAACAACAGGATCATCACCCCGGCAAACACGCCGGACAAACGCCCGCGTCCGCCGGAGCTGAGGTTGATCACAGTTTGCCCGATCATTGCGCAGCCGCCCATGCCGCCGAACAGGCCGGAGACCATATTCGCCGCGCCGAGGGCCACGCTTTCGCGGTCGGGGTAGCCGCGGCTCTCGGTGATTTCGTCGGTGAGGTTGAGGGTGAGCAGGGTTTCCAGCAAGCCGACCATGGCCATCAGGAACGCATAGGGCGCGATGATGCCGAGGGTTTCCAGGGTCCAGGGAATCTGCGGCAGGGAGAAGGTCGGCAGGCCGCCGGCGATGTGGGCCATGTCGCCCAACGTGCGGGTCGGCAAGCCCAGCAGGTACACCGCCAGGCCCACGCCAAGGATCGCCACCAACGCGGGCGGCACGGCGCGGGTGATGCGCGGCAGCAGGTAGACAATGGCCATGGTCACCAGCACCAGGCCGATCATCACGTACAGCGGCGTGCCGCTGAGCCACTGTTCACCGCTCTTGAAATGTTCCAACTGCGCCAAGGCAATGATGATCGCCAGGCCGTTGACGAACCCCAGCATCACCGGATGCGGCACCATGCGCACCAGCTTGCCCAGGCGCAGCAGGCCGAAGGCGACCATGATCAGACCGCCCAGCAACACCGTCGCCAACAGGTATTCCACACCGTGCTGCACCACCAGCGCCACGATTACCACTGCCATCGAGCCCGCCGCACCGGACACCATGCCGGGGCGGCCGCCGAACAACGCGGTCAGTGTGCAGATGATAAAGGCGCCGTAGAGCCCCATCAGCGGGTTGAGGTGGGCCACCAGGGCAAAGGCGATGCATTCGGGCAGCAATGCAAAAGACGTGGTGAGGCCGGCCAGGGCATCGGCGCGCAGACGGGTGAGGTTCATGAAGTACCAGGGTAATGCGGAAGATAAGGCAGGGAATGGTACGGAATTGAGGGAGGTGGGGCTAGTAATGTGTAACATCAGGTAAACCGAATCGCCGCCATCGCAGGCAAGCCCGGCCCCCACAATTGATGTGTGAACACAGTCCAATGTGGGAGCTGGCTTGCCTGCGAAGGCGCACCGCGGTCTTAAGCGAACATCACACCATCTCGTTGCGAATCCACTCCACGACCGACGTACGTTTCGGCGCCCAGCCCAGCCGTTCACGGGCGTGCTTGCCACGCACTCGGCTGTTGGAACCCAAACCATAGTTGGCCATTTCATAACCCCACTCGGCTTCGGCGTCGGCCAATGGCCAATCCTGGGGTTTGCCCAGGTTCAGGGCTTCGGCAATGGCGGTGGTCATGTCGATAAACGCCGCTTCGCTGCTTTCCACGAAGTAGAACGTGCCCGGCACATTCTTGGTCAGCGCCAGCAAATACAACGCCACCACATCTTCAATGTGCACGTTGGACCAGATGTTCTGCCCGCTGCCCACATGGCGCACCACCCCACTCTTGCGCGCCTGCTTGAGCAGACGCGGCAATTGCACGCTGTCGCGCTTCACGCCCAGGCTGTGGCCGTAGATCAATGTGTTGCAGATCACCGCCGAGTTCACGCCTTCTTTGGCTGCGGCCAGGATCAGGTTGTCGATGGCCACGCGGGCGGCCTTGTCGACGGTCGGCTCAGGCAGGTTGTCCTCGAAGTAGATGACCTCGCTGGACTTGCCGCCCGACGCATCACCCACAATGCTTGAACCGCTCGTGTGCAGGAACGGCTTGTTCGAGCCCTTCAACGCTGCCAACAGCGTTTCCACGGCGGCGCGATGGTCGCTGCTTGCGGCATTGATCACCGCATCGGCCTTCTGCGCTTGTTCGGTCAGTACGGCGGTGTCGTCCAGGCTGCCGATCACCGGAGTGATGCCCAGGGCGGTCATCTCAGCGGCTTGTTCGACACTGCGCACCAGGCCGGTAACGCTGTGGCCAGCCTTGACCAGGCCAGTTGCGATGGATCCGCCGATAAAACCTGCGGCGCCGGTTACAAATACCTTCATGGAGAGTGCTCCTGAGTGAGTCAGTGATGGGGCCAGTATCAAGGGCCGATCCCTGACGAATAAGCCCCTGTTGCCCAATTCACTCTTGCGCGAAGGTCACGAATCAGCAGGCATACCGCGCCAGCTTGACCTGGATAAAGTCCAGGAAACACTGGATACGCAACGCCAGCTGCGAGTTCCGGTAGAACACCGCGTGGATCGGCTGGCGATAACCGCTGTTGAACGCCTCAAGCACCGGCACCAGACGCCCGGCCTCGATGTCGTCGATGGTCATGAAATTAGACAGGCAGCAAATACCCTGCCCCGCCAACGCCAACTGACGCACGGTTTCACCACTGGACGCTGCCACGCCGGGCTGGATCAGCCAACGGTCACCTTCCACATGGCGCAACGGCCAGTGGTTGAGGGTTTCGGTCTGGGTAAACCCCAGCAGGGTGTGGTCCGCCAATGCGGCAACCGTGGTCGGCGTGCCGTACTGCTTGAGGTAGTCGGGGCTGGCGAGGATATGCAGTGGCGTACACCCCAGCGAGCGTGCATGCAGGGTGGAGTCGGCCAACGCACCGATGCGAATGGCGATGTCAGTGCTCTGTTCCAGCAGGTCGATGATCAAGTCATCGCTGTTCAGCTCCAGTTGGATGTCCGGGTAGAGGCTGCGAAACTCCGCGATATACGGCACGATTCCATGCAGCATGAACGGCACCGCAGCGTTGATGCGCAGGCGCCCCGCCGGCTTTTTCTGACGCGACGACAGGCGTTCTTCCAGCTCATCCATCTGCGCCAGGATCACCTTGGCCTGCTCGAAGAAGTATTTGCCCTCCTCGGTCAAGTCCATCCGCCGTGTGGTGCGGTTGATCAGCGTGGTGTCGAGCTTGGCTTCCAGGCGTGACAAGGTGCGGCTGACCGCCGAGGGCGTCTGCCCGACCTGTTCGGCGGCAGCGGAAATCGAACCGCATTCAATGACGCTGACGAAGATCTGTAGCTCATCGGATCGGGCTTTCACAGGCGCTCCTCGTTATCGGTTCCCAGCAGCTTACACCGAGAAATTGAAGACCTGCGCCAGATGCTGTTCGTAGCGCGCTACGTCAGCCTCGATCGCCGGGCGCTTCATCACGTCCACGCACAGGAAGGTCGGCAGGCCGGTCATGCCAAGGAACTCGTTGGCCTTGTGAAACGGGAAGTACACCGCATCCACGCCCTTGGCTTCGAAGAAGTCGGTCGGGTCGTCAAAGGCTTGCTGGGGTGCGTTCCAAGTCAGCGAGAGCATGTACTGCTTGCCCTGGATCAGGCCGCCGCTGCCGTATTTCTGCGAGGCATCGGAGCGCGTGCGGCCGTCGCTGGCGTAGAGCCTGCCGTGGCCTTCGGTGAAGACTTCGTCGATGTATTTCTTGACGATCCACGGTGCGCCCATCCACCAGCCGGGCATCTGGTAGATGATCACGTCAGCCCAGAGGAATTTCGCCACTTCTTCTGCCACGTCGTAGCCTGCGTCGATGTGCGTGACGTTGACGTCGATGCCGGCGCGGTCCAACACCGCCACGGCGGCGTCATGCAGGGTGGCGTTGTAGCGACCATCGGAGTGAGCGAATTTCTTGCCGCCGTTGAGCAGGAGGATTTTTTTCATGGGAAGGCATCCTGAGGGGTTAACACTGTCGGCCGGCAGGCTATCGACATTGTCCCCTTGGAATAAGCGGCGGCACGGCAAAATACATTTGATCGGAAAGCACGAATAAACCCTTCATTGTTAACCGCTGATCAGCAGATGCACGCCCAGCAAGGCCATGCCAACGAAAAATACGCGCTTGAACAACACGGCACTGATGCGCTGGCGTAGCGCCTGGCCCAGCCACATGCCCAGCAGTGCCGGCACCAGCGCCAGCAGCGACGCATTGACCTCCCCGCCACCGAGCTCGCCACGCCACACCAGCCCGGCGGCCAATGCCAAGGTGGAAACAGTGAACGACAACCCCAGCGCCTGCACCAACTGATCACGGTTCAATCCCAGGGCTTGCAGATAGGGCACGGAGGGAATCACGAACACGCCGGTCGCCGAGGTGATGATGCCGGTGATCACGCCGCACACAGGGCCCAGCCAACGCTCGGTCTCAGGCTTTACCTTGAACGTCGGTAGGAACAATCCGCTCAGTGCATACACCAGCAATGCCCCACCCAACGCATGGCCCACCCAGCTTCCCCCGCTCATACCCAGCCACAGCGTGCCAAGCCCGGTGCCGAGGAAGATCAGCAGCAACATCGGCCACAGGCGTTTGACCAATGCGCTCAGATGGCCGCCGAACGCCAGTTGCCACAGGTTGGTGATCGTCGAAGGGATGATCAGCAAGGCCGCAGCCTGCGCCGGTAACATAGCCAGGCCGAGCAAGCCCATGGAGACTGTGGGCAAGCCCAGGCCGATCACGCCCTTGACGGTGCCGGCCAGGATGAAGGTGCCGATCACCAGCAGGGTCAGGGCGGGGCCGATATTTTGGTAGAACGTCAGGTAGGTATTCATGGGCGCAGTGTGAGGGTTTCCGATGACGCGGGAAATTCGCCATATACTGAGGCAGCCTCTTGTTTTGTGAGAGGCTGATAGACTCTTCGCGAGCAAGCCCGTCCAATCACTGGCCCCCCACCCATGCATTTTGATTTGATTGACCTGCGCCTCTATCTGCACATCCTCGATACCGGCAACATTACTGCCGGCGCCGGGCGCAGCCACTTATCCCTGGCCGCGGCGAGTGCGCGTATCCGGGCGATGGAAGCTTCGCTGGGCATTGAGTGCCTGGAACGCGGTCGCCGAGGCGTCACACCCACTCCCGCAGGCAAAGCCCTGGCCCGCCATGCCCGCTTGCTGCTGCAACAGGCCGAACATCTGCAACTGGACCTGGCGGAATACGCCAACGGCGTCAAAGGCCAGGTGCGCCTGTTGTGCAACACCACCGCCCTCAGCGAATACCTGCCGGAACTGCTGGCGGACTTTCTATGCGAGCACCCCAATCTCGATATCGATCTGCAGGAGTTGCCGAGCCTGCGTATCACCCAGGCCTTACGCCAGGGCACGGCAGATCTTGGGATCGTCTCCGACGCGGTGGACACCCACGGCCTGCAGACTCTGCCCTTTCGCGATGACCCGTTGGTGCTGATCACACCGCAGGATCATCCGTTCAGCGCAGGGAGTTTTGTCGATAGCCTGCAATACGACTTTGTCGGCCTCGCCCCCCACAGCGCATTGACGGTTTACCTCGAAGAACAGGCGCTGCACGCCGGTTTTCGCTTGCAGACGCGCATACGTGCCGAGGGTTTTGATGGGGTGATTCGCATGGTCGCCCGCAGCGCTGGCCTGGGCATCGTGCCCCAAGCCGCGCTGGAGCGCTGGCCACTGGAGCGCAGCGTCAGGGCCTACCCCCTGCAGGAAGCGTGGGCCCGCCGGAAACTGCAGTTATGCGCGCGCTCGTTCGAACACCTGCCCGGCTATGCCAAGGCCTTGTTCGACGCCTTGGCCCTGCCCTTGCGGAAGAATCCGTAATACACCGCCGACAGAATCAGCAGGAACGGCACGCCAAACACCAGGGTCATCTTGAACGCCTCGGTGAAATACGTGGTGACCATCACCGCGCCCATCAGCACCAGCCCCAGCAGCGTGCTGTAGGGAAACAGCCGGAGTTGGAACGACAATGTCGGCCCACCGTGACGCTTGCGATAACGCCGGAAAAACAGGTGGGTAAGGAAGATCATGAACCAGGTGAAGATCGCGCCAAACATCGAGATCGCCATCATCAGCGTGAACGAGCTTTCCGGGTACACCACGTTCAACAAAGTCGCCAGCGCAATGCCCGAGCTGGACAGCAGCAATGCATTCAGCGGAATGCCGTTCTTGCTCAACGCGCCCATGGACTTGGGGGCAAAGCCGGCACGGGACAGGCTGAACATCATGCGGGTGGTGATGTAGAGCTGGCTGTTCATGGCCGAGAGCGCCGCAATCAGGATCACGAAATTCATCACCCCGGTGGCGCCGGGTATGCCGATGGTCTGCATCACCGTGACAAACGGACTCTGGGCCTGCCCGGCCTGGTTCCACGGCACGATGGCCAGCATCAGCGCCAGGGTCAGCAAGTAAAACACCACCAGGCGCACGATGGTGGCGCGGAAGGCTTTCTTCACCGCCTGTTCCGGGTCGGCGGCTTCACCGGCAGCCACAGCGATCATCTCCACACTCAAATAGCTGAAGATCGACACGATCACCGCGATCCACATGCCGCTCAGGCCATGGGGGAAAAAGCCGTCGTGGGCGGTGTAATTCTGCACACCGTACTGCGGGTTGCCGGAGCCGAACACCACGTACACGGCGAGTATAATGAAGCCGACGATGGCGCTGATCTTGATCGTCGAGAACCAGTACTCGAAGTTGCCAAAGGTCTTCACGCTGATGGCATTGAGCAGGATCAGCACACTGGAAAACGACACGATCCACACCCACTCCGGCACGTTGGCGAACCAGTACTTCATGTACATCGCCACCGCCGTGACCTCGGCGCCCACCGCCAGCACGATCGCCGCCCAGTAGGCATAGCGCACCAGGAACCCGGCGAGCGGGCTGATGTAAAACTCGGCGTAGGCGCCAAACGACCCCGAGGTGGAATGGGCCACCGTCATCTCCGCCAGGCAGCCCATCAACAGCAAGGTGATCAACGCGCCGATGGCGTAGCTCACCAATACGCTGGGCCCTGCATAACCAATGGCGTAGGCGCTGCCCATGAACAGCCCGGTGCCAATGGCGCCGCCGATGGCGATCATGCTCATCTGGCCGGAAGTGAGCTGGCGCCGCAGGCCCAGTTCGCGGTGGGTGATCTCTGCAAAGCCGTTGTCTGGCGTGGTCACGTGGCGTGCCCCTTTATTATTGTGATGGTTGTTGCTGACGCGGAACCCTGTGGGAGCTGGCTTGCCTGCGATCGCGTCGGTGCATTCACCACCGTCATCGCAGGCAAGCCAGCTCCCACCTTTGATCGGCGGTGGATCAGGTGACGCTGTTGCGGACTTTGAATTGCGGTTGGTTCCAGGTGTGGTTGTCGAGAATGTCGCCGAGGATTTCCACGGCTTCCCATACTTCGGTAAAGCGCGTGTACAACGGGGTAAAACCGAAACGCATGATGCGTGGTTCGCGGTAGTCACCGATCACACCACGGGCGATCAAGGCCTGGATCACCGCGTAGCCTTCAGGGTGTTCGAAGCTCACATGGCTACCGCGCTTGGCGTGTTCACGCGGGGTGATCAACTTCAAGTCGTGGGCAGCGCAACGGGCTTCGACCAACGCGATAAACAGATCGGTCAACGCCAGGGACTTGCTGCGCAAACTCGCCATATCGGTCTGGGCAAAAATCTCCAGGCCACATTCAACCATTGCCAGTGAAGTAATCGGCTGGGTACCGCACAAATAACGAGCAATGCCGGCACTCGGCGCGTACGTCGACTCCATAGCGAACTGCCGGGTGTGCCCGAACCAGCCCGACAATGGCTGGCGCACCACATCCACCAGCGCTGGATTGACCCACACAAACGCCTGGGAACCCGGGCCACCGTTGAGGTACTTGTAGGTGCAGCCGATCGCATAGTCGGCACCGGCCTGATGCAGGTCGATGGGCACCGCGCCCGCCGAGTGCGCCAGGTCCCAGATGCTCAGCGCACCGCACTCGTGGCTCAGGGCGGTCAGCGCCTGCATGTCGTACATGTAGCCGGTCTTGTAGTTGACGTGGGTCAGCATCACCACCGCCACGTCCTGATCGATGGCCTGGGGCAGTTCGTCCGGGCTGTTCACCAGGCGCAGGGAATAGCCTTGCTGCAGCAACTCGGCCAGTCCCTCGGCGATGTACAGGTCGGTGGGGAAGTTACTCGCCTCACTGACGATCACCTTGCGCCCAGGCTGGCGTTGGCGCTGCACGGTCAACGCGGCGCTCAGCACCTTGAACAGGTTGATAGAGGTGGTATCGGTGATCGCCACTTCGTTGTCACGCGCGCCGATCAACGGTGCCAGGCGGTTACCCAGGCGCAGGGACAAATCCGCCCAGCCGGCGTTGTTCCAACTACGGATCAAACCGTTGCCCCACTCCTCGGCAATCACCGCTTGCGCCCGCGCCAACGCCGCCACCGGCCGTGCACCCAGGGAGTTACCGTCGAGGTAGATCACACCCTCCGGCAAGGCGAACTGGCTGCGCAAAGGTGCCAGCGGGTCCTGGGCGTCGAGGGCTTGGCAATGGCTTCGAGTGGTCATGGGTTGTCCTGGTTTTTATAAGTAAGAATGGACCAAATAATGAACGAAGTTTTAGAGAATTTTCGTGCAAAGTGAGTAGCAACAGGCTAATTAAGCTGTAGGAAATTCGAATTTAACCCCCAAACACGCGGATTTATTCTAACCATGATTCTCGACGCCACCGACCTGCGCCTCCTGCATTTCCTGCAACAGGATGGCCGCATCAGCAACCAGGAACTGGCGGAAAAGGTCGCGCTTTCGCCGTCCGCCTGCCTGCGCCGTCTGCGCCTGCTGGAAAGCGAGGGGATCATCAGCGGTTACCGCGCGGTGCTGAATGCGGAGCAATTGGGGATTGAGCTGGAGGCCATCGTCCACCTGTCCTTGCGCCAGGATGTGGAGGATTGGCACGAGACATTCATCAAGAAGGTGCAGGGCTGGCCGGAAGTGGCCAGCGCCTACGTGATCACCGGCGCCAGCAACTATGTGCTGCGGGTGCAGGCACGCAACCTCAAGCACTTCTCGGACTTTATCGTGAACCACCTGAACCGCACGGCGGGCGTGATGGATATACGCTCGGAGATTGTGTTGCAGAAGATCAAGGATCGGGATGAGGTGCTGGACCTGGTCGTCCGCAAATAGCGCCAACACCACAACCCCCTGTGGGAGCTGGCTTGCCTGCGATAGCTAGGGTGCATTCACCCTCGTCATCGCAGGCAAGCCAGCTCCCATATTTTTAACCGCGTTTAGTCTTCGAGGGCGCGCACTCGTTGCATGCGCTTCTGCTCTACCGGCGCATCCGCCACCTGCAATTCAAAGTCAAAATCAATCTGTGCAAACCGCCCTTCCACACCGAACTCCCGCGCCAGCTGTGGATCGTCACTGAAACGGATCTGCGCGATCAACTCATCCCGCGTCGCATAGGCAAAATCATCATGCAGGTACGGGTCATCCGACAGGTTGATCTGCGTGGTCAGGTGTCGATGCCCCGGCGCCGAAATGAAGAAGTGGATATGCGCTGGCCGTTGCCCGTGACGCCCCAGTTGATCCAACAGTTGCTGGGTCGGCCCGCTTGGCGGGCAGCCGTAGCCGGACGGCACGATACTGCGGAATCGGTAGTTGCCCTGTGCGTCGGTCTCGATGCGTCGGCGCAGGTTGAACTCGGACTGCGTCGGATCAAACCACGAGTAAGTACCCGCCGTGTTGGCCTGCCACACGTCCACAATCGCCCCCGCCAATGGTTTGCCCTCGGTGTCACGCACCTGCCCGCGCATGAACAGCGGCGCCGCGTCATCCTTGCCATCATCCAACCGTGCCTCGTACTTCGACAGCGGCGCACCGGCCACATACAACGGGCCTTCGATGGTGCGCGGAGTGCCACCGGATTTGCCGGCTTCCTCATCGGCAGCGTCCATCAACAAGTCCAAGTAATGTTCCAGGCCCAGCCCGGCGGCGAGCAGTCCGGCCTCCTGGTGCTTGCCTAACTCGTTCAAATAGTTGACCGCCTTCCAGAATTCTTCCGGGGTCACCTCCAGGTCTTCGATGATGTTCACGGTGTCACGCAGGATCCGGTAGACCAGCGCTTTGGTACGCGGATTGCCACCGTCGTTGAGGTTGCCGCTGGCTTCTTCAAGAAACTGTTGGGCATGGGCAGTCTGGGACAGGCGGATGGACATGGTGCATTCCTCATCTTGTAGTTATTAAGGTGAATACCGGCCTAGCGGTCATCCTCATGGATCGACGAAGGGTGACGGCACAGGGCGTTCACCTCGATGGCCATGTAGGGGTAAAGCGGCAGTTGCATCAGCAGGTCATGCAGTTCCTGCACGCTGTCGACATCGAACACGCTGTAGTTGGCGTAGTGCCCGGCGATGCGCCACAGGTGGCGCCATTTGCCTTCCTGTTGCAGGCGCTGCGCCAACGCTTTTTCTTCAGCCTTGAGGCCCGCTGCACGCTCGGGGTTCATGTCGAGGGGCAGGTTCACGGTCATTTTTACGTGGAACAACATGGCAGGCGCCTCTTAGTGTTTGTCACGACGGAAGAACGCCAGGCGCTCTTCATCGATGGCCAGGCCCAGGCCCGGTGCGGTGGAGACATGCAGCTGGAAATCGCGGTACACCGGCGGCTCGGTGAGGATGTCTTCGGTGAGCAGCAACGGGCCGAACAGTTCGGTGTCCCACGCCAGCTTGTTCAGCGTGAGGAAGGCATGCGCCGAGGCCAAGGTGCCAATGCCGCCTTCAAGCATGGTGCCGCCGTACAGGCCGATGCCGGCCGCTTCGGCAATCGCGGCGGTACGCAACACGGCACGCGGGCCGCCGTTCTTGGCGATCTTGAGGGCGAACACCGAGGCCGCGCCTTCGCGGGCCAGGTTAAAGGCATCCTCGACACACTCGATGGACTCATCTGCCATGATCGGCGCCGGGCTCGACAGGTTGAGCCGCGCCATGCCGCCGCGGTTGTTGCGTGAGATAGGCTGTTCGATCAGGTCGATTCCGTTGTCACCGAGCACTTTGCATGCACGCAGTGCCACCGCTTCATCCCAGGCCTGGTTGACATCGACGCGCACACTGGCGCGGTCGCCCAGGGCCTTTTTGATCGCGATCACGTGAGCCAGGTCGTGGCTGACCTCACCCGCGCCAATCTTCAACTTGAAGAGGCGGTGGCGGCGCAGGTCGAGCATCTTTTCCGCTTCGGCAATATCCTTTTCAGTGTTGCCGCTGGCCAGGGTCCAGGCCACCGGCAAGGCATCGCGCACACGGCCGCCGAGCAGTTCGCTGACCGGCAGGTTCAGGCGTTTACCCAGGGCATCGAGCAAGGCGCTTTCGATACCGGACTTGGCAAAGGTGTTGCCGCGAATACTGCGCTCCAGGCGCAACATGGCCGCGTTGATATTGCTGGCGTCCTGGCCGATCAACAGGGGCGCGAAGTGACGGTCAATGTTGACCTTGATACTGTCAGGACTTTCGTTGCCGTAACTGAGGCCACCAATGGTGGTGGCTTCGCCGATGCCTTCGATACCGTCGGCGCAGCGCAGGCGGATGATCACCAGGGTCTGGTTTTGCATGGTGTGCATCGCCAACTTGTGCGGGCGCAGGGTGGGGAGGTCGACGATGATCGTGTCGATCGACTCGATGGCGCAAATCGGCATGGCAATACCCGTTGGGTTCTTTATAGATTTGAGCCGATTTTGTGCCCTATTTTTAAAGGCTTCCAATATAGAATGGGTCTCAAGCAATACCCTCAAGGTATGAAAGGAACCGTTATGGAACTGCGTCACCTGCGCTATTTCCAGGTGCTGGGGGAAACCCTCAACTTCACCCGCGCCGCCGAACGCCTGCACATCGCCCAGCCGCCATTGAGCCGGCAGATCCAGCAGTTGGAGGACGAGTTGGGCGTGATCCTGCTTGAACGTAGCAGACCGCTGCGGCTGACCGAGGCCGGTCGGTTTTTCTATGAACACGCCACTGTGCTGCTGGAACAACTGAACAAGGTCTGCGACAACACGCGACGCATCGGCCAGGGTGAAAAGACCTGGCTGGGCATCGGTTTTGCACCGTCGACGCTGTACGGCGTGTTGCCGGAACTGATTCGGCGGCTGCGCACGCATGAGGCACTGGAGCTGGAGTTGGGGCTGTCGGAAATGACCACCTTGCAACAGGTCGAAGCGCTCAAGGCCGGGCGGATTGATGTGGGTTTCGGGCGGATACGCATCGACGACCCGGCCATCGTCCAGAGGGTGCTGGTGGAGGATCGGCTGGTGGCTGTGTTGCCCGCCGGACACCCCTTGCTGGACGCGCCCGCCACCCTCGCTCAACTGGCCGCCGAGCCCTTTGTGCTCTACCCCGGTAACCCACGGCCCAGCTATGCCGACCATGTAATTGCGCTGTTCGATGCCCACGGTTTGAGCCTCAAGGTGGCGCAGTGGACCAACGAGTTGCAAACCGCCATCGGCCTGGTCGGCGCCGGGATCGGCGTGACGCTGGTGCCTGCCTCGGTGCAGGTGTTGCACCGGGCGGACATCGGCTACACGCCGGTGGTGGAGGCCACCGCGACCTCGCCGATCATTCTCAGCCGGCGAGTAAATGATCAATCGCCGGGGCTCAGTCATTGCCTGCAACTGGTGGAAGAACTGATCTGATTTCTCCGAAACACCGCACATCCAATGTGGGAGCGGGCTTGCTCGCGAAAGCGGTGTATCAGTCGCCGAATAGGTTGACTGAGACACCGCATTCGCGAGCAAGCCCGCTCCCACAGTTTGACCTTCATTGTTTTCAGATACTGCGCATGCGTTTGCGCTGCTGGGTCTGGCTGGGGGATTCGTCGAACAGTTTTCGGTATTCGGCCGAAAATCGCCCCAGGTGGGTAAAGCCCCAGCCCAGGGCAATTTCGGAAATGGTGCGGGTAGAGCCGTGCTCGAGGATTTCCTGGCGCACCGCAGAAAGCCGATGCTTCTTCAAATAGGCCATCGGCGACAGGGCAAAGTACTTGCGAAAGGCATCGAACAACTTGAACCGCGACACCCCCGCAGCCGCTTCCAGATCTTCCAGGTGCACGGCTTCCCGAGCGTTGTCATGGATGTACTGGCGCGCACGGATCAGGTAATGCGGCAGTTTCACACCGAGCATATCGCGCAGTTCTTCGGAGTAATTGTTCGGCTGGGCCAGGATCAGGCCCTTGATCAGCGAGCTTTCCAGGTCGCGGGTAAACGCCGGCTGTTCATACAACTCGCTGCCGTGTTCCAGCTCCGCAATGAAGTAGCGCGCCATGCGCCACCACGCCGCCGAGGCGCCGTCCACCGCGTCCATCACCGACTCGAAGCGCAACGGCGCATCAATCGGCCGTTGCAGCAAACCTTCCAGTGACTCCCCCATCGCCGCCCGCGTGATCACCACCTGCAACTTGCGGCAGTCGCCGGAAATCGCCAGCACCTGATGTTCATTGGGTGAAATGATCACGCCTTGGTCGCGGTTGGAACTCAGGCGCTCGCCGTTCTTGCTCAACTCCTGCTCGCCCACCAGGGGCAGGCTCAGGCTGTAGCTGCTGAAGTGCTCGGCGTCTTCGATGTCGATGGTCACATCGGTGCCGTATTCGATCACGCCCAGGGTGGTGGCGCGGGACTTGAACACATTGGCGCTGTGGTGAAAGCGCAGGCGCTCGGGCGTGGCGGTGGCGAGGCGATGGGGCCCGCAGATCCCGGACATCCAGCTGCGGGCGCCTTCAAGGTCGAAGCGTTGAATCGTTTGGCTGCTCATCAGGATGCACCCACGGCGGTTAGGCTGTTGCGCGCTCTGGCGGCGCGTCGTTGTTGTTCGACAGCAAATAATGCGCCACGCCAGCGCAATGGCCAGCGGGTGGATAGCATTGGTCGACTAAATGGATAAGAAAGCGGTTTTTCCGGCCATTGCCCGACAAGACAGTAGCGCATCCCATCACCACACTGCACCGGGTTGGGTATTTGCTGCCCAATTATCCGGCGTAGGTTCCCCCACTAAGCGGATAGCCCGCACCCCGCCCCGCTGCCTCTAATGGACCACCGATTAGCCCCTATCAAAAAGGTGCCTCCCATGAGTGGTGCAAGAAGCGTCGAGCAGTGGAAAACATTTATCGAAGGTTGTCTGGATTTTCGCCCGGCGGATGAAGTGTTCCGTATCGCCCGCGACATGTTCACCGAGCCGCAGCTGTTCGATCTGGAGATGGAACTGATCTTCGAAAAGAACTGGATCTACGCCTGCCACGAAAGCGAACTGGCGAATAACCACGACTTCGTCACGATGCGCGCCGGGCGCCAGCCGATGATCATCACCCGCGACGGCGAAGGCCAACTCAATGCGCTGATCAACGCCTGCCAGCATCGCGGCACCACCCTGACGCGGGTCGGCAAGGGTAACCAGTCCACCTTCACCTGCCCGTTCCATGCCTGGTGTTACAAGAGCGACGGCCGGCTGGTAAAGGTCAAGGCGCCGGGGGAATACCCGGATGGTTTCGACAAGGCCACGCGCGGGCTGAAGAAGGCGCGTATCGAGAGCTACAAAGGCTTCGTGTTCATCAGCCTGGATGTGGCTGGCACCGACAGCCTGGAAGACTTCCTGGGCGACGCCAAAGTGTTCTTCGACATGATGGTCGCCCAGTCCGCCACCGGCGAGCTGGAAGTGCTGCCGGGCAAATCCGCCTACACCTACGACGGCAACTGGAAGCTACAGAACGAAAACGGCCTGGACGGTTATCACGTCAGCACTGTGCACTACAACTACGTGGCCACGGTGCAGCATCGCCAGCAGGTGAACACCGAGAATGGCGCGGGCGCAGGCAGCACCCTGGACTACAGCAAACTCGGCGCGGGTGATGCAAACACCGACGACGGTTGGTTCGCCTTCAACAATGGCCACAGTGTGTTGTTCAGTGACATGCCCAACCCCAGCGTGCGTTCCGGCTACGCGACCATCATGCCGCGCCTGGTGGAAGAACACGGCCAACAAAAAGCCGAGTGGATGATGCACCGCCTGCGCAACTTGAATATCTACCCGAGCCTGTTCTTCCTCGACCAGATCAGCTCGCAACTGCGCATCATCCGCCCGGTGGCGTGGAACAAGACCGAGATCATCAGCCAATGCCTGGGGGTGAAGGGCGAATCCGACGCGGACCGCGAAAACCGTATTCGCCAGTTCGAGGACTTCTTCAACGTATCGGGCATGGGCACGCCGGACGACCTGGTGGAGTTTCGCGAAGCCCAGCGCGGGTTCCAGGGCCGCCTGGAGCGCTGGAGCGACATCTCACGCGGCAGCCACCGCTGGGAAACCGGACCCACGCCGAACAGCGAAGCCATCGGCATCCAGCCGGCCATGACCGGCACCGAATTCACCCATGAAGGCCTCTACGTGAACCAGCATCGCAACTGGCAGCAGTTCCTGCTCAATGGCCTGGACAGGCAAGCGCTGACACTGCGGGAGGTGAAGTGATGAATGCGCAATTGCAGTATCAGATCGAGCAGTTCTTCTACCGCAAATCCGAGCTGTGCGACGCCCAGGACTGGGGCGCCTATGTGCAGTTGTTCGACCCGCAGAGCGAGTTCCACCTGCCGCAGTGGGACTCGGAGCACGTCTACACCCGCGACCCCAAGCGCGAGATGTCGTTGATCTATTACGCCAACCGCTCGGGCCTGGAAGACCGCGTGTTCCGCTTGCGCACCGGCAAAGCCGCGTCGGCTACGCCAATGCCACGCACCTTGCACCTGATCAACAACGTGCGCATCGCCGAGCAGGCGGATGGCACGCTGGAGGTGCGACTGAACTGGCACACGCTGTTCTATCGCCTGGCCACGTCGGAGCAGTTCTATGGCCACGCCACCTATCGCCTGAAACCCGATGGCGACAGTTGGTTGATCACCCGCAAGCATGCGCTGCTGCTCAACGACACCATCAACTCGGTGCTGGATTTTTATCATCTTTAAACGCGCCTTTTTGGCCAGTCCGCTCGCCACAGGGTGCGCGCGTCATACATACGCGGAGAGCAACACATGAATCACAAAGTGGCCTTCAGTTTTGCCGACGGCAAGACCCTGTTCTTTCCGGTGGGTGCCAACGAAATCCTGCTGGATGCCGCGCTGCGCAACGGCATCAAGATCCCCCTGGATTGCCGCGAAGGCGTCTGCGGTACTTGCCAGGGTCGTTGCGAGTCTGGCGATTACAGCCAGGACTATGTGGACGAAGAAGCCCTGTCCAGCCTCGACCTGCAACAGCGCAAGATGCTCAGTTGCCAGACGCGGGTGAAGTCCGACGCTACGTTTTACTTCGACTTTGATTCGAGCCTGTGCAATGCGCCCGGCCCGGTTCAGGTAAAGGGCACCGTGAGCGCAGTGGAGCAGGTGTCAGCCAGCACGGCGATCCTGCAGGTGCAGTTGGATCAGGCGCTGGATTTTCTGCCCGGCCAATACGCGCGCCTGTCAGTGCCTGGCACGGACAGTTGGCGGTCCTATTCCTTCGCCAACCTGCCAGGCAATCACCTGCAATTTCTGGTGCGTCTGCTGCCCGACGGGGTGATGAGCAATTACCTGCGCGAGCGCTGCCAGGTGGGTGACGAGCTGTTGATGGAAGCGCCACTCGGCGCCTTCTACCTGCGCCACGTCACGCAGCCATTGGTGCTGGTGGCGGGCGGCACCGGGTTATCGGCCTTGCTGGGTATGCTCGACCAACTGGCCGCCATTGGTTGCGAGCAACCGGTGCACCTCTACTACGGCGTGCGCGGTGCCGAGGACTTATGCGAAGCAGCGCGCATACGGGCCTATGCCGCGAAAATCCCAAACTTGCGCTACACCGAAGTGCTCAGCGCACCTTCAGAAGAGTGGTCTGGTAAACGCGGCTACCTCACCGAGCATTTCGACCTGGCCGAATTGCGGGACGGTTCGGCGGATATGTACCTGTGCGGCCCCCCGCCAATGGTCGAATCCATCCAGCAATGGCTGGCGGATCAGGCACTTGATGGCGTTCAGTTGTATTACGAAAAGTTTACGCAGAGTAATATCTGACCCCTCAGCACTTCTGAGGGGCTGATGCGGCGTGCACTCAACCCTGAGAAAAACAAGTAGAAGGGAATGTTAATGGCGGATGACATGGTTAACCCGGTAGGCCTCAAGCGTGGCCTGAAGAACCGGCACATTCAGCTGATCGCCTTGGGAGGGGCGATTGGCACGGGGTTGTTCCTCGGCTCGGCCGGGGTGCTCAAGTCGGCGGGGCCGTCGATGATCCTGGGTTACGCGATTGCCGGTTTCATTGCGTTCCTGATCATGCGCCAGCTCGGTGAGATGATCGTCGAAGAGCCGGTGGCCGGCTCGTTCAGCCACTTCGCCCACAAATACTGGGGCGGCTACGCAGGCTTCCTGGCGGGCTGGAACTACTGGGTCCTTTACGTCCTGGTGGGCATGGCTGAACTGACGGCCGTGGGCAAGTACATCCAGTTCTGGTGGCCGGACATTCCAACCTGGGTCAGTGCGCTGGTGTTCTTTGTCGCAGTGAACTTGATCAACACCCTGAACGTGAAGTTCTTCGGTGAAACCGAGTTCTGGTTTGCGATCATCAAAGTGGTAGCGATTGTCGGCATGATCGTGCTCGGCTGCTACCTGCTGTTCAGCGGCACCGGCGGCCCGCAAGCCTCGGTGAGCAACCTGTGGAGCCACGGCGGGTTCTTCCCGAATGGCGGCATGGGGCTGTTGATGTCCATGGCGTTCATCATGTTCTCGTTCGGTGGCCTGGAGCTGGTGGGCATCACTGCCGCCGAAGCCAGCGAGCCGCGTAAAGTGATCCCGAAAGCGATCAACCAAGTGGTCTACCGGATCCTGATTTTCTACGTCGGCGCCCTGACCGTGCTGCTGTCGCTGTACCCGTGGGACCAACTGCTGCAAACCCTCGGCGCGTCGGGCGATGCCTACAGCGGTAGCCCGTTCGTGCAGATCTTCTCGCTGATCGGTAACGACACCGCCGCACACATCCTCAACTTCGTGGTGCTGACCGCGGCGCTGTCGGTGTACAACAGCGGCGTGTACTGCAACAGCCGCATGTTGTTCGGCCTGGCCGAGCAAGGCGACGCCCCCAAATCGCTGATGAAGCTCAACAAGCAAGGCGTGCCAATCCGCGCCCTGGCGATTTCGGCGTTGGTGACGATGCTGTGCGTGGTGGTCAACTACGTGGCGCCGCAGAGTGCCCTGGAGTTGCTGTTTGCGCTGGTGGTTGCCTCGCTGATGATCAACTGGGCGCTGATCAGCATCACCCACATCAAGTTCCGCAAAGCCATGGGTGAACAAGGCGTGACGCCGTCGTTCAAAACCTTCTGGTTCCCGTTCAGCAACTACCTGTGCCTGGCGTTCATGGTGATGATCATCAGCGTGATGCTGGCGATTCCAGGCATCAGCGAGTCGGTGTATGCGATGCCGGTGTGGGTGGGGATTATCTACGTGGCGTATCGGTTGCGGGTCCGCAGAAGTCACGCGGTCGTCAACGCACAGTGATACCTGTGGGAGCCCGGCTTGTGTGGGAGCCGGGCTTCTGTGGGAGCCGGGCTTGCCCGCGATACAGGCGACTCGGTTCACAGTAAGACCCAGGTGATGCCATCGCAGGCAAGCCAGCGCCCACAGTTGATTGCATGTCAAAACAACAAGCCCCGGTAATCCGGGGCTTTTTGCTTAGAGCGTGGAGCGGACTCGCCAGAGTTCGGGGAACAGCACGGTATCGAGCATCTTGCGCAAATACCCCACACCTTCCGTGCCGCCAGTGCCGGGCTGGAAGCCGATGATCCGCTCCACCGTCGTCACATGGCGGAAGCGCCACTGACGGAACGAGTCCTCCAGGTCGATAAACTTCTCGGCCAACTGATACAGGTCCCAATACCGGCTCGGATCGCGATACACCTCGCGCCACGCCGCCTCCACCGATTCATCGTGAACCGTCGCCGCCGTGGGGTCGCGCTCGGCGCGTTTCGGATCAATCGCCAGGCCGGCCTGGATCATCAGGTTGATCGCCTCGTCATACAGCGACGGCGTGGCAATCGCCACTTTCAACTCGTTCAACAGCTCCGGCCGATGGGCGTGGGGCCGCAACAGCGCCGCGCTCTTATTGCCGAGGATAAATTCAATCTCGCGGTACTGGAACGACTGAAACCCCGACGATTGCCCCAGGAACGGGCGGATCGACTTGTACTCCGACGGCGTCATCGTCGCCAGCACCGCCCAGGCGTGCACCAGTTGATCGAAGATCCGCGACACCCGCGCCAGCATCTTGAACGCCGGCGGCAGCTCGCCCAGGCGCACGTGTTCGCGGGCGGCCTTGAGCTCGTGGAGCATCAACTTCATCCACAGCTCGGACGTCTGGTGCTGGATGATGAAGAGCATTTCGTTGTGGTCAGGCGACAGCGGATGCTGGGCGCTGAGGACTTTGCCCAGGTCCAGGTAATCGCCGTAGCTCATGGACTCGGAAAAATTCAGTTCGGCGTTGTGCCACTCTTCAGGCGGCTGGTAGTCGGCAGAGAAAGGACATTGGCTCATCGCGTGGGCTCCTTGAGCGGGCGCAGGATTGCGCGGACCGGGCTGGCATCGAGGTTGGCAAAACGCAGCGGCAGGGCGATCAGTTCGTAGTCGCCTTCCGGTACATCATCGAGCACGATGCCTTCGAGAATCGCCATGCCATGGCGCGCCACGGCGTTGTGGGAATCCATGGTCTTGGACTGCTGCGGGTCCAGGGATGGGGTGTCGATACCAATCAAGCGCACACCCAGGCTCGCCAGCAGCTCAATGGTTTGCGGGGCGACGGCGGTGAAGTTCGAATCCCATTCAGTCAGTGGCGCTTGTGGATAAGTGCGCAGCAGCACACGCTCGGGCAACTTATCCACACGGCCTTCCAGCTGATGCGGCTGCACCAGCGTGCCGCTGTCCAGGCAATGCAACACCCGGCACGGGCCCATGTACACGTCCAACGACACCTCGCCAATCGGCGCGCCGTCCGCACTGTAGTGCAGCGGCGCATCCAAGTGGGCGCCGGTATGTGGCGACAGCGTAATACGCCCGACATTCACCGGGCACTCCGGGCCGAACTGCCACACGCGCTCTTCCTGGAACGGCGTATCCCCCGGCCAGGTCGGGGTCGCCGTACTCAAGGGCGGGCTGATATCCCACCACGTTTTTATTGGGTTCATTTCAAGGCTCTTGGCGGTTACTGGAGTGAATGATACGAGGGCCGGCTGCGAATTTTCTTGCGAATTCTGGCGTGAAGCAGGAAATCTTTCGCACTTACTGCGAAGAATGGGCGTGTAGGCGCTTAGATATATCATTCCGGCACGGTGGCTCAGCCACTGAAGAACCAATGTGGGAGCGGGCTTGCTCGCGAATGCGATAAGTCAGTCAATGTATGTGTGGCTGACACACCGCAATCGCGAGCAAGCCCGCTCCCACATGGACTGCACGGTGCCCAAAGAGTCGCACTCCCCTGCGCTTCTGGGCATCCCGATGTCGAGTTCAGACCACTGGCGCAACGCCCGAGGCCTTAGGGTGGATCTTTCCATTCCCTGCCCTGGAGACATCATGTCCAAGCCCATTACCGTACTGCGCGACACCCACCCCCTGCCGGTCCTGGATGCCTGCAAGTGGGAAAAACTCGAAGGCGACCCGCACACCGTCAACCTTAACGCCTACACCAGCGAAGACGGCAGCAAGATCATGGGCACCTGGATCTGCACCCCGGGCAAGTGGTACGTGGACTATGTGAAGTGGGAATACTGCCACTTTCAGGAAGGCTACTGCATCATCACGCCGGAAGGCCTGGAGCCGATTCACTTGCGGGCTGGGGATATCTTCGTGGTGGAGCCGGGGATGAAGGGGACGTGGGAAGTGGTCGAAACAGTGCGTAAGTATTTTGTGTTTGCTTGAGCCGCAAAAAACCGGGAGCCCGCCACAGGCGGGCCCCCGGAAAACGCCCTATTTGGGCTTGCGATAGCTGTTGATAATCGCCGAGAAGTCCTTGCCCCCTTCCCCACGCTGGCTCATCGATTGATACAACTGCTGGGCCACGGCGCCCAGGATCACCGGCTGCTTCACCTGGCGCGCCGCTTCAGTGGCCAGGCCCAAATCCTTGAGCATCAGGTCGGCACCGAACCCGCCGGTGTAGCCACGTGACGACGGCGCGGTTTCAATCACGCCCGGCCATGGGTTGTAGGTGTCGGAACTCCAGCAACGCCCGGTGGAGCTGTTGATAATTCCCGCCAGCACTTGCGTGTCGATACCCAGTGCATCGCCCAGGGCCATGGCTTCGCTGACGCCGACCATGCTGATGCCCAGCAACAGGTTGTTGCAGATCTTGGCGATTTGCCCGGTGCCCACCTCACCGCAGTGCACGATGTTGCGGCCCATTTGCGCCAGCACCGGTTGCAGGGTGGCGAACAGTTCCGGGTTGGCGCCGACCATGAAGGTCAACGTGCCGGCCTGGGCGCCGCCGGTGCCGCCGGAGACCGGCGCGTCGGCCACGGCCACGTCTTGCTTGGCCGCAGCAGCCGCTACGTCGCGGATGGTTTGCGGGTCGATGGTGCTGCAATCCACCGCCGGTACGCTTTTGCCGATGCCGGCCAAAACGCCGTCTTCATTCAGCCACACGCTGCGCACATGCGCCGCCGCCGGCAGCATGGTAATCACCAGCTCCGCGCCTTTCGCCGCATCACGCGGTGAGTCGCTGACAGTGCCGCCAAGCTCGGCCAGCTCCTTGAGTACCGTCTGGTTCAAGTCGAACAGGTTCAGCGCGTGGCCGGCCTTGATCAGGTTGCGGGCCATGGGTGCGCCCATGTTGCCCAAGCCGATAAATGCAATCTTCATGATCGTCTCCCGGTATCAGCGCAGGTTGATGGTGGTGTTGACGCCATCGTTGACCGTATCGTCATCGAACCAGCGGCTGGTGACGGTTTTGGTCTGGGTGTAGAACTGCACCACTTGCTTGCCGTACGGGCCGAGGTCGCCCAGCTTGGAACCGCGCGAACCGGTGAAGCTGAAGAACGGCACCGGCACCGGGATCGGGATGTTGATACCGACCTGACCCACGTCGATTTCGCTCTGGAACTTGCGCGCCGCCGCACCGCTCTGGGTGAACAGGCCGGTGCCGTTGCCGAAGGGGTTGGCGTTGACCAGTGCGATGGCTTCATCGAGGGTCGCCACTTCCAGCACCACCAGCACCGGGCCGAAGATTTCCTGGGTGTAGATCTGCATGGACGGGGTCACGCCCGAGAACAGGGTCGGGCCGACAAAGTTGCCTTGCTCGAAGCCCGGCACCTTGATGTCGCGGCCGTCCAGCTCCAGCTTGGCGCCTTCTTTCACGCCGCTTTCGATCAGCTCCAGGATACGTGCCTTGGCGCGCTTGGAGATCACCGGGCCCACATCGGTACCGGCTTCGCTGCCCGCGTTGACCTTGAGCTTCTGCGCCAGCGCCTTGAGGTCCGGCAGCCACTGCTTGGACGCGCCCACCAGCACCACCACCGAGGTGGCCATGCAACGCTGGCCCGCTGCGCCGAAACCAGCACCGACCAGAGCATTGAGGGTGTGTTCGCGGTTGGCATCGGGCAGTACCACCGCGTGGTTCTTGGCGCCCATCATCGATTGCACACGCTTGCCGTGTTTGCCGGCCAGGTCGTAGACGTGAGTGCCCACAGCCGTCGAGCCAACAAAGGACACGGCCTTGATGTCTTTATGGGTGCACAGCGCATCCACCACATCCTTGCCACCGTGCACCACGTTGAGCACGCCGGCCGGCACACCGGCTTCAAGCGCCAGTTCCACCAGCAGCATGGTCGACAGCGGGTCCTGTTCGGACGGTTTGAGGACGAAGGTGTTACCGCAGGCGATGGCCATTGGGAACATCCACAGCGGAATCATCGCCGGGAAGTTGAACGGGGTGATGCCGGCGCACACGCCGATGGGTTGGCGCAGGGTGTAGGTATCGACGCCACCGGCAACGTTTTCAGCGAACTCGCCCATTTGCAGGGTGCCGATGGAACAAGCGTGTTCGACCACTTCCAGGCCACGGAAAATATCGCCCTCGGCATCGGCAATGGTCTTGCCCTGCTCATTGCTGAGCACCACGGCAATGCGCTTGGAATGTTCGCGGATCAAGGCTTGCAGCTTGAGCATGATGCGCATGCGCGCGCCGATCGGCGTCAGCTTCCAGGTCTGGAAGGCGCGATGGGCGGCGTCGATGGCAGCGTTGACTTCATCGGCAGTGGCGAACGGGACTTTGGCCAGCACCTCTTGAGTGGCCGGGTTAACGATGTCTTGCCATTCGGTGGTCTTGGACTCGACCCACTCGCCGTTGATCAGCAACTTGACCTGTTGCACGGAAATATCGGCAGATGCGTTCATGTGGTCTCCAGAATCTTGTAGTTATGCAGAGACAAGGCGCGTAAACCGCCTTGGGAATGAGGCGTTCGGACAGTTTTTGGAGTATAGATGTGCAAATCTCTAATAAGAACGCACATAAAAGCCGGACCAATATGCAAAAAAACATCACGTCGCTGGGCTCCCTGAACTGGGATGACCTAAAGTTTTTCCTCGAAGTGGCCCGCACCCGCAAGGCCAGCGTGGCCGCCAAGCGCCTGGCGGTGGACTACACCACGGTGTCGCGGCGTATCAGTTCCCTGGAAGTGTCCCTCGGCACCCTGCTGTTCGAAAAATCCCGGACCAACGGCTTCGTCCTCACCACCGAAGGCCAACGTTTGCTGGGCTATGCCGAGTCCATCGAAAGCACCCTGCACATGGCCTGCGAGCAAGTCTCCGGCTCCGGCGTGGCGCTGTCCGGCCACGTGCGCATGGGCTGCACCGAAGGATTCGGCAGCTTCTTCGTCACTCCGCAGTTGAGCCACTTCGTCGACACCTACCCGGCCATCTCGGTGGACATCCTGCCCCTGCCCCACTTCATCAGCCTGTCCAAGCGCGAAGCCGACATCGTCATCGCCTTGGAGCGCCCGGAACACGGGCCCTATGTGTGCTGCAAACTGTGCGACTACAAACTGCAGCTGTACGCGACCCAGGACTATCTGGACCAACACCCGCCCATCCGCAAACCCGCCGATTTGGCCGAACATCCGTTTATCAGCTATGTGGATGACCTGGCGTTCAGTTCGGAGCTGCTGTACCTGGCGAACGTGGTGCCCGGCGCCAGCGCCAGCCTACGCAGTACCAGCGTGATCGCGCAGTACGTGGCGGCGCAGCAAGGGCGGTCGATGGCGATATTGCCGTGTTTTCTCGCGGCGCAGGATCCACGGCTGCTGCCAGTGCTGGGGGAGCAGATTACGATTACGCGGCAGTTCTGGATGTACTGCCGTGAGGACTTGAGGAAGCTGAAACGGATTACGTTGTTGTGGGATTACATCCGCGAGGTGACTGAGCAGAATCAGGGGTTGTTGATGGGGGAGACGCGGGAGATACGGTTTGCGGATTAAAGGGCCATCAACGACGATTCGCTTTAAATTGCAGGACGTTTCCTAGAGACTCTCCACCCTATTGCGCCCTATCGTCTGGGTCACTAGCCTCCTGACTTCGCTGTAAATCAGCGATCGGGTTTAGCGATCCGGGCTTCAGGCGTGTCACCGCTCCCAACACTATCAGCCGGCGTTTGCCCGCTTTTAACGTTTTATGGTGGCTGTGTGCTGGAGACCTTCGAGTCTACCCGGGGTGCTCCTGGCCCGGATCGCTAACCTGCACACAGCTGCCACCCTCTTCATGTTTAGCGATGTGATGTGGCGGCTCTACTTCAGCAGAGAGCAATCGTCATGACTAAAATCGTCCCCGACCCACCGATCTCCTCCATCTCCACCCTCGGCGTCGTCACCTTCGGAGACTACGGCGAAAACCAAAAACCCCTGTTCCGCGTCAACGCCGGCATGCCGATTGAGGAAGCTTTGGAACACGCCTCCACCCTACTTTTTTACTCCAAGAAACTCGCGATGGAAGCCGCCATGGATGTCCGTGGCGAGCAATACGCATGGGCTGCGCATTACCTGTGTGAAATGGGCAAGGCCGTGGTAGATGACCTGACGCAGGCGATGACACCGGGCCGGTAAGCGAATACCGTTCGAATGCGGGAGGAGCCTTGCTCCTTCCTACATTTAAATCGCACCAGCCCCGGCAATTTGCGGATACCGAGCCCGAACTTCGCGCAAAAACTTATTCGCACTGGTCTTGAGCCATTCAATCAACCGAGCGATATCCGGCTCTAACTGCCGGCCGTTTTGACAGATGATGTAGTACGCCGCTGGCGACATCATCACGGGGCTTTTCAACGCAACCAACGCGCCGTCTGCCAATAGGTCATATACCAACGCAGTCCTGCCCAGTGCAATGCCTGTGCCCTTCACCGCCAGACTGATCGCCAGGCTCGAATCCGGAAATCGCGGCCCATGGTGATAAGGCGGCGCCGCCAACCCCTGAAACGCAAACCAGCTTTCCCACCCCGGACACACCTGATCGTCCACCCGATGAATCAGCGGGTACCGGGCGACATCCTCCAGTGAAATATCCCCCTTCAACCGCAGAAATTCTGGCGAGCAAACGGGAAATACCGCGTCGCACATCAGCAATTCAACATGGTGATCCGGATAATCGCCGTACCCCATCACCACCGCGACATCGTATTGATGAGCTTCCAGGCTGGTGCTGTTCATATCGGCGCTAGTCAACACCAGATCGAGGTTGAACGAGGCCTCTGTGTGCGACCCATACATCCTGGGGATTAGCCATGTCGAGCAGAGAGAAGACGTGCACGAGAGGTACAACGGTCGGGATTTACCGGGGTTGAGCGATTGCAGTACCCCATCCAGCGCCTTGAAAAAGCCATCGGTAACCGGCAACAAGGCTTGCCCCGCTGGCGTCAGCTTGACGCCGCGTGAATGCCGCTCAAACAACTGCACGCCCCACCATTCCTCCAAGCCTGCAATTTGATGACTAATGGCGCTGGCAGTGAGGTTAAGGTCAGAAGCCGCACGCGCAAAACTACCGGTTTGCGCAGCGCTGACGAACGCTTGAAGCATCGGTGTGGGAGGCGGACGCTGAGCCATCAGGTGCTCACTTTGATCAAGATGATCCCGCTAACAATGACGAATGCCGACAGCATCCGTCGCCAACCGAACCGTTCATGAAAGAACAGCGCGGCAATAATGGCGCCGATAATAACACTGGTTTCCCGCAGCGCTGAGACCTTGGCCACCGCGTCCAGCGACAATGCAAACAACACCAATGCGTAGGACGCCAAGTAAAAAACGCCGCCTAATAGGCCGACTCGCCAGTGCCCACGTATCGCTTGAGCCAAAGCCGAGCGCTCTTTGGAAAACGCCAGCAGTGGGATCGGAATACTCTGGAACACCGTCAGGTAGACGATGTACTGCAACACCGTCTCACTGGTTCTTACACCTTTGGCGTCCACTACAGTGTAAGACGCGATAAACGCTCCAGCGCACACCGCCATCAGGATCGGCTTGAACATCTGCGCCGTCATCCGACGCACAAAGGTCAGGCTGATAATTCCCACACATATCAGCGACACACCCACCAGTGCCTGAACTGACAACTGTTCATGCAACAGAAAGTAGGAAAACAGCGCGACCAATACCGGCGGTACCCCACGCATCACCGGGTAAACCTGACCGAAGTCACCCGTTTCGTACGCTTTGATCAGAAATAATCGATAGACCGTATTGAGTACCACGGAGACGAGGATATAACCCCCTACTTCCAGGCTCGGTACACTGACAAGCGGCAACGCCAACAGGCATATCACCAGCGCGGTGCCATCCACCATGGCCAAGGTCATGAAGCGACTGCTACCGGCACGGACTACGGCGTTCCAAGTGGCGTGCATAAAGGCAGAGATCAGGACCAGCGTGATCGCGATATCGGAGTTTTCCATGGGGTTCGGCTTATGGCGGATAGAGGGGGGATGTAAGTTAGGCGCCTCGAGGCATCATTGTTTGCGTAACCAAATCCGTAGCATGTAGCGATTTAGATCGTTCAAGGACTCGCCATCATCAATCACACAACGTGGAATATTCATATCTATAAAGTGCGTGCGGGTATGGAGAAACTTGTTATCGGCTGAAATGAGTACCTGCCCTGGTTCCAGTAACACTCGATGCTGAACCGATGACTGATCGAGAACGGTGTCCAGAAAGTCTAGCGCTTGGGATTGGGCCATGGTTAATGGCACTCCCGCCTTAAGGTGAGCGGACTCAATGTAGACGCGAAAGTATCTGACCAGTGGAATACCTTCATCGGAAAAACTCAGGATAGGCGCTTTGAACAACTGCTCCTCATCTGACATGCCGCGGTTTTCAAAAAAGAAGTCGCATTTAAGTTCTTCCAGTATTTCTGGAAACGCCATCAGCTCCGCGTATACCGCGCTTGCATCAATCAGAATGCTCTCACCTCCCAAAAGCGCTTTTTGTCCGCACGCCAGGATCAAGTAATCGATAGGCAACGGGTCGCTCACTCCATCGTTGTGCACATAGGCACCTTGGCGGGTTTGATGGTATCTCGCACCATCTTCAATGCTCTTACCGCCCCTGTCATAAACCTCAATCACCTTATGACCGAGATGGTTCTGCACCATTGGCACACCGAGTAGAGAGCCAAATGTCCATATCAGCGATTTGAAACTCGAAAGTTTGTCGACCTTAAAGCCATCAAGAATCAAAACATGGCTTTCATGATCGATCATGGTTCGGATTCTATCTAGCTCCTTGCTCAGGACGGGTGATTGTAGAGGATTGATGTGCGCGGCTTTGGTATCGAATCGAATTCCCTGACTGTCAGACTCGAACAACGCTCTTGCGCTCAACAGCTCATTAAAAGCACTGTGTGAAAGCCTAGTTTTAAAAACCTCTTGGCGGAAGTTACTGACGTTTATGCTCATCGCAGTCCTTTACGGTGGTTACTTGGAGCGGCCATTTAACTAAGCCCACCCTTTGCGAAAAAGCGAAACTTCGTCAGCCTAGCCATCAAGATTCGTCATGGCAGACTTCTCCTACAGGAAACATGCTTGACGATCTTTGCTGAGATACGGTGATGGTGCGTCAACGCAGGCGATGACACCGGGCCGGTAAGCGAACGCTGTAGCCAGGCACCGCAAAACCCACTGTGGGAGCTGGCTTGCCGGCGATGGCAGTGTGTCAGTCAGTACATCCCGTACTGAGACACCGCTATCGCCGGCAAGCCAGCTCCCACAGTTGATTGGGTTTTACATTGAGGTCGGTAGGACGGGCTCAGTCCGCGATCACCACAATCGACACCCGCCGATTTTCGGTGCGTCCCGCCACTGTGTCGTTGGACGCCACTGGCTGGCTGCTGCCCAGCCCGCGCAGCTGGATGTTTTCTTCTTTCATGCCCACGCCGGTCAACACCGTCGCCACACTTTTGGCACGGCGCAGGGACAGTTGCTGGTTGTAGGTTTCCTTGCCCGACGCGTCGGTGTGGCCGTCGACGCGAACGCGTTCGATACCCACGCCCAGCAGGGCTTTGCCGATACGCTGGACGATCTCGGTACTGGGTTGGTTGAGCGTCTCGACGTCACTGCCGAACAGCACTTTGCCGGACAGGCCGAATGCCCAGCCGTCATCGGTCAGCTCGAAGCCCTGCTGCTTGAGGACGGCCACTTGCGCTGGGGTCAGGCCTTTGGGCGGCGGCGTCTGGCAGCCGCCAAGGGCGAGCAGTGCCACGAGCAGGGTGATAAACATGAAACGCGCGGTCGAGAACAAGGTGTCAGCTCCTGTGTTGAACGTTGGCGGCCGAGTGCTCCGACTCCGCCGTTTGCTGGCCGCCCGAAGACAAACGTTTGGCCTGGTACATCGCCGCGTCGGCGGCATTGAGCAAGGCACCTGGGGTGGCACCATGATCGGGGTAGATGGCGATGCCGATGCTAAGGGACGTCAGTACCTGGGTGTTGCCAGGCACGGGGATCGGCAGGTCCATGCTGGCGATGATCTTGTCGGCAATACGCTCGGCGTCTTGCGCCTTGTGCAACGGCGCCAGCAGGATGGCGAACTCATCGCCGCCCAAGCGCGCCACCAGGTCGTCTTCACGCAATTGCGCACGCACGCGCTCCGCGACGGCGACGAGGACTGCATCGCCGGCGGCGTGGCCAAAGCTGTCATTGATCTCTTTGAAGCGGTCGCTGTCGAGGTAAAGCACCGCCACCTGTTCTTTGGCCTTGGCCGCACTGCGCAGCGCCCGAATCAAACGGCCTTCGAAAAAAGCACGGTTGGGCAGGCCGGTGAGGCTGTCGTGGTTGGCCTGATGGGCGAGGGATTCGTTTTCGCTTTGCAGATGGCTTTGCCAGGCTTCCATCTCGCCGAGCAAGGCGTTGAAGTCACTGCCCAGGCTGTCGAGTTCGGCGATTTTTGCCGGGGGTACGCGGCGGTCGAAGTCGCGTTCACTGCGCGCGGCGTGGGCCACGGCGGCGAGGCTTTGCAGCGGGCCGGTGATGCCGCGCAACAGGCGCCGCGCCAGGTGCAGGGCGATCCACGCGCTGAGCGCAGTGCAGATGAGGATCCCGGCCAGGCCGCTGAGCAGGAAGCGCAGCAAGCTGCCGCCGTGACCGGTGAGGTGGGTGCTGCCGATGACTTGGCCTTGATGCAGGATCGGCTGGCTGATGGGTTGTTCGAGCAGGGTATGCGCCAGCTCCAGCTCGACCCGAGAAAGCATGCCGGTTTCCGGGCGTATCCACTTCGCCAACAACGTGCCGTTGACATCGAAGACTTCGGCCTCGGCCACTTCTTCGGTGGAGGCGATCAGGCTGAGGGCTTCGGTGGCCGCCGCGCTGTCGTTGAACACCACCGCCGCTTCCACGGTGTAATTGATGGAACGTGCGATCAGGTGCAGGTTGTGCTCGGCATAGACCCGCAACGCCAGCACCCCGAGCAAGGTCAGAGAGACACTCGCCAGGGTCACGGCCACCAGCGCCAGGATCAGGTGCCCTCGGCCGATGACGGAACCCAGGGTCGGCCGCACTTTGACAACGGTCATGACGCAGGCGCTCGGCGACGGGACAACTGCAGCACGCTCGGGTGAATGCGTACACCGCTGCGGGCGACGGAGTCGAGGTTGACCTCGAACGAAACCTGCTCATCGCTCACCCGCAGACAGAACAGACTGCCCACCGTGCATTGGTCGCCACCTTCGCTGATGCTCAGTACCGGATGGCCGATCAACGACGTGAACAGCTGGCTGCGCTCATCGGCACTGAGTTTGCCGATGTACACCGCGTCACAGGCATTGACGATATCCGGATGGTTGGCCAGCAGGCGCTGAACCACGACGGGACGGCCGGTGGCCTGGGTGGTGCCTTTGATCAAATCGTCGGTGTACTGGGTCGGGCCAACAATACACAGGCGCAATTGCGCAGGCTCTACCGGCCAGCGCGCATAACTGAGGATACCCAGTACCACTTGGGTGACCGCCTGGGCGCGGTGTGCGGCAAGGCCTGCAGGGTCGGATGCCTGGGCGCAGGCGTGTGGCGCGAGCACACACAGGACCGCCACCAGTAGCAGGCGTCTCCAGCTCAAACTGCGCTCTGTGGACGCGACAGCCACGTTCATGCAGCGATTCTCTCAGGTGTTTTTATAAATGATGCCGCAACGATAGCACAGCGGCGGAAAACCCCACGAAGACGGGCGTTGGCGGGGCTCGCTATTTTTTCAGAAAAATCAGACGCCTGAATAAGAAATATTGCATGAGCTGTCAGTCAGTTTTTTCTGATTCGTGACCCAACTCCAGCATCAACCCACTCAAACGCTTGACCTTACGCCTGACGGCTTCTTCAAACACGCCGCCTCGGGGCTCGATCAGGCTGAACCAACGCTTGGCCCGAGTGATGCCGGTGTAGATCAGCTCTTTAGTGAGCACCGGGCTCAACGCATCCGGCAGGATCAGCGCGGTATGCGTGAATTCCGAGCCCTGGGATTTATGCACGGTCATGGCGTACACGGTTTCCACATCGTTCAAACGGCTGGGCAACACAAAACGCACGCCGCCCTGGCCGTCGTTACGCGGGAAAGCCACGCGCAGCACCTGGGGACCGCCGTCGCTTTCGGGCAATTTGAGGGCGATGCCGATGTCACCGTTCATCAAGCCCAGGCCGTAATCGTTACGGGTCATCAGCACCGGGCGCCCCTCGTACCATTGTTCGTCGCCGTCGATCAGCCGTACCTTGCGCAGGGCGGCGGTGATGCGCAGGTTCAGGCCTTCCACGCCCCAGGGGCCTTTGCGTACCGCGCAGAGCAGTTGGAACGCGTCGAAAGCTTGCAGCAGTTGTTGCGCCCAGTGGGTCCAGGCGTCGCTTTCACGCGGTGTTTCCGGCGACGGACGCGCGCTTTGCAACAGGTTGAGGTAATAGCGATAGCCCTCGGCACCCTCGCCCTGCCCGTCCAGCACCAGGCGTTCCAGGGCGTGATCGTGTTCGCCCTTGAGACTGACGCAAAACAGATCATCGTGACTGCGCGCGGCAAGCAGTTTGCGGGCTTCTTCAGGGTTTTGCTGGTTGACCCAGCGCGCCAGTTGGCCGATGCCACTGCCTTCGCCGAAACGTCGCGAGTAACGCAGCATCACCACTTGCTGGGCCAGGGGATGGCTGCCGTCGAAGTCTTCCTGCAGGCCGCTGGCGCTGAGGTCTTCACCGCTGACGGCCTGCAGCCATTGGCGCGTCTCGGCGCTGTAGAAACCGGCTTCGGCGTCGCGGCACAAATCACCGAGCACGGCGCCCGCTTCTACCGACGCCAGTTGGTCCTTGTCGCCCAACAGCACCAGGCGTGCATGGGGCGGCAAGGCGTCGAGCAGGTTGGCCATCATTTCCAGGTCGATCATTGAGGCTTCGTCCACCACCAGCACATCCAGCGGCAATGGGTTGCCGATGTGATGACGAAAATGCCGCGTGCCCGGACGACTGCCCAGCAGGCGGTGGACGGTGGTGACCTGGGTTGGGATTTTTTCCTTCACGCTGTCAGGCACTTTCAGCGACAGCACTTGTTGGCTGATGGACTCGGTGAGGCGTGCGGCGGCCTTACCGGTGGGCGCGGCCAGGCGAATGCGCAGTGGGCTGCCGACGTCCACAGCCGGCGCCTGCAACAGCGCGAGCAAGCGCACCACGGTGGTGGTCTTGCCAGTGCCGGGGCCGCCGGTGACGATGCTGAATGCTCCGCGAGTGGCCAACGCGCAGGCGAGTTTTTGCCAGTCGATCACGCCGTCGGGCGGTGGTTGGTCGAACAGGCTGTTGAGGCGCTGCGGCAAATCAGCGGTGACACTCTCCTGAGTAGCGAGACGCAGGCGCAGGGCGGTGTCGATGCGCCGTTCGTAGGTCCAGTAGCGGCGCAGGTACAGGCGCTTGCCGGAGAGTACCAAAGGGCGACTTTGGGCGGATTCGCGGCCATCGACTGCCAACGCCACCAAGTGACTGGCGGCCAGCGCGTGGCACCAGTGGGCGCCGTCCAGGCCGTCGAGCAACTGCGACGGCAGCAGCATGGCGCCGGTTTGCAGGTCGCCTTCAGGCGGCAACGACAGGGCGAAATCCGGCGCCTTGAGGGTTTCGAACAGGTCAAGGCAGACATGGCCGTGGCCCAATTGATGGCTGGTCAGCGCGGCGGCCAGTAGCACCAGCGGGTCCGCCTGTGGATCAAGCTCGTGCAGGAAACCGACAAAGGCTTTGTCCAAGGCACGCAACCAGCCACGGTCGACCCAACGTTCCAGTAATTGCACCAGGTCGGCGGCGCGGCTGAGGGGCGTCAGTTCCTCCAGCGGTAACGGCAACAGGCTCATAACAACACTCCTTGTTCCCAGGCGGGCTCAACCTTGGGCGGGATGGGCTTGCCCTGGAACAGCAGGTCCAGGCCTTCAATCAATTCCCGCGGCGGTCGGGTGAAATACGCCCCCTGGCTCGCGGACTGCGTACCCCGCAGGAAAATGTACAACGCACCGCCGACATGGCGGTCGTAGTCGTAGTCCGGCAGGCGCGCCTTGAGTTGCCGGTGCAGGGCCAACAGGTAAAGCACGTATTGCAGGTCGTACCGATGATCAAGGATCGACTGTTCCATGGCATCAAAGGTGTAGGCCGAATCGTCGGGGCCCAACCAGTTGGACTTGTAGTCGGCCACGTAATAGCGACCATCATGTTCGAAGGTCAAATCGATGAAGCCCTTGAACATACCGTTGAGCAGCACCGGCTCTGCGGCGACGCGGGATACACCGTTGTGGGTGTATTGGCAGACCAGCTTGTCGAGGGCGAGTACGTCGACCTTGTGGCTGGCGAACCAGAATTCCATCTCGATCTGGTACTGCTGCAAACCACTGAGGGAGACGTGGCTGTCATTCACAGGCAATGGCGTTTGCAGCAGGTGGCCGAGCCAGCTGCTGAGGGTAATGATCCAGCCTTCCCAGTTGCGCCGGTTGCAGCGGGCGCCCACGGCCTTTTCGATCGCCTCGGGCGTGACGTTGAATCCGTCCTCCCCTGCCCATTCCAGCAGGCCGTGCAGGAAGGTCCCTGGGTTAGGGCCGCGTGGGAAACGGTGAATGTCGCCGCCGGATGCCGCCACTTCGCGCGGTGCGTCGGGATCGAGGCGTTCGTCATCAAACAGCTTTTGGGCCTGCGGGCTTTCCGGTGCTTCGAGGGTGGCGGCGCTCATGCTGTCGCCGATGCGCAAGGCGCTGTAGGAAGCAATCCACCAGTTTTCTGCAGCCTTGCGTTTGGGCAGGAGGGGCGCTCGCAGCGTGGCTTCGTTGCGGGGTGGGTGGAAGAGGTTGTCTTGCGCTTCGGGCACCTGGCCATAGTGGATTGCCGTGCACCCTTCTTGAAGGTCCAAGAGCCAGCGCGCCAAGCCGGCGGACTCACCCAGTGATGCTCCTGCGCCAAGCAAATAGCCCAGCGCCGACAGGTGCAGTACGGAGCTGTTGCTGTTGCCGCGCTTGAGGTCGGCGATACCCAGCCAGCACGCATGCTTGGCGCGGGTCAGGGCTACGTAGAACAGGCGCAGGTCTTCGGCCAGCCGTTCGTTGTCCGCCTGGGCGATCAGCTCAGGCGTAGGGCGCAGGCTGACGTGGGATTTGCCGTTTTCATCATGGTAATGGAGGGGCAATCGGCTGCCGTCCACGGGTTTGGCTGAGCAGATGAAGGGCAGGAAAACCAGATCGTATTCCAGGCCCTTGGATTTGTGGATGGTCACGACCTTGACCAGTTGTTCATCACTTTCCAGGCGCAGGATTTGTTCTTCGCCCGCCTGGCCAGAAAGTGCCAGGTGCTCGGCCAAATGGCGGATCAGTGCCTGCTCGCCATCAAGTTCAGAAGCTGCCTGTTGCAGCAGTTCACTGAGGTGCAGCAGGTTGGTCAGCACACGCTCACCGTCACTGCGTGCGATCAGGGTTTGCGGCAGCTTGAAGTCGTGCAGCAGGCGACGCAGCATCGGCAGCACGCCTTGGGTGCGCCAGATCGTGCGGTAGCCACGGAACTGCATGACGCGGCTTTCCCACGCCAGCTCGTCCTGGTTCAGGCGCTCCAGTTCTGCCAGTGACAGGTTGAGCGTGACGCAGGCCAGAGCGGCGCGCAGCGGGCGTTCGACATCCGGCTCGGCGCAAGCCTTGAGCCAAGCCAGCAGGTCGTGGGCCTCCTGTGCGGCGAAGACGGAGTCCTTGTCGGACAGGTAGACGCTGCGCACTCCACGGGCGGCCAATTCGCCGCGTACGGCTTGGGCTTCCTTGCCGTCGCGCACAAGGATCGCGATGTCTGACGGGCGTACACCTTTGAAGCTGCCGTCCGGTTGTAGGAAACCTGCGCTGCCTTGCTGCCCGCCGTTGAGCAACTCAACAATGTGCGTGGCACAGGCGGCCGCCAGCTGCTGACGATAAATTACGTTGGAAACCGGCTGGTCGGTGGGTAAATGCCAGAGGTTCATCGCGGGCAGCGTTTGCCCACCGACCTGCAATTGTTCCTTGCGCCCCTGGGACAGTACCGAGTGGAACGGCACCGGGTTTACACCATCGGGCTCGCGGAACAGGAATGCACCACGGCCCGTTTCCGCACGCTGAAACACATGGTTCACTGCCTCGACCATCGCGTGGCTGGAGCGGAAGTTGGTGCCCAACGTGTGGTGGCGGCCGGTGGTGGACTGACGGGCGCGCAGGTAGGTGTAGATATCGGCGCCACGGAAGGCGTAGATCGCTTGCTTGGGGTCGCCGATCAGGAACAGGCCACTGTCGAGGTGGTTTTCTTCAATGCGGTAGATGCTGTCGAAGATGCTGTATTGCACCGGGTCGGTGTCCTGGAACTCGTCGATCAGGGCCACCGGGAATTGCTCGCGGACCACACTGGCCAGGCGTTCGCCGCCGTCGGCTTGCAGCGCGGCGTTGAGGCGGATGAGCATGTCGTCGAACCCCATTTCGGCGCGACGGCGTTTTTCTTCTTCAAAGCGTTTGCCCACCCAGCCGGCGGCGTGTTGCAACACGGCAGCGTCGGGGGTCGGCAGCGCATCGAGAGCCGCCTTGAGACCGGCCATGGCGTCGATGCCAGGATGCTGCGGTGGCTCGCCTTTCCAGGCTTCGGCCATGCCGTCAGGCGTCAGGCGCGTGAAGCCGGTGCCGATGTCGAGTTGTTCGAGGGTTTCGTCAGCAGCCCAGGCACTGATTTTTTCGAACCAGGGTTCGAAGTAGCGCGCCTGCATCTTGCGCCCGTCGACGGCTTTGGCGGCCACGGCTTGCAGGCAGATGTCGCGCAGCTCAGTGGCCCATTGTTGCCAAGGCGCCTTGAGGGTTGTCAGCGCTTCGCGGCGCTCTTGCAGGCAAGCCGTGATCAGTTCTGCGGGCTCGCGGGTTTCATCCGTCGGCCGCTCGCTGCCGAACAACGCGCGTACCCGTGGCATCAACGCAGCAGGTCCACCCCAGTGACTGCGCACCCAGTTGAGTGCGTCGTCATGCATCGGGTAGCAGAACAGCCGCCAGTAATCGCGCAACACTTCGCCGAGCAAGTCGCTGTGGTCGGTTTCCAGGGTCTGGGTGAACAGGCTGCCGCTGTCGAACGCATGTTCGCGCAGCATGCGCTGACACCAACTGTGGATGGTCGAGACGGCGGCTTCGTCCATCCACTGGGCGGCGATGTCCAGGCGGTTGGCGCAGGCAGGCCATTGTTCGGGTAGGTAATCCGCGCGCAGATCGGCGATCAGGGCGTCTGGCTGTTCAATCTCTTCGCGAAAAAAACGAGCGGCTTCGGCCAGGCGGATGCGGATGCGTTCGCGCAGTTCTTTGGTGGCGGCATCGGTGAAGGTCACCACCAGGATCTGCGGCGGCAGCAGTTCGCGGCCAAAGCTTGATTCATCGCCACCGTGGCCGAGGACCAGGCGCAGGTAGAGGGCGGAGATGGTGAAGGTCTTTCCGGTACCGGCGCTGGCTTCAATCAGCTGGCTGCCTTTGAGCGGAAAGGCCAGGGCCAAGGGTTTGCTGGTCATGCGCTGGCCTCCTCGCCGGTGAGTGATCGCCACGGGGCGTTGAGCAGCGGGCGATACAGGGTTTCGCACCAACCTTCGAATTCTTCACTGGCGATGAGTGTGGCGTAATCGGGGAATTGCCGGGTGAGCGCCGGCGTTTCGCGGCGTTCGCCTTCGTTGTTGAGCCCATCACCTTCGTAGGTTTTAACTGCGGCTGCTTCGGCCTTGACGGGGTCGGTCTGGCTGAGCCACGCGAAAGCGGTTTTGACGGCGACGGGCAACGGTTTGCTCATTCCGGCATGCCAGGCCAGCAGCAAGTGGCCGAGGACTTCCTGGGCATTGGCTTTATCCAGAGGCGGCAGCAGCAGGGTGTCATCGCTGGCCACCAAGCCGGTGCTCAGCGGTAGACCGCACGCACAGGCAACCACGTGATTGACCCAAGGGCGAATCAAGCGATGCCACTTGCGGGTCTTGATCGAGCCGATGCTGTTGGGAATGGTGGTAACGCTTAGCAACCCGCCATCACTGCGTCGATGCAGACCGCTGATCCAGCCTTCCAACTGCACGCCGTGATGCTCAAAACTGACCGGTTCGGCACCGGTGTGCGGGGTAGGCCAGAGGGCGAGCAATTGCTGATAGCGTCGCAACAGATCGGGTAAAGGCTCGATCAGTTCGTTGCGCAGGCATTCGCCGAAACCAACCATCGGCAACAGGCCACTGCCTTGCAGGCGCAGGGCCTGGGCGTTCAGGGTCTGGTCGAGCTGATCGGGTCGGGTGAGCGCGGCGTTCAGCAGGCTGTCACTCAGGCTGTAGCGTTGCAGTGCGTCGAGAACAAAAGGCTCTTCGTCGGCCAGCGGCACTTCGGCGGCTTCGAAGAATACTTTCAGGCGCTGGCTGAAGAAGTGTTTGACCGGGTTGCGCAGGAAGTCTTGGAGCTGGCCGAGACTCAGGGGTTCTTCCTGTTGGTGGGGAGCCAGGTCGTGTTCTGTCGGGAGGGCATCGGAGGCTTCATGAAGCAACTGCCATTCGCGCGCGTAGCTGAACAGCGCATCGCCTTCATGGAAGTAGCGGGCGCTGAACGGTTGCAGCGGATGCTCTTGGGTCATGGCTTCGATCAGCGGTATGTCACTGTTTGCCAGGTGCCAGCCACTGGCGAGATGGTCACGCAGTTGGCCGATGAGTACCGACGCTGGGCGGTCACTGTTGTCGCGGATGCTGCGGCCGACCCAACTGACGTAGAGCTGGTCACGTGCTGAAAGCAGGGCTTCGAGCAGCAGGTAGCGGTCGTCTTCACGGCGTGAACGGTCGCCTGGGCGGTAGTCGCTGCCCATCAGGTCGAAGTCCAGCGGTGGTTGCGCGCGCGGGTAATCACCGTCGTTCATGCCGAGCAGGCAAACGAGCTTGAACGGGATCGCACGCATGGGCATCAGAGTGCAGAAATTGACAGCCCCGGCGAGGAAGCGTTGGGACAGGCGACCTTGGTCCAGCCCCGCAAGCCAGGCCTCGCGGACCACTGTGAGAGGTAATTCGTCTTGCAGGCCGACGGATTCGCAGGTCTCCAGCCAGGTTTCCCTGAGTTGTTCGAGTTGGCCCAGCAGGTAGTCATCGTGCTCGCTGCTGGGTAGGAAGAACAGTTGTATCAGGCGTTGCAAGCGCTCGCCCCATTGCGTCGGTGAAGCCGGCAGTGATAACGCTTGATGCGCATCGCTGAGTGCGTCGAGCAAAGCGACCAAAGGGCCGATGAGCGCCGCATCAAGGCCACCGATTTCGTCGTAGGGCTCGATACCATCACACGCGGCGCCGGTGCCGACGGCGTAACCGAGCAACATGCGGCGCAGGCCGAAACGCCAGCTGTTTTGTTCCAGTTCTTTTGGCAGGCCCAGACCGGCACGTTGTTCGGCGTTGAGCCCCCAGCGGATGCCGGCGCCTTCGATCCAGCGATGCAGCGTGGGCAGGTCGCGCTCCTTGATGGCGAAGCGTTCGCGCAGGGCCGGCACGTCGAGCAGATCGAGGATCTCGCTGACCGGGAAGCGGCTGTCGGGCAGTTTCAGCAGGTGTTCGACGGCGATGAGCAGCGGGTCACGGCCGCGTTGGCCTTGGTCGGTCAGGGTGAACGGGATGAAGCGTGGGTCATTGCGTTCGAGTTGGCCGAACACGGCGCGGATGTGCGGCGCATAGCTGTCGACATCCGGGACCATGACGATGACATCCCGCGGGCGCAGCGAGGGGTCGGCACTGAAGCGTTGGAGCAGTTGGTCGTGGAGAATTTCCACTTCGCGCTGCGCGCTGTGGGCGATGTGGAAGCGAATCGAGGTATCACGTTGCAGGTCGACAGCAGGCCATAGCTCGCGTGTTTCATTGAGTGGACGCAATTCCAGGATGTCGTCCTGGAGTTGATTGAGCAGTGTGGTGGGCTCGCTGTCGCTGAACAGGTCGATGCGGCCATCGCGGAATGCAGCGCGGTAGCTATTGGGGTCGTCGTAGCTGTCCAGCAGGCTGATGTAGTCACGGCCTTGTTTGCCCCAGGCGGCCAGTAGCGGGTGGGCGTGCTGGTGCAGGGTTTGTGGGTCGATGGTGACCGGCATGCCGGCTTTGCGCGCCTGGCGTTTGTATTCGTTACGCAGGAGGTCTTTGTCGGCGACGATGTCGGACCAATGGTGGCGGCAAGGGTTGTGCACGCAGAGCAGAACTTGGCTGAATCGCGCGAGGCCGGCGAGGGCTTCCAGTGCCTGGGCGGGCAACGAGGAAATGCCGAAAACGATGACTCGGGATGGCAGGCCCCCGGGCGCTTTTTCCAGTGTATTGATGCGCTCGATAAAGCGCTGATGAACGCCGGCGCGGCTTTCGGCCATGCCTTCTTCACCAACATCCAGCAGCAGTGCTCGCCATAGTTCGGCTTGCCAGCAGTTGGCAGGGTTGAGTGGCTTGGATTCGCCTCGACCGTTGCGCAGCTGGTGGCGGCCGGCAGCCCAGTCTTCGAGCCAATCGGCACGGTAGACCTGATATTGGTCGAACAGGTCAGCCAGACGCTCGGCGAGTTGGTAGCGTTTGCGTAAATCGGTGTCGTGGGTGAGAAAGCGCTGGAGTGGTTCGAAGTGCGGTTGATCGATAAGCTCCGGAAGCAGGCGCATGAGGCGCCAGGTCAGCGGGGCTTTATCGAGCAGGGATTTGGGCGGAATTTCATCTTTTCCCAAGACCATACGGTAGAGCTGCCACATAAAGCTGCCGGGTAGTTGAACATCGATGGCGGCGGCGATGCCGCAACCCCCCATGTCGTCGTCTTCCGGATCTTCCGCCAGGGCCAGCTTGAGCCACTGGGCGATACCGTTGCTTTGGACCAGGGCGATTTCGTTTTCCAGGGGAGCCAGGGGGTAGCGGCGCATCCAGCTGACCACCAGGCTGCGCAGTTCGTCCAGGCGATTGCCGTGAACCACCATGAATCCAGCGCTGAGGGACGTCGCATCCGGCATAACGGCTTCCTTGGGAAAAGCGAAAATCGAGGGTGCGACTTTAGCACTGTGGGCAGTTGTTGGCGGAATTGCGATGTGAGCTGTCTTTTCGACCGCCCAAAACAAAACCCCATCTGCTTTCGCAGATGGGGTTTCGGAATTTAATCTTGACGATGACCTACTCTCACATGGGGAAACCCCACACTACCATCGGCGATGCATCGTTTCACTGCTGAGTTCGGGATGGGATCAGGTGGTTCCAATGCTCTATGGTCGTCAAGAAATTCGGGTACTGAGTCGTGACCTGGTGGCCTCGCTTCAGCAAATTGGGTATGTGACAGATCGGTGTTTTGTGAGATATCGAACTTTCGGTTCGTATCATCTTCACACACCGCAATCTGATGCTCGTTAGAGTAGTCAAATTGCTTGGGTGTTATATGGTCAAGCCTCACGGGCAATTAGTATTGGTTAGCTCAACGCCTCACAGCGCTTACACACCCAACCTATCAACGTCGTAGTCTTCGACGGCCCTTCAGGGAACTCAAGGTTCCAGTGAGATCTCATCTTGAGGCTAGTTTCCCGCTTAGATGCTTTCAGCGGTTATCTATTCCGAACATAGCTACCCGGCAATGCCACTGGCGTGACAACCGGAACACCAGAGGTTCGTCCACTCCGGTCCTCTCGTACTAGGAGCAGCCCCTCTCAAATCTCAAACGTCCACGGCAGATAGGGACCGAACTGTCTCACGACGTTCTAAACCCAGCTCGCGTACCACTTTAAATGGCGAACAGCCATACCCTTGGGACCGGCTTCAGCCCCAGGATGTGATGAGCCGACATCGAGGTGCCAAACACCGCCGTCGATATGAACTCTTGGGCGGTATCAGCCTGTTATCCCCGGAGTACCTTTTATCCGTTGAGCGATGGCCCTTCCATACAGAACCACCGGATCACTAAGACCTACTTTCGTACCTGCTCGACGTGTCTGTCTCGCAGTCAAGCGCGCTTTTGCCTTTATACTCTACGACCGATTTCCGACCGGTCTGAGCGCACCTTCGTACTCCTCCGTTACTCTTTAGGAGGAGACCGCCCCAGTCAAACTACCCACCATACACTGTCCTCGATCCGGATAACGGACCTGAGTTAGAACCTCAAAGTTGCCAGGGTGGTATTTCAAGGATGGCTCCACGCGAACTGGCGTCCACGCTTCAAAGCCTCCCACCTATCCTACACAAGCAAATTCAAAGTCCAGTGCAAAGCTATAGTAAAGGTTCACGGGGTCTTTCCGTCTAGCCGCGGATACACTGCATCTTCACAGCGATTTCAATTTCACTGAGTCTCGGGTGGAGACAGCGCCGCCATCGTTACGCCATTCGTGCAGGTCGGAACTTACCCGACAAGGAATTTCGCTACCTTAGGACCGTTATAGTTACGGCCGCCGTTTACCGGGGCTTCGATCAAGAGCTTCGCGTTAGCTAACCCCATCAATTAACCTTCCGGCACCGGGCAGGCGTCACACCCTATACGTCCACTTTCGTGTTTGCAGAGTGCTGTGTTTTTAATAAACAGTCGCAGCGGCCTGGTATCTTCGACCGGCATGAGCTTACGGAGCAAGTCCTTCACCCTCACCGGCGCACCTTCTCCCGAAGTTACGGTGCCATTTTGCCTAGTTCCTTCACCCGAGTTCTCTCAAGCGCCTTGGTATTCTCTACCCAACCACCTGTGTCGGTTTGGGGTACGGTTCCTGGTTACCTGAAGCTTAGAAGCTTTTCTTGGAAGCATGGCATCAACCACTTCGCTAACTAAAAGTTAGCTCGTCATCAGCTCTCGGCCTTAAGATCCCGGATTTACCTAAGATCTCAGCCTACCACCTTAAACTTGGACAACCAACGCCAAGCTGGCCTAGCCTTCTCCGTCCCTCCATCGCAATAACCAGAAGTACAGGAATATTAACCTGTTTTCCATCGACTACGCTTTTCAGCCTCGCCTTAGGGACCGACTAACCCTGCGTCGATTAACGTTGCGCAGGAAACCTTGGTCTTTCGGCGTGGGTGTTTTTCACACCCATTGTCGTTACTCATGTCAGCATTCGCACTTCTGATACCTCCAGCAAGCTTCTCAACTCACCTTCACAGGCTTACAGAACGCTCCTCTACCGCATCACTTACGTGATACCCGTAGCTTCGGTGTATGGTTTGAGCCCCGTTACATCTTCCGCGCAGGCCGACTCGACTAGTGAGCTATTACGCTTTCTTTAAAGGGTGGCTGCTTCTAAGCCAACCTCCTAGCTGTCTAAGCCTTCCCACATCGTTTCCCACTTAACCATAACTTTGGGACCTTAGCTGACGGTCTGGGTTGTTTCCCTTTTCACGACGGACGTTAGCACCCGCCGTGTGTCTCCCATGCTCGGCACTTGTAGGTATTCGGAGTTTGCATCGGTTTGGTAAGTCGGGATGACCCCCTAGCCGAAACAGTGCTCTACCCCCTACAGTGATACATGAGGCGCTACCTAAATAGCTTTCGAGGAGAACCAGCTATCTCCGAGCTTGATTAGCCTTTCACTCCGATCCACAGGTCATCCGCTAACTTTTCAACGGTAGTCGGTTCGGTCCTCCAGTTAGTGTTACCCAACCTTCAACCTGCCCATGGATAGATCGCCCGGTTTCGGGTCTATTCCCAGCGACTAGACGCCCTATTAAGACTCGCTTTCGCTACGCCTCCCCTATTCGGTTAAGCTCGCCACTGAAAATAAGTCGCTGACCCATTATACAAAAGGTACGCAGTCACCTAACAAAGTAGGCTCCCACTGCTTGTACGCATACGGTTTCAGGATCTATTTCACTCCCCTCTCCGGGGTTCTTTTCGCCTTTCCCTCACGGTACTAGTTCACTATCGGTCAGTCAGTAGTATTTAGCCTTGGAGGATGGTCCCCCCATATTCAGACAAAGTTTCTCGTGCTCCGTCCTACTCGATTTCATGACTAAGAGATTTTCGCGTACAGGGCTATCACCCACTATGGCCGCACTTTCCAGAGCGTTCCGCTAATCTCAAAGCCACTTAAGGGCTAGTCCCCGTTCGCTCGCCACTACTAAGGGAATCTCGGTTGATTTCTTTTCCTCAGGGTACTTAGATGTTTCAGTTCCCCTGGTTCGCCTCTTGCACCTATGTATTCAGTACAAGATAACCATCTTATGATGGCTGGGTTCCCCCATTCAGACATCTCCGGATCAAAGTCTGTTTGCCGACTCCCCGAAGCTTTTCGCAGGCTACCACGTCTTTCATCGCCTCTGACTGCCAAGGCATCCACCGTATGCGCTTCTTCACTTGACCATATAACCCCAAGCAATCTGGTTATACTGTGAAGACAACATTCGCCGAAAATTCGAATTTCTCAACTAAGAGAACTCACAAATTTTACCTTAGCCTGATCCGTTACCAGTGAAAGTAACGTTCAGTCTATCTTTCTATCACATACCCAAATTTTTAAAGAACGATCTAATCAAAGACTAGAAATCAACATTCATCATCAACCTGATGGAATGCTCATTTCTAAGCTTTCAAAACTGTCAGAAGCAGTAGTGGTGGAGCCAAACGGGATCGAACCGTTGACCTCCTGCGTGCAAGGCAGGCGCTCTCCCAGCTGAGCTATGGCCCCGTATTTCTACAGGCGTTTCCCACACAAAATTGGTGGGTCTGGGCAGATTCGAACTGCCGACCTCACCCTTATCAGGGGTGCGCTCTAACCAACTGAGCTACAGACCCAATTTCGGGCTGCTTCTTATCGTCTTCTTCAATGAATCAAGCAATTCGTGTGGGAACTTATGGAGCAGCTGATGTCGTCGATTAAGGAGGTGATCCAGCCGCAGGTTCCCCTACGGCTACCTTGTTACGACTTCACCCCAGTCATGAATCACACCGTGGTAACCGTCCTCCCGAAGGTTAGACTAGCTACTTCTGGTGCAACCCACTCCCATGGTGTGACGGGCGGTGTGTACAAGGCCCGGGAACGTATTCACCGCGACATTCTGATTCGCGATTACTAGCGATTCCGACTTCACGCAGTCGAGTTGCAGACTGCGATCCGGACTACGATCGGTTTTATGGGATTAGCTCCACCTCGCGGCTTGGCAACCCTCTGTACCGACCATTGTAGCACGTGTGTAGCCCAGGCCGTAAGGGCCATGATGACTTGACGTCATCCCCACCTTCCTCCGGTTTGTCACCGGCAGTCTCCTTAGAGTGCCCACCATTACGTGCTGGTAACTAAGGACAAGGGTTGCGCTCGTTACGGGACTTAACCCAACATCTCACGACACGAGCTGACGACAGCCATGCAGCACCTGTCTCAATGTTCCCGAAGGCACCAATCCATCTCTGGAAAGTTCATTGGATGTCAAGGCCTGGTAAGGTTCTTCGCGTTGCTTCGAATTAAACCACATGCTCCACCGCTTGTGCGGGCCCCCGTCAATTCATTTGAGTTTTAACCTTGCGGCCGTACTCCCCAGGCGGTCAACTTAATGCGTTAGCTGCGCCACTAAAAGCTCAAGGCTTCCAACGGCTAGTTGACATCGTTTACGGCGTGGACTACCAGGGTATCTAATCCTGTTTGCTCCCCACGCTTTCGCACCTCAGTGTCAGTATTAGTCCAGGTGGTCGCCTTCGCCACTGGTGTTCCTTCCTATATCTACGCATTTCACCGCTACACAGGAAATTCCACCACCCTCTACCATACTCTAGTCAGTCAGTTTTGAATGCAGTTCCCAGGTTGAGCCCGGGGATTTCACATCCAACTTAACAAACCACCTACGCGCGCTTTACGCCCAGTAATTCCGATTAACGCTTGCACCCTCTGTATTACCGCGGCTGCTGGCACAGAGTTAGCCGGTGCTTATTCTGTCGGTAACGTCAAAACAATCACGTATTAGGTAACTGCCCTTCCTCCCAACTTAAAGTGCTTTACAATCCGAAGACCTTCTTCACACACGCGGCATGGCTGGATCAGGCTTTCGCCCATTGTCCAATATTCCCCACTGCTGCCTCCCGTAGGAGTCTGGACCGTGTCTCAGTTCCAGTGTGACTGATCATCCTCTCAGACCAGTTACGGATCGTCGCCTTGGTGAGCCATTACCTCACCAACTAGCTAATCCGACCTAGGCTCATCTGATAGCGCAAGGCCCGAAGGTCCCCTGCTTTCTCCCGTAGGACGTATGCGGTATTAGCGTTCGTTTCCGAACGTTATCCCCCACTACCAGGCAGATTCCTAGGCATTACTCACCCGTCCGCCGCTCTCAAGAGAAGCAAGCTTCTCTCTACCGCTCGACTTGCATGTGTTAGGCCTGCCGCCAGCGTTCAATCTGAGCCATGATCAAACTCTTCAGTTCAAACATCTTTGGGTTTTTAAGAAACCCTAAACTTGGCTCAGCAATCGTTGGTTACATCTTTGATTTCTCGCGGAGTAACTTGTGATGCTGATAATCTTGTTGACTATCAGTCTGACTCCACAAGCACCCACACGAATTGCTTGATTCAGTTGTTAAAGAGCGGTTGGTTAAGATCTTTCGTCTCAACCGAGGCGCGCATTCTACAGCAGCCTCATTTGCTGTCAAGTGATTATTTTCAGAAGTTTTCGAAGAATTCTTCAACAACTTCAACCACTTGCGCCTTCGATCTCTCGTTAGCGGGAGGCGAATTCTACAGCGTTACACGCTGCTGTCAACACCTCTTTTTCAACTCCCTTTTGGCTTCGATAAACTGAAGCAACCTGCTGCCGAAACTTACATAACTCATTGTTTACCAAGGAGTTTTCCGTTTCGACTGCGCCGGAAGTGGGGCGAATTATAGACGTCTGGGATCCGTCGTCAACCCTTAATTACGCTTTTGTTGCAGAAACTGGTTTTTTCGCAATAAGACGAGGGATTCGCCGCATGACCGGCGGTATCCGCAGCACCAAGAGAAACGCACCTATAAAAGCATAGATAGCCCACTCCTTCAGATCCGCCCGCACGATCCACAGCATATGCAGCAACCCAAGCCCCAGAACCCCATACACCAGCCGGTGCAGTTTCTTCCAACGGCTGCCCAACCGGCGCTGACTGTAACGATTCGACGTCACCGCCAGCACCAACAGCGACAGGAAACCCAACGCCCCGACAATAATGTAAGGCCGCTTGCGCAACTCAACACCCAACTGCGACCAATCCAGCCCCAGCACAAACACACAATAAGCAGCCAGATGCAGCACAACATAAGCAAAGCACCACAACCCGAGTTGACGGCGTACCGCTATCCACCCCGCCCAGCCACTGAGCTTCTGCAACGGCGTCATTGTCAGGGTGATCAACAATAGAATCAGCGTGCCAAGACCCAGTCGATCAACCAACACCTTGCCCGGATCCGGCCCCAGGACAGAACTCCAAGCTTCATATAGCCAGAACAACGGCCATACCGCCGCCGCTATAAAGACGCCAATGCGCCAGATCGGGAAGCGCATCAGTAGTTCTTCCGCAGATCGAGATCGGTATAAAGAGACGCCACCTCATCCGAATAGCCATTGAACATCTGCGTCTCACGCACATTGGGACTGAACAGCCCACTCGGTAGACGACGCTCCCGCGCCTGAGTCCAACGCGGGTGGTCGACCGTAGGGTTCACATTCGCGTAAAAACCATACTCGTCCGCTGCAATGCTCTGCCAGGTGGTTTTCGGCTGCTCGCTTACAAGGCTGATACGGACAATGGACTTCACACTCTTGAAGCCATACTTCCACGGCACGACCAACCGCAGCGGCGCACCATTCTGGTTAGGCAATTCGCGCCCGTACATCCCCACCGCCAGGATCGCCAAAGGGTTCATCGCTTCATCCAGACGCAGCCCCTCTACATAAGGCCAATCGATCAAGCCAAAACTTGAACGCTGCCCCGGCATGCTCTTTGGATCCTGAAGCGTTTCAAAACGGATGTATTTGGCCTTGGAAGTCGGCTCAACCTGTTTGAGCAACGCCGAGATCGGAAAACCGATCCACGGAATAACCATCGACCACGCCTCGACACAGCGCAGACGGTAGATCCGCTCTTCCAATTGATAAGGCTTCATGAAGTCTTCCAGGGCATAACGGCCTGGCTTGGCGACCTCGCCATCAATCACAACGCTCCAAGGCTCGGTTTTGAGGGAGCCCGCATTCGTCGCCGGGTCGCCCTTGCCTGTACCGAACTCATAGAAGTTGTTGTAGTGGGTCGCATCCTTGAACGGCGTGATCGCTTCGTCCTTCACCGTGACCGCCTGCCATTTGGTGCCTGACAGCTTCTCGGTAAACCAGCCCGGCGCCCTGCCCGCTTCGACATCGGCATAACGCGAGGCTTCGTCAGCACTCGCCCAACGCGGCAAGCTGCTGGCTGCAATACCGGCAAGCGCACCACCGAGCAAGCTACGGCGAGAGAGATAGAAGGATTCAGGGGTGACATCCGATTCGTGGCAATCGGACGCTTTAGGCAATTTGATTAACATGGCAACTCCGCAGCATTGGAGAACTGATGCACCAATAGACTGCGGAGTATGGGGGAAATTACATTAAGGCAATGTTTTGTCGCGGCGCAGATGCAACAAGTATTGAACCGGCCCCGAAGCAGCGTAAACCAAGAACGCCAGCAACAGAATGCGAGGCGGATCGCTGAACACTACGGCGAACACCAGAACCACTGCCAGGATAGCCACAAAAGGTACACGCCCCTTCAGGTCCAGCTCCTTGAAGCTGTTGTACTTGATGTTGCTGACCATCAGCATGCCGGCCGCTGCCACCATCAAGGCCACCAGGAACGACATCTTCGACCCCTGAATGCCGTAATCGCTGAATGCCCAGACAATACCTGCCACCACACCTGCCGCCGCAGGGCTGGCCAGACCGATGAAGTAGCGCTTGTCGGCGGTCCCCACCTGGGTATTGAAGCGCGCCAGACGCAAAGCTGCACCTGCGACATAGATGAAGGCAACCATCCAACCGACCTTGCCCATGTCACCCAACGCCCAGGCGAAGGCCAGTAATGCAGGCGCCACACCGAACGCAACCATGTCCGACAATGAGTCGTACTCGGCACCAAAGGCACTTTGCGTATTGGTCATGCGCGCGACGCGACCATCCAGGCCATCGAGCACCATGGCGACAAAGATGGCGATAGCAGCAAAACCGAAATACTTGCTGGCATTCGCCGCATCACCTGCTGCCAACGCGCTTTGGGCGCTCATGGAGTTGATGATGGAGTAGAACCCGGCAAACAGGTTCGCCGTGGTGAAAAGGTTGGGCAAAAGATAGATGCCACGATGCCGGACCTTGCGGCCTTCCGCGTCATGCCCTTCTTCGACATGTTCATCGATCGGCAGCAGGCTTTCGGCGTCAGGAGCCGGGCTTGGCTCTTCGGGACGTTCGCTCATGGACTTTACCTTGCAACTGTGTGAAAAAATTCGACAGATACTTGCGGCGAGTGTTCGCCAGCAAACGATGCAGCTTTATACCAGAACACGCCCCCCAAACGAAAAAACGCGGCCTAAGCCGCGTTTTCCCTTGATGCGTACGACTTAGTTCTTGGCTTTGTCGACGATCTTGTTGGCACCGATCCACGGCATCATGGAGCGCAGTTGCTCGCCGATGACTTCGATACCGTGAGCGGCGTTGTTACGACGCTTGGCGGTCATCGAAGGGTAGCCGGTAGCGCCTTCGCTGATGAACATTTTGGCGTATTCGCCGTCCTGAATACGTTTCAGGGCGTTGCGCATGGCCTGACGGGACTCGGCGTTGATGACTTCCGGGCCAGTCACGTACTCGCCGTACTCGGCGTTGTTGGAGATCGAGTAGTTCATGTTGGCGATACCGCCTTCGTACATGAGGTCAACGATCAGCTTCAGTTCGTGCAGGCATTCGAAGTAGGCCATTTCCGGCGCGTAGCCAGCTTCAACCAGGGTTTCGAAACCGGCTTTTACCAACTCAACGGTACCGCCGCACAGAACGGCTTGTTCGCCGAACAGGTCGGTTTCAGTCTCGTCCTTGAAGGTGGTTTCGATGATGCCGGTACGACCGCCACCAACGCCTGCGGCGTAGGACAATGCTACGTTCTTGGCGTTGCCCGATGCGTCCTGGTAGATCGCGATCAGGTCAGGGATACCGCCACCTTTGACGAACTCGGAACGCACGGTGTGGCCCGGTGCTTTCGGCGCGATCATGATCACGTCGAGGTCGGCGCGCGGCACAACCTGGTTGTAGTGAATCGCGAAGCCGTGGGAGAAGGCCAGGGTGGCGCCTTTTTTGATGTTTGGCTCGATTTCATTCTTGTACAGCGAAGACTGGAACTCGTCCGGGGTCAGGATCATGACCAGGTCGGCAGCAGCAACGGCGGAAGCGACGTCAGTCACTTTCAGGCCGTGAGCTTCAGCCTTGGCAACAGTGGCCGACCCTTTACGCAGGCCAACAGTTACGTCAACGCCGGAATCTTTCAGGTTGCACGCTTGGGCGTGCCCCTGGGAGCCGTAGCCGATGATGGCGACTTTCTTGCCCTGGATGATCGACAGGTCACAATCTTTATCGTAATAAACTTTCATGAGGTTCCTCTATATATCCAGGCCGTGAGGCCATTCGCTAATTTGGGTTAGATGCTGAGTACTTTGTCGCCACGGGCAATCCCGGTGACACCACTGCGTACCGTTTCCAGAATCGAGGCCGTCCCGATCGACTGGATGAAGCTGTCCAGCTTGTCGCTCGTACCGGTCAGTTGAACGGTATAAACGCTGGCGCTCACATCGACGATCTGCCCGCGATAGATGTCGGTCGTGCGCTTGATCTCGGCACGTTGGGCACCCGTAGCCTTGACTTTAACCAGCATCAGCTCGCGCTCAATGTGGGCACTTTCCGACAGGTCGACCAGCTTGACCACTTCGATCAGCTTGTTGAGGTTCTTGGTGATCTGTTCGATCACCTCATCGTGGCCAACCGTAGTCAACGTCAGGCGCGACAGGGTCGGGTCTTCGGTCGGGGCCACCGTCAGGCTTTCGATGTTGTAGTTGCGTTGCGAAAACAAGCCGACAACACGAGACAGAGCGCCGGGCTCGTTCTCCAGAAGCAGGGAGATAATGTGCCGCATGATTAGGTACGCTCCGTCTTGTTCAGCCACATGTCGCGCATAGAGCCGTCTTTGATCTGCATCGGGTAGACGTGCTCGCTGGTATCCACCTGAATATCGATGAACACCAGGCGGTCCTTCATGGCGAACGCCTCTTCCATCTTCGGCTTCAGATCTTTCAAATCAGTGATGCGAATGCCGACATGGCCATAGGCTTCAACCAATTTCACGAAATCCGGCAGCGATTCCATGTAGGAATGGGAGTGACGGCTGTTGTAGCTCATGTCCTGCCATTGACGAACCATGCCCAGCACGCCGTTGTTCAAGCAGACGATCTTCACCGGAAGACCGTACTGCAGGCACGTCGACAGTTCCTGGATGTTCATCTGGATGCTGCCCTCACCGGTGACGCACGCGACGTCGGTGTCCGGGAAGCTCAGTTTCACACCCATGGCTGCAGGGAAACCAAAGCCCATCGTGCCCAGGCCACCGGAGTTGATCCAGCGGTTAGGCTTATCAAACTTGTAGTACTGCGCAGCGAACATCTGGTGCTGGCCCACGTCTGAGGTCACAAAGGCGTCGCCCTTGGTCACTTCGCACAGGGTCTCGATCACGGTTTGTGGCTTGATGATGCTGCCGTCGCCCTTGTCATAAGGGAACAGGCCGCGGTCACCGCGCCATTCGTCGATCTGCTTCCACCAACTGGCAACGGATTCCTTGTTTGGGGTCTCGCCAATGTCCTTGAGCGCAGCAACCATTTCGGTCAACACGCTTTCCACAGGACCTACGATCGGCACATCGGCCTTGATGGTCTTGGAGATGGACGCCGGGTCGATGTCGATGTGAATGATCTTGGCATTCGGGCAGAACTTGCTCGCGCCGTTGATTACCCGGTCGTCGAAACGCGCGCCCACTGCCAGGATCACGTCGGCGTGGTGCATCGCCAGGTTGGCGGTGTAGCTGCCGTGCATGCCGAGCATGCCCACGAACTGACGGTCTGTACCCGGGAAGGCACCGAGGCCCATCAAGGTGTTGGTCACCGGCAGATTGAGCAGCTTGGCCAGTTCGGTCAAAGGCGCAGAACCGCCGCCCAGAATGACGCCACCGCCCGAGTACAGCACAGGACGCTTGGCCGCCAGGAGCATTTCTGCCGCCTTGCGGATTTGCCCCGAGTGCCCACGAACGGCCGGGCTGTAGGAACGCAGCTTGGCTTTCTTCGGGAAGATGTATTCAAATTTTTCCGCCGGGTTGGTCATGTCTTTCGGCACGTCGACCACGACAGGACCCGGGCGACCGGACTGTGCGAGGTAGAACGCCTTTTTCATGACTTCCGGGATTTCCGACGGATGCTTGATCATGAAGCTGTGTTTCACGATCGGCCGGGAAATACCGATCATGTCGGTTTCCTGGAATGCATCGGTACCCACCATGGTGCTGGGCACCTGGCCGGAAATGATCACCATCGGGATGGAGTCCATATACGCAGTCGCGATGCCGGTAATGGCATTCGTTGCGCCTGGGCCGGACGTCACCAGTACCACGCCGGCTTTACCGGTGGCACGGGCATAACCGTCAGCCATATGGGTCGCAGCCTGTTCGTGGCGAACCAGGATGTGGGTAACAGCCGGTTCCTTGAACAGTGCGTCGTAGACATGCAGCAGAGCACCACCTGGGTACCCGTAGATATAGTCGACGCCTTCGTCACGCAAAAAGCGGACGAGCATCTCACCACCAGATAAAAGCTCCACGTTGTTCACCTCTAAAACGCCAGAATACCGTCCGTTGAAAACCGACGGGTCTTAATAGGTTTACTTCTCAACAGAGCATGAGCGACGGTGGTCGCCGACTACGTCAGCACTGACTGAGCAAGTATTGGGATCGTCCCAAGTGTTGCGGGCTTTTCCCACCCAGCGCGAGGTAACGCGTTGCGGGTGTAACAGGTCGGCGCGGATGTGCGCCTCATGATCTGCTGAGCGGGCCTGCTTCTGGCAGTCCCGATACAGCGGACTTTGGATTCTTCTGTTTCAGGCCCTTCAAGTCAAGCAATAATTGCGCTTTTTTCCAACTAAGCGCATGAGAACGTAGGAGAAAGGGCTTTGAGGAGGGATAAAACTCGCCTGAATGTCGTCAAGCGGTAGAAATATGCGCAAGACTGCCGGAAAAACCGGCAGTCAGGCAATTAACGAGCGTCGACGATCAATTGGTCGAACTTTTTCAGCGCGTTACGCAAGCCAAGGCTCTCTTGCGGGCGGTCGGCATAGACCATCTCGGCCATCTCCAGGATGCCTGACGCATTGGGCAACGGCAGGTCCTGTTCGAGGATCTGCTTCATGCGGACCAGGAATATCCATTGCAGCCACTGGTGAAAATCCAGGGTATCCACCGAAAACGGCTCGACACTGCTGAGCGCCTCGACGCTGGGGGACACGTCGTCCCACCAGCCCTGCACGCGCAATTCGCGCTCAATCAGCAATAATTGTTCAGCAATCGCAGGAAACCGTGCATCCATCAGAGGCTGACCTTGGCTTTTTGACGCGCCTGGGCGGCGCCGGCGGCATCACCTTGTGCAGCACGAGCGTCACCAATCAACGCCCACAGGCTGGCTTGCAGGTCGGGACGGCCGTTGGCGAGAGACAAGCCGCGACGGGCGAATTGTTCGGCTTGGGGAGCGTCACCTTGAGCCATGCGTACTTGAGCCAGGCGATACAGCACTTGCGGCTCACGCGGCGCAACGCGCTGGGCACGTTCGAGACTCGACGAGGCGCCGTTCAAATCACCGCCCGCCTGCTGTTGCTGGGCAGTGGTCAACAAAGCCAGCACCGGGCCATCCAGTTGCTCGTCAGCCGAAAGGCCGCCGCTGCTGGACGACGATGGAATGCCACTCGGCGTCGATGGCATGTTGTAGGTGCCCTGGTTGATCGGAGCGGTCTGGATCGGCGCGGTATCGATCGGGCCGGAGTTGCTTGGCCCAGGAGTCCACGGCTCGGCGCTGATCGGAGCTGATGTCGCAGCCCCACTGCCTGGCACCATTACCACCACGCCCGAATCCTGAGGCATGGCTTGTGGCTTGGCCTGGGCAGGACGATTGGTTACGGTCTGGCGGAAACCGCCATTGGCCGAGATCCGGTCGTTATTGGAGACGGCTGTACTCGAGTCCACCACGGGAATGGAACCGCGCTGCACGCTGGAGCAACCGCTGAGCAAAGCCAGAGCTGTAATAGCTGGAAACAACCACTTGTTCACTTGAAACCCTCTTTGCTTAATTCATCCAGCCCTTGACCCAATCCATCACCGATTCCGCGTCAGCGGGGGCACTGCCACCGCATGCGGCGCCGGGTGGCGGTTCGCTGCCGCGAATATACGGCATCTGCACCGCGCCCGGACAGTTGGCATCGGAGCCCTGGCCCGTGTGCGGATCAATCCAGGCCTGCACGATGTTGTCCGGCTGCGGCATGTTTAACGGCAGCGGGTCGGCTTTGCGCATGAAGCTGGTCCAGACCTGCAGCGCACCGGTAGCACCGGTGAATGGCGTCTTGCCGTTATCGTCGCGCCCCAGCCACACCACTGCCAGCACATCCTGACCGAAACCAGCGAACCAGCTGTCACGCGAATCGTTACTGGTACCGGTCTTGCCTGCCAATGTCAGGTTCGCCGGCAGCACGCTGTAGACCGAGCGCCCGGTACCTTCACGCATAACGCGCTGCATGGCGTTCTGGATCAGGTAGATGGAGCCTGCGTCGAAACGCTGCTGAATCTGGAACGGGTAGCGCTTGAGCGGCTCGCCCTCGGCGGTCAACACGCTGCGAATCCCGCGCATCGGCGTATTGAAGCCACCGTTGGCGAGAGTCTGGTACATGGTCGCGACTTCCATGGGGGTCATCGCGCCAGCGCCCAGCAGAATCGATGGGAACGCCGGGAACTCACGAGTGACGCCCAGCCGCGCAATGGTCTTGAGGACATTCGGTACACCGACTTCAAGGCCGAGTCGCGACGTGGAAATGTTGTAGGAGTGGGCAATACCCTGATACAGGAACACTGTGCCGTGAGAACGCCGATCGAAGTTCTGCGGCGTCCACACCTGCCCATCGCCACCTTTGACCGACAGCGGGTCATCCGACAACCAACTGGTCAGCGTGTACTTGCTCGGTTTTTCCAGGGCGGTCAGGTAAACCGCTGGCTTGACCAGTGAACCGATCGGCCGCACCGCATCCAGCGCGCGGTTGAAGCCGGCAAAGCTGGCTTGGCGACTGCCGATCATCGCCTGCACTTCACCGGTTTCCGGGTTGGTCACCACCATGGCCGCTTCGACTTCGTCCGAGCCTTTACGGCCTGTCAGACGTTTAAAGGTGTCGTTGACCGACGCTTCGGCCTTCATCTGCAGGATCGGGTCAAAACTGGTAAAAATCCGCAGGCCTTCTTCAGTCAAGTCTTCGTCGCGGTAGTCTTCACGCAACTGGCGTTTGACCAGGTCGATAAAGCCCGGGAAGGAGCTGTCTGCCAGCTTGCCGCGGGTTGTTACACCAAGTGGCATTTTCTTGGCTGCAGCGACTTGTTCAGCCGTGGCGACGCCTTGCTGCTCAAGCACATCGAGCACCAGGTTACGGCGCTCCAGCGCACGCTCAGGATTGCGGCGCGGATTGTAGTAGGAAGGTCCCTTGACCATGCCCACCAACAGTGCGACCTGGTGCAGCTTCAGTTCGGACAGCGGCTGACCAAAGAAGAACTGGCTGGCCAAGCCGAAACCATGTACCGCTCGCTGGCCATCCTGACCGACAAATACCTCGTTGAGGTACGCCTCAAGGATTTCCTGCTTGCTGTAGTGCAGCTCCAGCAGCATCGCCATCATTGCTTCGGTGAGCTTGCGGGTCAGGCTGCGCTCGTTGGTCAGGTAGAAGTTCTTGACCAATTGTTGCGTCAGCGTACTGCCCCCCTGGGTCATCTTGCCGCCGGAGGTATTCACCCAGACCGCGCGGGCAATCGACTTCGGCGAAACACCCCAGTGATGGTAGAAATCGCGGTCTTCAACGGCGACCAGCGTTTCCAGCAGATACGGTGGCACCTGATCAAGTTTGATCAGGATGCGATCTTCCAGGTTTTTTGGGTAAATGCCCCCAATCATCAGCGGTTCCAGGCGAACCACAGGCAACTTGGAGCCGTTGAGCGACGACAGTTCGGCGACGTAATCGCCGGAGAAACGCACGCGCACAGGCTGTGCTTTTTCCAGGCCTTCGTAGAACTGGAAGCCACGGGTGTTCAGGTCGACGGTGTTACCACTGACGGCGGCGGCACCGGGACCGTTACTCACGGGTTCGCGGCGGTAGCCCAAGGCGTCGAGTTCAGTGAGAAAATCATCCTTGCTCAGCTTCTGGCCGGTGAACAACTCCAGCGGGCGAGCGTACACCTTGGCCGGGATGGTCCAGCGCTTGCCGGAGAATTTCTCCTGCACCACAGCGTCGAGGTACACCGCAAAGCCAGCGAGTACCACCAGGCCTACCAGGCCGAGCTTGAGCGCCCAGCCCAGCCAAGGACGCAGGCCGCGGGAAGGAGGTTTTTTACGGGAACGGGGGGATCGAGTTCGAGTCATGGCGGCGGATTATACGCACTTTATCGATGATCAACATGAGCCGGACAGCGGTTTGCACGACCGCTCGTAGCGGCCATAATGCCCGCCATGTTTTTCCCCAGACTCTGAAGGATCGCCCGTGAGCCAGTCCCTGATCGCTGCCCTGCAAAACCCGGCTTTATACCCTCACCCGGTTGAAGCGTTTCAAGTCATCGAAACCCATATTTCCTGGGTCGTCCTGACCGGCCCGTATGCCTATAAGCTGAAGAAGCCGATGAACTTCGGGTTTCTGGATTTCACCGATCTGGAAAAGCGCGGGCACTTCTGCAACGAAGAACTGCGCCTCAACCAGCGCCTGACCGAAGATTTGTATCTTGAAGTGTTGCCGATTACCGGCAGTGCCGAAGCCCCGCAATTGGGCGGTGACGGCCCGGTCATCGAATACGCGCTGAAAATGCGCCAGTTCCCGCAGAGCCAGTTGCTCAGCACCTTGCAAGCCAACGGCGAACTGACCAGTGCGCACATCGATGAGATGGCCAAGCAAATCGCGCACTTCCATCTCACGGCGCCAAAAGTCCCGCAAGAACACCCGGCAGGTACCCCGGATGAAGTGATGGCGCCGGTTCGCCAGAATTTCGACCAGATCCGTCCGTTCCTGAGCGACAAGTCTGACCTGGCTCAGTTGGACGCTCTGCAAGCCTGGGCCGAGAGCAGCTTCGAGCGCCTCAAGCCGCTGTTCTCCCAGCGCAAAACAGACGGTTTCACCCGCGAATGCCACGGCGATATTCACTTAGGCAACGCCACGTTGATCAATGGCCATGTGGTGATCTTCGACTGCATCGAGTTCAATGAGCCATTCCGTTTCACCGATGTGTATGCCGATACCGGCTTCCTGGCCATGGACCTTGAAGACCGGGGCCTCAAGTCCCTGGCGCGCCGCTTTATCAGCCAGTACCTGGAACTGACCGGCGACTATCAGGGCCTGGAGGTGCTGAACTTCTATAAAGCCTATCGCGCCTTGGTCCGCGCCAAAATCGCGCTGTTCAGCATGCCAAGCGAAGCCAGCCCGGTGCAACGCGCCACGACCCTGCGCCAATACCGCAACTACGCCAACCTGGCGGAAAGCTATAGCACCATTCCTTCGCGTTTCCTGGCCATTACCCACGGTGTGTCGGCCGTCGGTAAAAGCCACGTGTCCATGCGTTTGGTTGAAGCCCTTGGCGCTGTACGCCTGCGCTCGGACGTGGAGCGCAAGCGCCTGTTCGGCGAGCAACACGTGGAGAACACGCCACAAGCCGGCATCTATGCCGCCGACGCCAGCGCAGCGACCTACGCACGGTTGAATGAAATTGCCGACACCGTGCTGCGCGCCGGTTACCCAGTGGTGCTGGACGCTACTTTCCTGAAACGCGAGCAACGCGATGCTGCTGCTAAAGTAGCTGAGGCCACAGGCGCGCCCTTCCTGATCCTGGATTGCAATGCGCCGCAAGCCGTTATCGCCAGCTGGTTGGCGCAACGTCAGGCGGACAAAAACGATCCTTCCGACGCGACACTGACGATTATCGAAGAACAGCAAGCCAATCGCGACCCGCTGACTGCCGAGGAATTGCTCCTCAGCAAACGCGTCGAAACGAACGAAAGTGGCACCCTCGACGCGTTGGTGGCGCATATTCGTCAGCGCCTGCCCGGCCTGTAAGAAAAATTTCTTGGTCGTGTCGCCTGCTTAGGGGGCACGGCCAAGCAATAGTGGCACTATAATGGCGTCATAAATCCAACAGGAGTCGCCTTCATGAGTCAGCCCAAGCTTCTTGATACTCCGCTTTACTCGCTCCTGCACAAAGACGATATCCGAGGCTTCAACCAGGAGCGCCCAAAAGACGGCGTCATCGACATGCGCGGTGGCGACTTCCGTGGATTGGACTTGCGTGAGCTGAATACCACCGGCGTGGATTTTACCGACGCCTATTTCCGCTCCGCCGACCTGCGCGGCCTGGACCTGCGCGACTGCCCAATGGAAGGCGCCAGCCTGGCCCACGCACAAATTTCCGGCACCTACTTCCCACCCGAACTGACCGCCGATGAGATCCTCATGTCGGTTAATTTCGGTACTCGCCTGCGCTACCGCACCCGCTGAAACCCTCTGCTCCACCCCCGGTTTCGCGCAGGCGTACCGGGGACTTCCCACCTGACTGGTCTCGCCACGCCAATAAGCTTTAGGCCGTTTCCGACTAAAGAACTACGCTTTTCCTACTGAGCGCTACACTCCTGTTCAGGCTTGCCTGGTTTCGATACCCACCGCACCATTCGGCCGTCGCAAGGAGGCTTGATGAACGATGAGCTGCAACACCTGAAAAACCTCGGCAAGACGTCAGCGCAGTGGCTGCATGCGGTGGGCATCCACAGTGCGTCGGACTTGCGCCGCCTGGGTGCGGTCGATGCATACCGGGCCGTCCGGACGCGGGGGTTTCGCGCCTCGAAAGTCCTGTTGTATGCCATCGAAGGGGCATTGATGGATGTGCACTGGAATGACATTCCTGCCGAGCGCAAGGAAGCCTTGAACCGTCAATTGGACGCGCTATCGGCACGCCAGAAGAATTAGCGCGCCGACAATCCCCAACATTTACAGGCATTGCAAACAGGCGTTTGAGAAAACGCAGCGCACATGCAAAAACAAATGTTGACTCTCAAATGAGAATCGTTATGATTATCACAACTGGTCGCGAGATCAGCCGATAACTGAAAGGCCCTTGGTTCGGACTCTCAGATTATCTCCTCATCAGGCTAATCACGGTTATTTGACCCGGCTCTTGCCGGGTCTTTTTTTATCTATAAAAAGCGGCCTACGGACAATCAACGCGCAATGATCAGTGGATGCCCACGCTCCGGATGGGGCTGCACGAGCACATCCAGACCAAATACAGCCTTTAACGGTTCAGGTTGCATCACTTGCGCCGGCGTATCCAACGCGTGTGGCCGCCCCGCCTCCAGCAGCAGAATCCGATCGCAGTAACGCGCCGCCAGGTTCAGGTCGTGAAGGATCACTAGCACCGCCGCCCCACGGTCGGCAAAGGTGCGAATGGCCTGCAAGGTGGTGTGTTGATGCAAAGGGTCCAGCATCGACGTCGGCTCATCCAACAGCAACGTCTGCCCTGCCTCGCCCGGCCATAACTGCGCCAGCACCCGCGCCAGATGCACCCGCTGACGCTCGCCACCGGACAGTGCCAGGTAGCTGCGGCCGCTCAAGTGGCCGACATCTGCCGCCTGCAAGGCGGCCTCGATGATCTCGTCATCGCGCACTCGCCCGGTCTGATGCGGCAAGCGGCCCATGCCGACAACCTCTTCGACACGGAAAGCAAAGTCCAGCGTCGAGCTTTGCGGCAATACCGCCAGGCGTTGTGCCCGCTGCGCACCACTCCACTCGTTCAACGGGCGTTGATCCAACCACACCTTGCCTTGGTCGGGGAGCAGTTCACCGCACAACCCACCGAGCAACGTACTCTTGCCCGCACCGTTGGGGCCCAGCACCCCGAGCACTTCACCCGGCAACAGGTCGAGGGTGACATCTGCCAATACAGTTTTGCGACCGCGACGGATCTGCAGGTCTTCAATACGCAGCATCAGGCACGCCCCCGCAATAACAGGTAAAGAAAAAACGGCGCACCGATGAACGCAGTGACGATTCCGATCGGCAGCTCAGCCGGCGCCAAGGCAAGCCGCGCGACCAGATCGGCAAACAACAACAGGCTCGCACCCGCGAGGACCGACGCTGGTAACAGCACACGATGGTCCGGCCCCGCCAGCAAACGCACCAGATGCGGCACCACCAGCCCCACAAAACCGATCATGCCCGCGGCAGCCACCGCAGCCCCTACACCCAGCGCCGTGCAGAAAACCAACTCGCGCTTAAGCCCTTCCACATCGATGCCGAGATGATTGGCCTCCGACTCACCCAGCAGCAAGGCATTCAACGCCTTGGCTCGGCGCGGCAACCACATTGCCACCCCCGCGCTCACCAGTAACAACGGCCATAACCGCGAATAGCTGGCGCCATTGAGGCTGCCCAGGTTCCAAAATGTCAGGGTGCGTAGGGTGGCGTCGTCGGCCAGGTAGGTAAACAGACCCACCGCCGAACTGGCGAGGGCTGTGAGGGCAATGCCGGCGAGCAGCATGGTCGCGACGTTGGTCTGGCCGTTACGCCGCCCCAGTCGATAGACCAGTGCAGTTACACCCAGCCCACCCAGGAATGCACAGAACGACAGCAGATAGGGCCCGAACGCATCCGGCAAACCGCCGAAAAACGAACCACCAACAATCGCCACCGCCGCCCCCAGCGCAGCGCCGCTGGAGACCCCGACCAAACCTGGATCAGCCAGCGGATTGCGGAACAACCCCTGCATTGCCACACCCGACAAGGCGAGTACACCGCCGACGGCTAAGCCCAGCAACGTGCGCGGCAAACGGATCTGCCCCAGGATCAGCTCAGCCTGCTCCAACCCCTGGGCCTCGATCGGCAGCCCCATCAAACGCAACGCGGCCTTAAGTGTGTCCAGCAGTGGCAAGCTGACGGGGCCCAGCGCCAGCGACAGCCAGATCGCCAAGACACACAACAGCGCCAGCCCAACAAACAGCGTCTTCGGCTTGACCAGCGTGGTCATGGGGCAGGCTTAGTCTGGGACGGATAAAACCCGGCAGACAGATCCGCCAGGCTTTGTGGCATACGCGGCCCAAGCCCGCCAACCAGCAGCGTGGGATCGACCTCAAACACTCGCCCGTTCTTGGCCGCCGGCGTGGAAGCCAGGATCGGATTCTCTTTGAACAGCGCAGCACGCGCCGCATCCCCGTTCAAAGCACGATCAGCAAACACCAACACATCCGGGCTCAACCCCGCCAACGACTCCACCGAAAACGGCTTGTAGCCAGTATGCGTCGCCAAATTGCGCCCGCCCGCCTGCTGCAACATCCAGTCAGCCGCCGTGTCTTTGCCCGCAATCAGTGGTTTACCGCCCGCATGCCCCAGCAACAGCAATACGCCGGGGGCCTTTTGGGTGGACTGAGCGTTGGCAACCCAGCGTTTCTGCTGATCCAGTGCCTGCTCATATCCGGTAAACAATTCGTTGGCCTTGGCATCAGTGCCCAGCAACTTGCCCAAGTGCTGAAGGTTGCCCTTCAACGTCGGCAAGTCAGGCTGCGCCGAGAACATCTCCACCTGCACACCCGCACTGCGAATCTGCGCCAGCACCGGCGGCGGGCCCATTTCTTCGGTGCCTACCAGCACTTGCGGGCGCAAGCTCAAGATGCCTTCAGCCGACAGCTGCCGCTGGTAGCCAATACTCGGTAACGCCTTGAGGGCGTCTGGATGCTGGCTGGTGGTATCCACCCCCACCAACTTCGACTCGCCGCCCAAGGCCGTCACCCACTCAGACAACGCCCCGCCGGCACTTACCCAGCGTTGTGGCAGTTCAGAGGCTTGAGCCCCAGGGTTGAGCAGCAGTCCGACAACAAGCGCAATAGCGCTGGCACTCAGGCGCATAACAGGGTTTCCTTCCTAGGGCGGGGCCGCTCAAACGCTCATCAATGTGACAGATATGCCCTGCCCCGCATCGTATTGAGCGCCCGGTCAGCTAACGGGCGAAGCCGGCATTTGATAATTGTTTGCATTTGAACGTCAAGGCACTTAAGGATTGAAATGAAGTTTCTCTGCTCCTCCGATACCCTCGCGCCAGACAGCAGCCTGGGCTTTGAAATCGATGGTTGCAAATTGTTGGCCGTGCGCCGGGACGGTGTTGCCTACTTCTATATCAACCGTTGCCCCCATCGCGGCGTCCCACTGGAATGGCAGCCCAACCGGTTTCTCGACGACAGCGCCAGCCTGATCCAGTGTGCCACCCACGGCGCACTGTTCCTGATCGAGAGCGGCGAGTGCATCGCCGGCCCGTGTGCCGGGCAAAGCCTTACTGCCCTGCCCGGCCGCGAAGACGCCCAGGGGTTGTGGGTGGAACTCTAGTCGAGCAGTACGTCCAATCGCCGGTCCACGTAGATCTCTTCGCAGGTCACCCGCACACCATAGGCCAGCACTTCCACGCCTGCCGCTTTGGCTTCGCGCAGCGCCGCAGCATAGGCCGCATCAATCTCCACCGCCGGGCGCACGGCATCAATCCCCGAGAGATTGACGCAATACAACTGCACCGCACGCACACCGTCACGCGCCAGATGGGCCAGCTCGCGTAGATGCTTGGCGCCTCGCTGAGTCACTGCATCGGGGAAGGCGGCGATCGAAGTACCGTCAAAACCCAGGGTTACACTTTTGACTTCGACGTAGGCCGCACCGTCGGGATAGTCCAGGCGAAAGTCGATGCGGCTTTTCTCCTGACCGTAAGGCACTTCGCGCTTCAAAGCGGTAAAGCCATTGAGCTCGGTGATTACACCCGCACGCAACGCCTCCTCGACCAACTGATTCGCGCGTGCCGTATTGACGCACGCAAGTCGGCCCTGGGGCGTTTCGGCAATTTCCCACGTGCCGGGGAGCTTGCGCTTGGGGTCATTGGAGCGACTGAACCAGACCTGCCCACCTTCGACCATGCAATTAAGCATCGAGCCGGTGTTGGGGCAATGGATGGTCAGCAACTCGCCGGTGACGGTTTCGATATCGGTGAGAAAGCGCTTGTAGCGACGAATCAGCCGGGCTTCTTCAAGAGGAGGATGAAAGCGCATCAGCCTTGCCAGCTCCGTAAGCCACGGGCGATTCGCTCCACCGCCTCCTGCAGGCGGTCGAGGTTTTGCGTGTAGGCAAAGCGCACATGATGACCGGCTTTAAAGCGGCCAAAATCCAGGCCAGGGGTAAAGGCCACATGCTCGGTTTCGAGGAAGTGACGACAGAATGCGAAGGCATCACCGCCAAACGCGCTGATATCGGCATACAAATAGAACGCCCCTTCCGGCTCGACGGCGATGCCAAACCCCAACTCGCGCAAGGCAGGCAGCAGGAAGTCACGACGACGGCCGAATTCAGCGCGACGTTCTTCAAGAATGCTCAGGGTTTGCGGGGTGAAACACGCTAACGCCGCGTGCTGGGCCATGCTTGGCGCACTGATGTAAAGGTTTTGCGCCAGTTTCTCCAATTCCCCCACTGCGGCCGGGGGCGCCACCAGCCAACCCAGGCGCCAGCCGGTCATGCCGAAATACTTGGAAAAACTATTCAGGACAAATGCTTCGTCGTCGACTTCCAGCACGCTGGCCGCGTCCGTGCCGTAGGTGAGGCCATGGTAAATCTCGTCCACGACCAAGTGGCCGTTGCGCGCCTTGATGGCGGCGGAAAGCCCGGCCAATTCGTCACGCGTGAGGATCGTCCCGGTCGGGTTGGCCGGGGACGCCACGAGCGCGCCGACACTGTCTTGATTCCAGTGCTTGGCCACCAGGTCGGCGGTCAACTGGTAGCGCACTTCGGGGCCGACTGGCACCAGTTGGGCCGCGCCCTCCACCAACCGCAGGAAATGACGATTGCACGGGTAACCGGGGTCTGCGAGCAACCAGTGCTTGCCCGGATCCACCAGCAGGCTGCTGGCCAGCAGCAAAGCGCCGGAACCGCCGGGGGTGATCAGGATACGCGCGGGGTCCACGTTCAGCCCGTAGCGCTGCTGGTAGAAACCGCTGATGGCCTCGCGCAGTTCCGGCAAGCCGCGGGCGGCGGTATAACGCGTCTTGCCGTTGGCCAAAGCCGCCTGGCCGGCCTTGATGATCGGCTCGGCGGTGGTGAAATCCGGCTCGCCGATTTCCAGGTGGATCACGTCATGACCAGCGGCTTGCAGCTCATTGGCCCGCGCCAGCAATGCCATGACATGAAAAGGTTCGATGGCGCGACTGCGCGCACTGTAGGGCTGAGCCATTAGCCTTCCTTAACGGTGAGGACAAAATCTGGATTCTACCGAACCCGCGCCGTAAAACATGTTCTATTGCCTGCCCGGCGGCATGTGGCGTTCGGGCAAGTGCCTGCAAAACGACTAAAATCTAAAGCTGAGGCAATACATACCCAGCAACGGCGGGCTGTCGTAGTTTGCAACCCCATTGCCGTGGGCCTCGACAACCGGGAGTGGCGCACCCCGAATCTATCTGGTAAGTTCGCCCGCTTGCAGCCGCAGGGCCGGCAGGTGTCGGTGACGTTGCAATCCTGCGCAATGGATTAGAAGAGTGAGAGGCGGTCTATTCATGTCCACCCAAGCAAAGCAACAGCAGACTCAAGGCCTCAACGGCTTCGAACCTTACGTAGAAAAGAAAGGTGAGGAGTACATGGGCGAGCCCATGCGCGACCACTTCACCAAAATCCTGAACAAGTGGAAACAGGACTTGATGCAGGAGGTCGACCGCACGGTTGACCATATGAAGGACGAAGCAGCCAACTTCCCTGATCCGGCCGATCGTGCCAGCCAGGAAGAAGAGTTCGCCCTTGAACTACGCGCCCGTGATCGCGAGCGCAAGTTGATCAAGAAGATCGACAAGACCCTGCAGCTGATCAAGGACGAAGAATACGGCTGGTGCGAATCCTGCGGTGTCGAGATCGGTATTCGTCGCCTGGAAGCCCGCCCAACCGCGGACCTCTGTGTAGACTGCAAGACCTTGGCCGAAATCAAGGAAAAACAGGTCGGCAAGTAACCCAGCCGAACTGAACGAATGGGGCGTGCGAACGCCCCATTTTTGTTGCTGGCGTTTACCGAATTTCCAGTAGTATCCGGCCCATGACAGCCTCTACCTATATCGGGCGCTTCGCCCCCACGCCCAGCGGCCATTTGCATTTCGGTTCTCTGGTCGCCGCCCTCGCCTCCTACCTCGACGCCCGCGCCAACCAAGGCCGCTGGCTGATGCGCATGGAAGACCTTGACCCGCCCCGCGAAGAGCCCGGTGCCCAGGCGGCAATCCTGCACGCACTGGAAAGCTATGGCTTTGAATGGGACGGCGAACTGGTCCGACAAAGCGAGCGGCACGATGCCTACGCCAACGTGCTGAACGGCCTGTTCAACCACGGCCTGGCCTACGCCTGCACCTGCTCACGCAAACAACTGGAGCCTTACAACGGCATCTACCCCGGCCTGTGCCGTAATGTAGGTCACGCCCAGCAAGACGCCGCCATCCGTCTGCGCGTTCCCGAACTTGAGTACCACTTTACCGACCGCGTCCAAGGCGAATTCCGACAGCACCTGGGCCGCGATGTAGGCGACTTCGTCATCCGTCGCCGCGACGGCCTTTATGCCTATCAATTGGCTGTGGTGCTCGACGATGCCTGGCAAGGTGTGACCGACATCGTGCGCGGTGCCGACCTGCTCGACTCCACGCCACGCCAGCTTTACCTGCAAGAACTACTGGGCCTGCGCCAACCACGCTACCTGCATGTGCCGCTGATTATTCAGCCGGACGGCAACAAGTTGGGCAAATCCTACCGCTCCCCGCCACTGACACCCGACCAGGCGACGCCTTTGCTATTGAGAGCACTGCGCGCCCTCGGCCAGCAACCCGGCGCTGAGCTGTTGCACGCCAGCCCACGGGAGCTGCTGGATTGGGGCATTGCGCACTGGGATGCCAGCCGGATCCCGCGCACACTCACGCTGGCCGAAGCGCAATTGAGCTGAAGGCGCTTGCAGCTTGCCCGGCATCCGTTACCATCGCCGCACGTTTTTACACAGAGGCCAACATGTACATCTATCGATTGGTCCTGCTGCTGGTCGTCGGGATCTACCTGTTCTCCCCCGCCATCATGGATTGGTGGATCGACGCCACGGGCGCCTGGTACCGCCCTTATCTGCTGTGGCTGATCCTGATCGTCGTGACTTTCATCCTGCAGAGCCAAAAAGATGCCGATGAGCTTTAGCCTCACCCAGATGCTGCTGATCAGCGCCGCCTACCTGGCCGCGCTGTTCGGGGTGGCCTGGATCAGTGAGCGCGGAATGATTCCGCGGGCGATCATTCGCCATCCGTTGACCTACACCCTGTCCCTCGGCGTATACGCCAGTGCCTGGGCGTTCTATGGCACTGTGGGCCTGGCCTATCAGTACGGCTATGGCTTTTTGTCCAGTTACCTAGGCGTGTCCGGCGCCTTTTTGCTGGCACCGGTGCTGCTGTACCCGATCCTGAAGATCACCCGTACTTACCAGCTGTCATCCCTCGCCGACCTGTTTGCCTTCCGCTTTCGCAGTACCTGGGCCGGCGCGCTGACCACCATTTTCATGCTGATCGGCGTATTGCCATTGCTGGCCCTGCAAATCCAGGCGGTGGCCGACTCCATCAGCATCCTGACCCGTGAGCCGGTGCAACACCGCGTCGCCCTGGCCTTCTGTGCGCTGATCACGCTGTTCACGATTTTCTTCGGCTCGCGCCATATCGCCACCCGTGAAAAACATGAAGGCCTGGTGTTTGCGATTGCCTTTGAGTCAGTGATCAAGCTGATCGCCATTGGCGGCGTCGGCCTGTATGCGCTTTACGGCGTATTCGATGGCCCGCAGCAGTTGGAACTGTGGCTGCTGCAAAACCAGACCGCCCTCGCCGCCCTGCACACCCCATTGCAGGAAGGCCCATGGCGCACGCTGCTGCTGGTGTTCTTCGCCTCGGCCATCGTGATGCCGCACATGTACCACATGACCTTCACCGAAAACCTCAACCCGCGCTCGCTGGTCAGTGCCAGTTGGGGCTTGCCGTTATTCCTGCTGTTGATGAGCCTGGCGGTGCCGCTGATCCTGTGGGCAGGCTTGAAGCTGGGCGCCACCACCAACCCTGAATACTTCACCCTCGGCATCGGCATCGCCGCCAACAGCCCGGCCTTGGCGCTGCTGGCTTATGTCGGTGGCTTGTCAGCGGCCAGCGGACTGATCATCGTCACAACCCTGGCACTTTCCGGCATGGCGCTCAATCATCTGGTGCTGCCGCTGTATCAGCCGCCGGCCGAAGGCAATATCTACCGCTGGCTGAAATGGACACGCCGCGCGCTGATCGTCGCAATCATCATGGCCGGCTACGGGTTCTACCTGTTGCTGGGCGCAGGCCAAGACCTGGCCAACCTCGGCATCGTCGCGTTTGTCGCGACCTTGCAGTTCCTGCCGGGCGTGCTGTCGGTGCTGTATTGGCCGACCGCCAATCGCCGCGGTTTCATCGCCGGGTTGCTGGCGGGGATCCTGGTGTGGGTCGTGACCATGCTGTTACCGCTGGTCGGCAACCTGCAAGGCTTCTACATCCCATTGCTGAACATGATCTACGTGCTGGATGACACCAGTTGGCACATGGCCGCGATTGCTTCCCTGGCCGCCAACGTCTTGATGTTCACCCTGATCTCGCTGTTCACCAACGCCAGTCCGGAAGAAACCAGCGCCGCCGAGGCCTGCGCGGTGGATAACGTACGCCGCCCACAGCGACGCGAATTGCATGCGGCTTCCCCCAGGAATTCGCCACGCAACTGGCCAAGCCACTGGGCGCAAAAGCGGCGCAGAAGGAAGTCGAGCAGGCGCTGCGCGATCTCTATCTGCCGTTCGATGAACGGCGCCCGTACGCGCTGCGCCGTCTGCGTGACCGCATTGAAGCCAACCTGTCCGGGCTGATGGGACCGAGCGTGTCCCAGGACATGGTGGAAACCTTCCTGCCTTACAAGGCCGGCGGCGAAAACTACGTGACCGAAGACATCCATTTCATCGAAAGCCGACTGGAGGATTACCACTCACGCCTTACTGGCCTCGCCGCCGAACTCGATGCCTTGCGCCGCTACCACCGCCAGACCCTGCAGGAATTGCCGATGGGCGTGTGCTCCCTGGCCAAGGACCAAGAGATCCTGATGTGGAACAAGGCCATGGAAGAGCTCACCGGCATTGCCGCGCAGCGCGTGGTCGGTTCGCGCCTCAATACCTTGGGCGATCCCTGGAAAGAGTTGCTGCAAGGCTTCATCAACCTGCCCGACGAACACTTGCACAAACAGCACCTGGCGCTCGACGGCCAGACCCGTTGGCTCAACCTGCACAAAGCCGCTATCGACGAGCCTTTGGCGCCCGGTAACAGCGGCTTGGTGTTGCTGGTGGAAGACCTGACCGACACCCAGATGCTCGAAGACAAGCTGGTGCACTCCGAGCGCCTGGCGAGCATCGGCCGACTGGCGGCGGGTGTGGCCCATGAAATCGGCAATCCGATCACCGGTATCGCTTGCCTGGCGCAGAACCTGCGGGAAGAGCGCGAAGAAGATGGCGAAATCACCGAGATCAGCGGGCAGATCCTCGAACAGACCAAGCGTGTTTCACGCATCGTGCAGTCGTTGATGAGCTTCGCCCACGCCGGCGCGCACCAGAACCAGGACGAAGCCGTCTGCCTGGCCGAAGTGGCGCAGGATGCCATTGGGCTGCTGGCCTTGAACCGGCGCAATTTCGAAGTGCAGTTTTTCAATTTGTGTGACCCCGACCATTGGGTCGATGGCGACTCACAGCGCCTGGCACAAGTGCTGATCAACCTGTTGTCCAACGCCCGTGACGCCACCCCGGCCGGCGGCGCGGTACGCGTCAAGACCGAGGCTTTCGAACATACGGTCGATCTGATCGTCGAAGATGAAGGTAGCGGTATTCCACAGAACATCATGGACCGATTGTTCGAACCCTTCTTCACCACCAAGGACCCAGGTGAAGGTACCGGTCTGGGCCTTGCACTGGTCTATTCCATCGTTGAAGAGCATTATGGACAAATCACCATCGACAGCCCGGCTGACACCGAAAGCCAACGCGGCACCCGTATTCGGGTGACCTTGCCGCGTCATGTCGAAGCGACGTCCGCTGTGAACTGAGACCGTCGAGAGAATTGAATCAATGCCGCACATTTTGATCGTCGAAGACGAAACCATCATCCGCTCTGCCTTGCGTCGCCTGCTTGAACGTAATCAGTACCAAGTCAGCGAAGCCGGCTCGGTGCAGGAAGCCCAGGAGCGTTTCAGCATTCCCACGTTCGACCTGATTGTCAGTGACCTGCGTCTGCCTGGCGCGCCTGGCACCGAGTTGATCAAGCTTGGCCAGGGCACCCCGGTGCTGATCATGACCAGCTACGCCAGCCTGCGCTCGGCAGTGGACTCCATGAAGATGGGCGCGGTGGACTACATCGCCAAGCCTTTCGACCATGACGAGATGCTTCAGGCCGTGGCCCGCATCCTGCGGGACCGCCAGTCGGCCAGCAGTGCGCCCGCCGAGCAACGTCCGGCGGGAAAAGCCGCCGACAAACCAGGCGTCGACAACAGCAACGGCGAGATCGGCATCATCGGCTCCTGCCCACCGATGCAGGACCTGTACGGCAAGATCCGCAAAGTCGCGCCGACTGACTCAAATGTCTTGATCCAGGGCGAGTCGGGCACCGGTAAAGAGCTGGTGGCCCGCGCGCTGCACAATCTGTCCAAACGCGCCAAGGCGCCGATGATCTCGGTGAACTGCGCGGCGATCCCCGAATCCCTGATCGAGTCCGAACTGTTCGGCCACGAGAAAGGCGCGTTTACCGGTGCAAGCGCCGGGCGTGCGGGCCTGGTGGAAGCGGCGGACGGCGGCACGCTGTTCCTCGATGAGATCGGCGAACTGCCGCTGGAAGCACAAGCGCGGTTGCTGCGCGTGCTTCAGGAAGGTGAAATCCGCCGGGTAGGCTCGGTGCAATCGCAAAAGGTCGATGTGCGCCTGATCGCGGCGACCCACCGCGACCTCAAGAGCCTGGCCAAGATCGGCCAGTTCCGTGAAGACCTGTATTACCGCCTGCACGTGATCGCCCTCAAGCTGCCGGCCCTGCGTGAACGTGGCGCCGACGTCAACGAGATCGCCCACGCCTTCCTGCTGCGCCAGAGCGCACGCATCAACCGTACCGACCTGAAGTTTGCGCCGGACGCTGAGCAGGCGATTCGGCATTATTCGTGGCCTGGTAACGTGCGCGAGCTGGAAAACGCGGTTGAACGTGCGGTGATCCTGTCCGAAAGCCCGGAAATTTCCGCCGAGCTGCTGGGCATCGATATCGAGCTGAGTGACCTGGAGGACGATGATTTCATCGGCCTGGCGCCATCACAGGGCGGTAGCAATACCAGCCATGAGCCGACTGAGGATCTGTCACTGGAGGATTACTTCCAGCATTTTGTCCTTGAACATCAGGACCATATGACCGAGACCGAGCTGGCACGCAAACTGGGCGTGAGCCGTAAATGCCTGTGGGAACGCCGCCAGCGCCTGGGCATTCCTCGACGCAAGACCGGAGTCGCCAGCGAGAGTTGAGGGGGCGCCCCCACAGGTAACACCCACAGAGGTGAAAAAACTGTTACCGCGGATATTTCGCGTAACAAAAGCCGGGGCTTACGGTAACGAAGCCCCGGCTTTTTTTGGTCCGTCAAAAACCCGAAACCACCTCAACCCCCCGTTTTTACTGGGCGGCGCAAAAGTTGGCACGCACCCTGCTATATGCTTAGTACAAAAACAATAACAAGCTTTGTACAAGACAATAAAAATAAGACGAATCGACTCACGCATAACAAAAACAACACGGCGGAGGCGCAGCTAACTGATTCTTTTGGAGAGGCGTTGCATTTGGGGCTTGCCCCGCAACCAGGCCGAGAACAACAAAAACTGCCCTAAGGCAGAGCCTGAACTGGTTGGATCGTAGATCAGCAACACAGCGACCAAAGCAATCCGTTTGCTCTTGACTCCCGATTGGGAGTGTCATGAAGGTGAAACTTCATGGCGAGGGCGATCAACAAAAACAAGAAGCCCGAAACCAATAATAAAAATAGAGCACGCAACTACTTCTGGGGGAGCTTCGGCTCCCCTTGTAGTTTCTGCGATTTGACCTTTCAACGCTTACGGCGCAATGCCTGCAGCTTGTTCCTACACCATCCCCTGACTAAATGCTAGAATCCCCGCCCATCATGCGGTCATTCTTCGTTATGGCCGAACATTCCTTCAAACAGTGCATCCCATGCTGAAGAAGTTGTTCCAGTCATTCCGTTCTCCCTTGCGTCGTACGCAACACAAACGCAGCACGCCTGAAGTGCTCAACAGCAGCCAACATTCGCTGCAACGCGCTCAATTCAGCCGTTACGCCGTGAACATCGTCGAACGTTTGCAGAACGCCGGCTACCAGGCTTATCTGGTGGGCGGGTGCGTTCGCGACATGCTGCTCAATATCACACCCAAGGACTTCGACGTCGCCACCAGCGCCACGCCTGAGCAAGTGCGTGCCGAATTCCGCAATGCGCGGATCATTGGCCGACGCTTCAAGCTGGTGCATATTCACTTCGGTCGCGAAATCATCGAAGTCGCGACGTTCCGTGCCGGCCATCCGCAAAACGATGAAGAGGAAGACACCAATCAGTCCTCCCGCAACGAAAGCGGGCGCATCCTGCGCGACAACGTTTACGGCACCCTGGAAGAAGACGCGCAACGCCGCGACTTCACCATCAACGCCCTGTATTACGACCCGGTCAGCGAGCGCATCCTCGATTACGCCAATGGCGTACACGACATTCGCAACAACCTGATCCGCCTGATCGGTGACCCCGTCCAGCGCTACCAGGAAGACCCGGTACGCATGCTGCGGGCCGTGCGTTTTGCTGCCAAGCTGAACTTCGGCATCGAGCGCCATACCGCCGCGCCGATTCGCGAACTGGCCCCGATGCTGCGAGAGATCCCCTCGGCGCGCCTGTTCGAAGAAGTGCTCAAACTATTCCTCTCGGGTTATGCCGCCGACACCTTTGAAATGCTGGTGGACCTGCAGTTGTTCGACCCGCTGTTCCCGGCCAGCGCCGAGGCTTTGGAATACAACCCGACGTACACCCACACCCTGATCAGCGAAGCGCTGATCAACACCGACCTGCGCATCAAGCAGAACAAGCCGGTCACCCCGGCGTTCCTGTTTGCAGCGCTGTTGTGGCCAGCCTTGCCCAAACGCGTACTGCGCTTGCAGGAACGTGGCATGCCGCCGATCCCGGCCATGCAGGAAGCCGCCCATGAGTTGATCGCCGAGCAGTGCCAGCGCATCGCCATCCCGAAACGCTTCACCATGCCGATCCGCGAGATCTGGGACATGCAGGAGCGTCTGCCACGCCGCAGCGGCAAACGCGCTGACCTGTTGCTGGACAACCCACGCTTCCGCGCCGGCTACGACTTCCTGCTGCTGCGCGAAAGTGCCGGCGAGCAGACCGACGGCCTGGGCGAATGGTGGACCGATTACCAGGACGCCAATGACAGCGGGCGCCGCGACATGATTCGTGAGCTCGGCAGCAAAGGCGATGGCGAAGGCGCCGGCCCTAAGAAGCGTCGTCGCAGCGGCACCAAACGCAAGCGCAGTTCGGCTGACGCCTCGGGCGCTGCGGGCGAATAAACGTGGAACGCATCTACATCGGCATGGGCAGCAACCTGGCTGCCCCGGCTCAGCAATTGCGCAGCGCTGTCGAAGCACTGGCACGATTGCCAGGCACCACCGTCGCCGGCGTCTCCGCCTTTTATCAAAGTGACTCCCTGCTCCCAGGCCAACCGCGCTATACCAATGCGGTTGCTGCCTTGGACAGCAACCTTGCGCCCCTGGAGTTGCTGGATGCGCTGCAAGCCATCGAGAACGACCAAGGCCGCGAACGCCTTGAGCGCTGGGGCCCACGCACGCTCGACCTGGACATCCTGTTGTTTGGCGATCGCCTGATCGACGAGCCGCGCCTCAAGGTGCCGCACTATCAAATGCACCTGCGGGCGTTTGTGCTGTATCCGCTGGCTGAACTGGCGCCCGTCGCGCTGCAACTGCCCAACGGTCAGACGCTCAGCGAACTGCTGGCCGCCTGCCCGTTTGTCGGCCTGGAACGCCTGCCCCAAGACTGACTCGCTCAATGTGGGAGCTGGCTTGCCTGCGATACAGGCACTTCGGTCTTTCAGTCATACCGAAGTGATGCTATCGCAGGCATGCCAGCTCCCACATTTCGATCACCTGCGCACTCAAAATCGCTTTCCCACTTGCTGAATCGCGTCAGTAACAGCGGTAACACCGCCATCGTAACAATGCGGTAACACATCCAATTGACTTCCCGTGCCCTCCTCACGACTATAGGCGTCCCGCTGCCGCCAACCCGGCGCTAAAGGGCGCAATCCAGGCCTTATAAGCACTGCTCTCAAGACGGTGCGCCTGTATAAACGAAGACTCACGCGCGTTACTCGCTGTTTCCAAGCGCCTGAACGAGGACCCTTTTCATGCCAGACATTACCCTGACCACCTTGCAGAGCCTCAAGCTCAAAGGTGAAAAAATCACCATGCTGACCTGCTATGACGCCACCTTCGCCCACGCCAGTTGCCAGGCGGGTGTTGAAGTGCTGCTGGTGGGCGACTCCCTGGGCATGGTTCTTCAAGGGAATGACAGCACCCTGCCCGTCACCACCGATGAACTTGCGTACCACACTGCCAGCGTCAAGCGCGGCAACGATGGTGCCTTCATCATCGCCGACCTGCCGTTCATGGGTTACGCGACGCTCGAACAGACGTTCCAGAATGCCGGCAAGCTGATGCAAGCCGGTGCGCACATGATCAAAGTTGAAGGCGCAGTGTGGCTGGCCGAGTCGATCCGCCTGCTGGCGGAACGCGGCGTGCCGGTGTGCGCGCACATGGGCCTGACGCCACAGTCGGTGAACATCCTCGGCGGCTACAAGGTACAAGGCCGCAATGAGGCCCAGGCGCGGCAGATGCGCGCGGATGCCATCGCCCTGGAACAGGCGGGCGCGGCAATGATCCTGCTCGAATGCGTGCCGAGCGAGCTGGCGGCAGAAATTACTCAGGCGGTGAAGGTACCGGTGATCGGCATTGGCGCAGGCTCGGCCACCGATGGCCAGGTGCTGGTATTGCACGACATGCTCGGCCTGTCGATCAGCGGCCGTGTGCCGAAGTTCGTGAAGAACTTCATGGCCGGCCAGGACAGCATTCACGCCGCACTGAGTGCCTACGTCGCCGAAGTCAAAGCGGTGACCTTCCCTGGCGCCGAACACGGATTTTCTGCATGAACACCGTAAAAACCGTACGTGAACTGCGGGCCGCTGTGACCCACGCCCGCAATGCCGGCAAGCGCATTGGCTTTGTGCCGACCATGGGCAACCTGCACAGCGGCCATGCCACTTTGGTGACCAAGGCCGCCCAGCAGGCGGATTTCGTAGTCGCCAGCATCTTCGTCAACCCGTTGCAGTTTGGCGCCGGCGAAGACCTGGACAAGTATCCGCGCACGCTGGCAGCCGACCAGGAAAAGCTGCTGCAAGCCGGCTGCAACCTGTTGTTCGCGCCCACCGTCGAGGAAATGTACCCCGGCGGCATGACCGGCCAGACCCGTGTCAGCGTGCCGCAACTGTCTGAAGGCCTGTGCGGCGCCAGCCGTCCGGGGCACTTCGAAGGCGTGGCGACGGTGGTCAGCAAGCTGTTCAATATGGTCCAGCCGGACATGGCGGTATTTGGCCAGAAGGATTACCAGCAACTGGCGGTGATCCGCGCCATGGTCCATGACCTGAACATGCCGATCCAAATCATTGGCGAGCCCACCGTACGCGCCGACGACGGCCTCGCGCTATCGTCGCGCAACGGCTACCTCTCCGACGAACAACGGGCCATCGCGCCGGTGCTGTACCGCTGCCTCAGCCAGATCGGTGCAGCGATCAAAGCCGGTGACCACGACTTTGCCAAGCTGCGTGCCGAACAGGTCCAGCAGATCGAAGCTGCCGGGCTGCGCCTGGACTACCTCGAAGTGCGCCAGGGCGTGCATTTGCGCCCGGCCACGGCCGAGGACCGGGATATCGTGATACTGGTAGCCGCCTATCTGGGCGCCACCCGACTCATCGACAACCTGCACCTGACCCTCGACTGACCCGTTCCCATTGCCCTCCTCGCTGCGTAAATAAAAAGTGCCGGTATAAAAAAGTACCGGCCTGAGCGCAGACAAAGCCAAGACATATCGACACGCTAGGTTTAATGTAATCGCCCTGCGCTATGGTTAGCGCTGTCCGGAACCCATTGCTTGATGAAAGACTGGACGTTCCGGGCTTAGAAGTGTCCTAAAGGCAGTCCCCGTAATAAAAGGAAACCCGCAGCGATGGCGTACTACCGCACCCCTCATGACGTTACCGCTCTGCCCGCCTGGCAAGCGCTCAATCAACATCGCCAAGCCATGCAGGATTTCAGCATGCGCGAAGCGTTCAATGCCGATCCACAGCGTTTTTCCCAGTTCACCCTGAGCAGCTGCGGACTTTTCCTCGATTACTCGAAAAACCTGATCACCAGCGAAACCCGCGACCTGCTCGTGGGCCTCGCCGAAGAAGTCGGCCTCAAAGACGCGATCAACTCGCTGTATGCCGGTGAGCCGGTCAACTCCTCCGAAGGCCGCCCGGCCCTGCACACCGCCCTGCGCCGCCCGGTGGGCGACAAGCTGTCGGTGAACGGCGTGAACATCATGCCGGACGTGCACAAGGTGCTGAACCAGATCACTGACCTGGTCGGCCGCATCCACGACGGCCTGTGGCGTGGCTACACCGAGAAGCCGATCACCGACGTGGTGAACATCGGTATCGGTGGCTCGTTCCTCGGTCCGGAGCTGGTCTCCGAAGCGCTGTTGTCCTACGCCCACAAAGGCGTGCGCTGCCATTACCTGGCGAACATTGACGGCAGCGAGTTCCATGAGCTGACCATGAAGCTGCGCGCCGAGACCACGCTGTTCATCGTTTCGTCGAAATCCTTCAACACCCTGGAAACCCTGAAAAACGCCCAGGCCGCTCGCGCCTGGTACCTGGCCCAGGGTGGCTCGGAAGCCGAGCTGTACCGCCACTTCATCGCCGTATCGAGCAATAACGCGGCGGCGGTGGCCTTTGGTATCCGTGAAGAAAACATCTTCCCGATGTGGGACTGGGTTGGCGGACGGTACTCGCTGTGGTCGGCCATCGGCTTGCCAATCGCCCTGGCGATCGGCATGTCCAACTTCAAGGAACTGCTGTCCGGTGCCTACACCATGGACCAGCATTTCCAGAACGCCCCCTTCGAAGCCAACATGCCGGTGCTGCTGGGCCTGCTGGGTGTGTGGTACGGCAACTTCTGGGGCGCGCAGAGCCATGCGATCCTGCCGTACGACCACTACCTGCGTAACATTACCAAACACTTGCAACAGCTGGACATGGAATCCAACGGTAAGAGCGTGCGCCAGGATGGCACCCCAGTGGGGACCGATACCGGTCCAGTGATCTGGGGTGGCGTGGGTTGCAACGGTCAGCACGCCTATCACCAGTTGCTGCACCAGGGGACCCAACTGATCCCGGCCGACTTCATCGTGCCGATCGTCAGCTTCAACCCGGTGTCCGACCACCATCAGTGGCTCTACGCCAACTGCCTGTCCCAGAGCCAGGCATTGATGCTCGGCAAGACCCGCGTCGAAGCCGAAGCCGAGCTGCGTGACAAGGGCATCCCGGAAGAAGACGTGCAGAAGCTGGCACCGCACAAGGTGATTCCGGGCAACCGCCCGAGCAACACCATTGTGGTTGAGCGCATCAGCCCGCGTCGCTTGGGTGCGCTGGTCGCGATGTATGAGCACAAAGTGTTCGTGCAGAGCGTGATCTGGGGTATCAACGCGTTCGACCAATGGGGTGTGGAACTGGGTAAAGAGCTGGGCAAGGGCGTCTACAACCGCCTGACCGGCGCCGAAGAAACCTCGGCCGAGGATGCTTCGACCCAGGGCCTGATCAACTACTTCCGCGGTCGTCACCGCGGCTGATCCAGGTATCGCAAGGCCAACATCCGTTTGGACGTTGGCCTTGAACCCTCACCGTGCAGGGTGCATCTTTATGACTTGTCGCGAAAACAAGAATAAGGATTGCTCATGTTCGATATCAGCACGTTCCCCACCGCCGATGCCGTCCGTCGGGCTGCGCAACTCAGTCAAGAGGACTATAAGCGCCTCTATCGCCAATCCATCGAACAGCCGGATACCTTCTGGGCCGAACAGGCCAAAGGCTTTCTCGACTGGATAACCCCGTGGCACACCGTTCAACGCTCAGACATCAACACCGGCGCCGCCCATTGGTTTGCCGGCGGCCAACTGAACGTCAGCTACAACTGCATCGACCGCCACCTGGCGCAACGCGCCGAGCAGCCCGCCTTCATCTGGGAGGGCGATGATCCTGCAAAGTCTTGCAAAATCACCTACCGCCAACTGCACCAGAACGTCAGCCGCCTGGCCAATGTGCTGAAAAGCCGTGGCGTAAAGAAAGGCGACCGGGTGTGCATCTACATGCCGATGATCCCCGAAGCCGCCTACGCCATGCTCGCCTGTACGCGGATTGGCGCGGTGCATTCCGTGGTATTTGGTGGCTTCTCGCCGGACGCCCTGCGCGACCGTATTCAAGACGCCGACTGCCGCACCGTGATCACCGCTGATGAAGGCGTGCGCGGCGGCAAGCCGGTGGCACTTAAGCAGAACGTCGACAAAGCCCTGGCCAGTTGCCCGAACGTGAGCACGGTGCTGGTGGTGGAGCGTACCGGAGCGACCATCAACTGGAGCGAAGGCCGCGACCTCAAGTATCAACAGGCCCTGGATGCGGCAAGCGACAACTGCCCGCCCGAGCCCATGGATGCCGAAGACCCGTTGTTCATCCTCTACACCTCCGGCAGCACCGGCAAACCCAAAGGCGTGCTGCACACCACCGGCGGCTACCTGCTGCAAGCCGCGATGACCTTCAAATACGTGCTCGACTACCGCGATGGCGAAGTGTTCTGGTGCACTGCCGACGTGGGCTGGGTCACCGGCCACAGTTACATCGTGTACGGCCCGCTGGCCAATGGCGCAACCTCACTGATGTTCGAAGGCGTACCGAGCTACCCGGACAGCTCACGCTTCTGGCAGGTGATCGACAAGCACAAGGTCAATATTTTCTACACCGCGCCCACCGCCTTGCGGGCGTTGATGCGTGAAGGCCACGCGCCGTTGGAAAGCACGTCCCGCGCCAGCCTGCGCCTATTGGGCAGCGTCGGCGAACCGATCAACCCGGAAGCCTGGGACTGGTACTTCAACGCCGTCGGCGAACAGCGCTGCCCGATTGTGGATACCTGGTGGCAGACCGAGACCGGCGGCATCATGCTCAGCCCCTTGGTCAGCGCGCAGCGTATCAAGCCCGGCTGCGCGACTCAGCCAATGTTTGGCGTACAGCCAGTATTGCTGGACGAACAGGGTAAAGAATTCAGCGGCGCCGGCAGTGGCGTGCTGGCGATCAAAGCGAGCTGGCCAGGGCAGATCCGCAGTGTGTATGGTGACCCTCAGCGCATGATCGACACCTATTTCAAGCCCTACCCCGGCTACTACTTCACCGGTGACGGCGCACGGCGTGATGAAGACGGCGACTACTGGATCACCGGGCGCATCGACGATGTGATCAACGTGTCCGGCCACCGTATCGGCACCGCCGAAGTGGAAAGCGCCCTGGTGCTGCATGACCTGGTGGCAGAGGCCGCTGTGGTGGGCTACCCCCATGACGTCAAAGGCCAGGGCATCTATGCCTTTGTGACCCCCATGAATGGGGTGGAACCCGACGATGCGTTGAAAAGGCACCTGCTGGAGTTGGTCAGTAAGGAAATCGGCAGCTTTGCCAAGCCGGAACTGATCCAATGGGCCCCGGCCTTGCCGAAAACCCGCTCCGGCAAGATCATGCGCAGGATTTTGCGCAAGATCGCCTGCAACGAACTCGACAGCCTGGGTGATACCTCGACCCTCGCCGATCCTAGTGTCGTAGAGGGCTTGATCGACAAACGCTTGAACCGATAGGAAAACCTGAGTCGCCATGGAATTTATCCGCAGCCGCATCGAAACCCAGTTGATGAGCCTGACCGGCCTGTCGCTGGGCCAACTGGACCTGGAAAACCCCAAGGGCGACCCCGGCCTGTTCGGGCCCGATTCGGTGAGTTGGCAGGTCCATGGCGACTTCAGCAGCATGCTCATCGGCGGCATCAGCGCCTTGATGCTGCAAGCCTTGCATCCATTGGCCCTGGCGGGCGTGTGGGACCACTCGAACTTTCGTCAGGACATGCTCGGGCGCTTGCGGCGTACCTCGCAATTCATCTCGGGTACGACTTTTGGTTCGCGCAAAGACGCTGAATGGCTGATCGAAAAAGTCCGCACCATTCACCTGCAGGTCGTCGGCCATGCTCCGGATGGTCGGCCTTATGCGGCCAGCGACCCGGAATTGTTAACCTGGGTGCATGTGGCGGAGGTCAGTAATTTTCTCGCTGCTCACCTGCGCTATCGCAACCCGCGTCTTTCAGGTCGGGACCAGGACCGTTACTACAGTGAAATTGCCCTGGTTGCCGAACAGTTGGGCGCGCGGCATGTTCCGCGCTCTCGGCAGGAAGTTTCGGATTATCTGGCACGTATCCGCCCGCAATTACTGTGCGACGAGCGCAGCCGAGAAGTGCTGCGGTTGCTTTTGAATGCACCCTCCCCCAGCCTGCTGGCCAAACCCTTTGGCAGCCTGATGATGCAGGCCGGGATCGATCTGCTGCCGGATTGGGCCAGCACCATGCTCGACCAGCACCAGCACCCACTGCAACGCCAGATGATCCGTGCCGGGGTCAGGCGCAGTGCGCCGATGCTGCGCTGGGCGATGCGCAACGGTTCAGTGCAACGGGCCCATCGGCGGATGGGGTTGATGTAGGCGACGGCGCATAGCTGTTAAACTTCGCGCCCTCATTTCCCCAGCAAGGCGCGCTCCATGTCTCCTCTGCATCAGGCGCTGCGCGCCGCCCTCGATCATCGCCAAGACCTGATCAATGAGCTGCACGCCCAAGGCAGCGACTGCTACCGCCTGTTCCATGGCAGCCAGGAAGGCGCCGGCGGCCTGACCGTCGACCGCTACGGCCCGCAATTACTGGTCCAGAGCTTCCACCACCCCCTGGAAACCGCAGAACTGCTGGACCTGCACCAACAGGTCAACCAGTGCTTGGGCCTGGAGTTGTTGCTGGTCTACAACGACCGTTCCCGTGGCAACTCGCGCATTGACCGCGACGACACGGTTTATCGTGCCGAGCCCGCTGCACTGGAAGACCTGGTAGGCCACGAGTGGGGCCTCAATTACCGCGTGCGCGGGCGCCATGCCGGGCAAGACCCACTGCTGTTCCTTGATTTGCGTAACACCCGTGGCTGGGTCAAGGCCCACAGTGCCGGCAAAAGTGTGCTGAACCTGTTCGCCTATACCTGCGGCGTAGGCCTGAGCGCGGCCGCCGGGGGTGCGCGTGAGGTGTGCAACTTGGACTTTGCCGAGGGCAACCTGGCGGTCGGTCGTGAAAACGGCTTGCTGAACCCGCAGTTGCCGACCATGGAATTCGTACAGTCCGACTACTTCCCGGCAATTCGCCAACTGGCCGGCCTGCCGATCACCCAGCGCCGCGGGCAAAAGCTGCCCAGTTATCCGCGCCTGGAGCAACGTCAATACGACCTGGTGCTGCTCGATCCGCCAGCCTGGGCCAAGAGCGCGTTCGGCACCGTCGACCTGCTGCGCGACTACCAGAGCCTGCTCAAGCCCGCGCTGCTGGCAACAGCTGATAACGGTGTGCTGATCTGCTGCAACAACTTGGCAAAAGTCAGCATGGAAGACTGGCGTGAACACGTGTTGCGTTGCGCAGAAAAGGCCGGACGTCCCGTGCGTGACTGGAAAGTCATGACGCCAGGTGCGGACTTTCCCTCGCAGGATCAACAACCACCGCTGAAAACCTTGATACTGCAGCTGTAAGACGTTTCCCAAAGGACCCGTTCTTCGGAACCGAAAACCCGTGCCATACTCCAAGGCACTCCTGATTGACATAGATGGCGCCGCCCCATGCCCAAAGGATTGATTCGCGCCGCTGGCGCCTTGTTGACCGCACTCGCCCTGTACAGCTTGCTGGGCTTCCTGATTCTCCCTGGTGTCGCGCTGCGCATTGCCAACCAGCAACTGGCCAATTACGCCACGGTGCCGGCGCGGATCGAGCGGATCGAGCTCAATCCGTTCAGCCTGGAAGTGACAGCATGGGGGTTGAAAATCGGTGACCCAGGCAAGGAACAGCTGGGATTCGAACGCCTCTACGCCAACCTGCAGATCGACAGCCTCTGGACCCGCGCCCTGCACCTGGCAGATATACAACTGGACAAACCCAAGACCGAGCTGCTCTTCGACAAGTCCGGCCAATTGAACCTCGCGCAGTTGTTCAAATTGCCGCCCAGCGAGCCGACCCCGACCGATCCGAATGCAAAGCCGTTTCCGCTGCGCATAGACAGCATCAAGCTGGCCGGCGGCTATGTGCATTTTGAAGACTTGCGCCCCAGCGAGCCCATCGAATTCCTCTACGACAAGCTCGACTTCGAGCTGAAGAACCTCAGTACCCTGCCTGAAGACAACGCCGATATGACGTTGGTGGCAGCCGGGCCTGAAGGCGGGCAGATCGACTGGAAAGGTAATTTCAGCCTGGTGCCGATGACTTCCGAGGGCACATTGAAAGTCACCGATGGCAAGATGAAAGCCTGGTGGCCCTACGTACGCGACGCACTGCCCTTGGTACTGGAAGACGGCGTGCTCAACTTCAGCACCGCGTACAAGTTCAGCCTGGCCAAAGAGACCGAACTGAACCTCACCAACACCGCCGCCAGCATCGCGCCGTTTGCCATCAAGGCGCCTGACGGCCGCCCCTTGGTGCGCCTGGAGCGCCTGGACATCAGCGAAACGACGGTAGACCTCGCCAAACAGCAGGTTATCGTTGGCAAGATCCGCAGCAACAAACTGGAAACCTGGGCCGCGCTCGAAGCGGATGGGCAATTGGACTGGCAGAAACTGTTCGCCAGCCAACCCAGCAAACCGGACTCGGCGTCCGAGCCCAAAAATGCACCCGCCACCGCCGGCTCGCCAAAAGCTGAACCCGTCGTGCCAGGCAAGCCTTGGCAAGTGCTGCTCAAGGACGTGCAACTGCGCAACTATCAGGTGCACCTGGCTGACCGTCAGGCCAAGCCGGCGGTCGCGTTGGAAGTCGGCCCGCTGAACGTCGATGTGCAGAACTTCGATAGCCTCAACCAGAGCCCATTCACGTTGAAAGTCGACACGGGCCTGGGCAAGCAGGGCAAGGTTCAGGCGACCGGCGAGGTCAACCTCAACCCGGTCAGCGCCAAGTTGAAAGTGAATACCCAGGACATCGACCTGCGGGTCGCCCAGTCCTATATCAGCCCGTTCATCCGCCTGGAACTGCGTAGCGGCATGCTCGGCAGCAATCTCGATGTGAACCTGAAAAGCACTGATCCCTTGAAGCTCCAGGTTACGGGCCGGGCACAGGTTGACCAGTTGCACACTCTGGATACCCTCAAGACCCGCGACTTCCTCAAATGGCAGCGCCTGGTGCTCGAAGGCGTGAACTATCAGCACGGCGACAGCCTGTCGATCGACAAGGTCAACCTGCTGCAGCCCTATGCACGTTTCATGATCAACGATGACCGCACCACCAACGTTGATGACCTGTTGATTCCACAACCCGCCGACAAAACGCCCAAGCCCGCCAGCAAGGAAAAGCCGTTGGGCATTCGTATCGGCCAGATTGCGATCAACGACGGTTCGGCCAACTTTGCCGACTTCAGCCTTACGCCTAACTTCGCGACGGCGATTCAACAGCTCAACGGGCAGATCGGCACCATCGACAGTCGCCAGGCCAAACCGGCCAGCGTCGATATCAAAGGCAAGGTTGACCGTTATGCGCCGGTGACCATCAAGGGCAGTGTGAACCCATTCGACCCGATGGCGTCGCTGGATATCGCAACAAGCTTTAAACGCGTAGAGCTGACCACCTTGACGCCCTACTCCGGCAAGTTCGCCGGTTTCCGTATCCGCAAGGGTCGACTGAACCTCGACCTGCACTACGTGATCACCAAAGGCCAACTGAAGGCCGAGAACAAAGTGGTGGTCGAACAATTGCAACTGGGTGAAAAAGTCGACAGCGCCGATGCCGTGGACTTGCCGATTCGCCTGGCAATCGCGTTGCTCAAGGACACTGACGGCAAAATCTCGATCGAACTGCCGGTGACGGGTGACCTGAATAACCCGCAGTTCAGCGTGATGCCAATTGTCTGGCAGACCCTGCGCAACCTGGTGGTGCGTGCAGCGACGGCGCCGTTCAAGTTTATTGGTGGTCTGGTGACGGGCGGCGGCTCGGAAGACCTTGGCAACGTATCGTTCGCCGCTGGCTCCAGCGAACTGAACAAGGATGCTGAAGGCGCCCTGAACACGTTGGCCAAAGCACTGAAAGAACGCCCTACCCTGCGCCTGGAGATCGAAGGCACAGCGGCGGCCAGCAGCGATGGACCAATCCTGGCGGCCCAACGACTGGAGCGTGAATACCAGTACAACTACTACAAGATTCTTCAGCGGCGTGGAGACAAGGTGCCGGCCCAGGCATCGTTGCTTGTCGTCCCCGAGAAGGAAAAAGCGCCATTGCTGGAAGGCATCTACCGCACTCGCCTGAAACAACAACCACCGGCCGAATGGAAAGACCTGAGCAGCGATGACCGTAGCACGAAGCTTCGTGACGGCGTGATCAAGTTCTGGAGTAGCAGTGACGTGCTGCTGCGCCAACTCGGCCAGGACCGTGCCAGCACCATCAAGGACTACCTGGTGGATAAAGGACAGTTGGAGGATGACCGGGTGTACTTCATCGATGCCAACCTGGGGCAGGCAGAGAAGGATGGGCGGGTGGTGACACCGATGCATCTGGATGCCGAGTAAACCGGCCCCCATACACATCTGAAAGTGAGAGCGGGCTTGCTCGCGAATACGGAGTGTCAGTCACAATATTGTCGACTGAAACGCTGTATTCGCGAGCAAGCCCGCTCCCACATTTGATCTTCATAAACCTACAAAATGTATCCGACCCACAATAGAACAGGCCCCAACACAAGTGCCGGGGCCTGTAATGACCACATCCGTGTGGTCGGTCGCATGAACTCCAGAGGTGCATCAGGTGGATATCTAACTCACCCTAAGCCGCCGCCGTCCAGTCCAGACGAAACGGGTGCGTTACTCTGCTTTCAGGCCATCGGCCGATACAGCTTTAACGCCTTTGATTTTCTTGGTGATGTTCACCGCGGTAGTTTTCTGAGCTTCAGTGACCGGAGCGGTCGAAGACAGGGACACTACGCCTTTGTTGGTTTCGACTTTGATGTCGGTACCAGGAATGCCTTTCTCAGTAACCAGGTCAGCTTTTACTTTGGTGGTGATCCAAGTGTCCGAAGTGGACTCTTTGGCACCCGCAGCTGCGCTTTTGGTTTTGTCGACGTTGTCAGCCTTGGTCGCGCCGCCAGCCAGCAGGCCATCAGCCGATACGGCAGTTACACCTTTGATTTTCTTGGTGATAGCTACGGCAGTCTCTTTTTGCGCGTCCGAGATAGCTACATCCGAAGAGAGGGAAACCACGCCTTTGTTGGTTTCAACCTTAATGTCAGAACCTGGAATGCCTTTTTCGGTCAACAGGTCGGCTTTAACTTTGGTGGTGATCCAAGTGTCAGAAGTAGCTTCCTTGGCCTTGGTAGCTTCACCAGCTGCAAGGGTCATTGGCGCTTGGGAAGTCTGAGCAAAGGCAACGTTAGCACCCATGGCCAGGGTCAGAGCGGTAGCAGTAGCGAGAGCGAACTTCTTCATACGAGTAACTCCTGTTTTATTAAAAATCTGCAGTGCGTAAACCTTGATGCTGCAGCGTTAACAGGGATATTGCAGGCAGTGTGCCAAGTCGTGAACGGCGATTAAATCCTTATAAAACAATGAGTTAAGAAAACAGCTAATTTTCGGAATCGTGCATCTTGCATGAAAGCCCCCGCCTCTGCATGCAAGTTGCGGCTTTTGGATTTTGCTAAGCGGCTGATTTCCCGACATTTTCCCCCAGGCATAAAAAAAGGACTCCGAAGAGTCCTCTTTTTCAGCTGAACGCTTGGGGCGATTAAACGCCCGAAGCCTTGGCTGCTGCTACGTCCTTGATGGACAGCTTGATACGGCCGCGGTTATCCACGTCCAGCACCAGCACTTCCACTTCCTGGCCTTCTTTCAGGATGTCGGTCACTTTCTCAACGCGAGCGTCGCTCAGCATGGAGATGTGAACCAGACCGTCCTTGCCCGGCAGGATGTTGACGAATGCACCGAAGTCGACGATGCGTTCAACCTTACCCACGTAGATCTTGCCGATCTCGGCTTCTGCGGTGATGCCCAGTACGCGCTGACGTGCTGCTTCAGCCGCTTCCTTGGTTTCGCCGAAGATCTTGATCGAGCCGTCGTCTTCGATGTCGATCGAAGCTTTGGTCTCTTCGCAGATCGCACGGATAGTCGCGCCGCCTTTACCGATGACATCACGGATTTTGTCGGTGTCGATTTTCATCGCGATCATGGTCGGAGCATTTTCCGACAGTTCGGTACGCGACTGACCAATGATCTGGTTCATCTGGCCGAGGATGTTCAGGCGCGCTTCCAGGGCTTGGCCCAGGGCGATTTCCATGATCTCTTCGGTGATGCCCTTGATCTTGATGTCCATCTGCAGCGCGGTCACACCTTTGGCGGTACCGGCTACTTTGAAGTCCATGTCGCCCAGGTGGTCTTCGTCACCCAGGATGTCGGTCAGGATGGCGAACTTCTCGCCTTCTTTAACCAGACCCATGGCGATACCGGCAACCGGTGCCTTCATCGGCACACCAGCATCCATCAGCGCCAGGGAAGCACCGCAAACGGACGCCATGGAGCTGGAACCGTTGGATTCGGTGATTTCCGAGACCACACGGATGGTGTACGGGAACACGTCAGCGGCAGGCAGCATGGCTGCGATCGAACGACGGGCCAGACGGCCGTGACCGATTTCGCGACGACCAGCGCCACCCATGCGACCACACTCACCTACCGAGAACGGTGGGAAGTTGTAGTGCAGCATGAACGGGTCTTTTTTCTCGCCTTCCAGGGTGTCCAGCAATTGTGCGTCACGGGCGGTGCCCAGGGTCGCGACGACCAGAGCCTGAGTCTCACCACGGGTGAACAGCGCCGAACCGTGAGTCTTTGGCAGAACGCCAACTTCGATGTTCAGCGGACGTACGGTGCGGGTGTCACGACCGTCGATACGTGGCTTGCCGTTAACGATGTTTTCGCGAACGGTACGGTATTCGATTTCACCGAAAGCCGCTTTAACGTCGCTGGCGGAAGGCTGGCCTTCTTCACCGGACAGCTTGGCAACAACCTGATCCTTCAGCTCGCCCAGACGAGCGTAACGGTCGGCCTTGACGGTGATGGTGTAGGCGTCGGAGATGGCAGCGCCGAACTCGGAGCGGATAGCGCCCAGCAGCTCGGTGGCTTCGGCTTGTGGAGCCCAGGTCCAGGTTGGCTTGGCAGCTTCTGCGGCCAGCTCGGTGACGGCCTTGATAACGGCCTGGAACTCGTCGTGCGCGAACAGTACGGCACCCAGCATCTGGTCTTCGGTCAGCTCTTTGGCTTCCGATTCAACCATCAACACGGCTTCCGAGGTACCGGCGACGACCATGTCCAGGCTCGAAGCTTTCTGTTGCTCGTAAGTCGGGTTGAGCAGGTAGCCGGTGCTTTCGTGGAAAGCAACGCGGGCTGCGCCGATCGGACCATCGAAAGGAATGCCGGAGATCGCCAGGGCAGCCGAAGTACCGATCATCGCAGCGATGTCCGGATCGGTCTTTTTGCTGGTGGAAACGACGGTGCAGACAACCTGCACTTCGTTCATGAAGCCTTCTGGGAACAGCGGACGGATCGGACGGTCGATCAGTCGGGAAGTCAGGGTTTCTTTCTCGGAAGGACGGCCTTCGCGCTTGAAGAAACCGCCAGGGATCTTACCGGCAGCGTAAGTCTTTTCCTGGTAGTGAACGGAAAGAGGGAAGAAGCCTTTGCTCGGGTCAGCGGTCTTGGCGCCAACAACGGTCACCAGAACGGTAACGTCGTCGTCAACGGTAACCAGCACTGCGCCGGAGGCTTGACGGGCGATACGGCCTGTCTCGAGGGTAACGGTCGACTGACCGAACTGGAATTTTTTGATAACCGGGTTCACGGTGTCCTACCTTCTTTGTGGCTCTTGGGGGAACTTGTCTTCTTGCGAAATTCTTGGGCAATGTCGGGAATCGGCCCGAACCTGGTCCAGGGTAAAACGTGTATCCAGATAAAACTTGAGGCTGGGAGCCTACCATGGGCCAGCGGGAATCCCACTGACACACGGCAGACAACCAACCTCTAGCGCAATCGCTTATTAGCGACGCAGACCCAGGCGACCGATCAGAGTCTGATAACGACCCAGATCCTTGCCTTTCAGGTAGTCCAGCAGCTTACGGCGCTGGTTTACCATGCGGATCAGACCACGACGGGAGTGGTGATCTTTACCGTTGGCCTTGAAGTGACCTTGCAGCTTGTTGATGTTGTGGGTCAGCAGTGCAACTTGCACTTCTGGCGAACCAGTGTCACCAACAGCTTGCTGATAGTCAGCAACGATTTGTGCTTTTTCTTGAACGTCGAGAGCCATGAGGCAATCCTTTTTTCAGGAAACCACCCAAAGGGCAGTTTCAACAGGCCAGGGACAAATCCCTGTATCTAAAAATGAGTGTTGACCGTGCCTGTTAACAGCCACACTCGTTCGGTCATTCTGACCGAATCAGTCGACGTGGCGCTATACGCCCGTCTTCGCTCACTTCACCGATACCGATAAAGCGACCGTTATGATCCTGTACACGCACCATGCCGAACTTCGGGGCATCCGGGGCACGTACCGGCTGGCCGTTGAGCCAGTAGAACGCGCTATGCTCCGAGAAGTGCAACAACGGCCAATCGAGCAAACCGCTGTCCGATGGCATCAGGAAGCGATCAACCGCTTCGTTGCCGCCTTCGGCATGTACCGCTTCCAACTCTTCCAGCGTGACCGTCTGGGCCAGGCTGAAAGGACCGGCCTGGGTGCGTCGCAGTTCTGCAACGTACGCGCCGCAACCGAGCTTTTCACCGATATCTTCCACCAGGGTACGAATATAGGTGCCTTTGCTGCAGTCCACGGCCAACCGGGCGGTGTCGCCTTCACAGGCGAGTAATTCCAAGCGCGCAATAGTAACAGAACGCGGTTCGCGCTCCACTACTTCGCCCGCACGTGCCAGCTTGTAGAGAGGCTGGCCATCACGCTTGAGAGCCGAGTACATCGGCGGTATCTGACTGATTTCCCCACGAAAACCGGGTAAAACAGCTTCAATATCAGCACGACCAACGGTCACGTCGCGAACCTGCAGAACATCACCTTCGGCGTCGGCCGTGGTGGTGGTCTTGCCCAGTTGCATCAGGGTTTCGTAACCCTTGTCGGAATCGAGCAGGTACTGCGAAAACTTGGTGGCCTCGCCAAAGCACAACGGCAGTACGCCGGTGGCCAGGGGATCGAGGCTGCCGGTGTGCCCGGCCTTTTCGGCGTTGAGCAACCAGCGGACCTTCTGCAACGCGGCATTGGAGGTAAAGCCAATAGGCTTGTCGAGCAGAATGATGCCGCTGACGTTGCGACGGATACGTTTGACCTGAGCCACCGCTTACTCCTTGGCGTCTTCAGGTGTGGACGGGTGCTGGCTGTCTTCGGCCACGGCGCGCTCGATCAATGCCGACAGATGCGCACCCCGCACGACGCTTTCGTCGTAGTGGAAGTGCAACTGCGGAACACTGCGCAGCTTCATTTCACGGGCCAACTGCATGCGCAGGAAACCTGCAGCGGAGTTGAGCACCTTGATGCTTTGTGCGATTTCTTCGCTGCTGTCCTGCCCCATCACGGTGATGAAGATCTTGGCGTGACCCACGTCACGGCTCACTTCTACGGCGGTGATGGTGACCAGGCCAACGCGCGGGTCTTTGACTTCGCGACGGATCAGTTGGGCCAGCTCGCGCTGCATCTGATCGCCGATTCGCTGGGTACGGCTGTATTCTTTTGCCATGTCTTGTTACCTGTTACTGCCACACGGTGAAACCCGTGGGGTCTGAAAGCGGCAAACGCCCGGCCTGACAAAAGCCAGACCGGGCGTTGCGTTTAGAGTCCGTACGCTGCGCGAGGCATTTGCATGCCCACACGCGGCGTGGCTCCGGAAGTGCGCGAGTTAGAGGCTGCGAGCAACCTGAACCTTCTCGAAGACTTCGATCTTGTCGCCAACCTTGACGTCGTTGTAGCTCTTGACGCCGATACCGCATTCCATGCCGGCACGTACTTCGGAAGCGTCATCCTTGAAGCGGCGCAGGGATTCCAGCTCGCCTTCGAAAATAACGATGTCTTCACGCAGTACACGGATTGGACGGTTACGGTGCACAACACCTTCAACCACCATGCAACCGGCGATCGCGCCGAACTTCGGCGAGCGGAACACGTCACGGACTTCGGCAATACCCAGGATGTTCTCCCGGACGTCGCTGCCAAGCATGCCGGTGAGGGCTTTCTTGACGTCTTCGATGATGTCGTAGATGACGTTGTAGTAACGCATGTCCAGGCCTTCCTGCTCGACGATCTTGCGAGCGCCAGCATCGGCACGCACATTGAAGCCGAACAGTACAGCGTTGGAAGCCAGTGCCAGGTTGGCGTCGGATTCGGTGATACCACCCACACCGCCACCGACAACGCGCACTTGCACTTCGTCGTTACCCAGGCCGTTCAAGGCGCCGTTCAACGCTTCGAGGGAACCACGTACGTCAGATTTGAGGACGATGTTAAGCGTCTTCTTCTCTTCCTGGCCCATGTTCTCGAAGATGTTTTCCAGCTTGCCGGCGTGAGCACGGGCCAGTTTGACTTCGCGGAACTTGCCTTGACGGAACAGAGCCACTTCACGGGCTTTCTTCTCGTCGGCCACTACGCTCATCTCGTCGCCAGCGTCCGGGGTACCGTCCAGGCCGAGGATCTCGACCGGAATAGCTGGACCTGCTTCCTTGATTGGCTTGCCGTTCTCGTCGAGCATGGCACGTACACGGCCGTAGTTCGAACCGACCAGCACCATGTCGCCTTGGCGCAGGGTACCGTCTTGAACCAGCACGGTCGCAACCGGGCCACGGCCCTTATCGAGACGGGACTCAACCACAACGCCACGGCCAGGAGCCGATGGAGTAGCAGTCAGTTCCAGAACCTCGGCTTGCAACAGAACGGCTTCGAGCAGTTCGTCAACGCCGGTACCCATCTTCGCGGAGACCGGTACGAATGGAGTGTCACCACCCCACTCTTCGGAAGTCACGCCGTGAACCGACAGTTCGCTACGGATGCGATCAAGATCGGCGCCCGGCTTGTCGATTTTGTTCACCGCAACAACCAGCGGAACGCCAGCTGCCTTGGCATGCTGAACGGCTTCGATGGTTTGTGGCATCACGCCGTCATCGGCTGCAACCACCAGGATCACGATATCGGTTGCCTTGGCACCACGGGCACGCATCGCGGTAAACGCGGCGTGACCAGGGGTGTCGAGGAACGTCACCATGCCACGGTCAGTTTCAACGTGGTACGCACCGATGTGCTGGGTGATACCGCCGGCTTCGCCCGCAGCTACCTTGGCACGACGGATGTAGTCGAGCAGGGAAGTCTTACCGTGGTCAACGTGGCCCATTACGGTCACAACCGGTGCACGGGAAACGGCTTCACCTTCAAACTTCAGGGACTCGGCCAGGGAATCTTCCAGGGCGGTGTCGCTGACCAGGGTCACTTTGTGGCCCAGCTCTTCAGCAACCAACTGGGCAGTTTCCTGATCCAGTACCTGGTTGATGGTGGCTGGCGTACCCAGCTTGAACATGAACTTGATGATTTCAGCTGCCTTGACCGACATCTGTTGGGCGAGATCGCCAACAGTGATGGTCTCGCCGATCTTCACTTCACGCACGACAGGGCCGGTTGGGCTCTGGAAACCGTGGGCGTTGCGTTTTTTCAGCTTGGCCTTGCCGCGACCACCACGACGGAAGCCATCGCTTTCTTCGTCGGTAGTACGTGGAGCAACGCGTGGAGCAGGCGCTTTCTCTTTGACCGAGGCACGATGTGGAGCGTTTTTACGCTCGCCATCGCCGCCACCACCACGACGATTGTTATCGTCGGCACGTGGTTTGTCCGGACGACGAGGTTCGTCGCGCTTGCGAGCGTCTGCTGCAGGAGCAGGTGCGGCGGCAACCGGAGCGGCCTCACGCACAGCTTCAACAGGCGCAGCAGGTGCGGCGACCGCTTCAGTACCAGCAGGTTGCGCAGCAGCAGGCTGGCGACGCGCTTCTTCTTCGGCGCGACGCTTGGCTTCTTCTTCAGCCTTCTGACGAGCAGCATTTTCTACTGCGCGACGTTCTTCCAGTTCGCGTTTGCGCTCGGCTTCGATTTCTTCCGGGCTGCGCTGTACGAAGACTTTCTTCTTGCGTACTTCAACGCTGATGCTCTTGCTACCAGCAACACGCAGGGTGCTGGTGGTTTTGCGCTGCAATGTAATCTTGCGCGGTTCTTCCACTTTCGCCTTGTGGCTGCTCTTCAAGTGAGTCAGCAAAGACTGCTTCTCACTGTCGCTCACACCTTCGTCGGCGGCGGTGTGCGGCAGACCTGCCTCACGCATCTGCTGCAACAGGCGCTCTACCGGTGTTTTGACCTCATCGGCCAGTTGTTTCACCGTGACTTGCGTCATGCACTTCTCTCCTCAGGCCGCGCCTAGTTACTCGAACCAATGGGCTCGGGCGGCCATGATCAACTTGCCGGCACGATCATCGTCAATGCCGTCGATGTCGAGCAGATCGTCAATAGACTGCTCGGCCAGGTCTTCGCGGGTAATTACGCCGCGCACCGCCAGTTCCATCGCCAAATCCTTGTCCATACCCTCAAGCGAGAGCAGGTCTTCGGCCGGATGGGCGTCTGCCAGCTTTTCCTCAGTAGCGATGGCTTTAGTCAACAAACGATCCTTGGCCCGAGCGCGAAGCTCGTTGACGGTGTCTTCGTCAAAGCCGTCGATGTTGAGCATTTCTTCCAACGGTACGTAGGCAATCTCTTCCAGGCTGGTGAAGCCTTCATCTACCAGCACCTGCGCCAGGTCTTCATCGACTTCCAGCTCTTCGATAAAGTTGCGCAGGATGTCACCGGTTTCAGCTTGCTGCTTAGCCTGGATGTCCGATTCGGTCATCACGTTCAGGGTCCAACCGGTCAGTTGGCTGGCCAGACGCACGTTCTGACCACCACGACCAATGGCCTGAGCCAGATTGTCTGCGCCAACGGCGATGTCCATTGCATGGGCATCCTCGTCAACGATAATTGCCGCCACTTCAGCCGGCGACATGGCGTTGATCACGAACTGCGCCGGGTTATCGTCCCACAGGACGATGTCCACACGCTCACCGCCCAACTCGCCCGACACTGCCTGGACGCGCGAACCCCGCATACCAATGCAAGCACCTTGCGGGTCGATGCGCTTGTCCTTGGAACGGACCGCGATCTTGGCGCGCGAACCCGGGTCGCGGGACGCAGCCATGACTTCGATCAGGCCTTCGGCGATTTCCGGCACTTCGATACGGAACAGCTCGATCAGCATTTCCGGCGCGGTACGCGACAGGATCAACTGAGGGCCGCGGTTCTCGGTGCGGATTTCCTTGAGCAGCGCACGCAGGCGCACGCCGACACGGAAGGTTTCGCGAGAAATGATGTCTTCGCGGGCCAGCAACGCTTCGGCGTTGTTGCCCAGGTCGACGATCACGTTGTCGCGGGTGACTTTTTTCACGGTGCCGGAGATGATTTCACCCAGGCGCTCGCGATAAGCGTCAACGACTTGAGCGCGCTCGGCTTCGCGAACCTTCTGCACAATGACCTGCTTGGCGGTCTGTGCAGCAATACGGCCGAATTCGATCGATTCGATCTTTTCTTCGACGACATCACCGACCTTGGCGCCAGGATGCGTTTGCGCAACCTTGCTTGGCCAGGTTTCGATCGCCGGATCATCAAGATCGGCTTCTTCGACGACCGTCCAGCGACGGAAAGTCTCATAGGCACCGGTGTGGCGGTTGATTTCCACACGCAGATCAACTTCGTCTTCAAAACGCTTTTTGGTAGCAGTGGCCAGGGCCAGCTCCAACGCTTCAAAAATCACGTTTGCCGGTACGCCCTTTTCATTGGATACCGACTCAACAACCAGCAGTACTTCTTTGCTCATCGTACGCCTCGCCTTTCGCAAGCCATTGGATCCGCGGGATCCGCGTCTCAGTCAAAACTGGGAATAATGTTGGCCTTGTCGATCATATCGATCGGCAACAGGAATTCATGGTCTTCTACCTGCACCACGACATCCTGTTCTTCTACACCGCGCAGAAGGCCCTGAAAGTTGCGTCGCCCTTCAAAGGGAGACCGCAGCTTGATCTTCACTTGTTCACCGGCAAATTTTGCAAACTGATCAATAGTGAACAGTGGGCGTTCCATGCCTGGCGAGGAAACTTCGAGGGTGTATTCAACGGAGATTGGATCTTCAACATCCAGGACACCGCTGATCTGACGGCTGACAATGGCACAATCGTCCACCAGCACGCCGCCCTCTTTATCGATATAAACGCGCAACATTGAGTGGCGACCTTGAGCCGAAAACTCAATACCCCAGCATTCATAGCCTAGGGCCACGACCACCGGGGCCAACAAGGCCTGCAACTCTTCTAGCTTGCTCGACACCTGAACCCCCTCGTGCATGTATGTGCATGCTGTGCAAAATAAAAAAATGGGCGAAACGCCCATCCTTGAAACGCCGTCGAACAGCGGCGTTGAAAGTGTCCAGCTAACAAAAAGCCCCTTAAAAGGGGCTCCGCTAAAACTGGTTGCGGGGGCCGGATTTGAACCGACGACCTTCGGGTTATGAGCCCGACGAGCTACCAGACTGCTCCACCCCGCGACAAAGCTGGGGCGGAAGTATACGACCGATCCCTTACAGGGTCAATGTAACCTTCCACCTACAAGAAAGCCCGCAACAGCGGGCTCTCCTGATAATTGGTACCGAGAAGGGGACTCGAACCCCTACACCCTATGGGCACAACCACCTCAAGGTTGCGTGTCTACCAATTCCACCACCTCGGCAATACAGCGCTTACAACCCTTCTTACTTCTGCTCTTGAGCTGGAGGTACGTCAGTCGCTGGAGTAGCCGACTTTTGCTCTTGAAGCACCGGGACATCATCAGAAGCCGGTTTTGCTTTTGGTACTTCCAACACTGCTGGGTTTGGGAGACCTACTTGAGTCAGCACATGAGCTTTCTCTTTAGCAAAGTAACCTAACCCCAAGCTGGTTATGAAGAAACCGGCGGCAAGTATAGCAGTAAACTTACTAAGAAAGGTAGAGGAACCTTGGCTTCCGAACACAGTATTTGAAGCACCTGCACCGAAAGACGCACCAGCATCCGCACCTTTACCCTGTTGCAACAAAACCAGGGCAACTACGCCCAGGGCAGCCAACAGATGAAAAACGACTACGACTGTTTCCAGCATTTTCTCAGTTTCCCGCGGCGCGACAGATCGCACCGAACTCATCTGCATTCAGGGAAGCTCCACCAATGAGCCCCCCATCGATATCCGGCATGCCGAACAGTTCGACCGCATTGGCCGCCTTCACGCTGCCGCCGTATAGAAGACGCACACCTTGTGCGACTTCAGAATTCTCTGCCGCCAACTGCGCGCGGATGGCTGCGTGCACATCCTGCGCCTGTTGCGGTGTAGCAGTCAGCCCGGTGCCAATGGCCCAGACCGGCTCGTAAGCAATCACTGCCTTTGCAAACGCACCAACACCCAGCTCCTCGATGATGCTGCCCAGCTGACGCGAGACAACTTCAAGAGTCTTGCCCGATTCGCGCTGCTCCAGGGTCTCCCCTATGCACAACACCGGAATCAAGCCACAAGCCTGTGCCGCTGCGAACTTGCGATTGAGTGTCCCATCACGCTCGCCCATCATCTGACGGCGCTCGGAGTGCCCGACAAGCACATAGGAACAACCCGCATCGACCAACTGACTCGGTGAAATCTCACCCGTCAACGCACCTTGCATCGGCTCCACCGCAGAGTTCTGCGCGCCGACCTGGATCGACTTGCCTTTCAAGCCATCAACCACTTGGTTGATATGCAAGCAAGGTGGGAACACCGCGACATCAACACCGCTCGGCAAGGCCAAGTGACGAAGGCCATTGATCAGCTCAGCGACACTGGCGCGGGTACCGTGCATCTTCCAGTTACCAGCTACCATAGTGCGACGCATGCTGTACCTCGTCGGTCAAAGTGGGCGCAGATGTTACCCAACCACATCACCACTGGCAAGCCGAATTCAGGCGCAAACTTCAGTTACCAGTTTTGCCAGGTCTTCAGCGTGTGCGCGAACCTGTGTTTCATCGTCACCTTCGACCATGACACGCACCAGAGGCTCTGTGCCGGACTTGCGCAACAACACGCGGCCACGCCCAGCCATAGCAAGGGTCACGCGCTCGCACGCCTCTTTGACAGCAGGGTGCTCAATCGGGTTTTCGCCGCCGGAGAAGCGCACGTTGAGCAGAACTTGAGGACACTTACGCAACGCCTGACGCGATTGGGCCAAGCTTTCCCCGCGAGCCCGCAGAGCCATCAATACCTGAAGCGCTGCAATGATCGCATCGCCGGTAGTCGTGTGCTGGAAGCAAACCACATGCCCGGAGTTCTCACCACCGATCAGCCAGTTGCGCTCCAGCAGCTCAGCGATGACGTAACGGTCACCTACATTTGCGCGAACAAAAGGAATGCCCAGATCCGAAAGGGCCAGCTCCAACCCCAGGTTGCTCATCAAGGTCCCGACAACACCACCTTGCAGCCTGTCACGCTCATGCAAGTCACGAGCGATGATGAACAGCAGCTCATCACCATCAACGATTGCGCCGGTATGATCGACCATAAGCACCCGATCGCCATCGCCATCGAAAGCAATACCCAGATCAGCATGCTCAGCCAAGACAGCGGCCTGCAATTGCTCCATATGGGTTGAGCCGCAGTTTTCGTTGATGTTCAAGCCATCAGGTTGAGCCGACAAAACAGTTACCTGCGCACCCAGCTCCTTGAACACGCTTGGCGCCACCTTATAGGTCGCCCCATGAGCGCAGTCGACAACAAGCTTCAGGCCGGCAAAACTGGTGCTGCTCGGCACACTGCTTTTGCAGAACTCGATATATCGGCCTGAGGCGTCATTGATACGCGACACCTTGCCCAGCTTGCTGGACTCAACCACCGTCATCGGTGCATCCAGCAACTCTTCGATCATCAACTCGATCTCGTCCGGCAGCTTGGTGCCCTGGCCCGAGAAAAATTTGATGCCGTTGTCATCATGCGGGTTGTGCGAGGCACTGATCACAATACCGGCCTCAGCGTGGAAGGTACGCGTCAGGTAAGCGATCGCCGGCGTCGGCATTGGGCCCAGCAACAGGACATCAGCACCTGCAGCGGATAGACCCGCCTCGAGCGCAGACTCAAACATGTAGCCCGAGATGCGAGTGTCCTTACCCACCAGGATGCGGCACGCGCCCATGCTGCGGAACGCCATACCAGCTGCCCAACCCAGCTTAAGCATGAAATCAGGAGTGATCGGAAATTCGCCGACCCGACCACGGATGCCGTCGGTACCAAAGTATTTTTTAGTCATAAGTGCTCCATCATTCTTATTCGGCTGATTCTACCGCGGCAATCATACGCACTACATCCACCGTCTCGGCAACATCATGCACACGTAATATTCGCGCGCCCTTGGTCACTGCAAGCGCCGCCAGCGCAAGACCACCGTACAAGCGCTCCCCCACCGGTCGATTCAGGGCCAGGCCAATCATGCTCTTGCGTGAAACGCCGACCAACAGAGGGCGACCCAAGGCATGCAGGGATTCCATATGCTTGAACAGGCTTAGATTATGCTGCAGGGTCTTGGCGAAGCCGAAACCGGGATCAAGGATGATCTTTTCTGCGGCAATTCCCGCGACAGCGCATTGAGCGACTCGCTCAGCAAGAAAACCACTCACTTCACCAACAAGATCGTCGTAGTGAGGGCTGTCCTGCATATTGCCGGGCTCTCCCAGCATATGCATCAAGCACACCGGCAACCCGGTTGCCGCAGCGGCATCAAGGGCCCCGTCACGCTGAAGGGAGCGCACATCGTTGATCAACCCCGCCCCAAGGCGCGCAGTTTCGCGCATCACGGCCGGCGTCGACGTATCAACCGAGATGATCACATCCAGTTCACGCGCAATACGCTCGACAATCGGCGCGACTCTCTCCAGCTCTTCCAAGGGAGATACCACGCGAGCGCCAGGACGGGTCGATTCGCCACCGACATCAATCAGGGTCGCCCCTGCCGCAACCATTGCTTCAGCATGACGCAATGCAGCATCAAGCCGGCTGAAGCGGCCGCCATCGGAAAAGGAGTCGGGAGTTACATTAAGAATGCCCATGACATGCGTATGGGCCAAATCAAGAACCCGATTGCCGCAAGGCAACCGGGTGGAGGACAACACAGAAGTCATTTCAAACCTTAGACGTCAGCTGCGGGGCCGCCGATCGGAGTTTCAGGGCGTTCATTCTGAACCACTGGCGGCGTGCCAGAGGTGCCTGAACCGCCTTCCCAATCGCGAGGCTCACGAGGTACGCGACCGGCCATGATGTCGTCAATCTGGTCGGCATCAATGGTCTCGTACTTCATCAGCGCATCCGCCATGGCATCCAGCTTGTCGCGGTTATCCGTGAGGATCTGCTTGGCGGTGCCGTAGCACTGGTCAATGATGCTGCGCACTTCGGAGTCGATCAGCTTGGCCGTCTCACCGGAGAAGCTAGCGTTTTGACCACCACCGCCGCGCCCCAAGAATACCTCACCTTCTTCTTCGGCATACATCAACGGGCCGAGTTTCTCCGACAAGCCCCACTTGGTCACCATGTTCCGTGCAATCTGGCTGGCACGCATGATGTCGTTGGAAGCACCGGTAGTGACACCGTCGAAGCCCAAGGTCATTTCTTCAGCAATCCGACCGCCGTACAAGGAGCAGATCTGACTGATCAGGGCACGCTTGGAGAGGCTGTAACGGTCCTCTTCCGGCAGGAACATCGTGACGCCCAGCGCCCGACCACGAGGAATGATCGACACCTTGTAGACCGGGTCGTGCTCGGGCACAACGCGACCGACAATGGCATGACCGGCTTCGTGATAAGCGGTGTTCTGCTTCTCTTTCTCGGACATGACCATGGATTTGCGCTCGGCGCCCATCATGATCTTGTCTTTCGCCAATTCGAACTCTTTCATTTCAACGATGCGCTTGCCGGTACGGGCCGCAAACAGCGAAGCCTCGTTGACCAGGTTGGCCAGGTCGGCACCAGAGAATCCAGGCGTACCACGCGCAATCACGGCCGGAGCCACATCGTCGCCCATTGGTACTTTGCGCATGTGTACTTTCAGGATCTGTTCGCGGCCACGGATATCCGGCAAGCCAACTACAACCTGACGGTCGAAACGACCCGGACGCAGCAACGCAGGGTCCAGTACATCCGGACGGTTGGTTGCAGCGATAACGATGATGCCATCGTTCATTTCAAAGCCGTCCATCTCAACCAGCAACTGGTTAAGAGTCTGCTCACGCTCGTCATGACCGCCGCCCATACCGGCACCACGATGGCGACCAACGGCGTCGATTTCATCGATAAAGATGATGCAGGGCGCGTGTTTCTTGGCCTGCTCGAACATATCGCGAACACGGCTGGCACCGACACCGACGAACATCTCAACGAAGTCAGAACCGGAAATGGTGAAGAAAGGCACCTTGGCTTCACCGGCAATCGCCTTGGCCAGCAAGGTTTTACCGGTACCCGGAGGACCGACCATCAGTACGCCGCGAGGAATGCGACCGCCCAGGCGCTGGAACTTGCCCGGATCACGCAGGAACTCGACCAGCTCGCCCACTTCTTCCTTCGCTTCGTCGCAACCGGCGACGTCAGCCAGGGTCGTTTTCACCTGATCTTCGGAAAGCAGGCGCGCCTTGCTCTTGCCGAAGCTCATCGGCCCACCCTTGCCTCCCGCACCGCCTTGCATCTGGCGCATGAAGAACATGAACACGGCGATGATCACCAGGATCGGGAAGCTGGCTACCAGCAACTGGGTCCAGATGCTCTGCTGCTCAGGCTGCTTGCCTTCGACAACCACGTGGTTATCGACCAGGTCGCCGATAAGACCGTTGTCCTGGATGGCCGGACGAATGGTCTTGAAGCTATCGCCATCATTGCGTTTGCCGGTGATCACATAGCCATCAACCGCTACGCGCTCGACCTTGCCATCCTTAACTTGCTGGATGAAGTCGGAATAGTTGAGGGTCTGCGGCTCGTTAGGGCTGGAGAAGTTGTTCATCACCGTCACCAGGACAGCCGCGATGATCAACCACAGGATCAGATTCTTTGCCATATCGTTCAATTAACTACCCTCTGAAGCAAGCTCCGCTACTGGCGCGCGCTTCGCATGATATTCACCGGCCTAACTTACTACATTACCTACAACTCTGGCAGGCGCCGTCTGTAACCCTTTGTGAAACTTTGACTACACAATATTCGTAAAGCTTCGTGACGAAAGCGATATAAAAAAACCTATCGACTCCCTTCAAACCTTCAAAGACGCTCATCACTGGCGGCGCCTTCAATGCCGCGGAACCCCCGCGCCAGCAAATACTGCTCGCGAGACCGGTCCCGAGAAGAGTCCGGTTTGCGCATCTGCACCTTGTCGAACAGCTTGCGAATGTTCTTGTGGTACTCGTCGAAGCCTTCACCCTGGAAGACCTTGACCAGGAAATCACCCCCCGGACGCAATACCCGACCCGCCAGATCCAGTGCCAACTCGCACAGGAACATGGCTCGCGGCATATCAACAGCCGGTAATCCACTCATATTGGGGGCCATGTCAGAAATCACAAGGTCCACTTGCGAATTTCCTACAGCTTCCAGGATCTCGGCCAGGACAGCGTCCTGGGTAAAGTCGCCGTGCACGAAGGTCACGTCCGGGATGCTGTCCATCTCCAGGATATCGGAAGCAATCAAGCGGCCTTGCCCACCAATCAGACGACTGGCCACCTGGGACCAGCCCCCCGGGGCGGCGCCCAGGTCGATAACGCTCATGCCGGGGCGGAACAATTTGTCCTTGTCCTGGAGCTCCAGCAGCTTATAGCTGGCCCGGGAACGGTAGCCGTCCTTTTGCGCCTTTTTGACGTAAGGATCGTTGAAATGTTCTTGTAGCCACTTAAGGCTGGTTTTGGAACGGGCCACGGGCCACCTCGAAAAATAAAACGGGTCGTGATTAACTGGGCGGTCCCGGACTCGCTCGGGTAAACTGGCCGCCGCTTTTTACAAGATCAGACGCAGGGGTCAGATTATGCCGCTCACTCAAGAGCAGAAGAAACAGTACAAATCCATTGGCCACCATCTGAAACCAGTTCTGATTGTGGCAGATAACGGTTTGACTGAAGGTGTGTTAGCCGAATTCGAACGTGCGCTGAACGATCATGAACTGATCAAGATCAAGGTCAACATCCTTGACCGCGAAGCGCGCCTGGCTGCCATTGCGGAACTGTGCAAGGTAGGCAAAGCTGACCTGGTCCAGGTCATCGGCAAGATGGCGCTGCTGTATCGCAAGAACTTCAGCGTCAACAAGCAACTATCGAACGTACACCGCTTCAAGTAATAAAAAGGGTCACGGGCGTGCTTCGCGCGCCCCGCCACTCCATCCCGGTGCAGGCTGTAAAACCAGGACCAGGCCGGAAAACCCTAGCACAAGATAGCTGAATAGCTGCCAGCGCAACGCTTCCGGCAGCCAGACATGCACAATGCAATACATTGCACACGCATACAGCGCCATCAACAGCAGTTGCCCGCGAATATCCCGCCACAAACTCCCCAAGCCCTCGGTCTTGACCAGCACCAATACCTGGAGCGTCACGCACGCCGCCGCAAAACCCACCAGCAACGCACTGAGCAATCCATCGATCTCATCAATCAGCAACGGCGCCAGGCCAATCAAGCCCAGCGCAGGCAATACGCCGATGTGCAACAACCACAGGCCACCCACCCAAAGCATCTGAGAGAGCTGCCAAAGCATGGCGCCCGCACGAAGCGGGCGCCGCCTTTCAGACGTGACGAACTTCAACAATCTCGTACTCGGTCACGCCGCCAGGCGTTTTAACAGACACCACATCGCCCTCTTCCTTGGCAATCAAGGCGCGGGCGAGCGGAGAACCGACAGAGATTTTGCCGAGTTTGAAGTCAGCTTCATCTTCGCCAACGATGTGGTAGACCACGCTTTCGTCAGTCTCAACATTAGCGATTTCCACGGTAGTGCCGAAAATCACCTTGCCGGTCTTTGGAATGGTCGTCACATCGATGACCACCGAGTTCTGCAGGCGGCCTTCGATATCACGGATCCGCGCCTCAACCATACCTTGCTGCTCACGAGCAGCGTGGTATTCAGCGTTTTCCTTCAAGTCACCCAGCTCACGGGCCGTACCGATGTCCTGGCTCAGCTTTGGACGTACGACCTTGGTCAGATGGGCGTGCTCCTCTTCCAGGGCCTTGAAGCCCTGGACAGTCATTGGGTATTTGGTCATGCCTTCAATCCTGCGTGTAGATCCTGCAAGCGACGCACGGTCTTTTCCGGACCGAATTTGAGCGCTTCGCAGATGGCTTCGCCAGCAGCAATGGTAGTGGTGCAGTAAATCTTGTGCTGCAAGGCGTTACGACGAATGGAGTAGGAATCCGCGATCGACTGGCGACCTTCGGTGGTGTTGATGATCAGGGTGACTTCGTCATTCTTGATCATGTCGACCACGTGTGGACGGCCTTCCGTCACCTTGTTCACGCGACGCACTTTCAGGCCGGCAGCTTCGATCAGCTTGGCGGTCCCGGCAGTGGCCACGACTTCGAAGCCCAAGTTGATCAGATCACGGGCCACGCCTGCAACCAGCGGTTTGTCATCATCACGCACGCTGATGAACGCAGTACCGCCGGTCGGCAACACTTCGCTGGCGCCCATCTGGGCCTTGGCGAAGGCTTCACCGAAGGTATCGCCAACGCCCATCACTTCACCGGTGGACTTCATCTCTGGGCCCAGGATCGGGTCCACGCCAGGGAATTTGGCGAATGGGAACACCGCCTCTTTCACGCTGTAGAAGTTAGGAATGATTTCCTTGGTGAAGCCGATTTCCTTCAGGGTCTTACCGGCCATCACGCGAGCAGCGATCATGGCCAGGGACACACCGATGCACTTGGAAACAAATGGCACGGTGCGCGAAGCGCGCGGGTTGACTTCAATGACGTAGATGTCTTCGCCTTGCAGCGCCAACTGTACGTTCATCAGGCCGACCACGCCCAGCTCCAGGGCCATTTTCTTGACCTGTTCGCGCATCTCGTCCTGGATGTGCGCCGGCAGCGAGTACGGCGGCAGGGAGCATGCGGAGTCACCCGAGTGAACACCCGCCTGCTCGATGTGCTGCATGATCGCGCCGATCACCACGTCGGTGCCGTCGCAAACAGCGTCCACGTCCATCTCGATTGCGCAGTTGAGGAAGTGGTCAAGCAGCACCGGGCTGTCATTGGACACTTTCACCGCATCGCGCAGGTAACGCTTGAGTTCTTCTTCTTCGTAGACGATTTCCATCGCACGGCCGCCCAGTACGTAGGACGGACGCACCACCAGTGGATAGCCAATCTTGCTGGCGGCACGGATGGCCTCGTCTTCGCTGCGCACGGTGGCGTTTGGCGGCTGACGCAGGTTCAGGCGCTCTACCATTTGCTGGAAACGCTCGCGGTCTTCGGCACGGTCGATGGCGTCAGGGCTGGTACCGATGATCGGCACGCCAGCGGCTTCCAGGGCGCGCGCCAGTTTCAGCGGAGTTTGACCGCCGTACTGCACGATCACGCCTTTGGGCTTCTCGACGCGCACGATTTCCAGCACGTCTTCCAGGGTCACTGGTTCGAAGTACAGGCGATCGGAGGTGTCGTAGTCGGTGGAAACGGTTTCCGGGTTGCAGTTGACCATGATGGTCTCATAGCCATCTTCGCGCAGAGCGAGGGCGGCGTGGACGCAGCAGTAGTCGAACTCGATACCCTGGCCGATACGGTTTGGACCGCCACCCAGGATCATGATCTTGTCGCGACCCGACGGCGCGGCTTCGCACTCTTCCTCATAGGTGGAGTACAGGTAGGCGGTGTCGGTGGAGAACTCGGCCGCGCAGGTGTCAACGCGCTTGTAGACCGGGAAGATTTCCAGCTTGTGGCGATGCGTACGCAGGTTCTTCTCGGTCACACCCAGCAGCTTGGCCAGACGCTGATCGGAGAAGCCCTTGCGCTTGAGGCGGAACATCATGTCGCGGTCGATGCTGGCCAGACCCAGGGTCTTGACCTTCTCTTCTTCCTTGATCAGGTCTTCGATCTGTACCAGGAACCACGGGTCGATCATGTTCATGCCGAAGATGTCTTCGACGGTCATGCCGGCGCGGAAGGCGTCAGCCACGTACCAGATACGCTCGGCGCCCGGCACGGTCAGCTCGCGCTTGAGCACGCTCATGCTTTCCGGGTTGCTCAGGTCGAGCTTCTCGTCCAGACCGCAAACGCCCACTTCCAGGCCGCGCAGGGCTTTCTGCAGAGACTCTTGGAAGGTACGGCCGATGGCCATCACTTCACCCACCGACTTCATCTGGGTGGTCAGGCGTGCGTCAGCCTTGGCGAATTTCTCGAAGGCAAAACGTGGCAGCTTGGTCACGACGTAGTCGATGGACGGCTCGAAGGACGCCGGGGTCTTGCCGCCGGTGATGTCGTTCGACAATTCGTCCAGGGTGTAACCCACTGCCAGCTTGGCCGCGACCTTGGCGATCGGGAAGCCGGTGGCTTTCGAAGCCAGGGCCGACGAACGGGAAACGCGTGGGTTCATTTCGATCACGACCATGCGGCCGGTGTTCGGGCAGATGCCGAACTGAACGTTGGAACCGCCGGTTTCCACGCCAATCTCGCGCAGTACCGCCAGGGAGGCGTTACGCAGGATCTGGTATTCCTTGTCGGTCAGGGTCTGTGCAGGAGCAACAGTGATCGAGTCACCGGTGTGCACACCCATCGGGTCAAAGTTTTCGATGGAGCAGACGATGATGCAGTTGTCCTTCTTATCGCGGACAACCTCCATCTCATATTCTTTCCAGCCGATCAGGGATTCGTCGATCAGCAGCTCTTTGGTCGGCGACAGGTCCAGGCCACGGGCGCAGATTTCTTCGAACTCTTCACGGTTGTAAGCGATACCGCCACCGGTGCCGCCCATGGTGAAGGACGGACGGATAATGCACGGGAAGCCCAGGGTCTCAAGGACCGCGTTGGCTTCTTCCATGCTGTGGGCGATACCGGAACGCGGGCAGGCCAGGCCGATGGACTTCATGGCCTTGTCGAAACGCGAACGGTCTTCAGCCTTGTCGATGGTGTCGGCATTGGCGCCGATCATTTCTACGCCGAATTTTTCCAGGACGCCTTCGCGCTCCAGGTCCAGGGCGCAGTTCAGTGCAGTCTGGCCGCCCATGGTTGGCAGCAGCGCATCTGGACGCTCTTTCTCGATGATCTTGGCAACGGTCTGCCACTTGATCGGTTCGATGTAGGTGGCGTCGGCCATGGCCGGGTCGGTCATGATGGTGGCCGGGTTGGAGTTCACCAGAATGACGCGGTAGCCCTCTTCGCGCAGGGCTTTACAAGCCTGGGCGCCGGAGTAGTCGAATTCGCAGGCCTGGCCGATCACGATCGGGCCAGCGCCGAGAATCAGGATGCTTTTTATGTCTGTACGTTTTGGCATGGGTTTGTCACTCAAATCCGCAGGTCAGTCGGCAAGCCGTCTTGAACAATCTTTGATGAGCCTGCGGGGGCCACCGGTCTCCGGGGCCGCCCGCAGGCCGCTCAGTCAGCGTCGCTTGGCCATCTCATTGATGAAACGGTCGAACAGCGGCGCTACGTCGTTCGGGCCCGGGCTCGCTTCAGGGTGGCCCTGGAAGCTGAACGCGCTCTTGTCGGTGCGCTCGATGCCCTGCAGGGAACCGTCGAACAGCGACTTGTGAATGGCGCGCACGTTGCTCGGCAGGGTTGCTTCATCTACCGCAAAACCGTGGTTCTGGCTGGTGATCATCACAACGCCAGTGTCCAGGTCTTGAACCGGGTGGTTGGCACCGTGGTGGCCGTGACCCATTTTCAGGGTCTTGGCGCCGGAGGCCAGGGCCAGCAGCTGGTGACCAAGGCAGATACCGAAGACCGGAATCTCGGTTTCCAGTACGTCCTTGATCGCCTGGATGGCGTAGTCGCATGGCTCAGGGTCACCTGGGCCGTTGGACAGGAATACACCGTCCGGTTGCAGGGCGAGCACGTCGCTGGCCGGGGTTTGCGCCGGCACCACGGTCACGCGGCAGCCTCGCTCGACCAGCATGCGCAGGATGTTGTATTTAACGCCGTAGTCGTAGGCGACTACGTGGTAGGGCAGGTCAGCGGCGTCGATGGTTGCATGGCTGTCGGTCTTCAAGTCCCAGACAGTGGAGCGCCACTCGTACTTCTCTTTAACGCTGACGACTTTCGCCAGGTCCATGCCTTTCAGGCCTGGGAAACCTTGCGCCGCGGCAATCGCCGCCTCTTCGGAGATATTGTCACCGACCATGATGCAGCCATTCTGCGAGCCTTTTTCACGCAGGATGCGCGTGAGGCGGCGCGTATCGATACCGGCGATCGCCACAACGTTGTTGGCTTTCAGGTAATCGGACAGCGACATCGTGTTACGCCAGTTGCTCGCAACCAGTGGCAGGTCACGAATCACCAGACCGGCCGACCAGACACGATCAGACTCGACATCTTCCGGTGTAGTACCGGTGTTGCCGATGTGCGGATAGGTCAGGGTAACGATCTGTTGGGCGTAGGAAGGATCGGTAAGGATTTCCTGATAGCCGGTCATGGCAGTGTTAAACACTACCTCTCCAACGGTCTGACCGTCGGCTCCAATGGCTTCGCCGCGAAAAATGCTGCCATCAGCAAGGGCGAGTATGGCTGGCTTAGTCAAGAAGACCTCCCGTAAATAAAGCCTGAAAGGGCGATCGCAGGTTGTAAAAAAGCGGAGTGACGTATGGACACGTCACCCCGCTTCTTCACTGAATTATTCTGCGCGCTTTTAGTGGACACACTAAAGCTGTAGCTTACAGAAAAAGGCTTTTTTGGTCCACCGCTAATGAGCCTTAAAGGCAGGGGAATGCGACAGGACGTCGCTTAGCGGGTAAAAACGGGGCCTAAGCATAAGCTTGAGGCCCTGTTTTAGCTACTGATTAGTGCAGATCCAGCACATCGCGCATGTCGTACAGACCCGGCTCGCGCCCCTCCAACCAGAGCGCAGCACGTACCGCTCCCTTGGCAAAGGTCATGCGGCTGGAGGCCTTATGCGTGATTTCCAGACGCTCACCTTCAGTGGCGAACAATACGGTGTGATCACCCACCACGTCACCGCCGCGCACGGTCGCAAAACCAATGGTGTCGCGTGCACGCGCGCCGGTGTGGCCTTCGCGACCGTACACCGCGACTTTCGACAGGTCGCGACCCAGTGCATCGGCAATCGCTTCACCCATGCGCAGCGCGGTGCCCGAAGGCGCGTCGATCTTGTGGCGATGGTGAGTCTCGATGATTTCGATATCCGCTTCATCACCCAGCACGCGCGCCGCCAGATCCAGCAACTTGAGCGACAGATTCACACCGACACTAAAGTTGGCGGCGAAGACGATAGGAATATCCTTGCCCGCCTCCTCCAACAATTGCTTCTGCTGAGCAGTCAAACCCGTGGTACCGATCACCATTGCCTTGCCCGCCTTACGGCAGAACGCCAGGTTTTTCAGCATCACGTCCGGCAGGGTGAAATCGATCAACACATCGAACTCATCCGCTACCTGCTCCAGGCTGCCGGACAACGACACACCGATGCGCCCCAACGAGGCCAACTCGCCCGCGTCCGCACCAATCAACGTGCTGCCCGGACGAACGATCGCCGCAGTCAGGCCGGAAGCCGGCGAGCGCTGCTGCACCGCTTCGACCAGCGTCTTGCCCATGCGCCCGGCAGCGCCCATTACGGCTATACGTCGCATACTCAATTCCTTACAGGTCGCCGAAGAAGCGCTTCACACCATCGAAAAAGCCTGCAGTTTTTGGCGAGTGAGAGTCATCACCCTCCATCGAGCTGCGGAATTCTTCAAGCAGTTCGCGCTGACGGCGATTCAGGTTGACCGGCGTCTCTACCGCCACACGACACATCAAGTCCCCAGCACCGCCACCGCGCACCGGCGCAACGCCTTTGCCACGGATACGGAACTGCTTGCCGGTCTGAGTGCCTTCAGGAATCTTGAGCTTGACCCGACCATCAAGGGTAGGAATTTCGAGCTCGCCGCCCAAGGCTGCATCGACAAAGCTGATCGGCACTTCACAGAACAGGTGCTTGCCGTCGCGCTGGAAGATCGAGTGCTCGCGCACGTTGATCACTACGTACAGGTCGCCCGTCGGACCACCCTGAGTACCAGCCTCGCCCTCACCCGACAGGCGAATACGGTCTCCGGTGTCCACGCCCGCCGGCACTTTCACCGCCAGGGTTTTGTACTCTTCGACACGACCTTCGCCGTGGCAGGAATCGCACGGATCGGAAATGATCTTGCCCTGGCCATGGCAGCGCGGGCAGGTCTGCTGCACAGAGAAGAAGCCCTGCTGCATGCGAACTTGACCAATACCGCCACACGTTGGGCAGGTGATCGGCGAAGAGCCTTTCTTGGCACCCGAACCATCGCACGGCTTGCAGTTGACCAGCGTCGGCACACGGATGTTGACGCTGGTGCCGCGCACGGCTTCTTCCAGGTTCAATTCCAGGGTGTAGCGCAAATCACTACCACGCTGGGCGCCACCACGCTGACCACCTCGACCACCGCCGAAGAAGTCGCTGAATACGTCGCCGAAAATATCGGAGAAGTTCTGACCGCCAAACCCGGCACCGCCGCCACCCATGCTTGGGTCGACACCGGCATGGCCATACTGGTCGTAGGCCGCACGCTTATTGGGATCACACAGGCATTCGTAGGCCTCATTGGCCTCTTTGAACATCTCTTCGGATTCTTTGTTATCCGGATTACGGTCCGGGTGATGCTTCATCGCCAGGCGACGGTAGGCCTTCTTCAGGTCCGCCTCGCTGGAGCCGCGCTCCACACCCAATACTTCGTAATAGTCACGCTTTGCCATAAGTCTTTGCACTCTTAAGGACGTTCAGCCAGACCCTCCTGAGCCTGACTAAACTCGTTGAGCCCCAATACAGGCCCGGACCCAACTCACGTCAATTCAACGATCCTGGTCATAACTGCTTTCAGCCAGGGACCCGGCCAAAAACGCGGTGAATGCCATTCGGAAAGCAGGAGCATTCCCGATCACACCGCCAGCATCCGAACGCTGTCGCATACTGTAAAAATTCGCATACCCCAGACACGCCAACGCGGGAGCAAGCTCCCGCGCGGCGACATCCTACCAGTCACCGCTTGATAGCGGTCAACCGGGCGACCAAGTTACTTCTTCTGGTCTTCTTTGACTTCTTCGAACTCGGCATCGACAACGTCGTCGTGCTTGGCTTCAGGCTCTGCCTGTTGCGCAGCACCGTCAGCTGGCTGACCTTGTTCGGCGTACATTTTCTGAGCAACCGGCGCAGAGACTTTCGACAGCTCTTCGATCTTGGCTTCGATAGCAGCCTTGTCGTCGCCTTTGACGGCGGCTTCCAGGGCAACCACAGCAGCTTCGATTGCAGTCTTCTCTTCAGCAGTCACTTTATCGCCAGCATCAGCGACCATTTTGCGCGTCGAGTGAACCAGTGCATCACCCTGGTTACGGGCGCCAGCCAGTTCAGCAAACTTGGCATCCGCATCAGCGTTGGCTTCAGCATCACGAATCATCTGTTGAATTTCTTCATCAGACAGACCGGAGTTGGCCTTGATCGTGATCTTCTGCTCTTTGCCGGTAGCCTTGTCTTTCGCGCCGACGTGCAGGATGCCGTTGGCGTCGATGTCGAAGGTCACTTCGATTTGTGGCACGCCACGTGGTGCTGGTGGAATCTCGGACAGGTCGAACTTGCCCAGGGACTTGTTCTGAGCAGCCTGCTTACGCTCACCTTGCAGCACGTGAATGGTCACAGCGCCCTGGTTGTCATCGGCAGTCGAGAACACTTGGGATTTCTTGGTAGGAATCGTGGTGTTTTTCTCGATCAGCGCAGTCATCACGCCGCCCATGGTTTCGATACCCAGGGTCAGCGGGCTGACGTCCAGCAGCAGCACGTCTTTCACGTCGCCGGCCAATACCGCGCCCTGGATGGCAGCACCCATGGCAACCGCTTCGTCCGGGTTCACGTCTTTACGGGCTTCTTTACCGAAGAACTCGGTGACCTTCTGCTGAACCAGTGGCATACGGGTCTGACCGCCCACCAGGATCACGTCGTTGATGGAACCAACGTCGATACCGGCGTCTTTCAGCGCGATGCGGCAAGGTTCGATGGTGCGCTGAACCAGGTCTTCAACCAGCGCTTCCAACTTGGCGCGAGAAATCTTCACGTTCAAGTGCTTAGGACCAGTGGCGTCTGCAGTGATGTACGGCAGGTTCACGTCGGTCGACATGCTCGAGGACAGCTCGATCTTGGCTTTTTCGGCAGCTTCTTTCAGGCGCTGCATGGCCAGCGGGTCGCCCTTAAGGTTCATGCCGCTTTCTTTCTTGAATTCGTCAACGAGGTAGTCGATCAGACGAATATCAAAGTCTTCACCGCCGAGGAAGGTGTCACCGTTGGTGGCCAACACTTCGAACTGGTGCTCGCCGTCAACTTCAGCGATCTCGATGACGGAGACGTCGAAAGTACCACCGCCCAAGTCATAAACGATCACGGTGTGGTCGCCTTTGGCCTTGTCCATACCGTAAGCCAGAGCGGCTGCGGTTGGTTCGTTGATGATACGTTTTACGTCCAGACCCGCGATGCGGCCGGCGTCTTTGGTCGCCTGACGCTGACTGTCGTTGAAGTAGGCCGGAACAGTGATCACCGCTTCGGTCACGGTTTCACCCAGGTAGTCTTCGGCAGTCTTCTTCATCTTTTTCAAGACTTCAGCCGAGATCTGCGGGGCAGACATCTTGTTGCCATTTACTTCAACCCAGGCGTCACCGTTGTCAGCTTTGGCGATTTTGTAAGGCACCATCTTGATGTCTTTCTGTACGACTTCTTCGTCGAACTTACGACCGATCAGACGCTTTACCGCGTACAGGGTGTTGTGCGGGTTGGTGACAGCCTGGCGCTTGGCCGACTGACCTACCAGGATCTCGCCATCATTTGCGTATGCAATGATCGACGGCGTGGTACGCGCACCTTCGGCGTTTTCGATGACTTTGGCTTTGCCGTTTTCCATGACGGAGACACAGGAGTTGGTGGTCCCCAGGTCGATACCGATAATTTTGCCCATTATTTACTCTCCCGAAACTTGAATTTGGTTGCCGCAGCAGTGGTGGCTAACTGCGGTAGCACTTAAACGCTTGACTTATAGATGAGGGCTTTTCAGCGTATTTCAAGCCTGCTCATCAATAGAAGGTGAAACCGGTGCAGGGGCCTTGCTCACCACAACCATCGCCGGGCGCAGCAGGCGACCATTGAGCTGGTAACCTTTCTGGAACACTTTCAACACGCTGTTAGGCTCCAGGTCATGGCTTTCCTGCATGGCCATGGCTTGGTGGTGCTCAGCGTTGAACGGCTCACCGCCTGCTGGATCGATGGCTTCCAACTGATAACGCTTCAGGGTGTCCTGAAACATTTTCAGGGTCAGCTCGATCCCTTCGCGCATTGGGCGGATGTTTTCGTCGTCCGGGTTGGACAACTCAAGACCACGCTCCAGGCTGTCGATGATCGGCAGCAAGTCACCGGCAAATTTTTCCAGTGCGAACTTGTGAGCCTTTTCTACATCCTGCTCGGCACGGCGGCGGACGTTCTGCAGATCAGCGGCAACACGCAAAGACTGGTCCTGCGCAGCGGCCAGTTGCTCTTCGAGCACTTGCACACGAGTCGCCAGCTCATCGCCGACAGCCGAATTGGCGTCTGGAGTTTGCGTATCCTGCGTCTGTTCGTCAGCCATAGTTTTCTCCTTTCAAAATCATGCGCGAACTCAACTCGCGCTTCTGTTCCGGTATATGGGGCCACAATTTCCAGGTTCAAGGGTGCAGGCGTTACCAAAAGTCTTTCCAGTGATGTGGATCAATTCCTGCGCTTCCATTCCTCGTTGCGCTAAAAAATTCGCTCATTCAAGCAAATCGAGCTAAGCGCCAGGATTGTCAGCCTCGAACAAAACACTGTATAAATAACCAGACCTAAAGCCTGGGAGCGGCCGTCATGCTCGTGCACTTGTCCGTACATAACTACGCCATCGTTGAACACCTGGATCTCGAACTGGATCGCGGTATGAGCGTAATCACAGGCGAAACCGGCGCCGGCAAGTCGATCATGCTCGACGCCTTGGGCCTGACCCTGGGTGATCGCGCCGACAGCGGCGTGGTGCGACCTGGGGCAGACAAGGCCGACATCCTGGCCACCTTCGACCTGGCAGACATTCCCGAGGCAGAAGCCTGGCTGTCCGAGCGCGACCTTAATAATGAAGGTCCGTGCATCCTGCGACGGGTCATCACGGCGGAAGGTCGCTCCCGTGGCTACATCAACGGCACACCCTGCCCGCTTGGCGACCTTAAAGCCTTGGGCGAGTTGCTGATCGACATCCACAGCCAGCATGAACACCAGTCCCTGCTGAAAACCGACACCCATCGTCGCCTGCTCGATGAGTACGCTGGTGCCACAGACCTTGCCCGCCAGGTGCAGCTTGCCGCCCAGCGCTGGCGCCAGACTCGCCAGGAACTGGAGCGACTCTCCAACTCCGGCGATGAGCAACGTGCTCGCCATCAATTGCTCAGCTATCAACTCGAAGAACTGGAAAGCCTGGGCCTGGGCGAGACCGAACTGGAGCAGCTTGAGCAGGAACACAAGAACCTCACCAACGCGGAAACCCTGCTGGGCATTTGCCGCCAGGTGGTGGAGCAGTGCAGTGAGAGCGACTCCGGGAACGTGCTCAATGCACTGACTGCCAGCCTCAATCGCCTATCGAGCGTGAACAGCGGCTCCGGCTCGTTGAGCGAGGCGACGACCCTGCTTACCAGCGCACAGATCCAGGTAGAGGAAGCCGTCGGCGAACTGAATCGGTTCCTGGATCACTTCGATGCCGACCCAGCACGCCTGCAGGAAATAGAAGAACGCCTGGATACCATCTACACGCTGGCACGCAAACATCGCATCCAGCCCACTGAAGTGGCGACGATGCAGCAAAAGCTGCTGGATGAAATCGAGACCCTGAACGCCAACGATGAATCTATCGAGCGCCTGAGCGGTGAGCTCGCCTCTTTCGCTCGTCATTACCAAGAGAAAGCGCGCGAGCTCAGCGACCTGCGCCAGCAAGCAGCGACGGGCCTGGCCAGCGCAGTGGAGCTGGAGATCCAGCGTCTGGGCATGCCTGGCGGTCGTTTCACCATCGAATTGCGCACCAGCGCCAGCAACGAACTACAACCCCACGGGCTGGAGCAGGTCGAGCTACTGGTCAGCGCCAACCCCGGACAACCGCTCAAAGCGCTGGCGAAAGTAGCCTCCGGCGGCGAGCTGTCGCGGATCAGCCTGGCAATCCAGGTGATTACTGCGCAAACCTCTCGGGTGCCGACACTGGTGTTCGATGAAGTCGATGTGGGAATTGGCGGGCCGACAGCAGAAATTGTTGGCCAGCTGTTGCGACGCCTTGGAGATAGAGGCCAGGTACTGACGGTAACTCACTTGCCACAAGTCGCGGCCCAGGGACATCAACACCTCTTTGTGCACAAGGTACGCGGCAGCGATGCAACACACACAGCCGTGTCCAAGCTGAACAAGTCGGAACGTGTGGAAGAAGTCGCACGCATGCTTGGCGGCATCGATCTAACCAAGGAGTCTTTGGCGCACGCGAAGAAAATGGTCGTAGCGGCAAAGGCCTAACCGAACTATTTTCTCTCTTATAGAAAGCACGAAGGCGACCCTAAGGTCGCCTTCGATCGTTTTGCAGAGAGAATCTGCAACGCTTGTTACTTTTTCTTACGGATGTACAGGACCAGATTGTGGTCAACCAGATCGAAGCCATGCTCCTCAGCAATCTTGTGCTGCAGCGCTTCGATTTCCGGACTGGTGAACTCGATAACCTCATTGGTATCCAGGTCAACCATGTGATCGTGATGACCACCGTCAGCCAGTTCGAACACCGCATGACCGCCGTCGAAATTATGACGAACCACCAGCCCTGCGGCTTCAAACTGGGTCAGCACACGGTAAACCGTGGCCAGGCCGACGTCCTCGTTAGACTCCATCAGTGCCTTGTAAACATCCTCGGCACTCATGTGGCGCTGCTCAGCAGAATCGAGCATTTGTAGAATCTTGACTCGTGGCAGAGTCACTTTGAGACCGGCTTTGCGTAGTTCGCTATTTTCAACCATGGTTAGCTTTCTCGCGGATGCTGCTTCGCAGCTTCTCTTAATACGGGTATGATCGGCGTTTACGTTGTCCCAGCCAAGATAGTGGAAGTCGCCCACCGATGCAAAACACCAAGCTCTTGCTAACCAGTTTCACCTTTGTGGGACTGCTCGCACTCGCCGGTTGTTCATTCCCCGGGGTTTACAAAATCGACATCCAGCAGGGCAATGTCGTCACGCAGGACATGATAGACCAGTTACGCCCCGGAATGACCCGACGGCAAGTACGGTTTATCATGGGTAACCCCCTGCTGACCGACACTTTCCATGCCGATCGCTGGGATTATCTCTACAGCCTTCAGCCAGGCGGCGGTGAACGCCAGCAGGAGCGCGTCAGTGTCATCTTCAATGGCAATGACCAGCTTGTCAGCCTGTCCGGCGACTTCATGCCCGGTGTGAGTCGTGATGAAGCCTTGCTCGGCAAGGACAACGGCACCAATGTCACTGCGCCTGCGCAGGAAGGCGAGAAGCCGAAGTCCGAAGTACCGGCCAAGCCAGGCTCGCTGCTCGACAAGATCCAGAAAGACGTCGACGGCGTGGAAACGGTGCCTGTGCCGACGCCACAACCTCTGGATACCAGTCCGCAGTAAATGTGCGTCGCTCAACAAAAAGCCCGGCATGCCGGGCTTTTTGCTGCTCGCCATTTGGCTGACCTATGAGTTCTGTTGCTTGGCCAGCGCCGCTTTGGCTGCGCGCAACCTGCGCACTTCTTTAGGGTCTGCCAGCAATGGACGGTAAATCTCGATACAATCACCCGCCTGCACACTGCGCACCTCAGCGTCCGCGACTACCTTGCCGAAAATACCCAAAGGGCAATCAGCCAGATCCAGCCCGGGGAATTGCGCTGCAATGCCTGACGCCTGCACCGCCGCGCGCAGGCTGGTGCCGGCCGGCACCGTCACCGCCAGCAGCACCTGGTGATCCACTGCGGCATACACCACTTCAATCTCAACCATGCAGTTGCTTGGCCCGCTGGCAAAATGCGTCCACCAGGGTATTTGCCGCCTGATTGAACAAAGGCCCCAAGGTCGCGCGCACGACAGGCCCAGCGTAATCAAAGGAAAGATCCAGGCTGATTTTGCAGGCCTTGTCCGTCAGCGCCTTGAATACCCACACCCCATGCAACTGAGTAAACGGCCCTTCCTGCAAATTCATTTCGATGGATTTCCCAGGCACCAGCACATTACGCGTCACAAAGTGCTGGCTAAGACCGCCCTTCGCGACCCCGACACTGGCGACCATGTGCTCATCACTGTTTTCCAGCACCTCGGCGGTTGAGCACCACGGCAGGAATTCCGGGTAACGCGCCACGTCGTTGACCAGGTCATAGAGCGCCTGTGCCGGATAGGGCAGCAGCGCTGAACGTTGAATATGCGTCGTCATGTGTGCGTTATTTCCACAGCTGAGCGGCAAACATCGCGGAAGAACAGCCCGATCCGCGAAAGAAAAAAACCAGAGAACTGCCTGCATTGTCCGGGATTCGTCCAACACGCTCAAGCACGCAGGTTGACCGTAGCCGACAGGCTCGCAACTCCCTATAATGCCGCCCCTATGGCTAAACAAAAGAAACACCCCACAGGGACCATCGCGCAAAATAAAAAGGCGCGACACGATTACTTCATCGAACATCGGTTCGAGGCTGGTCTGGTCCTGGCCGGCTGGGAAGTAAAGAGTCTGCGTGCCAGCAAGCTGCAGCTGGTCGACAGTTATGTGCTGCTCAAGGATGGCGAGGCATGGCTGCTCGGCAGTCATATCACCCCGCTGACCACTGCGAGCACCCACGTGATTGCCGATCCGGTACGCACGCGCAAGCTGCTGCTCAATGCCCGCGAACTGGAAAAGCTCGCTGCTGCCGTACAGCAGAAGGGCTATGCCTGCGTCTGCCTGTCCTGGTACTGGAGCAAGCACCTGGTCAAGTGCGAGATCGCCTTGGGCAAGGGCAAGAAGGAATACGACAAGCGCGATACCGAGCGCGAACGCGATTCCAATCGCGAGCTTCATCGTGCCGTACGCAACAAGGGCAAGGAAGACTGATCCTTGCAGTGATGCAGCCGCGGGAGCTTCCCTCGGCTACGTCCCCTTGCGCCGCTCCGCACGCGCCACACGCTGAACTTCCTGACGCACTTCTTCCAACACTTCCTGCACATACAGCAGGTGACGTGTTGAAACTTCCCGCGCCTGCTCGGCACGCCCCTCGATAATCGCCAGGTACAGATCCCGGTGCTGACTGATCAGCATGTCGCGGGTTTCCGTACGCTGTTGATACATGCCGCCAATGTTGGTCACCACGTTACGCTTGAGCAGGTCGAACAGGCCGCGAATCGTGTGCAGCAACACAGCGTTGTGGCTCGCCTCGGCGATAGCCAAGTGAAACCGCGCATCCGCCGCCCCCTCTTCGACGCGACTCACCTCATCGGAACGGGTGTAGCAATCCTGAAGCGCTTCGAACGCAGCCGTGAGACGCTCGCGATCCACCTCTGTCGCGCGCAACGCGGCGTAATAAGCACACGAGGCCTCAAGGGTCTGACGAAACTCCAGCAGATCCCGCTGAGCCTCGGGGTTGTTCTCCAACAGGAGCAACAGCGGGTCACTGAACGTGGAACCCAAAGATTCAGCCACGTAGTTACCACCACCCTGGCGGCTGACGAGCAAACCTTTGGCTGCCAGCTTCTGGATCGCCTCTCGCAAAGAAGGTCGCGACACCCCGAATTGTTCAGCCAACGCGCGTTCGGCCGGCAAGCGCTCGCCCGACTTCAGCGTGCCCTCAAGGATCATGCCCTCAAGCTGCTCGACGATGTCATCAGACAAACGGCGCTGACGCACCTGATCAAACCCCATCACTCACTCTCCACCATCCCGACCACTCGCCGGGCCCTCTATTCTCGCCGATCACAACGAATGCAGCACCTATCAGAGCGCCCTCATTTCCACTGATCAGCGCACCCTTGCCACCCACCTACGACCAAAGTTTCGTAAGCGGCAAATTGACACGCCCCAACCAAGGCTTTTACTCTAGCCAACAGCGACTGTAAATTGGTATTACCAATTACCCAAGCTGACCAAACAACAACAATCAGGGGCCACCCCATCATGCAAACCTGGCAACAGCTCTACAGCCCGCTCGGCAGCCTCGGCCTGTCCGCAATGGCGGCCGTTATTCCGATCGTATTCTTCTTCCTGGCCCTGGCCGTGTTTCGCCTCAAAGGCCACGTGGCGGGCAGCATTACCTTGGCGCTGTCGATCCTGGTCGCGATCTTCGCCTTCCAGATGCCGGTAGACATGGCATTGGCCGCCGCCGGTTATGGCTTTGCCTACGGTCTGTGGCCCATCGCGTGGATCATCGTCGCGGCGGTGTTCCTCTACAAACTCACGGTCAAAAGCGGCCAGTTCGAAATCATCCGCAGCTCGGTCCTGTCGATCACTGACGACCAGCGCCTGCAAGTGCTATTGATCGGCTTCTGCTTCGGCGCCTTCCTGGAAGGTGCGGCCGGTTTCGGCGCCCCCGTGGCAATTACCGCTGCACTGCTGGTCGGCCTGGGCTTCAACCCGCTGTACGCCGCCGGCCTGTGCCTGATTGCAAACACCGCCCCCGTGGCCTTTGGGGCGCTGGGCATCCCGATCATCGTTGCAGGTCAGGTGACCGGCATTGACGCATTCAAGATCGGCGCCATGACTGGTCGCCAACTGCCGCTGCTGTCGTTGTTCGTACCGTTCTGGTTGGTGTTCATGATGGACGGCGTGCGCGGCGTGCGTGAAACCTGGCCAGCGGCACTGGTCGCCGGCTTGAGCTTTGCCATCACCCAGTACTTCACCTCCAACTTCATCGGCCCGGAACTGCCGGACATCACCTCGGCCCTGGCCAGCCTGATTTCCCTGACGCTGTTCCTGAAAGTCTGGCAACCCAAACGCACCGCAGGTGCCCAGATTGCCGGCGCCACCTCCAGCGCCGCAGTCACCGCCAGCGCCGGCGGTTTCGGTCTGCCGCGCAACACAATCGTTTCGCCCTACAGCCTCGGCCAGATTTTCAAGGCCTGGTCGCCGTTCCTGATTCTTACCGTGCTGGTCACTATCTGGACCCTCAAGCCGTTCAAAGCGATGTTTGCTGCCGGGGGCTCGATGTACAGCTGGGTGTTCAACTTCGCTATCCCGCACCTGGACCAACTGGTGATCAAAGTCGCGCCGATCGTAACCAACCCCACTGCGATCCCGGCCGTGTTCAAACTGGACCCGATTTCAGCGACCGGCACTGCGATTTTCTTCTCGGCGTTGATCTCGATGCTGGTACTGAAAATTGACATCAAGACTGGTCTTACCACTTTAAAAGAGACCTTCTACGAACTGCGCTGGCCGATCCTGTCGATTGGGATGGTGTTGGCATTCGCATTCGTTACCAACTACTCCGGCATGTCTTCGACCATGGCGCTGGTACTGGCCGGCACGGGCGCAGCCTTCCCGTTCTTCTCGCCTTTCCTTGGCTGGCTGGGTGTTTTCCTGACAGGCTCCGACACCTCGTCCAACGCCTTGTTCAGCTCCCTGCAAGCCACCACCGCGCATCAGATCGGCGTCAACGACACCTTGCTGGTCGCTGCCAACACCAGCGGCGGCGTTACCGGCAAGATGATCTCGCCGCAATCCATCGCGGTGGCGTGCGCCGCTACCGGCCTGGTGGGCAAAGAATCCGACCTGTTCCGCTTTACTCTCAAGCACAGCCTGTTCTTTGCCACCATCGTCGGGCTGATCACCCTGGCCCAGGCTTACTGGTTCACCGGTATGCTGGTGCACTAAAACCTGCACGTAATAGGGTAAGAATCGACGCCGGACACGATTCCGGCGTCAGCTATTTCTGGAGGACCGATGAGCCTGCCTGCTGCTTTCCTGAGCGACGTCGCACAACTGATCCCTAAAGATCGACGTTTCGACGACCCACTTTCCACCCTCGCTTTCGGCACTGACGCCAGCTTTTACCGATTGATCCCACAGCTGGTGATCCGCGTGGAGTCAGAAGACGAAGTCGTTGCCTTGTTGCAATGGGCTCAGCGCGACCACGTAGCCGTGACCTTCCGCGCCGCCGGCACCAGCCTGTCCGGGCAGGCCATCAGCGACTCGGTGCTGATCGTGCTGGGGGACAACTGGAATGGCCGCGAGATTCGCGGGCAAGGCACGCAAATCCGCCTGCAGCCCGGCGTGATCGGCGCCCAGGCCAATGCGTGGCTGGCGCCGTTCGGGCGCAAGATCGGGCCGGACCCAGCGTCGATAAACGCCTGCAAGATCGGCGGCATCGTCGCCAACAATGCCAGCGGCATGTGCTGCGGCACGGCGCAGAACACTTACCACACCCTGGCCGGCATACGCTTGGTATTGGCTGACGGCAGCCGCCTGGATACCGAAGACGCCACCAGCGTTAAGGCGTTCCGTGAACAACACGGTGCGCTGCTTGAGCGGCTGGCAACATTGGGTCGCGAGACACGGGCAAATGCCGAATTAGCCGCGAAAATTCGTCACAAATACCGTCTGAAAAACACCACCGGACTGTCGCTGAATGCCCTGGTGGACTTCGATGAGCCGCTGGATATCCTCAGCCATCTGCTGGTGGGTTCCGAGGGCACCCTGGGCTTTATCAGCGCGGTCACCTACGACACGGTGGTAGAGCACCCGAATAAAGCGTCGGCGTTGATTGTGTTTCCAGATGTCGAAACCTGCTGCAACGCAGTCACCGTCCTCAAAACCCAGCCGGTCTCGGCCGTCGAGCTGTTGGACCGACGCAGCATGCGCTCGGTACAGAACAAGCCAGGCATGCCCGCTTTCGTACAGCAACTCTCGGAAAATGCCTGCGCCCTGTTGATCGAATCCCGTGCAGCGTCGTCGTCCTTACTGCATGAGCAGTTGGCGCTCATCATGGCCTCCCTGGCCCAATTCCCGGTGGAAAAACAGGTCGACTTCACCGAAGACCCCACAGAGAACGCCCGCCTGTGGGCAATCCGCAAGGACACCTTCCCTGCTGTCGGCGCCGTGCGCAAAACCGGTACCACCGTAATCATCGAAGACGTGACCTTCCCGGTGGAGCAACTGGCAATCGGCGTCAATCGCTTGATCGAATTGTTCGACAAACATCACTACGACGAAGCGATACTTTTCGGACACGCGCTGGAAGGCAATCTGCACTTCGTCTTCACCCAAGGCTTCAACAGTGCGGAAGAAGTCACACGCTATCAGGCGTTCATGGACGACGTGGCGCAATTGGTGGCCGTGGAGTTTGGTGGCTCGCTGAAAGCCGAACACGGCACCGGACGCAATATGGCGCCGTTCGTGGAGCTGGAATGGGGCAGCGACGCCTATCAATTGATGTGGCAACTCAAGCGCCTGCTTGACCCCAACGGCATTCTCAACCCGGACGTGGTGCTCAGCCAGGACCCGCAAATCCACCTCAAGCACCTCAAGCCGCTACCCGCCGCTGATGAGCTTGTGGATAAGTGCATCGAGTGCGGCTTCTGTGAACCGGTGTGCCCGTCGAAAGGCCTGACTTTGAGCCCGCGCCAACGCATCGTGATCTGGCGCGACATCCAGGCGAAAAAACGTGCCGGTGTCGACACCACTGAGTTGGAGGCGGCTTATCACTATCAAGGCATCGACACCTGCGCTGCCACCGGCCTCTGCGCTCAGCGCTGCCCGGTAGGAATCAATACCGGCGATCTGGTGAAAAAACTACGCAGCCGCGACGCTGACCGTACGAAAACCGCCGAATGGCTCGCCACCCATTTCTCCACCGCACTCCAAGGCGCGCGCTTCACCCTGCACGTGGCCAACGGCGCACGCATGCTGCTGGGCGCACCACGCCTGGCGAAGCTGTCGGCCAGCATGACCAAGCTGTCCAAGGGGCAAATCCCGCAGTGGACCGCCGCCATGCCACAGCCAGAAAAAGCCATTCGTTTCAGCCCGGCGGTAACGGACGAGCGGCCGCGAGTGGTCTACCTGGCCGCCTGCGTCTCACGCGCCATGGGGCCGGCAGCGGGGGATAAGGAACAGATGTCGCTGTACGACAAAACCCGCAGCCTGTTGGAAAAAGCCGGTTACCAAGTCGTGTTCCCCGACAATCAGGACAGCCTGTGCTGTGGCCAGCCCTTCGCCTCCAAAGGCTACGCCGAACAAGCCGAACACAAGCGCCAGGAGCTGATTGGCGCCCTGCTCCACGCCAGCCGTGGCGGGCTCGACCCGATCTACTGCGACACCAGCCCTTGCACCCTGCGCCTGGTGCAGGACCTGGGCGATACGCGCCTAGACCTGTATGACCCCGTGCGTTTCATCCGCACGCACCTGATGGACCGCCTCGACTTCACGCCCCAGGAAGCCCCCATCGCCGTTCACGTCACCTGCAGCACGCAGCACCTGGGCGAAAGCCAGGCCCTGATCGACCTGGCACGGCGCTGCTCCAACACCGTGGTCATCCCCGAAGGCATTCATTGCTGCGGGTTTGCCGGTGACAAAGGCTTCACCACGCCGGAACTCAACGCCCACTCACTGCGCACCCTCAAGGACGCGGTGCAATATTGCAGCGAAGGCATCTCCACCAGCCGTACTTGCGAGATCGGCCTGAGCCAGCATGGCGGCATCGATTATCACGGGCTGGTCTACTTGGTGGACCGCGTCACCCAGGCCCGCGCCCACTGATCCTGAAAAAATGATCCTGCAAAAAAACAGAACCCCTGCGTGCCGGCGTAGTCATCTGCATAGGCCTCGACAAACGAGGCTCATCAGTGATGTCGCTGGCAGCCCCTGAACGCCAGCAGCGTCGAGCCCTTTTGCGCAAGGAGATACCCTATGAAGCGTTCCGCTCTTGCTGGCTTGTTCATTACCGCTGCGATGCTGGCTTCCCCTGTGTTCGCTGCGGGCGAGCCCGATCTGTGCAAAATCAATCTGGACAAAATCAACAACGGTAAAGCGCTGCTCGCCACTGACACCAGCGGCAAAAGCGGCGAAATAGACACTGCCGTCTCCCAAGCCAAAGCGGCCCATGCCGCCGGCGATGACAAAAAGTGCATCGAGATCACCTCGAAGGCGCTGCAAGACCTGCAGAACAGCGAAAAAGGCGGCCAATAGGCCGCTCAGTCACGGAAGGCAAACCTTCGGGTTGGCCTTCCGTGACGGTTTGGCGTACACTGCACAGGCTTGTCACTCACTATGAAACAACGAGTTACAAGCACGGGGCCGTTTAGGATTCGACGCCGGTTGCGAAACTTTAGGTGCATGCCGAGTTGGTAACAGAACTCGTAAATCCACTGTTGCAACTTCTTATAGTTGCCAATGACGAAAACTACGGCCAGGAATTCGCTCTCGCTGCGTAAGCAGCCTTAGCCCTGAGCTTCTGGTACCTTCGGGTCCAGCAATCACCAGGGGATGTCTGTAAACCCAAAGTGATTGTCATATAGAACAGAATCGCCGTGCAGTACGTTGTGGACGAAGCGGCTAAAACTTACACAACTCGCCCAAAGCACCCTGCCCTTCGGGTCGCTGAGGGTTAACTTAATAGAAACGGCTACGCATGTAGTACCGACAGCGGAGTACTGGCGGACGGGGGTTCAAATCCCCCCGGCTCCACCACTTCATCATCCAAAGACGTCCACGGACGTCTTTTTTTGTGCCTGGAATCCAGTAAATACGGGGGCTTCAGGGCTATTGCGGGCTTTCGAGGTTTTTAGAGTTCCAGGCAATTTGGTATTCCCAATGGTATTCCCGGCTACCCGGCGCTAATCTTGGGAATACCAAAAGGTGTCATGGAGTACTTCTCATGTGCGCTCAAACCACTCGCCTCTCCGACCGTCAGCTCAAGGCGGTCAAACCGAAAGACAAAGATTACGTCCTCACCGATGGCGACGGGCTCCAGCTGCGAGTCAGGGTCAATCGCTCGATGCAGTGGAATTTCAACTACCGGCATCCCGTCACCAAGAATCGAATCAACATGGCACTCGGCTCTTATCCCGAGGTTTCTCTTGCGCAAGCGAGGAAGAAAACCGTTGAGGCCAGAGAGCTGCTTGCACAGGGCATCGACCCAAAAGCTCAGCGCAATGAGCTGCAGGAAGCCAAACGAGCGGAAACGGAACATACGTTCGAGAACGTAGCCACCGCGTGGTTCGAATTGAAGAAGGACTCCGTCACCCCGGCGTATGCCGAAGACATCTGGCGCTCGCTCACACTGCATGTTTTTCCAAGCATGAAATCAACGCCGTTATCGGAAGTGAACGCGCCGATGGTCATCAAGCTGCTTCGTCCGATTGAAGCTAAAGGCAGCCTCGAGACAGTTAAGCGAGTGAGCCAGCGCCTTAACGAGATCATGACCTACGGGGTCAACTCCGGAATGATCTTTGCCAACCCTCTCAGCGGCATTCGAGCGGTGTTCAAGAAACCCAAGAAAGAAAATATGGCCGCGCTACCACCTGACGAGCTTCCGGAGCTCATGATGGAAGTCGCGAACGCCAGCATCAAGCGGACGACCCGCTGCCTGATCGAATGGCAACTTCATACCATGACACGCCCTGCTGAGGCGGCCACCACTCGATGGGCAGATATCGACTTCGACAAACGCATTTGGACCATCCCTGCGGAGCGAATGAAAAAGCGTCGTCCGCATACAATTCCGCTGACCGAACATGCACTCTCGTTATTGGAGATGCTCAAGCACCATAGCGGCCACAGGGAATATGTGTTCCCGTCAGATAGAAACCCGCGCACCCACGCGAATAGCCAAACAGCCAACATGGCTTTGAAACGGATGGGCTTCCAGGACCGCTTGGTCAGCCACGGCATGCGTTCCATGGCCAGCACAATCCTGAACGAGCATGGATGGGATCCGGAACTGATCGAAGTCGCGCTGGCGCATGTCGACAAGGACGAAGTTAGGAGCGCCTACAACCGGGCGGATTACATCGAACGTCGGCGCCCGATGATGACCTGGTGGAGTGAACATATCCAGAAAGCGGCTACCGGCAGCCTCTCAGCGTCGGCCATCAATCAAACCAGGGACCGCAAGGTGGTGCCGATACGCTGACATCACGGCGACAGTTCATGCCATCCGTGTAGTGGAGCTTGCCAGCGCTTCTTCGGCCAAGCCCCTGAGTATGGGAAGGCTCCGCATTCCCATACTCAGGGGCTCACGCTTAAAGGCCTATCAGACAACCACGACTTTTGCCTTTCTAAGGCGGATCAACCCTGCTGTTAACTCGTAGTAGTAGACGGTAGCTGGAGCTGAGCATCGCAGGTAGTGCTTCAGAAACCATCTCACGTGCTTTTCTCTCCAGGACCAGGGAGTCGCGCAACCCCAGCGCTCACGAATCACCTCGTGCATCCTTTCTGCTTGCCTAATGTGCCGCTGCCGCGTGGCATGTGCACCTTTGAGCACGGGGCACAGGAATAACGCTATGTCGAACTCGGCCGTCATCGCCAGCCTCCGATGTAGGCACTCACCACATCGATGCGGTTATGTCCCAGTTCGTGGCTGATCTGCTGTCGTGCACGCTGATCAAGCTCTCGATCTTCTCGATGAACACGACCGCCGTTGACAGGTGCATTCAAGCCAGTCAGTTGCTCATAGCGCTCACAGGCGAAAGCCGCCCGCAGCTCATGAAAGCCTTTCAATCCATGGTCGTGCAGGAGGTCCCGTGCCGGTTGCACAACTGATTGCATAAACTCTTTGTAGCTCTCGTTGGGAGCCAACAGGTTCCGACTGCGACTGGGCGAAGCCTCACAGGCCTTCTCCAAGGCGCTACGGATTTGATCAGTGACCGGAATCCAACGTGGTGCTGACGCGCCTGATCGGCCGCCTTTGGTGCCGTCTTGGATGTTGATCTTGCCCAGTTGCCGCGCCTCACGTTGCAGTCGGGGCAGGTCCGCCAAGATCGCTTCACGCAGACGCATACCAATCTCCCGGGCCAGATGCACAATTGCGGCCACTCGTTGCTGACTTCGCTCTGACAGCGCGCGTGCGATCAATTCGATCTGAGCACGATCTTGGCCTTGCGGTGCCTCCCCGCGTAGGCTTGAGCGCTGCAAACCCAGCGCCTTGCTCGGACTGGAGATTTTGACGTACTGATCACCGCGCAGCGCAGCCATCGTTCGGTTCACGCTGGACAGTCGGTTCTGCGCGGTGGCAATGCTGATGTTGCCCCGATCAACCTGCTCACGCACATACGTGGCGTACCGCATGAGGATCTCACGGTCGATCTGTCGCGCGTCATTGAGTCCCGGACCTTCATCGGATCGACACCAATTCACGAAGGCCTGCCACCGATCGCTATGGGCTTTGACGGTAGCAAAATGGCCATCGCCAAATAGATCTTTCAGTGCTTGCGGTCCGGCATAGCTGAGCTGGCGACCAAAGCCAAAATTACGACCCGCTCGCTTATCGACCCGAGCCATTTTCCTGCTCCTGATCGACTGCTGCGAGCTCATAAAAAAGGGCTCGCCAGTGTGCATTCACAATAGCGAACTGGGCCCAATCAGTCGGGCGAAAACACAGCGTGTTGCCGGCGACGTATAGATGCGCGCCCTCCGTTTTCAACCATTGGATGATGGCTGTCGTCGTAGTGCTAGCTTTACGGGTGATGGCGACATCGGCGACACCGGCGACAACCCTTGCCTTGTCTGGCTTTGAGCGTGGCGACAAAGTGGCGACAGTCGCGGCGACAAACCGCGCTTTCGGCTCCTTTTGGCGCTGAGCCAGATGGTTGCGCAGCGCTTCATCAAGATTGAACATGGCGCACCTCGAAGGTGTGGCCGTCGGTGATGAGCCACTGATGATCAATCAACTCGACCAACAGCTTGGCGGTATGACGACTGCTCTTACGGGCAAAACGGGGACCGTTGCGGTTCAGCTCCCGAATACTGAAGCGCTTCCAATCTTTGACCTGCAGCCAGCGCAGCAGCCGGTCTGCCTCTTCTTTTACCCGGCACACCGGTTCCTGTTCGGTCAGGCGCTGGATCTCGGTGAGGTAGTAGCCCACCAAGGTGGAGGCCCGTTGGATATGGTCGACGTCCACGACACTGCTCTCCTCCACCACTGCCAGGATGCCGGCGACGCGCAGCAGGTTGTCGGCGGCCTTCGATCCGCTGGGCCGCACGCTGGCCAGCTCACCAAACTCACCCAGTTGAGCTTCGATGGCATCATGCAAATCAATCCAGCGACGGCGGGCTAACGGGCTGAGCGTCAGCGGTGATAGCCGCAAGGCACCGTCAGCGGAAAGTGACCAAGGCTGATGAAACAGGGCCGAAAGACGGTGGTGATATCGCTTTAGGGCGGGGTCTTTGGACAAGTCGACAGCCTGGTAACTGCGTTGTCCGGCCAGGCTGGTGGGCCAGGTCATGAGGCAGCGACCGAGAATGCCTTGCCCCTGCAGCAATGGGTCACTGAGTAACTGCATGGCTAGATACGGTTGCAGCATCAGGTGCAGGCTTAAGCGTCGATCGTAAGCTCGCAAGCTTTCACCCACCATAGACCGCGCGCGATCTATCGGACTGCCGTCCCAGAGTGACGACAAGGTCGTGACCGCTTTCAAACGGTTATCCCGACTCATGGTGCTGCTACCGAGGAATTGTCCCCCCTCGTCACAGAACAGGCCCATGCTCGGCAAGTCATGGCAGAGTCCCTTGATCAGGGCCTCGATAGTCGGATCCGTGGTGATCAGCCTGGGTGCAGAGGGCTCCGCTTCAAGCGGTACGCCGTTTGTGGGGTTAGGATCGCCAGGGTTGATACGCTGCGCCTGTCGCTGCGCGGCACGGTACCGGGCGAGTTGTTCACAGTAGCGCTGCCACTGCTCTCGCTCCCATTGCCGTGCTGGCAGTAATGCAGATCGGTCTGCCGCCGTTTTACGATCCCCCGAAGCTGCCACCGTGATCAGGTACAGCGACAGGGGATAATTTCTCCCGTCGAGCTGTAAGCCGGCATGACCTTGGGTAGCCAGGGCCGAGGCGGCCAACACCGATTGCGCTGCCAGTGCTTGGGGCACGCCGATGACCTCGGCCATGCGCTCCACCGCAAGCCCGAGAATCCCACCCAGTGCCTGCACGGGATAAGGCTGGGGCACGGGGTTCGACTCAATCAACGGTCGAGGTGGTCGTGGTAGTTCAAGCTTCGGATCTAACTGCTGCATGGGCCCTCTCCTCAATCATTGCTAGTTGTCCTCACGTAGTCCCGCCACGACTGTTGAGTGTTATCAGGGATCAAGGCCCCTGCGGCCTGTGAGGTGTTCACTGACGCGGAACGAACGGCTCCTTACAACCGGGAGCGAGGGCGTAACCCATGAATCTGGCCTCCTTAGTCGCATCCGAAGATGCGGGCGGGTAGAGGCTGTGCCGACTGACGAGTTCGGCACCTCGAGATCTGGAGTAGGAGAAGGCAACGACATGGACACCTGGGGCATGCCTGACTGTCAGTCAGATGCAGCCTTTCCATTGGCTGCGGCACCGGTGCCTGTGTCGTTGCGGATGGCGACGAATCGGATTTGTCAGGTCGATTGTCACGAGGAGAGTTGCGGCAATGCCCTGTACGACATGGCTTGCAGCAGTGGTACGAGCGCCCGTCTCTTTCCAGAAGAAAGAGACGGGCGCAGATTGGCGCAGCGAAGTGTGCCGAGAGGTGAGGTTGCTGCAGTGCAGCGAGGAAGGTCCATCGTCTGCCGCAGTAGGCAGATTGGTCGAGTAGGCATCCATCACTCTTGGGAGTGACCGTGCGAGCCGCCGGACGCTAATCGCACTTGGGGAAGAACCACCACGCGAGTGGCGTAGCCTTAAAGGTTCTGGCTACCTGGGCAGGTGCTGTCAACGACAGCGATCCGTGCGCCAATTGTTATACCCACTCGAAAAGGCGGTCAAGCGGCACCGCCAATGCGCTGAGAAAGTGGCGACTGTCGCCACTTCTGTCGCCATGCTCCAGACCACGTTATACGCGAGTTGTCGCCACTGTCGCCGCTGTCGCCATACCTAGATCCATGCCCAACGAAAGGATCCGCTTTGACACTGAAATGGCCCTGCGCCCGATACAGATCACGAGCAATTACTGACGGGTAAAAGAAGGCTGGCGCTGATCAAATTTGAAATGAAAGAGGGGAACGCGGTGGCTGCAAGGAAAAGCGAGTGAACCCTCCGATCGGCGCGATCAAAGATCGCGCCGATCGGAGGGTTTGGCGGGAAAAGCAAAGTCTCAAACGTCAATTACAAACTCAGGCATCGATGCTGGTTGACTGGGAAGTGACTGCATCACGTCGCATGATCAGCGTTTGCTGCAATCGCAGCAGAAAACCTGCTTCAAATGCTTCTTGGGGATCACCTGGACGATGATGCTTTCGGTTTTGCGCCAGTGCCCACCACAGCGGCAATGATGAGCCATCGAGCCAGGACTCAGCGCACCGAACGCCGTCCTCAATCATCGGGCGGAATTCATTGCCCCATGGTGTTCGAAGACCAGGACGGCCTTCAGCTGAAGGGACAGAAACGTACTCACCAACCTGTTGATGAACGCGCTGAGCTGGGATACCGGACAAACATCGAAACGCCTTGTCGAACAATACAGCCGCGTCATCCAACAGTTCTACCGCCAGCTCAACATCCTGTGGAAAATGAAGCAGGACGCTCTGTGCTCCATTAAGCCGAAGTATTGCAGCCTGCCGTAGTTTAATCGCTGCATCTTCAGGGGTAAGCGATGAAGTATCGATGCTGTTGGGTTTGGGTAGGCCAATGAGAAGCGAAAGATCAAACATCGCGGAATCCTCCGAGATATTGTGCAGCTTGAATCATTTGGCCAGGGTGGCGCACGAGCTTAAAAGGGGGACAGATCATTTTCCTTATCTCCTCGGACAGTTAAGGAGCCGTCCACCCAGCCGTTCTGACACGAAATGGGTGGCGGACCGTACGGGGGTCAGAAACCGGCGTCCGAGGGAACCGGCCAGGCCGAAGCCTGCCCCGCACGGACCGCCATAGAAAAGCAGCAGCTAAGCCTATGTAAGCACTTAATAGCTGGCTATGGCGCTATGCGCCTCGAACAATTCAGGTTCTGACACCCGGCCACGGGATTGACCGTGACGGGACAAAGCGTAAATGTGAAGCAGTGACAACACAAGCATGCAGTATCAATAAGCTATACATCGAATGAAGCTGCCAGCCAGATGATGACGCTCGACGGTGACTGGTGGCCCTCCACCGCTTCAGGTCTGACCTAGCGACGAATAATGCAGAGTCCGACCACGCTGATAAAATCGGCATGGTTGTACATAACGCCCTTCTGAGAAATGTTATGAATACAGAATTGACGGAAGAAGAGATGCGCCGGGCGCTATTCGGTTATTCTCAGTCCCCTGCGCCAGCATTTAACACACACGTGCAAGACACCGTCTCGGATGTCGTGATGGTACAACCGGTAAACGCAGCGAAGAAAAAGAAAGTCTCAAAAGGCTTCACGCCCAGGCTGAGAGTCACGCTGCGAGTGGGAAATGAATTTGAAGGCAAAATGCACGAGATGGTGCATGAGGCCGATACGCTGAGCTCAATAGTTGCGGAGCAAGAAGCTACAAAGACGGCCAGAAAAAATTCAGGTTTGTGGAAGTTGTATCGGTCAAGTCGATGTAAGCGGCCCCTCTAATTTGGCACTAAATCGCTTTCTGTTACCGCGGGTAACCCGACCGACCAGTTCGTGTCGATTGAGGCCTTAAACCTCAGTTACGCTAATCATATCGCAGGCTGGATTTAACACTGACGCTCCATCCAAAGTCTCGATACTTAACTGACCGCCAGCTCCCCGCAGCCGAGGGTAGCGACGGGCAGAAACCGGGCAGAAACCGGCCAGCAACGGACAGTGGACAGACTGATGGCGAAATAGTAGCGTCAGGTTTTTATCCAGGAAGTGAAACCCATGTCATTGCCGCTGCACCTCTACAAATACGAGCGTTTTACCGCACAGTCGCTTCAGAACCTGAAGGACCAAATAATCTATTTCGGTTCCCCGCTCGCTTTCAATGACCCTTACGACTGCGCGCTTTCACCGCGCATCAAGGAGCCAACTGACGCAGATATTGAGAAATTGCGAAGCCAATACTTAGCGAAGCCCGAAATCGAAAATGGGATTCGGCGAGAGTTCGAGAAGGCATCTCCTGCTGTGCTTCGGAATATGCTCCTTCGCACAGGTCAAAAAACCTTAGATGACATGATCAAAAGGTTTCTGTCACAACGTGGGGTCAGCTGCTTTTCAGAGAAGAAAGACAACTTGTTGATGTGGTCCCACTACGGGGATCATTGCAAAGGGTTCTGCCTGCAGTTTTCAACCTTGGCCGATCCATTTCACAAGATTAAGAAGGTCCGCTACACACAAGACATGCCTATTCTCGACATCGTTCCGATCCTGTGCGGTGAAGACTCCGATCCCGTGTCCGATCTATATTGTACCAAAGCGATTGATTGGGCTTACGAGCACGAGTGGCGTGCTATTCATAGCCAAGCCGGCACGGCCTATCGGTATCCTTCCGAAGCACTTACCGGCATCTACTTCGGCCCAGACATGCCCCTCACTGCGATTGAGATAATCGCGTTAGTTCTCGCAGGACAAAATGAACACGTCCAGCTCTGGCAAGGTTCTCGTAGCAAGTCTAACTTCTCGGTTGAATTTCAGCCCATGAAATACATGTCACATCTGGAAGCAAAGCGGCTAGGACTGTTGGGGACAGCAGGTACTTAATCGGCCACTCAAATTGCACCTTCGAACCAAGATATCTCCTGCCCGCCCAACACAGCAGTCTTCTTTCGCCAGAAGCAGTCCTTAAATCTCGGGGTGCTAGCGGCTTGACAGCGAAATTTCGCAGTGGACGAGTACATACCTGACCCCATTTTCCCTCACACCACTATAGTCCTTTTAACTAATATGACTTTCCGTGAACATCAGGTGGGCCTGCCGATACCCATGTCAGGAGGCCTTGGTCTGGTTGTCTCAGACCGTGCACGATTTCACATGGACTCATAGGTATCACCGACGACATGATGGCCTCCGCATTGACCGGGCCAGAGGTGGCTGAGCAATATGCGGCTATCGCCGCGGGGTGAATGGTCGTGGCTTACAGCGTCTCCTTAGATCGGCGCCTATTGTCGCTGACCCGCCGGCGCCACGGACTAACCACCCCCCAGCTGACTACCGCCTGCGCAATGCCGCTGTATGCCTCATGTAATGACTCTGGGCGTGCTGTGCTACCTGCAACGTCGCACCAATGGGCGTAAATCAACAAACTGGTCTATCTTTAGTTAATAAGTATATGCTGCCAAAGCTAACTCAATTTTTCACATAGCTAAAATTAAGCGTCTTATGCCTATTGAAAGTATTCATCAGAACCAATAAGCTGATTCTGCAACAACCAAAATAAATATTAACATCAAGGAGAAATGTTATGGCTCTTAAACCAGGCCCAAAGCCAATTGCTAAGTCAACCGGTGAACTTGATCAGCGTCGCCGTGATAACAAAGACACACCGGGAAACAAACCCGACTTAAAACCTAGCAAGTCCTCAAAAAAATAGGTTGTCGCTGGCAGAAGCTACTTTAATGGTAGCTTTTGTCATTGGAGCTTGTAGGAGATGAATGCATAGCCTGTAATTTCGCCTTGGCTGACGATCATGACCCGCTCTATGAGCGCTATAAAAAATATCGAATATCATCATTGCTGCATAACCCGAGAGTTAAAATAACCGGGTTTTCTTAAGTATCCTCCAGGCTCGCTGCGGACAATTCTTTCAACTCTACCGGTGACTAAATTACCCCTGATTCGCAAAGAAACTGAGAGACCGCTTTTGGCCGTTTTCTGCCTGTGGCGACCGGCTGAAAACGGCCAGAAGCGGCCACTCCGAGCGAGGGAAACTGATTGAGTAGCTCCGAGGCCTAGTATCGGAAAGACTTATCAGCACCACCAATTTCGCATGGATCTCGATCTCGCAATGATGGGGCATGTGTGACACAGGGTAGAGCTGCACCATCCGGCGAAGGGCGGTCGACTCTCGTGAAAAGCTCGATCCGAGGAGTGAGGCAATGCAGTGTAGTTGCGGCTGCCGGGAAACTCGTAGAGATTTGTCATAACAGAATATAGATTTTGGTTTTTCTGAAGGCGCGCTAGTGATCATTTTTTAATCATTTGATAGGTCTGACTGGACAGATATCGGACTTTTCTGCGAATCTTCACAGCATCTCGCTGATCTCGCCGAGGCTACGCAACGTGGTGAACCATCAAAACATTACCCAAACCATTGCTACGCGCCGGAATCAAATTTATTATTTAGCGACATACATACTCTCAACGCTTCGAAATACTTAAAGGACTGCAAGCATGTCAACAAATAATGGGATTAAAAATGAAGCTATCTGTTGAGGGCTACAAATCTATAGCATCGAGGCAAGAGTTACGATTCGATGGCCTAACGATTCTCTCCGGCGCTAACAGCTCTGGCAAGTCTAGTTTTATGCAGCCTTTCCTTGTACTAAAGCAGACAATAGAGAATCATTACGACGCTGGCTCGCTTGTTCTTTATGGTGAAAACGCAAAGCTAACTGACTCAAGTCAGCTTATATCAAAGGTCCCAGGCTACGACAAAAAATCGTTCAGCGTATCAATGTCCACAGACTCAAATGGTTGCACCGCATCTTATAAATACAAAAGAGGCGTTGGACTTCAGGTTGACTGTGTACACATGACTAGTCCCAGCATGCCAAGCGGGCTTGCTCTCAGAACTGGAATGCTGGGTGCTGAAATCGAGGGACTATTACCGGATGATGAATTCAAGTTCATCAAAGACTTCTATAAAGAAAGAAAAAAATCAGTCTCTTGGAAAGCAATACGGGATAAATGCTTCATTCGAGCAGAGCTATCCGCTGATGGAAAAGATTTTGTGCCATTAAAGGCCGGTATCGACCCAGCTCAGATGCTTGAACAGTTTATTACTAGATTGATACACGTCCCTGGGCTGCGGGGCAATCCTGAAAGATCTTACAAAATCGCAGCCTCTGAAGATGTATATCCTGGATCTTTCGAAAAGTATGTTGCAAGTATAGTTAGCGACTGGTCGAAGGGTACGAAACACAGCGCTAGGTATAAAATACTGAAAAATCAGTTATTGGAACTTGGACTTGCCAGCAATATTAAAGCATCTAAGGTGGATGATACAAGCGTCGAGATTCAAGTTTCAAGAAGTAAATCCGGCAAAACTACAGATCTCGTAAATATTGCCGATGTGGGATTCGGCGTGTCACAGACGCTACCTATTTTGGTTGCACTTATAGGGGCTAGAAAAGGCCAGTCGGTTTACATTGAACAGCCAGAGCTGCATCTCCATCCTAAAGCCCAATTTAAGCTAGCATCAATTATCGCCCAAGCGATCAAAAAAGGCGTTCGCGTAATCATTGAAACGCATAGCTCAATCCTTATACGAGGAATTCAGCTGGCCGTAGTAACAAAACAGCTAGATAGTAAAAAGGTTTCGCTGAATTGGTTTACTCAAAACCTAGATACCGGTGAAACAAAAGTTGACCAAGCGGGCCTAGATGATCAAGGCGCATTCGGAGAATGGCCGGAAGATTTCGACGACACGAGCCTTGAGGTAGAGCAAATGTACCTGGACGCAGTTGAGGACTCTTTACTATGACTGTTTCCTTCGCATTTGTTATCGATGCTGATATTGCCCGTTCTTCCGGCTTGACTGAGCACCCGGTGTCTAGTGGATCTAGAAAGCTCCTAGAAGCCGTAGCTGCTGGAGGACACAAGGCGGCAATGTGTCCAACGCTACGAAAAGAATGGAGAGATCACAGATCTAAATTTGCAACCAGATGGATGGCCTCTATGGTAGCAAAGAAACGAATTATATTTGTTACACCAACAAATACGATGAAAATTCACATTGAAGAAAATGTCGAAGATAGCAAAGAAAAAGAAGTCGCTCTCAAAGACTGTCATCTTTTGGATGCGGCTTTGGAAAGCGACAAGATCATTGCCTCTAACGATGATAGGGCAAGGGCGGTATTTTGCAAAATTGCGTTAAATAATGGTGAAATCCGCACCATCTCATGGTTTAGCGCCGTGGCTGACCATCATTTCTTTTGTGATACATTAACGTCCGGTGGTTTTATACCTAAAAGCTATTATCTTCTGCCCCCGAGTCTTTGAATGTGCAACATCAGGAAAGCTTTGTTCTTTACGCAACAAGCATAACCTGATAGCAATATCAAATTGCTGGCGTTCGCCGGCCAGATGCGGGTCGCGATTGACTATCTCTGGCCGGCTGCCGCCCTACATGAAAGGCTGCGATGGGTCGGAAGCAGCCGGTCCTGGCTGACCGCTTTCGACCAAAAGCTGCCATCGAAGCGGGCAGCAATCGGTTAAGGTATGTCGCTCGGTTTCGGAGAGATAGCGGTATCACTTGCCGCGTGGTATCTACGCGTTATCGCCGAGAATGAACAGGACGGTGCCGCATGTTTGATAATTTGCAAAAAGAACTCCGCCGACTGGCTGCCACTCAGCAGGTGTCTGTGCCCATTGAATGTGATGCGGAGGGTTACATCGATAAAGAATGCCCCTCGGCAGCATGCCTTTTCCAGTTCAAAATCTACGGCGATGATTGGACAAATATCGTTAGGGATGAAGAGGTTTTTTGCCCATCGTGTAGGCACGCTGCTCCAGCGAAATCATGGTACACAACCGCGCAGATTGAAGCCGCGAAGGAGTACGTTTTGGGCTCCGTGGTCAACGGTCTGAACGGCGCTATGCGAGCAGACGCTCAAGCATCTAAACGACGTCAGAAGCCAGGTGCTTTTCTCAGCATTACATTAGACGTCAAAGGAGGGAAGGATGCAGTTCTTTTACCGGTAGCCGCAGCGGAACCCATGCGTCTGCGAACCAGATGCGATGACTGCGCGTGCAGGTATTCCTATGTTGGAGCTGCCTACTTCTGTCCGAGTTGCGGAAAAAATTCGGCTAGCCACACCTTTCTACAAACGTTAGCGACTATCCGAACGTCAGCTTCACTGGGTGGAACGCTGCGTGGGGTACTTGGGCCCGATGAGGCTGAAGTGATGACACGGACGCTTCTGGAAAAAGCAATCTTAGACACAGTAACTTCTTTTCAGCGGCTTGCGGAGCAGCTGTTTGAAACTCGAACAGGCAATGAGCCGCGGCGTAACGTATTCCAGAATATTGATGCGGGCTCTACATTGTGGGAGACAGAAATTGGACTTCCGTACTCTCAGCTTCTGGAAGCCTCAGCCCTTAAGAAATTGCGTGTCTACTATCAGCAGCGCCATCTCCTCGCGCATCAGCAGGGTATTGTCGATAACGACTATGTGACCCGCAGCGGGGATACAACCTACAACGTTGGACAACGGCTAGTAATCAAAGAAAATGCTGCGCTTGAGTTTGCAAACTTAGTGGAGGGACTCGGTACAGCACTATTGGCCCGTTGCTCGTCCTGAAAATTGTGGGGGGCGAGCACTTCCAGCAGTTACAAGCTGGGAATCGAGTTAGTGCGAGTAGCCGCTTTTGGCCGACAGCAGACCGTCGCGATGAACTGCACTACGCAACGAACCACTGGGCGACTGTTCAAGATAAAAACTGGTATAAAGTTGCCGCAATTCATCAAGTTAACAGAGCGCTACACCACCCAAATCGGAAGTTCGCGCTCAAGCGGTGGGATGGCGCTTTGAAGACCAATCTGTACCACACCTAGGCTTTGATCATCGCTTGTCGAGCACCTCGATCAAGCGCTGGAAGCGCTCCAGAAGGTCATCGTAAGTGAGAATCTTGATATCTGACTTTGCGTTATGGATCATCAAGGTGTCTTTCTGCTCCTGCGTCAAATCCTTAGAGCGCCCGATCACCACCATACCTTCTGCGGCATAGTTGCCCGCCAGCCACTGTGGCAGGTTACTCGCGTTATTATGGATCTCCCTGATCCAGTCCTGCACCTGCTGCACTGCGTGGGTCACCTTGTGCCGCTGGCTATTGCGCTTGGTGAATATCTGCGCGCTGTGGGGTTCGAGCTCCACCAGCACAACACGCTTGTCCGATTGGCGGTATTGCAGCACTAGGTCTGCACGGTATTTGCCGATGCGAACTTCGCTGTAGACCGCTGCCACATGGGAATCCAGTACTTGGGTGTGCTGCTTGAGGAAACGGTGCAGGTCTTTTTCACGCGTGCCGACCCGGCCCAATAGCTGGCACAACTCAATGAAGTTGCGCTCAAACCTTGCCGATTGAGAGACCTTTGGCCCCAGCGCTGTTACCTTGCGTTGCAGCAAATGTTGCTTGTCGACGCTGCCCCGGCGCGAGCGATTGTCCCGGCGAGTGACGCCTATGGGCGGTATCAGCTCGCGCCCCCCTACCTCCATTACCTCGGCAAGCGGCTGGTCGAAGGCACCTACAATCACTGCTTTCACCCGCGTCAGACCAAGCGCCCTGCATGCCATATAGACGATATAGTCGTCGTCCATGACCAGCGCGCCGTTCTCTTCGTACAAAAGGATATCGGTGGTTCTAGCATGAGTGATGAACCGGCTAATGTCCTCGTCCGGGATACGCAGTGCATAGTCAATGTCCCGAGGCTGCACAATGGCAAGGTCTACCCTGACCCGCGTACACGCCACCTGACCATGGTAAGCACGGGTGATGAGCTGCACCAGGTACGGGTTGTCGCGGGGGCGGTCCTTGCGGTTATCGACGATCGAATTCAGCGGCAGTACCGGATAAAGGTATTTCTTGTATTGATACAAGCATTGCAGAAGGAACACGATGTGCGCCACCTGCACGGCGTACTCCCGCTCGAACCGGACCCAGCCTTCTTCCGTGCACATGGAAATGAATGGCTCCGGTCGAGTGCTCGATAGCTGCAGGTTCAATTGCCCCACCTTGCCAGACAACCCTTCGCGCCCAAAAACCGTAATTTCGAACAGAACTCCGCCATCCACCATTTCCGAGCGCCTAAATAGGACGCCACAGGGCCGGCCCTCGAAGGTGGAGGAGACAAAGAACTCGCGATCCAGCTTTAACTTTTCTAGGCGATGAAGATCGCGCAGTACTTCGTCGGGGGTAGGCAACTCCGAATCGGCCACCACCAAATCTTCGTTGATCACGAACATCGCACGGGCTATATCGCCGATTAAGGGATTCTTGCGATAACAGTTACGCACCCAACTGACGATCTCATCGACATCGGGCGTACGATGCTCGCCTTGCACGATTTCACGCAGGGTGCCTTGGCGGACCTGCTGCAGCATCGGTTCGGTACCAGGTGGAAGGTCGTTTTCGCTAAGCGATAGCCTGGTATCCGTTGCCAGCGAACCGTCCATGTAATGTGCTTCCAGCTCTTGCATCCGGGCTTTCCTTAGGTGTTGAACGCAGGGTACGAACGCCATTAAGGTATCACTTCTGCCACCGCCTGCTACATTGCCGACTATCCTTCGCGCTAGGGTCGTAGTTCGGTGAGAGGATAATTCTGAAAAATAGCCGAACCACCATACAACAGGGGGCGCATCCTCTTTTGGCCGGTCGCCGTCGTTCATCAACGGCGGCTGACGGCCAGAAGCAGTCATCCCGTGATCACTCTACAACCTCTACGCGCAGTATCAGCCAAAAGAGCATCAACGCAGTGAGGAACAATACGGTGTGAGCGGTTTATAAAATGCTCTATTGCACAAGCGCGCGGATGGGGATGGATAAGCTGGCATATTTGAGGGTGTGCTGCTGAAAGCCGACGCGATTTTTGCAGAGAAACTCCCTGAAGAGCGGTTTAGATGCCTATTGAGCTGACCGTCGGGTCGTTGTTCGCCGCAATCCGACTTCTGGGCACTTTGCGTGAGACCAGCGTGATGGTTCAGCCTCCAGATGATTCTGCATCGCACAAAAGCTCCAGCAAGTCATTCGCCAGGGCCGCCGCTTCTTGTCGATAGTCGGTATTCCAGCGGCTCGACCAGTTAATAGGCTTTCCCTCATCCTCCCAATGCGCCAACGCAAGCCCGTTGAGTATTTCAAGCTCGAACCAAATACGCTGCCAGGCGACGGCGTCCTGGACTGACGCTGTGTCTTTCCACTGGAATTCTGTTTGCGCGACAAATGCCGCCCATGCGAACACATCTTCTGAGGCTCGTTCGCCGAGCGTTCGGAAGTATTTCGCGCTAGCCAATTAACGATTCCTTGTAGTCGTGCACCTGTCTAGTAAATGTCCATCCCCGGATACAGAGCTTCAGGTGGATGATAATCGGGGTCCTCAAACCTACTGTTCTGGTAATAGGTTTGGGCCGTCGGTCCATCACCGTTGTAGGTCACCTGCGGATTCGGCGTGAGATGCCAACCGTTTCCTTCTGTGTCGCGCTCAATCAGCGATGCGTACACCCTACAGCTGCCTGATGAGCCGGATGTCAGCCTGAACTGGTAATAGAGTCCGGCTTGGGGAGTAAACTTCGTCGAGATGTGGCAGGAGCGAGTGCGTGACCCCTCCCAGAAAAGATCCACCTGCGTTTCGATACCGGGTCGGATCCGCGTTTCGTAATAGTCCCATGTGAGGTCTTGCCCTGCCTTGGGCATGCCCACGTCTTGTGTATGGGTGAACGGCAGGAGGCCGGTGCGAACAGCGCCGCCCGAACGTTTACCGTTTTCGTATTGGTAAACTTCGGCATGTTGCGTGTAGTCGACGATACGTACCCAGGCAGGATTGGGCTCGTTTTTGGGCGCGGTGAAGTAGTTGGTGTGGGGCAAATACTGGCAACCTGCGAACAACGGCAGCGTCAGGAAACAGAGGGTACGGCGAATAGACATAAAACAGTCCTTTACGGGATTGTTGTACAGACCACAGAACTGCAGGTGAATTTCAAGGCTGGCTCCACTCTGAAGCAAAGTCAGCCGCCATCTGTGTGTTTCGGTGGGGGCGATGGCAAGGTGTCGGCCTCAAAAGAGGTGATTAACAGCATCAGGGCCACCAGTGCACAGGCGAGCCCGGAAACCATCATTGCCACATGAAACCCGTGCTCCATCGCGGGAACAAAAAGTGTAGAAACAATCAGCGAGTCACTTGATGCCACACCATGAGCAATCACATACCGCGCAATCTCAGGCGCTTTGGCTACCCCTTGATCACGCAGCGCGGCAGCTAGCACTCGTGACGCCTCGCTGCTCATGAGCGTGCCCAAAAAGGCGACGCCGATTGTCATGCCCATCTGACGCAACGCGTTCATCGTGGTAGAGGCCCCCCCCATACGATCAATCGGTGCGGCGGTCATAACCGCCATGCTGGTGGCAGGTACTGCGAGACCGGCTCCGAGCCCCAGAAGCCCGAACAGGGTGCCCACAATCCAATAAGGGGTATGTGCTGTGAAGGTCACCATGGTAGACATCGCCAGCGCCGTCACGCCATAACCGGCCACCAGAAGTCTTCGCGATGTCATCACTGCGCTCAAGCGCCCGTACAAAATCGACACGCAGCCGGTGACCAGAAACTGCGGCATCATTCGCCAACCCGTTTCAACCACTGACAAGCCTTGAATCGTCTGTAAATAGATCGAGAAGAAGAACAGGCAGCTGTAGTACGAAAAACCCAGGGTAAAAGAGGCCAGGTTGACCACGGCAAACGAACGCCTGCGAAACAGCGAAAGTGGCAATAACGGTCGATCTACACACCGCTCTACAAACATAAACAAAATAAACACCACCAGGGCAACTGCCAGCGCCGCTATGGGTATCAAAGAGTTCAAGCCCGGCTGGCCGATACTGATGAGCCCATAAGTCAGGCTGGCAAGACACACGACGCTGAGCACTTGCCCTGCCGGATCCAGCGCTGTGCGCGCTTGCTGTTTGTGCTCCCTGATCCCCCAGATGCCCAGGCCTATGGCAATCATCCCAAGAGGCAGGTTGATAACAAAAATACTCTGCCAACCTATGCCATGGAGCAACAAGCCACCCAGCAATGGCCCCAGGATAAGCGCCAATGCGCTGAACGCCGACCAGCCACCAATGACGTGAGCACGCTCTTCAGCGTCTGGAAATGCATGGCTGAGAATTGGCAGGGCACCCGGGATCAGAAGCGCACCGGCGACTCCCTGCACCGCCCTCCCGAACAGCAGTAAATCCAGGTTGGATGCCATAGCGCAAACTGCTGAGCCGACAGTAAACACCCCTACACCTGCCAGCCAGGCCCGCTTATGCCCATAACGATCGGCGATTGGCCCCGAAGACAGCATGAAGGCTGACAAACAGATCGTGTATGCATTGACGACCCATTGAAGACCGGAAATATCCGTTTGCAACGCGTCTTGCAGTGTCGGTAGTGCCACGTTCACGACGCTGATATCCAGCGTAGCGAGAAACGTGCCGAGGTAGGCTGCACATAGCGCCGCTATGCGGGGAAAGCGGCGGGTGACCGGGTTATCTGAGGCGGAGCGATCAATGTTCATGCCTCATGATATTTGCCGACTGACCGTCGGTCAATGGATCATTCCAACTTTTTCCCACCTCGATTGGTTCCCTCCTTTACACTGATTTCCTTTGACGAATTGTTTGAAACGAGACGATGAAAACCAAAGCCCCCGTAAAAGCTCCGGCGACAGAACGTGCTCCCAAGCCCCGGACCAAACCCGCCGAAGTACGTCTGGATGAACTGATGGCGGCAGCCGAGAAGCTTTTTCTAGCTCAGGGGGTCGAGGCCACCACGATCAACGAGATCGTTGAGTCAGCTCAAGTGGCCAAGGGCACGTTTTATCACTACTTTTCTTCCAAGAACGAAATGCTTGACGCTCTGGCCGTGCGCTATACCGAGCGCTTCATGCTCAGCCTGGACAATGCAATGGCGCGCTGCGCTGCCGATGACTGGGAAGAGCGTCTTCGCGCCTGGATTCACGCCAACATCGAAACCTACGTCAAGACATATCGTATCCACGATATCGTCTACGTGAACCACCACCATAATGATCGTGCCAACGGCTCGAAGAACGCTATTCTCGAGCAATTGCTTGCGATTATTGAAGGGGGCAAGCTGGCCGGCAATTGGGCGCCAGAACATCCGAACGTTGTGGCATTGCTCATTTATGCGGGCGTCCATGGCGCGACTGATAACATCATCGCCGCTAATACCGAGGACTTCGCCCCGTTTGCCCATGCCGTTGCTGATGCTTGCCTGCTGATGTTACCCAACGGCGTCAAACAAGCCTGATCGGAGGCGGTGCTTCGGCTAGAAGCAGACGCTCGCCAGTATATTTTGGTGCCTTATCGTTCTACTTGGCGTTGCCTCAGGATATCGGTGGCTGAAGGGAGCTACCATGTGCCTCGTAACCGACCGGGGCACATGAAATGCTCAGGCTTGCCTGGCTGGAAAGGCGCTGACCTGGCGCTATGCATACGTCCCCCCGACATCTCACGCCTGTAGGCGCGAGCTTGCTCGCGAAAACCCCATCAGCCCTCCAACTCGCCAGCCCGATAAATCGCAGTGTGATTGTGAGCCACCCACGCCCTCGACGGTTTGGTTTGTTAGGATCTTTACAGGTAGGTCGACTGACTTAAGTGGACGGTTACGCTGACATTTTCGCATGATCGGAAAAGCGTACGACAACGGTATACCAAGGAAGCTGCTTATGCGCAGACGTCACCTAGGAGCCATCCGCCACATCCAAATCAGTGATCCATTGCCATTGCCGCCTGTGCCGCAAAAAACACGACTGCATCGCTTCTTGCGGCAGGGCGAGTTTGCCGAAATCAGGCCTTGTGTCACTCATGCGAAATTGGCCCTCACTTGACCACTCGTTTGCATCGCATTTGACCAGCCATTTTCAACGGAGTGACCAGCACGAGTCGTGGTCATTGACGGCCACGAATTGCCATCAGCCCTAGATTACAACCGCATTGCCGATGGCCGCGATTGGACGCATATCACGACACGCGTTGCAGGGAATCATCCAGATCGCTCAATTTATCAGCTGTGACATCCTCGCCGGCCGAAAGCAGAAAGTGTAGTATCAGCGACCGATCAATCCGCTGATCTCTGATACCCAATATGCATGCAGCCAACAGAACATCGAACCGCTATGACGGTAAACACGTTGTAATTGTGCATGGTTATACTGCCTCGCCCAATGTGAACTGGTTTCCTTGGTTGGCGGAGGTGCTACGGGAGCAAGGCGCGCAAGTTAGCATTCCAGCTATGCCTGATTCGTTCAATCCTGATCCAATAAAATGGGCATTGGCGTTGCAGCAATCACTGCCAGCAGCTGACACAAACACGATCCTCATAGGGCATAGTCTTGGATGCATCGCTGCTCTACGGCACTTGTTGTCCTTACCCGCACACACCCTAACTGGCGGAGTCTTGCTGGTCTCCGGCTTCGATAGAACGGTGTCTACGTTGCCAGAGCTACACGCCTTCACAGATGCACCGCTGGACCACGCGGAAGTTTGCCGTCGTACACAGAAAATCATCTCGCTGTTTTCCGACAACGATTCAATTGTTGAGCCGGCAGCATCTATCGAACTGTCCCGCAACCTCAAAGCCGAGCAAGAAGTCGTTAGTGGTGGGGGACATTTTCTCGACCGCGAGGGATTTGTACAGTTTCCAGAAATATGTACGGTTATTGCGAGGCTTCTTGGGCACGAGACACAGATTTAGCCGCTGGCGTATCCACGGGACACGCACTCGTTACTGCTATGTCTCGGCGAAGTTCACGCTCCAAGCCGGAGGCTATTACCAATTCATGCTGACATCCGGTTCGGGCGGGACATGTACGTTGTATCCGTCGCTGATCGAACGCGACAAAGATGGGACCGGATGGCATCTGACTCCCAATTCTGAGGTGACGTACGAAGGCGAGGGGCCTACTGCCAAAATGCATTACAACAATAGTCGTTTTGAAGATCCCGATTACCACCCACCTGCGGATCTTTATCCTGGCATCGATGTTAACTGAAGGGCGTGTGATTCACGCCTAGCCGATGGCTGCCACTTACGGATCAATGTCAGGGGATATTTTATGGGTGCCAGGACGTACTGGCTCAGCGAGAGCGAACAAGCGTCGGAGAATCTCTTTGCATGGTCGGCTTTTGTCGCGCAAACCATCGCGCAAATTCTGCACTGAACCATCCACGAAAGGTTCGAACGAATCCAAGCCCAAGCCGTTCTGGTCTCGGCGTGTAAAAGACGCAATGGCAGTTTCGGATCGGACGCTGCCTAGGGCATTAGGCAACCTTGACAGCTTTAAGTGCAACGTCGAGCTGCGATCTGGCATTCGACTCATAGCGGCAGGCGAGCAGTCAAATTACCGAACTCTACAATGTCCGAAACGGATTCCTTCTGAGGCCTTGAGGGCTGCAACGTCTTGCGAGCGATCATCGGAAGGGGCTCCTCTTGATCAGTTGCGGTTCTCACTCGTCTTTTAACGCCGAGTCAGGAACAGGCCCGGTAGCTGCTCTAGCTACCATGTAATCCGATCAATTTCCTCTTGGTTCATCGCACGCCAATCAGTCTGGTGGATACCGTAATCAGCTTGAGCGTACTCAAGTGCCTCCTCCAGCGAAAGCATCAGATGGTCCCCTTCAATCTGCTGGCTGGTGTAATCAATGAAGCGAATCTCCATATAAACCGGTGGTTCGTCCTCACCCTCAACCTCGAGACCAAACAGCACGATAGCCGTAACACTGGGGCGATACTCACAAATGCACCGCACCTTGGCAAAGAGGTACAAGGGGGGCTTTTTCATATAGGGACTCCTTTACTGCTCAAGTGGTGCATGGGGTACAAGCGACAGCACAGGGTCGGTTGCAGCCTATCTCTACCGGCAGCTGACGACCCACAGGTGTCAGCAACCAGAGTCAGAGCGGAGGCCGGGGCTCGCGTCGTATAGCCATCGCGTTCCTGGCTACCACACCAAGATGGGAAATATATCGTGCCGCGTACTCACGACATAAGACTCCAATCCATTTTTCTCAGGATGGATTTGCAAGATCATTTGCGTACTGAAGGTGATGGTGAAAACCCCAAAACTATCAATTGAAAAAGCTTCTACATCGTGGTTTAGAAAGTCGAAAAGTAAAGGGCTTGTGGCAGCATCTTCACCATGCCCCCACTTGCATACCCTATTGATATCACAAGCGAATGGGCACTGAATTAACACGCTAGCCATATCGCCAAAAAGCAGGATCTGCGAACCGATCCCGACAGTTACACCTGTTAGCGCGGAAGGAATCATTTCGGCCAAATCTGAATCATTTATCATCGTGCCGTGCTCTTTTCATACAGGTGGTTGTTGAAGAAGCATAGGCCTGAATCGGCTCTCATTTAGTAGGCAGATCATATAACCATTTGTTAGCGCGGCCACCCAGGCTGACCGTCCGACGTTAGCGGAAGCGGCTTGGGTGACGTCAGCTTTTGGCCGAAAACGGTACTTGGATGAATGACCGCTTTTGGCCGGTTTCTGCCTGTTGCCACCTTCCGACTCGGATCGAGTGCTGCCCGTTGTCCCGCCTGCTGCGAGAAGATCACTACTTATTATGGATGCGAAGCAAGGTTTTTTTCAGATCGAATACAGGCGGGGGTCAACGGAGTGCTATCCCATGAGGTATTCCATTTGGTATTCCAATCAAAATACACAAATAATATTAACTATAATAATCAATAAGATAAATTACCGTTTCAGATTACCCCGGCCCAAATAATCATAAAAAGACGTCCACAGACGTCTTTTTTATACCTGTAATTCAGTAAGCTCATAGGCTTCTTTGCCTTTTAGCAACTGATGCCCGACGCGATAAACGAAGACGCTCCGCTCCGTGTCTAGCCCACCCCAAATGGAGCGCAGCTCGTCTTAGTCTTTGAAGAAATCTGGAAGGATGCCGAACAGGCTTTCTAGAAACTGCGCAGCAGACATTGGCTTGCCATCGGCGCTGAGAAACAAGGTCGTCCTCATATTTTTGATCCGGCGCGCCGAGCCTTTGCTTAACCTGATCTCCCCCGCTCGAATACCGAATTTCCCGCGCGGCGGCCGAGGGGTTCAGGTACCAGATCGATATCTCATGAACCCAGTGGCAAGGCCACTCACGCCCTCGCCGCCCGGTGTAGGGATACGCCGGCGGTCCAACCGATCCAGCGCCCGATTCACCACCGCAGGTCAGTCATGGCTCTCCTTCTCCCTCTTGTGCTTGCGATAATGGGAAAGTGAAATCCCCGTTTGGCGCTTGAAGTAGCGACACAAGTAAGAGGCGTCGGCGAAGTTCAGTTCGTCGGCCACACGGCCAATAGCCAAGTCACTGTATGAAAGGAGCGCCTTGATTTCCAAGGTTACCTGCCGATCGATCAGGCCCTTGGGAGTGTCATTGAAAAACGCTTTGGTCAACTGCGACAGGTAGAACGGCGTGATATTCAGTGCGTCAGCGTAGAACTTCACATCTCGGTTGCGGATGCAGTGTTTACCTATCAATTCCCAGAAGCGCCAACTGAGCATTTCCTTCCGGCTGAATCCACGGTTTTCTATTTGGTTGGCTGGAAGTTGCTCGGCTATTTTCAAAAAGAGGTTCTGCAGCTGATTGCGCAACATGATGCGTTGGTAAGAGGGACAGGTCTGCGCAATATTCCGCATCTGCGTCACCCACCCTTCTATCAGTGGCATGTCGTCCTTGGATGGAACGCAATGGGGATGGTCATGCAGAAAGACGAACAAACTATTTGGCAGCGGGTAGGCAACCTCCGCTGCAAAATCTTTCGGCATAAGGCAGAAAAAAACCTTGAAGCGGCGCGAGCGACGTTTGAGCAAGGCAATGGTGTCCTCGGCCAGCAACATCACTCCTCCGCGCCTGACCGCATGCTCTTTGAAGTTTAGAGTGAAGTGGGCACTACCGGAGAGGCATACCAGCAACGTCAAGTAAGCATGACCGAAAGAGAGCGGTAAACCTTGCCCTTGCGCTAGCGTGGTTTCTCCCATCCGCATCGAATCGTCAGGACCGGAAAGTTTCGGAATGTGATGCATAGTGCCCCAGCGCTATAACAAACAATAGCCATCATCGTATCAGCGCTTGGCGCGGCTGTTGCGAAAAGTACCGAAGAAGCCGAGGTACTGGCGTGTACCGATGGCCTGTCTGCCAATACTCTATCCCGAACGCACCCATCCACTCCGAGTACGGGATATGACACTTAAAACAGAACGACTCTTGCTGCGCCCCTGGCAGGACACAGACGCCGCCGATCTATACGAATATGCCAAAGACGCCCGAGTCGGTCCCATCGCTGGCTGGCCCCCGCACACCAGTGTGGAGAACAGTGCCGACATCATCCGCACAGTCTTCAATCACCCAGAGGTGTACGCGGTCGAATTGAAGGAAAATCGCCGTGCTGTTGGTTGTGTGGGCATTCTCATAGGCAGCAACAGCAATTTTGAAATCAGTGAGCAGGAAGGGGAAATAGCCTACTGGATCGGCGTGCCGTACTGGGGCAAAGGTCTAATTCCGGAAGCCGTGCGTGAAGTGATGCGACACGCTTTTGAAAACCTGAACCTCAAAGCACTGTGGTGTGGTTACTTCGCCGACAACATCCAATCCCATGCTGCCCAATCGAAGTGTGGCTTTCGCTTTCATCACACGGAAGAAAACAAATACAACCAGTTCCTCCAAGACTATCGCACAGAGCACATTAGCCGGATCACCTACCAGGAATGGCTGGAATATTCGAAAGTGTAAGAGCACAAACCGAAGAGGGACTAGAACCTTACCTGGGGTTGTACGAGGAACTGGCCTCCCTTGATACACCGTTACCATTCAGGTGCGGTACACACCCATAAAACATTGATTCAGCTCGATCATCACCCTCATTCAGGCGACGCGATGGAAATCTCACTCACCCAAATAACGCAACAAAACTATGAGGCCATTTGTGAACTGGAGGTCACTGAAGAACAAGAGGACTACGTGGCTAGTAATACTTGGTCGCTCGTTGAGGCCGCGTACAACCCGGGCTACTTCACACGCGCCATCATTGCGGATGAAGAGGCCGTAGGCTTTTTAATGTGGGTGCAGGAATCAAAAGGAAAAGTCTCTATCTGGCGCTTTATGGTGGATAAGAAACATCAGCAGAAATCCATCGGTAGAGCAGCGCTGAGTCTCGCCCTGCATGAAATAAGACAGATCGAAGAGTTGAAAGAAATTGAGATTTGCTACAACCCCAACAACGTCGTCGCCAAAGGGTTTTATTCCAGTTTTGGTTTTATCGAGGTTGGCATGGATGCAGACGGCGAAGATATGCTGGCGAGGATCATCATGTGAACTTGGCCAAATACACGCCGAGCGGCACGATTTCCTTGCCAACGTATTGAGGACGAAATCCACGCGTTCCGGCAGGTAATGCTTCGGGTGGGAGTCCCTCTCTGGAATCCCACTGCACTTCCCATTACCCTGATGCCCTCTATCAGACAACCGGAAGTCCGATACCCGTGTTCAAGCCACTCGCCGCTCTCGCTCTCGCCTGCACCCCTCTGCTTGCAACCGCCGCCGACCTGGCCGGTGTCTGGACAGGCACTCTGGGGAAATCCGCGATTACTGTCTGTTTCAACGGGCCCCACGGCGCCAATGGCAGTTATTACTACCAACGGATCCTCACCCCCATTCAGCTGACCCAAGCCAACGCCAGCGAGCCTTGGGTGGAAGAAGGGCAAACCGGTTTCTGGCAGTTGGACGACCCACAGGACGACCTATTGACCGGCACCTGGAGCAAAGCCTTGGGCGGCAAAAGCCTGGCGCTGATGCTGAAACGCACGGACACGGACGGGTGCGCCAGCGACACTTACAACAACCCGCTTGAGGCCACGCCACCGGCGGTGAAGGTTGAGAGGAAGACGTTCGCCGAACATGCCTACCAGGTGAAAACCCAAGGCGGGCAGGTCATCCTCAAACTTGAAGGCGACACGGAGGCCATCGATAAGATCAACCGGGATCTCGCACGGATGGCCATCAACCCGGACGGACAGACCGATTTCTATAGAGAGCGGCGCAACTCACTGGACCAGGGCGGCAGCACCACGACCAGCGAGATCACGGTGGAACCGGTCTACTGGTCATCACAGTGGATCACCGTGCGTTTCTATCGCTGGTCGGCAGGCTACGGACGCGGAGGCATCAGTTGGGGCCTGCACAGTTGGAACCTGCAAACCGGTAAAAAGGTCGATCCCTGGACGTGGCTGGGAGGCGAGGAGCAATGGGACGGCCCCTATTCCGGCCAGGTCAAACTGCCCGCAGCGTTCAGCGCATGGCTTTCCAAGCAAACCACCGTCGACGAAGGCTGCCCGGCCGTGACCAGCTATTCCACCTTCGACTTGAGCTTCAACACCCAGGGCCTGCAACTTTCGACACCCGCTCAGGGCGATGGCTGTGATAACGAACTGAGCTTTGCGTGGGAGCAATTGGAGCCGGTGCTGACAGCCCAAGGCAAAGCAGCTATACCCAGCTTGAAAGCGCCATAACGGCCTAATCAGCCTTACAAAAATCCATCACTCGTTCACGAAATATTTAGAAACGCCAACGGATACTAGCCCATTGCAATGACCGTTCCCCCGGACGGTCCTCCTGCCCTGGTAGCCACACTCCATGACGCGTCCTGCTTCCCTGCTGCTCCTGCTTGCTGGTCTGTTGTTCTTCTTTGCCCTGGGCAACCATGAGCTGCAAGGCTCCACCGAAGCCCGCGTCGCCGGGATCGCCATGGCCATGCACCTGGACAATAACTGGGTAGTGCCCCAGTTGTTTCGTGAGCCCTTTCTGGAAAAACCGCCCCTGAGTCTGTGGATCGACGCCGGGGCGATTCGCCTGTTCGGCGGCACCACCTGGGCCGTGCGCCTGGCCTCGGCGTTTGCTGGATTGTTCAGCGTGATGCTCCTTTACACCATGCTGCGCCGGTTCGGGCGACCGCAGACGCTGGCGTTCAGCGCGGCCTTGATCTTGGCGACCATGGCCAGCTATTGGAGCAATGCGCGCGGCGTCGGTGAGGATTCGCTGCTCACCCTCGGCGTGACCACTGCGCTGTTGGCGTTCTACCAGGCAGTGCGGCCCGATCGCCAAGGCTCCAGCGTGGGCGCATGGGCACTGTTTACCGCCGGGATGGTGATCGCCACCCTCAGCAAAGGCGTGCTGGGCCTGGCGATGCCGGGCATTGTGATTTTTGTGTACCTGGCCAGCACCAGCCTGATGGACAAACGGCTGCAGATTGGCAACTGGCTCAAGCCGGCACTGTTTACCTTATTGGCGCTGGTGCCACTGGTGATCTGGCTAGGCTTCCTGTTCCAACGCGGGGGTATGCAGGCCGTTGCCGAGGTCTTGCTGACCAACAGCGTCGGCCGCTTCAGCGGCTCGTTTGTCGAAGCCGGGCATTACGAGCCGTTCTACTACTACATTGCCAAGCTGCCCGAGGCGTTCCTGCCTTGGAACATTCTGGTGTACCTGGGCCTGTGGCACTTTCGCAAAAGCCTGGTGCGCAACCGCTACCGTCTGTTCTTCAGCATCTGGCTGGTGGCACAGTTCACCCTGCTGACCCTGGCGTCGAGCAAACGCACCGTTTACCTGATGGCGCTCGCACCGGCCGCCGCCGTCCTGGCCGCGGAATATGCAAGGGTGCTGCTGGACTGGCTGAAAACCCACAAGCCCGCGCTGTACAAGCATCACAGAACCATAGTGGGCGGCGTGTTCACCCTGGCCGTGAGTTGCTACCTGATCGCCGCCTTCTGGTTCGCGCCCAAAGCGGATGTGCGCCAGTCCTTCGTACCGGTGATCAGCCAGGTTCAGGCGTTGAAAGACGAAGGCCGGGAGGTGGTACTGTACCGGCCCAACGAGCGCATCGCCGGAGCCAGCGTGTTTTACCTGCAGGCCTATTTACCGATCCTGCAAACCGAGGCCGAGCTGCACAGCTATCTCGGCGCCAAGCCCGGCAACGTTGCGCTGCTGGACCACACCGATGACTTGACCCGTCCGGTGAAGGAGATCAAGCGGATGTCGATCAATCGCCAGCCTTACTACTTCGTGGAGCAGTAAGGCCGGCGCGGGGCATCAGTGCTTGGTGACTTTGTCCAGGTAGCCCATGGCAAATGCCGAGACCACGAAGGTCATGTGGATGATCACGTACCACATCAGGTGCTGTGGATCGACGTTCTTGGCGTCCATGAAGATGCGCAGCAAGTGGATCGACGAAATCGCCACGATGGAGGCCGCCACTTTCATCTTCAGCGACGAAGAGTCCATGGTGCCCAGCCAGTTGAGTTTCTCTTTGTTGTCATCGATATCCAGCTGCGAGACGAAGTTCTCGTAGCCGGAGATCATCACCATGACCAGCAAGCCGCCGACCAGGGCCATGTCGATCAACGACAGCAGCACCAGGATCAGCTCGGACTCGGCCATCGAGAACACGCTCGGCAGCAAGTGAATCACTTCCTGGAAGAATTTCAGCGCCAGCGCCAGCAACCCGAGGGACAAGCCGAAATAAATCGGCGCCAGCAGCCAGCGCGAGGCGTACATAGCATTTTCGATAAAGCGTTCCATTGGATCTCACACAGCTTGGCTAGAAATGGCGGCGAGTATACCAGCCGCTACAAGACACCTGTCATCACGAGAAAACTGACCTGTGCGGCATCTGTAAGAGAATTTTTCTGCTAGTGTCGAGCCCAATAACAACTCGGCTCGATGACGTCGGACAGGAAAAAACTCAGATGATGGATGTGCGATCCCCTTTGGCCAGTATCGGCCTGTGCGCGGCATTGCTGCTGGCTGGCGGCTGCTCACCCAGCGACGAGCAGAAGCAGACCACCCTCGAAGAGAAAACCGCCAAATTCGAACAATCCCTCGACAGCATCCAGGACCCCAAGCTGCGCGACGCCGTCGCCGACCTGGGCGGTTCGCTGCTGTTACTGGAACGGGCGCGGGTCAAACTCGCCACCAAGCCCATCGAAGCCGAATACGGTGACGACACACTGGCCCTGCTCAAGCACTACCCCACCCCCCAGGCGCTGGTGGACACCTACATCAATGGCCTGTTCGTGCTGCGCAAGAACTCCCATTCCGACTACCTGACCGACTTGCAGCCGGTGTTTCCCTTCAACTTCAACATCCCCGACCAATTTCCCTTCCCCCACGGGCTGGAATGGCAGTCGGTGACCTTGAGCAACAACAAGGTCATCCCCTTCCAGCCAGAGTGGTCGGAAACCGATCCGGGCATCCAACTGAGCCCCAGCAGCTCCAACCTGACCAACCCTGACGATTTGACGGTGACCTACCCGTTCATCGACGGCATCGAGACGGAAAACAAGAGCCAGCCACAGCCCGTCAGCCTCAAGGGCACGGTTGAAGTGGTCGCGCCAGGCAAGGTGCTGACCTTTGACCTGTCGAAACAGGACGTCGGCCACAAGCGCACCGAAGGCAACATCACCCTCAACCTGATCCTGCTGGAAAAAAACTACGCCGAGATCGAGCTGACCAACAGCCAGCCACTGGCCCCGGAAGTCGGCGACGAATCGCCCAACCCGCTGCTGGTCCAGGCGCGCGACAGCACCGGGCAGTTCCTCACACGCTCGGGCTCGATCAATGAAAGCAGTGTCCAAGTTGCGTTTTACGAGAAACAACTGGCCGAGATGCAAAAACAGAAGACCTGGTCCGAGGCGTTCGAAAAGCAGTTGATCGATGAGCAGAAAGCCTTCGAACACAAGCAAAGCGGCCACTACGCCAAGGTGTACTTCAATGGCGTGATCGACAACCTGCAAGTCAACGTGCTGGATTTCTCCACCGCCACGCGCACCCGTAAAGACCTCGATCTGCCGGTGCTGCGTTTCGACAGGAACAGCTTGCAGAAAACCGTGCAGGCCCTGCCGATGCCGGTCACCGTGTACGACGACGGCGCCGCCAATTGGCTCAAAGACGCAAGCATGACCGAGGACCAGTTGAAAAACAGCGTCACCATCAGCCAGTCCGTCGAAGACGCCAGCGCAGCGCACATCGTGTTCGACCACCCGTTTACCTTCAATGACGATTTGGTGGGCAGCGAGCGCAACAGCAGCGATTCACCGGTGACCTTCTTCACCGCCGACGAAAAAGGCGAGCGCGGCGAGCCGATCGAGTTGCCGACCGAGGCCTTTGAGCTGAACCCGGCACGCGGCACCCTGACCTATGATCTCACCCTGTTCCCGGAAAACCCGGCCTTTGTGGTGGGCTCGATTCCGCTGTTCCTGGCAACCATCGATAAACACGAGATTGACGCGAACACGCTGCCCAAAGGGCTTGAACTCAAAGACAACGCGCTGATCGTCGACCAAAAGGCATTCCCCGCCGACAGCTGGCGTTTCTACGCCAAAGACGCCAGTGGCAACTACCTCAAGGAAATCCTCGGCGTCAGCCACCGCGCCGAGGAATACGGCACGGCGATGTTTGACGTGCATTACTTCTACGGCCAGCCAACCACCCTGGAAAGCTACCAGCGCACCGACCTGAGCACCGTGCAATATGGCTTCGAGGTCAAGTTGGACAAACCCGAGATCAAATAGCGGTCAGTGCTGGGTCTCACCATTGAGCTGTCGCAGATGGGCCTGCATGTGCAGGCACCAGATCTGCGGGTCACCCGCCTGCTCGTAGCCGTGCTGGGTCAGGCTGTCCACGATGGACTCCAGAATATTTTCCGCAACGAAGGGCCCAGGGAACGGGCCTTGGGACTTGATGGTGGAGGGCTGTTCACCGGTCATTCCGGCGGCAAACAACAAGGTCCACATCCCGTTATCCCCCGCGAGAGGGCGAATGGAACATTCGATACGGGTGACCAGGCCAAAGCACTGGCGGGTAAGGCAAAGGTTGCGCGGCATGGCGGCGACCCTCGGTAGATCGGTGTTCAACCTGCGCCTGGGGCGAGGCTGTTTCTATCCCGCGACTCCTGTGGATATCCCTTGAGCAAAGAATAGAAGAAAACCACGACAAACCAAGGTTGTAGGGACCAACGGGCGTTGGCCCCCAACCCAAGTCAATTTAATGACGAGTCAGCCATCAGGTCGGTTTGGCTTCGGCCAGCGCCTGCTGTGCCAACTCCTTCTCCGCTTCCTTGAGGTCTTCCTCGCTGATCATCTCGGCAATCGCGCGCAACCGCTCTACCACGCGCGCGTTCACCGTGCCTTCCGGGAACTGCCCCTCGGCGTCCGGCTCACCGGCATCCTCGCCCACCAGCAGGCTCAGCGCCTCGTCGGCCTGGCGCACCGCATAGATGTGAAACTGCCCGGCGCGCACGGCCGCCAGCACCTTCTCATCGAGCATCAACGTGGCGACGTTGGCCTGGGGAATGATTGCGCCCTGCTCACCGGTCAAACCGCGTGCTTCACACAGCCGGAAGAAGCCTTCGATCTTCTCGTTGACCCCACCCACTGCCTGCACTTCACCAAACTGGTTGATGGAGCCGGTGATGGCAAAGCACTGCTTGAGCGGCGTCTTCGACAACGCCGAGATCAAGGTGCACGCCTCGCCCAAGGACGCACTGTCGCCGTCCACGTAGCCGTAAGACTGCTCCAGCGCGATGCTCGCCGAGATCGCCAGCGGGAATTCCTGGGCATAGCGGCTGCCCAGGTAACCCGTGAGGATCATCACCCCCTTGGAGTGGATCGGCTGGCCGAGGTTGACCTCGCGCTCGATGTCGACAATGCCGCTGCCGCCCGGGTACACCGTGGCGGAAATCCGCGCCGGCACGCCGAAGGCCGAGTCACCGACCTCCAGCACCGTCAGCCCGTTGCACTTGCCTACCGCCGCACCCGCGGTGTCGATGAGGATGACTCCGGCGAGCATGTCGTCGAGGATCCGCGCCGACACCCGCCCGGTGCGCGTGGCCTTGGCCTTGAGGGCGCGCTCGATATGGCCCGCATCGGTCATCTCGTCGCCCGCCAGGTGACGAATGAAGTCCGCCTCACTGACCAGTTGGAACAAGTCGCCAATTCGCGCCGACAAACGCCCCTGATGCTCCGCCAACCGTGCGCTGTAAGTGGCCAGCCGCGCCACCGCGTCCGACGTCAGCGGCGCCATGCCTTCTTCCGACGTGCGGGTTTTGAGCAACTGGGCGAACTGCTCCAGGCTTTCGTCCACCATCGGGATGTCTTCGTCGAAGTCCACCAGTACGCGGAACATCTCCTGGAAATCCGGATCGGCGTCCTGCAGCGCGTAGTACAGCTGGCGCGAACCGATGATGATCACTTTGACCTGCAACGGAATCATCTGCGGGTTGAGGGTCACGGTGGCCAGGCGACCCAGCTCGCCCAGGGGCGATTCCATTTTCAGCTTGCGCGATTGCAGGGAGCGTTTAAGAGCGTCCCAGACAAACGGCTCGCTGAGCATTTTCTCGGCTTCCAGGATCAGGAAACCACCGTTGGCACGGTGCAACGCGCCCGGACGCAACTGGCGATAAGTGGTGTAGAGCGCGCCCTGGTCGGTGCTGTATTCGATCCGCCCGAACAGGTTGTCGTAGGTCGGGTGCGGCTCAAACACCACGGGGGCGCCACCGTTGACCGGATGGCCCACCACCAGGCTCGGGCAGTACTGCTCTTCCAGCAGCTTGCGCGCCTGGGCGTCGGTCTTGGCGTCGTCCACCAATTGCTCGACCACGGTCTTGAGCAGGTACACCTGCATGGCTTGCAGGTAACCGCAGACCGCGGCGTTTTCGGCATACTTTTCCGACAACGGTGCAAGCAATGGTTGCAGGGCCAGGGTGATGGTTTCTTCGTTGAACTGGCGCAGTTGATTGTTCGACTCACGCTTCCACTGCGGCAGGCTGGCCAATTCTTCGTTGAGGCGTTCTTCCAGCTCGGAAATGTCCGTGTGGAAACGTTCGCGATCGGCTTCCGGCAACTGCGAAAACTCGGCCTCGTCCAGCGCCTTGCCGTCGAGCATCGGGGTGAAGGCGATATTGGTGCTGTCGCGGTACAGCGCCACGTCTTTTTCCAGGGCCAGGCGTTCGATAACGTCCAGGGCCTTGTCGTAACGCTGGTTGAAGGCACGGTCGATGGCGCTTTTGCGCTGTTGATACGTCGGGTGTTCGAAGACGGCCGGGAAGGTGGCAACGAGGTTGTCGACCAAACCGTTGATGTCATTGATGAACGCCGCCGCAGCGCCGCCTGGCAACTCCAGGGCACGGGGTTCGCGGGGTTCATCGAAATTATTCACATAGACCCAATCCGCCGGGGTCTGCAGGCGCTTGCCTTCGGCTTTCAGGTAGCGTTTGACGAACGAAAAGCGGCCGGTACCGGGCTCGCCCATGACAAACACGTTGTAACCGGGGCGTGGCATGGCCACACCGAACTGCAAGGCTTCAACCGCACGTTCCTGGCCAAGCACACCGCGAAAGGGCTCCAAATCATTGGTGGTCGAGAAGCTGAACTGTTCAGCGGAGAAAGGGCGAGTCAGCGCTTCGGGCGCTAGACGCAAGCTGGCAGCAACAGGATCAGGCATCGGGCTTCCTTACATCAGGCGGGGCAGATGACGGCATTCTGGCTCTCGGTTGCGCGCTCTGGCAAGGCGCGCTTTCGGGAAAGCGTAGACGTGGGATGCGACCTGCAGAAATATCGCGACATCGCCAATTGTTTTATAAAAATGCACGGAACCCTTGGAACGTGCCTAAACTCCAAATTGCGCGGGTTGGACTAATAACTGGCCCCTAGGGCGCTGCGACGCGCCTGAACCCTTGTCCATTGGTTTGCACACAAAGAGAACAAAGCTATGAAACGGATCCTTCTCGGTACTCTCTTCACCGTCGTCTCCCTCAATGCAATGGCAGAAGCACCAGGCGGCCCGAACTGCGGTTGGGGCAACATGTTGTTCGAAGGCCAGCGCGGCACTCCAGCTCACTTCCTGGCTTCCACCACTAACGGTACTTCGGGTAACGCCACCTTCGGCATGACCTCAGGCACCAACGGTTGCAGCACCAACAGCGCCCTGTCCTACGGCGGCAAGTCCTGGATTGCCATGAATGGCATGATGAACGAGCTGTCCGAAGACATGGCCAAAGGCAACGGCGAGGCGCTGACCACCTACGCCGTGGTACTGGGCGTTGCACCGGAAGATCGCGAGCACTTCGCGGCTGTGACCCACGAGCACTTCCAGCAGATCTTCAGCAAGGCTGACGTGACCGCTGATGACGTGCACAACAACACCATTGCTGTACTGAAAAGTGATGCCCGTCTGGCGAAATACGCGACCCAGGCTTAAGCTCGACCAGCCCGCGCCTACCAAGGCGCGGGTTTTATTTTGGACCCGCCTCCCCTTTGGGTCTCTTTTATTTCCGACTTAAGTTGCCCCTATGCTCAAACGCTTTGCCTGGATGGCACTCTTCGCCTGCGCCCCGCTGTACGCGGCCCCGCACCTTGATGATCAACGTTTGCAGCAATTGGCCAATGATCCGTTTTGGCTGTCCCTCGGCCATTACGAAGCCGGGAAGGTCAGTGGCTGGCGCAGCTATGTCAGCGACAAGAAGTTCTTCCTCGCAGCCGACGGTGCCCACCACCCGGATGCCGAGCTCAAGGCCACCGTTGACGCGCTCTACGCGCCGGCCAGCCTGGGTGAAAAACACGCCCAATGCGTTTACCCCGCACGGACCCGCTGGCTCAAGGATCAGTTGCACCTCACTGACCTGCCTGCCGTGGACTGCACAGAATTCAAGCAATGGTTCAAGGACGTCTCCCCCCATAGCGCGGTGATGATCTTCCCGGCGGCCTACCTCAACAGCCCGTCGTCCATGTTCGGCCACACCCTGCTGCGCATCGACCAGGCCGACGTGCAAAGCAACAACACCGCCCTGCTCAGCTACGCGATCAACTTCGGCGCCTATATCGAGGGCTCCGACAACAGCATTCTCTACGCCTGGAAAGGCCTGATGGGCGGCTATCCCGGCCTGTTCGCCCTGGTGCCTTATCAGGAGAAGCTGTCGGAGTACCGTAGCCTTGAGAACCGCGACCTGTGGGAATATCGGCTTAACCTGACGCAAGTCGAGACCGAGCGCATGGTCGAGCACGTGTGGGAGCTCAAGCAGATCCAGTTCGACTACTTTTTCTTCGACGAAAACTGCTCGTATCGCCTGCTGGAACTGCTGCAAGTGGCCCGCCCCGGGCTGCGTCTGACCGAACAGTTCCCGCTGACCGCCATCCCGACCGACACGGTCAAGGCCGTAAAAGACGCAGGCCTGGTAGAAAAAATCGACTATCGCCCCTCCCGTGAACGCGAATTGCTGGAACGCGCCAAGCCGCTCGATAGCGACGAACAGCGCTGGGTATTAAAGATCAGCGACGACCAGAAGCAATTGCAGGAGCCCGCCTTCAAAGCCCTGCCCCGCGAGCGTCAGGCCCTGATCATCGACGCCGCCTACCGCCTTGGCCGCTACCGCGCCAACGGCCTGGAACGTGACACCGCCCGCTCCCAGCGCAGCTTCGAGCTGCTGCGCGCGATCAACCAGAACCCGGCGCCCGACTTGAAAATCACACCGCCCGGCCTACCGGAAAACGGCCATGAATCCCGCACCTGGCAAGCCGGCATCGGCACCCGTGGCGATAAGGCTTTCGGTGAATACGGCCTGCGCATGGCCTACCACGACCTCAATGACAACGCCGAAGGTTTCCCCCTGGGCGCGCAGATCGAAATCCTGCAGATGAAACTGCGCCAGTACGAAGGCAACCACTGGCAACTGCAGCAACTGGATCTGGCCACCATTCGCTCCCTGACCCCGCGCAACGCCCTGTTGCAACCGTGGTCATGGCAAGTCACCGGCGGCCTTGAACGTGTACCGGGTAAACACGACGACGAAACCCTGGTCGCCCACGTCAACGGCGGCGCCGGCGGCACCTGGCAGTTGAGCGACGACATGCTCGGCTTCGCCCTCGGCACCGTGCGCGTGGAGCACAACAACGACTTCAACGAAGCCATCTCCCCTGCCGCCGGCTTCAATACAGGCGTGCTGTGGAAAAACCCGCTGGGCAACCTGAGCCTGGAAGCCAAGGGTGACTTTTTCACCAACGGCGAAGTACGCCGCAGCATCAGCCTCAACCAGCAGTGGGAATTGTCGCGCAACCTTGGCCTGCGCCTGAGCGCACAGCGCGAGTACAGCCATTTGTCGACGCCCGTGAATGAAGTGATGCTGGAAGTGAAGTGGTATCACTACTGATCGAAACCTGGCGACGATCAACATGTGGGAGCGGGCTTGCTCGCGAATGCGGTGTATCAGCCCAAGTTTTCAGTGACTGACACTCCGCAATCGCGAGCAAGCCCGCTCCCACATGGATCACCCTGTATTCAACTACATCGCATTGCCTATCCAACCAGGAGCTCAACCAACATGGTCGTTAACTGCACCACCCTTGAACACGTCCGAGAAAACATCGACCGCCTCGACCAACAAATCGTCACCCTGCTGGCAGAGCGCGGCCATTACGTGTCACAGGCGGCGCGCTTCAAGAAAGATGCTGATGGCGTCAAGGCGCCACAACGAGTTGAACAGGTGATTGCCAAAGTGCGGGGGTTGTCCGACGCGGCGGGCGCCAACCCCGACGTCACGGAGCAGGTGTATCGCGCGATGATTGCGGCGTTTATCCAGCAGGAATTGGTTGAACATGCCGTTCTAACAGCCTCTGAAAAACCAACACCTGCAAGCAAAAACTCGTAGACTGCTTCTAACCTATTGAAAAATAAGCAGGAAATTTCTGACATTTTTTTAGCTTTTTTCAGTCAAGCCAAAGTGCCTCCTACTTCATTCGCTTTATGGGGTTTTGAACTAGTATCGGATAGCAATCAAATTGCCATCCCATCTATACACGGATCTGAATAGGTACGAGGCTCATTATGGATTTCTTCGAAAAGCTAACCAGCCTGGCAGCAAAAGTTCGGTTACAAGGCCCCGCCATTCAAACAGAAGAAGCGACAAAAAATGCTTTCGTAATGCCTTTCATCAACACCGTATTGGGCTACGACGTATTTGACCCACAGGAAGTAACGCCAGAATTTGTCTGTGACGTAGGGACGAAGAAAGGTGAAAAAATCGACTACGCAATCATGAAAGAGGGTGAAGTCCAAATACTCATCGAATGCAAAAAAATTGGTGAGTCATTGAGCATCAACCATGCTTCGCAGCTTTTTCGATATTTTCACGTTACGAGCGCAAGGATTTCAATTCTTACCAACGGCCAGGTCTACCGTTTTTTTACCGATTTGGACGCTCCTAATAAAATGGACGAAAAACCATTTCTAGAGTTGGACCTGCTGGACATTGATGAATACGCCGTACCTGAGTTGATCAAACTCACCAAATCGGCTTTCGATGTTGACTCCATCATCAATGCGGCCGGAGAGCTGAAATACGTCAGCCAACTCAAAAAACTCATCGGTGCTCAGGTCAGTAAGCCAGAAGATGACTTCGTGAAATTCTTTGCATCACGTGTTTACGAGGGCGTGATCACGCAAAAAGTGCGTGAGCAGTTTTTCGAACTGACCCGGAAAGCTTTAGCACAGTTTCTGAACGACCAGATCAATGATCGGCTCAAGTCTGCCATGAGCGGCGTCATCCAACCGACGATGGCATCAATCCCCGTCGCTAGCAGCGCGAATGCGGATGTACAGGATAGAGACGAGTCAGAAGACAAGATCCTGACAACGTTAGAAGAGCTAGAGGGTTATCACATCGTTCGCGCCCTCGTCCGATCCGTCGTGGATGCAAAGCGGATCGTCCAGCGAGATACCCAAAGCTATTTTGGAATACTGCTGGACGACAACAACCGCAAGCCCATCTGTCGGCTTCACTTCAATCGCAGTCAGAAGTACCTCGGGATATTCGACGAGGAAAAAAACGAAACCCGGCATGCGATTTCGTCTATAGATGAGATTTACGAATACGCGGATCAATTGAAAAAGACTGTGGGTTATTACGACTGACAGCGCGTCTGGATGGCCGGAATCATCGAGAAACCTTGTGGTGAACAAGCTTGCGCTGCGCAGGGCAAGCCTGCTCACCACAAAAGCAGTGCTGGTATATTAGGTTGCTGACGTCATCGCTTGGGTCAGGTCATCCACGACTGCCTTGCCCATCTCGCACAGATAGTGCGCAGCCCAGGCGTATTGCTCGCCACGCACATCCATGGCGGCGTCCATGGCTAGTTTCTTGGAGTAAAAAAGCAGGGTGGACGCGTGCTGCAGCGCTTGATCAAGCGGCATGCCGGAATTGACGCGGAACAGTGGCTTCTCGTTTTCCCCGTAGTCACCAAATGTGACGACACCGAGGGTGGTGATTGAGGATAGGGATGGGTCGGGGACGACTTTAGACATGGTGTATCTACTAAGTGAGATAAAGGACCACCACGGTACGTCGCTAAACATAAAGGGGTGGCAGCTGTACGCGGGTTAGCGAACCGGTCACCTAGACACCCGGCAGATCCGAAGATCTCCCGCGCACAGCCGCCATAACACGATATCGACAGGCGCAAAAACTGCCTGCCATGTGTGTAAAGAGGATGAGTCTTAGTGATTCGGGTCGCTAAACCCGGTCGCGGCTTTCGCAGCGAAGCCAGGAGACTAGGCACCTGAACCCTAAGGCACAATAGGCAAGAGATTCTCTAGGAAACGTCCTGCAAATTAAAGGGAATCGTCGTTGATAGCCCTTTAACTCAACACATATCTGACCCTCCTTTCACACCGCCCCGACAAATCCCCTTCTAGACTCGCCCTATCAGCCGTGAAACGGCCAGGGAGTACGCCATGTGGCGGTCTGCGGTAATGCTGTGTGCGGTGCTGGGGTTGGTGGGTTGCCAGTCGACCCATCAGGAGTTGCTGGCCAAGGGTTATCCACCGGCGTTTGCCGACGGTTTTGACGATGGCTGCAGCAGTGGCCGCCAGGCGGCGGGGGTGATTACCGGGGCGTTTCGCAAGAACGTGCCTCGGTATCTGAAGGACCGGCAATACGCCGAGGGTTGGGAGGATGGCTTTCGCCAGTGCAAGGCCATGCGCGAAAACGATGAGTTGCGCGATTACAAGGAGCGGCACTGGGACGACCGGGATCGCGAATGGCAACAGGAGAAAGACCGCGACGCAGCCCGGACCTATCGCTCGCACTAGGTCGCTTTCAGACATCCATCGAAACTAAAGTGCGGCGACCATGGCCCAAACTCCATAGAGGGAGAATGTCATGAGCCGAGCTTTTGTTAACGAAGACAACGCTGCTGCCCAGGCCGACCAGCCGGTGGAGCGCCAGGTCAGCGAGCAGCCCAACCGCCTCACCGCGCAGGGTTTGGCGCAGTTGCAGGCCAAGGTTGCGCAGTTGCAGCAGGCATACAGCGCCGAATCGCTAAAGGGCGAGCACGCCGATAAACAGCGCCAGGCCGACCTTGAACGGGATTTGCGTTACTTCAACCAGCGAGTGCAAAGCGCCCAGGTCGTGGCGCCGGCCACCTCCACCGACAAGGTGCAGATCGGCAGTTGGGTGACCTTCGCCAATGAGCAGGACGAACAGCAGCGTATCCAGTTGGTCGGTGAAGACCAGGCCGATGCGAGCGCAGGCCTGATCAACTGGGGCTCGCCCCTGGGCCGCGCCTTGCTGGGCGCCCAGGTGGGTGACGAGGTGGTGTGGCAGCGCCCCGTCGGCGATCAGTTGATCGAAGTGCTGCGGATCGAACCCGAGGCTTAGACGATGCCTTGGGCCAGCATCGCGTCGGCGACCTTGACGAAGCCGGCGATGTTCGCGCCTTTCACGTAGTTGATCCGACCGTTTTCTTCGCCGTAATGCACGCAGGCATGGTGGATGGACTGCATGATGTTGTGCAGCTTGCTGTCCACTTCACCAGCGGTCCACAGCAGGCGCATGGCGTTCTGCGACATTTCCAGGCCACTCACGGCCACGCCACCGGCATTGGACGCTTTGCCCGGTGCGAACAGGATGCCCGCCTCGATAAAGATATCCACAGCCTCCAGCGTGGTCGGCATATTGGCGCCTTCGGCGACGCAGATACAGCCATTGCGCAGCAACGTGCGGGCGGCGTCGGCATCCAGTTCGTTCTGGGTCGCGCAGGGCAGCGCGATGTCGCAGGCCAGTTCCCATGGGGCCTGGCCTTTGCGGAATTCCAGGCCAAAACGTTCGGCCAGTTCGCTGATGCGGCCGCGTTGTACGTTTTTCAGCTCCAGCAGGGCCGACCATTGTTCTTCGGTCAAACCGCTTTCGGCGTATAGGGTGCCTTCGGAATCGGACAGGGAGATCACCTTGCCGCCCAGGTCCATGACCTTGCGCGCAGCGTATTGCGCCACGTTACCGGAGCCAGACACCGCCACGCGCTTGCCTTCAACCCGCTGATTGTTGCGCTTGAGCATTTCTTCGGCGAAGTACACGCAGCCGAAACCGGTGGCTTCAGGACGGATCAGGCTGCCGCCATAGGTCATGCCCTTGCCGGTCAGCACCGACGTGAACTGGTTGCTCAGGCGCTTGTACTGACCGAACAAAAAGCCGATCTCACGGGCGCCCACGCCGATGTCGCCGGCCGGCACGTCTACGTCCGCGCCAATGTGGCGGTACAGCTCGCTCATGAACGCCTGGCAGAAGCGCATGACTTCGGCGTCGCTCTTGCCCTTGGGATCGAAGTCCGAGCCGCCCTTGCCGCCGCCCATGGGCAACGAGGTGAGGGAGTTCTTGAAGGTCTGTTCGAAGGCGAGGAACTTCAACACGCCCAGGTTCACCGAAGGGTGGAAGCGCAGGCCGCCTTTGTAGGGGCCAATCGCGCTATTCATCTGGATACGGAAACCGCGATTGACCTGGACCTTGCCGTGATCATCCACCCACGATACCCGGAAGGTAATCGCGCGTTCCGGCTCGCAGATGCGCTCCAGGATGCCTGAGGTCAGGTAGTGGGGGTTGGCTTCAAGAAACGGCCATAGACTGCGTAGGACTTCTTCTACGGCCTGGTGGAATTCTGGCTGGTCGGGGTCGCGTTTCTTGAGGCGGGCAAGGAAGGATTCGACGGATTCGATCATGAAAAGTCTCGGCAAATTGATTGTTTTTAAATGAGATTGAGCCGGACTTTAGCAATTCATATCGCACCGCGACAGGGCAAAATGTCGCCTTTGTGAATTTAAATGGTGCATTGGATATAAATTGCCCCGTTTTTTTGCCCCTTAACAGGGATTTCAACCCGAGCTATGCACCAATAGTTAAACCGCTATCGCAGGCAAGCCAGCTCCGACATTAGATCGAGTACCTCTGCTACGACACGGTCCAATGTGGGAGCTGGCTTGCCTGCGATGAAGTCGCCTCGGTCCACCTGAATAGCGCCCAAAAAAAACGGAGCCCGAAGGCTCCGCTTTTTTTAAACCAACCCGAATCAGGCCAGTTTTTTGTGCCGTACACGGTGCGGCTGGGCAGCTGCATCGCCCAGACGCTTTTTACGGTCCGCTTCGTACTCGGTGTAGTTACCTTCGAAGAACACCGCTTGCGAGTCGTCTTCGTACGCCAGGATGTGGGTCGCGACGCGGTCAAGGAACCACCGATCGTGAGAGATCACAATGGCGGCGCCCGGGAAGTCCAGCAGGGCTTCTTCCAGGGAACGCAGGGTTTCAACGTCAAGGTCGTTGGACGGTTCGTCGAGCAGCAGGACGTTGCCGCCCTCTTTCAGGGTCAGGGCCAGGTGCAAGCGACCGCGCTCACCACCGGACAGGTCCTTGACGAACTTCTGTTGGTCGCCGCCCTTGAAATTGAAACGGCCTACATAGGTACGCGACGGGATCTCATAGTTGCCGATACGGATCTGGTCGGAGCCGTCGGAAATCTGCTGGAACACGGTTTTGCTGCCATCCAAGTCTTCACGGCTCTGGTCCACACAGGCCAGTTGCACGGTTTCGCCGACTTCGATGGTGCCCGAATCCGGTGTTTCCTTACCCATCAGCATGCGGAACAGCGTGGATTTACCCGCGCCGTTACCACCGATTACGCCGACGATCGCGCCTTTTGGCATGGAGAACGACAGGTTGTCGATCAGCACGCGGTCGCCATAGCCTTTGGAAACGTTCTTGAACTCGATGACCTTGTCACCCAGGCGCGGACCGGCCGGGATGTAGATCTCGTTGGTTTCGCTGCGCTTCTGGAATTCCTGGGACTGCATTTCTTCAAAGCGTTGCAGACGGGCCTTGGATTTGGACTGGCGGGCCTTGGCGCCTTTGCGCACCCACTCCAGTTCTTCCTTCATGGCTTTTTCATGGGCCGATTGCTGCTTGGATTCGGCGGCCAGTCGGTCGGACTTGGCTTCCAGCCAACCGGAATAGTTGCCCTCGTAAGGGATACCGGCGCCACGGTCGAGCTCAAGGATCCAGCCGGCCACATTGTCCAGGAAGTAACGGTCGTGCGTGATCGCTACCACGGTGCCCGGGAAATCGTGCAGGAAGTGTTCCAGCCAAGCGACGGAATCTGCGTCCAAGTGGTTGGTCGGTTCGTCGAGCAGCAGCATGTCGGGAGCCGACAGCAGCAGGCGGCACAGGGCCACACGACGTTTCTCACCACCGGACAGGTGCTCGACCTTGGCGTCCCACGCCGGAAGGCGCAGCGCGTCGGCGGCGACTTCCAGCTGGCGCTCCAGGTTGTGGCCGTCGCCGGCTTGCAGGATGGCTTCGAGCTTGGCCTGTTCGGCGGCCAGTTTGTCGAAATCGGCGTCTTCTTCAGCGTAAGCCGCGTAGACCTCGTCCAGGCGCGCCTGGGCGTTCTTGATCACACTGACGGCTTCTTCAACCACTTCACGCACGGTCTTGGTCGGGTCCAGGATCGGCTCTTGCGGCAGGTAGCCGATATTCAGGTCCGGCATCGGGCGGGCTTCGCCTTCGAACTCGGTGTCGACGCCAGCCATGATTTTCAACAGTGTGGATTTACCCGAACCGTTGAGGCCGAGCACGCCGATCTTGGCGCCGGGGAAGAAGGACAGCGAAATGTTTTTCAGGATTTCCCGCTTCGGCGGGACAACTTTGCCCAGCCGATGCATGGTGAAGACGTATTGAGCCAAAATGTGGACCTCATAAAAGTAAGAACAGGCCTACGTAGCGTCATGGCGCTGTACATAGTGTTGCGAATCCTCAAGGTTAACCTAAGTGACCGAGCGTATCGAAGCCTATCTGTTAGATTAGCCGGCCAAAGCCCTCAGGGGCTCCAGGAGAAACCTTCATGCTTGGCGTCCTATCCGCACTCGGGCTACTGCTGTTAATGCCGGGGCCTACCAACACGCTGCTACTGCGCTCGGGATTACTCACGGGATTCAGGCGCGCCTGGCCACTGAGCCTGCTGGAATGCCTGGCCTATCTGACGCAGATCTCCTTTTGGGGCTACCTGCTCAGCCATATCGGCGACAACGCGCCCTGGGGCCTGAAGCTCGTGCAGTTCGCCTCGGTCTGCTATTTGATCAGGACTTGCTACCTGTTGTGGCGCCATCCCGACGAAACACTCCACACCGAGCCCGAGGCACGGGTGTCCAAGCGGCATTTCTTCCTGCTGACGCTGATCAATCCCAAGGGGTTGCTGATCGTCTCGTTCATCGTGCCGATGCAGACGTTTATCGACTTGACCCTGTACCTGCCTTTCGTCGCACAATTCACTGCCGTGGTGATACCTGTGGGCTGCGCCTGGGTGCTGCTGGGTGCCCGCATCAAACGAGGCGGATACGCGTGGTTGACGCCGCACACCATCAACCGCACGGCGTCTGTGGTTATCAGCCTGTTCACCCTGGCGATCCTGACACGGCTGGCGGACAGCCTGATCCACCTCGGCGGCGCTCTTTAATGCCCGCCAGGCGGGGCTGGCACTTTGCCACAAGTCAAGGCATGCTAGCCGCCCTCCGGGCGTCCGGCTTATAGTGCACGTCGCGCGCCAGTCCAGCCAAACCGCAGGATCACAGCTTGTCCAAAGTCACGCCGCCAACTCCCCTGCGCGCCGCTCATATAGCGCCGAGAGCGCCCCTGCACGGCACCCTCAAAGGCGCATTGGCGACGCTTGTCCTTATGCTGCTCGCGTTATTGTTCTGGCAGTTGCTGGACCAGTTGCAGCAAAACCAGAAGAACCAGCAGCAGTACACCATCGACTACAGCGCCGACCTGGCTGAACAGATCAGCTTGAACATGGCCCTCAGCGCGAAAATCGCCCTGAACCTGCTGCCGATGGTCGAGCCGCCGCGTGACAGCGAACAGCAACAGGCCTTGATGCGCACCTTGCAACGCTCGCTGCCGGAGTTGCGCAGCATCGCCCTGCTCGCCCCCAGCGGCGCGATGATCAGTGACAGCGCCGCCGACAGCCAGGACGCTGCCTGGCTGGCAGAGCTGGTGCAACGCAGCCGTGCCCAGTCCTATTACCTGAGCAACAGCAACGACGGCACCATCATCTATCTCTTGCTGCACCAGCCCAGCGGCGGCTCCCGGATGTATTGGGCGCTGCGCCTGGCCCCCAACTACCTCGCCAACCTCACCCGCCAAGACATCCAGGGCCAGCGACCGCTGTGGGTCATCGAGAATCGCATCAACCACCGTGTTGTCAGCCGGGACAGCGGCATGCCGGCGCAGTGGGCGTCCGCGCTCACCCCGGACGAGCTGAATAAAAGCGTGCTGGTCACGCCCCTGAGCAAAAGCGACTGGCAACTGCGCGGGCTGTTCGACCGTACTGCGGTGCTGGAGCAACTGCTGCCGGCTTTCATCGGCAAATGCCTGTTGGGCCTGGCGTTCTCGCTGATCCCGGTGATCGTGCTGCTGAACATGCGCCGCCGCCAGCGCCAGGTGCATGAAGGCCGCCGACGCTACCAAGATATTTTCGAAGGCACCGGCGTCGCCCTGTGCGTGCTCGACCTGATGGGCCTGAACGCATTCTTCGACAAGACCCGGCTGGAAACCCGCGAGCAACTGCACGCCTGGCTGCAGGACCACCCCAACGAGCGCCAGCAACTGCTCAAGGAACTGCGCATCACCGAGGTCAACCAGGTGGCGGTGCGTCTGTTGAACGTGGGCTCCTGCGAAGAAGCCTGGGAACGTCTGATCGATGACTGCCCGCGAAATGTCACGTCTATCGGCCACCAGATTGTTGAGGCGGTGCTGACCCAACAGCACCAGCTGGAACTGGAAATCCAGCTCAAGGACGTGGCCGGCAACGAGCAGTACCTGTGGCTGGTGATGCGCCTGCCGGAGCAGCCGGACGATTTCAAGGCAGTGATCCTCAGCATCAGCGATATCACCAGCCGCAAGCTGATCGAGCTGTCGCTGGTGGAGCGCGAGAGCTTCTGGTCGGACGTGGTACGCACCGTGCCCGACCATCTGTATGTGCAGGACGTGATCAGCCAGCGCATGATTTTCAGCAACCACCATTTGGGCCACACCCTCGGCTACAACAAGGCCGAACTGCAGCAAATGGGCGAATATTTCTGGGAAATCCTGCTGCACCCCGAAGACGCCGAGCATTACCACGATTTGCGCCAGCAGCAGCGCCAGATCGGCTACACCACCCAATTGCAATGCCAGCTGCGCTTTCGTCACCGCAACAACCAATGGCGGCGCTTTGACATCCGCGAGCAAGCCTTGGCCCGCGACAAGACGACACAAATCAGCCGCATCATCGGCGTGGCCAAGGACATCACCGACCAGATCGAAGCCAGCGAATCCCTGCGTGACAGCGAACAGCGCTATCGCATGCTGGCCGAAAGCATCAGCGACGTGATCTGCTCCACCGACAGCCAATTGGCCCTCAACTACATCAGCCCTTCGGTCAACGCTGTGCTCGGTTATGACGTGGACTGGGTGTTCAAGAACGGCTGGCAGTCGATCATCGCCAACCCGCAGCAATTGACCGGCATTTACAGCCTGATGGAAGAAGTCAGCCGCGCGCTGGGCGATCCTGAGGCGCTGAACAAGCTGCGTGATGAGATCCAGACCCAGCTGTTCCTGTTCGACTGCCTGCGCGCAGACGGTCGCAAAGTGCCGATCGAACTGCGCATGGTGCTGGTGTGGGACGAACACGGCGCCTTTGAGGGCATCCTCGGCGTAGGCCGTGATATCAGCCAGCAACGCCGCGCCGAGAAAGACCTGCGCATGGCGGCCACGGTGTTCGAACATTCGACCTCGGCGATCCTGATCACTGACCCCGCCGGTTATATCGTGCAGGCCAACGAGGCGTTCAGCCGGGTCAGCGGCTACGCGGTCAGCGATGTGCTCGACCAGTTGCCGAACATGCTCACCGTCGACGAACAACAGGAAGCCCACCTGCGCTACGTGCTCAAGCAGCTGCATCAGCACAGCACCTGGGAAGGCGAAGTGTGGCTCAAGCGCCGCAACGGCGAGCATTACCCGGCATGGGTCGGCATTACCGCCGTGTTCGACGATGAAGGCGACCTGGCCAGCTATGTGTGTTTCTTCAGTGACATCAGTGAGCGCAAGGCCAGCGAACAACGCATCCACCGCCTGGCCTACTACGACGCCCTCACCCACCTGCCCAACCGCACACTGTTCCAGGACCGTCTGCACACCGCGCTGCAGGCCGCTGAACGGCAAAAGTCGTGGGTGGTGCTGATGTTCCTTGACCTCGACCGCTTCAAACCCATCAACGACTCCCTGGGCCACGCCGCCGGCGACCGTATGCTCAAGGAAATGGCCACACGCCTGCTGGGTTGCGTGGCCGAAGACGATACCGTGGCACGCATGGGGGGCGACGAGTTCACCTTGCTCCTGCAGCCACGGGTCAATCGCGAAATGGCGCTGAACCGCGCGATACATGTGGCCGAGCAGATCCTCGCCAGCCTGGTGAAGCCCTTCGTGCTGGAAGGCCGCGAGTTCTTTGTGACAGCCAGTATCGGTATCGCCCTGAGCCCTCAGGACGGCAACGAGCTGAGCCAATTGATGAAAAACGCCGACACGGCGATGTATCACGCCAAGGAGCGTGGCAAGAACAACTTCCAGTTCTACCAGGCCGATATGAATGCCAGCGCCCTGGAGCGCCTGGAGCTGGAAAGCGACCTGCGCCACGCCTTGGAGCAGAACGAATTCGTGCTCTATTACCAACCGCAGTTCAGTGGCGACGGCAAGCGCCTGACCGGCGCCGAAGCCCTGCTGCGCTGGCGTCATCCACGACGTGGCCTGGTGCCGCCGGGGGACTTCATCCCGGTGCTGGAAGAGTTGGGCCTGGTGGTAGACGTGGGCGACTGGGTGATCAGCGAAGCCTGTCGCCAGCTCAAGACCTGGCACCAGAACAAGGTGCGCGTGCCAAAGGTCTCGGTGAATATCTCCGCGCGGCAGTTCTCCGACGGCCAGTTGGGCACTCGCATCGCCACCATTCTCAAGGACACCGGCTTGCCGCCGGCGTGCCTGGAGCTGGAACTCACCGAAAGTATCCTGATGCGTGAAGTCAACGAGGCCATGCAGATCCTCGACAGCCTGAAAAACCTGGGCTTGAGCATTGCGGTTGACGACTTTGGTACTGGTTATTCCTCGCTCAATTACCTCAAGCAATTCCCGATCGACGTGCTGAAGATCGACCGGACGTTCGTCGACGGCCTGCCATCCGGCGAGCAGGACGCACAGATCGCCCGCGCTATCATTGCCATGGCCCATAGCCTGAACCTGGCGGTGATCGCCGAGGGCGTGGAAACCCATGAGCAACTGGACTTCCTGCGTGAGCATGGCTGCGACGAAGTGCAGGGTTATCTATTCGGGCGGCCGATGCCGGCAAATAGGTTCGAGGCGCAGTTCAGCAATGATGCGCTGTTCATGTTCGACTGACGTTCTGCGGTGGGGCAAATGGCCTCTTCGCGAGCAAGCCCGCTCCCACATTTCGACCGCATTCCCCTGAGGGAACTCGATTGAATGTGGGAGCGGGCTTGCTCGCGAAGGCGGCAGCACAGACACCGCCTATCCGCAGATGAGCCCCACTTGTCCGCGACATGATGTCCTTTCATATGCCATCTAAAACCCATTGGGTTAGAATGCCCTCCTTTTCTGCCCCCGATCCTTGAGGACCGCCATGTTCAGCCGTGATTTGACTATTGCCAAGTACGACGCCGATCTCTTCGCCGCCATGGAGCAAGAAGCCGTGCGCCAGGAAGAGCACATTGAGCTGATCGCTTCGGAAAACTACACCAGCCCAGCGGTGATGGAGGCTCAAGGTTCGGTCTTGACCAACAAGTACGCCGAAGGTTACCCAGGCAAGCGCTACTACGGTGGTTGCGAGTACGTCGACGTGGTTGAGCAACTGGCCATCGACCGTGCCAAAGAGCTGTTCGGCGCCGATTACGCCAACGTCCAGCCGCACGCCGGTTCCCAAGCCAACAGCGCCGTGTACCTGGCCCTGCTGCAAGGCGGCGACACCATCCTGGGCATGAGCCTGGCCCACGGCGGTCACCTGACCCACGGCGCCAGCGTCTCTTCTTCCGGCAAGCTGTACAACGCCGTTCAATACGGCATCGATGCCAACGGCCTGATCGACTACGACGAAGTCGAGCGCCTGGCGGTTGAACACAAGCCAAAAATGATCGTGGCCGGTTTCTCTGCCTACTCGCAGATCCTGGACTTCCCACGTTTCCGCGCCATTGCCGACAAAGTCGGTGCTTACCTGTTCGTGGACATGGCCCACGTGGCCGGTCTGGTCGCCGCTGGCGTCTACCCGAACCCGGTGCCTTTCGCTGACGTGGTCACCACCACCACCCACAAGACCCTGCGCGGTCCACGTGGCGGCCTGATCCTAGCGCGCGCCAACGCCGACATCGAGAAGAAGCTGAACTCGGCCGTATTCCCAGGCGCCCAGGGCGGCCCACTGGAGCACGTGATCGCCGCCAAAGCGATCTGCTTCAAGGAAGCCCTGCAGCCTGAGTTCAAGACCTACCAGCAACAAGTGGTCAAGAACGCCCAGACCATGGCAAGCGTGTTCATCGAGCGCGGCTTTGACGTCGTGTCCGGCGGTACCGAGAACCACCTGTTCCTGCTATCCCTGATCAAGCAGGACATTTCCGGTAAAGATGCTGATGCTGCCCTGGGCAAAGCCTTCATCACCGTGAACAAAAACTCCGTGCCGAACGACCCACGTTCGCCGTTCGTCACCTCGGGCCTGCGTTTCGGCACCCCGGCTGTGACCACTCGTGGCTTCAAGGAAGCTGAGTGCAAGGAACTGGCTGGCTGGATCTGCGACATCCTGGCTGACCTGAACAACGAAGCCGTGATCGACGCGGTGCGTGAGAAGGTCAAGGCCATCTGCAAAAAGCTGCCGGTGTACGGCGCTTGATAGCAGTTGCTTGACTAAGAAGCCCGGCTCTTGAGCCGGGCTTTTTTATGCCTGTTCCAACTTGAAGTGCGATCAAATGTGGGAGGGGGTTGCCCCCTCCCACATTTTTGATCAGCGTTGGTGGACCTTCGCAAAGCCCTCGCGAATCTTGTCTTCCGGCAATTCATCGGCAATAAACACAATCACACTCTCCCGCGCCTCGCCTTCGGCCCACTCGGTATCCCAATCGAAACCGTAGAGCTTCAGCACGCCCTGAAACACCATGCGCCGGTCCTCCCCGGCAATGTTCAGTACGCCCTTGTAGCGCAACAGCTGCTTGCCGTGGTCCTCCAGCAGTTCGTTCATGAACTCGCTGAGGCGGTCGATATCCAGCGGCTGGTCAGTGCGCAGCACCAGGCTTGAGATGCGGTCAATGGACGGCGCGGCGCTGACCGGGCGCAGGGTCATGCCGGCGTTGAGATTGAAGCCACGTACGTCGAGCAATTCAGCCAGGTCGATGTTGCCATGGTCCACCACGCGGATCGGCGCGCGGCGGTTGATGCGGGTGAGACGCTCGCTTAGCGCGTCGAAGGTGGCGTCATCCACCAGGTCGCGCTTGCTCACCAGCAGGCGGTCGGCAAAGCCGATCTGGGCCTGGGCGATGGTTTGGGTCAGGTGGTGCTCGGCGTGGGCCGCATCCACCAGGGTGATGATGCCGTCGAGGATGTAGCGCTCGCGCAATTCCTCGTCGATGAAAAAGGTCTGGGCCACGGGGGCCGGGTCGGCCAGGCCGGTGCACTCGATCACCAGACGATCGAAGGCGATCTCGCCGCTGTCCAGGCGTTCGAGCAGCAGGTACAGGGCCTTGGTCAGGTCGGTGTGGATGGTGCAGCACACGCAACCGTTGGACAGGGTCATGACTTGCACCGGCTCGGCGCCCAGCAGCTGGGTGTCGATACCGGCGTCACTGAATTCGTTTTCGATCACGGCGATCTTCAGGCCGTGCTCGGCTTTGAGCAGGTGGCGCAGCAAGGTGGTCTTGCCGGCCCCTAGGAAGCCACTGAGGACGGTCACTGGAATGGGAGAGGACAAAAGCAGTTCTCCTTATAACTGAAGGAACACAAAACAAATGTGGGAGCGGGCTTGCTCGCGAATGCGGTGTATCAGTCAGCACATACATCAACTGACAGACCGCATTCGCGAGCAAGCCCGCTCCCACAGTGGATCACCGCAAGCCCGAGTGCCGGGTTAGCAGCACTTAGGCCCACCCTTGCCGCCGTAACGGGCTTCCTGGCGTTCCCGGAAGAACGCCTTGTAGTCCATCACCGGCTTGTCCGGGTGTTTGGTTTGCATATGCTCGACGTACGTATCGTAGTCGGGCATGCCGACCATCAGGCGCGCGGCCTGACCGAGGTATTTACCGAGGCGACTGATGTCATTGAACATGGTTGCAATCCTCGGTTATGCGTCCGGTACTGCCTGGAACGGCGCTTCTTTATCCGTACGTTCTTTGTTGCCCCAGGCGGCGACGCCAACCTTGAGCGCATAGAACAGGATGCTGAAGACCACGAACAGGAACAGCGCCGTCAGCGTTGCGTTGGTGTAGGCGTTCCAGATCACGTGTTGCATCTGGTCGATGTTCTTCGCCGGGGCGAGGATCTGGCCATTGGCCAATGCATCACTGTACTTCTTCGCCAGCGACAGGAAGCCAATCGCCGGGTTGGCGTCGAACAGCTTGATGAAGCCTGCGGTGGTGGTGCAGATCAGCAGCCAGACGGCCGGCAGCATGGTCACCCAGATATAGCGCTGGCGTTTCATTTTGATCAGCACAACGGTGGCCAGCATCAGCGCAATACCTGCCAGCATCTGGTTGGAGATACCGAACAGCGGCCACAAGGTGTTGATGCCGCCCAGTGGGTCGATCACGCCTTGGTACAGCAGGTAACCCCACATGGCCACACAACCGGCGGTCGCGATCAGGTTGGCGGTCCACGACTCGGTGCGTTTGAGCGCCGGTACGAAAGAGCCGAGCAAATCCTGCAACATGAAGCGACCGGCACGGGTGCCCGCATCCACTGCCGTCAGGATGAACAGCGCTTCGAACAGGATCGCAAAGTGGTACCAGAACGCCATGGTGTTTTCACCTGGCAGCACACTGTGCAGGATCTGCGCGATACCCACTGCCAACGTCGGTGCGCCACCGGCACGGGCCAGGATAGTGGTTTCACCGATGTCATGGGCCACCGCGGACAGCGCCTCAGGCGTGATCGCAAAGCCCCAGCTGCTGACGGTCTGCGCCACGGTGACCACGTCGGTGCCGACAATCGCGGCCGGGCTGTTCATGGCGAAGTACACACCCGGCTCGATCACCGACGCGGCAACCATCGCCATGATGGCCACGAAGGACTCCATCAACATGCCGCCATAACCGATGTAGCGGGCATGGCTTTCATTAGCCAGCAACTTTGGCGTGGTGCCGGAAGAAATCAGCGCGTGGAACCCCGAGACCGCGCCACAGGCGATGGTGATGAACAGGAACGGGAACAGGCCGCCCTTCCACACTGGGCCGGTGCCGTCGATGAATTGGGTCAGTGCCGGCATTTTAAGGTCGGGCATGGTCACCAGAATGCCGATTGCCAGCGCAATGATGGTGCCGATTTTCAGGAAAGTGGAGAGGTAGTCACGCGGCGCCAGGATCAGCCACACCGGCAGTACCGCGGCCACGAAGCCGTAGCCGATCAGCATCCAGGTGATCTGGATCCCGGTGAAGGTGAAAGCCTTGGCCCAGACCGGGTCAGCAGCGATCTGCCCGCCCAGCCAGATCGAACCCAGCAGCAACAGCACCCCGATGATCGAGATTTCGCCAATGCGGCCCGGGCGGATGTAGCGCATGTAGATGCCCATGAACATCGCGATCGGGATGGTCGCCATCACCGTGAAGATGCCCCACGGGCTCTCGGCCAACGCTTTGACCACGATCAGCGCCAGCACCGCGAGGATGATGATCATGATCAGGAAGCAGCCGAACAGCGCGATGGTGCCTGGGATACGGCCCATCTCTTCGCGCACCATGTCCCCCAGGGAACGGCCGTTACGACGGGTGGACAGGAACAGGATCATGAAGTCCTGAACCGCACCGGCCAGCACCACGCCGGCAATCAGCCAGAGCGTTCCAGGCAGGTAGCCCATTTGCGCCGCCAGCACCGGGCCGACCAACGGGCCTGCACCGGCAATCGCCGCAAAGTGGTGACCGAAAAGGATGTGTTTGTTGGTCGGCACATAGTCCAGACCGTCATTATTGAGCACTGCGGGGGTGGCCCGCCGTGGATCGAGTTGCATCACGTTGTTAGCGATGAACAGACTGTAGTAACGGTACGCAACCAGATAGATGGCCACAGCAGCGACCACAATCCACAAGGCGTTGATTGCCTCGCCGCGGCGCAAGGCCACTACGCCCAGGGCGCACGCTCCTACGATTGCCAGCACCAGCCAGGGTAGGTGGCGTAGCAGGCTATTATTATTTTTCATTTTTATATTCCAGCCAGGGTGGACAGAAAGGACAGCCATGCCGAGTTTAGCGCTGTTGGCCTTAAAGGCCACCCCCTACGTTGGTCTAGAGCCTTCTGCGCGCAAAAAAAGCAGAAATACCGGGCCAATGATGGCGCAGGGCTACAATCCCCGTATCTCCAGAGGGTTTCACCATGACCGAACAACCGTCTGACCGCCGCCGTTTCCGTCGTATCGCTTTTGACGCCAAGACTGAATTTCGGCAAAACGGCCGCGAATGGCCGGCGCAACTAGTGGATTTGTCGTTAAAAGGCTTGTTGATACAAAAGCCCGAAGACTGGAAGGGCAACAAGGCGCTGCCGTTCGACGTGGACATACGCCTGGACCCAAAGGCCCATATAAAGATGCAAGTGCGGCTGGCTCATGAGGATCATGGGCAATTGGGCTTTGTGTGCCAGCACATCGACCTGGAATCGATCAGCCATTTGCGGCGGCTGATCGAGTTGAACCTGGGTGACGAGGAAGAGTTGGAGCGCGAGTTGGGCGCCTTACTAGAGGTTTAACAGCCCACATGGGTTTGCGGTGTTGCCGGTTACTCGAACAACGCATCCAACGCCTGTTCCAACCGCGTCACGCCAATAATCGTGATCCCCGGCGGTGATTCCTTCGGCGCATTGCCCTTGGGCACGATGGCGCGCTTGAAGCCGTGCTTGGCCGCTTCCTTGAGGCGCTCCTGGCCGCTGGGCACCGGGCGCACTTCACCGGACAAACCGACTTCACCAAACACCAGCAAGTCATGGGGCAACGGCCGGTTACGCAGGCTGGACATCACCGCCGCCATCAACGCCAGGTCGGATGCCGTTTCCAGCACCTTGACCCCGCCGACCACGTTGAGGAACACGTCCTGATCGTGGGTCGGGATGCCACCGTGGCGATGCAATACCGCCAACAGCATCGCGAGGCGGTTCTGATCCAGGCCCAACGTCACGCGGCGGGGGTTGGCCAAGTGACTGTCATCCACCAGGGCCTGCACTTCCACCAGCATCGGACGGGTGCCTTCCCAGGTTGCCATCACCACACTGCCTGGGACTTCTTCTTGGGCGCGCGTGAGAAAAATCGCTGAAGGGTTGGAGACTTCTTTCAGTCCCCGGTCAGTCATGGCGAACACGCCCAATTCGTTGACCGCGCCGAAACGGTTCTTCACCGCCCGCAGCAAGCGCAGACGGCCGTCGGACTCACCTTCGAAATACAGCACGGTGTCTACCATGTGCTCCAACACCCGTGGCCCGGCCAGTGCGCCCTCTTTGGTCACATGCCCCACCAGGAAGATCGCTGTACCGCTCTGCTTGGCATAGCGCACCAGCAGCGCGGCACTCTCACGCACCTGGGACACCCCCCCGGCGCCGACTGCAGTTGTTCGGTGAAAATCGTCTGGATCGAGTCGATCACCATGACCTTGGGCTTTTCGATACGCGCCGTGGCAATGATGCTTTCAATGCAGGTCTCGGTCATCACTCGCAACTGATCCTGGGGCAAGCCCAGGCGACGGGCGCGCATGGCCACTTGCTGCTGGGACTCTTCGCCGGTGACATACAGCGCCGGCATGCGGCTGGCGATGCTGCACAAGGTTTGTAGCAGGATCGTCGATTTGCCGATGCCCGGATCGCCACCAATCAGCACCACCGAACCGTCCACCAGGCCGCCACCCAGCACTCGGTCCAATTCACCGGAGGCCGTGGAGAAACGCGGGATCTCTTCGACACTGACTTCGGCCAACGTCTTGATCTGCGCCTGTTGCCCGGTCCAGCCGGCACGGCCAGTGGGGGCCGCAGCGCCACCGCTCTCGATCATGGTTTCAGTCAGGGTGTTCCACGCACCGCATTCGGTACATTGGCCGGCCCACTTGGGAAAGGTCGCGCCGCACTCCGTGCAGCCGTACATGCGCTTGGCCTTTGCCATTTGAGAACCTCCAACCGAAAAACCGCGATGATAGCTCAGCGCGGCGCCGGGGTCCGGATTTCACCACTGGCCAATCGTGAAGCACTGTTGCCGATCGGGTCTTCGGCGTTGAGGTCCGCGCCCTTGGCCTTCAACGCTTCCAGCAACTCGACACGCTTGAACAGCCCGGCGTACATGGCCGCTGTCTGCCCGGCGCCGTTGCGTTGGTCGGGGTTGCAGTCAGTCGCCAGCAGGCGTTGGGCGATTTTCAGCTCACCCTTGAAGATCGCGCCCATCAGCGCGGTGTTACCGCGCCTGTCCTGCACACAGGCGTCGGCACCGGCATCGAGCAAGCGCTCCACGAACGGGCCCTGACCGTGGTAAGCGGCGAGGATCAGCGCGGTGTAACCCTTGTCGTCCTGGGTGTTGAGGCTGTAGCCGGAGTCGATGAAGGTGTTGAGCATGTCGAGGTCGCCACGGCGGGCGGCGTCGAAATAGTAGTCCTGCAGCTGGGCCTTGAGCGCGACCGGCTCGGGAGACTCGGCATGGGCGACAAAGGCCAGCATGGCCATCAGCAATCCGATAGAAACTCGCATGGGTGTTCTCCTGCCAAGGGTCGACGCCCGTCATTGGGCGCCGACCAGAACCAACGGATCAGTCAGTCAGTTTTTCCGCCAGCGCCTTCACGCGCGCCAGGTCCCCCTTGGCAACCTTGGCCACGCCGGTGCCATATTCCGGGTCGGCCTTGTAGAGGAACGACAGGATGATGTGCTTGCTCTCGTCATCGGTGGTCGCCAGCGAGCCGCCAAAGTTTTCGATCAAGTCCTGGCGCTCTTTCTTGGTGAAAGAGCGGTACAGATCACCGGCCTGCTTGAAGTTCTGCTCACGCTGGATCTTCGCCTGCTGGGTGCTGCCCACCAGGTTCGACTGGCTGTAGCGCGCGGTTTGCGGCTCGTCCCGTGGCAGCAGGCGGCTTGGCTGGTAGTTCACGCCGGTGGTGGTCTTGCCGACGTTCATCGCGCCGTCCTGGTTACCGTTGTTGACAGTCACCCGTGGAGCGTTGATCGGCAGTTGCAGGGCATTGGCGCCCAGGCGGTACATCTGGGTGTCGGCATAGGAGAACACCCGACCTTGCAGCAGGCGGTCCTCGGACGGCTCGATGCCTGGCACCAGGTTGGCCGGGGCCATGGCCACTTGCTCGGTTTCCTGGAACACATTGGCGGGGTTGCGGTTCAGCACCATCTGCCCGACTTTGCGTTCGGGTACATTCGGCCAGATCTTGGTGGCATCCAGCGGGTCGAAGTCGAACTTGGCCAGGTCTTCAGGCTTGAGCACCTGCACGTACAGGTCCCACTTGGGGAAATCGCCCTTGTTGATATGGGTGACCAGGTCGTTGGTCATGTGGCTGTAGTCGCGGCCCTGCACTTCGGTGACCTGCTTGGGATCGAGGTTCTTGATGCCTTGCAGGCTCTTCCAGTGGAACTTGACGTAGTGCACTTCGCCCTTGGCGTTGATCAGTTTGTAGGCGTGCACGCCATTGCCGTCCATTTCCCGGTAGCTGGCCGGGGTGCCGGAATCGGAGTACAGCTCGGTCAGCGTGCGCGTGGACTCGGGCACGTGGGAGAAGAAGTCGAAGCGACGGGAATCGTCATCCAGGTTGGTGCGCGGGTCTGGCTTGAAGGCGTGGACCATGTCCGGGAACTTGATCGCATCGCGGATGAAGAACGTCGGGAAGTTGTTGCCCACCAGGTCCCAGTTACCGTCGGCGGTGTAGAACTTGGTGGCGAAACCACGCGGGTCGCGCAGGGTTTCCGGGGAGTGGTTACCGTGGACAACGGCGGAGAAGCGAACGAACACCGGCGTGGCTTCACCGGCCGCGAACACCTTGGCCTTGGTCAGGTCGCTGAGGTTGTCCGTGACGGTGAAGATGCCGTGGGCGCCGGTACCGCGGGCGTGTACCACGCGCTCGGGGATGCGCTCGCGATCGAAGCGCTGCAGTTTCTGGATCAACTGCACGTCTTGCAGCAGCACCGGACCATTGGCGCCGGCGGTCTGCGAGTTCTGGTTGTCGCCAACCGCAGCACCGTTGTCGCGGGTCAGGTTGGCGGCGTGTACGGACAGGGAAAGCAGGCTGGCGGTCGCCAGTACCAGCGCGTATCGCGCTGAAACCGGCCCGCGGCTCATTGGGGTCTTCATCGAGGTTTCCTCTGGTTTTTTTAGTGCACATTCAGTTGCGCTTGCCAGAGGCTAGTGACCCAAGCGTCAGAAGATAAATAGAAAAGCCACAACGACCCGATTAATAAAATAATCTGTTAAGTCACTGATATCAGGCGTATTTCGCGCGCGACTGGTGGCACTTTGCAAACTATTTGCGTTTTAATGTGTCGATAAAAATTAACAGTGTAAACGGTTGTGTCGGGCAAGCCCGCTATGACTGAATTACACTGAGTCCCACCCTTCTCATCTGTAACAAGGAATAACCTATGGGCGTGATCAGTGAGTTCAAGGCCTTCGCGGTCAAAGGTAATGTGGTCGACATGGCCGTTGGTATTATCATCGGCGCCGCCTTCGGCAAGATTGTTTCCTCGTTTGTAGGCGACGTGGTGATGCCCCCAATCGGTCTGTTGATCGGTGGTGTGGACTTCGGAGACTTGGCGATTACGCTCAAGGCGGCACAGGGCGATGTGCCTGCGGTGGTGCTGGCCTATGGCAAGTTCATCCAGAGCGTCATCGACTTTGTGATCGTCGCGTTTGCGATCTTCATGGGTGTGAAGGCGATCAACCGCCTGAAGCGGGAAGAGGCCGTGGCGCCAAGCCTGCCGCCGACGCCGACCAAGGAAGAAGTGTTGCTGGGTGAGATCCGGGATCTGCTCAAGGCACAGAACGACAAGCCGCGCCTGTAACGAACGGTTTGAGAAAAAAGGCGCCTGCTTGAGGCGCCTTTTTTATTACCAATAGTTTTCCACCGCCACTTGGCCTGGGCGGCGGCTCAAGCTCAGGTTCATGTCACGCTGCTTGAGCAACTGCCGCGTGTCATCGACCATCTGCGGGTTGCCGCAGATCAGCACGCGGGAATGTTCCGGTGTCAACTCAACGCCGGCTGCGCGCTCAAGCTCGCCATTTTCGATCAGTGTGGTGATGCGTCCATTCAACGCGCCAGGGTGTTGCTCACGGGTGACTGTGGGAATGTAGATAAGCTTGTGCGCGTATTCGGCGAGATACTCACGCTCGCCCAGTTCCTTGATCAGTGCCTGATAGGCCAGTTCTTTGGCTTCCCGTGCGCTGTACACGAGGATGATGCGTTCGAACTTCTCCCAGACTTCAAAATCCTGCAGGATCGACAGGAAAGGTGCTACCCCGGTGCCCGTCCCCAGCATCCACAAGTCGCGGCCATCGACGAAACGGTTCAAGGTCAGGAAGCCCGTGGCCTGGCGCTCCACCATCAAGGTATCGCCCACACGCAGGCGGCTCAGCTCACTGGTGAACTCCCCCCTGGGACAACGATCGAGAAGAAGTCCAGATGCTCGTCAAACGGTGAGGACACCAGGGAATAGGCGCGCCACACGGTGCTGCCGTCCGCCTTGGTCACCCCCACGCGCACGAACTGCCCCGCCGTGAAACGAAAGCCCGGATCGCGGGTGGTGCGCAGGGTAAACAGGCTGGGGGTCAGCGATTGCACATCGAGCAAGGTCTGGCGGGTAAATTTCTCAGCACTGGCCGTCATGGGGGGCTCCGTTCTACAGGTGCCCTAGTGTCCCTCAAAGTCGCGCGTGGGAACACCTACGGTTGGTAATGGCTTCTTGAGCTCATGGAGCAGTGGCTACGTAATATCACCGCCAATCAATTCGCTATTAGCCTTTCCAGTGGATTCAACAACGCGCTGTTAGTTGATCATTACAACCCTCTAATAAACCGCAATTTTCTCATGTGCCCCTTGCAAAGTTCATGAGCAGCCTTGCAGAAAATTATTAAACACGTGCTTACAAGATCAAATTTTTCCTACCGCCGCGTAGTCCCTGCCCTACACTTCTTTTCTGCAGCTTTGGGGTTCAGGACGTACCCAAATAGCTTAATCCATGGAGATTTACCGATGATCAACTGGCGCAATACAAAACTCCCCAAACTGGAAGGCGAGGACGAGATCACCAGTGTGTTTGAAATGCTTACCAACAAAACGTATGAGCTCGGCTTTCAATACTGTTCCTTCAAGATGAGTTCTCAAATACCCAAAAACAAAGCAAAACCGATCGATATCAACAACTATCCAAGCGAGTGGTCCACGCTGTATGACCAAGCACACTTTTTCGACATAGACCCCGTCGTCCAACACTGCAAGACCTCAGTGCTGCCGGTTGTCTGGGAGGAGAAGACCTTTCGGGACTCGCCCAACCTGTGGTCCCTGGCGCAGACACTGGGTGTGAACGTGGGATGGACGCAAGCCGTGCATGACTTCCGGGGCGTGTTCAGCATGCTGACCCTGGCGCGTAGCAGACACGAAGTCAGCCCGGAAGAGCTGTACGAAAAGGCCGGCCAGGTATTGTGGCTGTGTCACGCAATGCACGCCGTCGTGGCGCAGAAGTATGCGGCCTCCCCCGACGTCATAGCTGCCAGCACACTCACCGCGCGAGAAAGGGAGGTCCTCAAGTGGTCCGCCATGGGCAAGACCGCAGCGGACATAGCCGCCATCCTGTGCTTGTCCGAACGAACGATTGGCTATCATATTTGCAGCTGTTTCAAAAAACTGGGGGTCAATAACAAGATTGCCGCCGTGCTCTGCGCCGCCCGCAGCGGGATTATTTGACCGGCAAAGAAACACCGCATGTATTCCCGCTGAAAAAAACGTAACATTTACGGCCAATTCTGAGTGTTGAGCAGCCCCCTGGGCCGCCTGTTGTTCACTCAGACGGTTTGGTCGGCGACTGCCGAACACCCATCGTTTACCCAGAGCCTCCCCCGCCATGCCCCTGCTCGAAAGCCCCTTCGCCCAGCTCGATCTGATCCGCCAGCCAGAGCAACATAACGATCCGCTGCAAGCCTTCGATGCCGCCGACGAGTACCTGCTCAATCACCTGGCCGAGCAACAGCCGACGGTGACGACGCGCGTGCTGGTGCTCAATGACAGCTTCGGCGCCCTGGCGGCCAGCCTTCAAGGCCAGGTGCAGGTAACCTCCAGTGGTGATTCGTTCCTGGCCGCCCAGGGCCTGGAAAAAAACCTGGTGCGCAACGGCAAGGCTTTTGATGCGGTGGCATTCATCCCCGCCAGCCAGGTTCCGACAGGGCCGTACGACTGTGTGTTGATCCGCGTACCGAAAACCCTGGCCTTGCTGGAAGAACAACTGATCCGCTTGCAAGGCCAACTCGCGCCGGGAGCTCAAGTCATCGCCGGGGCAATGATCAAGCATCTGCCACGGGCGGCAGGCGAGTTGCTGGAGCGTTACATCGGCCCGATGCAGGCGTCGCTGGCAGTGAAAAAGGCGCGTTTGCTGATCGCCACTCCCGAAGACCGTCCTGCTGCAGTCTCGCCCTACCCGACCCGCTACACCCTGGACACGCCGGCCATCGAACTGCTGAACCACGCCAACGTGTTCTGCCGCGAAAGCCTGGACATCGGCACCCGCGCGTTCCTGCCCCACTTGCCGAAAAACCTGGGCAGTGCCTGCGTGGCAGACCTGGGTTGCGGCAACGGTGTGCTGGCGATTGCCAGCGCCCTGCAAAATCCCGAAGCGCACTACACCTTGGTAGATGAGTCCTACATGGCCGTGCAGTCGGCAGCCGAGAACTGGCACGCCGCACTTGGCGAACGCGATGTCGTCGTGCGCGCCGCCGACGGCCTGGCCGGGCAAGAGCCGCAATCGCTGGACGTGGTGCTGTGCAATCCGCCGTTTCACCAGCAGCAGGTGGTGGGCGACTTCCTCGCCTGGCGCATGTTCCAACAGGCGCGGGAAGCGCTGGTGGTCGGTGGCGCCCTCTATATAGTCGGCAACCGCCACCTGGGTTATCACACCAAACTGGCTCGCTTGTTCCGAGGTGTCGAGCAAGTCGCCACCACGCCAAAATTCGTGATCCTCAAAGCGCGCAAATAAAAAAACCCTGCCGATCTCGCGAGGGGCAGGGTTGAAAAGCCGGGCTGCAAAGCCCGGATCGGGATGTCAGTGGGTGGTCAGGCCCGCCGCATTCATGAACATGCGCATCAGGCTCGCCACGACAAACAAGGCCAGCACGCTGCCGGTCCAGATCATCGCCAGCCACCCCAGGCGCCGCCACAACGGCTGTTTCTCGGCCTGTTCGATCTCGTGCAACGAAGGTTTGCCGGACATGGAACGACCCTCCTAGTGATAACCGTCTTCGTGGGTGACCTTGCCGCGGAATACGTAGTAGCTCCAGAAGGTGTAGCCCAGGATGAACGGGATGATGAACAAGGTGCCCACCAGCATGAAGCCCTGGCTTTGCGGCGGCGCCGCGGCATCCCAGATCGACACGGAGGGCGGAATGATATTCGGCCACAGGCTGATGCCCAAACCACTGTAGCCCAGGAAAATCAGCACCAAGGTCAGCAGGAACGGCGTGTAGTGCGCATGACGTGCCACCGCGCGGAACAGTCCGTACATGGTCACCAACACCAGGATCGGCACCGGCAGGAACCAGAACAGGTTCGGCAGGGTGAACCAGCGCGAGGCGATTTCCGGGTGCGTCAATGGCGTCCAGATGCTCACAATGCCGATCACCGCCAGCACCACAAAGGCCAATGGCCGTGCCAGGTTGTGCATCTTTTCCTGCAGCGGGCCTTCGGTCTTCATGATCAGCCAAGTGCAGCCGAGCAACGCATAGGCCACGATCAACGCGACGCCGCAGAACATCGTGAACGGTGTGGCCCAGTCCAGTGAGCCGCCGGCGAACTGGCGATCCACTACTGGAATGCCGTCGATAAACGCCCCCAGCGCCACGCCCTGGAAGAACGTCGCCGCCAATGAGCCACCGATAAACGCTTTGTCCCACAGGTGACGCTTGTGGTCCTTGGCCTTGAAGCGGAACTCGAACGCCACGCCACGGAAGATCAGCCCGATCAGCATCAGGATCAGCGGCAGGTACAGCGCCGACAACACCACCGAATAGGCCAGCGGGAACGCGCCGAACAACGCTGCGCCGCCCAGGACTAACCAGGTTTCATTGCCGTCCCAGACCGGGGCCACGGTGTTCATCATGACGTCACGGTCGGTCTTGCCCGGGATAAACGGAAACAGGATGCCGATGCCCAGGTCGAAACCGTCCATGACCACATACATCATGATGCCGAAGATGATGATCACGGCCCAGATCAGCGGAAGATCAATACCCATCTCAATTCCCCTTGTGCTGGATGTCGACGTGGTCGTCGTCGCTGCCATCATCGGCAGCCGACAACGGACGGGCCGGTGTGCGTTTCTGGCCAGGGCCACCGTGGGTAGGTTCACTGCCCTCGTGGGTCTGAGGTCCTTTGCGTACCAGGCGCATCATGTAGCCCAGGCCCGCGCCGAACAGCGCGAAGTACACCACCACGAACAACACCAGGGTGATCGTCATCTGCGCCAGGCTATGCCCGGAGGAAGCATCCGCCGTGCGCATCAAGCCGTAGACCACCCACGGCTGACGACCGATCTCGGTGGTGAACCAGCCGGCGAGAATCGCGATCAGGCCGGACGGGCCCATCCACAACGCCAGGTACAGGAACGGTTTGGACGTGTACATCTTGTCGCCCCGGCGCAGCCAGAGGCTGAACAAACCGGTGAAGATCATCAGGAAGCCCAGGCCGACCATGACCCGGAACGACCAGAACACGATGGTCGAGTTAGGGCGGTCCTCGGGCGGGAATTCCTTGAGCGCCGGAACCTGCTTATCCAGTGAGTGAGTCAGGATCAAGCTGCCCAGGTACGGGATTTCCACCGCGTACTTGGTTTTCTCGGCCTTCATGTCGGGCCAGCCAAACAGGATCAGCGGCGTCGGCTCGTTGCCGATGTTTTCCCAGTGGCCTTCGATCGCGGCAATTTTTGCCGGCTGGTGCTTCAAGGTGTTGAGACCATGGAAGTCGCCGATCACCGCCTGAATAGGCGCGACGATCAGGGCCATCCACATGGCCATCGAGAGCATTTTGCGGATCGCCGGGTTGTCCTTGCCGCGCAGCAGGTGCCAGGCCGCCGAGGAACCGACGAAGAACGCGGTGGCCACGAAGGCTGCCGTGGCCATGTGCGCCAGGCGATACGGGAAAGACGGGTTGAAGACCACGGCGAACCAATCGGTCGGGATCACGCGGCCATCAATGATTTCAAAGCCCTGAGGCGTCTGCATCCAGCTATTGGACGAGAGGATCCAGAACGTGGAAATCAACGTGCCGACGGCCACCATTACGGTGGAGAAGAAGTGCAGGTTGCGCCCGACCTTGTTCCAGCCGAACAGCATCACGCCAAGGAAACCGGCTTCGAGGAAGAAGGCCGTGAGCACTTCGTAGGTCAGGAGCGGCCCGGTGACGGCGCCCGCGAAGTCCGAGAAGCGGCTCCAGTTGGTGCCGAACTGGTAGGCCATGACCAAACCGGAGACCACACCCATACCGAAGTTGACGGCAAAGATCTTCGACCAGAAATGATAGAGGTCACGGTAGGTGTCGTTGTGGGTCTTGAGCCACAAGCCTTCCAGCACCGCAAGGTAACTGGCCAGGCCGATGGTGATCGCCGGGAACAGGATGTGGAAAGAGATGGTGAACGCAAATTGAATTCGGGCGAGATCTAGCGCCTCCAAACCGAACATAAGTCTTCCTCTGTCAGGTAATACCGGCTGCTGGCGGGAGCCTGCACCCACTGCCCCCACGGATATGGAGTCTGGCGAATTTCAATTCGTTTCTTTTTTTAACCCACCCCGTCGGGAATCTGGCCTTGCGGCCGCCAGGTCGATGCCCGGGCGGACATTGATCTGGATCAAGCATTGCTAAAAGAGTAGTCCCATTTTCGATGTAGGACGGCGTGGTCTTTTGCCGCGTGACAGACTGCCTCAGCTCAGTTGTTGCAACTATCTGTTACAACTTAGTGATAATCTCGGCGCTCCCTCCGGCTCTGACCTGAACTCCCGATGCCTAGTGAACCCGCGTTGCTGTTGCGTCATCACCGCCCTTTCATTGCCTTCTGGCTGGCGCGCATCTTTACCGCCAGCGGTTTCCAGATGCTCACCGTGGCCATCGGCTGGAACCTCTACCAACTGACCGGCAATGTGCTGGACCTGGGGTTGGTCGGCCTGGTGGAGTTTGTGCCGCGCGTACTCTTCATGTTGCACACCGGGCATGTGGCCGATCGTTATGAACGGCGCAAGGTCGCCGCCATCTGCCAGACCGTGCAGGCGCTGATTGCCCTGAGCCTGGCCATCGGCGGGCTGACCGGCAACGTGACCCGCGAGATGATTTTTATCCTCGCCTTCCTGCTTGGCGCCGCACGTTCGTTTGAAATGCCGACCACTCAGGCGATGCTGCCGAGCATCGTCCCCAGCACCTTGTTTCCGCGAGCCGTGGCCTCGTCGCAGTCGGCCCAGCAGTTGGCAACCATCGTCGCCCCAGCCCTCGGCGGTTTGCTTTACGCGTTTGGCAGCGTCTGGGTCTATGGTCCAACGGTGGCGCTGTACCTTATCGCCTGCGTGCTGACCCTCAACCTGCCCGCGCGCCAGACGCCACTCAACAAAGGCAAGGCCACCCTGGATTCTCTGCTCGCCGGCATCCGCTTCATCCGCAGCCGCCCGGACATTCTCGGTGCCATCTCCCTCGACCTGTTCGCCGTGCTGCTGGGGGGTGCCACCGCGTTGCTGCCGGTATTCGCCAAAGACATCCTGCTGACGGGTGCCTGGGGCCTGGGCCTGCTGCGTTCGGCGCCGGCAGTGGGGGCGTTGTTGATGTCGCTGTGGCTGGCGCGGTTTTCGGTGGACCGCCACGTGGGCCGTGTGATGTTTACCGCCGTCGGCGTGTTCGGTGTGGCGACCATTGCGTTCGGGCTGTCCACCTCGTTCTGGTTCTCCCTGGCGGTGCTGGTGGTGCTGGGCGCGGCGGACATGATCAGCATGGTGATCCGCGCCTCCTTCGTGCAGTTGGAAACGCCGGATGAAATGCGCGGGCGGGTCAGTGCCGTCAACGGCCTGTTTATCGGTGCGTCCAATCAGTTGGGCGAGTTTGAGTCCGGCATTACCGCCCACTGGTTCGGCACCGTGCCCGCCGTGGTCATGGGCGGGATCGGTACGCTGGTCGTGACCGGGGTCTGGATCAAGTTGTTCCCGACGTTGGCCAACCGGGATCGGATGCATGTGCCAGTGGAAGACGCCAAGGTTTAAGCCCCGCCACCTCCCCTGATGCTGGAATGCACTAAGTGTGGGCGCGGGCTTGCTCGCGAATGCGGTGAATCAGCCAGCCCATCAGGTGACTGCCCCGCCGTATTCGCGAGCAAGCCCGCTCCCACATTTTGGATCTTCGGTGGGTTGAAGATTGGGGCTAGAGCACCTTGTCCAGGGTAATGGGGAACTCCCGCACCCGCTTGCCGGTGGCGTGATAAATCGCATTGGCCACCGCCGCCGCCACCCCGACGATACCGATTTCCCCGACGCCCTTGGACCCCAGGGCATTGACGATCTCGTCGTGCTCTTCGACAAACACCACGTCAATGTCGCCGATATCGGCGTTTACCGGAATGTGGTACTCCGCCAGACTGTGGTTCATGTAGCGCCCCAGCTGATGGTCGATCTGGGTTTCTTCATGCAGCGCCATGCCAATGCCCCACACCACCCCCCCCAGGATCTGACTGCGGGCCATCTTAGGGTTGACCACCCGCCCGGCAGCAATCGCGCTCACCACCCGACGCACCTTGATGGTGCCCAGGTCTTCATCCACCTGCACCTCGACGAAGACCGCCGAGTGGGTGGCGGTGCTGTAGCCCTCGCGTTTCTTGTCGGGCTCACTGTCGACCTGCACTTGCAGCGCGTCTTCGCCGCTGTCCTTGACCAACTGTGCCAGCGACACACTCACGTCCCCGGTATGCAGATGGCCATCTTCGAAGCGCACGGACTCGGCATCCTTGAACACCGGATACGTCTGCCGGGCAATGCTCAACAGTTTGCCGGTCAACGCTTCGCAGGCTTGCTGCACAGCGGTGCCGACGGAGGACACGGTAAACGACCCGCCCTGCAACGGCGCGGTGGGCAATGATGAATCCCCCAACACAAACGTCACGTCTTCGACCGCCACACCGCTGGCCTGCGCCGCGATCTGGGTCATCACCGTGTAAGTCCCGGTGCCGATATCAGTGGTGGCGCTGCTGACGGTCAGCTTGCCCTGCGCGTCGATTCGCGCCTTGGCACTGGCCTTCATCTGCATGGCTTCCCATACCCCGCCGGCCATGCCCCAGCCGATCAACTGGCGACCGTCGCGCATGCTGCGCGGCTCCGGGTTGCGCTGGTTCCAGCCAAAACGCTCGGCGCCTTCGCTGTAACATTCGCGCAGGGCTTTGCTGGACCAGGGTTTGTCTTCGTTCTGGTTACGCTCGGCGTAATTGATCAGCCGCAGTTGCACCGGGTCCAACCCTAAGGCGCTGGCCAGTTCATCCATGGCGCATTCCAGGCCGATCACGCCGAGGGCGGCGCCAGGTGCGCGCATGTCCAGCGGCGTGAACACGTCCAGGGGCACCAGTTTGTAGGTCAGTTGCACGTTGTCGCAGTGGTAGAGCATGCCGCTCCATTCCACGACGTGTTCGCTGAAGTCTTCGAAGCGCGAGGTCTGGCCGATTGCGGTGTGCCCCAGCGCCAGCAGGCGCCCATTGGCGGCGGCGCCCAGTTGCAGGCGCTGCAAGGTGCGCGGGCGGTAACCGAACGTGAACATCTGCTGACGCGTCAGCGTGACCCGCACCGAACGCTTGAGTGCCAAAGAGGCCATCACTGCAAGCGGCAATTGGTACTGCGGACGCAGGCCGGAACCAAACGCACCGCCGACAAACGCGGCGAAGATACGCACCTGGCTTTTATCCAGGCCGAAGACTTCTTGCACATAGGCCTGGCAGTTCTGCGGGCCTTGGGTCTTGTCATGGATATGCAGGGTGCCGTCCGGCTGATACAGCACGGTGCTGGCGTGGGGCTCCATCGGATTATGGTGTTCGATAGGCGTGCTGTAGTGCACGTCCAGGCTGACGGCGGCGCCGGTCCATTCGGCCTGGAAGTTGCCACGCGGCGTGGGCGGGGTCTGCGGCGAGGCGTGGGCCTGGTCCTGCATGGCCAGCAAGTCGGTTTCGAAGGCTTCGGTCTCGTACTCGACCTGCACCAATGAACCGGCATGCCGCGCCAGCTCAAGGTTGTCGGCGATAACCAGGGCCAGGGGCTGGCCGCTGTACAGCACGCGGTCGTTGTAGAGCGGCCGAAACGGCGAGCCGTCGGCGGCGTCGGCGTCCTGGAAAGCATCGTCGTAGCTGGCGATTTTGGGGCGATTGAGGTGATGGATCACGTCCACCACGCCCGGCAGGGCCAGCGCTTTGGAAGCATCGATGCGCAGCACACGGCCCTTGGCGACGGTACTGGACACCACGCTGCCATGCAGCAAGCCGTCCTCGGGAAACTCACCGGCGTAGCGCGCCTGGCCAGTGACCTTGAGCAGACCGTCAACCCGGTCCAAGGGTTTGCCGATAGCGGTCATGGGCGTTCTCCTGCGACTGCTGCATCACTCAGGGCGCGAATAATCCCCCGGCGTGCCAGCTTGATCTTGAAGCCGTTGTGTTCCAGCGGTTCTGCGTCTTGCAGCAGAGCGTCGGCGGCGTGGCTGAAGGTTTCGCGGCTGACGACCTGGCCGATCAGCGCGGCTTCCACGGCGCGATCACGCCAGGGTTTGTGGGCCACGCCGCCAAGGGCCAGACGCGCATCGACGATAGTGTCACCGTCCAGTTCAAGCGCTGCGGCAACCGACACCAGGGCAAAGGCATAAGACGCACGGTCGCGGATTTTCAAATAGTTGCTATGGCGCGCCAGGTTGTCGGCGGGCAGCTCGATGGCGGTGATCAGCTCATCGTCGGCCAGCTGGTTGTCCCGTTGCGGCGCATCACCGGGCAGGCGATGGAAATCGGCAAACTCGATGATCCGCGCACCGCCGCGCCCTTCGACATGCACCCGCGCCTCCAGCGCCGCCAAGGCGACGCACATATCGGAAGGATGGGTGGCGACGCACTGCTCACTGGCGCCGAGGATCGCGTGGATGCGGTTCAAGCCCGTTCGCGCCGGGCAGCCGGTGCCAGGCTCGCGCTTGTTGCAGGGCACGGTGGCGTCATAGAAGTAGTAGCAACGGGTGCGCTGCAACAGGTTGCCGCCGGTACTGGCCATGTTGCGCAATTGCGGCGAGGCGCCGGCAAGGATGGCCTGCGACAGCAGTGGGTAGCGCTGTTCGATCAGCGGGTGCCAGGCCAGGTCGGCATTGCTCACCAGGGCGCCGATCAACAGCCCTCCGTCGCTCGTCTCCTGAATGTCACGCAACGGCAGGCCGGTGATATCGATGAGGTGCTCGGGGCGGCTGATGTTTTCTTTCATCAGGTCCAGCAGGTTGGTGCCACCGGCGATAAAGCGCGAGGCGCCCGTGCTCAGGTGCACGGCCTCCTGTACATCGACGGGTTTGCTGTAATGGAAGGGGTTCACTGCTCACCTCCCACAACGTCCACGATGGCATCGCGAATATTGTTGTAGGCACCGCAGCGGCACAGGTTGCCGCTCATCAGTTCTTGGATTTGCGCGGTGTCGTGGGCACGGCCTTCATTGGCCAGGCCCACGGCGGAACAGATCTGGCCGGGGGTGCAGTAACCGCACTGGAAGGCGTCGTGCTTGATGAACGCCTGCTGCATCGGGTGCAACTGGTCGCCGTTGGCCAGACCTTCGATGGTGGTCAGCTCGGCGCCATCGCACATCACCGCCAGGGTCAGGCAGGCATTGATTCGCTTGCCGTCGCGCAACACTGTGCAGGCACCGCATTGGCCGTGGTCGCAGCCTTTTTTACTGCCGACCAGATCGAGTTGCTCGCGCAACAGGTCGAGCAGCGTGGTCCAGGGCAACACATCCAGCTGGCGTTCCTGGCCGTTGAGGCTCAGGCGTATGGAGTGGCTGACGAACGGTTGGGCCGCCGCGCCATTAGGGGTCGCGCTCATAAACACCTCACGGGTTGGTCTACATCCGCGGCGTTCAGGAAAATCGCCGTCTCAGGGGTACGACTTCCCGGGGTATTGAGCGTTCAAGCTGATTGATCAGCGGATATTGAGTTGCGTGGTCAGGGTGTTTTGCGGGGGGTTGATCGAGGAATTGCTGTACTGGAACCAGCCCTGGGCCTCGACATTCAGGTCAAACACATAGATGTAGCCCATCAGCGTGCCTGCGCCGTTGCACACTTCGCTGATGTTGCCGACCTGGCAGACCGGCGTGCGCTGCCCATTCAATTCGGCACCATCGAAGCGGCCCATGGGGTTATTGCCCAAGCCGACTTCCATCACAGAAACCTTGGTGGGACCGCGGTGCGTGCACATCTGCGTACTCTGCGCGCGCTCGGGAATGGTTTCGGTGCAAGCCGCCGATTCGACCTTGAACACGCGCACCTCGCTCAAGGGCGGTGCAGCCGCGCCCCACGCCGGTGCTGCGCCGAGCAACAGGCTGAGACAGGGGATCAGGGCTAGACTCCACGGGCTGGCGATTTTCATGCTGCAAGTGACCTTCGTTTAAACGTCGGCGCAGTATGCCTCAAGGCCTCGGCTGCTGGTATGATGCGCCGCTTTTTCCGATCCTCTCTGAAACCACAGGCGCTTGGCGCAGTTTGTGCTTTGACTTAGAGGTCAACAAATCACGACGCCACAGAGCGTCACAGGGAGCAGGCATGCTGGAAAAGCTGTTTCAACTCAAGGCACACAACACCAACGTGCGCACCGAGATTCTCGCGGGCATCACGACATTCCTGGCCATGGCCTACATCCTGTTCGTGAACCCGAGCATCCTCGGCGAGACCGGCATGGACAAGGGCGCGGTGTTTGTCGCGACCTGCCTGGCGGCGGCCATCGGTTCGACCGTGATGGGCCTGATCGCCAACTACCCGATCGCCCTCGCGCCGGGCATGGGCCTCAACGCCTTCTTTACCTACACCGTCGTCCTGCACATGGGCCATACCTGGCAGGTTGCGCTGGGTGCGGTGTTTATCTCGGCGGTGCTGTTCTTTCTGCTGTCGATCTTCCGTATTCGTGAATGGATCATCAACGCCATCCCCCTGCCGCTGCGCTCGGCGATTGCCGCCGGTATCGGTCTGTTCCTGGCGTTGATCGCCCTGCATAACGCCGGCATCGTGGTCAGCAACCCGGCCACCATGGTCGGCATGGGCGACTTGAAACAACCCGCGCCGATCCTCGCCACCCTCGGTTTCGTGCTGATCGTTGCACTGGAAGCCCTGGCCGTGCGCGGCGCGGTGCTGATCGGTATCCTGGCGGTGACCATCGTGTCGATCCTGCTTGGCGTCACCGCCTTCGGCGGCGTGACCTCGATGCCACCGTCCCTGGCTCCGACCTTTCTGCAGCTGGACATCAAAGGCGCGCTGGATATCGGCCTGGTCAGCGTGATCTTCGCCTTCCTGTTCGTCGACCTGTTCGACAACTCCGGCACCCTGATCGGCGTGGCCAAGCGTGCCGGCCTGATGGGCAAGGACGGCCACATGCCGAAAATGGGTCGTGCGTTGATTGCCGACAGTACTGCCGCCATGGCCGGCTCGCTGCTGGGCACATCGACCACCACCAGCTACATTGAATCAGCGGCTGGCGTGAGCGCCGGTGGCCGTACCGGTTTGACCGCCATCGTGGTCGCGATTTTGTTCCTGCTGGCGTTGTTCTTCTCGCCACTGGCCGCCAGCGTACCGGCCTTCGCCACTGCGCCGGCACTGCTGTTTGTGGCGGTGCTGATGACCCAGGGCCTGGCCGAAATCGACTGGGACGACATCACAGTTGCAGCGCCGGTGGTCATCACTGCCCTGGCGATGCCTTTCACCTACTCCATTGCCAACGGCATCGCCTTCGGTTTCATCGCCTGGACCGCCATCAAGCTGCTTTCGGGCCGCTACCGTGAGCTGAACCCCGCGCTGGTGATTCTGTCGATTCTGTTTGTGATCAAGCTGGGCTGGTTCAACGCATGACTTTTGACGCCGCACGCTACACCGCTCAACTGCAAGACAAGGTCACGCGCTTACGTGACCTGCTGGCTCCGTTCGACGCGCCAGAACCGCAGGTCTTCGACTCGCCGCTGCAGAACTTCCGCCTGCGCGCCGAGTTCCGCCTGTGGCGCGAGGGCGGTGAGCGCCACTACGCGATGTTCTCCCAGGACGACAAGCGCACGCCGATCCTGATCGAAGCGTTCCCCATCGCAAGCACACGCATCAACCAGTTGATGCCGCAACTCAAGGCCGCCTGGCAAGCCAGCGCCGCCCTGAGCCACAAGCTGTTCCAGGTGGAGTTCCTGACCACCCTGGCCGGCGACGCGATGATCACCCTGTGTTATCACCGCCCGCTGGATGAGCACTGGCACACCGCCGCACGCCAACTGGCGGCCGACTTGAATGTCAGCATCATCGGCCGCTCCAAGGGCAAGCGCGATGTGATCGGCCACGACTACGTGGTGGAGAAACTCGACGTCGGCGGCCGCACGTTCAGCTACCGCCAACCCGAAGGCGCCTTCACTCAGCCCAACGGCACGGTGAACCAGAAGATGCTCAACTGGGCCTATGAAGCCTTGGGTGATCGTCCGGATGACTTGCTGGAGCTGTATTGCGGCAACGGCAACTTCACCCTGCCCCTGGCTACGCGTGTACGCAAAGTGCTGGCCACCGAAATCAGCAAGACCTCGGTGAATGCGGCCCTGAGCAACCTCGATGAAAACGCGGTGGATAACGTCACCCTGGTGCGCCTCTCCGCCGAAGAACTCACCGAGGCACTGAATGAAGTGCGCCCGTTCCGCCGCTTGCACGGCATCGACCTGAAAAGCTACGAATTCGGCAGCGTCTTCGTCGACCCGCCTCGCGCAGGTATGGACCCGGACACCTGCGAGCTGACCCGGCGCTTCGATAACATCCTGTACATCTCCTGCAACCCGGAGACGCTGGCGGCGAACATTGCGCAACTGCATGACACGCACAAGATTACCCAATGCGCGATGTTTGACCAGTTCCCGTGGACGCACCATATGGAGTCCGGGGTGTTATTGACTCGGCGGTAACTCAAACGCCTCCGGTGCCTTCTTGCTCGGCCGTCCGCCCTTCTTGCCATTGGCGCGGGCGGCGGCTAAAGCCCGGCGAATGCCGGGTTATAACCACTTACGCCGAGGGCTGGAAATACCCCGCCAATGCCCGCAAGTCCTGCTCGCTCAGCAACCCCGCGTAATACTTCAACTGAATCCTCGCCAACAAATAGGCATGCCGCGCGTTCGCCAAATCGCGACGGGCGGTGAAGAGTTGTTGCTCGGCGTCGAGCACGTCGAGGTTGACTCGTTCACCGCCGGCCACACTCTTTTTCGTCGCAGCGACCAACGCTGTGGCGGAGCTGACCGCCATCTCATAGGCACGCACTTTCGCCGCGCCGCTGGTGTTGAGGTTGAACTGTTTGCGCAACTCCACCAGGGTGGCCGAGGTTTGCGCGTCAAGCTCGTATTGGGCCTGGGACAGCTGGTTCGCCGCCTGGCGGGTGGACGCCGATACGCCGCCGCCGGCAAACAGCGGCAGGCTGACCTGAATGCCGACGGTATTGGTGTCGTACTTCTGGTTGTAGCTGCTTTCCGAGTCGGAGTTGGTCTGGCGGCTGGTGGCATACAGGCTGACCTTGGGCAGGTGTCCAGCGCGTTTGCGCTCCACTTCATAGGACGCCACATCCAGGGCATGGTGCTGGGATTTAAGTTCCGGGTTGTTGGCCATGGCCATCTCGCGCCAGGTTTCGAAACGATTGGGCTCCAAGGGCGGTATCTCGAATTGACGCGTCAGCGGCGCCAGCTCTTCGATCTGCAGCGGTTGGCCAATGATGGATTCCAGCTCACGCAATGCGCTGTCCTGAGCGTCCTGGGATTCGAGTTCTTCAGCCAGGGCCAAGCTCAAGCGCGCCTGGGTTTCCAGCACATCGGTGCGTGTGCCTTCACCACCTTTTAAGAGGCGATCATTGAGTTGCAAGCGCTCGGCATACGCGCGCTTCTGAGCGCGGCTCAGCTCGATGCGTTCCTGGGCCAGCAACGCCTGGCTGTAAGCGTTGAGCACCCGCACCGCCAGCTCCTGGCTCTTGCCGCGAAAGCGCTCGTCGGCCATGAGCGCCTGGGCGGTGCCCTGGCGAAAACGCGCGTAGGCTTCGTAATCCAGCAGCGGTTGCTGCAAGGTCAGGGTCGACGCATAGCTGCGGTAATCACGCTCACTGGTCACATCACCCGCCGTCACTTCGGATGCGTTGCGCGAGTTGTTATAGCTCCACGACAAATTCGGTAGTAACGCCGCACGGCCGATCGCGCGGTTTTCTTCACCGCCTTCACGCTCCTGGATAGCGGCCTGAAATGTCGGATCATTGCGTAGGGCCAAGTCGTAGGCATCCAGCAAACCCAAGGCCTGCACCGCCGAGGAACAACCAAAACACACGGTAAACAACAGCGCCTTCATTCTTCCACCAGGGCCATATGGGTGCGATCCATCAAAGGTTTAAACAGGTAGTTGAGCATCGAGCGCTCGCCAGTCTTGACGAAGGTTTCCACTGGCATGCCCGGACGGATCTGCACACCGTCCAGTTGCTGCATGCCGGCCGCGCTGACTTGGGCACGCAGCGTGTAATACGGCTCGTCGGAGCGTTCATCGACCTGGCGGTCCGCCGACACCAACGTCACCTCGCCGGCCACCCGTGGTGTGGTGGATTGGTTGAACGCCGAAAACATCAGTTCCACCGGCAGGCCGGGATGCACCTTGTCGACCATCTGCACCGGCACCCGCGCCTCCACCAGCAAGGGTTCGCCCTGGGGCACGATGTCCATCAACGCCTGGCCGGGCTTGATCACGCCGCCTTCGGTGTACACATCCAATCCCACCACCACGCCAGATGCGGGGGCGCGCACCAGGCTGTTAGCCAGTTCGAACTCGGCCGACGCCAGGCGATTACGCAGGTCGTCGCTGCGGGTGCGGGTCTCGGCCAACTGGCCACGCAGGTCCTTCTGAAAGTCTTCGCCGAGCTGTCGGATGCGCAGACGCAGTTCCATCACCTGGCGTTGCAGTTGGCCGATGCGGCCGTAGTCCTCGGCGATGGCGCCGTCTATTTGTGAGTACAACCGTTCGCTGTCGAGCAGGCGATTGCGTGGGATGTAGCCCTCACGCGCCAGCTCGCGCAGGCCCTGCAACTGCTCATTCAACGCGGCGCGTTGCTGGACTTTGCTCGCTTGCGAATCCCGCGTGCCCCGCAGTTGCGCCTCGGCCCCGGCGATGGTTTCGCGCAGGCCTTGTTGCTCGGTGGCCAATGCCTGGGCGCGGCTATTGAACAGCTGCCGTTGCAGGCTCAGCGTGCCCGCTGCCTCCGGGTCGTTGAGCAACTCAGGGCCGAAACGGATCGCCGACAACCCTTCACTTTCCGCACTCAAGCGCGCTTCGCTGGCCAGGGACGCCAGGTACTGGCTGCGCAGGGACTGCATCTGCGCGCGCAACGGGGTTTCCTTCAAGCGCAGTAACACCTGGCCGGCGCTGACCACGTCACCGTCGCGCACGTCGATACGCTCGACGATGCCACCGGCAGGATGCTGCACGGTCTTGCGATGACCCGAGACCATGACCTTACCCGGCACCGCCACGCCCTTGTCCAACGGCGCCAGCGCGGCCCAACCAAGGAACCCGGCAAAACCACCGAGCACCAACAACCAGCCCAGGCGTGAGTACTGTTTGTCATCCAGCGCCAGGACGTTGTTAGGCGCTTCGCTGACCAACACGGGTTTGCTCTGGTTCATGCCTGTTTTCCTTCACCGAGGCGGTAGCTCATGCTCATGGTCGATACCGGCTTGGCCGCTGCCGGTTTCTGCCGTGCCTCCAGCACGCGCGCCGTCGGCCCGAAGGCTTGCATCTGGCCGTCCTTGAGGATCAGCAGCTGGTCCGTCAGGCTTAGCACGTTGGGTTTGTGGGTGATCAGGATGATCGTACGACGCTGCTGCTTGAGCTGGGCGATGGCCCGGAGCAGGGCGTGTTCACCAACTTCATCAAGATTGGCATTGGGCTCATCCAGCACGATCAGCGCAGGCAAGCCGTACAGCGCACGGGCCAGGGCGACGCGTTGTTTCTGGCCGCCGGACAGCCCGGCGCCGCCCTCCCCCAAGTGCGTGTCGTAGCCCTGGGGCAGTTGCAGGATCAGCTCATGTACGCCGGCCAGTTGCGCGGCAGCAAAGACTTTGTCGGCGTCGACTTCAGCAAAGCGCGCGATGTTCTGCGCGATGCTGCCGGCGAACAACTGGATGTCTTGCGGCAGGTAACCGATGTGCGGGCCCAACTGCTGTTTGTCCCACAGCGCCAAGTCGGCACCGTCCAGCCGCACCTTGCCGGCCAGGGGGCCCCAGGCGCCCACCAGTATCCGAGCCAGGGTGGACTTGCCGCAGCCAGACGGCCCGATCACGCCCAGGACTTCGCCTGCTGCCAGGTTGAAGCCCAGATTAGCCAACGCCGGCCGACGGCTGCCAGGGGCACAGGCGCTGATCTGTTCGACGCTCAGTTGGCCTTTGGGCACCGGCAGCGTCATGCGCTCAGGGCGCGCGGGATTAGCCTCCAGCATCTGCGACAACCGATCGAAGGCCAGGCGTGCCGAGCCCCATTGTTTCCACACGCCGATCAATTGGTCGATAGGGCTCAGCACACGGCCCATCAGGATCGAACCGGCAATCATCATCCCGGGCGTGATATCGCCCTGCACTGCCAGCAAGGCGCCCAGGCCCAGTACCAGGGATTGCAACGCCAAGCGCACACCCTTGGACCAAGCGGTGACGGTCGCCGTCTTTTCACTGGCCAGGTTCTGCTGCGCCAAAAACGCCTGATGCTGACCGAACCATCGGGCACGCAAGGTGGCAAGCATGCCCATGGCTTCGATGGTGTCGGCATTGCGCAGGTTGGCCGTGGCTTGCTGGCTGGCGTTGATGGACAGTTGGCTGGCCAGGGCCATGGGCGCCTGGCTGACGTGATGGTTGACCCACGCCAGCACGATCAACAACACCGCCCCGACCAGGGCCAGCAGACCCAGCCAGGGATGGAACAGGAAAATCACCAGCAGGTACACCGGAAACCACGGCGCATCGAAGAACGCGAACAACGCCTGGCCGGTGGCGAACTGGCGCAGCGTGGTCAGGTCATGCAGCGCCTGGCCCGCCGCCTGGGTGCCGCCCTTGAGTTGCGCTTCGAACGCGGCGTCGTACACCCGCTGGTTCAAGCGCATGTCCATCTGCGTACCGAGTCGAATCACCACCTGGCTGCGCACCCATTCCAACGCGCCCATCAGGCCGAACAGGCCGAGGATCATCAGCGTCAGCATCAACAGGGTCATCTGGTTGCCCGAGGCCAGCACCCGGTCGTACACCTGCAGCATGTACAGCGCCGGCGCGAGCATCAGCAGGTTAATCACCGCCGAGAACAGGCCGATGTTGAAGAAGCCACTTTTATAGGCCTTGAGGGCGGCCAGGGTTTCGTTGCCGGCGTGGCGCATCTGGGGATTCTCATGGGGTTGAGCGGGCAGCGCCGCGTTGACAGGTAAAACGGCGCTGCGCAGAATTCGGCACCGCCGTCGCTGAAGAAGTAGAAGGCTTGGGCGACGGCGGTGTAATGCGGCGAATGGGAGAGCGATCTTCCATTCGCTTTTTTCTTCGCGTCAGGCGGCCAGGGCGAAGTCCTGAGGCACGTCTTGCACGCCCACGAGCGCCACGTCGGAAGCCGCGACCGAAGCCGAGTCCACATGGGCCACACCGGCGGCAGCCAGTTGGTCGAACGTCGAGTTGATCGACAGGTTTGGATCGATGTCCTTGAGCAGGGAGTCGATCGCCGAAGCCAGTGCCGAGCTGTCGCCGCTCATCAGGCCGTACACGATTTTGTGTACCTGGCCGTCACGGCCTTCGGACTGCAGGCTCGACAGGCCCAGGTTGGCGAAGCTGACTTCCTGCTCGCCGAGGGCGTAGCTACCGCCGGCAGCGCCGCCCGTCAGGACAGTGCCCAGGTCCAGGGAGTCGATCGAACCCCACAAGGTGTGCGACGGCGGATTGAACAAGGTGTAATGCAGGTCACCGTTAGCGACCACTGCTGCGTTGCTGACAGTGCTCGACACACCGTATTGGGTGCCGTCGAACGGGCCAGGATTGAAACCACCGGTGTTCGAACCCTCTTTGACCGAACCTTCACGGTGGTTCAGGTCACCAAAGTAAGCCGACCAGTCGCTCAGGTACTCGGCAACGGTGCTAGCGGCGTAGGTCGTGCTGTATGAAATAGAAATGCTCATGCAAAACTCCAAGTCATGGGGTGGTAACTCCACAGCAGGCCAGTGCCTGCTGTGGTTTTGCCCGTCACTGGGCAAAATCGGTCAGAATTGATATTCGACAGTGCCCTGCAACGTGCGCCCACGCCCCAGGGTAAAGGCCAACACGTCGCCCAGCGGCACCAGATAGGCACGGTCGGTGACGTTTTCCATGGCCAGGCGCAGGGTCAGCTGGTCAGTGGCGCGGTAGCTGCTGTAAAGGTCATAGACCGTGTAGGGCTTCCAGTCGGCCGGATAAACGCCGGTCTGCGAAGTGGTCACGCCGACGCCACCTTTTACGTAGTAACCGCCGCTGTAGCGGGCGCGAACGCCTACGTCCAGTTTTCGCTCGAAGAAGCGTGCCCCCAGCGTCGCGGTGCCACGGTCCATCGGCATGTGCTCGGAGGAGCCCAGGATTGCACTGCAGCCCTGCCCCGCATTGGCCACGTCGTCCGGCACCATCGCCGTGACTGGCGCCCGGCTACCCGGCCCTTTCTGGATCTTGGTGACACCCCCCAGCCACGCGGTCTTGCTGCAGAACCTGTTGCTGCCGAGCATCCGCGTGTAATTGAACTGGCCATAGGCAAAGCCGGCGTCGTAATCCAGTTGGTACTCGAGGCCGCGAAAACGCGTGGTCTCCAGGTTGTTCACATACGCCGCATTGCCGATATTGGCGATGCCATAACCGGGCGGCTGCACGCCCAGCGCCATATAGGAGAAGTCATCCACGCGGGTGTTGAAATACGACACCTTCATGCCCGCGCGATCATCGGCGAACAACAGGTCTTCCTTCAGCACATTGAAGCCCACCTCCCAGGCGGTGGACGTCTCCGGCTTCAAAAACGGGTTGGGGAAAATCGACTCCGAGCCCCCGCCATGGGGCCTGCCGCTCACCAGGGTTTCGGTGACGGCCGGCGGGCGCCAGCCCTTGCCGTAGGTGGCGAAGAGTTGCAACCAATCCACGCCTGGCTTGATCGACAGGCCGAAGGTCGGCGAGAAATGCCCCTCTTCCCGATCCACGTCATAAGTCATGGGCAAGCCGACTTGACGGGTAGTGCCAATAATAAACGTCCGGGTGTTCAAGCCCGTCTCGCCCCGCAGCCGATAGCGGTCGTAGCGCAACCCAGCGTTGAGGTTCAGCCAATTGTCATAGTCGTAATCCAGGCGCGTGAACAGGCTGCCCATCGCCCGATCACCTTTGGGCGTGACGCTCTCTGCCGCCGAGGCCGTCACCGCTGAATCGCTGGCGACCATCTGGTTCGAGTCCGGGCGGACCTTGTCGTAGAAAAACTCCAGGCCATAGTTGGCCTTGATCACGGACAGTTCACTCAAGGCAAAGGTCGACATGTTCTGTGCCTGGAAACCATAGGTGTTGGTCTGGTACGTGACCTCGTAACCCTTGCTGCTGCCACGGGTCAGCGTGGATTGATCGTTGCGGGTATCGACGTAATAGAGCTTGGCCTTGAAATCGATCAGCGGATTGTCCGGCGTGTAGCTGTAGTCCAATGCGACGTTCTGCGCCGTGACATCGCTGCTGCCGAGCTTCTCCCATAACTGGGCTTTTTCGGCGCTCATCATGTTCACGTCGTCGTAGCCGACTGCGGTCGTCAGGTAGCTCAGTTGCAAACGCTGGTCCACGGGCAAGTTGATACCGAGCTTGAGCAGGCGGGAGCGCATCACCGAACCCGAATAGGCGACGGTGGTGTTCTTGATCCGTTCCTGACTGTTCGGCAGGAAGGACGTGCCGGTGCGCAGATCGCCGATACTGCCTTTGGTGCCAGGGTTGTAATCGCCGAGGTGACGCTCACTGGCGGCCAGCAGCATGTCCCAAACGTCGGTGCCCACGGCAAACGCCGAGCTGCCGATAAAGTGCGTACCGTTGCTGCGCCCGCCCAGCCCAGTGGTCACGCGGATGCGTCCGCCGATTTCCTTGCCGTCCTTGAGCAGATCGGCAGCTTCCACGGTGCGAAAATTCGCCACCCCGCCGATCACCCCAGCGCCGCCCATCGTGGAGGTGGCGCCCTTCTCTATCACCACCTCAGACAGCAACTCCGAGTCGACATACAACGTGCCATTGCGTTGCTGGTGGCCGCTTTGTTGATAGTTCTGACGCATGCCGTCCACTGACATGTTGACCCGGCCGTAGTCCTGGATGCCGCGAATATTCACCGACAAGCCAGGGTCTTGCTGGCTGACCGCCGAGTAGACGCCCGGCGCCTCCTCCAGCATTTCAGCGGCATGCCGCGGTGGGTTGCGATCCAGTTGCTCGCGCCCGACCACACTCACCGAACGTGGCGTTGAATACACCCAGTCGTTGGGGTGCAGGCCGGTGATCGTGGTGGTGGCCAACGCCAGCGCAGCGCCACTCTGCTCGACGCGGGTCAGGGTGACTTGACGCTCGCCGTTGAAGCGATACTCCACCGGTGCATTGCCCAGCAACCGCGCCAACCCTTCCTGCACGCTGTACTGACCGTTCACCGTCGTACTCTGCAAACCTGCGAGCCGCTGGCTGTCGAACAACACTTGCAGGCCGGCCTGATCGGCAAACGCCAGTACGGCGCTGCCCAGGGACTGCGCAGGGATATCAAGCATCAGCACGGCAGGTTGCGCAGCCTTCACCGCAGGTTGCGCGGCGTACACCGGGGCCGCCGCAGCGAACAGCCCCACGTGGATGGCCAGGGCTAACCGGCTAACGGTGATACACCCCTTGTTGAGTGCTGACATTTCTGAGGTTCCCTGCGCTAAGCGTTTTTTGTTTATGCGAATGCTTCTCACCTAGCAAGACGTGCGACGCGCAGGAAGTCAGTAAGACTTTTTCGAAAGTTTTTTTCTGCAGGCAAACAAACCTGTAGGAGGGTCAATAGATCAGGCTGAGGCCTGCCAGGTCCAAGCGTTGCACTTGCAGTTCCTGGGTGAGGGTACCGAGGGCGGTGTCGAGCATGTCGAGTCGAAACACGCCACTGACTTCGCGATCGCCCAGTGCCGAATCGGTGAGCACCACGCGTCCGGGGCGGTAACGGTTGAGTTGCTCGATGACTTTGGTCAAGGGCTGGCGATCAAAGATCAGCACACCGCGTCGCCAACTGGTGGCGCGTTCTACATCGAGCTGTTCCAGGGGCACGATGCCTTCCTGGAGGTTGTAGCGCGCGGCCAGGCCGTCCTTGAGCACCCGGTCGGCCGGGCCCTTTTTCGGGATGGCCTGCAGGGAAACCTCGACACTGTGTTCGAGCACGCCGACCCACGCCTGGCTATCGCCTTCGCGTTCCACCACAAACCGCGTGCCCAGCGCCCGGGTCTGCCCCCGGCGCTCTGCACCACGAACGGCCGGGTTTCCTCGCCCACCATCGGCGCCACATCAAAGATCGCCGAGCCCTGGAGCAGGCTGATACGGCGCTGCACACCGTCGTAGTCCAGGCGGATGGCACTGCCGGAGTCCAATTCCACCTTGCTGCCATCGGCCAGGTGGACGGTGCGCACCTCGCCTTTTTCGGTCATGTAGTCGGCTTGCATACGCAGCAACACGTCCGGCCCACGCACCCAGCCGACGCCGGCCACCACCACGACCAATGCAATGGCCGCCACACGTTGCCACGGCCTTCGCCGTTTGGAGCGCCGCGCAGGCAGGGCCGCCGCCGACGGACGTTGACGGTGCACCGGTTCTTCCTTGTACACGTCGCCCAACGCCGCCCACGTTTGTTCGGCAAAGCGCAATGCCGCTTCATGGCGGCTGTCGCAGGCGATCCAATGCTGCAGCTCGGCCTGTTCCTGGTCGGTCAGGGCACCGGCGTGCAAGCGCACCGCCCACTCGGCGGCCGCCTCGGTAATGCTGTGCTGTTGCGGACCCTGGCTATTCACGTGTGAATCTCGAATTTTTCATTATGTAACGCTGTGACGACTGACCTGGCGTTTTTCGGTAATTCATTCGTCGGATGGCGCCACCTCGCCGTCCTGCAAGCGCTGCATCACGTAAGCCAACGCCTTGGCCAGGTGCTTTTGTACGGAGCTGTCAGAGATGTCCAAGTGCCGGGCGACCTGGGCGTGGGTCATGCCTTCGATACGGTTGAGGCGGAAAATCTGCTGGGTGCGTTCCGGCAACTCCGCCAGTGCCTGCTTCAATGCCTGTCGCTGTTGCTGCGCCATTGCCTGAGCCTCCAACCCGGCCACTTCATCTTCAATCTCGGCCAGCGCCTCATGGGGCACGGCGTCTGTCTTGCGCCGCGCTTCCTGACGAATATGGTCGATCAGCAGATTGCTCGCCGTCCGATAGAGATAGCCCTGGGAGTTGTCGATGCGCTCGCCGGCCGGCTTTTCCGCCAGGCGCAGGAAACTCTCCTGTACCAGGTCTGCGGCCAACTGCGGGTCCCGTACCTTGCGCGCCAGATACCCGCGCAGGGTATCGGCATGCTTGAGAAACAGGCCTTTGAGATCCACGTCCGACAAACCGACTCCCTGGAATGTTAAGGAAACAGGCGGGCATCTTAAGCGTTGTCGAGAATGATTTTCAATTGATATCTAATCTGATCCGCCCGTATGAAAGGCCTGATTAACAGTTCGATAATCGAACACATCCACCGCCACCGATTGACCAAATTAACCATCCGGTACATTTTACCTCCACAACGAACAATAACTGTGGAGACCCCCTAATGCCGCCTATCGTGCTGGTGCTCAACGGCCCCAACCTCAACCTGCTCGGTACCCGCGAGCCCGCCACCTACGGCCATGAAACCCTGGCCGATGTCGCCGCGCTGTGTGGCCGCAGTGCCGAACAGCTCGGGCTGAAAATCGAATTTCGCCAGACCAACCACGAAGGCGAACTGCTCGACTGGATCCACGGCGCCCGCGCCCGCTGCGCCGGTATCGTGATCAACCCGGCCGCCTGGACCCACACCTCGGTGGCGATTCGTGACGCGCTGGTCGCCAGCGAAGTGCCGGTGATCGAAGTGCATCTGTCCAACGTGCATGCCCGCGAAGCGTTCCGGCATCACTCGTTTGTGTCGCCCATCGCCAAGGCCGTCCTCGCAGGCTTCGGTAGCCATGGCTACCACCTGGCACTTGAACACTTCAGCCAGCTGTTAAAAGGGTCGGCCCGATGAAACCGCGCATTCTCGCCGGCCTGATCGGCGCCGGCATCCAGGCCTCCCGCACACCCGCCCTGCACGAACAGGAAGGTGATGCCCGGGGCCTGCGCTACCTGTATCGCCTGATAGACCTTGAGCCGCTGCACCTGGACACCAACGCCCTGCCCCACCTGCTGGACGCGGCCGAGTTGATGCACTTCACCGGCCTGAACATTACCTACCCGTGCAAGCAGGCCATCCTGCCGTTGCTCGATGAACTGTCTGACGAGGCTCGCGGCATTGGCGCGGTCAACACCGTGGTGTTCAAGGACGGCAAGCGCATCGGTCACAACACCGACTGCCTGGGGTTTGCCGAAGGCTTTCGGCGCAACTTGAAGGATGTGGCACGCCAGCGCGTGGTGCAGATGGGCGCCGGCGGTGCGGGCGCGGCGGTGGCGCATGCGCTGCTGGCCGAAGGTGTGCAGCAGTTGAGTATTTTCGACGTGGACATCAGCCGCGCCCGCGACCTTGTGGATAACCTCGCGCAGCGTTTCGGCACGGGTCGCGCTCAAGTGGGCAGCCAACTGGAAAATGCCATGGCCGAGGCCGATGGCCTGGTGAACACCACACCGATGGGCATGGCCAAGTTGCCGGGCACACCGGTTCCGGCCACCTTGCTACGCACAGAATTGTGGGTGGCGGAAATCGTGTATTTCCCATTGGAAACCGAACTGCTGCGTGATGCCCGTGCCTTGGGTTGCCGTACGCTGGATGGCGGCAACATGGCGGTGTTTCAGGCGGTGAAGGCGTTTGAGTTATTCAGTGGGGAAGTGCCGGATGCGCAGCGGATGCTGGCGCACTTCCAAAGCATGAATACCTGACAGGAGAAACCGAACCCAAAGGTGGGAGCGGGCTTGCTCGCGAATGCGGTGTTTCAGTCACGAATCAGTTGACTGACCCACCGTATTCGCGAGCAAGCCCGCTCCCACAGGGACTGCACTCCGCCGTGCGTACTCAGGCCTGCAAGTAACGCATCACTGAATCACAAATCATGTCCCGATGCCGCTGTTTAACCGCCTCATCCGACAGCTCGATCTGAAAGATCTCACTGAACGTATGGCGGTTGGACACGCGGTAAAAGCTGAACGAGTTGATCAGCAGGTGCACGTCCAGCGGCTCCAGTCCCTCGCGAAACAACCCCAGCTCAGCCCCACGGCGCAACGTCGCACCCAGCGCTTCCAGGATGTTGCTGTTCATCGCCTTGATCGAATCCGAACGCTTCACGTACTCGGCATTGTGGATATTTTCGATGCTGACAATGCGCACGAAATCCACGTTCTGGTCGTGGTGATCAAAGGTGAATTCCACCAGCCGCCGGATCGCCTCACGGGGTTCCAGCGCGGTGAGGTTCATGCGGGTTTCGGTCGTGCGAATGTCGCCGTAGAGCTTCTCCAGCACCTCGACGTACAGCTGCTCCTTGCTGCCGAAGTAGTAATAGATCATGCGCTTGGAGGTGTGGATGCGCTCGGCGATCGCGTCCACCCGAGCGCCGGAAAGGCCCTGCTGGACAAACTCGACGATGGCTTCCTGGAGTATGTTTTCGCGGGTCTTTTCCGGATTGTTCTTACGACTCTTGCGGGGTGCCTCGGTGGTCATGGTGCGCTCACGGCCAGTGTTATGCAGGCCGTGATTATGGGCCGCGATGCTGCCTGAAAGAAAGCACCTGACCCAGCGTTATAAACGCGCCTGGCGTACCGCGCCGCTGCGGGATTTGGCCATCGCGGCCAGGCGCACCGCCACATTGGCCGCGCCATAGCCGGCATAGCCGTTCTTGCGCTGGATGATCTCGAAGAAAAACCGCCCTTCAAAGGGTTCGGTGTACACATGAAACAACTCGCCCCCCTGAGCGTCGCGGTCGTACAACACGTTGTAGTACGCCAACTCGCTGAGGAACTCGTCGTCGAAATCGAAACGCGCCGCCAGGTCGTCATAGTAGTTGAGCGGGATATCCAGCAGCGGCACACCCGCCTCTTTGGCGCGGCGCACTTCGGCGAAAATATCCGCGCAGTCGAAGGCAATGTGGTGCACGCCCGAGCCGCGATAGCTCGACAGCGCATGGGAAATCGCAGTGTTGCGGTTTTCGGAGATGTTCAGCGGCAGGCGGATCGAGCTGCAACGGCTACGCAGCGCACGGCTTTTCACCAAACCATACGGGTCGGGCAGCACCACTTCGTCGTCGGCTTCAAAGTCCAGCAGGCTCTTGTAGAACAGCACCCAACTGTCGAGGCTGTCGGCCGGCAAAGCCATGGCCATGTGGTCGATGCGCAGCAAGCCGCCGCTGGATGATGCGGCGGGCTGCAGGTTGAAGTCGGTGTCGTACAACCCGCCTTCGCTCGGATCCACCAGGTAAATCAGGCTGCCATCCGGCGCGCGCACCGCCGCCAGTTCCAGCTCGTTAGGCCCGACCAGGCCGCGATACGGCTGGCCTTTGTAAGCCATCGCGCGCTCCAGGGCCTTGGCGCTGTCCTTGACCCGAATCGCGGTGGCGCACAACGACGGCCCGTGGGCCTCAAAAAAGTTGTGGGCAAACGAATAGGGCTCGCAATTGAGGATCAGGTTGATATCGCCCTGGCGCAACAGGCTCACGCTCTTGGAGCGATGCTGCCCGGCCTTGACGAAACCCAGGCGTTCCAGCCAGTAGGTGAGCTTGGCGCCGAGGCTTTCGTCCACGGCAAATTCGAGGAACTCGATGCCGTCGTATTCACTGGCCGCCGGGGTGTCGAACAGGATATCGAGCGGTTGTGCAGGAGCCTCCTGCTGCAGGCGTTCGCGGGTTTTCTCTTCCAGGTACAGCAAGGAGCGCAAGCCATCCGCCGCATTCGCACGGGTCGGCGCGGCGCGGAAGCCGTCGTTGAAAATTTCCAGGGACAGCGGCCCGGTGTAACCGCTCTTGATGATCGGCGCGAGGAACCCTGCCAGGTCGAACTCACCTTGGCCGGGGAAGCAGCGGAAATGTCGGCTCCACTCCAGCACGTCCATGGCCAGGATTGGCGCGTCGGCCATTTGCACGAAGAAAATCTTGTCGCCGGGAATCTCGGCGATAGCACTTGGGTCGCCTTTAAGGGAGAGGGTGTGGAAGCTGTCGAGCAATACGCCGAGGTTGGGGTGATCAACCTGACGCACCAGGTTCCACACCTGTTGCCAGGTATTCACATGCTTGCCCCAGGCCAACGCTTCATAGCCAATGCGCAGGCCACGACGGCCAGCGTGTTCGGCGAGCAGGCTCAGGTCATCGAGCAAGATACGCTCGTCACCCACGCAGTCGGCCGAGGCATTGCTGCACACCAGCACCAGGTCGGTGCCCAGTTCCTGCATCAAGTCGAATTTGCGTTCGGCGCGTTCCAGGTTGCGTGCCAGGCGGTCACGGCGGCAGCCTTCAAAGTCGCGGAACGGCTGGAACAAGGTGATGGCGATGCCCAGATCGGCGCACATCTGCCTAACTTCGCGGGGGCTGCCGTCGTAATACAACAGATCGTTTTCGAAGATTTCTACACCGTCGAACCCGGCGGCCGCGATGGCTTCGAGTTTTTCCGGCAGGGTTCCGCTCAAGGAAACGGTGGCAATAGAGCGTTGCATGGGCGACTCCCGGCGTTTGAGGCTGGTCTTATTTACGGCAAATTATTGGCCGCTAAACTGTTCACAGCAATTAAAATGTACGAACCGGTTAGTTTTTGGTGCGATTATCGAACACTATGCCCCTTTGGCGAATTGACGATTTTTTAGCCGCTGCGCACCATCGATTCAGTAACAAGACCCAGAACACACCATAAAAATTTCAAAAAAACGGGTACGACCTCATGCCTCTGCAAAACTCCGCCCTGGCCGCGCGCCACGGCACCCCGCACGCCGGCATCGGCGACAAGATCCGCGGCGCCCTGGCCGTGGGTAAAACGCGCTGGGGCATGTTGGCCCTGGTGTTTTTCGCCACCACCCTCAACTACATCGACCGCGCCGCGCTGGGCGTCATGCAGCCGATCCTCGCCAAAGAGATGAGCTGGACGGCGATGGATTACGCCAACATCAACTTCTGGTTCCAGGTCGGCTACGCCATCGGTTTTGTGCTGCAGGGCCGCCTGATCGACCGGGTGGGTGTCAAACGTGTGTTCTTCTGCGCCGTGTTGCTGTGGAGCCTGGCCACCGGCGCCCACGGCCTGGCCACCTCAGCCGTTGGCTTCATGGTGTGCCGCTTTATCCTCGGGTTGACCGAGGCCGCCAACTACCCGGCGTGCGTCAAGACCACGCGCTTGTGGTTCCCGGCCGGTGAGCGTGCGGTGGCCACCGGTATCTTCAACGCCGGCACCAACGTCGGCGCGATGATGACGCCAATGCTGCTGCCGTTGATCCTGCATGTATGGGGCTGGCAGGCAGCGTTCCTGTGCATGTCGGCACTCGGCGGGATCTGGTTGGTGTTCTGGGGCCTGAAGTACTTCAACCCGGAAGACCATCCCAGCGTCAAACAATCCGAATTGGACTACGTGCTGCAGGAAGCCGAACCGGAACAACCGCGCGTGCCGTTCACCCGCATCCTGCGCATGCGCGGCACCTGGGCCTTCGCCCTCGCCTACTCGATGACCGCCCCAGTGTTCTGGTTCTACCTGTACTGGCTGCCGCCGTTCCTGAATCAGCAATACAACCTGGGCATCAACGTGACCCAAATGGGTATCCCGCTGATCATCATCTACCTGACAGCGGACTTCGGCAGCGTGGGCGGAGGGATTCTGTCGTCGTTCCTGATCGGTCGCGGCATGAACTCGATCAAGGCGCGGCTGCTGTCGATGCTGCTGTTTGCGTGCTGCATCGTCGGCGTGATCATGGCGGCCGGTTCCAGCCAACTGTGGGTCGCGGTGTTTGCCATCTCCCTGGCGATCGGCGCGCATCAGGCCTGGACCGCGAACATCTGGAGCCTGGTGATGGACTACACGCCCAAGCACATGATGAGCACGGTGTTCGGTTTCGGCGGCATGTGCGCGGCCATCGGCGGCATGTTCATGACCCAGATCGTCGGCCATATCCTCACCGTGACCAACAACAACTACACGGTGTTGTTCACGTTGATCCCGGCGATGTACTTCATTGCGCTGACCTGGATGTACTTCATGGCGCCGCGCAAGATTCCTACCGTCGACGTCTGAGCTAACGTCTGAGCTATCGGCGCCGCTGCTGCCAGGCAGCGGCCAGCCCGCTCATGCAGATCACCCCGATGCCGACCACTGTGGTCACATCGGGGGTATGGTTGAACACCAGCCAGCCCAACAACCCCGCGAACACGATCTGGCAATAGCCGAACGGCGCCAGCAAGGCCGGCGCCGCAAAGCGGAACGCCTGGGTCAGCATCAAGTGCGCGGTCATGCCGCAAGTGCCCAGCGCCAGCATCAACGCGCCATGCCACAGCGTCGGAACCTGCCAGAAAAACGGCACCATTGCACTCATCACCAGGGTATTGCACAGGCCGGCAAAGAAGTTGCTGGTGGTGGGTGTGTCGTACTGGCTGAGGATGCGCGTGAGCAGTTGGTAGAAGCAGAAGAACAGCGCCGAACACAGCGGCAGCAACACCGCGGGGGTGAACAATTCACCGCCGGGGTGGATGATGATCAGCACGCCGACAAACCCACAGATCACCGCCAGCCATTGCCCTCGGGTCACGTGTTCACCAAGCAACGGCACCGAGAGCGCCGTCACCAGGATCGGCGCGAGAAAGTTCACCGCCGTGGCTTCCGCCAGTGGGATGTAGTGCAGCGCCGTCGTGAAAAACAGGCTGGTGCCCAACAGGCAGAGCGCCCGTACTACCTGCATCCCCGGACGCTTGCTGCGCAGCACGCGCAAGCCCGATTGCGGCAGGAAAATCCCGGCCATCAACAAGGTGTGCACCAGGTAACGCGCCCACACCACCATCACGATCGGGTAGAACCCGGCCAGGTATTTGGACAGGGCGTCGTGGCTGGAAAACAGAAACGTCGCCAGGACGATCAGCAAAATGCCCTTGAAGGGATGGTTGACGCCGGATAAAGGGGTACTGACGGTCATCGGATTCTCTTGTGTGGCGCGCGATCGGGCTCAACCCAGTAATCTAGCAGCCGGGCTGGAGCCTGCCCCAAGAGCATAACCAAACACCGTGCGAACAGCGCACTAAATCACGGGTTTCGAGTCCAACGCTGCACATCGTCCTTCCAGTTGCACATTTTTTAACCAAGGCCTTGCTGCTATGAAGAAAATCCTCTTTGCTCTTTCCGCCCTTGCCCTGCTCACCGCCTGCAAGCAGGAAACCCAGGAAGCGCCCAAACCTGCGCCCGCTTCCGTGCAAGCCACCCTGGTACCGCAAACCCCACCCACCGATAAATGGGTCGGCAAATGGATCGGCGTCGAAGGCCTCCACCTGACCATCGCCAAGGACGAGAGTATCGGTCGCGGTCATTACATCCTGACCATGCAATACGGCCTCGACGCCGATGACTCGGGCACGTTCAAGGGGGAAGCGGCCGAAGGCGGCATCGCCTTCACCCGTCCGGATGGCCCGCAACTGCTGCGCGCCGGCGACGGTGCTGCCACCGGGATGAAATGGCTGGCGGATAAAAAGGATTGCCTGGTGGTGGATACCGGCGAAGGTTACTGCCGAAATTAAGGTCCATACTCAGTCACTATCACTATTACTGTAGGCGCGAGCTTGCTCGCGCCTACACAGGGTTCATCGAGAGGATTGCCCCAATGCTATGGAAAAAAGGCCGACGCAGTGACAACGTGGTGGATGCCCGCGATGACAGTGGCGGCGGTGGTGGTGGCATGCGCTTTGGTGGCGGCAAAGGCCTGAGCCTCACGGCCATTGTGCTGATCGTCGGCATCGGCTGGATGACCGGCCAGGACCCGTTGCAGATCCTCGGCCAACTGACTGGCCAGATGGAACAGGCGCCGTCGGTAAGCACGCAGTCACGCCAGGCGCCGCCGGCCAACGATGAGCAAGCGGATTTTGTCCGTGCGGTACTGGGCGATACCGAAGACACCTGGGGCCAGGTGTTCAAGGAAAACGGGTTGGCCTATAAGAACCCGAAACTGATTCTGTTCCGCGGCCGGGTGAATTCCGCCTGCGGTGGCGCCACCTCGGCCAGCGGTCCGTTTTATTGCCCGGCTGACCAGCAGGTGTACCTGGACCTGGATTTCTTCCGGGAAATGTCGCAGCGCTTCCAGGCCGCCGGCGACTTTGCCCAAGCCTACGTGATCGCCCACGAAGTCGGGCACCACGTGCAGACGCTGCTGGGTATCTCGTCGAAGATCCAGGCGGCGCGCCAGCAGGGCCGGCAGATGCAGGGCGACGGCGGGTTGCTGGTCCGCCAGGAACTGCAAGCCGATTGCTTCGCCGGCGTGTGGGCCAACCGTGCGCAAAAGCGTCTGAACTGGCTGGAGCCTGGCGATATTGAAGAAGCACTGAATGCAGCCAACGCCATCGGCGATGACCGTTTGCAGCAACAGGGTCAAGGGCGCGTCGTGCCGGACTCGTTTACCCATGGCACCTCGGCACAGCGGGTTCGCTGGTTCAAGACCGGCTTCGCCCAGGGCCAGATCACTCAATGCGACACGTTTACCGCCAAGAGTCTCTAGATGAATAAACGATTGGGGTTGCTGCTGGGTTTGTTAGTCACCTGTTCCGCCTTGGCCGCCGAACATGGCGTAAAAGAAGTCAGTCCCGATCGTTTTCACCTGGAGGCCGGCGACCTCAGTCTCGGATTAAGCCAGGACTGGCGCAAACCGCTGCCCCAGGTCACCCGCGCCTTGGTCATCGTGCATGGCCGCCTGCGCAATGCGCAGACTTACCTGCAAAGCGCTGAAGACGCCGCTGCGCATGCGGGCCAAGCCGCCAACACACTGGTGATTGCGCCGCAGTTTCTCAATGCGTCCGACGTAAAGCGCAACCACCTGGACAACCAGGTGCTGCGTTGGAAGGGCAATGACTGGATGGCCGGCGCCCCCTCCACCGCGCCAGGGCAAATCAGCGCCTACGGTGCCCTCGATCAGATCATCAAGCACCTGGGCAACCGCACGCTATTCCCGGCGCTCAAGGAAATCGTGGTGGCCGGTCACTCCGGCGGCGGCCAGGTGGTGCAGCGTTTCGCCCTCACCGGCCACGATCACCCAACCTTGCGAACCGAAGGCATCCGCCTGCGTTATGTGGTGGCCAACCCGTCGTCCTACGCCTACTTCACCGCACAGCGCCCGGTGCAGTTCGACACGGCCAGTTGCCCAGGCTTCAACGACTGGAAATATGGCCTGCAACACCTGCCGGCCTACGCCAAGGGCCATAGCGCCGAGCAGCTTGAGCACGCCTATGTGTCACGCAACATCACCTACCTGCTGGGCCAGCAAGACACCGACCCGAACCACCCGGCACTGGACAAAAGCTGCGCCGCTGAAACCCAGGGCGCGTATCGCCTGATTCGTGGGCACAACTATTTTGACTACCTCAAGCAACGGCATCCGCAGTTGAGCCACACGTTGGTGGAAGTGCCGGGGGTGGGGCATAACGGCGATGGGATGTTTACGTCACCGGAGGGCCAGAAAGTACTCTTCCAATAATCCCCCTGAAGAAGCCCAATCAACATGTGGGAGCGCTATTGTCTGGGCTAGATCATCCCGCGCAGCACCGCGCAATCCTCGGCATGCCAATCCGCCAACTCCGGCCAGGGGTTTTCCGGCAGGTTAACCAACACCGTCCGCGTTCCCGCCGCCCGGCCACAATCCAGGTCGAAGCGGTAATCACCGACCATCACCATTTTGCTCGGCGCCACCTCCCAAGCAGCTGCCAGTTTCAGCAAGCCATCCGGATCGGGCTTCGGTTGCGCATCGTCACGCCCCAGCACGTCCTCAATGGCAAAGCAGTCCGCCAGGCCAATCGCCTCCAGCGTGACATGCGCCAACTCCCGCGCATTACGGGTCAGGATGCCCAAACGGTAACCGCGTCCAGCCAGCTCGCGCACCAACTCAACCGCGCCTTCGGCCGCGACTGAACCCAATGCCAACTCACGCTCATGCGCCAGCAACCAGGCATGCTTGGCCGCCGCGACATCCGCGGGCAATGCCGCCAAGTGTGTGAGGATGTCGTCCTCGGGTGGGATCTCCAGGGCCACGCGAATGGCCGCAAAGTCATGCACGGCCACCGTGAGGGTGCCGTCCATATCGAACACCCAGTGCTTTACGTCCGACAGGCTCATGCCCAATCCTTGCGATGGCGGATCAGGCCTTCCTGGGTCACCGAGGCCACCAGTTGCCCTGCGCGGTTGTACACGCTGCCACGGGAGAACCCACGGGAATTGCCGGCCCATGGGCTGTCCATGGCGTACAGCAACCAGTCGTCGGCGCGCAGGTCGGCGTGGAACCACAGCGCGTGGTCGAGGCTGGCGACCTGCATATCTTTCTGCCACACCGTCTTGCCATGGGGCAGCAAGGAGGTGGTCAGCAGGCCAAAGTCCGAGGCATAGGCCAGCAGGTATTTGTGCAGCGCCGGCGCATCAGCCAGGGCGCCGTCGGCACGGAACCACACGTATTTGACCGGGTCGGACGGCTGCGGGTTGAACGGGTCTTTTTCGGTGACCGGGCGCACTTCGATCGGCTTGGGGCACAGCAGCTTGTCGCGCATGTGCTCGGGGATCAGGTGCGCACGTTGCTGGGTCAGTTCCAGCTCCGACGGCAGGTTTTCCGGCCCCACCACCACCGGCATGGTGGTCTGGTGATCGAAGCCTTGTTCGTCGTACTGGAACGAGGTGGTGCAGGTGAAGATCGGGTGGCCCTTCTGGATCGCGGTCACGCGGCGCGTGCTGAAACTGCCGCCATCACGCACACGGTCCACCGAATACACCACCGGCAACGCTGCATCGCCGGGACGCAGGAAATAACCATGCAGGGAATGCACGTGCCGCGCTTCTTCTACGGTCTGGCTGGCGGCCGACAGCGACTGGCCGAGCACCTGGCCGCCGAACAGTTGGCGAAAACCCAGGTCCTGGCTGCGGCCGCGAAAGAGGTTTTCCTCGATCGGTTCCAGGGTCAGCAAGTCCACCAGATCTTCCAATACTTGGCTCATAGAGCAACTCCTAAAATCTATGGGGCATTCCGGGCTGCCTATCCATGCAGCGTGTCCAACCATTGGGCGCGGGTGATGCGATACAAAACATGATGGCGCAGCGGGTCATCGGCTGCGACCTTGGGGTGTTCAAAATCTGCCTGCGGATCGTAATGCATACCGATGGCCTGCATGACTTTTTGTGATGGCAGATTGGCTTGCGTGGTGAAGGCGACAATCTCGTCCAGGCTCAAGCGATCAAATCCACAGCGCAACGCGGTCCACGCGGCCTCGCTGGCATAACCCAGGCCCCAGTGTTCGCGAGCCAGGCGCCATCCGATCTCCACCGCCGGGGCAAAGTCCGCCTCAAAGCTGACATTCAGCAACCCGGTGAGGCCGATGAACTCACCGGTGTCCTTGCGCTGCAACGCCCACAGGCCAAAGCCGTATTCGGCGAAGTGCCCACGAATGCGGCCGATCAACGCGGCGCTTTCTAGATGGCTCAGTGTGGCCGGGAAATAACGCATCACCTGCGGGTCGGCGCACATGCGCGCAAACTCCGGCAAGTCAGCGTCGCGCCATTGGCGCAGCACCAGGCGTGCACTTTCCAATTCCAGTATCGGCTCCATGGGTCCCCTCCCTTGCCATGTGCGTGAGTGTACAGCGCTGTTAAGATCCGTCGCAGGTTCCCGTCAGAAAATCCCATGCCTTTGCCATTGATCTACCACGATGACTACAGTCCCGAGTTCCCGGCGGACCACCGGTTCCCCATGGACAAGTTCCGCCTGCTGCGCGACCACCTGGTGGACAGCGGCCTGACCGAGGACAGCCAACTGCTGCGCCCGCAGTTGTGCCCACCGGATATTCTGGCCCTGGCCCATGACGCTGGGTATATCGAACGCTACATGGGCGGCGAGCTGTCACGCGAAGACCAGCGCCGCCTCGGCTTGCCTTGGAACGAAGCCCTCGCCCGCCGTACCGTACGTGCAGTCCGCGGCTCGATTCTCGCGGCGGAGCAAGCCCTTGAGCACGGCCTGGCCTGCCACCTGGCCGGCGGCACCCACCATGCCCACTACGATTACCCGGCAGGTTTCTGCATCTTCAATGACCTGGCGGTGATCAGCCATTACCTGCTGGCCAGCGGCCGGGTCAATCGTGTGCTGATCTTCGATTGCGACGTGCACCAGGGCGACGGCACCGCGCGCATCCTCCACGACACGCCGGACGCCATCACCGTGTCGCTGCACTGTGAAAAGAACTTCCCGGCGCGCAAAGCCCAGAGTGACTGGGACATTCCACTGCCCATGGGCATGGGCGACGCCGACTACCTCAAGGTGGTGGATGACGCCCTCAACTACCTGCTGCCGCTCTACCAACCCGATCTGGTGCTATACGACGCCGGCGTTGATGTACACAAGGACGACGCCCTCGGTTACCTCAAGCTGACAGACGAAGGCGTCGCCGCCCGCGATGAAAGCGTGATGCGCCACTGCCTGGGCCGCGACATTCCGGTCATGGGCGTGATCGGTGGCGGCTACAGCAAGGACCGCCCGGCCCTCGCCCGCCGCCACGGCATCCTGCACCACAGTGCGCAACGGGTGTGGACGTCATCAGGTTGTCATTGAACCGTGGGCGTTACCCACAATGCCTGTGGAACCACCTGTGGATAACTTGAGCGTAAGCACCTGAAAGCCAGAAGCAGTCTGGCCTGTAGGAAGTTGTACATTTTTTGATCAGGCAGTTGTGCCGTCCTCGGGTAGAATGCTCGGCCTATTCAGCGACCGTAGCCCGACCCATGCCTCAGACCCCTCCTCCTCATGTTGCCATTATCGGCGGCGGCCCTGCCGGGCTGATGGCCGCCGAAGTCCTGAGCCAGGCGGGCGTGCGGGTGGACCTGTACGACGGCATGCCGTCCGTGGGGCGCAAGTTCCTGCTGGCCGGCGTGGGCGGCATGAACATCACGCATTCCGAGGCGTACCCGGCGTTTCTGTCGCGCTACGCCGAACGTGCGCCACACATGGCGCCCTTGCTGCGCGCATTTGGGGCCGAGGCGTTGTGCGAATGGATCCACGGCTTGGGGATCGAGACCTTTGTCGGCACCTCGGGCCGGGTGTTTCCTACCGACATGAAAGCTGCACCGCTGCTGCGTGCCTGGCTCAAGCGCCTGCGCGACCAGGGCGTGGTTATCCACACCCGCCATCGCTGGGTGGGCTGGAATGCCGAGGGCGACTTACTTATCCACAGCCCTGACGGCGAAAAAACTGTCCACAGCGACGCCGTGCTGCTGGCCCTTGGCGGCGGCAGCTGGTCGCGGCTGGGCTCTGACGGTGCCTGGCTCAAGTTGCTGGAGGACAAAGGCGTACCCTACGCCCCGCTGCAACCCAGCAATTGCGGTTTCGAGGTGTCGGCCTGGAGCGAACTGATGGTCAGTAAATTCGCTGGCGCGCCGTTGAAAAACGTCGCCATCGGGCTGGGAGATGACAAGCCTCGCCTGGGCGAATGTGTGGTCACGGCAATGGGTATCGAAGGCAGCTTGATCTACGCGTTGTCGGCGCCGATCCGGGAAGTGATCAACCGCGACGGCTCGGCCACCGTGCATATCGACCTGTTGCCGAGCAAGCCGCTGGACAAGGTTCAGGCCGCGCTGGCCAAACCACGTGGCTCACGCTCGATGAGCAAGCATTTGCACAGTCAGTTGGGGCTGGACGGGGTGAAAGCGGCACTGCTGCGCGAGTTGGCACCGGCTGACCACTTCAACGATCCGGCGCAATTGGCGGTGGATATCAAGGCGCTGCCGTTGACCCTGGTGAAGACCCGGCCAATGGATGAGGCGATCAGCACAGCCGGCGGCGTGCCGTTTGAGGCGTTGGATGAGCGGTTGATGCTCAAACCGTTGCCGGGGGTGTTTTGTGCAGGGGAGATGCTCGACTGGGAAGCGCCGACGGGGGGCTATCTACTCACAGGATGCTTTGCCAGCGGACGGGCGGCTGGGCGCGGCATGTTGGAGTGGCTTAAGCGCTGAGACTGGTGGTGAATTCAAAGTCGCTTTCGCAAGCAAGCCCGCTCCCACATTTTTGATCTGTGAATACATTCAAAATGTGGGAGCGGGCTTGCTCGCGATGGGGCCATCAGCAACGCCGAAAAATCACTTCTTCTTGCGCGGCCCAGTGTTAAAAACAGGCACCTTGCGCACCGGTTTGATCGACGGCTCTGCCGGCGCCACTTCCCCGCTGTCCACCCACTTGCCCAGGTTGCGCTTACCGCCGCCACCAGAGCTTTTAGGTTTCTTCGGTTTTTTCGGCTTCTTCACCACCTGCCCGCTGGCATCGGTGTCCGGCACGCGGTGCTCCGGTTCGAAATCCTGTTCCATGTGACGGGTCAGGGTCTGACGGGTCAGCATCTCGATGGCCGACAGCATGTTCACTTCATCGGCACACACCAGGGAAATCGCCTCACCGGTGTTGCCCGCACGGCCGGTACGGCCGATACGGTGGATGTAGTCCTCGGCCACGATCGGCAGGTCGAAGTTGACCACCAGCGGCAGGTCTTCGATATCCAGGCCACGGGCCGCCACATCGGTGGCTACCAGGATCTGCACTTCACTGGACTTGAAGCGGTCCAGTGCGCGTTGGCGGGTAGCCTGAGGCTTGTCGCCATGGATGCCGTCGGCATTGATGCCCAGGCCCTGCAACTTATCCACCAGCGCATCCACACCGTTACGGGTCTTGGCGAACACCAGCACCTGCTTCCAGCGACCTTTGCGCATCAGGTGCACAAACAGCTCCGGCTTGCGCTTCTTGTCCACCGGCACGACCCACTGCTTGACCGTGTTGGCAGCGACGTTGCGCGGGCTGACTTCGATGCTCAGCGGATCGTTGAGCATCTGCCCGGCCAGCAGGCGGATGTCATCGGAGAAGGTCGCGGAGAACAGCAGCGTCTGGCGCTTTTTCGGCAGCATGCGGTAGATGTTCGCCAGCTCTTCGGAGAAGCCCAGGTCGAGCATGCGGTCGGCTTCGTCCAGCACCAGGGTTTGCAGCTGGTTGAGTTTCAGCGCGTTCTGGCGGAACAGGTCAATCAGGCGGCCAGGGGTGGCGACCAGGATGTCGACACCTTTGCGCAACTTCATCATCTGCGGGTTGATGCTCACGCCGCCGTACACCGCGTAAGTGGTCAGCGGCAGGTTTTGCGCGTATTCGGCGACGCTGGCGTGCACCTGTTCGGCGAGCTCGCGGGTCGGGCACAGGATCAGCGCACGGGCCGAGTTCGCGGCGACTTTCGGCCCTTCCATCGTCAACAGTTGCAACAACGGCACGGCGAAACCGGCGGTCTTGCCGGTGCCGGTCTGGGCCGCGGCCATCAGGTCGCGACCGGCCAGCACCGCCGGAATGGCTTGCGCCTGCACCGGCGTCGGGGTCTGGTAGCCAAGCGTCTCAAGGGCGCGCAGCAAGGGTTCGATCAGGCCAAGGGTGGCGAAAGTCATGTAGATACCGTAGGAAAAATTCAGCGCAAGGGCGTAATGCGCGGCAGTTTACCTTATTTCCGGCTTCGGCTTGCGCCACTGGGGCAGGCTGATCAACAGCACGGCGCTGATAATCACCAACATGGCCAGGGCTTCTTCCAGACCAATGGTCTCGCCCACGAACACAATCCCCAGCAACACCGCCACCGCCGGGTTCACATAGGCATAGCTGGTCGCGGCCGCCGGGCGGACATGCTTGAGCAGGTACATGTAGGCATTGAAGGCAATGATCGAGCCGAACACGGTCAGATACGCCAGGGCCAGCCAGCCTTCCAGCGGTGGCACAGCCTGCAGGCGTTCACCGGACAGCGCGCTAACCATCAGCAACGCCACACCGGCGACCAGCATTTCCGCAGCACTGGCCATGGCGCCTTGGGGCAACGGCAACTGTCGGCTCCACACCGAACCAAACGCCCAGGATGCCGCCGCCACCAACAGCAACACAGCCCCCATCGGGCTCGATTGCAACGTACTGCCCATGTTGAGCATGGCAATGCCGATGATCCCCAGGATCACCCCAGCCCATTCCAGACGGGTGTTACGCGCGCCCCAGAAATACCCACATAGCAAGGTGAACAACGGCACGGTCGCCACGGCCAACGCCGCCACGCCGGACGATACACCCATGTGTTCCGCCACACTGACCCCACCATTGCCCACGGTGAGCAACAAAAGACCGATCATCCCGGCCGCCTTCCACTGCGGCCAAGTCGGTGCCGGCACCCCGCGCCAGCGCAGGAAGCCGTACATCAATGCCCCCGCCGTGCAGAACCGAATCCCCGCCAGCAACAACGGCGGCCAGTACTCCACACCGATGCGAATCACCAGGTAGGTAGACCCCCAAATCACATACAACGCAAAAAAGGCGGCGATCAACGGTAAGGGAAAGCGACGTGGGCCAGGCATTGGGCGGCTCTATGGCAGGAGATGGGAGGCTTATTCTAAAAAGGCAGGTCGCTAAACATAAGTTACAAAACCTGTTTAAAACGCCAATACACTTTTCAAAGCATGGTTGTGAAGGCTATAAACCGTGCTTTCGAAAGTCACGCGCAACCGGAGCCTTATCATGGACAAATACGACCGCCTGCTCCTCAGCGCCCTGCTCGAAGACGGCCGCGCTTCCTACGCGCAATTGGCCCGCACGGTGAACCTCTCTGCCCCTGCCGTGGCCGAACGCGTGGCGAAGCTGGAGGCCAGTGGCGTGATCACCGGGTATCAGGCCAAGGTGGACCTGTCCAAAGTCGGTTTGCCGATTCAATGCGTGATGGAACTGCGGCTGACTAACCATGGCAGCCAAAAGACCTACGACGCCCTGGCGCAGATCCCTGAGTTGACCGAGTGCCATCGGGTGACGGGTGATCCGTGCGTGATCATGCAGGCGGCAGTGGGGTCTATGCCGGAGTTGGAGAACTTGATCAATCGCGTAGCGAAATTCGGCTTCAGCAAGACCTCGATCATTTTGTCGAGCGCGATAGAGCGGCGGGTGCCGTTGGGGCAGTTGGAGGGGATCGGGAAGAGTGGTGGCTGACCCACCGCCATCGCGGGCAAGCCCGGCTCCCCCCTTTGAAATGCATTCCAACTGTGGGAGCAGGCTTGCCTGCGATGACGTAAGTTGCATCAATGCACATTTGAGCGTTCAACAATCCAATCGATAATCTGCCTGATCGTGGTGATGTCATCCCAATCTGCCTGAGTGGCTTGCAGCTTGAACTGCCACTTGATCTGCATGACGAAGCAGGTCAAATCGTCATCAATGATCTTGAAGTCATGGATGAAATCCGTTTGCTCTGTCACTTGGCTGCGGTCGATGAAGCCGATGATGTCGACGAATAGCTGAATGACCTTTTCGCTGATCTGCGCAAAGACTGCCCCTCGATGACCGCCGCCTAGCTAATGAGGGAGCGGGCTTGCTCGCGAAAGCGGTGGATCAGTCAATACAGGTGCTGACTGACACTCCGCTTTCGCGAGCAAGCCCGCTCCCACCATTGGATCTTCGGTTGTTTTGGGACTGCGGCGGGTTTAGAACCCGCGATGTTTCTTCAGATGCTCATTGATCTTCGCCGCTGGCACTTTCTGCAAGGTGCACAGCAGGTCGTGGGACAGTTCACGCAAGCCGTGGGTACGCCGCAGTTCCTGGGCCAGGTGGGCCGTGAGGTTGGCCGCCATTTCCGCATCCGCCAGCGCTCGGTGAGCCTGGCCGGTGTGGGGCAGTTGGGCGTAGGCGTTGAGGGTGCCGAGCTTGTGGTTGGGCGCAGCCGGCATGAGGCGGCGGGCAAGCAGCAGGGAGCAGGCGAATTTCTGCAGGCGGGTGCGGCGGATCAGGCTCAGCTCGTAGTCCCAGAACTTCTGGTCGAACGCGGCGTTGTGCGCCATCAGCGGCGTGGTGCCGACGAACTCGTTGACCTCGTTCATTACCCGCTCGGCCGGCGGCGCGCTGCGCAGCATGGCGTTGCTGATGCCGGTGAGTTGTTCGATGAAAGCGGGCACATGCACGCCGGTTTTCATCAGGCTCTGATAGCGGTCCACGATCTGGCCACGCTCAAGGATGACCACCGCGATTTCCGTGGCCCGGCAGTGGCTGCTCGGGGTGATGCCGGTGGTTTCAAAGTCGATGACCGCTATACGTTCCAAACCTGTTCCAACTCCGTGAAAGAATCTATTTAAGCAGCAACGCGCCTTCGATCGGCACATAACGGCTGGCGGCGCGGATCAGTGAGTTGGCCGTCAGCCCCGGCACGCCGTAGGCCACGGCTTCGACGCCATGCTTGTGGATAACCCGGTCAAGCAGCATGTCGAAATCACCGTCACCGGAGGCCAGGACGATTTCGTCGACGTGGTCGGCGGCGTCCATGATGTCGAGGGTGATGCCCACGTCCCAGTCGCCCTTGGCCGAGCCGTCGCTGCGCTGGATGTAGGGTTTGAGTTTCACCGTGAAACCCAGGTTGCGCAGGATCTGCTGGAACTGTTGCTGTTTGCTGTCACCACGGTCGATGGCATAAGCGTATGCCTCGACGATCTGCCCGCGCGAGCTGATGTCAGCCCACAGCGCGGCGTAGTTGAAGTGACAACCATAGGCCTGGCGGACGGTGTAATAGAGGTTTTGCACATCGGCGAACACTGCAATTTTTTTCACCGTACTTCCTCATGACAGCCAGGCGCCAGGGCCCGGAAAGGGTGCCAGTATGCCAGCCGCGAGAAGGTTTCCGGGAAAAATCAGACCGGGGCGACACTCGCCCCGGGCCAAGGTGAGTCAGACGAAGGAATCATCGTCGCCAAAGGAGGAAGAGTCGTCGGAATAATCGCTGTCGGCAAAGCTGTCCGAATTGTTGCCACCCCAGCTGTCATTGCCGGCGTATTTCTGGTCGTCATTGCCCCAGCCGCCTTGATCACTGGCCGGTGCCGGTTGCTCGATGATTTCCTCCACCACCTGCGGTTGCTGGTTGTGATGGAACAGGCTGCTGATGCCTTCGGCCAGCAACACACCACCGGCCACGCCGGCGGCGGTCTTCATCGCGCCGCCAAGAAAACCGCTGCCCACCGGAGCGGCTGGAGCAGGTTGTTGATAGTTCTGCTGCGGCGCAGGCTGGCTGAACCCTGGCCGCGCCGGTTCGCGCCAGCCGCCACCGGAAGACGCCGGCGCGCTTTGGGCCGGTTGCGGATCACGGGAACCGCCACCACCAAAGATGCTCGACAGGAATCCGCCGCTGCTCGCCGGGGCTGGCTGCGCGGACTTGGCCCGTTGCAGCTCGTCCTGCAATTGCTGGATCTGTTGCGCTTGCTGCTTATTCTGCGCGTCGAGGCTCTTGAGCGCATGTTCCTGCACCAGGATCGACTGGGTCATGTAGTACCCGGCCGCCGGTTGGCGCGTCATGTGTTCCTTGATCCGCGCTTCGGCCTGGGCGTCGCGGGGGGCTGAGTCCGTTTCGGCTTGTTGCAACCGTGAAAACAGTCCATCGATCAGGGTTTGCTCTTCGCTGTTCATGGCGACCTCGTTAGATTGCCGGTAAAAATCGTGGTCTCGCCTTTATTCAGGCGCCGACCTAGTTATGGGGATGTTACGAGTTGTTTCAATGGTCTTTACTCAAGGTTTACGTTTGCTTACCTCCGGTAATGATCGGTTAAAGTGTTGCCCTTGCTTTCAGGCCTGCGATGAACTTGATGAATCCGTTAGACGTGCTGCGCGACTCCTTCCGTTTCACCCAACGCAACCTGGGCGCCATCGTCCAGCTGTGTCTGCCATTGGTGATTTTCGAAGCCCTGCTGCAACAGGTGCTCAACCATGTCGTCGGCCCGGATGCGTTTCCCGGCTACAGCGTGGTGGTGGGGTTGCTGGTGTACCCGCTGTACACCGGCGCATTGATCCTGTTTCTGGATGCTCGCACCCGTGGCGAGTCGCCGGGCACTAAAGATGTCTGGGCCATGGCCCTTACTCTGTGGCCGCGCTTTGCCCTGCTGACCGCGATGAGCACGCTGCTGATTCTGCTGGGGCTGTCGCTGTATTTCCTGCCGGGGCTGTGGCTGATGGTGGTGCTGGCATTTGCCGAATACCTGCTGGTGCTGCGTGGCATGCCGGCGTTGGAGGCGATGAAGGAAAGTTTCCGTCTGAGCCGTGGGCATTTCTGGCTGATCCTGGTGTGCCTGCTGTGCGTGATGACGCCACTGTGGTTGCTCAAAGGCGCCAGCGTTGCGGCCTATCCAACGCCTGCGCCGCTGCTGGGGCTGCTACTGGACAGCGCCCACAGCTTTCTGCAGCTGTTTACCAGCGTGGTGCTGTTCCGTTTATTCATGTTGATCGGTGGCGATGCCGACGCGCGGTGATATGCTCCGTGCCACCTCTGAAACGCTATAAGCCGAGCCAATGACCCGTTTATTGCGCATCACCTTGCTGGGCCTGCTGATCATCGCAGGCCTGCTGACCGCCCTGATCTACAGCCTGACCTGGCGCCCCGAGGCGAAGGAAACCCTGCCGGTGAGCTGCGTCGCGCCGCGTGCGCCCACGCTGTTGCCGGGGCAAGCGCTCAAGGTCATGACCTGGAACGTGCAATACCTGGCCGGCAAAAATTATGTGTTCTGGTACGACACCTCCGACGGCAGCGGCCCCGACGACCGCCCCACCGTGGAAGACATGGCCGCCAGCCTCGACGAAGTGGCGCGGGTCATCCGCGACGAACAGCCCGACATCCTGCTGCTGCAGGAGCTCGACGAAAACGCCAAGCCGTCCCACTACCAGGACCAACTGGCCCTGCTGCAAGAGCGCCTGGTCGATCTCTACCCGTGCAGCGCCCAGGCCTTCGACTGGAAAGCCGACTTCGTGCCAAACCTGCACATCTTCGGCAGCGTGGGCCGCAAACTGGCGACCCTCAGCCGTTACCAGATCGAACACGCCGAACGCCTGCAGCTGCCGGCGCCCGAGGCCAACATCCTGAGTCGCCAGTTTCAACCCAAGCCTGCCTTGCTGTTGACCTACCTGCCCCTGAGCGACGGCGGACAACTCGCGGTGCTCAACACTCGCATGGACGGTGACGCCCCTGGCCGCAGCGCGGTGATGGAGCAGGTCCAGACCACGGTCAAATTGCTGGATAAATTTGAGGGCCGTGGCACGCCCTGGCTGATCGGTGGGGACTTCAACCTGCTGCCACTGGGCCAATTCCTGCGCCTGGACGCCACCAAACGCGGGCAATATTCGCCGGACAGCGAGCTGCATCTGCTGTGGGACAAATACCCGATGATACCGAGCAACAGCCAATCCAGCGGGATCGATCGTGAGAAATGGCTGACGAACTTCCCCAACGACCCGAGCGTGGACGGGCCGGACCGTACGCTGGATTACCTGTTCTACAGCCCGCGGATCAAACGGGTGGAGGCCAAGGTGCGCCAGGAGGATACGTTACGTATTTCCAACCACCTGCCGGTGATCGCCCGCTTCCTGCTGCCTGCCGCACAATAGCCCCTAGGGTTTCAACACCTAGGCCCGCAGCGGCTTAAGCCACTCAAGGCTTTCAACCGTGGTGCCGGATGGGCGGTATTCACAGCCGATCCATCCTCGGTAGCCACGCTGCTCAAGCGCCGCGAACAACGCGGCAAAGTCCATGGTTCCGGTGCCCGGCTCATGACGCCCCGGGTTGTCGGCGATTTGTACATGGACGGTCCTGTCGTAAAACTGCGCCAACACCCCGGCTGCGTCGCCGGTCAAAAGCTGGGCATGGTAAAGATCCAGAATCAGCCCGACACTCGTAAAGGTTTCCAGCACCTGTTGCGCCTTGCTGAAGTCAGACATGTAATAGCCTGGCATCGCCTGCGGGCAGATCACTTCAATAAGCGCGCGCAAACCCTGATCTTCGAGGTACTTGACCGCGTATTCCAGGTTACTTACGTAGGCAGGCGCGCTCTCATCCTGGGGTGTGGTCACGCCAGACATGATGTGCACATCCGAGCAGTTCAGCGCCTTCGCATAGCGGGCCGCCTCGCGCAGCCCATCGCGAAATTCCTGCTCCTTGCCCTGCAAGGCAGCGATGCCTTTGGTAACACCTGCCGGCGCTGCGAACTGAATCAACGGCAGGTTGTATTGAGCCAGGTGATCGGCGAGCAGGCTGGCGTCAAATTCATAGGGCGATGGGAACTCCACCGCCCTGAAACCGGCAGCGGCGGCGGCTTCGATGCGTTGCAGAAAAGGCAATTCGTTGAATTGGAAACCGAGGTGAGCATTGAATTTGAGCATGGGTAACTATCCATCCTGGGAATAAACAAATCATCAGCCTGGAGCCTCATTCGCGGCTCCAGCGCCACGCTATTGAAAGTGGTCAGTGCAAATACTCATGCTCTTCGTATGGTATTTTCCCACTCCAGTGCGGTGGGGGCATCTGCCCCGACGGAAACGGACTGAAGCTAACAATTCGGAATAAAACCTGTGATCAAGAAAGACCTCGCCCTGCAGTTGGCCCCACGCGTCATAGACATGGTTCGCGCCCGTTCGATGAAAGCCGGTGAGCCCTTGCGCGAGCAGACACGCGCATAAGCAATTTGACAGTGCGCTTGAAGCGCTTTAAGCCCTTCAAGACAACCTCCTTGCTCTGATTCAACGCGTTCAGGTAACCCCCCAGTCATCAAAACGACTGGGGGAGTTACTTACATTCAAGGCTTTCTGGGTTTGATTCGGGCCGTCGCTTCGGCCACCAACGGGTCATCCGGCCAGTAGTGCTTGGGGTAGCGCCCTTTCAAATCCTTCTTCACCTCGGCATAGGTACTGCGCCAGAAGTTCGCCAGGTCTTGCGTGACCTGCACCGGCCGCCGCGCCGGGGACAACAGGTGCAACTTCACGGCCAGGCGCCCGCTGGCAATGCGCGGGGTGTCGGCCAGCCCGAACAATTCCTGCAAGCGCACCGCCAGGATCGGCGGCTGTTCGCTGTAGTCCAAACGCACCGATGAGCCCGACGGCACTTTCACATGCTGTGGCGCCAGTTCGTCCAAACGTTGGGGCAGTGGCCAGGGCAGCAGGTTGTGCAGGAAGCTGGAGATATCCAGGTTGGCGAAATGGCTCAGACGCGAGACTTTGCCCAGGTAGGGCATCAGCCAGTGTTCAAGGCTGGCGAGCAACGCCTTGTCACTGAGGTCGGGCCATTCGCTGGTTTTGCCGGCGTCGAGTTGGCGCAACAACATGACCCGAGCCTGCCATTGCCGCAGTTCTGGCGTCCACGGCAGCAGTTCCAGGCCTTTGCGGCGTACCAGGTTGACCAGCGCCTGGCTGCGGGCGGATTCGTCGAGGCCAGTCAGCGGTTCGCGGCTGAGCACCAGTTCGCCGACTTTGCGTTGGCGTTCGGCGCGCAGTACGCCTTCGCGTTCGTCCCAATCGAGTTGGTCGACGTTGCGCACTTGCTCGGCCAGCACCGTGTCGAACAGCGCCGGGTCGAAATCCGCCGCCAAGTAGATACGTTCTTCACGCTGGCCCTGGCGGCTACCCAGGTCGGCGATCACCAGCCAAGCCTGTTTCATCAGGCTGTCAGCCTCCGCGAACAGCGCGGCGCGGCCGTTGGCCAGGCGGTACTCGGCACCGCCGGGGCGACGCTGCTGGGCGACGCGATCCGGGTAGGCCAGTGCCAGCAAGGCACCGAGCCAGCGCGGGTGATCGGGGTCGGCAACGGGTTGTGTGGCCTGGCCTCTTAGGTAGCCTCGGTATTGTCGCGCCAGCTGCTTGGCCCGCTGTACACCGCCTTGAGTGCCGCGTGCACGCTCTTCGCCGGACAACAGCGCCAATCGACTGTGCAAATCCGCACCGCCACCGCGCAAGATGTCGCGCTCTCCCAGCAGGGCCGCCACATCGCATGCCGTCGCCGCCAACCCAAGAGCCTGCCCGCGCAGCAGCAGATGGGCGATACGCGGATGGGCCGGCAACTCGGCCATCTTCTGCCCGTGAGCGGTGAGTTTTTCTTCATCCAACGCACCGAGGCGCCCCAGCAGATCCTGGGCCTGGGCATACGCCGCCGTCGGCGGCACATCCAGCCAGACCAACTGAGTGGGCGTGACGCCCCAGCGCGCCAGTTGCAAAGCCAGGCCGGCCAGGTCGGCGGCGAGGATTTCCGCACTGCCGTAGGCGGCCAGGCCTTCGTGTTGGTCTTCGGACCACAGGCGATAACACACGCCCGGCTCCAGGCGCCCTGCTCGACCGGCGCGCTGGGTGGCGCTGGCGCGGGAAATGCGCTGGGTATCGAGGCGGGTCATGCCGCTTCCGGGGTCGAAACGCGGCACCCGCGCCAACCCGGCGTCGATCACGACGCGCACGCCGTTGATGGTGAGGCTGGTCTCGGCAATGTTGGTCGCCAGCACGACCTTGCGTTTGCCGACGGGCGCCGGGTCGATGGCGGCGCGTTGAGCGTTGAGGTCCAGTTCGCCATGCAGCGGGCACAACACCACATCCGCGCGCTCGCCGAGGGCGTCAGCCAGTTGCTGGTTGACCCGGCGAATCTCCGCCTGCCCCGGCAGGAACACCAGCACGCTGCCGGTTTCGTCTTGCAGGGCGTCGAGAACAGTCTGCACCACACGCGGTTCGATGAATTCACCGGGTTGGTAGGGGCGGCCCCAGCGCATCTGCACCGGGAACATGCGCCCTTCGCTGCGCAGTATTGGCGCGTTGTCCAGCAGCCCGGCCAGGCGTTCGCCTTCGAGGGTGGCAGACATCAACAGGATTTTCAGCGGTTGATCATCGCGAAAGAGTTCGCGGCCGTTCAGGCTCAAGGCCAGCGCCAGGTCGGCGTCGAGGCTGCGCTCGTGAAACTCATCGAAGATCAGCAGGCCCACGCCGTCCAGCGCCGGATCGTCCTGCAGGCGGCGGGTGAGGATGCCTTCGGTGACCACTTCGATGCGCGTATTGGGGCCGACCTTGCTGTCCAGACGAATGCGATAGCCGACGGTTTCACCGACTTTTTCACCCAACTCGCTGGCCAGACGCTCGGCCGCCGCGCGGGCTGCGAGACGACGGGGTTCGAGCATCAGGATGGTCTGCCCGGCCAGCCAGAGCTCGTTCAACAAGGCCAAGGGCACGCGGGTGGTTTTACCGGCGCCGGGGGGCGCTTCCAGCACGGCTTCATGGCGATTCGCCAAGGCGTCACGCAGTGCGGGTAAAACTTCATCAATCGGCAACGAATTCATACTGGCTCCAAAGCAGAGCGGCGAGTATAACGGCGAACTGCCGGATGCCGACGCTGGTCTGAAAAACACCACCAGCTGCGCCTGGCTACGCGGTCAAAGGTGGGAGCTGGCTTGCCTGCGATACTGACAACTCGGTCTTTCAAATAAGCCGAGGGGGTGCCATCGCAGGCAAGCCAGCCCCCACATTAGAGCGGTGTTGCTCGGCAGTATTGTCATATAGTCCCGTATCAATCGTGTTCAGGAGAATGTTATGCGTATCGCTTCCCGTGTCATTGGCGGTGTCCTCGCCGTCACCCTGCTGAGCCAATTGACGGCCTGCGGTTCGATCTTCTACCCGGACCGCCGTGGCCAGATCGACGGCAAGATTGACCCGACCATTGCCGTGCTCGATGCGGTGGGCCTGCTGTTCTATGTGATCCCCGGCCTGATCGCGTTCGGCGTGGACTTCGCCACTGGCGCTATCTACTTCGAACCGGGCAAGACCGCCCAGGTCGATCCGCAAAAACTCCACGAAGCCATTGGCGCCGACGGCAAGGTCGACAACGCCAAGCTGCAAAGCATCATCCAGAAAGAAACCGGCCGCAGCCTGCCGCTGGACGACCCGCGAATGATCCAGTTCAAGGGCAGCGTACAACAGCTCGCCAGCCTGGGCCTGCAACCCGCCGCCTAAGGATTCGACCCGCCTATGACCAGCAGTCCCGAACACGCCAGGCTCTTGCGCCTGGCCACTCGCGCTTCGGTGGGTGTGGCCTGTGCGTTGATTATCACCAAGTCCATCGCCTGGTGGTTCAGCGGCTCGGTGAGCATGCTCGCCGGGTTGACCGACTCGCTGCTGGACGGCGTGACCTCACTGCTGAACCTGCTCGCGGTGCATTACGCGCTGCGCCCGGCCGATGACGATCACCGTTATGGGCATGGCAAGGCCGAGTCGCTGGCAGGCATGGCACAGGCGCTGTTTATCGGCGGCAGTGCGGTGTTGATCGCGCTCCAGGCCTACGAGCGCTTGCAACACCCGGAACCTGTGGGCGCGCCGTGGTTGAGCATTGGTGTGATCGTGTTTTCCCTGGTGCTGACAGTAGCCTTATTGATGCTGCAGCACCGGGTGATCCGTGAAACCGGCTCCAACGCCGTGCGCGCGGACTCACTGCACTACCGCTCGGACCTGATGCTCAACGGCAGCATCCTGGTGGCGCTGGTGGTGGCAGGTTTTGGCTACCATCAGGTGGACGCTTGGTTCGGCCTGGGGATTGCCGCCTACATCTTGTGGAGCGCGATCCAGATCGCCCGGGAAAGCTTCGCGGTGTTGATGGATGAGGAACTGCCGCCGGACGTCAGCCAGCACATGCTGGAACTGGCCCGCGGCGTACCGGGCGTATTGGGTGCGCATGATTTGCGCACGCGGATTTCCGGCAGCCATTGGTTTGTGCAGCTGCACCTGGAATTGCCGGGGGAATTGACGCTGTCAGTGGCCCATGGCATCAGCGACCAGGCCGCCGATGCCATTCACAAGGCTTACCCGCGTGCCGAAGTACTGGTGCACGCCGACCCGCGGGAAGTGGTCACGGGCAATAAAACCTAGTACTGCACCTGATAACCACGGCTGCTCAGGCAGTTGCCCTGGGCCTGGCGGTAGGTTTGCACCACCGCCGGGTCGGGGGCGTAGGTGACTTGCTGCGGGTCGAAGCCGCTCTGCTGAACGGCCCAGCGATAACAGTCATAACCGTCCTGTTGTACCTGCGCCGGTGACTGGCCGTTGGCCGGATACGCCACCACGTCATAGCCATTGCCTTGCGGCGCGGGCGGCGGTGCAGGCACGGCAACTGGCGGTTGCACCACCACATACTGCTGGGAGCTGCTTTCGTAGGTGTAATAGGCGCCGGCGGCGAGGAAGAACAGCGCGCCGCCCACCCACACTTCACGGGCGTAGTCCGGCAGGTAATGCACGCGGATGCCGTAAGGCGGCGTCACCACCACATAGCGCGGGCCTTGTGGACGGTACCAATAGCCGCCGGAGTAGAAGTAATCCTGGCCACGGTAAGGCACGCGGTAATTGCGGTCGGGGAAGCGGTCGATCACGTAGCCGGGGCGATGTTGCGGGCCTGGGCCCCAGCCGTTGCCATGGCCGTCGGGACGACCGGGCCAGCGGTTGTCGCCGGGACGCGAGCCCGGGCCGCCGGCTTCCCAGTGCGGGTTGCCGTCATTGCGTCGAGGGATGTCGCGGTAGTAGCCCTGGCGCGGTTCCTGGGTCTGGCGCACGGTGTCGGGGCGACTCTGGATCGGCAGGTTATTCGAGGGTTGTGGTTGTGGCTGCGGCCGCCCCTGCTCGTTACCTTGGGGGTGCCCCTGCCATTGGCCGCCACTGTTCTGGCCACCTCGATCAAAATGCTGATTCTGCGGGCGTGGCTGATTGTTTTCCGGCCGAGGCTGGTTGTTCTGTGGACGCGAGGGGTTATTCTGCGGGCGCGGCTGTTCATTCCCCCTGGCCGTCCGCCCTCCGGCCCTCTTTCGTGCTGTCCACCGCCGTCACCGCGCGGCCCGTTGTCACGCTCCTCGGCCACTGCCTGGGCGCCAACGGTGACCATCAGCAAACCTACACCTGCCATACGCCAGATGCGCTTCATGCTATTCCTCACTGCGGATTAGGGCCTGTCCATGAGACTGGAAAAGCCAGGCCCGGTTCGCGGACAGGTTATCAGCAGGCAAAAGAAAAGGGGTGACCCGTCGGCCACCCCTTGAGAATTTCGTCCTGGCTCAACGCTTTTGGCGTTGGCTCACCTCACGCCGTCTTGTGGACAGTGTGCAGCCTGGAGGCCGGCTCAACCCTGCTGGGGTGGCGGCCGCAGCGGGCCTGATTGGGCTCGCTGCAAGTGGACTGTTGTCCAGGCGGTGATTCTGTTGATAAAGATACCCGTCAACGCCCGGCAGATGATTGCGAAGATTGCGTCAATAAACAGTGCTTGCGCAATTTTTAACCCTTCATGGATAATTCGCCGCAATAGTTACGACAAAGGCTAACCCAATGAGCAAGCTTGACCGATACGACCTGAGTATTTTGGCGGAATTGCAACGTGATGCGAGGATCTCCAACCAGGAGTTGGCCGAACGCATCGGCTTGTCGCCGTCGCCGTGCTCGCGCCGGGTCAAGCAGTTGGAAGACGATGGCTACATCGCTCGCCAGGTCGCGTTACTCGACCGCAAGATGCTCGGCCTGAGCCTCACCGCCTATGTGCTGATCGGCATGGACCGCCACACCCCGGAGCGTTTCGAGAACTTTGAAGCGGCGATCCGCACCCTGCCCCAAGTGCTGGAATGCAGTTTGGTCACCGGGATGGATGCGGACTATCAGTTGAAAGTGGTGGTGCCGGACATGGATCACTACCAGAAGTTGCTGCTGGGGCATCTGACCCGCATTGAAGGTGTGACCAGTGTGCGGTCAAGCTTTGTGCTGAACCAGGTGCTTAACAGCACCGAATTGCCGCTGACGCACCTACGCACCTGATTTCAAGAACACTGTAGATCCCCTGTGGGAGCGGGCTTGCTCGCGAATGCGGTCTGTCAGTTGATGAATAGGTGACTGACCCACCGCATTCGCGAGCAAACCCGCTCTCACAGTTGGACGCACTTCGATCCAGGTCAATGTTGCGTCTGTAACGCTGCCGTATACTGCCCGCCTGCCCTGCTGGAACGCCCTAATGAACAACATCGACCCCGCCCTGTTTGAAGAATGGATGATGACCGGTCTGGTCACCCTGCTGATCATTTTCATGGGCTTTATCGTCTGGGACCTGGCGAAGAAGTCCAAAGCCGGGCGCTTTGGCTCTTTCATCCTGTTCTTCGTCTTGGGCCTGGGCGTGGCCGCGTTCATCATCAAGAGCGTGGTGATCGGCCTGATCGAGTCCGGCGCCTTATAAGCGCGCCGGCACTTCCTTCCACTGGCCTTGATCCAGGCCGTCGATCGTCCAATCGCCAATGCGCACGCGCACCAGGCGCAAGGTGGGCAACCCCACGGCGGCAGTCATGCGCCGTACCTGGCGGTTACGTCCCTCGCGAATCACCAATTCAAGCCAGTAAGTCGGTATGTTTTTGCGAAAGCGCACAGGCGGGTTGCGCGGCCATAACTGGGGCTCATCCAACTGCCGCGCTTGGGCAGGCAACGTCTTGCCGTCATTCAACTCGACACCATCGCGCAGGCGTTGCAGTTGCTCTTCCGTCGGCTCGCCTTCCACCTGAACCCAGTAGGTTTTCGCCAGCTTGTGCTTGGGGTCGGCAATGCGCGCCTGCAACTGGCCATCGTTGGTCAGCAACAACAGGCCTTCGCTGTCACGGTCCAGGCGGCCCGCCGGATAGATGCCGGGGATGGCGATGAAATCCTTGAGGGTCGCACGTCCGCCTTCGTCGCTGAACTGGGTCAGCACGTCAAAGGGTTTATTGAACAGGATCAATTTCGGCTCGGCCGGTGGCGCCTTGGCGACACGCCGCGCTGCGGAATACGGAGGTTTCACGCCGGGGCGGCGAGAATCGGGACGGGTGGGACGCGACATGGCAAAGGAACATCTAACGGTCAGGACCGACAATGCTAGTGGCCTGACCGTTAAATGACCATCCCAACCGCTTAGCGGAATGGCGGCTCGTCGAAGCTGCGCAGTTTGCGCGAGTGCAGCGAGTTGAGTTCGGTGCGCAGCAAATCCACCGCCTCGATGCCGATCTTCAAGTGCTGGCTCACCGCGCGCTCATAGAAGGCGTTGGCTGAACCTGGCAGCTTGATTTCGCTGTGCAGCGGCTTGTCCGATACGCACAGCAAAGTGCCGTATGGCACCCGCAGGCGATAACCCTGGGCGGCGATGGTGCCACTTTCCATGTCCACGGCCACGGCGCGGGACAGGTTGATCAGCGGCCGTTCCTGAGCCCAGCGCAGTTCCCAGTTGCGGTCGTCGTAGGTCAGCACGGTGCCCGTGCGCAGGCGTTTTTTCAGCTCTTCACCCTTTTCGCCGGTGACGTTGGCCGCCGCTTGCTGCAAGGCCATCTGTACTTCGGCCAGGGCCGGGATCGGGATGTTCGGCGGCACTACGCGGTCGAGAATCCCGTCGCGGCGCATGTAAGCGTGGGCCAGCACGTAATCGCCAATGGTCTGGGATTGGCGCAAGCCGCCGCAGTGGCCGATCATCAGCCAGCAATGTGGACGCAGCACAGCCAGGTGGTCGGTGATGTTCTTCGCGTTGGAAGGGCCAACGCCAATGTTCACCAGGGTCACGCCGTGGCCGTCGGCCGCCTGCAGGTGGTAGGCCGGCATCTGGTAGCGGTGCCACACCACGCCTGCGGCAATGGCGGAGGCTTCGCCGTGGTCCATGCTCTTGTCGATCACCACGTTGCCCGGCAACACCATGCGGATAAAACGCGGATCGCTGCGCAGTTGCTCCAGACCATGCAGGATGAACTGGTCGACATAACGGTGGTAGTTGGTCAGCAGGATCCACGGCTGCACATGGCGCCAGTCGCTGCCGGTGTAGTGCACCAGGCGGCGCAGGGAAAAGTCCACGCGTGCCGCATCGAACAGCGCCAGAGGGAGCGGATCGGTGTTTTCCCAGTCGTACAGGCCATCGGCGATGCCATCGGTGGCGGCCGACAGGTCGGTGCTCGGGAATACGCGAGCCAGGGTCGCCGCGGTCACGCCGGAGCCAGCCAGTTCATCGCCCTGCTCCACCACGTAGGGATACGGGATATTCTGCTGGCTGACACCGACTTCCACCGTCACGGTGAAGTCGTGCATCAGCGGCACCAGTTGCTCCAGCAGGTATTTACGGAACGCCGCAGGATGGGTGACGGTAACGCTGTAGGTCCCCGGCAGCTGAACCTTGGCATACGCCCGGGTGGTCTGTGGGACTTCGCCGTGGCAGTGGTAGGTCAGGCGCAGTTCCGGATAGCGAAACAGCGCACGTTGTTCGGCGTCGGGCTCGACGCGGTCCTTGAGGTATTGCTTGAGGGCCTGATTGAGCGCACCGGTGGCACGCTCATGCAGGGCCGCCAGCCGATCCACGGCTTCTTCGGCGGTTTGAACGACAACAAAAGCTTCGGTCACGGTAAGCATCCTGTGTTCTGACGTGCAGGCCTTTATCTTGCCCTTATCTCAGCTGGAATGCGATCAATGTGGGAGCCGGGCTTGCCCGCGAGGGCGGTGGGTCAGCTCCCACATTTGGACCGTGCTCAGTCAGAGGGATTGCGGGGTTGAGCGAGCCACAATGGCCTCCACCGCCACACCGCGCGGCAAGGTGCCATACGCCCGACCGGACGATTCGCCCAATCGACTGGCGATAAACCCATCGCTGACCGCCGCATTGCCGGCTTCCAGTAACAGCTTGGCCTGCAACGCCACTGCGATATCTTCGGTGAGTTGCCGAGCGCGGTACTGGATATCCTGGGTGTCCATGAACGCCGTTTTCAGCTGCTCGATATGCCGCGCCAGCAACCGGTCGCCATGCCCATCACCCAACTCGACAAACAGCGCTTCCAGTACGCCGGGTTCTTTCGACAATGCGCGCAGCACGTCCAGGCATTGCACGTTGCCGGAACCTTCCCACGTCGAATTCACCGGTGCCTCACGGTACAGGCGCGGCAGGATGCTGTCCTCGACATACCCGGCACCGCCCATGCACTCGGCGGCTTCGTTGATCATGGCCGGGGCACGCTTGCAGATCCAATACTTGCCCACCGCCGTCACCAGCCGGGCGAACTTGGCTTCCTGCTCATCCCCCAAATGGTCCAGCGCCCGGCCCATGCGCAGGCTCAAGGCCAGAGCGGACTCGCTTTCCAGCGCCAGGTCCGCCAACACATTTTGCATCAAGGGCTGTTCGCTGAGTACACGGCCGCCCACCGAACGATGGGCACAATGATGGCTGGCCTGGGTCAGCGCCTGGCGCATCAACGCGCTGGAGCCGACCATGCAATCGAAGCGGGTCATGGCGACCATCTCGATGATGGTCGGCACGCCACGACCTTCTTCGCCAATCATCCAGGCCAGGGCACCACGGAACTCCACCTCGCTGGAGGCGTTGGAGCAGTTGCCGAGCTTGTTTTTCAGGCGCTGGATGTAGAACTCGTTGCGCGTGTCATCCGGGCGGTGCCGGGGCAGCAGGAAACAGCTCAGGCCCTTGTCGGTTTGCGCCAGCGTCAGGAAGGCATCGCACATCGGTGCCGAGCAGAACCACTTGTGGCCCACCAGTTCATAGGCTTGCCCCGGCCCACCGGCGCCCACGGGGTAAGCGCGGGTGGTGTTGGCGCGCACGTCGGTGCCGCCCTGCTTCTCGGTCATGGCCATGCCGAGCGTGGCGCCAGCCTTGTGGGCGATGCCGACATTGCGCGGGTCGTATTGGGTAGTGAGGATTTTCGGCAGCCAGGTCTCGGCCAGGTCAGGTTGCAGGCGCAGGGCCGGTACGCAGGCGAACGTCATGGTCAGCGGGCAGCCGGTGCCGGCTTCGGCCTGGCTGTGCAGGTAGGTCATGGCGGCGCGGGCCACATGGGCGCCGGACTGCGGATGCGCCCAAGGCAGCGAAGGCAAACCGTGTTCGACGGCCGTGCGCATCAATTCGTGGTAAGCCGGGTGAAACTCCACCAGGTCGATGCGATGACCATAACGATCATGGCTGCTGAACACCGGTTTGTTTTGATTCGCCAGGAACCCGGCTTCCATCAGCGGCCCGCCGGCCAGCGCACCATAGGCATCGATGCGCGCTTGCGCCCAGCCGGCACCAAAGCGGCGCGACCATTCCTGCAGGGGCACATCGATACGGTACAGGTTGGTGCCGTCCAGGGACGGTGGCTGGTTGGTGACGTCGTGGGTTTCGGCAAACTGATGCAGGTTCATGACGGGCCTCCTGGAAAAAGGCCCATTTCGATCGAAGCTCGCTCCTGCACGGTGCCCGTCGATTGAGGCCGGTTTTTTCAGTTAAGCACTGCTACGACGCTTAAAAAAGTGGCATACCCGCCGAATACGCGGCGCTTTCACCCTCTGCCGGACACAACAACCGACGCTCCAACACCGCCTGCAAGGCCTCGAAACGCACAGGTTTGACCAGATGCTCAGAGACGCCGATGCCATGACAGCGCTCTCGCTCCGACACATTCAGCGACGTACTCAGGGCGATTACCGGCAACTCGCCGCAGCCCGGCAGTGCACGGATCTGACAGCACAACGAAAAACCCCCTTCGGGAATATCCAACAGTACGGCGTCGAAATCCCCCGCTTGCAAAGCCGCCAACGCGTTCGGGCCCGTGTCCACGGTTTTTACCCGGTAACCGAGCTTGAGCAGCATGCCGCGCACGACCAATTGGCCGACGCTGTTGTCATCCACCAACAACACCGAACACTCCTGCGGCGCGCGTTGCCGATCCGGCGCTGGCTTGGAGTCTGACGCTACCGGGCTGACTTCCAGTTCCAGCTGGAAGCGACTGCCTTTGCGCGGCTCGGAATGATGGGTGAGACGCCCGCCCAGCAACTCGATCAGTTGCCGACAGATCGCCAAGCCGATACCCAGGCCGCCATACTCGCGGGTGGTGGAACCATCCAGCTGGAAGAAACGCTGGTACAGGGTCGCCTCGTCGAGGAAAGCAAAGCCGATACCGGTGTCGGTGACGATAAAGCTCAAACGCAGACCGCCGTCACTCTGGGGCACACCCACCACACGCAGGCGCACCGAGCCTTCGTGGGTAAATTTGAAGGCGTTGTCCAGCAGGCAATCCAGGCTCTGCAGCAGTTTGTCGGCGTCACCCAGTACGCGGTCCGGCAACTCGTCCGCCACGTCGATGGAAAACGCCAGGCCTTTACTCTGGGCGTTGGCGGTGAATTGCTGGCGCAAGGTGTCGAGCGTACCGCGCAGGCTGAATACCTGGGGCTGGGCACTCAGGCGACCGGCCTGCAGCTCGGTGAGGGTGAGGATGCCGTTGACCATGCGCATCATGTCCCGCGCCGAACCGGCGGCGGTTTGATGGTATTGCGCCAGGTCCGCGTCCAGGGGCACGGTCTGCATCAGTTCGAGGGAGCCGATCACGCCGTTCATGGGCGTTCGCAGTTCGTGGGTCAGGGTGGCGAGGAATTCATCCTTGAGCCGATTACTGCGGGCCAACTGCTGGTTGAGCACTTCGAGTTTCTGGCTGGCATCGAAGAGGATCTGCGCCTGTTGCTCGCGCATGGAATTGATGCGGTCGGCCAGAGCCAGGGACAGCAACGCCACTTCAATCGCCGAGCCGATCTGGCTGGCGTACATGGTCAGGAATACGTTGGGCAAGTAACCCAGCACCATCAACGTATTCACCACCCCGCCCAACAGAAACGCCGACCAGGCGATGATGAAATAGCGCGCCACCCGCTGCCCGCAGTACCAGGCCTTAATGGCGGCGACGAAGATGGTCACGGTAAACACCAGCGCCAAGCCGGTAGCCAGGCGCAGCGCCAGGGCGTAGCTGGTCATCAATGACAACAGCATCACCACACCGCCACAGGCCACCAGCGCCAGCAGCAGCCGGTTGATCCAGCGACTGTGCTGGGCCGTGTGCAAAAAGCTGCGCGCAAACAGGCTGCCAAACAGCGCCGCCGAGCCAATCAGAAACGGCGTCGCGGCATTCGCCCACCAGGGGTTGTTCGGCCAGAAATACTCCACCGCCGCGCCGTTGACCGACAGCTGATACATGCCAAACGAGGCGATATAGAAGATGTAATAGAGGTAGCTGGTGTCGCGCACGCTGAGGTAGATGAACAAGTTGTAGACCAGCATCCCCAGCAACACGCCATAGATCAGGCCCAGCACATACAGGCGCAGCGGCTGTTGCTCCAGGTAGGCGGTGCTGGACCAGAGCGTCAACGGCGCCTGGATCGAGCCTTCGCTTTGCAGGCGCAGGTAGACGGTCTTGGCCTCGCCCGGCGCGAAGTCGACCTTGAACAGGTAGTTGTTCTGGCGGATCTCACGCGCGGAAAACGGCAGCGCATCGCCCGTGCGCCCCGCCAGGCGATAGGTGCCGCTGCTGTCCGGCAAGTACAGGTCAAGATGGTCGAGCGGCGGGTAGGCCAGCTCCAGCAACCAGGTACGCTGCGCTTCGGCCTGAGTCGGCAGGTAGTGCAAATTGACCTTGAGCCAGAACACCGAGCGCGAGTAGCCGGCATTCAGGGTGTCTTTATCGTGGGGTTTGAACTGCGGGGTGGCGGAAGGCGCACTGACGTCCGCGATGGTGAGGGCATCGGTCGGGTCTTCGAGCACTTGAATGGCTCGGCCCAACGGCAGGCTTCGCGTGTTCTGGTTGAACTCGATGGCGTTGGCGAACAGCGGCAGCCCGCTCAACAAAAAAATCAGCAAATAGCGCATAGAGCCCCAGCGTGGCCTGTCCGGTCATGTCAAAAAAGCCCCCCATTCCTTTTGAGAAGACGTACACCGGCAATACAGTCAGTAGTTTGGATCCACTCTAGCATAGCTGCCAAAGGCCACTAGACACCATTGAGATAATTTTTTGAAAGGCTCTAGATCGATGCTTTCAGCGATTTTTGTCGTCTAAAAAACCGCCAAAAAAGCGTCACTGCAGTGACAAAATTCAGCCATCGCCAGACGGCCCCGCCAAAAGCGTTTGGTGGTAAGCTCGCGCACCATGAATATCTACAGCTCTCGTCCCGTTGTCCTCTGTCTCTCCGGCCATGACCCCAGTGGTGGCGCCGGCTTGCAGGCAGATATCGAAGCCCTGCTCGCCCAGGGTTGCCATGCGGCTCCGACCGTTACCGCCTTGACCGTGCAAAACACCGTCAACGTCAGTGATTTCCGCGTGCTCGACCGCGAGTGGGTACTGGCCCAGGCGAATGCTGTACTCGGCGACTCCGAGGTGGCGGCGGTCAAACTGGGCATGCTCGGTTCCACCGCGATGGTCGACACCGTGGTCGAACTGCTGCAGGCGCATCCGCACCTGCCCGTGGTGTGCGACCCGGTGCTGCGCGCCGGCGGCGGCGGCAGCCTGGGCAAGGACGACGTCGGTTATGCGATGCGCGAGCGGTTGCTGCCGCTGTCGCTGATCGCCACGCCCAACCTGCCGGAAGCGCGCATCCTTGCGGAGCTGCCTGAAGGCACGGCGGACGAATGCGCCGAGAAGCTGCTGCCGTACATCAAGCACCTGCTGATCACCGGCGGCCATGGCGACGAGCACGAAGTGCACAACCGCCTCTACAGCCGCGATGGCACGCGCCAGACCTTTACCTGCCAGCGCCTGCCCGGCAGCTATCACGGTTCGGGCTGTACGTTGGCCAGCGCGTTGTCCGGTCGGATTGCCCAGGGCGAAGGCTTGGTCAGCGCCGTGCAATCGGCCCTCAACTACACTTGGCGCACCCTGCGTGATGCCGAACAACTTGGCCAGGGCCAGTTTGTACCACGCCGGTTGCCGCTGGATTTCTGCTCGTAAGACTAAGAGGCCTGCCCGATGAAACTACGTGGCCTTTACGCCATTACCGACAGCCAACTGCTGGCCGGGAAATTCCTCGCCTACGTCGAAGCCGCGTTGGACGGTGGCGTGACCCTGCTGCAGTACCGCGACAAAAGCAGCGACGAAGCCCGGCGCCTGCGTGAAGCGGAAAAGCTGCGGGAGCTGTGCTCGCGCTATAAGACCCAACTGATCATCAACGACGACGCTGAACTGGCCGCGCGCCTCGGCGTCGGCGTGCACCTGGGCCAGACCGACGGCCCGCTGACCCCGGCCCGGGCCCTGCTCGGCTCCAAGGCGATCATCGGTTCCACCTGCCACAACCAGATCGAACTGGCCGAGCAGGCGGCCAAGGAAGGCGCCAGTTATGTCGCCTTCGGCCGCTTCTTCAATTCCAACACCAAGCCTGGCGCGCCTGCCGCGACCGTGGAGATGCTGGCCCAGGCCCGCACACGTTTGCAGCTGCCAATCTGCGTGATCGGTGGCATCACCCTGGAGAACGCCGAGCCCTTGGTGGCCCATGGCGCCGACCTGCTGGCGGTGGTGCACGGCCTGTTTGGCGCCGACAGCACCCAGGAAGTCACGCGCCGCGCCCGTGCGTTCAACGCCCTTCTTAAGATTTGATTTCAGAGAGCCCGATCATGTCCCGTTCCGAAACGCTGTTTGCCAATGCCCAGAAACACATCCCCGGCGGTGTGAACTCCCCCGTGCGTGCGTTCAAGAGCGTGGGCGGCACGCCGCTGTTCTTCAAGCACGCCGAAGGCGCCTACGTCACCGACGAAGATGACAAACGCTATGTGGACTATGTCGGTTCCTGGGGCCCGATGATCCTCGGCCACAGCCACCCGGACGTGCTGGACGCGGTGCGCAAGCAGCTGGAACACGGCCTGTCCTACGGCGCGCCGACCGCCATGGAAACCGAGATGGCCGACCTGGTCTGCTCGATCGTACCGTCGATGGAAATGGTGCGTATGGTCAGTTCCGGCACCGAAGCCACCATGAGCGCGATCCGCCTGGCCCGTGGTTTCACCGGCCGCGACAGCATCATCAAGTTTGAAGGCTGCTACCACGGTCACTCCGACAGCCTGCTGGTGAAAGCCGGTTCCGGCCTGCTGACCCAAGGCGTGCCAAGCTCCGCCGGTGTGCCGGCGGCATTCGCCAAACACACGCTGACCCTGCCGTTCAACGACATCGCCGCCGTCGAGCAGATGCTCAATGAAGTGGGCAAGGACGTGGCGTGCATCATCGTCGAGCCGGTGGCCGGCAACATGAACTGCGTACCACCGGCACCAGGCTTTCTCGAAGGCCTGCGCGCGCAGTGCGACAAACACGGCGTGGTGCTGATTTTCGACGAAGTGATGACCGGTTTCCGCGTCGCGCTCGGCGGGGCCCAGGCTCACTATGGTGTCACGCCGGACCTGAGCACTTTTGGCAAGATCATCGGCGGCGGCATGCCGGTGGGCTGCTTCGGCGGCAAGCGCGAAATCATGCAACACATCGCGCCGTTGGGCCCGGTGTACCAGGCGGGCACTTTGTCGGGTAACCCGCTGGCCATGGCCGCCGGCCTGACCACCCTGCGCCTGATCAGCCGCCCGGGCTTCCACGCCGAGCTGACCGACTACACCACGCGCCTGCTGGACGGCCTGCAACAGCGCGCCGATGCCGCCGGCATCCCCTTTGTTACCACCCAGGCGGGCGGGATGTTCGGCCTGTATTTCAGCGGTGCCGACGATATCGTGACGTTTGATGACGTAATGGGCAGCGACGCCGATTTGTTCAAGCGTTTCTTCCACTTGATGCTGGAAGGCGGTGTGTACCTGGCGCCAAGCGCTTTCGAAGCCGGCTTCACCTCGATCGCCCATGGCGAAGCCGAGCTGAAATTGACCCTCGATGCCGCCGAGCGCGCCTTTGCTGCACTGAAATAATTGGCCGAAAAAATCAGGCACCGCGCAAACGGTGTCTGATTTGCTACTTTGCTTACAGAGATTTCCGCGTTTTTTAGAGAAATCACCTGCAATCCGGCAGATAACTTGCCCAAGCAGCAGAAAAACGAGTAAAGACTTTGTAAGCAGAGGCCTGCTTATTTCATAATGCGCGCTTATTGGATCCCCCGAGGATCCGCGCGCCCCGTCAGAGGTAAGTCGATTCCCATGAAACGCACCGGCCGCACCCTGGTTCTGGGCTGCCTGTTGCTCCTTCAGCCGCTGCTGGCGCATGCACAAGCAGGCGGCAACTCGTTGTTAATCCCAGCGATGGGTCGTTGCACCCTCAATACCCAGCCAGACAGCCAGGCCGAAGCCTTGAGCGCGTGCCAGAAACAGGCCGATGGCGGGGATGCGCAGGCGCAATACGAGTTGGGCGAGTACTTCCACGACAGTAAAAACCCGGCCCGCGACCTCAACAAGGCGTTGAGCTACTTCGAGAAAGCCTCGTTGCAAGGTCACGCCCAGGCGCAATTCGAGCTGGGCAACATGTTCTTCAAAGGCGAAGGCGTGCCGGCCAATAACGTGCAGGCGTACATCGTGCTGAAAATGGCCGCGGTCAACGGCGCCGAAGACGCGCTGGACACGGCCGACGAAGTCGCCGAGCACATGCAGCGCGATGAACTGGAAGTCGCCACCCAGGTGTTGGGCCAGATTTTCCGCAATTACCTGCAGGAATTGCAGAGTGCCGATGGGCGCTCGCCCTTTTCACCCCTGCCCTGAGTCTTTGGTGCTTTTTAGGGCCTCTTCGCGAGCAAGCCCGCTCCCACATTTGACTGCATTCCAAAGCTGGAACTCATCACGTGTGGGAGCGGGCTTGCTCGCGAATAGGGTCGACGCGGTCTAAAGCCCTACTTCTCAGGCATCGGCATCGGAAACGGCATGACATTGCTGGTGCCCCGCGCCTCGCTGATCTTCGGCGTACCCAGGCGCTCGACTTCATCGATGCGCACGATCGAATGCATCGGCACAAAACTGCGCACCACGCCTTCAAATTGAGCCTTGAGCTTCTCTTCGCCCGGATCGACGACCAACTGGGTGCGCTCGCCAAAGACGAACTCTTCCACTTCCAGGAAGCCCCACAGATCACTTTGATAGATCTGCTTGGCGTACATTTCGAACACCTGGCCCTGGTTGAGGAAAATCACCTTATAGATTGGAGCTTCACGTTTGGTCATGGTGGGCGAACAACACATCGGGGATATAAAAGAGGGCGCGAACTATAGCATGGCACCCGATGCACAACGCTAGGAACCAATGGGCATGCCCCCTATAATGCGCGGTTCTTTACCACCAGTTGACGATTCCCATGGCCAAGAAGCTTTATATCGAAACCCACGGTTGCCAGATGAACGAGTACGACAGCTCGCGCATGGTCGATCTGCTGGGCGAACACCAGGCCCTGGAAGTCACCGCCCGCGCCGAAGATGCCGACGTGATCCTGCTCAATACCTGCTCGATCCGCGAGCGGGCCCAGGACCGTGTTTACTCGCAGCTGGGCCGCTGGCGTGAATTGAAACTCGCCAACCCGGACATGGTGATCGCCGTCGGCGGTTGCGTGGCCAGCCAGGAAGGCGCAGCGATCCGCGACCGCGCGCCCTATGTCGATGTGGTCTTCGGCCCGCAGACCCTGCACCGCCTGCCGGAAATGATCGACGCCGCACGCTTCACCAAGCTGCCGCAGGTCGACGTGTCATTCCCTGAAATCGAAAAATTCGACCACTTGCCCGAGCCGCGCATCGATGGGCCAAGCGCCTACGTATCGGTCATGGAAGGTTGCAGCAAGTACTGCACCTTCTGTGTGGTGCCCTACACCCGTGGCGAAGAAGTCAGTCGGCCATTTGACGACGTGCTGTCGGAAATCATCCACCTGGCCGAAAACGGCGTGCGTGAAGTGACCTTGCTGGGCCAGAACGTCAATGGCTACCGCGGTTTGACCCACGACGGTCGCCTGGCCGACCTGGCGGAATTGATCCGCGTGGTCGCCGCCGTGGACGGTATCGAACGCATCCGCTACACCACCTCGCACCCGCTGGAGTTCTCCGACAGCCTGATCCAGGCCCACGCCGAAGTGCCGGAACTGGTCAAGCACCTGCATCTGCCGGTGCAATCGGGCTCGGACCGCATCCTCTCGGCCATGAAGCGCAACCACACGGCCCTGGAATACAAATCCAAGCTGCGCAAATTGCGCGCCGCCGTACCGGGCATCTGCATCAGTTCGGACTTTATCGTCGGCTTCCCGGGCGAAACCGAGAAAGATTTCCAGCAGACCATGAAGCTGATTGAAGACGTCGGTTTCGACTTTTCCTACTCGTTTGTGTACAGCCAGCGCCCGGGCACCCCGGCGGCGGACCTGCTGGACGAAACCCCGGAGGCGTTGAAAAAGGAGCGGTTGAACGCACTGCAACATCGCCTCAACCAACAGGGTTTCGAAATTAGCCGACAAATGGTCGGCTCGACCCAGCGCATCCTGGTCACCGATTACTCGAAGAAAGACCCGGGTGAGTTGCAGGGGCGCACCGAGAACAACCGCATCGTCAACTTCCGCTGCGACAACCCGACCCTGATCGGCCAATTTGCCGATGTGCACATCGATGCAGCGCAGCCACACTCGTTGCGCGGCTCGCTGATCAACTGATCTCGCGGACCGGATGAAGATCAAAATGTGGGAGCTGGCTTGCCTGCGATAGCGATGTATCAGTGCCCTATGTGCCAACTGACCCACCGCTATCGCAGGCAAGCCAGCTCCCACAGGAGTTCTTCATGGTTATCGAGAGTGGGGCCAGGCTATTTAAGTGCTTTCGCACACCGGCGCCTGGCGTTATTCTCTCTTTCACCTCAACAGCCAAAGGGCGGCTAAAAGCGACCTTGAACGCACCCATAGCAGAACCCCATCGTTTTATCCTCGAGCCATTTGAGGCTCGCCGTTTCGCCAATCTGTGCGGACAGTTCGACGAGCACCTGCGCCTGATCGAACAACGCCTGAGCATCGAGATCCGCAACCGCGGCAATCAGTTCGAGCTCATTGGTGAACCCCAACACACCACGTCTGCAGAAAACCTGCTGCGCCGTCTCTACCGCGAAACCAAGGGCAGTGAGCTGTCGCCGGAAACGGTGCACCTGTACCTGCAGGAATCGGCGGTTGAAGACCTGGCCAACAACCCTGTGGCCGAAGCCAGCGTGGCCCTGCGTACCAAAAAAGGCATGATTCGCCCCCGCGGCTTGAATCAGCAGAAGTACGTCAAGGAAATCCTCGGCAACGACATCAATTTCGGCATCGGCCCTGCCGGTACCGGCAAGACCTACCTGGCCGTGGCCTGCGCGGTCGACGCGTTGGAGCGTGAGCAAGTGCGCCGCATCCTGCTGGTGCGCCCAGCGGTCGAGGCCGGCGAAAAGCTCGGTTTCCTGCCCGGTGACCTGGCCCAGAAGATCGACCCGTACCTGCGCCCGCTCTATGACGCGCTGTACGAGATGCTCGGCTTCGAATACGTGGCCAAGCTGATCGAACGCCAGGTGATCGAGATCGCCCCGCTGGCCTACATGCGCGGTCGTACCTTGAACAACAGTTTCATCATCCTCGATGAAAGCCAGAACACCACTGTCGAGCAAATGAAGATGTTCCTCACCCGGATCGGCTTCGGCTCCACTGCGGTGATCACCGGCGACATCACCCAGGTCGACCTGCCCAAGGGCACCAAGTCGGGCCTGGGCCAGGTGATCGAGGTGCTCAAGGACGTGCCGGGCATCAGCTTCACGCACTTCATGCCCAAGGATGTGGTGCGCCACCCGCTGGTGCAGCGCATTGTCGAGGCCTACGAGCGCTTCGAACACCGCGACGATGGTTTGTCCAAGGATGTTCGCCGCGATGCTTGAGCTTGACCTGCAGCTGGCCACCGACGCGCCCGCCCCCAGCGAAGCACAGTTCCGCCAATGGTGCGCCCTGGCCCTGCGCCAGCGCACCGCCGACTCGGAACTGACCATTCGCCTGGTGGACGAGCCCGAGGGCCGCGAACTGAATCACACCTGGCGCCAGAAGGATTACGCGACCAACGTGCTGTCCTTCCCCGCCGACGTGCCGGATGAACTGCTGGATATCCCGTTGCTGGGCGATCTGGTCATCTGTGTCGCCGTGGTGGAGCGCGAGGCAAAAGAACAAGGCAAGGAACTAGAAGCCCATTGGGCCCATCTAGTCATCCACGGCTGCTTGCATCTCTTGGGTTACGACCATATAGACGATGACGAAGCCGAGGAAATGGAAACACTGGAACAAACGTTGCTTGCAGAATTGGGTCATCCGGACCCGTATGCCGACGACGAAGTTTAAAAACACTCAACTGTAACAATAAAGGATTCAGAGTAATCGCTATGAGCGAAGACCGATCGAGCAACGGGCAGAAGTCATGGCTGGGTAAACTGACCCAGGCTTTTGCCCACGAGCCGAAAAACCGCCAGGAGCTGCTTGAGCTGCTGCGCGAGGCCCATCAGAACAAGTTGCTGGACAGCGAAGCGCTGGCCATCGTCGAAGGCGCCATCCAGGTGGCTGACCTGCAAGTACGCGACATCATGGTCCCGCGCTCGCAGGTGATCAGCATCAAGGCGACCCAGACCCCTCGGGAATTCCTCCCGGCCGTGATCGACTCGGCGCACTCGCGCTACCCGGTGATCGGTGAAAGCCATGACGACGTCATGGGCGTCCTGTTGGCCAAGGACCTGCTGCCGCTGATCCTCAAGGAGAACGGCGACAGCTTCAACATCAAGGACCTGCTGCGTCCGGCCACCTTCGTGCCCGAATCCAAGCGCCTGAATGTGTTGCTGCGCGAATTCCGCGCCAACCACAATCACATGGCAATCGTGATCGACGAATACGGCGGCGTAGCCGGCCTGGTGACGATTGAAGACGTGCTGGAACAGATCGTCGGCGACATCGAGGACGAGCACGACGTTGAAGAAGACAGCTACATCAAGCCACTGCCCAGCGGTGACTTCCTGATCAAGGCGCTGACGCCGATCGAGAACTTCAATGAGTTCTTCGACAGCGAATTCTCCGATGACGAGTTCGATACCGTGGGCGGGTTGGTGATGAGTGCGTTCGGGCATCTGCCCAAGCGTAACGAAACCACCGAGATCGGCGCGTATCGCTTCCGCATCCTGAACGCCGATAGTCGTCGAATCCACTTGATCCGCCTGACCCCTATTGCCCGCTAAGGAATGACATGCAGCGCCTAACCCGCCCCGGCTGGCCCGGTAATCTGCTGGCCGTGGTGGCCGGTGCCATCACCACCCTGGCGTTGGCGCCGTTCGACGTGTGGCCATTTGCGCTGCTGGCGGTCGGGCTGTTCTATATCGGGCTGCGGGACCTGAGCCCGCGCCAGGCCCTGGGCCGTGGCTGGTGCTTCGGTTTCGGCTTGTTCGGCGCCGGCACCAGCTGGATCTACTACAGCATCCACCACTTCGGCGGCGCTTCGGTGCTGCTGGCGGGTTTCTTGATGCTGCTGTTTACCGCCGCCATCGCCTGGTTCTTCGCGCTGCCCGCGTGGTTGTGGGCGCGCTGGTTGCGTCGTAACGAGGCTCCATTGGCGGATGCGTTGACGTTTGCTGCGTTGTGGGTGGGCCAGGAAGCGTTTCGCGGCTGGTTCCTGACGGGATTCCCGTGGCTGTACTCCGGCTACAGCCAGCTTGACGGCCCGCTGACGGGTTTGGCGCCCGTGGGCGGTATGTGGCTGATTTCCTTTGCCCTGGCACTCACGGCGGCGCTGCTGTGCAACTTGCCGCGCCTGCTGGCTGGCAAGCGGAACGCATTCATTGGTGCAGGCCTTGTGTTACTGGTCGCGCCCTGGGCGATCGGCCTGGCGCTCAAGCATCACGCCTGGACCAGCCCGTCTGGCGCGCCGCTGAGCGTGGCCGCCATCCAGGGCAACGTCGAACAAAGCATGAAGTGGGACCCGGAGCAGCTCAACGCACAGCTCGCGCTGTACCGCGACATGAGCTTCACCTCCAAGCCCGTCGACCTGCTGGTGTGGCCGGAAACCGCCGTGCCGGTGCTCAAGGAGTCTGTCGAAGGCTACCTGGGCATGATGGGCAAGTTCGCTGCCGACCGGCACACCGCGCTGATCACCGGCGTACCGATCCGCCAGGAAGTGCATCACCAGAAGCGCTACTTCAACGGTATCACCGTGGTTGGCGAAGGTGACGGCACCTACCTCAAACAGAAGCTGGTGCCGTTTGGCGAGTACGTGCCGCTGCAGGACATGCTGCGCGGCCTGATTGCCTTCTTCGATTTGCCAATGTCCGACTTCGCTCGCGGCCCGTCAGACCAGGCAATGCTGCAGGCCAAGGGCTATCAGATTGCGCCGTTCATTTGCTACGAAGTGGTGTACCCGGAGTTCGCTGCCGGCCTGTCGGCCCAGAGTGATCTGCTGCTCACCATCAGCAACGACACGTGGTTCGGCCGCTCCATCGGTCCGTTGCAGCACCTGCAAATGGCGCAGATGCGTGCGCTCGAAGCCGGTCGCTGGATGATCCGCGCCACCAACAATGGCGTGACCGGCCTGATCAACCCGTTCGGTCAGATCACCGCGCAGATCCCGCAATTCGAACGCGGCATCCTCTACGGTGAAGTCGTGCCGATGCACAACCTTACGCCGTACCTGCAATGGCGCTCATGGCCGTTGATCATTGTGTGCCTGGGGCTGTTTGGCTGGGCGCTGCTGGCCGGTCGCATGGCCAAAACCGTCTGACAGACAAACACAGACACCCAATGTGGGAGCGGGCTTGCTCGCGAATGCGGTGGATCAGTCAATACATTTGGTGACTGACACACCGCATTCGCGAGCAAGCCCGCTCCCACATTTTGATTTGCGGTGTTATTGGTAGAACACCCGATACCCCACCTGCCCCACCGCTTCATTGATCAACTGCCCGCTCTGCCACACCGACTTGAACTCCGGCATCCAACCACCCAGCGGCCGGGCGTTGTCCACGCCCAGGAAACCCACGGGCGCCGGGACCACGGTGAAACCGGCCTTTTCAAAGCTCCAGACCGAACGCGACATGTGCCAGGCCTGGGTCACCACCACCACGCGCTTGATACCTTCCGGCAATAGAATCTCGGCACTCATCTGCGCATTTTCCCAGGTCGTACGGCTGCGCTCTTCCTTCCAGCGTACGGTTACACCGAAATCATCCTGCATCGACACGGCCATCAACTCCGCCTCGCTGGGCGGTGTGCCGTAATGCAGGCCACCGGAGGTCAGCACCGGCAAACCGGAAGCCTCGGCCAAGCGTGCGGCGTAGCGCTGGCGCCCCAGGCCGATACCGGTGGGCTGGTCGGTGCCCCAGGCCGGATCACCGCGTTCACGCCCCGAACCCAACACCACAATGGCGTCGGCGCGCTGGGCCAGGGTGCTCCAGTCCTCACGGGCCAACGGTGGCTCGCTTTCCAGGGCCCGGGCACCCCACTCCACCATCACCGGCAAGCTGATCAGCCACAGGCCACCCAGCCCCAGGGCGAAGCAGCACGCCGCCAAGCGCGGACGGCTGCGACGAAACCACCAGGCAAGGGCCAGCAACAGCAAAAGAATGCCGGGCGGCAGGAGCAGTTGTTTGATGAAGTAACGAATAGGCATCGGGCATCTCCATAGATGCCCGAAGCCTAAGGTGTAACGGGGTTTAGCGACAATCTTTACGGTGACATAGAGCGATGATGCAGTTCAGGGGGAGTGAACTACTTGTGGCGGGCGGACCGGAGTTTTTCCGCGCCACGACCGGCCGACAAGTCCTTGAGCCACACCACCTTGGCTGAATGCGTAGGCTCCTTGATGGGCGGGGTTGCCACCCAAGGAGGCGCACTGCGCCCATTGCGGTCCAGATAAGCATTGATCAGTTCCAGCTCCGCGCGGCTAAGCCCACGCAGTTCCAACTCAACAGGCCGTTCATCACGCAATCGGCCCGCTGTCCTCGCTGCATCCAATGCACGACCCAATCGGTCGATCAGTCCTTCGTAGATATCCGGTGTCGTTACGATTCGCTGCGATTCAACCATCCCCTCACCTCATTGAAGATATGACTCATTCCCCAATAAACAGCGTAGCCCCCATGGCTGCACCTGCCTGGCGCCGCGACAGACGGCCCTGCCTGCGCAATCAGGGTTTCCCTCGATAGAGTGGGGTCATGTATGCTACGGCGCTTCCTGTAACTCCACTTCCCGCAGGGTTTGGGCACGGACGCGCCGCTTTTTGGTGTCGATCAACCTGAATGTTGCACCGAAGAGGATTAGGCCACCCCTATTCAGTTCAAAAGTAGCCATGCACGAACAATATCAGCCCCGTGAAATAGAAAATGCCGCCCAAACCTTCTGGGACGAGCAAAAGTCCTTTGAAGTCAGTGAACAGCCAGGCAAGGAGACTTACTACTGCCTATCGATGTTCCCTTACCCCAGCGGCAAGCTACACATGGGGCACGTGCGTAACTACACCATCGGCGACGTGATTTCCCGTTACCAGCGCATGCAAGGCAAGAACGTCCTGCAACCCATGGGTTGGGACGCCTTCGGCATGCCGGCGGAAAACGCCGCGATGAAAAACAACGTGGCGCCCGCCAAGTGGACCTACGAAAACATCGCCTACATGAAAACCCAGCTGCGCAGCCTGGGCCTGGCGGTGGATTGGTCCCGCGAAGTGACCACCTGCAAGCCGGATTACTACCGCTGGGAACAATGGCTGTTCACTCGCCTGTTCGAAAAAGGCGTGATCTACAAAAAAAGCGGCACCGTGAACTGGGACCCGATCGACCAGACCGTCCTGGCCAACGAACAGGTGATCGACGGTCGCGGCTGGCGCTCCGGCGCGCTGATCGAAAAGCGCGAAATCCCGATGTACTACTTCAAGATCACCGCCTATGCGGATGAGCTCTTGTCGAGCCTCGACGACCTGCCGGGCTGGCCTGAGCAGGTCAAGACCATGCAGCGCAACTGGATCGGCAAGTCGAAAGGCATGGAAGTGCAGTTCCCGTACAACGTCGACTCGATCGGCGAAGCGGGCGCACTCAAAGTCTTCACCACCCGTCCGGATACCCTGATGGGCGCGACTTACGTCGCCGTGGCCGCCGAGCACCCGCTGGCCACCCAGGCCGCACAGAACAACCCTGAGCTGCAGGCGTTCATCGCCGAATGCAAAGGCGGCAGTGTGGCCGAAGCCGACGTTGCCACCCAGGAGAAAAAAGGCCTGCCCACCGGCCTGTTCGTCGAGCACCCACTGACGGGCGAGAAGCTGCCGGTCTGGGTCGCCAACTACGTGCTGATGCACTACGGCGATGGCGCAGTAATGGCTGTGCCGGCTCACGACGAGCGCGATTTCGAATTCGCCACCAAATACAACCTGCCGATCAAATCCGTGGTGCGCACCAGCTCGGGCGATACCAACCCGGTCCCGTGGCAAGACGCCTACGGCGAGCACGGTGAACTGATCAATTCCGGCGAGTTCGACGGCCTGGACTTCCAAGGCGCTTTCGATGCAATCGAAGTTGCACTGATCAAGAAAAACCTCGGTGCCTCGCGCACCCAGTTCCGTCTGCGTGACTGGGGCATCAGCCGCCAGCGCTACTGGGGCTGCCCGATCCCGATCATTCACTGCGAAAGCTGTGGCGACGTGCCAGTACCGGAAGACCAACTGCCGGTGGTCCTGCCGGAAGATGTGGTACCGGACGGCGCCGGTTCGCCATTGGCGCGCATGCCCGAGTTCTACGAATGCAGCTGCCCGAAATGCGGCCAGCCTGCCAAGCGTGAAACCGACACCATGGACACCTTCGTCGAGTCCTCGTGGTACTACGCCCGTTACGCCTCGCCGCACTACGAGGGTGGCCTGGTGGAAAAATCCGCGGCCGATCACTGGCTGCCGGTTGACCAGTACATCGGCGGTATCGAACACGCCATCCTTCACCTGCTGTATGCGCGCTTCTTCCACAAGCTGATGCGCGATGAAGGCCTGGTGAGCTCCGATGAGCCGTTCAAGAACCTGCTGACCCAGGGCATGGTGGTCGCCGAGACTTACTATCGCCGAGAAGCCAATGGCGCCTATACCTGGTTCAACCCGGCCGACGTTGAGCTTGAGCGCGACAGCAAAGCCAAGGTCATCAGCGCCAAGCTGATCGCCGACGGCCTGCCGGTGGAAATCGGCGGCACCGAGAAGATGGCCAAGTCAAAGAACAACGGCGTTGACCCACAGTCGATGATCGATCAGTTCGGCGCCGACACCTGCCGCCTGTTCATGATGTTCGCCTCGCCGCCCGACATGAGCGCCGAATGGTCCGACTCCGGCGTCGAAGGTTCGCACCGCTTCCTCAAGCGCGTCTGGCGCCTGGCGCACGCCCACATCAGCCAGGGCCTGCCGGGCAAACTGGACGTGAACGCCTTGAGCGACGAGCAGAAACTGATTCGCCGCAGCACCCACCTGGCCATCAAGCAAGCCAGCCAGGACGTGGGCCAGAACCACAAGTTCAACACCGCCATCGCCCAGGTGATGACGCTGATGAACGTGCTGGAAAAAGCACCACAAGCGACCGAACAGGATCGTGCACTGGTACAGGAAGGCCTGGAAACGGTCACCCTGCTGCTGGCACCGATCACGCCGCACATCAGCCACGACCTGTGGAACCGCCTGGGCCACAGCGAAGCCGTCATCGATGCACGCTGGCCGGTGCAGGATGACAGCGCCCTGGTACAGGACACGCTGCAACTGGTGATCCAGGTCAACGGCAAATTGCGTGGCCAGATCGACATGCCGGCTACCGCCAGCCGCGAAGACGTTGAAGCGGCTGCCCGCGTCAACGAAAACGTGCTGCGCTTTACCGAAGGCCTGACGATCCGCAAAGTGATCGTGGTGCCTGGCAAACTGGTCAATATCGTCGCTAGCTAATCGGATCGGGCGCAGGGCTTGAGCCCTGCGTCGAACAAAGCCTTCAGGGCCTCGATAAGGCCCACATGGTTTCAAGGGGAGCAACAAAATGATCAAACGCAATTTGCTGGTAATGGGCCTTGCCGTGCTGCTGAGCGCTTGCGGCTTCCAGCTGCGCGGCACCGGCACCAACGACCTGGCGATCAAGGAACTGGACGTCAGCGCCCGCAATGCCTACGGCGACACCGTGATTCAGTTGCGCCAGGTTCTGGAAAACAGCGGCGTGCACGTTTACACCGGCGCGACCTACAAGCTGTTCCTGGCTGATGAGAGAGAAACCCAGCGCAACCTGAGCTACGCCAGCGCCGGCCGTGCGTCGGACATCGAGTTGAGCACCGAACTGAGCTTTCAAATCCAGGGCCGCGACCATCTGCCATTGATGGGTGACAAGATCCAGGTCCAGAAGGTCGTGAGCCACGATGGCAACAACCTGGTGGGCTCGGACTCGGAAATCGTCCAAGTGCGCAAGGAAATGCGTCGTGAGCTGGTCCAGCGCATGATCCTGCGCCTGCAACTGCTGACGCCAGTGCAATTGGAAGCCCTGCAGCAGGCCGCTGACAACAAGGCCAAGGCCGACGCTGATGCGCTGAAAGCCGCCAAAGAGTACGAAGACAACACGCCGAAACAATCGCCTGTTGAAGTACCTGTCGAGTAAGCCAGACGGGGCGCCCCAAACGCCCCGTTCGCCCTGCCTATGAAACTCGCTCCCGCCCAACTCGCCAAACACCTGCAAGGTGGCCTTGCGCCTGTCTATATCGTCAGCGGCGATGACCCGCTGCTGTGCCAGGAAGCCGCCGACGCCATCCGCATGGCGGCACGCCAGCAAGGCTTCGACGAACGCCAGGTCTTCAGCGCCGACGCCAGTTTCGACTGGGGCACGCTGCTGCAAGCTGGCGCAAGCATGTCGTTGTTTGCCGAAAAACGCCTGCTGGAACTGCGCCTGCCTTCGGGCAAGCCGGGCGACAAAGGCGCTGCCGCCTTGATGGAATACTGCTCACGCCCGGCCGAAGACACGGTGCTGCTGATCAGCCTGCCCAAGCTCGACGGCAGTGCGCAGAAAACCAAATGGGGCAAGGCCCTGGTGGAAGGGGCGCACACCCAGTTCATCCAGATCTGGCCAGTGGACAGCAACCAGCTGCCGCAGTGGATTCGCCAGCGCCTGTCCCAATCGGGGCTGTCGGCGACCCAGGACGCGGTGGAGCTGATCGCCGCCCGGGTCGAAGGCAACTTGCTTGCCGCCGCCCAGGAGATCGAAAAGCTCAAGCTGATGGCCGAAGACGGGCAGATTACCGTCGAGACCGTCCAGGGCGCCGTGGCGGATAGCGCACGCTTTGATGTGTTCGGACTGGTGGACGCGATCCTTAATGGCGAACCCGCCCACGCCCTGCGCATGCTCGAAGGCCTGCGTGGCGAAGGGGTGGAACCACCGGTGATTCTCTGGGCCCTGGCCCGTGAACTGCGCGTACTGGCCAATATTGCCCTGCAATACAGCCAGGGCACGCCGCTGGACAAGGCCTTCAGCCAAGCCCGGCCGCCGGTATGGGACAAGCGCAAACCGCTGATGAGCAAAGCGCTGCAGCGGCACTCGGCGCAACGCTGGGCGCAACTCTTGCTGGAAGCGCAGCGCATCGACGCACAGATCAAGGGCCAGGCGGCCGGTTCGCCATGGATGAGCCTGAGCCGTTTGTCGCTGTTGATGGCCGGCCAGCGCTTGACCCTCCCCGCCGAATAACACCCTCTTGAAACACCACGTTCCCCTGTGGGAGCCGAGCTTGCCCGCGATGCAGGCACCTCGTTTTTTCAGAGGCATCGAGCTGATGCTATCGCAGGCAAGCCAGCCCCCACATTCACCGCGCTTACTTCAGCTTACGAAAACACCTACACATCGCCGGGCTTTACAGCGGCCCGACTTCGGCAGATGATTTGCACCGCTTCATCCCACCTGACGAGAGTACCGTCCATGAGCAAAAAGCCATCCAAGCATGGCCCCAACAAGGCCAAATCCATCATCGCCCAGCCACTGTTCCGCAGCCGTCAGGAACGCGCCGGCAAGGGCAAAGGCAGCTACCGCCGCGAAGCCTTCCAGTCTAATAGCTGGGAGGCTTCTTACTTTCTGGCTGCCTGAAGGCAAGCGCCCCTCTGACATGATAAGGTCTGCACCTGATTTGTAATCCCTGGACCTGTGCATGCCCTCTAGTCTTTCCCATCGTTGGCACCTTCGCCAATTGATCGCTGCCTCCAGCCTCATTCTGCTCGTCGCCTGCGCGGAAAAACCGACCGCCGCCGACGCTCAACCCCTGCCCAAACTCCAGACCGCCCCCGTGGTAGCGCCCGCTGTCGTGGCCCCGCTGGCCGTGGACAATCTGGACATCCAACCGACCCAGACCTTCGCCGAATGGCAGGCGGGCTTTCGTGTGCAAGCCCTGCAGGCCGGCATCACCGCTGCCGTGTTCGACAACGCCTTCGCCAATGTCACCCCGGACATGGCGGTGATCCGGGCCGATCGCAGCCAGCCTGAATTTTCCCGCCCGGTGTGGGAGTACCTCGATGGCGCCCTCTCGCCACTGCGCGTACGTAACGGCCAGTCGCTGTTGATCAAGTACGCCGACATCCTGCAAAGCATCGAACAACGCTATGGCGTCGACCGCCAGGCATTGGTGTCGGTATGGGGGATGGAGAGCAACTTCGGCCAGTTCCAGGGCAATAACTCAGTGATCCGCTCACTCGCGACCCTGGCCTATGAAGGCCGTCGCCCAGCATTCGCCCAGGCGCAATTGCTGGCCGCGTTGCAGATCATCCAGCATGGCGATATCCAGGCCGACCAGATGAAAGGCTCCTGGGCCGGCGCCATGGGCCAGACCCAATTCATCCCGACCACCTACAACACCCACGCCGTGGACTTCGATGGCGACGGTCGCCGCGATATCTGGAACAGCCCGGCCGACGCCCTCGCCTCTACCGCGCACTACCTGCAAAGCTCCGGCTGGCAGAAGGGCCAGCCGTGGGGCTTCGAGGTGAAACAACTGCCGGCGAATTTCGATTACGCACTGGCCGATGGCGGCATCCGCAAGACAGTTGCTGAATGGCTGAAACTGGGCATCCAACTGCCGCCGGGCGCAACCCTGCCGCCGAACGTTGACCAACTGTCCGCTGCCTTGCTATTGCCGGCCGGTTACCGTGGTCCGGCCTTCCTGGTGCTGGATAACTTCCGTGCAATCCTCAAGTACAACAACTCGTCGTCCTACGCATTGGCGGTTGGCCTGCTGTCGGAACGCTTCGCGGGCGGTGGCGTGATTCGTGGCGATTGGCCGAAGGATGAGCTGCCGTTGAGCCGCTCGCAGCGTATCGACCTGCAGACAGCCTTGAGTGCCAATGGCTATGACGCGGGCAACCCGGACGGCATTATCGGCGCCAATACGCGCAAGGCGATCCGTGCAGCGCAGCAAGCGCTGGGCTGGCCGGCGGATGGCTATCCGACGGTGAAGCTGCTGGAATCGTTGCAGAACCGCTAGATCGGCTTATGGCTGCCACCGCTTTCGCGAGCAAGCCCGCTCCCACATTTGACCGAGTTCCAACTTTGGAATGCTGACAAATGTGGGAGCGGGCTTGCTCGCGAAGGCGGTTTGTTAGGCGACAACAAGCTCAGGCCTTGAACACCACATCCTGCTCCAACACCACCCTCTTCTCCCCCGCATCCAGCCTGACCAACGCGCCCATCGGCAGCGTCAGATTCGGATCACAATGCCCGCTGCGCCAGCCTGACAGCACCGGAATGCGCAAGGGTTCGAAGGTCTGCTTGAGTAGGCGCTCCAGCGCGGCACCGTCCACCCCCGCCACATCCCCGACCAGCACACCGGCAACCTGCGCCAGCTTGCCCGCCAAACGCAGGTGCGTCAGCAGGCGGTCAATGCGGTAGATCGGCTCGTTGACGTCCTCGATCAGCAGGATGATGCCTTCTGCGTCGATCTCGAAGGGCGTGCCCATGACCGCCGCGATCATCGACAGGTTGCCACCCAGCAAGCGCCCACAGGCAATGCCAGGTTCGAGGGTGGTCAGCGGGTAAGCTGCCGGGTGCGCCAGCACGCTGCCAGCGCCCAATTGGCCGCGCAGCATGCTGAACAATGAAGACTCGGTAGGTTGCTGCTTGTCACCCAACAGGTCGGCGTTGAGCATCGGCCCGTGGAAGGTCACAAAACCGGCGTAGCGGCTGATTGCCAGGTGCAGAGCGGTTATATCGCTGTAGCCTACGAATGGCTTGGGGTTGGCGCACAACAGGTCGAAGTCCAGGCTGTCGAGCAGGCGTGGCGTGCCGTAACCGCCACGCAGGCAGAAGATGGCGTCGATATCGGGGTTGGCAAAGGCGTTGTGAAGGTCGTTGAGGCGGGTTTTATCGCTGCCGGCGAGGTAGCCATCGCGTTCATAGACGCCGGGGAAGATCCGCAGGTCGTAGCCGCGAGTACGCATCCATTGGCCGGCTTTTTCGACGTCCAGGATGGCGGGGCCGGCGGGGGCGATCAGGGCGATGGTGCCTTCGCTACGAAGGGCAGGAACGGCGGCGGTCATACACAACTCTCCCTAACTAACGCGGAGCGAAATGTGGGAGGGGCTTGCCCCCGATAGCGGTGGATCAGCAAGCACATGTAGCGACTGACATACCGCAATCGGGGGCAAGCCCCCTCCCACATAAGCCCCCTCCCACACTGGGCCTGAACCCCGATCAGGAAACCAGGCTAGCCTTGACCAGCTTGGCCTGTTCATCAGCGTGATACGAGGAACGTACCAACGGCCCCGACGCCACGTTCTTGAAGCCCATCTTGTAACCTTCCTCGGCGAACCAGGCGAAGGTGTCAGGGTGCACGAAACGCTGCACCGGCAAGTGGCTGCGGGACGGTTGCAGGTACTGGCCCAGGGTCAGCATGTCGATGTCGTGTTCGCGCATGCGCTTCATGACTTCGATGACTTCTTCGTCGGTCTCGCCCAGGCCCAGCATCAGGCCGGATTTGGTTGGGATGTGCGGCATCATCTGCTTGAATTTCTGCAGCAGGGTCAGCGACCACTGGTAGTCCGACCCCGGACGCGCCGCCTTGTACAGGCGTGGCACGGTTTCCAGGTTGTGGTTGAACACATCCGGTGGCTCGGCGGCGGTGATTTCCAACGCGACCTCCATGCGACCACGGTAGTCCGGCACCAGGGTTTCGAGCATCACGTTCGGCGACAGCTTGCGAATCTCGCGGATGCAGTCGGCAAAGTGCTGGGCACCGCCGTCACGCAGGTCGTCGCGGTCAACCGAGGTGATTACCACGTACTTGAGTTTCAGGTCGGCGATGGCGATGGCCAGGCTTTCCGGCTCGTTGACGTCCAATGGCTTCGGACGGCCGTGGCCCACGTCGCAGAACGGGCAACGACGGGTGCAGATGTCACCCATGATCATGAAGGTGGCGGTGCCGCCGGAGAAGCACTCGCCCAGGTTCGGGCAGGACGCTTCTTCGCACACGCTGTGCAGCTTGTGTTTGCGCAGCAAGGCCTTGATACGGTCGACTTCCGGCGAAACCGGGATGCGCACGCGGATCCAGTCAGGCTTCTTCGGCAGTTCGGTGGTCGGAATGATCTTCACCGGGATGCGTGCAACCTTCTCGGCGCCGCGCAGCTTGACGCCGGCTTCCACCTTGGCACGCGGGGCCGGGGCCGGACGTTCGGTAACGTCCACCGTCGGGATCATGGTTTGCACTGCATCAGTAGTCATAATCAGTCGATTCCGCCCGTAAGGGTCGTCTGCTCAGCATAGTCGAGGTGTTTGACGAGCTGCGCACGCAGCCGGGCACTTACCTCGGCAAATTTAATCGGTGTGGCATGGTCGCTCAGTTGCGTCATCGCCAACCCGGCATAGCCACACGGGTTGATGCGCCGGAACGGTGCCAGGTCCATGTCCACATTCAGGGCCAGGCCATGAAAGGAACAACCGTGGCGAATGCGTAAACCGAGGGAGGCGATTTTCGCGCCGTCCACGTACACACCGGGTGCATCGGGCTTGGCCGCGGCGCTCACGCCGTAACTGGCCAACAGCTCGATCAGGCAAGCCTCCATACGGCTTACCAAGTCACGTACGCCGAACCCAAGCTTGCGAACGTCCAGCAGCAGATACGCCACCAGTTGACCCGGACCATGGTAAGTCACTTGCCCCCCTCGGTCGACCTGCACCACCGGAATATCACCCGGCAGCAACAGATGCTCGGCCTTGCCGGCCTGCCCCTGGGTGAAGACCGGCGGGTGTTCCACCAACCAGATTTCATCGGGTGCCGACGTGCCGCGCTCGTTGGTGAACCGCTGCATGGCGTGCCAGACGGGCTCGTAGTCCATCCGGCCGAGCTCGCGAAAGCCCAGGACGTGAGACATCACAACACCATGTGCACGAAGCCCGTGGCCCGCAGTTCGCTGTTGATGTTGTAGAGCTGGTCTTGATCGATCGCAACGATGTGCAACTGGATCGTGGTGTATTTGCCGGTTGAACTGGATCGTTCGTCCACGCGCTGATCGTTGATCGTTGCGTGTTTACGCACGATCTCAAGGATCAGGTCTTTACGGCCGACACCGGTATCGCTGATCACCTTGATGGGATAGTCCACCACCGGGAATTCGATCTTTGGCGCCTTTACTTCTTTATCGGTCATGGCGTAACGGCCTCGTAAGCGTAAGCCGTGGCGACGGGCAAAGCCCCGCGTCGGATCAACGCGGGGCTTTGCAGGTGCACACTATCAGTTGAACAAGCTGTAGAAGAATAGACGGATGCTATCCCAGACGCGGCGGAAGATACCACCTTCGTCGACGGCGTCCAGGGCGATCAGGTCGGCGCTGTGCACCACTTTGTCGTCCAGCTTGACTTCGACCTTGCCGATCACATCACCCTTGGCGATTGGGGCAACCAATTGCGGGTTCATGGTCATGCTGGCCGCAAGCTTTTTCAGCTGGCCTTTAGGCATGGTCAGGGTCAGGTCGTCGGCCAGGCCGGCTTTGACCTGGGAGGTCGCGCCTTTCCACACTGGCGCGGTCGCCAGCTCAGCACCCTTCTGGTAGAAAGTCTGGGTTTCGAAGAAACGGAAACCGTAGGTCAGCAGCTTTTGCGTCTCGGCCGCACGGGCCTGCTCGCTGTTGGTACCGAAGACCACGGCGATCAAGCGTTGGCCGTCACGGACAGCAGACGACACCATGCAGTAGCCGGCTTCGTCGGTGTGGCCGGTTTTCAGGCCATCGACGGTCTTGTCGCGCCACAGCAACAGGTTGCGGTTAGGCTGCTTGATGTTGTTCCAGAAGAATTCCTTCTGGGAGTAGATCGCGTAGTGCACCGGGTCGACGCGGATGATCGCGCGCGCCAGGATCGCCATGTCGTGAGCCGACGAGTAGTGCTCTGGGTTCGGCAGGCCGGTCGGGTTCATGAAGTGGCTGTTGGTCATGCCCAGGTCGGCCACGGTTTTGTTCATCATGTCGGCGAACGCGTCTTCGCTGCCGGCGATGTGCTCGGCCAGGGCGACGCTGGCGTCGTTACCGGACTGGATGATGATGCCGTGCAGCAGGTCGCTCACGGTGACCTGCGAGCCAACCTTGATGAACATCCGCGAACCGCCGGTACGCCAGGCGTTTTCGCTGACGGTGACCGGGTCGTTCTCGCCGATCTGGCCGCGACGGATTTCCAGGGTCGCGATGTAGGCGGTCATCAGTTTGGTCAGGCTGGCCGGCGGCAGGCGCTGGTCACCGTTGCTCTCGACCAGCACGTTGCCACTGGCGGCATCCATGAGGACCCAGGACTTGGCGGCCAGTTGCGGGGAAGCCGGCACCATTTCAACGGCCCAAGCGGCCGGGGTGATGATCAGCGAAAGAAGCAGGCACGTGCGTTTGGCTAAGGTGGTGATGTTCATCCGTCTCTCGAAATTGCTTATGGAAACTTGCCCTCGCGGGCAAAACTTATATCAGACAGCCCGTTGCCAGACTGTCGCGTGTTCGGTTGCCCGCTCACCCCTTGCCCCTGGGTTTTTATTGTTCAACGAGCCAACAACCAGGGTTCGAGCCCGCGCACGAGCCTGAACCATCAATGCTTACTTATTCTGAAGTGACCACGCTGGGTTGCCCCAGGTTGGCCATGCGTACGCTGTTCTGTACGTGAGCGACTTCGCTCGGCGAGCCGATCGGGCCCATGCGTACACGGTGCAATGTCTGCTGGTTACGCACGATGGAGCTGATAAACACCGGCGCGTTGACCATACCACTGAGCTTGGACCTTAACAGTTCTGCCGCATCCGGGTTGGCGAAAGCACCCACCTGCAGGTATTGCCCGCCGGCCATGGATGCGCCAGGCGCCGCATGGGGTACGACCACGGTATCAGGCGCGTGCTGTGCCGGCGGCGGCGTCCACTGCTCGATCTTGCCCGTGGAGGCCGTCACTTGCGGCTGTTGGGTTTGCGGCTCGTTGAGCATCAACGGCGCCGGCTTGCCACGCTGGGCCCAGTACTGGGCCGGGTCAATGCCTTCGACCTTGACGCGCGCGGTGCCGGTTTCGGCGTAACCGAGTTTCTTCGCGGCGGCGTAGGACAAGTCGATGATGCGGTCCGAATAGAACGGCCCACGATCGTTGACCCGCAGGATCACCGTGCGGTTGTTGTCCAGGTTGGTCACCCGCACATAGCTGGGCAGCGGCAACGTCTTGTGGGCCGCGCTCATGCCGTACAGGTCATACACTTCGCCGTTGGCGGTGTTCTGGCCGTGGAATTTGGTGCCATACCAGGACGCCGTGCCCGATTGCACGTAGGTCTTGGACTCCTGCAGCGGGAAGTAGCTCTTGCCCAGCACGGTATAGGGGTTGGCCTTGTACGGGCCAGTGTGCAGAGTTGGCGTGGCATCCGGGATCTTTGACACGTCGACGTCCCACCACGGCGCGCCGTCTTTGTGCGCGCGGTTGATGTCCAGGCCTGGCTGGGCACGGACGACTGCGCCGCCGGACTTCTGCGCCGGCGCGCGGCTGTTGGTGGTGGAACAACTGACGACCAGCAGGGACAACGCGGCGAACGCCACCAGCTTGAGCGGTTGATAGAACGGCGATGCCCGCATTACTTGTTGCCCCGTGCTTGGACCAGCATGTCTGACAGCTGATGCACGGCCATGGCGTACATCACACTGCGGTTATAACGCGTGATTGCGTAGAAATTCTTCAGGCCCATCCAGTATTCCGGACCGTTTTCGCCTTCGAGGCGGAACGCGGTGACCGGCATATCATCAGGCAGCGCATTCTGACTCGACCAGCCCAGCGCCCGCAACTCCCCGACCGTCTTGGCGGGCTCGATGCCCTGGGTCAGGCCTTCATCGGCACGGTCCCCGGTGACGTCGGCGCGGATCACCACCGGCTCGCCAGCGACCCAGCCATGGCGCTTGAAGTAGCTGGCCACGCTGCCGATGACGTCGTCGGGGTTGCTCCAGATATTGATATGCCCGTCGCCGTCAAAATCCACCGCATAGGCGCGGAAACTGCTCGGCATGAACTGCGGCAAGCCCATCGCCCCGGCGTAGGAACCCTTGAGGGTCAGCGGGTCGACCTGTTCTTCGCGCGCCAGCAGCAGGAATTCACGCAGCTCCTTGCGGAAGAAGTCAGCGCGCGGCGGGTAATCAAAGCCCAGGGTCGACAAGGCGTCGATCACCCGGTAACTGCCGGTATTGCGCCCGTAAAACGTTTCGATACCAATGATCGAGACAATCACCTGGGCCGGCACGCCGTATTCCTGCTCGGCGCGGGCCAGTACCGCCTCGTGCTGGCGCCAGAAGTCCACACCCCGCGCCACGCGGGCGTCGGTGAGGAACATCGGGCGGTATTCCTTCCACTGTTTCACGCGTTCGGCTGGGCGAGAGATGGCGTCGAGGATCGCCTGCTTCTTCTGGGCTTCGCGGAACACGCCCATCAGTTGTTCACCGGCGAAACCATAGTCGCGGGTCATTTCACCGACAAACTCGGCGACCTGGGGTGAACCATCGTAGTCACCGGCCTGCGCCTCTTGCGTTGCGCCCAGCAGCCCAATCAGGCCCATCCAGGACGCGTGCCGAGTCGCCCAGCCGCGCATTACTTGCATTGACATCTTCACCTTATTCAAACCTGCGCGATCCATTTACGATGCGTATGAATCGACATCAAAACCCCAAACGCTGACAGCAATGTCACCAGCGAAGTTCCGCCGTAGCTAATGAACGGCAACGGCACCCCAACCACCGGCAACAGGCCACTGACCATACCGATGTTGACGAAAACGTAAACAAAAAAAGTCATGGTCAAGGCACCGGCCAGCAATTTGCCGAACAGCGTCTGCGCCTGCGCGGTGATCACCAGGCCGCGACCAATCAACAGCAAATAGATCAGCAACAGCGCGCATATGCCCACCAGGCCGAACTCTTCGCCCATCACCGCAATGATGAAGTCGGTGTGGCTCTCGGGCAAAAAGTCCAGGTGCGACTGGGTGCCCAGTAACCAACCCTTGCCAAATACTCCGCCGGAACCGATGGCGGCCTTCGACTGAATAATGTTCCAGCCCGTGCCCAACGGGTCGCTTTCGGGGTCGAGGAACGTCAGGATCCGCTGCTTCTGGTAGTCGTGCATAAAAAAGAACCACATGGCCACGGCCACGGGCACGGCGGCGGCCAGCACGCTGAGGATCCAGCGCCAGCGCAATCCGCCCATGAACAGCACGAACGCACCGCCCGCCAGGATCAGCAGCGAGGTGCCAAGGTCAGGCTGGCGCACGATCAGGATGAACGGCACCCCGATCAGAATCAGGCTGATTCCCACGTGCTTGAGCTGCGGCGGCAAGGTGCGCTTGGACAGGTACCAGGCGATGGTCGCCGGCATCAGAATCTTCATGAATTCCGACGGCTGGAAGCGAATCACCCCCGGGATGTTGATCCAGCGGGTCGCCCCCATGGCGTTGTGGCCCATCACGTCCACCACCACCAGCAGCAGCACGCCAGCGACATAACCGAGTGGCACCCATCGCGCCATGAAGCGCGGCTCAAGCTGGGCGATCACCACCATCGACAACAACCCCAGGCCGAACGACGACGCCTGTTTGATCAGCAGGTCCCAGTTCTTGCCACTGGCCGAATACAGCACGAACAGACTGCCGGCCGCCAGGGTCAGCAGCAGGATCAGCAACGGGCCATCAATGTGCATGCGCTGCAGCAACGTCGCACGGCGACGCATCACATCCTCACTGGAGAGGATGCGGTCAAAATTACTCTTCACGGGCCGTAACCTCGGTGCTTGAAGGGGGGCCGCCATATTCGGGCTTGAGCCTGCCGTCGTCGGCCAACAGCCAGGCGTCCATCACTTGGCGCACCACGGGCGCAGCGACGCCGGAACCGGACTCGCCGTTCTCGACCATCACCGCCACCACGATTTTCGGGTCGTCCGCCGGGGCAAAGCCGACAAACAAGGCGTGGTCACGGTGGCGCTCCTGGACCTTGGTGCGGTCGTATTTTTCACCCTGCTTGATCGCCACCACCTGAGCGGTACCGCTCTTGCCGGCGATGCGGTATTGCGCGCCAACCGCCGCCTTGCGTGCGGTGCCACGGGCGCCGTGCATGACTTGCTGCATGCCGTGGTTGACCTTGGTCCAGTCCGACGCATCGCGCAGCACAATGTCCGGGATCGGGTTGTCATCCACCGGCTTTTCGCCTTCGATGGTCTTGGCCAGGTGCGGACGGTTCCAGATACCTTTGTTCGCCACCAGTGCCGTGGCCTGGGCCAGTTGCAGCGGCGTGGCCTGCATATAGCCCTGGCCAATGCCAAGAATCAGGGTTTCACCCGGGAACCACGCCTGGCGACGGGTCGCTCGTTTCCACTCCCGCGACGGCATCAAGCCGGGGGATTCCTCGAACATGTCCAGGGAGACCTTCTGGCCGAGGCCGAACTTGCCCATGTAGGCGGACAAGCGGTCGATGCCCAGCTTATGCGCCAGGTCGTAAAAATAGGTGTCGTTGGAGCGCATGATCGCGGTGTCCAGGTCGACATAGCCGTCACCGGTGCGGTTCCAGTTACGGTATTTATGATCGTAGTTGGGCAGCATGTAGTAGCCCGGGTCGAACACCCGGCTGGAGGCCGTGACCACCCCCGCGTCCAGACCGGCAATCGCCACCGCCGGCTTGATCGTCGACCCCGGCGGGTACAGACCGCGCAGTACGCGGTTGAACAGTGGCCGGTCAATGGAGTCACGCAACTCGGCGTAAGCCTTGAAGCTGATGCCGGTCACGAACAGGTTGGGGTCAAAGCTTGGCTGGCTGACCATCGCCAGCACTTCGCCGGTCTTCGGATCCAGGGCAACCACCGCGCCGCGACGACCGCCCAAGGCCATCTCCGCCGCTTCCTGCAATTTGATGTCCAGGCTCAGCACGATGTCCTTGCCGGGCACCGGATCGGTGCGTTTGAGCACCCGCAGCACGCGGCCACGGGCGTTGGTCTCGACTTCTTCGTAACCCACTTGGCCGTGCAGCTCGGGCTCGTAGAAACGCTCGATGCCGGTCTTGCCGATATGGTGGGTGCCGCTGTAATTGACCGGATCGAGGGTTTTCAGCTCTTTTTCGTTGATTCGCCCCATGTAACCGACAGAGTGAGCAAAGTGCGGCCCTTGCGGGTAATGCCGCACCAACTGCGCCACCACTTCCACACCCGGCAAACGGAATTGGTTCACCGCGATCCGTGCGATCTGCTCTTCGGTCAGCTCAAACAGGATCGGTACCGGCTCGAAAGGCCGGCGCCCCTGTTTCATGCGTTTTTCGAAGATCGCCCGGTCTTCCGGCGTCAGCTGCAGCACCTCGACGATCACATCGAGGATCTGCTGCCAGTCACCGGAGCGCTCACGGGTCATGCTCAGACTGAAGCTGGGCCGGTTATCCGCCACTACCACGCCATTGCGGTCGAAGATCAGCCCGCGGGTCGGCGGGATCGGCTGCACATGCACCCGGTTGTTTTCCGACAAGGTGGAGTGATAGTCGTACTGGATCACCTGCAGGAAATACAGGCGCGCGATCAGCACACCCAATAACGCCACCACCATGATTGCGCCAAACACCACACGCGAGCGTACAAGACGTGCGTCTTTCTCGTGGTCCTTGATGCGGATCGGCTGGGTCATCGGGAGGGGCGCAGATTATTTGTGGTAAGGGTGCCCGGACAGAACTGTCCAGGCGCGATACAGCTGTTCACCGATCAGAATCCGTACCAACGGATGCGGCAGCGTCAGCGCCGACAGCGACCAACGCTGATCCGCCCGCGCACAGACTTCCGGCGCCAGCCCTTCGGGGCCGCCGACCATGAAGTTGACCGTACGCGAATCCAGGCGCCAGCGATCCAGTTCCACCGCCAACTGCTCGGTGCTCCAGGGTTTGCCGTGGACTTCGAGGGTGACGATGCGCTCATTGGGGCCGACCTTGGCCAACATGGCTTCGCCTTCCTGACGGATGAAGCGCGCCACGTCGGCATTCTTGCCCCGGGTATTGAGCGGTATCTCGACCAATTCCAGCGACAGCTCAGCGGGCAGACGCTTGGCATACTCATGCCAGCCTTCTTCCACCCACTTGGGCATGCGTGAACCGACAGCAATCAGACGCAGGCGCACAGCCGTTCCTTATTCCTGGTCTTTGTTCAGCTTGTCGAAGTGCGCGTGACCCACTTCCGGGCTGTGGTGCTTGCCATCGGCGGCACGGCTCTGCTCGGCGCCTTTCCACAGACGCTCCAGGTCGTAGAACTGACGGGCGTTGGAGGTCATCATGTGAACGATCACGTCGTCCATGTCCAGCAGCACCCAGTCACTGTCGCCCTTGCCTTCTTCACCCAGCGGCTTCACGCCTTGGGCTTTGACGGCTTCGCGGACCTTGTCGAGCATCGCGCCGATCTGGCGGTTCGAGGTACCGGTGGCGATGATCATGTAGTCGGTGATGCTCTGCTTGTCGCGCACGTCCAGTACCTGGATGTCCTGGGCCTTGACGTCTTCAAGGGCCGCCACGGCGACTTTTACCAGTTCTTCGCCAGCCAGCTCAGGGCCGGTGTGGGCTTCTACTGGCAGCGGAGCGCTTTTGAAGGTGCCTTTGCGCTTAACTTTGCTTACGTCTTTGTTCGTCATATAAAACTCGTTTTGCTCGTATGTTCGGGCGCCCGCTCTACGACTGTGCGTAGGTTCGAGCGCGCCTTTTCAGTTCGACGCACGGTAAAGCCCGTGCGCATCGATGTAGGCCAGGACCGCGTCAGGCACCAGGAAACGTACCGACTTCCCGCTGGCCAGCAGTTGACGGATCTGGGTGGCGGACACCGCAAGCGGGGTCTGCCAGACGAATGCAATATTCCCGTTCGGCCCGGTCAGGGCCAAGGGGTCACTTACCGACCGCGCGGCCAGCAGGTTGCGCAAGGCATCCGGCGGTTCGCTGTCGGCATCCGGGCGTTGCAAAACCAGGATGTGGCAATGCTGGAGGAGTTCCTCCCAGCGATGCCAAGAGGGCAGGCCGCAAAATGCGTCCCAGCCCAAAAGCAGAAACAACTGGTCATCCACGGCCAACTCGGCGCGTATCAGTTCCAGGGTGTCCACAGTGTAGGACGGTTTATCGCGCTTGAGCTCGCGGTCGTCCACCACCAGCGGCGTTATGCCGTCCACCGCCAGGCGCACCATTTCCAGGCGCTGCTGTGGCGACACTTGCGGCGTATCGCGATGGGGCGGCCGAGCGTTGGGCATCATGCGCAGCTCGTCCAGCGCGAGGGCATCCGCGACTTCCAGGGCACTGCGCAAATGGCCGATGTGCACGGGGTCGAAGGTACCGCCGAGCAGCCCGATGCGTTTACCCATCAAGTGCGCACATGACCATCGCCGAACACCACGTACTTCTCACTGGTCAGGCCTTCCAGGCCAACCGGGCCGCGGGCGTGGAGTTTGTCGGTGGAAATACCGATCTCCGCCCCCAGGCCGTACTCGAAGCCGTCGGCAAAACGCGTCGAGGCGTTGATCATCACCGAAGCGGAGTCCACTTCGGTGAGGAAACGCCGGGCATCGCTGAAATGCTCGGAAACAATCGCGTCGGTGTGCTTGGAGCCGTAGGTGTTGATGTGTTCGATGGCCTCGTCGAGGTCGTCGACAATCTTGATCGACAGGATCGGCGCGGTGTATTCGGTGTACCAGTCAAGCTCGGTCGCTTCGATCACGTCCGCGCCCAGCAGCGCACGGGTACGCCCGCAGCCCCGCAGTTCCACGCCCTTGTCGCGGTAGATGGCAGCCAGCGGCGGCAGCACGCGATCGGCAATGCCGACGTGCACCAGCAGCGTCTCCATGGTGTTGCAAGGGGCATAGCGGTGGGTCTTGGCGTTGTCGGCGATGCGGATCGCCTTGTCGATGTCGGCGGCGATGTCGATGTACACATGGCACACGCCGTCCAGGTGCTTGATGACGGGCACTTTTGCATCACGGCTGACACGTTCGATCAGGCTCTTGCCACCACGCGGCACGATCACGTCGACGAATTCGGGCATGGTGATCAGCGCGCCTACGGCGGCGCGGTCGGTGGTTTCCACCACTTGCACCACTTCGGCAGGCAACTCGGCCACGGCCAGGCCCTGCTGGATGCACGCGGCGATGGCACGGTTGGAATTGATCGCCTCGGAACCGCCACGCAGGATAGTGGCGTTGCCGGATTTGAGGCACAGGCTCGCGGCGTCGATGGTCACGTTCGGACGCGACTCATAAATGATGCCGATCACGCCCAGCGGCACGCGCATCTTGCCGACCTGAATGCCGGATGGCAGGTAACGCATGTCACGGATTTCACCGATGGGGTCAGGCAGCTTGGCCACCTGACGCAGGCCTTCGATCATGTCGTCGATACGTGCCGGGGTCAGCGCCAGGCGGTCCAGCAGGGCCGGTTCCAAGCCATTGGCGCGGCCGTTGGCCAGGTCTTGCTCGTTGGCGGCGGTCAGCTCGGAGCGCGAGGCATCCAGAGCGTCGGCGGCGGCCAGCAGGGCACGGTTCTTCTGCGCAGTGCTCGCACGGGCGATCAGCCGCGAGGCCTGACGGGCAGCGCGACCCAGGCGGGTCATGTAGTCAAGAACGGACTCAGTCATAGTCAGGGAGTCTTGGCAGGGAGGAAAGCGGCAGATTATAGCTGTGACGCCGCCCGACTGACAGCGGTGAGGGGCGGATGGTCGAAATGAACTGTAAAAACCTGGGGTTCAGCGGTAATTAAGGTGGGAGTTGTTATGATTCCGTCACATTTAGCCGTATTTACCCTGACCGCCATGCCCAGTTCATCGCCCCAACTCCCCGCCAGCGCCCTGCCCGACAGCTTCTTCGACCGTGACGCGCAAATTCTTGCGCAAGCATTGCTCGGAAAAGTCATCCGCCATCGCGTCGGCGAAACCTGGCTTTCTGCGCGAATTATTGAAACCGAAGCCTATTACGTGGCCGAAAAAGGCAGCCACGCCTCATTGGGCTACACAGAAAAGCGTAAGGCTTTGTTTCTGGACGGTGGCCATATCTACATGTACTACGCCCGTGGCGGCGACTCCCTGAACTTCAGCGCCCATGGGCCGGGCAATGCCGTATTGATCAAATCAGCCTATCCATGGGTCGATGAGTTATCCGGCCCGGCGAGCCTGGCGCAGATGCTGCTGAACAACCCGAATGCCGATGGCAGCCCACGCACCTTGCAAAAACTCTGCGCCGGTCAGACCCTGCTGTGCAAAGCCCTGGGGTTGAAGGTGCCGATGTGGGACGCCAAGCGTTTCGATCAGGAACAGCTCTATGTTGAAGACGTGGGCCAGACCCCGATCCAGATCATCCAGACCACGCGCCTGGGCATCCCCAGCGGGCGTGATGAACACCTGATGTACCGCTTCGTCGATGCGGGCTACGCGCCTTATTGCACGCGGAACCCGCTGCGCCGGGGCCAGGTCGAAGACCGCGATTATTTTTTGATTTGATAAGTAATGACCGCTGTCCCTGCTGGAAATCGATACCTGCCACACCGCAGATCCAATGTGGGAGCAAGCCCACTCCCACAGTTGGCCGGCGGTGTGGCCGGCTATGAGTTCGAGAGGAAATGGCCGCACAAATGGAGAGGACTGTATGAGCCAATGGCTCGATAGCATTACCGGCTGGTTAACACTGAACCCCGAATGGCTGGCGGTCGCGGTGTTTATCGTCGCCTGCGTGGAATGCCTGGCCATCGCCGGGCTTATCGTGCCGGGCACGGTATTGTTGTTTGCCATTGCGGCGCTGGCCGGTAGCGGCGCGCTGTCCTTGAGCGAAACCCTGCTGCTGGGTTTCCTCGGCGGCTTGCTGGGTGACGGGGTGTCCTACTTCCTCGGACGACATTTCCATCAGAACATCCGGCGTCTGCCCGGCCTGCGCCATCATCCCGAATGGATGAACGGCGCCGAAACTTACTTCCACAAGTACGGCATTGCCAGCCTGCTGGTCGGACGCTTCATCGGCCCATTGCGCCCTATGCTGCCGATGGTGGCCGGTATGTGCGACATGCCATTCCCGCGTTTCGCCATGGTGAGCATTGTGGCAGCAGCGGGTTGGACGGTGGCTTACCTGCTGCCCGGCTGGGCGACCGGCGCTGCGTTCCGCCTGCCCTTGCCCGAAGGGTTCTGGCCCGAGGCGGCAGTGGTTGCGGGTTGCCTGGCGGCGTTGATTGGACTGAGCCTGAACAGCAGCCTGCGCGGCCATCGGCGCGCCACGTTATGGATTGGGTGTGCCAGCCTGGTGCTATTGATCGCGCTGTTTATTGGCTACCACTCGCTGGACAACTTCGACCACGGCCTGAGCGCCCTGGTGCAGGAACACCGCAGCCCCTGGCTGGACGAAGTGATGGTGCGTATCACCCAACTGGGTGAGTTCAAGAAGATGTTCGTTGCCAGCGCGGTGTTCACCGGCCTGCTGCTATTGGCGCGGCAATGGCGCCACGCAGTGTTCGTTGGCGCAACGCTGGCCGGGGCTGCGGTGATCAACACCGGGACCAAGCTGTTTTTCGCCCGTGGCCGCCCGGAAATCCTCACCGACCCGCTGACCAGCTTCAGCATGCCCAGCGGCCACGCGTCGGGCGCGTTCGCGTTTTTCCTGGCGCTGGCGATCCTGGCCGGTCGCGGACAACCCGTGCGGTTGCGCCTGACCTGGATGTTGTTGGGCTGCATTCCCGCCGCTTTCATTGCGCTATCGCGCGTCTACCTCGGCGCCCACTGGCCCACGGACATCCTGGCCGGCACGCTGCTGGCGATGACGGTGTGTGCGTTCAGCCTGGGCATCAGCCAGTATCGAAGCCCGCTGCCGGCCATGTCGCAAAAAACCTGGTGGCTGTTGCTGCCGGCGTTGGTCGCGGTGCTCAGCTTCATCGCACTCACTGGCACGCCCCACGCCCTGCTGCGCTATGCCTATTAAGTGAACAGTTCGCCCTGCAACTCGTCGAGCAGCATCTGGATTGCATCCAGGCGTTGCTGCGGGTCATCGAGTTGCAGCAGGTCGATCTTGTCGGCCTCGGTGAACGGCAGCAGATACGCCAACTGATTGCCCAAGGCTTGCTGGCCGTCGGCGTGGGCGTCCATGTCCAACGACGCCACCATGGGGTGCTCGGCCAATGCCTGGAGCAGCGCCAGCAGGTCGGCATCTTCTTCTTCCAACGGCTGGTCCGGCAGTTCTTCGAGCCACTGCACGTCGGCCACCAGCAGTTGGTCTTTCTGCACACCGGCATCCCGTACGCGAAACCTGCGCCCGCCTTCGACGCGAATCCCCAGCAGGCCGTTGTCCTGTTGCTTGAAGTCGCGGATCAGCGCTTCACAGCCGATCAGCGCGTAGCCGTCCGGCGCCGTGCCCACCTCCTGGCCGTCGAGAATGCACACCACACCGAAGCTTTCGCCCTTTTTCATGCAGCGGGCGACCATGTCCAGGTAGCGCGCCTCGAACAGTTGCAGGTCGAGGGTGCAGCCAGGGAACAGCACGGTATTGAGCGGGAACAGCGCCAGACTCATAAAGGTTTCCTTAAACCCGGTTTAAACGATCACCGACACAGCCAGCGGCAGGAACACCGCCGTGGCCACGCCCATCAGACTCATCGCCAGCGCTGCAAAAGCGCCGCATTCTTCGCTTTCCTGCAGGGCCACCGAGGTGCCGACGGCATGAGCAGTCATGCCCAGCGCCATGCCGCGCGCCTCGGGGCTGTGCACCCCCAGGCGAGACAAATACGCCGGGCCGATCATCGCACCGATCACCCCGGTGATCAGCACAAATACCGCCGCCAAAGCCGCCACGCCGCCGATCTGCTCGGCCACCAGCATGGCGATCGGTGAAGTCACCGACTTGGGCGCCATGGTCATCAACATCCTGTGCTCGGCGCCAAACCACCAGCCCAGCAGCAAACACAGGCCGGTGGCGAGCACACCGCCTATCACCAGCGTAGTAAAAATCGGCCAGAACAATTGGCGAATGCGCCGCAGGTTCAAGTAAAGCGGCACCGCCAGGGCCACGGTCGCCGGACCCAGCAGGATGCCCATGATCTCGGTGCTCTTGCGGTACTCGGCGTAGCTCAGGCCACAACTGATCAGCACGCCGATCACCAGCAACATGGACACCAGCACCGGCTGCAGGAAGATCCAACGGGTTTTCTCGAACCCTGCCAGTACCAACTGATAAGCGCCGAGGGTGATGCCAATGCCGAACAACGGGTGATGAATCACCGCTGTCCACGCGCCCTGCCAGTCGAAGATCATTGATCCTTCTCCTTGCGCTTGACCATCTGCTGCATCAGCACGCCCACGAAGCCCATGGCGATCACCAGCGACAGCACCAGCGCACCGACAATGGCCCAGAAATCAGCGGCAATATCCTTGGCATACACCATCACCCCCACCGCCGGTGGCACCAGCAGCAACGGCAAGTAACGCAACAGGCTGCTGGCCGCCAGGCTCAAGGGCTCGCCGACATCGCCCTTCCAGATCAGAAAACCCAGCATCAACAGCAGCCCGATGATCGGCCCCGGCAGTACCGGCAACAGCAAATGATTAATCGCCGTGCCGATCAGTTGAAACAGCACCAGCCAGGTCAGGCCACGTAACAGCATCCGTTCTTCCCCCTCAATACTCGCCCGCATTATAAGCACGCCCGCCCTATGCACCGGCATTCGCCAAAAGCATGGTGGGTTGACCGAGCCTATCGGCCATGATGATCTACATTGGTTCTCTGTAATCCATAAAAAACCAGACGTTGTACACAGCGTGATGAACCAAGGAGAGACGCAATGCCCTATGTACCCGTAGCGCAGCTCAAAGATTATGTCGGCAAGGAACTGGGACGTTCCGAATGGCTCACCATCGACCAGGCGCGTATCAACCTGTTCGCCGAGGCCACTGGCGATCATCAGTTCATCCACGTCGACCCGCTCAAGGCCGCGCAAACCCCGTTCGGCAGCACCATCGCTCACGGTTTTCTGTCGCTGTCGCTGATGCCCAAACTGATGGAGGACCTGCTGATCGTGCCCGAGGGCCTGAAGATGGCCGTCAACTATGGCTTGGACAGCGTGCGCTTCATCCAGCCGGTGAAGGTCAACTCCAAGGTGCGCCTGAACGTGACGCTCAATGACGTCACCGAGAAAAAACCAGGCCAATGGCTGCTCAAGGCCACCGCCACCCTGGAAATCGAAGGCCAGGAAAAACCAGCTTACATTGCTGAGTCGCTGTCCCTCTACTTCGTGTAAGTCCGTGCCTGTGGTGGGGACATAAACCTCACCACAGCGTATGTAAATTTATGTATGAAACTCGCAGCTGCGGCATACTCGGCGCTCAATTATCCGGATCCCGCTATGCGCCCACTCGCTCCCCTCGCCCTTGCCCTGTTGCTCACCGCTTGCGGAGACGGCGAATCGCTGTTGCCGCCCGATGCGCGCCTGCCCGACGGCGGCCGCTACCGGGGCGATGTGGTCGATGGTTTGCTGCAAGGTCAGGGCCGCGTGGACTACCCCAACGGCAGCTGGTATGCCGGCCAGTTCGACAAAGGCCAGTGGCACGGCCAGGGCGAGTGGCATGGCAGCAATGGCGAAGTCTATAAAGGCCAGTTCCAGCAGGGGCTGTTCGACGGCCAGGGCAGCCTGACCACGGCGGGCAGCCACTATGTGGGCGGCTTCAAGAACGGTCGACGCAACGGCGAAGGCACCCTCAAAGAGGGGCAGATGACCTATCGCGGCGAATTCAAGGACGACCAGTATTCCGGCCTCGGTCGCCTGGAGCTGGCGGACGGCAGCCAATACCAGGGCCAGTTCGCCCACGGCAAACCGAATGGCGAAGGCCAGCGCAACGACGACAGCGGCAACCAGTTCAGCGGCCATTTCGTCGATGGTCAACTGGAAGGCAACGGCACTTTCAACAGCGCCGATGGCGACATTTATGTCGGCCAATTCAAGCAGAACCAGCTCAATGGCAAGGGCCGCTACGAGAACGCCGACGGCGACGTGTGGATCGGCCAGTTCAAGGAAGGCGCGCTCAGCGGCAAGGGCGAGTTGATCGGTGTCGACGGCAGCCACTATGTCGGCCAGTTCAGCGATTGGCGCTTCAGCGGTGAAGGCCGCCTGAACCTCACCGACGGCAGCTTCTATATCGGCGGGTTCGACAGCGACAGCTATCAAGGCAAAGGCACCCTGGTCCTCACCGACGGCACCGTGCAGGCCGGCACGTGGGTCAATGGCATGCGCGTGCGTGACGCCGATGGCAAACTGCTGCCCGACCCGTTGGAGATCGGCATACTGGCCCAAGGTGGTTTGCTCAACGCAGCCCTCGCCGCCGTGCCCGCCTCGACCCCGGCCGTCGAGCTGTACACCCTGGCCGTGGCCGGCGACGGTAAACAAAGCGTGTTCCTGCGCGAAGCCGATTACGTCAGCAACATGCTCGCCACCCGTTTTGGTGCACGCGGGCAGATTCGCCTGGTCAACCACCGCGACCACATCGCCGACCGCCCGCTGGCCACGCGCGAAAGCCTGCGCCGCGCCGTGCAAACCCTGGCCGACCGCACCGGGCCGGAAGACCTGGTGTTTATCTACATGACCAGCCACGGTACCCACGAACACGAACTGGTGCTGGACCAACCGCGTATGGAGCTGGCCGACCTGCCCGCCGATGAGCTCGCCGCCGTGCTGGCACCGCTGAAGAGCCGCGACAAGATCGTGGTGATTTCCGCCTGCTACTCCGGTGGCTTCATACCGGCGCTAAAGGACGATCGCACCCTGATCATGACCGCGTCCCGCGCCGATCGCGTGTCTTTCGGTTGCTCCGAGGAAGCCGACTTCACCTACTTCGGCGACGCCCTCTTCGCCCAAGCCTTCAACCAGACCGACGACTTGCAGCAAGCCTTCAAGCTGGCACAACTGCATGTGGCCGAACGCGAACAGGCGGACAACTTCGAAGCCTCCGAGCCGCAGATCTGGGCCCCCAAGGGTGTGATCGCCCATTGGCAATTATTACGCAAACAGCAGGCACGAAAGGCGCTCGAAAGCGTCTCAATGAATAGCAAGGAAGCCAAAGGCAACTAAGCTGTAACGTGTAACAAGGGGGAAACACCATGTACCTGACGCCTCAGCATATCTTGCTCGCCGGAGCCTCCGGCCTTACCGGCGAACACCTGCTCGATCGCCTGCTCAACGAACCCACCGTGACCCGCGTGCTCGCACCCAGCCGCAAGCCATTGGCGGAACACCCGCACCTGGAAAACCCGGTGGGCGACCCGGCGGTGTTCCTGCCGCAGCTGAGTGGCCGGGTGGATCTGGCCTTCTGCTGCCTGGGCACCACCCTCAAACAGGCGGGCTCCGAAGCGGCTTTTCGCGCCGTCGATCTGGACATGGTGGTGGCCTTCGCCAAACGCGCGCGGGAAATGGGCGCACGGCACTTGGTCGTGATCAGCGCCATTGGCGCCGACCCGAAATCGTCGGTCTTCTACAACCGCGTCAAAGGGGAAATGGAAGAGGCGCTGAAAGCCCAGGACTGGCCTCAACTGACCATCGTGCGGCCGTCGTTGCTGTTGGGGGAACGGCTGGAGCCGCGCCTGACCGAACAGTTGGCCGGCCCGTTATCACGACTGATTCCAGGCAAATACCGTGGTATCGAAGTGTGTGAACTGGCCCGGGCCATGTGGCGCCTGGCGCTGGAAGAACAGGATGGGGTGCGGGTGGTGGAGTCGGATGAGTTGCGCAAGCTGGGCAAGTAATCCGATTTAACTATCCGGCAGAGATTCAAATGTGGGAGCGGGCTTGCTCGCGAAGGCAGTGTGTCAGTCGACGAGTAATATGACTGATCCACCGCATTCGCGCTCCCACATGGGTTTTGTGCCGCCTTCCAGACAGGGTTAGAGACCACCGGTAGCGTTGAAGCTAACCCCAAGAACCGTCAACACCGACAGCGGCAACAACAGCGTATCGAGCAACGCACTGGCCGGCAGATCCACCCCAGGGTAGCTCGGCGCCTCGGCACCAAACCTGTCCTTGGCGCAGCATCCACCCTTCATCGCATACAGGTCCAGGCGCGTACCGGCATACACCACCGGCGCGCCAGGTTTTGCCGCATCCAGTGTGCGCGCGGTGGCGCAGCCGGCCAGTTGCAGCGCCAGCAGGATCAGCAGCGCCTTACTCATCACTGCTCAAATGGTGCTCACCCCAACGCGGCAGCATGTCCTGAGGGATGTTCAGCAGGTTGAGGATGCGCGCCACCACAAAGTCCACCAGGTCATCGATGGTCTGCGGCTGGTGATAGAAGCCCGGCGAGGCCGGCAAAATGGTGACGCCCATGTTCGACAGCTTGAGCATGTGTTCCAGGTGAATGCTCGAATACGGCGCTTCACGGGGCACCAGGATCAACTGGCGACGCTCCTTCAAGGTCACATCCGCCGCGCGCTCGATCAGGTTGTTGCAGGCACCGGTGGCAATCGCCGACAAGGTCCCGGTGGAACATGGCACCACCACCATCGCCGCCGGCGCGCCGGAGCCGGAAGCCACGGGCGACATCCAATCCTCTTTACCGTAGACCTTGATCTGCCCCGCCGCCGCACCGGTGTATTCGGTGAGGAAGGCCTGCATCATCTGCACCTTGGGCGGCAGCGCCACGTCGGTCTCGGTGGCCATCACCAACTGCGCGGCCTTGGAGATCAGGAAGTGCACCTCGCGCTCTTCGCGTACCAGGCAATCCAGCAGGCGTAAACCATAAGGCGCACCAGAAGCGCCGGTCATCGCCAGGGTAACGCGTTCCGGGCCACTCATTTCAGCGCCTCAGCCAATTTGCCGTGCAGGCCGCCAAAGCCGCCGTTGCTCATGACCACGACATGGGTGCCCGGTTTGGCCAGGCGCTTGACGTGTTCGATGATGCCTTCGATGGAGTCGCAGACGAGGGAAGGCACGGTGCACAGGGCTGCAATCGCCGGCAGATCCCAGCCGAGGTTGGCCGGTGCGTACCAGACCACCTGGTCGGCGTCGTTGACGCTTTCCGGCAGGCCATCCCGGTGGGCACCGAGCTTCATGGAATTGGAGCGCGGCTCGACAATCGCAATGATCGGCGCATCGCCGACACGTTTGCGCAGGCCATCCAACGTAGTAGCAATTGCCGTCGGGTGGTGGGCAAAGTCGTCGTAGATGGTAACCCCATTCACGTGGGCGACTTTTTCCATACGGCGCTTCACGCTTTTGAACGCGCTCAACGCGGCAATGCCCATGGAAGGCACCACGCCCACGTGCCGCGCAGCCGCCAGAGTGACCAAGGCATTGGCGACGTTGTGCTGGCCGGTCATGTCCCACTCGACGATGCCTTGGGTCTGGCCTTCGAACAGCACTTCAAATGTGGAACCGTCGTCGCTGAGCAGCTTGACCTGCCACTGCCCGCCCGCGCCGGTGGTTTGCACCGGGGTCCAGCAGCCCATCTCGATCACACGCTGCAAGGCCGGCTCGGTGGTCGGGTGGATCACCAGGCCTTCGCTCGGAATGGTGCGCACCAGGTGATGGAACTGACGCTCGATGGCCGCCAGATCGGGGAAGATGTCGGCGTGGTCGAACTCCAGGTTGTTCAGGATTGCCGTGCGCGGGCGGTAGTGAACGAATTTGGAGCGCTTGTCGAAGAAGGCGCTGTCGTATTCATCCGCCTCGATCACGAAGAACGGCGTATCGCCCAGGCGCGCCGACACCGAGAAATTCTGCGGCACACCACCGATCAGGAAGCCCGGGCTCATGCCTGCATGCTCCAGCACCCAGGCGAGCATGCTGCTGGTGGTGGTTTTGCCGTGGGTGCCAGCGACCGCGAGTACCCAACGGCCTTGCAACACATGGTCGGCCAGCCATTGCGGGCCGGACACATAAGGCAAGCCTTTATTGAGTACATATTCGACTGCCGGGTTGCCACGGGACATGGCATTGCCGATCACCACCAGGTCCGGGACCGGGTCGAATTGCGACGGGTCGTAACCTTGGGTCAACTCGATACCCTGGGCCTCGAGTTGCGTGCTCATGGGCGGATAGACGTTGGCGTCGGAGCCTGTCACGTGATGGCCCAGCTCTTTGGCCAGTACTGCCATCGAGCCCATGAATGTGCCGCAAATACCGAGAATATGAATGTGCATAGTCGACCTCGTAAAACATCGAGGCAGGTTAGCGCAGGGGGGCGAAAATCGCACCCTTTAGCTGAGGGCGTGACGCGCGATGCCATGCCGGCGCAGCTTTCTATACAGCGTGTTGCGGCTGACGCCCAGTTGCTCCGCCGTGTGCGTCATGTGCCAGCGCTGCTGCTGCAACGCCGTGAGCAACGCCAGGCGCTCGGCGTCTTCCAGCGGCGACTCCAGCGGTTTGGTCTGCGCGACTGCCACGGGCCTGACCTGACGAATCTGCGCAGGCAAATCTTCCAGGCCAACACGCCCCTCATCACACAGCGCCACCAAGGTGCGCAGCACCGTGCGCAGCTGGCGGACGTTCCCCGGCCAGGCAAACGCCAACAACGCTCCCCGCGCCGACGGGTCGAGGGCAACCGGCTCACCATTGGCCTCCTGGGTCAGCAGGAAATCCAGCAACTGGGCTTTATCACTGCGCTCGCGCAAAGGCGGCAAACCGACTTCCAGGCCATTGAGCCGGTAATACAGGTCCTCGCGAAAGCTACCGTCCTGCACACGCTCCAGCAAATTCCGGTGAGTCGCGCTGATAATTCGTACGTTCACCGCCTGGGGCTCACCGCCGAGCGGCACCACCAGCCGATCTTCCAGAACCCTTAACAGGCGGGTTTGCAGCGCCAGGGGCATATCACCGATTTCATCGAGGAACAGGGTGCCGCCATCGGCTTGCTGCAATTTGCCTTGCATGCCCTCTTTGCGCGCACCGGTGAAGCTGCCGCCGCGATAGCCGAACAGTTCGCTTTCGATCAGGCTTTCCGGGATGGCGGCGCAATTGAGTGCGACGAACGCCTTGTTGGCACGCTGGCTCGCCAGGTGCACCGCCTTGGCGAAGGCCTCTTTGCCGGAGCCGGTTTCGCCATTGATCAACAGCGGCACATCACGCTCGAATACCCGCAGCGCCTTGCGAAAGTCCTGTTGCAGCGTCGGATCGCCCAGGCAAATACCGGGCAACGGAGCGGGCTCAGGCTGGACGAAAGGTGTCGATGCGCTGCGCACTTGGCCACGCAGCGCGGCAAATAACTGTCGCCCATCACGGGTCCGCAGCGGCCAACTGGCCGTGGCATTGGCGCTGGCGCGGCCAAGCAGTTGATCCAGTGAGCAATCAAAAAACGCTTCCACCGGGTGCCCCAACAAACCGCCACGCACCTGGCCCAACAGGTTCAGCGCGCTCTGGTTGACCGCACAGATGCGCCCGTCTCCGTCGAATGCCAGCAACCCTTCACTGAACAACCCCACCGACTCCGCCTGCAAGTGAAAACGCAGCAACCAGTGGTGTTCAAAGTGACGCAGGAAGTAGCAACTCTCGATCATCTTCGCCGACAGGTTCACCAACGCCATGGTGTGGAACTGGCTCTGGCGCGACACGGCCTCCCGTGCGGAGGACACATCCAGCACGGCCAGCAGATCACCCTGCGGATCGAACACCGGGCTCGCCGAGCAGGTCAGCCCGGTGTGCCGGCCCCGGAAGTGTTCGTCACGATGAATGGTCAGGGATTGGCGCTCCACCAGGCAGGTGCCGATGCCGTTGGTGCCTTCGCAGGCCTCGCTCCAATCGGCACCCAGCCACAACCCGGCGCGCTCGAAGATCTTGCGCTCGGACGGCGCGGTGACACAGTTGAGGATCACGCCGCGCGCATCGGTCAGCAACACAGCATGCCCCGCACCGGAGAGCTGCTGATGCAGGCTGTTCATCTCGCTGCCGGCAATGTGCAGCACTTGCTGCAGGCGCTCGCGGCTTTCCAGCAAGCGACCGTGTTCGAGCACAGTGGGTGCAATGGTTTGCGCAGGGTCGAGGTGATAGTCCTCCAGGCAACGCAGCCAGGAGCGGGCGATGGACGGATCGCTGGACGGGTCGCGGCCATGCGCCACGGTGAGGACTTGCTGGGCATGGCGGCTGAAATGATCGTTGTGCATTTCTTATTACTCTCCCTGCGTGAGAACCCCCAGCATCCCCCAGCGAACCAGGCAATGCAATCCCAGGCCGACCCACTGGTCACAGGCTGTACCGTTTGTGGCACAAACTGTCACATCGCCCGTATCGACCCTGCCACAGCCACGCCTTGCAACAATGTCCAACCCCTTGATTTCGCTGGTCCACGAAACGGTGGCCCAACCTTTGCTCTACGCTTTATCAAGCGCTTGTCGCGCTGCGCTCCCAATAAACATAAAAGCCAGGAGATACCCACCATGCGTTACGCACACCCCGGTACTGAAGGCGCCATCGTTTCGTTCAAGGCCAAGTACGGCAACTACATCGGTGGCGAGTTCGTTGCGCCGGTCGATGGCAACTATTTCACCAACACCTCGCCGGTCAACGGCAAGGCAATCGCCGAATTCCCGCGCTCCACGGCCAAAGACATCGACAAGGCTCTGGACGCCGCCCATGCCGCCGCCGACGCCTGGGGCAAGACCTCGGCCCAGGACCGCGCGCTGGTCCTGCTGAAAATCGCCGACCGCATTGAACAGAACCTCGAACTGCTGGCCATCACCGAAACCTGGGACAACGGCAAAGCCGTGCGTGAAACCCTCAACGCTGACATCCCGCTGGCCGCCGACCACTTCCGTTACTTCGCCGGCTGCATCCGCGCCCAGGAAGGCACCAGCGCCGAGATCAACGAGCACACCGCGTCGTACCACTTCCATGAGCCACTGGGCGTGGTTGGCCAAATCATTCCGTGGAACTTCCCGCTGCTGATGGCCGCGTGGAAACTCGCCCCAGCCCTGGCCGCTGGTAACTGCGTGGTGCTCAAACCCGCCGAGCAAACCCCGCTGGGCATCAACGTGCTGATGGAACTGATCGGCGACCTGCTGCCGCCGGGCGTCCTGAACGTGGTGCACGGCTACGGCAAAGAGGCCGGCGAAGCGCTGGCCACCAGCAAGCGTATCGCTAAAATCGCCTTCACCGGCTCCACGCCAGTGGGCTCGCACATCATGAAATGTGCTGCGGAAAACATCATTCCGTCGACGGTTGAACTGGGCGGCAAGTCGCCGAACATCTTCTTTGCCGACATTATGAAAGCCGAGCCTTCCTTTATTGAAAAGGCCGCTGAAGGCCTGGTACTGGCGTTCTTCAACCAGGGCGAAGTGTGCACCTGCCCTTCCCGCGCGCTGGTGGAAGAGTCGATCTACGACGACTTCATGAAAGTGGTCATGAAGAAAGTCGAGCAGATCAAACGCGGCGACCCGCTGGACACCGACACCATGGTCGGCGCCCAGGCGTCCGAGCAACAGTTCGACAAGATCCTGTCCTACCTGGAAATCGCCAAGGGCGAAGGCGCACAACTGCTGACGGGCGGCAAAGTAGAGCAGCTCAGCGGTGATATGGCTGGGGGTTATTACATCCAGCCGACCCTGCTCAAGGGCACCAACGAAATGCGTGTGTTCCAGGAAGAAATCTTCGGCCCGGTGGTGAGCATCACCACCTTCAAGGACGAAGCCGAAGCCCTGGCAATTGCCAACGACACCGAGTTCGGCCTGGGCGCCGGCGTGTGGACTCGCGACATCAACCGCGCCTACCGCATGGGCCGCGCGATCAAAGCGGGCCGCGTGTGGACCAACTGCTACCACCTGTACCCGGCGCATGCGGCATTCGGCGGTTACAAGAAGTCCGGCGTGGGGCGTGAGACGCACAAGATGATGTTGGATCACTACCAGCAGACCAAGAACTTGCTGGTGAGTTACGACATTAATCCACTTGGCTTCTTCTAACGTTGCCTCCTAGCAGGCGACCCGCTCTCAACTTGAAATGAGATCAAGTGTGGGAGCTGGCTTGCCTGCTCCCACATTTGAACTTCGCAAGTAGCTGCTACCTCATTCGGCACACAGAGGCCGAGTTAAAAACAATAAGAATGGAAGGTACTTTCCAATGCCTAGCGAACCTACTGGATCCTCCGTCGACTTCGAAAAAGTCGACTCCCAATACTTCCAGCAACGCGAACTGAAAAAAGGCGCCGCCGGCTGGGTGCTGCTGGTTGGCCTCGGCGTTGCCTACGTCATCTCCGGCGACTACGCCGGCTGGAACTTCGGCCTGGCCCAGGGTGGCTGGGGCGGGATGTTCCTCGCGACATTGCTGATGGCCACCATGTACCTATGCATGTGCTTTTCCCTGGCCGAACTGTCTTCCATGATTCCTACCGCCGGTGGCGGCTACGGCTTTGCCCGCAGTGCATTCGGGCCTTGGGGCGGGTTCCTAACGGGCACCGCGATCCTGATCGAATACGCCATCGCCCCCGCCGCCATCGCGGTGTTTATCGGCGCGTATTGCGAGTCGCTGTTTGGCATCGGCGGCTGGATGATCTACCTGGCGTTCTACATCATCTTTATCGCCATCCACATCTTTGGTGTCGGTGAAGCGCTGAAGTTGATGTTTGTGATCACCGCCGTGGCCGCGATTGCCCTGGGAGTGTTCCTGGTGGCGATGGTGCCGCACTTCAATGTCGCCAACCTGCTGGACATTCCAGTGACCGAGGCAAAGGGCGCCAGCACCTTCCTGCCATTCGGCTACGTGGGTGTGTGGGCGGCGATTCCCTATGCCATCTGGTTTTTCCTCGCGGTAGAAGGTGTGCCCCTGGCGGCCGAAGAAACCAAAAACCCGAAACGCGACCTGCCGCGCGGCTTGATTGGCGCCATCGTGGTGCTGACCAGCTTTGCCCTGCTTATCCTCGTTATTGCACCGGGCGGCGCTGGCACTTACGCGCTGGTCAAATCCGGCAACCCGCTGGTTGAAGCGTTGGCGTTGTCCTACGGCGGTTCCACCTGGATGGGCAGCTTCGTCAACCTAGTCGGCCTGGCGGGTCTGATCGCGAGCTTTTTCTCGATCATCTATGCCTATTCGCGGCAGATTTTCGCACTGTCACGCGCCGGCTACCTGCCGCGCAAACTGTCCCAGACCAACAAAAGCAAGGCGCCGGTCCTGGCACTGGTGATCCCCGGCATCATCGGTTTTGGCCTGTCGCTGACCGGCCAGGGTGACCTGCTGATTCTGGTGGCGGTGTTCGGCGCGACGATTTCCTACGTGCTGATGATGGCCGCGCACATCACCCTGCGCATCCGTCGCCCCAAAATGGACCGTCCGTACCGCACGCCGGGTGGCATCTTCACTTCAGGCGTTGCGCTGGTACTGGCCTGCGTGGCCGTGGTGGCGGGCTTTCTGGTGGATCCACGGGTGGTGATTGGCGCCGCGATCATCTATGGAGTATTAATTGCTTACTTTGCTTTCTACAGCCGGCATCACTTGGTAGCAGGCACGCCCGAAGAGGAATTCGCGGCGATCCAGGCCGCAGAGGCCGCCTTGCACTAACTGCCGTAAACCTCGGCGCGAGCAATTGCCCGCGCCGCCAAGGAGACACTGTATGGCAAGCTTTTCCCACGCGGTGGGTGCACAAACCTACCGCTTCGACAGCCTCAAGGACGTGATGGCCAAGGCCAGCCCCGCGCGTTCCGGAGACTTCCTGGCCGGCGTCGCCGCACAGAATGACGGTGAGCGGGTGGCGGCGCAGATGGCGCTGGCGAATATCCCGCTGAAACACTTTCTGCAGGAAGTGTTGATCCCCTATGAAAGTGATGAAGTCACCCGGCTGATCATCGACACCCACGACACCCAGGCGTTTGCACCGGTCAGCCACCTGACCGTGGGCGGCCTGCGCGACTGGCTGCTCAGCGACGCGGCCGACGAACATTCCCTGCGCGCCTTGGCGCCAGGTCTGACGCCAGAGATGGCCGCCGCCGTGTCCAAAATCATGCGCGTGCAGGACCTGGTACTGGTGGCGCAGAAGATCCGCGTGGTCACGCAATTTCGCGGCACCATGGGCCTGCGCGGGCGTTTATCCACCCGCCTGCAACCCAACCATCCTACAGACGAACCGGCGGGCATCGCCGCGAGCATTCTGGATGGTCTGCTGTACGGCAACGGCGACGCCATGATCGGCATCAACCCGGCCACCGATAGCATCGCCTCGATCTGCGCCATGCTGGAAATGCTCGACGCGATCATCCAGCGCTACGAAATCCCGACCCAGGCCTGCGTGCTCACTCATGTCACCACCTCCATCGAAGCGATCAACCGTGGCGTACCGCTGGACCTGGTGTTCCAGTCGATCGCCGGCACCGAGGCGGCCAATGCCAGTTTCGGCATCAGCCTGAGCGTGCTGCAGGAAGGTTACGAAGCAGGGTTGAGCCTCAATCGCGGCACCTTGGGCCAGAACTTGATGTATTTCGAGACAGGTCAAGGCAGCGCCTTATCGGCCAACGCGCACTTTGGCGTCGACCAACAAACCTGCGAAACGCGCGCCTACGCGGTAGCCCGACATTTCAAACCGTTTCTGGTAAATACAGTCGTAGGATTTATCGGCCCGGAGTACCTGTACAACGGCAAGCAGATCATCCGCGCCGGCCTGGAAGACCACTTCTGCGGCAAGCTACTCGGCGTGCCCATGGGGTGCGACATCTGTTACACCAACCACGCCGAAGCCGACCAGGACGACATGGACACCCTGCTGACCCTGCTGGGCGTGGCCGGGATCAATTTCATCATGGGCATCCCCGGTTCCGACGACATTATGCTCAACTACCAGACCACCTCGTTCCACGACGCGCTCTACGCCCGGCAAACATTGGGTTTAAAACCGGCGCCGGAGTTTGAGCAGTGGCTGGCAAAAATGGGCATCTTCACGCAAGCCGACGGCAAGGTGCACTTCGGCAACAGCCTGCCACCGGCGTTTCGCCAAGCCCTGGCGCAACTGGGATGAAGGAGCCGCCTGTGCAACTCGACCTGCCTGACAACCCCTGGCTGGAACTGCGCCGCCTGACCCCGGCGCGCATTGCCCTGGGCCGAACCGGCACCAGCATTCCCACCCACGCGCAGCTGGATTTTCAGTTTGCCCACGCCCAGGCGCGGGACGCGGTGCATTTGCCCTTTGACCATGCGGGCCTCAGCAGTCAGCTGGCCGAACGCGGGCGTGACAGCCTGCTGCTGCACAGCGCCGCTGCAGACCGCCACAGCTACCTGCAACGCCCGGATTTGGGGCGGCGCTTGAGCGATGAATCCGCCCAAGCGCTGCGCGACCACGCGTCGGCCAACCCCGGCGGCGTGGATTTGGCCGTTGTAGTGGCCGATGGTTTATCCGCGCTGGCCGTGCATAAACACACCTTGCCGTTTCTGACGCGCATGGAAGAACAAACCCACGCCGAAGGCTGGTCGTTGTCGCCGGTCATCCTGGTGGAACAAGGCCGCGTGGCGGTGGCGGATGAAATCGGGCAATTGCTCGGCGCCAAGATGGTGGTGATCCTGATCGGCGAACGGCCGGGGCTCAGTTCACCGGACAGTCTGGGGCTGTATTTCACCTACAACCCCAAGGTCGGCCTCACCGACGCCTATCGCAATTGCATCTCGAATGTACGCCTGGAGGGCCTGAGCTATGGCATGGCGGCTCATCGCTTGCTGTATTTGATGCGAGAAGCGTGTCGTCGGCAGCTGTCGGGGGTCAACCTCAAGGACGAAGCGCAGGTTCAGACCATTGAATCCGATGATCCGGACCTGATGAAAGGCAATTTCCTGCTCAGTTCACCGGATGACTGATCGCGGTACGATTGCGCTTTTTCGCGCCATTAGGCAGCATCGAGTCACGGCCGCTTGTGTGGTCATACCCCATTTGGAAGTTGAGGCCTGGCATGCGGATTACTCAAGCGACCCCGGAACACCTGGACCTGCTGACCCCGTTGTTCGTCAAATACCGCGAGTTCTACGGGGCCTTGCCCTTCCCGGATTCATCGCGGGCCTTTCTGGAAAAACGCCTGCGCCGCAAGGAATCGGTGATTTACCTGGCCCTGGCGGATGATGACGACAAGAAACTGCTGGGCTTTTGCCAGCTGTACCCGAGCTTTTCGTCGCTATCACTCAAGCGCGTGTGGATCCTCAACGACATCTACGTGGCTGAAGACGCGCGCCGACAACTGGTGGCGGACAACCTGATGCGCACGGCGAAGAAAATGGCCAAGGAGACCCACGCGGTACGGTTGCGGGTCTCGACCAGCAGTGACAATGAAGTGGCGCAGAAGACCTATGAGTCGATCGGGTTTCGCGAGGACACCGAGTTCAAGAACTACACCTTGCCAATCAACGAAGACTGACCCCAATAGCCAAAACGCCACAAATCCCCTGTGGGAGCGGGCTTGCTCGCGAAAGCGGCGGGGCAGTCACCGGATTAGTCGGCTGATACGCCGCATTCGCGAGCAAGCCCGCTCCCACATTTTGATCGATGTATGCCTGGAACACCCACGACATCCCCCGCTACAAAACCAACACGCTTTTCACGCCTCAATCCGTATAATGCGGACCTTTCAGGGTTGTAAGAATTGCGGCATACACTTGTAGCCTTATTACCCGAGCTTCCGCACAGGCCTGCTGAGCCGGGCCATCCACACAGGTGCCATCCATGGATTTCAACCCGCTCGACCTTATCCTGCATCTCGACGTCTACCTCGACCTGCTGGTAACCAATTACGGTCCGTGGATCTACGCCATTCTGTTTCTGGTCATTTTTTGCGAAACCGGCCTGGTGGTGATGCCATTCCTGCCGGGTGATTCGTTGCTGTTCATCGCAGGCGCCGTGGCGGCTGGCGGCGGCATGGACCCGGTGTTACTCGCCGGCCTGTTGATGCTGGCGGCAATCCTGGGCGACAGCACCAACTATGTGATCGGGCGAACAGCCGGAGAACGCCTGTTCAGCAACCCGAACTCGAAAATCTTCCGCCGCGACTACCTGCAGAAGACCCACGACTTCTACGACAAGCACGGCGGCAAGACCGTGACCCTGGCGCGCTTCCTGCCGATCCTGCGCACCTTCGCGCCGTTCGTGGCCGGTATCGCCAAAATGCCTTATCCGCGCTTCTTCGGCTTCAGCGTATTCGGCACCATCCTGTGGGTCGGCGGCCTGGTGACCTTGGGTTACTTCTTCGGCAACGTGCCGTTCATCAAGAAAAACCTGTCGCTGCTGGTGGTGTTCATCATTCTGCTGTCGCTGGTGCCGATGATCATTGGCGTGTTCCGCAGCCGTTTTGGCCGCGCGTCCTCCGAAGTCAAGTCGCAGTAAGCGCCGATGTGGTCGCTCAGCGCCTGGCGTCGCCAGCGCTTGCTGGCCAAGCACCCGATTGCCGATGACACCTGGCAGCGGGTGCGCCACCATTTGACCTTCCTCGACGGCATCAGCGCCGAGCAGGACCAATGGCTGCGCGAAGCCTGCGTGGTGTTCCTCGCCGAAAAGCACCTGACCGCCCTGCCCGGCGTCGAGCTGCACCAGGAACAACGCCTGCTGCTCGCCGCTCAGGCGCAATTGCCGTTGATGAACCTGGGCGACCTCGACTGGTACCAGGGCTTCCATGAAATCGTGCTGTACCCCGACGACTTCGTCAGCCCCCAGCGCCATCGCGACAGCAGTGGCATCGAACACGAATGGGACGGCGAACACAGCGGCGAAGCCTGGCAACAGGGGCCGGTGATCCTCGCCTGGCCCGGGGTGCTGGCCAGTGGCAACTGGGAAGGCTACAACCTGGTCATCCACGAACTGGCGCACAAACTCGACATGCTCAACGGCGACGCCAACGGCCTGCCGCCACTGCACAACGACATGCGCGTGCAGGAATGGGCCAGCGTGATGCAGAGCGCCTACGACGACCTCAATCGCCAACTGGACGCCAACCCGGACGCCGACACCGAGATCGACCCCTACGCCGCCGAAAACCCGGCTGAATTTTTCGCCGTCACCAGCGAATATTTTTTCAGCGCTCCGGATTTGCTGGTCAACCGTTATCCACAGGTGTACGCCCAACTCAGCCGCTTTTATCGCCAGGATCCCTTGGCCCGCCTGACCCAACTGCAAGCCAGCGACCCGCGTTATCAGCCACAGGACGAATGACCGTACGACGTCTGGCGCATGGCATCGGCGTCAGAATGTGCCTATAATCGCCGCCACTTTTAGGCCAATCCGGCCAAGTTTCTTGGCCAATTAACGGGGGCAACGCCCAATGAGCTACAGCAAGATTCCGGCTGGCAAAGACCTGCCGAACGACATCTACGTCGCCATCGAGATTCCGGCCAACCACGCGCCGATCAAATACGAAATCGACAAAGACAGCGACTGCCTGTTCGTTGACCGTTTCATGGCCACCCCGATGTTCTACCCGGCCAACTACGGTTTCATCCCTAACACCCTGGCTGACGACGGTGATCCCCTCGACGTGCTGGTCGTAACCCCTTACCCGGTTACCCCAGGTTCGGTTATCCGCGCGCGTCCAGTCGGCATCCTGAACATGACCGACGACGGCGGCGGCGATGCCAAAGTGATCGCGGTTCCACACGACAAGCTGTCCCAGCTGTACGTGGACGTGAAGGAATACACCGACCTGCCGCCCCTGCTGCTGGAGCAGATCAAACACTTCTTCGAGAACTACAAAGACCTCGAAAAAGGCAAATGGGTGAAGATCGACGGTTGGGGCAACGCAGATGCCGCCCGCGCCGAGATCCTGAAGTCGGTCGCTGCCTACAAAGGCTGATACCCGCTCCTCATTGCCCCGGCAACTGAAAAAGCCCCGATCATTCGGGGCTTTTTTTGTGGGAAAAATTAAACGACAAGTTCATTAACTTATATAAAAGGTTTAACCAGCACCTGAATCCGAAGTATCAGGCTACAACTAAGCAACGACCTACACACGCAACTCAACGCATGGTTTATTTGATCTGTAATTCCGGCCAGTAAACTCTGCGTTCATGAATACATCAGGTGATCGTTTAAAAGCGCTATTACGGGAAGTCCACCTTTCCGCCTCCGACTTCGCCAAGAACCGCGGCGTCACGCCCCAACACGTGAACAACTGGTTCAAGCGCGGCGTCCCCATGGGTCGACTCAACGAAATCGCAGAACTGCTGTGCATCTCCAGCCGTTGGCTGCGCACCGGCGAAGGCCCCAAACACCCACCGGCCAACTTCCTGCTGGAAGGCCCGAACACCCGAAAAGGACTGCCCACCACCCGCGAAGGAAGCGGCCAATACCTCACAGGCCCCGCCTGTCTCCCGGAAAAAATCGACGTGGAGATCGACCTCCACCCCTCATTTACCTCTATCGAACGCATCCGCGTCACCCTGCACACCCTCCAAGCCCTTAACGTGCACCCCGACCGTGCCCTGGGCGCCTACATGGTCGACAACAGCATGATCGACATCATCCAGCAAGGCGCCACCCTCGCTATCGACCGAGGCCGCACGCAAATCATCGACGGCGAAATTTATGCGGTAGAGCACGACGGGATGCTGCGCATCAAATACCTCTACAACCGACCTGGCGGTGGGTTGCGGATGCGCAGCCACAACGCCGGTGAACATCCGGACGAATACCTGACGTACGAGCAACGGTTTGAGCAGAACGTCCAGATTGTGGGGTGGGTGTTCTGGTGGTCCACCCTCAACAACCGCCGTCCACCGGTGCCGCTGGATGAGCACCTACTGGGCTGGGAAGGCTCTAAATCGGATCCGGAGGTGGGCAACTGAGGGGAATGTGGGTATCATGCGCCGCACATTTGGCAGTGGGTGGCTTAAGGCTATTCACCCTGCTGGCGATGCGGAGGAGTTCCCGCTGATGCCCCTACTATTCAGCCCGACGCAACGTGGGCTGAGCGATTTGAAGGCTGGTGAGGCTTGTCAAAAACAAGCTGAAGCAGTCCCCGAGAAGCCGGCCACAAGCCGGCTTTTTAATGCCCGCATGAACCCCAAGTCAATTGTCCGACAAGCCGTTGGACATTTGAATGAGCAAAAGCGGGCAGCTTATAGCCCGCCCTGCCTCTAAAGCTGAATACACGCCATAGCCCGCTCCGCCACTGTCTTCGCCACCCCCACCAAGTCACTGCTGCAACCCAGTCACACGCCCCCAGGCGTCCTAAAACCTCAGTCCCTCATTAACGACAAAAGGCTTGGCGTACGCAAAGACAAGCATTGTCACGCCTGAGTTGACGGTATTACCGTTTTCACCTGCTTTATCCCCCAATAGCCACCCATTAATCTGTGCCCATGTTGAACGCAACGCCCAACCAACCTAAACAAAAAAGGATTCAACCATGAGCGCTCCAACCTACAACCGCCTCAACAAAGACGACGCCATTGTTCTGTTGGTCGATCACCAGACCGGCCTGATCTCTCTGGTGCAGGACTTCTCGCCCAACGAGTTCAAGAACAACGTGTTGGCCCTGGCCGACCTGGCCAAGTTCTTCAACCTACCGACCATCCTTACCACCAGTTTCGAGCAAGGCCCGAATGGCCCGCTGGTGCCGGAGTTGAAAGAGATGTTCCCGGACGCGCCGTACATCGCCCGCCCTGGCCAGATCAACGCGTGGGACAACGAAGACTTCGTCAAGGCGATCAAGGCGACCGGCCGTAAGCAGATCATCATTGCCGGTGTAGTGACGGATGTGTGCGTAGCGTTCCCGACTTTGTCGGCGCTGGCGGAAGGGTTTGAGGTGTTTGTGGTGACCGATGCGTCGGGCACGTTCAATACCACGGTGCAGCAGGCGGCGTGGAGCCGGATGACGCAAGCCGGTGCGCAGTTGATGAACTGGTTCTCGGTGGCGTGTGAGCTGCACCGCGACTGGCGCAACGATATCGAAGGCCTGGGGAATCTGTTGTCCCAGCGTATTCCCAACTATCGCAACTTGATGAATGGTTATGCGGCGCTGACGGCTCGCAAAGACTAAGTCAAATCGCCACACACCATAAGCCTGCCTTGAAACGCAGGCTTTTTGCGTCGTTACCTAGCCATTCGCCATTAGTACACTCGCCCTAATTGTGGCTGCACCGCCTCACCACTAAAGTCCTTCGCTTATTTCGAGCCTCAAGGAAGGACGCTATTGAATACTTTAACCAAGGTCGGTCGCTGCCTGGCACTTCTGCCCCTATTGCTGACCAGCGCAACATCGGTATTGGCCGATGAACAAACACCGATTGGCGACTGGTCGATCATCTACGGCAGCGGCCGGGCCCATCAAAATGTGATGTATGTGGCCGACCGTACCTCGGTGGTGCCCTCGAACCACAACAAGGGCGCCAAATTGGTGGCCGTCACGGTGGTGTATGAAGAACCGGGCAAACCAATGATCGATGTGTACAACATCGAAGTGCAGTGCTCCACGCGCAAGGTGCGCTTTCTCAACGGCCAGTCGGTCGCGCCATTTTCCTACACCCTCACGCACTTAAAGGTCTCCAACACGTGGCAGACGCCAAAGGAGTTCTGGCTCGACCGCACGCTCGCGTATGTCTGCGAACCGGGCAAGAGCAAGGACACCATCGCCATGGGCAAGATGACCCATCTGCAGATGATCCAGACCACCAAGGCCATGTTCGAGCAGTTGGGCCCGACTCAGGAGAAGAGCCAGATGATTGATGACCTCGACGACATGCTGGGCAACAAGCGCTGAGCAACCCCTACCGACAAGAAGGATTCACGATGCCTACATGGACAAGGCTGTTGCTGGCAGGACTTTTGTTGCCGGCCGTGCTGTTTATCAACGGGTGCCACCTGATTGCACAATCGCGTTGGGAAGGCCGTGACGTGCAAGAGGCGCTGGATTTATTCGGCAAGCCCGACTCGATGAAGAAGCAGAATGCACCCAATGGCGACACCCAGGTGGTGATGACCTGGCACAAGTCCTCATCCTGGACGACCACCGAAGCCGCTGGGACTTCAATGAACCACACCGGGAACGGGATGGTGTATACGGAGTATTACCAGCAAGTCGGGCACAGTTCGGATTGCAAGCTGGAAGCCACGGTGGATAAGGCGAAGAAGATCGTGCTGTTCAGGATTGAGGATGGCCGGATCCTGCATGGCAAGTGCCTGAACGTGCCATTTGTGCCGGGGTATATTCCGCCGGGGTTTTGAGGCTGGGATCGTTTGTGCAACAGCGTGTTGCACGAACGAGAACCGAGGCTAGATGCTTGACTCTCGCCGCTACAGCATCCCCTCCCCTGAAACCCCAGCGAACTGGACGTGCAGCTCACTGCCCTGGAAAAGATGCAGACAGGGCTGACTGCCTGGTCCGGCTGCCCGGTGGCGGTCGCAGCACCCGGTATCAGGCCAAGACAGCGGGCAAGTGACACCCCCGCTCATTTGCCCCAATCCCCCATGTCTGCTAGTGTCGCGCCGGTTTACCGTCTACCGGAATAGCCGCCATGGCCCGCAAAAAAGTTGCACTCGATTTCGAACAATCCCTCGCCGACCTGCAAGCCCTGGTCGAGCGTCTGGAGAACGGCGAGTTGTCGCTGGAAGACTCGTTGACGGCGTTTGAGCAAGGCATCGGCCTGACCCGCGACTGCCAGAGCGCGCTCGCGCAGGCGGAGCAGAAGGTGCAAGTGCTGCTGGAGCGTGACGGGGAGTTGGCCGAAGAACCTTTCGATGCGGAACAGCCGGAATGATCGACGCGTATCAGGCCAGTAGCCAAGCCCGGGTCAATGCGGCGCTGGAGCCCTTGTTTGTTGCGCCAAGCCCTGAACTCAAGCGTCTTTACGAAGCCATGCGCTACAGCGTGATGAATGGCGGCAAGCGCGTGCGTCCGTTGCTGGCGTATGCGGCGTGTGAAGCCTTGGGCGCAGCCGCTGAGCAGGCCAATGGCGCGGCCTGTGCGGTGGAGTTGATCCACGCCTATTCCCTGGTGCATGACGACTTGCCGGCGATGGACGACGACGATTTGCGTCGCGGCCAGCCGACCACTCACAAAGCCTTTGATGAAGCCTGCGCGATCCTCGCCGGCGATGGCCTGCAAAGCCTGGCGTTCAGCGCACTGCTGGACCCGGCGCTGAGCAACGTCAATGCCGAGATCCGTTTACGCATGGTCACGGCGCTGGCCGTGGCAGCGGGCCCGGCCGGGATGGTCGGTGGCCAGGCCATCGACTTGGGGTCGGTGGGCCGGAAGCTTGATCAACAGGCGCTGGAATACATGCACCGCCACAAGACCGGTGCCTTGATCGAAGCCGCCGTACACCTGGGCGCCCTGGCCAGTGGGCGTGCGCAAGCCGCTCAATTGGCGGCGCTGAAGACCTACGCGCTGGCCATCGGCCTGGCGTTCCAGGTGCAGGACGATATTCTCGACGTAGAAAGTGACACTGCCACTCTGGGCAAACGCCAAGGTGCCGATATCGCACGGGATAAACCGACATATCCTGCACTGCTCGGGCTGGAAGCCGCCAAGGCCTATGCCCTGGAGCTGCGTGACCAGGCCCTGGACGCCCTGCGACCTTTCGACGCGGCGGCCGAGCCACTGCGTGACTTGGCGCGGTATATCGTCGAACGCCGGCACTGATAACGGCGGCCTTTGCGGCCGCATATCGGCCAAGTTGGGCGCTCTGCGTGGGCAGTTCGCGATGCTTGAGGTAAACTGCCGCCTCTTCTATACCTATAACGATTCGCCTGATGCCCACGACGTTTCAAGAGATTCCCCGCAAGCGCCCGTCCACGCCCCTGCTTGACCGTGCTGTCACGCCGGCCGGCCTGCGTCGATTGGGTGAAGCCGAGCTGGAAACCCTGGCCGATGAGTTGCGCCTGGAATTGCTCTACACGGTCGGCCAGACCGGTGGGCATTTTGGCGCCGGCCTGGGCGTCATCGAGCTGACCATCGCCCTGCATTACGTGTTCGACACCCCGGATGACCGGCTGGTGTGGGACGTGGGCCATCAGGCGTATCCGCACAAGATCCTCACGGGTCGCCGCGAGCGCATGGGCAGCCTGCGCCAGAAGGACGGCATTGCCGCCTTCCCGCGCCGCGCCGAGAGCGAGTACGACACCTTTGGCGTCGGCCACTCCAGTACCTCGATCAGCGCCGCGCTTGGCATGGCGATTGCCGCCCGCCTGCAAGGCAGTGATCGCAAGGCGATTGCGGTGATTGGTGATGGCGCGCTGACCGCCGGCATGGCCTTCGAAGCGCTCAACCATGCGCCGGAAGTGGATGCCAACATGCTGGTGATCCTCAACGACAACGACATGTCGATCTCGCGCAATGTCGGCGGCCTGTCCAACTACCTGGCCAAGATCCTCTCCAGCCGCACGTATGCCAGCATGCGCGAAGGCAGCAAGAAGGTCCTCTCGCGTCTGCCTGGCGCGTGGGAAATTGCCCGTCGTACCGAAGAATACGCCAAGGGCATGCTGGTGCCCGGCACCCTGTTCGAAGAGCTGGGCTGGAACTACATCGGCCCGATCGACGGCCACGACCTGCCGACCCTGATCGCCACGCTGCGTAACATGCGTGACCTCAAGGGGCCGCAGTTCCTGCACATCGTCACCAAGAAAGGCAAAGGCTTCGCCCCGGCGGAAGTCGACCCGATCGGCTACCACGCCATCACCAAGCTGGAGCCGGTGGACGCGCCTGCCGCTGCGCCGAAAAAGGCCAGCGGGCCGAAGTATTCCGGTGTGTTCGGCGAATGGCTGTGTGACATGGCCGCCGCCGATCCGCGCTTGGTGGGCATTACCCCGGCGATGAAGGAAGGCTCCGACCTGGTCGCGTTCAGCGAGCGCTTCCCACTGCGTTATTTCGACGTGGCGATTGCCGAGCAGCACGCGGTGACGTTCGCTGCCGGCATGGCCTGTGAAGGCGCCAAGCCGGTGGTGGCGATCTACTCCACTTTCCTGCAACGCGGTTATGACCAGCTTGTTCACGATGTGGCGGTGCAGAACCTCGACGTGCTGTTTGCCATCGACCGCGCAGGCTTAGTGGGCGAAGACGGCCCGACTCACGCCGGCAGCTTCGACCTGTCCTACCTTCGCTGCATCCCCGGCATGCTGGTAATGACGCCAAGCGACGAGAACGAACTGCGCAAGATGCTCAGCACCGGCCACCTGTACAACGGCCCGGCGGCCGTGCGTTACCCGCGCGGTAATGGCCCGAATGCGGTGATCGAGAAGGATCTTGAGCCTATCGAGATCGGCAAGGGCATCGTGCGTCGCCAAGGCAGCAAGACCGCATTCCTGGTGTTTGGCGTGCAACTGGCCGAAGCCTTGAAAGTCGCCGAGAAGATCGACGCCACCGTGGTCGACATGCGCTTCGTCAAACCCCTGGATGAAGCCTTGGTACGTGAGATTGCCGGCAGCCACGAATTGCTGGTGACCGTCGAAGAAAACGCCATCATGGGCGGCGCCGGTGCGGCAGTCAGCGAGTTCCTGGCGCGGGAGAACATCCTCAAGTCGGTGCTGCACCTGGGCTTGCCGGATGTGTACGTCGAACACGCCAAGCCGGCGCAGATGCTGGCGGAATGCGGGTTGGATGAAGCCGGCATTGAGGCATCGGTGCGCGAGCGCATGGCGCTGCTGGGCCTGTAACCCAATCTCCCGGCTGAAACGGGGACTAAAATGTGGGAGCGGGCTTGCTCGCGAAAGCGGTGTATCAGTCACTACTTATGTGGCTGCCTCACCTCTTTCGTGAGCAAGCCCGCTCCCACATTGGTTTTGTGTCAATTTTAACAGCCGTGGACCGCCCATGAATCGCCTCTGCTTCGCCCTGCCGTTGCTGCTGCTAACCTCTCCGGACCTGCTCGCCGACACACGCGACGACGCCCTGAAACTTCCCAACGTGGTCATCAGCGCGAACCGCCAGGTGCAGGCACGCAACGACAGCAGCGCCGCCAACACAGTGTTCACCCGTGACGACATCGACCGCCTGCAACCCACCAGCGTCACCGACCTGCTCAGTCGCGTGCCTGGCGTGCAGGTCGCGCCTACCGGTGGCCGTGGCAGCCTGCCGGGGATCTACATTCGCGGCACCAAATCCGCGCAAAGCCTGGTATTGGTGGACGGCCAACGTATCGCCAATACCACCTCCGGCGACAGCGGCTTGCAATACCTGAACGTCGACCAGATTGAACGAGTGGAAGTGCTGCGCGGCTCACGCTCGGTGATCTACGGCAGCGATGCGATTGGCGGGGTGATCCAGGTGTTTACCCGCCGGAATACCGAGCAAGGCCTGCAACCACGCCTGAAGTTGGGCTTTGGCAGCAACCAGACCTGGGAGCGCAGCCTTGGCCTGTCCGGCGGCGATGAACACACCCGTTTCAACCTCGGCGCGAGCCTGGATGACACCGCGGGTATCAACTCGACGCATACATCATTCCCCAGCGATGGCGACCATGACGCCTACCGCAATCAGTCCCTCAGCCTGAACCTCAGCCATTCCTTCAGCGATGAGCTGGAGGCCGGTTTCAACCTGTTGGATAACCGCGGCAAGTCAGAGTACGACAACAGTTTCGGCCGCTACGACGCCACTACCGGGCGAACGCTGGGGCAAAAGCCCTACACCAACTACACCGTCAGCAGTGCCAGCGGCTATGTCGATGCCAAGCTCAACGAGCGCTGGCAATCACGCCTGGAGTTAGGCCACAGCGAGAACCGCGATACCAAGCGCGACACCCTCAGTGACGATTTCAGCGTGTTCAACACCTACCGCGACTCGGTCAACTGGCAGAACGACCTGACGCTGAACGACCGGAACAGCCTGATTCTCGGCGGCGACTGGTATGAAGACCGCTTCCACGGCTCCACCCTCTTTACCGAAAACAGTCGCTGGAACCGCGCGGCCTTTGTGCAGCATCGGTTCAAGGGTGATTGGTTTTCCACGGAACTGGGCCTGCGACGTGACCAGAACCAGCAGTTCGGTGGACAGAATAGCTGGAGCGGCACCCTGACCTTGCCGGTCAACCCGGACAACGATGTGTTGCTGAGCTACAGCGAAGGCTTCCGTGCGCCGACCTTCAACGACCTGTATTACCCGGATACGAAGTACAGCAACCCCAACCTGCAGCCCGAAACCTCAAAGAGCTACGAACTGCAATGGCGCAGCCAGTTGAGCGACAGCACACGCCTGGAAGCCTCGCTGTACCGCACCGACTTGAGCGATGCGATCATCCTCGACCGCTCCGGCAAGCCGCAGAACGTGGCGTCAGCGCGCATCAACGGCTTTGAAGCCGCGCTCAAGCAGGAGCTGTTCGGCTGGCAAGGCAACCTGGGGCTGTCGATCATCGACCCACGCGACCGCGACAGCGGACACACCTTGGCCCGCCGGGCGCGGCGTACGGTGAATCTGGATCTGGATCGGCAGTTCGACAAACTGGGGGTGGGCGCCAGTTGGCAGGCCATCAGCAGCAGTTATGACGATGAGGACAACACCCACCGCCTGGGCGGGTATGCCTTACTGGGATTGCGCAGCAGTTGGGCGCTGAATCGGGAAGTGGCGTTGTCGTTGAAGGTCGACAACTTGCTGGATAAGACTTATGCACGGGCGCGCTATAGCTATAACGACCCGACATACGCCAATAATCAGGATTACCGAGAGGAAGGTCGGGTGTGGATGCTTGGGGTGACTTGGACACCGGACATTTGATCGTCGCCTGTACGGGCCTCTTCGCGAGCAAGCCCGCTCCCACAGGGCAAACGCATTCCAAATGTGGGAGCGGGCGTGCTCGCGAAAGCGGTATCACTTGTTAGGTGCAATCACCTGACACAGCCGCGCCACCGCCTCCAGCATCTGCCCGCTGGGCCGCTCCAGGCCTTTGTCTGGCACCAACCGCACCCGCTCCGCCATCGCTGGCCAGACCTTCCAGGCCTCCCTCTGCGCTTGATCCCCGACCAGAATCAACTCGGGGTCACGCTGCAACACCGACTCGATACTCCCACAGGACAAACGCATTCCAAATGTGGGAGCGGGCTTGCTCGCGAAAGCGGTATCACTTGTTAGGTGCAATCACCTGACACAGCCGCGCCACCGCCTCCAGCATCTGCCCGCTGGGCCGCTCCAGGCCTTTGTCTGGCACCAACCGCACCCGCTCCGCCATCGCTGGCCAGACCCTCCAGGCCTCCCTCTGCGCTTGATCCCCGACCAGAATCAACTCGGGGTCACGCTGCAACACCGACTCGATGCTCACCTGCGGCGCCGGCAGCTTGAGATCGTCGAACACATTGCGCGCCCCGCACACACTCAACGCATCGCTGATGATTTGCCCGCCGCCCACGGTATACAGCGGCTGGTTCCATACCTGGTAAAACACGCGCAATGGTTCGACACGCTGATAGCGCTGACGCAGGTCGGCCAAGCGTTGGCGCAAGTGCGCGGCCAATTGACGACCGGACTCAGGTCGCCCCAATTGCTCGGCGATAGCCTGGACTTGGGTGGTGAGCTGTTCAAGGCTATGGGGTTCGGCGACATAAATCGGGATGTTCAGGCGCTGCAATTGCTCACGCTGGGCCGGGCCGACGCTGCCGGGCCACAGCAGGATCAGGTCGGGCTTGAGGCTTAGCAGGCGCTCCATGTCCAATTGGCCGTAATGCCCCACCGACGGCACTTGCGCCAGGGCAACCGGACGATCGCCGCCGTCGAGCACACCCACCAGCAAGTCGGCGGCGCCCAGTTCGACGACGATTTCAGACAGGGACGGCGCCAGGCTGACCACCCGCTCGGCCGCCAAAGCCTGAGCACAGAACGCCAGCAGCAGGACCGCCAGCCAGTGACGCCTCATCCTAATTGACGGGGGATGCGGTAAAGGTAAAACAGCACCAGCGTCGACAGCGCCAGCAGGAACAGCGGCACGGCTTCCAAGCCAACGAACACGGCCAGCGCGCCGATCCAGGCCGGCACGGCCGCCACCAGCAACGCCGTGCGCCGACGGGCCGCCAGGGTGATCCAGGCAGCCGGCTCTTCGGGGGTATCGAGGGCTTTGGAGGTGGCGATCAACGCGTGTTTATAGCCGTTGAAGTAACGCAGGCTAAGAAACATCGAGGCCACGCCGGCAATGAAGAACGGCATGGCCAACACTGGCAGCAAGGACTCAGCCTGACCAAACACCAGGTTGATCACGAACAGGGGGAACAACGCCAGGGCCAGGTACTGCCACCAGTTGAAGGACAGTCGCCGTTTCACCTGGCCACGGGTCACGCGCGGTCGACCTCGCCCTGATGCTCGTTGCCCATCATGTGGTCGAGCTTGCTGGCCTTGGTGGCCAGGTAGAGCTTGTTGTGCGGGTTGTGCCCGGTGTGCAGCGGCACACGCTCGGCCACGGTGATGCCCATCTCGGTCAACGCTTTGACCTTGCGCGGGTTGTTGGTCATCAGGCGCAGGGATTTCACGCCCAGATGCTCCAGCATCGGCAGGCAGATCGCGTAGTCACGCTGGTCGGCGGCAAAGCCCAGGCGCTCGTTAGCCTCGACGGTGTCGGCGCCGCCATCTTGCAGCTCGTAGGCGCGGATCTTGTTCATCAGGCCAATGCCACGACCTTCCTGACGCAGGTACAGCAACACGCCGCGACCTTCACGGGCGATGGCCCGCATGGCGGCTTCCAGTTGCGAACCGCAGTCGCAACGCTGGCTGAACAACGCGTCGCCGGTCAGGCATTCGGAATGCACACGACCCAGCACCGGCGCGCCATCAGCGATATCGCCCAGGCTCAGCACAACGTGCTCGCGCCCGGTGGCGTCTTCGAGGAAGCCGTTAATGGTGAACGTGGCAAAAGGGGTAGGCAGCTTGGAAGCGGCGACGAAAACGACGGGCACCGTGTGCTCCTGATTTCAGTTTTTACGATGGCGGCCATTGTAACAGCAGCTTCCTACGGACGCTTAAGCTGAATTATCGCTGATAAAGATCAATCGGTTCGATTGGCCTTCTTATTGATTCTATGTAGACGTGCGCTTGCTCGCGCCTACTTAGAACGGATATGGCTGTTTCCAGCGTTCAAAAATCGCCTTCAACGCGCCGCTTTTCACCAGAACAGCCATGCGTTGGTCGAATACAGCCATCAAGGCGCGACCTCGTTCGTTATCGGCAAACCCGATATAAAGCGGGATTTCGACGATGTGGGTCAGTCTGAATCTGGACGGGTCATCCGCCTGATTGAGCACGTACTGGGCCTCGGTCAGCGCATCGATGTAGAAGTCGGCTCGCGCGTGTTCCAGCATCGGCAAAATGCCGTCGCGGCGCTCGATTTGGTTGAAGCGCTGCACAGTGGGCAAGTACTCCTCGTACTTGTAGCCACGCACCCAGGCCAGGCGGTAATTACCCAGCGTAGCCAGCGTCGGCGCCGGCGTGCCGGCCAGGCCGAGGGCGTAGATGTGGTCGGAATCGAAATTCCAATGGGGGTACAGCACCCCGGTGGCTTCCTCACGATAGGAACCGACCCAGCCATCCACTTCGCCGCGCTGGGCCAGGCCGACCGAGCGGGTGTAGGGCACTGAACGCGTCTGCAGCGTTATTCCGGCGGGTTCAAACACCTGGCGCAGTACGTCCCAGGCCAGGCCGCTGCCATTTTTGTTGGTGTAGTCGTTCCACTCCTCACTGGCCAACACGACCTTGCCGGGCGCGTCCTGCGCCTGGACGACCGCCGTAAAGACACACAGCACTATCAGCAGCCAACGGCGCACATCCATGGTGGCGACCTCCTACAGGGCCTTGCATCCGTGATTACGCGATAAAGGGTAGCGCAGCGCACCGACTCAGGGGGTCTGCTGAAAGTGTTGATAACCATGGATGGCTGGCGTGATGTCGTGCCCCTTGCCGTCGAGCAGCGTCACGCCCTGCCCCGCCTCGACCCGGCCGATCACATGGACCGGCCAGCCGTCGGCCAGCAACGATGCCAGCTCGTCGGATGGCAAGGTGAACACCAGCACGTAGTCGTCGCCCCCGCTCAGGGCCGCGACGCGCGCCGCATCCTCGCCGACAAACGCCAACAACGCCTGGGACAGGGGCAAGCGCTGGCGTTCGATCAACAGGCTGACAGCCGAGGCCGTGGCGATATGCCCGCAATCGGCCAAGAGACCGTCGGAAATATCCATGGCAGCCGTGGCCTTGCCGCGCAGTGCCAGCCCCAGGGCCAACTGCGGCTGCGGCGACCAGTAGTGGGCCAGTAGCGGATCGGCAACGGCCGCGTCAGCATTGCGCTGGCCCAATACCAACGACAACGCGCCGGCGGCATTGCCCAATTCACCGCCGACACACAGCAGGTCACCCGGCCGCGCACCGCTGCGGGTCAAGGCTTGCCCGGCGGGTACGCGACCAAACACGGTCAGGGTCAGGCTCAAGGGGCCACGGGTGGTATCGCCGCCCACCAGGCCCACGCCGCAGCGCTGCGCCATGAGGTTCAAACCCTCGGCATAGCGTTGCAGCCAATCGGCATTGACGGTCGGCGTGGTCAGGGCAAGGGTAAACGCGAGGGGATGGGCGCCCATGGCGGCCAGGTCGCTGACTGCCACGGCCAACGAGCGCTGGCCCAGCAGGAACGGGTCGCAGGGGTCGGCAAAATGCACCCCGGCCACCAATGTATCGGTGGAGACTGCCAGCTGCTCCCCGGCAGGGAGCGCCAGCAAGGCGCAGTCGTCACCGATCCCCAAGGCAATGCCCTCGCCGCCCTGCGCACAAGGCGCGGCGGCGAAGTAGTTGCGGATCAGCTCAAACTCGCCCATTCAGGTCCCAAGCGCGGTTTAGCGCTTGTACGCCTTCACTTCGGCTTCACGCAGGCGCGGAGCCAGCTTGTCGAGCACGCCGTTGACGAACTTGTGGCCGTCGGTCGAACCGTAGACTTTCGCCAACTCGATACCTTCGTTGATTACCACGCGGTACGGCACGTCGACGCGATACAGCAGTTCCCAGGCAGACAGGCGCATCACGCACAGCTCAACCGGGTCCAGCTCTTCGATGGTCAGGTCCAGGCAAGGTGCCAGGGCTGTATCGATCTCGGTCAGGTGGGCATGTACACCGTGCAGAATGTCGTGGAAGTACGGCAGGTCGGCGAAGCTAAAATCGTTGTCGACGCGAAACTGTGCTTCGATCTCGTTCAACGAAGCGCCCGCCAGGTGACGCTGATACAGCGCCTGGGTCGCCAACTGACGAGCAGCGCGACGCTTCTCGTTCTTGGATGGCTTGCCAGCATCGGCTGGACGTGGCTCGCGCGGGTTGAAGTTGTCGCTCTCGTCGGAAATCACTTGGCCTCCAACTGCGACAGCAGGCTGACCATTTCCAGGGCGGACAGGGCAGCTTCAGCGCCTTTGTTGCCGGCCTTGGTGCCGGAACGCTCGATGGCTTGCTCGATGGAATCCACCGTCAGCACGCCGAAAGCGACGGGTACGCCGAACTCCATGGACACCTGGGCCAGGCCCTTGGTGCATTCACCTGCCACGTATTCGAAATGCGGAGTACCGCCACGAATGACCGCGCCCAGGGCGATGATCGCCGCGTATTCACCCTGCTGAGCAACTTTTTGCGCAACCAGTGGAATTTCGAAGGCGCCAGGGGCGCGGATGAGGGTGATATCGCTCTCGCTCACACCGTGGCGAACCAAGGCGTCCACGGCACCGCTTACCAGGCTTTCAACCACGAAGCTGTTGAAGCGGCCAACCACCAGGGCGTAGCGGCCTTTGGGGGCGATGAAGGTACCTTCGATGGTCTTCAGGGTCATTCGACAAATCTCTTAAAGAGCCGGGACGCGTGTATGACGCGTCCCTTAGTGATATTTGAACCACGAACAAGGGGCGAAAATCGCCAGCCTTTATTCGGAGGGCACGTATTCTACTACTTCCAGGTCGAAACCGGATATCGCATTAAATTTCATTGGCGCACTCATCAGGCGCATTTTGCGCACGCCCAGGTCACGCAGGATCTGCGAACCGGCACCGACGATGCTGTAGGTGGTCGGTTTTTTCACTGGCGCGTGATCAGCCGTTTCGCGGATATGCGCCAGCAAGACATCGCCATCCAACGGGTGACCGAGCAACAGCACCACACCACTGCCGGCCTCGGAAACCGCAGTCATGGCGGCGCGCAGGCTCCAGCGGCCGGGCTGCTTGACCATCAACAGGTCGCGCAATGGGTCCATGTTGTGCACGCGCACCAAGGTCGGCTCTTCGGCGCAAATGGTGCCCAGAGTCAGGGCCATGTGCACGTCACCTTCCACTGAATCACGGTAGGTCACCAGATTGAATTGGCCCAATTCGCTGTCCAGTGGCTGCTCGGCAATCCGCTGAACGGTACGTTCGTGGATCATGCGGTAGTGAATCAGGTCGGCGATGGTGCCGATCTTGAGGTTGTGCTCGGCGGCAAACGCCTCGAGTTCGGTGCGACGGGCCATGGTGCCGTCGTCGTTCATCACTTCGCAGATCACCCCGCTCGGCTCGAAACCGGCCATGCGCGCCAGGTCGCAGGCGGCTTCGGTGTGGCCGGCGCGGGCCAGGGTTCCGCCGGGCTGGGCCATCAGTGGGAAGATGTGGCCGGGGCTGACGATGTCTTCGGCCTTGGCGTCTTTCGCGGCGGCGGCCTGCACGGTGCGTGCACGGTCAGCAGCAGAGATACCGGTGGTGACGCCGGTGGTGGCCTCAATCGATACGGTGAACTTGGTGCCAAAACCCGAGCCATTGCGAGGTGCCATCAACGGCAGCTTGAGCAATTCACAACGCTCACGGCTCATGGGCATGCAGATCAACCCGCGCGCGTGCTTGGCCATGAAGTTGATGTGCTCAGGCAAGCAGGCCTCGGCGGCCATGATGATGTCGCCTTCGTTCTCGCGGTCTTCGTCATCCATCAGGATGACCATCTTGCCTTGGCGGATGTCTTCAACCAGTTCTTCGATGCTATTGAGCGCCACGCGGCACCCCCTTGGTCAGGATTTCAGGTAGCCGTTAGCGGCCAGAAAACTTTCGGTGATGTTACCGGTGGCGGGCTCTGCGGCCTTATCGCCCAGCAACAGGCGCTCCAGGTAACGGGCAAGCAAGTCCACTTCCAGGTTCACCCGGCGACCCGGCTGGTAAGACGCCATGATGGTTTCGCTGAGGGTGTGGGGAATGATGGTCAGTTCAAACTCGGCGCCATTCACGGCGTTCACGGTCAGGCTGGTGCCGTCGACGGTGATCGAGCCTTTGTGGGCGATGTACTTGGCCAATTCTTTCGGCGCGCGGATGCGAAACTCCACGGCACGCGCGTTTTCGCTGCGGGCAACCACTTCGCCGACGCCGTCGACGTGGCCGCTGACCAGGTGACCACCGAGACGGGTGGTGGGGGTCAGGGCTTTTTCCAGGTTGACCGGGCTGCCGGCCTTGAGGTCGTTCATCGCGGTGCAATCCAGGGTTTCCCGGCTGACATCAGCGGCAAAACCATTGCCCGGCAGTTCGATGACGGTCAGGCAAACGCCGCTGACGGCAATACTGTCGCCCAGCTTGACGTCACCCAGGTCGAGCTTGCCGGTTTCAACCAGCAGGCGTACGTCGCCGCCTTTTGGGGTCATTGCACGGATGCTGCCGATGGATTCGATAATGCCGGTGAACATTTCGTTCTCCTGAAAACGAGGGGCTGACGCGCAAGCGCAGGCCGGGAATTATACGCTCGCTGCTGGCACAGGGATGGCAGTCACTCGCCAGTCGTCGCCTACAGCGCGCATTTCAGTGATCTTGAGTTGGGGGGCGTTGGCCAGTTTCTCAAGCGGCCAGTCCAACAAAGGCCGGGCGGCGGAGCCGAGGAACTTGCCGGCGATGAAAATCACGTATTCATCCACCAGGCCTTGCTGGGCAAACGCACCGGCCAGGCTTGGGCCGGCCTCCACCAACACTTCATTGACGCCACGGGCTGCCAGCGCGACCAGCGCCGAGCGCAGGTCGACCTGACCATCGACGCCCGGTACCACCAGGCACTCGGGGCCACGGGGAAACTGGTTTTCCGGGGTTACGCAGGTGATGACCAGCGCCGGCCCGGCCTTGAAGAACGGCGCATTGAGCGGCACGCGCAGGCGGCCGTCGATCAACACCCGCAACGGCGGACGTGACATGGCCAGGGCGGTGGTGGCTTCGTCCAGGCCGAGTTCGGCGGCGCGCACGGTCAGGCGTGCCCCGTCGGCCAGCACCGTATCGGCGCCGGTCAGCACCACGCTGGCCTCGGCGCGCAGGCGCTGCACGGCGGCGCGAGCGGCGGGGCCGGTGATCCATTGGCTTTCGCCGTTGGCCATCGCGGTGCGGCCGTCCAGGCTCATCGCCAGCTTGACCCGCACGAAGGGCAGGCCGTGTTCCATGCGCTTGAGGAAACCTGGATTCAGCGCGCGCGCTTCAGCTTCCAGCACCCCGCTACGGACCTCAATACCGGCCTGAGCCAAGCGCTGCATGCCGCGCCCCGCCACTTCGGGATTCGGGTCCTGCATGCCAGCCACAACGCGAGCGACACCCGCAGTGACCAACGCATCAGCGCAGGGCGGCGTATGCCCGTGGTGGCTGCACGGTTCGAGGGTCACATACACCGTGGCGCCACGGGCCCTGGCACCAGCGGCGCGCAGGGCATTGGGCTCGGCATGGGGTTCGCCGGTTCGCTCATGCCAGCCTTCGCCGACAATCTGCCCGTCACGTACAATCACGCACCCCACACGCGGGTTGGGATGGGTGGTGTACAGGCCCTTGCGCGCCAGTTCCAGGGCACGGGCCATGTAATGGGCGTCGAGCACAGCTTGTTCGGCAGGCAGTGGGTTCATTCTTTGGCAGGCTCACGGGCCAGGCGGTCGATCTCTTCGCGGAACTCGTTGAGGTCCTGGAAGCGTCGATACACCGAGGCGAAACGGATATAGGCAACTTCGTCGAGCTTTTGCAGCTCGCCCATCACCAGTTCTCCAACCACCAGGCTCTTGACCTCGCGCTCACCGGTCGCACGCAACTTGTGCTTGATATGCACCAGCGCCGCCTCCAGCCGCTCGACACTCACCGGGCGTTTTTCCAGGGCGCGCTGCATACCGGCGCGCAGTTTTTCTTCGTCGAAAGGCTGGCGGCTACCGTCGGATTTGATCAGACGTGGCAATACCAGTTCGGCGGTTTCAAAGGTGGTGAAACGTTCACCGCAGGCCAGGCATTCGCGCCGGCGACGCACTTGATCGCCCTCGGCGACCAGACGCGAGTCAATGACCTTGGTGTCGTTGGCACCGCAGAAGGGACAGTGCATGGTGGGCAGGCAACAAATAAAGGGAGGGCCATGGTAGCGCATCCCCGTGGCAAGACAAGCCATAGCCTTTACGGTATATAGGCTGACTATTATGTTTCATATTTTTTTAGCCACGGATTTTGTCCTTTCTGGAGCCGTACATGCAGTTACGACCACTTGTTTTGCTCACCCTGTTCAGTTTCCTGGTCGCCTGCAGCAGCGAAGCCCCCAAGCCGGCCGCACCTCAACCCACTCCCGCGCAAGAGAAAAAAGTACCTGGCATTGAAGACCTGGGTCCCCTCCCCGCCTATCAACGGGAAATCAGCGGCAGCCTGACCAACATTCCGGCGGGTGCCGAAGTCGAGATGGCGCTGCTGGTGATCGACGACCGTTCGCGCCCGCAACAATTGCTGGCCAGCAGCGTATTGAGCGGCAACGGCAAGCCCCTGGCCTTTCGCCTGCGCTTCAACCCCGAAGCCTTCCCGGCCGGCGCGCGGGTTGAACTGCGTGGCCGCGCCAGCCAATCCGGCCAGTTGATCCTGCACCTGCCCGCCGTGCGTGTGACCCAGGCGATCAACCAGTCCACCGGCCCCCTGCAACTCGTCAAGGCACCATGACGCCACCGCTGGACCTGCAAGCCGCGCTGAGCGGGCTGATCGGCGACGCGCAACTGGTGCCCTGCCCGCTGCCGGGCACCGCGTTGTCGTTATGGCTGCTGGATGCGGACAACATGGACCGTGCCTTCAGCCCCGAGGAAACCCGGCGCATCCTGCATGAACCGCCCTACTGGAGTTTTTGCTGGGCCAGCGGCCTGGCGCTGGCGCGGTACCTGGCGGCGAACCCTGAGTGGGTCGCGGGCAAGCGCGTGCTGGATTTTGGCGCGGGTTCAGGTGTTGCAGGGATTGCGGCAGCCAAGGCCGGCGCACGGGAAGTGGTGGCCTGCGACCTGGACCCACTGGCGTTGGCGTCCTGTCGAGCGAATGCCGAACTCAACGGCGTAGCGCTGGGTTATTCGGCGGACTTCTTCGCCGAAGCCGACCGCTTCGACCTGATCCTGGTCGCCGATGTGCTCTACGACCGGGCGAACCTGCCGTTGCTGGATCAATTCTTGACCCGTGGCCGTGAAGCGTTGGTGGCGGATTCGCGGGTGAGGGATTTTCAGCACCCGGATTATCAGCGGCTGGAGATCCTTGATGCATTGACGTTGCCGGACTTGGCGGAGCCTTGGGAATTTCGCAAGGTAAGCCTGTACCATTCGCGGCGCGCATGAGACCTTCGCGAGCAAGCCCGCTCCCACACTTGGGCCCGTTCCCCCTGTGGGAGCGGCCTTGCTCGCGAAAGCGGTGCCAACTCCACCGCACTTTCAGCCAACCGCGCCAGCCCTTATAGTTGCCCCATTCCCGCTTTATTCGAGACGCCCGATGAGTGAACCCACGCCGTACATCTTCGATGTCACCACTGCCACCTTCGACCAGGCGGTAATCCAGAACTCCTTCGAGAAACCCGTGCTGGTGGATTTCTGGGCCGAGTGGTGCGCGCCCTGCAAGGCGTTGATGCCGATGCTCGCGAAGATTGCCGAGAGTTATCAGGGCGAGTTGCTGTTGGCCAAGGTCGATTGCGAGGCCGAGCAGGACATCGTCGCGCGTTTTGGCATTCAAAGCCTGCCGACGGTGGTGCTGTTCAAGGATGGCCAGCCGGTGGACGGGTTTGCCGGGGCGCAGCCGGAGTCGGCGGTGCGGGCGCTGTTGGAGCCCCATGTACAGATGCCACCACCGGCGGCGGCGAATCCGTTGGAGCAGGCCCAGGCCTTGTTTGCCGAAGGTCGCATCAGCGATGCCGAAGCGGTGTTGGTGGCGCTGTTGGGCGAGGACAATACCAACGCTGCGGCGCTGATCCTGTACGCACGCTGCCTGGCCGAACGCGGTGAATTGGGCGAAGCCCAGACCGTGCTGGACGCGGTTAAAAGCGACGACCACAAAGCCGCCCTCGCCGGTGCGAAGGCACAGATCACCTTCCTGCGTCAGGCTGCCGACCTGCCGGACGCCGCCGACCTGAAAAGCCGCCTGGCGCAAAACCCGCAGGACGACGAAGCCGCCTATCAACTGGCGATCCAGCAACTGGCGCGTCAGCAGTACGACGCGGCGCTGGAAGGTTTGCTCAAGCTGTTCATCCGCAACCGCAGCTACAGCGAAGGCCTGCCGCACAAGGCCTTGCTGCAGGTGTTCGAACTGCTGGGCAACGATCACCCACTGGTGACCGTGTACCGCCGCAAGTTGTTTGCCGCGCTGTACTAATCGCCGACCCAGCTGTACAGCGGCGTATCCCCGCCGCTGGCAACCTTCACCTGGGCGCTATGGCGCAGGCGCACCAACAGACGCTTGCCCGCCGAAGCGTCGCCGGCCAAGCCTTCCAACTGGTCAAGCAGCTCCAGGCCACTGAGTTGCCCTGCCTCGCGCAACAGGTCCTGGGCACTCTGCCATAGATCATCATTGTGTTTGACCGGAGCCACCGGCGCAGCCGTCGCGCTGGCCACGGGCGTCGCCTGCAACTGTGCGCCGAGCCGCGCCCAGTCGCCGTCGTCCAGCTCCAGGGTCAAATCCACCGGCAGGTCGCCGACGGTTCCACGAATTCGCAACATCGTCCTTACTCCTGCAGTTTTCTGACAGGCATGCTCCCATGCGGCTTGCGCAACGCCAAGCGGGCGGTCAAACTCTGGGCACATTGTTATAAGATCACATAACAAAACTTTCATGTTCTGGAGCCTTCTCATGCGCCGTCTGTTGCTTGCTTTGCCGTTTGCCCTGCTGCCATTGGCGGTTGCCCACGCTCATGATGATCACGACCATGAACACCCTAGCCTTGGTGCCCATGAACACGGCGTGGGCCGTCTCAACGCGGTGCTCGACGGCCAGGCCCTGGAGCTGGAGCTGGATAGCCCGGCAATGAACCTGGTGGGTTTCGAACACCTGGCCACCACCCCGGCAGACAAAGCCAAGGTCGCCGCCGTGCGCAAACAGCTGGAAAACCCTGTCGCCCTGTTCAACCTGCCTAAAGCCGCCGGTTGTGTGGTCAGCAGCCAGGCACTCAACAGCCCGCTGTTCGGCGACAAGCCCGAGGCCGACCATGATGACGATGATGACCACGCCACCGACGGCAAAGGCGCGGCCGCCCACGAACACCATCACGACCACAGCGAAATCCACGCCCACTACCAATTCACCTGCGCCACGCCGACGGCCTTGAGCAACCTCGACCTGACCCAGGTGTTCAAGACCTTCCCCGCCACCCAGAAAATTCAGGTACAACTGATCGGCCCGAGCGGCCAGCAAGGGGTTGACGCAACGGCCACAGCAGCCACCCTGAAGTTCTGATTTGGCTGTGGGAGCTGGCTTGCCTGCGAAGGGATCGCCTCGGTCTGTCTGCAAAAACCGAGTCGCCCGTATCGCAGGCAAGCCAGCTCCCACAATGGATCGGCGTCATTTTCCACCACCAGGCAATACTGATCCCCCATGACCCACGCATTGATCGAACTGTCTGACCTGGGCTTCAACTGGCCCAATCACCCACAGTTGCTGGACATCCCTGCGTTCCGCCTGGAAGCAGGAGAAACCCTGTTTCTCAAGGGCCCGAGCGGCAGTGGCAAAACCACATTGCTGGGCCTGCTTGGCGGGGTGCAGAAACCCAGCCGGGGCAGTATCCGCCTGCTCGGCCAGGAACTGACCGAGCTTTCGGCTGGCGCGCGCGATCGTTTTCGCGTCGACCACACCGGCTACATTTTCCAGCAGTTCAACCTGCTGCCGTTCTTGTCGGTACGCGAGAACGTCGAGTTGCCCTGCCACTTTTCCACACTGCGTGCGCAACGGGCGAAACAGCGCCACGGCAGTGTCGACCAGGCCGCCGCCGCTTTACTCGCGCACCTGGGATTGAAAGACAAATCCCTGCTGGAGCGCCGCGCCGACTCACTTTCCATCGGCCAGCAGCAGCGGGTGGCCGCCGCCCGTGCGTTGATCGGCCAACCGGAACTGGTGATCGCCGACGAACCCACCTCGGCCCTGGACCACGACGCCCGCGAAGCCTTCCTACAGCTGTTGTTTGCCGAATGCCGTGAGGCCGGCGCCAGCCTGTTGTTTGTCAGCCATGACCAGAGCCTGGCTTCGTTGTTCGACCGCAACCTGTCGCTGGCCGAACTCAATCGCGCCGCCACGCCCGCAGAGGTTTGAGATGTATCTGTTCCGTCTAGCCATGGCCAGCCTGGCTAACCGCCGCTTTACCGCGATCCTCACCGCATTCGCCATCGCCCTGTCGGTGTGCCTGTTGCTGGCGGTGGAGCGCGTGCGCGTTGAGGCGCGCAACAGTTTCGCCAGCACCATCAGCGGCACCGACCTGATCGTCGGTGCGCGCTCAGGTTCGGTGAACCTGCTGCTGTACTCGGTGTTCCGCATTGGCAATGCCACCAACAACATCCGCTGGGACAGCTTCGAGCATTTCGCCGCCAGCCCTCAGGTGAAATGGGCGATCCCGATTTCCCTCGGCGACTCCCATCGCGGCTACCGTGTGATGGGCACCAATGAATCCTACTTCGAACATTACCAATACGGCCGCAAGCAAAACCTCGAACTGGCCAGCGGACGCGCCTTCGCCACCGACCCGTTTGAAGTGGTGCTCGGTGCAGAAGTCGCCGACGCGTTGCATTACAAACTCGGCGACAAACTGGTGCTGGCCCACGGCGTAGCCGTGGTCAGCCTGGTGAAGCACGATGACAAGCCCTTCACCGTAGTCGGCATCCTCAAGCGCACCGGCACACCGGTGGATCGCACGTTGCACATCAGCCTCGGCGGCATGGAGGCGATCCACATCGACTGGCACAACGGCGTGCCGGCCCAGGGCAAAGGCCGCATCAGTGCCGACCAGGCGCGCAACATGGACCTCACGCCGCAGGCCATCACCGCGTTCATGCTGGGCCTGAACAACAAGATTTCCACCTTCGCCCTGCAACGGGAAATCAACGAGTTCCGTGGCGAGCCGATGCTGGCGATCCTGCCCGGCGTGGCGCTGCAAGAGTTATGGAGCATGATGGGCACCGCCGAAAAAGCGCTGTTCGTGATCTCGCTGTTCGTGGTGCTTACCGGCTTGATCGGCATGCTCACAGCGATCCTCACCAGCCTCAACGAACGCCGCCGCGAAATGGCGATTTTGCGCTCTGTAGGTGCGCGCCCTTGGCATATCGCGACGTTGCTGATCTTCGAAGCCTTCGCCCTGGCGCTGTCCGGCGTGGTAGCCGGCGTTGGTTTGCTTTACGTGTGCATCGCCGCCTCACGCGGGTATCTGCAGGCCAATTACGGCCTGGACCTGCCGATGTCCTGGCCGAGCGAATATGAATGGACGCTGCTCGCCGGTATCCTGGCCGCCGCACTGTTGATGGGCAGCGTGCCCGCGTGGCGTGCCTATCGGCAATCCCTGGCCGATGGCCTGTCCATACGTTTATGAGGAAGGCCTTGATGCGTCGCGTCCTGTTTGCATTGTTTCTGCTGATCGCGCTGCCCGCCTGGGCCGCCGAGCCCAAAGAGCTGACCTGGTCGGAACTGATCCCACCGGATGCCGAGCCGGAAGTGCCGAACATGCAACCGCTGCACAATCTCTCCGGCATGGCGGATGCCCTGGAGTCGGCACCGGCTGCCAAGCAGGAAATGCCCAACGCGCCGGTGGTGCCAGGGCTCAATGGCCAGCACATTCGCTTGCCCGGCTACATCGTGCCACTGGAGGTCAGCGAAAACGGGCGCACCACCGAGTTCTTGCTGGTGCCGTATTTCGGCGCGTGCATCCATGTCCCGCCGCCGCCCTCGAACCAGATCGTGCATGTCAAAAGCGAAATCGGCGTGAAACTCGATGAGCTGTACCAGCCGTACTGGATCGAAGGCGCGATGCAGGTCAAGCCATCCACCAGCGAGCTGGCCGATGCCGGTTACCAGATGGAAGCCGAGAAGATTTACATGTACGAACTGCCGGAATAGCGCTGATCGCCCTTTCATTGAGCTGAGTCAAAAGACCGGGCGGAACGATCTTTACCATTGGACGTACAACTTTTAAACGTCCTTTGGAGCTCCCATGAACAAGTCTCTGCTCGGCGCGTCCCTCTTCGCGCTCGCCCTCGTCGCCCCCGTCGTACACGCTCATGAAGCGGGTGACATTCTGGTGCGTGCCGGTGCAATCACCGTGAACCCGAAGGCGGACAGCGGTCACGTCAAAGTTGACCAGGGTCCATTGGCGGGCGCCAACCTGGGCGGCAAGGCGACCATGAGCAGCGATACCCAACTGGGTCTGAACTTCGCCTACATGCTGACCAACCACGTCGGTATCGAACTGCTGGCCGCGACGCCGTTCGAGCATGATGTGAAGATCAAGAACACCGCCCTTGGCGCCGCCAACGGCAAGCTCGGCACCCTGAAACACCTGCCGCCGACCCTGAGCATCGTGTACTACCCACTGGACAACAAGTCGGCCTTCCAGCCGTACGTGGGCGCCGGTATCAACTACACCTGGATCTACGACGAACACGTCGGCAGCCGTGCTCAAGGCGCCGGCTTCAGCAACTTCAAGGCTGAAAACTCCTGGGGCTGGGCCGCGCAGATTGGCGCGGACTACATGATCAACGACAAGTGGATGATCAACGCCCAGGCGCGCTATATCGACATCAGCACCAAGGCGACCGTGGACAACAATGCCCTAGGCCAAGGCACCCGCGCCAAGGTCAATGTGGACGTGGATCCGATGGTTTACATGGTGGGTATCGGCTACAAGTTCTAAGCAACACTGCATAACCAATGTGGGAGCGGCGCACCGCCGCTCCCACATTTGGTTTTGCGTGTATTCAGCTGTGGCGGTAGAAACGATCCAGCAACGCCGGCAGCCCGGCCCGCCATGCCCGTGGCTTGATGCCGAAGGTGTGGAGGATTTTCTTGCAGGCGAGTACCGCGTGTTGCGGTTCTTCGCTCGCATCCGGCCGGGCCGCGTGGGCCTGGGCGGTGGGGGATTCGATCGCCAGCAGATGGTAGCTGCGCGCTTCGGTGAGGATAGCCTGGCCCAGCGCCAACGGCGTGGTCGCCTCTTGGCCGGCATAGTGATAGGTGCCCCACAGCGGCGCCGCACAATCGAGCTGCTTGAGCACCGAGATGATCACCCGCGCGGCATCGTCCACCGGCGTCGGATTGCCGCGACGGTCGTCCGCCATCAGCAATTCATCCGGTTTCTCCGCCCGGGCCAGGAAGCGCCCGAGGGTGCCGTCAGCGCTGTCATCCAGCAGCCAGCCAAACCGTAGCAACACATGTTGCGGGCAGGTGGCGCGCACACTTTGCTCGATGCGCCACAACGCCTGGCCGCGCAGGCCCAGGGGCACCGGCTCGTCCTTTTCGCTGTAGGCGGTAGCGCGGGAGCCATCGAACACGCGGTAGCTGGACGGTTGCAGCAGGGTGATGTTGTGGTGCTGGCACAGCTCGGCCAGGCGCTCGATGGCGAACTCTTGGCCAGCCAGGCGGGTTTCGCTGACCGCTTCGGCCTGGAACCAGTCGAAATAGTAGGCGAGGTTGATCAACGCATCGGGACGGGTGTCGTCGAGCAATTGGGTGAGGCTCGCGGCATCCCAGCCGTCTTGGGGCGGTTTGGGTGCGAGGAAACCGATGTCTTCCTCTGCACCGAGGCGAATCAGCGCCTGCCCGAGGGCATTCCCGCCGCCCAGTAACATAAGGCGCATTCGCATAGATTGAGCAGGCCCGGTCAGTATGGAACGATGGTTATTAGGTATTTATCAGAATCGTTGCATTTTGCGGGTTTGTAGCGCAACCGTCACGGATTAACTATCTTCGCGCCAGCCTCGGTAGGTTCATGCTCAAGGGCCGTCCGCGCAGGCACCAGGACCTGCTGTGGATAAGTCTGCGCGAAATGCACCTCGCCACAGTTATCCACAAGCTTTTTCAAGCGCTGGTTGAACGCGCGACTCACCGCATATTGCCCGCCCGACACCGTGCGAAACTGCGCAGTGAGCACCACGCCATTAAGGTCCATCTTGTCGACGCCAAACACCTCCAGCGGCCCTTGCAGGTTGTACTTGAGGAACACGTCATCACGGATCGACTGCCCCGCCTCGCGGATCAGCTCCACCGCCTTGTCCACGTCCGTGTCGTAAGTGAACTGCACCGAGAAGAACGCATACGCAAATTGCCGCGACTGGTTGGTGACTGCCTTGATTTGCCCGAACGGCACCGAGTGCACAAAGCCCTTGCCATCGCGCAGGCGCAGTGTGCGAATCGTCAGGCCTTCGACGGTGCCGGCGTGGCCCGAGTCGAGCACCACCCAGTCGCCAATGGACAGGGTGTCTTCGATGATGATGAACAGCCCGGTGATCACGTCCTGCACCAGTTGTTGCGAGCCGAAACCAATGGCCAGGCCGACCACCCCGGCACCGGCCAGCAGCGGCGCGACGTTGATCCCGAGATTGGCCATGGTAGTGATCGCGCAGATCACCACCAGAATGATCTTCACCGCATTACGCAGCAGCGGCAGGATGGTTTTCACTCGCGTGCTGGGCTGGCGACTGGAGCGTTTGTTGACCGGCGGTTTCAACGCTTCCTGGATAGCCGTGTCGAGCACCACCCAGAACAGCCAGGTCATCAGCAGGATCAGGCCGATGCTGCTGAGAGAATCGCTGATCGCCCGACCCACCGAATTGCGTTGGGCGAATTCGAACAGCGACACCCCCCAGATCCGCCCGAGGATCTCGATAAACGCGATGGCCATGACAATACGCAGGATCGCGTGCAACAGGCTGAGGAAGCGTTCCTTGTAGGCACTGCTGCGCTGAATCGCCACCTGGCTGCGCGACTTGAACAGGTGTTGCAACACCGTGCTGAGAAACACCGTGCCGATCAGCAGGATCGTGGTGAACAGCGCGCAACGCAGGGTCTTCTGATTATCGTCGCCGGCGCCGATCAGGTTGATTCCCGAGACCAGCACCATCAGCAGAATCGGCCAATACCACAACCCGGAAAACACCCGCAGTGATTGCTGCAACGCCGGATGTTTGAGGCGTTGGGCCAACGGCCGGTTACGAATCAGATGAGCCACCGGCCGACGCAGTCGTACCACCAGCACGCCGAAGATCACCGCCGCGAACAAACCGGTAAACACCGCGATACTGCTGGTGATATTGCCACCGAGCTGGCGAGCGATCTGGGGGCTGGTCAACGCATCGCTGAGGGCCGCGAGAAAGCCGATCAGGAACAGCGGTTTGGGGCAGTAGCTGCGAATAATCCGAACCGCCGGGCGCTTGTGTCCGACATTGAACATGACAATGACGCACAACAGCATCGAGGTAGAAAAAATGCCGCTGCTGGTGGCGTAGGCAAAACACAGCGCCAGCGCGCGACCTATGGAGGTGGGTAAAAAGTGGCTGACATACAGGGTCAGCGGCAGGCAAATCAGCGCAGGAATCGTATAGGGAATCACGTACCCGAGCACTGCCAGCAGGCGCTCGCGCCGCTCGAAGAAAGTGCGACGGCCCAAGCGCTGCACGATAAACCGCCCCAGGAGCGTCAGCACCACAAAAGCCCCGCACCACACGCCGGACAGCAACAGGAAATCCCCCGCCACGCTCCAGGGTGAGCGCGCAGCCGTCTGATTGACCAACCGCCCGACCTCATCGGCCGCTCGGTCCGCCCGCAGGCGCCACTCATCGATCAGGTTCTGATTGAGATCGAGCTTTTGCTGTACGTCATCAATGCTGGAACTGATCGCCCCCAGCAAACCGCCCTCCACCAGCAATTCCGGCTTCGCCGGCGCTTCAGGTTCAGGCGCCGTGGCCGCAGCCTGTAGCGCGCCACTGCCGCAGAACAGCAGCGCGCCGAGCAGTAATGCAGTCTTTAGATTCAGCAAAACACCGGGCTCCTTCAGAAGGGTCTGTAAGGAACTGACGGGTTTGGGCGTTGATCGTTCCCCTTCAGCGACATCTTTATGCCGTCTGTAGGACGCTGGAAACTTTCAGCCAAAAATCACAGTCAGCCATAAACAGGGGGCCAGGCCCCCACTTCTTCCACAGGAGCAATCATGGCTGCGATCCCCGACTGGGTGCCCATCACCCCCAGCGTCGCCATCACTCGCTTCACGGTGCTGACGGTCAATATCCACAAGGGCTTCACTGCCCTGAACCGACGTTTCATCCTGCCCGAGCTGCGTGAAGCGGTGCGCAGCGTGGGCGCCGACATGGTGTTCCTCCAGGAAATCCACGGCACCCACGAACGCCACCCCCAGCGCTTCAGTGACTGGCCGAACATGCCGCAGTACGAGTTCCTCGCCGACAGCATCTGGCCGCAGTTCGCCTACGGGCGCAATGCCGTCTATCCCCATGGCGACCACGGCAATGCGCTGCTGTCGAAATTCCAGATCGTGCGCCATGACAACCTCGATATCTCCCAAAGCGGCCATGAAAACCGTGGCCTGCTGCATTGCGTGCTGCGTATGCCAGGTACCGGCCAGGAGATACATGCGATTTGCATCCACCTGGGCTTGCGCGAGGTACACCGCCAGCAGCAATTACGCCTGATCGAACAGCGCATCAGCGAGATCCCGGCCGACGCGCCGCTGGTGGTCGCCGGTGATTTCAACGATTGGCGACAAAAGGCCGACCTGAGCAAGGCCGGCTTGAAGGAGGTGTTTATTGAATCCATGGGCAAACCTGCGCGCACCTTCCCGGCGCGCCTGCCGTTGCTGGCGCTGGACCGGATTTATGTGCGCAATCTGAAGGTGCATAACCCTAGGGTGCTGACGACTCGGCCTTGGTCCCACCTGTCCGACCATGTACCGCTCTCGGTGGAGATCGAGCTATGAACGTGGCCGTGGAACATATCTCCACCGACCAGCCGCCGGACGAAGCCAAGGCTCGCGACCTGGATTACGGCTGGCAGAGTGGCAACCAGATTGAGTTGCTGGAGAACGGCGAGGCCTATTTTCCCAAGGTGTTCGAAGCCCTGCGCGCGGCCCGACGGGAGATTCTGCTGGAGACCTTCATCCTCTTCGAAGACAAGGTAGGCCATGAGCTGCAGGGCATCTTGATCGAGGCCGCAGAGCGTGGGGTCAAGGTAGTGGTCAGCCTGGACGGTTTTGGTTGTGGCGAACTGAGCCCAACGTTTCTCGGCGAACTGGCGGCCGCCGGGGTCACGGTGCAAATGTTTGACCCGGCATCCAAGACCCTGGGTTTTCGCACCAATTGGTTTCGCCGCCTGCACCGCAAGATTGTGGTGGTGGACGCTGAAGTGGCGTTTATCGGCGGGATCAATTTCTCCGCCGATCACCTGGGGGATTTCGGCCCCGAAGCCAAGCAGGATTACGCGGTGCAGGTAATAGGCCCCGCCGTGGCTGACCTGCATCACTTCGCCCTGGCGCAAAGCGGTCGCCAGGTCCGCACGCGACGTGGCTGGCGGCGGCGCCAGCAGCGGCCTTCGTTGTGGTCCACCGACAAGGGCGACGGCCTGGTGCGCCTGATTTACCGGGACAACGTACAGCATCGCGATGACATCGAAGAGGCGTATATCCACGCGCTGAGCAAGGCACAAAAACGCGCGGTGATTGCCAACGCCTACTTCTTCCCAGGCTATCGCCTGCTGCGCGAAATCCGCAACGCCGCGCGCCGGGGCGTGCACGTGCAACTGATCATGCAGGGCCAGCCAGACGTCCTGCTGGCCAAACTGGCGGCGCGGATGCTCTACGACTACCTGCTCAAGGATGGCGTGGTGATCCACGAATATTGCCAGCGCCCGCTGCACGGCAAAGTCGCGTTGGTGGATGACGAATGGAGCACCGTGGGGTCGAGCAATCTGGACCCGTTGAGCCTGTCGCTGAACCTGGAAGCCAACGTATTGATTCGCGACCGCGGATTCAATCAACAGCTCTACAAACGCCTGGAGATACTCGCCCGCGACCACTGCCAGACCATGCCGGAAAACCGCAAGCCGCGCCTGTGGCTCTGGCGATTGACGGTGGGTTTTCTGGTGTTTCATGTGATGCGCCATTTCCCTGCGTTGACGGGTTGGCTGCCCGCGCACAAGCCACGTTTGAAACCGATTGAGAGCCAGGCCAATGACCACTGAATCCAGGTTCAAACGCTGGAAGAAACCGCTGACCATCGCCTTCTTCCTGGTGCTGATCGTGTTGTTCACCCTGCTCGCGCGGCGTATCGATTGGAGCGAAGTGGTGCAAACCCTGGGCGACTTCAAGGTGCGCACACTGGTGATTGCAGGTGCACTGACACTGTGCAGTTTTCTGGTGTACGCCAGCTTCGACTTGATCGGCCGCACCTACATCCGTCAGAACCTGGTGTGGAAGCAGATCCTGCCGGTGGGCATCATCAGCTACGCCTTCAACCTCAATCTGAGCGCGTGGGTCGGCGGCATTGCCATGCGTTATCGGCTGTATTCGCGACTAGGGGTGAGCACCAGCAATATCGCCAAGATCCTCGGTCTGAGCCTGGCCACCAATTGGTTTGGCTACATGGCGATTGCCGGGGTGGTGTTCAGCAGCGGCCTGGTGACCATGCCGCCGGGATGGAAAGTCAGCACCACCGCATTGCAAGGCATTGGCGCATTGTTGGTACTGGCCAGCCTCGGCTATCTACTGGCCTGCCAGTTTTCGAAGAAACGCGCGTGGACAATTCGCGGCATGGAAATCAACCTGCCATCGGTGCGCATGGCGTGTTTGCAGTTGATGCTGGGCGCGTTGAATTGGTCGCTGATGGCCGCGGTGATCTTCACCCTTTTGCCGGCCAAGCTGGACTATCCGCTGGTGCTGGGCGTGTTGTTGATCAGCGCGATTGCCGGGGTGCTCACCCATATTCCGGCCGGGCTGGGTGTGCTCGAAGCGGTCTTTATTGCGCTGTTGCAGCATGAAGCGTCGCGGGGCAGCTTACTGGCCGGGTTGATTGCGTATCGGGCCATCTACTTTATTGTGCCGCTGCTGATCGCACTGGTGATGTATCTGGGCGTGGAGGCGAAGGCAAAGGCGTTGCGGGTGAAAAAAACACCCGCCTGAACGCTTACTGGGATTGGATGATGCTCAACCGCTCGCCCACCACCATCTCGGTGATCCAGTCCACCAGGATTGAGGTGTACGCTTGCTGGGACACCGGATCGCTGAGGGAATGGTCGGCGCCGTCGATGATGCGATGGGTCAGGGAGTGAGTCTGCTGGCACGCCGCGCGGTAACTCATGATGGTGGCATGGGGCACGTGGTCATCGGTTTCCGACTCAACGATCAAGACATCCCCGGTAAACGCCGAACACGCGTGCAAGGCGCGATTGGTTTCGGCGTGGACCAAGGTGCTGCGGTAATCCATCAGGTCGGCCTTGTCCAGATCACGCTTGGGCTTGAGCCACTCATGATCGCGGTACAGCGCCGGCACGCGCAGCGCCAGCCAGCGCACCGGGCGCAGTGAGGTGAGAATCGCCGCGAGGTAGCCACCGTAACTGGTGCCCACCACCGCGACCGCCGAGGTGTCGATGGCCGGGTGCGCCAACAGCCGGTCATAGGCCGCCAGCAGGTCGCGCAGGTTGTCTTCGCGGGTGACGCGCGACAATGGAATGCCCGTGCCAGCGTGCCCGCGCAAGTCGAAGGTCAGGCAGACACAGCCCAAGCCGGCGATGCCTTTGGCGCGCTCAAGGTCTCGCTCCTGGCTACCGCCCCAACCGTGCACAAACAACACGCCGGGCACTTTGGATTTGGGGCTCAGGAAGGTGCCGCTCATCTGTTCGTCGTCAATATCGATCGCAATGCTTTCGCTTCTAGCCGTCATAAGATTTAACCGTCACGTACTTGAGAAGAAACTCGCTGTTTTCCGCCGGGCCGCGATACACCTCGATGGCATCGGCCGGCAACGGTTGGTCCACATAGGTTTCCACGGAGGACACATGGATCGCACGCAGGCCAGGGTTGTTGATAAAACTTTGTAGCGCCGCGACTTCCGCGCTGCTGGCCCCGCCCATCCGCCAGGATTGTTCGAGCACACCACTGCGGCGCTGGCCGTCGCTGTCGAGACCCTGGGCAATGTCATAGTTGCGCCGCGATGCATAGAAGCCAGGGTAGGCTTCATCGGCAGCCGTATCGAAGACCTGGGCTTGTTTGATGGCTTCGCGTACGTCGTCGGGCAGTTGGAGCTGTAACAGGTCTTCGTAGTAACCCGGCACCACCAGCAGGTTGGAGCCACCGTAAACGTCTTCGCCCTGCCCGTCTTGCGTCAGGTATTGCTCGCCGCAGTAGCTGAACACGTAATCACCGATAAAGCTCTGGCCGACGCTGTGGGTGACCACGTCGTGCAGGTCTTGCTCCAGCACCACGCCTTCGCTAAAGAGTTTCGCGGCATCAGGTCGCGCCAGCAGCGCTTCGAATTCATCCAGGCTGTGGATAACTTCCTGCCCTCGGCCCGCGCAGGCGTGCACGGGTTTCAAACGGATGGGTCCACTGTAGAGCAAGCGCGTGGCGGCTGGGCGCGCGTCTTCCAGTGCGAAAACGCTCAAGCCGTCCAGCACGACTTTACGGACACGCTCGCAGAACAGTGCCGACCAACCTTCGGGCGCTTTGGCTTCAGGGCCGAGCAAACCATGGCTGATGGCTTTGGTGCAGATGAAATCGTGGTCAACGTACCCGCCCCACAAATCCTGCGGCCCCGTGATATTGAGCGCTCGCGCCTGGGCCGGGCCGACCAGGGTTTGTGTGGGCAGCAGGTACAGCGCCAGCCCCGCGTGCAGATCAGCGTCATAACTGCCACCGAACTTGAGCCCGAGGATCTGCGCCAGCCAGCGCGCCAGGGCGCGGTTGGTTTCGATTTCATGCAGGGGCGCGCCCTCACGTGTGGAGTGAGCGACTACCAGCTTCTTGCGTTGAATCGGGGTCATGCGTCCCCCTTGGCCATCCCGCCATGTGTGTATACAGAACGTTGCAGAGATCAGGCCAAGGCGCTCTCGGGCAAGAATACTTTCAAATCAACCAGTTGCTGAAAAACCGATGGCAGTTGGCCTGCTCTTTTCTGCACGACGCCCTTCTGATGCGGCGGCGTTCTGCACGATTCACACGCCGAAACGGCTGCGGTAATCGCTGGGCGCCAAGCCGGTGATCTTCTTGAAGGTGGCGCGAAAGGCACTCGGGTCCTGGTAACCCACAGTCCAGGCGATATGGTCGATGGTGCCGTTAGTGAATTCCAGCATCTGCCGCGCCTTGCCCACGCGCAAGTGCTGACAGTATTCGGTGGGTTTCAAACCCGTGGCGTTGCGAAAGCGCCGTAGGAAGGTGCGCTCTTCCAAACCGGCTTCCCGGGCCATCGCGGCCAGGGAAACATCCACCGCGCCGCTGGCCTGCAACCAGTGCTGAACCTTGAGGATGGCCGTGTCGCCGTGGCCGAGAATCGGCGCAAAGTTACTGCCGCATTGGCTGGCACTGTCACTGTGTTCGATCACCAGGAACCGCGCGGTATCGGCCGCGATACTTGGGCCCATCAGGCGGTCGACCAGGCGCAGGCCGAGTTCGGACCAGGCCATCAAGCCGGCAGTGGTGATCAGGTCGCCGTCATCGACGATGGGCTTATCCGCCTCCAGGCGCACCGCCGGGTAACGGGCGGCGAAAGATTTGGCAGAAGACCAATGGGTGGTGGCACTACGTCCGTCAAGCAACCCACTGCGCGCCAGCATGATCGAGCCAATGCACACACCGCCCAACACCGTACCCGCCGCGTGTTGCTGGCGAATCCACTCCAACAGCGCGAGGGGCGCCTGGTCTTCGGTGAATTCACCAATCGACGGCGGCACCAGCACGGCCATCATCGGTTGCTCGGGGCCAGGGTGACTGCTGAATACGCGCGCCGGTTTACCGGTAACATCCACCTGCCAATGGCTGACCCGCAGCAAGGGCAATTGCGCGGATTGATGTTCGGCGGCGATGCGGTTGGCCACGCCGAACAGGTCGGTCAAGCCATGCACGGCGGCCAACTGCGCACCTTGATAGATCAACACGCCCAGCTCGACGACCACCATTGTCAGTTTTCCCCCTGTTATTGTCGGCGCAGCCAATCCCCGGTGCGGGCGCCAGCTAAGATACTGGGCCCATCAACCCATCACGAGGCAACACAACATGGCCAAGCAAGCGCTCATCCTAATCGATATCCAGAACGACTACTTCCCCCAAGGCAAGTGGCCACTCGACGGCGTGGACGCCGCGGCAGACAAGGCCGCGCAAGTACTGCAGGCGTTTCGCCAGGCAGGCGATGCGGTGATTCATGTGCGCCATGAGTTCACGTCCGATGACGCGCCGTTCTTCACGCCGGGCTCCGAAGGGGCGCATCTGCATTCCAAGGTGCTGAACGAAGGCAGTGAGCCGGTGGTGCTTAAACACTTTGTGAATGCGTTTCGCGAAACCAACCTGCGCGCACTGCTGGAACAACGCACCATCACAGACCTGGTAGTGGTTGGCAGCATGAGCCACATGTGCATCGACGGCGTGGTACGGGCGGCGGCGGACCTGGGCTACAAGGTCACGGTGATTCATGACGCGTGCGCGACACGGGACCTGGAGTTCAATGGCCAGGTGATTCCGGCGGCGCAGGTGCATGGGGCGTACATGGCGTCGCTGGCCTTTGGTTATGCGGGTGTGGTGTCGGCAGATGAGTACTTGAAAGCGCAAGCGGCGGCGGCTTGACCGCCACTTGTCGTCTTAGCGTCAGCGGGTCGCGATGATGAACAGGCGCGGAAACGGCAGCAACACGGTGCCATCCGCCAGGGCTGGATAGGCCTGGGTAATCCGCGCCTGGTATTCCTGCAGGAAGGCGGCTTTCTCGCCGTCGGTCAAAGGCGCAAGGAACGGTCTGAGCGCCGATGCTTTGAACCACTCCACCACCGCCGCGTGGTCCGCCAACGGGTGCTGATACGTGGTGCGCCACACATCGACGGTACTGCAATGCTTGCTCAGCAGTTCGTAGTAGTAGCTCGCGGTATGACGCTGGTTGTGTTTGACCGCGCCGATCTTGGCCGACCAAGGACCATCGGCCGCGACGTCGCGGGCAAGCCGGTGGGCAGGCTCATCGAGGTTGTCCGGGGTTTGCACCGCCAGCGTGCCACCGGGCGTCAGTTGGCGGGCCAGGTGCGGGTAAAGCATGGCGTGATCCGGTAACCATTGCAGGGACGCGTTGGCCAGGATCACATCGAAGGCTTGCACAGGTTTCCAGTCACCTATATCCGCCAGTTCGAAGCTCAGTGCCGGCAGCCGTTTGCGGGCGTCCACCAGCATGTCGTCGGAGCTGTCCATGCCGGTGACATGGGCTTGCGGAAAACGCTCGGCCAGCACTTCGGTGGAGTTACCGGGGCCGCAGCCCAGATCCACGGCGTTGCGCACCTCGGCATTCGGAATGGCCGCGACCAAGTCACGGACGGGACGGGTGCGCTGTTGTTCGAACAGTGTGTATTGCTTGGCAGACCAGGTCATCGCGGCTTTCCATCTTGTTGACGTTGGCGCCAGCCTAAATCGTGTGAGCCTCGAGGACAAATACCGAGTGCTGCACGCCTGGTCCGCTGTCCCGAAAACAGCCTCCCCGGTACAAAGCGTTTATAGTCACGACACGTTGAAGATGACATACCTCGTTTTTTGCCTAGGGATGGGAGGCCTATATGACACTCGGAGAATTTCTCTCCCCGGTTACTGCACTTGTTCGTTTGATCACCACGCTGTTCGGCCGAAAGCCCAGCCTCCCCCATAAACGCCTGGAGGCGCGCCTGCTGCTCAGGGGCATCGTGGCTGAGATACCGAAAGAACTGCCGTTTCGCATATGTGATGAAGAAGGCAATCAGCACAGAGGCGTGTACGTGATCGGCATGCTGATCTGGAACAAAGGCAATCAACCGGTCGTGCAATCGGACCTGACGCCATCGGCGCCACTCCAGATACAGGTCGGCGATGACTGCACCCTGGTGAGCGCCAAGACCGTCCCTTTCGAAGACCAGACCGACTGTGCGGCAACGATTACAAGCCCGACGACAATACGCATCGACTTTGACTGCATAAACCCCGGTGAGTACCTGATTGTGCCCATCTTCGTGACGGGCAACGCCATGACCGAAGTCAAGGTTATAGGGCGAATCATCGGGCAGGACAGTCCGATTGATCATACGGCGGAGGAAGTCAGGGCACCGTTCCTCGAACGCTTATCGATGTTGACCTGCTTGCTGCTCATCTTCAATACGTTGCCGGGGTTCTTCATCGCGGGCGCGCTTCTGCTACGGGACTACGGCCTGGACGTCATCTGGAACAAGCCCGAGAGCCTCCCGCCGTACTTGACGCTGCCGTTCACGATGGGCGCGATGATGCTCTTCCTGTTCATCACTTCTCGCATCGTGTATTGGGTCGAACGGCGAAATTATCCGCAGGGCTACCCCCTTCAAGCGGATCTTGAACCTCCCTTGCTGGAGAATATCCGGGCAATGCTCAGCACCGTGTTCAAAGGCAAGAAACATCGGATATCCACATCATTGTTCGACTGGGGAAAACCCATCTTGCTGACAGGCAAGAAAGCCAAACGACGCTCCGTGGATGATTGGATTCGATAGCCTCATGGCCAAGGCCTGTGTCACACCCAATAAAAAACCCCTGAGTCATGGGACCCAGGGGTTTGATGGATACTGACGCGAAGTCGTCCGTCAGAACGGAATATCGTCATCAAAGCTGTCGAAATCCGGAGCCGGTTGCGGGGCAGCCTGTTGTGGCGCTGGGCGCGACTCACGCTGTGGCTGCTGGCTTGGCTGTGGGCGGGACTGCTGTGGACGCGGTGCCGAGTTGGACATGCCGCCTTGGCCTTGTTGGTCGCCCTGCGGACGGCCGCCCAGCAGTTGCATGGTGCCTTGCATGTCGACCACGATTTCAGTGGTGTAACGCTTGATGCCGTCTTTTTCCCACTCGCGGGTCTGCAGTTTGCCTTCGATGTAGACCTGCGAACCTTTGCGCAGGTACTCACCAGCGATCTCGGCAACCTTGCCGAACATCGACACGCGGTGCCATTCGGTTTTCTCGACCTTCTGGCCAGTCTGCTTGTCGGTCCACTGTTCGCTGGTCGCCAGACTCAGGTTGGTCACGGCGTTACCGTTAGGCAAGTAGCGAACTTCGGGATCCTGGCCGCATGTACCGACCAATATGACTTTGTTAACCCCACGGGCCATAACGTTCTCCTAGGCTGGGCGCGCTGTCGGCACTGGGTTGACCAGTTGCTCGAGCGTCGCGCGATCCAATAATTCGGTGTCCAATTTGATGTAAATGGCCGCCTCTTCCGCGACCACGACTGCATCTGTTACCCCTACGACGGCCTTAAGGCGCTCTACCAGGCCGCTTTCGCGGATCGCCTCAGGCGATAGCGGCAAACGCAAACTTGTGACGTAGGGAGGTTCGCGCATGGTAACAGCAAAGGCCAGCCAAAGTGCAGCCAGCCCGGCGCATCCGAGGAAGACAACCGACAAACCGCCATGCTGGAACATCCAGCCCCCCATGATGCCGCCCAGTGCAGAGCCGAGGAACTGACTGGTGGAATACACGCCCATCGCCGTGCCCTTGCCACCGGCCGGTGAAACTTTACTGATCAGCGAAGGCAGTGAAGCCTCCAGCAGGTTGAACGCAGTGAAGAACACCACCGTGCCGATTACCAGCGCCCGCAGGCTGTCGCCGAACTGCCAGAAGAATAGCTCAGTGAGCATCAGCGTCGTGACGGCACCGAGCAGGATTCGTTTCATTTTGCGTTTTTTCTCGCCATAAATGATGAACGGAATCATGGCGAAGAATGAGATCAGCAGCGCTGTCAGGTAGACCCACCAGTGCTGTTCCTTGGGCAGACCGGCTTTTTCCACCAGTGCCAGGGGCAAGGCAACGAAGCTGCACATCAGCATGGCGTGTAATACGAAGATACCTAAATCCAGGCGCAGCAGGTCGGGGTGCTTGAGTGTCGGCAAGAGTGCCTTGCGCGCGACACCCGATTCGCGATGCTGCAACGTGCCGGTGGAGCGCGGCACCATAAAGGCCACGATCACGATGCCGAACAGCGCCATGCCACCGGTGGCGAGGAACAGTCCGTGCAGGCCGAACGCGCGGGTCAGCAAAGGGCCGACGACCATGGCCACGGCAAACGACAGACCGATGGTCATGCCGATCATGGCCATGGCCTTGGTGCGGTGTTGTTCGCGGGTCAGGTCCGACAGCAAGGCCATCACGGCCGCGGAAATCGCGCCGGCGCCTTGCAGGATACGCCCGGCAATCACGCCCCATATGGAGTCGGACTGGGCCGCCAGCACACTGCCGAGGGCAAACACGATCAGCCCGAGGTAGATCACCGGGCGACGGCCAATACGGTCGGAAATGATCCCGAACGGGATCTGGAAAATGGCCTGGGTCAGGCCATACGCGCCAATGGCCAGGCCAATCAATGCGGGGGTCGCGCCGGCGAGATCCATTCCATAGGTCGCCAGCACCGGCAACACCATAAACATGCCCAGCATACGGAAGGCGAACACCAGGGCCAGACCGCTTGCCGCTCGGGTCTCGCCGCTACTCATGCGCTCGCTGTGGGGATCGTGCATGGAAAAACCTCATGTGAACCGGCGGCGATTCTACCAGTCCCATCGATTGAGAGGGTATATGCGGCGCTTTGCCGCGCAGCTTTCATCTAAGGCTGCAAGCGGCCTTTTGACAGTGTATATTCATCCAGTCTTTAGCCGTATACTCCGGCATTATTTACGCCCGCCGTGCGAGGCCATCTTGGACAAGATCCTGATTCGTGGGGCTAGAACCCACAACCTGAAGAACATCGACCTGACCCTGCCCCGGGACAAACTGATCGTCATCACCGGTTTGTCCGGGTCCGGCAAATCGTCCCTGGCGTTCGACACGCTGTATGCCGAAGGCCAGCGTCGCTATGTGGAATCGCTGTCGGCCTATGCCCGCCAGTTCCTGTCGATGATGGAAAAGCCCGACGTCGACACCATTGAAGGCCTGTCGCCGGCGATCTCCATCGAACAGAAGTCGACCTCCCATAACCCGCGCTCTACCGTGGGCACCATCACCGAAATCTACGACTACCTGCGCCTGCTGTATGCACGTGTGGGTATTCCGCGTTGCCCGGACCACGACATTCCCCTGGAAGCCCAGACAGTCAGCCAGATGGTCGACCTGGTGCTGGCCCAGCCGGAAGGCGCCAAGCTGATGCTGCTGGCACCGGTGATCCGTGAGCGCAAGGGTGAACACCTTTCCGTCTTCGAAGAGCTGCGGGCGCAAGGTTTTGTACGTGCACGCATCAACGGCAAGCTCTATGAGCTGGACGAGGCGCCGAAGCTCGACAAGCAGAAGAAGCACTCGATCGATGTGGTCGTTGACCGTTTCAAAGTGCGCGCCGATCTGCAGCAGCGCCTGGCGGAATCCTTCGAAACCGCGCTGAAGCTGGCCGACGGCATTGCACTCGTGGCGCCGATGGACGACGAGCCGGGCGAAGAGATCATCTTCTCCGCGCGCTTTGCCTGCCCGATTTGCGGCCACGCCATCAGCGAGCTTGAACCCAAGCTGTTCTCCTTCAACAACCCGGCCGGCGCCTGCCCGACCTGTGATGGCCTGGGGGTGAAGCAGTTCTTCGACATCAAGCGCCTGGTCAACGGTGACATGACGCTGGCGGAGGGGGCGATACGCGGCTGGGATCGGCGCAACGTTTACTACTTCCAGATGCTGGGGTCGTTGGCGTCGCATTACAAGTTCAGCCTGGAGGTACCGTTCAACCAACTGCCGGCGGACCAGCAGAAGGTCATCTTGCACGGCAGTGGTTCGCAGAACGTCGACTTCAAGTACCTGAACGACCGTGGCGATATCGTCAAGCGCTCGCACCCGTTCGAAGGCATCGTGCCGAACCTGGAGCGTCGCTACCGCGAGACCGAATCGGCCAGCGTGCGCGAAGAACTGGCGAAATTCCTCAGCACACAACCTTGCCCGGATTGCCGCGGCACTCGCCTGCGTCGTGAGGCGCGGCATGTGTGGGTGGGCGAGAAAACATTGCCGGCGGTGACCAACCTGCCGATCGGTGATGCCTGCGAATACTTTGGCGTACTCAAGCTGACCGGCCGCCGTGGAGAAATCGCCGACAAGATCCTCAAGGAGATTCGCGAGCGGTTGCAGTTCCTGGTCAACGTTGGCCTGGATTACCTCTCTCTGGACCGCAGCGCCGATACCTTGTCCGGCGGTGAAGCACAGCGCATCCGCCTGGCCAGCCAGATCGGCGCCGGCCTTGTGGGTGTGTTGTACATCCTCGACGAACCGTCGATTGGCCTGCACCAGCGCGACAACGATCGCCTGCTGGGTACGTTGAAACACCTGCGGGATATCGGCAACACGGTGATTGTGGTCGAACACGATGAAGACGCGATTCGCCTGGCGGATTACGTGGTTGATATCGGCCCGGGCGCCGGTGTGCATGGCGGACATATTGTCGCTGAAGGCACCCCGGCCGAAGTCATGGCTCACCCGGACTCGCTGACCGGCAAATACTTGTCTGGCCGCGTCAAGATCGAAGTGCCGGCCAAACGCACACCGCGTAACAAGAAGCTGGCGCTGCACCTCAAGGGCGCACGCGGTAACAACTTGCGCAATGTCGACTTGGAAATTCCAATTGGTTTGCTGACATGCGTGACCGGTGTTTCCGGCTCAGGTAAATCGACGCTCATAAACAACACGTTGTTTCCCTTGAGTGCCACTGCCCTGAACGGCGCGACCACCTTGGAAGCGGCGGCGCACGACAGCATCAAAGGCCTGGAACACCTGGATAAGGTGGTCGACATCGACCAAAGCCCGATTGGCCGGACGCCACGTTCCAACCCGGCGACCTACACCGGTTTGTTCACGCCCATTCGTGAACTGTTTGCCGGGGTTCCGGAATCCCGCTCACGGGGTTACGGGCCGGGTCGGTTCTCGTTCAACGTCAAGGGCGGACGCTGCGAAGCGTGCCAGGGCGACGGCTTGATCAAGGTGGAAATGCACTTCCTGCCGGACATCTACGTGCCGTGCGATGTGTGCAAAAGCAAGCGCTACAACCGCGAGACCCTGGAGATCAAGTACAAGGGCAAGAGCATCCACGAAACCCTGGAGATGACCATCGAGGAAGCGCGGGTGTTCTTCGACGCAGTTCCGGCGTTGGCGCGCAAACTGCAGACGCTGATGGACGTGGGTTTGTCGTATATCAAGCTGGGTCAGTCGGCGACCACGCTGTCAGGTGGTGAGGCGCAGCGGGTGAAGTTGTCTCGCGAGCTGTCCAAACGCGATACCGGCAAGACCCTGTATATCCTCGATGAGCCGACCACGGGCCTGCACTTCGCGGATATACAGCAATTGCTGGACGTGCTGCACCGCCTGCGCGACCACGGCAACACCGTGGTGGTAATCGAGCACAACCTTGATGTGATCAAGACGGCCGATTGGCTGGTGGACCTGGGGCCGGAAGGCGGTTCCAAGGGTGGCCAGATCATTGCCGTAGGCACGCCGGAGCAGGTCTCCGAAATGCCGCAGTCGCATACCGGTTACTACCTGAAGCCGTTGCTGGAACGCGACCGGGCCTGACCTTTTCAGGCCCAATGAAAAGCCCCTGTCACCTTGCGGTGACAGGGGCTTTTTTGTAGCCGGAAATCAGAACTGCGATTGCAGGTAATTCTCCAGGCCGATCAGCTTGATCAGGCCCAACTGCTTTTCAAGCCAGTAGGTGTGATCTTCTTCGGTGTCATTCAACTGCACCCGCAGGATCTCCCGGGTAACATAGTCGTTGTGCTGCTCGCAGAGTTCGATGCCTTTGCAGAGCGCGGCACGGACCTTGTACTCGAGGCGCAGGTCGGCAGCGAGCATGTCAGGTACGGTTGTGCCCACGTCCAGATCATCGGGACGCATACGCGGCGTGCCTTCGAGCATGAGGATACGGCGCATCAGTGCGTCGGCGTGCTGTGCCTCTTCTTCCATCTCATGGTTGATACGCTCGTAGAGCTCGGTAAAGCCCCAGTCTTCGTACATACGCGAGTGGATGAAATATTGGTCACGAGCCGCCAGTTCGCCCGTCAGCAACGTGTTGAGGTAATCGATTACGTCGGGGTGACCTTGCATCGCCCTACATCTCCCTGCTTGAAAGTCTGTAGTTTGAACCATGATGACCTGAAGGTCACGGGACCAACGGCAGAAAAGTGAAGATTTCCGGAGAAAAGTAGCTGAAATAACGCAAAAACCGCCCAAATGAGGGCGGTTCTGCTTATCGTTTAGAGTTAGTTAAGCGATACACCCAGTGCCTTTGCGATTGCTTCTCCATAAGCAGGATCTGCCTTGTAGAAGTGCTGCAATTGACGCTGGACCACATCACTGGAAACGCCGCCCATTGCTCCGGCGATATTGCTGGTGAGCAAGGCTTTCTGCTCATCGTTCATCAGGCGGAACAGCGCACCGGCGTGGCTGTAGTAGTCAGTGTCTTCACGGTGATCGTAACGATCTGCCGCACCGCTCAAGGCCAAAGCAGGCTCAGCGTATTGAGGGGCTTGTTTCGGCGCATCGGCGTAGCTGTTCGGCTCGTAGTTGGGCGCTGCGCCACCGTTGCTGCCGAATGCCATCGAGCCATCACGCTGATAGCTGTTCACCGGGCTACGTGGGGCGTTCACCGGCAGTTGCTGGTGGTTGGTGCCAACACGGTAGCGGTGGGCATCTGCATACGCGAACACACGGCCTTGCAACATACGGTCTGGCGACAGGCCTACACCTGGAACCATGTTGCTAGGCCCGAACGCAGCCTGTTCCACTTCAGCGAAGTAGTTTTGTGGGTTGCGATTAAGCTCCAGTTCTCCGACTTCGATCAGCGGAAACTCCTTCTGCGACCAGGTTTTGGTCACATCAAAAGGATTTTCGTAATGAGCGTTGGCCTGAGCCTCGGTCATGATCTGGATGCAGACACGCCATTTCGGGAAGTCACCCCGTTCGATCGCACCGAACAGATCGCGCTGGGCGTAATCAGGGTCGGTACCCGCCAGGCGTGCCGCTTCGGCCGGCGCCAGGTTCTTGATGCCTTGCTTGGTTTTGTAGTGCCACTTAACCCAGTGACGCTCACCCTTGGCGTTGATCAGGCTATAGGTGTGGCTGCCGAAGCCGTGCATGTGGCGGTAGCCGTCAGGAATACCACGGTCCGAAAACAGGATGGTGACCTGGTGCAGTGCCTCTGGGGAGTGCGACCAGAAATCCCACATCATCTGCGCGCTTTTCAGGTTGCTTTGCGGCAGGCGTTTTTGGGTGTGGATGAAGTCCGGGAACTTCAACGGATCGCGGATGAAAAACACGGGGGTGTTGTTACCCACGATGTCCCAGTTGCCTTCTTCAGTGTAGAACTTCAAGGCGAAACCACGTGGGTCGCGCTCGGTATCAGCCGAACCGCGCTCCCCCCTACGGTGGAAAACCGCAGGAAGGTAGGGGTTTGCTTGCCAACCGACTCGAACAGCTTGGCGCTGGTGTACTGAGTGATGTCTTGGGTGACCGTGAAAGTACCGTAGGCACCCGACCCCTTCGCATGCACACGACGCTCAGGAATGTTTTCACGGTTGAAGTGAGCGAGCTTCTCGATCAGGTGAAAATCGTCGAGCAGCAGCGGACCGCGCGGGCCGGCGGATCGGGAATTCTGGTTATCCGCAACGGGCGCGCCGCTGGCGGTAGTAAGGATTTTGTTCTGGCTCATGCTCAATTTCCCTCAGGTCGGACTTGGAACTGCCGGCTAATCGGCTTGGAGGAAGTATTGATCATCAATATGACGTCTACAAATTCATTAAATTGTAGGCATCGATAGAGAATAACTACCAAACTCCCCAAACGTCATAGTGCCAAGCTAAACCCCCGGAAGCTTGTACGCATCGCGCTTTTATTACGCGCACAAAAAACCGGGCACTAGGCCCGGTTCTTCGTTACAGCTTGTCGTCTTACTCGGCGCTTACAGCTTCGCCGGCAGTAGCACGATCAACCAACTCGACGTACGCCATAGGCGCGTTGTCGCCAGCGCGGAAACCGCACTTGAGGATGCGCAGGTAGCCACCCTCACGGGTAGCGTAACGCTTGCCCAGGTCGTTGAAGAGCTTACCAACGATAGCTTTCGAACGAGTACGGTCGAAAGCCAGACGGCGGTTAGCCAGGCTGTCTGTCTTGGCCAAAGTGATCAGCGGCTCAGCAACGCGACGCAGTTCTTTAGCTTTCGGCAGTGTAGTTTTGATCAGCTCGTGCTCGAACAGCGACACCGCCATGTTTTGGAACATGGCCTTGCGGTGCGAGCTGGTACGGCTCAGGTGACGACCACTTTTACGATGACGCATGGTTCATTCCTTACCAAACTCACGTTCGGTGATTACGACGATCAGGCAGTCGCCTTGTCGTCCTTCTTAAGACTTGCAGGCGGCCAGTTGTCGAGGCGCATGCCGAGGGACAGACCGCGGGAGGCCAGAACGTCCTTGATTTCAGTCAAGGATTTCTTGCCCAGGTTCGGAGTCTTCAACAGTTCTACTTCGGTACGCTGAATCAGGTCGCCGATGTAGTAAATGTTTTCCGCCTTAAGGCAGTTAGCCGAACGTACAGTCAGTTCCAGATCGTCAACCGGGCGAAGCAGGATCGGATCGATCTCGTCTTCCTGCTCGATTACCACTGGTTCGCTGTCACCTTTGAGGTCGACGAACGCAGCCAACTGCTGTTGCAGAATGGTTGCAGCGCGGCGGATAGCCTCTTCAGGATCCAGAGTACCGTTGGTTTCCAGATCAATAACCAGCTTGTCCAGGTTAGTACGCTGTTCGACACGGGCGTTTTCAACCACGTATGCGATACGGCGAACCGGGCTGAACGAAGAGTCAAGCTGCAAGCGACCAATGCTGCGGCTTTCGTCTTCATCGCTCTGACGCGAGTCGGCCGGTTCATAACCACGACCACGAGCTACGGTGAGCTTCATGTTCAGGGCGCCGTTAGACGCCAGGTTAGCGATTACGTGATCGGGGTTAACGATCTCGACATCATGATCCAGCTGAATATCGGCAGCGGTAACCACCCCCGAACCCTTCTTCGACAAGGTCAGCGTAACTTCGTCACGGCCGTGCAGCTTGATAGCCAGACCTTTAAGGTTCAACAGGATTTCAATTACGTCTTCCTGTACACCTTCGATGGCGCTGTACTCGTGGAGCACACCGTCAATCTCGGCCTCGACTACTGCACAGCCGGGCATTGAGGACAACAGGATGCGGCGCAGCGCGTTGCCCAGGGTGTGGCCAAAACCACGCTCGAGAGGCTCGAGAGTAATTTTGGCGCGGGTTGGACTGACAACCTGCACATCAATGTGGCGGGGTGTCAGGAACTCATTTACCGAAATCTGCATGGATGCACCTATTTTCTAGCCCTTACTTGGAGTAGAGCTCGACAATCAGGCTTTCGTTGATGTCGGCGGACAGATCACTGCGAGCAGGAACGTTCTTGAAAACGCCCGACTTCTTCTCAGTGTCTACTTCTACCCATTCTACGCGGCCACGTTGGGCACACAGATCGAGAGCTTGGACAATGCGAAGTTGGTTTTTTGCTTTCTCGCGAACTGCGACCACGTCACCAGCACGAACCTGGTAGGACGGAACGTTTACGGTCTGACCGTTAACGCTGATCGACTTGTGCGATACCAGCTGACGGGATTCGGCACGAGTAGAACCAAAGCCCATACGGTATACAACGTTGTCCAGACGGCATTCGAGCAGTTGCAGCAGGTTTTCACCGGTTGCACCTTTCTTGCCAGCAGCTTCTTTGTAGTAGCCGCTGAACTGACGCTCGAGAACGCCGTAGATACGACGGACCTTCTGCTTTTCACGCAGTTGGGTGCCGTAATCGGACTGGCGACCGCGGCGTTGGCCGTGGATACCAGGTGCTGCTTCAATGTTGCACTTCGATTCGATCGCGCGCACGCCGCTCTTCAGGAAGAGATCGGTGCCTTCGCGACGAGCGAGTTTGCATTTTGGACCAATGTAACGAGCCATTCTTTACAATCTCCTGGATTACACGCGGCGCTTCTTCGGCGGACGGCACCCGTTGTGCGGGATTGGCGTCACGTCGGTGATGCTGGCGATCTTATAGCCACAGCCGTTCAAAGCACGGACAGCAGACTCACGACCTGGACCTGGACCTTTGACGTTAACGTCGAGGTTTTTCAGGCCGTATTCCAGCGCAGCTTGACCAGCACGTTCAGCAGCTACTTGAGCAGCAAACGGGGTGGACTTGCGGGAACCGCGGAAACCCGAACCACCGGAGGTAGCCCAAGAAAGCGCGTTACCTTGACGGTCGGTGATGGTCACGATGGTGTTGTTAAAAGAAGCATGGATGTGGGCGATGCCATCAACCACTGTCTTTTTAACTTTTTTACGAGGACGAGCAGCAGGTTTTGCCATGATAATTTTCCTGTCGATTCGCTGGGGCGATTACTTGCGGATCGGCTTACGCGGACCTTTACGGGTACGCGCGTTAGTCTTGGTACGCTGACCGCGTACTGGAAGACCACGACGATGACGCAGACCGCGATAGCAACCGAGGTCCATCAAACGCTTGATTTTCATGTTGATTTCGCGACGCAGGTCACCTTCAGTGGTGAACTTCGCCACTTCGCCACGCAGCTGTTCAATCTGCTCGTCGCTCAGATCCTTGATCTTAGCGGCTGGGTTTACCCCAGCAACTGCGCAAATTTTCTGCGCAGTAGTGCGACCAACACCATAGATGTAGGTCAGCGAGATAACAGTGTGCTTGTTATCTGGAATGTTAACGCCTGCAATACGGGCCATTCAGTGGGACTCCAATTGACAGCTACCTACGCCCCGGAAGCCAAGAAATAGGGCGCGAGATAATATCGCTGTAATAACAAATAATCAACCCGGCAGCGCACTAGCTGCCGGGCTTCAAGCGGATCACACTCAGCCTTGGCGCTGTTTGTGACGCGGTTCCGCGCTGCAAATTACTCGAACAACACCTTCGCGGCGAATAATCTTGCAGTTACGGCACAGCTTTTTCACCGATGCACGAACTTTCATCACCAACTCCTCGAACCTTATGGGGTACTCAGCGCAACATGCCGCTGCCGTAGCCCTTCAGGTTGGCTTTCTTCATCAGGGATTCGTACTGGTGCGAAACGAGGTGCGATTGTACTTGGGACATGAAGTCCATCACAACCACGACCACGATCAGCAACGAGGTCCCGCCAAGGTAGAACGGAACGTTTGCTGCAACCACCAGGAACTGGGGCAACAAGCACACGGCCGTCATATATAGAGCACCGAACAGGGTCAAACGAGTCAGAACACCATCAATGTAGCGTGCAGACTGCTCACCTGGACGGATGCCCGGAATAAAGGCACCGGACTTCTTCAGGTTTTCCGCTACGTCTTTCGGATTGAACATCAACGCCGTATAGAAGAAGCAGAAGAAAATAATCCCTGCACTAAACAGCAGAATATTCAACGGCTGACCAGGAGCGATCGACTGAGAGAGGTCCTGCAGCCAGCCCATATTTTCGGACTGACCAAACCAGGTACCCAACGAAGCCGGAAACAGCAAAATGCTGCTCGCGAAAATTGCCGGAATTACACCGGCCATATTCACTTTCAGCGGCAAGTGGCTGGTCTGCGCAGCAAAAACCTTGCGGCCCTGCTGACGCTTGGCGTAGTGAACAGCAATACGACGCTGGCCACGCTCAATGAACACCACAAAACCGATAATCGCTACTGCCAGCAAACCGATGGCAACCAAGGCGAAAATGTTGATATCACCCTGACGTGCAGACTCGAAAGACTGCCCAATCGCTCTCGGAAGACCGGCGACGATACCTGCGAAAATCAACATCGAGATACCGTTGCCAACACCACGCTCAGTAATCTGCTCACCCAGCCACATCATGAACATCGCACCAGCCACAAATGTGGATACCGCGACGAAATGGAAGCCAAAGTCACCAGTGAACGCAACGCCCTGCCCGGCCAGACCAACGGACATGCCGATAGCTTGGACCAAGGCGAGAACGACAGTGCCGTAGCGGGTGTACTGGCTAATCTTGCGACGGCCAGCTTCACCTTCCTTCTTCAACTGCTCCAGCTGCGGGCTGACGGCGGTCATCAGTTGCATGATGATCGATGCCGAAATGTACGGCATGATCCCCAATGCAAAAATGCTCATCCGTTCCAGCGCGCCGCCGGAAAACATGTTGAACAAGCTAAGAATGGTCCCCTCATTCTGTCGAAACAGGTCTGCGAGTCGGTCCGGGTTGATACCTGGAACCGGGATGTGTGCGCCTATTCGGTAGACGATAATCGCCAGGAACAGAAAACGCAGACGAGCCCAAAGTTCAGACATACCGCCTTTGCCGAGCGCTGAGAGAGCACCTTGCTTAGCCATTTATTCCTCGAACTTGCCGCCAGCTGCTTCGATAGCCGAACGCGCACCTTTGGTGGCGCCGATTCCCTTGCCGATAGTGACAGCGCGAGTCACTTCACCGGACAGCATGATTTTCACACGCTGTACGTTGACGTTGATCACGTTGGCATCTTTCAGGGTCTGCACAGTAACGATGTCGCCTTCCACTTTAGCCAGCTCGGACAGACGCACTTCTGCGCGGTCCATGGCCTTCAGGGATACGAAACCGAACTTAGGCAGGCGACGATGCAGCGGCTGTTGACCGCCTTCAAAGCCTGGAGCGATGGTGCCACCGGAGCGGGAGGTTTGACCTTTGTGGCCACGGCCACCAGTCTTACCCAAACCGCTACCGATACCACGGCCCGGACGATGCTTTTCGCGACGGGAACCCGGCGCTGGACTCAGATCATTGAGTTTCATCGATTAACCCTCTACACGCAGCATGTAGTAAGCCTTGTTGATCATCCCGCGATTCTCGGGAGTATCCTGGACTTCTACAGTGTGACCGATGCGACGCAGACCCAGACCTTTAACACACAGTTTGTGGTTAGGGATGCGGCCGGTCATGCTTTTGATCAGCGTTACTTTAACGGTAGCCATGATCAGAAGATCTCCTTGACAGTCAGGCCACGCTTGGCAGCGATGGACTCAGGAGATTGCATAGCTTTCAAACCTTTGAAAGTGGCGTGAACCACGTTTACCGGGTTAGTCGAGCCGTAGCACTTGGCCAGAACGTTCTGAACGCCAGCAACTTCGAGAACAGCACGCATAGCGCCGCCAGCGATGATACCGGTACCTTCAGAAGCAGGCTGCATGTACACCTTCGAAGCGCCATGGGCGGACTTCATTGCGTACTGCAGAGTGGTGCCGTTCAGATCAACTTGGATCATGTTGCGACGAGCAGCTTCCATTGCCTTCTGGATCGCAGCAGGCACTTCACGCGACTTGCCACGGCCGAAGCCAACACGGCCCTTACCATCACCAACCACGGTCAACGCGGTGAAAGTGAAGATACGGCCGCCTTTAACGGTTTTGGCTACGCGGTTAACTTGAACCAGCTTCTCAATGTAGCCTTCGTCGCGCTTTTGGTCGTTATTTGACATAACTTAGAACTCCAGCCCAGCTTCACGAGCAGCATCAGCCAGCGCTTTCACGCGACCGTGGTACTTGAAGCCAGAGCGGTCGAAAGCCACTTGCGAGACGCCAGCGGCCTTAGCACGCGTAGCGACCAGCTGGCCAACCTTTGTGGCCGCGTCGATGTTGCCGGTGGCACCATCACGCAGTTCTTTATCCAAAGTCGAGGCGCTTGCCAGGACTTTGTTGCCGTCGGCCGAGATGACCTGGGCGTAGATGTGCTGCGACGAGCGGAACACGCAGAGACGCACGACTTCGAGTTCGTGCATTTTCAGGCGTGCTTTGCGAGCGCGACGCAGTCGAGTAACTTTTTTGTCGGTCATTTGCTATGCCCTACTTCTTCTTGGCTTCTTTACGACGGACGACTTCGTCCGCGTAGCGCACACCTTTGCCTTTGTACGGCTCTGGTGGACGGAAGTCGCGGATCTCAGCGGCCACTTGACCTACCAGCTGCTTATCGATGCCCTTGATCAGGATATCGGTCTGGCTAGGGGTCTCAGCAGTGATGCCCGCTGGCAGTTCGTAATCCACAGGGTGCGAGAAGCCAAGGGCCAGGTTCAAAACCGTGCCTTTTGCTTGCGCTTTGTAACCAACACCGACCAGCTGGAGCTTACGCTCGAAGCCTTGGCTTACGCCTTGGACCATGTTGTTTACCAACGCACGCGTGGTACCGGCCATTGCGCGAGTTTGTTGATCGCCATTGCGAGCAGCGAAACGCAGCTCACCAGCTTCTTCAACGATCTCAACGGACGAATGGATGTTCAGTTCAAGAGTACCCTTGGCACCCTTCACCGAAAGCTGTTGGCCTGCGAATTTGACTTCGACACCGGCTGGCAGCTTAACGGGGTTCTTAGCGACGCGAGACATGCTTATCCCCCCTTAGAACACAGTGCAAAGAACTTCGCCGCCGACACCGGCAGCGCGCGCAGCACGATCCGTCATCACACCTTTGTTGGTGGAGACGATAGACACGCCCAGACCGCCACGAACTTTCGGCAGATCTTCAGCGGACTTGTACTGACGCAGGCCTGGACGGCTAACGCGCTTCACTTCCTCGATGACCGAACGGCCTTCGAAGTACTTCAGCTCGATGGACAGCAGAGCTTTAACATCGCTGCTGATCTGATAACCCGCAATGTAGCCTTCGTCTTTCAGGACTTTGGCAACAGCTACCTTCAACTTGGAAGATGGCATGCTTACGACGGACTTTTCAGCCATCTGGGCATTACGGATACGAGTTAGCATGTCCGCTAACGGGTCCTGCATACTCATGGGCTAGACGCTCCTAATACAAAAAAATTAGCCTTGCGGCTACATATGTCGCCGAGAATCTCCGGGTAAAAAACACGGGCTCAGGCGAGCCGCGTATTTTAGACACACTCCAGAAATGAAACAAGCCCCAAAAGGGGCTTGTTCCAGATTCAAGGTCACCGGCGGTCAGTATCTTGCGACATTGACCCCCTGGACGTTGAAAGTACTTACCAGCTGGCTTTAACCAGACCTGGTACGTCACCACGCATTGCCGCTTCACGCAGTTTGTTACGGCCGAGGCCGAACTTGCGGTAAACGCCGTGTGGACGACCGGTCAGGCGGCAGCGGTTACGCATGCGCGAAGCGCTTGCGTCACGTGGCTGCTTCTGCAGAGCAACTGTAGCTTCCCAACGCGCTTCTGGACTTGCGTTCAGATCAACGATGATTGCTTTCAGTGCTGCACGCTTCTTGGCGTACTTGGCAACCGTGAGCTGACGCTTCAGCTCGCGGTTTTTCATGCTCATCTTGGCCATGGTCCTACTCCAATCAGTTGCGGAACGGGAATTTGAAAGCACGCAACAGGGCGCGACCTTCATCATCGTTCTTGGCAGTGGTGGTCAGGGTGATGTCCAGACCGCGGAGAGCATCGATCTTGTCGTAGTCGATTTCCGGGAAGATGATCTGCTCTTTCACGCCCATGCTGTAGTTACCACGACCATCGAAGGACTTGGCATTCAGGCCGCGGAAGTCGCGGACCCGAGGCAGGGAGATCGACAGCAGACGATCCAGGAATTCGTACATACGCTCACGGCGCAGGGTCACTTTGACGCCGATCGGCCAACCTTCACGGACTTTAAAGCCAGCGATGGATTTCCGAGCGTAGGTCACAACGACTTTCTGGCCGGTGATCTTTTCCAGGTCAGCAACAGCGTGCTCGATGACTTTTTTGTCACCGATCGCTTCGCCCAGACCCATGTTCAGGGTGATTTTGGTAACGCGCGGAACTTCCATCACGTTCCCAAGCTTAAGTTCTTCCTTAAGCTTAGGGGCGATTTCCTTCCGGTAAATCTCTTGTAGTCGTGCCATGGTCTAATCTACCTAGCAGTGTTCAAGCATCAACCGCTTTTTGGGTCGACTTGAAGACACGAATTTTCTTACCGTCTTCTACTTTGAAACCAACGCGGTCAGCCTTGTTGGTTTCGCCGTTGAAGATGGCGACGTTAGAAGCGTCCAGCGGAGCTTCTTTCTCGACGATACCGCCCTGCACGCCCGACATCGGGTTAGGCTTGGTATGACGCTTGACCAGGTTCAGACCACCGATAACCAGACGGTTATTAGCGAGAACCTTAAGCACCTTACCGCGCTTACCTTTGTCTTTGCCGGCGATCACGATGATCTCGTCGTCACGACGAATCTTTTGCATGTCGGATCTCCTTACAGCACTTCTGGGGCGAGCGAGACGATCTTCATGAACTTCTCAGTACGAAGTTCACGGGTCACTGGCCCAAAGATACGGGTGCCGATCGGCTCTTGCTTGTTGTTCAGAAGAACAGCAGCGTTGCCATCAAAGCGGATAATGGAGCCATCAGCACGACGTACGCCGTGACGAGTGCGGACTACAACAGCAGTCATCACTTGGCCTTTTTTCACTTTACCGCGAGGAATTGCTTCCTTGACGGTAACTTTGATGATGTCACCGATACCAGCGTAACGACGATGGGAGCCACCCAGCACCTTGATGCACATAACACGGCGAGCGCCGCTGTTATCGGCCACATCGAGCATGGATTGAGTCTGAATCATATAATTTCTCCGACCCCTAGTCCTTAGACTTCCACAGCGCGTTCGAGAACATCAACCAGTGCCCAAGACTTGGTCTTGGCCAGCGGACGAGTTTCACGAATAGTGACTTTGTCGCCGATGTGGCACTGATTGGTTTCGTCGTGCGCGTGCAGCTTAGTCGAACGCTTAACGTATTTACCGTAGATCGGGTGCTTAACGCGACGCTCGATCAAAACGGTGATGGTTTTGTCCATCTTGTCGCTGACAACACGGCCAGTCAGCGTACGGACAGTCTTTTCGGCTTCAGCCATGATCACTTACCTGCCTGCTGGTTGAGCACAGTCTTCACGCGAGCGATGTCACGCTTAACTTGCGAGAGCAGATGAGACTGCCCCAACTGGCCAGTTGCTTTCTGCATACGCAGATTGAACTGGTCGCGCAGCAGGCCGAGCAGTTGCTCGTTCAGCTGCTGTGCGGATTTTTCACGAAGTTCATTCGCTTTCATCACATCACCGTCCGTTTAACAAAGGAGGTGGCGAGCGGCAGCTTTGCAGCAGCCAGGGCGAAAGCCTCACGCGCCAGCTCTTCAGAAACACCCTCGATTTCATACAGGACTTTGCCTGGCTGAATCTGGGCTACCCAGTATTCCACGTTACCCTTACCTTTACCCATCCGAACCTCGAGAGGTTTTTTGGAGATCGGCTTGTCCGGGAATACACGGATCCAGATCTTGCCGCCACGTTTTACGTGACGGGTCAGAGCACGACGCGCTGACTCGATCTGACGAGCGGTGAGACGACCACGAGCTACAGACTTCAGCGCGAACTCGCCGAAGCTGACTTTGCTACCGCGCTGAGCCAGACCACGGTTGTGGCCTGTCATCTGCTTGCGGAACTTCGTACGCTTAGGTTGCAACATTTGGCGTACCCCTTACTTAGCAGCTTTTTTACGAGGCGCTGGTGCTTGTGGTTTCAGTTCTTCTTGGCGACCACCAATTACTTCGCCTTTGAAGATCCAAACCTTTACACCGATCACACCGTAAGTGGTGTGAGCTTCGTAGTTGGCATAGTCGATGTCGGCACGCAGGGTGTGCAGTGGCACACGACCTTCGCGATACCATTCAGTACGTGCGATTTCAGCACCGCCGAGACGACCGCTCACTTGGATTTTGATGCCTTTGGCACCAATGCGCATGGCGTTCTGTACAGCGCGCTTCATAGCGCGACGGAACATTACGCGACGCTCCAGCTGCTGAGCTACGCTCTGCGCAACCAGCATACCGTCGAGCTCCGGCTTGCGGATCTCTTCGATATTGATGTGCACAGGCACACCCATTTGCTTGGTCAGGTCCTGACGCAGTTTCTCAACATCTTCACCTTTCTTCCCGATAACGATACCTGGACGAGCGGTGTGGATGGTGATACGTGCAGTTTGGGCCGGACGATGGATATCGATACGGCTTACGGACGCGCTTTTTAGTTTGTCTTGGAGATACTCACGCACCTTCAGATCAGCGAACAAATAGTCCGCATAAGTCCGACCGTCTGCGTACCAGACGGAGGTGTGCTCCTTGACGATTCCCAGGCGAATGCCAATGGGATGTACTTTCTGACCCATCTCTTCGACTCCGTTACTTGTCAGCAACCTTGACAGTGATATGGCAAGACCGCTTGACGATGCGATCAGCACGGCCTTTGGCACGTGGCATGATGCGCTTCAGCGAACGCCCTTCGTTGACGAAAACGGTGCTGACCTTCAGGTCATCAACGTCTGCGCCTTCGTTATGCTCGGCGTTGGCTACGGCCGACTCCAGCACTTTCTTCATGATCTCGGCGGCTTTCTTACTGCTGAAAGCCAACAGGTTGAGCGCTTCGCCCACCTTCTTCCCGCGGATCTGGTCGGCGACCAAGCGGGCTTTCTGGGCGGAGATTCGAGCGCCCGACAACTTAGCGGCTACTTCCATTTCCTTACCCCTTAACGCTTGGCTTTCTTGTCTGCCACGTGCCCACGATAAGTGCGGGTACCGGCAAACTCGCCTAGTTTGTGGCCGACCATGTCTTCGTTCACGAGAACTGGGACGTGCAAGCGACCGTTGTGTACAGCGATGGTCAGACCGACCATTTGTGGCAGGATCATCGAACGACGCGACCAGGTCTTAACTGGTTTGCGATCGTTCTTTTCCGCCGCCACTTCGATCTTCTTCAGTAGGTGAAGATCAATAAAAGGACCTTTTTTCAGAGAACGTGGCACTGTCGTATCCCTCTATTTACTTGCGACGACGGACGATCATTTTGTCGGTACGCTTATTACCACGAGTCTTCGCGCCCTTAGTCGGGAAGCCCCATGGCGATACCGGATGACGACCACCAGAGGTACGACCTTCACCACCACCGTGTGGGTGGTCAACCGGGTTCATGGCAACACCACGAACGGTTGGGCGAACGCCACGCCAGCGTTTGGCACCAGCTTTACCCAACGAACGCAGGCTGTGCTCGGAGTTCGAGACTTCGCCCAGGGTCGCACGGCATTCAGCCAGCACTTTACGCATCTCACCAGAACGCAGACGCAGGGTCACGTAGACACCTTCACGAGCGATCAGCTGAGCCGAAGCACCAGCGGAACGAGCGATTTGCGCGCCTTTACCTGGCTTCAATTCGATGCCGTGTACGGTGCTACCAACTGGAATGTTGCGCAGTTGCAGAGCGTTGCCCGGCTTGATCGGTGCCAAGGCACCTGCGATCAGCTGGTCGCCAGCGCTCACGCCTTTAGGGGCGATGATGTAGCGACGCTCGCCATCTGCGTACAGCAGCAGAGCGATGTGAGCAGTACGGTTTGGATCGTATTCGATACGCTCGACAGTGGCAGCGATGCCATCTTTGTCGTTGCGACGGAAATCAACCAGACGATAATGCTGCTTATGGCCACCACCGATGTGACGAGTGGTAATACGACCATTGTTGTTACGACCACCAGACTTCGATTTTTTCTCGAGCAGCGGTGCGTGAGGAGCGCCTTTATGCAGCTCCTGGTTGACCACCTTGACCACAAAACGGCGGCCAGGGGAAGTCGGTTTGCATTTAACGATTGCCATGATGCACCCCTTCCTTACTCAGCACTGCTGCTGAAATCGAGATCTTGGCCTGGCTGAAGGGAGATAACTGCCTTCTTCCAGTCATTACGCTTGCCCAGACCGCGAGCAGTGCGCTTGCTCTTACCCAGAACATTCAGGGTAGTAACACGCTCTACTTTCACGCTGAACAGGCTTTCGACGGCCTTCTTGATTTCCAGCTTGGTTGCGTCAGTTGCAACCTTGAAAACGAACTGGCCTTTCTTGTCAGCCAGAACCGTAGCCTTTTCGGAAACGTGCGGGCCAAGCAGAACTTTAAATACGCGTTCCTGGTTCATCCCAGCAGCTCCTCGAATTTCTTCACGGCCGACACGGTGATCAACACCTTGTCGTATGCGATCAGACTAACTGGATCGGAACCTTGCACGTCACGTACATCAACGTGTGGCAGGTTACGAGCAGCCAGGTACAGGTTCTGATCAACAGCTTCAGACACGATCAAAACATCGGTCAGGCTCATGTTGTTCAGTTTGCCCAGCAGATCTTTGGTTTTCGGGCTTTCAACAGCGAAGTCCTGAACCACGACCAGACGGTCAGTACGCACCAGTTCAGCAAGGATGGAGCGCAGAGCTGCGCGGTACATCTTCTTGTTGAGCTTCTGCGAGTGATCCTGCGGACGAGCTGCGAAAGTGGTACCACCGCCACGCCAGATTGGGCTACGGATAGTACCGGCACGAGCACGGCCAGTACCTTTCTGACGCCAAGGGCGCTTACCGCCACCACGTACGTCGGAACGGGTCTTTTGCTGCTTGCTACCTTGACGGCCGCCGGCCATGTAGGCCACGACTGCTTGGTGAACCAGCGTCTCGTTGAATTCGCCGCCAAATGTCAGTTCGGAAACTTCGATCGCTTGAGCGTCATTTACATTTAATTGCATGTCAGCTTCCCCTTAACCGCGAGCCTTGGCCGCTGGACGTACAACCAGGTTGCCGCCAGTAGCGCCAGGAACAGCACCCTTGACCAACAACAGATTGCGTTCAGCGTCGACGCGCACTACTTCGAGGGACTGCACGGTCACGCGCTCAGCGCCCATATGACCGGACATTTTTTTGCCCTTGAATACACGACCAGGAGTCTGGCACTGGCCAATAGAGCCCGGGACGCGGTGGGAGACGGAGTTACCGTGAGTGTTGTCTTGGCCACGGAAATTCCAACGCTTGATCGTACCCTGGAAGCCTTTACCTTTGGACTGACCGGTTACATCAACCAGTTGACCAGCAGCGAAGATTTCAGCGTTGATCAGATCGCCAGCCTGGTAGTCGCCATCTTCGAGACGGAACTCCATAACAGTGCGACCAGCTGCAACGTTTGCTTTAGCGAAGTGACCTGCTTGAGCAGCAGTCACACGCGAAGCACGACGCTCGCCGACAGTGACTTGCACTGCACGATAGCCATCGGTTTCTTCAGTTTTGAACTGGGTGACGCGATTCGGCTCGATCTCAATGACCGTGACCGGAATGGAGACACCTTCTTCGGTGAAAATACGGGTCATACCGCATTTACGACCGACTACACCAATAGTCATGTTGTAAACCTCATGAGTGTACGGGGCTTTCACCCGCTATGGCCGCCCATTTCAGAGCGTTACACGACTAAGACCCAAGTCTTAGCCGAGGCTGATCTGTACTTCCACACCGGCCGCCAGATCGAGCTTCATAAGTGCATCAACGGTTTTATCCGTTGGCTGGACGATGTCCAGTACGCGCTTATGAGTACGGATCTCGTACTGGTCACGCGCGTCTTTGTTGACGTGCGGGGAGACCAGAACGGTGAACCGCTCTTTACGGGTAGGCAGTGGAATTGGACCACGCACTTGAGCACCAGTACGTTTCGCGGTTTCCACGATTTCCTGGGTGGATTGGTCGATCAGGCGATGGTCAAAAGCCTTCAACCTGATACGGATTTGCTGATTTTGCATTGGATTTCAGACTCCGGCTGCTATTCCCAGCGAGCGCAATACGCCCGTTAAAAGGAGGCGCAATTCTATAGACGGCCCTGATAGGTGTCAACCCAATAAAAAAGGCCCCCGCTGAGCGGGGGCCTTTTCAAAACATCAGAGCTATCTCAGAAGAGATAATTACTCGATGATTTTAGCTACAACGCCAGCACCAACGGTACGGCCGCCTTCACGGATAGCGAAGCGCAGGCCGTCTTCCATAGCGATGGTTTTGATCAGGGTAACAGTCATTTGAATGTTATCGCCTGGCATTACCATTTCTACGCCTTCTGGCAATTCGCAGTTACCGGTCACGTCAGTAGTACGGAAGTAGAACTGTGGACGGTAGCCTTTGAAGAACGGAGTGTGACGACCGCCTTCTTCCTTGCTCAGAACGTAAACTTCTGCGGTGAACTTGGTGTGCGGCTTAACCGAACCTGGCTTAACCAGAACCTGGCCACGCTCAACGTCGTCACGCTTGGTACCACGCAGCAGAACGCCGCAGTTCTCGCCAGCACGACCTTCGTCGAGCAGTTTACGGAACATTTCAACACCGGTGCAGGTGGTGACGGTGGTGTCACGCAGACCAACGATTTCCAGTGGATCCTGAACGCGAACGATACCGCGCTCGATACGACCAGTCACAACAGTACCACGACCGGAGATCGAGAATACGTCTTCGATTGGCATCAGGAACGGCTTGTCGGTCAGACGAACTGGCTCTGGGATGTAGGAATCCAGAGTTTCAACCAGCTTACGAACGGCAGTGGTGCCCATTTCGTTGTCGTCTTTGCCTTCCAGAGCCATACGAGCAGAACCGATGATGATCGGAGTGTCGTCGCCTGGGAAGTCGTAAGTGCTCAGCAGATCGCGCACTTCCATCTCAACCAGTTCCAGCAGCTCAGCGTCGTCTACCAGGTCAGCCTTGTTCAGGAAGACCACGATGTACGGAACGCCTACCTGACGGGACAGCAGGATGTGCTCACGGGTTTGTGGCATCGGACCATCAGCGGCCGAGCAAACCAGGATAGCGCCGTCCATCTGGGCAGCACCAGTGATCATGTTCTTCACATAGTCAGCGTGACCTGGGCAGTCAACGTGAGCGTAGTGACGAATAGTCGAGTTGTACTCAACGTGCGCGGTGTTGATGGTGATACCACGAGCTTTTTCTTCTGGTGCGCTGTCGATCTTGTCGAAGTCAACACGAGCCGAACCGAAAACTTCGGAGCAAACGCGAGTCAGAGCAGCAGTCAGAGTGGTTTTACCGTGGTCAACGTGACCGATGGTGCCAACGTTGACGTGCGGTAGGGAACGATCAAATTTTTCTTTAGCCACGACAATTAACTCCTTGCCTAAAGGACTGAATCAGCCTTGTTTTTTGGATACAGTTTCAGCGATGTGCGCCGGAGCTGTGTTGTATTTTTTGAATTCCATAGAGTAGCTTGCGCGACCCTGGGACATGGAGCGAACGTCGGTCGCATAACCGAACATCTCACCCAACGGAACCTCGGCGCGAATCACTTTGCCGGAAACCGTGTCTTCCATACCCAAGATCATGCCGCGACGACGGTTAAGGTCGCCCATGACATCACCCATATAGTCTTCAGGTGTAACAACTTCTACCGCCATGATTGGCTCAAGCAACTCACCACCGCCCTTCTGGGCCAGTTGCTTGGTTGCCATGGAAGCAGCCACCTTAAACGCCATCTCGTTGGAGTCGACGTCGTGGTAAGAACCGTCAAAAACGGTTGCTTTCAGGCCGATCAGCGGATAGCCGGCAACAACACCGTTCTTCATCTGCTCTTCGATACCCTTCTGGATAGCAGGGATGTATTCCTTAGGAACAACACCACCTACTACTTCGTTCACGAATTGCAGACCTTCCTGACCTTCGTCAGCAGGAGCAAAACGGATCCAGCAGTGACCGAACTGACCACGACCGCCGGACTGACGAACGAACTTGCCTTCGATTTCGCAATTCTTCGTGATGCGCTCACGATAGGAAACCTGAGGCTTACCGATGTTGGCTTCGACGTTGAACTCACGGCGCATCCGGTCAACCAGGATGTCCAGGTGAAGCTCGCCCATGCCAGAGATGATCGTTTGACCAGTCTCTTCATCAGTCTTGACGCGGAAAGATGGATCTTCCTGAGCAAGTTTGCCCAGAGCGATACCCATTTTTTCCTGGTCATCCTTGGTCTTAGGCTCTACGGCAACCGAAATAACCGGCTCCGGGAAGTCCATCCGAACCAGGATGATTGGCTTGGCAGCGTCGCACAAAGTCTCACCAGTGGTGACGTCCTTCATGCCGATCAGGGCCGCGATGTCACCAGCGCGCACTTCCTTGATCTCTTCACGGGCGTTTGCGTGCATTTGCACCATACGACCCACGCGCTCTTTCTTGCCTTTAACCGAGTTGATCACGCCGTCGCCGGAGGCCAACACGCCCGAGTAAACGCGGACGAAGGTCAAAGTACCCACGAATGGGTCGGTTGCGATCTTGAACGCCAAAGCCGAGAACGGCTCGCTGTCATCGGCGTGACGCTCCATCTCTTCTTCCTCGTTATCCGGGTTGGTACCCTTGATAGCAGGAATGTCGGTTGGAGCCGGCAGGTAGTCGATAACGGCGTCGAGAACCAGGGGAACACCCTTGTTCTTGAAGGAAGAACCACAAACAGCCAAGACGATCTCACCAGCGATAGTACGCTGACGCAGAGCAGCCTTGATTTCCACGTTGGTGAGTTCTTCACCTTCGAGGTACTTGTTCATCAGCTCTTCGCTGGCTTCGGCAGCAGCCTCAACCATGTTGTTACGCCACTCGTCAGCCAGTTCCTGCAGCTCTGCAGGGATAGGCTTGCGAACAGGAACCATACCTTTGTCGGAATCATTCCAGTAGACCGCTTCCATGTTGATCAGATCGATCTGACCCTGGAAGTTGTCTTCGGAACCGATAGCCAATTGGATTGGCACCGGGGTGTGACCCAGACGCTGCTTGATCTGACCGATCACGCGCAGGAAGTTGGCGCCAGCACGGTCCATCTTGTTTACGTAAACAAGACGTGGAACACCGTACTTGTTGGCTTGACGCCATACGGTTTCCGACTGCGGCTCAACACCCGAGGTACCGCAGAACACAACGACAGCGCCGTCGAGTACGCGCAGGGAACGTTCAACTTCAATGGTGAAGTCTACGTGGCCCGGGGTATCGATTACGTTGAAACGGTGCTCGTCTTTGTACTGCTTCTCGGAACCTTTCCAGAAGGCGGTAATAGCAGCAGAAGTAATGGTAATACCACGCTCCTGCTCCTGAACCATCCAGTCTGTGGTCGCGGCGCCGTCATGCACCTCGCCCATTTTGTGACTTTTGCCGGTGTAAAACAGTACGCGCTCAGTGGTGGTGGTTTTACCAGCATCCACGTGAGCAACGATACCGATGTTACGGTAGCGGCTAATCGGAGTAGTACGAGCCATAAAGCCCTCGCAAAATTAGTGAAGCTAAGATTAGAAGCGGTAGTGCGAGAAAGCTTTGTTAGCTTCAGCCATACGGTGCACGTCTTCACGCTTCTTAACAGCAGCACCTTTACCTTCAGCAGCGTCCAACAGCTCGCCGGCCAAACGCAGAGCCATAGACTTCTCGCCGCGCTTACGGGCGAAGTCTACCAACCAGCGCATTGCCAGAGCGTTACGACGGGACGGGCGAACTTCGACCGGAACCTGGTAAGTAGCACCGCCTACACGGCGCGACTTCACTTCGACCAGCGGAGCGATGGCGTCGAGAGCTTTCTCGAAGATTTCCAGGGGATCGCTGTTCTTGCGTTCTTTAACCTTTTCCAGCGCGCCATAAACGATACGCTCGGCAACGGCTTTCTTGCCGCTTTCCATCACGTGGTTCATGAACTTGGCCAGGATTTGGCTTCCGTATTTTGGATCGTCAAGCACTTCGCGCTTGGCTGCTACGCGTCTTCTTGGCATGGATAAGCCCTCAAACGGTCTTCAGGTTCGCTCGGAATCGGTGCCCTTTCGGGACGCCTCCGACCTTACTCTTATCGACTCAGAAAATAAGATGATTCAGTGTTACAAAAAGCCGCTACTACTTAGGCTTCTTGGTACCGTACTTCGAACGACCCTGGTTACGACCTTTAACGCCGGAAGTATCCAAGGAGCCGCGTACGGTGTGGTAACGAACACCTGGCAAGTCTTTTACACGACCGCCGCGGATCAGTACCACGCTGTGCTCTTGCAGGTTGTGACCTTCACCACCGATGTACGAGGAAACCTCGAAACCGTTGGTCAGGCGCACACGGCATACTTTACGCAGTGCCGAGTTAGGTTTTTTCGGCGTAGTGGTATACACGCGAGTGCATACGCCACGACGTTGCGGGCAGTTCTGCAGCGCAGGTACGTCGGATTTCTCGACGATACGCTTACGCGGCTGACGTACCAGCTGGTTGATAGTTGCCATCTACTAGCTCCACTGTTGTCTTGCGACGCTATTGTCTTGCAAGAAAAGCAAAATGGCAGGAACGAATTCCCGCCAAATTTAGGGGTACAAGAGTCTAAAGAGGATCTTGTCCCCAGTCAAGGCAAGGCCCCGACCTCCCCTCTCATCGAACCGGGACAAAACTGCCTCGATCCGACGAATGGGGGCTGTCAGGGCCCGGTCTTATTTATCGCAGAACTCAGTTACCGCTAGAGTTCAGCGCTTCGGTCAGTGCAGCTTCCACTTCACTGGCGCTTACGCGCAACGGTTTGTCAGCATCACGGCGACGCTTACGCTCGCTGTGGTAAGCCAAACCGGTACCGGCTGGGATCAGACGACCCACAACCACGTTTTCTTTCAGGCCGCGCAGGTAATCGCGCTTGCCGGTTACCGCTGCTTCGGTCAGTACGCGAGTGGTCTCCTGGAAGGAGGCCGCCGAGATGAACGACTCAGTGGACAACGACGCCTTGGTGATACCCAGCAACACGCGAGTGAACTTGGAGACAAATTTGTCTTCCGCGGCCAGACGCTCGTTTTCCACCAGTACGTGAGTCAGTTCCATCTGGTCGCCCTTGATGAAACTGGAATCGCCGGATTCAGCGATTTCAACTTTACGCAGCATCTGACGCAGGATCGTCTCGATGTGCTTATCGTTGATCTTCACGCCTTGCAGGCGGTAAACGTCCTGGATCTCGTTAACGATGTACTTGGCCAGCGCACTCACACCCAGCAGACGCAGGATGTCGTGTGGATCGCTTGGGCCGTCGGAGATAACTTCGCCGCGGTTTACCTGTTCGCCTTCGAAGACGTTGAGGTGACGCCACTTCGGAATCAGCTCTTCGTACGGATCGCTACCGTCGTTCGGCGTAATAACCAGACGGCGCTTGCCTTTGGTTTCCTTACCGAATGCGATGGTACCGCTGACTTCAGCCAGAATCGACGCTTCTTTCGGACGACGCGCTTCGAACAAGTCGGCAACACGCGGCAGACCACCGGTGATGTCACGGGTCTTCGAAGTTTCTTGCGGGATACGCGCGATAACATCACCGATCGCGATCTTCGCACCATCCGCTACACCGACCAGGGCGTTGGCTGGCAGGAAGTACTGAGCGATTACGTCAGTGCCTGGCAGCAACAAGTCCTTGCCGTTGTCATCGACCATCTTCACGGCAGGACGGATGTCTTTACCGGCAGCTGGACGATCTTTCGCATCGAGTACTTCAATGTTGGTCATACCGGTCAATTCGTCAGTCTGACGCTTGATCGTGATGCCTTCTTCCATGCCCACGTAGGTCACGGTACCTTTCATTTCGGTAACGATTGGGTGAGTGTGCGGATCCCACTTGGCCACGATTGCGCCAGCGTCGACCTTGTCACCTTCTTTAACCGAAATCACAGCACCGTACGGCAGCTTGTAACGCTCGCGCTCACGACCGTAGTCATCAGCGATTGCCAGCTCACCGGAACGGGACACAGCAACCAGGTGGCCATCCACTCGCTCAACGTGTTTCAGGTTGTGCAGACGGACAGTACCGCCATTCTTCACCTGAACGCTGTCAGCTGCGGAGGTACGGCTTGCCGCACCACCGATGTGGAACGTACGCATGGTCAGCTGGGTACCCGGCTCACCGATGGACTGGGCAGCGATAACGCCGACCGCTTCACCGATGTTCACCTGGTGACCACGAGCCAAGTCACGGCCGTAGCACTTGGCACAAATGCCGTAGCGGGTTTCGCAGCTGATCGGCGAGCGAACGATCACTTCGTCGATGCTGTTGAGTTCGATGAACTCGACCCACTTCTCGTCTACCAGAGTACCGGCAGGAACGATAACTTCCTCGGTGCCTGGCTTGAATACGTCACGGGCAATCACACGACCCAATACGCGCTCACCCAGCGGCTCTACAACGTCACCGCCTTCAATGTGCGGAGTCATCAGCAGGCCGTGCTCGGTGCCGCAATCGATCTCGGTGACAACCAGATCTTGTGCAACGTCTACCAGACGACGAGTCAGGTAACCGGAGTTAGCGGTTTTCAACGCGGTATCCGCAAGACCCTTACGAGCACCGTGAGTGGAGATGAAGTACTGAAGTACGCTCAAACCTTCACGGAAGTTCGCAGTAATCGGCGTTTCGATGATGGAACCGTCCGGCTTGGCCATCAGGCCACGCATACCGGCGAGCTGACGGATCTGCGCAGCAGAACCCCGTGCGCCCGAGTCGGCCATCATGTACATCGAGTTGAAGGACTCTTGGTCAACTTCGTCGCCGTGACGGTCGATGACTTTCTCTTTCGAGAGGTTGGCCATCATCGCCTTGGAAACTTCGTCGTTCGCCTTCGACCAAAGGTCGATTACCTTGTTGTACTTCTCGCCCTGGGTTACCAGGCCGGAGGCGTACTGGCTTTCGATCTCTTTCACTTCGTCGGTGGCAGCACCGATGATGCGGGCTTTTTCATCCGGGATAACGAAGTCGTTAACACCGATGGAAACGCCGGAAATGGTCGAGTAAGCAAAACCGGTGTACATCAACTGGTCAGCGAAGATCACGGTCTCTTTCAAACCAACCACGCGGTAGCACTGGTTGATCAGCTTGGAGATCGCCTTTTTCTTCATCGGCAGGTTGACGACGTCGTACGACAGGCCTTTTGGTACAACCTGATACAACAGCGCACGGCCGACGGTGGTGTCGACAATACGGGTGTTGGTCACGCTGCCGCCATCACGGTCGTTGACGGTTTCGTTGATCCGCACTTTGACCTTGGCGTGCAGTGCGGCTTCGCCGGCACGGAACACACGGTCAACTTCTTGCAGGTCAGCGAACACACGACCTTCGCCCTTGGCGTTGATCGCTTCACGGGTCATGTAGTACAGACCCAATACAACGTCCTGCGACGGAACGATGATTGGCTCACCGTTGGCTGGCGACAGAATGTTGTTGGTCGACATCATCAACGCGCGCGCTTCCAACTGGGCTTCCAGTGTCAGCGGTACGTGCACGGCCATTTGGTCGCCGTCGAAGTCGGCGTTGTACGCAGCACAGACCAGCGGGTGCAGCTGGATAGCCTTACCTTCGATCAGTACCGGTTCAAACGCCTGGATACCCAGACGGTGAAGGGTCGGTGCACGGTTGAGGAGAACCGGGTGTTCGCGGATCACTTCAGCGAGAACGTCCCAAACCTCTGGCAGTTCGCGCTCGACCATTTTCTTGGCCGCTTTGATGGTGGTCGCGAGACCGCGCATTTCCAGCTTGCCGAAGATGAACGGCTTGAACAGCTCCAGAGCCATCTTCTTAGGCAGACCGCACTGGTGCAGACGCAGGGTCGGGCCTACGGTAATTACCGAACGACCGGAGTAGTCAACACGCTTACCGAGCAAGTTCTGACGGAAACGACCTTGCTTACCCTTGATCATGTCAGCCAGGGATTTCAGAGGACGCTTGTTGGAACCAGTGATAGCGCGGCCACGACGACCGTTGTCGAGCAAGGCGTCGACCGCTTCTTGCAACATACGCTTTTCGTTGCGCACGATGATGTCCGGCGCGGACAGATCGAGCAGGCGCTTCAAGCGGTTGTTACGGTTGATCACGCGGCGGTACAGGTCGTTGAGGTCGGACGTCGCGAAACGACCACCGTCCAACGGTACCAGCGGACGCAGGTCTGGCGGCAGAACCGGCAGAACGGTCAGCACCATCCACTCTGGCAAGTTGCCGGAACCCTGGAAGGCTTCCATCAACTTCAGACGCTTGGACAGCTTCTTGATCTTGGTTTCGGAGTTGGTTTGCGGAATTTCTTCACGCAGACGGCCAATCTCGTGCTCCAGGTCGATAGCGTGCAGCAGTTCGCGGACAGCTTCGGCACCCATGCGGGCATCGAAATCGTCGCCGAACTCTTCCAGCGCTTCGAAATACTGCTCGTCGTTCAGCAGCTGACCTTTTTCAAGGGTGGTCATGCCTGGATCGATAACGACATAGCTCTCGAAGTAGAGAACGCGTTCGATATCACGCAGAGTCATGTCCATCAGCAAGCCGATACGGGACGGCAGCGATTTCAGGAACCAGATATGGGCAACTGGCGAAGCCAGTTCGATGTGCGCCATGCGCTCACGACGAACCTTGGCCAGTGCAACTTCAACGCCGCACTTCTCGCAGATCACACCACGGTGCTTCAAGCGCTTGTACTTACCGCACAGGCACTCGTAATCCTTTACCGGGCCAAAGATCTTGGCGCAGAACAGGCCGTCACGCTCAGGTTTGAACGTACGGTAGTTGATGGTTTCCGGCTTTTTAACTTCACCGAACGACCACGAACGGATCATCTCAGGCGATGCCAATCCAATACGGATGGCGTCGAACTCTTCGACTTGACCCTGGTTTTTCAGCAAATTCAGTAGGTCTTTCAAGGCCTTTCCTCCTGGCGGAGCAGAGAGCGGGCTAAACGGCCCCGCTCTCGATTCGCGTCACGTGTTATTCGGTTTCCAGATCGATATCGATGCCGAGGGAACGAATTTCTTTGATCAACACGTTGAAGGACTCGGGCATGCCCGGCTCCATACGGTGATCGCCGTCCACGATGTTTTTGTACATCTTGGTCCGGCCGTTCACATCGTCCGACTTCACTGTGAGCATTTCTTGCAGAGTGTAAGCAGCACCGTATGCTTCCAGTGCCCAGACCTCCATCTCCCCGAAACGCTGACCACCGAACTGAGCCTTACCACCCAGCGGCTGCTGGGTAACGAGGCTGTACGAACCGGTAGAACGAGCGTGCATCTTGTCGTCTACCAAGTGGTTCAGCTTCAGCATGTACATGTAGCCAACAGTAACCGGGCGCTCGAACTTGTTGCCGGTACGGCCGTCGAACAGCTGCATCTGGCCGCTTTCTGGCAGGTCTGCCAGTTTCAGCATGGCCTTGATTTCGCTTTCCTTGGCACCGTCGAACACCGGGGTAGCCATTGGAACGCCGCCGCGCAGGTTCTTCGCCAGATCCAGGATTTCCTGGTCGGAGAAGGTGTCCAGCTCTTCGTTGCGACCGCCGATCTCGTTGTAGATCTCGTGCAGGAACTTACGCAGGTCTGCGACCTTGCGCTGCTCTTCGATCATACGGTTGATCTTCTCGCCCAGACCTTTGGCCGCGAGGCCCAGGTGGGTTTCAAGGATCTGACCAACGTTCATACGCGAAGGTACGCCCAACGGGTTGAGGACGACGTCGACCGGGGTGCCATTGGCATCGTGCGGCATGTCTTCAACCGGCATGATCACGGAGACCACACCCTTGTTACCGTGACGACCAGCCATCTTGTCGCCCGGCTGGATGCGGCGACGGATTGCCAGGTAAACCTTGACGATTTTCAGCACGCCTGGAGCCAGGTCATCGCCCTGCTGCAGTTTGCGCTTCTTGTCTTCAAACTTGTCGTCCAGCAGACGGCGACGATCAACGATGTAGGCCTGAGCCTTCTCGAGCTGCTCGTTCAGAGCATCTTCAGCCATGCGCAGTTTGAACCACTGGCCGTGCTCAAGACCGTCGAGGATTTCGTCGGTGATGTCCTGACCTTTCTTCAGACCTGCGCCGCCTTCAGCCTTGTGGCCTACCAGGGCGGAACGCAGACGTTCGAAGGTCGCGCCTTCAACGATACGGAACTCTTCGTTCAGGTCCTTGCGGATCTCGTCGAGCTGGGTCTTCTCGATGGACAGTGCACGAGCATCACGCTCAACGCCGTCACGGGTGAAGACCTGTACGTCGATGACAGTACCCTTGGTACCGGTAGGCACACGCAGGGAGGTGTCTTTAACGTCGCTGGCTTTTTCACCGAAGATGGCACGCAGCAGTTTTTCTTCCGGAGTCAGTTGAGTCTCGCCTTTCGGGGTGACCTTACCTACCAGGATGTCGCCTGCGCCTACTTCAGCACCTACGTAAACGATACCGGCTTCGTCCAGCTTGTTCAGTGCAGCTTCACCCACGTTCGGGATGTCTGCAGTGATTTCCTCAGGCCCAAGCTTGGTGTCACGTGCCACACAGGTCAGTTCCTGAATGTGGATCGTGGTGAAGCGGTCTTCTTGAACAACACGCTCGGACAGGCAGATGGAGTCTTCGAAGTTGAAGCCGTTCCATGCCATGAACGCGATACGCATGTTCTGGCCCAGAGCCAGCTCACCCATATCGGTGGACGGGCCATCAGCCATGATGTCGCTGCGCTGAACGCGATCACCCTTGCTCACCAGCGGACGCTGGTTGATGCAGGTGTTCTGGTTCGAGCGGGTGTATTTGGTCAGGTTGTAGATGTCGACACCGGCTTCGCCAGTTTCTACTTCGTCATCGGCAACACGAACCACGATACGGCTGGCATCAACGGAATCGATCACGCCGCCACGACGAGCCACGACGCAAACGCCGGAGTCACGAGCTACGTTACGCTCCATGCCGGTACCTACCAGCGGCTTGTCGGCGCGCAGGGTCGGTACAGCTTGACGCTGCATGTTGGAACCCATCAACGCACGGTTGGCGTCATCGTGCTCCAGGAACGGGATCAGCGACGCTGCAACCGACACTACCTGCTTCGGCGACACGTCCATCAAGGTGACGTCTTCCGGCGCCTTGACGGTGAACTCGTTCAAGTGACGAACAGCTACCAGCTCGTCGACCAGGACTTTCTTGTCGTTCATCGTGGCCGAAGCCTGAGCGATCACGTGATCAGCTTCTTCGATGGCGGACAGGAACACGATCTCGTCGGTGACCAGAGCGTCTTTCACCACGCGGTACGGGCTCTCGAGGAAGCCGTACTGGTTGGTGCGCGCATAAGCGGCCAGGGAGTTGATCAGACCGATGTTCGGACCTTCCGGCGTTTCGATCGGGCAAACACGACCGTAGTGCGTCGGGTGTACGTCACGAACTTCAAAGCCAGCACGCTCACGGGTCAGACCGCCCGGGCCCAGTGCAGATACACGGCGCTTGTGGGTGATCTCGGAGAGCGGGTTGTTCTGGTCCATGAACTGGGAAAGCTGGCTGGAACCGAAGAACTCTTTCACCGCCGCAGCCACTGGCTTGGCGTTGATCAGGTCTTGCGGCATCAGGCCTTCGCTTTCAGCCATCGACAGACGCTCTTTGACCGCACGCTCAACACGTACCAGGCCAACGCGGAACTGGTTCTCGGCCATTTCGCCTACACAGCGAACACGACGGTTACCCAGGTGGTCGATGTCATCGACGATGCCTTTGCCGTTACGGATGTCGACCAGGGTCTTCAGTACCGCGACGATGTCTTCCTTGCACAGCACGCCCGAACCTTCGATCTCGGTACGACCGATACGACGGTTGAACTTCATCCGGCCGACCGCAGACAGGTCATAGCGCTCAGGGCTGAAGAACAGGTTGTTGAACAGGGTTTCGGCAGCGTCTTTGGTTGGTGGCTCACCAGGACGCATCATGCGATAGATCTCGACCAGCGCTTCCAATTGGTTGCTGGTGGAGTCGATCTTCAGCGTGTCGGAAATGAACGGACCGCAGTCGATGTCGTTGGTATACAGGGTCTCGATGCGAACAACCTGAGCCTTGGCGATTTTGGCCAGGATTTCGGTGTTCAGCTCGGTGTTGCACTCAGCCAGGATTTCGCCTGTAGCTGGGTGAACGATGACCTTGGCGGTCGTGCGGCCAAGGACGTAGTCCAGAGGCACTTCCAGCTCTTTGATACCGGCTTTTTCGATCTGGTTGATGTGGCGCGCAGTGATACGACGGCCAGCTTCAACAATGACCTTGCCCTTTTCATCCTGAATGTCCAGGACAGCAATTTCACCACGCAGACGCGAAGCAATCAGCTCCAGCTTGAGGGTTTCATCCTTCAGGCTGAATACGTTGGTGGTGTAGAAGGCGTCCAGCACTTGCTCAGTGGTGTAGCCGAGCGCGCGCAGCAGTACCGAGGCCGGCAGCTTGCGACGACGGTCGATACGCACGAACACGCAGTCTTTCGGATCGAACTCGAAGTCCAACCACGAACCACGGTAAGGAATGATCCGCGCGGAGTACAGGAGCTTACCAGAGCTGTGCGTCTTGCCGCGGTCGTGGTCGAAGAACACGCCCGGGGAACGGTGCAGCTGGGAAACGATCACACGTTCGGTACCGTTGATAACGAAGGTACCGTTCTCAGTCATCAGTGGGATTTCGCCCATGTAGACTTCTTGCTCTTTGATGTCCTTGATCGCTTTGTTCGACGATTCTTTGTCGAAAATGATCAGACGGACTTTTACCCGCAAAGGTACGGCGTACGTAACACCGCGCAACACGCATTCTTTGACATCAAATGCCGGTTCGCCCAGGCGATAACCGACGTACTCCAGCGCAGCATTGCCGGAGTAGCTGATGATCGGGAAAACGGATTTGAAGGCCGCATGCAGGCCCACGTCGCGGAACTGATCTTTGGTCGCTCCCGCCTGCAAGAATTCACGATACGAATCCAGCTGGATAGCCAGAAGGTACGGGACATCCATGACGTCCGGCAACTTGCTAAAGTCCTTGCGGATACGTTTTTTCTCAGTATATGAGTAAGCCATCAGCGTTCCCCAGCTTGGTCACCTGCTTGTTTGGCCCCCCCCGACGGGAGCAGCCAGAAAATCTCGCAAACCCCATGGTTTGCACCACCGCATCGGGTGGCTACAGCGCGTTAATGGCGGCGACCGAGTCGTCAGCCAAGAACGGAAAAAGGCCGGTGGCAAGAGCCACCAGCCATCAGCCTTCAGCTTAACGCTTGGGCTGGAGACGCAAGGTCGATGCTTACTTCAGCTCGACTTTAGCGCCTGCTTCTTCCAGTGCTGCTTTGGCTTTGTCAGCTGCGTCTTTGGTAACAGCTTCCAGAACCTGGGCAGGAGCGCCGTCAACTACAGCCTTGGCTTCTTTCAGGCCCAGACCGGTCAGTTCACGTACTGCCTTGATCACGTTTACTTTCTTCTCGCCAGCTTCCAGCAGCATGACGTTGAATTCGGTTTGCTCTTCAGCAGCAACAGCAGCAACAGCTGGGCCAGCGGAAGCAGCGGCAGCGGAAACGCCGAATTTTTCTTCGAAAGCTTTGATCAGCTCAACAACCTGCAGAACCGACATTTCAGCTACGGCGTTGAGGATATCGTCTTGGGAGATAGACATTGCTGTATTTCCTGAATTGGGGGACGGCCTACTCGGCCATCGAAATAAACAAAAATACGCGAGAGAAGTCGCTCAGCCTTAGGCTGCGGCAGCTTCTTTTTGCTCGCGAACTGCGGCCAGAGTACGAGCCAGCTTGCTGGTAGCGCCTTGAATCACGCTCATCAGCTGCGAAATGGCTTCGTCGCGGGTCGGCAGTGTTGCCAGTACGTCGATTTGGTTAGCTGCGAGGAACTTGCCCTCGAACGCAGCTGCCTTGATCTCGAACTTTTCCTGACTCTTGGCGAATTCTTTGAACAAACGGGCAGCAGCGCCTGGATGTTCTTTGGAGAACGCGATCAGAGTCGGGCCGGTGAACACGTCGTTGAGGACACTGTATTCAGTGTCAGCAACAGCGCGCTTGAGCAGGGTGTTACGTACAACACGTACGTATACGCCAGCTTCACGAGCCTCTTTACGGAGTCCGGTCATAGCGCCTACTGTCACACCACGGGCATCAGCCACGACAGCGGACAGAGCAGCTTTGGCAGCCTCGTTGACTTCAGCGACGATGGCCTTCTTGTCTTCGAGATTAATTGCCACGGGTTTAACTCCTGCTTGTTACCGTTTCATCTGGCCGGAGCCGGATGTCGTTTTGGTGTCTGATTCGGTAAGGAACCGGGAGCACCATCTGCGTAGGCTTGTGGTTTAAGACTTGCGCCGCCTACGGTCTTGGATAGCCCCCGCCAGGCAGGGACCCCAATTTTTTCAATTGGCGCGATCGCTCGCGCCAATCTGTGTCTTATACGTCCAGCGAACCTTGGTCGATGACCAGACCTGGGCCCATAGTGGTGCTCAGGGTAACGCGCTTGACGTAGATACCTTTCGAGGAAGCTGGCTTGATACGCTTCAGATCAGCGATCAGGGCTTCAACGTTTTCCTTCAGCTTGACGGCGTCGAAGCCGACCTTGCCAACGGAGGTGTGAATGATGCCGTTTTTGTCGGTGCGATAACGAACCTGACCAGCCTTGGCGTTTTTAACCGCGGTGGCTACGTCTGGCGTTACAGTGCCGACTTTAGGGTTAGGCATCAGACCACGTGGACCGAGGATCTGACCCAACTGACCCACAACGCGCATTGCATCCGGGGAAGCAATAACGACGTCGTAGTTCAGGTCGCCGCCTTTCATTTCGGCAGCCAGGTCGTCCATGCCAACGCGATCAGCGCCGGCGGCCAGAGCAGCTTCAGCTGCCGGGCCTTGGGTGAAGACAGCTACACGTACAGTCTTGCCAGTACCGTGTGGCAGCACAGTTGCGCTACGAACGACCTGGTCGGATTTACGTGGGTCAACGCCCAGGTTTACAGCAACGTCAACGGACTCGCTGAACTTGACAGTCGACAGCTCGGTCAGCAGAGCAGCAGCGTCTACAAAATTGTAGGACTTGCCCGCTTCGATTTTGCCGGCGATAGCCTTTTGACGCTTGGTCAGCTTAGCCATTACACACCCTCCACGTTAAGGCCCATGCTACGAGCAGAACCGGCGATGGTACGCACGGCTGCATCCATATCAGCTGCAGTCAGATCCGCGTTTTTGGTTTTCGCGATTTCTTCCAGCTGAGCACGAGTTACGGTGCCAACCTTAACGGTGTTAGGACGAGCGGAACCGCTAGTCAGACCAGCAGCTTTCTTCAGCAGAACCGAAGCCGGGGTCGACTTGGTTTCGAAAGTGAAGCTACGGTCGCTGTATACAGTGATGATCACTGGAGTCGGCAGACCTGGCTCAAGACCCTGAGTACGGGCGTTGAAGGCCTTGCAGAATTCCATGATGTTCACGCCGTGCTGACCCAGAGCTGGACCAACAGGTGGACTTGGGTTGGCCTGAGCGGCCTTCACTTGCAGCTTGATGTAAGCGGTAATCTTCTTGGCCATGAGGCACTCCAATTACGGGTTCAAGCGCCTCGAAAGGCTCCCCGGTTACTTGCGCGTTTATCCCAGTGACGACAAAACCCCACAGCCTAAGGCTGCGGGGTTGGGATGCTTGCTCAGCTAGACCTTCTCGACCTGGCTGAACTCCAGCTCTACCGGAGTAGAGCGACCGAAAATGAGCACCGCCACTTGGATCCGGCTCTTTTCGTAGTTAACTTCTTCGACAGTACCGTTGAAATCAGCAAACGGACCATCTGTGACACGAACAACCTCACCCGGCTCGAACAACGTCTTCGGCTTAGGCTTGTCGCTACCATCAGCAACGCGGCGCAGAATCGCTTCTGCTTCTTTGTCAGTGATAGGAGCAGGCTTATCAGCGGTACCGCCAATGAAACCCATGACACGAGGGGTATCCTTGACCAAGTGCCAAGTACCTTCATTCATGTCCATCTGAACCAGCACATAGCCTGGGAAGAACTTGCGTTCACTCTTGCGCTTCTGGCCATTCCGCATTTCAACCACTTCTTCAGTGGGAACCAGAATTTCGCCGAAACCATCTTCCATGCCTGCCAGCTTTACGCGCTCTAGCAAAGAGCGCATAACATGCTTCTCGTAACCCGAGTAAGCATGCACAACGTACCAACGCTTAGCCACGGGACACCCTTAGCCAACAATCAAGGAAACAAGCCAGCCGAGCAGGGAATCAAGCCCCCACAACAGCAACGCCATAACCAGAACAACAGCCACAACGATCAACGTGGTCTGCGTGGTTTCTTGGCGAGTCGGCCAAACGACTTTACGAATTTCGGTGCGAGCTTCCTTTACCAGGACCGCGAAAGACTTGCCTTTGGCAGTCTGCAGGCCTACAAAGGCAGCAACAGCAGCAAGAGCAAGCAAAGCGAGCACGCGGTACAGGATCGGCGAAGCAGAATAGTACTGATTGCCAACAACGCCTACGACCACCAAGGCGACTACAGCGAGCCACTTGACCAGATCGAAACGAGAGCTTTGAGCTTCAGCCTTAGGAGTCATCTATGAAGATCCTGTGAAAAGAAAGCCAGATACACCACGTGAATCTGGCAGGTCAGGAGGGAATCGAACCCCCAACCTACGGTTTTGGAGACCGTCGCTCTGCCAATTGAGCTACTGACCTAAAACAAAATCAGGCCGACCATTATGCAGGCCTGAAAAAGACTTTACAACAACCAACCCCACTAGACTTGAAATCACCTGACCATAAGAGCCAGATACACACCAACAAGCCGAGGCAGCTGTTAAAACAAAGGCAGATATTTTCATATCTGCCTTGTCATATGGAGCTCTTGAGCGGATTTGAACCGCTGACCTCACCCTTACCAAGGGTGTGCTCTACCAACTGAGCTACAAGAGCGAAACATCTTGCACAACCTGCAAACTTGGAGCGGGTAGCGGGAATCGAACCCGCATCATCAGCTTGGAAGGCTGAGGTTCTACCACTAAACTATACCCGCGGAGCTTGCAGCTCACGCTAAAAATGGTGGAGGGGGAAGGATTCGAACCTTCGAAGTCGTAGACGTCAGATTTACAGTCTGATCCCTTTGGCCGCTCGGGAACCCCTCCTAAGCGAGCCGGCATTTTACATCACGCCGGCCTTCTGTCAAGCATTTTCTCATTTAAAAATATGAGGTTAGCTGCGTTGACCTTCGCTTCACGCTGTAGGCCTTAAAGGTCTTCACTGCGAAGCGGGCGCCATTCTATGCAAACTATTCGAGAGATGCAACGCCTTCGCACAACATTATTTTATGTTTTAACTCATTGAATTCCTTAGCAAGGTTTTCAAATGGCAGATCCTCAGCCAGGCGTCGGCTTTCAGGGGCTACACGCAGCCAATAGCCGGAAGCATCGACAGTATTCAGCAATTGAACCTTGACCTTTATATCCAGGCTCGTGAGCCGCTGCTCAACGGCCTGCGCCTGTCGCTGGTCCGCAAAGCCACCAATGTACAAACACGTATTTTGCGCATCAGCTGCCTTTGCACGCTCTTTGCGCGCTACAACGTCAGAGGATTCGCTGAGCAGTCGGATGTCCTGTTGCGACCCCTTGTAAAGGCTCAGGGGCGTGACATCTTTGGCGCGCAACGGTGCTTCTTGTTGATGCCAAATGTAATAGAAGGCGTTGAGGACGAGTAAAAGCAAAAACAACCAACGCATAATCACCTCAGGACAAAGGGCAAGCCATCGCCAAACCGACAAAAACCAGATCTGGAACGAGTCTGGCCTGCGGGACTGCATCTACCACCAAATCGGCGTCCCCTCCGGTGAGAAAAACAGTGAAATCATCACCCCAGTAGCTTCGCGCCAACTCCAACTGAGTCAGTACGAACCCTCTCAGCATAAGCGTACAACCTCGTTCCACGGCCTCAGCAGTCGTACGACCTGGAGAGAGTCGTTCCATCGCCCTTTCAGCAGCAGCGTCGTCGTAGCGTATCTTGCGTGTATGAGTTCGCAACTGGTTGCGCATGAGCGGCATACCCGGGCAAATGAAACCGCCAAGGTGCTCACCGTCCGCGGCAATAAAATCCGCCGTGGCTGCCGTACCAAAATCAAGCACCAAGCAAGCGCCGCGTGCCAGCTTGAATCCACCGAGCATTGCCAACCAGCGATCAAGGCCCAGACGCTCAAAATCTTCGTAGCCGTTGCGCACTCCTGCCATCTCACGCGCAGGCACAGCACAGGAAACAGCAACCCCGAAAGCCTCATGCAGTGCCTCGACCAGTTTGCTTGTTTCTTCCAGGGCACGAACACTCACCAATCGGCAACGCGTTAGCAACAGTCCGGGAAGCGCCACAAGGCTGTCAATCAATGCCAGGTCTGAACCGACAACCCCTTCCGCCGACGCACGCGTATCACCGACATCAAGCACACGCCACTTGATAAAGCTATTCCCGCAGTCGAGCTCAAGAATCATCACGCAACCTCAGGCTTAGCTCACCACCACTGTATATTTTCTCAACACCATCAACACTCAAGCGCAATGCCCCCTGGTGATCGACCCCCAGTACAACTCCATCAATTTGGTGGACACCCGCAATAAGGGATACCGGACGCCCCTGCCAAGCGTGATTCTGCTCCCACTCTTCTTGAAGCGCGATAAAACCGCCCAGGCGGTGCCGCTCAAGGTAGTCTTGCAACTGCAACCCCAATCGCGCCACCAAAGCGTTACGATCCACCGGAGAGCCTGTCTGTAACTGAAGTGAAGTCCATTGCTGGTCCACATCGTCGGCTCTCTGCATATTCACGTTGATGCCTATTCCAAGGACAACGTGACAGATATCCGCAGGGTCACCGACCAACTCCAGCAAAATGCCGGCAATCTTCTTCTGACCCACCAGAACATCGTTAGGCCATTTCAGCTCTGCCCCCTGCACACCAGACTCGCGCAAGGCCTGCATGACCGCCAAGCCCACAACCAGGCTCAGCCCCTCCAACTGCCGAAGCCCCGACTCGATGCGCAATACGAGGCTGTAATACACATTCTGCGCAAATGGACTCACCCACTTCCGCCCCCTCCGCCCCCGGCCGGCCGTTTGCTGCTCCGCAAGCACTAGAAACGGCGCCTCGCACCCGGCACCAACAAGACGCAAGGCTTCAGCATTTGTGGAGTCAATGGAGTCAGATATATGAATGGGCCACACCAAGGAGGGCGCATTCAGCGCAATATCTTCAGCAGTCAAGAACACCAGCGGTGACGCCAACTGGTACCCCTTCCCTCGCACCTTATGTATGGGCAGATTCAATTCTGCTTCCAGGTGCTGGAGTTGCTTCCAGACAGCACTGCGGCTAACACCAAGGGCGGCGCCCAGCGCTTCCCCCGAGTGGAATCGGCCATCTTTCAGAAGTTTTAACAGCGTCAGCATGCAAATATCGCCTCACAATGAGGCACGCATGATAGCCATGCGCAGGGTCATTGCATAGAAACGCAGGACTTTAGCACTGAAGGTCGCCGAAAAATGGACATTTCCATGCTTTTCGACCGCCCCAAAAAAAACCCCATCTGCTTTCGCAGATGGGGTTTCGGAATTTAATCTTGACGATGACCTACTCTCACATGGGGAAACCCCACACTACCATCGGCGATGCATCGTTTCACTGCTGAGTTCGGGATGGGATCAGGTGGTTCCAATGCTCTATGGTCGTCAAGAAATTCGGGTACTGAGTCGTGACCAGTTGGCCTCGCTTCAGCAAATTGGGTATGTGACAGATCGGTGTTTTGTGAGATATCGAACTTTCGGTTCGTATCATCTTCACACACCGCAATCTGATGCTCGTTAGAGTAATCAAATTGCTTGGGTGTTATATGGTCAAGCCTCACGGGCAATTAGTATTGGTTAGCTCAACGCCTCACAGCGCTTACACACCCAACCTATCAACGTCGTAGTCTTCGACGGCCCTTCAGGGGACTCAAGGTCCCAGTGAGATCTCATCTTGAGGCTAGTTTCCCGCTTAGATGCTTTCAGCGGTTATCTATTCCGAACATAGCTACCCGGCAATGCCACTGGCGTGACAACCGGAACACCAGAGGTTCGTCCACTCCGGTCCTCTCGTACTAGGAGCAGCCCCTCTCAAATCTCAAACGTCCACGGCAGATAGGGACCGAACTGTCTCACGACGTTCTAAACCCAGCTCGCGTACCACTTTAAATGGCGAACAGCCATACCCTTGGGACCGGCTTCAGCCCCAGGATGTGATGAGCCGACATCGAGGTGCCAAACACCGCCGTCGATATGAACTCTTGGGCGGTATCAGCCTGTTATCCCCGGAGTACCTTTTATCCGTTGAGCGATGGCCCTTCCATACAGAACCACCGGATCACTAAGACCTACTTTCGTACCTGCTCGACGTGTCTGTCTCGCAGTCAAGCGCGCTTTTGCCTTTATACTCTACGACCGATTTCCGACCGGTCTGAGCGCACCTTCGTACTCCTCCGTTACTCTTTAGGAGGAGACCGCCCCAGTCAAACTACCCACCATACACTGTCCTCGATCCGGATAACGGACCTGAGTTAGAACCTCAAAGTTGCCAGGGTGGTATTTCAAGGATGGCTCCACGCGAACTGGCGTCCACGCTTCAAAGCCTCCCACCTATCCTACACAAGCAAATTCAAAGTCCAGTGCAAAGCTATAGTAAAGGTTCACGGGGTCTTTCCGTCTAGCCGCGGATACACTGCATCTTCACAGCGATTTCAATTTCACTGAGTCTCGGGTGGAGACAGCGCCGCCATCGTTACGCCATTCGTGCAGGTCGGAACTTACCCGACAAGGAATTTCGCTACCTTAGGACCGTTATAGTTACGGCCGCCGTTTACCGGGGCTTCGATCAAGAGCTTCGCGTTAGCTAACCCCATCAATTAACCTTCCGGCACCGGGCAGGCGTCACACCCTATACGTCCACTTTCGTGTTTGCAGAGTGCTGTGTTTTTAATAAACAGTCGCAGCGGCCTGGTATCTTCGACCGGCATGAGCTTACGGAGCAAGTCCTTCACCCTCACCGGCGCACCTTCTCCCGAAGTTACGGTGCCATTTTGCCTAGTTCCTTCACCCGAGTTCTCTCAAGCGCCTTGGTATTCTCTACCCAACCACCTGTGTCGGTTTGGGGTACGGTTCCTGGTTACCTGAAGCTTAGAAGCTTTTCTTGGAAGCATGGCATCAACCACTTCGTTAACTAAAAGTTAACTCGTCATCAGCTCTCGGCCTTAAGATCCCGGATTTACCTAAGATCTCAGCCTACCACCTTAAACTTGGACAACCAACGCCAAGCTGGCCTAGCCTTCTCCGTCCCTCCATCGCAATAACCAGAAGTACAGGAATATTAACCTGTTTTCCATCGACTACGCTTTTCAGCCTCGCCTTAGGGACCGACTAACCCTGCGTCGATTAACGTTGCGCAGGAAACCTTGGTCTTTCGGCGTGGGTGTTTTTCACACCCATTGTCGTTACTCATGTCAGCATTCGCACTTCTGATACCTCCAGCAAGCTTCTCAACTCACCTTCACAGGCTTACAGAACGCTCCTCTACCGCATCACTTACGTGATACCCGTAGCTTCGGTGTATGGTTTGAGCCCCGTTACATCTTCCGCGCAGGCCGACTCGACTAGTGAGCTATTACGCTTTCTTTAAAGGGTGGCTGCTTCTAAGCCAACCTCCTAGCTGTCTAAGCCTTCCCACATCGTTTCCCACTTAACCATAACTTTGGGACCTTAGCTGACGGTCTGGGTTGTTTCCCTTTTCACGACGGACGTTAGCACCCGCCGTGTGTCTCCCATGCTCGGCACTTGTAGGTATTCGGAGTTTGCATCGGTTTGGTAAGTCGGGATGACCCCCTAGCCGAAACAGTGCTCTACCCCCTACAGTGATACATGAGGCGCTACCTAAATAGCTTTCGAGGAGAACCAGCTATCTCCGAGCTTGATTAGCCTTTCACTCCGATCCACAGGTCATCCGCTAACTTTTCAACGGTAGTCGGTTCGGTCCTCCAGTTAGTGTTACCCAACCTTCAACCTGCCCATGGATAGATCGCCCGGTTTCGGGTCTATTCCCAGCGACTAGACGCCCTATTAAGACTCGCTTTCGCTACGCCTCCCCTATTCGGTTAAGCTCGCCACTGAAAATAAGTCGCTGACCCATTATACAAAAGGTACGCAGTCACCTAACAAAGTAGGCTCCCACTGCTTGTACGCATACGGTTTCAGGATCTATTTCACTCCCCTCTCCGGGGTTCTTTTCGCCTTTCCCTCACGGTACTAGTTCACTATCGGTCAGTCAGTAGTATTTAGCCTTGGAGGATGGTCCCCCCATATTCAGACAAAGTTTCTCGTGCTCCGTCCTACTCGATTTCATGACTAAGAGATTTTCGCGTACAGGGCTATCACCCACTATGGCCGCACTTTCCAGAGCGTTCCGCTAATCTCAAAGCCACTTAAGGGCTAGTCCCCGTTCGCTCGCCACTACTAAGGGAATCTCGGTTGATTTCTTTTCCTCAGGGTACTTAGATGTTTCAGTTCCCCTGGTTCGCCTCTTGCACCTATGTATTCAGTACAAGATAACCATCTTATGATGGCTGGGTTCCCCCATTCAGACATCTCCGGATCAAAGTCTGTTTGCCGACTCCCCGAAGCTTTTCGCAGGCTACCACGTCTTTCATCGCCTCTGACTGCCAAGGCATCCACCGTATGCGCTTCTTCACTTGACCATATAACCCCAAGCAATCTGGTTATACTGTGAAGACAACATTCGCCGAAAATTCGAATTTCTCAACTAAGAGAACTCACAAATTTTACCTTAGCCTGATCCGTTACCAGTGAAAGTAACGTTCAGTCTATCTTTCTATCACATACCCAAATTTTTAAAGAACGATCTAATCAAAGACTAGAAATCAACATTCATCATCAACCTGATGGAATGCTCATTTCTAAGCTTTCAAAACTGTCAGAAGCAGTAGTGGTGGAGCCAAACGGGATCGAACCGTTGACCTCCTGCGTGCAAGGCAGGCGCTCTCCCAGCTGAGCTATGGCCCCGTATTTCTACAGGCGTTTCCCACACAAAATTGGTGGGTCTGGGCAGATTCGAACTGCCGACCTCACCCTTATCAGGGGTGCGCTCTAACCAACTGAGCTACAGACCCAATTTCGGGCTGCTTCTTATCGTCTTCTTCAATGAATCAAGCAATTCGTGTGGGAACTT
>NZ_CP162752.1:1942500-2690000 GCF_054668065.1 Pseudomonas sp. S3_A09
AGGAATCGAAACCAGCTTGCCGTACATCACGCCCGGCGCTTCTTGGATACCGACATAGTTGCCTAGAGACTTGGACATCTTCTTGACGCCATCCAAGCCCTCCAGCAAAGGCATGGTCAGAATGCACTGGGCCTCTTGCCCGTATGCGCGCTGCAACTCACGCCCCATCAACAGGTTGAACTTCTGGTCGGTACCGCCCAGCTCAACATCCGCGCGCAAGGCTACCGAGTCGTACCCCTGAACCAGCGGGTAGAGGAACTCATGAATGGCGATCGGCTGATTGGTGGAGTAGCGCTTGTCGAAGTCATCACGCTCAAGCATGCGCGCAACGGTGTACTGGGAAGTCAGGCGGATGAAATCCGCCGGCCCCATCTGATCCATCCAGGTGGAGTTGAATGCCACTTCGGTCTTGGCCGGATCGAGAATCTTGAACACCTGAGTCTTGTAGGTCTCGGCATTATCGAGAACCTGCTCACGCGTCAGTGGCGGGCGCGTGGCGCTCTTGCCGCTCGGATCACCGATCATCCCGGTGAAGTCACCTATAAGGAAGATGACCTGATGCCCCAATTCCTGGAACTGGCGCAGCTTATTAATAAGCACGGTATGACCCAGGTGCAGATCCGGCGCAGTCGGATCAAAGCCAGCCTTAATACGCAGGGGCTGACCACGCTTGAGCTTTTCGATCAGCTCAGCTTCGACCAACAGTTCTTCCGCACCACGTTTTATCAGCGCTAGCTGCTCTTCAACCGACTTCATAACAGACCCGCAAGGCTCAGATTCAAAAGGGAACCAACCATACAAGATCAGGGACTAATTACAAGTTTTGCCCTGCGAACGGACACCGTTCAGCAAGCCCAGCGTTCGCGAGCTTGCGCCACAGATGATTTGGTTATATTTTATACAGTTATTTCATCTTCATCATGTCATTCATCTTTTCCATTTCATCTTCAAAGTCAAAATTACCTATGACCACTGAACCGTCTAAAGCGCCGCCGCTTTACCCGAAGACCCACCTGCTCGCCGCAAGTGGTATCGCCGCCCTTCTCAGCCTGGCACTCCTGGTATTCCCTTCCAGTGACGTAGAAGCCAAACGAACATCCCTGAGCCTTGACCTGGAAAGTCCAGTTGAACAACTGACACAAGATCAAGACGCTTCCGACGCGCAACAAGCCACAAATGCACCCACCGAATCACCGTTCGCGCAGATAGAAAGCGGCCCTGAAGATACCCAGCAAGCCGCCCAAGAGCCGCCCGCGCCGGCCGCCGAAGCCGCCAAAAATCCACAACACCGAGAAGTGGTCGTGGCCAGGGGCGACACATTGTCGACCCTGTTCGAGAAAGTCGGTCTCCCTGCAGCCACCGTCAATGAAGTGCTGGCCAGCGACAAGCAGGCCAAGCAATTCACCCAGCTCAAACACGGCCAGAAACTTGAGTTCGAACTGACGCCCGACGGCCAGTTGCACAACCTGCACAGCAATGTCAGCGATCTCGAGAGCATCACCCTGACCAAAGGCGCCAAGGGTTTTGCCTTCAACCGCATCACCACCAAACCCGTGATGCGCTCCGCCTATGTCCACGGCGTCATCAATAGCTCTCTGTCGCAGTCGGCTGCCCGCGCCGGCCTGTCCCACAGCTTGACCATGGACATGGCCAGCGTGTTTGGCTACGACATCGACTTCGCCCAGGACATCCGCCAAGGCGACGAATTCGACGTGATCTACGAGCAAAAAGTCGCCAACGGCAAGGTCGTCGGCACCGGCAACATTCTCTCTGCGCGCTTTACCAACCGCGGCAAGACCTACACCGCCGTGCGTTACACCAACAAACAAGGCAACAGCAGCTACTACACCGCCGATGGCAATAGCATGCGCAAGGCCTTCATCCGCACCCCGGTGGACTTCGCTCGTATTAGCTCGCGTTTCTCCATGGGTCGCAAGCATCCAATTCTGAACAAAATCCGCGCCCACAAAGGCGTGGACTATGCGGCTCCGCGTGGCACACCGATCAAAGCGGCAGGTGACGGCAAAGTCTTACTGGCCGGGCGTCGTGGTGGCTACGGCAACACCGTGATCATCCAGCACGGCAACACCTACCGTACGCTATACGGCCACATGCAAGGCTTCGCCAAGGGCGTGAAAACCGGCGGCACTGTGAAGCAAGGCCAGGTGATCGGCTATATCGGCACTACCGGCCTGTCCACTGGCCCGCATTTGCACTATGAGTTCCAGGTCAATGGCGTGCACGTTGACCCGCTGGGTCAAAAGCTGCCAATGGCCGACCCGATCGCCAAGGCTGAACGCGCCCGCTTCATGCAACAGAGCCAGCCATTGATGGCACGCATGGATCAGGAACGCTCCACCTTGCTGGCTTCGGCGAAGCGTTAAGGCATGCCTCTTTATGTAGGTGTGATGTCCGGGACCAGCCTCGATGGCCTGGACATCGCCGTGATCGAGCAAGGCCCGGCGATCAAGTTGATCGCCTCGCACTACATCCCCATGCCAGATACCTTACGTGCCGAACTGCTTGCCTTGTGCGCCAGCGGGCCGGATGAAATCGCCCGCTCCGCCATGGCCCAGCAGAACTGGGTGAAGCTGGCCGCACACGGTATTCACGCGCTGCTCGATCAGCAAAACCTCAAGCCCCAGGACATTCGTGCGATCGGCAGCCATGGCCAGACCATCCGCCATGAGCCCGCCCGAGGCTTTACCGTGCAAATCGGTAACCCGGCCTTGCTCACCGAGCTGACAAATATCACCGTGGTCAGCGATTTCCGCAGCCGTGATGTGGCCGCCGGTGGCCAGGGCGCGCCGCTGGTGCCCGCCTTCCACGAAGCGCTGTTTGGCGAGCACACCGGTAACCGTGCGGTATTGAATGTAGGAGGTTTCAGTAACCTCAGCCTGATTGAAACCGGCAAGCCTGTAGCCGGCTTCGATTGCGGCCCGGGCAACGTCCTATTGGATGCATGGATTCATCAACTACACGGCGAACGTTTTGATCGCGATGGTCAGTGGGCCGCCAGCGGAAAGGTCGAGCCCCAGTTGCTCAACGCCCTGCTCAGCGACCCCTTCTTCGTGACCAAAGGCCCCAAGAGCACTGGGCGCGAAGTGTTCAACCTGGAATGGCTGCACCAACACCTTGGCCTCTTGCCTGCATTTGAGCCCCAGAATGTGCAGGCAACGCTGCTTGAGCTGACCGCCCTGACGATCGTTGAGTCCTTACAGTCAGCCCAACCCCATACAAAAACATTGCTGGTCTGCGGCGGCGGCGCTCACAATTCCACGCTCATGAGTCGTCTGGCCGCTCTGCTACCGTCAACCCACGTCAGCAGCACCGCCACCTACGGCGTGCACCCCGACTGGGTCGAAGCCATGGCCTTCGCCTGGCTGGCCCACTGCTGCCTTGAGGGCATTGCCGCCAACCGGCCGAGCGTCACCGGCGCACGTGGGCTTCGGGTACTGGGCGCCATCTACCCCGCCTGATTCGCCCCGCAATCAGCAGACAGCAAAACGCCGCTTGGCCTATCACAGCCAAGCGGCGTTTTTGTATGCTCTGCAGATCAGATCGAGAACGAAGACCCGCAACCACAGGTAGTGGTGGCATTAGGGTTCTTGATCACGAAACGCGACCCTTCCAAACCTTCCTGGTAATCCACCTCGGCACCTGCCAGGTATTGGAAGCTCATCGGGTCCACGACCAGGCTCACGCCTTCGCGCTCAACGATGGTGTCATCATCGGCCACATCTTCATCGAAGGTAAAACCGTACTGAAACCCTGAACAACCGCCGCCCGTAACGAATACGCGCAGCTTCAAGCGATCATTACCCTCTTCATCGACCAGGCTCTTCACCTTGTGCGCAGCACCGTGGGTGAATTGCAAAGCCGTGGGGGTGAAGGATTCAACGCTCATGCTGATAATCTCCCGGCGTAGCGCCGCCATATGCGTAATGGCCGGTATTATCCGCTTCTCCTAGAAAAGCGGTCAACTATTGTTACGGTATATCAATCTCCATAGCAGCCATTAAAAACACAAAAGGCCCGTTCAACGGGCCTTTTGCGCAACCACCTGAGCGTCTTAAGGCAGCATGCCCGCGTGGGACAAGCCCAGCTTCTCATCCAGGCCAAACAGGATGTTCATGTTCTGTACCGCCTGGCCCGACGCGCCCTTGACCAGGTTATCGATCACCGACAACACCACGACGAGGTCGCCATCCTGAGGGCGGTGCACGGCAATCCGGCACACATTGGCGCCGCGCACGCTGCGGGTTTCTGGATGGCTGCCGGCTGGCATCACGTCGACGAACGGTTCGTTGGCATAACGCTTTTCGAACAGCGCCTGCAGGTCAACCGAACGGTCAGCCACAGTGGCGTAGAGCGTGGAATGAATGCCGCGGATCATCGGGGTCAGGTGTGGTACGAAGGTCAGGCCCACGTCTTTACCGGCTGCACGACGCAGGCCCTGGCGGATTTCCGGCAAGTGACGATGCCCTTTTACCGCGTAGGCCTTCATGCTTTCCGATGTCTCGGAGTACAGCGAACCCACCGCCGCACCACGACCGGCGCCACTCACACCCGACTTGCAGTCTGCGATCAGGCGCGACGCATCAGCCAACCCGGCTTCCAGCAATGGCAGGAAACCCAGTTGTGTTGCCGTTGGATAGCAACCTGGCACCGCGATCAGGCGCGCTTGCTTGATCTGCTCACGATTGACTTCCGGCAGGCCGTACACCGCCTCCTCCAGCAACTCTGGCGCACCGTGCGGCTGGCCGTACCACTTGGCCCACTCATCGGCGTCTTGCAGACGGAAGTCCGCGGACAAGTCGATCACCTTGGTGCCAGCGGCCAGCAGCTCACCAGCCAATGCGTGGGCAACACCGTGAGGCGTGGCGAAGAACACCACATCGCACGCGCCCAGGGTCTTGATGTCCGGAACGCTGAACGCCAGGCCGTCATAGTGGCCTCGCAGGTTCGGGTACATATCGGCCACGGCCAGCCCGGCCTCGGATCGGGAAGTGATGACCACCACCTCAGCTTGCGGATGCTGTGCCAACAGACGCAGCAATTCGACACCGGTGTAACCCGTGCCGCCGACGATACCGACCTTGACCATAAACCTGCCCTCAACGAACCCACTGGAAAGCCGTCGATAATAGGGGCCGTATCGTCCTGCGACAACCGTCAACGTGACGTACGGGCGCATGAGCCACTACTATCTTCAGTTACCGTGAACCTGGGAATAACTAGAAATGCTCTATCTATGGATCAAAGCCTTCCACATCGTCAGCATCGTCTGCTGGTTTGCCGGGCTGTTCTACCTGCCACGCCTGTTCGTCTACCACGCCCAAAGCGAGGATACCGTCAGCAAGGAGCGCTTCAGCGTCATGGAGCGCAAGTTGTACCGCGGCATCATGGGGCCGGCGATGGTTGCCACGCTGATTTTCGGCGGCTGGCTGATCTACCTGAACCCGAGCATCTTTCATTCGGGCGCCTGGATCCACGCCAAACTGACCCTCGTCGTACTGCTCATCGGTTACCACCATATGTGCGGCGCGCAAGTAAAACGCTTCGCCCGTGGCGAAAACACCCGCAGCCATGTCTTTTATCGCTGGTTCAATGAAGTACCCGTTCTGATATTGCTGGCTATCGTAATTTTGGTCGTGGTCAAACCGTTCTAACTTCAATTACTCGGGGTACCTCCAATGTCACTGCCCGCTCTGCTTGAACAACGTCTGCGCCTGCCCGTCGTGGCGGCACCGATGTTCCTGATTTCCAACCCGCAACTGGTCCTGGCGTGCTGCCGCAATGGGGTCGTCGGAAGCTTCCCGGCGCTCAACCAACGCGAAAGCAGCGGGTTCAAGGCCTGGCTGGAGGAAATCGAAGCGGGCCTGGCGCAGTTGGACAACCCTGCGCCTTACGCCGTCAATCTGATCGTGCACAACAGCAACCCGCGACTGGAGGCGGACCTGGCGATTTGCGTCGAACACAAAGTGCCGATCGTCATTACCAGCCTGGGCGCTGTGAAGGAATTGGTAGACGCCGTACACAGCTACGGCGGCCTGGTGTTCCATGACGTCACCACCCGACGTCATGCCGAGAAGGCTGCCGAAGCCGGCGTGGATGGCTTGATCGCCGTGGCGGCCGGCGCTGGCGGCCACGCCGGCACCTGGAGCCCGTTCTCGCTGATTGCCGAAATCCGCCAGTTCTTCGACAAAACCCTGCTGCTGGCCGGCTGCCTCAACCACGGGCACGAGATTCTCGCCGCCCAGTTACTGGGGGCCGACCTGGCCTATTTCGGCACACGCTTTATTGCCACCACCGAAAGCCATGCCCCGGATGCGTATAAAGAGATGCTGCTCACATCGCGCGCCGCCGACATCGTGCACACTCCCGCTGTCTCCGGCGTGCCCGCCAGCTTTATGCGCCAGAGCCTGGAAAACGCCGGTTTCGACCTGGCCGCCCTGCAAGGCAAAGGCGAAGTGAACTTCGGTTCCAAGCTCAAGCCGTTGAGCGACGAGGCCAAGGCGTGGAAAACTGTATGGTCGGCCGGCCAAGGTGTCGGTGAAATTGATGATTTGCCCAGCGTCGATGAACTGGTTGCCCGTCTGGATGCCGAATATCGCAAAGCCCGCGAACAGGCAGCTCAGTTGCGCTGGCCGCGCTGACCCCACCGCAAGGCCTGCCACTTGAGCCGGCCTGCACTACCTCCCTGAATCAAGTGACAAGGAAGCCCGCATGAGCGACAACCGTTTCAAGATTGTGTTTGATGGAGCCTTGCTCCCGGGTGTCGAAAGCACCACGGCCAAGCTGAACCTGGCCGAGCTGTTCAAGAGCGACGTCGAAGCCATCGAGAAGCTCTTCACCGGTCGCCCGGTCGCGCTCAAGCGTGACCTGTCGCGCCCGGATGCAGAAACCTACCTCACCGCACTGAAAAACGCCGGGGTCGATGCACGCATCGAAGCTGAACAGCCTGTCGCCTTCAGCCTCGCCGAGACGCACGAAACGGATTCCGGCAGCTTCTCGCGCACTGCGGCCTCACCTTACGCACCACCGCGCTCCGCTGTGGGTGATGACCTGCCGGAATACGCCACCCTCAAGGTGTTCACCATCCACGGGCGCATCGGGCGCTTGCGGTACCTCGCCTGGACCCTGGTGTTGACTCTGGCGCTGTTGGTGGCGGGTGGCATCATCAGCACCGTTAGCTTTGCCGTAGCGACCGCTTCGCCAACCGCGGGCACTATCCTCGGCGTATTGCTGGGCCTCGCGTTGTTTGTCGCGCTGGTCTGGGTCAGTGTACAAATTGGTGTGCAGCGCCTGCACGACCTGGGTTGGTCGGGCTGGTTGTACTTTCTCAACCTGGTGCCGCTGGTGAACAGCGTCTTCCCGATCCTGCTGCTGGTATTGCCGGGCAATGCAGGCGCCAACCAGTACGGTGCGCCACCACCACGCAACTCCACGGCGGTAAAAGTCCTGGCCACCCTGTGGCTGGCGTTTATCCCGGTCATGCTTGCCATCGTGGTGACCCTGGGTATGAACGGTTACCTGAACCAGCTCGAAGCCAATATGGACAGCAGCTACGAAAGCAGCTCCATCACCTCCGATGAAGATGCCGACCAAGCCGCGACCGTCGAAGAAGACGAAGCGCAGAGTGCTGACGAAGCGGACGAACCTGTAGACTCTCCAGAACAGTGAAGAAACGCCCCCAGCCTGTGATGCCTTTGTCACAGGCGCGGTGGCGTTGCGATGGAGAAAGGCATGACCCGTTACGCTCTGATCACCGGCGCCTCCAGCGGCATCGGCCTGGCCTTGGCCGAAGCGCTGGCCCGTCGCGGCCGCAGCTTGATTCTGGTGGCCCGCCAGCGTGACCAGTTGGAAAACATTGCAATCGAATTGACCCAACGCTTTGGCGTCGAGGTGCTGTTCCGGGCCTGCGATCTGGGCGAGCCGCTGCGCTTATCCGGGTTCCTGCTGGAGCTTGAAGAAGGCGAACGGCAGATCGACCTGCTGGTGAACTGCGCCGGCATCGGCACCAGCGGGCCATTCCTGGCCCAGGACTGGATGACCGAACAAGACCTCATGGAGGTCAACATCCTCGCCCTGACCCGCATGTGCCACGCCCTTGGCAACACCATGGCGCTGCACGGCGGCGGCCAGATTCTCAATGTGGCCTCCGTCGCGGCATTCCAGCCTGGCCCGTGGATGAGCACCTATTACGCCAGCAAGGCCTATGTGCTGCACTTCTCCGAAGGCCTGCGCGAAGAACTGAAAACCTGCGGCATCAAGGTCTCGGTGCTCTGCCCCGGCCCGACACGTACCGCATTCTTCGGCACGGCACAAATGGACACCGCCAAACTCGACCGCAGCCAACAACTGATGAGCCCCGAAGAGGTGGCGCTCTATACCGTGCGCGCCCTGGAAAAGAACAAGGCCATCATCATTCCCGGCCGACGTAACCGCTGGCTCGCCTTCAGCCCGCGTTTCAGCCCACGCTGGCTGACCCGCAAGATCGCCGGCGCCATCAACAAGGCCTATTGCCCGCGCTGACTGGCTGAGTACACTCACCCTGCACATTCATAATGGAGAAACAGCTGTGGATACTCTGTTCACCAAGATCATCAACAGAGAAATACCTGCGGATATCATCTACGAAGATGATCAAGTCCTGGCGTTCAAGGACATCCACCCAGCGGCGCCAGTGCACTTCCTGGTCATTCCCAAGAAACACATCCCCACCCTCAACGACCTGACCGAAGAAGATAAAGCCCTGGCCGGTCATATTCTGTTCACCGCCCAGCGTTTGGCCGTGGAACAGGGGTGTGAAGAGGGTTTCCGGGTGGTCATGAACTGCAACCCGAAAGGTGGGCAGACCGTTTATCACATCCATATGCATGTGCTGGGTCAGCGCCAGATGAACTGGCCACCGGGCTGATCAGCCCTTAGGCACAGGGCGCGGCCCAGGCTGCGACCCCATGCCCTTGACGCAGCGCAAACGCTTCCCCCTCTCTTGCGGTAAACTGGCCGCCGAGATTCTTCCCGGAGGTCAGCATGACTACCCAACGTCACTACTCGCCGATTGACCGTCTGTTGCTGCAAGCCGACATGGCCATGCGCACGCTGCTGCCGTTCAGCGGCCAGCCGTATCGCCCCTCGCCCGCCATCGTGCAGCCCGACGCCCAGATGAGCGAGACCGAGACCCGTCACGTCGCCGGCCTGATGCGCATCAACCATACCGGCGAAGTTTGTGCCCAGGCGCTGTACCAGGGCCAGGCCTTGACCGCCAAGCTGCCCCAGGTACGCGCGGCCATGGAACATGCCGCCGAAGAAGAAATCGATCACCTGGCCTGGTGCGAGCAACGCATTCGCCAATTGGGCAGTCACCCGAGTGTGCTGAACCCGCTGTTTTATGGTTTGTCGTTCGGGATTGGCGCCGCTGCCGGCCTGATCAGCGATAAAGTCAGCCTGGGGTTTGTCGCGGCGACCGAACATCAGGTGTGCAAACACCTGGATGAACATTTGGAGCAACTGCCGGCCGAAGACGAAAAATCCCGGGCCATTCTGGAGCAGATGCGTGTTGATGAAGAGCATCACGCGGAAAGCGCACTGGATGCTGGCGGCTTCCGCTTCCCTGCGCCGGTAAGGTTTGGCATGAGCCTGTTGGCCAAGGTCATGACCAAAAGCACCTACCGTATCTGAAGCGTCACCCGCAGGAGCGAGCTTGCGGTGGCGAGCTCACTCATGGGGGGGCTGCGGTCGATCAACCCAACTCGATGATTTCGTAATCGTGGGTGATGGCCACACCGGCCGCGCCGAGCATGATCGACGCCGAGCAGTACTTCTCAGCCGACAACTCAATCGCACGCTTGACCTGGGCTTCTTTAAGCGCCCGCCCCTTCACCACGAAATGCATGTGGATCTTGGTGAATACCTTGGGGTCTTCAGTGGCTCGCTCAGCCTCCAGAAAAGCTTCACAGCTTTCCACTGCCTGGCGGGATTTCTTGAGGATGCTGACCACGTCGAAATTGCTGCAACCGCCCACGCCCAGCAGGAGCATTTCCATCGGGCGTACGCCCAGGTTACGGCCACCCGCTTCCGGCGGACCGTCCATGACCACCACATGGCCACTGCCCGACTCACCGAGGAACATGGCTTCGCCCGCCCATTGGATGCGTGCCTTCATCGCCCAGACTCCACTGCTAAAAAAGGGTCGCCAGCTTAGCACAGGGCCCGCCTGCGTCAGTGTTTCCAACAAAAGCGATCAATAGCAGGGTTTGCGCAGAAAATTGGCTAATCGAGTCAGAATGTGTCTGTTAAGCTGACGCCAAATCGATGGCGTAATGCCACCCTTTATGCAGTGCGTATCAGTGCCGATACCCGATGAATACAACAACTCAAACTATTTAGCGCAGTCTTTTCGGGATACAACCATGGTTGCCCTTACTCCCATACCCAAAATCAAGAATCTCGACAAACTGTTGATGCATTGCCAGCGCCGTCGTCACCCGGCCAAGCACAACATCATCTGCGCCGGCGAACGCTCCGAAACGCTGTTCTTCATCATCAAAGGCTCGGTCACCATCCTGATCGAGGATGACGACGGTCGCGAAATGATCATTGCTTACCTGAACACCGGGGATTTCTTTGGGGAGTTGGGGCTGTTCGAACAAGCCGGCAAGGAACAGGAACGCAGCGCCTGGGTGCGCACCAAGGTCGAATGCGAAGTGGCCGAGATCAGCTACGCCAAGTTCCGCGAACTGTCCCAGCACGATCCCGACATTCTCTACGCCCTGAGCGGCCAGATTGCCCAGCGCCTGCGGGACACCACCCGCAAGGTCGGCGACCTCGCGTTCTTTGACGTCACCGGCCGAGTCGCGCGTTGCCTGCTGGACCTGTGCAAGCAGCCCGACGCCATGACGCACCCCGACGGCATGCAGATCAAGGTCACGCGCCAGGAAATCGGGCGCATTGTCGGCTGTTCACGGGAGATGGTCGGTCGCGTGCTCAAGGATCTGGAAGAGCGCAACCTGGTGCATGTCAAAGGCAAGACGATGGTGGTGTTCGGTACCCGTTAAACCGGCAGGAAGCTGGCCAACATTTGACGGTACAAGGTATCCAGCCGGCTGATCGCATCCGGCGCGGGGAAAGCTTCGTGCAAGGCGATATGGCTGTCTGCACGAACCCGCTGGTCGAGACCACACGCTTCATTGAACCGATTGACCGCCGCGATCAACGCCTCGCGATCGTTCTCCAGCAACAAGGCACCGTGCACCAACCCTACCGGGCGGCCACCACTTTGGCGCCAGCGCTGGGCAGTGCCGACCATTTTTCGACCGTTGAGGTTGACGTTGTAACGGCCATCGCAAAACGCCCCATCGATTTCACCAACCGAGGCATCACCGCCCAACTCGATCAGCAAATCGCAGATCGGTTGGCATAAGCGCAGGTAACCGGTTTCGATACGATTCTGGTCACCTTCACTGCGCGGTGGGGCGTAGACCAGGGCGATGTTGACCGTGGCATTCGACTGCGGCACCGGTTCTCCGCCGGTTTCACGCAGCAATACCGGCCAACCGGCGTCAGCCGAGACTTGGCTGGCGGTTTCGAACGCCGGCAGCCGACTCAAACGGCGGGGCATCACCAAGGCTTGATCGTTGGGTTGCCAGAACAGCAGGCCAAACGCCTGATCACCCGCGCAGACGGCTGCCAGCAAGGCTTGCTCGGCGGCCAGCCCAGCTTCAACCGTCATCGACACCGGCTTAGCCATCAAACACCTACCTATCTGAATAGACACAAACCCAGATGTGGGAGCGGGCTTGCTCGCGAATGCGGTCTGTCAGTAAAAAGCGCAATGACTGATACACCGCATTCGCGAGCAAGCCCGCTCTTACATTTAGACTGTATTTTAAATGTTGACCGGGTTTTACGTCAGTCTAGTGTCGAACCGCTGACCGCCACGCCCCGCTCCGGGAAGAACAGGCGCTGCAGTTCAGCCCCTGGGTTCTCGGCCCGCATGAAGGTCTCGCCCACCAGGAACGAATACACCCCACTGATCTCCATCAGCTCCACATCGGCACGGTTGACGATGCCGCTCTCGGTGATCACCAGACGGTCACGCGGAATGCGCGGCAGCAGGTCGAGGGTGTTTTCCAGGCTGACCTCGAAGGTGTGCAGGTTACGGTTGTTGACCCCCACCAGCGGTGTGTCGAGGGTTTTCAGTGCGCGTTCCAGCTCATCGCCGTCGTGCACTTCCACCAGCACGTCCAGACCGACGCTTTTGGCCACGGCTGCCAGCTCGGCCATCTTCACGTCATCCAGCGCGGAAACGATCAACAGCACACAGTCGGCGCCCAGGGCACGGGCTTCGACGATCTGATACGGATCGACCATGAAATCCTTGCGGATCACCGGCAACTTGCACGCGGCGCGGGCTTGCTGCAAGAACAGGTCGGAACCCTGGAAATAGTCGATATCGGTCAGCACGGACAGGCACGTGGCCCCGCCCTTCTCATAACTGACGGCGATTTCCGACGGCACGAAGTTCTCGCGTATCACACCCTTGCTAGGCGAGGCCTTCTTGATTTCCGCAATGACGGCAGGCTGCTTTTCCTTGGCCTGCTTGATCAGCGCATTGGCAAAGCCACGCGGTGCATCGGCGGTTTTCGCCTGGGCTTCCAGCTCAGCGAGACTGACGCGGGCACGGCGCTCAGCCACTTCTTCAGCCTTGCGAGCCAGGATCTTTTCCAGAACGGTCGGCACACTCATCCTTCATTCTCCATCTTGAACACCGCAGTAAAGGCACCCAGTTCTTCAAGCTTCTCGCGCGCGAGCCCGGTGTGCAACGCATCATGAGCAAGGGCTACGCCCTCTTTAAGACTGTAGGCGTGATCGGCGGCATACAGCGCCGCACCGGCATTCAGAACAATCATTTCTGCCGCTTTTTGACCATTCTCGGTCTTGCGACGCCCCAAGGCATCGCGAATCAGTTCCAGGGACGCCGCCGGGCTTTCCACCGCCAGGCCGTGCAGGCTCTGGCTCTTCATGCCCAAATCTTCCGGCTCGACCCAATATTCGGTGACCTGGTCGTTCTTCAGTTCCGCCACGAAGGTCGGAGCCGCCAGGCTGAATTCGTCCAGGCCGTCCTTGGAATGCACCACCAGCACATGCTTGCTGCCCAGACGCTGCAGCACTTCGGCTAATGGCCGGCACAGTGCCTGGCTGAATACGCCCACCACCTGGTGTTTCACACCGGCCGGATTCGTAAGCGGGCCGAGCATGTTGAACAGGGTGCGCAGGCCGAGGTCCTTGCGCGGACCCGCGGCGTGCTTCATCGCGCCATGGTGGGATTGGGCAAACATGAAGCCGATGCCGACGCTGTCGATGCAGCGCGCCACTTGTACCGGCGTCAGGTTCAGGTAGATCCCGGCCGCTTCCAGCAAATCGGCGCTGCCGCTCTTGCCGGACACCGCACGGTTACCGTGCTTGGCCACGGTGCAACCTGCAGCCGCGACCACAAACGAAGAAGCCGTCGACACGTTGAAGATGTTCGCACCGTCACCGCCGGTGCCGACCACATCCACCACGCCATCGAGGGTCTTGAGCTCGACCTTGTCCGCCAGCTCGCGCATCACCGATACGGCGCCGACGATCTCGTCAATGCTTTCGCTCTTCATGCGCATGGCCATCATGAACGCGCCGATCTGCGCGTCCGTGCATTGGCCGGTCATGATTTCGCGCATCACATCGCTCATTTCAGCGGTGCTCAGGTCCAGGTGGCCGACGATACGGCTCAGGGCAGTCTTGATATCCATGGAAAGTCCTTAGCGCGTGCCGCCGCTCTGCTTGAGAAAGTTGGCGAACAGCTCGTAGCCCTGCTCGGTCAGGATCGACTCGGGGTGAAATTGCACCCCTTCGATATTCAGTGTCTTGTGGCGCAGGCCCATGATCTCGTCGACCGAGCCGTCTTCCAGTTGGGTCCAGGCGGTCAGCTCCAGGCATTCCGGCAGGGTTTCGCGCTTGACCACCAGCGAGTGGTAGCGGGTCACCGTCACCGGAAGGTTGAGGCCATGAAACACGCCTACATCTTTATGGAACACCGGGCTGGTCTTGCCGTGCATCACCTGGCGCGCGCGCACTACGTCGCCGCCAAAAGCCTGGCCAATGGATTGGTGGCCCAGGCACACGCCCAGGATCGGCAGCTTGCCGGCGAAATACTGGATCGCTTCCAGGGAAATACCCGCCTCGGTCGGCGTGCACGGGCCTGGCGAAACCACGATGCGCTCCGGGTTCAGGGCTGCGATCTCGGCCACGGTCAGTTCGTCGTTGCGCACCACCTTGACCTCGGCACCCAACTCGCCCAGGTACTGCACAACGTTGTAGGTAAAGGAGTCGTAGTTATCAATCATCAGCAACATGGGGGAAACCTCAAGAATTAGGGGTCTGTTCAGCCAGCGCAACGGCGCGGAACATCGCGCGGCGCTTGTTCAGGGTTTCTTCCCACTCGAGGGCCGGCACCGAGTCGGCGACAATCCCGCCACCGGCCTGCACGTGCAGCTCCCCGTCCTTGATCACGGCCGTACGAATCGCAATGGCCGTGTCCATGTTGCCGTTCCAGGCGAAATAACCCACGGCGCCGCCGTAGACACCACGTTTCACCGGTTCCAGCTCGTCGATGATTTCCATCGCGCGGATCTTCGGCGCACCCGACAAGGTGCCCGCCGGCAGAATCGCGCGCAGTGCGTCCATCGCAGTCAAGCCGGCTTTCAGCTCGCCGGTGACGTTGGACACAATGTGCATCACATTCGAATAACGCTCGATCACCATCTTCTCGGTGAGTTTCACCGAACCGATTTCCGAGACACGCCCGGTGTCATTGCGACCCAAGTCAATCAGCATCAGGTGTTCGGCGATTTCCTTGTCGTCGCTCAGCAGGTCTTCTTCCAGCGCCAGGTCGGCCTCTTCGGTCGCACCACGCGGGCGCGTACCGGCGATCGGGCGCACGGTGATCAAGTTGTCTTCGACACGCACAAGCACTTCCGGCGAACTGCCCACCACGTGGAAGTCACCAAAGTTGAAGAAGTACATGTACGGCGTCGGATTGAAGCAGCGCAATGCGCGATACAGATCGATCGGCGCGGCCTTGAAGTCGATGGACATGCGTTGCGATGGCACCACCTGCATGCAGTCACCGGCGAGGATATATTCCTTGATGGTGTCGACGGCACGCTCGTAGTCATCCTGGGTAAAGCTGGAGCGGAACACCGGGTCGGCGGCCGGTGGACGGCTGAGGTCCAGGCCGCGACGCGGGGTGATCGGCTGACGCAGTTTTTCCAGCAGGGCTTCGAGGCTGGCCTGGCCTTGTTCGAAGGCGTCGGCCTGGGACGGGTCGGCGAGCACGATCGCGTGCATCTTGCCGGCCAGGTTGTCGAATACGACGACCGCATCGGAAACCATCAGCAGAATGTCCGGCACACCCAGCGGATCCGGGTTCGGGCATTTGCCCAAGCGTTTTTCCACATAACGCACGCAGTCATAACCGAAGTAACCCACCAGACCGCCGTTGAAACGCGGCAGGCCGGCAATGGTCGGCACGTTGTAGCGCGCCTTGAACACTTCGACGAACGCCAGCGGGTCGTCGACATCGTGGCTTTCGATCTCGACGCCATCATGGGTAATGCTCACGTGATGGTCGTGTACACGCAGTACCGTGCGGCACGGCAAGCCGATGATCGAGTAACGCCCCCACTTCTCGCCGCCCTGTACGGACTCAAGCAGGTAGGAGTTAGGCTCGTCGGCCAGTTTCAGGTAGATCGACAGCGGCGTGTCGAAGTCGGCCAGGGTTTCGCAGGCCAGGGGGATGCGGTTATAGCCGGCAGCAGCCAAACGCAGGAATTCTTCGCGGGTCATGATATGCCTCGTGGCTTGAGGGTCTAACAGTCAGGTATGCAAACGTGCCGCAGAGCGCGGCCAGGAACAGTCAGGCGCGCCAACGCCAGCGGGCCAGGGCCTTAATGACTTTCATCCAGAGTTTGCGAGTGACCACCACGATGGAATTTCCAGAAGGGGACGGATCGGTATCGGGCAACGTTATCTCAGCGCCAGCTCCCAAGCAACCGGGGATTAACAGGCGCAGGTCATCAATCACCAGTGAAGGCGACTCTTCGGCGATCGGCCGACCATGGTTATAGCCGTAACTGAGAGCTACGCACTGCACACCCGCCGCCTTTGCCGCCTGCACATCACTGCGCGAATCGCCGACAAACAACGACTGCGAGGCCGGGATATTGGCCATTTTCATCACGAAAAACAGCGCCGCCGGGTCGGGTTTTTTCTGCGGCAGGGTATCGCCACCGATGATCCAGCGGAAATACCGGCCGATTTTCATCTGGTCCAACAGCGGCGCGACGAAGCGCTCCGGCTTGTTGGTGATCAGGGCCATTTCCACGCCCTGCTTGCTCAGCCACTTGAGGGTGTCGCGCACGCCGGGGTAAACCACGGTCAACTCGTGGCCGTCTTCATAGGCGGCGTTGAACAATTCCAGGGCGTGCTCGGCTTCGACTTCATCGACACCTTCAGCATCGATGTTGTTGGCCAAGGCCCGGCGCACCAGCATCTGCACGCCGTTGCCGACCCATTCGCGCACCGACTCGATCCCGGCCGGCTTACGCCCTAGCTTGAGCAGCATTTCGTCCACCGCCGCCGCCAGGTCGGGCACCGAGTCGATCAAGGTGCCGTCCAGATCGAACATCACCAGCCGTGGCAATTTGCCGGGGAACAGCTGCTCAAAGCCGCTCATGGACGCGCCAGCGCCAGCTCGGCACGCATCTTATCGATGACTTCCTGGTAGTCCGGCGCGTTGAAGATCGCCGAGCCGGCCACAAAGGTGTCGGCGCCAGCGGCGGCGATTTCGCGGATGTTGTTGACGTTGACCCCACCGTCGATTTCCAGGCGGATATCGCGGCCGGACGCATCGATCAACGCACGGGCTTCGCGCAGCTTGTTCAGCGTGCCAGGGATGAACTTCTGGCCGCCGAAACCGGGGTTGACGCTCATCAACAGGATCATGTCGACCTTGTCCATCACGTACTCAAGCACGCTCAACGGAGTGGCCGGGTTGAACACCAGGCCCGCCTTGCAGCCACCTTCGTGGATCAGCTGCAGCGTGCGGTCGACGTGCAGCGAGGCTTCCGGGTGGAAGGTGATGTAGGTTGCGCCAGCTTCCACGAAGTCGCCAATGATGCGATCCACGGGGCTGACCATCAGGTGTGCATCGATCGGCGCAGTGATGCCGTACTTACGCAGCGCGGCGCAGACCATCGGGCCGATGGTCAGATTGGGTACGTAGTGGTTGTCCATGACATCGAAGTGCACGAAGTCGGCACCGGCGGCCAACACTTTGTCCACTTCCTCACCCAGGCGGGCGAAGTCGGCAGAGAGAATCGATGGAGCAATGACGAAGGGCTGCATGACGCACCTTTTTTGAGCTAAATCACGATGGCGCGCATTGTATACCTCATGCTTTGCCGCGCGCACCGTGACCTAACTCAACGGTTAGTAAGCGGCCCGGTAGATTTTCTCGATATCGGCCGCGCTGAGCTTGCGCGGGTTGTTGCGCATCAGCCGCTCAATGCCCGCCGCCTCCACCGCCATCGCGGGGATCGCGTCCTCGGGCACCCCGAAACTGTGCAGCCCTGCCGGGATCTCCACCGCAGCGCACAGTCGCGTCATCGCTTCCACCGCCTGGTCGGCGGCATCGTTGACGCTCAGGCCGGTGACATTCACCCCCATGGCCTGCGCAATGTCCTGCATGCGCTCAACGCAGGCCAATTTGTTCCAGTGCATCACATAGGGCAGCAACAGCGCATTGCTCACGCCATGGGCGATATTGAAACGCCCCCCCAGTGGATACGCCAACGCGTGCACCGCGCCGACTCCCGCATTCCCGAACGCCATGCCGGCCATCAGGCTGGCGGTGGCCATGTCGTCACGGGCCTGCAGGTTGGCTGGGTTGGCGTAGGCCTTGGGCAATGCATGGGTGATCAGCTTGATCGCGCCAATCGCCAGGGCGTCGGTGATCGGCGAGGCGTTCAGCGACAGGTAGGATTCGATAGCATGCACCAACGCATCCACGCCACTGGCGGCGGTGACGCTGCGCGGGCAGGTCAGGGTCATTTGCGGGCTGATCAGTGCGACGTCCGGCAGCAGGTAGTCGCTGACGATGCCTTTTTTCAGCTGCGCGGCCTTGTCGGAGAGGATCGCCACATTGGTCACCTCCGAACCAGTACCCGCCGTGGTGGGAATGGCGATCAGCGGCGGGCCCTTGCGCGGCACCTGGTCGACGCCGAACAAGTCCGCCAGGGCGCCGTGGTAACCGGCATAGGCGGCAACGCTTTTGGCAATGTCGATGGCGCTGCCGCCGCCCAGGCCGATCAAACCGTCATGCCCACCCTCGCGGTAGACGCGCATGCAGTCTTCGACAATGGCGATTTCGGGGTCAGGCAGTACGCGGTCGAAAATTTCGTAGCTGCGTTCGCCCAGGTGTTCGAGGGCCAGCGCCACGGTACCGGACTTGACCAGCGCGGCGTCGGTGACGATCAGCGGGTTATCCACATCCAGGCGCGTCAGCTCGGCGGCCAGTTGTTCGATGGCGCCCGCGCCGGTCAGCAGTTTATGGGCGATCTTGAATGAGGAAGTACTCATGTGCGCGGCCTCTTATTCGGAGATGGGCTGGCACAAGAATAGCTGGGGAATCTGGGTTGCCTAGCATTCAGCGGCTGAATGGCAATTTCTGGTTCAACACAGGCCCCATGTGGGAGCGGGCTTGCTCGCGAAGGCGGTGGGTCAGCCAGTGCACGTGTTACTGATAGACCGCATTCGCGAGCAAGCCCGCTCCCACATTGTGATCTTCATCTGATAGTTAAACCTGTGCGGTGCGCAGTTTCTCGCTACGCCCGCGCAACCACTCCAGGGTCAGCAACAACAACACCGAGAAGGCAATCAGCAAGGTCGCGGCGGCGGCAATCGTCGGGCTGAGGTTTTCGCGGATGCCGCTGAACATCTGACGCGGCAGGGTCGCTTGCTCGGGGCCGGCGAGAAACAGCGTTACCACCACCTCATCAAACGACGTGGAGAAGGCAAACAGCGCCCCGGAAATCACGCCTGGTGCAATCAACGGCAAGGTCACCCGGCGAAACGCAGTGAGTGGCGAAGCACCCAGGCTGGCCGCCGCCCGCACCAGGTTGTGGTTGAAACCCTGCAACGTCGCCGACACGGTGATGATCACAAACGGCACGCCCAGCACCGCATGCACCACGATCAGCGAGAAAAAACTGTTGCCCAGGCCCAGTGGCGCGAAGAACAGATAACTGGCCACGCCAATGATCACCACCGGCACCACCATCGGCGAAATCACCAGCGCCATGACCAGCGCCTTGCCAGGGAAGTTGCCGCGAGTCAGACCAATCGCCGCCAAGGTACCGAACACCATGGCCAGCACCGTGGCCGCCGGGGCGACAATGACGCTGTTCTTGAGAGCACGCATCCATTCGGCGGAGGCGAAGAAATCCTGGTACCAGTGCAGCGAGAAACCCTGCAACGGGTACACCAGAAAACTGCCACTGTTGAATGACAGCGGGATGATCACCAGCACCGGCAGAATCAAAAACAACAGGATCAAGCCGCAGAGGATCCGCAAGCTGTAGAACCACACCCGCTCGACGGGCGACATATAAGGGCTCAGCATCGAAAGGTCTCCTCAGCTCAGGCGCAGGCGGCTGGCGCCTACCAGCCGGTTATAGATCAAATACAGCACCACGGTGGCCAGCAGCAGCAAGCCGCCCAACGCCGTTGCCATGCCCCAGTTGATGCTGGTGTTGGTGTAGAACGCCACGAAGTAACTGACCATCTGGTCGTTCGGGCTGCCCAGCAACGCCGGGGTGATGTAGTAACCAATCGCCAGAATGAACACCAACAGGCAACCGGCGCCGACACCGGCGTAGGTCTGCGGGAAGTACACCCGCCAGAAGCTGGTGAACGGATGGCAGCCCAGGGAAATGGCCGCACGCATATAGGTGGGCGAAATGCCCTTCATCACGCTGTAGATCGGCAGGATCATGAACGGCAGCAAGATGTGCACCATGGAGATGTAGACGCCGGTACGGTTGAACACCAGCTCCAACGGCTTATCGATCAGCCCCATACCCATCAGTGCGCTGTTGATCAGGCCGCCGGACTGCAGCAGTACGATCCAGGCCGCCACGCGCACCAGGATCGAGGTCCAGAATGGCAGCAACACCAGGATCATCAACAAGTTGCTTTGGCGTGCAGGCAGATTGGCCAGCAGGTACGCCAGGGGATAAGCCAACAGCAGGCAGACCGCCGTGATCACCAGGCCCATCCAGAAAGTACGGGCGAAGATGTCCAGGTAAATCGCCTGGTCCGGCGTGGCCGGTGCCACTTCACCGAGGTCGTCGATGCGGTGATCGACAGCCGCCAGCAGATAGAACGGCGTCAGGCTACTGGTATTGCGCCGGATCGCCTGCCAGTACGCCGGGTCACCCCAGCGTTCATCGAGGCTTTCCAGCGCTTCTTTATAGGAGGCCGGCGCTTCACTGAACGGCAGCGCCCGCGCGGTTTTGGTCAGCAGGCTGCGGTAGCCGGCCAGTTCCATGTTCAAGCGCTTGGACAGATCGCCCAGGGTCTGGTTTTTACGCGCCTCGCCCAGGTCTTCACTTAGGGCCTGGTACACCGGCTCACCCGGCAGACCACGACCGTCCCAGGCCGTCACCGCCACCACGGTACGCGGCAAACCGCCCACCACTTCCGGGTTGCCGACGCTTTTAAACAGCAGCGCAACAATCGGCACCAGGAACACCAGCAGCAAAAACAGCACCAGCGGCGCAATCAAGGCCTGGGCCTTCCAGCGATTGAGCCGCTCGGCACGCGCCAGGCGCTGCTTGAGGGTGGGGCTGTTGACCTCGTTCGAGGGAACGGCGATGGCCATGGCTGACTCCGAATCTTGAAAATGAATGCAACCTTTCACACACAAGAAATCCCTTGTGGGAGGGGGCTTGCCCCCGATGGCAGACTTTCAGTCAACACATATATCGACTGGACCGCCGTCATCGGGGGCAAGCCCCCTCCCACAGGGTTATGCAGTGTTACTTGGCAGCCCAGGAGTTGAAGCGCTGCTCCAGCTGCTCGCCGTTATCCGCCCAGAAGCTCACATCGATCTGCACCTGGTTGGCGATGTTTTCCGGAGTGGTCGGCATGTCCTTCAGCACGTCCTTGGCCAGCAACGGTACGGCTTGGGTATTGGCCGGGCCGTAGGCGATGTTTTCCGAGTAGGTCTTCTGTTGCTGTGGCTGCACCGAGAAGGCGATGAATTTTTTCGCAGCTTCGGCACGATCCTTGGCCAGGCCTTTAGGGATGGCCCAGGCGTCGAAGTCGTAGATGCCGCCGTTCCACACCACTTTCAGGTTGCTTTCTTTCTGCACGGCGGCAATGCGGCCGTTGTAGGCCGAGCTCATCACCACGTCACCCGAGGCCAGGTACTGCGGCGGTTGTGCGCCGGCTTCCCACCACTGGATCGACGGCTTGAGCTCGTCGAGTTTCTTGAACGCGCGGTCCTGGCCGTCTTTGCCGGCCAGCACTTTGTACACGTCTTTCGGTGCAACGCCGTCAGCCATCAAGGCGAATTCCAGGGTGTACTTGGCGCCTTTGCGCAGGCCACGCTTGCCAGGGAATTTCTTGGTGTCCCAGAAATCCGCCCAGCTGGTTGGCGCGGATGCCAGCTTGTCGGCGTTGTAGGCGAGCACCGTCGACCACACGAAGAAGCCCACGCCACACGGCTGGATCGCACCCTTCACGTAGTCAGCCGTGTTGCCGAACAGTTTCGGATCCAGTGGCTCGAACATGTCTTCATCGCAGCCACGGGACAGTTCCGGCGACTCCACTTCCACCAGGTCCCAGGACACGCTCTTGGTGTCGACCATGGCTTTGACCTTGGCCATTTCACCGTTGTACTCGCCGGCGACGATCTTGCCGTTGCCCGCGCTTTCCCACGGTGCATAGAAGGCCTTGACCTGGGCCGCCTTGTTCGCGCCGCCAAAGGACACGACCGTCAGATCCGGGCCTGCCATGGCCTGTGTCGCACCCATCAAGCTCAATGCCAAAACGGAATACTTCAAGGAACTCAACATTGTTGTTCTCTCCACGTGCAGGGTTGGTGAAGCCAGGGGGCGATCAATTCGCCTCTAAAAGTGGGTCGAGTGCGCGAACGTGCTCGACTTGCCAGCCAATCGGTACCACGTCGCCGACCGCCAGGGCTGGATCCAGCTCGGCAATCGGTTGTTTCACAAAAAAATCGGCCTTGCCGCAGACTTCCAGGCGCACACGTACGTGGTCGCCCAGGTAGATGAATTCCGCCACCCGCCCGGAAAAGCGGTTGACGCAAGATTCGCTGGAGCCATTGAGGCTGACGCGTTCAGGGCGTACCGACAGCGTCACCGGGCCACCCACCTGGCCGACGTTGACCGCCAGCGCCTCGACCTTCTCGCCACGCGCCAGCTCCACCACGCAGCGCTCGCCGCTATGGCTGTGCAGGCGGCCATTGAGGCGGTTGTTCTCGCCGATAAAGTTGGCGACAAAGGTGTTCTTCGGTTCTTCATACAAGGTGCGCGGTGCAGCGATCTGCTGGATCTCGCCCTGGTGGAACACGGCCACCCGATCAGACATGGTCAAGGCTTCGCCCTGGTCGTGGGTCACGTACACCACCGTCACGCCGAGGCGCTGGTGCAGGTGCTTGATCTCCATCTGCATGTGTTCGCGCAGTTGCTTGTCGAGGGCGCCGAGGGGTTCGTCCATCAGCACCAATTGCGGTTCGAACACCAGCGCTCGGGCCAAGGCCACGCGCTGTTGCTGGCCACCGGAGAGTTGCGCGGGATAGCGCTGGGCGAACGCGTCGAGTTGGACCATGCTCAGCACGCGTTTGACCCGCTCGCTGATATCGGTCTTGCTTAAAGCTCGCACCGACAGCGGGAACGCCAGGTTCTCGGCGACCGTCATGTGCGGAAACAGCGCGTAGTTCTGAAACACCATGCCGATGTCGCGCTTATGCGGCGGCACATTGTTGATGGAGCGCCCGGCCAGCTGGATTTCGCCGGCGGTCGGCGTTTCAAAGCCGGCGAGCATCATCAGGCTGGTGGTCTTGCCCGAACCGGAAGGCCCGAGCAGGGTGAGGAACTCGCCCTTGCGAATCTCCAGGTTGAGGTCTTTGACGATCAGGTTCTCGCCGTCGTAGCTCTTCTGCACGCCACGAAAGCTGACCAGCACATCATTTGAATCCACCTCGCTCATACCAACACCTTTTTGTTTTGGACTGCTGTGAGACAAGCGTAGTCCAGGCGCGAGACCCCGAAAATCGGGGGCCAGGAGAGAATCACATCAGCCGGATGGAAGGTTTGGGGTAGGGATCGCCCTACACGGATGGCGGGGATGGGACAGTGCCACGCTGCCGTGCACCGGGAATGGGATCAGCGCGGCTTACAGGTGGTCGTAAACAGGCATGTTGTTACAGCAACTTGTGTTCCATGGCGTACTTCACCAGTTCCGCCAGGGAGGTGATATTGAGCTTTTGCATCAGCCGCGCCTTGTGGGTGCTGATAGTCTTGCTGCTCAACGCCAGTTGTTGGGCGATGTCGTTGACGTTCGCGCCCTGGGCCAGGCGCTCGAACACCGAGAACTCACGCTCCGACAGGAGTGAATGCAACGGGCGGGCATCGGTGAGGCCGACTTCGAAGACCATCCGGTCGGCCAGGTCCGGGTCGATATAACGCCCACCCGCCGCCACTTTGCGAATTGCCGTGAGCAACAGCGCCGGGTCGCTGTCCTTGGTGGCGTAACCGGCCGCGCCCACCTTCAAGGCGCGGGCGGCCATTTGCGCTTCGTCGTGCATCGACAGCACCAGGATTGCCGGCGGATTGTTCAGCGCACGGATGCGCGCAATCGCTTCCAGGCCATTGACGCCGGGCATCGAGATGTCCAGCAACACCACTTCGCAGGGCACGTGGCGCAGCGCCTCCAGCAATTGCTCGCCATTGCTGGCTTCTCCAACCACCAACAGGTCTTTGGCCAGGCCGATCAATTGCTTGATGCCTTCACGAACGATGGTGTGGTCTTCGGCTACCAATACGCGGATCACAAGGGCTTCCTCTTGGTGTTATGCATCCAACGGCACCGTGACGCTCAGGGTGGTGCCCTCCCCCAACTCGCTGTCCAGGCTCAATTGCCCCCCCATGATCAGCACGCGCTCGCGCATGCCCACCAGGCCAAACGACACCGGGCGGCCCTGGGCCTGGACGAAACCGACGCCATCGTCGCTGATGGTCAAGCGCAAATCCGTGCCCTCCAGGGCCAGGGTCAGTTCAACAGTATGCGCCTGGGCATGGCGCATCACATTGGTCAGCGCCTCCTGCAGGATCCGAAACAAGCCAATGGCCTTGGCATCACTGAGTGTCGGCAGGTTATCCGGCACCTGCACCAAACAGGGAATTTGCGTACGCGCTTCAAAGCGCCGCGCCTGCCACTCGATGGCTGACGCGATACCCGCATCCAGAATCGGCGGACGCAGCGCCGTCGCTACGTCCCGCACCAACTGGAATAGCTGGGCGATCAAGCGCTTCATGCTGTTCAAGCGCTCGTGCAAACCGGGGTCAAGTTGCGCGTAGGCCAACTCACACATTGAGGTCTCGAGCTTGAGCACCGTGAGCATTTGCCCGAGTTCGTCGTGCACCTCACGGGCGATGCGTGCCTTCTCTTCTTCGCGAACGGTTTCCAGGTGAGCGGACAGTTCGCGCAGCTGTGCTTCACTTTGCAGCAATGCCGCCAGGGTGCGGCGCAGCTCGGTGACGTCATTGAGGTAAACCACCAGGTATTCAGCCTCGGCAAACCGCAGAAAGCTCAAGGACACATTGGTTGGCAGGATGCTGCCATCTGCGCGCCGGCAATCGGTGGCGAAGTTCTGCGGCCCGTCTTCGCTGGCCCGCGCGCGTTTCCATAGGTTGAGCCAGCGGTCCATGTCCAGGCTCGGATCAAGGTCGACCAGTGGCCGCTCGATCAGTGCGCCGGGGCCGTAGCCGAGCATGCTTTCGGCCGCACGGTTGGCGTAGCGCACGTGGCTGTCCCAGTTGACCCAAAGGATGCCGACGGTGCTTTGGTCGATGGAAAACTGAGTCAGCCGCAAGGCTTCGGCACCGGCGGCGCGGGCGGCGCTTTCTTCGCGCGCAGCCAAAAGGTTGTGCTCCAGCACCCGTTGTTGCCGGCGCAGCCAGAATACGGTGGCCAGGCTCGCGAGCAGCAACAGGCCGAGCAACAGGCTGAGGTTTTGCCACAGGCCCGGGGATTCCGTCAGGCGTGGGTATTTAGGTTGCAGCCAGCGGCTGTGCAGTTGGTCCAGATCGCGGGCGGGAATGGCGCGCAGGGCGCTTTCCATGATGCTGGCCAGTTCCGGCCATTCCCGGCGCGTGGCCACCCGCAGCAATTGCGGCAGGCCGATATCGCCCACCACCGCCAGCCCGGCGAACTCCGCCTCGCCGGACAAACGGCTCAATTGCGCTTCATCCACCACCGCATAACGCGCTTGCTGGCTTACCAGTAATTGCAGGGCCTGTCGCTCCATGGGCACGCCTTGCAGGTTCAGGCCGGGATAGGTGCTGCGCAGGTAATCGGCCACGGCGCTGGGCATGCGCACGGCGACGCGGGATTGCTCATCGAGTTTCTCCAACTCCACCGCCCCGCCGCCATCACGGATGCCAACGATGTGTTGCGGCACGCGCATATAGGGGTCGCTGAACAACCACAGGCGCAAACCGGCCGGCGTTTGTTGCAGGCCGGGAGCGATATCCACCTCGCCGTCGCTCAGGGCCGCTTCCAACTGCTCCTGGTTTGGGAAGTTGCGCCAGGTCAATTCGATGTTCAACGCTTTGGCCAACCACTGCATCAGCTCGACGTTGGCCCCGGACAGCCGCTGCAAACGCCGGTCGTATTGCGCGAACGGCGCCTGTAACACCAGGCCCACCCGCAGTTCCGGGTGCTGGGCCAGCCATTCGCGTTGTTGCGCATTGAGTTGCGCCTGGGGCGCGACGGGCGCAGGGGCGGCATTTGCCATCAAGGCAAGGCACAAACAGCCGATAACCAGCAGACAGCGAAAACCCATGATCCACGTCTCACATCACTGACAAATACTGACCAACCCATTAGGCTGCTGGAATCACTTCTGGCCGGGAATTTACGATGCCCTTTTTTCACCGTTCAGCACTGCCAGCATTGTGCCTGTCGCTGCTTTTTACCAGCGCCTTTTCTGTACGAGCCGCAGACGCGCCCGAACCTGCCGCGGAAAAACCGGTCGAGCGCCAACCCTTGCCCGAGCGCAGCCAGGCAGAAGCCAGCGCCCTGGAGCGCAAGATCCCGCAGCAGGAACAGCAACAATTGCAGGCCGGCAGCGATTCCTTCCTCGCCCTGTGGAAACCGGCCAACAGCGCCGAGCCCGAAGGCGTGGTGATTATCGTACCGGGTGCCGGCGAAAATGCTGACTGGCCGCAAGCAATCAGCCCGTTGCGGCACAAATTCCCGGACGCCAATTGGGGCAGCCTCAGCCTGTCGTTGCCGGACGTGAGCGTGGATACGCTGCCACCACGTGTAATGGAAGCGCCCAAGGCGACTGTCGACACCAGCAGCAAGGAAGCGAGCACCGCCGACAAACCCATCGAGCAAGCCGCCAGCGCCGAAGCCGAAGGCACCGACCCGGCGGTGGTGCCCGGTGCCGATGAGCAGGACAAGTCCGACGCCTCGCGCATCTTCGACCGCATCGACGCCGCCGTGGCGTTCGCCCAAACACAAAGCGCGCGCAGCGTGGTACTGCTCGGCCATGGCACCGGTGCCTGGTGGGCCGCACGTTATTTGAGCGAGAAACAACCGTCCCAAGTGCAGAAGTTTGTGATGGTGGCGGCACAGACGCCCAGCGGACGTCATCCGGATGTACAACAACTGGCCCCTGGCCTGAAGTTGCCGACCGCCGATGTCTTCTATCAAGACAACGCCCAATCACGCAAAAACGCCCTGGCCCGCGCGCAGGCGGCCAAGCGTTTGAAAAATGAAGGTTACAAACAGGTGTCCTTGACAGCCTTGCCCGGCAACAGCGCTGCCGAGCAGGAGCAGTTGTATCGCAGGATCCGCGGCTGGTTGAGCCCGCAGGCGACGGCTGACTGATCGCTGACTGTGAACCCGATCAAACTGTAGGCGCTGGCTTGCCAGCTCCTACAGAGGGGGGTTGGGCACACTAACGGAAATCCCGACGCTCGCGAATCAACGCATAGGCGTTATGCAACTCGCGAGTACGCTCGGTTGCCTCACGCACTTGTGCGGGGCTGGCGCCGGTGCCGGCGATCTTGTCCGGGTGGTGGCGGCTGAGCAGTCGACGATAAGCCCGCTTGATCACAGATGGCTCGGTGGTGGCCGTCACACCCAGCAAGCGCAACGCGTCCTGATAGGTAACACCGCGACTGACCAGCGGCTTGCGCTCCGGCTTGTAGTCGGCTGCCAGCGCCTGCAGCTGCTGCGGCGTCCACCCCAGCCATTTGCCCCACAGGTCAATCAAGTCACGTTCGGCGTCATCCGCCCGTCCGTCCGCCCAGACCATGCGCCAGCATGCGCGCAATAAGCCTTCCGCGGCATGGGGTTGGGCCTTGAGCACACGTAGATAACTGCGCACCCGGTCGGAGCCGGACTTGCCGCGATTGAAGGCCGCAATCGCGCGACGTTGGGCCGAGTCGGTCATCTCCAGCGAGCGCATTTCCTGGCGCGCTTGTTGGATATGACCATCGGCGACCCGACCGTTGCTCTTGGCCAAACGCCCCAGCAACACGAATAACAGCTCGTCATTGCGCAACGCCGGGCGCCCGCCCAGGCGCTCGCGCAACTGCGCCCAACTGTGCAGTTGCAGGCGGCGGTCGAGTGCCTGCCCCAACAGTGCGCCCAGCATGGCCCCCGGAATACTGGCAATGGCAAAGCCAGCCCCGGCGCCGATCAGCGTCCCTGGCCACAGCATGTTACTGCCCCGCTGTCAGCAGGGTTTCGACCTGCGCCAGGCGCTCCAGCGTACCGACATCAATCCAGCGTCCTATCATGTGCTCCCCCGTCACCAGTCCCTTGGCCATCGCCGCCCGCAGCAGCGGTGCCAGCTTGAAGGCACCCGCGCTGCACCCCTCGAACAACTTGGGGTCGAGCACGGAAATGCCACTGAAGGTCAGGTTATCGGCACCGGGCGCGGCATCATGAAGCAAACCTTGATCAAGGTAGAAATCACCGCCCGAAGGGTGATGGGCCGGGTTATCGACCATCACCAGATGAGCCAGGCCCTTGAGCGGCCGTTTGAGTTGGGTGAAGTCGTAGTCGGTCCAGATATCGCCATTGACCACCAGGAAAGGTTCGTCCCCCAGCAAGGGCAATGCCTGGAAGATCCCGCCGCCGGTTTCCAGCGGCTCGCCCTCGGGGGAGTAACGGATGCGCAAGCCAAATTGCGCGCCATCCCCCAGGTAGTTTTCGATCTGCTGGCCGAGCCAGGCATGGTTGATCACGATATCGGTGAAGCCGGCCTTGGCCAGCGCTTCCAGGTGATACTCGATCAGACGCTTGCCGCCGGCCTGCACCAGTGGCTTGGGCGTGTGCAAGGTGAGTGGGCGCATCCGCTCGCCCTTGCCGGCGGCCAGGATCATCGCCTTCATACATTGGCCTCGGCGGGTTGGCGCAGGCTGGCGAGCAATTCACCCAACTCGCTCAACTCCGGACGGTCGGCCAGCACGGCTTCTATATAAGCAAAGAAGCGCGGCACGTCGGCCAGATAGCGTGGCTTGCCGTCACGATGGCAAATGCGCGCGAAGATACCGATGACCTTGAGGTGGCGCTGCACGCCCATCAGTTCGCTGGCGCGCAGGAAATCGTCGAAATCCGCCTGCACCGGAATGTTCAGTTGCCGCGCACGCTCCCAATACCCACGCAGCCATTCCTGCACGCGGGCCTTGGGCCAGCTGAGGAAGGCGTCCTTGAACAGGCAGGTGATGTCATAGGTAACCGGCCCGTAGACCGCATCCTGGAAATCCAGCACGCCAGGGTTGGGTTCGCTGATCATCAGGTTGCGCGGCATATAGTCGCGATGCACCAGCACTTTCGGCTGCGCCAGGGCACTGTCGATCAGGTGGTCACTGACGCGCTGCCATAGCGCTTGCTGCTGCGCATCCAGTTCGATACCCAGGTGACGGCGCACGTACCACTCCGGAAACAATTCCAGCTCGCGGCGCAGCAAGGCGAGGTCATAGCTGGGCAGCGGCGCGTCCATCGGCAATTGCTGGAAAGCCAGCAAGGTGTCGATGGCATCGGCAAACAATGGGTCGGCATTTTTGTCGTCAATCACGTCCAGATAGGTTTTTCTGCCCAGGTCATTGAGCAAAAGAAAGCCGCGCGGCAAATCTTCTGCGTAAATTTTTGGAACATTTATCCCTGACTTCGCCAGCAAATGAGCGATATCGACGAATGGTTTGCAGTTTTCCTGGGGGGGTGGAGCGTCCATGACCACGAAGGTACGGCCACCGCCTTCCCAACGGAAATAGCGCCTGAAACTCGCGTCGCTGCTGGCCGCGGTCAATGTGGCCGGGGGTACGACACCCCAGCCTTGAGCGTTGAAAAGGATCGGCAACTGCTCATCCAGCCAGACTTCCAGCTGTTGTAAACGTAGATCTTGCTCGGGCATTACAAGGGTCTCCGACGGCGCTAGCCGTCAAGCGGGGCATGCTTTATTATCACGCATCTTTTTCAGACCATCGAGAGGCGTGCGGCCCAAACCGCGGGCAGATGGCACGCAGGAAGCCCGGACTAATAAGATGGCATTGAAATCCCCCGCGTTTCGTAGAAAATTTCCGTTGCTGGTAACCGGCAGTCTGCTGGCCTTGCAACCCTTCGCCACCTCATTCGTGGTCGCCGCGGAACAGTATGACTGCTCAGTCTCTGCTTCGGGTGCCTGGGATTGCGCGCCGAAAACCGCCGCAGCCCCTCTACCACCGCGCCCGGTGCATGATGGCGCAGCCATCAGCTCCGCCAACAGCACGGCGCAGACCGATGCTGGCGGCAAAGCCGAGGCCGAGCCCAAGACCGCACTGGTCACCGAATCCAAAGGCCGTGGCCTGCGCTCGCGCAGCGCCGACTACAGCCACCTGGACTGGGTACCACGCGAGAAGCTGACCGCCGCGCAGTTGGCCGAAACCGGCCCGTACTGCGGGGGTGCGTACATCGAGCCGACTCGTCCTGGCATGAACGACAAGACGAACAAGAGCGATGCGCCCACCTTCATCGGCGCCAAGGCTTCGCGTTATGAGCAGGAACAACAAGTCGCAACCCTGGCCGGTGACGTCGTCATGCGCCAGGGCAGCATGCAGTTGGAATCTGAGGAAGCCAGCCTGTACCAGGCCGAGAACCGTGGCGAGTTGAACGGCAAAGTCCGTCTGCGCGACAACGGTGCACTGATCGTGGGCGACCATGCCGAAGTGCAACTCGATACCGGCGCGGCCCAGATCGACAACGCCGAATACGTGCTGCACAAGTCGCGCATCCGCGGTAACGCGCTGTACGCCAAGCGTGCTGAAAACGCGATCATCCGTCTCAAGGACGGTACGTACACCACCTGCGAGCCAGACAGCAACGCCTGGCAGCTCAGGGGCAACAACATCACGTTGAACCCGGCTACCGGTTTCGGTACGGCGACCAACGCGACGTTGCGGATCAAGAACATCCCGATCCTCTATACCCCTTACATCTATTTCCCGATCGACGACCGTCGTCAATCCGGCTTCCTGCCGCCGAGCTTCAGCACTGGCAGCGAAACCGGCTTCACCCTGGTTACGCCGTACTATTTCAACCTGGCGCCCAACTACGACGCCACGTTGTACCCGCAATACATGACCAAGCGCGGTTTGTTGATGGAAGGCGAATTCCGCTACCTCACCAAATCCAGCGAAGGCCAGTTCGGCGGCGCGTACCTGAACGACGACAACGACGAGCGCAGCAAGCAGACCGATTACGAAAAAACCCGTTACATGCTCAATTGGCAGCATCGCGGCGGGTTGGATTCGCGTCTGGCGACCCAGGTGGATTACACCCGGATCAGCGATCCTTACTACTTCCAGGATCTGAAGTCGTTCCAGGAAGGCGTTGAAAGCCGGGATGCCCTCAATCAACAGGGTTCCGTGACCTACCGGGGCGACTCTTACCAGGCGCGCCTGAACGTCCAGGCTTACCAGTTGGCGACGATCTCCCAGATCACGCCGTATGACCGGTTGCCGCAAATCACCTTCAATGGTGCGCTGCCGTACCATCCGGGCGGGCTGAACTTTACCTATGAGACCGAAGCTGTTCGCTTTGAACGCAGCCTTGAAAAAGGCACGTTCACCGATCAGGACGGACTTGTATCGCCTCGCCTGGACACCTACGTCACCGGCCTCACCCGCGCCAACGGCACACGTTTGAACGTTGCACCAGCCGTCGACTACCCGATGAACTGGACCTACGGGTTTATCACACCGAAGCTCAAGTACGTTTACACCAAGTACGATCTTGACCTCGACAGCATCGGCAAGAACCAGATCATCGCCCAGCAAGCGGCGGCCACTGCGGCCAACCCGTACGCCGGTGGCGATTTCAAGAGCTCGCAAGACCGCGCTGTGCCAGTCGCCAGCGTCGACAGCGGCCTCTATTTCGACCGCAACACCAACTGGTTCGGCAAAGACTATCGCCAGACTCTCGAGCCGCGTGCGTTCTACCTGTATGTGCCAAACAAGGACCAGAGCGACATCCCGGTCTTTGATACCAGCGAATACTCGTTCAGCTACGCCTCGCTGTTCCGCGACAACCGCTTCAGCGGCTCTGACCGGATCGGCGACGAGAACAAACTGTCCCTGGGCTTGACCAGCCGCTGGATCGAAGAAAACGGCTTCGAGCGTCAGCGCGTATCCGTGGGCCAGGCGGTGTACTTCAAGGATCGTGAAGTGCAACTGCCAGGCATCCTCGCGGCTGACCGTGCCGATGCACAGTCCGATGTTTCGCCGGTAGCTCTGGACTACGAGTTCCGCTTCAACCGTGACTGGCGCGCCACTGCCGACTACAACTGGGACACCGAGGAACACAGCCCTCGTTCCGGCAGCGCGATGCTTCACTACCAGCCGGAAGACAACCCGAACAAGATCATCAACGTCGGCTATCGCTATCGTAACGACCAGGTCGTCTACAACCAGCTGACCGGCAAATGGCAGTTCGGTGGCGACTACGGTACGCCTGGTCAAGAGAACTACGTGAAGGATTACTACAAAATCCAACAACACGACTTCTCTATGATGTGGCCGATCATTCCACAGTGGAACCTGATCACCCGCTGGCAGTATGACTACGCTCGCAACCGTACCCTGGAAGCCTTCGGTGGTTTCGAGTACGACAACTGCTGCTGGAAACTGCGCGTCATCAACCGTTACTGGGTTTCCAACGACGAATACAGCCAGATCGCCCCGCTTAACGAAAAGGGTGACCACGGGCTCTTCTTCCAGATCGTCCTCAAAGGACTCGGCGGCCTGACTGGCGCCAAGGTAGAGAGCTTCCTCGACAAAGGCATTGAAGGTTATCGTGAACGTGAAGACCAAGCTTTCTGATTGTCTGCGCCCGCTAGTGCTGGGCGCGCTGTTCCTGGGTACCGCATCGGCGCACGCTGCGGTTCAAGAACTGGATAAGGTCGTGGCCATCGTCGATAACGACGTGATCATGCAGAGCCAACTGGACCAGCGCGTCAAGGAAGTCCAGCAAACCATCGCCAAGCGTGGCGGTGGCGTGCCACCGACCAGCGTTCTGGACCAGCAGGTACTGGAGCGTTTGATCGTCGAGAACCTGCAACTGCAGATCGGCGATCGCTCCGGCATCCGTATTTCTGACGAGGAACTGAACCAGGCCGTGGGCACCATTGCCCAGCGCAACAACATGAGCATCGACCAGTTCCGTGCAGCCCTGGCCCACGACGGTTTGTCCTATGAGGACGCCCGTGACCAGATCCGCCGTGAAATGATCATCAGCCGTGTACGTCAGCGCCGTGTGGCCGAGCGGGTTCAGGTGTCCGAGCAGGAAGTGAAGAATTTCCTGGCGTCGGACCTGGGCAAGATGCAGCTTTCCGAAGAGCTGCACCTGGCCAACATCCTGATCCCGACACCGGACAGCGCCAACTCCGAGCAGCTCAATGCAGCCGCCGCCAAGACCCAGGCTATCTACGAGCGCCTGAAGGCAGGTGCCGACTTCGCGCAAATGGCGATCGCCCAGTCCGGCAGCGACAACGCACTGGAAGGCGGCGACATGGGCTGGCGTAAAGCGGCTCAATTGCCTCCGCCGTTCGACCGCGAGCTGAGCGCAATGGAAGTGGGTGGCATCACCCAACCTGCGCGTACACCGGGTGGTTTCATCATCCTGAAGCTCCTGGAAAAACGCGGCGGCGAAACGTCGCTCAAGGATGAGGTGCACGTTCGCCACATCCTGGTCAAACCAAGCGAAATCCGCACCGAAGCCCAGACCAAGGAACTGGCCCAGAAGATCTATGACCGCATCGAAAGCGGTGAAGACTTCGCCACCTTGGCCAAGAGCTTCTCGGAAGACCCGGGATCGGCCCTCAACGGCGGCGACCTGAACTGGATCGACCCGAAAGCCTTGGTGCCGGAGTTCCAGCAAGTCATGGCCGACACCCCGCAAGGCGTACTGTCCAAGCCATTCAAGACCCAATATGGCTGGCATGTGCTGGAAGTCCTTGGCCGTCGCGCCACCGACAACACCAATCAAGCCCGCGAGCAACAAGCACTGAACGTACTGCGTAACCGCAAATACGACGAAGAGCTGCAAACCTGGCTGCGTCAGATCCGCGACGAAGCCTACGTTGAGAACAAGCTGCCAGGCGCCCAGACAGGCACCGACCAGGCAGTTCAGTGAAACCCCAGCGTTTCGCGGTGACACCCGGCGAGCCGGCCGGCATTGGTCCTGACCTGTGCCTGCTGCTCGCCTCGCAACCCCAGCCACACCCCCTGATTGCCATTACCAGCCGCGACCTGCTCCTTGAGCGGGCCGCGCAGCTGGGTGTGGCTGTCAACTTGCTGGAGGTGGAGCCAGGCAACTGGCCCGACCTGCCCGCCCCTGCCGGCAGCCTGTACGTGTGGGACACCCCGCTGCAGGCCAAGGTGGTTGCCGGCCAACTGGACAAGGCCAACGCCGCGTTCGTGCTGGAAACCCTGACGCGCGCCGGGCAAGGCTGCATCGACGGTGACTTCGCCGGCATGATCACCGCGCCAGTACACAAAGGCGTGATCAACGAATCCGGCATCGTCTTTTCCGGCCACACCGAATTTCTCGCCGAGCTGACCCACACCGAACAAGTGGTGATGATGCTGGCGACGCGCGGCCTGCGGGTCGCGCTAGTGACCACGCACCTACCGCTGCGTGAGATTGCCGACGCCATCACCGTCGAGCGACTGGAGCGCGTGACGCGCATCCTGCATGCCGACCTGCAACAGAAGTTCGGCATCGCCCGACCGCGCATCCTGGTCTGTGGGCTCAACCCCCACGCCGGCGAAGGCGGCCACTTGGGCCATGAAGAAATCGACATCATCGAACCCACCCTGGAGCGTCTGCGCCAAGAAGGCATGGACCTGCGCGGCCCACTGCCTGCGGACACTCTGTTTACCCCCAAATATCTGGAGCACTGCGACGCAGTGCTGGCGATGTACCACGACCAGGGGCTGCCGGTGCTTAAATACAAAGGCTTCGGCGCCGCCGTCAACGTGACACTGGGCCTGCCGATCATCCGCACCTCCGTCGACCATGGCACCGCCCTGGACCTGGCGGGCAGCGGCAAGATCGATACCGGCAGCCTGCACGTGGCCCTGGAAACCGCCTATCAGATGGCCGAGACCCGTATATGACCGAGCATTACCAACACCGGGCGCGCAAGCGCTTCGGGCAAAACTTCCTGCATGACGCTGGCGTGATCGACCGCATCCTGCGCTCCATCCATGCCAAGCCTGAAGACCGCCTGCTGGAAATCGGCCCGGGCCAGGGCGCATTGACCCAAGGCCTGCTGGCCAGTGGCGGCCAACTGGACGTGGTTGAGTTGGACAAGGACCTGATCCCGATCCTCAACCAGCAGTTCGCCGGCAAGCCCAACTTCAACCTGCATCAGGGCGATGCACTGAAGTTCGACTTCAACACCCTCAACGCCGCGCCCAACAGCCTGCGCGTGGTGGGCAACCTGCCGTACAACATCTCCACGCCGCTGATTTTCCACCTGCTGAACAACGCCGGGATCATCCGCGACATGCACTTCATGCTGCAAAAGGAAGTGGTAGAACGTCTGGCCGCAGGTCCTGGGGGTGGTGATTGGGGCCGCCTGTCGATCATGGTTCAGTACCACTGCCGCGTCGAACACCTGTTCAACGTGGGCCCTGGCGCGTTCAATCCGCCGCCAAAGGTCGACTCGGCCATCGTACGCCTGGTGCCCCACGCCGTGTTGCCACACCCGGCCAAGGACCACAAACTGCTGGAGCGTGTCGTACGCGAAGCGTTCAACCAGCGTCGCAAGACCCTGCGCAACACGCTCAAGGCACTGTTGAGCAATGCCGAGATCGAAGCTGCCGGCGTCGATGGCGGCCTGCGCCCGGAGCAACTGGACCTGGCCGCATTCGTGCGCCTGGCCGACCAACTGGCCATTCAGCCTGCACCAGCCGCGGACTGACAGCACCGAGCTAGGCTAGACACATGTCTGGCCTAGTGCCCTCCTCTTGGCCTAGACTGAACCGCATCTGCTGTCTTCCGCTTTTAAGGCCTCTTGCATGTCCGATCCTCGCTACCAGATCGACGTCAGCGTCGTCACCCGCTTCCTGGCGGACCAATCCCAACCTGAACAGAACCGCTTTGCCTTTGCCTACACCATCACGGTGAAAAACAACGGGCTGGTGCCGGCCAAGCTGCTGTCGCGCCACTGGGTGATCACCGACGGTGACGGTCAGGTCGAAGAAGTTCGCGGCGCCGGCGTGGTTGGCCAGCAACCGTTGATCGACAGCGGCGCCAGCCATACCTATAGCAGCGGCACGGTGATGACCTCCAAAGTCGGCACCATGCAGGGCTCGTATCAGATGAAAGCCACCGATGGCCAATTGTTCGACGCCATCATCGCGCCCTTCCGCCTCGCCGTGCCGGGAGCCCTGCACTGATGGCGACGTACGCGGTCGGTGATCTGCAAGGCTGCCTGGAACCCCTCAAGTGCCTGCTTGAGCGCGTGGCCTTCGACCCAGCCAACGATCGCCTGTGGCTGGTCGGTGATCTGGTCAACCGCGGCCCGCAATCCCTGGAGACGCTGCGCTATTTATATCGCCTGCGCGACTCCCTGGTGTGCGTATTGGGTAATCACGACCTGCATCTGCTGGCAGCCGGCAATAACATTGAGCGCCTGAAAAAGGGCGACACCCTGCGGGAAATCCTCGAAGCACCGGATCGCGCCGAACTACTCGACTGGCTGCGCCGGCAAAAAATCATGCATTACGACGAAGGCCGCAACATGGCCCTTGTCCATGCTGGCATCCCGCCCCAGTGGACGCTGAAGAAAGCCCTCAAGTGCGCCGCCGAAGTCGAAAGCGCCCTGGCCGATGACACCCTCTATACCGCCTACCTTGACGGCATGTACGGCAACGAGCCAGTGAAGTGGGACAACGACCTCACCGGCGTCACGCGCCTGCGGGTCATCACCAACTACTTCACGCGCATGCGCTTCTGTACTGCCGAGGGCAAGCTCGACCTCAAGAGCAAGGAAGGCGCGGACACCGCGCTGCCGGGCTACAAGCCCTGGTTTGCTCACAAGGAGCGCAAGACCCGCGACACCCCGATCATTTTCGGCCACTGGGCGGCCCTTGAGGGCAAGTGCAATGAGCCCGGCGTATTCGCCCTCGACACCGGCTGCGTGTGGGGCGGCGCCATGACCCTGATGAACATCGACACCGGCGAGCGTCATAGCTGCCAGTGCGAATCCCCTCTTCCCGTTACACTGCCGGCTACTGCCAAGCCATAGGAGCCCGCCATGAGCGAATTCAAACGTATCCCCCCCGAACAAGCCCAGGCGCTGCGCGAGCAAGGTGCCGTGGTGGTCGACATCCGTGACCAGCCAACGTATGCGGCTGGCCACATCACTGGCGCCCAGCACCTGGACAACGTCAACATCGCCGATTTCATCCGCGCCGCCGACCTCGATGCACCTGTGATCGTGGCCTGCTATCACGGCAATTCCAGCCAGAGTGCAGCGGCTTATCTGATCAGCCAGGGTTTCTCCGACGTCTATAGCCTGGATGGCGGCTTTGAACTGTGGCGTACGACTTATCCTGCGGAAATTTCTTCCGGCAATTCGCAATAATTTTTTTCACACCCCGCTACCCCGCGTGACGCTTGGGCTCGCGCCGTTTCTGACGAACGGCGCAGCCAAACTAATTGCGCATCGCACCTTGACCTCTCCGATTCCGAACTATCCTTAAGCGCAGGCCATCCGAATCAGGGGAGAGCCGGTACACCGGCGTGCGGGTCATCGGTAGCGTTTCAGGGTGTTTGGGGGGAAAACAGCCATTGGCGTCTGCCAATGTCTGCCAGCATCGACTGATTGATCCGGCGTCGGCTCCACGTATCGAGCGAGGTGACGACGTCATGAGTATCTTTAGCCACTTCCAACAACGCTTCGCATCCACACAGCAGGAAGAACTCACGCTGCAAGAGTATCTCGAGCTGTGCAAACAGGATCGCAGCACCTACGCGTCTGCCGCCGAACGTCTGCTGCTGGCGATTGGCGAGCCGGAGCTGATAGACACCTCGAACAATTCGCGGCTGTCGCGAATATTCTCCAACAAGGTGATCCGTCGTTATCCGGCCTTTGAAGACTTCCACGGCATGGAAGAATGCATTGACCAGATCGTCTCCTACTTCCGCCATGCCGCCCAAGGTCTGGAAGAGAAGAAACAGATCCTCTACCTGCTCGGCCCCGTCGGTGGCGGTAAATCGTCGCTGGCCGAAAAGCTCAAACAACTGATCGAAAAAGTGCCCTTCTACGCCATCAAGGGCTCACCGGTCTTCGAGTCGCCCCTGGGCCTGTTCAACGCCACGGAAGATGGCGCGATCCTCGAAGAAGACTTCGGCATCCCGCGCCGCTACCTCAACACCATCATGTCGCCCTGGGCCACCAAGCGCCTGGCCGAGTTCGGCGGTGACATCAGCCAGTTCCGCGTGGTGAAGCTCTACCCGTCCATCCTCAACCAGATCGGCGTGGCCAAGACCGAACCAGGCGACGAGAACAACCAGGACATCTCGGCGCTGGTGGGCAAGGTCGATATTCGCAAGCTTGAAGAATTCCCACAGAACGACGCCGACGCCTACAGCTACTCGGGCGCGCTGTGCCGGGCCAACCAGGGCCTGATGGAGTTCGTGGAAATGTTCAAGGCACCGATCAAGGTGCTGCACCCACTGCTCACCGCGACCCAGGAAGGCAACTACAACAGTACCGAAGGCCTGGGCGCGATTCCGTTCACCGGGATCCTGCTGGCCCACTCCAACGAATCGGAGTGGCACACCTTCCGCAACAACAAGAACAACGAAGCCTTCATCGACCGGATCTACATCGTCAAGGTGCCGTACTGCCTGCGGGTCAGTGATGAGATCAAGATCTACGACAAGCTGCTGTTCAACAGCTCGCTGTCCAAGGCTCATTGCGCACCCGACACCCTGAAGATGCTCGCCCAGTTCACCGTGCTGTCGCGCCTCAAAGAGCCGGAAAACTCGAACATCTATTCGAAGATGCGCGTGTACGACGGCGAAAACCTCAAGGACACCGACCCCAAGGCCAAGTCAATCCAGGAGTACCGCGACACCGCTGGTGTGGACGAAGGCATGAACGGCCTCTCGACGCGCTTCGCGTTCAAGATCTTGTCCAAGGTCTTCAACTTCGACCCGCACGAAATTGCGGCCAACCCGGTGCACCTGCTCTACGTGCTGGAGCAACAGATCGAACAGGAGCAGTTCCAGGCGGAAACCCGCGAACGCTACCTGCGTTTCCTCAAGGAATACCTGGCGCCGCGCTACATCGAATTCATCGGCAAGGAAATCCAGACCGCGTACCTCGAGTCCTACAGCGAGTACGGCCAGAACATCTTCGACCGCTACGTGCTGTACGCCGACTTCTGGATCCAGGACCAGGAGTACCGCGACCCGGAAACCGGCGAGATCCTCAACCGCGTGGCCCTCAACGAGGAGCTGGAAAAAATCGAGAAACCGGCCGGCATCAGCAATCCGAAGGATTTCCGCAACGAAATCGTCAACTTCGTGCTGCGCGCCCGCGCCAACAACAACGGCAAGAACCCTACCTGGCTCAGCTACGAGAAGCTGCGGGTGGTCATCGAGAAGAAAATGTTCTCCAACACCGAGGACCTGCTGCCCGTCATCAGCTTCAACGCCAAGGCCAGCAAGGAGGATCAGCAAAAACACAACGACTTCGTCACACGAATGGTCGAGCGCGGCTACACCGACAAACAGGTACGGCTGCTCTCCGAGTGGTATCTGCGGGTTCGTAAATCGCAGTAAGGCAGCGACAGGCGTGAACTGCCGGGCCACTGGCCTGGCAGCTGACCGCTTGTCTCTAAGCTTCCAGCTCGCGGCTTGAAGCTTGTAACGTGAAGCTGCCCGGAGGGCTCCCCATGAGCTATGTGATCGACCGACGCCTCAATGGCAAGAACAAGAGCACGGTAAACCGTCAGCGTTTCCTGCGGCGTTACCGTGACCACATCAAAAAGGCCGTCGAAGAGGCCGTCAGCCGCCGTTCCATCACGGACATGGAACATGGCGAGCAAATCAGCATTCCCGGACGGGACATCGACGAGCCGGTGCTGCACCACGGCCGCGGCGGCAAACAGACTGTTGTGCACCCCGGCAACAAGGAATTCACGACCGGCGAACATATCCAACGCCCCCAAGGGGGTGGCGGCGGTAGAGGGCCGGGCAAGGCGGGCAATTCCGGCGAAGGCATGGATGAGTTCGTATTCCAGATCACCCAGGAAGAATTCCTCGAATTCATGTTCGAAGACCTGGAGCTGCCCAACCTGGTCAAGCGTAACCTGACCGGCACCGACACCTTCAAGACGGTGCGCGCCGGGATCAGCAACGAGGGCAACCCGTCCCGTATCAACATCATCCGCACCCTGCGCTCGGCCCATGCCCGACGTATTGCCCTGTCGGGCAGCAGTCGCGCCAAGTTGAGGGAAGCCAAGGAAGAGTTGGCGCGCCTGAAGCGTGAAGAGCCGGACAACTTCGGCGATATCCAGGAAATGGAGGCGGAAATCGAGAAACTCAGCGCGCGAATTCACCGCGTGCCTTTCCTCGATACCTTTGACTTGAAATACAACCTGCTGGTCAAACAACCCAACCCCAGCTCCAAGGCGGTGATGTTCTGCCTGATGGACGTGTCGGGCTCCATGACCCAAGCGACCAAGGACATTGCCAAGCGCTTCTTCATCCTCTTGTACCTGTTCCTGAAGCGAAACTACGACAAGATTGACGTCGTCTTCATCCGCCATCACACCAGCGCTCGCGAAGTCGACGAAGAGGAATTCTTCTACTCGCGGGAAACCGGCGGCACCATCGTTTCCAGCGCCTTGAAGCTGATGCAGGAGATCATGGCCGAGCGTTACCCGGCCAACGAATGGAACATCTACGCCGCCCAGGCCTCGGACGGCGACAACTGGAACGATGACTCGCCGATCTGCCGCGACATCCTCATCAACCAGATCATGCCTTTCGTGCAGTACTACACTTACGTTGAAATCACCCCCCGTGAGCACCAGGCCCTGTGGTTCGAATACGAGCGCATCGGCGAAGCCTTTGCCGACACGTTCGCACAGCAGCAACTGGTCTCGGCCGGCGATATTTACCCGGTCTTCCGTGAACTCTTCCAGCGCAGGTTAGTGACATGACCGCCAAAAAAGAGCAAAAACGCCAACCGATTTCCACGGGTTCCGAGTGGACCTTTGAACTGATCCAGGCCTATGACCGGGAAATCAGCCGCATTGCGGCGGGTTATGCCCTGGACACCTATCCCAACCAGATCGAAGTGATCACCGCCGAACAAATGATGGACGCCTACGCCTCGGTGGGCATGCCGCTGGGTTATCACCATTGGTCCTACGGCAAACACTTCCTTAGCACCGAAAAGTCCTACACCCGAGGTCAGATGGGCCTGGCCTACGAAATCGTGATCAACTCCGACCCGTGCATCGCCTACCTGATGGAAGAGAACACCATCTGCATGCAGGCGTTGGTGGTGGCGCATGCCTGCTATGGGCATAACAGTTTCTTCAAGGGCAACTACCTGTTCCGCACGTGGACCGACGCCAGTTCGATCATCGATTACCTGGTGTTCGCCAAGCAGTACATCATGCAATGCGAGGAGCGCCACGGCATCGATGCGGTGGAAGACCTGCTCGACTCCTGCCATGCGCTGATGAACTACGGCGTCGACCGCTACAAACGCCCGTATCCGATTTCCGCCGAGGAAGAACGCCTGCGCCAGAAGGAACGTGAGGAGCACCTGCAGAAACAGATCAACGACCTGTGGCGCACCATCCCCAAACGCGCCGGCAAGAACAGCGACAAGGACAATGCACGCTTCCCCGCCGAACCGCAGGAAAACATCCTCTATTTCCTGGAAAAACACGCGCCGCTGCTGGAACCCTGGCAACGGGAAATCGTGCGTATCGTGCGCAAGATCGCCCAGTACTTTTATCCACAGCGCCAGACCCAGGTCATGAACGAAGGCTGGGCCACGTTCTGGCACTACACCCTGATGAACGACCTGTACGACGAGGGCCTGGTCACCGACGGTTTCATGATGGAATTCCTCACCTCCCACACCAGCGTGGTGTTCCAGCCAGGCTTCGACAGCCCGTACTACAACGGCATCAACCCCTACGCGCTGGGCTTTGCCATGTACCGCGACATCCGGCGCATGTGTGAACACCCCACCGAGGAGGACCGCCGCTGGTTCCCGGAAATCGCCGGCAGCGATTGGCTGTCCACCATCAAGTTCGCCATGAGCAGCTTCAAGGATGAGAGTTTTATCCTGCAGTACCTGTCGCCGCAGGTCATTCGGGACCTGAAACTGTTCAGCATTCTCGATGACGATCTCAAGGATGACCTGGTGGTGCCGGCCATCCACGATGAGCCCGGCTACCGCACCATCCGCGAAACACTGGCAGCGCAGTACAACCTGGGCAACCGCGAGCCCAACGTGCAGATCTACAGTATCGATGTGCGCGGCGACCGCTCGCTGACCTTGCGTCACCAGCAACACGACCGCAAACCCCTGGGTGAATCCACCGAGGAAGTGCTCAAGCACCTGCATCGGCTGTGGGGCTTCGATATTCACCTCGAAACCCTGCAGGGCGACCAGGTGATGAAAACCCACCACGTGCCACCGCGCACTGATCACAACGACAACGACTACGGCCGCCTGGACCTGGCCGTCGTGCATCTCTGAAACAGCAAAGCCTCCATTGGCCAGGCACAGGCGGTATCCTGTGCCGCTAATGGAGGCTTTTTCATGAAAATCTACAAAGTCGGCGGTGCGGTGCGGGATCGCCTTTTGGGTATCCCGGTCACCGATATCGACCGCGTTGTCGTGGGCGCGTCTGCCGAAGAGATGCTCGCCAAGGGCTACAAGCCGGTGGGTGCTGACTTCCCAGTGTTCCTCGACCCCAGGAACGGCGACGAGTACGCCCTGGCCCGTACGGAACGCAAAAGCGGTCGGGGTTATGGCGGCTTTGTGTTTCACGCCAGCCCCGAGGTGACGCTGGAAGAAGACCTGATCCGCCGTGACCTGACGATCAACGCCATGGCGGAAGACGATGACGGCAACTTGACCGACCCTTACCACGGCCAGCGTGATCTTGAAGGTCGCATTCTACGCCATGTTTCTCCGGCGTTCGCCGAAGATCCTCTGCGAGTGCTGCGCGTTGCGCGCTTTGCTGCACGTTATGCGCACCTGGGTTTTACCGTTGCGCCAGAAACACTTGAACTGATGCGCCAACTCAGCGAATCCGGCGAACTAGAGGCCCTGACGCCTGAGCGCAGCTGGAAAGAAATCTCCCGCGCGCTGATGGAAGACCAACCCCAAGTGTTTATTCAGGTACTGCGCGAATGCGATGCGCTGAAAACCTTGATGCCTGAGGTCGATGCACTCTTCGGCGTGCCGCAACCCGCAGCCCATCACCCGGAAATCGACACCGGCGTGCACACCTTGAGCGTGTTGGAGCAGGCCGCTCTGCACCAGCAGCCGCTGACTGTGCGCTGGGCCTGCCTGCTTCATGACCTGGGCAAGGGCACGACGCCTGTGGATAAGTTGCCGCAGCACATCGCCCATGAACACCGGGGCTTGAAACTGATCAAGGCCGTCAATGAACGCTTCAAAGTACCCAGGGATTGCCAGGAGCTGGCGTTGCTGGTGGGCGAATATCACACCCACGGTCATCGTGCGCTGGAGTTGAAAGCCTCGACATTGCTGGAGTTGCTGCACAATTTCGACGTTTACCGTCGACCGCAGCGCTTTGAGGAGTTCGTGGTTGCCTGCGAGATGGATGCACGGGGCCGCAAGGGCCTGGAGCAGAGAAGTTACCCACAGGCGGCCTACTTGCGCGGCGCAGCGAAGGCCGCGCGCGAAGTCGCCGTTGCGCCACTGCTGGAGAAAGGCTTCAAAGGCCCGGAGCTGGGCGAGGCACTTAAGCGCGAACGGCTCAAGGCATTAAAAATCTACAAGGAACATCACGTCCTCTAGGCGTCCGGCTTGTCGAGCCGTCGCCTACAGGAGATGGTTCGGCGTGAGTTGCTGGCCCTGCCACTCGAACGCGACAGGCGCCAGAAGCTGGTCAATCTGCGCGTCGCGCCACAGCTCGGCCAGGGTCTTGCCCACTTCAGGGTGGACCCGCGCCGGCGCCATCAACGACAGTGGCCACAGCACAAACGCGTTCTTCAGGATTTCCGCTCGCGGCAGAACCAATCCATCGAAATTGCCCACCAGGTCGCCATACAGCAGCACGTCGATGTCCAACGGCAGCCCCTTGCGATCCGGCGCGTAGCGGCCATTGTCGGCCTCGATGAGCTTCAATCGGCGATCCAGCTCCATCAACGGCAGATCGGTGTAAGCCGACACCACCAGGTTGAAGAACGGCCCGCTCTTGATACCCACCGGCTGGCTTTCGAACACCGCCGAGCAACGCACATCCGTCAGGAAACTCGCCAACGCGTCCAGACCGGCGCGTAGATGCCGCTCGCGCTCGATATTGCTGCCTAGGCCTAGGTAAACCTGAGTTAGCGGCATCCGCGCTCGATCTCCACACCCACACCCTTGGCAGCCGGAACTGCGCCTGGCTTGGTCAATTTGAGGTGCAACCAGGGAATCTGGAATTCACTCATCAGCACTTCGGCCAGGCGTTCGGCAAAGGTTTCCACCAACTGGTACTGGGACTTTTCGGCAAAGGCCTGGATACGCGCGGACACACTGGCGTAATCCAGCGCCAATGTCAGGTCGTCACCGGCCGCAGCCGGGCGGTTATCCCAGGCAAAGCTCAGGTCCAAGCGCAGGCACTGACGGATTCCGCGCTCCCAGTCGTAGGCCCCGATAACGGTGTCGACTTCCAGGCCTTCGATAAACACTCTGTCCAAGCACTTTTCTCCGCAGCACGACAAGGGCGCGATGCCCCGTTAGAATCAGGGCGTCCTCGCCCGGAATAGTTAGCATGTTTTGGTCACTGGCGATTATCGCCTACCTGCTCGGCTCACTGTCCTTCGCCATTTTGCTCAGCCGCCTGACGGGAAATCCCGACCCGCGAATGAGTGGCTCAGGCAATGCCGGCGCCACCAATATGTTGCGCCTGGCCGGCAAGAAACTCGCCGTTCTGACGCTGCTGGGCGACCTGTGCAAGGGTTTGTTGCCCGTGCTGATCGCCAGCCTCGCCGGCCTGACCCTGCAACAGCAGGCCTGGATCGGCGTATGTGCCGTTCTCGGCCATCTGTTTCCCCTGTACTTCCGCTTTCGCGGCGGCAAAGGCGTCGCCACGGCAGCCGGAATGTTGCTGGGGATCTACCCGCCGGCGGCTTTGCTGGCCGTGCTCGCCTGGCTGCTGACGTTCTACCTGACTCGCACCAGCTCACTCGCCGCGCTGATCGCCACCCCACTCACCCTGCCGCTACTGGCCTGGCAAGAACCGGCGGCACTGCTGCCGATGAGCGTGCTGACACTGCTGATCGTCTGGCGCCACCGGGGCAATTTACGCGACCTGTTTGCCGGGCGCGAACGGCATTTTTAAATACCGTCGATGAGCCCGGCCCACCTGCGTCGTTACAGCGGCGACAACTGCTCCATCGGCCAGCGCGCCTGCACGCTGATAGCCAGGCTTTCGTGCTGCCCCGCCTGCAAGCGCTGGCAACCGGCATAGGCGATCATCGCGCCGTTGTCGGTGCAGAACTCGGGGCGCGCGTAGAACACGTCGCCCTTCATGTCGCCGAGCATTTTTTCCAGCGAACTGCGCAAGGCCTTGTTGGCGCTGACGCCGCCTGCGATCACCAGGCGCTTCATGCCCGCCTGTTTCAGAGCGCGCTTGCACTTGATGGTCAAAGTCTCCACCACGGCCTGCTGGAACGCCAGAGCGATGTCGCAACGGGCTTGCTCACTGTCGTCTCCGGCGCTGACGCTTTGCTGCCAGGCGTTCAGCGCAGAGGTTTTCAAGCCGCTGAAGCTGAACATCAGGCCCGGGCGATCGCACATCGGCCGCGGGAAGGTGTAGCGACCGGCAACGCCTTTTTCGGCGAGACGGGCGATTTCCGGGCCACCGGGATAATTGAGGCCCATCATCTTCGCGGTCTTGTCGAAGGCTTCACCGGCAGCGTCGTCCAGGGATTCACCCAAAAGGGTGTATTGGCCGATTCCGTCCACCTGAACCAACTGCGTATGACCACCGGAAACCAACAATGCGACGAACGGGAACTCTGGCGGTGTTTTTTCCAGCATCGGCGCCAATAAATGGCCTTCCATATGGTGCACGCCGAGGGCTGGAATGCCCCAGGCAAACGCCAGCGCCTGGGCGCAAGAGGCCCCAACCAGCAGGGCTCCGACCAATCCGGGGCCAGCGGTGTAGGCGATGGCGTCGATCTCGGTCGGCACGCAGCCGGCCTCATCCAACACCTGACGGATCAGGGGTAGCATGCGTTTGACGTGATCACGGCTGGCCAGCTCCGGCACCACGCCACCGTAGGCGCGGTGCAGGTCGATCTGACTGAACAGCGCATCGGCCAAGAGCCCGCGTTCACTGTCGTAAAGTGCGACACCGGTTTCGTCGCAGGAGGTTTCAAGTCCCAGTACTAGCATGGGTTTGCGCCTTGTAGAGGCTGAATTCGAAGGCGCGCATAATAGTCGCCACTCCCCCTCCCGACTAGCGGTTTTCGATCAGAGGCTTTGCATTCCGGGCAATGAGGGGTTAACATCCGCAACCCTTAAAAACCGACGACCTCAGCCGCGAATTTTTTGCGACGAGAACGTTGATCCCGGTAATGAAAGAAGGTAGCTCTGGATGCCAGCCGTCAAAGTTAAAGAGAACGAACCCTTCGACGTAGCTCTGCGTCGTTTCAAGCGCTCCTGCGAAAAAGCCGGTGTACTGGCTGAAGTTCGTAGCCGCGAATTTTACGAGAAGCCAACTTCTGAGCGTAAGCGTAAAGCAGCAGCCGCTGTTAAGCGTCACGCCAAGAAAGTTCAGCGCGAACAGCGCCGCGCCGTTCGTCTGTACTAATACACAGACGTTCGTAGCAAGCTTCTGCCAAGCCCGGCCCTCAGCCGGGCTAATGGCATTTGCGGATATCGCTTGATGCTTCACTGTTGACGTCGCACACGCGACCGATACAACTGCTTCACACGTCAGGACTGGCTCTTTTGCCAGCGGTGCACGTCTCTTCTGACGAGCCTATCAAGGCTACTGACGAGCACACTTATTTTTCAAGCAGACGATCAACTGTATCGACTGTGCCCGACAATGAGCTTCCGAGGCCGCCATTGGCCAAGACCGGATGCCGGGGCAACATTTCCATGCCAAAAACCTGATTGAAACTAACGTCAGTGAATGAACGGCAGATACACTTCCTGAATGCCCAAGCAGACACCTGATGATCGAGCCGCGCAATGCGTGCGCTTGAACAATCAATGGGCCCTCATTGACACGCAGTGATGACGAGAACGCCATGGCCGGGCTGATTCCCCAGAGCTTTATTGACGACCTTCTGAACCGCACCGACATCGTCGATGTTGTCAGCTCGCGCGTGCAACTGAAAAAAGCTGGCAAGAACTACACCGCCTGCTGCCCGTTCCATAAAGAGAAGACCCCGTCGTTCAGTGTCAGCCCCGACAAGCAGTTCTATTACTGCTTCGGCTGCGGCGCAGGCGGCAACGCCTTGGGTTTTCTCATGGACCACGACAACCTGGACTTCCCCCAGGCTATCGAGGACCTGGCCAAAGCCGCTGGCATGGAAGTCCCACGCGAGGAAAGCAGCCGTCCGCACAAGCCGCGCCAACCCACCGATTCGCCGCTGTACCCGCTGCTGACGGCCGCTGCCGACTTTTACCGTCAGGCGCTTAAAAGCCATCCGCAGCGCAAGGCCGCCGTCGACTACCTGAAAGGTCGCGGCCTCACGGGTGAGATCGCCCGCGACTTCGGCCTGGGGTTCGCGCCGCCCGGCTGGGACAACCTGTACAAGCACTTGAGCAGCGACACTCTCCAACAAAAGGCCATGATCGACGCCGGCCTGCTGGTGGAGAACGCCGAGACCGGCAAACGCTATGACCGCTTCCGCGATCGCGTCATGTTCCCGATCCGCGACAGCCGGGGTCGGATCATCGCCTTTGGTGGCCGCGTGCTGGGGGACGACAAGCCCAAGTACCTGAACTCCCCGGAAACCCCGGTTTTTCATAAGGGCCAGGAACTCTATGGCCTGTTCGAAGCGCGCAAGCACAACCGCAACCTCGATGAGATTATCGTGGTTGAAGGTTATATGGACGTCATCGCGCTCGCCCAACAAGGCTTGCGCAACGCGGTCGCCACCCTGGGCACCGCCACCAGCGAAGAACACATGAAACGCCTGTTTCGCGTGGTGCCCAGCGTGTTGTTCTGCTTCGACGGCGACCAGGCCGGCCGCAATGCAGCCTGGCGCGCACTCGAAGCCACGCTGTCGAGCCTGCAGGACGGGCGTCGCGCACGCTTCCTGTTCCTGCCCGAAGGCGAAGACCCGGACACCCTGGTGCGCTCCGAAGGCACCGACGCGTTCCGCGCGCGCATCAACCAGCATGCACAGCCACTGGCGGACTACTTCTTCCAGCAACTGACCGAAGAAGCCGACCCACGCTCCCTCGAAGGCAAGGCCCACATGGCCACCCTTGCGGCGCCGCTGATCGACAAAGTCCCCGGCGCCAACCTGAAGTCATTGATGCGCATGCGCCTGCAGGAAATCACCGGGTTAAGCGGCGAAGCCGTCAGCCAGCTGGTGCACAACACGCCGCATGATGCGCCGCCACCGGCCTATGACCCAGGCATGGATTACGACGCCATGCCGGACTATTCCGACTTCCATCAACCTCAGGAGGCCTACGCCCCCCAGCAGGAGTGGACACCGAAAAAGTCCGGCAACGACGGCAAGAAATGGGAAAAGAAACCCTGGAGCAAGAACGGCAAGCGCGGTGATCGCGATGAGGCGTATGCCCCGCGGACGCCTGTCGCCGTAGAAGCGCCAACGCTCATTGCCCTGCGCACGCTCATCCACCATCCGCAACTGGCGGAAAAGGTCGAGAGCGCCGATCACTTTGCCAACGCGAGCAACACTTACGCCCAGGTACTGATCGCCTTGATCGAGGCGGTACAGAAAAATCCTAAGCTAAACTCAATTCAGTTGATGGCGCGCTGGCACGGCACCGAACAGGGCCGACTGTTGAAAGCCCTTGCGGAAAAGGAGTGGCTAATTGACGGCGATAACCTTGAACAACAGTTTTTAGACACCATTACTAGGTTATCCGCGGGCCAGCATACGCAGACCCTCGATGAACTGATCAAGAAAGCAAGGCAGCCGGGATTATCGGCTGAAGAGCAAATTCAGATAGCAAAACAGATGCGCGACCTCTTAAAACAGAATGTTTCCGCATCAAACCCGACCTCAGCTGGCGTGTGAGGTCATAGCTCGGGTATAATCCTCGGCTTGTTTTTTGCCCGCCAAGACCTTCAGTGGATAGGGTGTTATGTCCGGAAAAGCGCAACAGCAGTCTCGTATCAAAGAGTTGATCGTTCTCGGTCGTGAGCAGGGTTACCTGACTTACGCGGAGGTCAACGACCACCTGCCTGAGGATATTTCAGATCCAGAGCAGGTGGAAGACATCATCCGCATGATTAACGACATGGGGATCAACGTATTCGAAGCTGCGCCAGATAAGGATTCCCTTATGCTGGCGGACGCCGATACCGACGAGGCTGCCGCTGAAGAAGCTGCTGCCGCGCTGGCCGCTGTGGAGACCGATATCGGTCGTACCACCGACCCTGTGCGCATGTATATGCGTGAAATGGGTACCGTCGAGCTGCTGACACGCGAAGGCGAAATCGAAATCGCCAAGCGTATCGAAGAGGGTATCCGTGAAGTGATGGGCGCAATTGCGCACTTCCCTGGCACGGTTGACCACATTCTCTCCGAGTACACCCGCGTCACCACCGAAGGTGGCCGCCTGTCTGACGTCCTGAGTGGCTACATCGATCCGGACGACGGCATCGCGCCGCCTGCCGCCGAAGTGCCGCCGCCTGTTGATGCCAAGGCTGCGAAAGCGGACGACGACACCGAAGACGACGACGCTGAAGCCAGCGGCGACGACGAAGATGAAGTTGAAAGCGGTCCAGACCCGATCATCGCTGCCCAGCGTTTCGGTGCGGTTTCCGATCAAATGGAAATCACCCGCAAGGCCCTGAAAAAGCACGGTCGCGCCAACAAGCAGGCGATTGCCGAGCTGGTGGCCCTGGCTGAGCTGTTCATGCCGATCAAGCTGGTGCCGAAGCAATTCGAAGGCCTGGTTGAGCGTGTCCGCAGCGCCCTGGAGCGTCTGCGTGCCCAAGAACGCGCAATCATGCAGCTGTGTGTGCGTGATGCCCGTATGCCGCGTGCCGACTTCCTGCGCCAGTTCCCGGGCAACGAAGTAGATGAAAGCTGGACCGACGCACTGGCCAAGGGCAAGGCGAAATACGCTGAAGCCATTGGTCGCCTGCAACCGGACATCATCCGTTGCCAGCAGAAGCTGACCGCGCTTGAGACCGAAACCGGTCTGACGATTGCCGAGATCAAGGACATCAACCGTCGCATGTCGATCGGTGAGGCCAAGGCCCGCCGCGCGAAGAAAGAGATGGTTGAAGCGAACTTGCGTCTGGTGATCTCCATCGCCAAGAAGTACACCAACCGTGGCCTGCAATTCCTCGACCTGATCCAGGAAGGCAACATCGGCTTGATGAAGGCTGTGGACAAGTTCGAATACCGTCGCGGCTACAAGTTCTCGACTTATGCCACCTGGTGGATCCGTCAGGCGATCACTCGCTCGATCGCCGACCAGGCCCGCACCATCCGTATTCCGGTGCACATGATCGAGACGATCAACAAGCTCAACCGTATTTCCCGGCAGATGTTGCAGGAAATGGGTCGCGAACCGACCCCGGAAGAGCTGGGCGAACGCATGGAAATGCCTGAGGATAAAATCCGCAAGGTGTTGAAGATCGCTAAAGAGCCGATCTCCATGGAAACCCCGATTGGTGATGACGAAGACTCCCATCTGGGTGACTTCATCGAAGACTCGACCATGCAGTCGCCAATCGATGTCGCCACCGTTGAGAGCTTGAAAGAAGCGACTCGCGACGTACTGTCCGGCCTCACTGCCCGTGAAGCCAAGGTACTGCGCATGCGTTTCGGCATCGACATGAATACCGACCACACCCTTGAGGAAGTCGGTAAGCAGTTTGACGTGACGCGTGAGCGGATCCGTCAGATCGAAGCCAAGGCGTTGCGCAAGTTGCGCCACCCGACGCGAAGCGAGCATCTGCGCTCCTTCCTCGACGAGTGATACCAGAACCCCCGGCCCAGGCCGGGGGTTTTGCTTTCTACAGATAAAATCCCAAGCAACACCCCTCCCTCGCAATGCCCGTCTACACTCGAAATATTCCCCGTGCCATAACGAGACCGTTATGCCCAGACTGCCGGCCGTGTTACTGCTGTCGCTGCTGACCTGGACCGCAACGGCTGGCGCGTTGACTCTTAGCGATGATGAGCGTGGCTGGCTGGCGGACCATCAGGAGTTGCGCTTGGGGGTGGATGCGTCGTGGCCACCCTTTGAATACCGTGACGACGAGGGCCGCTACCAAGGTTTGGCGGCCGACTACGTGCGCCTGATCCAGGACCGCCTGGGCGTGCGCGTCAAGCTGATCGAGCCGGAGAACTGGAGCGCCGTGCTGGAGCAGGCCCGCAACAACCAGCTCGACCTGCTGCCCGGCATCATGTCCACACCCGAGCGCCAGGGCTACATGGCATTCACTCGCCCGTACCTGGACTTCCCCATCGTCATCCTGGCCCATGAAGGCGGCGCCAAACCGCGCACCCTGAAGGACCTCTACGGCTTGAAGATTGCCGTGGTAGAAAACTACGCCCCTCATGAACTGCTGCGCACCCATCATCCCGACCTCAACCTGGTGGCCATGCCGAACGTCAGCTCGACGCTGCAGGCCCTGGCCACCGATGAAGTGGATGCGGTGGTCGGCGACCTCGCCTCAAGCGTCTGGAGCCTTCGCCAACTCAAGCTCGACGGCTTGTACGTCAGCGGCGAAACCCCCTACCGTTACCAATTGGCGATGGGCGTACCGCGCGACAACAAAATGCTCGTGGGCATCCTCGACAAGGTGCTGGCTGACCTCAGCCCGGAAGAAACCGACGCGATCCAGCAACATTGGGTCGGCAGCGTTACCGACCATCGCACGTTCTGGAAGGACCTGCTGATCTATGGCCTGCCCGCCGTGCTGTTATTGAGCACCGTATTGGCCGTGGTGATCCGGATCAATCGCCGGCTCAGTTCGGAAATTGCCCGCCGCGTCGCCCTCGAACAGGAACTGCGCAGCAGCGAATACCACTATCGCGGCCTGGTGGAGAGCCTGTCCGCCATCGCCTGGGAAGCCAGTGTCACCGACTTCACCTACAGCTACGTGTCACCGCATGCCGAGGAATTACTCGGTTATCCCCGCGCACACTGGCTGATTCCGGGCTTCTGGCGCAACATCATTCACCCCGCTGACCTGACGCGCGCCGAAGCCTATTGCTACCGTGAAACCCGCGCTAACCGCGATCACAGCATCGATTACCGCGTGATCACCGCCGACGGCCGTTGCCTGTGGGTGCGTGACATCGTCAGCCTGATAGAACACGGGCATGAGCCGGTACTGCGCGGCCTGATGATCGATATCAGCGAGGCCAAGCGCACCGAGGAAGCCTTGCAGCTGTCCGAGCAGAAATTCGCCTCGGTGTTCCAGCAATGCCCGGACATGTTGGTGATTGCTCGTCTCTCCGATGGCTGCCTGCTGGAGGTCAACAAGGCATTCGAAGACCAAATAGGCCTGAAGGCCGAACACGTGGTGGGTAAAACCGCCACCGAACTGAATATCTGGGGCATTCAGGGCGTGGGGCCGGACCTGCTGCAACGGGTGCAGACCACCAGCATTCGCAACCTGGAAATGCCCTTTCTGCGCAGCAATGGCCAAGCCTTCACCGGGTTGATCTCCGCCGAACCGTTTCAACTCGACACCATTGAAGCCATTGTGGTGGTGGTGCGCGACATCACCCAGCTCAAGGAAACCCAGCAACAACTGCAGACCTCCGAAGAGAAATTCGCCAAGGCCTTTCACGCCTCCCCTGACGGTTTGCTGCTGAGCCGACAGCGCGATGGTCTGCTGATTGAAGTGAACGACGGTTTCAGCCGAATCACTGGTTTCACCAGCGCCACGTCCCTCGACCAATCGACCTTGGACCTGGGCATCTGGGTCGACCTCAACGAACGCAAACACATGCTGGAGCTGATGCAGCGCGATGGCTTTGTGCGCGACTTCATCTGCCATATACGCCGCAGCGATGGCCAGATCCGCCTGTGCGAGTTATCCAGCCGCCCGCTGCCTATCGGCGACGACGATTGCATGCTGACCATCGCGCGAGACATCACCGAACGCCAACTGATGCAGGAAAAACTGCAACAAGCTGCCACCGTGTTCGAGAGCACGGCCGAAGGTGTATTGATCACCGACACCCGGCAGAACATCAGTGCCGTCAACCGTGCCTTCAGTGAAATCACCGGCTACAGCGAGGCCGAAGCCCTCGGCAACACCCCCCGCTTACTCGCTTCCGGGCTGCATGACAGCGCATTTTATGCGGCGATGTGGCACCAATTGACCGCCCAAGGGCACTGGCAGGGCGAGATCTCCAACCGTCGCAAGAACGGTGAGCTTTACCCCAGTTGGCTGACCATCAGCGCCGTGCGCAACCGCGAGCAGTTGATCACACACTTCGTCGCGGTGTTTGCCGACATCTCCAGCCTCAAACTTGCCCAGGCGCGCCTCGACTACCAGGCGCATCACGACCCCTTGACCGGCCTGCCCAACCGCACACTCTTCGAAAGCCGGCTGCAAGCGGCCCTCAACGGCCATCAGGAAACCGGTCAACAAGGCGCCGTACTGTTTCTCGACCTGGACCGCTTCAAACACATCAACGACAGCCTCGGCCACCCGATCGGCGACCTGCTGCTCAAAGACATCGCCGTGCGCCTCAAGGAGCAGTTGCGAGACATCGACACCGTCGCCCGCCTGGGCGGCGACGAGTTCATCATCCTGCTCCCCGGCTTGCAGCACGCCAGCGACGCCCAGTACCTGGCCAACAAACTGCTGGCCTGCTTCACACCACCGTTCCAGGCGGGTGAGCATGAGTTCTTTATCAGCGCGAGCATCGGCACCAGCCTATACCCGGAGGACGGCACCGACGTCGCCACGCTGGTCAAGAACGCCGACGCCGCGATGTACCGCTCCAAGGCCAAGGGGCGCAACCGGGTTGAAAGCTATACTCGCGACCTCACCGCCCAGGCCAACGAACGCGTGGCACTCGAACACGAACTGCGCCGCGCCATCGAGCGCGATGAGCTGAGCCTCTACTACCAGCCCAAACTGAGCCTCGCGACCCATGAACTGATCGGTGCCGAAGCGCTGATCCGCTGGCATCACCCCACGTTTGGCGACGTACCGCCCGAACACTTTATTGCCCTCGCCGAAGAGAATGGCATGATCCTGCAGATTGGCGACTGGGTGCTGGAACAGGCCTGCCGGCAAATGCACGCCTGGCAAGGCCACTTCGACGATTTCGGCCCGCTGTCGGTCAACCTGGCCGGCGCACAATTGCGCCACCCCGGCTTATTGGGCCGTATCAAACAGCTGCTGCATGACTACCAGCTCGATCCCGGCCGCCTGCAACTGGAAATCACCGAAAACTTCATCATGAGCCAGGCCGAAGAAGCGCTGGATGTCCTGCACCAGCTCAAAGACCTCGGCGTACAGCTCGCCATTGACGACTTTGGCACCGGCTATTCATCCCTCAGCTACCTCAAACGCCTGCCGCTGGACTTCCTCAAGATCGACCAATCCTTCGTCCGCGGCCTGCCCGACGACCCCCACGACGCCGCCATCGTGCGCGCCATCATCGCCTTGGGCCACAGCATGCAATTCACCATCATCGCCGAAGGCGTGGAGAACCCCGCACAGCAAGCCTTCCTGGCTGCCGAAGGCTGCGAACAGATGCAAGGCTACATCGTCAGCCTGCCGCTACCGCCGGCGCTTTTTGCCGCGACGTTTCTTCGTATGAGGATTGAGGACTTTTCGGATGGCACAGCGGAGAAACCATCGTTATAATCCGCGACCTGTTACAGGGCCTATAGCTCAGTTGGTCAGAGCAGAGGACTCATAATCCTTTGGTCCACGGTTCAAGTCCGTGTGGGCCCACCAAACAAGAAAGCCGCGCATTGCGCGGCTTTTGTGTGTCTGGCAGCCTCACTTCGCAAACAACTGCCCGATATCCCTGAATGCCTTGAACTCCAGTGCGTTCCCGCAGGGGTCAAACAGAAACAACGTCGCCTGCTCCCCCACTTGGCCCTTGAAACGAATGTGCGGTTCCAGCACGAACCGGGTTTGCTGCGCCTGCAGGCGCTCCGCCAACGCCTGCCACTCTTCCCAGCCCAGTACCACGCCGAAATGCGGCACGGGCACGTTGTGGCCGTCGACTGCGTTGGTGTGGGCGGATTCCTGTGAGGCGGTTTTCGGGTGTTCGTGAATGACCAACTGATGCCCGAAGAAGTTGAAGTCGACCCAGTGTTCGCTGGAACGCCCCTCTTCAAGGCCAAAGACTTGACCGTAGAAATGCCGCGCAGCGGCGAGGTCATAGACCGGAATTGCCAGGTGAAAAGGTGCGAGTGTCATCAGGTCAAACCTCTGTGGGTATTAAGTGCCCCGAGTTTAGCCTTGCTCCTGACGATGAAAAGACGATAGTTTTTGCGCCGAGCTCAAATTATTTTGATCAATCGAGACGCCCATGTTGCGCGAATTGAAGACCTTTATTGCGGTAACCCGTCACGGCACGTTCGCGGCGGCAGGCATGCATATCGGGCTGACGCAGTCGGCGGTCAGTGCGCAGATTCGTCAACTGGAACAGACGCTCGGCGTGCAGTTGTTCGACCGTACCGGGCGCCAGGCCACGTTGAATGCGGCCGGTTTGCGCGCCTTGCCGTTGGCCAGGGAGATCCTGGAAACCTTCAATCGCATGGCCGTGCCGGTGGGTGCCAACGAGTACCGAGGCGAGCTGAAAGTGGGCGCCATCACCACCGCGCAAACCGGTCTGCTGCCCCAGGCACTGGTGCGTTTGCGCCAGGCGGCGCCGACGGTGGAGTGCAAACTGATACCCGGTGTGTCCCTGGAGCTGTTGAGTCGGGTGGACGCCGGCGAATTGGATTCGGCCATCATCATTCGTCCGCCCTTTGATTTGCCCAAGGAGTTGCACGTACAGGTCCTGCGCAAGGAGCCGTTTGTACTGGTCGTGCCTCATGCGCTGACGGGCGATGACCCTTTGCACGTGCTCGCGACACAGCCCCATGTACGTTACGACCGTGCTTCGTTTGGCGGACGGTTGGTCAGCCGCTTCCTGCGTGAACAGAAGCTGGATGTACAGATGGCGCTGGAGTTGGATGAGCTGGAAGCCATCGTCAAGATGGTCGAGTGTGGCCTGGGCGTGTCGTTGATTCCTCAGGCGGGGTTGTGGCTGGAGCGCTCGCCCAAGGTGCGAATCATCCCATTGGGCGGCCTGACGTTTTACCGCGAAATCATCCTGCTCAGTCGCCACAGCCAACAGCATCTCCCCGTGCCGCAACTGTTTACCCGCTGCCTCCTCGCCGACGCCAGCCTGTAAGATGCCAGCACATTGCCCCCCCCGTATCGGAGCCCTCGCCTTGCCCGCCCTAGACGAAATTGATCGCCAACTGATCGCCGCCCTGCAGATCAACGCCCGCGAAAGTGTGGCCATGCTCGCCCGGCAGTTGGGCATCGCACGCACCACGGTGACGTCGCGCCTGGCACGCCTGGAGAAAACCCAGGTGATCACCGGTTATGGCGTGCGCCTCGGGCAGCGTGTCGTCGATGGTGGTTTGCAGGCTTACGTCGGGATCACCGTGCAAGCGCGCTCGGGCAAGGAAGTGCTGCGTAGGTTGAGTGCGATGGCCCAGGTGCAACAGTTGTGCGCGGTGAGTGGTGAGTTCGATTACGTCGCTTGGCTGCGCACGGATTCGCCCGAGCAGTTGGACCAATTGCTGGACCAGATCGGCAGTGTGGATGGGGTGGAGAAAACCACAACGTCGATCATCCTCAGTAACAAATTGGATCGCGGACAGCCAATCTGATCAACAGGTTCGTCATTCTGACTAAAAACAGATCAATCCGACGACACTTTGCGCCTTATTAACGAACGCCACGCTCCCTAAACTGGCTGCCATCTTTTCCTATACTCAGCGGGTCACGCCCGCCAGGTCGCCAGTAAGGGTCAGCCATGAGCATTCCGTCCAGCACCATCAGCAAGACCAATCGCCACCCCGCCGACGGCAAGAAACCCATCACCATCTTCGGTCCGGACTTTCCGTTTGCCTTTGATGACTGGATCGAACACCCCGCAGGCCTGGGCAGCATCCCCACCGCCAACCACGGTGCCGAAGTGGCGATTGTCGGCGCCGGGATCGCGGGCCTGGTGGCCGCCTACGAGCTGATGAAACTGGGCCTCAAGCCGGTGGTGTACGAAGCCTCTAAAATGGGCGGCCGCCTGCGCTCCCAAGCCTTCGAAGGGGCCGAAGGCATCATCGCCGAGCTGGGTGGCATGCGCTTTCCGGTGTCGTCCACCGCGTTCTATCACTATGTCGACAAGCTGGGGCTGGAAACCAAACCCTTCCCCAACCCACTGACGCCGGCGTCCGGCAGTACGGTCATTGACCTTGAAGGCCAGACCCACTACGCGCAAAAACTCTCCGACTTGCCGGTCCTGTTCCAGGAAGTGGCGGACGCCTGGGCCGACGCCCTGGAAGCGGGTTCGCAGTTCGGCGATATCCAGCAAGCCATCCGCGACCGCGACGTGCCGCGCCTCAAGGAGCTGTGGAACAAGCTGGTGCCACTGTGGGATGACCGCACCTTCTACGACTTTGTCGCCACCTCCAAGGCCTTCGCCAAGTTGTCCTTCCATCACCGCGAAGTGTTCGGCCAGGTCGGCTTTGGCACCGGCGGCTGGGACTCGGACTTCCCCAACTCGATGCTGGAAATCTTCCGCGTGGTAATGACCAACTGCGATGACCACCAACACCTGGTGGTCGGCGGCGTGGCACAGGTGCCGATGGGCATCTGGCGCCATGTACCGGAGCGTTGCGCCCACTGGCCGGCGGGCACCAGCCTGAGTTCGCTGCACCGCGGTGCGCCAAGGGCAGGGGTGAAACGCATTGCTCATGCCGCGGATGGTCGTTTCGCCGTCACCGACAACTATGGCGACACTCGCGAATACGCTGCTGTACTGACCACCTGCCAAAGCTGGCTGCTGACCACCCAGATCGAATGCGACGAAACCCTGTTCTCGCAAAAGATGTGGATGGCCCTGGACCGCACGCGCTACATGCAATCGTCGAAAACCTTCGTGATGGTCGACCGCCCGTTCTGGAAAGACAAAGACCCGGAGACCGGCCGTGACCTGATGAGCATGACCCTCACCGATCGCCTGACCCGTGGCACGTATCTGTTCGATAACGGCGACGACAAGCCGGGTGTGATCTGCCTGTCGTACTCGTGGATGAGCGACGCCCTGAAAATGCTGCCGCAGCCCATCGACAAGCGCGTAAAACTGGCCCTCGACGCCCTGAAAAAGATCTACCCGAAAGTCGATATCAAGGCGCGCATCATCGGCGACCCGATCACCGTGTCATGGGAAGCCGACCCGCATTTCCTCGGTGCCTTCAAAGGCGCGCTGCCGGGCCACTATCGCTACAACCAACGCATGTATGCACACTTCATGCAGAAGGACATGCCCGCCGAGCAACGTGGGATCTTTATAGCCGGTGATGATGTGTCCTGGACGCCTGCCTGGGTCGAAGGCGCCGTGCAAACCTCGCTGAACGCGGTGTGGGGCATCATGACCCACTTCGGTGGCAGCACTCACCCGGAGAACCCAGGACCGGGTGACGTATTCGATGAAATCGGGCCGATCGCCCTGGCCGATTAAGGAGTTGAACATGCGCGTCGCCCTGTACCAATGCCCACCGCAGCCGCTGGATGTAAGCGGCAACCTCAAGCGCCTGCACGCTTTGGCGCATGAGGCCTCCAGTGCCGATGTGCTGGTGCTGCCGGAGATGTTTCTCACCGGCTACAACATCGGCGCCGAGGCCGTTGGCGCGCTGGCCGAGGCGCAGGATGGGCCGTCGGCACAGGCGATTGCCGAACTGGCCAAAAGCGCCGGTCTGGCAATTCTGTACGGTTACCCGGAACGGGCCGAGGATGGCCAGATCTACAACGCCGTGCAGTTGATCGACGCCCACGGCCAGTGCCGGTGCAACTACCGCAAGACCCATCTGTTTGGCGACCTGGACCACTCGATGTTCAGCGCCGGCGAGGATAATTTCCCTCTGGTGGAGCTCAACGGCTGGACGCTTGGTTTTCTGATCTGTTACGACCTGGAGTTCCCGGAAAACACCCGGCGCCTAGCCCTGGCCGGTGCCGAACTGATCCTGGTGCCCACCGCCAACATGGTGCCGTTCGACTTTGTCGCCGACGTCACCGTGCGGGCGCGGGCCTTCGAAAACCAGTGTTATGTGGCCTACGCCAATTACTGTGGGCGTGAAGGCGAGATCCAGTACTGCGGGCAAAGCAGCATCGCCGCACCGAATGGCCAGCGCATTGCCCAGGCGGGTCTGGATGAAGCCTTGATCGTCGGGGAGCTGGATCGCCAGTCGATCCTCGACGCCCGCGCCGCCAATCACTACTTGCAGGACCGTCGCCCCGAGTTGTACGGGGCGCTGCACAAGCCCTGATCCAGTCGGTTTGCTAACATGGGCACATTCTACGTTTCGGAAGTGCCCATGCCTGCGCCGGCCCACCCTCATCCCCTTCAACTGACCCTGGCCAATGGCCTGCAGGTTGCCTTGCAGCATGCGCCGCGTTTGAAACGTTGCGCCGCCGTTTTGCGCGTAGCGGCAGGCAGCCATGATGTGCCACTGGCTTGGCCGGGGTTGGCGCATTTCCTGGAGCATTTGCTGTTCCTCGGCACAGAGCGCTTTCCCACGAGTGAAGGGTTGATGGCCTACGTGCAACGCCATGGCGGTCAGGTCAATGCCAGCACCCGCGAGCGCACCACGGATTTTTTCTTTGAATTGCCGGTTGCAACATTTGCCGGTGGGTTGGAGCGCTTGGGTGACATGCTCACCCACCCGCGCCTGGCCCTGGAGGATCAATTGCGCGAGCGCGAGGTAGTGCACGCGGAATTCGTCGCCTGGTCCCAGGATGCCAAGGCTCAGCAGCAGGTCGCGTTGCTTGAAGGACTGGCGGCGGATCATCCACTGCGGGGTTTCCATGCAGGCAACCGCGACAGCTTGCCGGTAGAACGTGAGGCATTTCAGCAGGCGTTGCGCGAATTTCACGCGCAGTTCTATCAGAGCGGACAGATGACCTTGAGCCTGGCGGGCCCGCAATCACTGGAGGCGCTGCAAGGCCTGGCACAGTCGTTCAGTGAACAGCTGACTTCTGGGCCTCTGCGCCCACAATCCGCCCCACCGGCATTGATGCCGGGCCAGGCGCGGGGCTATCAGCACATCGCCAATCATCACCTGCATCACGTCATTACCTGCGACGCGCCCCGGCCAGCGCTGGAGTTTCTTTGCACTTGGCTTAACACCTCGGCGCCCGGCGGATTGCTGGCTGAACTGAAGACGCGACAACTGGCCAGTGCACTGCAGGCGTCAGTGCTTTATGACTACGCTGGGCAGGCTGTGCTGGATATCGACTTCACCACCCGAGGCGAATCGGCTAGCCAAATAGAGGCATTGCTGCTCGACTGGCTGAGCTTTTTCGCACACAGCGACTGGACTTCACTGCGGGAAGAATTCGCACTGTTGGCCGCTCGGCAACGGCAGGTCCAAGGCGCCCTGGCATTGGCAAAAAACCACAGCCAGGATCTCTCGGAACAGAGTGTGGCCGCCCTCAAGACCCTACTGGATTCACTGCACCTACCGCCCTCCGGACACACGTGGCAACTGCCACCGAACAACCCATTCCTGCGCCCTCCGATCAAGGAAGAACGCGCCGGCCTGATTCGCGGCCAGACCAGCGCCCACCGAGGCTTACGCACCTTTGCCCAGGATCGTTCCCGTGGCCGCAAGGAAGTGTCGGCGCTGACATTCAGTCAAGCATTGGCAGACGACGGCGACGAAGGCGCGCTGTATCTGCAATGGCGGTCAGCGCCTTGCGGCCTTGAAAGTGCTTTGCAGCCGTTGCGTGAGAATGCCCGTCAGGCAGGCGTCGAATTGTCATTCGAAAACCTGGGGCAGGACGGGCTGGTGAAGATGGTCGGGCTGCAGGAGCCCATGCCAGCCGTGTTGGACCGGTTGGCGCAAAGCCTGAATCAAGCGCAGGAAGCTCAACCCGTCTTGCCACAGATGATTGCCATCCGTGAATTGCTCAAGGCGCTGCCCGCTTGCTGCAACGGTCACAACGCTGAATCGACAGCCTGGGCCACCGCACGTTGGCAAGGCCTGGGCCTGGGCTTTTCCGCCGCCCATGAAGCCGCGATCAAAACCGCAGCGGCCCGGCTGCCAGGGCAACCCGCGCGGCTTGATCAAGCACGTCCTTCCCTCAGCGGTCAGCGCCTATGGCACACGCTAAAAACCGACTCGGACGAAGCTGCACTGCTGCTGTTTTGCCAGGCGCCAAGCCAGTCCCTGGCGGATGAAGCCGCATGGCGACTGCTGGGCCATCTGGTCCAAGGGCCGTTCTACCAGCGCCTGCGCGTCGAGCTGCAAATCGGCTACGCCGTGTTCAGCGGCATCCGACAGATAAACGGCCAGACCGGCCTGCTATTCGGCGTGCAATCCCCCCGCGTGTCCCTGGAGGGCATCGCTGATCACCTGCAAGCCTTCCTCCAACAACTGCCGGCACTGATCGATAGCAGCGACGACCTGGGCAACCTGGCCCTGGCACAGCAGTTCTCAGCACAGACACTGCCCAACGCCCAAGCCGCCGAACTGCTGTGGCACGCCCATCTGGCAGGTCATCCGTCGGGTTATCTGGATCAACTGCAATCCCACATCCAAGCCTGTACCCGCGAAGCGTTGCAGCTCGCCGCCCAGCAATTGAATGACGCCACAGGCGGCTGGCGCTGCGTGGCCAACGGCCCGTGCAGCTCGGCTACCTGGCAAGCGGCTGGCTGATCATTGCCGCCCCTGCAAAAGGCTTTTTCCATCAAGACAGCGCTAACTTGAAAAGAATTGCGTAACATTCCCACGCACACATCTGAACATCTCCGATTGGAGGTGGACTATATGTATTACTTGGTAGTAAACGTCCCATCCCTTCGTAGGAGTAAGAATATGACCTGGTCCAAACCTGCTTACACTGATCTGCGCATCGGTTTCGAAGTCACCATGTACTTCGCCAGCCGTTAACCCGCTGGGTAATACAACGCCTCGGTTCGCCCGGGGCGTTTTTGTTTTGAGCTTGATGGAGCTGCCATGTTTGTCCAGATTCTAGGTTCCGCCGCCGGCGGTGGTTTCCCGCAGTGGAACTGCAACTGCGTGAACTGCGCGGGTTTTCGTGATGGCAGCCTGCGGGCCCAGGCGCGTACCCAGTCGTCCATCGCGATCTCCGACGATGGGGTGAACTGGGTGCTGTGCAATGCCTCGCCGGATATCCGTGCGCAACTCCAGGGCTTTGCACCGATGCAACCTGGCCGCGCCCTGCGCGACACCGGCATCAGCGCGATCATCCTGATGGACAGCCAGATCGACCACACCACCGGCCTGCTGAGCCTGCGTGAAGGTTGCCCGCACCAGGTGTGGTGCACCGACATGGTCCATGAAGACCTGAGCACCGGCTTCCCGCTGTTCACTATGCTCACCCACTGGAACGGCGGCCTGGCCTGGAACCGCATCGAGCTGGACGCCAGCTTCACCATCCCGGCCTGCCCGAACCTGCGCTTCACCCCGCTGCCACTGCGCAGTGCCGCGCCGCCCTACTCGCCGCACCGCTTCGACCCGCACCCCGGCGACAACATCGGCCTGATCGTCGAAGACCTGCGCACCGGCGGCAAACTGTTCTACGCGCCAGGGCTGGGCAAGGTCGACGCGCCGTTGCTGGAGATCATGGCCGGCAGCGACTGCCTGCTGGTGGACGGCACAATGTGGGATGACGACGAAATGCAGCGCCGTGGCGTCGGCACCCGCACCGGCCGCGAGATGGGCCACCTGGCGCAGAACGGCCCCGGCGGCATGCTGGAAGTGCTGGAGCAATTGCCTAAACAGCGCAAAGTGCTTATTCACATCAACAACACCAACCCGATCCTTGATGAAGACTCCCCCGAGCGAGCGGAGCTGGTGCGGCGCAATGTCGAAGTGGCTTACGACGGCATGAGCATTGAACTGTAGGAGCGATCGAAATGACCGACACGCCATTGACCACCGCTGAATTCGAAGCCGCCCTGCGTGCCAAAGGCGCCTTCTACCATATCCACCACCCGTACCACGTGGCGATGTACGAAGGCCGCGCAACCCGCGAGCAGATCCAGGGCTGGGTCGCCAACCGCTTCTACTATCAGGTGAACATCCCCCTGAAAGACGCCGCTATCCTGGCAAATTGCCCAGACCGTGAGATCCGCCGCGAGTGGATCCAGCGCTTGCTCGACCACGATGGCGCCCCCGGTGAGGACGGCGGCATCGAAGCCTGGCTGCGCCTCGGCCAGGCCGTTGGACTGGACCCCGACCAACTACGCTCTCAGGAACTGGTGTTGCCAGGCGTGCGGTTTGCGGTGGATGCCTACGTCAACTTCGCCCGCCGCGCCAGTTGGCAGGAAGCCGCCAGCAGCTCGCTGACCGAGCTGTTCGCGCCGCAGATCCACCAATCGCGCCTCGACAGCTGGCCGCAGCATTACCCGTGGATCGACCCGGCCGGGTATGAATACTTCCGCACCCGTCTCGGCCAGGCCCGGCGCGACGTGGAACATGGTTTGGCGATCACCCTGCAGCACTACACCACCCGTGAAGGCCAGGAGCGCATGCTGGAAATTCTCCAGTTCAAACTGGATATCCTGTGGAGCATGCTGGATGCCATGAGCATGGCTTACGAACTCAACCGCCCGCCGTATCACAGCGTGACCGAGCAGCGTGTGTGGCATAAAGGGATCACCCTATGAGCTTTGATCGCAGCAAGAAACCCACCTGGCGCCAAGGCTATCGCTTCCAGTACGAGCCCGCGCAAAAGGGCCATGTGTTGCTCTACCCCGAAGGCATGATCAAGCTCAATGACAGCGCTGCGCTGATCGGCGGTTTGATCGACGGTGAGCGCGACGTGGCGACGATCATCGCCGAGCTGGATAAACAGTTCCCCGGCGTGCCTGAGCTCGGCGAAGACATCGAGCAATTCATGGAGGTCGCCCGTGCAGAGCACTGGATCACCCTTGCCTGAAAAACCGCCGATTGGCTTGCCGCTATGGTTACTGGCCGAGCTGACCTATCGCTGCCCGCTGCAGTGCCCGTACTGCTCCAACCCGCTGGATTTTGCCGAGCAGGGCAAAGAGCTGAGCACCGAGCAGTGGTTCAAGGTGTTTCGCGAAGCCCGCGAGATGGGCGCGGCACAGCTGGGGTTTTCCGGCGGCGAGCCGTTGGTCCGTCAAGACCTCGCCGAGCTGATCGCCGAGGCGCGCAGGCTGGGGTTCTATACCAACCTGATCACCTCCGGCATCGGCCTGACCGAACAGAAGATCAGCGATTTCAAGAAAGCCGGCCTGGACCATATCCAGATCAGCTTCCAGGCCAGCGACGAACAGGTGAACAACCTGCTGGCCGGCTCGAAAAAAGCCTTCGCGCAAAAACTGGAAATGGCCCGCGCGGTGAAGGCCCACGGTTATCCGATGGTGCTGAACTTCGTGACCCATCGGCACAATATCGACAAGATCGATCGCATCATCGAGCTGTGTATTGCATTGGAGGCGGACTTCGTCGAACTCGCCACCTGCCAGTTCTACGGTTGGGCGCAGCTCAATCGGGTGGGGTTGTTGCCGACCCGGGAACAGCTGGTGCGCGCCGAACGCATCACCAACGAATACCGCGCCAAGCTTGAGGCCGAAGGGCACCCGTGCAAGCTGATCTTCGTAACGCCGGATTACTACGAGGAGCGCCCTAAAGCCTGCATGAACGGCTGGGGCAGTATCTTTCTGACAGTAACGCCAGACGGCACCGCCCTGCCCTGCCACGGCGCCCGACAGATGCCGGTGCAATTTCCCAACGTGCGCGACCACAGCATGCAGCACATCTGGTACGACTCATTCGGCTTCAACCGCTTTCGCGGTTACGACTGGATGCCCGAGCCATGCCGTTCCTGCGACGAGAAGGAAAAGGACTTCGGCGGCTGCCGGTGCCAGGCCTTCATGCTCACGGGAGACGCGAGCAATGCCGACCCGGTGTGCAGCAAGTCCGAGCAGCACGGCATCATCCTGCAAGCGCGGGAAGAAGCCGAACACGCGACCCAGACCATCGAGCAATTGGCCTTTCGCAACGAGCGCAACTCACGGCTCATCGCAAAAGGCTGACGGCCTTAGCGCTTGGCGATGATGTACACCGCGTGGATGATGCCGGGGAAGTAACCGCACAGGGTCAGCAGGATGTTAAGCCAGAACGCACCGGCGAAACCCACTTGCAGGAACACACCCAGTGGCGGCAGCAGAATGGCAATGATGATACGAATGATGTCCATGGGTAAGCTCCAAAAATCGGCTCGTGTGAGCCGTGTAGCTAATCGACCTTGGCCATTCGTGAGGGTTCAGTGGGATCTGGCGTTGGGCCATCCAGGCAAAAAAACGCCCCCAACCAAAAGAATCAGGCCGGAGGCGCCGCGTAGACCGCGAGACGGTTCAGGAAGAGGTTAAACGGCGACGCCCTTGCGGCATTGCAGTTGTGCGGTGCGCACGCGGGAGAAGGCACGGGCCAGGCGCAGGAGCATTTCGTCGATGTTGCTTTTGCTCACGGTCAGGGCCGGGGTGAAGCGCAAGCAGTTTGGTTGCGGGGCGTTGATGATCAGGCCTTCGTGCAGGGCAGCTTTTACAACAGCATCCGCAGAATCATCCGACAACGTCAGGCCCCACATCAGGCCGTGACCACGCAATTGACCGTGGTCGTAGCGGTAGGCCAGACGGGCCAGCCCCTCGCCCAGGTACAAGCCGGACTCACGCACGTGGTCCATAAAGCCGTGCTCCAGCACCGCCTCGAGTACCGCCAGGCCGGCCGACGCCATCAGCGCATTACCGTGGTGAGTACCTTCCAACTCGCCCACCTCGAAACAACAGGCTTTACCACGCGCCAGTAGTGCTGCGAGGGGCACACCGCCGCCCAGGCCTTTGCCGAGGGTGATGATGTCGGCACGCACGCCGTATTGCTGCTCGGCGAGCAAGGTACCGCAGCGGCCGATGCCAGTTTGCACTTCGTCGAGAATCAGCAGGATCCCCAGTTCACGGCACAAGCGCTCAACGCCTTTGAGGTAATGCTCGGTCGCAGGAATGACGCCCGCTTCGCCCTGGATCGGTTCGAGCAGGATGGCGACGGTTTGCGCATCGACTGCCGCATGCAGCGCCGGCAGGTCGTTGAAGGGCACATGGCTGAAGCCGGGCAACTGCGGTTCGAAACGGTTTTCCGGGCCACCCGCCGATGCCGACATCGCGGCGAAACTGCGACCATGGCTACCCGCGCTGGCACTGATAATGCGGTAGGCCCCGCCGCGATGCAGCTGGCCCCATTTGCGCGCCAACTTGATCGCGGCTTCGACGGCTTCCGCGCCGCTGTTGAGCAGGTAAGCCTGATCGCTACCGGTGCGATGGCACAGGCGCTCAGCGAGGTTGAGTTGAGCGCGGTTGTGCAGGCCGTTGCCGGGGTTGATCAGCGCCTGGGTCTGGTCAGCCAGCGCCTTGATCAACACCTGGGGGCTGTGGCCGAGGCTGTTGGCTGCGTTGCCCTGACTGAAATCCAGGTAGGCACGGTCGTCGCTGTCCCACAGCCACGAGCCCTGGCCGCGCACGAACACGTGCGGCGGGCGGGCGACGCAGGGCATCAGGGACTCGCTGGAAGACGTCTCGCTGGGCGCCTCGAGAAGCAAATCGTCCAGGCTCGGCGCAGCGCGACGGAACAGATTCATAGCTCACCTCCAATAGCAACCGGACCTTGGTCGGTGCGGCACGCCAGAACGGCCCTGAGGTTTTTTGCCTTGCCTATGTAAACCCTATCAACATAAACGCTGTTCATTGCTCGATTCGGCCCTGTAAGCCCTGCGAATAGGCGCTAGACTAGGCGCCTCAGCGGCCAACAGCCATTTCGTTTTTCCAGCTTTTTCGATAAGTAAGCCTTATGGATTTCAAGCAACTGCGTTATTTCGTCGCGGTGTATGAGGAAGGCCACGTAGGCCGTGCCGCCGAGCGCCTGTCGATCTCCCAACCGGCGCTGTCTCAGCAGATACGCCAGTTGGAACAGAACCTGGATGTGAGCCTGTTCGAGCGCAGCAGCAAGCGCCTGCTGCCGACACTGGCGGCGCACACACTGTACAACCATGCCCTGCCGCTGATCGATGGCATGCAACAGGCGGTTGAAGCACTGCGTAACTTCAAGGGGCAGGCGATGCGCACCTTGGCCATCGGTGTCCTGCAAACCGTGCACACCAGCCTGGTGCCGCAGATGCTGGAGCGTGTGCGCAAGGCCCAGCCACATCTGGTGGTGCAGATTTACGAATTGACGGGGCTTGAGATCGAGCGACGACTGCTCAACGGCTCGCTGGATATTGGCATCAGCTACCTGCCGCCACGCCAGCCGGGGCTGCACGGCGTGTTGTTGTATGAAGATGAGTTAAAGGTGGTCATCCCCGAGGACCATCCCTTGCGGGCATTCAAGAAAGTCTCGCTGAAGCAGGCGGCCGAGTTGCCCATGTTGCTGTTGGGGGAAGAGTTTCAAGTCAGGCAGATCTGGCAGGGCCAATTGTCCAACCTCGGACGACGCCCGCAAGTACAGGCGGAGCTGAACACCATGGTGGGGATTCTCGACAGCTTGCCCCACACGAAGTTGGCGACGGTGCTGCCGGGGCGTTCCCAGGACGAACACAACAGCCAGTCACTGTTATGGAAACCGCTGAGTGAACCCAGGGTGCCGCTGAAAGTCGGCTTGGTGTGCCGCGATGTGCAGCGTCAGCAGGCGACGATGGCGTTGCTGCGCACCTTGCTGGAAGACGTGATGAATGCCCCGCAGGCACCGGCCTGACTTTTTCACGGGCAAAAGAAAACCCCGCCGAAGCGGGGCTTTGCAGACTGTTTCCCTGACATCCATTTCACTCCGCCTTCCTGGCAGAATCCTACGTGTCCGTGTTGTTGCTTTGCGCTTCCTGCGCGACGTCCATGTGAAGTAGATTATCCGTGGATCCAATCTGGCGATAGAGGACGAATAGCAGCACGTCATGTAAGAGAATGCTTACACACTCTCCAATCCCTTAAAACAGTGCTTCATCCAGCAAGAACAGCGATTCGCTGCCGGCTTTTACCGACGCACTCAACGAATGAATACGCGGCAATAGACGCGCAAAGTAGAAGCGTGCAGTACCCAGCTTGCTGGCGTAGAAGTTTTCTTCCGATTCCTTGCCCAGCGCAGCCTTGGCCATGCGTGCCCACATGTAGGCATAAGCCATGTAGCCAAAGGCATGCAGGTATTCCACCGACGCCGCGCCGATTTCGTTCGGGTTGGTCTTGGCGCGGTCCAGCACCCAGGCGGTCAACTCATCCAGGTTATCCACCGCCGCGCTCAGCGGTTTGGTGAATTCGGCCAGCTCGGTCCCCGACGAGGCAATGAACCCACGGATTTCGTCAGCGAACAAGGTATAGAACGCCCCGCCACTGCCGACGATCTTGCGTCCCATCAGGTCCAGGGCCTGGATGCCGTTGGTGCCTTCGTAGATCTGGGTGATGCGCACATCGCGCACCAGTTGCTCCTGGCCCCACTCGCGAATGTAACCGTGGCCGCCAAATACTTGCTGGCCCAGCACAGTGGTTTCCAGCCCCAGGTCGCTCAGGAAAGCCTTGGCCACCGGCGTCAGCAATGCCACCAGGTTATCCGCACGCTCGCGGGCAGCGGCGTCGTCGCTGAATTTGGCGATGTCCAGCTGCGTCGCCACGTAGGTGGAGAACGCCCGGCCACCTTCGTTCGCGGCTTTCATGGTCAGCAGCATGCGCCGCACGTCCGGGTGCACGATGATCGGGTCGGCCATTTTGTCTTGCGCCTGAGCGCCCGTCGGTGCACGGCTTTGCAGGCGGTCGCGGGCATATTCGATCGCGTTCTGGTAGGAACGCTCGCCGGACGCCAGTCCCTGGATACCGACACCCAGACGCTCGTAGTTCATCATGGTGAACATTGCCGCCAGACCGCGGTTCGGCTCGCCTACCAGGTAACCCACGGCGTCGTCGAAGTTCATCACGCAGGTCGCCGACGCCTGGATCCCCATCTTGTGCTCGATGGACCCACAGCTCACCGTGTTACGCGCGCCCAGGCTGCCATCGGCATTGACCATGAACTTCGGCACCAGGAACAGCGAAATCCCCTTGGGACCGGCCGGCGCATCCGGCAGTTTGGCCAGCACCAGGTGGATGATGTTGTCGGTGAGGTCGTGTTCGCCACCGGTGATAAAGATCTTGGTGCCGCTGACTTTGTAGGAACCGTCCGCCTGTGGCTCGGCCTTGGTGCGGATAATCCCCAGGTCGGTACCGGCATGGGCCTCGGTCAGGCACATGGAGCCGGACCATTCACCGGAATACATCTTCGGCAGATAAGTCGCCTTGAGTGCTTCGCTGGCGTGGGTGTTGATTGACACGCAGGCGCCGGATGTCAGCATCGGGTACAAACCGAACGCCAGGCTCGATGAGTTGATCATCTCTTCAACCTGGGCGGACACCGCCTTGGGCATCCCCATGCCGCCGAAGATCGGATCACCGCCAACCCCAACCCAGCCGCCTTGCGCATAGGTCGCGTAGGCCTGTGGAAAGCCATCCGGCGTGAACACCGCGGTGTTGTCCCAGCGGCAACCCTGTTCATCGCCACCGCGGCTGAGCGGGGCGATGGATTTGGCGGTGACCTTGCCGGCTTCTTCGAGGATGGCCTCTACGGTTTCGGCGTCAACGGTGTCTGCCAATGCCGGCAATTGGGCCCAAGTGGTGGCGACCTCAAAGACTTCGTTGAGGACGAAGCGCATATCACGCAGCGGCGCTTTGTAATCAGCCATGGCAAACCTCGTGAGAACGTGAAAAGTGATTCGGTGAGAGTCGGTTTTACAGGCTCAGAGTGTACCCGAACAACTTTTCAGACACATAGGGTCCACTTGTGACTGATCGGTATTTTTAAGTCATCACAGCGCAAAGGCCTCCGCAGGCAGACTCATCAGGCATTCGCTGCCCGCTTCCACCGCCGCGCGGTGGGTGGCGGTACGTGGCAGCAGACGCTTGAAGTAGAAGTCGCAGGTCGCGAGCTTGGCTTTGGCAAAATCAGTATCCGGTTGTTCAGCGGCAGCGATCGCCATGCGCAGCCACAGGTAAGCGAGCACCACGTAGCCGCTGTACATCAGGTAATCCACCGCCGCCGCGCCCACTTCATCGGGATTCTTCATCGCGGCCATGCCGACCTTGGTGGTCAACTCGCCCCACTCCCCATTCAACTGATTGAGCTGCGCCACATAGGCCTTGAGTTGCGGATGCTCGGCATGCGCTGCGCAGAACTTATGCACGATCTTGGTAAACCCACGCAGCAACTTGCCTTGGCTGCCTAGCACCTTGCGCCCCAGCAGGTCGAGAGCCTGGATGCCGTTGGTACCTTCATAAATCGGCGCAATCCGTGCGTCGCGGGCCAGCTGCTCCATGCCCCATTCGCGGATGTAACCGTGACCGCCGAAAACCTGCATGCCGTGGTTGGTCACCTCAAGGCCGGTGTCGGTCATGAAGGCTTTGCAGATCGGGGTGAGGAACGCCAGCAGGTCTTCGGCGTCCTGGCGCTGGGTGGCATCGCTACTCAGGTGTGCGGTGTCGAGCAACTGTGCGGTGAAGTAGGTCAGTGCGCGGTTGCCTTCGTTGAAGGCCTTCATGGTCAGCAGCATCCGGCGCACATCGGGGTGCACGATGATCGGGTCGGCGGCTTTATCCGGAGCCTTGGCGCCGGTCAGTGAGCGCATCTGCAGGCGGTCGTTGGCGTATTTGATCGCGCCCTGGAAGCTTGCTTCGCCGTTACACAGGCCCTGCATACCGGTGCCCAGCCGCGCATGGTTCATCATGGTGAACATGCAGTTGAGGCCTTTGTTCGCCTCACCGATCAGGAATCCCTTGGCACCATCGAAGTTCAGCACGCACGTGGCGGAGCCCTTGATGCCCATCTTGTGTTCGATCGAGCCGCAGTGCACCGCGTTACGCTCGCCGGAGTCCGCATGGAACTTGGGCACGATAAACAGTGAAATACCCTTGGTGCCCGCCGGTGCGTCCGGCAGTTTGGCCAATACCAAGTGGATGATGTTGGCGCTCATGTCGTGTTCGCCGGCCGAGATGAAGATTTTGCTGCCGGTGACCGCATAACTGCCGTCCGCCTGGGGCACGGCGCGGGTTTTGATCAGGCCCAGGTCGGTGCCGCAGTGGGCTTCCGTGAGGCACATGGTGCCGGTCCATTCGCCGGCAGTGAGTTTGCTGAGAAACGTGTCTTTCTGCTCGGCGGTGCCGTGGGCGTGGATCGCCGACATCGCGCCGTGGGTCAGCCCTGGGTACATGCCCCAGGATGTGTTGCTGGAGCCGATCATCTCGCTGAGCACCAGGCCCAGTGACTGCGGCAGGCCCTGGCCACCGTAGGCCGGGTCCGCGGCCACACCGTGCCAGCCGCCTTCCACGTATTGGGCGAAGGCCTCCTTGAAGCCCTTGGGCGTAGTGACCACGCCATTTTCGAAATGGCAGCCTTCTTCGTCGCCGCTGCGGTTAAGCGGTGCGAGTACGTTTTCGCAGAATTTTGCGCCTTCTTCGAGAATCGCGCTGACCATGTCCGGGCTGGCGTCAGTCGCGCCCAAGGCGGCGTAATGGCCGTGGAAATCAAACACGTTGTCGATCAGAAAACGCATGTCGCGTAGGGGCGCTTTGTATTCAGGCATGGCAATGTCTCCGTCAGCAGATGGTTTCAACCTACTGCCGGGCATTGCCGCGGACAATCACTGTAGCGCTGCTGAATACAGCGCCATCACTCAACCGGCAGCGCTCTCCATACGCACTGCGCCACGCCGGGTTTGCCCGGCGGCCACCACGCAGTTGCGCCCGGCGCCCTTCGCGGCGTACAGCGCCTGGTCCGCGGATTTAAGCACTTCTTCCGGCGTGCGCTGCTCGGCCTGGCGCTCAGCCACGCCAATGCTGATGGTCACCGAAACACTCGATGCGCCACTGCCGGAACGGCGCTGACGGCCTTGATGATCGTCCTGAGGGCGGTCCGAATTACGCAGCTTGATATCGTAATCGGCGATGATCCCGCGGATTTCCTCCAGGTGCGGCAAGCATTCTTCCACCGTCTTGCCGGCGAACACCACGGCGAACTCTTCACCCCCATAGCGATAAGCGCGCCCGCCGCCGTTGACCTTGGATAACTTGCTCGCCACCAGGCGCAGCACCTGGTCGCCGACGTCATGACCATGGGTGTCGTTGAAACGCTTGAAATGGTCGACGTCGCTCATCGCCAGCACGTAGTTGCGTCCCAGCCGCTGCATGCGCTCGTTCAGTGCGCGGCGCCCCGGCAAGCCGGTCAGCTCATCGCGAAAGGCCATTTGATAAGCCTCATGGGCCACACCAGCGGCAATCATCAGCATCACCTGGCTGCACATGATGTTCAGGGTGAACGGCAGGATGAACGTCTGCGGCAACATCCAGAACATGCCCAGCAGCCCCACCAGTTGCGCCGCATGCAGCGGGCGCGGCTGGTACCAGTACTGCGCCGCCAGGGTCAGGAAGCCGATCAGGAACATCGGGTACGACAGTTGGATCAGGCTCATCCAACTGCCATGCAGCGCCGGCCAGCGAATCTCCGCCAACCAGTTCAGCACCGCCTGGGGATAACTCTGCTCGAGCGCCAAGGCCACGCTGCCGATCGCCAGCAACACCGCGCCACGCGCGACGAAGTCACGGAACAGGTGGGTCTTCTCCTGCCACAGCGCGTAGATGCTGAACAACAACGGCAGCAGCAGGCAGCACAGGTGAAACACCACGGCTGCGTCTTCACGCACGCGACCGTGATCGCGATAGAAGTCTGTCTGGGTATCCAGCAGGAAGTAGGCGATGTACACCGTGATCATCAGAAACAGTTCACGCTGACGACGGTACACCGCGCAATACGAACCGCCGAGCAGCAACACCAGGGTCGGCAACACATTGAACAGTGAGGTGAAGAAGACGTTGAGCTCCTTGACGTACGCAGCCGAGAGCCCGGCCAGCAAGAGCAGCAACGAAGGTAGGAAATGATTGAAACGCACAGCGGACACGCGTGACAAGGGTAAAACTCCGACCCGCAAAAAATGATGGCACTGTGCCTTTACGTTGACAGTTAAGCACAAACTGACACGCATATATCACATTGCCATTACTGTAACGGCAGCCACTGGCATTCCCTGAGCTTTTTGTTGCAATGCTTTCTGTCGGGGCTGGCGTGCCCGCTGTGTTTTTTCGCGAGCGGGCTCGCTCCTACGCAGAAACGAAAAAAGCCGCCGCTCCCGGGAGGGAGCAGCGGCTCTTGAAGTGAACCCGGTAAGGCTTAGTAAGCCAGGCCGAAGTCTTCTTCTTTCATGTCCATCAGGTTGTTGGCGCCCGACAGCATGGTGGCCACGTGAGTGCGAGTACGCGGCAGGATACGCTGGAAGTAGAAGCGCGCGGTCTGCAACTTGGCGGTGTAGAACGCCTCTTCGGTGGTGCCGGCAGCCAGTTTCTCGGCAGCCAGGCGCGCCATGTCGGCCCAGAAGTAAGCCAGGCACGCGTAACCGGAATACATCAGGTAGTCCACCGAGGCGGCCCCCACTTCTTCACGGTCTTTCATCGCGGCCATGCCGACCTTCATGGTCAACTCGCCCCACTCTTTGTTCAGCGCAGCCAGCGGTGCAACGAACTCTTTGACCGCTTCGTTGCCTTCGTTGGCCTGGCAGAACTTGTGCACGATCTTGGTGAAGCCCTTGAGCGCTTCGCCTTGGGTCATCAGCACCTTACGACCCAGCAGGTCCAGCGCCTGGATGCCGGTGGTGCCTTCGTACAGCATCGAAATGCGGCTGTCGCGAACGTTCTGCTCCATGCCCCACTCAGCGATGAAGCCGTGACCGCCGTAGATCTGCACGCCGTGGTTGGCGGATTCAAAACCGACTTCGGTCATGAACGCCTTGGCGATCGGGGTCATGAATGCCAGCAGGCCATCGGCCTGTTTCTTGGCTTCGTCGTCGGTGCCGTATTTGACGATGTCCACTTGCTTGGCGGTGAAGTACACCATCGCACGGTTGCCTTCGGCGAAGGCTTTCATGGTCAGCAGCATGCGGCGCACATCAGGGTGCACGATAATCGGGTCGGCGGCCTTATCCGGCGCTTTCGGGCCGGTCAGGGAACGCATTTGCAGGCGGTCACGCGCATATTTCAGGCCGCCCTGGAAGCCGATTTCAGCGTGGGCCAGGCCTTGCAGCGCGGTGCCCAGGCGAGCGGTGTTCATAAAGGTGAACATGCAGTTCAGGCCTTTGTTCGCCGGGCCAATCAGGAAACCGGTGGCCGCGTCGAAGTTCATCACGCAGGTGGCGTTACCGTGGATGCCCATCTTGTGTTCCAGGGAACCACAGGTCACCGCGTTGCGCGCACCGATGGAACCGTCGGCGTTCGGCAGGAACTTCGGCACGATAAACAGCGAAATACCTTTGGTGCCAGCCGGTGCGTCCGGCAGGCGAGCCAGTACGATGTGGACGATGTTATCGGCCATGTCGTGTTCGCCGGCCGAGATGAAGATCTTGGTGCCGGAAACTTTATAGGTACCGTCGGCCTGAGGTTCGGCCTTGGTGCGCAGCATGCCCAGGTCGGTGCCGCAGTGTGGCTCGGTCAAGCACATGGTGCCGGTCCACTCGCCCGACACCAGCTTGGTCAGGTAGGCCTCTTGCTGCTCGGGGGTGCCGTGCTCGGAGATGGTGTTCATCGCGCCATGGGACAGGCCTGGGTACATGCCCCACGACCAGTTGGCTTCGCCGACCATTTCGCTGACAGCCAGGCCCAGGGATTCCGGCAGGCCTTGGCCACCGTGCTCCACGTCGTGGGCCAGGCTTGGCCAGCCACCTTCGACGAATTGTTTGTAGGCTTCTTTGAAACCGGTTGGGGTTTTAACGCCCGACTCACTCCAGGTGCAGCCTTCGATGTCACCCACGCGGTTCAGCGGTGCCAGCACTTGCTCACAGAACTTGGCGCCTTCTTCAAGGATGGCGTCAACCATGTCCGGGGTAGCGTCCTGGCAAGCCGGCAGGCTCTGATAGTGCGCTTCATAGCCAAGCAGTTCGTCACGAACGAAGCGAATATCACGCAAGGGGGCCTTGTAGTCAGGCATAGCGATAAACCTCTGCTGATGTATCTGGAATGAACAACCGCGTGGATGTGTTGTGGCGGTCAAACAGGTGTTTGAAACATACGTTTACCACCTGGGGATGTCAAGCGCCGTCCGGATGCCGTTTGTCATGACATGAATCAAAGGCGCGCACGGCGAAGCCTGCGGCGGGTCGCCACACATGACTTTAGGAGAGATGGGGAGTTTTTGTAGGAGCGAGCAAGCTCGCTCCTGCAGTGACCGGATAAGACAGAAGGGGGTTAAGCGTAGGTGTCGATCAGGGTGCCGAGCATTTCATCCGAAGCCTTGGCGACTTTTGCACCGAGCTCCACTTGGAATTTGCCTTGGGCCATTTCGACCATGTTGCTGGCCGAGTTGGACGGCTGGGCGCGGTCATTGGCTTGCAGACGGTCACTTTGCGCATCCGAGGGCTGGGTCGTCGCGGCGCTGGCAATTTTACCGGCGGCCTGGTCGACACGGTTTTGCCCGGCCTGAATGCTGCTCAGGCCCGAATAAAACGCGCTGCTTCCAGAGATTTCCATGGCGTAAGCCTGCCTTTAGAGAATCGTGAACCTTGATTGAAGCAGAGTCGCCCGCAAAACGCCCGTCAAAAACACTAATGGCATAATGCCTTATCGATAGCCAAAATCAGTCAAGCAGGTCCAATTGCAGGTACTCCGCCACGGCCTCAGCCCCGGCGTGCTTGAGTTTCGGCACACGGCCCAGGCACGGCGCGGGCAGGCGTTCGGCCAGGGTGGCGAGGTTTTCTTCCAGACGGGAGGTCTTGGGGTCGATGATATTTGCCACCCACCCGGCCAACTGCAAACCGTCGCGGGCGATGGCTTCGGCGGTCAGCAAGGCATGGCTGATGCAACCCAGGCGCACGCCCACCACCAGGATCACCGGCAGCTTGAGCGCCATGGCCAAATCCGACAGGTTCGCCTGATCAGCCAGTGGCACCCGCCAACCGCCTGCGCCTTCGATCAAGGTGAAATCCGCTTCTCGCGCCAGCATCTGCTGCATGGGCTTGAGCAAGGATTGCACCGTCAGCGACACACCCGCCTCCCGCGCCGCCAGATGCGGTGCAATGGCCGGTTCGAAGGCCACCGGGTTGACCTCGGCATAACTCAAGGGCAACGAACATTCGGCCAACAACGCCAATGCATCGGCGTTGCGCAAGCCTTTGGGCGTAACCTGGCAGCCGGACGCTACGGGCTTGCCGGCGGCGGTGCTTCTGCCGGCTTGTCGCGCTGCGTGGAGCAGGCCGGCAGCGACAGTCGTTTTGCCGACATCGGTGTCGGTACCGGTAATAAAGTAGGCAGCGGTCATAGAGGTTTCTCCAGTACGGCATACACCACTTGGTAAGTCGCCGGCAGGCCCGGGGCCTGGCGGAACCGCTCATACGCCTGCACCAGTGCAACAATCCGCGCGCGCCCCGTCAACCCTCCCGGGCGGCCGGGGTTGAGGTTATGGGCGCCCAAGGCCTTCAACTCATGGGTAAGGCTGCGCACATCCGGGTAATGCAGTACATGGGGACGCTGCTCCAGGCTCACCACCCGCAGGCCGCTGGCTGCGCACAGTTGCTGATAACCCTCGAAAGTACGGAAGCGGTTGACGTGAACCAAGCCATCCGCCGCGCGCCAGCTTTCGCGCAGTTCTTCCAGGGTGCCCACGCAGAGGCTGGTAAAGGCAAGCACACCACCCGGTTGCAACACGCGATAGGCCTCGCTGAGCACCGCTTCGAAGTTCGCGCACCACTGCACCGCGAGAGAGGAGAAGATCAGCTCCACGCTGTCCGCTTTAAGCGGCAAACGCTCCGCATCACCCGCGATGAACTGCTCGGCGCCACCCAAAGGGCGCGCGTGGTTGAGCATTCCTTCGGCGATATCCAGTGCGATGCCTTGGCTGGCAGGCAGCCGCTCACCCAGCATGCGGCTGAAATAGCCGGTGCCGCAGCCCATATCCAGCCAGCGTTGCGGGGTGATATCGGTCGGCAGGCGCATCAGCAATTGGCTGCCCACTGCCCGCTGCAACTCAGCAACGCTGTCGTAACTGGCGGCTGCACGGGAAAAGGATGCCGCCACCTGGCGCTTGTCCGGCAAGGCCCCCGGCAGCGGGGCGTGGGATAAATCAGTCATCGACGCACTCATGCAAAAAAGCCTGGATGGCCCCCGCTACACCGTGGGGGTCTTCCAGAAGAAAAGCGTGGCCGGCCTGTTCAATCAGGCCGATTTCAACATCGGGCAGCAGCGCCAGCAGATCGCTGGCGGCTTCGGCGGGCACCAACCCATCCAGTCCAGCGAACAGGTGCAACTGTGGGCCGCGATACGCCAGCAAAGCGTCGCGGGTGTCGAGTTGGGCGAGCAGTTCAAGACCGGGCATCAGCACACTGGAAGGCGTATTCGGTGCGCCACTGACCAGCAAGCGTGACAACACACGCGGGTCTTCGGCACCTTTGGCGCACAGCAAACCAAAACGTTTGAGGGTGACCTGGGAGTCGGCATGGCAACCGGCGAGAAACGCGTCGAACGTCTCGGCGGGCATCGCGCTCGGCCAGCCGTCATGGGCGACAAAACACGGATTGCTCGCCAGTGTGAGCAAGCCGCAACAGCGTTCGCCGCGCCGCGCCGCCAATTCCGAGGCAAGCATGCCGCCCAACGACCAACCGCCTAACCATGCGTTGTCCGGCAGCGTGGCATCGAGTTCGTCGAGCCATTCATTCAGGTCGCTGGAAGCCAGCGCGGGCAAGGGCTCGATCTGCACCTGCAGGTGTTCGTCCAGGCCTTGCAGTGCGGCAGCCAAAGGCTCCAGCGGTGATACGCCGAGGCCCCAGCCGGGCAGCAATATCAGTCGGTCACGCATGGTCGGGCTCCGAACTGCTTGATACGCGCAAACACGCTTCCAATGCGTTTAACAATAGCCGCACCTGCGCCTCGGTGTGGGCCGCCGTCAAGGTCACGCGCAAGCGGGCACTGCCAGCCGGCACGGTGGGTGGGCGAATGGCGGTGACCATCAGGCCGCGCTCGCGCAGCATCTGCGACAGGCACATGGCCTTGGCGCTGTCACCGATCAGGATCGGCTGGATCGGCGTGAAGCTGTCCATCAGGTCCAGCCCAAGCTGCTCGGCGCCCTGGCGGAACTGGTGAATCAGGCTGTTGAGGTGCTCGCGCCGCCAATGTTCGGTGCGCAGCAGCTCCAGGCTTTTCAAGGTGGCGCAGGCCAGGGCCGGCGGTTGGCTGGTGGTGTAGATGTACGGGCGTGCGAACTGGATCAGGCTTTCGATCAGCGCTTCACTGCCCGCCACAAAAGCCCCAGCCGTGCCAAACGCCTTGCCAAGGGTGCCGACCAATACCGGCACGTCCTCCTGGCTAAGGCCGAAATGCTCGACGATGCCTCCGCCGTTGGCACCCAATGGCCCGAAGCCGTGGGCATCATCCACCATCAGCCAGGCACCTTTGGCTTTGGTTTCACGGGCCAGCGCTGGCAGGTCCGCCAGATCGCCGTCCATGCTGAACACGCCATCGGTGACCACCAGCGTATTGCCGGTGGCTTTCTCCAGGCGCTTGGCCAGGCTTTCGGCGTCGTTATGCAAGTAGCGATTGAAACGCGCACCCGATAGCAGGCCCGCATCCAGCAACGAGGCATGGTTGAGTCGGTCTTCCAGCACCGTATCGCCCTGCCCCACCAACGCCGTGACCGCGCCGAGGTTAGCCATGTAGCCGGTGGTAAACAGCAGCGCGCGCGGGCGACCGGTGAAGTCGGCCAGCGCTTGTTCCAGTTCATGGTGCGGTGTCGCATGCCCGACCACCAGGTGCGAAGCACCACCGCCCACGCCCCAGCGGGACGCACCGGCGCGCCAGGCTTCGATCACTTGAGGGTGATTGGCCAGGCCCAGGTAATCGTTATTACAGAACGCCAGCAACGGCTGGCCGTCCACCACCACTTCCGGACCTTGGGGGCTGTCCAGTAGCGGGCGTTGGCGATAAAGGTGTTCGGCACGGCGGGCAGCGAGGCGCGCGGCGAGATCAAAAGACATGCTGGCCTCGATACATCAGGTGAACAATGTGGGAGCTGGCTTGCCACCCCTACAGGGATGGCATTTCAATCAAACAACGGCGTTATAGAACTGCTCGCTGCTCTTTTGCTCCACCAGCGCCTGTTCGATCGCGGCCTGATGCACTTCATCGGCATGCTCTTCGCGCGCTTCCGGCAGAATCCCCAGGCGCGAAAACAGTTGCATATCCTTGTCGGCCTGCGGGTTGGCAGTGGTCAGCAACTTATCGCCGTAGAAGATCGAGTTGGCACCGGCAAAAAACGCCAGGGCCTGCATCTGCTCGTTCATCGCCTCGCGACCAGCCGACAGCCGTACATGGGACTGCGGCATCAGGATGCGCGCCACGGCGAGCATGCGGATGAAGTCGAACGGGTCGATGTCTTCGGCGTTTTCCAGCGGCGTACCGGCAACCTTCACCAACATGTTGATTGGCACCGACTCCGGATGCTCCGGCAGGTTGGCCAGCTGGATCAGCAAATTGGCGCGGTCATCAAGGGACTCGCCCATGCCGAGGATGCCACCCGAGCAGATCTTCATCCCCGACTCCCGCACGTAAGCCAGGGTTTGCAGACGCTCGCTGTAGGTGCGGGTGGTGATGATCGAGCCGTAAAACTCCGGCGACGTATCAAGGTTGTGGTTGTAGTAGTCCAGGCCAGCCTGGGCCAGGGCCTCGGTCTGGTCCTGATTGAGGCGGCCGAGGGTCATGCAGGTTTCCAGGCCCATGGCCTTCACGCCTTTGACCATTTGCAGCACGTAAGGCATGTCTTTGGCCGACGGGTGCTTCCAGGCGGCGCCCATGCAGAAACGGGTCGAACCGATGGCCTTGGCGCGGGCAGCCTCTTCGAGGACCTTCTGCACTTCCATCAGCTTCTCTTTTTCCAGGCCCGTGTTGTAGTGGCCCGACTGCGGACAATATTTGCAATCTTCCGGGCAGGCCCCGGTCTTGATCGAGAGCAGCGTCGACACTTGCACACGGTTAGCGTCGAAATGCGCGCGGTGCACGGTCTGCGCCTGGAACAACAGGTCATTGAACGGCTGCACGAACAGCGCTTTGACTTCGGCGAGGGACCAATCGTGACGCAAGGTGGCGGTGGTGCTGGCGCTCATGGGCGATTCCTTGATTATGCTTTGGCAAGCGCTGTGGGCAGGGCAATACCCACAGGCACGACACGGATGCTCGGCATATTTAAGGAAGATTCATGCACTGTCAACCAGACTACAAACACCAGGTTTACATCTGGTCAAAAAACACACAAACCTGTTTGATCTGCGATGAGGCAACGGACTCTTGCGATGCTGTGTGCAACGCCTGCGAAACCGAGCTGCCTTGGTTGATGGCGCACTGCAACCTGTGCGCCCTGCCCTTGCCGATGGAGGGTTTGATCTGCGGTCAATGCCAACAGCATCCACCGGCTTTCAAACAGGTGATCGCACCCTGGACTTACAGCTTTCCGATCGACTGTCTGATCAGCCGCTTCAAGCACCAGGCGCGCTGGCCCCTCGGACAAATGCTTGCACAGTTGTTGACGCAGCACCTGCAACACCGCTTCGACAACACCGAACTCACGCGCCCCGACTGCCTGCTACCGGTGCCCCTGGCGCGCAAGCGCCTGCGTGAACGCGGCTATAACCAGGCCTTGATGCTGGCGCGCTGGCTCAGCAGCTCCTTAAACATCGCCTACGATGAACACTTGTTGTTACGCCCCCATGAAACCGTCGCCCAACAAGCCCTCGATGCCAAGACCCGCAAACGCAACCTGCTCGGCGCTTTCGCCCTGGCGCCCGATGCCCAGGTGCAAGGCCGTCACTTTGTACTGGTGGACGACGTACTCACCACGGGTGCCACCGCCCACAGCCTGGCGCGGTTGTTGATGAACGCCGGGGCGCGGCAGGTCGATGTGTACTGCCTGGCGCGCACGCCCAAACCAGGCAGCTGACTTGACTCCGTCCCACCTTGCCCGCAACGTTCGGCCCACCACATCGAAGCGTATTGCCATGTCTCTGCCAACGCCCCTCAGCCAACACATCATCCGCCGCCCCCAGCGCATTGCCCTGCTGGCGCATATCGCCGAGCAGGGTTCTATCACCCGCGCGGCGAAAAGCGCGGGGTTGAGTTACAAGGCGGCGTGGGATGCCATTGATGAGCTGAACAACCTGGCGCAAAAGCCGCTGGTGGAACGCAGCGTCGGCGGGAAAGGTGGCGGCGGCGCCAAGCTGACGGCGGAAGGTGAGCGCGTGCTGCGTCTTTATCAGCGCCTGCAAGTATTGCAGGCCCAAGTGCTGGGCTCTGACGAAGCCGCCAGTGACTTCAACCTGCTGGGCCGCTTGATGCTGCGCACCAGCGCGCGTAATCAACTGCATGGTCAGGTCGTCGCTATCGAGCAGCATGGCCGCAATGATCTGATCCGTCTGCAACTGGCTGGCGGGCTGACCCTGGCTGCGCAGATCACCCACGACAGCACGCAGCGACTAGAGCTGGAGATCGGCGTGGAAGTGGTCGCACTGATCAAGGCCGGCTGGCTGGAATTGCTGGCGCCCGGGGCCTTCGCAACAACTGGAAACAATTGCATGAGCGGCATCGTCGACGCCATTCTCGACGCCGAGGACGGCCCCAGCGAAGTGCGTGTCATCCTGCCCAACGGCCAGGTTTTATGCGCCCTGGCGCAGCCCGACACGCTCAAGGGTCTGTGCGTGGCCGAAGGTAAAGCGATCCGGGTTCAATGTGCACCGAGCAATGTGCTGCTCGGCACACCGGTGTAAGCGGCCCGCTATTTAAACTGCAACAATTTCGTCACGCCCGCTCCTTATGGTGTTTGCAAAAACCGCAGGGAGCCTGAGATGAGCCTATTAGAAGAAACCCAAGCCACCGACCTTGAGCAGATGGTCGGCCTCACCCGCCGCCGCTTCATCGGTGCCGGTGCCCTGTGCGGCGCCGCGATGTTCCTCGGCGGCAACCTGCTGACCCGCAGCGCTCTCGCCGTCAACGCCGCCAGCGCCAGCCCGTTGCTGGGCTTCACCAGCATCGCCGCTGCCACCAGCGACGCCATTACCTTGCCGCCGGGCTACAGCGCGTCGGTGCTGATCAGTTGGGGCCAGCCGCTGAGCAAGAGCGCGCCGGCCTTCGACCCGTCCGGCAACGGCACGGCCAAGGCCCAGGAGCAACAGTTCGGCGACAACAACGACGGCATGAGCCTGTTTGCCTTCCCCGGTGACGACAACCGCGCGCTGATGGCGATCAACAACGAATACACCAACTATCGCTACCTTTTCGCCCACGGCGGTGCGCCGCAGTCGGCCGAAGACGTGCACAAGGCCCAGGCCAGCGAAGGTGTGTCAGTGATCGAAGTACGCCGCAAGGGCGACACCTGGCAATTCGTGCAGGACTCGCGCTACAACCGCCGCATCCATGGCAACTCGCCGATCCGCCTCAGCGGCCCCGCCGCCGGCCACGACTGGCTGAAAACCAGCGCCGACAAGTCCGGTAAAAAAGCCCTGGGTACCTTCCAGAACTGCGCCAACGGCAAGACACCGTGGGGCACTTATCTGACGTGCGAAGAGAACTTCACCGACTGCTTCGGCAGCAGCAACCCACAACAGACCTTCGACGCCGGGCAGAAACGCTATGGCGTGGTCGCCGCCAGCAAAGACATCAACTGGCACCAACACGACCCACGCTTCGACATCGCCAAGAACCCCAACGAACTCAACCGCCACGGTTGGGTCGTGGAAATCGACCCGTTCGACCCACAATCCACCCCGGCCAAACGCACCGCCCTGGGCCGCTTCAAGCACGAAAACGCGGCCTTGGCGGAAACCCGCGACGGCCGCGCCGTGGTGTACATGGGCGACGATGAGCGCGGCGAGTTCATCTACAAGTTCGTCAGCCGCGACAAGATCAACCACAAGAACCCCAAGGCCAACAAAGACTTGCTCGACCACGGCACCTTGTATGTGGCGATCTTCGACGCGGGCGACGGCAACACCGACCACCCCAAGGGCAAGGGCCAATGGGTCGAGCTGACCCACGGCAAAAACGGCATCGACGCCAGCACCGGTTTTGCCAGCCAGGCCGAAGTGCTGATCCACGCCCGCCTGGCCGCCAGCGTGGTGAAAGCCACACGCATGGACCGCCCGGAATGGATCGTGGTCAGCCCCACCGATGGCCAGGTCTATTGCACCCTGACCAATAACGCCAAGCGGGGTGAAGAGGGCCAGCCAGTGGGCGGCCCCAACCCACGTGAGAAAAACGTCTACGGCCAGATCCTGCGTTGGAAGGCCGACGCCGATAACCACGGTGCCTCGACATTCACCTGGGACCTGTTTGTGGTGGCCGGCAACCCGGGTGTGCACGCCGGCACGCCAAAAGGTGGCTCGTCGAACATCAACCCGCAGAACATGTTCAACAGCCCCGATGGCTTGGGCTTCGACAAGGCCGGGCGTTTGTGGATCCTCACAGACGGGGACTACAGCAACGCCGGAGATTTCGCAGGCATGGGCAATAACCAGATGCTGTGTGCAGACCCCGCCACCGGGGAAATCCGCCGTTTCATGGTCGGGCCGGTGGCCTGTGAAGTGACAGGCATCAGCTTCTCGCCGGATCAGAAGACGCTCTTTGTGGGGATTCAGCATCCGGGGGAGACCGGCGGTTCGACCTGGCCGGAGCATCTGCCGAATGGCAAGCCGCGCTCGTCGGTGATGGCGATTCGACGGGATGACGGCGGTATCGTCGGCGCCTGATAGACCGCTTTCGCGAGCAAGTCGAAGCGTCGAACCGCCGCTCCCACATTCCACCGCATTCCTACAGGATATACGCGGTGAAATATGGGAGCGCGCTTGCTCGCGAAGGCGTTCCCACAGCCACCACCTATCTATGCTCGTGTGCGTTACCATACCCGGCCGGACGCGGCGCCCTGCTGCGCGCAGGAGTTCGCATGGCCCACCCGTTTGAAACACTCACGCCCGACCTAGTACTCGACGCGGTCGAAAGCATCGGTTTCCTCAGCGATGCTCGCGTTCTGGCGCTCAACAGCTACGAAAACCGTGTCTATCAAGTGGGTATCGAAGACTCGGAACCGCTGATCGCCAAGTTCTATCGTCCACAGCGTTGGACCAACGAAGCAATCCTCGAAGAACACCGCTTTACCTTCGAACTGGCCGAATGCGAAGTCCCGATGGTCGCGCCACTGATCCACAACGGCGAAAGCCTGTTCGAACACGCCGGCTTCCGCTTCACCTTGTTCCCGCGCCGTGGCGGCCGCGCGCCGGAGCCGGGCAATCTCGATCAACTGTATCGCCTCGGGCAATTGCTCGGCCGTTTGCATGCGGTGGGTTCCACCCGCCCGTTCGAACACCGGGAAGCCCTGGGCGTGAAGAACTTCGGTCACGACTCCCTGACCACGTTGCTCGAAGGCAATTTCATTCCCAAGAGCCTGCTGCCGGCCTACGAGTCCGTGGCCCGCGACCTGCTCAAGCGTGTGGAAGAGGTGTACAAGGCCACGCCGCACAAGAACATCCGCATGCACGGCGATTGCCACCCCGGCAACATGATGTGTCGCGACGAGATGTTCCACATCGTCGACCTGGACGACTGCCGCATGGGCCCGGCAGTGCAGGACCTGTGGATGATGCTCGCCGGAGATCGTCAGGAATGTCTGGGCCAGCTCTCGGAATTGATGGACGGCTACCAGGAATTCCATGACTTCGACCCGCGTGAACTGGCGCTGATCGAACCCCTGCGCGCCTTGCGTCTGATGCACTACAGCGCCTGGCTGGCGCGGCGCTGGGACGACCCGGCGTTCCCTCACAGCTTCCCGTGGTTTGGCAGCGAGCGTTATTGGGGCGATCAGGTGCTGGCGTTGCGCGAGCAACTCTCGGCCTTGAACGAAGAACCCCTGAAACTGTTTTAACGGCTGTTCTGTGGGAGACCGGCTCCCACAGAAAGCAGATCCCATTGCCTGAGAAATATCCTTACAATTGCGCTTTGTTAGCTGCCTAAGCAAGGATTCCGCATGCAAGCCGCCAACCCCCGCAAGGGGTACATCCTGGGCCTGAGCGCCTATGTCATCTGGGGTCTGTTCCCGCTCTACTTCAAAGCCATCGCCAGCGTACCCGCTGCCGAGATCATCGTACACCGCGTGCTGTGGTCGGCGCTGTTCGGCGGTTTGCTGTTGATGGTGTGGAAGCATCCCGGCTGGTTCCGCGAATTGCGCGACAACCCCAAGCGCCTGGCGATCCTGGCCCTCAGTGGTTCGTTGATTGCGGGCAACTGGCTGACTTACGTGTGGTCGGTGAATACCGGACGCATGCTGGAAGCGAGCCTGGGTTACTACATCAACCCACTGGTGAATGTGGTGCTGGGCATGCTGATCCTGGGCGAACGCCTGCGGCGCTTGCAGTGGGTGGCCGTCGGGCTGGCCGCCGTGGGTGTGGCGCAACAGGTGTGGCAAGTCGGCAGCTTGCCGTGGGTATCGCTGGTGCTGGCGTTGACCTTTGGCTTCTACGGGCTGATTCGCAAGCAGGCGCCCGTTAAAGCGCTGCCGGGGCTTGTGGTGGAAACCTGGATGCTGGTGCCGATTGCAGTGGCCTGGTTGCTGTTCAACCCGACCGCCCATAGTGCCCAGATGGCGTTCTGGAGTACGTCCGAAGCCTGGTGGCTGGTGGCCGCCGGCCCGGTGACGCTGATCCCGTTGGTGTGTTTCAACGCCGCCGCACGGCATTTGCCCTACACCGCATTGGGCTTTTTGCAGTACGTCGCACCGACGCTGGTGTTGCTGGAAGCCGTGCTGCTGTTCGGTGAACACCTGGCACCGAGCACACTGACCGCCTTCGCCTTCATCTGGGCAGGCCTGGTGGTGTACAGCGTTGATATCTGGCTCAGCGCACGCAAACGCTGATCAAATAACGTACAAACCTCTGCAAGCCACAGCGGGCGTGGCTTGCAGGCATCCACCCCAAGGTTATCCACAACCTGATCCCCGCCATTTGTGCACAAGCTTTTGAAATTGCTCGTTTTTTGCTCAAATGACGGAGGCGCCCGGCGGGCGTGGCCTGGCGCCGGGTCTCTACAGGTTATCCACAGGCCCATGCAAGATTTCCATGCATAACCCTGTGGGCAGATTATTCCTCGTGATGCAGTTCCACCATCAAGTCATCGGCCAGGGTTTCCAGAGATAACTGCAAGGTATCGAGGGACAACGCCGCTGGCACCTGCAACAACGCCTCGGCGGTAAACAATGGATCGCCGCTCATGGGTGCCGGGCGCACATCGGTACTCAGGCTCTCCAGGTTCACACTCTGCTTGCTCAGCAGCGCCGTAATCTCGCGCACAATGCCCGCACGGTCATTGCCCACCAGCGTCATCATGATCGATCTGGAGGCCGAGGCCTGTCCGCTACTGCCCTCGCCCACCAGCACGCGAATGCCATGTGTGGATAAATCCTCCAGCGCCCCGACCAACGCCTGACGGTGCTCTGCAGGAACGCTGACCCGCAGGATCCCGGCAAACTGCCCGGCCATGTGGGCCATGCGGCTTTCCAGCCAGTTGCCGCCGTGGGCGGCGATGTTCTGCGCAATGCGTTCAACCAGCCCGGGTTTGTCGGCGGCGATAATTGTGAGTACAAGATGGTCCATGGCCAAGCCCTCTGGAATTCAATCTACAAGGTGGACCCGCAAGCCCTTGAAAACAAATCGTGTACCATTTTTATATTTATCTGGAACAATCCATTAGTTTTTTGAGAACATCCGGTTCTCCGCTGTGACCGTACGACCAAAGTGGGTCGCTAAACGACGTATTTAGTCTAATTTTCACAACCGCAAGTCATCATGTAGTATGCCCAATCGTGCACTACATAATGAAAATCTGAAACAGCGCATAAGCTCCGCAGAGTGAGGCAAGCAATGACTGAACACGTTCAAGTCGGTGGCCTGCAGGTCGCCAAAGTCCTGTTCGACTTCGTGAACAACGAAGCCATTCCCGGCACCGGCATTACTGCCGACCAGTTCTGGGCCGGCGCCGACAAGGTCATCCACGACCTGGCACCGAAGAACAAAGCCCTACTCGCCAAACGCGACGATTTCCAAACGCGGATCGATACCTGGCACCAGACCCACGCCGGCCAGGCGCATGACCCGGTGGCTTACAAAGCCTTCCTGCAAGACATTGGATACCTGCTGCCAGAAGCCGCAGACTTCCAGGCCACGACCCAAAACGTCGATGACGAGATCGCCCGCATGGCCGGCCCGCAGCTGGTAGTGCCGGTGATGAACGCCCGCTTCGCCCTCAACGCCTCCAATGCGCGCTGGGGCTCTCTGTATGACGCGCTGTATGGCACCGATGCCATCAGCGAAGCCGACGGCGCCGAAAAGGGCCAGGGCTACAACAAGGTACGTGGCGACAAGGTCATCGCCTTCGCCCGCGCCTTCCTCGATGAGGCCGCACCGCTCAGCGCCGGCAGCCACGTGGATTCGACCGGCTACAAGATCGTCGACGGCAAGCTGATCGTCAGCCTCAAGGGCGGCAGCAACAGCGGCCTGCGCGATGACGCACAGTTGATCGGTTTCCAGGGCCCTGCAGCGCAGCCGATTGCGATCCTGCTGAAACACAACGGCCTGCACTTCGAAATCCAGATCGACGCCAGCACCCCTGTCGGCCAGACCGACGCCGCCGGCATCAAAGATGTGCTGATGGAAGCCGCGCTGACCACCATCATGGACTGCGAAGACTCCGTCGCCGCCGTCGATGCCGACGACAAAGTGGTGATCTACCGCAACTGGCTCGGCCTGATGAAGGGCGACCTGGCCGAAGAAGTCGCCAAGGGCGGCAAGACCTTCACCCGCACCATGAATGCCGACCGTGTCTACACCGGCGTGAATGGCCAGGACGTGACCCTGCATGGCCGTTCGCTGCTGTTCGTGCGTAACGTTGGCCACCTGATGACCATCGACGCGATCCTCGACAAAGACGGCAACGAAGTGCCGGAAGGTATTCTCGACGGGCTGATCACCAGCCTGGCGGCGATCCACAGCCTCAACGGCAACAGCAGCCGCAAAAACAGCCGCACGGGTTCCGTGTACATCGTGAAACCGAAGATGCACGGCCCGGAAGAAGCGGCGTTCACCAATGAGCTGTTCGGGCGCATCGAAGACGTGCTGAACCTGCCGCGCAACACCCTCAAAGTCGGGATCATGGACGAGGAGCGCCGCACCACGGTCAACCTCAAGGCCTGCATCAAGGCGGCCAGTGAGCGCGTGGTATTCATCAACACCGGCTTCCTCGACCGTACCGGCGACGAGATCCACACCTCCATGGAAGCCGGCGCGATGGTGCGCAAGGCCGCCATGAAGGCGGAAAAATGGATCAGCGCCTACGAGAACTGGAACGTGGATATCGGCCTGAGCACCGGCCTGCAAGGTCGCGCGCAGATCGGTAAAGGCATGTGGGCCATGCCCGACCTGATGGCCGCAATGCTCGAGCAGAAGATCGCCCACCCACTGGCCGGCGCCAACACCGCCTGGGTACCGTCGCCCACGGCGGCTGCCCTGCACGTGTTGCACTATCACAAGGTCGACGTATTCGCCCGCCAGGCCGAACTGGCCAAGCGCGAGCGCGCGTCGGTGGACGACATTCTGACCATTCCCTTGGCCAGTAACACCAATTGGTCCGACGAAGAAATCCGCAACGAGCTGGACAACAACGCCCAGGGCATCCTCGGCTATGTCGTCCGCTGGATCGACCAGGGTGTTGGCTGCTCGAAAGTGCCGGACATCAACGATGTGGGCCTGATGGAAGACCGCGCCACCCTGCGTATCTCCAGCCAGCACATCGCCAACTGGCTGCGCCACGGCATCGTCAATGAAGTCCAGGTGATGGAAAGCCTCAAGCGCATGGCGCCAGTGGTGGACCGTCAAAATGCCGGGGATAAACTGTATCGCCCACTCGCACCGGATTTCGACAGCAATATCGCGTTCCAGGCGGCGGTGGAGTTGGTGATTGAAGGTACCAAACAGCCGAATGGGTATACCGAACCGGTGTTGCACCGCAGGCGTCGGGAGTTCAAGGATAAAAACGGCCTGTAAATGAAAAAGCCCTGATCGTGAGATCAGGGCTTTTTATTAACGCTTTAGAGGCACACTAAACCCGTAGTTGAATGTACCGCTGAACGTAAGTACATCACCCGTTTTATTACTGACTTTGCCGTCTCGCACAAGGCCCGAGAGCTCGACTCTATCTACTGTAGGTTCGGGGATGATTTGATATTTGACCTCTATCGTTCCTGAGGGGGCTCGGTCGTATTCCTCAAACGGACTGAGCATAAATATTACTTTCGAGATCTCCGACAAGTTGAATTCGTTATTCCCCTCTTCGACTCTTTTCGGAGAATAGGTAAAGCTAATACCTAAGCCGTTCACATCGTCTGTGGGTATTATCAGTCGTTGAATGTCCCTGATGATCCTCCGCGAGGTTAATTTGAGACGATTGCCTTTGAGGGTGTATTCAAACTCCGCTAACGCGTGGTCAGCGTCAGCCTGAGGGCAGTTATCTTCTGCAGTGGGCATAACTTAGATTCCTGTTCAGGTCATGGGCCAAAAGCTCGGCAAGAGCACCCAAACCATTGAACATGCTTTCACCCACCGCAACGACTGTCAGAATTGACAGTGTGGTGTAACTCCAGACAAACGGCCCCTACTGCGCCATCCCCAACTCCCGCTTGACCATCTTCGCCAACTTCACGCTATCAATCGGCTTCAGCAAAAAATCCACCACGCTCAAGTGCATCGCATCAATCACATCTGGCGCTTCGGCGTCCCCCGACATGATGATGATGGGCAACGCAGCGCGAGTGGAATCTCGCACTAGCTTGATCAACTCCAGCCCGTTGCCGGGGTTCATGCGCAAATCGGTGATCAGCAAACCGATGGAGCTGCTCGACTTCAACAAATCCCACGCCGCCTCACCACTGTCAGCCGTCATGCAGCGAATACCGTCCAGTCCCAGGATTTCCGCCAGCAATTCGCGTGCGTCCTTGTCGTCGTCGACGATCAGCACGCGTTGTGGCGGTAAATCAGGCTCCAGCATCACGGCGCTCAGCGCCTCGCGCTCAGCGTCACTCAAAATATCGTGGTCGGACATACGGTTCTCAGCAGTTCTAATCAATCTCCCAGCACACTCGTCAGACATCTGCGGAAGGGCGTTCAATGTGCACTTCGTCGGAAAGTTTGCCTAGTGGGCGTTCTACGGGTTTTGGACGATAGTCATGTAAGGTTTTTCCCTAGGTGTGTGCCGTTTGTATCGACCTAGACTTACGTCCAATGGGCACCCGCCGCGCGGGAGTCGACCATGCAGGACGATAACGACAAAAAAATGCGGTCACTGTTATGAGTAAAGCTGATGCTTTCGCGCAAGCGGGAAAAACTGCTGTTTTGCAGAATATTCACGGCACCCTGCAGTTCCTGCAGCGTTTCCCGCCGTTCAACCAGATGGAAAACGCCCACCTGGCGTTTTTGGTGGAACAGTGCCAGTTACGCTTTTACGGCTCCGGCGACAGCATCCTCAAACCGTCGGGTGGGCCGGTTGAACACTTTTATATCGTCAAGCAGGGCCGGGTTGTGGGTGAACGACCGGACAGCGCCGAAACCACCTTCGAAATCACCACTGGCGAGTGCTTCCCCCTGGCCGCGTTGCTGGGCGAACGGGCGACCCGCACCGAGCACAAGGCCGCCGAAGACACCTTCTGCCTGCAACTGAACAAACCGGCATTCATCAAGCTCTTCGCGCTGTCCAGCCCGTTTCGCGATTTTGCCCTGCGTGGCGTCAGCAGCCTGTTGGACCAGGTCAATCAGCAAGTGCAGCAAAAAGCCGTGGAAACCCTCGGCACTCAGTACTCGCTGAACACGCGCCTCGGCGAATTGGCCATGCGCCATCCGGTCACGTGCAGCCCAGCCACACCGCTGCGCGAAGCCGTCACGCTGATGCATGAGCAACAGGTGGGCAGCATCGTCATCGTCGATGAGCTCAAGGCGCCCCTGGGGATTTTCACCCTGCGCGACCTGCGCCAGGTGGTGGCCGATGGCACCAGCGATTTCAGCCAACCCATCGAAGGGCATATGACCCAGGCGCCCTTCTTCCTGACCCCTGACCACAGCGCCTTCGACGCTGCAATCGCCATGACCGAACGGCATATCGCCCACGTCTGCCTGGTCAAGGACCAGCGCCTGTGCGGTGTAGTGTCCGAACGCGACCTGTTTTCACTGCAACGGGTGGACCTGGTGCATCTGGCGCGCACCATCCGCAACGCACCGCGGGTGGACAACCTGGTGGCGATTCGCGGCGAGATCGGCCAGTTGGTCGAACGCATGCTGGCCCATGGGGCCTCGTCCACTCAGATCACCCACATCATTACGCTGCTCAACGATCACACCGTGTGCCGGGTGATCGAGCTGACCCTGGCCGAAAAAGGCGACCCCGGCGTACCGTTCAGTTGGTTGTGCTTCGGCAGCGAAGGCCGTCGCGAGCAGACGCTTTACACCGATCAGGACAACGGCATTCTGTTCGATGCCAAGGACGCCGCCGAAGCAGCAGCGATCCGTGGCCGGCTGCTGCCACTCGCCCAGCAGATCAATCAGAATCTTGCCTTGTGCGGGTTCAGCCTGTGCAAAGGCAACATCATGGCCGGCAACCCGGAGCTGTGCCTGTCGCGCGCGGAGTGGGCGCGGCGGTTTGCAGCTTTTATCCGCGAGGCGACGCCGGAGAATCTGCTGGGTTCCAGCATCTATTTCGATCTGCGTGTGGTGTGGGGCGATGAACGTGGCTGCGAGCAATTGCGCCAAACCATTCTCGACCAAGTGGCGGACAACCGGTTGTTCCAACGCATGCTGGCCGAAAACGCGTTGCGCCAGCGGCCGCCCGTAGGACGTTTCCGTGAATTTGTACTGACCCGTAAAGGTGGCGAAAAAGCCACCCTCGACCTCAAGGTGCAGGGCCTGACCCCTTTCGTCGACGGCGCGCGCCTGCTGGCCCTGGCCAATGGTATCCACGCCAACAACACCTTGGAGCGTCTGCGCCAACTGGTGGTGAAGGAGGTGATTGAGCCCCTGGACGGCGCCGCGTATGAAGAGGCCTACCACTTTATCCAGCAGACCCGCATGCAGCAGCACCAGTTGCAATCCCGCGAGAACCAGCCGTACTCCAACCGTGTCGACCCTGACAGCCTCAACCATCTGGACCGTCGGATCCTGCGTGAATCCCTGCGCCAGGCACAACGTCTGCAAAGCAGCCTGACGCTGCGGTATCAGCTGTGAGTTTGTTCAACTGGCTGCGTAAGAAAAAGCCGGGGCTCGACAGTGCGCAACAACAGCGCCTGGCGCAACTGCGCAGTCCCACGCCACTGGGCAACAACACCCTGCGCAACCAGCGCTGGGTGGTGGTGGACCTGGAAACCAGCGGCCTCAACCTCAATCGTGATCAGGTACTGTCCATCGGCGCGGTCGTGATCGAAGACGGTGCGGTGGATTTCTCGCAACTGTTCGAACGCACCCTGCAACGGGCTGAAACCAAACTCAGCCCCAGCGTGTTGATCCACGGCCTCGGCCCCAGTGCGATCGCGGCCGGCAGCGATCCGGTGGACGCGTTGTTGGACTTCATGGACTTTGTCGGTGACAGCCCATTACTCGCCTTCCATGCGCCGTTCGATCAACACATGCTGTGCCGGGCACTCAAGGACAGCCTGGGTTACCGCCTGACCCATCCGTTTCTCGACGTTGCAGACATCGCTCCCCTATTGTGCCCCGAGGCGCATATCCGCGAAGCCGGGCTGGACGATTGGATCAATCACTTCAACCTGCACGTGGGCGAACGTCATCACGCCAGCGCCGATGCTTTGGCCACGGCGGAGCTGATGCTCATCCTGTTCAGCCGCGCGCGCCAGCAGCACATCGATACGCCACAGGCGTTGCAAGAGCGTTTGAGCCAATGGAAACGGCGTCAACACGCGCCATCGTTTTAATGTCATCTCCCGACAAACGCCAATTGCGCCTACACCACGGCTCTGCCACAATCGCGAATAATTCTCGTTAGTTTAAACATCCCGTTTACCAGGTGATGCCTTGTCGTCGATCCAGAATCCACACAGTGAGCTTGTTGGCGCGTTGTATCGCGACCATCGTGGCTGGCTGCTGGCCTGGCTTCGACGCAACGTGGCCTGCCCGAGCCGCGCCGAAGACCTGAGCCAGGACACCTTCATGCGTCTGCTGGGCCGTGACGAGTTGCGCGCGCCCCGCGAACCCCGTGCGTTCCTGATGGCGATCGCCAAGGGCTTGCTGTTCGATTACTTCCGTCGCGCCGCCCTGGAACAGGCCTACCTCACCGAACTGATGCTGATCCCGGAAAGTGAACACCCTTCGCCGGAAGAACAGCACCTGATCCTCGAAGACCTCAAGGCCATCGACCGCCTGCTCGGCAAGCTGTCGAGCAAGGCCCGCGCCGCCTTCCTTTATAACCGTCTCGACGGCATGGGCCACGCCGAAATCGCCCAGCGCCTCGGCGTGTCGGTGCCCCGCGTGCGCCAGTACCTGGCCCAAGGCATTCGCCAGTGCTACATCGCGCTGTATGGCGAGCCGCAGTGACGGTGATCAGTTCCAGACCGGTGTCGGCCCGCGTGCTGGATGCGGCGATCGCCTGGCAGTTGTCCCTTGATTCGGGTGACGGCAGCGCAATCGAGCGTGAAGAGTTCGATAAATGGCTGGCCAGCGATGAAGAACATGCCCGCGCCTGGCGTCAGTTGGGCATGCTCGACCAGCGTTTCAGCGTAGCCTCAGGCCCGGCGCGGGCAGCATTGCTGCAATCGCGTGAAGGTATTCGCCAGCGTGTGCGCAAGCTGGGCAGTGGCCTGGCAAGTGTCGCGTTGGTCATTGGCCTGGCGCTGTTTGCCGGTGAGCGCTATGTGCCGATCCACTATTGGCTGGCCGACCAACGTACCGCCACGGGTGAGCAGCGCACGCTGAAGCTGTCGGACGGTACGCTGATCAACCTCAATACCCACAGCGCCATCGACGTGCGTTTCGATGAAAAACGCCGGCTGGTTGTGTTGCAGGAAGGTGAAATCCTGGTCGAAACCGGCCACAACGATGAACGCCCGTTCTATGTACAAACCCGCGATGGCAGCCTGCGGGCGCTGGGCACACGGTTTATCGTCAGGCGCGAAGACGACGCCACACGCTTGAGCGTGCTGCAATCGGCCGTGGCGGCCCAACCCGAGGCGCTGCACCAGGAACAGGTTTTCAAGGAAGGCCAACAAGTGCTGATGCGCAGCGACGGCCTCGGCCCGCTGCTTGCCGTCACTCCCGCCACCGATGCCTGGACCCGCGGCATGCTGGTGGTCGACAACGCGCGCCTGGGCGAGGTGGTCGAGGAGCTCAGCCGTTACCGCACCGGTTACCTGGGGGTGGATAAAAACGTGGCTGACCTGCGCATCACCGGCAGCTTCCCACTGCACGACACCACGCTGGCGCTCAACGCGCTGCTGCCGACACTGCCGGTGCACATCGAGCAACACACTCCCTGGTGGGTAACGGTGAAAGCCACGGCGAAAAACACCGAATCACTTAGCGAGAAATGAACAAACCCTCATTTCAAACGCGTCTAAAAAACTGTCATGCCTGACAGGTTTCAGCCTTACCGTCGTGTCCTTCAATAGACATCTCAATTGTTCTATTAAGGATGAAACGATGTCGACGCTCCCAAACATCACCCGCCACACGTTTACCTTCTGCTTCCCCGGTCAGGGCAACGACCCCTGCGGTGCCTTGGCCGACCTGCACCAACACGCCGAGGAGTTGCGTGGCTCGATAGAGTCCACCCTGGCGCTCATCGAACACGAGGCGGCGCAGCACGAGCCCGGCCTGCAGCCCGGCCTGGTCACTCAAGTGTTGCTGACCCATCAGCATGCCCTGCCGCTGCCTTCCGGAGTCATGCAACTGGCCCTGTATGGCGCTGCGGTTGTGCTCAACCAGTTGCTGCACGACGCAGGCGTGCGTCCGGCACTGATTCTCGCGCAGAGTTTTGGTGAGATTGCCGCTCGGGTATGCGCCGGCGTACTGAGCATTGAGCAGGGCGTGGCTGCAGTCTGCGCCCTCAATGCGGCCTACCGCAGTGAGGAGGGCCGCGGCGGCATGCTGCTGATCAACCTGGCGCCGCAAAAGACGCAAGCGTTGCTCGACAGGTGGCCAGAACTGAAGCTGGAGTTGGGCTCGGTCAATGCCCCTGAGCAATGCATCATCAGCGGCGAAATGAGCGGCCTGAACGGTCTGCTTGAACGCTACGGCGACAACACCCCGCCATTGCGCTGGGTGCCGATCGCCTACGCCTCCCATTACTCGGCGCACCGGCATGTCGCAGAAGTGATGAATGCACGGCTACAGCCCCTGAAGCAACAGCCGTTCAGAATGCCCATCTATTCGACCGTGCTGAGACGCTGCTACCGGCACGGGGAAGACCTGCACGAGTTGTTCACGCGGGGCGTGACCCACCCCACCGACCTGCCCAAGACACTCACCACATTAGCGCCCGACCACCGCCGCCTATTTATCGACATGGGCGTGAACCGAGGCATGTCGATGTGCATCCTCAAAAGCCTGCGCGATGCCAAAACCTACACACCCCTGGCCGCGCCGCCCAATGCCCTTCGCCAACTGCTGGTCGACTCACAGACGCTCAACGTCCTGCGCCCTCTGGTCAACGGGCCCGTCTCTGCCCAAGCCCACGCGCACATGGCCTATACGTTCAGCGATCCGCAGTTGCATTCGCAAACCAACCAGAGCGCCCACGACGGCCACCGCCATACCTATTGGCGCTTGCAGCATCTGCTCAAGCAACTGCCCGACGGCATCCACGGGTTCAAACAACCGGAATGGTTGATGGCCGTGGCCACTCATGCGGCGATCAATGATCCATCGCTGTTCATGGGATGCGTGATTCAGCAGGGTCTGTGCATCGGCACACTGCTGGCGTTCGAGCAGGACCACCCGCATGCCGTCCGGTGGCGGCGCGAACTGGAAACGGGCGAAAGCCTGGGGGTCTACGCGCTGACTGAAATAGGCCGCAGCAACTCGCATATGGCCCCCTGCCTGGAGGCGGTATTCGATACCGACACGCGTACGTTTGTGTTGAACACACCGAACAACGCCGCGCTGAAATTCGCCAATGTCGGTATCAATAACCTGAATAAGATGGGCGTAGTGTTTGCTGAGTTGACGGTTCAGGACCAACGCTGTGGTGTCTTCGCTTTTGTCTTGCCATTAAGTGATGCACAGGGCCCGTGCCCCGGCATTGAAATGTCGTCGCCAGCGGAAATTCGCGCAGTGCCATTGGATTACGGCGTGTTGCGTTTTAATCAGGTACGCATCTCTTTTGACGCATGGCTGTGTGACGGGGCGCACATTGATGACTCCAACCGCTTCCACGACCCACTGGGCAACACCGATCGGCGTCTGATCCGCTCACTCTTCGCCCCCAAGAACGTGTGGGCGATGGTCGGCACCGGTTTGAGCTCCGTCATGCTGGCCTGTGCAACACTGGCCCTGACGCATGCCAACCGGCGCACCACCCAGGCACGCATCGGCAACGGTACAAGCCTGCTGGATTTTCGCACCCAACGCCGCGCACTGTTCGGCTGCCTGGCCACCGCGTACGTGATGAAAAGCTTCGCCAATGACTGCGCGTGTCTCTGGATCGAGGGCACGGCCAGTCAGTCATCACTGGACAACACCGGCGCGGGAGAGGTGACGTGGACACCGTGGGCCGCCATTTCCCAGAGATTGGCGTTGCTCAAAGCCCTTTGCGCCCCCGCCGCCGAGGCGGTGGCCACCGAGTGCCGATTGCGCTGCGGCGTGGCCGGGGCGCTCAACCTCAATCGTTTCGCCGACTACGAAGGCATGGCCAAGATCTACCAGGACGCGGGCGGCAATAACCGCATGATCCTGCTGGATGCCGCCAAGGTCCTGATCGGCCAACCCTTGAGCAAACCCACACCACCCGACCCGCAGGCTGAACTGGACGATCCCGAGTACAGCCTGAGCATGGCCCGCACCCTGGAATACCGTTTGCTCAAGGAGGTGGCCGACCATGTCGCCGCACGCCGGACGTTGGGTGAGGACGACATGCAGGTCTGGAATTCAAAGCTGATGGTGGTTGCACGGGCAGGCGAAGCGCATGCCCAACGCCTCGCCATCGAGAGCGCAGTAAAGGCCGGCGACTCCCTGCCGCCGGGGCTTGCAAAGGATCTGGTGAACGCACTGTGCGGCCTTTACGTACTCGACTACCTGCACAAACACGCGGCCTGGTATATCAGCGAGGGCCTCATGGACAGCACTCGCTACCGTGCGCTGGAGGAACAACTCAATCGACTGAGCGACTTCCTGGCCCCCCACGCCCTGCTGTTGATCGATGCCTTCGGCCACGGTGAAGCGACGCGTGCGGCCATCGCCCGTGCAGAACCTTACGCGGACGCTTTGACCGCGAAACTGCAATGGGCGCAAGGCTGAAACGCATCACAAGCCTGAACTTTCAGGGCCATGCAGTGCGAAGAGTTGTGAACACTCACAGATTTATTTTCACTTGGCCCTATCACTTTTCGTTTTTCGTTCGGCACCTAGGCAATTGCGAAATATTTCCATTCAGGAGCCGCCCTATGTCCCGCACGCTAGACACCTTGTTGCGCCCCAGCCTGTTAGCCATGGCGATTGCCCTCAGCGCCCCGCTCGCCAGCACCTCGCTGATTGCCGCCGAGCAGGCGTCCAGCGTGCGCACCTACAACCTACCGGCGGCACCACTGGCCACCACCCTGAACCAGATCGCCAGCCAGGGCGGCCTGGCACTGACCCTCAGCCCGGCATTGGCGTCAGGCAAGACCTCGGCGCCGGTCCAGGGCCAGTTCGATGCGCCGGCTGCGCTGCGTGAAGCGTTGCGGGGGACTGGGTTGCAGTTGGAGCAGAGCAGTGCCGGGACGTACTCGTTGGTGCCGGTGCCGGAGGGGGTACTCGCATTGCCTACCACCAACATCACGGGCCAGGACAGCTATGAAAGCGCCTGGGGGCCCGTGGACGGTTACGTCGCAACACGCACCGCCGCTGGCACCAAGACTGATACGCCAATTGCCGAGCTGCCACGTTCGGTGACTGTGATCACCCGCGAGCAAATGGAAGACCGCTCCGTACTCAACCTCAATGACGCTTTGCGTTACACCGCCGGGGTACAGAGCTCCGGCTACGGCTCGGATTCTCGCAGTGACTGGCTGCTGGTACGCGGTTTTGTACCAACTCAGTTCCTCGACGGCCTGCCATTGCCAAAGGGCAACTACGCTACGCCGAAAATTGACACATGGAATCTGGAGCGCATCGCTGTCCTGCGCGGTCCGGCATCATCGGTTTACGGGCAAACCCCACCAGGCGGCTTGCTAGACATGGTCAGCCGCCGTCCTCAGGCCGAAAGTTCGAATGAAATCGAAGTGCAGGCCGGCAGTAACAATCACAAGCAGATCAACTTCGACAGTACCGGAAAGATCGACGACGAAGGGCAGTTCCTTTATCGCGTCAGCGGCGTGGTGCGCGACAGCAACACCGCTGTGGATCACATCCCCGACAAGCGCTACAACATCGCCCCAAGCTTGACCTGGAACATCAACGACGACACCAAGCTGACGCTGCTCACCCAGTTTACCCGCGACGATACGGGGATCACTGGGCAGTTCCTACCGCTGCAAGGCACCAAACTGAGCTCTCCGGCAGGCAAAATTTCCCACCACAAGAATCTGGGTGATCCTGACTGGGAATTCTACGACCGCACCTACTACGCGCTTGGTTACGCCTTCGAGACTCGCTTGAATGACACGTGGCAGTTTCACCAGAACTTGCGTTATACCAAAAACGACCTGTCGTTCCAGGGCATTACGGCTGGCGGTGCATTCTTTCCGAATGGTCCGGAAGTTGCGGTCGATGCAGACGGCAACGTGAGTCGCTCCGCCGGCAAGGTCGATGAAAACATAGGTCAGTTCGCCGTAGATAACAACTTCCAGGCTGACTTCCAGACTGGTGCGATAAGCCACACGTTGTTGCTGGGGCTCGATCATCAGCGGTCCACCAGCGATGCGCGCTGGTTGTGGGGTTCTGCAGGTGTGCCCACCATTAACTTTAATCGTCCGGTATACGGGCAGGACTTTTCCAACGTCCAGTATTTCACCATGTACGACTACACCCAAAAGACCCAACAAACCGGCTTGTACATCCAGGACCAGATGGCGCTCAACAACTGGCGTCTGACCCTCGGTGGCCGTGAAGACTGGGTGCATACCGGCACCACCTTCCATAACTTGAATGATGCCACCAACACTCAGCGTGACAAGCACTTTAGCGGCAACGCGGCGCTGAGCTACGTCTTCGACAATGGCATCACGCCTTATCTGTCCTACGCCGAATCGTTCCAGGCCGGCTCAGGCACACAAGTGGGAAGCACCGGGGCATTCAAACCCACCGAAGGTAAACAGTACGAGGCGGGGATCAAATACCAGCCCGCAGGCACCAAGGCCCTGTTTACAGCGGCTGTGTTCGACCTGACCCAGCAGAACTCCTCGGTGACCGAAGGCAGTATCACCCGGCAAATCGGTGAAGTGCGCGTTCGCGGCCTGGAACTGGAAGCCAGCGCCGACGTCACCGAAAGTCTCAAGCTGGTGGGTTCATATACCTACAACGACAGCGAAATCACCAAAGGCGCAACCGGAGAAGAAGGCAATCGCATGAACCAGTTGCCGCGCAACCAGGCCACTGGCTGGGCCGACTACACATGGCGCAGCGGCGTGCTGGATGGTTTCGGGGTGGGTGCGGGTGTGCGCTACGTCGGCGATACCTACGGCAACGCTGCCAATACCGACCTGGGCCACGTGGGCTCCTATACCGTATACGACGCCTCGGTACATTATGACCTTGGCCGTTTGAACAGCACCATGAAGGGCGTCACCGTAGCCGTTGACGCCAAGAACATCTTTAACAAGGACTACCTGTCCACCTGCGATGGTTTCTACTGCTACTACGGCGACCAGCGTAACGTGGTGGCCAGCGTAAATTACAAATTCTAAGACGGTAAAAACCGCCAACGAAGGGCCGCCTGAACCGCGGCCCTTTTGCCTTTGGAGCCGTGATGAAAAGCAAAACCATCCGCCGCTGGTCCTTCATCCACACATGGACCAGCCTGATCTGCACGGTATTCCTGCTGCTGCTCGCCCTTACCGGCTTGCCGCTGGTGTTTCACCATGAGATCGACCACCTGCTGGGCAACGAGCCGGAATTGGCGCACATGCCTGCCGACACGCCGCAGCTCAACCTGGAGCAACTGGTCAGCGCCGCACAGGCTCATCGCCCTGGCGACGCCATGCAATACCTGGCCTGGGACGAAGACGACAAAAACGGCGTGATCGCGATCATGGCCGCCACCGCTGGCACCGAACCCAACTCGTCGCACACCTTCATGCTCGATGCGCGCACCGGTGAAGCCGTGGAGATGCCATCGGCCAACGGCGGGTTCACGATGTTTCTGCTGCGCCTGCACGTGGACATGTTTGCCGGTCTGCCGGGCAAGTTGTTGCTGGCATTCATGGGCATTCTGTTTGTGGTCGCGATTATCTCGGGCACCGTGCTGTACCTGCCATTCATGCGTCGCTTGAAGTTCGCCACCGTGCGCCAGGACAAATCCACCCGCCTGCGCTGGCTCGACCTGCATAACCTGATCGGCGTGGTCACTCTGACCTGGGCACTGGTCGTCGGCGTGACCGGTGTGATCAGCGCCTGCGCCGACCTGATCATCGCCGCCTGGCGCCAGGACAGCCTCAGCGCGATGATCGAACCGTACAAACATGCTCCACCCCTGAGCCAGCGCGCTCCGGCCACCGAACTCCTGAGTATCGCCGCCAAAGCCGCACCTGGCATGCAGCCGGACTTTATCGCCTTCCCCGGCACGCGCTTTTCCAGTGAGCACCATTACGCGGTCTTCATGAAGGGCAGCACCCACCTGACCTCGCACTTGCTCACACCCGTGCTGATTGACGCCAGCACCCTCGCCGTCACCGCCATCGCTGAACGACCGTGGTACATGGACGCCATGGGCATGTCCCAGCCGCTGCACTTTGGTGACTACGGCGGCATGCCGATGAAGATCCTGTGGGCGACGCTGGATGTGCTGACCATCATCGTGCTCGGCAGCGGGGTTTATTTGTGGATCGTGCGGCGCAAGGCGGGCAAGGCATGAAGCCTAGGCAATCGAATTTCTGGAAGGTATTTGGTATTCCGCTGGGGATCGGCCTGTTCACGGCGGCAGGGTTGTTCGCGGCGTTGCTGGGAGACGGGTTGTGGGATTCGCTGAGTTGGCTGGGGCTTGGGATCCCGGCAGCCATTGCGCTGTGGGGAGTACTGCGCCGATGAGCGGTGAGCGTTGTAAATCGTGCCCAGCAATAATTAGACATTAATAATAAATTACACAAACAGTCCAAGCAGGCTTAATCTCGCCCCAAGGTCACACATCCTGTGCCGCCGACCTGCGGGGCAACACCCATGACTCTCCCCATCTATAGCCTTACCGAGTTGCGCACGGTGCTGAAGCGCGACGACATGCTGCGCGTGGTACGCGACGCCTGCATTCAGCATGCCCAAGACAACATCATCAGCGCCAAGTCCGGCGAATTGATGTTCCAGGAGCCTCCGGGGGACTGCCATATCCGGCTTGGCTATTTTCGGGGAGGGCAAACCTTCGTGGTCAAACTGGCCATGGGGTTCTATGAGAACCCCTCCAAGGGGCTGGAAACCAATAACGGGCTAATGCTGGTCTTCAGCTCACAAACCGGCAAGATCGTTGCCCTTCTCAACGACCAAGGCTGGTTGACCAGTTGGCGCACCGCCGCGGCCGGGGCTTTGGCGGCGAAGGCCGGGGCACCGTCACACATCACCGCACTGGGTATTCTCGGCACCGGCCATCAGGCCGAACACCAGGCGCAGTGGGCTGCACACCTGCTGGGGACCGATCGAGTATTCATCTGGGGACGAGACCCGACCAGAGCCACCCGACTGGCAGAGAAACTGGAGCATCACGGTTTGACGGTTTACGTGGCGGCAACGGTGGAGAAGGTGTTCGAGCACTGCAATGTCGTCATTACCTGCACGCCGTCCACTCAGCCGATCGTGCCAGTGTCTGCGGTAAAACCCGGAACCCACATCGTCGCCCTGGGCTCGGACAGCCTGGGCAAACAGGAACTTGACCCGCAAATCCTCTCCTTGGCTCGGGTCATCATGACCGACGACCACCGCCAATGCGCCGAACGCGGTGAACTGGCCCATGCCCTTCGCGCCGGGTTGATCGCCAACACCGCCGACATCTCGCTGGGGCAAGTGCTGGCCGGCAACCTCCCGGGGCGCCTCGGTGCTGACGACATCACCGTCGCCGACCTGACCGGCCTTGCCGCACAGGACATTGCCATCGCCACCCTGGCGGTCGGGTTGGTCCAGGCCATGAAGCCTGGCGATGCGAGCACCGCTACCTGCAACCAGTCCGAATCAACGCCTGAACAAACAATAACAATAGGGTAGGTATTCACATGAAAAAGCTGACGAGTACGATCACCACAGCCACGCTCTGGCTGCTCTGCACTGTCGCGGGCGCGGCACACGCAGAAACACTGCGCATTGCCAGTGAAGGGGCTTATCCGCCGTTCAATTACGTGGATTCAAACAACAGGCTGCACGGCTTCGATATCGACATTGCCAACGCCCTGTGTGAGCGAATGAAGGTCAACTGCACCTTTGTCACCCAGGACTGGGAGGGCATGATTCCCGCCCTGCTGGCGAAAAAATACGATGCGATCGTTGCCTCGATGAATGTCACCGAAGAGCGCAAAAAGAAGATCGCCTTCACCAACCGCTACTACCGCACACCGCTGTCGGTCGCCGTGGCCAATGACTCAGGCATCAGCGACGCCCAGACCAACTTCAAAGGCCTGACAGTGGGTGCCCAGTCTTATTCGACACAAGCCATCTACGCCGAAGAACATTACGCCGCGGCCGGCGCCACGGTGAAGCTCTACCCCTCCCAGGACGAGGCCGCCAGTGACTTGGCAGCCGGGCGCCTGGACGGCGTCATCGCCGACAAATACCCCTTGCTCGCCTGGGTCGCAGGCGCAGGCAAGGACTGCTGCACATTTCTCGGGGACATCGACGGTACCAATACTGACGCGGCCATCGCGGTGCGCCAGGGCGACGTCGAGTTGCGTGAGCGGCTAAACAAGGCGCTGGACGAAATCGTCGCCGATGGCACCTATAAGAACATCTCCAGACGCTACTTCGCCTTCGATATCTATTGACCTGCGGGGCCCGGGCGCTGGCTTCGGGCCCACGTGCAGGCCAAATTTCGCGAGAGGGTTCTGGCATGCTCGAACAACTGTCACTGTTATCTTTCGCCAACGGCGGCTGGGGCTCGGCGCTTCTGGCCGGAGCCTTGGTCACCATCACCCTGGCACTCGCCTGCATCCCGCTCGGTTTACCATTGGGCCTGTTAGTAGCCCTGGCGGCGAGGTCCAAGCGACGCTGGCTACGGACGGGGGCGACGGTATTTTCCACAGTGTTCCGTGGGCTGCCCGAACTACTGACCTTGTTGATCACTTATTACGGCTGCCAGATTGCCGCACAAAGCATGCTCGCAGCCATGGGCTACCAAGGCGAAGTCACGATCAACACCTTCGTCGCGGCCATGATTGCCTTCAGCCTGGTGTTTGCCGCGTTTTCCAGCGAGGTCTGGTTGAGTGCCTTCAAGTCCCTGTCCAAGGGGCAATTCGAGGCCGCGACAATGCTGGGCTTGCCCAAGGGTACGACCCTTCGCAAGGTGGTCCTGCCACAACTGACGCGCATTGCCTTGCCCGGCCTGTCGAATAACTGGCTGTCGCTGCTCAAGGACACGTCCCTGGTTTCAACCATCTCCCTGGTCGACCTGATGCGTCAGACCAGCCTGGCGGTCAGCGTGACCAAAGAACCGATGCTGTTCTACGCCGTGGCCTGTTTCGGCTATCTGTTTTTCTCGGCGTTGTCCGGCCGCGTGTTCAATTTTCTCGAACGATATTTCAGCCGCCACCAACTGAGTGCCAAGCCATGAATATCGAGAGCCTGTTGAGTGCGCTGCTCAACCTGGAACTGTTCGAACGTTACGCCCCGCGTTTTATCGACGGCTTGCTGGTCACCGCAAAACTGGTGGCCATCTCCTTTAGCCTCGGCGCACTCTTGGGCCTGCTGCTTGCCCTGGGCCGATTGTCGAGCAACCGTTGGCTGCGCGGCCTCACTGGCACCTATATGTACTTCTTTCGCGGCTCCCCGCTGCTCGCCCAACTGTTCATGCTGTATTACGGCCTGGGGTCATTCAAAAGCTTCTGGCAAGACGTGGGCCTCTGGTGGTTCTTCCGCGACGCCTGGCTCTGCACGCTGCTGGCCTTCACCCTCAATACCGCAGCCTATCAAGCCGAGATCATGCGCGGCGCCCTGACAGCCGTCGCACCAGGCCAACGCGAAGCGGCGCAAATGCTTGGCCTTTCGCGTTGGGCCACCTTGCAAAAGGTCATCCTGCCGCAGTCGTTACTGGTGGCCATCGGGCCGCTGGGCAACGAGCTGATCCTGATGATCAAGGCCAGTTCCATTGCCTCGCTGGTGACCCTCTACGACCTGATGGGCGTGGCCAAACTGGCGTTCTCACGCAGCTTCGACTTCCAGATCTACCTTTGGGCGGCGGTGTTGTACCTGGCGATCGTCGAGGTCGTCAGACGCACGCTCAAACGCCTTGAACGGTCACTGAGCAAGCACATCGGGTAGTCAGGCTTCAACATTCCCAACACTGCGGTCCAGAGGGTAAGCCAATGAATTCGAGCATCACCGCTCCAGACAGTCTCTGCGTTCCAGCCCTGCCAACGCGAGAGTCCGTGGTGCAAATCAGTGGATTGAACAAATGGTATGGCAACTTCCAGGTACTTCACGCCATTGACCTCACCGTCAGCCAAGGTGAACGCATCGTCCTGTGCGGGCCATCCGGCTCAGGAAAATCGACCTTGATTCGCTGCATCAGCCGCCTTGAAGTCGCAGATAGCGGGGTTATCCGCGCCTTGGACGCCGACCTCGGAAAACCATCGCCAGCCCGACATAAAGCGCTGCGCGAGATTGGCATGGTGTTCCAGAACTTCAACCTGTTCCCTCACATGACGGTCCTGCAAAACTGCACACTGGCCCCGATGTCGGTTCGCCGTTTCTCACGCAAGCGTGCTGAAGCGCACGCACGGCACTTTCTGGACAAGGTCGGTATCGAAAACCAGGCGAACAAGTACCCCAGTCAACTTTCAGGCGGGCAGCAGCAGCGCGTGGCCATCGCCCGGGCGTTGTGCATGGAGCCAAAAATCATGCTGTTCGACGAACCCACCTCGGCACTCGATCCGGAAATGGTCAAGGAAGTGCTGGACGTCATCGTCACGTTGGCCGACACCGGCATGACAATGCTGTGCGTTACCCACGAAATGGGCTTCGCGCGCCAGGTTGCCGAGCGAGTGTTGTTCCTCGATGCGGGACGTATTGTCGAAGACCTGCCCCCGGAGCAATTCTTTACCGCCCCCAAGAGCGACAGGGCTCAAGCTTTCCTGGCGCAGATCCACCACTGAGGGCCGCGCCAACGCACCTGTCAAAGGTGTGGCCGACTCCGTACAATCGTTGCCTCCACCTACCTGTGCTTGGATCGCCATGGCCAGTATCGCCTTCATGAACGCAGCGGCAGACGGCATCGCTGCTCTGCTTTTCCCCGACCTGGAAGCGGTGGTTCACGATGTCCGCAGCGGCTTGATCGTGCACATCGCCAATGGTTTCTCCAAGCGCAAGGTCGGTGACGCATCGCTGATTTGTGACCTTCCGGACCTGGCCCCAGGGCTGGATGTCCTCGGGCCGTATGAGAAAGCCGGCCCCAACAACCGTACGCTACGTTCGATTTCTATCGTTGCCCGCTCGGAGAGCGGCGAAATCGTTGCACTCCTGTGCCTGAACTTCGATGTCACGGCGTTATCGCAGGTGCAAAAGCTACTGAGTGGTTTCGCTGTGGGCCTGCAGCCCCAGGCGCGCCCCGCCCCCTTGTTTAGCGCTGACTGGCGGGAAACACTCAACGACATCGTCGAAAAGATCTCCGTCGAACACTGCGTGCGGCGAGGTGATTTCGGGCGCACCGAAATCATGCTTGTCCTCATACAAGCGCGAGCCAATGGGCTGCTGGACATCCGCAACTTCGTCGATTATTTCGGCGAGTACTTCGAGATCTCCCGAGCGACGGTTTACAACTACTTGAAAGCCATCCCGCAAGAAAACAACTGAACACAGGCCCTACAGCCCTTTCCGAGGAATGCCCATGTCCGCTCCCAACATGACCTTGTTTCACAACCCCGCTTCACCGTTCGTTCGTAAGGTTCGCGTGCTGCTGGCTGAAACCGGCCAGCAGGGCCGCGTAGCCCTGCATGGCTGCATGCCGACCCCGGTCAACCCGGATGCGCAGGTGGTGCAAGGCAACCCCGTGGGCAAGATCCCGGCCCTGCGCCTGGCCGATGGCACGGTGTTGCACGACAGCCGGGTGATCCTCGATTACTTCGACCACCAGCACGTCGGCAACCCGCTGATCCCTCGCGACGGCTCAGCCCGCTGGCGCCGCCTGACCCTGGCTTCGATGGCCGACGGCATCATGGATGCCGCCGTATTGGTGCGCTACGAAACCGCCCTGCGTCCAGTCGAAAAACAGTGGGACCAGTGGCTCGACGAACAGCGCAAAAAGATCCGCCGCAGCCTGGCTGAATTAGAGACTGACGCGATTGCCGAGCTGACCAGCCACTTCGACATCGCCGCCATCAGCGTGGCCTGCGCCTTGGGTTACCTCGACTTCCGTCATCCGGATCTGCAATGGCGCGTGGATAATCCGCAGCTTGCCGCCTGGTACGCCGACGTCAGCCAGCGCCCTTCGATGCTGGAAACACAACCACCGGCTTGACTGGCTGTAACACGGTCCCCTATGGAGAGCGGGAACAGTTGGTTAATCCTTGCCACCAACCGCGCCTTGATCTGCTGATCCTCACGCAACCCGATCATTGCACCGCCTCCAGGTCAAATGCCAAAGGCTCGGCCGCCTTGCGCTTGCCCACGCCATACCAGTCCAACTTACGTGTCAGCACCATCACCGTGCCCAACAGTCCAAATAGCAGCAACGAGCCCATCAGCAACGCGTAATCCTCGGCACTCAACAGCCCGTACAACAAGCCATACAATGCTGCCAACCCCGCCGAGAAGCCCAGGCCGTGGATGATGCTGCGCAGCACATGGCACACATAGAAGCCAATCAACAACACACAGGCACTGGCAGAGATGAGGTAAGCCAGGGCGAAGCCTATGTGCTCGGACAACGACAGCAACAACAGGTAGAAAAACGCCAGCGCAAACCCCACCAACGCGTATTGGATCGGGTGCACCGCCAGACTCTTGAGCACCTCGAACAGGAAGAAGCCGGCAAAGGTCAGGGCAATGAACAGCAGTGCGTATTTGATCGCACGGTCGCTCTTGAGGTACTGGTCCACCGGGTCGATGAAGTTCACCCCGAAGCTGCGGTTGTTGAAATCATCACAGCCCTGTTTGTCCAGGCAGGTTTGCAGGGCTTGTTCGAGGTTGGTGGAGAAGAACGACGTCTGCCAGTTGGCGGTAAAACCCGTGTCGGTAATCTCGCGTTGTGCCGGCAGGAAGTTGCCAATGAAGCTGGGGTGTGGCCAGTTGGAAGCCAACGATACCTGGCTGGTCTTGCCCACCGGCACCACTTGCAGTTGCTCGGTGCCTTGCAGACGCAGGTCGAAAGCGAAGTCCACGACGTTGGGCTTTTTGCTGTCCTGCTCCGGCAGTGTCACGTGCACGCCTTCACCCAGCCAGTCCACCTGGGAGCCCGGTTCGAACTCCAGTTGTTGGCTGCCCAGCTCCAGTTTCAGCGCGTTTTCGATGCCGCGAATATCGCTGATGCCCACCGCCAGAAACGCCGGCTCAAAACGGTAATCGGCAAAGTTCTCAGCAATGCCCAACTGCGCAGGTAACTCGAAACGCCCGCTGATGCGGTTGTCGGCGTGGAACAACCGCGCCTGGTAAATGCCCCGTGCGCGCAGTTCGGTCTGCACCTTACCGTCGAGCTCAAATCGATCCGGCAGGAAATACAGACGACCGCGTTCTTCACGGGTGACTTCGTAACGTTTGTTGAGCTTTTCATTGAGCTTCCACTCGCGGACGGTCTTGCGATACGGCACCACCATCACCGGGCCGGTGAGGCGCTGGCTGTAGCTGGAACTGCGAGCAATGTCGTCCAGGACGTTATCGCGAGTGAACTGGCGATCGGCAATGATGCCGTTGATCATCAGCAACGGAATGAGCAATAACAGCATCAGCAGCGCAATCGCGCCAAGTTTGAAAAGCAGGCTGCGGTTCATGGGTCTCTCCCTGTTTTGATGGGAAGAGTCTGGGCAGCCTGTGTGGGGGATTTATGTGGGCAATGTGGAGACTGTGTGGAGATGCAGCACCACCAGCACGCCGCCGTCGACATTGCCGATCTGCAACGCGCCGCCGTGCAACTTCACAACCTCCTCGACAAAGTTGAGGCCCAGGCCGGTGCTTTTGCGCCCACTGGCCGGACGTGGCAGCGAGTAAAAGCGCTCACTCAGGCGTGGCAGGGCGTAGTCGGGAATCGGTGCGGCCTGGTTGAACAGGCATACTTGCACATCGTTGTGTCGCGTCTGCGCGCTGAACCTCAACAGGCCGCCAGGCGGCGTGAAGTCCAGGGCGTTCTCCAGCAGGTTGCCCAGGGCCTGACGCAACAGGAAGGGTTCACCGTACACCTTCACCTGCGCCGCAATCGACTGCTCGACCTGCAACCCGGCGCCTTCGATCCGCGCGCATTGGGCCTTGAGTACCTCATCGACCATGGCCGCCAACGAGATACTCGCCTGCTCTTCCAGGCCCTGGCGCTGTTCGACCTGCGCCAGGTTCAGCAGGCGTTCGATCAACTGCTGCAGCCGCGCACTTTCGCTGTCGATATTGCCGACGAAGCGCTGCTGTTGCTCGCGGCTCATATCACCCTGCAACAGCTCCGCCGCGCCGCGAATCGCGGCCAATGGGCTTTTCAGTTCGTGGGTCAGGGTGTGTACGTAATGTTCGACGTAGGCCTTGCCTTCCAACTGCGTGCGCATGTGCTCCACGGCGGAGGACAGTTGCTTGAGTTCACCCCCGCGGTAATGGGGCAACTCGGCACGCCGCCCCTCGCTGACGGCCTCGGCGTAGGCGGTCAGCCGGCGCAGCGCAACGCTCAGCCACCACGACAGCAGCGCACCCAGCAGCAGGCCCAGAATCACCAAGCCCGCGCCGTACCACAGCAGGCGGCGCTCGGTGCGGTCCACATACGGTTGCAATGAACTGTTCGGCTTGGCCACGGTGACCACGCCGATGATCTGGCCATTGTCACGGATCGGCGCGCCCACGTGCATCACCGACGAAGTCGGGTCATCCAGCTCGCTACGGGTGGAACGCGCACCGTATTCACCGCGCAGGGTCAGGTACACGTCATTCCATTTGGAATAGTCTTGCCCCACCGCCTCGCCCGTGGAGTCGAGCAGCACGGTGCCCTTGGCATCAGTCACGTAGATGCGGTGGTTGACCTGATTCTTCGGCAACCCCCAAATGGTCGCCCCCGGCTGACGGTTGCCGTAGGCCTTGAGCAGTTCCGGCCAGTGGCTTTGGCCGAGGGTGCCGTTCTTCACGTCATTACGCACGATCTCGGCCAGCAGGTTGGCGGTGTCTACCAGGGTTTCTTCGGTGGATTGACGCACACCGGGACGGATTTCCTTCATGACCGTGCTGAGCACAAAGTAGCCGGTCAGGCCGATGAACAGCGCATACACCAGGAAGATCCGCAGCCCCAGGCGCATCAGCTGTTGCCCGGGCTGTAGCTGTAGCCGAGGCCGCGATGGGTCTGGATCGGCTCGGCATCGGCGGCCACGCTGCGCAACTTGCTGCGCAGGCTTTTGATGTGGCTATCGATATTGCGCTCGTAGCCGGCATCCGCCGCCACACCGACGGCATCCAGCAATTGCTCGCGACTGAACACACGCTCGGGTTGTTCCAGCAGGCTTTGCAGCAGGCGGAACTCATGGCGCGTCAGGCTCAAGGGCTGGCCGCGATATGCAATTTGCATGCGCTCCAGATCAACCTGAAACACTGCCGGCGCAGCACCTGGGCCAATGCGTTTAAGGATCGCCCGGACCCGCGCCGTCACTTCCCGTGGGCTGAAGGGCTTGACCACATAATCGTCGGCGCCGATCTCCAGCCCCACCACGCGGTCGATCTCGCCATCCCGCGCACTGAGGAACATCACCGGCACTTCACTGAACCTGCGCAATTGCTTGCAGGTTTCAAAACCCGTGATATCGGGCAGGCCGATGTCGAGGATGATCAGGTCGGCGGGCGTCTGGCGCTGATGCTCAAGCGCCGCCTGACCGAGGGTCAGCCAGGTGGTGGTGAAGCCCTCCCTTGCAGGGCGAAGATCAGCGTGTCGGCTATCGCCGCTTCGTCTTCGACAATCAGGATATGCGGCATGGTGGTCCGTCAGCAGTCCGGTTTGTCGGCAGTGTAACGACGCGCCGGGTTCACCGCTGCACCGAATTCACGCAAGGCCTTGGCGCCGATCAGCAGCGGGTAGTTAAAGCTGCTGCGGTCGGTGAGGTTGACCTCGACGGTGCGCTTGACGTTACCCAGGCACATTTCCAGGTCGATCACCGGGCGTTTGGCCACGGAGGCTTCATCCTTGTCGTCGTCTTCGTCGGCGCGGCTTTTGATCTTGCTGATGCGCGACACCTTGTGTTCGTAGACTTTGTTGGAAGCATCCTTGCCGCCAAGGCGGAAGCGCACCCAGTCGTCGCCGTCACGGGTAAAGGTCTCGATGTCACGGGCCGACAGCGAAGCCGTCAGCGCACCGGTGTCCATCTTGGCCTTGAAGGTTTCACCGATCTCCGGCAACTGGATGTATTCGTAGCGACCGTAGAGGGTCGGTTCGGCGGCCATGACAGGCAGGGCAGCCAGGGCGAGAGAGGCAAGGAGCAGTTTCACGAAGTGATTTCCTCGGAAAGAAGTAGGCGGATTCTAGACCGCAAAAGCCGTCTTTAGTTAGCGTTCAACCCTAGCAGGCACATTGTGAAACATTCGTCCGACGCTTTGTGATTTGGCCTCTAGACTCAGCTTGCTTATCATGGCCCGCCCACCAGATCCCAAGAGTTGCTTATGCGCCGCCTGCTCACCGGCTGTTTTGTTTCACTGCTGCTATTGCTCAATACGCTGATTCTGATCGGCCCGTTGATGGTGTTCGCGCTGCTCAAGCTGGCGGCGCCGGGCCGCTTGCGTGACTACATGTCGTGGGCGGTGATGTGGATCGCCGAGACCTGGGCCGAGATCGACAAGCTGATCTTCTCGCTGTGCATCCCAACCCGGTGGGACATTCGCGGCGGTGAAGACCTGCGCAGCGATACGTCCTACCTGGTGATCAGCAATCACCAATCCTGGGTGGATATCCCGGCGCTGATCCAGGCCCTCAACCGCCGCACACCGTTCTTCAAATTCTTCCTGAAAAAAGAGCTGATCTGGGTGCCCTTCCTCGGCCTGGCCTGGTGGGCACTGGATTACCCCTTCATGAAGCGCTACACCAAGGCCTTCTTGACCAAGCACCCGGAACTTGCGGGGCAGGACTTGAAGATCACCAAGGAAGCCTGTGAGCTGTTCAAGCGCCAGCCGGTGACGGTGGTCAATTACCTGGAAGGCACGCGGTTCAACGAGACCAAGCGCAAGCAGCAGGATTCACCCTTTACCCGCTTGCTCAAGCCCAAGGCGGGCGGCGTGGCGTTCGTGCTGGCAGCGATGGGTGAACAGCTGGATGCCGTGCTCGACGTGACCGTGGTCTATCCGCAGCAGCAGATTCCAGGGTTCTGGGATTTGATCAGTGGCGCGGTGCCAGAGGTGATCATTGATATCCGCACCCGTGAGCTGGATCCGGCGTTGTGGCAAGGGGATTACGAGAATGATCCGGCGTTTCGCCAGACCGTCCAGAGCTGGGTGAACCAGCTCTGGACGGAGAAGGACGCACGCATCGAGCAACTGCGCGCAGAGCGTTCTTAACTGCCGGTGCCCCAGGCCTGGGCCAGCTTGCCCAGCACCGAGCTGCTGGCGCCCTGGCCGCCCAGGTATTGCAGGATCACCGGGGCAAATTGGCCAATCATGCCACTGTCCATGCCCAAAGCGCTGAAGGCAGTGTTCAGGTCGTTGGTGTTCTTCACGTTGCCCAAAAGGCCGTCCAGGCCGCTGGTCTTGCTGCCACCGGTCTGGCCGAGCATCCCGCTCAAGGCCCCGAGGCTGCCCAATGCGTTGTTGCCCGACAATTGGTCGAGGCCCGGCACGCTATTGCCCAGTTGCGAATAATCGTTACCGCTCAGCTTGTTCTTGGCCAGGCCCAGCATCGCGCCCGTGCCGCCGACGGCTTGTTCAGGGGTGATGTTCAGTTGTGAGGTCAGTGCGCTCAACAAGCCAGCCGTCTCGGACGACGGTGCGGCAGCTGCGGCCTTGTTGTTGCCACCCTGCATGCCGGAAATGGCATTGGCCGCGTCACCAAGGCTGAAGCCTGCGGCAAACACCGGGCCGGCTGCCAGGGTCATCAGGCAGGAAAGGGCGAAACCGCGTGAAATCTTCATCGAAACAACCTCTGGGTATAGGGGTGAAAGCAGGCGTTTGACTGGGCATCCGGCACATTGTTCCGGGTCGGTCGAGGAACCCAATCGGCATACCAGGGTCCATGAAATGACTTCAAGACTTGCCAGGAACAGCCTTATGAGTGCCAGCCGCCCCCCAGTAATTGAACAAAAAACCCTATTCTGGAGCCGCCCGCGCGTGTTCATCGGCGTCTGCGTGGCCATCGTCGCCGGGCTCGGCGGTGCGCTTTATACCCAGGACAGCGTCAAATCCGCCGCGACCCTGGTGACCACCACCCAGCAGCCGGCAGCGCAGATCATGGCGCACAAGGATTACCTCGAAGTCGACCCCATTGCCACGGCGGCACCTGAACCCGACCGCAGCCTGGAACTGTGGGCCATGCCAGAAGGCAGCGCGCCGGTTTCCCTGGGGCTGTTACCGGAGGATGGCAAGGGCATCATTGGATTGAACCCGCGCCAGCAGGCCAGCATTCGCAAGCCGGTGGAATTGATGGTGAGTTCGGAAACTAAGGGTGGGTCGTTGAGCAAGCAGCCCACCGGCCCGACGGTGTACCAAGGCGCACTGGCCTACCGCTGATACTTCAAATACCACAAAACCCTGCGGGAGAGCGCTTGCCCCCCTCCCACAGGTGGATCTTCGATAGCCTGGGGTTTATGCCGCGCTGAACAACTTATGCGGATCGATCACAAATTTCTTCGGCACACCCGCATCAAACTCGCCATACCCACGTGGCGCGTCATCCAGGCTGATCACCTGCACGCCGACGATCTCGGCAATGTTGATACGGTCCCACATGATCGCCTGCATCAGCTGGCGGTTGTACTTCATCACTGGCGTCTGCCCAGTGTGGAAGCTGTGGGATTTGGCCCAGCCCAGGCCGAAACGAATGCTCAGGCTGCCCATTTTCGCGGCGGCATCGACAGCACCTGGATCTTCGGTGACGTACAAGCCAGGGATACCGATCTTGCCGGCCACGCGCACCACGCCCATCAATGAATTGAGCACGGTGGCCGGTGCTTCGGCCTTGACGCCGTCGTGGCCGTGGCCGCGGGCTTCAAAACCTACGCAGTCGACGGCGCAGTCCACTTCCGGCTCGCCGAGCAACGCGGCGATCTGTTCGTGCAGCGGGGTATCGGTGGACAAGTCGACCACTTCAAAGCCCTGCCCCTTGGCGTGCGCCAGGCGGATAGAGTTGACGTCGCCGATGATCACCACCGCTGCGCCCAACAGGCGGGCTGAAGCCGCAGCGGCCAAGCCCACAGGGCCGGCACCGGCAATGTAAACGGTGCTGCCTGGGCCCACGCCCGCTGTGACGGCGCCGTGGTAGCCCGTCGGGAGAATGTCGGACAGGCACGTCAGGTCGCGGATTTTCTCCATGGCCTTGTCGCGGTCCGGCAGTTTCAGCAGGTTGAAGTCGGCATAGGGCACCAGCACGTATTCGGCCTGGCCGCCGGTCCAGTCGCCCATGTCGACATAGCCGTAGGCGCCGCCGGCACGCGCCGGGTTGACGGTCAGGCACACGCCGGTGTGTTGTTCTTTGCAGGAGCGGCAGCGGCCGCAGGCTACGTTGAATGGTACGGAAACCAGGTCGCCGATTTTCAGGTTCTCGACGTCGCTGCCCTTCTCGATCACTTCACCGGTAATTTCATGACCGAGCACCAGGCCGGTCTGGGCAGTGGTGCGGCCGCGCACCATGTGTTGGTCGGAGCCGCAGATGTTGGTGGAAACCACGCGCAGGATGACGCCGTGCTCAATCTTCCTGCCACGGGGGTCCTGCATTTTGGGATAGTCGATTTTCTGTACTTCGACCTTGCCGCTGCCGAGATACACGACACCACGATTACCAGACATGCTTTCACCTCGCTGTTGTTTTTATGGAACTGCGTTGCCTCTTTGGTTGGGCAGCGCGTTTAAGTGCTCGGGTACAGATGCTGTTTTTGGTTGTTAGTAAGGACCTCATCGCGGGCAAGCCCGCTCCCACATTTGATCGGGTTCCAACCTTGAAATGCGGTCGAATGTGGGAGCTGGCGTGCCTGCGATAGCGATCTAAAGAACGACCGTGCGATTGGCGTTGAGAAACACCCTTCGCTCAATGTGATACCCCACCGCCCGGGCCAGTGTCAGCCCTTCAATATCCCGTCCCTTGGCAATCAAATCCTCGGGATAGTGGCTGTGATCCACCACTTCCACGCCCTGGGCAATGATCGGGCCTTCGTCCAGGTCGTTGTTGATGTAATGCGCCGTGGCGCCGACCAATTTCACACCCTTGTTGTACGCCTGGTGATACGGCTTGGCGCCTTTGAACCCCGGCAGCAACGAGTGATGAATGTTGATGGCCTTGCCATCCAGCTTGCGGCACAGCTCCGGCGACAACACTTGCATGTAGCGCGCAAGGATCACCAGTTCCGCGCCGGTGTCTTCCACCACCTGCCACACTTGACGCTCCTGGGACGGTTTGTCGTTGGGGTCGAGGGGGAAATGGTAGTAGGGAATCTGGTGCCAGTCGGCCAAAGGTTTGAGATCGGGGTGGTTGGACACCACCGCCACCACGTCCATCGACAGTTGGCCGATGCGCTGGCGGTACAGCAGGTCGTTCAGGCAGTGATCGGCCTTGGAGACCATGATCACCACTTTTGGCCGGTAGTTCGGCGCCGTCAGCTCGAAGATCATGCCGAAGGCTTCACCCCGGGTGGCCAGGCCATCACGAAAGGCCTGCTCGTCAAAACCGTCGGGCTGGCGGAACTCCACGCGGATGAAGAACCGGCCCGACAGCCGGTCATCGAACGAGTGGTGCTCAGTAACGTAGCAACCCTGCTCGAACAGGTAGCGGGTGACCGCGTCCACCGTGCCGAGCACGCTGGGGCAGTCGGCGGTCAAAATCCATGTATCGGGTGCGCGGCTCATGGGGTATTCCTCAGGCTTGGACGCTCAGGCCAAATTCGGCAGATGCATCCTGCAACCACAACCACCAGTAATCCGAGAAGCTGCGACGGATCAGCAGTTCCCAGGTGTCTTCAGCCGTGTGGCGGATCACCAGTTGCGACTTGGCGAACACCGTGCCCACCGCCTTGCCCACCGGGAAGTTGTTGGGGTGCACGTCGTAGCTGGTGGACTTCATCAGCACGTCACGCACGTTCGGGCCGCTGAGTTCAAGAATCTGCTGGCCGCCGCTGACGTTGACGATCTGGATATGCAAATCACCCAGGGCGGCACGCAGGTTTTGCTCGGCGGCAAATTCTTCACCGCTTGGCACGATCAGCAGCCACTCATCCGGGCCGAGCCATTGCAGGCTGGTTTCGCCTTTGACGATGACTTGCAGGGCCCCTGGAAGCTCAATGCCGAGAGCTTTGTGCACGCCGGCGGCGAAGGCTGCATCGTGGCCATCACCGCGAAGGGTCAGGTGGCCCAGAAGCTTTTTCTCGCGCACGGTCACACCGGCGTTCTTGCGACCTTTGCCGACCAGGCTGGCGAGGTCGGCATGGTGCAGCGACGACTCGGCCTTGGCGCCGGTGGTGGGGCGTTGTTGGTATACGTTGGCTGCTGTCATAAAGCACCTGTTCTGAATGCTGTGGTGATTGTTCTGGCCTCATCGGGGGCAAGCCCCCTCCCACATTTGCAACGCATTGCGCTGTGGGAGCTGGCTTGCCTGCGATGCAGGCGACTCGGTGCATCAGATGTTCTGGCGATCGCCTTTCGGGTCGAAGAACACCGAAGACACAATCTCCGCCTCGATCACGCTGCCATCCGCTTGCGGTGAGAACACCCGCTCGCCAATGCGCTTCAAGCCGCCCTTCACCACTGCCATCGCGAACGAATAACCGAGGGAGTTGTGGGCATAACTTGAGGTGACGTGACCCACCATCTTCATCGGAATCGACTGCTTCGGATCAAACACCAGCTGCGCGCCTTCTGGCAGCCACACGGTCGGGTCGATCGGTTTCAGGCCCACCAGTTGCTTACGCTCTTCACGCACGCAGTCTTCACGGTTCATGCCGCGCCAGCCGATCCACGAGAACGGCTTGGTACGACCGACGCACCAGCCCATGTTCAGGTCGTCCGGGGTCATCGAGCCGTCGGTGTCCTGGCCGACGATGATGAAGCCCTTCTCGGCCCGCAGTACGTGCATGGTTTCGGTGCCGTACGGGGTCAGGTTGTACTTTTTGCCGGCCTCGACGATTTTTTCCAGTACGCCCATGGCGTAGTCAGCCTGCACGTTGACTTCGTACGACAGCTCACCGGTAAACGAGATCCGGAATACGCGAGCCGGAACACCGCCGACCAAACCTTCTTTCCAGGTCATGAACGGGAAGCCGTCCTTGTCCAGGTCGATATCCGTCACTTCCGCCAGCAGCTTGCGGCTGTTGGGGCCGGACAGGGTCATGGTGGCCCAGTGGTCGGTGACCGAAGTGAAGTACACCTTGAGGTCTGGCCATTCGGTCTGCTGGTAGATTTCCAGCCACTGCAGCACACGGGCGGCGCCGCCGGTGGTGGTGGTCATCAGGAAGTGGTTGTCGGCGAGGCAGGCAGTGACGCCGTCGTCGAAGACCATGCCGTCTTCCTTGCACATCAGGCCGTAGCGCGCCTTGCCCACGTCGAGCTTGGTCCAGGCGTTGGTGTAGATGCGGTTGAGGAACTCACGCGCATCCGGGCCTTGAATGTCGATCTTGCCGAGGGTCGACGCGTCCAGCAGGCCGACGCTGTCGCGCACAGCCAGGCATTCACGCTTCACCGCGGCGTGCAGGTCTTCACCGTTGCGTGGGAAGTACCAAGGGCGTTTCCACTGGCCGACATCTTCAAACTCGGCGCCGTTCTTCACGTGCCAGGCGTGCAGCGCGGTGTAGCGCACCGGCTCGAAGATGTGCCCACAGTGCCGGCCCGCCACTGCGCCAAACGTAACCGGCGTGTAGTTCGGGCGGAACATGGTGGTGCCCATCTGCGGGATGGTCACGTTCAGCGAGCGCGCGGCAATGGCCAGGCCGTTGACGTTGCCCAGCTTGCCCTGGTCGGTGCCGAAGCCCAGCGCGGTGTAGCGTTTGACGTGCTCGACCGACTCGAACCCTTCGCGGGTCGCCAGTTCGATGGCGGCAGCGGTCACGTCGTTTTGCAGGTCGACAAATTGCTTCGGTGCCCGTGCCGTCGGCTTGTCATGCGGCACTTGGTACACCGCCAGCGTCGGTTCTTCCAGCCGGCTCAAGGCCTTTGGCAGGGTGCCTTCCACCGGGGCAAAACCGGCTTCGCTGGCCGCGCGCACGCCGCCTTCAAAACCATCCGCCAGCGAATCGCCAAGGCCATAAACGCCGTTGATACCGCCGACACACACGCGTTTCTGCGGTGCTTCGCCCGGCACGAAACCGAGAATGTCTTCACGCCAGATCGGCTTGCCGCCCAGGTGCGAAGCCAGGTGGACTACCGGGCTGTAGCCGCCGGAGCTGGCGACCAGGTCACAGTCCAGCCATTCGCCGGGGCTGGTGACTTTATGCGCTTTCACATCGATCGCGGCCACGCGGGCGGCGGTGACGTGCTTGCTGCCACGGGCTTCGATCACGGCGCTGCCGGTGAGGATACGAATGCCTTTGGCGCGGGCTTCTTCAACCAGTGCGCCACGTGGGTTGTGGCGCACATCGGCGACGGCCACCACTTGCAAGCCTGCATCGAGCCAGTCGAGCGCTACGCGGTAGGCGTGATCGTTGTTGGTGGACAACACCAGTTTCTTGCCCGGTGCCACGCCGTAGCGGCGCACGTAAGTGGACACCGCGCCAGCCAGCATGTTGCCCGGCACGTCATTGTTGCCGTAGACGAGTGGACGCTCGCACGCACCGGTCGCCAACACCACGCGCTTGGCGCGCACACGGTGGATACGCTGACGCACCACGCCAATCGGCGCACGGTCACCAAGGTGATCGGTGAGGCGCTCGTGAATAGTCAGGAAGTTATGGTCGTGGTAGCCGTTGACGGTGGCGCGAGGCAGCAGCACCACGTCCGGCAGGGCTTTCAGTTCGGCAATGACACTGGCAACCCATTCAGCCGCCGGCTTGCCGTCGAGGCTTTCACGCGAGTCCAGCAGCGAACCGCCGAACTCTTCCTGCTCATCGGCGAGGATCACACGGGCACCGCTGCGCGCAGCGGCAAGTGCAGCCGCCAAACCGGCAGGGCCTGCGCCCACCACCAGCACGTCGCAATGACGGTTGAAGTTGTCATAGGTGTCCGGATCGTTCTCGGTCGGCGAGCGGCCCAGGCCAGCGGCCTTGCGGATGTACTTCTCGTAGGTCATCCAGAACGATTGCGGGTACATGAAGGTTTTGTAGTAGAAGCCCGGCGGCATCAGCTTGCCGCCAACCTTGCCGAGAATGCCCATCACGTCATTGTTGACGTTCGGCCAGCCATTGGTGCTGGTGGCGACCAAGCCCTGGTACAGCGCCTGTTGCGTAGCGCGCACGTTAGGGATTTGCGTGGCTTCGGTGGCGCCGATCTGCAGCACCGCGTTCGGCTCTTCAGCGCCTGCCGCGAAGATGCCGCGAGGACGCGAGTACTTGAAGCTGCGGCCGATGATGTCGACGCCGTTGGCCAGCAAGGCTGCGGCCAGTGTGTCGCCCTCAAAGCCTTTGTAGCTCTGGCCGTTGAAGGTAAACGTCAGGACTTTATTACGGTCGATCCGGCCACCGTTGGACAGGCGATTGGTCTGGCTCATACCTTCTCTCCAGAGGCCTTGGCGGTGAATTGTGGCTTCTCACCGATCTTGTAGGTTTCAAGAATTTCGTAGGTCAGGGTGTCGCGGGTCGCGTTGAAGTACTGACGGCAACCCGCCGCGTGGATCCACAGTTCGTGGTGCAGGCCACGGGGGTTGTCGCGGAAGAACATGTAGTCGCCCCACTCTTCATCGGTGCAGGCGTTCGGGTCCAGCGGGCGCGGGATGTGCGCTTGGCCGGACGCGTGGAATTCCTCTTCGGAGCGCAGTTCGCCACAGTGAGGACAGAAGATATGCAACATAGGGAATTTCTCCTGTTAGTGGGCGACGGCCGCAGCGCCGTGTTCGTCGATCAACGCACCGTTGTGGAAACGGTCGATGGAAAAAGGCGCGGCCAGCGGGTGCATTTCACCCTTGGCGAGGCTGGCGGCAAACACGTTGCCTGAGCCCGGTGTGGCCTTGAAGCCACCGGTGCCCCAACCGCAGTTGAAGAACATGTTCGGCACCGGCGTCTTGGAGATGATCGGGCAAGCGTCGGGCGTGGTGTCGACGATGCCGCCCCACTGACGGTTCATGCGCACGCGCGACAGCACGGGGAACATCTCGACGATGGCCTGGATGGTGTGCTCGATCACCGGGTACGAACCACGCTGGCCGTAGCCGTTGTAGCCGTCGATACCGGCACCGATCACCAGGTCGCCTTTGTCGGACTGGCTGATGTAGCCGTGCACGGCGTTGGACATGATCACGCTGTCGATAATCGGCTTGATCGGCTCCGACACCAGGGCTTGCAGCGGGTGGGATTCGATCGGCAGGCGGAACCCGGCGAGCGAAGCCATGTGCCCGGAGTTACCGGCAGTGACCACACCGACGCGCTTGGCGCCGATAAAGCCCTTGTTGGTTTCCACACCGATGCACACGCCGTTTTCCTTGCGGAAACCGATCACTTCGGTCTGCTGGATCAGGTCCACGCCGAGTGCGTCGGCGGCACGCGCAAAGCCCCAGGCCACGGCATCGTGACGGGCCACGCCGCCACGACGTTGCACAGTGGCGCCGAGGACCGGGTAGCGGGTGTTCTTGGAGCAGTCGAGGTACGGAATCTCGTCGGCCACTTGCTTGGCGTTGAGCAGTTCGCCGTCCACACCGTTGAGGCGGTTGGCGCTGACGCGGCGCTCGGAATCACGGATGTCCTGCAGGGTGTGGCACAGGTTGTAGACGCCGCGCTGGGAGAACATCACGTTGTAGTTCAGGTCCTGAGACAGGCCTTCCCACAGTTTCATCGCGTGTTCGTACAGGTGGGCCGACTCGTCCCACAGGTAGTTGGAACGCACGATGGTGGTGTTGCGCGCGGTGTTACCGCCGCCCAGCCAGCCTTTCTCGACCACGGCCACGTTGGTGATGCCGTGCTCCTTGGCCAGGTAGTAGGCGGTCGCCAGACCATGCCCGCCGCCGCCGACGATGACCACGTCGTAGACCTTCTTAGGGGTCGGCGTGCGCCACATCTTCTGCCAGTTTTCGTGGTGGCTGAGTGAGTGCTTGAAGAGGCCGAAGCCCGAGTAGCGTTGCATAGTCATTACTCCAAAACCGCGCTCAGCGATAAACCGGGAAATCAGCGCACAGGGCAGACACGTGCTTGGCCACGTTGGCCTCGACATCGGCGTCGCCGAGGTTGTCGAGGATGTCGCAGATCCAGCCGGCCAGTTCGATGCACTGCGGCACTTTGAAACCACGCGTGGTCACCGCCGGGGTGCCGATACGCAGGCCCGAGGTCACGAACGGCGACTGCGGGTCATTCGGCACGGCGTTCTTGTTGACGGTGATGTGGGCGCGGCCCAGGGCGGCGTCCGCCTCTTTGCCGGTGAGGCCCTGGCGAATCAGGCTGACCAGGAACAGGTGGTTGTCGGTGCCGCCGGATACCACATCGTAGCCGCGCTTGATAAACACATCGGCCATGGCCTGGGCGTTATCGATCACTTGCTGCTGATAGGCCTTGAAGCCTGGCTCCAGCGCTTCCTTGAAGCACACGGCCTTGCCGGCGATGACGTGCATCAGCGGGCCGCCCTGGGCGCCGGGGAATACCGCGGCGTTGAGTTTCTTTTCGATTTCTTCGTTGGACTTGGCCAGGATCAGACCGCCCCGTGGACCGCGCAGGGTCTTGTGGGTGGTGGTGGTGACCACATCCGCATACGGCAGCGGGTTCGGGTACAGGCCGGCGGCAACCAGGCCAGCGACGTGGGCCATGTCAACGAACAGCAGTGCGCCCACCTTGTCGGCAATCTGACGGAAACGTGGGAAATCCAGCGTCTTGGAGTAGGCAGAGAAACCGGCCACCACCATTTTCGGCTTATGCTCGACGGCCAGGCGCTCGACTTCGTCGTAGTCGATCAGGCCGGTGTCGGTGTTGATGCCGTATTGCACGGCGTTGTACAGCTTGCCCGAAGACGACACTTTGGCGCCGTGGGTCAGGTGACCGCCGTGCGCCAGACTCATGCCGAGGATGGTGTCGCCGGCTTGCAGCAGGGCCAGGTACACCGCGCTGTTGGCGGACGAACCAGAGTGCGGCTGCACGTTGGCGTAATCGGCGCCGAACAGTTGCTTGGCGCGTTCAATGGCCAGGGCTTCAACTTTGTCCACGTGCTCGCAGCCACCGTAGTAGCGCTTGCCCGGATAACCTTCCGCGTATTTGTTGGTGAGGCCGCTGCCTTGGGCTTCCATCACGCGTTTGCTGGTGTAGTTCTCTGACGCGATCAGCTCGATATGATCTTCTTGACGCTGCTCCTCGGCATTCATGGCCGCCAGCAGTGCGTCGTCATATCCCCGGATCTGGTCTTGTTTGCTGAACATCGCGTCTCTCCCAGCCTTTCGTATTGTTGAGGCCCGTTCAGGGGCCCTTTGATGCGATGGTAGGGCTGACGCCTCTAGATCAAATGCCTACGGACGCCACGCAAAGGTGCGTTTACGACATGGCGTGAACAACACCGAAACAAATGTGGGAATGGGCTTGTGTGGGAGCTGGCTTGCCTGCGATGCAGACACCTCGGTCTATAAGCAGAACCGAGGTGATGCCATCGCAGGCAAGCCAGCTCCCACAAGGGTTAAGCGATGATCTTGCGAACGAGCAGCAGCAGAAGGAAATGCAGGGGGTAGAGGGCGTAAGCCCAACGGCGCATGGCCGGCGGCGTGACATCTTTGGCATGTCGCAACAGGACTAATCCCGCCAACGGCGCGATCAGGCATGCGGCCAATCCCGACAACGCGACAGGCGTGCCGCTATTAAGCAGAATCTGCCATTGATTGGCGGCCACACACACCAACCCCGGCAACACGCTGAAATACCAGGGACGACGGAACACCAGCAGCATCGCCAGCGGCAGTAATACACCAAACAAACCGAACATCAGCTGCGTGGAAAACACGGCGGCGATCGTGACGGCAATCAGCGCCAATACGCGATCAAAAAGCGCCTTCTGCTGCCATCCTCGGGCAACCAGCAGGCCCAGTGCCAAGGTCGGCAAGACGTTCAACGTATCGGCATCCTCGATAAACAGCCGATAGGGCACTTCGCTGATCAGGCTGAACACCAACAGCCAGCCCAGGTAGCGCCATTGGCGTGTCACGGGTGCGTGCCTGACCCGATGCAGATTCGCCGCAATCGCCAGGCAAAACCACGGGAACGCCAAGCGTCCCGGCACATACAGGCCGTCCAGGCTCAGCCCGACATAGCGCAGGTGGTCGAGCACCATGCTCAACAGCGCCAGCCACTTGAGCAGATCCAAAGCGCCATCACGGACATGTCCGACAGGCAGGGTTCCAGTACCGTGCATAATTCCCCAGTGACTTTGCATTTACAGTGCGTGCGCACCCGCGACAATCTTGGTTACAGTGCGCACCAACATCGACCACAGGAATGGGCCATGACCGACAAGAGCCAACAATTCGCCAGTGACAACTATTCGGGCATTTGCCCGGAAGCCTGGGCCGCCATGGAACAAGCCAACCAGGGCCATCAGCGCGCCTACGGCGATGATGAATGGACCCACCGTGCCGCCGACGGTTTCCGCAACCTGTTCGAAACCGACTGCGAAGTGTTCTTCGCCTTCAACGGCACCGCCGCCAACTCCCTGGCGCTGTCCTCGTTGTGCCAGAGTTACCATAGCGTGATTTGCTCGGAAACCGCCCACGTCGAAACCGACGAATGCGGCGCACCGGAGTTTTTCTCCAACGGTTCCAAGCTGCTCACCGCGCGCACCGAAAACGGCAAGCTGACCCCGGAATCGATCCGCGAGATCGCCCTCAAGCGCCAGGATATTCACTACCCCAAGCCGCGCGTGGTCACCCTGACACAGGCCACCGAAGTCGGCAGCGTGTATACCCCGGATGAAATCCGCGCCATCAGCGCCACCTGCAAAGAGTTGGGCCTGAACCTGCACATGGACGGCGCACGCTTCTCCAACGCCTGCGCATTCCTTGGCTGCTCACCGGCGGACCTGACCTGGAAGGCCGGCGTGGACGTGCTGTGCTTTGGCGGCACCAAAAACGGCATGGCCGTGGGCGAAGCGATCCTGTTCTTCAACCATAAGCTGGCCGAAGACTTCGACTACCGCTGCAAACAGGCCGGCCAGTTGGCGTCGAAAATGCGCTTCCTCTCCGCCCCGTGGGTGGGCCTGCTGGAAAACGATGCCTGGCTCAAGCATGCACGCCACGCTAACCACTGTGCACAACTGCTAAGCAGCCTGGTGGCCGACATTCCCGGCGTGGAACTGATGTTCCCGGTGCAAGCCAATGGCGTGTTCCTGCAGCTCTCGGAACCGGCGATTGCGGCGTTGACCGCCAAGGGCTGGCGCTTCTACACGTTCATCGGCAAAGGCGGCGCACGCTTCATGTGTGCGTGGGATACCGAGGAAGAACGTGTAAGAGAATTGGCGGCGGATATTCGGAAAGTAATGGAAGCCTGAAACGACGGGCCCTTCAGGGCGTTTTCAGAGACTGTTTGTAGGTATTTCTGACAGTATCTATCTACCCCCTGCCTTGGTTAGGATTTCGTCACCCCGAACAAACGGACGCGTTTTTTCGGGGCTGACTGCCTGCCGAATATTCGGCTGGAAAGGGAAATCCTATAGAGGGCAACATCATGGAAATTCAACGCTACACGATTGACTCGCAACGCCGAGACGCCACCAGCGCCACACTCGTCAGCCTCGACGACCTGAGGAAGCTGGCGAATGTCGGCGACACCATCGTCGAGCCTTCCAGGCTCTTTACGGTCACCGGCAAAGAGTTCGAAATGACAGCATCCGGCGCGTACACCATCAACCTTTTCGTCCGCTAACCACTAAGGCTCGCGCCGCAGACTCATGACCTGCGACGCGGCACTGATGTGATTTCGCTCACAAGGCCTTCGGCTCTTGATGCTCTATTTCCCGGTGCCCTGGACGGCGGTCAACTGCATGTTCATCGCGGCCTGCGACCGCCACGGCGGAGCGCGCGGCGTCAACCGGGTCGGCGGCCAGCACTCTACTGAGGGTCAGAACTCGATGCGCACATCACCCTTCGGCACACTGCAGCACGACAGGATATAACCTTCGGCTTCGTCTTCTTCGGTGATGCCACCGTTGTGCTCCATCTCCACCTCGCCGCCCAGCTTCATCACCTTGCAGGTGCCGCAGATGCCCATGCCGCAGGCTTTGGGGATCAACAGGCCAAGCTTGGCGGCTGCGGCATGCACGGTTTCGCCGGGGGCGACGCGAATGCTTTTGCCCGACGCAATGAACTCCACCTGGTGCAGATCCGCCAGGTCGATTTCCGGCGCGTCGGCGGCTTGTTCGGCTTGCTCCACCGCGTCCGCACGGGCTTCCGGCGGTGTGGCGCCAAACGATTCCTCGTGGTACCGCGTCATGTCGAACCCTGCCACTTCCAGCAGGCGCTTTACCGCGTTCATGTAAGGCGTAGGGCCGCAGCAGAACACTTCGCGCTCCAGGAAGTCCGGCACCATCAGTTCCAGCATCTTGTGGTTCAGGTAACCGCGATAACCCGCCCAAGGCTCACCCAAACCATGTTTTTCGCAGATCAGGTGCAGGCTGAAGTTGTCGATCCGCGACGCCATATGCTCCAGCTCGCGGTGGTAGATGATGTCCTTGGGCGAACGGGCGCTGTGGATAAACGTCATGTCGACGTTGGCGTTGGTGTCGTAGAACCAGCGCGCCATCGACATCACCGGCGTGATGCCCACGCCGCCGCTGAGGTACAGCACTTTCGGACTCGGGAAGTCGATGGCGTTGAACAAGCCCACCGGCCCGTGCACCGCCAACTCTTGCCCTTCATGAAGGGTATCGTGCAACCAGTTGGAAACCTTGCCGCCCGGCACGCGCTTGATGGTCACCGAGAAGCTGTAAGGCACCGAGGGCGAGCTGGAAATGGTGTAGGAGCGCATGATCGGCTGGCCGTCGATTTCCAGCTCCAGGGTGACGAATTGCCCTGGCTTGAAAAAGAACAGGATCGGCTGGTCGGCCATGAAACAGAAGGTGCGCACGTCCCAGGTTTCCTGGATGACTTTGACGCAACGGACAATGTGTCGACCATTGGCCCAGGTCTGGGTGGTTACCGGATTCAGGAAATTATTGGACATGTTGTTCTCCACCGCCGACATCGGCCTTATGGTGGCGATTCTGCGTAACGTCAGAACCACCCATTTACCTATCTGCGACATTCACATACTTATCGCGACCAGCCCCCAACGACCTAGGGTTGCGCGTCGGGAACAGATTGGGCCATGTCGCCCATGGATAAGGTTCGCCACATCGCCGGCCCCACACTCGCTCCCAACAACGACGCTTTCTTTACGCCTTGCAAAGCACCAACCGTAGCCACTATTCGCCGGCCACACAGAATGGCCATGAGGACACACACGATGGACGTCACCGCAACCTTAAGCTTGGGCGATCCGCTGGAACCCGCACGCAAGGCCACCGCGCAAATGCTGCAAGAGCGCGAGCGCACTTTCTCGCTGCCGCAGCCGTTTTACTCTGATGAGCGGTTGTTTGATATCGACATGCAGGAGATCTTCCAGAAAGAGTGGTTGATCGCCGGCATGACCTGCGAGATCCCGGCCAAGGGCAACTACCTGACCCTGCAAGTGGGCAAGAACCCGATCATCGTGATCCGTGGCGCCGAAGGCGTGGTGCATGCCTTCCACAACGTGTGCCGTCACCGTGGTTCGCGCTTGTGCACCAGCGACAAGGGCAAGGTCGCCAAACTGGTCTGCCACTACCACCAGTGGACCTACGAACTGGATGGCCGCCTGCTGTTCGCCGGCACCGAGATGGGCGCCGACTTCGACATGAAGCAGTACGGCCTCAAGCCGGTCAACGTGAAGACCGCCGGTGGCTACATCTTCATCAGCCTGTCGGAGAACCCGCCAGCCATTGATGACTTCCTGTCGACGCTGAACCACTACATGGAACCCTACGACATGGAGAACACCAAGGTGGCGATTACCACCACCTTGATGGAGAAAGCCAACTGGAAGCTGGTGCTGGAAAACAACCGCGAGTGCTATCACTGCAACGCGTCGCACCCGGAACTGCTGAAAACCCTGCTGGAATGGGACGACGTCACCGACCCGCGCGCCGACCAGGCGTTCAAGGACCACGTGGCCGCCTCCGCCGCCGCCTGGGATGCCGAGAAGATCCCTTACGCCCACGCCAGCTTCGGCCTGCGTAACCGCATCGTGCGCATGCCGCTGCTCAAGGGCACCGTGTCGATGACTCTGGACGGCAAGCAGGGCTGCGCCAAACTCATGGGCCGCATCAAGAACCCGGACCTGGGCTCGATGCGCATCCTGCACCTGCCCCACTCCTGGAACCACTGCATGGGCGATCACATCATCGTGTTCACCGTGTGGCCGATCAGCGCTCAGGAAACCATGGTCACCACCAAGTGGCTGGTGCACAAGGACGCCGTGGAAGGCGTGGACTACGACGTGGACCGCATGCGCCAAGTGTGGGACGCCACCAACGACCAGGACCGTCGCCTGGCCGAAGAGAACCAGCGCGGGATCAACTCCACCGCTTACCAGCCAGGCCCGTATTCCAAGACCTATGAATTCGGCGTGGTGAACTTCGTGGACTGGTACAGCGAGCGCATGTTGAGCAACCTGGGGGCCGCTCCGGCGCCTTACCTCAAAGGCGTTGCGGCTCACGAGTAACCTTCCCCTCTGTAGGAGCCGGCAAGCCGGCTCCTATGTAGTGTTCAAATTTTAATCAAAACCTCTGAACCCCTCTCCTGACGTACCCTCCAGCCTTTACCCAACAACTTATCCACAGAGCCACCCACAGCAATTGTGGGCAAGTGCGCCTTCCCCCCTAAATTAAATGAAGAAAATCCGTGACTTATTTGAGTACCGGGGTTTTGTCAGCGGTTGATCACTTATTGATCAAACCCCTGAAAGCGTTGTATTACGTGACGTGTAGAGGTACGCAAACACCTTATCCACAGAAGCACCAACAGACTTTGGGGGCAACTTGCACGACGCTGTGGAAAACCCCTTCAAAGCTTCATAAATCGCGGTTTCCAGAGATTCCGGTGAGTAAATACCCCTAATTGATCATATTTTGATCAGTCGATTGAAAGCCTTGATTAATAAGGGCTGCAGCCGATAGCGAACACGTTATCCACAGAAGCGCCAACAGAGTATGGGGGCAACTCTGTGCGTAAAAATGCCCGGGCAGCGCAAAAAAACCGAGTAAAAACCGTCAGTTAGCCTGGTTGTTTTTCGTACAAAGGGCTGGAGGGCTTGATTGTAACGGGCTGTGGACAACCGCGAACAGGTTATCCACAGACGGGTCAACAGGGATTGTGGGTAATCCCACGGACAGTGCAAAACCAAGGTGGGAGCGGGCTTGCTCGCGAAGGCAGGTGTCAGCCAACACAGGCACTGGCACACCGCATTCGCGAGCAAGCCCGCTCCCACATTCGATCAGCGTACGACGCCTTCCTCGATCAACAGCTTGAGAATGGCCTCGGCGCCCGCTTCCGGGCTGAGCCCCTTGAGCACTTGACCACCGCCACCACTGGCCTTGGCCGTGGCGGCTTTCATGCGGTCAGCACCGCTCTTGGCTTTGATTACCTTGAGGCGCTTGGGGCGTGGCTTGGCCGGCTGCAGCACGGCGTCTGTGAATAACTCGTCTTGTTCGATTTCGACTTCGTGGGCCGCCAGCTCACCGCGCTGCGCCGGGCCGAAGGCACTCTGCCGAGGCTTGGGCGCGGCGTTATCCACCGTCGCCAGAAACGGTAGGCGTACCTTCAGGCGTCGTCGTTGCCCACGTGGCAGAGCTTGCAGCACATGGGCCACACCGCCGTCGATGGACTCGACCTGCGCCAGCCCGACAATCAAAGGCCAACCCAATTGCTCGGCGAGCAAAAACGGCAACATGCCCGAGCCTTCACCGGTTTCCGCCTGGCTGCCGGCGAGCACCACCTGGGCACCGGCGTCACGCAGGTATTCACTGAGCACCGGCAAGGCATCACTGCCCGCTGGCTGCTCCAGCACATGCAACTGCGGCAACCCCATGCCCAGGTAGCTGCGCAGGGTCGGCTCGCTGATGTCGCCCGCGTGTAGCACCTGCAACTTATCCCCAGCCATTTGCAGGCCGAGCTCCACCGCGCGCGCGTCTTGCTCGGCACGGCGTGGTCGCCCGGAGGTCGGGTGGGCGCCGATGGACACCAAGCTGATAACATTTGTGTTCATGCTCATATCCTCAAGCCGCGTCGCGCTTGGCGCCGTTGCGGTGGGCCTCGACCGCGACGATCAAGGCTTGCAGAATCGCGGCGCTTTCGCCGATCACCGACAGGTCGGCACGCTTGATCATGTCGCAACCGGGGTCGAGGTTGATCGCCACCACCTTGTCGCAGGCACCGATGCCCTGCAGGTGCTGGATCGCCCCGGAAATGCCCACGGCCACATAGACCCGTGCCGTGACCCAGGTGCCGCTGGCGCCGACCTGGCGATCACGCGCCATATAGCCATCGTCCACCGCTACCCGCGACGCGCCTTCAGTGGCGCCCAGAGCCGCAGCGGTCTGGTGGAACAGGGCCCAGTCCTTCACGCCGTTACCGCCGGAGAAGATGAATTCCGCTTCGGCCATGGGAATCGCCGCCGGGTCTACCGCCACGGCACCTAGATCTTCGATCCGTGGCAGGCTGCGCGCCAGGGTTGTGGATAACTCCACGGGCAGTACTTCATGACGTGTCTCGCTGACCGGATCGGCACACTCGGCGGCCGCAAGGATCAGGCGTGGCAGCGGCCGGGCCAAATCTTCCTGGCCCGCACCGGCGCGACCGATACACGACTCGCCTTTGATCTGCCACACCCGCGTGGCCGGACGCTGCTTGAGGCTGGCGGCAAAACGCCGGCCCAGCTCGCCGCCACCGCTGCGGCTGTCCGGCAGCAGCCAATGGCGGGGGTTGAGCTGGTTATCCACAGCGCGCAGGCCCTGGACGCGTTGCTCCGGTGAATAACCGTCGAACTCATGGCCCTCCAGCACCAGCAGGCGATCAACGCCCGCTGTGGCAAAGGTGGTTTCTTTATGCTCGCCAAACACCACTGCCAACACTGCGCCGTCGTTGCCGGCGAGCTGCCGCGCCAGGCCGAGCAAGTCGCGGTCGTGACTGCTCAGGCGGCCGCCGACCATGTCCGGCACCACGTTGATGTAGAACGCCGGCGCCGGAACCTGGTGCAGCGGCAACTGCACCTCGACCGCCGCCGTACGCTTCGCCGCGCCGCCCTGCTGGGCGCCGCTGCGGTCGATACGCTTGATCCCGTTGGGGCCGATAAAACCAACGCCATGCACGTTCTTGCGGACAACGCCGTTGGGCCCCATCCAGCTGTGTTGCACGGGCTGCATCGCCGCATGCAGGGGATGAAGACGGTTACGGGCGATCCATTCGGCCCGTGGGTCGCGGCGGATAATGTCGCTCATCAATGCACCTCCGCAGGTTCGCGCTTGGATGGAACGTTGGCTGGCGCCTCTTCAAGCAATGCATCCGCCACCAGCTCGGCGATATCTTTGATCAACGGGCGCGGCTCAACCACACCCTCGAGCATCGCGGTGCATTGCGGGCAACCCACGGCCACCAGTTCGGCGCCGGTTTCGCGGATGTCTTCCATGCGCATGTCGGGGATACGTTGCTTGCCGGGAATGTCGGTAATCGGCGCCCCGCCACCGCCGCCGCAGCAGCGTGAGCGGAAGCCCGAACGTTGCATCTCCTTGACCTCGATGCCCAGGGCTCGCAGCACCTGACGCGGCGCTTCGTACTCACCGTTGTAACGGCCCAGATAGCAAGGGTCGTGATAGGTCACGCTGCTGCCCTTGTGCTGGCCCAGGTTCAACGCGCCCTCATCGATCAGTTGCGCCATGAAGGTGCTGTGGTGCTGTACGCGATAATGACCGTTGAAGGCGCCGTACTCGTTCTTCAGTACATGAAAGCTGTGCGGGTCGCAGGTCACGATGCGCTTGAAGCTGTACTTGGCCAGGGTCTGGATGTTGCGTGTGGCCAACAACTGGAAAGTCGCTTCATCACCCAGGCGCCGCGCAACATCGCCGCTGTCGCGCTCCTCCAGGCCGAGTACCGCGAAGTCGACCTGGGCCGCTTTCAGCACTTTGACGAAGGCGCGCAGGGTACGTTGGTTACGCATGTCGAAGGCACCGTCACCGACCCAGAACAGTAGGTCGCAACTGCCTTTTTCGCTGAGCAGCGGCAGGTTCAAATCTGCCGCCCAGTTCAGGCGACCGCCCGGTGCGAAGCCGCCGGGGTTGTCGGTGGCGATCAGGTTTTCCAGGACTTCGGCGCCTTTGTTCGGGGTCGCGCCCTTTTCCAGGGTGAGGTGGCGGCGCATGTCGACGATGGCGTCCACGTGCTCGATCATCATCGGGCACTCTTCCACGCAGGCGCGGCAGGTGGTGCATGACCACAGGGTTTCGGCGTCCACCAGGCCGTTGACGATCGGCTGATGGGGGTTGCCGCTGTGCTCACCGATGGGTTTGCCAGGATAGGGGCTGCCGGCGAACTTGGCATCGGTGCCGCCCGCCAGGCCGACCACCATGTCCTGAATCAGCTTTTTTGGGTTCAGCGGCTGGCCGGCGGCGAAGGCTGGGCAGGCGGCTTCGCATTTACCGCACTGCACGCAGGCGTCGAAACCGAGCAGTTGGTTCCAGGTGAAGTCCTTGGGTTTTTCCACGCCCAGGGGCGCGCTTTTATCACTGAGGTCCAGCGGCTTCAAACCGGTGGAGCGGCCACCTCCGAAGCGCTCGGCACGGCGGTGCCAGGCCAGGTGCAGCGCACCGGCAAAGGCGTGTTTCATCGGGCCGCCCCAGGTCATGCCGAAGAACATTTCGGACACGCCCCACAGCACACCGACGCTGAGCAACGCCGCCAGCAGCCAGCCGCCAAAGTCCACCGGCAGAATTCCGGCCACCGGCAGCGTTACCAGGAAGAAGCTTACCGAGAACGCCATCAGGCTTTTCGGCAGGCGCATCCAGGGGCCCTTCGAAAGGCGTGAAGGCGGATTACGGCGACGCAGGTAAACAAAGGTGGCGCCGACAAACATCAGCACCGACGCCAGCAGCAAGGCATAGCCGAGGATGCGGTTCTGCAGGCCGAAACCATGGACCAGAATGGCGAGCAACGCCGACAGCACAAAACCCAGCGCGGTGGCGACGTGGGTATTGGCGATGTATTTGTCGCGAGCGACCACGTGGTGCAGGTCGACCATGTAGCGCTTTGGCATAGCCAACAGGCCGCCCAGCAGGTTGACCTTGGACGCGCGGCCACGGCGCCACATGTTCACTCGGCGCAGGGCACCGAGGACGGCAAGGCCCAGGGCGGCAAACAAGAGAATCGGAAGAAGGGTGTTCAACATGGTGAAGCTCCCAAAGACCACGCGGGTCCAGCATGGAAGCCGGATCACTGTGGGAGCTGGCTTGCCTGCGATGGCATCGCCTCGGTTTCACTCAAGACCGAGTCGCCTGCATCGCGGGCAAGCCCGGCTCCCACATTGATCAGCTCCCACATTTAGATCGAGTACACAGTGGTTCGGTGGTTTCTAGAAATCCTTGCACAAGCGCAGGGCGTCATAGATCGCAGCATGGGTGTTGCGCTGCGCCACGCAGTCGCCAATGCGGAACAGCAAGTACCCATCACCCGCCTCGCTCAGGCAAGGCTGCGGCTTGATCGCGAACAAGGCTTCAACGTCGATCTGGCCTTTGTTGCGCGAGCCTTCCTTGAGCGCGTAGTAAATGGCTTCGTCCGGACGCACGCCGTTCTCCACCACCACCTGATCCACCACCCGCTCCTCTTTGGCGCCGGTGTATTCGTTCTCCAGCACCGCCACCAGCTTGTCGCCCTCGCGGTAGACCTTCTCCAGCATCATGTCGCCGGTCATGATCACTTCCTTGGGGTACATGCTGCGGTAGTAGGTCGGGAACGACGTACCGCCGATGGCCACGCCCGGCTTGATATCATCGGTGACGATTTCCACCTGGCAGCCTTTGTCGGCCAGGAAGTCGGCCACCGACATGCCGGTGAACTCGCAGATGGTGTCGTAGACCAGCACGTTCTTGCCCGGCGCGACCTTGCCATCGAGCACATCCCAACTGCTGACCACCAAACCTTCGGCGGCGCCCCAGTGTTCGTTCTGCTCGATAAACGGATGCCCGCCGACGGCCAGCACCACCACGTCCGGACGCAGGTCCAGGATGGTCTCTGCATCGGCCGCGACACCCAGGCGCAGGTCGACTTTCAAACGCGCCAGCTCCAACTGGAACCAACGGGTGATGCCGGCAATCTGGTCACGCTGCGGCGCCTTGGACGCCGTGGTGATCTGCCCACCAATAAACTCTTTCTTCTCGAACAAGGTCACGTCATGGCCACGCTCGGCGGCCACGCGTGCAGCCTCCATCCCGGCCGGGCCGGCACCGACCACCACGACTTTGCGTTTCGCCCCGGTGGACTTCTCGATGATGTGCGGCACGCCCATGTATTCACGAGAGGTCGCGGCGTTCTGGATGCACAACACATCCAGGCCCTGGTACTGGCGGTCGATGCAGTAGTTGGCACCGACGCACTGCTTGATCTGGTCGATCTGGCCCATCTTGATCTTGGCGATCAAGTGCGGGTCGGCAATGTGTGCACGGGTCATGCCGACCATGTCCACATAACCGCCTTCCAGAATGCGCGTGGCCTGGTTCGGGTCCTTGATGTTCTGCGCGTGCAGCACCGGGACCTTGACCACTTCCTTGATACCGGCGGCCAAGTGCAGGAACGGCTCCGGTGGATAACTCATGTTGGGGATCACGTTGGCCAGGGTGTTGTGCGTATCGCAACCCGAGCCCACCACGCCGATGAAATCGAGCATGCCGGTGTCGTCGTAATACTTGGCGATCTGCTTCATGTCCTCGTGGGACAGGCCGTCCGGGTGGAACTCGTCACCGCACAGGCGCATGCCCACGCAGAAATCATCACCAACTTCGGCGCGTACGGCTTTCAGCACTTCCAGGCCGAACTTCATGCGGCCTTCAAAGGTGCCGCCCCACTCGTCGGTACGTTTGTTGACCCGCGGGCTCCAGAACTGGTCAATCATGTGCTGGTGCACGGCAGACAGTTCCACACCGTCCAGGCCACCGGCCTTGGCGCGGCGCGCGGCCTGGGCGTAGTTGCCGATCACACGCCAGATTTCTTCCGGCTCGATGGTCTTGCAGGTGGCACGGTGCACCGGCTCACGCACGCCCGACGGCGACATCAGCGTCGGCCAGTTAAAGCCGTCCCAGCGCGAGCGACGGCCCATGTGGGTAATCTGGATCATGATCTTGGCGCCATGCTTGTGCATGGCGTCGGCCAGGTTCTGGAAGTGCGGGATGATGCGGTCGGTGGACAGGTTGACCGAACTCCACCACTCCTGCGGGCTGTCGATGGCGACCACCGAGGAACCGCCGCAGATCGCCAGGCCGATACCGCCCTTGGCTTTCTCTTCGTAGTACTTCACATAGCGGTCGGTGGTCATCCCGCCGTCGGTCGCATACACCTCGGCGTGGGCGGTGCTGAGCACGCGGTTGCGGATGGTCAGTTTGCCGATCTGGATCGGCTGGAACATTGCTTCGAAAGCCATGGCACGGTCCTCGGCTTACAACGGCTTGACGGTGAACAGGCCGTCATCGTGGCCCTCTTCGGAGCCTCCGTAGACTTGTTCGGCGACAGTGCGGATCTGGCTGCCGCGTGCTTGCAGAATCTGGTCCATGGCACCGGCAAACCAGCCGGTGAACATGTAGTCCACTTTGCGCCCGACCTTGCCGTACACGTAGACGAACGCCGAGTGTTCCAGCTTGACGCTGGCGGTGCCTTTATCGAGGTCGATGTCCTGAATCTTGAACAGGCCCCAACCGCGCTGCGACAGGCGCTTCATGTAGTGCTCAAACACCGCGACGCCTTCCAGGCCATGGCATTCAGCTTCTTTCTCGCACCAGTGCCAGGCGGATTTGTAGCCGGCCTTGTAGAGGATCTCGGCATAGGCGTCGGCGCCCAGGACTTCTTCGATGCCGATGTGGTTATTGACGAAGAAATGGCGTGGCACGTACAGCATCGGCAAGGCGTCGGAGGTCCAGACACCGGTTTCGCTGTCGACTTCGATAGGCAATTGCGGGGCGATCTTGGCCATGGAAACTTAACTCCAGAAAAATTCTTGTTAATGCCCCCGGCGCGAACAACCGGGGGAAGAAGAGGCGTTGGCGGTGGGTTATTCGCCCCAGACGTCCTTGAGGACGTTGACCCAGTTCTCGCCCATGATCTTGCGTACCACGCGCTCGGGGTGGCCGCGCTTGAGCAGGGTCTCGGTGAGGTTGGGGAACTCGCCCACGGTGCGGATGCCCAGCGGGTTGATGATCTTGCCGAAGCTGGTCAGACGGCGGGCGTAGCCTTTGTCATGGGTCAGCATTTCGAAGAAATCCTGGCCATGGCCTTGGGTGAAGTCAGTGCCGATGCCGATGGCGTCTTCGCCGACGATGTTCATGGTGTACTCGATGGCTTCGGCGTAGTCGTCGATGGTCGAATCGATGCCCTTGGCCAGGAACGGCGCGAACATGGTCACACCGACAAAGCCGCCGTGGTCGGCGATGAACTTGAGTTCTTCATCGGACTTGTTGCGCGGGTGCTCTTTAAGCCCGGACGGCAGGCAGTGGGAGTAGCACACCGGCTTTTTCGATTCGAGGATGACTTCTTCTGAGGTCTTGGAACCTACGTGGGACAGGTCGCACATGATGCCGACGCGGTTCATCTCAGCAACGATTTCACGGCCGAAACCCGACAGGCCGCCATCGCGCTCGTAGCAACCGGTGCCAACCAGGTTCTGGGTGTTGTAGCACATCTGCACCACACCGACGCCGAGCTGCTTGAAGATCTCGACATAGCCCAGCTGGTCTTCGAAGGCATGGGCGTTCTGGAAGCCGAAAATGATGCCGGTCTTGCCTTGTTCCTTGGCCTTGCGGATGTCAGCGGTGGTTTTCACCGGGATCACCAGGTCGCTGTTTTCACGGATCAGGGTCTGGCTGGCCACGATGTTATTGATAGTGGCCTGAAACCCTTCCCACACCGACACGGTGCAGTTGGCGGCGGTGAGGCCCCCTTTGCGCATGTCCTCGAACAGGTCGCGGTTCCACTTGGCAATAATCAGCCCGTCGATAACGATGCTGTCGGCGTGCAATTCGGCTGGGCTCATCAGGCGTCCCCTTATTGGCGATTCATGCGCCGAATCGTCTGCCGGCGCTTTGGGGCCAGCATATGCCCAGGGGCCGACAGAGCCGGGTGCAAAAACGACAGGGGAATTGCCGAAAGCGTCAATCCGCGACAAAGGCTGTTGTGAGAGGCCTGACTGGCGACTGTTCTTTGTCTTACGCTTGAGCCAGAATTCCCGCATCACCTGATATGAGACGGCGCAATGAAATCGATTTTCCTGGCTTTGGCACTCATCGCAACCGGCGTTCACGCGGCCGAAGACACCGACAGCACGCCGTGCGACGGCATCGAAAACGACAAGCAAACCCTGGAATGCGCCTCTTACAACAAAACCACCGCTGAACAGCTGCTCAAGGATAACTATCAGGGCCTGCTGGAACGCATGGCTTCGACCTATGGCAGCGACAAGACCAAGCTGGCGGACATTACCGCTCGTCTGAAGGATGCCCAGCAGAAGTGGGAAAAATTGCGCGACGCTGATTGCGCGGTGGACACCTTCCCAGCGGTAAACGGCACCAAGGCGTACGCGATTGCGCAAAATGATTGTTTGGCACGGATGAGTGATGAGCGGTCGGAGTTTTTGGAGTCGATTGGCCAGGAATAAGCGACAATCCTCGTCACTTTCTCTCCGAACCAAGGCTATTCATGAAGACTTGCGGCATCGAAATCAAAGGCAGCGAAGCCATCATCGCCGTCGCCTCTCTGGACAACCAGGTGTTGACCCACGTCGCTCTGGCCACGAAAAAAATCGCCCTTGAAGACGACGATGAAGCGGCCAACGTCAAAGCCTTCGCCGCTCAGGTGAGGGCGTTTGTGCAGGCAAACGCCATCGAACGTATCGCGATCAAGAAGCGCAGCAAGAAAGGGGAATTCGCCGGTGGCCCGACCACGTTCAAGATTGAAGGGGTGTTTCAGTTGCTGGAGGGTGTTGAGGTGACGCTGTTGTCGCCACAGACCCTCAATGCACAGAACAAGAAGCACAACTTTGATCTGCCGGCGACGCTGAACAAGTATCAGCATGAGGCGTACAAAGCGGCGTGTTCGGCGCTGGTCAAGAAGTAAGCCACACCATCAATCAGGGTGGGAGCGGGCCTCGCGAAGGCGGTGTGTCGGTATCAGAAGTGCTGACTGACACGCCGCCTTCGCGAGCAAGCCCGCTCCCACATTTGATCTCTGTGTTCTTCAGGCCGCTGCACGCTGGGGAATGGTGAGGGCGTTCCAGGCACTTTCGAATTCGGTCCACACGCCGGCGCGCAGCAGTTGGCCCAGATTGCTCGTTTCCCCGAGCTCCAATGCCACCTCACCAAGGAGGGTGCGCAACATTTCCGGGCGTCGGCCCACCAGATTATGAAAAGAACTGTAAATCATAGTCGCGAATACAATTAACTATAATCAGCCGTCAAACCACCTCCCGCCGCCGATCCTCCCTTGGGCATTTTGCAAACCGTGCCCGATAACTGCGGGTGAAATACGACGGCGATTCAAACCCGCACGCAATACTCACTTCCAGCACGCTCATGTCGCTCTGACGCAGCAGTTGCCGGGCTTTTTCCAGGCGCAGGCCGAGGTAGAAGTTACTCGGCGTGTCGTTCAGGTGCAGGCGAAACAGGCGCTCCAGCTGACGGCGCGTCACTTTGATCGCCTCGGCCAGGGCCAATGTGCTCAGGGGCGGCTCGGTGTGCTGCTCCATCTCGCCGATCACTTGCACCAGCTTTTTGTTGTTGATGCCATAACGCGTGGCGATCTGCATGCGTTGGTGGTCTTTGCGTGGGCGGATGCGGCCGAGCACAAATTGCTCGGAGACCTGGATCGCCAGCTCAGGGCCGTGGGCCTGGGCGATCAGGTCGAGCATCAGGTCGATGGAGGCCGTACCCCCGGCGCAGGTGATGCGGCGGCGGTCGATCTCGAACAGTTCCTGGGTCACGGTGAGCTGTGGATAAGCTTCCTTGAAGGCGTCGATGGCTTCCCAGTGCAGGGTCAGGCGATGACCGTCGAGCAGGCCCGCTTCAGCCAGCACACAGGCGCCAGTGTCGATGGCACCGAGGGTCACGCCCTCGTGGTCGAGGCGGCGCAGCCAATGTTCCAGCGCAGGGGTCGCGAACTGCAGCGGTTCGAAACCCGCCACCACCAGCAATGTGGCACCTTTCTTCAACGGTTCCAGCGCCGCATCGGCGTTGACTGACATGCCATTGCTCGCCAGCACCGCGCCGCCATCGGCACTCAACACATGCCAACGGTACAGCTCGCCGCGAAAGCGGTTGGCCACCCGCAGGGGTTCCAGCGCGGAGATAAAGCCGATGGCCGAGAAGCCTGGCATCAGCAGAAAGTAGAAATCCTGGGACATGGTGGCGCTCTCGTCGGACGGGCAGCGTGGCACTGTGATACTCCCGTTCTCGGGTGGATTCAAGGGGGCAGGTCGCTGCAGTGCAAGAGCTGGTCGCCGCCGTGCGTTTTGTCCCCTCCAAAGCTACGTAACTTAAACCCGCAACATCAGCCTCACGGCGCATAAAGACGCCGGCCCCCACAATAACGACCTGCCGAGGGATCCACCATGAACCGACTGATCAGCCGCTGTGTGCTTGCACTCAGCGCCAGCGCCATCTTGAGCACGAACGTACTGGCTGCCGACGCGGCATCTTGCCAGAACGTGCGCATGGGCGTGGTGAACTGGACCGACGTAATCGCCACCAGCGCCATGACCCAAGTGTTGCTCGACGGCCTCGGCTACAAGACCAAACAGACCAGCGCCTCCCAGCAAATCATCTTCGCCGGCATCCGCGACCAGCGCCTGGACTTGTTCCTGGGTTACTGGAACCCGCTGATGACCCAGACCATCACACCGTTCGTCGACGCCAAGCAAGTCAAGGTCCTCGACAAACCCAGCCTGGAAGACGCCCGCGCCACCCTCGCCGTGCCGACTTATCTGGCAGACAAGGGCCTGAAAACCTTCGCCGACATCGCCAAGTTCGAGAAAGAACTGGGCGGCAAGATTTACGGCATCGAGCCAGGCTCAGGCGCCAACACCCAGATCAAGGCAATGATCGCCAAGAACCAGTTCGGCCTGGGCAAGTTCCAACTGGTGGAGTCCAGTGAAGCCGGCATGCTCGCCGCCGTCGACCGTGCGGTCCGCCGCAAGGAAGCCGTGGTGTTCTTCGGCTGGGCGCCGCACCCGATGAACGTCAACGTCGCCATGACCTACCTCACCGGCAGCGACGACGCCCTCGGCCCGAACGAAGGCATGGCTACCGTGTGGAGCGTCACCGCGCCGAACTACGCCGAGCAGTGCCCCAACGTGCACAAACTGCTGACCAATCTCACCTTCACCGCCGCCGACGAGAGCCGGATGATGCAGCCACTGCTGGATCACAAGGACGCCATCGAGTCTGCCAAGCAGTGGCTCAAGGATCACCCGCAAGACCAGGCGCGCTGGCTGGAAGGGGTGACCACCTTCGACGGCAAGCCGGCAGCGGCCAACCTGAAATTGACCAGCAAGTAAGCCCATTTCAATCACCGTTTCGCGGCCACTTTCGGCCGCGAACGGCACCACTATGCCTGTAAGGAACCGCCTCATGAACCACGACGTCATCATCACCTGCGCACTCACCGGTGCTGGCGACACGACCAGCCGAAGCCCACACGTGCCGGTCACCCCCAAACAAATCGCCGCCGCCGCGGTGGAAGCCGCCAAGGCAGGCGCCACGGTTGTGCACTGCCATGTGCGTGACCCTGAAACCGGCAAGTTCAGCCGCGACGTCGCCCTGTACCGCGAGGTGATGGAGCGCATCCGTGAGGCCGACATCGACATCATCGTCAACCTCACCGCCGGCATGGGCGGCGACCTGGAGATCGGCGGCGGCGAGAACCCGATGGCGTTCGGCCCCAACACTGACCTGGTCGGCCCCTTGACTCGACTGGCCCACGTCGAAGAGCTGCTGCCAGAAATCTGCACGCTGGACTGCGGCACCCTGAACTTTGGCGACGGCGACACCATTTACGTTTCTACCCCGGCACAACTGCGGGCCGGCGCCAAGCGCATCCAGGAACTGGGCGTGAAAGCCGAGCTGGAAATCTTCGACACCGGTCACCTGTGGTTCGCCAAGCAGATGATCAAGGAAGGCCTGCTGGACGACCCACTGTTCCAACTGTGCCTGGGCATCCCATGGGGCGCGCCGGCCGACACCACCACCATGAAAGCCATGGTCGACAACCTGCCCGCCGACGCCGTGTGGGCCGGCTTCGGCATCGGTCGCATGCAAATGCCAATGGCGGCGCAAGCGGTGCTGCTGGGCGGCAACGTGCGGGTCGGTCTGGAAGACAACCTGTGGCTGGACAAAGGCGTGCTCGCCACCAACGGCCAGTTGGTGGAGCGGGCAAGTGAAATTCTCAGCCGCCTGGGCGCACGGGTCATGACCCCGGCCGAGGGCCGCGTGAAGATGGGCCTGACCAAACGCGGCTGACTTCCAAACACCCCACAACCCTGTGGGAGCCGGGCTTGCCCGCGATTGCGGTACGTCAGCCACCAAATGCACCAACTGACACACCGCTATCGCAGGCAAGCCAGCTCCCACCGGTGATCACCGAACTCTTTAGGAACTTGCCATGCGCTTTATCACTGAAATCAAAACCTTCGCCGCCCTCGGCAGCGGTGTTATCGGCAGCGGCTGGGTGTCCCGCGCCCTGGCCCATGGCCTGGATGTGATCGCCTGGGACCCGGCGCCCGGTGCCGAAGCCGCGCTGCGCAAACGTGTTGCCAACGCCTGGGGCGCCTTGGAAAAACAAGGCCTGGCGCCGGGTGCATCCCAGGACCGCTTGCGCTTTGTCGCCACCATTGAAGAGTGTGTGAAAGACGCTGACTTCATCCAGGAAAGCGCCCCGGAACGCCTGGAACTGAAACTCGACCTGCACAGCAAGATCAGCGCCGCCGCCAAGCCGAATGCGTTGATTGGGTCGAGCACGTCCGGCCTGTTGCCAAGCGAGTTCTACGAGGGCTCGACCCATCCTGAGCGGTGCGTGGTCGGCCATCCGTTCAACCCGGTTTACCTGCTGCCGCTGGTGGAAGTGGTCGGCGGCAAGAACACTGCGCCGGAGGCCGTTCAAGCGGCGATCAAGGTGTACGAATCCCTCGGCATGCGCCCACTGCATGTGCGCAAGGAAGTCCCGGGCTTTATCGCCGATCGCCTGCTCGAAGCCCTCTGGCGTGAGGCCCTGCACCTGGTCAATGACGGCGTCGCCACCACCGGCGAAATTGACGACGCCATCCGCTTTGGCGCGGGCCTGCGCTGGTCGTTCATGGGCACTTTCCTGACCTACACCCTGGCAGGCGGCGACGCAGGCATGCGCCACTTCATGGCGCAATTCGGCCCGGCGCTGCAATTGCCGTGGACCTACCTGCCAGCGCCGGAGTTGACCGACAAGCTGATCGACGATGTGGTCGACGGCACCAGCGATCAACTGGGCAAACACAGCATTTCGGCGCTGGAGCGCTATCGTGATGACTGCCTGCTGGCGGTGCTGGAGGCGGTGAAAACCACCAAAGCCAAGCACGGCATGACCTTCGCCGAATAAGGGAAAATCCTGACATGCCCGCACTGACCACCTACACCACCCAGGTCCACCCCGACTGGGTGGACTACAACGGCCATCTGCGCGACGCGTTCTATCTGCTGATCTTCAGCTACGCCACCGACGCGCTGATGGACACCCTGGGGCTGGACAGTGAAAACCGCGAAGCCAGCGGCCACTCACTGTTCACCCTGGAGTTGCACCTCAACTACCTGCACGAAGTGAAGCTGGGTGCCGACGTGGAGGTGCATACCCAACTCATCGCCCACGACGCCAAGCGCCTGCACCTCTATCACAGCCTGCACCTGGTTGGGGATGAAAAGGAACTGGCGGGCAACGAGCAGATGTTGTTGCACGTTGATCTGGCCGGTCCACATTCGGCGCCGTTCACCGAGTCCACACTGGAAAAACTCACGGCTATCAGCGCGGAGCAGGCTGACCTGCCGCGCCCCGCCCTGCTTGGCCGAGTGATTGGACTACCGCTGAAAAAATAGCCACTGCAAATACCCTTAGGAGCCACCATGCAAACCGCCGCCGCTGTCGCCGATTTCCGTACTTACCCGAAGATCTGCGACATCGCGGATGTACGGGTGCTGGAGGATCAGATCCTTGTGCAGTGGGCCGATGGACGGGTCAGTCCGTTTCATCATCAATGGCTGCGAGACAACTGCCCGTGCACCCAATGCGTGTACAGCGTGACGCGCGAGCAAGTGCTGGAGATTGTGGATGTGGACGCCCATCTCAGGCCGGCCTCGGCCCGTATTGATCAAGGCAACCTGAGCCTGGAATGGAGCGGCGGCCACCGCAGTCAGTACGATCCGGGTTGGCTGCGGGCGCATGCCTACGACGATGAATCCCGTGCCGAACGCCGTGCGGCAACGCCCAAATCGCGGCTGTGGGACAGTCGGTTCCCGCTACCGGTCTTTGAGTATTCGGCCGTCATGGAAGACCCGAGCGCGCTGCTGCAATGGTTGCTGGCGCTGCGCGATTCTGGCCTGACGCAAGTCCGAGGCGTCCCCACCGAGCGCGACTCCCTGGCGCTGGTGGCCAAGCGCATTTCCTTCATCCGCGAGAGCAACTTCGGCGTGCTGTTCAATGTGCAATCCAAGGCCGATGCCGACAGCAATGCCTACACCGCTTTCAACCTGCCCTTGCACAGTGATTTGCCCACACGAGAGCTGCAACCGGGCCTGCAATTCCTGCATTGCCTGGTGAACGATGCCAACGGCGGCGAAAGCATTTTTGTCGACGGGTTTGCCATCGCCAACGCCCTGCGCACGGAAGATCCCGAAGCGTTCAGGGCGCTGTGTGAAATCCCGGTGGAGTTTCGCAACAAGGACCGTCACAGCGACTATCGCCGCCTGGCGCCGATCATTGCACTGGATGCCTTGGGCGACGTGGCGGAGATTCGCATGGCCAACTTTCTACGCGGGCCTTTCGAGACCAGCGTGGCGCAGATGCCGCTGCTGTATCGGGCGTATCGGCGGTTTATTGCGAAGACGCGGGAGGATCGTTTTCGGCTGGTCAAGCGCCTGAACCCGGGCGAATTGTGGTGCTTCGACAACCGTCGCACCCTGCATGCGCGCAATGCGTTCGATCCGGCCTCCGGGGCACGGCATTTCCAGGGCTGCTACATCGACCGCGATGAATTACTGTCGCGCATCCGGGTGTTGCAGCGGTAGACCGCGGCGCTGCCATCGCAGGCAAGCCAGCTCCCACAGGGAAATGCACTCCAAATGTGGGAGCTGGCGTGCCTGCGATGAGGCCGGTACTCACGCCACAAATCCCAGGCTAAAAAAAGCCCCGATCCAGCCGTGACTGGATCGGGGCAGAGTGCCTTGTGTGAGCGTTACATCCTGAGGGTGACCAAACCTTCAAGCTGAGTGCTTGAGTTCAGTGTGCCCATTAATACGGTCGGTAAATGGCCCGAAAACGACCTGCTCATAGCCATCTGAGGCATTCGTGCAATCTGCCCTTGCCGACCCTTTGGACGGCAACCAGAATCCAGGTCAAACCCCGTTCCCTTCACCAGGATAAACGTCATGATGCACGCGGATTTGATTGACCAGGATGACCTGCTGGGCCAACTGCGCTCACTGGGTTTCGAAGTGTCCAGCGGCGCCACCGCCGAGCAGGCCTGCGAGTGTGCGGTGCGTGGTTTGAGCGAGGCTCGGGCCAAGGCGCTCAAGGGGATGGTTGAGCAGATGTACACCGGCAGCGCGACGATCTTGCCGGCGGTGCGGCAGGCGATCGATAAGCAGTTGCTGCCGGCCTTGGTGCAGTTCAAGCAGAACTCGGGCGCCTGATAGTCCGCATTCGCGAGCAGGCCCGCTCCCACATTCGACCGCATTTCAAAGGTGGAACTCGGTCACCTGTGGGAGCGGGCTTGCTCGCGAACGCAGGCGACTCGGTCTAGAGCCTTACGCTGGCGAAAGTCGACTCGTTCCTGGCCTGGCTCAACGCCGACATCGGCCCCGACAACGGTGACAATACCAGCGCCTGCGGGATCGGCATCATCGCCACCTGCTGGGTGGTGTTGGAACCTACGCGCTCATCCCGTGGCGGAATGCCAAAGTATTCGCGGTAGCACTTGGAGAAGTGCGGCGTAGACACGAACCCGCACACCGACGCCACTTCGATGATCGACATCGGCGTTTGCTTGAGCAACTGCCGTGCGCGGATCAAGCGCAGCTTGAGGTAGTAGCGCGATGGCGAACAGTGCAGGTATTTCTGGAACAGGCGCTCCAGCTGGCGACGAGACACCGCGACGTACACCGCCAGTTCGTCCAGGTCGATCGGCTCTTCCAGATTGGCTTCCATCAGCGCGACGATTTCCTGCAGCTTCGGCTGGTTGGTGCCGAGCATGTGCTTGAGCGGCACACGCTGGTGATCCTGTTCGTTGCGAATACGCTCGTAGACGAACATTTCGGAAATGGCGGCCGAGAGTTCACGGCCGTGGTCGCGGCTGATCAGGTGCAGCATCATGTCCAGCGGCGCGGTGCCGCCGGAGCTGGTGAAGCGGTTGCGGTCGAGGGTGAACAGGCGTGTGCTCATGGCCACGCGGGGGAAAGCTTCCTGCATCGAGGCCAGGCATTCCCAGTGCACGCTGCAATCAAATCCATCAAGCAAACCGGCGCAGGCCAGGGCCCAGCTGCCGGTGCACACCGCGCCCAGGCGACGGGACTGGCGTGCCTGGCTTTGCAGCCACGACACATGTTCACGGGTAACGGTGCGCTGGATGCCCACGCCGCCGCACACGATCACCGTGTCCAGGGCCGGGGCTTTGTGCATGGAAGCATCGGGGGTAATTTGCAGACCGTCGCTGGCCCACACCTGGTTTCCGTCGACGCTCAAGGTCGTCCAGCGATACAGCTCGCGGCCGGAGAGCTGATTGGCCATGCGCAGCGGTTCGACTGCGGACGCCAGGGAAATCAGCGTGAAATTGTCCAGCAGCAAAAAGCCGATGGATTGAGGCGCACGGTTCTGGGGTTGGGCCCCGGAGTTGAACGACGTCATCGCAGTATCTCCTCACACAAAAGCGGGTGATGGCCTCAGGCGAGGCTCTTGTTATTGCGCTCTACATCCAGCGAGGAGAGAGGCTTTGAATTGATAGAGCAAATGCCATGCCTAAAATTGAATGGCCGTCCAATAACTCCTAAAAACGACCTGATGACGTGTCTAGATAAGCCCGCGCCGCACGTACGGATATAGCCGAAATCAGCCGTAGGAATGAGCCTATCCACAGGGGATGAGCAGATCGGTAGCACTTGTGGGAAGGCGCTTTGCGGGCGTGGGAGAAGTCTGTCACCCAAAGCACGGGTGACAGCGGGTCGGGCGGGAAATCGTTCGGTAGCTACTTATCTGTTTGCGACGCGCTAAAAGGTGGCGCTTTTGGATCCGGTGTTCACTTTATGAGCAGTGTTGCTTGAACTGCCGCTATCGCGGGCAAGCCCGGCTCCCACAGGGGAATGTATTCCAAATGTGGGAGCTGGCTTGCCTGCGATAGCGGCGTCACTGGCTCAACACTCCACAGCACTCACCGCCAACCCGCCCCGCGATGTCTCTTTGTATTTGTCATGCATATCCGCCCCGGTATCGCGCATGGTGCGGATCACTCGGTCCAGGGAGATAAAGTGCTGGCCGTCGCCCCGCAGCGCCATTTGCGCTGCGTTGATTGCCTTCACCGCCGCAATTGCATTGCGCTCGATGCACGGTACTTGCACCAGCCCGCCCACCGGGTCGCAAGTGAGGCCCAGGTTATGTTCCAGGCCGATTTCAGCGGCGTTGCACAGTTGTTCCGGCGTGGCGCCAAGAATCTCGGCCAAGCCGGCGGCGGCCATGGCGCAGGCCGAGCCTACCTCCCCTTGGCAGCCGACTTCGGCACCCGAGATCGAGGCGTTTTTCTTGCACAGGATGCCTACCGCCGCCGCACCAAGCAGGTAGTCGACCACGTTGGCTTCGGTGACTTCCTCGCTGAATTTCATGAAGTAGTGCAACACCGCCGGGATGATCCCCGCCGCGCCGTTGGTAGGGGCCGTCACCATGCGCCCACCGGCGGCGTTTTCCTCGTTCACCGCCAGGGCGAACAGGTTGACCCATTCCATCGCGCTCAACGTCGAGCCGATCACATTGGGCTTGTTCAATTCCTGCAGGCTGCGGTGCAACTTGGCGGCACGGCGGCGCACGTTCAGGCCGCCGGGCAGTATGCCTTCGTGCTTGAGCCCCTGCTCCACGCAATCCTGCATGGCGCGCCAGAGCTTCATCAGTCCGCTGCGGATTTCTTCCTCGGAGCGCCAGGTTTTCTCGTTGGCCAGCATCAACTCGGCGACACGCAGGTTGTGAGTCTTGCACAGCTGCAACAGCTCGACTGCGCTGGAAAAATCATACGGCAGCTCGGTGCGGTCCATATCGGCCACGCCGCTCTGCGCCTGGGCTTCATCCACCACAAAGCCGCCGCCCACCGAATAGTAGGTGTCACGGTGCAGCTCACCGTGATCGCCCGTCACCACCAGGGTCATCGCATTGGGGTGGAACGGTAGGTTTTCGTCGAGCAGACGCATGTCCCGCGCCCATACGAAGGGCACCGGCAAACGGCCGTCCAGCAGCAGCGTATCGGTCTCGCGCAGGGTGTGGATGCGCAGGCCGATTTGCGATGGGTCGATCGCATCTGGCCATTCGCCCATCAGGCCCATGATGGTCGCGGTGTCGCTCCCGTGACCAATTCCGGTGGCCGACAATGAGCCGTAGAGCTGAACTTCGACGCGCCGCACTTGTTCCAACAGTTCACGTTCACGCAAAGCCTGAACGAACAACGCCGCGGCGCGCATGGGGCCGACGGTGTGAGAACTAGAAGGCCCGATGCCGATCTTGAACAGGTCGAAAACACTGATAGCCATTAACGTGGGACTCCGCAGGTGAACAGGCCGGACACCAAGGAGCTGCTACGCTCAGATCGCCCAGATGGCGGCATCATCAAGCTTTTACTTGCCGTCACGGCGTCTCACACCGACGCACTCATGCTCACCAGCGTCGCTCCCGTGCGATCGCCTGTTTTGGCCGTTTTTAACGGTGCAGATGGGCAAAAACTGCAGTTTTGCCTGTGGAAAAATCTGTAAGCGACGTCACCGACACTGGATACGACCATCCCTGTACTGGATACGACGCCCCCTGTAGGCGTCAGATTTTCACTGGTACATGATCAGTCTCGACTCGTTTGCAAGGCACCGTGCCAGAGCTGTTGTCGCACGCACCAACCGCAACACTTATAAAGCGCGGCGAATGCCGCCAGAAAAAACACAGGAGTCTACCCAGATGAAAGGTTCACCCTCGTTGTTGTTGGCCGCCATGCTGAGTCTGCCAGTCATGGCGCACGCCGCAGAACCGGCACAATGTCAGACCGTCAACTTCTCCGATGTCGGCTGGACCGACATCACCGTCACCACCGCGACTACCAGCGAGATCCTCAAGGGCCTGGGCTACAAGCCGCGCACCACGATGATTTCGGTACCAGTGACCTACAAGTCGCTGGCCGACGGCAAGAACATGGACGTCTTCCTCGGCAACTGGATGCCGACCATGGAAAACGACATCAAGCAGTACCGTGATGCCGGCACCGTGGAAACCGTGCGCGCCAACCTGGAGAACGCCAAGTACACCCTGGCCGTCCCGGAAGCGCTGTACAACAAAGGCCTCAAGGACTTCGCCGATATCGCCAAATTCAAGGATGAACTGGGCGGCAAGATCTACGGCATCGAGCCGGGTAACGACGGCAACCGCACCATCCAGACGCTGATCGACAAAGACGCCTTCGGCCTGAAAACCGCAGGGTTCAAAGTCGTCGAGTCCAGCGAAGCCGGCATGCTCTCCCAGGTCGAACGCGCCACCAAACGCGACCAGGCCATCGTGTTCCTCGGCTGGGAACCGCACCCGATGAACACCCGTTTCAAGATGAAGTACCTGACCGGGGGTGACGATTCGTTCGGCCCCAACTACGGCCAGGCCACCATCTACACCAATACCCGCAAGGGCTACACCGAGGAATGCAGCAACGTGGGCCAGTTGCTGAAAAACCTGGTGTTCACCCTGAATATGGAAAGCACCCTGATGGGTAATGTCTTGGACGACAAGATGAAACCCGACGCCGCGGCGAAAGCCTGGCTGAAGAAGAACCCGCAAGTCCTCGACACCTGGCTTGCCGGTGTCACCACCATAGATGGCAAACCAGGACTCGACGCCGTTAAAGCCTACCTCGCCAAGTAATCCGCTATCCCCGGGGCGGTGCGCTGTCCCGGGATGTTTTCCCTCTTCGCATGTGGACATTCACTACCATGCTGACTGAACAGAAAATCCCACTAGGCCAGTACATCGCTGCCTTCGTCGAATGGTTGACCCAACACGGCGCCAACTACTTCGACGCAATCGCATCGACACTGGAAACGATGATCCACGGCGTGACGTTCGCGCTGACCTGGTTCAATCCGCTGGCATTGATCGGTCTGATTGCGCTGCTGGCTCACTTTATCCAACGTAAATGGGGACTGACTGTTTTTGTCATCGCCTCCTTCCTGCTGATCCTGAACCTGGGGTACTGGCAGGAAACCATGGAGACCCTGGCGCAAGTGCTGTTCGCCACCCTGGTCTGCGTGGTCATCGGTGTGCCGCTGGGCATTGTTGCCGCGCATAAACCGATGTTTTACACCATGATGCGGCCGGTACTCGATCTGATGCAGACCGTGCCGACCTTCGTCTACCTCATCCCAACCCTGACCCTCTTCGGGCTGGGTGTGGTGCCTGGGCTGATTTCTACGGTGGTGTTCGCGATTGCCGCGCCGATCCGCCTGACCTACCTGGGTATCCGTGATGTACCCCAAGAGTTGATGGACGCCGGCAAGGCCTTTGGCTGCTCGCGCCGTCAGTTGCTCTCGCGCATTGAACTGCCCCACGCCATGCCGAGCATTGCCGCCGGCATTACCCAATGCATCATGCTGTCGTTGTCGATGGTGGTGATCGCTGCCCTGGTGGGCGCCGATGGCCTCGGCAAACCCGTGGTCAACGCACTGAACACCGCCGATATCGCCCTGGGCTTTGAAGCGGGCCTGGCGATCGTGCTGCTGGCCATCATGCTCGACCGCATCTGCAAACAACCCGACGCTAAAGTAGGGGGTGATGCATGAGCATTATCCGATTCGACAAAGTCGACGTGATCTTCTCCAAAGACCCACGCGAAGCGCTCAAGCTGCTGGACCAAGGCATGAGCCGTAACGAGATCCTGAAAAAAACCGGGCAGATTGTTGGCGTGGAAAAAGCCAGCCTGGACATCGAGAAAGGCGAGATCTGTGTGTTGATGGGCCTGTCGGGCTCCGGCAAATCCAGTCTGTTGCGCTGCATCAACGGCCTCAACACCGTGAGCCGTGGCCAGCTGTTCGTCGAGCATGAAGGTCGCCAGATCGACATCGCCTCCTGCACACCCGCCGAGCTGAAAATGATGCGCACCAAGCGCATCGCCATGGTGTTCCAGAAGTTCGCCCTGATGCCTTGGCTGACGGTGCGCGAAAACATCAGCTTCGGCCTGGAAATGCAGGGCCGCCCGGAGAAAGACCGACGCAAGCTGGTGGATGAAAAACTTGAGCTGGTGGGCCTGACCCAATGGCGTAACAAGAAGCCGGACGAACTCTCCGGCGGCATGCAGCAGCGCGTCGGCCTGGCCCGTGCGCTGGCGATGGACGCCGATATCCTGCTGATGGACGAACCCTTCTCCGCCCTTGACCCGCTGATCCGCCAGGGCCTGCAGGACGAGCTGCTGGAACTGCAACGCAAGCTGAGCAAGACCATCGTGTTCGTGAGCCACGACCTCGACGAAGCACTCAAATTGGGCAGCCGTATCGCGATCATGAAAGACGGCAAGATCATCCAGTACAGCGTGCCGGAAGAGATCGTCCTGAACCCGGCGGATGACTATGTGCGTACCTTCGTCGCGCATACCAACCCACTGAACGTGTTGTGCGGCCGCAGCCTGATGCGCACCCTGGACAACTGCAAGCGCGTCAACGGTTCAGTCTGCCTGGACCCGGGCGGCGACTCGTGGCTGGACCTGGCCGAGGGCAACACCATCAAGGGCGCTCGCCAGAATGGCGCGGTGATGAACCTGCAGAACTGGGTACCGGGGCAAGCGGTGGAAGGTCTGGGCCGGGTGCCGACGCTGGTGGACTCGAACATCGGCATGCGTGATGCGTTGCAGATTCGTTATCACACCGGAAACAAGCTGGTGCTGCATGACAACAACCAGGTAGTGGGGATTCTGGGGGACAGTGAGCTTTACCATGCCCTGCTGGGCAAGAACCTGGGCTGACAAACACTGCACATCTCAATGTAGAAACTGGGTCAATGTGGGAGGGGGCTTGCCCCCGATTGCGGTGTATCAGTAACAGAAGTACTGACTGACACACTGCTATCGGGGGCAAGCCCCCTCCCACATTTAGTTCTGTTTACACATTTGGACCCAGTGGTGTCAGTGAGGACACCACCCGTTTTCAACTATCAGCTATAGACACGGCCAAGGAGCTGCCGATGGCTTTCAAACTGATCGAGCACGTCCCGGGTGATCTGCTCCTGGGTGAAGCCCATCAGGTCGTATTCCTGAGGTCCATTGTGCAGGTAGACCTCCGCGCGGTAGTAACGCGTGCGCTCTTCCTCGGGAAGGTCGCTCGGTGCCGACGAGTAAGCATCCAGGCTCACTTCGTAGACAAACGGGTTGCCCTCTGCCATCTCGATGCGCACACCGATGCAGCGCTTGGATTTACCCAGCAGGGTCTGCACTTCCAGCCCCTGTTCACGCAACGCCGTCGCCGCTTCTTCCAGCGCTGGCGTCACGTGCTTGTCCATGAAGCGTTGCACGGTGCCTTGGCTCGGTTGCAGGTCCAGCGCGGTCAAGCGCTCGCTGAAACCACGACGACCCCGCTCGGCCAATTGCGCCTGCTCCTGTTCGATGGCCACATCCTGGCGCATGGCTTTGTGCAAGCCGAACATAAAGAAGATCAACACTACCGAGAATGGCAGCCCCGCCAGCACCACCATGGTCTGCATGGCTTCGAAGTTGCCCGCGAACAGCAAGCCGATGGTCACCAGGGTGATCACCGCCGACCAGAAGATCCGCAGCCAGTGCGGCGCATCTTCATCCACGTTGCCGCCTTTGCAGGAAAGGTTGGCCATCATCACCGCGCCGGAATCCGCCGGGGTCAGGAACAGCACGAAGCCCACGAAGATCGACACGCCGATCACGATTTTCGACGCCGGGTAATGCTCAAGCAGTTGGTAGATGGCCATGGAAGGCTGTTCCAACGCAGTCTTGCCCAACGCCACCGCACCCTGGTTCAGCACCAGGTCCAATGCCGAGTTACCGAAGATCGACAGCCACGCCAAGGTGAAGCCCAACGGGATCAGCAGCACGCCGGCCACCAGTTCACGCACCGTGCGACCACGGGAAATACGCGCGATGAACATGCCCACGAATGGCGCCCAGGAAATCCACCAGGCCCAGTAGAACAGTGTCCACAGGCCCATCCAGCGTTCGGTCTTGTCGGCGTCGCCTTCGTACACGTAGAGGTCGAAGGTTTTCAGGATGATGCCGTTGAGGTAGTCACCGGTGTTTTGCACCAGACCGTTGAGCAAGTGCAGGGTCGGGCCGAACAACAGTACGAAAATCAACAGGCCGCTGAACAACACGATGTTGAGGTTGGACAGGCGCCGAATGCCGTTCTCAACACCCGACACGGCGGCGATGGTCGCCACGGTGCTCATCACGATGATCACGATCAACAGGTTGGTGTTGCTGTGCTCCATGCCGAACAGGTTTTCCAACCCGGACGACACCTGCATCGAACCAATCCCCAGGTTCGTCACCAGGCCCAGCAGGGTCACGAACATGCCGAAGCCGTCCACCGCGTGGCCGGCCGCGCCTTTCACCCAACGCTCGCCCACCAGTGGGTACAGCGCCGAACGCAAGGCCAGCGGCTGGTTATGGCGATACGCGAAGTACGCCACGGCCAGGCCGACCAAGGCATAGATCGCCCAGCCGTGCAGGCCCCAGTGCAGGAACGTCAGTTGCAGCGCCTGGCGTGCAGCGCCATTGCTGGCGGCTGCGCCTTCGGGCGGGTTGAAGTAGTGGTCCAGCGGCTCGGAAGCACCGAAGTACAACAGCGAAATGCCGATGCCCGACGAGAACAACATGCCGGCCCAGGCGCCGTAGCTGAAGTCCGGGGTGTCGTCCTTGCTGCCCAGTTTCAACTTGCCGTAGGACGAAAATGCCAGGCCCACCACGAACACCAGGTAGGCGGCGATGACCACCATGTAGTACCAGCCAAAGCTTTTCGACAGCCACGCCTGTGCTACGCCGAGCATGCGCCCGGCCTCCTGCGGGGCGATGATCAGGATGGCAGTCAACAACAGAATCAACGCGGTGGAGGTGTAGAACACCCAACCGTTGACCCGCACCTTTTCCGGCGGGGTCTTTATAAGAGAGGCAGAACTCATGGCGCAGATGCTCCGGGCAGTGCGAGAGAGAAACACAAGGCAACGGTTATCCCGGGACATCGATTTTTCGGCAGTCGACGGACGGGTGTTATAAAGACACCCCTAAAATTCTTGAGCCTCGCCGAAGCGACGCCCAGGCCCTGATACGGCCTGTTTCAAGGTTTTTTACAGGTGTCAGATGTCGCGGCTCACAAGTAGGAAATATCTGTAGGCAGCGACCATTTGTCGCAGATCTTATTCTTTGTTGATTGAACGTTCAATCAAAACAAAATAGACTGGCCCTCAAGCCGACGGACGTGGATCGTCCATCGGCAGGCCTAAGGAGAGGTGCTACATGCCCAAGGTCGGTATGCAACCCATACGCCGCCAGCAGTTGATCGAAGCCACACTGACGGCGATCGATCAGGTCGGAATGGGAGATGCCAGCATTGCGCTGATCGCCCGTTTGGCCGGCGTCTCGAACGGCATCATCAGTCACTACTTTCAGGACAAGAACGGCCTGATCGCCGCAACGATGCGGTACTTGATGAATGTGCTGATCGAGAACGTCCACGAACGCAGGCTTGCGCTGAAGGACGACAGCCCACGGGCGCACCTTCGGGTGATCATCGAGGGCAACTTCGACGCCAGCCAGGTCAATGGCCCGGCAATGAAAACCTGGCTGGCCTTCTGGGCCACCAGCATGCATCACCCGTCATTGCACAGGTTGCAGCGGATCAACGATCAACGTCTGTATTCCAACCTGTGCTGCCAGTTCCGCCGAGTGCTGCCGCTGCCGCACGCACGCAAAGCAGCCAGAGGCCTGGCGGCCCTGATCGACGGTTTGTGGTTGCGCGGCGCCCTGTCGGGAGACGCTTTCGACACGGAGCAGGCGCAACGGATCGCTTACGAATACATGGATTTCCAATTGGCCAAGCAGGTGAGTTAGAGCATCTATAACCGCTCAACCCCTGAACGGCTGTTGATCAGTGTCGCCAGACCCTTATGGCCCACTTTTCGGCGGTTAACGCCAACCACTTATGCACTTGCGAGGACTTTATGGCCCGTTTCGACCTGCAAAAACTCTACATTGACGGCGGCTACACCGACGCTGGCAGCGATGCCACCTTCGAAGCCATCAACCCGGCTAACGGTGAAGTTCTCGCCCAAGTGCAACGCGCAACGAAAGAAGACGTTGAACGTGCCGTGGTCAGCGCCGAAAAAGGCCAGAAAATCTGGGCTGCGATGACCGCCATGGAGCGTTCGCGCATCCTGCGTCGTGCCGTCGACATCCTGCGCGAGCGCAACGACGAGTTGGCCGCCCTGGAAACCCTGGACACCGGTAAAGCCTTCTCCGAAACCAAGTACGTCGACATCGTTACCGGCGCTGACGTGCTCGAATACTACGCAGGCCTGGTGCCGGCCATCGAAGGCGAGCAGATCCCACTGCGCGACACTTCCTTCGTCTACACCCGCCGCGAGCCGCTGGGCGTGGTCGCCGGTATCGGCGCGTGGAACTACCCGATCCAGATCGCCCTGTGGAAATCCGCACCGGCCCTGGCCGCGGGTAACGCGATGATCTTCAAACCTAGCGAAGTCACTTCGCTGACCACCCTGAAACTGGCCGAGATCTACACCGAAGCCGGTGTTCCGGCTGGCGTGTTCAACGTCCTGACCGGCAGCGGCCGTGAAGTCGGCACCTGGTTGACCGAGCACCCGCGCATCGAAAAAGTCTCGTTCACCGGCGGCACCGACACCGGTAAGAAAGTCATGGCCAGCGCTTCGAGCTCGTCGCTCAAGGAAGTGACCATGGAACTGGGCGGCAAGTCGCCGCTGATCGTGTTCGAAGATGCCGACCTGGATCGTGCCGCCGACATCGCGATGATGGCCAACTTCTACAGCTCCGGCCAGGTCTGCACCAACGGCACTCGCGTGTTCGTGCCCAAGCACCTGCAAGCGGCGTTCGAAGCCAAGATCGTTGAGCGCGTTGCACGCATCCGCGTCGGCAACCCGCAAGACGACAACACCAACTTCGGCCCGCTGGTCAGCTTCGCCCACATGGAAAGCGTGCTGGGCTACATCGCCAAAGGTAAGGAAGAAGGCGCACGCGTGCTGTGCGGCGGCGACCGTCTGACCGACGGCGAATTCGCCAAAGGCGCTTTCGTGGCCCCGACCGTGTTCACCGACTGCACTGACGAAATGACCATCGTCCGTGAAGAAATCTTCGGCCCAGTGATGAGTATCCTCACCTACGAAACCGAAGAAGAAGTGATCCGCCGCGCCAACGACACCGACTTCGGCCTGGCCGCCGGCCTGGTGACCAAAGACCTGAACCGCGCCCACCGCGTGATTCATCAGCTGGAAGCGGGTATCTGCTGGATCAACGCCTGGGGCGAATCCGACGCGAAGATGCCGGTGGGTGGCTACAAGCAATCCGGTGTGGGTCGTGAGAACGGTATCAGCTCGCTGAACAACTTCACCCGCATCAAATCGGTACAGGTTGAACTGGGCGACTACGCCTCGGTGTTCTAAGAACCGAGCCTTGTATTGCCTATAAGGCCGCCATCGGGGGCAAGCCCCCTCCCACACTGACTGTGTTCACAAGTTCAGCTGTGTAAATACAGTCAAAGGTGGGAGGGGGCTTGCCCCCCGATGAGGCCCGACCTGACTAGACTTCAAAGAGGGTGCATCCAATGTCCCAAGAATACGACTACATCATTGTGGGTGCCGGCTCCGCCGGTAACACCCTGGCGACCCGTCTGACCGAAGACGAAGGCGTCACCGTCCTGCTGCTGGAAGCCGGCGGCCCCGACTACCGCTTAGACTTCCGTACCCAGATGCCAGCCGCCCTGGCGTTCCCGCTGCAAGGCCGCCGCTACAACTGGGCCTACGAGACCGATCCAGAGCCACACATGGACGGCCGTCGCATGGAATGCGGTCGCGGCAAGGGCCTGGGTGGCTCTTCCTTGATCAACGGCATGTGCTACATCCGTGGCAACGCCATGGACTACGACAACTGGGCGAAATTGCCAGGCCTGGAAAACTGGACGTACCTGGACTGCCTGCCCTATTTCAGAAAAGCTGAAACTCGGGACATCGGCCCGAACGACTGGCACGGCGGCGATGGCCCGGTCAGCGTGACCACGCCGAAAGCCGGCAACAACCCACTGTTCCACGCCATGGTTGAAGCCGGCGTACAGGCCGGGTACCCACGCACCGAAGACTTGAACGGCTACCAGCAGGAAGGCTTCGGCCCGATGGACCGTACCGTCACGCCAAACGGCCGTCGTGCCAGCACCGCGCGCGGTTACCTGGACACGGCCAAGAAGCGTTCGACACTGACCATCGTCACCCACGCCCTCACCGACAAAGTGTTGTTCGAAGGCAAGCGTGCCGTGGGCGTGCGTTACCTGATCGGCGCCGCCGAAGAACGCGTTGAAGCCCGCGCCCGTAAAGAAGTACTGGTGTGCAGCGGCGCAATCGCTTCGCCGCAATTGCTGCAACGCTCCGGTGTCGGCCCGGCCAAACTGCTGGAAAGCCTCGACATCCCGGTGGTCCATGACCTGCCAGGCGTCGGCGAAAACCTGCAGGACCACCTTGAGCTGTACCTGCAATACGCGTGCACCCAACCCGTGTCGCTGTACCCGTCGCTGCTCTGGTACAACCAGCCGGCCATTGGCGCCGAGTGGCTGTTCAACGGCACCGGCATCGGCGCCAGCAACCAGTTCGAAGCGGGCGGTTTCATCCGCACCCGTGAAGAATTCGAGTGGCCGAACATCCAGTACCACTTCCTGCCGGTAGCGATTAACTACAACGGCAGCAACGGTGTGAAAGAGCACGGTTTCCAGGCGCACATGGGCTCCATGCGTTCGCCGAGCCGTGGCCGCATCCAGCTGAAGTCGAAGAACCCACGGGACTACCCGAGCATCCTCTTCAACTACATGGCCACCGAACAGGACTGGCAGGAATTCCGCGACGGCATCCGCCTGACCCGTGAAATCATGCAGCAGCCGGCACTGGACCCCTACCGTGGCCGCGAAATCAGCCCAGGTATTGACGTGCAAACCGATGAACAGCTCGACAAGTTCATCCGCGAACACGCTGAAACCGCGTTCCACCCGTCCTGCTCGTGCAAGATGGGCACCGACGAGATGGCGGTAGTGGACGGCGAAGGCCGCGTGCATGGCATGCAGGGTCTGCGCGTTGTGGATGCGTCGATCATGCCGATCATCACCACCGGTAACCTGAACGCACCGACGATCATGATCGCCGAGAAAATCGCCGACAAGATCCGTGGCCGCCAGCCACTGCCGCGCAGCACCGCCGACTACTACGTGGCCGGCGATGCGCCGGTGCGTGGCAAGCCGATGCGTGAAGTGGGCCCGCTGGCGCAGTAACTGATACACCGCGGTGCTGCCTTCACAAGCAAGCCCGCTCCCACCTTTGATCGGGTTCACACGGTCAAAATGTGGGAGCGGGCTTGCTCGTGAAGGGGCCTAACCATTCACTGCAAAACCTCTCCTTGATCGGCTACTCTGTTTGCCTGCCCGCGCCGAGCCGCCCACAAGGAAGGCCCCATGTTCGACCACCACGCCACACTCAAACAGCATTTCAGTGCCCTGCGCACTCGCGCCGAATTCTTCTCCCTGCGCTACGTACGCGAATCCGGCCAATACCTGGCCGTGCGCAAAAACGTCGCCGAACCACCACACCTGAACCACGACGAGGGCGCCATGCTCACCGTGCGCCTCAACGGTGTGGAAGCCTACGCAGCGACCAACGACATTTCCCTGCCTGGCCTGCAAGCCGCCCTTGAGCGTGCCGAACAGCAAGCCCGCCTGATCAAGCCCCACGCGCTACTCGACCTGCGTGACCAGCACGTCTCCAGCGATGTGGCGGACTATCTGTCCCCCGAACTCAACCAGCCCTTCCCGTCCCTGAGCGACTGCTACCAATTGCTGGGTGACGAATCCGCCGCGGTGCCCAAGGACGAGCGCCTGGTGAGCTGGGAAGTCAGCCTCGGCCTGACCCACGTCGAGCAAATCTACCTCAACAACGCCGGCGCCGAACTGCGCCAGGCCCAGCGCTTTGTATTCCCCGGCGTCAATGTCACCGCCTACGACGGCAACGACAGCCAGAGCCGCACCCTCGGCGGCAGCAATTTCGGCCAGCAAGGCGGGTTTGATGTGATCAGCCGCTTCGGCCTGGTCGGAGCCGCGCCACGCATTGCCGACGAAGCCGTGCAATTGCTGCTTGCACCCAACACCCCCAACGGCCCGCGTGACCTGTTGCTGATGCCCGACCAGATGATCCTGCAGATCCATGAGTCCATCGGTCACCCACTGGAGCTGGATCGTATCCTGGGTGACGAGCGCAATTACGCCGGCACCAGTTTTGTGAAGGCCAGCGACTTCGGTCACCTGCAATATGGCTCCAAGTTGCTCAACGTGACGTTCGACCCGGACATCCCCGAACAACTCGCCAGCTACAGCCATGACGACGACGGCACTCCCGCCAGCAAGCAGTTCCTGATCCGCGAAGGGCTGCTGCTCAAACCGCTGGGCGGAGCGCTGTCGCAATACCGTTCGGGCATGAGCGGCGTGGCGAACAGCCGGGCCAGCAGTTGGAACCGCGCCCCCATCGACCGCATGGCCAACCTGAACATCGAAGCGGGCGACAAGCGCCTTGCGCAACTGATCGGTGGCATCGAAAACGGCATCTTGATGTCGACCAACCGTTCATGGTCCATCGACGATGCGCGCAATAAATTCCAGTTCGGCTGTGAATGGGGCCAACTGATCGAGAACGGTGAGCTGAAAGGCGTGGTGAAAAACCCCAACTACCGGGCTATTTCCGCGAATTTCTGGCGCAACCTCAGCGCGGTCGGTGACGCCAGTACCTTCAAGGTGCTGGGCACGCCGAACTGTGGCAAAGGCGAACCCAACCAGGTGATCCGCGTCGGCCATGCGTCGCCCGCCTGCGTATTCAGTGATGTCGACGTATTTGGGGGAGACGCCTGATGAACACCTTCAAGGCATTGGTGGACTGGCTCAAGCACGCCATCACCGACAGCGAACAATTCCACCTCGGGTATGCGGATGAAGCGTCCGAGTTCGTGCGCTTCAACCACGCCAAGGTGCGCCAGGCCGGCCAAGTGCAACAGGCCAGCCTCAGCTTGAAACTGATCAACGACGGCCGCCACGCGGACCTCGGCATCACCCTGGCCGGCGAGCTGGAACTGGACCGCCAACGCTTGGCCGATGGCCTGCAACAGTTGCGTGAAACCCTGCCGTTGCTGCCGCAGGATCCGTACCTGCTGCTGAACCACAACGCCTGGCAAAGCAGCAACGAACAAACCCGGCCGTTGCCGGAACTGGCGCAGGTACTGGAAGACATCAAGGCGGCCGCCCACGGCGTCGACCTGGTCGGTTTCTATGCAGCCGGCCCCATCACCCGAGGCTTTGCCAGTTCGTCGGGCGCCTTCGGCTGGCACCAGGCCAATAGCTTCAATTTCGATTTCAGCCTGTTCCACGCCAATGGCGAAGCGGTGAAAGCCAGCTACGCCGGACACACCTGGGACAGCGCCGAATTTGCCGCGCGCTTCCAGCAGGCCCGCGAACAGCTTGAGTTCCTCGGCCGCCCACTGCACACACTGGCGCCCGGACACTACCGCGCCTACCTCGCCCCGGCGGCGATTGAAGAAATCATCAGCATCATCACCTGGGGCGGGTTTTCCGCCCAGGCGATCGCCAGCAAGGGCAGCTCGCTGCAAAAGCTGTATGCCGGCGAACAGTCCCTGAGCCCGCAGGTGACGCTGACTGAACAGATCAGCGGCTCCCTGAGCCAGGCGTTTTCCACCGAGGGTTATCCACGCGGCGACGTCACACTGATCAAGGCGGGGAAAGCCGATGGCCAATTGATCAATTCGCGCAGCGCTGCCGAATACGGCTTGAGCACCAACGGCGCGAGCAGTGATGAATCGCCCAGCGCCTTGCAGATGGCCGCCGGCAGCCTGGCCCAAGCCGATATCCTCAAGCAGTTGGGCACCGGGTTGTACATCAGCAACCTGTGGTACCTGAACTATTCGGACCTTCCGGCGGCACGCCTGACCGGCATGACGCGTTTCGCCACCTTTTGGGTGGAAGACGGCGAGATCAAGGCGCCGGTCAGCACCATGCGCTTTGATGACAGCGTCTACCACCTGCTCGGCACGCAGTTGGAAGCCCTGACCGCTGAACGGGAACTGCTGCTGTCGGCCAGCACTTACAGCCAGCGCAACACCGCCTCCAACCTGCTGCCGGGGGCTTTGGTAAAACGCCTGACGCTAACCCTTTAACCACCACTATCCCCTGTGGGAGCGGGCTTGCTCGCGAATACGGTGCATCAGTCACACATGTACTGACTGACACTGCGCATTCGCGAGCAAGCCCGCTCCCACAGGGGCTGTGTCAGCTTCTGACACCTCGGTTCCATCCCCTCCTACGGTCAATTCTCTTCTTCCCATTCCGTGGGGCAGCCTGTTGTCGCCTGTAAAAAACCTCGATATAACGGTTAGTGGCATCCCGCCACCCGACAGGTAGTACTGCATGCACTTGCCCGGGAAGGGCAAGCTGGAGCGTTGACATGAACCATGGAAGTTTTGTCATTGAAAAGCTGTTCAAGCACTACAACGTTCATGTTGAGCAGCTAGGAAACGATTCTGCAAAAAAGACCGTCTTGATGGTCAACGGCGCGCTGTCCACCACGCGCTCGTTCGCTCGCACCAGTAAATGCCTGGCAGAGCATTTCAATGTGCTGCTGTTCGACCTGCCGTTCTCCGGCTATTCCCGCGAACACAACACTGACCTCGACCTGGTAACCAAGGACGACGAGGTGCACATGCTGCGCGCCCTGGTCGAGCGTTTCCAGGTCAACCACCTGGTGTCGGCCTCCTGGGGTGGTATCTCGACGCTGCTGACCCTGGCGCACAACCCTCCCTCCATCGAAAGCTCGGTGGTGATGGCCCTGGCACCCAACCTCAATCAGGCCATGCTCGACTACGTGGAACGTGTGCGCGTGCTGATCGAAGCGGATGACAAGTCTGCCGTCGGCCACTTGCTCAATGAAACCGTGGGCAAATACTTGTCGCCCCGGCTCAAACGCAACAACCACCGTCACCTGTCGACCATGGCCACCACCGAGTACCGCCAGGCGCGTTTCCATATCCACCAGGTACTGGCCTTGGGCGATGGCAACTACCTGCCGGCACTGCGGCAGATTGAAACGCCAGTGCACTTCCTCAACGGCGCGCTGGACGAATACACCCCCGCCGCCGAGGCCCAGTTGTTCAAGCAGTACGTGGGGCGCAGCAGCTTTGCCGTGGCCGAGCAGACGGGCCACTTGCTCGACCTTGAATCCAACGAAGCCGCCGTAGCGGTGCACCGTGAGCTGCTGGATTTCCTGGTGGGAAAACACGCGACGGTTGGCGCATAATCGCAAACACATAGCCTGCTATCAAAAAGGTATTCCATGCCGAACCGCGTCCCGCTTGATGCCAAGACCGCCCGCTGGCTCCCCTGGGTGGTCGCGATTGCCTTCTTCATGCAGTCGCTGGACGGGACGATCCTCAATACGGCACTGCCGGCGATGGCACGGGACCTCGCAGAGAACCCATTGCGCATGCAAGGGGTGGTGATCGCCTACATGCTCACCGTCGCCTTGCTGATCCCGGCGTCGGGCTGGATCGCTGACCGCTTCGGCACCAAGAAAATCTTCTTTGGCGCCATCATGCTGTTCAGCATTGGCTCGCTGCTGTGCGCCCTGTCCAGCAGCCTGACCATGCTGGTGGGCGCACGGGTGATCCAAGGCCTGGGCGGTGCGCTGATGCTGCCCGTCGGGCGACTGGTGGTGCTGCGCGCCTACCCCCGCTCCGAACTGGTGCGCATCATGGGCTTCATCACCATCCCCGGCTTGCTCGGCCCGTTGCTCGGCCCGACCATGGGCGGCTGGATGGTGCAGTACCTGACATGGCACTGGATCTTTCTGATCAATTTGCCGGTGGGCATGATCGGCTGCTACGCCGTGTGGAAATTCATCCCCGACCTGCGCGGCACTGAGCGCACGCGATTCGACGGAATCGGCTTCCTGCTGTTTGGCGCCGCGATGATCCTGATTACCATCGCCATGGAAGGCCTGGGCGAGCTGCACCTGCCGCACTTGCGGGTGATGTTGCTGCTGTTCGGCGGGCTCGCGTGCCTGGCGGCGTATTGGCTGCGGGCCGGGCATATCGATAACCCGTTGTTCTCACCGGTGCTGTTCAAGACCCGCACCTTCGCCGTGGGCATCCTCGGCAACCTGTTCGCGCGGTTGGGCAGCGGTGCCCTGCCGTTCCTGGTGCCGTTGCTGTTGCAGGTGGCACTGGGTTATTCACCGTCGGAAGCCGGCATGAGCATGTTGCCCCTGGCGGCGGCGGCGATGTTTGCCAAGTCCGTGGCACGCCCGCTGATCGAACACCTGGGCTACCGCATCGTCCTGACCGGCAACACCCTGGCGCTGGGCATCATGCTGGCGAGCATGGGACTGGTCACGGAGCACACGCCCTACCCGCTGCTACTGGGTATGCTGGCGGTACTGGGGGCGATCAATTCGCTGCAATTTACCGCCATGAACACCGTCACCCTGATCGACCTCGATGATGCCCAGGCCAGCAGCGGCAACAGCCTGCTGTCGGTGGTGGCGCAGTTGTCGCTGAGCCTCGGGGTCGCGTGCGCCGGTGCACTGCTCGGCGGATTTACCGCCGAAACCGGCAACGACGGTGTGGAAAGCGTCCTCGGCGCGTTCCAACTGACCTTCCTCACCGTGGGCATCATGGCGATGCTGGCGGCGGCGATCTTCCTGCAACTGTCGCCCAAAGACGGCAAGCGTGCAGCCAGCCCGGAGCAGCATATCGAGCATTAACAGGCTTCTCGTCTAGAACTTGCAGGGAAATTCCCACGAGGCTGGTACACTGCGCGACATTTTGTTTTGCAGAGCCAGTCCCGTGACTACCATCGCCACCGCTTTTAATACTTTGCCCCTGTCCGCCGCCATGCTGGCTAACCTCGACTCGCTGGGTTATGTCGAGATGACGCAGATCCAGGCGCAAAGCTTGCCGGTGATCCTCAAGGGGCTGGACTTGATTGCCCAGGCCAAGACCGGCAGCGGCAAGACCGCCGCCTTCGGCATCGGCCTGTTGAACCCGATCAACCCGCGTTACTTCGGCTGCCAGGCCCTGGTGATGTGCCCGACTCGTGAGCTGGCCGACCAGGTCGCCAAGGAAATTCGTCGCCTGGCCCGTGCCGAAGACAACATCAAGGTACTGACCCTGTGCGGCGGCGTGTCCCTCGGCCCGCAGATCGCCTCCCTGGAACACGGTGCCCACGTCATCGTCGGCACACCGGGTCGTATCCAGCAGCACTTGCGCAAAGGTTCGCTGGTACTCGACGGCCTGAACACGCTGATCCTCGATGAAGCCGACCGCATGCTCGACATGGGCTTCTACGACGCCATCGAAGACATCATCAGCAAGACCCCACCGCGCCGCCAAACCCTGCTGTTCTCGGCCACTTACCCGGTGAGCATCAAGCAGCTGGCCTCGAAGTTCATGCGCGCGCCGCAGCAAGTGAAAGCCGAAGCGTTCCACTCCGACGATCAGATCGAACAGCGTTTCTACGAGATCTCGCCGGAAGAGCGCATGGACGCCGTGACCAAAGTACTGGCGCACTTCCGTCCAGCCTCCTGCGTGGCCTTCTGCTTTACCAAGCAGCAAGTGCAGGAAACCGTGGATCACCTGACATCCAAGGGCATTTCCGCCGTCGGCCTGCATGGTGACCTGGAACAGCGCGACCGTGACCAAGTGCTGGCGATGTTCGCCAACCGCAGCACGTCGGTGCTCGTTGCTACGGACGTTGCCGCACGCGGTCTGGACATCGACTCGCTGGACATGGTGATCAACGTCGAACTGGCCCGCGACTCGGAAATCCACATTCACCGCGTCGGCCGTACCGGTCGTGCTGGCGAAACCGGCATCGCCATCAGCCTGGTGGCACCGTCCGAAGCGCACCGCGCCCAGGCCATCGAGCAACTGCAGAAGTCGCCACTGAACTGGGATCAACTGGACAACCTCAAGCCACAAAGCGGTGGTCCGTTGCTGCCGCAGATGAGCACCCTGTGCATCGCTGCCGGCCGTAAAGACAAGGTTCGCCCTGGCGACATCCTCGGCGCGCTGACCGGTGAAGCCGGCATCCCGGGTGCCCAGGTCGGCAAGATCGCGATCTTTGACTTCCAGGCCTTCGTGGCCGTGGAGCGCGGGATCGCCAAGCAGGCGTTGCAGCGTTTGAACGACGGCAAGATCAAAGGCCGTTCGTTGCGCGTGCGCATCCTGTAAAGATCTCCAACTTAAGGGAGATCCACATTTGACTGTATTCCAAATCAGAAAATGTATGAGGACACCGTTTTGCGCTCGACCGAAGTTGTGATCATTGGCGCCGGCGCCGCGGGCTTGATGTGCGCACTGACCGCCGCCGGGCGTGGGCGCAAAGTGATGTTGATCGACCATGCGAACAAGGCCGGCAAGAAGATCCTGATGTCCGGCGGTGGCCGCTGCAATTTCACCAATATGTACACCGAGCCGGCCAACTTCCTGTCGCACAACGCGCATTTCTGCAAGTCCGCCCTGGCGCGCTACACCCAGTGGGACTTTATCGGGCTGGTGGCCAAGCACGGCGTGCCCTATCACGAGAAGAAGCTCGGCCAGTTGTTCTGCGATAACAAGTCCAGCGACATTCTCGACATGCTGCTCGATGAGTGCATCCAGGTCGGTGTGAGCCTGCACCTGGACACGTCGGTCCAGGAGATTGCCAAACTGGAAGCCGGTTATCAGTTGCAAACCACCTTGGGTGAGCTGCGCTGCGAATCCCTGGTGATCGCCACGGGCGGCCTGTCGATTCCGACCCTGGGCGCCACTGGGTTCGGTTACCAAGTGGCCAAGCAATTCGGCCATGAATTGCTGCCGACCCGCGCCGGGCTGGTGCCGTTCACCATCACCGACCAGCTCAAGGATCTGTGCGGCGAGTTGTCCGGCACCTCGGTGGATTGCCTGGTCAGCTGCAACGGCCAGAGCTTTCGCGAGAACATCCTGTTTACCCACCGTGGCCTGAGCGGGCCGGCGATCTTGCAGATATCCTCGTACTGGGAGCCCGGCGACACGGTGGAAATCAACCTCCTGCCCGACCACGACGCCCACACCTGGCTGCAACAGCAACAGGTCGAGCGCCCCAATAGCGAGCTGAAAACCCTGCTGGGCGAGATCTTCACCAAGAAGATGGCGAACCTGCTGGCGGAGACCTGGTTCGCGTCCAAGCCAATGAAGCAGTACACCCATGCCGAGATTGCCGATATCGCGCAAAAGCTCGGCAGCTGGCAACTGGTGCCGGCGGGCACCGAGGGTTATCGCACGGCGGAAGTGACGTTGGGTGGGGTGGATACGCGGGAAGTGTCGTCCAAGACCATGGAGTCGCTGAAAAGCCCTGGCCTGTACTTTATCGGCGAAGTGCTGGATGTGACCGGCCACCTGGGCGGCTTCAACTTCCAGTGGGCGTGGGCGTCGGGTTACGCCGCCGCACAGTACGCCTGACTAAAGGATGTACTCGATCAAACTGTGGGAGCTGGCTTGCCTGCGATGACGGTGAGCCAGGCAACGCTAATGCTGAATGTGCCGACGCCATCGCAGGCAAGCCAGCTCCCACATTCGATTTGTGGTGTGGCCGGAATAAATTTTGCTGTTGGATGTGATCGTCACGCTTGCCGTGGCGTCCTTGATAGCTCAATTTAGCGGCATCGTCCCGGAAGACTCCAGACTTCATGTCATCAACCTCGTTCAAGCAGTCCATGCGGCGCCTGTGGGCGCTGGATAAATTCAGCTACAGCATTCGGGTGTTCATCGCCCTCACCGGCAGCATGGCGCTGTGCTGGTATCAGGATGAAATGACACTGCTGATCCCGCTGTTCCTGGGGATTATCGCCAGCGCCTTGGCCGAGACCGATGACAGTTGGCAAGGCCGTCTCAATGCCCTGGCGGTGACGCTGGTGTGTTTCAGCATCGCCGCGCTGTCGGTGGAGCTGCTGTTCCCTTATCCCTGGATCTTCGCGATCTCCCTGGCCCTGGCCACCTTCTGCCTGACCATGCTCGGCGCCTTGGGCGAACGGTATGGCGCGATTGCATCGGCGACGCTGATCCTGTCGGTGTACACCATGATCGGCGTGGACCAGCGCGGTGGCGCCGTCTCCGATTTCTGGCACGAGCCGTTGCTGCTGGTGGCTGGCGCCGCCTGGTATGGCGCGCTGTCGGTGCTGTGGCAAGCGTTGTTTTCCAACCAGCCGGTGCAGCAGAGCCTGGCGCGGCTGTTTCGCGAATTGGGGCGTTACCTCAAGCTCAAGTCATCGTTGTTCGAACCGATCCGCCAACTGGATGTTGAGGCGCGTCGCCTGGAACTGGCCCAGCAAAATGGGCGAGTCGTTGCCGCGCTGAATGCGGCGAAGGAGATCATCCTGCACCGCGTCGGCAATGGCCGCCCTGGTTCGAAAGTCAGCCGCTACCTCAAGCTGTACTTCCTGGCCCAAGACATCCACGAACGCGCCAGCTCGTCCCACTACCCCTACAACGCCCTGGCCGACGCCTTCTTCCACAGCGACGTGCTGTTCCGTTGCCAGCGCCTGCTGCGCCAACAGGGCAAGGCCTGCCAGACCCTGGCCGAATCGATCCAACTGCGCCAGCCATTCATCTATGACGACAGCTTCGCCGAAGCCTTGGGCGATCTGAACGCCTCCCTGGAACACCTGCGCATCCAGAGCAACCCGGCCTGGCGCGGCCTGCTGCGCTCGCTGCGCGCCCTGGCGGCCAACCTGTCCACCCTGGACCGCCTGCTGGGCGACGCCAGCAACCCCGACAGCCTGGCGGATGCTACCGACAGCAACCTGCTGGACCGCGCCCCGCGCAACCTCAAGGAAATGTGGACACGCCTGCGTACGCAGATGACCCCCACCTCCTTGCTGTTCCGCCATGCCTTGCGCCTGTCCCTGGCGCTGACCGTGGGCTACGGCATGCTGCATGCAATTCACGCCTCCCAAGGCTACTGGATCATCCTGACCACGCTGTTCGTGTGCCAGCCCAACTACGGCGCCACCCGCCGCAAACTCGGCCAGCGGATCATCGGTACCGCCATCGGGCTAACCGTTGCTTGGGCGCTGTTCGATCTGTTCCCAAGCCCACTGGTGCAGTCGATGTTCGCCATCGCGGCCGGCCTGGTGTTCTTTATCAACCGCACCACCCGCTACACCCTGGCCACCGCCGCGATCACCTTGATGGTGTTGTTCTGCTTCAACCAGGTGGGTGACGGCTACGGCCTGTTCCTGCCGCGCCTGTTCGATACCTTGCTGGGCAGCTTGATTGCGGGCCTGGCGGTGTTCCTGTTCCTGCCGGACTGGCAGGGCCGCCGCTTGAACAAAGTGCTGGCCAACACCCTGACCTGCAACAGCATCTACCTACGCCAGATCATGCAGCAATACGCCGCCGGCAAAAGCGATGACCTGGCCTACCGCCTGGCCCGACGCAATGCGCACAACGCGGATGCGGCGCTGTCGACCACCCTGGCGAATATGCTGATGGAACCGGGGCACTTTCGTAAGGAGGCGGACGTGGGCTTCCGCTTCCTGGTGCTGTCGCACACTTTGCTCAGCTACTTGTCAGGGCTGGGGGCACACCGCGAGACCCAATTGCCAGCCGAGGTGCGGGAACACCTGATCGAAGGCGCAGGGAACACCTTGGCGGCGAGCATCGATGAAATCGCCACGGGGCTGGCGAACAAGCAGCCGATTGCGATTCAGAGCGATGCCGAGGAAGCGCTGGCGGTGGAGCTGGAGCAGATGCCGGATGAGATTGATGAGGGGCAACGGCTGGTGCAGACACAGTTGGCGTTGATTTGCCGGCAGTTGGGGCCACTGAGGACATTGGCTGCGCATCTGATCAAGGACACCCGTGCGGCTTAGACCGCTTTCGCGAGCAAGCCAGCTCCCACATTTAACCGCGCCCATCCTTTGGAATGTGGTCGAATGTGGGAGCGGGCTTGCTCGCGAAGAGGCCCGCAAGAACCCTACATCCCATGCTGCTTCATCAACCGCGCATAACTGCCATCGGCCTTCATCTTGGCAATCTCCCGGTCAAAGCTGGCGACGATCTGCGCATGCTCGGGGTTCTTCAAGCTCACCAGGATATGCAGGCTGTTTTCGCTCAAGGGCTTGGGTAAGAACTCCACTGTATTGCGCACCCGCGTCGATTCGCGGGACAAGTAATACCGCGCCACATATTCATCCTCCACCGTCAGCCGCACCCGCTGCGCCGCGAGCATGCGCACGGCCATGGCGAAGTTATGCACCGGCACTTTCTGTAACTGCGCATCGCCATCGAACGCCGCCGAATAGGCATACCCGCGCACCACGGCAATGGGGTAGTCGTGCAGTTGCTCAAGGTTCTGGAATTCGATGGGATCGTCACGTCGCTTGATGAAACGCACGCGGTTGAGCAAGTACTCACCGGAGAACTGCCCCAGCTGTGTGCGCGCATCGTCGTACCAGGCGTTCACCAATACGTCATAACGACCGTCGCCAACGCCCATCAACGCGCGAGCCCAGGGCACCTGTTCGAAATCACTGGCATAACCCGCGCGGGCCAGGGCGGTGCTGACGATGTCGGTGGCCAGCCCGCCATTGATCAAGGTGGCGTCGGTAAAGGGTGGCCAGGCATCCGCTACCAGGCGCAGACGCTGTGCGAAGGCCGGCTGAGCCAGCAATAACACTCCAATCAAAGCAACGGCACGAGAGAATCGCGGCATGCTCAAAGTCCTTGGCAGGCTAGCTCAGGCGAGACCTGAGGTTCTAACAGTAGCTCAGATTACACAAAGAAAGCGGCGCCGCACGCACTCAATGATGGCAAATTGATTTCACTCACAAAAATAGTCGATTTAGACACAAATGGCTGTCGCGCTTACTATCCGCAGCAGACATTTAATAAGAGAACATGCCATGACAATTGAATGGGTCTGCAAGCACCACGATGACCTGGGCAAGGAGCAGCTTTACGCCATCCTGCGCCTGCGCAACGAGGTCTTCGTTGTCGAACAGAAATGTGCTTACCAGGACCTCGACGGGCAGGACTTGTCGGGCGACACCCACCACCTGATGGCCTGGCAGGATGACCAACTGGTGGCCTACCTGCGCCTGCTGGACCCGGAATCACAGGGCGGTGATGTGGTCATCGGTCGCGTGATCGTGGCGTCGGTAGCGCGCGGCACTGGGCTGGGGCATCAAATGATGGAAGAGACACTCAAGCGGATCGGCGATATCTGGCCGCAGACGCCGATTTTCCTGTCAGCCCAAGCGCATTTGCAGGGGTATTACGGGCGATACGGATTTGTGGTGGCCGGAGAGGAATACCTTGAGGACGATATTCCGCACATTGGCATGAGAAAGGACTAGGGATAACCCAGCACCTGCTTGATCAGCCCAAGGTTCGCCTCGATCCAGCGCCGATCAATGGCCCCCCAACTGCGAATCCGATAGTGCCCGGCATGGTTGCGGGCACCGTCTTCCTGCTCGAATTCACACAGGATATCCAGGTCAGCCAACGCCGCAATCGTATCCTGGGCCGTGCGCCGGGGCATGCCGGTGACGTCGGTCAGCGCCGGGACATTGCTGGCTTGCCCGCTGTCGATCAGGTAAGCCACGTACAGGCGGCGGTAGAAGCTGCTCTTGGTCTTGCTCACATCCATGGTCGGTCGCCTTGTGCGGTCAGGGTTTGCCCTGCAGGTCGCGGTACGTGAGGTAGACGCGCAGGTCGAATTCCACCTGATGGTAGCCCGGCATCATGTACTCACAGAGTTTGTAGAACGCTTTGTTGTGGTCCGATTCCTTGAAGTGCGCCAGTTCATGCACCACGATCATGCGCAGGAACTCCGGCGCGGCCTCCTTGAACAGGGCCGCAATGCGGATCTCTTTCTTGGATTTAAGGTTGCCGCCCTGCACCCGCGAGATGGTGGTGTGCAGGCCGAGGGCACGGTGGGTCAGGTCCAGACGGTTATCGAACAACACCTTATCGATGGCCGGGGCATTGCGCAGGTGTTCCTGCTTCAGGGCCAGGGCGTAGGCGTACAACGCCTTGTCGCTCTGCACGGCGTGGCGTTCGGGGTAACGTTGTTCCAGGTAGGCACCCAATTGGTCCTTGGCGATCAATTGGCGCACTTGCTCTTGCAGAGCGGCGGGATAGGCCTGGAGGTATTTCAGCGCGGTCATGGGGTCTGCAACAGGGTTCGAATGGGCGCCAGTGTAGCGAATTCAGCACGCGCGAGCGCGCGACCAATCAGCCACTTCCTCAGCCATCAACGGCGACGCCGCTATCGGGCCCTGTATAAACGGGCAACCATTGGCCTTGAGCCATCGGGCTTGCTCTTGGGTTTCCACCCCTTCAGCCACTACCACAACATCAAAATGCCCGCACAGCTCGATGATACTGCGCGCCATCACCGCATCCCGCGCCGAGTCGGGCAGGCGCGCGACCAGTTGTGGGTCGAGCTTGAGGGTGTCGAAGGCCAGATCACGCAGATGCGCCAGGGAACAATTGCCCAGGCCAAAATCATCCAGGGCGGTGCGCACACCAATCTGGCGCAACAACTTAAGCTGTTTGGTCGACTCCTCCAGGTTACTCATCAGGCAGTCTTCACTGATTTCCACCTCCAGCTGTCGACCCTGCAACCCATGTCGCTCAATGACCTGCTGCAACTGGGCCGCCAGATTAGGCATATTGAACTGGCTGCTGCTCAGGCTCACGCTCAGCACCAGCTCCTCATCGAACGCCGATTGCCAGGCCTGACGCTGGGCGGCGACCTGCTGGTAGATCCAGGTACTCAACTGGCTGATCAGCCGCGCTTCTTCAAGCAACGGCAGGAACAAACCCGGCGGCACATCGCCGACGCTCGGATGCTGCCAGCGCAACAGCGCCTCGACACCGCGTAGACGCCCGCCTTCCAGGGACACCTGGGGCTGGTAAACCAGAGTGAAATCCTTGTTTTGAATCGCCGTGCGCACGCTGTCTTCGAGCATCAGCCGAGAGCGGGCGCGCCCGTTCATTTCCTGATCGTAATAACGGTATTGCTGACGCCCGGCGCGCTTGGCCTCGTACATGGCAATGTCAGCCGCACGCAACAGACCGCTCAAGTCCGAACCACACTCCGGGAACATCGCAATGCCGATACTGACGCCCAGCATCACATCCAGGCCGTCGATCTGCTGGCACACCGATACTCGTTCGATCAGTTTTTCCGCAATCTTCGCGGCTTGCTCTGGAAATTCCAGCTCCAGCAACGCCGTGAATTCATCCCCGCCCATCCGCCCGAGCATGTCGCCGGATCGCAAACAGGCCTGCATCTGTTCCGAGACCCAGCGCAACACCCGGTCTCCTGCGTCGTGCCCCAACGAGTCATTGACCCGTTTGAAGCCATCCAGGTCCAGGTACAGCAACACCAGGGACTGCTCGCTACGCTCACTGCGCAGCAGCATGTTCTCCACCGCCTGATGAAAGCCACGCCGGTTCAACAACCCGGTCAACGGATCGGTCACCGCCTGGAACTCCAACTGCTGATGCAAATGGCGCACTTCAGACATGTCCAGCACCGTCACCACCATGGCCTTCTGCTCGGCGGGCAACGGCGCGCATGACAGCGCCACCGGTACCTGCTGACCGCGACCGGTGCGTAAAATAGCGTCGTGCTGACGCCAGGTTTCGCCTTTGCGATAAGCCTCGAACATCGGGAACCCCAGCCAGGCCGGTACATGGGGTTTTTGCAGGAAACTCAGGAAGCTCTCACCCTGCAATTCGGTCATGGTGGCATTCAGAAGCCGCGAAATAGCCGGGTTGGCGTACTCGATCACACTCCCTTCACCCACCACCAGAATGCCCTCGGCAGCGTTATCCAGCACCGATGCATTAAAGGCGCGGGCGGACTCTAGGTCATGGCTCAAGCGCTGCAAGGCACGGCGATTGCGCTGATGCTCCAACAGAGCCTGGACCTTGGGCTTGAGGATGTTCGGATCAAACGGCTTGAACAGATAATCGACGGCGCCACTGGCATAACCCTCCAGCACCGCCGCGGGGGACTGGGCGTTAGCCGTAAGAAAGATGATAGGCGTCATGCACGTGCGTTGGCTGCCGCGCATCAGCCGCGCCACCTCAAAGCCATCCATGCCTGGCATGCGCACGTCCAGCAAGACCAGATCGACGTCGTGGGCGAGCAACAATTCCAAAGCTTCCAGGCCAGAACCTGCGGTGATCACCCGCCAGTCTTCACGCTGCAAGAGCGCACGCATACTGACTAGGTTTTCGGGGTAGTCATCGACCACCAAAAGAACTGAACTGCCATCGGCGTGGTGTGGAGCGCATTCCATGCTACGTCTCTTCCTAGGGAGCCACTCCGGTCAATTCTGACAGAAAACCCGGACAAACTCTGAGGCCTCACTCTAGCCCCGCTTCCAAAAAAGCAGAAGTAACGACGGTGCCATCATTGCGCCAATTTTCAGGAAGCCGACTAACGGTAACCCGCTACAGCCCGCGATTCCTGGGAAACATGGCTTTTTGGCATTCCCTTGACGCCAATAATTTGCCATCGACCATTTAACAAGATGGTTAACACCACCTATAAAGAACCTGTCTGGCCCACGGGCCAAAGCCTTCACCTTCTGTAAAAAGGCAAATGCCATGATCGACCTTTCCACCTGGAACCTGAGCATTCCGGTCGGCTCCCCGCCCGCCACCATCGACACTCCGAAACTGATGAATGGTTTCAACGACCAGTATTTCCAGGCCGAAGGCAGCAACGTGCAATTCTGGACCCCTGTCACCGGCACCCGCACCGAAAATGCCGTTTACCCGCGCAGCGAATTGCGTGAGACCTACGCCGATGGACGGCTGCGTAACTGGACCTATCCGGATGCGGACAACTTCCTGCGCGCGACCTTGGCAGTCAACCAAGTGCCCTCCACCGGCAAAATCGTGATTGGGCAGATTCATGCCTATGACAGCCAAAAGCCGCTGATCAAACTGGAGTATCAATTCAAGGAAAAAACCCAGACAGGCAACATCGTCGCCAAAGTCCGCATGCGCCCGGATGAGGATGAAGGGCGGGTAATCATCGTGGCGTCGAACGTGCCACTGGAGAAGAGCTTCACTTACGTGATCAACCTCAACAAAGCCGGGCTGCTCAGTGTGTATGCCGCCGATGGTGAGTGGAATGAGCGCATTGGCGCTGCGTGGGGGGCGAAGCCGTTGTACTTCAAGGCAGGAGCGTATGTGCAGGACAACAGTGGGGATAGCAAGGAAGGTGCACGGGTGACGTTTGCGAAGCTGGATATTGATCACGACTGAATACCAACCACAAAAAAGCCCGCATCACTGCGGGCTCCTTTTAAACGCTGAGGCTTAATTCACCTTGGCGTTCAACTCACCTTTCAAATAACGCTGATACATCGCTTCCAACGAGATCGGCTTGATCTTCGAAGCGTTACCCGCAGTGCCGAACGCTTCGTAGCGTGCGATACACACGTCACGCATCGCGGTCACGGTGGCGCCGAAGAATTTACGCGGGTCGAACTCGCTCGGGTTGGTGGCCATCAAGCGACGCATCGCACCGGTGGACGCCAGGCGCAGGTCGGTGTCGATGTTGACCTTGCGCACGCCGTACTTGATGCCTTCGACAATTTCTTCAACCGGTACGCCGTAGGTTTCTTTGATGTCGCCGCCGTACTGGTTGATGATCGCCAGCCACTCTTGCGGCACCGAGGAAGAACCGTGCATCACCAGGTGGGTGTTAGGGATGCGTTTGTGGATTTCCTTGATGCGGTCGATGGCCAGCACGTCGCCGGTAGGTGGCTTGGTGAACTTGTAGGCGCCGTGGCTGGTGCCGATGGCGATCGCCAGGGCGTCAACTTGGGTCTTCTTCACGAAGTCAGCAGCTTCTTCCGGGTCAGTCAGCATCTGGCTGTGATCCAGCACGCCTTCGGCGCCGATGCCGTCTTCTTCGCCGGCCATACCGGTTTCCAGGGAACCCAGGCAGCCCAGCTCGCCTTCAACCGACACGCCGCAGGCGTGGGCCATGGCGACGGTTTGTTGAGTGACGCGCACGTTGTACTCGTAATCGGTCGGGGTCTTGCCGTCTTCGCCAAGGGAGCCGTCCATCATGACCGAGCTGAAGCCCAGTTGGATGGAGCGCTGGCACACGTCCGGGCTGGTGCCGTGGTCCTGGTGCATGCACACCGGGATGTGCGGGAATTCTTCGATCGCGGCGAGGATCAGGTGACGCAGGAACGGAGCACCGGCGTATTTGCGGGCACCGGCCGAAGCCTGGACGATCACGGGGGAGTCGGTCTTGTCAGCGGCTTCCATGATGGCGCGCATCTGCTCAAGGTTGTTGACGTTAAAGGCTGGGACGCCGTAGCCGAACTCGGCTGCGTGGTCCAGCATTTGACGCATGCTGATAAGTGCCATTGTGTTGTCTCTCCCGGTCGAGGGTCGTTAATCGTGCAAGCCTGCCGTAGCGGCGGCTGCTATTCAAGTTATTGCCGGTCAGGTTTTACATGCCTGGCCTGCTGAATCGTTTTTTCAGGCGGGCTCAACACCTATCTCACTTTGAAACCGGCTCAATGTGGGAGCGGGCTTGCTCGCGAAAGCGGTGAAAAGCAGCTAGCGGATTCGGTGACTGATACACCGCATTCGCGAGCAAGCCCGCTCCCACACTTGGGCCTCATCAACTTTGAGATCGTGATCTCTCTATTGAGCCTTGCAGCCGCGGCCGATCAAATCATCGGTGGCCACCCAGTAAACCAGGCCTTCCTCACCTTTTGTGTGAAACGCCAATTGGTCGTTGGCATACAGCACGCCCGAGGCAGCGACGTCCTGTTTAAGACGGTAGATCTGGTCGGAACCGCCGAGGCGCAACTCCACCTCGGATTTAGCCTGGTTGGCGAAACGCCAGTTGACCTCGGCCTTGCTGTCGCAGGTCCAAGTGGTCCACTTGTCGGCAGTTTCTGCCTTGCTGTCGAACATGTTCATGCTGCTGCAGCCGGCCAACAAGGCCAGAGCTGCCAGGGCGAAAACGCCTTTCATTGCCAATCCTCACAGTGCGACCCGGAGGCCGCCGCTGCTGTCGGTTAGTTGATCAGACCCGTCAAGGGCAACCCTGTTCCTGACCGTTGGGCGCGGAGTCGTATTTCTCCAGCCGTTCGTTGCCGATGCGTTTGTTGATCACCGGCATGGTCTCGGCTTGCCAGTCCGCCTGGTAGCAGCTTTTTTCTGCTGCGCCGCAGGCTTTCCAGCTTCCGGCTCCGCATTTGGCGTGCTGCCGCAGCCAGCCAGCAGGCCCGCTGCGATCACCATTGCCAACGACTTGGTCATAGGAACACTCCTTTTCCGGATCACGAGCCTCAGCCTTTGGCTCGGGTTTCCAACACTTCAACGGCGGGCAGTACTTTGCCTTCGACGAATTCGAGGAAGGCGCCACCACCGGTAGAAATGTAGGAGATCTGGTCAGCAACGCCATATTTATCGATGGCCGCCAGGGTGTCGCCGCCGCCGGCGATGGAGAATGCCGAGCTTTCAGCGATGGCCTTGGCCAGCACCTTGGTGCCGTTACCGAACTGGTCAAACTCGAAGACACCCACCGGACCGTTCCACAGGATGGTCTGGGAGGCTTTCAGCAGTTCAGCGAAGTTGGCTGCGGTTTGTGGGCCGATATCCAGGATCATGTCGTCGGCGGCCACATCCGCGATCAGCTTGACGGTGGCTTCGGCGCTTTCGGCAAATTCCTTGGCGACCACTACGTCCACCGGCAGTGGCACGCTGACTTTCGCGGCGATGGCACGGGCAGTGTCGAGCAAATCCGGCTCGTACAGGGACTTGCCCACGGGATGCCCGGCTGCGGCCAGGAAGGTGTTGGCGATACCGCCGCCAACGATCAGCTGGTTGCAGATCTGGCTCAGGCTGTTGAGCACGTCCAGCTTGGTGGACACCTTGGAACCGGCCACGATGGCGGCCATTGGTTGGGCCGGAGCCCCCAGGGCCTTGCCCAGTGCGTCCAGTTCAGCGGCCAGCAGCGGGCCAGCGGCAGCAACTTTGGCGAACTTGGCCACGCCATGGGTCGAGCCTTCAGCGCGGTGGGCGGTGCCGAACGCGTCCATCACGAACACGTCGCACAGCGCCGCATATTGCTGGGCCAGTTCGTCGCTGTTCTTTTTCTCGCCTTTGTTGAAGCGCACGTTTTCGAACAGCACAATGTCGCCAGCCTTCACGTCAACGCCGCCTAGGTAGTCAGCCACCAGCGGCACGTCGCGGCCAAGGGCTTTGCTGAGGTAATCGGCGACGGGCTTGAGGCTGTTTTCGGCGGAGAACTCACCTTCGGTCGGACGACCCAGGTGGGAGCAGACCATCACGGCCGCGCCTTTTTCCAGGGCCAGCTTGATGGTCGGCAGCGAGGCCAGGATTCGCGCATCGCTGGCGACAACACCGTCCTTGACTGGGACGTTGAGGTCTTCGCGGATCAGTACGCGCTTACCTTGCAGATCGAGGTCGGTCATCTTCAACACGGTCATGGGTCGCAGTTCCTGAATTACTGTTGAGGTTGTTTAGAGGCGATGTGCAGATAATGTTCCGCAACATCCAGCATTCGGTTGGCAAAACCCCATTCGTTGTCGAACCAGGCCAGGATATTCACCAGCCTTGGGCCGGAAACGCGGGTCTGGCTGGCGTCGACAATCGCCGAATGCGGGTCATGGTTGAAATCGCAACTGGCGTGGGGCAACTCGGTATAGGCCAGCAGGCCTTTGAGCGGGCCGCTGGTGGCGGCGTCGCGCAGGATCCGGTTGACCTCCGTCGCATCGGTGTCGCTGACAGTTTGCATAGTGATGTCCAGGCAGGACACGTTCACCGTCGGCACCCGTACGGCTTTGGCCTGGATTCGCCCGGCAAGTTCCGGCAACAGTCGCTCAATGCCGCGCGCCAGGCCGGTGGATACCGGAATCACCGACTGGAACGCCGAGCGCGTACGGCGCAGGTCTTCGTGGTGATAGGCATCGATGACCGGCTGGTCGTTCATCGCTGAGTGAATCGTGGTGATCGACACGTAGTCCAGGCCGATCGCCTGATCCAACAGACGCAACAGCGGCACGCTGCAGTTGGTGGTGCAGGAGGCGTTGGACACCAGCAGTTCATCGCCAGTCAGGCAGTCCTGGTTGATGCCGTAGACGATGGTGGCGTCGACATCTGCCTCGCTGGCCATCGGCTGGGAAAACAGCACACGGGGTGCGCCGGCGTCGAGAAAACGCTGGCCATCGGCACGGGTGTGGTAGACACCGGAACATTCCAGCACCAGGTCAACGCCCAATGCCGTCCAGTCGATGCCTTCAGGGGTGGCACTGCGCAAGACCTGCACGCAGTTGCCATTAATGTGCAGACAATCGCCTTCGACCCGCACTTTGCCGGGAAAGCGGCCGTGGGTGGAGTCAAAGCGTGTCAGGTATTCGATGCTCGCCATGTCGGCAAGATCATTGATCGCAACAATTTCAAACCCGGCATCCGCCCCTCGCTCGAACAGAGCACGCAAGACGCAACGACCAATGCGGCCGTAGCCGTTGAGTGCAACTTTGTAGCGACGCGGTTGAGGCATGGGGTTCTCGATTACCTTGGGTGAAGGGGTGGCTGTTAGACCGCTTTCGCGAGCAAGCCCGCTCCCACAGTTGAAATGCATTCCAATGTGGGAGCGGGCTTGCTCGCGAAGAGGCCAGTACAGCCACCTCAATCGACAGCTTAGTCTTCCAGCAGCTCTTCAGCCTGACCCAGGATGTTTTCCAGGGTGAAACCGAACTCTTCGAACAATGCTGGCGCCGGCGCCGACTCACCGTAGGTGGTCATGCCGATCACACGGCCTTCCAGGCCCACGTACTTGTACCAGTAGTCGGCGTGAGCCGCTTCGATGGCGATACGCGCACTGACCTGCAATGGCAGGACCGATTGCTTATAGCCGGCGTCCTGGGCTTCGAACACGCTGGTGCACGGCATGGACACAACGCGTACGTTGCGGCCCTGGGCGGTCAGCTTGTCGTACGCCTGGACGGTCAGGCCCACCTCGGAACCCGTGGAGATCAGGATCAACTCAGGCTCGCCGATGCAGTCCTTGAGCACGTAGCCGCCACGGCTGATGTCGGCGATCTGTGCGTCGGTACGCACTTGGTGCTGCAGGTTCTGACGCGAGAAGATCAGCGCCGAAGGGCCGTCCTTGCGTTCGATGGCGTGTTTCCAGGCCACGGCGGATTCCACCGCGTCGGCTGGACGCCAGGTGTCCAGGTTTGGCGTGGTACGCAGGCTGGTCAATTGCTCGACCGGCTGGTGCGTAGGGCCGTCTTCGCCCAGGCCAATGGAGTCGTGGGTATACACGTGGATCACGCGCTTCTTCATCAGCGCAGCCATGCGCACGGCGTTACGGGCGTATTCCATGAACATCAGGAAGGTCGCGCCGTAAGGCACCAGGCCGCCGTGCAGGGACACGCCGTTCATGATGGCGCTCATGCCGAACTCACGTACGCCGTAGTACATGTAGTTGCCGCTGGCGTCTTCAGCCGAAACACCTTTGCAGCCCTTCCACAGTGTCAGGTTGGAGCCGGCCAGGTCGGCCGAACCGCCGAGGATCTCAGGCAGCAATGGGCCAAACGCGTTCAGGGTGTTCTGGCTGGCTTTACGGCTGGCGATGGTCTCGCCCTTGGCCGCGACTTCGGCGATGTAGGCCGAGGCTTTTTCCGAGAAGTCGGCAGGCAGGTCGCCGGCGAGGCGGCGGACCAGCTCGTTGGCCAGCTCAGGGAATTCGGCGGAGTAGGCTGCGAAACGCTGGTCCCACTCGGCTTCGGTGGCCAGGCCTTTTTCCTTGGCATCCCATTCGGCGTAGATGTCGGCCGGAATTTCGAACGGGCCGTGGTTCCACTTCAATGCTTCACGGGTCAGGGCGATTTCCGCGTCACCCAGTGGGGCGCCATGGCAGTCTTCTTTGCCCTGCTTGTTCGGCGAACCGAAACCGATGGTGGTCTTGCAGCAGATCAGGGTTGGCTGCGCGCTCTTGCGGGCGGTGTCGATGGCGGTCTTGATTTCTTCCGGATCGTGGCCGTCGACGTTGCGGATCACCTGCCAGTTGTAGGCTTCGAAACGCTTAGGGGTGTCATCGGTGAACCAGCCTTCGACTTCGCCGTCGATGGAGATGCCGTTGTCATCGTAGAAGGCAATCAGCTTGCCCAGGCCCAGGGTGCCGGCCAGGGAAGCGACTTCGTGGGAAATGCCTTCCATCATGCAGCCATCACCCAGGAATACGTAGGTGTGGTGGTCGACGATGTTGTGGCCTGTACGGTTGAACTGCGCGCCCAGGACTTTCTCGGCCAGCGCAAAACCAACGGCATTGGCCAGGCCTTGGCCCAGGGGACCGGTGGTGGTCTCGACGCCTGGGGTATAGCCGAATTCAGGGTGACCCGGAGTGCGGCTGTGCAGCTGGCGGAAGCTTTTGAGATCGTCGATGGTGACGTCGTAGCCGGTCAGGTGCAGCAGCGAGTAGATCAGCATCGAGCCATGGCCGTTGGACAGCACGAAGCGGTCACGGTCGGCGAACGAAGGGTTGCTCGGGTTGTGTTTCAGGTAGTCACGCCAAAGCACCTCGGCGATATCCGCCATGCCCATCGGGGCACCGGGATGGCCGCTGTTGGCTTTTTGCACGGCATCCATGCTGAGTGCACGAATGGCGTTGGCACGCTCACGACGGCTGGGCATCGCTGATCTCCTGGGTTTGCTGAAAAGAAACGGAAAAAAGGACCGGCATTTTCCCTCAGCCACCGCCTGCGGGCAATGACAGATAGTCACTTGAGGACGTTTTTCCTGTGCTTTGGGCATCAATCCCTTGCAGAAACCTTTAACCGGTTCGTCTAACAGTTATAGCGGCGGCTTATAACCACCACTTATCGATCAATATCAAAACTTTTTGATATTGACCTTGCGATGCCCTCCACCCGTCACTAGACTGCTGGCCTTATGAATCTACCTATGCCCTCACTGCGCCCCGACGACGGCGATGAACTGGCAGCCTTGTGCAAGGCCGCTGGCGATCCGTTGCGTCTGAACGTGTTGCGCGCACTGGCCAACGATTCCTTCGGCGTACTGGAACTGGCACAGATCTTCGCCATCGGCCAATCGGGCATGAGTCACCACTTGAAGGTACTGGCCCAGGCCGACCTGGTAGCCACCCGCCGTGAAGGCAATGCGATTTTCTACCGCCGTGCGCTGCCCCATACCGAACTGCTGGGCGGCAAACTGCACGCTGCCCTGCTCGAAGAAGTGGACAACCTCAGCCTGCCAGGCGACGTACAGTCGCGCATCGGCCAGGTCCATGGGCAGCGCGCTGCCGCGAGTCAGGATTTTTTCGCACGGGTTGCCGAGAAGTTTCGCGCCCAGCAAGACCTGATTGCCGGTCTTGCCCAATACCGCGACAGCGTATTGGCGTTGCTCGACAAGCTGAGCTTCAGTGAAGAGGCCACGGCACTGGAAGTCGGCCCCGGCGATGGCGGTTTCCTGCCGGAGCTGGCGCGGCGCTTTCAGCAAGTCACAGCCTTGGACAACAGCCCGGCGATGCTGGAACTGGCGCGCCAGCTTTGTGAGCGCGAGTCACTGGGCAATGTCAGCCTGCAACTGGCCGACGCATTGAACAGCACGGCGTTAAAGGCCGACTGCGTGGTGCTGAACATGGTCTTGCACCATTTCGCCGCACCCGCCGACGCCCTCAAGCAAATGGCCGGGCTGCTGCACCCCGGCGGTAGCCTGTTGGTTACGGATTTATGCAGCCACAACCAGAATTGGGCCAGGGAGGCCTGCGGTGATCTCTGGTTGGGTTTTGAACAGGATGATCTGGCCCGTTGGGCCACCGCTGCGGGACTCGTTCCCGGGGAAAGCCTCTATGTAGGTTTACGTAATGGTTTCCAGATCCAGGTCCGCCATTTTCAGCGACCGGCTGGCGACACTCACCATCGGTAAATATCAGGAAAACATCGAGATGAGCGAATACTCCCTTTTCACCTCCGAGTCCGTGTCTGAAGGGCATCCGGACAAAATCGCCGACCAGATTTCTGACGCGGTGCTGGACGCCATCATTGCTGAAGACAAGTTCGCCCGTGTGGCGTGCGAGACCCTGGTGAAAACCGGCGTAGCGATCATCGCCGGCGAAGTGACCACTTCCGCCTGGGTTGACCTGGAACAGCTGGTGCGTGACGTGATCACCGACATTGGCTACAACAGCTCCGACGTCGGCTTCGACGGCGCGACCTGCGGCGTGATGAACATCATCGGCAAGCAATCGCCAGACATCAACCAGGGTGTCGACCGTGCCAAGCCTGAAGATCAAGGCGCCGGCGACCAAGGCCTGATGTTCGGCTACGCCAGCAACGAAACCGACGTGCTGATGCCTGCGCCGATCACTTTCTCGCACCAATTGGTACAGCGCCAGGCCGAAGCCCGTAAATCCGGCCTGCTGCCGTGGCTGCGTCCGGACGCCAAGTCCCAGGTGACCTGCCGTTACGAAGGCGGCAAGGTGGTGGGTATCGACGCGGTCGTGCTGTCGACCCAGCACAACCCGGACGTGTCCTACGCCGACCTGCGCGAAGGCGTCATGGAGCTTATCGTCAAGCACGTGCTGCCGGCCGAACTGCTGAGCAAGGACACCCAGTTCCACATCAACCCGACCGGCCAGTTCATCATCGGTGGCCCAGTAGGCGACTGCGGCCTGACCGGTCGCAAGATCATCGTCGACAGCTACGGTGGCATGGCCCGCCACGGCGGTGGTGCGTTTTCGGGTAAAGACCCGTCCAAGGTTGACCGTTCGGCGGCCTACGCCGGTCGCTACGTGGCCAAGAACATCGTCGCGGCCGGTCTGGCCGAGCGTTGTGAGATCCAGGTTTCCTACGCAATCGGTGTAGCCCAGCCTACGTCGATCTCGCTGAATACCTTCGGCACCGGCAAGATCAGCGATGACAAGATCGTCAAGCTGGTGCGTGAGATCTTCGACCTGCGCCCTTACGCGATCACCACCATGCTCGACCTGCTGCACCCGATGTACCAGGAAACCGCAGCCTACGGCCACTTCGGTCGTACCCCAGCGCAGAAGACCGTCGGCGACGACACCTTCACCACCTTCACCTGGGAAAAAACCGACCGCGCCAACGACCTGCGGATTGCCGCCGGCCTGTAATCGCTCTCGATGCACAAAAGCCCCGCCGGGTTATTCCGGCGGGGCTTTTTATTGCGCGATGATCTTCACGTTTTTTGGATCCAAACCTTGCAGGCCTAATGATGGCCCTCTAGAATCCGCGCCCTCTCGGGCCCTTTACCTTATTTGGATATTGCCCTGCGCCAGCCCGAGACAGACAAACGCGCAGGCAATCGAACATTGAGGTTTTTCATGCGCATCTCCACGCTCGCCCCTGCCGCCCTTCTCTTCAGCCTGTTCGCCCTGCCGGTAAACGCCGCCGACCTGAGCGCATTGAGTGGTGCCCTGAGCGCCCAACTGGGTGGCGGCAACGCTGGCGATTGCCAGAAACAAGCAGCCGATCTGCAAGCCAAGATCGATGCAGCTGAAGCCCAGAAGGACACCTTGAAGGTGAAGGCCTTCAAAGCCGCGCAAGACCAGATCAACAAAGGTTGCAACAAACTTTCTGAAGCCCAGGCAAAAGCCGACGCGAAGCAGCAAACTCAAGAGGCGAAGGCCGATAAACCAGACGCCGTGAAGGCCCTGGGCGGTCTGTTCAAGTAAATAGAAATACCCAGTAAAAAGCCCCGCAGCGTCGGGGCTTTTTTGTGGCCGATCGGATCATTTAGGCTGGGCACCCTTTCCGAGCAAGGATGCTCATGATGCCTTTACTGCTAGCGCTTTTACTCAGCATTTTACCCTTCAGGGGGTGGGCCGAAGAGTGTCCCGACACAGCCCGGGCACAGGTCAACACACTGACCGAACAGATACGCCTCTGGGACGACAGCTACCACCGCCTCAACCAATCCCCCGTCAGCGACGAACTCTATGACCAGGCGCGCCAACGTCTGACCCACTGGCGCCGGTGCTTCCCTGAGTCCCCCCCGAAACCCGACAACCCCCTGGCGAGCTCACGCGGCACCCTACGCCACCCCATTGCCCATACGGGCCTTGAGAAACTGCTGGATGAACAGGCAGTCGGCGCCTGGCTGAGCACACGCCAGGATGTCTGGATTCAACCCAAGGTGGACGGTGTGGCGGTGACCCTGGTGTATCGACAAGGTCGCCTGCGCCAAGTCATCAGCCGGGGCGATGGCCTGATGGGCCACGACTGGTCGGCGTCCGCGCGCAGGATCCCCGGCATTGTCCAGCAGTTGCCGGAGCCCATCGACCTGGTGCTGCAAGGCGAACTCTATTGGCACCTCGACGACCACGTGCAATCGGCAAACGGAGGGCTCAATGCCCGCAGCAAGGTGGCCGGGCTGATGAACCGCCTCGAATTGAGCGACGCCGACGCCGCCGGCATCGGTCTGTTCGTATGGGCATGGCCCGAGGGTCCGGGGTCGTTTACCGAGCGTTTGGCCGCATTGGCACGCTGGGGTTTTACCGACAGCCGACGCTACAGTCAGCCCATTCGGGATATCGCCGAAGCCACGCACTGGCGCGCCTATTGGTACAACCATCCACTGCCATTCGCCAGCGATGGGGTGGTGTTGCACCAGGCACAGCGTCCGCCCGCCAGACGATGGAAGGCCAGCGAACCTTATTGGGCGGTCGCCTGGAAGTATCCGGCGGCCAAGGCCCTGGCGCTGGTGCGCAACGTACGATTCAAGATCGGTCGCACCGGACGCATCACACCCATGCTTGAGCTGGAACCGGTGCAGTTGGATGACCGCCAGATCAGTCGTGTGAGCGCCGGGTCATTGAAGCGTTGGCAAACGCTGGATATCCGCCCTGGCGACCAGGTCTCCATCAGCCTTGCGGGCCAGGTGATCCCCCGACTGGACGAGGTCATCCTGCGAAATGCTCATAGGGCCGACTTGGCGGCACCTGACCCTCGGGACTTTCATGCCTTGAGTTGCTGGCAACTGGACCCAGGCTGCGAAGAGCAACTGCTGGCGCGCCTCACCTGGTTGAGCGGCAATCAGGGCCTGGCGTTACCGCACATAGGTCGCGAGACTTGGAACGTATTGATCCAGGCCGGTCTAATCGCAAGCTTTCTCGATTGGTTAACCCTGGATGTGGCAGAGCTTGCTAACATTGAGGGCTTCGGTGATAGCAGCCGTACGCGAGTGCTCGAAAGCCTCAACAGCGCACGACAGCGGTCCTTTGCACAATGGCTCAAAGCCTTGGGCGTACCACCCGCGGCACGCAACAACCTGGAAGGCGACTGGCAGACGCTGGTCGCCAGAGACACCCAGGCCTGGCTGGCCATCGATGGCATCGGCCCGGGCCGCGCGGCGCAACTGAGCGCCTTTTTCCGCGACCCGCAAGTACAGGCCTTGGCAGACACATTACGCGTGGCCGGCATCGATGGGTTTTGAACCCGAGCCGACCATCAGATTGCGACCTTGGAGTCCCACATGAAATTTCTAGCCCCCTTTGCCCTGTTGACCGTCGCAAGCTTCATGGCCACCCCCCTGCTGGCCGCCGAAGAAGCCCCGCAGCTCACCGGTTGCGCCGCCAAGCGCCAAGCCATCAGCACCCAGATCGAACAGGCCAAGGCGCACGGCAACAGCGCCCAGCAAGCCGGTCTGGAAAAAGCCTTGAGCGAAGTCACCGCCAACTGCACCGAGGCGTCCTTGAAGAAGGAACGGGAAAACAAGGTGCTTGATGCCAAGCATGAAGTCAGCCGCCGTCAGGCCGACCTCGACAAGGCCATGAAAAAAGGTGACGCGGACAAGATCAACAAACGTAAGGACAAACTCGCCGAGTCCCGCAAAGAACTGCAGGACGCGGTGGAAGAGCTCGACCAGTAAAACCGGTCAGTGGTCTCGGAACTGCTTATGGCATGCGCTGCAGGCATCTTCGACTTTCTGCACTGCCGGCCCCAGGTTGCTCGCTTTGTATGGCTGAACCTGGCTGGCGATCACCAATTCACCGGTGGCCGCTTCAAGGTCGCGGGCCAGTTGCTGGAACTGCGCCTGCTTTTGCCAGACATCATCCTTGGCACTGGTGTGATCTTCTTCGCGCACGCTCGGAAAATGCTTCCAAGGCTCATGGGACAACGCGTCCAGCCTGACTGCGCCTTCGGCAAATTTAGCGCCGTCGAATGGGATCCGCCCGCGCAACATGCCGCCCAGGTCTTCGCCGGTTTTGAGCATCTGCTTGAAGATCGCCTTGCGCTGGCCCAGCGGCGAATTCGGATCCACGCCGCCACAGGCGGACAGTGTCAGGCAGGCCAGCAATACAACGGTCAGTTTTTTAAAAGTCATGGTGGCTTCGAGGTCACGGGAAACGGCGGCCAGTATCCTCGCCCCGCCCGTAAAGACCAATAGCCCTATTAATAATAAGGGTTGCCAAACAGCGCTGTGGCGCGGGCAATCGCTTCAGGAATTGTTTGTATGAATGTCACGTTGAAACCCTGGGGCCGCCGCCTGGCGTGGGCCCTGCCGATGATCGCGCTGCTGGCTGGCTGCGACGCGGGCAAAGAAACAGCCAAAGACGAAACGTCGAAACCCCACGCTGTCGCCACCTATGTGAGTGCGCCATGGGAAGCCTTGCCGGCAGTGTCCGACAGCGACCTGCTGGCGGGTTTTGAGTCCTGGCGCAGCGCCTGCCAGCGCCTCAAGGCCGACCCGGTGTGGGGCGCGACCTGTGCGGCAGCCGCGACAGTGCCGAGCAATGCCGTGGCGGTGCGCGGGTTTCTCAAGGAACGCCTGGATGTGTTCGGCCTACGCTCGGCTGACAACACCCCGAACGGCTTGATCACCGGCTACTACGAACCGGTCTACCCCGGGAGCCTGACCAAGACCGCCAAAGCCAACGTGCCGGTATACGGCGTGCCGGACGACCTGATTATCGTCAACCTGGAAAGTATCTACCCCGAACTCAAGGGCAAGCGCCTGCGCGGTCGCCTGGAAGGTCGCGTGCTCAAGCCTTACGACGATGCCAGCGTCATCAACGGCCAGGGCTCCACAGCCAAACCAATCGCCTGGCTGACTGACCCGATGGACCTGCAATTCCTGCAAATCCAGGGCTCTGGCCGCATCCAACTGGCCGGAGGGCGCCAACTGCGCATCGGTTATGGCGACCAGAACGGCTACCCCTATCGCCCGATCGGCCGTTGGCTGGTGGAACAAGGCGAATTGAAGAAAGAAGACGTCACCATGGGTACCATCAGCGCCTGGGCCAAGTCGCACCCGCAGCGTATCCCGGAACTGCTGGCGAGCAATCCCAGCTATGTGTTCTTCAGCGCGCGTCCCGACAGCAACGAAGGCCCGCGCGGCTCCTTGAACGTGCCGCTGACCGCCGGCTACAGCGTGGCGGTGGATCGCAAGGTAATTCCTTTGGGCAGCCTGCTGTGGCTGTCGACTACCAAGCCGGACGGTTCACCGATCATACGGCCCGTCGCCGCACAGGACACCGGTGGTGCGATCACGGGTGAAGTGCGTGCGGATTTGTTCTGGGGTACCGGTGATACGGCCGGCGAACTGGCGGGGAACATGAAGCAGCAGGGGCAGATCTGGATGTTGTGGCCCAAGGGCGCAGCATTGCCGCACGTGCCGGATGCACCTGTCGGGAGCTGAAAGCGCTCTGCCAAACTCGGTTTATTGTGGTGAGCGGGCTTGCCCCGCTCGCCACAATAGCCCGCGCCCATAGGGGCTCCGCTCGACCTTTAGATCGATACGAAGAAGAAACTCGCAATCAACGCCATCCCCACGAACCACACCAGCGACCGCAGCATCGCCCAGTCCGCCAGGTAGCAGATGATGTACAGCAGGCGGCTGGTGATAAACAGTACGGCCAGCACATTGATGGTCACCAATTCGGCCGTACCGGCCAGGTGCGCAATGATCACTGCGGCCGCGAAGGCCGGTGTGACTTCAAAACTGTTGAGCTGGGCACTGTGGGCACGCTTGGCAAACCCTTCAAGGGTGTCCAGGAACGCGCGGGGGTCGTGGTTCTGCCGTGGACCGAACTTGCCACCGCTGAACTTGGCCACACCCGTGCACAGGTAAGGTAGAAAAATTGCGATCAACACACACCAGAAAGCCACCGTCATCACACATTCCTTTTGTAGTTTTAAACAGCGATTAGAGTTTTAGCACTAAAAATACCAAACCGCACTCACCGCTATGAGCCCTGGCTCGCCCAAAGGTTCTATGGCGTTTTAGCCAATGCCTTGCAACATCGCGCCACAGGTGCGGTCCATCCACCCAATAACGCACTGCCACCCAACTCCAAGGACCCCGGATGCTTGAACTTGTCGCCGCCTTTATCTGCCTCACCACCCTGCTCACCTATGTGAACTTCCGCTTTATCGGCCTGCCGCCCACTATCGGTGTGATGGTCACAGCTTTGGTGTTTTCGCTGATCCTGCAAGGGTTGAGCGTTCTCGGCTACCCTGGCCTGGAAGAGCGCATCCAGCAGTTGATCGGCCAGATCGACTTCGGCGACCTGCTGATGAACTGGATGCTGTCGTTCCTGCTGTTCGCCGGCGCCTTGCACGTAAACCTTAACGACCTGCGCAGCTATCGCTGGCCCATCGGCCTGCTGGCAACCTTTGGCGTACTGATCGCGACGGTGGTGATCGGTAGCCTGGCGTACTACATCTTTGCCCTGTTCGGCTGGCACGTGAGCTTCCTTTACTGCCTGCTGTTCGGCGCGCTGATTTCACCTACCGATCCGATTGCCGTGCTGGGTGTATTGCGTACGGCCAATGCTTCGAAACCACTGAAAACCACCATCGTGGGTGAATCACTTTTCAACGACGGTACCGCAGTCGTGGTCTTCACCGTACTGCTGGGCATCGCACAACTGGGCGAAACCCCCACGGTCGGCGCCACCGCCATGCTATTCGCCCATGAAGCCATCGGCGGCGTGGCGTTCGGCGGCCTGATCGGCTACCTGGTCTACCTGATGATCAAGAGCATCGAGCAGCACCAGATCGAAGTGATGCTGACCCTCGCCCTGGTGATCGGCGGCTCGGCGATGGCCACCGAACTGCACGTCTCGGCACCGATTGCGATGGTGGTAGCCGGCCTGATCATCGGCAACCTCGGCCGCAAGCTGGCGATGAACGACATGACCCGTCGCTACCTCGACGGTTTCTGGGAGTTGCTCGATGACATGCTCAACGCCCTACTGTTCGCCCTGATCGGCATGGAACTGCTGTTGTTGCCGTTCAATTGGCTGCACGTGCTCGCCGCCAGCTTGCTGGCCGTGGCGATCCTGCTGTCGCGCCTGTTGACGGTGGCCCCGGCGATCCTGCTGCTACGGCGCTGGCGCACGGTGCCACGCGGCACCATCCGCATCCTCACTTGGGGCGGCTTGCGCGGTGGTGTGTCGGTAGCGTTGGCCCTGGCACTGCCGCTGGGCCCGGAGCGTGACCTGCTGCTGAGCATCACCTACATCGTGGTGCTCTCGTCGATCCTGTTGCAGGGGTTGAGCATCGGCAAACTGGTCAAGCGCGTGACCCGGGACGAGCCCCAGGCCGCGCCGGACACTCACTGATCCTTGCTGATCTGCTGCGGATGCCTCGGGTCCGCAGCTTTCTTGTCCGGCAGGCTGCCTTCACTGCGAATTTGCGCATGACTGATCAACGCAAAGATAAAGCTGCCGCCAATGATATTGCCTGCCAAGGTCGGGCCGGCGAACACCAGCCAGAAGTCCTTCCATGCCAGCTCGCCGGCAAACACCAGGTACGACACCTCCGCCGAACCCACCACGATATGCGTGAAATCCCCCAGGGCCATCAGGTAAGTGATCAAGATGATGATAAACATCTTGGCGCTTTCCATCGACGGGATCATCCACACCATGGTCGCGATCATCCAGCCGGAGATGATGCCTTTGGCGAACATCTGGCCAGTATCGTTCTCCATGATCTTGCGACCGATTTCGAGGAAGGCCAGGTCGGTCTTGGTATCGAAGATCGGCAGGTGCAACATCACATAGGCTACCAGCAGGGTGCCGCACAGGTTGCCGACCAGCACCACCGTCCATAGCCGCAACAGTCGCCCCGCGTTGCCCAGCGTGGGTTTGCTCATCACCGGCAACACGGCGGTCAGGGTATTTTCAGTGAACAATTGCTGGCGCGCGAGGATCACCGCCAGGAAGCCTGCGCAGTAACCGAAGCTGGCGATCACCTTGAAAGCTTCGCCCTCCGGCAAACGGGAATTGAGCAAGCCCATCGCCATCAGCGACAACCCCATGGTCAGCCCGGCAGCCAATGCCGACCACCACAACGCGGCGACACTGCGCTCCAGCTCCTGGTCGCCCTGGGTGCGGATGATTTCATGCAACACCGCCGCACGGGGCGGCTGGTTTTTGTCCACGTCGTGCTGCTCTTCCTGCGACAGGTTGGGGGTTTTGCCTGCTTCGTCGGTGGTCATGATCATCCAGAGTCCAAGGGGTGCCTGTAGCTACGACACGCCGCCGCAATGGCTGTTCAGTGGCCAGGCAACTAAACCTGCACACGCCAGGCCTTGGCCTGCTCCACGGTGGTGGCACTGGACATCCGGTCCCAGGGTTTGTTGCGCGCCTTGTAGCGGTCGCTGATGGTATCGAGCACTCGGTTGAATTCAGTGGGCGTGGAAGACCACGCCAAATCCTGGGCCGCACGGTGTAACAGCTCTACATTGGCGTCGGGCTGGCCCGGCCGAAACAGCGAAGGGTAGATCACTTCCCGCGTGAAGCTTTCAGCTTTCATCGCAATATCACGCACGCTCATCTCAGCGACAGCGCTGCCAATGACCTTGGACATCGGCAAGGCGCCCGACGCGATCTGCTTGGCTGCCACTTGCAACAACTGCTGGAAATTGCGCTGACTGGCGACATTGAGACGCCGCCCCAACCAATCGATTTGCTCGGGACGCCGGGCCAGGGCGTCGAGGTTACGCAGGGCCGATAAGATTTTCGGCGTGAACACCAGCGCGCCCTTCGCCTGGTTGGCTTCGATAATCGCGCCATCCAGGGCGTGCAACGCCTGTTGGGCGTTCTTGCGAAACGTCAGCACATCCGCGGCGGCGGGATCTTTTTGCAGCGCTGGTTGCACACTGGCGAGCATTGCATCGTCCATGGCCAACACGGCGTCATCCAGCGATTGGAACGAGTGGCGCTCAAGCGCGGTGCTGCGACGCTCCAGATGCGCGTCTACCGCCTGGCGCGCCTTCGCCTGCAGATGTTGCTTATGCTCATCCTGCATCGTGAAGTTGACCGTGCCCGTGAGCAGGCCTCGAAAATCACCTTTTTCCGTCTTCAGGGGCAATGTCACGATCTGCTCGGCGAACGCCTCAAGCTTTTTGTCCTGAAAGGCTCCCGCAGCCGAATGCGGAACACCGGTGATGCGGTCTGCCAAGCTGCTGAAAAAACTGCCACTGCGCGTTCGCGCATCAGCCGCGTCGGACTCGAACTTGACGATCAAGGACTCAGACTTGGTCAGGGGACTCTCGGGAAATGCCCGATCCACCACACCTGGCGCCGGTGTATTGAGCAGCATGCCGCCGTCCTTGAACGCGGTGGTTTCAGTTGAGGTTTGGAAACCATGCCCCCGCTCCTCCGGGCTTTTGAACACCAGCGGCAACGAGCCGGAAATATGCGCCGCCCGGGCGATATCCATCTGCGGGGTCAGGCTGGCATTGAACACCACCAACTGCGGACGGCCAGCAAACATGCCGGTGCCGGTAATGTTGAGCTGCTTGATCGCAGGAATATGCCGGCTCAACACGTCAAGATCGCCAAACGTAGGGGCGGCACCGGCACTCAATTTGTCAGCAATGCGCATGACTTCGCCCGGCCGGGTTTCCCGAGGGGTTTGCGCGATATGCTCCAGAATCGACTGGCGCGACTCGTTGCGGATCACTTCTTCAAGGGGTAATGCCTCGGTCTGCAGGCGCGGCAGCAAGGTCATCAGCAACTGAGAAATATTGCCGGCAGCGCCGGGCAAGCGGCCGACCAGTTTGCCCAGTGTCGAACTGGCATCCTGCATCCAGGCCGTCACGACGTCCTTGCTGTTCAGCAGGCTGGGCAAATCGATGCTGTCCGACAACCTGTCGAACGCTTGCGCCCCCATACCACTGGCAATCAGTGCCGCTGAAATCGCACCGGCAGATGAACCGGAGATCGATTGGATACCTTGCAGCTTCTGAGCATCCTCAAGTGCCCGCACCACCCCCGAGAAAGCAATGCCCTTGGCGCCACCCCCACTGAGTACAAGGCTGGTAACGGGTGGCGCCGACAAAAATACGTCTACCCGTCCCTGGTGATCACGCAGAAGCGTCATATTGCGCGCACCAACCCCCTCCACCAGAGGCGTCTCCACCGCTTGATGGGTCGGGGAGAAGGCCTCTTCGTTCAATGAGGGTTGGATTGTCGCGATCGCATTAAACACTTTCATGCACGGGCTCTCTCTACGGGATGTGGCCCTGAGTGATGAGAGCGCCTGCGAAAGATCCGTACGGAATGATTTGGTAAAGCAAATCACCCCACTGCGGGGTTACTCGGGAAGGCTATCGTCCTTGAACTGATCCTTCACGTACCGGATCTCGGTGCGACCGTGGGGTGCCGGCAAACCGTCTTCACCCAGGTTGACGAACACCATTTTCTCTACTGTGAGGATGCTTTTACGGGTGATCTTATTGCGCACTTCGCAGGTCAACGTGATAGAGGTGCGACCGAACTCAGTGGCGGTGATGCCCAGCTCGATGATGTCGCCCTGGCGCGAGGCGCTGACAAAGTTGATTTCGGAGATGTACTTGGTCACCACGCGCTGGTTGCCCAGTTGCACAATGGCGTAGATCGCCGCTTCTTCGTCGATCCAGCGCAGCAGACTGCCGCCGAACAGGGTGCCGTTGGGGTTGAGGTCTTCAGGTTTTACCCATTTGCGGGTGTGGAAGTTCATGGTCACTCCAAAGCGTCTTGCCGAATGATGGGCAACATCATGGCAGAGCGTGGGCCCAAGCTCTATGTGCCATTACCTATCAACCCCATCAGCGATCTTCATATGGCCGACGGAAAGGCTTGGGAAGTCTGGCGCACAAGGCTATAATCGGCGCCGTTTCAAAACGGTCATCTCTGGTTGATACCGTTCTCCCGCCACCTGTCCGAGGGGCGCTGCAGCAGGTTCAACCTGTCAGGCTCGGATGGGGCGTTGTCCGGCCTGGTCCACCTGGCCTGATACTAAACGCACAACGGCGCCCATTCGCACACTACGAATGGAGGCTCTTCATGAGCGCAGTAAACACGCCTGCAGGTTTCAACGACTACAAAGTCGCCGACATGTCCCTCGCCGCCTGGGGCCGTCGCGAAACATTCATCGCCGAATCCGAAATGCCTGCCCTGATGGGTCTGCGTCGCAAGTACGCCGCTGAGCAGCCGCTCAAAGGCGCCAAGATCCTCGGTTGCATCCACATGACCATTCAGACTGCCGTGCTGATCGAAACCCTGGTTGCCCTGGGTGCCGAAGTACGCTGGTCGTCCTGCAACATTTTCTCGACTCAAGACCAGGCCGCTGCCGCTATCGCTGCTGCCGGTATCGCCGTGTTCGCCTGGAAAGGCGAGACCGAAGAAGAGTACGAGTGGTGCCTGGAGCAAACCATCCTCAAAGATGGCAAGCCATGGGACGCCAACATGATCCTCGACGACGGCGGCGACCTGACCGAGCTGCTGCACAAGAAGTACCCGCAGATCCTCGACCGCGTCCACGGTGTGACCGAAGAAACCACCACTGGCGTGCACCGCCTGCTGGACATGCTGGCCAAGGGCGAGCTGAAAATCCCGGCCATCAACGTCAACGACTCGGTGACCAAGAGCAAGAACGACAACAAGTACGGCTGCCGTCACAGCCTCAACGACGCCATCAAGCGCGGCACCGACCACCTGCTGTCGGGCAAGCAAGCCCTGGTGATCGGCTACGGTGACGTGGGCAAGGGTTCGTCCCAGTCCCTGCGTCAGGAAGGCATGATCGTCAAGGTCTCCGAAGTTGACCCGATCTGCGCCATGCAAGCCTGCATGGACGGTTTCGAAGTGGTTTCGCCGTTCATCAACGGCCAGAACGACGGCACCGAAGCCAGCATCGACAAGGCCCTGCTGGGCAAGATCGACCTGATCGTGACCACTACCGGCAACGTGAATGTTTGCGACGCGAACATGCTCAAAGCCCTGAAGAAGCGCGCCGTTGTCTGCAACATCGGTCACTTCGACAACGAAATCGACACCGCTTTCATGCGCAAGAACTGGGCATGGGAAGAAGTGAAGCCACAGGTGCACAAGGTTCACCGCACCGGCGCTGGTGATTTCGACCCACAGAACGACGACTACCTGATCCTGCTGGCCGAAGGCCGCCTGGTTAACCTGGGCAACGCCACCGGCCACCCAAGCCGCATCATGGACGGCTCGTTCGCCAACCAGGTACTGGCGCAGATCTTCCTGTTCGGCCAGAAGTACGCCGACCTGTCGCCTGCGCAGAAAGCCGAGCGCCTGACCGTGGAAGTACTGCCGAAGAAACTCGACGAAGAAGTGGCCCTGGAAATGGTCCGCGGCTTCGGCGGCGTGGTGACTCAACTGACCAAGACCCAGGCCGACTACATCGGCGTGACGGTTGAAGGTCCGTTCAAGCCGCACGCTTACCGCTACTAAGTAACCGGCTCTCTCCCTATCGGAGCGGGCTTGTGTGAGAGCGGGCTTGCTCGCGAATACGGAGTGTCAGTCGGAGCAATCATGACTGACCCACTGCATTCGCGAGCAAGCCCGCTCCCACATTGACGGTGTAAGCCTTCCAGTTTTGAGTTTCCAAGGATACGACCATGTCCCAAGACCGTCGCTACAGCTTCGAGTTCTTCCCGACCAAGACCGATGCTGGGCATGAAAAACTGATGGCGACTGCCACGCAGTTGGCCAGCTATAACCCCGACTTCTTCTCCTGCACCTACGGCGCCGGCGGCTCGACCCGTGACCGCACGATCAACACCGTGTTGCAACTGGAAAGCCAAGTCAAAGTTCCCGCCGCTCCGCACTTGTCGTGCGTGGGCGACAGCAAGGACGACCTGCGCGGCCTGCTGACCCAATACAAGGCCGCCGGCATCAAGCGCATCGTCGCCCTGCGCGGTGACCTGCCCTCCGGCATGGGCATGGCCAGCGGTGAGCTGCGCTACGCCAATGACCTTGTGAGCTTCATCCGTGAAGAAACCGGCGATCACTTCCATATCGAAGTGGCGGCCTACCCGGAGATGCACCCCCAGGCCCGCAACTTCGAAGACGATCTGCAAAACTTCGTGCGCAAGGCCAACGCCGGCGCTGACAGCGCGATCACCCAGTACTTCTTCAACGCCGACAGCTACTTCTATTTTGTCGAGCGTGTACGGGCCATGGGTGTGAACATCCCGATCGTGCCAGGCATCATGCCGATCACCAACTACAGCAAGCTGGCGCGCTTCTCCGACGCCTGCGGTGCCGAGATCCCACGCTGGGTGCGTAAACAACTGGAAGCCTATGGCGACGACGTCAAGAGCATCCAGGCGTTCGGCGAACAGGTCATCAGCACTATGTGTGAAGATTTGTTGCAAGGTGGCGCGCCAGGGTTGCACTTCTATACCCTGAACCAGGCTGAACCCAGCCTTGCCATCTGGAACAACCTCAAGCTGCCACGCTGAAGTTTGTCCGGCTGTGCCAAGGCCCTCGTCTCTACGAGGGCCTTCGTCGTTTTACATGCCACGGAACCTAGCAGTCCATGAATACAGTGCCCACGACTTCCCGCCCACAACTGGTCTACCTGGTCTTCGGCTCCGAGACCTACCACCAGGAAGCGGTGTTCAGCATCGCCAGTGCGCTGGCCTTCCTGCAGGACACCCCGGAAGCCGCCGTGGACATCCAGGTATTCAGCGACAACCCGGAGCCCTATCGCCTTTTGCCAGTGCGCGTACGCCCGCTGGACGAAGCCACCCGTAAACGCTGGAGCGAGCCCCACGGCTATCACTTCCGCACCAAGCATGTGGTGTTGCGCCAAGTGCTGGAAGAATCGCCGGTGGCCATGCTGATCGACACCGACACTTTTTTCCATCACTCACCGATGGACCTGTTCGAGCGCGTGCAGCCTGGCACCCTGCTGTGCAACGCCTTCTACACCAAGTACGGCGACAACCACGAAAGCCTTCTCTACACCGCCCTGCGCCAGCGCCTGCTGAACATGGGCGTGGCCGACGATGACATGATGACCCTCAACTCCGGGGTCATGGGCCTGACGCAACAGGACGCGCATATCCTCGATCGCTCCATCGAGTTGATGGACGAACTGTTCCCCCATGCCCAGGGCGCCTACACCCTGGAAGAATTCTGCCTGTCGATCGCCGCCTATCGCACCGTCAACGTGCGCGAATGCCCGGACCTGATCCACCATTACTGGAGCCGCAAGCAGCTGTTTCGCGCCAAGGTCAAGGCGTGGATCGCCAAGCATGGGGCGGCCCCGACCAGCGCACTGGCACTGGCCGACACTCGCCAGGTCTCCTCACACCTGCCGCGCCCTCCCCGCCTGCAGCGCCTGTTGTACAAACTGATTACCCTGGTATTGCCCAAGCACCAGCAGCAGTTCATCCGCGAAATTCTCTATGGCTGCTACGAGCACGAGAATGAATTCGACCAGGCGTGTGGCCCGGTGTGGTGGGACAAGGCCCGACAGAACCAGGAAGAACGCCAGAAACGCCCGATCGATGCCCACCAGCTGGAACACTGGTTCGCCAACCCCGTGGTGCGCCTGATTCTCGGCAAGCGCCGCGTGGCGATCTATGAGCATTTGATGACGTCGCCGGCCAAATAGCGCCACCTAGCCCCGCCTGCGGATGCGCGTGCCAGAGCTTCTCTTTAGGGCGGGAGCATCGTAACCTCAGGCCATGCCCGTCATTCTCAAGTTGTTGACCGCCACCCTCTTTACTTGCCTGAGCCTGGCCGCTTATGGCGAGAAACTGCGCATTGTCACCGAGCCATGGGCGCCTTATGTGTACGACGACAATGGCACCATGCGCGGCCTGGACTACGAAACCACGGCGATCGTGTTCCAACGCCTGGGCGTCGAGGTGCAATGGCAGTTCCTGCCCTGGAAGCGCTGCCTGGCCATGCTCGACCAGGGCCAGGCCGACGGGGCACTGGACATTTTCCACAGCCATGAGCGCGACGCCTTGCTGCTGTATCCCAGCGAACCGCTGTCGGATGTGGAGTTCGTGCTGTTCTACGCCAATGAGCGCCCACACCCCGTACAAGGGCTCGAAGACCTGCGCGGCCTTACGGTCGGCACGTCGCCGGGCTACCTGTACGGCGCCGACTTCAGCGATTCAGCGCTGTTCAACCACGAACCGGCTCCCAGCCATGAGGCCAACTTCGGCAAATTGATGCTCGGGCGCATCGACTTGGTGATCACGGACCGCAGGGTGGGCCAGCATGTGATCAAGGCATTGGGCCTGGAAGGCAAGGTCAGCCAGGCGCCGGCGGTGGTCAGCCGCCAGCAGCAGTTCCTTGCGGTGCGCCGTGGCGCGGGCATGGATCTGTTGGTACAACGCTTTGCCGCCGAGCTCAAACGCTTCAAACAAGAACCGGCATATAGCGCATTGAGCGCCAAATATGGTGGAATCCAAGCGATTACGGGCGCTGGACACACCGTTGAGCAGCAGGAAAGCAGCGCGCCGTGATTGCTCTGTTATACTCCGGCCTTTCCGCCAGGCTCACGCCCGGCCGCTGAGGTCTTGAAAAAGGCACCCAACCCCGCTACAGCGCAGCTTTCAGCCCGCGCGAGCCGGTGGAGTGCCCGCCAGACGCAGCAGGACCGGACGGGGTTGCGCTCCCCTAAGCGCCATTCACGCCCGGCAAGATTATCCCTTTGGGCCAAGCCCTAACTAAAACAGGATTACTCATGTCCTTTGCTTCCCTCGGTCTCTCCGAGGCTTTAGTCCGCGCCATCGAGGCAGCGGGCTATACCGAGCCTACTCCGGTGCAACAGCGGGCCATTCCCGCCGTGTTGCAAGGTCGCGACTTGATGGTTGCGGCTCAGACAGGTACTGGTAAAACCGGCGGCTTCGCCCTCCCGATTCTGGAGCGGTTGTTTCCCAATGGTCACCCGGACAAATCCCAGCGTCACGGCCCGCGCCAACCGCGTGTTCTGGTCCTGACCCCCACCCGCGAACTCGCCGCCCAGGTGCACGACAGCTTCAAGCTGTATGCCCGCGATTTGAAGTTCGTCAGCGCCTGCATCTTCGGCGGCGTCGGCATGAACCCACAGGTTCAGGCCATGTCCCGTGGTGTGGACGTGCTGGTCGCGTGCCCAGGTCGTTTGCTCGACCTGTGCGGCCAAGGCAGCGTCGACCTGTCCCACGTGGAAATCCTCGTGCTGGACGAAGCCGACCGCATGCTCGACATGGGCTTTGTCCATGACGTGAAAAAGGTGCTCGCCCGCCTGCCGGCCAAACGTCAGAACCTGCTGTTCTCGGCAACGTTCTCCCAGGACATCACTGCCCTGGCTGGCAAGCTGCTGCACAACCCGGAACGCATCGAAGTCACGCCGCCGAACACCACGGTCGAGCGTATCGAGCAACGCGTATTCCGCCTGGCCGCCAGCCACAAGCGTGCGCTGCTGGCCCACCTGATCACCGCCGGCGCGTGGGAACAGGTGCTGGTCTTCACTCGCACCAAGCACGGCGCCAACCGCCTGGCCGAGTACCTGGACAAGCACGGCCTCACCGCCGTCGCCATTCACGGCAACAAGAGCCAGAACGCGCGCACCAAGGCCCTGGCCGACTTCAAGGCCGGCTCCGTACGCATCCTGGTTGCCACCGATATCGCCGCCCGCGGCCTGGATATCGACCAATTGCCACACGTGGTCAACTTCGAGCTGCCAAACGTCGATGAAGACTACGTGCACCGTATCGGCCGTACCGGCCGTGCCGGTCGTTCGGGTGAAGCCATCTCCCTGGTTGCACCGGACGAAGAAAAACTGCTGAAAAGCATCGAACGCATGACCAAGCAGAAAATCGCCGACGGCGACCTGATGGGCTTCGATGCCAGCGCCGTGGAGGCCGAGAAGCCTGAAGCGCGCGAGCGTCCGGACGTGCGCAACCCGCGCAACCCACGCGGTCCGAAGGGCGATGGCCCGAACGGCGGCGGGGGTGGCGGTGGCCGTCGCGACAAGGGCAAAGACAAGGGCAAGGAAAAATCTGCCAGCGGCCGTGGCGAACGCCCGGCCCGTGAGCAGAAGCCCCGCGAAGGCACTCCGGCCCGCGAACAGCGCCAGCCGAGCCAGCCGCCACGCGCTGCTGCCGACCGTGCTCCGGACGAGTTCCTGGACGACGATGTGGATAACTTCGGTAACCGCGTCGACTACGTGCCCCAGGCCAAGCCGGCCCAAGGCCGTGGCCGTCGCCCAGGCGCCCCGGCACAGGGCGCTGGCGCAGGTGCTCCCCGTGGCGGCCAGCCACAAGGTGGTCGTCAGAATGGTCCACGCAACAGCAGCGGCGGCACTACCGGTACGCCGCCAGCCAAGCGCAATGGCCCGCGTAACGGCGCGCCGCGTGATGGCCAGGCTCGCCGCGAAGACTCGCGCAGCAACAACCGCCGCCCGGCCCGTGACGACCAGCAACGTTCGTCCGAGCCAGCCGTGCAGAACCCTCGTGGTGGTCCGGCGCCAAAGATCATCCACAAGGAGTCGAAGGCTGATCGCTTCCCGACACCCGAGCAGTTGGATCAACTGCCAGGCCGTCCTCGTGGTGAAAAACCAGCGCTGCTGACGCGCAATCGCTGAGTTTCAAAGCGCCATAAAAAACGCCCCGCCTCTTTTCGAGACGGGGCTTTTTTTTGACTCAACACAAATCAGCGGTGGGAGCTGCCTTGCCTGCGATGCGGGCACCTCGGCGCGTCAGGCCCACCGAGTCGATGCAATCGCAGGCAAGCCAGCTCCCGCATTGATTGCATTCCTGGCATAAAAAAACCGGATCGCAGGATCCGGTTTTTTTGGGTAAAACAGAAATTACTTCTGCTTCACACCTTCCAGCGAGATGTCCAGGTCCACAGTCTGCGAGGACGGGCCTGGGCCTTTGATGCCGAAGTCGTTCAGGTTGACAGTGGTCTTGGCGTTGAAGCCGGCACGCTCGCCGCCCCACGGGTCTTTGCCCTCACCGTTGAAGGTGGCCTTGAAGGTCACAGGCTTGGTCACGCCGTGGAAGGTCAGGTCGCCGGTCACATCAGCGGTTTTGTCGCCGGTGGACTTGACTGCGGTGGAAACGAACTTGGCGTCAGCGAACTTGGCAACGTCCAGGAAGTCTTTGCTGGCGATGTGCTTGTCACGCTCGGCGTGGTTGGACCACAAGCTGGCGGTTTTCACGTCGACTGCGATTTTGCTGGCTTCTGGCTTGGCGGCATCCCAGCTGAAGGTACCGTCCCAATCCTTGAAGGTACCGTGGATGAAGCTGTAGCCCAGGTGGCTGATTTTCCAGTCGATGAAGGCGTGCTGGCCTTCTTTGTCGATCTTGTAGTCAGCAGCCATCACCTGGCCTGCGGAGAGCAGAGCAGTACCGATTGCCAGAGCAGCGAGGGTCTTTTTCAACATGCTTTCTATTCCTTGTGAGTCGAGGTTGAACATCAGGCTTTGCGCCCCAGCATTCTCGTAAGGGTCGCATCACGATCGATAAAGTGGTGTTTCAACGCAGCCACGCCGTGCAAGCCGGCGAAGACCACCAACACCCAGGCCAGGTACAGATGCACCAAGCCGGCGTTATCTGCCTGGTCCGGTAATCCGGAAACCACGGCAGGAATCTCAAACAGGCCAAACACCGGAATACCGACACCGTCTGCGGTGGAAATCAGGTAACCGGCGATCATCACGGCAAACAGCCCGAGATACAGGAACGCGTGGCCAAACGCAGCACCGATACGGGTCATGCGGCTGTAGCTGGCCAGCGGTGGCGGCGGTGGGCTGACAAGGCGCCAGACAATACGCACCAGCATGATGGCGAACAGCGTGATGCCAATGCTCTTGTGCAAGTCGGGCGCGTCTTTGCGCCAGGCACTGTAGTAGTCGAGACCGACCATCCACAGGCCCAGCGCGAACAACCCGAACACCACCAAGGCTACGCCCCAGTGCAAAACCATACTGACCCAACCATAGCGGGCCGACGAATTACGTAGCTGCATGTCCCAAATCCCGTAAGAGCTGTGCCCAAGACTAGCGATTTACCTATCGAATTAAAGCCGAAAATTTCGCTTTGAAATATCGAGAAATACGATCTTGAGATTATGCACAGTACGTTAACGATGGATTAAGGACTATTCCTAAGAAACGTGACAGATCGTCCTACGTTTACTGCGAATTATCTCTAATAGGTTGTGACACAGCCGTCCATTGCATAGGCTTGCGCGATTGATTTACCTGCGCCGGCCGCAGGACCGCTTCGAGGAGATAACCGATGGGCTTGAACAACCAGTGGATGCAACGCGACCTCGCAGTGCTGTGGCATCCCTGCACCCAGATGAAAGACCACCAGCAACTGCCGCTGATCCCGATCAAGCGGGGTGAAGGCGTGTGGCTGGAAGACTTCGAAGGCAAGCGCTACCTCGATGCTGTCAGCTCCTGGTGGGTCAACGTATTTGGCCACGCCAACCCGCGCATCAACCAGCGCATCAAGGACCAGGTCGATCAGCTGGAACATGTGATCCTGGCCGGCTTCAGCCACCAGCCGGTGATCGAACTGTCCGAGCGCCTGGTGCAAATGACCCCCGAGGGCCTGACCCGCTGCTTCTACGCTGACAACGGCTCGTCCTGCATCGAAGTCGCGCTGAAGATGAGCTTCCACTATTGGCTCAACCGCGGCCTGCCGAACAAAAAACGCTTCGTCACCCTGACCAACAGCTATCACGGCGAAACCATCGCCGCGATGTCGGTGGGCGACGTGCCGCTGTTCACCGAAACCTACAAGGCGCTGCTGCTCGACACCATCAAAGTACCGAGCCCGGATTGCTACCTGCGCCCCGAGGGCATGAGCTGGGAAGAACACTCGCGCAATATGTTCCTGGCCATGGAACAGACCCTGGCCGACAACCACGACACCGTCGCCGCCGTGATCGTCGAACCGCTGATCCAGGGCGCCGGCGGCATGCGCATGTACCACCCGGTGTACCTCAAGCTGCTGCGCGAAGCCTGCGACCGCTATGGCGTGCACCTGATCCACGATGAAATCGCTGTAGGTTTCGGCCGCACCGGCAGCATGTTCGCCTGTGAACAGGCCGGCATCCGTCCGGACTTCCTGTGCCTGTCCAAGGCCCTCACCGGCGGTTACCTGCCGTTGGCGGCCGTGGTCACCACCGATGACGTGTACGACGCGTTCTACGACGACTATCCGACCCTGCGCGCCTTCCTGCACTCCCACAGCTACACCGGCAACCCGCTGGCGTGCGCGGCGGCGCTGGCGACCTTGGATATTTTCGAAGAAGACAACGTCATCGAAAACAACAAGGCCCTGGCCCAGCGGATGGCCACCGCCACGGCGCACCTGGTGGACCACCCGCACGTGTCGGAAGTGCGTCAGACCGGTATGGTGCTGGCCATCGAGATGGTCCAGGACAAAGCCACCAAGACCGCCTACCCCTGGCAGGAGCGTCGTGGCCTGAAGGTGTTCGAGCACGCCTTGGAACGCGGTGCGCTGTTGCGGCCATTGGGCAGCGTGGTGTATTTCCTGCCGCCCTATGTGATCACGCCCGAGCAGATCGACTTCCTCGCCGAAGTGGCCAGCGAAGGCATCGACATTGCCACCCACAGCAACGTCAGCGTTGCAGTGCCGAAGGACTTCCACCCAGGCTTCCGCGATCCGGGTTGATCAACGACCCCCTACGTAAACCTCTTCAGAGAACAGAAATGAGATTGTCCCGCTTCTTCACTGACACCCCGCTGAGCCTCGGCGATCACGAATTGCCGGAAGCCCAGGCGCACTACATCAGCCGCGTATTGCGTATGGGCGAAGGCGATGCCGTGCAATTGTTCGACGGTTCCGGCCTGGAGTTCCGGGGCAGCCTGCTGGAGGTCGGCAAAAAGCGCGTCACCGTGCAGCTTACGGAAAGCTTCAGCGGCCAGACCGAATCGCCACTGCGCATTCACCTGGGCCAGGGCCTGTCCCGTGGCGAACGGATGGATTGGGCGATCCAGAAAGCCACCGAGTTGGGCGTCAGCGAAATCACCCCGATTTTCAGCGACCGCTGCGAAGTGCGCCTCAAGGACGAACGCGCCGACAAACGCCTGCAGCACTGGCGCCAGGTGGCAATCAGCGCATGTGAACAATGCGGGCGCTCCACGGTGCCGGTGATTCATCCGCCGCTGCTGTTGGCGGACTGGTTGAAACAGACCCAAGCGGACTTGAAGCTGGTGCTGCACCCCGTGGCCGAGCCGATGGTCAGCCATGCCAAGCCATCGAGCCTGGCCTTCCTGATCGGCCCTGAGGGTGGGCTGACCGACCTGGAAGTCGACACTGCGCAAGCCGCCGGCTACCACGCCGCCCGCCTCGGCCCGCGTGTATTGCGCACCGAGACGGCACCGGTGGTGGCGTTGGCCGTCGCCCAACAGTTGTGGGGCGATTTCTAGGGCTTACTCCACCGGATCACTGATCGGCTTGGCAATAATCGCCTTCAACTCACGGGTCATCGGGAATTCCAGGTTCAAGCCCTTGGGCGGAATGGGGGATTCGAACCAGCGTTGGTAAATCCCGTTGATCTCCCCACTGCGGTAAAGGTCGCCAAGTGTCTCGTTGACCACCGCAAGAAACTGCGGGTCGTCCTTGCGCAACATGCAGCTGTAGATTTCCCGCGATTGCTCCTCGCCCACCACCACCCAGTTATGCGGGTCCTTGGCCTTGGCCCGCTCGCCATAGAGCAACGCGTCATCCATGTAAAAGGCCGCAGCGCGACCGGTCTCCAGCATCTTGAACGCCTCACCGTGATCCTTGGCGCTGATCACGAACATGTTGGTCTTGTGCTCGGCGTTGTAGCTTTTGAGGAAGCGCTCGTTGGTGGTGCCGGCGGTGGTCACCACGTTCTTGCCTGCCAGGTCGGGAAAGCCTTTGATACCGCTGTCCTTGGCCGTGAGCAATTGCCCCTTCACGTAGATGAACCCGTAGGAAAACGCCACCTGCTTCTGCCGCTCGGCGGTTACGCCGGTGGAACCGCATTCCAGGTCGACGGTACCGTTCTGCACCAAGGGGATGCGGGTCTGGGACGTCACCAGGTTGTATTTCACATTAAGCGTGGCCACGCCGGTTTTCTGCTGGATGCGCTCGACAATCTTGCTCGCCAGCTCCACCGAATAGCCCATGGGCTTGCCACTGTTATCCCCCACGTAGGAAAACGGCACCGACGCATCGCGATAGCCCAAGGTAATGGACTTGGCGCTGGCGATCTTGCCCAGCGTGCCGTCCAGCGGTGCTTGATTCGCATGGGCCTGTGCGCCCAGCAAGAGTCCCAGGGTGCAGCCGGTCAACAGGATCTTTTTCATTGTTATTCTCCGTTGGTCTTTAAAGTCATTTACGTACAGCGATCACACTGATTTCCACCCATACACTCGGTCGCGCCAGTTCTGCCTGCACCGTGGTGCGCGTCGGCGCTAAACCCGGTGACAGCCAGGCTGACCACACTTCATTCATCGGTGCGAAACCTTCACTGATGTCTTTCAGGTAAATCGTGGCGTTGAGCAGATGATCCTTGTCGCTGCCCGCCTGGGCCAGCAACGCATCGATCCTGGCCAGCACTTCACGGGTTTGTGTCGCCACGTCCAGGCCATCGCCGGGCACCTGGCCCGAGAGGAACACCAAGTCGTTGAACGTCACTGCGCCCGAGAGGCGCTCGTTACTGCTGATGCGGGTGATAGTCATGCAGACATCCTCATGCGGCGCGGGGTGCCAGGCCCTGCATATCAATAGAAGGCGCGTGTTGGCCAATCAACTCGGCCAGCAGCTGGCCGCTGCCACAGGCCAGGGTAAAACCGAGGGCTCCGTGGCCCAGGTTTAGCCACAGGTTACGATAGACACTGGCGCCGATCAGCGGCACGCCGGTCGGGGTGGCCGGGCGCATACCGGCCCACTCCACCGCCTGGTCGTAGTCGCCCGCCAGTGGAAAGGTCTCCAAGGCCTGACGTTTCATCAGCGCCAGGCGTTTGGGCTCAAGACGGGCGTCGAAGCCGACGATATCCACCATGGCCGCCACCCGCAGTTGTTCGCCAATGCGCGCGTAGACGATCTTGCGGTCGTAATCGGTGATGCTCACGTTCGGTGCCTGGTGTTGCGCGCCAATCGGTACGCTCAGGCTGTAACCCTTGAGCGGGTAAAGCGGCAACGGCACGCCCAACTCCGCGCTGCGATACCCAGCCGCCAGCACCAGGTGTTCGACTGGCATAACCTCATCGCCCAATTCGATGGCCTGCACCCTACCCTTGGCGTGGCGAATGCCGGTGACCTTTCGGCCCAGCATAAAGCGGCAACGTCCCGACGCTTCCAATCGCGCCGCCAGCCGCTGGCAGAAGGCATGACAATCAGCGACTTCCTCATTCGGCGTATAAATCCCACCGACAAAACCACCGTCCGCCAGCGCAGGCTCCAGGCGAGCGCAATCGGCGGTCGACAGCACCTGCTGTTGCAGGATATCGGTGACCTTGCCACGCGCGCGCTCAAAAGCGTTGGCATTGCGAAAGGTCACCAGCTTGCCGTTGCGCCGCCAGTCGAAGCCATCCAGGCGATCGAGATCGCGCCACACTTGCAAGGTGTCCTGGCTCAGGGACGCCAGGCGCAACAGGTGGGCGGCATTGCGTTTGTTCACCGAGCCACGGCAAGCGCCGAGGAACGCGGCCATCCAGCGCCATTGCTGGGGGTCGAGGCGCGGCCGCAGTTTCAATGGTGAGTCACCGCGCAACAACCAACCGATGGCTTGCAGCGGCACCCCTGCATCGGCCAGTGGCGCCACGTAGCGATAGGACAACTGCCCGCCATTGGCAAAGCTGGTCTCGCTGCCCAGGGTCTCGCGTGCATCGATCAGCGTCACCTCATGACCTGCACGCACCAACGCATAGGCGCTGGCCAGACCAATCACTCCCCCCCAATGATGCACACCATTTCCGCCGCCCACCTTTAAATCCAGAGGCCTCAAGCCTAGGGGCAGGTGACAGGCTGCCGACAATGAATAAAGATGGATCACCTATAAACAAAGGTTATGGACTTGCCATGCGCTTGCGTCATATCGAAATCTTCCAGGCCATCCGCCAGACCGGCTCCGTTAGCGCCGCCGCGCAGTTGCTGCATGTGTCGCAACCGGCGGTGACCAAGGTGCTGCAGCACGCCGAATTGCAACTGGGCTTCCCCCTTTTTCTGCGGGTGCGCGGCAAATTGCAGCCCACACCGGAAGCCCTGGCGCTGGAAAGCGAAGTGGAGAAAGTCACCGAAAGCCTGCAAGGCGTGCGGCGGCTGGCCAAAAGTCTGCGCCGAGCACCGGGCCAGAGTGTGCGCATCGGCGCGATCCCGGCGCTGGCGTTGTCGCTGCTGCCGCCGGCGATCCTGGAATGGAAGCGCGATTACCCGGAGATGGCGTGCGAGCTGTCCAGCGACCATAGCCGCGAGTTGGTGCAGAAGCTGCTGATGCGCGAGATTGACCTGGCGTTGACGCTCAACTTCTCCGGCCATCCAGGGTTGACCACGCAAGTGCTGGCCAATGGTGTGCTGGTGGCACTGGCGTCTAAAGGCTATTGGTCCGACGCCGAACTGAGCCAACCATTGCCCCTGGCGGACCTGGCAGGCACGGCGCTGATTGGCCTTTCCAGCGCCGACCCGCTGGCAGCGAAACTCGATAGCTACCTGGAAAACGTCGACCCACCCCCCAAGGTCACGATCTCGGTGCAAACCTATTCCCTGGCCCGCGCGATGGTGGAGTCCGGGGCCGGCTTGACGGTGATCGATCCGTTCACCGCGCTGGGTGCGTCGACGGCCACCACCTGCATCCGCCCGCTCACGCCGCCGCTGCCGATCACCCTGTACGCCCTGACCCGCGCCGATGAGCCTCCGCCGCATATGCTGGCGAATTTGCTGGAGATCTTCGGCCACCGCGCCCGGGAGTTATTGGAGCGGCTGTAGAGACCGTTCTGTCGAAGCAACGAGGATCACAGATGTTGTCCGTCAGAGCACGTAATGCATGATCGCCACGAAGTGCAGCAGGCTCCCGCCAATCACAAACAAATGCCAGATACCATGGGAGTGGCGCAGGCGGTCCTCCAGGGCAAAGAAGATAATCCCGACGGTATACAGCACCCCGCCCGACGCCAACCAGATAAACCCCGCCGTGCCCAGCGCGGCGAGCAGCGGTTTGACCGCCACCAGCACGATCCACCCCATCACCGCGTAAATCACGATCGACAGGATGCGCGCCTCTGAGCGCGGCTTGATCTCCTGCAGGATGCCAATCACCGCCAGCCCCCACACGATGCCAAACAGCGTCCAGCCCCACGGCCCTCTCAGGGTCACCAGGCAGAACGGCGTGTAGCTGCCGGCGATCAGCAGGTAGATCGAAAAGTGATCGACCTTCTGCATGATTTCTTTCCGCCGCCCGCGCACGCTGTGGTACACGGTGGAAGCGCTGTACAGCACCATCAAGGTAAAACCATAGATCGCCACGCTGACGATCTTCCAAGGGCTGCCGTCGAGGCTTGCCACCACCAACATCCACACGGCGCCAATGCACGCCGCGACAGCACCGAGCAAATGGCTCCAGGCGTTGAATCGTTCCCCGTGGTACATCGTTCTCCGACCTCCTGTAACCGTCATGGGCTGGCTGCCAAGCGTCCAGCCTTGCGCATAAGAGTGCAAGCGGCTTATGACGTTCCGAGGACGCGAGAGGGTTTTGCGGGCACAATCAACAGCATTCGAACAAGAGCCCACGGCCATGCTGATCGACGAAGAATTCACCCTCAAGAAACTGGAAATCTTCCTGGCGTTCATGCGCACCGGCAACCTGGCCCGCGCCGCCGCCGAGCTGCAAACCAGCAATGTCAGCGTGCACCGCGCCATCCACTCCCTGGAAAACGCCCTGCGCTGCCCGCTGTTCAAACACGAAGGGCGCAACCTCACGCCGCTGGAAAGCGCCTACGTATTGGAAGAACGCGCGCAGAAACTGGTGGCCGATGTGGTCGACAGCGTACGCCTGACCCGCGAAGCGGCCGGCTTCTCCGCCGAACGTTTCAAGCTTGGCTCGTTGTATTCGCTGACGGTGAAAACCGTGCCGCAACTGATCATGGGCCTGAAGATCCGCCGCAGCGAACTCAATATCGACCTGATCCTGGGCTCCAACTTCGACCTGCTCTACAAGCTCAAGAACATGGAAGTGGACGCGATCCTGATCTCCCTCGACGAGCACGCCAACGACCCGGACTGCGAACAAATCGCGCTGTTCTCCGACGATATCTTCCTCGCCACTCCCGCCGACTCGCCCTTCGACCGCGAGCGTGAGATCGACCTCGCCGACGTGCGTGACGCAACCTTCATCACCCTCACCCAAGGCTTCGCCACCCACCAGGATGGCAACCGCGTGTTCAAGCAGGCAGGGTTCGAGCCGAAGGTGGCGATGCAGGTGAATGACATCTTCACGCTGTTGAGCATGGTCAGCTCAGGCGTAGGTTATGCGCTGCTGCCGGGGCGGATTGCAGCCGTGTATGAGAACCGCGTGAAACTGATACCGCTGCAACCCAGGTATCGGTTGCAGCAGCATATTGGCGTGGTGTTTCTGAAGGCCAAGGAGCGTGATCCGAATTTGCTGGCATTGTTGGCGGAGTGTCGGATGTATGCCAATCGACAGGTGACAGCCTGACACACCGCTTTCGCGAGCAAGCCCGCTCCCACACTTGAAATGCATTCCAAATGTGGGAGCGGGCTTGCTCGCGAAGACGCCCGACCCGACAACACACATTCCGAAGTTAGCCGACCAGCCCCCGTACGATGAAATACAGCAACGAAGGCCCAAGCAGGCAACCCAGCCCGGTGTGGAATGTCGCCGTCAGCGCGCCATACGGCACCAACCGCCGATCCGTCGCCGCCAGGCCCGCCGTCACCCCACTCACCGTGCCGGCCAACCCACCAAACACCATCGCCGAACGCGGGTTATCCAACCCCATCCAGCGTGCCGCGACCGGCGTTCCCACCATGACCAGAATCGCCTTGATCAACCCGGTGGCAATCGACAGCGCCATCACATCCGAGGTCGCGCCAATCGCCGCCCCCGTCACTGGGCCGACGATATAAGTCACGGCGCCAGCACCGATGGTGGTCATGCTGATTGCATCGCGATAACCAAACGCCCAGGCCATGCTCGCACCGACGATAAACGGCAGGATCGTGCCCAATAGCAGCGCAATCACGCCGATCATCCCGGCCTTGCGCGCCTCGGTGGCTTGCACTTCAAACGCCGTTGCGACGATGGCGAAGTCGCGCAACATCGCGCCACCCATCAACCCGATGCCGGAGAACAGCGCCAGGTCAGCCAGGCCTTTCTGGCCGCCCGTGATCGTGCCGCCGACCCACGCCAGGACCAGGCCGATGACGATAGCAATCGCCGAGCCGTGGATGCGCCCGAACGTCAGGCGCTTGGACAGCACCACGGAAATCCACATCACCACGCCGACAAAGGCAAATGCGGTGATCAGGCCGTTATGTTCCAACCCTTTTTCGATGAGATCCCACATATCAACGACCTCCCACTGGCGCGATCAGTGGCTCTTCATCGGGCAAGGGTTCGCCCTTGTGGGTACGGCTGATCAGCGCGATGGTGCAACCACACAGCACCACTGAACCAATCGCTGCCAGCACCGCAACGGGGCCACCATGCAAAGCGGTCACTACGTTTTGTTGTGCGGCCATCGCCACCACCACCGGGATGTACATCGCGCCCCAGAAGCCAACGCCCATTTCGCAGTCCTTGGTCATGCCGCCGTGTTTGTGCATCCAAAGGCGGGCGCAGATCAGCAGGATCATCGCGATGCCTACCCCGCCCACATTGGATTTGACGCCGAGCAACACGCCAAGCATGTCGCCCATGATCACGCCCGCAAGCGTGCAGATCGCCAGCAATGCCACACCGTAGATAATCATTGTTGTTGTCCTCAAAGTGCTCGATCGAAATTGTTGTTTTTGTGCTTCGAAAGCCTTGGGTAGTGCTTTATCGGTGGCGTAGCCCCTCCTCTTCCAGCAAGGCCTGCAAGGTATCCAGGCGCGCACCTTCGCAGGCGATCACCGTGCCCTGTTCAAACACCCGGCGTGACAGGCCAGTGAGCACGGCGCCCGGTGGCAATTCGATTTGCAGGCGCACGCCGCGCTCGTAGGCGCTTTGTACGGTGCCGCGCCAGTCGACGATGCGGCACATGTTGAAGGCCAGGTCGTCGCGCAATTGCTCGGGGTTGTGGATAGGCCGCGCGCGGGTGCTGCTCAGGTAGGTGATACGCGGCGCCTTGAGCGGCACAAAGGCTTGCGCCAGGACCTGGGCCGGTTGCTCCAGCAACGCGCAATGGGACGGCACGCTGACGGCCAGGCGCTTGGCGACGCCGTTGCCTTTGATGCGGTCGGCGACACGCTTCATCGCTGCGTTGCTGCCGGCGATAACGGTCTGGTTGTCGGCGTTGATATTGGCCAGGTACACCGGGCTGTCGGGGCTGTGGATATCGGCCAGCAGGTGTTCGACAGTGGATAACTCGGGGCCGATGATCGCCGTCATGCCGTAGCCCTGTGGATAAGCGTTCTGCATCAGCTCGCCGCGCAGGCTGACGAGCCTGATCGCATCGGCAAAGTCCAGCGCACCCGCGATCACCGCCGCAGGGTAAGCCCCGATGGACAGTCCCGCGACGTAATCCGGCGTGCGTTGCAGCTGGCGGGCGTGGGCTACGCCGACAATCAGTAGGCAAAGCTGCACCGCGCGGGTGTTCGCCAGGGCTTGCGCCGAATCCAATGCGCGAACGTCTTCACCCAAGGCATCGCTGGCCTGTTCCAATACATCGGCCGGCAACGCCTGGAGCATGCCGGGGCGCTGGGCGCCCTGGCCGGGAAAGACCAGAAGGCTGCTCATGCCACGGCCTGCCAGGGATCGATGACGAGGTGCGCACCGCCGGCGGTTTTCAATAGCACCCGCCGCGATGGACTCGCCCATTCGCGCAAGGCGACAGCACCGAACGGTGTTTGCAGTTGCAGGTCCACGGTACACGCGGCCTTGTCCAACGTTGCCAGCAGGTCGCGCGCATCGTTGCGATCCAGCGGCGCGGGCGTGCGCAGAATCAAGTCCAGATCGCTCTGGGCATGCATTGCTTCAATGCCCGTTGCCAGCTCAAAACCTGCGCTGCCGGTGATGCCCCAATTCAAGGGTGCCAGCACCGGTCGCAGCTGTTCGAGTGCCTGCAAAGCCGGTAAGTCGCGTGTCGAGACAACGTCACGCAGCGCTTCCGGCACGACTCGCCGCTGCACAGCAGCAATCGGCAGTTCAGCGGCAAAACGCTGCTCACGCAGACGCCCGCGCACGCCCACCGCGACCAGGCCCGGCGCGACAATTGCGCGACGCACCACCACCGTGCCAACCGCCTCCACCGCCCACGCCGCAGCGTCAGCGGGCAGGTGCGCCGGGGTCATGCCCCAGAGCAGGTCGTGAGCGTTCACCATTGCTCCCGCAGCAGTTGGCGCACGTGGCTGGAGGCGGCGCGGTTGGTCGCGCCGAGGCGCCCGCTCAAGTCGGTGCTGGCAATATCCTTGATCGCACTCACCAGGCAATCGCTGACCTGCGCCACATCCTCCGGCGTGGGCTGCTCAATGTGGCTGACCGACAAGGTTCCCCACAGCAAACCCAGGCTGGCATAACTGTCGATGTCATAGGCCATGGGCGGCACGCTGGCGGCCAGGGCTTCCAACTCTTCGACGCTGCGCAGCGTCACGCGCGCGGCCGAGGCCTTGCCCATCGCGTGCACCATCACACCGGGATCACGCAGGGCGATCAGGCGGTTGGCTTGATACCCATGGGCGAGAAACGCGCCGGACATGGCCTTGCCCACCAGCAGCGCGATCACCGGGTGCCCGGCGAGGCGAGCACGGGCGTAGCTGTCGGCGGCGGCCGCCAGGGCCTGGTGGATGCCGAGGGCTTCTTCGCGACGCCCGTAGGCTTGGCTCGGTACATCGACGATGGCGATGATGGGGCGCTTGTCGCCACGGGCGATGGCTTCATCGACGGCCTTCGCCAGACCCCAGCCTTCCAGCAGACCGACCTCACCCTTGCGTGCGCGGGGAAAGTGGTTTTGCGCGTCGGTAACCACGGCGATATAGCGCACGGGCTGTTCGCCCAGTACACCATCGGCGACTTTCAGCGAATTTGGCAAACCTTCAACGGCTGTCGCTCCGACGCTCAATGCGTTGAACCACTGCAAACCTCTCATGAGCGTTCTCCTTGATACAACTCGCGCACCGTCACCGGGTCGATCTGCGCCGTGGCGTCCAGTTCGGCCAGGCGTGCCAGGTAATACTCGGCCTGGCGGCTGCGTTGCTGGGTGGGCAGGCCTTGTTGCAGCAATGCGCTGACGGTCTGTTGAAGCTCGACCACATCATCAGCCACATATCGGTCGGCCAAGCCGCTGTTGAAACGTTGCTCGCCGCCGGTGAGGCTCCAGATGAAAGGCCGGTCGCGGGAGTCGTACTCGTCAAGCCCCGCTTCCTGTTCGATCACTTGCGGGCCATTCAAGCCCAGGCGGGCTTCGCGGGTGACGACAAGGTAACTGCACAACCCGGCCGCGATGGACATGCCGCCGAAGCAGCCGACACTGCCGGCCACCACGCCGATCACTGGCTGGTACTGGCGCAGGTCAACAATCGCCGCATGGATATCCGCGATGGCTGCCAGGCCGAGGTTGGCTTCCTGCAGGCGCACACCACCGGTTTCCAGCAGCAACACGGCGCGAGTGGGAATGCCCTTGCGATTGTCTTCGGCTGCCAGCTCCAAGGCGCCGGCGATTTTCGCGCCACCCACTTCACCGAGGCTACCGCCCTGGAAGTTGCCTTCGATGGCAGCAATGACGACAGGCTTGCCATCGACGCTGCCCTTGGCGATCACCACGCCGTCATCGGCCTGGGGCACCACGCCTTGGCGGCCGAGCCACGGTGACATGACGCGCTGGAACGGGTCGATCAATTCGCGGTAGGAGCCGGCGTCCAGCAGAGCCTTGGCCCGCTGCCGAGCGCCCAACTCAACGAAGCTGTGTTTGGCGAGTAAGTCAGTCATGGCCGATCTCCTCGAAACCCTGCTCCAGGCGCAAACGCACCACGCCGGGGGTGGCACCGAAATCGTGGATATCAATCTTCAAGGCCGGTGGCGTCTGTTCCTGGAAGATGCGTTCGAACAGATGCTGCCAGCGTTGTTCGGCGCCATTCACCGAGGTCTGCACCTGGATGGTCAGCCTGCCCGGGGTACCCGGTTCCAGCAGCACCTCCAGGTCGCCCGAGCCAACGCAACCTACCAGCGCTCGGCCTGTTGGCGGCTGCCCGGCGGGGAATTCAAAGGATAAGGTTTCCATCACAACGCTCCGTCGAGGCGGTCGATAAACAGGCAGGCGGCCAGCAGGTCGGCGGCGCCGCCGGGGGAGGCATTCAGGGCCAGCAGGTGTTGATCGAGTTCATGTAATTGACGACGACCGGCCAGAGTGGCGCTGCCCCCCGCGTCCAGCACGGCGCGCGCACCGCGTTGCATGGTGCTGATCCCTTCGGGACCGGCGCGGTAGAGCACGCAGGTGTCGGCCAGCTCGGTCATGATCGCCAGCAGGGCATCCAGGCGTGCGTTCTGTTCGCCTGCATTTTGCTGGCGGCTTTTATACAGTTGCGGCAAGCCGCGTTGCACAACCGAGGGGAAGCCGAGCTGGGCTTCTTCACGGGCACCGCGAGCGCCGTAGCGTTGCGCGACCTGGGCACCGTGGCTCATGGGTTGTGGGGCGTAGCGGTCGTTGAGCAGGGCTAATCTGGCTGCGTTCAGGGTGACGGCGCGGGGTTCCAGCGCCGCCGCTGCGGTCAGCAAGCCCAGGGCCCAGATCGCGCCGCGATGGGTATTCACGCCGTTGGTGGTGACGAGCATTGCTTGCTCACCTTCACGGCCGATACGACCGAGAGCTTCGCGCAAGGGCACGCCAACTTCACCCCATTCAATCGCCGCTTCAGCCATCTCCTTGAACATCGGCCACAGCGACAGCGCCGAGGCGTGCATCAGGCCCAGATGCAGATCGTGGTGGGCGCCGTTTCCACGACGGTCCACCAGAGCGGGTTTGGGCGACAAGTCAGCTTCATCGATCAGCGCATCGACGGCCATGTCCGCCAGGCGTTCAGCAAGGGTCAGTTCATGCAGTTTGAGTGCGCGCATTTACCAGCTCCTGAATTTGGCGGGCGGGTTGTACAAACCACCGGACCAGTCCACCAGGTCGGCCACACTTTTGGCGGCCAACAGCTCGCGGGTGGCGTCGGTACGGCGGATACCCAAGTCTTCGGGCAAGGCGATCAGGCCTTCGCGGCGCATGCGCGCGGTGTCCTTGGGGTTGTGGCGCATGCCGATGGCCGTGACACCTGCGACAGCGGCGATCATCGCCTGGCGCTCTTCGAGGGAACGCGCCTTATACAGGTAGGCGATGCCCTCTTCGGTAAGCAGGTGGGTAACGTCATCGCCGTAGATCATGATCGGCGCCAAGGGCATGCCGCTTTTGCGGGCAACTTCCACGGCGTCGAGGGTGTCGACGAAAGTGGGTTTGCCGCCTTCCTGGAAGGTCTCGACCATTTGCACCACGAGTTTCTTGCCGCGTTCCAGCAGGGCTTCCGGGGCATCGTCGTGGCGCATGTCCAGCCAGGCGGGCGTGCCATGGCGACGGCCGCGCGGGTCGTGGCCCATGTTGGGTGCGCCGCCAAACCCGGCAAGGCGGCCACGGGTCACGGTGGAGGAATGGCCGTCGCCATCGACCTGCAGGGTGGCGCCGATAAACAGGTCCACCGCATATTGGCCGGCGAGTTGGCAGAACATCCGGTTGGAGCGCATCGAGCCATCACGGCCCGTGAAGAACACATCCGGCCGGGCGGCAATGTAGTTCTCCATGCCCAGCTCGGTGCCGAAGCAGTGCACACTTTCCACCCAGCCGCTTTCAATCGCAGGGATCAGGGTTGGGTGCGGATTGAGGGTCCAGTTGCGGCAGATCTTGCCCTTGAGGCCAAGGGATTCGCCGTAGGTGGGCAGGATTAACTCGATGGCGGCGGTATTGAAGCCAATGCCATGGTTGAGCGACTGCACATTGTGTTTTTCGTAGATGCCACGGATCGCCATCATCGCCATCAACACGTGCACCGGCTTGATATGGCGCGGGTCGCGAGTGAACAGCGGCTCGATGTAGAACGGCTTGTCAGCCACCACCACAAAATCCACCCAGCTCGCCGGAATATCCACACGGGGCAGATCGGTGACGTCATCCACCAGTTGATTGACCTGCACGATGACGATGCCATCGCTGAACGCGGCGGGTTCGATCAGCGCCGGGGTGTCTTCGGTGCTGGCGCCGGTGTAGATATTGCCGGCGCGGTCAGCCATGAAACCGGCGGAAAGCACGACGTTGGGGATCAGGTCCACCACCAGCCGTGCATAGAGTTCGATATAGGTATGAATCGCGCCGATTTCCAGCAGGCCGTCCTCCAGCAACTGACTGATGCGCAGGGACTGGGTGCCGGCGAAGGAGAAGTCGAGTTTGCGGGCGATCCCCTTTTCAAACAGGTCCAAGTGCTCGGAACGGCCGACACTGGGCATGATCATGTGCAAGTCGTGAAGCTTGGCGGGGTCGGCTTTTGCGAGGGAGCGCGAGAGGAAGTCGGCCTGTTTCTGGTTGTTGCCTTCCAGTACAACACGGTCGCCGGGGAGGATCAGCGCCTCAAGCGCCTCGACGATCTTGTCACTGGGCAACACCGCCCCGTCCGCATACTGCTTGACCAGCGCGAGCCGCCGCTGCTTCTCGTCGCGCCGCCGCGTCCAGCGCGAGTCGGGGGTTATTGTTGTTGTCATGGTCGCTCCACGGGTTTGCTGTCGTGGGGCTTACCTTAGGAGTGATTGAGGGGGCCATCAATCAAGCTCGGCGGCGGATCGTTACGGTTGGAGTAACAGAGCACCAACAAACATGCAGCCTCCTGTTGGGGCTGGCTCGCCAACTCCTACAGTTGACCGGTGATTCATTCCCACCTATGACCAGCAAGCAATGCTTCCATATTGCTCATTAATGTCTTAGCACTTTCCATTAACTGGCCCAGCAGCGCCTCATCTTCATCCATGTACCCTTCATATTCCGCCAGGTTCCGACGTTCATGACACAACGCCAACAACCTCACCTGCACCTTGCCGGCGTCTGCGGTATGAACCAGGCATTGAAAGACCAGATAGCGTTTGTCCGAGCGATACCCTTGCAGGCGCAAAGCCGTAAGAGCAATGGCATGGGCGGCGTTGTAAGCCAGGTCGAAACGACTGGCGAATGATAACTGTGGATTGCCAGCATCCCTCAACCGATCTCTGGCTGAACGCACCAGCCCATCACACTCCTTGCGATCCGGCGGCTCAGCCTTCAAGCCGCCGCTACGTTGCAGGTTCTCCAGATTTACCTTGTTGTCCATCCGTGGATTCCAGGGGGTCGCTCCCCATAAGATTGATCTTGTCCTGCTGCACGACCCGCTGCACAAAACTGTTCCCGGCATTCCATTTGCCGATCCAGTCTTCGGGAGTGTAAAGCGTCGGGTTGAGGGTGCGGCCCAGTTGCTCTTCCAGCGGCATGAGCCGCTCCATGACTTCACTGTAGTTGAGGCTTTCGCCGATCAACATGAGATCTATGTCACTGGATGAGTGCGCCTCGCCTTTGGCGATGGAGCCGTAGATAAACGCCCAGGTTATCTGCTTGGCGAACGGCGCCAGTACAGTGCGCAATGGTTCATCCAGGCTCAGGGTCTTGCGCACGATGGCCAACAATTCCGAATAAATCGGGCATTGGGGGTTGGCTTGATAATGGGTCTGGTTGCCTTGGCGCGTCATGCTCAAGATGCCCGCCAACTGCAGACGTTCAAGCTCGCGGGTGAGGCTGCCCTTGCCCACCTGGGCCCATCGCGCAATTTCATTGGTGAAGAAGCTTTGGTCGGGTTTGCCGAACAGCAAGCCAAGTACTTTTTGTTGGGTGACGGTGAAGAGTGCAGTGCTGAGCGGCAAGGTGTGCATGGCAGCGGCCAAAGAGTCCCAAAAAGGGAACGATAGGTCCCTTTTTGGGAACGATCAAGTTTTAAGCGACTGGAGAAGGGGAAATCTGTTCCAGGGCACGGTCCACTAATAGCTGCCCCAACGCGGCCATTTGCTGGATGCCGAGCATGATTGCGCGCTGGGAGGTGTCCAGGTCGAAGGCCAGGTTGCAGGTGAGTGCGTTGAGGGAAGACAGGGTTTCGCTGGCGTTGACCAGCAGGGTTTCGGTGTTTTCGTGCGGGTTTACGGTGAAGAGCGGCGGATTAGGGGTAGGTTTGACCATGATGAAGCTCCTAAACAGTGACTAAGGAGCGCCACCGTTCGCTTGCACGCGAATGAGGGTGGCGACCGTGCGCAGGTGTGCAAGACCGGGCCTGTTTAGGACACCCAGCAGGTCCGAAGACCTCCTGCGCGCAGCCGCCATAAAGCAGCGAGCACAAAAAACGCCCGTTGGATGGCTGGGCGTTTGTACGCCTAAACAGTTTCGTCGGACTTGCACGTCCGTGTCACCGTTTTTTGCGATGACAGAACGAAGACTAGGCGCGCTGACGGCACGCGACAAGTTCATGCACAGCCCAAAATCTTGCAGGAAAAATCCGAGAGCCCATTCGGCCTACAACTTCATATCTATGGTCACAGCGCCCAACCCTTCCAGCGGGTAGCTGCGGTATTCATAAACCTCCCCACGAACAGTGACGTGGATGAGCCCAGCCACCCGGCTCACCCAGGTGAAATCCTGCTTGAAGATGTAATCCCTACCCTGGACATCACCATCACCGAAATGGCCCGGCGCCTGGGATTCGCCCGTGAGACGTTTTCGAGAATTTTGCATGGGCGTGCGCCTGTCAGTCCTGACTTGGCGGTGCGGCTTGAGCGGGCAGGTGTGAGCACTGGGCAGTTATGGCTGTCGATGCAAAGCGCCTATGACTTGTGGCAGGCCGAGCATCGGGAGCAGCCAGTGATTGAGCGGTTTGCGCGGATTGATTGAGGCCTAAAGGCACGCACAATCCCCTGTAGGAGCTGGCTTGCCAGCGATAGCGGTGGGTCAGTTGTTAATGAGTGGGCTGGCAGACCGTCATCGCCGGCAAGCCGGCTCCTACAGGGATCTATGCCAAACCGGATTCGACCAGCAGGGCCTCAAGCCCCATGAGATCCGGCACCCTCGCCACATGCTCCCCCACCTGCACCGCCGCCAACTCCAGCGAGCACAGCGGCACGTCCACGTAACTCAACTCACTGTCGAGCTTGTACGAGCGTGGAATGCCCTGGATCACCAGCGCAATAAACTTCAACGTCGGCCGCCCACCCAACGCATTCAACACCACGATCCGCGAGCGTTCGCCGGTTACGCTCGCTTCGCCGCACACCGCTTCAAAGCTGATCAGTGGTATTTGCCGATCGCGCCAGGTCACTTGCCGCAAATACCACGGGGGGCATCGCTGGCCGGTTCGCCGCGCTGGAAGTCGATCAATTCGGCAATGGCGACGTTAGGCAACACCAGGTGGCGGTCGGCCAGGGGCAGCAGCAGGCCGGTGAGTTGGCTGGTGCGGTGGTCAAGCATGGGACTTGCTCCAGTAGGCGATGCTTTCGAGCAGCACCGACTCTTGGTACGGCTTGCCGAGGTAGTCGTTGACGCCGATGGCCATGGCGCGGTCGCGGTGTTTCTGGCCGGTGCGCGAGGTGATCATGATGATCGGCAGGCGCATCAACCGGGGGTCGTTGCGCACTTGGGTGGCGACTTCAAAACCGTCCATGCGTGGCATTTCGATGTCGAGCAGCATCAGGTCCGGGGTGTGTTCTTCGAGCACAGCGAGCGCGTCGATGCCGTCTTTGGCGGTGAGGACGTTCATGCCGTTGCGCTCCAGCAGACGGCTGGTGACTTTGCGCACGGTGACGGAATCATCCACTACCAGCACCAGCAACGGGCGCTTTTTCAGCGGGTCGTTGAGGATCAATGGCAGGTCAGCCGTTTGCGCCGGCAACGCGGGTTGCCGCGCACGGATATGCGCCAGCAAGTCGATAATCAGCACCACGCGGCCATCACCCAGGATCGTCGCACCCGACAAACCCTGCACACCGGCAAACTGCGGGCCCAGGCCTTTGACCACAATCTCCCGCGTACCGGCCATGGCGTCCACATGGATGGCCACGCGCCGCTCGTTGCACTGCACCAATAGCACCGGGACCGGTTGATAGTGGCCCAGCAGTTTCGGGCGGCTGACGGTGTGCAGCAGGTCGCCCAAGTAAAACAGCTCGTAGCGCTGCCCGGCGTATTCATATCGCGGCGGGTCTTGCTGATAGTGCCCGGCCAGCTCATGGGGCAGCACGCGCACCAGGCCTTCGATGGTGTTGAGCGGAATCGCGTATTGGTCGTCTGCACACTGCACCATCAATGCGCGGTTGACCGACACGGTGAACGGCAAGCGAATGCGAAAGTGCACGCCTTCGCCCGGCGTCGAATCGATGACCATCGAGCCGCCCAACTGACGCACTTCCTCATGCACCACGTCCATGCCCACGCCGCGACCGGAAATCTGCGTGATCTTTTCCGCCGTGGAAAACCCCGGTTGCAGGATGAACTGCAACACGTCGCGGTCGCTGATGTCTTGATTCGGGTCGAGCAACCCACGCTTGATCGCCTTGCGCCGCACGGCCTCCAGCGGAACGCCGGCGCCGTCGTCACGCATGTCGAAGACGATGTCGCCGCCTTCGTGGGTCAGGTCCAGGGTGATGCGACCTTTTTCCGGCTTACCAGCCAACAGCCTTGCGTCGCGGGATTCCAAGCCATGGTCCACGGCGTTGCGCAGCATGTGTTCCAGCGGCGCGGCCATGCGCTCCAGCACGTTGCGGTCCATCTCCCCCTCGGCGTTGCCGACGATAAACTCCACGTCTTTGCCCAACTCCTCCGCCACCTGACGCACGATGCGCTTGAGGCGCGGCAACATGCGTTCGAACGGCACCATGCGCGTGCGCATCAGGCCTTCCTGCAACTCGGTGTTGATGCGCGCCTGTTGCTGCAACAGGTCGTGGGCGTCCTCGTTGCGGCGCTCAAGGGTGTCCTTGAGGTCGAGCAGGTCGGAGGCGGACTCGGACAGCGCGCGAGACAGTTGCTGCAACTGCGAATGACGGTCCATTTCCAGCGGATCAAAGTCTTCATAGCCCAGGCGCTCGGCTTCGGCTTGCTGGCGGCTGAGGATGCGGCCCTGGGTTTCAGTGTCGAGGCGTCGCAGTTGGTCGCGCATGCGCTCGATGGTGGTTTCCACTTCGGTGAGGGCGATGCGTGCGTCGTTGACTTGTTGTTCGATGCGGCCACGGAAGATCGAGGTTTCACCGGCCAGGTTGACCAGGTCGTCGAGCAGCTCGGCAGAGATCTTCACCATATCGGCCATCGGGTCGACGACGGCCTCCGCCTTGCCTGCAGGCAGCGCCACCGGCGTCACCGGTTCGTCGCTCGGATGTACCAGGGTTTTGATGCGCTCGATGAGCTTGTCCACCGAACCGACCGGCAAACCATCCGCCACCGCGTCGATCATCTGCGCCAAACGGTCGTGGCAGCCTTGCAGCAACGCGAACAGCTCCGGGGACGGCGCGAGCAAACCAGCGGACAGGCCTTCGTAGAGAAACTCCAGCTCATGGGCCAGGTCGCCGATGGGCGCGATCTCGACCATACGTGCGCCGCCCTTGAGGGTATGCAGGTCGCGCAGCAGGGTTTCCACTTCTTGGCGATTGCCCGGCTCTGCCTGCCAGCGCGACAGCGCAGCACTGGAACTGTCGAGGATGTCGGCGGCTTCTTCGAGGAAGATATCCAGCAGCTCAGGGTCGGCGCCGGACGCTGGCGGTGCGGCGGCCGGTGCCGCTGGCGCGCTGCCCTGGCGCAACGCCCGCACCCTGGCGATCAGCTCGACACTGTCGCTCAGCGGCTGGTGATGGTGCAGTTCTTCAAGCTGCAAGGCGAGGCGTTCATGGCTCGCCATCAGCACGTGGGACAGTTCGGCAGTGTAGCTGTAGCGGCGGTCCACCAGCCCTTCGTACAGGCATTCCAACTCATGGGCCAGATCGCCAATGGCCTCGATTTCAGCCATGCGCGCACCGCCCTTGAGGGTGTGCAGGTCGCGTTGCAGCGACGACAGCGGTGCGGCGTTGTCGGGCTCCAGCAACCAGCGCTTGAGCGACTGCCCGGCGCTGTCGAGGATGTCCACGGCTTCCTCGAGGAAGATCTCGACGATCTCGTCGTCCCTCTCCGTTTCGTGATCCAACTGCTGTGTGGCGGCGCCCAGTTCGGAAACACTCAACACCCGGCTGCCGTCGCTTTTGATCAGGCCGGTGGCGGACGGGTCGAGGGCTTCATCCAGCAGCTCGCGCAGGGCTTCGACGCGGGCTGGCGCCGGGCTGATTTCCTGGCCGGCGGCCAGTTGGTCGAGCATGCTGATCAGCGCTTCATGGGCCTGTTCGGCCTCATGGAAAAACCGCTCACTGACGGCCAGGCTGCTTTCCTCAACAGCGCCATACAGGTCGAGCAAGGCTTCACACAGTGCATCGATGGCGTGCAGGTCAGCGACGTGTGCGCCCTCCCCCAAGGTGGTCAGTTCGTCCAGCAGCGCGGTGAGTTCCTGGCGCTCGCCGGGGTGTTGCTGCCAGCGACGCAGCAGGTTTTCGGCATCGAGCAGGATGTCCATGCCCTGCGCGAGGAAGTTGGCGATCAGCTGAGGGTCGCGCTTGATGCGCACGTCGAGCAGCGCTTCAAGCTGATGATCCAGTAGGCTTTGGGTACGGTTGATCAAGTCCTCTGCACCTTTGATCGGCGCCAGGGGATCGCGGTCCAGATCGCGTAAACCCCGTTGAAACAGACCTTCGGCTTCCAACAGCAACTCCACCTCGTCCAGGTCCAGCGGCAGGCGGTGGGCCTTGTATTCGCGGGTCAGGTGGTCGAGCGGGCGGGCCAGCTCGGCGATCGGCAACACGCCCGCCATGTAGGCGCTGCCCTTGAGGGTATGCAGGGCGCGTTGCAGTTCATCGCTGACTTGCAATGGCACGTGCTCGGCGGCCTGGTGCAGGAAGTGATTGAGGCTGTCCAGATGGCTCTGGGCTTCGTTGCGGAAGATCTCCAGCAGCATCGGGTCATGAGGCTCGGCGGCCGGCACCGGCATGCCGCTGGCCAAGGCGTGGGCGCGGGCGGCCAGGGCGTCGACCTCATCCCTTTGGCGCTGGTCGTCGATGGCAAAGTCAGCGATCAACTCCGGCAGCAAGGCCACCGCTTCATCCAGTACCTGCTGCACGTCGGGGCCAAGGGTCACGCTACGCTCGAGCACACGGTTCAGCAGGTTCTCCACCGCCCAGGCCAGCTCGGCCAAGACCAGGGCGCGGACCATGCGGCCGCTGCCCTTGAGCGTGTGGAAGGCACGGCGCATTTCGCCCTGGGCGATTTTGTCCGCGCTGTTGGGTAGATTGCGGTGCAGCACCTCAAGCACTTCGTCGGTCTCTTCAAGGAAGACCTCGCGCAGTTCATCGTCGATGGGTTCTTCATCGGCCGGCGGCGGCAGCAGGCTGCCGGGGCGCTGGAGGGCGGGCGGGTTAAGGCGCGACGTGGGACTGGCCAGCGCGTCGAACTGCGACTGGCTCGGCGTAACCTCCACCGCACGTGCTCCGTCCGGTGCAACCAGGGCTTGGCGCCAGGGTTTCTCGGCAGGCAGGTAACCCAGCGCCGCCAGGCCGTGCGTGGCCAGCTCCAGCACCCGTTCCCCTGCGGCATCGGGGTCTTGGAGCATCCGTTCGAGGTAGTATTCCAGGCTGCTGATCACATCGGCGAAATGCGCCAGTTGCCCCTCGGAGGGTGGTGCGTCGTTACCCATCAACTGTTCATCAACATAATCCGTGCAGCCGCGCATCAGGCTTGCCGCGCGGGGCAGCGGAATCATCGCCAAAGCGCCGCGCACCTGGCTCAGCAGCTCCGGCAGGGACTCAAGGCGTTGGCGGTCCCAGTCGGCTTCAATGCAGTCGATCACCAGCTCCTTGGCTTGCTTGAGGCACTGGCAGGATTCACGGATCACCAACTGATGGATCTGGGTCAGGTCGGTGGTGGGCAGGCGGTTTTCTTCGCGGCTTTCCGGCTCGACGGTACCGACCATGCCTGCCAGTGTGGCTTCGACGTAGAGCAACGCGCCGGCGACGTCCATCAGCACTGCGTCGTTGGGTTCGCGTTGGCCTTGAACCAGGCTCAACACCACGGCGAGTTGGTCGATGATGACTTTACGCGGCTGGCCGAAGCCCAGCACCGCCAGGGTATCGGCGATCTGCCGCAGCGGCGCGAGCAACGCATCGAGGTCGCTGGTGTGCTGGCGGTCACTGCGTACGAACAAATCGAGGCGTTCCTTGACCCGCACCAGCTCTTCACACAAGGCCCCCAGCACCGAGCCCATGGCGTTGCGGTCCGGCCCGGCCAGGCGGGCGCGTTCGGCGTCGACTAACGCACTGTCGGGCAAGGCTTCATCCAGGCCGTAGCGCTCTTTCAGGCTTTGCATGCGCGGCGTCGGCCGGGTGACCTTGGCGACATAGAACAGCAGGCTCTTGAGCAGCTCATCCGGTGCCGGCTGGTTGATCCCGCCGATGCCCTGGGCCAGCAGGCGCTTGAGTTGTTTGTCGCTGGCCTTGAGCAGGCTGCGCAGCGCCGGGCTGTTAGCGATCACGCCAGTGAGCATGCCTTCGACCAGTGCCGAGGTGACTTGCCACAGCGGCAACAGCGGCGCGCCTTGGCACAGCGTTTCAAGGCGCGCGAACACCCGCGCCATGTCTTCCAGGTTGCTGGGCCCATGATCTTCGCGCAGCAGCCCGGCAAGGGCCTGTTGCAGCAGTTGATGCCACTGGCGCAGTTGCTCTTTCAGGTCGGGCACCGCGCGTTGGGCCAGGGCCTCGTCGGGCAGCGGCGCTATCGTCAGCAGTTGCGGGCTGAACAGGCTGGTCTCCGACAGCAGGCTTTCGCCGTGCGCGCTGCGCAGGTCATTGAGCAGTGGCAACACCACCAGCGGCAGGTCGCGGCGGGCGCTGTGCACGCGGTCCAGGTACAGCGGCAACTGGTTGAGGGCCTGTTGCAGCAGGCGGATGCTTTCGTCGCGCTGGCTGACGCCTGCGGCTTGCAGGGCCAGGGCCAGTGCTTCGATTTCCTCGGCGAGCAAGGCTGCGCCGTAGAACTCGACCATTTGCAACGCGCCATGCACTTGGTGGACAGCGGCCAGGCACTCGCTGATGGCGTCTCCGTCGCTGGTTTCGACATACGCGTCCAGCGCCGAACGGGCCTGTTTCAGGGTTTCGGCAATGTCGCCCTTGACCCATTCGAGGGCCACGTAGTCGTGCCGATCAACCATAACTGCTCCGCTTAGAATTCGTGGGTTGCTGATGTTGCCAAGATCTCCCGACTGGTGGAGATCAAATTTGGGAGCTGGCTTGCCTGCGATAGCGGTGGGTCAGCAACACATCTGTATCTGACAGACCGCTATCGCAGGCAAGCCAGCTCCCACAGTTGGACTGTGGTGTTCTTCAGATAGCATTTCAATCATTGACCTGCTTGGGCGGCGGGAGGGTGAACCCCGACACCGACCGGCGCAACTGGCTAGCCATTTTCGCCAGGTTGCCAATGCTTTCAGCCGTCGCCGTGGAGCCCGACGAGGTCTGGGTGGTGATCTGCTGGATCACATTCATCGTCAGGGAAATCTGCCCCGCCGACGAGGTCTGTTGCTGCGCCGCGTTGGAGATGCTCTGGATCAGCGCCGCCAGGGTTTTCGACACGCCTTCGATCTCTTCCAGCGCCACCCCGGCGTCCTGGGCCAGCCGCGCACCGCGCACCACCTCGGTAGTGGTCTGCTCCATGGAAATAACCGCTTCGTTGGTGTCGGCCTGGATCGCCCGTACCAGGGTTTCGATCTGCCGGGTGGCCGCCGATGAGCGCTCGGCCAGGCGCTGCACTTCATCGGCGACCACCGCAAAACCGCGCCCGGCATCCCCCGCCATGCTCGCCTGGATCGCGGCGTTGAGGGCGAGGATGTTGGTCTGGTCGGCAATGTCGTCGATCAGGCTGACGATGTCGCCAATCTCCTGGGACGACTCGCCCAAGCGTTTGATGCGCTTGGCGGTGTCCTGGATCTGCTCGCGAATGTTGTCCATGCCGTGGATGGTGTTGTGCACCACCTCGTTGCCCTTGTTGGCGATTTCCACCGAGCGCTCCGCTACCGCCGAGGACTCGGCGGCGTTGGCCGAAACCTGATCGATGGACTGGGCCATCTGGTTGATTGCGGTGGAAGCTTCAGCGATCTGCTGGGCCTGATGCTCCGACGCCTGGGCCAGGTGCATGGCGGTGGCCTGGGTGTCCTGCACCGCACCAGCGACTTGCCCGGCGGTCAGGTTGATGGTGGCGACCAGGTCGCGCAGTTGGTCGACGGAATAGTTGATGGAGTCGGCGATGGTGCCGGTGAAGTCTTCGGTCACCGAGGCGGTCACTGTGAGGTCGCCGTCGGCCAGGTCTTCGATTTCATCCAACAGACGCATGATCGCGTTCTGGTTGCGTTCGTTCTTCTCGGCAGTTTCGTGCAATTGGCGGTTGGTCTCGCGCACCATCACCAGGCCGATCAGGATGATCGAGGTCAGCGCCAGAAGGCCCAGCACATAGCCGCCGATGGTGTCGAAGCTGCGCCCGCTGGCGAGGTTTTCAAACCCGGTGGCCAGGTGCGAGGCTTCCTCAAGCAGCGTTTGCGACAGGTTGAAGATATTGCTCGCCGAGGCTCGCACCTGGAACAACTGCGGCGAGGTTTCGAGGATTTCATCCACGGAGCCGGAGACAAACTCGAACAGCTCGGCGATTTCCGTCAGGCGTGCGCGGGCGTCGCGGTCTTCGACCTGGGTGATGCGCAGGCCGGGGTTGCCCTGGAGCATGCCGCTGAGCACCTGGCCAAAGCGGTTGGCATCACGGCCAAAGGCGTCGGCGGCCTGCACGGCGGTTTCGTCGCCGGCCAGCACGGTGTTCACCGCGCCAAGGATGCGTTCGGCCAGCAGTGATTGGCGCTGGGCCAACGCTACTTGGCTGGCCGGCGCGCCACGCTGCAGGAGGATGTCAACGACCTTTTCCGACTCCATCTGCAGTTGCGGCACGGTTTCGGCAAGGGTCGCCGCCACCTGATGCAACGACAGCACGGTCTGCTCACTGGCGAGGATCGCATCGGTGTTCTTCAGCAGCGCTTCCCAGTCGGTCTGTACCGCGCGCATCTCGGCGCGTACGGCGCTGGGTGCGGCAGGCAGGCCGGTTTGCGGATCACCTTTTTTCAGGTAACCCCAGCGCTGGGCGAAGTCGTTGCGCGCCTCCCCCAGCAACTTGAACGCAGCCGCCTTGCCGGCGGCGGCTTCGGTGGCGTTCTTGGCAATGCGCTGGGACAGCACGCGCAACTCACCGGCGTGGCCAATGTACTGCTTGTCATAGGTGGACTGGGTGTTGAGGTAGGCGAAATTGGCGAACAGCAACATGATGAACACGATCAGTGCAATGAATAGCACGACGATCTGCGAGCGACTGCGCGAGCCGGCCTGGGGTTTTGGCGTGGTAGCGGTGGTCATGCGGCAACATCCATGAAGCCAGGGGCCTGGGCCAGAGCGAAGGGGCTGAAGACCTGCCACAGCGGGTCGCCATCGAACCGGCCCTGGATAAACGGAGCGGCGGGGGCGTCGTTGGCCAGCCATGCGTCTTGTGCGAAATGCTGCATCCCCATCACCTCGTCCACCAGCAGCCCCACAAACAGGTCGTTATATTCCACCACCAACACCCGCCGCTGTTTGCCCGCCTTGGACAGCTCAAGGCCGAGAAAGCCGCCCAGGTCCATTACCGGCAGCAAGCGCCCACGCAGGTTGGCCACGCCCTTGACCCAGGCCTTGACCCCGGGCATCAGCGTGCAACGCGGTTCATGCAGGACTTCGGCGACTTCGCCCATGGGCGCAACATACCAATGCTGGCCCAGGCGAAAGCCGATCCCGCTCCAGCGTTGCAGGCGGGTTTCCTGGGACGGCAGGTCAGCCGCCAGCAGACGGCAACGTTGGTCGATGCCCAACAGCAGCTCGAAGGCGGTTTGCGACTCGGTCATGATGGCGGACCGTCAGCCGGCCAATACCTTGTTCAGGGTGGCAATCAGGGTTTCTTCGTCCACCGGCTTGGTCAGGTAATCCTTGGCGCCCTGGCGCGCGCCCCAGATCTTGTCGGTTTCCTGGTCCTTGGTGGTGATGATGATGATCGGGATGCCGTTGGTTTCCGGCTCCTTGGACAGCTGGCGGGTGGCCTGGAAGCCATTCAGGCCAGGCATCACGATGTCCATCAGTACGGCGTCGGGCAGTTCCAGGCGGGCCAGGGCCACGCCATCCGCGCCGTTTTCGGCCTTGAGGACTTGATGGCCATGCTTTTCCAGCATGCCCGTCAGTTTGTACATTTCGGTCGGCGAGTCGTCGACGATCAGAACACGTGCCATGGTTTTCCCCACTACATAGGTGGACGCCGGCCCTTGTGAGGCGGCGTCAGTGTGCTTGTTCTACTGCGGCGAACCCCGGCACGTAGGCCTTGATCGCACCCAGCAGTTCGTCCTTGCTGAAAGGCTTGGTCAAAAACTGATCGACACCGACAATGCGCCCCTTGGCCTTGTCGAACAGGCCGTCCTTGGAGGACAACATGATCACCGGGATCGACTTGAACGCCGGGTTGTTCTTCACCAGTGCGCAGGTCTGATAGCCATCCAGGCGCGGCATCATGATGTCGACAAAAATAATGTGCGGGTGATGATCGACAATCCGGGCCAGGGCATCGAAACCGTCGATGGCCGTGATGACATCGCATCCCACATTCTTCAACAAAGTTTCAGCGGTGCGGCGGATCGTCTTCGAATCGTCGATCACCATCACTCTCAAGGCGTTGGAATGCTGTTCCATATCTGCTCTGCCATCGCCACAGCGAATCGGTTTTCGGTGTGTACTGCCTGATGTTGCACAGGATGAGCGCCACAAGCCTTGGAATTCAAGGGCTGCTGCGCCGTGGCAGTCTTTTTAGCACAGTCTCCGGACGCAATCTATCGAGCAACCGGCCAGGTGGTTTTTCCTTGACCCACAACAGCCACAGCGCCACTCTGACGCCACTTTTATGCGCCCTAATTTGCTAGAGGAAATCCCCCATGAGCGTTCGCGTCGGCATTGTCATGGACCCTATCGCCAGCATTTCCTATAAAAAGGACAGCTCGCTGGCCATGCTCCTGGCCGCCCAGGCCCGCGGCTGGACCCTGTTCTATATGGAACAGCGCGATCTTTACCAGGGCGACGGCGAGGCCCGTGCACGCATGCGCCCGCTGCAGGTGTTTGCCAACCCGCAGAAGTGGTTCGAGCTTGCGGATGAAATCGACAGCCCGCTGAGCGATCTGGACGTGATCCTCATGCGCAAGGACCCGCCGTTCGACATGGAATTCGTCTACTCCACCTACTTGCTGGAGCAGGCGGAGCGCGCCGGGGTGCTGATCGTCAACAAGCCGCAGAGCCTGCGCGACTGCAATGAAAAGCTGTTCGCCACCCTGTTCCCACAATGCACGCCGCCGACCGTGGTCAGCCGCCGCGCCGACGTGCTGCGTGAGTTCGCCGCCAAACATGGCGATGTGATCCTCAAGCCGCTGGACGGCATGGGTGGCACCTCGATCTTCCGTCACCGCGCGGGCGACCCGAACCTGTCAGTGATCCTGGAGACCCTGACCGCCCTGGGCACCCAGCAGATCATGGGGCAGGCCTACCTGCCGGCGATCAAGGACGGCGACAAGCGCATCCTGATGATCGACGGCGAGCCGGTGGATTACTGCCTGGCGCGCATCCCGGCGGCCGGCGAGACCCGCGGCAACCTGGCGGCCGGTGGTCGTGGTGAAGCACGCCCTCTGTCGGACAAGGACCGTTGGATTGCAGCCCAGGTCGGCCCGACCTTGCGTGAAAAGGGCTTGCTGTTTGTCGGCCTGGACGTGATCGGTGAGCACCTGACTGAAATCAACGTCACCAGCCCGACCTGCATCCGCGAGATCGACAATGCGTTTGGCACCAACATCGGCGAAATGCTGATGGCCGCCATTGAGCGCAAGCTGCAAGCCAAGTGATATAGAACAGCCGGACACGCACCAACATTGCGCTATCATGCCCCACCTGTGAAACGCGCGATGTTGGTTTTTTTGTCATGACACTCCCGTCCGAGCTGCCCCCCGAACTCTCCCACAGCGGCGTGCGCCCGGCTGATCGGCTCGGTTTTACCCTGTTTCTGGCAGCGTTGATTCATCTGGCCCTGATCCTCGGCGTGGGTTTCACCATGGTCGAGCCCAAACAGATCAGCAAAACCCTGGAAATCACCCTCGCCACGTTCAAGAGCGAAAAAAAGCCCGAGAAAGCTGATTTCCTCGCCCAAGACAACCAGCAGGGCAGCGGCACCCTCGATAAAAAGGCGGTACCCAAGACCACCGAGGTCGCACCGTTCCAGGACAACAAGGTGAATAAAGTCACCCCGCCGCCGGTGCCCAAGCCGGAGGTCAAGCAGGCCGCGCCCAAGGCTGCGGTGACCACCGTCGCGCCCAAGCCGCAGAAAGCCCCGACCCAGCGCGAAAAGACCAAGACCGAACCCACGCCCGAGCCCGTAAAGCCGGCACCGACATTCGACAGCTCGACGTTGTCCGACGAGATCTCCAGCCTCGAAGCCGAACTGGCCAATGAACAACAGCTGTACGCCAAGCGCCCGCGCATCTACCGGTTGAACGCGGCCTCGACCATGCGCGACAAAGGCGCCTGGTATAAGGACGAATGGCGCAAGAAGGTCGAGCGCATCGGCAACCTCAACTACCCGGAAGAAGCCCGGCGTCAGCAGATTTACGGCAATTTGCGTCTATTGGTTTCAATCAACCGCGACGGCACGTTATATGAAGTGCAGGTGCTGGAATCGTCCGGCCAACCGCTGCTGGACCAGGCCGCCCAGCGCATCGTGCGCCTGGCCGCGCCCTTCGCGCCGTTCAGCGGCGATTTGAACGACGTCGACCGCCTGGAAATTATCCGCACGTGGAAGTTCGCCAAGGGCGATCGGTTGTCGAGCAATTGATGACAATTGCCACCTGCGGCCCATCACCAGCTTGTCAGTTCGCCCCTCCACCGCCACACTATCGAACATGAAAAACGTCAGCCCGACCTACCTCAAGCATCAATTCCTGATCGCCATGCCCCATATGGCCGACCCGAACTTTGCGCAGACCTTGACCTACATCGTCGAGCACACGGCCAATGGTGCCATGGGGCTGGTGGTCAACCGCCCGCAGGAGCTGAACCTGGCGGACATCCTTGAACAACTGCGCCCGGAAGTCGACACACCGGCCCGTTGCCAGGGTGTGCCGATCTACATCGGCGGGCCAGTGCAGACCGATCGTGGTTTTGTGCTGCACCCGACGGGGCCGAAGTTCCAGGCCACGGTCGATCTGGACGGTGTGTCGCTGTCCACCTCCCAGGACGTGTTATTCGCCATCGCGGACGGTGTAGGCCCCGAGCAGAGTGTGATCACCCTCGGATACGCGGGCTGGGAAGCCGGCCAATTGGAAGCCGAGCTGGCCAGCAATGCCTGGCTGACGTGCCCCTTCGACGCGGAAATCCTGTTCAACACCCCCAGCGAACTGCGCCTGGAAGCGGCTGCCGCCAAGCTGCGGGTCAACCTCAGTTTGTTGACCAGCCAGGCGGGGCACGCCTGATGGCTTTACGTCTGATCCTCGGCTTTGACTACGGCACCAAACAGATCGGCGTCGCGGTCGGCCAGGTGATCACCGGCCAGGCCCGCGAGCTGTGCACCTTGAAAGCCCAGAACGGCGTGCCGGACTGGAACCAGGTCGAGGCCCTCATTAAAGAGTGGAAACCCGATGCGGTCGTGGTCGGGCTGCCGTTGAACATGGACGGCACCCCCAGCGACATGTGCCTGCGCGCCGAAAAGTTCGCCCGCCGCCTCAATGGCCGCTACAACCTGCCCTTCTATACCCATGACGAACGCCTCACCACCTTTGAAGCCAAAGGCGAGCGCCGTGACCGTGGCGGACAGAAAGGCAGCTACCGCGACAATCCCGTGGACGCCATCGCCGCCGCCCTGTTGTTGCAGGGATGGCTGGATGAAAACACTGCTTTATTTGAATCCTGACTGACGCGGCTTGCCGCGTCTTTTTACGTTTGAGCCCGGACCTTGCAGGCCCCCGCCGCGCAAGGCCTTGAAGGAGCCACCATGAGCCTGCCGAACCCCGCCGAACTGATCAGCCAGATGGCCACAAGCCTCACGGCCCATCTGCAACACCGCTCTATCAGCGAGCCGCGCTTCATCGGCATTCGCACCGGCGGTGTGTGGGTGGCCCAGGCGCTGCTGGAAGCACTGGGCAGCGACTCGCCCCTCGGCACCCTCGATGTGTCCTTTTACCGGGACGATTTCAGCCAGAACGGCCTGCACCCGCAAGTGCGCCCGTCGGCCCTGCCGTTCGAGATCGAGGGCCAGCATCTGGTGCTGATCGACGACGTGCTGATGAGCGGCCGCACGATCCGCGCCGCCATGAACGAACTGTTCGACTACGGCCGCCCGGCAAGCGTGACCCTGGTGTGCCTGCTGGACCTGGATGCCGGCGAACTGCCGATCAGCCCGGATGTGGTCGGCGCCACACTGTCGCTGCAAGCCCACCAGCGGGTAAAATTGTCCGGTCCCACGCCGCTCGAACTCGAACTGCAAGACCTCGCCCTTTAAACCGCCTTGTAAAGAGTCCCCGCGATGACGCCTCTAGATGCCAAGCGCCCGCTGCAGCTCAATGCTCAGGGCCAGTTGCAACACTTCTTGTCCCTCGACGGTTTGCCCCGCGAACTGCTCACCGAAATCCTCGACACCGCCGACTCGTTTCTCGAAGTCGGTGGCCGCGCGGTGAAGAAGGTCCCGCTGCTACGCGGCAAGACCATCTGCAATGTGTTCTTCGAGAACTCCACGCGCACCCGCACCACGTTTGAACTGGCGGCCCAGCGGCTGTCGGCCGACGTGATCACGCTGAACGTGTCCACCTCGTCGGCGAGCAAGGGCGAAACCCTGCTCGACACCCTGCGCAACCTGGAAGCCATGGCCGCCGACATGTTCGTGGTCCGCCACGGCGATTCCGGCGCCGCGCACTTCATTGCCGAACACGTGTGCCCGCAGGTGGCGATCATCAACGGCGGCGATGGCCGTCACGCCCACCCGACCCAGGGCATGCTCGACATGCTGACCATCCGTCGGCACAAGGGCAGCTTTGAAAACCTCTCGGTGGCCATCGTCGGCGACATCCTGCACTCGCGGGTTGCGCGCTCGAACATGCTGGCCCTCAAGGCCCTGGGTTGCCCGGATATCCGCGTGATCGCACCCAAAACCCTGCTGCCGATCGGCATCGAGCAGTACGGTGTGAAGGTCTACACCGACATGGCCGAAGGCCTCAAGGATGTGGACGTGGTGATCATGCTGCGCCTGCAGCGCGAGCGCATGGCCGGTGGCCTGTTGCCGAGCGAAGGCGAGTTTTACCGCCTGTTCGGCCTGACCACCGCGCGCCTGGCCGGCGCCAAGCCGGATGCCATCGTGATGCACCCGGGCCCGATCAACCGTGGGGTGGAGATTGAGTCGGCAGTGGCCGACGGCCCTCAATCGGTGATCTTGAACCAGGTCACCTACGGCATCGCCGTCCGCATGGCCGTGCTGTCCATGGCCATGAGCGGGCAAACCGCGCAACGTCAATTCGAGCAGGAGAACGCCCAGTGAAGCTCAGCATCCTCGGCGCCCGCGTCATCGATCCGGCCAGCGGCCTGGATCACGTCACCGATCTGCATCTGGAAGCCGGCAAGCTCATCGCCATCGGCGGCGCCCCCGCGGGTTTCAGCGCGACTGAAACCATCGACGCCAACGGCTTGGTGGCCGCACCTGGCCTGGTCGACCTGAACGTTGCCCTGCGCGAACCGGGCTACAGCCGCAAGGGCAACATCACCAGCGAAACCCGCGCCGCGGCAGCCGGCGGCGTGACCAGCCTGTGCTGCCCGCCGCACACCAAACCGGTTCTCGACACCTCGGCCGTGACCGAGCTGATCCTCGACCGCGCCCGCGAAGCCGGCAATTGCAAGGTGTTCCCCATCGGCGCCCTGAGCAAAGGCCTGGAAGGCGAACAACTCGCTGAACTGATCGCCCTGCGTGACGCCGGTTGCGTGGCCTTCGGCAATGGCCTGGAAAGCTTTCGCAGCACCCGCACGCTGTTACGCGCCCTGGAATACGCAGCGACCTTCGACCTGACGGTGATCTTCCATTCCCAGGACCGCGACCTGGCCGAAGGCGGCCTGGCCCATGAAGGCGCCGTGGCCAGCTTCCTCGGCCTGCCGGGCATTCCGGAAACCGCCGAGACCGTGGCCCTGGCCCGTGACCTGCTGCTGGTGGAGCAAAGCGGTGTGCGCGCGCACTTCAGTCAATTGACCAGCGCTCGCGGCGTCGCCCTGATCGCCCAGGCCCAGGCCCGTGGTTTGCCGGTCACAGCGGATGTGGCGCTGTATCAGCTGATTTTGACGGATGAGGCGCTGATCGATTTCTCCAGCCTGTACCACGTGCAACCGCCGCTGCGCACCCTGGCCGACCGTGAAGGTTTGCGGGCGGCGGTCAAGTCCGGTGTGGTCTCGGCGATTTCCAGCCATCACCAGCCCCATGAGCGAGATGCCAAGCTGGCACCGTTTGGCGCGACAGAGCCTGGCATCAGCAGTGTCGAACTGTTGCTGCCACTGGCGATGACGTTAGTGGAAGATGGACTGCTGGACTTGCCGACACTGCTGGCCCGCCTGAGCGCCGGCCCGGCCGAGGCCTTGCGCCTGCCGGCCGGTAAGTTGGCGGTGGGTTCGGCGGCGGATCTGGTGCTGTTTGATCCGGCCAGCTCGACGATTGCCGGGGAACAGTGGCTGTCCAAGGGTGAGAACTGCCCGTTCATCGGGCATAGCCTGCCGGCGGCGGTGCGTTACACCTTGGTGGATGGGCGGATCAGCTACCAGGCCTGATAGAACACATCCAATGTGGACACGGCCCATGTAGGAGCTGGCTTGCCTGCGATGCAGACACCTCGGTCTTTGAGCCAAACCGAGGTGATGCTATCGCAGGCAAGCCAGCTCCCACACAAGCCAGCTCCCAGATTTGATTGTGTGCAGACTTACCGTCCGGCGTTGCGCTCGGCATTGCGGATCGAAATCTGCGTATTCAACGTCCAGAAGTCATACAGCACCCCCACCAGGAACAAACCGCCGGTCAGCAGGTAGATCAGGCCGGTGATCCATTTGCCCTGATACATGCGGTGCACGCCAAACACACCTAGAAACGCCAACAGGATCCAGGCCACGTTGTATTCGATGGGTCCGGCGGTAAAGCGCAGGTCCGCTTCACGGTCCATGGCCGGGATCAGGAACAGGTCGATCAGCCAGCCGATACCCAGCAAGCCCAAGGTGAAAAACCAGATCGTGCCGGTCACCGGCTTGCCGTAATAGAAGCGATGCGCCCCGGTAAAACCGAAAATCCACAGCAGGTAGCCGATCACCTTACTGTGGGTATCTTGCTGCGGACCAATCTGCTGATAGGTGTTCATCGCGTACCTCTTTTGCTTCGATAGATAAATTTTTTCACTTTCTTTGTGACTTTTTTACAGGCGCCCGACGTACGGCAAATGGTATCTTCCCTGCCCTGAAAGCCTTATGCCACCTGACTTGTGTAGGACAATTGCGGCGAATCGTCGCGTTTTTCCTGATTTTGACGTCAAGGTTCAGTCGACAAACGGCCTGAGAACGACACAAAAAGCTGTTATAAAGTTGCGCGCAAACCCATAAGAGCCACGCCTAATGCGACCATTTTTCAAGACATGGCTAACCATTTGCCTATTAATGCCACTGGCCGCCCACGCCACCAATCGTGAGCAACGACTTCCTAACGTTAACGGTTTCACCCCTAAAGTCCACAGCACGCCAAGCACCGCCAAATCGGTAAAGCTGACCGTCAACCGCCCGACTCAAGTGAGCAAGGCCCACAACGGCAAAGCAGTTCCAGGCCTGGTCGGCGTCAACACCAAGCAGAGCAGCACCGTCCTCAGCCGCGCCGTCAACGTGCTCGGTACTCCTTATCGTTGGGGCGGCAGCAGCCCAAGTAAAGGGTTCGACTGCAGCGGCTTGGTAAAATACGCGTTCAACGACGTAGCCGCCGTGGACCTGCCGCGTACTTCCAATGCCATGGCCGCTGGCCACGGGCAGAAGGTTGATCGCAAGGACTTGAAACCAGGTGACCTGCTGTTCTTCAAACTCAAGAGCCGCCAGGTGAACCACGTTGCCATTTACCTGGGCAATGATCGCTTCATCCACGCACCGCGCCGTGGCAAATCGGTCAGCATCGACACGCTGAAGAAGCCGTTCTGGAACAAGAACTACGTGATTGCCAAGCGGGTGCTGCCGAAAGAGCAGAATAACCTGCGGATCGTTCAGCGCTGATTTCAGGCTGAAATGCAGTACCCAATGTGGGAGCGGGCTTGCTCGCGAAAGCGGAGTGTCAGTCAACAGACTAATCGACTGATCTAACGCTTTCGCGAGCAAGCCCGCTCCCACATTTGATTTACATCGCTCTAAAGACCTCATATGTCTGTCGGTACCCTCGCCTTCTCCCGCGCGTCTTCCCGGCTGACCAGCCCCTCCCCGACCAGCACCTTCAAGCTCATATCCAACGTCTTCATCCCCAACGCCCCACCCGTCTGGATCGCTGAGACCATCTGCGCCACCTTGTCCTCGCGGATCAAATTCCGAATGGCCGGCGTGCCCAGCATGATCTCGTGAGCCGCCACCCGCCCGCCGCCGATCTTCTTCACCAGCACCTGGGACACCACCGCTTGCAACGACTCCGACAACATCGAGCGGACCATGGCCTTTTCCCCGGCCGGGAACACATCCACCAGCCGGTCTACGGTCTTTGCGGCCGAACTGGTGTGCAGGGTGCCAAATACCAGGTGCCCGGTCTCGGCCGCCGTCAGCGCCAGGCGGATGGTCTCCAAGTCACGCAGTTCGCCCACCAGGATCACGTCCGGGTCTTCCCTCAGGGCCGAGCGCAGGGCAACCGAAAAGCCATGGGTGTCGCGATGCACCTGGCGTTGGTTGATCAACGCCATTTTCGGCGAGTGGATAAATTCGATGGGGTCTTCAAGGGTGAGGATGTGATGGCGCCGATGCTGATTGAGAAAATCAATCATCGCCGCCAGGGTGGTGGACTTGCCTGAACCGGTCGGGCCGGTGACCAACACGAGGCCCCGGGGCAGTTGGGCGATACGCTGGAATACTTCACCGAGACCAAGGCTTTCCAAGCTCCGGACTTCGGACGGTATGGTACGAAACACCGCGCTCAGCCCGCGATCCTGCCGGAACACATTGGCCCGGAAACGCGCCACGTCGGGCAACTCGAACGCAAAATCCGTTTCAAGAGATGTTTCGAAATCCTTTTGTTGATGCTGATTGAGCAAAGGGCTCAATAAGTCCGCTACTTGCGTAGGTGAAAGCACCGGCCCCTCCAGCGGCCAGACCTCGCCATCAACCCGCAGCATCGGCGCCAGGCCGGCGGACAAATGCAGGTCGGAGGCGCCACGGCGCACGCTGGCCGTGAGTAGTTCAGTGATATCCATAGGGCTTTCCATTTCCAGTAGAATGCCGCGGACTCCATATCCACGGGCGCATCTTGAATGTCGACGATAGCAGACAACATCGGCCAGGTTAGCCAGCGCATCCGCGCCGCAGCCGACGCCGTGCAACGTGACGCAAGCAGCATCCACCTGCTGGCCGTGAGCAAGACCAAACCCGCGCAAGCCGTGCGCGAAGCCTATGCCGCCGGGATGCACGACTTTGGCGAGAACTACCTGCAGGAAGCGCTGGGCAAACAGGCCGAATTAACTGACCTGCCCTTGAGTTGGCACTTCATCGGCCCCATTCAATCGAACAAGACGCGCGCTATCGCCGAGAACTTCGCTTGGGTGCATTCCGTGGATCGCCTGAAAATCGCTCAACGTTTGTCCGAACAACGCCCGGCCGACCTGCCACCGCTGAATATCTGCATCCAGGTTAATGTCAGCGGCGAAGCCAGCAAGTCCGGCTGTACGCCCGCCGACCTGCCGGCCCTGGCCCATGCAATCAGTGCCCTGCCGCGCCTGAAGCTGCGCGGCCTGATGGCGATTCCTGAGCCGACTGAAGATCGGACCGCGCAAGACGCAGCGTTCGCCGCGGTACGCGACCTGCAAAACAGCCTGAACCTGCCGCTGGACACACTTTCCATGGGCATGAGCCACGACCTTGAGTCGGCCATCGCCCAAGGCGCCACCTGGGTGCGGATCGGTACCGCCCTGTTTGGCGCCCGCGACTACGGCCAGCCATGAACATGGCTGACTTCCCTCTGAGTAAGGACCTGTCATGAGCAACACGCGTATTGCCTTTATCGGCGCCGGTAACATGGCGGCCAGCCTGATCGGTGGCCTGCGGGCCAAGGGCCTGGACGCCGCGCAGATCCGCGCCAGCGACCCAGGCGCCGACACCCGCGCCCGCGTCAACACCGAGCACGGCATTGAAACCTTTGCCGACAACGCCGAGGCCATCCAGGGCGTCGATGTCATCGTACTGGCCGTGAAGCCGCAGGCTATGAAAGCCGTGTGCGAGAGCCTGCGTCCGAGCCTGCAGCCGCACCAACTGGTGGTGTCCATCGCCGCCGGCATCACCTGCGCCAGCATGAACACCTGGCTCGGTGCCCAGCCGATCGTGCGCTGCATGCCTAACACCCCCGCACTGGTCAGCCAAGGCGTGAGCGGGCTGTACGCCACCGCCGAGGTGACCGCCGAACAACGTGACCAGGCGCACGAGTTGTTGTCCGCCGTGGGCATCGCCCTGTGGCTGGAGCAGGAGCAGCAACTGGATGCGGTCACCGCCGTGTCCGGCAGCGGCCCGGCGTACTTCTTCCTGCTGATCGAGGCCATGACCGCCGCCGGCGTGAAGCTGGGCCTGTCCAAGGACGTTGCCGAGCAACTGGCCGAGCAGACTGCCCTGGGCGCCGCGCATATGGCGGTTGCCAGCGATGTGGACGCCGCCGAGTTGCGCCGTCGCGTAACCTCGCCTGGCGGCACCACACAGGCGGCCATCGAGTCGTTCCAGGCCGGGGGCTTTGAAGCCCTGGTGGAAAAAGCATTGGGTGCCGCTGCGCACCGCTCGGCGGAACTCGCCGAACAACTGGGCAAATAAGGAGCCAACATGATTGGTTTGAACACCGCGGCCGTCTACGTGCTGCAAACCCTCGGCAGCCTGTACCTGTTGATCGTGCTGTTGCGCTTCGTGCTGCAACTGGTGCGTGCGAACTTCTACAACCCGCTCTGCCAGTTCATCGTGAAGGCCACCCAGCCGCTGCTCAAGCCGCTGCGCCGGGTGATCCCGAGCCTGTTCGGCCTGGACATGTCGTCGCTGGTCCTGGCGATCCTGGTACAGCTGGCCTTGATGGCGCTGACCCTGTTGCTGACCTACGGCACCACCGGTAATTTCCTCCAGTTGCTGGTCTGGGCCATCATCGGCGTGACCGCGCTGTTCCTGAAGATCTTCTTCTTCGCCCTGATCATCAGCGTGATCCTGTCCTGGGTCGCACCGGGCAGCCACAACCCTGGCGCCGAGCTGGTGAACCAGATCTGCGAACCGGCCCTGGCGCCATTCCGCCGCCTGCTGCCGAACCTGGGCGGCCTGGATATTTCGCCGATCCTGGCGTTCATGGTGCTCAAATTGCTGGACATGCTGGTAATCAACAACCTGGCGGCCATGACCGGAATGCCAGAAATCCTGCGACTGCTGATCTAACGATCGGCGCGATAACGTGTGGGAGCTGGCTTGCCTGCGATAGCGATGTATCAGTCAACGGATTGGCTGACTGGCACGCCGCTATCACAGGCAAGCCAGCTCCCACATTTTGTATCTGCATATTGAATTCAATCCTGGCCGGCCTTTGCTTGCCGCTGGGTGCAGCGGTCTTTAGACTTACGCCTCATTTAAACGAGAGCAGGGTCGATGCCAACTGCCTTCCCCCCCGATTCTGTTGGACTGGTCGTGCCCCAAGTGGCGCACTTCAGCGAACCGCTGGCCCTGGCCTGCGGGCGTGCGCTGCCTGCCTATGACTTGATCTATGAAACCTACGGCCAACTGAACGCCACGGCGAGCAACGCCGTGCTGATCTGCCACGCCTTGTCCGGCCATCATCACGCCGCCGGTTTCCATTCGGTCGACGAGCGCAAGCCCGGCTGGTGGGACAGTTGCATCGGCCCCGGCAAGCCCATCGACACCAACAAGTTCTTCGTGGTCAGCCTGAACAACCTCGGCGGCTGCAACGGTTCCACCGGCCCTAGCAGTATCAATCCGGAAACCGGCAAGCCGTTCGGCGCCGATTTCCCGGTACTGACCGTGGAAGACTGGGTGCACAGCCAGGCCCGCCTCGCCGACCTGCTCGGCATCAACCAGTGGGCCGCCGTGATCGGTGGCAGCCTGGGCGGCATGCAGGCGCTGCAATGGACCATCACCTACCCGGATCGCGTGCGCCATTGCCTGGCCATCGCCTCGGCCCCCAAGTTGTCGGCGCAGAACATCGCCTTCAACGAAGTGGCGCGCCAGGCGATCCTGACCGACCCGGAGTTCCACGGCGGTTCGTTCCAGGAAGCCGGTGTGATTCCCAAGCGCGGCCTGATGCTGGCGCGGATGGTCGGGCATATCACCTACCTGTCCGATGACTCCATGGGCGAGAAATTCGGCCGTGGCCTCAAGAGCGAGAAGCTCAACTACGACTTCCACAGCGTCGAGTTCCAAGTGGAAAGCTACCTGCGTTATCAGGGCGAGGAGTTCTCCGGGCGTTTCGACGCCAACACCTACCTGCTGATGACCAAGGCGTTGGACTACTTCGACCCGGCGGCCAACTTTGATGACGACCTGGCGAAAACGTTCGAAGGCGCCACCGCCAAGTTCTGCGTGATGTCGTTCACCACCGACTGGCGCTTCTCGCCGGCCCGCTCCCGCGAGCTGGTGGATGCGCTGATGGCCGCGCGCAAGGACGTCTGCTACCTGGAAATCGATGCGCCGCAAGGCCACGACGCCTTCCTGATTCCGATCCCGCGTTATTTGCAGGCGTTCGGCAATTACATGAACCGGATTACTGTGTGAGAACGCCATGAGAGCCGACCTGGAAATCATCCAAGAATGGATCCCCGCCGGCAGCCGCGTGCTCGACCTGGGCTGCGGCGATGGCGAACTGCTGAGCTGGCTGCGCGACAACAAGCAAGTCACCGGCTACGGCCTGGAAAACGACCCGGACAACATCGCCCAGTGTGTGGCCAAGGGCATCAACGTAATCGAGCAGGACCTGGACAAGGGCCTCGGCAACTTTGCCAGCAACAGCTTCGACATCGTGGTGATGACCCAGGCCCTGCAGGCGGTGCACTATCCGGACCGGATCCTCGACGAAATGCTGCGCGTCGGCCGCCAGTGCATCATCACCTTCCCCAACTTCGGCCACTGGCGCTGCCGCTGGTACCTGGCCACCAAGGGCCGCATGCCGGTGTCGGATTTCCTGCCCTACACCTGGTACAACACGCCGAACATCCACTTCTGCACCTTCGAAGACTTCGAAGCCTTGTGTGGCGAGCGTGAAGCCAAGGTGATCAACCGCCTTGCCGTCGATCAACAGCACCGCCACGGCTGGGCGAGTAAGCTATGGCCCAACTTGTTGGGCGAAATTGGTATTTACCGGGTCAGCAGTCCTGGCCTGACCGACCACAAGATTGCCGTCTAATCATCTTCAAGAGGGACGCTCATGAGTCGTTTGGCTATTTTTCTATTGACCGCCTGCCTGGGCGCCAGCGCCATGGCCGCGGACGCTATAGACGCTAACCGCAAGAAAGACTTCGGTGATATCACCGTGCACTACAACACCTTCACCTCCAGCTTCCTGCAACCGGAAACCGCCCAGGCTGTGGGCGTGGTACGCAGCAAGGAAAAGGGCTTGATCAACGTGACCGTGATCAAGGGCGTGACCCCGGTGGCCGCGCAGGTCACAGGCACCATCAAGGACCTGGGCGGCAAGAGCGAGATCCTTACCTTCAAGCAAATCAACGAAAAAGGCGGCGTCAACTATCTCGCGCCCTACTCCGTGACCCAGCGGGAATACAAGACGTTTACCATCAACGTTGAAACCGGCGGCAAAGCCCATAGCTTCCAATTCAACCAAGAACTGTTCCCGGCCGAATGATGAACCTTACTCAACTCGTACTGGCCAGCCATAACGCCGGCAAACTCAAAGAGCTGCAGGCGATGCTCGGCGACGCCGTGCAACTGCGCTCCATTGGCGAATTCAGCCAGGTGGAGCCGGAAGAGACCGGCTTGTCCTTCGTCGAGAACGCCATCCTCAAGGCACGCAACGCTGCACGCATTTCCGGCCTGCCGGCGCTGGCGGATGACTCGGGCCTGGCGGTGGACTTCCTCGGCGGCGCCCCTGGCATCTACTCGGCGCGTTATGCCGACGGCAAGGGCGACGCCGCCAACAACGCCAAATTGCTGGATGCGCTCAAGGACGTGCCGGACGCCGAGCGTGGCGCGCAGTTCGTCTGTGTGCTGGCTTTGGTGCGCCACGCCGATGACCCGCTGCCTATCCTGTGCGAAGGCCTGTGGCACGGGCGCATCCTGCATGCGGCCAGCGGTGAACAGGGTTTTGGTTATGACCCGCTGTTCTGGGTGCCGGAGCGCAATGTCTCCAGCGCCGAACTGAGCCCGGCCGACAAGAACCAGATCAGCCACCGTGCTCGCGCAATGGATTTGCTGCGCCAACGCCTGAGCCTGAAATGACCCAGAACACCTCTGCGCAGCCGCTGATCCACGGCGGCGCGCAAACACCTCGGGCGGCCTTGCCGGTACTGCCGCCCCTGTCGCTGTATATCCACATTCCGTGGTGCGTGCGCAAATGCCCTTATTGCGACTTCAACTCCCACACCGCCAATAAAGTGCTGCCGGAAGAAGAGTATGTGGACGCACTGCTGGCCGACCTCGATCAGGACCTGCACGCCGTGTACGGTCGCGAGCTGAGTTCGATCTTCTTTGGCGGCGGTACGCCAAGCCTGTTCAGCGCCGCCGCATTGGGCCGCCTGCTCAAGGGTGTGCAAGCGCGTATCCCGTTTGCCAGTGATATCGAAATCACCCTGGAAGCCAACCCAGGGACGTTCGAGCAAGAAAAGTTCGTGGCCTATCGCACGCTGGGGATCAACCGCCTGTCCATTGGCATCCAGAGCTTCCAGCAGGAAAAACTCCAGGCCCTCGGCCGCATCCACAATGGCGACGAAGCCGTGCGCGCCGCCGGCATGGCGCGTCAGGCCGGATTCGACAACTTCAACCTGGACCTGATGCACGGTTTGCCCGATCAGTCCCTGGACGACGCCCTGAGCGACCTGCGCCAGGCCGTCGCGCTGAGGCCGACGCACCTGTCCTGGTATCAACTGACCCTGGAGCCCAACACCGTATTCTGGAACCAGCCGCCTGCGCTGCCGGAAGACGACACATTGTGGGACATCCAGGAGGCCGGCCAGGCGCTGCTCGCCGAACACGGTTACGCGCAATATGAAGTGTCGGCCTACGCACAACCGGGTCGCCCGGCGCGGCACAACCTGAATTACTGGAGCTTCGGCGACTTTATCGGCATCGGCGCCGGTGCCCACGGCAAGCTTAGCCACCCCGACGGGCGCATCGTGCGCACCTGGAAGACCCGAGCACCGAAGGACTACCTCAACCCGGCCAAAAGCTTCCAGGCCGGCGCGAAAGAACTGACCAACGAAGAACTGCCGTTCGAATTCCTGATGAACGCCTTGCGCCTCACCGACGGCGTCGAGGCCAAGCTCTACGCCGAGCGTACCGGCCTGGAGCTGGCCAGCCTGGATGAAGGCCGTCGCGAGGCAGAACAAAGTGGCTTAATGCAGGTCGAACCGTCACGCCTGGCGGCGACCGACCGTGGGCAACTCTTTCTCAATGACCTGTTGCAGAAGTTTTTGAGCTGATCGCTCTTAAGGAAATCGAATGGATTTGGTACTCGACCTGCTCGCCACCGTATCCCGCTGGAGCCGTAGCAACCTGTCGGAAATCTCCCTGGCCCTTGTGGGCTGCCTGCTGGTGCTGTTTGGCGCCGATATCAAGGGTTGGGTGGAAGCGCGTTTGGGCAGCGTCGCAGGCGCATTGCGCGTCCCGTTAATGGCGTTGCTGTGCATGATCGGCAGCGGCGCGGCGCTGATCTACGCCACGCCGTGGATTGTGCGGGGGTTGAGCCAGTTCAATAACTACAGCCTGGCGCCGGTGTTGGTGGTGGTGCTGGTGTTGATTGGCGTAGTCGCTGACCGCCGCTGACCTCCGCTACAACACAGAAGCAAATGTGAGAGCGGGCTTGCTCGCGAATACGGTGGATCAGTCGACATTTTCAGTGACTGACACACCGCATTCGCGAGCAAGCCCGCTCCCACATTGTTGACTGCATTCCAAGCGAGTGGCCTGTCAGTCAACCTTTTCGAATTTCAGATCCCACACCCCATGCCCCAACCGCTCGCCGCGGCGTTCGAACTTGGTGATCGGGCGCTCAGCCGGGCGTGGCACGCATTTGCCGTCTTCGGCGATGTTGCGGTAGCCAGGGGCGACGTTCATCACTTCCAGCATGTATTCCGCGTAGGGTTCCCAGTCGGTGGCCATGTGCAGAATGCCGCCGACCTTGAGCTTGCTGCGTACCAGCTCCGCGAAGGAGGCCTGGACGATACGGCGCTTGTGGTGACGGGCTTTGTGCCATGGGTCGGGGAAGAACAGCATCAGGCGGTCGAGGCTGTTGTCGGCGATGCAGCGGTTGAGCACTTCGATCGCGTCGCAGTCGTAGACCCGCAAGTTAGTCAGGCCTTGGGTCAGCACGCCGTTGAGCAGCGCGCCAACACCTGGACGGTGCACTTCCACACCAATGAAGTCCTGGTCCGGCGCAGCGGCGGCCATTTCCAGCAGGGAGTGGCCCATGCCGAAGCCGATTTCCAGGGAACGCGGGGCCGAACGGCCGAACACCTGATCGTAGTCCACCGGCGCGTCGGCCAGGGGCAACACGTACAGCGGCGCACCTTGCTCCAGGCCTTTTTGCTGGCCTTCGGTCATGCGACCAGCACGCATCACAAAACTCTTGATGCGGCGGTGCTTGGACTCGTCACCGGTTTCCAGGGTGTTCGGCGTTTCGTTTGATTCAGTCATCAATGGCTCTTACTTGATCAGACCATCCAGCGGCGAGGAGGCGCTGGCGTAGAGTTTTTTCGGCATGCGACCGGCGAGGTAGGCCAGGCGGCCCGCGACGATGGCGTGATTCATGGCTTCGGCCATCATGACCGGTTGCTGGGCATGGGCGATGGCGGAGTTCATCAGCACCGCGTCGCAGCCCAGTTCCATGGCGATGGTTGCGTCGGAGGCCGTGCCCACGCCCGCATCCACCAGCACCGGGATCTTGGCTTCTTCGAGGATGATCTGCAGGTTGTAGGGATTGCAGATACCCAGGCCCGAGCCGATCAGACCGGCCAGCGGCATCACGGCAATGCAGCCGATTTCCGCCAGCTGGCGCGCGATGATGGGGTCATCGCTGGTGTAGACCATCACGTCGAAACCTTCCTTGACCAGGGTTTCAGCGGCCTTGAGGGTTTCGATGACGTTGGGGAACAGGGTTTTCTGGTCGGCCAGCACTTCCAGCTTCACCAGGTTGTGGCCGTCGAGCAGCTCTCGGGCCAGGCGACAGGTGCGCACGGCTTCGATGGCGTCGTAGCAACCGGCGGTGTTCGGCAAAAAGGTGTAGCGATCCGGCGACAGCACTTCGAGCAGGTTTGGCTCGCCTTCGATCTGGCCGAGGTTGGTGCGGCGCACGGCGAAGGTCACGATCTCGGCGCCCGAGGCTTCGATGGCCAGACGGGTTTCTTCCATGTCGCGGTACTTGCCGGTGCCGACCAGCAGACGGGACTGGTAGGTACGACCGGCCAGGACGAAAGGCTTATCGCTACGAACGATGCTCATGGGAAATCCTCGAAATGGGGTGAGGTTCTGCAGAATTCAGGAAGCTGCGCGATTAGCCGCCGCCGATGGCGTGGACCACTTCGACCTGGTCACCCTCGGTGAGCGCAGTGTCGGCGTGCAGGCTACGCGGGACGATATCCAGGTTGAGTTCCACTGCGACGCGACGCCCGGTCAGGTCCAGGCGGGTCAGCAGGGCCGCAACGGTTTCGCCGTCGGGCAGTTCAAAGGATTCGCCGTTCAACTGAATGCGCATGCCACGGGCCGCCATCGTTTTAAGGGGCCCGCATTCTAGCCCGATTGGGGTTGCTGGCCCAAGCCCCTTGGTCAGGCGGCCTGTAGACGCCACGCTGCCAAACCGAGGAAAAACCAGCCCAGCAGGAAGGCCAGCCCGCCAAACGGGGTGATGATCCCGAGTTTGCTGATTCCGGTCAGGGTCAGCACGTACAGGCTGCCGGAGAACAGCAGGATGCCAAGGGTAAACGAGATGCCTGCCCAGCTGACCAATCGGCCAGGAATATGTGCCGCCAGCAACGCCACGCCGAACAATGCCAGGGTGTGCACCAACTGGTAGGTCACGCCGGTGTGGAAGATCGCCAGGTACTCGGCGCTCAGGCGGTTTTTCAGGCCATGGGCGGCGAACGCGCCGAGAGCGACACCCGTGAAGCCGAAAAAGGCAGCCAACATCAGAAAGCCACGCAACATGAGGAACTCCAGTCAGACTCAAAGGGCCGGGTCTGTATAATGGCCCGCTCAACGGGTTCGGCCAAGCCATCTCTATGCTGCGTCTCCTTTTCAAACGCTTTCTCAACGTCGTGAAATGGTTTGCCATCGGCAGTGTGCTGCTGGTGCTGCTGTTTCGTGTCGTCCCGCCGCCCTTCACCGCGCTGATGGTAGAGCGCAAGGTCGAATCCTGGTTCGACGGCGAGCCCATTGACCTGCAGCGCAGCTGGGTGCCGTGGGATGAGATCTCCGATGACCTCAAAGTGGCGGTGATGGCCGGTGAAGACCAGCGTTTCCCGCAGCATTGGGGTTTTGATTTCGGCGCGATCCAGGCGGCCATCCTGCACAACGAGCGCGGTGGCTCGATCCGCGGCGCCAGTACGTTGAGCCAGCAGGTGTCGAAGAACCTGTTCCTGTGGGCCGGCCGCAGTTATCTGCGCAAAGGGCTGGAAGCCTGGTTTACCGGGTTGATCGAGGTGTTGTGGCCCAAGCAACGGATCCTTGAGGTCTACCTCAACAGCGTTGAATGGGATGAAGGGGTGTTTGGTGCGGAAGCGGCTGCACGGCATCACTTTGGGGTCAGCGCCAAGGGTATTTCACGGCAGCAGGCCAGCTATCTGGCTGCCGTATTGCCTAACCCGCGGGTCTGGAGTGCCAGTCATCCGACGGCGTATGTGACAAGGCGCGCGGCGTGGATTCGGCAGCAGATGAGCCAGTTGGGTGGGGATGGATATCTGGCTGAGTTGAATAACGCCCGCAAGGCCCCTTGGTCCGACTGACCCAACCTCTCTCGCCAGGGCTCGACAGCTGTTACGGTCAGTAAATAGATGCAAACAAAAATGCCCCGATCTTTTGATCGGGGCATTTTTTTGGCTTTTCGCAGCGTTTTAGGCGGCGATCGACAACTTCAGCTTGTTCATCGCGCTTTTCTCAAGCTGACGAATCCGCTCGGCCGAAACGTTGTACTTCTGCGCCAGGTCGTGCAGCGTGGCTTTTTCTTCCGCCAGCCAACGCTGGTAGAGGATGTCACGGCTGCGGTCGTCCAGCACTTCCAGCGCTTCGTGCAGGTTGTGATTGGAGTTGTCGCTCCAGTCGGCGTCTTCCAGTTGACGCGCCGGGTCGTACCGGTGGTCTTCCAGGTAGTTGGCCGGCGATTGGAAGGCGCTGTCGTCGTCCGCTTCGGCGGCCGGGTCGAAGGCCATGTCATGGCCGGTCAGGCGGCTTTCCATCTCACGCACTTCACGGGGTTCCACACCGAGGCTTTCGGCCACGCGGTGGACTTCCTCGTTGTTCAGCCACGCCAGACGTTTCTTCTGGCTGCGCAGATTGAAGAACAGCTTGCGCTGGGCCTTGGTGGTCGCGACTTTCACAATGCGCCAGTTGCGCAGGATGAACTCGTGGATTTCCGCCTTGATCCAGTGCACAGCAAACGACACCAGACGCACACCCATTTCAGGGTTGAAACGTTTCACGGCCTTCATCAGGCCGACGTTGCCTTCCTGGATCAGGTCAGCCTGGGCCAGGCCGTAGCCACTGTAGCTACGGGCGATATGTACGACAAAACGCAGGTGGGCGAGCACCATCTGCCGAGCCGCCCCCAAATCCTGCTCATAGTAGAGACTCTCGGCCAGTTCACGCTCCTGCTCAGGCGTCAGCAATGGAATGCTGTTGACCGTGTGCACGTAGGCTTCCAGGTTCGCACCCGGGACCAAGGCATAGGCAGGTTGCAAAGAAGTGGTCATACGAAAAAACCTCCGACTCACATAACTCGTGCAGTGAAGCACTGCGAAAATTGACCGGGAACCGTAGGACAAGTTCCCTAAACCACCAATACGGTCAATACAAACGAAACCACATTAATCTGACATTAACTACTTCGGTGCCAACTCGCGTAAATGACGAGCGACCGCAATCCACGCACCGATATACCCCAACAATACCGCGCCAAGCAAGAGACTCAGACCATCGGCTACCGGCACACCGGCCAGTGCGAAATCACTGCCGTAGAGTCCGGCAAGCCCGACAACCGCGTCGTTCAGCCAGTCCAGGCCAAATGCCAGCACGCACCAGGACAAAATCCCGGCGCCGAAGCCATAAAGCGCGCCCATGTACAGAAAAGGACGACGCACATAGCTGTCCGTGCCGCCGACCAGTTTAATCACTTCTATCTCGGTGCGACGGTTTTCAATATGAAGACGAATGGTATTACCTATCACCAAAAGTAATGCAGACACCAACAGCACCGTCAGGCCGAACACAAAGCGGTCGCCCAGCTTGAGGATGGCCGCCAGGCGCTCTACCCAGACTAGATCAAGTTGCGCCTGTTGCACCTTGGGCATCTCTGCGAGTTTTTGTCGCAGGGCTTCCAGCGCCGGCTTGTCGACTTCATTCGGCGTTACCAGCACCACACCCGGCAGCGGGTTCTGCGGCAGCTCCTTGAGCGCCTCGCCCAGGCCGGATTGTTGCTGGAACTCCTCAAGGGCCTGATCGCGGCTGATGTACTCGGCATCCGCCACGCCTGGAATGTTCTTGATGTCGTCGCGCAACGCTTCGCCATCTTTGGCGCTGGCATCGATGTTCAGGTACAGGGAAATCTGCGCTGCGCGCTGCCATGAACCGCCCAGGCGCTCCACATTATTGAGCAGCAGCGACAGGCCCATCGGCAGGCTCAGGGCCACCGCCATTACCAGGCAGGTGAAAAAGCTGCCGATCGGCTGCTTGCCCAGGCGGCGCAGACTGTCGACCAGGCTGGCGCGATGGCTTTCGATCCAGGCGCGCAGCAAGGTACTGAAGTCCGGGCCGTCATCGTCGTGATCGTGTTTTTTCTTCGGTGGTTGCGGGTCGGCCGGTTTCGGCGCCACGCGCTCGGAAACTTTAGGGCTGCGTGTCGCACTCATACGCCGGCCTCCCCGTCACCGATCAAGCGGCCGCGTTGCAAGGTGAGCATGCGATGGCGCATGCGCGCGATCAGCGCCAGGTCGTGACTGGCGATCAGCACGCTGGTGCCCAGGCGGTTGATGTCTTCGAAAACGCCCATGATCTCGGCCGCCAGGCGCGGGTCGAGGTTACCGGTGGGTTCGTCCGCCAGCAGCAGGGCCGGGCGGTGGACGATGGCGCGGGCGATGCCAACGCGCTGTTGCTGGCCGGTGGACAGGTCGCCAGGGTAGAGATCGGTTTTGTCCGACAGCGCCACGCGCTCCAGGGCCGAATCCACACGTTTGACGATCTCGGCCTTGGACAGCCCGAGGATCTGCAACGGCAGTGCCACGTTGTTGAACACGGTGCGATCGAACAGCAATTGGTGATTCTGGAACACCACGCCGATCTGGCGGCGCAGGAACGGAATCTGTGCATTGCTGATGGTGGCCAAGTCCTGGCCCGCCAGCAGTAACTTGCCGGTGGTCGGGCGTTCCATGGCCAGCAGCAGGCGCAACAAGGTACTTTTGCCGGCGCCTGAGTGGCCGGTTACAAACAGAAACTCGCCGCGACGCACCCGAAAGCTCAGCTCATGCAAGCCCACATGCCCGTTGGCATAGCGTTTACCGACCTGCTCGAATCGAATCATGAACGCTCCCGCTCGGCAAACAGTGCCTGTACAAAGGGTTCGGCTTCAAAGGTGCGCAGGTCGTCGATGCCTTCACCGACACCGATATAACGAATCGGCAACCCGAACTGTTTGGCCAGGGCGAAGATCACGCCGCCCTTGGCTGTGCCGTCGAGCTTAGTCAATGCCAGGCCGGTCAGTTGTACCGTCTGGTTGAATTGTTTGGCCTGGCTGATGGCGTTCTGGCCGGTGCCCGCGTCAAGCACCAACAGCACCTCATGCGGCGCGTCTGCATCCAGCTTGCCGATCACGCGGCGGACCTTTTTCAGCTCTTCCATCAAATTGTCTTTGGTGTGCAGGCGTCCGGCGGTATCGGCGATCAACACGTCGATGTTACGGGCCTTGGCGGCTTGCACGGCGTCGAAGATCACCGAGGCGGAATCGGCGCCAGTATGCTGGGCGATCACCGGGATCTTGTTGCGCTCGCCCCAGACCTGCAGCTGTTCAACCGCTGCGGCACGGAAGGTGTCGCCCGCCGCCAGCATGACTTTCTTGCCTTCGGACTGCAGTTTTTTGGCCAGCTTGCCAATGGTGGTGGTCTTGCCGGCGCCATTGACGCCGACTACCAGGATTACAAAGGGTTTTTTCGGGGTGATCACCAGCGGTGCTTCCACCGGCTTGAGCATGGCGGCCAACTCAGCCTGCAGGGATTTGTACAGGGCGTCAGCGTCGGTCAGCTGCTTGCGCGCGACCTTCTGGGTGAGGCTCTGGATGATCACGGCGGTGGCTTCTACGCCTACGTCGGCAGTGAGCAGACGGGTTTCGATGTCTTCCAGCAGTTCGTCATCAATGACCTTTTTGCCGAGAAACAGGCTGGCCATGCCTTCGCCGATGCTGGCGCTGGTCTTGCTCAGGCCTTGCTTGAGACGGGCGAAGAAGCCGGTCTTGCTGGTTTCAGCAGGAGCGGCAGGTTCTTCGACAATGACGGGAGCCGCAATCGCTGGCTCGACCGTCACGGGTGCGGGTGCTTCAGCGACAACCGGCTGAGGCTCAATGACTACCGGAATCGGCGGAACCACATGCTCGGCCTGCACATCTTCAACCAGCGCCACGGGCTCTTCCGCTACCGGCAGTTCCGGCCACGGCTTGTGCGCGGGTTCCGGCTCAGGTTCAGGCTCCGCCTCGGCGAGCGGCTGCAGAACCGGCTCAGCCATCGGCAACACCACCGGCGCAGGCGTTTCGGCGACCGGTTCGGCTTCTACTATAGGCTCAGGGACCGGTTCAGTTTGAACCTGTGGCTGTTCGTCGACGGTTTCCTGCGGCTTTTTGCGCAGCCATCCGAACAGGCCTTTTTTCTCGCCAGCCGCAGCTGGGGTCTTCTTGTCGTCGTTGGAACCAAACATGGAGACGGCTATCTCAAGGTAGCGACGCGCCACGGGGCGCGTCGGTAAATAAAATTCGATGCGTAACAGACTGTTTTTTAGCCAGCTCGTTCATGCGCAACATTTTGTAAGGCCAAAATGGGGCCTTAACAGGACAGCCGCAGTGGCCGTCCCTAAGTCGGATCAGTATCCTAGCACCTCCTCGCCCGCCGACGCTAAGACCAAGCGGGCAGCCCAACAGGTTTAAAAACGAATGAATGCTCTAGCCCGCTGCGCCGCAGGCCTGCTGTTCAGCACAGTTTGTCTGCCTCTTTCAGCCTTGGCTGCCGACCCACAACCCACCCATGAATTCACCCTGGATAACGGCCTGAAGGTGGTCGTGCGCGAAGATCATCGCGCGCCTGTGGTGGTTTCCCAGGTCTGGTACAAGGTGGGTTCGAGCTACGAAACCCCGGGCCAGACGGGTTTGTCCCACGCCCTGGAACACATGATGTTCAAGGGCAGCGCCAAGGTCGGCCCTGGCGAAGCCTCGCTGATCCTGCGCGACCTGGGTGCCGAAGAGAACGCCTTCACCAGCGACGACTACACCGCCTACTACCAGGTACTGGCCCGTGACCGCCTGGGCGTCGCCTTCGAGCTGGAAGCCGACCGCATGGCCAGCCTGCGCCTGCCGGCCGACGAATTCAGTCGCGAAATCGAGGTAATCAAGGAGGAGCGCCGCCTGCGCACCGACGATAACCCGATGTCCAAAGCCTACGAGCGCTTCAAGGCCATGGCATTCCCGGCCAGCGGCTACCACACGCCGACCATCGGCTGGATGGCCGACCTGGACCGCATGAAGGTCGAAGAACTGCGCCACTGGTACCAATCCTGGTACGTGCCGAACAATGCCACGTTGGTGGTGGTCGGCGACGTCACCCCAGACGAGGTGAAGAACCTGGCCCAGCGCTACTTCGGCCCGATCCCCAAGCGTGACGTGCCACCGGCCAAGATCCCGATGGAATTGGCCGAGCCTGGCGAGCGCCTGCTGACCATGAAGGTGCAGACCCAACTGCCCAGCGTGATCCTGGGCTTCAACGTGCCAGGCCTGGCCACCGCCGAAGACAAACGCTCGGTACAGGCCCTGCGCCTGATCTCGGCCTTGCTGGACGGCGGCTACAGCGCACGGATCTCCGAACAGTTGGAGCGCGGTGAAGAGCTGGTCTCCGCGGCCTCCACCAACTACGACGCCTACACCCGTGGCGACACCCTGTTCATGTTGACCGCCACCCCCAATCAGCAGAAGAAAAAGACCGTCGCCCAAGCTGAAGCCGGCCTGTGGCGCCTTCTGGAAGAACTGAAGGCTAAGCCTCCGACCGCTGAAGAACTGGAACGTATCCGCGCCCAGGTCATTGCCGGCCTGGTCTACCAGCGTGACTCCATTACCAGCCAGGCTACGGCCATTGGCTCCCTGGAGACCGTCGGCCTGTCCTGGAAGCTGATGGACACGGAGCTTGCCGACCTGCAAAGCGTGACCCCGGAAGATATCCAGAAAGCCGCGCGTACCTATTTCATCCGCGAACGTCTCAGCGTCGCCCATGTCTTGCCTCTGGAGACCGCTCATGAGTGATCGCAAAAGCAGCCGCCTGATCTTCCCCGGCCTGATCGTTGTCACCCTGATCGCCGCCAGTGCCGTGTATTTCCTGCGTCCGAGCGACTCCGTCGCCAGCCCCGCGCTGGAAAAAGCCCAATCGAGCAACACGCTGCAATCGCTGGCGGAACTGGACGACAAGGCACCGACCAACCGCAAGCTCGACGTGCAAACCTGGACCACCGCCGAAGGCGCCAAGGTGCTGTTCGTGGAAGCCCATGAACTGCCGATGTTCGACGTGCGCATCCTGTTCGCCGCCGGCAGCAGCCAGGATGGCAACGTGCCGGGCCTGGCGCTGATGACCAACGCCATGCTCAACGAAGGCGTGCCGGGCAAGGATGTAAGCCAGATCGCCCGTGACTTCGAAGGCCTGGGCGCAGATTTTGGCAATGGCGCTTATCGCGACATGGCGCTGGTGTCCCTGCGCAGCCTCAGCGCCAGCGATAAACGTGACGCAGCCCTTACCCTGTTTGACCAGGTAATCGGCAAGCCGACCTTCCCGGCCGACTCTCTGGCGCGGATCAAGAACCAGATCCTCGCCGGCTTCGAGTACCAGAAACAGAACCCCGGCAAGCTGGCGAGCCTTGAGTTGTTCAAGCGGCTGTACGGCGACCACCCTTACGCGCACCCGAGCGAAGGTACGCCGCAGAGCGTTCCGAAGATCACCCTGGCACAGTTGCAGGCGTTTCACGCCAAGGCCTATGCGGCCGGCAACGCAGTGATCGCGGTGGTGGGTGACCTGACCCGCGCCGAGGCCGAAGCCATGACGGGCAAGATTTCCGCCTCGCTGCCTAAAGGCCCGGCGTTGCCGAAAATCGCCCAGCCGACCGACCCCAAGCCGGGTCTGAACCGCATCGAATTCCCCTCCAAGCAGACTCACCTGCTGTTCGCCCAACTGGGGATCGACCGTGCCGACCCGGACTATGCAGCCCTGTCCCTGGGCAACCAGATCCTCGGCGGCGGTGGTTTCGGCACCCGCTTGATGAGCGAAGTGCGCGAGAAACGCGGCCTGACCTACGGTGTGTACTCCGGCTTCTCGCCGATGCAGGTGCGTGGCCCGTTCATGATCAACCTGCAAACCCGTGCAGAAATGAGCGGCGGCACCCTGCGCCTGGTGGAGGACGTGGTAGCCGACTACCTCAAGACCGGCCCGACGCAAAAGGAACTCGATGACGCCAAGCGCGAACTGGCCGGCAGCTTCCCGCTGTCGACCGCGAGCAACGCCGATATCGCCGGGCAGCTGGGTGCCATGGGTTTCTATAACCTGCCGCTGACCTATCTGGAAGATTTCATGAAACAATCCCAGGCCCTGACCGTAGAGCAGGTCAAGGCTGCAATGAACAAACACTTGAGCGCCGACAAGATGGTCATCGTGACCGCCGGCCCGACGATTGCGCAAAAGCCACTACCGCCCCCCACTGACAAAATCGCCGAGCAGCCGCTCGGGGTTCCGGAGCATTAATGGCCAGTTCATCTCGCCCGAAAAAACCCGTCCACAACGTGCATAACGGTGTGGGCCAGCTGCGCATCATTGGCGGCGAATGGCGCAGCCGCAAGCTGAGCTTCCCCGACGTGGTGGGCCTGCGCCCGACGCCGGACCGTGTGCGTGAAACCCTGTTCAACTGGCTCGCGCCGTACATTGCCGGGGCCAAGGTGCTCGACCCCTTCGCCGGCAGCGGCGCGCTGTTCCTGGAGGCACTGTCCCGTGGGGCCGCCCTGGGCCAGGCGCTGGACGCCAGCAACGTGGCGGTCTCCAGCCTCAAGGAACACTTGGGCACGCTGCGCTGCACCACCGGTCAGGTCCAGACCGCCGACGCCCTGCGCTACCTGGAAACCCAGCCGGCCAGCGAATACGACGTGGTGTTCCTCGACCCGCCGTTCAACCAGAACCTGCTGCCAACCGTGTGCGCACTGCTGGAAGAACGTCAGTGGCTGGCACCGGATGCGTGGATCTACACTGAAAGCGAGACCGCGCCCTCTACCCTGGGCCTGCCGGCAGCGTGGCGCCTGCACCGGGAACAGAAATCCGGGCGGGTGTACTACGCGCTGTGGCACCGCAGCGCCGCCTGACCTCCGGGCGAGCGAGCTTTTGTGGTGAGCGGGCTTGTCGAATCGTCGCACCGCTCATTACAGAGATCGGCATGAACCCTTGCGCTAACACATTCACCCCCGCCTTCGGCCTCGGCAACCCCCACTTGCAAACGCTGTGGGGGCCGCTGTGGCGCCCCACTACTCATATCGAACGCCAACGCGAACGCCTGTGGCTGGAAGACGGCGACTTCCTGGACCTCGACTGGCATGGCCCCCACGACGCGCAAGCGCCGTTGGTGCTGGTGCTGCACGGGCTGACCGGTTCCTCCAACTCGCCCTACGTGGCCGGCCTGCAGAAAGCCCTGGCCGCGCAAGGCTGGGCCAGCGCTGCATTGAATTGGCGTGGTTGTTCGGGCGAACCGAATCTGTTGGCGCGCAGCTATCACTCGGGTGCCAGCGAAGACCTGGCGGCGGCGATTGCCCATCTGCGGGCCAAACGGCCGTTGGCGCCGTTGTATGCCGTGGGTTATTCACTGGGCGGCAATGTGCTGCTCAAGCATTTGGGCGAAACCGGCTCGGCATCAGGGCTGCAAGGCGCGGCGGCGGTGTCGGTGCCGTTTCGTCTGGACCAGTGTGCGGATCGCATCGGCCTGGGCTTTTCGCGGGTTTATCAAAAGCATTTCATGCGTGAAATGCTGGCGTATATCCGCGTCAAGCAGAGCCGTTTCCTGCTGGACGGCCGGACAGACGGGCTCAAGGCATTGGAAGACCTGGGCCCACTGGAAAAGATGCGCACGTTCTGGGATTTCGACGGCCGGGTCACCGCGCCTCTGCACGGGTTTCTGAGTGCCGAGGACTATTACCGCCGTGCATCGAGCCGCTATTACCTGGGCGATATCCGCACCCCAAGCCTGATCATCCAGGCCGCCGATGACCCCTTTGTGTTCGCCCACAGCCTACCTGAAGCGAGCGAACTGTCGGCGTGCACGGAGCTTGAGCTACTGGCCAAGGGTGGGCATGTCGGATTTGTCGATGGCACCCTGAAACGCCCGGGTTACTACCTGGAGCGGCGCATTCCTCAATGGCTGCTGGCACAACACGGTTAACCCTGTGGGCGCTGGCTTGGGTTTACATCTCAACTGACTGAGTCGCCTGTAGCGATTTCGCGCTTTGGATCGGTAATCCATTCGCTCCACGACCCTGCGTACAACTTGCCCAACGGGTAACCCGCCAGGCTCAGGGCAAACAGGTTGTGGCACGCCGTCACGCCCGAACCGCAATACGCCACCAGCTCGTCCGGCGAGCGTCCCTGCAATTGGGCAGCGAAGCGCTGCTTGAGCTGTGCAGCCGGCAGGAAGCGGCCGTCGGTGTCCAGGTTTTCATTGAACGCCGCACATTGTGCGCCAGGGATATGCCCTGCGACGGGGTCGATGGGCTCCACGTCACCGCGAAAGCGTGGTTGAGCGCGGGCATCGATCAGTGTCAGTTCCGGCTGGCCCAAGCGTTTTTCCAGCTGTTCGGCGTCCAGCAACAGTCGGTTGTCCGGCGTACCGGCGAATGTCCCAGGCGCCACCAGCGGCGCGTCCAGACTCAGTGGGAAACCTGCGCCGTGCCAGGCCTTGAGGCCGCCATCCAGGATAAACACACCGTCACGCTTACCCAGCCAGGCCAGCAGCCACCAGGCGCGGGCGGCATAGGCGCCGGGGCCGTCGTCATACAACACGATATCGGTGTCAGCGCTGATGCCCCACGCCCGCAATTGCTGAACCAACGTCTCTGCCGCCGGCAATGGATGACGCCCGGTCACGCCCTTGATCACCGGGCCACTGAGGTGTCGGTTCAGGTCGGCGTATTGCGCGCCCTCGATATGCCCTTCGGCATAGCTGCAACGCCCGTAGTCCGGGTCTTCCAGGGCAAAGCGGCAATCCAGGATCACCACCGAGGCGGCCTTCTGGCGCTCGGCCAGTTGCTGGGGGCTGATCAATTGGGCAAGCGGCATGACGGACTCCTATGAACAGATTCGGGAAAGGTCCTACTTCACTTCTTCCAATGCCTGATTCAACGGCACGTAAAACTCTTTGAATAATGCATCCACGGCGTCCTTGGCCTGAGGCGTGACAAACCCAGCCTCCAGCACCAACACCTGATAGACCCCGCGTTTGATCGCCTCAGCACTCAAGTGGGCAGAGTTTTCGTTGGTGGTGCACAAGAAACGCACCCAGGAGGTGAGGATGATCCAGGCATTGAGGGTCAGGGCTTCGGTTTGCACCGGGTCCATATTGAGGATGCCGGCGTCGACAAACCCTTGGTAAATAGCGCCCCCTGGGTCAGGCAGCGCTGGGAGAAGCGCCGATAGCCGGTCGCCAGCTCCGGGTCGCTTTCCAGCAAGTGTTCGAGGTCGCGGTGCAGGAAACGGTAGCGCCACATGCCGGCCAACACGGCCTGCAGGTAGAAACGTTTGTCTTCGACGGTGACGGCGCGACCTTGGGGCGGGCGCAGGAAACTGTCCACCAGTGCTTCGTATTCGCGGAACAGCACGGCGATGATCGCCTGCTTGTTGGGGAAGTGGTAGTACAGGTTGCCCGGCGAAATTTCCATATGGGCGGCAATGTGGTTGGTGCTCACACTGCGCTCGCCCTGCTGGTTAAAAAGCTCCAGGCTGGTTTGCACAATGCGCTCGCTGGTCTTTACTCGTGGTGCCATAGGGGATCAGCTTCTGTACACGTGATGGGGCATCTTACGGCCTATTCTTACAGGGATAAATCCGCATCTGGGCGTAATGACATTTGACAATTTAGAGTAATGACTCTAAAAATCCAGGCAGACCTATAACAATCGGGAACGCCGCCATGTCTGCCAACGTTGCCTATCTGCAAGATACCCAGGTGCTGGACCAGCTCCAGGCGCTGTTCGACACCCAACGCCATGCCTACGCCGCCAACCCGATGCCGCCAGCCGCACAGCGCCAGCAATGGCTCAAGGCCCTGCGTGACCTGCTCAGCGACGAGCGCCAGGCGCTGATCAATGCGATCAGCCAGGATTTCAGCCACCGCAGCGCTGACGAAACCCTGTTCGCCGAACTGATGCCCAGCCTGCATGGCATTCACTATGCCAGCAAACACCTCAAGGGCTGGATGAAACCTTCCCGCCGCGCCGTAGGCATTGCCTTCCAGCCCGCGTCAGCCAAAGTCATCTATCAACCCTTGGGCGTGGTCGGTGTGATCGTGCCCTGGAACTACCCGCTGTACCTGGCCATCGGTCCGTTGGTCGGCGCATTGGCGGCGGGTAACCGGGTGATGCTCAAGCTGAGCGAATCCACGCCTGCCACCGGCGAGCTGCTCAAGGCGCTGCTGGCGAAGATCTTCCCCGAGGACCTGGTGTGCGTGGTGCTGGGTGAGGCCGAAGTCGGCATGGCGTTCTCCAAGTTGCCCTTCGATCACTTGTTGTTTACCGGGGCCACCAGCATTGGCAAGCATGTGATGCGTGCGGCGGCCGAACACCTTACGCCGGTCACGCTGGAACTGGGCGGGAAGTCGCCCGCCATTGTGTCCGCCGATGTACCGCTCAAGGACGCCGCCGAGCGCATCGCCTTCGGTAAAGCGCTGAACGCCGGCCAAACTTGCGTGGCCCCGGACTACGTGCTGGTGCCGGAAGATCGCGTCGAGGGATTTGTCGAGGCCTACACCCAGGCCGTTCGCGGGTTTTATCCGACCCTGGCCGACAACCCGGACTACACCGCCATCATTAACGAGCGACAGCTCGCGCGACTCAATGCCTACGTCAAGGACGCCACCGACAAAGGCGCCACCTTGATTCCACTGTACGACCAAGGCCAGGCGCGGCGCATGGCCCACAGCCTATTGTTGAACGTCAGCGATGACATGACCGTGATGCAGGACGAAATCTTCGGCCCGGTGCTGCCGATCGTGCCGTATCGCGGCATCGACCAGGCCTTTGCCTACATCAACCAGCGCCCTCGCCCGCTGGCCCTGTATTACTTCGGCTACAACAAGGGCGAGCAAAACCGCGTGCTTCACGAAACCCATTCCGGCGGTGTGTGCCTGAACGACACCCTGCTGCACGTGGCCCAGGACGACATGCCGTTTGGCGGTATCGGCCCGTCGGGCATGGGCCACTACCACGGCCATGAAGGCTTCCTCACGTTCAGCAAAGCCAAGGGTGTGCTGGTGAAACAGCGCCTGAACGCAGCGAAGTTGATCTACCCGCCCTACGGAAAATCGATCCAGACGTTGATCCAAAAGCTGTTCATCCGCTGAAACCGCCACTCACGGGATAACAACAACAATGAACCCTAGCCTGACTGATTCACCCGCGTTGACGCGGCGCGGCGTCCTGAAAATCGGCCTGTGTGCCAGCGCCTTCCTGGCTACCGCCGGGCTGGGCGCCAGTCTCACGGGTTGTTCCAGCAGCACGCCGGCCAGCGGTTTCGTGATGTTGCGTAGCAGTGATCTGCCGTTCCTGCGCGCGGTGATCCCTGTGTTGCTGGAAGGCGTGGCCAGCGCCCAGGCGGTTGCGAGCGGCATTGAGGGCACCCTCAAAAAACTCGACTTCAGCCTGCAGCATCTGTCGCCAGAGATGTTCAAGCTCACCCAGCAACTGTTCGACGTGTTGGGCATGGCCATCACCCGTGGGCCCTTGACCGGGATCTGGGGCAGTTGGGAAAACGCCAGCAGCGAGCAGATCCGCAACTTCCTGCACCGTTGGGAAAACAGCTACCTGAACCTGCTGCGCATGGGCCAGGGCTCGCTGCTCAAGCTGGTGATCATGGCCTGGTACTTCCAGCCGACGTCATGGGCGCACTGCGGTTATCCAGGCCCGCCGAAGATTTAGCCTTGATAACCCAATCAAATGTGGGAGCTGGCTTGCCAGCTCCCACATTGACCGCAACTCCGTACAAAAATAAGAGTGCATTCCTATGCCCGTACCTGATCTGTTCCGCGACGGCATGGCCCGTGGCTGGAAAACCCACAATGGCGCCACCCTCGACAACGACCTGACCTTGGAAGCCGACGTCGTGATCATCGGCAGCGGCGCCGGTGGCGGCACCACCGCCGAAATCCTCAGTGCCGCCGGTTACAAGGTGCTGCTGATCGAAGAAGGCCCGCTCAAGACCAGCAGCGACTTCAAGCTGCTGGAAGACGAGGCCTACACCAGCCTCTATCAGGAAGGCATCGGCCGCATGAGCAAGGATGGCGCGATCACGATCCTGCAAGGTCGCGCGGTAGGCGGCACGACGCTGATCAACTGGACGTCGAGCTTCCGTACGCCGGACGCCACCCTCAGCCACTGGGCCAGCGAATACGCGGTGAAGGGCCATAGCAGCGCCGAGATGGCGCCATGGTTTGAAAAAATGGAGCAACGCCTGGGCATCGCGCCCTGGGCTCTGCCGCCCAACCCCAACAACGACGTAATCCGCAAAGGATGCGAACAGCTCGGTTACAGCTGGCATGTCATCCCTCGTAACGTGCGCGGCTGCTTCAACCTGGGGTATTGCGGTATGGGTTGCCCGGTCAATGCCAAGCAATCGATGCTGGTGACCACGATTCCATCCACCCTGGAAAAGGGTGGCGAACTGCTCTACCTGGCACGCGCCGAACGGCTCGTCTACAGCGGTGACACGATTAGCAGCCTGGAATGTGTGGCCATGGATAGCCTGTGCGTGGCGCCGACTGGCCGCAAGATCACCGTGAAGGCCAAGCACTACGTGCTCTCCGGCGGCGGCATCAACAGCCCGGCGCTGCTGATGCGCTCGGACGCGCCTGACCCGCATACGCGGCTGGGCAAACGCACCTTCCTGCACCTGGTGAATTTCTCCGCCGGGTTGTTCGACGAGGTGATCAATCCGTTCTACGGCGCGCCGCAATCGATCTATTCCGATCACTTCCAGTGGCAGGACGGCACCACTGGCAAAATGTCATACAAGCTGGAGGCACCGCCTTTGCACCCGGCGTTGGCCAGCACCCTGCTCGGCGGCTATGGCGCCCAGAACGCCCTGGACATGAGTCAGTTGCCCAACACCCACGCGATGCTGGCGCTCCTGCGCGACGGCTTCCACCCCGACAGCCCGGGCGGCAGTGTGGAGTTGCGCGGCGATGGCACGCCGGTGCTCGACTACCAGGTGTCGGCCTACGCCTGGGATGGCTTGCGCCGTGCGTTCCACAGCATGGCCGAGATCCAGTTCGCGGCCGGCGCCAAGTCGGTCAAGCCGCTGCATCACGATGCGCGCTACGTCAAAACCCTCGGCGAAGCTCGCACGATGATTGACGACCTGAACCTGGAGTTGCACCGCACCTGCCTGGGCAGCGCTCATGTGATGGGCGGTTGCGCCATGGGTGAAGACCCGAAAAACGCAGTGGCCGACAGCCTCGGGCGCCATCACCAACTGCGCAACCTGTCGATCCATGACGGCTCTTTATTCCCCACCAGTATTGGGGCCAACCCACAATTATCGGTGTACGGTTTGACCGCCCAACTGGCGACAGCATTGGCCGAACGTCTGAAAACAGCGTGAAAAAACACGGTATTCGTCATGTCTATAGTGCTTTCTTCTGCATAAGTTGACTTTCCCGACCGGGATGGCTGCGATACCATCCGGTTCCCCAACGGACTCCGCCAGGACGACGCGATGAACCGAGTGTTGTACCCAGGAACCTTCGACCCGATTACCAAAGGCCATGGCGATCTGGTCGAACGTGCCTCACGCTTGTTCGACCATGTGATCATCGCGGTCGCAGCCAGCCCCAAGAAAAACCCGCTGTTTCCCCTGGAACAGCGCGTGGAGCTGGCGCGCGAGGTCACCAAGCACCTGCCCAACGTGGAAGTGGTGGGCTTTTCGACGCTGCTGGCGCATTTTGCCAAAGAGCAGAACGCCAATGTGTTCCTGCGCGGCCTGCGTGCGGTGTCGGACTTCGAATACGAGTTCCAGTTGGCCAACATGAACCGCCAACTGGCGCCGGATGTGGAAAGCCTTTTCCTCACGCCGTCGGAGCGTTATTCGTTCATTTCCTCGACGTTAGTCCGTGAAATTGCCGCTTTGGGCGGAGATATCACCAAGTTCGTGCACCCGGCCGTGGCCGATGCGCTGACCCTGCGCTTCAAGAAGTAAGACCGCTGAATCGGCGCCTGCTCGCACTGCGGGCGCCAATGCGGCACAATTGCGCGCATTAGTTTTTCAGATGCCTTGGCTGACTGCCGCGGCAGGAGTTTCCATGTCCTTGATCATCACCGACGATTGCATCAACTGCGACGTCTGCGAACCCGAGTGCCCGAACGCCGCGATTTCCCAAGGCGAAGAGATCTACGTGATCGACCCTAACCTGTGCACCCAGTGTGTCGGCCACTATGACGAACCTCAGTGCCAGCAGGTGTGCCCGGTGGATTGCATTCCGCTGGATGAAGCCCATCCGGAGACGGAAGAGCAGTTAATGGAGAAGTACCGGAAGATTACCGGTAAGGCTTGAGCTTTTTCAGTACCTGTTGGTGCCCCATCGCAGGCAAGCCAGCACCCACACTTGACCGCATTCAACCTGAAGAAACTCGGTCAATGTGGGAGCGGGCTTGCTCGCGAAGGCTGCATCAGCCATCACTCATCAATCAGCGCTGGCACTTAGGGCAAAACACACTCGCCCGCTGCCCCAGCACCACATTGCGCAATTCGCTCCCGCACACTTTGCACGCCTCACCGCCCCGGCCATAGACGAACAGTTCCTGCTGGAAATACCCCGGCTGCCCGTCGCCGCCGATAAAGTCACGCAACGTGGTACCGCCGCGCTCGATGGCAGCAGCCAGCACACGTTTGATCTCTATGGCCAGCTTCAAGTAACGCCCGCGCGAAATGCCGCCAGCGGCCCGACGCGGATCAATCCCTGCCGCAAACAGCGCTTCCGTCGCATAGATATTGCCCACGCCCACCACCACCGCGTTATCCATAATGAAGGGCTTCACCGCCATCGACTTGCCACGGGACAGTTGGAACAGGCGCTCGCCGTCAAACAGGTCAGTCAGCGGCTCGGGCCCCAGGCGGATCAGCAGTTCGTGGTTGTGCGGGTCCTGGCTCCAGAGCATCGCGCCGAAACGCCGAGGGTCGGTGTAGCGCAGGGCCAGGCCCGACTCCAATTCGATATCCACATGCTCATGCTTGGCCGCCGGCATGCCGACCTCCACCAGGCGCAAGTTGCCGGACATGCCCAAGTGGCTGATCAAGGTGCCCACTTCGGCATTGATCAGCAGGTACTTGGCCCGCCGCTCCACCAGCACGATGCGCTGCCCGGACAGGCGCACATCGAGGTCTTCCGGGATCGGCCAGCGCAAGCGCCGTTCACGCACCACCACGCGGCTGACCCGCTGGCCTTCCAGGTGCGGCGCGATTCCACGCCGGGTGGTTTCGACTTCGGGTAACTCGGGCATGTGTACCTCGTGAAGAAAGGGTCAGTGGGCACCCAGTTCGCGGATCGACAACTTCATGCTTTCGAAGTCGTAGTCCGACAGGCCCACGTAGTCCAGCACCAAATGGCCGATGGCATTCCACTCATGGTCCACCGCCTGGTTGCCCAGCACCCGATAGGACGAGCAGATATGCTCGGCCATCTTCAGGATCGCCAGCAGGTTTTTCAGTTGCGAATTGCGCGATGACTCATCGCTGAACACCGCCAAGGCGTTGTGGTGATTGGCGATGGCGTCGGTCACATGCTCCGGCAGACGCCAGGACTTGGCGGTGTAGTAGCCGACCACGGCATGGTTGGTGTTGAACGCGTTGTTTTCGGTGTCGACCACGCGGCTGTCGGGGCCGGCATTGGCATAAGCCTGCTCCAGTACCGACATGTAACTGGGGAAACGCTTAAGCATCAGCGGCACGCCGCAATCGTGGAACAGGCCCAGGGCATAGGCTTCGTCCACCGCCTGGGCGCCGGTACGCTTGGCCAGGGTGAGGCAGGTCATCGCCACATCCTGAGCGGTGTCCCAGAAGCGGTTGAGGGTAACGATGGTGTCGTCGCTCATTTCGCCCTTGATCGACAGCGCGTTGATCAGGTTGATGATCGAACGGCTGCCCAGCAGGTTCACCGCACGCTGGATCGAGGCGATCTTGTTGCTCAGGCCGAAATACGACGAGTTGACGATCTTCAGCAGTGCACCGGACAGGCCCGGGTCTTGAGAGATCAACCGCGCGATCACTTCCAGGTCCGGGTCGGGCATGTACTGCTCCATCTGCAAATCCACCATGATTTGCGGTTGGGGCGGCACGCTGATGCCTTGCAGGGCCTGTTGGATCTGTTCGGCGGAAAGCTCTTGGGACATAAGTACACACTCTGGGCTAGGCGGGGATTCTAACCTCTATAGGAACCTGACTGACACCTCAAAAACCGATGGGAACCGGACCAAATGTGGGCGCTGGCTTGCCTGCGATGCAGGCGCCTCGATATAGCGGTCATACCGAGGTGATGCCATCGCAGGCAAGCCAGCTCCCACATGTCCGGCGGCGTCACAGAGTCCTATACAACAAGGTATACTCCCGCTCTTTTTTCCGGAGCGACGTCATGTCCCTGCCAAGCCTGCGTCTCAAAGCCAACGCCGATCGTCGTTTGCGCAACGGCCACCTGTGGGTCTACAGCAACGAAATCGACGTGGCCGCCACCCCACTCCACGGCTTCCAGGCGGGCGACCAGGCCATCCTCGAAGCGGCCGGCGGCAAGACCCTGGGCATCGTGGCCATGAGCCCGAACAACCTGATCTGCGCCCGCCTGCTGTCGCGCGACATCAAGTTGCCGCTGGACAAGTCGCTGCTGGTGCACCGCCTGAACGTCGCCCTGTCCCTGCGTGACCGCCTGTTCGACAAGCCGTTCTACCGCCTGGTCTACGGCGACTCCGACCTGCTGCCGGGCCTGGTGGTCGACCGTTTCGGCGACATCCTGGTGGTGCAGATCGCCTCGGCGACCATGGAAGCCCATAAAGAAGACGTGATTGCTGCACTGACCCAAGTGCTCAAGCCGAGCGGCATCCTGTTCAAGAACGACTCCGCCGCGCGCGACGCCGAAGGCCTCAACCGCTACGTCGAAACCGTGTTCGGCCTGGTACCGGAGTGGGTCGCGCTGGAAGAAAACGGCGTGAAATTCGAAGCCCCGGTGATCCAGGGCCAGAAGACCGGCTGGTTCTACGACCACCGCATGAACCGCGCGCGCCTGGCCCCGTATGCCAAAGGCAAACGCGTGCTGGACCTGTACAGCTACATCGGCGGCTGGGGCGTGCAAGCCGCGGCCTTCGGCGCCAGCGAAGTGTTCTGCGTCGACGCCTCCGCCTTCGCCCTCGACGGCGTGGAGCGCAATGCCGCACTGAACGGCTTTGCCGAGAAAATGACCTGCATCGAAGGCGACGTCTTTGAAGCGTTGAAAGAACTGAAAGCCAGCGAAGAACGCTTCGACGTGATCGTCGCTGACCCACCGGCCTTCATCAAACGCAAGAAAGACATGAAAAATGGCGAAGGCGCCTACCGCCGCCTGAACGAGCAAGCCATGCGCCTGCTCAGCAAGGACGGCATCCTGGTCAGCGCGTCGTGCTCCATGCACCTGCCGGAAGACGACCTGCAAAACATCCTGCTGACCAGCGCCCGTCACCTGGACCGCAATATCCAGATGCTCGAACGCGGCGGTCAGGGCCCGGATCACCCGGTGCACCCGGCGATTGCAGAGACGCGTTACATCAAGAGCATTACTTGCCGGTTGTTGCCAAACAGCTAACTAACACCGCCCCCTGTAGGAGCCGGCTTGCCGGCTCCTACAGGGGATTTGCAGGCTTCATGGCGTTATTGGTTGAATTCCATTGTTCGCAGACTAGTATCGGTTTCTGGAATTACTCCGGAAAACAAAAACAATGTCTGAGTCCACCTACTCGCCCCCGCTCAGTGGCGAGATAAAACGCCAACAACTCTCCCGCTTCATCCTCATCACCTGCATCTCCCTGATCAGTTTTTTCCCGATCAATATCCTGCTGCCCTCCTTCCCTGCCTTGGCTGAAAGGTTCGATACGCCCACCGCCGAGGTCGCGCTGTCCATCAGCCTGTTCACCCTGGTCTTTTCCATTTCTCAACTGGTCACCGGCCCGCTGTCGGACAAATGGGGGCGCAAGGAAGTCCTGCTCGGGTGCATCACGCTGTCGATCCTGGGTGCCATCGGTTGCGCACTGGCGACGGACTACCTGACCTTCCTGCTGTTTCGCAGTGTCCAGGCCATGGGTTGCGGGTTCTTCGTATTGGGCCACGCACTGGTGGAAGACCTGTTCGAGGAGCAAGACCGCGCTCGCGTGCGCCTTTACTACTTGACCCTGAGCGGTTCATTCGTTGCGCTGTCGCCGTTGATCGGCTCCTGGCTGCAAACCACCTTCGACTGGCAAGGCAGCTTTTATGGGTTCGCCGTAATGGCACTGGGCATGTTGATCCATGCCCTCTGCATCCTACCGTCCAAATCCGCCAGCCCACACCGCACGCCGGTGTCGATCATCGGCACGCTGAAAGCCGTCGCCCGTAATCGCGACTTCCTGCGCTACTGGTGGATCGCCGCACTGGTATTCGCCTGCTACTTCGCCTTGATCAGCGTGACACCGCTGATTTTCATGGACACGCTGAAGCTCTCCGAATACCAGTACGCGTTGGTGTTGATGGTATATGGCGTGGCCTACTTGCTTGGTGGCGTTGCGGCCTCGTACCTGCAAAAGCGGATTTCGCTGTCCCGGCAAATCAATATCGGCCTGGGACTTCTGCTCGTCGCGGGCGTGCTGTTAACACTGATCGTCAGCCTGGATGCCATCACCCCAGTGACGTTGCTCATCCCGATGCTGATAAGCGCGCTGGCAGTGACCCTGGTTCGTCCGGCGGCGATTTCTGCGGCAATGCTGCTGTTCTCAAGCAGTGCGGGTACTGCTGCCTCGGCGGGCAACAGCATCATGTTCCTGACCGCCGCCATCAGCAGTGCCGCCCTGGCGCAGACCGGGTCCAACCTATTGATCACCATCGCCCTGAGCTTCATCGTCTTTAGCCTGTGGGGCTGGCTGACCAATGCCAGAACTGGACGCTAACCGACTGTAGGAGCCAGCTTGCCGGCGATGGCGTTATGCCTGGCGCTGCATCAACGCCTGACCCACCGCTATCGCCGGCGACCCGGCTCCTACAGTGGGTTGTGGATCTCCCACACGTCCTGTAGCCGCTATCTTCACGGTTCCGGCCATTCCCTCCAGCCGCCAGCGGTGTAGAATCGGCCTTATTCATCGCCAGTCATCCCCCGGCGGGTTTATGAGCTCGAGGCCCAAGCACGCGGCGATCCCGCGACGCGAGTGGCAACTTCCGGACACACGGCCATTTTTCGAGTGTTCCAGTCGTCAATTAGAAGCTCACTCCCCTTTGCACCTGATTAATAAGTGATTAGCCGCCCGGAGTGCTCCATGCCAGATTACCGCTCGAAAACATCCACCCACGGCCGCAACATGGCCGGCGCCCGCGCACTGTGGCGTGCCACGGGGATGAAAGATGACGACTTCAAGAAGCCGATCATCGCGATTGCCAACTCGTTCACCCAGTTCGTACCGGGCCACGTCCACCTCAAGGACCTGGGCCAACTGGTCGCCCGCGAGATCGAACGCGCTGGCGGCGTAGCAAAAGAATTCAACACCATCGCCGTGGACGACGGCATCGCCATGGGCCATGACGGCATGCTGTATTCCCTGCCGAGCCGCGAGATCATCGCCGACTCCGTGGAATACATGGTCAACGCCCACTGCGCCGACGCCATCGTGTGCATCTCCAACTGCGACAAGATCACACCTGGCATGCTGATGGCCGCCCTGCGCCTGAACATCCCGGTGATCTTCGTCTCCGGCGGCCCGATGGAAGCCGGCAAGACCAAGCTCGCGTCCCACGGCCTCGACCTGGTCGACGCCATGGTCATCGCCGCCGATTCCAGCGCTTCTGACGAGAAAGTCGCGGAATACGAGCGCAGCGCTTGCCCTACCTGTGGTTCGTGCTCCGGCATGTTCACCGCCAACTCGATGAACTGCCTGGTGGAAGCCCTGGGCCTGGCCTTGCCGGGCAACGGTTCGACCCTTGCCACCCACAGCGACCGCGAGCAGCTGTTCCTGCAGGCCGGCCGTACCATTGTCGAGCTGTGCAAGCGTTACTACGGCGAGAACGATGAGTCGGTGTTGCCGCGCAACATCGCCAACTTCAAGGCGTTCGAAAACGCCATGACCCTGGACATCGCCATGGGCGGTTCCACCAACACCATCCTGCACTTGCTGGCCGCCGCCCAGGAAGCCGAGATCGAATTCGACCTGCGCGACATCGACCGCCTGTCCCGCCACGTGCCGCAACTGTGCAAAGTCGCGCCGAACATCCAGAAGTACCACATGGAAGACGTGCATCGCGCCGGCGGGATCTTCTCGATCCTCGGCTCGCTGGCCCGCGGCGGCCTGCTGCACACCGACCTGCCGACCGTGCACAGCAAGTCCATCGCCGAAGGCATCGCCAAGTGGGACATCACCCAGACCGACGACGAAGCCGTGCACACCTTCTTCAAGGCTGGCCCAGCCGGTATCCCGACGCAAACGGCGTTCAGCCAGTCCACCCGCTGGGACACGCTGGACGACGACCGTGAAAACGGCTGCATCCGCAGTGTCGAGCACGCCTATTCGAAAGAAGGCGGCCTGGCCGTGCTGTACGGCAACATCGCGCTCGACGGCTGCGTGGTGAAAACCGCCGGTGTGGATGAATCCATCCACGTGTTCGAAGGCAACGCGAAGATCTTCGAAAGCCAGGACAGCGCCGTACGCGGCATCCTCGCTGACGAAGTGAAAGCCGGCGACATCGTGATCATCCGCTACGAAGGCCCGAAAGGCGGCCCGGGTATGCAGGAGATGCTGTACCCGACCTCCTACCTGAAATCCAAAGGCCTGGGCAAAGCCTGCGCGCTGCTGACCGACGGTCGTTTCTCCGGCGGCACCTCAGGCCTGTCCATCGGCCACGCTTCGCCGGAAGCCGCTGCGGGTGGCGCCATTGGTCTGGTGCAGGATGGCGACAAGGTACTGATCGACATTCCAAACCGTTCGATCAACCTGTTGATCAGCGATGAAGAACTGGCCGCACGCCGGGTCGAGCAGGACAAGAAAGGCTGGAAACCGGTGGAGAAGCGTCCGCGTAAAGTCACCACGGCGTTGAAGGCTTACGCCCTGCTGGCCACCAGTGCCGACAAAGGCGCAGTGCGTAACAAAGCGATGCTCGACGGTCTGTAAGCTTCGCCCAAAAAAAATGCCCCGCCATGTGCGGGGCATTTTTTTGCCTGGAGATAATCTTCCCAAACAAAGGAGATCAACAGTGGGAGCTGGCTTGCCTGCGATGCTGACACCTCGCTATGCCTGATACACCGCGTCGATGCAATCGCAGGCAAGCCAGCTCCCACACTGATTGTGTTACTGAATCTCCTCCGGCTTGACGATCACCCAATTCTTGTCCGCCGTCACCGGCAACCCTTCCTTGGCCTGCGCCGCCGCATGCTTGGCGATCATGCCATTCAGTTGGGTCATGTATTTGTCCTTGCGGTTGATCCACAGGTGGATGCCGCCCTTGGCCACGTCCACATCGTGGAACAGCATGTAGCCATCGCTGGTCGGCGTGTCGCCACCTACCAATACCGGTTTTTTCCACTCGTCGATGTAGGTGAGGATCGCCGCGTGCTTGCCGGCCATCCAGGTCGCCGGGGTCCACAGGTAAGGGGTGAGTTCCAGGCCGAGGTTGGCCTTCTCGTCATACTTGCCGGCCGTGATCTGTTTGCGCGCGGTGGTCAGCTCGCCGGTCTTGCGGTCCTTGAGCAGGGTGGTCACGCCGATGACGTTCTCGGGTTTGACGTTGTAGCCGTACTTCGGATCGGCAGCGACCATGCGCACCAGCTCTTCCGAAGCGGCGGTCATTACATACACCTCGATGCCGTTTTCCATCAGCTTGTTGTACAACTCTGCCTGGCCGGTGAAGACTTTCGGCGGTTGCACCTCAGACTTCTTCACCACGTCGCCTTCGAAATAGCTGACGGGCACGGGTTTGCCGGAGGCCATCAGCTCATCGACCTGCACCTTGAGTTCCTTGAGGGTGAAGCCCGAGAACACCTGAGCGACCCACGGGTAGCAGACCATGTCGTCCACTTCGCAGAGGCGATAGTAGTAACTGAACAGACTTTCCTTATGGTCGGCGGTGTCTTTGAACGGCATAAGCTTGAGCGACGGATCAAGGCTGTCACGGGTGATCAAGCCCTTGTTTTCCATGTAGGGCAGCAGGGATTCTTCAAGGTCGTAGCGGTAGCTGGTGTTGTCCATGTCAAACACCGCGTAATTACCCTTGTTGGCGTTGGCGGTGATCATTTTGCTCAGTTGCTCGGCGGCCGGGGCCGGCCAGTGTTTCAACTCGGTGGCGGCCATGGTTTGTCCGGCAAGGCCCAGACACAGCGCTGCGGCAAACAATCTCGAAGCAAGCTTCATATGCGTTTTCTCCCTGAGTTAAAAACATCGACGCTAACAAATCCCTGTGACAGTTACCGCCCGAGCGCGACCGCTTGCGTCGTGATAGCGCCAACGGCATGTGCCTGAGCGTCAAATGCTTATTCCAAAAACGACGGTCACCATTCCATATCGGTATTAAATCATTATATTTCAAGCTGTTAGGATTTTCGGTTCGCAATCGCAGGCTCACGCGATTGGCTGCCTTCTGAACGGAGCTTCAATGAATCTGCCCCTGATTCTCAACTTATTGGTGTTCGTAGCCCTGCTGCTGGGCCTGGCACAAACCCGTCGCACAACCTGGAGCCTCGCCAAGAAGGTGTTATGTGCCCTCGTACTTGGCGTGGTGTTCGGCACTGTCTTGCACACGATCTACGGCGACGGTAACCCGGTGCTCAGGGCCTCCATCGGCTGGTTCGACCTGGTCGGTAACGGCTATGTGCAACTGCTGCAAATGATCGTGATCCCGCTGGTATTTGCCTCGATCCTGAGTGCAGTGGCGCGTCTTCACAACGCATCGTCCCTGGGCAAGATCAGCTTCCTGACCATCGGTACCTTGCTGTTCACCACGGCCATTGCGGCGCTGATCGGTATCGGTCTGACCAACCTGTTCGGCCTCACCGCGGAAGGCCTGGTAGCCGGCACCCAGGAAATGGCGCGCCTGCAAGTGATCCAGAGTGATTACGCAGGCAAGGTCGCCGACCTGAATATCCCGCAACTGCTGCTGTCGTTCGTGCCGGCCAACCCGTTCGCCGACCTGGCCCGGGCCAAGCCAACCTCGATCATCAGCGTGGTGATCTTCGCCGCCTTCCTGGGGGTTGCCGCACTGCAACTGCTCAAGGATGACGTGGAAAAAGGCCAGAAAGTCCTCAACGCCATCGACACCCTGCAAGCCTGGGTGATGCGCCTGGTGCGCTTGGTGATGAAGCTCACGCCTTACGGCGTATTGGCACTGATGACCAAAGTAGTGGCCGGTTCCAACTTGCAGGACATCATCAAGCTCGGCAGTTTTGTGGTGGTGTCGTACCTGGCCCTGGGCCTGATGTTTGTGGTGCACGGCCTGCTGCTGTCCTTGGCCGGGATCAACCCGCTGCGCTTCTTCCGCAAGGTGTGGCCGGTGCTGACCTTCGCCTTCACCAGCCGCTCCAGCGCGGCGGCGATCCCGCTGAGCATCGAAGCGCAGACCCGTCGCCTGGGTATCCCGCAATCCATCGCCGGTTTCGCCGCGTCGTTTGGCGCGACCATTGGCCAGAACGGCTGCGCCGGCCTCTACCCTGCGATGTTGGCGGTGATGGTCGCGCCGACCGTAGGCATCAACCCGCTGGACCCGTTGTGGATCGCGACCCTGGTGGCGATTGTGACCTTGAGTTCCGCAGGCGTCGCCGGCGTGGGCGGCGGTGCGACCTTCGCCGCGTTGATCGTACTGCCGGCCATGGGCTTGCCGGTGTCACTGGTGGCGCTGCTGATTTCCGTAGAGCCGCTGATCGACATGGGCCGTACGGCGCTGAACGTGAATGGTTCGATGACGGCGGGTGCGATCACCAGCCAGGTCATGGGCCAGACGGATAAGGCGTTGCTGGATGCGGATGAGCATGCCGAATTGGCGCAGGCCTGATAGGCCGTATTCGCGAGCAAGCCCGCTCCCCCTTTTGACCGCATTCTCATGTTGGAACTCGGTCAAATGGGGGAGCGGGCTTGCTCGCGAAGCTCTTAGGCTTTCTCCCAGACCTCGAAGTTGTACGCCGGCTTATCCCCTTGCGCCGCATTCTCCAGATTGGACACCAGCTTCCACTGGCCCACATCAAACTCCGGAAACCAAGCATCCCCTTCCGGGCTCAACGCCACACGCGTCAAATACAGGCGATCCGCCTGCTCCAGCCCCTGCGCATACAACTGCGCACCGCCGATCAACATCAGCTCGTCAGCGCCTTGCGCCTTGGCCCATTCCTCAGCGCGCTCTACTGCCGCGTCCAGTGACGGAAAAACTTCCGCACCTTCCAGCACCAGATCGGTCTGACGGCTAACCACAAGGTTCAAGCGTCCCGGCAGCGGTCGGCCCAAGGAATCCCAGGTCTTGCGCCCCATGATGATCGGCTTGCCCAAGGTGGTGGCCTTGAAATATTTGAAATCCCCCGGCAAGTGCCAGGGCATGCTGTTGTCGACGCCGATCACACGGTTTTCACCGAGGGCTGCGATCAGGCTTAAAGGGAGAGTTTTTTTCATGGCGACGAGAATACCAGAGCCCCGAGTCAGAGGTTATGCTCCAGGCTCACAAACACAACAGGACAACGCGTGACTCCTCTGCACACACTTTGGCTGACAGAAACCGTGCGCCTGCGCGAAGAACACGCGGGCCCGCTGGAAGACCTGGAAGCCAACCGCCTGGCCCGCACGGCCGGTGGCGACCTGCCGACGCGCATTCAACAGCGTGCCCTGCACCTGGCCGAGCGCGATGGGCTCACGATTGCCCTCACCCGCTGGTTGCAAGGCGCACGTCTGGCGCTGGTGCTGCTGGCGATTGTCGCCGTGATCAGCGGCGCAGGGCTGGCGTTTGCAGCATTGGGCAACGGCATCAACCCGGTAAACGTGTTCTGGGCTCTCGGCAGCCTGCTCGGGTTGAATCTCATCCTGTTGATCAGTTGGGCCCTGGGCCTGCTGTTTGCCGGTGAACACAGTGCCAGCCTTGGGCGACTGTGGTTATGGCTCAGCGAGAAACTCGCCCGTGATGCCAAAGCCGCACAACTGGCCCCAGCACTGTTACTGCTACTGCAACGGCAGAAGCTCAATCGCTGGGCCGTGGGCGTGCTGGTCAACAGCCTGTGGTTGCTGGCGTTGCTCAGCGCCATGGTGATTCTTCTTACGCTGCTCGCCACCCGTCGCTACGGCTTCGTGTGGGAAACCACCATTCTCGGCGCTGATACTTTCGTCGCTGTGACCCAGGCCCTCGGCACGCTGCCCGCTCTGCTGGGCTTCAACGTGCCGACCGTCGAGATGATCCGCGCCAGCGGCGACTCCGCCCTGAATATCGAAAGCGCCCGCCAAGCCTGGGCCGCCTGGCTGGTGGGTGTGTTGCTGGTCTATGGCCTGCTGCCCCGCCTGATCCTCGCCCTGCTGTGCCTGTGGCGCTGGAAACGTGGGCGCGCCGCCCTGCGCCTGGACCTCAACCTGCCCGGCTACAGCCAATTGCGCGAACGCCTGATGCCGAGCAGCGAACGTCTTGGCGTCAACGATGCCGCGCCCGAACAGCTGCACCACGTCAGCGGCGGCGTCAATGAACTGGAAAGCGATGGCGCCCTGCTCGTCGCCATCGAACTGGACGACCAACATCCCTGGCCCCCCAAACTGCCCGCCAGCGTGAAGAACGCCGGCATCCTCGACAGCCGAGAGTCGCGCAACAAACTGCTGGAACAACTCACACGCTTCCCACCCGCGCGCCTGGCTATCGCCTGCGACCCACGGCGTTCGCCGGATCGCGGCAGCCTGGCGCTGATCGCCGAACTTGCCCGCAGCGCCACCGCCACCCGCGTCTGGCTGCTGCAAGCGCCGCCCGGCCAGGCGCTGGACGCCGAGCGCCTGGGTGACTGGCACACCGCGTTGCAGCAACTTGAGTTGCCTTTCGCCGACTGCGCGCCGTTGAACTGGTTGGAGACTGGCCATGACTAAGCCCCTGAAACTCGCCGTGGTCGGCCACACCAATGTCGGCAAGACCTCGCTGCTGCGCACGCTCACACGCGACGTGGGTTTCGGCGAAGTCTCCCATCGCCCCAGCACCACGCGGCATGTGGAAGGTGCGCGGCTGTCGGTGGACGGCGAGGCCTTGCTGGAACTGTACGACACGCCCGGCCTGGAAGACGCCATCGCCCTGCTCGATTACCTGGAGCGCCTGGACCGCCCCGGCGAACGCCTCGACGGCCCGGCCCGCCTGGCGCGCTTCCTGGAAGGCAGCGAAGCCCGCCAGCGTTTCGAACAGGAAGCCAAGGTGCTGCGCCAACTGCTGGCCTCCGACGCCGGCCTCTATGTGATCGACGCCCGCGAGCCGGTGTTGGCCAAGTATCGCGACGAGCTGCAGGTACTGGCCAGTTGCGGCAAGCCGTTGCTGCCCGTGCTCAATTTCGTCAGCAGCAGCGACCACCGCGAGCCGGACTGGCGCGAAGCCCTCGCCCGCCTTGGCCTGCACGCATTGGTGCGATTCGACAGCGTGGCACCGCCGGAAGACGGCGAACGGCGCCTGTATGAAAGCCTCGCCCTGCTGCTGGAAACCGCGCGGCCGCAGCTGGAGCGGTTGATTCTTGACCAGGAAGCTCAACGCAAGACCCGCCAGCAAAGCGCTGCGCGACTGATCGCGGAGTTGCTGATCGACTGCGCCGCCTGTCGCCGCAGTGTGGTCACTGAAGATGAGCAACAAGCCATCGGCGACCTGCGTAAAGCCGTGCGGCAACGCGAACAAAAATGCGTGGAGGCGCTGCTCAAACTGTTCGGCTTCCGCCCGCAAGATGCCGCTGCCAGTGACTTGCCGCTGCTGGACGGGCGGTGGGGCGATGACCTGTTCAACCCGGAAACCCTCAAGCAACTCGGCGTGCGCGTCGGCGGTGGAATCGCCGCAGGCGCGGCGGCCGGCGCGGGGGTGGATCTGCTGGTCGGCGGCCTGACCCTGGGCGCCGCCGCCCTGGCCGGCGCGATTGCCGGTGGCGCGCTGCAAACTGCCCGCAGCTATGGCAGTCGGTTGCTGGGCAAGATCAAAGGCCAGCGCGAACTGACCGTCGACGACAGCGTGTTGCGCCTGCTCGCCCTGCGTCAGCGACAGCTGCTCAAGGCCCTTAACCTGCGCGGCCATGCGGCGATGCACAGCATCAAGGTCGACACGCCCCAAGACAAGACGTGGCGCGAAGGCAAGTTGCCGGACGCACTGCACAAAGCCCGCGCCCACCCGCAATGGTCGTCCCTCAACCCTCACGCCAGGTTGAGCCAGGCCGAACGGCAGGATCAGGTCGAAGCCCTGGCCGCTCGGCTTGATGAGACCTGATCGGGTTATTGCTTAAACCACCCAAACGCCAGGAAGGCCGTGCAGAGCGAGCGAATCAGCTCTTTATCGGCTGTATTGGCTATTCCGTTGCGGTCGATGTCGCTATTGGTGAAAGACTCCAACACCCCGTCACTGTCGCCGTCATAAGCAGCCGCTTGGTAAACCAGCGACGACGTGCACCCAGACGTCGTGCGCTCATGGAAGTCGAGTTTGATCGCGTTGGGCATCCCGGTTTTACCGAAGTGATCGACGTACATCGTCAACGTACGCTGCCAATGGCTGCGCTGATTGAACCAGCCCAGTTTCAAGAAACTGTCGGCAAAGCTATCCACCCGCTCGGTATCCAGCATGCGCGGCCGGCTGGCGGGGTTCAGATCCTCAGCCCAATGCAGATCGACACGGCCATCGGCACTCATGTCCACCGCGAAGATCTCGTGAACCAGTTCATCCGGGCAACCCACCTGATGCTCATAAAAATGCAGGATGACCGTATCGGCGTGGCCATTACCACTCATGTCCTGAGCATTGGCTTTCAAGTAACGCATCAGTGTTGCTCCTTAAGATAAGAAACACACACCTTAATGACGCGTTGCACCCGCCTCCAGACGGCGAGTCTGCGTTAGGTGTAAGGCCTGTCTACGCAGCCAGTAGCCGCGCAGCCATTGCCTTGAGCACCTGCAGGTCAAGCACCGGCACATGCATCTGCTTGGCCTGTTCGTCCCAATGACGCATGCGCAAACTGACAGCACACAACGGGTCCTGCTCGAAGGCATGAGCCTCATCGGCGCTCATCGCCCCGCCCTGGTACGCCAGGGTACGGCGACTGGCTTCGCTCAGGCAGGCGTAGTAGTCCGGCTGACTGAAGGTCAGATAACGCTTGGCCTGCACGTGATACTCCACCAACTTGGCCATGCGCTCGCTGAACCCTGCGCGACGCAGATAATCAGCCCCCAACCGTTCGTGGCTGACCACGCCAAAACCGCCCATGTTTTCCCCACCCTGGCCACAGATATGCCCGATGTCGTGGAAAAACGCCGCCAGCACCACTTCGTCGTCAAAGCCTTCGGCCATGGCCAGCTGCGCAGCCTGGGACATGTGCTCGATCTGCGACACCGGCTCGCCGATGTAATCCGCCGTGCCGTGTTGCTCATACAAGCCGAAGATTTCGGCGAGGGTCTGTTGCGGGTTCATCACGCAGCGCCCCACAGTGTTGTGATATTCCGCTCGGCCATCGCCGGCCCCACGCTCATGCCCACGCCGGTGTGCATCAACGCCGCGCTCAGCCCCGGCGCAGCCCGCAGGAATGAAAACGGCCCCGGCCCCCGCGAGCCGTACACCCCCTGCCAACGCTCTACCACCTGGATCTTGCAGCCCAAGGTCTGTTCAGCCAGTTCGATCATCCAGTCATCCACCTGCTCGGCATTGAAGGGCGACGCGTCGCTGCCGTAGTCATGGGAATCGCCTATGATCAGCTCCCCATGGGGCGTCGGGCTGATCAGCAGGTGAATGCCGTGTTCGTGCAGGTGCGGCGCCTCCTGCAGGATGTGCGCCTGCACCGGCGCCGCTTCCGGCAGATCGGCGAAGGCACCGTAATGCACGCAGCTCAAACCGGTGAGCAATGCGTGTTGCAGGTTCAGATTGACCGCGGGCCGGGCACGCAACATTTGCAGGCGGCAGATGCTCGGGTTGAGTGCGGCCATCGCGTCGGCCAGCAGGGTTTGGTAGTCATGGCCGGAGCACACGATGATCTGCTCGCCGCGAAAGGTCCCCGCAGTACTGTGCAACTGCCCCGGCTCGACGTCGCGCACCAAGGTGGAGAAGTAAAACTCCACGTTCAGCTCTTGCGCCAGGTAGTTGATCAGCGCCGGGATCGCTTCACGGGAATACAGTTGCTGATCTTCCTTGCCGTGCAGCGCAGCGCGGTGATGGCGGAACTGGCCACCGTACAGCGCCTTCATCGCCGTGCCCTGCAGCAGCTCGACATTGTAGCCGTGCTCTTTTGCACGCCCTTCACAGAAGGCTTCCAGCAAGTGTTCTTCCGCTTCGGTACGGGCGAACAGGTACGAGCCGTTGCGCTTGAGTTGCAGCCCGGCGACCTGCGCCCAATGGCCCCAGATTTCACGGCTTTCCCGTGCGAGCTCCAGCATCGACCCCGGCGGTTGGCCGGTGACCAGGGCCTGGCCGAAATTGCGTACCGAGGCGCCCAAGGGGGTGGCGCTGCGTTCGAACACCTTGACCTTGAGGCCGCGCTTGGCGGCGGCGAAGGCGTGGGACAGGCCGAGGATACCGGCGCCAATAATCAGTAGATCACTGTGCTTCGTCATGGATTTCGCAGTCCTCTGCAGGAGCGAGCCCGCGCCTGCAGGTAGAGGTGAACATTATTGTTTTTCCGACTTGCCGTCATAGCGCTTGCGCCACTCGGTCAGGATACTGTCGCGGTTTTTCGAAGCCCAGGCGAAGTCATTTTTGATCAGGCGCTGCTCGTAGTCAGCCGGTAATTCGGTCTGCGGCTTGGCAATGCCCGGCTGGGCGAGGACGGCGAAGTTGTCTTTGTACAGGTCCATGGCGGCCGAACTGGCGGAGAAATCAGCGAGTTTTTTTGCGGCGTCGGCGTGAGGCGTGCCTTTCATGACGGCAGTGGCTTCGATGTCCCAACCCAGGCCCTCTTTCGGCAGGATGATATCCAGTGGCGCCCCCTGGCGCTTCAACTGCACAGCCGGGTATTCGAAGGAAATGCCGATCGGGAATTCACCCGAAGCCGCCAGCTTGCAGGGCTTGGAGCCGGAGTGAACGTACTGGCCGATGTTCTGATGCAGGTCGTCCATGTACTGCCAGCCTTGCTTCTCCCCGTAGGTCTGCAACCAGGCGCTGACATCCAGGAAACCGGTGCCGGACGAGGCCGGGTTGGGCATGACGATCTTGCCCTTGTACTCAGGCTTGGTCAGGTCCTGCCAGCTCACCGGCTTGGTCAGGCCCTGCTTTTCGGCTTCGACGGTGTTGAAGCAGATGGTCGCGGCCCACACGTCCATGCCGACCCACGCCGGCGGGTTGGCGGCGTCGCGGTAGTTCTTGCCGATCTTCTCCAGGTCCTTCGGCGCGTAATTGTCCAGCATGCCCTGCTGGTCGAGGATCGCCAGGCTGGAAGCTGCCAGGCCCCAGACTGCGTCGGCCTGCGGGCGATCTTTCTCAGCCAGCAGCTTGGCGGTGATGATGCCGGTAGAGTCACGCACCCACTTGATCTCAATGTCGGGGTTAGCCTGTTCGAAAGCCTTTTTGTAGGTCTTCAACTGCTCGGCTTCGAGGGCCGTGTAGACGGTCAACTCGGTCTTGGCGAAGGCATTCAGGCTGAATGCAGTCAGTACGGCAGCGACCAGCGCCAGGGGCTTGAACATGGAGCACCTCCTTCAGGGATGTTTATTGGCCGGGTGCGCTCTGGCGCCAGGCTTGGGAGCGACGCAACGCGCCACGTGAAGCCCACGCCAGCAGCAGCGAGACGCTGGCCGAGGTGAACAGGATCAGGGTCGACATGGCCGCCGCGCCGCCCACGTTGCCGGCATCGTCCATGTTCAACACGGCGACGGCGGCGAGGAGGGTGTCGGGGCTGTAAAGGAAGATTGCGGCGGACACGGTGGTCATCGCCGACACAAACAGGTAGCGCACGATGTCCAGCAGCGCCGGCAGGCAGATCGGCACCGTCACTTTCAGGTAATGGCGGTACAACGGCGCCTTGAGCGACAACGCGGCGGCTTCGAACTCGGCGTCCAGTTGACGCAGCGCCGTGGTCGCGGTCATCTGCGCGGTGGTCAAATAGTGAGCAATGGTGCACACCACCAGCAACGTCATGGTGCCGTAGAACACATGCAGCGGGTTGCCATTAAGGTTGAAAAAGAACACGTAGCCCAGGCCCAGCACCAAGCCCGGTACAGCCATTGGCACGAAACTGAGCATGCGCAGGGCCAGGTTGAGGCCCTTCTGGCCCTTGGTCTTTTCCATCAGGTACGCGCCGGTGAAGATCAACACGCTGCCGATCAACGCCGTGCACAACGCCATGGTCAGGCTGTTGCGATAGGCCAGCCAGCCGCCGCCGGCCGTGTCTTCGAACTGGTAATGGTTGAGCGACAACGACAGGTTGTAGGGCCAGAACTTCACCAGCGACGAATACACCGCCATGCCGAACACCAGCAGCAACACCGCGCAGATCAGCAGGACGATGGCCAGGTAGCAGGCATCCCTCAAGCGCGACGGCGCCGGCTGGAACACTTGGGCACGACCGCTCATGGCGTCGCCGTGACGGCGGCGCAGCCAGGCATCCACAGCAAAGCTGAACAGCGCCGGCAGCAGCAACACCATGCCGATCAACGCGCCGCGACCAAACTGTTGCTGGCCGACCACCGCCTTGTAGGCTTCCAGCGCCAGCACTTGATAGTCCCCGCCCACCACCACGGGCACGCCGAAGTCGGTAATGGTCAGTGTGAATACCAGGCAGAACGCAGCGAACACCGCCTGACGCGTGGCCGGCCAGGTAATACTGCGAAACGCCCGCGCCGGACTGGCGCCCATGCTGGATGCGGCATCAAACAAGCGCGCATCCGCCAGGGACAGCGCCGACAGCAGAATCATCAAGGCGTGTGGGAAGGTGTAGATCACTTCGCCCAGCACAATGCCCCAGAAGCCGTAGATATTGTCCGAGAGCAACCCGCGCAGCATGCCTTGGTTGCCGAACAGATAAACCAGCGCAATGCCCGGTAACATCGACGGCGCCATCAGCGGCAGCAGCGACATGCCGCGCCAGATCGCCTTGCCGGGGATCAACGTGCGCTGCAGAGCGTAGGCAAACAGGTAAGCCAGCGGTACGACAATGGCCGCGACGCTGAGGGAGACTTTCAGGCTATTGCCCAGCAGCCAGTGGAAGTTGTCACTGGTGAGCAGTTCCCGCGCCGCCACCAGACCACCGCCCTGCCCGGCTTCGCTGCTGAAGCCGCGCCAGAAGATCGCCAGCAATGGCAGCAGTACGGCAATCCCTAGCAGCAACAGCCACACCAGTTTGCCGCCGACCACGAAAATGCGGTCGCCCCTTTCAGCGCGGGAAACTTCACGCGGCATGGGCAGTGTCATCTCGCTGGCCATCTCAGGCAAACACCTGCAGGCTGCGCGGCGGTAAGGCGACCCAAATATCCTGAGCACCCAGACGTGCCATGGCTTCCGGAGCCACTTCGGCCAGCAGCGGATGGCCGGGCAATTGCTCCAGCTCGAAGCTCATGCGGCAGCGGTTGCCGAGAAAGGTGATTTCGCGGACCTTGGCCGGGAAAAGGTTTTCTTCGTGCACCGCCGGGTTGACGCTGATCGCTTCCGGGCGGCAGAACAGACGGCCGGACTTGGCGATGCCAGCATCGTCGGCCAAGCGCATGTTCATCCCGCCGACCTGGGCATGGCTGGCACTGTTGCGACTGAACGGCAGCCAATTACCCTGGCCGACAAACTCCGCCACGAACGGAGTGGCCGGACGGTCGTAGATCGCCTGGGGCGTGGCGTATTGCTCGACCTTGCCATTGTTCATCACGGCGATGCGGTCGGCCATCAGCATGGCTTCGTCCTGGTTGTGGGTGACCATCAACGTGGTGATGCCCAGGCGGCGTTGCAGTTGGCGCAGCTCGGTGCACAGATGCTCACGGACGCGGGCGTCGAGGGCAGACATCGGTTCGTCCAGCAACAACAACGACGGTGCAGGCGCCAACGCGCGGGCCAAGGCGACGCGCTGTTGCTGGCCGCCGGAGAGTTGACCGGGGTATTTCTTCTCACTGCCGACCAGGCCGACCAGTTCAAGCATCTGCCCGACGCGCAGGCGTACTTCCTCACGGCCGCTGCCGGTGAGACCGTAGCCGATGTTCGCTTCGACGGTGAGATTGGGAAACAACGCGTAGGACTGGAACAGAATGCCGTAGTCCCGCGCCTGGGGCGGCAGCAGAGAAACATCACGACTGCCCAGGTACAGTTCGCCGCTGTCCTGGCGCTCAAGGCCGGCGATACAGCGCAGCAAGGTGGTCTTGCCGCAACCGGACGGGCCCAGCAGGCACACCAGCTCGCCGGCGGCGACGTCCAGGGAGACGTTGTCCAGCGCGGTAAAGGCGCCGAAGCGTTTCTGGATACCGCGCACCTTCATAGGCGCGCCGGGTTGGGTCAGGGCTGTGTTCATGCAAGGCACCTCATCAAACTGATGAAGCCCATGCTAGGCAGGCAATGCGTCCCTCATGTGGCAGAAAGGCAAAACGCGGTGATAGTGGTATTGGTGGATTTGGGTAGGACGGGTGGGGATTTGCTGCCTGGCCTAACCTCATCGCGGGCAAGCCCGGCTCCCACAGTGTTGATCTGTGAACACATTCAACGGTGGGAGCTGGCTTGCCTGCGATGGCGATTCAAAGGCCACCGCACAACCTTAAATAGGTGACATTTCCTGCGCCAACCCCAGAAACGCCGCGGGCAGCCGCGCGCCTTTACGCTCCTTGAGGCAGTACAAATACTCGGGAATCTGCGGCGCATTCTCGATGGTCAACACCCGCAACTGTGGATCATGCGGCACTTCCTGGCGGGCGATGATGCTGATGCCGATATTGCGCAACACCGCCTCGCGAATCGATTCCCGGCTGCCGATTTCCAGCAGCGGGCCGTAGCTCACGCCTGCATCCTGTAGCATTTTTTCGGTCAGGCGCCGCGTGGTAGAGCCGGCTTCACGCATCAACAAGGTATGCCCGGCCAATGCAGTGAGCGGTACATGATCGAGCTTGGCCAACGGATGGTGACGATGCACCGCGAGCACCAAAGGGTCGGTGCCCAGCACACGGCGAATCAGGCGCGGGTCTTCCAGCAGTTGAGAGGAGGCGGCGAGATCGACGCGGTAATCATCCAGCGCTTCGAGCACCTGTTGAGAGTTGCCGATTTCTACCGACACTTCCACGTGGGGCAAGCGTTCGCGAAAGGCTTTGACCAGGTCGAGAATGTAGTAAGGCGCCGTGGCGGCAATCCTCAATGCGCCCTGGACCTGGCCACTGTTGCGCAGGAAAAACTCGATGTCCGCTTCCTGCTGCAACAGCGCCTTGACCATAGGCAGCAGGCGCGCGCCCTCGTCGCTGACGGTGAGGCGGCGGCCGCCGCGGTAGAACAGCTCGACGCCGTATTGGCTTTCCAGGTTACGGACCTGGGTGGTGACCGTGGGTTGACTCAGGCCGAGTTTTTTTGCCGCCTGGGTGATACTGCCCAGGCGGGCGACCATGAAAAACGCCTTTAACTCGGCACTCAGCACACCACCCTCTCATCGTCTATTTGCGCAACAGGCGCAAGCCATTGAACACCACCAGCAGGCTGACGCCCATGTCGGCGAAGACCGCCATCCACATAGTGGCCATGCCCAGGAAGGTGACCGCAAGGAAGATCGCCTTGATCACCAACGCCAGGGCGATGTTCTGCTTGAGGATACTCGACGTTTGCCGCGACAGACGAATGAATGCCGGAATCTTGCGCAAATCATCGTCCATCAACGCCACGTCCGCGGTCTCGATGGCGGTGTCGGTGCCTGCTGCGGCCATGGCAAAGCCGATCTCGGCACGGGCCAACGCCGGGGCGTCGTTGATGCCGTCACCCACCATGCCCACGCGGTGGCCTTGGCCGTAGAGGGTTTCGATGGCTTGCAGTTTGTCGGTCGGCAACAGGTCGCCCTGGGCTTGGTCGATGCCGACCTGGGCGGCAATCGCCTGGGCGGTGTGGGTGTTGTCGCCGGTGAGCATCAGGGTCTTGATGCCCAGATCGTGCAGTTGCTGGATGGCTTCGCGGCTGCTGTCCTTGACCGTGTCGGCCACGGCGAACAGTGCCAGCGGGCCGGACTTGTCGAGCAACAGCACCACGGACTTGCCCTGTTTTTCCAGGGCGAAGAGTTTTTCTTCCAGCTCAGGCGAACACAGGCCCAGGTCTTCTACCAGGCGGTGGTTGCCCAAGTGATAGGTTTCGCCGTTGATGTCGCCACGCACGCCTCGCCCGGCCAGGGCCTCGAAGTTATCCACAGCGTGGCTCGGCAGGTTTTTATCCACCGCGGCGTTGGCGATCGCCAGCGACACCGGGTGATCGGAACGCCCGGCCAAACTGGCGGCCAAGGCCGGCGCGCTGTCTGCGACATTGGGGAACAGTGCCAGGTAATCGGTTTGCACCGGCTTGCCATGGGTGATGGTGCCGGTCTTGTCGAGGGCCAGGTAGTCGAGCTTGTATCCGCCTTCCAGGTACACGCCGCCCTTGATCAGGATGCCTTTGCGCGCAGCCGCCGCGAGGCCGCTGACGATGGTCACCGGAGTGGAAATCACCAGGGCACACGGGCACGCCACCACCAGCAGCACCAAGGCGCGGTACACCCAGTCGAACCAGACACCGGCCATGAACAGCGGCGGAATCAGCGCTACGCCCAAGGCGAACAGGAACACGGCTGGGGTGTAGATTTTCGAGAAGCTGTCGACAAACCGCTGAGTCGGCGCACGCGCGCCTTGGGCCTGTTCCACCGCGTGAATGATGCGCGCCAGGGTGGAGTTGTTGGCCGCTGCGGTGACTGTGTACTCCAGGGAACCTGCCTGGTTGATGGTGCCGGCGAAGACTTTGTCGCCCACGGTCTTCTCGATCGGCAGGCTTTCACCGGTGATCGGCGCCTGGTCGATGGTGGACTGTCCAGCCGTGACCTCACCGTCCAAGCCGATGCGCTCGCCGGGTTTTACCCGCACGATCGCCCCTAACTCAATGCTTTTGACTTCCTGTTCAGCCCACGAACCGTCGCTTTGCTGCACGGTGGCCTGCTCCGGCGTCATCTGCATCAAGCCACTGATGGCATTGCGCGCACGGTCCAGGGACTTGGCTTCGATCAACTCGGCCACGGTGAACAGGAACATCACCATGGCCGCTTCCGGCCATTGCCCGATCAGGATCGCACCGGTGACGGCGATGCTCATCAAGGCATTGATGTTCAGGTTGAGGTTTTTCAGGGCAATCCAGCCCTTTTTGTAAGTCGTGAGGCCGCCGCTGAGGATCGACACCAAGGCCACCAACGCGATCACCCACGTCGGCGCAGCATTGGCGAAATGCAGCACTTCGGCCCCCAACGCGCCAACGCCGGACAATGCCAGCGGCCACCAGTGTTTCTTGGCAGGCGGTTCAGCAGCCGGAGTGCCTTCCTCGATAGGATCAGCCTGCATCCCCAAGGATTTGATCGCGTCGATGATCGGCGCGGTGCTCGGCAAGTCGTGGGTGACGCCGAGGATACGGTTGATCAGGTTGAATTCCAGTTGCTGCACGCCGGCCAGCTTGCCCAGTTTGTTCTGGATCAGCGTCTGCTCGGTGGGGCAGTCCATGGCTTCAATGCGAAAGGTGCTCAGCCGCGAACCGGCGGTGGGCGCTTCGCTCAGTTGCACCAACGCAGGGGCTGGGGTGCCGGAACAGCAGGAGCCGCCGTGGCCGTGGTCATGCACGGGGGTCAGTTTTTTCGGACCATGGTCGTGATCATGGTCGTGATCGTGTTTATGCGGGGTGTGGATGGAGTCGCTCATTCTGTCGCGTCCGTAAAGGTGCCTGTTGCCAAGTAAAGACCCTGTAGCCACTATAGGGTCAAGCACCCATTTGGAGATTGCTGCGATGAAGATCGGCGAACTGGCCAAACTGACCGACTGCCCGGTGGAAACCATCCGTTACTACGAAAAGGAAGGCCTGCTGCCGCCACCGGCGCGCACTGACGCCAACTACCGCGTGTACACCCAGGCACACACCGAGCGGCTGATCTTTATCCGCAACTGCCGCAGCCTCGACATGACCCTGGAAGAAATCCGCAGCCTGCTGGGCTTGCGCGACAGCCCCCAGGACCAGTGCGAAAACGTGAATGCGTTGATCGACGAGCATATCCACCACGTGAAAGCGCGCATCGATGGGCTGCTGGCATTGCAGGAACAGTTGCTGGACCTGCGCCAACGCTGTGGCGGCGGGGATCAGTGCGGGATTTTGCAGCGGCTGGAGGTCAGTGGGAGCGTGCAGGCCAGCGAGGCGGAGCCTTCGCATGTGGGCAGGAGCCACGGCCACTAACTCAAGTGAGCACCGACCAACTGTGGGAGCTGGCTTGTCGGATCGCCGCATCGCTGCGATAGCGGAGTGTCAGCACCTGATTAGGTGACTGATGTACCGCTATCGCAGGCAAGCCAGCTCCCACAGTTTAGACCGAGGCAGTTTTTAGATCGCGACGTCAGCCTTGATGCTTGGGTCGGCGTCGTAGCCCACGATCTCGAAGTCTTCGAACTTGTAGTCGTAGATCGATGCAGGTTTGCGCTTGATCACCAGTTCCGGCAGTTTCTTCGGCGTGCGCGCCAGCTGGGTGCGGATCTGTTCCATGTGATTGCTGTAGGCGTGGGTATCGCCGGTGGTGACGATGATCTCGTGGGGGATCAAGTCGCACTGCTGGGCCAGCATATGAGTGAGCAATGCCAGCGCGGCGGTGTTGTACGGCAGGCCGAGGAAGACATCGGAGCTGCGGATGTACAACTGCATCGACAGGTGGCCGTCGTGCACGAACGCTTGGTACAGCAGGTGGCACGGCGGCAACGCTTGCTTGCCGTTGCGCGCGTTTTCCTGGGGGCTCTTGGTCTCGTCGGGCAGGTACTCGACGTTCCAGCCGTGGAACAGGATACGGCGGCTGTTGGGGTTGGTCTTGAGCGTGTGGACCATGTAGTCGATCTGGTTGATCGTGCCGCCGTCCTTGGTCGGCCAGGCGGTCCACTGTTCGCCGTACACCGGGCCCAGGTCGCCGTCTTCGGTGGCCCATTCGTCCCAGATGCGCACGCCGTTCTCATTCAGCCACTTGATGTTGGTGTTGCCACTCAACATCCAGATCAGCTCGTTGGCGATACTTTTGAAGTGAAGCTTCTTGGTGGTCAGCAGCGGGAAGCCGTCGGCCAAGTTATGCCGATACTGACGGGCAAACACGGCCTTGGTGCCGGTGCCGGTGCGATCGCCCTTGGTCAATCCATTGGTCACGACGTCGTTCAGTAGTTCGAGATATTGCTTCATTTGGGTACCCGTATCGTTGAAGCCCGGACCCTACGGCCCGGGCATTCGAATTTAAAGCGCGGTGTTCTTCAAAGGTTGCGGGCGATTGTACGCCCACCACAGCAAGCCCAGGCCGCCAAGGATCATCGGCAGGCTGAGGATCTGGCCCATGGTCACCCAACCGAACGCCAGGTAGCCCAGCTGCGCATCCGGCACGCGCACGAACTCGACGATAAAGCGGAAGATCCCGTAGAACAACGCGAACATGCCCGACACCGCCATGGTGGGGCGCGGTTTGCGCGAGAAGATGTACAGGATAAGGAACAGCGCCACGCCTTCCAACGCGAACTGATACAGCTGCGACGGGTGGCGTGGCAGTTGCGCGGGGTCGCTGAACGGCGGGAACACCATGGCCCACGGCACGTCGGTCGGCTTGCCCCACAGCTCGGCGTTGATGAAGTTACCGATACGCCCGGCGCCTAGGCCGATCGGCACCATTGGCGCAACGAAGTCCATCAGTTGGAAGAACGACTTGCCATTACGACGGCCGAACCACCAGGCGGCAATCATCACGCCGATAAAACCGCCGTGGAATGCCATGCCGCCTTTCCACACTTCAAAGATCAGCGTCGGATTGGCGATGTACGCCGAGAGATCGTAGAACAGCACATAGCCCAGGCGCCCGCCGACAATGACCCCCATCGACAGCCAGAAAATCAGGTCGGAGAGCTTCTCCTTGGTCCAGGTCGGATCGAAACGGTTCAGGCGTCGAGAGGCCAGAAACCAGGCACCGCCGATGCCGATCAGGTACATCAACCCGTACCAGTGGATTTTCAGCGGACCAATGGCCAGGGCCACCGGGTCGATCTGCGGGTAAGGCAGCATTGCGACTCCTCGTTAAATCATTCGTTATGGCGTCCGGACCATGCCCGGGCGCGATTAAGACTGCATTACTCAAGTTTTTCAAAACAAAAAATTTATGCCGACACAGAACAACAGCCCGGCGAACAACCGCTTGAGCAGACGCGGCGACAATCGATGCGCCAAGCGTGCGCCGAAGCGGGCAAACACCATGCTGGTCAGGGCAATGCCCAGCAGTGCCGGCAAATACACGAACCCTAGACTATGCGCGGGCAACAGCGGGTCATGCCAGCCCAGAATCATGAAACTTAACGCACTGGCCAGCGCAATCGGCAGGCCACAGGCGGATGAAGTGGCCACCGCCTGCTGCATCGGCACACTGCGCCAGGTCAGGAACGGCACGGTCAGCGAGCCGCCGCCAATGCCGAAAATCGCCGAGGCCCAGCCGATAAACGTACCGGCGACGGTCAGGCCGAGTTTGCCCGGCACCGTCCGGCTGGCCTTGGGCTTAACGTCCAGTGCAAGTTGAACGGCCACCAGCAAGGCGAACACGCCGATGATCTTTTGCAGGTGAGGGCCGGAAATCGCCTCGGCCGTCAGTGCGCCAAAACCGGCGCCGATCAGGATACCCACGGTCATCCACACAAAGATCGGCCAACGCACCGCACCCCGCCGGTGATGCTCGCGTACGGCATTCACCGAGGTAAAGATGATGGTCGCAAGGGACGTGCCCACAGCCAAGTGGGTCAGCACCTGCGGGTCGAAGCCCTGCAAGGTGAAGCTGAACACCAGCACCGGCACGATGATGATCCCGCCGCCCACGCCAAACAGCCCGGCGAGTACACCCGCACAGGCGCCAAGCAGCAAATACAGCAGAAATTCCATGGGAGCCCCCGAACCAAGTCCGGCATGTTAACGGATGGAAGGCATGCGACCCAACTGGATACGATGGAACGCCTGTGCTTGAGTGGGTAGAGTGGCAAAAAACACAAAAGGGATCGCCTGATGTGCCTGATTGTTTTCGCTTGGCGACCGGGCCACGCCCAGCCGCTGATCGTCGCGGCCAACCGCGATGAGTTCTACGCCCGCCCCAGCCTGCCGTTGGCCCAGTGGGAGGATGCACCCACTGTCTATGCCGGCCGCGATCAGGAAGCAGGCGGCACCTGGCTGGGGGTGAACGCCGAGGGGCGCTTTGCCGCGCTGACCAATATCCGCGATCCGCACCAACCGCCGGCCCGCAAGTCCCGTGGCGAGCTGGTCGCGCGCTTTCTCAACGGTTCACTGCCGGTTGAGCAGTATTTGGCCGACGTTAACGGCCGTTCGATTGAATACGCAGGGTTCAACCTGCTGGTGGGCACACCGGGTGAGCTGTGGCATTACAACGCTAATCACACAGAGCCGACGCAGTTGAAAGCGGGCGTGTATGGGTTATCCAATGCAGGGCTGGATACACCTTGGCCGAAACTGCTTAAGGCCAAAGCCGCGCTGAGTGAGTTGCTGAACGATCCCCAGCCCGAAGCGCTACTGGAGATTCTGAGCGATCCACAGATTGCACCTTTTGCCGAGCTGCCGGATACCGGCGTGGGGTTGGCGACGGAGAGTTTGCTGTCGAGTGTGTTTATCGCCAGCCCGAGTTATGGGACACGGGCGAGCACGGCGTTGATTGTGAATGCCGATGGCACCCGGCGGATGGTGGAGCGAAGCTTTGGACCCCATGGTGGGCGGTTGGGCGAAGTAGACATCAACCTGTAGGAGCGAGGGGGACGCCTAGTTCTTGCTCGCGAAAAACCTGAGAACGCCGCGGGTAATCAGGCACCCCGCGTTATCGTTGACGTTCTTCGCGAGCAAGCTCGCCCCTACAAGGTTTTGGCGGAAGCCGGATTGATCATCCTTGTCAGCCCCAGGTTCTTCAGCGCCAACTGCAGCGAACTGTGGATAACTTGCGGGTTGTCGATGGTCATCAACTCCGCCAGCAGGTCCTTGGCCATGCTCAACTCAACCTGGCGCAGCATCCACTTCACCTTCGGCAAGTTGGTGGCGTTCATCGACAAGCTATCGAAGCCCATCGCCATCAACAGCACCGCCGCCGCCGGATCGCCGGCCATTTCACCGCAGATGCTCACCGGCTTGCCTTCGGCATGAGCGTCGCGCACCACGTGTTGCAGGGCTTGCAGCACCGCCGGGTGCAGGTAGTCGTAGAGGTCGGCCACCCGCGGGTTGTTACGGTCCACGGCCAACAGGTATTGGGTCAGGTCGTTGGAGCCCACCGACAGGAAGTCCACCTGCCGCGCCAGCTCCTTGGCCTGGTACACCGCTGCCGGGATTTCAATCATCACGCCAATCGGCGGCATCGGTACGTCGGCGCCTTCGTCGCGCACTTCGCCCCACGCACGGTGGATCAGGTGCAGCGCCTCTTCCAGCTCGTGGGTGCCGGAGATCATCGGCAGCAGGATACGCAGGTTGTTCAGGCCCTCGCTGGCCTTGAGCATGGCGCGGGTCTGTACGAGGAAAATTTCAGGGTGGTCGAGGGTCACGCGAATGCCGCGCCAGCCAAGGAAGGGGTTGTCTTCCTTGATCGGGAAATAGGACAGTGACTTGTCGCCGCCGATATCCAGGCTGCGCATAGTCACCGGCAACGGGTGGAAGGCCTGCAGTTGCTCGCGATAAATCGCCAGCTGCTCCTTCTCGCTCGGGAAACGCTGGTTGATCATGAACGGCACTTCAGTGCGGTACAGCCCCACACCTTCAGCGCCGCGCTGTTGCGCCCGGGCCACGTCGGCCAGCAGGCCGGTGTTAACCAGCAACGGCACACGGTGACCATCGGTGGTCACGCACGGCAGTTCGCGCAAGGAATCGAGGCCCAGCGCCAGTTGTTTCTCTTCTTCAACCACTTCGGCGTATTGCTTGCGCAGTACTTCGCTGGGGTTGGTGAACACTTCACCGCGATGGCCATCGACGATCATGCCAATGCCGTCGACCTTGGCATACGGCAGGTCTACCAGGCCCATCACCGTCGGGATGCCCATGGCACGCGCCAGGATCGCGACGTGGGAGTTGCCCGAACCGAGTACCGAAACCAGCCCCACCAACTTGCCCTCAGGCACTTCGCCGAGCATGGTGGCGGTCAGTTCCTCACTGACCAGGATGGTGTTGTCGGGGTAAACCAGGTTGGTGGTGCGGTCTTCCTGCAGCTTGGCCAGCAGACGGCGACCCAGGTCGCGCACATCCGAGGCCCGCTCACGCAGGTAGTCGTCATCCATCATTTCGAAACGGTTGACGTGATCGGTGACCACCTGGCGCAGTGCGCCCTGGGCCCACTGGCCGGTCTTGATCACGGTCTTGACTTCGTTACCCAGGGACGCGTCATCGAGCATCATCTGGTAAACGTCGAACAATGCGCGCTCTTCGGGGCGCAACTGGGTGGCCAGCTTGTTCGACAGGTTGCGCATGTCGGCGCGCACGCCTTCCAGGGCAGTCTTGAACAGTTTGATTTCAGCGTCGATGTCGCTGACGGTCTTGTCCGGCACCACATCCAGATCCGCCGGCGGCAACATGACCACCGCCGTACCGACCGCAGCGCCCGGTGAACCCGGCACGCCCACGAATTTGGCTTCCTGGATGCCCTTGCCCTCACGGCCCAGGCCGCGAATCGAACCGGTGGCTTCGGCGTGAGCGATAACCCCGGCGAGCTGCGCGCTCATGGTCACGAGGAAGGCTTCTTCACCTTCGTCGAACTGGCGGCGTTCTTTTTGCTGGATGACCAACACGCCGACAACGCGGCGGTGGTGAATAATCGGGGCGCCGAGGAACGAGGCGTAACGCTCTTCGCCGGTTTCGGCAAAGTAGCGATAACGCGGGTGATCGGCCGCGTTTTCAAGGTTCAGGGGTTCTTCACGCGTCCCCACCAGGCCCACCAGACCTTCATTGGGCGCCATGCTGACCTTGCCGATCGAGCGCTTGTTCAAACCCTCGGTGGCCATCAGCACAAAACGGTTGGTCTCGGGGTCCAGCAGGTAAACCGAGCAGACCTGGCTGCCCATGGCTTCCTTGACGCGCAACACAATAATCCCCAACGCCGCCTTGAGATCCTTGGCGGAGTTAACTTCCTGGACGATCTTGCGCAGCGTATTGAGCATGGCTCGGGGTCGAACTCCGTCGTCAGTCGCGCGCTAAAAGGCGCGGGGCAAGCTCTTTGAGAGCGCGACGATAAACTTCGCGCTTGAATGTCACCACCTGGCCCAACGGATACCAATAGCTGACCCAGCGCCAACCATCGAACTCCGGTTTACCGGTCAAATCCATCCGCACCCGCTGCTCATTGGAGATCAGGCGCAGGAGAAACCACTTCTGCTTCTGGCCGATGCACAGCGGTTGGCTGTGGGTACGCACCAGGCGTTGCGGCAAACGATAGCGCAACCAGCCACGGGTACAGGCCAGAATTTGTACATCTTCGCGCTCAAGGCCGACTTCTTCGTTCAACTCACGGTACAAGGCGTCCTCAGGGGTTTCGTCGGGGTTGATTCCACCTTGAGGAAACTGCCAGGCATCTTGGTTGATTCGGCGAGCCCATAGCACCTGTCCGGCATCATTCGTAAGAATGATCCCGACATTAGGACGGAAACCATCGGGGTCGATCACGGCAACAACCTCGCAAACGCATGTCGCCGCATTGTTCCACAAAGGTTGATGAAGCGGCAACGAGGCTTCTTACCTTATGTGCACTCTTGTGAAAAGACCGTATTCTGGACGCCTTTTTACAGACTTTTCAGCGAGTAACTGCAATGCGCCTGGCTTTATTCGACTTGGACAACACCCTCCTCGGCGGTGACAGCGACCACGCCTGGGGCGATTACCTCTGTGAACGCGGGATTCTCGACCCGGTCGCCTACAAGGCCCGCAACGACGAGTTCTACCAGGATTACCTGGCCGGCAAGCTGGACAACGCTGCCTACCTGAACTTTTGCCTGGAAATCCTCGGCCGCACCGAGATGGCCCAGTTGGAAGAGTGGCACAACGACTATATGCGTGACTGCATCGAGCCGATCCTGCTGCCGCTGGCCACTGAACTGCTGGCCAAACACCGCGCCGCCGGTGACAAGCTGGTGATCATCACCGCCACCAACCGTTTCGTCACCGCGCCGATTGCCGCACGCTTGGGCGTGGAAACCCTCATCGCCACCGAGTGCGAGATGGAAAACGGCCGCTACACTGGCCGCAGCACTGACGTGCCGTGCTTTCGCGAGGGCAAGGTGACGCGCTTGAATCGTTGGCTGGAAGAAACCGGGTACAACCTGGAAGACAGCTACTTCTACAGTGACTCGATGAATGACCTGCCGCTGCTGGAACAGGTGACTCACCCGGTGGCGGTAGATCCGGATCCGAATTTGCGGGCTGAGGCCGAGAAGCGTGGCTGGCCGGTGATTACCCTGCGCATCTGATGACGCCTTCGCGAGCAAGCCCGCGCCCACATTTGGACCGCATTCTCATGCTGGAACTCGGTCAAGTGTGGGAGCTGGCTTGCCTGCGATAAAGTCGACACGGTCCCAAGCCCTACATAGGCTTGGCGACCATCAAGTAGAAAATCGCCACAAACGCGAGAAACGCCGGCCACCCCAGGCCAAACCACCAGCGCATGTACGTCGCGGCCTTGATCGGCATTGCCGTACCCTCCCGCAACGCCTGCTCCGCCATCTTGTGTACGCGAATCTGCAACCACACCACCGGCAGCCAGCAGATCCCCGCCACCCCATACAAGCCGAACGTCCATTGCAGCCAGCTCTGCTGCAGCGACCAGCCCGCCAGGTGCATCAAGCCGATGCCACTCAACGGCTGGAACACCGCCGTGGTCGCGGTAAACGCCCAGTCAGCGAATACCAGGTGCTTGAAGGTCACGGCGATCACTTCCACGTTGCCAGTGCGCCAAGCGCGCAACGCGTAGTAAGCCGAGCCCGCGCCCAGCCCGAACAGGATCGTCGACGATAGGATATGCAGGGTTTTCAGCAGCAGGTAAGCGCTCATCTAGACGGGTTTGGCGCCCATCAACCCGGCAATCGCCACGAACCCCACCAGGCTGACCACCGCCAGCACCAGCGTGAAGTTCAAGCTACCACCCTCGCCTTTGCGCAGGCGATTGAGCCGCGCCACCAGCCAGAACCAGGCCAGCGCCGCCACGCTGTAGAGGATGCTGGAGCCCAGGATCCAGGTCTGCCCCAGCGGCCAACCGATCAGGTGCACCAGCCACCAGCCGGTAAACGGCATGCTCACCACACACACGCCCATCAACAACCAGACGAACGCCCACGGGCGCTGCACGGTCACTGCCGGGCCGGCGCTGCGTTTGCGCCAGGCGAGCAATGCCAGGCCCAGGCCGCTGAGCAGCAGCAATACCGTGGCCGCGATGTGGATAACTTTCAGGGTGGTCAGCGTTTCCATGTCTCGTCTTCCTTAAAGGCCGCCCCAATCAGCGTAGTCGCTCAACCGAGGAACAGTGTGTAGGCCGGGTTATCGCTCTCATCCCAGTACGGATAGCCGATGGCTTCCAGGGCCGCCGGCACCAGGTGACGCTCGTCCGCCGGCACTTGCAGCCCGGCGACCACACGACCGTCGGCCGCGCCGTGGTTGCGATAGTGGAACATCGAGATGTTCCAGCGCCCGCCCAATTTGTTAAGAAAGTTGAACAAGGCCCCCGGACGCTCCGGGAATTCGAAGCGAAACACCACTTCATTACTGACGTGGGCTGCATGGCCACCGACCATATGGCGGATGTGCAACTTGGCCAGCTCGTTCTCGGTCAGGTCCAGCACGGGGAAACCCTGGCGGGTGAGACTGGCGATCAGCGCGCTGCGCGGGTCGTTTTCCGGGTGGGTCTGCACACCGACAAAGATGTGTGCTTCGCTGCCGGAGTGAAAGCGGTAGTTGAATTCGGTGATCTGGCGCTTGCCCACGGCCTCGCAGAACGCCTTGAAGCTACCGGGCCTCTCGGGAATGGTCACGGCGATGATGGCTTCGCGGCCCTCACCCAGCTCCGCGCGCTCAGCCACATGGCGCAAGCGGTCGAAGTTGACGTTGGCGCCGGAGTCGATCGCCACCAGGGTCTGCCCGGTGACGCCACGGGTCTCGACGTACTTCTTGATCCCGGCCACGCCCAATGCCCCTGCCGGCTCGGTGATCGAACGGGTGTCATCGTAGATGTCCTTGATCGCCGCACAGATTTCATCGGTGCTCACGGTGATCACTTCATCCACATAGTCCTTGCAGATGTCGAAGGTGTGCTGGCCGATCTGCGCCACCGCCACGCCATCGGCAAAGATGCCGACGGTCGGCAACACCACGCGCTCGCCCGCCGCCAGGGCGGCTTGCAGGCAATTGGAATCGTCTGGCTCCACGCCGATGATCTTGATATCCGGGCGCAGGTACTTCACATACGCCGCAATACCGGCGATCAGCCCACCACCGCCCACCGGGACGAAAATCGCGTCCAAAGGCCCTGGATGCTGACGCAGGATTTCCATCGCCACGGTGCCCTGCCCGGCAATGGTGTGTGGATCGTCGTAGGGGTGGATGTAGACGTAGCCTTTTTCGTCGACCAGTTTCAGCGAGTAGGCCAGGGCTTCCGGGAAGGAATCACCATGCAGCACCACTTTGCCGCCACGCGAACGCACGCCTTCGACCTTGATCTCAGGCGTGGTCTTGGGCATCACGATGGTGGCCTTGACCCCCAGCACCTTGGCGGCCAGGGCCAGGCCCTGGGCATGGTTGCCGGCCGACGCCGTGACCACGCCGCGCGCACGCTCTTCAGCGGTCAATTGGGTCAGCTTGTTATAGGCGCCGCGAATCTTGAACGAGAACACCGGCTGCAAGTCTTCACGCTTGAGCCAGACCTGGTTGCCCAGCCGCTCGGAGAGCTGACGGGCGGTCTGCAACGGGGTTTCTACGGCAACGTCGTAAACGCGCGAGGTGAGGATCTTTTTGACGTACTGTTCAAGCATCGGCGGATATCACTGGGCGGGTTGGGCAGGGCCAAGGAGTCTAACCCAGCGTTTGGGCGGGCGACCACACGAATCCAGAGGTTTTGTTGGGTTATACTCGCGCCCCTCGATAACTCCCCGCCCGTTCCGGAGCCCGCATGACCCAGGATCAACTCAAACAGGCAGTGGCCCAGGCCGCTGTCGATTTAATCCTTCCTAAACTCGACGACAAGAGCATCGTCGGTGTCGGCACCGGCTCCACCGCCAACTGCTTTATCGATGCGCTGGCCCAGCACAAGGGCGCATTCGACGGCGCCGTGGCCAGCTCCGAAGCCACCGCTGCACGCCTGAAGGGCCATGGCATTCCGGTGTACGAGCTCAACACCGTGAGCGACCTGGAGTTCTACATCGACGGCGCCGATGAAAGCGACGAACACCTGAACCTGATCAAGGGCGGCGGCGCGGCCCTGACCCGCGAGAAGATCGTCGCAGCCGTGGCCAAGACCTTTATCTGCATCGCCGATGCCAGCAAGCTGGTGCCGGTGCTCGGCGCGTTCCCGCTGCCGGTGGAAGTGATTCCGATGGCCCGCAGCCACGTGGCCCGCGAGCTGGTGAAACTGGGCGGCGACCCGGTGTACCGCGAAGGTGTCTTGACCGACAACGGCAACATCATCCTCGACGTGTTCAACATGCAGATCACCAACCCGGTCGAGCTGGAAACTCAGATCAACGCGATCGTCGGCGTGGTCACCAACGGCTTGTTCGCGGCGCGCCCGGCCGATGTATTGCTGCTGGGCACCCCCGAAGGCGTGAAAACCCTCAAGGCCTAAGCAAGCCGGCTCCACATTGGTTCAGCCGTGTGTTCAGGAACTCGGTTTTTTGAACACATAGAACAGGTTCGGCTCGCTGACGAGGTACAACGCGCCCTCGTCATCCATGGCGATCCCTTCGGCCTGCGGAACCCGCTTCTTCAGGCCATGGCGCCCGTTCAGCAGTGACAGACTGCTCAACGGGCGACCGTCGATATCCAGTTCCAGCACCAGAAACGACTCATCAGACAGCGCCAGCAAATGGCCGCTGCGCTCGTCATATTGCAGGCTCGACAGGTCGCGCACAAACAGTCCGGCGTCACGCTTGGGGTTGTTGATCACGTGTACCGAGTAGGTTTTTTCCGGTTTGAAGTGGGGAAAGCCGTGAACCTCGTAGATCAACATCGGGTCGCGCTCCTTGGCCACGAACAGGCGCTTGCCCACCGAATCGTAGGCCAGGCCTTCAAAGCCCTTGTTGCCACCGACGTGCACGCCCAGGGTCATTTGCTCGGCATCGGCGGCGTCGAGGAACTGAGTGTCGTCGTTCACATGCACCTTGATCAGCCGCTGCTGGCGTTCATCGCTGATGACATAAATGTTGTCGCTGATGAACTCCACGGCTTCGGCATCGCCAAACCCCACCAAGGGAATACGCCGCAGAATCTTGCCCTCCAAGGACAGCTCGATCAGCTCGGCGTTTTTGTTGGTAACGGTGAACAGGCTTTTGCGTACCGGATCGTAGGTCAAGGCCGACACATCGTCATCAAGGCCCTCGATTACCTGAGCCTCCAGCGCCACCCGGTAATCCGCCAGGCCGATGGAACGCTCATTAGTCGGCTGGCGCCACGCCTGCCAGTTGAACCAGGCGCGCTCGAACAGGCGAAAATGCTGTGCAACGACCCCGGCGCTGACCAGGGCGATCAATGCAAGCGTGAAGAAGAGGGGTTTGGGGCGGGCTAGTCGTCGCATCGGGCGGGCTCAAAGTCAAAAGTGGCGAATGAATATCACGCCCGTCTGAATTTAAACTTAAACACGCCCTGATGTCTGGCGAATGCCGCTCATAGAGAAACATCCGACGTAATTGATCCGCTATTTCTGCTTTTCGAAGCGATAGAACAGATTGGGCTCACTGACCATGTACAGCGTGCCGTCCTCGTCCATGGTCACCCCTTCGGCACGGGGAATCGTGTCTTTCAGGCCATTGAAGCCACCAAGCAACGTCATGAAACTGACTTGCTCGCCCTTCTCGTCCAGCTCCAGCAACAGATGGGAGTCGGCCGACAACGCCAGCAGATGCCCGGTGCGCGGGTCGACAGCGAGTGCGGAGAGGTTACGCATGTCCAGCTCGCTGGTGACCTGTTTCACCTTGTTGCCCGTCAGGGTCTGGCTGCCGTCGCTTTTCCAGGTAAACAATGCCGGTGGACGCTCTTCACCCAGCACCAACTGCTGGTTGCGCTTGTCCCAAGTGATGGCTTCAAAGGCTTTGTTCTGGTCCTTGGACGGGCCCAGGTCATAGCTCTGGAAGTCGGCCTTGTTCAGTGCCGTGGTAGCGGCGTCGACCTTGACGATGGTCAGGCTGTGCTGGCGCTCATCGACCACGGCCATCAGGCCGTTTTCCAGCACCGTCAGCCCTTCGGGGTTGTTCCAGCCATTGAGCGGCATCTTGCGCAGCACATCGCCTTGCAGGGTCAGCTCGACCAGGAACGGATTTTTGCCCATGACGGAGAACAGGGTCTTGGTCTGGGGGTTGTAGGCCAGGTCCGAGGCTTCGTCCTTCTCCATGCCCGGCAGCAACTTGGCGTCGATGACCGCGTGATAGTCCGGCAGCCATACGCTTTCCTGGCGTTCGGCCGGCGTTTCAAAACGCTCCAGCATCCACAGCACGCCGCGATCATCCCAGTGCATGGCCCAGGCGATGCCATACACAATGGCCCCGGCGAGAAACAGCCATGAATACCAGCGCAGGGCAAAACGGGAACGCAACTTGGGGGTGACGGTAGGCAGGGGCACGGCCATTGGGCACTTTATCCGGGAAATCAGCGTTAGGTGATAGCACAGGTTCAGCGGAACCGCGCGCTCGAGCCTGAAGGATTATCCGGATGGCGTGTGAAAAAAATGCAAAAGCACGCAATGGGCGGCTGCACATAAACCCTGTGGGCGTCGAGCTTGCCCGCGATGCAGACGACGCGGCGTGTCAGTGACACCCCGCCGATACTATCGCAGGCAAGCCAGCTCCCACAGTTGAGCGGTGTGCTGCGTTTAACGCACGCTGCTTTCGAAGCGGTTCACACCTGACAGCTCCAACACCAGCTCATCGCCCACATTCAGCGGGCCCACACCGGCCGGGGTGCCCGTGAGGATCACATCGCCTGCCTGCAGAGAGAAGCAGCCGGCCATGTGCTGGATCATCGGGACGATCGGGTTGAGCATCTGCGCGCTGTTGCCATCCTGGCGCACTTCGCCATTGATGCTCAGGCGGATGCCGATGTCGGTCACGTCCGGGAAGGTGCTGCCCACCACGAACGGTGCGATAACGGCCGCACCGTCAAAGGACTTGGCGATTTCCCACGGCAGGCCCTTGGCTTTCAGCTCGGCCTGCTTGTCGCGCAGGGTCAGGTCCAAGGCTGGAGCGAAGCCGGAGATGGCGTCGAGCACTTCCTCGCGGCTGGGCTTGGTCGACAGCGGCTTGCCGATCAATACCGCGATTTCCGCTTCGTAATGCACCGAACCGCGTTCGGTCGGGATGCTGAAACCGCCTTCCAGCGGCACCACGCAGCTGCCTGGCTTGATGAACAGCAGCGGCTCGGTCGGGACCGGGTTGTCCAGTTCCTTGGCATGTTCGGCGTAGTTACGCCCGATACACACCACTTTGCCGACTGGAAAGTGGATGTTGGTGCCGTCGACATACTTGTGCTGGTAGTTCATGGAACGACTCCTTCAAGGCGATTAAACAGCGAAGATCTTGCCAGGGTTCATGATTCCGTTCGGGTCGAACACGGCTTTCACTGCCTTCATGTATTCGATTTCAACCGGCGAGCGGCTGTAAGTCAGGTAGTCGCGTTTGGTCATGCCCACACCATGTTCGGCGGAGATCGAACCGTTGTACTTCTCGACGGTTTCAAAAACCCACTTGTTCACGGTGGCGCATTTGGCGAAGAACTCATCCTTGCTCAGGTTTTCCGGCTTGAGGATGTTCAAGTGCAGGTTGCCGTCGCCGATGTGGCCAAACCAGACGATTTCGAAGTCGGGGTAGTGTTCACCGACGATCGCGTCAATTTCCTTCAAAAACGCCGGCACTTTGGAGACAGTCACCGAGATATCGTTCTTGTACGGGGTCCAGTGGGAAATGGTCTCGGAGATGTACTCGCGCAGTTTCCACAGGTTGTGCAGTTGGGTTTCGCTCTGGCTCATCACGCCGTCCAGCACCCAGCCCTGCTCCACGCAATGTTCGAAGGTTTCCAGCGCGTGGTTGGCGACTTCTTCGGTGGTGGCTTCGAATTCCAGCAGCGCGTAGAACGGGCACTCGGTTTCGAACGGCGCCGGCACGTCGCCACGGCCCATGACCTTGGCCAAGGCCTTGTCGGAGAAGAATTCGAAGGCGGTCAGGTCCAGCTTGCTCTGAAAGGCGTGCAATACCGGCATGATCGAGTCGAAGTCGGTCGTGCCCAGCACCATCGCGGTGAGGTTTTTCGGCGCACGGTCCAGGCGCATAGTGGCTTCGACCACAAAGCCCAGGGTGCCCTCCGCGCCGATGAACAGCTGGCGCATGTCGTAGCCGGTGGCGTTCTTGATCAGGTCGCGGTTCAACTCCAGCACGTCGCCCTTGCCGGTGACGACTTTCATGCCGGCTACCCAGTTGCGGGTCATGCCGTAGCGAATCACCTTGATCCCGCCGGCATTGGTGCCGATATTGCCGCCAATCTGGCTGGAACCGGACGACGCGAAATCCACCGGGTAGTACAGGCCGTTTTCTTCAGCGACGTTCTGCAATTGCTTGGTAACCACCCCCGGCTGGCACACGGCGGTGCGGTCGGTAAGGTTCACGTCGAGGATCTGGTTCATATAGTCGAACGACACGACCACCTCGCCATTGGCCGCCACAGCAGCGGCCGACAAGCCGGTACGCCCGCCCGATGGCACCAGCGCCACCTTGTGGGCATTGGCCCAACGCACGATAGCCTGGACCTGCTCAGTGGTCTTGGGAAACACGATGGCGGTCGGCGCGGGTGCGAAGTGCTTGGTCCAATCCTTGCCGTAAGCCTCCAGGGAGTCAGCATCGGTCAGCACTTTGCCGGGCTCAACCAGGGTCTTTAGCTCATCAATCAGGGCAGGATGGGTCATCGACAGAACTCTCGAACAATTCATGGTCATCCTGAGAACGCTTCACGTCGCAGGAATAGGTGTTTAGCGGGGCGCGTATGCTAGCATACCGCCCCCGCAGGACAGAGCCCAAGGGCGTTTCTGCGGTGACGGCTTTCCTGCCGTCCGGGTCAGCTTGTGCTGCTCGATTCCCTGCCATTTTTCTCCGGGATACAGGTTTACGCAGATGAGCAAGACTTCTCTCGATAAGAGCAAGATCAAGTTCCTTCTTCTGGAAGGCGTCCACCCATCGGCTGTCGACGTTCTGAAAGCCGCCGGGTACACCAGCATTGAGTACATCACCAGTTCTCTGCCGGAAGCCCAACTCAAGGAAAAGATCGCCGACGCGCACTTTATCGGCATTCGCTCCCGCACTCAGCTGACCGAAGAGATCTTCGATCACGCCAAGAAACTCGTGGCGGTCGGCTGTTTCTGCATCGGCACCAACCAGGTCGACCTCAACGCAGCGCGCGAGCGCGGCATCGCGGTGTTCAACGCACCGTACTCCAACACCCGTTCCGTTGCGGAGCTGGTATTGGCCGAGGCCATCCTGCTGTTGCGCGGCATTCCTGAGAAGAACGCTTCCTGCCACCGTGGCGGCTGGATCAAAAGCGCAGCCAACTCCTTCGAAATCCGCGGCAAGAAGCTGGGTATCGTCGGTTACGGCTCGATCGGTACTCAGCTGTCGGTCCTGGCTGAAGGCCTCGGCATGCAGGTGTTCTTCTACGACACCCTGACCAAGCTGCCATTGGGCAACGCCACTCAAGTGGCCAGCCTGACCGAGCTGCTGGGCATGTCCGACATCGTGACCCTGCACGTTCCGGAAACCGCTGAGACCCAGTGGATGATCGGCGAGAAGGAAATCCGCGCCATCAAGAAAGGCGGCATCCTGATCAACGCTGCCCGTGGCACCGTGGTCGAGCTGGACGCCCTGGCCGACGCGATCAAGGACAAGCACCTGATCGGCGCCGCTATCGACGTGTTCCCGGTGGAGCCTCGCTCCAACGACGACATCTTCGAAAGCCCGCTGCGTGGCCTGGACAACGTGATCCTGACCCCGCACATCGGCGGCTCCACCGCTGAAGCCCAGGCCAACATCGGCCTGGAAGTGTCGGAGAAGCTGGTCAAGTACAGCGACAACGGTACCTCGGTGTCGTCCGTGAACTTCCCGGAAGTGGCCCTGCCGGCTCACCCTGGTAAGCACCGTCTGCTGCACATCCACCAGAACATCCCTGGCGTGATGATGGAGATCAACAAGGTCTTCGCGGAAAACGGCATCAACATCTCCGGTCAGTTCCTGCAGACCAACGAGAAGGTCGGCTACGTGGTGATCGACGTCGATGCCGAGTACTCGGACTTGGCGCAAGAGAAACTGCAGCACATCAACGGCACCATCCGTAGCCGCGTGTTGTTCTAACGCTTCAACCGCACCACGAAAAAGGGAGCCCCTCGGGCTCCCTTTTTTGCATCTGAACAAATCTTACTTAACGTTAACCGTGATCACTTTCGAGGCTACAGTCGGGTTGAACTGCATGTGCAATTTGTCGCCGGCGACCAGCTGCAAGGTGTGTTTGCCTGGGGTGAGGGTCAGTTCGGTTTCAGTCTGGGCCTTGCCGTAGTGGATCACGGTGTCGGTGGCCGGGATCGGCACGCTGGCGTCAGGCAGGGCTTTCTGGTCGACCAGCAGGTGGTGGTGACCGGTGCCGGGTTCCTGGTCAGTGGCCGGGGCCAGTTTCAGGCCTTCCATGCCGAATTTGACAGTGAAGGTCTTGTCGACGGTGGCGCCGTCTTTTGGCGACACGATAAATACTTTGGCGCCTTCAGGTGGCGCGCTGCGCGGGATACCGTCGGCGGCTGTGGCCAGCATGGAAGCACCCAACAGCAGGGAGGCCAGGGTTGCACGGGACAAAAGGGCTTTCATTCGCTTCTCCAGTTTTTCTGTGAAATCTGTAGGGTTATGACAACTTCGCGACAAATTGCTGTCCAAGGCACTCAACACCATAGCAAAGCGATGCTGAACGGCGCCTCGCACATTAAAAATCTCTAGGAGTGACCATGCGCTTTTCGCCTGGCCTGTTACTGCTGCTGCCCCTTCTGAGCCCCTTGGCTCATGCCGAACTGATCGATGATGTATTCGACCGTGGCGAACTGCGCATTGCCCTTGAAGCCAACACCCCGCCGTTCAACTTCAAGGAAGGCGACAAACTCACCGGCTTCGAAGTGGACCTGGGTGAACAACTGGCTAAAGAGATGGACGTGCGCCCGTCATTTATTACCACCGATGACGCTGACCTGCTGCCGGGCGTGGAAACCGGCAAGTACGACGTGGCCATCAACCATATCGCTATGACTGCCGAGTTGCAGGATCGGTTCGATTTCAGTGAGCCTTACAGCGAGAAGCCTGAGCTGGCGATTCCGTTCCAGAAGGGCAATCCGGCGTTCAAGGCGAGTTTGGATAAGGCGCTGGGGCGTGTGAAGGCCGATGGCCGATTGAAGGCGTTGGCGCAGAAGTGGTTTGAAGACGAGAAGCCCGTCGCCAAGGCGCAGTAATTTTTCGGATTTGACTCGGTCAGTGCGGGAGCTGGCTTGCCTGCGATAGCGGTGGATCGGGACCAGGGATGCTAGCTGACCTATCGCAGGCAAGTCAGCTCCCACATTTGATCTATACAGGTTTCGTTAGCTGCGTCAGAGCCGCTGCCGCCTCGGGCAACTCCAACTCACTGAACACCTGCACACCATGCTGCTTGAGCAACGCCGCCGTCACGCCCTCGCCTGTCACCTTCACGCCGCTGAACGTGCCGTCGTAGGTGTGCAGGTTGCCGCACGACGGGCTATTGGCCTTGAGCACGGCGATGCGGATGTTGTGGCACTGCACCAGCGCCAGGGCCTGGCGAGCACCGTCAAGGAACGCGGCGCTGAAATCTTCGCCCTCGGCGGTCAGCACCTGGGCGCGGCCCTCCCAGACATCCACACCTTGCCCGCCGGGTATTTCGGCAGCGGGTCGGGGCGTCGGCAAACCACCTGATACTTCCGGGCAGATCGCAACCACACGCCCCTCGGCCTGCCACGCGGCCAACGGATCGAACGGCCCGCTGGCCCCGCCGTCGTAGCGAACCTTGTGCCCCAGCAGGCAACGGCTGACCAGAATCTTTTCCATGTTTAAAACGGCTCGTTGCCCCGCCGACGAAACCACCCTGTCAGGGACAGGCGTTCGCGCGTGGCGGGCATGACTTCATGGGGCACCTCGCCCGACAGGAACACCACCAGACAACCGCCGGTGGGCACCACATCGTATTCGACGCCGTCCTTGAGGTACATGCGCAATTGGCCGCCATGTTCGGGCAGCCAGGCGTCGTTCAAGTAAATCACCGCCGAGACCATGCGTCGGTCATCGTCGCGGAAGCGGTCCAGGTGCTTGAGGTAAAACGCCCCTGGCGGGTACATCGCGAAGTGGCTTTCGAAATCTTCCAGGCCCAGGAAAAGGCTGCGGTTCATCGCCAGGCGCAGGCTGTCCATCAGCGCCATATAGGTGTCGCAGACCGCCGCGTCACCGTCCTCCAGCCACTGGATATGATCACCGCGAATACCTTCGCGAATCTCCTGGGCCGGGCCACGCCCCACCGCCGCCGGGGCCAGTTCACCCTCTGCCGCACGTTTACGGCACTCAGCCGCCAGTTCCAGTGTCAGAGCCTGGGGCAGGAAGCCGTTCTGCCGGGACCAGCCCTTCTCGGCCAGGTCGTCGACAATACGTTGCAGCAAGGGGTGATCGAGGGGTATTTGCATGGCGCGCATAGTATCCATACGCCTGTGAATCCGACAGAGCCGCCGGGCGTCTGAATACACTTTAGTCAGGTGACTGATAGGACTTCTCGACAAATCCTACGCCCGACACGGACAATAGTGGCCGACTGACAGGAGTCCATATGCGTCGTTTGTTTTTTTCCTTGCTGATGTTCTGCGTTTTGCCCGCCTGGGCAGACGGCCATGACCAGTTGTACAAGGTCGCCGGCTGGGCCGAACAACGTGCGCATTTTAATGACGCTCTCAATGCTGCCCAGCAACGCTACCGCAACAGCCTGCCGCCAGCGGTGTACCAGGCGCTGGTGGACAACAGCAATAAACGCTTCGCCGCCCAGGCCGTGGACCAGCGCGCTGAAGCGCAATTGCGCAAGAACCTCGCAGACCCCAAGCCTGCCCTGGCGTTTTTTCAATCGCCCCTGGGCCGCAAGATTGTCGCCGCCGAACTGCTCGCCACCCGTCGCGACCAACTGGCGAAGAACGCCCAGGGCCTGCCGAAAATCGAAGCCGACGCTACTCGCAGCCTGATCATCGGTCATCTGGCCCAGGCCCTGCCGGCCCGTGAAGCAGGCGCGGAAGTCAGCCTGGCGATTGCCGGTGTGGCGGCCGATAGCCTGAGCCAGATGATTCCCGGCCTGTTGGGGGGTGGACAAGCCCAAGGCATGCTGAACGGCCAGCGCGAGCGGTTGATGCAGCAGATCGACAAGGATCTGAACAACACGCTGCTGTATGTCTACCAGGATTTGTCCGACCCAGAGCTGGAAGAGTTCGCGACGTTTGCCGAGTCCCCGGAGGGCAAAGCGTATTACCAAGCCGCCCTTGCAGCCATTCGCGCCGGCTTGGCGGTCGGCCAGAGCACCTCAAGCCTGACGCCGTAGCCCGTTCCCGCATTTACACCTTATGACGTCAGGTGATCCGTCAGGTACTTAAAGTACTCATCGCGAATCTGCGGAATCTCATTCGCCAAATGATGCCTGCCACGCGGCAGCATCAACACCTCGGGCTGGTCGAACTTGCCGCGCAACACTTGCAGGTTGTGCTGCCAGTCCACCGTCATGTCTTCCTCACCCTGAACGATCACCGGCCGCCGGGCACTGCGCGGTGCGGCTTCGATGCGTTTGATCCAGCGCGCCAGGGCGCCCACCCAGGCGGTAGGCAATTGGCGCGGCTGCAGCGGGTCGGCTTCCAGGAACGGCTTGAACGCCGGGTCGTTAGTGTTCTCGCTGAATCGCCGTGCGATGCCTTTGACGAACGGACGCAGCAGGTAGTAGCTGACCTGCGACCATCCCCAGGCACGTGGCCGCACCAGGGGTGACAGCAGGAAGGTCTTGCCCTGGGCGGGGCTGTCGGCGCCATGGTTGAGCAGATGATCCACCACCACCGCACCGCCGGTACTTTGCCCGAACAGGTGCCAGGGTTGCGGCAGTTGCAGGGCTTGCGCCTGGGCAAACAGCGCCTGCAACACCTGTTGATACACCGCAAAATCATCGATGCTGGCACGCACGCCACTGGACAGACCGTGCCCCGGCAAATCGCAGGCGATCACCACGAAGCCTTGGTCAAGCGCCCACTTCAGCACATGGCGATACAGCCCCATGTGGTCGTAGAAACCGTGGAACATGAACATCGTCGCCACCGGCGTGGGCGGCCACCACACTTGCGCCACCACCTCAAATCCATCCACCTCGAAGCGCCCCAGGCGGCTCACGGCCTGGTCGAGCCCGTAGAAACGCTGATAGACCCGCGCCTCGGCTGAAAGCGGTTGCGCATCCACCAGGGGTCGCAAGCTTTCGCGCAGATGATCAGGGTCAAAGGTAACGGGCATAAAGGCTTCCAGACTTGCGGCAAAGATGAATATCGAGCTGCGATATTCATCTGTCAGGACAAGCATGGCAAGCTACGCGACCTTCGAGGATACATCTGAATGCGACAGCCCTACCGCACCGCCTTATTTGCCAGCCTGATCCTGATTATCTGCGCCGGCATGCTGTGGGCGGCGTATGACTGGTTCCAGGGCCGCTACCTGCGTGCCTTCAGCGAGCACACGGCGGTGTTTTCCGGCGACCGATTGAAGTTGCCTGCCAACCTCGCCGGCCCCGGCCCGATCCGCCTGGTGCACTTCTGGGACCCGGCCTGCCCGTGCAACGTCGGTAACCAGCAGCACCTGGGCGAATTGATCGAGCAATACGCGCCCCAGGGGGTCGAGTTCTACGCCCTGCAAAAACCCGGCAGCCACGGCCAATTGCCCGACAACCTGCGCACGATGAAAACCCTCACCGCCCTGCCCGGCGCCGAGCAGGTGCCGGCCAGCCCGGCCGTAGGCATCTGGGATCGCAGCGGCAAGCTCGCGTATTTCGGGCCCTACAGCGAAGGCCTCACGTGTAATTCCAGCAACAGTTTTATTGAGCCGATCTTGAAGGCCCTTGAAACAGGACGTGAGGTAAATGCCACGCACACCCTGGCGGTGGGCTGCTATTGTTCGTGGCCAAAAGGCTCTTAAATCGCCCCCCACTCTTGGTAAGGAATGTTCATGAAGCGCGTCTTGCGGGTTCTCGCGGTTCTTGTCGTGCTGGTCGCCCTCGGTGCCGGTTGGTACGTGTACAGCAAGCAGCCCACCCGCCAGGGCACGGTCACACTGGCCAACCTGCAAGGCTCGGTCACGGTGCGTTACGACGACCGTGGCGTGCCGCACATTCAAGCCGAGAACGAGACCGACCTGTACCGCGCCCTGGGCTATGTGCACGCCCAGGACCGGCTGTTCCAGATGGAGATCATGCGGCGCCTGGCCCGTGGCGAGCTGGCCGAGGTGCTGGGGCCCAAGGTGCTGGACACCGACAAGCTGTTCCGCAGCCTGCGCATTCGCGACCGCGCGGCCACTTATGTAGCGCAACTTGACCATGAGTCGGCGCACTGGAAGGCCCTGCAAGCCTATCTGGACGGGATCAACCAATATCAGGACAGCCACGCCCGCCCCATGGAGTTCGACGTGCTAGGCATCCCCAAGCGGCCGTTTACCGCTGAGGACACCATCAGCGTCGCCGGGTATATGGCCTACAGCTTTGCCGCAGCGTTTCGTACCGAGCCGGTGCTGACTTACATCCGCGACCAACTGGGCAGCGATTACCTGAAAGTCTTCGACCTGGACTGGCAGCCCAAGGGCGCCCTCAACCTCGCCGCCAGCGATTGGCAGACCCTCGGCGCCATTGCCTCCCTGAGCGAACAGGCCCTGGCCGACAACGGCCTGCCGCAGTTCGAAGGCAGCAACGCCTGGGCCATCAGCGGCAACCGCACCAAAAGCGGCAAACCGTTGCTGGCGGGTGACCCGCACATCCGTTTCTCGGTGCCGTCGGTGTGGTACGAGGCGCAGCTGTCGGCGCCGGGTTTCGAGCTGTATGGCTATCACAACGCACTGGTGCCGGTGGCGTTCCTGGGGCACAACCTGGATTTCGGCTGGAGCCTGACCATGTTCCAGAACGATGACCTCGACCTGATCGCCGAGAAGGTCAACCCCGATGACCCCAACCAAGTCTGGTACCACGACCAGTGGGTCGACATGACCCGCACCGAACAACAGATCGCCGTGAAGGGCCAGGCGCCGGTGACGCTGATCCTGCGCCAGTCACCCCACGGCCCGATCATCAATGACGTGCTGGGCGAGAACGCCGGCAAGACACCGATTGCCATGTGGTGGGCATTCCTCGATACCCAGAACCCGATCCTTGAAGGTTTCTACCAGCTCAACCGCGCCGACACCCTGGTGAAGGCCCGTGCGGCGGCAGCCAAGGTGTCTGCGCCGGGGCTGAACATCGTGTGGGCCAATACCAAGGGCGATATCGGCTGGTGGGCGGCGGGGCAGTTGCCGATTCGTCCAGCCGGGGTCAACGCCGGTTTTATACTCGACGGCAGCACCGCCCAGGCCGACAAGCTGGGCTTCTACCCCTTCAGCGCCAACCCCCAGGAAGAAAACCCGGTACGCGGTTACGTGGTGTCGGCCAACGCCCAGCCCGTCTCGCCGACTGGCCTGGAGATCCCCGGTTACTACAACCTCGCCGACCGTGGTCAGCAGTTGAACGCGCAATTGAGCGACAAGAGCGTGAAGTGGGATGTAAACAACAGCCAGGCCTTGCAGCTCGGCACCACCACCGCCTTCGGCCCGCGCCTGCTGGCGCCGCTGTTGCCGGTGCTGCGCGAGGCGGTCAAGAACCCGGCGCAACTTAAACTGGTGGAGCAGCTTGCAAGCTGGAAGGGTGACTATCCGCTGGACTCCACCAGCGCCACCCTGTTCAACCAGTTCCTGTTCAACCTGGCCGACGCTGCCTTCCACCCGAAGCTCGGCGACAATCTGTTCAAGACCCTGCTCGGCACCCGCGTGATCGACGCCGCCCTCCCACGCCTGGCCGCCGCGCCGGATTCACCATGGTGGGACGGCAAGCGCGCCGAAACCATCAAGCTTGCCTGGGACAACAGCCTCGCGCACCTAAAGGCCACCTTCGGCGATGACCCGAGCCAATGGCAGTGGGGCAAGGCCCATACCCTGACCCACGGCCACCCACTGGGCTCGCAGAAACCGTTGGACCTGATCGTCAATGTTGGCCCGTTCCCGGCGCCAGGCACCCACGAAGTGCCGAACAACCAATCGGCCAATATCGGTCCGGCACCGTGGCCCGTTACCTACGGGCCTTCGACTCGCCGCCTGATCGATTTCGCCGATGTAGCACACGCATTGACCATCAACCCGGTCGGCCAAAGCGGCGTGCCATTTGACCGACACTATGGCGACCAGGCGGAAACCTACATCGAGGGCGGCTACGAACAGGCGCACTTCACCGATGAGGAAGTGACCGCCAACACCCGTGGCATCCTCAAGCTGCTACCCGCCCGATGAACGCAGGCGCCCCGGCGCCTCGCCATAGGTCTCCTTGAATTTCTTGCTGAACGCTGCCTGGGACTGGTAGCCCACCTGGGTGGCGATATCCAGCAGGCTCAGGTGCGACTGGCGCAACAGGTTGAAGGCCAGCTCCATGCGCAACTGCGTCAACAGCCCCCACGGCGACACGCCCGCCACCTTCACGAACGCCCGCATGAAGGTGGCGCGTGACATCGTCGCGGCAGCCGCCAGGCTGTCGATGGTCCACTCATGCCCCGGATCGGCCAGCATGGCTTGCCAGGCCTTGCTCAGGCGCTTGTCGACGAGCAACGCGAAGGTGCCGGCAACAGGTGTCTGGCGGGCCAGCCAGGTGCGCAGGATCAGGGTGAACAGCGCCGATGACAACGCATCGATAAAGGAGCGCGCGCCCAGTTGCTGGCCGTCCGCCTCGCTGCGCAATAACGCGATCAACGCCGCCAGTTGGCCGTCGCCCTGCCACTCTCGGCTGGACACCACCAGGTACTCCGGCAACGCGCCGAGCAGCAGTGACTGGCGGTTGTAGTGGAAGCTGCCACACAGCATGTCCAAGTCCGGTCGGTCACCGCCCAGGCGGTGCACTTTGAGTACGCCGCCTTCAATCACCTTGGGTTGTACCGGCCGAATCCGCGCGCCCTGACTGCGCAACAAGTGAGTGGCACCGCCAGGCATCAGCAGGATGTCACCCTCCTCCAGCGTCACGTGCTGCCCGCCGGACAACTCGGCACGACAGGTGCCGCTGAGCACGATGTGGTAAGGCGCCACGCCGAGGCTCTCCGGCGGGTGGTCCAGCGCCCATTCCCCTTGAAACTGACACCGTAAATCCAGACTGCCGCGCAGGTTGGCCAGCGCGATGAGCGTGTCGATCGAATTCATTTGCGAGCATCGGTCAAAAAGATGAGCGGATTGAACAATAACGCCGCCCCCGAACGGAAGAGACTGGTTCCACACCAACCCTCGTTCAGGAGTTACCGCAATGTTCAATAACTGGTCCGACTTGCTGCCTACCGTGAAGAAAGCCTTTGGCGCGCTGGGCAAGAGCAACCCGAAGATGGTCAAAGCCTACATGGCGCTGGGCGAGGCTGCCGAGGAAAACAACGTGCTCGACGCCAAGACCCGTGAACTGATTTCCATCGCCGTGGCCATCACCACTCGCTGCGATGGCTGCATCGGTGTGCATGCGGATGCTGCGATCAAGGCCGGTGCCACCCGTGAAGAAGTCGCCGCAACACTGGCCACCGCCATCTCGCTGAATGCGGGTGCGGCATATATCTACTCGTTGCGCGCGCTGGAAGCCTACGACACGCTCAAACCGGCGCCGCAAAATTAAGCCGGAACTGTTGCGGCGTGACGCCCAGCCTGCGGTTGAACACACTGCGCATGTGCTGGGCGTCGCGAAAGCCGCATTGATAGGCGACGGTCTTGAGCGGCGCGCGGCTGCTTTCGAGCATGACCCGCGCCGCGTCAACCCGCGCCCGTTCGACAAATTCCGCCGGTGTGATCCGCGCCTCACGGGCAAACACCCGAGAGAAATTGCGCGCGCTCATATTGGCCGCCTTGGCCAGGTCGGCAATGGTCAAATCCCCGGTGAGGTTCGCCAACACGTACAGCTGCACCAGCGCCACTGCCGAGGTGGTTTCGGCGTGGGGCGTGAGAAACGGGCTGAACTGCGACTGCCCGCCCGACCGCTGGGTAAACACCACCAGGCGCTTGGCCACGCTCAGTGCGACTTCCGGGCCGTGGTCCTGAGCCAGCAGATACAGCGACAGATCGATGCCCGCCGTGACCCCGGCCGATGTGTAGAGGTTGCCGTCCTGCACGTAGAGGCGGTCGGCGTCGACCTGGGCCGTGGGGCACAGGCGCGCCAGATCGGCCGCGTCATTCCAATGGGTGGTGACGGTTTTGCCATCCAACAGCCCGGCGCGCGCCAGCATGAAGGCGCCGTTGCAGATCGAGCCGAAGCGTTGCGCGCGAGCAGTGGCGCTGCGCAGCCAGTCATCAAATTCGGCACCGAAGTCTTCGAACGGCAACTGCGGGCCGCCGGCGACCAGCAATAGGTCATAGGCTTGCAAGGCCTCGCTGTAATGCCGATGGGCCTGCAATGACAGGCCGTTGGAGGCCGCCATGCTGCCGTGGCCCAGACCGATGACGTCCAGTTGGTAATGATCCTGCGGCGACAGAAAACGATTGGCCTCGCAGAACACATCCAGGGGGCCGGTCACGTCCAGCGACTGGACGCCAGGAAAGATCAGAATGGCGACGGTTTTATGCATGGGTAAACCTTTATATCCGGGCGGACGCAAACCCTGTGGGAGCCGGGCTTGCCCGCGATGCTGGCGACTCGGTCCATCAGGTATACCGAGGTGACGCTATCGCAGCAATGCGGCGATCCGACAAGCCAGCTCCCACATGTGAGCGTGCCTGGCGCTGGCACGATGTGACGGCACATTGGCCGACATCGCTCCCTCGCCGCGATAGCCCCCTGACTGGCGCGCGACCAGACTGGGGACTTTACAGAGGAGAACACCCATGAGCACCACCATCGCCGGCATCCAGATCCCGGACAGCGCCCTGGCCAAAGCCACCACCGAATACATCCGCGACGTCGAATCGGACCTGCTCTACCACCACTCCCGCCGGGTCTTTCTGTTCGGCGCCTTGAGCGGCGAACGCAAGCAACTCGCCTACAACCCGGAGTTGCTCTACGTCGGCGCGATGTTCCACGACCTGGGCCTGGTCGAAGGTCATCGCAGTGACAACGAGCGCTTCGAAGTCGACGGTGCCAACGCCGCCGCTGCCTTCCTCAAGCCTTACGGGCTGAGCGATGACGATATCGAACAGGTGTGGCTATCCATCGCCCTGCACACCACGCCGGGCGTGCCGCAGCATCTGCGCCCGACCGTGGCGCTGGTGACGGCCGGTGTGGAAATGGACGTGCTGGGCATGGACTACGCCGCGTTTTCAACCGTGCAGCGCGAAGCCGTGGTGCATGCGCACCCGCGCGGTGAAGGGTTCAAGGAGTGCATTATCTGCGCCTTTGCCGACGGCTTGCGCCATCGCCCGCAGACCACGTTTGGCAACGTGAAGACGGATGTCTTGGTGGATCAGGAGCCGGGGTTCAAGCCGATGAATTTTGTCGAGGTCATCCGCACATCCCCCTGGACGGCTTAATCAGCCTGAAACGCAATCAAATGTGGGAGCGGGCTTGCTCGCGAATGCGTTGGATCAGTCGATACATCTGGTGACTGATACACCGTATTCGCGAGCAAGCCCGCTCCCACAGTTTGATCCGGATCAGACCGGTGCAGGCGCTCGGCGCTTGTCCGGCTGTTTCCAGCCATCTGCCGCCGCTTCTTCAATCGCTTGCTGGATGGCTTTCTTGCGGTGTTCTTCGGCACGACGGCTGAAGAACCACACCAGGAAGGTCACCAGCGACACTGCCAACAGAATCAGGCTGGCCACGGCGTTGATCTCAGGCTTAACCCCAAGGCGCACCGCCGAGAACACTTCCATCGGCAGGGTGGTCGACCCCGGACCCGACACGAAACTCGCCAGCACCAGGTCATCCAGGGACAGTGCGAACGACATCATGCCGCCCGCCGCCAACGATGGCGCGATCATCGGGATGGTGATCAGGAAGAACACCTTCCACGGCCGCGCCCCCAGGTCCATCGCCGCCTCTTCGATCGACAGGTCCAGCTCACGCAGGCGCGCCGACACCACCACCGCCACATACGCCGCACAGAACGTGGTGTGGGCGATCCAGATGGTGACGATGCCACGCTCCTGGGGCCAACCGATCATCTGTGCCATGGCCACGAACAGCAGCAACAGCGACAGACCGGTGATCACTTCCGGCATTACCAACGGCGCGGTCACCAGGCCGCCGAACAGCGTGCGGCCCTTGAACTGGCTGATGCGCGTCAGCACGAAGGCCGCCAACGTACCCAACGCCACTGCGGCCACCGCCGTGTAGCAGGCAATTTCCAGGGAGCGCGCCACCGAGCCCATCAACTGGGTATTGTCCAGCAGGCCTACGTACCACTTGATCGACCAACCGCCCCACACCGTCACCAGCTTGGATTCGTTGAACGAGTAGATCACCAGGATCAGCATCGGCAGGTAGATAAACAACAACCCCGCCACCAGCATGAAACTCGAGAAACTGAAGCGCTTCATATCTTGCCCTCCATCTCTTTGGCTTGGCTGCGGTTGAACAGGATGATCGGCACGATCAGGATCGCCAGCATCACCACCGCCAGGGCAGAGGCCACCGGCCAGTCACGGTTGTTGAAGAATTCTTGCCACAACACTTTACCGATCATCAGGGTTTCCGGGCCGCCCAGCAGTTCCGGGATCACGAACTCGCCCACCACCGGGATGAACACCAGCATGCAGCCGGCGATGATGCCATTCTTGGACAGCGGCACGGTGATCTTCCAGAAGCTGTTGAAGGTGCTCGAACCCAGGTCGGATGCGGCTTCCAACAGGCTCTGATCGTGCTTCACCAGGTTGGCGTACAGCGGCAGGATCATGAACGGCAGGTACGAATAGACCACGCCGATGTACACCGCGATGTTGGTGTTGAGGATCTGCAGCGGTTCGTTGATCAACCCCATGGACATCAGGAAGCCATTGAGCAGGCCGTTATTGCTGAGAATGCCCATCCACGCATACACGCGGATCAGGATCGCGGTCCAGGTCGGCATCATGATCAGCAGCACCAGCACGGTCTGCATCTCTTTGCGCGCACTGGCAATGGCGTAGGCCATCGGGTAACCGATCAGCAGGCACAGCAGCGTGCTGAAGAACGCCATTTTCAGCGAGCCCAGGTACGCGGCGATGTACAACTCGTCGTCGCCGAGCATCGCGTAGTTGCCCAGGTTGAGCACCAACTGCAGTTTCTGCTCAACGAACGTGTAGATCTCGGTGTACGGCGGAATCGCGACGTCGGCTTCGGCAAAACTGATCTTCAGGACGATGAAGAACGGCAGCATGAAGAACAGGAACAGCCACAGGAAGGGAATGCCAATGACCGCATGACGGCCACTGGGCGTTATTCGTTGCAGGCGGCGCTTGAGCTTCTTCATGTTCATGAGCGAAGTACCACGCCGCTGTCGTCTTCCCACCACACGTAGACCTGGTCACCCCAGGTCGGCCGCTGCCCACGACGCTCGGCGTTGGCAACGAATGACTGCACCAGTTTGCCGCTCGGCAGCTCCACGTAGAACACCGAGTGGCCGCCCAGGTAGGCGATGTCGTGCACCTTGCCGCTGGACCAGTTGTGCTCGCAGGTCGGCATTTCGGTGGTGACCAGCAGTTTTTCCGGGCGAATCGCGTAGGTCACCGACTTGTCTTCCACCGAAGTGGCGATGCCGTAGCCCACGTAGATGTCGCGGTCCAGGTCCGGGCACTTGAGCACCGCGTGGCCTTCGGCGTCATCGACCACTTGGGTGTCGAAGATGTTGACGTTGCCGATGAACTCGCACACCAGGCGGCTGGTTGGCGTTTCGTAGATGTCGATCGGGCTGCCGATCTGGGCGATCCAGCCCAGGTGCATGATCGCAATGCGCTCGGCCATGGTCATGGCCTCTTCCTGGTCGTGGGTCACCATCACGCAGGTCACGCCGACGCGCTCGATGATTTCCACCAGTTCCAGCTGCATCTGCGAACGCAGCTTCTTGTCGAGAGCGCCCATGGGCTCATCGAGCAGCAACAGTTTCGGGCGCTTGGCCAGGGAACGGGCCAGGGCCACACGCTGACGCTGACCGCCGGACAACTGGTGCGGCTTGCGCTTGGCGTACTGGCTCATCTGCACCAGCTTGAGCATCTCGGCCACGCGGGCGTCGATCTCGGCCTTGGGGATCTTGTCCTGTTGCAGGCCGAAGGCGATGTTCTGAGCCACGGTCATATGTGGGAACAAGGCGTAGGACTGGAACATCATGTTGATCGGCCGCTCGTAGGGCGGCATGTCTGTGATGTCTTCGCCGTCGAGGTAGATACGGCCCTCAGTCGGGCGCTCGAAACCGGCGAGCATGCGCAGCAAGGTGGACTTGCCCGAACCCGAACCGCCGAGCAGGGCGAAGATCTCGCCTTTCTTGATTTCCAGGGACACATCGTCCACGGCAATCGTCTCGTCGAACTTCTTCGTGACCCGGTCGATTTTGACCAGCACCTTCTTCGGTGTCTGGTCCCCTTCGAGGGCTTTCTTATAGGCGCCGGAGGCAACTGCCATTTACGAAACTCCCAGAAAAAAAGAGTGCAGAACGTCCAATACGGACGAACCTTGGATAGGTTGAGCCTTACTTGCCCGTCTTGACCTTGGTCCAGCTACGGGTCATCAAACGTTGCACTTTCGGGGGTAGCTCGAAGTTGACGAATGTCCTGTCGAGTACCGCCTGCGGTGGGTAAACCGCCTCGTCCGTGCGTATCGATTGCTCCATCAGCTTGTCCGCCCCTGGGTTAGGGTTGGCGTAACCGACGTAATCACTGACCTGGGCGATCACCTCAGGTTGCAGCAAATAGTTGATGAAGGCGTGGGCCTCTTTGACGTTGGTGGCATCCTTGGGGATGGCCAGCACGTCGAACCACAGGTTGCCGCCTTCTTTCGGAATCGTGTAGGCGATGTTCACGCCCTTGCCGGCCTCCGCCGCGCGGGCCTTGGCCTGGAACACATCGCCGGAGAAACCTGCCGCCACGCAGATGTTGCCGTTGGCCAGGTCCGAAATGTATTTGGAAGAATGGAAGTAGGTCACGTACGGCCGCACTTTCAGCAGCTTCTCTTCGGCCTTCTTGTAATCGTCCGGGTTCGTACTGTTAGGGTTCAGGCCCATGTAATTGAGCACCGCCGGCAGCATTTCATCCGCCGAGTCCATGAACGACACACCGCAGGTCGCCAGCTTCTTCATGTTCTCCGGCTCGAACAGCACGGCCCAGGAATCGATATGGTCGACGCCCAGCACTTCCTTCACTTTATCGACGTTGTAGCCGATGCCATTGGTGCCCCACAGGTACGGCACGGCGTACTGGTTGCCGGGGTCATTCTTTTCCAGGCGTTTGAGCAGCGCCGGGTCGAGGTTGGCGTAATTCGTCAGCAATGACTTGTCGAGTTTCTGGAACGCCCCGGCCTTGATCTGCTTGCCCAGGAAGTGGTTGGACGGCACCACCACGTCGTAACCGGTACGCCCGGCCAGCAGCTTGCCTTCCAGGGTTTCGTTGGAATCAAACACGTCATACACGGGCTTGATGCCGCTGGCCTTTTCGAAGTTGGCCAGGGTGTCGGTGCCGATGTAATCCGACCAGTTATAAATATGCACAGTCGGTGCGGCCTGCACGCTCAACGTCAGCGTGATACCTGCACCCACCAGCATGGCTTTGCGAAATAAAGAAATTGGCAAGTGGAGGTCCTCTTAAATAGTTGGGCCCAAAGTTGTTGCCCGGCAACAAAACCGGCGCGCAACTTACCCTCGATAAACCGATCCGGCAAAACTTTCTGTCATTTAATTGTTTCGATAACCACCGCGCCAGGCGCGGTGGTTAGCAAAGACCGGTTATTTACCGGACTTGATCTTGGTCCAGCTGCGTGTCATTTCACGCTGGGTCGCAGCCGGCAGGTCAGCAATGGCGTAGAGCTTGGCCTGTACGTCCGCTGGCGGGTAGATGCCCGGGTCGCTGGTGATTTCCTTGTCGACCAGTGCGGTGGCTTTCTCGTTACCGTTCGGGAAATGCACGCTGTTGGTGATTTCAGCCATGACTTGCGGCTTGAGCAGGTAGTTCATGAACTTGTAGGCGGCGTCGACGTTCTCGGCATCCTTGGGGATGGCGACCATGTCAAAGAAGCTGCCAGCACCTTCTTTCGGAATGTCGTAGGCCACTTTGACCTTGCCACCGGCTTCAGCCGCACGGGACTTGGCCTGTTCGATGTCACCCGAGTAACCCACGGCCACGCAGATATTGCCGTTGGCCAGGTCGGAGATGTACTTGGACGAGTGGAAGTAGCCGATCGAAGGACGGATTTTCAGGAACAGATCTTCGGCCTGTTTCAGATCAGCTTTCTTCTGCGTGTCGGTTGGCAGGCCCAGGTAATGCAGTGCCACCGGCAGCATTTCGGTCGGCGAATCGAGGAAGCTCACGCCGCAGCTTTTCAGCTTGGCGATGTTCTCTGGCTTGAGCAGCACGTCCCACGAATCGATCTTGTCCACGCCCAGCGCGGCCTTGACCTTCTCCAGGTTGTAGCCGATGCCGATCGAGCCCCACATGTACGGGAAGGCGTGCTTGTTGTCCGGGTCGCTGACCGACACGGCTTTAAGCAGGGATTTGTTCAGGTTGTCGTAGTTGGACAGCTTGGACTTGTCCAGCTCCTGGTAGACACCGGCCTTGATCTGCTTGGCGAGGAAGTTGTTCGACGGTACGACGATGTCGTAACCGGACTTGCCTGCCAGCAACTTGGCCTCCAGGGTTTCGTTGCTGTCGAACACGTCGTACACCACTTTGATGCCGGACTCTTTTTCAAAGTTGGCGATGGTGTCCGGTGCAATGTAGTCGGACCAGTTGTAGACGTGCAGCACTTTGTCGTCTGCCTGGGCCGCGCCCGCCATTGCGCCCATCAGGGACAACGCGAGGAGGGTCTTGCCAGCGTTCTTCAAACCTAATGCCTTCATTTGGTGATGCTCCAATTTTTTCTTTTTTGGGCCACAAGCTTCATATGTTTCGAGGCCCAGCCAAAGGGCAACAAAACAGGGCGACAGTCTGGCAAGTTCAAGGGCCGGCTTTCAACCAAGGCCCTCATATTTCTGACTGCTCAGACGCAGCGCCCGAAAGCCGCTGCGTCCTGAGCCTAGCACTTAGCCCTGCAGTGCCGCCAAAGTCAGGTCCAGGCACTGACGAGCCTTGGTCACCAACTCGTCGATTTCTGCCTTGCTGATCACCAGCGGTGGCGAAATGATCATGGTGTCGCCCACGGCGCGCATGATCAGGCCATTTTCGAAGCAGAACGTACGGCAAATCATGCCAACGCCCTTGCCTTCGTAACGCTTGCGCGTGGCTTTGTCCTGTACCAGTTCAATGGCACCGAGCATACCCACACCACGCACTTCGCCCACCAGCGGATGATCCGCCAATTCCCTCAGACGTTTCTGCAAATACGGTGCCGTTTCGTCGTGCACACGATCAACGATTTTTTCATCACGCATGATGCGGATGTTTTCCAGCGCCACTGCCGCCGCAACCGGGTGACCGGAGTAAGTGAAGCCGTGGTTGAAATCACCGCCCTCGTTGAGGACTTCCACCACTTCATCGCGAACGATCAGGCCGCCCATCGGGATGTAACCCGACGTCAGGCCCTTGGCGATGGTCATCATGTGCGGCTTGAGGTCGTAGAAATCGCTACCGAACCACTCACCGGTGCGGCCGAAACCGCAGATCACTTCGTCGGCAATGAACAGGATGTCGTACTTGGCGAGGATTTCCTTGATGCGCGGCCAGTAGGTCGCAGGCGGCACGATCACGCCACCGGCGCCCTGGATCGGCTCGGCAATAAAGGCACCGACGTTGTCCACGCCCAATTCCAGAATCTTTTCTTCCAACTGGTTGGCGGCCCATACACCGAACTCTTCGGGGCTCATGTCGCCGCCTTCGCCAAACCAGTACGGCTGGGCGATGTGGGTGATGCCCGGGATCGGCAAGTCGCCCTGCTCATGCATATAGGTCATGCCGCCGAGGCTGGCGCCGGCCACCGTGGAGCCGTGGTAGCCATTCTTGCGGCTGATGATGGTTTTCTTGTTTGGCTGGCCCTTGATCGCCCAGTAGTGGCGGACCATACGCAACATGGTGTCGTTGCCTTCGGAGCCGGAACCGGTGAAAAACACGTGGTTCATGCCGGCCGGCGCGATGTCGGAAATGGCTTTTGCCAGCTCCAGCACCGGCGGGTGAGCGGTCTGGAAGAACAGGTTGTAGTACGGCAGTTCTTTCATCTGCTTGGCGGCGGCGTCTGCCAGTTCATCGCGACCGTAACCGATCGCCACGCACCACAGGCCGGCCATGCCGTCGAGGATCTTGTTGCCTTCGCTGTCCCACAGGTAGACGCCGTGGGCTTTGGTGATGATGCGCGGGCCTTTCTCTTTCAACTGCTTGAAGTCGCTGAACGGCGCCAGGTGGTGATCACTGCTCAAGGCTTGCCATTCACGGGTTTGCGGGTTGTTGCTGGACATACCAATCTCCTAGACTTTTCAGGTGAGGGCGCGCCGTGTGAAGGACGCGCCCGGCGCATCAGACGGCGAAGAGCAGGAATTCCCGCTCCCACGAACTGATCACGCGCTTGAAGTTTTCATGCTCGGCCCGCTTGACCGCGACGTAGCCCGTGATGAATTTTTGACCCAGGTATTTTTCGATGGTCTTGCTGTTTTCCATGCGCTCCAAGGCGTCTTCGATGGTCAACGGCAGGCGCAGGTTGCGCCGTTCGTAACCACGACCCACCACCGGCGCGCTCGGGTTATGGCCTTCGACCATGCCGATGTAGCCGCACAACAGGCTGGCGGCGATCGCCAGGTACGGGTTGGCGTCAGCGCCCGGCAGGCGGTTTTCCACGCGACGGTTCTGTGGGCCGGCATCCGGAACACGCAGGCCGACGGTGCGGTTTTCTTCGCCCCACTCCACGTTCACCGGCGCCGAGGTGTCCGGCAGGAAGCGGCGGAACGAGTTCACGTTGGGGGCGAACAGCGGCAGCAATTCAGGGATGAATTTCTGCAGGCCGCCAATGTGGTTGAGGAACAGCTGGCTCATGGTCCCGTCTTCATTGGAGAAGACGTTCTTGCCAGTAGCGATGTCGATGATGCTCTGGTGCAGGTGCATCGCGCTGCCCGGCTCGCCAGTCATCGGCTTGGCCATGAAAGTGGCGGCCACGTCGTGCTTGAGCGCGGCTTCTCGCATGGTGCGCTTGAACACCAGGATCTGGTCGGCCAGGGACAGGGCATCGCCGTGACGGAAATTGATTTCCATCTGCGCGGTGCCGTCTTCGTGGATCAGGGTGTCGAGGTCCAGCTCCTGCAGCTCGCACCAGTCGTAGACGTCTTCGAACAATGGGTCGAATTCGTTGGCGGCTTCTATAGAGAAAGACTGCCGGCCGGTTTCCGGACGGCCGGACCGACCAATCGGCGGTTGCAACGGGAAGTCCGGGTCTTCACAGCGCTTGGTCAGGTAGAACTCCATCTCCGGCGCCACAATGGGCTGCCAGCCTTTGTCGGCGTAGAGCTTGAGGACTTTCTTGAGCACGTTGCGCGGCGACAGCTCGATCGGGTTGCCTTGCTTGTCGTAGGTGTCGTGGATCACCTGGGCGGTGGGCTCGATGGCCCAGGGCACCAGGAACACCGCGTTCTGGTCGGGGCGGCAGATCATGTCGATGTCGGCCGGGTCGAGCAATTCGTAATAGATGTCGTCTTCGACATAGTCGCCGGTCACGGTCTGCAACAGCACGCTCTCGGGCAGGCGCATGCCTTTTTCGGCGATGAACTTGTTGGTCGGCGAGATCTTGCCCCGGGTGATACCGGTGAGGTCGCCAATCATGCATTCGACTTCTGTGATCTTGTGGTCTTTCAACCAATCGGTGAGCTGGTCGAGGTTGTTACTCATAAATGCCTCTGGGCTGGGTTTCCTGGCATCCATTAAAGGCCAGGCGTTGGTTGACGCAGCATCCGCGTCGTTTTTTCATTCAGGGTAGGAGCTTACCTGCCATTTGCTGCTGCGTTGCATTCCTCACGCCAAAGTTGTGCGCAATCTTGAGCAGCAGGCGAGGCGCATGCCGTTCTGTGGCAAATGAGGAGGCAAGAAAGAGGTCGGGCCGGGCGTCAAGAATATTGGCCGGTGCGCGGGCATTCACGCGGGAGGATTGGACGGGTGACACAGCCTGACTGAAGCAGGCCAAGACGCCGTTGGGCGGCAGGTGACACATGAAGCACCCCGGTATTATTGCTGTTATGGGTTTGAATCGAGCTTAGCCTTGTTCATTTTTTTACACAACACCCCCGTAAAAAATACAACACGGCCCGCTCAAGCCTGCGAGTCCCAAGCCCTTCAAACCCAAAAAACCGCCCCAAAAAGCCCCAAAAAAGCCTTCGTGGCGCTTTTTTAGGGCAAAAAAGGCCTCGCTTGACTTCGGCATGCCGTTCGGGTTGACTGAAACCAGAAAAGATCAATGATTGATATTTTTAACAACAAAGGTGTTGCATCATGTCGGTACCCCCGCGTGCCGTTCAGCTTAACGAAGCGAACGCGTTCCTTAAGGATCATCCTGAGGTTCTGTACGTAGACCTTCTAATTGCGGATATGAATGGTGTGGTGCGCGGCAAGCGCATCGAACGCACCAGCCTCCACAAGGTTTACGAGAAGGGCATTAACCTGCCTGCCTCTTTATTTGCCCTGGATATCAACGGCTCTACGGTGGAAAGCACCGGCCTGGGCCTGGACATCGGTGATGCTGACCGAATCTGTTATCCAATCCCCGACACCCTGTGCAATGAACCTTGGCAAAAGCGCCCTACCGCGCAATTGTTGATGACCATGCACGAACTTGAAGGTGAACCTTTCTTCGCCGATCCGCGCGAAGTGCTCCGCCAAGTTGTAAGCAAATTTGACGACCTCGGTCTGACCATCTGCGCCGCCTTCGAGCTTGAGTTCTACCTGATCGACCAGGAGAACGTGAACGGCCGCCCACAACCGCCCCGCTCGCCTATCTCCGGCAAACGCCCGCACTCGACACAGGTCTACCTGATCGACGACCTCGACGAATACGTCGACTGCCTCCAGGACATTCTGGAAGGTGCAAAAGAGCAAGGCATCCCGGCCGACGCCATCGTCAAGGAAAGTGCCCCGGCGCAGTTCGAAGTGAACCTGCACCACGTGGCCGACCCGATCAAGGCTTGCGACTACGCGGTGCTGCTCAAGCGCCTGATCAAGAACATCGCCTACGACCATGAGATGGACACCACCTTCATGGCCAAGCCTTACCCAGGCCAGGCAGGCAACGGCTTGCACGTGCACATTTCGATCCTGGACAAAGACGGCAAGAACATCTTTGCCAGCGAGGATCCCGAGCAGAACGCCGCATTGCGTCACGCGATCGGCGGTGTGCTGGAGACCCTACCCGCCCAAATGGCGTTCCTGTGCCCCAACGTCAACTCCTACCGTCGTTTCGGCGCACAATTCTACGTGCCGAACTCGCCGTGCTGGGGCCTGGACAACCGTACCGTGGCGATCCGCGTACCGACCGGCTCGTCCGACGCGGTGCGTATCGAACACCGCGTGGCCGGCGCCGACGCCAACCCTTACCTGCTGATGGCTTCGGTCCTGGCAGGCGTGCACCACGGCCTGACCAACAAGATCGAGCCGAACGCACCGGTGGAAGGCAACAGCTACGAGCAGAACGAACAGAGCCTGCCGAACAACCTGCGCGATGCCCTGCGTGAGTTGGACGACAGCGAGGTGATGGCCAAGTACATCGATCCTAAGTACATCGATATCTTCGTCGCCTGTAAGGAAAGTGAGCTGGAGGAGTTCGAACACTCCATCTCCGACCTTGAGTACAACTGGTACCTGCATACCGTTTAAACGGTTGCTGCAAAAAAAACGCCGCAGACCTTAGGGGTTTGCGGCTTTTTTTTGTGTTTTTTTCAGTTAGATCGAGTTGGCTTCATCGCAGGCAAGCCAGCTCCCACATTCGAATGTATTCACAGATCAAAATGTGGGAGCTGGCTTGCCTGCGATGGCGGCCTGGCAGACAACACACCTTCCTGCTCATACAATGCCCGCTGCCTTGTAGGAGACTTCCATGACCACCCGCCCCGCCGCCCCTCGCAAACCCCGCGCTCGCAGCCAGGCCCGGATCGACGCGATCCTCGACGCTGCCCGCACTTTGCTGGCTGCCGAAGGCGTGGCGGGGTTGTCGATCTACAGCGTGGCCGAGCGGGCGCAGATCCCACCGTCGTCGGTGTATCACTTCTTCGCCAGCGTGCCCGCATTGCTGGAGGCGTTGACCGCTGACGTGCACGCCGCTTTCCGGGCAGCCATTCAGGCGCCCATCGAGCATGACTCACTCAAACACTGGCGCGACCTGTCCTACATCGTCGAGCAGCGCATGCTCACTATCTATGATCATGACGCCGCCGCGCGCCAGTTGATCCTGGCGCAGCACGGGCTTACCGAAGTGACCCAGGCCGACCGTCAGCATGACCTGGAACTGGGTGACTTGATGCTCACCGTGTTCAACCGTCACTTTGAAGTGCCGACATTGCCCAGCGATGTGGACGTGTTTGCCTTGGCGCTGGAGTTGAGCGACCGCGTGTATGCGCGCTCGGTGCATCAGCATGGGCTGATTACGCCACGCATGGCGGATGAAGGGATGCGGGTGTTTGATGCGTATGTGGGGCTTTATTTACCGGCGTATTTGCCTAAGCGGCCGGCTGCGCACTAAGTCTTGTACCGATGGGGGCGGCCTCTTCGCGAGCAAGCCCGTTCACACATCAAAATGTGGGAGCGGGCTTGCTCGCGAAGGCGATCTCGGAAGCGACAACGATCCTCGATCACAACTTGGCGATCGACACCTCGGTGGACTTCACAAAGGCAATCACTTCGCTGCCAATCACCAGCTCCAGCTCTTTGACCGAACGGGTGGTGATCACGGAAGTGACGATGCCGGAAGCGGTCTGCACGTCGATCTCCGACAGCACGTCGCCTTCGACGATTTCTTTGATGGTGCCTTTGAACTGGTTACGCACGTTGATAGCTTTAATAGTCATGTCGTTCTCTCTTCATGGGACAAGTGAGTTATTGAGCCCAGCGCAATTGCGTAGGCAGCGGTGAAACAGGTTCGGGTTCCGGCGGTGAGCCCGGCAGGGACAACACACGGTTGAGCACTTCGGCTTCCAGCGCGGCCAGGCGATGTGAGCCCCGGGCACGTGGGCGTGGCAGGTCGACGATAAGGTCCAAACCGATTTCACCGTCTTCGATCAGGATCACCCGGTCGGCAATCGCCACGGCTTCACTGACATCGTGGGTGACCAGCAACACGGTGAAACCGTGCTTCTGCCACAGGTTTTCGATCAGTTGCTGCATCTCGATACGGGTCAAGGCATCCAGCGCGCCCAACGGCTCATCCAACAGCAACAAACGCGGTTGATGGATGAGCGCACGGGCCAGGGCCACGCGTTGCTTCTGCCCGCCGGACAGCGCCGCCGGCCATTCATTGGCACGTTCAGCCAGGCCGACCGCTTCCAAGGCTTCCAGCGCTTTGGGGCGCCAGTCGCCTTTAAGCCCCAGCCCCACGTTGTCGATGATCTTCTTCCACGGCAGCAGCCGTGCTTCCTGGAACATTAGCCGCGTGTCTTCAATCGCTTCGCTCAATGGCGCGGAACCGGCCAGCAGCTCGCCGCCGCTGGCCTTATCCAGACCGGCCAGCAGGCGCAGCAAGGTACTTTTGCCGCAACCGCTGCGCCCGACCACCGCCACGAATTGGCCGGCCGGAATATGCAGGTCGATGTCCTTGAGCACTTCGCGCGCGCCAAAGGCCTTGCGCAACTTGCGTACCGCCAGGGGAATGCCCTTCAGCAGGCGCGGGGGTTGTTGAGCTGTCATGCCACACCGCCTTTGTTCACTTGATACGCCGGGTGCCAACGCAGCCATACACGCTCCAGGCCACGAGCCGCCAGGTCCGCGAGTTTGCCGAGGATGGCGTACATGACGATGGCCAGTACCACCACATCGGTTTGCAGGAATTCACGGGCGTTCATCGCCAGATAACCGATACCGGCACTGGCCGAGATGGTTTCCGCCACGATCAGCGTCAGCCACATGAAGCCCAGGGCAAAGCGCACGCCCACCAGGATCGACGGCAGCGCGCCCGGCAGGATCACCTGGCGGAACAGGCTGAACCCGGACAAGCCATAGCTGCGCGACATTTCCACCAGTGCCGGATCAACGTTGCGGATGCCGTGATAGGTGTTGAGGTAGATCGGGAACAGCGTGCCGAGGGCGACCAGGAAAATCTTCGCCGTCTCGTCAATGCCGAACCACAGGATCACCAGCGGGATCAGTGCCAGGTGCGGCACGTTACGGATCATCTGCACCGAGCTGTCCAGCAGGCGTTCGCCCCACTTCGACAGGCCGGTGATGAAGCCCAGGGCCAGGCCGATGCTGCCACCGATCAGGAAACCCAGGCCGGCACGCCAGCCACTGATGGCCAGGTGGGTCCAGATTTCGCCGCTGGCGACCAGGTTGATACCGGCTTCAATCACTGCGCTGGGGGCCGGCAGGATACGGGTCGACAACCAGCCCGCCGATACCGACAACTGCCACACCACCAGCAATAGAACCGGCAGTACCCAGGGCGCCACACGGTGGCTCAATTTTTCATAGTTCATGGCGCTGCCTTAGCTCTGTGACGCAGCTTTGGGAAGGATGTCGTTGGCGACCATCTCGCCAAACGGGCTCACGTAGCCGGCGCTTTTCGGCAGCTCGGGACGCTCGATATCCAGGTGGGGAAACAGCAGCTCCGCGACGCGATACGATTCTTCCAGGTGTGGATAACCGGAGAAGATAAAGGTGTCGATGCCCAGCGCTGCGTACTCCTTCACGCGTGCCGCCACCGTTGGGCCATCGCCCACCAGCGCGGTGCCCGCACCGCCACGGACCAGGCCGACGCCGGCCCACAGGTTGGGGCTGACTTCGAGGTTGTCGCGGTTACCACCATGCAAGGCGGCCATGCGCTGCTGGCCGACGGAATCGAAACGCGCCAGGGAGGCCTGGGCACGGGCGATGGTGTCGTCGTCCAGATGGGAGATCAGTTTGTCGGCGGCTTTCCACGCTTCATCGTTGGTTTCACGCACGATCACATGCAGGCGAATACCGAAGCGCACGGTGCGTCCGAGTTTTGCGGCCTTGGCCCGCACCTGTTCGATTTTTTCCGCGACGGCCGCCGGCGGCTCGCCCCAGGTCAGCACCATTTCCACCTGCTCGGCTGCCAGGTCCTGGGCCGCTTCGGAAGAACCACCGAAGTACAGCGGCGGGCGCGGTTGCTGGATCGGCGGGTAAAGCAGCTTGGCGCCTTTGACGCGGATGTGCTCGCCGTCGTAATCCACGGTTTCGCCTTCCAGCACACGGCGCCAGATACGGGTGAATTCCACCGAGGCCTGGTAGCGCTCTTCGTGGCTGAGGAACAAGCCGTCACCGGCCAGTTCTTCCGGATCACCGCCGGTGACCAGATTAAACAACGCACGGCCACCGGACAGACGATCCAGGGTTGCTGCCTGACGCGCCGCTACCGTCGGGGAAATGATCCCGGGGCGCAGTGCGACAAGGAATTTCAGACGCTGGGTCACCGGGATCAGCGAGGCGGCCACCAGCCACGAGTCTTCGCAGGAGCGCCCGGTAGGGATCAGCACCCCGCCGAAACCCAGGCGATCAGCGGCCTGGGCCACTTGCTGCAGGTAACCGTGGTCAACGGCGCGAGCGCCTTCGGCAGTGCCAAGGTAATGGCCGTCGCCGTGGGTAGGCAGGAACCAGAAAATAGTGAGGCTCATGGAGTTGTCTCCTGAAGAAGTCGCATTACGGCGCTGTGGCCACGGCGGCGGGTGGCGTCCAGATAACGTCCTTGATGTTCAAGGGCTTGGGGATCAGTTTGAGTTGGTAGAAGCTGTCGGCGATCTTCTGCTGGGCAGCCACCACTTCAGGGGTCAGGAACAGTGCACCGTAGCCTTGGCGTTTCACCGAGGTCAGGGTGATGTCAGCCGGCAGGCCAAGCAGCGGCGCCACTTGTTCAGTCACTTCCTGTGGGTTGGCCTTGGACCATTCGCCCACGGCGCGTACCTCCTCCACCAGCGCCTTGATCACTTCGGGGTGCTGTTGGGCGTATGGCTTTGTCGCCAGGTAGAACTGGTGATTGTCGGCGATGCCGGTGCCATCACGCAGGGTGCGGGCTTGCAGTTGTTTTTCGGCGGCGGCCTGGTACGGGTCCCAGATGACCCAGGCGTCCACGCTGCCACGCTCGAAGGCGGCACGGGCATCGGCGGGCGGCAGGAACACGGCCTGCACGTCGGTGTATTTCAAGCCGGCATCTTCCAAGGCACGTACCAACAGGTAATGCACGTTGGAGCCTTTGTTGAGCACGACTTTCTTGCCCTTGAGCTCAGCCACGGATTTGATCGGTGAATCTTTCGGCACCAGGATCGCTTCGCTGGTCGGTGCAGGCGGCTCGTAGGCCACGTAGAGCAAGTCGGCACCGGCTGCCTGGGCGAAGACCGGTGGGGTTTCGCCGGTCACGCCGAAGTCGATGGAGCCGACGTTCAAGCCTTCCAGCAATTGCGGGCCGCCAGGGAACTCAGTCCACTGCACGTTCACGCCTTGGGCAGCCAAACGTTTTTCCAACGTGCCCTTGGCCTTGAGCAGCACCAGCGTGCCGTACTTCTGATAACCGATCCGCAAGGTCTCGGCGGCTTGAGCTTGAACAATGGCGCCGAAGGACACAGCCGCAGCAAACAGTGCGACCAGACCACGACGCAAGATGACAGTGCGCATGGCGCTCTCTCCAAATAATGCGTTTAGGGGGTTGGCTGCACCTGCTTGGCCGTTGGCGGCTGAGTAAGGTGAGTTTTTTACATTTCGGTTTTACATTTCGATGTGGCTTAAATGCTCCAGCGAGCACTCAACAAACGTTCATTCAACACGTGGGGGTCCAGCGGTTTCGGGCGACGGGCCATGGCGTCGTACAGCGTCTCCAGTGCCTCGTGCAAACGGTGTTCGAGTACCGGCACCAGTTGTGCCTGGGCACTGCCTTCGCCGTAAGCGATCTGACTGTCCTCGGCAAAGATACCGTGGAGCAACTCCTGTGCCTTCAGCGCCGACAGCACCGGCTTCAAGGCATAGTCCACGGCCAGCATGTGGGCGATGCTGCCACCCGTGGCCATCGGCAACACGACCTTGTGGGCCAGGGCGCGCTCGGGCAGCAGGTCCAACACGGTTTTCAGCGCGCCGGAGAACGAAGCCTTGTACACCGGCGTGGCGATCACCAGGCCATCTGCATTAGCCACTTGTTGCAGCAGGTCGATGACCTTGGGACTGTCGAAGCGCGCATGCAGCAGGTCTTCAGCCGGGAAATCCCGTATCTGGTAACTCACCACTTCGACGCCTTTTTCTTGCAACCACTGACGGGTTTTATCCAGCAGCACCCCTGAGCGGGAGCGCTGGCTGGGACTGCCTCCAAGTGTTACGACCAACATGCAGGAATTCCTTGCGCAGGTGTCAGCGGTTCGCTGTGTGGCGATAGCGCCAAGATGGAACAGACCTTATCAGCTGATTTATATATCTATAAATCTTATTTTTTCATTTGTTTATTCCTTAAAGAAATATACAGATGATGAATCGCCGGACGAAAAAAAAGGCCGTAAAAACGGCCTGAAAACCCCTGCTGTGTGAGCCTTGAAATGCGATTTACATGTGGGAGCGGGCTTGCTCGCGAAAGCGGTGTGTCATTAAAGGATGCATCGACTGACAGCCTGCCTTCGCGAGCAAGCTCGCTCCCACATTGGGCCTGCGTTAACGATTCGGCTGAGGGGTAAGCCGCAGATACGGCTTCACCGCCCGGTAACCCTTCGGAAAGCGCTGCTTGATCTCGTCCTCATCCTTGAGCGACGGCACGATCACCACCTCATCACCGTCCTGCCAGTTGGCGGGCGTGGCGACCTTGTGATTGTCGGTCAGTTGCAGCGAGTCGATGACGCGCAGGATTTCGTGGAAGTTGCGGCCGGTGCTGGCCGGGTAGGTGATGGTCAGGCGGATCTTCTTGTTCGGGTCGATCACGAACAAGGAGCGCACGGTGAGGGTGTCACTGGCGTTGGGGTGGATCAGGTCGTACAGGTCGGACACTTTACGGTCGGCGTCGGCCAGGATCGGAAAGTTGACGACCGTGTTCTGGGTTTCGTTGATGTCTTCGATCCACTTGTGGTGCGAGTCCACCGGGTCAACCGACAGGGCGATAGCCTTGACGCCGCGCTTGGCGAATTCGTCCTTGAGCTTGGCGGTGAAACCCAGCTCGGTGGTGCACACCGGGGTAAAGTCCGCCGGGTGGGAAAACAACACACCCCAGCTATCGCCCAGCCACTCGTGGAAACGAATTTTGCCGGCGCTGGAATCCTGTTCGAAGTCGGGGGCGATATCGCCCAGTCTTAGGCTCATGGTGTGGCTCCTGATGAGTGCTTATGGAACCCACTGTGCATGGTTTGCGGATTATTTAAAAAGAATAAATATCGATTTATCTAGACGATAAAGGAATATTAAAAATCTGTTCATTGGACGTAGGCAAAGGCGAAGAGCAACATCGTTTCCAAGGTTCGAGAAGGCCTTGAGACGCTGTACAAAGAGGGGTTCAGGAAGGGCTTGCGGGGGTTTAGCCCGACTTGAACGGCAAGACACCCTGCCCGGCGTTGCGCCGGGCAAGGTTTTACAGGCTTACAACAGCGGGATCGAGTAGCTGACGATCAGACGGTTTTCGTCTTGATCACGCGCGCCAGCGATGTCGGTGCGCCACATAGCGTTCTTCCACGCCACGCCGAGGTTTTTCAGCGGACCTTCTGGAATCACGTAGGCAACGGTGATGTCACGTTCCCACTCGGACTGACCGTTGAACTGTGTACGAGAAGCGGTGTTAGCTACGGTGTCGATGTCGCTGCCTTTGAGGTAGACAACACCGGCGGTCAGACCAGGAACGCCAACCTTGGCGAAGTCATAAGCGTAGCGAGCTTGCCAGGTACGTTCGCCGGCACGGGCAAACTTCTGGATCTGCATGTCAGTGGTCAGGTAAGCCGACGAACCGTCGCCCTGGTTCAACCAAGGGAAGTCGCTGCTGCCGTTGCTGACTTGATAACCACCACCGAAGGTGTGACCGGCAACGGTGTACAGGAACAGGCCGCTGTACAGATTGTTGTCGACCTTGCCCTTACCGGCGCGGAAGCCTTGGTAGTTGCCAGTGGTGAAGTAAGCGGATTCGTTACCGTTGGCGCCATCATCGGAGCTGTTGAAGTAACGCAGATCAGACTTCAAAACACCCGGGCCGATAGCCCAGTTGTGGGTCAGACCCAGGAAGTGCTGCTTGTAGAAGTCTTCCAGATTGCCGTAGTAATACTGGGCAGTCAGGTCTTTGGTGATCTTGTAGTCACCACCGGCGTAGATGAATTTGTTGCTGTCACGCCAGGTAGCGCCACGGCTGTTAGCACCCGACAACGACAGGTTTTCGTTGCTGCTGGAGTTACGGCCCTTGGCTTTTTCGATCTGACCGCCGACCAGCGTCAGGTCCTTGATATCGTTGGTAGTGATCTGGCCACCCTGGAACGTCTGTGGCAACAGACGACCATCGTTGGTGATGATCACAGGCAACTTAGGCTGCAAGGTACCCAGCTTCAGTTCGGTCTGAGAGATCTTGGCTTTGGCCGTCAAACCCAGGCTGGAGTAGTCATTAACGGCCTTGCCGTTATGCTCGCTAGGGAAGATGGTGCCGCCGTAGGAGCCTGGGTTGGCGCCGCTTGGCTTGGTGGCGCCGTTGGTGCCGCCGCCCGAATCCAGGCGAACACCCAGCAGGCCAATAGCGTCAACACCGAAGCCAACAGTGCCTTGGGTATAACCGGAGATGAAACGCAGATCGAAGCCTTGACCCCATTCTTCGTTCTTGTTCGCGCCGGTACCGTTACGGTTGTCGGTATTGATGTAAAAGTTACGCAGACCCAGTGTTGCTTTACTGTCTTCAACGAAACCGGCAGCGCCTGCTTGCTGAGCGATTGCGCCCAGGGCTACAGCCAGTGCCAAGGTGGACTTCTTCATGTACCGCTCCTCTCATTTCTAATTTTTGTATTTCTTTGGTCTCGGGTCTGACGCCCTCGATCCACAGATGCGCGATTAGCGCCAGATAGTGACTACCAAGTCAATCGTAACCTTGTATGTCTACTACCTTCGTCTAATCGCAGTTGATTTGGTCCCTGCAGGGTAATGAGTTTTTCATACACCCAAAAAGAATTATTTCATTCTTTTTCATACGATTTTGGAATAAGCCTTTCCATGATGCTGGCCTGTCAGGTTAGACGAACCGCTCCATAAGCTAATTCCTAAAGGGTATTTGTTAGCGCTTTTTTAGATCGATTAGTGTGGCCGTACAGTTGCATACGTCACCCACGATCAAAAAGGCGACGCCATCATGGCCAAACGCACATCCTCCCGTCAATTTGTTACAGTTTTTGTGTCACTAATACTTTCTTTTGGTGTCAAAGCGGCCGATTTAACCATCGGCTACCAAACCGGCATCGATCCCAGCAAAGTCCCACAGGCCGACGGCCTCTATGAGAAGGCCATCGGCGAGAAAATCGCCTGGCGCCGTTTCAACAGTGGGCCGGAAGTCGTAACCGCTATTGCCTCAGGCGATGTGCAGATTGGCAATCTCGGTTCCAGCCCCCTCGCGGCAGCGGCTTCTCGCAATCTACCCATCGTCGCGTTCATCGTATCGGCCCAGATCAATACTTCTGAAGCATTGGTGGTGCGTAACGGCAGCCACATTGACGCACCCAAGGATCTGATCGGCAAAACCATCGCTACGCCATTGGTCTCAACCTCGCATTACAGCCTGCTCGGCGCACTGAAGCACTGGGGCCTGGACACCAGGCAAGTCAAGGTGGTGAACCTGCAACCGGCCGAAATTGCCGCCGCGTGGAAACGCGGCGATATCGACGGTGCATTCGTGTGGTCGCCGGCCCTGGGCGAAATCCGCAAGACCGGCAAGACCCTGACAGACGCGGCCCAGGTGGGTCAGTGGGGCGCGCCGACGTTTGAAGTGTGGGTGGCGCGCAAGGATTTTGCGGAAAAACATCCTGACATAGTGGCCAAGTTTGCCAAGGTTACGCTGGATTCATTTGCCGAGTATGCGGCCCATAAGGACGGCTGGACCGTGGATTCCGAGCCGGTCCAGAAAATCGCGAAACTGACAGGCTCAAATGCTGTGGACATTCCTGAACTGCTCGCCGGGACGACGTTCCCAGACGCGCAAGCACAGCAAACCGATGCGCTGCTTAAAGGCGGGACAGCAAACGCGATTGGGGAGACGGCGAAGTTCTTGAAGGAACAAGGGAAGGTTGAAACGGTATTGCCGGATTACTCGGCCTTCGTGACCGACACATTTATCTCGAAATAAATGCGCTCCCTGTGGGAGCTGGCTTGCCTGCGATGCAAGCGCCTCGGTGCTCAGTTGAACCGAGGTGATGCTATCGCTGGCAAGCCAGCTCCCACACAAGCCAGCCCCAGCTTTTAGTTACAGCGCCTTTTCGAAAATCTTCGAATTGCGCTGATAGTTGTACAGCGAAGCCCGCGCCGACGGCAGACGGTCCACGCTGCTCGGCTCAAAACCTCGCTCACGGAACCAGTGGGCGGTGCGGGTGGTGAGGACAAACAAGGTCTTCAATCCCTGGGCTCGGGCACGGGATTCGATACGCTCCAGCAACACATCTCCGCGCGCGCCGTGGCGATATTCCGGGTTCACCGCCAGGCACGCCAGCTCCCCCGCATTCGAATCCGCGATCTGATACAGCGCCGCGCAGGCGATGATCATGCCTTCGCGCTCCACCACGCTGAATTGCTCGATCTCGCGCTCCAGCACTTCCCGCGAACGGCGCACCAGAATGCCCTGCTCTTCCAACGGGCTGATCAGGTCGAGCAAGCCACCGACATCTTCAATCGCCGCTTCGCGCACCAGTTCGAATTGCTCCTGGGCCACCAGCGTACCGCCGCCGTCGCGGGTGAACAGTTCGGTGAGCAACGCGCCGTCTTCGGCGTAGCTGACAATATGACTGCGCCCTACTCCGCCACGGCAGGCCTCCGCGGCCGCATCCAACAGCTCGGCCTGGTAGTTGCTGCTGCCCAGGCGCTGCAGGTGTGCGGGCACTTGTTGCGGACGCAGTTCGCGCACCAGACGACCGTTTTCATCGATCAGGCCCATGTCTGCGCCAAACAGCAGCAGCTTGTCGGCACCCAGGTCGATGGCGGCGCGAGTGGCGACGTCCTCGCAGGCCAGGTTGAAGATCTCACCGGTAGGCGAGTACCCCAATGGCGACAGCAGCACGATGGAACGCTCGTCCAACAGGCGATTGATACCCTTGCGATCGACGCGGCGCACTTCGCCGGTGTGGTGGTAGTCCACGCCTTCCAATACCCCGATAGGACGCGCGGTCACCAGGTTGCCGCTGGCTACCCGCAGGCGCGAACCCTGCATTGGCGACGACGCCATGTCCATGGACAGGCGCGCTTCAATGGCGATACGCAGTTGGCCAACCGCGTCGATCACACACTCCAGCGTTGCCGCATCAGTGATGCGCAAGCCTTCGTGGTAAGCCGGGGTCAGGCCACGGGCTTCAAGGCGCGCTTCGATCTGTGGGCGCGAGCCGTGGACCAATACCAGGCGCACGCCGAGGCTGTGGAGCAACACCAGGTCGTGGACGATGTTGCCGAAGTTGGGATGTTCCACACCGTCGCCGGGCAGCATGACCACAAAGGTGCAGTCGCGGTGCGCGTTGATGTAAGGGGAAGCGTGACGAAGCCAATTTACGTAGTCGGGCATGGAACCTGGGCCTGTAATAAAAAGCAGCCGAAAAAGGATGAGTCGTGAAAACGCACAGCGGGCTGATGGTTATCGTCGGAACAGGCTTGGCGACACGCTCACTCTCCTTCTATGTACGAACAATCAGGGGTTAATTTATGCAGGCTTCAGGCAGTAATGTTCGATCAGTTCCCGCAATAGACGCACTGTAGGCGTCAAGCGTGACATTTCGAGGTACTCGCCCGGCTGGTGGGCGCACGCGATGTCGCCGGGGCCGAGCACCAGGGTTTCACAACCAAGGCGCTGAAGATAAGGCGCTTCGGTGCCGAACGCTACTGCTTCGGCACGATGGCCGGTCAATCGTTCCGCCACCCGCACCAGTTCGGCGTCTTCCGGTTGCTCGAAGGGAGGGACTGCGGGGAACAGTGGCGCGTAGTCGATCTTGACCTGATGGCGCTCGGCGAGCGGTTCAAGCTTCTGCCGGATCGCGGCGCGCAGCACCTCGGGATCCATGCCCGGCAAAGGCCGCAGATCAAACTCCAGGGAACACTGGCCGCAGATGCGGTTGGGGTTATCGCCGCCGTGGATGCAGCCGAAGTTCATGGTCGGCTGCGGCACGCTGAATTGGGGGTTGCGATACTCGCGCTGCCAGCCCAGGCGTAGGCCACGCAGTTCGCCGATGGCGTCGTGCATGGCTTCGAGGGCGCTGTGGCCCAGGCTGGGATCCGACGAATGGCCGCTTTGACCGAGAATGTCGATGCGTTCCATCATCACGCCTTTGTGCAAGCGGATCGGCTTGAGCCCGGTCGGCTCGCCAATCACCGCTGCACGGCCCAGCGGACGCCCTGCCTCGGCCAATGCACGGGCACCGGACATGGAGCTTTCTTCATCGCAGGTGGCGAGGATCAGCAGCGGCTGCTTGAACGTCTGGTCCAGCAGGGGCAGCACTGCTTCGATGGCCAGGGCGAAAAAGCCTTTCATGTCGCAACTGCCCAGTCCCACCCAGCGGCCGTCGACTTCCGTCAGCTTGAGCGGATCGGTCTTCCACAGTGCGGCGTCATAGGGGACCGTGTCGCTATGCCCCGCCAGCACCAGGCCACCGGGACCACTGCCGAAGCTGGCCAGCAGGTTGAACTTGCCAGGGCTGACTTGCTGGATGTCGATGGCGAACCCCAGGTCCCCCAGCCAACTGGCAAGCAAATCGATCACCGGGCGGTTGGTCTGGTCGAGAGATGCCTGGGTGCAACTCACAGAAGGCGCTGCAATCAATGCGGCGAACTGCTCTTTCATGGACGGTAACGGCATGCGCGGTCTCTCAGCTTCCCGGATGAACCTCACTATAGAGCCATCTGCACGACACAATAAACCGTTGCGGCACGTTGCCGGGCTCACTCCTGTACACTGCACGACCTTGGCAGCCACTCTTTTCCCCGGCTGCGCTCCCGATCCTGGATGTACCGGCCATGCAAAAAGAAACTGAAATCAAACTCCGCGTCAGCCGCGAGACCCTCGCGGCGCTGCGTGAGCACCCGCTCCTGAAAAAACGCAACAAAAGTGGCTGGGAACGCCGTGAGTTGATGAACCAGTATTTCGACACCCCCGAGCGCGATCTGGCCCAGGCCAAAGTCGCCCTGCGCCTGCGCAAGGACGGTGACGACATCATCCAGACCCTCAAGACCCGCGGCCAAAGCGTCGCCGGCTTGTCGGAACGCAACGAATACAACTGGGACCTGCCCAAAGCCAAGCTCGACGTGAAAAAACTCGACGGCGAATGCTGGCCCGAGCAATTGGCCGAGTTGGACAAAAAGACCCTCAAGCCGATCTTCACCACCGACTTCGTGCGCGAACGCGCCGAAATCGCCTGGGGCCGCGGCAAGGCCAAGGTAGTCATCGAAGCCGCCCTGGACCTGGGCCACGTGGTCGTCGGCAAGCAGAAAGAAGAGATCTGTGAGCTGGAACTGGAACTGCGCGAAGGCGAACCGGCTGCATTGCTGGAGCTGGCCGCCGAACTGGCCGCCACCCTGGCACTGATGCCATGCGATATCAGCAAGGCCGAGCGCGGCTACCGCCTGTACGACGCCAGCAGCTATTCCCTGAGCCTGCCGGCGCCACAGCTGCACGCCGAAATGCCATTGGACGACGCCTTCGCCGCGATCATGTGGCACCTGCTGGGCAGCAGCCAGCGCCTGGCCGAGCAGTACCGCTTCAATGGCCACTGGCGCCTGCTGCAAGACTGGGTCGACAACCTCGGCGAACTGCGCGCCCTGGTCGGCAGCCTCGGCCAGGCCGCACCGCGTCAATCCACCAGCGAACTGCGCAGCGCACTGGATGCCCTGCTGGAAGACTGGCGCCCACTGGTTCAAGCCGGTGACGACGACGAAGACATCCGCAAAGCCGCGCCGGAACAGTTCACCGAAGAACTGGAAGACGTGCGCTGGGGCCTGTTTTCCCTGAACGCCTCGCGCTGGCTGCTCGCCCGTACCTGGACTGCCGACCGCAACGTGCGTGGCAACCGCCAGGGCGCTGCGCAACTCACCAACTGGCTGCCGCGCCTGCTCGCCGAGGACGCCGTCGCCCTGCAACTGCCGCGCTACCAGCAACAGCCGGAAGACCTGGCCGAGCAACTGCCGCGTATCGAACGCATCCAGGCCTGGCTGCACCATGCGCGTCAGGTGGTGGACATTCCGGAGCTGGACCGTTTGTACGGTGAGCTGAACAAGTTGGCCCAACTGGCCAACCAGCCGATCACCGATGAGTCGCTGGATGCGCGGATGCATCAGGCGATTGCGGTGTATCAGAACCGGGCCTGGAAGACTTTGTTGCGTCTGTAACGATGTCATCGCGGGCAAGCCCGGCTCCCACGCTGATTGTGTTCACAGACAGGTAGCTGTGAACTCAATCCACTGTGGGCTTGCCCGCGATGAGGCCGGCCCTGTCAGCGCAACACTGGCAGGCTGGTGGTGGACTTGATCTCCGACAACGCCACAATCGAATTGACCTCCTGAATCCCCGGCACCATCGACAACTTCTCGAAGAAAAACCGCTCATAGGCCTCAATGTCCGAGGTAACGATGCGCAGCAGAAAATCCACCGCCCCCATCAGCACATAACACTCCAGCACTTCCGGAAACCCGCGAATCGCGTCGGTGAACTCGGTGAAGTTGGAGCGCCCGTGGGCGTTGAGTTTGACCTCGGCGAAGATCTGCGTATTGAGGCCGATCTTCTTGCGATCCAGCAAAGTCACCTGGCCGCGAATCACGCCCTCTTCCTTGAGACGTTGAATACGCCGCCAGCAGGGTGACTGGGAAAGGCCCACCTGTTCGGCGATCTGTGCGCTGGACAGCGAGGCGTCCTCTTGCAGCAGGGCCAGGATACGGCGGTCGTAAGCGTCCAACTCGCTGTGCATATAAATACCTTCAATGGTGCCCATCTTGAATTGATCAATTCGATTATTCCTAAAACAGGCTCATCTTAGATAAGAAATCTCCGCTGGCGAATGTAAAAATTTCTCCAGTCGAATCTGGAGCTTTCCCATGCACGCCGTCGAAACCAACTACCCCGTTACCCGCGTCGACGCGTGGGCCGTCAACAGCGTTCATTGCCAGGCGCATTACCGAATCGTCGCCGAGGCGGAGCCCGACCTGTTGTGCCGGGTCCTCAACTATTTCGCCCTGCAATTCCTCACGCCGCGACAGGTCATGGTGAACCGCGAAGAGGACCTGCTGAACATCGACATCGTGATGGACGGCCTGAGCTGGCACCGGGCCCAGGTGATCGGTGAAAAGATTCGAAACCTGATCAGCGTGTGCACTCTGGATATGTGGTCGGCTGATTCCGTAGGGCCTCAAGCGGTGGTGGCGGTCGCCCAGTAAAAGCCTGCAATACACACTGGGAGGAAGATATTCAGCGGCTGGCTAGCCTGGGACTTACGCCCTCAGCCACCCAGGAAAACCTTCATGCCGGTTGATCAACGATTGGAACTGCATCAACTGTTGCCGGCTTTGGTCGAAGGGCGGCTGATCACGCCAGAAATCGCCCAACGCTTGTCGGCGCTGCCGGCCAGCAACACCCTGCACCCATTGGAGAGCATCGCAGCCCAAGGCCTGTGCCTGGAAACCCTGACCGAATGGCTCGCCCAACGGGCCGGGCAACCTTATCTGCGCATCGACCCATTGAAAATCGACGTGGCGACGGTAGTGCCACTGATGTCCCACGCGTTCGCCCAACGCCACGCCATCCTCGCGGTGGCGGTGGATGCACAAACCGTCACCGTCGCCAGCGCCCAGCCCCATGTCACCAGTTGGGAAGCCGGGCTTTCGCAGGTGCTCAAGCGTTCGATCAAACGCGTGGTCGCCAATCCCCAGGACATTACGCGCTGTATCGGTGAGTTCTACCGGCTGGCGAAGTCCGTCAGCGGAGCCGATCAAAAGGTGGTGGCAGCTGGCAACGTCGATCTGCTCAACCTCGGCGCCCGCGAACAGGAACCGGATGCCAATGACGCACACATCGTCAATATCGTCGACTGGCTGCTGCAGTACGCTTTCGCCCAGCGCGCCAGTGATATCCACATTGAACCGTGCCGTGAACAGGGACGTGTGCGCTTTCGTATCGACGGGCTGCTGCATGATGTCTACCAGTTTCCGCCCCAGGTAACGATGGCGGTAGTCAGCCGCCTGAAAAGCCTGGGCCGCATGAACGTGGCAGAAAAACGCAGGCCCCAGGACGGCCGGGTCAAAACCAAAAGCCCGACGGGCGCTGAGGTTGAGCTACGCCTTTGCACCTTGCCCACGGCATTTGGCGAGAAGTTGGTGCTGCGGATTTTCGACCCGCAGGTGTTGCTCAAGGGCTTTGACCAGCTTGGCCTGTCGGCGGATGACCAGCGACGCTGGCAATCCATGACGCGCCAGACTCACGGCATCATCCTGGTGACCGGCCCGACCGGGTCGGGCAAGACCAGCACGCTCTACACCACACTCAGGCAACTGGCGACCCGGGAGGTCAACCTGTGCACCGTGGAAGACCCGATCGAGATGGTCGAGCCCACGTTCAACCAAATGCAGGTGCAGCACAACATCGACCTGACCTTCGCCAGCGGCATCCGCGCCCTGCTGCGCCAGGACCCGGACATCATCATGATTGGCGAGATCCGCGACCAAGAGACCGCCGAAATGGCGATCCAGGCCGCGTTGACTGGGCATCTGGTGCTGTCGACCCTGCACACCAACGACGCCCCCAGCGCCATCAGCCGTTTGCAGGAACTGGGCATTGCTCATTATTTGATCAAGGCCACCTTGCTGGGGGTGATGGCGCAGCGGCTGGTGCGGGTGTTGTGCCCTCATTGCAAGCGGACGCTGGGTGACGCCCATGAAGCGGTCGGATGCGGGGAGTGTCGACAGAGCGGTTATCGGGGGCGAGCCGGTGTTTACGAAATCATGGTGCTGAATGAAGCACTCAAAACCCTGATCACACCCGGCGCCGATCTACACGCCCTGCGCCAGAAAGCGATTGCCCAAGGTATGTGCAGCCTGCGCATGGCCGGCGTGAAAAAGGTCGAGGCGGGGCTGACCACGATGGCAGAAGTATTACGAGTAACGCCTGGGGATTCGGTAACAAATCCTTTGTTTGATAAGCAGTGAAACCGTTCTTATCGGTGACAACACCGTTACAATCGGCTCAACGTCGTTTCACTGAAACATTCAGATAGGGAATCGCTATGCAGATCGGAACCGTACTGCTTCTTTTCGTAGGATTGGCCATTGCCATCCTATTCATGGGTTTCAAGGTGGTCCCACAGGGGTACCAGTGGACGGTCGAGCGTTTCGGCCGCTACACCAACACCCTCAAACCTGGCCTGAACATCATCATCCCGGTCATGGACCGCATTGGTCGCAAGATCAACGTGATGGAAAGCGTGCTGGATATCCCACCCCAGGAAGTCATCACCGCCGACAACGCCACTGTGCAGATCGACGCCGTGTGTTTCTTCCAGGTGGTCAACACCGCCCAGGCCGCGTACGAGGTCAACAACCTCGAACACGCCATCCGCAACCTGCTGCAAACCAACATCCGTACCGTACTCGGGTCCATGGAGCTGGATGCCATGCTCAGCCAGCGTGATGGCATCAACGAAAAACTGCTGAAGACCGTAGACGAAGCCACCGCGCCGTGGGGCATCAAGATCACCCGTATCGAGATCAAGGACATCAGCCCGCCCGCCGACCTGATGGCCGCCATGTCGGGCCAGATGAAAGCCGAGCGAATCAAGCGTGCACAGATCCTTGAAGCGGAAGGGCTGCGAGCATCGGCAATCCTGACCGCCGAAGGCAAGAAACAGGCGCAGATCCTTGAGGCCGAAGGTAGCCGGCAGGCGGCGTTCCTGGAGTCTGAAGCCCGCGAACGTCAGGCCGAAGCAGAAGCCCGCGCGACGCAAGTCGTGTCGGAAGCGATCGCGTCGGGCAATGTGCAAGCGGTGAACTACTTCGTCGCGCAAAAATACATTGATGCACTGGGCAAGCTGGCATCGGCCAACAACAGCAAGGTCATCCTGATGCCGCTGGAAGCCAGCCAGGTGATCGGTGCAGTCGGTGGTATCGGCGAGATCGTCAAGGCAACGTTCGACAACAAGAAAGGCTGAGGCCAGCGCCATGTGGGATTTCCTGCAGCATCTGTCGTTTTGGGATTGGCTGGCACTGGGTACGGTGCTGTTGATCCTTGAGGTATTCGGTGCCGGTGGTTACCTGCTGTGGATGGGCATCGCGGCGGCGGCCGTGGGTGTGATCAAGTTCCTGGTGCCACCTTTGGGGCTGGAGTGGCAACTCCTACTGTTTGCCGTGTTGTCGATCCTGACCGCGGTGTATTGGTGGAGGCGCCAGCGCAGCAGTGCCAAGGCCAGCGACCAGCCGGGACTGAACGAGCGTGGCTCGGAGCTGATCGGCCGCACCTTCGTGGTGCATCAGGCAATTGTGGATGGGCGAGGCAAGATAAAGGTCGGTGACGGCGTATGGATGGTCACCGGCCCAGACAGCGCTGCAGGTGCTCAAGTCCGGGTGATTGGCCAAGAAGGCGTGGTGTTAAGGGTTGAAACTGTTTAGTCAGTGAGGGAACTCGGTCGGGATAACTACAATCATAATGTACAGATAACCCACCCGGAGTCACCCATCATGCGTCTCAAATATGCTGTCGCAACCCTCGCTGTGCTTTCCCTCCCTGTCGGTTCAGCCATGGCCGACAGTTTCTGGCGCAATGTCATCTCGTCGGGCGCCACCACTGGCTCGACGTACCTGACCTTCAAGGACCACAAGCTGGTGGTCGCCGCCCAGGATGACGCAGGCAGCTTTGTTGCCAGCGACGGCGGCATCCGCGGCCCGTACCTGGAAGCGGCCATGCAGAAAGTCCGCGCCGACAACCCTGGCCTGCAAGCCACGGATATGGAACTGGCCAACGCCATTCTCGCGAAAAACGCAGTTACCGAATAACTCGGGTTCGATAAAAAATGCCGCTTTAAACAGCGGCATTTTTTTGTCTTCAACTCCTACGGTCATCGCACCTGAGCACTACATAAATGTTCCTGCTTTCACAGCTGAATACGGACAAGTCCTGTGGAGCCTCTTCCTGCCGGGCAACAAGCTAAGGGTTCCTTTTTGAATAAAGCGAATCACTGCCCATGCACAAGATTGCCTACGCTCTGCTGCTCTCTGCATTTGCTACCGCCTACGCCCAGGCAGAAAGCTGGTACGGATCAGCCAAATTCAACAATGCCCGCCAGAACCTCTCCAGTTCGTTGCTCACCAGCCCTCGCGTGACTGAACGGGTGGACGCCCCGGATAGCAGCAAGTCATTCGTGGCCTCTTTCGCCGCTGGCTATAGCTTTGACAATGGCTGGCGACTGGAAGGGGAATACACGCTGCCGAACAACTCGACATTCAAATCCTACTGGGCCCCCTTTAATGCCAACGTCAACAGTTTGCAGGTCCAGAGCCAACGCTTGATGCTCAACGGCTATAAAGATATCCCTATCAACCAGTGGTTGTCGTTTTACGGTATGGCAGGTGTCGGCGTCGCACGCATTGAAGCCGAAGGCTATCAAACCAATGAAAGCCGCCGTTTCGCCAACAACCGCCAACACAACCTCGCCTATAGCGTAGGCATGGGTCTGGAAGCGAAGGTTAGCCAGCAACTGAGTCTGGGAGCGGGCTATCGTTACATCGCCATGGGTGACGTGGAAACCGGCTACAACACCTTCGCAAACCGTGTGAACGCTCGTGATGAACAACTCAAAGGCAAGCTCAAAGAGCAGAACGTGTTCCTGGAAGCGCGGTACACCTTCTGAGTCCCATTAGAGAATGCCGCTTTTGAAGCGGCATTTTTTTGCCCAACCGACGACGATTCATTCACAGGCGACAGGCTATATTCAGTCAAGCCGTGCAACCATGCCGGTACTGCTACCTCGCCCACTCAACGCCACTCTGAAACGGATGCCTTCGTCGTCATGAGCCAACAGCCCTTCCTGCCGTTCTCCAAACCCACCATCGATGAAGCCACCATCTCGGCGGTCGGCGATGTACTGCGCTCAGGCTGGATCACCAGTGGGCCGAAAGTGCAGGCGTTCGAGGCTCAGTTGTCGGAATACTTTGGCGGCCGGCCGGTGCGCACCTTCAACTCCGGGACGTGCACCATGGAGATTGCCTTGCGCATTGCCGGGATTGGGCCGGGCGATGAAGTGATTACCACGCCGATCTCCTGGGTTGCCACGGCCAACGTGATCCTGGAAGTGGGCGCCACGCCGGTGTTTGCCGATATCGACCCGGTCACCCGCAACATCGACCTGGCCCAAGTGGAGGCCGCGATTACCCCGCGCACCAAGGCGATCATCCCGGTTTACCTGGCCGGCCTGCCCCTGGACATGCCGATGCTGTATGCGCTGGCAAACAAGTACAACCTGCGCATCGTCGAGGATGCTGCTCAGGCGCTGGGTTCCAGCTGGGATGGCGAGCGTATCGGCGCCACCGGTGATTTCGTGTCTTTCAGCTTCCAGGCCAACAAGAACATCACGTCTTCCGAGGGCGGTTGCCTGGTCTTGAACAACGCCGAGGAAGCGCGGCTGGCGGAAAAATATCGTCTGCAGGGCGTTACCCGCACCGGCTTCGACGGTTTGGATGTGGATGTGCTGGGCGGCAAATTCAATATGACCGACATCGCCGCCGCCATTGGCCTGGGGCAGTTTGCCCATATCGAGCAGATCACCACGCATCGTCAGAACCTGGCGCGGCATTATTTCAAATGCTTTGGCAGTGATTTTGAAGAGCAATACGGCGCACAACTGCCACCGGCCGACTTCGAAAACAGCAACTGGCACCTGTTCCAACTGGTGCTGCCGGAACGCCAGGACGGTCTGCCGGCCCGCGCCACCTTCATGGAGCAGATGCAGGCCCACGGCGTCGGCATTGGCTATCACTACCCACCGATCCACCTGCTGAGCCTTTATCGCGCGCAGGGGTTCAAGGAAGGTATGTTCCCGGTGGCAGAAAAGGTAGGTCGTTTGATCGTGTCGTTGCCGATGTTCACAGCAATGACAGAAGCGGATGTGGAGCGGTCGGTGGCAGCAGTGAAGGCGGTCCTGAAAGCCGGCTAGCCATAATCAGCTGTGGGAGCTGGCTAGCCTGCGAGTGCATCACCTGGGTATCACTGATACACCGAGGTGCCCGCATCGCAGGTTAGCCAGCTCCCACATTGTTTTGAGCCGGTCCAGCTATTGGCGTTTACTCGCCGATGGCGGCTTTGTAGCCAGCAGCATCCAGCAGTTTTTCCAGATCAGCCGGGTCGTTTGGCTTGAGCTTGAAGATCCACGCGCCGTACGGGTCGGAGTTCAACAGCTCTGGCTCGTCGCTCAAGGCCTCGTTCACCGCGATCACTTCGCCAGCTACCGGCGAGTAGATATCCGAAGCGGCCTTCACCGACTCCACCACACCCGCCTGGGCCGCCGCGTCAAACACGCTGCCGACTTCGGTCAGCTCAACGAACACCACATCACCCAACGCTTCCTGTGCATGGTCGGAAATACCGACGGTCACGGTGCCGTCGGCTTCCAGGCGTGCCCATTCGTGGCTTTCGGCGAAACGCAGGTCGGCAGGGATATCGCTCATAATCTGTGTCCTCAAGAGGTAATGTCAGCGGCCATTGGCCTGCCGAAAATAGGTTAGATCAAGGTTTTGCCATGGCGCACGAAGGTCGGTTTGACCACTCGAACCGGGTACCACTTGCCGCGGATTTCCACTTCGGCCCGATCGGCAGTGGCCGTCGGTACACGCGCCAGGGCAATGGATTTGCTCAGCGTAGGAGAGAAACTACCACTGGTGATCTCCCCTTCGCCAATATTGGCGATACGAACCACCTGATGAGCACGTAAAACCCCGCGCTCTTCCAGTACCAGGCCGACCAGTTTGAACTGGACACCCGTCGCTTTTTCCGCTTCCAGCGCAGCACGACCAATGAAGTTACGCTCGGCGGGCTCCCAGGCAATGCTCCAGGCCATGTTCGACGCCAGGGGCGAAATATCCTGGTGAATGTCCTGACCGTAGAGGTTCATGCCTGCTTCCAGGCGCAGGGTATCGCGGGCGCCAAGGCCGATGGGTGAAATACCGGCACCTACCAGGTCGTTGAAAAAGCCCGGTGCCTGATCGGCCGGCAGGACAATCTCCAGGCCGTCTTCACCGGTGTAACCCGTGCGCGCGATAAACCAATCGCCATCGGCCTGGCCTTCGAAGGGCTTGAGCTGGTGAATCAGCGTGCTGCGAGACTGGGTAACCAGCTCGGCAATCTTCTGCCGGGCGTGAGGGCCTTGGATAGCGAGCATGGCCAGCTCAGGGCGTTCATGCAGCTGCACCTGGTAATTGCCCAGCTGCGCGTGCATCCACGTCATGTCCTGGTCGCGCGTGGAGGCATTGACCACCAGGCGATAAGCGGACTCGGTGCGGTAGACAATCATGTCATCCACCACGCCGCCCTTTTCGTTAAGCATGGCGCTGTACAACGCACGACCGCAGTCGTGCAGACGTTCGACATCATTGGCCAGCAGGTACTGGAGCCATTCCTTGGCCTGGGGGCCGGTGACATCGATCACGGTCATATGAGATACATCGAACACCCCGCAGTCGCGTCGCACCTGATGGTGTTCTTCAACTTGCGAGCCGTAGTGCAGAGGCATATCCCAACCGCCAAAATCGACCATTTTCGCGCCAAGGGCGAGATGCAGGTCATACAGAGGCGTACGCTGTCCCATGGGTTTCTCCTTCCGGGCGTGGCGAAGGTGCGCGGAGCTGCTGTTCGTGCCGAACACCTTGAATTACAAGGTCTGCAGCACGTTCAGCGACCCGCTCCGAAAGACGAAGCGCACCGAATGCCGCGCATTGTAGCCGCAAGCTGTAGGACTGGCACCTAACCGATTTGGCGGGCAGAGCGCCGAATCAGCCCGATCACCGGCAACAGGCCTACCAGCACCAGTGTCAACGCGGGCAAAGAAGCCCGCGCCCATTCGCCTTCACTGGTCATTTCAAAGATCCGCACGGCCAGGGTGTCCCAGCCGAACGGGCGCATCAGCAGGGTCGCGGGCATTTCCTTGAGCACATCGACAAAGACCAGCAGCGCTGCGCTCAAGGTCCCCGGCAGCAGCAACGGCAGATACACTTTGCAAAACAGTCGTGGACCGCATACGCCAAGACTGCGCGCGGCTTCCGGCAAGGAGGGCCGGATGCGCGCCAGGCTGTTTTCCAAGGGTCCATAGGCCACCGCCAGGAATCGCACCAGATACGCCAGCACCAGTGCCGACAGGCTGCCCAACAGCAATGGCTTGCCCGCGCCGCCGAACCAGCCGGACAACGGCACCACCAGTTCACGGTCCAGATAGCTGAACGCCAACATGATCGATACCGCCAGCACCGAACCCGGCAAGGCATAACCGACATTGGCCAGACTGATGCCGGAGCGGATCGCCCGCGTTGGCGCCAGCCGGTTGGCAAAGGCCAGCACCAGCGCCACGCTGACCGTGATCAAGGCGGCGATCCCGCCCAGGTAAAGGGTGTGGATGATCAGGCCCGAATAACGCTCATCCAGATCGAAGCGACCACGCTGCCAGAACCAGACGACCAGTTGCAGCATCGGGATGACAAACGCACAGGCGAACACCAGCCCGCACCAGCCACTGGCCGCCGCCGCCTTGAACCCCCGCAGGCGGTACAGCGCCTTGCCCCGTGGTCGCTCGTTGCTCGGTCGGCTGGCACCCCGAGCGCGACGCTCGCCATACAGCACCAGCATCACCACCAACAGCAACAGGCTGGCCAACTGGGCAGCGCTGGAAAGGCTGAAAAAGCCGTACCACGTCTTGTAGATGGCGGTGGTGAACGTGTCGAAGTTGAACACCGAAACCGCACCGAAATCCGCCAGGGTCTCCATCAACGCCAGCGCAACCCCGGCGCCAATCGCCGGCCGCGCCATAGGCAAGGCCACGTGCCAGAACGCTCGCCATGGCGATTGCCCCAGCACCCGTGCAGCCTCCATCAAGCCTTTGCCCTGGGCCAGGAATGCAGTGCGCGCCAGCAGGTAGACGTAGGGGTAGAACACCAGCACCAGGACGATGATCACACCGCCGGTGGAGCGCACCCGTGGCAGACGCAGCCCGGTGCCGAACCATTCGCGCAGCAGGGTTTGCACAGGCCCGGAGAAGTCCAGCAGCCCCACAAACACGAACGCCAGAACATACGCAGGGATGGCGAAGGGCAGCATCAACGCCCAGTCAAGCCAGCGCCGGCCGGGGAATTCGCAGAGGCTGGTCAGCCACGCCAGGCTGACACCCAGCACGGTTACGCCGACACCGACTCCCAACACCAGGGTCAGTGTGTTGCCCAGCAGGCGCGGCATCTGGGTTTCCCAGAGGTGCGACCAGATTTGTGCGTCGATACTTTGCCAGGACAGCAGCAGTACGCTCAGCGGCAGCAGCACCAGGGCGGCAACGGTGAAGACCGGCAGGTACCAGCGGCGTTGGGCGGGGTGGGCCAAGGAAAAGCTCTCAGGCAAATGAAGATTTTGAAGTCACCGCTAACCCATGTGGGAGCTGGCTTGCCTGCGATGCAGGCACCTCGGTGTATCAGTGATACCCAGGTGATGCTATCGCAGGCAAGCCAGCTCCCACATTTGATCGGCGGTGCAGTTGAGGCCGAGCTTAGTTCCAGCCAGCTCGATCCATCAACCGGATCGCCTCGGCCTGGCGCTTGCCCGCCACTTCCACCGGCAAGGTGTCCGCCACGAACTTGCCCCAGCTCGCCACTTCCGCCGACGGCGCCACGGCCGGGTTGGCCGGGAACTCCTGGTTCACGTCGGCAAAGATCTTCTGCGCCTCAGGCGTGGTCATCCACTCCACCAGCGCCTTGGCGGCTTCCGGGTGCGGCGCGTGCTGGGTCAGACCGATGCCCGACAGGTTCACATGCACGCCACGGTCGCCCTGGTTCGGCCAGAACAGTTTTACCGCCAGGTCCGGCTTCTGCTTGTGCAGGCGGCCGTAGTAGTAGGTATTGACGATGCCCACGTCGCACTGCCCGGCGTTGATCGCTTCCAGCACGGCGATGTCATCGGAGAACACGTCGGTGGACAGGTTGTTCACCCAGCCCTTGACGATTTCTTCGGTCTTGGCCGCACCGTGGGTTTCGATCAAGGTGGCGGTCAGCGACTGGTTGTAGACCTTTTTCGCCGTGCGCAGGCACAGACGGCCCTCCCACTGCTTGTCGGCCAAGGCTTCGTAGGTGGTGAGGTCGCCCGGTTTTACCCGGTCGGTGGAATAGGCGATGGTCCGCGCGCGCAGGCTCAAGCCGGTCCAGGTATGTTTTGAAGAGCGATATTGCAGGGGGATGTTCTTGTCGATCACCGGGGAGGTGAACGGTTGCAGAATGCCCATCTGCTCGGCCTGCCAGAGGTTGCCGGCGTCGACGGTAAGCAGCAGGTCGGCGGTGGCGTTTTCGCCCTCGGCCTTGATGCGCTGCATCAGCGGGGCTTCCTTGTCGGTGATGAACTTCACCTGCACGCCGGTTTTCTGGGTGTAGGCATCGAACACCGGCTTGATCAGTTCATCGATGCGCGAGGAGTAGACCACCACTTCGTCGGCGGCCTGCACGGTGGTGCTGCCGATCAAGGTGAGTGCCAGAGCAGTCAGGAGGCGCTTGGGTGCCAACATGGGGGCAGTCTCTCATTTGCAAAAAGAGGGCAAATGATAAGGACTCACATTTGGTAGCGCTTGGTGGAGGCGTTACCAGATGTTGCATAGCCAGCATTTTGCGGTGGAGCTGATGGCCTCTTCGCGGGCAAGCCCGCTCCCACAGGGACCGGGCTTCAATGTCAGGGTTTGGCCAGGTCTGGGAGATCGCCGGTCAGGCCCAGCGCCTGGCGTACAAACACGGCCTTGGCTTCGGGCATCTGGTCGACCAGCTTCAACCCGGCATTACGCAACCAGCGCAGCGGTAGTTGGTCAGCCTGGAACAACCGCTCGAAACCTTCCATCGCCGCCATCAGCGCCAGATTGTGCGGCATGCGTCGGCGTTCGTAGCGGCTCAGCACCTTCACATCTGCCAGGCGCTCGCCGCGCTCGGTCGCCGACAGCAGCACTTCGGCCAGTGTCGCGGCGTCAAGAAAGCCCAGGTTCACGCCCTGCCCTGCCAATGGGTGGATGACGTGGGCCGCGTCGCCGATCAATGCCAGGCCTTCGGCCACGTAGCGTTTGGCGTGACGCTGGCGCAACGGCACGCAGACGCGCGGGTCGGCGCTCAGCACCGTACCGAGACGGCCTTCAAAAGCCCGCTCCAGTTCGCGGCAGAAGCTTTCATCATCCAGCGCCATCAAGCGCTCGGACTCGGCCGGCGTCGTCGACCAGACGATCGAACACCAATCCTCCTGCCCGTCCCGCACAAGCGGCAGGAACGCCAGCGGACCGGTGTCGGTAAAGCGTTGCCACGCCGTGCGCTGGTGCGGCTCGCTGCTGCGCACGCTGGTGACGATGGCGTTATGCAGGTAGTCCCATTCGCGGGTCGCGGTGCCGGTCAGGCGGCGCACGGCGGAGTTGGCACCATCGGCAGCCACCACCAGCGGCGCGCGCAACGTGCGGCCGTCGGCCAGGGTCAGCAACCAGTCATCGCCGGAGCGGCGCATCTGTTCCAGGCGTGCATTGGCCAGCAGGCCCAGGTCGCAGTCATGCAGGCGGTCGAGCAAGGCATCCTGCACAACGCGGTTCTCGACGATGTGCCCGAGCACCTCGGCATGCAAGCTGGCCGCCGAGAAGTGGATCTGCCCGGTGCCGCTGCCGTCCCACACCTGCATCTCGCCGTAAGGACTGGCGCGCCGAGACACGATGCCATCCCACACGCCCAGGCGCTCGAGGATGCGCTGGCTGGCGGCCGACAAGGCGCTCACCCGTGGCTCGAAGGCCGCGTCACGGTCGAACGGCTTGACGCTCAGCGGGCTGCCGTCAAGCAGCAGCACCTGCAGGCCACTGCCCTGCAACGCCAGCGCCAGGGCGCTTCCGACCATTCCGGCCCCGACAATCAGCACATCTGCGCGCATGTCCATGCTTTAAGCCTGTCTCACTGGCGGCTTGCGCCGCACGTAAAGGGTTTTGTCGACCCGCGCCACCAGGGTGCCGGAGCCGTCATGAATCTGCACCTTGAGGTGGGGCAGGTACTTCTCGCCACCTTCGGTGTGTCGACGAATCTCGTCCAGCAAGGCTTCGTCGATGGAAAATTCGGCATACACCGGGCCTTTGCCCGGCGAGACAAAGTCGATGCTCGCGGCCTTGTCCCACACGATGTAGTCGCGGCCCAGGTTCTCCATCAGCATCAGCATGTAGAACGGATCAACCATCGAATACAGGCTGCCGCCGAATTGCGTGCCGACATAGTTGCGGTTGTACCAGCCCAGGCCCATGCGCACTTTAACCTGACGAAAATCGGCGCTCATATGCCGCACGCTGACCCCCGCGCCCAGGTACGGTGGATACAGGGTCATGATCCAACGCAACAACCGCGCCTTGCCGAGGCGTTCGATCAACCACTTACGCATCGGGGCGCGTGCCCAGGCCCATGGCCTGACGGGCGAACCAGCGCTTGGCCGGCGGCAACAGATCCAGGCCCAGCAGGCCCATGTTGCGACCCAGCGCGACCAACGGCTGGGCGCTGCCGAACAGGCGCGTGACCTGGTCGGAGAAGCCCACGGTGAGTTTCTGGTCGAGGCGCTGTCGGTCCCGATAGCCCTGCAAGGTGGCCAGGTCACCCGGCACTTGCGGCCCGGCCAGCAAAGCATCGGCCAACGCATTCGCATCACGCAGGGACAGGTTGAAGCCCTGTCCGGCAATCGGGTGCAGGCTGTGGGCGGCATTGCCAAGGACCGCCAGGTGCGAGCGCACTTGTTCCTCGGCTTCAACCAACGTCAGCGGGTACAGATGACGAGCGCCCACTTGCTTCAGCGTGCCCAGGCGGTAGCCGAACACGCCCTGCAATTCACTCAGGAAGCTGCGTTCGTCGAGATTGGCCAGGCGTTGCGCGTCCATGCCGATGCGGGTCCACACCAGCGCGCAGCGGTTGTCCGGCAGTGGTAGCAAGGCCATCGGGCCTTCATCGGTGAAACGCTCGAACGCTTCGCCGTTATGGGATTCGCTGGGGGTGATGTTGGCGATCAGCGCGCTCTGGTTGTACGGGCGGGTTTTCACGCCAATACCCAATTGCTCGCGCAGGCCGGAGCGGCCACCGTCAGCCAGTACGGCGAGGTCGCATTCCAGGACGGTTTCATCGTTGAGCGTCAGGCGGTAGCCATCGGGCAGCGGCTCCATGCGCGTGACTTCCGCCGGACAACGCCAGCTGACCACGTCTTTATCCAGGCCTTGCCACAGGCATTGGCCCAGCCAAGCGTTTTCGACCACATAACCGAGCGCCGGCACGCCCTCTTCCATGGCAGACAGCCGCGCGGTGGAGAAGCGTCCACGGTCGGACACGTGGATCTGTTTGATCGGCTCGGCGCGACGGGCGATGTCCTGCCACAGGCCCAGGCGCTGATAGATCTGCCGCGCGCCGTAGGACAAGGCGGAAGAGCGCGCATCGTAGCTTGGCTGGTAGTGGTCGCCCGGCGCGAAGGGTTCGATCAGCACGATCTTCCAGCCCCGCGCCTTGGCCCCGGCCTGCAACGCCAACGCCAGGCTGGCGCCTACCAGGCCGCCGCCGATGATTGCCAGATTGACCCGGCTCATCGGGCAGCCGCCATCAGCGCTTCGATGTCGGCCACGGTTTTGGGCACACCGCCGGTCAGGATTTCACAGCCTTGCTTGGTCACTACCACGTCGTCCTCGATGCGTACGCCAATGCCACGCCATTTCTTTGCCACAGTCTGGTTGTCCGGCGAAATATAGATGCCCGGCTCCACGGTCAACGCCATGCCGACTTCCAGCACCCGCCATTCACCGCCCACTTTGTACTCGCCCACGTCATGCACATCCATGCCCAGCCAGTGGCCGGCGCGGTGCATGTAGAAGGCTTTATACGCTTCGTTGGCGATCAGCTCGTCAACGTCACCTTGCAACAATCCCAGCTTCACCAGCCCGGCGGTGATGACCTGCACCGTCGCCTCGTGGGCCTGGTTCCAATGCTTGTCCGGAGCGATCTCGGCAAACGCGGCTTCCTGGGAAGCCAGTACTATTTCGTAGATCGCCTTCTGTTCCGGCGAAAACTTGCCATTGACCGGCCAGGTGCGGGTGATGTCACTGGCGTAGCAGTCGATCTCGCAACCGGCGTCGATCAGCACCAGGTCGCCGTCCTTGAGCACCGCGTCATTCTGCTGGTAATGCAGGATGCAGCTGTTGCGCCCGGCGGCGACGATGGAGCCATAGGCTGGCATCTTCGCGCCGCCTTTGCGAAATTCATAATCCAGCTCGGCTTCCAGGCTGAACTCATGCAAGCCGGCCCGGCTGGCCTGCATCGCCTTCACGTGGGCGGCGCAGGAGATTCGCGCGGCCTCGCGCATCACCTTCACTTCTGCCGCCGATTTATACAGGCGCATGTCGTGGAGCAGATGATCCAGGGCAACGAATTCGTTCGGCGGTTGGGCGCCCAGATGGGCTTTGGAGCGGATCACATTGATCCAGTCCATCAGGTGCCGATCGAACTCGGCGTTGCTGCCCATGGCCGAATACACCCGGTCGCGGCCTTCGATAAGGCCGGGCAGGATGTCGTCGATATCGGTGATGGGGAACGCGTCGTCCGCGCCAAAGTCACGGATCGCGCCTTCGGTGCCGGCGCGCAGGCCGTCCCACAGTTCGCGTTCGGCATTGCGCTCACGGCAGAACAGCACGTACTCGCCGTGCTGGCGACCCGGCATCAGCACGATCACCGCTTCCGGCTCGGGGAAGCCACTCAGGTACTGGAAGTCACTGTCCTGGCGGTACACGTGCTCGACATCACGGTTGCGGATCGCCACGGCAGCGGCCGGCAGGATCGCGATGCTGTTGGGTTCCATCTGCGCCATGAGCGCCTTGCGGCGTCGGGTGTATTCCGCTCGGGGGATATGGATCATGGGCAGATGGGCTTCCTTTTTAGTGCAGCGACGGCTTGGGTGCAGCAGGCTCAGCGGACTTCTTGGTCTCGGTGAACAGCAGCAACGGCGCGACGCGCAGGTATTCCATGACTTCCATGTAGTCGCCTTCACCGTCTTCGGATTCTTCCAGGGCATCTTGCACCTGGGAGATGGCGGCCAGGTCCTGCAACACTTCCTTGGCGTCGGTGCTCAGTTCCAGGCCGCCGGCGTTGACGCCGAAACCGTGGAGGAAGCCTTGGCACCATTGGCCCAGGGCGGCGGCGCGCTCGGCGAGCGGCGCGTCGTCGGTCGGCAGCAGCAGGACCACGGTGACGTCATCACCGGTCAGCTCGCCCTTGACCATCTCTTGCAGGCCGATCAGCGCGTTGCGCACGTTGTCGGTCGGTTCGGTTTCCAGCAGCTCGGCCACGTCTGCCAGCCAGTTGTCGGCATCAAAGCCAACGCCGGTGCAACTGCGGCCCAGCAACACGCCGTGCAGTTCGGCAGGCGAGCATGGGTGGCCGCTGGTGCTCAGCAGTTTGGAAAAAGCGTCGTACGGGGAGTTCTGAATAGGCATGGTGAGCTAGGCGCCAGACGGCGCAATGTCTAGAATGGAGCGCTGTATCCTAGCACCGGCAGACGTACCAAGACTATCAAGGGCGTCAGATCGTTTATCCTGCAGTTGCCATTCATCAGACAAATCCAGTGGAACCCAATGGAAGACACCGACCTGCAAGCGCTGATGGCCAGACTCGAATTGCTAATTACTCGGGTCGAGCAACTTAAGAGTCAAAACGGACTCCTATTAGCTCAGGAAAAGACCTGGCGCGAGGAACGCGCTCACCTCATTGAAAAAAACGAAATCGCCCGGCGTAAGGTCGAATCGATGATTTCGCGCCTGAAGGCCCTGGAGCAAGACTCATGAGTTCAAGCAATAGCGTCACCGTGCAGATCCTCGACAAAGAGTATTCGATCATTTGCCCCCAGGAGGAGCGCAGCAACCTGGTGAGCGCCGCCCGCTACCTGGATGGCAAGATGCGTGAGATCCGCAGCAGCGGCAAAGTCATCGGCGCCGACCGCATCGCCGTGATGGCCGCCCTGAATATCACCCACGATTTACTGCATAAGCAGGAACGCCCTGACGTGCAGGCCAGCGGCTCGACGCGTGAGCAGGTGCGTGACCTGCTGGAGCGTGTCGATCTGGTGCTTTCCAGCGATTCAGACGCACCCAAGGGCTGATTGCGGCGACTGTTTAAGGTATACTCGCCCCACTCCCTGGCGTGTTTGCCAGTCGGCGATGTCCCTGAGCCGATTCGCACTACCCTGGAAGTTGCACGTTGGGCTGGTGTGCATGTCCGCTAGACGGAAAGCCTTAAAGCCTACTGCATCTTCCACCTTGAACTTTCGGGTTCAAGGGCTAAGTCGACAGCGGCTCTGTCGGGGAGCCTGAATTCCCAAACTCAATGCCAGTCCTCGGACTGGCATTGTTTTATGAGCCGAAACCATGACCGAACCTGCGCCGCTTTCCCGTCCGCAACTTCGACGCATGTTGCGCAAAGCCCGCCGCGCCCTCACGCCGAGCGAGCAGCGCAAGGCCGCCCACGGCCTGTATCGGCAACTCGCACAGCACCCGCTGTTTCGTCGGGCCAAACATATTTCCTTGTATCTACCGACGGACGGTGAAATTGATCCGCGCCTGCTGTTGCGTGCAGCCCAGCGCCGGGGCAAGGCCACCTACCTGCCGGTGCTCAGCGCCTGGCCACGGACCAAGATGGTGTTCCAGCGCGTAAGGCCCGGGGAAAAGCTGCTGCCCAATCGCTTTCGTATCCTGGAACCACGGGTGAATATCAGCCGCCAACGCAAGGTCTGGGCGCTGGACCTGGTGCTGCTGCCGTTGGTGGGTTTCGATGATGCAGGAGGACGCCTGGGCATGGGCGGCGGGTTCTACGATCGCAGCCTGGCCTACCTGGCGCGCCGTCAGAGCTGGCGCAAGCCGACGCTGCTGGGCCTGGCCCACGAATGTCAGAAGGTCGATCGATTGGCACAGGCAAGCTGGGATGTGCCGCTGGCGGGCACCGTAACCGATAAGCGTTGGTATATTGCGAAGACGCCACTGGAGTCAGCGGCGCCTTAGAAGAGGGGTCAGCGTTTGAACGGTTGCGGCTGCTGCTGAGCCAGTTCAACGGGTGCATCGGTCTTGTTCGACCATAAGCTTTGGGCATACCCGGTGGTCACGACGCCCAGACCAAACAAAATCACCAAAATCCATAGTAAATCCGGTTTACGTTGCATCGATTGCCCCCCTGCAGGCACCTCGTACACGATGACAACAACGTTCCAAAGTAGTCCGTTGCAGCTGCGTCAAGCTTTAAAAGCCGGCATTCTGCGGTAACGTGAACCAACACGCAAACCTTGACGCCAACCGACTGTCGGTTTGTCATCAAATTGCCTGACAACTTGCCCACTGCTTTTTTCAGGAGCCCAAAAATGGCCTATTGGCTGATGAAATCCGAGCCCGACGAACTCTCTATCAAAGGCCTGGAAAAGCTCGGCGAAGCCCGCTGGGACGGGGTGCGCAACTACCAGGCGCGCAACTTCCTGCGTGCCATGGCGGTGGGTGACCTGTTTTTCTTCTACCACTCCAGCTGCCCGGAGCCCGGCATTGCCGGCATCGGTAAAATCGTTGAAGCGGCCTACCCGGACCCGACCGCGCTGGAGCCCGAAAGCCACTACTTCGACGCCAAAGCCACCCCGGAAAAAAATCCGTGGAGCGCGATCACCGTCGCCCATGTCCAGACTTTTCCCAAAGTGCTGGGCCTTGGTTACCTGAAGCAGCAAACCGCCCTGGCCGAACTGCCCCTGGTACAAAAAGGCAGCCGGTTGTCGGTGATGGCCGTCACGCCCGAGCAATGGGCTGCCGTGATCAATTTGCTTTAACTGATCGGTATCAAGGCCCCGCCGGGGCAAACCGTTCAAACTAGGACGCTAATGCCGCAGGAAGCAGCCATGTCGACGAATCACCACACCTCCCGTCTTTTCGCCATCGCCCTCATCGCCCTGTTGTTGGGTGCCGGTGGCTTCGGCTACTGGCGCTCCACTCAGGACCGCCTGCCCGAGGGCCTGAGCATGGGCAATGGCCGCCTGGAATCCACCGAAGTGCAGATTGCCGCCAAGATCCCCGGGCGCCTCGCCGAAGTGCGGGTGGACGAAGGCGACAAGGTGCTCAAGGGCCAGCTACTTGCACGCATGGACACCCGCACGCTGGAAGCCCAACGCGCACAGGCCGAAGCCGAAGTACTGCGCGCCAAGGAAAACTTCGCCGCTGCCGAAGCCAATGTGCAACTGCGACAAAGCGAACAACTGCTGGCGAACCAGGAACTCAGGCGCACCCAAGAGTTGTACAAGCGCGGCTTCGCCAGCAGCCAACTGATCGACCAGCAGCAAGCGCGTCAGAACACCGGCAATGCGGCGGTGGTTGCCGCACAAGCCCAGGTAGCCTCGGTGAAAGCCGCCATCGGCGCAGCCCAAGCCCAGGTGGCCCAACTCACCAGCGAGATCGATGACAGCAGCCTGCGCGCGCCCATCGACGGGATTATCCAATTGCGTCTGGCCGAGCCTGGCGAAGTGCTGGGCGCGGGAGGACGCGTACTGTTGCTGATCGATCCCAACGACCAATACATGAACCTCTACCTGCCCGCCTCCGTCACCGGCCGCCTCACCGTTGGCAGCGACGCACGCATCCTGCTCGATGCCCTGCCCGACCAACCACTGCCGGCCAAGATCAGCTTTGTAGCCGCCAAATCCCAGTTCACGCCCAAAGAAGTGGAAACCCGCGACGAACGCCAGAAACTGGTGTTTCGCGTCAAACTGCGCCTGACCCAACCCAGCGCCGTGCCGCAAGCCAAACCCGGCATGCCCGGCGCAGGCTACGTGCGCACGGCTGACATCGACTGGCCGGCCAACCTGCGATGAGCGCCCTGGCGCTGCAGGCGACGGGGATCAACCACCGCTACGGCCAGCAACAGGCCCTGGTCGACATCACTTTCAACCTGCCGGCCGGTACGCGCTGCGGGTTGATCGGCCCGGATGGCGCGGGCAAGTCGAGCCTGCTGGGCTTGATCGCCGGGGTTAAAAAGCTTCAGGACGGTCAGTTGAACGTGCTTGGCGGTGCGATTGAAGATCGCCGCCACCGCAATAGCCTGTACCCGCGCATCGCCTTCATGCCTCAAGGGCTGGGCGGCAACTTGTATCCCGAGTTGTCCATCAGCGAAAACATCCGTTTCTTTGCCACACTGTTTGGCCTGTCGAAAGCCGACTGCGAACAGCGCATGCACAACCTGCTGCTGTCCACCGACCTTGCGCGCTTCGCCGACCGCCCGGCCGGCAAACTCTCCGGAGGAATGAAACAAAAGCTCGGCCTGTGTTGCGCGCTGATCCACGACCCGGACTTGTTGATCCTCGACGAGCCCACCACCGGCGTCGACCCGCTTTCACGCAGACGCTTCTGGGAGCTAGTCGAAAGCGTACGCGGCGAACGCCCGCAACTGACACTGCTGGTGGCCACGGCCTACATGGAGGAAGCCGAGCAATTCGAACATTGCCTGATGCTCGATCGCGGCAAGCTGATTGCGGACGGGCTGAGCAGTGAATTGGCTGACGCAACACCCAGCGGCAAACTGGACGAGGCCTTCACCCACTTCCAGGGCAACAGCGCCCACAGCAACCAGCCGCTGCTGATCCCACCGCGAGAAAGCGACACCACCGACATCGCCATCGAAGCCCACGACCTGACCCTGCGTTTCGGCGATTTCACGGCGGTAAACAAGGTCAGCTTCGCCATCGGCCGAGGCGAGATCTTCGGCTTCCTCGGCTCCAACGGCTGCGGCAAGACCACCACCATGAAGGTGCTCACCGGGCTGATGCCCGCCACCGAAGGCAGCGCGACCCTGCTGGGCAACCCGGTCAACGCCAAGGACCTGGCGACCCGCAAGCGCGTGGGTTTCATGTCGCAAAGCTTCTCACTGTATGGCGAGCTCAGCGTGCGCCAGAACCTGGTGCTGCATGCGCAACTGTTCGACTTACCCAAGGCCGAGAGTGGCCCGCGCATTGATGAGCTGATCCAGCGCTTCGATCTCGGTGACGTCGCCGAACAACCGTCCGGTGAACTGCCCCTCGGCCTGCGCCAGCGCTTGTCATTGGCGGTGGCGGTGCTGCATCGCCCGGAAGTGCTGATCCTCGACGAACCCACGTCGGGCGTCGACCCGGCCGCACGGGATGACTTCTGGCGGTTGCTGATCGAGCTGTCCCGCGAACAAGGTGTGACCATCTTCCTGTCCACCCACTTTATGAACGAAGCCCAGCGCTGCGACCGCATCTCCCTGATGCACGCGGGCGAGGTGCTGGCCTGCGATACGCCGGATGCGCTGCAACGGCAATTCCACGGCGATACGCTGGAAGCAGCGTTCGTCACCTGCCTGGAACAGGCTCAAGGCGAAGCCAAATCCGATGCCCCCACCGCAACCGTCAGCGAAACCGGCGCGCCGCCCGTGAGCAAACGCGGTTTCAGCCTGGCTCGCCTGTTAGCCGTGGCCAGCCGCGAAGGCAAGGAACTGCTGCGCGACAAAGTACGCATGGCCTTCGCGCTGCTGGGCGCGATGTTCATGATGGTGATCTTCGGCTACGGCATTTCCCTGGATGTGGAAAACCTCGCCTTCGCCGTCTACGACCAGGACCAGACGCCGCAAAGCCGTGCCTACCTGGAGGGGTTTCGCAGTTCACGCTATTTCGCCGAGCAGACGCCCATCCGGGACTCGAATGAACTGCACCGGCGCCTGCAACGCTCGGAAATCAAACTGGCCCTGGAGATCCCTCCCGGTTTTGGTCGCGACCTCTACGCCGGTCGCCAGCCCAGCGTAGCCGCATGGCTCGATGGCGGCATGCCGTTTCGCGCGGAAACCAGCCGTAACTATGTAGAGGCCGTGCACCAGGAGAACCTGCAGCAACTGGCCGAACTGAGCAGCCTGCCCCGCAACCACCCAGCGGCCGCCAAGCTGGAAACGCGCTTTCGCTATAACCAGGACGTGGTCAGCGTCAACGCCATCGGCCCCGGTGTGATGGCGCTGATCCTGGCGTTCATCCCGGCGATGCTCACCGCCCTCGGCATCGTGCGCGAGAAGGAGTTGGGCTCTATCACCAACTTCTACGCCACGCCGCTGACCCGTCTGGAATTCCTGCTCGGCAAACAAACGCCGTACCTGGCCGTGAGCCTGGTCAACCTGGCGGTATTGGTGGCAATGAACCGCTGGCTGTTCGGCGTGCCGTTCAAGGGCAGCGGCCTGACGCTGGCGTTTGGCGGCCTGCTCTACGTGCTGGCGACCACCAGCATGGGCCTGCTGATTTCTGCGTTCACCCGTACGCAGATCGCGGCGATCCTCGGCACCATGATCATCACCAGTCTGCCGACCATCCAGTTCTCCGGGCTGATCGTGCCGCGCTCGTCCCTGGAAGGTGCGGCGGCATTGATGGGCATGCTGTTCCCGGCAGGGCATTTCCTGGATATCGCCGTGGGCACGTTCACCAAGGCCCTGGACCTGCGCCAGTTGTGGCCACAGTGCTTGGCGCTGTTCGGGTTTTTCGTCGGGTTCACCGGACTGAGCCTGATCATGCTCAAGAAGCAGGAGGCCTGATGCATAAGTTCGCGCACATCCTGCGTCTGGGCATAAAGGAACTGACCAGCCTGCGCCACGACGGCGTGTTGCTGCTGTTTCTGTTCTACGCCTTCACCGTCGCCATCTATATGCCCGCCGCCGGTTCAGTGATCGGCGTGCACAATGCCAGCGTGGCATTTGTCGATGAAGACCACAGCTCGCTCTCCCGCCAGATGGCCGAGGCGCTGCAGCCGCCCGAGTTTCAAGCGCCCATTCCTCTGGCCTATGACCAGTTGGACAAGGTCATGGACAGCGGCGAATACACCTTCGTGATCAATGTGCCGGCGAACTTCCAGGCAGACCTGCTGGCAGGGCGCCAACCGGGCGTGCAGGTGAATGTCGACGCCACGGCGATGAGCCAAGCGTTCATGGGCGCGGGCTATATCGGGCGGATTTTCCAGCGGGAACTGCTGACCTATAGCGGGCAAGCCGCCGCCAACCAGGCGCCCGCCCTGCTCACTACCCGCGCGCTGTTCAACACCAACCTGGAAGGCGGCTGGTTCCTGGCGGTGATCCAGATCGTCAACAACATCACTATTCTCGCCATTATCCTGACCGGCACCGCGCTGCTGCGCGAACGCGAGCACGGTACCCTCGACCACCTGCTGGTGCTGCCGCTGACGGCGCTGGAGATCATGTTGGCAAAAATCTGGAGCAATATGCTGGTGGTGGTGCTGTGCACCTGGCTGTCGCTGGAAGTGGTGGTCAAAGGACTGCTTGGCGTGCCGCTGGCCGGGTCGCTGGGGCTGTTCCTGTTCGTGACGGCGCTGTACCTGTTTGCCAGTACGGCGCTGGGGATTTTCCTCGCGACGCTTGCCCGCTCGACACCGCAGTTCGGCCTGCTGGCGATTCCAGTCATTATCCCGATGCTACTGCTCTCAGGCGGCAGCACGCCGCTGGACAGCATGCCCGAGTGGTTGCAGTGGGTGATGCAGGGCTCGCCATCGACGCACTTTGTGAGTTTAAGCGCGGCGATTCTGTTTCGCGATGCAGGCGTGAGCGTGGTGTGGCCGGACGTGCTGGCGCTGGCGGGGATTGGGTTGCTGTTTTTTGCAGTGGCGTTGGCGAGGTTCCGCAAGAGCCTCGCGTCGTAGCCTGCCGGAGCCTGCTCACAATAGAAGCCAGGCCCCATGGGGCTTAGGTGGATTACTGGATGATCAGGTTGTTGAACAACAGGTCTTCCACCACCGGCTTGCCCGTCTCGTCGCTCATCACTTGTTGGGTTTGCTTGAGCGCTTCCTGGCGCAGCTTTTCCTTGCCTTCGACGGTGCTCATGGCCTCGTTGGTCTGCTGGGTGAACAGCGCTACCAGCTGGTTGCGGATCAATGGATCATTGGCTTTCACCAGTGCCGCCGCTTCGGCGCCCGTCACGCGCAAAGCGATGTCGGCCTTGAATACCTTGAGTTTCGCCGTGCCATCCAGGCCATAGTTACCCACGAACGGCGGGCTCAGGCTGATATAGCTGACCTTCGGCGCCTCGCCTTCTTTGGCTTCTTCGGCCTGGGCTGCCATCGGCAAAGTCAGGGCCAGCATCAACAGGATCCACGCTTTCACAGTTCATTCCTCAAATTCGGTTGCCGGGTAGCATAACGCTAGCAAGGCTGAGCACAAGCTTATGGCGGCTTATCAGGCCGGGGCATGCTTGTTGACCCACGCGCCTGCCCTCCTACACTTATCGGCCACGACGCCAAAAGGAATAGTCCGATGAAAGCTGTGCTGTGCAAAGCCTTCGGCCCTGCCGAAACCCTGGTGCTGGAAGATGTCGCAAGCCCAACGATCAAGAAGAACGAGATCCTGTTGGACGTGCATGCCGCCGGGGTCAATTTCCCGGACACGCTGATCATCGAGGGCAAGTACCAGTTCAAACCGCCCTTCCCGTTTTCGCCGGGTGGCGAAGCGGCGGGCGTGGTCAGTGAAGTGGGGGAAAAGGTCAGCCACTTGAACGTCGGTGACCGCGTCATGGCGCTGACGGGCTGGGGCAGCTTTGCCGAGCAAGTCGCAGTGCCCAGCTACAACGTGCTGCCGATCCCACCGAGCATGGACTTCAACACTGCAGCGGCTTTCAGCATGACCTACGGCACGTCCATGCACGCGCTGAAACAACGGGCCAACCTACAACCCGGCGAAACCCTGTTGGTACTCGGCGCCTCCGGTGGCGTGGGCCTGGCCGCCGTGGAAATCGGCAAAGCCATGGGCGCACGGGTGATCGCTGCTGCCAGTAGCGCCGATAAACTCGAAGTGGCCAAGGCCGCCGGCGCCGATGAGCTGATCAACTACAGCGAAGCCAGCCTGAAAGACGAAATCAAGCGCCTCACCGACGGCAACGGCGCCGATGTGATCTACGACCCGGTGGGTGGCGACCTGTTTGATCAGGCGATCCGCGCCATTGCCTGGAACGGCCGTTTGCTGGTGGTGGGGTTTGCCAGCGGGCGAATTCCGGAGCTGCCCGTGAACCTGGCGCTGCTCAAGGGCGCGGCGGTGGTTGGGGTGTTCTGGGGCTCGTTTGCCCAGCGCCAGCCGCAGGACAATGCGGCAAATTTCCAACAGCTGTTCACGTGGTATGCCGAGGGCAAGTTGAAGCCGTTGGTGTCCCAGGTGTATCCGCTGGAACAGGCCGCCCAGGCAATTAATGATTTGGGACAGCGCAAGGCGGTGGGCAAGGTAGTCGTGCAAACTCGCTCAACGATGTGAAATGCGGTCAATGTGGGAGCGGGCTTGCTCGCGAATGCGGTGGTTCAGTGACACATGCACTGGCTGACCCACCGCTTTCGCGAGCAAGCCCGCTCCTACCTTTGGATCTCCAGCGTCTCACAAACTCAATCACGACCAGCACTTATCTAATCGCGACATGTTCATAAGAGAACATGCAATTGCTCTCATTTCCTGTGTTTGCAGATAAGAGGCGATGCTATTTTCGGTAACGAAACTGTAACATTCGCATCCGCAGTCAAAACAAGAAATTTGGAGCTCTTGAATGTTTGCTTTCTTTCGTCCTGCCGCACATCAGGCGCCCCTGCCTGAAGAAAAAATAGACAGTACCTACCGACGCCTGCGCTGGCAGATCTTCGCCGGCATTTTCTTCGGGTACGCCGGGTACTACCTGCTGCGCAAGAACTTCTCCCTGGCTATGCCCTACCTGATCGACGAGGGTTATACCCGAGGCGAACTCGGCCTGGCGATGTCGGCTATTGCGATTGCCTACGGCCTGTCCAAGTTCCTCATGGGCCTGGTGTCCGACCGCTCCAACCCACGCTACTTCCTGCCCTTCGGCCTGCTGGTTTCCGCCGGGGTGATGTTCATTTTCGGTTTCGCACCTTGGGCGACGTCCAGCGTGACCATGATGTTCATTTTGCTGTTCATCAACGGTTGGGCCCAAGGCATGGGCTGGCCGCCAAGTGGACGCACCATGGTGCACTGGTGGTCGCAGAAAGAACGCGGCGGCGTGGTTTCCGTATGGAACGTGGCGCATAACGTCGGCGGCGGCCTGATCGGTCCGCTGTTCCTGCTGGGCATGGCTTGGTTCAACGACTGGCATGCGGCGTTCTACGTGCCGGCCACCGTGGCATTGCTGGTGGCGGCGTTTGCCTTCATTACCATGCGCGACACCCCGCAATCGGTAGGCCTGCCGCCTATCGAGAAGTACAAGAACGACTACCCGGAAGGTTACGACGCCAGCCACGAAGACGAATTCAGCGCCAAGGAAATCTTCGTCAAATACGTGCTGCGTAACAAAATGCTGTGGTACATCGCCTTCGCCAACGTATTCGTCTACCTGCTGCGCTACGGCGTGCTGGACTGGGCGCCGACCTACTTGAAAGAAGCCAAGCACTTCACGGTCGACAAGTCGTCGTGGGCGTACTTCTTCTACGAGTGGGCCGGTATTCCGGGCACCCTGCTGTGCGGCTGGATGTCGGACAAGATCTTCCGTGGCAACCGTGGCCTCACCGGCATTGTGTTCATGGCACTGGTGACCGTGGCGACCCTGGTGTACTGGCTCAACCCGCCGGGCAACCCGATGGTCGACATGATCGCGCTGTTCTCCATTGGCTTCCTGATCTATGGCCCGGTGATGCTGATCGGCCTGCAGGCGCTGGAACTGGCACCGAAGAAAGCCGCCGGCACCGCCGCGGGTTTCACCGGTCTGTTCGGTTATCTGGGGGGTTCGGTGGCGGCCAGTGCGGCCATGGGCTACACCGTGGACCATTTCGGCTGGGACGGTGGTTTCGTGTTGCTGATCGGCGCGTGTCTATTGGCCATCGCCTTCTTGATCCCAACGCTGTGGCACACCAACAGCGTCAGCTCGGCGCGCTAACCGCCTGAGCAACTCTTTGCACAACGCTTGAGCCGCGCCTCCAGGTTCTTATCTGGCATGGCGTGGCTACGCAGGGCGTTGACGGTCTGCTCGACATAATCGCGAGTCGTGCCGTAACGCCCGCAAGCGCTCTGCAACACATGGTTCAGCACAACGTCGGGCAAGTTGCCGGCATAGCTGGGCAAGTGCCGCTCCAAGACAAATCCCAACGCCTGCACCGTACTGCCATCTTCGAGACGGCAACTGAGCCAATGCGGCCGGTAGGAGGGATAAGGCATCTCGCGCTGCCACAAAGCGTAGAGCGAGGCCTCCAGCTGATCTTCCGGCAAGCGGTAGGCAAACCCGCTGCAGGAGCCGCCGCGATCCAGCCCAAAGACCAACCCCGGAATTTCCGGTGTTCCCCGATGCTCATGGGACCACAGGTACAGGCCCCGGTGATAACCATGAACCCGTGCCCGCATCCGCTCGGTCGACGAGCATTCAGGGCGCCAGATCAGCGAACCATAAGCGAAAAGCCAGACCGGCCCACCCTTATGCAGGGCCATGGTGGCCTGCATCGAGCTCATTAACTGTTCGTGAGTGAGTTGCGGCCCAAGATCGAGCCGCGGAGGGTAAGCCAATTGCAAAAGATCAGTTTCAATGGCGGTCATGACGAAGAGCGTTACGCCTCCTATGTATTACCAGTTGTAAGCAACTTTACCGTAATAAAACCTGCAGCAATAAGCCGCCTGTCTCAGATATAGCTTAAGGACATTTGTATAAGACACTAAATACCGTAAGTGAATAAGTACGGATATATGCCCGACAGCCATTCGTCAGCATTACGCGTGCCAATTCCGTCACTTTCAGCCCCGGTTCAGCCTGGGAGCGCACCAAACCGTCAAAATAGTGCACACCCATCACGACCCACCTAGCCGTCCATCACACCGACTATCGAGGTCGTACCCATGAAAAGATTCCGACTGCCTGGCCTGCTGTTCCTGGCCCAGGCCACCACCGCACTGGCGGGCGAAATACCCGCAACCGATGACGACAAAGGCTTCTGGTACGCACAGACGAGCGTCTACACCCGGCATTTTGCGCCCGACCCCGAGCACAACAACAACCAGGACCTGATCGGCCTGGAACGCAATGAAGCGTCAGGCTTTGTGTATGGCGGGGCGACGTTTCGCAACTCGTTCCGGCAGCGCTCGTACTATGCGTACGCAGGCAAGCGCTACGATATGGCCGACTACCCGGTGTATGTGAAGCTGACGGGCGGGGCGATCCAGGGCTATCGCGGCAAGTACCGCGACAAGATCCCGTTGAACCGTTTTGGCGTAGCGCCGGTGATCATTCCGTCGGTGGGCACCCATTACGGGCCAGTGGCGGCGGAATTAGTGTTGCTGGGGTTCAATGCCGCGATGGTGACCACAGGCGTGCGCTTCTGACACAGACACGACGCAGTCCACTGTGGGAGCGGGCTTGCTCGCGAATGCGGTGGTTCAGTGACACATGCACTGACTGACCCACCGCTTTCGCGAGCAAGCCCGCTCCCACAGTTTGATCAGCGTACATCCGTGATGCAGGTGATCGTTTTAGGGCCGAGGGGCGTAAGCAAACACGTCCGCACGCATCTGGTGCGCGTCCATACCGGCATCCACCAGCGCATCCAGGGTGCCGTATATCATCGCCGGTGAACCGCTGGCGTAGACGTGCACCGACTTGAGGTCGGCAATGTCTTCGCACACCGCTTCATGCAACAGCCCGCAGCGCCCTTCCCAACCGCACAGGTCGCTGACGACTTTGTGCAGGAACAGGTTGGGCAGTTGCAGCCACTGGTCCCAGTGTTCGATCTGATAGAAATCTTCCGGACGGCGCACGCCCCAGTACAGGTGGACAGGGTGCTTGAAGCCGGAGGCGCGGCAATGCTCGATCAGGCTGTGCATCTGCGCCATGCCGGTGCCAGCGGCGATCAACACCAGCGGCCCGTCCGGCAGCTCGGCCAGGTGAGTATCCCCAAAAGGCAGCTCTACGCGAGCCATTTGGTTGCGTTGCAGTTGCGCAAGCAAGGTGCGCGCGCTGTCCTCGCGGGCCAGCACATGCAGCTCCAGCTCGCGGCCGGCATGGGGTGCCGAGGCCAGGGAGAACGCGGACTGCTCACCGTTCTCGCGCTCGATCATCAGGTATTGCCCGGCGTGGTAACGCACCGCCTTGCCGGCCGGCGCACGCAGGCGCACGCGCCACACATCGCCACCCACCTCAACGCATTCACTCAATTGGCACGACAACTTGCGCAACGGCAACTCTCCCGGCGCCAGCACGCCATCCCACAACACAATGCAATCTTCCAGCGGCTCGGCGATACAGGTGTAGAACTCGCCGTGATCACGCACTTCACCGGCCTGCTGCACCCGGCCTTCCACCAAGAGCGCGGCGCACACATGGCACACGCCGTTGCGGCAGGCCTGGGGGCATTCGTAGCCCAGGCGGCGCGCGCCTTCGAGGATTCGCTCGCCAGGGACCAGCTCCAGCACGGCGCCGGAAGGTTGCAGGGTTACTCGCATCAATCTATTCCCAATTCTTTCCAGATCGCATCGACACGGGCGGTGACGGCTTCATCCTTGACGATCACCCGGCCCCACTCGCGGGTGGTTTCACCCGGCCACTTGTGGGTGGCGTCCAGGCCCATCTTCGAACCCAGGCCCGACACCGGCGAGGCGAAGTCGAGGTAGTCGATCGGCGTGTTGTCGATCATCACCGTGTCGCGCTTGGGGTCCATACGCGTGGTGATGGCCCAGATCACGTCGTTCCAGTCGCGGGCATTGATGTCGTCATCGGTGACAATAACGAACTTGGTGTACATGAACTGTCGCAAAAACGACCACACACCGAGCATTACCCGCTTGGCGTGGCCTGGGTACGACTTCTTCATGGTCACGATGGCCATGCGGTACGAGCAGCCTTCCGGCGGCAGGTAGAAGTCGGTGATCTCCGGGAATTGCTTCTGCAGGATCGGCACGAACACTTCGTTGAGCGCCACGCCCAGGATAGCCGGCTCATCTGGCGGACGGCCGGTGTAGGTGCTGTGGTAGATCGGCTTGATCCGGTGGGTGATGCGCTCGACGGTGAACACCGGGAAGCTGTCGACTTCGTTGTAGTAGCCGGTGTGGTCGCCGTACGGGCCTTCATCGGCCATTTCACCCGGATGAATCACGCCTTCCAGGATGATTTCGGCAGTGGCCGGTACTTGCAGGTCGTTGCCGCGGCACTTCACCAGTTCGGTGCGGTTACCGCGCAACAGGCCGGCGAAGGCATATTCGGACAGACTGTCGGGCACCGGGGTCACGGCGCCGAGGATGGTGGCCGGGTCGGCACCCAGTGCCACGGAGACCGGGAACGGCTTGCCGGGGTGTTTTTCGCACCATTCGCGGAAGTCCAACGCGCCGCCACGGTGGCTCAACCAACGCATGATCACCTTATTGCGGCCGATCACTTGCTGGCGGTAGATACCGAGGTTCTGGCGATCCTTGTTCGGACCTTTGGTGACGGTCAGGCCCCAGGTGATCAGCGGGCCGACGTCGCCAGGCCAGCAGGTTTGCACCGGGAGCATGGCCAGGTCGACATCATCGCCTTCAATGACTACTTCCTGGCACACCGCGTCCTTGACCACTTTGGGGGCCATGGCAATGATCTTGCGGAAGATCGGCAGCTTCGACCAGGCATCCTTGAGCCCCTTGGGCGGCTCGGGCTCCTTGAGGAAGGCCAGCAACTTGCCAATCTCGCGCAATTCGCTGACTGACTCGGCGCCCATGCCAAAGGCCACGCGTTCGGGCGTACCGAACAGGTTGCCGAGCACCGGGATATCAAAGCCGGTCGGGTTCTCGAACAGCAGCGCCGGGCCCTTGTTACGCAAGGTACGGTCGCAAATCTCAGTCATTTCCAGCACCGGGGAAATCGGCATCTGGATACGTTTCAACTCTCCGCGCTGCTCAAGTTGCTGCACGAAATCCCGAAGATCCTTGAATTTCATTAACCATGCCACCCGTAAAATAGGCGTACATCCTACCTGCTATGGCGGCGGCTGGCAGCTTATCGCGATGTATTTGGTTACGGAGAATGCTTAAAAAACGGCACAAAAAAAATGGCGCCCCTGAGGGCGCCATTCTTTCGGACCTGAAACGTCGTATTACTTACGCTTCATCGACAGGAAGAACTCGTCGTTGGTCTTGGTGGTTTTCAGCTTGTCGATCAGGAACTCGATGGCAGCCACTTCATCCATCGGGTGCAGCAGCTTGCGCAGAATCCACATGCGCTGCAGTTCGTCGTCGGCGGTCAGCAACTCTTCGCGGCGGGTGCCGGAGCGGTTGATGTTGATCGCCGGGAACACGCGTTTTTCCGCGATGCGACGGTCCAGGGGCAGTTCCATGTTACCGGTACCCTTGAACTCTTCGTAGATCACTTCGTCCATCTTCGAACCGGTTTCAACCAATGCGGTGGCGATAATGGTCAGCGAGCCGCCTTCTTCGATGTTCCGCGCGGCGCCGAAGAAACGCTTCGGTTTTTCCAGGGCGTGGGCATCGACACCACCGGTCAATACCTTGCCGGAGCTCGGGATCACGGTGTTGTAGGCACGGGCCAGACGGGTGATGGAGTCGAGCAGGATCACCACGTCCTTCTTGTGTTCGACCAGGCGCTTGGCCTTCTCGATCACCATTTCGGCAACCTGTACGTGACGGGTTGGCGGTTCATCGAACGTGGAGGCAACCACTTCGCCGCGCACGGTGCGCTGCATTTCGGTCACTTCTTCCGGACGCTCATCGATCAACAGCACGATCAGGTGAACTTCAGGATTGTTACGCGCGATGTTCGCTGCAATGTTCTGCAGCATGATGGTCTTACCGGCTTTCGGCGGTGCAACGATCAGACCACGCTGGCCTTTGCCGATCGGGGCGCACAGGTCGATCACACGACCGGTCAAGTCTTCGGTGGAACCGTTACCGGCTTCCATCTTCATGCGCACGGTCGGGAACAGCGGGGTCAGGTTCTCGAAGAGAATCTTGTTCTTCGCGTTCTCGGGACGATCGAAGTTGATCGTGTCGACCTTGAGCAGGGCGAAGTAACGCTCGCCTTCCTTCGGAGGGCGGATCTTGCCAACGATGGTGTCACCGGTGCGCAAGTTGAAGCGACGGATCTGGCTCGGCGAGACGTAGATATCGTCTGGGCCGGCAAGATAGGAGGCGTCAGCAGAGCGGAGGAAGCCGAAGCCGTCCTGGAGAATCTCCAGCACGCCATCACCGGAGATTTCCTCGCCGCTTTTCGCGTGCTTTTTCAGCAGGGAGAAAATCACGTCCTGCTTGCGCGAACGGGCCATATTTTCTATGCCCATTTCTTCGGCCAGCTGGAGCAGGTCGGTAATCGGCTTTTGCTTGAGTTCAGTCAGATTCATATAGGAATGACGTAATCATTTATGGAGGGGGAAATTAAGCTTTTGGCTTAATGAGGCCGCGCCGCAGAGAAGGCGACAGGATCGCGTACTAATCGAAAAGGAGTGCGTCGGCGACGGCATGCAGGGGGCAGTGGAGAAACCAGTGCGGGGCCGAATGTACCACCTGAGTTTCGGAGCGTCTAGCCCTGTTTCACGAAAAAGCCCCGCTATTTTGCGGGGCCTTTTTGACGACGCTTAGATGTTCGCGTCAAGGAACGCTTGCAACTGAGACTTCGACAGCGCGCCTACTTTGGTCGCTTCGACGTTACCGTCCTTGAACAGCATCAGGGTCGGGATACCACGCACGCCGTGCTTGGCCGGGGTTTCCTGGTTGTCGTCGATGTTCAGCTTGGCAATGGTCAGCTTGCCTTCGTAGGTGGTCGCAATGTCGTCCAGGACTGGAGCGATCATTTTGCAAGGGCCGCACCATTCAGCCCAGTAGTCAACCAGCACCGGGCCTTGAGCCTTGAGTACTTCGGCCTCAAAGGTCGCGTCGGTGACGTGCTTGATAAGATCGTTGCTCATGGATGTCTCCGGATTGTAAGCAAAAAAAACGTGGCCCATCATAGCCGCCCTTCCACCGTTCAGGAAGCCGCCTCTGATTGAGTCTTGCTATGGCAGTGCATGAGTTTGGGTATAGCCCAACTCACGGCGTGACGGGAGTCACGAAGGCAATGCCCGTGCGCAACGCCGCATTGCGCACGTGTTCCTGCATGCTTTTCTGCGCCGCCGCACTGGCGCGCCGGGCCAGGGCGCGCAGGATCCTGCGATGTTCCTGCCAGGTTTCCATGGCCCGCTCCGGCCGGATGAACGGTAGCTTCTGGCTCTCCAGGAACACCTCGGCGCTGGCACTCAGGATGCTCACCATCGCCTGATTACCGCTGGCCAGCAGGACGCGCTGGTGGAATTCGAAGTCCAGCCGGGCAGCGGCTTCAAAGTCGCCGGCCTTGAGCACCTTGCGCATGGCCTCGACGTTATCTTCCAGGCTGTCCAGCTCATCGACAGTCAGCGTCACCGCCGCCAACCCCGCCGCAAACCCTTCCAGCGCATAGCGCAACTGGAAGATATCCAGCGGCGTGGCCTGAGCCGCAAAGGGCCAGGTAAACCCCGGCGACTCCTCGGCCGCCTGCACGAACACACCCTTGCCAGGCTGAACACTGACCACACCCAGGGCACTCAAGGACGACAACGCCTCGCGCAACGACGCTCGGCTCACCCCCAGTTGCACCGCCAGATCCCGTTGCGACGGCAAGGCATCGCCCGGCCCGAAGCCCTGGTCCTTGATCAGTTTGCGAATGGCCTGCAGGGCCGCTTCCGGTACGGCTTGGGCGATGGAATTCATAGAAAACTCGAGGTTCCAGTCAACTGAGCGGCTAGTTGTAAAGCTATTCGCCGTCGGCGGCAAGCCACGCCCCAAAGGGGCTCGCGAGGTTTTGCCGACGCTCGAAAAGGGTGCGAAAAACCCACGAACTGTTCAGACCAGTCTGACCATCGCAACGCAATAAATCCCTGGCTTGCAGGCTTTATTGAGAGTGATGGCATGGGCTATGCACTGAGCTAATCCAGAAAATTCCTTCGCCCTTCTCGGAGAGTTGCCATGACCAAGCGCTACAGCGCCCTGCTTACTGCCCTGTTTGCCAGCCTGATGCTGAGCCAGGCACCCGCCCAGGCCAACGGTCTGGACGACATCGTCGCCCGTGGCACCCTCAAGGTCGCCGTGCCCCAGGACTTCCCGCCCTTCGGCTCGGTCGGCCCTGACATGAAGCCCCGCGGCCTGGACATCGACACCGCCAAGCTGCTGGCTGACCAACTCAAGGTCAAGCTGGAACTCACCCCGGTCAACAGCACCAACCGTATTCCCTTCCTCACCACGGGCAAGGTCGACCTGGTGATCTCCAGCCTGGGCAAGAACGCCGAGCGGGAAAAGGTCATCGACTTCTCCAAGGCTTACGCACCGTTCTACCTGGCCGTGTTCGGCCCGCCTGAAGCGGCCATCAGCAGCACCGACGACCTCAAGGGCAAGACCATCAGCGTGACCCGTGGCGCCATTGAAGACATCGAGCTGACCGCCGTGGCACCCAAGGAGGCCACCATCAAGCGCTTCGAAGACAACAACTCCACCATCGCCGCCTACCTCGCCGGCCAAGTCGACCTGATCGCCAGCGGCAACGTAGTGATGGTGGCTATCAGCGAGCGCAGCCCGAAACGCGTGCCCGCGCTGAAAGTGAAACTCAAGGACTCGCCGGTGTACGTGGGCGTGAACAAGAACGAGCCGGCGCTGCTGGAGAAGGTCAACCAGATCCTGGTCGCGGCCAAAGCCGACGGCAGCCTGGAAAAGAACGCTATGCAATGGCTGAAAGAGCCACTGCCCGCCGATCTCTGAAGCGACGGAGCTGACTCATGGCGTATCAATTTGACTTCGTGCCAGTGCTGGCCAATACCGATCTGCTGTTGCGTGGCGCGCTGTTTACCCTTGAGCTGACGGCCATCGGCGCCATCCTCGGTGTAGCCCTGGGCACCGTCGGCGCCGTGGTGCGGGCGTGGAAGATCCAGCCGTTTGCGTGGTGCTTCGGCGTGTATGTCGAGTTGATCCGCAACACGCCGTTCCTGGTGCAGTTGTTCTTCATCTTCTTCGGCCTGCCGTCCCTGGGGCTGAAGATCACCGAGTGGCAAGCCGCCGTGCTGGCAATGGTGATCAACCTGGGCGCCTATTCCACGGAAATCATCCGCGCCGGTATTCAGGCTATTCCGCGCGGACAACTTGAAGCCGCCGCCGCACTGGCCATGACACGCTTCGAAGCTTTCCGCCACGTCGTGCTGCTGCCGGCGCTGGGCAAAGTGTGGCCGGCCCTGAGCAGCCAAATCATCATCGTGATGCTCGGCTCGGCGGTGTGCTCCCAGATCGCTACTGAAGAACTGAGTTTTGCCGCCAACTTTATCCAGTCGCGCAACTTCCGCGCCTTTGAAACCTATGCCCTGACCACGCTGGTGTATCTGTGTATGGCGTTGATGATTCGCCAGTTGCTCAACTGGATCGGCCGCCGCTTCGTGATGAGGAACAGCCGATGAGTGATTTTTCCTTCTGGGACATCGTGCGCAACCTGGCCACGGGCCTGCAATGGACCTTGCTGCTGTCATTGGTGGCCTTTGTCGGCGGCGGTGTGATCGGTTTGCTGGTGATGACGATGCGCATCAGCCGCAAAGCCTTCCCGCGCAACCTTGCACGCACCTATATCGAACTGTTCCAGGGCACGCCGCTGTTGATGCAACTGTTCCTGGTGTTTTTCGGTATCGCCCTGCTCGGTGTGGATATCTCGCCCTGGCTGGCGGCGGCGATTGCCCTGACATTGTTCACCAGCGCCTATCTCGCCGAAATCTGGCGTGGCTGCGTCGACTCCATCGCCCACGGGCAATGGGAAGCCTCGGCCAGCCTGGCGCTTAACCCGCTGGAGCAACTGCGCTACGTAATCCTGCCCCAGGCGCTGCGGATTGCCGTCGCGCCTACCGTGGGGTTTTCGGTGCAGGTGGTCAAAGGCACCGCCGTCACCTCGATCATCGGCTTCACGGAACTGACCAAGACCGGCGGCATGCTCGCCAACGCTACCTTCGAACCCTTCATGGTCTACGGCCTGGTGGCCCTTGGTTACTTTTTGCTCTGTTACCCCTTGTCCCTCAGTGCGCGCTACCTGGAAAGGAGACTGCATGCCTCTGCTTAGAATTTCCGCCCTGCATAAGTATTACGGCGATCACCATGTACTCAAGGGCATCGACCTGACCGTCGAAGAAGGCCAGGTGGTGGCGATCATCGGCCGCAGCGGTTCGGGCAAATCCACCTTGCTGCGCACCCTCAATGGCTTGGAGTCGATCAACGACGGGGTGATCGAAGTCGATGGCGAATACCTCGACGCCGCCCGCGCCGACCTGCGCAGCCTGCGGCAGAAAGTCGGCATGGTGTTCCAGCAATTCAACCTGTTCCCGCACCTGACCGTCGGCGAAAACGTGATGCTTGCGCCGCAAGTGGTGCAGAAAGTGCCGAAGGCCAAGGCGGCCCAATTAGCCAAGCAAATGCTGGAGCGCGTCGGACTGGGCGAAAAGTTCGACGCCTTCCCCGATCGCCTGTCCGGCGGCCAGCAACAACGCGTGGCGATTGCGCGCGCCCTGGCCATGTCGCCCAAGGTGCTGCTGTGCGACGAAATCACCTCGGCCCTCGACCCGGAACTGGTCAACGAAGTGCTCAGCGTGGTGCGCCAACTGGCCAAGGACGGCATGACCCTGATCATGGTGACCCACGAAATGCGCTTCGCCCGTGAAGTCGGCGACAAGCTGGTGTTCATGCACCAGGGCAAGGTGCATGAAGTAGGCGACCCCAAAGTGTTGTTCGCCAGCCCGCAAACCGCCGAGCTGGCCAACTTCATTGGTTCGACGGAACAGTCGCACTGACCCGTTCGAACTGGCCATGCCCCTCCAGCAGCACCTCTCGACGGACCGAGAGGGCATTGGCCGGCAATTGAACCGCTATTTCCACCTGCGCCGTCAACCGACGGCCCGTCACCGGCGCACCGCCTGCGCTCGCATACAACGCACGACCCGGTAACAGCTGCCCGTTGCCGGCTTCATCGGGCTGCCACGATACCGGCCTGCCGTCGACCTGAGCCTGCCTCAGGCTCAAGGTAAAACGCCCTTGCCGCCCGAACTGAAAGCCTTGGGCATCGGCGGCGACACCGCTGAAACGCAGCGCCATCGTCGAAGCATTCGTGCAAAGCACGCTCAGGTGCAGCGTACGTGGCGTGTCCAGCGTCACTGTCGCCCGGCCGGAGGTCGCTTGCGAAGGACGAATCACCCCATAATCGACCCGGGGCTCGCTCAAGGTCATCCGGCAGTTGTCGGCTTGCGCCTGGCTCGCCACAAGGACCACCCACACCAGCCACAGGCTCCTGCGCTTAGCGAACATGGCAGACCACCGGTGCGGTTTCGTAGAGTGTGTCATCGTCAGGCTCTTGCTCAGGATTGACTTGCAGCCGGCAGGATTTGGCGTCCGGCAGTGAAACCGTCAGGGTTTGCGGCCCATCGATATTGCTCAGGAACACCATGCCCTCGCCCACTACGCTGGTCACAAAGTTGTTGTCTTCACCGAACACCGCGGCACCTTGAGGCAGTGGTCGGCCCTCTTCGTCCTGGGCTTCAAGCAATAGACGACGGACTTTCACCACGTCAAAGTTGAGAATATTGACTGAGCCCCGACCGGCAGCGAGCACCTTGGTCCCGTTCTTCAAGTCGACGCGCTTGGGCAGCGACTGGGTCTGCACCTGCAGATGGTTGTTGCTGTAGGCCTGCAGCCCGGGGATCACTGCCTGGCCGCTGAAATCGGTCCATACCGGCCCTTGGGGTGTCGAAACCTTGGCCGCTCCGATATCGCCCACCGAGACAATGCCAAACGTGTCCTGCACCGCATACGGCGAGAAGGTCACGCCGTGCTCATGGGCCACGATGCCGCCTTGCAGCTGGCCGGAATAATGGGTGTTCGACGGATCACGGTCGACGCCCAAGCTCACGCGGGTATACAGCGGCAAGACGTCCACACGGCCGCGCACGCTTTGCTCTCGCTCTTTCATGTCCCGATCGACACCGACCTCGTAGTTCACATAGTCGTTGACCCGCTCGCTGAGGGCGGTGCCGGCATCCAGCCGGTCACCTCGACGACTGACGTAAGTGCTCATACTCCGATCAGTCCCGAGGGGCACCGTGACCTGCAGCCTGACAGACATGCCCTCGTCCAGCCGATCGTTGCGGCGGCCGCCCCGAATCGGCTCCAGGCTCCGAGGCGCGGTCGCGTCTACCTGAGCGTCGGCGATCAGTGCGACACCCACGCCGTTGAACGTGTTGTTCCACGAGGCAAAGAGGTGATCGTTGGATTGCCCGTCAAATTGCGAGCTACGGGTGAAACCGAGGGAGAAACCACCCAGGGACGGGTCCGCCCAGCTCAAACCGGCCGTGTACTGGCGCTTAAAACGCGCATCGAGGTCGTACCCCCTCGACGCCTGGCCGGCGTCCAGTACCTCCCGGTAACCACGGCTCTGTGCCGAGGCACTCAGGTTGATATCAAGGTTGGCAAATAACGGAATCCCCAAAGACAGCGTGCTCCGCGCACCTCCCACCTCATCTTGAGCATCACGGGACAGGTTATGGCGCACGCCCACGGTCACCTGATGGAAAAACACACTGCTCAGGGATCCGCCTGCCGACTGATATTCGTCGGTACTCAGCAAACCGAAACCCAACGACGAGCGCTGGCCCAACCCCCAGGTGCCGCTGCCCATGGCAACCACAGGGGATTGCTGGTTGTCGAGGGTCGTCTCACGCACCTTACCGAGGGAAAAATAGTACCCCGGCTCCACCGGAGCCCCACCAAGAAAGGACGCAGCGGGCACCACGAAGCTGCGCTTTGCCCCACGCACGTCAATCACGCTCACGTCGAGGTCGCTGGTGCTGTTCAGCAACGGTAAACCGGTCAGCCTGAACGGACCTTCCGGCACCAGGGTGGAGTGGATCAATGCGCCCGACTGACGGACTTCGACGCGTGACTGGCTTTGAGCCAGCCCTTCAACGACGACATTGCTGTCGCCCGCACCGGAGCGCTGCTGGCCATCCGGGAAGAACTGCAAGCCCGTCAGTTGTACGCCGCCGAATATAGGGTTGTTGGTGGAAATCTGCCCCACCTGGAAGGTCGACTGCAACGCCGCGATATCGCGCTGGGCATAGGCATTCACCTGTTCGGTGCGCGTCTTGCCATTGTCGGACACATAAAACTGGCGGCTGCGTACAATCCAATTACCCAGGTTGAATCCCGCCTCGGTATAGGCCGACACGAAACGACTTGACCCACTGCGCGCGTGGGTATCGAAACCCAATACGTCGTAGTTGAAGAGCGCGGCCGCGCCACCCTCGGAAAAACTCCCGCCCTCCCACTCCGGCGCACGCAGGGACTGGGTCGGCACCACCAGTGTGACCTCGTCGCTGCTGGGGCGCAGTCGCACCATGGTCGCCGGATATTCCCCAACGAAATCATGGCAGGCCTGATCAGGGGTGATGCCCTCGCGCAGAACCTTGGACGGGGTAACCAGACCGGCTTTTGCCAGCAATGCAGGGGTGAAGCACAACTGCCCCTGGTAATCGAAACGGGCGTCAACCAACCCCAGCGGCGTGCCATTGACTCGCAGTCCGACCACATGAACACCTTCGCGAAAGCGCGCTGCGCTACGGAAGTATTCAGACACCTGCGGATCAATCCCAAGGGAGGTCAGCGCGGCCAGATCAAAACCTTCCCCCAACCCAACCGCTGCGCTGCTACCTGGCAGACTCCACAGCGTCGCAAGCCCCAGCAGAATTCTGGAGCGAGCCTGGGAAATAGTGCTCGGCACGCTATTGGCAGAGCGACGGGTATGCCTGATTTTTTTCATAGGCCCGTCAATCCGCCTCAGCCGTAACGGGCGCGCGGTAACTGTCCACCGTAAACCCGTAGACCGTGGCCGGTTGAATCCCCACGGCCACCACGCCCGCCACCGAGTCTTCCGACGCGAGCGTCAGCACTTCGCCCGGCAGGATGTACGTTCGCGGCAACGTTGCAACGCTTGCCTGCGGATGCAGTTGTACTTCCATCCCCAGGCGCACGACGTAAGGGCTGTTGTTGTGGACCCGCAACTGATCCCCTTCACGCTTCCATGTCAGCAACTGCCAGGGCGCGTCATGCCTGGCCAAGCCTTTGGGGTGCAGGATCAATGGCAGGCTCTGGCGCAGGGTGATACCAATGGTCGCACCGCCAGGCGCACGTGCCTCGGGGATGCCTTCAAAGGAAACTCGTTTCAGGCGTTGGGTCTTGAGCGGTTTCTTCGTGGTACTGATGAAGCGAACCAGTTGAGTGTCGCCCGCCTCCACCCGCGTAATCGGAGGCGTCACGATCAACAAGGGTTCGAGGTCTTCCGGTATGTTTTGTATGACTGAATGAAGTAACGCAGGGCGGGGGTCCGTGTTTTTAACATTAAGTGTCGCCTCACCTTCTTCTTCATTCAGTATGACAACGGTTGTCTCGGGCTGCATTCCGTCCGCGACTGCCATACCGCACAAAAAAAGGCAAAAGCTTATATAGCGCAGCAACGACGTCACGATTATTGATAGAACATTCACCGATTTTCCCCACAGCCATAAAGTTGAACACCCACAAACGCACACGCTAAAACAGCCGACACTTAACAAAGGCAAGTAAGTGCCTTTGCGTTTATGTCGGCTATTAATGACGTACTTAGATGTAATCCACTGACAGACTGGTGCGACCATCCAGCGTTACATCACGGGTCAGGTCCAAATCCTGCGTGCGGTTGATAACGGCTTTCACTTCAAGCGTGCCTGTAAGACTGTTAACGAATGCCGGCACCACAGTGGTGCCGCTACGCCATGAGTACTGGGAAGGCGATTGGGCGACTTTACCGTCACTGTTCTGCCAGGCCGCCCCCTGACTGCTGCGCATGATAGGGGTCAGGGTCCCGCTGGAAGATTGCAGGTTTTTGAGAGTCACGGAGTACCCACCGGTACGCTTGCTATTGGCAAGGCCCAGGCCATAGTTCTGAGCCTCGGTGAACCCGGCACCGAGGATGCCTGTCACCTTGCTGGCGGATTGCAGGTCGCTCAGCATCACTCGAAACTGCGCCGGTGCTTGGCCGCAACTGATGTTCAAGCCCACGGTTTTTGCTGCAAGAGGCGTGAACTGCGTCGGCGACAAGCTTGAGGCGGGAATTGTCTGGTAATCGACGATGCCGCCACCGGCGAGGCTAAGGTTGCACGCCACCGGTTTGATAGTCCCTCGTACAATCAGTTCAGCAACATTCGTTGCATGAGCCCCGATACTGGCGGCCAAGCAAAGAGCACCCACTGTCACACCAAGCATTTTTTTCATATTCAACCTGTCATCTGTAATGAGTAGGTGCATTTACGACGGCCGAAAATTCCGAGCCTAAATAAATAACACCACGGCGTAATTGCCGGATGACAGTCTGTCGTTTTTGTACCTGACTAAAGAATCAGATTAGGCATCAGTCATTGTGGGAACTGTAAAAACAAATAGTGAGCCAAGCCGAACGATGAAGTAGGTGCAAATACAAAACCAATAAGCTATTAATCGCTTCCTTGTAGGCAAAATCACAAACAGTATAAAAACAACGAAATGTTAATAACTCCTACAAAGATAAATCCCCGTTCTCTTTGAACTTAGAAAACCGCCCTACATTTCCCACAAGAATTCCTCACAGACACCTGCAGGAAAATTACCGAAGCGGTACGCGTTGGCACCAAAGGTCGATCGTGGCACGATGGCTGGGTTATCGACCGAGACCCCCTTACCATGCCGCAATCCCAAGCCAAGAATCTGTCCCTGATCGCCGCCATCGACCTGGGCTCCAACAGCTTTCACATGGTCGTGGCCAAGGCCCAGAACGGCGAAATCCGCATCCTTGAGCGGCTCGGCGAGAAAGTGCAACTGGCTGCCGGCATCGACGACGAGCGTCAGCTCAACGAAGAATCCATGCAGCGCGGGCTCGACTGCCTCAAGCGATTTGCCCAGTTGATCAACGGCATGCCCTTGGGTGCCGTGCGAATCGTCGGCACCAACGCGTTGCGTGAAGCCCGCAACCGTGGCGATTTCATCCGCCGCGCCGAGGAGATCCTTGGGCATCCGGTCGAAGTCATCTCCGGCCGAGAAGAGGCGCGTCTCATCTATCTAGGCGTGTCCCATACCTTGGCCGACACCCCCGGCAAACGCCTGGTCGCCGACATCGGCGGCGGCAGTACCGAATTCATCATTGGCCAACGCTTCGAACCGTTGCTGCGCGAAAGCCTGCAAATGGGGTGCGTCAGCTACACCCAGCGCTATTTCAAGGACGGCAAGATTACCCCGGCGCGCTATGCCCAGGCCTATACGGCGGCGCGGCTGGAGATCATGAGCATCGAGCACGCCTTGCACCGCCTGACCTGGGATGAAGCCATCGGCTCGTCCGGCACCATCCGCGCGATCGGCCTGGCCCTGAAAGCCGGCGGCCACGGCACTGGCGAAGTGAATGCCGAAGGCCTGGCGTGGCTCAAGCGCAAGCTGTTCAAGCTGGGGGATGCCGAGAAAATCGACTTTGACGGCATCAAGCCCGATCGTCGCACCATCTTCCCGGCCGGCCTGGCGATTCTCGAAGCGATCTTCGACGCCCTTGAGCTGCAACGCATGGACCACTGTGACGGCGCCCTGCGCGAAGGTGTGCTCTATGATCTGCTAGGCCGCCACCACCATGAAGACGTGCGTGAGCGCACGCTCACTTCGTTGATGGAGCGTTATCACGTCGACCTGCAACAGGCCGCCCGTGTGGAGCGCAAAGCCCTGCACGCCTTCGACCAGGTGGCCGAAGACTGGGACCTGGAAGACGGCGTATGGCGCGAGCTGCTGGGCTGGGCCGCCAAGGTGCATGAAGTGGGCCTGGATATCGCCCACTACCATTACCACAAGCACGGCGCTTACCTGATCGAGCACTCGGACCTGGCCGGCTTCTCCCGCGAAGACCAGCAAATGCTCGCCCTGCTGGTGCGCGGCCATCGCCGTAACATCCCCAAGGACAAATTCGCTGAATTCGGTGACGAAGGCATCAAGCTGATCCGCCTGTGCGTGCTGCTGCGCTTTGCGATCCTGTTCCACCATATTCGTGGTACCCAAGAAATGCCCCAAGTGACCCTGCGTGCCAACGGCGACAGCCTGGACGTGGTGTTCCCGAAAGGCTGGCTGGATGAAAACCAACTGACCCAGGCGGATTTTGGTCAGGAAGCCGAGTGGCTGACGCGGGTGGGGTTCAACCTGAACCTGCGCTGACCCGATCTAGACAACACCATACAACCAATGTGGAAGGGGGCTTGCTCCCGATTACGGTGGTTCAGTCAACGTATCCAGTGACTGACATACCGCAATCGGGAGCAGGCCCCTTCACACATTGGCCCGCGCAAAAACACCTTGCCCCTCCCGTTAGCCACTCATGCAGACCTGTCAGATATGACAGTTGTGCATATCTGCTGATCAATCTTTACTCCCGCTCACCCCTCTCGCGTAACAGGCAGTAACGCAGAGCACCCGTAGACCGCATCACCCCAAGGAAGGACTCACTATGAAATTATCGGCTATCACCCTTCTGGGCTTAGGCCTCTATGCGACAGGCCTGAGTGTCGCCCATGCAGCCACATGGACGCCTTTCGCCGTAACCGTAGGTGCGCAATGCGCGCCGATCGACATCAATGATAGCGGCATCACCGTGGGCAACTGCACGCCGGCCAGCACTACCGCCAACGATATTCCGTGGGTGGCCGTCGGTAGCGGATCCCAGGTCGCGCTCCCGCCCCTGGCGACCGGCCAACCGTGCCGCGTTTGGGCAGTGTCCAACACCGGGAAAGTAGTGGGCGATTGCAGGGACGCCAGCAACTCGCATTTCGGGACGACCTGGGAAGCCACATCCCCCAGTACCGCGCCCACCAAACTGAACCCGCTGCCTTCCACGTGGTTAATTCCGCTGCTACGCCCCCAAGATGTCGCCACCAAAGGCGTTGCGATCAATGACCAAGGCGACGTGGCGGGGTCAAGCTATAACGCCGATAGCCGGGGTACCGTGGTGTTTTATGCGACCGGTAGCAGCACCCCGGAACGCGTGTCCGACTGGGGCGATAATTGCACCGTCGCGGACCTCAACCTGCCCGCCACCGGCACCCCCCAAATCGCGCTCAATTGCCCGAACAATGCCGGCAACACCACCGCACGAGTCGCGGAAAAAACCGGATCGTTCTATACCCTGACCAACCTGCCCCTGCCCCCTGGCGCCACTAACTGCATAGTCAACAGTGCCACTAAGGCCTCAAGCTTCGTCGGCACATGCCTCTATCCAAACTCGGCGGTGAATGTGGCGAAAAGTGCATTCTGGAGCAGCAAAACTGCCACCCCCTTGGTGCTGACCTTATCCTCGGGGTCTAAAAACATGGTTATCAATATCAACGAGATAGGCCAGGTATTGGTCTCCCAGAACACCGCCGATGGACGAAACCAGTACATGACCTGGCTACCCTCAACACTTCCCATCCCGATCATCACATTCATTCTTTTTCCGAGTGGAAGCGTATGGGGCGAAGCCGGTGCAATCGTCGGCGGTAATGTCGTTGGGCTGAATATCCTCACCAACGACCAATACTCACTGGGTTGCACCTGGACGCAGACGACGGGAAGCGTGTGCCTGCCGTCGATTGGCGGAGGCAAAAACAACCGGGTGACGGCTATCTCCAAAAACGGCGCGCATATGGCCGGTGTGGTCATGGATGCCACGCAAACCGCTATTGCTGTAACGGCGACGCTTCCGTGAAAAGCGGGGGATGCATGGCGTGTAAAGACTGAACAGGGTTAGCGCTATGACGCCAGCACTGCTGCGTATTGGCGGCAGTCCGTGAAAACTGACCTGGGTAATGGTTATGCCGCTGCTTGTACTAAGGAAGGAGTTGCACTCATGAAATTCAAAATGGTTGTCAGTGGGTTCCTGTGTATGTGGGCCGTTAGCCAAGTAATGATGCCAAAACCCGCTGAGGCTGGAACTTGGGTAAACGGAACTTATTACCTAGGAGGCTCATATCCAAATAATTGGAGACTTTTGGAAGAGTTATTCGAACGCAAAGAAAAACCCACCGAGCGAACAGGAGCCGGGTCCCCTGCAGAGAAAAATGCCCCTAATCCTACCGTCTGCAAAGGTGGCTACCGATGGGGGCGCGTGAGTCCTGGCGATGTAATAACAAAGATTTATTGCTAATGCCTTAACCGAAACACATCGAAAACCAATGTGGGAGCAAACCCCCTCCCACATTTTTTTGACCGCGTTGGGTTTTAATTCACGGTGAGAATCGGGCTACCCAACTTCTCCAACAACGTCGCCTGCGCACTGCGCGGGTTCTGGTTGCCGGTCGGCGTGTTGCGCACATAGCGGCCGTCCGACTGCAGGCTCCAGCTGTGGGTGTTGTCGGTGAGGTAGCTTTCCAGCTCTTTCTTGACCCGCATGATCAGCTTCTTGCCTTCCACCGGGAAGCACGTCTCGACACGCTTATCGAGGTTGCGCTCCATCCAATCGGCACTGGAGAGGAACATCTGCTCTTCACCGCCGTTGAGGAAGTAGAACACCCGCGTGTGCTCCAGGAAGCGGCCGATGATCGAGCGCACATGAATGTTGTGCGACACCCCGACAATGCCAGGGCGCAGGCAACACATGCCACGCACCACCAGGTCGATGCGCACGCCGGACTGGCTGGCCTTGTACAGCGCGCGGATGATCTTCGGATCCGTCAGCGAGTTGAACTTGGCGATAATGTGCGCCGGCTTGCCGTCGAGGGCGAACTGGGTCTCGCGGGCAATCATGTCGAGCATGCCCTTCTTGAGGGTGAACGGCGCGTGCAGCAGCTTCTTCATGCGCAAGGTCTTGCCCATGCCGATCAACTGGCTGAACAGTTTGCCGACGTCTTCGCACAAGGCATCGTCGGAGGTCAGCAGGCTGTAGTCGGTGTAGAGCTTGGCGTTGCCGGCGTGGTAGTTACCGGTGCCCAAGTGGGCGTAGCGCACGATCTCACCGGCCTCACGGCGCAGGATCAGCATCATCTTGGCGTGGGTCTTGAAACCCACCACGCCGTAGATCACCACCGCACCCGCCGCTTGCAGACGACTGGCCAGCTGCAGGTTGGATTCCTCATCGAAGCGCGCACGCAGCTCAATCACCGCCGTGACTTCCTTGCCGTTACGCGCGGCGTCGACCAGGGCATCGACGATTTCCGAGTTGGCGCCGGAGCGGTACAGGGTCTGGCGTACGGCCAGGACATGCGGGTCCTTGGCGGCCTGGCGCAGCAGGTCGACCACCGGTGTGAAGGACTCGAACGGGTGCAGCAACAGGATGTCCTGCTTGCTCACCACACTGAAAATGTTCTCGCTGTTCTGCAGCAGTTTCGGGATCTGCGGGGTGAACGGCGTGTATTGCAGCTCCGGGTGGCTGTCCAGGCCAGTGATGCTGAACAGGCGCGTCAGGTTGACCGGACCATTGACCTGGTACAGCTCGGATTCGGCCAGGTTGAACTGTTTGAGCAGGTAGTCCGACAGGTGTTTCGGGCAGGTATCCGCTACTTCAAGCCGCACCGCATCACCGTAGCGCCGCGAGAACAACTCGCCGCGCAGGGCACGGGCCAAGTCTTCGACATCTTCGGAGTCCAGTGCCAGGTCGGCGTTACGGGTCAGGCGGAACTGGTAGCAGCCCTTGACCTTCATGCCCTGGAACAGGTCATCGGCGTGGGCATGGATCATCGACGAGAGGAATACATAGTTATCGCCAGCCCCCCCACCTCTTCCGGTACCTTGATGATGCGTGGCAACAGGCGTGGGGCCGGGATGATGGCAAGGCCAGAATCGCGACCGAAGGCGTCGATACCTTCCAGCTCGACGATGAAGTTGAGGCTCTTGTTCACCAGCAATGGGAACGGGTGCGTCGGGTCGAGGCCGATCGGGGTGATGATCGGCGAGATCTCGTCACGGAAGTAACGGCGCACCCAGGTCTTGATCTTGGTGGTCCAGTGACGACGACGGATGAAGCGGACCTGATGTTTTTCCAGTTCCGGCAATAGGATATCGTTGAGGATCGCATATTGGCGGTCCACATGACCGTGCACCAACTCGCTGATACGTGCCAGGGCCTGATGCGGCTGCAGGCCGTCGGCGCCGGCTTGCTCGCGGGCGAAGGTGATCTGCTTCTTGAGGCCGGCGACACGGATTTCGAAGAATTCATCCAGGTTGCTGGAGAAGATCAGCAGGAATTTGAGCCGCTCCAGCAGCGGATAGGACTCGTCCAGCGCCTGCTCCAGCACGCGGATGTTGAATTGCAGTTGTGACAGCTCACGGTGGATGTACAGGCTGCTGTCATCCAGGTTGGTCACGGCGACCACCGGGGCCGGCACGGGCGGTTCGGCCACCACGGCAGGCGCGGCGGGCTCATGCTCCGGCGGGGTCTCGGTGACTTGTTCAACCACCGGGTGAGCGTCTTTTACGGCAACTTCTGAGAGTCCTTCGGTATTCATCGAATGTTCCTGTGAGGGCTATTGTTGCTCTCTAAGCAATTGGGCGGCGCGGGCGGCGAAGTAGGTCAGAATGCCATCAGCCCCGGCGCGTTTAAAGGCTGTCAGGGATTCAAGGATCACCCCTTCACTCAGCCATCCATTCTGTATTGCAGCCATGTGCATCGCGTACTCGCCGCTGACCTGATAGACAAACGTCGGCACCTTGAATTCTTCTTTGACCCGATAAAGGATGTCCAGGTACGGCATCCCCGGCTTGACCATCACCATGTCAGCGCCTTCGGCCAGGTCGGCCGCTACTTCGTGCAGGGCTTCATGGCTGTTGGCCGGGTCCATCTGGTACGAAGCCTTGTTGGCCTTGCCCAGGTTCAGCGCCGAACCCACCGCGTCGCGGAACGGGCCGTAATAGGCGCTGGCGTACTTGGCCGAGTAGGCCATGATCCGCACATTGACGTGACCCGCCAGCTCCAGGGCTTCGCGAATCGCCTGGATGCGACCGTCCATCATGTCCGACGGCGCAACCACCTGGGCACCTGCCGCTGCGTGGGACAAGGCCTGCTTGACCAGTGCATCGACGGTGATGTCGTTCTGAACATAGCCGTCTTCGTCAAGAATGCCATCCTGACCGTGGGTGGTGAACGGGTCCAGCGCCACGTCAGTGATCACCCCAAGCTCCGGGAAACGCTCGCGCAGGGCGCGGGTGGCACGCTGGGCGATCCCTTCCGGGTTCCAGGCTTCGGCAGCATCCAGGGACTTGAGTTCAGAAGGCGTGACCGGGAACAGCGCCAATGCAGGAATTCCCAGCTCGACCCAACCGGCGGCCTCTTCAAGCAGCAGATCAATGGTCAAACGCTCCACACCGGGCATCGATGCCACCGCTTCCCGACGATTTTCTCCGTCCAGTACAAAGACCGGCAGGATCAGATCGTTGCTCGTCAGTACGTTTTCCCGCACCAGGCGGCGAGAGAAATCATCACGACGATTGCGACGCAGACGGGTGGCGGGGAACAGGCGATTGGCAGGGGTAAAGCTCACGACAGACTCCTGAGCCCGGGTTTACGGGCGAGCGTTGCAGTTATAAGCGGCCATTATGACGAAGGTATGACAGTTGTGCTTAAGGATGCGACCTGAAGTCGCATTCGTCACTTCTGTAGGAATTGTTCACTTCGTGACACATCTCGATACTTTCATGAATCTTCATGAAGGCGTAGGCTGCGCGTTCATTTCGCCAGCACCCCAGACCATGCTTCAACAATTTCTGCATGACTTCGGCTACTTTGCGCTCTTCCTGGGCACCTTCTTTGAAGGCGAGACCATTCTGGTTCTCGCGGGCTTCCTGGCGTTCCGTGGCTACATGGATATCAACCTGGTGGTGGTCGTTGCATTTTTCGGCAGCTATGCCGGCGATCAGCTTTGGTATTACATGGGCCGCAAGCACGGCCGTAAGCTGTTGGCGCGCAAGCCGCGCTGGCAATTGATGGGTGACAAGGCTCTGGAGCACATCCGCCGGCACCCGGATATCTGGGTGTTGAGCTTCCGCTTCGTCTACGGATTGCGCACGGTCATGCCGGTGGCGATCGGCCTTTCTGGCTATCCGCCATTGCGCTACCTGATCCTCAACGGTATTGGCGCCGCGATCTGGGCTTTGGCCTTAGGCGCTGCGGCCTATCACTTCGGGGCAGTGCTGGAAGGCATGCTGGGCAGCATCAAGAAATACGAGCTGTGGGTATTGGGCGCGTTGCTGCTACTGGGCTTCGGCCTGTGGCTGCGCCGCCGTATCAAGAATGCGCGCATTGCCCGCGAGGCCTGTGCCAAGGCCCGGCTCGCCGCCGAGCCGGTCCCGGTCGAAACGCCTAAGACACCAGTCGAGTAAACCGGCTTCTGCAGCAGTAGAGGCCAATCACGCTGAGCAGGCTGTAGCTCAGCAGGCCCAGCCAGCCCAGGTGGCTGGCTGGCCATAGCCCGACCAGCGGCGCCAGCCAGACCAGCGGCACATTCAGCACCAGCCGTAAAAGCTCGGCCTTCAGCGCCCATGGGCGATTCTCCAGGGCCACACCCAAGGTAAACAACCCCAGCGCCATGGCACTCCAGCCCAGGACCAGCGCCGCCGTGGGCAGCCCTTCGCCGACGTTCATCAAATAGCTGCCAAAGCCCACATACGCCGCAAATTGCAGGGCGATATAGATCTGCTGACGTACATCCAGCGGCACCTCGAATTTACGGAACTGCGTCAGGTCATGCTTGGCCAACGGGTACTTGGCCTTCACGTCCGCCGGGCGCCAGCCAGTGCGCATGAACCAGATACGCAACTTGTCCCACCCACGCTCGGTACGCCGCGCATCACTCCACAACTGCGCATAAAACTGCAGGTTGGCCCACAGTGGATTCCAGCTGGCCAAGGGCGTGGTCACGCCGAAGATCACCGGTTCATTGTCGTCTTCTTCCTGGAAGGTGCCGAACAGCCGGTCCCAAAAAATGAACACCCCGCCGTAGTTGCGATCCATGTAGAGAGCGTTCTGTGCATGGTGGGCCCGATGATTGGACGGCGTGACGAAAAACCACTCATACCAGCCGAGCTTCGGCACATGCCGGGTGTGTACCCAGAATTGATAGAGCAAATTGAGCGATGCCACGCTGATAAACACCACCAATGGCACGCCGAGTACGGCCAGGGGCAGGTAGAAGACCCAGCTCAGCAGGAAACCGGTGCTGGTCTGGCGCAGGGCGGTGCTGAGGTTGTAGTCCTCGCTCTGGTGATGCACCGAGTGCGCGGCCCACAGGATGTTGCGTTCGTGACCCATGCGATGCAGCCAGTAGTAGCAGAAGTCGTAGAACACGAAGGCGAACACCCAGGTCCAGACACTCTGGACCGGCAGATCGAACACGGCGAGATGCTTGAGGGCGAACGCGTAGGTCAACAGCCCCACGCCCTTGGTCAGCAGCCCCGTGGTGGTCGAGAGCACGCCGGTGCTGAGGCTGTTGATGGCATCCGCCACCCGGTAGTTGCGCTCGCCGCGCCAGCGGTCGGCAAGCAGCTCTACCACGATCAAGGCGATGAAAAACGGTACCGCGTAAGGCACGAAGTCCATGGTCTGGTCCGGTCTATTTTTGTTACATCAAGATTAGGTGCAGCGACGCGAGATCCCATTGGCAACAGATGACAAATTAGTAGACATTTAACGCCAAGACCCCAGGAGAAATGCCCATGAGCAAAAAGATTGCAGTGATCCTTTCCGGCTGCGGCGTGTATGACGGCGCAGAGATCCAAGAAAGCGTGATCACCTTGCTGCGCCTGGACCAGCGCGGCGCTCAAGTCCAATGTTTTGCCCCGAACATCGCGCAACTGCACGTGATCAACCACCTCACCGGCGAAGAAATGCCCGAGTCACGCAACGTACTGGTGGAGTCGGCCCGAATTGCCCGCGGTGATGTGAAAGACATCCGCGAAGCCAATGCCGAAGACTTCGACGCGCTGATCGTGCCCGGCGGGTTTGGCGCGGCGAAGAACCTGTCGAACTTTGCCGTGGAAGGCGCCGGCTGCAGCGTCAACCCGCAGGTGTTGGAGCTGGCCGAGGCCTTTGCCGAAGCCGGCAAGCCTGTGGGGCTGATCTGTATCTCACCGGCCCTAGCGGCGAAGATCTATGGCCCGGGCGTGACCTGCACCATCGGCAACTGTGCCGACACGGCTGCCGCACTGGACAAAATGGGCGCCACCCACCAGGAGTGCACGGTGGAAGATATCGTCGAGGACAAGGCGCGCAAGCTGGTGAGCACGCCGGCCTATATGCTCGGCAAAAACATCAGTGAGGTCGCTTCGGGGATCAACAAGCTGGTGGACCGGGTGTTGGAACTCACCCACGAAAACGACTGACGAGCAGCCAATCATTCAACCGTGGTGCGCGGGCTCCCCTACCGAGGTCAAGCGGGACGCATCAACTTAGTGAGAATGCGGTCCAGAGCATTGGCAAAGGCCTGCTTTTCCTTCTCGCCATGGGGCGGTGGACCACCGCCCATTTGGCCCTGTTCACGCAGGTCAGTGAACAGGTTACGCACCGCCAGGCGTTCGCTCATGTTCGCCGGGCTGAACTCCTTGCCCCGTGGATCGAGGGCGGTGACGCCCTTTTTCACCAGGCGGTCGGCCAGCGGCACGTCGCTGCAGATCACCAACTCGCCAGGCACCGCGTGCTCTACAAGGTAGTCATCCGCTGCATCCGGGCCGCTGGGCACTACGATCAGTTTCACACACGAAAAGCTCGGCTTGATCTGGCTCTGACCGGCCACCAGCACGACCTCGAACTGGCGCTTGAGGGCGAACTTCACCACCTGGTCCTTGGCTGCACGAGGGCAGGCATCGGCATCGATCCACACCCGCATGTCAGGCCGCCACTCGGCGCTTCTCGGCCACTCGGCTGCGGCCATACAACACCACGATCGCCAGGATCGCCACAGCCTGCGCACTCAGCGAGTATGCATCGGCGTGGATGCCCAGCCAGTCGAAGTCAAAGAACGCCACCGGGCGAGTACCGAAGATGCCGGCTTCCTGCAACGCCTTCACGCCATGCCCCGCAAATACTACCGACAGCGCGCACAGCAACGCCGCGTTGATGCCGAAGAACAGCGCCAGCGGCAACTTCGCCGAACCACGCAGGATCACCCACGCCAGGCCCACCAGCAGCACCAGCGCCGTCGCACCACCCGCCAGCACGGCGTTGTGTCCAGCCGGGCCGGCTTGCAGCCACAGGGTTTCGTAGAACAGGATCACTTCGAACAGCTCGCGGTACACCGAGAAGAACGCCAGCATCGCGAAGCCGAAACGCCCGCCGCCGCCTACCAGGCTGCTCTTGATGTAGTCCTGCCAGGCGGCGGCGTGGCGGCGGTCGTGCATCCACACGCCGAGCCACAGCACCATCACACTGGCAAACAGCGCCGTGCAGCCTTCAAGCAACTCGCGCTGGGCGCCACTCACGTCAATCACATACGCGGCCAATGCCCAGGTCGCCAGACCCGCCAACAGCGCCAGCCCCCAACCCACGTTGACGCTGCGCACCGCCGACTGCTGGCCGGTGTTACGCAGGAACGCGAGGATCGCCGCCAGCACCAGAATGGCTTCCAGGCCTTCGCGCAGCAGGATCAGCAAGCCGGAGATGTAGCTCAGCGACCAACTCAGGCCATCACTGCCCAGCAAGCCGGCGGACTCGGTGAGTTTGCCCTTGGCCACATCCAGGCGTTGCTGCACCTGCTCTACCGGCAAACCGTCCTGCAACGACTGCCGGTAGGCCATCAGCGCCTTCTCGGTGTCCTTGCGCACGTTGGCGTCGACGTTATCCAGCGAGCTTTCCACCAGCTCAAAGCCTTCCAGGTACGCGGCTACCGACAGGTCGTAGGCTTGTTCGTGGTCGCCGTTGCGGAATGCGGCCAGGCTCTTGTCCAGGGTGGTGGCGGTGTAATCGAGCAACTGCGCCGGGCCACGCTTGACCTGCGGCGGTTGCGCACGCTGGGCGCGGAACGTCGCGGCAGCAGCAGGGCCACTCGCGGCCAGTACTTCATTGGGGGTCTGGCGTGCCAGGTCCGCAAGGTTGAACGGTTGCTCGCTTTTCGCGGCGGCCGGGTCTGCGGTGAAGCCGGCGATATACGTGGCCAGGTCCCAGCGCTGGCGGTCGTCCAGTTGGTCGGAGAAGGACGGCATGTCGGTGCCTTCAACGCCCAGACCGAGGGTGTTGTAGACCGCATAGAGGCTCAGGCGGTCCAGGCGCACAGGGTCACGCAGATTGGCCGGTGGCGGCGTCATACCGACGCTGGCCGGGCCATCACCGGCCCCCGTCGTGCCGTGGCACACCGAGCAATGCTGGGCGTAGAGCGGCTCGCCGCGCGTTGGATCAGGGGTGATCGCCGGGGCTTGGCTGACCTCATAAGCCACGGCCAGTTGAGCGCCCAATTGACGGGCTTGCCGGGCGACTGTCGCACCGTCCTGACGGGCAGTGACAGCCGCTAACAGTTCATCGACGCCTTTGACCAACGCAGCGCGCTCCGGCCGCTGAGGGAGTTCTGCCACCAGGCCTTGCAGCACCCCGAGAAACTCAAGCTGTTCGCGGTATTCGGATTCATCGATCACCTTGCCCGCCTCTACCGTCGGTGGATAGTCAGCGCCAATGTAGTCCAGCAAATGCAGGGCTTGTGGGGCGCCCTCGGCAGTCGCGGCCAACAGGTTGAAGCTGCACGACATCAACGCCGGCAACAGTAGCCAGACGAGAAAACGGAAGGGGGCAGTCATGAACGAATCTCAAATGGAAATACGAAGTAACACATTGTTAGGCTTTAACGGGTTTGACTCAAGGCGTAAGTGATTTGGCGTTTTTAGAGATGGGCACTATCACATCGAGTGGCAGGCGACAGGAGATGATCTCGGCGTTTACCGCACGCAACACAAATCAAATGTGGGCGCTGGCTCGCCTGCGATGCAGACACCCCCGTGTTTCAGAAACACCGAGGTGATGCTATCGCCGGCAAGCCAGCGCCCACATGTTTGATCCGGTTTCGTCAGTTATGCCGTTGCGCGGTGCAGGCTGGCGAGAAAGCCCGCCGCCCCCACAAACAACCCCGCAAACGTACGGTTCAGACGTTTCTGTTGCTTAGGCGTACGCAGCAGGCGCAACACCTTCGACGCCAACCCCGTATAACCCGCCATCACCACCATATCGACGCAGATCATCGTCGCCCCCAGGATCAGGTACTGGATCAGCAGCGGCGCCTGCGGGTTCACGAACTGCGGCAGTACCGCCAGCATGAACACCAGGGCCTTGGGGTTGCTGGCATTCACCAGAAAGCCGCGGAACATCATCGCCATCGGCTTGCCGATCGGGCGCACGGCCGCTTCATCGGTCATGTCCATGGGCAAAGCGCGCCATTGCTTGATGGCCAAGTACACCAGGTACGCCACGCCAAACCATTTGATCGCATAGAAGGCGGTGGAAGACGTCGCCAGAATGGCACCCAGGCCGCAAGCAACGACGGCAATCTGCATCGCCAGGCCCAGTTGCAGGCCGATGGCGTTCCAGTAACCACGCAGGAAACCGTATTGCAGGCCGCTGGACATCGAGGCGATGGCGCCAGCGCCAGGAGAAAGGGAGATGATCCAACTGGCCAGGAAAAAGGCCAGCCACGTATCGAGTGCCATTGCACACCTCGGAAGGGAGTTCGCTGTTGTGCCTTAAGCTAACTCCGCCGACCAAAGGCTGGCTATAGATTTTTACAAGATGTGAATGCTAGCGGTCGCCCGGAAACACGTGGGTACCTGGCCACCGCCGAACAGAACGCTGGAAAAACAGACTGTTGGGCACTTGCACCATCGCGCTGTCAGTACCCGCCTCTGCCACTTCGATCAACGTGGTGTAGAGCAGATTGATCGCCACGACACGACCCTTCACCCCCGGTTTGTCGACGGTATCCACCAATTCGACGATATCGCCCAGGCGAAACGGCCCGACAGTGAAGATCAGAATGGCGCACAGCAGGTTGGACAGTACCGACCACATGGCGAAGAACGCCACCGCGGCGACCGCGACAAACCCCGACAGCGCCGTCCACAACACCGTGGCAGACACACCCAGGCGGCCCAGCACAAAAATCAACGCACTGCCCATGATCAGCCAGCGCAGGCCCCCGCGCAGCGGCATCAGCAGTTGCGGCGGAAACGGGTAGCGCTCACCCAAGCGAGTGAGGCCCTTGGCGACAAAGCGCTGGGCGAGGTAGCCGGCCAGCAGGATCAGCAGGATTTGCACGCCGACCCAGACGGGTTCGACCCACTGCGTCGGTATTGGCAGTTGCAACGCTTCCATCAGGACAGCGCCTCCAGCTCCGCTTGCAGGGTTTCGAGCAGTTCGAGGGCTTCCATCCAGGTTTCCTCCAATTGCCCTTCGCGTACCTTGAGCTTGGCCTGTTCAGCCAGCAGGTCGCGCAACTCGTCCTTGCGGGCAGCCTCGTAGACGGCGCTGTCGCCCAGGCTGGTCTCGATCTTGGCCAGGCGCTCGTGCACCTTGCCCAACTCGGCTTCCAGCTTGTCGGCTTCACGCTTGTGCGGCGCCAATTGTTGGCGTAACGCAGCGGCAGCCTGACGTTGGGCTTTCTTGTCGGTCTTGTCGGGGTTGACCGGGGTATTGCTGACCGGCGCGTTGCGCAGGCGGTAATCCGTCAGCCAGCGCGCGTAGTCGTCCAGGTCACCGTCGAACTCTTCGACTTTACCGTCCGCCACCAGCAGGAAGTTGTCCGTGGTGCTCTTGAGCAAGTGGCGATCGTGAGACACCACCAGTACCGCACCGCTGAATTCCTGGAGGGCCATGGTCAGCGCCAGGCGCATTTCCAGGTCCAGGTGGTTGGTCGGTTCGTCGAGCAGCAACAGGTTCGGACGGTCCCAGGCGATCAATGCCAGGGCCAGGCGGGCTTTTTCACCGCCGGAGAAGTTCAGCACTGGCTCGTCGATGCGCGCACCACGGAAGTCGAACCCCCCGAGGAAATCGCGCAGGGTCTGCTCGCGCTCGGTCGGCGCCAGACGCTGCAGGTGCAGCAACGGGCTAGCCTTGGAATCGAGAGAATCCAGCTGATGCTGGGCGAAGTAGCCCACCACCGTATTCTCGCCACGGGTCAGGCGGCCGGCCAGAGGCGAAAGCTCGCCCGACAGGTTCTTGATCAGTGTCGATTTACCCGCACCGTTGGGGCCGAGCAAACCGATGCGCGCACCCGGCGTGAGCTGCAGCTTCACTTTTTCCAGGATGGTTTTGTCGCCATAACCCAGGCGTGCATCGGAAAGATCCAGCAGCGGGCTGGAGATCTTCACCGACTCGCGGAACACGAAGTCGAACGGCGAATCGACGTGCGCCGCCGACAGTTCCTCCATGCGCTCCAGCGCCTTGATCCGGCTCTGGGCCTGGCGGGCCTTGGTGGCCTGGGCCTTGAAGCGGGCGATGTAGCTTTCCATGTGCGCGCGCTGCGCCTGCTGCTTCTCGTAGGCCTGTTGTTGCTGGGCCAAGCGTTCGGCGCGAGCACGTTCGAACGCGGTGTAGCCGCCACGGTAGAGCGTGATTTTCTTTTGTTCGACGTGGGCAATGTTGTCGACCACGGCGTCGAGAAAATCCCGGTCGTGGGAGATCAGCAGCAAGGTGCCCTGATAATTCTTGAGGAAGTCTTCCAGCCACAGGATCGCATCGAGGTCCAAGTGGTTGGTCGGTTCGTCGAGCAGCAACAGGTCCGAAGGGCACATCAGCGCCTGTGCAAGGTTCAAGCGCATGCGCCAGCCGCCAGAGAAGTCGGCGACCGGGCGGTCCATCTGTTCGTTGGTAAAACCAAGGCCGGCGAGCATCTTGCGGGCGCGGGCGTCGGCGGTGTAGCCGTCGGCGCTGTCCAACTCGGAATGCAGGCGAGCCTGGGCGGCGCCGTCCTGGGCTTTCTCGGCCTCGGCCAGGTCGTGTTGCACCTGGCGCAGGCGCAGGTCGCCATCGAGCACGTAGTCGATCGCGATACGGTCCAGGGTGTCGATCTCCTGGCGCATATGGGCGATGCGCCAGTCGGCGGGCAGCAAGCAGTCCCCGGAATCCGGGGTCAGCTCACCCAGCAGCAGGGCGAACAACGTGGATTTGCCGGCGCCGTTGGCACCGATCAGGCCGGCTTTGTGACCGGCGTGCAGGGTCAGCTCGGCGTCTTCGAGAAGACGTTGCGGGCCACGCTGTAATGTTAGGCTTTGAAGTCGGATCATAATGGCGGCGGAGTCTACCAGCTTCGTTGGCCGCTGGCTTGGGTGTGAATATGAACGCTGACCTGTGGAGCTTTGCCCTCACGACCTACGCCCGTCCGGGTGTCGAAGCCGCATGCCTGCGTTTGCAGGAGCAAGGCGCAGATGTGTGCCTGTTGCTGTGTGGTGCGTGGTTGGAGCAGCGCGCTGTGGCAGTAACCACCGAGCGTCTGCAAGCGCTGAGACAGATTGCCAGGCCGTGGCGGACACAAGTGATCGAACCGTTACGTCGAGTACGCACACAATGGCGTGGCATGGCGCAGCAGGATGAAGATCTGGCGGGGTTACGCGAGCGGGTAAAGGCCCTGGAGCTGGACGCCGAACGGCAGTTGCTGGCGCGACTGGAAGCGCTGGCACAATCGTGGCCGGCAGGCGATGCGATGGACCCGCAACTGTGGCTGGAAGGACTGGCGGCTGAGGATGCCGCCAACCTTGACCACGGCGCGCTGCATCAGCTGCGCCCCGTGGCCACCAGCACTTAGGAAGCGCTGGTTGGGTTGGTGCTTGGCGCTACCGGAGCAGGGGTGCTGCTGGCCGGTGCAGTTGGGGCGGTGGATGCTACCGGGGCAGCAGCAGGTGTTGCTGGCTTGGCCGCTGCTGGTTTTGCGGCAGCTGGCTTGGCAACGGCTGGCTTTGCAGCGGGTTTTGCCGCAGCAGGTTTAGCGGCTGGCTTGGCGGCTGGTTTGGCAGCAGCAGGTTTGGCAGCTGGCTTGGCGGCCGGTTTGGCAGCAGCGGGTTTGGCAGCTGGCTTGGCGGCCGGTTTTGCAGCAGCGGTTTTAGCAGCTGGCTTGGCGGCTGGTTTTGCAGCAGCAGGTTTGGCAGCTGGCTTGGCGGCTGGTTTCGCAGCAGCAGGTTTAGCAGCTGGCTTGGCGGCTGGTTTTGCAGCAGCGGTTTTGGCAGCTGGCTTGGCGGCTGGTTTCGCAGCAGCGGTTTTAGCAACTGGCTTGGCGGCTGGTTTTGCAGCAGCAGTTTTGGCAGCTGGCTTGGCGGCTGGTTTCGCAGCAGCAGTTTTTGCAACTGGCTTGGCGGCTGGTTTCGCAGCAGCGGTTTTGGCAGCTGGCTTGGCGGCTGGTTTTGCAGCAGCGGTTTTGGCAACTGGCTTGGCGGCTGGTTTTGCAGCAGCAGTTTTGGCAACTGGCTTGGCGGCTGGTTTTGCAGCAGCAGTTTTGGCAACTGGCTTGGCGGCTGGTTTTGCAGCAGCGGTTTTGGCAACAGGTTTTGCGGCTGGTTTTGCAGCAGCGGTTTTGGCAGCAGGTTTTGCGGCGGCTTTAACCGGTGCCTTGGCAGCAACAGCTTTGCTCGCCGGCTTTTTCGCCGAGCTCGCAGCAACAACTTTTGCAGGGGTACGAGCGCCCAGCACTTTAGCCACAGCTTCTTTCACACGACCAACGCCCTGGGCCAGTTTCAGGCTTTCCTGAGCATCTTTTTTGAGTTGGGAAATGTAGGCGCGGGTTTCAGCTTGGCGATCCTTGAGGGCGTCCAGCAGATCCTCAAGTTCTTTGACAGCGTCTTTGGCTTTGGCTTGAGCCTTGGCCTTGCCGGCAGTCGCGGCGTCTTGCAGTTTGGTGCGGGATTTGTGCAGCTTTTCTTGCGCTTTACCGCGTTGTTTTTCCAGCTTGGCGAGCAGTTTTTCTGCATCGGCCAACGCTTGGGAACAGGCGCTTTCCAGATGTTCGAGCAAGCTGCCCGAAAGTTGTTGGAGTAAATGCAACGGGGTATTAACAGGCTTCTGTTTGGCCGACATGGTTTACCTCCTGGCTGACGTGGGTGCGGCTCATACTAGCCCTCTGCTCTTACCGCCGCTAGGGCATGTTGACAGTATCGTTTGACTTGCGTTGCACCGTGCGGAAATTCTTATCGATATAACGAAAATACACGGCTCTTTTTACCCGTTCACACTGGCATAATCCGTCGCACTTTCGGCGGGAGAATCCCCATGTCGCGTTATCTTTTCCTTGTGCTTGGCTTGGCGATATCAGGGGCCAATGCGAGCGAGCAATCGCCCGCAAAAACCACTGAACCAAACCAGCACGACCTCGCCTACAGCCTTGGCGCAAGCCTCGGCGAACGCTTGCGCCAGGAGGTTCCCGACCTGCAGCTGCAGGCGTTGATCGACGGTCTAAAGCAAGCGTATCAAGGCAAGCCGTTGGCACTGGACAACGCACGCATCGAGCAGATTCTTGCCCAGCACGAAGCACAGACCGAAACCGACTCGCAGGCATCGCAAAGCGAAAAAGCACTCGCGGCCGAACACCAATTCCTGAACAAGGAAAAAGCCGTAAAAGGCGTGCGCGAATTAGCGGATGGAATCTTGCTCACCGAGCTCACCCCCGGCACTGGCGACAAGCCAACGGCCAGCGATCAAGTTCAAGTGAAGTACGTGGGGCGGTTACCCGATGGGACGGTGTTCGACCAAAGCACGCAACCCCAGTGGTTTCGCCTGGACAGCGTGATCAACGGCTGGAGCAGTGCGTTGCAACAGATGCCGGTGGGTGCGAAATGGCGCCTGGTGATCCCATCAGCCCAGGCCTATGGTGCCGACGGTGCCGGCGAATTGATTCCGCCCTATACCCCCCTGGTGTTCGAGATCGAGTTACTCGGCACCCGACACTGAGGCCATAAAAAACGGTGCGTCATGCGCACCGTTTTTTGTAGGGCTGTCGAGGGTCAAGCCTGGGTAGCAGGCTCTTCCTTATGAGCGTTGTGCAGCACTTCGATCAAGCAATCTTCCAGCTCGAATCGCTCATGCAACAGTGCGCCCAATTCTTTGAATTTTGCAGCAACACAGTTTCCGGCATCACACAGGTCGGTGAAGGCCAATAGCTTTTCGGTGATGACATCGATGCGTGGGTAAATGGTCTCAGCCAATTCCAAGCCACGCTGATCGTCGAAGGCTTCCGCCTCCTTGGTCAGCTGTTCGTAGACGCCGAAATGGCCGGCTGACACGTAGTCCACCAACACACCGCAGAAATCCTGCAACGGTTCACGGTTCTCCGCCAGTGCCTCGGGCTTGGCGCCGAGTGCATCAAAGGCCCGAACCAGTTCGTGACGTGCCTTCAGCCAGCTGTCGATCAGCTTGTGCACCCCACCCCAGCGTTCCTGAGCATTCTGACAACTTTCCAGCATGGTGATCTCTCTTCCCTATAGGGGCGCTGCCGCCTGGTGCCCGCGCAACACTTCAAGGATAAAGCAACAGCGGGACAAGGCCGCATCTGACAAACGGTTTCAATGACACGTGCGGGCCAGATTATGCCCGCATGACTGTGGCTTCAAGGTACGCAGGAGAGAAAGTTCATACAAGTGTTTAATCCCGTCTTACGAACTGTGAGTGGCCTTCAGCGTCTCGCCGGGCGCAAACGATGGCTTGAAAGCAGCGGTGAAAACTGTATGGCACCCAGGATCAACATCCCGACGAAGAACAACAAGCTCCACTCCGGCAGGCTCAAGTCAAACAGCGTCCAACTGATATCCATGCAGTCGACGGTGCCTTTGACCGTCAATTGCAGGGCCTGCCAAACCGACAGGTTTTCGATCATGTAATGCAGGCTGGGCCAGCAATCAGCCGCCTGGTCCGGTGCGGCGTTTTGTAGCAACACCTGGCGCACGGCGGTAATGGCGCCGAGCAACGCGAAGACCATGCCTGCCAGCCCATACAGGCAACTCACCAGGCGCCTGGGGTTATGGATCGCGGCGACCAGATTGATCAATGTGAAAGCCGCCAGGAACCCCCTTTGCATCTGACACAGGAAGCAAGGGCGCAGGGAGACGCCGAACTCGAGGTAAAAGGACGCGCCCAATGTCAGCGCACCTGCCAGGAACGCAAGGAAAAACAAGGAGCGTGAAGGGGCCAAAGACATGCTTTATCCGCACAGCGAAAGATAGGTCGTTACGGTAGAGGAAAGGCCTGACCCCTTTCAATACGTGCCAGAGCAGACGATTCCGCGAGAGGGTAAGGACTTACCGCCAGAAGATGGAGGACGTTGGATTGTTCAGCGTCGGACGCTGCCCACAAACGCTCTACAAACAGTTTTTCAAGGTCGAAAGGGGTTGGCCGCCAGACATGTCCGAGCCAACCCTCATCTTACCTTCCTACATCAGGCCCGAACTGGGACAGGCAGCGGGGACGCCAGCAAACGGTTATCCAGGAGCCCCAGCCCTTCTTGGAACAACTGGTTGCTGCGGTCGGTGTCACCCAGTTGCGCCAACAAACGCGCCAATTCGGCACAGGCCTCGGGATTGCGCTGCACCTGAAGGCTGCTTTCCAGATAATCCCGCGCTTTGCCCCACAGGCTGTTTTGCAGGCACAGGCGGCCCAGCGTCAGCAGCAGGCTGGCATCCCCTGGATGGTCCTTGAGCCAACCTTCGGCAAACTTCAATTGCTTGGCCGGGTCACCGCCGCGCAGCAAGCCGTAGAGTCGAATCAAATGACTGTCGTAGCCACGCTTGATTGCGCCGCGCAGTGCTTCTTCGGCCTTGGCATCGGCGCCCAATTGGCGCAGTTGCTCGGCATAAGCCAGGACCAGTTGCGGCTCCTGGCGCTGGGCGGACGTGAGTTGCTGCCAGGCCCGCTCAAGGGACTGCAAACCGGCCTCGCCCTGCTCTTCACGCTGGGCCGCGAGGCTCAGGTTCTCGCCCCACGCCCGTCGCTCAAGCTCGGCCAGTTCACTGGCGGGCAGCACTTTATCCTTGCGCAGCTCAGGCAAAAGACGGATCACCGAAGACCAATCGCCCCGCTGCTGATGCAAGCGCTGCAGTTGACGCAGGACTTGGGCGTTATGAGGATGACGTTCATGCATGGTCTGCAAAGTGGTCAGTGCGCCGTCAGTATCACCGCGGTCAAGCTGCAGTTGCGCATGGCTCAAGGCAACCGCCAGCTCGGCCTGGGGCTGACGCTCCAGGGCGCGTTCCAGCAAGCCGTCGGACTCTTCGTAACGTCCCTGCTCATTCGCGGCACGGGCTGCGCCGAGGTAATACAGCAGCGGCTGACGCTCGGCTTCGGCGGCACGGTGCAAGTGGCGCTCAGCGCTGGCCCAGCGGCCCTCGGCGAGGTCCATCTGACCTTGCTCGATTGCAATCTGTACGCGACGGCTGCGGTTACGCCGCGACCAGGGGTTGACCACGCCACCGGAAGTGGTGACCAGGCTCAACAACACACGGATCAGGTAGATCGCCAGGCCGATGGCAAATACCGCAACCAAGGTTGCCCAGAGGCTCGACTCGTAATGCAGCACATGAGGATAAGTAATCAGCACGTAGCCGGTGTGTTTCGAAATGCCCACTGCCAGTGCCAGCGCGATTGCAATCGCCAGAACCAGGATCACATAGAAACGTTTCATCGGCTCTACTCCTGCTTCGCCGGCGTGGCCGCCGCCTTGGCTTCGTCGGCAGACAAGTGACGACGCTCAAGGTATGCCTGCACGGCAGCGAGGCTCGCGGCCAGGTCCGGCGTCACCACCGACACCGCCTTGGGCTCAAGCTCGGCGATGCGCGCCAGCATCGCCTGGCTTTGCGGGTTGTCCTGGTTGAAATTATCTTGCAACACGCTGCGCGCCTCGCCCAGGGAGCGGCTGTAGACCGCCGACTCACCGTTGAGCGCTGCCCATTGCGCCTGCTCCAGCGCCAGGCTCAGGGCCAGGCGCACCTGATTCAAGCCTTGCCCAGCCAGCAGCGGACGGATGTTGTCATCCGGGTTGAAGTCAATGCGGAAGTAACGGGAAATCTGCTCCCACCACTGGCTCCAGCGGCTTTCCGTATCGGTAGTCGGGCGTCCATCGGAAGCAGGTTCGGTGAGTTGATACTCAGGGGCAATGGCGGCCAGTTGCACGACCTGGTCGCGCAAGGCCGCCAATTGCAGGTACAGCCCGGTACGGTCCGGCTGCTCGGTGCTGCGCAGCGCGGCAAGGCTCTTGGCCAATTGCTCGCGAGCAGCGTAGGCGCCCGGATCGCTTTGCTCGCGAAGAATCTCGTCGGCCCCCTGGACCAACGCCTGGGCGCTGTTGATGTCTTGCAGGGCAGAAAGGCGCAGGCTCGCCAGGCGAATCAGGTGTTCCGCCTCAGCCAGGCGCCAGTCTTTACGACTGGACCCCAGCACGGTTTCCAGACGCTGACTCAAACGCTGTTGGTCACCCTGCAACTGGGCCACCAGGCGACGGCGCTCCTCCAGCTCATCAGCACCCGGCAACTGCGCCAGCCGCGCAGCCAGTTGTTGCTGGCTTTGCTTGAGGGACTGGGATTGGTCATCGAGGGTCTGCACCTGGCCCAGCTGCTGCTGGCTGCTGGCTTGCAGCGCGCGGACCTGCCAGACGCCCCAACCGCCGGCGGCAACACCCGCTACGCCGAGCAGCAGGGCGACGATTGCCAGGCCATTGCCGCGACGCGGCGCGGTAACCGGTGACTCAACCGGCGCATCAAGTGCGGGTTGGGTTTCATCTTTAGGCAAGGCTGTTTCGCTCACGTATCCGTCCTTTGCGTTTCAGAGAGTGGGAACGGGATAACTCCGTATCGCCACTAACAAAGCCGCGGCACTCGCACCGCGACAATCCACAACTTTTTCTGCGCCAGCGACCCGCGCCATCTCTTGGACACGGGGGCTTGGCACGAACAACGGCAGCTGGGCCACCTGGGGCCAATCGGCTCCGGCCAGGGCTTGCAGGTGTAAAAAACCCTGCCCACTGCTGACCACCAGGCCGTTCAAGCGTTCCAACTGGATGCGTTGTATCAATGCCCCGGCCTTGTAGGCCGGTAGGAAACGGCGATACAACTCCAGATAGTCGACACTAGCACCTTGTTCGCGCAAGCGCTCCGCCAGCAGCTCCCGACCGCCCTCGCCGCGCAGGATCAACACCCGGGCATCCGGGCGGGCGATAGCCTCGCGCAACGCAGGCAATTGAAGCAAGGCCTCACTGTCGTCGCCAGTAGGCGGATACTTAACATTCAGCCCCTGTGCGGCCAATACCTGCGCGGTGGCAGCGCCGACACTGAACCATGGCAACTGCGGCCAGGTTCGATCCAGCTGCGCAACTGCAAGGCGCGCTGCAGGCTTGCTGACCACGATCACCGCACAGTAGCGACCCAGGTCATGGAAGACGGCCTGCTGTTCAGGCGTAACGGGGAGCGGCTCGATATCCAGTAAAGGCAGGCTGCTGCTGAAAATACCGGCGTCGGCCAACGAGGCCGCAAGCGCCCTCGACTCCTCGGCAGGCCGCGTCAGCAGCACGCGCCATTCGGTCACTGCGCGCCAGCCTCGCCGTAGACCTTTTGCAGGATGGCACCCGCACCCTTGTCCAACAGCTCCTCGGCCACCTGGATACCCAAGGCCGTGGCGTCACGCTGTGGTCCACGCGCCTCGGCGGTCAGCAGTGTGCCGCCTTCCGGGTCGCCCACCAGGCCACGCAACCACAAGTGTTCACCTTCGAGCACGGCGTAGCAGGCGATCGGCACCTGGCAGCCACCGTTGAGGTGCTTGTTCAAGGCTCGTTCAGCCGTCACGCGTATTTCGGTGTCAGGGTGATCCAGGGGTTTGAGCAGGGCGTGGATTTCACTGTCGGCGGTGCGGCATTCAATGCCAACGGCGCCCTGCCCTCCGGCTGGCAGGCTGTCCTCGACGCTGATGGCCGAAGTGATGCGGTCTTCGAAACCCAGGCGAATCAGGCCGGCCGCTGCGAGGATGATCGCGTCATATTCACCGGCATCCAGCTTGGCCAGGCGAGTGTTGACGTTGCCGCGTAGAAAGCGGATCTGCAAGTCCGGCCGGCGAGTCAACAGCTGAGCCTGGCGACGCAGGCTCGACGTACCGACGATACTGCCCAAAGGCAATGCGTCCAAGGAGGCGTAGGTGTTGGAAACAAAGGCATCACGCGGGTCTTCGCGCTCGCAGATGCAAAACAGGCCCAGGCCTTCAGGGAAGTCCATGGGCACGTCTTTCATCGAATGCACAGCGATGTCGGCTTCGTTTTCCAACAGCGCGGTTTCCAGCTCCTTGACGAACAAACCCTTGCCGCCGATCTTCGACAGTGGCGAGTCGAGCAGCTTGTCGCCGCGACTGACCATAGGCACCAGGGACACCTTGAGACCAGGGTGAGCCTGTTCCAGGCGAGCTTTGACGTATTCGGCCTGCCATAAGGCCAAGGCGCTTTTACGGGTGGCGATGCGGATTTCGCGAGAGGACATGGATCAATCCGTACTGAATAGATACGGCAGATAATAACAGCTCAGGCAAATACGCTTTGATTTGAATCAGCAAGTGCGGGGCCTCCCTGGCCGCGTCGCACCGGGATATGGGTTACAGGCCTGGCCACAGCCCTCGGGCTAAAGCTGCTGCATCATCTTGCGCACACCGGCCACATGCCGTCGGCTGACGATCAGCGCGTCGCCATTAAGGCCTTTGAGGAACAGCTGAAAGTGCCCAAGCGGCGTGCGTTGGAGGCGTTCGATCCGCTCGCGAGCCACCAGCGCATTGCGGTGGATACGCACGAAGCGGTCGCCAAATTCATCCTCAAGCGCCTTGAGCGGTTCATCGAGCAGCACTTCGCCGCCCTGGTGGCGCAGGGTCACATACTTGTGATCGGCGATAAAGTAGACCACCTCGCCCAAGGGGATCAGCTCGATACCTTTACGGGTACGGGCGCTGATATGGCTGCGCGGCCCATTACCACTCTGGGCAGCAGGCTGAGTCAGGGCAGCGAGTTGGACGCGGGTTGGGCGCTCAGCCTTTTTCAAGGCCTTGAGCAACGCTTCGCCAGCCACCGGTTTGGTGAGGAAGCTGACTCCGCTGGCTTCCAGCGTCTCCGCAGAAAACTCATCGCCTGCTGCGCAAAATACCAAGGCGGGTGGCGACTCTCGCTCGCTCAGCCGGGCGGCCACTTGCAGGCCATCGAGGCCCGGCATACGGATATCGAGCAACACCACATCCGGCTTGAGGCTGTCGATCAGCGTCAACGCCTCTTCGCCCGTGGTGGCGCTCGGCTCTAGTACTGCATAACCCTCGAGATCACTGACCAAACGGCTCAGTCGCTCGCGGGCTTGGGGTTCGTCATCAACGATCAGGACATTCATATTGCGCTGGATTCCTGCGTGAGTCTCGCACAAGGATAGCGTAGACAGGTGCGGTGACTTGCGTCACAGCGATCCACGCTAAGACTAGCGCGAGCGGCAAAAAGTGCCCTGAGAGTGGCACCCATATTTACCCGGACCTGTTCAATAGCGCCCAAGACCTGCTGCCTTCGGGCATCGTCGTAGGGTTTGCTGATACACAATCCGAATACCCCCCTTTTTAAATGGATAGTCTGGGCTCTGACCGCATCACCCGACTTTGGTGCATTCACACACTATCAGTCCAACTGTAGACGCTCACTGAGACGACATTGCTCAATCGTCAAATATCGTTTCAACAAGTACCTGTACCCAGTCTCGTCCTGGACGCGTTCGGCGGCAAGGCACTTAGCCATCCTTTGCACAAATAAAAATGCCGACAACCCGCAGCACCGCGTCCACGGGCAACCCTGTTATTATCGCTGGCACACTTCCATGCCTCTTTACTAAGCAGATCACGAGCGAATCCATGAGCACCGACAAGACCAACCAGTCCTGGGGCGGCCGCTTCAGTGAACCCGTCGACGCCTTCGTCGCCCGCTTCACCGCCTCCGTCACCTTCGACCAGCGCCTGTACCGCCACGACATCATGGGCTCCATCGCCCACGCGATGATGCTGGCCAAGGTCGGCGTGCTGACCGACGCCGAGCGCGACAGCATCATCGACGGCCTGACCACCATTCGTGGCGAGATCGAAGCTGGCACGTTCGACTGGCGCGTCGACCTGGAAGATGTGCACATGAACATTGAGGCCCGCCTCACCGACCGCATCGGTGTGACCGGCAAGAAGTTGCACACCGGCCGTAGCCGTAACGACCAGGTGGCCACGGATATCCGCCTGTGGCTGCGTGATGAAATCGACCTGATACTGGGCGAAATCACCCGCCTGCAAAAAGGCCTGCTGGAACAGGCCGAGCGTGAATCCGACACCATCATGCCGGGCTTCACTCACCTGCAGACCGCGCAGCCTGTGACCTTCGGCCACCACCTGCTGGCCTGGTTCGAAATGCTCAGCCGCGATTACGAGCGCCTGGTCGATTGCCGCAAGCGCGCCAACCGCATGCCATTGGGCAGCGCCGCGCTGGCCGGCACCACTTACCCGATCGACCGCGAATACACCGCGCAGTTGCTGGGCTTCGACGCCGTGGGCGGCAACTCCCTGGATGGCGTGTCGGACCGTGACTTCGCTATCGAGTTCTGCGCCGCTGCCAGCATCGCGATGATGCACCTGTCGCGCTTCTCCGAAGAGCTGGTGCTGTGGACCAGCGCGCAATTCCAGTTCATCGACCTGCCAGACCGTTTCTGCACCGGCAGCTCGATCATGCCGCAAAAGAAAAACCCCGACGTACCCGAGCTGGTGCGTGGCAAGAGCGGCCGCGTGTTCGGCGCCTTGATGGGCCTGCTGACCCTGATGAAAGGCCAACCCCTGGCCTACAACAAGGACAATCAGGAAGACAAGGAACCGCTGTTCGACGCCGCCGACACCCTGCGCGACTCACTGCGCGCCTTTGCCGACATGATTCCGGCGATCAAGCCCAAGCACGCGATCATGCGTGAAGCGGCGCTGCGCGGGTTCTCTACTGCGACTGACCTGGCGGACTACCTGGTACGCCGTGGCCTGCCGTTCCGCGACTGCCACGAAATCGTCGGCCACGCGGTTAAGTACGGCGTGGACACTGGCAAGGACCTGGCGGAAATGAGCCTGGAAGAACTGCGCCAGTTCAGCGACCAGATCGAACAGGACGTGTTTGCCGTGCTGACCCTGGAAGGCTCGGTGAATGCCCGTAACCACGTGGGCGGTACTGCGCCGGCGCAGGTGAAGGCAGCCGTCGCGCGCGGCCAGGCCCTGCTCGCCAGCCGCTAGACCGCGGTTTCTGCTGCAACGCGGTCAACCCTGCGGGAGCGGGCTTGCTCGCGAAAGCGGTGGACTAGTCATCAATGTGTTGACTGATCCACCGCCTTCGCGAGCAAGCCCGCTCCCACATTTTGAGCGGCGCTCGTCGTTATTATTTTTTTGCCGCTAGCATCGCCATAAAGGCCGGCATCGCTGCCTCCCTGTCCGCCGCCACTTTCTGAGCGTTGGGCATGGCGTGCAACCTTTCCAGCAACGCCTTGGCCGCCGGCATTTCAGCCAGTAGATCCAGGCCAAACAGCTTCTCGCCCACCGCGCAGGCGAGGTTCACGCTGTACATGAAATACAGATCGGCAATGGTGAAACTCTCACCCGCCACATAGGGTGCGAACTTGCCGTGCCTGCCCAACGACCCGAAACCCAACAGCAACTCGGCCTTGGACTTCTCTTTGATCGCATCCGGCACCGGCATGCCAAAAAATGCCTCGGCGAAACAGGCGCGAGCAGGCAGTTCGATGTACAGCTCGATTTCCCGGCACAACGCCAATACCTGAGCACGCTGGAACGGCTCGGCCGGCAGCAGTGCGGGCCCTTCCTGGGTATGCTCGATGTACTCGAGGATCACGCTGGTTTCGTTGATAAAACCCTGCTTGACGCCCAGCACCGGCACCTTGCCTCGCGGGCTCACGGCCAGGGCTTCAGGGGTTTGGCCGGCGTAAAAAGGCACCTCTTCGAAAGGCAGCCCTTTTTCCAACAGCGCCAGCTTGACCATGTTGTAGTAGTTACTGACCGAGAATCCGTAGAGCTTGAGCATGTCTGTGCCTCCAGGCCGGGAAAGGGGTTGGCTGCAACTGTTATAGATCCCGGCGCCCGCCCTGACCAGCAGCATCACCTGCCTGAATGGGGGTAGACTGACGCCCTTTCCTTGAGGAGCCTGCCATGAGCGAGCCGACCGATATCGACAACGACGAAGAAGAATTCGCCGAAACCACCCTGATCGAAGCGATCGAGAACCAGATCGAAAGCGAAAACCCACCGGCTGCCAAGGCCACCTTCAACAAGCTGACCCTGGTCGGTTACGAGCGTGAAGAGATCCTCCAGCTGATGGCCCACGTGCTGGCTGTCGAGATCGATGCGCTGCTGGAAGAAGACCGCGCCTTCAATACCGAATGGTATGAAACTGCACTGCGCGCCCTGCCGGAGTTGCCACCCGAAAAGCAATAAATCCAACACGCGGCAACACACTGGACAGTTCGGCAAAGTGCGTTCACCTTATGGCCTGCTAGCCTCTAATAAATTCTTAGAAAGTCTGGAGTCCTTATGTCGTATACCCCTGAGTTGGTTGCCGAACTGGAAATCCTTGTACTCTTCCCATTGGACAGCACCAAAGAAGGTCTGAAAGTCCACCAGACCGCCGCGCCTACCGCCATCGCCGCTGCCAAGCGCCTCCACGCGAAAGGGCTGATCGACCAGCCGGACGGAGGCTACCTGACCAGCCTTGGCCGGGACGCCGCAGAGCAGGCCCAGACCCTGCTGACGATCTTGACCACTGCCACGACCAAAGAAGCCGCCTGATACCGGATACCGCCCATGGAGTCCGCTATGTGCGGATTCCGAGGGCGTTGCTGTGCAAGTGCGAAAATTCTGACGTCAAAATCCATTTCCCTCTAAACCTCCTACGCTACTGGCTGTAAACTCCTACACGGCCGCCCACGTCGGGCCCTGCGAGCCACCGAGTTCGACATGACCCGCACCCATGAAATCCGCCCCGACCTGGACGAAGGCATCGACCGCAAGGTGCTGGCCCAGCTGCGCGCGCGGTTCATGGCCCTCAATGAAGGCCGCATGGCCCGGGCCATCGAGGGGCTGACGCCGCGCCAGCAAAGCGTGCTGAACCTGTTGCCGCTGTTTTTCCACGTTAACCATCCGCTGCTGCCTGGCTATGTGTCGGGCAGTACGCCGGCAGGCCTGTCGAATTACGAACCGGACGCCCAAGCCCTCACCGAAACCCAGCGCCTGACCCGCTCGTTCTCCTACAAGCCACGCCATGGCAACCCGCCGCGACCGATCCTCGGCCTGTTCCTGATGGGCAGCCTGGGTACCCTGGCCCAGGCCGACCAGAGCGACATGGACGTGTGGGTGTGTCACGCCGCGGACCTGAGCGAGACTGAACTGGCCGAACTGCGCAAGAAATGCCAGTTGCTGGAAGCCTGGGCCCTGACCATGGGCGCCGAGGCACACTTCTTTCTGATCGAGCCGACGCGCTTTGTCCTCGGTGAGCGCGACACGCAGCTGAGCTCCGACGACTGCGGCACCACCCAGCATTACCTGTTGCTGGATGAGTTCTACCGCACCGCCATCTGGCTGGCCGGGCGCACGCCGATCTGGTGGCTGGTACCGGTGTATGAAGAGACCCGGTATGCCGAGTTCACCCACACGCTGATTTCCAAACGTTTCATCCGCGCCGATGAAACCCTCGACCTCGGCCACCTGGCGCGCATCCCCCCAGGCGAATTCATCGGCGCCGGGCTGTGGCAGCTGTTCAAGGGCATCGAGTCGCCTTACAAATCCGTGCTCAAGCTGCTGCTGACCGAGGTCTACGCCAGCGAACACCCGAACGTGCATTGCTTGAGCCTGCGCTTCAAGCGTGCAGTGTTCGCCAACCAAATGGACCTGGATGAGCTGGACCCGTACATCGTGGTGTACCGCCGCATCGAGGAATACCTCAAGGCCCGCAACGAACCCGAGCGCCTGGAGCTGGTGCGGCGCGCGCTGTACCTGAAGGTCAACCGCAAGCTCAGCGCCAGCCAGCGCACCACCAGCTGGCAACGGCTGCTGCTGGAGCGCCTGGCCCACGAATGGGGCTGGGACCAGCGCCAATTGGCGCTGCTGGACAGTCGCAGCCAATGGAAGGTACGCCAGGTCGCTTCCGAGCGGCGGGCGCTGGTCAGCGAGCTCAATTACAGTTATCGCTTCCTGACCCAGTTCGCCCGCACCGAACAGACCGTTAGCCTGATCAACAAGCGCGACCTCAACGTACTGGGGCGGCGCTTGTACGCCGCGTTCGAGCGCAAGGCCGGCAAAGTCGAGTTCATCAACCCCGGCATCGCCCCGGACCTGGCCGAAGACACCCTGACCCTGGTGCAATCGCCCAACCGCAAGGAGCCGGGCCAGCATCATTGGGGCCTGTACAACGGTAACCTGACGGCCCTGGAATGGGAGCACTTCGCGCCGATCAAGCGCAGTCGCGACCTGCTGGAGATGCTCACCTGGTGCCATCGCAACGGCGTGATCGACAGCAGCACGCGCCTGGCCTTGCACCCTGGCACCAGTGACATGACTGAATTCGAGCTGTTCAACCTGCTGGGCAGCCTGCAACAGACCATCGACCTGCCCTTGACCAGCGTGGATGAACAACGCCTGCTGCGCTCGGCAGTGCCCGAAGAAGTGTTGTTGCTGATCAACGTCGGCGTCGACCCGCTCAAGCACCATCGCGACCTGAATATCCTGATGACCACCGAGCGCACCGACTCCCTGAGTTACGCCGGTGTGCGCGACAACCTGGTGCTGACCCTGGACCAGGTCACGCTCAACAGCTGGAACGAGGTGATGGTCAGCCGCTACGACGGCCCCCACGCGTTGCTCGACTGCCTGCGCGACTACCTCAACCAGTTGCCTCCCGACCATCTGCCACGCCTGCGAGTGCGCTGCTTCTGTCACAACCGCGCGCAATTCATTGCCCAGCGCGTGGAAGAGATCTTCGACACCGCGCAGAACCTGCTGCTCAGCCAGGGTAATCACCGCTATGTGCTCCAGGTGCAGCAGCACTATCACGTCATGGAACTGATGCCGGGCCAAGCCAACCATGTATCACTGGCGACCCAGGATGCGCTGGTCGCCTACCTCAGCGAAGAACTGGCCAGCTACAGCCCTTTGCACCTGGACGCCATGGCCTTGGAAGACCACGATCTGGCAGTGTTGCTGCCGATGGGCATGGCCGATTGCGTGCAGGTGTTCTACCGCGTCAACGAGGGTTTTGCCGAGCTGTATGTGCTGGATGAATTCAACGCGCTTTGGCAGCAGCGCTTGCCGTTTCACGATGAACAGAGTCTGTTGGCGCCGTTGCAGCGTTTCTTGCAGTCGATCATTTATCGCCGGGACGCATTGTCCCCGCTGGACCCGCAAGAGCCGCTGGGCGCGGTACAGGTCTTGTATTACCAGCTATTGCCGTCGGTCAGTGGTCGCGCACGCGGCATCGAACCTCGGCCAGCGCCGCTGAACCCGACGAACAAACCGTTTTATGACGTGCAGGCAATTATCGGCAAGGCAGCGCAGGGCCAGGTAGGTATCACGCTGTACTGCAATCAGCGGGAGTTTTCCGAACTGGAATTTGGCGACCAGCTGTTTGCAGTGGTCGCCCAGGAAATCGTCGGGCAACGCCGGGAGACCGAGCGTTACCGCTGCTACATAACGGACCTGGATCTGTCCGGCCTGCTCGGCGATGTGCAAAGCCCAAGCAACCTGTACCTGCGTTACAAGGCCGAACTTGAGCTGTCGCTCAACGAGGCACTGAGCCAGATTTAGAGAGGGAAGGCGCCGCCGTCTTTAGGCTGCCCTTCAACACTGAGCAATTCCAGCTTGAGGGTCTTGCCACCCGGTGCCGGCCAGTCGATGTGCTGGCCAACTTGCAGGCCGAGCAACGCGCTGCCCACGGGTGCCAGGATCGAAATCTTGCCTTCGTCGGCGTTCGCGTCTTTCGGGTAGACCAGGGTCAGGTGGTAGTCCTTGCCGCTGCCTTGCTCACGGCAATGCACGCTGGAGTTCATGGTCACGACACCCGCAGGCACTTCATCGTGACCAACCACGTCTTCGGCGCGGTCGAGTTCGGCTTGCAACGCTTCGACGCCGGGAGATTCGTCGCCCAGGCGGTCGATCAGTTGCTCCAGACGCTGCACGTCAAGACGGGTGAGGATGATGGACGGTGCGGTGGTCATGATTCAGGCAGACTCCTTTTTTCTGCACAAAAAAGCAAAACCCCGCCAGGAAAAGGCGGGGTTCTCACGGGCCTCGATGAGTTGAGGCGTACCCGGACACTACCACAGCGTCACAAATAAACAAGACGGCCTCAGGCGCGCGCCCTGCGCTGCTCGGCTTCCGCGCAGATCAGTCGGCGCCGCGCGTCGTCGGCAGAGCGCCATTCGCGGATATCTTCCACGTGCCGGAAGCACCCGAGGCAGACTTTCTGCTCGTCCAGACGACACAAACTGATACAAGGTGACGGCACCGCCGGGCTGACATTACTGAACAACGGTTTCGGCGGGCGGACAGGTGCAGGCTGGGTCACGGTCAGATCTCGTCAAAATCCAGCTCGGCGCCGGCTTGTTCCAGAACCAGCCGCGCGAGCATTTCACTGAGCAGCTCATCGCTGGTGTCGCACTGCCAATTGTTGTCTTCTTCGTTGTAATCGAAGTGAAAACCACCGGAACGTGCAGCCAGCCACAGCTGACGCAAAGGCTCCTGGCGACTGAAGATCAGTTGAGTGCCATTCTCGAACTTGACGGTCAGCACGCCGGCCGAGTTTTCCAGGTCCACGTCCAGGCCGCTGTCGTCGAAAATATCCTCCAACGCCTGCTGGGTCGAATCCACCAGGTCGTGAAAACGGGCTTCGGTCAAACTCATTGTGGCAACCTCAAAAGTGTCTGGTTTTGCTCAAGCGCCGCACGATACGGGCGAGCCCCGCCGATTGCAAAGGATACCGATTTCAACACGATTGACGGTGTGAAAAATCCTCAAGCAGCGTAGTCCGCTTCCTGACTCTCTCGGCAAACCCCCGCCGGACGGGTATTCCAGCGCATAGGCAAGCTGGCGGGTGGTCGGTATACTCGGGCGCAATTAATGCATATTCAAGGATTTCGCCATGAAGCGCCTGATCTCTTCCCTTGCTGCGCTCGTCGCGGTCGCTTGCCTCGTTAGTGCCTGTGGTCAAAAAGGCCCGCTGTACCTGCCCGATGACAGCAAAGACCCGAATGAACAGGCGCAATCGTCGCAAAAACCATCCAAAGCGCATAAGCACGACACCTACGAATAAGGGTACTCCATGGACGCTTTTAACTACCGGGACGGCGAGCTGTTCGCGGAAGGCGTGGCGTTGTCCGCGATAGCCCAGCGCTTTGGCACCCCGACCTATGTGTATTCGCGTGCGCATATCGAAGCCCAGTACCGCTCGTTCACCGACGCCCTCGACGGCGTGTCGCACCTGGTGTGCTACGCGGTCAAGGCCAACTCCAACCTCGGCGTACTGAATGTCCTGGCGCGATTGGGCGCTGGTTTCGACATCGTCTCCCGTGGCGAGCTGGAACGTGTGCTGGCCGCTGGCGGCAAGGCTGAAAAGATCGTGTTCTCCGGCGTCGGCAAGACCCGCGAAGACATGCGTCGCGCCCTGGAAGTCGGCGTGCACTGCTTCAATATCGAATCCACCGACGAGCTGGAGCGCCTGCAGGTCGTGGCCGCCGAGATGGGCGTGCGTGCGCCGATCTCCCTGCGCGTCAATCCGGACGTCGATGCCGGGACCCACCCATACATCTCCACCGGTCTCAAAGAGAACAAGTTCGGCATCGCTATTGCCGACGCCGAGGATGTGTACATCCGCGCCGCCCAACTGCCGAACCTGGAAGTACTGGGCGTCGACTGCCATATCGGCTCGCAACTGACCACGCTGCCGCCATTCCTGGATGCGCTCGATCGCCTGCTGGCGCTGATCGACCGTCTCGGCGAATGCGGCATCTACCTGCACCACATCGACCTCGGTGGCGGCGTGGGCGTGCGTTATCGCGATGAAGAGCCGCCGCTGATTGCCGACTACATCAAGGCTGTGCGCGAGCGTATCGAAGGCCGCGACCTGACGCTGATGTTCGAGCCTGGCCGCTATATCGTCGCCAACGCTGGCGTGCTGCTGACCCAGGTCGAGTACCTCAAGCACACCGAGCACAAGGATTTCGCCATCGTCGATGCGGCGATGAACGACCTGATCCGCCCGGCGCTGTACCAGGCCTGGATGAATGTCACCGCCGTGACGCCTCGCGCAAGCAAAGCCCGCGCCTATGACATCGTCGGCCCGATCTGCGAGACCGGTGACTTCCTGGCCAAGGATCGTCAGCTCGCGCTGGAGGAAGGCGATCTGCTGGCCATTCATTCGGCCGGTGCCTACGGGTTTGTCATGAGTTCCAACTACAACACCCGCGGGCGTACCGCCGAGGTGCTGGTGGACGGTGATCAAGCGTTTGAAGTGCGTCGCCGCGAGACGGTAGCCGAGTTGTATGCTGGCGAAAGCCTGCTGCCGGAGTAAGCCATGCTGCTGCGTTTTACCAAGATGCACGGGCTGGGCAATGATTTCATGGTCCTCGACCTGGTCAGCCAGCACGCGCACATCCTGCCCAAGCACGCCAAACAGTGGGGCGACCGTCACACCGGCATTGGTTTCGACCAGTTACTGATCGTCGAGGCTCCCAGCAACCCGGAGGTGGATTTCCGTTACCGGATCTTCAACGCCGACGGTTCCGAAGTGGAACAGTGCGGTAACGGTGCGCGCTGCTTCGCGCGCTTTGTGCTGGACAAGCGCCTGACCGCCAAGCGGCAGATCCGTGTCGAGACCAAGAGCGGCGTGATCGAACTGGATATCCGCAGTGACGGCCAGATCAGCGTCAACATGGGTGCGCCACGCCTGGTGCCGGCGGACATTCCGTTCCAGGCCCCCGAGCAAGCTGCCAGCTATGCACTGGATGTTGACGGCAAGACCGTCGAGATCGCCGCCGTGTCCATGGGCAACCCCCATGCCGTGCTGCGGGTCAACGACATCAACAACGCGCCCGTGCATGAATTGGGGCCGAAGATCGAACACCACCCGCGCTTTCCGGCACGGGTCAACGTGGGCTTCCTGCAGGTGATCGACCGTACCCGCGCGCAATTGCGTGTGTGGGAACGCGGCGCCGGCGAAACCCAGGCCTGCGGCACCGGTGCTTGCGCCGCTGCCGTGGCCGCGATCAGCCAGGGGTGGATGGATTCGCCGCTGCTGATCGACCTGCCCGGTGGACGCTTGTCCATTGAGTGGGCAGGCCCTGGCCACCCGGTGATGATGACCGGGCCGGCCTCGCGCGTATACGAAGGACAGGTCCGTCTATGAGTGAGCCAATCTAATGACCGATAAGCCTCAAGTACCCGCACACGCTACCCCGAGCGACAGTCTGGAGGCCGCTGCCGTCGCGGCGTACCTTGAGGCTAATCCGGACTTCTTCGTCGAGCACGAAGAACTGCTGCCGGCGCTGCGCATCCCCCACCAACGCGGCGATACTGTGTCGCTGGTGGAGCGGCAGATGAAGATCCTGCGCGAGCGCAATATCGAAATGCGCCACAAGCTCTCGCACTTGATGGACGTCGCACGCGACAACGACCGCCTGTTCGAAAAAACCCGTCGCCTGATCCTGACCCTGATGGATGCGACCAGCCTGGAAGAAACGGTGATCGCCGTCGAAGACAGCCTTCGCCAGGACTTCCAGGTGCCCTTTGTCAGCTTGATCCTATTCAGCGACAACCCGATGCCGGTGGGTCGCTGGGTCAGCGGCAGCGACGCACAAACAGCCATCGGCGGCCTGTTGTCCGAAGGCAAGACCATCAGCGGCACCTTGCGCGAGCATGAGCTGGACTTCCTGTTTGGTGCCGAGCAGCGCAAGCAGATCGGTTCCACTGCGGTGGTCGCTCTCAGCCATCAAGGCCTGCACGGTGTACTGGCCATCGCCAGCCGCGATCCCCAGCACTACAAGAGCTCAGTGGGCACGCTGTTCCTGACCTACATTGCCGAAGTACTGGGCCGCGTCCTGCCGCGCTTCACCACCGCCCTGCGCGCGGTGCGCTAACCATGGAACGGCAACTGGACGCTTACTGCGCTCACCTGCGCAACGAGCGCCAGGTGTCGCCCCATACGCTGGAAGCCTACCGGCGGGACTTGAACAAGGTCTTGGCCTACTGTGAGAAACAACAGATCAGCAGCTGGAAGGCTCTGGATATCCAGAGCCTGCGCAGCCTGATCGCGCGCCTGCACCAGGCGGGTCAATCCTCGCGCAGCCTGTCGCGCCTGCTCTCGGCGGTACGCGGGCTCTATCACTATTTGAACCGCGAAGGCCTGTGCGATCACGACCCGGCCAACGGCCTGTCGCCGCCCAAGGGCGAACGACGTCTGCCCAAAACCCTGGACACCGACCGCGCCCTGCAATTGCTGGATGGCGCCGTCGAGGATGACTTCCTGGCCCATCGCGACCAGGCCATCCTGGAGCTGTTCTATTCATCTGGCCTGCGTCTGTCGGAGCTGACTGGCCTGAATCTCGACCAATTGGACCTGGCGGACGGCCTGGTGCAAGTACTCGGCAAGGGCAGCAAGACCCGCGTGCTACCGGTGGGCCGCAAAGCCCGGGAAGCCTTGCAACTGTGGCTACCGCTGCGCCTGCTGACCAATCCCGCGGATGACGCGGTGTTTGTCAGCCAGCAAGGCCGGCGCCTGGGGCCACGGGCGATTCAAGTGCGGGTCAAGGCCGCCGGTGAGCGCGAGCTGGGTCAGAACCTGCACCCACACATGCTGCGACACTCCTTTGCCAGCCATATGCTGGAATCGTCCCAGGACCTGCGCGCGGTTCAAGAGCTGCTCGGCCACTCCGACATCAAGACCACGCAGATCTACACCCATCTGGATTTCCAACACCTGGCAACGGTGTACGACAGCGCCCATCCACGGGCCAAACGCATCAAGGGCGGCGACTCATGAGTATCAAGCTGATCACTTTCGACCTGGACGACACGCTCTGGGACAACGTACCCGTCATCATCAGCGCCGAAGCGTCGATGCGCGAATGGCTGACGGTCAACGCTGCGAAGGTCGGCGATTTGCCGCTGGAGCACTTCGCCAGTCTTCGCCAACAGGTGCTGGAGCGCCATCCCGAGCTGAAACACCGGATCAGCCTTTTGCGTCACAGGGTGTTGATGCATGCGTTTGAAGAGGCTGGTTATCCACAGCCTGAGGCCACGGAAATGGCGGATGTATGCTTCGAGGCGTTCATACACGCGCGCCACCAACTCGCCCCCTTCCCCGAAGCGGAGCCCATGCTCAAAGCCTTGCGCCAGCACTTCTTGCTGGGGGTGATCACCAACGGCAATGCCGACGTGCAGCGCGTGGGCCTGGCGGACTACTTTCACTTTGCCCTGCGCGCTGAAGACATCGGCATCGCCAAGCCGGATGCGCGACTGTTTCAAGAAGCGTTGCAACGCGGTGGCGTGGATGCCAGCGCAGCGGTGCATATTGGCGATCATCCAGGGGATGACATTGCCGGGGCGCAGCAGGCGGGGCTTCGGGCGGTGTGGTTCAACCCGACGGGTAAGGTTTGGGAAGCCGATAAGCGCCCGGATGCAGAGGTTCGCAGCTTGGCCGAATTAGCGCCTTTGCTGGCTGGCTGGAAATAACGCCCATGAAAAAGCCCGCAGCGACGGCGGGCTTTTCCCTACAAGCTGGTGACTGACCTCAGATAGGTCGGCTGCCGTACTTGTTATCAGGCTTCTTCGGTGGATCTGCCACCACGTTGGCCTCGACTTCCTGCACTTTGCCGCCTTTAGCGAGGAATTCTTCCATCGCACGGGCAAGGGCATCACGCTCTTTGTTCTTGGCTTCAACGCTCGGCAATTCATCTACCGACACAGCAGCCTTGGCTTTGCCCTTGGCAGCCGGGGCAGGTGCGTCATCGCCACCGTCGTCGTCAGCCACGTCTTCCGCCGCCGCTTCCAGACCTTCTTCGGTGTCGTCGTCGTCACCTACTTCCAGGTCGTCGTTTTCCAGATCATCGTCGCTCATGTTCTACCTCATGACTTGCGAAAAGCAGATTAGTTATAGCCCAGCTTCACCTTCTGTCGACGGCTGCCGGAAAAAAATCAACATCCACGGGATAACCAGTGGCTTATGCCCCATCACCCTGCAAGGTGGCGAGGACTTTACGAGCACCGCCATGATCACGGTGCTCGCCCAGATAAACACCTTGCCAGGTCCCCATCGCCAAGCGGCCGGCCTTCACCGGCAAACTCAGCTGGCAGCCCAGGAGACTGGCCTTGAAGTGCGCCGGCAGGTCATCCGGACCTTCGTCGTTGTGTTCAAACCCGGCAAGGCCTTGCGGCACCAGCGCGTTGAAATAACGTTCGAAGTCACGGAGAACCGCCGGGTCGGCATTCTCGTTCACGGTCAACGAGGCCGAAGTGTGTTGCAACCACAGATGCAACAAGCCCACGCGACAGGCCTTCAACTCAGGCAAGCCGGCCAGCAACTCATCGGTCACCAGGTGAAAGCCCCGGGGCTTGGCCCGCAGGGTAATCAAGGTCTGTTGCCACATACAGTTCTCCGCCCATCGGCGCGCATTCTAGCGCGCTCTGGGAAAAAACAAAGTGCCGAATACGCCTACATGCCTGTAAGACATTGGCACGCGGAAAAGTGCCGGGTGAACCTCATCACAAACTCGACGAAAAAACCGACACAGCGTGTTATGACTGACAAACGCCAGGCAAAAAAATGCCCGGCAAGCCGGGCATCTTTTTTATGCGTACTTACAAGTTGTAGCCGCGCTCGTTGTGTTGCGCCAGGTCGAGGCCGACGGCCTCCTCTTCTTCGGTCACCCGCAGGCCCATGACCATGTCCAGCACCTTGAGGATGACGTAGGTCACGATCGCCGTGTAGATCACAGTGAAGCCAACGCCTTTGCACTGGATCCAAACCTGCGCGGCAACGTCAGTCACGGTGCCGAAGCCGCCCAGCGCAGGGGCTGCGAACACACCGGTGAGAATCGCACCGACGATACCGCCGATACCGTGCACGCCGAACGCGTCCAGGGAGTCGTCGTAGCCCAGCTTGCGCTTGAGGCTGGTGGCGCAGAAGAAGCAGATCACACCGGCAACCAGGCCGATCACCAAGGCGCCCATCGGGCCCACGGTGCCAGCCGCTGGGGTGATGGCTACCAGGCCCGCCACCACACCCGAGGCGATGCCGAGTGCGCTTGGCTTACCGTGGGTGATCCACTCGGCGAACATCCAGCCCAGCGCTGCAGCAGCGGTAGCGATCTGGGTAACCAGCATTGCCATGCCGGCAGTGCCGTTGGCCGCAGCCGCGGAACCAGCGTTGAAGCCGAACCAGCCGATCCACAGCATGGCTGCGCCGATCAGGGTGTAACCCAGGTTGTGCGGAGCCATTGGAGTAGTCGGGAAGCCTTTACGCTTGCCGAGCACGATGCACGCCACCAGGCCAGCCACACCCGCGTTGATATGCACCACGGTGCCGCCGGCGAAGTCCAGCACGCCCCAGTCCCACATCAGGCCACCGTTGCCGCTCCAGACCATGTGCGCGATCGGCGCATAGACCAGGGTGAACCAGATAGCCATGAAGATCAGCATCGCGGAGAACTTCATACGCTCAGCGAAGGCACCGACGATCAGCGCCGGGGTGATGATCGCGAAGGTCATCTGGAAGGTGATGAACACCGCTTCCGGGAACAGCGCTGCAGGGCCGGTGATGCTGGCCGGGGTCACGCCCGCCAGGAACGCCTTGCCCATGCCGCCGAAGAAGGAGTTGAAGTTGACCACACCCTGTTCCATACCGGTGGTATCGAACGCGATGCTGTAGCCGTATACGACCCAGAGGATGCTGATGAGGCCGGTGATCGCGAAACACTGCATCATCACCGACAGAATATTCTTGGAGCGGACCATGCCGCCGTAGAACAGCGCCAGGCCAGGGATGGTCATGAACAGCACCAAAGCGGTGGCGGTCAACATCCAGGCGGTGTCGCCGGAATTGAGGACTGGAGCAGCCACTTCGTCTGCCGCCATGGCCAGGCTTGGCATTACGATGGACAACAGGGCTCCGAGCCCTGCGAATTTACGCAGAGTCATATTGTTTTCTCCTGGGGCGTTGGGGTTTGGCGGCTTAGATTGCGTCGGTATCGGTTTCGCCGGTACGGATGCGAATAGCCTGTTCCAGATTGACCACGAAGATCTTGCCGTCACCGATCTTGCCGGTGTTGGCGGCCTTGGTTATCGCCTCGATAACCCGGTCAAGATCCTTGTCGTCAATGGCGACATCAATCTTCACCTTCGGCAGGAAATCGACCACGTATTCCGCGCCGCGATACAGCTCGGTATGACCCTTCTGCCGACCGAAGCCTTTGACCTCAGTAACGGTAATGCCCTGCACGCCGATCTCGGACAACGACTCGCGTACATCGTCCAACTTGAACGGCTTGATGATGGCAGTGACTAGCTTCATGAAAACTCTCTCCCGAATTGGTGGACTTGCCCCAGGAAAACAAACCCGTCTCAAGTCTAAGCGCAGTGCCTGGCTTTGTAACGCGTCGTCGCCTCGGCATTTGCCTTTGCGACGCCAGCGAACCACTGGTGACGAAACCTGTACCCCTGATCCGTCGGCGCACTGCATTCGTCACAGCGACTGCATCAGTGCATGGGTCATGTTCGTCTAAGCAGAAACCTTGCCAGCTCCGTAAAAATCACTGAAATCAGTCCTTTGCCCACTTATCCCCACCTGCGAGGCTTTTGGGCGACGGCAATGCGCACAAAAACAGTGCGTAGCCGCCCGACCCTCTGCGCGAAAAGCGTGCGCCCGCCGTCGTGAAAAAGACTATAGACGCTGCGTGATACACTGCCGGCCAACAGTTTTCCGGAATATTTCCCATGCTCGCGCCCAAAGACCTCCTCGACGCCCTGAGCGGCCACGCCTCTCGCCTGTTCAGCGGTGACACCCCATTGCCCCGCAATGAAATCGAAAGCCAATTCAAGGCCTTGCTGCAAAGTGGTTTCAGCAAGCTCGACTTGGTGAGCCGCGAAGAATTTGATAGCCAGATGGTGGTACTTGCCCGCACGCGTGCGCGGCTGGAGAGCCTGGAGGCAAAAGTCGCGGAACTGGAAGCGCGATTGACGCCAGCGGGCGAATAACCGGCATCAACCGGTCCCTGTGGGGCTTGCCGGCCCTCGACCGGCGCCTGCTGAAAATACAATTCAGCTTTTTACTGGTGGTGCTCGGTGGCCGCTGCAACCAACTCGCCGTGGCGTGGTGGGCCTTGCAGGAAACCGGTTCCGCCGTCGTCTTCGCCAACATGATCGCCTGCTCCATCGCGGCGCAGGTGCTGGCCCGCCCTCTGCTGGGATGGCTGGGCGACAAGTACAACAAGATCCTGATCCTCAGGCTGGTTTCCCTGACCAGCGTGTTGACCGCGCTGTTGATGTTTTTTCTGTCTGCGACGCAGCTGTTCAACCCCTGGAGCGTCGGCGCCCTGATGCTCATCAGCAGTGCCGTCGCCGGTGTGCGCGAGCCGCTGCAGTCGTCGATCATTCCATTGTTTGCGCGTGACGATCAGGTCTCACTGGCCGTGCGCACCAAAAGCATGCTGTCGTCCATTTCCAACCTGCTCGGGCCAGCCATGGCCAGCGCGTTGATTTTCAGCTTCGGTACCCCGCTGGCGTTTGCCGTCGACTTCATTGCGATGCTTGGCGCGGCAGTGTTGATCGCATCCATTCCACTCCACCTCGGCGCCAGCGCCCCAGATGAACCTGAACCGACCTCCAGCGGCTGGCGCATGATTTACTCGGGTTTCAAGGCGGTCTATGGGGTGAAGGTCGAGTTCTACCTGGCTCTTGTGGCGATGCTCGTCAACTTTGCCCTGTTTCCATTTTTTACCATCCTGCTGCCGCTGTACGTGAAGACAGTTATCCACTACCCGATCACCTACCTCGGCCTGCTGGATGCGTGCTTCGGCCTGGGCATCCTGGCGGGCAGCTACACGATCACCGGCTGGTTGACCCAACGGGTACCCCGCGACCTGTGTGTCGCGGCAGGCTTTGCACTGTTGGGGGGCAATATGTGGCTGGCCGGCGCGCTCTCATCGATAGTCGTCGTGCCCCTGGCGTTTTTCTGTGGCGGGGTGGGCCTGATGCTGATCAACATTCCGACCTCTGCCGTGAGATTACTGGCGACCCCCAAGCAGCACCGCAACCGGATCTTCGCCACCGTGTCCTTTCTGTCCGCGGCAGCCAGCCCGCTGGGCAGTTTCGCCATGAATGGCCTGATCGCCAACCTCGGTGTCACCCTGACCATCACGTCGCTGGGGGCGATGGTGCTGGGGTTGTCACTGCTGGTGTTCCTGATTCCCGATTTCCGCACCTTCATGCGTGCCCCGGACACCCAACTCAACGGCGCCTATCTGGATAAGTATCCCAACGCCTTTGCACGTTGATACGTCCTGTAAAAGTCTGATTCGTTGCCCATGCGTTCCCTCGACTACCTTTGAGAAACCGCAGGAAGCGGCCTCAATTCTTCAAGGAACGAGCATGTCCCTCGCCATCGTCCACAGCCGTGCCCAAATTGGCGTCGAAGCTCCCGCCGTCACCGTCGAGGTGCACATGGCCAATGGTCTGCCGTCCCTGACACTGGTGGGTTTGCCGGAAACGGCGGTCAAGGAAAGCAAGGACCGGGTGCGCAGCGCCATTCTCAATTCTGCCCTGCAATACCCGGCCCGCCGCATCACCCTGAACCTGGCGCCTGCCGACCTGCCCAAGGACGGCGGGCGTTTTGACCTGGCGATTGCCTTGGGAATCCTCGCGGCCAGCGTGCAGGTGCCGGCGTCGATGCTCGATGAGGTGGAATGCCTGGGAGAATTGGCCCTGTCCGGCGAAGTGCGGGCAGTGAAAGGCGTGTTGCCGGCAGCATTGGCGGCGCGCAAGGCGGGGCGCACCGTAATCGTGCCGCGGGCGAATGCGGAAGAAGCCTGCCTGGCGTCGGGGTTGAAAGTGCTCGCCGTGGATCACTTGCTGCAGGTGGTGGCACACCTGAACGGACATCAGCCTATCGAGCCCTACCAATCCGACGGATTGCTGTATCTGAACAAACCTTACCCGGACCTGAGCGAAGTACAGGGCCAGCTCGCCGCCAAGCGCGCACTGCTGATCGCGGCGGCGGGGGCGCATAACCTGCTGTTAAGCGGCCCGCCCGGCACCGGCAAGACATTGCTCGCCAGTCGCCTACCGGGTTTGTTGCCACCGCTGAGTGAGCAGGAAGCCCTGGAAGTGGCGGCGATTCAATCGGTCGTCAGCGTGGCGCCACTCAGTCATTGGCCGCACCGACCGTTTCGCCAGCCGCATCATTCGGCGTCGGGCCCGGCGCTGGTGGGAGGCGGGTCAAAGCCGCAACCGGGAGAAATCACCCTGGCCCATCACGGCGTGCTGTTTCTGGATGAGCTGCCGGAGTTCGACCGCAAAGTATTGGAGGTGCTGCGCGAGCCACTGGAATCAGGGCACATCGTGATTTCCCGTGCCCGCGACCGCGTGAGCTTCCCGGCCCGCTTCCAACTGGTCGCCGCCATGAACCCCTGCCCATGCGGGTACCTCGGCGAACCCAGCGGACGTTGTCGCTGTACGCCGGAGCAGATCCAGCGCTATCGCAACAAGCTCTCCGGGCCGCTGCTGGACCGCATCGACTTGCACCTCACTGTGGCGCGAGAAACCACTGCGTTGAATCCTACCCAGCAGGCAGGCGATAACACAGCCGAGGCGTCGGCACGGGTCGCCCAGGCCCGCGATCGCCAACAACAACGCCAAGGCTGCGCGAATGCTTTCCTTGATCTGCCGGGGCTACGCAAGCACTGCAAGCTGGCGAAGGTCGACGAATGCTGGCTGGAAAACGCCTGTGAGCGGCTGACGCTATCCCTGCGCGCAGCCCATCGGCTGCTCAAAGTGGCACGCACCCTAGCCGACCTTGAGCACACCGATAGCATCAACCGGGCGCATCTGGCGGAAGCGTTGCAGTATCGGCCCGCGGCTGTTGGCTAGGGTGACTGTGGAAAGTCCAGCAGCAACCGCGCCACTTCCATCACTTCATCCAAGGCCGCTTCGGCCGACTCCGTGGAGGGCTGGAGCATCAGGTCGTCGGCGTAGCCCATCGCCACTGCAAAGATTTGGCGGGCAGCGCGTTGTGGCGAGTCACAACGCAGGACATTGGCAGCGACACCTCGCTCGATCACTTCGGCGAGCATGCCTTGCCATTGAGCATTGATCACCAGGTAAGCCTGGGCCATTTGCGGGTCTTGCATCGCTTCGTCCCAGGCATCCAGCCACAGCGCCCAGCCTGCATCGGCGGTGCTCGGAAGGCAGTCACGCAAAAAACCCACAAAGGCATCCAGCGGGGGGGCTTCTGCCAGAGGCGCCCGTACTTCGTCCAACTGCTCATTGGCAAACCGCACGAAGGCTTCGCGGCGCAGCTCCTTCCAATCACTGAAGTAGTGATAAACGTGGCTACGGGACAGCCCGGCATGTTCGGCCAGGTCGCGGGTGGACACATCGGCAAACCCCTTGCTGCGAAACAACTCCAGGGCGGCGGCGATGATCTGGTCTTTACGGTCGATACGCGACATGGCAATTCCTTTCGGCACCGGCAGATAAGCGGCGCTTGCTTTTTGAGCGATCGCTCAAGGATACTTGAGCAGTCGCTCAATAATAGCGTCTATCATCCCTTTGGTGCACCCATGACATCCGTCACGCCTCAAATCCTGATCGAAGAAAGCAAGAAAATCGGCCAGCAATCCGCCGGCCAGACCCTCAAAGCGATCGCCAAAGCCTATCCCGGCAAGCTGTTCGGCACGCTGTCATTGGTTGCATTGGAAAATGCCCTGCTGCTGGCATACCCGTTGTTTGCCGGGTTTGCGGTGGATGCAATCATTCGGGGCGATGCCAGCAACGCTCTGTTCTACGCCGCCGTGGTCCTGGCGTTCTGGGTCGTCGGCGCGGCACGCCGGGCGCTGGACACCCGAACCTTCACCCGGATCTACGCCGACCTGGCGGTGCCGGTGATTCTGAACCAGCGCCTGCAGAATCACAGCACCTCCAAGTCAGCGGCACGGGTGGTGCTCGCACGAGAGTTCGTCGACTTCTTTGAGAAACACGTGCCGATCATCGCCACGGCGCTGGTATCGATTATTGGTGCGGCGGTGATGCTGATCGTGATCGAGCCCTGGGTCGGTCTCGCGTGCCTGGGCGCACTGGTGCTGTGTATCACGCTGTTGCCGCGCTTTGCCCAACGTAACCAAGCGCTGCATGAGCGCCTGAATAATCGCTTGGAAAAGGAAATCGGCCTGGTGGAAAAAGTCGGTGCGCCGACCCTGCGACGCCACTACCAGGTGCTGTCTCGCCTGCGGATCTGGCTGTCAGACCGCGAGGCCGCTGCGTACCTGTTTCTCGGCACGCTGGCTGCCTTGCTCTTCGTGGTCGCCATCAGCCAGTTGGCCTTGTCCCCCGCAGTCAAGGCCGGTCATGTGTATGCGGTCATGACCTACCTGTGGACCTTCGTCACCAGCATGGACGAAGCCCCTGGCATGGTCGACCAACTGGCGCGCCTCAAAGACATCGGCAAGCGCGTGGACCCAGGGCTGGGCGACCGCTAGGTCTCAACGAAACCGATCCACTTCATGCCGCAGGCCCGCCGCCAGGGTCTCCAGTTCCTTGGCCGTGATCGCCAGGTTCGACACCACCTCGCGCTGCTCGCTGTTGGCCAGCGCAATGCTCTGCAGGTTGCTGCTGAGCAAAGTCGCGGTGCTGCTCTGTTCCTGGGTGGCGGTGGTGATCGCAGCGAACTGCTGACCGGCCGAGCGGCTTTGCTCGTCGATACGCGCCAGGGCCGACGCCACATCGGCGTTGCGCGACAGGCCTTCCTGCATCAATACGTTGCCGCGCTCCATGGTGCTGATGGCGTTGCCGGTTTCCTGCTGGATGCTCTGGATCATCCCGGAAATTTCGTCGGTGGCCTCACGGGTACGCGACGCCAGGTTACGCACCTCATCAGCGACCACGGCAAACCCACGACCCTGCTCACCTGCCCGTGCGGCTTCGATGGCGGCGTTGAGTGCCAGCAGGTTGGTTTGTTCGGCGATCGAGGTGATCACGCCGACGATCCCGCCAATTTCCTGGGAACGCTGGCCCAGGGTGTTGATCACCGTAGCCGTGCTGTTGAGCGCGGCGGCGATGTGTTCCAGGGACGACGACGCTTCTTGCATCGAGTTGCGCCCGATACGGGTTTGCTGGGCGTTTTCCTGGGCGAGGCGTTCGGTGCTGCCCATGTTATCGGCGATGTTCAGCGACGTGGCGCTGAACTCTTCCACTGCACCAGCCATGCTAGTGATCTCACCGGACTGCTGCTCCATGCCCTCATAAGCACCACCGGATAACCCAGACAACGCCTGGGCACGGCTGTTGACCTCTTCGGCTGCCTTGCGGATATGCGAGACCATGGTCGACAGCGCTTCACCCATCTGGTTGAAGCTGCGCGCCAACTGGCCGATTTCGTCATGGCTGGACACATTCAGGCGTACGCTCAAGTCCCCCGCACCCAGGGCTTCGGCCTGGCGCACCAGGTCGCCCAACGGCGCCAACTTGCTACGCAGCAACCAGACCGTTGCGCCGACCGCCAGCAGCATGGCAAGCACGCTGCCGATCACCAGGCGGATGCCGACGTCCCAGGTCACCGAGCGAATCTCGGCCTTGGGCATGCTCGCGACAACTGCCCACGGCCCGCCGTCGAAGGGCACAGAGACGCTGTAGAATTCTTCGTTCTTGTCCGCCCAGAAGCGACCTTTGCCTGGTGTTTTGGCCAGGTCCAACATCACTGGAACCGCCTGGTCCAGCGCCTGCACGCCAGCCGGGGGCACCAGCCAGCGCTTCTGCTCGTCCAGCAGGGCCAGGGAGCCGGTCTGGCCGATACGGAAGCGCTTGAGATTCTCGAACTGGGCATTCTGCGCATCGGTGTAGTCAAAACCGATGAACAGCACGGCGATGACCTGACCGCTGCTATCACGCACGGGGCTGTATTGGGTCATGTAGGAGCGGTCGAACAATACCGCCCGGCCGATGTAGGTCTGCCCGCTGAGCACACGCTGATAAGCCGGGCCTTGGCGATCCAGGACCGTACCGATGGCGCGGTTACCATCCTGTTTGGTCAACGACGTGCTGATGCGGATGAAGTCTTCGCCGCTGCGTACAAACACCGTGGCCACGCCGCCGGACATCTGCTTGAACTCATCCACATCCTCGAAGTTGTTGTTCAACACCTCGCTGCCCAGATACAGGCTCGGGGTCTGCACACCGGCCACGGTCACTGGTTGGTCTGCACGCACACTCAAACCGGCACCAAAACGCTTTTCGAACAGCCCGCTCAAGCGCTGGGTACTCTCGCGCAAGGTGCCGTGGAAGGTGTTGAGTTGATCGGCAAGCAAGCGCGCCTCGCTGGCCAGGTGTTCCTCGCGGGTGGCGAGGTTGGCGGAGTCGAGGGAACGCAGAGCAAACACAGTACTGCCGCTGATGACGACAGCCAGAATCACGGCGAGTGCGAGGCCTAGCTGTGAGGCTATCCGAGCGCGAGGTTGAGTCATGAAGGCTCCTGGCCGAGGCCAGGATCATCCTGATCTCATAGCGTTGCTCGGCAAATTATCTGGTGGGAAACGTTGGTGCACGATTGTTCCAACACACCTTCTTCGGCTGGGCGAAGCAATACTTGAGCGAATCACAGGGGTATCACGCAAACGATTGCACGAACGCTCTGCAACCACTCAATCGAGACGTTCGACTGAAGGCAACGCCATCGCCTTGACCTCCGCCTGGAGAAACTCCGCCAAGCGCCGCAGCCGCTCACCGCCGGGGCGGGTCTTCGGCCACACTAGGTAATAACTTTCACCACTGGCTACGGCTGTTGGCCAGGGCAGGCTCAATCGGCCCTGGGCCACGTCTTCGGCCACCATCAGCAGGTCACCCATGGATACGCCGTAACCCCGCGCAGCGGCGATCATGCCCAGTTCTAGGGTATCGAACACCTGCCCGCCCTTGAGCGACACCTGGGATGACAAGCCCATGCGCTCCAGCCAGTTGCGCCAATCACGACGGTCAGGCGTGGGGTGCAGCAACTCGGCGGTGGCCAGGCGCTCGACATCCCAGGGTCCATCCTCCAGCAGGTTGGGGGCGCCCACCGGAATCAGCAATTCCGGGAATAGATAACTGGCCTCCCAATCCGCCGGAAAATGGCCGTAGCTCAGCAGCACGGCGCAGTCGAAGGGTTCCTGGTTGAAGTCCACCTCGTCCACACTCATCCAGGCGCTGGTCAGTTGCACCTCATTGCCGGGCTGCAACGCACGGAACCGGCTGAGCCGCGCCAACAGCCAGCGCATGGTCAGGGTGGACGGTGCCTTCATGCGCAGGATGTCGTCTTCGGCATTCAAGGTATGGCAGGCCCGCTCCAGCGCGGCGAAACCTTCGCGCACACCAGGCAACAACAGACGCGCCGCCTCGGTGAGCTGCAAGGTGCGGCCGCTGCGCTGGAACAGGCGGCAGGCGAAGTGATCTTCCAATGTGCGGATGTGTCGGCTCACCGCACTTTGCGTTATAGACAGTTCCTCCGCCGCACGGGTGAAGGAATTGTGCCGCGATGCCGCCTCAAACGCGCGAAGGGCATAAAGGGGAGGAAGGCGACGTGACATTTGGCAAGCTCCTACAAGCAATGCCGTAACGTACCAGATTCATCAGGCATGAGTTTTAGTCATGTGAACGATCGCATTTATCCCTTTGTGCAATGCGCTGAGAGCGCCGAGAATCAACCCTCCCTCAACCCTTCGACTATTCGAGCGTGATGATCATGCAGCATCCGGCACGTACCGAACTCTGGGCCATTCTGCGGCTGTCAGGGCCGTTGATTGCCTCACAGTTGGCGCACATGCTGATGGTGCTGACCGACACCCTGATGATGGCGCGCCTGAGCCCCGAAGCCCTGGCCGGTGGCGGCCTGGGCGCGGCAAGCTATTCGTTCGTGTCGATTTTCTGCATCGGCGTGATTGCCGCCGTGGGCACCTTGGTGGCAATCCGTCACGGCGCGGGGGATATCGAAGGCGCCACCCGCCTGACCCAGGCCGGACTGTGGCTCGCCTGGCTGATGGCCTTGGCGGCCGGCTTGCTGTTGTGGAACCTCAAGCCGCTGCTGCTGCTGTTCGGCCAGACCGAGACCAACGTGCACTCGGCGGGGCAATTCCTGACGATCCTGCCGTTCGCCCTCCCGGGTTTCCTGAGCTTCATGGCCTTGCGCGGCTTCACCAGCGCGATTGGCAAGGCCCAGCCGGTGATGGTGATCAGCCTCGGTGGCGCGGTGGCCAACTACCTGCTCAACCATGCGTTGATCGAAGGCATGTTCGGCCTGCCGAAACTGGGCCTGATGGGCATCGGACTGGTCACGGCCGTCGTCGCCAATGGCATGGCGTTGGCGCTGATGTGGTACATCCACCGCAACCGTACCTATGCGGCGTACCCGTTGAGCACCGGCCTGCTGCGCCTCAATACCCAGTACCTGCGCGAGCTGTGGCGCCTGGGCCTGCCGATTGGCGGCACTTATGCGGTGGAAGTCGGGTTGTTCGCGTTTGCGGCGCTGTGCATGGGCACCATGGGCAGCACGCAGTTGGCGGCGCACCAGATCGCGCTGCAAATTGTCTCGGTGGCGTTCATGGTGCCGGCGGGGATGTCTTACGCGGTGACCATGCGTATCGGCCAACATTACGGCGCTGGGCAGTTGCTGCAGGCACGCCTGGCCGGGCGCGTCGGCATCGGATTTGGCGCAGCGGTGATGTTGGGATTTGCCGCCGTGCTGTGGCTTTATTCCGATCCTTTGATCGGATTGCTTATCGACCATAACGACCCGGCCTTCCATGACGTGATCGTCCTGGCCGTCAGCCTGCTCGCTGTCGCCGCCTGGTTCGAGCTGTTCGACGGTGTGCAAACCATCGCCATGGGCTGCATTCGCGGGCTCAAGGACGCCAAGACCACCTTCCTGATCGGCGCGGGTTGCTATTGGTTGATCGGGGCACCGTCGGCCTGGCTGATGGCCTTCACCCTGGGCTGGGGACCGACCGGCGTATGGTGGGGCTTGGCGCTGGGCCTGGCGTGCGCGGCAGTCAGCCTGACTTGGGCATTTGAAGCGAAGATGAAGCGCATGATTCGGCGAGAGCCTGAAACCTACAGCACGTTGCAAGCAGCTCAGCCGGATTGAAGGCTGTAATCGGTCAGTGTGGGAGCTGGCTTGCCTGCTCCCACAGTTGATTGGGTGGGCACCCAATCAACCCAGCAAGGCCTGCTGGCTTTTCCCGAAGGTCAGGTACTCCACAAGCTCCGCCAACGGCAGCGGCTTGCTGATCAGGTAACCCTGGGCCTGGTCGCAGCCAAACAAGCGCAACAGTGCAAGTTGCTCCGGCGTTTCCACGCCTTCGGCGACCACTTCAAGGTTGAGATTGTGGGCCAGGTTGATCATGGCGTGCACCAGTTTGCGGTTCTCTTCGCGCTCTTCCATACCGCCGACAAAACTCTTGTCGATCTTCAACAAGGCGATCGGCAGGCTGTTGAGGTGCACGAACGATGAAAAGCCCGTGCCGAAATCGTCCAGGGAGAACCGAACACCGAGGCGGCCGAGGGCGTCCATGGTCTGCTTGACCAGGTCACTGCGGCGCATCACGGCGGTTTCGGTGAGTTCGAACTCCAGCCACTGTGCCTCAACGCCCCGCTCGGCAATCAGCCGGCTGAGGGTGGAGAGCAACTGGCTGTCCTGGAACTGACGGAATGACAGGTTGACCGCCATGTGCAGCGGCGGCAGGCCGCGTTCGCGCAGGTCCTGCATGTCGCGCAGCGCGCGGGAGATCACCCAGTAACCCAACGGCACGATCAGGCCGCTTTGTTCGGCCAGGGGCACGAACTCACTCGGCGGCAACAGGCCACGCTCGTCGTGGCGCCAGCGCACCAAGGCTTCAAGGCCGACGATATGCCCGTCGTCGAGGTCCAGGCGCGGTTGGTAGTGCAGCTCCAGTTCGTCACGACGCAAGGCGCGGCGCAGCTCACTTTCCAGGTCGGCCAGGCTGCGCGCGTTGCGGTTGATGCGTTCGTTGAAGATATGAAAGGTGCAGCCTTGGGTGCTTTTGGCCTGCTGCATGGCGATATGGGCGTGCCACATCAGCGGGTCGGCGCCGGCGCGGGCACGGGCATGGGCCACCCCCAGGCTGCAGCCGATCAGCAGGCTTTCGCCATCCACCCAGTACGGTTCGGCCATGACTTCGGTGATGCGCTCGGCCATCCACTCGGCACGCTGGGGCGCGCGGCGGGTGTCGATCAAGAGGGCAAACTCGTCACTGCCCAGGCGCGCCAGTTGGTCCCCGACCTCAAGTTGGCTCTTGAGCCGCGAGACCACTTGCAGGATCAGCCGGTCGCCGGCCTGGTGGCCGAGGGCGTCGTTGGCGTGGCGGAAATTGTCGAGGTCCAGGTGGCCGAGGGCCAGGCCACGGCCTTCATTCTCGACCAGTCGTGCGGCGAGCAAGGTCTGGAAGCCCTGGCGGTTGGCGATACCGGTGAGCGGGTCCTGTTCGGCCAGGCGCTGCAGGGTGTTTTCCAGTACGCCACGCTCGCGGACGTGGCGCAGGCAGCGGCGCACTGTATCGGCATCCAATACATCGCGCACCAGCCAATCGCTGACGCCCAGCGGCGAAACCAGCGGCTCCTGCTCCAGCAGCAATACGCACGGCAGGCTGCAGCGGCCAGGGCCGGGCTGCAAGCTGGGCGTGGTCAACAGCACGGCGCTGTGGTCGTCATCGAACAGACGGCTCACGGACTCCCAGTTTGGTGCGCTGATCAGCACAGCCCCATCGCCCATCGGCGCCAGGCACTCGCGCAACAACGCTGCCCACGCGGGCTCATCGGCCAGCAGCAGCAAACGCAAGGGTTCGACAGGCGTAGACAAGCTAGCTCCCTAGACTCTGCAAAATTTCGTGACAGCGGGCATTATGACGTGCGGCCAGATGATCACCAATGATAGGGGTTACCAAACACGCGAACTGTAAAGATTAGTCGCAAATAACCCCGACATCCTGCGGCAAAGTATCAAAACCGGCAAATTTAGATCGAGTGGTACGTCACACTGTCGTTCTGACAGAGCAGAATCCTGCGAGCCTGTTAAAATGCCCGCCCTTTTGAACAACGACTCCCTGAATTCTGTATGTCCCGACTCAATCCCCGGCAGCAAGAAGCCGTGAACTACGTCGGCGGCCCTCTATTGGTGCTCGCCGGTGCAGGCTCCGGCAAGACCAGCGTGATCACCCGCAAGATCGCGCACCTGATCCAGCAGTGCGGCATCCGCGCCCAGTACATCGTCGCCATGACCTTTACCAACAAGGCGGCGCGGGAAATGAAAGAGCGTGTCGGCACCCTGCTCAAGGGTGGCGAGGGCCGTGGCCTCACCGTGTGCACTTTCCACAACCTGGGCCTGAACATCATCCGCAAGGAGCATGCGCGGCTGGGCTACAAGCCGGGCTTCTCGATCTTCGACGAGACCGACGTGAAGTCGCTGATGACCGACATCATGCAAAAGGAGTACGCAGGCGACGACGGCGTGGACGAGATCAAGAACATGATCGGCGCCTGGAAAAACGACCTGATCCTGCCCGCCCAGGCCCTGGAAAACGCACGCAACCCCAAGGAACAGACCGCCGCCATCGTCTACACCCACTACCAGCGCACGCTCAAGGCGTTCAACGCAGTGGACTTCGATGACCTGATCCTGCTGCCGGTGAAGCTGTTCGAGGAACACGCCGACATCCTCGAAAAATGGCAGAACAAGGTGCGCTACCTGCTGGTAGATGAATACCAAGACACCAACGCCAGCCAATACCTGCTGGTGAAAATGCTGATCGGCAAGCGCAACCAGTTCACCGTGGTAGGCGACGACGACCAGTCCATCTACGCCTGGCGCGGCGCGCGCCCGGAAAACCTGATGTTGCTCAAGGACGACTACCCGTCCCTGAAAGTGGTGATGCTGGAGCAGAACTATCGCTCCACCAGCCGCATCCTGCGTTGCGCCAACGTGCTGATCTCGAACAACCCCCACGAGTTTGAAAAACAACTGTGGAGTGAGATGGGCCACGGCGACGAAATCCGCGTGATCCGCTGCCGTAACGAAGACGCCGAAGCCGAGCGCGTGGCCGTGGAAATCCTCAGCCTGCACTTGCGCACCGACCGGCCCTACAGCGATTTCGCAATCCTGTACCGCGGCAACTACCAGGCCAAGCTGATCGAGCTGAAATTGCAGCATCACCAGGTGCCGTATCGCCTGTCGGGCGGCAACAGCTTTTTCGGACGCCAGGAAGTCAAAGACCTGATGGCCTACTTCCGGCTGATCGTGAACCCGGACGACGACAACGCGTTCCTGCGCGTGATCAATGTGCCGCGCCGCGAGATCGGCTCCACCACCCTGGAAAAACTCGGCAACTACGCCACTGAACGCAAGATCTCGATGTACGCCGCCACCGACGAAATCGGCCTGGGCGAGCACCTGGACTCGCGCTTCACCGATCGACTGGCGCGCTTCAAGCGCTTCATGGACAAGGTCCGCGAGCAGTGCGCCGGCGAAGACCCGATCAGCGCCCTGCGCAGCATGGTCATGGACATCGACTACGAGAACTGGCTGCGCACCAACAGCTCCAGCGACAAGGCCGCGGATTACCGCATGAGCAATGTCTGGTTCCTGATCGAAGCGCTGAAGAACACCCTGGAAAAAGACGAAGACGGCGAGATGACCGTCGAGGACGCCATCGGCAAGCTGGTACTGCGCGACATGCTTGAGCGCCAGCAGGAAGAGGAAGACGGCGCCGAGGGTGTGCAGATGATGACCTTGCATGCGTCCAAGGGCCTGGAATTCCCCTACGTGTTCATCATGGGCATGGAAGAGGAAATCCTCCCGCACCGCTCCAGCATCGAAGCCGACACCATCGAAGAAGAACGGCGCCTGGCCTACGTGGGTATTACCCGCGCGCGTCAGACTTTGGCCTTCACCTTTGCCGCCAAGCGCAAGCAATACGGCGAAATCATCGATTGTGCCCCCAGCCGGTTCCTGGACGAACTGCCGCCGGACGACCTGGCCTGGGAAGGCAATGACGACACCCCGACCGAGGTGAAGGCCGTTCGCGGCAACACCGCCTTGGCGGACATACGCGCGATGTTAAAGCGCTAGAATCGACTACTTTTTAATCTACTTTCGGCGCGCACCGCGCCATTAGAGGAAGCTTTCCGTGGAAGCACTGCACAAGAAAATTCGCGAAGAAGGCATCGTGCTTTCCGATCAGGTACTCAAGGTCGACGCCTTTCTGAACCACCAGATCGACCCGGCACTGATGAAGCTGATCGGCGACGAATTCGCCGCCTTGTTCAAGGATTCGGGCATCACCAAGATCGTCACCATCGAAGCCTCGGGCATCGCCCCGGCGATCATGACCGGCCTGAACCTCGGCGTACCGGTGATCTTCGCCCGCAAGCAACAGTCACTGACCCTGACAGAAAACCTGCTGTCGGCGACGGTGTATTCCTTCACCAAGAAAGTCGAAAGCACTGTGGCGATCTCCCCGCGCCACCTGACCAGCAGCGACCGCGTGCTGGTGATCGATGACTTTTTGGCCAACGGCAAGGCGTCCCAGGCGCTGATCTCGATCATCAAGCAGGCCGGCGCGACCGTCGCCGGTTTGGGGATCGTGATCGAGAAGTCATTCCAGGGTGGTCGTGCCGAGCTGGATGCGCAGGGTTATCGGGTTGAGTCGCTAGCACGGGTGAAGTCGCTGGCGGGTGGCGTGGTCACTTTCATCGAGTAATCGCTGCCTGAATGCAGTTAACCCTGTGGGAGCGGGCTTGCTCGCGAATGCGCTGTGACAGTCAATGTAGACGTCGACTGATACACCACTTTCGCGAGCAAGCCCGCTCCCACATTTGGTTTTGCGTTGGGCTGTCAGTGCACGGTGGCCTGCAGGCCGGCGAGCAATAAACGTTGATACAAATCCTCTTTCAGCCCCTCCGGGTTATCCAACCGCATCCGTTTCAAATGCTCGGGATACGCCTCCGGCTCCGGCGCATCCAACGCCGCCTTACCCAGCTCCAGAATCTCCGTCAGCTTGAATTTGCTCTTGAGCCAGTTCAACGCCCGCAACAGATCCCGCTCTTCATCCGTAAAATCGCTGCCCAGCGGATACTCCGGGAACAACCGGCGATGCCGCGCCTGAATACCTTGGAGCCGCTCCGGCGTGTTATCGGCAAAGCGCGGATCCAACTGGAAATCCTTCGGCAACTTGCCGGCCTTCTGCGCCTTTTCGATCAAGTCATTCTGAAAGCGCGAGTCGGTTACGTTGAGCAGCGCTTCGATCACCTTGGCATCCGTCTGGCCGCGCAAATCGGCGATTCCATACTCAGTGATGACGATATCCCTCAGGTGCCGGGGAATCGTGCAGTGGCCATAGTCCCAGACGATATTGGAACTGACCTCCCCCGCCGATTCGCGCCAGCTGCGCAGGATCAAAATCGAGCGCGCGCCCTCCAGCGCATGACCCTGGGCAACGAAGTTGTACTGCCCGCCCACGCCGCTGAGCACGCGCCCGTCTTCCAACTGGTCCGCTACCCCCGCGCCCAACAAGGTCACCATGATCGCACTGTTGATAAAGCGAGCATCCCGCCGTTGCAGTCGTTTGAGTTCTTCCTGGCCGTACAGCTCATTGATGTAACTGATGCGGGTCATGTTGAATTCGAGGCGCTTGGCGTGGGTCATTTCCTGCAGGCGCTGGTAAAAACTTCGCGGGCCGAGGAAGAATCCGCCGTGGATCGAGATCCCGTCGGGCTGCGCGGCGTCGTCGAGCGTGCCAGCGTTAGCCTGCTCCTGCGTCGCCACATCCGGGTAGACCTTGCGGCGGATAATCCCCGCGTCCGCCAGCACCAGCAGCCCGTTGACGAACATTTCGCTACACCCGTAGAGGCCACGCGCGAACGGATCGACACCGCCTTCGTGGCTGATCAACGGCGCCCACTGATAGACGTCCAGGTCAGTCAGCAGCAATCGGTAGGCCTCATTGTCCGCCTGGCGCGCCAGCAGCGCGGCAGTCAGCGCATCCCCCATGGAGCCGATGCCGATCTGCAGAGTGCCACCATCGCGCACCAAGGTGCTGGCATGCAGGCCGATAAAGTGGTCCTGGAAGCCCACCGGCATGTTCGGTGTGGAGAACAACGTGGTGCTGTCTTTTTCATCGATCAGGTAATCGAAGGCGTCCATGCCCAGCTCCGCATCACCCGGCATGTAGGGTAAATCGCTGTGGACCTGGCCGACGATCAGCACGGTTTCACCGGCATCACGGCGCTTGGCGATCATTGGTAACAGGTCGAGGGTGATATCCGGGTTGCAGCTCAGGCTCAGACGATCAGGGTGTTCGCTGCTGCTGGCAACCAGTTGAGCGACCAGGTTCAGGCCGGCGGCGTTGATGTCGCGGGCGGCGTGGCTGTAATTGCTGCTGACGTAATCCTGCTGGGCCGACTCGCTGTGGAGCAAGCTGCCGGGCTGCATGAAGAACTGCTGCACGTGGATATTTTTCGGGAGGTTGTCCTTGTGCAGGGCGGCGAGGAAATCCAGTTCGGGATAATCGCCAAACACTCGCTCGATAAAGGGTTCGAGAAAGCGTTTCTGCAAACCATCGCCCAGTGTTGGCCGGCCCAGGCTCAAGGCGGTATAGATCGTCAGCGACCGCTCCGGCAATTTGGCAATGCGCCGGTACAGCGCGTTGGCAAACAGGTTCGGCTTGCCCAGGCCAAGCGGCATGCCCATGTGGATATGCGCCGGCAACCGCTCCAGCACATCGTCAACTGCTTGCTCGATTGAACACAACTGCACCATCCGACCCTCCTGAACATTCCATGATTAGGGGTTGGACCGAGCTTGCCGGGTCTTTGCTGCAAAGAACAGCGCTGAAACACAAATCACGGGTACAAAAAAGCCGCTTGTAAGCGGCTTTTTGGCGAAGATCGGTTTATTTCAAACCGGACATCTTCTCGATCGCACCTTTGAGGTCATCATCCGAGCAATCGGCGCAGGTGCCCTTTGGCGGCATGGCATTGATACCGGTAATGGCCTTGGCGAGGATGCCATCCAGGCCGCCCTGGTGGTCAGCGCGTTCTTTCCAGGCAGCGGTGTCACCGATTTTCGGCGCGCCCAACAGGCCAGTGCCGTGGCAAGCGTTGCAATGCTTGGCAATGATTTCATCCGGCGTCTTCGCAGCGCCGCCGCCTGCGGCGACCGCCACTTCCATGCCTTTGCATTCCTGGCCCTGGACGCAAACCTGGCCGACAGGCTCCAGGCGCTTGGCAATGTCATCATTGGTCGCAGCTTGAGCGCTGACAGCCCATAGGGCCAGTACGGTTGCTGGTGCAGCCAGCATTTTCATAATTAGGTTCACGCGTTCACCCTCAATGGTGGCTATTCACGCCTGCGGCCACGGTTTCGCAGGCGGCGAAAGTATAACGGTTAGCCCGCCCTGCCGAAACAACCCTATTAAATAAAGGGAGATTCAGCTTCACGGATACAGCTACGGGAGTCTCTGCCACGCAGGCAGGACGCCTCTTTTCTTAAAAGTTCGCGGGTGTGGCTGCGCTGATTAGTCGCGCCGGCACGTCGAACGGATTGCGAAAACGATGAGGCTTGGTGCTTTCAAAGTAGTAGCTATCGCCCGCTTCGAGCACAAAAGTTTCAAGACCGACCACCAACTCCAGACGACCTTCCACCAGAATCCCGGTTTCTTCGCCTTCGTGGGTGAGCATTTCTTCGCCCGTGTCGGCGCCCGGCGGGTAGATTTCGTTGAGAAACGCAATCGCCCGGCTGGGGTGAGCCCGGCCTACCAGTTTCATGGTGACGGCGCCGTCAGAGATATCAATGAGCTCATTGGCTTTATAGACGATCTGCGTCGGTATTTCCTGGAGGATCTCCTCGGAAAAGAACTCGACCATGGACATAGGGATGCCGCCCAGCACCTTGCGCAAGGAGCTGATCGAGGGGCTGACGCTGTTTTTTTCGATCATCGAAATGGTGCTGTTGGTGACACCCGCGCGCTTGGCGAGCTCGCGCTGGGAAAGACCCTTCAGTTTACGGATGGATTGCAGTCGTTCGCCGACGTCCAATGCAGGAGCCTCCTAGGATTCAGGCTTTGTTGTAATTGAGCGTTATCATGGCGACAGCGTTCAGTATTTACAACACTTGGGCCTAAATCCCGGGCGCTTGTGTTCGTGACTGGCGGTCAAGCCTCGGAATAGAGCCTTGGCACGCGGCGCAGGTTGCAGAACAGTTGGTAAGGAATGGTCTCGGCGGCGACCGCCACATCACTGGCCAGGATGTTTTTGCCCCACAACTCCACCGTGGAACCGAGCCCGGCCTGAGGCAGGTCAGTCAGGTCAATGCACAGCATGTCCATGGACACACGGCCCAGCAACTGGCTGCGCTGCCCGGCCACCAGTACCGGCGTACCGGTCGGCGCGTGGCGCGGATAGCCATCGGCATATCCCATGGCAACCACGCCGATACGCATGGGTTTCGGCGTAATGAACTTGGCGCCGTAGCCCACCGGCTCCCCGGCCGGCAGCTCACGTACGCAGATAACCTTGGACTCCAGGGTCATTACTGGCTGCAAGCGCGAGGCTACGGCCTGGTCTTCGCCAAAAGGCGTCGCACCGTAGAGCATGATGCCGGGACGGACCCAATCGCTAGACACATTCGGCCAGCCCATCACCGATGGCGAGTTGCGCAGGCTCACCTCGGCCGACAAGCCCTGGCGCGCCGCGTCAAACACCGCCACCTGTTCATCACTGCGTACGCAGTCGAGTTCATCGGCGCGGGCAAAGTGGCTCATCAGTACGATCTTGGCCACCTTGCCGCTGGCCAGCAAGCGCTGATAAGCCTCGTGATAATCCTTGGGGTGCAAGCCAACACGGTGCATGCCGGAATCGAGCTTGAGCCAGATAGTCAGCGGTTTGCTCAGCTTGGCCTGTTCGATGGCCTCCAACTGCCACAGCGAATGCACCACGCACCAGAAATCATGCTCGATGATCAGTGGCAGCTCATCAGCCTCGAAGAAACCTTCCAGCAGCAGCACCGGCGCACGAATCCCGGCGGCGCGCAGCTCCAACGCCTCTTCGATACAGGCGACGGCGAACCCATCGGCCTCGGCTTCCAACGCCTGGGCCACACGCACGGCGCCATGTCCGTAGGCATCGGCCTTGATCACGGCAAGGGCCTTGGCCCCCGTGACTTCACGGGCCAATTGGTAGTTGTGGCGCAGGGCTTGGAGGTCAATCAGGGCACGGGCAGGACGCATGGTGGCAGGCTTCTAGGCGGCAGAGTGAAGAAAAACCGGCACCGACAGGCAACCTCGGCACCGGGAGAGGGATCGTTGTTTAAGGCAGGGCAGCCACGACGGACAGCTCTACCAGGATTTCCGGTTCGCACAGCTTGGCTTCAACCGTGGCACGGGCCGGCGCAACACCTTTGGGCAGCCACTTGTCCCATACCGCGTTCATGCCGGCGAAATCCGCGTCGATGTCTTTCAGGTAGATCGTCACCGACAGCAACTTGGTCTTGTCAGTGCCGGCCAGGTCCAGCAAACGCTCGATATTGGCCAGGGTTTCACGGGTCTGCTGTTCAATTCCGGCATTCATGTCGTCGCCGACTTGCCCGGCCAGGTACACGGTACCGTTGTGGACAACGATCTGGCTCATGCGCTCATTGGTGAGCTGGCGCTGGATTGACATGTTGTGCGGACTCCTGGTGGTTGCCGTAACGGGAAATATCGAGGCCTTCCGCACTGATCTGCGGCGTTTTCTTGGCCATCAGGTCGGCCAGCAAGCGACCGGAGCCACAAGCCATGGTCCAACCGAGGGTGCCGTGGCCGGTATTCAGGAACAGGTTCTTGAACGGGGTAGCACCGACAATCGGCGTGCCGTCGGGGGTGGTCGGGCGCAGGCCGGTCCAGAACGTGGCTTCGGTCAAATCGCCGCCCTGAGGATAAAGGTCGTTGACGATCATCTCCAGGGTTTCGCGCCGACGCGGGTTAAGCGACAGGTCAAAACCGGCTATTTCAGCCATGCCGCCGACGCGGATGCGGTTGTCGAAACGGGTGATCGCGACCTTGTAGGTCTCGTCGAGAATGGTCGAAGTCGGCGCCATCGCCGGGTTGGTGATCGGCACGGTCAGCGAGTAGCCCTTGAGCGGGTACACCGGCGCCTTGATCCCCAGCGGCTTGAGCAATTTCGGCGAGTAGCTGCCGAGGGCCAACACGTAGCGGTCGGCGGTTTCCAGCTTGCCGTCGACCCACACGCCGTTGATGCGGTCACCGGCGTAATCGAGGCGCTGGATGTCTTGCTCGAAGCGGAATTCCACGCCGAGCTGCTTGCACATGTCGACCAGGCGGGTGGTGAACATCTGGCAGTCACCGGTCTGGTCGTTAGGCAGGCGCAAGGCGCCGGCGAGGATATCGGTGACGCTCGCCAGGGCCGGCTCGACGCGGGCAATGCCGGCGCGGTCGAGCACTTCGAACGGCACGCCGGACTCTTTCAACACGGCGATGTCCTTGGCTGCGCCATCCAGCTGCGCCTGGGTGCGGAACAGTTGGGTAGTCCCCAGGCTACGGCCTTCGTAGGCAATGCCGGTTTCCGCGCGCAGTTCGTCGAGGCAGTCGCGGCTGTACTCGGACAGGCGCACCATGCGCTCCTTGTTCACCGCATAACGGCTCGCGGTGCAGTTGCGCAGCATCTGCGCCATCCACAGGTATTGGTCGATATCGGCGGTGGCCTTGATCGCCAGCGGCGCGTGGCGTTGCAGCAGCCACTTGATGGCCTTGAGTGGCACACCCGGTGCGGCCCAGGGCGATGCATAGCCTGGCGACACCTGGCCGGCGTTGGCGAAACTGGTTTCCATGGCAGCAGCAGGCTGACGGTCGACGACAACCACTTCAAAGCCGGCCCGCGCCAAATAGTAGGCACTGGTCACACCAATGACGCCGCTACCCAAGACCAGAACGCGCATTTTTATATCCTCATCGCGGGCATGGCCGCTGACGTGTGTTATTCGAGCAATGATGAGCGCAGTGTAAAAAACAATTGCCAGTGCATTTCACTATATAACTGCCTATATTTGGCGACAATTCTCGGCAAAAACCCTTTTCACAGAGGCGTATCCCCTATGCGTACCAACACCCAGACCAAGCGGGAGCTGGACAAGATCGACCGCAACATCCTGCGCATCCTGCAAACCGACGGGCGTATTTCGTTTACGGAGCTGGGGGAAAAGGTCGGGCTGTCGACCACGCCCTGTACCGAGCGCGTGCGCCGGCTAGAGCGTGAAGGGATCATCATGGGCTACAACGCGCGGCTCAACCCGCAGCATTTGAAAGGCAGTTTGCTGGTATTTGTCGAGATCAGCCTCGATTACAAGTCCGGCGACACCTTTGAGGAGTTCCGCCGCGCCGTGTTGAAACTGCCCCATGTGCTGGAGTGTCACTTGGTGTCGGGCGACTTCGACTACCTGGTGAAGGCGCGAATTTCCGAGATGGCGTCGTACCGCAAACTGCTGGGCGATATCCTGCTCAAGTTGCCCCATGTGCGGGAGTCAAAGAGCTATATCGTGATGGAAGAAGTTAAGGAGAGCCTGAACCTTCCGATCCCGGACTGACTGACACAACACAGTAACCGAGTTAAACCAGTACCTGCCGGGTACTCGCCATGTATTCGTGGATCTGTTTTTCCACCCGCGGGTGAATCAGCTCCACCGGCCTGCGCCCGTTGGGGCACGGCAACGTCTTGGTCGTGCCGAACAGCCGGCAGATCAACGGTCGCTCGTCGTACACCGTGCAGCCGTGGGGGCCCAGGTGCACGCAGTTCAGTTCATCCATGGCCGCGTCCTGCTCGGCGGCGGTCTTGCGCGGCAGGCGCGACATTTCCTCCGGCGAGGTGGTCACCGGCCCACAGCAGTCGTGGCAACCGGGAACGCACTCGAACGAAGGAATCTGCCGACGCAGCGCGCTGATTTTCTGACTGTTGCAACTCATCGAAACACATACCGAACGGCGAATAGACGTGGATTCTGACGCAAAACGCCCTGCGCAGACAGTTTTGTCCGACCGCTGTATCCTGCGTCAAATTTTCCAAACAGGGATGCTCCCCATGACTGCCAGCGCCCGGCACGCTCCGTCCTATTATGCAGCCAGCAGTGTGGCGCAACCCGATTACCCGGTGTTGACGGGCGACATGACGGCCGATGTATGCGTGGTCGGCGGGGGCTTTTCCGGGCTGAACACGGCGCTGGAGCTGGCCGAGCGGGGTTTCAGCGTGGTGTTGCTGGAGGCACGCAAGATCGCCTGGGGCGCCAGCGGACGCAACGGCGGCCAATTGATTCGTGGCGTCGGGCATGGCTTGGACCAGTTCGCCAACGTGATCGGCACCGAAGGCGTGCGCCAGATGAAGCTGATGGGCCTGGAAGCGGTGGAGATCGTGCGTGAGCGCGTCGAACGCTTCCAGATCCCCTGCGACTTGACGTGGGGCTACTGCGACCTGGCCAACAAGTCCCGCGACCTGCAAGGCCTGGCCGAAGACGCCGAAGAGCTCCGCGGCCTCGGCTATCGCCATGAAGTGCGCCTGCTGCACGCTGACCAAATGAGCAGCGTGATCGGCTCGGACCGTTATGTAGGCGGCATGATTGACATGGGGTCCGGCCACTTGCACCCGCTGAACCTGGCCCTTGGTGAGGCCGCCGCCGCGCAGCAGCTGGGCGTGAAGCTGTTCGAGCAGTCCGAAGTCACGCGCATCGACTACGGCCCCGAAGTCAACGTACACACCGCCCAGGGCAACGTACGCGCCAAAACCCTGGTGCTGGCCTGCAATGCCTACCTCAATGGCCTCAACCCACGCCTGAGCGGCAAAGTGTTGCCCGCCGGCAGCTACATCATCGCCACCGAACCGTTGAGCGAAGCCCAAGCTGTCGATTTGCTGCCGCAGAACATGGCGGTGTGCGACCAGCGTGTCACGGTGGATTACTTCCGGCTGTCCGCCGACCGTCGCCTGCTGTTCGGCGGCGCCTGCCATTACTCCGGTCGCGATCCCAAGGACATCGGCGCCTACATGCGCCCGAAAATGCTGCAGGTGTTCCCGCAATTGGCCGACGTGAAAATCGATTATCAATGGGGTGGCATGATCGGTATCGGTGCCAACCGCTTGCCGCAGATTGGCCGCCTGACCGACCAACCCAACGTGTATTACGCCCAGGCCTACGCCGGCCATGGCCTCAACGCCACCCACCTGGCGGGCAAGTTGCTGGCCGAAGCCATCAGTGGCCAGCAACAGGGGCGCTTTGACCTGTTCGCCCAGGTGCCGCACATCACCTTCCCCGGCGGCAAGCACCTGCGCTCGCCGCTGCTGGCATTGGGGATGCTCTGGCACCGCCTCAAAGAGCGGATGTGATTCAATCGCGCCAGAAGGATTTCAGACCTTCCTGGCGCGCTTGTTCGGCGGTCAATCCGACATCGCGCAGCTGTTCGCTCGTCAGATGCAGCAGAGCCTTGCGCGTGTGACGACGGTGCCAGAACAGACTCCAGCGGCCGATGTCGCGCGGCGCCGTAGCCCGCTCCTGCTCTGCCTCCAGTTCCTGACTGTGTAACGCCAGCCGCACATCGCTCATGCCGTTCATTTTGCTGCCCCTCATTTGCATTGTTGCCTTGAGTGACAAGCATGGGCGTACGGCAGAAACCATTACAGATTCAACCCACCTTTATTAAATACATACAGATACTGCCTATGGTTGGCTGAATCCTGTATTTTCTGCCTATCTGTAATGGTTTATCGGGAGCAAACGCCATGACCCTGTACATGAACCTCGCCGAGTTGCTGGGCACCCGCATCGAACAGGGCTTCTATCGCCCTGGTGATCGTTTGCCTTCTGTACGGGCCTTGAGCGTGGAACATGGGGTCAGCCTGAGCACCGTGCAGCAGGCCTATCGATTGCTGGAAGACAACGGCCTGGCGATGCCCAAGCCAAAATCCGGCTATTTCGTGCCGGTCAGTCGCGAGCTGCCGGCCCTGCCCGAGGTTGGCCGTCCGGCACAGCGGCCCGTGGAAATCTCCCAGTGGGATCAGGTACTGGAGTTGATTCGCGCAGTTCCGCGCAAGGATGTCATACAGATGGGCCGAGGCATGCCGGATGTATTGTCGCCGACCATCAAGCCCCTGCTGCGCAGCCTGGCCCGCGTGAGTCGCCGCCAGGATCTACCGGGCCTGTATTACGACAACATCCTCGGCTGTGTGGAATTGCGCGAGCAAATCGCCCGTCTCTCCTTGGATTCCGGCTGCCAGCTGACGGCCGAGGACATCGTGATCACCACCGGTTGCCATGAGGCACTGTCCGCCAGCATCCATGCGATCTGCGAGCCAGGCGACATTGTCGCGGTGGATTCGCCGAGCTTTCACGGCGCCATGCAGACCCTCAAGGGCCTGGGCATGAAAGCCCTGGAAATCCCCACCGACCCGATCACCGGCATCAGCCTTGAAGCCCTGGAATTGGCGCTGGAACAGTGGCCGATCAAGGTCATCCAGCTGACCCCCAACTGCAACAACCCCTTGGGCTACATCATGCCCGAGGCGCGCAAAAAGGCGCTGCTGACCCTGGCGCAGCGCTTTGACGTGGCGATCATCGAAGACGATGTGTATGGCGAGCTGGCCTACAGCTACCCGCGCCCGCGCACCATCAAGTCCTTCGACGAAGACGGCCGTGTATTGCTGTGCAGTTCATTCTCGAAAACCCTGGCACCGGGTTTGCGCATCGGTTGGGTCGCACCGGGCCGATACCTGGAACGGGTGCTGCACATGAAATACATCAGCACCGGCTGCACCGCAACGCAACCGCAGATCGCGATTGCCGAATTCCTGAAAGGTGGTCACTTCGAACCGCATTTGCGGCGGATGCGTACCCAATACCAGCGTAATCGTGACTTGATGATCGACTGGGTCAGCCGCTACTTCCCTACCGGCACCCGCGCCAGCAGGCCCCAGGGTAGTTTCATGCTCTGGATCGAGCTGCCGGAAGGCTTTGATACGCTCAAGCTCAACCGTGTGTTGGTAGAGCAAGGCGTGCAGGTGGCCGTCGGCAGCATCTTTTCGGCGTCGGGCAAATACCGGAACTGCCTGCGCATGAACTACGCTGCCAAGCCAACGCCGCAGATTGAAGAAGCCGTACGCAAGGTGGGTGCTGCCGCAATCAAGATGCTGGCCGAGGCGGCCGACTGACCTTTTGCAGGAATTTGCCGTCACATGCCGACAACCGCCCTGATCTGGAAGCAACTCCCTTGATGATTCAACGGCTATTACCGTTTTTCCTGCTGGGAGCCCTGGCCCTGGGCGGCTGCGCAACGGTGAGCACACCGCGCATCCCCAGCGACGCCCTGCCCGCCGCACAATCATCGTTCGGCCGCTCGATCCAAGCGCAGGCGGCGCCGTATCAAGGCCGCTCCGGCTTTCGCCTGCTGCCCAATAGCAGCGAGGCTTTCATGGCCCGCGCCGAACTGATCCGCAACGCCCAGATCAGCCTCGATCTGCAGTACTACATTGTGCATGACGGCATCAGTACGCGCATGTTGGTGGACGAACTGCTCAAGGCTGCTGACCGTGGCGTGCGCGTGCGCATCCTGCTGGACGACACCACCAGCGACGGCCTCGACCAGATCATCGCCACCCTCGCCGCCCATCCCAAGATCGAGATCCGCCTGTTCAACCCCTTGCACCTGGGCCGCAGCACGGGTGCCACACGGGCCATGGGACGGCTGTTCAACCTGTCGCTGCAGCATCGGCGCATGCACAACAAGCTGTGGCTGGCGGACAACAGCGTGGCGATCGTCGGCGGACGCAATCTGGGGGATGAGTATTTCGACGCTGAGCCCAACCTGAACTTCACCGATATCGACATGCTCAGCGTGGGGCCCGTCGCCGAGCAGCTTGGTCATAGTTTCGACCAATACTGGAACAGCGCCCTGAGCAAGCCGATCGATGACTTTGTCGCCAATATGCCCTCCAAAAGCGACCTGGCCGCCGCGCGTGTGCGCCTGGAAGCGTCCCTGGCCGAATCGCGCCAGCAGAACCACGCGTTGTACAACCGCTTGCGCACCTACCAGACCCAACCGCGCATGGACACCTGGCGCCGCGAGCTGATCTGGGCCTGGAACCAGGCATTGTGGGACGCGCCGAGCAAGGTGCTGGCCAAGGCCGACCCGGATCCTCGGTTGTTGCTCACCACCCAACTGGCACCGGAGCTGGAAGGGGTCAATCATGAGCTGATAATGATCTCGGCGTACTTCGTGCCAGGGCAACCCGGCCTGGTGTACCTGACCGGGCGCGCCGATGCCGGTGTGTCGGTGAGCCTGCTGACCAACTCCCTGGAAGCCACCGACGTGCCTGCCGTGCACGGCGGTTATGCGCCCTATCGCAAGGCGCTGCTGGAGCACGGCGTGAAACTCTACGAGCTGCGCCGCCAACCGGGCGACCCCAGTGGCGGCAGCGGCCCACACCTGTTTCGCCGAGGCACCTTCAGGGGCTCCGATTCGAGCCTGCACAGCAAGGCGATGATCTTTGATCGCGAGAAGTCGTTTATTGGTTCATTCAACTTCGACCCGCGCTCGGTGCTGTGGAATACCGAAGTGGGTGTGCTGGTCGACAGCCCTGAGCTGGCAGAACATGTGCGCAACCTGGCGCTGCAAGGCATGGCGCCGCCCTTGAGCTACGAGGCGAAGCTGCAGGACGGCCAAGTCGTGTGGGTGACCGAAGATAACGGCCAACTGCACACCTTGACCCGCGAGCCTGGCAGTTGGTGGCGACGGTTCAATGCCTGGTTTGCCACCTCAGTAGGCCTGGAACGCTTGCTGTAGGAGCGAGCTTGCTCGCGAAAAACGTTAACGATAACGCGTGCCGCCTGGTTTAACGCGGCGTCCTTGAGTTCTTCGCGAGCAAACTCGCTCCTACACCGGTTGTGCCGCTCCGAATGCGCCTTGGCGCAGCAACAACAGCACCAGGCCCAGCGCACCGGCCGCCATCAGCAACGGCAACGCATGCCCGCTGATCCACTGGCTGCCAGCGCCGGCCACCAGCGGACCGATCAGGCAACCGATCCCCCACAACTGCGCCACATGGGCATTGGCGCGTACCAGCGCATCGTCACGGTAGCGCTCGCCGATCAGGATCAACGACAGGGTGAACAACCCTCCGGCACTCGCGCCGAACACCACCCAGACCAGCCAGATCAGCGGCGTGTGCATCAGCAGTGGAATCGCCAGGCTCGACACCAGTAACAGCACCGCACAACTCAGGAACAGCGTACGTCGCGGCAGGTAGTCGGCCAATGCGCCAATAGGCAATTGCAGCAGCGCATCGCCGACCACTACGGTGCTGACCATGGCCAGGGCCATCTCGGCGGTGAAGCCCTGCTGCAGGCAATACACCGGCAACAGCGTCAGAATCATCGCCTCGAACGCGGCGAACAACGCCACCGCCCAGGCAATCGCGGGCAGGCTCAGGCAGAAGCGCCAGAGGTCGGCGAAGGTCACGCTGAAGGACTCGGCGGTGGGCGCGCCGGAGCGGCCCAGCAACAGGAATGGCGCCACTACCAACAAGCCCACGCCGACCCAGAAGCCGTAGTCATGGCCTGTGCCGATCAGGCCCAGCAGCAACGGACCCGACAGCTGGCTCAAGGCATAGCTGCAGCCATACAGCGCCACCAGCCGTCCGCGCCACTGCTCCACCACCAACTGGTTGATCCAGCTTTCGCCCAAGATGAATACGATGGTCAGGATCACGCCGATCATCAGGCGCAATACCAACCACACCGGGTAGCTGGGCAGGATCGCCAGCAAACCGATGGACACCGCGCCCGCCCACAGGCACAGGCGCATGAGGTTGGCGGTGCCGAGCCATGAGGCCATGCGACTGGAGACCTTCGCACCCAGCAGTACGCCAAAGGCCGGCATCGCTGCCATCACGCCGATTGCGAAACTGCCGTAGCCCCAGCTTTCGAGGCGCAGGGACACCAGCGGCATGCTGACGCCCAGGGCCAGGCCGACACTGAGCACCGAAGCCAGGACTGCGAAATAAGTCGCCCAACGCATTTCCACGCTCCTGTGGATAATTCTTGAGGTCATGCAAAACAGTGTGGGAGCGGGCTTGCTCGCGAAAACGGTTGCACATTCAACATTGATGTCGACTGTCATACCGCTTTCGCGAGCAAGCCCGCTCCCACATTTGGACTGCGGTGTTGCTTAGAGCTTGATCCAGGTCGCCTTCAGCTCGGTGTACTTGTCGAACGCATGCAACGACTTGTCGCGACCGTTGCCCGATTGCTTGAAGCCACCGAACGGCGCGGTCATGTCGCCGCCGTCATACTGGTTGACCCACACACTACCGGCGCGCAGGGCCTTGGCGGTGAGGTGCGCCTTGGAGATATCGGCTGTCCACACGGCTGCGGCCAGGCCGTAGATGGTGTCGTTGGCGATGGCGACAGCTTCTTCGGCGCTGTCGAAGGTGATCACCGACAGGACGGGGCCAAAAATCTCTTCCTTGGCAATCTTCATGGCGTTGGTCACACCATCGAAAATCGTCGGTTCGACATAAGTGCCACCGGTTTCTTCCAGGGTGCGCTTGCCACCGGCGACCAACTTGGCGCCATCGGCATGGCCGGCTTCGATGTACGAGAGCACGGTGTTCATTTGCTGGGTGTCCACCAGCGCGCCCACATTGGTTGCCGGGTCCAGTGGGTTGCCGGGCTTCCAGCCCTTGAGGGCCTCGATCACCAATGGCAGGAATTTATCCTTGATGGAGCGTTCCACCAGCAGGCGGGAACCTGCGGTGCAGACCTCGCCCTGGTTGAAGGCAATGGCACCGGCGGCGGATTCGGCGGCGGCTTGCAGGTCAGGCGCGTCGGCAAACACGATGTTCGGGCTCTTGCCGCCAGCTTCCAGCCACACACGCTTCATGTTCGATTCACCGGAGCGGATCAACAGTTGCTTGGCGATCTTGGTGGAACCGGTGAACACCAGGGTGTCGACGTCCATGTGCAGCGCCAGCGCGTTGCCGACGGTGTGACCGTAGCCCGGCAGCACGTTGAACACGCCTCTTGGAATACCGGCTTCAACGGCCAGGGCCGCGATACGGATGGCCGTCAGCGGGGATTTTTCGGACGGCTTGAGGATCACCGAGTTACCAGTGGACAGCGCCGGGCCGAGTTTCCAGCAGGCCATCATCAACGGGAAGTTCCACGGCACGATGGCGCCAACCACGCCAACGGGTTCGCGGGTCACGAGGCCCAATTGGTCGTGTGGGGTCGCGGCGACTTCGTCGTAGATCTTGTCGATGGCTTCGCCGCTCCAGCTCAGAGCATTGGCCGCGCCGGGTACGTCGATGTTCAGGGAGTCGCTGATCGGCTTGCCCATGTCCAGGGTTTCGAGCAGCGCCAGCTCTTCGGCATTGGCCTTGAGCAACGCGGCGAAACGGAGCATGGCGGACTTGCGTTTGGCCGGCGCCAGGCGCGACCACACGCCGGAATTGAAGGTGGCGCGGGCGTTTTCCACGGCGCGCTGGGCGTCGGCCGCGTCACAGCTGGCAACAGTGGCCAGCAGGCGGCCATCGACCGGGCTGATACATTCGAAGGTGTCACCGGATACGGCGGCGGTGTACTCGCCATTGATATAGGCACGGCCCTCGATCTTCAGATCCTTGGCGCGTTGTTCCCAGTCGGCACGGGTCAGGGTGGTCATGCGAGTGTCCTCCTCTTATTGAATACAAGGGCCGGGCGGTGTCCCCCGGCAGCCTCAAAGAATTCTTGCCCGGCCAGCCTGCTGTTCGGCTCAAGGCAGCTGCCACCCTAAACCAGCGGCTGGGGATGTTTCAATATATTTGACATAACCCCGGCAAACGCCCTTGCGATGTTCATTTTAATAAACATAGACTTTGGGTTCTCCAACCGCAGGCCAGACGGGACACGCACATGAGCATCCAGGACATCGTCGACTTCAGCCAAGCCAGCACCGCCCCAGAACGCTACCGCCCCGCTGCCGAAAAAATCCTCAAGGGCGATCCCGAGCAAACGATCTATAACCACTACAACAGCCCGTGCGGACAGATGAGTGCCGGCGTGTGGGAAGGTGAAGTCGGGCAGTGGAAGGTCAACTACACCGAACACGAATACTGCGAGATTGTGCAGGGCGTGTCCGTGCTACGTGATGCCGACGGCAATGCCAAGACCTTGCGCGCCGGCGACCGTTTCGTGATCCCCGCCGGCTTCAGCGGTACCTGGGAAGTGCTGGAGCCTTGCCGCAAGATCTACGTGGTGTTCGAACAGAAAGCCTGACCGGCAAATCGCAGGCAAAAAAAAGCCCGAATCGTGAGATACGGGCTTTTTTTCACAAGGAGGAAAATCAATTACTTGATTTTGCCTTCTTTGTAGATCACGTGCTTGCGAACGCGCGGGTCGAACATTTTCTTTTCGAGCTTGTCCGGGGTAGTACGCTTGTTCTTGTCGGTAGTGTAGAAGTGACCAGTACCGGCGCTAGAGATCATTCGAATCAATTCACGCATGATATAGCTCCTTAGATTGTGCCAGCGCGGCGCAATTCAGCCAGCACGACAGTGATGCCACGCTTGTCGATGATGCGCATGCCTTTAGCAGATACGCGCAGACGGACGAAACGTTTCTCTTCTTCAACCCAGAAGCGGTGATGCTGCAGGTTCGGCAGGAAACGACGACGGGTTTTGTTATTTGCGTGGGAAATGTTATTCCCAGTCACCGGACCCTTACCGGTAACTTGACAGACTCTCGACATGCCTCAGCCCTCTAAAACCACATGCCCAACCCGGCATGGGTTGGCCGCTTAATCTCTCAGTCATTTGGCGCCAGGCGCCGCGTTTCTTTAGGGTCTTACCGGCTACACCTACAAGCGAAGGAACCGGGCCCCTAGAAAAGAGCGCTGCTTTATACCAGAAAGACCCCAGTGCAACAACAGCCCGAGTGTTTTTACTGGCGTAAATCTTGGCGGCAGACGCCTGAACCGTTGCCAGGAGGGGCCGCTGTCACAGCCGACCGCTCGTCGCACAGAATGATTTACAGCGCTCGCGGGCACGGTGAAGTGCACGACAAAACGCGCTGAGGTGCCATCAAAACAGTATTTGGGGCAAAAGCACAGGCAAAAATGGGCTAGTCATTTACCAATCAGACCACTACGGTAGGACTTTTCCAGACTGCACTCGCAGATGGGCCTTCGATCTGCAAAGGAAACCGAACATGCGCCTCGCTGCCCTACCGCTATTGCTCGCCCCTCTCTTTATCGCGCCGCTGGCCTCTGCCGCCAGCAACTTGAGCGTCTGCACCGAGGCCAGCCCCGAAGGGTTCGATGTGGTGCAATACAACTCGCTGACCACCACCAACGCCTCGGCCGACGTGCTGATGAACCGCCTGGTGGACTACGATGCGGCGAGCGGCAAACTGGTGCCCAGCCTGGCGGACAGCTGGGAAGTTTCGCCGGATGGCCTGACCTATACCTTCAAGCTGCACCCGGATGTGAAATTCCATCGCACCGAGTACTTCACACCAAGCCGCACCCTGACCGCCGAAGATGTGCGCTTCAGCTTCGAGCGCATGCTCGACCCCGCGAACCCATGGCACAAGATCGCCCAGAGCGGCTTCCCCCACGCGCAGTCGCTGCAACTGCCGACGCTGGTCAAGAAAATCGACGCCCTCGACCCGCTGACCGTGCGCTTCACTTTGGATCACGCCGACTCCACCTTCCTCGCCGCCCTGAGCATGGGCTTTGCCTCGATCTACCCGGCGGAATACGCCGAAAAACTGCTCAAGGCCGGCACCCCGGAAAAGCTCAACAGCCAGCCGATCGGCACCGGGCCGTTCATCTTCAGCCGCTTCCAGAAAGATGCCGTGGTGCGCTACAAGGCCAACCCGAACTACTTCGCCGGCAAACCGCCTGTGGATAACTTGATCTTCGCCATCACCCCGGACGCCAATGTGCGCCTGCAGAAACTGCATCGCGACGAATGCCAGATCGCCCTGTCACCCAAGCCGCTGGATGTGGGCGAAGCCGAAAAAGACCCGGCGCTCAAGGTGGAGAAAACGGCGGCCTTCATGACCGCCTTCTTGGCCATCAACAGCCAGCACCCGCCTCTCGACAAGCCAGAAGTGCGCCAGGCGATCAACCTGGCGTTCGACAAGGGCAGCTACCTCAAGGCCGTATTTGAAGGCACCGCCGAAGCCGCCAACGGCCCCTACCCGCCCAACACCTGGAGCTACGCCAAGGATCTGCCCGGTTATCCACAGGACCTCGCCAAAGCCAAGGCACTGCTGGACCGCGCCGGGCTCAAGGACGGTTTCAAGACCACCATCTGGACCCGCCCTACCGGTAGTCTGCTGAACCCCAACCCAAACCTTGGCGCACAGCTGCTGCAGGCTGACCTGGCCAAGGTCGGCATCCAGGCCGAGATCCGCGTGATCGAATGGGGCGAGCTGATTCGTCGCGCCAAGGCCGGCGAACACGACCTGCTGTTCATGGGCTGGGCCGGCGACAACGGCGACCCGGATAACTTCCTGACCCCGCAGTTTTCCTGCGCAGCGGTAAAATCCGGCACCAACTTCGCGCGCTACTGCGACCCTGCGCTGGACAAACTGATCAGCGCCGGCAAGACCACCAGCGAGCAAGGCGTACGCAGTAAGCTGTACCAGCAGGCCCAGGCGCAGATCCAGCAACAGGCGCTGTGGTTGCCGCTCGCGCACCCGACGGCGTTTGCCCTGGCTCGCAAGAATGTTGAGGGCTACCAGGTGAGTCCGTTCGGTCGCCAGGATTTCTCGAAAGTCAGCGTCAAGCCCTGAGCACCAGGCCCGTCCCGATGGGGCGGGCTAAATCCACCCATATTCCGCCATCGACAACGGATCGCCATCCCCCACGATGATGTGATCCAGCACCCGCACATCCACCACTTCCAGGGCTTTCTGCAGCAACCTGGTCAATTTTCGATCAGCTGCGCTCGGCTCAAGGCTGCCGGAAGGATGGTTATGGCACAGGATCAACGCCGCCGCGTTGTAGGCCAAAGCGCGCTTGACCACCTGCCGGGGATACACCATCGCCGCGTCGATGGTGCCTTGGGACAACGCCTCAAAGCCCAGCACCCTGTGCCTTGAATCAAGGAACAGGCAGCCGAAGATCTCATGAGGCTCATGGCGCAGCATGGCCTTCAGGTAGTCCCGCACGGCCACGGGGCTTTCCAGCACCGATTCGCTTCGCAGGCGCTCGGCCATGTGCCGCTTGGCCATTTCAAGCACTGCCTGCAACTGGGCAAACTTCGCCGGCCCCAGGCCCAGTTGCTGGTTGAACAACGTCTGGCTGGCCTCCAGCAGTGGGCGCAAGCCACCGAATTGCGCCAACAGATGGCGCGCCAGATCCACCGCGCTCCTGCCGGAAACCCCGGTACGCAGGAAGATCGCCAACAGTTCGGCATCCGACAGACTCGCCGCGCCCCACTCCAAAAGCTTTTCCCGGGGCCGTTCTGCCACCGGCCAATCACGAATACTCATCCCACCTCCCTGCGCGTACGCCGCTGTTGCCTCGCGGACGCTGTGTTATCGTAGGCCCTCTTTTTTGCATGTGATTTCCCCTGGGGAGGGGGGCATCGCAGGCGTCACTGAACTGGCATCACTGAACTGGAAAGGCAAACCAATGCAGCGTCTGTATCGGAAACGCATCGTTCTCGGCGTTGGCGGCGGCATTGCCGCCTACAAGAGCGCAGAACTGGTTCGCAGGCTCCTGGACCAAGGCGCCGAAGTGCGCGTGGTCATGACCCGCGGTGGCAGTGAGTTCATTACCCCACTGACCATGCAAGCGCTGTCCGGCCACCCGGTTCACCTGGACCTGCTCGACCCGGCAGCTGAAGCCGCCATGGGCCATATCGAGCTGGCCAAATGGGCCGACCTAGTGCTGATCGCGCCGGCCACCGCCGACCTGATCGCACGCCTGGCCCAGGGCATCGCCGATGACCTGCTGACCACCCTGGTACTGGCCACCGACGCCACCGTCGCCATCGCCCCGGCCATGAACCAGGCCATGTGGCGCGACCCGGCCACCCAGGCCAACACCCAACTCCTGCAAAGCCGTGGCCTCAAAGTGTTCGGCCCGGCCTCCGGCAGCCAGGCCTGTGGCGACGTCGGCATGGGCCGCATGCTTGAAGCAACCGACCTGGCGCTGTGCGCCGCCGAGTGTTTCCAGCACCTGGCCCTGACCGGCAAGCACGTACTGATCACGGCAGGGCCGACCCAGGAAAACATCGACCCGGTGCGCTACATCACCAACCATAGCTCAGGAAAAATGGGCTTTGCCTTGGCTGAAGCGGCGGTCGAGGCAGGCGCACGCGTCACCTTGATCACCGGCCCGGTGCATTTGCCGACCCCTGACCGGGTCACGCGAATCGACGTAGTCAGCGCCCGCGACATGCTGGCGGCCTGTGAGGCAGCCATTCCGTGCGACCTGTTCATCGCCTCGGCGGCGGTGGCGGACTACCGCCCGGAAGTCGTCGCCCCGCAAAAACTGAAGAAAGACCCTACAAGCGGTGACGGCCTGCTCCTGCAAATGGTGCGCAACCCGGACATCCTGGCGACCATCGCCACCCGTGCGGACCGTCCGTTCAGTGTCGGCTTTGCCGCCGAGACCGAACACCTGCTGGACTACGCAGCACGCAAATTGAAAGACAAAAACCTCGATCTGATCGTTGCCAACGATGTCGCCAACCCGAGCATCGGCTTCAACAGCGAGGAAAATGCCATCAGCGTGATCGACCGCGAGTTGCACGCCACCGTTTTCGCCCAGACCAGCAAGGGCAAGATTGCCCGCCAACTGATCTCTTTTATCGCCCAACGGCTGAACCAGGTTTAATGTCCATGCACGCTTTGCAAGCCAAGATCCTCGACCCACGCATCGGTAACGAATTCCCACTGCCGGCCTACGCCACTCCAGGCTCCGCCGGCCTCGACCTGCGCGCCATGCTCAAGGAGGACACCGTCCTTGAGCCGGGCCAGACCCTCCTGATTCCCACCGGCCTGTCGATCTACGTCGGCGACCCTGGCCTGGCGGCGCTGATCCTGCCCCGCTCCGGCCTGGGCCACAAACACGGCATCGTACTGGGCAACCTGGTGGGCCTGATCGACTCGGACTACCAGGGCGAGCTGATGGTGTCGTGCTGGAACCGTGGCCAGACCGCGTTCAACATCGCCGTCGGCGAGCGCATTGCCCAGTTGGTACTGGTGCCGGTGGTGCAGGCGCATTTCGAGCTGGTCGAGGAGTTCGATGAAACCCAACGCGGCGCAGGCGGTTTTGGGCATTCCGGAAGTCACTGACTAAGCTGAATCTGGCCGGGCGCCATTGCCCGGCCAGACGCCACCGCAAGGCTTTTCAGGACGAAGAATGCGCGGACCTTATCAGCGAGATTTCTCCATAGAAATCAACGAATTACGCGACAATCCAGACGAAACCAGCGCTCCGATGGCATTTTTGCACCACGAACTCTCTGCCGAAAACACCGTCATACCCTTCAGTTTGAGCCTGCCGGTCAGCCACATTAAGGCCAGCCTTGCCCCCTTCAGATGGAGTTCCCCCCCCGCGATGAGTACCGCAGCCCGAGTAGTCCCGACATTCCCCGACAGCATCTTTCGCGCCTATGACATTCGTGGCGTGGTGCCCAAGACCCTGACAGCCGAAACCGCCTACTGGATTGGCCGCGCCATCGGCTCCCAGAGCCTGGCCCAGGATGAGCCCAATGTTTCGGTCGGCCGTGACGGTCGCCTGTCCGGCCCGGAACTGGTGGAGCAACTGATCCAGGGCCTGGCCGACAGCGGTTGCCATGTGAGTGACGTTGGCCTGGTGCCAACACCTGCGCTGTACTACGCAGCCAACGTACTGGCCGGCAAATCCGGAGTAATGCTCACCGGCAGCCATAACCCGTCGGACTACAACGGCTTCAAGATCGTCATCGCTGGCGACACCCTGGCCAACGAACAGATCCAGGCGCTGCACGACCGCCTGAAAAACAACGACCTGACCAGCGGCAAGGGCACCGTCACCAAAGTTGACATCCTGCAACGCTACTCTGATGAAATCACCCGTGACGTCAAACTCGCGCGCCGCCTCAAAGTGGTGGTGGATTGCGGTAATGGCGCGGCCGGCGTGATCGCCCCGCAGCTGCTCGAAGCGCTGAACTGCGAAGTGATCCCGTTGTTCTGCGAGGTCGACGGCAACTTCCCCAACCACCACCCGGACCCAGGCAAGCCTGAAAACCTGGTGGGCCTGATCGCCAAGGTCAAGGAAACCGGGGCTGACGTCGGCCTGGCCTTTGACGGTGACGGCGACCGTGTGGGCGTGGTGACTGAAACCGGCGAAATCGTATTCCCGGATCGCCTGCTGATGCTGTTTGCCCGCGATGTGGTAGCGCGCAACGCCAACGCCGAGATCATCTTTGACGTGAAGTGCACCCGCCGCCTCACTCCGCTGATCAAGGAATATGGCGGCCGCCCGCTAATGTGGAAGACCGGTCACTCGTTGATCAAAAAGAAAATGAAGGAAACCGGCGCGCTGTTGGCCGGCGAAATGAGCGGCCACGTGTTCTTCAAGGAGCGCTGGTTCGGCTTTGATGACGGTATTTACAGCGCCGCACGCCTGCTGGAGATCCTCAGCAAGGAAAAATCCACCGCCGAAGAGCTGTTCCAGACCTTCCCGAACGATATTTCTACGCCAGAGATCAATATCCATGTGACCGAGGAGAGCAAATTCAGCATCATTGACGCACTGCACGATGCGCAATGGGGCGAAGGCGCCAACCTGACCACCATTGATGGTGTGCGAGTCGATTACGCCAAAGGCTGGGGCCTGGTTCGCGCGTCCAACACCACACCGGTGCTGGTCCTGCGTTTCGAGGCGGATACCGAGGCTGAGTTGCAGCGCATCAAGGACGTGTTCCACGCCCAGTTGAAACGTGTTGCCCCTGATCTCCAATTACCGTTCTGATTTTTTACCGGAGCCCTGAATGACCCTCGAACGCGAAGCCGCTGCCAACACTGCCAAGGTCCTGTCCGAAGCGTTGCCGTACATCCGACGCTACGTCGGCAAGACGCTGGTGATCAAGTACGGCGGCAATGCCATGGAAAGCGACGAGCTGAAAACCGGCTTTGCCCGCGACATCGTGTTGATGAAAGCCGTTGGGATCAACCCGGTGGTGGTCCACGGTGGCGGCCCGCAAATCGGCGACCTGCTCAAGCGCTTGTCGATCGAGAGTCACTTCATCGATGGCATGCGCGTCACTGACGCGCAGACCATGGACGTGGTGGAGATGGTCCTCGGTGGCCAGGTCAACAAGGACATCGTCAACCTGATCAACCGTCACGGCGGCAGTGCCATCGGCCTGACCGGCAAGGACGCGGAGCTGATCCGGGCGAAAAAACTGACCGTGACCCGTCAGACGCCGGAAATGACCCAGCCGGAAATCATCGACATCGGCCAAGTGGGCGAAGTGATCGGCATCAACACCGACCTGCTGAACCTGCTGGTCAAGGGCGACTTCATTCCGGTGATCGCGCCGATCGGTGTGGGTGCCAATGGCGAGTCCTACAACATCAACGCCGACCTGGTGGCCGGCAAGGTGGCCGAAGCACTGAAAGCTGAAAAGCTGATGCTGCTGACCAACATCGCCGGCCTGATGGACAAGCAAGGCAAAGTGCTGACCGGCCTGACCACCCAACAGGTGGACGACCTGATCGCCGACGGCACCATCTACGGCGGCATGCTGCCGAAGATCCGTTGCGCGCTGGAAGCGGTGCAAGGCGGCGTCGGCAGCTCGCTGATCATCGATGGCCGGGTGCCGAATGCGGTACTGCTGGAGATCTTCACGGATACCGGCATGGGCACGTTGATCAGTAACCGCAAGCGTCCTTAAACGCCATAAACTAAAAAGCCCCGCACAATCCGATTGAGCGGGGCTTTTTTATGGACGCTGATTTTGCAGCAGTGCGGAGATCCCCTGTGGGAGCGGGCTTGCTCGCGAAAGCGGTGGATCAGTCAGCACCTGTATCACTGAAAGCCCGCTCCCACACAAGCCCACTCCACAGGTTTTACTGTGTCAGACGCCGAATTGCTCGCGGTACGCACGCACCGCCGGCAGGTGCTGCTTGAGCTGCGGATCATCCTCCAGGAACTGCAACACCTGGTTCAACGACACGATGCTCACCACGGGAATGCCAAAATCACGCTCCACTTCCTGGATCGCCGACAACTTACCGTTGCCACGCTCCTGGCGGTTCAGCGCGATCAGCACACCGGCGGCCTTGGCGCCGTCCTGGGACGCGATGATCTGCATCACTTCACGGATAGCCGTACCGGCCGTGATCACGTCATCGATGATCAATACATCGCCGGTCAGCGGCGCACCCACCAGGCTGCCGCCTTCGCCATGAGCCTTGGCTTCCTTGCGGTTGAAGCACCACGGCAGATCGCGCCCATGATGTTCCGCCAGGGCCACGGCCGTTGCAGCTGCCAGGGGGATACCCTTGTAGGCCGGGCCAAACAGCACGTCGAAGGAAATACCGCTTTCAACAATGGCTGCCGCGTAGAAACGCCCCAACTGAGCCAGGGCCGAACCCGAGTTGAACAAGCCCGCATTGAAGAAGTACGGGCTGGTGCGCCCGGACTTGAGGGTGAACTCACCGAAGCGCAAAACCCCGCGATCGATGGCAAAACGAATGAAATCGCGTTGATACGCCTGCATGAAAAAAGCCTCAGATACCACGGATTTAGCTAATTAGGTAGACGGCGTGTATCATACACGCACGCGATTTTTGGGGCCATTTATGCGGATCATCAGTGTGAACGTTAATGGTATTCAGGCTGCAGTCGAGCGTGGTTTGCTCAGTTGGCTGCAAGCCCAGAATGCCGACGTCATCTGCCTGCAGGATACCCGCGCCTCCGCCTTTGAACTGGACGACCCAGCCTTCCAACTGGATGGCTACTTCCTTTATGCCTGCGATGCCGAAGTGCCCACCCAAGGTGGCGTGGCTTTGTATTCGCGGTTGCAACCCAAGGCGGTCATCAGCGGCCTCGGCTTCGAGACAGCCGACCGCTACGGGCGCTACCTGCAAGCCGATTTCGACAAGGTCAGCATCGCGACCTTACTGCTCCCTTCGGGGCAGAACGGCGATGAAGACTTGAACCAGAAGTTCAAGCTAATGGACGATTTCGCCCGTTACCTGGATAAACAGCGACGCAAACGTCGCGAGTACATTTATTGTGGCTCGCTGTACGTGGCGCAACAGAAGCTGGATATCAAGAACTGGCGCGACAGCCAGCAATCCCCGGGCTTCCTGGCGCCGGAACGTGCCTGGATGGACGAGATTGTCGGCAACATGGGCTATGTGGATGCCCTGCGCGAAGTCAGCCGCGAAGGCGACCAGTACAGCTGGTGGCCGGATAACGAACAGGCTGAGATGCTCAACCTGGGCTGGCGTTTCGACTACCAGTTGCTGACCCCAGGTCTGCGCCGGTTCGTCCGCAGTGCACGCCTGCCACGCCAGCCACGCTTCTCGCAGCATGCGCCGCTGATCGTGGACTACGACTGGACACTGACCATCTGAGGTCTTTTTCCAGCCACAAAAAAACCGACATCGCTGTCGGTTTTTTTGTGGGCGCTCATTATTTGATCACACGCCAGGTCAACGGGTAGCGATAGGGAATCCCTTTGTTGGCCTTGATGCTGCCGATGATGGTCAGCACGATCGTGGCGACCGCCAGGGCAAACATCAGGAAAAACCCAACCACCGCGAAGGCCAGCACGATGCAAGCCATCCAGGCGATGGCCACGGTGATCTGGAAGTTCAAGGCTTCCTTGCCTTGATCATCGATGAACGCATCCTTTTCCTTCTTCATCTGCCAAAGGATCAATGGCCCCACGACACTGCCGAAGGGGAACACAAACCCCAGAAACGCCGCGAGATGGCACAACATTGCCCCCTGGCGCACTTCGTAGGAAGGCGTCGGCACCGGCACTTGGCTGTTGTCATTCATGGCGTTTCTCCTTGAGGCGGGCTCAGTCAGCCAGGGCGGCGTTCTGCAACTCGAAGATTTCGGTCATGCCTTTCTGGGCCAGGGCCAGCATGGCATTCAGGTCGGCCGGCTGGAATGGCGCGCCTTCGGCGGTGCCCTGCACTTCGATGAAACCACCGGTGCTGGTCATGACCACGTTCAGGTCGGTTTCGGCGGCCGAGTCTTCCAGGTAGTCCAGGTCCAGCACGGGCTCGCCCTGATACATGCCTACCGACACAGCGGCGATCATTTGCTTGAGCGGGTCGCCCGCCTTCAGGCCGCCGCGCTTCTTGATCACTTTCAGTGCGTCAACCAGGGCCACCATGGCGCCGGTGATGGACGCGGTACGGGTGCCGCCGTCGGCCTGGATCACGTCGCAGTCGACGTACAGGGTCACGTCGCCCAGCTTGGACATGTCCAGGGCTGCGCGCAGGGAGCGGCCGATCAGGCGCTGGATTTCCAGGGTACGACCGCCCTGCTTGCCACGGCTGGCCTCACGCTGGTTACGCTCGCCGGTGGCGCGCGGCAGCATGCCGTACTCGGCGGTCAGCCAACCCTGGCCCTGGCCTTTAAGGAAGCGCGGCACGCCGTTTTCAACGCTGACGGTGCAGATGACCTTGGTATCGCCAAACTCGACCAGTACAGACCCCTCGGCGTGTTTGGTGTAGTTGCGGGTGATGCGGATCGAGCGGAGCTGATCGGCAGCGCGACCACTTGGACGTTTCATAGGGAGACACCTGTACTGAGGACGAAAAACTGCCGAGCATTATAGAGCCGCGAGCCGATTCGGGGCACTGCTAAAAAATTCGGTTACGAATGCTCGGGTTTGGGCGTGTCCGCCCCACTGCGCTACAATCCTGCGCCTTCTTAATCATCAGCCCGTGTTTTCGGGCTGCAACGCGAGGTACCTCCATGGTGCACAGCATGACCGCCTTCGCGCGCGTCGAGAAAGCCGGCGTCCAAGGCACCCTGAGCTGGGAGCTGCGCTCGGTCAACAGCCGTTACCTGGAGCCGCACCTGCGCCTGCCGGAATCGTTCCGCGACCTCGAAGGCGCCGTGCGTGAAGCGCTGCGCCAGGGTATTTCCCGTGGCAAGCTGGAATGCACCCTGCGTTTCACCGAAGAAACCACCGGCAAAGCCTTGCAGATTGACCGCGACCGTGCCGCGCAACTGGTCGCCGCCGCCGAAACCATCGCCGGACTGATCAAGCAGCCCGCCGCGCTCAACCCGCTGGAAGTGCTGGCCTGGCCCGGCGTGCTGGTGGCCGACGCCACCGACCCGCAAGCCCTCAACGCTGAAGCCCTCGCCCTGTTTAACCAGGGTTTGAAGGAGCTGAAAGCCGGCCGCGAGCGCGAAGGTGCCGAACTGGCCCGCCTGATCAACGAGCGCCTGACCTCCATCGAAGAAGATGTTGTCACCTTGCGCGAACTGGTGCCGCAAATGCTCGCCACCCAGCGCCAGAAGGTGCTCGACCGCTTCACCGACATGAAGGCCGACCTCGACCCGACGCGACTGGAACAGGAAATGGTCCTGCTTGCGCAAAAGAGCGATGTCGCCGAAGAGCTGGATCGCCTGAGCACCCACATCCTCGAAGTGCGCCGAGTGCTCAAGTCCGGCGGTGCCGCCGGTCGGCGCCTGGACTTCCTGATGCAGGAACTCAACCGCGAAGCCAATACACTGGGCTCCAAGGCGTTCGATCCGCGCAGCACCACCGCGGCGGTCAACCTCAAAGTGTTGATCGAGCAGATGCGCGAACAAGTACAGAATATTGAGTAAGGCAACCTCCATGACCCACAGCACCGGCACCCTTTACATCATTTCCGCCCCGTCGGGCGCGGGCAAAAGCAGCCTGGTCAAGGCCTTGACCGACGCTGACGAGCAGATCCGCATCTCGGTCTCCCACACCACCCGCGCCATGCGCCCAGGTGAGGTGAACGGCGTGCACTATCACTTCGTCGAGCGCACCGAGTTCGTCAAGATGATCGAACACGGCGACTTCCTGGAACGCGCCGAAGTGTTCGGCAATCTCTACGGCACCTCGCAGAGCCACTTGCAGCAGACCCTGGACGAAGGCCACGACCTGATCCTGGAAATCGACTGGCAAGGCGCCGAACAAGTGCGCCGGCTGATGCCCCAGGCGCGCTCGATCTTCATCTTGCCGCCGTCGCTGGAAGCCTTGCACCAGCGCCTGACCAATCGTGGCCAGGACAGTGACGAGATCATCGAAGGCCGCATGCGCGAAGCCGTCAGTGAAATGAGCCACTACGTCGACTACGACTACCTGATCATCAACGACGATTTTGCCCACGCACTGGATGATTTGAAGGCGATTTTCCGCACCAATCAACTCCAGCAAAAGCGTCAGCAACAGCGTTTCGGCAAATTACTGGCCGAACTGCTCGGTTGATTGGCTCTTCCCAAAACCGCTGCAAGGGCTTTACATTGGCACTTGTAGCGGTTTTGCGAGGGCCTGCGAGAAATCAGCGCTTCCCTAAACGCTGGTGATTTTTTAAACTGTTCAGTCCGCTCGCCCAACCGGGCAGCGCGCATCTTGCATTCGCTCCGAGGAATACCATGGCCCGCGTAACCGTTGAAGACTGCCTAGAACACGTGGATAACCGCTTTGAGCTGGTCATGCTCTCTACCAAGCGTGCCCGTCAACTGGCCACTGGCGGCAAAGAGCCCCTGGTCCAGTGGGAAAACGACAAGCCTACTGTTGTAGCCCTGCGTGAAATCGCTGAAGGCCTGATGAGCTACGAGTTCATCGCCAACGCTGAAATCGTTGAAGACGAACCGCTGTTTGCAGCGTTCGAGGACGAGTCCAACGAGGCCGTCTAAGCCTATGCCTGGTCGACGTAGCACGGCGCGGGGTCACAGCCAACGGCAGGAGTTCACACTTTGCCGAGCATAGACGCCCTCGCCGATCGCTTATCGGCCTACCTCGGCCCAGACCAGGTCAACCTGGTCCGCCGAGCGTATTTCTACGCCGAACAAGCCCACGACGGTCAGCGCCGCCGCAGTGGCGAGGCGTATGTCACCCATCCTCTTGCGGTGGCAAATATTCTTGCCGACATGCACATGGACCATCAGAGCCTGATGGCTGCGATGCTGCATGACGTGATCGAAGACACCGGTATTGCCAAGGAAGCGCTCAGCGCGCAATTTGGCGAAACCGTGGCCGAACTGGTCGACGGGGTCAGCAAACTGACCCAGATGAACTTCGAAACCAAAGCCGAAGCCCAGGCGGAAAACTTCCAGAAGATGGCCATGGCCATGGCCCGCGATATCCGGGTGATCCTGGTCAAGTTGGCCGACCGGCTGCACAACATGCGCACGCTGGAAGTGCTGTCCGGCGAAAAACGCCGGCGCATCGCCAAAGAAACCCTGGAAATCTACGCCCCCATCGCCAACCGGCTGGGCATGCACGCCATTCGTATCGAATTCGAAGACCTCGGTTTCAAGGCCATGCACCCGATGCGTTCGGCGCGCATCTACCAGGCGGTCAAGCGCGCGCGTGGCAACCGCAAGGAAATCGTCAACAAGATCGAAGAGTCGCTGAGCCACTGCCTGGCGATCGACGAGATCGAGGGCGAGGTCAGCGGGCGGCAGAAGCATATCTACGGCATCTATAAAAAGATGCGCGGCAAGCGCCGGGCCTTCAACGAGATCATGGACGTGTATGCGTTCCGGATCATCGTTGACAAGGTGGACACCTGTTATCGCGTGCTGGGCGCTGTACATAATTTGTACAAACCTTTGCCAGGCCGCTTCAAGGATTACATCGCGATCCCCAAGGCCAACGGCTACCAGTCGCTGCACACCACGTTGTTCGGCATGCATGGGGTGCCGATCGAGATCCAGATCCGCACCCGCGAAATGGAAGAGATGGCCAACAACGGCATTGCTGCCCATTGGCTCTACAAATCCAGCGGCGACGAGCAGCCCAAAGGCACCCATGCCCGCGCCCGCCAGTGGGTCAAGGGCGTGCTGGAAATGCAGCAACGGGCCGGCAACTCCCTGGAATTCATCGAAAGCGTGAAGATCGACCTGTTCCCGGACGAGGTCTACGTATTCACACCCAAAGGCCGGATCATGGAGCTGCCCAAAGGCTCCACGGCGGTCGACTTTGCCTACGCCGTGCACACCGATGTGGGTAACAGCTGCATCGCCTGTCGGATCAATCGTCGTCTCGCGCCGCTGTCCGAACCGCTGCAGAGTGGCTCCACGGTCGAGATCGTCAGCGCTCCGGGCGCACGCCCGAACCCGGCCTGGCTGAACTTCGTGGTCACCGGCAAGGCCCGCACGCACATCCGTCACGCGCTCAAATTGCAACGCCGGTCCGAGTCCATCAGCCTGGGCGAACGCCTGCTGAACAAAGTCCTCAACGGTTTCGACAGCGCCTTGGACAAGATTCCTACAGAGCGCGTGCAAGCGATGCTCCACGAGTACCGCCAGGAAACCATCGAAGACCTGCTGGAAGATATTGGCCTGGGCAACCGCATGGCCTATGTAGTCGCCCGCCGCCTGCTCGGCGAAGGCGAACAGCTGCCGAGCCCCGAAGGTCCGCTGGCGATTCGTGGTACCGAGGGCCTGGTGCTCAGCTACGCCAAATGCTGCACACCGATCCCCGGCGACCCGATTGTCGGCCACTTGTCGGCCGGTAAAGGCATGGTGGTGCACCTGGACAACTGCCGCAACATCACCGAAATCCGCCACAACCCGGAAAAATGCATCCAGCTCTCATGGGCCAAGGATGTCACCGGCGAATTCAACGTCGAGCTGCGGGTGGAGCTGGAACACCAGCGCGGCCTGATCGCCCTGCTCGCCAGCAGCGTCAACGCGGCCGACGGCAACATCGAGAAGATCAGCATGGACGAGCGCGATGGCCGCATCAGCGTGGTCCAGCTGGTGGTCAGCGTGCACGACCGCGTGCACCTGGCCCGTGTGATCAAGAAACTGCGCGCCTTGACCGGGGTCATCCGCATCACCCGTATGCGTGCATAACCGCTCTACTACAAGGAGTCATTCATGACCAAGACTGTTATCACCAGTGACAAGGCCCCAGCCGCGATCGGCACCTACTCCCAGGCGATCAAGGCGGGCAACACCGTCTACATGTCCGGCCAGATCCCGCTGGACCCAAAGACCATGGAACTGGTGGAAGGCTTCGAAGCACAGACCGTACAGGTCTTCGAAAACCTCAAGTCGGTCGCCGAGGCTGCCGGCGGCTCGTTCAAAGACATCGTCAAGCTGAACATCTTCCTCACCGACCTGAGCCACTTCGCCAAGGTCAACGAGATCATGGGCAAGTACTTCGAACAGCCGTACCCAGCCCGCGCCGCCATCGGCGTTGCCGCCCTGCCAAAGGGTGCGCAGGTTGAGATGGACGCGATTCTGGTCATCGAGTAAAACACCCGGCGCAGCCCCCATAGGCTGCGCCGATTTCGTTTCAGAAGGATTTCATGATGCGCAAAGCGCTTGTAGCCTCATCACTGCTCGCCCTGTTGCTTGGCGGCTGCGCCAGCAACCCTGCCGACCGGGATGCGGGCGGCACCTGGATCAACCAGGTCGCCATCGATGCGGCAGCCAAAGGCGGCCCTTTGCGTGAAGCCCTGCAAAGCTTCGGCCCGAACCTCGAATGGGAGGTCAATACCAAGGCCTCGCAGGCACGCTACTACAACGGTTTTGAAGTAGCGGAAGGCAAGTTGCTGAGTGAAAAATCCGGCGCCTGGAGCGTGGACTTCTACGGCAGCTCCGCCACCGAACTCAAGCGCAAAGGCAAGCAACTGCTGCAAGTGGCTAATGATAACGAGCCTGAACAGTTGTTCGCCCGCCCCAAAGAGCCTGCGCCGGACGGTGCGCCCATAGGCGCCAACTTTGAGCGTGCGTTGTATGCAGCCTACATGGGCGGCGACTGGAAGATCAGCGACGGCTTCGGCAGCGGCGCCATCGTACAGTTCCAGGCTAACGGCAAGGTCGCCGGCCTGCCGAATGTCGATCAGTACTCGCTGTGCCTGGCGGGCGATTGCGCGTCCATGAGCGGCGGCTACGACAGCATCTGGCTGCAACTGAATGGCCAGGGCAATCCGTGGATCTTTATCCGCAAGGGTAAACAACTGGAGATCTTCCAGGCGGTCAACACCGCGCAGGCGGATGAAGTGCCTTCGTTTACGCCAGGCCCACGCCAGTGGTTGCTTGAAAAGCAATAAGTAGCCGAACACAGACCCAAATGTGGGAGCGGGCTTGCTCGCGAAAGCGGTGTATCAGCAACACATTCAGTGCCTGACACTGCGCCTTCGCGAACAAGCCGGCGCCCACATTTTTCACCGCATTTCAGCCTTTGAGGATCGCCGCGTAGCCTTCCCGGTAAGTTGGGTACGTCGGCACCCAACCCAGCGCCTTGATACGCGCATTGCTGCATTGCTTGCTGCCGGCGCGCCGCACACTGGCGTCATCGGCCCATTCGGTCACACCCAGGTACTCGCGCAACCAGTCCACCACTTCGGCCAGTGGCGCGGGCGCATCGTCGACGCCGATGTAGACCTTGTCCAGCGAACCGCCCTTTTCTACATGCCGCAACAAAAAGGCCAGCAAACCCGCAGCGTCTTCCGCGTGAATGCGGTTGCCATATAAAGGTGGGTCGATTGCGACGCGGTAGCCTTGGCGAACCTGAGTCAGCAGCCATTCGCGACCGGGGCCATAAATGCCCGTCAGGCGCACGATACTGGCCGGGATGCCGCTGTTGAGCGCCACCTGCTCAGCCTCCAACATGACTTGCCCGGAATATCCCTTCGCCTGGGTTTCCGACGTTTCGTCGACCCACTCACCCTTCTGCTGTCCGTAGACACTGCTGCTGGATACAAACAGCAGGTGCTTCGGCTCCTGGCCGTAGTCGCCCAGCCACTCCAGCACATGTTTCAGCCCTTGTACGTAAGCGGCGCGATAGCCAGCCTCGTCGTGATCCGTCGCAGCGGCGCAGTACACCAGGTAATCCACCCCGCCGATCGGCCAGGTGTCAGGGCACTCCTTCTTGAACAAGTCCCCGGCAATACCGATCACGCCATCAGGCAGCCGCGAAATATCGCGGCGCAGGCCATGGACCTCCCATTCCGAGGCCAGCAACTGGCTGGCCAGCCGACTACCTACATCGCCACAACCGGCTATCACAACAGAAGGCGCTGCCATCACAAAAAACTCCGTACTGAAAGGTCTAGGTTAGCCTTCGCAGATGACCGTCGGCCAGAAAAAGGACAAATAAAGTAACTGTATTACTTTTGTTAACAAGAATTACTTGCAATAATAACCGCCCATTTGTCCTCGACCCCATGGGTCTGGAAGGACGATCACTCATTTTTTTACTCAGGTCCGGCCAGCATGACACGTAATACAACCCCCGCTTCGCCAACCAAGCTTCACAGCCCATCCCGCGCCTGGCGTGCGATTGCTGCGCTGCTGTTCAGCGTACTGCTGGCACCGACCGCTGCCTTCGCTGACGCCACCGCGCCAGCCACCCCGGCTGCAGCCGAGCAAAACGCCGCGGCACCGGCCGCTCCCGCCGCAGCGCCCGCTGCTACCGACCCGGCCCAGGCTGCTGACCCAGCCTCCGCCGACGAGACCGGGGTGGTTCTGGAAGGAGACAACACCCTGGGCATGGCCCACGACCTGTCGCCATGGGGCATGTATCAGAACGCTGACGTGGTAGTGAAAGCCGTCATGATCGGCCTGGCCATCGCCTCGATCATCACCTGGACCATCTGGATTGCCAAAGGCTTCGAGTTGCTGGGCGCCAAACGTCGCCTGCGCAACGAAATCGTCCACCTGAAAAAGGCCACTACCCTCAAGGAAGCCAGCGAAAGCGCGACCAAGAAAGGCACCCTGGCCAACACCCTGGTGCACGACGCGCTGGAAGAAATGCGCCTGTCGGCCAACACCCGCGAAAAAGAAGGCATCAAGGAACGTGTGGCCTTCCGCCTGGAGCGCCTGGTGGCGGCCTGCGGTCGTAACATGAGCAGCGGCACCGGCGTGCTGGCGACCATTGGTTCGACCGCGCCCTTCGTCGGTCTGTTCGGCACCGTGTGGGGCATCATGAACAGCTTCATCGGCATCGCCAAAACCCAGACCACCAACCTTGCCGTCGTTGCCCCAGGCATCGCCGAAGCCCTGCTGGCTACCGCCCTGGGCCTGGTTGCCGCGATTCCTGCGGTGGTGATCTACAACGTCTTCGCCCGTTCGATTGCCGGCTACAAGGCTCAGGTATCGGACGCGTCGGCAGAAGTCCTGCTGCTGGTCAGCCGCGATCTCGATCACCTGCCTACCGAGCGCAGCTCGCAACCGCACATGGTGAAAGTGGGGTAATCGGCCATGGGCCTGCATTTGAATCAAGGCGACGACGAACTCGTCGAGAACCACGAAATCAACGTCACGCCGTTTATCGACGTGATGCTGGTGCTGCTGATCATTTTCATGGTGGCGGCACCATTGGCGACCGTGGACATCAAGGTTGACCTGCCCGCGTCCAGCGCCAAGCCGGCGCCGCGGCCGGAGAAGCCGATCTTCCTCAGCGTCAAGGCGGACCAACGCCTGTTCCTGGGTGAAGAAGAAGTCAAGGCTGAAACCCTGGGGCCGGTGCTCGACGCCAAGACCCAAGGCAAGAAAGACACGACGATCTTCTTCCAGGCTGACAAGGGCGTGGACTACGGCGACCTGATGAGCGTGATGGATGCCCTGCGGGCAGCCGGCTACCTCAAGGTAGGCTTGGTCGGACTTGAGACGGCAGCCAAGAAATGATCACGACGCGCCACAAACTGACGCGTTATGGCACCAGCCTCGCCGTCGTACTGGGCGTGCATGCCGTCGCGATCGCTATCGCGCTTCATTGGTCAGCGCCGCGTACGGTGCAGTTGCCGCCGGCGGCCATGGTCATCGACCTGGCGCCGATGCCCGCACCGCCACCGCCAGCGCCGCCCAAGGTGGTGACGCCGCCGCAGCCGCCTGCACCGGTGGAAGAGCTGCCCCTGCCGAAACTGGCCGAGGCACCCAAGCCAACGATCCAGGTGCCCAAGCCGGTCAAACCCAAGCCCAAACCACAGCCGCCGAAGCCAGTGGAGAAGAAGATCGAGCCGCCCAAGGAGAAACCCTCCGAGGATCCGCCGAGCGACGCTCCGCCGACCCAGGCACCGGCTGAGAAATCGGCCCAGCCTGTACCAGGCCCCTCTCCGCAGCAAATCGCAGCGAAGGCATCCTGGGAAGGCACCCTGCTGGCTCACCTGCAGAAGTACAAGAAGTACCCGCCAGGCGCCCAGGCCCGTGGCAAGGAAGGCCTCAACCGCCTGAAGTTCGTGGTCGATGCCGACGGCAACGTGCTGTCCTACGAGTTGGTGGGCCGCTCCGGCAACGCCGACCTGGACCGCGCCACCCTGGATATGATCCGCCGTGCCCAGCCGTTGCCCAAGCCACCGGCAGACATGCTCAGAGGCGGCAGTATCGAGATCGTTGCACCGTTCGTGTACAACATCGAGAAACGCCGCCGCTAAGGGTTGCAGGCATCAGCTTGTGTAGGAGCTGGCTTGCCTGCGATAGCATCACCTCGGTGCAATTGATAGACCGAGGTGCCTGCATCGCGGGCAGCCCAGATGGGTTTATCGCATCAGCAAAATCACCGATATTCCCCGCTCAATCCCCAGCAAAGTTCTGATAACGTGCGTCTATCGATTGCAGCCGGTATGCTTGGCCCGCAACCTCATGGACGCCCGCTATGACTCTTACAGAATTACGCTACATCGTTACCCTCGCCCAAGAGCAGCACTTCGGCCACGCGGCCGAGCGTTGCCATGTCAGCCAGCCGACGCTGTCGGTGGGCGTGAAAAAGCTTGAAGACGAACTCGGTGTGCTGATTTTCGAGCGCAGCAAGAGCGCCGTGCGCCTTACGCCGGTGGGTGAAGGCATTGTTGCCCAGGCCCAGAAGGTGCTGGAGCAAGCGCAGAGCATTCGCGAACTGGCCCAGGCCGGCAAGAACCAGCTGACCGCACCGCTGAAAGTCGGCGCCATCTACACGGTCGGCCCGTACCTGTTCCCGCACCTGATCCCGCAACTGCACCGCGTCGCACCGCAGATGCCGTTGTATATCGAAGAAAACTTCACCCACGTGCTGCGCGACAAACTGCGCAACGGCGAGCTGGACGCGATCATCATCGCCCTGCCGTTCAACGAAGCCGACGTGCTGACCCTGCCGCTCTACGACGAGCCGTTCCAGGTGCTGATGCCGGCCGACCATCCGTGGACCAAAAAAGACACCATCGACGCCGCCTTGCTCAACGACAAGAGCCTGCTGCTGCTCGGCGAGGGCCACTGCTTCCGCGACCAGGTCCTGGAAGCCTGCCCGACCCTGACCAAGGGCAACGACGGCGCCAAGCACACCACCGTGGAATCCAGCTCCCTGGAAACCATCCGCCACATGGTCGCGTCCGGTCTGGGTATTTCGATCCTGCCGCTGTCAGCAGTGGACAGCCATCACTACGCCCCCGGCGTGATCGAAGTGCGCCCACTCACGCCGCCGGTGCCGTTCCGTACCGTGGCGATCGCTTGGCGCGCCAGCTTCCCACGGCCGAAAGCGATTGAGATCCTCGCCGATTCGATCCGCCTGTGCTCGGTGGCCAAGCCGACAGCTGCGAGCTAAGCAACGGTATGACTGAGCTGTCGCAGGTGTCGGTGACGGCACTCAAGGGTGTCGGTGAAGCCATGGCCGAGAAGTTGGCCAAGGTCGGCCTGGAAAACCTCCAGGACGTCTTGTTCCATTTGCCCCTGCGCTATCAGGACCGGACCCGCGTCGTGCCCATCGGCCAGTTGCGCCCTGGGCAGGATGCCGTGATCGAAGGCACCGTCAGCGGCGCCGACGTGGTGATGGGCAAGCGTCGCAGCCTGGTCGTGCGCCTGCAGGACGGCACCGGTGGCCTGAGCCTGCGCTTCTACCATTTCAGCAACGCGCAGAAGGAAGGGCTCAAGCGCGGCACCCGCGTGCGCTGTTACGGCGAAGCACGGCCCGGGGCATCGGGCCTGGAGATCTATCACCCGGAATACCGCGCGATCACCGGCGACGAGCCGCCGCCGGTCGACACCACACTCACCCCCATCTACCCGCTCACCGAAGGCCTGACCCAGCAACGCCTCCGCCAACTGTGCATGCAGACGCTGACGATGCTCGGCCCGAAAAGCCTGCCCGACTGGTTGCCGTTGGAGCTGGCCCGCGATTATCAATTGGCGTCGCTGGACGATGCGATCCGCTACCTGCATCACCCGCCCGCCGATGCCGATGTCGACGAACTCGCACTGGGTCATCACTGGGCCCAGCACCGCCTGGCCTTCGAAGAGCTGCTGACCCACCAACTGTCCCAGCAACGCCTGCGCGAAAGCATGCGTTCGCTACGTGCGCCGGCGATGCCCAAAGCCACCCGCTTGCCCGCGCAGTACCTGGCCAACCTCGGCTTCGCACCGACCGGTGCCCAACAGCGCGTCGGGAATGAAATCGCTTACGACCTCAGCCAGCAGGAGCCCATGCTGCGCCTGATCCAGGGCGATGTGGGCGCGGGCAAGACCGTGGTCGCCGCCCTCGCCGCCCTGCAAGCGCTGGAAGCCGGTTATCAAGTGGCGTTGATGGCACCGACCGAGATCCTCGCCGAGCAACACTTCATCACCTTCAAGCGCTGGCTCGAACCCCTGGGCCTGGAAGTCGCGTGGCTGGCCGGCAAGCTCAAGGGCAAGAACCGCGCGGCAGCCCTGGAACAGATTGCCGGCGGCGCACAGATGGTGGTGGGCACCCACGCGCTGTTCCAGGACGAAGTGCAGTTCAAGAACCTCGCGCTGGTGATCATCGACGAACAGCACCGCTTTGGCGTGCAACAACGCCTGGCCCTGCGTCAGAAAGGCGTGGGCGGACGTATGAACCCACACCAACTGATCATGACCGCCACGCCGATCCCGCGCACCCTGGCCATGAGCGCCTACGCCGACCTCGACACCTCGATCCTCGATGAACTGCCGCCCGGCCGGACTCCGGTCAACACCGTATTGGTCACTGACACCCGGCGTGTCGAAGTGATCGAGCGCGTGCGCGGCGCCTGTGCCGAAGGGCGCCAGGCGTACTGGGTGTGCACGCTGATTGAAGAGTCCGAGGAGCTGACCTGCCAGGCTGCCGAGACCACTTATGAAGACCTCACCAGCGCGCTGGGTGAACTCAAAGTCGGCCTGATCCACGGGCGCATGAAGCCCGCTGAAAAAGCCGCGGTGATGGCCGACTTCAAGGCCGGCAACCTGCAACTGCTGGTGGCCACCACGGTGATTGAAGTAGGTGTGGACGTACCCAATGCCAGCCTGATGATCATTGAAAACCCCGAACGCCTGGGCCTGGCGCAGCTGCACCAGTTACGCGGCCGGGTCGGCCGGGGCAGCGCCGCCAGCCATTGCGTGTTGCTCTACCACCCGCCGCTGTCGCAGATCGGTCGTCAGCGCCTGGGCATCATGCGCGAAACCAACGACGGTTTTGTCATTGCCGAAAAAGACCTGGAGCTGCGCGGCCCTGGGGAAATGCTCGGCACTCGCCAGACCGGCCTGCTGCAATTCAAGGTCGCCGACCTGATGCGCGACGCCGACCTACTGCCGGCCGTGCGCGATGCGGCGCAAGCGTTGCTCGAACGCTGGCCGGATCATGTCAGCCCGTTGCTGGATCGCTGGCTGCGCCATGGGCAGCAATACGGCCAGGTGTGACCTGAGGCTTTGTAGGCGCGGGCCAGCCCGCGCCTACAAATGAACCGCGTCACAAACCTCAGTTAGTCGACCAACAGTTGTATCAAGCTGGTTATACTTCGTTGACTGTAAGAAATTGGATCAGGCCATGTCAGAAGTTGCCCTCGCCACAGCCCCACTGACCGCCCCGCCGGTCATTCGGGCTCTGCTCGCAAAACTCGCCATCCCCTACACGGAAGTCGCCGATCTACCGGGCCTGAATCCTGCGCAAAAAATCCAGGCAGTATTGCTGGAAGACGCGGTGGGCGCACTGATGGTGCTGTTCCCGCAGAACCAGTTGCTTGACCTCAACCGCCTCGCCGAACTCACCGGTCGCCGCCTCACGGCCGTGTCGCCGGATCGCGTCGAGCGCATGCTGGGCAAACACGAACTGACCCTGCTGCCGGGCCTGCCACCGCTCACCAGTTCACCTTGCCTGTACGAAGGCAGCCTGCTCGACGAACCCAGCCTGCTGGTGCATTCGGGTGAAGCAGGCCTGTTGCTGGAGATCTCCAGAGACGCCTTCAAGACGATGCTCACCAAGGCCAGCGCCGGCCACTTCGGCGAGCCGTTGAGCAATATCCGCCCCAACCTCGACCGCCCCAATGATGACCGTGAGGAAATCACCCAGGCGATGCAGGCGTTCACCGCCCGCCGTATCCAGCAACGCCTGGAAGCGACTATCGAGATTCCACCGCTGGCCGATACCGCGCAGAAGATCATCAAGCTGCGCGTCGACCCGAACGCCACCATTGATGACATCACCGGCGTGGTCGAGACCGACCCGGCGCTGGCCGCACAAGTGGTGAGCTGGGCCGCGTCGCCGTACTACGCCTCGCCGGGCAAGATCCGCTCCGTGGAAGACGCCATCGTGCGCGTGCTGGGCTTTGACCTGGTGATCAACCTGGCGCTGGGCCTGGCACTGGGCAAGACGTTGAGCCTGCCCAAAGACCATCCGCACCAGTCCACGCCGTACTGGCACCAGTCAATCTACACCGCCGCCGTGATCGAAGGCCTGACCCGCGCCATGCCGCGCGCCCAGCGCCCGGAAGCCGGCCTGACCTACTTGGCCGGCCTGCTGCACAACTTCGGTTACCTGCTGCTGGCCCACGTGTTCCCGCCGCACTTCTCGCTGATCTGCCGTCACTTGGAGGTCAACCCGCACCTGTGCCACAGCTATGTCGAGCAACACCTGCTGGGCATCAGCCGCGAGCAGATCGGTGCCTGGCTGATGCGCTACTGGGACATGCCGGATGAGCTATCCACCGCCCTGCGCTTCCAGCATGATCCGACCTACGATGGTCAATACGCCGAATATCCGAACCTGGTGTGCCTGGCCGTGCGCCTGCTGCGCAGCCGCGGCATCGGGTCCGGGCCGGATGAAACCATCCCCGACGAGTTGCTTGAGCGCCTGGGGCTGAGCCGGGAAAAGGCGGACGAAGTGGTGAGTAAGGTGCTGGATGCCGAAGTGTTGTTGCGCGAGCTGGCTTCGCAGTTCAGCCAGGGCTGAGCCACCCACACCCTGTAGGAGCGAGCTTGCTCGCGAAAAACCTGACAACACCGCGGGGCTCCAGACACCCCGCGTCATCGTTCACGACCTTCGCGAGCAAGCTCACTCCTACGGTAGTTACTTCTTTTTCTTCGGCTTCAAATACTTGGTCAACCCCTGGAACCAGATCACCAGCGCCGGGTTGCCCTTGATCTGGATCGACTTGTCCTGAATCCCCGTCATGAATGCCAATTGCTTGTTCTTCGCCTGCATCGTAGCGAAGCCGTAGGCGGCATCTTTAAAGGCGATGGCGAACGCCGGCGACGGGTGAACACCCGAGCGACTGGTGATGCGCTGGTCTTTGACGATGAAATGACGAGCAACCTTGCCGTCGAGGGTCTGCAGCTGGAAGGCCAGGTCTTTGTCACCCAGTTGCTGCTGGAAGGCGGGATTGGTGCGGCTGGCTTTGCCCATCATCAGGCCCAGCACCCACAGGAGAAGACGAAATTTCATGCACACGGCCTCGGTGTAATTATTGAGTGGCCGCAGCAGTTTAACGATTTGCTAAAGGAACGCCACCGATCTTGCGCATTAGCGGAAGATCGGCTGGCGTTTGACGCTTATAGCAGCATTTTGTTTAAACGTTAGGGCAAGGTACCGGTGCCCAGTCGGCCAGGTTCGGATCGCGGCAGCTGCCTTCGAGTTGTGCCTTGCCGGCGCTGGCAACCTGCTTGCTTTCAGCTTGCTTGGCCTGCACGGTCTGGATGCTCTTCTCGGTGGTGACTGCTTCTTTTGGCACAACCGGCAGCTTCTTCGCGACTTTCGGTGGCGTCTTGCCTTTCTTGGCGGGTACCGGTGGCGGCGTTACGTCGGCTTGGGCCACGGTGACTACGTCGTTACGCTGCACACCCACTTGCTGCAGGTCTTTTTCGTAGGCCTGGGTGTAGTTGTTCAGGTCTTCGCTGGCCTTGCCGTTGACGGCAACGATCAGGTCATTGGACTCCTTCAAACCCGCAACGATTTCCGCCAGGCGCTTGCGGCCTTCGGTGTCGTTGACGGTCTTGGCTTTGCGGTCGGCCACCAGCTTGGTGAACGCGCTCTGGTAGCACTGCTGCGAGGCTTTGGCGTAGGCGGTGCTGCGGTCGATATCCGATGCGCTTTTATTGAAGTCTGTGGAGTAAGAGGCAATGCGCTGGTTGTCATCGCTGATCTGCTTCTGACGCTCGGTGTAGTAACCCGCCGCGCCGCCGGCCAGGGCGCCGCCAGCGGCACCGATGGCAGCGTTACGGCCGCGCTTGTCGGAGTCGCCGGTCAGGGCGCCCAGCAGTGCACCACCGGCAGCGCCGATGGCTGCACCGGTCACAACCGACTTGGTCATGTCCGAATCGGTCGCGCGCAGGTGTTGCACCGGCTCGTAGCAGTTGGGGTAGTACTCGACCTTGGTGCTGGACGCGACCTTGGAGGCCGGCGACGTGGCGCAACCGGTCAGCACAGTACTGAAACCGGCCGCGATCAGCAGCAAGTGACGCTTGGAAACCGCCTTACGGGAAAAAAGCATAGGTGTGTTCTCGTTTAAGTTTGACTTGCCCAGCACGGCCCACCGCCGCCTGAGTCCCTTCCAAGCTCGCCATACAGCCAGCGCTCATCGCTGACCGCTCGCTGCGAGCAGTTCCTTCAAGATCGTTGCCGGGTCGGCCCGCTGTTGCTTGCGGTAGTTGCCAACATGGCGAACGAACAGTGTTGCGCGCGTCACCAGGCTCTTGCCGAGCACCGGCTTGCGATCCAACTCCTCCTTGATCCGTTGAAACTGCGCCTGGATCACCGCATCGGTGTAACGCGTGCCGGTGGCCAGGTTGTCGATATAAATCGCCACCGCGCCATCGAGCGCGCTGCGGCCATTGGTGATGGCCATGTCAAACAGCTGCGCGCTGGCCTCGTCCTTGTTGTCCAGGGCCTGCTGGCGACTCTTCTGCAGGTTGGCCAGGCGGATGTTGTAGTTGGCGATGGTTTCGGCCACCAACGCGGCCGACTGGATCAGGTTGCCCGCCGCCTCTTCGCGTTGCTGGGCGATCAGCGAGACGTTGCGCTTGAGCTCTTCATTGACCAACCCCAGCTCGGCTTGCAGCTTGGGGTCGACGCTGGCGGCGATGATGCTGTCCAGGCGCTTGGTCGGGTCCTGGGCGTCGTCGATGGCGTCGGTCAGCGAGGCGAGGCGACCTTCTTTCTGCCACTGGGCGAACAGTTCCTTGTAGCGCGAACGCGGTGCCGACAGTGCGCCGATCGCCACGCGAAAACCGGTGGTCTCGTTGCTTTGCTCGGTGCCGTCGGCGGCGAACAGTGGGTACTCACGGCGCATGCCGGTAAACAGCGTGCCCTCGCCTTCGAGGTAGTTGCCGCCCTTGACCACAAAGCCGCCATAAGCGCCCTGGCGACGCCCGGCGTGCACCAGCTGGAAGGACTCCTGGACCATTTCGGCCGCATTGCCGATCACATCAAACAGGCCAATCGGGTTGGGCAATTTGGTGCCGATAGGCATCAGGCGCGCGGCTTGGCCGGTACCGCCGGCCACCTGGTTGAACACAGCGTAATCGCCGAGCGGGCCGTCGCTGTCACTGCCGTCGACACGACGGGGGAACAGGCGCCCTTCCAAGTCCTGGCGGCTGACCGCATGGCCGCCGCGTGCGGCGAATTCCCACTCCACTTCGGTGGGCAGGCGCACAAAACCGAGACCACCGTCATCCGCCGAAGAACCGCGACCACTCACCGGCAGTAGCTCACGGTGGTATTTCATCAGCCAGGCGCTGTACACCGCCGAGAAACGCTCGGCCTCAAAGCGCGACAGCTTCACCTTGGGCAAGCGCGCGGCCATGCCAGTGGGCGCATCGCACGCAGGCGCGGGTTCACCGCTGGCCAGCGACTGGGCCTGGGACATCACCTGGGCGTACTGGCGTGCGGTCACTTCGTACTTGCCGATGAAGTACAACATGGGCTTGAGCGGGGTCTTGGCGTCGGTCTTCGGCATCAACGGCGCGATGACTTTGTTCCAGTCTTTCGGGAGATCCTTGAGGGTGAACTGGCCATTGATGAAGTCGCGGCGGTAGCCGGAAATAAACGACTGCTGATAGCCCGCCTCGCCTTCGGCAAAGGGGTAGCCGAGGTTGATTTCGCGGTCGTCCAGGGAGCCCTGGGCCAGCACATAGGCATAGCGGAACACCATGTTGCCTTCGCACGGCAGCGGCAGGCTGACGTCGCCTTCCAACGGCTTGGGGTTGTCGAGCTTGTCGCTTGCCTCGTCGGCCCAGGCCATTGAGGCCAGGCTCAGCGCCACACAGGCGCCCAGTAACTTAAACATCTCTGATTCCTTCAGAAGCCTGGATCCGCGCCACTCGCCAACCACCACAGGCCGCCGCCACGGCGCTGACGCCCATGACTGCAATCAGGGCCAGGCCGTAATGACGCGCCAACAGGTGGCTGGCGTATTCGCCCGGCACCTGCACAAAAAGCTTATTCAACGCCGCCTCGGCCACGCCATACAGCCCAGCACTGAGCACGGCAGCAAACCCTGCGCTGTACAGCGCCTGCACCACCACGAACAACAGCAGCCCGCCCGTGGAAAACCCCAGCAGGCGCAGCACCGACAATTCCCGCCGCTTGCGCGCGACGGCGGCCAGGGCCCCGGCAAAGATCGCCGCAAACGCCCCCGCCAACGCCAAGCCGCAGATCACCCAGAACACGATCGACAGGTTGCGGCTCAACGACTGCACCTGCGCGATGGTCTGTGCCTGGGTCGACACTAATAAATTCTGCCCCGCGAAGTACACCCGCAGCGGCTCCACATCAGTGAGGTTACGGGCATACAAGCGAAACGCCGGGTAAACCCGCTGCTCATTCGTCCCCACCGCCTCACCGCTCCAACCCAACGCGGGCACTGCACGACCGTCGCGGTAGTCTTCCGCCCCTTCCAGCAGTTTCAGATCGGCAAACAAGCCGTCACGGGCAAAGGCTTCCAACGGCAATACCGCCAGCACCTGCAAGCGCGTGCGTTGGGCTTCCACGCGTCCCGCCACTTGCCGTGCAAAGCTGGTTTCCAGCCAATCCCCTGGCCGCGCCGCAAGCTTCTCGGCGGCGGTGTGGCTCAGCACGATCTGACCCAGGCCCTGCGGCACCGGCAGGCCGGCCAGCAACGGGTCACCCGAGGCGGTCGGTAGCATCTCCAGGACCAGCGTGCCCACCTGCGCGGTCGCCGCAATCTGCCGCGTACGCGGCAGCGCGAATGCCACATCGTTGCGCTGACCGAGCTGCTCGATAAAGGCGCTGCTGAATCGACCACCGCCCAGCGGAATAATTTCACGGGTGGCGGGGTCGGTCTGCAAACGTTCGGTCAAACTGCTAACCAGTCCAAATTTCAGGCCGAATAACACCAACAACGGTGCGATGACGGCGACCAGCGCCAGCACCGAACAGGCGGACAGCCAGGCATCGTTGCGATAGTCCTGCCAGGCCAGCGACGCCACCAGACCGATGCGCATCAGCACACCTCCCCGAGGGTCGCCGTAACGCCGCCATCGGCGTCGCGACGGCAACTGATGCGCCGCACCTGCAAGCCACTGGCGCGGGCCAGGGGTTCATCATGGGTAGCGATCACACACGCCGCACGGTGTTCACGAGCCTGGGCCAGCAACGCCTGCATCACGCGCTCGGCATTCAAGGGGTCGAGGGACGCCGTCGGTTCATCCGCCAGCACCAGTTGTGGCGCATGGGCCAGGGCGCGGGCACAGCTGACGCGTTGGCGTTGGCCCACCGAAAGCGCCGTCGGCTTCTTGGTCAACTGGTCGCTGATCTCCAACTGCTCGGCCAGGCGCGCCACGCTGCCATCGTCCTTCAAACCCAACAGTTGCCGGGACAACGCGATATTGCCGCGCACATCGAGAAACCCCAGCAGACCGCCGGTTTGCAGCACATACCCCAGATGCTGGCTACGCAGCGCGGCCAGGGTGGATTGCTGATCGCCGTGCCATAGCCCGGCTATGTCCTGCTGATGGAATTCGAACTGCCCGACCTGATCCGGCGCCAATACCAGCGCCAGCAAATCCAGCAAGGTGCTCTTGCCGCAACCACTGGGCCCGACAATCGCCAGTTGCTCACCCGCACGCAGCGCCAGCGCCGGGATCACCAGGCTATAGCGCTGGCTACCGACGCCTCGGCTCTTGTGCACCGCGCTCAGGTTCAGCATTACGGCAACGTCGACAACGGCACGCGGTACAACGCATCGCCCGGCTCGGCATCGCCGAAACGGACCCAGTTGGCCAGGTCATTGTGGAAGGTTTCGTAGAGGCGGATCTTCGAGTCCAGCTCATCGATGAAGTCTTCCTGCTCGGCCACGCTCAACGACAACCACAGGTCCTGGGTCATGTTCAGCGACTTGCTGCGGTACGGCAGGCCTTCCAGGTATTCGCCGAGAATGCCGCCGTCGGCCAGGTTGCCGCCCTTGCGCAAGGCCTGCGGGTCGCGACTCATGTAGGCCGAAGCGCTGGCGATTTCCTGAAAGAAGTCCTTGGGCGAGGTCTGCGTCTTGCGCGCCGCGTCGACGATCAACTTCAGCGACTGCTGCAGATCGTTGAGCTGCAGCTTGGTCAGCATCACGCACACCTGGAACGCCGGCAGTGCCGGGTTGGTCAGGTCGCGGTCGGCGGTCCAGGCGCTGACCAGTTGCGGCGCCTGGCTTGCGGTTTTGCGACCGAGGAAATCCATGTGCATGGCATAACCGACGGCGGCGGATTTGTCCGCCAGGCTCGGTGCGCTGTTCAGCAACGGCACCGGCTGCGGCGTGTTGCTGCGCACCTGGTGCACCAGGTTGGCGAACACCGTACCGATCTCATCCACGCGCTCACCGAGTTTGCGCACGTCGCCCCCAGGCACCGCGGTGTAGAGGTCGCCGATCTGCGGGTTGGCGTCGGCGGTGAGGATGCGGTACTGGCTCTCGGCGCCAGCATGGGTTTTCTTGCCGGCGTCGGTGCGCAAGTGCAGGGCGTAGATCTTGATCTGCTTGCCCAACGCGGCCTGGCGCACTTCGGCTTCGTTCATCTGGGTGGCGGCAAAGGGATCGTTCTTGCGCAGCGCACCCGCATCGGTGACCAGCAGAATGATGCGCCCGCCATAGCCGGACCAATCCATGCCATCCACCGCCTGCATCACCCCGGCAAACGCGTCTTCGTTGAACGAGTGGCTGGACACAGTGGACGCCTTGACCTGGCGCGCCATGTCGAGGAAACGCTGCGGGTCGCGGCCCTGGTCGAGGGTGATCAGGGTCTTGGCGACGTATTCCAGGCCAGGGGTTTTCTTGATGCTGCTGCGAAAGCCCACCATGCCGAAGCTCACGCTGTCCAACTCGCCCCGCTCGCCGATACGGGTTTGCAGCTCATGCACGACGTCGCGGACCTGGTCGATGTAGGGCTGCATGGAAACGGTGGTATCGACCACGAGAACCACCGCCGTGCGAAAGGCGTCGGCATTGGCGCTGATCACCGGTGTAGCCGGTTTGGCGGCGCTGGTGCCTGGGTCGATGGAGGCCACATTGAGCAACTGCACCGGCTGGCCGTTTTCGTCGAAGCTCTCTTTGGCGTCGAAGATCGGCAGCAGGTAGAACTGGTTTTGCGGCACGGCGCTGGCGGCCGGCTCCAGCGCCAGGATCTGGCTGTTGTCTTCGCTGTTTTTCTGCGCCTTGGCCAGTACGCCTTTGGCGGCGGCCGGGTCAGCCAGCAGCTTTTCCACTTCAGCGGATTGGCGCAGGAACATCACCGGCGCCCGCCCCGAACGCTCGGTGAATTTGAGCACCAGGCTCTGCTTCCAGTCGCTGACCTGGGACGCAGGCAACCAACCGTCACTGCGACCATCGGTGGCGGCGCCGACACGTACCCACGGGCTGCCGTCAACGTCCTTGCGTTGGTAGACGTAGAGCACGGAGAACGCCGGCAGGGCTTTGCCCGGCGCGCTGCCGGCGTCAGCGGACAGCTTGGCGCCCGGCTTGCTGAGCACGCGCTGGAACAGCGTCTTCTTGCCTGCCATGAGCAACGGACGTTGACCGCCATCCGCTTCGGCCACAGGCGAAGCCACCGTAGGCACTGCCGCAGCGGGCGGTTTGGCCACAGGCTCATCGCCGCCACTCAACCACCAATAGCTCGCGCCACCAATGGCCAACGCAACCGCCACCGCAACAGCGGCCAGTGCCAACACCGGACCACGGCGCTGCTCGCTGTGCTGGATCGGCGGCACCACCGGTTGGCGCACCGGCTGGGGTTTTTCGGTAGGGATTTCGATGGATTCCGGGGTGATGCCGGCTAAATCAAAACTCATCGGGATCGGCAGCGGCCGCACTAACGTGGCTTCCGGCGACTCCGACGGCAGGTTATCCAATGCTTGTAACAACGCTGCCGCATCCGGAAAGCGCTCCGCCGGATCCTTGGCCAACAGCTTGCGCAGCACTTCCTGATAACGGCCGTGGTGCACCGGTAATTCGGGCAGCGGTTCGGTCAGGTGCGCCAGCGCCGTCGACAGTGCATCCGTGCCGGTGTACGGCAGCTTGCCGACGAGAATCTCGTACAGCACCACGCCCAGCGCGTACAGGTCCGCCCGACCATCAATCTCTTGGCCCCGCGCCTGCTCCGGGCTCATATAGCTCGGCGTGCCCACGGCAAAACCGGCCTGGGTGAACTGGGTGCGATCATCCAGCGACTTGGCGATACCAAAGTCGGACAACACTGCCGTGCCATCCGCGCGGAACAGAATGTTCGCCGGTTTCACATCGCGGTGTACCAGGCCCTGAGCATGGGCATAGCCCAGTGCCGAGGCGATCTGGCGGATCAGCGTCACCCCCTGCTCCGGCGTCATGCCGGCGGCGATGCGCTCTTTGAGCGTGCCGTTGGGCAGGTATTCCATGGCCATGTAGTACAGCTCACCGACATTGCCGATGTCATGGATGGTCACCGTGTGCGGATGCGACAAGCGCGCCAGGGTCTTGCCCTCGCGCAGGAAGCGCTCGCAGAAGCTCGGGTCGGCCGCCAATGCCGCCGCCATCACCTTCAAGGCCACTTTGCGCTCCAGGGAACGCTGGGTCGCCAGGTACACGCTGGCCATGGCGCCTTCGCCAATTTCGCCTTCGATGTCATAACCCGGGATGACGATGTTCATGGTGATACCTTCACGACGATGGCAGTGATGTTGTCCGGCGCACCCCGGCTGAGCCCCAGATGCACCAGGCTGCGCACGATTTCATCCGGCGTGTCGTGGCCCAGGACTTCGCGGATTTCATGGTCTTCAACGGTCTTGTTCAGGCCGTCGCTGCACAACAGGTAGCTGTCACCGGGGGCGATCAGCAGGTCGACCACCGCCAATTCCAGGTACGCCTCCACGCCAATCGCTCGGGTGACGATGTTGGCGCGTGGATGCGTGCGCGCATCAGCTTCGCTGAGCAGACCGCTGTCTTGCAGGTCTTGCACGTAACTGTGGTCGCGGGAGATCCCTTCGAGCACGCCATCGCGCAGGCGGTACAAGCGACTGTCGCCAGCCCACAAGCACACGCCGCGCAAGCCACGCGCGGCCAACAGCACCACGGTGCTGCCCATCATGGTTACGCCACGGTGGGCGGTTTCTTCGCGCACGGCGGCATTGATGCGCAGCAGGTCATTACGCAGCGCTGCGGTGTATTCATCCAGGGAACGCCCTACCGGCACGCTGCGCAGGCTGTCGACGATCAGGCTGCTCACATAGTCCCCCGCCGCATGCCCGCCCATGCCGTCGGCCACCACCCACAGGCGGTTTTCCGGCAGGTCCAGGCAGGCGTCTTCGTTGACCTGGCGGACCATGCCCACATGGCTTTTGCTCGCGGATTTGTACGTCGACCCCATCTACACCACACCTTCTTGTCCGAGCAAAAACTGCGCAAAATCGCCAGCGGCAGGCAGGCCCTGACACCGCAACAAACCAGGGGAAATACGTTGTGACCCACGGCCCCACCACAGGCTCGCGCCGTCGCAGGCCTGTTCGGCGAGGGCGGTCATACGCTGGTGCGGTTCGGTGGCGGCCACCCGTTGCAGGCCGGCGAAACGGCTGTCTACCGCGCGCGACTCAGTCGACGGGAGGCCCAGGGCATCGAGGCCTTCATTGAAGCTTTCGAAGGTAGCCCCGGCATCCAGGGTGCTGAGCAACAGCGCTTCGGTCTGCTCGAACCAGCTGTCCGGGCCACCTACCAGGGAGGCAGGATTGGTGTCGTGATCGAGCAACGCCACCACCGCCAGCGGGAAGTAGCGTCCGACCCGATCGATGCTCGGCATCACCACGCCTGCCGCCGCGTCCGGCCCGCACACCCCGGGCGCCAGCACAAAACGCCACAACGGGCTGACCAGGTACGTGTTGAGCCAGTCACCGCCGAGGCTGTTTTGACTGGCAAGCAAACCTGCTGCCAGCCAACTGTCCCATGGGCCGATGAAACTCTGGGGCAAGGCGCGGCTGACAAAGTCACCGCGGCTGGCCAACTTGCCGTAGAAACCCACAGTCGTCATAACCGCTCCGGCAGGCTGAAGCCACTGAGCACGCGGCTCTTGAACGGGTTGAAGGCGCTGTTGGCGCGCAATTCGTAGGCGATGCTTGCGCCATCGACGCGCAGGCGCAGGTTGAAACGGTCCGGCGAGTTACCGGCGGTGAGGTCTGACTGCTCCAGCAAGCGGAACCAGGCCCAGGGCCCGTCCAGGGTCACGCCGGAACGGCCACTGGCCGACGGCGGCATGATGGAGATACGCACCACGCCAATGCTGCCGGGGTTTGGCCATTGCATCGCTACCGGGCGGCTCGGGCCGTGATCGTAGCTCAGTTGTTGGCCGTCGAGGTCCAACAGGAACTGAGTGATGGTCGGGTCCATCGACACCGGCTTGAGTTCGAAACGCACAATCGGCTGGGTGCCACCGGCGCGGAAGAACGCATCGCGAATGGTCGCGGCACGCTGGAAGGTTTGCAGCACGCCCGGCGCAATCCCAAGCTTCTGCGCCGCGCCCGGCTGCCAGCGCCAGGTCTGCGCGGAGGTGTCGACGTAAGGCTGCAGGTACTTGCGGAAGTAGTTGTCCATCACCCCGCCCACGCCAAAGAACTGCCCGAAGTCATCCAGGGTCGCGTCACGCGCGCTGCCCGGCGACATCGGGTAACGCCCGGCCAGCGACTGGCGATACACGTTGACCACTTCGCTGACCCAGGCCGCGTTCAGTTGATTGCGCACCCCGCCCATCATGCTATTGGTGGTGGAATTGACCACCGACTTGACCATGCCCTGCACCAGCGGTGGCTGGCGCTCGGCATTCAGGCTGACGCGCGTGGCCGCAGCCGCCGCTTGGTTTTTCGCCTCACCGAGCAACGCGTCGCCGCTGGCGCCGACCATGGCGCTGACCTGCACATACAGCGCATTCATGTCCGTGAGCAGGCCATCGATGGCCGCCGGCTCGCCTTCGTTCTTGCTGACGATGCTGTTGAGTTCGGCAAAGTGCGCGGTCACAGGATCATCCGCCGCCGCTGGCGCATTCGCAGCCGGCTGCTCTTGGCCGAGCAGGCTGCCCAGGCGCTCCTTGAGCTTGTCGACACCCCCTTCTACCGGCACGCCTTTGGCGGCCAACTGGCGTTCTTCGGCTTGCAGATCGGTTTCCTTGGCCACGGCCACCAGCAGCTTTTTCAGCGGCGAGGTCGGGCCGGAAATCACCCGCAGCACGTCGGCCGCCTGGGCCACGCTGGTGATCGGCACGAAGTCGATGTCCGCCAGCAACGCATCCCACTGGCGCTGGTAATCCTGGAAATACAGGCGCCGCACATCGGCAGCCAGGCTCACCACGTTCTGCTGGTCGGCCTGTTCGTGCCCCAACACCCATTGTTCTTCAGCGAGGGTGCCGGTCTGGTTCAGGCTGCTCAGCAGAAACGCCTGGCGATAGCCCTTGGCGGTGAAGAACCCACTCAACGGCTCGCCCAATGGCTTGCCACTTTTGCGGCTGAACACCAGCGCAGCGTCACGGCCGGCGGCTTCGTTGAGGCGAAAGTCCGGGATGCCTTCAGGCAGTTTCTGGCGCTTGACCCGGTCATACACACGTTGGGCCACCGGCAGTTGTTGCAACTGGCGACGCAGGTCGTCGATCAGCCGGGGATCCAGGCGCGCAGTGGGCGGATGGCGTTCGAACAGCGACTGCAAGTGCCCGGCCAGCGCCTGGCGCTGATCCGCCGGCAGGTCGCGTGGCAGGTTGCGGTCCCAGTCGAGGGCGATCCAGGCCTTGATGAAGTCCGGGTCGTAATGCTCGGAATCGGCGAGCATCAGGTAGGCCTTGAGGCCTTCGTAAAGGAAGTCGGAATTGCCGCCGCCGTGCAGTTGTTCTTCGATACGCGTCACCAGGCGTGGTGCGAACACCGCGATCAACAGCTTGCGGTAGACGCTGGCAGACTCGGCTTCAAGCATGTCGCCCTGGTACAGCCCCAACCCTTCGGACCAGCTTGGAGAGTCGCCCGCCAGGTTCTTCACAGCGTTGAGCAATGGCAGCACAGCGAGGATGTCACGCTGCGCCGGGCTCAGGTTCTGCACAGTCTGGCCCAGCGGCGCGACCTTCTGGTCGACCTGGGCGATATACGCCTGGTTGGCGCGGTAACTCACCCACCACAAACTGCTGACCACCACGACCAACGCAACGGTGGCGGCGAGCACACCGCGCGCAATCCACTTGCGTCGACGCTCGACCTTGGGGTTCACACCCACTAGGCCACGCTCGGCAAACGCCACGGCGGTGAAGAGTTTTTCGATGAAGTAACTGCGCCCTGTGCCGCTCTGACGCGCCAGGTGCTGGCGGTCCAGGTTCATGCTCTGCGCCATCGCACCGATCAAGCGATCAATCGGACTGCCTTCTTGGGTGCCGCTGGTGAAATACACACCGCGCAGCAGCACACGCTCTTCAAAGGCATTGGGCTTGAACACACCTTCGAGGAAGCTTTGCAGGCAATCCTTCAACGCACCGAACTGCTGCGGGAAGCCGTAGATCAGGTCGCGCCGCGCCGGGTCACGCTCCTGTTGCAGGCGTTCGACCAGACGTTCGTTGAGGCGCTGTTCCAGGCCGGCGAACTCGCTTTGCAGGTGCGCCAGCGGGCTGTCAGTGTTTTTGCCGTCGTCCAGGGCAAAGGTCATGCCCCACACCTGGGCGCGCTCTTCCTTGCTCAGGTTGTCGAAGAACTCCATGAACCCTGGCACCAGGTCGAGTTTGGTGAGCATCAGGTAGATCGGGAAACGCACACCCAGCTGGGTGTACAGCTCCTGGATACGCAGACGGATAGCGGCGGCATGGGCGGCGCGCTCGGCGTCGGTGCCGAGCAACAGGTCCGACAGGCTGATGGCAATGAAGGCACCATCGATGGGGCGGCGCGAGCGCTGCTTTTTCAGCAGGTCGAGAAAGCCCAGCCACGCGGCTTTGTCCACCGTGGAGTTGCTGTCCTGGGTGGTGTAGCGGCCGGCGGTGTCGAGCAACACCGCTTGATCGGTAAACCACCAGTCGCAGTTGCGCGTACCGCCGACGCCGCGCACGGCACCGGCGCCCAACTGGGCAGCCAACGGGAAGTGCAAGCCGGAGTTGACCAACGCAGTGGTCTTGCCCGAACCCGGAGGGCCGATAATCACGTACCACGGCAGCTCGTAGAGGTTGCGGCGTTCGTCGCCGCCCAACTTGGCCTTTTTCAGCAGCGCCAGGGCCTCGTCCATGCGCTGACGCAGGGTGGTGAGCTCTTCGGCAGTAGCAACGCTGTTGGGGTCGGCCGGGGTTTCTGCCGCCAGGCTGCGCATCACTTCGGCCGCTTGGCGCCGCGCCTGGATGATGCGAAACACGCGGTAGGCGATCCACACCGCGAACACCAGGATAATCAGCGCCCAGCGGCGCCCTTCCGGCACCAGCACGTCGAGCAACGGCCCCACAAACCAGATGATCAGGCTCAGCGCGATCAAGCCCAGCACGGGGATCACCCAGCGAATCATGAAACTGAAAAACGCCTTCACTCGACGCCCTCCGCCAATACGGTGATTTCAACCCGACGATTGCGGGCACGGCCTTCGGCGGTGGCGTTGGTCGCCACCGGCTCGGTGTCGCTGCGACCCTCGGCGCTGAAGCGATCCGCCTGGCCCGTCTTGGCCGCCAGGATCTCCAGCACCGACTTGGCCCGCGCTTCGGACAGCGCCCAGTTGGACGGGAAGCGCAGCGTGGCAATCGGGCGATTGTCGCTGTGTCCGGTGACGCGCACCTGGCCCTTGACCTTGCGGATGGCGTCGGCGATGCGCAGCATCAGTGGCTGGTAGTCATCGACGATGCTCGAGCTGGCGGACGCAAACAGTTCATCGCCACGGATGGTCACCACGGAACGGTCGACTGCATCTTCAACGGCAACGCGCCCGGCCTTGATATCTTCCACCAGGAAGCCAGCCAGGCGCGGGCGTTCGATGACTTTGGGCTGCGCCACCGGGCGGTCGATGGCCTGCACCGGTATCTCGCCCAGGGCATGGATATTCTTGAACACCGGCTCGGCATCCGACGCCAGCTTGAGGCGCAAGCCGAACAGCAGCGCCAGCAGCAGCGCGACACCGATGGCCACGGCGATCCACGGTGGCATGAATTGCGCCAGGCGATCACGGGCCACGGTCACGCCACGCCAGTGCGGCGACAGTTCACGCTCGTGTTCGCCACGCGCACTGCGAATGGCCGCAGCGGTACGTTCACGCAGGGTTTCCAACTGGCTGCGACCGTCGTTCATCACGCGGTAGCGGCCTTCAAAACCCAGGCACATGCACAGGTACAACAGCTCCAGCAGATACAGGCGTTCCCGTGGGCTTTGCAGGCAGTGATCGAGCAACTGGAAGACCTTTTCGCCACCCCAGGCTTCGTTATGCACGGTGATCAACAGGCTCTGTTTACCCCAGTCACTGGTGCTGCCCCAGGGTGTGCTCAACACCGCTTCATCCAGCGCGGTGCACAGCGCATAACGGGCCAGCAGCACTTCGTTGCGGGCGATACCGGCCGCTTCGGCGCGCTCTTCGAACTGGCGCAGGTAGGCCAGCAACTGCGCGCGCAGGCTGGCCGGCGCTGGATGGGCGATGGTGTTGCGCAGGCGCGTCAGCAATGCCAACAGCGGGCCAGCGGCGCTTTCCAGCGGGTTGAGGCCCTGGCTCTTGCCGGTAAGCATCGGCGCGGCCGGCATGGCCAAAGGCGCAGGTTCGGCACGCGCAGGTTCCGGCGCTCGGCCACCCGGACGCGGCATGAACTGGGTGCGGTCATCATCATTGGGATGCATCGCGGATTATCCTCGGATCGCCCAGAAGGCCAGGTTCAAGCCCGGGAACTGCCCGGCGATGTGGAAGGCGAAGCCGCCGGAGTTGCCCAACTGTTGCCAGGCATCGCTGCCGCGATCCAGCTCGTAATAGGTGGAACCTGCGTGGTACGGCAATTGGCGCGGCGCCACGGGCAGAGGCAACAGGGTGATGCCCGGCAGTTGCAGGTTGACCAGGTCGCGGATGTGCTCCACCGAGCCGACCTTGCTCTGCTGGCCGAAGCGCGCACGCAGGGTCTCGCCGGGGACATCGGCACGCACCACCAGAATGAAGCTGGCGCTATCGAGCAGGGTCTTGTCGGCCAGCATCGCCACGTGGACACCGTAGGCTTTCTCGACAATCGGGATCGGCGTGGCCTTGCTGTCGATCAGCATCGACAGCGCTTCACGCAGGGCGGCCATCACCGGGGCAAAGCTCAGGGCCAGGTCGTCGTGCTGATACTGCGGGTATTCCTGGGGGCGTCGGCCCGAGGTCGAGAACGTCGAGAACTCACCCGCCAGGCTCACCAGTTCGCTGAAGAAACGCTCCGGGTGCAGCGGGCTCAGTTGGCTCAAATGCTGGATCAGCGGTTGGGCACGGTTGACCAGTTGCAGCAGCATGAAGTCGGCAATCTCCGATGCGCCACCGGCGCCCGAGGCGACCACGCGCCCCGCCAGGGCTTCGCCGCGTTGGTGCAGCAGGCCAAGCAGTTCGCTGCGAAATGCCGTCAGTGGCTTGCTCGCGGCCACGTCCAGCACCGGCGGGATGTAGGTGTCGTCGAGTACCAGTGCGCGGTCGGCGCGCTTTTCCTTGATGCGCACCAGGCCGATGGCGGCGTAATCGCTGATGCCATCCTGGGCGGTCAGCAGGCGCAGGGCCCGGGCGCCCACGGCCACCGGAGCGCGGTTTTCGAACGGTGCGTTGTCGTCGCGCACTTCGCGCACCTGGCTCACGTAACGCGCGGCTTCCAGGGCTTCGCCTTCATCCACCGTATCGCGAGCACCGGCACGCTTGAGCGGCAGCGCCAGGTACACCAGACCATCGCGCAGGTTGTCATCGATGTTCAACGGGCTCGGCGACAGGTCGTCCTGGGGAATGTTGAACGGCGTGCCGTCGGGCAACAGACCGCGCGCCGAAACAATCGCCAGCTTGCCCTGGGCCAGCAGGCCCTGGTCGATCAGCAATTCGGAAAAACCCCAACTGCCTGCGGACAGCGGGCGGCTACGGGCGTCGATCAGGTTTTCCAGGTAACGGTCATGCTGCTGGAAGTGCTGCGTTCCGATGAACATGCCTTCCGACCAGACCACGCGATTGTTCCAGGACATGGGGGCTCCGATTGCTTCTTATTGGGCAGGGCTGGATGGGGTGACCACGACGTCGGCGCGCACGGCACGCACATCGAGGCTGATCTGGTATTCGGTGTATTGGCGCGCGGGCACATTGATCACCGTGCGCCACTGCGCGCGGTCCAACTCGCGATAGCCCACGAGCAAACCGATCTGGCGCGTGGACGGGTCGAGATCGCGCTGGATGGTCAGTTGCTCGCCGGGTTGCACCATCACTTCATCCTGGTCCAGCAGGTCCAGGCCAAGGGTGGATTGGGCGCGGTCGGCCAATGCGAAGTAATCGGAGCGGGCGAAGGTGGCGGCGTTTTTCAGTTCGAAGATGCGCACCCGCACCGGGGCGGCCTGGCCGTTGGCGCCGGGGTTGAGCCCGCTGATCGCGTGAAAGTGCAGCTCGACGGCAGCCGTATCCGCTTCGGCCTCGGCGGTGGTTTCGGGTTTGGCGGCGTCTTTGGCACACGCCGTCAGCAGCAGCAAGGTGGCGGCTGCGAGTAAAAACCTGGGAATCATCCTGCGTCCTCAATGACGTACTTAGCTATCCGTTAATCCATGTGTTGCGGCGCGGTTTTACCGACGCTGTCGTGCGCTGTGCTCTTCGTAGGCCCGGCTGAATTCACGGCCGAACAGGTCCTGGAAGTCTTCCTGGGCCTCGCGGGAAATATTGCTGTAGAGCTCGGTGAACTGTTGCCAGTACTGCGCCTGGCGCGAGCCATTGAAAAGGCTCGACAGCCCGCCAGGCTTGCCCATGCGTTCTTCCAATTGCGCCGGTTCGAATCGGCTGAGCAAGTGCTTGATGGCCGCTTCCACGCCGGCCATCACCGCCAACTGGTGGGCACGCAAGTCGTTAAAACTGTCGCGCACGGCGAGGTCCGGCGCCATAAACGCTTGGTTACCGTGACGCAGCAAAAGCAGCAACGCTTCATCAGCATTGGGGGCAAATTTCAACGGATTGTTTTCCGCAGGCTGAATCATCGTCTGCTGCATGCGGAACTCGCCCTTGAGGCTGGCGCGGGCACGCAACACGTCGATCAGGCCTTCGACCATCAGGCGGTAGCTGCGGCCGATGCTTTCCATCTGGGCCTCGGCCTGGGCTTTGTCCAGGCGCAATTGGTCCAGGCCAGCGCCGCGCAGGAAGGCTTGCAGGAGGTCGGGTTGTTGGCTGTCTGCCACGGGGAGCATGGGCTCGACCACGGGTGGCGGCGGGGTGACTGGCTGTGGCGTCGGCAGTGGTGGAGCACTGACGACAGGCGCAGGCGCATCGCCAAACAGGTCCCAGTCTTCGGGGATCACCGCGCCCGATACCACAGGCGGCTCGGCCACAGGCATCGCGACCGGCGTCGGCGGGCGGAAGTCGTGTTGCTCGGAAGGCACGTGGTCCGGCACCGTCGGTGGCGGCACGGCAGTGGGGCTGAGGAAATCAAACAGGTCCGGCAGCGTGTCCATCGAGGACGCTCCCTGGAACTGCGGCGCAATCACCGGCGTGGCGACGGGCGCGGGCGTGTTCACCACAGCGCCCATCAGCGCTTCAAAACTGTTCGGTGCATCGCCGGTAAACGGCTGACTGTCGATGGATTGCACGTTGAAGTCGATGCGCGCCTGGATCTCGTAATCGCCGATGCGGATCAGTTCACCATCTTGCAACAGTTCACTATTACCCCGGCGCATACGAATACCGGCTTTAACCAACTCCACACCATTTGTGCTGTTATCGGTTAAATAATAGCGGCCATCTTTGTATTGAATAACGCAATGTTGCGAGGACACCAGGCGCTCTGGATCAGGCAATACCCAGTCATTATCCGAGCTGCGGCCGATAGCCATCGCGCCCTGATTCATGGACTTTTCGGAGCACTGCCCAGGGGTAATCTTGTGATAACTAGTGATAGTCAAACACAGCGACATCTTGCCTCCTTGCTGATACTTCGCGCGCGGTCGATTCCCGGGACAGCGCTTCCCGGGGTATCCCCATCAGGTCGAGCAATCGACCGTCCAAAACCTGTCAATACCAGCATGATCGCTGATCTTAACTGGGCTCTATGACAAAAATCCTGTCCCGGTGCGTCGTTCGACCCACCAGTCGCGCAGGTTGTTAAGCACCGCACATCTGTCACAGAGGGCGAATAGCTTACCTTGACAAGCCCTAAGTACTACACCAAAAATGCACAACTTCTTGAATACCAGTGATGGCACATTAGTGGCATCTTGCTTATATGACCAAGAAAACATGCAAAGTTCCTCGCGCAACTAATGCATGAATTGCCCGCCATCTAACGGGCTGATAGGGAGATCAAATTCAGTGGATGTGCCGTTGCTGCTCACCGCCGTTTCCGCGACTTCGCCTTGTGGCGAAGACATGGAATATGACGCGCAATTTCTGCAATTGGAGCGTGATGCCAAGGGCCAACCCGAGCGCAGCATGGGCGACGCCATCCTGCCCGCTGAACCGCCTGAATGGCGCAGCATCCAGCAGCAAAGCCTCGACTTGCTCGCGCGCAGCAAAGACCTGCGCATCACTCATTTCCTGTTGCAAAGCGCCCTCGCCCTCCAGGGCGTGGCCGGCCTGGCCGAAGCCCTGACGCTGATCGACGCCCTGCTGCGCGACTACTGGGCCGACCTGCACCCGCGCCTGGACGCCGACGACGATAACGACCCCACCGTGCGCATCAACGCCCTCACCGGCCTGACCTGCGACACCAACATCCGCCTGCTGCGCGAAAGCATCCTCACGCGCTCGCGCACCTTCGGCCCCGTGACCCTTCGCGCGGCGCTCAACGCCAGCGGCCTGTTGAATTTTCCCGATGAACAACTCGGCGCCCAGCAACTCAACGCCGCGTTCCTCGACAGCGACCCCGAGCAACTGCAGGCCACCCGCGACGCCCTGATTGCAGCGCGTGCGGCGTGCGAAGCCATCGAACAACAGGTCAACGATCAGGTCGGTTCCGCCCAAGGCGTGGACCTCAGTGCCTTGAAGCAACCGCTCAAGCAGGCGTTGCAGATACTCAACCAAGCGGTGCCCGGCACCGCTGGCAGCAGCGAACCCGAGGCCGTCAGTGACGACAATGCCCCCTCGGTCGACTTCGCCGCCGCCCCCGCAGCACCTCGCCCCGCTGGCGATATCGCCAGCCGCGACGATGTGCTGCGCAGCCTCGACAAGATCCTTGCGTACTACACCCGGCACGAGCCTTCGAGCCCGCTGCCGGTGCTGTTGAACCGGGCCAAGAATCTGGTGCATGCCGACTTTGCGGCCATCGTGCGCAATCTGATTCCCGACGGCATGTCCCAATTTGAAAACCTGCGTGGCCCGGACGGCGAGTAAGCCGCCCGACTGTGCAGTAACAACACCGTCGCTCAAGCGACCAGGAGCAGCAACGTGGCGAAGCAAAGTTCTCAGAAATTCATCGCGCGCAACCGCGCGCCTCGAGTGCAGATCGAGTACGACGTCGAGCTTTACGGCGCCGAAAAAAAGGTCCAGCTGCCCTTCGTGATGGGTGTGATGGCCGACCTCGCCGGCAAGCCCGCCGAGCCTCTGGCGCCAGTGGCCGACCGCAAGTTTCTTGAGGTGGACGTCGACAACTTCGACTCACGCCTCAAGGCCATGCAGCCGCGCGTGGCGTTCCACGTACCGAACGAACTGACCGGCGAAGGCAACCTGAGCCTGGACATCACCTTCGAAAGCATGGACGACTTCAGCCCGGCCGCCGTGGCCCGCAAGGTCGACTCGCTGAACCAACTGCTCGAAGCCCGCACCCAGCTGGCCAACCTGCTGACCTACATGGACGGCAAGACTGGCGCTGAAGAAATCATCATGAAGGCGATCAAGGACCCGGCACTGCTTCAGGCACTTGCCAGCGCGCCCAAGCCTGCAGGGGATCAGTAATCATGACCGACAATACCGCCCGCGAAGGCAGCCAGATCCTGGGTGCCACCGAAGAAGCCAGCGAGTTCGCCAACCTGCTGCTGCAAGAGTTCAAGCCCAAGACCGAGCGTGCCCGCGAAGCCGTGGAAACCGCCGTACGCACCTTGGCCGAACAGGCTTTGGCACAAACCGACCTGGTGTCCAATGACGCGATCAAGTCGATCGAATCGATCATCGCCGCCATCGACGCCAAGCTGACCGCCCAGGTCAACCAGATCATCCACCACCAGGATTTCCAGCAGTTGGAAAGCGCCTGGCGCGGCCTGCACTATCTGGTCAACAACACCGAGAGCGATGAGCAGCTGAAGATTCGCGTGCTCAACATCTCCAAGCCGGACCTGCACAAGACCCTGAAGAAATTCAAGGGCACCGCATGGGACCAGAGCCCGATCTTCAAGAAGATGTACGAAGAAGAATACGGTCAGTTCGGCGGCGAGCCATACGGCTGCCTGGTGGGCGACTACTACTTCGACCAGTCGCCACCGGATGTGGAACTGCTGGGCGAACTGTCGAAAGTCTGCGCCGCCATGCACTCCCCGTTTATCGCTGCCGCTTCGCCGACCGTGATGGGCATGGGCTCGTGGCAGGAACTGTCAAACCCGCGCGACCTGACCAAGATCTTCACCACCCCGGAATACGCTGGCTGGCGCTCGCTGCGTGAGTCGGAAGATTCGCGCTACATCGGCCTGACCATGCCGCGTTTCCTGGCACGCCTGCCGTACGGCGCCAAGACCGACCCGGTGGAAGCCTTCGCCTTCGAAGAAAACACCGACGGTGCCGACAGCTCCAAGTACACCTGGGCCAACGCCGCGTACGCGATGGCAGTGAACATCAATCGTTCGTTCAAGCACTACGGCTGGTGCTCGCGCATCCGTGGCATCGAGTCTGGCGGTGAAGTGGAAAACCTGCCGGCGCACACGTTCCCTACCGATGACGGTGGCGTGGACATGAAGTGCCCGACCGAAATCGCCATCAGCGACCGCCGTGAAGCGGAGCTGGCGAAGAACGGTTTCATGCCGCTGCTGCACAAGAAAAACACTGACTTCGCCGCGTTCATTGGCGCCCAGTCGTTGCAGAAGCCGGCCGAATACGATGACCCGGACGCCACCGCCAACGCCAACCTGGCCGCGCGCCTGCCGTACCTGTTCGCCACCTGCCGCTTCGCCCACTACTTGAAGTGCATCGTGCGCGACAAGATCGGTTCCTTCAAAGAGAAGGACGAGATGCAGCGCTGGTTGCAGGACTGGATCCTCAACTACGTTGACGGTGACCCTGCGCACTCCACCGAAACCACCAAGGCCCAGCATCCATTGGCGGCCGCCGAAGTGATCGTGGAAGAAGTGGAAGGCAACCCGGGGTACTACAACTCCAAGTTCTACCTGCGCCCGCACTACCAGCTCGAAGGGCTGACCGTGTCGCTGCGCCTGGTATCGAAGCTGCCTTCGGCGAAAAGTGCATAAGTAAAAGCGAACTCGCTCTACTGTGGGAGCGGGCTTGCTCGCGAAGGCGCAGTGTCAGTCGGCACAAGTATTGACTGATCCAACGCCTTCGCGAGCAAGCCCGCTCCCACACAAACCAAATCGAGTGGCGCACGCCACACAGGGAGAAAACATGGCTGTTGATATTTTCATCAAGATCGGCGACATCAAGGGCGAGTCCATGGACAAGGCCCACAAGGACGAAATCGACGTGCTGAACTGGAGCTGGGGCATGGCCCAGTCCGGCAATATGCATGTCGGCGGTGGCGGCGGCGCGGGCAAGGTGAATATCCAGGACCTGTCGCTGACCAAGTACGTCGACAAGGCTTCGCCGAACCTGATGATGCACTGCGCCAGCGGCAAGCACATCGACAAGGTCAAGCTGACCGTGCGCAAGGCCGGTGGCGAAAGCCAGGTCGAGTACATGGTGATCAACCTGGAAGAAGTGCTGGTGACTTCCCTGAGCACGGGCGGTTCGGGCACCGATGACCGCCTGACCGAGAACGTCACCCTGAACTTTGCCCAAGTGATGGTCGACTACCAGCCGCAGAAAGCCGACGGCACCAAAGACGGCGGCGCGATCAAGTTTGGCTGGAACATCCGCTCCAACACCAAGCGCTGATAGCCCTGGTGGCCGTGGCTGCGCGCCACGGCCCCAGGCCTCCCCGCTCACCCACCGTCCCCCTCACAACCCGTCCGTGGAGCTGCTTTGGTGGTAACTGAAATCGCTTCCCGCGACCGTCTGCAACCGTCCCTGCTGGACCGGCTGACCGACGACGACCCGACCAATCCCAAGGAAAGCGCCGACAAACGCGTGCTGTCCCTGACCCAATTAAAAGCCTCGGTGCTGCGTGACCTGGCGTGGCTGCTCAACACCACGTCGTTGCTCGATGCCGATGCCACGCTGCACACCCCGGCCGGCACATCGGTGGTTAATTACGGCCTGCCGGCGTTGGCGGGCAACAGTGTTTCCAGTGTCGACATCAAGGCCCTGGAAGCCCTGATCTACCAGGCCATCGCAACCTTTGAACCGCGCATCCTGCGCCACACCCTGCGGGTCAAAGCCCGCGTCGGCCATGGCGAGATGAACCATAACGCCCTGAGTTTCGAGATTGAAGGCGACCTGTGGGCCCAGCCGGTGCCATTGCGCCTGCTGCTGCAAACTGACCTCGACCTGGAATCAGGCCACGTGCGCGTGGTGAATGCCGACCAGCGGAGACGCTCATGAACCCGCGCCTGCTGGAGCTGTACAACCAGGAACTGCACCACGTGCGCGAAAGCGCCGCCGAGTTCGCCAAGGAATACCCGAAGATCGCCAGTCGGCTGACCCTGTCCGGCATGGACTGCGCCGACCCGTACGTCGAACGCCTGCTCGAAGGTTTTGCCTACCTCACCGCCCGCGTGCAACTCAAGCTCGATGCCGAGTACCCGACCTTCACCCACAACCTGCTGGAAATCGCCTACCCGCACTACTTGGCGCCCACGCCGTCGATGACCGTGGTGCAATTGCAGACCGACCCGGACGAGGGCTCCCTGGCCAGTGGTTTCCCACTGCCCCGCGACACTGTCCTGCGCGCCGCATTAGGTCGTGAAACCCAGACCTGTTGCGAGTACCGCACTGCTCATCCAGTGACGTTATGGCCGTTGCAAGTGAGCAACGCCGAGTACTTCGGCAACCCCGCCGCCGTGTTGGGCCGTTTGGCCGCCAGCGAGCCGAAAGCCAAGGCCGGCCTGCGCCTGACCCTGCGCACCGGCGCCGAATTGCCCTTCAACAGCCTCGACCTGGATAACCTGCCGCTGTACCTCAGCGGTGCTGACGAACAACCGTTCCGCCTTTACGAGCAACTGCTGGGCAACGCCTGCGCGGTGTTTGCACGCAAGCCGGGGGGCGATTGGGTCGAGCGCCTGCCACAAGACGCACTGCGCTCGCGGGGTTTCGATGACGCCGACGCCGCCATGCCGGTTGTTGCGCGTGCGTTCCAGGGCTATCGCCTGTTGCAGGAATACTTTGCCCTGCCCCACCGCTTCCTGTTCGTCGAGTTCGCTGAGCTGAGCCGCGCGGTCAAACGCTGCGACGGCCAGGAACTGGAACTGATCGTGCTGTTCGACCGCCATGAGCCGAGTTTGGAAGGCAGCGTCGGCGCGGCGCAGTTCCTGCCGTTCTGCACCCCGGCGATCAACTTGTTCCCCAAGCGCGTGGACCGCATCCACTTGTCTGACCGGGTCAACGAACACCATGTGATCGCCGACCGTACGCGCCCGATGGATTTCGAGATTCATTCGTTGAGTGGCATCACAGGACACGGCACTGGGCCGGAGCAGCCATTTTTGCCGTTCTATGCAGTGCGTGATCCCTCCCGCTACGGCCGGGACCAGGCGTACTACACGGTGCGCCGCGAGCCGCGCGTGTTGTCCAGCGACCAACGCCGCAACGGTCCGCGCTCCACTTATGTCGGCAGCGAAACCTTCGTCAGCCTGGTGGACAGCCGGCAGTCACCGTACCGCCACGACCTGCGCCAACTCGGCGTGACCGCGCTGTGCACCAACCGCGATCTGCCACTGTTCATGAGCATCGGCAACGGCAAGACCGACTTCACCCTGGCCGACAGCGCCCCGGTGCTGTCCGTACGTTGCGTGGCAGGCCCCAGTCGTCCGCGCGCCAGCCATGCCCATGACGCCAAGGCCTGGCGCCTGATAAGCCAGTTGTCGCTCAACTATCTGTCGTTGAGCGAACAGGGCCAGGGCGCCGCGGCCTTGCGCGAACTGTTGCGCCTGTATGGCGACAGCAACGACGCCGCCCTGCAATTGCAGATCGAAGGCCTGCGCGACGTCAGCAGCAAAGCGGTGACCCGCCGCCTGCCGATGCCCGGCCCGATCGTATTTGGGCGCGGGCTGGAGATCACCCTGGAATTCGATGAAAACGCGTTTCGCGGCACCGGCGTGTTCCTGCTCGGTGCGGTGCTGGAACGCTTCCTGGCACGCTACGTGTCGATCAACAGTTTTACCGAGACGGTGATCCGTACCACCGAACGCGGCGAGATCATGCGATGGAAAGCCAAGCCCGGACGTCGCCCGACCCTGTGAGTACCCTGGATGCGATGCATCAGGAGCCCTGGGAATACGATTTCTTCCAGGCGCTGCGGCGTATCGAGTGCGAATCGCCGGACCTGCCGCGCCTGGGCCATTCCCTGCGCCTGGCGGATGATCCGCTGCGCCTGGGGCAACAGGCCGACTGCACCTTCGCGCCGGCCACGCTGGCCTCGGTCGATCCCGGTGGCGACGGCAAGCCGGCGCGGCTCGAGCAGTTCTTCTTCGGCCTTGGCGGGCCCAATGGCCCGCTGCCGCTGCATATCACCGAATATGTGCGCGAGCGCCAGCGCAACAACTCCGACAGCACCAGCAAGCAGTTTTTGGATGTGTTCCACCATCGCCTGCTCAGCCTGTTTTACCGGGCATGGGCAGAGGCCCGGCCGACGGTCAGCCACGACCGCCCGGACGATGATTACTGGTCCGCGCGCCTCGCTGCGTTGAGTGGACGGGGCATGCCGAGCCTGCTGAATCAGGGACTCATCCCGGACACCGCTAAGCTGCATTACAGCGGCCATCTGTCCGCGCAAACCCGCTATCCCGACGGCCTGAAAGCCATTCTCGGCGAGTACTTCGGGCTGCCTGTGGAGATTGAAGAGTACGTCGGCCAATGGTTGGAGTTGCCCGAACGCAGCCGCGTCAGCGTGAGCGCCAACCGCCTGGGCGTGGACTTTTGCCTGGGCAGCTTCGTATGGGACCGCCAGCACAAATTCCGTATCCGCCTGGGCCCGCTCACGCTGGAGGACTACATGGGCATGCTGCCCGGCCAACAGCCGTTCAACGAGCTGGTGGCGTGGGTGGCCGAGTACCTGGGCCATGAACTGGACTGGGACCTCAACCTGGTTTTGCAACAACCTGAAGTGCCGGCACTGCAACTCAACGGCCAGTTCCGCCTGGGCTTCAACACCTGGCTCGGTAGCCCTGCGCACGACGCCAACGACCTAATCCTGGCCCGGCATTACGCCGATCAGGCCACCACCTCAAGGAATCCAGAGCATGGGTGAAATCAGTCGCGCCGCACTGTTCGGCAAACTCAACAGCGTGGCCTACAAGGCCATCGAAGCCGCCACCGTGTTCTGCAAGCTGCGGGGCAACCCGTATGTGGAACTGGCTCACTGGTTTCACCAGTTGCTGCAACTGCAGGACTCGGACCTGCACCGCATCATCCGTCAGTTCAACGTGGAGCCGGCGCGCCTGGCCCGTGACCTCACCGAAGCGCTGGATCGTTTGCCGCGTGGCTCGACCTCGATCACCGACCTGTCCTCGCATGTGGAAGAAGCGGTTGAGCGCGGCTGGGTCTACGGCAGCCTGATGTTCGGTGAAAGCCAAGTGCGCACCGGTTACTTGGTGCTCGGTATCTTGAAGACACCCAGCCTGCGTCATGCGTTGCTGGGCTTGTCGTCGGAATTCGACAAGATCAAGGCCGAAGCCCTGAGCGAGCGCTTTGACGAATACGTCGGCGATTCGCCGGAAAATGCCCTGAGCGCAAGCGACGGTTTCAACGCCGGCGCCGTTCCGGGCGAAGCCAGCGGTGCGATGGCGCCGAGTGCGATGGGCAAGCAGGAAGCCCTCAAGCGTTTCACGGTCGACCTGACCGAACAGGCGCGCAGCGGCAAACTCGACCCGATTGTTGGCCGTGATGAAGAAATCCGCCAACTCGTCGACATCCTCATGCGCCGCCGCCAGAACAACCCGATCCTCACCGGTGAAGCCGGGGTGGGCAAGACCGCGGTGGTCGAAGGTTTCGCCCTGCGTATCGTCGCCGGTGACGTGCCGCCAGCATTGAAAGACGTGGAACTGCGCAGCCTTGATGTGGGCCTGCTGCAAGCCGGCGCCAGCATGAAAGGCGAATTCGAACAGCGCCTGCGCCAGGTTATAGAAGACGTGCAGGCCTCGCCCAAGCCGATCATTCTGTTTATCGACGAAGCCCACACACTGGTGGGTGCCGGTGGTGCCGCCGGCACCGGTGATGCAGCCAACCTGCTCAAGCCGGCGTTGGCACGTGGCACCTTGCGCACCGTGGCCGCGACCACCTGGGCCGAGTACAAGAAGCACATCGAGAAGGACCCGGCGCTGACCCGGCGTTTCCAGGTGGTGCAAGTCGCCGAGCCGTCGGAGGACAAGGCGCTGCTGATGATGCGCGGCGTGGCGTCGACCATGGAAAAACACCACCAGGTGCAGATCCTCGATGAGGCGCTGGAAGCCTCGGTGAAGCTATCTCATCGCTACATTCCAGCGCGCCAGTTGCCGGACAAGTCCGTGAGCCTGCTGGACACCGCCTGCGCTCGCGTCGCCATCAGCCTGCACGCGGTTCCGGCCGAAGTGGACGACAGCCGCCGTCGCATCGAAGCCCTGGAAACCGAGTTGCAGATCATCGCCCGCGAACACGCCATCGGCATTGCAATTGGTGCGCGCCAGACCAACACCGAGGCGCTGTTGAGCGCTGAGCGTGAGCGTCTTGAAACCTTGGAAAGCCGTTGGGCTGAAGAGAAAGCGCTGGTAGATGAGTTGCTCGCCACCCGGGCAACGTTGCGCGAAAAAGTCGGTGTCGTGGACAGCCCTGCCGGGAACAACGAGAGCGATGAATTGCGCGCCCAGCTGGTCGACCTGCAACAACGCCTGACCGCGCTGCAAGGCGAAACCCCACTGATCCTGCCCACCGTGGATTACCAGGCCGTGGCCTCGGTGGTCGCCGACTGGACCGGCATCCCGGTCGGCCGCATGGCGCGCAACGAGCTGGAAACGGTGCTCAACCTCGACCAGCACCTGAAGAAACGCATCATCGGCCAGGACCACGCCCTGCAGATGATCGCCAAGCGCATCCAGACATCCCGCGCCGGCCTCGACAACCCGAGCAAGCCGATTGGCGTGTTCATGCTGGCCGGCACCTCCGGCGTGGGCAAGACCGAAACCGCCCTGGCCCTGGCCGAAGCCATGTACGGCGGCGAGCAGAACGTCATCACCATTAACATGAGCGAATTCCAGGAAGCCCATACGGTGTCGACCCTCAAGGGCGCACCTCCGGGCTATATCGGCTACGGCGAAGGCGGCGTGCTGACCGAAGCGGTACGGCGCAAACCCTACAGCGTGGTGCTGCTGGATGAGGTGGAAAAAGCCCACCCGGACGTGCATGAAATCTTCTTCCAGGTGTTCGACAAGGGCGTGATGGAGGACGGCGAAGGCCGGGTGATCGACTTCAAGAACACCCTGATCCTGCTGACGACCAACGCCGGCACCGAGCTGATTTCCCAGGTGTGCAAAGACCCGGCGAACGTGCCGGAGCCGGAGGAAATCGCCAAGGCCCTGCGCCAGCCGCTGCTGGAGATTTTCCCGCCTGCGTTGCTCGGCCGCCTGGTAACCATCCCTTACTACCCGCTGAGCGACGAGATGCTCAAGGCAATCACCCGCCTGCAACTCAACCGCATCAAGAAGCGTGTGGAGACGACGCACAAAGTGGCCTTCGATTACGACGACGCGGTGGTCGACCTGATCGTCTCGCGTTGCACCGAGACCGAAAGCGGCGGGCGCATGATCGACACCATTCTCACCAACAGCCTGCTGCCGGACATGAGCCGTGAGTTCCTCACGCGCATGCTCGAAGGCAAGGCGTTGGCGGGGGTACGGATCAGCAGCCGGGATAATGAATTGCACTACGACTTCAGCGACGCAGATTGACCTGACGGAACACGGTCAAAATGTGGGAGCTGGCTTGCCTGCGATAGCGGTGTATCAGTCAACATCAATGTTGAATGTTCAATTGCTATCGCAGGCAAGCCAGCTCCCACATTGGATTCGGTTCCTTCAGTAATCAAGACCTTTACAGGACGCCCAATGCTATTCAACCAAGCCTCACGCCTGGCCAAGATCACCAGCCCCCTCGGGCCGGATGTGCTGCTGCTCAATGAAATGGGCGGCGGTGAAGAGCTGGGCAGGCTGTTCAACTATGAGCTGCAACTGACGTCCCTGGACGCCAACATCGACCTCAACCAGTTGCTCGGCAAGCCCATGAGCGTGGGCCTGCAACTGGCGGACGGAGGTGAGCGGCATTTTCACGGCATCGTCGCGCGGTGCAGTCAGAACATCGACCAGGGCCAGTTCGCCAGTTACCAGGTGACGCTGCGTCCTTGGTTGTGGCTGCTCAGCCGCACGTCCGACTGCCGGATTTTCCAGAACCTGAGCATCCCGCAGATCATCAAGCAGGTGTTCCGCGACCTGGGGTTTTCCGACTTCGAGGACGCCCTGAGCCGGCCGTACCGCGAGTGGGAATACTGCGTGCAGTACCGCGAGACCAGCTTTGATTTCGTCAGCCGTTTGATGGAACAGGAAGGTATCTACTACTTCTTCCGCCACGAGCAGGACCGCCATGTGCTGGTGCTGGCCGACGCCTACGGCGCCCACACCACCGTGCCCGGCTACGCGTCGATCCCGTACTACCCCAAGGACGAGCAGCAGCGCGAACGCGACCACATGCACAACTGGCACCTGGCGCACGAGGTGCAGCCGGGCTCGATGGAGCTCAACGACTACGACTTCCAACGCCCCAGCGCCAGCATCGACGTGCGCTCGGCCATGCCGCGCCCGCACACCGCCGGCGACTATCCGCTGTACGACTACCCCGGCACCTACGTGCAAAGCGAAGACGGCGAGCACTATGCGCGCACCCGCATCGAAGCCCTGCAAACCCTGCATGAACAGATCGAGTTCAACGGCAACGCCCGTGGCCTGGGTTCGGGGCATTTGTTCAGCCTGACCGGCTTCAGTCGCCAGGACCAGAACCGCGAATACCTGATCGTCGGCTGCCGCTACTACATCGTCCAGGAAAGCCTGGAAAGCGGCGGCGGCTCGGGTTCGGCGCAGTTCGAAAGCAGCCTCACCTGCATCGACGCCCAGCAGAGTTTCCGCCCGCTGGCCAACACCCATCGGCCCATCGTCAAAGGCCCGCAGACCGCGCTGGTGGTCGGCCCCAAGGGCGAGGAAATCTGGACTGACCAGTACGGCCGCGTAAAAGTGCACTTCTACTGGGACCGTCACGACCAATCCAACGAGAACAGCTCATGCTGGATTCGTGTATCGCAATCCTGGGCCGGCAAGAACTGGGGATCGATGCAGATCCCACGGATCGGCCAGGAAGTGATTGTGAGCTTTCTGGAAGGCGACCCCGACCGGCCGATCATCACCGGCCGCGTGTACAACGCCGAGCAGACGGTGCCCTACGACCTGCCGGAGAACGCTACCCAGAGCGGCATGAAAAGCCGCTCCAGCAAGGGCGGCAGCCCAGCCAACTTCAATGAAATCCGCATGGAGGACAAGAAGGGGTTGGAGCAGTTGTATATCCACGCCGAGCGCAATCAGGACATCGTGGTGGAGGTGGATGAGAGCCATTCGGTGGGGCATGACCGTAACAAAAGCATCGGGCATAACGAGACGGTGACCATCGGCAACAACCGCCTGCGCATCGTCAAGCAGGAAGACATCCTCTCAGTAGGCCAGAAGAAGACCGACAGCATCAGCCAGAGCTACGTCATCGAAGTGGGCGAAAACCTGCGCCTGGTCTGCGGCGAAAGCATTTTGGAGTTGAACGCCAGTGGGCAGATCAACCTCACCGGCGTGCAGATCAGCTTCTATGCCAGCGGCGACGCAGAGTTCAACACCGGCGGCGTCCTGCACCTGAACAACGGCGGCGGCCCCGGCGCCACGCCGGATGGCCAGGGCCAGAAAGGCGCCATCGACGCCAATATCAAAGCCGCGTTCCCCGCGCCTAAAAGTTCCTGACGAGACCTGTTTTCATGACGTATCGAATCAACGAATTCCAGTTTCAACTGCCCGCCAGTGAGTTGCAGGACGCGACGATCAATATCCTCAAGTTCCCTGAATTGGGAACATCCCTGATTGTCAGCCGCAGCCTGCTGGCCGAGGGTGAAACCCTGCACAGCAACTTCAACGACCAGCTCCAGCGCCTGGAAAAACAGGTGCAGGATTTGCGCTACCAACCCGGTGTGGACGTGCGTTTGGGCGCAGCCCAAGAAGTGGAAGGCATCGAACTGCGCAGCCAGTTCAACAAGGGCAATGACAAAGTGTTCCAGTACCAGTTGGCGCTGGTTCTACCGGGAACGCGCAAGATGCTCGCCTTGAGTTACGTGAAGGCCGACAAGCTCGGGGATGCCGAGGCGGCGCATTGGGCGTTGATTAAAAATTCGCTGTCGTTCGACGCCATTTCTTGATGAGCTGCTTGTATGTCTGACGCTCTATGGGCTGCCCGGATGGGCGATGCGCTGACCCACACCTCCATGATGGCCGACATCCTCGGCGGTGTGCTGGAGGTGGCGGCCAACGTGGCGATTACTGCGCTGGCGACTGCTGCTGTCGCGGCGGCCGTGGGGGTGACGATTGCTACCGCCGGTATCGGCGGCTGCATCCTCGGCGCGGTGGTGGGCATTGTCGTCGGCATGGCCATGAGCAAGACGGGGGCCGACAAGGGCCTCAGCAAGATGTGCGAGAGCTTCGCCAACGCGCTGTTCCCGCCCGTGGTGGAAGCCACGATTGCGGTGGGTTCGACCGACACTTTCGTCAACAGCATTCCGGCTGCACGGGCCGCAGGCTCCATTCCTTCGCACGTGGCACCCGCTGGCACAGAGCTTGAGCAAGTGCCGCCGGAGCCCGATCCCGAGCCACGACCCGAGCCCGGCTTTCTGGACATGGCCGAGGGTTTCTTCTCCCAACTATGGCGCCCCACTGTCGCCACGCCTGCACCGGGCGTGGTACCGGCCCTCACCGACATGGTCCTGTGTGCCCGCCATCCGCCGATGCCACCACAGCTTCTGGCCGAAGGGTCTGACAAAGTCACCATCAACGGCCAGCCCGCCGTGCGCAGTGGCGACCGCAGCATGTGCGATGCGACGGTGGTGTCGTCGGGGCTGATCTCGCCAAACGTCACCATTGGTGGTGGGACGGTGGTGGTGCAGGAGATTCGCAGCGGGAAAACCCCTGGGGTGGGGTTGGCGATTGAAGCGCTGATGATGCTGAAAGGTGCCAAAGGCAAGACGCTGAGTAATTTGCCGTGCATGTTGCTCGCGGGGGTAACTTCTTATGCCGTCAGCCAAGCGATGGGCGCTGCAGCCAATGCGACGATGGGGTCACCTAACCCGGTGCATGCGGCAACTGGGGCCAAGGTATTGGGTGGCGAGACTGAGCTGGATTTTGTATTGCCCGGCATCCTGCCAATCGATTGGCAACGTTTTTATAACTCGCGAGATGAGCGCCGCACCGGGATGTTTGGTGCAGGCTGGAGTGTCCCGTACGAGATCAGCGTAGAGATACTGCTACACCCTGACGGCGGTGAAGAATTGCTCTACACCGACGAGCAAGGCAGGCGAATCAACCTTGGCGGTATATCACTTGGCAGCGCGATGTTCAGTCCGGGAGAGGGTTTGAGCATTCGGCGACATCGCAATGGTCAGTTGCTGATCGAAAGCGCCGACGGTATATATCGCTTGTTCGAATCCACTCCGGCAAACGTATCACTGCTACGCCTTACTCAGCTTGGTGACCGCAACGACCATCGCATCCACCTCAACTACGACGCCGCCGGGCGTTTGGTGCAGTTGCACGACAACCTTGATCTGGTGCAGGTTGAATTAATCCGCGACCAGGGTCACGTGTCCAAGATTGAGCGTGTTTACCCTGATCAGCGTCGTGAAGTGCTCGTGAGTTACAGTTACAACGCAACTGGCGATCTGACAGAGGTGCGCGATGCCACCGGTCAGATACAACGACGCTTCAGTTACGACGCAGGCAGGCGGATGGTAGAGCACCAACTGCCTGCCGGACTGCGCTCTTTTTATGAGTGGGCCTTGGTTGAGGACGTGGAATGGCGCGTATCACACCATTGGACCGATGAAGGCGATGCTTACCATTTCGAGTACGACCTGAGTGCCGGTGTCACGCGCATCACCGACGGCATGCAGCGCATCAGCATTCGTCATTGGAACAACCAGCACCAAATCACCAAGTACAGCGACAATCTCGGCCAGACCTGGCTGTTCGACTGGAACGATGAGCGCCAATTGCTCGGCGCTACCGATCCTCAGGGCGGGCGCTTTGAATATAGCTACGACGAAACCGGTAACCTCATCAGTGAAATCGACCCGCTGGGCCGTCGCGATTCGACGATGTGGCTCGAACACTGGGCATTACCTCTGGTTGAGACCAACCCCGCCAACCACAGCTGGCACTATCAATACGATCAGCGCGGTAACTGCATCGCCGCCACCGACCCGATGGGCCACATTACCCGTTATCGCTACGACAGCCACGGCCACCCCGTGGAAATCATCGACGCTACCGGCAAAAGCAAAAAGCTGCGCTGGAGTCCGTTTGGGCAATTGGTCGAACACATCGATTGCTCGGGTTATTCGACGCGATTCGGTTACGACGAGCGGGGATTTTTACAGTTCATCACTGATGCGCTCGGAGAACGTACTCAGTTCAGCCATGACGCCCGTGGGCGGCTGATCAGCAGCCAATTGCCTGACGGGCGAACCGAACAGTACACACGTGATACCAGTGGCCTATTGCTGGGTTACACCGACCCGGCAGGGCACACCACGTTGTATCAACACAATAGGCGTGGCCAGGTGTGTCAGCGAACGGATGCCTATGGCCGACGGGTGAAGTTCGCTTATGACAGCTATGGACGGCTGAAAGCCCTGATCAACGAGAATGAAGAAAGCTACCAGTTTGTCTGGGACGCCGGGGATCGCTTGACCGAACAGCGAGACCTCGATGGCAGCGCCAAGCGCTACACCTATGATCTGCTGAACCACATGACTGCAATGACGGCCGTTCCCGCGCATTTCGACAATACTCTGGTCAACGCTGCCGAGACGCCGTCACCTATCGTTCACCGGATGGAACGCGACGCTGTTGGCCGACTGATTGCAAAAATGACCGATGATGGCCGCACCGAATACGTTTACGATTCGCTGGACCAGCTCTGCGCCGTCACCTTTACCGATCTGTCGGGCGATACCCAAGTCCTGAGTTTCGCATACGCTCCTCTCGGCCGGTTATTGACCGAACAAAGCCCTATGGGCACCTTGCAACATCACTATGACGAACTCGGCAATCTAACCCAGACCCAACTGCCTGACGGCCGCTGGCTTAATCGGCTGTATTACGGCAGCGGCCACTTGCATCAGATCAATCTGGACGGAGAAGTTATCAGCGACTTCGAGCGCGACCGCCTTCATCGTGAAGTGCTACGTACTCAAGGCCAGCTCAGCACACGTAGCGAATACGACCGGAGCGGTCGCCTGCGTTCACGCCATTGCCGTCATAGCCACCAGCCCATGCTGACGCCGGCGGCAATGCAACAGCACTTCGAATACGACCCCGCTGACAATTTGACCGGCAAACTCGATCAGCAACCAACGACCCAGCAGCGCCAGCTGTTGCACTACGACGCTACCGGCCGCATCACTGCCAGCCAGGATAACCTGCTGGGCCAGCGCGAAACCTTTACTTACGACGCCGCCGCCAACCTGCTGGACAGTCCGCACCCCGGAGCGGGCCTAGTAGTACATAACAAGCTGATGACCTATCAGGACAAGCGCTACCGTTATGACGGCTTCGGACGCATGATCGAAAAACGCAGCACCTCCCGAGGCGTACAACGATTTGCCTACGATGCAGAAAGCCGACTGATTGAAGTCCGCAATGAAAACGGCAACGTGGTGAAAATGCACTATGACCCACTGGGCCGACGCATCAAAAAAACGGAACACGGTATTGATGGTTACCCACTGAGTGAAACTCGTTTTTCCTGGGACGGCTTGCGTCTCTTGCAGGAACACAAATACAGCCAGACCAGCCTATACGTGTACGAAAATGAGGGCTATGAACCCCTGGCCCGCGTAGATGGCATTGGACAACTGCAGAAATTGCGTTATTACCATAACGATCTCAACGGCCTTCCGGCACAACTCAGCGAAGCTGACGGCCACATCGTCTGGCAGGCAACGTACCGGGTGTGGGGCAACACGCTGGAGGAAGTGCGAGAACCTCATTACATTGAAGAACAGAACCTGCGATTCCAGGGGCAGTATCTGGATCGAGAAACAGGGCTGCACTACAACACTTTCAGATTCTACGATCCGGATATAGGGCGCTTTACATCCCCTGACCCGATCAGCTTGATGGGAGGACTGAATCTCTACTTATACGGCTTCAACCCTTTCAGCTGGGTTGACCCGCTTGGCCTGGAAGGCATTGAGCTGGGCCCAGGTGAGCAATTAGGAAACCCGAAGGACATCAACTTTGCCCAGCGAACCATCAATAGCGCGTTCGATACTCCCGAAGGAAAAAAACCTATCCAATCTGTCGTCAACCAAGTTAAAAAGGGCAAACTGAAAGTTACCGATTTCCCACCAATTGAAGTGGTGAATGTCAAAGGCCAGCTTGTCGCACGGGATGGCAACAGCCGCCTGGCGATTGCTGTGCTGGGCAAGGCAAAACAAATTAAGTACAAGGTCATTACCGACCCTACCCTGCTACGCGACTTTAATACCCGACTCAGGAATAATGGCTTGCCAAATAGCGGTACGTCCAAAGTACCAACATGCAAAGGATAACGGCTATGACAGTACCTACAAGTAAAGATCGGGCATTCGCTATTGAGTTGCCAGTATGGCAGGCGCCGAATGACAACGTTCGCATCACCCTTGAGCGAGATGATGTAAGAGCCGAGTTTCCTACTTGGACCAAAAACGCAAACTACTCCAAATATATCGGCATTCTGGATTTCTCTAATGTATGGGCCCTCAGGCTGGAGCGTAATAAACACCTGCACTATTACGAAAACCGCGAGGACGATGAGTTCAAGTCCTCCTATTGGGTAATCCCTGAGTCCTCTTGGCTTGAAGGCCTGACAAAAGAAAGGGATATCACTTCACCCAACTGGAGAGCCTATGACAAGAACAAATACACACACTATATTATCCAAAGCCATGATTATTACATTGAAATTATTGCGGGTGACGTGCGCTTTTCAAAAAGAACTGGCAGGTCCAATGATGACTCTAAATAAGAGGACGGCGCGTCTACACCCGTGAGCTTGCTGGTTGGCCTGCAGACTCTGTAACACCAAGGACAAAAAATGGGCACCCGACCCAGTCGGCGTGCCCATTTTTCCTACCACCCCGCCCCGTTCGAGACGGTAACGCCATTACGCGTTAACAGTGTCTTTCAGCGATTTACCCGGTTTGAACGCAACGGTGTTGCTCGCCTTGATTTTCACCGGCTCACCGGTTTGTGGGTTTTTGCCGGTGCGGGCGCCGCGATGGCGTTGCAGGAAGGTGCCGAAGCCAACCAGGGTGACGCTGTCCTTGCGGTGCAGGGCGCCGGTGATTTCTTCGAGAACAGCGTTAAGGACGCGGTTAGCCTGTTCTTTGGTGAGATCCGCTTTTTCAGCGATGGCGGCTGCGAGTTCTGGTTTACGCATAAGTGAAGCCTCTTTGACGGTTTTTTGTTGTTATGTCCGTGCTGCTCTCTTCTGGAGCAGCGCCCAAAGCGCCGCAGGCTCTACTCTGCGGCAGACGGGAGTGAGGATGGCATGCCCTCGCACGCTCCGCCAGTCTCGCGGCGACCTTTCTAGGGTGAAAAACGCGGTTATTCCGACAGAACGACCGCTATTTACGCCAGCAACGGTGGAAGTTCTTTATTGAGCGCGAGTTTTTCCATCACGGCGCTGCCGGTCAGTGCGTAGCCCAGCAGGCGGCCGCTGGCGTCGCGGCACAAGGCCTTGATGTCGGCACCCTCGCCTTCAACGCTCCAGACGCCTTCGGTGCCGCGAGGCGGTGGCGAGACCACCAGTGGGCAGACCGGCGTCTTGACGGTCACCGGCATCGGGCCGTAGCTGACTGCGGTGGCGTTGCCGGCCAGGGTCTGGGCCAGGGCGCGGGCGCAGCTCATCAGCGGCATCACGTACAGCAGGTTCAGGCCGTCGACCTCGGCGCAGTCGCCCAGGGCGTAGATATTGGCGTGGGAGGTCTTGAGGTGGCGATCCACCATGATCCCGCGGTTGGTCTGCAGGCCGGCGGCGGCGGCCAGGTCCACGCGTGGACGCAGACCGATGGCCGAGACCACCAGGTCGCAGGCGATCACTTCACCGTCCGACAGATGGGCTTCCAAGCCGTCAGCGGTGCGCTGTAGGCGATTGAGGACAGGACCCAGGTGGAAGCGCGCGCCAAGGCTTTCCAGGCCGGCCTGTACCGCTGCGGCGGCGGCCGGGTGCAGCAGGGTCGGCATGACTTGCTCGCACGGTGCCACCAGGTCGATTTCATAACCGCCAAGGATCAGGTCATTGGCAAATTCACAGCCGATCAGGCCGGCGCCGAGCAGCAGCACACGGCGTTTGCCGGCAGCGGCGGCACGAAAGCGTGCGTAATCTTCGAGATCGTTGATAGGGAAAATCAGTTCAGCCGCATCGCCTTCCACCGGCACACGCACGGTTTCTGCGCCCCAGGCCAGGATCAGGTCGCGGTACGCCACCGCTTCCTCGCCGATCCACAGGCGCTTGTGGCCGGGGTCGATGCCGCTGACGCGGGTGTGAGTGCGCACTTCGGCCTTGAGTTGCTCGGCCATGGCGCCGGGTTCGGCCATGCTCAGGCCATCGGCTTCCTTGTTCTTGCCAAAGCCGGTGGAGAGCATGGGCTTGGAGTAGGAGCGCCCGTCATCCGCGGTGATCAGCAGCAATGGGGTCTCGCTGTCGAGCTTGCGAAACTCCCGGGCCACGTTGTAACCGGCCAATCCTGTGCCGATGATCACGACAGGTGCGTTCATTCCTTTCTCCTTGTAGTACTTATCTGAAAGCTGAAAATTAGCCGATTTCGATCATTTCGAAATCCATTTTGCCCACGCCGCAGTCAGGGCACAGCCAGTCTTCCGGGACGTCTTGCCACAGGGTTCCCGGAGCGATTCCGTCATCCGGCCAGCCGTCTTTCTCGTCATAGATCAGGCCGCAGACTACACATTGCCACTTCTTCATTACTTACTTCCTCAGGGTCCAGGCAGTTTGGCCGACGGTCGATGGATCCAGCGTTGCCGTGCGGCTCAGGGCGTTTTGTACTGATCGGGGCGGGCAGATGCAAGCACGATCGACGCAAACAGCCAGTTCGGTCCGGCAAAAACCAGGGACGCCATGGTAAGCTCGCCGCCTCTTTTGCTGCCAATACTGACTCACCGTGCCGCACTCAATCGACTCTTCCGATGCTTGCCAATGGCTGACCCAGAGCCTTCTGCACCCTGCGCCTGCGCCTTTGACCCTCAATTGGCTGTTCAACGAAGACTCACTGACACGGCGGCTGACGTGGCTGTCCAGCGACGGTTTCAGCGTGACGCCACTGTTCGAAGGGTGGCAGCCACTGCGCGATGATGAATGCGCTGCCCTGGCACTGGCCCCGGCCACTATCGGCTGGGTGCGTGAAGTGTATTTGCGTGGGCAGGGCCAGCCTTGGGTGTTCGCGCGCAGTGTGGCGGCGCGCAGTGCCTTGCAGGGCGACGGCTTGCATATGGATGAGTTGGGCAGCCGTTCACTGGGTGAATTGCTGTTTTGCGACCAGGCATTCACCCGCCAGGCCATTGAGGTGTGCCATTACCCGCGACAATGGCTGCCCACGACGGTCCAGACCGACGGGCTGTGGGCGCGCCGCTCACGCTTCGATCGCGGTTCGCTGAGCGTGCTGGTGGCGGAGATCTTTTTGCCGAGCTTCTGGCACGCGCTGCATGCCCATCCGGAGAACTGCTGATGTATCAACGCCTGCTCAAATCCCTGAACCGCCTGAACCCGAGGGCCTGGGATTTCATTCAGTTGACCCGGATGGACAAACCCATCGGCATTTACTTGCTGCTGTGGCCGACGCTGTGGGCACTGTGGATTGCAGGCAAAGGTTCGCCGTCCCTGATCAATATTGTGATTTTCGTGCTGGGCGTGGTGCTGACCCGGGCGGGCGGCTGCGTGATCAATGATTGGGCCGACCGCAAGGTCGACGGCCATGTGAAGCGCACCGAGCAGCGCCCACTGGTGAGCGGCAAGATCAGCTCCAAGGAAGCGCTGGTGTTTTTTGCGGTGCTGATGGGCATCAGTTTCCTGCTGGTGCTGTTGACCAACGCCACCACTGTCCTGTTGTCCCTCGGTGGTTTGGCTTTGGCGGCGAGCTACCCGTTCATGAAGCGTTACACCTATTACCCTCAAGTGGTGCTGGGCGCGGCGTTTTCCTGGGGTATGCCGATGGCGTTTACCGCCGAGACCGGCAGCCTGCCCGCCGCCGCGTGGCTGCTGTATATCGCCAACCTGCTGTGGACGGTGGGCTACGACACTTATTACGCGATGACCGATCGCGATGACGATTTGAAAATCGGCGTGAAATCCACCGCCATTTTGTTTGGTGAAGCTGATCGCGTGATCATCCTGACCCTGCAAGGCCTTTCGCTGGCGTGCCTGCTGCTGGCGGGCGCACGGTTCGAGCTGGGCGGCTGGTTCCACCTGGGCTTGCTGGCGGCGGCGGGCTGTTTTGCCTGGGAGTTCTGGTACACCCGCGACAAGGACCGGATGAAGTGCTTCAAGGCGTTTCTGCACAACCACTGGGCCGGGCTGGCGATATTTGTCGGGATTGTGGCGGACTACGCATTTCGCTGAATGCTGTAGGAGCGAGCTTGCTCGCGAAAAACCTGAGAGCGCTGTTGTGTGTCAGGCACCCAGCGTTATCGTTAACGCCCTTCGCGAGCAAGCTGGCTCCTACAGTGGTGATCAGGGCTTGATCACATGCCACGCCCCACCCTTGCCATCACCCGTCTTGTCACCCGCCTTGTGGTCATCCTTGTAGGTGTAGACAGGCTTACCGTCATAGGCCCACTGGCTGGTCTGGTCGTCGCGAGTGATCACCGTCCATTTGCCCGTCGACGTATCGGTGGACTCAGCCTTGAGCGGCGGCCAGTTGGTCGCGCACTGGTCCTTGCACACTGACTTGCCGTCGGCATCCTTGTCGAACGTGTAGAGCGTCATGCCCTTGTGGTCCACCAGCATCCCGTCTTTCGTCATCGCGGGTTCCGCCGCGAACGCCAGGGTCGGTAGCGTCAACGCTGCCGTTACCAGCAGGGCTTTCCAGGAAATCGTGCTGTAAGTCATCGGAACCTTCCTTTTTTGGTTGTCAGGATTCGGACCCAAAGCGTAGTCCAGAGAGGCGGTAATTGCCCGAGCGACTAAATTACTGTCACACGACTGCAATAATTCCGTTATCTAATGCGGCGCAAGACAGTTAAATGACAAGAGGATTTTTGAGCATGGTTGGCAGGAGCATTCTGATTGTTGACGACGAAGCGCCCATCCGCGAGATGATCGCCGTTGCGTTGGAAATGGCCGGCTACGACTGCCTGGAGGCGGAGAACTCCCAGCAGGCCCATGCCATTATCGTCGACCGCAAGCCGGACCTGATCCTGCTGGACTGGATGCTGCCCGGCACCTCCGGCATCGAGCTCGCCCGCCGTCTCAAGCGTGACGAGCTGACCGGGGACATCCCGATCATCATGCTCACCGCCAAGGGCGAAGAGGACAACAAGATCCAGGGCCTGGAAGTCGGTGCCGATGACTACATCACCAAGCCGTTTTCCCCACGCGAACTGGTCGCACGCCTGAAAGCCGTGCTGCGCCGCGCCGGCCCGACCGATGGCGAAGCACCGATTGAAGTCGGTGGCCTGTTGCTGGACCCGATCAGTCACCGCGTGACCATCGACGGCACGCCGGCCGAGATGGGCCCTACCGAATATCGCCTGCTGCAGTTCTTCATGACCCACCAGGAACGCGCCTACACCCGTGGCCAACTGCTCGACCAGGTGTGGGGCGGCAACGTCTATGTGGAGGAGCGCACCGTGGATGTGCATATCCGCCGCCTGCGCAAAGCCTTGGGCGAGGCCTACGAGAATCTGGTACAAACCGTGCGCGGCACCGGCTACCGCTTCTCCACCAAAGGCTGAGCCCGTCCCTTTTTTCCTTAACAGCTGACAAGGACGCATGTTTAAGTGAACCAAAACTGGCATGGCACCCTGATCCGCCACATGCTTTTGCTGATCACCGGCTGCCTGTTGGTGGGCCTGGTCAGTGGCTACTACGGCTGGAGCCTGGCAGTCGGCATTGCCTTGTACCTGGGTTGGACCCTCAAGCAACTGCTGCGCCTGCACGAATGGCTGCGCCAGCACAAACCCGACGAAGCACCGCCCGATGGCTACGGCCTGTGGGGCGAAGTGTTCGACAGCATTTACCACCTGCAACGACGCGACCAACGGGTGCGCGGGCGCCTGCAAGCGGTGATCGACCGGGTGCAGGAGTCCACCGCCGCGCTCAAGGATGCGGTGATCATGCTCGACAGCGACGGCAACCTGGAATGGTGGAACCGCGCCGCCGAAACCCTGCTGGGCCTCAAAACGCCCCAGGACAGCGGCCAGCCGGTGACCAACCTGGTGCGCCATCCGCGCTTCAAGGAGTACTTCGAGCAGGAAAACTACGAAGAAGCCCTGGAAATCCCCTCACCCACCAATGACCGCGTACGCATCCAGCTGTACCTGACGCGCTACGGCAACAATGAACACCTGATGCTGGTGCGCGACGTTACCCGCATCCACCAGCTGGAACAGATGCGCAAAGACTTCGTCGCCAACGTCTCACATGAGCTGCGTACGCCTCTGACCGTGATCTGTGGGTACCTGGAGACGCTGCTGGACAACGTCGACGAGATCAATCCGCGCTGGAGCCGAGCCCTGCAGCAGATGCAGCAGCAAGGTTCACGCATGCAGACGCTGCTCAACGACTTGCTGTTGCTGGCCAAGCTTGAGGCGACCGATTACCCCTCGGATAACCACCCCGTCGCCGTACAAAGCCTGCTGCAAACCATCAAGAACGACGCCCTGGCCCTCTCCGGCCAACGTGGGCAACAGATCACCCTGGAAGCCGACCCGAACGTGCTGCTCAAAGGCAGCGAAGGTGAGTTGCGCAGTGCGTTTTCCAACCTGGTGTTCAACGCCGTGAAGTACACCCCGGACAAAGGCAATATCCGCATCCGCTGGTGGACCGACGAACAGGGCGCGCACCTGAGCGTGCAAGACTCCGGCATCGGCATCGACGCCAAGCACCTGCCGCGTCTGACCGAGCGTTTCTACCGCGTCGACTCCAGCCGCAACTCCAATACCGGCGGTACCGGGCTCGGCCTGGCGATTGTCAAGCATGTGCTCTTGCGCCACCGTGCGCGCCTGGAAATCAGCAGCGTGCTGGGGCATGGCAGTACGTTTACCTGCCATTTTCCGCCGACGCAGATGACCCGTTCGCGGGGGGTCACTGCCGATGAATAACCTGAGAACGACCCAAACCTGAAAGGTGAAGGCGGGCGTGCTCACGAATGCGGTGGGTCAGCCATGAAGGTGTTGACTGACCCACCGCATTCGCGAGCAAGCCCGCTCCCACATTAGATTTCCAGCGTGTCGAAGTGCGTATTCCACGCCCCGCCCGGCAGTGGGCACTAGGCAAGCGCCCCGTCAGCCGCTACATTGGCCGACTTGCGCCTGCCCTTCAGGCCCACCTGCCACCCCTTATTGAACACACGGAACCTGCAAAACCCCATCATGGACCCTTCCCCTGGTATCACCCTCGCTACACTCTTCGCCGACTTCGGCATGATTCTTTTTGCACTGATCCTGGTACTGCTCAACGGTTTCTTCGTTGCGGCGGAATTTGCCATGGTCAAACTGCGCGCCACCCGGGTCGAGGCGATCGCCCACAAAAACGGCTGGCGCGGGCAGATCCTGCGTACCGTGCACAGCCAGCTTGATGCCTACCTGTCGGCCTGCCAGCTGGGCATTACCCTCGCCTCCCTGGGCCTGGGTTGGGTCGGTGAGCCCGCCTTCGCGCACATCCTCGAACCGCTGCTGGGCGCCGTGGGCGTCGAGTCGCCGGAAGTGATCAAGGGCGTGTCGTTCTTTGCCGCCTTCTTCGTGATTTCCTACCTGCACATTGTGGTCGGTGAGCTGGCGCCCAAGTCCTGGGCGATTCGCAAGCCCGAGCTGCTGTCGCTGTGGACGGCGGTGCCGCTGTACCTGTTCTACTGGGCCATGTACCCGGCGATCTACCTGCTCAATGCCAGCGCCAACGCCATCCTGCGCATTGCCGGCCAAGGCGAGCCTGGCCCGCACCATGAACACCATTACAGCCGCGAAGAACTCAAGCTGATCCTGCACTCCAGCCGTGGCCAGGACCCAAGCGACCAAGGCATGCGTGTACTGGCTTCCGCCGTGGAAATGGGCGAGCTGGAAGTGGTGGACTGGGCCAATTCCCGGGAAGACCTGGTCACCTTGGACTTTAATGCGCCGCTCAAGGAAATCCTCGCGCTGTTCCGTCGCCACAAATTCAGCCGCTACCCGGTGTATGACGCGGTGCGCAACGAGTTTGTCGGCCTCTTGCACATCAAGGACCTGCTGCTGGAACTGGCAGCCTTGGACCACATTCCCGAGTCGTTCAACCTGGCTGAGCTGACCCGCCCGCTGGAGCGTGTGTCGCGACACATGCCGTTGTCGCAGCTGCTGGAGCAGTTCCGCAAAGGCGGCGCGCATTTCGCCCTGGTGGAAGAGGCCGACGGCAAGATCATCGGCTACCTGACCATGGAGGACGTGCTGGAAGTGCTGGTGGGCGATATCCAGGACGAACACCGCAAGGCCGAACGCGGCATCCTGGCTTATCAGCCGGGCAAGCTGCTGGTGCGCGGTGACACCCCGCTGTTCAAGGTCGAACGCCTGCTGGGTGTCGACCTGGACCACATCGAGGCCGAAACCCTGGCCGGCCTGATCTACGACACCCTCAAGCGCGTGCCGGAAGAGGAAGAAGTGCTGGAGGTGGAAGGTTTGCGGATCATCATCAAGAAGATGAAAGGACCGAAGATCGTGTTGGCCAAGGTACTTCTGCTGGATTGACCCTCAATTGCCCAACGCAAAGTTGGGCAATGCACCCACCGGCTGGTTGAACTCATACGGGATCGACACCAGCCCCGCCTCGGTGGCGCGCTGCACCACAAAGTGCAGGTGCGGCCCGCTGCTGTTGCCGGTATTACCCGACAACGCCAGCGGGCTCCCCACCGCCACACGCTGCCCAGCTCGGACACTGACCGAACCTTGCTTGAGGTGCAGGTAAACGCCCTCGGTGCCATCATCGTGGCGCACCCTCACGAAATTCCCCGACGCATCACTGCCCCGCCCGGCCTGCTCGTTTTCGGTCTTCACCACCACACCGCTGCGTGCCGCAATGATCGGCGTACCTTCGGGCATGGCGATGTCCATGGCGTAGCGGCTTTTGGCATCTGTATGGCTGAACGTGCCGTTGGGGCCTTGGGTCATACGAAACGGTCCGCCACGCCAAGGCAAGGGATAGCGGTGCGCCTGAGGTGGGTAACGGGAAGGCGGCCTGTCAAGTATCGGCCGTTCGAGCTTGCGCTCCTGCATCACGAATGCCTGGGCACCCGGCGTATAGCGATCGCTGAAAAACACCACGCCATTGGCATCGATGGATTTGTAGAGGGTCATGGCCTGGGTCGACACGGTGACCGTGGCCAGCCCGCAGCACAGCAAAAAGCGCATGAGCATGGCGTGAACCTGCCGGGATAACGGAACGGCAGGCTAACAAGGGATCATGACAACTTTAGACTGGCAGCCCGCTGAAACAAATATCCACGTTCATTTAGGCAGACGCCGACAGTCAGATAATCGGTCAATTTCCGGTATCAAGAGGTCAGGCACCCGGCACAAAGTGCTTCTGCGCCGTACCCCGTGCGATCAGGCGAGAGATGTAGTCGAGCTTCTGCGCGTCCTGGTCGATAAACCGGAAGGTCAGCTGCAACCAATCGCTGTCAGGCTTGGGTTCGAAGGCGACGATGGCGTGCAGGTAGCCGTTGAGACGGGCCACTTCGGCATTCTCACCCTGCTCCAGGTCGAGCACGGCGCTTTCCAGTACCTGAGGCAACACTTCGCCACGGCGCACCACCAGCAGCGCTTCCTTGATGCTCAGTGCCTTGATCACGCATTGCTGGCTGCCGCTGGACAGGCGCAGTTGGCCCTGGCCACGACCGCCAGCCGGCGCCGCTGAAGGCGCCTGTACCGGTGGGCTGTTGAGCAGGCCTTTGTTGGGCACAGGCGCAGCAGCAACCGGCGCTGCGCGTGCGGCTTCCGGTTTGCCACCGGTCAGCGCGCTGAGTGAATCGTTGCCGAAAGCCGAGTTCATTTTGGTCGGTGCACTGGCGACCAGCGCGTCGAGGCGACCGATCTTGTGCAGGGCTTGCTTGACCTTGTTCAGCAACTGCTCGTTGGTGAACGGCTTGCTGACATAGCCCGAAACGCCGGCCTGGATGGCCTGGACCACGTTTTCCTTGTCGCCACGGCTGGTCACCATCACGAACGGCATGGCCTTGAGGTGAGGCTGCTCGCGGCACCAGGTCAGCAGTTCAAGGCCAGACATCTCCGGCATTTCCCAGTCGCACAGCACCAGGTCGAAGCTCTCGCGCATCAGGATGGCCTGGGCCTTTTTGCCGTTCACCGCGTCTTCAAGCTTGATCCCGGGGAAGTAGTTGCGCAGGCACTTCTTCACCAGGTCGCGGATAAACGAGGCGTCATCCACCACCAACACACTGACTTTACTCATCGACCCTTCATCCTATTAACACTTCGGCACGCAACACGCCTGACTGGTGGCATTTTGCCAAAACTCTGTAGTCACGTTGGGAATTTATCTCACTCAACGTGCAAAAAATTCAGTGGCCGCAAACAAAAACGCCCGACCAAAGGCCGGGCGTTAATTTCTCGGGCAACCTTACTTATCGTCAGATTCGCCCGGAACATTAGGGATAAGATCCGCCGAACCTTCAACTTCGGCCTTCATGCGCTTGAGGCCCATGTGCCGAACGTCGGTCCCGCGCACCAGGTAAATCACCAGTTCCGAGATATTGCGTGCGTGGTCGCCGATGCGCTCCAGAGAACGCAGTACCCAGATAATGCTCAAGACCCGCGAAATAGAGCGTGGGTCTTCCATCATGTAAGTCGCGAGTTCACGCAGCGCGGTCTTGTATTCGCGGTCGATGATCTTGTCGTACTGCGCCACCGAGAGTGCCAGCTCAGCATCGAAGCGGGCAAAGGCGTCAAGGGCATCGCGCACCATGTTGCGCACCTGATCACCGATGTGGCGCACTTCCACGTAACCGCGTGGCGCTTCGCCTTCTTCGCAGAGCTGGATGGCGCGGCGGGCGATCTTGGTGGCCTCATCGCCGATGCGCTCCAGGTCGATCACCGACTTGGAGATGCTGATGATCAAACGCAGGTCGGACGCCGCCGGCTGGCGACGGGCCAGAATGCGCAGGCATTCTTCATCGATGTTGCGTTCCATCTGGTTGATCTGGTCATCGATCTCACGCACTTGCTGGGCCAGGCCCGAGTCGGCCTCGATCAGCGCAGTCACGGCGTCGTTGACTTGCTTCTCCACCAGCCCGCCCATCGCCAGGAGGTGACTGCGCACTTCCTCAAGCTCGGCGTTGAACTGCGCGGAGATGTGGTGGGTAAGGCCTTCTTTGCTAATCATGTTGGCGTCCTTGGAGCGTCCGGTAAGGTGCGGAGAACCGCAGCGTCAGTGCGATGAGAACCACAGCTCTCTAGCCGTATCGACCGGTGATGTAGTCTTCGGTCTGCTTCTTCGCCGGATTAGTGAACAGGGTATCGGTATCGCCGAACTCCACCAGTTTGCCCATGTACATGAACGCGGTGTAGTCGGAAACCCGCGCCGCCTGCTGCATGTTGTGGGTCACGATGACGATAGTGAACTTGGACTTGAGCTCGTAGATCAGCTCTTCGACTTTCAGCGTCGAGATCGGGTCGAGTGCCGAGCACGGTTCGTCGAGCAGGAGCACTTCCGGCTCAACGGCGATGGTCCGCGCGATCACCAGACGCTGCTGTTGACCACCGGACAGGCCGAGGGCTGACTCGTGCAGACGGTCTTTGACTTCGTCCCACAGCGCCGCGCCTTTCAAGGCCCACTCGACTGCTTCGTCGAGGATGCGTTTCTTGTTGATGCCCTGGATGCGCAGGCCGTAGACCACGTTTTCGTAGATGGTCTTGGGGAACGGGTTGGGCTTCTGAAACACCATGCCCACGCGGCGACGCAGCTCGGCCACGTCTTCGCCCTTGCGGTAGATGTTGGTGCCGTAGAGGTTGATCGCACCGTCTACGCGGCAGCCGTCCACCAGGTCATTCATGCGGTTGAAGGTCCGCAGCAGTGTGGACTTGCCGCAACCCGACGGGCCGATGAAGGCGGTCACGCGCTGCTTGGGGATGTTCATGCTGACGTCGAACAGTGCCTGTTTTTCACCGTAGTACAGGCTCAGGCCCGGCACTTCGATGGCCACGGTTTCCTGGGCCAGGCTCAGGCTCTGCTTGTCGCGCCCCAGGGCAGACATGTTGATGCCGTGGGTGTGGGTGTCTTGTTGCATGGGATGCTCCCTGTGCTACCAATTCGTTTCATTGAACCGCAGGCTTCTGGATCGGGCTGGCGGCTTACTAAAAAGCTGTGTCTGGCGCAGTTCGGTGTGGGAGCGGGCTTGCTCGCGAAAGCGGTGTGTCAGTCAGCACATGTGTTTCCGATACACCGCTTTCGCGAGCAAGCCCGCTCCCACATTCAGTCCGCGCTCACTTCAATTAGCTGTCCAACGCTTTATATTTTTCGCGCAGGTGGTTACGGATCCACACCGCCGACAAGTTGAGCGTGGCGATCACCAGCACCAGCAGCAACGCGGTGGCGTACACCAGCGGTCGTGCGGCTTCAACGTTGGGGCTCTGGAAGCCGACGTCATAGATATGGAAGCCCAGGTGCATGATCTTCTGGTCCAGGTGCAGGTACGGGTAGTTGCCGTCCAGCGGCAGCGACGGCGCCAGTTTCACCACACCGACCAGCATCAGCGGCGCCACTTCACCGGCGGCGCGGGCCACGGCGAGGATCATGCCAGTCATCATCGCCGGGCTGGCCATCGGCAGCACGATCTTCCACAGCGTCTCCGCCTTGGTCGCGCCCAGTGCCAGGGAGCCTTCACGTACGGTGCGAGGAATCCGCGCCAGGCCTTCTTCAGTGGCTACGATCACCACCGGCACCGCCAGCAGTGCCAGGGTCAGCGAGGCCCACAACAAACCCGGCGTACCGAAGGTCGGCGCCGGCAGGGCTTCGGCGAAGAACAGGCGGTCCACCGAGCCGCCCAAGACATACACGAAGAAGCCCAGGCCGAACACGCCGTAGACGATGGCCGGCACACCAGCCAGGTTGTTCACGGCGATACGGATGACGCGGGTCAGGGTGTTCTGCTTGGCGTATTCACGCAGGTACACCGCTGCCAGCACGCCGAACGGAGTGACGATCATCGCCATGATCAGGGTCATCATCACGGTGCCGAAGATGGCCGGGAAAATCCCGCCTTCGGTGTTGGCTTCCCGTGGGTCGTCGCTGAGGAATTCCCAGACTTTGCTGAAGTAGAAACCGACCTTGGTGATCGTGCCCATCGCGTTCGGCTGGTAGGCGTGCACCACTTTGCCGATGCCGATTTCGACTTCCTTGCCGTTGCCGTCACGGGCGGTCAGGGCGTCGCGGTTGAACTGGGCATGCAGATCGGCCAGGCGCTCTTCGATGTCCTGGTAGCGGGCATTCAGCTCGGCGCGGTCGGCGTCCATGTCGGCCTGGGCGGCAGCGTCGAGCTTGCCTTCCAGTTCCAGTTTGCGGCCGTGCAGACGGATGCGTTCGAGACCGGCGTTGATCGCGCCAATGTCGGACTTCTCCAGGGTCTTGAGTTGGGCGGCCAGCTTATTGACGCGCTCGACACGGGCTTGCAGTTCCGGCCACGCGGCTTCGCCTTCGGCGATGACCTTGCCATCCTGCTTGACGTTGACCAGCGTGCCGTAGAAGTTGCCCCACTCACGGCGCTCGATGGTCATCAGGTTCGCAGGCGTGGTCTGGTCCTTGAGCCACTCGCCGACGATCCAGGTGAAGTCGTTGCCGTTCAGGTCGCGGTTGCCGACCTTGATCAGCTCGCGGGTCATGAATTCCGGACCTTGCTCCGGCACAGGCAGGCCAGCGCTTTTCAGGCGCTCACGCGGTACTTCTTCTTTCTGCACCACTTCGCCGATGACGATATGGTTGGCCTGGCCCGGTACGGTGTAGTTGGCCTGGATCAGGTCGGCTGGCCAGAAGTGGCCCAAACCACGCACCGCAATCACGGCCAACAAACCAATGGTCATGATGACCGCGATGGACACTGCGCCACCGCTGATCCAGACGCCGGGGGCGCCGCTCTTGAACCATCCATTCAGGGAGTTCTGTTTCACAGACTTCTACCTTTCTTAAAGCGACGAGTATTTCTTGCGCAGACGCTGACGGATCAGCTCGGCGAGGGTGTTCATGATGAAGGTGAACAGCAGCAGCACCAGCGCCGAGAGGAACAGCACGCGGTAGTGACTGCCGCCCACTTCCGACTCGGGCATTTCCACCGCGACGTTGGCCGCCAAGGTGCGCAGGCCTTCGAACAGGTTCATCTCCATCACCGGGGTGTTACCGGTGGCCATCAACACGATCATGGTCTCGCCGACAGCACGCCCCATGCCGATCATCAGCGCCGAGAAGATGCCCGGGCTGGCGGTCAGGATCACCACGCGCGTCATGGTCTGCCACGGCGTGGCGCCCAGGGCCAGCGAGCCCAGGGTCAGCCCGCGAGGCACACTGAATACGGCGTCTTCGGCGATGGAATAGATGTTCGGGATCACCGCGAAACCCATGGCCAGGCCGACGACCAGGGCGTTGCGCTGGTCGTAGGTAATGCCCAGGTCATGGGAGATCCACATGCGCATGTCGCCGCCAAAGAACCAGGTTTCCAGGTACGGGCTCATGTACAGCGAGAGCCAGCCCATGAACAGGATCACCGGGATCAGGATCGCGCTTTCCCAACCATCGGGCACCCGCAGGCGGATCGACTCAGGCAGGCGGCTGAACACGAAACCGGCGACCAGGATGCCAATCGGCAACAGCATCAACAGACTGAAGATGCCCGGTAGATGCCCTTCCACATACGGCGCCAGGAACAGGCCGGCGAAGAAGCCGAGGATCACCGTCGGCATTGCTTCCATCAGTTCGATCACCGGCTTGACCTTGCGGCGCAAGCTCGGGGCCATGAAGTAGGCGGTGTAGATCGCCGCGGCAACGGCCAGTGGCGCCGCCAGCAGCATGGCGTAGAACGCGGCCTTCAGGGTGCCGAAAGTCAGCGGGGCCAGGCTCATCTTGGGTTCGAAGTCGGTGTTGGCGGCGGTCGATTGCCAGACGTATTTAGGCTCGTCGTAGTTCTCGTACCAGACCTTGCTCCACAACGCGCTCCACGACACTTCCGGGTGCGGGTTATCGAGCATCAACGGTTGCAGCTTGCCGCCGGCTTCGACGATCACCCGGTTGGCCCGTGGCGACATGCCGTACACGCCTTGGCCATCGACTACAGGGTCGACCAACAGGGTGCGGTGCGCGGTGCTGTGAAACACGCCGAACTGGCCGGAAGCGTCGAGGGCGGTGAAGCCTTTGCGACGCTCTTCGGCGGAAATTTCTACGATAGGCGTGGTGCCCATCTGGAAGGTGCGGATCTGTTTGAAGCGCTGCTCGCCATCCGGATCGCGGGCCATGAACCATTGGGCCAGGCCGCCCTTGGAGTTACCGATGATCAGCGAGATACCGCCCACCAGCTGCGTGCTGGCGGTCACCTCGGCATTGCCGTCTTCGAGCAATTTGTAACGACCATTGAGGCTCTTGTCGCGCAAGCTGAACACGTCGGCCAGGGCGCGACCGTTGATCACGTACAACCATTGCTGGCGTGGGTCGATGAAGATCGCCTTCACTGGCTCGGTCATCTGCGGCAGTTCGATGCGCTTTTGCTCGCTGGTGACTTCGCCGGTCATCATGTTTTCTTCGCGGCTCAGGGACAGCACGTTCAAATGCGAACCGGCGGAACCTGCAACCACCAAGGTGGAATCAGTGGCATTAAGGGCGACGTGCTCCAGCGGGCGACCGGCGTCATCCAGCACGATCGGCGTTTCACCGTAGGGGTATTCGATCGCAGGCGTGATGGTTTTCTTGCCGTCCGGGTAGGACACCTTATACGTGTGGCGGAACACCATGGACTGGCCATTGGACAGACCCAGGATCACCAACGGGCTACCGGGCTGGTCTTCACCGATAGAGGCAACGCTGGTGCCAGCGGGCAGTGGCAGGTCGACGCGCTTGAGTTCAGCGCCGGTTTCCACATTAAAGAACAACGCCTGGCCCTTGTCGGAAACCCGCATGGCGACTTGGTTCTGTTCTTCGAGGGAGATCATCAGCGGCTTGCCCGCGTCCTGGATCCAGGCCGGGGTCAATGCATCTTCCTTGGTCAAGGAGGCGCCTTGGAACAGCGGCGCGACGACATAGGCCAGGAAGAAGAAAATCAGGGTAATGGCGCCGAGGACGGCGAGGCCGCCGACCAGCACATACCAACGGGTCAGGCGATCCTTGAGCGCGCGAATGCGGCGCTTGCGTTGCAGCTCAGGCGTATTGAAGTCAATGCGCTTGGGGGGAGAAGTCGTCGTCATGGTGGAATTGGCCAGATCATTCATGCGCACACCCTAGCGATCCTGTATGACAGAAAGATGACAGTGCAGTGACGCAACAAAGCCGCCGCGAAGCAAGGCTGGCAGCGGACTAGAAAATTCGGATGCGGGGCCGGTACTCCGGCCCCGCAGAGGCAATCAGTTGCCTTCTTTCAGACCCAGTTCAGCCAGGGCCTTGGCGGCGACTTTGGCTGGCAGTGGGATGTAGCCGTCTTTCACCACAACTTCCTGGCCCTGTTTGGACAGAACCAGCTTCACGAACTCAGCTTCCAGCGGGGCCAGAGGCTTGTTCGGGGCTTTGTTGACGTAAACGTAGAGGAAGCGCGACAGCGGGTATTTTCCGTTCAGGGCGTTTTCTTCACTGTCTTCGATGAAATCCGTGCTGCCTTTCTTGGCCAGGGCCACGGTTTTCACGCTGGCGGTCTTGTAGCCAATGCCCGAGTAACCGATGCCGTTCAGCGAGGAGCTGATCGACTGCACGACCGAAGCCGAGCCAGGTTGTTCGTTCACGTTTGGCTTGTAGTCGCCTTTGCACAGGGCTTCTTCTTTGAAGTAGCCGTAGGTGCCGGAAACCGAGTTACGACCGAACAGTTGTACTGGCTTGTTGGCCAGGTCGCCGGTCACACCCAGGTCACCCCAGGTTTTCACGTCGGCTTTGCCACCGCACAGACGCGTCGAGGAGAAGATCGCGTCGACTTGTTCCATGGTCAGGTGCTGGATCGGGTTGTCCTTGTGCACGAACACAGCCAGGGCATCCACGGCAACCGGGATAGCGGTTGGCTTGTAGCCGTACTTCTGCTCAAAGGCCGCCAGTTCGGTGTCCTTCATCTTGCGGCTCATCGGGCCCAGGTTGGAGGTGCCTTCAGTCAGCGCAGGTGGCGCGGTAGCGGAGCCGGCAGCTTGAATCTGGATGTTGACGTTCGGGTATTCCTTTTTGTAACCCTCGGCCCACAGGGTCATCAGGTTAGCCAGGGTATCGGAACCAACGCTGGACAAGTTGCCCGACACACCAGTGGTCTTAACATAAGCCGGAATTGCCGGATCAACACCAGCGGCCACCGCGTTGGCGGTCGCAACGCCAGCAGCGACAAAAGTCATTGCCGCCATCAAACGTTTCAGTTTCATGCCTTGCTCCTAGCAGATAGGGATAGTTGGATCGGGGCCAAGTATCGGGAGGCCGTGTGAACACTCTATGTCTGGAATGTGACAGTTAGATGAAAGGCCACTATTGGCAAGGAGAAGGGGCATAGCGAGGCGTTGCCATCGCTCCCACGCAGGGCGCGGGAGCGGTCATTGTCAAAGCGTCAGCGCGAACGCTTCCACAGATACCCACCCACCACCATCCCCATCAAGCACAGGGCGGCAACGTAATAGGCCGGGCCCATCGGGCTTTCCTTCATCAGCAGCGACACTGCCAGCGGCGTCAGCCCGCCGAACACGGCATAGGCCACGTTGTAGGAAAACGACAAGCCGCTGAAACGCACCACGGGCGGGAAGGCTTTGACCATCACGTACGGCACCACGCCGATGGTGCCTACGAACAGGCCGGTCAGGGCGTACAGCGGGAACAACCAATCCGGGTGGGCCATGAGGCTGTGATACAGCGTCCAGGACGTTGCCAACAACAGCGCACAACCGGTAACCAGCACGCGGCCGGCACCGAAGCGGTCAGCCAATGCGCCCGAGGCTATGCAGCCCAGGCTCAGGGTGACGATGGCCAGGCTATTGGCCTGCAGCGCCACGGTCGGGCTGAAGTGGTAGACGGTCTGCAGCACGGTCGGGGTCATCAGGATGACCACCACCACGCCAGCTGACAGCAGCCAGGTCAGCAGCATCGACAACACGATAGCGCCGCGGTGATCCCGCAGTACCGCGCGCAATGGCAGCTCGGCGGCCAGGGTCTTGCGCTGCTGCATCTCGGCGAAGATCGGCGTTTCATGCAGCCAGCGACGCAGGTACACCGACAACAGGCCGAACACGCCGCCGAGCAGGAACGGGATCCGCCAGGCGAAATCCGAGACCTGCTCCGGGCTATAGAGCGTGTTGATCGCAGTGGCCACCAGCGAACCCAGCAAAATACCGGCAGTGAGGCCGCTGGTCAGGGTGCCACAGGCGTAGCCGATGTGGCGCGGCGGTACGTGTTCGGAGACGAACACCCAGGCGCCAGGCACTTCACCACCAATCGCGGCGCCCTGGATGATGCGCATCAGCAGCAACAGCACCGGTGCCCACAGACCGATCTGCGCGTAGGTTGGCAGCAGGCCCATGATCAGGGTCGGTACGGCCATCATGAAGATGCTCAGGGTGAACATCTTCTTGCGACCCAACAGGTCACCGAAGTGCGCCATGATGATGCCGCCCAGGGGGCGTGCCAGGTAGCCGGCGGCGAAGATGCCGAAGGTCTGCATCATGCGCAGCCATTCAGGCATGTCCACGGGGAAGAAGAGTTTTCCGACCACGGTGGCGAAAAACACGAAAATGATGAAATCATAAAACTCCAGCGCCCCGCCCAAGGCAGACAGCGACAGGGTTTTGTAGTCGTTGCGGGTCAGCGGGCGCGACGGTTGCGCACTGCTTGCGGGCACGGAGGACATAGCAAGGCTTCTCTTATAGTAATCAGGATGGCAAGCGGGACTTGCGGCAGGTTTGGCAAGATAGCAAATCGCTAGAAAAAGCACAGCGTTGAGCGAATAACCATTTATAGGGGCGCAATATTCCCCTTTCCTGCTGTTTATTTGCGCCGATAAGCACAGTTGCCGGAAAAAGCCGCGATACAGCCGCTAAATGCCGACCAAATGAACGCCCAGAGGTCGTCGTGGCGCCAGGGTCTCGATATACTCGGCCCTTGCAAGCGCAAGAACCGCAGTCTTGAGGGGCTGCGGTGCCAAAACGTCGTTGGGCGCCATCCAGCCGATTTGGCAGAGTTTCCCTTTAGTACGCCTTACGAGAAACGCATCACGCGGTGTATGTTGGTGCTGAAACGTTTTTTTCGAAGACGGCTATCCACTTGAAATACCCATGAAGCGTTACGGGTCAGAGGCCCTCGGCATGATCGAACTCGAACAAGAAGATCCTATCCCGCAAGGCGACCTCGCCCTGCAAATCACCGCGCTCCCGCGTGAAACCAACGGTTTTGGCGACATCTTCGGCGGCTGGCTGGTCGCGCAGATGGACTTGGCCGGCACCGCCATGGCCAGCAAGGTTGCAGGCGGGCGTGTCGCCACTGTGGCCATTGATCGCATGGCGTTCCTGGTGCCGGTCGCGGTGGGCGCACAGCTCTCCTTTTATACCCAGGCCCTGGAAATCGGCCGCAGCTCGATCCAGATGATGGTCGAAGTGTGGAGCGACGACCCGCTGTCCAGCGAATGGCGCAAGGTTACCGAGGCGGTATTTGTATTCGTCGCCATCGACGGCAGCGGCCGCACGCGCTCGGTTCCATCGCGCGCACGTTAAACCTCGCCGGGTTTTGACGGTCAATTGCCCCATTGCCTGCCATGAAGAGTGCTTTGTTATGCCGACGCCCCACGTTGAAACCGTGAAAATCGACGAGCTGGATTGCTGGCGTATCCGCCACAACGGTGCCGAACTGATAGTGGCCCAACAGGGCGCGCATCTCTTCAGTTATGGGCGCGACGGCGAACAGCCACTGATCTGGCCGAATCCTGAAGCGGTGTTCAAAAAGGGCAAGGGCATTCGCACCGGCGTACCGGTGTGCTGGCCGTGGTTTGGCGTATTTGACCGCAACCCGCAGAGCGTGAAAGCGATGCGTCAGAGCGAGCAGCCCGCTGGCGCACACGGTTTCGTGCGCACAGCGTTGTGGGAATTGGCCGCGACCGAGCTTGAAGGTGAAGCGCTACGCGTGGATCTGGTACTGCCGGTGCCGGCAGGCGGCTTTCCTGGTTGGCCCCATCAGGTCGGCCTGACACTGAGCCTGCTGCTGGATGACCAACTGCATATCCGCCTGACCAGCCACAACCGTGGTACCGACACCGTGACCCTCAGCCAGGCGCTGCACACCTACTTCGCCGTAAGCGATGTGCGCAATGCGCAGGTCGAAGGGCTGGACGGGCGCGCCTATATCGATACCGCCGACGGCTGGACCGAAAAGACACAATCCGGCCTGCTGCACTTCACCGCCGAGACCGATCGCATCTACCTCGATACGCCGTCACAGTTGACTATCGTCGACAAAGACTGGCAACGCCGTATCCAGCTCACCAGCGAAGGCTCAAAGTCGACCGTGATCTGGAACCCGTGGACCGAACGCGCCAAGGCATTTGACGACATGGCCGATGATGGCTGGACAGGCATGCTGTGCATCGAGACGGCGAATGTGCTGGATGACGTGGTGAGCCTGGCACCGGGTGAAAGCCATACGCTGGGCGTGAGCATCGCCGCTATAGCCCTGTAAGCCCAATCGAAATGTGGGAGCGGCGGTGAGACTTGCTCGCTCCCACATTGGGTCATGTGCCGCGCCTTATAAATCCGACTCCTTCACCACCCGTACTTTCCCCGCATCCAGCGCATACGCCGCATCGGCCAGGTCATTGTTGACCTTCTCCACCTTCAGCGTGCCCGTGACCCACAGCGGCGTGTAGATATCATCCAGCTTCAGCCCCTTGGGATAGCGCACCAGCACCAGCTGATTGGGCGGCGGAGGCGGCACGTGGATACAGGCGCCCGGATACGGTACCAGGAAGAACAAAGTACTTCGGCCCTTGGCGTCGGTTTCCAACGGCACCGGGTAGCCGCCGATGCGGATGTTCTTGCCGTTCATGGCGGCCACGGTCTTGGTGGAATACATCACCGCCGGCAAGCCTTTGCTTTGCTTGAGGCCACCTTTGTCGGTGAAGGTGCCCTGGGCTTCGGGGGAGTTGTGATCGATCTCGGGCATGGCTTCGAGGGCTTTCTGGTCGGAAAGCGGCATCAGGTCGAGCCAGTCGGTTTCCGGCAGTTCACCGGCGTGCGCCAGGCCAGGGCCCAGCAAAAGGAGAGTCAACAGAAGACGGCGCATGGAGAAGCTCGGCAAGTACAAGTGCCGAGCATTCTAGCCCCCTGCGCCTGCGCAGCGCAGAGGACTTTGTCGGCTGATTACTTCTTTTTGATCAGGCCGTAGATCACCAGCAACACAATGGCACCCACCAGCGCGCCGATGAAACCTGCACCTTGACCGGCCTGGTAGATACCCAGTGCCTGACCACCGTAGGTCGCGGCCAGAGAGCCAGCGATACCCAACAGGATGGTCATGATCCACCCCATGCTGTCGTCGCCTGGTTTCAGGAAACGCGCCAGCAGGCCGACGATCAAGCCGATAAAAATGGTTCCGATGATACCCATGGCATTTCCCTCTGATTGAAGTGAGCTATGCCAAAGCCTAGTCAGGCTTTGGCATCCTGCAATCAGAGAGACGACGGTCACCAATGGTTCCCGTCGGGCTCACCTTATTGCTCGGCGATCAGCGCTTCAACCTTGAGGATCTGCGCTTCCAGCGTTGCGCGGTCCTTGCAACGCAGGTTGGCGTGGCCGACCTTGCGCCCGGCCTTGAAGGCCTTGCCGTAGTGGTGCAGGTGGCAGTCGTCGATGGCGATGACTTTTTCCACCGCAGGCACGGTGCCGATGAAGTTGAGCATGGCGCTCTCGCCGACTTTGGCCGTGGAGCCCAATGGCAAGCCCGCAACCGCCCGCAGGTGGTTTTCGAACTGGCTGCACTCGGCGCCTTCGGTGGTCCAGTGCCCGGAGTTGTGCACGCGTGGGGCGATTTCGTTGGCCTTGAGGCCACCGTCGACTTCAAAGAACTCGAACGCCATCACGCCTACATAATCCAGTTGCTTGAGCACACGGCTGGAATAATCTTCCGCCAAAGCCTGCAACGGGTGGTCGGTGCTGGCCACTGACAGCTTGAGGATGCCGCTGTCGTGGGTGTTGTGCACCAGCGGGTAGAAACGGGTTTCGCCATCACGGGCACGCACGGCGATCAGCGAGACTTCGCCGGTGAACGGTACGAAGCCTTCCAGCAGGCAGGCGACGCTGCCCAGTTCGGCGAAGGTACCGACCACATCAGCTTCAGTGCGCAGGACTTTCTGGCCCTTGCCGTCATAACCCAGGGTGCGGGTTTTCAGCACGGCCGGCAGGCCGATGCTGGCGACTGCAGCGTCCAGGTCTGCCTGGGACTGGATATCGGCGAAGGCCGGGGTCGGAATGCCCAGGTCCTTGAACATGCTCTTCTCGAACCAGCGGTCACGGGCAATGCGCAAGGCTTCGGCGCTGGGGTACACCGGGACGAACTGCGACAGGAACGCAACGGTTTCGGCCGGGACGCTTTCGAACTCGAAGGTCACCAAGTCGACTTCGTCGGCCAGTTGGCGCAAGTGGTCCGGGTCGCTGTAGTCAGCGCGCAGGTGTTCACCCAAGGCGGCCGCGCAGGCGTCCGGCGCCGGGTCCAGGAAAGCGAAGTTCATCCCCAGCGGGGTTCCCGCCAGAGCCAGCATGCGACCCAGTTGGCCGCCACCGATTACACCGATTTTCATCGTCAACAACCTCAGGCGATGCGTGGGTCTGGATTGTCCAGCACGCTGTCTGTCTGCTCAGCACGGAATTTCTTCAGCACCGCGTGGAACTGCGGGTGCTTGGCGCCCAGGATGCTGGCGGACAGCAACGCGGCGTTGATCGCACCGGCCTTGCCGATCGCCAGGGTCGCCACCGGGATACCGGCCGGCATCTGCACGATGGACAACAGCGAATCCACACCCGAGAGCATCGACGACTGCACCGGCACACCGAGCACCGGCAGGTGGGTCTTGGCCGCACACATGCCTGGCAGGTGCGCCGCACCGCCGGCACCGGCGATGATCACCTCGATGCCACGGGATTCTGCTTCATCGGCATACTGGAACAGCAAATCCGGGGTGCGGTGGGCAGAGACCACCTTCACTTCATACGGAATGCCGAGTTTTTCCAGCATATCGGCGGTGTGGCTAAGGGTGGACCAATCGGACTTGGAGCCCATGATCACGCCAACCAATGCACTCATCGTCGTGCCTCTTCTCTCTGGGCGCCCGCAGGCGCGTCAAAAAACAACAAGCCACGCGGGAAATCCGGCGTGGCTTGTTGTACGAATTAAGGCCGGTTGGACCGGCCGAAGGCCGCGCAGTATACCGTAATAATCAAGATAAACAGCCCCTGGAATGACCATCTGTCCAGTGGCGCAAACCGGCGGTTTTATTGACTCAAGAGTCAGCCAGGGACGCTGTAAAACCCTGTGGGAGTAGGCTTGCTGGCGAATGCGCTGGGGCAGTCAAAATAGCGGTGTCTGATACACCGTCTTCGCGAGCGAGCCCGCTCCCACAGTTGATCTGCATCGCGCTCAGGCGCTTTGGGCCGCGCCACCTTCCAACTTGCGCCACAACAACCGCACGTTCGCCTTGCGCACCAACGCACAGCGATACAGGCGGATCTCCAGCGGCACATGCCATTGCGGGCCGCCGCACACCACCAGTTCGCCACGGGCCAACTCCGCGCGTACGCTAAGTTGCGGTACCCAGGCGATGCCCAGGCCTTCCAGGGCCATGCTCTTGAGGCTGTCCGCCATGGCGGTTTCGTACACGGTGGTAAAACGCAGCGCACGCTGGCGCAGCAGCAAATGCACCGAACGCCCGAGGAACGCGCCGGCGCTGTAGGCCAGCAGCGGCACACTGCCCTCGCCTTCCAGATCGAACAACGGCTTGCCGTCGGCATCAGCGGCGCACACCGGGAGCATTTCGGTGTTGCCCAGGTGCAGCGACGGGAAGATCTCGGCGTCCATCTGCATAGCGGCGTCCGGATCGTAGAACGCCAGCATCAGGTCACAGCCGCCTTCGCGCAGCGCGTGTACCGCGTCACCGACGTTGGTGGCGACCAGGCGCGTGGCGATGTTCAAGCCTTCGTTACGCAATTGTGCGATCCAGCGCGGGAAGAACCCCAGGGCCAGGGAGTGGGCGGCTGCCACTTGCATGACTTCGCCCTGCCCGCCTTCCAGGTGATGCAAATGGCGCAGAACCTCGCCGAGCTGTTCAACCACCGTGCGCGCAGTCACCAGGAACAACTGCCCCGCTGCCGTCAATTCCACCGGTGTGCGCGAGCGGTTGACCAGGGTCAGGCCCAACGCTGCCTCCAGGCTACGGATACGTCGGCTGAACGCCGGCTGGGTCACAAAGCGTCGCTCTGCCGCCTGGGAAAAGCTGCGGGTGGCCGCCAAGGCGCTGAAGTCTTCCAGCCATTTGCTCTCAAGGTTCATCACTTCCTCCCACGGGTATGCACCATTTTGGCACACACGCCCGTCATGATAACCGGGTCACACCTGCATTATGCCGTTTGTGCATAGGCCAGTGTTTAACAGCATTGGCCCAAAAAGTTCTACAAGCCTAGCATTCGCAGCGTTCCGGCCAGTTCCGGGTCCATATCGAGATGATTTCCGTCATGTCCTCCGCTGCATCTTTCCGTACCGAAAAAGACCTGCTTGGCGTACTCGAAGTACCTGCTCAAGCGTATTACGGCATCCAGACCCTGCGAGCGGTGAACAACTTCCGCCTCTCGGGCGTTCCGATTTCGCATTACCCGAAATTGGTGGTCGGTCTGGCAATGGTCAAGCAAGCGGCGGCTGACGCCAACCGCGAACTGGGCCAGCTCAGCGAAGCCAAGCACGCTGCCATCAGCGAAGCCTGTGCCCGCCTGATCCGCGGCGATTTCCACGAAGAGTTCGTGGTGGACATGATTCAAGGCGGCGCTGGCACTTCAACTAACATGAATGCCAACGAAGTCATCGCCAACATCGCGTTGGAGGCCATGGGCCACAACAAGGGCGAATACCAGTACCTGCACCCCAACAACGACGTGAACATGGCGCAGTCGACCAACGACGCCTACCCGACCGCGATCCGCCTGGGTCTGCTGCTGGGCCATGACGCGCTGCTCGCCAGCCTCGACAGCCTGATCCAGGCCTTCGCCGCCAAGGGCGAAGAGTTCAGCCACGTGCTGAAAATGGGTCGCACCCAGTTGCAAGACGCCGTGCCGATGACCCTCGGTCAGGAATTCCGCGCCTTCGCCACCACCTTGGGCGAAGACCTGGCGCGCCTGAAGACCCTCGCGCCCGAGCTGCTGACCGAAGTCAACCTGGGCGGCACCGCCATCGGTACCGGCATCAACGCCGACCCGCGTTACCAGGCCCTGGCTGTACAACGCCTGGCCGTTATCAGCGGCCAACCGGTTGTTCCAGCCGCCGACCTGATCGAAGCCACCTCCGACATGGGCGCCTTTGTACTGTTCTCCGGCATGCTCAAGCGCACGGCGGTGAAGCTGTCGAAGATCTGCAACGACCTGCGTCTGCTGTCCAGCGGCCCACGCACCGGCATCAACGAGATCAACCTGCCAGCGCGTCAGCCAGGCAGCTCGATCATGCCCGGCAAGGTCAACCCGGTGATTCCGGAAGCCGTGAACCAGGTAGCGTTCCAGGTCATCGGTAACGACCTGGCCCTGACCATGGCAGCCGAAGGTGGCCAACTGCAACTGAACGTGATGGAGCCGCTGATCGCTTTCAAGATCTTCGACTCGATCCGCCTGCTGCAACGCGCCATGGACATGCTGCGCGAACACTGCATCGTCGGCATCACCGCCAACGAAGCGCGCTGCCGCGAACTGGTGGAGCACTCCATCGGCCTGGTCACCGCGCTGAACCCGTACATCGGCTATGAAAACGCCACCCGCATCGCGCGTATCGCCCTCGAAAGCGGCCGCGGCGTGCTGGAACTGGTGCGCGAAGAAGGCTTGCTCGACGACGCCATGCTCGACGACATCCTGCGCCCCGAAAACATGATTGCTCCACGCTTGGTTCCCCTGAAGGCCTAAGCGTTTGTTGCACCGCTCACCAGGTTGAGGGACTAGACACCTCTCACCTTTTGAGGGCCTGAAGGCTCGTTCTTCAGGCCCTTTTTTTTGCCTCAAGGTTGTGAAATGACGCCCATAAAAAATCCAATATCGCCCTGCAAACCCTCCTTGCCCGACTCGAGCGTGCTGAAACCTTTAATCGGCCTGTGCAGACGGATCACGCTCGCCTAGGTATAGTGCCGCCCCTCTTCGCGTCAGAGATCGTCGTTATCGAGGTCCTGGACAGCGCGAAACCGCATGAATAACAACACCCGCAAAAGGATTGGGGTCCAAGCGTCGTGCACTGCCTGGTGCCGAGCGATGCATTGAACCGTCCTGCGTTTGCCATTAGAAAAATCAGCGAGGAACACTCCATGCTCGAAGTCATCAACGACTTCCTCTCAGGGAAAGTACTGATCGTGCTCATTGTCGGGCTCGGCGGTTATTTCACGATTCGCTCGCGTTTCGTTCAGTTGCGCCACTTTTTCCACATGTTCTCGGTGTTTAAAGACAGCCTCAAAAGCAGCGCCGGCCAGCTCAGCTCCTTCCAGGCGCTGATGCTCAGCCTGGCCGGCCGCGTGGGTGCCGGTAACATCGCGGGTGTCGGCATTGCCGTGACCCTGGGTGGTCCCGGTGCCGTGTTCTGGATGTGGGTCACCGCGTTGGTCGGCATGTCGTCGAGCTTCATCGAGTGCTCCCTCGGCCAGTTGTACAAGCGCACCGACGCCGAAGGCACCTACCGTGGCGGTCCGGCCTACTACATCCAGCACGGCCTGCAGAAGCGCTGGCTGGGTATGGTCATGGCATTCCTGCTGCTGGTGACCTTCGGTTTTGCGTTCAACGGCCTGCAAGCCCATGCCGTAACTCACTCGCTGAACAACGCCTTTGGCCTGGACACCACCTACACCGGCCTGGCCCTGGCCGTATTGCTCGGCCTGGTGTTCATCGGTGGGATCAAGCGCATCGCCTCGATTGCCGACCTGCTGGTACCGGTCAAGACCCTGGTCTACATCGCGGTAACCCTGTACGTGATCGTGCTGCAATTCGACCACGTACCCGCCATGCTCGCGACCATCGTCAAGAGCGCTTTCGGCCTCGACCAAGCCTTCGGCGGCCTGGTGGGCAGCGCGATCATCATGGGTGTGAAGCGCGGCGTGTTCGCCAACGAAGCCGGTTTGGGCAGTGCGCCTAACGTGGCAGCCGTGGCGTCGGTAGAGCATCCGATCGCCCAAGGCGTGGTGCAAGCGTTCAGCGTGTTCCTCGACACCTTCGTGATCTGCACCTGTACTGCGTTGCTGATCCTGCTTTCCGGCTTCTACACCCCGGGCTTCGAAGGCGACGGCATTGCCCTGACCCAGAACTCCCTGGCGGCCGTGGTCGGCGACTGGGGTCGCATGTTTATCTCGGTGGCCCTGGCGTTGTTCGTGTTCACCTCGATCATGTACAACTACTACCTCGGCGAGAGCAACCTGCGCTTCCTGGTCGGCAACAACCGCAAGGTGTTGATGGGCTACCGCGCGCTGGTGCTGGTGCTGATTTTCTGGGGTTCCATCGAGAACCTGAGCACCGTGTTTGCCTTCGCCGACATCACCATGACGATGCTGGCGTTCGTCAACCTGTTCGCCCTGGCGTTCCTGTTCAAGATCGCCATGCGCATCCTGAACGACTACGACAACCAGCGCGCGGCGGGTATCAAGACGCCGGTGTTCGACTCCAGTCAGTTTCCTGATCTGGACCTGGACCGTAAGGCGTGGCCGGCGAACCCGGTAAAACCTGAAGCAGCAACGTCGGCTGAGCTGAACGCTCAAGTGCAACGCTAAGCGTAGATAGATGACACGCCGCACGACCTTGGGCATGCTCAAGGCCGTGCGGCGTTTTTCGTTCAGGAGAATTATCGATGTCCTCATCCAGTAACGTCATGGTGCTCTACACCGGCGGCACCATCGGCATGCAGGCCAGCACCCATGGCCTGGCTCCCGCATCCGGCTTCGAAGCACGCATGCGCGAACAGCTGGCACACCTGCCAGCGCCTGCCTGGCGCTTCCAGGAAATGGCCCCGTTGATCGACAGCGCCAACATGACCCCCGCTTACTGGCAGCGCCTGCGCACCGCCGTGGTTGAGGCCGTGGACGACGGCTGCGATGCCGTGCTGATCCTGCACGGCACCGACACCCTGGCCTACAGCGCGGCGGCCATGAGCTTTCAACTGCTCGGCCTGCCTGCACCGGTGGTGTTTACCGGCTCGATGCTGCCAGCCGGCGTGCCCGACAGCGATGCCTGGGAAAACGTCAGCGGCGCCCTGGCGGCGCTGGGCAAAGGCATCGCGCCGGGTGTGCACCTGTACTTCCACGGCGCGCTGATGGCACCGACCCGTTGCGCGAAAATTCGCAGCTTCGGTCGCAATCCATTCGCGGCGCTGAATCGCCAGGGCGGTGCTGCGCGTGCAGAGTCCATTCCCAAGGCCTTGGACTATCGCCAGCCCAAAGCCTTGGCCAGCGTCGGCGTGCTGCCTCTGGTGCCGGGCATCGGTGCGGCGCAGTTGGACGCGGTGATTGGCAGCGGCATTCAAGCGCTGATCCTGGAATGTTTCGGCAGCGGCACCGGGCCCAGCGATAACCCCGAGTTCCTCGCCAGCCTTCAGCGTGCGCAGGCGCAAGGTGTGGTCGTGGTCGCGATCACCCAATGCCATGAAGGCGGCGTGGAACTGGACGTCTACGAAGCCGGCAGTCGTTTGCGTGGCGTGGGCGTGTTGTCCGGTGGCGGCATGACCCGTGAAGCCGCGTTCGGCAAGCTCAACGCGCTGATCGGCGCCGGGCTCGATATCCAGGAGGTCCGCCGTCTGGTAGAGCTGGACCTGTGCGGCGAGCTGCGCTGAGCGGCATATAATTTGCTCCACTTCCAGCCATCCCCTGGCTGGAAGCCCCTATGTTGCACTCCCACCTCACGACCCTCAACGCCGTCTCGCTGGTCATTAACGCGTTCAAGGCCGAAGGCTTGCCGGCTGAAACGTTGCTCGCGGGCAGCGGTATCTGCGCCGCCGACTTGAGCCGCGCCGACGCCTGCATCACCACCAACCAGGAGATGCGTGTGTGTACCAACGCAGTCGCGCTGCGGCGGGATATTGGCCTCGAATTGGGCCGCAAGATGCATGTGTCGTCCTACGGCATGCTCGGTTATGCCCTGCTCACCTGTGCCACCTTCGGTGACGCGTTGCGCCTGGCGCTACGCTACCCGGCGCTGTTGGGAACACTTTTCGAGCTGAGCCTGGAAAACGACGGCGAACGTATCTGGCTGACCGCCGCCGATTACCGGGAAACGCCCGCGCTGGAAATGTTCAACGTCGAATTCTGCCTGGTTTCGCTGAAAATCATCTGCGACGACCTGCTGGGCCAGCCGCTGCCGTTACTCGGTGCACGTTTCGAATACAGCGCGCCGGACTATCACGCGCGCTACCACGAGTGCTTCGCGTGCTCACTGCATTTTGAAGCCAGCGCCAACGCCTTCGCGTTTGATAAGCGCTGGCTCGACCAGCCGCTGCCACTGGCCGACGCCGTCACCCATCAAGCCATGACCGATCGCTGTCGCAAGCAGAACTTGGAGTTTACCGGGCGCCAGGCCTGGCTGGGTCGGATCCGCCATTTGCTCGCCGCCCAGCTCCACGCCGCGCCCGGCATTGAAGGCTTGGCTGCGCAGATGAACTGTTCCGCGCGAACCTTACGTCGGCATTTGCATGACTTGGGCAGCAGCTACCAGGAACTGCTCGATGAGCTGCGCTTCGAGCGCGCCAAGCAGTTGCTGGGGCAGGACGAACTGCCGATCTACCGAATCGCGGAACAGCTCGGTTTCAGTGAAACCGCCAGCTTTCGCCACGCATTTGTACGCTGGAGCGGCGTGGCACCCAGTCAATTTCGCCCCTGACGCCTCGCAATGACGGGTCGATGCGCTAGCGGGGCGAATTGCGGTCACATAATTTGGCCGTATTTATCCCCTTTTGGCCGCTCTTGCTGTTTTCTTAAAACCGTCCCGCCGCAAGACTGCATCCACTGATACAGCCTGCGGAGAACAAAAAATGCTGACGATCTACTCAGACGATCATCACCTGCATCACGGTCGGTGCGAATTGATGGACGGGCAACTGATGCCCTGTTTCGAAATGCCCTCGCGCGCGGACCACGTGCTGCAACGGGTCAAGGACCGCGAACTGGGCCCGGTGCAAGCGCCGCAGGATTTTGGCGTGGCGCCGCTGCAACGCATCCACAGCCGCGACTACCTGGAATTTTTCAAAGGCGCCTGGGCGCGCTGGACTGAATTCGCCACGGATGGCGACCTGCTGCCCTACACCTGGCCCGCCCGTACCTTGCGCAGGGTATTGCCCACCAGCCTGCACGGCCAGCTGGGTTACTACAGCTTCGACGGCGGCGCGCCGATTACCGCCGGCACTTGGCAAGCGGCGTACAGCGCAGCGCAAGTCGCGCTCACCGCGCAACAGGCGATCCAGCAAGGCGCCCACAGTGCCTTCGCCCTGTGCCGACCACCGGGACATCACGCCGCCAGCGACTTGATGGGCGGTTATTGCTACCTCAACAACGCCGCCATTGCCGCCCAAGCCTTTCTTGATCAGGGCCACAAAAAGGTCGCGATCCTGGATGTGGACTACCACCACGGCAACGGCACCCAATCGATTTTTTACGCACGCCGCGACGTGCTGTTCACGTCGATCCACGGCCACCCCGAGGCGGAGTTTCCGTTTTTCCTGGGCTATGCCGACGAATTGGGTGAAGGCCCAGGCGAAGGCTTCAATTTCAACTACCCGCTGCCTGCAGGATCCGGCTGGGAGCGCTGGAGTGCAGCGCTTGAGGAAGCCTGTAAAGAGATCGAGCGCTATGGCGCCGACATCATCATCGTGTCCCTGGGTGTGGACACGTTCAAGGACGACCCCATCTCACAGTTCAAACTCGACAGCCCGGACTACCTGGCAATGGGCGCACGCATCGCCGATCTGGGCAAACCCACGCTGTTCGTGATGGAAGGCGGCTATGCCGTGGAAGAAATCGGCATCAATGCCGTCAACGTTCTTGAAGGATTTGAAGGGGCAGCCCAATGAACATGCTCAAGTCACTCGTCCTCTGCGCTGCCGTTATCAGCGGTATGGCCCACGCCGAAGAGAAAACCCTGCGGGTCTACAACTGGTTCGACTACATCACGCCCAAGGCACTGGAAGACTTCAAGGCGCAGAACCCCACGATCAAACTGGTGTATGACATCTTCGACACCAACGAAGCCCTGGAAGCCAAGCTGCTCACCGGCAACTCCGGGTATGACGTGGTGGTGCCATCCAATGTGTTCCTGGCCAAGCAGATCGAGGCCGGAGTTTTCCAACCTCTGGACCGCAGCCAGTTACAGAACTGGAAGCACCTCGACCCCAAGCTGATGAAGCTGATCGAAGCCAATGACCCAGGCAATAAATTTGCCGTGCCGTACATGTACGGCACCATTCTCATCGGTTTCAACCCCGACAAGGTCAAGGCCGCGCTGGGCGTCAATGCGCCGGTGGACAGTTGGGACCTGATCTTCAAAGAAGAAAACATCAGTAAGCTCAAGCAATGCGGTGTGGCCCTGCTCGATTCCCCGTCGGAGATCCTGCCCCTGGCCCTGCAACACCTGGGTCTGGACCCCAATAGCAGCAACCCCAAGGACTATGCAAAGGCCGAAGCGCTGCTGTTGAAGATTCGCCCCTACGTCACTTACTTTCACTCCTCCAAGTACATGGCCGATATCGCCAATGGCGACATCTGCGTGGCCGTCGGTTACTCCGGCAGCTTCTCCCAGGCCGCCAACCGCGCCAGGGACGCCAAAAATGGCGTGACCGTAGATATGCGCCTGCCCAAGGAAGGCGCGCCGATCTGGTTCGACATGCTTGCCATCCCAAAAGGCGCGAAAAACCCGCAGGACGCCTACACCTTCATCAACTACCTGTTGCAACCGCAGGTGATCGCGCCGATCAGCGATTTCGTCGGCTACCCCAACCCGAACAAAGACGCCACCGAACAGGTTGACCCCTCGATTCGCAACAACCCCAACCTGTACCCCACCGAGGCGGCGATGGCCACGCTGTATACCCTTAAACCTTTGGGCCGTGACGCGGAGCGCGCCAGGACCCGAGCCTGGAGCAAGATCAAGTCGGGTATCTGAATACCACCTCCTGACAGACCTGCGCTTTAGCGTGATTGAGGTCTTGAGCTGCATTCGGCAGCCCTCATCACCTTGCCTGTCAGGAGCCCCTCTTGCCCACATTCCCCTCCAGCGCCAAAGATTTACTGACCCAACTGACCACCGGCCCTTCATTACGCGAAGTAGCCGCGGCCACCCTGCGTTCGAGCTTACGCGAGTTGTATCCCGACCTCGACATTGACCCCGACCTGGCGCTTCTGATCACACCCGGCTGGCAAATCACTGCAGAGGTGATCCTGCCCGGTACGCCGCACGCCCAATCGCTTACCGGGGCGCTGTCCCGGTGCGTGATGTCCAACACCACAGTGACCTGGATCGACGGCGAGCATTACCTGATCTATCAAACCACCCTCGGGCCGAACGTGCATCTGCCGGTCAAGGTGGACACTGTCGGCAGCCTGATCAATGAGCTGGCACCGCTGCTGCCCGTCGCGTACCAAGAGCAGCAACTTCTGTTCTGGAACCAGAGCCCGCAAGAGAACGGCCCGCGCTGGCAGAGCTTTGCCAATGCCTTGCGCAGAATCTGGAATATCGAAAGCGTCGAGGGCTGGGATGAAGATGAGTGCAACGTCGCCAGGAACGTTTTTCTCTATCCCGACTACGCCGACCGCCAGCTCCACGACAAGTACAACACCAAGGCCTACCTGATTGATATCGACGTGCAGCAAGCCACGCAGGTCAGCCACTCCAACCTGGCAGCGTTGGCGGTGCTGATCGGGCGCCTCGGGGAGCGTGAAATTATCCTCAGCTATTCGATTGGCACTGGCTACGCCGCCTTCAACAGCCAGAAGGAGTTTGGCGAATCCTTGAGCACTCACGGTGCCATTGCACGGTCTTCCTCGATGCACTGGCGCCTGTTCGAGCCGGCCGGCAATTTTTTCGAGCAACAGGCCTGCACGTTTATAGCCTTGCAAATTCAAGCGATCGGCGCGGTCACCTTCGAAAACGGCGAAGTGGTAGCCACCGTGGCCCAAGCCGCCCCCAGCAACACGGTTGACTTGCTGTCACTGATAGCCCCATCCAGGCTCGACGCGGTTCATCATGCACTGCCCACCTGGTTGCTCGACGCGTCTCCCACCGATCAATCAGCCTATGGGCGATACTCGATGGATGTGGCGGCCCAGCACTTTCAGGACGCGGGTAAAGCCTTTGATGATGGCATCAAGTCCATCGATGAATTCGCCCTGGATGCCATTCATACGCTCATGCTCACTGAGCACCCAGAGGTTGCCCGCGCAACACTCAACAATGTACGGATCACCATTACCAGCGTGCAGGCCTGGGGCACCTTGATTGTGCCGGGCAATACCCAGATCCAAACCCTGACGCTGGCGCAGCTGGCCCTGGAAAACCTGATAGCCCTGCCTTTGGGCAACAAAACCGTCAGCTATAAAAACGGCAGCGATGTGCCTGCCTGGATGACGGCTGCCTACCTGGAAGCGTTGATTACCCAGGCGAATGTCGGTGAGCGCTATCCGGCCCTGGTCAAGCGCACACTCCTTGACGACCCTGTCGAATCCCTGCGTCGGCAACAGCTCTACATCGCTCACCTACGCCTGCAATTACCGTTGCTGGCGCTGCAGTGCAAAATTCAGCGCGTCTTCGGGGTGAGTGAACAAGGCTATCGCTACGTTTGTGCCGCCTTGAGTCCTGACAGCGCGGCCCGTGAAGTCGACGGCGCGGCCATCGTCATTCGCCCGCTGTCCCTGCGCCCCAAGTTGCGCCTGACCGCCTCAGTCGACGTGGTCAGCAACATGTTCATCATTGGTCCTCAAGACCCGAAGAAGGGGCCTTGCCTGCTCTATCGTCCGCTGTCCGATGTACAGTTGATGGAGTTCCCATCGCCCTCCAACCTGCTGTACGCGATCAAGCAAGACACCCCATTGCGCCAATCGGTGCTGGCTTGGCTGCCTGACAATGTGCGCACGGCTTACGCACAGTTTGTCTTTCCCGGCAGCCTGCCCTCGCCCTGGGTGCTCACCAGCCTGGTGAACGACCCGCTGAACGCATTAGTGATGACCGGGCCCATCGACTTGGGGCAGGAGGTACTGCGCGGTGATTACTTCGCAACACTGTTCAAGGCCAACGCCGCTGCAATGGTTACGCTGGCCGATCGCCAATCGCTGTCCAACGCCGAGGCGCGCTGGCAAAGCCTCAAGAACGCCGGGTGGCTGATCTTTAACACCGTGCTGCCGTTCATGGGTCGCTCAGTGGGCGCCGCGACCTGGATCTGGCAACTGATGGATGACTTGCAACAGATGGTCGACGCCAAAGAAATCGACGACCGTACAACCGGCATTTCGGCCCTGGTGGATATCTTCCTGACGCTGGGCATGGTGCTGGCAACGCACGTAGCCACACGGCATGGGCCTGGGCCGGCCATCGAGAAGCCTGGCGTACTGCCAAAGTTGCCACCCCCTGCGGCCAAGCCAGAACTCATACAAAAACCTACGGTGGACGGCGTAGGGCCCCCCATCGGCCACGAGCACACCTTGCATATCAGTGGAGCCATAACCCGCAACTCGCCAAGCCTGGGGACTTTCCTGGACAGTTTCACGTTACCCAAGCCCGATAAATTAGGCGAACAACATACGGTCGCCGGGCCCTACCTGAATCTCTATGCCAAAGACCAACACTGGTACGCCCCGGTGGGTGAGCGATGGTTTGAAGTGATCGTCGATGAAAACGACGCAGTATTGATCGTCGATCCGCAACAACCGGGCCGGCACGGTCCGCTGCTAATCGGTAACCAACTGGGCCAATGGTTTGTCGATACACGCTTGCGTCTTCGTGGCGCAGGCCTGCGCAGTCGGCGCAAAAAAGGTGAAGCCCTCAGGCCACCGAAAATCGCTGACTTACGTCAAAAACTGGAGCTATTTGAAAACACGCGAGCCGAGCGCACTGCCAGTCTTGAAAAACTGCGCAGCGCCATCGACAGTGCTGCGGATGACGCAAAGGAGTTGGCCAGGGCCACCTTTCTCGAACAGATCGATACGCGCCTCAAAGAGATAGACGTGCCGATTTCACAGCTTAAATCCTTGAAGATCATCGACACGGTTCCCAACTACCAGGACGGCATGGCGAGTTACCTGAAACACCAGCTATTGCTGGCGCGTTCAGCCATCTATGAACAAGGAATTCCATTTCGCAAACAGTTGCAAGCCTCACAGGGCCACTTCGATATCGAGAATATTCAAGAAGATACCTGGCCTACGGTTCACTATCGCGACTTGTATACCGCGACACAGGCCATGATCGATCGATTGGAATATGTACGAGAACGCCGCGAGCAGGCCCTGGACCTGGGTGCGTTGGGAGCAGAGCTGGTCCAAAGCGATGATAACTTCGCGTCAGGCCATGACGTTGATGACCTCAAGGCGTTCAAGGTCAGCTTGAGCCACTTCTTGTGCGTAACAGAAGGCGAGTCGCCATCGCGCGTCGATGCCAGGGAGGCCTTACGCCGCATCGTCGACGCGGCGGAGCTGACGGTGCAAAGCTTCAGGGAGGCCGTGCAACCCGTCAATGTGGCCCCCCTGGAGCAATTGATCGAAACACTGGATAGCCTGACGGACCAGTTCTCCAGGGTTGATCAGAACCTCGTGGACCTGCCGGCGGAGTTTCCCACCGACCTCAACAGGCCCGACCTCGAAAACCTGCGCACGCAAGTGGATGAGTTTGCCCAACGCGCAAAGAAACAACTGACGGCCCTGCTTCGCGAGCGCAAAACACTTGAACCCACCCCAGGCCCGTCCAACGCCGCCTCCAGAGTGAAGCGTAAGTACATCAAGACGCGCTCCAAGGGGATAGTGGTCGGCGAACAGCGAGAAACTCCCGCTGAAGACGGCAAAGCGCTGGTCGATGTGAAGGAGCCGATGACGGGCAAGGTTATTGCCACCTTCCACGAGAAAGAGCCCGGGGTCTGGGTGGAACAGGAACAGGTGCTCAAGCCCGGTCCCCGCACCCGGGTCCGCGATCTGCAAATTGCCATCAATTCGGGCCTGGATCTGATCGATGGCGTCGACGCATTTATCACCCGTAAGGAAGCCTGGGCTAAAAAAACCGCACAGCTGCCAGTGGAAATCGAAGAAAGCTTTCATCGGCACGCCAAAAAATTGGAACAGGCCAGCCTGGACATCGAAGACGCATTGACCGCCAGCAACCTGACAGGAATCGACTCGCCGTCGGCCGCGCTGACCAGCCGCAACCTGGATGAGGCAGGCAAAAAACTGTACCGAGAAGGCAAACGCGTCAAGATCGACGTGCTCAAGCGCCGCCCACCGGAGGCCGCACATATCGAAATACTGTTGCATGAGGGCGCCGTGACGGTCGATCCACCGGTTGGCGAGCGCATTAAACTCAGGGGGCGCGACAAGGGCTATCTACGGGAATACACGGTGGTGGACGCCACAACCAAACTCCCGCTGTGGTATGCACACTTTCACTACCCCACCCCAACCGGTCCGAACGAGGCCTACACCGCGGCCCACCTGAAAACCCACAAGCAGCGAAAGATGGGTGGCCAACGCGAATCGTTGAGCGACATCGCCGTGTACCGTAGAGAAATCGGTCCACAGTTGGCGCGCTCGCTGTTCCTCAAGGCTAAACCACCTCAGCCTGTCGCCTAACCTGTCCAGGCCTTGCGCAACCGGCCCAGCGCCTGCCTGATCGCCGCCTCGGGCACCGCGGCAAACCCCAGCACCAGCCCGGCGCGTTGATCGGGGGGTGTGCTGGAGTCGGGCAACCAGTAGTTGCTCAGGGCACTGATCTCCACCTCAACCGAGCGCGCTTGCGCCAGCAGTTGCTGTTCGCGAGCGAGGCTGTCCACCCGTACTGTAAGGTGCAGGCCCGCAGCGGCATTGGGCAGACTGCCGACGCCCGCCAGCTCGCCCGACCAGGCGTTCAGCAGCGCGTTACGCCGACTGAGTGCAGCACGGCGCATGCGTCGGATATGCCGTTGAAAATGCCCCGTGGCCATGAACTCCGCCATCACCGCCTGGGTGCTGACCTCCGAATGCCGTACATCCACCGCGCGGCGCTGGGCGAACGCCTCCACCAGCGTCGGCGGCAACACCAGGTAACCCAGGCGCAATGCGGGGAATGCGACTTTGCCGAAGGTGCCCACATAAAGCACGCGCCCGCTGCGATCCAAGGCCGCCAGCGGGGCCAACGGGGCGCCGCTGTAGCGATATTCGCCGTCGTAGTCGTCCTCGATGATCCACCCCCGCTACGCTCGGCCCAGGCCAACAACTCCAGACGCCGGGCCAGGCTCATGACTACGCCCAACGGGTACTGATGAGACGGGGTGACATAGGCCAGGCGGCAATCGCTCAAGGTGTTCAACACGTTGCAATCAATGCCCTCTGCATCCACCGCCACGCCGCGCAGCTGTGCGCCAGCCAACGCGAAGGCATGGCCGGCCGCACGGTAGCCAGGGTTTTCAATCGCCACACCATCGCCAGGCGCCACCAGCAACTGTGCACAAAGGCTAATTGCCTGTTGCGCTCCACTGGTGATCACAATTTGCTCAGCCGAGCACTGCATGCCCCGCGAGCTGCGTAGATACGCGGCGATCAGCCCGCGCAATCGCGGGTCGCCTGCGGGGTTGCCGTAACACAGTTGTTCGAAGTCCGGTTTGCGCCAGAAAGCCGCATTCAGCTTGGCCCAAACGTCAAAGGGGAACAGATCAAACGCCGGCACACCCACGCGAAAAGCGCGCGGCGGCCCCGTGGGCGGCAGGGGCAAATGGTTGTTTTCCAAGCGCCCCAGCGCTGCGCTGTGGATAACTTTTACCGGCGCAGCTTGAGGGTTTTGAGAGGGATTTGTGGATAAACCTGGGGATAAGCCTGTTGATAACCCTGTGGACAGGTTTGTGGACAGCTTTTTTGCAGTGGGCAGTTTCGCCACATAAGTTCCGTCGCCCACGCGGCTCTCCGTGAAACCCTCGGCATACAGCTGATCGTAGGCACGCACCACGCTGTTGCGGGAGATCGACAGCGCGGCCGCCAAGTCACGGGTCGCAGGCAAGCGCGTGCCACTGACCAGCCGCCCGTCCAGTACTCGTTGGCGCAAGGCGTCATACAGTTGGCGAGTCAGGCCCTGACGGCGATCCAACTCAATACCGGCGGGGTTGAATGACAGGGGTGGCGAGACAGGCGACATATTGGACCTATGAAATTGGTTCCAGATGGCTCTTACAACGAGCCATTAGCCTGCCTACGATGCAAGCATTCGCCAAGGAAAATTTGCATGTACACACCACGCTCATTCGCCCTCGATGATTTGCCCGAACTGCATCAGCTGATCCAACACACTCGCCTGGCGCAAGTGGTGACGTTTGGTGAGCACGGCCTGCTGGCCAGTCACTTGCCACTGCTGCTCAACCCGGATGAGGGCCCGAACGGCACGCTCTACGGGCACCTGGCCAAGGCCAATCCACAATGGCAAGACCTGCACAACGGCAGCGAAACCCTGGTGATCTTTGCCGGTGCCGAGGCCTACATCAGCCCGGCGTTTTACCCGGCCAAGGCCGAGCACGGCAAAGTGGTACCCACCTGGAATTACATCGCCGTGCACGCTTACGGCAAGGCCGAGGTATTCAGCGACGCCCAGCGCCTGCTCGCAGTGGTCACGGCGTTGACCGATCGCCACGAAGGCAGTCGCGCGCAGCCGTGGAAAGTCAGCGACGCCCCGGCCGACTACATTGACGGCATGCTCAAAGCCATCGTCGGCTTCGCCCTGCCGATCGAGCGCCTGATCGGTAAACGCAAACTCAGCCAGAACCGCAGCTCGGCGGATATTGCCGGTGTACGCGAAGGCCTTGCCGCCAGCATCGATGTGCGTGACCAGACCCTCGCACGCTTCATTCCCCAAGGAGCCACAGAATGAGCCAGATCGACATCCGCCCAGTCACCGCCGCCGACCACGCCGCTTGGCTGCCGCTGTGGCAAGCGTATCTGACGTTCTACAACACCGAACTGCCCGACGCCGTCACCCAAAGCACCTGGCAGCGCCTGATCGACGCCAGCGAGCCTACCTACTCGGCCCTGGCCTGGCAGGACGGCAAGGCGGTGGGCATGGTCAACTTTATCTACCACCGCTCCAACTGGAGCATCGAGAACTCCTGCTACCTGCAGGACCTGCTGGTGGTCCCGACCGAACGCGGCACCGGCGTGGGCCGCAAGCTGATCGAATTCGTCTACGCCACCGCCAAAGCTGACGGTTGCTGCAAGGTCCACTGGCTGACCCACGAGACCAACGCCACCGCGATCCAACTCTACGAACGCATCGCCGAACGCCCTGGCTTCATCCAATTTCGCAAAGGCCTTTAAGGAGCGCAGCATGATGACCTCTCTCGCCAACTGGAAAGGCGTCCCGGCGCCCACAGCTCAACTGCTGGAAGGACGCTTCATCCGCCTGGAAAAACTCGATCCGGCCCGCCATGGCGACGACTTGTTCCACGCCCTCCATGGCCCAGGCGCGGATCCAAAACTGTGGGACTACTTGCCCTATGGGCCGTTTCCCGAGCGCAGCACATTCGATGCCTGGCTGAACAATCACGCCGCCAACAGTGATCCGTACTTTTTCAGCGTGATCGACCGCGCGACCGGTCAGGTACAGGGCATCCTCAGCTTGATGTCCATCGTGCCGGCGCAAGGTCGTATTGAAATTGGTCACGTCACCTTCGGTGCGCCGATGCAGCGCTCGCCCAAAAGCACCGAGGCGGTGTACTTGCTGGGCAAGTATGCATTTGAGCAGGGCTATCGCCGACTGGAATGGAAATGCAACAACGGCAATGCCCGTTCCAAATATGCGGCCGAGCGCTTGGGATTCAGTTTTGAAGGGGTGTTCCGCCAGCACATGGTGGTGAAGGGGCAGAACCGAGATACCGCGTGGTACTCGATCCTCGATTCGGAATGGCCGGCGATTGAGGCGGGGTTTGAGCGCTGGTTGTCGGAGGCGAATCAAACAACCTCAGGCCAACTCAACACACTGGCAGAGTGCCGAGCCTAGCCCCCACGGTCACCACAACATGAATGTGGGAGCGGGCTCGCTCACGAAGGTGGTGTTTCAGCCAACGACGATGTCGCCTGACCCACCCCTTTCGCGAGCAAGCCCGCTCCCACATTTGGGCCTGTGTGGGTTCAATTAACCCAGCTTCTGCGCCAACACGGCGATATGCTCCGGCCCAATCCCGCAGCACCCGCCCAAATGGCTGGCGCCACGTGCCTGCCAATCCGCAGCCCAGTGCAGATAGCCCGGCGGGTCAAGGTCGTCACGCAGTGGGTCCAGACCATCGTTGGCCGTGGCTTCCTTGGGTTGCGGCGGGAAGGCGTTGGCGTAGGCCCCTATTTCAATGTGCACGCCGAGCCGCTCGAAGGTTTGGCGCGCGGCATCAATCGCATCGCCGATCACTTCCGGCTGGCTGCAGTTGAACAACAACACCTGCACACCCAACTGCGCCGCCGCTTCGGCCGCGTCCGCCACTGGCTCGCCGGAGCGCAGGCGCGGCACGTCGTCGGTGTCTTCGTCCTTGAGGGTAAACGACAGCCAGAACGGCTTGCCGTCCTGCGGCAGCCCGACCTGGATCGCACGCGCTTCAGCGATGGAGCTCTGGGTTTCCGCCAGCCACAGGTCAACGTAGGGCGCAAGGCCCTGCACCAGTGGCGTCAGCAACTCGGCCACGCGCTGCGGCTCGAACAGATCGGGGCGATATGAGCCAAACAACGGCGGCAACGAACCCGCTACTCGCACGGCCTGACCGGAAGCTTCCACAGCACGTCGTGCCAGCGTACCGGCCAGGGCCGCCAGGGCCTGGCCCTCGGCAGCAAACCGCTCCTCGCCAATGTGAAACGGCACCACCGCGTAGCTGTTGCTGGTGATGACATTGGCACCGCTCTGGATATAAGCCGCATGCACCGCTTCAACCGCCTGCGGTGCTTCGCTCAACGCCAGTGCTGACCACTCCGGCTGCCGAAACGGCGCGCCGCGGCGCTGCAGTTCACGGCCCATGCCGCCATCGAGAATTACTGTTGCTGTGGCCATATGCTTTTTACTCATAAGCTTATGAAAATAACTCACTATGAGAGTCGTTCTTATAACTATTTAATACGCTCCATTCGGTACATAACAACTCTTTTTTCTAACGGTGTCCTTCATGAAACTTCAACCGCTGCTGGCCCTGGGCCTGACCCTGCTGGCCGCCTCGACTCAAGCCTTCGGCGGTGCGACGCTGGATCGCATCGAGAAGAACAAAGAATTGGTGGGCGTGCTGATGGAAAGCTATCCACCGTTCTCGTTCTTGAACGAGCAAAACCAGCTGGATGGCTTCGACGTTGACGTGGCCAGGGCCGTGGCGCAGAAACTCGGTGTGAAGTTGCGTCTTGAGACCCCGTCCTGGGACGTGATCGCCGCCGGGCGCTGGAGCGGGCGCTACGACATCTGCATCTGCTCCATGACCCCGAGCAAGGCTCGCGCCGAAGTGTTCGACTTCCCCGTGGAGTATTACGCGTCGCCGGCGGTGATCGTGGTCAACGCCAAGGATGATCGCATCCACAGCGCCAAGGACCTGAGCGGCAAGAAAGTCGGCCTCACCAGCGCCTCCAGCTACGAGAGCTACCTGAATAAAAACCTGGTGATTGAAGGCGCCGAGGACACCCAACTGCAATATCCATTCGAGGATGTGCAGATCGCCCCGTATGACACCGACAACGTGGCCTTCCAGGACCTCGGCCTGGGCGCCGGCGTGCGTCTGGATGCGATCCTCACCAACCTGGTCACCGCCCAACCGCGCCTGACCCAGGACAAGCGTTTCAAGCTGGCCGGCGAGCCGCTGTATTCCGAGCCCAATTCGGTGGCCATCGAAAAAGGCGACCCGCAGTGGGACAGCAAAGTGCGTGAAGTCTTCGCGCAGCTGAAACAGGACGGCACCTTGAGCAAGCTGTCGCAAAAATGGATCGGCGCTGACATCAGCCAATGACAGCATTTCCAACGCCTCCCAAGCCGCCGGTCAATGCATCGCGGCTTCAGCGCCTGCTGGGTTTCCGCACGCGGCTGTACCTGACCTGGGCCGCGCTGTTTTGCCTGTTTGCGAGTTTTTTCCTGAGCTTTGACCTGAAGTTCTCGATCATTCTCGACAAACTGCCCAACCTGGTGGGCCTGCACCTGGCGCCTAACGGTTTTCTGCAAGGCGCAGCGCTGACAGTGTTCCTGTGCCTGTGCGCAATCGTGGCCTCGTCGATACTGGGCTTTGTCACCGCGCTGGGGCGCCTGTCCAAAAGCGCCGTGGCCTTTGGCATTGCCAGCTTTTACGCGTCGTTCTTTCGCGGTACGCCGCTGCTGATCCAGATCCTCCTGATCTACCTTGGCCTGCCCCAACTGGGTCTGGTGCCAGGCGCCATCGTCGCCGGGATCATCGCGTTGTCGCTGAACTACGGCGCCTACCTGAGCGAAATTTTTCGCGCCGGCATCCTCGGCGTGCCTCACGGCCAACGCGAAGCGGCCCTGGCGTTGGGCATGCGTGACAGTGTGATCTTCTGGCACGTGACCCTGCCCCAGGCCATGCGCACCATCATCCCGCCCGCCACCAACCAGTTCATCTCGATGCTCAAGGACTCGTCCCTGATCTCAGTGATGGGCGTGTGGGAAGTGATGTTCCTGGCGCAGTCCTATGGACGCTCAAGCTATCGCTACATCGAGATGCTCACCACCGCAGCAATCATCTACTGGGTGATGTCCCTCGGACTGGAACTGATCCAGGCACGGATGGAGCGGCATTACGGCAAGGGCTACGTACGGCGCGGGTGAGGGTCAGTTGCTCCATTTACGACGGACCTTGACCACGCCCATCTGCAAGCCGAAGGGGCGGAACACCGCGTTCAGCGACTTCAGGGTCTGATTGCCTTCACCGTGTTCGATACGCGGCCACAGCAGATGCGTTTTTAATCGCGCCGGACTAGAGACAACTCCCGCAAACCAGGGGTAGTTGGCCTGACAGTTATCACCCCGCGATCTCGCTAAATTCCCGGCCTCATTCATCAGAGGTTGGGATTTCATGTCCTTTACACAACACCGACTCGCACTTGTCATTGCCCTTGCCCTCAGCGCCGCCAGCCTTCAAACCGCGCAGGCGCGAGGCGATATCGAATACCTGCCGTATCCGTTTCAACCCGACGATGCGCTGCCCGACGCGTGGCCTTACGAGCCCGAAGCCAACGCGGAGCCCCTCGACGGTTATCTCACTCAGAAAGCGACCTCCCACAATGGCTTGCAGGTGGCCAAGGTGCTGGAGCCCGCGTTGATTCGGTTACTGGAGTCCGGAGAACTGAACTCCGAGCAAATCAAAGCCCTGGAAAAATTCGGCGATGCACTGGGCAAACAACCCGGAGGGATCGGCGCAAGCCTTGAGCAGTTGGCCGGCAGCCAGAACGCCAACCTTGCCACGGCAACGCACAACACCACGCAGCACCTGAGCAACCAATTGCTCTCGACCCTACGCTCGTTGCCCACCGACGACGAAGGCCACGTCTGGGTGCAAGGCTTGGGCAACGGCGGCAGCCTCGACAAACAAGGCGGCAGCGCCGGGATGAAATACGAAAGCCAAGGCCTGTTGCTGGGTGCCGACTGGGCACTGGATGACGCGTGGAGAGTCGGTGTCATGGCCGCGAAATCCACCAGCAACCTCGATGCCCAACGTTTCTCCGCCAACTTGGACAGCTGGCACCTGGGGGGTTATGCCGTGCGCCAGGACGGACCGCTGGCCCTGCGCCTGGGTGCGATCTACAGCGACCATGCTGGCCAGAACAAGCGCAACGTCAACCTGCTTGATTACAAGGAGCAGCTAAAGGGCAAATACAACGCTCAAAGCCAAACCCTGTTCTCTGAAATGGGCTATCAATTGGGCGTCGCGGATCTGAGCATCGAACCCTTCGCAGGCCTCGGCTTCCAGCGCTACCACCGCGACAGTTTCAAGGAAACGGGAGGTCTGACCGCGCTGAACGTCGGCGCACAAACCCAGCAAAACCTGAGCAGCACTTTTGGCCTGCGCTTGGCAACGCTGTATCGATTCGATAACCAGATCAGCCTCACACCTCACCTCAGCACAAGCTGGAAACACCTCTACGGCGACGTCGACAGCCAGGTCCGCCAGTCCTATCGAGCCCTGCCGGCCATGGCAGACGGTTTCACCATCAATGGCACCTCGCTGGACCGCAATAGCCTGGACCTGCACGCTGGCCTGGACCTCGCGTTGTCGACACAGCACTCCGTAGGCCTGACCTACAGCGCCCAAGCCGGTACAAACAGCCGTAACCAAGGCTTGATGGGCCAATGGAAGATGAGCTTCTAAACCTGCCAGATTTCGGGCAAAAAAAGGGGGCACCTGCCCCCCGAGGATTAAACGGTAGTTTCGAAGGCTGGATCAGCCTTCGATTTCAATCAGGATTTCGCCAGGGTTGACCCGGTCGCCCTTGGCCACATGAACCGCGGTCACCTTGCCGGCAATAGCGGCCTGCACTTCGGTTTCCATCTTCATGGCTTCGGTAATCAGCACGGCCTGGCCGGCCTTGACCACGTCGCCTTCCTTGACCAGCACGTCGACGATATTGCCCGGCATTGCGGTGCTGACATGACCCGGCGCCGTAGCGTGCTTGCGGTTGCTGCTGCCACCGCTGACAAACTCGTTGAGCGGTTCGAACACCACTTCTTCCGGCATGCCATCGATGGAAAGGTAGAAGTGGCGCTTGCCTTCAGCCTTCACGCCCACACCGGTGATGTCCACGCGGTAACTTTCACCGTGCACGTCGATCACAAATTCAGTCGGTACGCCCTCGCCACCGACGCGCGCCACGCCGCCAGCTTCAGGGATCGGCAACAGCACTTCAGGCGCCAGGGTGCCGGCGTCGCGTTCTTCGAGGAACTTGCGCCCGATGTCCGGGAACATGGCATAGGTCAGCACGTCTTCTTCAGACTTGGCCAACGCGCCGATCTCGCCGCGCAGCTTGGTCATTTCCGGCTTGAGCAGGTCGGCCGGGCGTACGTCGATCACCTCTTCGCTGCCGATGGCCTGGCGACGCAGTTTCTCGTTCACAATGCCTGGCGCCTTGCCGTAGCCGCCTTGCAGGTAGAGCTTCACTTCGTTGGTGATGGTTTTGTAGCGCTCGCCAGCCAACACGTTGAAGAACGCCTGGGTGCCGACGATCTGCGAGGTCGGAGTGACCAGCGGCGGGAAGCCGAGGTCTTCACGCACACGCGGGATTTCCGCCAGCACTTCGTTCATGCGGTTGAGCGCACCCTGCTCTTTCAACTGGTTGGCCAGGTTGGAAATCATCCCGCCGGGCACCTGGTTGACTTGAACGCGGGTATCGACCGCGGTGAATTCGCTTTCGAACTGGTGGTATTTCTTACGCACGGCGTAGAAATACAGGCCGATTTCCTGCAGCAGCTCCAGGCTCAGGCCAGTGTCGAATTCGCTGCCTTTAAGGGCGGCGACCATCGACTCGGTGCCTGGGTGGCTGGTGCCCCAGGCGAAGCTGGAGATGGCGGTATCGATGTGGTCGGCACCGTTTTCGATGGCCTTGAGCTGGCACATCGCGGCCAGGCCGGCGGTGTCGTGAGAGTGGATGAAGATCGGCAGGCTTTGCTCGGCCTTCAACGCCTTGACCAGCTCGCCGGTGGCGTACGGCGTCAGCAGGCCGGCCATGTCCTTGATCGCAATCGAGTCGCAACCCATGGATTCCAGCTGCTTGGCCTGGGCCACGAAAGCTTCGACGGTGTGCACCGGGCTGGTGGTGTAGGCGATGGTGCCTTGGGCGTGTTTGCCGGCGGCTTTCACCGCTTCGATCGCCACGCGCAGGTTACGCACGTCGTTCATGGCGTCGAAAATGCGGAATACATCGATGCCATTTACGGCAGCCTTGGCGACGAAGGCTTTGACCACGTCGTCGCTGTAGTGGCGGTAGCCCAGCAGGTTCTGGCCGCGCAGCAGCATCTGCAGGCGAGTGTTGGGCAACGCGGCGCGCAGTTTGCGCAGGCGCTCCCACGGGTCTTCCTTGAGGAAGCGCACACAGGCGTCGAAGGTCGCGCCGCCCCAGACTTCCAGGGACCAGTAGCCGACTTTGTCGAGCTTGTCGCAGATCGGCAGCATGTCGTCGGTACGCATGCGGGTCGCCAGCAACGATTGGTGGGCGTCGCGCAGGATGGTGTCGGTTACGAAGATTTTCTTGCTCATTCTTATATTCCTCACAGGCCTGCGTGGGCGGCGATGGCGGCGGCGATGGCCAGGGCCAGCTCTTCGGGTTTGCGCTTGATCGAGTAGTTGGTCAGCTCAGGGTGGCTTTCCACAAAGCTTGTATTAAATTGGCCGCTGCGGAATTCCGGATTGCGCAGGATTTCCTGGTAGTAGGCGGCGGTGGTCTTCACACCTTGCAGGCGCATGTCGTCCAGGGCTCGCAGGCCGCGGTCCATGGCTTCTTCCCAGGTCAACGCCCACACCACCAGTTTCAGGCACATGGAGTCGTAAAACGGCGGGATGGTGTAACCGGTGTAGATCGCCGTGTCGGTACGCACGCCAGGGCCGCCGGGGGCGTAGTAACGGGTGATCTTGCCAAAGCTGGGCAGGAAGTTGTTCTTCGGGTCTTCAGCGTTGATGCGGAACTGCAACGCGAAACCACGGTGCTGGATGTCTTCCTGTTTCACCGACAGCGGCAGGCCGGAGGCGATGCGAATCTGTTCGCGGACGATATCAATACCGGTGATTTCTTCGGTGATGGTGTGTTCCACCTGCACCCGGGTGTTCATCTCCATGAAGTACACCTCGCCCTCGGCGAGCAGGAACTCCACGGTGCCGGCGTTTTCGTAACCCACGGCCTTGGCCGCACGCACCGACAGGTCGCCGATGTAGGCGCGCTGTTCTGGGGTCAGCTGGGGGCTGGGGGCAATCTCGATAAGCTTCTGGTTGCGGCGCTGGATCGAGCAATCGCGCTCGAACAGGTGCACCACGTTGCCAAAACTGTCACCGAGGATCTGCGCTTCGATGTGCTTGGGATTGACGATGCACTTTTCCAGGAACACTTCCGCCGAACCGAAGGCCTTGGTGGCTTCGGAGATCACGCGAGGGAAGGCTTGTTCAAGTTCTTCACGGCTGTTGCAGCGACGGATACCACGGCCACCGCCACCGGAAGTGGCCTTGAGCATCACCGGATAACCGATGCGGTCGCCTTCGGTCAGGGCTTCGTGGATATCCGCAACGTTGCCTTCGGTGCCCGGCGTGACCGGTACACCGGCCTTGATCATGCTGCGGCGCGCTTCGGTCTTGTCGCCCATGCGGCGAATCACTTCTGCCGACGGGCCAATGAATTTGATGCCGCGTTCGGCGCAAATGTCTGCCAGTTCGGCGTTTTCCGACAGGAAGCCGTAACCAGGGTGCAGCGCATCACAACCGGTTTCCACCGCCAGGTTCACCAGCTTGCGCGGGTTCAGATAGCCGGCCAGGGGCTCGGCACCAATGCTGTGGGCTTCGTCGGCACGCTTGACGTGCAACGCGTGGCGGTCGGCGTCGGAATAGACCGCGACCGAGCGAATGCCCATCTCGGCGCAGGCACGCACGATTCGTACGGCGATTTCACCACGGTTGGCGATCAGGATCTTTTTTATCACTTGGAAATTCCCTTGAGCCGATTGCTGCGTTCTTCGACCCGCTAGACCCGGGTCGGCGCGTGACCAAATGTTTCATGACAGTCGCGAGACACACACTAAGCCTGCAGAGGGATTAACAAAAATCAATAATTATTGGGTCGTGCATAAGTAAAGACTTATAGTTGGCCGGACGGCCTGGGGCGAAAGGATTGAAATAATGCGTAAATCATTGATGCGTATGACATTGCGTCAATTGCAGATCTTCAATGAAGTCTGCGATTTGCGCTCCTACAGCCGCGCAGCCGAGGAAATGTCCCTCACTCAACCGGCCGTGAGTCTGCAAATCCGCCAGCTGGAAGAGCTGATCGGCCAGCCGTTGTTCGATTATGTCGGCAAAAAGCTCTACATGACCGAGGCCGCCGAAGCCTTGCAACGCGCCAGTCGCGACATTTTCGGGCGCCTGGAAAACCTCGATATGCAGCTGTCGGATATGCAGGGTTCGCTGCAAGGCCAGCTCAAGCTGGCGATTGAGTCCAGCGCCAAGTACTTCGTGCCGCACCTGTTTGCCGCCTTCAAGCGCCAGCATCCGGAAGTGCAGTTGCACCTCACGGTAGTCAACCGCGCCCAGGTGATCCGAAGGCTCTCGGACAACCGCGATGACTTGGTGATCATGTCCATGGTGCCCCAGGACATGGGCCTGGAATTCCTGCCGTTCCTCAACAATCCGATCGTCGCCGTGGCGCCACACGATCACCCGCTAAGCCTGCAAGGGCCGCTGCGCCTGCAGGATCTGGAACCCTACACACTGTTGCTGCGCGAGCCAGGCTCCGGCACGCGACTGGCCTGCGAGGAGTATTTCAAGGAAAAACGCGTGCACTTCACCCAGGCGGTGGAAGTGGCCTCGGCCGAGGCGCAGCGTGAATGTGTATGCGCGGGGTTGGGCGTGGCCCTGCTGACGCGTCACGCAGTCAACATGGAACTGGCCACCGGCGGGCTCAAGGAGCTGCCGGTGGAAGAACTGCCGCTGTACCGCAGTTGGTGCCTGGTGCAAGCCAAAGCCAAGCGCCTGTCACCGGTGGCCCATGCGTTCCTGGGCTTTATCCGCAGCGAGCGGGTGCAGATCAGCGCACTGGCTGAGCGTTTCGCTGGGCACCCGCGGGCGCCTGCCAATGGAGTTCCGGGTAGTCACTGATGCTCTGGAGCAGTTGGCGCTCCTCGCAACGGTCTTCGATTGCGCGACGGAACGCCATGCGGCGCTGGTCTTCCTGCTGACGACGGGTTTTGACGGAGCTGTTGCTGTCTTCGTAGGGCCGGGCCATTTGGAGTCTCCCAATGCGAGTACGGGGAGTTCAGGATGGCCCTGGGCGATGACGGTTTGGCGGCGCGGGGGTTACAGGACGATGAATCTTCTAAAGCTGACGCAGATCCACTGTGGGAGCTGGCTTGCCTGCTCCCACATTTGACCGAGTGTGACTTTGAATCAATCGTCGAGGGCTTTGACCGATTTAGGCGACAGGCGAAGACTGCGCAAGCTGCGCTTCACGCTCTTGAGGTGGTTGACCAGGCTCGGCCCGCGCGCCATGGCCACGCCCATCGCCAGCACGTCGATCACCACCAGATGGGCAATACGCGAGGTCAGCGGCGTATAGATTTCCGTGTCTTCATGCACATCAATCGCCAGGTTGACCGTGGACAGTTCCGCCAACGGCGTCTGGCTCGGGCACAGGGTGATCAGCGATGCACCGCTTTCACGCACCAGGTTGGCGGTGATCAGCAGGTCTTTGGAACGGCCCGACTGGGAAATGCAGATGGCTACGTCCGTAGGCTTCAAGGTCACCGCCGACATCGCCTGCATGTGCGGGTCGCTGTAGGCCGCTGCGGTGAGCAGCAAGCGGAAGAATTTGTGCTGGGCATCGGCAGCCACCGCGCCAGAAGCACCAAAACCATAGAACTCGACACGCTGGGCCTGGGACATGGCGGTCACGGCCTTTTGCAACTCCACCGGGTCAAGCTTCTCCCGCACTTCCATCAAGGTGTGCAGGGTGGTGTCGAAGATTTTCAGGCTGTAGTCGGCGACGGAGTCGTCTTCATGGATCGCGAATTGGCCAAAGCTGGCACCCGCGGCCAGGCTTTGCGCCAGCTTGAGTTTCAAGTCCTGGAACCCGGAGCAGCCGATGGCGCGGCAGAAGCGCACGATGGTCGGCTCGCTGATGCCCACGCTGTGCGCCAGGTCGGCCATGGAACTGTGCATCACAGCCGCAGGGTCAAGCAGCACGTGATCGGCAACCTTGAGTTCCGATTTGCGTAACAGGTGGCGCGACTGGGCGATATGTTGCAACAGGTTCAAAGGGCAGGACTCTTGTTATGGGCAGGGCCAGGGATGTAGCAAGCTTGTAGTTATACTACAAGAATTGTCGTTTTGCCCGTCCGGCGCATCACTAAATCGCCCCGCCCCCCTTTGAATCTAAGGGCGGCCAAGTTGTAGCCACAGGGCGGCCCCAGGCATCACTAGGGAAAATCCGCATTTTTCCGTAACAAATCTGCCAGCCCTTTGGCCTCCATCGGCCGACTGATCAAATAGCCCTGCACCTCGTCACAACGTTCACCGCGCAGGAAATCCAGCTGCTGTTGATCTTCCACGCCTTCGGCCACCACTTTGAGCGCCAGCCCGTGGGCCATGGCGATGATGGCGCGGGTGATGGCCGCGTCTTCACGCCCCTGGCCCAGCCCACGGATGAAGGTCTGGTCGATCTTCACATAGTCCACGGGAATGCGTTTGAGATAGCTCAGGGACGAATAACCCGTGCCGAAATCGTCGATCGCCAGTTTCACGCCCAGGTCCCGCAGTTGCTGGAAGGTGGCGATGATGTGTTCGACGCTGTCGAGCAATTGGCTTTCGGTCAGTTCCAGCTCCAGGTATTGCGGGTCCAGGCCGGTTTCTTCGAGCACCTGGCGCACCAGGCTGACCAGCTTGCCTTGGCGCAGTTGATGCACCGACAGGTTCACCGACACCCGGATCGGCGCCAGCCCCTGGCGCTGCCATTCACAAGCCTGCCAGCAGGCTTCGCGCAGCACGAACTCGCCCAGTGGCACGATCAGACCCGTCTCTTCGGCCAGGCCGATAAAGTCCCCCGGCGGCACCATGCCCCACTGCGGATGCTCCCAGCGGATCAACGCCTCGGCAGCATTCAGCTTGCCGGTGGCCAGGCAGAGTTTCGGCTGATAGAACACCGTGAGCTGGCCCTCATCAATGGCTTTGCGCAAGTGGTTTTCCAGCTGCAAACGCTCCAGGGTGCTGGCTTGCAGGCTGTCGGTGTAGAACTGGAAGTTATTACCGCCCAGGTGTTTGGCATGTTGCATGGCCATGTTGGATTGGCTGACCAGTGCGGAAATTTCCCGCGCATTGTCCGGCAACAGGCTGACACCCATCGAGGCACTCACTACCAGCTCATGCCCCTCCACCGTCACGGGCACCCGCAGTTTGGCCAGTAACCGCGTGGCCACTCGCGCAAGACTGGACAGGTTGCCGTAGGCGTCGAACAGCACAGCGAATTCGTCCCCGGACAGACGCGCGATGGTGTCAGCCTCAGGTAAAGCGTTGATCAGGCGGCGTGCCATTTTCTGCAGCAGTTGGTCGGCAACTTCATGGCCCAGGCTGTCATTGAGCAATTTGAAGCGGTCGAGGTTGATGTGTAGCAACGCCAGGTTGCGCCCGCCCTGGCGTACGCGCTGGTGAGCCTCGCGCAGCCGTTCGCGGAACAGCGAGCGGTTGGCCAGGCCGGTCAATTCGTCGTAATGGGTCAGGTAGCGCATGCGCTCTTCGGACTCGCGCCGCGCCGAGAGATCGGCGAAGAAGCCCACAATGTGGCTGACTTTTCCTCGGACATCGCGCACCACATTCAATTGCAGCCACTGCGGATACAGCTCGCCGTTCTTGCGTGTCTCCACCAGTTCACCCTGCCAGGTACCGTGGCTGAGCAACGCCTGGCGGATCACTGGGAAGTGGCGGCGGGCATCGCGGCTGCTGGGCAGTTCGACCACATTGCGACCGATCATGTCGTCGGTTTCAAAACCCGTGACACGGCTGAACGCCTGGTTCACGGCGATCAGCTTGTAGTCCGGGTCAAGGATAACGATGCCTTCGCTGGCGGCCTCGAATACTGTCGACGCCAAACGCTGCTGTTCTTCCAGGGCCTTGCCCGCAGTGATATCGCGGCGCGTACCCAGCATGCGCGTCACCCGCCCACTGGGCGCACGCTCCACGGCGCGGCCACGGTCTTCGATCCACACCCAGTGCCCATCGCCGTGGCGCACGCGGTATTCCACCTGGTAGTCCTCGCTGCGGCCCTTGAGGTGTTCCACCAAGGCACGCTTGAGCAGCGGCAGGTCATCAGGGTGCAAGCGCGGCTTGAGGTGGCTGAGCATGGCCGTGACGTATTCCGGCTCCAGGCCGAACAACTCCTTGAGTTGGGTGTGATGGACTTCGTCGGTTTGCAGGTTCCAGTCCCACAGGCCCAACTCACTGGCTTGCAGCGCCATGGCCAGGCGCGCTTCGCTTTTATTCAGGGCCAGATGGGTGGCGTCCAGCTCCTGACTGCGTTGCGCCACGCGGTCCTGCAGGCCGACCTGGGCTTCGCGCAGTTCGTGCTCGACCTGACGACGTTGTTCAACTTCGCGCACCAGCTCCTGATTGAGTTGCTCGCTGCGCTGTTGCGCCTGTTGCAGATGTTCGATCAGTGCCTGATTCTGAAAACGCCGCAGCAGCCCGCGCTGGATCAGGCGATTGACCTGCCACGCCACCAGGCTCAAGGATGCCAGCAGGATCAGGCCCAGCACACCCCAACCGCGTTGCTGCGGGTCGCCGGTCCAGAACAGGTAAAGGATCGCCGGCACCAGACACGGCAAGGCGAACGACAAGAACGCCGGCAGGCTCACGGCATAGGCCACACTGGCGGACAGCGTCGCCGCGCCGATCAGGCCGAACACCCAGGCCTGTTGCATGAAGCTATCGACCGGCACCAGCGCGATCGCGGCCGTGGCCAAGGTCAGACCGCTGACGGCCGAACCCAGCATGAACATACGCCGCCACACCGGCTGAGCCTGGCGGCTGGGCATGGCCGAGTCGAACGCCGCCACTTGGATCACACGCATCGCCACCAGGGCCAGCAGCCAGACCAGCCAGATACTGTCCAGCAGGTATTGCTTGGGGTTCCACAACAGCCAGGCGCAGACCAGGCCATTCACCAGCATCAACAGGGTCGGCAACAGCGAACCCTGATACAGCAGGCGCGTGCGCTCGACCGCCATCTCCGTGGCGTAGTGTTTGCGAAGAACCTGCGCGGGCGCCGCTGAGGGGCCGAGCAGATCAGTGCTGAAGGTCATAGGCAGTGTTCTTATAATGGTGAGCCCGAAACGTCGACGGAGCATACACAAGCAAGCGCCTGGGCCAAACTGCTCTACGTCATAAAATCTGCACGGTCGTGCGGCGCAAACTTCGGTGCCAGAGGGCTCGAGCGAGACGCCCCGCGGGCTGCGGCCATTGACCGACCGGTCATCACCCGGGTGGTTTTCGGTCGACCACCCGGCATTGGTATTTGCCCCACTTCCCCGGGGGCCATAGAATGCGCCGATGCGCGATGATCTCTCCCTTTTGCTGAACTCCCTCAACGATGCCCAACGCCAGGCCGTAGCGGCCCCTGTTGGCCGTCAGTTGGTCCTGGCCGGTGCTGGCTCCGGTAAAACCCGAGTGCTGGTGCACCGTATCGCCTGGTTGATCCAGGTCGAAAACGCGTCCCCGCATTCCATCCTGTCGGTGACCTTCACCAACAAGGCCGCTGCCGAGATGCGTCATCGCATCGAGCAGTTGATGGGCATCAGCCCGGCCGGTATGTGGGTGGGCACCTTCCACGGCCTGGCACACCGCCTGTTGCGGGCACACTGGCAGGAGGCGGGCCTGGCCCAGACCTTCCAGATCCTCGACAGCGATGACCAGCAACGCCTGGTCAAGCGGGTCATCCGCGAGCTGGGCCTCGACGAGCAGCGTTGGCCGGCGCGTCAGGCGCAATGGTTCATCAACGGCCAGAAAGACGAAGGCCTGCGCCCACAGCATATCCAGGCCAGCGGTGATTTGTTCCTGGCCACCATGCGCAGCATTTATGAAGCCTACGAGGCCGCCTGCGTACGCGCCGGGGTTATCGATTTCTCCGAGCTGCTGTTGCGCGCCCTCGACCTGTGGCGTGACAACCCAGGCCTGCTGGCCCATTACCAGAAGCGCTTCCGCCACATCCTGGTGGACGAGTTCCAGGACACCAACGCCGTGCAGTACGCCTGGTTGCGCCTGCTGGCCAAGGGTGGCGACAGCCTGATGGTGGTGGGCGACGACGACCAGTCGATCTACGGCTGGCGTGGCGCGAAAATCGAGAACATCTACCAGTATTCCGAAGACTTCCCAGACGCGGTGACCATCCGCCTGGAGCAGAACTACCGCTCCACCGCCGGCATCCTCAAGGCCGCCAACGCCTTGATCGCCAACAACACCGGGCGCCTGGGCAAAGAGCTGTGGACCGACGGCGGCGAAGGCGAGGCCATCAACCTGTACGCCGCGTTCAACGAGCACGATGAAGCGCGCTACGTGGTGGAAACCATCGAAAGCGCGCTGAAGACCGGCCTGGCGCGCAGCGACATCGCGATCCTTTACCGTTCCAACGCCCAATCGCGGGTCTTGGAAGAAGCCTTGCTGCGCGAACGCATCCCGTACCGCATCTATGGCGGCCAGCGCTTCTTTGAGCGCGCCGAAATCAAGAACGCCATGGCCTACCTGCGCTTGCTGGAAGGTCGCGGCAACGATGCGGCGCTGGAGCGGGTGATCAATATCCCGGCGCGCGGCATCGGCGAAAAAACCGTCGAGGCCATCCGCGATCACGCACGCCATGCCGATGTGTCGATGTGGGAAGCCATGCGCTTGCTCATCGTCAATAAAGGCCTGACTGGCCGCGCAGCCGGTGCGTTGGGGGTGTTTGTCGAGCTGATCGAGAACCTGGCGGCCAAGTGCGCGCAAATGCCCCTGCATTTGATGACCCAGACGGTAATCGAACAGTCCGGGCTGATCGCCTATCACGAAGCGGAAAAAGGCGAGAAAGGCCAGGCCCGGGTAGAAAACCTTGAGGAACTGGTGAGCGCCGCCCGTGCCTTCGAAAACACCGAGGAAGACGAAGAGCTGACGCCGCTGGCTGCGTTCCTCGGCCACGCGTCGCTGGAAGCCGGTGATACCCAGGCCGATGAGCATGAAGACAGCATCCAGCTGATGACCTTGCACAGCGCCAAGGGCCTGGAATTTCCGTATGTGTTCCTGGTGGGCATGGAAGAAGGCCTGTTCCCGCACAAGATGAGCCTGGAAGAACCCGGCCGCCTTGAGGAAGAACGCCGCCTGGCATACGTGGGCATCACCCGCGCCATGCAGAACCTGGTGATGACCTACGCCGAGACCCGACGCCTGTATGGCAGCGAGACCTACAACAAGGTGTCACGCTTCGTACGTGAAGTGCCGAAGGGTCTAATCCAGGAAGTGCGCCTGTCCAACAGCGTCAGCCGCCCATTCGGCGGAGGCCAGCAGCAGAACTCCAGCAGCCTGTTTGCCGGCTCCGAAATCCCGGAAACCCAGTTCAGCCTTGGCCAGCAGGTCAGGCATTCAGTGTTCGGTGAAGGCGTGATCCTCAACTTCGAAGGCGCGGGTGCCCAGGCACGGGTGCAGGTGAACTTCGCCGAAGGCAGCAAGTGGCTGATGATGGGTTACGCGAAACTCGAAGCCCTCTGAGGTCTTCCCCGCTGTCAGAGCTGAAACATTTGCCTACATGAAGGTTATTGGCCCGCCCTTGTATTTAACGAGCGCGGGCCAATATCTGTAATAAGTCCTACAGACCATTCTGAATCGGTCCTACGCAAAAGCCCGAAACATTATGTCGCTAGCCAGTGTCACTACACCTGTGCAACATGGCGCGCGTGCAATCCACAAATGGGAATTCCCTTTATGAAACGTTTTCTTAGCATCGCCATGGCGTTGTGCATCGGCCTGACGATGAGCCTCGACGCCAACGCCAAACGCTTCGGTGGCGGCAAAAGTTCCGGTGCGGCACCGACTCACCAGACCAGCCAAATGGCTCCATCCGCCGGCGCCACGGGCGGTGCAGCCGCGACCGCAGGCGCAGCCGGTGCTGCCGGCGCCGCGGCCAAGGCCGGCGGTGCTTCGCGCTGGTTGGGCCCTCTGGCCGGTATCGCCGCCGGTGGCCTGCTCGCGTCCATGTTCATGGGCGGCGGCTTCCAGGGCATGCAGATCTTCGACATCCTGATCCTGGCGGTCATCGCCTTTGTGATCTTCCGCTTTATCGCCGCCCGTCGCCGCAAGCAGCAGGAGCACCTGGCTCCAGCCGGCGCGCCGATGCAGCGTGAAGTGTTCGAGCAAAAACCAGCCATGGGCTCGATCTTCGGTGGTTCTGCAGCCCCTGCTGCAGCCCGTCCGGTGATCAACGCGCCGGCCTGGTTCAACGAAGAGCGTTTCGTCGAAGCGGCCCGTAGCCACTTCCAGTCCCTGCAGCAACACTGGGACGCCAACGAAATGGACAAGATCTCCGAGTTCGTGACCCCACAGCTGCTGGAGTTCCTCAAGCGCGAACGCGCCGACCTGGGCGACGGCTTCCAGTCGACCTACATCGACGACCTGCGCGTCCAGCTGGAAGGTGTGGATGATCGCGCCGACAAGACCATCGCCACCCTGACCTTCAGCGGTGTGTCGAAGACCTCGCGTTTCGACCAGGGCGAAGTGTTCAGCGAAAGCTGGAACATGGAACGTGCCCAGGGCGACAACCAGCCTTGGCTGGTGGCCGGTATCCGCCAGAACGGCTGATCCCTGCACGCTTAGCACGCAGATACAAAAAACCCCGGACCTGTCCGGGGTTTTCTATTTCACGGTTGCACTTATAGCGAGCTACTGTATAAAACGCCCCTATAAACCGCGCCATCTAGCAAGAGGATCCCGGCCGTGGAAGAAATCATCGAACAATTGCGTGAAGCCAACGAACCGGTCCCGGTTCCTTTGGAGCTGCCTGACGAAGACCTGCTGGTGGAAATCGAGGAACAACTGTTCATCGACATTCCGTTTGTCTTCCGAGAGTTTCTGCTGACCGTCAGCGACGTGGTGTACGGCAGCCTGGAGCCGGTGACCGTCACCGACCCGCAATCCCACACCTACCTGCCAGACGTTGCCGCCAACGCCTGGGACGCCGGTGTTGATCGTAGCCTGATCCCGATCTGCCAGGACGGCGACGACTACTACTGCGTCGAAGAAGACGGCACTGTAGTGCTGTGGTCCGGCGAAGAAGAAATCGTCACCGAGGAAACCTGGGAATCGGTGTGGCACTGGGCGCGGGACGTCTGGCTGGAAAGCTGACCCCACCCCCAGGCGCTTAGTGCTCCGGCGTATCCTTGTGATTATCCAGCGTCTCCAACAAGGCGACCTGCATCCGCGTATGCACGCGGATGAACCACCGCCAGAGCACGGCCGCCACTGCCGCCGTGACCACGGCGATCAGCACCAGCAACTTGTTGGTCGGCAGAATACTGGCCGACAAGGCTGCCAATAGCAGGAAGATCACCAGCAGCGAGAGGATCGGGATCAGCTCCGCGATCACCCTTCGCACGCGCTGGGTATGCCGCCCGGCCATTTCCGGCTTCACACTCATCTCCGCCAGCAGCATCGACAGCGCCTTGAGCTTACGGTACGCCGCAATCAGGAAGGGCAGCGACAGCAACAACGCCCCACCCCAGATCAACGCCTTCTGCCAGCTGGGATCACTGATCCAGCCTTCCAGATACCCTCCGATTCGCACAGCAAAAAAGCTGCCGGCAAAGAAGATCGCCACCACCAGCGCCAGGTTCACCCCTACTTGCAGGATGATTTTGCGGATCATCGACGCCAGCATCGCGCCCTCGCCCTGAGGCTGAATGCTGCGCAGCCATTCGCCATACATGCCGAACACCCGGCTCAAACGCTTGGGCATTACCGACGCGATCTTCAATGACAGCGGGTCGGCGCCACGGATCAGGTACGGCGTGAGCAGTGTGGTAATCGCCGAAACCGCCACCGCTACGGGATAGAGGAAATCACTGGTCACCTGCAACGTCATCCCCAACGCCGCGATGATGAAGGAAAACTCACCAATTTGTGACAGCCCCATGCCCACGCGCAGTGAGGTACGGCCATCATTGCCGGCGATAAACGCACCTAGGCCGCAGGACAACATCTTGCCCAGCACCACCGCCACGGTAATCACTGCAATCGGCCAGGCATATTGCAGCAGGATCTGTGGGTCGATCATCAAGCCAATTGCCACAAAGAAGATGGCGCTGAACATGTCGCGAACCGGTTCGATCAGACGTTCGATCTTAATCAACTGGCGGGATTCGGCCATGATCGCGCCGATCAGGAACGCGCCCAGCACCATGCTGTATTCCAGCTTTACCACCAGCAGGCAGAAGCCGAAACACAGGCCCAGCACGGTGATCAGCAGCATCTCGTTGCTTTCGAACTTGGCCACGTAGGCCAGCAAACGCGGCACCAGCAAAATGCCGATAACCAGCGCGACAATCATGAACAGCGAGAGCTTGCCGACCGTTGAGAACACCTCGCCGGAGCTGACCGTGCCGCTGACGGCAATGCTCGACAGCAAGGCGATGATGCCGATGCCGAGGATGTCTTCCACGATCAACACGCCAAAGATCAGCTGGGCGAAGCGCTGGTTCTTCATCTTCAGGTCATTGAGCGCCTTGACGATGATGGTGGTCGAGGAGATCGCCAGGATCGCGCCGAGGAACAGCGAGTCCATCGTGCTCCAGTCAAACCAGCGGCCGATCTCGTAGCCGATCCAGATCATCAGGATGATTTCCAGGAAGGCCGCGATAAACGCCGTGGCACCGACCTTGAACAGTTTGCGCAGGCTGAACTCCAGGCCCAGGCAGAACATCAGGAAAATCACACCCAGCTCGGCCAAGGTCTTGATAGTGTCTTCGTCGTGGATCAGGCCGAACGGAGGGGTGTGGGGGCCGATGATGAACCCGGCGACGATGTAGCCCAGCACCACCGGCTGCTTGAGGCGGTGAAACAGGATGGTGACAACCCCTGCCACCAACATGATCACGGCCAAGTCCTGGATAAAGCTGATGGCGTGCATGGCGAGGGGCTCCTTGAGGGTACAGACACTTTTCCCACTTCCGTCCACGCCGTTGAACTGTCGCAAAGTGCGGAAGGAAAAGTTTGCCTTGATCGTAAGAAATGCCCTGAGACGGGCTTTTGAAGGTTAACACCGCGACTTCCGGCAGAAAGCCGGTGCAATATATGGAAACAGATCGGTGCATGCGTGACGGCAAGCCGCCCACTGGCGTCCCGTTATGGATGGCGCTGCAAAGATTCCAGCACCCGCAGAGGTGCCCCCCCCAAACCAATGCCTACAACCCGTGAGTGTGCTATGGAACCCGGAAACGCCCAGCTGTCGATGACGGTATTGATGACCCCTGATATGGCCAACTTCTCAGGTAATGTCCACGGCGGCACCCTGCTCAAGTACCTCGACGAAGTGGCCTATGCCTGCGCAAGCCGCTATGCCGGGCGCTATGTCGTGACGCTGTCGGTGGACCAGGTGATTTTCCGCGAGCCGATTCATGTCGGCGAGCTGGTGACGTTCCTCGCGTCGGTCAACTACACCGGTAACACCTCGATGGAGGTGGGCATCAAGGTGGTGACCGAGAACATCCGCGAACGCTCGGTGCGCCATACCAACAGCTGCTTCTTCACCATGGTGGCCGTAGACGACCAGCGTAAACCAGCCCCCGTGCCGCCGCTGCAACCGCACAACAGCGAAGACAAGCGCCGGTTCGTCCAGGCCCAGCAGCGCCGTCAGATCCGTCAGGAGCTGGAAAAGCGCTACCAGGAAATCAAAGGCTGACAGCGGCGAACACGATTCAAATGTGGGAGCGGGCTTGCTCGCGAATGCGGTGTGTCAGTAAATGCATCTTTGACTGATCCACCGCATTCGCGAGCAAGCCCGCTCCCACACTGGGTTCTGGGTATTTATAGACCGATCGGCGTGGCTTCAAAGCGCACACGCGGATGGGCGATGCGATCCTGGGCACGTACCAGTTCCAGTTCCCAACTGGCACAGGCTTGGGTTTCCAGCAGCACTTCGTGCACCGCAGCGGCGGTGAATTCAAAGGCGGCCAGCAGGCTGTCGCCCAACAGTACCCGCGCCAGGAACAACCCCGAGGTCAGGTCCCCCACGCCCACTGGCTGACGCGGAAACGCCAGCAGCGGCCGGCGCAGGTGCCAACTGCCTTCCGCGGTCACCAGCAGCATCTCGAAACCGTCCGGCAGCTTGCCGGGGTAATCCAAGTGCTTAACCAACACAGCCTTTGGCCCGCGCGCCAGCAACGCCTTGGCCATGGCCAGGCAATCGAACAGCGACTGCGGCTTGCGCCCGGCAAAGCTGTCCAGCTCCAGCTGGTTAGGGCACAGGAAGTCGGCCATGGCTGCGGCTTCGTCCAGTAGGAAATCGCTGACTTCCTGGGGCACGATGCAGCCTTTTTCCGGGTGGCCCATCACCGGATCGCAGAGGTACAGCGCCTTAGGATTGATGGCCTTGATACGCGCCACACCGCTGAGAATCGCCCGGCCCTGGTCCGCACTGCCCAGGTAGCCGGACAGCACAGCGTCGCAGTTGCCCAGTTCGCCAATCGCGGCGATACCTTCCACCAGCGCCGGAATCTGCTGCGGCGCCAATACTTCGCCCGCCCATTGGCCATACTGGGTATGGTTGGAGAACTGCACCGTGTTCAACGGCCAGACGTTCACCCCGACTCGCTGCATGGGGAATACGGCGGCGCTGTTTCCGGCGTGGCCAAAGACCACATGAGACTGGATCGCAAGCAGATGAGGTGTGCGTTTCATGCGCGGGATTTCCGTAAAGCCATTGAAATTCTGGCCGCGCAGTATGCGACTAAACCCAGCCTGTACGACAGACCGGCGACACAGTTAAGCTGCTCTCACTTTGTTGGAGTCTTTCGCATGCTGACCCTGGGAAACATCTTCGTGTTGATGCTGCTGGCGACCGGTGCCGCCTGGGTGTGGCACAACCACGGCCTGCGCGAGCGGGCGCTGGAGCGGGTCAAGCAGCATTGCGCCAAGCTCGACATCGAACTGCTGGACGGCGCCGTAGCGCTCAAGCGCATAGGGTTTGTGAGGGATGCCAACGGGCGGCGGCGCCTGGCGCGCATCTACAACTTTGAATTCACCGTGACCGGCGAAACCCGCCATCCGGGAACCATCACCCAATTCGGCGCCCACAGTGCGCAGATCGAACTGGCGCCCTACCCGTTCGAGATCAAGACGCCGTTGCCCAGCGCCGAAGTGATCGAGCTAAGCCAGTGGCGTCAGGACCACGGCACCAAGAACCGTCAGTGACGGCAGGCGTTTAACGCGACCTGCAAGGCGGCCACGTCCTGTGGCTCGCTGAAAATCAACTCGATACGTGAATCGCGGCGCCACTCGCTGGCCTGCCAAGTGAGCTCGCTGTTATCCACCGCGTTGGTCGAAACCCAGCCTTCGGCGCTGTGGATAACCAATTTGGCGCGGCGCCATTCAAGGCTTGTCAGCCACTGGTGAAGACGGCGGGTGTCGAATTGCTGGCTTGGGTGCCAGCGCCAGCCGACACTCCAACCGCCTTCCTGGGCCTGGCTCAGGCAGATCGGTTGCGTGGGATCGCCCCAGATAGCCGGCATTTGGGCAAGGCCTTCGGGCACTTCAACCTTATCCACAGCGGCTGAGGCCTGCGCGCTCAGGCCTGGTAACTGGTCCAAGGGTAATTGCGCCTGGCGGGTCCAGTAGAGCGGGCATTCGGGCAACTGCCGTTCGATCGCACGGCGCTGTCCCGCGTCCAACCCTTCATCCTTGTTCAATACCAGCAACCCAGCACTCGCCAGCGCCGCCTGCTGTGACGGTGGCAACGGTTTACCCGCTGCCAGCGCCTGGGCATCCAACACCACCACACAGGGCTGGACTGACAACACCTCCTGCCATGGCGCCTGTCGCAGCTGCTTGAGCAACTGCGCCGGATGGCCCAGACCTGACGGTTCGATCAGCAGCCGGTCGGGCTTGGCCTTACGCAACAGACGACCCAGTCCTACCTGAAAAGGAGCACCATTCACGCAACACAGGCAGCCTCCGGCAACTTCGCCCAGGGCAATGCCGTCGTCATCCTGGGTGAGCAAGGCGGCGTCCAGGCCGATCTGCCCGAATTCGTTGATCAACACGGCCCAGCGCTCGTTGGCCGGACGCTGGGCGAGCAGATGCTTGATGAGGCTGGTCTTGCCGGCGCCCAAGGGCCCGGCAATCACGTGGGTGGGAATGTTCTGCAGCATGAGGGGCATCGTTCGGACCGTGTAGAGCGTTTGATCCTACGCGGTTATGCGAGCCAATCCAGTGTCAGGATCAAGCGACGTTCGTCAGCCTTGAGTGCGGGCGAACGGTGAATCAGTCCATAACCTTCATTGCCATGCCATTTGGTGCCCTTCAACAGAGCGACTTCGCCGCAATGGATCTGCTCGATACGCCCGGTAGGCTCGGCATCCGGCTGGCTCAGCTGGCGGCGATCCATCACGCCCTCGCGCAACCACTGGCTGCCGACTCCGGCATAGGTGGTGATCAGCCGCACCGGCACATGATCGACGTGAAAACGTGGGCACATCGCCTTATCCAGCAACCTCAATCGCACGCCGATACGTTTGGCACCCAGCAGGCAGGCAAACGCGCTGACCAGCCACGACACATCGGCGATAAAGCCTTCGTAGCCCTCAAGGTCACGGCAACTGGACGCCAAACCCTGCAGGTTGGGCACGGCGTCTTCATTGTTGAGCTCGATCACCAGGGAATCGGCCAATGGCTCATTGAGCGCCACCAGCAAGGCGCCGAACTCGGCGATGTGCAACGGCAACCGCCGCTCCCACACGGCCAGATTGACGCCATCTTCCAGAATGCCGGACAGCGCCATCGGGGTGTCACCGCGTGTCTGGCGAATCACGGGGCGCAGGGAAATAGCCGGGGCCAGCATCAGGCGACGGCCTCCTCATACCAAGGGCCAAAGGGATCGACCAGCAGGCGCCAACCTTCGACGCCCAGGGCCATTTCTTCATCGGTGAGCAGGCATGCGTCCAGCTCGGCACGCAGTTGGGTGAAGTCGAGGTTTTGCCCGATAAACACCAGTTCCTGGCGGCAATCACCTGTGCTCAGTTGCCAGTTGCCCATGATCGCCGCGATGCTTTCTTCGTCCTGAGGCCACTGACTTTTAGGCACAAAGCGCCACCAGCGTCCGGCAAAACCATGGCGCATCAAACCGCCGGCCTGGGACCAGCTGCCCGCCTCCTTATGCTTGCTGGCCAACCAGAAAAAACCTTTGGAGCGCAGCAGTTTGCCGTTGACCCACGGACGGTCGATGAAGTCGAAGAAACGCTGGGGATGGAACGGCCGGCGCGCACGGTAGGCTGTGGAAGCGATGCCGTATTCCTCGGTTTCCGGCACATGCTCACCGCGCAGTTCCTGCAACCAGCCCGGGGCCTGAGCGGCGCGTTCAAAGTCGAAACGGCCGGTGTTGAGGATTTTGTTCAGCGGCACTTCGCCCATGACCATCGGAATGATTTCCGCTTGGGCGTTGAGGCGCTCAAGGATCGCCATCAACTCTTCGCGTTCGCGGCTGCTGATCAGGTCGATCTTGCTGATGAGGATCACGTCGGCGAATTCGATCTGCTCAATCAGCAGGTCAGTGATGGAGCGCTCGTCATCTTCACCGAGGGTTTCACCGCGCGAGGCCAGGCTCTCGGCAGCCTGATAGTCGAGTAAGAAATTCATGCCGTCGACCACGGTGACCATGGTATCCAGGCGCGCGATATCGGCCAGACTTTGCTCATTTTCGTCGCGAAAGGTGAAGGTTTCGGCCACGGGCAAGGGTTCTGAAATACCGGTGGACTCGATCAGCAAGTAATCGAAGCGACCTTCCTTGGCGAGTTTTCCGACTTCTTCCAGCAAGTCTTCCCGCAAGGTGCAGCAGATGCAGCCGTTGCTCATCTCCACCAGTTTTTCTTCGGCGCGGTTGAGCGTGACGTCGCGTTGGACTTCACTGCCGTCGATGTTGATTTCGCTCATGTCATTGACGATCACCGCCACTCGCAGGTTTTCGCGGTTGCGCAGGACGTAATTGAGCAGCGTGCTTTTACCGGCACCGAGAAAACCGGACAACACGGTAACGGGGAGACGATTGGGCATTAGGTATTCCTCATCAGGGTTGGCCGGTCAACTCGCCCGTCTATGGCGTTCGCGCAGCTCTTCACGTTCTTTGGCTTCGATACACAGGGTGGCGGTAGGACGCAGCAACAAGCGCTGTAGGCCGATGGGCTCGCCGGTTTCGCGGCACCAGCCGTATTCGCCGCGGGCCAGCAATTCCAGGGCGTCGTCGATCTTGTCCAGCAGCTTCTTTTCCCGTTCCAGCAGGCGCAGTTGCCATTGCCGCTGTTCTTCGGCGCTGCCGACATCGGCTGGATCACTGTTGGTTTCCTGCTCGCGCAGTACCAGGAACTCAGCGTCGATGCGTGCTTGCAATTCAGTGCGTTGGCTCAGCAGCAACTCACGGAAGAAACCTTGCTGGGCTTCATTCATGTAGTCGGCGCAAGACTGGGCCAGGAGGTCTTGTTCGGTCATGGGAGCGGTTCACGGGTCAGGCTGTTTTTCAATGTTATAGTATAACAATGCAAATAAGCCAATCCCCTCTTGCTCGCCACGACGAAGGGCGCAATGCTTCAACACTCTCCAGCCTTGAGAAACCCGATGAGATACTTGGTGTGCGCCCTGTTATTGATTGCCGCAGGACCTGCCTGCGCCCAGGCGCCTAGCCTGTTGGCCGACTGCACGCGCAGCGCCAACCTGCTCGCGTGTGTCGACCCCTTGGGCAATGCCTACAGTGTGGCGACGGTCGGCAGCACCACGTATTTGCGCGGCTACGAGGTGATCGGCAAACGCTATTGGGCACAGACCAACAGCCGCTACGGGCAGCTGACGTTCTTTACCGGGTTGGCATCGGATGGGGAAGCGTGGGTCGGCTATACACGGCGTGTGGGCTGGACCACCCTCAACCGGTTTTCCAGTTCGGGTGGCGCCAGCGCCAAATTCACCTGCAGCCGTATGACCGGCTGTTAGACCTGACCGTTCTTCTGTTCCTGTACCCACGCCATGTAGCTGTTCATGGGTGGGTTCTTCTGGAAGTATTTTTTCAGACCTTCGAACAGGCCATCGGCAACCGCCTGTTGATGACGCGCGGTGACCAGCCGCGCACTGTCCCGCGCGTTGGAAATAAACCCGGTTTCCACCAGGATCGACGGCACGTCAGGCGACTTGAGCACCGCGAAACCCGCCTGCTCCACACGCCTCTGATGCAGGCTGGTGATGCCTTCCAGGCTGCCCAGGATCGAGTTGCCCAGTTGCAGGCTGGAAGCGATAGTGGCGTTCATCGACATATCCAGGATCACCCCGGCGAGCATCGGGTCCTTGTCCTTCAGATTAAGCAGGCGGGTGGCACCGAGCAGATCGGCGCCGTTTTCCCGTTGTGCCATGAACCGCGCCGTGGCTGATGTCGCGCCCCCTTCCGACAAGGCATACACCGAAGCGCCCGACGCAGTGACCCGCGGCGCCGCATCCGCATGCACCGAGATAAACATATCGGCATTGTGCTTGTGGGCGATTTCCACGCGTTTGCGCAGCGGTACGAAGAAGTCGTCGTTGCGCACCAATTTCACGTCGAAGCCTTTCTCGCGTTTCAACCGTTTAGCCAGCAACTGAGCGATGGACAGCACCACATCTTTCTCGCGCTGCCCCTTGGAGCCGACCGCGCCCGGGTCCTTGCCGCCGTGGCCGGGGTCAACCACCACAATGATGTCGCGCTTGGGGTGGGCCTTGTCCACCAGTGGCTTGGGCTCGGCCGCCATTTGGCGCGGCGCCTGGGTGGCGCTGGTCAGGTCCAGTACCAGGCGATGCCCCTGGCCATCCTGGGGCGGCAACAGAAAGCTGTTGAGCTGCATCGGCGCTGCGAGGTCCAGCACGATGCGCGTGTCGCCTTTGCCGAAATGCCCGGAGCGAATCGAGGTGATCCCGCTGTTCTTCAGTGCCAACTGAGAGAAGTCACCACTGAGCCCGGCGCCGCTGAGGTCGATGATCAAGCGTTCCGGCGCGCTCAGGGTGAAGGTCTTGTATTGCACCGGTCCGCTGAGATCGAACACCAGCCGCAACTTTTCGTCCGAACGCCACAGGCGTGCATTGCTGATCTGCGTGGCGTGGGCGGCGAACGGGAACGTGAACAGAGGGCTGGCCAGAAGCAGGTTTAGGAGCTGACGTCTGTGCATGAAAAATACCGCAAATAAAGGAGCGTCCGTACTCGACATGACTGAAAAAAGGCTGGAGCAGAAAAACCATCGTCGACACAATCGTTATACTATAACATGTCTTTTTATTTCCAATGATGGACCTGCTCATGAATGCGCTGACTCTGCCGGATATCGCCGCGCAGGCTTCACGCCAAGCCTTGCCACTCGACTGGGTAGGCATGTGTGGCATCGCCCTGCCCATTCTCATCGACGGACAACGCCTGACTGCCACCGCGGATGCCGGCGTGAGTCTGGACGATGGCGCCGCCCGTGGCATTCATATGTCACGCCTGTACCTGGCATTGGAGATGCTCGACCAACAGCCTCTTACGCCTGCACTTCTGCGTAATGTACTGCAGCGTTTTCTCGACAGTCATGAAGGTTTATCTAACAACGCCTACCTGCGTATCCACACCGATTTGCTGCTGAAACGCCCAGCGCTGGTGAGCCCCCTGGCCGGCTGGAAAGGCTACCCGGTGAGCATCGAGGCGCGTCTGGAAAACCAGATGTTCCACGTGGAACTAAAAATTGACGTTACTTATTCCTCAACCTGTCCTTGCTCCGCTGCCCTCGCCAGGCAGTTGATTCAGCAGCAATTTCTTGAAGACTTCGCCAACACGCCTTTACAGCATGAAGACGTATTGAGCTGGCTTGGCTCCGCCAACGGCATCGTCGCCACACCCCACAGCCAGCGCAGCAGCGCGCAACTACTGATTGCATTGGACAGCGAACACCCCAGCCTGCCCATCACCGAGCTGATCGATAACGTCGAAGCTGCCCTCGGCACCGCCGTACAAACCGCCGTAAAACGGGCGGACGAACAAGCCTTCGCACTGGCCAATGGGCAGAACCTGATGTTCTGCGAAGACGCCGCCCGCCGCCTGAACCTCGCCTTGAAACGCTCGGATGCCGTCAAAGCCTTCCACCTGAAAGTGATCCACGCCGAAAGCCTGCACGCGCACGATGCCGTGGCTGAAAGCCGCTGGACGAGACACCCTGCATGATCACCTGTACCGCTTTACGCTGGGGCGCACCCGGCCAACCGCTGACGCCCGCCATCGACCTCACGCTGGAAAAAGGCAGCCTCACCGGCATCATCGGCGCCAACGGCACCGGCAAGAGCAGCCTGCTCAAAGTTATCGCCGGCCTGCAAAAACCGCTGGCGGGCAAAGTGACGGTGGACGTTCCACGCCGTGGCGGCCTGTCGTTCCTGCCCCAGCAGCAACATTTGGACCGACAGTTCCCCATCAGCCTGCAAGAGCTGGTCGCCGCCGGTTTCTGGGGCACGCAACAACGGTCACCGCAACACCGCAGCCAGCGCCTGGAAGCGGTACTCGAAGAGTGGTGCCTGAGCGGCCTGGAAAATCGTCCGTTGATGGCCTTGTCCGGAGGTGAATTGCAGCGCGCTCTGCTCGCCCGCATGAGCTTGGCGGAGGCTCCGGTTCTGCTGCTCGATGAGCCCCACGCCGCCCTCGATGAAGAAGGCCAGTCGCTGTGCTGGAAACACATCCACGCCTGGCACGACGCCGGTCGCACGCTGATCGTGGTCTGTCATGATCTCGCCGCAGTGCGCCACCACACCCCGCACGTGGTGCAGATCAAAAGCACCGGCTGCGTATTCGGCCCGAGCAAAGAGCTGATCCGTCCGCAGCCACAGATGCAGGTGGCCTGATGCACTTCGCCGCCCACCTGTGGATGCCCTTCGTCGACTTCGTCTTCATGCGCCGCGCCCTCATCGGTGGACTGGTGCTCGCCTGCAGCACCGCGCCACTGGGGGTATTCCTGATCCTGCGGCGCATGAGCCTGATCGGTGACGCCGTCGCCCACGGCATTCTGCCCGGCGCCGCCCTCGGCTTCTGGTTCGCCGGCCTCAGCCTGTCCGCCCTGACCATCGGCGGCCTCGGCGCGGGCCTAAGCATGGCCGGCTTGTCCGCCTGGATCACCCGCCGCACCGGCCTGCGCGAAGACGCCAGCCTCGCCGCTATCTACCCCATCTCCCTTGCCGCCGGCGTGCTGATCCTCGGCCTCGCCGGCAAACGCCTGGACCTGCTGCACCTGCTGTTTGGCTCCGCCCTGGCCGTGGACGGAACCACCCTCACCGGCATGCTTTGGGTTTCCAGCTTCAGCCTGATCGCCATGGCCGTGATCTACAAACCCCTGCTGCTGGACACTCTGGACCCGCTGTTCCTGCAGACCGTCAGCCGCCTTGGCCCGTTGGCCCATGGCTTGTTCCTGACCTTGGTGGTGCTGAACCTGGTGATTGGCTTCCAGGCCATCGGCGCCTTGATGGTGGTGGGCTTGATGATGTTACCGGCCATCGCTTCACGCTTCTGGAGCCGGCGCCTGCCCGTGTTGATCGCGGTATCGGCGGTGCTGGGATGCCTGTCGGTGTGGTTGGGTTTGCTGCTGTCGTTCTACTACTCGTTGCCCAGCGGCCCGGCCATCGTGCTGGTGGCTGGCGCCGGGTACCTGCTGTCCGTGGTCTTCGGTCCGGTGCACGGTTTGCTGCGCCGCCCACCCTTGCTGTCATCCCAATGAGGTGTTTCCCGATGCGCGCCCTACTCGTGCTGTTCAGTCTCGTCCTGTCGTTGTCGACGGCCGAGGCCGCAGACAAGCTTCCGGTGGTTACCAGCTTCAGTATCCTTGATGACATCACCCACCAGATCGGTGGCGATCACATCCAGATCAGCAACATGGTCGGCCCTGACGCCGACGCCCATACCTACGAACCCACCCCCGACGATGCCAAGGCGTTGCTCAAGGCCAAGGTGATCATCAAGAATGGCTTGGGCTTCGAACCCTGGCTGGACCGCCTGGTGACCAGCACCGAAACCAAAGCCACGGTGGTAACCGCCAGCAAGGGCGTGATCTCCCACACCATGGAAGAGGACGGCGAGACCATCCCTGACCCGCACGCCTGGCACAACCTGGCCAACGCCGAAATCTACGTGAACAACATCACCAAGGCGCTGATCGCTGCTGACCCGGCCAACAAAGCCGACTACCAACAGAACAGCCAAACCTACCTGAAAGAAATCTATCGCCTGCTGGCCGAAGCCAAGACCAAGTTCGGCGCACTGCCCGCCGGCAACCGACGCATCGTCACCTCCCACGACGCCTTCGGTTACCTGGGCCAAGCCTACGGCATCGAGTTCCTGGCGCCCCAGGGCCTGTCCACCGAGCGCGAGCCGTCCGCTGCCGAAGTGGCTGCGCTGATCACCCAGATCCGTAAAGACAAAGTCAAAGCCGTGTTCATGGAAAACATCAAGGATTCGCGCTTGCTCAAGCAGATCGCTGACGAAAGCGGCGCGCAGATCGGCGGCACGCTGTACTCCGATGCCCTCGCCGCAGAAGGCCCGGCCAGCACCTTTACCGGTCTGTTCGAATACAACCTCAACACTCTGTGCACGGCCCTGAGCAAACCATGACTTTGAGCATGCTCGACCTGGAAGGGGCTGCCGTCGGTAGCCGCTTTCCACTCGAACCCGTGCTCGATGCCTTGCCGTGGAACAGCGATGGCCTGATCGCCGCCATCGCCCAGCAACACGGCAGTGGCGAGGTATTGATGCTGGCCTGGATGAACCGCCAGGCCCTCAAGGAAACCTTGGACACCGGGCAAGTCTGCTACTGGTCGCGCTCACGCCAGCAGTTGTGGCGCAAGGGCGAAAGCTCCGGGCACTGGCAACAGTTGGTGGAAGCACGCCTGGATTGCGACGGCGACGCGGTGCTGCTGATCGTCGACCAGCAAGGCCCGGCGTGCCACACCGGACGGCCCACCTGCTTCTACAACGCCATCGACGGCGACTACGTTCACATCATTACGGAGCCCCTCGCATGATCCGCAAAAATCCGTCCGGCGATCTGCCCGTGATTGCCGAATCGGCCTACGTCGACAAGACCGCCATCATCTGCGGAAAAGTCATCATTGGCGAAAACGTTTTCGTCGGGCCCTACGCTGTGATCCGTGCCGACGAAGTCGACGCCAGCGGTGGTATGGACCCGATCGTCATCGGCGCCAACTCCAATATCCAGGACGGCGTGGTCATCCACTCCAAGTCCGGCGCGGCGGTGACGATCGGCGAGTTCACGTCCATTGCGCACCGTTCCATCGTCCACGGCCCCTGCACCGTCGGCGACCGTGTGTTTATCGGTTTCAACAGCGTGTTGTTCAACTGCGCCGTGGGCGACGGCTGCGTGGTGCGCCACAACTCGGTGGTCGACGGCCGCGACTTGCCCGCCGCGTTCTATGTGCCCTCCACGACCCGCATCGGGCCCCACACCGACCTCTCGCAGTTCCCCCCCGTGAGCGTCAGCGCCTCGGAATTTTCCGAAGACGTGGCACGCACCAACGTTGATCTGGTGCGCGGGTACAAAGCCCTGCAAAACGAGTTCTGAACCATGAGCCGCCTGCTGATCCGCAACGCCCGCCTGGTGAACGAAGGCCAGGAATTCGACGCCGATGTGCTGGTCGCCAATGGCCGTATCGAGAAAATTGCCAGCAGCCTGCAAGGCTACAACGAGCCCGTGGAAATCGACGCTCAAGGCCAATGGCTGCTACCCGGAATGATCGATGACCAAGTGCACTTTCGCGAACCTGGCGCGCCGGAAAAAGGCAGTTTCTACAGCGAATCCAGGGCAGCGGTAGCCGGTGGTATCACCAGCTTCATGGACATGCCCAACACCCATCCCGCCACCCTTGACCTGGATGCCCTGACCGACAAGAAACGCCGCGCCGCCCTGCACTCGGTAGCCAACTATGGTTTTCACTTCGGCGTAAGCAACGACAACCTCGACACCGTCGCCGCCCTCGACCCGCGCGAGGTGGCCGGGGTCAAAGTGTTCATGGGCGCTTCGACCGGCAATATGTTGGTCGACGATCCGCGGATCCTGGAACGCCTGTTTGCCGAGGTTCCTACGATTCTGCTGGCCCATTGCGAACACACACCAAGCATCCAGGCCAATGAAGCGCGGCTGCGTGAGCGTTTCGGCGAGCATATCCCCGCCGTCGCGCACCCGCTGATCCGCGATGCCGAGGCATGCTTCCGCTCTTCATCCTTTGCGGTGGAATTGGCCAAGCGCCACGGCACCCGCCTGCATGTGCTGCACCTGACCAGCGCACGCGAGCTGGCGCTGTTCGAAGACAAACCCTTGAGCAAAAAACGCATCACCGCCGAAGTCTGCCTGCACCACTTGATCTTCGATGATCGCGACTACCACCGCCTCGGCCATCAGATCAAATGCAACCCGGCGATCAAGACCCGCGCCGACCGCGACGCCTTGCGCCAAGCCTTGTTGAGTGATCGTCTGGACGTGATTGGCAGTGACCATGCGCCGCATACGTGGGCACAAAAACAGTTGCGTTATCGCGAGGCGCCGTCGGGATTACCCCTGGTGCAGCACGCGCTGCCGGCGTTGTTGGAGTTGGTGGCCGACGAGCTGCTGCCGCTGACCACCCTGGTGGCGAAAACCAGTCACCGTGTGGCCGACTTGTTCGCCATCCCGGATCGCGGCTACCTACGTGAGGGTTATTGGGCCGACCTGGTGTTAATCAAACCGGAGCCCGAAGGCAAACCCGTCAGCAGCCAGCCGATCCTGGCCCGCTGCGGTTGGACGCCCTTCGCCGAACGCAGCTTTCGCCACAGCGTCAGCACCACCCTGGTTTCCGGCCACTTGGCCTGGCACAACGGTCAGGTCGTCGACAGTTGCCAGGGTCTGCCTCTGCACTTTGAGCGCTGACCCCACGCACACCTGTAGGCGCAAGCTCGCGCCTACAGAGGGGGAAGTCAGGCGCGAGGCTTGACCGTTCCGCAATCGTTGCCCAGCCACTGGGCATGGCTGTCCAGGCTGCCCTTCTGCTGAATGCCAGTGGCATTGAAGGTGCCGTTGACGGTGGTGCTGAATTCTTTCTGGCTTTGGAAGGTAGCGACGCCAGTGCCCTGGGCTTTCGGGCAACTGAAGCGGAATTTCCACTGATTGCCGGTCTTGTCGGTCACTTCCTGTTTGCAGCCCGATTGTGGGTCGGTCAGCGGGATCGAATCGGAGGCGACTTGAGCTGGGGTCAGGCACACCTGCACGCCTTTACCGGCCATGGTGATGCCTTGTTTTTCCAGCATGGCGCGCTGTTCCGGGGTCATCTGTTGCTTAAGCTGACCGAGGATCAGCGACAGGTCCGGCAGGTCCTGGTTATCGACTTTCATATTGCTGGTGGTCAGTTCCCACAAGCCCGGCGCCAGCATCTGCGCCTGCGCCGCCACCGGCAGCGACAAACCAATCATCATGGCCAAAGACAGCAGACGAGCATTCATCGGGTAACTCCTGGGTAATGTTGGGCGTTAGACGCCGCAAAGGTGCCAGGGTTGCACGGCAAATAAAATAGCGACATTCCTGACCAGACATGGTCTGTTAGGCACTTGGATTGCCTGGAGTAACGTCGTCCATGGATTTTTTTGGCCCGCACCTGCTCGCCTACTTCATCGCCACGCTGCATTTTCTCGGGACCCTCGCCGCGATTCACGCGGTGCTGACCGTCAGGACCGCCCAAGGCTCGATCGCCTGGGCATTGTCGCTGATGTTCATGCCCTACCTCACGCTGATCCCGTACCTGATCTTCGGCCGGAGCACGTTCGACGCCTACATCCAGGCCCGTCGCCAGGCCAACCAGGAAATGCACACCGCCATTGCCGAGCTGAACTGGCGCCCATGGGTCGAAGAAGCCCTGGCCGCCCGTAACTCCAGCGCCTATGCCTCGCTGCGCGCCATGCCCAAGCTGGGCCGCATGCCGTGCCTGGCCAACAACGAAGTGCGTTTGCTGATCAATGGCGACGCCACCTTCGGCGCGATCTTCGAGGCGATTCGCAACGCCAGGACGGCGGTGTTGTTCCAGTTTTTCATCATTCATGACGACGACCTTGGCCGACAGTTGCACGTCCTATTGAAGGAAAAGGCCGCAGAGGGTGTCGCCATTTACGTGCTGTATGACCGTATCGGCAGCCACGCCCTGCCCCATCGTTATGTGCAATCCCTGCGCGACGCCGGAGTCAACGTGAAAGCCTTCGCCACCCGCAGCGGCTGGCTCAATCGCTTTCAGGTCAACTTCCGCAACCACCGCAAGATCGTGGTGGTGGATGGCATCACCGGGTTTGTCGGCGGGCATAACGTCGGCGATGAATACCTGGGCAAGCAACCACCGCTGGCACCGTGGCGCGATACCCATGTGCAGGTGATCGGCCCGGTGGTGGCGTGCTTGCAGGAATCGTTTGCCGAAGACTGGTTCTGGGCTGCGCGAGAACTGCCGCCACTGATATTGCCGGACGCCTACCCCGAAGACGGCGTGCTCTGCCAATTGCTCGCCAGCGGTCCAGCCGACCCCTATGAAACCTGCTCACTGTTTTTCGTCGAAGCCATCCATGCAGCGACTGAGCGCGTATGGATCACCAGCCCCTACTTCATCCCCGACGAAGCGGTGTTTTCCGCCCTGCGCCTGGCAGTGCTGCGGGGTGTCGATGTGCGCCTTCTGCTGCCCTCACGGCCTGATCACCGCATCGTCTACGCCGCGTCCAGCCTTTACGCGATCGAAGCTGTGCGAGCTGGCGTGCGGGTGTTCCGCTATACCCCAGGCTTCCTGCATCAGAAGGTGGTGTTGGTTGACAACGAAATCAGCGCCATCGGCAGTGCGAACATGGACAACCGTTCGTTCAGGCTGAATTTCGAAGTGATGTTGCTGACGGTCGACGAGGCCTTCGCCAAGGAAGTCGAACACATGCTGCTGGACGACTTCTCCCTGGCCCATGAAGTCAGCCAGGCAGAAAGCCGCGAAACCCGCCGCCTTCAACAACTGGGCATGCGGGTTGCGCGGCTGATTTCACCGATTTTGTAACCCACTCAACGGTAGATATCTTCCCGTGTCCAAGGCAGGTCATGGCTGCCATCGGCATGGGGTTTCACCGCCAGAATCTGGTGCAGGTTGATCCAGCCCCGCGCAAACGCATACGCACAACCCGCCAGGTACAGCCGCCAGATGCGCAACGCTTGCTCCGGCACCATTTTCGCCGCCGCTTCAAGGTTGTCTTCCAGGCGCTCGCTCCAATGGTCCAAGGTGCGCGCGTAGTGCAGGCGCAGGCTTTCGACGTCGACCACTTCCAGCCCGACTTCGCTGATCTCGGCCGTCATCATCGCCAAATGCGGCAGTTCGCCGTTGGGGAACACGTAACGCTCGATGAACTCCCCGGCGCCGCGCCCTACAGGACGACCGTCGGTGTGCTTGGCGGTAATGCCGTGGTTCATCACCAGGCCGCCTTCGCGCACCGCGCCGAACAGGATCTTGCAGTACTCCGCCAGGTTGGCGTGGCCGACGTGTTCGAACATACCCACGCTGACCACTTTGTCGAAACGGCCGTCTTGCGGCAGGTCACGGTAGTCGAGCAATTGCAGGTCCACCTGTTCTTCCAGGCCTTCGGCTTTGACCCGTTCCCGCGCCAGCGCCAACTGCTCCCGGCTCAGGGTGATGCCAAACACCTTGACCCCGAATTCCCGCGCAGCAAACCGCGCCAGCCCGCCCCAGCCACAGCCGACATCGAGCAAGTACTCACCTGGCTGCAACCGCAACTTGCGGCACAGGTGGCGGAATTTGTCTTGTTGGGCCTGATCGATGGATTCGCTGCCGGTTTCGAAATAACCGCAGGAGTACGCCATGTCCTGGTCCAGCCACAGCTGGTAGAACTCATTGGACAGGTCGTAATGGTAGGAAATAGCCGCTGCGTCAGTGGCCTTGTCGTGGATCGAGCGCACCGGACGACTCCCCTCGTCGTCTGCGATCAGGGCGTGACTCAATTCATCACAAACCCGGATGACCTCGGAGATGGAGCCTTCCAGCTCCAACTTTCCCTCGACGAAGGCTTCGCCCAGTGAATCGAGCGTTGGATGGGACAGCTGGGTCACGACCGTGGGGTCCTTCACCACGATGGTCACACTGGGCTCGGGGCCCAAGTTGAATTCATGGCCGTCCCAGAGTCGAAGACGCAGCGGTAGCTGAAGATTCTGTAAGGCCGGTGGAAGTTGCGCGAGCATGGATGATCCCCCCTTGTTTCAGACGTCTGCTGAGAGGTTAGACCATCCGAAGACAAAGTAGGAGGCTATCGATTTGATAGCGCTCTACTATGGGGCTCGGCGCTCGAGCAACCCGTCCTGGACCCATTGCTTCAGCCATGTGACGGCCTGCAGTGGCGCACCCTCTGCATGAGTGACTGCCAACTCGGCGCACAGTTCGGCAAAGCTCCAACCGGTGGTCGCCATTCCTGTCAAGGCAGAGGCTTCGGCGGGCTCCAGGCTACGGTAATGGCAGACATTCTGATGGCGCCACACCAGGCACATCTGCGCCGGGGCTAGCGTGTGGCTGTCGGGGAAGTCGGATTCGTCCTTGCTGGCACGCCAGATGGCTACGCTGTTGAACCGGCACAGCAGCGGTTGCACCGAGGGCGCCAGGGAGACCTGCAACACCGGCCACGCGTCGGGCGGCAACGACGCCATGTCGTTCAGCGTCAGCGGTTCACCCTGCGGCGCATCAAATGCCAGGGTAAACGCCCATTCCAAGCGCGCCAGTTCCGCCAATGGCGCACTCTGCTCCACCCTCCAATGCTCAAGGATAAACGCCGGGAAACGCTCGCCCAGCCAGCGCAGGCTGTAATGAGCCGAGGGGTAGCGACGCAGGTAAGCCTCGGTCAACGCGGCAAACTCGTCATCGCCCAACCAATAAAGGAGGGCGCTGAAGTCATGCCGCAAGACTTCCTGCAACCGTGAGAGGTAGGCGTTGTGGTAAATCGCCAGGCCCGTGTCCACATCCAGCGTCGGCCCGCCGAGCAACGTGGCGGCGAAGTCACTGCGGGCAGTCGAGGTTTCCGTCAGCAGGTGCTGTTCGAAGGCCAACTGCCAATCGGTCAGGCGCATAACGGCCTCCTGGCCAGTGCCGCCGCGCCCAGTTCACGGGCCTTGTTCAGTTCGGTGAGCAGCTCTTCAAAGGGTGGGAAATGGTCGTCCCGCTCCAGCAGCGTCGACACGGGTCCCAGATGTTCAAGCGTCTGTTGATAAAGCGCCCACACCGGGTCACACACCGGATGGTCATGGGTGTCGACCACGTAGTCGCCATAATCCATATGCCCCGCCAGATGCAGTTGGCGGATGCTCTCCGGTGGCAGGTTGCGGATAAACGTCCAGGCGTCAAAGCCATGATTGCGCGAGCTGACGTACACATTGTTGACGTCCAGCAACAGCTGGCAGCCCGACAGGTGGGCCAGGGCATTGAGGAATTCCCATTCGGTGAATTCGTCCGCCTTCGAGCGCACATAACTGGAGACGTTTTCCAGCACCAACGGGCGTTGCAGCACCTCCTGCACGTGGAGCACACGGGCGGCCACGTGGTAGAGGCTTTCTTCGGTGTAGGGCAGCGGCAGCAGGTCATGCAACTGGTGGGCGCTGCCGCGACTCCAGCACAGGTGATCGGACACCCACGCCGGCTGGATACGCTCAGCGAGCTGTTTGATCTGCTGCAGGTACTCGGTATCGAGGGCATGGGGCCCGCCGATGGACAGGGACACACCGTGCATCACCAGGGGATAGCGCTCGGCTATCGCATCCAGGTAATACAAGGCCTTACCGCCCTGGACCAGGTAATTCTCGGAGATCACTTCGAACCAATCCACAGGCGGCGATTGTTCAAGGATCTGCTGGTAGTACTCGCTGCGTAAACCCAGGCCGTAACCGAGGCTCGGAAGAGAGGTAGGCATAAGACACTCCTGGGAAAGTGTCCGCAGCGGTGGGGGCGACCGCTGCGGGTGCACTGAGCTGTCGGTTATTCGCCGACTTTGCCGCCAGCCTTGGTGCAGGCATCGGCACTGGCCATCGCCTTGAAGCCCTGGCCTTTGCAAGAACCCTGGCCTTTACAGGCGTGGTCCTTGGTTTTGCAATCGTTCTGGCCTTTGCACGCGTTGATGCCGTAGCAGTGAACGGCGGTGTCGGCGGCTTGAGCCTGAGTGACAACACCGGCGAACAGGGTAGCGGCGGCCATTGCGAGAGCGGCACCGGCAGCAGCGGATTTGATGTTCATTGTTGTATTCCTCATGATCGTAGGGGTGTCGGTCCGAACGGGTTGTTCAGTCTCGACAGACCACTAGAGTGAGGCCCCTCATCGGCGTTACAGCGGTGTGCAAATATTTCTGAAATTACTCTTCAAGCTTCAAAAGCGGTTCCTGAAAGCGCAGTAACCGCCCCGCGTTTCCCAGTACCAGCAAAGTGCTGAGGTTATGCAACACCGCTGCAATCATGGCGCCCGCCGCACCCAACCAGCCGAAAGCGGCGAACACGACAATGGCCAAGGTCCAGCCCAGGCCGATGATCACGTTGACCTGCAAAGTCTGCCGACACTGGCGACTCAAGCGCACACACGTGCCCAGGCGTCGCAAGTCGCTGCCGATCAGCACCACGTCCGCAGACGCCAGGGCAATATCCGCCCCACCCGCGCCCATGGCCACGCCAACCACACCGGCCTTGAGCGCCAGGGAGTCGTTGATGCCGTCGCCCACCACCATCGGGCGGAAGCCGTTGCTGATCTCACCCAACACGCGGTTGAGCTTGTCTTCGGGCAAGGCCTGGGCTTCGACATCGCTGATGCCTACCTCCAGCGCCAGGCTGTTGGCCACGCTTTGGCGATCGCCGGTGAGCAGCAGTTGGCGACCGAGGCCAAGGTCACGCAACTCTTGCAGAGCCTGGCGTGCCTCCGGCTTGACGCTGTCGGCCAGCAGCAACCAGGCGAGAAACTGCCCGTTCAGCGCCAGCCCGGCGATGGGGCCATCGTGATTCGGCACGGCGGTGGTGGTGATACCCAGTTGCTCAAACAATTCCGGCCGACCCAAGGCCGCTTCACCCCGATCAGTCTGCGCCACTACCCCCAAGCCCTGACGCTCACGAATATCCGTCAACACCAACAGCTGTTCCTGTGTTGCCAAACCCGCCAACGCCCGACTGACCGGATGGCTGCTGGCGGAGCCGAGACTGGCCGCCAGGTTGAGCAGCACCTGCCGATCCGGCGCAGTGGTTTCGATGGAGTGCAGGCGCAAGGTGCCGAAGGTCAGCGTCCCGGTCTTATCGACCACCAATGAGGTCAGGTCCGCCAGTTCCTCCAGGAACGCGGAGCTGCGAATCAGGATTCCATGCCGCGCCGCGACGGCTATCCCGGCGATCGCGGTGGCTGGTGCCGACAGCACCAACGCGCACGGGCACGCCGCCACCAACACGGCGAGCATCGCCTGGGCGTCGTTGGTCACGAACCAGGTCACCGCCGCCAGTAGCAACACCAGCACCATATAGCTGCCGGCATAGCGTTCCAGCAGCCGCGTAATCGGTGGCTTGGACCGCTCGGCGTTCTGCATCAACGCGATGACTTTGCCCAACGTGGACTCATTACCCGTGCGGGTCACTTGCAGGCGCAGCAGGCCGTCGAGATTGATCGCCCCACCAAACACCTGCACGCCCACACTGGCTTCCAACGGCACCGACTCACCGGTAATCGGCGCCGTATCCAGGCTCGCCTGGCCCGACAGCACCACGCCATCTGCCGGCACCCGATCACCGGCCCGCACTTCGACGACATCGCCGGTGTTCAGCGTGCCGTTATCCACTTCGACAATGCTGCCATCCGCCTGTACCAACCGCGCATGGCTGCGAGTCAGCTTGCCCAACGCGTGGATCGCTTCCTGGGAGCCGATCACGCTGCGCTCCTCCAGTACGTGACCGAAGATCATGATGATCGGCAACAACGCGGCAGTCAGCAGATCGCCCGTCGCCCAGGCGCCGAGCATGGCCAGGGCGATCAGTTGGTCGGTGATGCCATGCAGGCTGGGAAACCGCAGGCTGTACCAGGCCGAACGCATCACCGGCACGGCCACCAGCAACGACGCGACGCCCAGCAGGAGCTGGCTCACGCCGGACTGGTCCGGCGCCAGCCAGCGCCATGCCAGGCCCAGTACCAGCAAACCCAAGGCCAGCATGGCCAGGGTCAATTGCCGGGCAGCGCTGCGCTGCTCGGCGGAGGTCAGCATGGGTGCGCTCATTGTTCGGCTCCCTGAATGATCAAGCGGGAGTCGTCTTTCGGATCCACCGTGGTCACGGCACCGGCCTGGCCGAGAATCTTCGGCAAGCGCTCGCGGTACAGGCGCAGCAACAGGCCCGGGTCTTTCACTTGGGCCAGGCTAACAACGGTCGCGGTTTGCGCCTGGGCATTGGCCAGACGTTCGCTGGCCTGGGCGTGGGCGACTTGCACCAGGCGGTCGGCCTGCTGGGTCGCTGTCTGGGTGAGTTTTTCCGCGTCGGTGCGCGCATTGGCCACGGCCTTGTCGGCTTGCTGGCTGGCAGTCAGCACGGCGTTGAACGCATTCACCGCCGGGCCCGGCAGGCTCGATTGCACGTCGACACGGGTCACTTCGATGCCCAGCCCCAAACCAGTGGACGCCAACTCCGTAAGGCGTTTATTGATGCCTTGCACCAAGTCGCCGCGCAACCGCTCACGGCGTTCAGCGGCGCCGTTGTCGGTGCCGATCAACTCGGGGCGCGCGACCAAAATAGTATCCAAGTCCCGCGCCGCTGTGAGGGCTACCGCGCTGCGCGTCACCACCCGATCCAGGGCCGGCAGCACATGATCGCCCTGCAACACAAACGCATAGGGCTCGGTGACCTTGTAGAACACCCGCACATCCAGTTGCACCACACCGGCATCGCCCGTCAGCAGGTAACCGGAACCGGCCAACGCATCACTCAATGGCGTCGCGAAACTGGCCACACGGTCGGCCTGGATCGCTGCGTCGGAGCGCAGCAGGTTCTCCACGCGGCGTTCGATCACGCGGTCAGCAGCCGGCAGCAGTACCACTTGCTCGAACGGCTGCGGCCACGCCACCAACAACCCGGCATTCTGGATACGGTCGAGCGCGCCGAAATGCAGGACTACCGCGCGGTTCTGCGGGTCAATCTGACGCACATTGGAAAACGCCCAGGCCAGCGCCGCCAATACAGTCACCGCGTACAACGCCAGGAAGGCCAGGCGCCCGGCCTGGATCCATGGGCTGTCCGGGGTGTCACGCTCGGTCATGGCTGGACATCCTTTGGCCCGTCCACCAAGGCGCGAAACGGTGCGGCGTCGGTGCGCAGGATGATCTTGGTGCCCGGTGTGACAACCGTGCCCAAGGTGTCCAGGGACCGCAGCAGGTTGTAAAGCTGCGGATTACCGGCGTAAGCGCGAGCATAAATCTGCGCCGCTTCGACCCGCGACTGGGCCTCGATATCGGCGGCCTTCACCGTAGCATCGGCCTGCACAATCCGCGCATCACGCTCGGCGGCGGAGCGGATCTGCGCAGCTTCACGCTTGCCCACGGCGGTGCGTTCGGTGGCAATGGTTTCACGCTCGGCACGCATGCGGTCGACAGTGGCGGTGAGGGTCACCGACGGCAGGGTCAGGCGTTCAATGCCGACCTGGGCCACGCGCACACCGTAGGTAGTGAGCAATTGTTGATCAATCTGCTGGCGCAACTGTGCTTCGAAATCAGCGATGCGCACCTGGCTGGCGTCGGTGTTGATCAAGCTGGACAGGTCGAAGCTCGCCGCCGTGGTTTCCAGCGCCGAACCCACGAAGGTACGAATCTGCCGCGCCGCTTCATCCGGCTGGTTCTGCACCGCACGCATGAAGCGCTGCACGTTGTCCGCGTCGCCCTGTACCTGCCACGCCACGTACGCCTGCACGATGATGCGCAGGCCGTCGCGGGTGCCCACATCCTGCAAGCCGCTGGAAGTGGTGCGCAGGCGCAAATCGACCGGGATCGCCGCTTCGAACGGCGCCGGCCAGCGCCAGCCCAGGCCCGGTTCCAGCAGCACCCGCGATGGGTTGCCGAAACGCGTGATCACCGTAGCTTCGCCGGATCGCACTTGCACCAGGCTGGCGGCGGCGACTGCAAACAGCACCAGCAACAGCGCCCAGGTCATACGCCGCCAGGGGAACGGGCCGGCAGCCTGTTCATCACCGTGATGATGGTGGTGGTGATGGCCGTGATGATGACCGTGATCGTGAGAATGAGCGCTCAACAGACCGACTCCTTATTGAACGGCTTTACGCGGCACCGAAGGATCGGCCGGCAAGGTAAAAGAACGTAGATCGATCGTCGGCGCGCCGTCGGCACCCAGGCGATGATCCAGAATAAGCAGCTTGGCGTGGGCCAGGCCCTGGCTGAGTTGGCCCAGGTACTGTTCCAGCACGAACGCCTGCCCCGCCGTGGCGTAGGCCTTTTGTTCGGCGGCGAAGCGCAGGTTGGCCGCTTGCGCGTCCGCGTTCACTTCGCGGGCTGTGGCCGTGGCCTGGTCGCGGGCGGTGCTGGCTTGCAGCAACGCCTGGTTGGTTTGTTCGCTGGCCGCGCCGCGTTCGCGGGAGATCAGGGCCTGGGCGCCGATCTGTGCAGCCTGCACACCGTGGTAAGCGTTGGCGGCACCGGCCGGAGGGTGGATCGCCTCCACCACCGTGGCGAGGATTTCCACGCCGCTGTCGAGTTTTTGCAGATCGGCCTGTACGGCGCGGCCGATTTCGTCAGCCAGGCGGGTGCGTTGTTCACCGAGCAATTCGTCGAGGGTGCGCGAGGCAAAGTCATGCACGAGGATGCGGCTGGCGGTGCTGCGGAGCAGGGTTGTTACGTCCGCGCTGTTATAGGTGGCGGCGAGCGCGGCCTGATCGGTAAGGCCGATGCGGTAGACGAAACGCACATCCATATTGACGATCTGGAAGCTCTGTTTGTCGCCGCTGCTGCTGGCGATCACCTGAGACTTGTCATTCACATGGCTGGCGTCCCACAAACGGTTGGCAATCAACGGCGCCGGGCCTTCGGCAGGGGCCAGTTCCGACGTGGCCGCTTCACTGACACTGGTGGCCAGTTCATGCACTACGCCGTTTTCCACGTTGATGACGCGGCCCAATGGCCACGGCAATCCCGCATGCAGGCCTGGGCCGAAGACCTGTACCGGCTTGCCAAAACGTTCATAGATCCCACGGCCTTGCAGGGGCACTTCGTGCACGCCGGTCAGCGTCCAGCCTACCGCCAACACCACCAGCAACACCGGCAGGAACGCCCGACGCATGTAAGTAAACGCCCAGATCTGGCGCAGGTCGATGCCAAAGCGGTTGTGCAATTCATGCTGCAGCGCGAGCAAGGGTTGCGGCGGCCAGCGCAGCAGCCCGGCGATAAAGCTTTGCGCCATCAGCCGGGGCTCGAGGCGTGGCTCGCGCGGGCTGAACAGGGACAGCACCGCTCTTAATAGAAACTCCAGCGAGACCAGTGCTGGCAGCAAGCCGATCCCTACGGCCAACCTTAGGGGCCAGACGGCGTTCGCACCGGCAAAGAGCAGGCACACCGCACTGACCACCAGGCAAATAATCGCTACCCGGCTCAATTGCGCCAGTTGCGACGCTTCCGGCCATTGCGCGGCGGTCTCCTGGGCCAGGCGGCGTTCAAACACCAGCAAACCAAACGCCAATCCCAACGCGAGCGCGGCTCCAACGCTTGCCGATTGACCGACCGGTGCGGCGGGCAAGGCCAGGTTCCAGAACTCGACAATGCTGACCAGCGCCAGCAACGACCATCCCCCCAGCCACAACACTGGCGTGCCAATCTGTTGGCCAAAGCGCTCCACAAGACGCGCGTAACGACTCGCGTCTTCAACCGGTAGCTGAACCAACGGTTCTTCCAACGCCTGGGCGCGCCAATCCGCCACCCACCACGCCGATTGCAATCCGGCCACCAGCAGCAGCAACGCCGACGCGCAGTTGATCAATACCACCGGCCAGATCGACAGCGGCGCAAACAACGCGACAAACAACGCCAGCACCCAGCCGGCAATGGCCAGCACCGTCAGGCTGATACCGGCCTGGCGCACTCGGCGCGCATGGAACAGCCCCTGTTGAAAACGCGGAAGGCCTTGCGCCGAAGCGCCGTCAGCTTCCAGATCCACTCGCATCCACTTACGTCCGCTTGTACACAATTAGTTACGATATAACACACGGCGTGAAATTTTTGTTTGCTTAAGAGCAGACCGTGACTAAACCCCCAGAAACACGCGCCATCACTGGTGCAGGCCACGATTAATCGGCACACTCCAGAACAGTTTTTCGCGGGTCCACGGACAAGGAAGCGTCACCTCCCATGATTTCGATCTATCAGCTCAAGCCGCGTTTTCAAAACCTGCTGCGCCCTCTTGTGCAGCGCCTCTATGACAATGGCACCACCGCCAACCAGATCACCGTGCTGGCCGGCGTGATTTCCTTGCTGGTCGGCCTGCTGATCGCCGGCTTCGCCCAACACCTGTGGCTGTTTGCCCTGATCCCGCTGTGGATGATCCTGCGCATGGCTCTCAACGCCATCGACGGCATGCTCGCCCGGGAATTCGGCCAGCAGTCGCGCCTGGGTGCCTACCTGAATGAACTGTGTGATGTGATCGCCGACAGTGCGCTGATCCTGCCGTTCGCGCTGATCCCCGGCGTGAGCCTGGCGCCGGTGCTGCTGGTGGCGTTGTTGGCGGTGTTCAGCGAATACGCCGGCGTGCTGGGGCCGATGGTGGGCGCATCACGGCGCTATGACGGGCCGATGGGCAAAAGCGATCGCGCGTTCGTACTCGGCGTACTGGCCACCGGCGTGGCGCTGGGCTGGCTGGGCGCGGGCTGGGTCGACACGGTGATGTGGCTGGTGGCCGCCCTGCTCGCTTACACCATGGTCAATCGGGTGCGTCAGGGCCTCAAAGAACAACCAGAAACCTCCCCTTCTGCATAAGGACTTTGCAATGCGCGAACAGCAACAGCACACCTTCAGCACCCATGACGGCGTCGAGCTTTTCTACCGGCACTGGCCGGCCACGCAGAGCGACGGGCCGCGCCAGGCTATCGTGCTGTTCCATCGCGGCCATGAGCATTCGGGGCGTATCGCCCACCTGGTGGATGAACTGAACCTGCCGCACTTCGACTTTTTCGCGTGGGACGCCCGTGGCCACGGCCAGTCCCCCGGCGAACGCGGTGACAGCCCCAGCTTCGCCACCAGCGCCCGTGATGTGCAGACCTTCTGTGACCACATCGGCGCCACCTATGGCATCGAGGAAGAGAACTTCGCGGTCATCGCGCAAAGCGTTGGCGCGGTGATTGCCGCGACTTGGGTGCACGATTACGCGCCGAAAATCCGCGCGCTGGTGCTCGCTTCCCCCGCTTTCAAGGTCAAGCTCTACGTGCCTTTTGCGCGGCCAGGCCTGGCGTTGATGCGCAAGTTCCGTGGCAACTTTTTCGTCAATAGTTACGTCAAGGCCAAGTTCCTCAGCCATGACCCGGAGCGGGTCGCGTCCTATGACAGCGACCCGCTGATCACCAAGGCGATATCGGTCAATGTGCTGCTCGGCCTCTACGAAGCGGCCGACCGGGTTGTCGCCGATGCCCAGGCGATCCAGGTGCCGACGCAGCTGCTGATCTCGGGTTCGGACTTTGTGGTGCACCGCAAGCCCCAGCAGCAATTTTTCGACCGCCTTGGGAGCCTGAAAAAAGAGCTGCACATCCTCCCCGGTTTCTTCCACGACACCCTGGGCGAACGCGACCGCGCCACCGCCGTGAACAGCGCCCGGCGTTTCATCCTGCAAAATTTCGAACACCCGCTGGACCGTGCATCACTGTTGGATGCCGACAAGCTGGGCGCCACCTGTGCCGAGTCCGAAGCCCTCGCCGCCCCCCTGCCGCGCAACTCCTTGCGCGACCTGTACTGGCGCATGACCCGCGCCAGCATGGGCCTGGGCAAGAGCCTGTCGGACGGCGTAAAGCTGGGCTTCGACACCGGCTTCGACTCCGGCAGCACCCTGGACTACGTGTACCGCAATACACCTACCGGCAAGGGCGGGGTGGGGCGGCTGATCGACACCAACTACCTCAACTCCATCGGCTGGCGTGGCATTCGCCAACGCAAGTTGAACGTCGAAGAGCTCCTGCGCCTGGCAATGGCGAAGTTGCGTGGGGAGGGTCGCGAAGTCCGTATCGTGGATATCGCCGCCGGTCATGGCCGCTATATTCTGGAAGCCTTGCAGGGCGTGTCGCCGCTGCCGGAATCGATCCTGCTGCGCGACTACAGCGACATCAACGTGCGCGACGGTGGCGCGCTGATTCGCGAGAAAGGCCTGGGGGACATTGCGCAGTTCGTCAAAGGCGATGCATTCGACCGTTTGGATTTGGCGGCACTGCAACCCAAGCCAACGCTGGCGGTGGTGTCCGGACTGTATGAGTTGTTTGCCGATAACGGCATGGTTGGCAATTCACTGGCGGGCCTCGCTGAAGCCGTGGAACCCGGTGGCTATCTGGTCTACACCGGCCAGCCATGGCACCCGCAACTGGAGCTGATCGCCCGTGCGCTGACCAGCCACCGCCAGGGTCAGGCCTGGGTCATGCGCCGCCGTAGCCAATCGGAAATGGATCAGTTGGTGGAAGCTGCCGGTTTCCGCAAGATCACCCAGCGTGTGGATGAATGGGGCATTTTCACCGTGTCCCTGGCACAGAAGATCTGAGCATGCGCGAACCCGGTTTGTTGAAACCCGCGGTCCTGTGGCTGCTGCTGTTGGCGCCGCTGTTCTTCAGCACTTACGGCTTTGCCACGTGGGTGACCAGCCAACGCAGCGACGTCGGCACGCTGGTGTTCGGCTGGGAAACCCATATGCCGTTCTGGGCCTGGACCATCGTGCCCTATTGGTCCATCGACCTGCTCTACGGGTTTTCCCTGCTGCTGCCCAACACCCGGCATGAGTTGAAACAGCATGCGCTGCGCTTGCTGAGTGCCCAGGTGATCGCCGTGAGTTGCTTCCTGATCTGGCCGCTGCGCTTCACCTTCGAGCGGCCGGAACTGGATGGCGTGTTCGGCTGGCTGTTTGCCGTGCTGGCGGGGTTCGACAAACCGTTCAACCAGGCGCCTTCGTTGCATATCGCGCTGCTGGTGATCCTGTGGGTCATGTATCAGCGCCACACCCAAGGGTTATGGCGCTGGCTGGTGCATGGCTGGTTCGCCTTGATCGGCATTTCGGTGCTGACCACTTATCAACATCACTTTATCGACTTACCCACAGGCGCTCTCGCCGGTTGGCTGTGTGTGTGGTTGTGGCCGGTGGAACATCCAAGCCCATTGCTGAATGCACGGCTTACCCGGGATTCGAAGCGCTGGCGCTTGGGTCTGCGCTACGGCCTGGGGGCGTTGGCACTGGCAGTACTCGCATTTTCCCTGGGCGGCGGCTGGTTATGGCTGCTCTGGCCGGCGGTGTCCCTGGGCCTGATCAAGGTGAATTACCTAGTGCTCGGCGCGTCGGGCTTTCAGAAACGCACCGATGGCCGGCTCACACCCGCGGCGCGTTGGCTGTATGCACCTTACCTGGCCGGGGCGTGGATAAATTCGCGCCTGTGGACACGCAAACACCCACAGCCGGACCTGATTGTGGATAACGTGTGGCTTGGACGGATTCCCAGTGCGAAAGAGCAGGATTCATTCAACGCCATCGTCGACCTCTGTGCCGAGTTGCCAATTAATCCACAGGGTCGCGCGTATCAAAGCATCCCCGTGCTGGACCTGATCGCTCCGACACCCACCGAATGCCAGCAAGCCGCCGAGGCCATCGAGCGTCTGCGTTCAAGCGGCCCGGTGCTGGTGTGCTGCGCCCTTGGCTACTCACGCAGCGCCACCGCGGTCGCCGCCTGGCTGCTGCACAGCGGGCGCGCCGCCACGGTGGACCAGGCGCTGGCTATTATTCGTACAGCGCGGGCCCATGTGGTCCTGCATCCTGCTCATCGTCAAGCGTTGGAGGGTTTGCCCCATGCCCGCTGATATGGAACTCCAGGTGGTCGCCAGCCTGCTGCGCCGTGGCCGTTCACTGGATCAGTTATCCACAGGCCTGACCGTGGCCGGTGTGTTATTTGGCCTCGCCCAGTTGCTGATGGCGAGTATTTCAACCATCTGCCTGCTGCTCAGCCTGTGGATGATTATTCTGGGGCTGCTGCAAAAATACTGGGCGTTGCGCGTGGCCTTCGACGCCGACCTGTTCGCCCTGCTGGCCCGCGACATCGACCGCACCCCGGACCTTGACCAGGCCCTGCAAACCCTTGGCCTGCAATCGGCCAAGCGCATTGGCCGGCCCTGGACCGAACGCCGTCGCGGCGCCCTTAAACTGTTGCGCAAACAAGCCTGGCTGCTGGGCGCGCAAGCGCTGCTGACCCTGGGCGTGATCCTCGCCAGCCCTTGGCTGCCTTTCGCCGGATAAGGAATTCCCATGTTCGAACCCGTGGTCGCCACGCTGATTACCTCCATGGCCCGCACTGTCACCGGTGCCCGCAGCCTGTGGCTGGGGTGCGCGCCGGTGCCGGTGCAACGCATCTACTTCGCCAACCACAGCAGCCACGGTGATTTCGTGTTGCTGTGGGCCTCGTTGCCGCAGAACCTGCGCAAATTCACGCGCCCGGTGGCCGGCAGCGATTACTGGAATAAAAGCGCCTTGCGTCGCTACATCATCAACCGGGTGTTCAACGGCGTGCTGATCGACCGCGAACGCAAGGACCCTGTGGATAACCCACTGCAGCCCATGCTGTCCGCGCTCGAAGGCGGCGACTCCTTGATCATCTTCCCGGAAGGCACGCGCAACCTCGAAGACGGTTTGCTGCCGTTCAAAAGTGGCTTGTATCACTTGGCGAAAAGTTACCCACAGGCCGAATTGATCCCCGTGTGGATCGCCAACCTAAATCGGGTCATGCCCAAGGGCCGCGTACTGCCGCTGCCCCTGCTGTGCACCACCAGCTTCGGCGCGCCGCTGCAATTGGAAGAAGGCGAAGAAAAAACGCTGTTCCTCGCCCGCACCCGCGACGCCCTGCTCGCCCTTGCCCCGGAGCATGTCTGACATGGATAGCCAAACCCTGATGTTGTTCGGCGGCATCGGCGCGATCCTGGTGCTCGCCTCGCTGATCGGCCTGATCCTCAAGCTACGCACCCGTGGCAGCCCAAACGCCGTCATCGACAACCTCAACGCCCGCATCAACGCCTGGTGGGTCATGGTGGTGGTCATCGGCATCGCCTTCTGGCTCGGCACCGGCGCGGTGATCCTGCTGTTCTACGCGGTGTCCTTCTACGCCCTGCGTGAATTCCTCACCCTTACGCCCACCCGCCGCAGCGACTACCCGGCGCTGGTCGCCGCGTTCTACCTGGCGCTGCCGCTGCAATACCTGCTGATCTATTCAGACTGGTACGGGCTGTTCTCGATCTTCATCCCGGTGTACGTGTTCCTGCTGCTGCCGATCCTCGCTTCGCTGGGTGGCGACAGCACGCACTTCCTGGAGCGCGCGTCGAAGGTGCAATGGGGCCTGATGATCGCGGTGTTCTGCGTGTCTTTCGTACCTGCCCTGCTCACCCTCGACATTCCCGGCTACGAAGGCCGCAACCTGCTGCTGATTGCCTACCTGGTGATCGTGGTGCAACTGTCGGACGTATTGCAGTACGTGTGTGGGAAGTTGTTCGGCAAACACAAGATCGCGCCCAACCTGTCGCCGTCGAAAACCGTGGAAGGCTTTGTCGGCGGGATCCTGTTGTCGTCCCTGATCGGCGCGGCACTGTGGTGGACTACGCCATTCAACCCGTGGCAGTCGTTCTTGATTGCGCTGCTGATCAACCTGCTCGGCTTTGCCGGCGGCATCGTGATGTCAGCGATCAAACGCGACCGGGGCGTGAAGGACTGGGGCCATATGATCGAAGGGCACGGCGGGATGTTGGATCGGTTGGATTCGGTGTGCTTCGCCGCCCCCATCTTCTTCCACCTCGTGCGCTACTGGTGGACCTGACGCTCCTACAGGGGCTCAGACATCAACCTGGCAAATGCCCCAGCGGCAAAGCGCCTGGGGTTTTCACGGTCTGGATCGCGAAGTTGCTGCGGATGTCCCTCACCCCCGGCAGTTTCAACAGGCTGCCCGTGACAAACCGCTCGTAGCCGCGCAGATCCGGCACCACCACCTGCAACAGAAAGTCCGATTCCCCCGACACCAGGAACGCCGAGATCACCTCGGGCAAGGCCATCACCGCTTCGCGAAAGGCGTTGGCCTCGGTGTCGTTGTGCCGCTCCACCTTCACGCCAACGAACACCATCATCCCCAGGCCCACTTCGTCACGGTCCAGCGTGGCCTGGTAACCCCGAATCACACCGGCTTCTTCCAGCAGACGCACGCGCCGCAGGCAGGGTGAGGCAGACAGGCCGATCTCATCCGCCAGTTGCACATTGCTCAGGCGGCCGTCGCGTTGCAGGGCTTCGAGAATCTTGCGGTCAAACGCATCGAGTTTCAGGTTTGGCATAAGTGAATGGCCGATCAGGTTATCAGTGGCAGAGAATGCCAAGACTAGACGCTTTTGTGGCTGACTACGCAAGCACCTGCCCCACCCTTCAGCCCTAGAATTGGCCAACACACTAGGGGGTGAGACATGGCGGAACTTTACATGGCGGAACTTTGGTTGTTTTTGGTGGCGCTGTCGGTGGCGTACCTGTTGCCCGGGCCGGACATGATCTTGCTGCTGCAGACCGGAGCCCGCCAGGGCAAAGCCCTGGCGCTGACCACGGCGATTGGCTTGGGACTGGCCCGCGCCTGCCATGTGGCCTTGGCGGGCATGGGGTTGGCGACCTTGTTCAAGGTGGCGCCGTGGACCTTTGATGTCGTGCGCCTGGGTGGCGCGGCCTATCTGTTGTGGCTTGGTATTCAATGCCTGCGCGCGTCTATGCTGCCGCCTCTGGATATGGCAAACACCCCGCTGGCAGCCCATGCTTGGCGTGCAGCGTTTCAACGCGGCTTGCTGACCAACCTGCTCAACCCCAAGGCGCTGCTGTTCTGCTCGGTACTGCTGCCGCAATTCATCAACCCCCAAGCCGGCCCGGTGGCGGCGCAGTTTGCGTTACTGGGCGTGATCCTGGTGGCCGTCGGTTTCGTGTTCGACTGTTGCTACGCACTGACCGGCGCGCGCATCGGCCAGTGGCTGGCGCGCAATCGCTCGGCGCAGCGTATGCAGCAGTGGTTATTCGGCAGTCTTTTGATCGGTTTTGCGGTGCGTCTCACTTTTGTACAACACGCCTAGCGGCGCAGCGTATCGGCGTCATCTTTTGTGGCAAAGAGGCGTGTAAGATACGCCGCACTTAGCCAGGGATGCTCACCATGTTCGATTCGTTCAAAGCGATCAGCCGCGGTGTTGTCGGTGCGTTATTGACTGTGGTGGGGGCCGTCTTTGGTCAATGGCATCCGCCGTTCTGGTTGCGTGCCATCGGCCGTGGGCTGGCGAACCTGGGCAACAAGGCGCGCGCTTATCCGCGCCAAACCGGTGCCGGCTTATTGGGTCTGGTGTTGCTGGCGGCCGCCGGCTTCTACGGCTGGCACTGGTATTCCAACCTGCCGCAGCCGCATACCGCGAGCTATTCGCTGCACAAACCGAACCTCACCGACTACACCCAGCAAACCCCGCATGTGGATAACTTGCAGGTGCGCTTCAGCGAATCCGTGGCGCCGCTGTCGGCCATCGGCAAGCCGGTTACCGAGGGCATCACCCTCAAACCAGCGGTTGCGGGCACCTGGCGCTGGGCAGATGACCGCAGCCTGTTGTTCGTACCGGAAAAAGATTGGCCCATCGACGCCCATTACACCTTGGACATGGCGAAGAAAGACCTGTTGGCCGATGGCGTGTTACTGGACCAATACAGCACGCAGTTTTCCACCCAACCGTTTCGCGCCACCCTGGCACAAAACGAGCTGTACCAGGACCCGTCCAACCCGACGCTGAAACAGCTGGTGGCGACCTTCCATTTTTCCCACCCGGTGGATGAAGACAACCTACGCAAGCGCGTCACGGTAACCCTCGGCAAAGGCCTGGCCTACCGCGACGCCCAATTGCCCAACCGCCCGGAAATCACCTTCGACGAGAAAAAACTCAACGCCTACGTACGCTCCGCCGCCCTGGCCACGCCACTTGAAAGCACGCCGGTCAGCGCCAAGCTCGACGAAGGTATCAAGGCCCGCGACGGTGGCAACGCCAGCAACGCGCCGCTGGTGGCGGAAGTCACCGTGCCCGGTCGCTATCGCCTGACCTTTACCGGCGCCGAAGTGAGTTTTGTCGACAACGCGCGTGGTGAACCAGAGCCGGTGTTGATGTTCAGCAGCTCCAACGCTGTAGCCGACGACACCATCGCCGGTAAGGTCCAGGCCTGGCTGTTGCCGGAAAAAGCCCAGGACGACACGCGCCCCTACAGCAGCAACGACATCGACGACGCCCTGCTCGCCCGCAGCAGCAAGGTTAACCTGACCCACGTGCCGAGCGTCGAACCGCTGAATACCCTGCACGCCTTCAAATTCAAGGCCCCGGCGGGTCGCGCCGTGTATGTACGCGTACCCGCCAACCTGGAAGCCATCGGCGGCTACCTGGCGAAGAATCCTACGGCGTCGCTGATCAGCATGCCCGCGTACCCGCGCACCCTGCAGTTCCTGTCTGAAGGCGCCTTGCTCAGCCTCAACGGTGAAAAACGCCTGGGCTTCATGGCCCGTGGTGTGCCTGGCGCCCATGTGGAAATCGCCCGCCTGCTGCCCAACCAGTTGCAACACTTGGTGGACCAGAGCAGCGGCAGCTTTGCCCGGCCGAACTTCGGCAACGAATACTTCGACCGCATGGTTGAGCGTCAATCGCTGGACATCCCGCTGTCGTCCAATGACCCCGCGAAAACCGTCTACGACAATGTGGACCTCAGCCACTACCTCACGGCCAATGGCGGGCGCCGCGGCATTTTCGTGCTCAAGCTGAGCCCCCAGGATGATCCGGCCCAGCGCACCTTCGAATACGACCGCAGCAGCACCAGCGACCTGCGTTTTATCGTGGTGACGGACCTGGGCATCATCGCCAAGCGTTCCAGCGATGGCAGCCACGATGTGTATGTGCAGTCCATCGGCAATGGTTCGCCCGTCGCCGACGCGCAAGTCGACATCATCGGCCGCAACGGTTTGCCGGTGAGCAGCGGCCACACTGACGGCGAAGGCCACGCGCATTTCGCCAAGCTGGATGAACTGCGCCGTGAGAAAACGCCGCTGATGTATGTAGTCACTCGCGGCAATGACCAGTCGTTCCTGCCGATCGCCCGTCAGTCCCAGCAACTGGATCTGTCGCGATTCGATGTAGGCGGTTTGGAAGAAGACGGTGCGATCGATCGCCTCAGCGCCTACCTGTTTACCGACCGCGGCCTGTACCGGCCTGGGGAAACCGCGCATCTGGGCATGATCGTGCGCAGCGGCAATTGGAAAGGCGCCCTGCAAGGCTTGCCGGTGGAACTGCAAATCACCGACCCGCGCGGACTGGAAGTGATTCGCCAGCCGTTGAAGCTGTCCGCCAGCGGTTTTGAAACCTTTGATTTCCCCAGCAGCGAAGTCGCCCCCGCCGGGGAATACACCGCGACCTTGCAGTTGATCGGCCAAAAGCAGACCCGCACCGACCTGGGCAGCGTGAGCTTCAAGGTCCGCGACTTCGAGCCGGACCGCATGAAGGTCAGCCTGAGCCTGCATGACACACCTGTTCAGGGTTGGATTCCACCGGACCAGGTGGTGGCCAAGGTCACCGCCCTGCACCTGTTCGGCGCTCCGGCATCAGGGCGTCGTGTCACCGCGAAGATGTCCCTGAGCCCGACGCTCGCGGCGTTTGACCGTTACCCGGATTACCGTTTCCGCCTCAACGACTCCCTGGAAGACGCCACCACTGAAGACCTGGCGGAAACCACCGTCGACGACAACGGCCAGGCCGTGCTCGACCTCAACCTGCAACGCTTCGCCAACAGCACCTACCGCCTGCAGGTAATGACCCAGGTGTTCGAGGCCGAAGGCGGCCGTAATGTGGCGGCGCAAAGTGCCTTGCTGGTGTCGTCCGCACCTTATCTGGTCGGTGTGAAAAGTCAGGACTCGCTGTCGTACGTCGCCAAGGATGCGCCGCGCCAGGTTCAATGGCTGGCCGTCGCGCCGGACCTTTCGCCACTGGCGGTGGACGGCCTGACCAGCGAAGTGGTCGAGCACCGTTATGTGTCGGTGCTGGTGAAACAGTCCAACGGCACCTACAAGTACGAGTCGCGCATCAAGAACATCAGCCAACCCGCCTCACCGCTGGTGATGACGAAAGAAGGCGCCAAGCAAACGTTGAACACGTCAACGCCGGGCGATTTCACCCTGCAGTTAAAGGACGCCAACGGCAACCTGCTCAACCAGATCGACTACAGCGTGGCCGGGCACGGCAACACATCGCGCTCCCTGGAACGCAACGCCGAGCTGCAACTGCGTCTGGATAAACCCAGCTACGCCACCGGTGATGAGATCGCCATCAGCATTCGTGCCCCGTATACCGGTGCCGGCTTGATCACCATCGAACGCGACAAGGTCTACACCCAGCAGTGGTTCAAGGCCGACAGCACCAACAGCGTGCAACACATCCGCGTACCGGCAGGGCTTGAGGGCAATGCCTACGTCAACGTGCAGTTTGTGCGCGACATGGGCTCGGCCGAGGTGTACATGAGCCCCCTGTCCTACGGCGTGGTGCCGTTCAGCATCAACCTGGATGCGCGGCGCATGGCATTGAAGGTTGAAGGCCCGGCGAAGATCGAGCCGGGGCAGACGCTGGATATCAAGGTTAACGCTGACCGTCCGGGCCGCGCAGTGGTTTACGCGGTAGACGAAGGCATTCTGCAAGTGGCGCGTTACCAGACGCCGGACCCGTTGGGCTTCTTCTTCCAGAAGCGTGCGCTGGAGGTAGGCACCAGTCAGATCCTTGACCTGATCCTGCCGGAATTCAGCCGTTTGCTCAGTGGGGCAGCGCCCGGTGGCGATACGGAAGGCGCCCTGGCCAATCACCTCAACCCGTTCAAACGCAAACATCAGCCGCCGGTGGCTTGGTGGTCTGGACTGGTCGATCTACCCGCCGGCGAAACCGTGCTGCATTACCAGGTGCCGGACAGCTTCAACGGTAAGTTGCACCTGTTTGCGGTGGCGGTGGACACCGACAGTGTGGGTGTCAGCGAAACCAATACCGAAGTACGCGGCCCGATCGTGATCACGCCAAACGTGCCTGCCTTTGTGGCACCGGGGGATGTGTTCAACGTCAGCGCCGGGGTGTTCAGCAACCTCGACTCCACGGCGGATGTGAAGTTTGAACTGCAGACCAGCGATGGCCTGAAGGTACAGGGCGACAAGGGCAGCACCCTGTCCCTGCAACCGCGCAAGGAAGGCACCGCCGAGTTCAAGATCAAGGTCGGCGAAACCCTGGGTTCGGCGGACTTGCGTTTTGTCGCAGTGCTGCCGGACGGCAAACGTATCCAGGTGGCCGAAACCACCTCGATTCGCCCACTGAGCGAGCATCGCGTCGCCCTGAGCCTGGGCCGCTTCGACAGCGCCAGCAAAGAGCTCAAGCCCACCCGCGAGCTGTTCAGCCAACTGCGTGACGTACAACTGGGCGTGGCGGCGTCGCCGCTGGTGTGGGCCAACGGCCTTAAGCATTACCTGGACGACTACGGCTACGCCTGCACCGAGCAGCTGGTGTCCAAGGCCATGCCGGCGTTGATCTGGGGCGGTAACGCGCCGGAAGCCGAACAAGCCTTCGGCAGTGCGGTACGCATGCTGCGCCAGCGCCAGAACCAGGCCGGTGGCTTCGGTTTATGGGCGGCAAACCCGGACGTGGCGCCGTACGCCAGCCTGTACGCCACCGACTTCCTGATCGAAGCCAGGGAGCGCGGCTTGCCGGTGCCGGAAGACCTGCTGGTGCGTTCGAATGCCTATCTGACGGACCTGGCCAATGGCCCGAGCGAAGGCCTGTCGGAATTGCGCAACCGCGCCTACGCCAGTTACCTGCTGAGCCGTCAGGGGATTCTGGTAAGCGGCGCATTGAGCGATATCCGCGAGCGCTACGAAAACTACTTCAAGGACAGCTGGCAGAACGACTTGGGCGCCGCCTACCTGGCGGCCAGCTATAAACTGCTCAAACAGGATCGCCAGGCTGACACGCTGTTCCGCAAAATCCCTTGGCGCTCACTTGTGGATAAGTGGGACAGCGATGGCCTCTACTACGATCCCCTGGTGCACGATGCCGAACACTTGCACCTGCTGGCGCGGCATTTCCCAGAGCTGATGGACGATGTACCTACAGCGCTGCTGGATAAACTCGGTAAGCGCCTCAACGAGCAGCGTTACAACTCGCTGTCGGCGGCCCTGCTGCTGCGCGCCCTGGACAATTACGGCCAACGTGCGCAAAGCGACATGACCCTCAAGGCCACGGCCTGGCTGGGGGACAAACAGCAGCAATTGCTGGAGATGGCCGGGCAACCGCCGCGCGCCGCTGTGCCGGGCGCTACGCAGAAGCTGGTGATGGAAAAATCCGACGGCCCGGCAGCGTTCTACATGCTCAGCGAAGCCGGTTTCGACAAGGGCGCCAAGCTCAAGCCGATCAACAATGGCCTGGAGATCATCCACGAATACCTCGACCTCAAGGGCGAGCCGGTGAGCACGGTCGCGGTAGGCGATGAGTTCCTGGTGCGCCTGCGCCTGCGCGCGACCGACCGTGACCAAGTACAACAAGTGGCCGTAGTCGACTTGCTCCCCGGTGGCGTCGAGCCTGTGTATAACTTGCCGCCGGAGCCAGAAGCCGCCAGCAGCGAGGACGGTGAAGGCGAAGCGTCCGAGTACGTGGAAGAGGACAGCCAGGAAGAAGAAAGCTGGCAAGCACCTATCGGCGAAACCGAGCTGAGCAACTGGCAGCCGGAGTACGTGGACGTACGTGATGATCGAGTGGTGTTGTACGGCACCGCACTGCGCGATGTAGGCACCTTCGTCTACCGCGTGCGTGCCACCAACGCCGGCACCTTCAACACGCCACCGGCCTACGCCGAAGGCATGTACGAAACCACCCTGCAAGGGCGCGGTAAAGTAGGCCAGCTTGAAATCACCCAGCCTTAAGCGCCTGACGCCGCTGCTCGCAGCGGCGGTGATGCTGGCGGGGTTGCGGCTGTGGCCCCATGTCCCGCTGGAGCAAGCAGTCACGTCATCACGCGTGGTGTTGGCCGATGACGGCTCGCTGCTGCGCATGACGTTGGCCGATGACGGGCAATACCGACTTTGGCTACCGCTGGAGCGGATATCGCCTTCACTGGTCGAAGCCTTGCTGCTCAAGGAAGACCGCAACTTCTACTGGCACCCGGGGATCAACCCCCCGGCATTGGTGCGCGCGGCTATGGCCACCTACAGCGGTGGCCAGCGCCAGGGCGGCTCGACCTTGAGCATGCAACTGGCACGGCGCCTGTGGGACTTGAACACCCGACAGGTGCCGGGCAAGTTGCAGCAGATGGCCTTGGCGCTGTGGCTGGAGGCGCGCTACAGCAAGCACGACATCCTTGAGGCCTACCTGAACCTCGCGCCCATGGGCGGCAATATCGAAGGCGCCGAGGCGGCCAGCCGGATCTACTTTGGCAAGTCGGCGGCGCAGCTGTCGCTGTCCGAAGCACTGGCGCTGGCGGTGATTCCGCAGCAGCCGGGGCGACGCGCACGCTTCGGGCCGTCGCTGCAACATGCGCGGCAGCGCTTGATGGCCGACTGGCGCGAGACGTATCCACAAGACCCACGTAACGACAGTTTGCTGGACTTGCCTCTGGAGGCGCGCAACCGCCAGCAGATTCCGTTCCTGGCGCCGCATTTGAGTGAACAACTGCTGGCGTCCCAGCCTGGCAATGAGCTGAACAGCACCCTCAACCTACCACTGCAACACTTGCTCGAACGCCTGATCAGCGGCTTCATCGCCGAGCGTCGCAGCACGGGTGTGGAAAACGCCACGGCGATCCTGATCGACAGCCGCGACCAGAGCGTCAAGGCGCTGGTGGGATCGGCGGATTACTTATCTACACGCCTTCACGGCCAGGTCAATGGCGTGCTGTCGCGGCGCTCGCCGGGCTCGACACTCAAGCCGTTCCTGTATGGGCTGGCGCTGGACCAAGGGGTGATTCACCCCATGAGTATCCTCAAGGACCTGCCGAGTAACTTCGGCTACTTCCAGCCGGAGAATTTCGACGGCAGTTTTGTCGGGCCGCTGACCGCGCGGGATGCCCTGATCCGTAGTCGCAACATCCCGGCGGTGTGGCTTGCCAGCCAAGTCAAGTCGCCTTCCTTGTATGGGTTGCTGCAACGCGCCGGGATAAAAGGCCTGCGTGACGAAAGCCATTACGGCCTGGCCCTGGCCCTCGGTGGAGGTGAAATGACCCCGGAGGAACTGGCGCGACTGTATGTGATGCTGGCCGGTGATGGGCACCTGCGGCCATTGCGCTATCTGCAGGAACAACCGCAATCCACCGGCGCGCAACTGCTCACGCCCCAGGCGGCGTTCATGGTGCGCGACATGCTGCGCCGAAACCCACGCCCGGATGGCCTGCCCGGCCGCCATTGGCGCACCGCCTGGAAAACCGGCACGTCCTGGGGGTTTCACGATGCGTGGAGTGCGGGATTGGTGGGTCCCTACGTGCTGGTGGTGTGGGTGGGCAACTTCGATGGCCGGCCGAACCCCGCATTCATCGGCGCCAAGACCGCCGCGCCGTTGTTCTTCCGCATCGCCGACGCCCTGCCCCTGGCGTTGCCCAACGTGGTGATCAAAGCCGACAAACCGCCTGCCGGCTTAGTGCGCATCGACGTCTGCGCGGCGTCCGGCGAGTTGCCCAACCGCTGGTGCCCGCAGACCCGCAAGACCTGGTACATCCCCGGTGTGTCGCCGATTCGCGTGTCCAACCTGCACCGCCCCGTGCTGATCGACACCCGCACCGGCAAGGCCGCCTGCCCACCGTTCGACGCACAATACACGCGCGAGGAAGTCTTCGAATTCTGGCCCAGTGACGTGCAACGCTTGTACCGCGCCGCCGGCCTTCCACGGCGTACCCCGCCAAACGTAATGAAAAACTGCCAGCCCAACCGCCTCAGTGACCAGAGCGAAGCCCCGCAGATTCGTTCACCGCTGACCCAGGTGAGCTATCAATTGCGCCTGTCCCAGCCCCAGGAAAGCATCCCGCTGAATGCCAACGCCGCCAGCGACGCTGCCACACTGTACTGGTTTGCTGATCAAACTTTGATCGGCCAGGGTCCGCCGCACACCACGCTGAACTGGCGCCCGGGAAAGTCGGGGGAGTATCGGTTGCGAGTCAGTGATGATCAGGGGCGCAGCGCGAGTCGCGGGTTGAAGGTGGAGTTTGTGCCCTGATCAGGCTGTTTATTGCACAGCACCGACACGCGCTGGTTAACGGGAGACACACTCCACGTAACCGGACTCTCCACCGCCCATGGCCCCCGACAACCAGCCCCATTCAAAAGCCAGCGTCGTCAGACCCGCGTGATCAATGCCTACCGTGCCACGCGACCAACCGGACAGCAGCTCACCCTCCAGGGTCAGGCACTGAAACAGCAATTCGATAGTGTCCGGGCCTGTCACTCGTCCCACTTGCGTGCCCAGGCGAATCCGCCCGCCCTGGTAAGTGCCAGAGATGGCATCACCCTCGACAAAGTAATGAAATACCGTGCCCGAACCGGACAGCCCCTGGGCATTGTTGGCGACGGTGAACCGGCGGTTGTTCAAACGCTGGTGGATCTGGGAGGGGGGTTGCATCGAGGGCGCGTCCTTTCGCGGGAGCCTGGAGACCCGGGCGGGCCTCCAGGAGGGGGCGTGTTACTCCACCGTCACCGACTTAGCCAGGTTGCGCGGCTGGTCGACGTCAGTGCCTTTCAACACAGCGACGTAGTACGACAGCAACTGCAGCGGAATGGTGTAGAGGATCGGCGACAGGGTGTCGTTGATATGCGGCATGTTGATGACGTGAGTGCCTTCACCATTGGTCATGCCGGCTTTTTCATCGGCGAACACCACCAGTTGGCCGCCACGGGCGCGGACTTCCTGCAAGTTGGACTTGAGCTTTTCCAGCAGTTCGTTGTTCGGCGCCACGGTGACCACCGGCATGTCGTCATCCACCAGGGCCAGTGGGCCGTGCTTGAGTTCGCCGGCCGGGTAGGCTTCGGCGTGGATGTACGAGATTTCCTTGAGCTTGAGCGAACCTTCCATGGCCACCGGGTATTGCGCGCCACGACCGAGGAACAGGGTGTGGTTCTTGTCGGCGAACAGCTCGGCGACTTTTTCCACGGTGCTGTCCATGGCCAAGGCTTCACCGAGACGGGCTGGCAGGCGGCGCAGTTCTTCGACCAGCGTGGCTTCGACGCCTTCGGCCAGGGTGCCACGCACTTGACCCAGAGACAGGGTCAGCAGCAACAGGCCAACCAACTGGGTGGTGAAGGCTTTGGTGGACGCCACGCCGATTTCGCGACCGGCCTGGGTCAGCAGGGTCAGGTCGGATTCACGCACCAGGGAGCTGATGCTGACGTTACAGATCGCCAGGCTGGCCAGGAACCCCAACTCCTTGGCATTGCGCAGGGCGGCCAGGGTGTCGGCGGTTTCGCCGGACTGCGAGATGGTCACGAACAGGGTGTCGGGCTGCACCACCACCTTGCGGTAGCGGAACTCGCTGGCGACTTCCACCTGGCAAGGGATGCCGGCGAGTTCTTCCAGCCAATAACGGGCAACCATGCCGGCGTGGTAACTGGTGCCACAGGCAACGATCTGCACGTTGCGCACTTTGGCGAACAGCTCGGCGGCTTGTGGACCAAAGGCGTTGACCAGCACTTGGTTCTGGCTCAGGCGACCTTCCAGGGTGCGTTGCACCACGGACGGTTGCTCGTGGATTTCCTTGAGCATGAAGTGGCGGAACTCGCCCTTATCGGCAGCTTCGGCGCCGTCGCGGTATTGCACGGCTTCGCGCTCGACGGACTGGCCGTTTACATCCCAGATCTGCACGCTTTCACGGCGAATGTCGGCGATATCGCCTTCTTCCAGGTACATGAAGCGGTCGGTGACCTGGCGCAGGGCCAGTTGGTCGGAGGCGAGGAAGTTTTCGCCCAGCCCCAGGCCGATCACCAGCGGGCTGCCACTGCGAGCAGCAACCACGCGGTCCGGTTGGCTGGCGCTGACCACGGCCAGGCCGTAGGCGCCGTGTAGCTCTTTAACGGTGGCCTTGAGGGCGACGGTCAGGTCGCCCAGGTCCTTGAGCTTGTGGTTGAGCAGGTGGGCGATGACTTCGGTGTCGGTGTCCGAGGTGAACACGTAGCCCTGGCCCTTGAGTTGTTCACGCAACACTTCGTGGTTTTCAATGATGCCGTTGTGGACCACCGCCAGGTCGCCCGAGAAATGCGGGTGGGCGTTGCGTTCGCAGGGTGCACCGTGGGTCGCCCAACGGGTGTGGGCGATGCCCAGACGGCCGACCAGCGGCTCACCGTTCAAGGCTTGCTCCAACTCGCTGACCTTGCCCGGACGGCGCATGCGCTCCAGCTTGCCGGCGTTGGTGAAGACGGCCACACCGGCGCTGTCATAGCCGCGGTATTCCAGGCGCTTGAGGCCTTCGATCAAAATCGGGGTAATGTTGCGTTCAGCGACTGCGCCTACGATGCCACACATGATGTTTCTCCTAGATGATTGCCGCGCATATCAGCGTAATGCCGCGGGCTTGGATCTGGTCGCGGGCCTCAAGCGGCAGGCGATCATCGGTGATAAGGGTATGGACGCTGCTCCACGGCAGTTCCAGGTTGGGAATCTTGCGGCCGATCTTGTCGGATTCGACCATCACCACCACTTCACGAGCGACCTCGGCCATGACGCGGCTCAGGCCCAGCAATTCGTTGAAGGTGGTGGTACCCCGTTGCAGATCGATGCCGTCGGCGCCGATAAACAGCTGGTCAAAGTCATAGGAACGCAGCACTTGCTCGGCGACCTGGCCCTGGAACGAGTCCGAATGCGGGTCCCAGGTGCCACCGGTCGTCAATAGCACTGGCTCATGCTCCAGTTCGCTTAACGCGCGGGCGACGTGGAGGGAGTTGGTCATCACCACCAGGCCGGGCTGGTGGCCCAACTCGGGGATCATGGCGGCGGTGGTGCTGCCGCTGTCGATGATGATGCGCGCGTGTTCGCGCAGGCGCATGACGGCAGCACGGGCAATGGCGCGCTTGTACACCGAGATGGGCTGGGTGGCGTCGCCCACCAGTTCCTGGGGCATGGTGATCGCGCCACCGTAGCGGCGCAGCAACAGGCCATTGCTTTCGAGGGCGGCCAGGTCCTTGCGGATCGTGACTTCCGAAGTTTCGAAACGCTTGGCCAACTCGTCCACGCTGACTTCGCCCTGTTCATTCAGCAAGGTCAGGATGTTGTGGCGTCGCTGGGGGGTATTTCGTTTCGACATGGTAACGGTAAGTTTCGTTTCGAAAGATAACGAAGGCAATCAAAACCTATTGTCGAAAGGTCGTCAAGAGGGCGAGGACATTTTTTATTTACCCGCACACGAATGTGGGAGCGGGCTTGCTCGCGAATGCGTGGGTCCAGTCGCCACTTCCGGTGACTGGCACTTCGCATTCGCGAGCAAGCCCGCTCCCACAGGGGGTTACTTATCGCTGTCGAGAATGTGGATAAGTCAGGTCTTCTTGATTTTGACCGGGCGTTTCCAGCCGTCGATGTTGCGTTGACGGGCGCGGGCTACTGCCAGTTGGGACTTATCCACATCCTGGTTGATGGTTGAGCCTGCGGCGGTGGTGGCGCCATCGTCGAGGGTAACCGGGGCGACCAGCGAATTATTGGAACCGATAAACACGTCCGCACCAATGGTGGTCTGGTGTTTATTGGCGCCATCGTAGTTGCACGTGATGGTGCCGGCGCCGATGTTGGTTCGCGCGCCGACGGTAGCATCACCCAGGTAGGTCAGGTGACCGACTTTGGCTTCGGCATCCAACTTGGCGTTTTTCAGTTCAACAAAGTTACCCACATGGGCCTTGGCTCCCAGCACGCTACCTGGACGCAGCCGCGCAAACGGGCCGGCGTCGCTGCCCTCGCCCATCACCGCACCGTCTATGTGGCTGTTGGCCTTGATCACCACGCCCTTACGCAGGGTACTGTCCTTGATCACGCAGTTAGGACCAATTACCACGTCGTCTTCGATGACCACACGGCCTTCGAGGATCACGTTGATATCGATCAGCACGTCGCGGCCGACGGTCACTTCCCCGCGCACATCGAAACGCGCCGGGTCACGCAGGGTCACACCCTGGGCCATCAGGCGGCGGCCTTCGCGCAGTTGATAGTGACGCTCCAGCTCGGCCAGTTGCTTGCGGTCGTTGGCGCCCTGCACTTCCATCGGGTCGTGGGGCTGTTCGGTCGCAACCAGCAGGCCATCGCTTACGGCCATTTCGATGACGTCGGTGAGGTAGTACTCGCCCTGGGCGTTGTTGTTAGACAGGCGGCTCATCCAGTCGCCGAGCTTATCGGCTGGGACAGCCAGGATCCCGGTGTTGCCCTCGGTGATCGCACGCTGGGCTTCGCTAGCGTCTTTGTGCTCAACGATGGCGGCTACCTTGCCATCGGCGTTGCGCACGATACGTCCGTAGCCGGTGGGATCATCCAGTTCAACGGTCAGCAGGCCCATCTGGCCAGGCACTACGTGCTTGAGCAGGCGTTGCAGGGTTTCCACTTCAATCAGCGGCACGTCGCCGTAGAGGATCAGCACGGTGTCGGCGGTGATGAACGGCACGGCTTGGGCGGTGGCGTGGCCGGTGCCCAGCTGCTTGTCTTGCAATACGAAATTCAGATCATCCGCGGCGAGGCGTTCACGCACCGCATCGGCACCGTGCCCGATTACGACGTGAATGCGCTGTGGGTCGAGCTGCCGGGCACTGTGGATAACATGGCCCAGCATGGAATTACCGGCAACCGGGTGCAGCACCTTGGGCAAGGCCGAACGCATACGGGTGCCCTGGCCTGCGGCGAGAATGACGATTTCAAGAGACATGAGTGGCTACCAATCCTAGGCGGTCCGGCTTCAGACCAAAGAAGTGTTTTGCAAAAAAAGAAAAAGGGTAGCCGAGGCTACCCTTTTTAATCAATCGCGCTTGAAGCATGACGGCATGGCCGCTTACTTCTTGCGGATCTGCTGGAGCGTGCGCAGCTGAGCTGCAGCCTCGGCCAGACGTACAGCAGCAGCGCTGTAGTCGAAGTCCGCACCCTTTTCGTTCAGGGCCTTCTCAGCAGCCTTGACGGCTTCCTGAGCGGAGGCTTCATCCAGGTCGCCAGCACGTTGCACGGTGTCGGCAAGTACCTTGACCATGTTCGGCTGAACCTCGAGGAAACCACCGGAGATGTAAAACACCTCCTTTTCCCCGCCTTGCTTGGTCAGAGTGATCGGACCTGGCTTCAAGCTGGTGATCAACGGCGCGTGACCCATGGCAATACCAAGGTCACCGAGTTCGCCGTGTGCAATCACCATCTCTACCAGACCGGAGAAGATTTCCCCTTCCGCGCTGACGATATCGCAATGGACTGTCATAGCCATCTGATTGCCTCAACCTGATGAGCGCCCGTTTCCGGGCGCCTGGATTACAGTTTCTTGGCTTTCTCGATCGCTTCTTCGATGCCGCCGACCATGTAGAACGCTTGTTCTGGCAGGTGGTCGTAGTCACCGTTGAGGATGCCTTTGAAGCCAGCAATGGTGTCTTTCAGGGAAACGTATTTACCCGAGGCACCGGTGAAGACTTCAGCCACGAAGAACGGCTGCGACAAGAAACGCTGGATCTTACGAGCACGGTTTACCAACTGCTTGTCGGCTTCCGACAGCTCGTCCATACCCAGGATCGCAATGATGTCCTTCAGTTCTTTGTAACGCTGCAGCACGTACTGAACGCCGCGAGCGGTGTCGTAGTGCTCCTGGCCGATCACGTTCGGGTCCAGCTGGCGCGAAGTCGAGTCGAGTGGATCGACCGCTGGGTAGATACCCAGGGAAGCGATGTCACGGGACAGAACGACGGTGGCGTCCAAGTGGGCGAAGGTGGTCGCTGGCGACGGGTCGGTCAAGTCATCCGCAGGTACGTATACCGCTTGGATCGAAGTGATCGAACCTTCCTTGGTCGAAGTGATACGTTCTTGCAGAACGCCCATCTCTTCAGCCAGGGTCGGCTGGTAACCTACTGCGGAAGGCATACGGCCCAGCAGTGCGGATACTTCAGTACCGGCCAGGGTGTAACGATAGATGTTGTCGACGAACAGCAGAACGTCGTTACCTTCGTCACGGAACTTCTCGGCCATGGTCAGGCCAGTCAGTGCTACGCGCAGACGGTTACCCGGCGGCTCGTTCATCTGACCGTAAACCAGTGCCACTTTGTCCAGAACGTTGGAGTCCTTCATCTCGTGGTAGAAGTCGTTACCCTCACGGGTACGCTCACCCACACCGGCGAACACGGAATAACCGCTGTGCTCGATGGCGATGTTACGGATCAGTTCCATCATGTTTACGGTCTTGCCTACACCGGCACCACCGAACAGACCGACTTTACCGCCTTTGGCGAACGGGCAAACCAGGTCGATAACCTTGATGCCGGTTTCCAGCAGGTCGTTGCCGCCAGCTTGTTCCGCGAACGAAGGTGCTGGACGGTGAATGCCCCAACGCTCTTCGGTGTCGATCGGACCAGCTTCGTCAATCGGGTTGCCCAGTACGTCCATGATCCGGCCCAGGGTCGCTTTACCGACCGGTACGGAGATGGCTGCGCCAGAGTCGACAACGTCCAGACCGCGCTTCAAGCCTTCGGTGGAACCCATCGCAATGGTACGAACTACGCCGTCGCCCAGCTGCTGCTGAACTTCCAGAGTAGTGTCCGCGCCTTGTACTTTCAGCGCGTTGTAGATGCTCGGTACGCTGTCGCGTGGAAATTCCACGTCGATAACGGCGCCGATGATTTGAACGATACGTCCGCTACTCATAGCTGGATCCTCTGAATATTTGAACCGTTAAACCGCGGCAGCGCCGCCGACGATTTCCGAGATCTCTTGGGTGATCGCAGCCTGACGCGCCTTGTTGTAGATCAGCTGCAAATCGCTGATCAGATCACCGGCGTTATCGGTAGCGTTTTTCATCGCGATCATCCGCGCCGCTTGTTCAGCTGCGTTGTTCTCGACCACCGCCTGGTACACCTGCGACTCCACGTAGCGCACCATCAAGCCGTCAAGCAGCTCTTTGGCGTCTGGTTCGTAGAGGTAGTCCCAGTGGTGCTTGAGTTCCTGATCCGGAGTCGCCACCAGTGGAATCAATTGCTCCACGGTTGGCTGCTGGGTCATGGTGTTGATGAACTTGTTGGATACCACGGAGAGGCGATCAATCCGGCCTTCCAGGTACGCATCCAGCATCACCTTCACGCTGCCGATCAAATCATTGATCGACGGCTCTTCACCCAGGTGGCTGATAGCTGCTACGACGTTACCGCCGAAGTTGCGGAAAAAGGCCGCACCCTTGCTACCAACAACACACAGATCGATCTCGACGCCTTTTTCGCGGTTTACCGCCATGTCCTTGACCAGGGCCTTGAACAGGTTGGTATTCAAACCACCGCACAAACCACGGTCACTGCTCACAACCACATAACCCACACGCTTAACTTCGCGGTCGATCATGAATGGGTGGCGGTATTCCGGGTTGGCGTTGGCCAGATGCCCAATTACCTGGCGGATACGCTCCGCATAAGGACGGCTAGCAGCCATGCGCATTTGTGCCTTGCGCATTTTGCTGACCGCCACTTTTTCCATGGCGCTGGTAATTTTTTGCGTGCTTTTGATGCTCGCAATCTTACTGCGAATCTCTTTTGCGCCTGCCATGTAACACCTATCAGGTTAGCAAGCGGGAGCCTTGCGGCTCCCGCTGCGGCTTACCAGGTTTGGGTGGCCTTGAACTTCTCGATACCGGCTTTCAGGCCAGCGTCGATTTCGTCATTGAAGTCACCCTTCACGTTGATCTTGGCCAACAAGTCGGCGTGATCGCGGTTGAAGTAAGCAATCAGCGCTTGTTCAAAGCTGCCGACCTTGGCGATTTCGACGTCAGTCAGGAACCCACGCTCAGCGGCATACAGCGACAACGCCATGTCAGCGATCGACATTGGGGCGTATTGCTTCTGCTTCATCAGCTCGGTAACGCGCTGACCATGCTCAAGTTGCTTACGGGTCGCTTCGTCCAGGTCAGAAGCGAACTGGGCGAATGCCGCCAGTTCACGGTACTGAGCCAGAGCGGTACGGATACCACCGGAGAGCTTCTTGATGATCTTGGTCTGAGCGGCACCACCCACACGGGATACCGAAACACCGGCGTTCACTGCAGGGCGGATGCCCGAGTTGAACATGGCCGATTCCAGGAAGATCTGACCGTCGGTGATGGAAATCACGTTGGTCGGAACGAACGCGGAAACGTCGCCAGCCTGGGTTTCGATGATCGGCAGTGCGGTCAGGGAACCGGTTTTGCCGGTCACTGCGCCGTTGGTGAACTTCTCTACGTACTCTTCCGAAACGCGGGATGCGCGCTCCAGCAGACGGGAGTGGAGATAGAACACGTCGCCTGGGTAAGCTTCACGGCCTGGTGGACGGCGCAGCAGCAGGGAAATCTGGCGGTAAGCCACTGCTTGCTTGGACAGATCGTCATAAACGATCAGCGCGTCTTCACCGCGGTCGCGGAAGAATTCACCCATGGTGCAACCGGCATACGGTGCCAGGTATTGCAGTGCAGGCGATTCCGAAGCACTGGCAGCCACGATGATCGTGTTTTTCAGTGCGCCGTTCTCTTCCAGCTTGCGAACCACGTTGGCGATGGTCGATTGCTTCTGACCGATGGCTACGTAGACGCAGAAAATGCCGCTGTCTTTCTGGTTGATGATCGCGTCGATCGCCAGAGCGGTTTTACCGATCTGACGGTCACCGATGATCAGCTCACGCTGGCCACGGCCGACAGGGATCATGGCATCGACAGCCTTGTAGCCAGTCTGTACAGGCTGGTCTACCGACTTACGCCAGATCACGCCTGGAGCAACTTTCTCGACCGCGTCGGTCTCGGTGTTGCCCAGTGGACCTTTGCCGTCAACAGGGTTACCCAGTGCGTCGACTACGCGACCCAGCAGTTCCTTACCAACCGGAACCTCCAGGATGCGGCCGGTGCACTTGGCGCTCATGCCTTCAGCCAGAGACTGGTAAGCGCCCAGGATAACGGCACCTACGGAGTCTTGCTCCAGGTTGAGGGCCATACCGAAGACGCCGCCCGGAAACTCGATCATCTCGCCGGACATTACGTCGGCCAGACCGTGAATCCGCACAATACCGTCAGATACGCTGACGACAGAGCCTTCGTTACGGGCTTGGGAGGTCACATCGAGCTTGTCGATGCGGCCCTTGATAATTTCACTTATTTCGGAAGGATTGAGTTGCTGCATTGCTCTGCTGCCCCTTCAAACTCAAGATTTCAATGCTTCGGCAAGATTCGCGAGTTTGCCGCGAATCGAGCCATCGATAACCAGGTCGCCGGCGCGAATGACAATGCCCCCAATGAGGGACTTGTCTTCCGCAACTTGCAGGCGCACTTCCCGGTCGAGTCGTGCACTGAGAACCTTGGCGAGTTTGTCTTGCTGTTCTTGGTTCAATGCAAAAGCACTGGTCACTTCAACGTCTACCGACTTCTCTTGCTCGGCCTTGTACAGGTCGAACAGAGCGGCAATCTCCGGCAGAAGCAGGAGACGGTCGTTTTCGGCAACGACGTGGATGAAGTTCTGCACTTTCACATCAAACTTGTCGCCGCACACTTCAATAAAAGTGGCGGCCTTGTCTGCGCTCGTCAGTCGCGGGGCCTTGAGCACGCGCTGCATGGTGTCGTCTTGCGACACTGCTGCAGCCAGGCCGAGCATGGCTGACCAAGAGGCCAGCTGCTGGTGGGCCTGGGCGTGCTCGAAGGCTGCCTTAGCGTAAGGTCGGGCCAACGTGGTCAATTCTGCCATGATCGCCCTCGCTTAAATTTCAGCAGCCAGTTTGTTTACCAGCTCCGCGTGCGCGTTTTGATCGATTGTGGCACCCAGGATCTTCTCAGCACCGCCGACGGCCAGAGCACCCAGTTGGGCACGCAGCGCATCTTTGACACCGTTCAGTTCCTGCTCGATCTCGGCCTGAGCCTGAACCTTCACACGGTCAGCGTCGATACGGGCTTTTTCAACAGCCTCTTCAACAATCTGGTTACCGCGTTTCTTGGCTTGCTCAATGATTTCGGCTGCTTGAGCTTTCGCTTCGCGCAGTTGTTGACCCGCTTTATCTTGGGCCAACTCCAGGTCGCGAGCTGCTCGTGCTGCAGCGTCCAGCCCATCCGCGATCTTCTTCTGACGTTCGTGCAGAGCTGCGATGACCGGAGGCCATACGAACTTCATGCAGAAAACGACAAAAATCAAGAACGCTAAGGACTGACCAATAATGGTTGCATTAATGTTCACGCCAATACCTCGCTCATTCGTTGCACAACACACCAATCACTCGAAAAAACGAGTGATTAACCGGCGAGTTGACCAACGAAAGGGTTCGCGAAGGTGAAGAACAGAGCGATACCAACACCGATCATGGTCACGGCGTCGAGCAGGCCGGCGACGATGAACATTTTAACTTGCAGCATTGGAACCATTTCTGGCTGACGCGCTGCGCCTTCCAGGAACTTGCCGCCCAGCAGGCCGAAACCAATGGCAGTACCCAGGGCGCCCAGGCCGATCAACAGTGCAACAGCGATAGCGGTTAGACCAACTACAGTTTCCATCTTTCCTCCCGACTTTTACGTCGTATGGTTTAGGTTTTTTAGATTTTAAAGCGGTAAAACAAATCGTTTCATAGCCCTGGTGGGCCACCTTCCCGTTTGACCGGGAAGGACATCAGACTAGTCGAGACTGGTCTTAATGGTTCTCTTCGTGCGCCATCGACAGGTAGACGATGGTCAGCATCATGAAGATGAAGGCCTGCAGGGTGATGATCAGGATGTGGAACACAGCCCACGCCCACTGCAGAACAATGCCCAGGCCGCTAAGCCAGAGCAGGCCGCTGCCGAACATCACAGCGATCAGAATGAACACCAACTCGCCGGCATACATGTTGCCGAACAGTCGCAGGGCCAGGGAAATCGGCTTGGCGACCAGGGTCACGAATTCCAGCAGGAAGTTCACCGGGATCAGCAGGGCTTGAACGAAAATGTTCTTGCTGCCGAACGGGTGCAGGGTCAGTTCGCCAATAAAACCGCCGATGCCCTTGATCTTGATGCTGTAGAAAATGATCAACGCGAATACCGACAGGGCCATGCCCAGGGTAGCGTTAGGGTCAGTGGTCGATACGGCACGGAATGGAATGTGTGGGTCGCCGCTGATCGCCATGGCCAACTGAGGAATCCAGTCAACCGGGATCAGGTCGACGGCGTTCATCAGGAACACCCAGACGAAGATGGTCAGTGCCAGCGGTGCGATCACCGGGCTACGGCCATGGAAGCTGTCTTTCACGCTGCCATCGACGAATTCGACCAGTACTTCAACGAAGTTCTGCAAAGCACCTGGCTGACCGGAAGTCGCCTTCTTTGCCGCCATGCGGAAAATGAAGACGAAAATCAGACCCAATGCGACCGACCAGCCCAGAGTATCCAGGTGGAAAGCCCAGAAGCCCATTTCTTTGGCCTCTGCTGCGGAGTGGGCAAAGCCCCAGCCGCCATTAGGAAGCTGACCGAAGGTCAGGTTCTGCAAGTGGTGCTGGATATAGCCCGAAGCGGTTGTTTCTGCCATGGTTGCCTCAAACGCCCTAAGGTTTCGAAAGTCTTGTTTTCATTAGCAGGGGAGCGAACCAGCTGACCAGTTGGGTCAACACGAAGACGCCGAATACAGCCAGCGGCGCCAATGGCTTCACACCTGCAAAGGTCAGTGCAAACAGCACTGCCGTCAAAATCAGTTTCCCCGCCTCGCCGGCATAAAATGACCGGACGATAGCCTGGGCTGCTCGGGCGCCGGAAAACCGAAAGGCCCTGTGAGCAAAATACATATTGGGCAGCAAGGCTATCAGGCCTCCGCAGAGTCCTGAATATCCGGCAACGACTCCATGCCCGTACCAAAGCGCCAATGCGGCGATCAGCAAAATGACAAATTGAGCCAATAAAACCGGAAAAACGGCCAAGCGACGGAACGGCAACGTGTTTGGCGTGCGGGTTTCCATCACTCTTGCTCCTCAATGGTCGGCTGCCGGATATCAATAACTTGGCATAATTTGTGCCGACAAAATGCGCGCAGAGTATAGGGGCGGTTCTGCCCCTATTCAACTGTCGGGTAGTGATTTCCGATCACGCGCTACATGAGCAAATGTTTCAGTGAATGTTTCAACGGATGTGGGCAAGGACGCCTTGAAGCTCGTCGAGGGAGTTATATCCGATGACCAATTGCCCTTTGCCTTTCTTACCGTGGCGAATTTGCACCGCAGAGCCCAGGCGCTCGGCCAGGCGCTGCTCGAGACGAGCGATATCCGGATCAGGTTTAACCGTTTCGACCGGTGCAGGTTTACCGCTGAGCCACTGGCGAACCAGCGCCTCGGTCTGGCGAACGGTGAGCCCTCGTGCGACAACGTGTCGCGCCCCTTCAACCTGTTGATTTTCCGGTAAACCGAGCAAAGCACGGGCGTGACCCATCTCCAGGTCGCCGTGGGACAACATGGTCTTGATGACTTCCGGCAACGCGATCAGGCGCAACAAGTTGGACACGGTCACGCGGGATTTACCCACCGCCTCGGCCACTTGTTGCTGGGTCAGCTGGAACTCTTGCTGCAAACGCTGCAGAGCGATCGCTTCTTCGATCGGGTTGAGGTCTTCGCGCTGGATGTTCTCGATCAGCGCCATGGCGATGGCGGTTTCATCCGGCACATCGCGCACCATCGCCGGAATGGTTTCCTTGCCAGCCTGCTGGCTCGCACGCCAGCGGCGCTCGCCGGCGATGATTTCAAAGCGGCCGCCACCAATCGGGCGCACCACGATCGGCTGCATCACGCCCTGGGCCTTGATCGAATTGGCCAGTTCTTCCAGTGCCTGGGGGTCCATGTCGCGGCGCGGCTGATATTTGCCGCGCTGGATCAGGTCCAACGGCAGGTGTTGCAGCTCGCGCTCGTCGGCCTGCACCGCTTGTTCTTCAAGCGATGTGACGGTCGGACCACTCAACAGTGCATCCAGTCCACGTCCGAGACCTCGTTTCTTGACGGCCATGGGGATTCCTTAAGTTGGCTGGGCTGCAGCGGTGCGTGAGTTGCGGCGTTGGCGACGAACCATCTCGCCGGCCAGCGCCAGGTAGGCAATGGCGCCACGGGATTGCTTGTCGTAGGCCAGGGCCGGCATGCCGTAGCTCGGGGCTTCGGCCAAACGGATGTTGCGCGGGATCACCGTGTCGTACAACTGATCACCGAAGTGTTCCTTGAGTTGCGCCGACACATCGTTCATCAGGCTCAGGCGTGGGTCGAACATGGTCCGCAACAGGCCTTCGATCTGCAAGTTCGGGTTGAGCAACTCGGCGATGCGCTTGATGTTATCCACAAGGTCGCTCAGACCTTCCAGCGCGTAGTACTCGCACTGCATGGGGATAATCACACCATCGGCGGCCACCAACGCGTTCAAGGTCAGCATCGACAGTGACGGCGGGCAGTCGATCAAAATGTAGTCGTAATTCTCACGGATTGGCGCCAAGGCGCTGCGCAGACGGCTTTCTTTCATCTGCATTTCCAGCAGCACCACTTCCGCCGCGGTCAAATCGCGGTTGGCCGGCAGCAGTTGATAACCACCGTGTTCGGAATAGTGCATGGCCTGGGCCAGGTCGCACTCGCCAATCAGCAAGTCGTAGACCGAGTTTTCCAGGCCGTGTTTATCCACACCGCTACCCATGGTGGCGTTGCCCTGTGGATCGAGATCGATCAACAGCACCCGGCGCTTGGTCGCGACCAGGGATGCTGCGAGGTTGATGCAGGTGGTGGTTTTGCCCACGCCACCTTTCTGGTTCGCTATCGCGAATACCTTAGCCATTCTTGCTTGTGTTCCCAATCATGCCGTGCGGCGCAGTATCAGCAGATGGCGTTGGCCTTGGCAACCGGGTACAGCCAAGGCGTGTTCGCTATCGAGGTGGAAGTCTGCCGGCAATGCTAACAGCTCATCGCTTGGATGGACGCCCTTCATTGCCAGCCAGCGGGTGTCGCGGTCGCCAAGATGGCGAGTCCAGTTGCTGAAGTTCTCCATGCTGCTGAATGCCCTGGAAACAATTCCGGTGAAAGGCTGTTCAGGCGTGAAGGCTTCGACACGACTGTGGATAACCTGCAGGTTATCCAGCTTGAGTTCGAGTTTGACCTGAGTCAGGAAGCGGGTTTTCTTGCCGTTGCTGTCCAGGCAGGTCACTTGGGAGCCGGGAAACAGGATGGCCAACGGAATGCCAGGCATGCCGCCGCCACTGCCAACGTCCAACCAACGGCCGTTTTCGATGAATGGCATCACGCTCAAGCTGTCGAGCAAGTGACGGGACACCATTTCGTCGGGATCACGCACCGCTGTCAGGTTGTAAGCCTTGTTCCATTTGATCAACAGGGCCAGATAGCCCAGCAGCAATTCATGCTGGGCCGGGGTCAGGTCGACGCCCAACTGGCGTGCACCTGTGGATAACTCTTCGGCGTGTTGCGAGGTGACCAACGAACTCAAGCGCTTTGCTCCAACTGACGGCCCGCGCCGCGTTTTTTCAAATGAATCATCAGCAGCGATATCGCCGCCGGGGTGACGCCTGGGATACGTGAAGCCTGCCCCAGGGTTTCCGGCCGAGTTATCCCCAGCTTGCTTTGGATTTCTTTCGACAGCCCGGAAATCCCGGTGTAATCGATGTCCGCAGGCAGCTTGGTGTCTTCACTGGCGCGCAGGCGAGCGATCTCGTCCTGTTGGCGGTCAATGTAACCGGCGTATTTGGTCTTGATTTCGACCTGCTCGGCGACCTGTGGATCTTCTGCGCCCTGGCCGGTCACTTCGACCAGACCAGCGTAGTCGATTTCCGGACGTGACAGCAGGTTGAGCAAGTTGTACTCGTGGGTCAGCGGCGTGCCGAATTTTTCAGCGATCGCATCGCCTTGTTCAGTCCCCGGGCGAACCCAGGTGCTTTTCAGGCGCTGCTCTTCCAATGCAATGCTTTCACGTTTTTTGCAGAAGGCTTCCCAACGCACATCATCGACCAGCCCAAGTTCACGACCTTTTTCGGTCAGGCGCAGGTCGGCGTTGTCTTCGCGCAGGATCAAACGGTATTCCGCCCGGGAAGTGAACATCCGGTACGGTTCCTGGGTGCCCAGGGTAATCAGGTCATCGACCAATACACCGATGTACGCTTCGTCGCGACGCGGGCACCAGCTGTCTTTGCCTTGCGCACGCAGCGCAGCGTTGGTTCCGGCCAGCAAACCTTGGGCGCCGGCTTCTTCGTAACCGGTGGTGCCGTTGATTTGCCCGGCGAAGAACAGACCGCCAATGACTTTGGTTTCCAGGCTGTACTTCAGGTCGCGGGGGTCGAAGTAGTCGTATTCGATGGCGTAGCCCGGACGCACGATGTGCGCGTTTTCCATGCCGCGGATCGACTGCACGATCTGGATCTGCACGTCGAACGGCAAGGACGTGGATATTCCGTTCGGGTACAGCTCGTGAGTGGTCAAGCCTTCGGGCTCGATGAAGACCTGGTGGCTTTCCTTGTCGGCAAAGCGGTGGATCTTGTCTTCGATCGACGGGCAATAACGCGGGCCGATGCCTTCGATTACCCCGGAATACATCGGCGAACGGTCGAGGTTCGCGGCAATGATCTCGTGGGTGCGGGCATTGGTGTGGGTAATCCAGCAACTCACCTGTTTCGGGTGCTGCGCTTTGGACCCCATGAACGACATGACCGGGATCGGCGTATCGCCGGCCTGTTCGGTCATCACCGAGAAATCCACGGAACGCCCATCGATTCGCGGCGGGGTCCCGGTTTTCAGGCGGCCGACACGCAGTGGCAATTCACGCAGGCGTTTTGCCAGGGCAATCGACGGCGGGTCACCGGCGCGACCGCCGGAATAGTTCTGCATACCAATGTGGATAAGTCCGCCGAGGAACGTACCGGTGGTCAACACCACGGATTCTGCGAAGAACCGCAGGCCCATTTGGGTGACAACACCGCGTACCTGGTCTTGTTCGACGATCAGGTCATCCGCTGCTTGTTGAAATATCCACAGGTTCGGCTGGTTTTCCAGGGTTTCGCGCACGGCAGCCTTGTACAGGATGCGGTCTGCTTGAGCACGGGTAGCACGTACGGCCGGGCCTTTGCGACTGTTGAGCACACGAAATTGAATACCACCCTTATCGGTAGCCATGGCCATCACGCCGCCAAGGGCATCGATTTCCTTGACCAGGTGACTTTTGCCGATCCCACCGATGGCAGGGTTGCAACTCATTGCTCCGAGGGTTTCCACGTTGTGCGTCAACAACAGGGTTTTTACGCCCATGCGTGCTGACGCCAGTGCTGCCTCGGTACCGGCATGACCGCCGCCGATGACGATCACTTCAAAACGGGAAGGGAAATCCACCACGCACCTCGTGCCTGCTTATGTAGGTAATCAGGAATTGTCTGTTGAAAGAGTTTTAGAGCTTTGGCGGCAAGTATAGGGACTTAGCCCTTCCTAAAGAACCCTTTGCACAAAATTTAACCAGCTGTGGATGAATCACAGACAATAGAAATTAAAAGAGAGAAATTTATTAAATCTTTGTTTTTATGTTTATTTATACTGAGCAACCTTTCTGTGGATAGATCTCTACAGGCCCCTATTTACTTAGTGTACAGAGATTCAAAAGTCTGTGGTCATGTGCCAATGAGGCCCTTGGATAAGTGCTTTAAGCCTGTGGATTAAAGCGATGGTTATCCACAGAGGGGTTTTTACTCAGGTTTCAGGGCCTGTTATCAACTGGGCACAGAGGCGGTTATTCACAGGGCTTAATCCACATAAATCGCCACACCCCTGGGTATTTCGTCCACGACGAAGCCATCCGAAACCTCCCACCCGGTAGTAAGCACAGCCAAAAAAGAGATCTATTGTGAGAAAACAGCGGGGCAGTTAATAATAGCGATTATCATTAACCTACTTTGTCATGCCCTATGTCCCCTTCTTCACACACGGCTGCGGTCCAGAACATCTACGAGCAGCACCATTCCTGGTTGCATGGGTGGCTCAAAGGCAAGTTGCATAACGCCTGCGATGCGGCCGATGTGGCGCACGATACGTTCGTGCGTATCTTGGGTGGGCGACATGCAGCGCAGATCCTTGAACCACGTGACTACCTGGCGACCATCGCCAGGGGCCTGGTGATTGATCGTTACCGTCGGCATGCCATCGAGCAGGCCTACAAGCAAACCTTGGCCGAACGGCCTGACGCCACGGCCATCAGTGAAGAAGACAAAGCCATCATCATCGAGACACTGGTGGCCGTTGATAAAGCCTTGGCCGGGCTCGGCGAGCGAGCTCGGCGGATCTTCATGCTGTCGCAGGTCGAGGGCCTGACTTATCAACAGATCGCGGATGAACTGCAGGTGTCATTGACCACGGTGAAGAAGCACATGATCCGTGCATTGACTGAATGCTCACTGATCATGGCCAGCCTGTAATGGCGAACCCCGATCGCAAGACCTTTGAGGCCGCTGCCACTTGGTATGTACAGTTTCAATCCCAAGTGCCTACCGCTGCCGAACGCCTGGCCTGGCAACAATGGCTCAACGGCGATCCGTCCCATCAGGCCGCGTGGAACCAGATGGAACAACTGCAGCGCAGCCTTGGCGCACTGCCGCAGGACTTCACCCGCCGCGCATTGTCGACCACCCAGCAACGTCGCCAGGTACTGAAGTGGATGCTGGTGCTCGGCGGTACTGGGTATCTCGGTTGGAATCTCCAGCAGCACACGCCCCTGGGCAATGTGTGGGCTGACTACCGTACGTCTGTGGGGGAACGCCGGCGCATCGAACTGGCCGATGGCACGCGGATTGATCTTAATACCCGCACAGCGATTGACGTGGTGTTCGACGGGCGCCAGCGATTGGTGCGCCTGCGCGAAGGTGAAGTACTTATCCACACTGGGAAATTGGGTGGGCAGACACCGTTTTATGTCGAGACCCGCCAAGGCCGAGTCCAAGCGTTGGGCACCACGTTCACTGTGCGCCAGTTGCCAGACGCCACGCGCGTCGGCGTCCTGGAGGATCGGGTGAGCGTGTCGCCAGGGGACCAACCTAACCACGCACGACTGCTTGGGGCCGGGGAAAGCGCTGACTTTGATCGCCAAAACGTGGGGCTGGACCGTGTGTATAGCGGGTCACAGGCGGCCTGGGTTGATGGCCAACTGATCGTCTTGGACGCTCGCCTCGGAGATGTGATCGAAGACCTCGCCCGCTACCGTACGGGTGTCCTGCAATGCGACTTGGCTTCGGCACGTCTACGTGTTTCCGGGACCTTCCGCCTGGATTCTACCGACGCAGTACTGGCCAACCTGCAGGCAACCCTGCCGATCCAGGTGAAGTACTTCACTCGTTATTGGGTTTCGGTGAAACGAATCGGTTGATCGCAAAAAAAATCGCACAAGGGGTTATCTTTTTTTACCTGGAACGGCCCTACAGGTAATCACGACGCCACCTTCAGGGCTTATCCACCTATGCGCCTTCCTCCCAAGCTCCGCCAGCGACTTTCCTACCACGGTATGACCTGCAGCCTCCTGCTCGGCACGGCAGCCACCGCTGGGGTTGTGCTCTCTACTGATGCCATGGCCGCCAGCGCGGTGCAGCATTACATCATTGCCGCGGGTCCCCTGGACAATGCCTTGAGCCAGTTTGCCGCCAGGGCGAATGTGATCTTGTCGTTCTCGCCCCAGCAAACCGCGCGTTTGAACACGACTGGGCTGGAAGGTGACTATTCGGTGGAGCAAGGCTTTGCCCTGTTGTTGCAGAACACGGGGTTGCAAGCCGTCACCCAGGCGCCTGGCAGTTATGTCCTGCAGGCTATTCCCGCAGGGCAACTCACGCTCGCGCCTACCACCGTCAGCACTTATCAACAGGCGGGTTTCAATCAAGAGATTGCCGGGGATGTGGGCTACAAGGCGCAAAATAGCCGTATTGGTACCAAGACCAGCACACCTCTGTCGGAAACACCGCGTTCGGTATCGGTCGTGACCGGCCAGCGCATCAAGGACCAGAAGTCGCAGACCCTGACCGAAGTATTGGGTTACGTGCCAGGTATCTTCGCGCCACCTTTTGCTGCCGGCGATGGTCTGGCGGGTGATTTATTCTTCATTCGCGGTTTCAATGCCACGGATTACGGCTACGGTCTGCTGCGAGATGGCCTGCGCGTACAAGGCAATCGGTACGACACCACCAGTGAGCCCTATGGCCTGGAACGGGTCGAAATCTTCCGTGGCCCCTCTTCCCTGCTCTACGGCGAAAACGCGCCCGGTGGTTTGGTGAATCTGGTGAGCAAACACCCTACTGCGACGCCGCAAGGTGAAGTGCAGCTGGGTTATGGCTCGAATAATCGCCGTCAATTGGGTGTGGATATCTCGGGGCCGCTCAACGACAGCGACAACATTCTTGGTCGCGTTGTAATGCTCGGGCGTAAGTCCGACACGCAGACTGACCATGTGCCCGATGATCGCCTGTATATCGCCCCCTCACTGACCCTGAATTTCGACGATTACAACACCCTCACGCTGTTGGCCAATTACCAGAAGGACCACACCAACCTCGAACTTGGCCTACCGGCCGCTGGCACTTTGCTTACAAATCCCAATGGCAAGCTGTCCAAGCACACCATGCTCGGCGATCCGGATTGGAATACGTTCGAACGTGAAGCCTGGAGCACCGGCTACGAATTCAGCCATAGCTTCAACGATGATTGGCAGTTCCGTCAGAACTCGCGCTATATGCAGTCGCGCATCAACCGCCATGAGACCTGGCCCAGCACGCTGAACAACCGCGGTTTCGGTACTCAACTGAACATGACCGCCTACGACCGCTATAACAAGTCGATGGTCTATTCCCTGGATAACCAGTTGGAAGGCAAATTCCAGGTCGGTGCCCTGGAAAATACAGTGCTGTTCGGTGCCAGTTACGACCGCACCTCTTTCAACCAGGATTGGGACGCAGGCTTCGCCGGCACCATCAATGTGTATAACCCCGTGTACCTGCGCGATCCGCTTACCCCAGTGGCCGTGCAAAACACCTTGCTCGAACAGCAAATGAAGGGCGTTTATGCACAGGTCCAAAGCAAGTATGACCATTGGTTGTTCCTGCTGGGTGGCCGTCAGGATTGGGTCGACAGCGATTTCCGCGACAAGGTCAACAAAGCCAGCAACACCCGCTCGGAAGACCGCAAGTTCACTTACCAGGGCGGGGTGATGTACCAGTTCGACAATGGCCTCACGCCGTATGTCAGCTACTCCACCGCATTCGTGCCTGTGCAGCAGATCTCCAACGCGGGTTCACCGTTAAAGCCGATTACCAGCAGCCAGTACGAAGTGGGTGTGAAATACGAACCGATCGGCTGGGATACGGCGATGACCCTGTCGGTGTATGACTTGCGCAAGGAAGACGACACCTACCTGGACGCCACCACCAACAGCTACCGCCAGGTGGGCGAGAGCCGCGCCAAAGGTGCGGAAGTCGAGGTGAACAGCAACATCACACCCAACCTGAATGTGACAGCGGCCTACACCTACACTGACGCTCGGATTACCAAGGACTCGGCGACATCGCTGGTCGAGGGCCGCCAAATGACGGGGGTTCCACGCAACCAGGCCTCAGTGTGGGGCAAATACCGTTTCCTCGACGGTCAGCTCAAAGGCTTGTCCCTGGGCGGCGGCGTGCGGTATTTCGACAGCACGTTCTCCTACACGGCACCAACGCTTTACGGGAAGCTGGACGCAGGAAGCGTCACCCTGGTGGACGCAGCCGTTGGTTATCAGATCGACAAACACTGGTCTGTGGACGTGAACGCCAAGAACCTGTTCGACAAGGAATATGTATCTGGTTGCAACGATGCGGGCCGCTGCTATTGGGGCGACAGCCGTACGCTGCTTGGGACGGTTTCGTACAACTGGTGATGGATAACGGCCTGAAGAATCCAGATGTTCTTCAGGCCGCCAGTGCCCACAGAGACTGTGGATAACTTGGCTATTTGCCGATGCAAAAGCTGGAAAAGATCCGCCCTAACAAATCATCGGAGCTGAACGCACCGGTGATTTCGCCCAACAGCTGCTGTGCCTGACGCAGATCCTCAGCCAGCAGCTCCCCTGCCCCCGCCAGGGTCAGCTGGGCCCGGCCGTGCTCCAACGCCGCGCTCGCATGGCGCAACGCCTCCAGGTGCCTGCGGCGCGCGCTGAAGCTGCTTTCCGAGGTTTGCTCGTAGCCCATGCAGGCCTTGAGGTGCTCGCGCAGCAATTCCAGGCCTTCTCCCGCCGCCTTGGCGCTGAGGCTGATGGTGACATGGCCATCCGCGCTGGTTTCCATCGCAATGGCTTCGCCCGTCAGGTCGGCTTTGTTGCGAATCAAGGTGACTTTGGCCGGGTCCGGACGTTGCTCGAGGAATTCCGGCCACAATGCAAAAGGATCCACCGCTTCGGGCGCCGTGGCATCGACCACCAGCAGCACCCTGTCCGCTTCGCCGATGGCTTTGAGCGCGCGTTCCACCCCGATCTTTTCCACCTGGTCTTCGGTATCGCGCAAGCCGGCGGTATCGACCACGTGCAGTGGCATGCCGTCGATGTGGATATGTTCACGCAGGATATCCCGAGTGGTGCCGGCAATCTCGGTAACGATAGCGGCTTCACGCCCCGCCAGCGCATTGAGCAAGCTGGATTTGCCGGCGTTAGGTCGCCCAGCGATCACCACCGTCATGCCGTCACGTAGCAGTGCGCCCTGCCCAGCTTCGCGCAGCACTGTGGATAACTCTTCGCGCACTTTATCCAGCATGGCCAACACGTGGCCATCGGCGAGAAAGTCAATTTCCTCCTCCGGGAAATCAATCGCTGCCTCGACGTAGATGCGCAGGCTGATCAACTGCTCGGTCAAGTTATGCACACGCAGGGAAAAAGCGCCCTGCAGCGAGCGCAGTGCATTGCGTGCCGCCTGTGCCGAACTGGCTTCGATCAAATCAGCGATGGCTTCGGCCTGGGCCAGGTCGAGTTTGTCGTTCAGGAAGGCGCGCTCACTGAATTCCCCTGGACGCGCCAAGCGGCAGCCCAATTGCAGGCAGCGCTGCAACAACATATCCAGTACAACCGGGCCGCCGTGCCCCTGTAATTCCAGGACATCTTCGCCTGTGAATGAGTTCGGCCCCGGGAAATAGATAGCCAGGCCTTCATCCAGCACACTGTCGTCAGCATCCAGGAACTGACCGTAATGGGCGTAGCGCGGCTTCAGCTCACGGCCACTGATGGCCTTGGCTGCCACACTCGCAAGCGGTCCAGAGATACGAACGATACCGACACCGCCGCGACCCTGAGCGGTAGCGACAGCAGCGATGGTTTCACGGGGAGCGCTCATCAGCAGGTTCCAGAATTAAAGTGACGGAAAGCAAAACGCCCCACTAGGGGGCGTCTTGAGTGGTTATCCACAGAGTAAATTACGCAGAGGCTTTCGCGGTAGCCGCTTCGATTTTACGTGTGATGTACCACTGTTGAGAGATCGACAACACGTTGTTGACCACCCAGTACAGCACCAGACCAGCAGGGAACCACAGGAAGAAGAAGGTGAAGATGATTGGCATCATTTTCATTACCTTGGCCTGCATCGGATCCGGCGGAGTCGGGTTCAGACGCTGCTGGATAAACATGGTCGCGCCCATGATGATCGGCAGGATAAAGAACGGGTCTTTGATCGACAGGTCAGTTATCCACAGCATGAACGGTGCCTGACGCATTTCCACGCTTTCCAGCAGTACCCAGTACAGCGACAGGAATACCGGCATCTGCACCAGAATCGGCAAGCATCCACCCAGCGGGTTGATCTTCTCTTTCTTGTACAGCTCCATCATGGCCTGCGACATTTTCTGCCGGTCGTCGCCATGTTGTTCTTTCAGCGCCGCCAGTTTCGGAGCCACGGCACGCATGCGCGCCATCGACTTGTAGCTGGCTGCCGACAGAGGGAAGAAGATCCCCTTGATCAGCATGGTGAGGAAGATGATCGAGAAGCCCCAGTTACCCACAATGCTGTGGATATGTTGCAGCAACCAGAAAATCGGCTGAGCAATGAACCACAGGAAGCCGTAATCCACAGTCAGTTCCAGACCTGGGGACAACTCTTTCAGTACGGCCTGGCTTTTCGGACCGGCGTACAGAGTGGCACTGGTTTCAGCCTTGGCACCTGGCGCGACGGTCAACGCCGGGCCAGTAAAACCAATGATGTAGTTACCTTGGCTGTCCTTGCGGGTTTGAACCAGGTTGGCTTCACCTTTGCTCGGGATCCAGGCAGTCACGAAGTAGTGTTGCAGCCAAGCTACCCAACCACCTTGGACAGTTTCTTTCAGCGAGCCCTTGTCGATATCTTTCATCGACACTTTTTTGTACGGCTCGCTACTTGTCCACAGGGCGGCGCCCAGGTAAGTCGCGGTGCCGGTGGCAGTGCTGGAAGAAGGATCGGAGCTGGCATCACGCTTGAGCTGGGCAAACAGGTTGCCGCTCCATGGCTTGTCGCTTTCGTTGTCGATCAGGTAAGTGACCTTCAAGTCGTACAGACCACGGGTAAAGCTGAAGCGCTTGATGTAGTTGACGCCGTCGAGGCTGAATTTCAGGTCGACGTTCAACTGGTTCTGGCCATCAGCCAGTTGATAAGTCTTCTGTTCGGTCGAATAAACCGGACGACCGGTAGCACGAGCATCCGGACCGTTGGTGCCGGTCAGGCCGCTTTGCGCCAGATAAGTACGTTCACCACCGTTATCGAACAGTTGGAACGGAACATCCGGATGGTCTTGGCGACGTGGATACAGCGGCAGTTTCAACTGCGCGATATCACCACCTTGTGGGTCGATAGCCAGGTCGAGCACATCCGTTTTGACGTGGATGAGGTCTTTATTGGTGACCACTGGCGTCTCTAAAGGGGCGCTTGTCTCGCCATTCGCGCTGGGAACATCGGCACTCGCGGACGCATTGTTACCCAGCGGGGTGTCCGGAATAGCCGGCGCAGCCTGATTGGTAGCAACATTCTGAGTCGGCAGGGCAGCTTGGCCGTAGTCCTGGTTCCACTTAAGAACCATGACGTAGGACACGATTGCCAGGGCGACGATCAGGATCGTGCGTTTAATATCCATGATTACTCGGCCATCGAAGAAGAACGGGAGGTAGGGATAGGCGGAACCGGGTCATAACCACCGGGATTCCACGGATGACAGCGACCTAAACGACGAAAGGTCAGCCAGCCACCGCGCAGAAGACCATGATTTTCTATGGCCTCTAACGCGTAGCAGGAACAACTGGGGTAGAAACGACAGTGGCTGGCCATCAGAGGACTAATGGCATAGCGATAAAACTGGATCGGAACGAGGGCCAGTTTACGCATCAGTGCTGTCTACCCCTACAGTTTCGGCGTTGGCCGCTGGAGCTGGTTTGTTGGTACGCGCCAGACGTTTCCAGAGCTTGCCGAAATGCTGAATCAATTCGGGGTTTTCTACATCACCCAAGCCTTTGCGCGCGACGATAACAATATCCCAACCAACCAGAGTGTCCTGGTGGAGGCGAAACGATTCGCGCATCAGACGCTTGAGGCGATTGCGCTCAACGGAGAGCTTTACGCTCTTCTTGCCGATCACCAACCCGAGACGGGGGTGATCAAGATCGTTGTTACGCGCAAGGAGCAGGAGATTTTTCCCCGGAACCTTGCCGGTGGGGGAGTCAAAGACTGCCTTGAAATGCCGGGGGTTAGCAGACGCTTTTCCCGACTGAAGTCCTGACTCACCACCAGTACCGGATTATCAAACTGCCAGACGCGCACGACCTTTGGCGCGGCGACGCGACAGGACAGCACGGCCGTTCTTGGTGGCCATGCGAGCACGGAAGCCGTGGGTACGGGCGCGTTTGATGGTGCTTGGTTGGAAAGTACGTTTCATGGCGTTGTTACCTGGTTCGTCCACAACGGGCCGGAATGGCCCCCGTTTTAAGAGACCGGCGATTCTAGAGAAAGCAAGCCTCTAGGTCAATTTCCAACCAGCTTTTCCTTTAATTAGATATCTACCGGTCATTTACCTTTTTCTGTCCGCTTGGCTTTCCCAGCGCGTGGCATAGATATAAAAATAAAGAAGGAAGTTATTTAAAGCTTTTCTGTAAAGCTTATAAAAGCTAGGCAGGCAATCATCTGTGGATAACTGCATTGAGGCCTTGTTCCACCTGATGTACAGAGAATGACAACACGGGGGAGAAACGGTGCTCTGCCTGTGCTGCGCTGTCGGATAAGCTGTGTGTGGAATGGCGAGTTATCCACAGGCCAGTTACCCACAGACTTTTGACCCCACTTGTACAACGACCTCAAGGGCGCTTATCCACAGAGCTTATGCACAGACCATTGGTCGCCTTTATTGCTGTTAAGACGTTGATTTTGGCTGGCCTGTGATCAACCTACATGTGGATAAGTGGGCGGCTCGCCGCTACAATGGCGGCTGTTTTTGCCTCACCGGCTTTCAACTTAGGGGATATCCGTGTCAGTGGAACTTTGGCAGCAGTGCGTGGAGCTTTTGCGCGAAGAGCTGCCTGCCCAGCAATTCAACACCTGGATCCGTCCGCTACAGGTCGAAGCCGAAGGCGACGAGTTGCGTGTCTACGCGCCCAATCGGTTTGTTCTTGACTGGGTCAACGAGAAGTACCTGAGCCGCGTTCTCGAATTGCTCGATGAACATGGCAACGGCCTCGCGCCCGTGCTCTCCTTATTAATAGGTAGCAAACGTAGCTCGGCGCCTCGTGCTGCGCCGAATGCGCCTCTGGCGGCGGCTGCGTCGCAAGCCCAGGCGGCAGCGGCACCGGCTGTCAGTGCGCCGTCTCCTGCTCCTGCGCCCTCCAAGTCGTCTGCGCAAAAAAATGCACCAGAGAATGAAGAGCCGTCCCGCGACAGCTTTGATCCGATGGCAGGCGCGGCCTCCCAGCAAGCTCCGGTACGCGCCGAACAGCGCACCGTGCAGGTCGAAGGCGCGCTCAAGCACACCAGCTACCTGAACCGCACCTTTACCTTTGAGAACTTCGTCGAAGGTAAATCCAACCAGCTGGCCCGTGCTGCCGCCTGGCAGGTAGCCGATAACCCCAAGCATGGTTACAACCCACTCTTCCTTTATGGTGGCGTTGGCTTGGGTAAGACCCACTTGATGCACGCTGTGGGTAACCACCTATTAAAGAAGAATCCGAATGCCAAGGTCGTGTACCTGCATTCGGAGCGCTTCGTGGCTGACATGGTCAAGGCGTTGCAGCTCAACGCAATCAACGAGTTCAAGCGGTTCTACCGCTCGGTTGATGCGTTGCTGATCGACGACATTCAATTTTTTGCCCGCAAAGAGCGCTCCCAGGAAGAGTTCTTCCACACCTTCAACGCCCTGCTCGAAGGTGGCCAGCAGGTCATCTTGACCAGTGACCGTTATCCAAAAGAAATCGAAGGCCTGGAAGAACGCTTGAAATCGCGCTTCGGCTGGGGCTTGACCGTTGCGGTAGAGCCGCCGGAGCTGGAAACCCGCGTCGCGATCCTGATGAAAAAAGCCGACCAGGCCAAGGTCGACCTGCCCCACGATGCGGCGTTCTTCATCGCTCAACGTATTCGCTCCAACGTGCGTGAGCTGGAAGGTGCACTCAAGCGGGTCATCGCTCACTCTCACTTCATGGGCCGCGATATCACCATCGAGCTGATTCGCGAATCCCTGAAGGACTTGCTGGCACTGCAGGACAAACTGGTGAGTGTGGATAACATCCAGCGCACCGTGGCCGAGTACTACAAGATCAAGATTTCCGACCTGCTGTCCAAGCGCCGCTCGCGCTCGGTGGCACGCCCCCGTCAGGTGGCCATGGCCCTCTCCAAGGAGTTGACCAACCACAGCCTGCCGGAAATCGGTGATGTGTTTGGCGGACGCGACCACACCACGGTCTTGCACGCGTGCCGCAAGATCAATGAACTTAAGGAATCCGACGCGGATATTCGCGAGGACTACAAGAACCTGCTGCGTACACTGACAACGTGATGACACCAGCGCAGCTTATTAAGGCAAGGGACTAGACCATGCATTTCACCATTCAACGCGAAGCCCTGTTGAAACCCCTGCAACTGGTCGCAGGCGTCGTCGAGCGCCGACAGACCTTGCCGGTGCTTTCCAACGTATTGCTGGTAGTCGAAGGCCAGCAATTGTCCTTGACCGGTACTGACCTGGAAGTCGAGCTGGTGGGTCGTGTGCAGCTGGAAGAGCCCGCCGAACCGGGCGAGATCACCGTACCCGCGCGCAAGCTGATGGACATCTGCAAAAGCCTGCCTAACGACGCGCTGATCGACATCAAGGTTGATGAGGCGAAGTTGGTGGTCAAGGCGGGTCGCAGCCGCTTCACCCTGTCCACCCTGCCGGCCAATGATTTCCCGACAGTGGAAGAAGGCCCAGGCTCGCTGACCTGCAGCCTGGAGCAGAGCAAGCTGCGTCGTTTGATCGAGCGCACAAGCTTCGCCATGGCTCAGCAAGACGTGCGTTACTACCTCAACGGCATGCTGCTGGAAGTCTCGGAAGGCATCATTCGCGCCGTGGCAACCGACGGTCACCGTCTGGCTATGTGCTCTATGCGCGCCGATATCGGTCAGCCGGACCGTCACCAGGTGATCGTGCCGCGCAAAGGTATTCTTGAGCTGGCGCGCCTGCTTACCGAGCCGGAAGGCAACGTCAGCATTGTGTTGGGTCAACACCACATTCGTGCGACCACCGGCGAGTTCACCTTCACCTCCAAGCTGGTTGATGGCAAGTTCCCGGATTACGAGCGTGTGCTGCCCAAAGGTGGCGACAAGTTGGTGCTGGGGGATCGTCAAGCGCTGCGTGAAGCGTTCAGCCGTACCGCGATTCTGTCCAACGAGAAGTACCGGGGTATCCGTCTGCAACTGGCCAACGGTCAGCTGAAAATCCAGGCGAACAACCCGGAGCAGGAAGAAGCGGAAGAAGAAGTGGGCGTCGACTACAACGGAGGTTCCCTGGAAATCGGCTTCAACGTGAGCTACCTGCTGGACGTACTGGGTGTGATGACCACCGAACAGGTTCGCCTGATTCTGTCGGACTCCAACAGCAGCGCGCTGGTACAGGAATCCGACAATGACGACTCGGCGTATGTTGTCATGCCGATGCGCCTGTAATCATGCTCAGCAGAAGCTAGATGTCCCTCAGTCGCGTCTCGGTCACCGCGGTGCGCAATCTGCACCCGGTGACCTTCTCCCCCTCTCCCCGCATCAATATCCTCCACGGCGCCAACGGCAGTGGCAAAACCAGCGTGCTGGAAGCCATTCACCTGCTGGGGCTTGCTCGTTCCTTCCGCAGCGCTCGCTTGTTACCGGTTATCCAGTACGAGCAGTTGGCGTGCACAGTGTTTGGCCAAGTCGAACTAGCTGAAGGTGGGCATAGCAGCCTGGGGATATCCCGTGATCGCGGCGGAGAGTTCCAGATTCGCATTGACGGGCAAAACGCGCGCAGTGCTGCGCAGCTGGCAGAGATCCTGCCGCTGCAATTGATCAACCCCGACAGTTTCCGCCTATTGGAAGGCGCGCCAAAAATCCGCAGGCAGTTCCTCGATTGGGGAGTGTTCCACGTGGAACCGCGTTTCATGGCCACTTGGCAGCGCCTGCAGAAGGCCCTGCGGCAGCGGAACTCATGGCTGCGGCATGGTACACTTGACGCCGCTTCGCAAGCGGCCTGGGACCGGGAACTGTGCCTGGCCAGCGACGAAATAGATGAATACCGCCGTGCTTATATCAAAGCCTTGAAACCAGTCTTTGAGCAGACCTTGAGTGAGTTGCTGGAACTCGAAGGGCTGACGCTGAGTTACTACCGTGGCTGGGACAAAGAACGTGAGCTGAGTGCAGTGCTCGCGACGTCCTTGCAGCGGGATCAGCAAATTGGCCATACCCAGGCCGGACCCCAACGGGCTGATTTGCGTCTTAGACTAGGCGCTCACAATGCCGCGGATATTTTGTCCCGTGGTCAGCAGAAGTTGGTGGTGTGTGCATTGCGCATCGCCCAGGGCCATCTGGTTAGCCAGGCCCGGCGCGGTCAGTGTATTTATCTGGTGGATGACTTGCCGTCGGAGCTCGATGAGCAACACCGCCGCGCGTTATGCCGCTTGTTGGAAGAATTACGCTGCCAGGTGTTTATCACCTGTGTAGACCACGAATTATTGAGGGAAGGCTGGCAGACGGAAACGCCAGTCGCTTTGTTCCACGTGGAACAAGGCCGTATCACCCAGACCCACGACCATCGGGAGTGAAGGCATGAGCGAAGAAAACACGTACGACTCGACCAGCATTAAAGTGCTGAAAGGTTTGGATGCCGTACGCAAACGTCCCGGTATGTACATTGGCGACACTGATGACGGTAGCGGTCTGCACCACATGGTGTTCGAGGTGGTCGACAACTCCATCGACGAAGCTCTGGCCGGTCACTGCGACGACATCAGCATCATCATCCACCCGGATGAGTCTATTACCGTGCGCGACAATGGTCGCGGCATTCCGGTAGACGTACACAAAGAAGAAGGCGTTTCGGCAGCAGAGGTCATCATGACCGTGCTCCACGCCGGCGGTAAGTTCGACGACAACTCCTATAAAGTTTCCGGCGGTCTGCACGGTGTGGGCGTTTCGGTAGTGAACGCTCTTTCTGAAGAGTTGATCCTGACTGTTCGCCGCAGTGGCAAGATCTGGGAACAGACCTACGTTCACGGTGTTCCAAAAGAACCGATGAAAATCGTCGGTGACAGTGAAACCACCGGTACGCAGATCCACTTCAAGCCATCGGCTGAGACCTTCAAGAATATCCACTTTAGCTGGGACATCCTGGCCAAGCGTATTCGTGAACTGTCCTTCCTGAACTCCGGTGTGGGTATCGTCCTCAAGGATGAGCGCAGCGGTAAGGAAGAGTTGTTCAAGTATGAAGGTGGCCTGCGCGCATTCGTTGAATACCTGAACACCAACAAGACCGCGGTCAACCAGGTGTTCCACTTCAACATTCAGCGTGAAGACGGCATCGGCGTGGAAATCGCTCTGCAGTGGAACGACAGCTTCAACGAGAACCTGTTGTGCTTCACCAACAACATTCCTCAGCGCGACGGTGGTACTCACCTGGTGGGTTTCCGTTCCGCACTGACGCGTAACCTGAACACCTACATTGAAGCCGAAGGCCTGGCCAAAAAGCACAAAGTCGCCACCACCGGTGACGATGCCCGTGAAGGCCTGACCGCGATTATCTCGGTAAAAGTACCTGATCCGAAGTTCAGCTCTCAGACCAAAGACAAGCTGGTGTCTTCCGAAGTGAAGACTGCGGTGGAACAGGAGATGGGCAAGTACTTCTCCGACTTCCTGCTGGAGAACCCGAACGAAGCCAAGCTGGTTGTCGGCAAGATGATCGACGCCGCGCGTGCTCGTGAAGCGGCGCGTAAAGCCCGTGAGATGACTCGTCGCAAAGGCGCGCTGGATATCGCAGGCTTGCCAGGCAAACTGGCTGACTGCCAAGAGAAGGACCCTGCCCTCTCCGAACTGTACCTGGTGGAAGGTGACTCTGCTGGCGGTTCCGCCAAGCAGGGTCGTAACCGTCGCACCCAAGCCATCCTGCCGTTGAAAGGCAAGATCCTCAACGTCGAGAAGGCTCGCTTCGACAAGATGATTTCCTCCCAGGAAGTCGGTACCTTGATCACGGCGTTGGGCTGCGGTATCGGCCGCGACGAGTACAACATCGACAAGTTGCGCTATCACAACATCATCATCATGACCGATGCTGACGTCGACGGTTCGCACATTCGTACGCTGCTGCTGACGTTCTTCTTCCGTCAGTTGCCGGAGTTGATCGAGCGTGGCTACATCTACATCGCTCAGCCGCCGTTGTACAAAGTGAAAAAAGGCAAGCAAGAGCAATACATCAAAGACGACGACGCCATGGAAGAGTACATGACGCAGTCGGCTCTGGAAGATGCCAGCCTGCACTTGAACGACGAAGCGCCGGGCATTTCCGGTGAGTCGCTGGAACGTCTGGTAAACGACTTCCGCATGGTGATGAAGACCCTCAAGCGCCTGTCGCGTCTCTACCCTCAGGAATTGACCGAGCACTTCATCTACCTGCCGGCTGTCAGCCTTGAGCAATTGGGCGATCACGCAGCGATGCAAGATTGGCTGGCTCAGTACGAGGTGCGCCTGCGTACCGTCGAGAAGTCTGGTCTGGTGTACAAGGCCAGCCTGCGAGAAGACCGTGAACGTAACGTGTGGCTGCCTGAGGTCGAACTGATCTCCCACGGTCTGTCGAACTACGTCACGTTCAACCGTGATTTCTTCGGCAGCAATGACTATAAGACCGTGGTAACGCTGGGCGCTCAACTGAGCACCCTGTTGGACGACGGCGCTTATATTCAGCGTGGCGAACGCAAGAAGCAGGTCAAGGAATTCAAGGAAGCCCTCGACTGGCTGATGGCGGAAAGCACCAAGCGTCACACCATCCAGCGATACAAAGGTCTGGGTGAAATGAACCCGGATCAGCTGTGGGAAACCACCATGGACCCTGCTCAGCGTCGCATGTTGCGTGTGACCATCGAAGACGCCATTGGCGCAGACCAGATCTTCAACACCCTCATGGGTGATGCGGTCGAGCCTCGTCGTGACTTCATCGAGAGCAATGCCCTGGCGGTTTCCAACCTGGACTTCTGATCCCGGTAAGCCCGTCAAACTAAAAAGGCCAACGCTTAAACGTTGGCCTTTTTTATTGGGTAAAACACGTTGATTTTTAAAATGCTCCACGTGGAACATCAGCACACTAACTTTGAGAAGCGGCCGCCACACTCTCCAATCGATAACCATACCCATAGATGGTCAGTAACTGCCAACCTCGGTCCGCCGTCAGCCCGAGTTTGTTTCTTAACCGGTAGATATGTGTATCCAGCGGCCGTGAAGACACCATTTCTTCATGGGTCCAGAATCGCTCGTAGAGGTACTCGCGAGACAGCGGTCGCGCCAGGTTGGCAAACAGACAGCTAGCCAAGCGATACTCCCGTTCTGTGAGGTTGATGGGTTTTCCCGCTCGGGTCACCGTCAATTCGGCATCGTCAAAGGTCAAGTCGTTGAAGCTTTGCACTTCATGGCTAGCAGACTTCTGCAGGCCATGCCGACGCAGCACCGCCGTAACCCGTGCTTTCAGTTCATTGGGGCGAAACGGTTTGCTGACGTAATCATCCGCGCCACTGTTGAGCGCGGTGACGATGTCGCTCTCGGCATCACGGCTGGTGAGCATGATGACAGCAGGCGGGGATTCCATGTGTTCGCGGGTCCAGCGGAGCAATGCGATGCCGGTGATATCCGGCAGTTGCCAGTCGAGTATCAACAGGTCGAAGGTTTCCCGGCGCAATTGACGAAGCAGGTCTTCACCACGTTCGAAGCAATGCAGCGTCCAGGGCTGTTCGGCGGTGCTGGGGATTTGTCGCAGTGTCTGTTCCACCCGGCGCAGTTCCGCGGGTTCGTCATCCAGTATTGCGACACGCATGGGTGGGTCCTTTCATTTGAAGAGTGCGGCAGCCGTCCGGCCGGTCTTTGAATCTGAAGAATTGTGCGCAGATTCATCGAGCCCTCGGATCTCTCTATACGCTGGGAACAATGGGCGGTTAACCCATTGAAAGTCCTCGATACCAATGTGGGAAAGATACCGGCTCCTGACCATAAGGAAAAGGATCAGCCGACGCATGCGCTGCCGTAAACTCCTGTGTCTGATGTCAGATGCCTTCTGGAACCCCCGACCTTGATGAGCGCCATGTTTGTTCTTCTCAGTTACTTGCGCCGCGCCCTTCCCTCTCTGTTGATCATGGTGGTGGGTTCGGCGGGCGCTGCCACAAAGGTTCGAGCGCCTTACATCGACGATGAGTTTCTGTGCCGGGTCCAGCCTCTGCCTGCGGTGGTCCAGCATCTCACTGGAGAGGCCTGGAAACTCGATACCAAGGGCAAGGCGACGCCTTTGCTGGAAGGCATGACTGTTGATGAACAGGAAGGTGTGAAGACTTCGGCCTCGGCGTTTGTCAGTCTGTTGCTCGGTGATGGATCCCGCGTGGTGTTGCCTTCTGATTCCCAGGTGCGGTTGCGCTTGGAGAAGAAACTGTCGATTCCCCAGGTGGTGCTCGAACAAGGCCAGGTCGAGGCGTACGTGATCAAGCGCGCCAGCGATCATGATCGCTTCCAGATCGTGACGCCGGTCGGTGTGCTGGGCGTGCGGGGCACGCATTTTCGGGTGCGCAATGACGCTGAGCGATCGCTTGTGGAAGTGTTGGACGGCCAGGTCGCCGTCAATCGCGATCGCACAAGCGAGATCAAAGTGGCCGCTCGCCAAGGTCTGCTCTTCAGGAAACTGGGCGACCTCAATCCTGTGGAGCTGCTTGCGGCGCCGAAGCTTATCGGCCAAGACGGCCAGAAAGGTGACGCGCCAGTCTGGAGTTTGTACCTTCGCCCGTTGCCCGGCGCCCAGCGATACCGTGCCCAGGTCGCCACCGACAAAGCCTTTATGAATATCAAGCAGGAAAACTTCTCCAGCATGCCGAAAATGAGCTTCACTGGGCTCAAAGCCTCGTTCTATCACGTGCGATTGTCGGCTTACGACGAACACGGCCTTGAGGGAGAAACCGGGGTCTATGACATCTTCTATTACCCACCCACTGTTCAGGTGCGTTGACCGATGATGCTCTGGGGCAAGGCCGAAAAACGTCAACCTACCCATGCTCAGCGGCTGTTCCACGGCCTGGTGCGTGAGTGGTTGTGGATTGGTTTATTGCTGTTGCCTATCACCGCCTACCTGTCGTTGAGCCCCGGCTTGGCCTTGAACAATCCGTTATACGACAGTTTGCGTCGCCTCAGCCCGCTGCCGGTCGACCCACGCATCCTGCTGGTGACGATCGATGACGCCAGTTTGAAAAAGCTTGGCCGATGGCCTTGGCCACGCGGCTTGCACGCCGACCTGATCGATCGCTTGAGCGCCGCGCAACCGGCGGGCATTTTGTTCGATGTGATCTTCAGTGAGCCCGGTGACCCGGCCAATGACAAACGCCTGGCCGAGTCGGTCTGCAACGCTGGCAATGTCTTGCTGCCTCTGGTGCGTGAAGGTGCTGCGAACTACAGCCAACCGGACGCACAGATGATGCCGCTGCTCAAATGTGCCAAAGGCGTGGGCCACATCAATGTTGAAGCAGACAGCGATGGCGTGGTCCGCAGCCTCTATCTGCGTGAAGGCCCGCCTGATGCCAAGGCGCCGCAATTGGCCTGGTTGGCCTATGAGATGAGTGGCGAGCTGTCTGAGATGCCGGGCGAGCCTCAGCAATCGGTCACCCAGCAATGGCATCGCGAACATGCCATCCGTATCCCCTTCATCGCACCTCATACGCGCTTTCCCAGTGTGTCCTACGTCAGCGTCCTACACGGTGAAGTCGCGCCTGAGCGACTACGTAACCGCCTGATCCTCGTCGGCTCGACGGCTTCCGGCATGGGCGATCGTTTCGTCACGCCTCTTTCCTCCACGGTGGGCACCACAGCGGGTTTGGAGATACAGGCCAACGTGCTCAATGGTTTGCTCCAAGGCCGCAGCATCGTTGATCTACCGGGCTGGCTCGCCGCATTGATCGCTACCGCATGGGTGGCGTTACTGCTGGGGTTGCTGCTCTACCGGCCGCGCTATGCGCTGTGGATGACCCTGGGCTGCATGGCTGTCGCTTTGCTCGTGTCCTTGGCCTTGTTGCGCCTGGGCCACTGGTGGTCGCCTGCGGCCTGCCTGATTGGTTTGCTGCTCAGTTATCTGATCTGGAACTGGCGCCGCCTCAGCGTGATCCTCGCCTATTTCGGTTGGGAGCTGGCACGCCTGGACAATGAACCCAAAGTCCTGCCCGAACGGCGCCGTGCACCCGCCAGCAAAGGCGATGTACTGCAGGCGCGTATCTTCGCCCTGGAGCAAGCCGTCAGCCGTACGCGTGACACACGACGCTTTATGGCCGATGGCCTGGAATGCCTGCCGGTGGCGACGCTGATTACCGATCCCATGGGCAATATCCTGCTGGCCAACCGCATTGCCCGCGAGGTGTTCGGTAATGAGCTGGTCACGCAGAACCTGCTGGAGCAGTTGGCCGACTTGGGCTACCCGCCGCTGCACAATGGCGTGCGCCCTGCCCTATCAGCGCTGGAGCTTGTAGAGTTCCGGGACATCCACCAACGCAGCCTGCGCATGGAGCTTGCGCCCTTGCTGCCGGCTGAAGGCGATGTCGCCCTCGGTTGGCTGCTGAGCCTGACGGATTTGAGTAAGGAGCGCGACGCCCAGCAACACCGCGAGACCATGTTGCGGTTCCTCTCTCACGACCTGCGTGCGCCCCATTCAGCGATCCTCGCGTTGCTGGATGTGCATAACGGTGAATCCCCGGTCTTTGCCCAGATCGAACAGCAGGTTCGCCGCGCCTTGGGCCTCACCGAATCCTTCGTGCAACTGGCGAAGGCCGAGGCTGACGGTTATCAGTTCCAACCGACGTTGTTCGCTATGTTGGTCATGGATGCCTTTGATCAAGTAGCGCTGATCGCCCAACTTAAAGGTATTCACCTGGTCCACGATTTGGATGAGGCCGATGAAGGCATGGTCTCTGCCGACCAGTCACTGCTCACACGGGCGTTGTTCAACGTGCTGGAGAATGCCATCAAGTATTCGCCTTCCGGGACGACCGTGAGGTTGAGGCACAGTAGCGAGCAGGGTTGGTTGGAATGCCGTATCAGCGACCAGGGCCCGGGGATTGCTGCAGAGGACCTGCCGGAGTTGTTCAACCAATACCGTCGTTTCGATTCGTCCCAAGGCAGTGAAGGACTGGGCTTGGGGCTGACGATGGTCAAGGCCGTGGTAGAGCGCCACGGTGGACGCATCAGCTGCGAAAGTGAGGTGGGGAAAGGCACCACATTCAGCCTTCGACTGCCGCTGCTGGACGACTGAAAAAACGTACTTTTCAGTTGTGCATAAAAAACCGGTCGCAAGGACCGGTTTTTTTATGCGGAAAAAACTTATGCACCTTTTTCGTGATTTTATTATGTTGGGAAATATGTAATAAAATCAGATTCTTACAAGACAAAAAAGGCGATTCGCCAACAAACCGTGCACAGGTTATCCACAGATACTTAGATAATGGGCGTGTCGACTACAACCGGCTCCGGCGGCAGCGAACCCATGGCCCTCTGCTGTGCTTCATTCCAGGCCTGGGCACGGTCATTCAGCGCTGCAATGGCGCGGGGTCCTTCACCTTCGGCGTACATCGGTTTACCGATGACCACCGTGATGGTGCCTTCGCGCTTGGCCCAGCCCATCTTCGGCCAGAACTTACCGGCGTTATGCGCAATCGGTAGCACTGGCAGATGCGCATTGACCGCCAATGCCGTACCACCGCGTGAGAACTTGCCTACCGTGCCGAAGGGCACACGCGTGCCTTCCGGGAATATCAGCACCCAAACACCATCCTTGAGCAACTCGTCGCCCTTCTTGGCCACATGCTTGAGCGCAGCCTTGGGGTTGTCACGGTCGATGGCGATCGGACGCAACATGGCCATGGCCCAGCCGAAGAACGGCACATACAGCAATTCACGCTTGAGCACTTGGCTCAACGGGGAGAAGTACGCCGAGAGAAAGAACGTCTCCCAGGTGCTCTGGTGGTTCGACAGAATCACACAGGGCTGGTCCGGAACGTTTTCCGCACCCTTGACCTCAAAACGAATGTTCAGGAACACCTTGGTCAGCCACAACGCGCAGCGGCACCAATAAACGTTGATAAAGCGATAGCGCGCCTTGAACGGCAAAAAGGGCGCAATAAAAAAGCTCAGGGTGCACCAGAGAAACGAACTGGTGCCCAGCAGCAGGTAAAAGAAAAAGGTTCTGATGGCCTGCAAAATCGACATGGCGGCATTTACCGTTGCGGGACACGGCCCGCCTGCTAAAAGCGCACTCCCGAACACTCCTTGGTCAGGAAGTCGAGGGCGGCTAGTTGTTGATAAGTTCTGCGGCAACGGCCGCCAGATCGTCAAAAATCAAGGTGCCTACCGGCAGGTTTTTCGCCTGGGTCTTGTCGCCTTTCCCGGTCTTAACCAAAACTGGCTGAGAGTCGACGGCTTTGGCCGCCTCCAGGTCACCGAGGCTGTCCCCGACGAACCATATCCCAGCTAACGGCACGTTGTAATGTTCTGCAATGGTTTTCAACATGCCAGGCTTGGGTTTGCGGCAATCGCAGCCCTCATCCGGCCCGTGGGGGCAGTACACCACCAGCCCCACCTCACCGCCCTGCTCCGCCACCAACGTGCGCAAGCGCGTGTGCATGGCGTCCAGGGTGGCGATGTCGTAGTAGCCACGGGCGATGCCGGACTGGTTGGTGGCGATCGCCACCGTCCAGCCGGCTTTGCTCAACTGCGCAATGGCCTCGATCGAGCCAGGCAAAGGAATCCACTCCGCCACCGACTTGATGTAAGCGTCGGAGTCGTAGTTGATCACCCCGTCCCGATCGAGAATCAGCAGTTTCAACATGGTCAGCTCAGCGTCGAAATGTCAGCGATGTTGACGAACAAGCCACGCAGACGCGCCAGCATGGCGTAGCGGTTTTTCCGCACGCCGGCATCTTCGGCATTGATCATCACCGCCTCAAAGAACGCATCCACTGGCTCACGCAAGGTCGCCAGGCGAGCCAATGCTTCGGCGTAGTTGCGTTCAGCGATCAGCGGCTTCACGGCGTTTTCAGCCTTGGCGATGGCCGAGTTCAGCGAGAACTCCTTGGCATCCGCGAACAGGCCAGGGTCGACGTCGGCATTGCCCAGGCCTTCGGCCTTGCTCAGCAGGTTCGACACACGCTTGTTCACGGCGGCCAGGGCATCGGCTTCCGGCAGTTTGCGGAAGGCCTGCACGGCCTGTACGCGCTGGTCGAAGTCCAGCGCCGAACCCGGCTGCAGGGCACGCACCGACAGGTACACCGACACGTCCACGCCTTCGTCTTCATAACGCGCACGCAGGCGGTCGAACACAAACTCCAGCACTTGCTCGGCCAGGCCGGCCTGCTTGACCTTGGCGCCGAACTGGCCGACGGCAAACACCACGGCCTGGGTCAGGTCGAGGTCCAGCTTCTTGTCGATCAGGATGCGGAGTACGCCCAGGGCCGCACGACGCAAGGCATAGGGGTCTTTGCTGCCGGTTGGCAACATGCCGATACCGAAGATACCCACGAGGGTGTCCAGCTTGTCGGCGATCGCCACGGCTGCACCGGTCAGGGTGGTCGGCAGTTCAGCGCCGGCACCGCGCGGCATGTACTGCTCGTTCAGCGCCAGGGCCACATCGTCCGGCTCGCCGTCGTTGAGGGCGTAGTAGTAGCCGGCAACGCCTTGCATCTCCGGGAACTCGCCGACCATCTCAGTGGCCAGGTCGCATTTGGACAGCAGGCCTGCGCGCGCAGCCCAGGCGGAATCACCGCCAATGCGTGGCGCAATGTAGGCGGCCAGCTTGGAAACCCGTACGGCCTTGTCGTAGACGCTACCGAGTTTTTCCTGGAACACCACGTTTTGCAGGCGCTGGTTGAAGTCTTCCAGCTTCTGCTTCTTGTCTTGCTTGAAGAAGAACTCGGCGTCGGTCAGGCGCGGGCGAACGACTTTCTCGTTACCGGCGATGATCTGCTGCGGATCCTTGCTTTCGATGTTGGCCACGGTGATGAAACGCGGCAGCAACTTACCGTCCACGTCCAGCAGGCAGAAGTACTTCTGGTTGTCCTGCATGGTGGTGATCAACGCTTCCTGCGGTACGTCGAGGAAACGTTCCTCGAACGAACACACCAGCGGCACCGGCCATTCAACCAACGCCGTCACTTCGTCGAGCAGGTTTGGCGGCACGATGGCGGTGCCTTCCTGCAGACGGGCCAGCTCTTCGGTACGCTTGCTGATCAACTCGCGACGCTCGTTGGCGTCAGCCAGCACGTAGGCAGCACGCAGGTCGGCGGCGTAGTTGGCCGGCGAGGTGATGCGTACGGCTTCAGGGTGATGGAAGCGGTGGCCACGGGAATCACGACCGGCTTTCTGGGCGAGGAGGGTGCAGTCGATGACTTGGTCACCGAGCAGCATCACCAGCCACTGGGTCGGACGTACGAATTCTTCCTTGCGAGCACCCCAGCGCATGCGCTTCGGGATCGGCAGGTCGTTCAACGAGTCTTCAACGATGGTCGGCAACAGGCTGGCGGTCGGCTTGCCGGTGATGACCTGGCTGAAACGCAGTTTCGGTCCGCTCTGGTCGATCTCGCTCAGCTCGACGCCACACTTCTTGGCAAAACCAAGGGCGGCCTGGGTCGGGTTGCCTTCGGCATCGAAAGCCGCCTGGCGCGGCGGGCCGTCGAGGTTGATGCTGCGGTCCGGCTGCTGGGTTTCCAGCGCGGTCAGCAACACCGCGAGGCGACGCGGTGCGGCGTAGACTTTCTTCGTTTCGAACTTCAGGCCAGCGGTCTGCAGGCCTTTTTCGATACCGGCCAGGAAGGCGTCGGCCAAGGTGTTCAGTGCCTTGGGTGGCAGCTCTTCGGTGCCCAGTTCAACCAGGAAATCTTGAGCACTCATTGTGCAGCCTCCAGCTTAGCCAACACTTCATCACGCAGGTCCGGGGTTGCCATCGGGAAGCCCAGCTTGGCGCGAGCCAGCAGATAGGCTTGGGCGACGGAACGCGCCAGGGTGCGTACACGCAGGATGTATTGCTGGCGCGCGGTTACCGAGATGGCACGGCGGGCGTCCAGCAGGTTGAAGGTATGGGAGGCCTTCAACACCATTTCATAGCTCGGCAATGGCAGCGGCTGGTCGAGTTCGATCAGGCGCTTGGCTTCGCTTTCATAGAAGTCGAACAGTTCGAACAGCTTGTCGACGTTGGCGTGTTCGAAGTTATAGGTGGACTGCTCCACCTCGTTCTGGTGGAACACGTCGCCGTAGGTGACTTTGCCGAACGGGCCGTCAGCCCACACCAGGTCGTAGACCGAGTCCACGCCTTGCAGGTACATGGCCAGGCGCTCAAGACCGTAAGTGATTTCGCCGGTCACCGGGTAGCACTCGATGCCGCCCGCTTGCTGGAAGTACGTGAACTGCGTCACTTCCATGCCATTGAGCCAGACTTCCCAGCCCAAGCCCCAGGCGCCCAGGGTCGGCGACTCCCAGTTGTCTTCGACGAAACGGATGTCGTGGACCAGTGGGTCCAGGCCCACGTGCTTGAGCGAGCCCAGGTACAGTTCCTGGAAATTGTCCGGGTTCGGCTTCAGTACCACCTGGAACTGGTAGTAGTGCTGCAGACGGTTCGGGTTTTCGCCGTAGCGGCCGTCAGTCGGGCGACGACTGGGCTGCACATAAGCGGCGTTCCAGGTTTCCGGGCCAATGGCCCGCAGGAATGTTGCGGTGTGGAAAGTGCCGGCGCCTACTTCCATATCGTAGGGCTGAAGTACCACACAACCTTGCTCGGCCCAGTATTGCTGGAGGGCGAGGATCAAGTCTTGGAAGGTACGCACGGCTGGCGTAGGCTGGCTCACAAAATTCACCTGTTACTTGGGCTGCGATTTAAAGAGCGGGAGTATACCCGATTCGGCCCTGCCACCACTCCCTGGAGCCTTATGCCACGCTGCTTTTGGTGTTCTGAAGATCCGCTGTACATGGCTTATCACGATCAGGAGTGGGGAACGCCGCTGCGCGATGCGCAGGGTTTGTTCGAGTTGCTTTTGCTCGAAGGGTTCCAGGCGGGCCTTTCCTGGATCACCGTTTTACGCAAACGCGAGCATTATCGAAAGGTCTTGTTCGGTTTTGATGCGCAGCGTCTGGCCCAACTGAGCGACGCCGAGATCGAAGCGCTGATGCTCGATCCGGGTATCGTGCGTAACCGCCTTAAACTCAATGCCACCCGCCGCAATGCCGCCGCTTGGCTGGCGCTGGAGGACCCGGTGGGGTTGCTCTGGTCCTTCGTCGGCGGCAAACCCAAGGTCAATCACTTCAAGGACCGCAGCGAAGTACCGGCGATTACACAGGAAGCTGAAGCCATGAGCAAAGCCCTGAAAAAAGCCGGTTTCACCTTCGTCGGCCCGACCATTTGCTACGCGTTCATGCAGGCCTCGGGCATGGTCATGGACCACACTCAGGACTGCGACCGTTACGCGGACCTGGCCAACGCCGGTTAGAATGCCGGCTTTGCGCACCACACACGATCAGGAGTGACCTGTGGAAAAGTTGAAAGGCGCCTTGCTGGTAGGCGCTCTCCGGTTATTTGCCCTGCTGCCCTGGCGCGCCGTTCAGGCCGTCGGCACCGCGATTGGCTGGATCATGTGGAAAACCCCCAACCGTTCCCGTGACACGGTGCGGATCAACCTGTCCAAGTGCTTCCCGGACATGGACCCCGCGGAGCGCGAAGCGCTGGTCGGCCGCAGCCTGATGGACATCGGCAAGTCCCTGACCGAAAGCGCCTGCGCCTGGATCTGGCCGGCCCAGCGTTCCATCGACCTGGTGCGTGAAGTCGAAGGCCTGGAAGTGCTGCACGAAGCCCTCGCCTCAGGCAAAGGCGTGGTTGGCATCACCAGCCACCTGGGCAACTGGGAAGTGCTGAACCACTTCTATTGCAGCCAGTGCAAACCGATCATTTTCTACCGCCCACCCAAGCTCAAGGCGGTGGATGAGTTACTGCGAAAACAGCGCGTGCAGTTGGGCAACCGCGTGGCCGCGTCGACCAAGGAAGGCATCCTCAGTGTGATCAAGGAAGTGCGCAAAGGCGGCCAGGTGGGAATCCCGGCCGATCCCGAGCCGGCGGAATCCGCGGGGATCTTCGTGCCGTTCTTCGCCACCCAGGCGCTGACCAGCAAGTTCGTGCCGAACATGCTCGCCGGCCACAAGGCGGTGGGTGTGTTCCTGCATGCGCTGCGGCTGCCGGACGGTTCGGGTTACAAAGTGATTTTGGAAGCGGCGCCGGAAGACATGTACAGCACCGACACCGCCACGTCCTGCGCCGCGATGAGCAAGGTGGTGGAGCGTTATGTCGGCGCTTATCCGAGCCAGTACATGTGGAGCATGAAGCGCTTCAAGAAACGCCCGCCGGGTGAGGCGCGGTGGTATTGATTCCATACTGACTCCGGTTCGCCGCGAAACCCATGTGGGAGCGGGCTTGCTCGCGAAAGCGGTATGTCAGTCACTGAATGTGACGCTGATACACCGCTTTCGCGAGCAAGCCCGCTCCCCCATTGTTGATCGCCATTCACCCCTGGCGGTCGAGTTTTTTCAGGAACACGGTCATCTCTTTTTCGGCCTGTTTGTCGCCATGGGCCTGGGCGGCTTCTATGCCCTTCTGCCACGCCAGCCGCGCCGCAGCACTATCCCCCAGTCCCTGATGCGCCTTGCCCAGCAGCTTCCACGCCGCTGAATACTTCGGGTCGAACTCGACGCACTTGTGCAGATGCTCCGCTGCCTTGGCGTTGTCTTTCAGGTCCAGATAACCCTTGCCCAAACCAAAGCGCAGCAGGGAATTATCCGCACCTTTGGCGAGCATTTTTTCCAGGGACTCCAGCATCGGTTCTCTCCGTTCGATCAGAAAAAGCTCAGGCCCACGTGGAACAGTTTCTCCACATCGCGGATATGTTTCTTGTCCACCAGGAACAGGATCACATGGTCCCCGGTTTCGATCACTGTATCGTCGTGGGCAATGATCACTTCTTCGTCACGAATGATCGCGCCAATGGTGGTGCCCGGCGGCAAGCCGATATCGCGGATGGCCTTGCCGATCACTTTGCTCGACTTTGAGTCACCATGGGCAATCGCCTCGATGGCTTCCGCCGCACCCCGGCGCAGGGAGTGCACGCTGACGATATCGCCACGGCGCACGTGGGCCAGCAAGGTGCCGATGGTGGCCAACTGGGGGCTGATGGCGATGTCGATATCGCCGCCCTGGATCAGGTCCACATAAGCCGGGTTGTTGATGATGGTCATCACCTTCTTCGCCCCCAGCCGCTTGGCCAGCAGGGAAGACATAATGTTGGCTTCGTCATCGTTGGTGAGGGCCAGGAAGATGTCGGCGTCGGCGATATTCTCTTCCATCAGCAGGTCGCGGTCAGAGGCACTGCCCTGGAGTACGACCGTGCTGTCGAGGGTGTCGGACAAATGCCGGCAGCGTGCCGGGCTCATCTCGATGATCTTCACCTGGTAGCGGCTTTCGATGGCTTCGGCCAAACGCTCGCCGATTTGCCCGCCGCCGGCGATGACGATGCGTTTATAGGTCTCGTCGAGGCGGCGCATTTCGCTCATGACTGCACGAATATTCGCTTTGGCAGCGATGAAAAACACTTCGTCGTCGGCCTCGATCACCGTATCGCCCTGGGGCAGGATCGGACGGTCACGCCGGAAAATCGCCGCTACGCGGGTTTCCACATTCGGCATGTGCTCACGCAACTGGCGCAGCTGCTGGCCCACCAGCGGGCCGCCGTAATAGGCCTTCACCGCGACCAGCTGCGCCTTGCCGCCGGCGAAGTCGATCACCTGCAGGGCGCCCGGAATTTCGATCAAGCGCTTGATGTAGTGGGTGACCACTTGTTCCGGGCTGATCAGCACGTCGACGGGAATCGCGTCGTTGTCGAACAGCCCGGCGCGGGTCAGGTAGGCCGCTTCGCGCACACGGGCGATTTTGGTCGGGGTGTGGAACAGAGTATGGGCAACCTGGCAGGCGACCATGTTGGTTTCGTCGCTGTTGGTCACGGCCACCAGCATGTCTGCGTCGTCGGCACCGGCCTGGCGCAGCACTGTCGGGAACGATGCGCGGCCTTGTACGGTGCGGATGTCGAGGCGGTCGCCAAGGTTGCGCAGACGCTCGCTGTCAGTGTCGACCACGGTGATGTCGTTGGCTTCGCTGGCCAAATGTTCAGCCAGCGTGCCGCCGACCTGCCCTGCCCCAAGGATGATGATTTTCATCCGGTCACTCCCTTAAATCATTCAGCCGCGCGCGGCGGCGATCTTGATCAGTTTGGCGTAGTAGAAGCCATCGTGTCCGCCTTCTTGCGCAAGCAATTGGCGGCCGTGGGGCTGCCTGATGCCGGCCGTGGTGGCGAGGTCCAGCTCCCGCGCGCCGCTGGTGCGGGCGAGGAAGGCTTCGATCACCTCGGTGTTCTCTGTCGGTAAGGTCGAACAGGTGGCGTAGAGCAGGATGCCGCCGACTTCCAGGGTGGGCCACAGGGCGTCGAGCAACTCGCCCTGCAGCACGGCCAAGGCGGCGATGTCGTCGGGTTGGCGGGTGAGCTTGATGTCCGGGTGGCGGCGGATCACGCCTGTGGCGGAGCACGGCGCATCGAGCAGGATGCGCTGGAACGGTTTGCCGTCCCACCACGTGGCGGTGTCACGACCGTCGGCCGCGATCAGCTCGGCGCTGAGGCCCAGGCGAGCCAGGTTCTCGCGCACGCGCACCAGGCGCTTGGCTTCCAGGTCGACGGCAACTACACCGACCAGGTCTTTTTCGACTTCCAGGATGTGACACGTCTTACCGCCCGGCGCGCAACAGGCGTCGAGTACGCGTTGGCCCGGTGCAAGGTCGAGCAGGTCGGCAGCCAGTTGCGCGGCTTCGTCCTGCACGCTGATCCAGCCCTCGGCAAATCCCGGCAGGCCGCGCACATCAGTGGCGGCTTCGAGCACGATGCCGTCGACGCTGTACACGCACGGCGTGGCGCCGATACCTGCGTCGGTGAGCAATTGCAGGTAGGCGTCACGGCTGTGATGACGACGGTTGACCCGCAGGATCATCGGCGGGTGCGCATTGTTCGCTGCGCAAATGGCTTCCCATTGCTCCGGCCAGAACGCCTTCAGGGACTTTTGCAGCCAGCGCGGGTGGGCGGTGCGCACCACCGGGTCGTGCTCCAGTTCAGCCAGCAGTGCTTCGCTTTCGCGCTGGGCGCGGCGCAGCACGGCGTTGAGCAGGGCCTTGGCCCAGGGTTTTTTCAGCTTGTCGGCGCAACCGACCGTTTCGCCGATAGCGGCGTGGGCGGGCACGCGGGTGTAGAGCAGTTGATAGAGGCCGACCAGCAGCAGCGCCTCGACATCCGCGTCGGCCGCCTTGAACGGCTTCTGCAGCAACGTGGCTGCCAGCGCCGACAAGCGTGGTTGCCAGCGCGCTGTGCCAAAGGCCAGGTCCTGGGTAAAACCGCGATCGCGGTCTTCGACCTTGTCCAGTTGGGTGGGCAACGAACTGTTCAACGACGCCTTGCCGCTGAGGACGGCGGCGAGAGCCTTGGCGGCGGCCAGACGTGGGTTCATTGGGCTACCACCCCAAGGACCGTGCCCAAGGCAAATTTCTCACGGCGGCTGTTGAACAAATCGCTGAAATTGAGCGCCTTGCCACCGGGTAATTGCAGACGGGTCAGACACAATGCCTGTTCACCGCAGGCGACCACTAGGCCGTCCTTGCTGGCGCCGATGATTTCACCGGGCGCGCCTTTGCCTTCGGCCAGGGTCGCGGCCAGCACTTTCAAGGCTTCGCCGTTAAGCGTGCTGTGGCAGATCGGCCATGGGTTGAAGGCGCGCACCAGGCGTTCAAGCTCCACGGCCGGGCGGCGCCAGTCGATGCGCGCTTCGTCTTTGTTCAGTTTGTGGGCGTAGGTGGCCAGGCTGTCGTCCTGCACGTCGCCTTGCAGGGTGCCAGCAGCCAGACCGGCGATGGCCTGGATTACAGCCGGTGGGCCCAGCTCGGCAAGGCGGTCGTGCAGGCTGCCGCCGGTGTCTTGGGCGGTGATCGAGGTGGTGACTTTCAGCAGCATCGGGCCGGTGTCCAGGCCTGCTTCCATGCGCATCACGGTCACGCCGCTTTCGCTGTCGCCGGCTTCCACGGCGCGCTGGATCGGCGCCGCACCGCGCCAGCGAGGCAGCAGCGAGGCGTGGCTGTTGATGCAGCCCAGACGGGGGATATCCAGCACGACTTGCGGCAGGATCAAGCCATAGGCCACTACTACCAACAGGTCCGGCTTCAGCGCCGCCAGTTCTGCCTGGGCTTCGGCGTTGCGTAGGGTCGGCGGTTGCAGCACAGGGATGTCGTGTTCCAGCGCCAGCTGTTTGACCGGGCTCGGCATCAGTTTTTGCCCACGACCGGCCGGGCGATCCGGCTGGGTGTATACCGCGACGATGTCATAAGGGCTGGCAAGCAGGGCCTTGAGGTGTTCGGCGGCAAATTCAGGAGTGCCGGCAAAAACTATGCGCAGTGGCTCGGTCATGGGAGGTCTCGGTTAAAAGCAGTCACAAAGAAAAAGGCTTGCCGCAGCAAGCCTTTGGAAGGAGGGCATCAAGCTTGCTGGCGATGCTTTTTTTCCAGCTTCTTCTTGATCCGGTCGCGCTTGAGCGTGGACAGGTAATCGACAAACAGCTTGCCGTTGAGGTGGTCGCATTCGTGCTGGATGCACACCGCCAGCAGGCCTTCGGCAATCAGCTCGAACGGCTTGCCGTCGCGGTCCAGGGCCTTGATCTTCACGCGCAGCGGGCGCTCGACGTTCTCGTAGAACTCCGGCACAGAAAGGCAGCCTTCCTGGTATTCGCCCATCTCGTCGGTCAGCGGTTCGAACTCCGGGTTGATGTACACCTTCGGTTCGCTGCGATCTTCCGACAGGTCCATGACCACGACGCGCAGGTGCACGTTGACCTGGGTCGCGGCGAGGCCGATACCCGGGGCTTCATACATTGTTTCAAACATGTCATCGACCAACTGACGAACCTTGTCGTCCACTACGGCCACCGGTTTGGCGATCGTGCGCAGGCGCGAGTCGGGGAATTCGAGGATGTTCAAAATAGCCATAAGCGTAATTGCTGCACATGTGAGGTAGAGGCAAATCGGCGTTGGGATGGACCCACACGACCGGTGTGAAACCCTTAAAAGCCGCTAAGGCCCAGGCATTTCACGCGAACGCACATAATAAAGGAGATTCACCCTATGAGGAAATCGCTACTCGTCTTGCTGCTGTGGGCCCCGTTTTCCATGGCCCTGCTACCCCAGCCCATCCAGCGTCTGGACCCACCGACACAACACGCTATCCAGCGCTTCCTGCTGCATAACCGCATTCTCGATACACCCCAGGACCTGGACAACGCGCCCTACATCGTCGCTGCCGATGCTGGCCGCGTGCTTGGCGCCAATGGCGAGCGGGTCCACGCCAGGGGCGACCTGGAGCCTTCCCAGCCGAATTACGGCATATTCCGACGTGGCAAGGTCTACACCGACCCGCAGACCCGAGAGCTACTGGGGATCAACGCCGACGACATTGGCACCGCCCGTTTCGTCACGGCGGGCGACCTCACCACCCTCGCTGTGCAGCGTGTCACCCAGGAGGTGCGTCCCGGTGACCGCTTGCTGCGTGCGCAAACACCCGTCGACCCGGCAGCCTTTGCCGTCACGCCAGCAACGCGCTTTATCAAAGGGCAGATCATCGATATCCCCAAGGGCGTGACCCAGATCGGCGTGCTGGATGCCGTAACCCTGAATAAAGGCCGTCGTGACGGCCTGGTCGAAGGCCAACTGCTCAGCGTAATCAAGGCTGGCGCCACGGTACGCGACAGTCTGACGGGCACGCCGACCCAACTCCCTGATGAACGCGCCGGCACACTGTTGGTGTTTCGCACCTACGAAAAACTCAGTTACGGCCTGGTCCTCAATGCCTCACGGCCCCTGGCCGTAATGGACCGTTTCGAGACTGCCCATCAAACGCAATAAATAGCCTGCTAAATAAGTTACCAACAGAGTTATCCACAGCTTGTTCCGGTCAAGGATGATCAGATGTATCCGACAAAAAACCACGAAATCTCCCCCTCAGAACTGGAAGCGCGTCTACGCTTGCACAGGCTGCCGGAACTGGGTCCGAAGCGTTTTCGCTTGTTGATCGAGGCGTTCGGCTCTGCCTCAAAAGCCATCAGTGCGCCTGCCAGTGCCTGGCGTTCGCTCGGGTTGCCTTCCATCAGCGCCGATGCCCGACGCAGTCATGAAATCCGCGACGGTGCGAGCGACGCATTGGCCTGGCTGGCGCGTCCGGCCCAGCAATTGCTGATGTGGGACCAGCCGGACTACCCCGCACTGCTTGCCCAGATCGATGATGCGCCGCCACTGTTATTCGTCGCCGGTGACCCTTCGATCCTGGAAAAACCGCAACTGGCGATAGTCGGCAGTCGTCGTGCATCGCGCCCCGGCATGGACACGGCGGCAGCGTTTTCACGCAGTCTGGCGAGCGCCGGTTTTGTCATCACCAGCGGCCTTGCGCTGGGCATTGACGGTGCAGCCCATCAGGCGGCATTGGATGTGGGCGGCCAGACAATCGGCGTGCTCGGCACAGGGCTTGAAAATTTTTATCCACAGCGCCACCGGCGGCTGGCGGCGGCGATGATTGACCAAGGCAGCGCCGTGGTTTCCGAGTTCCCCCTGGACGCGCCGCCCCAAGCGGGTAACTTCCCCCGACGCAATCGGATCATCAGCGGGCTGTCCCTGGGGGTGTTGGTGGTGGAAGCCAGCATGGCCAGCGGTTCGCTGATTACCGCGAAACTGGCGGCCGAGCAGGGGCGCGAGGTGTATGCGATCCCGGGCTCAATCCATCATCCCGGCGCCAAGGGCTGTCACCAGTTGATCCGCGATGGCGCGGTGCTAGTGGAAACTATCGAGCACATCCTGGAAGGGTTGCGTGGCTGGCAGGCATTGTCTCGCCCGGCGCCGATGCCGGTGGTCCACCCGCTGGTGGCGCTGCTGCACGCGGCGCCCCACTCCAGTGAAGCCCTGGCGATTGCCAGCGCAAGGCCGTTGTCCCAAGTGCTGGCGACCCTGACGGAGCTTGAGCTGGAAGGCCAGGTCATCTGCGAGAGCGGGCGCTGGCTTGCGCGCCGCTAGGTTTTGTAAAGAAGATCGGTAAACTGAGCAGAGCTTTAGTCTGGAGAGTGAACAATGGTCAACCGGTGGCGTGTGCTGGAAACCGCACGAGAAATTCGCGCAGGCGCGGTGATTGCCTATCCAACCGAAGCGGTTTGGGGCTTGGGCTGCGACCCGTGGAACGAAGAAGCAGTGGACCGTTTGCTCGCCATCAAGAACCGTTCGGTGGACAAGGGCCTGATCCTGGTGGCGGACAACATCCGTCAGTTCGACTTTCTGTTCGAAGATTTCCCACAGGACTGGATCGACCGCATGGCCAGTACCTGGCCAGGGCCGAATACTTGGTTGGTGCCCCATCAGGACTTGTTGCCGGAATGGGTCACGGGGGTGCACGACACCGTGGCGCTGCGGGTGACTGACCATCCGCTGGTGCGGGACCTGTGTTCGCTGGTAGGGCCGCTGATTTCCACATCGGCCAACCCGCAGGGCCGTCCGGCGGCGCGCTCGCGGATTCGCGTGGAGCAATACTTCCGTGGCCAGGTGGACCTGGTGTTGGGTGGCGCCCTGGGTGGGCGCAAGAACCCGAGCCTGATTCGTGATCTGGTGACGGGTGAGGTGGTGCGGCCCTCCTGAGACCGAGTCGTGGCCTTCGCGAGCAAGCCCGCTCCCCCGTTCGATCGAGTTCCTCCAGTGGGAATCCGATCAACATCTGGGAGCGGGCTTGCTCGCGAAGAGGCCTCACTGACCCCGGAGAGCTGTAGCCTTATGGCAGGAGAATGGTCGAACCGGTAGTCCGCCGCCCCGACAACTCGGTCTGCGCTTTGGCCGCATCCGCCAGCGCATACCGCTGGTTGATATCAATGCGCACCTTGCCGCTCTTGATCATCGAGAACAAGTCATCCGCCATCGCCTGCAGGTTATGTGGGTTGTTGGCGTAGGTCGCCAGGGTCGGCCGAGTGACGTAGAGCGAGCCCTTGGCTGACAGAATCCCCAGGTTCACCCCATCCACCGCGCCCGACGCATTACCGAAACTTACCACCAGCCCACGCGGCGCCACGCTGTCCAACGAGGTCAACCAGGTGTCCTTGCCGACGCCGTCATACACCACCGGTACCTTTTTACCGTCGGTCAATTCCAGCACGCGCTGTGCGACGTTTTCCTTGCTGTAGTCGATGGTTTCCCAGGCGCCGAGGGATTTGGCCAGGGCGGCTTTTTCCGGCGAGCTCACGGTACCGATCAACTTCACACCCAGGGCCTTGGCCCATTGGCAGGCCAGCGAGCCCACACCACCGGCAGCGGCGTGGAACAGGATGGTTTCACCGGCCTTCACTTCATAGGTTTGGCGCAGCAGGTACTGCACGGTCAGGCCCTTGAGCATGGCGCCGGCGGCTTGTTCGAAGCTGATCTCGTCCGGCAGATGCACCAGATTTGCGGCGGGCAGCACGTGCAGTTGGCTGTAGGCACCCAATGGACCACTGCCGTAGGCCACACGGTCGCCAACCTTGAATTGGGTGACTTCGCTGCCGACCGCATCGACCACGCCGGCGCCTTCTGCGCCCAAACCCGATGGCAGGGCTGGCGGCGCGTACAGACCGCTGCGGAAATAGGTGTCGATGAAGTTCAGGCCGATCGCCTCGTTACGCACGCGCACTTGCTGCGGGCCAGGCTCCGCTGGGGTGTAGTCCACATACTCAAGCACTTCGGGACCGCCATGGGCGCTGAACTGGATACGTTTTGCCATCTGCCTTCTCCTTGGGTCGAACTCGCGTAGCCGCCTATCGAACTCCTAAGCTTGATCTTCGTCAACTGCGGCGCAACCGGGTGCAGTGGTATCCTGTGCGCCCATTTGCCGCCGACGCCCAATGGCCTCGCGTAGCTTTGCCCGATTCAAGGTGATGCCATGACTACCCGCACCGAGGCTGTAAAGGCCTACCTGCTTGACCTGCAAGACCGCATTTGCAGCGCCCTGGAAACCTTCGAGACGGACACTCGCTTTATCGAAGACGCCTGGACCCGGCCTGCCGGCGGCGGCGGTCGCACCCGTGTGATCGAAAACGGTTCGGTGATCGAAAAAGGCGGCGTCAACTTTTCCCACGTGTTTGGCAGCGGTCTGCCACCGTCCGCCAGCGCGCATCGGCCTGAGCTGGCCGGTCGTGGCTTTGAGGCCCTGGGTGTGTCGCTGGTGATCCACCCGCACAACCCCCACGTACCGACGTCCCACGCCAACGTGCGCTTTTTCATCGCTGAAAAAGAAGGCGAAGAACCGGTGTGGTGGTTCGGCGGCGGCTTCGACCTGACGCCTTACTACGGCAACGAAGACGATTGCATCCACTGGCACCGCGTGGCCGAACAGGCCTGTGCGCCGTTCGGGCCGGACGTGTATTCGCGCTACAAAGCCTGGTGCGACACCTACTTCCACATCAAGCACCGCAACGAACCGCGCGGTATTGGCGGCCTGTTCTTTGACGACCTGAACGAGTGGGACTTTGACACCTGCTTCGCCTTCATCCGCGCCATCGGTGACGCCTACATCGACGCCTACCTGCCGATCGTGCAGCGCCGCAAGTCCACCGCGTACACTGAGCAGCAGCGCGAATTCCAGGAATTCCGCCGCGGCCGCTACGTTGAATTCAACCTGGTCTACGACCGTGGCACCTTGTTCGGCCTGCAATCGGGCGGGCGCACCGAGTCGATCCTGATGTCGCTGCCGCCGCAAGTGCGCTGGAGCTACGACTGGAAGGCCGAAGCCGGCAGCGAAGAAGCGCGTCTCACCGACTACTTCCTGCAAGACCGTGACTGGCTGGGCCTTGCCGCGCCCAAGGCGGCTGTCTGATGGACCGCTATGTCGTGTTCGGCAACCCCATCGGCCACAGCAAGTCGCCGCTGATCCACCGGATGTTCGCCGAGCAGACGGGCGAGCAACTGGACTACAGCACCCTGCTGGCGCCATTGGAGGATTTCTCCGGCTGTGCTCGTGAGTTTTTTCAACAGGGTCGTGGCGCCAACGTCACTGTGCCGTTCAAGGAAGACGCTTACCGCCTGGCCAACAGCCTCACCGAACGCGCTCAACGTGCGGGTGCGGTGAACACCCTGAGCAAGCTGGCCGACGGCAGCCTGCTGGGCGATAACACTGACGGCGCCGGCCTGGTGCGCGACCTCACGGTCAATGCCGGCCTGAACCTGCAAGGCAAGCGCATCCTGTTGCTGGGCGCCGGCGGCGCGGTGCGCGGCGCATTGGAACCGTTGCTGGCCGAACAGCCTGCTTCGCTGATCATCGCCAACCGCACCGTGGAAAAGGCCGAAATGCTCGCCGAGTTGTTCGACGATCTGGGCCCGGTGTCCGCCAGTGGTTTCGACTGGCTGCGTGAGCCGGTGGATGTGATCATCAACGCCACGTCCGCCAGCCTGTCAGGCGATGTACCGCCGATTGCCAGCAGCCTGATCGAACCGGGCAAGACGTTTTGCTACGACATGATGTACGCCAAGGAACCGACCGCGTTCTGCCGCTGGGCCACCGAGCATGGCGCATCCGTGGCGATGGATGGCCTGGGCATGCTGGTGGAGCAGGCGGCGGAAGCCTTCTACTTGTGGCGCGGTGTGCGTCCGGATTCTGCGCCGGTGCTGGCTGAGCTGCGCCGGCAGTTGGCTTGACGCTATTTGAGGTGGGCACGTCCAGCTCCCACAGCGTTAAGGGTGTTCAGTCTTGGCAATGGATGCTTGGAAATGGATGGGGCAATTGTCGGCCCCTTCCAGCTTCCTCAACTCCTCCACCACCTGCGGCCTGGCCCGGCGCAGCGTCAGACTGCGTCCCAACCCACGCAAGCGCCGCGCCTCCTGGTGCAGCATCTCCACCCCGGAATAGTCGATAAAGTTGATCTGCTGCGCCTCGATCACCACCCGTTTGCCCTGCAGGCTTTGCAGGCGCACTTGCAGGTAGTGGCTGGCGCCGAAAAAGATCGAACCGCCCACGCGCAGCACGTCCTCATCGCCATCGCGCCATTGCTGGACACGTGGCTGCGAAGTGCGCTTGAGGTAGAAAAACAGTGACGCCAGCACCCCGGCGTAAATCGCTGTTTGCAGCTCCAGCAGCAAGGTGGCGACGCAGGTCAGGCTCATCACCACAAACTCGGCGCGACTGACGCGGAATAACGCCCGAATACCGCGACGGTCCACCAGCCCCCAACTGATAAGCAAGATGCTCGCCGCCATGCTCGGGATCGGAATATGGGCGATCAGCGCCGCGCCAAACAGTGCAAACAGCGCCACCCATAAGGCAGAAAACACGCCAGCCAACGGCGAACAGGCGCCCGCCTCATAACTGAGGCCGGAGCGGGTAAAGGAGCCGGCTGACAGATACCCGGAGAAAAATCCGCCCACGATGTTGGAAAAACCCTGCGCACGGATTTCCTGGTTGGCATCGAGCAATTGCTGCGAGCGCACTGACAGTGAACGGGCAATCGACAGGCTGGTGACCAGCCCCAGCATGCCCACCGCCACGGCGCTCGGCAGCAGACGCAGGATCACGTCCAGGTCCATTGGCAACGGGCTGAACGGCGGCAGCTTGCCGATAAAGGAACTGACCAGCGCCACATGCCCGAACATTGCCGGCCACAACCAGGTGACCAGGCTGCCCAGCGTCAGGGCGATCAACAGGGTCGGCCAGCGCGGTACGAGGTATTTGAGCAACGCACCCACCAGCAAGGTACCGAGCCCGAGAATGACGGACGCAGGGTCCCATTCGCCGCTGTGATGGATCAGTGTCAGCAGGTTGTTGATCGCCGTGGCCTGGCTCGGCAAATCCAGCCCCAGCAGATTGGGCAGTTGCCCGAGCGCAATCACCACAGCGGCTCCCAGGGTGAAACCGAGCACCACTGAATGGGAGACAAAATTCACCAGCGCACCAAAGCGCAGCATGCCCAGCAGCCACTGGAAAACACCGGCGAGAAAGGTGAGCAACAGGATCAGGGTGATGTAGTCCTGCGACCCCGGCACGGCCAGCGGGCTGACGCTGGCATAGAGCACAATGGAAATCGCCGCTGTGGGGCCGCAGATCAAATGCCAGGAGGAACCCCAGAGGCAGGCGATCAGCACCGGGATGATCGCGGCGTACAGGCCGTATTCGGGTGGCAGGCCGGCGATCAGCGCGTAGGCAATAGACTGTGGCAAGGCGAGCACTGCGCCGCTGAGGCCCACCATCGCATCTCGGCCGACGCTGGCGCGGGTCTGGCGCGGGAGCCAGGCGAGGAAGGGGAAAAGTGTATGGCGGTTGGGCCAGGGCATCGGACTGCTCTAAATACTGTAGGAGCTGGCTTGCCAGCGAAGGTGGGTAACGATAACGCGGGTTGTGTGAAAAAACGCGGCGTTTTCGAGGGCTTCGCCGGCGAGCCGGCTCCTACAAAGGGTTGTGTATCGTTCAGAGTTTGGCTTTTACAGCGGCCAGCGCGTCCTTGCCATCCACGGTCTTCACGCCCTCCAGCCATTTATCCAACACCGCCGGATTGGCTTTGATCCAAGCTTTCGCCGCATCGGCATTGCTGACCTTGTTGTTGGCCACCTCGGCCATGATGCTGTTTTCCATTTCCTGGGTAAAACTCAGGTTGGTCAGCAGTTTTCCAACATTCGGGCAGGCCTGTGCGTAGCCCTTGCGGGTCAAGGTATACACGCTGCCGGTGTCACCAAAATATTTCTCGCCGCCTTTGAGGTAGCGCATTTTCAACTGCACGTTCATCGGATGCGGCGTCCAGCCGAGGAAGGTCACGAATTTCTGCTTCTTAACGGCCCGCGATACTTCGGCGAGCATCGCCTGTTCACTGGACTCCACCAGTTTCCACTGGCCCAGCTCGAAGTCGTTCTTCTTGATGATTTCCTGCAGGGAGATATTCGCCGGCGCGCCGGAGCCGATGCCGTAGATCTTCTTGTCGAACTTGTCGGCATAGTGGTTCAAGTCGGCAAAGTCATGCACCCCGGCATCCCATACGTAGTCGGGCACGGCGAGGGTGAACTCGGTGCCGTCGAGGTTTTTCGCCAGTTGAACCACGTCGCCATTGGCCACGAACTTGTCATAGAAGCCCTGCTGCGCCGGCATCCAGTTGCCCAGGAACACATCCACCTGGCCGTCCTTGAGCCCGCCAAAGGTGATCGGCACCGCCAGGGTGTCGACTTTGGGTTTGTAGCCCATGCCCGTCAGCAGAAAACCGGTGATGGCATTGGTGGCCGCGATATCGCTCCAGCCCGGATCGGCCATCTTTACCGTTTCACAACTGGCGTCGGCGTAAACATTGGCGCTTCCCAGCGCCAAGAGCCCCAGCATCACAGTTAACTTTTGCATGGCCTTCCCTCAGTGTTATTGGTTTTGGCAGGGTTGTGGATAACGTGCCTTGCGCTCCAGGTCGTCGAGGTCGATATGGTTGCGCATGTATTGCTGACTGGCGTCCACCAGTGGCTGGTGATCCCAGCTCTTCAGCTTGCCCTGGGTCAGTGCTTCAAACACCAGACGGCGGCGGCGTTGGCTGGCGAGCACCTGTTGGTGGATCGCCGGGATGTCCCATTTGGCCCGCGCCTCGTCCAGGAAGGCTGCAAACAGCGCCTGATGGTGTGGCGACTGGCTGAGGTCTTCCTGCTCCCGTGGGTCGTTGTGTACATCGAACAGTAGGCAAGGGTCGTCTTCGCTGTAGATGAATTTGTAGGCGCCCCGGCGAATCATCATCAGCGGGCTGATGGTGCCTTCGGCCATGTACTCGCCAAATACTTCGTCATGGCCGCCCTGCCCCTGTAAGTGCGGGACCAGTGAACGGCCGTCCAGCGGCAGGCGCGGATCCAACTCGCCGCCGGCCAGTTCCACCAGCGTTGGCAGCAGGTCGGCGGTGGACACGGCTTTGCTCACGCGGCCTGCTGCGAACTGCCCCGGCGCGCTGACCAGCAGCGGTACGCGGGCGGCCATTTCAAACCAGTGCATTTTGTACCAGAGGCCGCGCTCGCCGAGCATATCGCCGTGGTCGCCTGAGAACACGATGATGGTGTCGTCGGCCAGGCCGGTGTCTTCCAGGGTTTGCAGCAGCTTGCCGACGTTGCTGTCGATGTAACTGCAGGCGCCGAAGTAGGCACGGCGTGCATCGCGGATTTTGTCCACAGGCAGCGGCTTGTCCCACAGGTCGTAGACCTTGAGCAGGCGCTGGGAATGCGGATCGAGATCGCCTTGCGCAGGTGTTGTAGGCAAAGGTATATCGGCGTTGTCGTAGAGGTCCCAGAACGGTTTGGGAATGGTGTACGGGTCGTGGGGATGAGTCATCGACACCGTCAGGCAGAACGGCTGGTCGCCGTCCTCACGGATATGGTCGAACAGGTATTGCTGGGCCTTGAACACCACCTCTTCGTCGAAATCCAGCTGGTTGGTGCGCACGCACGGCCCGGCTTGCAGCACCGACGACATGTTGTGATACCAAGTGGGGCGGACGTCCGGCTCATCCCAGTTCACCGCCCAGCCATAGTCGGCGGGGTAGATGTCGCTGGTCAGGCGTTCTTCATAGCCATGCAACTGATCGGGGCCGCAGAAGTGCATCTTGCCCGACAGCGCTGTGCGATACCCGAGGCGGCGCAGGTAGTGGGCATAGGTCGGCACATCGGCGGGGAAATCGGCGGCATTGTCGTAGGCGCCGATCTTGCTCGGCAGTTGGCCAGTGACCAGGGTGAAGCGCGACGGCGCACACAACGGGCTGTTGCAATAGGCGGCATCGAACACCACGCCTTGCTCGGCGAGGCGACTCAGGTTGGGCAATTTGATAGGCGAAGAACCGTAGAACGGAAGCAACGGTGCGGCCATTTGATCGGCCATGATGAAAAGAATGTTCTTGCGCTTCATGATCTATCGGCATTCCATAGGCGGTGTTTATGCGAATGAGCATGCAGCCCATGAAAAGTGGGGTAAAGCCCATGAGAAGCAATGTCTAGGATAAGCACAGCTTATGTATGAAGCCCTCGGTGACCTGTCCCTCGATTTGCTGCGTGCCTTCGAAGCCGCCGCACGTCATCGCAGCTTTACCGCCGCCGCGATGGAATTGGGCACCACCCAACCGGCCATCAGCCAGCAGATCAAGCGCCTGGAAGAACAGTTGGCGATCCGCCTGTTTGACCGCATCTACCGAGGCATCGAATTGACCGACGCCGGCGCCCTGCTATTCGAGCACGTGCAAGGCGGGTTGCAGGGGATCAACCAGGGCCTGAGCCTCATCACCCAGCAGGACCAGCATGAAGTGCTGCAAGTCGCCACCGACTTCGCCTTCGCCGCCTATTGGCTGATGCCGCGCCTGCATCGCTTTCATAAGGCCAACCCGCAGGTCGATGTAAGCCTGGTGACCAGCGAGCGCAACCACGCCACCCTGCGTAGCGATATTGACGTGGCGGTGTTGTTTGGTGACGGCCGTTTCAAGCAGGGCGACAGCCTGTGGCTGTTCAACGAGGAGGTGTTCCCGGTGTGCAGTCCACAATGGCTCAAGGACCAGACCACGCCGCTGACTGTGCAAAATTTGCACGATTTCCCACTGTTGCACCTGCGCCAGGAAAACAACAGCCAGTGGTTCGACTGGAGCGGCGTGTTTCGCGAACTGGGCATCGCCAGTGCGCCGACGCCGGGCCAACTGCGTTTTGACAACTACACCCTGCTGATCCAAGCCGCGATTGCCGGCCAGGGCGTGGCCATCGGCTGGCGCCACTTGGTGGATAACCTGCTGGAGCAGGGTTGGTTGTGCCGACCGCTGAGCGACACCGTGATCTCGCGCTTCGGCTATTACGTGGTGCAACCCCAGCGCAAACGCAGGGGGCAGTTGGTCGAGCGCTTCGTCGAATGGTTGGTGGCGGAACAAGCCAGCAGCGCACAGTCGCTGACCGGGCTGGCCCTGCCGTCCATTGCGGTCTAGCATCTGGCGCATAGGGGATCCGGAGTCCGTCATGCAACGTATCAAGGGCTATCACGCCCATATCTACTTCGACGCGAGCACTATCGACCAAGCGCGCAGCCTGTGTGAAGACGCCGCCAAACTCTTCCCGCTGCGCATGGGCCGTGTGCACGAACGGCCGGTGGGACCGCACCCGGATTGGAGCTGCCAGCTGGCGTTCGATCCTGAATACATCGGTGTGGTGTTGCCGTGGTTGGTGATTCATCGCAACGGGCTGGTGGTTTTTTTGCACCCCGAAACCGGTGATGACCTAAAGGACCACACTGACTATGCCGTCTGGATGGGGGCGATGCGGGAGCTGAACCTGTCAGCCTTTTCTTAAATATTGTCCCTAAATATGGGATTGATATTTATATATTGAGACTTCCGCTCGCGTAGGTTTATATTCGCTGCATCCGCTCAGAACTCAGGTGAAGCGATGCAGGCGCAATTGATCGCGCTCGATTGGGGGACCAGCTCCCTTCGTGCTTATAAACTCGGCCTCGCAGGCGTGGTGCTGAAACAGCGCGCGCTGGCGTGGGGCATCATGCATTTGCCCAGCGAGCCCCGGGACATCGCCGGTGTGCGTTGCGGCAACGGCTTCGAGTTGGCGTTCGATGCGGCGTGCGGAGATTGGCTCGACGCCGAGCCGGGTTTGCCGGTGATCGCCTGTGGCATGGTCGGCAGCGCCCAGGGCTGGAGCGAAGCGGCCTACCGCCCTACCCCCGTCGATGTCGCCAGCCTCGGCCAAGCGCTGCATAAGGTGCGCAGCCTGCGTGGTGTGGACGTGCACATCGTGCCGGGCGTGATCGAGCAGGTCGGCTTGCCCAACGTGATGCGCGGCGAAGAAACCCAAGTGCTGGGTGTGCTGCAAGGGCTGGGCGCCGACATGTTGATCGGCCTGCCCGGCAGCCATTCCAAGTGGGTCGAGGTGGTCGAGGGCCGTATCACGCACTTCGATACCTTCATGACCGGCGAGGTGTTTGCGGTGTTGAGCAAGCACAGCATCCTCGGGCGTACCCAGCAACCCAGCGAGCGATTCCAGGCCGAAGCCTTCGACCGCGGCGTACACGTGGCGCGCTCCAATGACGGTCAGCGCGGCGTGTTGTCCACCTTGTTCAGCGCCCGCACCCTTGGGCTCACCGGCGAACTCGCCCCAGACCAGCAGCCCGACTACCTGTCCGGCTTGCTCATCGGACATGAACTCGCCGGCCTGCCCGACAGCGCCAAACACAAGCCGATCATCCTGGTCGGCGCCGCTCCTCTCTGCGCCCGTTATCAACGCGCCCTCGCCCTCTGCGGCTTTGCCCACGTCAGCCTGGCGCAGGAAGCTGCCGAGCGCGGCCTGTGGCAACTGGCCGTGGCGGCTGGGCTCACTCAACCTGTATTGGAGGCCTGACATGCTCAAGCAAGCACTCGCGCAAAACGGTTTGATCGCCATCCTGCGAGGCATTCGCCCGGACGAAGCCGAGGCTGTCGGCCAGGTGCTGTACCAGGCCGGGTTTCGTGTGATCGAAGTCCCGCTGAATTCCCCCGACCCTTACACCAGCATCCGCACCCTGCGCGACAGCCTGCCCGCCGACTGCTTGATCGGTGCCGGCACGGTGTTGCTGCCTGAGCAGGTCGAGCAGGTGAAGGCGGCTGGTGGTCAGGTGGTCGTGATGCCCCACAGCGATGCCAAGGTGTTGCGTGCCGCGAAAGCCGCAGGCCTGTTCCTGTCGCCGGGTGTGGCCACGCCTACCGAAGCGTTCGCCGCCCTGGCTGAAGGCGCCGACGTGCTGAAGCTGTTCCCCGCCGAGCAAATGGGCCCTTCGGTGATCAAGGCGTGGTTGGCGGTGTTGCCGGCCGGCACCTTGTTGCTGCCGGTGGGCGGCATCACCCCGGACAATATGCAGGTGTTCATCGACGCCGGCGCCAAAGGCTTCGGGCTGGGTTCCGGGTTGTTCAAACCGGGTATGACAGTGGATCAGGTAGCGAGCCGCGCCCAGGCTTATGTCGCCGCCTGGAAAGCCCTGAACTGACTTCAAGTCTTGCGCCCCCAGGCGCCGCATCTATAAGAGACATAACAGATGAAAATCACCAAACTGACGACCTTTATCGTTCCGCCGCGCTGGTGCTTCCTCAAGGTCGAGACTGACCAGGGCGTGACCGGCTGGGGTGAGCCCGTGGTCGAGGGCCGCGCCCACACCGTGGCGGCTGCCGTCGAAGAATTGTCCGACTACCTGATCGGCAAAGACCCACGCAATATCGAAGACATCTGGACCGTGCTCTATCGCGGTGGCTTCTACCGGGGCGGCGCCGTGCACATGAGCGCACTCGCCGGTATCGACCAGGCGCTGTGGGACATCAAGGGCAAGGCCCTGGGTGTGTCGGTCAGCGACCTGCTCGGCGGCCAGGTGCGTGACAAGATCCGCGTGTATTCGTGGATCGGCGGCGACCGCCCGGCCGACACTGCCCGCGCCGCCAAAGAAGCCGTGGCCCGAGGTTTTACCGCCGTAAAAATGAACGGCACCGAAGAACTGCAGTTCGTCGACAGCTTTGAAAAAGTCGACCTGGCCCTGGCCAACGTCGCCGCCGTACGTGATGCGGTAGGCCCGAACGTCGGCATCGGCGTCGACTTCCATGGCCGGGTGCACAAGCCCATGGCCAAAGTGCTGATGAAAGAGCTGGACCCGTACAAGCTGATGTTTATCGAAGAGCCGGTCCTCAGCGAAAACTACGAAGCGCTCAAGGAGCTGGCGCCGCTGACCAGCACCCCGATTGCCTTGGGCGAGCGTCTGTTCTCGCGCTGGGACTTCAAGCGCGTGCTCAGCGAAGGCTACGTCGACATCATCCAGCCGGACGCCTCCCACGCCGGCGGCATCACCGAGACCCGCAAGATCGCCAACATGGCCGAAGCCTACGACGTGGCCCTGGCCCTGCACTGCCCGCTGGGCCCGATTGCCCTGGCGGCGTGCCTGCAACTGGACGCGGTCTGCTACAACGCGTTTATCCAGGAGCAAAGCCTGGGCATTCACTATAACGAGAGCAATGACCTGCTCGATTATGTGCGCGATCCGGGCGTGTTCGACTATGACCAAGGCTTCGTGAAGATCCCCAACGGGCCGGGCCTGGGCATCGAGATCAATGAGGAATACGTGATCGAACGCGCGGCCATCGGCCATCGCTGGCGCAACCCGATCTGGCGGCATGCCGACGGCAGCTTCGCCGAGTGGTGATTCCTGACTGACGGAGGGCGATCAGAAATGTGGGAGCGGGCTTGCTCGCGAATGCAGTGTGTCAATCAACACATCTGGGGCTGAACTAGCGCATTCGCGAGCAAGCCCGCTCCCACATGATTGATCCGGTTGCTTCAGTCAGATCCATTTCAGACCTCAATAAGCATAAGAAGAGGCACCCCCATGCACCCTGAATCCTTCACCGGGCAGGCTTCTTTAGTCACGCCTACCAGAAAGCGTTTTTTCATCATGGTGCTGCTGTTCATCACCGTGGTGATCAACTACCTCGACCGCAGCAACCTGTCGATTGCCGCCCCGGCGTTGACCAGCGAACTGGGCATCGATCCGGTGCACGTCGGGCTGATTTTCTCCGCGTTCGGTTGGACCTACGCCGCCATGCAAATCCCTGGTGGCTGGCTGGTGGACCGTGTGCCCCCACGCATTCTGTACACCGCTGCGTTGCTGCTGTGGTCCATCGCCACCGTCATGCTCGGCTTTGCCGCCAGCTTTATCGCGCTGTTTGTTTTGCGCATGGCGGTGGGTGCGCTGGAAGCCCCGGCGTATCCGATCAACAGCCGCGTGGTCACCACCTGGTTTCCCGAACGCGAGCGCGCCACAGCGATTGGCGTCTACACCTCCGGCCAGTTTGTCGGCCTGGCATTCCTCACGCCGGTACTGGCCTGGCTGCAGCATGCATTCGGCTGGCACATGGTGTTTGTCGCGACCGGTGGCGTGGGGATTGTGTGGGCGGTGATCTGGTACGCGGTGTACCGCGAACCGAAGGATTTCAAAGGCGCGAACACCGCTGAAATCGACCTGATCCGTGAAGGTGGCGGGTTGGTGGACATGCAGGAAAAAGCCGCCAAGGCACCCTTCAGTTGGGTCGATTTGGGCATCGTGCTGAGCAAGCGCAAGCTCTGGGGCATCTACCTGGGGCAGTTCTGCCTGAACTCCACGCTGTGGTTCTTCCTGACGTGGTTCCCGACTTACCTGGTGAAATACCGCGGCATGGACTTCATCAAGTCCGGCCTGCTGGCGTCACTGCCGTTCCTTGCAGCGTTTGTCGGCGTGCTGTGCTCAGGGATCTTTTCCGACTGGCTGATTCGTCGCGGCGCGTCGGTGGGCTTTGCGCGCAAGTTGCCGATCATTGGCGGGCTGCTGATCTCCACGGCGATCATTGGCGCCAACTATGTGGACTCGACGGCGTGGGTGATTGCGTTCCTGGCGGTGGCGTTCTTTGGTAATGGGTTGGCGTCGATTACCTGGTCGCTGGTGTCGACCCTGGCACCGGCGCGCCTGTTGGGGCTGACCGGTGGGGTGTTCAACTTCATCGGCAACCTGTCGGCGATTGCCACGCCGATCGTGATCGGCTTTCTGGCCAGTGGCGACTCGTTTGCGCCGGCCATTACCTATATCGCGGTGCTGGCGTTGCTCGGAGCGCTGTCCTACGTATTGCTCGTAGGCAAAGTCGAACGCATCGAACTCAAATAACCACAGCCCTTTAGGAGCCGGCTTACCGCCATCGCCGGCAAGCCGGCTCCTACAGTGGGTGGGTTTCAGTTGAGGACGCCATCGAGGATCTCGTAGACGATGCCCGTACCCACGGCGATCAACACTACATCCGGCCCCGAACGGCGCCATTCATAACCGGGATACACCGGCAGGCGCGCCAGGGCGCGATTGTCGAGGCGTTCGCCGTAGTAGCCACGGGGCAGCGGCTGGCCACGCACCAGGCGCACATTCGGTGGTGGCGGTGCGCCACGGGCGAACTGGCCGTGGTTGTCGTGGATGATCTGCCGTACCGGGCCGAAGTCCTGGGGCGGGCCGCCGCGACGGTTGTCCTGCGGGCCGCGTGGGTCGTCGCGATGTTGTTCGTGCTGGCCCTGTGGGCCGCCACGGTCAGGGCCGCCTTGGTCATAAGGCGCGGCCTGCACCAGGGCGCTGGCGCCAAGCACCAGCACGCCAAGGCCGGCAATCACGGAGTTGGGCATTTTCATTGGGTATTCCTCAGGGCACGCAAACAAAAAAGGGATCTCGAACGAGGTTCGAAATCCCTTGGTCTTGCTGTTTAGGCCGTGCCTGGGCGGGTTGATTCCTCTGTATCAGGAACTTTACCCACTGCTTACGGGGCCTTTACTTACGGGCGTTACGCACGCCTTCCGACAGCGCCGCACACAGGGTCAACACGCCATCGATGGCTTGCTGGTCATTCTTGGCATTGGCGATGTGATCAATCAGTGCCGAACCTACCACCACACCGTCAGCCAAGCGCGCGATGGCCGCCGCTTGTTCCGGGGTGCGGATACCAAAACCGATGCTGATCGGCAGGTCGGTATGGCGACGCAGGCGGGTCACGGCTTCTTCGACGTGCTCCAGGGTCGCGGCGCCGGCACCGGTCACGCCGGCCACCGACACGTAGTACACAAAGCCGGAGCTGCCGTTGAGCACGGTCGGCAGACGCACATCGTCGGTGGTCGGCGTGGTCAGGCGGATGAAATCAATGCCAGCGGCCTGGGCCGGGTCGCACAGTTCGCCGTTATGTTCGGGCGGCATGTCGACCACAATCAGGCCGTCCACGCCGGCTTCCTTGGCGTCGGCGATGAACTGCGGCACGCCGTATTTGTGGATCGGGTTGAAATAGCCCATCAACACCAGCGGCGTGTCGTTGTTGTCTTTGCGGAACTCGCGGACCATCTGCAGGGTTTTTGCCAGGTTCTGCTTGGCTTCCAGCGCGCGGATGTTGGCCAGCTGGATCGCCGGGCCGTCCGCCATTGGGTCGGTGAAGGGCATGCCCAACTCGATCACATCGGCGCCGGCGGCTGGCAAGCCCTTGAGGATGGCCAGCGAGGTGTCATAGCCAGGGTCGCCAGCGGTGACGAAGGTCACCAGGGCGGCGCGGTTTTGTTCTTTAAGCTGTGCGAAGCGGGTTTGCAGGCGGCTCATCAGTGTTTCTCCTGCTGCGTTTTCTCTTGTAGAGAGAGTTCCATGTGGTGCATCACGGTTTGCATGTCTTTATCGCCACGGCCCGACAGGTTGACCACCATCAGATGATCCTTCGGCAGGGTGGGGGCGCGTTTGAACACTTCGGCCAGGGCGTGGGCGCTTTCCAGGGCAGGAATGATCCCTTCCAGGCGGCAGCATTTGTGGAAGGCGTCGAGGGCTTCGTCGTCCGTCACCGAGGTGTACTGAACGCGGCCGATATCATGCAACCACGCATGTTCCGGGCCGATGCCGGGATAATCCAGGCCTGCGGAGATCGAGTGGGCGTCGATGATCTGGCCGTCGTCGTCCTGCAACAGGAAGGTGCGATTGCCGTGCAGTACGCCGGGTACGCCGCCGTTGAGGCTGGCGGCGTGCTTGCCGGTTTCGATACCGTGGCCGGCGGCTTCAACACCGATGATTTCCACGCTCTGGTCATCGAGGAACGGGTGGAACAGGCCCATGGCGTTGGAACCGCCGCCGATGCACGCTACCAGGCTGTCTGGCAGGCGGCCTTCCTGAGCTTGCAGCTGGTCGCGGGTTTCCTTGCCGATCACGGCCTGGAAGTCGCGCACCATCGCCGGGTATGGGTGCGGACCGGCCACAGTGCCGATCAGATAGAAGGTGCTGTCGACATTGGTCACCCAGTCACGCAGGGCTTCGTTCATGGCATCTTTGAGCGTGCCGGTGCCGGCGACCACCGGGATCACTTCAGCGCCCAGCAGCTTCATGCGGAACACGTTGGCCTGTTGACGCTCAATATCAGTGGTGCCCATGTAGATCACGCATTGCAGGCCGAAGCGCGCCGCCACGGTGGCAGTGGCCACGCCGTGCATGCCGGCGCCGGTTTCGGCGATGATGCGTTTCTTGCCCATGCGCCGTGCCAGCAGGATCTGGCCGATGCAGTTGTTGATCTTGTGCGCGCCGGTATGGTTCAGCTCTTCACGCTTGAGGTAGATCTTGGCGCCGCCGCAGAATTCGGTCAGGCGTTCGGCGAAATACAGCGGGCTTGGGCGGCCGACGTAGTCGCGCTGAAAGTAGGCCAATTCTTCCTTGAATGCAGGATCTTCCTTGGCCGCTTCGTATTCGCGGGCCAGGTCGAGGATCAACGGCATCAGGGTTTCAGCGACGTAACGGCCGCCGAACGCGCCAAAGAGGCCGTTGGCGTCTGGGCCGTGGCGTAGATCGGTCTGGGACTGAGTCATAGGAGGCTCCAGGAAAGAAAGGATGTAGGAAGCAATGAGGGCCACTCTACCCCTGACGCTCTGCGCTGAAAACCGATAAGATCGCCGTAACCTGTCAGGAAAACTCACAGATGACCCGAGACCTTCCGCCCCTCAATGCCTTGCGTGCCTTTGAGGCGACTGCGCGCTTGAACAGCGTCAGCCAGGCCGCCGAGCAATTGCATGTGACCCACGGCGCTGTCAGTCGGCAGTTGAAGGTGCTGGAAGAGCATCTGGGGATCAGCTTGTTCGTCAAGGATGGGCGCGGCCTTAAACTCACAGATGCGGGCGTTCGCCTGCGGGATGCCAGCGCCGAAGCCTTTGAGCGGCTGCGCGATGTGTGCGCCGAGTTGACCCAGGCCAGCGCCGATGCGCCTTTCGTGCTCGGGTGTTCGGGCAGCCTGCTGGCGCGCTGGTTGATCCCGCGCCTGGGCCGCTTGAACGCTGACCTGCCGGATCTGCGCCTGCATTTGTCGGCGGGGGATGGTGATCTGGACCCTCGCCGCCCGGGCCTGGACGCGCTGCTGGTATTCGCTGAACCGCCTTGGCCGGCGGACATGCAGGTGTATGAGCTGGCGAGTGAACGCATCGGCCCGGTGATGAGCCCGCGCTTTGCCGGCTATGCACACTTGCGCGATGCACCTGCTGAGGCTTTGTGTGGCGAAAAGCTGTTGCGCACCACGTCACGGCCGCAAGCCTGGCCCAGTTGGGCAGCGCAGCACGGCATTGAGCCCGGCGCGCTGAAGCACGGCCAGGGGTTTGAGCATTTGTATTACTTGCTGGAGGCGGCCGTGGCAGGGTTGGGCGTAGCGATTGCCCCGCAGCCGCTGGTGGCCGAGGACGTGCGGGCGGGTCGCCTTGTGGCGCCGTGGGGTTTCAGCGAAACCCCGGCGCACCTGGCGCTGTGGCTGCCCAAACGCGCCGCAGATGGGCGCGCCGGGCAACTGGCGCAGTGGCTCAAGGCTGAGCTACAGCGCGAACCTATTTAATCGACGCGTTTAATCGCCGCGCTTGCACAGCAGATAAGCCGCGAGCAGACCCAGTGCACCGACGGCAACGCCGGCCGTTGTCCATGGGTGCTCTTGTGCATAGTCCCGGGTTGCAACACCGGTTTCGCGGATTTTGACTTTGCTTTCTTCGTAGGCGTCGCTGATCAGGTGGCGAGAGTGCTTGAGGGCATTCTCCGCATTGCTCTTCAGCGCCTTCAAGGTTTTGCGCGACTCGTCGGATGCATCGTCCTTGAGACTTTCCAGAGACTTGAGCAGGCTCGAAATCTCGGCTTCCATGCTTTCCAGCGACGCTTTGCGTAAAGAAGTGTTGGCCATGTGGACTCTCCTGAAGTGATTGAGTGGCGTGTGTAGATACCGACTGCGGCCGTTTCAGAAAGTGCAGTAAATATGAACTTTCAGGTAGAAACGGCCGCCAGAAGCAGTACGCACATTGACTGCTACGCTTGCTTTACGACCCCTAGGAGAACTGCCATGAGTGATCATCACACCTACAAGAAAGTCGAACTGGTGGGCTCGTCCACCTCCAGCATCGAAGACGCCATCAATAATGCGCTGGCCGAGGCCAACAAGAGCATCAAGCATTTGGAATGGTTCGAGGTGACCGAAACCCGTGGGCACATCAAAGACGGCAAGGCCGCACACTTTCAGGTCACCCTCAAGGTGGGGTTCCGAATTGCCAGTAGTTGATCGCACCGGTTGAACTTGCTGACTGGCCGATTGCCATAACCTGCGCTACAACCAATGGGTGCCGATGCCACAAGCGTCGGCACGCTCTTTTAGATCAGCGCAAGGAAAGTAACGGATGAAGAAGTTCCTGTTAGCGGTAGGTTTGTTGAGCATTGCAGGCACGGCCCTGGCGGCGGGCAAGCCTTGTGAAGAGCTCAAAAGCGAAATTGCGGCGAAAATCGACGCCAAGGGCGCTTCGGGTTATTCGTTGGAAGTGGTGGATAAAGGTGCTGCGCCGAGCGACCACACAGTGGTCGGCACCTGCGAAGCTGGCACCAAGGAAATCGCCTACAAGCGCGGTTAACCCTGTGTTGCGGATATAAAAAACCGACGCGATGCGTCGGTTTTTTTTGCCTGAGGGTTTTAGTCCTTCATTAACTGCGTCAGCAACTCGTAGGAATGAATCCGGTCGGCGTGCTCGTACAGGTCGCAGGTAAAAATCAGCTCATCGGCACCGGTTTGCTCGATCAGCACTTCCAGTTTGGCGCGGATCTTCGCAGGGCTGCCCACCATTGCCAGGCCGAGGAAGCTGCCGACGGCGTCTTTTTCGTGGGGCAGCCACAGGCCGTCCATGGTTTTCACCGGGGGGCGCTGCACCAGGCTTTGCCCACGCATGAGGGCGAGGATGCGCTGGTAGAGCGAGGTTGCCAGGTAGTCGGCCTGTTCATCGGTGTCCGCCGCCACCAACGGAATACCGAGCATCACGTAGGGTTTGTCCAGCACGGCAGAAGGCTTGAAGTGATTGCGGTACACGCGAATCGCTTCATGCATCAGGCGCGGTGCGAAATGCGAGGCAAAGGCGTAGGGCAAACCGCGTTCGCCCGCCAACTGTGCGCTGAATAGACTGGAGCCCAGTAGCCACACCGGCACGTTGGTGCCGGTGCCGGGAACGGCGATCACCCGTTGGTCGGGCGTGCGCGGGCCCAGGTAGGCCATCAGCTCCGCCACGTCTTCCGGAAAATCGTCGGCACTGCCGGAGCGCTCACGGCGCAGGGCGCGGGCGGTCATCTGATCGGAGCCGGGCGCGCGGCCCAGGCCCAGGTCGATGCGGCCGGGGTAGAGACTTTCCAGGGTGCCGAACTGTTCGGCGATCACCAGAGGCGCGTGGTTGGGCAGCATCACGCCGCCGGAACCGACACGAATCGTCGAGGTGCCGCCGGCCAGGTAACCGAGCAACACCGAGGTGGCCGAACTGGCGATGCCATCCATATTGTGGTGTTCAGCCACCCAGAAACGGTTGTAGCCAAACTTTTCCACATGCTGGGCAAGGTCCAGGGAATTGCGCAGCGACTGCGCCGGACTGCCGTTGGCCCGCACGGGCACCAGGTCGAGGGTCGAGAACTTTACGTCGGACAGCGATTTCATAAGCCTGCTTCTCCAAGGGGGCCGCAGGCTTTTTAGACGAACCAAAACCTGCCGCTTCATGTGCATACCCATGCAATGAGGGCATATACCCGAGATTCAATAGTGGGACCGGAAATTTCCTACTGAATCACTCGGTTTCTCCGACAAGATGAACTTTGCCACGCCGTCTATCCTCAGAACCCTTACTGACGCAAAACCACCGTTCGAGGAGACCGCTATGAGTATCGTTAAAAAAGCATCCGCGCATTGGGAAGGTGACCTGAAGACGGGCCTGGGTTCTATTTCCACGGAAACCGGTGTGCTACGTGAAGCGCCTTACGGCTTCAAGGCGCGTTTCGAGGGCGGCAAGGGCACCAACCCGGAAGAACTGATCGGTGCAGCCCACGCAGGCTGTTTCTCCATGGCCTTTTCCATGATTCTCGGCGATGCCGGGCTCAAGGCTGACAGCATCGACACCCAGGCCGAAGTAACCCTCGACCAGGTCGACGGTGGCTTCGCGATCACCGCCGTGCACCTGATCCTCAAGGCCAAGATCCCTGGCGCGAGCCAGGCGCAGTTCGAGGAGTTAAGCAAGAAAGCCAAGGAAGGGTGCCCGGTGTCCAAGGTACTGAATGCGAAAATCAGCCTGGATGCCACGCTCGTAAACTGACGCCCCTGTAGCGATAGGCGCCGGCTTTTGTCGGGGCTGGCTTGCCTGCGAACGCATCACCTCGACGTCATTGCGAAACCGAGGCGACGCACCGCGGGCAAGTCCTGCTCCCACAGAGGTGTCTTCAGACATTTAGTTATGCGTTAAATCAGAACTCGTATTTCACCGATGTGGTCCTATAGCCTATGCAGTCTAGGCGCACATCCGTGCGCAGTGCATTCAGGGAGCTTCACACATGAAACGTTTTGCCTTGGCGATCATCTGCGGTGTATTGGCCACTTCGGCCGTGGCCGCTCCAAAAGATTGTGAAGAGCTCAGGAAAGAGATCGAGGTCAAGATCCAGGCGAATGCGGTTCCTTCGTACACCCTGGAAATCGTCAGCAAGGAAGAAGCCGACAAACACGACAGCGCCATGGTCGTCGGCAGCTGTGAGAACGGCACCAAGGCCATCGTCTACCAGAAGAACAACGACTGATCAGATGCAGTTGACGCTGCGTTCTTCCGCGAGCAACTGACGCGCCGAGTCGTACAGCCGGATATTCGGCGTGAAGGCCAGCGAGCGGCCTTCCAGCACATAGCGCTGGCCGGCCTGGAAGTGATCGTATTCCAGGGTCATGAAGCAAGTGCGGTACATCATCTGGCTCAGCCCACCCAGCCCGCCGCCTGCCGGGACTTCAAAGTCGAAACGCACCATCAGTTCGTGATGGCCGGGCGGGAATTGGAAGAAACGTCCGTCAGCCAGGTTCTTGCCGTCCAGACGCTGCGCCATGACCAGCTTGGAGCCCGGTGTCGGCGTGGTGAAATCGACCCAGGCTTGCTGCGGGTCCACCGGTGGTACGGGCGTTGTGGTGCAGGCACCGAGAAACAGGGCGGCGACGGGAAGCAAGAGCTGGCGCATGGCAGGCACTCAATGGGAAGGAAGTATTGAGCCTGGCGCCGACGGCAACAGACTCCCTATGAGTATAAACACGTCATGCCATGGAAAAATTCCACACAGGCGCGATAGTCTGGCGAGCAAATTACCCAGGAGCGGTCGGGGCATGGTCAGGCGTTTTCTTCCAGGGTTGTTGGTTGTGCTGCTCAGCGGCTGCTCCAGTGTCAGTTATTACAGTCAGTTGGCCAGCGGTCAGTGGCAATTGCTGCGGGCTCGTGAGCCGGTGGCGCAGGTGATTGCCGACCCCACACGCCCTGCGTTATTGCGCGAGCACCTGGTGCAATCTCAGCGGGCGCGCACGTTCGCCAGTGAACATCTGCACCTGCCCGACAACCAGAGTTACAAGTTGTACGCCGATATCGGCCGGCCCTATGTGGTCTGGAATGTCTTCGCCACGCAGGAATTTTCCCTGTCCCCCGAAACCCATTGCTTCCCCATTGCCGGTTGTGTGGCCTATCGCGGCTACTACAACCAGGGCGCGGCGCGTGGCGAGGCAGCGTTGTTGAAGCAGCGGGGTATGGACGTGTCGATAGGTGGCGTCGAGGCTTACTCCACCTTGGGCTGGTTCAATGACCCGATCATGAATTCGATGATGAACTGGGGCGATGAGCGCCTGGCCACGCTGATCTTCCATGAGCTGGCGCACCAGCGTTTCTATGTGAAGGACGACACCGAATTCAACGAGTCGTTTGCCAATTTCGTTGAGCAGGAAGGTACACGCCAATGGCGCGCTGCGCGGGGGCTGGCGCCAGATAGCCTGTCGACGTCCAAGCAACGTGATCAGTTTATCCAACTGGTCCTCGATACCCGTCGACGCTTGGAAACGCTCTACGCCCAGCCGTTGGCTAAGGATGCGATGCGTCAGGCCAAGGCGGCTCAGTTCGAGCGTTTGCGCGCCGATTATCGACACCTGCGTGATAACCAATGGGGCGGGGATAAGCGTTATGACGCCTGGATAAACCAGCCCATGAACAATGCGCGGTTGTTACCGTTTGGGTTGTATGACCAGTGGGTACCGGCGTTTGCGGCGTTGTTTGCGCAGGAAGGTGGGGATTGGGTGCGGTTTTATGCGGCGGTGGAGAAGCTGGGCGGGTTGCCGGTGGAGCAGCGCAAGGCGGCGTTGAAACAGTTGGAAGGTGCCGGGCTTTAGGGCCTCATCGCAGACAAGCCAGCTCCCACATTGGTCCTGGGTACACCGGTCAAAATGTAGGGGCTGGCGTGCCTGCGAAAGCTATCTCAAGAACGCTGCATAAACGCCTGGTGCATCTCGGCCAATGTCTCAAAATGCCAGGTTGGCGCCTCGGCATTCAACTCTTCAAAACTGCCAAAACCGTACCCCACCGCTGCCGAATCCAGCCCATTGCTGTGCGCACCGATCAGGTCATGCTTGCGGTCACCAATCATCAGGGTGGTGGCCGGGTCCAGGCCTTCCTCGCTCATCAGGTGGGCGATCAGTTCGACTTTGTTGGTGCGCGTGCCGTCCAGTTCGCTGCCGTAGATGACCTTGAAGTGCTTGGCGAAATCGAAGTGCCGGGCGATCTCGCGAGCGAACACCCAAGGCTTGGACGTCGCGACGTAGAGCTGGCGTCCCTGGCCGCTCAAGTCCTCCAGCAACGGCATCACGCCCTCGAACACGCGGTTCTCATACAGGCCGGTCACTTTGAAACGCTCGCGGTAGAAATTCACCGCCTCCCACGCCTTGGCTTCATCAAAACCGTAGAACTGCATGAACGCTTGCAGCAACGGCGGGCCGATGAAATGTTCCAGCTGGGTCAAGTCCGGCTCGTCGATTCCCAGTTTGCCGAGGGCATATTGGATCGAACGGGTAATGCCCTCGCGCGGGTCAGTGAGGGTACCGTCCAGGTCGAACAGCACGGTTTGGTAATGCAGAGTCATCGGTCGAATCCTTCAGCCAGGTGCAGGTCTTTGAGCTTCACGTAGTTCGCGGCGCTGTAGGTGAAAAAGGCGCGTTCCTTGTCAGTCAGCGGGCGGATTTGTTTAACCGGGCTGCCTACATACAAGAAGCCGCTTTCGAGTTTCTTGCCGGGCGGCACCAGGCTGCCGGCGCCGATGATCACGTCGTCTTCCACCACCGCCCCGTCCATCACGGTGCTGCCCATGCCGATCAGGATGCGATTGCCCACAGTGCAGCCATGCAGCATGACCTTGTGGGCGATGGTCACATCGTCGCCGATCAGCAGTGGGAAGCCATCCGGATTGAAGGGACCCGCGTGGGTGATGTGCAGCACGCAGCCATCCTGCACGCTGGTGCGTGCACCGATGCGGATGCGGTGCATGTCGCCGCGAATCACGGTCAGCGGCCAGACCGAGCTGTCGGCGCCGATTTCGACATCGCCGATCACCACCGCCGAAATATCGACAAAAGCCCCGGCGCCCAGGGTTGGCGTATGGTTTTGGTAGGTGCGAAGGGTCACGATAGCCTCTCTCTCTTCTGCTGATAGCTGCGGTGGGCGTTGATTGTAATTAAGATGGCCCCATCTTTGTTCTTACCTATTTCTTCAGCCAAGGTGCCAACCGTGAGCGCGAACAACCCGCTTCTGCAGTCCTACGACCTGCCGCCGTTCTCGGCGATCCGTGCCGAGCACGTCCAGCCGGCCATCGAACAGATCCTCGCCGACAACCGTGTCGCCATCGAAGGCATCCTGCAAAGCCAGGGTAAACATCCGACGTGGGCCGGGCTGGTCCTGGCGATGGATGAACTGAATGACCGCCTGGGTGCCGCCTGGAGCCCGGTCAGCCACCTCAATGCCGTGTGCAACAGCGCCGAACTGCGCGAAGCCTACGAAGGCTGCCTGCCGGCGTTGAGTGCTTACTCCACCGAGATGGGCCAGAACCGCGAATTGTTCCAGGCTTTCGAAGCCTTGGCCAACAGCCCGGAAGCCGCCGGTTTCGACGTGGCGCAAAAAACCATCCTGGAACACGCCCTGCGTGATTTCCGCCTGTCGGGTATCGATTTGCCGCCGGAGCAGCAAAAGCGTTACGCCGAAGTGCAGAGCAAACTGTCCGAGTTGGGCAGCAAATTTTCCAACCAGTTGCTGGATGCCACCCAGGCCTGGACCAAACACGTCACCGACGAAGCCACCCTTGCCGGCCTGACCGATTCGGCCAAGGCGCAAATGGCGGCCGCCGCACAGGCCAAAGGCCTCGACGGCTGGCTGATCACCCTGGAATTCCCCAGCTACTACGCGGTGATGACCTACGCCCAGGATCGCGCCCTGCGTGAAGAAGTCTACGCGGCCTACTGTACCCGTGCGTCGGACCAAGGCCCGAATGCCGGTCAGAATGATAATGGTCCGGTCATGGAACAGATCCTCGACCTGCGTCAGGAACTGGCCAAGCTGCTGGGGTATGCGTCGTTCTCCGAACTGAGCCTGGCCACCAAAATGGCCGAGTCCAGCGATCAGGTGCTGAACTTCCTGCGCGACCTGGCCAAGCGCAGCAAGCCGTTTGCCGCTCAGGACCTGCAACAGCTCAAGGCCTATGCCGCCGAACAAGGCTGCGCCGACCTGCAAAGCTGGGACAGCGGTTTCTACGGCGAAAAACTTCGTGAGCAACGCTACAGCGTTTCCCAGGAGGCCCTGCGCGCCTACTTCCCCATCGACAAAGTATTGGGCGGCCTGTTTGCCATCGTGCAGCGCCTGTACGGCATCGAAATCGCCGAGCAGAAAGGCTTCGACACCTGGCACCCGGATGTCCGCCTGTTTGAAATCAAGGAAAACGGCCAGCACGTCGGCCGCTTCTTCTTCGACCTCTATGCCCGCGCCAACAAGCGTGGCGGTGCCTGGATGGACGGCGCCCGCGATCGTCGTCGCACGATCGATGGCGTGCTGCAAAGCCCGGTGGCCAACCTGGTGTGCAACTTCACCCCGGCCGACAGTGGCAAGCCTGCCCTGCTGACCCACGATGAAGTCACCACGCTGTTCCACGAGTTCGGCCACGGCCTGCACCACCTGTTGACCCGTGTTGAACATGCTGGCGTGTCGGGCATCAATGGCGTGGCCTGGGATGCGGTGGAATTGCCGAGCCAGTTTATGGAGAACTGGTGCTGGGAGCCGGAAGGCCTGGCGCTGATCTCCGGTCACTACGAAACCGGCGAGCCACTGCCCCAGGACTTGTTGGAAAAAATGCTCGCGGCGAAAAACTTCCAGTCTGGCTTGATGATGGTGCGTCAGCTGGAGTTCTCGCTGTTCGACTTTGAACTGCACGCCACCCACGGTGATGGCCGCAGCGTGGCGCAAGTGCTGGAAGGCGTGCGCGATGAGGTGTCGGTGATGCGTCCGCCGGCCTACAACCGTTTTCCGAACAGCTTCGCGCACATCTTCGCCGGTGGTTACGCCGCGGGTTACTACAGCTATAAGTGGGCCGAAGTGCTGTCGGCGGATGCCTTCTCCAAGTTTGAAGAAGAGGGCGTGCTCAACGCTGAGACTGGCCGCGCCTTCCGTGAGGCAATCCTGGCGCGTGGCGGTTCTCAGGAGCCGATGGTGCTGTTCGTCGACTTCCGCGGACGTGCGCCGTCGATTGACGCACTCTTGCGCCACAGCGGCCTGAGTGAGGACGCGGCAGCATGAGTGAAGGGCCTGTGATTACTAAAAAGCAATTTATCGCCGGGGCGGTCTGCCCGGCGTGCAGCGAGCCGGACAAGTTGAAGATGTGGACCGAGGACAACGTGCCGCATCGCGAGTGCGTGGCCTGCGGTTACACCGACACGCTGAATGACCAAGGGTTGTCGGTCCCCAAGGAATTGGGCACACGGGTGAACACGTCGGCGTTGAAGGCGCCTGCGGACCCCAAGGTGCAGGCGGTGCAGTTCTTTCCTAACCCGAAGCTGAAAAAAGACTAACAGATGGCCCACTGCAGGAGCCGGCAAGCCGGCTCCTACTGTTGTTTCTCTTCTTTTCCCGTTGTCGTGATCCAGTCCTTCATCGAGCACAACGCAAACGCGCGGGTGCTGTAATCGCCATTCCCCAAAGCCGTGCGCAATTTGTCGACATCGGCTCCCATCATGTAGCGAACACCGTCCTTGAAGCCATTGCTGGGGCCGAAGACCGGCAGCCATTGATTCTTGAGCATTGTTGACATGACCGAGCAGGAGGTCGGTGAATGGCACTCAGGTTGGGGCCCGTCAAAGGACTGTGAATACTCAGTCTTTAGTCGCTGAAACGCTTTTCCTGATACATAGCCTGCTATCATTTGTAACTATTGATTTCTTAAAAAGCCAAATCGCTCACTAGAAGCCGGCTGATAAACCCGTGACCACATGATGAGGTGCCACCATGTCTGATCAAGATCAAGACAACCCCCGGCGTGACTTTCTGCGCAAATCCTTGACCTTGATCCCGGTGGTCACGGTTGCCAGCACCGGCCTTGGCGGCTCGATGCTGATGGCGACGCCTGAGCCGGCCCAGGCCGCGCCCGTCCAGCCTGCAGCCAGCGAAAAGGCCTACGAGCCAACTTATTTCACGGCTGAGGAGTGGGCGTTTATCAATGCCGCCGTCGCGCAATTGATCCCCGCCGATGCCCAAGGCCCAGGCGCTCTGGAAGCGGGTGCGCCGGAATACATCGACCGCCAGATGAACACGCCTTACGCCAGCGGAGCCCTGTGGTTCATGCAAGGCCCATTCAACGCCGATGCGCCGCCGGAGATGGGGTGGCAGAGCAAATTGGTGCCCAAGGAGATCTATCGCCTGGGCATTGCCGCGACGGATGCATGGTCGAAAGCGTTCAACGGCAAAGTTTTTGCTGCGCAAGACAGCGCTACCCGAGACGACATGTTGCGTCGTCTGGAGGCGGGCGGCAGTGAGGTGACGGCGCATTTCGAGGCGGTGCCACCAAAGCTGTTCTTCAACCTGTTGCTGCAAAACACCAAGGAAGGCTTCTTCTGCGACCCGATCCACGGCGGCAACAAAGGCATGGTCGGCTGGACCATGATCGGTTTTCCCGGCGCCCGCGCCGATTTCATGGACTGGGTTGAACGCAACGAGCAATACCCCTTCCCGGCAGTTTCCATCCGCGGCGAGAGGGCATAAACGTGGCGACCATTATGAAGAAAGTGGATGCAGTGATCGTAGGCTTCGGCTGGACCGGCGCGATCATGGCCAAGGAGCTGACAGAAGCAGGCCTCAACGTGGTAGCGCTAGAGCGCGGTCCTATGCAGGACACTTACCCGGACGGCAACTATCCCCAGGTCATCGACGAATTGACCTACAGCGTGCGTAAAAAACTCTTCCAGGACATCTCCAAGGAGACAGTGACCATTCGACATAGCGTGAATGACGTTGCCCTGCCCAACCGTCAGCTGGGCGCATTTCTGCCGGGCAACGGTGTGGGCGGAGCGGGCCTGCACTGGTCCGGCGTGCATTTCCGTGTCGACCCGATCGAGTTGCGCATGCGCAGCCACTATGAAGAACGCTACGGCAAACACTTCATTCCCAAGGACATGACCATCCAGGACTTCGGCGTGAGCTATGAAGAGCTGGAGCCGTTTTTCGACTACGCGGAAAAAGTCTTCGGCACCTCTGGACAGGCTTGGACCGTAAAAGGGCAATTGGTAGGCGAAGGCCGTGGCGGTAACCCGTATGCGCCGGATCGCTCCAACCCTTTCCCGCTGGAGTCGCAGAAAAACACCGTCTCCGCACAGCTGTTTCAGAAAGCGGCTGCCGAGGTGGGTTACAAACCCTACAACCTGCCCTCAGCCAACACTTCGGGGCCTTACACCAATCCCTATGGCGCCCAGATGGGGCCGTGCAATTTTTGTGGTTTTTGCAGCGGCTACGTCTGCTACATGTATTCCAAGGCATCGCCGAACGTGAACATCCTGCCGGCGTTGCGCCAGGTGCCGAACTTTGAACTGCGGCCCAATTCCCACGTGCTCAAGGTCAACCTCGACAGCACCAAGAGCAAGGCCACTGGCGTGACGTACATCGACGCCCAGGGCCGGGAATGCGAGCAACCAGCGGAGTTGGTGATCCTCGGCGCATTCCAGTTCCACAATGTGCGCTTGATGCTGCTCTCCGGTATCGGCAAGCCCTACGACCCGATCACCAACGAGGGCGTGGTGGGCAGAAACTTCGCCTACCAGAACATGGCCACCATCAAGGCGTTCTTCGACAAGGACACCCACACCAACAACTTCATCGGCGCCGGCGGCAATGGCGTGGCCATCGATGATTTCAACGCCGACAACTTCGACCACGGGCCCCATGGCTTTGTGGGCGGTTCGCCGATGTGGGTCAACCAGGCCGGCAGTCGACCGATTGCCGGTACGTCCAACCCGCCGGGCACCCCGGCGTGGGGCAGCGCCTGGAAGCGCGCCACCGCCGATTACTACACCCACCAGGTGTCGATGGATGCCCACGGTGCCCATCAGTCCTACCGGGGTAACTACCTGGATCTGGACCCGGTGTACCGCGATGCCTACGGCCAGCCGTTGCTGCGGATGACGTTCGATTGGCAGGAAAACGACATCAAGATGAACCGCTTCATGGTCGAGAAAATGGGCAAGGTCGCTGAAGCGATGAACCCCAAGGCAATTGCCGTGCTCGGCAAAAAAGTCGGCGAACACTTCAACACGGCGTCGTACCAGACCACCCACCTCAACGGTGGCGCGATCATGGGCACCGACCCTAAAACCAGTGCATTGAATCGCTACCTGCAGTGCTGGGATGTGCACAACGTGTTTGTCCCAGGTGCATCCGCTTTCCCACAAGGCTTGGGCTACAACCCTACAGGCCTGGTGGCGGCGTTGACCTACTGGTCGGCGCGGGCGATCCGCGAGCAGTACCTGAAAAACCCCGGCCCACTGGTTCAGGCATAAGGAGCGATGACCATGAAAGCACTTGTTATCGCGACCTTCGCGTTTTTCAGCAGTTGCTCTGTCAGCGCCGCTGAAACTGACTTGATCAAGCAAGGTGAATACCTGGCCCGCGCGGGTGACTGCGTGGCCTGCCACACCGCCAAGGGCGGAAAACCGTTTGCCGGTGGCCTGCCAATGGAAACCCCCATTGGCGTGATCTATTCCACCAACATCACCCCGGACAAGAGCGGCCTGGGCGACTACAGCTTCGAAGACTTCGACAAGGCTGTGCGCCATGGCGTCGCCAAGAGCGGTAGTACGCTCTACCCGGCGATGCCCTACCCGTCTTACGCACGTGTCAGCGACAGCGATATGCAGGCGTTGTACGCGTACTTCATGAAGAGGGTGGAACCCGTCGCTCAAGAGAACAAGGACAGTGACATTCCGTGGCCCTTGAGCATGCGCTGGCCGTTGGCGGCATGGCGCTGGATGTTTGCGCCTGCCGTCGAGGAGCATCAGGCGCAAGCCGTCGTCGACCCGGTGATCAGTCGGGGTGCCTACCTGGTGGAGGGCCTTGGCCATTGCGGTGCGTGCCATACGCCACGGGCGTTGACCATGCAGGAAAAAGCCCTGAGTGCCACTGACGGCAACGCCTTCCTGGCCGGCAGCGCGCCGCTCGAAGGCTGGATCGCGAAAAGCCTGCGTGGCGATCACAAGGACGGCCTCGGTAGCTGGAGCGAGGAGCAACTGGTGCAGTTCCTCAAGACCGGCCGCAGTGACCGCAGCGCAGTATTTGGTGGCATGAGCGACGTTGTCGTCCACAGCATGCAGTACATGTCGGAAAATGACCTGACGGCTATCGCCCGTTACCTCAAGAGTTTACCGGCGGTGGACCCCAAGGACTCACCGCACACGTATGACAAGCAAGTGGCCGAGGCCTTGTGGAAAGGCGACGACAGCCAGCGGGGCGCCTCGGTGTATATCGACAACTGCGCGGCCTGCCACCGTACCGACGGCCATGGCTACACACGGGTGTTCCCAGCGCTGGCGGGCAACCCGGTGTTGCAGACGGCGGATGCCACGTCATTGATCAATATCGTGTTGAACGGTGGTACCTTGCCGGCCACTCACACGGCACCGTCCACGTTCACCATGCCGGCATTCGCTTGGCGCCTGTCGGATCAGGAAGTGGCTGATGTTGTCAGTTTTGTCCGGGGCAGCTGGGGTAATACAGGTGGCGCAATCAGTGCTGCTCAAGTTGCAGACATACGTAAAAAATCGGGCGATAAGAATTAACTAAAGTTAGAGTGGGAAGCCCAACTTATAGGTTATTGATATAAGTTGGGCGGCTGTAGTTAGTCGGTGTAATTAGTTTAATTCCGAGTTTTCTGGCAGGTCATTGCAAACGCGTTGGCCATGGTCAGAAAAATTGCCTTGTCCTCGTCGTCAAAGTCGCCGTCATTGTCCAGGTCCGTTGGCGATGATGTGGTGTCGTAGTGGCCGTCTTTCCTGGATGAAGAGGCGTACATGGCGTACGAAAGAACCCCATTGTTAAAACGTTCGAGCAACACTTCAGGGCTGTTATCTTTTTCAAAATCTTCACACGTTAAGCGCAGTTCGTCCTGAGACATATAGAGGTCCTTCTGGTTGGTTACTAAGTTGAGACTGGATCATAGTTGCAGAACAAAAGTTTAATCCACGACTCAAGTGTGGCGATTTATGTCGTGAAAGTTCGTATGTAATACGGTGCGTTTTCAGCTGTCAGGAGATGGCCTCGAAACTTCCCGCTCGACGGTGCTGGCGCGAAATGCCAGGTTCAAATACTGTATGTGGATACAGTATAGAGGTATGCCCATGAGTTCTCTCCTGCCGCCCCGTGGCCGAGGCACGGCCACCAACCTGCATAACCGCTTTGCGCCTACGGTGAGCGTGGCCGAGGACGATGGTTGGTTTCAGGAAGTGCCACCGACTCAGGGCACTGAAGTGCGTATCGAGACGGCCAAGAGCATCATCACCCGCAACAACTCGCCGGACCTGCCGTTTGATCGTTCGATCAACCCCTACCGTGGCTGCGAGCATGGCTGCATCTACTGCTATGCGCGGCCCAGCCATGCTTATTGGGACATGTCACCGGGGTTGGATTTCGAAACCAAACTGATCGCCAAGACCAACGCCGCCGATGTGTTGGAGCAGCAACTGTCGAGGCCGGGTTATGTGTGCGCGCCGATCAATCTGGGGTCCAATACCGACCCGTACCAGCCGATCGAGCGCGAGTACAAGATCACCCGGCAAATCCTGGAAGTGCTGCTGCGCTATCGCCACCCGGTGACCATTATCACCAAGGGATCGCTGATTTTGCGCGATCTGGACCTGCTCACTGAGTTGGCGCGCCAGCGGCTGGTGGCCGTGATGATCAGCCTCACCAGCCTGGACGACGAACTCAAGCGCATCCTGGAGCCACGCACGGCGGCGCCCAAGGCACGGTTGCGGGCGATTCGGGTGATGCGTGAGGCGGGGATTCCGGTGGGCGTGTTGTGTTCGCCGATGATCCCGATGATCAACGACAGTGAATTGGAGAGTCTGCTGACCGAAGCCCATGCCGCTGGCGCGCAAAGTGCCGCGTACATGATGCTGCGCCTGCCGCTGGAGGTGGCGCCGCTGTTCGAAGATTGGCTGGCGGCGCATTACCCGCAGCGCGCGACCCATGTGATGAGCCTGGTGCGCCAGGTGCGTGGTGGTGAGGTGTATGACAGCCGCTTCGGCGTGCGCATGCGGGGTGAAGGGCCGTTTGCCGATTTGCTGGCTCAACGCTTCAGTAAAGCGATCAAGCGTCTTGGTCTTGATCGGCGGGAAGGTTTTAATCTGGATTGCACGGCCTTTTGCCCTCCGGGCAGACAGATGGCTTTGTTGTAAACTGAAGAGGTGAAACGCGAAACTCCTGTAGGAATGGTCGCGTTTTGATATCACTGAAACCCGCGATCTAGAGCGGTTCATTCAGTTTGAGTTAAGTTTCGACGGTTACCTTGTTCAGCGAGTGACTGATGAGTCGGCGCTCTGGCCTCTGGCGTATTACAACTTTTCCATTGGCTAAGCGTCGAACTGACCTGAAAACTCCCCTGCATTAATCAAGAGGATGAATCATGAGTGACAAGGATAAACAGCCGTTGGCTGCGTCGGCTTCTGCCTCTTCGGTGGCTGAAACCGCCGATGCAGCGCTAAAGCATATCGTTGACGGCTTTTTGCATTTCCATCACGACGTCTTCCCCCAGCAGGAAGAGCTCTTCAAAAAACTTGCCACGGCTCAGAGCCCACGGGCGATGTTCATTACCTGTGCCGACTCGCGCATCGTGCCCGAGCTGATCACCCAAAGTTCGCCTGGCGACCTGTTCGTGACGCGTAACGTCGGCAACGTGGTGCCGCCTTACGGCCAGATGAACGGCGGTGTGTCCACGGCCATCGAGTACGCGGTACTGGCCTTGGGCGTACAGCACATCATCGTCTGCGGGCACTCCGATTGCGGCGCCATGCGCGCGGTACTCAACCCCGACAGCCTGGAGAAGATGCCGACGGTCAAAGCCTGGTTGCGGCATGCCGAGGTCGCCAAGACCATGGTCCATGACAATTGCGACTGCGCCAACGAAGGCGAGAGCATGAAGGTGCTGACCGAAGAAAACGTCATCGCCCAGCTGCAACATTTGCGCACCCACCCCTCCGTGGCTTCGCGCATGGCCAACGGTCATTTATTTATTCATGGTTGGATCTACAACATCGAGACCAGTGAAATCCGGGCCTACGATGCGGACCAGTCTGCGTTCCGCCCATTGAGCGGCGACGGGCCGATTCCTTCCGCGACGCCTAAAGCGCGCTTCTAAAACACTTCCCTGCCGGGTAAAGCGGTGGCTGCCATGGACGCAGCCAGGCTTTGCCGCGCCCGGTAAATGCCTCGGGAGAGTCATCATGCGTGCTGCTCAATTGAAAGCTGTACTGCCACGGGAGCTGCTCGCCTCTGTGGTTGTGTTTCTGGTCGCCCTGCCGCTGTGCATGGGGATCGCGATTGCCTCAGGCATGCCCCCGGCCAAGGGCTTGATCACCGGAATCATCGGTGGCCTGGTGGTGGGTTGGTTGGCAGGCTCGCCGCTGCAGGTCAGTGGCCCGGCGGCGGGCCTGGCGGTGTTGGTGTTCGAGCTGGTGCGCCAGCACGGCATGCTGATGCTCGGGCCGATCCTGTTGTTGGCGGGTTTCCTGCAACTGGTGGCCGGGCGTTTGCGCCTGGGCTGCTGGTTCCGCGTCACGGCGCCGGCGGTGGTGTACGGTATGCTGGCGGGGATTGGCGTATTGATTGTGTTATCCCAGATTCACGTGATGCTCGACGGCGCGCCCAAGCCTTCTGGGCTGGATAACCTGACGGGGTTCCCAGCGGCGTTGGCCGAGGCGATTCCTATCCTGGGCGGCGGCCTGGGTTGGCAGGCGGGATTGCTCGGTTTGTCGACGATGCTGGTGATGTACGCCTGGGACAAATTACGCCCGCAACGCCTGCGCTTTGTGCCGGGTGCCTTGTTGGGTGTAGGCCTGACCACGGTGGTCAGCCTGGTGCTGGCGTTGCAGGTCAAACGCGTGGAAGTCCCGGAAAACCTCGCCGACGCTATCGACTGGCTGCGTCCCAGCGACCTGCTCAACCTCGCTGACCCCCAGTTGCTGATTGCCGCCTTCGCCGTGGCGTTTATCGCGAGCGCCGAAACCCTGCTCTCCGCCGCGGCGGTCGACCGCATGCACAGTGGTCAGCGTTCTGATTTCGATAAGGAGTTGTCCGCCCAGGGTGTCGGTAACATGCTCTGTGGTCTGCTTGGTGCCTTGCCGATGACTGGTGTGATCGTGCGCAGCTCGGCCAACGTGCAGGCCGGTGCGACCACGCGTTTGTCGGCGATGTTCCACGGGCTGTGGCTGCTGGCGTTCGTGCTGTTGCTGTCGAGTGTGCTGCAAAGCATCCCGGTGGCGAGCCTGGCGGGTGTGTTGGTGTACACCGGGATCAAGCTGGTGGACATCAAGGCGTTCAAGGCACTGGGGCGCTATGGGCGGATGCCGATGTTTACCTACGCAGCCACGGCGTTGGCGATCATCTTTACCGACCTGCTGACCGGCGTACTGGTGGGCTTTGGGTTGACGTTGGTCAAGCTGGCGTTCAAGGCTTCGCGGCTCAAGGTCAGCTTGATCGACTTGCCCCAGGAAGGAGAGATGGAGCTGCGTCTGACGGGGGCGGCGACCTTCCTGAAGGTGCCGGCGTTGACCCAGGTGCTCTCGACGGTACCTGCGGGCAGCACCGTGCACGTGCCGTTGAGCAACTTGAGTTACATCGACCATTCCTGCCTGGAGCTACTGGAAGAATGGGGGCGGGCCAATGCGGCCAAGGGCTCGACGCTGGTGATCGAAGCGCGCGGGTTGAAGCGCCGGTTGGAAGGTCGGGTGCGGACGACGACGGGGATAGGTTCGGCGCCGTCTGTGAGCTGACGAAACCGGATCAAAAATGTGGGAGCGGGCTTGCTCGCGAATGCAGGGTGTCAGTCACCGGAAATGTTGACTGAGTCACCGCATTCGCGAGCAAGCCCGCTCCCACGTGGGTTTTGTATTAGATCGAAGATCTAGGCGGGCTGATCCAACGCCAACTCAACCCCCCACTGCCGCGACAGGCACGGCCAGCGTTTCCACGCGGCTTCTGTGTCCGGGCTCTTCAGCTGTTCGCGATAGGCTTCGACCGACTCCAGCGCAAAGCTGTCTTCGTTGAGCATTTCATCCACGGCGTGGTGTACCGCTTCATCCAACTGGTTGGCGAAGGCTTCGCCGATCAGTTGGTGGGCGATGACATTAGCGACAGTCGTGTCGGCCGGAATCAATGGCTGGCCAAAATGCTTGATATAGAGATCGTTCACCTCTTCCACCAATCGATGCGCCAGGTAGGCCTCGTCCAGCAGGCCGTCGAGCCCTTCGTGGCCGGCGAGGATGGCGGGCGGTTGCAGGAAGAAATGCTCGGCGATCTTCAGCACCGGCTTGATCTGGCTTTCGATACCCGCTTCGCGGGCCACGTCGTTGGCGGCGTCGAGTAAATCGGGGACGAGATCGATGTAGGCGGTGACAAAGCGGGTCATGACAATGTGGCGATCACCGTCAGCCAGGGAGATGGCCGAATGCAGGTGCGGCAATTGTTTTTCCAGTTGCTGGGCAAGCTGGCCTGTGCTGGCTTCGTGTTGATGGGCACGGGAAATCTGCTCGCGCAATGCGGCGGTGTTCATGAAAGCTCCAGTGATGCAGGTGTAGGAAAAGGGAGAGGATAAGGTAGCTCGTTTATACGAGCGTCTAAGACGCATTTGTCATAATTATTTCATGGTTATGCGCCACCGTTATATCGAATTGCCATCGTTCGTCGGATAAACGATTCCGCTCCCGGTTTTATTGGCTATTTCCGGTCATTTCTACTCATTTGCCCCTACGCATTGCAGGGTTGCAGAGCGTGTCTATACTCGGGTTTGTACGCGATTAGCTGATGACGCCAGACTGCATAAGCAGGCAAGGCCAGGCGGTTGTAAGCAGTATGGAAGCCGCTCCCTTCGACGCAGGTGCAAACCGGCGGGATAACAAGAACGATAAGGGGAACCCGCAATGATGCGACATCCACACGTTTGGATGGGCCTCCTGTTGTGGTCGGTATTCGGCCAGGCACATGCCGCCTGGACAACGAATATGGCGCCAGGGGCGACAGAAGTCAGTCACGCTGTGTTCGACCTGCACATGACCATTTTCTGGATCTGTGTGGTGATCGGCATCATCGTGTTTGGCGCGATGTTCTGGTCGATGATCCTTCATCGCCGGTCCACGGGCCAGGTCGCGGCCAAGTTCCACGAGAGCACCACCGTGGAAATCCTCTGGACCGTCGTGCCCTTGTTGATCCTGATCGCGATGGCCATTCCTGCGACCAAGACCTTGATCAATATCTACGACAGCAGTGAGTCGGATATCGATATCCAGGTCACCGGCTACCAGTGGAAGTGGCATTACAAATACCTGGGCCAGGACGTGGAGTTCTTCAGCAACCTGGCCACGCCCGCCGAGCAGATCCACAACCAGGCGACCAAAGGTGAACACTACCTGCTGGAAGTCGACCAGCCCCTGGTATTGCCAGTGGGCGCCAAGGTGCGCTTTCTGGTGACGGCCGCCGACGTGATCCACTCCTGGTGGGTGCCGGCCTTTGCGGTCAAGCGCGACGCCATTCCCGGTTTCGTCAATGAGGCCTGGACCCGCGTTGAGAAACCCGGCATCTACCGTGGCCAGTGCGCCGAACTGTGCGGCAAGGACCACGGTTTCATGCCCATTGTGGTCGAGGTCAAGTCCAAGGCCGATTACGAGACCTGGCTTGGCGAGCGCAAGGCAGAGGCCGCCAAGCTCAAGGAGCTGACCTCTAAAGAGTGGACGTTGGAAGAGTTGGTGGCCCGTGGCGACAAGGTCTACCACACCACCTGCGTGGCCTGTCACCAGGCCGAAGGCCAGGGCCTGCCGCCGATGTTCCCGGCGCTCAAGGGCTCGAAGATCGCCACCGGCCCCGCAGCTGATCACCTGAGCATTGTCTACCACGGCAAGCCCGGCACCGCGATGGCGGCCTTTGGCAAACAGCTCTCGGAAGTGGATATCGCTGCCGTAGTGACCTACGAGCGCAATGCCTGGGGCAACAACAAAGGCGACATGGTCACGCCTAAAGACGTGCTGGCCATCAAGCAGGCGGAAAGCAAATGACCTACCTCAAGGCGTCTACCTCGACCCGCCCCGCCCACTCGCTTGCAGGAGAACGGCCATGAGCGCTGTGATCGATGACCATGGTCACGCCGACCATGCCCACGGCCCCGCCAAGGGGTTGATGCGCTGGGTGCTGACCACCAACCACAAAGACATCGGCACCCTGTACCTGTGGTTCGCTTTTGCCATGTTCCTGCTCGGCGGCTCATTTGCCATGGTGATCCGGGCCGAGTTGTTCCAGCCAGGCCTGCAGATTGTGCAGCCGGCGTTCTTCAACCAGATGACCACCATGCACGGGCTGATCATGGTGTTCGGCGCGGTGATGCCAGCGTTTGTAGGCCTGGCCAACTGGATGATCCCGTTGATGATCGGCGCGCCCGACATGGCCCTGCCGCGCATGAACAACTTCAGCTTCTGGCTGTTACCGGCGGCGTTCCTGCTGTTGGTCTCAACGCTGTTCACGCCGGGCGGTGGGCCGAACTTCGGCTGGACCTTCTACGCCCCGCTCTCGACCACCTACGCGCCGGAAAGCGTGACGTTCTTCATCTTCGCGATCCACCTGATGGGCATCAGCTCGATCATGGGCGCGATCAATGTGGTCGCCACCATTCTCAACCTGCGCGCCCCCGGCATGACGTTGATGAAAATGCCGCTGTTTGTCTGGACCTGGCTGATCACCGCGTTCCTGCTGATTGCGGTCATGCCGGTGCTGGCCGGTTGCGTGACCATGATGCTGATGGATATCCACTTCGGCACCAGCTTCTTCAGTGCCGCTGGCGGCGGTGACCCGGTGCTGTTCCAGCACGTGTTCTGGTTCTTCGGCCATCCCGAGGTGTACATCATGATCCTGCCGGCCTTTGGCGCCGTCAGCTCGATCATCCCGACCTTCTCGCGCAAGCCGCTGTTCGGCTACACCTCGATGGTCTACGCCACGGCGAGTATCGCGTTCCTCTCGTTCATCGTGTGGGCGCACCACATGTTTGTGGTGGGCATCCCGCTGGTGGGCGAGCTGTTCTTCATGTACGCCACGTTGCTGATCGCCGTGCCCACGGGGGTGAAGGTGTTCAACTGGGTCAGCACCATGTGGCAAGGCTCGCTGACCTTCGAGACGCCGATGCTGTTTGCCGTGGCCTTTGTGATCCTGTTCACCATCGGTGGGTTCTCCGGGCTGATGCTGGCGATTGCTCCGGCGGACTTCCAGTACCACGACACCTATTTCGTGGTGGCGCATTTCCATTACGTGCTGGTGCCCGGTGCGATCTTCGGCATCTTCGCTTCGGCCTACTACTGGCTGCCGAAATGGACTGGCCACATGTACGACGAAACCCTGGGCAAGCTGCACTTCTGGCTGTCTTTCGTGGGCATGAACATGGCGTTTTTCCCGATGCACTTCGTCGGGCTGGCGGGTATGCCGCGGCGGGTGCCGGACTACAACCTGCAGTTCGCCGACTTCAACATGGTCTCGTCGGTCGGCGCGTTCATGTTCGGCGCCACGCAGATCTTCTTCCTGTTCATTGTGATCAAGTGCATCCGTGGCGGTACACCCGCGCCGGCCAAGCCTTGGGATGGCGCTGAAGGCCTGGAGTGGAGCATCCCTTCGCCTGCGCCGTACCACACGTTCACCACGCCACCGGAGGTCAAATGAACAGGACGATGGGAGGCTGCCATGGCTGAGTCCTTGCCCACCAAGCGCCTGGTCACGCGGCTGCTGATCCTGGTGGTGGCGATGTTCGCCTTCGGCTTTGCACTGGTGCCGATCTACGACGTGATGTGCAAGGCATTCGGCATCAACGGCAAGACGGCCGGGCAGTACGAGGGCGAGCAGATCGTCGATTCCTCGCGCCAGGTGAGAGTGCAGTTTTTGTCCACCAACGCCATCGACATGGTCTGGGATTTTTATGCCAAGGCTGACGAGGTAGTGGTCAACCCGGGCGCGGTGACCGAGATGCTGTTCGTGGCGCACAACCCTACCGATAAGCCAATGACTGCCCAGGCCGTCCCCAGTATTTCCCCGGCCGAAGCGGCGATGTACTTCCACAAGACCGAGTGCTTTTGCTTCACCCAGCAAGTGCTGCAACCGGGCCAACGCATCGAGATGCCGGTGCGTTTTATCGTCGACCGCGACATGCCCAAGGATGTGAAGCATCTGACCCTGGCGTACACGCTGTTCGACATCACTGCGCGCCAACCGCCGGTGGCTGTCCACAGCGGCGGCTAGCTACTGTTTGCCCCCTCAATCAGGAGAGCGAATACATGTCGTCTCATGATACGTACTACGTACCAGCACAAAGCAAATGGCCAATAATTGCCACGTTTGGCCTGTTGATCACGGTGTACGGGTTGGGTCTGTGGTTCAACGACCTCAAGGCCGCGCGCGCGGAATCCCACGGCCCGTGGATCTTTTTCGTCGGCGGGCTGTTGCTGGCTTACATGCTGTTCGGCTGGTTCGGCGCGGTGATCAAGGAAAGCCGTGCCGGTTTGTACAGTTCGCAGATGGACCGCTCGTTCCGCTGGGGCATGACCTGGTTCATCTTTTCCGAGGTGATGTTCTTTATCGCATTCTTCGGTGCGCTTTTTTATGTACGGCACATGTCCGGTCCGTGGCTGGGTGGCGAGGGCCACAAGGGCATTGCGCACATGCTGTGGCCGAACTTCGAATTTGCCTGGCCGTTGCTGAACAACCCCGATCCGAAGATGTACCCGGCACCTGAAGGCACCATCAGCCCCTGGGGCCTGCCGCTGGTGAACACCATCCTGCTGGTGAGCTCCAGCGTGACCATCACCATTGCCCACCATGCGCTGCGCAAAGGTCATCGCGGCGCGCTGAAAATCTGGTTGGCGATCACCGTGCTGTTGGGCCTGGCATTCCTCGGGTTCCAGGCTGAGGAATACATCCACGCCTACAAAGAGCTGGGCCTGACCTTGGGCTCTGGCGTGTACGGCGCGACGTTCTTCATGCTCACCGGCTTCCACGGCGCCCACGTCACCATTGGCACCGTTATTTTGTTCGTGATGCTGATGCGCATCCTCAAGGGGCATTTCAATGCCGAGCACCAGTTCGGTTTCGAGGCGGCCAGTTGGTATTGGCACTTTGTGGATGTGGTGTGGATCGGGCTGTTTTTCTTCGTCTATGTGCTGTGAGGCGCCCTACCACGGCGCATGAGAAACCAGTTGGCCGCTGAAAAAGCCCCAGGCGATCAGCGCCACGGTGATCACGGCCAGCACGACACGCACGGTCAAGGCAGTGACGAGGCGGTTGGAGTTGCCCTCGTCCTTGACCAGGAAGAACAAGCCACTGAACAGGCTCACAACGGTCGCGATCAGCATCAGGGCAATAGCGGCTTTGAGCATGGTCTGGCTCCAATGGGATGGGCGGGCAATGAAAACAAGTATAGCCAGCGCCATAAAATGCTTTCGTCCAGGCGTCGCACCCACTGTGGTGGTGTTGGTGCTGCTGCCGTTGATGGTGGGTCTGGGGTTTTGGCAGCTGTCTCGCGGCCATGAAAAGCAGTTGCTGGTGGACAGTTATGCCGAGCGGCGCGCGGCTGACCCGATCAGCAGCGCGCAGCTCAACGACAAGGCTGACCCCGCCTTTCGCCGCGTGCGGTTGCGCGGTCAATTCGACGCTGAGCACAGCGTGTTTCTCGACAATCGCCTGCGCGACGGCAAAGCCGGCGTAGAGCTGTTGCAACCCTTCCACGACCAGGCCAGCGGCCTGTGGCTGTTGCTCAATCGCGGTTGGCTGCCCTGGCCGGATCGGCGCACGCCGCCCATCTTCACCACGCCGGATCAGCCTGTGAATCTTGACGCCTGGGTGTACATCGCGCCTGGCGAAACCTTCCAGTTGCGCGCGGACCCCACGACCGCGCAATGGCCGCGTCTGCTGACGGCCTTGCACCCTGCCGCGCTCTGGTCCGAGCTGGGCCGCAACGGATTCGCCTACGAACTGCGGGCCGAAGCCGGCCCCGGCACCTACGAAACCACCTGGCCAATCGTCGCCATGGGCCCGGAAAAACACGTGGCGTATGCCGTGCAGTGGTTCGCCATGTCGCTGGCGTTGCTGGCGCTTTATCTCTACCTCGGATGGCACAACAAAAAGGAGAAGCCCCATGGGAGCGGCCACCAATCCACTCAACATGTCTGAAACGCCCGATCGGCGCAAAGGCCGTTGGCAGTTGATCCTGATTCTGATGATGGTGATCGGCCCGATGGCGCTGGCCACCTTCATGTACAAGCTGCAGTTTTGGGTACCGCAGAGCCGCAGCTACCACGGAGAGATGATCGGTAATGGCCAGACCCGTGCTGATATAGGCGTACAGGCCGATGAGCAGCGCTGGCAACTGCTGGTGACCGCGCCCACCGCCTGTGCAGCCGATTGCCAGCAATTGGTGTATCTCGCACGCCAACTGCAAATCAGCCTGGGCCGTGATGCCTCCCGTGCCAGCCATGCCCTGGCCAGTGCGCAACCGGTGAGCGCGGAGTACGAGGCCAAGCTGAAAGTGGAATATCCACAGTTGCAACGCTACTCGCTGGACTTGTCGACCTTCACCAAGGACGCCGCCGCGCCGGGTGACGCGCAGCTGTGGATTGTCGATCCCCACGGCAACCTGGTGCTGCGCTATGACGCCAAGGTCAAGGGCAAGGACTTGCTCAACGACCTGCGCCTTCTGCTGAAACTGTCGAACATCGGATAAGGGCATCGTCATGGCCAAGCCTGGATTTCGCCTCGCGTTGTTTGCCACCCTGCTGGCACTGATCGTCGTGCTGCTCGGCGCCTATACGCGCCTGACCCACGCCGGTCTGGGTTGCCCGGATTGGCCGGGCTGCTATGGCTTCATCAGCGTGCCGAAGACCGAAGCCCAGTTGGCCCATGCCGAGCTGCATTTCCCTGATACGCCGGTCGAGGCGGACAAGGGCTGGGCCGAGATGACCCATCGCTACTTCGCCGGCACCCTGGGCTTGCTGATCGTGCTGCTGGCCGCGCGTTCGTGGAGCCATCGGCGCGATCCAGGCCAGCCGGTGAAGTTGCCGCTCTTTGTGCTGGCGGTGGTATTCGCGCAGGCCGCGTTTGGCATGTGGACGGTGACGCTGAAGCTGTGGCCGCAGGTGGTCACCGGGCATTTGTTAGGCGGTTTTGCGACCTTGAGCCTGCTGTTTCTGCTGACCCTGCGCTTGTCCGGCGTATTGCCCGCCTTGATTGTGCCCAGGCGCCTGCAATATTGGGCGACGGCGGGCCTGGTGCTGGTGATCGGCCAGATCGCGCTGGGGGGTGGGTCAGTTCCAACTACGCGGCGGTGGCCTGTATCGATCTGCCGACGTGCCATGGCGAATGGTGGCCGGCAGCGGATTTTGCCAACGGCTTTCATCTTACCCAGCACATCGGGCCCAACTACCTGGGCGGGCAACTGGACAGTGAGGCACGCACCGCCATCCACCTGACCCATCGCATTGGCGCCGTCATCGTCAGCCTGGTGCTGCTCGGCCTGGCCTGGCAACTGCGTGCAGTAGGTATGACTCGCTTGGCGGGCTTGCTACTGATCGCCCTGGTGGCGCAAATCTGCCTGGGCCTGAGCAATGTGTATTTCCACCTGCCGCTGCCGGTTGCGGTCGGGCATAACGCGGGTGGTGCGGCCTTGTTGCTGACGCTGGTTCTGGTCAACTACCACGCCCGCACCAGCCTGGTCCGGGTGCGCAACCAGTTGCCGTTCGGTTGGCGTTTCATTCCGCGTAAACACGTATCGGGCCTCATCACCCTTAAAGGAGAAATGCCATGGCGACCTTGATCGGCGCGCGTCAGGGTCAGGCGATCTGGCGTGATTACCTGGAGCTGACCAAGCCGAAGGTGGTGGTGCTGATGCTCATTACCTCGCTGGTGGGGATGTTCCTGGCGACCCGTGCAGGCGTGCCGTGGACGGTACTGGTATTTGGCAACCTGGGGATTGCCCTGTGCGCGGGCGGTGCGGCGGCGGTCAATCATGTGGTGGATCGGCGTATCGATGCGGTGATGGCGCGCACTCACAAGCGGCCGCTGGCGGAGGGGCGGGTATCGCCGCTGGCGGCGTTGGCGTTTGCATTGTTTCTGGCTGTTGCAGGATTGGCGCTGTTGCTGGCGTTCACCAACCCGCTGGCGGCTTGGCTGACGCTGGCCTCGCTGCTCGGTTATGCGGTGATCTACACCGGCTTTCTCAAGCGTGCGACGCCGCAGAATATCGTCATCGGTGGCCTGGCCGGTGCTGCGCCGCCACTGCTGGGCTGGGTCGCGGTCACCGGGCATGTCAGCGCCGAGCCCCTGCTGTTGATGCTGATCATCTTCGCCTGGACGCCGCCGCACTTCTGGGCCCTGGCCATTCACCGCAAGGAGGAATACGCCAAGGCGGATATCCCGATGCTGCCGGTGACCCACGGCGAGCACTACACCAAGGTGCATATCCTGCTCTACACCTGCGCCTTGCTGGCGGTGAGCCTGATGCCCTATGTGATCCACATGAGCGGCCCGTTGTACCTTGCGTGTGCACTGCTGTTGGGCGGGCGCTTTCTGCAATGGGCCTGGGTGTTGTACCGTGGCGGTCGGCCGCACGCGGCGATCAACACCTTCAAGTACTCTATCTGGTACTTGCTGCTGCTGTTTATCGCGCTGCTCCTCGACCACTACCTACTGTTGAACCTATGACTCGAACTCAAAAAACTGTCTTCATCCTGGTGGCCCTGGTGGCATTGATCATGGGCCTGACCGTTAACAAAGTGCTATCGGGCAAAGGCCAGGGTGACCCTACCGCCTTGATTGACGCTGGCATCATCCTGTTGCCGCAAAGCCGTCAGTTGCCGCCGGTGACCATGACCAACCAGGACGGCCAGCCAGTGGTGGTCAACGAATTGAAAGGCAAGTGGAGCCTGCTGTTCTTCGGCTACACCTTCTGCCCGGATATCTGCCCGACCACCCTCGCCCAGCTGCGCCAGATCAAGAGCGAACTGCCCAAGGACGTTGTGGATAAGTTGCAGGTGATCCTGGTCAGCGTCGACCCGAACCGCGACACGCCGACTCAGCTCAAGCAGTACCTGGGCTACTTCGACCCGCAGTTCCAGGGCCTGACCGGCGCAAACGTGGAGGAGGTGCAGAAGGTGTCGAATGCGGTGAGCATTCCGTTCATTCCGGCCGATACCAGCAAGCCCAACTACACCGTCGACCACAGTGGCAACCTGGCGCTGATCGGACCGGATGGGACCCAGCGTGGGTTTATCCGGGCGCCGTTGAACAATCAGAAGCTGGTAGCGCAATTGCCCGGCTTGCTACTGCGTAAATAAGTCGGACGCCAACCCTGCCAACAACACAAAACAGATGTGGGAGCTGGCTTGCCTGCGATTGCGGGGGGCCAGCCAACATCTTCGTCGACTGACACTCCGCATTCGCGAGCAAGCCCGCTCCCACATTTTTTGATCTCCAGTGTTTGGGAGATCGAGTCAGATCAGAACGCTGGCTTGATCGCGCCTTTGTACTTCTCTTCGATGAATTTCTTCACTTCAGGCGTGTGCAGGGCAGCAACCAGCTTCTTCACAGCGTCCGAGTCTTTGTTGTCTTCGCGCGTCACCAGGATGTTCACGTAAGGCGAGTCGCTGCCTTCGATGACCAATGCGTCCTTGGACGGATCCAGCTTGGCTTCCAGCGCGTAGTTGGTGTTGATCAGCGCCAGGTCGACCTGGGTCAGCACGCGCGGCAGGGTGGCGGCTTCCAGTTCGCGGAACTTCAGGTTCTTTTCGTTCTTGGTGATGTCCTTGATGGTCGACAGGATGTTGGTCGGGTCCTTCAGGGTGATCAGGCCATTCTTGGCCAGCAGCAACAGCGCGCGGCCGCCGTTGGTGGCGTCGTTCGGGATCACGACGTTTGCGCCGCTAGGCAGCTCGTCCAGCTTCTTGTACTTGCTGGAGTAGGCGCCCAGGGGTTCCAGGTGCACGGCGCCGACGCTCACCAGGTGAGTGCCCTTGGCCTTGTTGAACTCATCCAGGTACGGCTGGTGCTGGAAGAAGTTGGCGTCCAGGCGCTTTTCAGCGACTTGTACGTTCGGCTGCACGTAGTCGGTGAAGACTTTGACCTGCAGGTCTACGCCTTCTTTGGCGAGCGCAGGTTTCACGAATTCCAGGATTTCCGCATGAGGCACCGGCGAAGCAGCGACCGTAATGGTCTCGGCGTGGGCGGAAAACGCGGCAACGGCGGCGAAAGCAACCAGTAGTTTTTTCATCCAACAAGCTCCTTGTTCGGGCATGTACCGGCTTGCGGCCGGCAATGGCCGTTATTTTCGAGAAAAGTGCACCACCAGCTTGTCGCCGACGGTTTGCAGAATTTGCACCAGGATCAACAGCATCACCACGGTGACCACCATCACATCGGTCTGGAAACGCTGGTACCCGAAACGGATCGCCAGGTCACCCAAGCCACCGGCACCGACGACACCGGCCATCGCCGTGTAGGACACCAGTGTAATCGCCGTCACCGTAATCGCTGCGAAAATGCCGGGACGGGCTTCGGGCAGCAAGGCGTTGGTGATGATCTGGCGCGTGCTGGCGCCCATGGATTGGGTGGCTTCGATGATGCCGCGGTCCACTTCACGCAGGGCGGTTTCCACCAGCCGCGCGAAGAACGGCGTTGCGCCCACGACCAGCGGTGGAATCGCCCCCGCCACACCCAGCGAAGTGCCGGTGATCAGTACGGTGAACGGGATCATCACGATTAACAGAATAATGAACGGCAGCGAACGCAGGATATTCACGATCAGCGACAGCAGCGCGTACAGGCCTTTCTGTTCGAACAGTTGGCGCGGGCTGGTCAGGAACAACAGCACGCCCAGCGGCAGACCGAGCACTACGGTGAAGAACAGTGAGCCGAACAGCATGGTCATGGTGTCGCCGGTGGCGAGCCAGATTTCGGACCAGTCGATATTGGCGAAGAAACTCAACAGGACGTCCATTAGCGCAGGATCTCCATGTGGACGTCAGCGGCGGTGAAGCGCGCAAACGCGGCTTCCATGTCGCCACCGGTGACGGCGAGGGTCAATTGCCCGTAAGGGATGTCTTTGATGCGGTCGATACGGCCGGCGAGGATGCTGTAGTCCACACCCGTTTCGCGGGCGACGGTGCCCAGCAGTGGCGCGTAAGTCGCTTCACCCTGAAACGTCAGGCGCACGATGCGGCCGGGTACGTGGGCGAAGTCGTCGCGTTGCTCGTTTTCGTCGACCTGCTCGGACTCTTGCACGAAGCGTTTGGTGGTCGGGTGCTTGGGGTGCAGGAACACGTCGGCCACCGAGCCTTGCTCGACGATCACGCCGGCGTCCATCACGGCCACCTGGTCGCACACGCGGCGGATCACGTCCATTTCATGGGTGATCAGCACGATGGTCAGCTTCAACTCGCGGTTGATCTCGGCCAGCAGCTGCAGCACCGAGGCGGTGGTCTGTGGGTCGAGGGCGCTGGTGGCTTCGTCGCACAGCAAAATCTTTGGCTTGGTCGCCAGGGCGCGGGCGATGCCGACGCGCTGCTTCTGGCCACCGGACAACTGCGCCGGGTACTTCTTGGCGTGGTCCGACAGGCCGACACGAGCGAGCAACTCTGCAACGCGCTGGTCGATCTCCTTGCGCGACAACTCGCCGGCCAGGGTCAGCGGCAGCGCCACGTTGTCGGCGACGGTCTTGGACGCCAGGAGGTTGAAGTGCTGGAAGATCATCCCGACCTGCTGGCGGAAACGGCGCAGGCCGTTGGCGTCCAGCGCGGTGACTTCTTCGCCGTCGACCGTGATCTTCCCGCCACTCGGTTCTTCGAGGCGGTTGATCAGACGCAGCAGGGTGCTTTTACCCGCACCAGAGTGGCCGATCAGGCCGAACACCTGGCCGTTTTCGACACTCAAGCTGGTGGAGTGCAGCGCGGGAATATCCTTACCGGCGACGCGGTAAGTTTTATGGACGTTTTGAAACTCGATCACGTAGCGAACCTTGTGGGGCGCATGGAAAAGGGATCAGCGGTTAGCCGGGCGCGCATTTTAGCCTGTCCGTATAGTGTTTCTTAGCATTTATTTCGCATTCAACCAGCGATTTGGCAATAACGCGATCAAAGGTCATAAAAAAGGAACGGCCCAAAACCCCATCAGTCACTACTTAAGCAACTCGATTTCCCAGGTGCCGTGCCTGGGGTTTTGCTCAAACGAGCCGGGGACCGCTCTGGCCACTTTGAATAAGGAGTTTTGTCTGATGAGTACCAAGAAGCCAGCCACCCCGCTGAAGAGTGAACTCGCGGGTACCGATACCCTGGACCGTGGCAACACCAACGCCAAGCTGCAGGCCCTGGAAGAATTCCGCTCCGATGCGACCGGCCAGGCCCTGCGCACCAACCAAGGCGTGAAGATCTCCGACAACCAGAACACCTTGAAAGTCGGTTCCCGTGGCCCATCGCTGCTGGAAGACTTCATCATGCGTGAAAAAATCACGCACTTTGACCATGAACGCATCCCGGAGCGCATCGTGCATGCCCGTGGCACCGGCGCCCATGGTTATTTCCAGACGTATGAGAACCATTCGGCGCTGACCAAGGCTGGGTTCCTGCGTGATCCTGGGCATAAAACCCCGGTGTTCACGCGCTTTTCCACCGTGCAGGGTCCACGTGGCTCGGGTGATACGGTGCGTGACGTGCGCGGTTTTGCGGTTAAGTTCTTCACCGAAGAAGGCAACTTCGACCTGGTGGGCAACAACATGCCGGTATTTTTCATTCAGGACGCGATCAAGTTTCCTGACTTCGTGCACGCCGTAAAGCCTGAACCACACAATGAAATTCCTACCGGCGGATCGGCGCACGATACCTTCTGGGATTTCGTTTCGCTGCAGCCCGAATCCGCTCACATGGTGATCTGGGCGATGTCTGACCGCGCCATTCCAAAGAGCCTACGCAGCATGCAAGGCTTTGGCGTGCATACCTTCCGCCTGGTGAATGCCGAGGGTCAATCCAACTTCGTCAAATTCCATTGGCGCCCTACCGCAGGCACCTGCTCGCTGGTGTGGGACGAGGCGCAAAAGCTGGCCGGTAAAGATACCGACTACCACCGTCGTGATCTCTGGGAAGCCATTGAGATGGGCGACTACCCCGAGTGGGAATTGGGCGTGCAGGTTATTCCCGAGGATAAGGAACATGCATTCGACTTCGATATTCTCGACCCGACCAAGCTGATTCCGGAAGAGCTGGTGCCGATCACGCCGCTGGGCAAGATGGTGCTGAACCGTAACCCGGATAACTTCTTTGCAGAAGTCGAGCAGGTCGCGTTCTGCCCTGGCCATATCGTGCCGGGTATCGACTTCTCCAATGACCCCCTGCTGCAAGGCCGGCTGTTTTCCTACACCGATACACAGATCAGCCGACTGGGCGGCCCGAACTTTCACCAGTTGCCGATCAACCAGCCCGTGACGCCGTTGCATAACAATCAGCGTGATGCCATGCACCGCAGCACCATCGACAAAGGCCGTGCGTCCTACGAGCCGAATTCGATTGATGGCGGCTGGCCTAAGGAAACCCCGCCGGCGGCACAGGATGGTGGCTTCGAGACTTATCCGGAGCGTATCGATGCCCACAAGATCCGTGAGCGCAGCGAGTCGTTCGGCGATCACTTCTCCCAGGCGCGCCTGTTCTTCCGCAGCATGAGCAAGCACGAGCAAGAGCACATCATCGCCGCTTATAGCTTTGAGTTGGGCAAGGTGGAGCGTGAGTTCATTCGCGCGCGTCAGGTCAACGAGATCCTGGCCAATATCGACCTGGAACTGGCCAAGCGCGTGGCACAGAACCTCGGGCTGCCAGCGCCGACTAAAGGCACCGTGCCGGAGCGTCAAACCAAGCCGGAACGTTCGCCGGCATTGAGCCAGGCGAACCTGCTGCCGGGCGATATCAAGACCCGCAAGGTCGCGATCCTTGCAGCCAATGGCGTGGACGGCGTAGCGATTGCCGCGCTGAAAAAGGCACTGGAAGCAGAGGGTGCGCACGCCAAGTTGCTGGGGCCCACCTCGGCGCCGGTGAAAACGGCCGATGGCAAGAGCCTGCCAGTGGATGCGTCGATGGAAGGTATGCCGTCCATTGCGTTTGATGCGGTGTTTGTCCCTGGCGGAAAGGACTCGGTGAAAGCCTTGAGCGGTGATGGGGTGGCGTTGCACTTCCTGTTGGAGGCGTACAAGCACCTGAAGGCGATTACCGTTGCCAGTGACGCCAAGCCATTGTTGGACCTGCTGAAGCTTGAGGTGGATGCGGGGCTGATCGTGGGGTCGGATGCCAAGGCGTTCAAGGCGTTTTTTGCCGCCATCGGCCAGCATCGGGTTTGGGATCGTGAGCCTAAGGCTAAGGCGATTCCGGCTTAAATCATTAGCTGTTTGTTAGATCGTCATCGCAGGCAAGCCAGCTCCCACACTTGAATGTGTTCACACTTCAAATGGGAACTGGCTTGCCTGCGATGCTTTTATTCCGCCTTGCGCGGAATCAGCACAACTTGCGCAGGAATATTCTTCAGAATCTGACGGTGAATCTTCAGGTCATAGTCCGAATCGATACGCTTCACCCGTTTGGTCAGCAACGTGGCCAGCCACGGGTAATCCTCTTTGCGCGGCGCCTGGATGCTCACGTCGCACTGGTAATTCACCACGTCGGTGGCAATTGCATCCAGCTGGTGTCGCAGGTCTTCGATATGGGTGAGGTTCAGCGCCACGGTGGTGCTGGGTGCTGCCGGGTCGATGACTTTGGCCGCGGGTTTGGCTTCGGCGGCTTTCAGGGCGGCCTCGGCTTGGTCCAGCTCGGCTTTGCGGGCGTGAGTGATGGCGCTGTTTACGCCACCGGTCAGCGCCGGGGCCTTGGGCATCAGGGCGCGGGCACGGCTCAGTGCGGTGGCGGCGGCGTTTACGTCACCTTTTTGCAGCACGATCTGGCTGCGCTGCAGATAGGCTTCGGCCAATTGACGCTGGTAGGCCTCCAGCGCCGGGTCGTTTGGCGACTGGGTCTGCAGTGCTGCCAGTTGATCTTCAGCGGTGGCCAACTCGCTGCTGGCCAGGTTTTGTTCCAGCTGCGCGATGGCCGCAGCGCGAGCGTCCGGGGCCTCGGGGGCGGCGGGCGGTGTGCTTTGACAGGCGCCCAGCAGCAGGGAAAATGCGGCAAGGAGCAGATAACGGGAGGTGAACGGCTTCATTCCTGCGACTCTCTATTTGCGCAAAAAGCGAGCAAGTCTACACCCCTCGACGGGGCAGGACAAAACTCAGCAAAAACAGGGCGGCGGCCGTGACCACAATCGATGGCCCGGCCGGCGTGTCCTTGAACCAGGACAGCGCCAAGCCCCCGCACACTGCAAGCATCCCCAGCAGGCTCGCGCCGATCGCCATCTGCTCCGGCGAACGGGCATGGCGCTGGGCGGCGGCGGCGGGAATGATCAACAGCGACGTGATCAACAATACGCCGACAATCTTCATCGCGACAGCAATCACCACGGCGATCAACAACATCAGGGCCATGCGCAGACTCGGCACAGGCAGGCCTTCGACCGTGGCCAGCTCTTCGTGCACGGTAATCGCCAGCAATGGGCGCCATAGCGCGACCAGCAACACCAGCACGGCGGCGCTGCCGCCGAGGATCCAGGCCAGGTCGGTGGTGCTAATGGCCAGCAGGTCGCCGAACAGGTAGGCCATCAGGTCGATGCGCACTTCGTGCATGAAGCTCAGCACCACCAGGCCCAGGGACAGGGTGCTCGGTGCCAGGATGCCCAGCAAGGTGTCGGAGGCCAGCGGCTGGCGCTGTTGCAGGGTCACCAGCAGCACCGCCAGCAACAGGCAGCCCACGGTCACGGCGATGGTCGGGCTCACATCCAGCAAGAAGCCCATGGCCACGCCCAGCAGCGCCGCGTGGGACAGGGTGTCGCCGAAATAAGCCATGCGCCGCCAGACCACGAACGAGCCCAGTGGGCCCGCCACCAGTGCCAAAGCCAAGCCTGCCAGCAGGGCGTAGAGCAGAAAATCAGCCATGCTTGCAGCTATCTCCATGAACGTGGGTGTGAGGGGCGGCGGGATCGTCGACCACGGCGCCGTGCAAATCGTGGGCGTGGTCGTGATGGTGGTGGTAAATCGCCAAGCTCTGGGCGTTCTTACCGAACAGCTCGACGAACGCCGGGTCGCCGCTGACCTGCTCCGGGTGTCCGGAGCAGCACACGTGACGGTTGAGGCATACCACTTGGTCGGTGGTGCTCATCACCAGGTGCAAATCGTGGGAGACCATCAGTACGCCGCAACCATGACGGTCGCGCAGGCGGGTGATCAGGCTATACAGCTCGGCCTGGCCGGCGACGTCGACACCTTGCACCGGCTCATCCAGCACCAGCAGTTCCGGCTCGCGCAACAAGGCTCGGGCCAGCAGTACGCGCTGCATTTCGCCGCCGGAGATGCTTTGCACCGGGCTGTCGATCACCTGTTCGGCGCCGACTTCCTTTAGCGCAGCCTGGGCGCGGGCGCGGTCCACGCCCGGCACCAGGCGCAGAAAGCGCAGCACGGACAGTGGCAGGGTCGGGTCGACGTGCAGCTTCTGCGGCATGTAGCCGACGCGCAGCTTGGGTTTGCGCCACACGCTGCCGGTGTCGGGCTTGAGCAGGCCCAGCACGGCGCGTACCAGGGTGGTCTTGCCGGCGCCGTTGGGACCGATCAGGGTGACGATCTGTCCAGGTTCCACGCTCAGTGCGATGTTATCCAGCACGTGTTGCCCGGCGAACGTGACCCCGACCTGTTCCAGGCGGATTAACGCGTTGCTCATCAAACCCCCTGGCAACCCGAGCACAGGCCGACCACTTCGACCGTTTGCCCTTCGACCTGAAAGCCGACGTCGGCAGAGCTCTTGATGATGGCATCGCTGATGCTTTTTTGTTCAAGCTCGATGGCGGCGTGGCACTCGCGGCAAATCAGGAACTGGCCCTGGTGTGCGTGTTCCGGGTGGCTGCAGCCGACAAAGGCGTTCAATGAGGAGATGCGGTGCACCAGGCCGTTTTCCAGCAGGAAATCCAGGGCACGGTACACGGTCGGCGGTGCGGCGCGGCGGCCATCTTGCTCGCTGAGCACGCCGAGAATGTCGTAGGCGCCCAGCGGCTTGTGGCTCTGCCACACCAGTTCCAGCACGCGGCGACGCAGGGCGGTCAGGCGCAGACCCTTCTGTGTGCACAGGGTCTCGGCCTCCGACAGCGCGGTATGCACGCAGTGAGAGTGGTCGTGGGGACGGCTGGCAAGCGGTGTTTTAGGCATGAGCGGCGACAGATATTTGATAGAGACGTTATTATGTTACCCGTTCCTACGCCATTGAGTGGTCATCGTGTCCCGACTTTTTCCCGTTTTTGTCGTATTTGTCACCAGTTTGTTCATCACTGGCGCCGCTCAGGCCGAGGTCAAGGTACTGACCAGCATCAAACCGTTGCAGCTGATCGCCGCGGCTGTGCAGGATGGCGTGGCCGTTCCCGAGGTGTTATTGCCGCCGGGTGCATCGCCGCATAACTATGCGCTGCGTCCATCCGACGTACGGCGTGTGCAGTCGGTGGACCTGCTGTACTGGATCGGCCCGGATATGGAGAGTTTCCTGCCGCGCGTGCTGAAAGGTCGTACGGCTACGACAGTGGCAGTGCAGGATCTGCCAGGCATGAAGTTGCGTCGTTTCGCTGAAGATAACCACTCCCACGCCGATGATGCCGACGAACACGACCATGATCACCGCCCAGGCAGCCTGGATGCGCACTTGTGGCTGTCGACCGTCAACGCTCGGGTGATCGCTGCGCGCATGGCTGCTGACTTGGCTGCCGCCGATCCGGCCAATGCCGCGCGTTACCAGAGCAACGCTAAAGCCTTCGACGAGCGCCTGGATGCTCTGGATGCTCGCCTGAAAGCCCGCCTGGCGCCGATCGATGGCAAGCCTTATTTCGTGTTCCACGAAGCCTTCGATTACTTCGAAGAGGCTTACGGGCTTAAGCATGCCGGCGTGTTCAGCGTGGCTGCTGAGGTACAACCCGGCGCCCAGCATGTGGCGGCGATGCGTACGCGTTTGCAGGAAGTCGGCAAGACATGCGTGTTCAGCGAGCCGCCATTGCGTCCGCGCCTGGCGGAAACGCTGGTCTCCGGTCTGCCGGTGAAGCTGGCGGAGTTGGATGCGTTGGGCGGTTATACCCCGGCTACCGCTCAGGGCTATGAGCAGGTGCTGGAGAAGTTAGGCAATGATTTGGCGGGTTGCCTGGAGTCGCTCTGACCTGTGGGAGCTGGCTTGCCTGCGATAGCGTTAGGTCAGCCAGCATCTCCGTTGCAGACCCGCCGCTTTCGCAGGCAAGCCAGCTCCCACATTGATCGAGTTTTATAGGGCGAACGGCAGTTGGATAGTCACTTGCTGACGCTGCACCAGCCGATGCTCGAACTCCGCCGGGTCATGGATCAACACGTCCTGCCCGGCGAACGACTCAGCCGCGATCAGGCGTGACAACCAGAATCGCACACACGCCACGCGCAGCATCGTCGGCCATAACTCGGCTTCCTTGGCGGTAAACGGCCGCAGGCTCGCATAAGCCCCCAGCAATGCCCGGGCGCGTTGCCCATCGATCACGCCATCCGCGTCCGAACACCAGTCATTCAAGGCAATCGCCACGTCGTACAGCATCGGGCCGGAGCAGGCGTTATAAAAGTCGATCAGGCCGGTGAGGTGCGTGCCTTCGAACATCGCGTTATCGCGGAACAGGTCGGCGTGCACATTGGCGCGTGGCAGGGCAAGGATCCCAGCCTTGTGGGCTTCGATCTCGCTCAGTGCGTCCTGCAGCAGGCGCTGCTGCGCATCGTTCAGATGCGAAATCAGCTGCGCGCCTTCGCTGAGCATCCAGTCCAGGCCGCGATCGGTCTTGCGTTCCAGCACCTTTTCGCCCTGTGTTGCCAGGTGCAGATGGCCTAGCAGCTCACCGACCTGGGCGCAGTGTTGGGCGTTGGCCTCCTTGATGTGCTTGCCGGCCAGGCGCGGTTGCAACAGCGCCGGCTTGCCTTTCAGCTCGCGCAGGGCCGCGCCATCGGTAGTGCGCAGCGCGTAGGGCACTGGCAGGTCGGCGTCGTGGAGCACGTCGAGCAGTTCGATGAAGAACGGCATTTCCGCGACCGGACCGCGTTCAACCAGGGTCAGGACGAACTCGCCCTGCTCCAGGCTGATAAAGAAATTGGTGTTTTCGCTACCGGCGGCAATCCCCTGGAAGTCGATCAGGCGGCCGAGCCCGTAAGGGGCGAGAAAGGTTTCCAGCTCGGGCCGAGCCAGGGGGGTGAACACAGACATGGTTAAAACTGCCAGTACGGGCGCCGCGGTGTGCGGCGCCAATTGAAGTTAAGAAATCATTTCCATTCGAAGATCTTCCATGACGGGATCAGCATATCCGGCTGGTCAGAGCGGATGAAGTTCGCGTCGGTTCCGTCCGCGCGCACCAGGAAATACGGGGGCGCACCCTTCGGGGTGACCTTGATTGCGTACAGAAAGCCGTTCTGGCGGTACTCCTGGATAGTCTTGTCACCTTCCGTGCGAATGGTCACTTCCGGATCACCCCCAGGCGCATCGTCTGCCGCCATGGCAGCCATCGGGGCGAGTGCGATCAAGCCGGTCAACAGCAGGCGTTTGAATGTACGCATGATAACCTTGTCCCTTTGTCGTCATTGGTCCGGCTATTCTAGCGCCTGACCCGCCGAAAAGGTTGATTCTGCTCATGAGCCAAGCACCCCTCGTCCTGGTGGACGGTTCTTCCTATCTGTACCGCGCGTTCCACGCGTTGCCACCGCTGACCACCTCCAAAGGCCTGCCCACCGGCGCGGTCAAGGGCGTGTTGAACATGCTCAAAAGCCTGCGCAAGCAGTACCCGAACAGTCCGTTCGCGGTGGTGTTCGACGCCAAGGGTGGGACCTTTCGCGATGAAATGTACGCCGAATACAAGGCCAACCGCCCAAGCATGCCTGATGACATGCGCCTGCAGATCGAGCCACTGCACCAGAGCGTGATCGCCCTGGGCTTCCCGTTGCTGTGCGTCGAGGGGGTCGAAGCCGATGACGTGATCGGCACTCTGGCCCGCAGCAGTGCGGCCGCTGACCGCCCGGTGGTGATTTCCACCGGGGACAAGGACATGGCACAGCTGGTCGACGGGCACATTACCTTGGTCAACACCATGACCGGTAGCGCGATGGACATCGAGGGCGTGAAGGAGAAATTCGGTGTCGCTCCCGAGCAGATCATCGACTATCTGGCGTTGATGGGCGATTCATCCGACAACATTCCAGGCGTTCCGGGCATTGGTCCGAAAACCGCTTCCGGCTTACTTGTCGGCGTGAATGGCGGCATCAAAGAGCTTTATGAGCAGTTGGACATCGTACCGTCCCTGCCTATTCGTGGCGCCAAAACGCTGCCCGCCAAGCTGGAAGAGCATCGGGAGATGGCGTTTCTTTCCTACCAGTTGGCGACGATCAAGTGTGATGTGCCATTGGATGTCGGCCTGGATGACCTGCACCTGATCGAGCCGGATCGCGAGAAGCTGCTGGAGCTGTACACGCTGCTGGAGTTCAAGAGCTGGTTTGATGAAATCCAGCGCGACGCCAAGCGCGTAGAACTCAAGGCGGCCCCTGCAGTTGAAGCCGTTGTTGAAACAGTGGCGCCAACAGAGGCGAGCTACACCACCATCCTCGACCAGGCGACCTTCGATATCTGGCTGAAAAAGCTCAACGAAGCGACGTTGTTTGCTTTCGATACCGAAACCACCGGTATCGACGCCCAACAGGCGCAGTTGGTGGGTGTTTCCTTCGCCGTCCAGCCCCATGAGGCGGCCTACATTCCGCTGACCCATTCCTACATAGGCGCGCCGCAGCAGTTGGATCGCGACACCGTGCTCCTGGCCCTCAAGCCACTGTTGGAAGACCCGACCAAGCTCAAGGTCGGCCAGCATGCCAAGTTCGACATGAATATCCTGGCCAACTGCGCCATCGGCGGCGACCCGGCACACGGCATTACCGTGCGCGGCATCGCCTTTGACACCATGCTCGAATCCTATGTGTTGAACTCCACCGCAACACGGCATGACATGGACAGTCTGGCCAAGAAGTACCTGGACTACGACACCGTCGCTTTCCAGGACATCGCCGGCAAGGGCGCCAAGCAGCTGACGTTCGACCAGATCGCGTTGGAGCAGGCTGGCCCGTATGCGGCGGAAGACGCCGATATCACCTTGCGCCTGCACCAGGAGCTGTTTGCACAACTTAGCGCGATCCCGAGCCTGGCGAGTGTGCTCACGGATATCGAAATCCCGTTGGTGCCGGTGCTGGCCCGTATCGAGCGTCAGGGCGCACTGGTCGACAAGGATCTGCTGGGCATCCAGAGCATCGAGCTGGGCAACAAGATGGTCGAACTGGAGCGACAGGCGTTCGAGATCGCTGGCGAGGAGTTCAACCTGGGTTCGCCCAAGCAACTTGGCGCGATCCTTTACGAAAAGCTCGGCCTGCCGGTACTGAAAAAAACCGGCAAGGGCCAAGCCTCTACGGCTGAAGAGGTGCTGGCCAAGCTGGCCGAGGATGATTACCCGCTGCCAAAGGTGCTGATGCAGTACCGCAGCATGAGCAAGCTCAAAAGCACCTACACCGACCGGCTGCCGGAGCAGATCAACCCGCGCACCGGGCGCATCCACACCTCTTATCACCAGGCGGTGGCGGCGACCGGGCGGTTGTCCTCCAGTGATCCGAACCTGCAGAACATTCCGGTGCGTACCGCCGAAGGGCGGCGGATCCGTCAGGCGTTCGTCGCGCCCAAGGGCTACAAGCTACTGGCGGCGGACTACTCGCAGATCGAGCTGCGGATCATGGCGCACCTGTCCAAGGACGAAGGCTTGATGAATGCCTTCCGCGACAACCTGGACGTGCACACCGCTACGGCGGCCGAGGTGTTCAAGGTTGAATTGGGCGACGTCACTTCGGATCAGCGTCGCAGTGCCAAGGCGATCAACTTTGGCCTGATCTACGGCATGGGGGCGCAGAAGCTGGGCAAGGACATTGGCGTCGATACCAAGACCGCCAAGGCGTATATCGATGTGTATTTCGCCCGTTATCCTGGCGTTCGCGAATACATGGAGCGCACGCGTGCCCAGGCGGCTGATCAAGGTTATGTCGAGACGTTCTTCGGCCGTCGCCTGTACTTGCCGGATATCAACTCAAACAAGCCCCAGGAGCGCGCAGCGGCAGAGCGTACTGCGATCAACGCGCCGATGCAGGGTACGGCGGCGGATATCATCAAGAAGGCCATGGTGCGAGTGGACAACTGGCTGACCGAGTCCGGGCTGGATGCCAAAGTGATCCTGCAGGTGCACGATGAACTGGTGGTTGAGGTGCGTGAGGACCTGGTGGCGCAAGTCAGCGAGAAAATCCGCGAGCACATGAGTGCTGCTGCGCAGTTGGACGTGCCGCTGCTGGTGGAAGTGGGCGTGGGCAACAACTGGGACGAAGCGCACTGATTGCCGGGCTCTGCCATCACCTTGCGTGGTGGCAGAGTGCTTTAGTCCGAAAGTCGCCGTCGGTTATTTCAAATAGATTTTCGAACCTGCCGGAACTTAACCCGTGAATTGCTACTCAGAGTTACTGAATGGGTGGTGAAGCCCTTCAATGCTCCTATGTTGTGTTAAGTGTTGGCAGATATCTGGACCCCGCCCTAGCGGTCCGGAACTTGAACCCCGAACTTCCCCTCCCCATACGAAGTCCGGGGTTTTTTTTGCCTGCAGAAAAGTTACTCGGCCAATTCCGCGCCCTTGTCGGCCAATTCCATCCAGCCTGCCAACACGGTGTAGGCCTCTTCCAGGCCCATGCGTTTTGGCGCCGAGAACAGCTGGATAGTGATCGCATCACCCCAACCTTTACGGATTTCGGACTGCACTTTGAGCAGGGTGTTCTTGGCCGCGCCGTAGGTCAGCTTGTCGGCCTTGGTCAGCAGGATGTGCATCGGCATGCCGCTGGCGACGGCCCAATCGAGCATCAACAGGTCGAAGTCGGTCATCGGATGGCGGATGTCCATCATCAGAATCAAACCCTTCAAACTCTCGCGGCCGCCCAGATAAGCTTCCAGGTGACGCTGCCAGTGCAGCTTCAGCGGGATAGGTACTTTTGCGTATCCGTAGCCCGGCAGGTCGACCAGACGCCGATCATCGTCTAGCTTGAAGAAATTGAGGAGCTGCGTGCGGCCTGGGGTTTTTGAGGTGCGTGCCAGGCTGGCGTGGGTCAGGGTGTTCAGCGCGCTGGATTTGCCAGCGTTGGAACGACCGGCAAAGGCGACTTCAAAGCCTTCGTCATCGGGGCATTGGTCAACTTTGGCGGCGCTGAGCATGAACGTGGACTGTTGGCACAGACCGAGGATGGGATTCTTGAGTTGCATGAGATTTCCGATGTGGGCGGTGCCGAAAAAGGGTGCGGCAAGCGGTGTCGTTTCCGTTTCAGTAGCGCCAGTATATAATGCCGCAGATTTTGTGTGTGCTTTGTCCCAGCGAAGGATGAAGTTCACGGGAGCGATAGACCTTTATTGCGCATTAGAACGCAAAACGCTCTCAAACCCTGAAATGGTCGACGTATGACCAAGTGGTTGCTCGCTATCGGTGTCCTGGTCCCGCTTTACAGCGCTCAGGCTACACAGGATCCGGAAGCGGTGTACAACCGAGTTTGCGTGGCTTGCCATGCCGGCCAGTTGCCCAGCGCCCCCAGACGGGGTGACCAGGCAGCCTGGGCGCCAAGACTGGCGCAGGGCATGGACACGCTGGTGCAACACGTGACCCAGGGTTTCAAGGCAATGCCGCCGCGTGGTTTGTGCATGGACTGCAGTACTGAGGATTACCAGGCCATCATTGAATTGATGGTGAGTAAACCCGGTAGATAACTCTTAAACCCCTTAGCCGTAGTTGGATTAGCTGATGAACAAACTGATCGTGAGTCTGCTGTTGACCTTGGGCATCACAGGCGCTGCCGTCGCTGCAGAGGGCCCCCTCAAAGGTGATGCCACTGCCGGTCAAGCGAAAGCCGCCGTATGTGGTGCTTGCCATGGACCGGATGGTAACAGCCCGGCGCCGAACTTCCCCAAACTGGCCGGCCAGGGTGAGCGTTACCTGACCAAGCAACTGCACGACATCAAGGATGGCAAGCGTACGGTCCTGGAAATGACCGGCTTGCTGACCAACCTCAGCGATCAGGACCTGGCAGACCTCGCGGCTTATTTTGCCAGCCAGAAAGGCAGTGTGGGAGCTGCTGATCCGAAACTGGTGGCCCGTGGTGAGAAACTGTTCCGCGGCGGTGACCTGGAGAAAGGCCTGCCTGCCTGCACCGGTTGCCACTCGCCCAATGGCGCGGGCATAGCGGCCGCCGGCTTCCCGCACCTGAGCGGCCAGCACGCTACCTACATCGCCAAGCAGCTGACCGATTTCCGCAAGGAAGAGGCAGGGCGAGCCAATGATGGCGACACGGCAATCATGCGCACCATCGCTCGCAAACTGAGTGATGAAGACATTGCGGCGGTCTCCAGCTACATCCAGGGCCTGCACTAAGGTGCATGTAACGTTAACACTCGATTAATCCCGCGATGCAAGCATAAAAAGGGTGGCCCAGGCCGCCCTTTTTTGTGGCCGGTGCCGTTACACTAACGAACTCATGCCCGCGTAGACCTGTCACAACAAAGGTCGCGTGAGGCGACTTTATTTGTCCAGGAGTAAAGCATGCGTAATCTGATCCTCAGCGCCGCTCTCGTCACTGCCAGCCTCTTCGGCATGACCGCACAAGCTGCCGACGTGCCGCTTGAAGCCGGTAAAACCTATGTTGAATTGGCTAACCCGGTTCCGGTTTCGGAACCCGGCAAGATCGAAGTGGTGGAGCTGTTCTGGTACGGCTGCCCGCATTGCTACGCCTTTGAGCCGACCATCAACCCATGGGTTGAGAAACTGCCCAAGGACGTGAACTTCCGGCGTATCCCGGCTATGTTTGGCGGCCCATGGGATGCCCACGGCCAGTTGTTCCTGACCCTGGAAGCCATGGGTGTGGAACACAAGGTCCACAACGCGGTATTCGATGCGATCCAGAAGCAGGGCAAGCGCCTGACCAAGCCGGACGAAATGGCTGACTTTGTCGCCACCCAAGGTGTAGACAAGGACAAGTTCCTGGCCACCTTCAACTCCTTCGCCATCCAGGGCCAGATCAAACAGGCTAAAGAGCTGGCGCAGAAGTACGGCGTGCAGGGCGTACCGACCATGATCGTCAATGGCAAATACCGGTTTGACCTGGGCACCTCGGGTGGCCCTGAGCAGACCCTCAATGTTGCCGACCAACTGATCGCCAAAGAGCGCGCAGCCAAGTAAGGGGCCCGTCATGCGCCGCTGGGGTACCGAACGTGTGGTTGGCCTGCATGATCCGCAGGTCAACGAACATCACCTGGAATCCACGGGCCTGCCGGCAGACAGCCGCCTGCGCCTGCTGAGCTTCAATATCCAGGTAGGCATCAGTACCGAAAAGTACCGGCATTACCTCACCCGTGGCTGGCAGCACCTGCTGCCCCACAACGGGCGTGCCGGCAACCTGCAAAAGATCGGCAAGCTGTTGAACGATTTTGACCTGGTTGCCTTGCAGGAAGCCGACGGCGGCAGCATGCGCTCCGGTTACATCAACCAGGTGGAGCACTTGGCCCAGCTCGGTGCCTTCCCTTACTGGTACCAGCAACTCAATCGCAACCTCGGGCGTCTGGCGCAGCACAGCAATGGCGTGCTGAGTCGCTTGAAGCCCTCGGCTATCGAAGATCACCCGCTGCCAGGCCCCAAGGGCCGGGGTGCGATCCTCGTACGGTTTGGCGAAGGCCCGGAAGCCTTGGTGGTGGTGATGATGCATCTGGCGCTGGGGGCTCGCACCCGCACCATGCAACTGGCCTACATCCGAGAGCTGATTGGCAATTACAAACACCAGGTGCTGATGGGGGACATGAACACCCACGCCAGCGACCTGCTGCAGAATTCTCCGTTGCGCGACCTCGGGCTGCTGGCGCCGCAAGCCGAAGCCACGTTCCCCAGCTGGCGTCCGCAACGCTGTCTTGATCATATCCTGCTCAGTCCTACCCTCACACTTGAGAGTGTGCAGGTGCTGGCGCAGCCCATCTCCGATCACCTGCCGGTCGCGGTAGAGATTCGTCTGCCGGGTTCGCTCACGGCTGATGCATTGCCCGCGTTGAGCCCCGGCCCTCGCGGACCCCTTGCATGAGCGACGACGCCCAGCGCTGGAAAGAAAAATACCTTAAAAGCATCGAGCAACAAGAAAAGCTCGAACGCCGTTGGGCCGCCCGTCTCGACCTGCTGCGCCGTGGGCTGGTGCGCAGCACCCTGGCCGCTGAAGGCACCGACCGCGCGGTTGACCAATGCATGAAGGAAATGCGTGACGTTGTCCGCACTGATGATATGGACGCCGCCCTCGCCGCCTTGCTGCCGCGCCTGGAAAAGGCGGTGCTGGATTCAGAGCAGCGCCGCGAAACCCGAGTCGACCAGATCAGTACCGCGCTGACGGCCTTGGTCACCCAGCTGCAAAAACTGCCATTACCGCGTGAAGTGGCCCGGCCACTGAAAACGTTCGCCAAGCAGTTGGACGGTCGGGTCAGCCAGGCACGTGAGATCCCCTTGCTGCTCAGCGAGTTGAGCGGCCTGCAAGGCCAGGCGCTCAACAACCTGGAGCCGGATGGCGATACCGCGCGTTCGGGGCCGGGGCTTTTACAGCGCCTGTTTGGTTCCAAGGACGTCGCGAATGAGGTGGTGGCAAACGAACCGACACCTCGCCCGGCCCCGCAGCCTGCGCCGACCAAACCAGCCGCTGCCGAGGCACAGCCGCCCGAGCAATCCGAGGAACTGAAGCAAGCGTTGCGCGCCTTTACGCCACAGCCTCAAGAAACGGTCGCCCCTGTCATTGAGCACGCCGCGCCCATCAAGGTGGCTGACGCCTCCAGCGAAACGTTCGTCTACGAAGCCCCGCCTCGCTCCGCACCCATTGAAACACCCGTAGCGCGTGTCGAGCCCGAGCCCGAGCCTCAAGTCGAAGCGCCTGCACCGGAAAGCGCCCTCGCCGCCTTCATCGAAACACCTGAAATTCAGGTCGAAACCCCGGATGAGACTGCCATTGGCAGTCTGTCGCTCCCTCCGGTGCTGGAGGTCGAGGAGCCTGATCCCGACGAGCTGCAAGCGGACGGCACCTATGCCTTGCCCGACTCGCCGGAGCCGTCCTACAGCTCCGTGGCCAAACACATCGAGGACACCCTGCTCGGCCTGCTGGAAGAGCTCTCGCTGCCCGAACGCCACCGGCCGCAGGCCGAAGCGATGCGCGAACGCCTGGCCCATGGCCTGAACTGGTACGAGCTGCTGCCTATCCTTGATGACTTGGCGGTGTTGATGCTGGCGATCACCGACAGCGGCCAGCATGAGTTCGAGGCTTACCTCAAGCAGCTTAACGAGCGCCTAGAAGCATTCCAGGGGCACCTGCAGGTTGCCAGCGATGGCCACGCCGATAGTCGCTCCGCGGCCCGCGAGCTGGACACGCAGATCCGCGAACAGGTCGATGGCCTGCAAAGCAGCGTGCAGGGCGCGGCCGACCTGGACAGCCTCAAGCACGTACTGGAGAGCCATCTCGAAGGCCTGCTCGGGACCATGGACGAGCACCAACAGCAGCGTGACCAGCGCGAGCAGGAAACGGCAGCGCGTTTGAAAGGCTTGGCCGAGCGCGTTGCCAATATGGAGCAGGAGGCTCAGGGCTATCGCGAGCATCTGGAGGTCCAACGCCAGAAAGCCTTGATCGATCCGCTCACTGGGCTGCCCAACCGCGCAGCCTGGAGCGAGCGCCTCGATCAGGAGGTCAACACTTGGCACCAGCGTGGCAACAGCCTCTCGCTGGCGATGCTGGACCTGGATCACTTCAAGCGCATCAACGATGGCTATGGTCACTTGGCGGGTGACAAAGTGCTGAAAATCATCGCCAACGTACTGCGCAAGCGTCTGCGTTCGACCGACTTTATCGCGCGCTTTGGTGGGGAGGAGTTTGTATTGCTAATGCCGGACTCATCCCTGACGGATGCGCTGGCGGCGGGCGAAGTATTGCGCGCAGCGATTGAAGCGTGCCCGTTTCACTTCAAGGGCGAGCCGGTGACGATCACCGTTTCAATGGGTGTGGCGCAGTTCCAGCCGGGAGAGCGCAGTGACCTGGCGCTCAAACGTGCTGATGAGGCGTTGTATCGGGCCAAGGCGGCGGGAAGGAACCGGGTGCAGCCTGCCTAAAAGATGTTCCATTTTGTAATTTGACGGTCGGGTCACAAAGGGTACGTTACACTGTTGCATTATCGTCTTCAGTGTACTGTCTTCCGCCATGAAATCCTTGTACTTCGCCTTTGTGTTTCTTCTGCTTGCAGGTTGTGCCAGCGGCCCGCGCATGGACACCAGCCATCCTTCGGTGAATCACGACAATCGCGTGCAGTTCGTGATTGTCCACTACACCTCCACCAACCTTGAACGTTCCTTGGCATTGCTCACCCATGGCCAAGTCAGCAGCCATTACCTGATCGGCGACGATGCCTCCGGCACCATCTACAAGCTCGTTGATGAGAGTCAGCGCGCCTGGCATGCCGGCGAAAGCGAATGGATGGGGCGCACCTGGCTCAACTCCAGCTCCATCGGCATCGAGATCGTCAATCCTGGCTACAAAGACACTCCGACCGGTCGCGTGTGGTACCCGTATTCGGAGGCGCAGGTTAAATCCCTGGTGGTGCTGCTCAAGGACATCAGCAAGCGCAACGGCATCGACCCCAAGAACATCATTGGCCACAGTGACATCGCACCGTTGCGCAAACTGGACCCGGGCCCTTTGTTTCCCTGGAAGCGCCTGGCCGATGAAGGGTTGGGGGTGTGGCCGAATGCCCAGGCTGTTGCGTGGTTCCAAGTGCAATATGCCGCTGAGCTGCCGAGCATCACCTGGTTCCAGGAAGAATTGGCACGCCTGGGCTACCAGACGCCCCAGACCGGCGAACTGGATGTCGCCACGCGTCATGTCATTGCGGCGTTTCAGATGCGTTTCCGGCCGTCACTCTTCGACGGCACACCGGATGCGGAAAGCGCCGCAATCCTGCGTGCGTTGAACGGAAATTAAAGCGGCAACGCCATATAGAATTGAGTGCCCTGCCCCGGTCGCGAATACACGCCCATGCGGCCGCCGTGCAGTTGCACGATTTCCTTGCACAGCGCCAGGCCCAGGCCGGCGCCACCTTTCTTGCGGCCCACCTGGACGAACGGCTCGAAGATTCGTCCCTGTTGCCCATAAGCGATGCCTTCGCCGTTGTCCTCGACGCTGACAATCACTCGCTCGCCATGACGGCGCGCCTGCAGGCGAATCTGCCCACCGGCCGCCGTGTGGCGCAGGGCGTTGCCCAGCAGGTTGTCGAGCACCCGTTCCAGTTGTGCCTGGTCCGCATACAAGCGGGGCAGGTCGGATTGGGCTTCTACCAGCAGTTCGATGTTTTGCGCATTGGCCGGCTCGACGAAGCGCGCACGGGCGTGTTCCAGCAGGTCAGTCACATCGCATGGCCCCAAGGTGAGTTTCTGCAGGCCGTTCTGGTAGCGCGAGAAGTTGAGCAGGTCATTGATCAACTGCATCAGGCGTTGCATTTCCTCATTGACCGTATCCAGCAAATCCGCTTCACGGGACTCTGCCGGAAATTTCGCACGCTCGCGGAACAGCCCGAAGGCCATGTGCATCCCGGTCACCGGCGTGCGCAGCTCATGGGAAGCGCGTAGTACAAACTCGCTGCGTACCCGTTCGAAGGCGCGTTGTTCGGTGACGTCATGCAGCACCATCACCGCACCGAGAATATGCCCCTGGGTATGACTGACGGGGGTCAGGCTGTAGGTCAGCAGGCGCAATTCACCTTCGACCTCCACCTCCAAATCCTCCGGCGCTCGCTCCAGGCTGCCGCCACGCAGTACCAGTTGCAGCTGCTCATCCAACTCGGGGCGTACCAGTGCTTCGCCAAGGCCTTGACCGAGGCGTTCCTCATCCCAGCCCAATTGGCGCTGGGCTACAGGGTTGAGGTGTTCCAGACGGCCCTGACGGTCGATCATCAGCAGGCCATCGTCGATGCTGTCGAGTACAGCTTGCAGGCGCTGTTGGCCGGCCAGCAGTTCATCGACATTGGTCGCCTGATGCTGGCGCAACGCTTCGGCCATGATGCCGAACCGGCGGGTCAGTTGGTTCATTTCTGCTGCGGACGAAATCGGCAGCGTCACTTCGAAATCGCCCTGGCCGATCTTGTCGGCAGCTTTGGCCAACGCTTCGATCGGGCCGCCGAAACGCCGAGCAATACCGTGGGCTGTGACAAATCCAATGATTAACACCGCAAGCCCCACCAACCCCAGCAAACCGGCGATCAGCAAAGCGCGCTCGCGCGACTTGTGTTCGCTGTTGCTGATGTTTTCCAGTGCCTGCTTGTGCTCGTTGATCAGGCCATTGCGCAAGGCATTGAAGGTTTCAGTGAGCTTTTCCTTGGCGCCTGGAGGGGGCGTCGGTTGCTGGGATTCGTCAAACGCATCCAACAGGTCCTGATACTGGCTTCGGGCCAGGCTGAATCCACTCCCACGATTGTCGCGCTGTTCATGGGCAATGCCTTGGTCCAGCAGGTCGAAGTAATGTTGCTTGGAGGCTTTCAGTGCCTCGGGGTCGGGCCGGTCCTCCAGCATCATGATCAATTGATCGCCCAGGCTCTGGCGCAGCTTCAGCCCCAGGTCCAGCGTAATGAAGTTGCTGCGAATCAGGGATTCCTGGGTCTTGGCCATTTGCATGACGCTGACCAGGCCCAGGATCAAACCCAACAGGGCGACCGTGATCAACGCTGAGATACTCAGGAACAGCCGAGTGCGCAGCTTCATCGCTAACTTCATAAGGTACAGCTCACAGGTTGTACTGTTTGCGTTTGCGGTACAGGGTCGACGCGTCGATGCCCAAGGTGCGGGCTGCCTGGTCCAGGGTGTCGCTGGTGGCAAGTACGGCGCCGATATGGGCTTTTTCCAGCTGGTCCAGGCTCAGCGCCGCGCCAATGCGTGGGGCGTTGTTGCCCGGTTGCTCGGCCATCCCCAGGTGGGTGATTTCCACCTTCTCTTGCGGGCAAATGATGCTGGCGCGCTCCACCACGTTACGCAGCTCGCGGATATTGCCCGGCCAGCGGTAGTTGAGCAGTGCTTCACGCGCTTCATCACTGAAACCGCGCGCGGGGCGAGCGTATTCCTTGACGAAGCGTGCCAGGAAGCGGTCGGCCAGGGTCAGGATGTCTTCACTGCGCTCGCGCAGCGGCGGCAGGTGCAAGGTGATCACGTTGAGGCGGTACAGCAAGTCTTCACGGAAGCGGCCGTCGCGGACCATGTCTTCCAGGTTCAGGTTGGTGGCTGCAAGGATGCGCACATCGGCGCGGCGGGTGACCGGGTCGCCGACGCGTTCGTATTCCTTGTCCTGAATAAATCGCAGTAATTTGGGTTGCAATGTGAGGGGAAAGTCGCCGATTTCGTCGAGAAACAGCGTGCCGCCGTCAGCCTGGTTGACGCGGCCCAAGGTGCTTTCACTCGCGCCGGTAAATGCACCGCGGCTATGACCAAACAATTCACTTTCCATCAACTCTGCCGTCAGCGACGGGCAGTTGATGGTGACGCAGGATTTTTTCGAACGCTTGCTCCAGCCGTGAATAGCGCGGGCCAACTCGCCTTTACCGGTGCCGGATTCGCCCAGGATCAGAATGTTGGCATCTGTGCCGGCCACTTGGCGCGCGGTTTCCAGCACCACCATCATCGACGGGCTGTGGGAGTCGAGGCCGTCTTTCGGCTGGCGTACTTCCCCCTCAAGGGCTTCGAGGCGCGCGGAGAGCTGACGCACTTCCAACTGCTTGGCGGTGGCCAGGCGCAACTGATCGGGGCTGCAAGGCTTGACCAGATAGTCGGCAGCACCGGCTTGGATGGCATCAACGGCGGTATCGACTGCCGAATGGGCGGTGACAATCACTACGCGCATCCATGGCGCCTGGATTCGCATCTGCGCCAGCACATCCAGGCCGTTGTCTTCGCCCAGCCGCAGGTCGAGGAAACAAAGGTCGAAGACCTGCCGCTGCATCAGGGTATCGGCCTGGGCCGCGCTGTTCGCAGTGGCAACGGTGTAGCCTTCATCTTCCAGGCAATAGCGGAAGGTGCGGAGGATCGCGGACTCGTCATCCACTAAAAGAATGCGGCCTTGAAGTTCCTTGGCTGATTCCATCTGTCCCGCGCTCCTTAAACTATGAATGATGGTGGTTAGTCCCGTAATAATCGGGCAAGTTGCATGGTTTATTCTGATCGATAAAAGGCCGCGTCGCGCAGATATCTGCATCCCTTCCTACAAAGCCCCGCCTGATGGCGTTTCATACCGTCTTGCTACTTCGGCAACTCGCTTTGCCGGTTCTATCCCTCGATCCGACCGCTGGACATCGTGCATTTCGCACGGCCTCCGAGAGGGCATCGTGCAGGATGCTGTGCTGTGGTTGGATTGAGAATATTTAACTTATTGATTTTATTGAGTTTTATTTTGTAAAAAAGCTGGCATGCGCTCTGCAATAGCTCTCCCAACGAATAATCAAATGCGGGAGAACAGCAGCATGACTCGCCAAAGCCTCAACCAACTGCGTGTATCGCCACTGCGCTTGCAGCAAGGTCTGTTTGCCAGCCTGGCCCTGATGGTCACGTTGATTGGCGGCCAGCAGCTGCAACATTGGCAGCAGAGTCAGCAGCAGATTCCCCAGTTTGAACGTCCAGTCATGACCCAGACCCATTTCCGTTCCGTTGGCAGCGTAGCTGCCGATGCAACAGCCCCGCAATTGCGGATGGTTGACCAGGGCTCTTCCCTGAGTGAGCTGCCATCCCAAGACCGTTGGGTGTTCTAGGCACCAAATGGCCACTCGTGTTGAGTGGCCGCACGGCACTACCGCTGTTACCTCTTAAAGAAGCATAAGGAGAATCACCATGTTGAGTTGGGCAATCACATTTCTGATCATCGCCATTGTGGCTGCAGTCCTGGGCTTCGGTGGTATCGCGGGCACCGCCACGGGTATCGCAAAGATTCTGTTTGTGGTCTTCCTGGTGATGTTCATCGCTTCCTTCTTCTTTGGTCGTCGCGGCCGAGGCTGAAAATGACCACTTTGTCCTTCAAAGCCATTACTGCCGCCCTGCTTCTGGGCGGCAGCGGCTTGGCAATGGCCGCCAACGACGGTCAGTCCCGAGCCAACGAATTGCTCAGCGCGGATCCGCAATACCGTGAGACCTGGCAAGGCGTGGTGAAGAAAGAAGAGCGTCTGCCGGAATGGGTCATGAACCTGTCAGGCACCGCCGAGCAGATGAATGCCGTGGAAGAAGACGGCGACAAGTACTTGGTCGGGCCGCTCTGCGAAACCGCGGACACCTGCCTGAACAAGCGCCTGATCGTTGCCTTCAGCCTAGACAAGGAAGATGCCTACGCCATGTTGGTGGAAGTCCCTGCCGGCCTGCCGGCGGATAAATCCCCGACGCGGCATGCCGATTACCGGTTTATCGGTAAGCCGGATGAAGGCATGCAGAAGTTGCTCATGGAGCAGCTGAAGAAAGATCCTAATTGGTACTAGGTTCCGTCTGACGCGAGTGTCGTCTACGGGGCCAGCGTCCATAGAAAGAAGCCCCACGCTTCTTTCTGTCTGCACCGCCTGAAAAGAGGGGGTGCATGACCAGGGGGCCGGGTTGCTCTGATCAATTGCGATCGGCGTGACCTACGGGTACAGGGAGTGCCTGCGCAAGGGCCGGGTCAGGCGAAAAGCTGCGGCGCAGGTTCACAAGCTCATGGCTTGCTGAACCTGCGACGGGCTTATCAGGCTCATTGCCGCTTCTTATGTCCCTCATAGCCGCAAAATTCCTTTCTGCACTTTCCCAACCATTACTTAGTGTGTCGGGTCGACCATCTATCGATAAAATTTGGCCAGGCCCATCGGACATTTCCGACGCTAAGCAGCGGTAATCCCAGGCATTTCTGCCAACGCTCCAGAGACGTCCTGATTCTCTGCGCGAGCCGGGTTTGGCAGGTTCACGGCATGTTTGCTGGACAAAATGTCACATTTGAACTGACCGTTCGGACAGTTATTATTAAAAAAAGCCATGCCGATTCGGCATAGGGTAGGCGTTTACGGCATTAGACGTCGCCCCCTTGCATGGGAATAGTTGCGCCTTTTTTCGCCTGCCAGTAAGCCATTTCGGCCACGCTGCGGTGACCTTCCATGGAGGCAGATGCACACACTTTTTCGCTCTCGAGCGTTGCAGCTGGCGCATTTGCCTTAAGTTCACTTGAAGTAAGGGTAATGACATGAAGAAGGCAAAGCTAAGCCTCGCCTGGCAGATCCTCATCGGTTTGGTGCTGGGGATCGCAATCGGTGCAGTGCTCAACCATTTCAGTGCTGAAAAGGCCTGGTGGATCAGCAATGTGTTGCAGCCAGCGGGCGATATCTTTATCCGCCTGATCAAGATGATCGTGATCCCGATTGTGATTTCCTCGCTGATCGTCGGCATTGCCGGTGTCGGTGATGCGAAGAAGCTCGGGCGTATCGGCGTCAAAACCATCCTTTACTTCGAAATCGTCACCACCATCGCCATCGTGGTCGGACTGTTGCTGGCCAACCTGTTCCACCCGGGTGCAGGCATCGACATGAGTACCCTGGGTACCGTCGACATCTCCAAGTACACCGCCACTGCCGCCGAAGTGCAGCATGAGCATGCGTTCATCGAGACCATCCTCAACCTGATCCCGTCGAATATCTTCGCTGCTGTTGCCCGTGGCGAGATGTTGCCGATCATCTTCTTCTCCGTGCTGTTCGGCCTCGGCTTGTCGAGCCTCAAGCCTGAGCTGCGCGAGCCGCTGGTGACAATGTTCCAGGGCGTGTCCGAGAGCATGTTTAAAGTCACCCACATGATCATGAAGTACGCCCCGATCGGCGTATTCGCACTGATCGCCGTGACCGTCGCCAACTTCGGCTTCGCCTCCTTGCTGCCGCTGGCCAAGCTGGTGATCCTGGTTTACGTCGCTATCCTGTTCTTCGCCTTCGTGATCCTCGGCCTGATTGCCCGCCTGTTCGGCTTTTCGGTGGTCAAGCTGATGCGCATCTTCAAGGATGAATTGGTCCTGGCCTACTCCACCGCCAGCTCCGAAACCGTGCTGCCGCGCGTAATTGAGAAGATGGAAGCCTACGGCGCGCCGAAAGCCATTTGCAGCTTCGTGGTGCCGACCGGTTACTCGTTCAACCTCGACGGTTCGACCCTGTACCAGAGCATCGCGGCCATCTTCATTGCCCAGTTGTATGGCATCGACCTGTCGGTCGGCCAGCAATTGATGCTGGTTCTGACCCTGATGGTCACCTCCAAAGGTATCGCCGGTGTCCCGGGCGTGTCGTTTGTGGTGCTGCTGGCCACCCTGGGCAGCGTGGGCATTCCGCTGGAAGGCCTGGCGTTTATCGCCGGTGTCGACCGCATCATGGACATGGCGCGTACCGCCTTGAACGTGATCGGCAACGCCCTGGCCGTGTTGGTCATCTCTCGTTGGGAAGGCATGTACGACGACGCCAAGGGCGAGCGCTACTGGAACTCGCTGCCGCACTGGCGCAGCAAGGACGCCGCGCCGGTTGCTCAAGCAACCCGCAGCTGATAGGCCGACAGCGCTAAGACAAACCCCGGACAATTCCGGGGTTTGTCGTTTCTGCCAGCCCCGCTATCATTCGCTCCATTCTTCGGGGGATTCAACTGATGCTCAATGGCCTGTGGCTTGGCTTCTTTGTCGTGGCAATGGTGTCGGCACTGGCGCAATGGCTGGTCGGCGGTAACGCCGGGATTTTCGCGGCAATGGTCGAAAGCATTTTCGCCATGGCCAAGCTGTCCGTGGAAGTGATGGTGCTGCTGTTCGGCACCCTGACCTTGTGGCTGGGTTTCCTGCGCATCGCCGAGAAGGCCGGGATCGTCGATTGGCTAGCCAAGGCCCTCGGCCCACTGTTCCGCCGCCTGATGCCGGAAGTGCCCGCCGGCCACCCCGCCATCGGCTTGATCACCCTCAACTTCGCCGCCAACGGCCTGGGCCTGGATAACGCGGCAACGCCCATCGGTTTGAAAGCGATGAAGGCGCTGCAGGAGCTCAACCCAATCCCCAACACCGCGAGCAACGCACAGATCCTGTTTCTGGTACTCAACGCGTCGTCGCTGACGCTGTTGCCGGTGACCATCTTCATGTACCGCGCCCAGCAAGGCGCGGCGGATCCGACGCTGGTGTTCCTGCCGATCCTGCTGGCGACCAGCGCCTCAACCCTTGTCGGCCTGCTTTCGGTGGCGATCATGCAGCGCCTGCGGCTATGGGACCCGGTGGTGCTGGCCTATCTGATTCCGGGCGCACTGGTCTTGGGCGGCTTCATGGCGTTGCTGGCGACACTTTCCGCGACTGCGCTGGCGGGCTTGTCGTCGATCCTCGGCAACCTCACGCTGTTCGGTTTGATCATGCTGTTCCTGGTGATCGGCGCATTGCGCAAGGTGAAGGTCTACGAGGCCTTCGTCGAAGGGGCTAAAGAAGGCTTCGACGTTGCGAAGAACCTGCTGCCGTACCTGGTGGCGATGCTGTGCGCCGTCGGCGTGTTGCGCGCTTCCGGCGCACTGGATTTCGGCCTGGAAGGCATTCGCCATGTGGTCGCCTGGACCGGCATGGACACGCGCTTTGTCGATGCCTTGCCGACTGCGATGGTCAAGCCGTTCTCCGGCAGTGCCGCGCGGGCGATGCTGATCGAGACCATGCAGACCCAGGGCGTGGACAGCTTCCCGGCGCTGGTGGCGGCGACGATTCAGGGCAGTACGGAAACCACCTTTTATGTGTTGGCGGTGTACTTTGGTTCGGTGGGGATTCAGCGCGCCAGGCATGCGGTGGGATGTGCGTTGCTGGCAGAGTTTGCCGGTGTCGTGGCGGCGATTGCGGTGTGCTACTGGTTCTTTGGCTGAGGCTTGTACCGCTTTCGCGAGCAAGCCCGCTCCCACATTAGACCGTGTTCATCCTGACGAAACGCGGTCGATTGTGGGAGCGGGCTTGCTCGCGAAGAGGCCCTCAGCGTTTCGCTGATGCATTGCCCTGCGTAACCACCCAATCCACCACCTGCTTGTTCAATTGATCCCCCGCCAGCCCAAACCCGGCCACCACCGCCGGCACCTGGGTGTCGTTCACCGGCTGCCTCACCTCAAAGCGTCGGCTGGCGATAATCCGCTGATCACGCCCACGCACCAACCTCGCATCCAGGCGAATCACCACCTCCACCGTACTGCCGTGGTACTCACTCTGGAACGCCTGCAATTGCCCGCCCAGCTCATAGTCGGCCTGCAGATTGGTATCGTCGGTGCTCAGCAGCGTCACCCGGCCATCGCGCTGGAAGCCATCCATAAAGCGGTTGCGCAGCAACACCGGCGACGGGTCACTCCAGCGCGAGTTGGCATAACTGCTGATCAGGTCGCCATTGGGCACCACGGCAATGCGCGGGCTGTCGAGAAACTCGCTGGTCTGCGGCTTGTTCACACGCAGTGACCAACTGACCGGCGTGGCCTGGCTGGTGGTCTGCGCGGTGGCCAGGCGATACACATCCGAAGGGTCGGCCTTGGGCAGGATCGAGCACGCGCTCACCAGCGCCAAGGCTACAGGGGCGATTATTTGGTAAGCACGCTTCATGGCGTGAACTCCTTGTTCTTGTCGCTGCCCAGCAGGTAACCGCTGGGGTTGGCTTCCAGGCGGCGGGAGATGGCGCGCAGCGAACCGAGGGTTTCGCGCAGTTCGCGCACGGCCGGCGCCAGTTCGTTGAGGCCTTGCATGCCGCTGTTCACCGAGTCCTTGTTGTTGGTCAGCAAGGTGTTGAGGGTCGCGGTGCTTTGTTCAAGGGATTTCATGGCCTGCTCGGCACTGCCGAAGGCCTGCTTGCCTTGTTCATTGAGCAAGCCGTTGGCGTTGCGCATCAGCACGGTGGTCTGTTCCAGGGCGGCGCTGGCTTGTTTGCTCACCTGCATCAGTTGTTGCATCACCACCTTGATATCGCCGCGTTGGTCGGCGATGGCACCGGTGGTTTGTTGCAGATTGTCCAGGGTGTTGCTCAGGCGTTCGACGTTCTCGCGGGAGAACATGTGGTTGGCGTTGTGCAGCAACAGGTTGATGCTGGTCATCAGGTCGTTGCTGTTGTTCAGCAAGCGCGCGATGGGCGATGGTGACGCAATGATCTGCGGCAGCTCACCGTTCTTGCCCTTGAGCTCGGCACTTTGCGGAGTACCGCCGCTGAGCTGGATGATCGAGGTGCCGGTGATGCCGGTCAGCGCCAGTTTGGCCTGGGTGTCTTCCTTGATCGGTGTCTGTCCGGCTAGGCGGATGCGTGCCAAAACGCGGCGCGGGTCTTTAGGGTCCAGGCGCAGGCTGGTGACGTCGCCCACCTTGATCCCGCTGTACTGCACCGCGCTGCCCTGGGACAGGCCGCTGACCGCCTCGTTGAAGATCACTTCGTAGTCCTGGAAGGCGCTGTCGACGCTGGACTTGGCCAGCCACAGGCCGAACAGCATCGCGCCGACCACCACGATCACGCTGAACAGACCGATCATCACATGATGGGCTCGGGTTTCCATGTCATACCTCGTCTAGCGATTGAGCGGCATCCAATGCCGCGCGGCCACGGGGGCCGTGGAAATATTCGTGAATCCACGCGTCGTCGGTTTCCGAAACGATATCGATGGCATCGGCCACCAGCACTTTCTTCTGTGCCAGCACCGCCACGCGGTCGGTGATGGTGTACAGCGTGTCCAGGTCGTGGGTGACCAGGAACACACTCAAGCCCAACGCATCGCGCAGGGTCAGGATCAGTTGGTCGAATTGCGCCGCACCAATCGGGTCGAGGCCGGCGGTGGGTTCGTCGAGAAACAAGATATCCGGGTCCAGCGCCAGCGCGCGGGCCAGGGCGGCGCGCTTGATCATGCCGCCGGACAGCGACGATGGGTACTTGTCGGCTGCCGACAGCGGCAGCCCGGCCAGGGCCAGTTTCACCGCGGCCAGATGCTCGGCGTCACGGCGACTGAGGCCCGCGTGTTCGATCAACGGCAGTGCAACGTTCTCGGTGACAGTCAGCGAGGAAAACAGCGCGCCCTTCTGGAACAACACGCCGAAGCGCCGTTCCACCAGTGAGCGCTCATGTTCCGGCAGGCTCGGCAGGTTCTTGCCGAACACCCGCACCTCACCTTCAGTGGGGCGACGCAGGCCGACGATGCTACGCAGCAGCACCGACTTGCCGCTGCCGGAGCCGCCGACCACTGCGAGGATCTCGCCTTTGTACAAGTCCAGGTCGAGGTTCTCGTGCACGCTCTGGCTGCCAAAGCGATTGCACAGGCCGCGCACTTCAATCACCGCCTCGGCGGGCGCTCGGTGTAGGCGACTCACCAGTCCATCTCCATGAAGAACAGCGCGGCCACCGCATCCAGCACGATCACCACGAAGATCGATTGCACCACGCTGGAGGTGGTGTGGGCGCCGACGGACTCAGCACTGCCGCTGACCTTGAAGCCTTCCAGGCAGCCGATGGCCGCGATCAGGAAAGCGAAGATCGGCGCTTTCACCATGCCCACCAGAAAATGCTGCACACCAATGTCAGATTGCAGCAGCGAGAGAAACATCGCTGGCGAAATATCCAGCGCTACAGCGCACACCACACCACCGCCGACTATTCCTGAGAGCATTGCCAGGAAGGTCAGCATCGGCAAGGACACCAGCAACGCCAGCACGCGCGGCAATACCAACAGTTCCATTGGGTCCAAGCCCAGCGTGCGGATAGCGTCGATTTCTTCGTTGGCCTTCATCGAGCCGATCTGCGCGGTAAACGCACTGGCCGTACGACCGGCGATCAGGATCGCGGTGAGCAGTACGCCAAACTCGCGCAGAAAAGAGAACGCCACCAGGTCCACGGTAAAAATCGTCGCGCCGAAGCTCTTGAGCACCGTGGCCCCGAGGAACGCCACCACCGCGCCCACCAGAAAGGTCAGCAAGGCTACGATAGGCGCAGCATCGAGGCCGGTCTGTTCGATATGCGCGACCATCGGCGTGATGCGCCAGCGCTTGGGTCGGAAAATGCCACGGGCGAAGGTTTCGAGAATCAGGCCGATAAAGCCCAGCAGTTTCTTGCTGTCCTGCCAGACGGTGTCCACGGCTCGACCGATGCGGGCCAGCACCTGAATCCCGGCAGCTTCTTCCGGTGCCTTGTCCGGCACGCAAAAATCATTCAGGGAACGGTAGACGGTCTTGAGCAGTGCGCGGTCGGCGGCAGACAAACTGCAATCGGTCTGCTCCGCAGATTGCTCGATGCGGGTCGGCCCCAGCAACTCCACCAGCAGCGAGGCGCCGGCGGTATCCAGGGCACCTAGGCCGTTAAGGTCGATGCGCGCGCCAGCGTCGTATTGGCCGTCGAGCTTGTCTGACAGCTTCTTCAGATTGGCATAGTGGGCAAGCGTCCAGTCCCCCGTAATCCTCAGCTGTGGCGGGGTGGTGGACGTATCGAGGTGGGCTGCACCGGCCGTCGTAGGGGGGGTCATAAGCTCCGAGCTTGTTTGGCTATCCGCAATCCTTACGTAATAGCATGAACCTGCCTACTTTGGGTTGTCCGTTTGTGCTGAGTCCGTCACTTTGAAGCGCAGCACGCCGATCACCTGCCCGTCTTCGGTCAGCACCCGTACCTGCCAGCGGCCTACGGCGTCGCCGGGGAAGTTCTGCTTGTGGGTCCAGGCGCGATAGCCCTCTTTGCGCCCGCCGTGAATATCCAGGGCGATACGGTCGACCTCTTTACCGTTGAATTGCCACACGTGATAGATCCGCTCGTCCAACCCGCGCGGCGCGTTGATCGCGGTGTAGGCGTACAGCCCGCCGCTGCGCAGTTGGGCGGCGGTGACTTCCTTGAGATCGTCGCCTGGCGTGCGGTCTTGCAACTCAGTGCTGATGGCCACTTCGGTCATCCACAAGGTGGCCGGTGGCACCCAACTGCGCAGGAACCACCCGGCGCAACCAATCGCAGCCGTGACCCCGAGCAACATCGCCCAGCCTTTGATACTGCGCAGCGGCAAGCTCACTGCCAGGCTTGGAATCGACAATGCCATGGCCACGCCCAAGGCGAGTTTGTAACTCTCGGCAGTGGTCAGGTGCAGAATGATCGGCAACGCGGTGAGCAGCGCGGCGAACAGGGTGAAGGTGTGCAGCGCGAGAAACAGTGAGCGTTTGGGCGCCAGCCATTTGTAGTACAGCGGGTCGACGATCGACACCAGCGCCGCCGCGCCGAGAAGGCCGGTGAAAATCGATTGGCCGCTGTTCCACGCTGTGGTGATGAAAAAGAACGGCAACACAAAAAACAGACTTTCCTGGTGGATCATCTGGGTCGCGTAGCGCAGCAGCGGTTCGGGGATTTCGCGCTTGAAGACCTGGGCGAACAGCTGGGTGAAGCTGTTTTCCAACATCAGCCACAGCCAGCTCACCAGCATGATCACCGCGATCCAACTGGCCATGCCCTGCTGGCGATCCACCAGGATGAAGCTGCCCACACCCGAGATGAAGCCGCCGAGTGCAATCACCCCTGGGTAACGCTTCATCAGTTCGAGGATGCGGGTGATCAAGCGGGTCAGGGTTTGCATTCGACAGTTCGCAGTCTTTGTAGGAAAAAATCCCAGACAGAATAGCGTCTTAGCCTGGCGTTCGGTGCCTCATTACGCGATCCGTTTGCGATAACTCCGTAGCCCGATCAATACAATAGCGATGAAGCCGAGCAGCCCGGCGCCGATCCAGCTCAGAGCATCGTAGCTCAGCAGCGGTTTTTCGATGCGCCAGTAGCCCGGCTGCTTGAACACGTCGCGCATGGCCTGGTTGGTCTGGTCCAGGCTCACGGCTTTGATGCGTTTGACCGGGTCGCTGAAGTGACCTTTGTTGTAATCGCCGGATGCGCTCCAGTAGTAATCGGCCAACGCGCTGTTGCCCTGCACCGCCCAGGCCTGACGGGCGATGGCGGCTTGTTGCAGGCGGGCGAATACCGCCGGGTCGAGACCGTCCTTGAGCAGGTGTGCCTTGAGGTCCTGGAGTACCTGTTCGGCTTCGGGGAGATTTTCCCGCTCAAGGTCGGCATTCAGGCTGAGGAAACCAACGCCGCCGAGTACTTCGCGCTCGCTCCACGGGCCGTAGGACAAACCATGCTTGAGGCGCAGTTGGCGGTACAACGCCCAGTCGAGGTAGTCCTTGAGCAGGTCGTAGGTTTCGTCATGCCCGTCGTCCAGCACAGGTTCAGGGAACAGCCAGTGCAGCTTGGCACCGTCGCCGACCCAGCCGTGGATGAGTTCACGATGGCTGGCGGCGGCGTGCTGGATCTCAGGCAGCGCCAAATGTTCGCTGGGCTCGACCGGTTCGAGTTGGCCGTAGGTGCGTTCCAGATAGGCCGGCAGCAGTTTGTCGAGGTCGCCGACGATGATCAGGGTCATGTTGTTGGGCGCGTACCAGTGTTTGCGCAGGTTCTCCAACTGGTCGCGGGTCAGGTGGTCGACCTGGGCGCGTTCGGCGCACTTGAGCCCCAGTTCAACGGCCAGCTGGTTGCTGGCCGTGTGGCCCAGGTCCTGACGGTCCAGCAGGCGTTGCAGGTGTGAGTAGTGGCCGCCGTCTTCGCGTTCGACCACGCGCTTGGCGGCGTTGATATTGGCGTCGGTCAGTTCGGTGCGAGTGATGATCGCCAGCAGCAGGTCCAGCACCTTGCGCTGGTTCTGCGCGGGCGCCTCGATCACGAAGGTGGTATCGGCGTTGCTGGTGTAGGCGTTCCACTCGCCACCCAGGGCCTGCATGCGGTCTTCCAGCTCGCCTTCGCCGCCACCGTCGATACCGCTGAACAGCAAGTGTTCCAGCAGGTGTGGCAATTCCTTGTCTTCGCAGCCGAAGTCATCCAGGCCCACGCCTACCACCAGGCGGATCGCCACATGCCCGCGCTCGGTGCCCGGTTTGAGCAACAATTGCAGGCCATTGGGCAAGGTGTAGCCCTCGACTTGCAGACGGTCAAAGGCAAAGGCGTGGGCAGAACCCATGAGTAGGCAAGCGAACAACAGGCGACGCATAACAAGCTTCCTGGCGTGTGAGGTCAATGTTAACTGACTTCACGGGCCATCATCCGTTCAGGGCGAATGTGTGATGTCGGCAATATCTTCGGCGGAGAGCGCGCCGGTGTCGGACGTTTCCAACACTACATAAGCACTGCTGCAAAACAACGAGTTGAGGCGTTTCATGTCCGCAATCAGTTCCAGGTGCAGGGAACTGGTCTCCAGACTCTGTACGATTTTTCGCTGCAATCGGCTCACGTGGGCATGGGCCAGGCGGCGTTCCTGGGCGCGGAAGCGGCGTTTTTCGCGCAGCAATTGGCGAGCGCTTTCCGGGTCGGCGCTGAGGAATACCGAAAGGCCCAGGCGCAGGTTGGCGATCAACTGGCCGTGCAGGCCGGTGAGTTCTTCCAGGCCGACTTCGGAAAACTGGCGACGCTGGGAGGTTTTCTGCTGCTGGACTTTGCGCAGCATGCGTTCGATCAGGTCGCCGGCCAGTTTCAGGTTGATCGACAGCTCGATGATTTCAGCCCAGCGCCGGCTGTCTTGCTCGCTGAGGTCTTCGCGGGGCATTTGCGCCAGGTAGAGTTTGATCGCGCTGTACAGCGATTCGACGTCGTCGCTGAGGCTGCGCATTTCCTGGGTGATGGCCGTCTGTTTGCCGCGCAGTACTTCCTGCATGGCGGTGAGCATGTTGTCTATCAGGTCGCCCAGGCGCAGTGTTTCCCGAGCAGCGTTGGCCAATGCCAGGCTCGGCGTGGCGAGCGCGGCCAGGTCAAGATGACGGGGTTTGGCCTTGCCATTGGTTTCTTCGCGCTCGGGCAGCAGCCAGGCACACAGCCGTGCCATCGGCCCGATGGTGGGCAGCAGAATGAGGCAACGCGTGACGTTGTAGAGCAGGTGGAAGGTGATGACCATGCCTTGGGCGCTGTAGTCCAGGCCGTCCATCCACAGCACCAGCGGGTCGAGTACCGGAATGATCAGCAACAGGCCGATCAATTTGTACAACAGGCTACCCAGCGCGACTTGGCGACCGGCGGCGTTCTGCATGCTGGTGCTGAGGAAGGCCAGCACGCCGCTGCCGATATTGGCGCCGATCACCAGGCCGATGGCTACGTGCAAGCCGATCACACCGGCGCCGGCCAGGGTGGCGGTCAGTAGGACGGCGGCCAGGCTGGAGTAGGAGATCATCGCGAATAAGGCGCCGACCAAGGCGTCGAGCAGGATGTCGCCGGTCAAGGAAGCGAACAGCACCTTGACGCCCTGGGCATGGGTGATAGGCCCAGCGGCTTCGACGATGAGTTGCAGCGCGAGAATGATCAGCCCGAGGCCGATCCCCACGCGTCCCAACTGCCCTGCCCGCGTCTGTTTGCGCGACAGGAAGAAAATCACCCCGAGAAAGATCAGCAGTGGCGATAGCCAGGACAAGTCGAACGTCAGCACCCTCGCCATCAGCGCCGTACCGACGTCGGCGCCGAGCATCGTCGCCAGGGCGGGCATCAGCCCCATCAAGCCCTGGCCGACAAAGGACGTCACCAGCATCGCCGTGGCGTTGCTGCTCTGCACCATGGCAGTCACCAGGATACCGGCGATAAACGCCAGCCAGCGCTTGGACATGTTCTGCCCGATGACTTGGCGCAAGTTGGAACCGTAGACCCGCAGGATGCCGGTACGGACGATGTGCGTGCCCCAGATAAGCAGGGTCACGGCGGAAAGCAGATTGAGCAAGGTCAGCATGCTCGGCCCCCCGTATGGGTGTGCGCCAATCGACGCAAATGAGAATTGCCGCTGCCGTTCTACGTCTAGTGATTAAGCTGTAGTTGGCGAATGGGTTCTGCGCCAGCATCGCATAGCTAAACTGGGGATTGAAACAAAACTGTCATGAAATCAGCTTTTTGCAGACGAGAAAAAGGGGCTCGAAAGCCCCTTTTTCAGCAGCGAGTCAGTGTTATTGACCCGGGATATCTTTGCGCAGTTTCACAGGATCCTGCTGTTTCTTCTTTTTCGCGATGGCAGTGCGCATCTTGATGTTCACCGCTTCCACCGCCAGCGAGAACGCCATGGCGAAGTAGACGTAGCCTTTTGGCACGTGCACATCGAAGGATTCGGCGATCAGCACGGTACCGACGACCAGCAGGAACGACAGCGCCAGCATCTTCAGCGAAGGGTGCTTGTCGATGAACTCGCTGATGGTGCCGGCAGCCAGCATCATCACCAGTACCGCCACGACGATCGCTGCGACCATCACCGGTACGTGCGAGACCATGCCCACCGCGGTGATCACCGAGTCCAGGGAGAACACGATGTCGATGATCGCGATCTGAATGATGGTGTAGATGAACTTGCCACCGGCGCCCTTCGGCTCGTCGTGGGTTTCGTCTTCACCTTCCAGCGCGTGGTACATCTCCTGGGAGCTTTTCCACAGCAGGAACAGGCCACCGAAGAACAGGATCAGGTCGCGACCGGAGATGCCCTGGCCGAACACCACGAACAGGTCGTTGGTCAGTTGCATCACCCAGGTGATCGACAGCAGCAACAGGATGCGCGTGACCATCGCCAGCGCCAGGCCGAAGATCCGAGTACGCGCCTGCATATGCTTGGGCATGCGGCTGACCAGGATCGAAATCATGATGATGTTATCGATGCCCAGGACGATCTCGAGGGCCGTCAGGGTGAAGAAGGCAATCCAGATTTCCGGATTGGTCAGCCATTCCATGTTTATTCCTTTGAGCAAGTGTTAAACCGCGCAAGCTGCAGCGCCGCGCGGTGGGTGAGTCGGTACGATTATAGAGTGCTGAACAGCGGAAAAATCCCCATCAGCAATGCGGCGAACATTATGCACAGGCACACGAGCACTGCCCACTTCAGGGTGAAGCGCTGGTGATCGCCAAATTCGATACCGGCCAGGGCCACCAGCAGGTAAGTCGAAGGGACCAGAGGGCTGAGCAAGTGTACCGGCTGGCCAACGATGGAGGCGCGAGCCATTTCCACGGCAGTGATGCCGTAGTGGCTGGCAGCTTCGGCCAGTACGGGCAGCACGCCGTAGTAGAACGCGTCGTTGGACATGAAGAAGGTGAACGGCATGCTCACCAGCGCGGTGATCACGGCCAGGTACGGGCCCATGGCTTCCGGGATGACCGCCAGCAGGCTCTTGGACATGGCATCGACCATGCCGGTACCGGACAGGATGCCGGTGAAGATACCTGCGGCGAAGATCAGCCCGACTACCGCCAGTACGCTGCCGGCGTGGGCGGCGACGCGGTCTTTCTGCTGTTGCAGGCACGGGTAGTTGACGATCATCGCGATGCTGAACGCCACCATGAACAGCACCGGCAGCGGCAACAGGCCGGCGATCAGTGTGCACATCAGTGCCAGGGTGAGCGCGCCGTTGAACCAGATCAGCTTCGGACGGCGGGCATCCGGGAATTGCGACACGCTGATTTCACTGTGGTCGATCTCGTCACCTTGCAGGTGCAGTTCACCCAAGCGCGCACGCTCACGCTTGCCGTACCAGTAGGCGATCACCAGGATCGCGACCACGCCGGCGGCCATGGCCGGGATCATCGGAACGAAAATATCCGATGGGTCCACATGCAGCGCACTGGCGGCTCGGGCAGTCGGGCCGCCCCAAGGGGTCATGTTCATCACGCCACCGGCGAGAATGATCAAGCCGGCCATGATCCGCGGGCTCATGCCGATGCGCTGGTACAGCGGCAACATGGCGGCCACGCAGATCATGTAGGTGGTCGCGCCGTCACCGTCGAGGGACACGACCAGGGCCAGCACAGCGGTGCCGACGGAGACTTTGAGCGGGTCACCTTTGACCATCTTGAGGATCTTGCGCACGGCCGGGTCGAACAGGCCAGAGTCGATCATCAGGGCAAAGTAGAGGATGGCAAACATCAGCATCACGCCGGTCGGCGCGAGCTTGGTGATGCCTTCGAGCATCATCGGGCCGATCTTCGGTGCGAAACCACCGAACAGCGCGAACAGGATCGGCACGATGATCAAGGCGATCAGCGCGGACAGGCGCTTGGTCATGATCAGGAACATGAACGTGATGACCATGGCAAAGCCAAGGAAAGTCAGCATAGGAATACTCCAGGCGTAGCGCGGCTAGGGAAAGGCGGACCGGGTGGAGGTCAGCGCAGAACGAAAGGCACGAGGCGTACGGGTGGAGTTGGGGCAAACAGGCGGGTACGGGCGGACATCGGGAATCACCATTGTTGTTGTTAACAGCCGGTCTGTTGCCGGCAGTGGGGGCGATCCTAGACGGGTAAGCTTTCAGCCAGCTTTCGCTGGAAAAACAGGTGATGAAGGCCAGACATACGGTCTTCAGGTTTACACAGTTCAACTGTGGGAGCTGGCTTGCCTGCGATGCAGACACCTCGGTCGTTCAGTTGAACAGAGGTGATGCGATCGCAGGCAAGCCAGTTCCCACATTCGAATGGTGTTTGGCGTGAGACTCTTACGGGAGCTCCAGGCCGCCCGCCGCTTTATGCAATGCCCGCAAGTGCTCGCCCACCTGCTTGAGGTTGGCTTCGCAAGCGGCAATCTCGGCGGAACGGGAGGGATCCAGCAACGCCCTCACCTCTTTATCGAGTTCGCCCGTAAGGGATTGCAGCTGCTTCTGACGCTCGGCGCTTTCCGATTCCAGGCGCTCGGCCTCCGACGGTTGCGGCAGGCCATAGCCGCCACTGCCCAGCAGTTCTGCCGGGCGGCTGAGGAAGCCACTGTTGGCGAGGATTTGTTGCAGCGTGGCGTTGGCCTTCTCCATGCCGCCGTTTTTCAGCTCACGGGCGCCGAGGTAGCGTTGTTTGACTTCGTCCTGGGCCAGCATCAACTGTTTGCGAAAGCTCGCCTGCTCAAGCAGCAACAATGCGGCGCTGGTGCGCAGATCAGCCTGGCCGAACCACTGGCGACGCTCCTCGGCACTGAGGGACAGCCAGTCTTCGACTTGGGTCTGTTTGATCGGCAAGTGTTTGCGCAGCACATCGAACATCGCCTGATAACGCTCGCGGAAGGAATCGAAGTGATAGCCCAGGCGCAATGCCCTGCGTTTGTCGTCCAGCACGCTGGTGTCGGCCAGGCCACGGGCACTCAATACCTCAAGCAAGCCGTTGGGGGTGATGTTGTCCAGGCCGGTCAGTTGCGGGTTGGCGCTGCCGCTGCGCAACAGTTTCAGGCTCTCTACTGCACAGTTGTTGGAAATAAAGAAGTAGTTGCCGTCGTAGCTCCAGTGCATCTCGGCGGCATGTTCGACGGTGTCGTTGATTTCCTGGCGGGTCAGTTTCAGCGGCACGGAGGCCAGGCCGCGCAACTCGGTCTTGGTGTACTCGTCGATCACTTGCGCCAGCGGTAGCACAAACAGGCGAGACGGGTATTTGCCGACCAGTCCGTCCCAGCTCGACAGCTGTACGTCGCCGACGAACGCGCGGTAGGACAACACCAGATGCTGGTCCAGATCCAGCCGACAATCCGGCCCACGCGGACGACCTGGCGCGCAGATCACCAGGCGCAACATGCTGTGGCCCCAGCGGCTCACCAGGTTCTGGTTGGCTTCGGCCAGCAGGTAGTCGATTTCGTAGACGCGCTCCGGGTCCACGTGGCCCAGTGGCGTCTTGGCGAAGTCGTTGCCGGCGTTCAGGAATGCGTAGGTGTTGGCGCAGGCGCTTTGATTCGGCGGCGCCCAGCCAAAGTGTTCTTTGTAGTAACGGAACAGCGAGGGACGGCGGCAGGCGTAGCTCGGGTCAAGCAGGAAATACTCCATATTGACCGCCACGAACTCCAACGGGCTGGTGGTTTCGTAGATGTCCGGGCTGCGGGCAACCTGATGGTTGTTTTGTTCACGCTCACCGCGGCGGCCGACGTATTGCGGCCAGCCGGCAAGGTCCAGCAGGCGTGGGTCATCGCTGAGGGTAAAGCGTCGGTCATTCTGGCCGCGGCATTGATCAGGCAGGCCGATCAAGCCAGTGATGCTGTTCTGGCGGCTGCAGCGGTTGATCAGTGCGCGGTCTGCTTTGGACCACAAGCGTGCACGGTCATAAATGTGGGTCAATTCATGCAGCACGGTAGCGAGCATTTCCCGGCGCACAGTACCGTGGGGGCGATTGGTTTTCTGGGTGGCGGCGCTGCCGTCGGTCAGGCTGGCGAGCAGGTTGCGGTTGAGGTCCAGCTCGGACACCAGGGAGGCTTGCCCATAGGCGTTCTCGGGCATCTTGTCGGTCCAGCCGACATCGATGCGTCGATCCAACTGCTCGATGAAGCGCGGCGGCAAAGCGCGCAGCGCTTCGTCGAGCAACGCCTGGCTGGCCTGTTGTTCAGCCGGGCTCAAGCCATCGGTCTTGAGCCGCAGTTGCAGGTCGGCCTGGGCTGCACTGGCACACAGCAGCACAACCCCGGCCAGGAGCCAGGCGGCAATTCGCCTCACAGTGCGAGGATAGCTTCGGCGAGGGTCTGGTCACTGGCGTCGCGGGCTTCCGGCAAACGGGTGCGCAGGGTGTCGAAGGCGGCTTCCAGCTGCGCGCCACGGATCTCGCCGTTGGTAGCCACGAAGCTGGCAGCGTCGTCGTGGGCATCGCGCACGACTTTGGAGTCGCGGATGGAGGTGGTGGTGTCCGAGGTGAAATCAATCGTGCGGCCAGAGGCGCGAACAATGATGTTACTGGTGGCCACCAGGGTCTGTGCCTGGGCAACGTCGGCCAACAACAGCAGGCCAAGGGTGGCGGCAATCAGCGGGCTACGCATGAGATGACTCCGGAATACAAAGATGATTATTGGACGAGAATTGCTTGCGCCAGTTCAAGGTCACTGGCGTTAAGTTTTGGTTGGCTGCGGCGCAGATAATCCAGCGCCGACTCCAGCCGTGCCCCTCGCCGTTGGCCGTCAGTGGCGATAAACGCGGCAGCGTCATCCTGAGCAGCCATTATCACTTTTCTGTCGAAGGGAGCGGAAGTCACCTTGCTGGTGGCATACGCGCTGACGACGGTGCTTTGGGTGCTCAGGTCGAAGGCGAACGCCACTGGCGACCAAGCCGTGCAAAGCAATACGGGAACTCGTAAAAGGCGGTATGAAAAAGCCATGGGACTCGACAACTGAAAACGAGCGCCAAGGCTAGCTTAATGCCCGGGCTAGAGCCAGCGCCCAGGCATCAACCCTGCATTCAGATAGCCAGGATCGCCTGCGCCAGCTGTGCGTCTGTCGCGCTGTTCAGCTGTGGTGCTTGTTGGCGGATCTGTGCCAGTGCGCTTTCCAGTTTCACGCCACGGATGGCGCCTTCGCTGGCAACAAAGCTGGCAGCGTCGTCGCGGGCGGCACGCACGACTTTGTTGTCCCGCAGGGACGACGTGGCATCGGAACTGGCGTCGGAGGTGGCCTTCAACGCGCCGACGATGGAGTCGGTGGTCACGATGAAGCTGGTCGCGTTGGCGTTGGCAGCCATGGCCAACAGGGCAGCGGCACTCAGCAGGCGAAGACGGGACATGGGATGACTCCTGTAGATGAACGAATAAGGCGGCGCAGGGCAGCCATTGGGGATCAGACGCCTGTACTACGTGGTTCGCCACGTGGTGACTGGATATTAAGCCGCCGCTTATCCGTTCGGGAAGCGTCTTGACTGCCTAGTCACGCCAGAACGGTTTGGACAGCTCTGCCATCCGGTCGCCGGGGCTGATGCCCAGATCGGACAGTTCCCGGCTATCAAGCTGCGACAGTTGGCGGCGTTCATAGGCCAGGCGCAGCCACTTGGCGAGCGTGGAGGCCGTATGGCGTAACAACCGTTTATAACGGAGGGGTGGCGTATCCATGGCGTGCACCTTTCACGAGGTCTTGGAACACCATGTTGAGCGAGGGGACGTGACCGATACAGATACACTCGGGTTAAATTGTACTGCTTAACTGTTGTATTTTTTTAACTGTACTTGTCGCCGATTGAAGCCACTGTTTTCCCGTTGAAAACCTTCACCTCGGAAACAACAAAGCCCGCCTCCGGTATCCCGGGGCGGGCTTTGCTTTGACAAATCAGGGTGCTGGCGGTGGACCCGTTAGGTCAGGGCCAGCGGGCGCTAAATCAGCGCCAGAACGGCTTGCTCAGCTCTTCGTAGCGTTGAGCTTCGCTGATGCCTGCGTCAGCCAGCAGACGCGAATCCAGGCGAGCCAGTTGGTGGCGGCTGGAGATGCGGCGCTGCCACAACATCAGGTTGGCGATAACGCGCAGAGGCAGGGAAGCCTGGGTGTTTACAGCTTTTTCTTCAAAGAACAGATCGGAACTGAGTGTACGTTCCATGATGACATCCTTCCGCTTGTGGCGGGATTAGGTAGTGGTTTAACTGATGCCAATGATCCTCTTCCGGCGCAAGACTCTCTAGATACAGTTCACCTGTATTGTGAGGGGCCAGTTAACTGTTTATAGGCGCTGTACTGTACGGAAATGGGGCAACTGTACCTGTCCGCACTGAAGTAGTGCGAAATTGGCATTTTAGAGGAGGTATGTGGGAGATTTCGGTAGGAAATGACCGGTACAGCAGTACAGTTTTTTCAAGAAGTGGCAGGGAAAGCGCCGAGCTGATGAAACTGTGTTTGCATCAGCACGACTCTGTATCAATCACGCCTTGAGCATGTGCCCGGTTTCTTCCAGGTTGATGTGCCAGCTCAGTGCTTCGCGCAGGATATGCGGCGTGTGCCCGCCGATGGCGCAGGCAGCGTTAAAGTAACTGTTCAAGGCATCCCGGTAGGCGGGGTGAACACAGTTATCGATGATCACCCGGGCGCGCTCCCGTGGCGCCAAGCCACGCAGATCGGCAAGCCCAACCTCGGTGACCAGGATATCGACGTCATGCTCGGTGTGGTCCACATGGCTGACCATCGGTACCACGCTGGAAATCGCCCCGCCCTTGGCAATGGATTTGGTAACAAAGATCGCCAGGTGTGCGTTGCGCGCAAAATCCCCGGATCCGCCAATGCCGTTCATCATCCGCGTACCGCAGACGTGGGTGGAGTTGACGTTGCCGTAGATGTCGAACTCCAGCGCGGTGTTGATGCCGATGATACCTAGGCGACGCACCACTTCAGGGTGGTTGGAGATTTCTTGCGGGCGCAGTACCAGTTTGTCCTTGTACTTCTCCAGGTTACCGAACACGTCGGCATTGCGGCGTTCCGACAAGGTGATCGAGCTGCCCGAAGCGAAACTCAGTTTGCCCGCGTCGATCAGGTCGAAGGTCGAATCCTGCAATACTTCCGAATACATGGTCAGGTCTTCGAACGGCGATTCGATCAAGCCACACATCACGGCGTTGGCGATATTGCCGATACCGGCCTGCAACGGACCGAGTTTGTTGGTCATGCGGCCTGCATCGACTTCCTGCTTGAGGAAGTTGATCAGGTGATTGGCAATGCCTTGCGTATCGCTGTCAGGCGGCGTCACGGTGGAGGCGGAGTCGGCCTGGTTGGTGATGACGATAGCGACGATCTTTTCCGGCGGGATCGGGATTGCGGTACTGCCAATCCGGTCATCGACCTTCACCAACGGGATCGGCGTACGGGTTGGCCGGTACGTCGGGATATAAATGTCGTGCAACCCTTCCAGGTTCGGGTTGTGGGCCAGGTTGATCTCGACAATCACCTGCTTGGCGAAAATCGCAAAGCTGGCCGAGTTGCCTACAGACGTTGTCGGTACGATGTGGCCTTGCTCAGTGATCGCGACCGCTTCAATCACGGCGATATCCGGGAGCTTGAGCTGGTTGTTGCGCAGTTGCTCGACGGTTTCCGACAGGTGCTGGTCGATAAACATCACTTCGCCGGCGTTGATTGCCTTGCGTAAGGTGCTGTCGACCTGGAACGGCATGCGCCGGGACAGTACGCCCGCTTCGGTCAGTTGCTTGTCTAGGTCATTGCCCAGGCTGGCGCCGGTCATCAGGGTGATTTTCAGCGGAGAGGTCTTGGCCCGTTCGGCCAGGGCGTGCGGGACGGCCTTGGCTTCACCGGCACGGGTGAAGCCGCTCATGCCGACGGTCATGCCGTCCTCGATCAGTGCGGCGGCGTCTGCCGCGCTCATGACCTTGTTCAACAACGAAGGCAAGCGGATACGATCACGGTACATGGATTGTTATCTCAGGCTACGGAAGCAAGGTGCGCAGTTTAGTGATTTCAGAAAAATTCGGCCCGCTACCATGGTCGAATGCCAGGCAGCGATTTAGAGCCTTTGGTCGGGTTTCATGCGGTGATAAAAAACCCCAGCCTATCGCAGGCCGGGGTTTCGAGTATTGCGCTGAAGCAGTGTTACTCGACGGCTTTGACCATGTCTTCGATAACCTTCTTGGCATCACCGAAGACCATCATGGTCTTGTCCAGGTAGAACAATTCGTTATCCAGACCGGCGTAGCCGCTGGCCATCGAACGCTTGTTGACGATGATCGTCTTGGCCTTGAAGGCTTCGAGAATCGGCATGCCGGCTATCGGTGAGTTCGGGTCGTTCTTGGCGGCCGGGTTGACCACGTCGTTCGCGCCCAGCACCAGCACCACGTCGGCTTGGCCGAACTCGGAGTTGATGTCTTCCATCTCGAACACTTGGTCGTAAGGCACTTCGGCCTCGGCGAGCAGGACGTTCATGTGGCCAGGCATACGGCCCGCGACCGGGTGGATCGCGTATTTCACCGTGACGCCGTGGTGAGTCAGCTTCTCGGTCAGTTCCTTGAGCGCGTGTTGTGCCCGCGCCACCGCCAGGCCGTAGCCCGGGACGATGATCACGGTATCGGCGTTCGTCAGCAGGAAGGTAGCGTCGTCAGCCGAGCCGGATTTGACCGGGCGTGCTTCTTTGGAGCCTGCCGCTGCACCGGCATCCGGCGCATTGCCGAAACCGCCCAGCAGTACATTAAAGAAGGAACGGTTCATCGCCTTGCACATGATGTACGACAGGATCGCGCCGCTGGAGCCTACCAGTGAGCCGGCAATGATCAGCATCGAGTTGTTCAGCGAGAAGCCGATGCCCGCCGCCGCCCAGCCGGAGTAGCTGTTGAGCATCGAGACGACCACGGGCATGTCCGCACCGCCGATCGGGATGATGATCAGCACGCCGAGCACGAAGGCCAGGGCCAGCATCAGCGCGAAGGCGGTGAGGTTGCCGGTGAACATGAACGCAAGGCCCAGGCCCAGTGTTGCTAGACCAAGCACTAGGTTCAGCTTGTGCTGGCCGCCGAACTGTACCGGCGCGCCCTGGAACAGGCGGAACTTGTACTTGCCCGACAGTTTACCGAACGCGATCACCGAACCGGAGAAGGTGATGGCGCCGATGGCTGCGCCGAGGAACAGCTCCAGGCGGTTGCCGGCAGGGATCGAGTCACCCAGGTGTTTGACGATGCCCAGGGATTGCGGCTCGACCACGGCGGCGATCGCAATGAACACCGCGGCCAGGCCGATCATGCTGTGCATGAACGCTACCAACTCCGGCATCTTGGTCATTTCTACGCGCTTGGCCATGATGGAGCCAGCGGTACCGCCGACCAGCAGGCCGACAATCACATAGCCAATGCCAGCCGTTGCCAGCTCGGCCCCCAACTTATAGATGAGGCCGACGGTGGTAAGGACGGCCAGCGCCATGCCGAGCATGCCGAACAGGTTGCCGCGCCGCGAAGTGGTTGGGTGCGACAGGCCCTTGAGCGCCTGGATGAAGCAGATCGACGCGATCAAGTAGAGCGTCGTGACGAGATTCATGCTCATTACTTAGGCGCCTCTTCTTTTGCTTTCGGGGCTTTCTTCTTGAACATCTCAAGCATCCTGCGGGTTACCAGGAAACCACCGAACACGTTGACCGCTGCAAGTGCCACGGCCAGGGTGCCCATGGTCTTGCCCAGTGGCGTGACGGTGAGGGCTGCGGCCAGCATGGCGCCGACGATCACGATCGCGGAAATCGCGTTGGTCACCGCCATCAAGGGCGTGTGCAGCGCGGGGGTAACGTTCCAGACCACGTGGTAGCCGACATAAATGGCCAGCACAAAGATGATCAGATTGTAGATACCGGGGGAGATAAGCTCTTCCATCGTCTGAATCCCTGCTTAGGCGTTTTTGCGGATGACTTGGCCGTCGCGGCACATCAGGCACGCGGCGACGATGTCGTCTTCAAGGTTGATTTCGAACTGCCCTTCCTTGGTGAAGACCAGCTTCAGGAAGTCCAGCAGGTTGCGCGCGTACAGGGCCGAGGCGTCGGCGGCGACAGCGCCGGCCAGGTTGGTCGGGCCGCAGATGATCACGCCGTTCTCGACGACCACCTGGTCGGCAACTGTCAGCGGGCAGTTGCCACCTTGGGCGGCGGCAAGGTCGATCACCACTGAGCCGGGCTTCATCTGTGCGACGGTTTCAGCACTGAGCAAGGTCGGTGCCTTGCGGCCTGGGATCAGAGCGGTGGTGATGACAATGTCTGCTTGCTTTGCGCGTTCGTGCACGGCCAGGGCCTGGCGCTGCATCCAGCTGGTCGGCATGGGACGGGCATAACCACCGACGCCGACGGCGCACTCGCGTTCTTCATCGGTCTCGTAAGGCACGTCGACAAACTTGGCGCCGAGGGATTCGATCTGCTCTTTAACGGCCGGGCGCACGTCAGACGCTTCGATGACCGCACCCAGGCGTTTCGCCGTGGCGATGGCCTGCAGGCCTGCCACGCCGGCGCCGAGAATGAGTACGCGTGCAGCCTTCACAGTGCCTGCGGCTGTCATCAGCATCGGCATAAAGCGCGGATAGTGATGAGCCGCCAGCAACACGGCTTTATAGCCGGCGATGTTGGCCTGGGAGGACAGCACGTCGAGGCTTTGGGCCCGCGAGGTGCGTGGTGCTGCTTCAAGTGCGAAGGCCGTGATGCCACGCTCTGCGAGCTTGGCAATTGTTTCGTTGCTGAACGGATTGAGCATGCCCACCAACACGGTGCCGCTTTTGATCAGCGCCAGTTCGCTGTCGCTAGGGGCAACCACCTTGAGGATCAGCTCGGCGCCGAACGCATCGTTGGCACTGCCAATGGTTGCGCCTGCCGTTTCATATGCACTGTCGACGACACTGGCTTTAATGCCGGCTCCGCTTTGTACAGTGACCTTATGGCCCTGGCCGATCAGCTTCTTGATGGTTTCCGGGGTGGCAGCCACCCGCGTTTCACCGGTCTGGGTTTCGAGAGGAACACCAATGTGCACGTCAAATCTCCTGCATGATCTTTTTGCTTTTGATCTTTTTGTAAAAAGGCCAGTGCACCGCGAGTGGCGCAACTGGGGCGGCCGATCAGCACGATCCCGCTGAAATGACAGCGGGGCGCGGCATTTTGCAGGCGAACTTTACGGCCTTCAAGGGATTATGACGGGTGACGAAAAATTAACTACAAGTCACCCTGTGACTGATTGTCGCAATGCCCCGAAATAACCTCTTCAAATACAGGGATTTAAAGAGCTGCAGGCGTTTTTTTAACCTTTTGACATCGTTGGTGTGAATAGTCGGTTATTGGCTTGTATTAGTCGCTGCAAGCCATATGGATCATGGCTTCTAGCCTTATTTTTGCTCGACAGATACAGTCTGTTTAAATGCGACATATTTGTATATCTGTAGGGCTGTAGATTTGCTGACTACAGAGTCAATAAGTCAGTGCGGGCCTTTAAATACTATGGTTGTAGCGCTGTGACTGGTCGATTAGCCAATCCCTGAATGCATGCAATGAGGCTGATTCGGCCTTTCTGTCAGGAATCATCAAGTAATAAGCCTTTGAGCTGCTCAACGCCTCGGGGCTTGCAATCACCAGTTGACCTTCCTCCAGTTCGCGTTGGATGAGGAACGGCGGGATCAGCGCGATTCCCATGTCATGCATGGCGGCCTGAGACAACATCGAGAATAGCTCGTAACGCGGTCCTGTCATGTCGCGGGGTATGTTCAGGTGCTGTGCGTTGAACCATTGGCGCCAGGCGTAGGGTCTCGTCGTCTGCTGCAAGAGGGGCAGCTCTGCGATTTCCTGGGGGCTGAATTGTGTGGTGTTAGCCAGCAGTCTTGGGCTGCACACGGGGACAGGGTTTTCTCCCATCAGGCGGTGTGATTCCGTACCCGACCAGTCGGCATCGCCGAAGTAGATAGCGGCGTCGAATTCGGTGTCGGCAAACAGGAAGGGCCGTGTTCGGTTCGTCAGGTTTACTGTGACTTCAGGGTGCTTGCGTTGGAAATCCTTGAGGCGAGGGATCAGCCATTGAGTGCCAAATGTCGGGACCACGGCCAGTTCGATGGTGTTGGCGCCCTGCTGACCCATGACGGAAAGCGTGTCGCGTTCCACTGCGTCCAGTTGCGTGGCAACGCGGCGGCTGTACGAAAGCCCGGCTTCCGTCAGTTTTACCCCGCGCCGTGAGCGCCGAAACAGCTCGACACTCAAAAACTCCTCAAGGCTGGCGATCTGTCGACAGATGGCGCCTTGAGTGATCGAAAGCTCGTGTGCGGCCTTGGTAAAGCTCTCGTGGCGGGCCGCCGCTTCAAAACTGACCAGCGCGGTGGTACTGGGAATTTTTCTGCGCATATACCGTGTCCTCACATGTAAAGCGCATATGCGCGCTTCTCGGCTATTTCGAAGTGAGAAATTAGCACAACCCTATGCGGAAACCTCGTTTGCCCTACACGTCGGTCGGGCCTAGGCTGGTTGCACGACTTCCGTTTCTTTCCGCGAGGACTTATTCATGGCTGGCAAGGCAAGCTTCAACTGGATTGATCCGCTACTGCTGGATCAACAGCTCACCGAAGAAGAGCGCATGGTGCGCGACAGTGCTGAGCAGTTCGCCCAGGACAAGCTGGCCCCGCGTGTGCTTGAAGCCTTCCGCCATGAAAAGACCGACCCCGCTATTTTTCGCGAGATGGGCGAGACCGGTTTGCTCGGTGCGATGATTCCTGAGCAGTACGGCGGCAGCGGCTTGAATTACGTCAGTTACGGGTTGATTGCCCGCGAAGTGGAGCGTGTCGACTCCGGCTATCGCTCGATGATGAGTGTTCAGTCGTCCCTGGTCATGGTGCCAATCAACGAATTCGGTACTGAAGCACAGAAACAGAAGTACCTGCCGAAGCTGGCTTCTGGCGAATGGATCGGCTGCTTTGGTCTGACAGAGCCTAACCATGGTTCCGACCCAGGCGCGATGATTACCCGTGCCCGCAAAGTGGAGGGTGGTTACAGCCTCACGGGCGCAAAGATGTGGATCACCAATAGCCCGATCGCGGATGTGTTTGTGGTGTGGGGCAAGGACGATGCCGGCGATATCCGTGGCTTTGTCCTGGAGAAAGGCTGGAAGGGGTTGAGCGCACCGGCGATTCACGGCAAGGTCGGGCTGCGTGCTTCCATCACCGGTGAAATCGTGATGGATAACGTGTTTGTCCCGGAAGAGAACATCTTCCCGGACGTGCGTGGTTTGAAGGGGCCTTTCACCTGC
>NZ_CP162752.1:2695000-4620000 GCF_054668065.1 Pseudomonas sp. S3_A09
GAAGGTTGGGTAACACTAACTGGAGGACCGAACCGACTACCGTTGAAAAGTTAGCGGATGACCTGTGGATCGGAGTGAAAGGCTAATCAAGCTCGGAGATAGCTGGTTCTCCTCGAAAGCTATTTAGGTAGCGCCTCATGTATCACTGTAGGGGGTAGAGCACTGTTTCGGCTAGGGGGTCATCCCGACTTACCAAACCGATGCAAACTCCGAATACCTACAAGTGCCGAGCATGGGAGACACACGGCGGGTGCTAACGTCCGTCGTGAAAAGGGAAACAACCCAGACCGTCAGCTAAGGTCCCAAAGTTATGGTTAAGTGGGAAACGATGTGGGAAGGCTTAGACAGCTAGGAGGTTGGCTTAGAAGCAGCCACCCTTTAAAGAAAGCGTAATAGCTCACTAGTCGAGTCGGCCTGCGCGGAAGATGTAACGGGGCTCAAACCATACACCGAAGCTACGGGTATCACGTAAGTGATGCGGTAGAGGAGCGTTCTGTAAGCCTGTGAAGGTGAGTTGAGAAGCTTGCTGGAGGTATCAGAAGTGCGAATGCTGACATGAGTAACGACAATGGGTGTGAAAAACACCCACGCCGAAAGACCAAGGTTTCCTGCGCAACGTTAATCGACGCAGGGTTAGTCGGTCCCTAAGGCGAGGCTGAAAAGCGTAGTCGATGGAAAACAGGTTAATATTCCTGTACTTCTGGTTATTGCGATGGAGGGACGGAGAAGGCTAGGCCAGCTTGGCGTTGGTTGTCCAAGTTTAAGGTGGTAGGCTGAGATCTTAGGTAAATCCGGGATCTTAAGGCCGAGAGCTGATGACGAGCTAACTTTTAGTTAGCGAAGTGGTTGATGCCATGCTTCCAAGAAAAGCTTCTAAGCTTCAGGTAACCAGGAACCGTACCCCAAACCGACACAGGTGGTTGGGTAGAGAATACCAAGGCGCTTGAGAGAACTCGGGTGAAGGAACTAGGCAAAATGGCACCGTAACTTCGGGAGAAGGTGCGCCGGTGAGGGTGAAGGACTTGCTCCGTAAGCTCATGCCGGTCGAAGATACCAGGCCGCTGCGACTGTTTATTAAAAACACAGCACTCTGCAAACACGAAAGTGGACGTATAGGGTGTGACGCCTGCCCGGTGCCGGAAGGTTAATTGATGGGGTTAGCTAACGCGAAGCTCTTGATCGAAGCCCCGGTAAACGGCGGCCGTAACTATAACGGTCCTAAGGTAGCGAAATTCCTTGTCGGGTAAGTTCCGACCTGCACGAATGGCGTAACGATGGCGGCGCTGTCTCCACCCGAGACTCAGTGAAATTGAAATCGCTGTGAAGATGCAGTGTATCCGCGGCTAGACGGAAAGACCCCGTGAACCTTTACTATAGCTTTGCACTGGACTTTGAATTTGCTTGTGTAGGATAGGTGGGAGGCTTTGAAGCGTGGACGCCAGTTCGCGTGGAGCCATCCTTGAAATACCACCCTGGCAACTTTGAGGTTCTAACTCAGGTCCGTTATCCGGATCGAGGACAGTGTATGGTGGGTAGTTTGACTGGGGCGGTCTCCTCCTAAAGAGTAACGGAGGAGTACGAAGGTGCGCTCAGACCGGTCGGAAATCGGTCGTAGAGTATAAAGGCAAAAGCGCGCTTGACTGCGAGACAGACACGTCGAGCAGGTACGAAAGTAGGTCTTAGTGATCCGGTGGTTCTGTATGGAAGGGCCATCGCTCAACGGATAAAAGGTACTCCGGGGATAACAGGCTGATACCGCCCAAGAGTTCATATCGACGGCGGTGTTTGGCACCTCGATGTCGGCTCATCACATCCTGGGGCTGAAGCCGGTCCCAAGGGTATGGCTGTTCGCCATTTAAAGTGGTACGCGAGCTGGGTTTAGAACGTCGTGAGACAGTTCGGTCCCTATCTGCCGTGGACGTTTGAGATTTGAGAGGGGCTGCTCCTAGTACGAGAGGACCGGAGTGGACGAACCTCTGGTGTTCCGGTTGTCACGCCAGTGGCATTGCCGGGTAGCTATGTTCGGAATAGATAACCGCTGAAAGCATCTAAGCGGGAAACTAGCCTCAAGATGAGATCTCACTGGAACCTTGAGTTCCCTGAAGGGCCGTCGAAGACTACGACGTTGATAGGTTGGGTGTGTAAGCGCTGTGAGGCGTTGAGCTAACCAATACTAATTGCCCGTGAGGCTTGACCATATAACACCCAAGCAATTTGACTACTCTAACGAGCATCAGATTGCGGTGTGTGAAGATGATACGAACCGAAAGTTCGATATCTCACAAAACACCGATCTGTCACATACCCAATTTGCTGAAGCGAGGCCATCAGGTCACGACTCAGTACCCGAATTTCTTGACGACCATAGAGCATTGGAACCACCTGATCCCATCCCGAACTCAGCAGTGAAACGATGCATCGCCGATGGTAGTGTGGGGTTTCCCCATGTGAGAGTAGGTCATCGTCAAGATTAAATTCCAGAACCCCCTGTTTGCTAACGCAGACAGGGGTTTTGTTTATGTAGAAGTCCATGAATTTCATCGGCACGTTGCTAGCGCAACGGTCCGATACACAGAATTTCTTGACGACCATAGAGCATTGGAACCACCTGATCCCATCCCGAACTCAGCAGTGAAACGATGCATCGCCGATGGTAGTGTGGGGTTTCCCCATGTGAGAGTAGGTCATCGTCAAGATTGAATTCCGAAACCCCTGTCTGCTAACGCAGACAGGGGTTTTGTCGTTTAGGGCCTTAAATCACCACGTTTCGTAACCCCCATCGCCTAGGTGTACCGCTGGTCTGTTTCCCACATAAAAACAGGAAATACCTCACAAATTCCTAAGATTTGCCAAGCGTTGGCCGAAAGCCTGACGAGCCATGCGTGCACCGAAATAGAGCGGCCGGAGAAGCTGCCTATACCGCTACATGGAATGTTCCACTCGGCACGCTCACCCCCCTTTGGCAAAAGAAGTCGATGAAATGAATCTTAAGTTCAGTCATAAAATTCTGTTGGCCGCGTCAGGCGTCGTGGTTTTGGCCTTCGCGTTGTTCACCCTCTATAACGACTACCTGCAACGCAGCACCATCAAGCAGAACCTGGAATCGTCCATCCAGCAATCCGGTGAGCTCACCGCCAGCAGTGTGCAGAACTGGCTCAGTGGGCGAATACTGGTACTCGAAAGCCTCACGCAAAACGTAGCCCACCAGGGCAGTGGTGCTGACCTTCCAGGTCTGGTCGATCAACCGGCATTCACCTCGAACTTCCAGTTCACCTACGTTGGCCAAACCAACGGCGTTTTCACTCAGCGTCCGGACGCAAAAATGCCCGATGGTTATGACCCTCGTCAGCGTCCCTGGTACAAGCAGGCAGTAGCCGCGGACAAACCCATGCTTACCCCGCCCTACATGGCCGCAGTAGGCGGGCAGATCGTGACCATCGCCATGCCGGTGAAGAAGAATGGTGAATTGCTCGGTGTAGTCGGTGGCGACCTGAGCCTGCAGACCCTGGTGAAGATTATCAATTCGGTGGACTTCGGCGGTATCGGCCATGCGTTCCTGGTCAGTAGCGACGGGCAAGTCATCGTCAGTCCTGAACAGGACCAGGTGATGAAGAACCTCAAGGACATCTACCCTGGCACCCAGGTGCGTATCGAGAAGGTCAGCCAGGATGTCGTCCTCAACGGTCAGGACCGCATCCTGTCCTTTACCCCTATCAGTGGCTTACCCGGCGCAGATTGGTATATCGGTCTGTCGATTGATAAAGACAAAGCCTACGCACCGCTGGGCAAGTTCCGTACTTCCGCCTTGATTGCCATGTTGATCGCCGTAGTCGCGATTGCGGTGCTCCTGAGCCTGTTGATTCAGGTCTTGCTGCGACCCCTCACCACCATGGGCGTGGCGATGCAGGACATTGCCCAAGGCGAAGGTGACCTAACCCGCCGCCTCGTTGTGACCAGCAAGGACGAGTTCGGCGAAGTCGGTAGCGCGTTCAATCAGTTTGTAGAACGTATCCACGCCTCGATTTCGGAGGTGTCTTCGGCAACCCGACAGGTGCACGATCTCTCCCAGCGTGTAATGGCCTCGTCCAATGCCTCTATCATCGGTTCCGATGAGCAAAGCGCGCGTACCAACAGCGTGGCAGCAGCGATCAACGAACTGGGCGCTGCTACCCAGGAAATCGCACGTAACGCCGCCGATGCTTCACAGCACGCCAGCGGCGCCAGTGAACAAGCCGACGATGGGCGCAAGGTGGTGGAGCAAACCATCCTTGCAATGTCGGAACTGTCGCAGAAGATCAGCCTGTCCTGCACTCAGATCGAGACCCTCAACGCCAGCACCGACAACATCGGCCACATTCTCGATGTGATCAAAGGCATCTCCCAGCAAACCAATCTGCTGGCACTCAACGCCGCCATCGAAGCGGCACGTGCTGGTGAGGCCGGTCGAGGCTTTGCAGTGGTCGCCGATGAGGTGCGTAACCTGGCTCACCGCACTCAGGAGTCGGCCGAAGAGATCCACAAAATGATCACGTCTCTGCAAGTGGGCTCGCGTGAAGCGGTGACCACCATGAACGCCAGCCAAACCTCCAGCGAAGAAAGTGTTGAGGTCGCGAACCAGGCTGGTGAGCGCTTGGTCAGCGTAACGCAGCGGATTGTCGAGATCGACGGCATGAACCAGTCCGTCGCCGCAGCCACGGAAGAACAGACGGCGGTGGTGGAAACGCTCAACGTCGACATCAATCAGATCAACCTGCTGAACCAGCAAGGCGTGGCCAATCTCAACGAAACCCTGAAGGATTGCGACGCGCTGTCGCAGCAGGCCAATCGATTGAAACAACTGGTCGATAGTTTCAAGATCTGACCCGCTGATTGATCGGGCAGGAGCGAGTCCTCTCGCCCCTGCCGCTTAGCCGACTAGCCGACGAACATTTTCCAAGGCGCTATCGGCGAAGCTCTGCACAAATTGTTCAAATCCTGTGTTTGCACGGTCGATGGGCTCGGCAATGATCGTCCATGTTGCTTTGGAACAGTCTGCGCCAAGGGCCTCCACACGGATCGCCGCCCACAGCCTGGCTACACCGAGGGTGTTGTAGATTGTGGTCCAGGTCATGTGCATGGCCTGTTCGTCGCGGCTATTGAGTTGCTCCACCACACAATTACCATCGCGGAAGAATTTTGTTCGCAAGGCGCCCACGCCTGTGCCCGTCATTTCGATATGTGTCAGGTCAGGAATGAACGCATCGAAGCCTGCGAATTGCCCCACTATGTCCCACAGGCGAGTGGCATGGCAGTCGACCAAAACAGACGCAACTATCGGCCGGCCATTCGGGTTGCAAATCAATGTATCGGGTTGCAGCGGTTTCATAAGGTTATCCTGAGGCATTCAAAGAAAGCCGGTGGCCTTGAGGTAGTCGCAGCCTTTACTCAACAGCGCCGGGTCCTTTTCGGGGTACTGTGCGCCCATTTGCTGGACAGCCTGTCGCGCGTTGTCGTAGCGAATCATCGAGGTGTCGCCGATGTCTTCGTCGAGACGGCCGAGATAAAAACCCAGTACGCCAAACAGTGCATTGTCATGGCTGATCGTGTGTAGCGACTGTTGCCACTGCTCAACGCTGACCCGCTTGAAACGGTGACCCGCCTGGCTGAAGCCATCCAAGTAGTGGGCCCAGCTCAACGGCTGCGGATTGTGCAGGTTGAACACACTGCTACCGGCTTGAAAGCGGGTGCAGTGGAACGCGATGAAGCGCGCCAGGAAGTCCACCGGCATCAGGTCGAAGTTCAACGCCAACTTCGGGAGCAGGCCCATTTGCAGTGACCCCTTGAGCATCAGCATCAGACGATTCTTTTGCGGCTGGCAAACGCCCGTGAGGCTGTTGAAACTGATGTTGCCGGGTCGATGGATATTCACCCAGGCCCCACGTTCCACCGCACGCGCCAGTTGCCGTTCGGCGACCCACTTGGACAAGTTGTAGCCATTCTTGATGTACAGCGGCAGCGTGGCCGCGGCGGGCGCTTCTAGGACATAGCCTTGAGTATCGACACTGCTCGACGCGGAGAGCGTCGAGACAAAATTGAGGACCTTCTTGCAGTGCGTCTCACACAGGCGTAGGCATTCGAGTACGGGGTCAACGTTGTCCCTGGTCAGCGACGCATAGTCCAATACATGGTTGACCCTGGCAGCGTTATGTACCAGCACACCGAACTCTTTGGCGAGGGTCTCATAGGCATTGCTGGTCAAACCCAGTCGAGGCAGGCTGACATCTGCGGCGAATACCTGCACCCGGCTCAGGTCCAGATGCTCCAGGCGATACTCGCGCAGCGCTTGGGTAAATCGCGCCATCGCCGACTGCCCCGGCTTCTCGCGCACCAGGCATGCTACTGCTGTAGCACCCTTGGCCAGCAGTGCCTCGACAATATGGACCCCTACAAAGCTGTTGGCCCCTGTAACGATCACTTTGTGCGGATCGCCCACGCAGTTTTCGGGCAGCGTGTTATATATCCGCTCCCGATGCGCATCACGAACCGCTTGGCTGGCGGATGTATCGGGTCGTTCTCCTTGTTCCACCAATGTTGCGAGCGTACGAATCGTCGGCGCCTCGATGAAGTGGTTCAGCGAAAAACTACGGCCGAATTGTTCGCGAAAACGCAGCAAGAGGGTCGACAGCAAAATCGAATGGCCGCCGAGGTCGAAGAAGCTTTCATCGATAGACAACTCACCCGTGGGCAACGCTAGCAGTTCGATCCACAAGTGGGTCAATTGAGTCTGAAGCGGGGTTTGTGCCGCGCTGCAGGCTGTCGGCAACGTGGGCTGGATCGGCACTGCCAGCAACGCCGCACGGTCGATTTTGCCGTTGCTGGAACACGGTATGCGTGGCAGCTCATCCCAGACGCCGGGCTGCATGTAGTCCGGTAGCCACTGCCGTGCATGGTGTTGCAGCGCCGTCATGCTTGCTCCCGGTTCGGGTTGCGCGACAAAGCCACGGATCCTGCGATCACGGTCGATCACCACTGCCACCTGTCGATACAGCCGACTGCTGCGCAGGCACTGCTCAATCTCCAGGGGCTCTACCCGAAAACCACGGATCTTCACCTGATCATCTCGCCGTCCTCCCAGCACGATCCCGTCGGCAGTCCACTGCGCCAGGTCGCCAGTGCGATAGGCCCGCAACGGCAGTTCGCCTGGCACTGCCAGCTCCACGAAAGAACTGGAAGCCTGTGATAGTGCGTTCACGTACCCCAGGCTCACTCCGGGGCCGACGATATACACCTCACCCATCACCCCTTCATCCACCGGTTGCAGGTGTTCATCGAGGATCAGCACCTGGCTGTTGGCGATGGGGCGGCCGACGTTGCGATTGCTGTCATTGGGGCGCAGCATCCGATGGGTGACCAACACCGTGGCCTCCGTCGGCCCATAGAGGTTATGGAACTGGCACTGCGCTGAAAGGCGTTCGATCACATGGGGTTCGCACACATCTCCACCGGTCAGCAGATGCGTGAGGCCCAGCGGTTGATCGAGCGGCAGGATACTCAGCAGCGCAGGCGGAAGAAAGGCATGGGTGATGCGCTGCCGGTGAAGCAGGTCCAGCAGCTGTTGAGGGTCTTGTCGTTGCTCTGTGCTGGGGACGATCAACTGAGCACCCGCTACCAAGGCGGGGAAAATATCGATCAGCGATGAATCGAAGCTCAATGGCGAGAACTGCAAGACGCGGCTCTGTTCATCCAGGTTCACACAGGACCTGAACCAGGCCGTGAAATGCGCCAGGTTGGCTTGGCTGAGCAACACGCCTTTGGGTTGCCCGGTGGTGCCCGAGGTAAAGAGCATCAGGCAGGGCGCATCGGCATGACGGTGGAGGCGCGCCAACGGCTGTGTGAGGTCGACGTCGTGTAGAGCGTGGCCGCTGACATCCAGTGAGCTGAAACACGCTCTTAATGGATGCTGACCGGCGTCCAGCAATACCTGGGCTCCTGCGCTTTCGAGCATGGCCCGATGGCAGTGAGGCGGCTGGTCCGGATTCAACGGCAGGTACACCGCTCCACTGCCCAGCACGGCAAGGATACTGGCGTACAAGCCGATTGTTTTTTCCAGGCAGATCCCGACGACTGCGGGCGTTTGCCCCGTTACCAACAAGGGGTGCAAGCGCTGCTGGATTGCCAATGCTTGAGCATGCAGCTGACGATAGGTCACTTCGCTGGCACCGATATGCAATGCGGGCCGGTCGGCAAATGTATGAAAGCTTGCCTGCAACCGATTGATCAGTGGCACTCGGGCTGCCTCTATCACGTCAGGGTCGGCGGAGCGGTTGAACCGGTGGGTGAATGCCAGCGCCTCAAGCGCATCCAGGCAGTGTTCGGGCCAGCCATTGGCGACCGCCTTCAATTCGAAGTATCCAGGGTCTCGCGAGAAGCCGCTGATGTGCAGCGCGGTCCATTCCACCAATTCGCGGATGACTCGCCGGCGCAGTCGTTGACCGTTACCGCTGAGCTCGTCGGCGATGTCCAGTACGGCCAACAGCTTTCGGTCTGGCCTATAGGCGCGCAGTTGCAGCGCGGGCAACCCGTAGTCGGTGATGGGGCCGACGCCCAGGCGCAGGCTCAATTTTGGAATCGGGCGTGCGTTGCCCTGCACCGACTGATCGCCGTCATCGATGCACAGGTCGACGCCCTCGTTGCCTGTGATATGCCCATACTGTTCCAGCTCTTGCCTGACCGCCTCCAAGGCGCTGCTGGCGCCGGAAAATCCAATGCTCAGCCGCCTCATGTCACCCTCCCGGACACTGGCAGGTAATCGTTCAACGCATGCGCCACGCTCGGCGTTTGCAGCAAACCGCTGTGTTGCAGAAAGCCAAGGATATTGCCCATCAATGGATGTTGGCGGGTGATAGGGAAGGCCTGTGCCGCCACTTCAGCGCGTAACGCACCGCGTAGGCTGGCGCTGATGTCGAGGTGTTGGATCAAGTTCAAGTCGAAGTTTTTTTGCAGGTCGTTCGTCAGGTACTGAGCCAGGAAAACCGGCAGCACCTTGGCGATTTCATTGCGGTCCCCCTCGCTCGCGGTTTGCCAATACAGGCGTACGAGCCGTATCCAGAACTGGGCGTGGCGGCCCTCATCAAACAGGTGGTCGGCCATCAAGCCACGGATGGAAGCTTTCACGCTGGTGTCCTTGGAGAATGCCGCCACATCCTGGGTCACGGTGTTTTCAGCGATTGCCACGCCAATCAGTGCGACAGCATCGCGTAGATGAGCGGGCGCCAACGCCTGTGCCGTGGGCAGCGCACGGCTCAGCTCTATTTCTGTGGGCAGTTCCAGCGGTTGTATGCCGGTCATGGCCACGGTTTGCTGCAGGAAATCCAGCGCAACCAATGCGTGGTAATCCTCGTCCACGACGACGGTCATCGCATCCACGCGGCAGGTCAGCGGGAAGGGCACAGCGAAGCGATTTTTGGCGATGCTGCGTGCAGTCTTGTTGACGATCTCGGTCTCGAATATCACCACGTCGTTGATGAACTTGTAAAAGCTCTGCACCAGTACAAAATCGCGCCACTGAGGGCAGTGCTCAAGAAATGCCGCGCAGAGCACCAAGGGCTGACGGCACAGCGGGAAGATCAGTTTGTCATCGCTCTCCAGCAAGCGCCGAGGCCGTGTGCGGATGGTTGCGCGGCGCTCCCAGTCATCGGCGATGGCTTGGTAGTCGCCGGCGTTCATGGGTGCACCTCTTGCAGCGAGGCCCGAAGCTCATCCCAGAACGCGACACGGCTTTGCATCGCAGCGACTGCGGCGTCGTGGGCCTGTTGCGGATACGTAGGGTCTGCGCTGACCAGGCGATTGAGTAACTGCTCCGCCGCTGGCCCGTGTTCCTTGGCGTCCAATTCGATGTGGCGCTTGAGGTAAGCGCACAAGGTAGGCGCTTGGCGATGAATGAACTCATCAGATTGCAGGATGCGTTCGAACATCCCCGGGATGACATGCTCGCGACCGTACAGGAATGTGGCCGCCACACAATGGGTAGGCGCATTCAACGCAAGGTGCAAGGTGGCGTCGACGAAGCGGCTCACGCCGGGAGGAGCCTCGACCTGGTGCAAGGCTGCCGTGGCTCCCAGGCCTTGGCGTAGCAGCGCAACAAAGTGGCTGATGGCCGAGGTGCTGGCGCCCACTTCCGCCATGGCTTCCAAATACAGTTCGAAATGGCTGCAATAGCCTTGCACGGGGTGTTCGTCTGACTCCTCACCCAGAATGATCTCATTGATCAGCCGCGCTGCCTGCGGGTCTTCAGCGGGTAGCCAGGGCAAGCGAGTGCAGGTCAGGTCCTGTTGCAGGCGCTTGGCGAGGGTCATGAAGTCCCAGACTGCAAACACATGACTTTCCATAAAAAGTTGTAACTTGCGCAGGGAAGTTATTTCTAAAAATAACGAATGGCTGCATAACTGCAGTTTTGCTGTTTCAAGTAAAGGTTGATGCATGGTTGATGCCTATAAGTTGTTGCGGCTGCTGTTGGGAAACAGCGATGAGTTTGTAATGGTCAGGGCGCGCGCAGGCATAAGCCGACTACCGGCGCGCAGAAATGCTCGACGATAGGCGCTGCAACGCCGAGCGGAGTGGTTTAGTAATAAAAGATGATAAGCGTATTAAATAGGTTGGCGCGCATACAAATATAATAGAAGTTTTTCTAAATAATATATGTTGTAAGTTGGTTGCTTGGGGCGTAGTGGGAAGTTTCTTTAGCGGGAGGCACTACACTGAGTGAGTGGCCCCCGTAATATTGGAAGGACGGGACAGGAGAACGCAATACTTTATGGCGTAACTTTCTTGCCGTGGGCATCCAAGCCATTCAGGTACGCCGTGATCACCTCCATGCCTCGCATCAAGTGATTGCGCAGCGTCAAGATGCTTTCCTGGGTTTTCTTCTGCGCTACCAAGTTCAACAGTTCGCGGTGGTCCTCCTGGGACGTTTCGCCCAGCCCCATGGCCTCAAGGTTGTAACGCAGGAATCGCTCTTCCTCGTTCAAACCGTGCTCCACCAGTTTAAGCAGCCGCTGGTTGGGGGCCTTGCCATAAAGCGCCATGTGGAACAGGCGATTGAGGCGTCCAATCTCGGTGTAGTCTTTTTCCTGTTCGAGGGCACAAATAAACGCCTCGGCTTCCTCGATATCGGCTTCGGTGAGCAAGGGAATCGACAGGCGCAGCGCTTCAGACTCCAGCAACATCCGCAGTTCATAGGTCTCGGCTGAATTGTCTTCGATCAACGGTGCAACCACGGCGCCCTTGTGGGTCACCACATGCAGCAGTGACTGGGCCTCCAGTTGGCGCAAGGCTTCACGCACCGGCATGCGACTGACCCCGAACAGGCTGGCCAACTCCTGTTGGCGCATGGCAGTACCGCAGGGCAACCGACCATCCAGGATGGCGTTGCGCAAGGTTTCTTCAATCACGGAGCGAGCGAGATGGGCGGGAATAGGTCCGCTGATCTTGATGCTGTTCAAAGGGGTCGGCTTCTGCGTCACGGTTACGCTATCCTCCTTATTAGAATGGGCGTGGCTAATTGGATCCAATGCACACTAGAGACTGCCCGTAAGCTTGTCAAACGGGCACAGTTTCGGCTTGTAAGCGTTTCAACATAGGGCTCCCAGCGCCCACAGCCAGCATTTATGGCGCCTTACACAGGCAGGTTCATCAAACCTGCTTCAAGCGCCGACAATGCAGCATCAGGTGTTATGGACTGAACACTTTACCGCTGTGGTTTATTGCCCTGGGCCAAGTGGCTTGGGGTTGAGCCGAAACATTCCCGCATATCGTTATTCATTAACGGTATTTAAATAGCCGTTCTTATATCTATAAAGTCAATCTCCTGTCTGACCGGGAGTGACCTCATGTCCGCCACCTCTACTGTTCCAACAGCGACCGCTACCGTCCAATCCTTCGAGATTCGTCCACTGCCCGGCAGCGTCGGCGCCGAGATCATTGGCCTGGACTTGTCGCGACCGGTCAACGACGAGGATTTTTCGCGCATTCACCGCGCGCACTTGGACCATCATGTCGTGGTGTTCCGTGACCAGCGCATCACCCCCGAGCAGCAGATCGCCTTCAGCCGTAGTTTCGGCGTGCTGCAGATCCATGTGCTCAAACAGTTCCTGCTGGCCAACCACCCGGAAATTCTGATCGTCTCCAACATCATTGAAAACGGTCAGTCCATCGGTCTGGGAGACGCGGGCAAATTCTGGCATTCGGACCTGTCCTATAAGGAACTGCCGAGCCTGGGTTCGATGCTGCACGCCCAGGAACTGCCCTCCGAAGGTGGCGACACCTTGTTCGCCGACATGCACAAAGCCTGGGACCAATTGCCCGAACACCTGCGCACGGCCGTTGAAGGCCGCAGTGCCGCGCATTCCTACACCGCGCGCTACAGCGAGACCAAATTCGAAGGCAACTGGCGCCCCACACTGACCCCAGAGCAGCTTGCCCAGGTTGCGGAAGTCGTGCACCCCATCGTGCGTACCCATCCGGAAAACGGCCGCAAAGCGCTGTTCGTGAGCGAAGGCTTCACCACTCGAATCGTCGGGCTGCCCGAAGACGAAAGCCGCGACGTGCTGGCCCAACTCTACGCCCACAGCGTGTTGCCGCAAAACATCTACCGCCATCAATGGCAGCCCCACGACTTGGTGTTCTGGGACAACCGCTCGCTGATTCACCTGGCTGCCGGTTGCCCAAGCCATCTACGCCGCAAGCTGTTTCGTACCACCATTCAGGGCGACGCGCCTTTCTGATTCGGAGCACAAGCATGTCCAGCAAAACTCCATTCGCACGGCTGGCCGCGACTGTCGGCCTGGGTGTCAGCCTGCTGGCTGGCAGCCTTGTTGCGCCGACAGCCGCGCAGGCCGAAGGCGAGATCCGCATCGCCGAACAGTTCGGCATCGTGTACCTGTTGCTCAACGTGGTGCGCGAGCAGAACCTGATTGAAAAATACGGCAAGCAGCAAGGCATCGACATCAAGGTCGACTGGACACAATTGTCCGGCGGCGCCGCCGTCAACGACGCGCTGCTCTCCGGTTCCATCGACATCGCCGGCGCCGGTGTCGGCCCGCTGCTGACCATCTGGGACCGCACCCGCGGCAAGCAGAACGTCAAGGCCGTCGCGTCCCTGGGTAACTTCCCTTACTACCTGGTGAGCAACAATCCCAAGGTCAAGACCATCGCCGATTTCACCGAGCAGGACCGCATTGCCGTGCCGGCGGTGGGCGTGTCGGTGCAGTCGCGCTTCCTGCAATACGCCGCGGCCAAGCAATGGGGCGACAAGGAATTCAATCGCCTCGACAAGTACACCGTCGCCGTCCCGCACCCGGATGCCACTGCAGCACTGATCGCTGGCGGTACCGAGCTGACCGGGCATTTTTCCAACCCGCCGTTCCAGGACCAGGCCCTGGCCAATCCGAACGTGCATGTGGTGCTGAACACCTACGACCTGCTTGGCCCGAACTCGCCGACCGTGCTGTTTGCCACCGAAAAATTCCGCAACGAGAATCCAAAAACCTACACGGCGTTCGTGGAAGCGTTGACCGAAGCCGCGCAGTTCGCCCAGCACGATAAAGGCGCTGCGGCTGACACCTACATCCGCGTGACCAAAGCCAAGATCGACCGTGCCGAGCTGCTGAAAATCATCGACAACCCGCAATTCGAATTCAGCGTTACGCCAAAAAACACCTACCCGCTGGCGGAATTCCTCTACCGCGTCGGCGCCATCAAGAACAAGCCTGAATCGTGGAAGGACTACTTCTTCCAGGACGCCAAGCCCCTGCAAGGAAGTTGAGATGAACGCGCCCTTGCAAGGCCACACGGCCAGCAACCTGCACACCACCGCGCCGTTGCTGGCGGTGGATCACGTCAGCCTGGAATACCGCACCCCGGAGCGCGTAGTGCGGGCAACCCATCAAGTCAGTTTCGAGATCGATCCTGCCGACCGCTACGTGTTGCTCGGCCCCTCCGGTTGCGGCAAATCAACGTTGCTCAAGTCTATCGCCGGGTTTATCAAACCGTGCGAAGGCGAGATCCGTCTGTTGGGGCAAAAGGTCGACGAACCGGGCCCGGACCGCATCGTGGTGTTCCAGGAATTCGACCAACTGCCACCGTGGAAAACCGTAAAACAGAACGTGATGTTCCCATTGCTGGCCTCTAAAACCTTGAAGCGCGCCGAAGCCGAAGAACGCGCGCTGCACTACCTCGACAAAGTCGGCCTCACGGCGTTTGCCGATGCCTATCCCCACACGCTTTCCGGCGGTATGAAAGCCCGTGTCGCCATCGCCCGCGCCTTGGCCATGCAGCCGAAAATCCTGCTGATGGACGAGCCCTTCGCTGCTCTCGATGCCCTGACCCGGCGCAAGATGCAGGAAGAATTGCTGCTGCTCTGGGAAGAGGTGCGTTTCACCCTGTTGTTCGTCACCCACTCCATCGAAGAAGCGCTGGTGGTGGGCAATCGCATTCTGTTGCTGTCGCCTCATCCGGGGCGCGTGCGCGCGGAAATCCACAGCCACCAATATGACCTGCACAGTCTCGGTGGCGTGGAGTTCCAGGCATCGGCGCGGCGTATCCATCGCTTGCTGTTCGATGAAGCGCCCGAGGCCGAACGTGAGTTGGGTTTCGCTGATATCCGCATCGCGTATTAAGGGGAGCATCCATGCGCCAGGAATATGAAATCACCCTAGAACCGCTGATCAGCGTCCCCGTGGAGCGCGAACTGCCCCTGCGCCAACGCCTGTGGCAACAAGGTTGGCTGCGCAAGGGCCTGATCCTGGTGGTACTCGCGATCCTTTGGGAAGTCGTTGCGCGCTACCAGAATAATGACCTGTTGTTGCCGAGCTTCTTGCAGACCTTTCATGCGCTGTACGACGGCTTGCTCAGCGGCGAGTTGCTCAGCAAGGTCAGCATCTCGCTGGTGGTGCTGATCAAGGGTTACTTGATCGGCATCGTACTGGCGTTTGCCCTGACCACCTTGGCGGTATCGACCCAACTGGGCCGCGATCTGCTGAGCACCCTGACCTCGATGTTCAACCCGCTGCCGGCCATTGCATTGCTGCCGCTGGCGCTGCTGTGGTTTGGCTTGGGGCAGAACAGCCTGATCTTCGTGCTGGTGCATTCGGTGCTGTGGGCGCTGGCGCTCAACACGTATTCCGGGTTCCTCGGCGTGTCCGAAACCCTGCGTATGGCTGGGCGCAACTATGGCCTCAAGGGCATGCGTTTTGTGCTGTTCATCCTGATCCCGGCGGCGCTGCCGTCGATCCTCGCGGGCCTCAAGATCGGCTGGGCATTTGCCTGGCGCACCCTGATCGCCGCCGAGTTGGTGTTCGGTGCCACCAGCGGCAAGGGTGGCCTGGGGTGGTACATCTTCCAGAATCGTAACGAGCTGTACACCGACAAGGTGTTTGCCGGTCTGGCAGTCGTGATCCTGATCGGCCTGCTCGTGGAAAACCTGGTGTTTGACACCTTTGAGCGCCTGACCGTGAAGCGTTGGGGTATGCAGCGCTAAACACGAATGATTGCTCTTTGTCCGCCGTGAAGCCGATAATGCCGGCGGAATCTGGCGCCGCCCTGGCGTCAGGTGTGCCTCGTAAAAGGATTTACAACGATGCGGTTTTTTGTCTTGGCAGCGGCCTTGCTATTGTCGACCTCGGTTTTCGCGGAGTTCGTGCCCGAGCCGGTCAGCATGCCCAAGCCGCTTTACCCCAGCAACCTGACCTTCACACAAGGGCATGCGCGTATCAGCCTGAATATTCACAACGACGGTACGGTCAGCGATGTCAAAGCGCTCAGCGCCACCAAGCCGGCGTTTGGTGCAGCCGCCGTCGCTGCGGCCACACTCTGGCGCTTCAAGCCTTGGACGGTAACTGGCGATCGGCCTGCGGTACTCGACGCGCAGAACGATATGATTTTCACGCCCGAAGCGCCAAGGAAGGAAACGACTCAACTGACCTTCACGCAAACCACTTACCAATCCTGCAGCGCACTGACCGAAGAAGTCAGCCAGTTCCGTCGCGACCATCCCGCCCGCCCGTTGATCGCGATGAAGAGCTTTGCCATTACCCGGGTAGCAGTGATGTTCCCGGCGCTAAGCGGTAAAAGCGATTACAACGAAGGCCTGACCCGTGCCGACGAACTGGAAAACGCCCTGCCGGAAATCGTGCGTAAGTGCCAAGCTCATCCCAAAGCCACCTACGCGGACTACCTGCCCCGTAACCTGAAGCGCTACCTGTAAAGCCTGCTACGATTGCGCTCAGTTCACTCCCCATTGGTCACGAGTGCTTGGCATGCAATTACCGGACATGAACCTGCTGGTCGCCCTCGACGCCTTGCTCGACGAGGGCAGTGTGGTTGGCGCCGCGCGCCGCATGAACCTCAGCCCGGCGGCCATGAGCCGCACCCTCACGCGTATCCGCGAAGCCGTCGGCGACCCGATCCTGGTGCGCGCCGGTCGCGGCCTGGTGCCAACGCCCAAGGCTCTGCAGTTGCAAGGCCAGGTGCGCAACGTGGTGGAACAAGCGGCGCTGTTGTTCCGTTCCGCGGACCAAGTGGATTTGAGTACGTTGCGCCGTCGTTTCAGCGTGCGCGCCAACGACTTTTTCATCGGCGTGTACGGCGGTCGACTGTTCGACACCATGGAACGCATGGCGCCGCTGTGCGAGCTGTGCTTCGTGCCCGAAGGCGATACCGACGACGAGGCCCTGCGTGAAGGTCGCCTGGATTTGCGCGTGAGCAACACCATGCCGGTCACTCCCGAAGTGAAGGTGCAGAACCTGTTCTCCACCACCTTCGTCGGCCTGGCACGGGAAGACCATCCGTTGTTCGACGAAGACATCACCGCCGCACGCTTTGCCAGTTACTCCCATATCAGCATCTCGCGGCGCGGCATTGCCCGTGGGCCGATCGACACCGCGCTGAGTGCTCAGGGCTTGGAACGTCGTGTGGCAATGATCGCCCCAGGCTTTCACGGCGCGATGTTCATGCTGCCCGATTCCGACTTGCTGCTGCCGGTGCCCAAGGAAGCGCTGTTGAGCGCCAATCGCCTGAAACTGCCCCTGCGCTCGTTCGCCCTGCCGATCTCGTTGCCGACGCTGGTGCTTGCCCAATCCTGGCACCCGCGATTCGATAAAGACCCTGCTCACAAATGGCTGCGTGAAACCATGCGCGAGAGTTGTCACGCCACTTGGCTTGAAGCACAGCCTGTTTGATCGTTGCGTTTGGTGCACTTATACCCTTCCAACAAGTAACTTTTTGTCATGTTTGTGCCTGATTAAACTGCTCAGGTATTCAACATCCCGAGTTACCTGTTCATGACCTCCCTCGCTGCCCCCACCCTTGCGGCCGCAGCCAAACCCACCGCGATGACCCCACCCGTATTCGGCCCGCGCATCATCATCGGGCTGGTCGGCGTGTTGCTGGCGGTGCTGGTCTCTGGCCTCAACGAGATGGTCACCAAAGTGGCCCTCGCGGACATTCGCGGTGCGCTGTACATAGGCTTTGACGAAGGCACCTGGCTGGTCGCGGCGTACACCGCGACTTCCGTGGCGGCCATGGCGTTTGCGCCCTGGTGTTCGGTGACCTTTTCCCTGCGCCGTTTCACCTTGTGCGCCATCGGCCTGTTCACTGCGCTGGGCATCCTGTGTCCGTTCGCGCCGAACTACGAAAGCCTGTTGGTGCTGCGCACTGTGCAAGGCCTGGCCGGTGGTGCGCTGCCGCCGATGCTGATGACCGTGGCTCTGCGGTTCTTGCCGGCCAACGTCAAGCTGTACGGCTTGGCCGGCTACGCACTCACCGCCACCTTCGGCCCGAGCCTGGGCACGCCGCTGGCGGCGCTATGGACCGAGTATGTTGGCTGGCAGTGGGCGTTCTGGCAGATCGTCGCGCCGTGCCTGCTGGCCATGATCGCCGTGGCCTACGGATTGCCGCAGGATCCGATTCGGTTGGAGCGTTTCAAGCAGTTCAACTGGCGCGGCTTGCTGCTGGGTTTCCCGGCGATCTGCATGCTGGTCATCGGCATTCTGCAAGGCAACCGCCTGGACTGGTTCGAGTCGGGCCTGATCACCTTCCTGTTAGGGGGCGGTGGCGTGTTGCTGGTGCTGTTCATGGTGAATGAATGGTCGCAGCCCATCCCCTTCTTCAAGCTGCAGATGCTCGGTCTGCGCAACCTGTCGTTCGCCCTGATTGTGCTGGCGGGCGTACTGATGGTGCTGACCTCGGTGATCATCATCCCGTCGAGTTTTCTCGCTCAGGTCCAGGGCTACCGTCCGCTGCAAACCGCGCCCGTGATGCTGTTGATGGCGATACCGCAGTTGATTGCGCTGCCGCTGGTGGCGGCGCTGTGCAACCTGCGTTGGGTCGATTGCCGATGGGTGCTGGGGATCGGCCTGGGCATGCTGGTGCTGTGCTGCGTGGGCAGCGCGCACCTGACTTCGGAATGGATTCGCGACGATTTCTACGGCCTCTACCTGCTGCAGATCTTCGGGCAACCGATGGCCGTGTTGCCGTTGCTGATGCTTTCCACCGGCAGTATCCAGCCAATGGATGGTCCGTTCGCCTCAGCCTGGTTCAACACCATCAAGGGGCTGGCCGCCGTGATCGCCACTGGCGTGCTCGATACCTTGACCACCCAGCGCCTGCATTTTCACTCGACCATGTTGGTCGACCGCCTGGGCAATTCCCCCTGGCCGACGGCGATGCGCCGGGCCTGGCGCACCGCCTGCATGAGCAGGCCGTGGTGCTGACCTCTTCGGATCTCTATTACGTCATGGCCGCGGTCGCGGTGGCGTTGATCCTGCTGATTTTCTGGATGCCCACGCGGATCTTTCCGCCTCGCGCACCGACTTGATAGAAAGGACTGTTCATGAAACGCAAAGACAAAATTGCCGTCTCCGTCATCGCCGTGTTTGCCGTCGGCGTGCTGGTGTACCTGGTCGCGCCGGGCGTGCTGGGCAGCAAGCGCCAGACCACCAATGACGCGTTCGTCGCCGCTGACTTCACCCTGGTGGCGCCGCGCGTGGCCGGCTTTATCAAGGAAGTGCTGGTGGAAGACAACCAGCGTGTCAAAGCCGGGCAACTGCTGGCATTGATCGACGACCGCGACTTCCGCGCTGCCGCCCAAGCGGCTGATGCCGATACGTTGGTGGCGCAGGCCCAGCTGAAAAATGCCACCGCCACCTTGGAACGCCAAAGCTCGGTCATCGCCCAGGCCCAGGCCACCGTCGCGGCGGATCGCGCCGAAATGGCCTTCGCCGAACACGAACTCAATCGCTACAACCACCTTGCCGGTGTCGGCGCGGGCACTGTGCAGAACGCCCAGCAAGCCAAGACCCGTATCGACCAGGCCACCGCGCGGCTGGCGAATGCCACGGCGGTGCTGGCGGCCGAACGCAAGCAAGTGGAAATCCTCACCGCCCAGCGCGATGCCGCCGAGGGCGGGCTCAAACGCGCCCAAGCCGCGCTGGAACTGGCCAGCTTTCAACTGTCGTACACGCGCATCGTCGCGCCGGTGGATGGCATGGTCGGCGAGCGTGCGGTGCGGGTGGGCGCGTATGTCACGCCGGGCAGCAAGATCCTCGCGGTCGTGCCGCTGGAAGAGGCGTACGTGGTGGCCAACTTCCAGGAAACCCAACTCTCCCATATGCGTGCCGGCCAGGCCGTGCAGGTGCGTGTTGACAGCCTCGACGGCGAATTGCTCAACGGTCATCTGGAGAGCCTTGCGCCCGCGACGGGCGTGACGTTTGCCTCGGTCAAACCGGATAACGCCACCGGCAACTTCACCAAGGTGGTGCAGCGCATTCCGGTGAAAATCGTCCTCGAACCCAACCAGGCACACACCGAGCGCCTGCGGGTCGGCATGTCGGTGGAAGCCAGCGTCGACACCCAGTCGGTCGCGCAGACGCGTGAGGTAGCCCAGCAATGAAGCGAGTTGCCTGGCTCACGTTGAGCCTCATCAGCCTGAGTGCCTGCACGGTCGGTCCAGACTTCCAGAGGCCGCAGGGCCCGCAAGTGACGCAATGGAGCGAGCCCCAGGGCCGCCAGGCGGCCAGCCGTGCGGTCAACGATCCGTTGCAGGAACGTTGGTGGGATGTGTTCCACGACGAGCAACTCTCGGCCCTTACACGCCGTGCGCTCACCGATAACCTCGACCTGAAGTTGGCCAGCAGTCGCCTGCAACAAAGCCGGGCCGTACGCCAGGTGACCACGGCCGAGCGTTATCCCAACGTCAACGCCAACGGTGATTACCAGCGCAAACGCAACAGTGGCAAAGGCTTGAGCGACCCGTCCGGCAACAACGGCCGTTCGGCATTCAACCAGTGGGACATGGGTTTCTCCGCGTCCTGGGAGCTGGACTTCTGGGGCCGCGTCAAACGCGAAACCGAAGCCGCCGACGCCACCTTGCAAGTCGCCGAAAACGACCGCCGTGCCGTGCTGTTGTCAGTGTTGGCCGAGACCGCTCAGAACTACATCCAACTGCGCGGTGTACAAAACACCCGCGCGGTCACCGAGCAGAACCTCGACGTCGCCCGTCACAGCCTCAAGCTCTCGCAGTTGCGCCTGGCTGACGGTGTGGCGACCGACCTGGACGTCGCCGAAGCCGCCGCCCAGGTCGCCGCTATTGAAGCGCGACTGCCGGATCTGCAACAGCGTCAGGACCAACTCATCAACGCCCTCAGCCTGTTGATGGGCGAACCGCCGCAGGCGCTGCATGCGCAACTGTCCAAGGACGCCGCCGTGCCGCAAACCCAGCGCCAGGTCGCGATTGGCCTGCCGTCGGAGCTGGCTGAGCGCCGCCCGGATATCCGCCAGGCCGAGGCGCGTTTGCATGCCGCCACCGCGAGCATCGGCGTGGCCAAGGGCGATTTCTACCCGCGCATCACCTTATCCGGCAGCCTCGGTTCCCAGGCCATGCAACTCTCGGATTTCGGTTCCTGGGGCTCCCGTGCCTTTGCCTTCGGCCCGCAGTTCAGCCTGCCGCTGTTCAATGGCGGGCGTTTGCAAGGCATGTTGAACCTGCGCGAAGCCCAGCAACAGGAAGCGGCGCTCGCGTACCAGCAAACCGTGCTGCGTGCCTGGCATGAGATCGACGACCAATTGACCCGCTACAACGCCAGCCAACTGCGCCGCGACAGCCTCGCCGAAGCCGTGCGTCAGAACCAGATTGCCCTGCGCACCGCGCAGCAGCAGTACGTGGAAGGCGTGGTGGATTTCGTCAACGTGCTCACCGTGCAAAGCGCGCTGCTGGCCACGCAGGAGCAGTGGGTGGACAGTTCGACCGGCGTGTCGCTGGCGATGGTTGGCCTGTACAAAGCGTTGGGCGGGGGCTGGGAATCTGTCTACCCGCTGCAAACCGTTGGGCGCTGATCGACAAAGAGTTTTTGTCAGTCGCGAAATAAGGTGTAATGATAATTGCTCTCAATAGTACGCCTGAGCTTTTCATGGACACCGCGACTGACGGCCAGCAACAGCTTCATCTCCTGTACCGCGACCATCACGGCTGGCTGCAAGGCTGGCTGCGCAGGCGCCTGGGCGACCGCGAGCACGCGGCTGACGTGGCGCAGGACACTTTCCTGCGCCTACTGGTGTCCGGACGATTCCCGGGTGACAAGGAAAGCCGCAGCTACCTGGCGCAGATCGCACGCAACCTGGTGATCGACCAGTGGCGGCGTCTACGCATCGAGCGTGCCTATCTGGAAAGCATCGCGCACCTGCCCGAGCCGGAATCGCCGTCCCTGGAAACCCGCGCGCTGATCCTCGAAACCCTGATGCAGATCGACGCCATGCTCGACCGCATGCCCGACAACGTGCGCCAGGCGTTTTTGCTGTCGCAGTTCGAAGGCCTGAGTTACGCACAGATCGCCGAACGCTTGGGGGTGACTGTCAGCTCGGTACAGAAGTACATGACCCGCGCGATTGTTGCCTGCTACCAGGTGGCCTACGAAGAATGAGACACGACGCCCCCATCGCCCCGGCGGTTGTCGAGCAGGCCAGCGAATGGCTGATGCTGCAATGGGGCGGCGCCCTGCAAGGCGAACAACGCCAGGCCTTTGCCCGCTGGCAGGCCGCCGACCCTGAGCATCGCCGTGCCTGGCAGCGTTTGCAGCAGCTGCAGCAAACCCTCGGCAGCGTGCCCGCCGACAGCGCCCGCGCCGTATTGCGCGACACACCCGACACCCAACGCCGCGCTGCACTCAAGCTGCTCGGCCTGCTGTTGATGGCCGGCGGCAGTGGCTACCTGGTGCAACGCAGCGAGCCCTGGCAAGCCGCCTTCGCCGAATACCGCACCCGCACCGGCGAGATTCGCCACGTCACCCTCAGTGACGGCACGCGGCTTGACCTCAACAGCGACAGCGCAGTCGACCTGCGTTTCAGCCCCCGCGAGCGGCGTATCCGCCTGATCCGCGGCGAGATCCTGCTGACCAGCGGCCACGACCCCATCCGCCCGTTGATCGTCGAGACCCCAGCCGGCGTCGTGCAGGCGCTGGGCACCCGTTTTGCCGTGTGCGAACTGGCCGATGGCAGCCGTGTCGACCTGTACGAAGGCCGCCTCCGCGTAACGCCGACCCATGGCGCAGCCGTGCAGATGAAGGCCGGTGACAGCCTGTGGTTCGACGCGCGTCACAGCGCGTCGCTGGCGGCGGTGAGCGCCAACGCCAGCAGTTGGACCGAACACCGCCTGATCGCCGAGCGCCAGCCGCTGGGCGAGTTTGTTGCGCAACTGAGTCGCTATCGTCCGGGGCTGTTGCGGTGTGACCAGGCGGTGGCGGGTTTGCTGCTCACTGGCGTGTTTCCGCTGAACGATACCGATGCAATCCTAGCGGCACTGGAGCGCTCGCTACCGGTGCACGTACACGCGGTCACGCGCTACTGGGTGACGATCAAGGCGCGAGTCTGAACATTTTTTCATCCGTGCTTGTCGGTTTTTGCTTCCCGCTCGGGATACCTCTTGAAAGCCAATCAAGAAGCGTTCTCACGGGGAGTCCTGCAATGCCGCACCACCCAATTCAACCTTTGGCCCGCGCCCTGCGCCGTGGCTTGTTTGTCAGCCTGTTGGCGACGGTGCCGATGGTGCCGACGCTGGGCTATGCCGAAGAAAGTGCCGAGGCGCAGCGCAGCTACAACATCCCGGCCGGCAACCTTGACCAGGCACTGAACCGCTTTGCCAGCGCCTCTGGCATTTTGCTGTCGGTCGATGCCTCGCTCACCGAAGGCAAGCGTAGCGCGGGCTTGCAGGGGCGCTATGGGGTCGAGTCGGGCCTGGAGCGGCTGCTGATGGGCAGCGGCCTGATGGCGATGCAATCCCAGGGCGGGTGGTCGTTGCAGGCGGTGTCCAATGGCGGGCCTTTGCAACTGGGCGCCACCCAGATCAGCGGCCAGCAAACCCAGGAAAGTGCCTGGGGCCCGGTGGACGGCATTGTGGCGACGCGCAGTGCCTCCGGCAGCAAGACGGACTCATCGCTGGTGGAAATTCCCCAGACCATCAACGTGATCACCGCCGCCGAGATCAAGGCGCGCGGCGCGCAAAGCGTCACCCAGGCGTTGCTTTACACCCCCGGCATGACGGCGGGTGGTTTCGCCGACCGGGTCAAGTTGTTCGATGAGCCGACGTCCCGGGGCTTCTCGCCTACGCCCCTGTACCTCGACGGTCTGCACTTGCCTTACGGCGGCGGCAGCACTGGCGGTGCGTTGCAGATCGAGCCCTACTCCCTGGAGCGTATCGAAGTGCTCAAAGGCCCGGCCTCGGTGCTGTACGGGCAGAATCAGCCCGGCGGCATCGTCAACATGGTCAGCAAGCGCCCCAGCGAAACAGCGATCCACCAAGTGGTACTGGAAGCGGGCACCTACGAGCACAAAAGCGCGGCCATCGACCTGAGCGGCCCGCTGGATGAGCAAGGGCAATTTCTGTATCGCCTCACCGGCCTGGCCAATGACGGCCAGGACGAAATCAATTACGTCGAAAACAAACGCCAGTTCATCGCCCCCAGCCTGACCTGGCGGCCTAGCGATGAAACCAGCGTGATGGTGTTTGCCCAATACCAGAAAGACAAAGGTGTACCCGAAGCCCAAGGCCTGCCGGCGTCCGGCACTCTGTGGGACAACCCGAACGGTAAGATCAAGCGTGACGTGTTTATCGGCGAACCGGGCGTCAACCAGTACAACCGCGAGCAATACGCACTGGGCTACGAGATTTCCCATCGCCTGAACGACACCTGGACCCTCAAGCAAAACGCGCGTTACGCCGAGGTCGACGACCGCTATACCGCGCCGCTGCACGGCTACCGTTTTGTCGCCAACCCGGTCTCCGGCGTGCAGGACCAACGCTACCTGCAACGCTTCGGCGTGGACTGGGCGCAGAACAACAAAGTGTTTGGCGTGGACAGCATCGCCCAGGCTGAATTCGACACGGGCGCGCTGTCTCACACGATGATCTTCGGCCTGGATTACTACCATTCCAACTCGCTGTTCCATGGCCTGTATGACCGCAACCCACCGATCATCGACCTGTTCAAGCCGGTCTACGGCCAGCGCCTGAACTTTGGCCAGCCGTACCGCTGGGACCGCACCATCACCCAGACCGGCCTGTACGTGCAGGACCAGATCAAGCTGGATAAATGGGCGTTGGTACTGGGCGGCCGCTATGACTGGGCCAATGTGGTGAACAAAGAGCCCTTGACCGACACCCGCTTCGCCAGCAAAGACCAGGCATTCACGGGGCGTGCGGGCCTGGTGTATCTGTTCGACAATGGCGTGGCCCCCTTCGTCAGCTACACCGAATCCTTCCTGCCGCTGGCTGGCACTGACGCCAACCAAAAGCCATTCAAGCCATCGACGGGCAATCAATATGAAGTCGGCGTGAAGTACCAGCCGCCTGGCCAGAAGAGTTTCGTGCAGGTCTCGGTCTACCAGCTGGACCAGGAAAATGTGCTCACCACCAACCCGGTGGACACCACCTTCAGTACTCAAAGCGGCGCCATGCGCTCACGCGGTGTGGAGCTGGAAGCCAAGGCCGTTCTCAGCGATGCCTGGGACATCGTCGCTTCGGCCTCGCGCAATGACATCAAATACACCAAGGACAACGATGGCCGCGAAGGCCGTCACCCTGCCGGCATCTCACCGCTCACCGCGTCAATGTGGGTCAACTACAGCGTGCTCGGCGACACCCCGCTGGCCGGCCTCGGCGCAGGCCTGGGCGTGCGCTATGCGCGCCAAAGCCTGGGCGACTACTACGAGGGCGCCTTCAGTGTGCCGTCCTACAGTGTCTACGACGCCAGCCTGAGCTACGACCTGAGCCGTTCGCCACTCAAACTCAAGGGCGTGAAACTGGCGATGAACGTGCAGAACCTCACCAACAAGACCTACGTCTCGCAGTGCACCAGTAACCTGGATTGCTATTACGGTGAAGGACGCACGGTGGTGTCGAGCCTGACCTACGATTGGTAACTGCCCGCATACGGTAGGAGCGAGCGTGCTCGCGAAAAACGCATGGAGCACGCGCCGCTACCTGATAGCGCTGCGTTATCGTTGACGTCTTTCGCGAGCAAGCTCGCTCCTGCAGGTCGTGGTTGAAGTCTTAAGGGTTCTGCAAGAACACCACATAACCCCGAAACCAATCACTCCCCTGTAAATACCCCGGTTCCTCCCACGTCCCACCCTGGATCAAGCCAATCTTGAACGGCAGCCCCAGCCGGTTCATCCGCGGCAAGTACGCCGCGTAATCCGGGATGCTGTGCCGTCCCTGATAGGTCTGCACCACGACTTCATCCACCACGCCCTTGAGTTGGGCGATGACGGCTGGGTCGGCGTTGCTGCTCCAGTCCATCAGGCCGGTGATGCTCAGGCGCAGGTCGGCGGGCAGGCGTTGACGCAGGTCGCGCAGGAAGCTGGCGTATTCATGCAGGTATTGGGTGCGGGCGTCGAAGTCGATCTGGATGCCGACCACCGGGTTGCCCGCGTCGCGCCAGCGTTGCACCTGACCGAACAGTTGGCGGTAGACCTGCTCGGGCCAGTGCAGGGTGTGGGCGCGGTAGACGATCCAGATGTCGCCCTGGGTAAGGCGCGGCACACTGACGCCTTGGGCGATCATCTGCACGCCGCGCTGGGGCGCGCGGCGCGTGGAGTTGATCTGGCCCTGGAGGACGTACAGGGTTTTCGCCTGCTTGAGCACCGGCTGTGGCGTGACGCCGCTCCACAGCCAGAAGGCGTCATAGTCGCGGGCGTCGACGGCGCCGAAGGCCGGGCTTGCCAACAACAGCAAGCCTAACCACAGCTGCTTCACCAGTAGTACTGCAGCGATTTGCCCCATTGGGTGTCGGCGAAGCTGCTTTTCAGCTGGCGGAACCAGGCTTTGCGCACGGCAGGTTCAACGTCTTGCCCGCCGCAGCTGTTGTAGCCCGACGGTGCGTAACAGTTGACCGCACGGAACAGTGCGTAGGCCTTGTCATTTTTCGGCGCCTTGGCGTTGCCGATCACCTGTTTGTAGCCATCCAGCCGCGAGAAGGTTTCCCCCTTGAAGTCCGATGCGGTGCTGCCCAGGCTGCCGGCGGCGCGGGCCTGCTCCAACGGCATGCCGTCCAGGCCGTTGCGCAGGATGAACTCACCCAGGCAGTTCAGGCCCTGCGGGTTTTTCGCATCGGCCTGCAAGGTCGCGGCGGTTTGCGCGATGCTCGGGCAGGCGTAGCCGGACTCGGCTTTGTCGCCGTTCCACTGGAACAGCTTCAAGGTCTGGCTGGCGCTGTAGACGTAGCCCAGGCTGGTGCCCAGTTTGTCGTCCGGGGCGGTGGTCGGCAGTTGCTTGAGGTCGTCGGCGAACGTTGCGTACTGGCCGCGCAGCAGGTCTTTGTAGAGCAGCACGAATTGCGCAGTCTGGCGCTCCAGCGGGTCGCTGGCCTGGGCGATCTGCTGGCGCAGCAACTCGGGACCGGCGACGTTGCGCAGCAGGATGTAGCGCACCTGCTTGGCGCTGATCGGCGAATCGGCGGCAAACACCTTGGCCAATTGGCCGCTGCGCTCGTAGTTCATGGCCAGGGCCAATTCCAACTGATCGCGTTGCAGCGGTAACTTCGCCAGCGGCAGCAATTGCAGCCAGAGCGCTTCGGCGCCTTTCCAGTCCTGCTTGGCTTCCAGGGCCAGGGCGCGCAGGGTCTGTTGGCTGAAGGCGAAGTAATTGAGGCTCGACGGCACACTCTGGGGCAATTGCTTCAACGCGGCGTCCGGTTGCTGCTCGATGTACAGCGCGCACACCGCCAGCAGGTAGTCGTACAGTTCCGGCGCGCTGGCGAACGCTGCTTTTTGCTTCTCCAGGTCCGCGCGGGAAAGGGCGGGTTGGTTGCCGCCGCGCATCACCATCAGGTCGCTGACGAGCTGGATCATCGGCGTGGTGACGGTCTCGCTATTGACCATCAACAGCTTGAGGTCGGCTTCCTCCACCAGTTCATCCACCGACACATTGCGCTGCGCGTCTGTCGCTTCGGTCATCGACCAGGCGTAGGCCTCGGCGAGTTTGGTGTTATCTCCTGCCAACCAATAAACACGGCGCAACAGGCCACGGGCGGAGGCCAGGTATTCGCCTTGTGGATAAGTTTTCAGGTAGCCGAGAAAGCCTTCTTCGGCATCCCCCAGGGCGGACTTATCCACATGCTTGAGTTGCGGGATGCCGTATTCGTCAAAGGCTTCAGCCTGGGCCTGGTTCAAGGATGTACGCGCGGTCATGTACAGCGCGGTTTCCTTCAGCCAAGGCACCTGGCTGGAGCTGGCAGCGGCAAAACCGCGCTCAGCGTCACCGAAGCGACCGCTGTAGAAGTCGGCGGCGGCTTGCAGGTATGTACGGAACAGTTGGCCGTCGCTGGACTGGATCTGCTGGGCGTCCACCACCTGGCCGTCCCACGAACAGGCCGTGAGCAGTTGCAAGCGCGCCTTTATCAGCAGCTCACGCTCGGTCGCTGGCATGTCGGCCTTGATCACCTGGCTGATGAACGCAGTGGCGCTGTCATCATCGTTGCTGCGGCAACGGCTGCCCTCGCCATTCAGAAACGCTTCGCCTGCGGTCTTGTACTCGTCACGTTTGATGCCCAGCGGCTGTAGCAGCGTGTCGAGTTCGGCGGTGCGCGAGTCGTCCGGTTTGGTGTCGGGCTCGTCGCTGGTGGCGGGGACAGGCACCAGGCGATAGACCGGGAAGGGCACTGGGCCGAAGCCTTGGGCCAAATCGTCTTCACTCAAGGCATTGGGCGTAAGCGGTGCGGCCTTTTTGTCCGCCAGCAGCAGGCGCAGGTTCACGCGACTGTCGTTACCGGGGCTCAGGAAGGGCAGGTTGCTGCATGAATCGAGGCTGTCATGCGAGACGCGCCAATCGGGATAACACGAGTCGTCAGAGCTTGCCTGAGCGTGCTGGGTCATAGCCGCCAGCAATGTTAGTGCGAGGGGTGACAAAAAACCGATGCGCATGACGTGTCCTTGATCCTGAGTCCTTGGAGGAGGGCAATAATAGCGTGTTCCTGCATTTACTTCGGAGAGGCCCTGCACAAATTGCTGATTTGTCCGATTCCAGCAGCCAGCCTGGATCTTTTGTCCTAGAGTGGCGGTGTTTGCGCTTGGGCAATCAGGGGAATCGAGGTGCGTCGGTCTGTGGTAGAGCAAAACGAAAAGGTCGGGACGTTACCCGCACTTAACCGCCTCAGTTGGGAAGGTGCCGGTTGGATCAACCGTCTCTGGTGGGTGCCGATCCTGGCGCTGGCCATGGCCCTGCGCTTTTACCACCTGACGTCGGCGGCGATTTGGGGCGACGAGGGCTCAAGCCTGTTGCTCAGCGAATATGCTCTGGGCGACCTGTGGTTCCACGCCGCGCACGACGTGCACCCCCCGCTGTATTTTTTCCTGTTGCGCGGTTGGATCGAATTGTTCGGCGACAGCATCTGGTCGATTCGCGCCATGAGCGCCATTCCCGGCGTGATCGTCGTGGGCCTGGGCATCTGGCTCACGCGGCAATTGTCCACTCGTCGTGCGGCATTGCTGGCGGGGATCCTGCTGGCATTGTTGCCGACAGCGGTGCGCTACAGCCAGGAAGTGCGCATGTATTCGCTGCTGGGCGTGTGGTTGCTGGGCGCCACGCTGGCGCTGGTGTACTGGGTGCGTCACCCCGAGCGCTCGCGGTATCTGGCGGCGTACGGGGTGTTGATGAGTGCCGGCTTCTACACCCATTACTTCACCGCGCTGTGCGTGCTGGTGCATTGGGCCTACCTGGGCGTGCTGAGTGGCGCGATGCCGCGAGACCAACGGCTGATCACGCGCCCGGCCTGGTGGGTGGCCAACGCTGCGATTGTGTTGATGTACCTGCCGTGGTTGCCGAATCTGCTGGACCTGGTGCAGCACGTCGACCAGCTCAAGGTGGGCGGCGACATTGGTTGGGAAGAACCGGTCAACCTGTTCTCCCTGCCGTCGATGATCTGGCAGTTCGTGCTGCAGGATGAAGGCGTCGGCTTCTGGGCGCCGCTGTTCTGGTTGTTCCCGTTGCTGCTGGTAGCGGTCGTGGTCATCACGGCCTGGCGTGACCGCGAGCGCCATCGACCCGCCAGCCTGTTGGCGCTGCTTTTCCTGTTGCCACTGCTGCTGGTCTACGGCGTGTCGTTTATTTCCCCGGTGTTTATCGAACGTTACCTGACCGTATACGCCTTGAGCTTGCCGATCCTGCTGGCGATGGCCATCGACCGCTTGCCGTCGCGGTTTTCGCTGTTGGGGGCGGCGTTGTTCGTGCTGTTTGTCGGCGTGGAACTGGTGGGCTTGAAGAACAACTTCACCGTGGACGAACACGACCAGTTCAACGTGCCGGTGGAGTTCGTCAACCGCAATTACCAGGAAGACGACCGCATCGTCCTCAGCGACATGATGTGGTACCTCAGCTACGTGTATTACGACCAGACCGACGCCCAACTGCAGCTCTACACCCCGCCCAAACCTGATGGCACGCCCACCCGGCCGAATGCCTATGGCTTCGGCACCCTGGTGGACCAGGACGGCGGGCGTATTTACCTGGACCATCTGTCTGCACTGCCCGCCGACACCCGCCGCGTTTGGCTGATCAGCAGCAACGAAGCACCGGACGATTTCGCCCCGCTGCCTGAAGGCTGGCGCGAACTCAGTCGCCAGGATGGCGGCGGCGCGAGGGCGCGATTGTTTGTGGTGTGCAACGCACCGTCGGCGCAACCCGAGGGCTGCCGCTAGACTGGGTTAATTCATTTCTTTCAGGAGCCCGCCATGGAATCGCCCGTGCATAGCTTGCCGTCACTGTTCAAACAGCTGGGCCTGCCGGATGACCCGGTGAGTATCGAGCAATTTGTGGCGGTTCATTCGCCGCTCAAGCCGGAGTTGAAACTGGCGGATGCGTTTTTCTGGACGGACAGCCAGAAGGCGTTTTTGCGCGAGGAGATTTTGGAGGATGCAGATTGGGCTGAGGTGGTGGATGAGCTGAATTTGATGTTGCGGGGTGGGCGAGGGGTGTAAAAAAAACTTTGCTGAAACACGATAATGTAAAAAAAAATGGTGAGAGGTAAAAAAAACTGGGCTTTAATCGCTCAAGTGAATTTTTTCTGGGGAAGCTCACCTTGGCGACAGTCGGATATGCACATCTCTGCGAGTCGCTGGATTTAAAGGTCATCCCGCCTCACCGCGTCGCGATGATTAAACCCGTGACCAGAATCACCTTGATCGGCAACTGCCTGGCGGTTCCGCATGCCGTTGCACCTGCGCAACATGTCCTGTTTGAGCACGTGCTGTTCGCACTCAAGCATGAGGGTGTGAATCTCGCCATACTTGCCCAGGTTTTTGAACGTCTTGGTCCGGAGCCACTTTTGGCCGGTTTGGCGGAATCTCCCCATGGCGCCTTTATCCGTAAAGCCTGTTATTTGTGGGAAGGATTTACCGGGCGAGTGCTTGATTACGCACTACCTGTTCGGGGGCGTGTTGTTGCCTTGTTTGATCCCGAGCGCTATGTGACTGGCCCAAGCATCCGCAACAGTCGTTGGCGAATTGATTTTAATGGCCTGGGCTCTCTGCATTACTGCGCGACTGTGGAGAGAACGCCTGAGTTAGAGACGTTGTTGGCGCTTGATGTGTTGGGTCGCGCCAGATCTTTCATGGCAACCCTGCCTCCAGAAATGATGGACCGCGCGATCCAGTGGGCCTATCTCCACGAAACCCGCGATTCATTTGCTATCGAAAAAGAACAACCCAGTGAAGAAAAATCCCGACGCTTTGTCCAGCTTTTACGCCAGGCCCACGAAGGGCGGCTGCTGACAGAGGACTACTTGGTCGAGCTGCAAAACAGCACCGTCTCCAACCCGTTCGACAAAGCCGTCGCATTCCGCCATGAACAAAACCACCTGCACAACGGCCTGCGTGGTGCAGCGGGTGTCAGCTATGTGCCGCCTGCTCCGGCACTCTGTCAGGACCTGATGGAAGAATTGATGGCGTTCGCCAATCAGCCTGTGAGAGAGGTTGATCCATTGGTGGCGGCGGCCGTCACTGCTTTCGGCTTTGTGTTCCTGCATCCGTTCATGGACGGTAATGGGCGCCTGTCTCGCTTCCTGATCCACCAAACACTCTGCCACTACGGCGCGCTGGAGAACGGACTGCTGCTGCCTGTTTCCGTTGCGATGAAGCACGAAGAGGCGGCCTATCTGGAGGCGCTCAAGGCGTTCTCCCAACCCACGCGGGAATTCTGGAGCGTGACTTGGCTGGACGGCGATGAAATGGCCTTCGAGTTCATCGGCCACCCGTCGATTTACCGCTACTGGGACGCCACCCGCTGTGTCGAATTCACCCTGCAAATGGCTCGACGCGCATTGGAAGTGGAACTGCGTGAAGAAACCGAATTCCTCGACCGCTACGACCGCGTGATCAAGGCCGTGAACCAGCGTTATGACGTGCGCGGCAGTGATCTGTCGAAGCTGGTGATGATGTGCCTGGATAACGCGGGCAAGGTTTCGAAGCATCGGCGCAAGCAGTTTCAGTACAGCGTGGCGGAGGAGGTGTTTGAGTTTATCGAGGAGGAGACCCTGAGGTTAATCGAGGAGTAATAGGGCGGTTCTGAAATTTTGTGGAGAATATGGGAAATGTCCTATTTCTTTAAAGGAAACGGACGATGGTCGCGGCAGACGTTTTTTCTTATCAAAGGGAGGACCTCCTATTGACAAGAGATGCGACATGCAAAAACTAATTCCGCGTAGACAACTACAAAATTTTGATCCCTCGACGATTGAACTTGTAAGCCCTATTTTTGCGACATCAATTGTTGAGTCTCAACTTTCCTCTACTGCCCATTTATTTGGTTTGTCTGAACTTGTACGTTTGAGTTCGTGTGTAGGGAGGAATGAGCGAAAAGGAATACTTGAGAAAGTTAAAAGTGGAGAGTGGCTACTTATTTCAGAGCGGTTGGGCGCTTTAAATGACGCAGGTGCCAGGCGATGTATCCCTATTGGATTCTCTCCTCGCCAGCTTGAGGGCGAGGAGGTGGCAGGGCCGGGAAAATGGGCATTTTTTAGCATCGATTATGACGGAGTGAAAAACACCGCGATTATAGCCGTCAATCGATTAGGGTCTATGGGTGATCAAGGTCGAGTATTTGGTTCTGACGGTAAAGATTTAGCAAACACGACCAGAACACTCATTCAGCAATGGGTACCACTTAATGATTTCGAGGAGCACCGCATCGCGGATTCTGCCATACGTCGATATGGCGAGCTGCGGCATACCCCGCAACGGTTTCTGGAGGGAGAGGACAAGTGGCAGGTTGGGGGAAAATCGTGGCATTGGCAGCCAGTTACGCAAGATGAGGCGTATGAGATAAAGGGTGGAACAAAATGAGCCGTCGTAGAATTTGGCTGTTGTGGGGGGCGATGGATGCGATTTATCTCATTTGGTACTCAATCAATAGTTTTTTAAATAACAGAATTCCGTATTTAAGTGACGTGGTAAACGCTTCAGCTATTTTGCAGGAGCACAGTGTTGTGCAGCAATATATGTTTGTGTTGGCGTTAGTTTTACAGCTGTCAATATTTGCATCGTGCGCGATGTTTCTTCTCCAAAAAAAAACAGTTTGGTGGCTTGTTTTTTTTCAAGCGCCTTTACGGCTTGTGTTTGTTATTCCGTCTGTTTCACTTCTTTTTATAGGCGCGCGAATTGTCCCGCATTACAGCGTGCCGTTAATGCTTGGATTGATTGGCGCATCGGAGATTCTAAAAATCTGGAGCGTGTGGCGATGGAGCAAAAAATGCTGATGCTTTTATCTGAACGTGCATTTTCGCTGCGCTATGTGCCAGCGCCCGTACGAATCCTCCATCATCTGGTTACAGCTACATTGGTCTCGCTGCGCGACGGCTTGGAGATGATGGGCGAAATCCAGCGCCGCCTGGATGGCCAGGCCGAACAGCAGACCTGAAACCTAAACTGATCAAACTGTGTGTGTGGTTTGCCTGCGATAGCGAAGTTTCAGTCGACGTCTATCTCGACTGGACCGCGCCATCGTAGGCAAGCCCACACAGGCATTTTGCAGCGTCAGAAAATGCTGCATCCGCCCCCAAACCCGCTTTACTTACCCCTACCACCACCCATCCGCTAAATTGTTTCAAAACTTGACGCATTTCGATCCATCCACCATATTGATAGTTAGCAAACTAACTGTATGCGAACTATCCAGTGCCTCATTCTCCCGAACAACTCCAGATGAACCTCAGCAGCAGCATGGTGGTGGGCGCCCGTAACTGGCGCAAAATCTGCCAGACCACGCTGGTGAGCTATGGCATCTCCGAAGCCTGCGCCGTGCCGTTGTTGATGATCGGCCGCTTGGGCGATGGTGTGCACCAGGTCAAAGTTGCCCAGGCTTCAGGGATGGAAAGCCCGTCGCTGGTGCGCTTGCTCGACCGCCTGTGCACCGATGGTTACGTGTGCCGCACCGAAGACATCCATGACCGTCGCGCCAAGGCCCTGAGCCTGACCGAGCGCGGCCGCGAACTGGTGCAAGCGGTGGAAGGGCAGTTGGTGCGCCTGCGCAAGGAAGTGCTGGCAGACATTCCCCGGAGCGACATGGAAGCCGCGCTGCGTGTGCTGCGCGCCTTCGAGGCGGCTTCGCTTTGAACGGATTTTTTACCGGTTTCCCGCCCGCCCGTGATTGGTTCTATGGGGTGCGCACCTTTGCGGCCTCGATGATTGCCTTGTACATCGCCATGCTCATGCAAATGCCGCGTCCGTACTGGGCGATGGCCACGGTGTATATCGTTTCCAGCCCGTTTGTCGGCCCCACCAGTTCCAAGGCGTTGTACCGCGCCATCGGCACCTTCATGGGCGCGGCGGCGGCGGTGATTTTTGTGCCGATGTTCGTGCAATCGCCCTACATGCTGGTGGTGGTGATTGCCTTGTGGACGGGCACGTTGTTGTTTCTGTCCATGCACCTGCGCACCGCCAACAACTACGCGCTGATGCTGGCCGGCTACACCTTGCCGCTGATCGCGCTGCCGGTGGTGGATAACCCGTTGGCAGTGTGGGACGTGGCCGAGGCGCGTACCGAGGAAATCTTCCTTGGCATCGCGGTGGCAGCCGTGGTGGGCGCGATGTTCTGGCCGCGCCGGCTGATGCCGGTGTTTGATGGCTCGGTGGCCAAGTGGTTTGCCGATGCCCAGGTCTACAGCCAGCGCTTTCTGACGCGCAACGTTGAGCCTGACGAAATCAGCACGCTGCGCGGTGGCATGGTCGCCACCTTCAATACCCTTGAACTGATGATCGGCCAACTGCCCCACGAAGGCGCGCGCCCCCAGACGGTACGTAATACCAAGGAACTGCGCGGGCGTATGATTCACCTGTTGCCGGTGGTGGATGCGCTCGATGATGCGTTGTATGCCATCGAGCATCGCGCGCCGGAATTCCTCGATAAGATCACGCCGCTGCTGCAGGCGACCCGCCAATGGTTGGAAGGCACCCAAGACGCTGCGCCGATGGAAAGCTGGCGCGCCTTGCGCGATCAGGTCGATGCCTTGCAACCTCAAGGTGAAGCGCTGGACGATCGTCACACATTGCTGTTCTCCAACGCGCTGTACCGCCTGGGCGAATGGATCGACCTGTGGCAAGACTGCCGCAGCCTGCAAGCCGCCATCCAGTGCGAAAGCCAGGACACCTGGCGCGCCGTGTACCGCCATTGGCGCCTGGGCCGGCTCACGCCGTTCCTCGACCGTGGCCTGATGTTCTACTCGGCGTTTTCCACCGTCACCGCGATCATCGTTGCCTCGGTGCTGTGGATCCTGCTCGGTTGGACCGACGGCGGCAGCGCGGTGATCCTGGCCGCCGTCGCCTGCAGCTTTTTTGCCTCGATGGACGACCCGGCGCCACAGATCTACCGGTTCTTTTTCTGGACCGCCATGTCGGTGCTGTTCGCCAGTCTTTACCTGTTTTTGGTGCTGCCCAACCTGCATGACTTTCCGATGCTGGTGCTGGCGTTCGCCGTGCCGTTTATCTGCATCGGCACGCTCACGGTGCAGCCGCGTTTTTACCTGGGCATGCTGCTGACGCTGGTCAACACCTCGTCGTTTATCAGCATCCAGGGCGCCTATGACGCCGACTTCCTCAATTTCGCCAACGTCAACCTGGCGGGGCCGGTGGGCTTGCTGTTTGCCTTTGTGTGGACACTGATCGCGCGGCCCTTCGGTGCTGAACTGGCGGCCAAGCGCCTGACCCGTTTCAGTTGGCGCGACATCGTCAGCCTCACCGAGCCCGCGACCCTGGCCGAACACCGGCACATGGCTGCGCAGATGCTCGACCGTCTGATGCAGCACCTGCCGCGCCTGGCCCTGATCAACCAAGACACCGGCACCGCCCTGCGCGATTTGCGCGTGGCGCTGAATCTGCTCGATCTGCTGGCCTACTCGCCGCGCATCCTCGGTGTGCCACGGGTGTTGCTCAACCAAGTCGTCGAAGGCGTAGGCGGTTACTTCAAGGCGTGCCTCAAGGCCGGTGAACGCTTGCCTGCGCCGAGCGGTCTGCTGATGACCCTGGACCGCACCCGCCGCGCCCTCAACGGCCAGGGCCTGCAAGACGAAGACGACACTCGCCTGCACCTTTTGCACGCGCTGGCTGGCTTGCGCCTGTCACTGCTACCGGGCGTGGAATTTATTGGCGGCACCGAGATGGAAGCGCCGCTGCCTGATGGAGCGCCTTTATGATCGGTGATCTGGATATCAGCGGGGTCTTCCTGCCCACGCTGCTGGTGCTGATGGGCATTACGTACGTGTTGTTCCTGGTGGTGCACGGGTTGTTGACCCGGCTCCACTTCTATCGCCTGGTCTGGCACCGGGCATTGTTCAATGTGGGGCTCTACGCGCTGTTGCTGGGCGCGGTGGACTCACTCAGTCGATACCTGATGACATGAAAAAACCTTTTTTGACCATCGGCCGTGTCGTCCTGACCCTGTTGATCGTGACGTTTGCGGTCGTCGTGGTGTGGCGCATGGTCATGTACTACATGTTTGCCCCCTGGACCCGTGACGGCCACATCCGTGCCGACATCGTGCAGATCGCCCCGGACGTGTCCGGGCTGATCCAGCGCGTGGACGTGCGCGATAACCAGTTGGTGACCAAGGGCCAGGTGCTCTTTGCCGTCGACCAGGACCGCTTCAAACTGGCGTTGCGCCAAGCCCAGGCCGCCGTGGCCGACCGCCAGGAAACCCTGGCCCAGGCCCAGCGCGAGTACAAGCGTAACCGCGGCCTTGGCAACCTGGTGCCCAGCGAACAACTGGAAGAAAGTCAGTCCCGCGTGGCCCGTGCCCAGTCGGCCCTGGCCGAGGCTCAGGTGACGGTGGATTCTGCCCAGCTCAACCTCGATCGCTCGGTAATCCGCAGCCCCGTGGACGGTTACGTCAACGACCGTGCGCCGCGTACCCAGGAGTTTGTCACCGCCGGGCGCCCGGTGTTGTCGGTGGTGGACAGCAACTCTTTCCATATCGATGGTTATTTCGAAGAGACCAAACTCGACGGCATCCACGTCGGCATGGGTGTGGACATCCGTGTGATTGGTGACAACGCCCGTCTGCACGGCCATGTGCAGAGCATCGTCGCCGGTATCGAAGACCGCGACCGCAGCAGCGGCTCCAACCTGTTGCCCAACGTCAACCCGGCATTCAGCTGGGTGCGCCTGGCCCAGCGGATTCCGGTGCGCATCGCTTTTGATGATGTGCCGGCCGACTTCCGCATGATCGCCGGCCGTACAGCCACCGTCTCGATCATCGGCGATAAGGTTAAAGACGGAGACAAACCATGAAGCAGCTGTTGGCCACCGCTGCGTTGGGGTTGTTGCTGTCGGCCTGCCAAGTGGTGGGGCCGGATTACTCGCTGCCAGATAAAGCCGCCATCAACCGTGGCGACCTGCAAGGGCACATTGCGGGCGAGGGCAATAACGTAGTGTCGGCGCCGGTGCCGGCCGATTGGTGGAAGTTGTACAAAGACCCGCGCCTGGATGAGCTGGTGCGCCAGGCCATGGCCTCGAACACTGACTTGCGCGTGGCCGCCGCGAACTTGCAGCGTGCGCGCTATCAGACCCAGCAAGCTGAATCCGCAGGCGGCTGGAGCCTCGGCGCGAAGGCGGAGGCCCAGCGCCTGCAAGAGTCCGGCGAAGCGTTTTTGCTGGCCGACAAAGTCCCGGTGGGCAACATCGGCAGTGTGGGGATCACCACCTCGTATCAATTCGATCTGTTCGGCACCTTGCAGCGCGGCATCGAGAGCGCCCAGGCCAGCGCCGATGCGGCCCAGGCCGCTGCCGATATCGCCCGCATCACGCTGGTGGCCGATGTCGTGCGCTCCTACACCCAAGTGTGTGCGGCAAACGAAGAACTGGCGATTGCCAACGAGTCCCTCGACTTGCAAGCCCAGAGCACCCAACTGACCCAACGCCTGCGTGACGCCGGGCGTGGTGATGAAACCCAGGTGACCCGTTCGCAAACCCAATACAAATCCTTGCGCGCCGACATGCCGCGCTACGAAGCGCTGCGCCAAGCTGGTTTGTTCCGCTTGTCGATGCTGCTGGCCAAGCCGGTTGACCAACTGCCGGCGGGCACCGGCACCTGCGCTGAATTACCCCATATCGCCCAACTGTTGCCGGTCGGCGATGGTGCGACACTGCTCAAACGCCGTCCCGATGTGCGCCAGGCCGAACGTCAACTGGCCGCAGCCACCGCACGTATCGGTGTGGCCACTGGCGCGCTTTACCCGGATATCAGCATCGGCGCCACCGTGGGCACCGTTGGCCTGCTCGACAACCTTGGTCAGCCTGCAACCAACCGTTGGGGCTTTGGCCCGATGATCAGTTGGACTGTACCGACCAACGGCGCCCGCGCGCGCGTCCACGAGGCCGAAGCCGCAACCCAGGGCGCCCTGGCGCACTTTGACGGGGTGGTGCTCAATGCCATCCGCGAAACCCAGACCGGCCTTGCGCAATACACCGCGCAACTGCAACGCCGCGATGCCTTGGCCGAAGCCGGCGAGTCGGCCAAGGAAGCAGCAGGGCAGACTCACCGTTTCTTCCAGGCGGGACGCGCCTCATTCCTGGCCGACCTGCAAGCCACCCGCACGTACACCGATGTGCGCGCGCAACTGGCCGCGGCCAACACTCAGGTTGCCATGAGCCAGATCGATCTGTTCCTGGCCCTGGGCGGTGGTTGGGAAAGCGGACGAACGCAAGCGTCTCAGCCCAGCAAACCCTGAGCGAATGACTATGCTTTGACAGGTGGAGAGCCGTGACGCTCTGCCTGTCACTGTTCGCGTTTGCTCATGGGGATTCCAATAATGAAAAACCCTTATGCTCCCGCTTTCTGGTGCGTGTGTTTCGCACTGGTATTGTTGTCGGCTACCTACTTCTACGGCGTCATGCTGGCTCACCAACTCGACAAGGCGATGGTGTTTCTCGACAGCGCCTGCCTGGTGATCGGCACCCTGTCCATCGGCGTAGTGGCTTGGGCCTCTTACCAGAATCAACGGGTGAAGAAAAAACTCCTCGAACAAGGCAAGACCCGCGTGGCGATCTGGGACACCAAGGTCGCGCTGCGTCGGGTCGAGACCGTGTTCGACCGCTATTTCTGGGGCAGCTATTGGCAGCCGGGGCGGACCTTCCAGGAGGTCATGGGTGACCTCACTGGCACACCCCTGGAAAAAAGCCTCGAAGTCCTGAAGAAACAGTGCGTGGCCCTCGACCGGCAAGTGGCCGACGGAAGGCACTGGCTGAACAACGCGCGGGAATTGTCCGACGTGGCCACGCAAATGGCCCGCGAACGCTACCAACTGGACTTCTGCGACCCCAAGGCCGACACCCCCGGCAATGCCGTGATACACCGCGAGTTTGAGGTGCTGGTGTACACCTGGACGGCGCGCCTGAAGAGTTTCGACCACCAGTTGGATGAAATAGAGCTGGAGTATTCCTGAACCAGTCCTGAACTGAGGCCTCTGAAAAGCTGGGCCGTTCGCAGCCGCCAGTGCTAATCTTCCCCCGTTTTCGGCGGGCTTGAGCCAATCCCCCTTGGGGTTCAAGGAAGACAGCCCACTTCTCACAGGATTTGATCAGGTCACTTCATGAATAAGCCAGCCGTAGTTCTCTTGGGTTTCGTTGTCGCCGTGGGCGTCGTCAGTGCAGGCGGTGCCTGGTACACCGGCAAGCAGTTGGAGCCGGTGCTGCAAACGGCCGTGCAGGATGCCAACAAGGAACTGCAACGTTCCATGGCCGGCGTCGACGGCACCGTTAACCTGGAGCTGGTGTCCCTGGAACGTGGCCTGTTCAGCAGCACCGCGCACTATCGCCTCAAGGGGCAAGGCTCGTTCTTCGGCGAGCAGAACCCGAACCCTGAGCTGCTGTTTGTCGACCATATCGAACACGGCCCGCTGCCGTTCTCGCGCCTGGTGTCGTTGAAGTGGCTGCCGGTCATGGCCACCAGTCACTATGCGCTGGAAAAAAACCCCACCACCGAAAAATGGTTCGCCGCCGCCAAAGACGTGCCGCCGCTCAAAGGCGTGGCCAATATCGGCTACAGCCGTTCGGTCACCGGCAACCTCGAATTGCTGCCGCTGGAATTCAAGGACGAGACATCCTCGGTGAGCTTCTCCGGTGTGAACCTGGATTTCGACAGCACCGCGGAGGGCAAGAAGGTCAAGGTTGAAGGCTATATGAACAGCCTCAAGCTGGACGTAGTCGACGCCAATGGCGCGCCGTTCAACGTCGAACTCGCCGGTCTGACCGTGGCCAGCAACCTGGAGAAATCCACCTTCGGCTTCTACACCGGGCAGAACACCGTAGAGCTGAGCGACACCAAGCTCACCTTCGGCCCGCAGAAAGCCGTGATGACCCTCAAGGGCTTCGAGCAGAAAGACACCAGCGAAATCAAGGACAACAACATGTCCGGCCGCGTCGACTACAAGATCGACGAGATTGGCTACCAGGGCAAGCCGGTCGGCTCTGCTGCCATGGCCCTGAGCTTGAAGAACATCGATGTGCCGTCCGGTCTGGTGCTGACCAAGCTGTATCAGGACAAGATGCAGCCGGTACAAGCCGCTGCCGCTGCCGGCCAACCAGTGCCTGAGCTGCAACTGACCGAAGCCGAGCAAACCCTTGCTGAAGCCAACGTCAACCAATTGCTGGCTGCCAAGCCGCACCTGGCGCTGGAAAACCTGTCCCTGAAAACCACCCACGGCGAAAGCAAGTTCAATCTGGTAGTGGACCTGGCCAAGCCGACCTCCATGGAGCTGCCTCCGGTTGAATTGGGCAAGCAAATGGTCTCGCTGCTGGACGCCAACCTGACCCTGTCCAAGCCGATGATCGCCGACGTTGCCGCCCTGCAGGCGCAGGTCGGTGGTGTGACCGACCCTAAAGCCATCGAGCAGCAATCCCAGATGGCGAGCGAAATGGTCAGTGGCATGGCCGTAGGCACGCAGCTGGCAACCCTGGTCGGCAGCGACGTAGTGTCCAAGCTGCATTACGCCAACAATGAAGTGACCTTCAACGGCCAGAAGATGACCGTCGAGCAATTCATTGGCTTCGTGATGTCCAAAATGGGTGCGGTGGGCGGCGCGCAGTAAATATTTCGCCATCGCCCAGAAATAAATAATGGGGGAGCGGGGTTGCCCGCGATAGGGGTCAAACGGTCGGCGCGTGTGTTGGCCGGTACCCCCTTATCGCCGGCAAGCCCGCTCCCCCATTGGTATTTCAGATTTGATGGGCAATTCTGAACAATTGTTATTGATTGCCCTTTTTCATCGGCGCGTCGGGGATAGTTCATACAGGAAAGCTAGGTCGGGTCACGAGACGCCGACACCCTGATGCAGATTGCTCAGGACCACCTATCGTTACAGCTTTCCGTGTGTAAGGAAGCTCACGATATGCTGCGACACATTCCACTCAGTGCCTCAGGCCGGTTACGGCTGCTCATCGGGGTAACCTTGTGCAGCCAGTTGCTGATGCCCACCTTCGCCATGGCCGACCCGGCCTATGACGCCCTGATCATCCAGGCGCGCAACGGCAACTTCACACCCGCCCTGACTCAACTTCGCCAAATGCCCGCCGAGCGCCAGACGCCGGGGCAGATCAGCGATCACCTGGTGATCGCCGGTTGGGCCGGCCAGGATGCCGAAGTGCTGAAGGTGTACGAGGCACAGGGTCAGAATCGCAACTTGACCGCCCAGGCGCTGGCGACGGTCGCGCGCACCTATCGCAACCAGAAGCAGTGGGCGCGGGCCGAGGCGGTCTATCGCAAAGCGCTGCTGCGTGAGCCGAACAATGTTGACCTGCAACTGGGCCTGGCACTGACCCAGGCTGACGGCGGCAAAACCAACGAAGCGGTGCAACGCGCTCGTGCGCTGGTGGCCGGCAAACCGGATGATCCCAATCGACGCATGGCCCTGGGTTATGCGCTGACCCGTGCGGGTTTGCAGTACGACGCACTGCACGAATTCGACCAGGCGTTTATCCGCGCCGGCGACAAACCGGAAGTGGCTCGCGAATACATCGTCGCCTTGCAAAAAGCGCGTCTGCCCGAGCCCGCACTGCGCCTGTCCGCCCAGCGTCCCGGTCTTGTCGACCCCGTGACCCAGCGTCGTCTCGAAGGCGACCTGGCCGCCGAGCGCGTGCGCATGGCCGAGTTCGCCACGCGTACCGAGAAAGAGCGTTATGTCATCGCTGATCGCGCTTTGCAGGGCTACGATCAACTCCTCGCCCGCTGGACCCCGGACCCCACGGCCAAAGACGATGTGGTGCGTTGGCGCATCGACCGCCTGGGTGCGCTCAAGGCGCGGGCGCGTACCGCCGAGGTGATCCGCGAGTACGAAACCCTCCAAGCCGAAGGTGTGCAGTTGCCCACCTATGCGGTGCGTTGGGTGGCCGCGTCCTACCTCGACCAGCGCCTGCCGGAAAAGGCTGCGCCCTTGTATCGCCAAGCGCTGAGCGCTCCCGATGCGGATGTGGGCGATCGTGTTGAAGACAGCACCGCACTGTTCTACGCCTTGCTCGAAAACGATCAGGTGGACGAAGCGCGGGCGGTCGCCAAGAACTTGGCCGACAGCCAGAAACCTCGTGTTGAACTGAAGGGGCTACCGATCGGCAACCCAAACGACGAGTGGATGGACGCCCAACAATTGGCCGCCCAGGCCGGCACCTATGGTTCCGACCTGCCGTCCAGCGAAAAAGCCCTGGAAGAACTGGTCGGCAAGGCGCCTGGCAGCATCGGCCTGCGCCTGGCGCAAGCCGAGATGTACCGAGCCCGCGACTGGCCACGGCGCGCCGAGCGCTCACTCAAGGAAACCGAAACGCAAAGCCCGCGTGACATCGGCCTGGAGATGTCCCAAGGCTTCACGGCCCTGGACCTGCAGGAATGGCGTCAACTCGACATCCTCACCGACGATGTGGTCGCCCGTAACCCAGACAACCGCCAGGTGCAGCGTCTCAAACGCCTGCGTGATGTGCATGATATGGCCGAGCTGCGCGTCGAGGCCTACACCGGTAAAAGCTTTGGCGGTGGTAACAACGGCGATGCCGGTGCCGTCTCGGGTAGCCGGGATTGGGGCATTGAAAGCCGCCTCTACACGCCGCCGATCGACGAAGACTGGCGCCTGTTCGCCGGTGCCGGTTATGCGACGGCCGACTTTGAAGAAGGCACTGGCCATCACCGTTGGCAAGTGGTCGGCGTGGAGCGGCGTACCCGTGACATGACCATTGAAGCCGAGGTCTCCAACCATTCCTACGGCGATGGCTCAAAACAAGGTGCCGCCGTGTCGATTGCGCGCGACATCAACGACAACTGGCAGTACGGCGGTAGCCTCGGCTACCTCCTGTCCACCACGCCATTGCGCGCGTTGAATGACGGGATCACCGCCAACGGCGGCAGCGGTTTCATCCGCTGGCGCGCCAATGAAAGCCGCGAGTGGAAACTGACCCTCAGCCCCTCCCATTTCAGCGACGGCAACGACCGATTCGAAGCTTTGCTCAGCGGCCGCGAAGGCCTCTACAGCTCGCCGAAAGTGCAAGTGGACCTGGGCCTGGAAGTCGGCGCCAGCCGTAACAGCAAGGAAGATACGGTCTACTTCAACCCGAAGTCGGACTTCACCGTGTTGCCTGTCCTCAACATCAACCATGTGCTCTATCACCGCTACGAGACCCAGTGGAGTCAGCAGTTCCAGGTCGGTGCGGGTACGTATAGCCAGCAGGATTATTCCACCGGTGGCATTGGTCTGGTCGGCTACGGCCAACGCTATCGCTGGAACGATGTCCTGGAAGCCGGCGCCAACCTGAGCCTGATCAGCCGACCTTACGACGGCGATCGCGAACGCGATCTGCGTCTGCTCGTCGACCTCACTTACCGTTTCTAGAAGAGCCTGACCATGACCGTCCTCAGCCGTTGCTTGTTGATCCTGGGCGTAATGCTGGCCAGTGCCTGTGCCCAGCAACCCGCGCCCTTCACTCCACCCGCCGAGCGGCCGACCCCGGCCAACGAAGCGCCGTGGCCGAAAAACCATTTCCTTGGCATTGCCTATCACGACGTCGAGGATCGCGATCCCGATCAGGCGGTGGTGGCGGTGCGTACCGAGCGTTTGATCGAGCAGTTGGCCTGGCTGCGCGAGAACGGCTACAAGGCGGTCAGCGTTGACCAGATCCTGGCGGCTCGCAACGGTGGGCCTGAGTTGCCGCCCAAAGCGATCATGCTCAGCTTCGATGATGGCTATTCCAGCTTTTACACGCGGGTGATGCCGATCCTGCGTGCCTATCACTGGCCGGCCTTGCTGGCGCCGGTGGGCTATTGGATCGATACGCCCATGAACCAGCCGGTGGACTTTGCCGGCCAGCCACGGCCGCGCGGCGAATTCCTGACCTGGCAGCAGATCCGCGAAGTGTCCCAGTCGGGCCTGGTGGAAATCGCCGCGCACACCGACAACAGCCACAAAGGCATCCTGGCCAACCCCCAGGGCAACCTGGAGCCGGCGGCGACCTCGCTGCGTTTTGATCCGGCCACCGGGCGCTATGAAACCCAGGCGCAGTTCGAGGCGCGCATGCGTGCTGACGTTGCAGCGATTTCCAACAAGATCCAAACGGTCACCGGCAAGAAACCACGCGTGTGGGTATGGCCTTACGGTGCAGCCAAAGGCACCTCGCTGGCGATCATTGGCGAGCAGGGCTACCAGATGGCCCTGACCCTGGAAGATGGCCTCGACAGTTCCAGTGACCTGATGAACAGCCCACGCTTCCTGGTGGCCTCCGATCCGGACGGCGAGCATTTCGCCAACAGCATGGTCGCGGTGCAAGCCAAGGCGCCGATGCGCGTACTGCATGTGGACCTGGATAACGTCTACGACCCCGACCCGGCCCAACAGGCCCGCAACCTCGACCAACTCGTGCAGCGGGTGGTGGACATGGGGGCAGGCACGGTATTCCTGCAAGCCTTCGCCGACCCCAAGGGTGACGGCCTGGTGCATGAACTGTACTTCCCCAACCGTCACTTGCCGGTGCGCGCCGACCTGTTCAACCGCGTCTCCTGGCAGCTGCACACCCGTGCCCATGCCAGCGTGTATGCGTGGATGCCGGTACTCAGTTTCGCCCTCGACCCCAAGCTGCCGCGCGTCACACGGTGGGACCCGGAAACCGGCAAGGTCGGCCTCGACCCTGACCAGTACAAACGCCTGTCGCCGTTTGACCCGCAAGTGCGCAAGATTATCGGTGAGATCTACGAGGACCTGGCGCGCAACAATGCCATCGACGGCGTGCTGTACCACGACGATGCGGTGTTCAACGATTTTGAAGATGCTAGCCCCGCCGCGCTCAAGGCTTACGCCGCCGCCGGCCTGCCGGCTACGATCGAGGCCCTGCGTGCCGACCCCGCCGTGATGCAGCGCTGGACCCGTTTCAAGAGCCGCTACCTGATCGACTTCACCAAAGAGTTGACCGCCAAGGTCCGCGCCATCGGTGGGCCGCAGGTGCAGACGGCGCGCAATATCTTCGCCGAGCCCATGCTCAACCCAGGCAGCGAAGCCTGGTTCGCGCAGAATCTCGACGATTTCCTCCAGACCTACGACTGGACCGCGCCCATGGCCATGCCGTTGATGGAAGGCCAGGAGTACAGCAACTCCAATGCCTGGCTGGAGAAGCTGGTCGCCACGGTCAAGGCGCGTCCCGGCGCCATGGAGCGCACGGTATTCGAACTGCAAGCCAAAGACTGGCGCACCAAGGCCGCGCCGGATATCGACAGCGCGCAGATGGCTGAATGGATGGGTGTGCTCAAGCGCCAGGGTGTCACGAGTTTTGGCTACTACCCGGACAACTTCCTGGAAAACTCCCCGGACCTGAAAACGGTGCGTCCGGCCCTTTCCAACCAATGGAACCCTTGACCATGTTCGACAGACTCCTGGCTTTATTCGTACTGGCATTGGTATTGGGTGTGCCCCTGGGCCTGATCTTCCTGGTCACCGGGCAGTTCCTGATGGACTTTGTGTTTTTCTACCCGCTGTTCATGTCGGCGCTGTGGATCGCAGGCGGCCTGTATTTCTGGCTGCACTGGGAACGCCACTGGCCGTGGGAAGAGGACACTCCGGCGCCCACCTTGGCCGGCAACCCGCTGATCTCGATCATCATCCCTTGCTACAACGAAGGGGATAACGCCGCCGATACCATGCAGGCGGCGCTGGGTCAGTTGTATCCGAACATTGAGGTGATCGCGGTAAACGACGGCTCCACAGACAACACCGCCGCAGTGCTCGATGCGTTGGCACTGGAGCACCCGCGTCTGCGCGTGCTGCACCTGGCGCAGAACCAGGGCAAGGCGGTGGCCTTGCGCATGGGCGCCGTGGCGGCGCGCAGTGAGTACCTGGTGTGCATCGACGGCGACGCGTTGCTGGATAAAAACGCGGCGGCCTACATGGTCGCGCCGATGCTGGATAACCCGCGCCTGGGGGCGGTGACCGGCAACCCGCGCATCCGCACGCGTTCGACCTTGATCGGCCGCGTGCAGGTCGGCGAGTTCTCTTCGATCATCGGCTTGATCAAGCGCACGCAACGGGTATTTGGCCGGATCTTTACGGTGTCGGGTGTGGTGGTCGCGTTCCGTAAAAAGGCGCTGGACCGTATCGACTACTGGAGCACCGACATGATCACCGAGGACATCGATGTCAGTTGGAAGCTGCAACTCGATCACTGGAGCATCTTCTACGAGCCCCGTGCCCTGTGCTGGATCCTGATGCCCGAGACGGTCGGTGGCCTTTGGAAGCAGCGCCTGCGTTGGGCTCAGGGTGGCGCTGAGGTGCTGTTCAAGAATATCCGGGGCATCTGGCAATGGCGTCATCGCTACCTGTGGCCGCTGTTGTTCGAATACTGCCTGTCCACCGGTTGGGCGTTTACCTTCCTGCTGTCGGTGATTTTCTACGTGCTTGGCAAGTTCATGGTGTTGCCACCGGCGATCACGGTGGACTCCCTGGTTCCGCCCGCGTTTACCGGCCTGGTGTTGGCCATGGTGTGTCTGGTGCAGTTTGCAGTGAGCATCATGATCGACCGCCGCTACGAGAAGGACCTGTGGAAGACCCTGTTCTGGACCGTGTGGTACCCGATGGTGTTCTGGCTGGTCAGCCTGTTCACCACCCTGGTCAGCTTTCCCAAGGTGCTGTTCAACCAGCACCGGAAGCGGGCGCGCTGGGTCAGCCCGGATCGCGGCATCAAACCTACTGAAGAGGAGGCGTGATCATGAAACTGGTCAGAACCCGCCAACGTATGGTGATGTGGATCATTGACGTGCTGCTTACCCTGATGGCCTGGGCCGGCTTGATCTGGCTGCTGGCACGTGGGATCAACTCGATGCTGGAGACCCACGGTGGCCCTCGGATTGAGGCGCCGATCTTTGCAGCGCTCAACACCCTGCAGATCTACCTGTGGATCGCCCTGTTCAACGCCCTGATCCTGATCAGCTGGGCGCGCTACCAGCAGCGCCGGGGCCGCAAGTTCGCCCAGCGTCGCGCCGAGGCCAAGGCCTTGAGCGACCAGAACCTGAGCGAGAGTTTCAGCCTAGGCGAAGGGGATCTGGAGCAGCTGCGTCGGCCTGGGGTGCTGGTGATCCATAACGACGAGGAGGGTGGCGTGGCGGAAGTCAAATCCCATGTCTCCCGCGATGTGGAGAAGCCAGGGCTGACGCTGGTGCCCGGCAAGGATCAGAACAAAGACGCGAGCTAAGGAAGCGCTTTGCAAGATCGTTCCCATGCAACGTGGGGACGATCGGGCTTAATCCCGACAAATGGGATCCAATTCACAAAAATGCCGCGAACTTTTCTGCTATTTCCGATACTAAGTTATCTCGGTAAGAAATTGATGGCCAATTAATGGCTATCTGTAAGTTCTCCGATGAATCGCCATCAAGGGTGCTGCCGCTGGTCGGAATAAAAATTCCATGATCAGAAGGCTTCTACCTATGATGATTTTTAGTTGTTATAAATCAATGCGTTGCGTGAAAAATTAGTACTAAGTTCCAACTAGCTCGGCTTTTTGAGTTGTAGGAAGTTAGGTGTTAGTTTGCGCCACTTGATTTTCGATGGATCGAATATGTCTTTGTTATTGCCACGGACTCGGTTATTGCTGTGCACTTTCATGCTCGCTTATTTGGGCCTGAACAGTGCCACCGCCGCCCCTACGCCCGGGGATCAGGACCTGATCCGCGATCGGCAGAACCGCCTGCTTGAAGAGCAGCGCCGGCGCCTCGAAGAACTCAAGGACCTGCCCGGTAAAGAAGCCAGGCCCACGGCCCCGGCGACGCCTGCCGACACACGTTGCTTCCCGATCAAAGACATCGAACTCAAGGGCGCTGACAGTCTGTCTGCCGACGACCGCGCTGGCTTGCTCAAACCCTACACAGGCCAGTGCCTGGGCGTTTCACAGCTCAATGAACTGCTCAAGGTCATCACGGACTTCTACCTCTCCAAAGGCCGCGTCACCAGCCGTGCCTATCTGCCGCAGCAAGACCTTTCCAGCGGCCACCTGCAAGTGTTGGTGGTGGAAGGCAAGCTCGAAGCCTTGAAAAGCGCCCCAGGCAGTACCGTCACCGACCGTGAGTTGGCGATGGCCTTTCCCGGCAAGGTGGGCGAGGCACTCAACCTGCGTGAAGTCGAGCAACTGGTGGACCAGCTCAACCGTTTGCCCTCCAAGCAGGCGCAGATGGAACTGACCCCCGGTACGCAGATCGGCGGCAGTGAAGTGGTGGTCAAGAACACCCCGCAAAAACCCTGGCGCGCCAGCCTGTCGCGCAATAACGATGGGCAGAAAAGCACCGGCGAACAGCAGTGGGGGGCAGGCCTTGAGTGGGACAGCCCCCTGGGCCTGGCCGATCACCTGGTACTGCGCGGCGGCCACGACGCCGTGAGTGACCACCAGAAAACCTCGAAAAACAGCATGCTCTACTACAACGTGCCGTGGGGCTGGTGGAACTTCAGCTACACCTACAGCGAAAGCGACTACCGTACCTATGGCATGCTCAACGACTTCAAATTCAAACAGAACGGCGACAACCAGAACCACCAACTGCGCGCTGAGCGGGTGGTCCACCGTGACGACGTGAGCAAGACATCGGTGAACGTGGGCCTTGCGCACCTGCGCACTAATAACTACATCCTCGACACCCGTACAAGCACAAGCAGCAACCGCCTCAGCGAACTGCAACTGGGCATCAACCACGGGCGCCGTATTGGCAACGCATTCGTCAACGTCGACCTGGGCATGCAGAACGGCATCGGCATGTTCGACGCACAATCTCAAGAGGAGCGCGACCCGTTCGGTAATCGCCAACCCAATTCACGCTACCGCAAATACACCGCCACCGTCAGCTACCTGCAGCCGTTCGCCCTGTGGGGCGAGTCGTTCAGTTTCTCCAGCCTCGCCACCGGCCAACGCAGTGAAGACATTCTGTTCAGCCCGCAGCGCATGAGCCTGGGTGGTTCTGCCTCGGTGCGTGGTTTCAAGGATCAGCAGTTGATCGGCGATAGCGGCGGCTACTGGCGCAACGAAGTGCGCTGGGCCCGTGCGGTGACCGTCGACTGGCTGCGCCCGGCTTTTGCTGAATACGGCGCCAGCGTCGGCTATGACCAAGGCGCGATCAGCAATGATCGCTATAACGACCGTGTGCACGGCCGGGTTTCGAGCAACTCCCTGGAGCTGTTCGCCCGTGGCAAGAACCTGAGCACCAGTGTGACCTTTGCGCATTCTTTGGAACGCCCGGCAGTGATGAGCGAGCGCGAAGCGCCGATCTACTTCCGTATGGATTTCTTCCTGTAATTAAACGCCCCGCAGCAACGAGAATCTGAAAATGGATGTTCGCCAATTTGCCTTTCTGGCCCGCCAACCTTCCGCGGCATTGATGCCGCGTAACTCGTTCCTCGGCCTGCCCAAGCGCGGGCTGGTGCTGATACTGGCCAACGCGTTGTTCTGGCAGCCGCTGCTGGCCTGGGCCGACGGCATCGTGGTCAGTGCGCCGGGGACCACCGTTGGCGCGGCGGGTAATGGCGTGCCCGTGGTGAACATCGCGACGCCTAACGGCAGTGGCCTGTCCCACAACCAGTTCAAGGACTACAACGTGGGTCCCAACGGTGTGATCCTCAACAATGCCAACGGTGCGGTGACCAACACCCAGTTGGGCGGCTATATCGTCGGCAACCCCAACCTCAAGGGCGGCGCAGCCAGCGTCATCCTCAACGAAGTCAACGGCGGCAGCCCCAGCCAGCTGCGCGGCTACACCGAAGTGGCGGGGCAATCGGCCAAGGTCATCGTGGCCAACCCCTACGGCGTCACTTGCAGCGGCTGTGGTTTCATCAACACGCCAAACGTCACCCTGACCACCGGTAAACCGGTGCTCGACGCGAACGGCCAGTTGCAGCGCTACCAGGTCGATGGCGGCGCCGTGACCATCGATGGCCAGGGCTTGAACGCGAGCAACGTCGACCGCTTCGAAATCATCACCCGCTCGGCCAAGATCAACGCGCAGATCAACGCGCGCGAACTGACGGTGATCGCCGGTCGCAATGACGTGGACGCGCGAACGCTGAACGCCACCCCACGCGCCGATGACGGCAGCACCAAGCCTGAGCTGGCCATTGATTCGTCGGCCTTGGGCGGTATGTATGCCGGCGCGATCAAGCTGGTGGGTACCGAAGCCGGTGTGGGCGTGAAACTCGACGGCACGCTCGCGGCCAGCGGCGGCGATATCCAGATCGATGCCAATGGACGCCTGAGCATGGCGCAAACGCAGGCCACCGGTAACGTCAAGGTCACGGCGCAGAACGTCGACCTTACCGACAAGGTCTACGCCGCCGGCAACGTACAAGTGACCAGCGCCCAGGCACTGGTCAACCAGAAGAGTGTGGCCGCCGGCCAACGCATCGAAATCAAGGCGACCACGGTCACCAACCCAGGCATCATCGAAGCGGGTGTCGCGCCCGATAACAGTCGAAACACCACCGGCGACCTGGTCGTCGATGCGCAAACCGTCAACACCACCGGCAACTTGCTGGCCAGTCGAGCCCTGGCGATCACCGCCGCGCAAGCGCTGACCAACCAGGGCGCAATCATCCAGGCCAAGAGCGTCAGCGTCAGCAGCGCCAAACTGACCAACCAGGGCGCCACTGCACGTCTTTTCGGCGAGCAGGCCCTGACCGTCGACGCACCGGCCATTGTCAACCTCGGCGGTTTGATCCGCTTTGGTGACGGCCAGGCCGCCACGCTGACCAGTGCCTCCCTGGACAACCGCCAAGGCCGCATCGAAATGGCCGGCGGCAGCCTGGTGCTCGACAGCCGCGAGCTGAACAACAACGGCGGGCAGGTCGTCGCCAACCAACTGACGGTCAACGCGGGCAACCTGAACAACCAGAACGGCGTGCTGCTGGCTGGCGTGACGACAGTCAACGCCACCAACCTCGATAACAGCCTTAAAGGCTTGATCCAGGCCGACAATGGCGCGTTGAATCTCACCGTCGCCAACGCCTTCAACAACAACCAGGGTTTCGCCCAGGCCAGCACCGACCTCAGCCTCAACGCCGGCACCCTTAGCAGCAACGCCAATGGTGTGCTGAGCGCCAACACCGGCAAGCTCACTCTCGTGACTGCCCAACAGCTCAACAACGCTCAAGGCCGCTTGCAGGCCGGGCAGGGCAATGTCGAGCTGCACGCTGCAAACCTGGATAACCAGAGCGGCGTGATCGTCGGCAAGCAGCTGCTGCTCGACGTCAACGCAGGGGACATCGACAACCGCGCCGGCCGTGTGCTCGGCGACAAGCTCGACGTACGCGCCTCCGGCCTCGATAACCGCAACGCCGGCCTGCTGGCCGGTGGTGCCGAAGGCGTCAGCCTGCTGCTCAAAGGCCCGGGCCAGTTGCTCAATGCCCAAGGCCGCATCCAGAGCGAAGGCCTCTTGCAACTGCAAGGCGAGCGCCTGGACAACAGCGCCGGTATCCTGCTCGGCAAAACGGTCGACGTGACCGCCCAGCGCTTCACCAACAGCAACAAGGGCGCGCTGGTCAGCGATGGCGGCGACATCACCTTCAACGTCAGTGACCTGCTGACCAACGTCGATGGCGTGATCGACGCCGGCGAGCGCAACCTGCTGGTCAAGGCCCTCACCACCCTCAACAACGACGGCGGCACCCTGCGCGGCAAGCGTCTGGACATCGCCGCCCAGTATTTGAACAACGACAACGGCCAACTGCTGGCCGGCAACCTGGGCCTGGGCTACAGCGGCCAGAGTGTGACCAACCGCAAAGGCCTGATCCTCAGCGGCGGGGCGCACACCGAACTGGACACCGCAAGCCTGGATAACCAGGGCGGCACCGTGCAAGGCGATACCTTGACCGTCACCGCCGACAAGGCCGACAACGGCAGCGGTGGCCTGATGGCGAGCTTGCTGGGCGACCTGCAACTGACGGTCGAAGCCCTGACCAACCGTGGCGGCAAACTGTTCGGTAAAGAACAGGTCACCGTCAGCGGCGCGACCCTCGACAACAGCGCCAGCGGCCAGATCAGCGGCAATGTGCTCAACCTGACCTCACGCGCTACCCTCACCAACCAGGGGGGCCTGATCGAAGCCAACCAAGGCCTGACCCTCGTCGGCGGCAACCTCGACAACAGTGCCGGCGGCCAAGTGCGTGCATTGGGCGGCGCCAACAGCAGCCTCGACTTCAGCGACCAGCTAAACAACCAGAACGGTACGTTGGAGTTCGCTAGCCAGGCCTTGCGCCTCGACACCGCGAACCTCAACAACCAGGGCGGTATGTTGCAGCACGCCGGCAGTGGCCTGTTCCATATCAACACTGCCGGCCTTACTGGCAGCCAAGGCAATATCCAGGGCATGGGCACCGCTGACTGGGCATTCGGTAAAGTCGTCAGCCTCGGCCGTGTACAACTCAACGAAGTCCTTACCTACAAAAGCGCCCAGGGCCTGACCCTCAAGGCCGGCGACCGCATGGCCAGTGGCAAGGGGTTGATCCTCGACGTAGCCAGCCTCGACAACGGCGGCGAATTGCTCAGCGATGGTGATTTGAGCATCACCACCACCGGCGACATCACCAACAGTGGTCGTGTGTCGGCCTTGCAAAAACTCAGCGTGACGGCGAATAACCTCAGCCAGAACGGCGGACGCCTGGCGGGCAGCCACACTCAACTGAACCTGGGCGGTACGCTGGATAACCTTGGCTTTCTTACCGCACGTCAGCAACTGGACATTGCGGCGACCCAGATCAATAACCGAGGAACCCTGGGCGCCCAGGGTGCCGTGAACCTGCTGGCGTCGAACGGTTTCACCAATGCTGCCGATTCGCTGCTGTTCAGTGGCGGCAATATGATTTTGCGTGGCAACAACTTCAGCAATACCTACGGTGACGTGTACAGCCAGGGCAACCTCAGCTTTGCCGCCATTGATGGCGGGCCTGCCGCCGGTTTCAGCAACCTTTCCGGCACCGTCGAAAGCACCGGCAATATCAGCATCAATGCGGCGTTTGTGGAAAACGCCAAGGCCGAATTCGAACTCGGGCAAACCCTGCAGGGTGGGCGTGTGGAGTGGTTATGTGGCCAGCATTGCGACGGGCATGATTCGTTCAAACGTGGCCAAATCAACATCTACCAGACCTACCTCGAATCAGCGGTCAAGGACTCGGCACCCGCTCGCCTTGTAGCAGGCAAGGATCTGCTGATCCAGGCGAATATGGTGCAGAACCGCTACAGCCTGATGGCCGCCAATGGCAACCTGGGCATCGTCGCCAATGACCTGCTCAACCAGGGCGCGGGTACGCGCACCGGTCAAAACACCATCGTCATCGGTACGCCGTACAGGATCGACCTTGGCTATTGGGACCAGATGGAGTACGTCGATATCCCGGCGTTCAACGCCGCGGTCGCGGCCGGTAACTTTGACCTGGCGCGTTTCGAAGCACTCAAGGCGCGTTCTTCGGATGCCCGTTTCGCTGAGGTCAGTAACGTCACCACCTGGACCGACAACACCGGCCCAGGCTATGGCGCCACCCTGCAAGCCGGCGGCACCGTCAACCTCAACGTCGCCCGCACCCTGCAAAACGGCACGTTGCACGAAAACACCCTGGCGCAATTGACCGGCACCTTGGGCGATGACCAGACCGGCATCCCTGTCGGTGGCATCAACATCAACCTGAGCAAGCACGCCAACGACGTCAGCGCCCAGTCGCCCGGCACCGTGCTGCCAGTGGCCGGTGTCGCACCCGGCGGCGGATTCGTGCCTGTGGACTACACGGGCACGCCGTTCGCGCCGGTCGACCCCACCACCGCGCCCAACTTCCAGTTGCCCAAGGGCGAATACGGTCTGTTCGTTAAAAACGTCGACCCTACCAGCCATTACTTGATCGAAACCAACCCCGAGTTCACCTCGTTAGAGGGCTTCTTCAGCTCCGACTACATGCTCGGCAAACTCGGCTACAGCGCCGACAACGCCTGGCGTCGCCTCGGTGACGGCCAGTACGAAACCCGCCTGATCCGCGACGCGGTGCTCGCCCAGACCGGCCAACGCTTCCTCGCTGGCGGCCTGTACAGCGACGCCGACCAATTCCGCTACCTGATGGACAACGCCCTCGCGAGCAAAGACGCCCTGCGTCTGAGTGTCGGTGTCACGCTGACCAGCCAGCAGGTCGGCGCCTTGACCCACGACATTGTGTGGATGGAAAACCGCGTAGTCGACGGCCAGACAGTCCTCGTCCCGGTGCTGTACCTGGCCCAGGCCGAATCGCGCAACGTACGCGGCAACAGCCTGATTCAGGGGCGCGACCTGAACTTGGTCACCGGCGGCGACCTGGTCAACGTCGGCACCCTGCGCGCCAGCAACAATCTCTCTGCCGCCAGCACGGGCGGTAGCATTTACACCGGCGGCCTGATCGAAGCCGGCAACAACCTGAGCCTGCTGGCCGACGACAGCATCCGCAACGCCATGGCCGGCGAAATTCGCGGCAAGCAAGTCAGCCTCGCCACGCTCAAAGGCGACATCACCAACGACACCACCGCCATCCAGGTGCGTGACGGCGCCGGCATGCGCACCCTCAGGGACAGCGGCGCCGGCACCATCGTCGCCCGCGAAAACCTGGCCATGGACGCCCACCGCGACCTCACCAACCGCGGCGCCCTGGTCGCCGGTAACGACGCCAGCCTCGTCGCCGGCCGCGACCTCAACCTTGTTGCCGCCAGCGATACCAGCGTCAAGCATGAATTCAGCGACGGCGGCCACAAATCCAGCATCACCACCGACGTCAAAAACCTTGCCGCCTCCGTCACGGCGGGGGGCAATCTGAACATGAAGGCCGGGCAGGATGTAAACATCATCGGCAGCAACGCTACTGCTGGCAAAGACATGAACGTGCAGGCTGTACGCGATTTCAACGTTGTCTCCGTTGGTGATACGCACAACGTCGAGGGCCGGGAAAAGGATGGCAAGAAACGCATCAAGACCTCGGACGAGCAAACCACGCAAGTCGCGAGTGTGTTGACAGCTGGCAGGGACTTTACCAGCCAGGCCGGGCGTGACACGACGCTCGTCGCCAGCAAGATCAGTGCGGGGAATGAGGCGTACCTGTACAGCGATCGGCGCTTGGGCCTGCTGGCGGGGCAAAACAGCGCCTACACACTCTATGACATGAAGAAAAATAGTGGCTGGGGGAGTAAACAAACCCGTCGCGATGAAGTGACCCGCGTGACGCACGTCGGCAGTGAAATCAATGCAGGTGGCGATATCGGCTTGATCAGTGGCAGTGACCAACTCTACCAGCGCGCCAAATTGACGAGTGGCAAAGACGTCAACATCCTCAGTGGTGGATCGGTGACGTTCGAGGCGGTCAAAGACCTGCATCAAGAAAGCCATACCAAGAGCAAAAGCGATTTGGCCTGGACGAGCTCATCAGGGCGCGGCAACACCGATGAAACCCTTCGCCAGACTCAAATCGTTGCACAGGGCAAGTTCGCGATCCAGGCCGTCGATGGCTTGAAGGTTGATATCAACCATATCGACCAGAAAACGGTTGCCCAGACCATTGATGTGATGGTCAAGGCGGACCCGCAGTTGGCGTGGTTGAAGGATGCCGAGAAACGCGGCGATGTCGACTGGCGCCAGGTTCAAGAGGTGCATGACTCCTTTAAGTACAGCCATTCGAGTCTGGGCCAGGGCGCGATGCTGGCCATCATTATTGTCGTGACGGCACTGACCGCGGGAGCTGCAAGCGGCCCACTGGGTGCTGCGGCCGGGGCCAGTGCCGGGTCGGGTACGGCAATGGCGGCGGCGGGCAGTTCTGCGATGGTGACGGCGGGCACAGCGTCAGGTGTGGCGGCGGCAGGCTGGGGTAACGTGATGATTACAACGGCACTCTCTTCAATGGCAGGCACGGCGGCTGCAAGCACGATCAATAACAAGGGTAATCTTGGAAAGGTGTTTGACGATGTGACCAGCGCAGATGCCCTGAAAGGCTACGCCACGGGCGCGGCGATTGCCGGTTTTGGTGCGGCCTTCACCAACGGTTGGGGGCGTGAATTAACATCGGACGGTAACTACAAGACGGTGAGTTATGCCGAGCGGGTCAAGGCTTATACCGCGAATACCGCACTGAAAGGCGTGTTGAGTGGCAAAGATAAAAAGTCTTGGCTGACCATCGCGGGCACGGGGGCGCTGACCGAAGTGTATGAATACTCTGCTGGCCGTGGGCCGGATGTAAGACCAGGCGTGGACAGAGACGGAGGGGCAAAATATGACCCGCTCAGCGGCGGCTATGTCCCACAAGTTGATGAGGGTGGCGTGATAAGAGAGGGGAAAAATATTGGTCTTAACCGTACAACAGACTGTGGTAGCTTTTATTCTGTTTGTCACGGTACTCCAGTCAGCAATATATTAAATCAAGTTCCAGGGTTTAATGGGTTTGCTACATTGCACGATGGCTGGATGATTAATTTGGAAGCCTACAAAAAAGCGGATATGTCGCTTTTTGAAAATTTGGGCAGCATGCCGCCTGCTCTGATTGTGAATTATGGAGCCCTGTACGATAAGTACCGCCCAGCCATTGAATCGGAGAAAAAGCGTGAAAATTAATAAATGGCTTTTAATCGTATTATTGTCGGCCTTGGCGGGGTGCGCACCTTCCCATTCCAATTGGGAAAATGGAATGAATCTCTGGGTAGGTACTCATTTTGATTCCCATCTTTACAAGGACTGCACGCGAGGCTGTGGCGACTCATATTGGTCGCCTGTAAATGAGAACAAGACGTTTGATAAGGTTGTTGATGAAAGCGGAGGCAAACGCTATTACATAACTTGGATTAGAGATTGTCGATATTCGGTTTTTGTCGCTGCGGATCGGATAATAAAGTCATGGAGATACGAAACGTCTAACGTAAAAGGATGTTATGTCTTTTAACGGCTGTCTTGAGCGGAGAGAAAGCATACAGGTTTATTGAGTGATTACTGGCCGGTCAGCGCCAAGCTTAAATAAATCCGTCCCCATTTTCGCGTCCCCATTTTCGATATAGGCGGTTCGTCAGAAATTCTTGGAAGCAGTCTGCGCCTACGGTTCTGAAGTTATTAACGGCGTTATAACCAGTGGGTGCTCCAGCCAATAAAGCCAACTCCAGTTGCTACCTGTTTTAGAAAAAAGTCGGACACACGGGTGTGGTGTGATGGCGACGCGCGTAGATATTGATTTCTGTGCTCGACTACGGATCTTGCCGATACAGCCCCGAACCTTTTCGTGGATCCCAATGTCTTTACCCCGCCCAACCCCATCCGGTTGGGCTGCATGGACTGCAACGTTTTCAACAGCATTAAGGATTAATGTGAGCCTTCCCCCCTATTCCCTGCCTCGTCACTGCCTTTCGCGGTGCGAAGGGTTGCACCTGCGCATCCGGCACGCGCGACAAGGGTATGCACTCGGATCCTTTGATCCTTCGCTCAGTACACCTGCGGCCGCCGGGCCTATTGGCGGCTTTGATCTGTAGTTCATGGAGTTAGAAATGAAGCGCAAGCAGTTCCAGAAAAGCCTGTTGGCAGTCATGGTCGGCGCAATCAGCACCCAGGTGCTGGCGGTGGATGTCGACCTTGGCGCAGGCAAAACGATGTTCATCAGCGAAACCTACAATGAGTCGTTGGTGCTCACCGGGCAGACCACCCAGGTGGTCGATCAGAACAGCACGGCCGCTGCGGGGCTGGGGGTCGCCAATACCCACATCCAGGGCTCGTTGATCAACCGCGCGGACATTACGCTGAATGCCGATGGCCGTACCATCCGTGGCATTGCGCTGGACCCGATGTACTGGACCGGTCCTCAGAACCTGAGCCCCGGTTCTGTCACGGGTAACGTCGAGCAGGCCGGTATCATTTCGATGAACAATGGCGGCGACGAAGGTATGGAGATCGGCAAGACGGTCATTGGCGGCAGTGTGATCAACTCCGGCACGATCCGTTCGACACCCCCTTCGACACCGGCACCGTTTCCCTCCTTCATCGGTGGGGGCGAGGGTATTTACCTGCATGGCACCACCATCGCCGGGGATGTTTCCAACACTGGCCTGATCGACATGGCGGGTGAAGGCGCGATCGGCATCATTCTGGACCGTGACAACAATACCCCGACCACCATCGGCGGCAAGATCCTCAACTCCGGCACCGTCAAGGCGACGGGCGAAGGCGCCTGGGGCATCGAAGTTGAAACCGAGACCAGCCCGCTGCGTATCGAAAACAGTGGCCTGGTCTCGGCCAATGGTCTGGGCGCTCGTGGCATGTTGGTGTACCAGGGCACCTTCGATTACATCCTCAATACCGGCACCATCGAAGGCGTGGGCACCGATGCGGGGGCTTTCGAATTCTCCGGTGCCGACTTTGTGCAAAACAGCGCGACGGGCTCACGCGGTATCGTCAACCGCGGGATCATCCGCGCTGACGGCACAGCCATCAGTGTCAACCCGGCCGACCAGGTCTCGACGTTTGAAATCAACCAGCAGGCCGGCGAGATTCGCAGCAATTCCGGTACCGCGATTGATGCAGCCAACCTCGCGACGTTGAATTGGACGGGTGGCAACATCATCGGTGATGTGCTGAACCTGAACGCGGTGAACATCGACGGCCAGGCGGGCTTCACGGGCCGCCGCATCATCGCGCCGGTGTCGATCAACTCAGGTTCACTGAACCTCTCCGCGCCAGGCACTGCCATTACCGGCAACCTCAACGTGGCCAGCGGCGCCGGCATTGATATGCACCTTTCCGACAGCGTGGTGCCGACCACGCCGTACCTGACCGTCAACGGTGCCGCCAACTTTGCCCAAGCCTCGAAGCTGACGGTAAGTGCCAACCCAGGTGATTTCGCCAGCACCAACAGCGGCACTCAATACACCCTGCTGCAAGCCACCAGCGTGCAAGATAACGGCCTGTCGGTGGCCAGTTCTTCGGCGCTGCTGAACGTGCTCAGCTACTCGGCCGACGCGCAGACAGTCAAGGCCGTGGTGGCGGTCAAAGATAATCAGCAAGTCCAGCAAGCGCTGGCCGGAGTGGGCGCCAGCGCGGCTTCAGCCACAGCGGTCAACACCTTCAAGAATGGCGTACTGAGCCAGCTCAGCCAAAACGATCAGGTGTTCCAGGCCCTGGCCAACGCCGGTACGGCGCAGCAACTGGCCCAGATCAGTGACCAGCTCAAGCCGGACGTCAACCGTGGCGCCCTGGATGTGGCGTTGTCCGGGCAAACCGTGATCAACGGCGCGATCTTCAATCGCCTCACTGACCAACGCGAAAGCCGCCAGGCCGGTGGCGTGTGGGTGCAGGGTCTGAGCAGCAACATGGACCAGGACGGCCGTGGCGGTGACAACGGTTACTCGGCCAACAGCAGCGGCATGGCGGTGGGTGTGGACAGTCGTGTGAACGACACCACCACCTTGGGCGTGGCGTACAGCTACCTCAATTCCAACATCCATTCCGACCTCGGCAACAAGACCGATGTCGAGGGTCATGCGCTGTCGCTGTACGGCAATTGGTCGCTGCAGAACTGGTTTGTCGACGGCAGTCTCAGCTACGGCCATAACGACAACGACAGCAAGCGCCATATCGCAGGCACTACGGCCAAGGGCAGTTACGACAGCAACGTATTGTCGGCCAGCGTGATCGGCGGCTACAGCTTCAAGCCGTCCCAGGCCGTCGTGATCGAGCCTCGTGTGGCTGCGCGCTACTCCAACGTGCGCATGGAGGGCTACGACGAGAAAGGGTCGTCGGCCGCCCTGAGCACAGGTTCGCAGCGTTATGAAGTGGGCGAGTTGGGCGCTGGCGTGCGTCTGGCTGGCAACCTGCCAATGGGCGCAGGCAGCCTGCAGCCGGAAGCGACGTTGATGGCGTATCACGACCTGATGGGCGATCGCGTGGCGCAAACTTCCAGCTACATGCTCGGCGGTTCGGCATTCACTGTGACCGGCGCGTCAGTGGCACGGGATAGCTATGAAGCCAGTGTGGGTGTGAACTACCAGGTTGCTGACTTCACCGTGGGCGCCAGTTACACCCGTCAGGCGCGCAGTGGGTTTGACGCCGATGGCGTGATGCTCAAGGCGCGCTATGCGTTTTAAGCACAGTTAAGGTCATACGCTTTGCCTGTGGCGAGGGAGCCCGCTCCGTCGCCACAGGTTTCATCAGAACAACTTGCGCTGCACCGCTTCATCCAGGGTACTGCGCGTCAGCGCCTCCACCACTTCCCGCGTGTCCGCCTGGAACGGGATGCCCACGATCAGCACCAGGTGCATCCAGGTGCGTACCGATTCGCTCTTCTTCACACGGGCCAACTCCTTGCCATCCTTGTCCTTGAATACCGTTTCCAGGGTGAAGGTGTTTTTTGCCGTGCTCGGAATGAGGAACAGCGTAAAGCCGGTGATGAACGCCGACACCGGGCTGTACTCTTCGTTGTTGTGCAGCGTGGCATCCACGTAGATGTCCGAGTCGACTTTGTCAGTGCTCACCCGTGAAAAACGATTGGACTGGCGCAACGAGTCAGCCACGGCTTTTTCCCACACCACCACCGGGGCACCGACGGCAGCATTGCCCGGACCGCCGTTTACGTGGTTTTGCGCGGTGGTATGCACATACGCCGTCGGTTTTTGCGCCGGCACGTTAGCTGTCGGAGGCCAGGTCTGCACCGCTGGCAGTTCGTGTTGTGAGTAGGACACGCAGCCGGTCAGCAAGACTGCCGCGAGTACCAGGCAGTGTTTGATCAATCCTTTCATGTGTTGCTCCTGAAACTAGGGTTTCGCCAGGTTGGCGGTAGCGGTGTCGAGCAGTTGCGCGACCAGTTTGGTCAGTTGCTGGCCGCCCATCGAAGGCGCCCAATATTGGCCGCTGTACAACCCGACGTTATGTTCGAACTTGATCGACTCCTTCGCCGACGCCAGCTCCTTGCCATCGCGATCGACGATGACCAGGTCGCCGGCGACGTCAAAGCTGTCCACGTAGATCGGTCCGTTGACCCAGATCCAAATGGTCAACGTCAGCAGCGCCCCCGGCACGTACGCCGGGTGCGGGGCGCGATGACCCTTGAGGGAAGTCATATTGAATTTGAGGGTGACGTCGTGCTCGCCCAGGCGTACCGGATACTCGGTCACCTGCTTGAAATAGCCCGCCGTGCGCACGTACTGGGTGATCTGGGCCGTTAGGGAACTGCTGATCGCCGTTTTGTTGGCTTCATTGACGTCGGTGGCATTCACCGTCACATCGGCGACTTGCGCACTGCGCGAGCTGCTGGTGGAAGCCGGATGGAGCGGGGCACCGATGGGGCCGGTGACGGTGTATGACACACAGCCGGTCATCGATAACGCGGCGACGAGCGTTGCCGCCCGGAGGAGGGTTTTCAACACGCAATATCCCTATAAATGAATGAACCAAGCCACTGTCTCGTCTTTCAGGGGCATAACTTGAGCGGAGGTTTTTTATCTGCCGGGTGAAGGCTATTAGCCATCACTCTTTTTGGTTGACTGACAGCGCCTTAGCGCATGGCGACCGGATGTTTGCACGTAAGCGTCAGTAAAGCGACGCCACACGGGCTTCAAAACAACTTGAGAACGGCTTTCAACTCCGTAAAATGCCGCGACTGTTTAAAGCACGATACTTTTCAGGGACGAATTCAGACATGCGCGTGTTTGCCGTATTTCTCGCGGCCTGCCTTATGGCGGGCTGTGCCTCCAAGCCGGATTACTACATCTCCCCGGCGCCGGTAGCCATCCCCAAGACCGCTACCTACTGGCTCGAGACCTTCGATGTTGAGGTGGTGGGCAAGAACGAACGCTTCCTGTCGGATGACAAAGTGCGCCAGCAGCTCGGTGTCGATTTGATCGACCGCCTGCTCAAGGCCAAGCGCTACGCCAGCAGCAAGGACAAGGCCGATTACCTGCTGGATGTGAACGTCATCTATACCCGGCGGATACAAGACACCCAAGGCGGTTTCATGACGGCCATCGTCGATGACAAGACCATCCTCGCCAGTGTCGACTTCAACTACCAGGTCAAGGTCAAGAAAGCCGGCGCCGAAGTGCTGCATTTCTCTCAGGCTCGCCAAGGGCTGATGCCAGGCGGCTACAAGGGCGACTGGCAGAACATGAAAACGATGGCCGGGGTGCTGACCAACTCTGGCAACTCCAGCGTCGAGACCTTCTACACCGGTTTATTGAGCCGATTCATCGTTGACGATTTGCGCGACATTCCGTCCCGCTAGCGTCAGCGGCCGCACCCGATTTCCCACTTAGGAGCACCCTGTGAAAACACTGTCCAAAATCCTGCTGTCCGGCCTCACCGCCGCAGCGCTGCTGACCGTGGCCGGTTGCGCCACGGAGAGCAATCGCGCCATGCCGGTGGAACAAGTCGCCAGCGCCAACGTCGCCTATTCCGGTGTGCGGGTACCGATTGCAGTCGGTAAGTTCGACAACCGCTCCAGCTACATGCGCGGCATCTTCTCCGACGGCGTTGATCGCCTCGGTGGCCAGGCCAAGACCATCCTGATCACCCACCTGCAGCAGACCAACCGCTTCAGCGTGCTGGACCGCGACAACATGGGCGAGATCTCCCAGGAAGCCGCGATCAAAGGCACTGTGCAGAAGCTCAAGGGCGCTGACTACGTCGTGACCGGCGACGTGACCGAGTTTGGCCGCAAAGAAACCGGCGACCGCCAGCTGTTCGGCATCCTCGGGCGTGGCAAGACCCAAGTGGCTTACGCCAAAGTCGCGTTGAACATCGTCAACATCAGCACCTCCGAAGTGGTGTATTCCACCCAGGGCGCCGGTGAATACGCGCTGTCCAACCGTGAAGTGATCGGTTTCGGCGGCACCGCCAGCTACGACTCCACCCTCAATGGCAAGGTCCTCGACCTGGCCATGCGTGAAGCCATCAACCGCCTTGTCGACGGCATCAACGCTGGCGCCTGGAACCCACGCAACTGATCAGCAGCACCTCAAGCAGCACTTCAAGGAGCAGTACAAGGATGAGCAAGGCAGTCAAGTTGGCGCTGATGCTGACAGCAGTGGCGACGGTCGCCGGGTGCCAGACGGCGCCCCAGCCGTTGTATCAATGGGAAAGTTATCAGCCGCAGGTTTACGAATACTTCAAGGGCGAGCCCAAGGAAGCGCAGGTCGAGGCGCTGGAGCGGGACCTGCAGAAGATCAACGCCAGTGGCCGCAAGGCCCCGCCGGGTTACCACGCCCACCTGGGCATGCTGTACCTGAGCCTGGGCAAGGATGACCAGATGGTGCAGGAATTCCGCACCGAGAAGGCGCTGTTCCCTGAGTCTGCCTCGTACATGGACTTTTTGCTGAAGAACGCCAAGACCGGAGTCGCCACTAAATGAGCCTGTTGAAACTCACGGGCGCCTTGCTGGCCCTGGCCCTGCTCGGCGGTTGCGCAGCCCCCAAGACCATTGATTACACGGCATACAAACAGGCACGACCAAAGTCGATCCTGGTCCTGCCGCCGATCAATGAGTCGCCGGAAGTGCAGGCGTCCTACAGCATGGTCTCGCAAGTGACCTACCCGCTGGCCGAAGCTGGCTACTACGTGTTGCCGATCGCCCTGGTGGACGAAACCTTCCGCCAGAACGGCCTGACCACCGCCAATGATATCCAGGCGGTGCCACCGGCCAAGCTGCATGACATCTTCGGCGCGGATTCGGCGTTGTACATCACCGTTACCAATTACGGCACCAAGTACATGCTGATCTCCAGCGACACTTCCGTGACGGCCTCGGCCAAACTGGTCGACCTGCGCACCGGCACCACCCTGTGGACCGGCTCGGCGCATGCGTCCAGCGAGGAAGGCAACAACAACGGCGGCGGCCTCATCGGCATGCTGATCACTGCGGCGGTCAAGCAAGTGATCAACAGCTCCACCGACGCGGCGCATCCGATTGCCGGTATCACCAGTGCGCGCCTGCTGTCGCCGGGTCAGCGTGCGGGGATCCTGTACGGTCCACGTAACCCGAAATACGGTACTGACTGATTGAGCGGTTCGGCGGGGCAGGTTTTCCTGTCCCGCCGAACGGTTTAACCCGAACAGCCAGCCTCTCGCGTCTGACCTTGTGAACGGATCATTCATTCACGAGGTTCAGCCCATGTCCCGTCCTCTGCTCTTCCTGCGTCCTGCTGCCCAGGGCTTTGCCGTTACCTTGCTGGTGACGCTGGCCGGTTGTGGGCTGTCCTCTTCCCATGATGCAGCCGAGCCTGCCGAAGCTGCGCCGGTCTCCGAGCTGCAAAGTGTCCCCGTACAAGGCGCATTGGTTAAACGCATGCCCATGCCTGCGCCCATGAGCGCACAAAGGGTGATGCAGGATTCCATCGCGATGGAATACCGCAGCGAACCCCGCGAACAATACGAAAACCTGCCGGACAACCCGGTGCATCGCGTGGCTGAAACGCCGGTTTCAACCTTCAGCGTGGATGTCGATACCGGCAGCTACGCCAACGTAAGACGCTTCCTCAACCAAGGCAGCCTGCCGCCCGAAGGCGCAGTGCGTCTGGAGGAAATGGTCAACTATTTTCCCTACAGCTACGCACTGCCCACCGACGGCTCGCCCTTCGGCGTGACCACCGAAGTGGCCGCCACACCGTGGAACCCTCGCACCCAGTTGCTGCGCATCGGCATCAAGGCCTCCGACCGCGCCGTGGCAGAGTTGGCGCCGGCCAACCTAGTGTTCCTGGTGGACGTGTCCGGCTCCATGGACCGCCGCGAAGGCTTGCCGCTGGTCAAAAGCACGCTGAAATTGCTGGTGGACCAGTTGCGTGAACAGGACCGTGTTTCGTTGGTGGTGTATGCCGGTGAATCCCGGGTGGTGCTCAAGCCTACCTCGGGTCGTGACAAGCAGAAGATCCGCAACGCCATCGACCAACTCACTGCCGGCGGCTCCACGGCGGGCGCGTCCGGCATCGAACTCGCCTACCAGATGGCCCGCGAAGGCTTTATCGACAAGGGCATCAATCGCATCCTGCTGGCCACCGACGGTGACTTCAACGTGGGCATCAGCGACTTCGACAGCCTCAAGCAGATGGCCGCCGAGCAGCGTAAAAGTGGCGTGTCTCTCACCACCCTGGGCTTCGGTGTGGATAACTACAACGAACACCTGATGGAACAACTGGCCGACGCGGGCGACGGTAACTACGCCTACATCGACACCCTGCGTGAAGCGCGCAAAGTGTTGGTGGACCAACTCAGTTCGACCCTGGCGGTCGTGGCTCGGGATGTGAAACTGCAGGTGGAATTCAACCCCGCACGCGTCAGCGAATATCGCCTGCTCGGCTATGAAAACCGCGCCTTGAAGCGTGAGGATTTCAACAACGACAAGGTCGACGCGGGTGAGATCGGTGCAGGGCATACGGTAACGGCGTTGTACGAAATTGTGCCGAAGGGCGAGAAGGGGTGGTTGGAGCCTTTGCGTTACGCGGCCGTGCCGGCGCCTGAGGAAAAATCCGCTGAGCTCGCGATGCTGCGTGTGCGCTACAAGCCTGCTGCGGGAGGTGACAGCCAGTTGATCGAGCGGCCCATCAGCACTGTTTCGGGCAAGGCCAGTGAAGACCTGCGTTTCGCCGCCGCCGTCGCTGCCTTCGCCCAACAGCTCAAGGGCGATGGCCGCTACACTGGTAGCATGAGCCTGCAGGACACCGCTGCACTGGCCCGCTCGGCCCGAGGCAATGACCCGTTCGGCCTGCGCAATGAGTTCGTACAACTGGTGGAACTGGCCCAAAGCCTCAAACACTGATTGCCCATGCAACGACGATCCAATGTGGGAGCTGGCTTGCCTGCGATAGCATCATTGCGGTGTGACTGAAACACCGAAGCCTCTGCATCGCGGGCAAGCCCGGCTCCCACAGGTCATCTGCATTGATCCATCGAAAGGAGTTCGCCACCTACATGGCCGTACCCGATGATTCACCCAGCGACGAAGCGCTACTGGCCCGCTACCGAACCGGCGACAGTGCCGCGTTCGAAGCCCTGTATGCGCGGCACCGCCAGGGCCTGTACCGATTCCTCGTATCCCTGAGCAACAAGGCCGAACTGGCCGAGGAAATCTACCAGGAAACCTGGCTCAGCCTGATCCGCAGCGCCACCCAGCCACAAGGCCGGGCGAGTTTTCGCACATGGCTGTTCCAGATCGCCCGCAACCGCCTGATCGACCATTGGCGCAAGCACGGCATCCACAACCCGCTGCACGACAGCTACGACGAGCAATTGCACGCCCAGGCCGACGACAGCGCCGGCCCCGAGCAGCAACTGAGCCTGAGCCGCGACCAGGCCCGCCTTGATGCAGCGCTGCAAGGCCTGCCCGAAGACCAGCGCGAAGTCTTCCTGCTGCGCCTGCACGGCGACCTCGAAGTGCCGCAAATCGCCGCCCTCACCGGCACCCCGCTGGAAACCGTCAAAAGCCGCCTGCGTTACGCCCAGCAGAAACTGCGCCGCCTGCTGGCCGAGGAGATACCCGCATGACCGACTCCCGACACACCCCGGACCCCGACGACGTGCTGCTCCAGCATTTCCGTCAACACAGCACCGGCGAACCGCCCGCGTCCCTCGACGCCTTCATCCTCAACGCCGCCCGCCGCGAAGCCCCAGCCCCGCAGCCGAACCTGTGGCAACGCTGGCTGCAAGCCTGCCAACGGCCACGCTGGCAAATGGCATTCGCCACCGTCGCAGGCGTGGCACTGATGATCGGCGTAGTGATGCGCTCGCCCGTGCCGCAACCCGAAATCTCCACCGCGACCTTCTCCGCACCTCAAGAGCAAGCCGCACGTCCAGCCCCGCCACCAATGTCCGCCCCTGCCCCCGTGGCCCGACTTGCCATCGCGCCCAAAGCCGAGAGTGCGCAAGTCATGGGCTCAATGGCGGACGAGTCGAGCACCCGACTCAGCAAGCGCGCGCCGGTGGCGCTACCTTCGTTGGAGGAGGGGTTGCAGGAGATTGTGAACCTGCGTGCGGCAGGGCAAAGCAAGGCAGCGGATGAGAAGCTGCTGGCGTTGCATCAGCGTTTTCCTGAGGAAGACTTGCCGGCGTTGTTGGAGGCGTTGCGGAAACGTTAAGCCGTCGACTGAAAGAAAGGCCCAGGTGTTTTGAGCTGGGGCTTTCTTGTTATATCTGGTGGCCCGGCGTCGTTTGAACTGGACAGTAAGAAGCCCGTATTCATTGGGTATGCTTGGTGTTGCTTCGGTTAGGCATACACGTGGGCATACACGGCGCTTCCTTCTGGCCTCTTTTTCGAAGTGTCCCCGCAGGGTAAAGCAACACCCAATGGTGGCTGATGTATTGCCATCCAGCTGAGTAGTTGCTTCTTCGTTCGACCTTCTGCCGCCAGTGAGGCGAGCGCAAGTGTGATGAATCCTGCATTTTCATCCAGGATATCCAGGCATTCGACTTGACCAGTCGTTTGCATCGGATCTGACTCATCACACTGAGTGGCCTTGGTCGGCAACAAACGGCCAATAGCGGACGGTCGGTGACCTGCAAGCACGGCTACGAATCCTGTACCGTTTTACGGCGACTCACCACTCTGGCAACTCCGTTGCCGTTCACTGGTTCAGGAACTTGATGACAGCACTGGCGAACAGTTCGGGCTGGTCGAGCATGATGAAGTGAAAACTGCCGTCAATGCGCCTGAAGCTGATGTTTGGGGTAGAAGCATAGGCGTTACGGAACATTGCATCGACGTGGGACGCTTCTACGCCGAAAAGCGCATCGTAGGCGTAGACGACCTCAACCGGCACCTTAATGTGCCCAAGCTCAGGCCGGAGGTCTGAGACCATCAATTCATACATGGCATCGGCCATGGTCTTTCGGTCCGAGTTTAACCCCGCCTCGACCAGGCCTGGCCTGACCGCTTCAGTTTTGGCGAGGCGGGCGATGGAGGCATGCTGCATGGCTTGCGCCTGCTCAGGCGTTGCCGCCAACATTGCATCACGCATTGCAGCCGCATGCGGGGCCGCCGTTTCACTGGTCGCGGAGGGATCAAAGAGCAAGGTGTAAAAGGGCATCGCATCGACAATCATCAGGCGTCCCACTTGATCAGGATGACGAGCACCTAGCATGAGTGCCGCCTCGCCACCCAACGAATGCCCGATGATGACCGGCGACTCGATGCGCTGGCTGCGGATGTATTCAGCGATCGCCTCGACCGTAGACGCGACTACTCTCCCGTCCGGATTGGATACAGCAGGCGAGCCGGCAAATCCAGCTACCTGTATAAGATGGAGCCGGTGGCTGAGTCTTAATCTGGAGGCCAAATCTGCCCATACTTCGTAGGACGACGCAAATCCTGGGATCAAGATGATATCTGTGCCCGAACCTTGTACCTGCACCGAGATACCCCCCTTGTTGACAGTGCCTGGCGGCAGGGGCGCAGACTGGGCTGGCGATGCAGACATCAGCGCCAAGAGCGTGCCGATCCCGGCAAAAATCATTCTTGCACGCATTGAACTGCCCTTTTCGCGCAGTGAGTAGTGACGTTTACACCGACAGGTAGGCCGCTTAACGGGTTCATAGCCACTCCTTTGACTGAATAAGTATTGCCACTATACGGCGCCCCAAGACATCAGAAAACTATCCCCGCCTGCAATTTATGGCGTCCGCTTCGAGTCGACTTCTGCCAATCAGGGCCAGCCAGTGTGCTGGTCAAGTCCGATGCGAACGACTTGCCAAGTCGAATGCAAATGAGTGGGCAAGTGCAATGCGAATGGGTGGTCAGGTTGAGTGCAATTACCCACCCTAGAGGCCACCAACAATGTGGCGTAGGGCCACTTTGGAAAGGCAGCATGAGAGCACATATCCAGCCCCCCTCCAAAACTGGTGTAACCGGTGTTACGAGTGTAACGCCCTTCACCAAACGCCCGTTTTCATTGGCTTTCATGCCTGTTACACAGTTGAGCGACATAGCGTACCCCCGATGTAACGCTGCCCCTGCGTGTAACGCTAAAGTCAGCATCCGGGTGTTGTGGGCAGGCGCGTTGTGCTCGAGCCTACCAAGCGAATTTCGCGGGCTCCGCCTTTCGATGAGAGGAAATCACGCTGGGGACCCTGTGAGCTTTAGCTTCACACGGGGCATGAAACCCGCGGGATCGAGTTAGTGGGAGGTGCCGGAAGTTACTGAAATTTCAATCGTTGAAATTGAAAGGATCTTGAAGAAAAAGGGCCATCGTTACAGCTTCGGTAAAGGTGGCTGTATTTGTTGCGGATAGTGAACACCTCCATTGCGTCAACCATGGTGACGGGTGTCAACCACGTCAACCTGTCAACCAACTTAAAAAATCCAGCCGCTAACACGAACGCGCGGGTTCTATGCCCCGTGTCTATCCGAAATTCCCAGGGTCCCCAGCGGCTTTCCGATTCATAGGGCAAATGCACTGGTGAACAGCAGTTCACCTGGTTCACCTGTTCACTAAGCTGGGCACCTTTCCGCTGACACGATCACGCGGGTTCTATGCCCCGTGTCTTTCCGAATTACCTAGGGTCCCCAGCAAGGTTTCTCGTCATATGAAAATGCACTGGTGAACAGCACACTAAGTTGGGCACCTTTCCGCTGAAACGGTAATGCGGGTTCCTACCTTATACCTAGTCAACTCTCTCGGGGGGCCTGAGATTTTGAAATAGGAACCGCACACCCGTGACGTCCATCGCTGAAGGTTTATCCACCAGCGGGGCTGGGGGGTAAAAGTTGGTGTTACAGGTGCCAAAATTTAATCTATGTATATGATTAATATACTTTTAATTGTTACGTTTCTGTGATGTTCGATCTCAATAGGGTGCTACAAGCGGTGCGGAGGTTACATCACTAGGGGATATTTGAACTCACAGCTCCCAGTATTGGCGCATCTCTATATGAGCACGCTCTCAGTCCATTCGTTTTCATCTGCGACGGGGAGCTAAAGGATATTCGGCATCGTCCGCTTTCTTTTTGGAGGCTTTCCTGAGGACTGTCCCGGGTGTTGCCAGCGCGGTGGCTTCGGTACCTCCTCGGCTGTACACTTTGCGAGTGAAACTCAGTGTTGATGAGCGATCAATCGGTTACCTGCGAGGCGCTTCCAGCTCAACTTAAAGCTGTGTCGAGCTTGCACCCCTGTTATTGCCAGCAAATATGGCACAGCTATAAGCAATCGGAAGCTAATGGCCTCATCTAAGAAGACATCAACGTCGAAAGTACCTCGCAGTGGCAGCGCTACCCCCTCTTACGCGACGCTGCGATCGACAAGCGGCGCCGGGTTCGAGTTCGAGGATCTGATAAGCGCATGGCAGTTGGTGAAGGCCCTGTCAGGTGAGCAGGCACCAGGTATCGGTGGGGTGGTCACGCAGGTTCAGGCCCAAGTCTCTGCCTTAGGGTGGGGCATTGACGATCTGCTGCTGACTGTTCAAGGCACCACCGCGCTCCGGCGCCTTGCGATCTCGGCGAAGGGTAATTTGCAGGTGACCGCGGCTGGCCTCCCATCTGACTTCGTGACGCGCGCTTGGGAACTGTGGCGTGATCCGCAGGGATTGTTCAACCGCGCATTCGACGGTCTGGCCTTGGTCACTCTAGGCACCCAAAAGACATTCGACCCTGCTTGGCGTGAAGTGAAGAACGCGTGCAGCGGCACAGATATTTCGCTTGCTATGAGCCGTATCCGCAGTAACAGGAATCAGTCGGGTGTCTTCAACAGCGTCCAAAAACCGGGCGGCGCGTCCGACGAGGAAACGATTGAGCTTATTCGCCGCATACACGTGCTGCCCACCGACTTGCAGCTTGCACACTCCGAGAACAAGCTCCAGGCCATAGCGCAATGCCGGCGCTTGCTTGAGTCCGGCAGCGATGACGAAGCGCAGGCTCTTTGGAATGGACTCGTTGACGTCGCGAAGGAGGTTCGCCTTCGCAGCGGGACTATTACCGTCCTGGACCTTTTGTCCTCGCTCCGAGGCCAGTTCGGCCTCCGTCATCATCCTGACTTCGAACGCGATTGGGAGACACTCTTCAGCATCACCGCAGATCACAAGGCTCGCATAGAGACGCAGTTACCGTCTGGCTACGCAGTCCCACGAACAGCGGAGAAGGCGTCGCTCCAGTCCGCTATCGCCGAACAGCCAATCACTGTGGTGTTCGGAGAGTCGGGCTCAGGCAAGTCAGCACTGGTCAAATCTGTGTTGGACGACGAGTATCTGTCTTGGAGCCAAGTGTGGTTCGGTCCGGAAGAACTGAAGACAGCGCTTAGTGCTGCGCGCCGCGGCACTCTTCCTCTGAGGCACGAACTCTCGCTGGTGCTAAACGCAACGGTGAAGCCGCATAATGTGTTGGTCATCGACTCTGCGGAGCGTATCGAGGCCCGCGAGTTCGTTGTCATCCGCCAACTGCTTAGAGTTATTTTACCAAGTGATAGCGCAGAGACCGAGGGGCCGTGGCGTGTCATTATCGTCATGCAGACTCAGAGTTGGGTCGAGGGCGAAGAGACGATACTCGACGGTCGGAAAGCGCATCCTTTTGAGGTAGAAACGCTCAAGCACGATGCAGTAAAGCTAGCGCTTTTGCCTTCACTCACCTTGAGCTGGTTGGCCGGGCATGACGAGACCATCGCGGCGCTGACGAACTTGCGGGCATTGGCGTGGGTCATCAAGGCGGGTGCGGCGCTGGGGGGTAACGCTGATGGATTGGCGTCTCACACTGCCATCGCCGATCGCCTCTGGAAGTATTGGACGAATGACCGCTCCGATGTGAAGGCTTTGATGATGCGGCTCGCCCAGCGAGAAGCATCGTTCGAGCGAAGCTTCGCGCTAACTGACCTGGAACCGGCGGACACGGCGACTCTCACGCCCTGCCCAGACGAGCTCCCGCTTCGCCTAAACGCGCGGACCAACCGCATCGAGTTCGAGCACGATCTCGCGGCGGATTGGGCGCGCTTCCAGTTCTTGAAGCAGATTTGGACAGACACGTCGAAGTGGTCCGCCTTTGCCGCTAATCCGCTCTGGACGAACGCACTCAGGATGCTGGGCCAGTTTTTACTTCGACAGCCTGCCGAGATTGGCACCGCCTGGGACCTCGCTTTTGGGGCTGCGGAAGCCGCGGGGAACGACCTAGCAGGTAACATCCTTCTTGATGCGCTCTGCTTGGATTCTGACGCCGAACGTTTCCTGACCGAACACGTCGATCTCCTGCTCGACGATGGGGCGAAATACTTCACCAAGCTGCTCCAGCGCTTCCACCACATCGCGACGGTGCCTGCCGGCGGCGGAATGAAACTGAATGCTTCAGCCGGCTTGTACATTGAAGCGCAGTACCGATCTATTGTTCTCGGCCGTTGGCTGCCCGTTCTACGCTTCCTCATTGTGCAGCGAGAGCGTCTGGCGGGGCTGGTTTCATCAGCTCTAGCGAAGGTTATTGAGACCTGGTTGACGAAGACTCCACTTAGACTGAGTAATGGCAATCTGATGCCTTTTCGTCTGGAGATGGCGGAGATGGCGCTGGCCATGGCTCGGACCGTGCAGGTTGAGAAGGGGTGCGGCGTGATGTATTTGACGCATGAGCCGACGCTGTATACCGCGTCACTGGCTGGAGCGGCCGATTTGCCAACCGAGGTCGGAAACTGGGCACTTGAACTCTCAGGACGTCGAGAAGTCGACGCTGAGGTCACGCGCCGCATTGCCGATGGTCTGCTACAGAAGACGATGAAACACTCTGCGCGCCTGAAGACAGATGCTGGATATAAGGCTCGATACATAGAACGAAAGCAGATGCCGCGTGCTCTGGGATCGCGTCGCGAGCGATTGCCGCCTTGGCCGCTAGGTGCTAGCGAAAAGGTAGATATAGATTTTCGGACAGCCTGCATCAAAGAGAAAGGTCTCCAGCCTCTGATGCGTACACAGCCTAAGTTGGCGGCCGAAATACTGCTTGCACTTATCATCGAAGACCGGCCGGAAGAGGAGTACGTCTCTGGGCGGTTCCGGATGAATCTCGGTCTCGAATACTCCCAGGATGCTTACCCGACTGCCTTCTGGAAAAGCCCATTCTTCCACTTCCTCAATCTGGCTCCTGAAATGGCGCTCACCTCGCTCATCGCGTTGGTGAACTTCTGCACCGAGCGCTGGTGCGCCGAATATATGAGGGGGCAAACCGACGAGGCCCCTGGAGTTACGCTGCTATTTGCGGACAGGTCTGAGAAGACCTTTTCTGGCTGGCGGCAGGTTTTCGGCTGGCCGCAGTCCAATGAGTCGATGCATAGTGGACAGCTGTTTTGTGCTCTCGATGCATTGGAGCGCTGGCTTACGATGAGGCTCGACGAGGGAGCCGACATTTCCTTTTATATCGAGAAAATATTCCGCGAAGGAAACTCTGCAGCGCTCGTCAGCGTGCTCCTCAACATCGCTAAGTATCGGCCGTCTCTACTTACAGGGTCGCTCGCACCTCTGATTACGTTCCCTGACCTGTTCTATTGGGACAGTATTCGAGTGAAACAGGTTGGCCATAACTTTATTGACTGGGGCTGGCTCAGGGACGGCAAGACGATATTTGACTTCGCCCGTGATTGGATTCTTGCTCCTCATCGTCAGAAAATGTTCCTCCATGTCGTTGTCGAGCTTCTACGGACCCACGACGACGTCGCGCAGCGTCTTCTAGCGCTGTTGCCGACCTGGGGGCATCCTGAAGATCCGAAGGAGGCGTTGGAATTCAAGCTGATATTCGCTGCGCTCGACCGGGCCAACTACCAGACCATCACCGACCCTGCGACGGGCGCTCAGAGTGAGGAGCTTGTTTACCCAGAGGAATTACGACTCGCAGTGCAGTTGTGGCAGGCTGAGGGCGCGTCAACTCTTGAATATCTGTTACTACCGGATCGCTGTGAGAAGCTGCTTCGGGGAGGCCAGTTGCTCACCGACGTCGACGCAGCATACCTCTTTAATCTTTTTCAGGAGTGTGAGACCAGAGCGGAAGATGAAGGGGAGAGCGCGAAGTCGAAATGCCGTCTCGCTGCTGCCGCTACACTCGTAGTATTGGGTGGCGTTTGGCTCATCCGGAACCCCGAAGCACAGAAGCACGTACTTGAAGTGGTGCGCGCCTGTACGGAGTCTGTCGCGTCCACAGTAGAAGAGATTCGCAGTCAACGCTCTGGGAGTGCCAATGATGAGTTGAAGTTCGTCACCTATGCAGTCATGCACCTGTGGCTCGCAGGTGGAGATAACGCTCGGGAATGGGAGACCGCCGTCCTGCGTCTTCTGACAAGCTGCAACACGAAAGCGACCGCCGTTGTGATCGATGTCGCCTACGCCAATCGAGAGCAGCTAGGTACCACTTGGTGGCGGCTGCTCCGAGCCGGGCTCCTTTGGGCTGGTCTCATCCTGCTAGCTCCGCGTCATGGTGAATCCGACAATGCTGGGCACGTCTGGAAGGTTTGGCTCGCGCGGCTGAGGCGTTTTCCGCTTCGTGGACCGAAAGCGACTCCGGATGAGCTCGATTTCAAGCGGGTTGTCGAGGGCCGAGAACGTTTGGACTTTCAGCGCCAGACGCGGCTCTATAATGCGGGTTCCCAAACTTGGCGCGGAAAGCCAGAGCGTGTACTAGGTGGTTCGCTGGATGGTCAGACCCTAGAAGTTCTGTTTAACTGGCTCATCGAGGGTAACGGCACTGGCGACCACGCTCTCGATACGCGTTTGGCGCTGCGCATCTGGAATTACGACAGCACGCGTGCAAAGTCGCGCTCGAAGGAGCATGGCGAGTACGACTTGCCAAGCCAGGACCTCGGCTACGACATCCTTCAGAAGCTCGGCGCCCTCTCGCTTGCTTCGCCAGAAGGGGAAGACCGCGCGGTTTGGGAGCCAGTTCTCGTCCACGGCCCGGCCGCACACGTCGCACTGCAGCACTTCATTCGCAGCTTGTTCCTGCGCCTCGGAAAAGGCGATGACCCGGTAGCGTTTGAGCGTGTCTGGCGAGCTATTGCGGAGTACGGCCTCTCAGCCGATTGGTCCCAACCTGGCCTCTGGTACTATGGAGAGCGTTTGACTTGCGACCTGCTTGGCTTCGGAAACGAAGACGCCCTGTCCCGGCTGCGCCCAGGCGCGGCTTTGCGAATGAAAGACTTCTATAATCGCTGGGCCGCTACACACCTGACTCGCAACGAAGAATGCGTGACCCGTTTCTGCCACTTCTTGACGACAGAGTTCGGAGCTCCACTTCGGCTCGACGGGCTAACTTGGCTGGCCGCCATGTTGAAGGAGCGCGAGCCTCCAGGTCGCTGGTACCGCGAGGATACGAGCGAGGCATTAGTGAGACTGGTGGCGACTGCATTGACCTCCGACGCCCAGGCCCTGTCAAAACATGCTGAGGCGCGGCATGCGCTTATCCAGGTAGCGGCAGCACTTGCTGCCATTAACATTCCTGTCGCCCTGGCTCTCCAAGAACGTATTAAGCAGCTGCGATAGGCCTGTCGGCTTGACGAAAGTTAGCTAGCCCCTAATCTCAATGTGTTTAATTAGCGGGTTGCTGACTTTTGTGCCAGGCCGTAATTCCCAATAGCTACCATTTTATTCCGCAGCGAATATCTCAAGGAGCGTGAGAGTATGTCGGTCGCAATAACCGTATTTGGTGTTTCTATAAACTTACAAAATCCAATCGTTTGTTATGTTTTGCTGAGAAGCGTGCGCGGTTCTGGTGCTTATCCAAAGCCACATTTACCGTCAAAGCTTGGAGATAATGAGGCATATAGTACAGCTTTACCAGATAGTTCTGCGACGCTCTTGGTTTGGGAAAAAATATTATCCAGCGAAGAAGAGGTTTTCATCTTAAGCGACATGGGCTGCGGGCAGATATCAATACCTGACGAATGCCCTATTGCTGGAGGTAATACTATAACTGGAGCGCCATTTGGGCCGCTTGTTATAGATGAGGGGGCGCAGCGCACGAGTGTTACTGGCGTAGGGAGTCTTTGCAGGAAAGGTATCGCTGGAGAACAGATATTTAATGAAGTATTGAAAGAGCTAAACGAGCAGCTAGTCCAAGGGACCTTACCTAAGGTTCTGCAGGCAATCATCCTAAAAATTGGTGAATTATCAGGGCTTGGGGAAGTACTGGAGTCGCGACAAGTAATAGGCGTTGTAGACTTTTTTTACCGTAGAACCTTCGTAGATGGATTGGATGGACCTCTTTTCGAGATATTGTCAAACAGGCCAAGCCTCCGAACGAGAGATCCAATGATTGAATTTGAAATTAAGCGTTGCAATCAGGGGGTAAGTAAAGGTTATACGCTGCATGTTGCGCTTTCAAATTATGATGAATTGCTAAAGTCTCAACTTGTTCATTTTGCTGAGGATCAGCAAGAGGCTAAAATTTCTGCGTTCGCTCATGTTACGGATATAGAGGTTTCCGTATTTGATTTGTCGGGCGAGCTAGTTGATAAAATCAAAAATCAGTTTCCTCAGAGTATAGATGTTGGACTCTCAGTTCTTGGTGGGCATGATTTGATGCCGCCACCTTTTCGCGGAGCGAAAAACTCTGCTGATTTGGAAGCTAGAAGCAAAATCGTGACATCTTCATTTGAAGCGGCGTCTATTGCGAATCGATCAGGTGCGCTGGATACTCTTAGAAAGCAAGCTGCAGAAATTGTTTCATTGATAGGCACTCGAATTGCGGTTTTGGAAAACATATGGTTCGAGCGCGGTATGGAAGGACAGCTTGCGGTAATTCGTTGGATCAAAAAGAAACTAGAACAGCCTAGCGTCTCCGAAGCATACCTAGTCGATCCCTTTCTAGGTAGCGAGGCGTTCAGTCGTGTCGTTGCTCGACAGGGAAATCAATCAGCAATACTTAATATTATTATCTCTCCAGGCCAAAAAAATCCAGACTCTAACTCCGCCGATGATACTGATACTAATGGGGTTTCTGACTATCTCGAAAAATTAAAGTCTACCGCTTCTGAACTGTGCGAAAAACTAGCGGGGAAGATTTCTATCTTCCATATAAAGCGTGGGGGAGGAACTAAGCAAGCCTTTCATGATCGCTATATATGTATCGTCAGTAATAAAGGTCTCCCGTCCGTATATCTACTGTCCAATAGCCTAAGTAAAGCGGCTGGGGTTTGGCCTTTCGCCATTTGTGCACTAAATCAAGTTAACTCTTGGCGTGTGTACGCGTATATTCTTGAGCTTGTTCGCAGCAACTCAACCTCAAATGAGTATAGCTCCGAGCTTGTATGGGATAACACTAGTTTGAATTCGGTAGCTGTAAAGGTTTCGGCTTCAGAGCTTCAGCCCGAAGTGAGGCCGCCGCAGATAATGAAAATAAATAAATTTCTACAGGGGCTTAGGGAAATAGTTGTAAGGAACTCCACGGCCCAGGGTAGAATTAACGAATATGTTATGGGCTTTTTAGCCGATTTGCCTGATGGGGTCGATACAGATGTATTCGGGGATGCCCTATTTAAGGTGTCTAGTCATAGGGATGCGGTCCTCGCACTAGTTTCGAGCTTGTTTAGACGTGCAGGCCAAATCAGAGTGGCAAGTATTCTAGATGAAAAAATGCTTGATCAATTTCTGGAAAGTCTGCCTCGGCCGGACGAAAGAAGAATATCATTTATCCCTAGCGAGTCTCGCTCTTCCGTTTTTAGTAACCTAAGTTCAACAATACTTAGGAAGCCCAATGCGACCAATTTTTTACTGCGGTCATTCAATCCTAGGATGCGCCAACTAATATCGTTGATTGAAACACAACGGTACGGTTATGAGTTTGATGCGCACGAAGCCGGTTTAATGTTGGCAATTATTGCCTTAGATGTCGCGGCCAGTCCGACTGCCGGCTCATTGCAAAGCAGAGAAGGACTAGCTGCCGATTACATTCATTGGGTAGGGCGGTTAATGCGGTCGAGTGTTGTTTCAGTAAAATACAGCGAAGGAGGAATTTTAATTCCCGAGTGGTCGCAAGACTTATTTATGATAGCTCAAAGGCTTTCAGATGTGAGTCGTGAGCTTGGTAGCGTTTTGGATCCAGCGTTCGCCAGAATTGATGATGATCCATGGGTTTCACCGCTTTTCAAAAGTGTCTTGGCAAGTTCATTGACCAATAAAATTTGACACATTGTCGTGCTTAGCTCGTTGAACATTGTCCCAAACCATGTATTCGCACGATGATTCGTTATGTACCTCGACCAGGTGTGGAATGCTAGAAGGAGTAAACAGCCCGCGATAGCGGGCTGATTCTTGGCTAGGCGGCGAGCAGGTCGTCCAGGGAGATGTTACGGGCGACTGCGGCCAAATCGGAACGATCAAGTTTGGAATGGAAGGGGCCGAAGCGAGGCAAATTCAATCCGGACAAGGCATCGCCCATTCCCCCTTTTTCGTAGCTGACGGCAACTATACGCGCGCCCAAAGCCATCAGACGTTCGGTTGCGGCATTCCACTCCTCGTTCAACGCAAATCCTACTGCACTCAATGCTGTGGCCTTAGCTTCATCGCAACGTTGGCGGGCACTCGTGATTTGAGCCTCAATAGTATCAAGCTCGACTTGCAAGGCACCCAGTATCAGGTCTTGCCTTCTGACCTGCTCGTCCGTTGTGGCCAGGTGCTTAGCGGCCTTTTGCATTTCGCCGCTTGCTGATTTTTCTCCTTCCGTATCACCGCTTGCGAGACTTTTGGCGTAGGACGTTGCAGCGTCGCGCTCGGCTTGTTGCGCCTTTTCTAGTGCTTGATCGGCTTCAGATTGAATCGCCTTAAACCGCTCACTCAAGTGCGCTCTTTTTCGCCCCAACGCTTCTGTTTCAGCTGTTGCATCGGTCATTGCTTGGATGGATTCGACTTTGATTTGATCGTTTTTTTCCAGGCGTTCTAGGTGTTGAATCTTCCGGTCAATTGCTGCCAAGTCGTGAGGTATCGCTCGTATACGAGCTTCGGCACTGGATATTTTATCCGCAGCTTCGCTGGCTTCCGGGCTTCCAATTGGGTTGCCAATAGCACTGAAACCACGCGGCGCATTACGCCACTCGGTTTCTAGTTGTGGAAGGCTTTGTTCCAGGGCTTCCAGCTCTTGAATCAGGGCGGCTTGTTGCTGTTTTAGCTGGTTCATGTTGAGTTCCTAAAGGTGAGAGGTTGATTGATTTTTTTCCGCTGGCGGGCCAGGCCAAGGTGAGCCTGCACTCCTCATTGCGGTGCCGTTCTTAGGCCGCCTGGGCGCCGTGATCACCTTGTTCGGGCACTGCGATAACCACATAGCAGCGTTGCAAGCCCAGTCCGGGTAGCCGTACTGCGGTTGAAGCTTTGCCGTCCTTTCCTGGCTCTAGAACACCCCTTCGCAAAAGCTCTTTGTTGACCGCACTTAGGTTCATGCCTCGGAAGATCTCGGAGCGCCATGCTTCCGGCAGGACGTAGTAGGTGTTGGTGGTGTGCAGGGCATCACCCATGCCGTGTTCCATCGTCTTGCGAAAGCCCAACCGATCAATCGTGCGTGGACCGTGCTCATCGATCTTGGCGGCGGCGGATTCCCAGCGGGTAAAGCGGCTTTCTCCAAAGCGTTCGATGACCTGTCTCAGCCGCGCCAAAATCGCATCACCCTCGAAGTTACCGGCGCCGCCACGCTCGGCTAGCCACGCATGCAGGCACACCCGTGCGGCGGTCGTGGCCGTGCCATCGGGCCAGCCGGTGACGCCGAAGGCTGTGGCCAACTCTCCGGCCGCTGCCGCGAGCCCGAATCGAAGGGCGGCACGTTGGGCTTGCCCACTGGCTGATGCGGGCAGGTTTTGCGTGATGAATTGCTCCACCGTGCGGCGAATGATCACCGACCACCTGAGCATTTCCCCAGGCGCACACAGAGCGTGCAAGAAGGCGGTGAGGGGTGTGCCGTAGTATTTGGCGACACGCGCTTTGAGCGCATCGGAGAGGGCGGCAGCGTCCTCAAAACCATTCAGCACATCGAACATGCCGAGGCCTTTGCTGGCATCCGCTGGCACGGCGAGCATGCGCACCTCCATACCGGCTTTCAGCTCCTTGTTTGCGTCCGCCATGTGCTGCGCCAACGTCTTCTCGCCGGTCGAGAGAAACAGCAAGCGCCACTCCTGCACCTGTCGGCCCGCTTGTCCTCGATCATTCGCCCGTGCTTTACCCGTGCCATTGCCGAGCATGTAGACCGTTTCGCCAATAATGCGAGGGTCGCACATGCCGATTTCATCCAGCACCAGGAGGCCGTCTGAGTGTGCAGCGGCGATGGACTCCAAGGCGTTATCGGTCGAGCGCCACGAACGCACCAGACGCGGCCCTCCATAGACCGAAGCAGCGACCTGCAAGTGGGTGGTCTTGCCGCCAGAGCTGTCGCCATACAGGTGGAAACCGCCCGACTCATGTCCGAGCAGGTTCAGCAAAGGCCCTGCAAACGCCACAGAAACGACAAATGCCAAGCGGTGGTTGCCAACGCACAGCGCGCCGATTTGCTGCTGCCACTGCTCCAGAGAGCCCGCCTCGCTGATCGGTGGCAACTGCGCACCGGCCTCATAAAAATGCAGGTGTTCGGCGTGCGAGCCGATCTGTTGTTCGGGCAATAGAAACGCCTTGTCGTGCCAGCCCAAGCGCGTTACCAAGCGTGCGCGCTGGGCGCTGTCGAAGCCGCCGAGATAACTCTGCAGATCATTGCGTGCGTTACGCCCGGATCGACTTCCTGCAAGGCGCAAACCCATGTCTACCAGTGGACCTAGTACGTCCTTGCCGAAGTCACCGGTCATGGTTCGGGCTGGAATGTTCCAGCGCTTTTTGGCGCCGTCCGGGTCATCGAACTCAACCAACAAGCCCCAGTTGTGGCCCTTGTCGTCGCGAGTGCGAGCGATGATTTCCAGAGGCGAACAGACGGGGCGCGCCTCGCCATCGTCACCGGAATAAAACACCCCTTCAGGCGTCAGGCGAAAGCCGCCTGGCAACAGATCATTTTTCGATTTCGCGGGGCGTTTGGCGGGCGCCTTGGCCGCCTGTTCTCGGGGTTCAGTTGGCTCAGCGGCACTGCCGAAAAACTCACCGCTGCGCACCAGCTCGGCGACGTGCCCAGCGGTCCAGCCTTTCGCTAATGCGTCTGCTGCATCGTCGCCGTCAGCCCATTTTCCACCTTTGACGAGTGTCGGCTTGCCTCCTTTGCTGCTGGGTTTGAGCTTGAAAACGTCGAGCGAGATTCGTTGCACTGACGCGGCGCCCAGCTCAATCAGCTTAAGCTCAACGGCGTCCATGCAGGTCTTGCCGCTGGCATCGTTATCCGGCCATAGCAGCACCGTTCGCCCTTTGAGTGGCGTCAGGTCGGCTTTGTGCCAAGAATTGGAGCCGTTCGGCCAGCACGTGGCTACGTGGTCGGGCATCAGTTCAGCGGCAGCGTCAGCAGCCTTTTCGCCTTCACATAACACCACTGGCGCATCGGCCCGCTGTACCAGTTCATCCAGGCGCAGTAATGGCCGAGGCTCCGGCAACCCTTGCCAGCGCCATTGTGTGGTTTGCCCATCGGAGCGCTGGCACCAAGTCAGCGGTGCAAAGACCTTTTGCGGCTTGCCGTCTTCATCTGGGCCCAGGTCGAAGCGATACAGCGCCATGACCGGTTGGCCCTGTGCATCGCGATAGATCCACACTTTGGACGGAACACCGTGTTGCCGGTGTCTGGCTGGGCACTTGTTCATGGCCTCGGCCGGGATCGGCTGAATCGCGATCCACTCCGGCGTTGCGCTCTTGGACGGTGCGTTTTTGGTAGTCGCAGAACCTGCGGAAACGCTGAGCAGATCCGCCAGCTTTTTACAGGCCTCAACGTCGGTGCCGCCGTCGATGTAGCGCACCAAATCGATCAGGTCGCCGCCCTTATCGCCAGTTGCAAAATCTGCCCAGGTGCCTTTGCTCAAATTGACCTTGAGTGAGCCCGCACGTTTGTCCGTGCGCGTGGGATTCGGTGCGGTGTATTCCTTGCCGCCATCAACACGTTTCCCGTTTGGCAGCCAGTGAGCAAGCACACGGTCGATGTTCTTCAGCGCAGCGCTTTTTACGTCGGCAAAGCTGGGGTGTTTTGAGGTGTTGCCGGTGCGCGGAGTCATGGTGTACTCCTCGACTCAAGCAATGCCTCGTTCACGTCGTCGATCAGTGCCTTAGCCATCTCGCCGAGGTAGAACGCAGGCCAACTAAAACGCTCGCCTGCATCGCTGATGGCGGCGTCGAGGATCAGTTGATTGGCGTGGTGCAGAATCTGGGAGACGGCCTCAAGTGCGTCTTCCAGCGGGATACCGGCATTCACCCGAAATAAGTTTTGGCCGTTACCGTTGGCTGGGGAAAACTCGGGGTGCCCAAGCGTGTTGGAGTGAGTCACAGCGCACCGCCTTTCTGGCCCATCGGCACAGAGGAGGCATCACCGTACATGGTGAGTGTTTTGATTAAGCCCAAGGTGCCGCGCACGTCCCAAATAACGGACGACAGCACGCGGTTGGAGAGTAGGGGTTTATCTCCGTCTAAGTGGTCTTCCAGCAGCATTAGAACTGAGTCGGCACGGTCGAGCGCACAGGTGATCGCGTCGATAGGCAAACCGGCTTCGGCGTCCTGGCTGACGCAGAGGAGATCCTCGGGCAGTGCAAAGCCTGGGAGCATGCTCATTGAGCACCCCCTGCGGCTTCCAGGGCGCGAGCCTTGGACATATGGGCGTTGTAACGTGAAAGGCGTGTTGCGAGGCTGGAGTTGGCGTGTAAAGCGGCGAGAGCCATTGCTCGATGAGCAGCAGCGCGAATTTTGGACGGATTGAAGGCGTGTTTCATCTGTGTAGCTCCTTGATTTGAGGAGCTGCCACGTTCGTTACCAAGCGAATGGGTGGCAGCTGTGCGCAGGTTGGTAAACCGGGAATCAAGGAACCCGGCAGGCACGAATGCCTCCCACGCACAGCCGCCATAACACGTAACTGCGGGCACAAAAAAAGCGCCTGCAATCGTAATGGGGGCGCTGTTGCGCCTTGATTTCGTCGGGTTACCAAGCCCGGTCGCTGAATTTGCAGCGACAGCCAGAGAGTAACGCCCGTTTTTTGAAAGTGCAACTGTGCAGATCACTTGCGGATTTTTTCGATGCGGCATAAATTGATCAGGCATGTAGATTTACCTCAACGCCTCCGGTTGCCGCCGGGGGCGTTTTCGTTTCAGGCATGGATGTCCCAGCGCAGGGAGACAAAGGGCAACAGGTCGTCTTCGAGGCACGCGCGCGCATCCTCGTAGGCATCGATTTGTTGGCCTTCGTCGACGATGATTGCTTGAGGGGCTTGGCAGGGAACTGACAATGCGCACCAGATGCCATCTCTCCATCGCATAACCATCACGTCCCGGTTCAGGCGTTTTTGCTCTGTGCGGTAACGTTCAAAACGCTGCATACCGCGTGATGAGAATCCGACAGTTCTGAGTACAGAAAAGGGCTGCAAAATGGCGTTGTTAGCGGCTCGATTTTTCATGCCGCCACCCTGTCTCGAGCTGCGATTCGTGCACGCGTCCAATCTAAAACTTCAGCCAGTACCCATGCGACGGGAGCGCTACGTGCGCTACTACCGCTTAGTTTTACTGGAATTGGGAAGCCGCTATCCGCTTGCTGCATAAGTTTGTAAATCGTTGGACGTGCTAACCCGACTATGCCCATTACTTCCGGCATACGGATCAGAATCGCTGAAGGATCTGCAGCAGGGTGACTGGTTCGCTTGGCGCTCAGATCGCTCGTTTCGTAAGAGCGGATTTCGGTGGGATTTGCGTACTTGCGGGTATGGTCTTTCATGGATAACCCCTGGTTATGGATACAGGGGTATCTATCTATACATTTATCTAGACGAAGAAAACCACTTTTCCCCTAGACCGATCAATGTGTATTCAATATGGGGGCAACGTAGGGTGAACGCGGCGGTTTAGTAATTGCGCAGCTAGCACTGTTCGATCAGGTGGCAGGCGTCAGCGACCTGTCCACGGCAGAGATCATAGAGCGGTTGCGCTGAGAGAGATTTGAGCAGACCGGTGGTTAGCGCCGAATGCAGTAGGGTTTGGCGATCAGTCATTGCCAAGTGTCTCCTGCGCTGTGTAACCGAAAGTCCCACGCCCTGCGCTTGAAGGGCGGAGCCAGCGAAGGTAGCTTGGTAGGCTCGGGTGAAAAGCGGCTGCCCGCAGCACCCGAGCGCTGACTTTTGCGTTACACGTTGGGGCTGCGTTACATCGGATGTACGCTATGTCGCTCAACTGTGTAACGGGTGTGAAAGCCAATGAAATCGGGTGCTTGGCGAGTGGCGTTACACGAGTAACACCCGTTACACCGGTTTTGTAGGGGGGCTGGGTATGTGCTCTCATACTGCCTTTCCAAATTGGCCCTGCACCACATTTCCACTCAATAGGGCATCAAGATGATCGGCGTACCACTGCATCATCACTCTACGCTGAGGCAGGTACACCGCTTTGTTATAGACCCCGGCAATACCCTCTTTTGCATGAGAGAGCTGGGCCTCAATGTGATTCTCATCGAAACCCTGCTCATTGAGTATGGTGCTCGCGATGTGACGAAAGCCGTGGCCTGTTTGCCGACCGGCATATCCCAGTCTGCGGAGCGCCATTAGAAAGACGGTGTTACTACGAGGGATTGTCCTGTCTTTCCTGCCTGGAAATAGGAGAGGGTACGCACCTGTAAGTGTTCGTAATTCAGTGAGCGCTTCGATCGCCTGTCGAGAGAGGGGCACCACATGTTCGCGACGACGTTTCATTCGCTCGGCTGGGATCGTCCATAGCTTTTTGGAGAGATCAATTTCTGACCAGCGTGCTTCTCGGATCTCGCTCGGGCGCGATGCTAATAAGGAAAGCAAGCGAAGCCCTATGCGAACGTCCTTTGCGTGAGGGTAGGAGTTGATCGCCCGAAGTAGTGCAGGCAGTTCTTCAATCGAAACGTGTGCATAGTTTTCAGCGCTACGTGATTGCAGGAATTTGCTGAGACCTTCAAGGGGGTTGTGGACGGCTCGTCCTGTTACGCGGGCCAGGTCATAGATCTCTTTGCAAAAGGCGCGAACTCGGCCCATTTGTTCAATGATCCCCTTCTGCTCCATGCTACGTAGAAACTCCATCCATTCCAGGGGCAATATTTCCGTGTACACGCGCTTGCCGAAGACAGGGAACACATGAAGCTCCAGTGCTCCCAGTACTCGTCGGGACGTACCTGCTTCCCAGCTTGTGCGTCTGGCTTCAAACCACTCACGGCCTAACGCCTCAAAAGTGTTGTTGGCAGCAACCTGGTCGGCAACCTTGCGAGCTTGCTTGCTCACTAATGGGTTTTTGCCGGTCGATGCGTCTTCCCGCAGTTGAGCTGCTTTCTGTCTCGCCAATGAGCCACTGATATCGGGGTAGCCGCCGAGGCCCAGCCACGACCATTTCCCGTCTGGCTTTTTGTAGCGCAGCTCCCACGATTTTTGCCCGTTAGGTTTCACTCGGAAGTACAGGCCATTCCCGTCCTGCTCACGATACGTAGCGTTCTCCGGCTCCAGCCCTGCAAGTGTGGTGTCTGCTAAGGGGCGGCGTTTGATTTCAGTGCGCTTCACTGCATGTATGCCTCCAGTTATAGGAATCTCAAAGCATACACGTGGGCATACACGGCGGGAAGTTATAGGGGTAGACAGGGATGGATAGCCAGAAACAAGAAAGCCCGCACGGGGCGGGCTTCTTGGGGCGTTTTGTAGACTGTCTGAGACAGCCCGAGACTGCTATATGGTGCACCCGGCGGGATTCGAACCCACGACCCCTGCCTTCGGAGGGCAGTACTCTATCCAGCTGAGCTACGGATGCTTGTGCGGGCGACATCATACCCATGTCGACCTTGGGCGTCCATGCTGGTCTTTGGGCGTTCATGTGTAGGCATTTGCCGTACAGAGGCCCTAAGCCGGGCGCTACCGATCAGGGCGGGGGAACCCGGCTCGGCGACGCTGATCAGATAAATCTGCTAAATGCGCCGTTTTCGTTCTTTTTTTCGAACAGACTATTGCCCTGTACCCCCATTGATCCTAGGATTCGTTTGAGATTTCAAACGCTCTGTCTCCCGTGCGCTCCTTCACTTTTCTTGCGCGCTGGGGCTGATTTCCCTGACGGCAGCCCACAAGGCGCCTTTCAACAACTCTAATTCGCTCCGCGTGCGCGCGGTGCTGTTAAGGAAAGCCGACATGCAGCTTAAAGATGCCCAGTTGTTCCGCCAGCAAGCCTTTATCGATGGCGCTTGGGTCGATGCGGACAACGGTCAGACCCTCAAGGTCAATAACCCTGCCACGGGCGAGATTCTCGGTACTGTGCCAAAGATGGGCGCCGCTGAAACCCGCCGCGCTATCGAAGCCGCTGACAAGGCGCTACCGGCCTGGCGTGCACTGACCGCCAAGGAGCGCGCGAACAAGCTGCGCCGCTGGTTCGAACTGCTGATCGAGAACCAGGACGACCTCGGCCGCCTGATGACCCTGGAACAAGGCAAGCCGCTGGCCGAAGCCAAGGGCGAGATCGTTTACGCCGCTTCCTTTATCGAATGGTTTGCCGAAGAAGCCAAGCGCATCTACGGCGACGTGATCCCTGGCCACCAGCCTGACAAGCGCCTGATCGTGATCAAGCAGCCGATCGGCGTGACCGCGGCGATCACCCCGTGGAACTTCCCGGCGGCGATGATCACCCGTAAAGCCGGCCCGGCCCTGGCCGCCGGTTGCACCATGGTGATCAAGCCTGCTTCGCAAACGCCGTTCTCGGCACTGGCCCTGGTTGAATTGGCGCACCGTGCCGGTATCCCGAAAGGCGTGCTGAGTGTGGTCACTGGCAGTGCCGGCGACATCGGCGGCGAGCTGACCAGCAACCCGATCGTGCGCAAATTGTCCTTCACCGGCTCGACCGAAATCGGTCGCCAGCTGATGGCCGAATGCGCCAAGGACATCAAGAAAGTCTCCCTGGAACTGGGCGGCAACGCGCCGTTCATCGTGTTCGACGACGCGGACCTGGATAAGGCCGTCGAAGGCGCGATCATCTCCAAGTACCGCAACAACGGCCAGACGTGCGTCTGTGCCAACCGCCTGTACATCCAGGATTCGGTGTACGACGCCTTTGCCGAAAAACTCAAAGTGGCCGTGGCCAAGCTGAAGATCGGCAACGGCCTGGAAGAAGGCACCACCACCGGCCCGCTGATCGACGAAAAAGCGGTGGCCAAGGTGCAGGAACACATCGCCGACGCCCTGAAAAAAGGCGCCACGTTGCTGGCCGGTGGCAAGGTGATGGAAGGCAACTTCTTTGAGCCGACCATCCTCACCAACGTGCCGAAAGACGCTGCCGTCGCCAAGGAAGAAACCTTTGGTCCGCTGGCACCGCTGTTCCGCTTCAAGGACGAAGCCGAAGTGATCGCGATGTCCAACGACACCGAGTTCGGCCTGGCCTCTTATTTCTATGCCCGCGACCTGGGCCGTGTGTTCCGTGTGGCTGAAGCCCTGGAATACGGCATGGTCGGCGTCAACACCGGGTTGATCTCCAACGAAGTGGCGCCGTTCGGCGGTATCAAGGCTTCGGGCCTGGGCCGTGAAGGCTCCAAATACGGGATCGAGGATTACCTGGAAATCAAATACCTCTGCCTGGGCATCTGACCAGCACGAGTTTGCCGCAAACGCAGAGGGCACGAGAGCGCTGTCCCTTTGCGTGTTTCACCGCGTAATTCGTAGTGGCCGGGAAAGCTGTGGCAGTCGATCATCGCATGCTGCCGTAGTTGCCTCCCCGCCACGTATTCCTTGGACCACGCCACCCGATGAGTGGCGAATGAGGACTTTATGAGCAAGACCAACGCATCCCTGATGAAGCGCCGCGAAGCCGCTGTACCACGCGGTGTTGGCCAGATTCACCCGATCTTCGCCGAATCCGCGAAGAACGCCACCGTGACCGACGTTGAAGGTCGCGAGTTCATCGACTTCGCCGGCGGTATTGCCGTGCTGAACACCGGCCACGTGCACCCGAAAATCATCGCGGCCGTGACCGAGCAACTGAACAAGCTGACTCACACCTGCTTCCAGGTTCTGGCCTACGAGCCTTACGTGGAGCTGTGCGAGAAAATCAACGCCAAGGTCCCCGGTGATTTCGCCAAGAAAACCCTGCTGGTCACCACCGGTTCCGAAGCTGTCGAAAACGCCGTGAAAATCGCCCGTGCTGCCACCGGCCGTGCTGGCGTGATCGCCTTCACCGGGGCCTACCACGGCCGCACCATGATGACCCTGGGCCTCACCGGTAAAGTCGTGCCTTACTCGGCAGGCATGGGCCTGATGCCAGGTGGCGTGTTCCGCGCGCTGTTCCCGAACGAACTGCACGGTGTGAGCGACGACGACGCCATCGCCAGCATCGAACGCATCTTCAAGAACGATGCCGAGCCGCGTGACATCGCCGCCATCATCATCGAACCGGTGCAGGGTGAAGGCGGTTTCTACGTCGCGCCCAAATCCTTCATGAAGCGCCTGCGCGAACTGTGCGACAAGCACGGCATCCTGCTGATCGCCGACGAAGTGCAAACCGGTGCCGGCCGTACCGGCACCTTCTTCGCCATGGAGCAGATGGGCGTTGCTGCCGACCTGACCACCTTCGCCAAATCCATCGCTGGCGGTTTCCCGCTGGCCGGTGTGTGCGGCAAGGCCGAGTACATGGACGCTATCGCGCCAGGCGGCCTGGGCGGCACCTACGCGGGTAGCCCGATCGCCTGCGCTGCGGCCCTGGCCGTGATGGAAGTGTTCGAAGAAGAGCACCTGCTGGACCGCTGCAAGGCTGTCGGCGAGCGTCTGGTGACCGGTCTGAAAGCGATCCAGGCCAAGTACCCGGTGATCGGCGAAGTGCGCGCTCTGGGCGCAATGATCGCGGTTGAGCTGTTTGACGACGGCGACACCCATAAGCCAAACGCCGCTGCCGTTGCCTCCGTGGTGGCCAAGGCGCGTGAAAAGGGCCTGATCCTGTTGAGCTGCGGCACCTACGGCAACGTGTTGCGCGTACTGGTCCCGCTGACCTCGCCGGACGAGCAGTTGGACAAAGGCTTGGCGATCATCGAAGAGTGCTTCTTCGAGCTGTAAGCGGAAATTGACCTGATCGACAGAAAAAACCCGCTTCGGCGGGTTTTTTTATGCCCATTGCCGCACATTCAGGCCGTGTTCATTGTACCTGGGCGTCTGCATTGTCTAAGGTTGCAGCATTGCCGATGGAGCGTGCTGGATGACTGCTGTTGATTTACCCGCTGTACCCCGCGTGTTGATTGCCGAGGCGGACCCCTGGTCGCGGGACCTGCTCAAGCAGGTGTTGTTGAATGTGCGCTGCGACGCGCGGCTGGATGTGTGTGCCGATGGGCAGCACGCGGTGACGTTGCTGCGAGAAAAAAACTACGATCTGATCCTGGCCGATTGGGAGCTTCCGGGCGTCGATGGTCTGAGCCTGCTGCGCAACGTGCGCCAGCAGCGCCGCTCGCCGGCGTTGCCGTTCATTCTGCTGAGCAGCCGCAATGACAGCGCCAGCGTGCGCGAAGCCTTGCCCCTGGCGCCCACGGCGTACCTGACCAAACCGCTGAACATGGAAGGCCTGACCCAGCGCCTGCAAGACCTGCTGCTCAACGAAGGCGAAACGGTGTACTGCGAGGTTCCGCCGCTGGCGCCCGGCATGACCTTGCCTGTGTTCCTGGAGCGCCGCCGCGAAGCGTCCGATGGCGCACCCTTGCGAGTCGATGTGAAAGCCGCCGTGCAACACAGCCTCGGCCCCGATGGCCTGGATCTCAAGCGCCTGGAGGACCAGGTGCGCATGGACCCGCAAATCACCGCCGTGCTGATCGCCGCCGCCAACAGCGCCGGCCATCACGGCACACCCGTGCAAACCTTGCCCGCTGCCCTGCATAAGCTGGTGCCGGGGCAAAGCATGAACCTGATCCTCGGCCTGGCGCTCAAACACAACGTGGTGCTGGGGGACCCGGCTTTGGTGGCCTATGCCGAGCGCCACTGGCAATTGTCCCTGGACACCGCCGACTACGCTCGGCGGCTGGCGCGCATGCTGGAGCTGGACCACGAACGCTGTTACAGCGCCGGCATCCTCCATCGGCTCGGCGACCTGGCGCTATTGCGCTGCCTGGAAAACTGGCGCCAGGGCGGTGGTGCGCTGGATGACGAAGCGATTGGTGAGTCTCTCTACACCTTTGGCGCGGCCTATGGTTCAGCGCTGCGCACGCGTTGGCGTTTGCCACTGGAACTGCGCCAGTTGATCGCGGCGATTTATGCGTTGGAGGGCGGCGTGTATGCCCGGGAAGCGCTGGTAGTGAACCTGGCGGCGCAGATGGCGCGTTTGACTGAGCATGAAGGCTTGGAGGAGCTGGCCAGAAGCAAGACTGCGCGATTGCTCAGGGTCGGGTTGGCGGAATTGACGCGGATCCGCAAGGCTTAGCGTCAGCCGGCCACCACGCGGTTCTTGCCCAAGCGTTTGGCCTCGTACATGGCGGCATCGGCGCGGGCGAACAGGCTGTCCAGGGTCGAATCTGCCTCGGTGAGGCTGGCCAGGCCCTGACTGATGGTCACGCTGAACGCCTGGCCCTCATAGCTGAAGCTCAGTTCCTGAATCTCCCGGCCCAACCGCTCAGCCACTTGCAAGGCCATCTCCGGCGCGCAGCCGGGCAGGACGGCGGCGAACTCTTCGCCGCCAATGCGTCCGAACAGATCACCACGGCGCAATACCCCGCGACCGCTCTCGGCGATACGCCGCAACACTTGATCACCCTCCAGGTGGCCGTAGCTGTCGTTGACGTCTTTGAAGTCATCGATGTCCAGCAGCAGGAAGGCCAGCGGTTCTCCTTTGGCACAGGCCGTGTCGAAGGCCAGGTTGGCGCACTCGAAGAAGTGCCGGCGGTTACTGCTCTGGGTCAGCACATCGGTGGTGGCCAGGCGATGCAGCTCCAGCTCCATCTGTTTCTTTTCGGTGATGTCTTCGGCCATGCCCACCACGATCAACGGTTCTCCGGGCTCGACCCGCTGGTTGATGTAGCATTTGTCGCTCAACCAGCGGATCTGCCCGTCAGCGGTGATGATGCGGTACTCACGGTCCTCCACGGCGCCCCGTTCCAGCACGCGGGCCAGGCTGTGTTCGGCATAGTCGAGGTCTTCGGGGTGAATGCTGTTGCGCCATTCCCGATGATCGGCCAGCAGCAGGCCGGCAGAGCGTCCGAACACGCGCTCGTAGGCCGGGCTTACGTAGAGCACCCGGCGCGTTTCCCAATCCATGGCCCAGAGCACGGCGTTGACACTCACCAACATCGAACTCAGCAGTTGTTCCCGCTCGCTCAACCGCTCGACTTCACCCTGGGCATGCACCAGCGCCAACAGGGTCGCAGCCGCAGCCGGACGCGGATGTTCAGCGGTGGGAGGATCGGGCAAATAAGGATTTTCGTGAACCATCGGCACAACTCTCTCTGGGCGCGCCGCAGGCTGGAGCAGCGGTCGCTACAAGGGGCCACCATGATGGCGAAGTGTTCATTGAGAGAGGGTAATTGCGGTGAAGTTCCGTCAATAGTGCCGATTGCCGGTGCCCGGTAAATGACGCCAAAAAGCTGGTAGGTGGGAGAGCAAGCCCTCCCACCGCACCATCAGACTGCCGCAGGACGCAGCGAATAAGTCTTCAATTGGTGAGCGAAATCCCGCAGGGACTGGATGCCGCTGGCCTCGGCTTCATGCACCCATTCCTTGATGGCCGCCAGCATATCGTGGCCATTGGAACTGGTCTTGAGCCAGATCTGCTGCAGCGCCAGGCGCTTTTCGTAGATCACTTTCAGCGCGTGGCTGTGTTCCAGCATGTTCTGGATACGCAGGTGATGGCGGTCATCGAGCAAGCTGGTTTCCCGCGACAGCAAGCGCTTGGCACGATGGAACTGGTGACGCACCGAGTGATCGACCTTTTCCAGCTCCTGCTTGACCAACGGGCCAATCACCAGCTTGCGGTACTGGGCCATGATCTGGAAGCGGTTGTTGAGGATCGCCATGGCGGTGTCCATGTCCAGGTGGCCCTTGCCTTCCACGCGGTGGGCGATGGGCGCGACACGCTGCACCTTGGCCAGGCGCAGGAAGCTGAACACCTTGATCCAGGCCCAGCCCAGGTCGAACTCCCACTTCTTCACCGACAGCTTGGCCGAGTTGGGGTAGGTGTGGTGGTTGTTATGCAGCTCTTCGCCGCCAACGATGATGCCCCACGGCACCAGGTTGGTCGCCGCGTCACGGCATTCGAAGTTGCGATAGCCCACGGCATGCCCCAGGCCATTGATCACGCCAGCGGCCCAGAACGGAATCCACATCATCTGGATGGCCCAGATGGTAATGCCGATGGTACCGAACAGCAGCAGGTCGATCACACCCATGATCGCCACGCCCAGCAGCGGATAGGGGGTGTAGATTTTGCGTTCGATCCAGTCATCCGGGCAGTTCTTGCCGTAGATGCGCAGGGTCTCGGGGTTTTCGGCCTCGGCGCGGTACAGCTCGGCGCCTTTGCGTATCACGGTGGACAAGCCTTTGATGACGGGGCTGTGCGGGTCGTCGACCGTTTCGCACTTGGCGTGGTGCTTGCGGTGGATGGCGGTCCACTCGCGGGTGTTCTGCGCCGTGGTCAGCCACAGCCAGAAGCGGAAGAAGTGTTTAAGACCGGCATTGAGCTCCAGGGAGCGATGGGCGGAATAGCGATGCAGATAGACTGTGACCGCAACGATGGTCACGTGGGTCATCAACAGAGTGACCGCCACCAGTTGCCAGGCTGACAGGTCAAGAAAACCGTTGTACCACATAGGCTGTATGGCCCTCAGATAAAGAAAAGAACAGCTCACGCATTATCACTCAGCCTACAGAGAAAACCAGCCGCGCTTTCAGATAGGAGTGACTGGATGTTTCTTATTCTATAATCCGCAGTCTTTGTAGGGCGACTCTGTCTTTTTGGTAAGGATTACTGACCATATGCCGTTTTCATACCGGGGTGCCCTACGTGCGGGGCTGGTATACCTGTTGATTTCCGTTCTGTGGATTGGCGTCACTCAGCGCGTATTGATCGAGTTTCTCGATAACCAGAGTGAGTTGAACCAGTGGCTGCAGGTGCGCGGCTACGTGTGGGTGACGCTGAGCGCCTTGGCGATCTACCTGATCTGCGCCCGGTTTGCCCGGGCCAACCAGCTGCAACAGCCTTTGAAAGAAAACCGCGAACGCTTGCGCCAGGCTGCCGCTGTGTTCGATTGCACCCGTGAAGGGGTGTTGGTCACTGACACAAAGGGGCTGATCGTGCACGTCAACCGGGCCTTCATGGAAATCACCGGCTACAGCCGCGAAGACGTCATGGGCCGACAGCCCAGCCTGTTCAAGTCCGGTCGCCATTCGTCGAATTTCTATCAGCAGATGTTCCAGAGCCTGGAGCGCACCGGCGAGTGGAGCGGTGAGATCTGGAACCGACGCAAAAGCGGTGAAATTTATCCCCAGTGGCAGACCATTCGCGTGATTCACGATGATCAGGGTCAGGTCAGCCATTACGTCGCAGTGTTTTCCGATATCAGCGCCATCAAGGACTCCGAGCACGAACTGGCTCACCTGGCCCATCATGACCCGCTGACCGACCTGCCCAACCGCCTGTTGTTCACCGACCGCGCCGAACAGGCGCTGGCCTCGGCGCAAACCCACAAGCGTGGCTGCGCCTTGTTGTTGCTGGACCTGGACCACTTCAAGATCATCAACGACAGCCTCGGCCATAACGTCGGCGATCAGTTGCTCAAGCTCGTCGGCGAACGGCTCAAGGCGCTGTTCGGCCCTGGCGTGACCTTGGCGCGCCTGGGGGGGGATGAGTTCGCGGTGCTGGCGGAAAGTTGTCCACAGGTGGCTCAGGCCGCGGGCCTGGCGCAGCGCATGCTGGACGCGATGAAGCAGCCCTTCATCTTTGACGGCCACCAGCTGTTTATCAGCGCCAGTATTGGTATCAGCCTGTTCCCCAGCGACGCCCTGAGCGCGGAGCAATTGCTGCGTAATGCCGACTCAGCGCTGTTCAAGGCCAAGAGCGCTGGCCGTGAAGGCTACGCCCTGTACACCGAAGAGCTGACCGCCCATGCGCAGAACCGCGTGGAAATCGCCAGTGAGCTGCGCCGTGCCCTTGAGCAGCAAGAGCTGTGCGTCTACTACCAACCGGTGCATGACCTCAACGACAGCCGCCTGATCGGCGTCGAAGCGCTGGTGCGCTGGCAACACCCGGAGCGTGGCCTGGTGCCGCCTGGGGAATTTATCCCGATTGCCGAACGCACCGGGTTGATTGCCGATATCGACGCCTGGGTGATGAACCAGGCCTGCCGACAGATGTGTGATTGGCTGGCGCAGGGTACGCCGCTGAGTTTTATCGCCATCAACGTCTCCAGCCGCCTGTTTGCCCGGCGCGAGTTGTACGAGCAGGTGGCCCAGGTGCTGCACGACACCGGCCTGGATCCGGCTTTCCTGGAGTTGGAAGTCACCGAAAGCGCCGTGATGGAGGACCCGGAGGTGGCGCTGGAGCAACTGCACCGCCTGCGCGAGCTGGGCCTGCGCCTGGCCATCGATGATTTTGGTACCGGTTACTCGTCGCTGTTGCGCCTCAAGCGCCTGCCGGTGCAGAAGCTCAAGATCGACCAAGGCTTCGTCGCCGGGTTGCCTTGGGATGAAGACGACGCGGCGATCGTGCGCGTGGTGATCGCCCTGGCAAAAAGCATGGGCATGCAGGTGCACGCCGAAGGGATCGAGCAACTGGAGCAGGCGCGTTTCCTGCTCGACCAGCAGTGCGACCTGGGGCAGGGGTATTGGTTTGGTCGACCAGTGCCAGCGGGCGAGATCGATTGGTCGAAAGCACCCGCCATTCGAGAGTGAAAGGCGGCCAAAATGGATCTTCTCAAGGCTTTATTTTCGGTGCTCGGGCACCGAACCCGCGCGCAACCCCACGTCACACCAGAAAATTCTTTCTGGTTATATAAACATTCTTAAATAGTATTTTTAAGAATATCTGCGCTTATCTACTATCGCTCTCACGCCGCAAGCAGTGCCGCCACTGCAAGGCACTATTCATTTAAGGAGCGAGACCATGAGCGCCTCTCTACGTAGCGTCGACGGCCAGGACGAAGCAGCCATTTTGCGTGAGATCCAGAGCGCGTTGCGCGATCTGCGGTTTGGTGCGGTGGAAATCACCGTGCATAACGCGCAAGTGGTACAGATTGAACGCAAGGAAAAATTCCGACTGCAGAACCCGGGCAACAAGCCGAGCTAGGCAAGAACGGCGATTCGCATGCTAGACCCGCAACTATAAGAAAAAGCCAACACCCAGAATTTCAGGAGCTTCTATGTCGTCGATTCGCCGTTATGCCCTGGCCGCACTGGCCAGCGCCGTGTTTGCAGGTTCCGCCGTTGCCAAGGACTACGAGTTGCTCAACGTCTCGTACGACCCGACCCGTGAGCTGTACCAGGACTACAACGCGGAGTTCACCCAGTTCTGGAAACAGTCCCACCCAGGTGACAACGTCAAGATCCAGCAATCCCACGGTGGTTCGGGCAAGCAAGGCCGTGCCGTGATCGACGGCCTGCGCGCCGACGTGGTCACCTTGGCCCTGGCCGGTGACATCGACGAAATCGCCAAGCTGGGCAAGACCCTGCCGGAGAACTGGCAGACCCGCCTGCCGGACGCCAGCACCCCGTACACCTCGACCATCGTGTTCCTGGTGCGCAAGGGCAACCCTAAAGGCATCAAGGATTGGGGCGACCTGATCAAGAAAGACGTGTCCGTGATCACCCCGAACCCGAAAACCTCCGGCGGCGCCCGCTGGAACTTCCTCGCCGCTTGGGCCTATGGCCTGAAAACCGGCGGCAGCGAAGCCAAGGCCCAGGAATACGTGAAAGAGCTGTTCAAACACGTCCCCGTACTGGACACCGGCGCTCGCGGTTCGACCATCACCTTCGTCAACAACGGTCAGGGTGATGTGTTGCTGGCTTGGGAAAACGAAGCCTTCCTGGCCCTGAAAGAAGATGGCGGTGCTGATAAGTTCGATATCGTCGTGCCTTCCCTGTCGATCCTCGCGGAGCCGCCGGTGGCCGTGGTCGACAAGAACGCCGAGAAAAAGGGCAACACCGAAATCGCCACTGAATACCTGAAGCACCTGTACAGCCCGGCTGGCCAGGAGATTGCGGCCAAGAACTTCTACCGCCCACGCGATGCAAAAGTGGCCGCCAAATACGCCCAGCAGTTCCCGAAACTGGACCTGGTGACTATCGACAAAGACTTCGGCGGCTGGAAAACTGCCCAACCGAAATTCTTTAATGACGGTGGCGTGTTCGACCAGATTTACACCGCGCAATAACGCAATCTGGCGGCGCACGCTTTGCCCTGTGGGAGCTGGCTTGCCTGCGATAGCATCACCGCGGTGTGACTGACATACCGAGGCGCTTGCATCGCAGGCAAGCCAGCTCCCACAGGACGTGTGTGCCTTCAGTGGTTTTCCCTTAACCAAGGACTCTTATGTCGCGTCGTATCTCCCCCGTCATACCCGGCTTCGGGCTGACGCTGGGCTACACCGTGGTGTACCTCAGCCTGATCGTACTCATCCCCCTCGCGGCGATGTTTGTACACGCCGCTCAACTCACCTGGGATCAGTTCTGGAACATCATCTCCGCACCGCGCGTGTTGGCGGCGTTGCAACTGAGCTTCAGCACCGCGCTGTACGCCGCGCTGATCAACGGCGTGATCGGTACGCTGCTCGCCTGGGTGCTGGTGCGTTACACCTTCCCCGGCCGCAAGATCATCGATGCGATGATCGACCTGCCGTTCGCTTTGCCCACCGCCGTCGCCGGTATCGCGCTGACCGCGCTGTACACGCCTAACGGCCTGGTCGGCCAGTTCGCCGCCGACCTGGGCTTCAAGATCGCCTATACCCCCTTGGGCATCACCCTGGCGCTGACCTTCGTCACCCTGCCGTTCGTGGTGCGCACGGTGCAGCCGGTACTCGCCGATATCCCTCGGGAAGTCGAAGAAGCCGCCGCCTGCCTGGGTGCCAAGCCGTTGCAGGTGTTCCGGCACATCCTCGTACCCGCGTTGCTGCCAGCGTGGTTGACCGGTTTCGCCCTGGCGTTTGCCCGTGGCGTCGGTGAATACGGCTCGGTGATTTTCATCGCCGGCAACATGCCGATGAAAACCGAGATCCTGCCCTTGCTGATCATGGTCAAGCTCGACCAATACGACTACCGCGGCGCCACGTCCATCGGCGTGCTGATGCTGGTGGTTTCCTTTGTCCTGCTGCTGCTGATCAACTTGTTGCAGCGGCGCATCGAACGTCCATAAGGAGGCGCGGAACATGTCCCAATCGTCTATTTCCGCCGCGTCCTCGGCCAACGCCGCCCGCCGTGGCAGCGCTGCGTCCCGACGTATCCTGATCGGCCTCGGCTGGCTGGTGTTCGCGCTGTTCCTGCTGTTGCCGCTGTTTATCGTGGTCACCCAAGGCCTGAAGAACGGCCTCGGTGCGTTCTTCACCGCGATCCTCGAACCCGATGCGTTGTCGGCGCTGAAACTCACGGTGATCGCCGTGGTGATTTCGGTGCCGCTCAACCTGGTGTTCGGCGTCAGCGCCGCGTGGTGCGTGAGCAAGTATTCGTTCCGTGGCAAAAGCATCCTGGTGACGCTCATCGATTTGCCGTTCTCGGTGTCGCCGGTCATCGCCGGCCTGGTCTATGTGCTGATGTTCGGGGCCCAGGGCTTCTTTGGCCCGTGGTTGCAGGACCATGACATCCAGATTGTGTTCGCCTTGCCCGGCATCGTGCTGGCGACCATCTTCGTCACCGTGCCCTTTGTGGCCCGTGAACTGATCCCGCTGATGCAGGAGCAGGGCACCCAGGAAGAAGAGGCTGCGCGTCTGCTCGGCGCCAATGGCTGGCAGATGTTCTGGCATGTGACCGTGCCGAATATCAAATGGGGTCTGATCTACGGCGTGGTGCTGTGTACCGCACGGGCCATGGGTGAGTTCGGCGCGGTGTCGGTGGTGTCTGGCCACATTCGCGGCGTGACCAACACCCTGCCGCTGCACGTCGAGATTCTCTACAACGAATACAACCATGTTGCCGCGTTTGCGGTGGCGAGTCTGTTGCTGATCCTGGCGCTCTTTATCCTGCTGCTCAAGCAGTGGAGCGAGAACCGTATTAACCGCCTGCGCGCCGGTGCGGCTGAGGAATAAGTCATGTCGATCGAAGTCCGTAATGTCAGCAAGAACTTCAACGCCTTCAAGGCCCTGAACAGCATCAATCTGGACATCCAGAGTGGCGAGCTGGTGGCGTTGCTTGGCCCGTCCGGTTGCGGCAAGACCACCTTGCTGCGCATCATCGCCGGCCTCGAAACCCCGGATGACGGCAGCATCGTGTTCCACGGTGAAGACGTGTCCGGCCATGACGTGCGTGATCGCAACGTGGGCTTCGTATTCCAGCACTATGCGTTGTTCCGCCACATGACCGTGTTCGACAACGTCGCCTTCGGCCTGCGCATGAAACCGAAGAACCAGCGTCCGAGCGAGAGCCAGATCGCAGTCAAGGTGCATGAGCTGCTGAACATGGTGCAGCTGGATTGGTTGTCGGATCGCTACCCGGAGCAGCTGTCCGGTGGCCAGCGTCAACGTATCGCCCTGGCCCGCGCCCTGGCGGTGGAACCCAAGGTGCTGCTGCTTGACGAGCCCTTCGGCGCCCTCGACGCCAAGGTGCGAAAAGAATTGCGCCGCTGGCTGGCGCGCCTGCACGAAGACATCAACCTGACCTCGGTGTTCGTGACCCACGACCAGGAAGAGGCCATGGAAGTCGCCGACCGCATCGTGGTGATGAACAAGGGGGTGATCGAGCAGATCGGCTCACCGGGTGACGTCTACGAAAACCCGGCCAGCGACTTCGTCTACCACTTCCTGGGTGATTCGAACCGCCTGCACTTGGGTGAAGACAAACACGTGCTGTTCCGTCCCCATGAAGTGTCGCTGTCGCGCCATGAGCTGGAAGACCATCACGCCGCCGAAGTGCGGGATATTCGCCCGCTGGGCGCGACCACGCGTGTGACGTTGAAAGTTGAAGGCCAGAGCGAACTGATCGAAGCCGAAGTGGTGAAAGACCACGATAGCCTGACCGGTTTGGCGCGCGGCGAGACCCTGTTCTTCAAGCCCAAGGTCTGGCAAAAAGCCTAAGCCTCCAGACAGCGCAAAACCCTGTGGGAGACGGGCAGGCCCGGCTCCCACATTTGATCTCTAGGGGCTGTCAGACCGTGGCGTTTTTCGCGCGCACCGCCACAGGCCCCGACCGCTGTTCGATCTGCTGCTTGAGCCCCTGCCGCAACCCCAGCAGAAACGCCAGCTCCGCCACCACAAACAACGGCCCTACAATCAGCCCCGACACGTCATCCACAAACGCCGGCTTCCTGCCTTCGTAATAGTGGCCGACAAACTGAATCACCCAACCCACCACAAACATCCCCACGCCGCTGCTGAGCCACACCATTGTGCTCTGCGCCGCCAGCACATGCCCGGCCCACACCGACAAGCCGATCAGCACCGTCATCAGCACACCCAGCGCCAGCTCCAGGCGCAAGTAAAACCACGCGCAAAACAGCGCGAGCAGAACGGCCGGTGAGATCCACAACCCACCGACATCCCATTCCGGACGTGACAGCAGCACGGCGACCGCGACGACAATCAGCGGGATGCCGATAAAGTGGCTGGCGATGTTGCGCGGGTCTCGGTGGTAGGCGGCGTATTGACTGAGATGGTCGACGAGGCTTTTCATTGTTATTCCTCCTGTAGGATGTTTGATCATGCCCTGTCAGCCGGTGGCGTACTGTCAACTGGGCGACAATCTTCGGAGCTCACATGGATGCAGACCAATGGCGCTCCCGGTTGGCCACCGGTCACTGGTTCAGTCACCTGCCCTTGCCTTTTCAGCATAGCTTGCTGGCTCACGCCCGATTGAGGCCGCTCACGGCGGGACAGTACTTGTTCAAGCGCGGCGACCCACCCTGTGGCTTGTATGCGGTACTCGACGGCACCCTGCGGGTCAGTGCGGTGAACGAGCAGGGCAAGGAAGCGATTCTCAGCCTGGTGGAGTCACCCTTTTGGTTCGGCGAGATCTGCCTGTTCGATGGCTTGCCACGTACCCACGATGCCTGCGCTGTCGGGCCTTGCACGTTGCTGCAGGTCCCACAACAGGCGCTGCTGAACATACTCGATGACAGCCCCCGGTACTGGCGCGACCTGGCGCTGCTGATGAGCCAGAAGCTGCGCCTGAGTTTTATCGGCCTTGAACAGCTCAGCCTGATGCCGGCCTCGGTTCGGTTGGCTCATCGTTTGTTGATGATTGTTGAAGGTTATGGCGATACCGAGCATTCAAAGCGTGTACTGCATCTACCCCAGGAAGACCTGGCAGCGATGTTGAGCCTGTCGCGCCAGACCACCAACGCGCTGCTCAAGGATCTGCAAGCCCAGGGCCTTGTGCGTCTGGGCTATGGCGAGATTGAAATCCTCGACGTACCGCGGCTACGGCAGGCGGCGCACACCTGAGGGTGTTAGCCTGCAGGCCTATCAAACGAGGTGTGTTATGCGTGTGCTGTTAGTGGAACATGAATCCGAAGAAGCACAGCGGATGGCCCAGGGCCTGAACGAGGCCGGCTACAGCGTGGAAGTCGCGGCCAATGGCATGGCGGCGCAGCGGTTTGTCGAGGGCGTCGAGTACGACCTGGTGATCCTGGATGTGATGCTGCCGGGGCTCAATGCCTGGAAACTGCAGCAGGCGATCCGGCAGAAGGGCGAGACGCCGCTGCTGTTCCTGACCACGCCGGGCGGGATTGAAGATCGCCTGCGCGGGTTGGAGTTGCATGAGGATGACTATTTGCTCAAGCCGTTTGAGGCCAAGACGCTGGTGGCGCGGGTGAAGAAGGTGTTGCGGCGCGATCGCGGGCGTTGATTGAGCTGAAATGCCCAGTGCTTGAACCTGCGCTTTCGCGCGCACGCCCGTTCCCACACATGGAATACGTTCCCCTGTGGGAGCGGGCTTGCTCGCGAAGAGGCCTCCCTATCCAGCACCAATCTGCCTACCGCAATCCATCCCGAAACTGCCCCGGTGTCATCCCCGTCCAACGCTTGAACGCACGGTTGAAGCTGCTGGTATCGGCAAAGCCGAGCAAATGGCTGATCTCGGCCAATGAACAGTGCGGATCGCGCAAGTGCAGCAACGCCAGGTTTTCCCGGCACTCGCTGAGCAACGCATCGAACCGACAGCCCTCATCCGCCAAGTGCCGCTGCAAACTGCGCAGGCTCAGGTGCAGGGCCTGGGCGATGCGCTCGGCACTCGGCTCGCCATCCGGCAATTGCGCCTCGATGGCCGCGCGCACCTTGCGCTCCCAGGTCAGCGGTTGCAGTTGGGCGAGGGTGCGCTTGAGCACGGTTTCGTTGTGCTCGGCCAGTTCGGGATTGGCGTCGTCCAGGTGGCTGTCGAAATCCGCGGCGGCGAACTCCAGACGGTCCTCCTCGGCATCGAAAAATACCGGCGCGCGAAACACCGTGTGCCAAGGCTTCGGGTCAACAGGTTCCGGCCTTCGCAGGTACACCGCCAGCGGCGCGTACTCGCGGCCCAGACGGTTGCGACAGGTACGCACATAGATCGCCGCAAATGCATCGATGGCCTCGAACGCCGGCGCCGGGCTGCCCGGTAGTTGCAGCAGGCGGAACCGATAACGTTCGCCATCGCCGCTCAGCTCCAGGCTCAAGGCATCGCTGACCACCTGGTGATATCGCACGATGCGCTCGAACACTTCGCGCAAGCTCCCACTGGCCACCAGCGCATACCCCAATGCATGAAAAGTGGTGGCGCTGACAAACCGCGACACTCGCAAGCCAATCGCCGGATCACCACTGGCCTGTACCGCCAATTCCCACAGACGCGTGGTGGCCGACAGCGGGTAGCGCGCGTTGGGATCATCCATCTTCTGCGGGTCGAGCCCGGCTTGCAGGCACAAGGCGCCGCTGTCGAGGCCCAGGGCGTCGAGCTGCTTGCGCAGGGCGCGGGTCCAGCTGGCGAGGGAAGTGGGTTCGGTCATGGCGATTGGCGCTTGCGGTCAACAGGTTGGCGTGTGGAGCTGATGCCCTGGCGGACCGCTTAAGCCAGGATGCAGCTATCAATCACCAGAGGATGGAAGCATGGACGGTACTTCTGCAAGTCCCCAGCAGATGAACGCACAACAGCGCTCGGCGCATATCCGTGAAGTGGTGCTGGCCGAAGGCGTGCGCCTGCGCCGGCAGCACCCCTGGCTGCTGCATCAGGACGCGCTGGGCGCGAGCATTCTGGCGTTTGCGCTGCTCGGCATGGTGGGCTCGGCGGCGCTCTACATCACGGGTCATATGGCGTGGTGGGTGTGCTTGCTGCTGAACGCGTTCCTGGCCTCGCTGACCCACGAGCTGGAACACGACCTGATCCACAGCATGTACTTTCGCAAGCAGCGCCTGCCCCATAACCTGATGATGGGCCTGGTGTGGCTGGCGCGGCCGAGCACCATCAACCCGTGGGTGCGCCGGCACCTGCACCTCAACCATCACAAGGTCTCCGGCACCGAAACCGATATGGAAGAGCGCGCCATCACCAACGGAGAACCCTGGGGGGTTGCGCGGTTGCTGATGGTCGGTGATAACGTCATGTCGGCCTTCATCCGCATCCTGCGGGCCAAGACCTGGACGCACAAACTGGCCATCCTCAAGCGCTCGCTGCTGGTCTATGCACCGCTGGCGCTGCTGCATTGGGGCGCGTGGTACGTGTTCCTCGGCTTTCATGCCGCCAATGGCATTGCCAGTCTGCTCGGCGCCCCCATCGCGTGGTCCGCCGACACTTTGCAGGTGATGCAGGTGATCGATATCGCTGCCGTGGTGATCATCGGCCCTAACGTGTTGCGCACCTTTTGCCTGCACTTTGTCAGCTCCAACATGCACTACTACGGCGATGTGGAGCTGGGCAATGTGATCCAGCAGACCCAGGTGTTGAACCCCTGGTGGATGTGGCCGTTGCAGGCGTTCTGCTTCAACTTCGGCAGCACCCACGGCATCCATCATTTTGTGGTGAAGGAACCGTTTTACATCCGTCAGATGACCGCCAAGGTGGCCCACAAGGTGATGGCTGAGATGGGGGTGCGCTTCAATGATTTCGGGACGTTTGCGCGGGCTAATCGGCTTGGCTTTCCACCGTCAGCAGGGTTTCGATCAGCACCTTCGCCGCAGGCGACAAACGCACCCCAGCGCGGCTGATCATCCCGCAACGGTTGCTGAGGCGCTCCACTGCATGAGGCAGATTGCGCCCGTGCAACCCCTGCAATTGGCCATTGGCGAAGGCATTTTCGGCAGCCAGGTCGATGGCGCCGGACTGCCGATCTTGAATGCCTATTTATAGAGCGGGGTTATAGAGCGGGGGCCGTGCGGTAGGTCGCGGGACTGAACACCCGCGTCACCACCAGCATCGCCACCGCCGTTACGGTCAGCACCACCCAGGCACTGACAAAGCTGCCGGTGAGTTCGCGCAGCCATCCGGTCAACCATGGCGAAATTGCATTGATCAAAAAGCCCACGCCTTGCACGAACGCCGCCAGTTGCCCGGCCTGGCGCGGGTCGCGGTGGTGATCGAGGGTCAGCAACAGGCTCAGGGCAAAACACGCGCCCAGGCCGAAGCCACACAGCGCCACCCACAGATGAGGAAACTGCAGCGGCGCCATTAACAGGCCGAGATAGCCGAGGGTCTGGGCCAGCAGGCTGATCCACAGCAGTGGCCGACGATCGATCCCGCGTTGCGCCAGCACCGGCATCAACAGCGCGGCGATCACCTGGAAGATGGTCATGAAGGCCAGCAGCGAGCCACTGGGCAGCACGTCCCAGCCCAGTTGCTGATAGTAGGCCGGCAGCCACGCCACCATGCTCATGTAACCGCAGTTCACCAAGCCGAAATACAGCGCCAGCAGCCAGGCACGGCGGTTACGCAGGCCCTTGAAGGCGGGGATGACCTTTGCGCTTTTTGCCGCGCCCAGCGGCAACCAGGCCCACAACAGCAGCGCGGCCAGTGCCGGCAACAGCCACACACCGAGCCCGGCCTGCCATTGCTGGAAATGCGTGGCCACCACCGGACTGAGCAGCGCCGCCAGCCCGCCACCGGCCATCAGCGACGCCGAATAAACGCCCATCGCCACCGGCACGCGGTGATGAAACTCGCGCTTGATCATCGCCGGCACCAACGCCTGGATCAACGCGACACCGGCACCGCCGAGCAACGCGGTCACCAGCAACGTCGAGCCCTGGCCCATCAACCAGCGGGCCAGGCAGGCCAGCAGGATCATCATCAGGCCCAGGGCGATGCCACGCCGCTCTCCAAGTTGCGCTTCAACGCGCACGCCTACCAGTGCCACCAGGCCCATGCACACCACGGGCAGGCTGGTGAGCAGGGCGCTGCTCTGGAAGCTCAAACCGGTGGCCAGGCGAATCTCGCCGAGCAACGGGCTGATGGAGCTGAGAATCGGCCGCAGATTAAGGCCCAGGACCACCAGCAGCCCCCAGCCGGCGAGGGATTTATTCAGGGTCATGCAGGTTTTTCCACGGGTGATACAGCGTGGTCATGGCCGCGTCGGGCAGGTGCTGTTGAGCGTCGCTCATGGAGACCCCTCTGGGCAGGATGGAGGGTGAAGTATGGGCAGTGGTCGAGGTATTCTGAAATTAAATATAACCATGCCAATCAGTGGCAAACGCAATGGTGACTGCCATGTTCGATCCCGTGTTGTTGCGCAGCTTTGTCGCCGTGGTGGATTGCGGCAATTTCACCCGCGCCGCCGAGCGCCTGCACCTGACCCAATCCACGGTCAGCCAGCAGATCCGCCGCCTGGAAGAGGCGGTGGCGTGCCAGCTACTGAACCGCGACCAGCGCCGCGTGGTGGCGACAGCAGAAGGCGAGCGCCTGCTGGCCTATGCGCGACGCATCCTCGCGCTGCATGAAGAAGCCGCCGACGTGTTGATCAGCCAGCAAAGCGACGGCGTGCTGCGCCTCGGTGTACCTGAGGACTTTGCGTCGGAACGGCTCATGCCGCTGCTGTCGGCCTTTGTGCTGGCCTTTCCAAGGGTGCGCCTGGAAGTCACCAGCGGCCTTGGCCCCGAGTTGCAGCGCCAATACCGCAGCGGCGAGTTCGATGTGTTGCTGGTCAAGCAGATGGGCGAGAGTGATGACTGCCTGGCTTCGTGGCCGGAGCCTTTGTGTTGGGTGGACAGCCGCAACACGCCATCCTTGGGACGTGACCCTTTGCCGTTGGTGGCATTTCCCGTGGGGGGGCTGTACCGCAATGAAATGCTGCAACACCTGGAGGTGGGGGGTGGCGCTGGCGCATCGGGTATTCCAGCGCGAGCCTGGCGAGTGTGTGTTCAGCGGTGGCGGCGGGGTTGGGTATTAGTTTGCTGCCCCGTCGGGTCGTACAGGCTGGGCATAGCGTACTGGGCCCGGACAGCGGTTTGCCCAGGGTGCAAGGCGTGCGGCTGGCGCTGTATGGCCGTAGTGGCTTAGGTGCGGCGGGGCAGAGCCTGCAACGCCAGCTGCTTGATTTGTGTGCGAACAGCCCTGTCTGAGCGATGGCTTTTTCTGAATTTTTTACGCCGGAAAGGCATTCAAAAACGGCCTCCCATGCAGGCGTATCGGTTGTGTTGTTTCCGCCCTGGCAACGGTGAAGCGCTGGAGCGGACTTTGGTGTTAATGAGATTTTGGTTATTAATAAATAGCTTCTTATTCCTTAAAGAATGTAACTCCCGTCCCTATACTGTTCAGCAACGTTAAACGCTGCAGGAGGGCACACCCATGCACAGCGAGTCGATTCGTTATCTGATCGTGCCGGGCTGGCAAGGATCGCCAGAAGATCATTGGCAAAGTCATTGGCAGAACAGCCTGCCCAACAGCTCCCGCGTGGAGCAGGCCGACTGGCTGACCCCACGCCGTGAAGACTGGGTCGCCGCGCTGGCCGAGGCCATCGCCGCCGACAGCACGCCAGTGATCCTGATCGCCCATAGCCTGGGCTGCATCACCGTGGCGCATTGGGCGGCCACCGCGCCGGTGCACTTCCTGCGCCAGGTACGCGGCGCTTTGCTGGTGGCCCCGGCCGATGTCGAACGCCCGGCGTGTGCCCCCGCCTTGCGTAATTTCGCGCCCATCCCTACCGACCTGTTGCCGTTCCCGAGCCAGGTGGTCAGTTCCGACAACGACAGTGCCGTCAGCGCGCCTCGGGCTCTGGAGCTGGCACGCCATTGGGGGGCCGAAGCCGGGATTTTGTCCGGTGCCGGGCATATCAATGTGAAGTCCGGCCACCGGCGTTGGGAGCAGGGTTTCGCCTACCTCTATCGTCTGCAAAGCCGCCTTGAGCATCACGCCCGGCGCACTGCCTGAACATTTTTCAACGCCCCGTCCCTTAAGTGGATTGGGGGCGGGAGCCTGCCATGAGTCTGCATGAAACCTACGGCCAGCCGTTGCTGACCTTTCCCGACGCGGAAAAAAGCCCGCTGAGCATCCGCGCCAAGGCGCTGGTATTTGTCGATCCCCGTTCGCGGCAACTGCGCGAAGAGCTCGAAAGCCTCGCGCCGCGCGCCTTGCCCGTGTTGATTCGCGGCGAGACCGGCAGCGGCAAGGAACTGCTGGCGCGGCACATCCACCGCGGCAGCGACCGCACCGGCTTGTTTGTTTCGGTCAATTGCGGTGCCATCAGCCCGACCTACGCCGATGCCGAATTGTTCGGCTACGCGGCCGGTAGCCACAGTGGCACGGCCAGCAGCCGGGCCGGTTGGTTCGGTTCGGCGAATGGCGGCACCTTGTACCTGGACGAGATCGGCGACTTGCCATTGCCGATCCAGGTAAAACTGCTGGCAGCCCTGGAAAACCACGAAGTCACCCGCGTCGGCGCCCATCAGCCCAGCCCGGTGGATGTGCGCCTTGTCGCCGCCACCAGCATCGACCTTGCCCAGGCGGTGGCGGCCGGCAAGTTCCATGAGCGCTTGTTCCATTACTTGAGCGAAGGGCGGCTGGACTTGCCCGCACTGCGCGAGCGCGTGGGGGATATCCTGTCACTGGCCGAGTACTTCCTGGGTATCTACAGCCAGCGCCTGGACCTGCCGGTGCCGCTGATCAGCGACGCCGCCCAGCGGGTGCTTGAACACCACAGTTGGCCGGGTAATACCCGTGAGCTGGAAAACGTCATTCACTTTGCGTTGCTGGTGAGCAGCGGCGATGAAATCTTGCCCGAGCATTTGAACTTGCCGGTCGCGGGTTCGCCGTTGGAACAGGTGCAGCGGATTTTCCACAGTGCCAGCCCCGCCGAGCAGGAAACGCTGCGTAAATTCCTGCATGAACAAAATGGAATATCAACGTGAATAAAAGATATTGTTCGGGAATAAAAAATCTAGGTATTGTCCCGTTCACGCCGCGATAGCACTTCGCTGGTACCGCTCATAAAAACGGTCGTCAGAGACGCCCCGGAATTCCGATAAGGACACTGCATGAAAAAGGTTCTGTTGTTTACCGCACTGGCGGCTGCCCTGACTGCAAGCTTCGCCCAAGCCAACGAGAAACTGGTGGTTGCCGCGACCCCGATCCCGCACGCCGAGATTCTGGAGCTGATCAAGCCGACCCTCGCCAAAGAAGGCGTGGACCTGCAGATCAAAGTCTTCACCGACTACGTGCAACCCAACACGCAGGTTGCCGAGAAGCGCCTGGACGCCAACTACTTCCAGACCCTGCCGTACCTGGAAAACTTCAACAAGGGCAAGGGCACCAACCTGGTGACAGTGGTCGGTGTGCATGTTGAACCCATCGGTGGTTACTCGAAAAAGATCAAGAACATTTCCGAGCTCAAAGATGGCGCCACCGTGGCCATCCCGAACGAAGGCTCCAACAGTGGCCGTGCGCTCTTGCTGCTGCAAAAGAATGGTCTGATCACGCTCAAAGACCCGAACAATGCCCTGTCCACGCCGAAAGACATTGCCAGCAACCCGAAAAACCTCAAATTCAAAGAGCTGGAATCGGCGCTGCTGCCACGCGTGCTGGATCAGGTGGACCTTGACGTGATCAACACCAACTACGCCCTGGAAGCGGGCCTCAACCCCGCCAAAGACGCGCTGATCATCGAAGATGCCAAGTCGCCGTACGTGAACTTCCTGGTGGCTCGCCCGGACAACAAGGACAGCGACGCTATCCAGAAACTGTCCAAGGCCCTGACCAGCCCGGAAGTCAAAGCGTTCATCGAGAAGAAGTACAACGGCGCGGTAGTGCCTGCGTTCTGATGTAACCCAACCCCCCTTCAAGGTTTGACGCCGACGGCTTATTTAGCGTCGGCGTTTTTTATGGTTGGAACACCATCAAAACGGTGGGAGCGGGCTTGCTCGCGAAAGCGGTCTGTCAGTAACGGATGGGTTGACTGATCCACCGCCTTCGCGAGCAAGCCCGCTCCCACATTTGGATCTCCATTGGATTACAGAGCGCGGCTATTGAGCGCCCTGCGCAACGCCACCAACCACTTCATCAACTCCTGCGGATCCATCGGTTTCACTTCCTTCATGGTTCAATCCCTCGAATCTCAGACCCCCCAACCATAGCTGCCACCCGCCAAACCCGCGAATTCGGGGGTTATCTTTTTGGGTGATATCAATATGCTATTTGGGTATTTAAATTTTCTTTTTTATACCTTTAAAGTTCGCGCTACCCGGCGTTACCCACGCCGGATCGGATTGCGCTTGCTGCATTACCCGTGCGGCTCATGGACTGGAAATGACCTTCGATTTCGCATTTATCCTCAGCACCCTGCCGGCCTTTCTCAAAGCGGTGGGCGTGACGCTGCAAGTGGGCTTGATCGCCATTGCCACCTCGTTGTTGGTGGCGCTGATCAACGCGGCGCTGCTGGTGTTTCGAACGCCCTACCTGTCGCGCCTGGTGGCGCTCTATGTGGAGCTGGCGCGAAACACGCCGCTGCTGATCCAACTGTTCTTCGTGTACTTCGCGCTGCCGGCCCTGGGCTTCAATATCTCCGGGTTCTGGGCGGCGATCATCACCCTGACTTTCCTCGGCGGCGCCTACCTCACCGAAGTGCTGCGCGCGGGGGTGGAAGCGGTGCCGTTGGCGCAGGTCGAGTCGGGCAAGTCCATCGGCCTGTCGGACTGGCAGCTGCTGCGTCATGTGATCCTGCCCCAGGCCGGCATCCTCAGCCTGCCGGCGCTGTTCGCCAATTTCATCTTCCTGCTCAAGGAGACCACCGTGGTCTCCGCCGTGGCGGTGCCGGAGATCCTCTACACCACCAAGAGCTACATCGCCCTCTACTACAAGACCTATGAAATGCTCGCCGTGCTGACACTGATCTGCGTGCTGCTGTTCTTGCCGCTGTCGCTGCTGCTCAGCCGCCTGGAAAGGAGGCTCCAGCATGGCCAGTTCGGGTCTTGAGTTGTTGTGGGTGTCGTTGCCGCAACTGGGCAAGGGCGCTGCGCAAACCCTGTCTATTTCATTCTTGAGCATCGCTTTCAGCACCGTCGGCGGCGTGCTGTACGGCGTGCTTCGCACCTTGAACAACCGGCTGATCAACGCGGTGCTGCGGGTGTACCTGGAGCTGTTCCGTGCGATCCCGGTGCTGGTGTGGCTGTACCTGCTGTTTTTCGGCCTGCCGATTTTCTTCGGTCTGAGCCTTCCGAGCTTCTGGTGCGCGGTGCTGGTGCTGTCGCTGTGGGGCGCCAGCGAAGTGGGCGAGGTGGTGCGCGGCGCCTTGCATTCGCTGCCCCGTGGCCAGCGCGAAGCGGGGTTGTCGATTGGCCTTTCCGACCCGCAACTCTACGGCTATGTGCTGCTGCCTCAAGCCCTGAAACGCATGACCCCGCCGACCCTCAACGTCTACACGCGCATCATCAAGACCAGCTCGCTGGCGGTGCTGATCGGTGTCGTGGATGTGATCAAGGTCGGCCAGCAAATCATCGAGCGCACCTATGAGTCGGTGTTGATCTACGGCGTGCTGTTCCTGTTTTTCTTCTTTATCTGCTACCCGTTGTCGGCCGCCTCCAAGGTGCTGGAACGGCGCTGGACGCAAGCATGAGCGCATTGATCGAGTTTCAGGGTTTCAACAAATTCTTCGGCGAAGCGCAGGTGCTCAAGGGCATCGACCTGAGCGTGCAACGCGGCGAAGTGGTGGTGATCCTCGGCCCCAGTGGCTGCGGCAAAAGCACCTTGCTGCGTTGCCTCAACGGCCTGGAAGTGGCCCACAGCGGCAGCCTGCGGTTTGCCGGCAATGAGCTGTTGGACAAGCAAACCGACTGGCGCCAGGTGCGCCAGGACATCGGCATGGTGTTCCAGAGTTATCACCTGTTCCCGCACATGAGCGTGCTCGACAACATCCTGCTCGGCCCGCTGAAAGTACAGCAACGCGATCCGCGCGAAGCCCGTGAGCAAGCGGAGAAACTGCTGGAGCGCGTAGGCCTGGCCGAGAAACGCGACGCCTTCCCGCGCCAGCTCTCCGGTGGGCAGCAGCAACGCATCGCCATCGTCCGCTCGTTGTGCATGAACCCCCAGGTCATGCTGTTTGATGAAGTCACCGCCGCCCTCGACCCGGAAATGGTCAAGGAAGTGCTGGAAGTGATCCAGGGCCTGGCCCGCGATGGCATGACCCTGCTGATCGTCACCCACGAAATGGCCTTCGCCCGTGCCGTCGCCGACCGCGTGGTGTTTATGGAGGCCGGTCGCATCCTCGAACAGAACACCCCCGAGGCATTCTTTACGAACCCGCAAACCGCACGCGCGCAGCAGTTCCTGGAGAAGTTCTCCTTTGTTTCAACACTGCCCAAAAAAACCAAGGAACTGGAGCTGATATGAAAAAGTTACTGCTGCCACTGTTTGCTGTTGCGTTACTGGCCGGCTGCGATAAGAAGGCCGAAGAGCCCACCAAACCTGCGGCTGCCGCCGTCAGCGCTATCGATAGGATCAAGGCGCGGGACAAGTTGATCGTTGGCGTCTTCACCGACAAACCGCCGTTCGGTTTCGTCAACGAAGCGGGGCGCTATGTCGGCTTCGATACCGACATCGGCCGCCAATTCGCCAAAGATCTGCTGGGCGATGAAAACAAGGTCGAGTTCGTGGCTGTCGAACCGGCCAGCCGCATTCCATTCCTGCAAAGCGACAAGGTCGACCTGATCCTCGCCAACATGACCGTGACGCCTGAGCGCAAGGAAGCAGTCGACTTTACCAACCCCAACCTGAAGGTCGCGGTGCAAGCCCTGGTGCCAAACGACAGCGCGGTAAAAAGCCTGAATGACCTGGCCACCCGCACCACCATCGTCACCACCGGCACCACCGCTGATATCTGGCTGACCAAGAACCACCCGGACTGGAAGCTGCTCAAGTTCGAGAAAAACTCCGAATCGCTGCAGGCGCTGTCCGCCGGCCGTGGCGATGCCTATGCCCAGGACAACCTGGTGCTGTTCAGCTGGGCCAAGCAGAACCCGGGCTACCGTGTGCTGGAGGAAAAACTCGGTGATGAAGCGCCGATTGCACCAGCCGTTAAGAAGGGCAACATCGAACTGCGCGACTGGGTGAACGCCGAATTGGCGAAGTTGGGTGAGGAGAAGTTCCTGCTCAAGCTGTACGACCAATATGTGCGTAAAGAGCTGAGCGACGACACCAAGCCTGAAAGTGTGATTGTCGAAGGTGGGAAGTGGCAGGGCTGATAGAGCTATCGCAGGCAAGCCAGCTCCCACATTTGAATGTATTCACAGGTCAAAATGTGGGAGGGGGCTTGCCCCCGATGAGGCCGGTACAGTCACCACCTACTCCGGCCAATGCCAGGCCGGCCCATCCAGAATCCCTTGCCCCACGATCCGCGTCTCCCCCAGCACCTTCTCCAACACAATCGAATTACACCCCTCATCCTGCTGCAACGCCGCAATCAAGCGGCTGGCATGGGACACCACCCACACCTGGCACTGCTGGGACGCCTGGATGATCAAGCGCGCCAATGCCGGCTCCAGGGCAAAACAGGACAGGGTCTTTTCCGGCAGCCCCAGGTAGATGGCGTAGCCAGCAAAGCCCAGGTCCCTCGCGAGGGGCTTGAGCATGGGCATTCAGTCGGCGTGGGAACCATTGGAGTATGGGAGCCTCCATGCAGATAAGGAACCCTGAACTAAGCTCACAGTCGCATACACACTGGCACGTCGGCATCACGCACAAGGAGCCTGCATGGGCGGTCGCATTTTCACCTGTATTTTCGGACTTGGCCTGCTGACGCTACTGAGTGGCTGTGGCGAGGAGAAGGCTGAACCCAAACAGCATTCGCGGGTATTTGTGCAGACCGTGCAGCCAGCGGACTTTGCTGCGGCGGTCACGCTCACCGGCGATATTCAGGCTCGGATGCAAACCGATCTGTCCTTTCGCGTGGGTGGCAAGATCATCCAGCGCATGGTGGACGTGGGTGACCGTGTGACCGCCAAGCAAGTGCTGGCCAAGCTCGATCCCAAGGACCTGCAGACCAACGTCGACTCCGCTCAGGCCCAGGTCGTGGCCGAGCAGGCACGGGTCAAGCAAACCGCCGCCGCCTTCGTACGCCAGGAAAAACTCCTGCCCAAGGGCTACACCAGTCGCAGCGAATACGATTCCGCCCAGGCCGCGCTGCGCAGCAGTCAAAGCGCACTGGCCGCCGCCCAGGCCCAACTGGCCAATGCCCGCGAGCAACTCGGCTACACCTCGCTGATCGCCGACGCACCTGGTGTGATCACCGCACGCCAGGCCGAGGTGGGCCAGGTGGTACAGGCTACCGTGCCGATTTTCAGCCTGGCCCGCGATGGCGAGCGCGACGCGGTGTTCAATGTGTATGAATCCCTGCTGGTGGAACCGCCACCGGATGCGCCGATCACCGTCAGCCTGTTGGATAACCCGAGCATCAAGGCTGTGGGCAAAGTGCGTGAGGTCACGCCTGCCGTGGCCGCCAATACCGGCACCGTGCAGGTGAAAATCGCCCTGCAAGCGTTGCCCAAAGGGATGGAGCTGGGCTCGGTGGTGAGCGCCACTGCCAATGGCCCGGCCAAGGCCAGTATCGAATTGCCTTGGGCTGCGCTGACGAAAGACCTCAGTGAGCCCGCCGTGTGGCTGATCGACGGCGACGGCAAGGCGCAACTGCACAAGGTCACCGTGGCGCGTTACCTCACCGGCAAAGTCATCATTGGCGACGGCCTCAAGGGCGGCGAAAAAGTCGTGGTGGCCGGCGGGCAATTGCTGCACCCCGGCATGCGGGTCGAGATCGCCCAGCAAGGAGCCCAGCCATGAAGCGCCTGACGGGGATACTCGCCGCCAGCCTGTTGCTGGTGGCCTGCTCCAAGGAAGACGCGCCGCCGGAGCCCGTGCGGCCGGTGCTGTCCATGGAAGTGAAAGCCGAGGATCAGGAAAACCTCGGCCGCTTCGCCGGCACCATCCAGGCGCGCTATGAAAGTAACCTGGGCTTCCGCGTGCCCGGTCGCATTGCCCGCCGCGTCGTGGATGTGGGCGCCGAGGTGGAGAAGGGCGCCTTGCTTGCTGTCCTGGATCCCACTGACCAGCAGAACCAATTGCGTTCGGCCCAGGGCGACCTGGCCCGCGTGCAGGCGCAATACATCAACGCCCAGGCCAACGCCCGCCGCCAGCAGGAGCTGTTCAACCGGGGCGTTGGCGCCCAGGCCCAACTGGACATCGCCCAGACTGACCTGAAAACCACCCAGGCCACACTCGACCAGGCGAAAGCCTCAGTCAATCAGGCCAACGATCAACTCCGCTATGCCGAATTGCGCACCGACCACGCCGGTATCGTCACCGCCTGGAATGCCGAGGCCGGCCAGGTGGTCAGTGCCGGCCAGCAAGTGGTGACCCTGGCGCGCCCGGATATCAAGGAAGCGGTGATCGATCTGCCGGCCGGCCTTGCCGAGCGTTTGCCGCCGGATGTGGTGTTTCTGGTCGCGGGGCAACTCGATCCGAGCGTGAACACCACCGCCATCGTGCGCGAGACCGAACCCCAGGCCCAAAGCGCCACGCGCACCCGTCGCGCACGCCTGACCTTGACGGAAACGCCGCCCGCTTTCCGCCTCGGCACGGCGATCAGTGTGACCTTGAGCACGGCCATCGCGCCACGCATCGAAGTCCCCCTGAGTGCTTTGCAGGAGGTCGACGGCAAGACCCGCATCTGGCTGCTCGACACTCACAGCCAGACCGTGCAAACGCGCGACATCAGCGTGATCAGCCGTGACGCCGACAGCGCCTTGCTCAATGACGGCGTCAAACCTGGCGAGCGCATTGTTATCGCCGGCGTGAACAGCCTGAAGCCTGGGCAAAAAGTCAAAATCGACGAGGACAGCCCGCGATGAAAGGGAGCTTCAACTTATCCGACTGGGCCCTCAAGCATCAGTCCTTCGTCTGGTACCTGATGTTCGTCGCGCTGCTGATGGGCGTGTTTTCCTACATGAACCTGGGCCGTGAGGAAGACCCTTCGTTCACCATCAAGACCATGGTGATCCAGACCCGGTGGCCGGGCGCGACCCAGGAAGAAACCCTCAAGCAGGTCACCGACCGCATTGAGAAAAAACTCGAAGAACTCGACGCTCTCGACTACGTGAAAAGCTACACCCGGCCAGGCGAGTCCACGGTGTTCGTGTTCCTTAAGGACACCACCAGCGCCAAGGCCATCCCGGAGATCTGGTACCAGGTCCGCAAGAAGATCGACGACATCCGTGGCACCTTCCCACAAGGCTTGCAGGGGCCATCGTTCAACGATGAGTTCGGTGACGTATTCGGCTCGGTGTACGCCTTTACCGGCGACGGCCTGTCGATGCGTCAGCTGCGCGATTATGTCGAGCAGGTGCGCGCCGAGATCCGCTCGGTGCCGGGGTTGGGCAAGGTCGAGATGATCGGCCAGCAGGACGAAGTGATTTACCTGAATTTCTCCACGCGCAAATTGGCAGCCCTGGGGATTGACCAGCGCCAAGTGGTGCAAAGCCTGCAATCGCAGAACGCGGTGACGCCGGCCGGGGTGATCGAGGCAGGTCCCGAGCGGATTTCGGTGCGCACCTCGGGGCAGTTCGCGTCGGAGAAGGACTTGGCCAACGTCAACCTGCGGCTCAATGATCGCTTTTATCGTCTGGCGGACATTGCCGACATCAGCCGAGGCTATGTCGACCCAGCACGGCCCATGTTCCGTTTCAACGGCAAGCCGGCGATCGGGTTGGCGATCGCCATGCAGAAGGGTGGCAATATCCAGTCGTTCGGCAAAGCCCTGCATGAGCGCATGGACGAGTTGACCGCCGACCTGCCGGTGGGCGTGGGTGTGCACAAGGTGTCCGACCAGGCAGAAGTGGTGGAAGAGGCCGTCGGCGGCTTTACCAGCGCGCTGTTCGAAGCGGTGATCATCGTGCTGGTGGTGAGCTTTATCAGCCTGGGCATGCGCGCCGGGTTGGTGGTGGCGTGCTCGATTCCGTTGGTGCTGGCGCTGGTGTTTGTGTTCATGGAATACAGCGGCATTACCATGCAACGGGTGTCGCTGGGCGCGCTGATCATCGCCCTTGGCCTGTTGGTGGACGATGCGATGATCACCGTCGAGATGATGATCACGCGCCTGGAAAAAGGCGAAACCAAGGAGCAGGCGGCGACTTACGCCTACACCTCCACGGCATTCCCGATGCTCACCGGTACGCTGGTGACCGTGGCGGGTTTTGTGCCGATCGGCCTCAACGCCAGTTCGGCGGGCGAGTACACCTTCACCCTGTTTGCGGTGATTGCCGTGGCGATGCTGGTGTCGTGGGTGGTGGCGGTGCTGTTTGCGCCGGTGATCGGCGTGCATATCCTCAGTGCCAACGTGAAGCCCCACAATGCCGAGCCGGGGCGGATTGGCCGTGCGTTCAACGGCGGCATGCTGTGGGCCATGCGTAATCGCTGGTGGGCGATCGGCATTACCGTGGCGCTGTTCGTGGCGTCGGTGTTCTCCATGCAGTTTGTGCAGAACCAGTTCTTCCCATCGTCGGACCGCCCGGAGCTCCTGGTTGACCTGAACCTGCCGCAAAACGCCTCGATCAACGAGACGCGCAAGGCCGTCGATCGCCTGGAAGCGATCATCAAGGACGACCCGGACATTGCGCGCTGGAGCACCTATATCGGCCAGGGCGCGATCCGTTTCTACCTGCCCCTCGACCAGCAACTGGAAAACCCCTACTACGCGCAGTTGGTCATCGTGAGCAAGGGCCTGGAAGAGCGCGGTGAATTGATCGCCCGCCTGCAGAAGCGCCTGCGCGATGATTTCGTCGGCATCGGCAGCTACGTGCAGCCGCTGGAAATGGGCCCGCCGGTGGGTAGGCCGATTCAGTATCGCGTGTCGGGCAAAGACACTGACCAGGTGCGCAAACACGCCATCGAACTGGCAACCCTGCTGGATAAGAACAGCCACCTGGGCGAGATCATCTACGACTGGAACGAGCCGGGCAAAGTGCTGCGCATCGACATCGCCCAGGACAAGGCGCGGCAATTGGGGCTGTCGTCGGAAGACGTGGCGCAGTTGATGAACAGCGTGGTCAGCGGCGCCTCGGTGACCCAGGTGCATGACGATATCTACCTGATCAATGTGGTCGGCCGCGCCGAGGACGCCGAACGCGGTACGCCGGAGACCTTACAGAACCTGCAGATCGTCACGCCCAACGGCACCTCGATTCCGCTGTTGGCCTTCGCCACCGTGCGCTACGAGTTGGAGCAGCCGTTGGTGTGGCGCCGCGACCGCAACCCGACGATCACCATCAAGGCGTCGGTGCGTGATGAGATGCAACCTACGGACCTGGTGAAACAGCTCAAGCCTGAGATCGACAAGTTCAGCGCCGGTTTGCCGGTGGGCTACAAGGTCGCCACCGGCGGCACCGTGGAAGAAAGCGGCAAGGCCCAGGGACCGATTGCCAAGGTGGTGCCGCTGATGCTGTTCCTGATGGCGACCTTCCTGATGATCCAGCTGCACAGCGTGCAGAAGATGTTCCTGGTGGCGAGTGTCGCGCCGTTGGGGCTGATCGGTGTGGTGCTGGCGTTGATCCCCACGGGCACGCCCATGGGCTTTGTGGCGATCCTCGGCATTCTCGCGTTGATCGGCATCATCATCCGCAACTCGGTGATCCTGGTGACGCAGATTCATGAATATGAAGTGGCTGGCTATACGCCGTGGGATGCCGTGGTGGAAGCCACCGAGCACCGGCGTCGGCCGATCCTGCTCACGGCCGCAGCGGCGAGCCTGGGCATGATCCCGATCGCGCGTGAAGTGTTCTGGGGCCCGATGGCCTACGCAATGATTGGTGGGATTATCATCGCCACCTTGTTGACGCTGTTGTTCCTGCCGGCGCTCTACGTGGCCTGGTACAAAATCCGCGAGCCCAAGCAAGAGCAGCAGGAAAAACGCGGTTAAAAAGTGGGAGCGGGCTTGCTCGCGAAAGCGGTGGTTCAACCACTACATCTGGCGACGGACACACCGCATTCGCGAGCAAGCCCGCTCCCACATTTGGAATGTATTGCCAGGTCGGCTCTACGGTTTACGCCAGACGCTGGCTAGCCAAGGCTGCTGCTCCAAAGGCAGCCCAGCCGGGCGATAGTAATGCTCCAGCTCCACAAAACCCGCCGCCGTCAGCAGTGCTTGCCACGCCGCCAAGTCGTGATAAGACCCATACCGCGGCCCATTCCAGCCTTCCTGGTTTTCTCCGCGTGGATTGGAACTGAACAACACGCCACCAGGTTTCAGCGTTCCATGCAGTTGCTTGAGCACACGCGGCAACTCCTGTTTGGGAATATGAAACAGCACCGCGTTGGCAAACACCCCGTCGAAGCGCTCGGCAGGCAAATCCAGCTTCAGAAAGTCTTGCTGCAACACTTCACAGCCACTGTCTTCCCGCGCCATCTGCGCAAACCGCTCGGAGCCGTCGAGCCCCACGGCGATATGCCCCCTGCGCCTAAAGGTCTGCAAATCCCGGCCCGGCCCGCAGCCGAAATCCAGCACGGTAAACGGCGCTGTACCCTGGATATGCCGCAGCAGCGCGTCGATGTTCTGGCTCACGTCGTGGTCGCGGGTGCCTTCACGGAAGTCCTCGGCCACGCTGTTGTAGTGGCCGAGGGTGGTGGCGGTGATCTGGTTGAGGTCGTCGGGGGCGAGTTTCATGGGGGATGCTTCGAGGGCCAAATGCTGACTATATCCCATGTCCAGTCGATTGCGCCTGACGGTGAGCCCGTGGGGGCTCCTTCATCTGTTTGTGTTTGAATCAATCTATGAAATTTATCGGGTGATACGCCCATGGGATAGGAACTGTATGTTATTTCCACCCCATACTGGGTGCGTATAACTGTAGAAGGTGGTGAGAGAACCGTTAAAGATAATGGTTGAATTTGAGGAGTGGAGCGGCATTGCCGCTGCATCGCCAAGCGTGGCCGCAGCCAACCCCCCCACCAGCATCGCGCACCTGCCACAACGCGTGATATTGAACATGGTATTCGCTCCCTGATCCGTCGCAGACGGTGTCAAACCGATTAGATACGCGAAAACGTCACCCAACAACTGTCAGCCTTAACAGGTACAAACGAGTGCTCAGCGCTTGTTCAGCCCCCGCGCCAAGCGGTCCCCGCCCAGCTGAATCACCGCCACCAGCAGCACCAGCAGCACAATCACCGTGAGCATGATCTGCGTATCAAAGCGCTGATAGCCATAGCGGTAAGCGATATCCCCCAACCCACCCGCGCCAATCGCCCCGGCCATGGCCGAGGAGTTGATCATGGTCACCAGGGTGATGGTGAAGCCGCCGACGATCCCCGGCAGCGCTTCGGGCAGCAGCACATGCCAGATGATGTGCCAGCGCCGGCACCCCATGGCTTGTGCGGCTTCGATCAAGCCGTGGTCGACTTCGCGCAGGCTCACTTCGGCGATACGCGCAAAGAACGGCGTCGCGGCGATGGTCAGCGGCACCACCGCCGCCCACACGCCGTAAGTGGTGCCGACGATCAGCCGGGTGAACGGTATGAGCGCCACCATCAGGATCAGAAACGGAATCGAGCGGAACAGATTGACGAACGCTCCCAGTACGCGGTTCAGCGCTGGGGCTTGGTAGATACCACCCTTGTCGCTGGTGACCAGGAACACCGCCAGCGGAATCCCCACCAGCAACGCGATCAGCGACGACACACCGACCATCAACAAGGTGTCGATGGCGCCCTGCACTAAACGATCAAACCACATGGCCCAGCACCTCCACCTGTTGCGCCCAATTCCCAGCGCGGTTGCGCAGTTCTTCAGCCGTGTGCGGCGAGCCGTTCACCGCCAGCAGCAGTTGCCCGAGGGCATGCCCCTGGATACGTTCCACACCGCCTTGCAGCAAGCGCACGCGCCCGCCGAGGGCGCTGAACAACGCGGCCAGGTCCGGCTCGTCGGTATCACTGCCGGTGAATTGCAGGCGCAGCACCACTGCGGCATCGGCGGTCGCCGGTCTGGCCTGCAAACGGCTTTGCAACTCCTCCGGCAGCCCATGTTGCAGCGGTGCCAGCAGGGTTTTGCTGACCGCGTGCTGCGGATCGCCAAACACCTGCCACACCGGGCCTTGCTCGACGATGCGCCCGTGTTCGAGCACCACCACGCGGTCGCAGATTTCGCGAATCACCGCCATCTCATGGGTGATCAACACGATGGTCAGGCCCAGGCGTTGGTTGATCTCGCGCAGCAGGCCGAGGATCGATTGGGTGGTCTCCGGGTCGAGGGCCGAGGTGGCCTCGTCGCACAGCAGAATCTCCGGGTCATGGACCAGCGAACGGGCAATGCCCACGCGCTGTTTCTGCCCGCCGGAGAGTTGCGCCGGGTAGGCCTTGTGCTTGTCCTTGAGGCCCACCAGTTCCAGCAGTTCACGCACCTTCTGCTCGCGCTGCAGCTTGGGGATGCCGGCGACTTTGAGCGGCAATTCGACGTTCTGCCACACGGTCTTGGCCGACATCAGGTTGAAGTGCTGGAAGATCATGCCGATGCGCCGCCGCAGCGCCACCAGGCGGTCTTCGTCGAACGCGCCGATGTCGACCTGATCGATCAGCACGCGCCCGCTGCTGGGTTGTTCCAGGCGGTTGATGGTGCGGATCAGCGACGACTTGCCGGCGCCGCTGCGGCCGATAATGCCGAACACTTCACCGCGCTGGATCGCCAGGTCGATGCCTTGCAGGGCATGCACGGTGCCGTCGTAGGTCTTGCCCAGGTTGATAAAGCGCACATGGGCACGGTTCAAGTCAGGGTGCAGTTCTGTCTGCTCGGCGTCCCTGGGCGGCAAGCCCAGGTCGCGCACTTGGGCGTTGGCGGCGGTCATTTTTTATCTTCCCAGCCGACCTGGTAGAGCTTGCCCAGTGACTTGTCCAACGCCGCACGGACGGCGGGCGAATGCTGGTAGATGTCGACGAACTTGATCACGCGCGGGTCGGTCTTGCTCTTGGGCTGGATCACAAACTGGATCACGTACTCCGGGTGGTCAAGGCCATCGAACAGCAGTGCCGACTCGGCATCGAAGGTCTTGGACAGGCGGATATACGCCGGGTAACCCTGCACCAGGTCGGCGTCGTCATAGGCGCGTACCAGTTGCACGGCCTCGACTTGCAGGATCTTGATCTTCTTCGGGTTGGAAACGATGTCCTCTTCGGTGGCCTTGTAGCCTACGCCCGGTTTAAGGGTGATCAGCCCGGCCTTGGCCAGCAGTTGCAGGCCGCGGCCGCTGTTGATCGGGTCATTGGCAATCGCCACGCTGGCGCCCTGGGGCAGGTCGTTGATGCTCTTGTACTGCTTCGAATACAGGCCGACGTTGTTGATGATGCCCGGCGCGTACGGCACCAGGTCAAAGCCGGCGGCGGCCTTGGCGTTTTCCAGGAACGGGATGTGCTGGAAGTAGTTCACGTCGATATCCCCCGCCGCCAGGCTGACGTTGGGGGCAATCCAGTCGGTGAACTCCACCAGTTCAACCTTAAGGCCTTGCTTGCCGGCTTCGGCAACGGCGGCCTCAAGGGGAATGGCGAAGGCTGCGGTGGTGCCGATCTTCAACGGTGCCTCGGCGGCGAACACCACCGAGCTGAACAAACCCAAGGCCAGTGCCAGTGCTTTGACTGGGTGGGTAAGCAGTGTCTTTTTCATAGTCGATTTCCAGTCATAAGGTGTAGGTACGAGCAATGAGGATCTATTTTTGATTAGTGTCTGTAGGTGGAGCCGGTGTGCTGTTCGGGTAAGCGGGCGCTGCCATGGAAGACCTTTTCGCGCAGCGTGCCGTGCTCATAGGCGGTCTTGTACGACCCACGCTTTTGCAACTCCGGCACCACCAGGTCGATGAAGTCCACGTAGCTTTCCGGCGTGACGATGCGCGTGAGGTTGAAGCCATCCAGGCCGGTTTCGCTGATCCAGGATTCCAGCTCATCGGCGACCTGTTCCGGTGAGCCGACCAAGGTGATGTAGCGTCCGCCCAAGGCGTGCTGTTCCAGTAACTTGCGCCGGGTCCAGTCGTTGTTTTGCAGGTTCTTGGTGGCCGACTGGATCGCGTTGCTCTTTACGTACTGGATCGGCTCGTCCAGCTCGTACTGGGCGAAATCAATCGCGGTGGACGCCGAGAAATGTGCCACGCCGGCCTCCGCGCTGGCGTAGCTCAGGTATTCGGCGTGCTTTTCCCAGGCCAGCGCTTCAGTGGCGCCCACGATTACGTTGAGGCCCATGAACACCTTGATGTCATCCGGGTTGCGCCCGGCCTCCACGGCGCTGGCGCGTACCTTGTCCACCTGGACCTTGGTCGCGGCCTTGTTCTGCCCGCTGATAAACACACATTCGGCATGCCGGCCGGCGAACAGCAAACCACGGTCCGAACTGCCGGCCTGGAAGAGTACCGGCGTACGTTGTGGCGACGGTTCGCACAGGTGATAACCCTCCACCTGGTAGAACTCGCCGTGATGCTCGATTTTGTGCACCTTGCCCGGCTGCGCATACACCCGCGTCTGCGGATCATTGAGTACCGCGCCGTCTTCCCAGCTGCCTTCCCAGAGTTTGTACAGCACCTCCAGGTATTCATCGGCCTGGTCGTAACGGCGGTCATGCTCGACCTGCTCGGTCAGGCCCATGGCCTTGGCGGCACTGTCGAGGTAGCCGGTGACGATGTTCCAGCCGACTCGGCCACGGCTCAGGTGATCCAGCGTCGACATGCGGCGGGCGAACAGATAAGGCGGCTCGTAGGTGAGGTTGGCCGTAAGGCCAAAGCCGAGGTTTCGGGTGACGGCCGCCATGGCCGAGACCAGCAGCAGCGGGTCATTCACCGGAAGCTGGATCGACTCTTTGAGCGGCACGTCGATGGAATTCTGATAGACGTCGTACACGCCGACGATATCGGCGATGAACAAGCCATCGAACAGCCCCCTTTCCAGCGTCTTGGCCAGTTCGGTCCAGTACTCGATCGTCTTGTATTCGGTGGACGTGTCCCGTGGATGGGTCCACAGGCCATGATTGATATGCCCGATGCAGTTCATGTTGAACGCATTGAGCAGGATCTTCTTTTTGCTCATCAGATGGTCCCCCGCAGTGGTGGGTTCTCATCGTTGAGGTAATAGTTGCCCACCGCGTGATACTTCCAGCGCACCGGGTCGTGCAGGGTGTGCACGCGGGCGTTGCGCCAGTGGCGGTCCAGGCCATGTTCGGCCAGGGTCGCCTGGCTGCCTGCGAGTTCGAACAAGGTGCTGCCGGCGGCCAGGGAGATTTCGGTGCTCAAGGCGCGTACTTCGGCGACGGCGATGGAGGCTGCTGCAACAGTCTCGGCGTTGCTGTCGGCCTGGGCGCGGTCGAGGAATTCGCCCGAACGCTCCAGCAGTGCCTCGGTGGCATGCAGGCGGATGCTCAGGTGCCCGAAGCTTTTCAGGGTCAGTGGGTCGTCAGTGGCTTTGTCGTTGCCGGAATCGATCCACGGGCGGGTCTTGGTGCGCACAAAGTGCAGTGCGTCTTCAAAGGCCGCGCGGGCGATACCGGTGTCGATTGCGGCGTGGAGGATCTGCGCCAGCGGGCCGACGGTTGTAGGGCGCTCGAAGGCGCTCTGGAATGGGATCACGTCCTGTGCGGCGACCCACACGTTATCGAACACCACCGAGCCGCTGCCGGTGGTGCGCTGGCCGAAGCCGCTCCAGTCGTCGATCACGCTCAACCCTTCACTGTCACGCGGGACAAAAGCCAGTTGCTGCACGCCCTGTTCATCCACCACCGAGGTGGGGATGCGCTGGGCGTAGATCGCGCCGGTGGCGTAGAACTTGCGGCCGCTGATACGGAAACCGTCACCGTCGCGGGTGATCTTGGTGACGCGGTCGTGGGCAGTCTTGGTGCCCAGTTCCGCCAGGGCGTTGCCGAAGCGTTGGCCAGCGAGGACTTCGGCGTACAGGCGCTTTTGCTGCGCCGGGCTGCCGTTCACGCGCAGCACTTCCAGTGCATAAAAATGGTTCTGCGGGATCTGGCCCAGGGACGCATCCGCCTGGGCGATCAGGGCAATGACCTTGGCCAGGGTGACGTTGGAAACGCCCGCTCCGCCGAATGCCTTGGGTACGCTGATACCCCACAGGCCGGAGCGCGAAAACACCTCCAGTTCGGGCAGGGGCAGGCGGCGCTCGCGGTCACGCTGGGCACTGTCGCGGCGCAAGTCTTCGGCCAGGTCGCTGGCGACAATAAGGGCTTGTTCGTCGCTGGTGATGACCGCGACGGGGTGAGAGAAAGTCATGGTGTTCTCCAGATGTCTGGTCGGTCAGATCCAGGAATGACGAGCCGGCAAGGTGCCGTTCAGGCGATAAGCGCCCACCGCGTGATACTTCCAGCGCACCGGGTCGTGCAGGGTGTGTACGCGGGCGTTGCGCCAATGACGGTCGAGGTTGAACTCCGCGAGCGTTGCGCGGCTGCCGGCCAGCTCGAAGAGTTTTTCGCTGACCAGCAGCGACACTTCGGTGGTCAGCACCTTGGCCTCGGCCACGGCAATCGAGGCACGGGCGGCGGACTGCGCAGTGATCGGCGCGGCGCTGACCTGGTCAAGCACCTGGCCGGCCTTGCGCAGCAGGGCCTCGGCGGCGTGCAATTCAATCTTCAATTTGCCGACGTCGGCGATCACATACAGGTCATCGCTGGCGCGTTCGACCTTGGCATCGATCCACGGGCGCGAGTGTTCACGTACGAACGCGATGGTGTCGTCGAGCGCGCCGCGTGCGATGCCGGCGTCGATGGCCGCCTGGATCAATTGGGAGACGGCGCCCTGGATATTCGGTGTCTCGCCGATACGCCAGTTTTCCACGACCTGTTCGGCGTCCACTGGCACCTGGTCCAGTAACACGGTGCCGCTGGCGGTGGTGCGCTGACCGAAGCCTGACCAGTCGTCAACGATGCGCAGCCCTTCGGTGCCACGACGCACAAACGCCATGACCTGCTTGCCGTCATCGTTTAATGCTTTGACGGCCACCCAGTGCGCAAACAGCGCTCCGGTTGAGTAGAACTTCTGACCGCTGAGCACATAACCATCACCCTCGGCGGTGATGCGCGCCTTGAGTTCCAGGGTGTTTTTGGTGCCGCGTTCCGGGCCGCCATTGCCGATGCGCCAGCCGTCGAGGACGCTCTGGAACAGCAGCTTTTTCTGGCGTTCGGTGGCGGCACCCTGCAGCAGGTGCAGGATGCCGAAGTGGTTCTGCGGGATCTGCCCGAGGGCTGGGTCTGCCGCGCTGATGATTGCGAACACGTCGGCCAGGGTCACGAAAGACACCTGCGGGCCGCCGTACTCACGGGGAATGGAAATACTGCCGAGCCCACTGCGGGTGAACTGTTCGATCTGTGCCCATGGCAGCTTGCGTTGCTGGTCGCGCTTGGAGGCTTGCAGGCGCGCAGCCTGGGCCAGTTCATGGGCAGCTTTCAGTGCCTCAGCATCGTTGCGCAGCACGGTGGCCGGCAACAGCAGGGGAGCAACATCCTGATCGCTCTGGGGGGGTGTTTGAGCCAAGTTAGACATCAGCGCCGCTCCTTGGCTGCACGTAATGCCCTGGCGTTGTGCACCGGGGTGATCCTGACCATACCGACCTCGCATTCAATGAAATAAAAAAGAAAAATCAGCGATGTCCGGTGGTCCGGTGCATATACCCTAAGCTTGTTAAATATATAAATAAACTAACTTTTGGGAATATGCATAGAAGGTCTGTTACCCCGGCTCGCAGGGCGATCCCGGTGTCCGCGGTTGATAGATCAGCACCGTCCCGGCCACAGCGGGCGGCACCCCGGCGGCAATGCGTAGGGTGCGCGAGGGCGCCCAGCGAGAATTGTTGCCGACGCGATCCAGAACGCAGTACGTCACCTCCAGTCGGCAGTCGTCGCCGGCTTCGGTGATCACTGATGAAGGCACCCATACCTGCACCGCCAGACCGACTTCAACGGCCTGGATCTTCGGCAGGTCCAGGCGCACATCGCCCCAGCGCAGGGTGATCGCATCGCCAGTGTCCATGTTCAGGTAGGGCGCGATGGTCAGGGGAATACCGCGCCGTACCTGACTGGCGTTGACGCCAAAGCGGCGGATGGTGTCGGGCAAGCCCACGGGGGCGAGGTTCTGGTTTTCGTCGAGGTACTGTGGCGACGGTTGGCCGCCCGGACAACAGGTCTTCACACGTACTCGCCTGACGGCAGAGCGGGCCGGGCACTGGCCGACTTGCATCACCTGGTAATGCACCCGGGCCGGGCCATCCAGCACGAAACTCTCCGGCACCCGCAGGTGCGTGAACGCACCGACCTTGCAGGCGGTTATCCGACGTGAAGCGGCGAAACAGTTATTCCAGAACAGCTCGATCAAGTCGCCTTCGTCCATGCCGGGATAGGGTGCGATGTCGACCTGCAGGTGGGTGGCAGCCAGGGCATTGATGCCATTGCCGATGGCCTGAGGCAGTGTCGGCGCGGTGAGCAGGGGGTGCGTCATAAGTAATCTCCTTGATGCAGCCAGCAGCATTCGCTCCGGACCTTTGGCGCAGGTAAGCGCAGTGGGCCGAACAGAACGATTCAGTGAATAGCCGGGATAGGATCCAATCCTCTGGGCGCTAGATAAGAGGGTTGGGCAAGGAGCGTCAATGGCGGCAAAGGGCTAAACGGCGGGTTGGAGCAGATTCAGAAGGGTCTGACTGGGAGCGGGCGTTTCAGATGGATACGACGAGGTGTTTTACAACGTGCAATGAGGCGTTTCTGTAGGAACACGCTTGTGTGGGAGCTGGCTTGCCTGCGATGCAGATACCTCGGTTTATCCGTCATACCGAGGTCTCTGCATCGCAGGCAAGCCAGCTCCCCCAGGGTCGGTCAGTGAGCCAGGAATTTGCTCAGGAACTGCTTGGTGCGCTCTTCCTTGGGGTTGGCAAACAATGCCTTGGCTTCGCCTTGTTCCACGATCACCCCCTTGTCGAAGAAGATCACCCGGTTGGCTACATCCCGGGCAAAGCTCATCTCGTGGGTGACGATGACCATGGTGCGGTTTTCTTCGGCGAGGCTGCGGATGGTTGCCAGCACTTCACCCACCAGTTCCGGGTCGAGGGCCGAGGTGGGTTCGTCGAACAGAATCACCTCCGGCTCCATCGCCAGCGCACGGGCAATCGCCACGCGCTGTTGCTGGCCGCCCGACAGGCGCCGTGGGTAGGCGTCTTCCTTGCCCGCCAGGCCCACCCTCGCCAGCAACTTGCGCCCCAAGGCGTCAGCGGCTTCACGCGGCATCTTCTTGACCACGGTGGGGCCTTCGATGACGTTTTCCAGCGCGGTGCGGTGGGGGAACAGGTTGAAGCTCTGGAACACAAAACCCACGTGCTGGCGCAGGCGCCGCACCAGGCTTGCCTGCTGGTTGGCTGGCTTGCTGCTGTCGATCTCGATGTCGCCCACCTTGATACGCCCGCTGGTGGGTTGTTCGAGGAAATTCAGGCAGCGCAGAAAGGTGGTCTTGCCAGAACCGCTGGGGCCGATGATGGCGACGACTTCGCCTTCCTTGACCTCCAGGTCGATGCCGTTGAGCACCACCTGGCCCTTGAATTGTTTGGTCAGTTTTTCAACCACGATCATGCTTCAGGACTCCAGGTCATGCCGGTTGACCCGGTCTTCCAGGCGATTCTGCAAATGCGCCAGGATGCTCGCCAAAATCCAGTAGATCAGGGCTGCGGAGAGATACATGGTGAAGATTTCGAAGGTCCGTGCCGACACCAATTGCGCCTGGCGGAACAGCTCGGGCACCTGGATAGTGGCCGCCAGCGCCGTGTCCTTGACCAGCGAAATGAAGCTGTTGCCCAGCGGCGGCAAGGCCGTGCGCATGGCCTGCGGCAGGATGGCCCGGCGCAGGGTCTGCGCGCGGGTCATGCCGATACTGGCCGCAGCTTCCCATTGGCCGCGCTCGATGGAACCGATGGCGGCGCGCAGGATTTCACAGGCGTAGGCGGCCATGTTCAGCGAAAAGCCGATCATGGCGGCGGGGATCGGATCCAGCTCGATGCCCACTTGCGGCAAGCCGTAGTAGATCAAGAACAGCTGCACCAGCAAGGGCGTGCCGCGAAAGAACGACACGTAGACTCGGGCGAGCCAGCTCACCAGCTTGAAGCGCGACAGGCGCATCAAGGCCAGGCCGAAGCCCAGCAGCAAACCGAAAAACATCCCGCCGAGGCTGAGGATCACCGTGTAATACGCGCCCTTGAGCAGAAAGGGCGCGGAGTCCAGCGCGAGTTGGAAACCTGCTTCCATTATTGAGTGACGTCAGCGTTGAAGTACTTCTCGGACAGCTTCTTCAAGGTCCCGTCGGCGCGCAGTTTGTCGAGGGCCTTGTTCACGGCGTCGAGCAGTTCTGGCTCGCCTTTGCGCAGGGCAATACCGGCTTCCTGACGGGAGAAGGCGTCGCCGGTCACCGAGGTGTCCTTGGCTTTCTTGGCGTATTCCAGGGCGGCCAGGCGGTCGATCAGGATGGTGTCGATACGGCCGATACGCAGGTCCTGGAACTTGGTCGGGTCGTCGTTGTAAGTCTTGATGATGGCTTTAGGCTGATTGTCCTTGAGCCATTGCTCGTAGTTGGTACCCAGGCCCACACCGACTTTCTTGCCAGCCAGGTCGTCAGCGGTCTTGATGGTGCCGACGTTCTTGGTCAGGACCAGCGCCTGAATACCGGAGACGGTGTAAGGCTTGGAGAAATCGTACTTTTTCTTGCGCTCTTCAGAGATGGTCACTTGGTTGACGACCGCATCCAGACGCTTGGATTCCAGGGCGGCGAGGATGCCATCCCATGGGGTGGCCTGCAGCTTGACCTTCACGCCCAGCTCCTTGGCCAGCGCTTCGGACAGCTCCACTTCGAAACCGCTGAGTTTGCCGCTTTCATCGACGAAGCTGAACGGTGGGTAGGTGCCTTCCAGGCCGATCTTGATCTCGCCCGCTTTCTTGATGTTATCCAACTGCTCGCCAGCCACTGCCTGGCCCAGCAGGCCAGCCCCGAGTGCCAGGCCCAAAGTGCCAACCAACAACGTGCGACGGAATACAGAAATAGTCATGAAGAGCCCCTGTGTTTTTTATGTTGAGCGAAGCAGGTGACGCAGTGGTCGTATCCTGCCTTAAAGCGCGTAGCGCGTCTTCGCCTACGGCGCGACTATAAGGCCGGTTTTTAAGACTTGAAAATAATATAAAATAAATCAGTTATTCGCTTTAAGAATAACCGGGTCCGTTTTTTTAGAATGCCGAGTCATAAGCGAACAACGCTGGCGCGCCACCGGTATGCAGGAAAATGATCGGCCCGTCTTCAAATCGCTGACGCCCGATGCCATCCAGCAAGCCGGCCATGGCCTTGCCAGTGTAGACCGGGTCCAGGAGCAGGCCTTCCTGGCTCGCCAGCAGCTTGATCGCTGCCAAGGTGCCGGCGTTCGGTTCACCGTAGCGCGGGCCGAAGTATTCGTCCCACAGAATCACCTTGAACGCCTCGGGAATCTCCACCCCCAGCAACTCGGCGGTGCGTTCGGCCAGGCCTGCTACTTTCGGGCGCTGGGCTTCGTCGGTGCGCGAGACGGTCACACCGATCACGGGCAGGTTCGGCAGCACTTCGCTCAACGCCAACGCCAAGCCACTGTGCGTCCCCGCGCTGCCGGAGGCCAAGACGACCGCGGCGAACTCGATGCCGCTGTCTTCGATTTGCCCGGCCAGTTCCAGCCCGGCGCGTACATAACCCAATGCACCGAGGGCATTGGAGCCGCCGATCGGCACCAGGTATGGCTTCTTGCCGTTGTTGCGCAGGCGGTCGGCGAGGGCGTTGAGTTGGTCGTCGACGTTGTCGAGGTTCTCCACCAGTTCCACTTTGGCGTCGAACAGCTCAAGCAGCAGACGGTTGCCGTTGCCCAGGTAATTGGGGTCTTCGGTGCCGGTGGGGTTTTCCAGCAGGGCCACGCAGCCCAGGCCGAGTTTGGCGGCCAGCGCGGCGGTCTGGCGCACGTGGTTGGATTGGATAGCGCCAGCGGTTACAAGGGTGTCGGCGCCTTGGGCGATGGCATCTGCGGCGAGGTATTCAAGTTTGCGCAGCTTGTTGCCGCCCATGGCCAGCGGTGTGGTGTCGTCGCGCTTGACGTAGATGTCCCTGCCCAACCAGGCCGACAGCCGCTCCAGTTTTTCCAGGGCAGTGGCGCCGCCCAGCAGTTCCAGGCGGTTAAAACGGTCGAGCTGTTGTTTGATCATGGCTACGCACGGTTGATAAGTATGGGGCGACTATAGGCAGGCACTTTTCATCGGGCAACCGTCAATCGCTTATTCCTGATGGTTCTTGATACCACACCATTGGTTCTTAAGGGCGGCCAGGGTGCATACCGTAAAGTGATGGCCATTTCCTCAGGAGTGAGTACCGTGAGTGAGCGTTCCAGTCATTGGCAATTACAGACCATCGTCAGCCAACTGCGCAGCGCCCGGGACCAGTGGCGAACGCGCAATGGGCGTTTGAGCGGCGAGCATGGCGGCCGCGAGTTGCCGTCCCGCGAGGCGGTCGCGCAGATTCTAGAGTCGTTGTGCGGTGCACTGTTTCCCATGCGCCTGGGGCCGGTGGACTTGCGTGAAGAGAGTGAAGATTTCTACGTCGGCCATACCCTTGATGTAGCGTTGAATGCCTTGCTCGGCCAGGCCCGTCTGGAGCTGCGCTACGCCGCACGGCAGGGCGCCAAGGATGACAGCGAGGTCGATGCGCTCGCCATTCGCCTGATCCAGGATTTCGCCCTGGCCTTGCCGTCCCTGCGGAGCTTGTTGGACACCGACGTGCTGGCTGCCTACCACGGCGACCCGGCCGCGCGCAGTGTGGATGAAGTGCTGTTGTGCTACCCCGGCGTCCTGGCGGTGATTCACCACCGCCTGGCTCACCACCTGTACCGCGCCGGCTTGCCGCTGTTGGCGCGGATCAGCGCCGAGATCGCCCATTCGGCCACGGGGATCGATATCCATCCCGGCGCACAGATCGGCCCGAGCTTCTTTATCGACCACGGGACCGGCGTGGTGATCGGCGAGACCGCGATCATCGGCGAGCGTGTGCGCATCTACCAGGCCGTGACTTTGGGCGCCAAGCGCTTCCCGGCGGATGAGGACGGACAGCTGCAGAAAGGCCACCCACGTCACCCGATTGTCGAGGATGACGTGGTGATCTACGCCGGCGCGACGATTCTGGGGCGCATCACCATCGGCAAGGGGTCGACCATTGGCGGCAACGTGTGGCTGACCCGCAGCGTGCCGGCGGGGGCGAATATCACCCAGGCGAACCTGCAGCATGAGGATGGCGCGCAAAAGTAACGAACCCGCACAATCCTCTGTGGGAGCGCGTATTTGTGCCAGTAATCGCTGAACGATTTGCCTCCCGCACCCGTCATACCAGTCCTTGAGCTAGTGTAGGAATTATCTACCACTCGGCCCTGCGATTAGTCCCAGACCGCCTTCCTATGTTTAACTTGAATGCTCGTTCAAGTTAAACCCGGTGGTTCGCTGCCCGCTCACAACAGGAGGCTTACCTTTGCTGAGTCCGTTATTTACAGCCACATCTCATACCCTCGGGGTGCATCGTTCATGAGTGCATCGTCCACCCCTACCAGCGGCCAAGTGCGCATGAATGCGCCGGTTTTCTACTTTGCCGCGACGTTTATCCTGCTGTTCGGTATCACTGTCATCGCTATCCCGCAACAGGCCGGTGCCTGGCTGCTGGCGGCGCAAAACTGGGCGGCCAATACGGTCGGCTGGTACTACATGCTGGCGATGACCCTGTATCTGGTCTTCGTGGTGGTCACCGCGCTATCGGGCTACGGCAAGATAAAACTCGGTGCCGACCACGACGAGCCCGAATTCAGTTACCTGTCCTGGGCCGGCATGTTGTTCGCCGCCGGGATCAGCATCACGCTGTTTTTCTTCTGCGTGTCCGAGCCGCTGACACACCTGGTGCAACCGCCGCAAGGCGCACCGATGAACGCCGATGCCGCCCGCCAGGCCATGCAGATCCTGTTTCTGCACTGGGGCCTGCACGGTTGGGGGGTGTTCGCGTTTGTCGGCATGGCCCTGGCGTATTTCGCCTACCGGCATAACTTGCCGCTGGCGCTGCGTTCGGCGCTGTACCCGCTGATCGGCAAGCGCATCAACGGTCCGATCGGTTACGCGGTGGATGGCTTTGGCATCATCGCTACGGTGTTCGGGCTTGGCGCCGACATGGGCTTCGGCGTGTTGCACCTCAACTCCGGCCTCGACTACCTGTTTGGCATCGCCCATACCCAGTGGATCCAGGTCGGTTTGATCACGCTGATGATGGGCGCCGCGATCATCGTCGCCGTGGCCGGCGTCGACAAAGGCGTGCGGGTGATGTCCGACATCAACATGCTGCTGGCCTGTGCGCTGCTGCTGTTCGTGTTGTTCGCCGGGCCCACCCAGCATTTGCTCAACACCCTGATCCAGAACATCGGTGACTACCTGGGCGCCTTGCCGACCAAGAGTTTCGACGTGTACGCCTATGACAAGCCCAGCGACTGGCTCGGCGGTTGGACGGTGTTCTACTGGGCCTGGTGGATCGCATGGTCGCCGTTTGTGGGCCTGTTTATCGCGCGTATTTCCCGGGGGCGTACCATCCGCGAGTTCGTGTTCGGCGTGCTGCTGATCCCGCTGGGTTTCACCCTGGCGTGGATGTCGATTTTCGGCAACAGCGCCATCGACCAGGTGCTCAACCACGGGCTGGTCGCACTCGGCCAGTCGGCCATTGATGACCCGTCGATGAGTCTGTACCTGCTGCTGGAAACCTACCCGTGGAGCAAGACGGTTATCGCGGTCACGGTGTTCATCAGCTTCGTGTTCTTCGTGACCTCCGCCGACTCGGGCACCGTGGTGCTGTCTACCTTGTCGTCCAAAGGTGGCAACGCCGATGAAGACGGGCCGAAATGGCTGCGGGTGTTCTGGGGTGCGATGACCGCGCTGGTCACCAGTGCCTTGCTGTTTGCGGGCAGTATTGATTCGCTCAAGTCAGCGGTGGTGCTGACCTCGTTACCGTTTTCGATGATCCTGCTGCTGATGATGTGGGGGCTGCACAAGGCGTTCTACCTGGAGTCGCAGAAGCAGATCGCCCAGCTGCATTCGCTGGCACCGGTCTCTGCTGCACGCAAGGGGCGTGGTGGCTGGCGTCAGCGCTTGAGCCAGGCGGTGCACTTCCCTTCGCGGGATGAGGTGTATCGCTTCCTTGAATCGACGGTTCGCCCGGCGATTGAAGAGGTGACGGCGGTGTTCGTCGAGAAAGGCCTGAACGTGGTCACTCAGCCTGACCCGTCCAACGACAGCGTCAGCCTGGAAATCGGCCATGGCGAGGAGCGTCCATTCGTCTACCAGGTGCAGATGCGCGGCTACTTCACGCCGTCATTTGCCCGTGGTGGCATGGGCTCCAAAGAGATCAACAACCGCCGCTACTACCGTGCGGAAGTGCACTTGGCCGAGGGCAGCCAGGACTATGACCTGGTGGGCTACACCAAGGAGCAGATCATCAACGACATCCTCGACCAGTACGAGCGGCACCTGCAGTTCCTGCACTTGGTGCGCTGACGCTCAACTCCCCGCAAAGCCCCGTTCTACGGGGCTTTTTTAAACTTAATTTCATCCGTCAAGGCGCTGTTTTGACGCGGAACTGTCATCTGGCCACTGCGTAATTGTGTGAAGCGTTTGACGCTTTCATTTCAGCACAGTGACGGAGACCGGTAACAATGAAGACGTTGATAAGCCCTATGGTGGGTGCCGCCATGGCGAGCTTTATGCTGTCCGCCCACGCCGACTTTATCGATGACAGCCACGCCGATGTGACCTTGCTCAATCGCTACCTGAACCAGCAGGGGCGTGATGTGGTGAACAGCAACGCCAAGGCCCACAGCATTCGTGATTGGGGCCAGGGGTTCGAGTTCAACTTCAAGTCCGGCTACACCGAAGGCCCGGTGGGTTTTGGCCTGGACCTGCAGGCGTTCTATGGATTGAAGCTGGACTCCGGTGGCGACCTCAACGACAAGGATCACCAGGGCCGCTACCCCGGCAGCATGTTTCCGCTGGACAACGGCAAGTCTGCTGACCAGTTCGGTGTGTTGAGCCCGACGTTCAAGATGCGTTTCGCCCAGGATGAACTGCGTGTCGGCACGCTCTACGGCAACAATCCGATACTCGCCAACACGGACGGGCGCCTGTACCAGCAGACCAACACCGGTGTGCAACTGGTGTCCAAGGACCTCAGCGACTTCACTTTCACCGGCGGCGATATCTTCAAGACCAAGATCCGCAACGAAACCGGCGACCAAGGCATGATCACCGCCGGGGGCACCCAACAGAGCGATCGCTTCCTGTTTGGCGGTGCGGATTACACCGGCATCCAGAACACCACGGTCAGTCTGTGGTACTCCAACCTTGAGGATTACTACCAGCAGTTCTTCCTGGGCGCCAAGCGGCATGACGCCTTGTCCGTGGGCGCGATCGACACCGATCTGCGTGTGTTCCGCAGTTTGGGTGTGGGCGGCAACGCGGCTGGCGACAATGACTACGCAGCCTCTGGCCTCTACGGCGACGGCGCGAGCAAGGGACGCATCAACCAGACCACCGCCAGTTTGCTTGAGAGCTACAGCCTGGACGGCCATACCGTCGGTCTGGGTATCCAGAAGAACAGCGGTGACAGCGACTTCCCGTACCTGGATTCCGGCCTGAACAGTGGCGACAACCGCCAGGGGCCAGGCTCAGGCGCTGACACTCCGGCACTCACCAACCTGCAATTGAACAAGTTCCAGCACGCCGGCGAGCGCACTTGGCTGGCGCAGTACAAATATGACTTCGGCAAACTCGGCCTCACCGGCCTGACGTTCTCAGCCGCCTACGCCCACGGCGATGACATCCGAACGGCGCAAGGCACCACCAGCGAATGGGAACGCAACGTCGCCGTGGCGTATCAAGTGCCCACCGGCTCTCTCAAGGGCCTGGGCGTTACCTGGAAAAACGCCCACGCCAGCCCGGACATCAGCGGCGCGACCGTGCAAGATGAAAACCGCTTCTATGTCAGCTATGTCGTTCCACTCTGGTAGGAAATTGCTGTAAAAAGGACGGGCAGACTTAAGCGATTCAGCTGGTTGAAAGGCCCGGGAATAGCCTTATTCCCAGGCCTTATTTGCCGACGTCCAAGAGAGGATTCGATGACTTACATTGCTGCCGAAAACCGCTATGAATCTATCCCGTACCGCCGCGTAGGTCGCAGTGGATTAGTGCTGCCGGCGCTGTCCCTGGGCCTGTGGCACAACTTTGGCGACAGCACCCCGATCGACACCCAGCGCGCCCTGCTGCGCACCGCGTTTGACCTGGGCATCAACCACTTCGACCTGGCCAACAACTACGGCCCGCCCTACGGCAGCGCCGAGATCAACTTCGGCCGTTTGCTGCGCGAAGACTTCAAGCATTACCGCGATGAACTGATCATCTCCAGCAAAGCCGGCTGGGACATGTGGCCCGGCCCCTACGGCCAGGGCGGTGGTTCGCGCAAATACGTGCTGGCCAGCCTCGACCAGAGCCTGCAACGCCTGGGTGTCGACTACGTGGATATTTTCTACTCCCACCGTTTTGACGCCGACACCCCTCTGGAAGAAACCGCCAGCGCCCTCGCCACCGCCGTGCAACAAGGCAAGGCGTTGTACATCGGCATCTCGTCCTACTCGGGTGTCAAAACCCGCGAAATCGCCGCGCTGCTGAAAGAGTGGAAAGTGCCGCTGTTGATTCACCAGCCAGCCTACAACTTGCTCAACCGCTGGGTGGAAAAAGACCTGCTGGACACCACCGAAGAACTCGGCGCTGGCGTGATCGCGTTCACGCCGTTGGCCCAGGGGCTGCTGACCGATAAGTACCTCAACGGCGTACCGGCGGATGCGCGGGTGAACCGTCCCGGCGGTGGTTCGCTGCAGGCCAAGCACCTGTCCGAAGCCAACATCGCCCACGTGCGGGCGCTGAATGAAATCGCCCAGCGTCGTGGCCAGAGCCTGGCGCAACTGGCGTTGGCCTGGACCCTGCGTGATCCACGGGTCACCAGTGCGCTGATTGGTGCGAGCCGGCCGGAGCAGATTATCGAGAACGTCGGTGCGTTGAAGAACCTGAGCTTCAGCGCGGAAGAACTGGCGGAGATTGATCGGTTTGCGCAGGAAGGTGGGATCAACTTGTGGGAAAAGCCATCTACTGCTGAATAACCTGGCGTAACACGGTCAATGTGGGAGCGGGCTTGCTCGCGAATGCAGTGGATCAGTCGCTGAATCTGTTGACTGACACTCTGCCTTCGCGAGCAAGCCCGCTCCTACCTTTTGATCGCTGGTTGTCTCTAGAAAGGTACATCCCCAAGAATGGTCGCGCGATGCATCACCCGCCGCTGCGGCCGGTAGTCGTCCACCGCGTAATGCTGCGTCACGCGGTTATCCCAGAACGCCACGTCATTTTCCTGCCAGCGCCAGCGGATGGTGAACTCCGGGCGTGTTGCGTGGGCAAACAACAGCTTCAGGATCGCCTCGCTTTCCGCCGGCTCCAGCTCATTGATCCTGGTGGTAAACCCATCACTCACAAACAGCGACTTGCGGCCGCTCACCGGATGCGTGCGCACCACCGGATGTGACAGCGGCGGGTTCTTCTGGCGGGTTTCTTCCCAGCGCGCCAGGTCTTCGGCGGTGTTGCCAAAGCGCTCCAGTGGGAAGGACTTGGTGAAGTCATGGGTCGCCGTCAGCCCATCGAGCAACCGCTGCAACGGCTTGGACAACGCCTCATACGCCGCAATCCCGCTGGCCCACAGCGTATCGCCGCCAAATGCTGGCAGCTGCTTGGCGCTGAGGACCGCACCGAGTGCCGGAGTGGGCAGGAAGGTCACGTCGGTGTGCCATACGGCGTTGTCGCGCACGTCGGTGACGGCGGTATCGAGGATCAGTACTTCAGGCTGTTCCGGCACGTTGGGGTAGATCGGGTGGATGTGCAGGTCACCGAAATTCGCCGCGAACCGTGCCTGTTGTTGCGGGTTGATTTCCTGGCCGCGGAAGAACAGCACCGAGTGGGTGAGCAACGCCTGCTCGATGGCGTCGCGCTGTTCGAGGCTCAGCGGTCGGGTGATATCGACGCCACTGATCTGGGCGCCCAAGGCGGTGCTCAAGGGGGTAATGGTGAGGCTGCTCATACTGTTCTCATCACTCAATGTGCCTGGCCATGCCAGGGCACTAATTTACGCTGCAGGGCACGCAGGCCCATTTCCATGGCGAAGGCGATCAGGGCGATGACCAGGATGCCCAGCACCACCACATCGGTCACCAGGAACTGCGCCGCCGATTGCACCATGAAGCCCAGGCCGCTGGTGGCGGCGATCAACTCGGCGGCGACCAATGTCGACCAGCCCACCCCCAGGCCGATGCGGACGCCGGTGAGGATGTCGGGCAGGGCACTCGGCAGGATCACATGGCGAATCAACTGGGCACGGGTGGCGCCCAATGACTGCGCCGCGCGCAGCTTGGCCGGGTCGACAGTGCGCACACCGGTGGCGGTGGCGATGGCAATCGGCGCGAAGATCGCCAGGTAAATCAGCAGCACCTTGGACAGCTCGCCAATGCCGCACCAGATCACGATCAGCGGCAGATAGGCCAGCGGCGGGATCGGTCGATAGAACTCGATCAGCGGGTCGAGGATGCCACGGGCGATACGGCTGGAGCCGATGGCGATCCCCACCGGCACGGCGGTCAGCACCGCAAACCCCAGGCCCAGGCCGATGCGGCTGAGGCTTGCACTCAAGTGTTGCCACAAGGTGGAGTCCATGTAGCCCGTGGTCGCCAGCAGCCAGCCTTTTTGCAGTACGGCGGACGGCGGCGGCAGGAACAGTGGTTCGATCACACCGGTAGCGGTCACGGCCCACCAAATGATCAGCAAGGCGACCAGGGTCAGCAGGCTGATCCAGCGCGTGCTCAAGCTGCGACGCACGGGGATAGGCGCGTGCGCCGCCGGCTTGGCGGTCATGACGGGAAGTTCGTAGCTGCTCATGCGGACACCTGCCGTTGGGAGAACACTTTGCCCAACACGTGTTCGCGGGTTTCGATAAAACGCGGGTCGGACTTGATCGCCCGTGCCGACTCTCCGGCAGCGTAGCGTTGGCCGAAGTCCAGGCTCAGACGCTCGACGATCTGGCCGGGATTGGGCGCCAGCAGGATCAGGTCAGTGGCGAGGAATACCGCCTCTTCGATGTCGTGGGTAATCAGGAACACTGGCTTGGCCGTGCGCCGCCAGACTTGCAGCAGCAGCTCCTGCATCTGTTCGCGAGTGAAGGCATCGAGGGCGCCGAAGGGTTCGTCCATCAGCAGTACGCGAGGATCGGCAGCCAGCGCGCGGGCCAGGCCGACGCGTTGCTTCTGCCCACCGGAGAGCTGCCAGATACGACGACTGTCGAAGCCGGCCAGGTCCACCAGGGCCAGCATTTCCCGAGCGCGCACTTCACGTTGTGCCTTGGACACGCCGGCCAGCTCCAGGCCGAAACCCACGTTGGCCAGCACGTCCTGCCAGGGCAGCAGGGCGTCATCCTGAAACACCACGCCGCGCTCGGCGCTCGGGCGACCTTGCCTTGTTCCTTGAGGAACGCAGCGGTGTCGGTCACGGCCTGGGTAGTCGGTGCGCCCAGCAGGGTCACCTGGTCGGCGGCCAGCGGGTAGACGTTGCCTTGCAGCAGCAGCGGGATGTCGCTGGCCTTGGCGCCGGAGAGTTTCACCAGTTTGTCGACGTTGCCTTTGTCGGCGAGCCAGGCTTGCGGGTCTTTGCGGTAGGCGGCGTAGGCATCCAGGGTGACTTTGGCAAAAGCCGTGACGATTTGCGGGTGCTTCTCGGCAAAATCCTTACGCACGATCCAGGCATCGAAGGTCGGCGCGCCGAACTTGGCCAGTTCGCCGGAGGTGATCAGCACCTTGCCGTTTTCCTTGGCCACGCCCAGGGCGGGGTCCCACACGTAAGTCGCGTCGATATCACCGCGCTTCCAGGCGGCGATGATCGCCGGTGGTGCGAGGTTGAGGATGGTTACTTTGGACGGGTCGATGTTCCAGTGCTTCAGCGCGGCCAACAAGCTGTAGTGCCCGGTGGACACGAAGGGCACCGCGACCTTTTTACCGATCAGGTCCTGCGGGCCGTTGATCCCCGACCCGTCGCGCGCCACCAAGGCTTCGGCACCACCGATCTGGGTGGCGACGAGGAAGGTTTCCACCGGCACTTTGCGGGTGATCGCCGCGGTCAGCGGGCTGGAACCGAGGTAGCCGATCTGCACGTCGCCGGACGCAATGGCGGCGATGATGTCGGCGCCGTTGTCGAATTTTCGCCAGTTGATCTTGGCGTTGGTGGCTTTTTCGTAGGCGCCGTCGGCCTGGGCGACTTTGGCCGGGTCTACGGTGGTCTGGTAAGCAATGGTCACATCCGCCGCCTGGGCAAACAGGCTGGCACCGGCCAGGGACAATGCGGCCAAGAGGCGCAAAGGGGTAAGCAGTTTCAAGGGGAAGCTCCTCAATCAGGCGGCCGAGGGTCGGCATGCGAGGAGACTAAATGATCTAAGAATCCGAAAATAAATAACGTTTTCGAATTAGCTTATGAGCAGAAAAGTGGGACCCGGTCTTCAGGCTGAGGGGCAAATGTGGGCGCTGGCTTGCCTGCGATGCAGACAACTCGGTATTCGAGATAGACCGAGTTGATGCTATCGCAGGCAAGCCAGCTCCCACAGCGGACCGCGTAAGGATTTAGTTGCTGATCGCCAGAATGCTCGCCTGGTATGACCCGACAAACACATCAAAATCGCCCACCTCGTTCTGTTCCAGCTCCGCCTGCTGCACCAGCGACTGACGCGCCAGCTCTTCAAAGCGTGCCTGCTCTTCAGCCGGCAAGGGCTCCTTGCGGAAGTGCTCGGCATGCAGTTGGCTCTGGTGCAGGGAGAACTGCGCAAAACTCTCTTTGCGCTCGGCCATGGCCGCCAGCACCTGTGCCGATGGCGTCAGGGACGGGTCCTCGACCTTGGCCAACTGAGCGTCCAGCGCCTGGCTGTGTTCGGTGATGCCGTGGGCTTCATCGAGCAAAGCAGCCAACGGAGCAATCTGCTCCAGCAGCTCGGCGGCCCATTCCTTCATGTCCACTGCCTGGCCCTGACGCTGCAATTGCAGGCCGGGGCGGCGACCTTCCTTGACCACACTGAGGAAGTTGGAGGTCGCATTGCCGCACTCGTTGTTGGCGAACAGCGGGCTGTCGTTCAACGCGCAGTACAGCAGGAACGCGTCAAGGAAGCGCGATTCCGGCAGGTCGATGCCCATCGGCAGGAACGGGTTGATGTCCAGGCAACGCACTTCGATGTACTGAATGCCACGGGCCATCAGCGCCTGGATCGGCCGTTCGCCGGTGTAGGTCACGCGTTTGGGGCGAATGTTGGAGTAGTATTCGTTCTCGATCTGCAGGATGTTGGTGTTGAGCTGAACCCACTCACCGTCCTTATGCGTGCCGACTTCGACGTACGGCGCGTAGGGCGTTGCCACCGCTTCACGCAGGCTGTCGGTGTAGCTGCTCAGATCGTTGTAGCACGGCGTCAGGCCCGCTTGGGCGTTGCTCTGGTAACCCAGGTCGCTCATGCGCAGGCTGGTGGCGTAGGGCAGGTACAGCGTATCGGCGTCCAACACCTCCAACTGGTGCGAGCGACCGCGCAGAAAACCGGCGTCCAGCGCAGGCGAAGCACCGAACAGGTACATCAGCAACCAGCTGTAGCGACGGAAATTGCGGATCAGCGCGATATAGGCATTGGACTGGTAGTCGCGGTCAGTGCCGACAAATCCTTCAGTTTCCTTCAACAGCGGCCACAACTGTTCCGGCAGGGAAAAGTTGTAGTGGATGCCGGCGATGCACTGCATGGTCTTACCGTAACGCAGCGCCAGGCCCTTGCGGTACACGTACTTGAGCTGCCCGATGTTGGACGTGCCGTAGTAGGCAATCGGAATGTCTTCCTCGGCCGGCAACGGGCATGGCATCGAAGGGCTCCACAGGTATTCGCTGCCGAGCTTGGTGTAGGCAAAACGATGGATCTTGTCCAGGCTGCTCAGGGTATCGGCCGGGTTGGGCAGGGCGGGAGTGATGAACTCCAGCAGCGATTCCGAGTAGTCGGTGGTGATCTGTTCGTGGGTCAACGCGGCGCCCAGGGCTTCAGGGTGCGGCGTTTGCGCCAGTCGACCCTCACCGGTGACACGCAGGCATTCGCGCTCGATGCCGTGCAAGCACTGCTCTAGCAGGGAGAGGTGTTCGCGCTTGCCGAGCAGGGCCAGGCGGCGGTTGAGAAGTTCGCTCAAGTTGGATTCCTTCACGCGTCAGTCGCCCCAATATGGGGGTGGGCAGGACGGTCTACAAGGGTGAAGTTAAAACTGGCGTGATCGCCTGGTTTAGAGTCGATTTAACCCGCTCTGAAAATGCCGACTTCACTCCATGAATTTGGCTACAGCGCGGCGAGAAAATTCCGACGCCGTGATTGCAGCGCCGAAATTAACTCAAATCGGGGGTGGGGAGCTATAGGACAGCGAAGGTGCCCTGTGCTTTTGCGACAAGTCTTTCGTCCTGGTACACGTCCGCTTCGACCACCAACGTGCGACGACCGGCATGGATCACCCGACTGGTGCACAGCACGTCACCGTCAGACACGGCTCGGATATAGTTGATCTTGCACTCGATGGTCGCGCTTTGTTGGTCGAAACCATGGGCGCTGGAGCAGGCCAGCCCCATCGTAATGTCCACCAGGCTGAAAATCGCCCCGCCATGGAGCTTGCCCGCGCGGTTGCGCAGGTGCGGCTCCAGGGTCAGGGCCACCTCGGCAACGCCTTCCTCAAGGCGTTGCAGGCGGCAGCCGATCAGTTCGCTGAACGCGCTCTGGGTCAAACCGGCCGGGATTTCCATCAGCGTTTCTTCAACTGTTTAGCGTTGGCAAACAGCGAGGCCATGGCGTTGTTGCTTGGCGCGGTGGTGGCCGTTTCCTTGCGCGGCGCGTTGTTTTGCGACTGGCGCGGCGCCGAACCAGGACGTGCGCCGCGGGCACCGTCGATTTTCTCGCCAGGGGTGTCGCTCATGCGCATCGACAGGCCAACGCGTTTGCGCGGGATGTCGACTTCCATGACCTTGACCTTGACCACGTCACCGGCTTTTACCGCTTCACGCGGATCCTTGATGAACTTCTCCGAAAGCGCGGAGATATGCACCAAACCGTCCTGATGAACACCGATGTCCACAAAGGCGCCGAAGTTGGTCACGTTGGTGACCACGCCTTCGAGGATCATGCCCAGCTCCAGGTCCTTGAGGTCTTCGACGCCGTCCTGGAACTCGGCGGTCTTGAACTCGGGACGGGGGTCGCGGCCCGGCTTTTCCAGCTCTTGCAGGATGTCGGTGATGGTCGGTACACCGAAGGTTTCGTCGGTGTACTTCTTGGGATCCAGGCGCTTGAGAAACGCGGCGTCGCCGATCAGCGAACGGATATCGCGGTCGGTCTCGGCGGCGATGCGTTGCACCAGTGGGTACGCTTCTGGGTGAACCGCGGAGGAATCCAGCGGGTTGTCGCCGTTCATTACGCGTAGGAAACCGGCGGCCTGTTCGAAGGTTTTTTCACCCAGGCGTGCGACTTTTTTCAACGCTGCACGGGTTTTGAACGCGCCGTTTTCGTCGCGGTGGTTCACGATATTTTGCGCCAGGGTGGCGTTGAGGCCGGAAATACGCGCCAACAAGGCGACGGAGGCGGTGTTCACATCCACGCCGACGGCGTTTACGCAGTCTTCCACCACTGCGTCCAGGCCACGTGCCAGTTTCAGCTGCGACACGTCGTGCTGGTACTGGCCGACGCCGATGGATTTAGGGTCGATCTTGACCAGTTCGGCCAGTGGATCCTGCAGGCGACGGGCGATGGACACCGCGCCACGGATCGACACGTCGAGGTCCGGGAATTCCTTGGAGGCCAGTTCCGACGCCGAGTACACCGAAGCGCCGGCCTCGGAGACCATGACCTTGGTCATCTTCATGGCGGGGTATTTCTTGATCAGCTCGGCGGCCAGTTTGTCGGTTTCACGGCTGGCGGTGCCGTTGCCGATGGCGATCAGGTCCACCGCGTGCTTGGCGCACAGGGCAGCCAGGATCGCGAGGGTCTGGTCCCATTTGTTGTGCGGTACATGCGGATACACCGTGGCGTGGTCCAGCAACTTGCCGGTGGAGTCGACCACGGCGACCTTGCAGCCGGTACGCAGGCCCGGGTCGAGGCCCAGGGTGGCGCGCGGGCCGGCCGGGGCGGCCAGCAGCAGGTCGTGCAGGTTGTGGGCGAACACGTTGATCGCCTCTGTCTCGGCGCCGTCGCGCAGCTCACCGAGCAGGTCGGTTTCCAGGTGGGTGTAGAGCTTGACCTTCCAGGTCCAGCGCACCACTTCACCGAGCCACTTGTCCGCAGGACGGTTCTGATTCTGGATGCCGAATTGTTGACCGATCATGCCTTCGCACGGGTGCATGGTGCCCGGCAATTCGTCGCCGACCTTCAGCGCGGAGCTGAGAATACCTTCGTTGCGGCCACGGAAAATGGCGAGCGCACGGTGGGACGGCATGCTTTTCAGCGGTTCGTCGTGTTCGAAGTAATCGCGGAACTTGGCGCCTTCCTCCTCTTTACCAGCGATGACGCGGGCGCTGAGGATGGCTTCTTGCTTCAAATAGTTACGCAGTTTTTCCAGCAAACTGGCGTCTTCGGCGAAACGCTCCATGAGGATGTACTTGGCGCCTTCGAGGGCGGCCTTGACGTCGGCAACGCCTTTTTCGGCATCGATAAAGCGCGCGGCTTCGGTTTCCGGGGTCAGCGACGGGTCGTTGAACAGGCCGTCGGCGAGGTCGCCCAGGCCGGCTTCCAGGGCGATCTGGCCCTTGGTGCGACGCTTCTGCTTGTACGGCAGGTAGAGGTCTTCGAGGCGGGTCTTGGTGTCGGCGAGTTTGATATCGCGTTCCAACTGCGGGGTCAGCTTGCCTTGTTCCTCGATGCTGGCGAGGATGCTGATGCGCCGTTCGTCGAGTTCTCGCAGGTAGCGCAGGCGCTCTTCCAGGTGACGCAGTTGGGTGTCGTCGAGGCTGCCGGTCACTTCTTTACGGTAACGGGCGATGAAGGGCACGGTGGAGCCTTCATCCAGTAGAGCGACGGCCGCTTCGACCTGTTGTGGGCGTACACCGAGTTCCTCGGCGATGCGGCTGTTGATGCTGTCCATAAAACCACCTGAAATTCTGAAAAGCAGCTCGCAGGCCCGGAAAACAAGGCCCTGGGAGGCTGGTTGAGCGGCCCGACTGGCGCCGCTGCCTGGGTCAAGAGGCAGCCTATTGACCCTCGAAATCGAAAAAATCACACAAGCGGGGTGAAAAAAGCCTCGGCATCAAACGGTAACGATCGGACGTTGCCCTGCGCGACGGCGCCGCATTATAACCAGCGTTCTGCCCTTGGGGGGGATTGCGCCAACGGTTGTAGGGCGCGGGTTCGCTGGCAGTTGAGGAAAAATCTGCTAACAATGCACACGGTGCGTATAACGGCAGCTAGGCCATAATGCGCGCCGAGATAAGAGGAGCATCTAATGAGCAGCACTGCACAAACTGCTGAAGGCGAAAAAATTCTCATCGTTGACGACGATCCGGGGCTGAGCAGCCTGCTGGAGCGTTTCTTCAACTCCAAGGGCTATCGCGCCCGTGCGGTGCCGAACACCGAGCAGATGGACCGCCTGTTGGGGCGTGAAGTCTTCAACCTGGTCGTACTCGATCTGATGCTGCCCGGCGAAGACGGCCTGACCGCCTGCAAACGCCTGCGCGGCGCAAACAACCAGATTCCAATCATCATGCTCACCGCCAAGGGTGATGAGCTGAGTCGCATCAAGGGCCTCGAACTGGGCGCCGATGACTACCTGGCCAAGCCTTTCAACCCTGACGAGCTGATGGCGCGGGTGAAGGCCGTGTTGCGTCGCCAGGCAGCCCCGGTACCGGGTGCACCAGGCAGCGAAGACGAAAGCGTCACCTTTGGCGACTACGAACTGTCGCTGGCGACCCGTGAGCTAAAGCGTGGCGATGAAGTGCACATGCTGACCACCGGCGAATTCGCCGTGCTCAAGGCCCTGGTGATGAACGCTCGCCAGCCGCTGACTCGCGACAAGCTGATGAACCTCGCCCGTGGCCGGGAATGGGATGCGCTGGAGCGGTCCATCGACGTACAGATCTCCCGTCTGCGTCGGATGATCGAGCCGGACCCGTCCAAGCCGCGGTATATCCAGACGGTGTGGGGCGTCGGTTATGTGTTTGTTCCGGACGGCAATAAAACCAGTTGACCGGTGATTTGCAGGGGCGGGCATCCTGGCGTTTGACTCCATGAGGGTCGACGGGATGCCCGGCGTCTGCAATTCTGCGAGCGCCGCTCGTTTCTGCAAGGTATCTAGCAGTCTTCTATGAAAACCCCGCTGTGGTTCCCCCAAAGTTTCTTCTCCCGCACCCTCTGGCTGGTGCTGATCGTCGTTCTGTTTTCCAAGGCACTCACACTGGTTTATCTGTTGATGAACGAGGACGTGCTGGTGGATCGACAATACAGTCACGGTGTCGCCCTGACGCTGCGCGCCTATTGGGCGGCAGACCCTGAGAACCGCGAGAAGATCGCCAAGGCCGCGACCCTGGTACGTGTCGCCGGTGCGGGTGTGCCGGAGGGCGAGCAGCATTGGCCCTACAGTGAAATCTACCAACGCCAGATGCAGGCCGAACTGGGTGAAGACACCGAGGTACGGCTGCGCATGCATGTGTCGCCGGCATTGTGGGTGCGTGCGCCAAGCCTGGGCGAGGACTGGCTGAAAGTGCCGCTGTACCCGCATCCGCTTCGGGGGCAGAAGATTTGGAACGTGTTGGGTTGGTTCCTGGCGATCGGCTTGCTGTCAACGGCGTCGGCGTGGATTTTCGTGCGCCAGCTCAACCAGCCGCTTAAACGCCTTGTGTTCGCCGCCCGTCAATTGGGCCAGGGGCGCAGCGTGCGCTTGCCGGTCAGCGACACGCCCAGCGAGATGACCGAGGTGTACGGCGCGTTCAACCAGATGGCGGAAGACGTCGAACAGGCCGGGCGCGAGCGCGAGTTGATGCTGGCGGGGGTGTCCCATGACTTGCGCACACCGTTGACGCGACTGCGCTTGTCTCTGGAGTTGATGGGCAACCATACGGACCTCACCGATGACATGGTCCGCGACATCGAGGACATGGATGCGATTCTCGACCAGTTCCTGGCGTTTATCCGGGATGGCCGTGATGAAGTGGTGGAAGAAGTCGACCTGACGGACCTGGTGCGTGAGGTGGTCGCGCCCTACAACCAGAATGGTGAGCAGGTGCGCATGCGCCTGGAGCCGATCCAGCCGTTTGCCTTGCGTCGGGTATCGATGAAGCGTCTGTTGAACAACCTGATCGGCAACGCCTTGCATCACGCCGGTTCCGATGTAGAAGTGGCGGCGTATGTGTCCGGCGACAGTGCTGCACCTTATGTGGTGCTGAGCGTGATGGACCGGGGCGCAGGCATCGACCCGGACGAGTTGGAAGGTATCTTCAACCCCTTCACCCGCGGCGACCGTGCACGAGGTGGCAAGGGAACCGGCTTGGGGCTGGCGATTGTGCGGCGGATTGCATCGATGCATGGCGGCAATGTTGAGCTGCGCAATCGAGAAGAGGGTGGCCTGGAAGCGCGGGTACGCTTGCCGCTTGGCCTGATGCTACCCCGAGACGCGGTCTAAGCAACAACGCAGCCCATAGGTGGGAGCGGGGTTGTTCGCGAAAGCGGTGTATCAGTCACAGATGGTCTGACTGACACTACGCCTTCGCGAGCAACCCCGCTTCCACATTGGTTTGCGTTGTTTCAAACGCCGTTTCTTATCAGCCCTTGCCCTTGGTCCTGGTCATATTCGGCCCGCCATTCTTCTCCAGATGCTGAATGATGATCCCTGCCACGTCCTTGCCGGTGGTGGTTTCAATGCCTTCCAAGCCCGGTGACGAATTCACCTCCATCACCAATGGCCCGTGATTGGAGCGCAGGATATCCACGCCCGCCACGCTCAACCCCATCACCTTGGCTGCCCGCAGCGCGGTCATGCGTTCTTCCGGGGTGATCTTGATCAGGCTGGCGCTGCCGCCACGGTGCAGGTTGGAGCGGAACTCCCCGGCTTGGCCTGGCGTTTCATCGCCGCAATCACCTTGTCGCCCACCACAAAGCAGCGGATATCCGCACCGCCGGCTTCCTTGATGTACTCCTGAACCATGATGTTCTGCTTGAGACCCATGAACGCCTCGATCACGGATTCGGCCGCCGTCGCGGTTTCACAGAGCACCACGCCGATACCCTGGGTGCCTTCCAGCACCTTGATCACCAGGGGGGCTCCGTTGACCATGTCGATCAGGTCGGGGATGTCATCGGGGGAGTGGGCAAAGCCAGTCACCGGCAGGCCGATACCTCGGCGCGACAACAACTGTAGCGAACGCAACTTGTCCCGTGAACGGGCTATGGCGACCGATTCATTAAGGGGAAACACCCCCATCATTTCAAACTGACGCAAGACCGCGCAGCCATAAAACGTTACTGAGGCACCAATGCGAGGGATCACGGCATCAAACCCCTCCAGCGGCTTGCCCCGGTAGTGGATCTGCGGCTTGTGGCTGGCAATGTTCATATAGGCACGCAACGTGTCGATCACCACCATTTCGTGGCCACGCTCGGTGCCGGCCTCAACCAGGCGGCGGGTGGAATACAGACGCGGGTTTCGCGACAGCACAGCAATCTTCATGCAGCACCTGGGACAGAAAGAGTAGAGACCGGGAACACCGGCTTGTCTTGAACGTACTTGATGCCGGGGTTGACCACCAGTTGGCCGTCAATCAAGGCTTTGGAGCCCAGCAACAGCCGGTAACGCATGGCTTTGCGGCAGGCCAGGGTGAACTCCACCCGCCACACCCTGTCACCCAGCGCCAGCGTGGTGCTGATGACATAACGCACCTGGGCGTGGCCGTTGGAGCTTTTGATGGTTTTCATCGTCACCAAGGGTGCTTCGCAGCGGCGGTGACGCAGTTGCACAACGCTGCCCAGGTGCGCGGTAAAACGCACCCACTTCTCACCGTCGCGCTCAAACGGCTCGATATCGGTAGCGTGCAGGCTTGAGGTGCTGGCGCCGGTGTCGATCTTCGCGCGCAGGCCTGCCACTCCCAAGTCGGGAAGTGCCACCCACTCACGCAGACCCACAACGGTCAAATGGTCAAATGTCTTCAATATGGGTAACCGGTTAATTCGCCCAGGCCTGAGGAGAAACCTCGGCCAACGCTTTGAATGCGGGCCTGGCGAACCAGTAGCCCTGCATCAGAAATATTCCGCAATCGAACAGGAAGTCGCGCTCGCCGGCACTTTCGATGCCTTCGGCGATGACAGTAACCCCCAACTGCTCACAGATTGTGACAATCCCCTGGACGATCACCTGGCGGACACGGTCCTGGTCGACATCGCGGATCAGCGCCATGTCGAGTTTGATCAAGTCAGGTTGGAAATCGGCCAGCAGATTCAGCCCCGAATAACCCGCGCCGAAATCGTCGATGGCGGTCATGAAGCCGAATTCGCGGTATTCACGCAGAATATTCGTCAAATGGCGATAGTTATCTATGTGCTCGTGTTCCAGAGTCTCGAAAATCAAGCGGTCCAGCGGAAAGTTATGTGCCTGCGCCGCTTCCAGGGTGCTGCGAATACAGAGCTCAGGCCGATATACGGCATTGGGCATGAAGTTGATGGATAAGCGGGTTTGCATCCCCAATGCAGCAGCCCCGGCAATGGCCTGTGTACGGCAACGCTGGTCGAAGCGGTAACGGTTGTGTTCATTGACCTGTTCAAGTACCGACAACGCGCCTTCACCGTGCGTACCCCGCACCAAGGCTTCGTGGGCGAAAATAGAATGATCCCGAAGGTCTACGATAGGCTGGTAAGCGAAAGCGAAATCAAAGCCCAAGGGCTCGCTTTGCTGGCAGCCCACGCACCGCTGGTCGGGCGAGGTGAGTGAAATGGGAAAGTCGGTCACGGCGTATCCTCGCGAAAACAGGGTGTACCTGGCGTATCTTAGGTGAGCCTTGGGGTTTATGCGTCGAAGGGTTTCAACGGTAAAGTTGCGACATTTTTCAGAGCGAGGAATTCAAGTGGCTCAAAAGCAGGAAGAGGAAGAAAAGGTCCGATTGGACAAGTGGTTATGGGCGGCACGGTTCTATAAAACCCGCGCCCTGGCCAAAGCTGCTATCGAGAGTGGCAAGGTGCACCATCGCGGCGAGCGCTGCAAGCCAGGCAAGGAACCGCGCATCGGCGATGAATTCCAGATTCGTGTCGGGTTTGATGAAAAGACAGTCGTGGTTCAGGCGCTTTCCATCGTGCGCCGTGGCGCGCCTGAAGCGCAGGCGTTGTACACCGAGACCGAAGCCAGCATTGCCAAGCGTGAAAATGCGGCGGCAATGCGCAAGGCGGGCGCCACAGGCATGACCACGGATGGCAAGCCGAGCAAGAAGCAGCGTCGTGATCTGTTCAAGTTTCGCGGCAGTGGCAATGATGACTGACTGCGACAGTGAGGGAGCAAGCTCCCTCACCCTTGGCCATCATGCTGGGCGAACCACACTCAATCGACCAATCAGCGGCAGGTGTTGAAGCAGCCCAAACACCGGCGCCGTCACCCGCAACAACCCACTCGATACCTTCGCCGCAAACGGCGTGTAGTACCCCCACCCCAACGCCAACAGCGCCAGCAATACACCGCCAATGTAGTCATCCTGGCCCCAATGCGCGCCCGCCACCAGGCGCGGCATCATGAACAACAGTGCCAGGCCCCAGATCACCAGCACCTGGCCGATGCGCTTGGCGAACACCGTCATGAACATCCCCCAGATCAACAGCACCGAAGCGTGATCGCCTGGAAAACTCTGGCTCGAACGGTCCTTCAACTCCCAGGTTTTCTCCAGCCCCGGGAAGAAGTCGCTCATCTGGATCGCTCCGCTGATCACCATTGACGGGCTACTGTGTTGCCAGCCCATATGCGCAGCGAATTTGGAAAACAGCATGCGGATAAACAGCAAGAGCAGCAGAATGCCAATAAAACCTAGCAGTGCCTGGCGCACCTGCACGGCCTTGAATACCCAGTCGCCGCGAATCAACAGCGACAGCAGAATCACTCCAACCACCGCGTCGAACGGTCGCAAACTGGCGACAGCCCATACGTGCAGCCAGGTCGAGTTGCTTGCCAGCGGGTCATTGAGCAGATGAAACAGCCACTCGTCGAAAAGCACACACAGCATCTGCCCCGTGGGCCACAGCCAAAAACACAGCAGTCCGATAGCGAGTAGATTGCAAAAGGCCCATCGCCCGAGGTTCCACTTGGCTTGGAACAAACCCGGATTGTTCATAAACTGTCCCCCACGGCTCTAGAAAATCGCACCAAAATGGTGCTAAAGCGTTTAATTCTATAAACCTTGTAATCAATTTGTCATCAATTCAGATACCCAGACCTATGACTGATCTACCGGATACCGACTTCACCCAACGCTTCATCTTCGACGAGAACGACGCCCGCGGCGAACTGGTCTCGCTGGAGCGCAGCTACGCCGAAGTCCTCGCCAAGCACCCCTATCCGGAGCCGGTCGCGCAATTGCTCGGTGAGCTGATGGCGGCGGCGGCGCTGCTGGTGGGCACCATGAAATTCGATGGGTTGCTGATCCTGCAGGCGCGTTCCGAGGGTCCGGTGCCGATGCTGATGATCGAATGCTCAAGCGAGCGTGAAATCCGTGGTTTGGCCCGTTACGAAGCCGACCAGATTGCCCCGGACGCCACCTTGTCTGACCTGATGGCCAACGGCGTGTTGGCCATCACCGTCGATCCGACCGAGGGCCAGCGCTATCAAGGCATCGTCGACCTGGACGGCGAAACCCTGTCGGATTGCTTCACCAACTATTTCGTAATGTCCCAGCAAGTCGGCACCAAGTTCTGGCTTAACGCTGACGGCAAGCGTGCCCGTGGCCTGTTGCTGCAGCAGTTGCCGGCTGACCGCATCAAGGACGACGATGATCGTGCTGAAAGCTGGCGCCACATCATCGCCCTGGCCGACACCCTGAAAGCTGAAGAACTGCTGGGCCTGGACAACGAAACCATTCTCCATCGCCTGTACCACGAAGAGGCCGTGCGGCTGTTCGACGAACAGGGCCTGCGTTTCCATTGCAGCTGCTCGCGCGAGCGCTCGGCCAACGCCTTGGTCAGCCTGGGCCTGGAAGATGCGCAGGATTTGGTAGTGGAGCACGGCGGGCATATCGAGATTGACTGCCAGTTCTGCAACCAGCGCTACCTGTTCGATGCCGCCGACGTCGCCCAATTGTTCGCCGGTGCAGGCATCGACACCCCTTCCGACACCCGCCACTAAAACGTTTAAGCACAGGTAAATCACCTGACAAACGCCGGATTAGCGCAGTTCTGACGGGAGGGCCCTACTCTTTTTGGGCTTTTCTGGCATAATCCGGCCCACTTTTTTCGCGGTAGTAGTGCGCAACTTTCTACTACAAAACGTTTGGAGCACTCGGCCATAGGCCGACGGGGAACCTCATGACGCAAGCCAACAACGCCGTATACACCGATCTGAGTGTTGACGATCTGGTTAAAGAAGCCCTGCAGCGTGGTGAAGGCGTGCTCGCCGATACTGGCGCGCTGGTCGTCGAAACCGGTCACCGTACTGGCCGTTCGCCGGTCGACCGTTTCATCGTTGAAGAGCCTACTACCCAGGACGCTATCGCCTGGGGCCCGATCAACCGCAAGTTCCCGGCCGACAAGTTCGATGCCCTGTGGGCTCGCGTCGAGGCGTTCAACAACGCGCAAGAGCACTTCGTTTCCCACGTTCACGTAGGGGCTTCCGAAGACCACTACCTGGCTGTGAAAATGACCACCCAGACTGCCTGGCAGAACCTGTTCGGTCGTTGCCTGTTCATCAACCCGGCCCAGTACAACCCGGCCGGTCGTGAAGAGTGGCAAGTGCTTAACGTGGCCAACTTCGAGTGCGTGCCTGAGCGTGACGGCACCAACTCCGACGGTTGCGTGATCCTCAACTTCGCCCAGAAGAAAGTGCTGATCGCCGGCATGCGTTACGCCGGTGAAATGAAAAAAGCCATGTTCTCGGTGCAGAACTTCCTGCTGCCGGCTTCCGACGTGCTGCCGATGCACTGCGCTGCCAACATTGGCGAAGCAGGCGACGTGACCCTGTTCTTCGGTCTGTCGGGCACCGGTAAAACCACCCTGTCCGCCGACGAAAGCCGTTACCTGATCGGTGACGACGAACACGGCTGGGGCGAAGGCGTGGTGTTCAACATCGAAGGCGGTTGCTATGCCAAGTGCATCGACCTGTCCGAGAAGAACGAGCCCGTCATCTGGAAAGCCATCAAGCACGGCGCCGTGCTGGAAAACGTGGTGATCGACGATGCCAAGCACGCCGACTACACCAACGTCAGCCTGACCCAGAACAGCCGTGCCGCCTACCCGCTGGAGCACGTTGCCAAGCGTTCCGAGAAGAACCTGGGCGGCGAGCCAAACGCAGTGATCTTCCTGACCTGCGACCTGACCGGCGTATTGCCACCTGTGTCCATCCTCAGCGAAGAACAAGCGGCCTACCATTTCCTCTCCGGCTACACCGCACTGGTGGGTTCGACCGAAATGGGTTCCGGCGGTGGCATCAAGTCGACCTTCTCCACCTGCTTCGGCGCACCGTTCTTCCCGCGTCCGGCTGGCGAATACGCTGAGCTGCTGATCAAGCGCATCCGTGGCTTCGGCTCCAAGGTCTACCTGGTCAACACCGGCTGGACCGGCGGCGGCTACGGCGTCGGCAAGCGCTTCAACATCCCGACTACTCGCGGCGTCATCGCAGCGATCCAGAGCGGTGCGTTGATCGGTGCAGAAACCGAACACCTCGACACCATCAACCTCGACGTGCCACTGGCTGTGCCAGGCGTTGAGACCGGCCTGTTGAACCCACGTAATACCTGGGCTGACAAGGCTGCGTATGACGAAGCGGCGAAGGCGCTGGCGGGTCTGTTCATCGAAAACTTCAAGAAGTTTGAAGTGAGCGATGCGATCAAGGCTGCGGGTCCTAAGTTGTAAGATTCGAGCGTTGTGAAAAAGCCGCCTCTTGAGGCGGCTTTTTTGTGCGCGAACACTTAGTCGACGATGTGCAAAACCACCGCGCCGACCAGCACCAGCACAACGCCCAACACTTGCACCGCCGACAACCGCTCCTTGAAAAACACAAACCCCAGAATCGCCGCGATCCCGCCCGACAATGTACTGATCACCGTCACCACCGACACCGAACCTGCCATCGCTCCCCACGAAAACGCCGAGAACCCACCCAGGTTCATCAAGCTTGCCCCGGTCAGCGTCGCGCAGTTTTTCAGCGGTGGGATTTTCAGGCCGTCTGTGATCTTCAGCACCATCATCACCAGCACGCACAGCCCCACCAGGTAGCCGAGCCAGAGCATGGTGATCGGCCCAAGCGCTGGCAGGGTGTAGCGGCCTTGCAGCCAGAAGCTGGTGCCATACAGCAAAGCGGCGAGCATGGCGTAGGCGATGGACAGGCGTGGGTTGTTGTGGGGAACACCATTGTCCTTGTGCAGGCTGGAGAGGATCACGCCGATCACGCACAAGGCGATGCAACCCAGTTGCGTCAGGCTGATGTGCTCACCGCTGGCCCAGGACAGCAAGGTGGTCACCACGCCGTAGGACGTCACGAGCGGCGCGACAATGGCTGCTTTGCCGAGGACGAAGGCCTTGGACAGCGCCAGGGCGCCGGAGACAGTGAGCAGGGCGGCGGCGATGCCCAGGAGCCAGACGCTCAGCGCAGCTTCCAGGGATTTGAACAGGAGGCTTGGGAGAATGACCAGTAACAGGGTCATGATCAGGAAGCCCAGGGCTTGGCCGAAATACACCGCGCGTTTAACGCCCACGGCTCGGGCATTGAGACCCACGAGAAAATCGGTGCCGCCCCAGAGCAGGGCGGCCAGCAGGCCCATCGTGACGTCCATGTAAGGTCCTTGTGTTTCAGCTCAGGTTTTCCAGCGTCTGCGTGTCCCATCTGTGGGTCTTGATGGCCAGGTAGAGCATGCCGATGGTCAGCGGCACTTTTTCACCGCGCCCCTTGGCGCGACGCTTGAGAAACACGTCGAACCCCGGCGGGTTGAAGTAACGATAAGTGTCGAAGTCGCCCAGGTCGAGCGCAAATTCCTGCTCCAGTGCATCCATCAGTTGCTTGGCCTCACTGCCGTCGCAGCCGAGGTCGAAGTTGATTGAGGTTTGCAGGCGGATCGTCTTGTGTTTCGGCAGGCCGATTTCTTCGTGCAGCAGCTGCAGGAGTTGTTGCATGACGGAGTCTTCGGGGAAGTTGGGGGCGAGGTTCATGGTGGGTGCGCGCAGGAGTGGATGAAGGGGCTGGTTGCGTTGGCGGCGGTATTTGTTTCGAGTGATGAAGAGCGCCAAGCCTATCAGGAATACAAAGACAGGCAGGAGGGGCATTCTGAGGATCACCGCTACATAGGGTAGTAGGAACGTCAAAATAAGGCCTGTTGTAAGACATGTGACTGCGAAGTGCTTTCTGAGCATTGGGTCTGTGATTTGGTGGTGCAGCACCAAATAGATAATGAGAAAGGAAGCGGATTGAAGGTAAAGGGCCATGTCACTAAGACTCGTCCGAGTAGACATGCATTGAGAGTGTTGACCGCCGAGGCCCTATACCTCCTCTCACACTGGCATCCAGATCGATGCTGATGTCTCCAGCGTGATATCTACGAAGCTTGCCGGGCCGATGTGTTGAGTCCTTTCGATGTTCACAGGTTTCTGCCGAGAAAGTTGAAACCGCGCTATTTTCATTCAGCTACGGGTAACTTCTGTAGAGGGTCAAGCGGGCGTTTGGAGCAGTTTGGGAAGGGGATGTCGCTTTGTTTGGAGGTTTCCTACAGGCGTTTCCGGCGTTTGTGGCTTGGCTGTGATTTAACAGGCAAGCGGGTCAGTTTTAGGCGCGAGCTTGCTCGCGAAAAACGTCAATGACGTCGCGTTTCTTTTGGCTTACCGCGTCATCGTTGGTGATGTGGGAGATGTCTTTGAGGTCCGAGTGTTCGAAGGTCAGGCAGGAGAAGGTTTCCAGTAAGTCAGTGGCAGCGCGGATGCGTTGGTGGGCGGCGGACTGTGCGCTCGGGCAATAAACAGATGGTTTAATCGTTCGTGGTTCGATCAGGCGCTGGCAGGCCTGCTGATACACCGCTCAAAAATCGCCTCCAACCCCCGATAATCACACCCCACCGCGTCAATATTCGCCGGTATCCACGCGGCGTGTTTCACCAGCCACCAATTCACCGAAAACCCTGCATTCACGATGATCTGCTCGAACAAGATCCGCTGCGCCCGGCCATTGCCTTCGCGGAAGGGGTGGATGACGTTGAGGTCGCCGTAGGCTTCGGCAATGCGCGTTACCAGCTCAGCCTGACTCACACCGACATACCAGTGCGCGTCTTGCATGCGCCGGATGACCTTCGCCGCTTCCGGTGGGATGCGTTCCGGGGTGCAGAACAGCGTGTCGCCCTTCTGGATGTTGACGCTGCGCAGTTCGCCGGCCCAGTCGTAGAGGTCGCCGAACAGGGTGCGGTGGATATGTTGCAGACGGTCGAGGTCGTAGGGTGGAGGGAAGAGAGGGAGGTTGCCTACGGCAATTTCGGATAATTCCCGCTCGGCTTGATGCAAGCGGGCTTCGTCGAGCAAATCGAGGCGGTTGCGCAGGACGCTGCTACCGGGATAGCAGTACGGATCCTGGCCCACCCCGTATTTGTCGAGCATCAGCGTGGGCTGTTGCGGTACTTGGCAAGAACGGCTTCGCGGGTCGGCAAGGGTTTGTCGACGTCGGCCGGTTGGGTGTCGAACCCTTCCAGGCGCAGGCTGGCCAGGTAATTGGAACGGCGGATCTTGTGATAGTGATCCTGTTTTTGCTCAAACGTCGGTTCGCTCATGGCAGCGTACTCCTGGTTAGCAAGGCTTGATTGTAGCGCAATGCTTCAGTGGGCAGGCGGGATAAAAACCACGTCACATTCTGTACAAAAAGTCTGCCAGTCGCCCGATTTCAGCGTATGTTTCACCGCAAAATCTTGTAGGGCGATTCCGCCCACTACTTAAAGGGAGTTAAGCATGGGTTTGCTGCGTGTCGCCTCGGCGATGTCATTGTGTGCGGTGGCGTTTTCGGTCCAGGCCGAGCAATTGCCGATTGAAGTACTCAGTGCGGTGGTCAAGGACCAGAAAATTGCCGACGCCGAAGTGTTGCTGCAACGTAACGGCACGCAGAACGTGGTGGGCCGCACCAACGGCCAGGGTCAGGTCACGCTGAACAGCGAAGCCGCTGACGACGCCTCAAACCTGCTGATCATCAAGAAGCCCGGCTATTCCAACCTCGTGGTGAAATGCCCGTGCAAAGGCATGACCTACGCTATCAGCCCGGTGATGGAGAACCTCGACGGCCTGCGTGTGGTGCTGACGTGGGGCAAGACGCCGAGCGACCTCGACTCCCACATGATTTTCCCCGGCAATAACATCTATTTCGAGAACCAGAAGGGTACCGACGCCGAGTTGGATGTGGATGACACCGACAGCTACGGCCCGGAAACCATCACCCTGCAGAAAAAACACTACGGCGAAAGCTACGTCTATGCCGTGCACGACTACAGCAATGGCGGCAACCCAGGCTCGCGCCAGTTGTCCGACAGCGAAGCCAAGGTGTTCGTGTACATGGGGCAATCGCTGGTGCGTACCTACTACGTGCCTAAAAACCGCAGCGGCAACCTGTGGACGGTGTTCCGCATGACCGGCAGCGGCGACTTCCAGGACATCAACACCTTCAGTGGCGTGACAGTGAATGCCGCGAATGTTCTGAACGAAGTCAAACCGCTGCTGGATGACAGCGTGGCGGTCACCGCGGTCACCGTCAGCTCTTCCGTACAAACCGATGCGAAGCGCCTGAACCTGCAGGGTGAAGCGGCCTACCAGGCGGGCAAGTTGGACGAGGCGATCGACCTGTTCCGCCAGGCCATCGAACTGGACAATGGCTTTGGCAAGGCCTACGGCAACCTCGGCCTGGCGTATCAGAAAGCCGGCAACACTGCCGAGTCGATCTGGGCTAACCGCAAGGCTATCGCCCTTGCCACCGGCGCCAATGCTGCCACCGTGCGTGCAGGTGCTTATTACAACATTGCGCGGATCTACGAAGCGGCGGGGCAGTTCCCGGATGCGTTGCGTCACTACCAGTTGGCCAAGGAACAGAAGGCCAACCCGGTGTATGACACGGCGATTGAGCGGGTGCAGAATCGCTGATTCAGCTGTAGTGCAGTTCTGAAATGTGGGAGGGGGTTGCTCCCGATAGCGTTGGATCAGTCAGATATGTGTGTCTGATCCATCGCAATCGGGGGCAAGCCCCCTCCCACATTTGGTTTGTGGTGTTCCTACAGCCACAGTCGAACTTGTCGAATTTGGCCCAAGGCCATTGCTGCACCCTGTGTATCATCCTGTCTCTTTTTTCCTTGCGACCTTTCTCGATTCGCTGAGATTCCCAGGCTATGTTTTTGAGCCTACTCAGCGGTCAATGGAGTGACAGCTTATGCACGACACCCTCCAGCAGGTCTTCGGTTTTTCACAGTTTCGTCTGGGCCAGGAAGAAACGGTCAGCGCCGTACTGGCCGGCCGTTCGGCTGCGGCCATTTTTCCTACGGGGTCGGGCAAGTCCCTGTGCTATCAGCTGTCGGCGGTGTTGCTGCCGCACCTGACGCTGGTGGTTTCGCCATTGTTGGCATTGATGCAGGACCAATTGGGCTTCCTGCAGCGCCATGGTATTTCGGCGGGCAGTATTGATTCGGCACAGAGTCGCGATGAGGCGAATGATGTGATGGCCCGCGCGCGTTCGGGCGAGTTGAAGATCCTGATGATTTCCGTGGAGCGTTTGAAGAACGAGCGCTTTCGTAACTTCCTGCAAAGCGTGCAGATCTCGCTGTTGGTGGTGGACGAGGCGCACTGTATTTCCGAGTGGGGCCACAACTTCCGTCCTGATTATTTGAAACTGCCGGACTACCAGCGTCAGTTCAATATCCCACAAGCGCTGTTGTTGACGGCTACAGCGACGCCCAAGGTGATTGCCGACATGCAGGCGAAGTTCGCCATTGCTCCGGACGATGTGGTCACCACGGGCTTCTACCGGCCCAATCTCAACCTGTTGGTGGAGCCGGTCAGTGGTGCGGACAAGCGTCGTCGGCTGGTGCAGTGGATGAGCGAGCGTGCCGGCCAGCCGAGCATCGTCTACGTCACGTTGCAGAAAACCGCCGAGCAGATTGCCGAGCACCTGAACCGCAACGGCATCCAGGCCGAGGCCTATCACGCGGGTTTGCCCCACGATAAACGCGAGGGTATCCAGCAGCGCTTCATGAGTGGGCGCTCCCATTGCATCGTCGCCACCATCGCGTTCGGCATGGGCATCGACAAGAGTGACATCCGCAATGTGGTGCACTTCGACCTGCCCAAATCCATTGAGAACTACAGCCAGGAAATCGGCCGCGCGGGGCGTGATGGGCAACCTTCCGATTGCCTGGTGCTGGCCAACCGCGACAGCCTCAACGTGCTGGAAAACTTTGTGTACGGCGATACGCCGGAGCAGGAGGGCATTCGGCGGGTGCTGGAAGAGTTGCAGGCTGCTCGGGCCGATGGGCAGTGGGAGTTTTTGCTCCGATCCCTGTCGGACCACAGCAACATCCGCGAGCTGCCGTTGAAGACGCTGCTGGTGCAATTGGAACTCAAGGGCGTCATTGCGCCGCGCTACGCTTTTTATGCCGAGTACCGCTTCAAGTACTTGGTTGAACCTGAGGCTTTGCTCGCGCGCTTCTCCGGTGAGCGGCAGCAGTTTGTCGCGGCGATCATCGACGTGTGCAAGCGGGCGAAAACCTGGGCGACGGTGGATTTCGACGCGCTTTATCAACAGCACAATGCCGAGCGCGGTCGAGTGGTGAAGGCGCTGGATTACTTCCAGGAGCAAGGCCTGATCGAGCTTGAGAGCAAGCAGATGACTGAGGTTTACAGTCTGCTTGATGCCGATTTTGACGCTGATGTATTGAGCAAACAGTTATACACAGGCTTCAAGCAGCATGAGGTGGGCGAAGTCGCGCGGATTCACGCCATGTTGGATCTGTTCGCCACAGAGCGCTGCCTGGGCCAACGCCTGGCACAGTATTTTGGCGATGAGAACGCACCCCAACGTTGTGGGCATTGCTCGGTGTGCCACGGCCATGTTGCGCACCTTGCGCCACCACCCGGTTTGCCAGCGCTTGTGGATAAAAATTTCATGGGACTGTGCGGTGATTTTATCCACAGGCATCATGAACACACCGGCCATTTGCCTGGGGCGGAACGCCTGACGCGTTTCCTCGGCGGCATCAGTGTGCCGTTGTTTACCAAGTTGAAGGCGCGAGGCATTCCAGGCTTTGCTGCACTGGAAGATTATCCGTATGCCGAGGTGCGCGAGTGGGCCCAGGCCCATTTGAATGACCTGTAACTCACTTTAGCGAGATGACCCGATGCCCGACTCAGTGCCTCAACGCGCCGATTACCTGCACTTCCAGCCGATCATTACGCGCTGGCACGACAACGATGTGTATGGTCATGTGAACAACGTGACCTACTACAGTTTCTTCGACACGGCGGTGAATACCTACCTGATCGAGCAAGGTGGTCTGGATATTCATGACGGTGAGGTGGTGGGATTCGTGGTGAGTTCGGCGTGTGATTATTTCGCGTCGATCGCCTTTCCCGAACGCATTGAAATCGGCTTGCGGGTGGGCAAACTGGGTAATAGTTCAGTGCAGTACGAATTGGCAGTGTTCAAGGCTGGCGAAGACGAGGCCTGTGCGGCGGGGCGCTTCGTGCATGTGTTTGTGGATCGGGGTTCGAACCAGCCGGTGACGATTCCGGGGATGTTGCGCGAGGCGTTGCAGCGGTTAGTGGTGTAGGCGCGAACGCCTACACCCTCAGCCCTTACCGGTGACGGTAGTGATGCTTGTTCTTGCGATGACCATAGGCATGGCCGCGGCCCGGATGGTCATCACGGTCGTAACGACGACCATCACGGCCACGCGAACGACGATCATCGTCATCGCTCTTGTTGCCCATGTAGTTACCCAGCGCGCCACCTGCACCACCGCCGGCCGCTGAACCGATCAGTGCACCGGTGCTGCCGCCGACACTGCGGCCTACCACGTTGCCGCCCGCCGCGCCCAGAGCGCCGCCAATGGCTGCTTCACCACGGCTGCGTTTGTCCGCACCCACCGCGCTGCCGCCTGCGCCGCCCAGGGCGGCGCCGATGGTCGAGCCGGTGTTGCCGCCGATCTGCTGGCCGACAACCGAGCCTAGAACCCCGCCCAATGCGCCGCCCACACCGGCTTCGGTGGTGCCACCGGCCATGGCTGCGCCACTGACCAGGCCAAGGGACAACAAGAGAATCGAGGAGAACTTCATTAGGGGAGACCTCAAGAGGATGACGGCGCGATCCTGAGGCTGTATCGAGAAGGTGACAATAGAAATCCGACCAGTAACACGAGTTGTACACAATTCTCTAAGTTACTGTTTTGGCTAGGGAACTTAAGTCGATTTAGTGAGTCTTTAACTACTTCGGAAAGGCCGCTTTTTATGCAAAAGCGGCCTTTTTTGTGCCCGGAGATTTATGCAGAGCGCGCCATGATCAGCCCATTGTCGCTCGCCGCTTCCAAGCGGATCGCCACGAACTTCGACGTCGGCGTATGGCTGCCATCCCCCGTGCTTTCCAGCGGCACCAGCGGGTTCACTTCCGGGTAGTAGGCTGCAGCCTGCCCAGCCGGAATATCAAACGCCAGCAAGGTAAAGCCCTTCACGCGGCGCTCGCGACCGTCTTCCCACAGCGACACGATGTCGGCCTTCTGCCCCGGCTTGAAACCTAGGCGGATGATGTCGGCTTCGTTGACGAACAGCACGTCACGCTGACCCTTGACCCCACGGTAGCGGTCGTCCAGGCCATAGATGGTGGTGTTGTACTGATCGTGGGAGCGCATCGATTGCATGATCAGGTCCGGTACCTTGCCCGTCGCGTGGGTGCGTTCGTGGATCAAGTCCTTGGGCAGGATGTTCGGGCGGAAGCTGGCGCGACCCGATGGCGTGTTCCAGCGGCGTGCACCGGCGGAGTTGCCCAGGTAGAAGCCGCCCGGATGCTTGATCTTCTCGTTGAAATCCTTGAAGCCGGGGATGGTGTCGGCGATCAGGTCGCGGATGCGGCTGTAGTCGGCCACCAGCCAGTTCCAATCCACTGGCTTAGTGCCCAGGGTGGCGGCAGCGATACCGGCCAGGATAGCCGGCTCGGATTTCATCAGCTTCGACAGCGGCTGCAACTGGCCGTTGGAACCGTGGACCATGCTGAACGAGTCTTCCACCGTCACCGCTTGCGGGCCTTCGGCCTGGATGTCGATGTCGGTACGGCCCAGGCACGGCAGGATCAGCGCGTCTTTGCCGTGCATCAGGTGGCTGCGGTTGAGTTTGGTGCTGATCTGCACCGTCAGGTCGCAATTGCGCAGTGCTTCGAAGGTGCGCGGGCTGTCCGGCGTGGCTTGGGCGAAGTTGCCGCCCAGGCCGATAAATACTTTAGCGCGGCCTTCGAGCATGGCGTGAATCGCTTCGACCACGTTGTGGCCGTTGACACGTGGCACCTGGAACTGGAAGCGGCGCTCCAGGGCGTCAAGAAACGCTACGGGCGGACGTTCGTTGATGCCCATGGTGCGGTCGCCCTGTACGTTGCTGTGGCCACGCACTGGGCACAAGCCGGCGCCTGGGCGGCCGATGTTGCCGCGCAGCAGCATCAGGTTGGCGATTTCCTGGATGGTTGGCACCGAGTGGCGGTGCTGGGTGATGCCCATCGCCCAGCACATGATCACGTTCTTGCCTTTGGCGTACATGCGCGCCGCTTGCTCGATCTCGACCAGGGTCAAACCGGACTGCTCGACGATTTCTTCCCAAGAGGTGTCGTCGATCTTGCCCAGGTAATCCAGCACGTTGGTGGTGTGTTCGTTGAGGAAGTCGTGATCGAACACGGCCTCTTTGCCTTCGGCCTGGGCCTGGCGTTCCCACAGCAGCAGGAACTTGGCCATGCCGCGCAGGATCGCCATGTCGCCACCCAGCGCCGGGCGGAAGTAGGCGGTGTTGGTCGGTTTGTCGCCGTTGGTGAGCATTTCCAGCGGGTGTTGCGGGTGCTGGAAGCGCTCCAGGCCGCGCTCTTTCAGCGGGTTGATGCACACCACCTGGGCGCCACGCTTGACCGCTTCACGCAACGGTTCGAGCATGCGCGGGTGGTTGGTGCCGGGGTTCTGGCCCCAGACGAAAATCGCATCGGCGTGTTCGAAGTCATCAAAGGTCACGGTGCCTTTGCCGACGCCCACGCTTTGCGCCAGGGCAACGCCGCTGGCTTCGTGGCACATGTTCGAGCAGTCCGGGAAGTTGTTGGTGCCGTAGGCGCGCACGAACAGCTGGTACAAGTACGCTGCTTCGTTGCTGGCACGGCCCGATGTGTAGAACTCGGCCATGTCCGGGCTGGGCAGGGCGTTGAGATGTTTGCCGACCAGGTCGAAGGCTGCCTCCCAACTGATGGGCTTGTAGCGGTCGGTTTCGGCGTCGTAGCGCATCGGCTCGGTCAGGCGGCCCTGATATTCCAGCCAGTAGTCGCTCTGCTCCAGCAAGGCGGTGACGCTGTGCTTGGCGAAGAATGCACCATCCACGCGGCGTTTGGTGGCTTCCCAGTTGACCGCCTTGGCGCCGTTTTCGCAGAACTTGACCATGCCGCTTTCCGGCGAGTCACCCCAGGCGCAGCCCGGGCAGTCAAAGCCGCCGTTCTGGTTGGTCTTGAGCATCATGCGCAGGTTTTTCAGCGCGTTGTCGCTGGTCAGCCAGGCCTGCGCCACGCTGATCAGTGCGCCCCAGCCGCCGGCCGGGCCCTTGTAGGGCTTGTAGCGCGGGGTCGGGGTTTGGTCGGCTTGGTGGTGCTGGCTCATGGCTGGTTCTCCATCGCAGGGCTGTAGACCCGCGGCGCACTTTTCTGCGGCAGGTGGATGAGATTGAGGTTATGCCGGCGGGCCCATTGCAGGGCCAGGCCGGTGGGCGACGACAGGCTGACCAGCGTCTGGATGCCAGCGCGCAGGACTTTCTGGATCAACTCCAGGCTGCAACGACTTGTCACAATCGCCAGGCCGCCTTCGGTCGGAATTTTTTGGCGGATCAACGCGCCGATCAACTTGTCCAGCGCGTTGTGTCGGCCGATATCTTCGCGGCCCATCAGCAATTCGCCCTGGCCGTTCATGAACAGCGCCGCATGCACAGCGCCGCTGTATTGGCCCAGGGGTTGAAAGGCGCTGATGCGTTGGCGCAGGCCATCGAGCCACTCGGCGGGCGGCAAGGGCGCACCGGGCAATACCTGAAGGTCTGGCAGGGCCTGCTCAACGGCTTCCACGCCGCACAAGCCACAGCCACTGGTGCCGGCTAACTGGCGGCGCTGCTGCTTGAGGTTCCAGAAGGCGCGGCTGGAGATTTGCACCTGAGCATATTGGGCAGAGCCCGAGCCGCTGAGTTTCAGGTCATAAATGTCGCTAACGTCGGCGATAATACCGCTACCGATGCTGAAGCCAACAATGAAGTCTTCCAAGTCCGTCGGCGTCACCAACATCACCGCTTGGCTGATGTCGTTGTAGGCGATCGCCAACGCCACTTCTTCCGCCAAGGCTGTGCTGGCAGATTCAGTGTGTTCGAGATTGCAATACTGGTAGCTGTGGCTGGCGACGGGCGCTGGCGTTTCGAGAGCGGGCGCCGCGCAGACAGGACGCTTGGCGTTCATGGGGCAGTACCACCGGCGGATTGATCAGTGGTTAGACTAGGCGCGACAAAGCGTCGCGTCTAATTGCCAGTATTGATCTACCGATAGATGACGTCGATCAAGATTGAGTTAGCGATTTCTGATACAGCGCGAAACACGCCTCGGCCAGTGCTGAGCGCGGGGCGCTGCGACGCATGATCAGCCCCAGGCGCGCGAGGGTATGGGCGTCTTCGATCGGTTGCAGGCGCAAGTGCTCGGTGAGTGCATCCAGGCCCCCATCCAGCGGCATTACCGCGCAACACAGTCCGCCGTGTACCGCTTGTAGCAACTGATGGACGGCATCGGTCTGTAACAACGGTTGCGGGATGAGCCCACGGCTGTGGAAGTTGTGATCGATGGACTGGCGAAAGTGCATGCCACTGGTGAGCATGCCCAGCGGCAGCTTGATCAACGCTTCCCAGCTCAACGGCGTGTCGCCGAAAGAGAAGAAGCGCTGGTCGTAGAGCAGGCCCATGCGGGTTTCGCCCAAGGCCAGTGAGTCGAAGCGTTCGTTATCCAGCCGTTCCAGGTAAGACACGCCCAGGTCCAGCCGGTTACTCGCCAGTTGTTCAAGGATCTGCTCCGAGCTGAGCGCCGAGAGCTCAAAGCGCAGGCTTGGGTGTTCTTTATGCAACTGCTGCATTAATGCCAAGGGATCGAAACTCGACAGCGGCACCACGCCCAGGCGCAACGTCCCCACCAGGTTGCCGCGACAAGCCGCGGCTTCGGCCTGCAGGCCGTCATACGCCGCCAGCACTGTGCGTGCCCACGCCAGCACCCGCTCACCGGGTGCGGTAAAGCCTTCGAAGCGCTGGCCGCGATTGACCAGTGGCAGATCAAGCTCCTCCTCAAGGTTACGCAAGCGCATCGACAGGGTCGGTTGGGTAATGTGGCAACGCGCCGCCGCCTGGCCGAAGTGACGGGTATCGTCGAGGGCGATGAGGAATTTCAGCTGTTTGATGTCCATCTTCGCTCCAGGTCTTATTCCAATGGCGGGGGGATTCTAGCGCGTTTGGATCTTTGGCCGGGTCGGAACCCAAATCCACAGGACTGGTCTAGTCTTGGGCATCTGGAAATCAAAAACCAAGGAGAGCGCACTATGAGTATTTTCAGCTTTATCAAGGAAGCCGGCGAAAAGATTGTCGACCTGTTGACGCCGGGTAATGCGAACGCCAGTGAGCAGTTGAAAGATCACGTGTCCAAGGTGGGTCTGGGTAATCCGAACGTGCAGACCACAGTGGATGGCGACAAGGTGATCGTGACCGGTGAAGTCGCCACTCAGGAGGAGAAAGAGAAGATTTTGCTGGCGCTGGGCAATATTGCCGGTGTGGCCAGTGTGGATGATCAGATCACTGTAACGGGGCCGGCTGTCGAGGCTGCGACTTTTGTCGTCGTGAAAAAGGGTGACACGCTGAGCGCTATTTCTCTCTCGGTGTACGGTAACGCTAATCTGTATAACAAGATTTTTGAGGCGAACAAGCCGCTTTTGTCCCATCCGGACAAGATCTATCCAGGCCAGACGCTGCGTATTCCCAAGTAATACGAAGGCGTCAATGTGGGCGCGGGTTTGTGTGGGAGCCGGGCTTGCCCGCGATAGCATCGCCTCGGTTTGAGCTAAACACCGCGGTGCCTGCATCGCGGGCAAGCCCGGCTCCCACAGAGATCTTCTCCCACTTGGCGTTCAGAGTCCGGCGATGAGTTCTCTGTAATCCCCGACTGCCGCGAATTCTGCGGTGTCTTTAGGCCCCTTCTTGCTATCCGGTTCTTTCACCGCCAGCAAATGCCCCACGCCAAATGCCTGGGCACTGCGCAGGATGGGCAGGGTATCGTCGATAAACAGGGTGCGGGCCGGGTCGAAGCGGAGGTCGGCTTGCAGGGCGTCCCAGAACTGCGGGTGTTCCTTGGCGAAACCGTAATCGTGGGAGCTGATCAACCGTTCGAAATGCGGCGCCAGTTCAATGCGTTCCAACTTCAATGACAGCGAATCACGATGAGCGTTGGTGATCAGAATCACACGCTTGCCGGCCTGTTTGATTGCCGCCAGGAAGGTGTCGGCATCCGGGCGCAGGGCGATGAGGTGGGCGGTTTCCAGTTTGAGTTCGCGCACCGGGATCTTCAGTTCTGCGCTCCAGAAATCCAGGCAATACCATTGCAACTGTCCGGCGTTACGCTCGAACAGCGGCTGCAGCTCCATCTCGGCCATCGCCCGGCTTACCCCGTGCAGTTCGGCGTATCGCTGGGGCAGGTGTTCCATCCAGAAGTGGTTGTCGTAATGCAGGTCGAGCAGGGTGCCGTCCATGTCCAGCAGGACAGTGTCGATGGCGTGCCAGGGCAAAGAGGGCATGGGGCGTTCTCATGTAAGTAAAGATATCCGACACAGACAATCGGAAAAGCCAAGGTATAGTAACCCGATCACGCCAAGGAGCCGCTTATGCGCCAGAAACCCACCGTCCTCGCCCGCGAAATAGTCGCCAGTAGCCGTTTGTTCCGCGTGGAGGAAGTGCAACTGCGCTTTTCCAATGGCGTCGAGCGGACCTACGAGCGCCTGGTGGGTCGCGGTGCCGGTTACGGCGCAGTGATGATCGTAGCAATGATCGACGCAGACCATGCGTTGCTGGTGGAAGAGTACTGCGGCGGCACCGACGAATATGAATTGTCCTTGCCCAAGGGCTTGATCGAACCCGGCGAAGACGTACTGGCGGCGGCAGACCGGGAACTCAAGGAAGAGGCTGGTTACGGCGCACGTCAGTTGGAACACCTCACCGAACTGTCGCTGTCGCCTGGCTACATGAGCCAGAAAATCCAGGTGGTATTGGCCACCGATCTTTATGAAGAGCGCCTGGAAGGTGATGAACCTGAGCCGATGCGTGTGGACCGGGTCAATCTGCGCGAGCTGTCGATGCTCGCGCAGAACGAGCAATTCAGCGAAGGCCGTGCCCTGGCCGCGCTGTACCTGGTACGAGACCTGTTGACCCAGCGTGGAGCGTTTACCGCATGAGCGAACTTTTTTAGGCCACCCGTTTATTGCCCCTGTGATCGAACTGGCTCGTCAGGCTGGTGAAGTGATATTGCCGTTCTGGCGTGCCGACGTGGCCGTCACCTCCAAAGCCGATGATTCGCCGGTGACGGCAGCGGATTTGGCCGCCCATCACTTGATCCTGGCGGGCCTGACCGCACTGGACCCCAGCATTCCGGTGCTGTCCGAGGAAGACGCCGACATTGACCAGAACGTGCGCGCCGGCTGGCAGCGCTGGTGGCTGGTGGACCCGTTGGACGGTACCAAGGAGTTTATCTCCGGCAGCGAAGAATTTACCGTGAACATCGCGTTGATCGAACAAGGGCGCGTGGTGTTTGGCGTGGTGTCGATGCCCACCAATGGGCGTTGCTACTTCGGGGGTGCGGGCCTGGGCGCCTGGCGCTCCGATGTGAATGAAGCACCCAAGCAGATTCAAGTGCGCGAGGCGCCAGCAGCGGGCGAGTCGTTTACCGTGGTCGCGAGTCGCCGGCATACCAGCCCGGAGCAGGAGCGTCTGTTGGACGGCTTGAGTGAAGGCCTGGGCGCGTTGAAGTTGGCGAATATCGGCAGCTCGCTGAAGTTCTGCCTGTTGGCCGAGGGCAGTGCGGATTGCTATCCGCGCCTGGCGCCGACCTCGCAGTGGGACACGGCCGCGGCTCAGGGTGTGCTGGAAGGCGCAGGAGGGGAAGTGCTGGAATTGAGCGGTGAGCCGTTCAGCTACCCGGCGCGGGCATCGTTGTTGAACCCGTTCTTTTTAGCGTTGCCGGCCAAAGCCGCATGGCGCGAGCGATTGCTGACCCTCGCCCGTTCCTGACGCCTTGTGTAGGCGCGAGCTTGCTCGCGAAAATCGTCAACGATAACGCAGTGACCCTGGTTGATCGCGGCGCTCTCAGGTTTTTCGCGAGCAAGCTCGCTCCTACAGTGGGCGGTGCCGGAGCTTTTAGCGGTGCAGGACGTATTGGCCGGTGAAAACGACTGCTCGCGCTTCACTGCCCTCATTCACAACCCACGTCTGCAGCGTCAGCCGCGCGCGGCCATAGCGCTTGTACGTCGCCACGAACCGCTTCCACACCTTTTCCTCCGGCGACGGGCACACCACCGTCGCATCCCGCGTAACCGGCAACGGGTAACTGATCTGGCCTTCCTGGATCACGATATGCCCGTCTTCAATCCCTTCTTCACGCAACTGCAAGTGCAGCCAGCCCCAGCCCGCCAGTACCGCGCCGCAATACAGGCTACCGCCGAACATGGTGCTCTTGTGATTGATGTTGGCTTGCAAGGGCAGATGCAGTTCCAACTGCCCCTGTGTCCAGTCGAGCACCTTGAGGCCCATGTCCCGTGTGAGGGGGATGTCGTGGTGAAGGATGGATTCCAGGTAACGGCTGTCGCGGCTCATGGGGGCCTCTTGGCGGGTGGGGGCTGTCATTCGTCGTCGCTGCTTTGGTTGGCGAAGTTCAGGCCATGCTTGCGTAGCTTGTCGTGCAGGGTCTTGCGCGGGACGCCCAGGGCTTCCGCGAGGCTGCGCATGGAGCTGTGGGGGCGGGTCAGCTCGGCGGCAATCAGGCTTTTTTCGAACTGCTCGACTTGCTCGCTCAAGCCACCGGGCGTAGAGGTCAGGGTGCCAGCTGATGGATTGTCCGGCGTGTTATCCAGCGCCAGTTCCAGGCCCAGGGCAAAGCGCTCTGCCGCGTTCTGCAATTCGCGCACATTGCCCGGCCAGCTATGGCGCAATAACAGCGCGCGCTGCCCCGGTTGCAGTTCATGCAGCGGCAGGCCGTGGCGGCTGCTGGCTTCGTCGGCGAAGTGCTGGAACAGCATCAACGCATCTTCGCCGCGCTCGCGCAGGGGTGGAATGCGCAGCGGCGCCACGTTGAGGCGGTAATACAGGTCGGCACGGAAGCGGCCCTGGTCGGCGGACTGGCGCAGGTCTTCCTTGGTGGCGGCGATGATGCGGATATCCAGTGGGATCAGCTGATTGCCGCCCAGGCGTTCCACCACGCGCTCCTGCAACAGACGCAAGAGTTTGACCTGAACATCCAGGCTCATGCTTTCGATTTCATCGAGGAACAAGGTGCCGCCGTTGGCGAATTCGAACTTGCCGATACGGCGTTTCTGCGCGCCGGTAAAGGCGCCCGGCTCATGGCCGAACAGTTCGCTCTCCACGACCGACTCGGCCAGTGCCCCGGCGTTGATTGCCACAAAAGGCCCGCTACGGCGGCTCGACAAATCGTGCAGCGCGCGGGCGACCACCTCTTTGCCGGCGCCGGTTTCGCCGAGGATCAGCACGTCAGCCCGGGTCGCGGCCAGCGCGCCGATCTGCTCGCGCAGGCGCAGCATTTGCGGCGAGTGGCCCACCAGTCGCGTGCTCAACTGCTGACGGTCGCTAAGGGCCAGGCGCAGGCTGCGGTTGTCCAGCACCAGGCGGCGCAGGGCCAGGGCGCGGCGCACACTGTCGAGCAGGGCGTCGCTGGCGAAAGGTTTTTCCAGGAAGTCATAGGCCCCGGCGCGCATGGCCTGCACCGCCAGCGGCACATCGCCGTGGCCGGTGATCAGCAGCACCGGCAACTCCGGGTCCTGGCCGTGCAGCTCGGCGAGCAGCTCCAGGCCGTCCATGCCGGGCATGCGGATGTCGCTGACCACCACGCCCGGCCAGTCCCGCGACAGGCGCGCAGTGAGGCCGGTGGCTTCGCCCAGGGTCAGGACGTTCAGCCCGGCCAGGTCCAGGGTCTGGCACAGCGCCTGACGCAGGTGTGGATCATCGTCGATCAACACCACCTGAATCTGGTTATCGATACTCATACACTGCGGTCCTCGGACGGTTGCAGACTGACGCCCGGCGCACCGGCACGCAATTTCAAGGTTAACAGCGCACCGCCTTCCTTGTGGTTGGCAAACAGCAGTTCGCCGCCAAAGGCACGCATCAGAGTGTCGCAGATCGCCAGCCCCAACCCCAGGCCCTGGGTGCGCGTCTTGGTGGTGTAGAACGGCTCGCTGGCGCGGCCCAGGGCTTCCATGCAAAAGCCCGGGCCGTTGTCGCGAATGTACAGGTTGACGCCCTGATCGGTGGTTTCGGCACTCAGCCACAGTTTGCGCGGCGGACCTTTTTCGGTGAGGGCGTCGAGGGCGTTGGCCAGCAGGTTGCCCAGAACCTGGCGCAAACGGGTTTCGCCCGCCTGTACCCAGAGGGTGGCTTCGGGCAAGTCACGGACCAGTTCCACCTCCATCGACCGCCGCCGCTTGGCCAGCAGCGCCAGGGCATCGTCCAGCGCCGGTTGCAGGGCGACGCTCTCGGGCGCATGGCGGTCGCGACGGGCAAAGGCGCGCAGGTGGGCGATGATCGAGGCCATGCGCCCGGTCAGTTCGCTGATCAGCTTGAGGTTGCCCCGCGCATCCGTGGTGCGCTCATGGTCGAGCAGGATTTCAGCGTTCTCTGCATAGCTGCGAATCGCCGCCAGGGGCTGGTTGAGTTCATGGCTGATGCTTGCCGACATGGTGCCCAGCGCCGACAATTTGCCCGCCTGCACCAGGTCATCCTGGGCACGCACCAGTTCCTGCTGCGCGTGTTCGCGCTCCAGCACTTCCTGCTTCAGGCGCCGGTTGAGGCCTTCGAGGTCACTGGTCCGCTCGACCACTCGCGCTTCCAGCTCGCGACGGGCCTTGGCTTCGAACGCAATGCGTTCCAGGTAATGGCGGCGACGTTGCATCATCAAGCCCAGCAGCAGCATCAACACCAGCAGCGTCGCGCCGCCGACTGCCACCACCGTGCGCACCGGACGGCTGATCAGCGAGCGTGGTGCGAGGATTTCCACGTTCCAGCCGGTCTCGGCGATGGCTGTGGATTGGCGCAACCAGGCGGTGTTGCTCAGGCTCAGTGGTTGCGGGTCGCGGGTCGGGTAGGGCTGGATGGCGATGATGGCCCGGCGTTCTTCGGCGGTCAGCGGCCGGGTGGCGCGGAATCGCCATTGTGGGCGCGACGTCAGGATCACCACACCGTTATGGTCGGTGACCAGCAGTTGCTCCGGGGTGTTACCCCACAGGCTTTCGGTGTGGTCCAGGTCGACCTTGACCACCAGCACGCCGATGATCGTATCGCCATCGCGCACGGCGGCGGCAAAGAAGTAACCGCGCTTGGCGGAGGTGGTGCCCAAGCCGAAGAACCGCCCCAGGCGCCCGGCCATGGCTTCGCTGAAATACGGCCGGAACGAGAAATTACGCCCGACGAAGCTGTCCTGTTTATCCCAGTTGGATGCAGCCAGTGTCTTGCCGGTGGTGTCCATCAGGTACATCACCTCCACCCCGGCCTGGGCGGCGACGTCCTTGAGCAGCAGGTTGGCGTTGACCAGGTTGGTGCTCACCCCAGGCGCATCCAGCGCGATGCGCAAAGCCGGCAAGTCGCCAAGGATCTGCGGCAGCACCTCGTAGCGGTGCAGGGTCCCGAGCAGGTTGGCCACGTACAGGTCGAGGGTCTGGCGGTTCTGCCCGGCCAACTCGCTGCGGTAATAGCGCTCGGCCAGGTGCTCCAGCGGCCACAGCAGCGGTGCCAGGCACAACGCCAACAAGGCGAGGCTGCGCCAGCGGGGTCTACGCGGAAGGGGTGGAGTCATGAGAGTCATGCGCCTGTGGGTACAGGCGCATTATGCCTAGTGCTGCAGTGCAAGACACTCGCGCAATGCGTCTTGCCAGTGTGGCTGGCTGACGTGCCATTGCTGCTGCAGGCGGCTGCAATCGAGGCGCGAGTTCAGCGGGCGCTTGGCGGGCGTCGGATAAGCGCTGGACGGGATGGGCTCCAGTTCGGCGCAGGCTTTGCCTTGCTGACGCAGGTGGTCGCCAATGGCTTCGGCAAAACCGAACCAGGAGGTTTCGCCTTGAGCACTCAGGTGATAAATGCCCCATTCCCCCGGTTCGCCTGCTTGCCAGCGCTCGATCAACGCGCGCGTGCTGTTGGCAATGCTGCCGGCCCAGGTCGGCGCGCCGATCTGGTCGGCGACGATGCGCATTTGCGGCTTCTCCTGCAGCAGCCGCTGCATGGTCAGCAGGAAGTTCTTGCCGTGGTTGGAGTAGACCCAACTGGTGCGCAGAATGAGGTATTCGCCGCCGACGGCCGCAATCGCCTGCTCGCCCGCCAGTTTGCTCTGGCCGTAGACGCCCAGCGGGTTCGGCGTGTCGGTTTCGCGGTAGGGGGCAGGTTTGCTGCCGTCGAACACGTAGTCGGTGGAATAGTGGATCAGCGGGATGCCCAGCGCCTTGGCCTCTTCGGCAAGGATGCCCGGGGCGATGGCATTGATGGCGAAGGCCGCGTCCGGCTCGCTCTCGGCCAGATCGACGGCCGTGTGGGCCGCTGCGTTGATGATCAGGTGAGGGCGATGGGCCCGCACCTGCTGGCGAATGTGCTCCGCTTTGGCCAGGTCAAGCTGGTCGCGTCCCAGGACGACGAGTTCGCCCAGGCCTTGGAGCCGCAGTTGCAGCTCGCGGGAGACTTGGCCATGTTGGCCGGTGATCAAGATTTTCATGGGAACACGTCAGCTTCCATCAAGGGTTTACCTGCCTGGTCCTTGGCGGACAGCTGTGGCGCCTCGCTCAGCTCCCAGTCGATTGCCAGTGTCGGGTCATTCCACAAGATGCAGCGTTCGGCACTGGGCTGGTAGTAGTCAGTGGTTTTGTACAGGAACTCGGCGTGTTCGCTCAGTACCACGAATCCATGGGCAAAACCTTCCGGCACCCATAGTTGGCGGTGATTCTGGGCCGATAAGCGTACACCCACCCACTGGCCGAAATTCGGCGAGCTGCGGCGGATATCGACGGCTACGTCCAATACTTCACCGGCGGTGACACGCACCAGTTTGCCTTGGGTGTGTTCGAGTTGGTAATGCAGGCCACGCAGCACGCCCTTCTGGGAGCGTGAGTGGTTGTCCTGAACAAACTGACGTTTGAGACCCGTTGCCTCTTCAAAAGCCCGGGCGTTGAAGCTTTCGTAGAAGAAGCCACGTTCATCACCGAACACCTTGGGTTCGATGATCAGCACGTCGGGCAGCGAGGTTTCAATGACGTTCACTGATTCTCTCCAGCCAGCGAGTACAGGTATTGGCCATAGCCGGTCTTGCCGAAGTATTTGGCACGCTCCAGCAGGTGCTCGCGGTTGATCCAGCCGTTTTCATAGGCGACTTCTTCTAGGCAAGCTACTTTCAGGCCTTGGCGGTGCTCGATGGTCTGCACGTACTGCGAGGCTTCCAGCAAGCTGTCATGGGTGCCCGTGTCCAGCCAGGCAAAACCACGGCCGAAACGCTCTACATGCAGGTCGCCGCGCTTGAGGTAGGCGTTGTTGACGTCGGTAATCTCATACTCGCCACGGGGCGAAGGCTTGACCGCCTTGGCGATCTTGATCACGTCGTTGTCGTAGAAGTACAGGCCGGTCACGGCATAGCTGGATTTTGGCTTCGCCGGCTTTTCTTCGATGGAGAGGGCACGGCCCTCGCTGTCGAAGTCGATCACGCCAAAGCGCTCCGGGTCCTTGACCCAGTAGCCGAAAACAGTAGCGCCAGACGCTCGCTTGGCCGCACCAAGCAGTTGTTCGCCGAAATGCTGACCATGGAAGATATTGTCGCCCAGGATCAGGCACACAGGATCATCGCCGATGAACTCTTCACCAATGATGAACGCCTGGGCCAGGCCATCCGGGGTTGGCTGCTCGGCGTAGCTGAAACGCACGCCAAACTGGCTGCCATCGCCCAGCAAGTTGCGGTATTGCGGCAAGTCCACGGGGGTGGAAATCACCAGGATGTCCTTGATACCCGCCAGCATCAGCACGGAGATCGGGTAGTAGATCATCGGCTTGTCGTACACCGGCAACAACTGCTTGGACACACCCAGGGTAATGGGGTGCAAACGTGTGCCGGACCCGCCGGCCAATACGATTCCCTTCATCATGCGATCAAATCCTTAAAGTCAGTGTTGCCTAAACGTTCGCCCTGATAGCTGCCATCCTGGACCCTGCGGCACCATTCCAGGTTATCGAGGTACCACTGCACGGTCTTGCGCAAACCGGATTCGAAGGTTTCTTCAGGAACCCAGCCTAGCTCGCGTTCAATCTTGCTGGCATCGATTGCATAACGCTGATCGTGGCCGGGGCGGTCTTTGACGAACGTGATCAGGTCGGCGAATTTTTCGACGCCGCTGGGGCGTTGGGGTGCCAACTCTTCCAGCAATTGGCAGATGCCACGCACGACATCGATGTTTTTTTGCTCATTGTGACCGCCGATATTATAGGTTTCGCCGACGATACCCTCGGTCACTACTTTCAGCAGCGCGCGGGCATGGTCCTCGACAAACAGCCAGTCACGTACTTGTAAGCCATTGCCATAGACCGGCAATGGTTTGCCCGCGAGTGCGTTGAGGATCACCAAGGGGATCAGCTTCTCGGGGAAGTGGAACGGCCCGTAGTTGTTCGAACAGTTCGTGAGCAGCACCGGCAGGCCATAGGTGCGTTGCCATGCGCGTACCAGGTGGTCGGACGCCGCCTTGCTCGCAGAGTACGGCGAGCTGGGCGCATAGGGCGTGGTTTCAGTGAACAGGTCATCCACGCCGTGCAGGTCACCGTACACTTCGTCAGTGGAAATGTGATGGAAACGGAAGTTACCCTTGGCGGGCTCGGCCAACGTCTGCCAATAGGCGCGGGCGGCCTCCAGCAGGCTGTAGGTGCCGACGATATTGGTTTGAATGAAATCCGATGGGCCATCAATCGAGCGGTCGACATGGGACTCTGCCGCCAAGTGCATGATCGCCTGGGGCTCGAAGCGCTCCAGTATGGCGCTGACAGTGGCCTGGTCGATGATATCGGCCTGGACGAACTCATAGCGGCTGTTGGACGCGATGCTGGCCAGCGACTCCAGATTGCCCGCATAGGTGAGTTTGTCCAGGTTGAGGACTTCGTGCTCGGTGTGTTGAATCAGGTGACGGATCAGGGCAGAGCCAATAAAACCGGCACCACCGGTGATGAGAATGCGCATGTCGGAGGGCCTTTTCCTTAGACGGACATTAAGCGAATGGAGCATAGCTTGAGTTGTGTGGCGAGGTGGCGCAAGCGCGGTGTGACTAGGGGTTGCCTTATCCACCAGAACAATGGCGATATAGACGCCTAAAAAAACCGAGGTCGTCACAATGCCGCTCGCCACCCTGATCCATCGTGCCAGTCTACCCTGCCCGCAAGTGGGCACCGATCAGGTGGCTCAACTGCTCGCGCAACATTACGGCCTAGCTGGCACCTTGCAATCATTGGGCAGTCAGCAAGACCTCAACTACAGAGTCGACAGCCCCCGCGGCCGGTTTGTTCTGAAAATCTGTCGGGGCGACTACGACGCTGTTGAACTGCACGCCCAGCACGCTGCGCTTGATAGGCTGCAGACGGTACGCGTACCCAAGGTCATCAAGTCTTTGACCGGGGAAGCGCTGTTGACCCTGAACCTCGACGGTCAAGCCCTGCACGTGCGCGTGCTGGAGTACATCGATGGCCAGCCGTTGACCCATCTGCCCCACCTGGGGCGCGGGGTGATCGCAGGGTTTGGTGACCTGTGTGGGCGGATGAGCCAGGCGCTGGCGCGGTTCGAGCATCCGGGCCTGCAACGCACGCTGCAGTGGGACCCGCGCCATGCCCAGGCATTGATCAAGCATCTGTTGGCGACCTTGGAAAACCTGCCGCATCGCCTGGCACTGGAGCAAGTGGCCGAGCAGGTCGAAACGCGTATCCGCCCCTTGGCCGATCACTTGCCGTGGCAGGCGGTGCACATGGACATCACCGACGACAACGTGGTGTGGCAGCGCGATGCGCAACGGCACTGGCAGATTCAGGGCGTGATCGATTTCGGCGACCTTGTGCACACCTGGCGCATTGCCGATCTGTCGGTGACTTGCGCGGCGTTGCTGCATCATGCTGACGGCGATCCCTTTGCGATCCTGCCGGCGATCCAGGCCTGCCACGCGGTCACGCCGTTGCAGCACGAAGAACTGCTGGCGCTGTGGCCGCTGATCGTCGCCCGTGCGGCGGTGCTGGTGCTGAGCAGCGAGCAGCAGCAACGCCTGGATCCGGATAACCGCTACCTGCTGAAAAACGCCGAGCATGAGTGGGAAATTTTCCATGTAGCCACGTCAGTGCCATTTGCATTGATGGAGGCGGCCATTCTGGGCTGCGTCGGTCAGGCGCCGGCACCCCTCGCCAGTCAAGGCTTTGCGCCGTTGCTGCCGGGGTTGGTTGGGCGTGAGTTTGCGTTGATCGACCTGGGCGTGCTCAGCCCGCATTTCGAAGCGGGTAACTGGGAACAACCGGGGGTCGATCAACGGCTGTTGCAGGAGGCGGCGGCGGTGCATGGCCTGGCGGCAAGTCGCTATGGGCAATACCGTTTGTCGCAGACCCAGCCTGACAGCGCGATTGAGCCAGAGACGTTCCCGTTGCATGTCGAACTGCACGTGCCGTTGGGGACATCGGTTGAAGCGCCGTTTGCAGGTGTTGTACGACCGGGCGCCAACGGTGGGCTTCAGGTGCACAGCAGTGAGGCAAGCGTGTGGCTATGGGGCATGAAAGCACTGTTGCAGCCAGGTGCCGCAGTGCTCAAGGGCCAGGTGATCGGTGAAGTCGAAGGCCCGCTCATTGTGCAACTGTGCCGTGCTGACGTGCCCGCACCGTTGTTTTGCACGCCGTCACGGGCACAGGCATGGCAATCGCTGTGCCCATCGCCGGCCGCGCTGTTGGGCCTGGCCTGCGACGCCGAACCAGAGTTGGACCCTGAGGCCTTGCTGGCCCGCCGCGACGCCAGTTTCGCCCGTTCGCAAAAGCACTATTATGCCGACCCGCCACGCATCGAACGTGGCTGGCGCAACCACCTGATCGACATGCAGGGCCGTTCCTACCTGGACATGCTCAACAACGTCGCCGTGCTGGGCCATGGTCACCCGCGCATGGCGGCAGTGGCAGCGCGGCAGTGGTCGTTGCTCAATACCAACTCGCGTTTCCATTACGCGGCCGTTGCCGAATTTTCCGAGCGTTTGCTGGCGCTGGCGCCTGAGGGCATGGACCGGGTGTTCCTGGTCAACAGCGGCACCGAGGCCAATGATTTGGCGATCCGCCTGGCCTGGGCCTACAGCGGCGGACGCGACATGCTCAGCGTGCTGGAGGCGTACCACGGCTGGTCGGTGGCGGCGGATGCGGTGTCCACGTCGATTGCCGACAATCCCCAGGCGTTGAGCAGCCGCCCGGACTGGGTGCACCCGGTGACCGCGCCCAATACGTATCGCGGTGAGTTCCGCGGGCAGGACAGTGCGCCGGATTACGTCCGAAGCGTGGAGCACAACCTGGCGAAAATTGCCGCGAGCCAACGCCAACTGGCGGGTTTCATCTGCGAGCCGGTGTATGGCAATGCAGGTGGCATCTCGTTGCCGCCGGGCTATTTGCAGCAGGTGTACGGACTCGTCCGCGCCCAGGGTGGCGTGTGCATCGCCGATGAAGTGCAGGTGGGTTACGGCCGTATGGGGCATTTTTTCTGGGGCTTTGAAGAGCAAGGCGTGGTGCCTGACATCATTACAATGGCCAAGGGCATGGGGAATGGCCAGCCGCTGGGCGCGGTCATTACTCGGCGGGAAATCGCCGAGGCGCTGGAAGCTGAGGGGTATTTCTTCTCGTCGTCGGGAGGCAGTCCGGTGAGTTGCCGGATCGGAATGGCCGTGCTGGATGTGATGGAAGAGGAAAAGTTGTGGGAAAACGCCCGGGTGGTTGGTGGGCATTTCAAGGCCCGGTTGGAAGAACTGATTGATCGTCATCCGTTAGTGGGGGCTGTCCACGGCTCAGGTTTTTATCTTGGACTGGAGTTGGTCCGCGATCGGCAAACCCTGGAACCCGCTACTGAAGAGACCACGTTGCTGTGTGATCGCCTGCGGGAATTGGGGATTTTCATGCAACCGACGGGGGATTATTTGAACATCCTCAAGATCAAGCCGCCGATGGTCACGTCTCGACACAGTGTGGATTTCTTCGTCGACATGCTGTCGAAAGTGCTGGATGAACAGTTATAGATAGTCGATTCTTATCGGCTAAATAATCTCATGGTTATCAGCCATGATGTTTTGTCGCTTCTAAAGCCGATTTTTATCCGTTATAAAGTCGGCTTTACCCCCATTCGGAGTCCTGATCGCCATGACCACCCTGCACAGCACCCCACGCGCCGATGGCTTCCGCATGCCTGCCGAATGGGCACCACAGACTCAGGTCTGGATGATCTGGCCTGAGCGCCCGGACAACTGGCGCCTGGGCGGCAAACCGGCGCAGGCGGCTCATGTGGCGGTGGCCAAGGCCATTGCACGTTTTGAACCGGTCACGGTGGCGGTTTCCGCCGGTCAATACGAAAACGCCCGCGCGCGCCTGGATGTGCCGAACATCCGCGTGGTGGAAATGTCCAGCGATGACGCCTGGGTACGGGACACTGGCCCGACCTTCGTGATCAACGACAGCGGTGAGGTGCGCGGCGTGAACTGGGACTTCAACGCCTGGGGCGGTTTCGACGGCGGCCTGTATTCGCCGTGGAACCGCGATTCGCAAGTCGGCGGCAAGATCCTCGAAATCGAACGCACGCCACGCTATCGCACCGAAGGCTTTGTGCTGGAAGGTGGGTCGATCCATGTCGACGGCGAAGGCACCCTGATCACCACCGAAGAATGCCTGCTCAACCGCAATCGCAACCCGCACCTCGACCGTGCCGAGATCGAAGCGGTGCTGAGCGCCAATCTGGCTGTGGATAAGATCATCTGGTTGCCGGACGGCCTGTTCAACGACGAAACTGACGGCCATGTGGATAACTTCTGCTGCTACGTGCGCCCGGGCGAAGTGCTGCTGGCCTGGACTGACGACCCGCAAGACCCGAACTACGCGCGCTGTCACGCCGCCATGGACGTGCTGCAAAGCAGCACCGACGCCCAGGGCCGCTCGTTCACAGTGCATAAAATGCCGATTCCGGGCCCGCTGTACGCGACCGAGGAAGAATGTGAGGGTGTCGACCCGGTTGACGGCACCCAGGAACGTAATCCGACGGTGCGGTTGGCGGGTTCCTACGTCAACTTCCTGATCGTCAACGGTGGCATCATCGCGCCGAGCTTCGACGACCCGCTGGACAGCCAGGCCAAGGCTATCCTGCAGGACCTGTTCCCGCAGCATGAAGTAGTGATGGTGCCGGGCCGCGAACTGTTACTGGGTGGCGGCAATATCCACTGCCTGACCCAACAACAGCCAGCGCCGCACAAAAACTGAGTGCAGTTGTAACAGCACCATGACGACGAACCGGCGCTGATCGGTTCAGGCGTCCACAACCAGCCCGCGACCCAGACAGGTCGCGGGCTTTTTTGTGGCCAAACGCCTATGAACACGAGACATTGGCATAGCTCTTGTATCGCCGGTGTGACAGTGGCCCAAGGCGATGACTGCGCAGTTCTGTCATAAACCTTGAGTAAGTTAGCCGCTCACGCAGTAGGAGAGAGCGCTGAAATGAATGCCGATATCAACCTGATGTACACGCGCACGTCCCACCCTTTGCGGGTCAACGGCGACGCGATCCATGTGCTGGCGCTCTGGTTGAGGGAAAACGGCCCGCGGCAGATCAGGCAACAGCCTGACTGGCGCAGCGTGATGAGTGAACGTTATCCGGCGGGGTTGTTCAGTGAGGATGAAGTGCACGTGTTGTGCGATTTGTTGAAGAGCCTGTAGGCGCCGGCTTGCCGGCTCCTACAGGGAGAGGCGCTGCATTAGAAGCTGTAAGTCCCCGTCACTACCACGCTACGCGGTTCTCCCGGCTGAATTTGCGCCACACTGGTCGCCGACGCGTAGTAGGTTTTATCCGCGATATTGTTCAGCGCCGCCCTGACGTCCCATTCCTTCTGGCGGAACCCAGCCAACGCATCCCAGCGACCATAGCCCGGCAGCACCACGGTGTTGAGGTTGTCGGCATAGCGATCGCCGACCAGGGTCAAGCCGGTTTCCGCGTACCAGCCCATCTCCGGTTTCCAGGTAATGAACAGGCTGGCATTGCGTTTGGCCACATCGCTGACGCGCTTGCCTTCAAAGCCGTTGTTATCCTTCTCGACCGTGGCCTCTTGCAGGCCGACACCACCACGCACGTACCAGTTGCCGACGATCTTGCCGGTGGCGGTCAGCTCCACGCCGCGTGAGCGCTGCAAACCGCTGAGCAGCGTGATTGTGCGATCCAGGGGGTCGCTGGTGCGGCGGTTGTAGAGTTCCAACTCGTACACCGCCAGGGTGGTGCTCAGGCGGTCGTCGAGCCAGTCGCTCTTGACCCCGATCTCCTTCTGCTTGGTCAGCTCGGGGCTCAGGTCGTTGACGCTGCCGGCAGCGTTGGGGGTGATACCGATCAAGCCACCGCCTGCGGGAGAAAACGTCTTGCTCCACGAAGCATAGAAGGTGTGATGTTCCAGTGGCGTCCAGACCAGGCCGAAGCGCGGGCTGGTGCTGTGGCTTTTGACGTCCTGCTGGGTATTGAGCAGTTTGTTTTGGGTGTCCACTTCGAACCGGTCGTAACGCAGACCGGCCAGGACTTGCCATTGGTCATTCAGGCGCAGTTGGTCCTGCACGTAAAGGGCACGGCTTTCGACTTCGGTGTGGTTGTTGCTCGACAGGCTCATACGGCCGGTGTGGCTGAGGTTGCGGTTGGGCTGGCTGAGGTCCAGGCTCGGCACCGCCTGGCCGCCTCGGTTGACGGCGGTGGCGGTGTACAGCTTCGGATCGCGGCGCTGACTGCCCAGTTCGAGGCCGGTGAGCACGCGATGTTCCAGGCCGTAGGTACTGAAGCCACCTTCCAGCTCGACGTTGTTGAAGACATTGAGGGTGGTGAGGTCTTGCTGCCAGCGTTGGCGTGTCACGCTGTGGGTCGCCGGCACATAGGCGGTTTGATAGGTATTGTCGAAATCGCTGTCGAGCTTGAACACGCCCAGGGTCTGGCGCAGTTGCCAGTTGTCATTGAGTTGATAAGCCAGCTTGGAGCGTAGCGACTGGGTTTTGTCGTCGATGTAATCGCGGTTATCAAAGTAGGTGGTGCTGCGACTGACATCCGCGGGTCGGCCGTTGACGCCGGGAATGCCACGGTCAGGCGTGCGGTTGTAACGGCTGTATTCGTATTGCACCAGCCAGTTCAGGTCCGGCGTGAGCTGCCAGCTCATGGACGGAGCGAACAACTGGCGATTGCCGCTGACGCCATCGCGGAAGCTGTTGTTGTCTTGATTACCCATGTTCAGGCGCAGGCTGATGTTATCCGTGGGGTCGGTGCTGAGGTCGGCGTACACACTGCGCAGATCGTTGCTGCCACCCTGGGCTTCGATGCTTGATTTGTGCCCGGCCATAGGCAGTTTGCTCACGCGGTTGACGATTCCTCCCTGACCGCCTCGCCCGTAGAGTACGGCTGCCGGCCCCTTGAGCACTTCGATGCGCTCGATGTTGTGCAGGTCGCGCACATATTGGCTGTCGTCGCGAATGCCATCCAGATAGAAGTCATTGCTCGCGTCGAAACCTCGGATGCGCACGCTGTCGAAGCGCGTGTCGGCGCCGCTGCTGACGTTGGGGATGCCGCTCAATGCCTGGCCCAGGTCATTAGTGCCATAGGAACGCAGGCTTTCGGTCTTCACTGAGTCGATGGCCTGAGGCACATAACGCACGGGTGTGGCGGTGCGGGTGGCGGTGCTGGTTTCTTTGACGCGTGGGTCGTCTTCGTCAACTTCGGCGCTGATCGAGGTTTCAGGCAAGGTAGTGGCCGCACAAGCAAAACCGACAGACAGCAGAACGGAGAGCCCAAGGGTGATGGGCGTCAGGCGAAGGGCAGGCATGGAGAAATGTATCCGAATTGTTAGGGAGGCAAACTGCGTTAATGGTAATGCTTTGCATTTACGTGCGTTATCCATTCCCAAACGTATCGGGCCTGAAATATGTTACTAGATGTGTTTCCTGCCTGTTTTGCTGCGGTTTTATGTCGCTTTCAGAACGGCTGTAGGTCCCTCCTTAGAATTATTTCGCCTAAATACAGACGATTCGCGAAATTGACACATAGTTCCGGGCGCGACTAGGATTGCGCCCAACGCCTGTGGCTAACCGCCATGACTCATCCAATAAAAAAAGGCCCGCGGCCTGTTAAGTCGTCCGCGGGCCTTCTTTTTTCCGGAATCAGTCGACACCAGAAAAAGCGACATGGAGCCTGGTGTCACAGCGCGTACTCAACCAGGAATAAGGAATATAAGAAAATGTTGAAGCAACGGATGAGTCTGATCGCTCTGGGGATTTTGAGCGCATCGACAGCCATGGCAAACGATCAGGACCAGTCGAAGGGTTTTATCGAAGACAGCCACCTGAACATCGCCGCACGTAACGCCTACATCAGCCGTGACTACAAGAACGGCAAGCAAGACAAAGCCGAGTGGGGCCAAGGCTTCATCGGCAAGCTCGAATCCGGTTTCACCCAAGGCACCGTTGGTGTGGGTGTGGACGTGATTGGCCAATACGCTATCCGTCTGGACGGTGGTAAAGGCCGTGCCGGCGCTGGCGGTATCGACTTCTTCAAACAGGGCAATGGCACTACCAACCCTGATGGCTCGAACAACCCTGGCTCGGCCCCACACGACCTGGCCAAGGGCGGCGCTGCCGTGAAGTTCCGCGTTTCCAACACCGTGCTCAAGTACGGTGATCAGTTCCCGGCCGTGCCTGTGCTGCAGTACGACAACTCCCGTCTGTTGTCGGAAACCTACACCGGTACGTCGATCGTTTCCAAAGAGATCGCCGGTCTGCAACTGGACGCAGGTCACTTCACCAAAGAAGCCCGCAAGAGCATGGAAGGCACCGACAGCGGTCGCCTGAAAAGCATCGACTACATCGGTGGTAGCTACAAATTCACCGAAAGCCTGTCGGCTGCCCTGTACGCCTCCGATATGCAGGACGTGCTGAAGAAGCAATACGTCAACGTCAACTACGTGCTGGCCCTGCCAGAAAAGCAGTCGCTGACGTTTGACTTCAACGGCTACAAAACCAAGCTGGACCGCAGCTTCGCCCTGGAAAACCAGAAAGACGCTGACGCCCGTGACAACAAGATCTGGAGCCTGGGCGCTACGTGGGCTGTCGGCCCGCACAGCTTCACCGTCGCTCACCAGCGCAGCACCGGCGACACCGGCTACCTCTACGGCGGCTACCGCAACGCTGGCGGCATCGGTGACGGTGGTAACACCATCTTGCTGGCGAACTCCTACTGGTCCGACTTCAACGGCAAGGACGAGCGTTCCTGGCAGCTTGGCTACGGCATCGACTTCGCCACCTTCGGCGTACCGGGCCTGACCTACAACGTTGCCTACGTGCGCGGTACCAACATTGACGACGGTACCAACCGTGGCGATGGCACCGAGCGTGAAATCTGGAACCAGTTCAAATACGTCGTACAGAGCGGTCCAGCCAAAGACCTGAGCCTGCGTGCGCGTGCGTCGTGGTTGCGCGTGTCCAATAACGCCGACCAGTACAACGTGGGCGGTAACGAAATCCGTCTGTTCGCCGACTACCCGATCAACGTCTTCTAATGATCCGGCGTCGCGCCTGATTCCAGGCGAAAAAAACCCCGACTGGTTCGGGGTTTTTTTATGCGCGCTAGTGCGCTGCGGTCTTGTTACACCGCAGTACGAATGAAGTACTCGGCCCCACCTTTATCCCTCCCCGACGCAAGCCTAAATTGACCTCACTGCCCGCCCATCACCCCGATGGCCGGCCACTGGAGTCCCTGCCATGCCCTTTGTCAGCCTGCGCATCACCCGTGACGGCGTTACCTCGGAGCAAAAAGCCCAGGTCATCGCCGAGTTCACCGAAACCCTCGAACGCGTCCTGCACAAACGCCCCGATCTGACCCACATCGTCATCGAAGAAGTCGACACCGACAACTGGGGCTATGCGGGTATCACCACCACCGAATACCGCAAATCCCAAGCCTGAATCCCTACTGGAGAATCCTCATGAAGAAAGTCGTCATCATCACCGGCGCATCCCAAGGTATCGGTGCTGCCGTGGTCCAGGCCTACCGTGCCCTCGACTACCGCGTGGTCGCTACTTCGCGCTCGATCCAGCCATCCACCGACCCGGACATCCTCACCGTCGCCGGCGACATTGCTGACCGGGCCACCGCCCAGCGCGTCATCCACGAAACCCTGGCCACCTTCGGGCGCATCGACAGCCTGATCAACAACGCCGGTATCTTCGTCGCCAAACCGTTCACGGCCTACACGCAAGAGGACTACGCCAACGTCCTCGCGGTGAACCTCAACGGCTTCTTTTACATCACCCAACTCGCCATTGCCGAAATGGAAAAAAACAACGCCGGCCACATCGTCAACGTCACCACCAGCCTGGCGGATCACGCGATTGACGGCGTGCCGTCGGTACTCGCGAACCTCACCAAGGGCGGACTGAATTCGGCCACCAAGTCCCTGGCGATCGAGTACGCCAAACGTGGCATCCGGGTGAACGCGGTGAGCCCGGGGATCATCAAGACGCCGATGCACGGCGCGGAAACCCACGCGGCGCTCGGGCAATTGCATCCGGTCGGGCACATGGGCGAGGTGAGTGACATCGCCCAGGCGATTGTCTACCTGGAGAACGCCGGGTTTGTGACCGGCGAAATTCTGCATGTAGACGGTGGGCAAAGCGCCGGTCACTAAACGTCAGGCTTTGGCCGGCACGAGTTTTTTGCAGTTCTCTTTACGTGCCGGATATTGCTCACACTTGCGCAGCACGGTTTGCACCTGCTGCGCATTTTGCACTTGCTGGTTAGCCAATAATTTCTCGGTAATGAACAGTTCTTCAGAGCCGAGGTGACGTTCCGCCTTGTCGATCATCGCCAGCGCCGACTGCCCATCTCCGCGTTTGAGGTGATAGCTGATCATCAGGTCGAAGGTGGAGGGGCCCGCCAGGCTCCAGTCCTTGATCGCTTGCAGCTCTTTCAGCGCTTCGCCGCTCCGGCCCTGGGCCAGTCGCACGGTGTAGGCGGTGCGGCGGATACCGGGTTGGTCTTTGACGGGAGAGGCCAAGGCTTTGCGGATGAACCCATCAGCGTCTGGGACTTTGTTTTTCTCCAGGGCGTCGTTGGCGAAGTAGGCATCCTTGTAACCTTGCATGGCTTTCGCCACTTGCGGCGTGCTCTTCATTTTCGTCCAGCTTTGCGTGTTGATCCGTGCACGGCGCTCCTGGCGATACTCGCGTTGCAGGTACTGGCGTAACTCGGTGTCGCGATCAGTTGCCGACATATGGGAGCGATTGAAGTACTGGGCGGTCGCGGTGATGCTGGTGGTCAGGCCGTCTTTGACCAGCACATCCAGTTCCTGGGTAAACCGGTTCAGGTTGAACTGCTGCAGCGAATCCTGCATGGCGTTTTTACGCGCGGTCAGAAAGCCCGTGAGCAACGGTTTTTGCTTGCCCTGAAAATCACTGAGGCGTTCAAGGCTGTGGGTCGCGGCACGCGGTGCATAACCGGCGCGGATCATCAAGTCAGTGCCAAGCAAGTCGGCCTGGTCTTCCTGGGTGCGGCCCCAGGCGGTGCTCCAGACATGGTCGGAAAACGTGTTGGCCAGCGCGGTATACAGCACGGTATTCCCGATGGTCTTCTGGGTGCCGGCGGGGTCTTTGCTGAACAATTTCATCGTGCCGGAACTGCGATCCACGCCCGTGTCGGCAGCCATGGTGGCCAACGCGACCGTGGAGGCGACCGTGGTGAACATCTCTTTCTGCTGCTGGAAGGCGGCCATGCGATCGTGGTGGTGCAGCAATACGTGGCTCATCTCATGACCGAGCATCGCCGCGATTTCGTCTTCGCTCCCTACGTTATCCAGCATGCCCAGGGGCACGAACACATTTCCGTAAGGGTCAGCCGAAGGGCCGAAGCTGTAACTGTCGGTGATTTTTACCTGCAAGGCCGGCAACTCGCCCGGCCAGCCCTTGGATAAGCGCGTGACAATACCCTGCAGATACACCTGCAGCATCGGAATATCCACCAGGTTCTGCTGGCGAGCCTCGGCTGCGGGTACTGTGCGTCCGTCATAGCTCAAGCGTTGTTGGCTCTGGCGTTGCGGGTCGAGTTTGTAATACGGGCGCACGTCTGTGTTATCCACATAATGGCCCTGCACCCGGGATTGGGTCGAAGGTCCCACCAGATTCATGAACGCCTGATCGGCGCCCTTCAACGTGGCGCAGCCACTGAGTAGCGTGCTTGCCAGCAGGCTGGCCGCCCATAGAGATCCTTTCACCGCAGCGCTCCTTTTTATTGATTGCAGCCGGCACCAAAACCAATGGTGGAGTTGTTGCGGCTGTCTTTGGTCTGGCTTTTGGTCAGGCCTTGGCAGGGTAGGTCCACCACGTTCAGCGGCGGCTCGATGCGCAGGTCCATCGTGTCCAACCAGACCTTCTGGCCGGCCAGTTCCACCTGCACCAAGTCCAGCGCCTTGTTGTACTGCAACACCGGCAAGGGCTGCGTAGGCGTTTCCTGCTTCGATAACTCGCGCTGTTGTTTACCTTGCTCATCGAGCACCGCTACCGGGTCGGCGAGGAATGCCTTGATGCTGTGGGTTTCCGCCCAGGCGCCCTGGGTAAAGAGGGTGGCAAGCAAGACAATGAGGCTTCTGTTCATCCTTGGGTTCCTTGAGTCAGACATCTGAGCGGCACACTCAGCGATCTCGGTCGAAGAAGGCTTCGATCCGCTCGCTGAACAGCACCAATGACAGCAATACGATGCCCAGCACGTTGACCGGGGTGATGTTGTTGACGCTCAACAACACACTCATCAGGGCAAGCACCGACATCACTAACAACCACGACGGGCACGGCGAAGAAAAAAACCGGATCTCGCGGCGGCGCCAACGGCTCCAGGGGCGGTGACCCGCCAGCCGTCGCGCATGCAGCGCCTTGAGCACGGCGATCAACGCCAATAGGGCGAGCTCCAGCAGGTCCAGCCAATTGAAGGGCAGGCCGGGAAAGTTGGCGGGCTCATGGGCGTAGTCCATGCCTGCATTGATCAGGTTATCCAAGGCCATGGCGTGCAGGTACACGCCCGGTAGCTGGCCGTGAACCGGCGAGTCCACCAAGTCTCCCGTGGAGGTGATATTGGCGCCGACCAGGACCAGGCGATCGCGCAATAACTCGGTGAGCAATGCCTGGTCTTGCGGGTCGCTGACTTCCAAGTCGCTGGCTGACACCGTCAGGGTATAAGGGCAGCGGGCCAGGGCCGAGTCGTCGAGTTTCCAGAACACCGCCTGGAAAAACTGTGCGAGTCCATCCAGGACAAAATGCCGCGCCGGCGCGCAGTGGCGCACATCAGCAATACGCGCTTGCTCTGGCGCCAGCTTCAGCCCCCACTGCACCGCGATCGGCTGCCGCTGTGCGGCGGTTTGGGCATCCACCGGCGGCGACTGGCACTTCTGCGTTCTGCAGAGTTCGCGGTAGAGCACCATGGCTGGTGTTTCCATAAGCCCTAGTGGCGTCTGAACTGCCAACGGGTACTGGTCGTCCACGCCTTCCCAGGCCACCAGGCCTGGGCGGCTGACCTCGGCGAAGGGTTGCAGTGTGTTGGCCTGGCCCGCCTCTCCTCGCACGACGCCGGTATTCGCCAGCCACAGCGGGATACCCTGGCGCTGATAACGCTCGAACACATTTGCCAGTAGCTGGCTGCCCCGCGCCGGGTCGCCAAAAGAATGGTCATGGCTGTACAGCAAGTCCACGAAAACAGCCTTGGGCTTGTACGCCAGCAAACGTTTGAACAATTTGCTCTGCTCGCCGTAGGGCATCGGCCAAGAGGTGCCGTTGCGCATCAGGTAGGCGTCATCGATCACCACCACCGCCACGCGTTGTTGACCTTCGTTGGAATAGTGACTGGCGAACATGCGGTTAAGCCACTGCGCTGACGCCTTGTCGCTGGAACTGGCCAGGCCGAAAGGGTCCAGGACCGCCAGTAGCACGATGATTGCCGCGAGCCAGTAGCGGCGGTGATTAAAAAGCGGTGGGGTCGACAAATCCATGTCTCGATTAGAAGCACAAGCAAGGCAGGGTTTTTAACGGAGCGGGGAGGGGGTGTCAATGAAAAAAGGTGGCTAAGTGCCATATAGGTGTCGCACGCGCGGGCTCTCAGCAATGTTCGTGCGTGGCGAGCGTCCAGCATGGGTTTACAGGCGCGACTGAACGCCGCCTCGGACGCATAGCCAATCGCGAAGACAACGTAATGATCAATAAGCGCCGTCAATTAAATGACTTATTTATGGCTGAAACTGCCGTTTGGCGGCAAGTTAGACAATACGTTGACAGTCCCTTTCGGATCCAACATTATTCGCGACGATTTTGATGGCTCTAAGCCATTAAAATGACATTAGTGACGCGCATTCGTCCCAGGCTGTGGTTCTTCAAGATTCAGGGATAAGGCGGCTTGGACTCGGATGGCCAGGCGACGTTGGTCAGGGTAGCCCTTAAACACTGTCACCTTTAATTAGCGGGTTCGCTGCTGCGTGCCTGCGCTCGAGTCTTAGGAAGCAAACTTCATGGCTGTAGGACGAATTCTGGTTACCGGCGGTGCAGGTTTTATTGGGTCACATCTGGTAGAAGCTTTGCTGGGTAAAGGCTACAAGATTCGCGTACTGGACAACTTGTCGACCGGTAAGGTGGCTAACCTGCCCGTCGCACATCCTGACCTGGAGCTGATGATTGGCGATGTCGCAGACAGTGCCGTGGTCGAGCAGGCCATGGCTGACTGCAGCGCAGTCGTGCATCTGGCTGCGGTGGCGTCGGTGCAGGCTTCGGTAGACGACCCCGTCGCCACCCACCAGGCCAATTTCGTCGGCACGCTCAATGTGTGCCAAAGCATGCTCAAGGCCGGCGTGACGCGGGTAGTGTTTGCCTCCAGCGCAGCCACCTACGGCAACAACGGCGAAGGCACGGCCATCGCCGAAGACACCCCCAAGTCCCCACTGACGCCTTATGCCAGCGACAAGCTGGCCAGTGAGTACTACCTGGACTTCTACCGTCGCGAGCACGGCCTGGAGCCGGTGATATTCCGCTTCTTCAATATCTTCGGCCCACGCCAGGATCCGTCTTCGCCGTACTCCGGCGTGATCAGCATCTTCACCGAGCGCGCGTTGGCGGGTCAGCCAATTACCGTCTTTGGTGACGGCGAGCAAACCCGCGATTTCGTTTACGTGCAGGATCTGGTGAGCATTCTCGTCCAGGCAGTCGAGACCCGCGAACCGGCACCTGAAGCAATCAACGTAGGGCTCAGCCGCTCGACCAGTCTCAATGACCTGATCGCTGAACTGGGCAATGCCACCGGCACCGCGTTGAACGTGACGTACCAGGCACCGCGCCAAGGCGACATCCGCCATTCGCGCGCCAATAACACCCGTCTGCTGGAGCGCTTTGCACTCCCGCAACCGACGTCGATTGGCCAGGGTTTGGCGCAGCTGTTGCGCAGTTTGTAGTTCGCCGGTCACTTCGCCCGACGTTTACGCAGTATTGGCTCAGTCATCTTCAAGAGTAAATTATGGAAATCGTTTTCCGCAGGACGCGTATCCGCGCGATCGCTGAGCGGCTATTCGCCGCTTTTGCCTTATTCGTCGGTGGGCCGGCTGTGCACGCTGCTGCTTTATCTCAACCGAGCAGCGTGGCTTTCTGGTACGCCGAGCAACCTCCGCTGCCGGAACTGTCGCAGTTCGACTGGGCCGTGGTCGAGCCGGGCCACATGACGCCCGGCGATGTGAAGACCTTGCGGGCGCTGGGTAGCCAGCCGTTTGCGTACCTGTCCATCGGTGAGTTCGATGGCAACAAGGCGGAGGTCGAGAAAGCCGGGTTGAGCAAAGCGGTTTCCCCGGTGCGTAACGACGCCTGGGACAGTCAGGTGATGGACCTCACCTCGACGGCCTGGCGTGAGCATCTCTTCGGGCGCGCCAAAGCGCTTGAAGCGCAAGGCTATGCGGGCCTGTTCCTCGATACGCTCGACAGCTTCCAACTGATGCCCCAGGCCTCGCGCGAAAGCCAACGCGTCGGCCTGGCCAGCTTGCTGCGTGAACTGCACAAGCGTCAGCCGAACCTGAAGCTGTTTTTCAACCGTGGTTTCGAAGTGTTGCCTGAGCTGGACGGCGTTGCCGCCGCCGTGGCGGTCGAGTCGATTCATGCCGGTTGGGATGCTTCCGCCAAACGCTATCGCCCGGTGTCCGAGTCCGATCGCCAGTGGCTCGAAACCCATCTGCAACCGCTGCGCGCCAAGGGCGTGCCGCTGGTGGCCATCGACTACTTGCCACCGGAGCGCCGTGAAGAAGCGCGCAAGCTCGCCAAGCGTCTGCGCGATGAAGGTTTCATTCCCTACATCAGTACCCCGGACCTCAACACCTTGGGTATCAGCAGCATCGAGGTCCAGCCGCGCCGTATTGCGATGATCTTCGATCCGCGTGAAGGCGCGCTGGAAGATGCCGCCGGCCATAGCAACCTGGGTGGTTTGCTGGAGTATCTTGGCTACCGTGTCGATTATCTGCCTGCCGACAGTAACCTGCCGCTTTACGGTTTCAGTGGCTTGTACGCAGGCGTGGTCACCTGGATGACCAGCGGCCCGTCGCAGGATGCACCGGCGTTCAATCGCTTTATCAACGCACGCCTGGACGAACAGGTCCCGGTGGTGTTTTTCAGTGGCCTGCCGGTTGAGGACAAGCTGCTGCTCAAGCGCCTGGGCCTCAAGCGGGATGCGCCGCCCGCCACTCAAGTGTTGACCGTCACCCACCAGGACAAGACCCTGCTGGGCGCATTCGAGGCACCGGTGGTGCCTCGCTCCCGTGACCTGGCAGCGGTCTCGGTATTGCCCAACGGCCCCACCCCGGCGTTGTCCTTGAGCGGTGCCAATGGCGCCGTTTTCAACCCGGTGGTGGTTGGCAAATGGGGCGGCATTGCGCTCGCGCCTTACCTGCTTGAAAGCAACAACGAGCGCAGCCGCTGGATTCTCGATCCGTTTGCGTTCCTCCAGGCCAGCCTGCAGCTGCCGGCGCAACCGCGGCCGGACACCACCACCGAAAATGGCCGGCGCATTGCGACCGTGCACATCGATGGCGACGGTTTCCCCTCCCGTGCCGAAGTGCGGGGTACGCCCTACGCCGGCCGCCACACCCTGGACGACTACATCAAGCCCAACCCGTTCCTGACATCAGTGTCGATCATCGAAGGCGAGATCTCGCCGCGTGGCGCGTTCCCGTTCCTGGCGCGTGAGCTTGAGCCGATTGCCCGTGAGATCTTCGCCAACCCTAAGGTCGAAGTGGCCACGCACACCTTCAGCCACCCGTTTTTCATGCAGCCGGAAAAAGCCCAGAAGCGCGAGAATTTCAGCCCGGAATACGGCTTGAATATGAAAATCGCTGGCTACGATAAAATCGACTTTCGCCGCGAGATCTTTGGCTCGCGCGACTACATCAACCAGAACCTGACCACCCCGCAGAAGCCGGTGAAGATGGTGTTCTGGCCAGGTGATGCACTGCCGTCCTCGGACACCATCAAGCTGGCGTATGACGCTGGCCTGAAGAACGTCAACGGCGCTGAAACCATCATGACCAAGGCCAACCCGTCGCTGACCGGCCTCAACCCCTTGCTGCGCCCGACACCTGGCGGGTTGCAGTACTACGCGCCGATCATCAACGAGAACCTGTACACCAACCTGTGGAAAGGCCCGTACTACGGGTTCCGCGAGTTGATCGAGACCTTCGAGCTGACTGACAGCCCGCGCCGCCTGCGTGGCCTGCACCTCTACTACCACTTCTATTCCAGCACCAAGCAGGCCTCGATCAAGGCCATGCACGAGATCTACGGCTACATGCGCGAGCAGCAACCGATGTCGTTGTGGATGACTGACTACATCGATCGTCTGCACGGCCTGTATCAGTCAAGCCTGGCGCGTACTGCCGACGGCGCTTGGCAGATTCGCGGGATGGACGCACTGCGTACCATGCGCCTCGACGCGCAAATGGGCTGGCCGGACTTGCTCAAATCACAAGGCATTGCTGGCGTACGCGACCTGCCGCAAGGGCGCTACGTGGCCTTGAGCAGCGACCGGGCGTTGCTGGCATTGCGTGCCGACAGAGACCCTCGACCTGCGCTGGAGGAAGCCAACGTGCCGTTACTCGATTGGCGTTACCTGGATGATCGTCGCGTGAGCTTTTCCTTTGCCGGTCAGTTCGACTTGACCTTCTCCGTGCGCTCGGCAACTGCCTGCCGCGTGGAAGTCGATGGGCAACGATTCGCGGGCAAGGCTTCGGCCGGCCTTTGGACTTTTCAACTTCCTATGAAGCAGGTGAGTAATGGTCAACTCCTCTGCAACTAAAAGCAGCCGCCTGCTCAACCCATGGGCACTGGCGGTGGTCGCGGTGGCCGTGGGTGGCCTGCTGTGGGCAACCTTCCAGCGTGAAGAAGTGTTCCAGCCCGACGGGCGTGAGCCCGACGCCGTGTCGGCCAACTATGCCGAGCTATTGCTGACGGCGCATCCGGACGACGACCACTTGCGTTTGCAACTGGTCGACTTGCTGATTCGCCTCGGTGACTACACCAAGGCGCGCCAACACGTGGATGCCTGGCCCAAGCCGCAACCCGAACTCCAGGCCTACTATCGCCTGGAACTGGACGCGCTGATCGCGGCCGGTGGCAATGATCTGATCGTGCAACAGGCGTTGGTCGAGCGTTTGCAAAGCTTCGATCATCGCAAGCTGCCGGTGGCCCAGCTGCAGAGCCTGGCGAAGCTGGCGCTGACCCTGCAGGCTCCGGCGTTTGCCGCCACGGTGTTCGAAGAGATCGCAGGGCGTGACCCGGCGCAACGTACCGATGCGCTCAAATCAGCCGCGCAGTGGTACCTGGCGGGGGAGCAACCTGCGCGCGCGGCAGACATCTATCTGCAACTTAAGCGTGACGCCCAGCAACCGGGTGAGCGACGGGAATACGCGCAACTCGCGTTCAACAGCCTGCTGTCGGCCGGCCGTGACGAGCAGGCCGCGCAAGTGCTGGCTGACGAGTTGCCCCAGCTGAAAAACCCGCAAACCGACGTGGCGTGGCTGGAGCAAGGCGTGGATGTCGCCGTTGCGACCAAGCAGTTCGAACTGGCCCAGCGTGTGCTCCAGCAGTGGCATGACCTGGAGCCTGACAATCGCAACATCCTGGTCAAAGAATTCCATGTACGCCTGTCTATCAATGATCTGGCAGGTGCGTGGGAAACCGGTCAGGAGCTGGTCATCGATTACCCGGATGACAGCGAGTTGCTGGAGCAAATGGCCAAGCTCGGTGAGTGGCGCGGCGATAACGAAGCCGCGCTGGACTACTGGATTCACCTGCTCAAACTCAAGGAAGATCCGAAGATCCGCGAGCACGCCTGGCGTCTCGCTAGCCTGCAATTCGACTTTGCCCGTTCGATCCCATTGCTTGCAGAGATCATGCAGCAGCGTCCGCTCACGGACATCGAACTGGATGCGTTGATCTACGGGCATGAGTCCCGCGGCACTCCCGCTGAGGCCGAGTCCTGGTTGCGTACTTACCTGCGCAAGTACCCGGCCCATCGCCTGGCCTGGACACGCTTGCTGCAGAACCTGGAAAACACCGGGCAGTTCGCGGCCAAAGGCAAGCTCTACAAGGACTATGCAAAACGCTACAAGCTGACCACCGCCGAATTGGTCGATTGGGCCAGCACGGAAATGAAGTTGTTCGACGAGCAAGCGGCCTGGGAAGTGGTGAAGTCGGACGATGCGTCCATCGATGATCCTGAATACTGGCACACCCGTGCGGCGCTCGCTTGGGACCTGGAGCGCGACGAAGACTTACGCGTCTCCCTGGAAAAGCTGCTGTCCCTCAAAGGCAAGCTGACCAGTGGCGACGAGAGCCAGTTGATCACCCTGTATCGCACCAGCGATCCGCAGCGTGCCTTGAAGTTGATGGTCGACAGTTGGCACCGTGCCCAAGACCCGCAGCGGTTGGTCGAGGCACTGCAACTGGCCCAGGAGCTCCAGGAGTGGGATCAGGTGGTTGCCCTGTTGGAAGACGCCAAAAAATACCCGGAAGCCTACGAGCAAGCCCAGGTTCTGGCGGTACGCGGTGCCCTGGCAGCGGAGCAGGGCGATGCCACCGAGGCTGAGCGTCTCTATATGCTGGGCTTGTCGCGCTACCCCGATGACAACCTGTTCCGCGAGCGCTTGACCTGGCTGTATGTCGACCAGGCCGACACGGCAAAACTCAAACCCTTGCTGACCAAATGGCGTGCAAATGCACGGCACGACCGTCTGCTCTGGCTGCCGTTCGCCAGTGCCAGCCAGCTATTGGGGCGCGATGCCGAAGCATTGGCCTGGTATCGCCTGTACCTCAAGCTCAGCCCGAACGATTGGCTGGTGCAGGCGGCGTATGCCGACGCACTGGAAACGTCTGGCTACCAGGACGCCGCCCAGCGCCTGCGCCTGAAGTTGCTGCGCAGCCCTGAGGCCGAGAACCTGCAACCGTCGTCCCAGCGCTACGCGATCTGGTTGCGTTTGATGTCGAGCAGCTATTCACCGCAAAAGGCCCAGCAAGCACTCCTGAAGTGGAAAGACGGTTCGCCGTCGATGAAACAGCTGTGGTTCGAGCGTCTGCTGGCTCGTCTGGATGCGACCAACCAGCAAGCGCAGAAAGACGACTGGCTGGCCTGGGCGCGCACCCAGGGCCTCAAGGTTGACCGTTACGAGCAGATCCAGGAAGCCTTGCGCAGCCGTAATAAAGCCCAGGTCGAAACCCTGTTGGCCAGCAGCGACCTGAACCCGGCGCAGCGCGCACAGGCGCTCAGCCGTTTGGGGCGCACCAACGAGGCACTGGAAACAAGCCTGTCTGCACTGGGCGACGACCAGCCGGATTCGGTGAACGAGCAACTGCGTCGCCAGGCGGTGGAGATCCACGAAGCCACTCCGCAAGGCGCATTGCTGTCGTATCAGAAACAGGATTTCGGTGGCTTGTCGTTTGACTCGCCGCGCCTGGAAATCGCCCACAACCTGGGTGATAACTGGTACGCCGATGTCGAGATGGAACACGGCAACTATAAAGGCGACGACGTCATCTCCTCGCGCATTGGCGACGAGAGCAACGCGGCCCTGACCTTGGTGCGCTCCGTGGAAAACGGCAGCTGGAAGTTGTTCGCCGACACCAGCCAGCGCAAGGACGACGACCGTAACGGCCTGGGCCTGTCGCGCATGTGGCAGTTGGGCGACAGCCACCAGATCGAGACCGGCCTGGACTGGCATCGCAAGAGCGACGACAGCGGCCTGATGCGTGCTTTCGGCCAGCAGGACCGCGCCTGGGTCGGCGGCCGTCACGGCCTGACCGCGCGGGACCAGTTGAGCTGGGAAGTGGCACAGCGCTCATTCTCGACACGTACCGACAAATCGTTGGGTAATGGTCATGCGCTGAAGCTGGAGCTGAATCACACACTGGAATTCGCCGGGCCTAACTGGACGGTGCGCAGCGGTGTGGATTACCAGAAGAACAACGTGAAGGATCGCAACCTGGATTACCTCTCCAGCGATTTCAATGGGCCGATTCGAGTGCCTGATGTCGCGCCGCCTGAGCCGGGTGATCCGATCGAGTTGCAGACCATTGCGTCGGGCGACCTGCTGCAAAGTCGCTACGGCCAACTCTACGTCGGCACGTCCTGGCGCCGCGGCATCCCTGGTGCCCTGGTGCGCAGCAAGCCGCAGTACACCTGGCTGGTGGACATGACGGCGGGGTGGCAATGGACCGACCAAACCTTCAACTACGGCATCAATACGGGCATTGGTTTCGAAGTCCTGGGTGACGACGAACTGGCCCTCACCTTCGGCTACCAATCTGCGCCACAGGGCGGGGATGGCAAGTCCGGCGGCACACTGGGTATGAGCTACGGCGTGCGTTTCGGGCGCTGATTACAGAATCTACGGGAGAAAAACCTATGCAAGCAATTCGTAACCTGAGCCTGGCTCTGACAGTACTGTTCGTCGCCGGCTGCTCCAGCTTCACCAGTGAAAGCAGCCCGAACCTGCCGCGCAATGCGCAGTGGGGCATCGTGCCGATGGTCAACTATTCGCAGACCCCGCAGGCGGGTGAGCGCAGCGAGCAGATCCTGCTCAGCGTGCTCAGCAGCCACGGCCTGCAACCTCGGGTCTACCCAACCAGCACCCAGGGCGAACAGGCGCTGATGGATGACAATGAGCGCCTCACCGGTGCCCTGGAATGGGCGCGTGAGCAGAAGCTCGATTACGTCGTCGCCGGCAGCGTCGAAGAGTGGCAGTACAAGAACGGCCTCGACGGCGAGCCAGCGGTGGGCATCAGCCTGCGCGTGCTGGAAGCCAACAGCGGTCGCGTGCTCTGGAGCAAAAGCGGCGCGCGCGCCGGTTGGTCCCGTGAAAGCCTGGCGGGCAATGCTCAGACGGTAATCGACAAATTGGTTGGCGCCCTTCGATTCGAGTGAACGCAATGAATTCTCCACACATGGATTACAGCCTGGCGCCTCGCGCCAGCGGGCCGGTGTCTTGGCTGGAAACGCTATTGGTGACGGGCTTGGCCATTGGCCTCGGCTTCTGGCTGACTCCCGAAGACCCGTTGCAAATGCACGGTGGTTTCCCCTGGCCAATCCTGGCGCCGCTGCTGTTGGGTGTGCGTTACGGTTTTGTGCGCGGCCTATTCAGCGCCGTACTGCTGGTGGCGGCGCTGTTTGCCCTGCGCTACACCGGGCATGAAGGTTATACCCAGCTTGAGCCGTCGTTCATCGTCGGTGTGCTGGTTTGCGGGATGCTGGTGGGCGAGGTTCGCGACCTGTGGGTGCGCCGTCTGGAGCGTCTGCAGATGGCCAACGAATACCGTCAGTACCGTCTCGACGAATTCACCCGTGCCCACCAGATCCTGCGGGTGTCCCATGACCTGCTGGAGCAGCGTGTGGCCGGCAGTGACCAGAGCCTGCGCAGCTCGTTGCTGGGCCTGCGTGAAAAACTGCGTGGCATGCCGGTTGAAGGCGACGCATTGAGCGAGTTGGCCGAGCCGATCGTGGCGATGCTCGGCCAATACGGTGCATTGCGCGTGGCGGGCCTGTACCGCGTCGACGAAAGCGAGAGAAACGTACTGCCCCAAGCCTTGGCAATGATCGGCGTGATGGGGCCGCTGGAAACCGATGACGGTTTGATCAAGCTCTGCCTGGAACGCGGCGAGCTGGTGAGCGTGCGTCAGGAACTGATTGATGCCGGTAACGCTGCGCAGTTTTCCTCGCTGCAGGCGTGCATTCCGTTGATCGATGCCGAAGGCCGCCTGCTGGCGATCCTAGCGGTTCGGCAGATGCCGTTCTTTGCGTTCCAGGATCGCACCTTGAGCCTCTTGTCGCTGCTGGCCGGTCACATTGCCGACCTGTTGCGCCGCGATTCGCAGGTGCTGCGCCTGCCCGATGCGGACGCCCAGCAATTTTCGTTGCAGCTCAAGCGGTCGCTGGTGGATGTTGAACAGCACACCTTGCCTGCCGGGTTGTTCGCGTTCGAGATGACACGCGTCAACGACGAGCTGACACGCTTGATGGCGCGCAGCCAACGTGGCCTGGACCTGCACTTGCCAGTGCGCAACAACCGCGATCACGCACTGCTGCTGGTGCTGTTGCCGTTGACCAGCCCGGAAGGCACCCAAGGCTACCTCGCGCGTATCGGCCTGTTGCTGCACGAACACTTTGGCATCGACACGGATCTGGACAGCCTGGGTGTACGGGTCATGCCTTTCAATCTGGAGCCTGGCTGTGATCGCAACGGGCTGCGTAACTTCCTTTACAACGAGTGTGGCCTGAATGATCAGCAAGTGGCTGTTTAGCGGCGCCGTGTTGTTGGAGGCGGGCAGTTGGGCCAGTTTGTGGCTCGATGCGCCGCAGTTGCACCAACTGTTGGTGTTTATCGTCAGCCATGGCCTTGCCTGTCTGATGCTGTGCGGCGCCGTATGGTTGCTGTTGCCGGCACGCTACCGGGCACCTTTGCCGTGGAGCCCGTTGTTCATTTTCAGCCTGGCATTTTTTGTGCCGGTGATCGGCACCCTGGGCGTGGTGGCGTCGATCTTCCCGGCGCTGTACCTGCCGCGTAAACGCGACCAGCAAGCGTGGCAATCGGTCGGCATTCCTGGCCTGCCGTTCCGCGCGCAGGCCCAGACGCGCACGCCGATCTTCGCCGACGGTGGTTTGCAGGACGTGCTGCGTCACGCGCCCAACCCCGATCAGCGACTGGCCGCTCTATTGGCGACTCGCCGCATGCCGGGCAAGGACGCGGTTCCTATCCTCAAGCTGGCCTTGGGTGACCCCAGTGATGACGTCCGTCTCCTGGCGTACTCGATGCTCGACAAGCAGGAAAGCGACATCAACCTGCACATCCAGATGGCGTTGGAACAGTTGGCGGGCGTCAGTCCCCGAATGGCCGGCCCGGTGCACAGCATGTTGGCGCGCTGGTATTGGGAGTTGGCCTACCTCGGCCTGGCCCAAGGCAGTGTGCTTGAGCACGTGCTGAACCAGGCGAGTGAACATGCCGAGCAAGGTCTGGCGGCAGGTGAGGGCGGTGAGCTGTTTTTGCTGGCCGGCCGTATTGCCCTGGAGCGCGGTGAAAATGAGCGGGCTGAGGCCCTCTTGCACGAAGCTGAGCGAAACGGCCTGGGTGCGGCTCAGTTACTGCCTTTCCATGCCGAGCTGGCGTTCGAGACGGGTCGCTATCACGAAATCCCCGGGCTGCTTGCCAGCCTGCCGGAAAAAACCCGTCAGCGGCCACCCTTCGTTGAGTTGGTGAGGAGCTGGAATGAATCATAAGGAACCCACCCCGACGGCCGACATCTGCCTGCTGCTGGAAGGCACCTGGCCGTACGTGCGCGGCGGTGTATCAAGCTGGATTCACCAGATGATCCTGGGCCTGCCGGAACTGACTTTTTCGGTGATGTTCATCGGTGGCCAGCGTTCGGCGTATACCTCGCGGCGTTATGAAGTGCCGGCGAACGTGGTGCACATCGAAGAAGTGTTCCTCGAAGACGCAACGCACCCCGCCGACACCCGTGGCAAGCCACGCGATGCCGACCCGCAGCAACTGGCTGACCTCTATCGCTTTTTGCATCACCCGGACCCGCCGGAGCGGGAACTCGGTGAGCGCATGCTCAATTGCATCGCCGAGGGCCATATGACCCTGGATGATGTACTGCGCAGCCGTGCCAGCTGGGAAACCCTCAGCGAAGGCTACCGTCAGCATTGCGCCGACCCCTCGTTCGTCAACTATTTCTGGACCCTGCGCTCGTTGCAGTCACCCTTGCTGATGCTCGCCGAAGCCTCGCGCAAGATGCCGCCTGCGCGGGTGCTGCATTCGATTTCCACCGGTTACGCCGGGCTGCTGGGCTGCATCCTCAAGCACCGCTGGAAATGCACTTACCTGCTGAGCGAACACGGTATCTACACCAAGGAGCGCAAGATCGATCTGGCCCAGGCCACGTGGATTGCCGAAAGCTCCGGGCAGGCGCTCAACCGCAGCCTCGACGGGGGCTCGGGGTATATCCGCACCCTGTGGGTACGCTACTTCGAACGGATCGGCCAACTGGCGTACAACAGCGCCGACAAGATCATTGCCTTGTACGACGGCAACCGTCAGCGCCAAATCAAGGACGGTGCCGATCCGAGCCGTACACAGTTGATCGCCAATGGCATCGACCTGTCGCAATGGTCCCGCGCCATGGAAACCCGCGAGCCGGGCATCGCCCCCGTGGTGGGGTTGATCGGCCGCGTGGTGCCGATCAAAGACGTGAAAACCTTCCTGCGTGCCATGCGTGGCGTGATCAGCGCCATGCCGAATGCCGAAGGCTGGATTATCGGCCCCGAAGAGGAAGACCCGGAATACGTCAGTGAATGCCGCAGCTTGATGGCGAGCCTTGGGCTTGAAGGCAAGGTGCACTTCCTGGGCTTCCAGCGCATCCAGGACATCTTGCCCAAGCTGGGCCTGATGGTGCTGACCTCGATCAGCGAAGCGCAACCCTTGGTGATCCTCGAAGCCTGGGCCGCCGGTACGCCAGTGATCAGCAGCGACGTCGGCTCATGCCGCGAGCTGATCGAAGGTGGCAGCGCCGAAGACCGTGACCTGGGCATGGCGGGCAAGGTGGTGGCGATTGCCGATCCACAAGCCACGTCCGCCGCCATCCTGGAACTGCTGCGTAGCCCCGCGCGCTGGAAGGCTGCGCAGGCCGCCGGCTTGCTGCGGGTCAACCGTTACTACACCGAAGCCTTGATGCTGCAGCGCTACCGCGACCTGTACCAGGCAGCCATGGAGAACAGTTAAATGGCCGGTATTGGCTTCGAACTGCGCAAGATCCTCTCGCGCGACTCATACACCGCCACCTTGCACGCGTATGTGTATGCGGGCCTGATCAGCTCCGGCCCGTGGGTGCTGTCGATCATCAGCGTGATGCTGGTGGGGATCATCAGCCTGGGCCTGCTGTTGCCCAACTCGTTGGTGGGGCAGTTCCTGGTCACGGTGACCTACCTGATGGCCAGCTCGTTGATCCTCACGGGCGGCCTGCAGTTGTTCTTCACCCGCTTTGTGTCCGACCAGCTGTTCGAGCACAACTATGAACAGATCCTGCCCAACCTGCTGGGCATCCTGTTGATGGTCACGGTCGGCGCCGGGGTGCTGGGGATTATCGTGCTGGCGGTGCTGTTCGATCAGCCGCTGATCTACCGCGTGCTGGTGCTGTCGAACTTCGTGGTGCTGTGCAACCTGTGGCTGGTGATCATCTTTCTCTCGGGGATGAAAAAGTACAACCGCATCCTGATGGTGATGGTGGTGGGTTACTCGCTGATGGTGGCGAGCGCCTACCTGCTGAGCTTCCTGAAAATGCCTGGCCTGTTGCTGGCGTTGTTGATCGGGCACGGCAGCCTGCTGTTCTTGTACCTGTACGACATCCTGCGCGAGTACCGCGCCGAGAAAATGATTGCCTTCGATTTCCTCAATCGTCGCAACGTATTCCTCAGCCTGCTGGTGACGGGGTTCTTCTACAACTTCGGCATTTGGGTCGACAAGATCCTGTTCTGGTTCAACCCAGGCACCTCCAACTCGGTCATCGGCCCGCTGCGTGCCTCGATCCTGTACGACATGCCGATCTTCATCGCCTACCTGGCGATCATCCCCGGCATGGCGGTGTTCCTGGTGCGCATCGAAACCGACTTCGCCGAATGGTACGACCGTCTGTTCCGCGCCATCCGAGACGGCGAGACCTTGCAGCACATCGGCTCGCTGAAAACCGAAATGACCCTCTCCATCCGCCAGGGCCTGCTGGAAATCTGCAAAGTCCAGGGCCTGACCGTGGTGCTGCTGTTCCTCTTCGCACCCCGCCTACTGGAGTGGATCGGCATCTCCAGCTACTACCTGCCCCTGTTCTACATCGACTTGATCGGCGTGAGCATCCAGGTGGTGTTCATGGCGTTGCTCAACGTGTTCTTCTACCTCGACAAACGCCGCGTAGTGTTGGAGCTGTGCGTACTGTTCGCCGTGCTAAACGCCGCTTTGACGCTACTGAGCATGCACCTGGGGCCTAGCTTCTTTGGGTATGGGTTCACGCTGTCGTTGCTGGTGTGTGTACTGCTGGGGCTGGCGCGGCTGTCGTCGGCGCTGGAAGATCTGGAGTATGAGACGTTTATGTTGGCGCGTTAATTGGGTTTGGTGATGTGAGAAAGGCACTTGGCGTTCGCGGCAAGTGCCTTTTTTGTTGTGGGAATGGTGGGGCGGTTTGGCGCTGAACTAGTAACTGAAAAATCAGTTACTTATGGCGTTCGGTGGAATCGAACTCGGGATTTTTTAGATGCCAGCACATTGTCGGTCTGCAAGTCATTCAGAGCCGCATACGGAATGGTAAACCTCCCGAATTCGAACGTTGATGATCATCTCTTCCGTCGAGAATAGGCAGGAATTCGCCAAAGGCTGCCGTGGCGACAGCCAGCAGATGGTCAGAAGTGGACACCTGGATGCCCCCGACCTTTGCATCGCCTTGGAAGAGATCACATTGGCCAACCCAAAACGCACCTTGAGCAAACGCGGCTAGGCGCGTTCACGCCGTTATAGTCGACTCTATTGCCGACCGTACGTCCCGGAGCCTTTTCCCAGTGTCTGACATGCCGACCAACTTCGCTTACACAAAACGCTTCAACACCGTACTCGCCTACATTGATGCCAATCTCGAAGGTGACCTGTCGGTGAAGACGTTGAGCCATGTGGCGAACTTTTCGGCGTTTCACTTCCATCGGCAATTCACCGCGTTCGTAGGAGTGACTGTCTCGCGTTATGTGCAACTGATGCGGCTACGACGCGCGGCCCATCGCTTGGCCTCCCTCGCTGATCACTCGGTACTGGACGCCGCACTCGGTGCCGGCTTTGAAAGTCCCGAGGCATTTTGCAGGGCGTTCAGGCGGGCGTTCGGTATGACGCCGAGTGCGTTCGGGAAAGAACCGAACTGGCAGGTCTGGAGTACGGTATTCGCAATCCCTCACTTTTCCAGGACTATCATCATGCAAGTACGAATCGTGGAATTCCCTGAAGTCAGGGTAGCAACCCTTGAGCACTGCGGACCCGCCGGGCTCGTCAATGAGAGCGTACGCAAGTTCATCGAGTGGCGTATGCAGAGCGGACAGTCGCCGGTGGCGTCGAGTCGCACCTTTGGCATTCCCTATGGCAACCCCGATACGACACCTCCACAAGAATTCCGCTTCGCAATCTGCGGCGAGATTCACGAGGCCGTGGCGTCGAATGAGTTCGGTGTGCACGAGATCGTCATTCCTGGCGGTCGCTGCGTCGTGGTGCGACACGCGGGGTCACCGGATCACATCGGCGAAACGATCTATCCGATTTACCGCGATTGGCTTCCGGCCAGTGGAGAGGAACTTCGTGACCAGCCGCTGTTCTTTCATTACCTGAGCGCCTATCCCGAGACACCGCAGGATCAATGGCAAACTGATGTGTATGTTCCGCTGCAATAGCGGAGCAAGCAGCTTTCGACCCTGGCGGACGTTGACGAATGTCCGCGCAGCAATGTGACAGGTTCTAGGGGGAGTTTCCAAACCCCAGAAACAACAAAGCCCTCGCATTTCTGCGAGGGCTTCGTTTTGTATGGTGCGGCACCAGGAGTCGAACAGCGCTACAACCCATTGTAAAAAAACATATTTGTTATATGTGTTTTTTATTCTATCTCTAAATGTATCCTTTTTGATGGGGCTATCTGTTGGCGATATTCCGGGCCAGAACGAGCAGTCCCCTATCATTTATAGAATTCGTTTCAGACCTTTGGGTCTACGGGGTCGTATAAAAAGGACTTTAGTATTTCCGAGAATTTCGTTATTTCGTCAATGTAGATACGGCACAAGTACTCAAAGATTTGAGCTTCTGACATTAGCCGTCTACCAGTTAACTTGCTGAACATGTCTTTGTCGTCATGAAACGTAAGACCGGCGGACACGCGTACTAGTTCTTCTGCACCTGACAGATAATCCTCGTAAATTTTCTTCTCCACGCTGCTAAGAGGGATGCAATGAACATTCTTAAAATTAAGAGTGTGCTTTTGGTCTGCTTGGTCTCCATCCAGTATCGAAATTACGTTATCTTTTGTCGACAGAAATTCTTCGTCAGCATTTCTTTGCATTAAATTAACTACATTGGGCGCTCCGCCAATGTAAATAATTTTGAATCGATAAAAAGTTTCTGCGCAAAATTTATTAATAATGAATTCTAAAAAGCGCTGCAGTACTTTGTCTTCAGTTAAGATGTATTTGTCCCATCCCTCGAATCCAAATAACAAACTTTTGATGAAGTTGTAAGAGACTGGAAGTGGGCTTACAATTCCGTCTACCTCCTCCAAATGAAATAGCTCGCCGTACAGCAGTGTCTTCATTAACGGGAGGGAGTGCGTGGTGAAAAAAATGTTAACCTTATACTTTTCACAGAACTCTCGTAGCTTTCCAGCTAGTTTTGTTTGTGCGGCAGCATCCAGTGAAATATCTATTTCGTCAATAGCAATGAGTTTTGCCCCGGCCTTTATTTTTCGATAAAGGCTGATGAGAAAAAACTCTCCGGAGCTCAAGTAGTCTTCTCGGATATATTTGCTATCGTCTAACAAAACGCAATAATAGTTTGTTTTTTTGATTTTTATCTCTACTAAGGTGTCAAATCTTGAAGTAGAGTAAATCTCATTCAGCATTTTTATAAGCTCTAACGGACGCTCATGATTATCCAATACGATAGATCGTCGAATATCTAGGTCAGCTGAGATGATATTTTGGAAAAAGTTAAACCTCTGGCCATATGGCATAGGCAATTCGGCATCAATGCTTGCCTTGATTTCGTCTGGTATTATATCTTTTGAGTTGAGTGTCCTGATCTCCGGATCATAATAAAAGCTATATTTATCATCTTCTGCAGTATAAGTTACGGCGCTGTCTGTATTGAAGATGCTAGCCGGGGATGTCCGTGCAAATGTGTCAGCAAACTGGAGGTTTTGAATAGCCTTGACTAACGTGGTTTTGCCTGCGCCGTTTCTTCCTACGATACAGGTTAACTTGCACGAACTCAGGTCTAAATCTACAAGCATGTTTCGAATGTGTTGAATGTTGGAGATCTGGATTCTCAACTTCATGGCTACTTCACCGTGCCGCGAATAAACGCGTCAACAACTGAAGTTCCATATTTTTTCCGTAGTTTATTTAAGTAGTGGGGGTCGGTAGTGTTTACGTAGTTCAAATAACCCGATATCTGTAAAAGGCCAACACTGTTGTCTCCTTTTAGTTTTGAACTTTCTGATTCTAGTCTATCATTGAATTTGGTTTTATCACTCGCGTAGAAGTGAAGTAGAACCTCAATTGTATTTTTTAGTTTTGAATCAATGGTGACGGCCCCATTGGGCAAAATAACCATCCCCAAAATTTTTATTTTATTTCCTACAGAGGAAAATTTGGTTTTGCTGAAGTTTAGGTTTAGCTTCTCGCCGAAACACTCTTTCAGCATTTCTCCAACTGTAGTATCGATCCCATATAGTCGGGTGTCCCCACTGCTAGACAAGATAATGTCGTCAGAATATCTAGTGTAAATTAGATTTTGAGCGATACAGTAATCTTCAAGTATGCTGTCAAATTTTTGAAGGCACGCATTGCTAATGATAGGGGATGTTGAAAACCCAATGGGCAGCATGTCATTTACGGTTGACATTTCTATAATTCTATCTAAATATCTGTCTATGTCGGAGACAGGTATAGAGTCGAAATTGTTTTTTACTGTTTCTCTTACTAAGGCGCTATCAATACTGTTAAAAAAGCTTTTCAGGTCTGTTTGAAAAAAATGACGGCTGCCGGCATGTTTTTGTACTGCACTTGCAACGTTCACTCCTTTTCTGTAGGAATAAACAACATTTTCATTTACTTTTAAAAATTCAAAGACAAATAAATTTAGAAATTTATGGTAGGCCTTCAGTTTTTCGTCGGTCTTGTATAGTTCCATGCCTTTGAGGGTGGTTACTTTATAGCGTGTTGTTATATCTCCCGCCAAAAAATCCTGGAAATCATGTTTTCCATGATACATGGCGTCAAATATCGAGCTTAATTCTTTCTTTGCCATAACAGCCCCTCAAACCTTCGACTCACTATGTGTTACGCGAATTTTTTATTCGTGACAGCAAAACTAATACTGTTGTGGTGTTTGCCTCAGTCTATATATGTACAGCAGACTATGGATTCAGGCTGGGGTCACTGTGACAAAAAAAAGGCGCATAAGCAGATATTAAGCCAGAATGCACCATAAGTGCATAGCTAATTGAACAGTTGAAAGTGATCTTTAGGTGCAGGCAGGAAGGGGGTTACGGGTAACGCAAATTTTACTGTTCGTGCGGCTTCCCTCAATCAGCAGATTGGGGAAGTCACACAAAAGTAACTCGGATACAGGCCTTTAGAGGTCAGCTTGAGACTGGAGATGCTCCTAGTCACTGACATGAAGAGATCCTAAGCCGCATTCCCAAAAAAAACAAGGGTAGGCAGGTCATCCCTGAGTTCTAGCTCTGAGATATGTACAGTCATATTCTGTGAGTCTAAAGCTGACCCAGTGCTGATATACGTCGCCTGCCGAGACGAATGTCCGCTATTGGGTCGTTTCTGCCGAACTCCTATTTTTTTTGCGATGGTCGGTCTTTACGTCCTCTATGGATGGTGCAACTGCACCTATCACTTTGAATTGCCAAGGCTTCCCTAGACGAGCAGTGATCAACTGCATGGTCAGTAGATAGTAATAGCGCGTTGATTCGGCGTGTTGATTGAGGTGGTTTTTTAGAAACCATGCGAGATGCTTTCTCTGCCAGGCCCATGGGTTCTCTCGGTGCCAGCGATCAGAGATCGCCGCTTGAATGGCTTTTGCTTGGCGTAGGTGACGTTCGCGAGTGGCATGCGACCCGGTGAGAACGCCCGCCAGAAAAATCTCCATATCGAATGGCTTGCTCATGCTCGAGCGCCAATGTACGCCGATACAACGTCGATTCGACCGTGCCCCAGCTCATAGCTGATTTGTGCTCGAGCCTTCTGATCGAGGTGGTAACAATTGCCTCCATTGAAGGGGGCGGGATGAAGGGTGATTTGCTCGTAGCGTTCGCATGCATAGGCCGCCCGCAGTTCGTGGAAGCCTTTGAGGTTGTGCGTGTGGAGGATGTCTCGAGCGGGGCGAACAGTGCCCTGTAAGAAATCCTGGTAGCTTTCGTGCGGAGCTAATACGTTGCGGCTAGTGTCAGGCGAGGCCTGTTCGGCAAACCTCAGGGCATCACGAATATGATTATCTACCCCGAGCCAGCGAGGTGCCGAAGCACCTGCGCGACCACCTTTGGTGCCATCCTGGATGTTGATCTTCCCGTATTGTTCAGACTCGCGCTTCAGGCGCGGAAGGTCGGCTAAAATCGCCTCGCGCAAGCGCATGCCGGTGGCTCGCGCCAACTGCGCGATGGCCGCAGCGCGCGGCATTTTGCGTTCGCAGAGCACGGCGACGAGCCGCTTCACGTGTTCGCGGTCTTGGCCTCGCGGCACCGAGCGACGAACATTGGTGCGCTGCATTTCCAACGCCTTGCTCGGACTCGGTACTTTCACGTACTGATCACCGCGAAGCGCTGCCATGGTCCGGTTCACGCTGGATAATCGATTTTGTGCGGTGGCGATAGCGAGGTCGCCGCGCTCGACTAAGTGACTCAGATGCGCCGCGTAATCCGACAAGATCTGGCGATCTATCTGCCGTGCATCGTTGAGCCCTGGTCCATCGTCTGAGCGGCACCAGCGCGCAAACGCCTGCCAGCGATCGCGGTGCGCTTTGACCGTGCCGTAATGCCCTCCGCCGAACATGTCTTTTAACGCCTGCGGTCCGGCATAACTCAGTTGCCGACCATACCCAAAATTACGCCCATCCCGTCTACCGACCAATCCCATGACCAAACTCCTCTCGAAGCCACACTTGTAAAACCTTCCCCACGTCATCCCGCCAAGAATGTTGAGTGTTATCAGGGATCAAGGCCCCTGCGACCTGTGAGGGTTGTCCACTAACGCGGGACTGGCGGCTCCTTACGACCGGGAGCTTGGGCATCTCATGATCTGGCCTCCTGAGCACTTCCGAAGAAGTGGGCGGGTGGAGGCTGCGCTGGCTGACGAGACCAGCGCCGCGAGATCCTGAGTCGGGTGAAGGCAGTGAGGCGATGACCGGGGCATGCCTGACTGTCAGTCAGGTGCAGTCCATTCCCTGGGCTGCGGCACCATCATCTGCATCGCTGTTGCTGGTGACTTCGGTGTTTGTCACGCCGATTGTCACGAGGGGGAATGCCGCAAAGCCTTGTACGAGTTGGGCTGCAGCAGCGGTAGGAGCGCCCGTCTCTTTCCGGGAGAAAGAGACGGGCGCAGGTTGGCGCAAGGAAATGGCCAAGCGGATAGGTTGCTGCAGGGCAACTATAAAGGGGTATGAGTTGCCGCAGTGGGCACTCTGGTAGAAGTAGGCATCCATCACATCGCTGTGACCGTGCGAGCCACCGGACGCTAATCGCACTTTGGGAGAACCACCACCGTGTGGCGTAGCCTTAAAGGTTCTGGCTACCTGGGTTGCTGTCAACGACAGCGCTTTGCCCGATATTTTCTACGCCTGTGGATAATTTGGGTCAAGGCTCGAATTTTCGGAAACTCTGCGGCTGTGGATGAAATTATCCACCGGTGGAAATCCGTGGTTTTCCACAGACAGTTGCGTGGGCTTTAGATTTTTTAAGTGAGGTCCATCCAAACAGGGCGGCTTTGCAGCCCTGTTTGGATGGACCCGCGTGGCAGAGCAGATTGCGAGAGTCTTACGGATGTACGCTTGCTTTACTGCGGCACTTTAAAAGCCAAAGCAGTGTAAGCACCGTCGGCCAAAACAACGTGTTAAGAATGTCGTGAGCGCTTGCCTGCCAGCGCCAGTATCCGAAGCTTCCAATATCGTCTCGCCGATCTACCCACTCGCCAGCACACGCAATGATGAAAACAACCAGCCAGCCAAGGTATGGCCTGAATCGTCGGGTGCCGACGATCAACGTTAAATAGATCGCCATGCCCAAATAAATATGCAGCGCGTCTTTTGACAGTCCGGTTGCCGACACAATGGCGAGCTTGATGCTTTGTGCGGTTGAGATATCCATATCAATTCCTCCTCTCTGCGCCAATGCCAGGCTTCGCCTTTATCCGAGTAACGTTATCTCCAATCTGGTTGGCAAATTCGTGTGGAGTAACATGCTCCTGCCGGTTGGCCTCCAGATACCGGCTCCACCAGTTCATGATCAGTCTGCGCTCCTCGATGAACTCGGCCTTGTGGATGTAAGCGGCGCGGACGTTGTTGCGCTCCTTGTGGCTCATTTGCCTTTCAATGGCGGTCTCGGACCACAGCCCTGACTCGATCAGTGCGCTGCAGGCCATCGAACGAAACCCATGTCCGCAGATATCGGTTTTGGTGTCGTATCCCATCGTCCGAAGCGCGTTGTTCACGGTATTTTCGGACATGGGCTTCCAGGGTTTGGCATCCCCTGCGAAGACCAATGCGAATTTGCCTGTGAGTGCATGGATTTTTTCGAGTAGCGCCACTGCTTGCGGCGATAAGGGTACTAAATGGATATCCCCTGCCATCTTCGTACCCCTTGTGGAAAAGGGTACTCCCTCCAGCGCGGGTCGAGTGTCCGGTATCTCCCAGGTGCCGCGCTTGAGGTCGAACTCGCTCCAGCGTGCGAAACGCAGCTCGCTGGATCGTACAAACACATGCAGCGACAGCATCACCGTCAGACGGGTAAGTGCCCGGCCTTTATAGGTGTCGATCCGCTCCTGCAGTTCCGGCAGTCGCGATAAGGGTAAAGCAGGGCGATGTACCACTCGCGGGGCTTTGATCAAGCCTTCGAGGTCGTAAGCAGGGTTTACGGTGATAAGCCGGAGGCGCTTTGCCTCGCGCATGATGCTCTGCAGGTAGTTTTGTACCCTTAAAGCTACGTCTATCGTTCCGCGCTTCTTGATCGCTTCCAAGGGCTGCATAAGGTCATGGGTGTCGAGATCAACAATGGCGCGTGCGCCAATCAGCGGGAATACGTGGGTTTTGAGGCGGCTCATCACAGTCTTGGAGTGGCCTGGTGCCCACTTGGCCGACATTTCCGTGTGCCAGTCCAGCGCAACGCTTTCAAAGGTTCTGCCTTTGATCACGGCTTCCGCCTTGGCTTGGTGCTTGGTCTTTATGGGATCAATGCCATCCGCCAGCATTCGCTTGACCTCCAAGCGCTTGCGGCGCGCATCGGCGAGGCCGATGACGGGGTAGTTGCCGAACGAGGTCAGTCCTTCCCGTCCGTCAGGTTTGACGTAACGGAGCCGCCAGCCTTTGCGGCCGTTGGGTTGGACTAGGAGATAGAGGCCATCGCCGTCGAAAAGCTTGTAGGCGCGGTCTGTAGGTTTTGCCAAGCGGCAAGCTGCGTCGGAGAGCGGAGCAGTAGTACGCGACATAAGGGTACTCCCTTTTATCGAAGTGTCCTGTATCCCAAACTCTACCCTTAAAACGGTTGGTATCCACCGGTTTCTGACGGAATCCGATGGAACGCCAAAACGAAAAAACCCGCCAGAAGGCGGGTTTTTCGGGGGTTCCAGAGATTTTGAAAGCCTTCTCTGGAACCTTGTATGGTGCCGGCACCAGGAGTCGAACCCGGGACCTACTGATTACAAGTCAGTTGCTCTACCAACTGAGCTATACCGGCGTGTTAGGGCGACGATTATAGCGATTGGCGAGGTTCTGTAAACCCCTGAATTATGACTATTTTTGCAAACCTGCAGGTTTTTTCGTCTTGTGCGGTTTACGGGGTGTGGCGGGGCTTCTTTCTTCAGCTTCCGTCTGCGCAGTTGTCGGCGAATTTGCTGTAGTTCAGTACGTGTTTTTGGCCGTGGGAGTCCAGGTAGGTCATGTGGGTATTGACCACGCCGCAGGAGGCGGCGTTGTCCTCCACGGTGGCGACGATGCGTTGGATGTCTGGCTTCGGCTTTGTGTCGGCGTGGGCGTTGAAGGTGAAGGCGAGCAGGCTGGCGGCGATGAAGATGTTCCAGTTGTTGGGGTTCATGGGTGCGTCCTCGGTGCAGGTCAATAGTGGGTGTGGGTCCTATTGAATGCCGGGGAGGTATATGGGGTGTGTCGCAAAACTCGGGTTTTGTTTCGTTTTGTATGGGGCGTGTGCCGAGGTACATGCCAATACGCGTCGGGCGAAATGATTGATAAGTTGATCAAAAATTGCGCTAAATAAATCTAAGCATTTGATTATTATAAGAAAAAATATAAGTCATATAAATGGCGCCAAGCCGCTCATCTGAAACAAGTTAGCTGAAATCATCAAAATACTGACACTATCAAGGTGATATCACACAATGCGCGCCTTATTTTATTCAACCATTTAAAGGGGGGAGCAAAGGCAGTGAGTCGCGCAGATGACATTTCCAAACTATACGACGCACTGACTGGCACCCTCCGTGTTGATCAGCCCCAGGTCGATGAGCCAGTTTCGCCTGGCTTGAAAAGCTTGCTCGATCAGCTGAATCAGGGCGCAGCCCCGCATCTTTATCCGCTTGAACTGGGTGAGGGGACGCTGTGCGACGTGTATTCGGAGGCAGCGGCGCCCAAGGTTGTGGTGGTGGTCTCCGCCAAGGGTGGGGTTGGCCGCACCACGCTCACGGCGGCACTCGCCAGCAGCCTGCAGCGACAGGGCCATCCTGCGCTTGCGCTGGACCTGGACCCGCAAGACGGACTGCGCCATCACCTGGCGCCCGGTGTGAATATGGCGGGCGTTGGCGCAACCAGCCTGCTCAACAAAACCTGGGAAGCGTTACCGGTTCGTGGTTTTGCCGGATGCCGGGTAGTGGCGTTCGGTGAAACCGACCCGGTGCAACAGCAAAGCTTGAATCGTTGGCTGGGCCAGGATCTGGAGTTTTTGGCCAAGCGTCTGGATGGGATGAAATTGAGTGGCCGGGACACGCTGATCATTGATGTGCCGGCAGGCAATACCGTATACCTGAGCCAGGCTATGTCGGTTGCCGACGTGGTGTTGGTGGTGGTGCAAGCGGATGTCGCATCATTTCGCAGCCTGACTCAAATGGACCGTGTGCTCGCCCCTTACCTGGACCACGCGAAGTCACCGTACCGCTTCTACGTGATCAACCAGGTTGACCCTGCTCATCGGTTCAGCCAGGACATGGTCGACGTATTCAAGCTTCGCCTGGGGGAGGCCGTGCTTGGAACCCTCCAGCGCGATCCCGCGTTTATCGAAGCTCAGGCTTACGGGCGCGACCCCCTCGATCCGGTAAGCAACAGTGCCGCGTGCCGGGATCTGAGTAGTCTATGTCGCGAATTGCTCAAGCGAATCAATTAAGCGCGTCGATGGTTGAAGCATTGCAGGCCATTAAATTGACGATTTGCCGCTTATCTAAAAAATGAGCAGGTTTATCATCAAAATAATGACACTTTGTCAGTGCTGTCACAGAATGCGACAACAGAGACGCCGATAATAAGACCTGCGGTGAGCCTTCTACTTGCCGACCCTTCACGTCTTTAAGCCGCGTCGTGGGGAGTTCGGGCCATGAGCCTTGCTAACGAGTTTTTCGTGTTGTTCGGTAAAAATGTCACGCGAGATGCCCAAGGGCTCAACGCACGGCTGCATTTTTTCGGCAGCATTCCCGTCGAGGATGGCAGCCCCGTTTCGAGCACCCGCGAAGACGTGCCGTCAATGAATGTCCGCGCGGCGCGGCCCACCGTGGTGGCTTTGGTCTCCGTCAATGGCGGCGTGGGTCGCAGCACTCTGGCTACGGCCTTGAGCAGCGGCTTGCAGCGCCAGGGCGAGTCGGTGGTGGCCTTGGACCTTGACCCGCAAAATGCCCTGCGTCATCACTTCGGGGTCAGCCCGGATGCAGAGGGACTCGGCCCTGCCAGCTTGCAGAACGCGCAATGGGCGGCGATCCAGCAGCCTGGTTTCGCTGGCTGCAAGGTGATCACCTTCGGTAGCACCAGTACCCGGCAGCAAGAAAGCCTGCAGCGCTGGCTCACCCATGAGCCGGATTGGCTCGCACGGCGCCTGGAAGACTTGAGCTTGGGCGCGCGCCATACGCTGATCATCGATACCCCTGCCGGTAACAACGTTTACTTCCAGCAGGCGCTGAGCGTGGCTGATGTAGTGCTGGTCGTCACCCAGGCCGATGCAGCGTCGCTGGCCACCCTGGATCAACTGGATGCGCTGTTGGCGCCCCATCTGAAGCGCGAGCGCCCGCCGCGCGTGCATTTTGTGGTCAATCAAGTGGACGAGTGCAATGCGTTCAGCCTGGACATGGTCGAAGCATTCAAGCAGCGTTTGGGCAGCACCCTGTACGAGGTTCACCGTGATGTGGTCATCAGCGAATCCCTGGCTTTCAGCACCGACCCACTGGACAGCCAGTCGATGCGCCTGGCCGCTGACGATATCAATGACCTGTGCCGGTTGTTGAGGGTGTCGAAAAAATACGTCTAGAGCGCGGTTTATACGCTTAACGCCAGATGCTTATGCACAATCGGTTGGATGGCGGTGTCACGAAAAAGCCATTTTGTGGAGCCGTTCTCATCACGCCGCAACTGCCTGTTTTGCGTGCGTTTTATTTTGTGAACAAAAAATGACCAGCGCCGTTTATGAGCTGTAGTGCAGATGGTTACAGGCCCCGTAAAGAAATCATCAACAGAGTTATCCACAGGCTGCCTGCGACAATTTCGCCCCTTAATCGCGCTCGGCAAGCACCATCAAGTTGCGCGGCGTCAGTGCGGGTTCGCAAAAGGTGCCTACTTGGACGTTGTAGCCGTTTTCGTCGAGAAACAATGCCCGATCCAGTACCAGCCACATTTCCAGTGGGCGCCGAAACAGACCACGCACCAGTTCCAAATTCCTGACCTCGGCCAGGCGGCGCCAGCCGTACGCTTCCAGCGCCGCCCAATCCTGTTCAGCTGTGGATAACCCTTTGAGGCCTGCCAGTTCCCGGCAATAGTCGGCAAAGGGTTTGTCCAGCCAACTGGCAGGCAGGGAGGGCGTTGGCAGGTATTGGTCGACGCCACGAAGGTCGCGTTGCAGTTGATCGAACCCCAGGCGTCGCGCCATGGACGTGTCCCGTTGCAGGCGCACGCGTTTGCCTGCGGTGACGGTTTCGCTCAGCGGCAGGCCGAGGTCATCGATCGACAGTTGCAGGCGTGACGCCCGGCCTGCATTGGACAGTGGCTGGTAGGCGTCAGCATGGATGCGGTTATAGCAGCACGGCGCCAGCGCCAGCTGTTTGCAGCCGGCCGCGCTGGCCAGGTGCAGCAGGCGCACATGCAGGTCGCCACAGGCATGCAGGGCGACGGGCGTGTGTTCGGGGGTGATCGCCACATCGGCCATCACGTCTTGCAGGCGATGGGTCACCGGCAAGCCATGATGGTTGCTCAAGGCCTGGCCTGCAGCGATCAGCGCAGGGTCGTATTCCAGGCAGGTCAGTGCCTGCCCGGTTTGTAACAGACGACGACCGAGGTGGCCCTTGCCCGCGCACCAGTCCAGCCAGTGTGTGGGTGTCTGTGCAAACTGCAGTGCCGCGCCAAAGGCTTCAATCTGTTCCCACTTGCGACCCGGAACATCCACATTCAGGCGATGGCGAGCGGCTTGCAGCGGGTGCATCGGTAACTTATCCACAGCACTGAGCTGCAGGGCTTGCGCAGCAAGCTGTGGAAAAGGTGCAGGCGCGGCGAGGTCATGGGGATGGTTGTGACGGGCTTCGGCTTCGGCCAACGAGCGTTGGCGAAGCCACTGGGCGAGGTCGGGATGCTCGGCTTCCCAAGGTAACTGGCGATGCGTAAAGGGCCGTGGTTTCCACAGCCCTTGGTGCTCGATCAGGAACGCATCCAGCGCGTGGAAGCGGGCCTCAACGTCCTTGGCAAGCATCGACGCGCAGCCAGCGTTCCAGCAGCTTGAAGCCGCGTACCAGCACGTACGCCATCAACAGGTAGAACAGGCCGGCGGCGAAGAAGATCTCTACCGGCAGGTACGTACGGGCAATGATGGTCCGCGCCATGCCGGTCAATTCCAGCAGGGTGACGGTGCTGGCCAGGGCGCTGGCCTTGAGCATCAGGATCACTTCGTTGCTGTACGCCGGCAGGCCGATGCGCGAGGCGCGCGGCAGGATGATGTAGAACAGTGTCTTCGGCTTGGACATGCCCAGGGCGCGCGCGGCTTCAATCTCGCCCGGCGGGATGGCCTGGATCGCGCCGCGCAGGATCTCGGCGATGTAGGCGGCGGTGTGCAGGGTCATGGTGGCAGTGGCGCACCAGAACGGATCGCGCAGGTAGGGCCACATGAAGCTCTCGCGCACCGAGTCGAACTGCGCCAGGCCGTAGTAGACCAGGAACAACTGCACCAGCAACGGCGTGCCACGGAAGAAGAAAATGTAGGCATAGGGCAGGGCGCTGACATACCAGCGGCGCGAGGAGCGCGCGATACCCAGCGGAATTGCCAGCAACAGGCCGGCGATGACCGCAATGGCCACCAGCTCCAGGGTGAGGATGGCACCCTGGGCCAGCTTGGGCAGCCATTTGATGATCACGGCCCAGTTCAGGCCCAGGTCGAAATGCGCCAGCCAGCTGTAGTCGCCGCTCATTGGGTGCTCCTTGCAAAGCCGCGGGCGGCGCGTTTTTCCAGGAAGTGCATGCCGGTCATGGCCAGCACGGTCAGGCCCAGGTACATGAAGGCGGCGACCATGAAGAAGGTGAATGGCTGCTTGGTGACGGTCACGCCGATCTGCGCATGGCGCATGATTTCTTCCAGGCCGATCACCGATACCAGCGCGGTGTCTTTCATCAGGATCATGAACAGGTTGCCAAGGCCCGGTAGGGCGATGCGCCACATCTGCGGCATGATCAGCCGAGTGAAGATCCGGAACTTCGACAGCCCCAAGGCGATACCGGCTTCACGGTGGCCTTTGGGAATGGCGAGGATCGCGCCACGGAACACTTCCGTTGCGTAGGCACCAAAGCACAGGCCCAGGGCGATCACCCCGGCGGCAAAGGCACTGAGGGAAAGGTCGGGGTTGCCAAAGAACTCCCCGAGGGCACGCATCAGGTTGACCGTGCCGAAGTAAATCAGCAGCACCCACAACAGCTCTGGAATACCGCGAACAATGGTCGAGTAAGCGCCGCCAAGCCATTGCAGCGGCTTGTACGGCGAAGTCTTGGCCAAGGCGCCGGCAAGGCCTAGCACCAGCCCCAGGCACAAGGCCGTGAGCGCCAGTTTGACGGTCATCAGCGCGCCAGCGGCGAGCGCCGGGCCGAATCCGTAGAGATCGAAATTCATGGTGTTTTCATATCGCGGCAGGCATTGCAAAAAGCCGACGCGCTCAACTGAGCGCGCCGGGCATACCGTTCAGATCATTCGATGCTGAAAGGGAAGTACTTGTCGTTGATCTTCTTGTAGGTGCCGTCTGCCTTGATCTCTGCCAGGGCTTTGTTCAGGCGCTCGCGCAGTGGGTCGCCCTTGCGTACGGCGATACCGATCTTGTCGCTTTCTACCACCGGGTCGCCTTTGAACTCGTAGGCCGAACCGTCTTTGCTCTTGAGCCATTCGTACTGCACGTACTTGTCAGCCAGGATGCCGTCCAGGCGACCGGAGGTCAGGTCGAGGTAGGCGTTTTCCTGGGTGTCGTACAGCTTGGCTTCGGTATCCGGCAGCTTGTCTTCCAGGTAAGTACCGGCCAACGTGGCGCGTTGTGCACCGATCACTTTGCCTTTGAGGTAAGCGGCGTCGGTCTTGAAGTCGGCGGTGGCTTTAGGCGCGATGAACTGCAGCTTGTTGGAGTAGTACGGGTCGGTGAAGTCGACGGCCGCCTTGCGCTCCTCGGTGATCGACAGCGAGGACACCAGGAAGTCGAACTTCTTGGCGTTCAGGGCCGGGATGATGCCGTCCCAATCTGACACATACACTTCGCACTTCTCGACTTTCATCTTGGCGCACAGGGCGTCGCCGATGTCTTTGTCGAAGCCCACGACGTTGCCGCTGGCGTCTTTATTATTAAACGGCGGGTAGGCCGCTTCGATCCCCATTTTCAAGGTTTCTGCCATGGCCGTGGCGCTGAACGCCATCGAGACGGCCGCAGCCAGAAGGAATTTTTTATAGTTCTGCATGCATGTTGCTCCGTTAGCGGTTGCTGGACATGAATTGTTTGCAGCGCGCCGAAAGCGGGTTTTCAAACACCTGCTGTGGCGATCCTTGCTCTTCGACCAGGCCCTGGTGCAGGAACACCACTTCACTGGACACCTGACGGGCGAAGCCCATTTCATGGGTGACCAGCAGCATGGTGCGGCCTTCTTCGGCCAGTGCGCGGATCACATTAAGTACTTCCTGAACCATTTCCGGGTCAAGCGCCGAAGTGGGCTCATCGAACAGGATGACTTTAGGCTGCATCGCCAGAGTGCGCGCAATGGCCGCCCGTTGCTGCTGGCCGCCGGACAGTTGCGCGGGGTACGCGTGGCGTTTGTCGGCAATGCCGACCTTGGCCAGCAGGGCTTCGGCGACTTCGATGGCTTCGGCTTTGCTTTGGCCGAGCACACGGCGAGGGGCCTCGATGATGTTGTCGAGGATGCTCATGTGCGGCCACAGGTTAAAGTTTTGAAACACAAAACCGATTTCGCTGCGCAGGCGGTTGATCTGCTTGCCGTCGGCGGCCATCAATTCGCCGTTTTTCGCGGCCTTGAGCTTGAGTTCTTCACCGGCCACCAGGATCTGGCCCTGGTGCGGGTTTTCCAGCAGGTTGATGCAGCGCAGGAAGGTGGACTTGCCGGAACCGGAGGAACCCAGGATCGAGATCACATCGCCGTCGCGAGCGGTCAGCGAGATACCTTTGAGTACCTCCAGCTCACCATAGCGTTTATGCAAGTTGCGGATTTCAAGCGCGGGCGTGGCCTCGGCCATGTGGGGTCCTCATTGTGTTCATTGCAATCCTGCTGTTGGGCCGCCTTCCTGGCGAGGCGCCAAGCTAGCATAGCGTCTTGATGGCAGCCAACAGCGTGGCCGGCGGTAAACAGGTGGTGTGCGGCAGGGTGTCGCATCGGCACAGCAGCGTGTCGCGCCATCAACAACCGAACATCCGTTTGAACCTGAAAAACTGCAGGCTTCGCGTAAAAAAGGGCGCGATGGTGCCAGCTTTGGTCGGGTGTTGGAAGGGTTAACCGGGCAAACGGTGCATATCAGCCCTTTTGTGGGGCGTCACGTACTTTTTGTGTGTGTTTATGGTGCGTTTATTCGTCTTGAATGTGAGTCGCACGGTAACGCTATAGCGGAATGCCATTGTTCTCAATGACTTGCGAGGCGTGTTGAAACTTCCTACAGCCCGCGTCAATCGCGGCGCTGTAACATTTTGGCGCAAATCTTGCGTAAAAAATAAAGAACGCCCTGTTGGTTTCTTTTCACGACAAAGATTCCGAGCCGGGCCGACCGTTTTCGCAATTCCTCGTAAAGGTGTGTCAATGAGTAGTACGCAAAGCTCCAATGACCTCGAACAGGGGCTCAAACCGCGTCACGTCACCATGCTGTCGATTGCCGGCGTTATCGGTGCCGGTTTGTTTGTCGGCTCCGGCCACGCGATTGCTGCCGCCGGCCCGGCCGTACTGTTGGCGTATGCCGCTGCGGGGACGCTGGTGGTGTTGGTGATGCGAATGCTGGCCGAAATGGCCGTGGCGTCGCCGGACACCGGTTCGTTCTCCACCTACGCTGACCGGGCGATCGGCCACTGGGCCGGTTTCACCATTGGCTGGTTGTACTGGTGGTTCTGGGTGTTGGTGATTCCGTTGGAAGCCAACGCTGCCGCGACCATCCTTCATGCCTGGTTCCCTGATATTGCGATCTGGGTCTTTACCCTGGTCATCACTCTGCTGCTGACAGCAACCAACCTGTTCAGCGTGAAGAACTACGGCGAGTTCGAGTTCTGGTTTGCGTTGATCAAGGTCGTGGCGATCGTGGGCTTCGTGATCCTCGGCCTGGCCGCTATTTTCGGGTTCCTGCCGACCAGCCAGGTCAGCGGTGTTTCCCACCTGTTCGACACCCAAGGCTTCATGCCCAACGGCATGGGCGCTGTGTTGGCTGCAATCCTGACCACCATGTTTTCGTTCATGGGCACTGAGATTGTCACCATCGCCGCCGCTGAGTCGAAGAACCCAGGCCAGCAAATTACCAAGGCAACCAACTCGGTGATCTGGCGGATTGGTTTGTTCTACCTGTTGTCGATCTTCATCGTGGTGTCCCTGGTGCCGTGGAACGATCCGACCCTGGCAGCCGTAGGTTCCTACCAGACCGTGCTGGAACGCATGGGCATCCCGAACGCCAAGCTGATCGTCGACCTGGTGGTATTGGTTGCCGTGACCAGCTGCTTGAACTCGGCGCTGTACACCGCTTCGCGCATGCTGTTCTCCCTGGGTCGTCGCGGTGATGCGCCAGCGGTGGCCAAGCGCACCAACAAGAGCGGCACGCCTTACTGGGCTGTGCTGTTGTCGACTGGCGCGGCATTCCTGGCGGTATTCGCCAACTACGTGGCCCCGGCGGCAGTGTTCGAATTCCTGCTGGCCAGCTCCGGCGCCATTGCGCTGCTGGTGTACCTGGTGATCGCCGTGTCGCAACTGCGCATGCGCCAGAAACGCACGGCGGCGGGCGAGAAGATTGTCTTCAAGATGTGGCTGTTCCCAGGCCTGACCTACGCGGTGATGGTGTTCATCGTGGGTACGCTGACCATCATGCTGTTCCAGGAAGCGCACCGTATCGAGATCATTGCGACTGGGGTGCTGAGCTTGCTGGTGGTGGCGGCGGGGCTGTTTGTGTCGAGCCGTCGCAAGACACAGAGGGTAGGTGCTGCGGCACTTAACTGATGTGATATAAGCCGGTGCTTGAGGGCGCCGGCATTAAAAATGTGGGAGCGGGCTTGCTCGCGAAAGTGGTAGATCAGTCACTATTTCTGGCGACTGAAACACCGAATTCGCGAGCAAGCCCGCTCCCACATTTGGTTTTGTATCAGTCCTGGGAGTTGGTCAGCGCTTGGGACGCCGCGACGTAATCCGCCTGGAACTGCGGCGACTCGATCCACGCCAGGGCCGCGGCTTCATCATCGGTATCTGTAGCCCACTGCCGATACTCGATCAGCGCCGCCAGGATAAAATCGGTGGCTTCTTCTTCGCCTTCCTGTTCCAGCACCAGTGCCAGCAACGGGTGGGCCAAGAACACGGCGCACAAGGCCTGTTGGCTGGTTTCGCCAGCGGTGCGCATCTCTACGAACAGCTCGGTCAAATCCACTGACTCAAGGTCAATGCGACTGTCGTCGCCGGCAAATGCGTCCGGCTTGGTCGCTACGGCACGCTGGGTACGGTTCTGCTTGGCCTTGGCCTTTGCCCGGTGGGCACGTTTTTGTTGCTTGTTCGGCGAGGCCATGGGCTCAGCGTCCTAGGTTTCGGATCGGGATGGGGTATTGAAGCGCAGGTTGAGGGAAATCCCAAGGGTATCTGCAGCCAATTGGCCGGTTTGAAGCCACGCCAATGCAATCGGCCACAGCCGATCCTGATACTCGCTGCGAAAAAATGCGAAATGTCCGACTTCCTTTTCGCCTATGTCTTCAGGCGCGATCCGCAGATGAGTGCGCGCACTGCTGTCGAAGTAATCCAATAGTCGCTCGATGGCAGCTACTGTTCCGAAGGGGTCGTCGGTGATACTGATAGCCAGTATCTGCGCCTTCACACGACTGAATGGCAACTTACCCAAGGCTCGTCCGCTGGGGCGTGTTTCGTACCTGGGCGTCGGGGTGCTCCAGTCCCGCACCACGCCCGCTGGAGTGTCTTCCAGCCAGCCCAGGCGCTTGCCGGGAAAGTGCCCGCACAGCTTGGTCAATAACGGCATCACCACATGCCACTTGGCGAACATTCGCCAGCGCACGTCCGCCGCGTAATCGCGCCAGTACGCAAACTGCGCGCCTACGGTCACCATTCGCCGAATGACCGCACCCGATGCCCCGAGCCCTGCCGCGCAGCCACCGAAGCTATGGCCGACGACATCAATCGGCTGTCCCGGAAACTCCCGTTGCGCGCGCTTCAGCATTGCCTCGAAATCCAGCGCGCCCCAATCCGACCATGAGGCCTTGAAGCCACGCAATGAGCCATTGCGGGATTCGCCGATGCCACGGTAGTCGTAGGTGATGACGTCAACGCCGTTGGCGAACAGGTAGTCGGCAAAGCGCGCGTAGTGGCGGCAGCGGACGGAGGTGGCGGCGTTGATGATGACGACCGGGCGCTCAAGGTCGGTGCGCGGGTGGTGCCAGGTGAAGCCGCCCAGGACGTAGCCGTCGGCGGCAGGTTCCTGGAAAGCTTCCGGAGTGGGGCGGGTTGGGCGGTTCATGGGACTGTCGGGTCCTTGCGCCTTGGGTAAGGGCATGCTGGCTCACGCGCTTTTTTATAAGACGCCGAACTTAACAAATTTCGGGCATTGTGATTGCGAAGATTGTCGGGGTGCTCGACCTTTCCCCCTCCAGATGCTTAGGCTGACGGCCTTTCGATCTATCTGGGCCAGCCTCATGACTCGCGACGTCCTCGAACACAACCAAATTCCGGTCTACTTCGCAGCCGTTCTGCTGGCGGTCGGCTTCGGTCTGTTCGCACCCTCATTCGCCCAGGGCCTCAACGCGTTTGTCACCCCTGCCATCGCGGTGCTGATGTACGCAATGTTCCTGCAAATCCCCTTTCTGGACGTGCGCCAAAGCCTGAGCAACAAACGCTTTTTGTCGGCATTGCTGCTCGCCAACTTCATCCTCATTCCGTTACTGGTATGGGCATTGACTCAAAGCCTGGCAGGACGCCCGGCTCTGCTGGTTGGGGCGTTGCTGGTATTACTGACCCCGTGCATCGACTACGTGGTGGTGTTTACCCATATCGGCAAGGGCGATTCACGGCTGATGCTGGCGGCGACGCCGGTGTTGTTGTTGCTTCAGTTGGCGCTGTTGCCGATCTATTTGAGCGTGATGCTCGGGACACAGTCCGCCGTGGTGGTGGAGGTGGGTCCGTTTATCGAGGCGTTCTTCCTGCTGATCGTGGTGCCGATGGTTCTGGCCGTACTCACGACTTCTCTGGCACGGCAATCATCGCTCGTCAGTGCTTGGAACGTCGCCTGGGCGTGGATGCCGGTGCCGGCGATGGCGCTGGTGCTGTTTGTAGTGATCGGCTCGCAAATCATCTCGGTGGTGCGGGATATCAACCTGCTGCTGCCGGTGATCCCGGTGTACATCGGTTTCCTGTTGCTGGCGCCATTGATGGGTGCGCTGGCATCGAGGCTGTTTGCGCTGCCTGCGGTGACGGCCAGGGCGGTGACGTTCAGCGCGTCGACGCGCAATTCGCTGGTGGTGTTGCCCTTGGCGCTGGCGCTGCCGGAGGACGTGCGTGGGTTGGCAGCGACGGCCGTGATCCTGCAAACCTTGGTCGAATTGGTGGGCGAGTTGATTTATGTACGACTGATTCCGAAATGGGTGTGGCCCGCGGGTCGGTAAAAACGGGAATGTTCAGGTCCGTTCAGGCGCTATTCAGCAGGGCAGTCGGCACCATAAGTCGGCGCCCCTTACCTGACAGGTCAACCGATGGATCACCGCAACCGTTTTCGCCTGGAGTCCCTAGGCATCTTCCTGTTTGCAATGCTGCTTTTTACCCTGGGTATCTGGGATCAGCAGCCCCAGGGATTTGACGGACGCTGGGCGCTGTTCCTGCAAGAAATGTTTCGCCATGGCGCGAGCCTTTTCCCGACCACCTACGGCCAGCCCTACGCGGATTACCCAGGCACCGCGACTTTCCTCAGCTTTGTGGTTGCCCGACTCTTTGGCGCGCCCAACCATCTGGCCAATGTGCTGCCCACCGCCCTGGCTTCCGCGGGCGTGGTTACCTTGATTTATCGGTTGCTGGTCCCGGCGAATCGCCAGTGGGCGCTGCTCACTGTGCTGTTGACCCTGCTTACCACTCAACTGCTCGAAAAATCCCGCTCGGTCTGCCTGGATCAGATGGTGGCGTTGTTGTGTGTAGGAAGTTTTTATCTGTTGCACAGTGGCGGGCGTTGGAGGCGGCTTGCGGTGTTTCCGTTGTTCATCCTGGGCTTTGCGATACGCGGGCCGCTGGGGTTGATCGAAGTCTGTGGCGTGGTCTGTGTGTACTGGGCGTTGGGCAAGCCTGGGGAGCGTGTGAAACAGGTGCTGATTCACGGCGCTTTTGGCCTAGTGCTGCTGGCAATCTGTTGGTGGTTGCTGATGAAGTTGGCGCGCATCAGTGGGGGCGACGCCTTTGCCGACGAGGTCTTCAGGATGCAGGTAGGCGGCCGTCTCGATGAAACCGGCGAGCCGTTCTATTTCTACTTCCAATTGAGCCTGTACCGCTATTTCCCGGTGGTGCCATTGGCGCTGGCCACAATGATTGCGCTGCGTCATCGCTGGTCCGAGCGGTTCGAAGGTGACCTGCAATGGGTGGCACGACTCGGCGCCTGCGGCTTGATGATCTTGCTCGGGCTGTCGGTGCCGCACTTCAAGCGTGCGTATTACGTCCTGCCCATGGTGCCGATGTTTGCGGCTGTCGCGGCCTATGGGTTGCTTCAGGCGCCAGGTTGGCTCTCGGGCGTGCGCCGATGCTACGAAGGGCTGATCGTGGCGCTGCCGGCGTTGTGCGTGGTTGTAGTCTTTGTCTGTCGGCATGGGTGGCAAAAGCAGGGTTACTGGCCCGACGTTTCGCTGCCGTTGCTGATTGGCGTGTTGGCGGTGTTGCAAGTCGCAGCGCTGATCGCCTGGCGGCGAGTGGGGCGGTTGGTGTGGCTCAGCCTGATCGCATTGATGGCGCAATGGTTGCTATTGGTGACGGTAGTGGAGCCGGCCAAGGACCTGCAATTCGATACCCGTAAGTTTGTGGGTCAGGTCGAAGCGATGCGTGCCACGGCGCCTGGGCCGCTGGTGTTTATCAACCTGGGCCGGGACACTTGGGCGGTGCGCTACATGATGAACCTGAATCACGATGAGCAGCCGGTATTTATCGGCAGGGCAGAGCTTGATCAGCTAGAGGGCGTGCCCCGGCCTGCGTGGGTGATTGTGGCGCGCAAGGAAACGGCATTGCTCAAAGGGACGGCGCTGGAGCATCAGCATGCGGTATTCAGTGGGCGGTTGAATGACAATCCATTGATGGTGTTTTTGCTCAACTGAAAGGCGGTGGGTTGCGTACTGTCACTTCATCTTCGGTCCCGATAAAGACAGTATTCAGTGATGCGTTCGGCTACTGTGACCTGCGCAAAATACACTGACGCACTTTTTCAAGGATTGAAATGAAAGCCCTATTGCTTGTGTTATCCACCGTCGCCCTGCTGTACGGCTGCACCACGCCGCTCACGTCCGACATGTCTAGCCCGTCGATTGCCGACACCAAAACCGTGGTGTTCGGTGGTAAAACGTTCGTTCTCAAATTTCAGAAACCGGGCTTGTGGGAGTATTTCCCGGCAGAGGAAAGCATCGATGCCTGGAATGAAATGCTGGACTTCACCGTCGTGCCTCGGGAGATGAACCGCTTCAAACCCCTCGACCTCGCCAAGCGCGCCATCCAGCTTCACCAGCAAGAAAACCCGAACATGCCTGCGATCCTGCTGACCGACAATAAAACCGGAATCGATTATTCGATGATGTTTTATCCCACCTCATTGCGTAAAGACGGGCAATTCTCGGAAATCAGTTATTTCAAGTATTACAGGGATGGCACTACCGGGCAGACCATCATCTTTCACTTTGCCAGGAACATTCCAAGACCGAACGAGCCCTCGCAAAGCGCAATAGAAGCAGGCCGGGAAATAGTGCCGCTGATAGAGGCGTTCCCGCTGTATCGGCCGTAATGCCGTTGAACGCACAGCACCGATCGATTCGCCGGCGGTGCTTGCCGGAAAAGCGTCTATAAGATTTGTATTTTGAAGGGTGGCGAGGGCCGTAAACGAAAAAACCCCTGAGACCTTTCGGAATCAGGGGTTTCGGTATTTTGGTGCCCAGAGACGGAATCGAACCGCCGACACGGGGATTTTCAATCCCCTGCTCTACCGACTGAGCTATCTGGGCAACGGGGCGCATTAAACGGGTTTTTCAGGGGGTCGTCAAGCAAGTTTTCAAAAAATATTTAATTATTACCGTCGCTTACGTGCAGACCCCGGTTTTTGATCAATTATTGAGCAGGTGGCACGTAGCCGTCGGCCTTGGCGTAATCCTCGCCGGAAAAGAACTTGTCCATTTCGCCCGCCAGGTATTTACGGTCTTCGGCGTTCATCATGTTCAGGCGCTTTTCGTTGATCAGCAGGGTCTGGTGTTTCAGCCAGTCGCCCCAGGCCTTGGCCGAGACGTGCTCGAAAATGTCCTGGCCTTTGGCGCCCGGGTAAGGAGGGCGTTCGAGGCCTGGCAGTTCTTCTTTGTACTTGCGGCACATGATGGTGCGGGTCATGACGAAACTCCTGCATTCAATACGTCGGCCGCGCGTTTCAGCAGTTTTTTTACCGGGGCGGCAAGGCCCAGGCGCGGCGGGGTGGCGAGGTTATACCAGAGCCAGTCGGCCTCGGCCACGTGATGGGCGGATTCCTCGACCTGGACCAGCCAGGGTTCGATGGCGAGCTGGAAGTGGCTGAAGGTGTGGATCAGCCCCGGCAGTTCCTGGTGCTTGCCCAGCGCCAGCGCGTGCTGGTTGGCCAGGTGTTCCAGGTCTTGCAGGTCATCCAGCTCCGGCAGACTCCAGAGACCGCCCCACAGGCCCGTCGAAGGGCGGCGGTAAAGCAGGATTGCGCCCTCGGCATTGGCCAGCAGCGGCATCAGCGTGCGCTTTTGCGGGATGGTCTTGCGTGGCTTGGGGATTGGATAACGTGTCTCCAGGCCGAGCATGTGGGCTTCGCAGCCTTTTTCCAGTGGGCACAGCAGGCAGCTGGGTTTACTGCGGGTGCAAAGCGTGGCGCCCATGTCCATCATCGCCTGGGTGTAGGCGTTGACACGGTCATGGGGCGTGAAGCGTTCTGCGGTGGCCCACAACTGCTTGGCCACCTTGGGCTCGCCTGGGTAGCCCTCTTGCGCGGTAAAGCGCGCCAGCACGCGCTTGACGTTGCCGTCGAGGATCGGCGCGCGCAGGCCCATGCTCAGGCTGGCGATCGCGCCAGCGGTGGACAAGCCGATGCCGGGCAGCTCGGTGAGCTTCTCGACATCCTTGGGAAACTCGCCGCCGTACTCGGCCACGACAATCTTTGCGGTCTTCTGCAGGTTGCGCGCGCGGGTGTAGTAACCCAGGCCGGTCCACAAATGCAGTACTTCATCTTCCGGTGCCGCGGCCAGGGCCTCGACCGTTGGCAGCGAAGCCATGAAACGGTCGAAGTAATTGAGCACGGTGCTCACCTGGGTCTGTTGCAGCATGATCTCCGAGACCCACACCCGGTAAGGCGTGATGCCCTGTTGCCAGGGCAGGTCATGGCGACCGTGGCGGTCGTACCAGTCAAGCACCGCCGTTGAAAACTGCTCGTCTCTCATCGTTTGAACAGGCCTTTCAAAGCATCTTTGAGCTGCGGATTAACCTTGTCGAGCTTCTCTTCCAGCTTCTCGTTCAGGCGGTTGCCGGCGGCCTTGATGGCGACCTGGCCCAGGCCGTCCTTGTCCAGGCGGCAGGCCTTGGCGCCGAGTTCCAGCGGGCCACGGCAGCGCAACGGCACTTCGATGCCCTGGAAGTTCGAGCCCACCTGGCAGGCGGGATCCGGCGTTTCACGCTGGTCGCCTTCGACGATGATACCGACGCGGTAGTCCATGCCCAGCACGCGCAGGTCGACGTCGCCATTGCCGTTGACGGTCAGGCCCGGGATGCGCACTTTCAGGTCGGGGTTGCTGGCCACGCCGTTACGGAAGGTCAGGTTGCCCTTCAATTCCTGGAATGGCGTGTCCTTGCCTTGTGGTGTGCTGCTCAAGGTCTTGCGGTTGAGCAAGGCGATACCGGTGCACAGCTGCTGTTCAAGGTTGGCGTTGAGCAATACGCCGTTGTTGATCACAAAGCTGGCGGTGCCGTTGAGGCTGTCGATCAGGGCTTTCTGGCTATTGCCGCGGCCCGTGAGGTTGCTGTCGAGGGTGACTTGGCCCTTCACCGGCGGGTTTTGCCCCTGAGCTTGCAGGATGCGTTCGACCGGCACTTGCTTGATGTGGCTTTGCAGCGCGAGTACCGGGATGTCCTGGCGCACGTCGAGCGTGCCATTGGCCTGGAACGAGCCGTTGTAGAGACCGCCGCTCAGGGTGTCGAGCTTGAGCTGGCCATCGACGCCGGACGCCTTGAGCACCGCATTCTGGATGGGCAGCTTGCTCAGGGTCAGTTGGCCGAAGGCCAGGTCGGCGTTCACATCCAGCGTGCGCAGGCGTGTCAGCGGCAACAGTTTGTCGGTGCTCCAGGCACCTTTGGTCGGCGCGTCGGGCAGTGGCGTGGTGCCGCCGGCAGCCATGGCACCGGCTTCGCTGTTCTGCACTTCGGCCTGGCGGGCTGCGGCTGCGCCTTTGGCGGATTCAGACTTGGCCGGCAGGTAATTGTCGGCGTTGAAGGTATCGCTTTTGAGTTGGACGCGCAGGGATTGCTTGGCAAAGTCTTCCACGGCGAGGCGACCGGTGAAGGTGCTGCCGTCGAGTTTCAGGTTCAGGTCTTCCAGGGCCAGGCTGGTCGGCGTGCCCTTGAGACGGCTGACCAGTTCGACTTTGCTCAGGCTGCCCTCGGCCATGGGCGGCAGCGGGTGGCCGACGCCGTCGAGGAATTTGGCCAGGTCAAACTGGGCGATGGACAGCGCGCCGCTCAACTGCGGAGTCTTGTCCAGGTCGTTGACCTTCAGCTCGCCCAAGGCGCGTAACTGGTTGGCCGAGAGCTTCACGTTGGTCCATTCGGCGATATTGGCCGCCTGATCCACCAGCAATTGGCCCTGGGTCGAGAACGTCACGGTCTTGCCTTGCAGCGGCTCGCCCGTGGCTTCGCCGGTGATCTTCATGTCTTCAAACTGATAGCGCTTGAGCGCACGCTGGATACGCAGGTTGCCGTTGAGCTCGGTCTTGACGCGCATCACCGGCTGGTTGCTGCCGAAGAAGGCAGTGAGTTTCACCGGGATGCTGGCGCCTTCGTGCACGGCACCGGCGCTCAGTTGGATGCTTTCGGCGCTGAACTGCTTGCCGGTCTGCTCGTCGTTGTATTCGACGCGCGCGTTGTTGATCGTCAGGCTGTCGATGTCCAGGCGGATGGGCTTCGAGGGCTTTTCCGGTTCGGTCTCGGCAGGCTGCTCAACCGAGCCTGGGCTGCCGACGGTCGCCTCGGTCACGTTCTTGCCGATGTCTTCCCAGTTGCCGTGGCCTTGTTTGTCACGGTTGAGGCGCAGGTTGAGGCCTTCGACGCGTACATCGCTCATCTGCACTTCGCGGCGCAGCAGCGGCAGCACGCGCACCGACAGGCCAAGCATCTGCAGGTCGGCGAACGGCTGGGTCGGCGCGGTCAGTGTCGCCACGCTGGCTTCGTGCAGTTCAAGCCCGAGCCAGGGGAATAGGCTCCAGCCGATATCGCCATTGAGCGTCAGCTCGATGTGGGCCTTGTCGCGGGCAATCTGGCGAATCTCGTCTTTATAGTCGTTGGGATCGAAGAGATGGGTCAGGGCAAAGCCTAGAGCCACAATGATCAGCAACAGCCCGAGAAGTACCAGACCCAGGATTTTGCCGAACGCTTTCATGGGCGAGTCCTTGTATGTCGATTTCAAAATTTAGCCGCAGAGTATAACGCCCGACGGCCTGCGTCAGTGCCACGATCGTTACATTGTATCCAGGGCCGGGGAAACGGGTTTTTGGCGTCAAACAAAACAGATTTCCTGAAAAAGGTGATATCAGTTTGGTTTTTCTGTCATCCACAGATGCTAATCTCTGCGAGTTCGTCCGCCTTCTGCGGCTTAACGTCGCGCCTAAAAGGGAGCTTCACTCAACAAAACGGCCACGCTTTGCGTGCAAGGCCGAGGGAGAGAGCGCCTGACGAACACATACTAACAACTGGGGGAAACACCAATGAGCACAAGCACTGCGGCAGGTTCAACTGCCGCACAGCCTGCGTTCCTGTCCAAGGAACGCATCATCGCCAAGCCCGGCTTCAACCGCTGGCTGGTTCCACCGGCCGCCCTGGCCATCCACCTGTGCATCGGCATGGCCTACGGCTTCTCGGTGTTCTGGCTGCCACTGTCCAAGGCGCTGGGTATCACCAAGCCGGTCGCCTGTGCGCCGGACATGAGTTTCATCGCCCAAGTCTTCTCGTCGCAATGCGACTGGCCCATCTCGATGCTGGGCTGGATCTATACCCTGTTCTTCATCTTCCTGGGCTGCTCGGCAGCGATCTGGGGCGGCTGGCTGGAACATGCCGGGCCACGTAAGGCCGGTGTTGTATCGGCATTGTGCTGGTGCGGTGGCCTGCTGATCTCGGCGTTGGGTATCTACACCCACCAGATCTGGCTGATGTGGATCGGCTCCGGGGTCATTGGTGGTATTGGCCTGGGCCTGGGCTATATCTCGCCCGTGTCGACCCTGATCAAGTGGTTCCCGGACAAGCGCGGCATGGCGACCGGCATGGCGATCATGGGCTTCGGTGGCGGTGCGATGGTGGGTGCTCCGCTGGCAGCAGCATTGATGGGCCACTTCGCAACGCCCGACAGTGTGGGCGTATGGCAGAGCTTCCTGGTAATGGCCGCGATCTACTTCGTGTTCATGATCGGCGGCGCCTTGTCCTACCGCGTTCCGCCGACCGGCTGGAAGCCTGAGGGCTGGACCGCGCCGGCGAAAAAAGCCAGCAACGCGATGATCACTCACCGTCACGTGCACGTGAACGTGGCGTGGAAAACCCCGCAATTCCGCCTGGTGTGGCTGGTACTGTGCCTGAACGTCTCTGCCGGTATCGGCATCCTCGGCATGGCTTCGCCACTGCTGCAGGAAGTGTTCGGCGGCAAGCTGCTGGGTGTGGATGTGCCGTTTGGCCAACTGGATGCCGGTCAACTGGCTTCCATCGCGGCGATCGCGGCAGGTTTCACCGGTCTGTTGAGCCTGTTCAACATCGGTGGCCGGTTCTTCTGGGCGTCGTTCTCCGACTATCTGGGCCGTAAAAATACCTACTTCGTGTTCTTCGCCCTGGGCTTTGCCCTGTACGCGTTGATCCCGAACCTGGGTCACCTGGGCAACGTGGCGCTGTTCGTCGCCGCGTTCTGCATCATCCTGTCGATGTACGGCGGTGGTTTTGCGACCGTTCCGGCCTACCTGGCCGACCTGTTCGGTACGCAAATGGTCGGTGCGATCCACGGTCGCCTGCTGACTGCGTGGGCGGCGGCTGGCGTGCTGGGCCCGGTGCTGGTGAACTACCTGCGTGAGTATCAGTTGAGCATCGGCGTTGAACGCGCCGCTGCCTACGACATCACGTTGTACATCCTGGCCGGCCTGCTGGTGCTGGGTTTCATCTGCAACCTGCTGGTACGCCCGGTGGCCGACAAGTACTTCATGACCGACGCCGAACTGGCCGCCGAACAGGCGCTGGGTCACGACAAAGGCGCCGATGCCACCACTTCGCTGGAGTGGAAAGCCGCCCCTGGCACTGTGCCGTTGGCGATTGCAGCCTGGCTGGTAGTGGGGATTCCGTTGGCGTGGGGTGTGTGGGTAACCCTGCAGAAAACCGCAGTACTGTTCCACTAACACCGCAATAACGGTGGGCCCGGTTCCTATGGGAGCCGGGCTTGCCTGCTCCCGCACTTTATCTTCACCCGCCTGAAGCGATCGGGTCGGCGCACCATCCTGGAGCGCCTGCTTGTATGCACATGTCTATCGCCGACACTCCATCAGTCTTATCCCCTCCGATGTTTCTGTTTGGCGCCCGCGCCCCTATAATGGCTGCCTTTTTCGCCCAATGATTTTGCGGAGTTGGTGATGGCCGAACGTAAGGCGTCCGTCGAGCGCGACACTCTGGAAACCCAGATCAAAGCCTCGATCAACCTGGATGGCACCGGAAAGGCCCGATTTGATATCGGTGTCCCTTTTCTTGAGCACATGCTGGACCAGATCGCCCGTCACGGGCTGATCGACCTGGATATCGTCAGCAAAGGCGACCTGCATATCGATGACCACCACACGGTGGAAGACGTTGGCATCACCCTCGGCCAGGCGTTTGCCAAGGCTATTGGCGACAAAAAAGGCATCCGTCGCTACGGCCACGCCTACGTCCCGCTCGACGAAGCGCTGTCGCGCGTTGTCATCGACTTCTCTGGCCGCCCAGGCCTGCAGATGCACGTGCCCTACACCCGCGCCACTGTGGGCGGCTTTGACGTTGATCTGTTCCAGGAATTCTTCCAGGGTTTCGTCAACCACGCACTGGTCAGCCTGCACATCGACAACCTGCGCGGCACCAACACCCACCACCAGATCGAAACCGTGTTCAAGGCCTTCGGCCGCGCGCTGCGCATGGCCGTCGAGCTGGATGACCGCATGGCCGGGCAAATGCCATCGACCAAGGGCGTCTTGTAATGCAGACGGTCGCGGTTATCGATTACGGCATGGGTAACCTGCACTCGGTGGCCAAGGCCCTCGAACACGTAGGGGCCGGCAAGGTGCTGATCACCAGCGATGCCAACGTGATTCGCGAAGCCGACCGGGTGGTGTTTCCCGGCGTCGGTGCGATTCGCGACTGCATGGCCGAAATCCGCCGCCTGGGCTTTGACAGCCTGGTGCGCGAAGTCAGCCAGGATCGGCCGTTTCTCGGTATCTGCGTGGGCATGCAAGCCTTGCTCGACAGCAGTGAGGAGAACGACGGCGTCGACTGCATCGGCCTGTTCCCAGGCCAGGTGAAGTTCTTCGGCAAGGACCTGCACGAAGACGGCGAACACCTGAAAGTCCCGCACATGGGCTGGAACGAAGTCCGCCAGCCCGTGGATCACCCGCTCTGGCACGACGTGCCGGACATGGCGCGTTTCTACTTCGTGCACAGCTACTACATCGCCGCCGGTAAACCGGGCCAGGTGGTGGGTGGCGGTCACTACGGCGTCGATTTCGCCGCCGCGCTGGCCGAGGGTTCGCGCTTTGCCGTGCAGTTCCACCCGGAGAAGAGCCATACCCACGGCCTGCAATTGCTGCAGAACTTCGCCGCCTGGGACGGGCGCTGGTAAATGGCCAGGAAGCCGAAGCAGCCGATCTTGAACCTCACGCCCGAACAGGAGAGTGAGGCTACCCTCAAGATCAAGCGCTTCATGGAGGACCGATTCGAGCTTAAATTGGGCTCGTTCGAGGTCGCCGAGATTCTTGAGCTGTTCACCACTGAAGTGGCTCCGCATTATTACAACAGGGCGATTTTCGACACGCAGACGCTCCTTAAAGAAAGGTTCGAAAGCATCGAAAGCGACCTGTGGTCGCTTGAGAAACCCTGATTTCCCAAGCATTGCTGAATATCGAATAAGGTTTGCCAGATGCTGATTATCCCCGCTATCGATCTCAAGGACGGCGCCTGCGTACGTCTGCGCCAAGGCCGCATGGAAGATTCCACTGTGTTCTCCGATGACCCGGTGAGCATGGCTGCCAAATGGGTAGAAGGGGGCTGCCGTCGTCTGCATCTGGTGGACTTGAACGGCGCCTTCGAGGGCCAGCCGGTCAACGGCGAAGTGGTTACCGCCATTGCCAAGCGCTATCCGAACCTGCCGATCCAGATCGGCGGCGGTATCCGCTCCCTGGAAACCATCGAGCATTACGTTAAAGCCGGCGTGAGCTACGTGATCATCGGCACCAAGGCCGTGAAAGACCCGGCGTTCGTCGCCGAAGCCTGCCGCGCGTTCCCCGGCAAAGTGATCGTGGGTCTGGATGCCAAAGACGGCTTCGTCGCCACCGACGGCTGGGCTGAAATCAGCACCGTGCAGGTGATCGACCTGGCCAAGCAGTTCGAAGCCGACGGCGTGTCCGCCATCGTTTATACCGACATCGCCAAAGACGGCATGATGCAGGGCTGCAACGTACCCTTCACCGCCGCGCTGGCGGCTGCGACCAAGATCCCGGTGATCGCTTCTGGCGGCATCCACAACCTGGGCGACATCAAGTCGCTGTTGGACGCCAAGGCGCCCGGCATCATCGGCGCCATCACCGGCCGTGCGATCTACGAAGGTACCCTGGACGTCGCCGAAGCCCAGGCTTACTGCGACGCCTACAACGGCTGAGGACTGACCATGGCGCTGGCCAAACGCATCATCCCTTGCCTGGACGTCGACAACGGTCGCGTGGTCAAGGGCGTCAAGTTCGAGAACATCCGCGACGCCGGCGACCCGGTGGAAATCGCTCGTCGCTACGATGAGCAAGGTGCCGACGAGATTACCTTTCTCGACATCACCGCCAGCGTCGATGGCCGCGACACCACGCTGCATACCGTCGAGCGCATGGCCAGCCAGGTCTTCATCCCCCTGACCGTGGGCGGCGGCGTGCGTACCGTGCAAGACATCCGCAACCTGCTCAATGCCGGCGCGGACAAGGTTTCGATCAACACCGCAGCCGTGTTCAACCCGGAGTTTGTCGGCGAAGCGGCGCAGCATTTCGGCTCGCAATGCATCGTCGTTGCCATCGACGCCAAGAAAGTCTCCGGCCCGGGTGAAACCCCGCGCTGGGAGATCTTCACCCATGGCGGGCGCAAGCCCACCGGCCTGGACGCGGTGGAGTGGGCAATGAAGATGGAAGGTCTGGGCGCCGGTGAAATCCTGCTGACCAGCATGGACCAGGACGGCATGAAAAACGGCTTCGACCTGGGCGTGACCCGCGCCATCAGCGATGCGCTGGGCATTCCGGTGATTGCTTCCGGCGGCGTCGGCAACCTGCAGCACCTGGCCGACGGTGTGACCGAAGGCCACGCCAGCGCGGTGCTGGCGGCGAGTATTTTTCACTTTGGCGAGTACACCGTTCCTGAGGCCAAGGCCTACATGGCGGCGCGCGGTATCGTCGTTCGCTGAATGCTGCTGGACACCATGGCAAGTGCGCGGCACTCTCTGCGCTTGCCATGGATTCCGGTAACTTACATGTTCAAGCACCTGCTGCTCGCCTTCGCCAGTACGTCCCTCCTGTTGGCAGGTTCGGCCCGCGCCGAAGAACCGTCCGACGCCTCCCTGGTGCTGCTGACGGAAAACTTCCCGCCCTACAACATGGCGAAAAACGGCAAGAACTTCGCCAAGGAAGAGAACATCGAAGGCATTGCCGTGGACATCGTGCGCGAGACCTTCAAGCGCGCCGGTATTGCCTACAACCTCACCCTGCGATTTCCTTGGGAACGCATCTACAAGCTCGCCCTGGAAAAACCTGGTTATGGTGTGTTCGTGATGGCCCGGCTGCCGGACCGTGAAGCGCTGTTCAAATGGGTCGGCCCCATTGGCCCCGACGATTGGGTGCTGCTGGCCAAGGCTGACAGCAAAATCCAACTGGCCCACCTTGAGCACGCCCGCCCCTACAGGATCGGTGCCTACAAGGGTGATGCGATTGCCGAGTCCCTGGAAAAACAGGGTTTAAAGCCGATAGTCGTGCTGCGGGACCAGGACAACGCGCAGAAACTGATGGATGGCCAGATCGATCTGTGGGCCACCGGCGATCCTGCCGGACGTTACCTGGCGCGCCAAGTCGGCGTGACGGGGCTCAAGACGGTCCTGCGCTTTAACAGCGCCCAGCTCTACCTTGCACTGAACAAGGACGTGCCGGATGAGCTGGTAGCCAAGCTTCAGGCCGCGCTGGACCAACTGCGAAAAGATGGCGTCGTCGACGAGATCATGGCGAACTATCTGTAACCGGACGAATTCCCTGTAGGCGCTGGCAAGTCGGCGCCTACAACGGATCGTCAGCGGTAAATGCCATCCTTGCCGTGCCCGGCCATGGCCTGGTTGCTGCGCACGCTAATCATCAACTTGATATTGATCCAGTCGACGCCCTGGGCCTTGAGCTTGGGCAATTCGCGCTCCAACACCGCCAGGGTTTGTGGGTAAGGGTGGCCGATCATCACCACTGAACCCTGCTTGTGCGCCAGCTTGATTGCCGTCTGCAATTGCGTGGTGATCGCCGCTTCAGTGCGCTCGTCATCCAGAAACACATCCCGCGACACATGGGCCAGGCCAATCTTCTGCGCCTCGGCGGCCGCCACGGTTTGCGCACTGGTGCGGCTGTCGACAAAGAACTTGTTGCGCCGTTGCAGCTCGGCCATCAACCAGGCCATGGCGGCCGGCTGGGCAGTCATGCGGCTGCCCATGTGGTTGTTGATACCGGCGGTGTAGGGCACGGCCTGGAACGCGGCGTCCAGGCGCTTGCCGAGTTCTTCGATGGACAACTCGGGGTGCCAGGCAAACGGTCCGGTAGCCGGGTCCATGGGCATGTGCAGGATCACGATCTTGCCGGCCTTGTGCGCTTCGCGGGCGAATTCGGCGGCGTGGGGCGTGTCGGGCATGATCGCCGTGGTGACCGGCCCAGGCAGGGCCAGCACGCGACGATCGCGGGGCAGGTTTTGCCCGAGGTCGTCGATGATGAGGGTCAGGTAGGCTTTGTGCGGCTCACCGGCAGGTGTCGCGTGGGCGACGCCTGCCAGGCTGCACAGCACAGCAATGATCAGGGCAAAACGCATATCAACGGCTGCGGGTGATGCTCAGGCCCTTGAGCAGGCTCAGCGCCTGGGCCAGCTGGTAATCGTCGTCCTGCGGCATCGGTTTGGCTTTCTTGCTGCTGTCGGTTGGCTGGTCAGCGCCGCCGTTGCCATTGCCCAAGTGACCTTGCAGGTCAGCCTCTTTGTAGTACTCGCTGTCGATCTCGTTGGTGATCTTGGCCTTGCGCACCTCGATGTCCGGCACGATGCCCTGGGCCTGGATCGAGCGGCCATTCGGTGTGTAGTACAGCGCAGTGGTGATCTTCAGCGCCCGCTCGTTGTTCAGCGGCAATACGGTTTGCACCGAGCCTTTGCCGAAGCTGGTGGTGCCCATCAGCACGCCGCGCTTCTGGTCTTGCAGCGCGCCGGCGACGATCTCCGAGGCCGAGGCGCTGCCGCCGTTGATCAGCACGGCCAGTGGCACGTTTTCGCTGAGATCGTTGCCGGTGGCCGAGAAGCGCAGCTCGGAGTTGGCGATACGGCCCTTGGTGTAGACGATCAGGCCTTTGGTGATGAAGTGGTCGACCACTTCCACCGCCGACTGCAGCACGCCGCCTGGGTTATTACGCAGGTCGAGCACGATACCGTTGAGTTTTTTGCCGTTGTCCTTGCGCAGCTTGGCCAGGGCCTTGGCCACTTCGTCGCCGGTCTTGACCTGGAACTGGGTGATGCGGATGTAGCCGTAGCCCGACTCCAACAGCTGACTCTTCACGCTCTTGACCACAATGGTCGCGCGGGTCAGCGTCACGTCGAACGGGTTGCCGCCGTCGCGTACCAGGGTCAGGGTGATTTTCTGGCCGATCTTGCCGCGCATCTTGTCGACGGCTTCGGTCATGGTCTGGCCACGGGTCGGCTGACCATTGATCTTGACGATAAAGTCGCCAGCCTGGATGCCTGCCTTGGACGCCGGGGTGTCATCGATCGGCGAGACCACCTTGATGTTGCCGTCTTCGGAGCCGACTTCAATGCCCAGGCCGCCGAATTCACCGCTGGTGCTTTCCTGCAGCTCGGCGAAATCTTCCGGGCCCAGGTAGGCGGAGTGCGGATCGAGGTTGCTGAGCATGCCCTTGATGGCATTTTCCAGCAGGGTCTTGTCGTCTACGGGTTCGACATAGGCTGCCTTGATGCGGTCCATGACCTCGGCGAACGTGCGCAGCTCATCCAGCGGCAACGGCGCCTTGGTGGTCGCGGCCGTGGCGGCGGGTGCAGCCGGAGCGGCCTGGTCGGCGAAAGCCAGGGGCGCGCCGATCACCAGGGCGATCGTCAGGGCCAGCGAAGTGAGGCGGGACAAATGCAGCATGTCGAACGAACTCCTAATGTAGATGCAGCCCTATCCTTGGGAACGGCACCATTGTGCAGGGTCGCTCGGGCGGCCCTGCTGACGAATAGCGAAGTACAGCGCCGGGGTGTCCTGGCCACCACTGTTACCGACAGTGGAAATGGATTCACCGGCTTTTACAACATCACCTGCCGACTTGAGTAAAGTCTGATTGTGGCCGTAAAGACTCAAATAGCCATTACCGTGGTCAAGAATCACCAACAAACCGGCACCCCGCAGCCAATCGGCAAACACCACGCGCCCACCGTGGACGGCGTGCACCTGGCTGCCAGCGGAGGCGCTGATCATCACGCCATCCCACTTCGCGCGGGTGTCATCGCCACGGGTTTCACCGAAGCGTGCCAGTAATCGACCATCAACGGGCCATGGAAGTTTGCCGCGCGCTGAAGCAAAAGGGCCGCCGAAGGATTCGCCGGCGCTGGAAACCAGCGGGCCAGGCGCTGCACGCGCCGGTTTACGCGGTGCCGGGGCGTCCGAGGTGGCAGCCAGCTCGGCCTCACGCTGGCGCTTTTTTTCGGCTTCCTGCTGGGCGATCAGCGCTTTTTGCCGCGCTTCTTCGGCCTCACGTGCCTGGCGGGCCAGGGTTTCTTCAATCGTTTTGAGGACTTTGGCCAAGTCGGCCTGGTCCTGCTCGCGGGCTTGCAGCTTGGCGTCGCGGGCCTTCACGTCGTCATTCAGCTTGGCCAGGGCCAGCTGGCGCTCTTTGCGAACCTTGTCCAGCTCGTCGCGCTGAGCGTTGAGGCTGCTTTTCTGGTCCTCAAGCTGCGACTGCTGGTTAGCGATTTCCTGTTCGACGTTGACCAACTGGCGCAAGGTCTCGTTGAAGCTTTTCAATTGCTCCAGGCGAGCCTTGCTCAGGTAGTCGTAGTAGGTCAGGGTGCGCGCGAATTTTTCCGGGTTCTGCTGGTTGAGCAGCAGCTTGAGGTATTCCTGGCGGCCATTCTGATAGGCGGCACGAGCCTGGATCGCGATCAAGCGTTGCTGTTCAACGCGTGCGCTCTGGAGTTTTTTTTTCTCAGCGTCGAGTCGCTCCAGTTCCGACTCGCTCTTCTTTAGTTCTTTTTGTAACTCCTGGACCTGCTTCTCCAGCTTGCCCATCTCGGTTTCCGTGCCGCGCAGATCTTTCTGCACGCCGGATTTTTCTTCCTGGAGCTTGCCGAGCAGTTTTTTCAGCTCGGTAATGTCCTGACGCGTAGCGTCCAACTGTTGTTGGGTTTGTGCGCGCTCATCGGCAAACGCCGGTTGGAGCAGGCAGACAAGAGCGAGGGTAATCAAGGCGCGAAGCATAGAGGCGGGCGACACCAGGGAAAGGGACGCTCTAGTATGCCCGCCAAGCGCGGCAAAAAAAACGCCCAATTCGGGCTGGGGGCAAGTTATGTGCCGAGTGGCGCTGGAATGGCGAAAAGATATCTACCAAACACAGAAGATCCAATGTGGGAGGGGGCTTGCCCCCGATAGCGGTGTATCAGCCACCTATGTTTCAGCCGATCTACCGTAATCGGGGGCAAGCCCCCTCCCACATTATTTTTCGGTGAGGCTGGGATCAGACCAGAATCGAAGTCCCGGTCATCTCCACCGGCTTCTCCAGCCCCATCAGCATCAGCATGGTCGGCGCCACATCTGCCAGCACGCCGCCTTCGCGCACTTTCAAATCACGCTTGCCGACATAGATAAACGGCACTGGCTCAGTCGTGTGGGCTGTGTGGGCCTGGCCGGTGGATTCATCGGACATCTGTTCGCAGTTGCCGTGGTCGGCCGTGATCAGTGCTTCGCCGCCGACTTTCTCCAGGGCATCGACGATGCGACCGACGCAAAGGTCCAGGCATTCCACGGCCTTGGTCGCGGCTTCCAGGTTACCGCTATGGCCGACCATGTCGCCGTTGGCGTAGTTGACCACGATCACGTCGTAACGCTGGTGTTCGATGGCGTCGACGATCTTGTCGGTGACTTCCGGCGCGCTCATTTCCGGCTGCAGGTCGTAGGTCGCAACCTTTGGCGATGGGATCAGAATGCGTTCTTCGCCTGGGAACGGCTCTTCACGACCGCCGGAGAAGAAGAAGGTCACGTGGGCGTATTTCTCGGTTTCGGCAATGCGCAGCTGGGTCTTGCCGTTTTTTGCCAGGTAGTCGCCCAGCACGTTGTCCAGGCTGCCCGGAGCAAAGGCCGCGGGGGCCGGGATGCTGGCGGCGTATTGGGTCAGGCCCACGTACTGCACTTTGGGCTGGCGGGCACGCTCGAATTCCTTGAAACCGTCTTCGACAAACACGCGGCTCAGCTCGCGGGCGCGGTCGGCACGGAAGTTCATGAACACCACCGCGTCGCCGTCTTCTACCTTCACCGGCTCGCCGATGGTGGTGGCCTTGACGAATTCGTCGCTCTCGCCACGGGCGTAGGCGGCCTCCAGGCCTTCCTGGGCGGTGGCGGCGTGGAATTCGGCCTGGCCGTCGACGATCAGGTTGTAGGCCTGGGAGACGCGGTCCCAACGGTTGTCGCGGTCCATGGCGAAGTAACGGCCGACCAAACTGGCGATACGGCCTTTGCCGAGGGCGGCGAAGGTGGTGTCGAGCAGTTCGATGGAGGATTGCGCGCTTTTCGGCGGGGTGTCCCGGCCGTCGAGGAAAGCGTGCAGGTAAATCTTGTCGGCGCCGCGCTTAAAGGCCAGTTCGGCCATGGCGACCAGGTGGTCCTGGTGGCTGTGGACGCCGCCATCGGACAGCAGGCCCATGAAGTGCACGGCCTTGCCGGCAGCCACTGCTTTATCTACCGCGGCGCAGATGGTCGGGTTCTCGAAGAACTCACCATCGCGGATCGCTTTGGTCACACGGGTGAAGTCCTGGTATACCACTCGTCCGGCGCCGAGGTTCATGTGGCCGACTTCCGAGTTGCCCATCTGACCGTCCGGCAAGCCTACGTCCATACCTGAACCAGAGATGAGGCCGTTGGGTACGCTGGCGGTCAGGCGGTCGAGTACAGGCTTCTTGGCCGCGTATACCGCGTTGTCGTGGTGGCTTTCACTGTGTCCGAAGCCATCGAGAATTATCAGGACCAAAGGTTTAGGCGTAGTAGTCATAGATCCTCTCGCGGCGGTAATAAAGGAAGACAATTGAAAAGGGAGTGGCAGTTTAAAGCGAAGTTCCGACCACGTCACCGCTTTACGGGGGTTGGCCCCCCCTGACGGCTGTGTATACTTACCGCCATTTTAACGCCCTGGAACCTCCTTGATGGTTGATCACCTGATTGCATTTGCCACTGCCCACTACCTGCTCGTGGGTGCCTTCGTCATCCTGCTGGCGCTGCTGATCGCTCACGAATTGAGCCGCGGTGGCCGCAGCCTGAGCACGGCGGAGCTGACCGCACTGGTCAACAAGGATGAGGCCGTTGTCGTGGACATCCGCCCGGCCAAGGATTTTGCCACCGGCCACATCGTCGGTGCCCTGAACATTCCGCAGGACAAGCTGATCGCGCGCCTGGTCGAGTTGGAAAAGCACAAGGCCAAGACCATCATCCTGGTCGACGCCCAAGGCCAGCACGCCGGCACCCACGCCCGCGAAATGCTCAAGACCGGTTTCACCGCCGCCAAGCTGTCCGGTGGCATCAGCAGCTGGCGCGCCGATAACCTGCCGCTGGTGAAGTGATATGAGCCAGGTTGTCGTGTATTCCAGCGATTGGTGCCCTTACTGCATGCGGGCCAAGGCTCTGCTGGAGAAAAAGGGCGTTGCCTTCGAAGAAATCAAGGTCGACGGCAAACCCCAGGTGCGCGCCGAAATGGCCCAGAAGGCGGGGCGCACGTCCGTGCCGCAGATCTGGATCGGCGCCAAGCATATCGGTGGTTGCGATGACCTGTTCGCCCTGGAGCGCGCGGGTAAACTCGATGCGCTGCTGCTCGTCTGATGCCTAAACCCTAAAAGACCCCAAGATCACAAGGATCTGCGATGACTGACCAACAGAACACCGAAGCTGCAGAAGCCCAAGCGCCACAGTTTTCGCTGCAGCGCATCTACGTGCGTGACCTGTCGTTCGAAGCGCCGAAAAGCCCGGCCATCTTCCGCCAGGAATGGACCCCAAGCGTTGCACTGGACCTGAACACTCGCCAGAAGGCCCTGGAAGGCGACTTCCACGAAGTCGTGCTGACCCTGTCCGTGACCGTCAAGAACGGCGAAGAAGTGGCCTTCATCGCTGAAGTGCAACAGGCCGGTATCTTCCTGATCCAGGGCCTGGACGAAGCGTCCATGAGCCACACCTTGGGCGCGTTCTGCCCGAACATCCTGTTCCCGTATGCCCGTGAGACCCTGGACAGCCTGGTCACCCGTGGCTCGTTCCCTGCGCTGATGCTGGCTCCGGTGAACTTCGATGCCCTGTACGCTCAAGAGCTGCAGCGCATGCAACAGGAAGGTTCGTCGACCGTTCAATAAGTCGATGCGGTAAAAATGTGGGAGGGGGCTTGCCCCCGATAGCGGAGTGTCAGTCACATAGATGTCGACTGGCACTCCGTCATCGGGGGCAAGCCCCCTCCCACACTTGTTTTACGGTGTTACTTGAAACCGAGCTGGCGCCAGCCTTCGTAAACCGCGACGGCCACGGTGTTGGACAGGTTCAAGCTGCGGCACCCCTCGCGCATCGGCAAGCGCAGGCGATGGCCATCGGGCAGGGCGTCGAGTACCTCGGCCGGCAGGCCACGGCTTTCCGGACCGAACAGGAAGGCGTCACCTTCGGCAAAGCTGACATCGTGGAACGGTTGCGAGCCCTTGGTGGTGAACGCGAACAGTCGCGGATGCCCCAGGCTTTCCAGGCAACTGGCCAGGTCGGCGTGGCGCTTGAGCGTGGCGTACTCGTGGTAGTCGAGCCCGGCACGGCGCAGGCGCTTGTCGTCCATGTCGAAGCCCAGGGGCTCGATCAAATGCAGGTGGCAGCCACTGTTGGCGCACAGCCTGATAACGTTGCCGGTATTCGGCGGAATTTCTGGTTGAAAAAGGATGACGTGAAACATGCACGGCTCCGAAGGCAAAGATGCGCTGCATTCTACCCCTGAAGAGGACCCAAGACCGAAGCTTATGCCTCGGGTCATGGGCTCATTGGCGATTGTTGGCATGATGGTGGGCCTGATGATCGGTCGCCTGACCACACCGGACCCGGTCGAACTGCAGCAGGTCGAGACCGCGGCGGACGGCGTGGTGGTGTGGTTCAACAGCGAACCCAAGCTGCACGGCGAGCATATCGACGGCACCGTGGCGCTGCTGTTCGACGCACAGGGCCAGGCCGCCGGTGGGCAGCTCAAGGTCAATGACAAGGATGTGAACTGGCGCGTGCGCAAGACCGATGGCGGCCTGCTGCTGAACCTGGTGGCGGCTCGGCCGTTGCGCGGGGAATGGAAAGGGGAGGAGGCTGACGGCCGCTGGCGGCTGGAGATCCATCTCCAAGAGCAATAAAAGAGGGAGTTCCCGGCCTGCCTGTACCAGGGCTCCCAAAACAGGGTGAAGCTTGCAAAGCTTCGGTGTTAAAGAGGGAATCCCCGGCCTGCCTGTACCGAGGTTCCCCAAAGCGGTGTGGAGCGCGACGCTGCTCGCGTCAAGCACCCCGGGTGTAAAGAGGGGATTCTCGGCCTGCCTGTACCAAGGTCCCCGAAACTGGGTAGTACAAGGGTTATTGCAGGGCGCGTGCCAGAGTGGCGACGTTGTGCCAAAAAAATCCTAAAAAAAGCGCAAAGCCCCGGAATACGGGGCTTTGGTGTTTTTGGTATTCAGATTGTCATCAACGAGCCTGAGGCTTGATGCGTTAGATTCATGCCCGATGCCGGTTCATGGTGCATTGAAGCGGTGCACGGTCTGGAACAGTGTGAAGATCCAAATGTGGGAGCGGGCTTGCTCGCGAAGGCGGAGTGTCAGTCACCGAATATGTCGAATGACACACTGCCTTCGCGAGCAAGCCCGCTCCCACATTAGATGTCCGGTGGATTTAAGAGGGGGGTTAGCCCTCATCACCCTCATCATCATCCCCACCATCCACCTTCATCCCCAACTCCTTGATCTTGCGCGTCAGGGTATTGCGGCCCCAACCCAGCAACACGGCGGCATCGCGGCGGCGACCGGCGGTGTGCTTGAGGGCGGTCTCGATCATGATGCGCTCGAACGCCGGCACGGCGCTGTCCAGCAGGTTCGACTGGCCGCGCGCCAGGGCCTGGTCGGCCCATTGGCGCAGCGCTTGTTCCCAGTTGGTCACCGGCGCGGAATCCTGCGGAAGGCTCAACAGCTCCGGAGGCAGGTCGCTGATGTGCACTTCGCGTCCGGAGGCCATCACCGTGATCCAGCGGCAGGTGTTCTCCAACTGACGCACGTTGCCGGGCCACGGCAGGTTCTTCAGGTATTCCTCGGTCTCGCTTTTCAGCAGCTTCGGCTCGACGGCCAGCTCCTGAGCGGCGCGGCTGAGGAAGTGGCGGGCCAGGGTCGGGATGTCTTCGCGACGGTCCGACATGCGCGGGATATGGATGCGGATCACGTTGAGGCGGTGGAACAAGTCCTCACGGAATTTGCCCGCGTGCACCAGGGTTTCCAGGTTCTGGTGGGTCGCCGCGATGATGCGTACGTCGACCTTGACCGGTGTGTGTCCGCCCACCCGATAGAACTCACCGTCCGCCAGCACGCGCAGCAGGCGGGTCTGGGTGTCGGCCGGCATATCGCCGATTTCATCGAGGAACAGCGTGCCGCCGTCAGCCTGTTCAAAGCGCCCGCGACGCAGGTTGGCTGCGCCAGTGAATGCGCCTTTTTCGTGGCCGAACAGCTCGGATTCCATCAAATCCTTTGGAATCGCCGCCATGTTCAACGCAATGAACGGCGAGGCTGCGCGTGGGCTGTGACGGTGCAGGGCATGGGCGACCAGCTCTTTACCGGTCCCCGACTCGCCGTTGATCAGCACGGTGATGTTGGAATGGCTCAAGCGCCCGATGGCGCGAAACACTTCCTGCATCGCCGGCGCTTCGCCGATGATTTCCGGGGTGCGGGTCAGGGCGGGTGGAGCTTCCTGGTTCTGTTGTTCCTGGGCGTGCTGGTTGGCGCGTTTGACCAATGCCACCGCTTCGTCCACGTCGAACGGCTTGGGCAGGTATTCAAAGGCGCCGCCCTGATAGGACGCGACAGCGCTGTCCAGGTCCGAGTGCGCCGTCATGATGATCACCGGCAAGCGCGGGTGCTGCTCGCGAATCCGCGCCAGCAGGTCCAGGCCACTGGCGCCGGGCATGCGGATGTCCGAGATGATCACGTCGGGCTGCTGGCGCGCCAGGCGGCTCATTACACCGTCGGCGCTGTCGAAGCTCTGGGTGGTCATGCCTTCCTGTTGCAAGGCTTTCTCGAGGACCCAGCGGATAGAACGGTCGTCATCGACGATCCAGACAGTTTCACTACGGCTCATGTCGATGGGGCTCCTTGTTCCAGTGGCAGAAAGATCGAGAACGTGGTGTGGCCAGGATGGCTCTCACACTCGATCAGACCCTGGTGCTGGCTGATGATGTTCTGGGTAATGGCCAGGCCCAGCCCGGTACCGTCCGGGCGGCCACTGACCATGGGAAAGAAAATGGTTTCCTGCAGTTCCGCAGGAATCCCCGGGCCGTTGTCGATGATCTCGACCTTGGTCACCAGGCGATGGCGCACATGGCCAATTGTGAACTGACGCAGGGCGCGGGTGCGCAGGCTGATGCGGCCCAGGCGCAGCTCGTTCTGGCTGCTGATGGCCTGCATGGCGTTACGTACGATATTGAGCACCGCCTGAATCATCTGTTCGCGGTCGATCAAAACGTCGGGAATGCTTGGGTCATAGTCGCGCACCAAGGTGATGCAGCCCTGGCTTTCGGCCTCAACCAGCTGACAGACACGCTCCAGCACTTCGTGCACGTTGGTCATCGCCAGCGACGGCAGCTTGTTGGAGCCGAGCATGCGGTCCACCAGGTTACGCAGGCGGTCGGCCTCTTCGATGATGACGTTGGTGTAGTCCTTGAGGTTATCGTCCGGCAGCTCGCGGGCCAGCAGTTGCGCTGCGCCACGGATACCGCCCAGCGGATTCTTGATCTCATGGGCCAGGCCGCGCACCAGCATCTTGCTGGTCTCCTGCTTGGACAGCTGCGCTTCTTCCTTGGTGATGCGCAGCAGGCGGTCGCGCGGGTGCACTTCCAGCAGCAGCAGGGTGGCGCCGTTGCTGAGGATCGGGGTCACGGCGTAGTCGACGGTCAGGGTCTGGCCGGTCAGGGCCGTGAGCATCGCTTCGCGCTTGGTGAAGGGGTGTGCCTGCTCCACGGCCTGGCGCAATGAGCTCAAGGCTTCGGCTGACTCGGTGAACAATTCGCTGATGAACTGCCCATGGCTGCGCTGGCCGCTGATGGCCAGGAGCATCTCCGCCGCCGGGTTCATGTACTCAAGACGCAAGTCGTCGTTGAGTAGGATGGTCGCGGTGGTCAGGTTGTCGAGTAGCAAACGGTGCAGTGCATCGCTGATGGTCATCAGGACCTCTTTTGGAGCAACGCGCGGGCTTGAGGCACACGCTGATACAAGGAAAATGCAAAAACCAAACCAAGGCTCCGAAAAGAAGCGTGCAAGCCCTGAAATGGGGGTTTTAGGCGCGAAACTGTGGCGTTCTGCCAGCTTGCTCGGGAAGTTTCGAACCAAAATGGGCTGGGCAGGTGGGTAGGGTGCAGCCTATCGCACCAATATAGTGCGGTTTTGTGAAGGTTGTTCAGGAAGTGCTGGGCGGACCGTTTTCAATGCGGGGTGAAAACGGTTCGGGACGGTCAGCGTTGCTCTGACAGTGGCATGCCTGGAGTGCCCGCATAAAAGACCAGAAGCTCAACGGGTGTGCTTCCGGTAATGCCGCGATGTTCGGTGCCCATCATCTCGGCCAGGGTTTGCCCTTGCCTCAAGGTCCGCGAGGCGCCGCTTGCGCGGGTGTCAACGGTCAACTCCCCTGAAACGATGTAGGCAGCGTTCGGCATCGGGTGGGTGTGCCAAGGCAGTTGCGTGCGTGCCGGGATCTTCAGGCGTATCAGCGTGAGCTGCGGCGTGCCGGACGGGTAGGCTTTGTAGGGCGTGCCGTCCCAAGACTCGCTACGTTCAAGCAAGACCTCTTTCTCGATCTGCGCCGCATCTTTTGCCTGCGTGCCGCAGCCCAGCAACGACAAAACTGTCGCTGCTGCAGTCAAGCACTTGAGGGTGTCCATGGTTCCATCCTATTCGGTCAGTGAACGCTCAGGCTATGGCTGTCGGCCCAGGTGAAGATGCAGGACGGTTCCTCAAATCAAGTAGGTCGAACGCACAGCTCGGCCGTGGCACGGATCATCGCCAGTTGCCGCAGTGGATCGTTCAGCGGCTCATGCACGGCTTCGGCCAGCCACTGTGGGCACTGCGGGTCGGTGCGCTGCGGGGTAAAGTCGGCCAGCTGCTGCAGCAGGCGTTTTTGCAGTTCATCCAGCTGCGGGCGTATCTGTTTGATCAGGTCCGGGCGTGGGTCGTCCGGCGCCTTGCCTTGGAACTGCCAGTCGGAAAGGTGGGTGTATTGCACCAGCTTGTTGGCCTCGATCTGCGCCGAAAAAAACTGCTCGGCGGCGGCCGCGTCCAGCTTGTAGGTCGGTGCCTGGGCGCTAACGCTGGCGATCACCTCTTGTTCGCGCTTTTTATCTTCCACGGGCTTTTTGCTGTCCCATTTGCTCAGGGCTACCTGGTCGGCGATCTCCAGGCGTTCGGCAATGCTGTTGAGCAGCGGCTCCAGAGTGGGCGGCGCAGCACTCGCACTGGCACTGACGAACAACAGAGCGAACACAAGTCGACGTTTCAAGGATGATCTCCTGTGGGAGCGGGGCTTGCCCGCGATGGCGGAGTATCAGTCAATACAACAGGTGCTCGATGCGGCGCAATCGCGGGCCAAAAAAAAGACCTCCCGAAGGAGGTCTTTTTTCATCACGCTACATTAAGCAGCGCTACCGGATCAGCAGCTGTAGTACAGCTCGTATTCCAGTGGGTGTACGAAGGTGCGAACCTTGATTTCTTCTTCGCTCTTCAGGCCGATGTAAGCGTCGATGAAGTCGTCGCTGAACACGCCGCCTTTGGTCAGGAACGCACGGCCCTTGTCCAGCTCTTCCAGGGCTTCTTTCAGGCTGCCGCACACTTGTGGGATCTCTTTGGCCTCTTCAGGCGGCAGGTCGTACAAGTTTTTGTCGGCGGCGTCGCCAGGGTGGATCTTGTTCTGGATACCGTCCAGGCCAGCCATTACCAGGGCAGCGAAGGCCAGGTACGGGTTGGCTGCTGGATCCGGGAAGCGTGCTTCGATACGGCGAGCGCGAGGGCTGGACACGTATGGAATACGGATCGAAGCGGAACGGTTGCGCGCCGAGTAGGCCAGCATTACCGGTGCTTCGAAACCTGGGACCAGACGCTTGTAGGAGTTGGTCGACGGGTTGGTGAAGCCGTTCAAGGCCTTACCGTGCTTGATGATACCGCCGATGAAATACAGGGCAGTGTCGGACAGGCCGGCATAACCTTCGCCAGCGAAGGTGTTCTTGCCCTCTTTGGCGATGGACAGGTGAACGTGCATACCCGAACCGTTATCGCCGTACAGAGGCTTAGGCATGAAGGTAGCGGTACGGCCGTAGGCAACGGCAGTGTTGTGTACGCAGTACTTCAGGGTCTGTACTTCGTCAGCCTTGGCCACCAGGGTGTTGAACTTCACACCGATTTCGTTCTGGCCGGCAGTGGCCACTTCGTGGTGGTGCACTTCGATGGTCAGGCCCATGTCTTCCATGGCGTTGCACATGGAGGTACGGATTTCGTGGTCGTGGTCGAACGGCGGAACTGGGAAGTAGCCACCTTTGATGCCTGGACGGTGGCCATGGTTGCCGCCTTCCACGTCTTGATCGGACATCCAGGAGCCTTGTTCGGAGTAGATCTTGAACATGGAGCCGGAGATGTCGGACTTGAACTTCACTTGGTCGAAGATGAAGAATTCTGGCTCTGGGCCTACGAATACAGTGTCACCGATACCGGTCGACTTCAGGTATTCCTCGGCACGCTTGGCGATCGCACGTGGGTCGCGGTCGTAGCCTTGCATGGTCGAAGGCTCGATCACGTCGCAGACCAGGATCAGGGTCGGCTCTTCGGTGAACGGGTCGAGTACGGCAGTGCTGTCGTCCGGCATCAGGATCATGTCGGAGGCTTCGATGCCTTTCCAGCCAGCGATGGAGGAACCGTCGAACATTTTGCCTTCTTCGAAGAAAGCTTCATCCAGCGCGTCGCGAGCCGGCATGGTCACGTGGTGCTGAGTGCCTTTGGTGTCCGTGAAGCGCAGATCAATCCATTTAACGTCATGATCTTTGATGAGTTGAACCGACTTCGACATAGTGTCCTCCGGGTGGCTTCGGGCTGGGGTAGTGGAGTTAGCCCTTAGAATGTGGGTGATGCCGGCGCGGATAGTCCGCCATGGCAACCTGCCTCACAAGAGAGCAAATTGCATGCCAGTGCGCCAACATGGGTTTTCTGCTCAAAAAACGACCCTATAAAGGTGCATTACGACAAAAGACCAAAAATGGCGCACCGCAATGTAGCGCAAAGGCGCACAAATGCACCTATTTAGTGCGTGATACGTGCGATGCATATTAACTGGTTAAACCTTGAGCGATTTCCGCTATAATCCGCGCCCCCCTTTTTCAGCAGGCCCGGCGCGCGCTGTTTCCATGAAATTAATCGTTAAAGTCTTCCCCGAGATCACCATCAAAAGCCGACCGGTACGGACGCGTTTCATCCGTCAGTTGGCCAAGAACATCCGTGCCGTGCTCCGCGATCTGGACCCGGCTGTGGTGGTGAACGGCGTGTGGGACAACCTCGAGCTGGAAACCCGTGTCACCGAGCCCAAAGCCTTGAAGGACATGACCGAGCGCCTGAGCTGCATGCCGGGCATCGCGCATTTCCTGCAGGTGGATGAGTACCCGCTGGGCGACTTCGATGACATCACCGAGAAGTGCAAACAGCACTACGGCAGTGAGCTTGAAGGCAAGATCTTTTCGGTGCGCTGCAAGCGTGCCGGCAAGCACACCTTCAGCTCCATGGACGTCGAGAAATACGTCGGCAGCAAGCTGCGTCGCGAGTGCGGCGCATCCGGAATTTCCCTGAAAGCGCCGCAAATTGAAGTGCGCATGGAAATTCGCGACCAACGGTTGTTTGTGATCCACAGCCAGCACAACAGCATCGGCGGCTACCCGCTGGGCGCCCTGGAACAGACCCTGGTGCTGATGTCCGGCGGTTTCGATTCCACGGTGGCGGCCTACCAGATCATGCGCCGCGGCCTGATGAGCCACTTCTGCTTCTTTAACCTGGGCGGACGTGCACACGAATTGGGCGTGATGGAAGTCGCGCATTTTATCTGGAAGAAGTACGGCAGCTCCCAACGCGTGCTATTTGTGAGCGTACCGTTCGAGGAAGTGCTGGGCGAAATTCTCGGTAAAGTCGATAACGGTCATATGGGCGTGGTATTGAAGCGTATGATGTTGCGCGCGGCCTCGCGAATCGCCGACAAGTTGCAGATCGATGCACTGGTAACCGGTGAGGCGATCTCCCAGGTCTCCAGCCAAACGCTGCCGAACCTGTCGATCATCGATTGCGTCACCGAGAAGCTGGTCTTGCGCCCGCTGATCGCCAGCCACAAGCAGGACATCATCGACCTGGCAGAGCAGATCGGCACCGCCGACTTTGCCAAGCACATGCCCGAGTACTGCGGGGTCATTTCGGTGAACCCCAAGACCCACGCCAAGCGCCATCGCGTGGAGCATGAGGAGAAAGAATTCGACATGGCGATTCTGGAGCGTGCGCTCGAGAACGCCAAGCTGGTCCCGATCGATCGCGTGATCGACGAATTGGGCCAGGACATCAAGATCGAAGAAGTCAGCGAAGCCCTGGCCGGCCAGATCGTCATCGACATCCGTCACCCGGATGCCGCTGAGGATGAGCCGCTGGAAATCGCCGGCATCGACGTACAAACGCTGCCGTTCTATGCATTGAATGCGCGTTTCAAGGAACTGGATAACAGCCGTCAGTACCTGCTGTATTGCGACAAAGGCGTGATGAGTCGCCTGCATGCCCACCATTTGCTCAGTGAGGGACATGCCAATGTGCGCGTTTATCGACCGAGCTAAGAGCCCGGGGCTGTTTGCCTGTGGCCTGCGTCACCGGCCCCCCGACTCTGCCGTCAAGCTGTAACGGCAAGGCCTGACTCTACTGTTAATCGCTGCCACGACCTGTCAGCACACCGAATCCTCTGATCGAGATACACAAGTGATCGAAAATCTACGTAACATCGCCATCATTGCTCACGTTGACCATGGTAAAACCACCCTGGTAGACAAACTCCTGCGTCAATCCGGCACCCTGGAGCGCAACGAGCTCAACGACGAGCGCGTGATGGACTCCAACGACCAGGAAAAAGAGCGCGGTATTACCATCCTGGCTAAAAACACCGCTATCAACTGGAACGGCTACCACATCAACATCGTGGATACCCCGGGCCACGCCGACTTCGGCGGCGAAGTAGAACGCGTAATGTCGATGGTTGACTCCGTTCTGCTGCTGGTTGACGCTCAAGACGGCCCTATGCCGCAAACCCGTTTCGTGACCAAGAAGGCGTTCGAAGCCGGCCTGCGTCCGATCGTGTGCATCAACAAGGTTGACCGTCCAGGCGCGCGTCCGGACTGGGTTCTGGACCAGATCTTCGACCTGTTCGACAACCTGGGTGCCACCGAAGAACAGCTGGACTTCAAAGTCGTCTACGCCTCGGCCCTGAACGGTATTGCCGGTCTGGACCACACCGACATGGCTGAAGACATGACCCCGCTGTACCAGTCGATCGTCGACAACGTACCAGCCCCGGCTGTTGACCGTGACGGCGCGTTCCAGATGCAGATCTCCGCTCTGGACTACAACAGCTTCCTGGGTGTTATCGGCGTTGGCCGTATCGCCCGTGGTCGCGTCAAGCCGAACACCCCGGTTGTCGCTATCGGCGCCGACGGCAAGAAGCGCAACGGTCGTATCCTGAAGCTGATGGGTCACCACGGTCTGCACCGCATCGACGTTGAAGAAGCGGCCGCTGGCGACATCGTGTGCATCAGCGGTATGGACTCGCTGTTCATCTCCGACACCCTGTGCCACCCGGACACCGTCGAGGCGATGAAGCCTCTGACCGTTGACGAGCCAACCGTTTCCATGACCTTCCAGGTAAACGACTCGCCTTTCTGCGGTAAAGAAGGCAAGTTCGTGACCTCCCGTAACATCAAGGAGCGTCTGGACAAAGAGCTGCTGTACAACGTTGCACTGCGCGTTGAAGAAGGCGACTCGGCTGACAAGTTCAAGGTTTCCGGCCGTGGTGAGCTGCACCTCTCGGTACTGATCGAAACCATGCGTCGCGAAGGCTTCGAAATGGGCGTTGGTCGTCCAGAAGTGATCATCCGTCAGGTTGACGGCGTGAAGCAGGAACCGTTCGAAAACGTCACCATCGACACCCCGGAAGAATCCCAGGGCAAGGTGATGGAAGAGATGGGTCTGCGTAAAGGCGACCTGACCAACATGGTGCCGGATGGCAAAGGCCGTGTGCGTCTGGAATACAACATCCCTGCTCGTGGTCTGATCGGTTTCCGTAACCAGTTCCTGACCCTGACCAACGGTGCTGGCATCCTGACCTCGATCTTCGATCGCTACGACACCATGAAGTCCGGCGACATGTCCGGCCGTCAGAACGGTGTTCTGGTATCGGTAGAAACCGGCAAGGCACTGACCTACTCCCTGGAAACCCTCCAGGCGCGTGGCAAGCTGTTCGTTGAACACGGTCAAGAGATCTACAACGGTCAGATCGTTGGTCTGAACAGCCGTGACAACGACATGGGCGTCAACCCAACCAAAGGCAAGAAGCTCGACAACATGCGTGCTTCGGGTAAAGACGAAACCATCGCTCTGGTTCCACCTGTTCGCTTCACCCTGGAACAGGCCCTGGAATTCATCCAGGACGACGAGCTGTGCGAAGTCACGCCTAAGTCGATCCGCCTGCGTAAGAAGATCCTGGACGAAGGCGAGCGTACCCGCGCTGCCAAGAAAGCCAAGAACTGAGTTAACTCAGGCTGAATGAAAAACGCCCCCGGTCGAAAGGCCGGGGGCGTTTTTTTTTATGCCTGCAAAATGTGCAGTGATTGTGCCGGCCTCTTCGCGAGCAAGCCCGCTCCCACATTTGACCGCGTTTTTTCAGGATGAATGAGGTCAAGTGTGGGGGCGGGCTTGCTCGCGAACGCGGTAGCCCAGGCAATAAAGAACTTGGATCAGAACTTATCGAGTGTCCGAAACTTGGTCTCGCGCACCACTTCCTTCGGCTTGTACGCGCAATACCCAGGGCGTGGACCGATCTTCGGGTGGTTGCGGCAGGTATCCGGGCGCTTGTCATAAATAGTGCAGAAGCGCGTCTTACGATCCAGGTACAGGCAATCGTTGTTGCTCATGCGCTGCAGGGTAAAAATCTCGGATTTGGCGTTGAAGCGCTCGACGATGCCTTCCTTCTGCAAGCGCTTGGCGATGTTCTTCGGCGGGTCGCCGCGCTCGAATTCATCGACGATACCAATGCGGATCAGGTCCTTGATCTTCACTTCGACCGGCAGCGTGCAGCAGCTGGACACGCAACCACCGCACATATGCGCGGAATATTTCTGCCACGTTTCAAGACGGTCGAGTTCCGCGGCGGCGATCAGTTGAGGCTTCATCAGGGTTCCAAGGTGGGGCGGTGTCCGGGCGCGCGATCATACCGGGATTGATGATTTTTTGAACAATTTTTTATGGGTTTCGGCCAGAAGGCGCGCTTGTATCAAAAGCAGGCACGGCCAATGCATCAAAACCCTGTAAAGGTAAATGCGTTAAAAAAGTGCCGAACCAGAGCGTCTACCGTCTGTCAGACCGTCTAGGCTCTAGCAACTCCTTCTATCTCGCCCGAGGTCGCAATTGATGTCTCAGGAACCACTTGCACGAGAAGCAGAGGTAGCCGCATTCCGCGATGCCGTCTTGACCAAACTTACCTACGCGGTGGGCAAGGACCCGGATCACGCCTTCGACCACGACTGGTTCGAAGCCATTGCCCTGGCCGCGCGCGACCAGATGGTCGATCACTGGATGGACCACACCCGGCGCATCTACCGCAAGGGCCAGAAGCGGGTTTACTACCTTTCCCTGGAATTCCTCATCGGCCGCTTGCTCTACGACAGCCTGAGCAACCTCGGCGTGCTGGAAATCGCTCGTGAAGCGCTCTCGGAGCTGGGTGTCGACCTTGAGCGCATCCGCCTGCTGGAGCCCGATGCCGCACTGGGCAACGGCGGCCTGGGTCGCTTGGCGGCGTGCTTCATGGAAAGCATGTCGACCCTGGGCATTGCCGGCCATGGGTATGGCATCCGTTATGAGCACGGCTTGTTTCGCCAGGCGATTGTCGATGGCTGGCAGCAGGAGCAGACCGAGCGCTGGCTGGACTTCGGCAACCCATGGGAATTCGAACGCCCTGAAGTGGCGTACCCGATCGGCTTTGGTGGCAGCGTCGAAACACTGGAAGATGCCTCCGGGAAAATGATCCAGCGATGGACGCCGAACGAAACCGTGCGCGCCATTGCTTATGACACGCCGGTTGTCGGCTGGCGCGGTGCCAGCGTCAACACGCTGCGGCTGTGGCGTGCCCGGGCGGTGGAAGACCTGCACCTGGAGCGCTTCAACGCCGGTGACCACCTTGGCGCGGTCGCCGAAGTGGCACGCGCCGAAAGCATCTCCCGAGTGCTTTACCCGGCCGACAGCACCGAAGCAGGGCAGGAACTGCGCCTGCGCCAGGAATACTTCTTTGTCGCCGCCTCCCTGCAAGACCTGCTGCGCCGCCACAAGAACATGCACGGCTCGGTGCTGAGCCTGGGCGAACACGCCGCGATCCAGCTCAACGACACCCACCCGTCCATCGCCGTGGCCGAGCTGATGCGTCAATTGGTCGACGTGCACCACATTCCGTGGGAAGCGGCGTGGGATGTGACGGTTGAAACCCTGTCGTACACCAACCACACGCTGCTGCCTGAAGCGCTGGAAACCTGGCCGGTCGGCCTGATGGAACGCATGCTGCCCCGGCACATGCAGATCATCTACCTGATCAACGCCCAGCACATCGACTCGCTGCGCGCCAAGGGCATCCACGACTTTGACGTACTGCGCGCGGTGTCATTGATCGAAGAAGACAACGGCCGCCGCGTGCGCATGGGCAACCTGGCATTCCTGGGCTCCCACAGCGTCAACGGCGTGTCCGGCCTGCACACCCAATTAATGCGCAGCACGGTGTTCTCCGAGCTGCACAAGCTGTACCCGGAACGCATCAACAACAAAACCAACGGCATTACCTTCCGTCGCTGGTTGTACCAGGCCAACCCCAAGCTCACGTCCATGCTGGTGGAAGCGCTCGGCCCGGACATTCTCGACAAGCCCGAAGAGCGGTTGGTGGAGCTTGAGCCATTTGCCGAAAAACAGACGTTCCGCAAGGCATTTGCCGAGCAGCGCCTGCACAGTAAGCGCGCGCTGGCGGACATCATTCACGAGCGCCTGGGCATTGCGGTCAACCCGGCGGCGATGTTCGACGTGCAGGTCAAGCGTATCCACGAATACAAGCGCCAGTTGCTCAACCTGCTGCACACCGTGGCGCTGTACCAGGCCATCCGTGCCGAGCCGGGCACCGACTGGGTGCCGCGCGTGAAAATCTTCTCGGGCAAGGCGGCGGCCAGTTATCACCAGGCCAAGTTGATCATCAAGTTGACCAACGACATCGCCCGCACGGTCAATAACGACCCGACCGTACGCGGTTTGCTCAAGGTGGTGTTCCTGCCCAACTACAACGTCAGCCTGGCGGAAAGCATCATTCCGGCGGCGGATTTGTCGGAGCAGATTTCCACCGCCGGTTTCGAGGCCTCGGGCACCAGCAACATGAAGTTCGGTCTCAACGGTGCGCTGACCATCGGCACGATGGACGGCGCCAACGTGGAAATGCACGAGCGTGTGGGGGCCGAGCACATGTTTATCTTCGGCCTCAGCGCGCAGCAGGTGGAAGCCCGCAAGCACGCTGGTGAATTCAATGCAGGTGCTGACATCGCGGCGTCTCATCGGTTGAATGACGTGCTGCAAGCAATCCGTGGCGGGGTGTTCTCGCCGGACGATCCGGGCCGCTACGCGGGGCTGATCGACGGGCTGATCGACTACGACCGCTTCCTGGTGTGTGCCGACTTCGATTCGTACTGGGACGCCCAGGCGCGGGTTGAGGCGCATTGGCATGATTCCAAGGCGTGGTGGCGTTCGGCGGTGCTGAATACGGCGCGGATGGGTTGGTTCAGCTCGGATCGGACCATCAGGGAGTACGCGACCGAGATCTGGAAAGCCCTCGACTGAACACGGCTGACCTGAATATGTGCGCGGGCTTGTGTGGGAGCTGGCTTGCCTGCGATAGCATCACCTCGGTGTGACAGATACACCGAGGTGTCTGGGTCGCGGGCAAGCCCGGCTCCCACACACGCCTGCTTCCACATGGGTGCAGCGTCGATATACTAGGCCTCGGTTTGCCTGCCTCGGGCTGCTTAGGGATATCGACCATGCAATGGATTTTCATGCTGATTGGCCTGGTGCTCGGCTGGACGCTCGACGAGTCGTTCAGTGATGCGGGTATCGGTGCGCTGCTGGGGCTGGGCATTGGCCAGGCGATTCGCCTGGCGCAGCTGTCGGCCCAGGCGGACAAGCAGGCGCGTCAGTTGGACACCACGCAGAAGTCGCTGATCGCGCTGGGCGAGCGCTTGCGGCAACTGGAAGTGCCCGCGCCTGCAAGCAGCGTGAAGGTCGAGCCCTCTGTTCCCGAATCGGCACCTGTCGCCAAACCGCCCGAGCTGGTGTGGGAGCTGCCTGCCGAGTTGGCCCCCGTTACCAGGGGCGCCGAACCGAGCCAGCCGCTGCCGGATGACGTGTGGGCTCCGGCGCCGACGCCTAAAGAACCTGTAATCCCTCGCGGCCCCAACCTGATCGAGCGCGCCATTGAAGGTGCGCGCAATTGGCTGTTTGGCGGCAACACCGTGCTGCGGGTCGGCGTGGTGCTGTTGTTCCTCGGCCTGGCTTTCCTGCTGCGTTATGCCACTGAAGGCATGGTGGTGCCGATCGAGCTGCGCTACGCCGGCGTTGCCGCTGCCGCGTTGGGCCTGCTGGGCCTGGGCTGGTGGCTGCGGCTGCGCAACGGCAACTACGGCTTGATGCTGCAAGGCGCGGGGATTGCCGTGTTGTACCTCACGGTATTTGCGGCAATGCGTTTGCATCCCCTGATCGATCCCGGCGCGGCAATGGGGTTGCTGGTAGCCGTCACGGTCTGTTCGGCGATCCTGGCAATCACCCAGGATGCCATCGGCCTGGCCTGTGCGGCGGCGTTGGGTGGTTTTGCGGCACCGATCCTGGTGTCGACCGGCGCTGGAAGCCATGTGGCGCTGTTCAGCTACTTTGCGTTGCTCAACGCCGGCATCCTCACGATTGCCTGGTTCAAAGCCTGGCGCCTGCTGAACGTGATCGGTTTTGTTGGCACCTTTGGTATTGGTTTCGCCTGGGGCATGCGCGCCTACACGCCGGAGCTGTTGTGGAGCACCGAGCCGTTCCTGATCCTGTTTTTCCTGATGTACCTGGCTATCGGCCTGTTGTTCGCGCGGCGTAAATTGCTGGAAACCCAGGACGCCCCCGAAGATGCCAGCCGGGGCGCGCAACTGCGCTGGTCGGCGGCCAAGGGGGATTATGTCGATGGCACGTTGTTATTCGGCCCGCCGCTGGTGGGCTTCGGTCTGCAGTTCGCGCTGGTACAACACCTTGAGTTCGCTGCTGCGTTCAGTGCGCTGGGCCTGGGCATCATTTACATTGTCCTGGCCCGCGTGCTCAGTGGCGGGCGCGCCTTGCTCCTGACGGAAACCTGCCTGGCCCTTGGCGTGATCTTCGCCAGCCTGGCCATTCCCTTGGGCCTTGATGCGCGCTGGACTGCTGCGGCGTGGGCCGTCGAAGGCGCCGGGATCTTCTGGCTCGGTCTACGCCAGCATCGACCCGTCGCGCGGGCGTTCGCCCTATTGCTGCAACTGGGTTCGCTGCTCGCCTTCCTCGGCGAACTGCGCGATGGCCAGGACACCTTGCTGCAGGGGCCGCCATTGGGAGCGTTGCTGCTGGGTGCGGCACTGCTGTTCAGCTTTTATCAAATACACAACGCCGCGCCGCAACAGACCCGGCGTTGGGAGCGCCTCGGCGCTCCAGGGCTCGCCGTCCTCGGCCTGGGCTGCGCTTACCTGCTGGCGCCGCTGGTGTTTTCGACCCAAGGCAGCATCGTCAGTTGGTCGGTTGCGGGCCTTGCGACCGTGTGGGCGGGCCTGCGTATCGGCTCGCCAGGGGTCGTGCGCTGTGGCGTTGCCGTGCAAGTGCTTGCGGGCGCGCTGTTTGCGCTCGACCCCGTGAACAATGCCTGGACACCGCTGATCATTGCCTTGGCGGCCATGCTCGGCGCCTGGTGCTTGCCCTGTGGGCGCTTGTCCGCCGGTCTGCTGGCCTGGGGCGTGGCGTGGTGGGCGTTGGCGGTGATCATTGAAGTCTGGCGCTTGGCACCTGCGGCCTTGCACGCTTCGCTGTTGGTGCTGGCGGCCGCGCTGAGCGTGGTGATCTGGACGGCACTGGCGCTGCGTTTGCGCTGGGCGGCGTTGGGTATCGCCAGCACGTTGTTGATGCCTGCGGTGGGGCTCGTGTTGTTGGGCGCGTGGACCGAGTATTACCACCCGGCCGCGCAGTTCGGCTGGCTGGCCTGGTGGGTGGTGTTCGTGGTGCATTTCATCTCGCTGCGGCATTTGTCGGCGGTGGTGCCCGGCAAAGTGCTGAGCGCGGCTCACGTACTGGGCTGTTGGATGCTGATCGGTGTGCTGGCGCTGGAACTGCGCTATGGCCTGCTGGTGCTGTCGAGCGAATACAACGCCTGGCGCTGGTTGGGCTGGGCGATTCTGCCAAGTCTCTATCTCGTGCTGGCTGCCGCACCGCGCCATTGGCCATGGCCGGTGTCGGCCTACCCCAGGGAATACCGCGTGCTCGCTGCATTACCGCTGGCGGTGCTGATGCTGGGTTGGTTCTGGCTGGCGAACATCTTTAGTGACGGCACGGCCAAGCCGCTGCCCTATGTGCCACTGCTCAACCCATTGGACCTGGGCCTGCTGTTCGCGCTGCTGGGCATTTACCTGTGGTCGCGCAGTGCGGCGCCGGAACGTGGGCCGCGCGTTGAGTTGATCGCCCAGGGCGTGGCCGGCATTTCGCTGTTCGCATTCTTCACAGCGCTGGTGATGCGTACCGCCCACCATTGGGGCGGCGTGCCGTTTCATCTGGATGCGTTGCTGGAGTCCATGCTGGTGCAGGCCGGCCTGTCGATCGTCTGGACCCTTATTGCCCTCGGACTGATGATCGGCGGCCATTTGCGCCATCGTCGCGAAGTGTGGCTGATCGGCGCGGCACTGATTGCCGTGGTGGTGGCCAAGTTGTTCTTTGTCGAGCTGAGCAACCGTGGCGGTTTGGCGCGGATCGTGTCGTTTATCGGCGTGGGCGGTTTGTTGCTGGTGGTTGGCTACTTTGCGCCGCTGCCGCCTAAGCGCGTTGAACCTGAGGGAGCATCTTCTTGATGGGCAGGCTGAGTCTGAGTGGGTTGACGATATGGATGCTGTGTTCGGCGACGTTTGCTCAAGAACGTCCGGCTGATTTCGCCACCCAGGCGCCGCTGGCCGTAAGCGGCGCTGGTCCCTGGTATAGCCTGGAGCTGCCATTGGCGGTTCAAATGAGCGCGCGCCAGGCAAATCTCAGCGATGTTCGGGTTTTCGACGCTGCCGGTGAGCCTCAGGCGTATGCGTTGTCGCGCCCGTCCGCGCAGCGCACCGAGAGCCGCAACGTCACCGACGTGAAGTGGTTCCCGCTGTACGCTGCCGACACCGAGCAAGCCTTGCCTGACGTGGTGATGAAGGCCACCACCACCGGCGCCCTGGTGGAAATCACACCGTCCACTGCCGCTAAGCCCGGCAAGCAGGTACTGCGTGGCTGGGTGTTGGACGCCAGTGCGATCAAGGCGCCGTTGCAGCAATTGAGCCTGGACTGGAGCCATGAGCAAGAGGGCTTCCAGCGTTTCAGCATTGAAGCCAGTGATGATTTGCAGCACTGGCAAGCCTGGGGTGATGGGCAAGTGGCGCGTTTGTCATTTGCCGATGAGCGGGTCGAGCAGCATGACGTGAGCCTGCCCGGTCAATCGGCGCGTTACTTGCGGTTGGTGTGGCAGGGCCAGGCGGCGCCGTTGCTGACGTCGGCCCGCCTGGAGAGCTCCACTCGCAGTAACCTGCCGATGCCGTTGGTGTGGTCGCAAGCGTTGCCGGGGGTCGCCTCAAGGCGGGCGAGTACAGCTGGCAATTGCCCACGGGGCTGAATGTGGAGCGCTTGCGGGTCGAGTTGAAGCAGCCCAACACGCTGGCGCCCGTGACGTTGTCGGGGCGAAGTGAGGTCAAGCAAGCGTGGCAGCCGTTGAGCAATGGCCTGCTGTACCGCCTGAGCCAGAACGGCAAGGAGGTGGTGCAGGATGAATTGCAGTTGCCGGGCCAGGCGGTTGCTCAGTTGAGATTGCAGGTGGACGAGCGGGGCGGCGGCCTGGGCGTCGAAGCGCCCGTGTTGCGCGTTGCCGTACGGGCCACGCAGTTGGTGTTCCTGGCACGGGGTGAGCCGCCGTTCACCCTGGCGTTGGGGAATGTGTCCGTGAAAGGGGCGAACTTGCCGCTGTCGACGCTGATCCCCGATTACCGTGACGAGCGCCTGAAAACCTTGGGCCAGGCCACGTTGGCGGGGGAGATCGCGGTCAAACCGGCTGCGATTGCTGCGTTACCCGACACTGGCCCCGACCTGAAGAAGCTCGGCCTCTGGGCCGTGCTGCTGCTCGGCGTGGCGGCACTGGGCGCCATGGCCTACAGTTTGCTGCGCAAGCCGCCGGTGGCACGTTAAATAAAGTCCATGAACTCTATTGGGTTTAAATCCTCTGATAGGAGGAAATACGCCCCGACTCGCGTTAAACTGCGCGGGTTTTCAAGCCCCCCATTTTCCGGAGCCTTACATGTCCCGCGTTACCTTGAGTCGCTATTTGATTGAGCAGACCCGCAGCAACAACACGCCTGCCGATCTGCGCTTCCTTATCGAAGTGGTGGCGCGTGCTTGCAAGGAAATCAGCCACGCCGTGTCCAAAGGCGCACTGGGTGGTGTCCTGGGCAGCATGGGCACCGAAAACGTGCAGGGCGAAGTGCAGAAGAAGCTCGACGTGCTCTCCAACGAGATTCTGCTCGAAGCCAACGAGTGGGGCGGTCACCTGGCCGGCATGGCGTCCGAAGAAATGGACAATGCCTACCAGATCCCCGGCAAATACCCGAAAGGCGCCTACCTGCTGGTGTTCGACCCACTGGACGGCTCGTCCAACATCGACATCAACGCCCCGGTCGGCACCATCTTCTCGGTATTGCGTTGCCCGAACGAATACCTGAGCCAGAACGAAGCCCTGAACGAAAAGGCCTTCCTGCAGCCAGGCACCGAGCAGGTCGCTGCCGGCTACGCCATCTACGGCCCGCAGACCATGCTGGTACTGACCCTGGGCGACGGCGTCAAAGGCTTCACACTGGACCGCGAAATGGGCAGCTTCGTACTGACCCACGAAGACATCTCCATCCCGGCTTCCACCCAGGAATTCGCGATCAACATGTCCAACCAGCGTCACTGGGAAGAGCCGGTGAAGCGCTACGTCAACGAACTGATGGAAGGCGAAGAAGGCCCGTTGAAGAAAAACTTCAACATGCGCTGGGTCGCCGCGATGGTCGCCGACGTGCACCGCATCCTGACCCGTGGTGGCTTGTTCATGTACCCACGCGACAGCCGCGAGCCGTCCAAGCCAGGTAAGCTGCGCCTGATGTACGAAGCCAACCCGATGTCCTTCCTGGTCGAGCAAGCGGGCGGCGCGTCCACCGACGGCCACCAGCGCATCCTCGACATCCAGCCTGAAGGCCTGCACCAGCGTGTGGCGGTGTTCCTGGGTTCAAAGGAAGAAGTTGAGCGTGTGACGGCCTATCACAAGAAGTAAGTTGATGCGATAAGTGACCGGCGTTGTTGTGAGCCGGTTCACCCTTGAAGAAGCCCCGAAACGTTTCAGCGTTTTCGGGGTTTTTTTGTTTTCGTTCATCGGGAACCAGACACCTCTTTTCCCTTCTAAGCTTCTGGCAGATACCCACGCTGCTTCGTCCCTCCAGGAGTTTTTCCATGTCGTTACGCCGTCTCGCTTTGCTGGCTTTTTGCGTGTTGTTGGGCGCTTGCAGCAAGGTCAACCAAGAAAACTACGCGAAGTTGTCGGCTGGCATGGCCAAGGCTGAAGTGGAGTCGTTGCTGGGTAAGCCGACCGATTGTTCCGGCGCGCTGGGCATGTCCAGTTGCACCTGGGGCGATAAAACCAGCTTTATCAGCGTTCAATATGCCGGTGACAAAGTTCTGATGTTTTCCGGGCAAGGCCTGAAGTAAACCGGGGCGAGAGCCTGCGGGAGAAGAAGAATGATGCGTTTTGTTTTGTTCCTTTGTGCCAGCCTGTTTTTGGCGGGCTGCGCCAGCCATTCTGGCGATGATCTGCAACCCAAGACAGCCGGCAGCGTCAACCTCAAGCGTTACCAGGGCACCTGGTATGAGTTGGCCCGATTGCCGATGTATTTCCAGCGCAATTGCGCCCAGTCCGAAGCTCGCTACACCCTGTTGCCCGATGGCGATATGTCGGTGTTCAACCGTTGCTTGACGACCGAATGGAAGTGGGAAGAAGCCAAGGGCACCGCCACCCCGCAAGTGCCAGGCAAGACCGACAAGCTCTGGGTGGAATTCAATAACTGGTTTACCGCGCTGTTACCCGGCGTCGCCAAGGGCGACTACTGGGTGCTGTATGTCAGCGATGACTACAAGACTGCGATCGTCGGCAGTCCTAGCCGGCGCTACATGTGGATCTTGTCGCGCACGCCGACGGTCAATGCGGACACCCGCGAAGACCTGCTGAGCAGGGCGCGGCAACAGGGGTATGACACCACACGTTTGATCTGGCGCACGTCGGACAAGCAGATGGCGAAAACCTCGCAATAACCCTGAATGAATGCGGATCAAAATGTGGGAGCGGGCTTGCTCACGAATGCGGCGTGTCAGTCGACAGATGCAATGACTGGCACACCGCATTCGCCAGCAACCCCGCTCCCACAGTTTTAATCGAGTAAGTCCTTTAATACCTGTGTGAAGGCGCGATTGCTGTCCTCTTCACCGGCGTGGTGCCCATCGCGCACCACCCACTTCCCATTGACCAGCACATCCCGCACCTGCCGATCTCCGCCTGCGAACAGCCAGCGATTGAGAATCCCGTCCTCCGTTGCCGTCGCCAGGTACGGATCATTACCGTCCAGCACAATCCAATCCGCTCGCTTACCCACTTCCAATCGACCAATTGGCTGCCCCAGCGCTTGGGCACCACCGTCCAGCGCGGCATCAAACAGCGTGCGGCCGACCATCGGCTGATCACTGCGATACAGCCGGTTACGCCGCTGATCGCGCAAGCGCTGGCCGTATTCCAGCCAACGCAACTCTTCCACCACGCTCAGTGATACATGGCTGTCGGACCCGATGCCCATGCGTCCGCCCTGGGCGAGAAAATCCACCGCCGGGAAAATCCCGTCACCCAGGTTGGCCTCGGTGGTCAGGCACAAGCCGGCAATCGCACGGCTCTTGGCCATGCGCGCGACTTCATCCGCATCGGCATGGGTGGCATGCACCAGGCACCAGCGCTCATCCACTTCTACGTTGTCATACAGCCATTGCAGCGGGCGTTTGCCGCTCCAGGCCAGGCAGTCATCGACTTCTTTTTGCTGTTCGGCGATGTGGATATGCACCGGGCACGCTTTGTCGCTGGCGGCCAGCACTGCATTGATTTGTTCGGGCGTCACCGCACGCAACGAGTGGAAACACAACCCCAACTGTTGCGCCGGTTGTGCGGCGAGGATGGGTTTCAACTGCGCCTGCAGGTCCAGGTAGTGTTCGGTGCTGTTGATAAACCGTCGCTGGCCTTCATTTGGCGCCTGGCCGCCAAACCCGGAGTGGGTGTAAAGCACTGGCACCAGTGTCAGGCCAATCCCGCTGCTGGCTGCCGCCTGGCTGATCTGCCGCGACAGCTCCGTACGATCGGCATACGGCTGGCCGCTGATGTCATGGTGCACATAGTGGAATTCGGCCACCGACGTGTAGCCGGCCTTGAGCATTTCGATGTACAGCTGGCGTGCGATCACCTGCAATTGATCCGGGTTGATCTTGCCCACCATGCGATACATCAGGTCGCGCCAGGTCCAGAAACTGTCATTCGGGTTACCGGCAACTTCCGCCAAACCGGCCATGGCACGCTGGAATGCATGGGAGTGCAGGTTCGGCATGCCCGCCAACACAGGGCCTCTCAGCCGTTCTGCACCGTCTGCCCTGGCATTGGCCTCTACTTTGATCAGCAGGCCATCGGCGCTGACTTCAAGACGTACATTATTGGCCCATCCATTAGGCAGCAGCGCGCGTTCGGCAAAGAAAGCGGACATGATCAAGGCACCCCGGTCGTGTGTTTATTTGTATATACATATACAGACGTTTGCCTGCTCGGTAAACTCCGGCAATCTATGCATCTTTTCCCCCTGCAAGGATTCCCTGTGCCGACTCCGCCTGCCAAGTCTTCGCTGGCTGCCCACATGGACGAAAGTCCGGCGCCCTTGTATGCCCGCGTCAAACAGATGATCAGTCAGCAGATTCTCAACGGCAACTGGCCGCCTCATTACCGCGTGCCGTCGGAGAGCGAACTGGTCAGCCAGCTGGGTTTCAGCCGCATGACCATCAACCGCGCCCTGCGCGAGCTCACCGCCGAAGGGTTGTTGGTGCGCATGCAGGGTGTCGGCACCTTTGTCGCTGAGCCCAAGAGCCAGTCTGCCCTGTTCGAAGTGCACAACATTGCCGATGAGATCGCCTCCCGCGGTCATCGGCATACCTGCCAGGTCATCCACCTGGGCGAAGAGGCCGCCGGTTCCGAGCGCGCCGTCGCCCTGGAGATGCGCGAAGGTGGACGGGTATTCCACTCGTTGATCGTGCACTTCGAAAACGATATTCCCGTGCAAATCGAAGACCGTTTCGTCAACGCCCTGGTCGCGCCGGAATACCTGCAGCAGGATTTCACCCAGCAAACGCCCTACGCCTACCTGAACCAGGTGGCGCCACTGACCGAAGGCGAGCACGTGGTCGAAGCCATCCTCGCCGACGCGGCCGAGTGCAAGCTGCTGCAGATCGAACCCACCGAACCGTGCCTGTTGATTCGCCGACGCACCTGGTCGGGCCGCCAGCCGGTGACCGCCGCGCGTTTGATCCACCCCGGTTCCCGTCACAGCCTGGAAGGACGTTTCAGTAAATGAGTTCGGTAAAAGTCTGGCGCGCCGCCGATTACGTACGCATGCCGTGGAAAAACGGCGGCGGCAGCACCGAAGAAATTACCCGCGATGCCGGTACTGGCCTGGATGGTTTTGGCTGGCGCCTGTCGATTGCCGATATCGGTGAGTCGGGCGGGTTCTCCACATTCGCCGGCTACCAGCGCGTGATCACTGTGATCAAAGGCGCGGGCATGGTGTTGACCGTGGATGGTGAGGAACAGCGCGGGTTGTTACCGCTGCAACCGTTCGCGTTCAAAGGTGACAGCCAGGTGTCGTGCCGGCTCATCACTGGCCCGATCCGCGATTTCAACCTGATCTATTCGCCACAGCGTTACCACGCCCGCCTACAGTGGATCGACGGTGTGCAGCGTTTTTTCAGTACCGCGCAGACGGTGCTGGTGTTCAGCGTGGCTGATGAAGTGAAGGTGTTGGACCAGAAGCTGGGTCATCACGATTGCCTGCAAGTGGACGGTAACACTGGCGTGTTGGACATCTCCGTCAGTGGCCGCAGCTGCATCATCGAGCTGACTCCGCGCGGTTAAAACTGTGGGAGCGGGCTTGCTCGCGAATGCGGTGTATCAGCGCCAGATAGGCTGGCTGACCCACTGCATTTGCGAGCGAGCCCGCTCCCACATTTGTTTTGTGGTAAGCACAAATTCTGTTTCCTGCCCCTCGCACCAATTTGTTACCAAATGCCCCAGCGTGGCGCAAAACCCCGCTGTCGTGACAAACCTTTCGCGTAGCAAAACGCCTCCGCAAGAAATTTCATAAAGTCTCAAAGCCTTATTTTCCAAGGCTTGAGCTCGACTTCGAAAAAGATCCGCACGGCGCCCTCGGGAAGTTGGCCGCTTGATTGCATATGCTTGTATGTACAAGTAAAGATGTGTGCGTAAGACTCTGCTTCGCACCATCCATGTTCGCGCATCGATCGCCGAGGAGTCCTAGCTGTGACCAAGCCTACAAAGTACCGTGACGTCGAAATCCGTGCCGCCCACGGTAACAAGCTCACCGCCAAAAGCTGGCTGACTGAAGCGCCGCTGCGCATGCTGATGAACAACCTTGACCCGCAAGTGGCCGAGAACCCGAAAGAATTGGTGGTGTACGGCGGTATCGGCCGTGCAGCGCGTAACTGGGAGTGCTACGACCAGATCGTCGAGAGCCTCACTCATCTGAATGACGACGAAACCCTGCTGGTGCAATCCGGCAAGCCGGTCGGCGTATTCAAGACCCACAGCAATGCCCCGCGCGTGCTGATCGCGAACTCCAACCTGGTGCCACACTGGGCCAGCTGGGAACACTTCAACGAACTGGATGCCAAGGGCCTGGCCATGTATGGCCAGATGACCGCCGGCAGCTGGATCTACATCGGCAGCCAAGGCATCGTCCAGGGCACTTACGAAACCTTCGTTGAAGCCGGCCGCCAGCACTACAACAGCGACCTTACCGGCCGTTGGGTACTCACCGCCGGTCTCGGCGGCATGGGCGGCGCGCAGCCTTTGGCGGCAACCCTGGCCGGTGCCTGCTCGCTGAACATTGAGTGCCAGCAGGTTAGCATCGACTTCCGTCTCAACAGCCGCTACGTCGATGAGCAAGCCACCGATCTCGACGACGCCCTGGCGCGTATCGCCAAGTACACCAAGGAAGGCAAGGCCATCTCTGTCGCCCTGCTGGGCAACGCGGCGGAAATCCTGCCGGAACTGGTCAAGCGCGGCGTGCGTCCGGACATGGTCACCGACCAGACCAGCGCCCACGACCCCCTCAACGGCTACCTGCCGGCCGGTTGGACCTGGGACGAATACCGCGCCCGCGCCAAGACCGAGCCTGCTGCCGTGATCAAGGCCGCCAAGCAGTCGATGGCCGTACACGTCAAAGCCATGCTGGAATTCCAGAAACAAGGCATCCCGACCTTCGACTACGGCAACAACATTCGTCAGATGGCGCAAGAAGAAGGCGTGGAAAACGCATTCGACTTCCCAGGTTTCGTCCCGGCCTACATCCGCCCACTGTTCTGCCGTGGCATCGGCCCGTTCCGTTGGGCGGCGCTGTCCGGTGACCCGCAGGACATCTACAAGACCGACGCCAAGGTCAAAGAGCTGATCCCAGACGACGCCCACCTGCACAACTGGCTGGACATGGCGCGTGAGCGCATCAGCTTCCAGGGCCTGCCGGCGCGAATCTGCTGGGTTGGCCTGGGCCAGCGCGCCAAGCTGGGCCTGGCGTTCAACGAAATGGTACGCAGCGGCGAGCTGTCGGCACCGGTCGTGATCGGCCGTGATCACCTGGACTCCGGCTCGGTCGCAAGCCCGAACCGCGAAACCGAAGCCATGCAGGACGGCTCCGACGCCGTGTCCGATTGGCCACTGCTCAACGCCTTGCTCAACACTGCCAGCGGCGCGACATGGGTGTCGCTGCACCACGGTGGCGGCGTGGGCATGGGCTTCTCCCAGCACTCCGGCATGGTCATCGTCTGCGACGGTACCGATGAAGCGGCCGAGCGCATTGCCCGTGTACTGCACAACGACCCGGCCACCGGTGTGATGCGTCACGCGGACGCCGGTTACCAGATCGCCATCGATTGCGCCAAAGAGCAGGGCCTCAATCTCCCGATGATCAAATAGCTAATGTGGAAGCGGGCTGGCTCGCGAATGCGGTGGGTCAGCTACAGAAAGATTGACTGGACGTCCGCTTTCGCGAGCACGCCCGCTCCCACATTTGATCTGCAGTGAACCAGGAAACAATCCATCAGAGGTTGAACACACATGGCTGCAAATGACGCACGTGCAAGCACCACCCCGTTGATCGAAAGGCGTTCGATCGACTACATCCCGGAAGCGGAAAGACACGGTCGTCTATTTAGCCAGTTCACCCTGTGGATGGGTGCCAACCTGCAGATCACCGCGATTGTCACCGGGGCCTTGGCCGTGGTGCTGGGCGGTGATGTGTTCTGGTCGTTGATCGGCCTGTTGGTCGGTCAATTGATCGGCGGTGGCGTCATGGCGTTGCATGCGGCGCAAGGGCCCAAGCTCGGCCTGCCGCAGATGATCTCCAGCCGGGTGCAGTTTGGGGTGTATGGCGCGGCGATCCCGATTGTGCTGGTGTGCCTGATGTACCTCGGCTTCACCGCCACCGGAACGGTACTTTCCGGTCAGGCGCTGGGTCAGTTATTCGGGGTCAGCGACAGCGTCGGTATCCTGATTTTCGCCAGTGTCATCGTGCTGGTCACGGTGCTCGGTTATCGGGTGATCCATTTCATCGGCCGTGTCGCCAGCGTCATTGGCGTGATTGCCTTTGTCTACCTGTTCAGCCGTCTGATGAGCCAGACCGACGTTGGCGCACTCTTGCAGATTCGCCATTTCAGCTGGAGCAGCTTCCTGCTGGCGGTGTCGCTCGCGGCCTCCTGGCAGATCGCCTTCGGCCCCTACGTGGCGGACTACTCACGCTATTTGCCGAGCAACACCTCCTCGCTGAAAACCTTTCTCGCCGCGGGTGCGGGTTCGGTGATTGGCGCGCAGGTGGCAATGATCCTCGGCGTGTTTGCCGCGGCGATGTCCAACGGGCAATTCGCCGGTCACGAAGTCGCCTACATCGTGGGCTTGAGTGGTACGGGTGCCACCGCTGCGCTGCTGTACTTCAGCATCGCCTTCGGCAAGGTCACCATCTCGACGCTGAACTCCTATGGCAGCTTCATGTGCATCGCGACCATCATCAGCGGCTTTCGCGGTCGCCTGGAGGTCACGCGCTTGCAGCGTCTGGTGTTCGTGCTGGCGATTGTCGGCACGGCGACCTTGATCGCGTTGCTCGGCCAGCATTCGTTCCTCGGGGCATTCAAGTCTTTCATCCTGTTCCTGTTGGCGTTCTTCACGCCCTGGAGCGCGATCAACCTGGTGGACTACTACTGCATCACCCGTGAACGCTATGACGTGCCGGCGCTGGCCGACCCAAACGGTCGCTACGGTCGCTGGAACCTGCTGGGTATCAGCGTGTACGTGTTCGGCGTGCTGGTGCAGTTGCCGTTCATCTCCACCAAGTTCTACACCGGCCCTTTGGTGGCCGCGCTGGGTGATGTGGATATTTCCTGGATCATCGGACTGGTGCTGCCGGCAGCGCTGTATTACCTGTGTGCGAAAAAATGGCACGGCACGGTGCCCGATCAACTGATCCTGCCAACAGAGCAGGGCGCTATACCAAGAACAAACGGGCTGGCTGCACAAGCCTGATGGGACGTGGACAGGGCAGGACGCCTACTGACTGCCGTAATCCATTTCAAGATTGGGAGCGTCACAACAATGAAAATGCATAAGACCCTGATGGCCACCTTGCTCTCTGCAGGTGTGTTGGCAAGCGCTGGCGCCCAGGCGGCAGGTTGGTGCGAATCCGGCAAGCCGGTGAAGTTCGCGGGCCTGAACTGGGAAAGCGGCATGTTGCTCACCGACATCCTGCAAACCGTGCTGGAAAAAGGCTACGACTGCAAAACCGACAGCCTGCCAGGCAACTCCATCACCATGGAAAACGCCCTGAGCAGCAACGACATTCAGGTCTTCGCCGAAGAATGGGTGGGCCGCAGTGAAGTCTGGAACAAGGCCGAGAAGGCCGGCAAAGTCGTCGGCGTCGGCGCCCCGGTTGTCGGCGCTATCGAAGGCTGGTACGTGCCGCGTTATGTGATCGAAGGTGATGCCAAACGTAAGCTGGAAGCCAAGGCACCGGACCTGAAAAATATTGCCGACCTGGCCAAGTACGCCTCGGTGTTCAAGGATCAGGAAGAGCCGTCCAAGGGCCGTTTCTACAACTGCCCGGCTGGGTGGACCTGCGAGCTGGACAACAGCGAGATGCTGAAAAGCTATGGCCTGGAAAGCACCTATACCAACTTCCGTCCAGGCACCGGCCCGGCGCTGGATGCCGCCGTGCTGTCGAGCTACAAGCGTGGCGAGCCGATCCTGTTCTACTACTGGTCGCCAACGCCGCTGATGGGCCAGGTCGACCTGGTCAAGCTGGAAGAAAAGCCCGGTGTGGATAAAAGCGTGAGCATCAAGGTCGGCCTGTCCAAGACCTTCCACGAGCAGGCGCCTGAACTGGTGGCTGTGCTGGAAAAGGTCAACCTGCCTATCGACCTGCTGAACCAGAACCTGGGTCGCATGGCCAAGGAGCGCATTGAGTCGCCAAAACTGGCGAAAATTTTCCTCAAGGAACATCCTGAAGTCTGGCACGCCTGGGTGAGCGACGACGCAGCCAAGAAAATCGACGCGGCCTTGTAGGTCAAGCGTGCCCGGCTACCCTGAGGGGCAGCCGGGCGCCTGGCCACAACCCACTGGATCGAGAGCACGATATGTTTCCTGAGAGTTTTACGTTTTCCATCGCCGACTGGGTCAACGGTTGGGTGGACTCATTGGTCACCAACTACGGTGATGTGTTCCGGCACATTTCCGACACCCTGCTGTGGGCCATCGTCAACCTGGAAGGGTTGCTGCGCGCAGCGCCCTGGTGGCTGATGCTGGCTATCGTCGGCGGTGTCGCCTGGCACGCCACCCGCAAGGTGGTGACCACGGCGGTGATCGTCGGTTTGCTGTTCCTCGTAGGTGCGGTTGGCCTGTGGGACAAGCTGATGCAGACCCTGGCCTTGATGATGGTCGCCACGGTGATCTCGGTGTTGATCGGCGTGCCGCTGGGTATCCTGTCCGCACGCAGCAATCGCCTGCGCTCGGTGCTGATGCCGCTGCTCGACATCATGCAGACCATGCCGAGCTTCGTGTACCTGATCCCGGTGTTGATGCTGTTCGGCCTGGGCAAGGTCCCGGCGATTTTCGCCACGGTGATCTACGCCGCACCGCCGCTGATTCGCCTGACAGATTTGGGGATTCGCCAAGTCGACGGCGAAGTCATGGAAGCGATCAACGCCTTCGGTGCCAACCGTTGGCAGCAACTGTTCGGCGTGCAGCTGCCGCTGGCGTTGCCGAGCATCATGGCCGGTATCAACCAGACCACCATGATGGCGCTGTCGATGGTGGTGATCGCCTCGATGATCGGCGCCCGAGGCTTGGGTGAAGATGTCCTTGTCGGCATCCAGACCCTCAACGTCGGGCGTGGCCTTGAGGCCGGCTTGGCGATCGTGATTCTCGCAGTGGTCATCGACCGCATTACCCAGGCCTATGGTCGTCCCCGGCATGAGGCGAGCAAATGACTACTGTCAGCAAAATCGAAGTTAAAAACGTCTTCAAGATCTTCGGCGCTCGCTCCAAGGATGCGCTGTCGCTGATCGGCCAGGGCAAGACCAAGGATCAGGTGCTCGCCGAGACCGGCTGCGTGGTCGGCGTGAACGATCTGTCCCTGAGCATCGGCACGGGTGAGATCTTCGTGATCATGGGCTTGTCGGGTTCCGGCAAGTCCACGTTGGTGCGCCACTTCAACCGCCTGATCGATCCCACCAGCGGCGCGATCCTGGTGGACGGCGAAGACATCCTGCAACTGGACATGGAAGCCCTGCGCCAATTCCGTCGGCACAAGATCAGCATGGTGTTCCAGAGCTTCGGCCTGCTGCCCCACAAGAGCGTGCTCGACAACGTCGCCTACGGCCTGAAGGTACGGGGTGAAACCAAACAGGTGTGCGCTGAACGCGCCCTGCACTGGATCGGAACCGTCGGCCTCAAGGGCTACGAAAACAAATATCCGCACCAGCTCTCTGGCGGCATGCGCCAGCGCGTCGGCCTGGCCCGTGCATTGGCGGCGGATACCGACATCATCCTGATGGACGAGGCCTTCAGCGCCCTCGACCCGCTGATCCGCGCCGAGATGCAGGACCAATTACTGGAGCTGCAAAAGACCCTGCACAAAACCATCGTGTTCATCACCCATGACCTCGATGAGGCCGTGCGTATCGGCAACCGCATTGCGATCCTCAAGGACGGCAAGCTTATCCAGGTCGGCACGCCTCGGGAGATCCTGCATTCGCCGGCGGATGAGTATGTGGATCGGTTTGTCCAGCGGCGGGCCGCGGTGGTCTGATTTCGACCTTGTGGTGAGCCGGCTGGCGCTATCGCAGCGGTGCGACGATTCGACAAGCCAGCTCCCACAAGTTAATCGGTTCACACAGTTCAGCTGTGGGAGCCGGGCTTGCTCGCGAAGAGGCCGGCAAAGCTGCACAAGAATTAAAGAAGGTATGAAGATGTCCCAGGCAACAAAAATCACCATCGCCGATGCGCCATTGCGCTGGCAGGACGTAGCCGCCGTCGCCCGTCATGGCGCTGTCCTGGAGCTCTCGGGCCAGGCCTGGGCGCGCATCGACAATGCCCAGGCGATCGTGCAGCGCATTGTCACCAGCGGCGAGCGCGCCTATGGCGTGAACACCGGCCTGGGCGCGTTGTGCAATGTGTCGCTCAAGGGTGAACAACTCAGCCAGTTGTCGCGTAACACCTTGCTGAGCCATGCCTGCGGCGTCGGCCCGGTACTGAGTGACGAGCAGACCCGCGCGATCATCTGCGCGGCAATCATCAACTACAGCCACGGCAAATCCGGCCTGCATCCGCAGGTGGTGCACTCGTTGCTGGCGTTGCTCAACCATGGCATCACACCGCAAGTGCCGTCCCAGGGGTCGGTGGGTTATTTGACCCATATGGCCCATGTCGGAGTGGCCCTGCTGGGTGTGGGCACTGTGAGTTATCAAGGCCGGATCGTCCCGGCTCAAGAAGCATTAAGCGCGGAAGGTTTGCACCCGGTAGTGCTGGGCGCCAAGGACGGCCTGTGCCTGGTCAATGGCACGCCGTGCATGACCGGCCTGAGCTGCCTGGCCCTGGCCGACGCCCATCACTTGTTGCAATGGGCCGACGTGATCGGCGCCATGAGCTTCGAAGCCCAGCGCGGCCAGATCGACGCGTTTGACGAAGAAATCATCGCCCTCAAACCCCACCCAGGCATGCAACAAGTGGGCATCAACCTGCGCGCCTTGCTTGATGGCAGCGAAGTGATCGCCAGCAGCCAAGGCATTCGCACCCAGGACGCCCTGAGTATCCGCTCGATCCCGCAGATCCATGGTGCGGCGCGCGATCAGGTAGAGCACGCCACCCGCCAGATCGAGACCGAACTCAACAGCGCCACCGACAACCCGTTGGTGCTCGGCACGCCGGACCACTACCGCGTGGTGTCCCAGGCCAACCCGCATGGGCAGTCTGTGGCGCTGGCGGCGGACATGCTGGCGATTGCCATGGCCGAAATCGGCGCGGTGGCCGAACGTCGCCTGGACCGTCTGATCAACCCGCACGTCAGCGGCTTGCCGGCGTTCCTGGTGAGCAACCCAGGGGTCAACTCCGGGATGATGATCGTGCAGTACGTCGCCGCTTCGCTGTGTGGGCAAAACCGCCAATTGGCACAACCGGCGGTGCTCGACAACTTCGTCACCTCGGGCCTGCAGGAAGACCACCTGAGCATGGGCACCAATGCCGCGCTCAAGCTGCACCAGGTGCTGGCCAACGTGACGCAGATCCTCGCTATCGAGTACCTGCTGGCGGCCCAGGCGTTTGAGTTCCTCAAAGAGCAACGCTTCGGCGCCGGCACTGACCGCGCCTGGCGCCTGTTGCGTGAAGTGGTGCCGGCCTATGAGCAGGACCGCTGGCTGGCGCCAGACATTGCGGCCGCCGCCAAGCTGCTCAAAGACACCGATTTACCGAATTTCCACTGAAAACCAATTCAAAAGAACAATTCAAAAGGAGTATGAATGTGACTGCGCTAAACCTGATTCCAGGACAACTGAGCCTTGCCCAACTGCGAGCTATCTACCAGCAGCCGGTAACCCTTAGCCTGGATGACAGCGCCACGGCGCAGATCGAAGCCAGTGTTGCCTGCGTGGAGCAGATTCTCGCCGAGAACCGCACCGCCTATGGCATCAACACGGGTTTCGGCCTGCTGGCTTCGACCCGCATCGCCAGCGAAGACCTGGAAAACCTCCAGCGTTCCCTGGTGTTGTCCCATGCCGCCGGCGTGGGTGAGCCGATCAGCGACGCACTGGTGCGGCTGGTCATGGTGCTCAAGGTCAACAGTCTGAGCCGTGGGTTCTCCGGAATCCGCCGCCAGGTGATCGACGCGCTGATCGCGCTGATCAACGCCGAGGTGTACCCGCATATTCCTTTGAAAGGTTCGGTCGGTGCCTCCGGTGACCTGGCGCCATTGGCGCACATGTCCCTGGTGCTGCTGGGCGAAGGCAAGGCGCGCTACAAGGGCGAGTGGCTGGACGCGACCGAGGCGCTGAAAGTCGCCGGTTTGACCCCGCTGACCCTTGCCGCCAAAGAAGGCCTGGCGCTGCTTAACGGTACCCAAGTGTCCACCGCCTATGCGTTGCGTGGCCTGTTTGAAGGCGAAGACCTGTTCGCCGGTGCCCTGGCGTGCGGCGCGCTCACCGTGGAAGCGGTGCTGGGCTCGCGCTCGCCGTTCGACGCACGTATTCACGCCGCGCGCGGCCAGCGTGGGCAGATCGATTCGGCTGCGGCCTATCGTCATCTGCTGGGTGAAAGCAGCCAGGTGTCCCAGTCGCACCAGAACTGCGACAAAGTGCAGGACCCGTACTCCCTGCGCTGCCAACCACAAGTCATGGGCGCCTGCCTGACCCAGTTCCGCCAGGCCGCCGAGGTACTGGTGGTAGAAGCCAATGCCGTGTCGGATAACCCGCTGGTATTTGCCGCACAAGGCGACGTGATTTCCGGCGGTAACTTCCACGCCGAACCGGTTGCCATGGCGGCCGATAACATGGCGCTGGCCATCGCTGAAATCGGCTCCCTCAGCGAGCGTCGTATCTCGCTGATGATGGACAAGCACATGTCGCAACTGCCGCCGTTTCTGGTGGGCAATGGCGGCGTGAACTCCGGCTTCATGATCGCCCAGGTGACCGCCGCTGCGCTCGCCAGCGAAAACAAGGCGCTGGCCCACCCCCATAGCGTCGACAGCCTGCCGACCTCGGCCAACCAGGAAGACCACGTGTCCATGGCCCCAGCTGCGGGCAAGCGCCTGTGGGAAATGGCCGAGAACACCCGTGGCGTTCTCGCCGTGGAATGGCTTGCCGCGTGTCAGGGCCTGGACCTGCGTGAAGGCCTGAAAACGTCACCTGCGCTTGAAAAGGCGCGCGGGATTCTGCGCGACAAAGTGGCGTTCTATGAGAAGGACCGTTTCTTCGCGCCGGACATCAACGCCGCCAGCGAGCTGTTGGCCAGCCGCTGCCTGAACGAGTTGGTGCCGGCCAATCTCCTGCCGAGCCTTTAAGCGCGACAGCGGACCATTGAGGGCGCTGGCTTGCCTGCGATAGCTATCTGTCAGTTGAGGCATGTGTGATTGATACACCGCCATCGCAGGCAAGCCAGCTCCCACATTTGATCTTTTGCAGATTCAGATTTTCTCGGGATAACAATAACTAGGGAAGAGAAATGCAACAGCAAGAAAAGGGTTTGAAACGCGGGCTCAGCGCCCGACATATTCGCTTCATGGCACTCGGTTCCGCGATCGGCACCGGGCTGTTCTATGGCTCCGCCTCCGCCATCCAGATGGCTGGCCCTGCCGTGCTGCTGGCCTACCTGATCGGTGGCGCCGCCGTATTCATGGTGATGCGCGCCCTCGGCGAAATGGCTGTGCACAACCCGGTGGCCGGTTCTTTCGGCCAGTACGCCAGCACTTACCTGGGCCCTATGGCAGGGTTCATTCTTGGCTGGACCTACGCCTTTGAAATGATCATCGTCTGCCTCGCCGACGTGACGGCCTTCGGTATCTACATGGGCTTCTGGTTTCCCGACGTCGCGCGTTGGGTCTGGGTGCTCGGCATTGTGCTTTTGATTGGCGGCCTGAACCTGTGCAACGTCAAAGTGTTTGGCGAAATGGAGTTCTGGCTGTCGTTGCTCAAGGTCGGCGCCATTGTGGCGATGATCCTCGGCGGTTTTGGCATCATGCTGTTCGGCATTCATTCGGCCGGTGAAACCCAGGCCAGCGGCCTCAGCAACCTGTGGGCCCACGGCGGCTTCATACCCAACGGCATCGGCGGCCTGATCGCCTCCTTTGCAGTGGTGATGTTCGCTTTTGGCGGCATCGAAATCATCGGCATCACCGCCGGTGAAGCCAAGGACCCACAGCGGGTGATCCCCAAGGCGATCAACGCGGTGCCGCTGCGCATTCTGTTGTTCTACGTGCTGACCCTGTTTGTGCTGATGGCTATCTATCCGTGGCCGCAGATCGGCAGCCAGGGCAGCCCGTTCGTGCAGATCTTCAGCAACCTCGGCATCGGCTCGGCGGCGACCATTCTCAATATCGTCGTGATCTCGGCGGCCGTCTCGGCCATCAACAGTGACATCTTCGGCGCGGGTCGCATGATGTACGGCCTGGCCCAGCAAGGGCAGGCGCCCAAGGGTTTTGCACAACTGTCCAAACAGGGCGTGCCCTGGATGACTGTCGTGGTAATGGGTGCGGCGCTGCTTGGCGGCGTGGTGCTCAACTACCTGATCCCGGAAAACGTGTTTCTGGTGATTGCCTCGATTGCGACCTTCGCCACTGTTTGGGTGTGGCTGATGATCTTGTTCACCCAGGTCGCCATGCGCCGCTCGATGACCAAGGAACAGGTCGCCGAACTGAAATTCCCCGTGCCGTTCTGGCCCTACGCGCCAGCGGCCGCCATCGTCTTCATGCTGTTCGTGTTTGGTGTGCTGGGTTATTTCCCGGACACCCAGGCCGCCTTGCTGGTCGGTGCCGTGTGGATCGTGTTGCTGGTCGTCGCGTACCTGCTGTGGGTCAAACCTTCGGCAGGGCAAGCGGCCAAGGTCCATTACGACGCGGCTTTGTCTCATCGATAACTTAGGGAGGCGTTGATGAAAACGCTTTGGCAACACTGCCACGTCGCAACCATGGCACAGGGCAACTACTCGATCATCGAGGATGCCGCCATGGTGACTGCCGGTTCGCTCATTGAGTGGATCGGCCCCCGCAGCCAGGTACCCACGGCAGATTACGCCCAGATGCATGACCTGCAAGGCGCGTGGGTCACCCCCGGGCTGATCGACTGCCACACCCACACGGTGTTCGGCGGCAACCGCAGCGGCGAATTCGAGCAGCGCCTCGAAGGCGTGAGCTACGCCGAGATCGCGGCCAAGGGCGGCGGTATTGCCAGCACCGTGCGCGCCACCCGTGCCGCGACCGAGGATGAACTGTTCGCCAGCGCCCACAAGCGCCTGCGCAGTTTGCTGCGCGACGGCGTCACCACAGTAGAGATCAAGTCCGGCTACGGGCTGGATCTGGTCAACGAACGCAAAATGCTGCGGGTGGCCCGTCGCCTCGGTGAAGCACTGCCGGTCAGTGTGCGTGCTACGTGCCTGGCGGCCCATGCCTTGCCACCCGAATACAAAGACCGCGCCGACGATTACATCGACCACATCTGCGTCGAGATGCTGCCGGCACTGGCGGCAGAAGGTCTGGTGGACGCGGTGGATGCGTTCTGCGAATACCTGGCGTTTTCCACCGAGCAGGTGGAGCGCGTGTTCAAAGTCGCCCAGCAGTTGGGCCTGCCGGTGAAGCTGCACGCCGAGCAACTGTCGTCGCTGCACGGCTCCAGCCTGGCTGCGCGTTACCAGGCGCTGTCGGCGGATCACCTGGAATTCATGACCGAAGACGATGCCATCGCCATGGCCGCCTCCGGCACCGTTGCGGTGCTGCTGCCGGGCGCCTTCTACTTCCTGCGCGAAACCCAGCTACCGCCGATGGATGCCCTGCGCAAGCACGGCGTGAAGATCGCCATTGCCAGCGACCTCAACCCCGGCACCTCGCCGGCACTGTCGGTGCGCCTGATGCTGAACATGGCCTGCACGCTGTTCCGCATGACCCCGGAAGAAGCCTTGGCGGGCGCCACCCAACATGCGGCCACCGCATTGGGCATGGGCGACACCCACGGCTCGCTGGAAGCGGGCAAGGTCGCGGACTTTGTCGCCTGGCAGATTGATCGCCCCGCCGACCTGGCCTATTGGCTGGGCGGCGAGCTGGATAAACGCGTCGTACGCCACGGCGTCGATGTCACTGTTTGAGGAGTGCTGCTTGTGGATAAGGTTCTGAATTTCAAACAAGGCCGTGTGCCGCTGTTGATCAGCATGCCCCACGCCGGCCTGCGCCTGACGCCTGCTGTGGAGGCGGGGTTGATCCCTGAAGCGCAAAGCTTGCCGGACACCGACTGGCACATCCCCACGCTCTATGACTTTGCCGAAGAACTGGGCGCCAGCACCCTGGCGGCCGAGTACTCGCGGTTCGTGATCGACCTTAACCGTCCATCCGACGACAAGCCGCTGTACGCGGGCGCCACCACCGGTCTGTATCCGGCGACATTGTTTGATGGCGTGCCATTGTTCCGCGAAGGGTTGGAACCGAGCGAGGCCGAGCGCGCCAGTTACTTGCAAAAGGTCTGGGGCCCGTATCACCGCACGTTGCAGGAGGAACTGGCGCGGCTCAAGGCCGAATTCGGCTACGCCTTGCTGTTCGATGCGCATTCGATCCGCTCGGTCATCCCGCACCTGTTCGACGGCAAACTGCCGGACTTCAACCTCGGTACGTTCAACGGAGCCGCCTGTGATCCTGAGCTGGCCAACCAGTTAGAGGCCATTTGTGCCGCGCATCCGCAGTACACCCATGTGCTTAACGGGCGCTTCAAGGGTGGCCACATCACCCGTCACTACGGCGACCCGGCGCAGGATATTCACGCGGTGCAGTTGGAGTTGTGCCAGAGCGCCTATATGGAGGAGTTCGAACCGTTCCGTTATCGCCCGGATCTGGCCGAGCCGACTCGGGTGGTGTTGAAGCAGTTGTTGCAGGGGCTGTTGGCGTGGGGGCAGAAACGCTACGGCTGACCGTCTGTCGCCTGGGTGCAAAACCCGGTCGCCACAGGTCGCTTTTGTCGAGGTCTCGCTGAGTAAGGTTGTGGATACGGCGCGTCAGACGCCACTCCTACAATAAAGCTGCCGAGTGAGACCTCCTCCATGAAACGACTGTTGTTGACCCTCACCGCCGCCGCGTTGCTCAGCGCCCATGCCATGGCCGCCGAACCGGCTTCCTGCAAGAACATCCGCATGGGCGTGGTCAGCTGGACTGACGTGGTCGCCACCTCCGGGATGGCCGATGTGCTGCTCAATGGCCTCGGCTACGACAGCAAACAGACCAGCGCCGTGCAGCAGATCATCTTTGCCGGCATCCGCGACAAGCGCCTGGATATCTTCCTCGGCTACTGGAAGCCCGCGATGGACAACAACATCGCGCCCTTCCTCGCGGCCAAGCAGGTCAAGGTGTTCGACACCCCGAGCCTCGCCGATGCCCAGGCCACCCTGGCCGTGCCGCAATACGTGGCCGATGCCGGCTTGAAGACCTTCGCCGATATCGCCCGTTTCAAGGACAAGCTCGGCGGCAAGATCTATGGCATCGAGCCAGGCAGCGGCGCCAACACCGACATCCAGAAAATGATCGACACCAACCGCTTCGGCCTTGGCGGCTTCAAGTTGGTCGCCTCCGGTGAAGCGGGGATGCTGGCGGCGGTGCAGCGTGCGGTGAACCGCAAGGAATTCGTGGTGTTCGTCGGTTGGACCCCGCACCCGATGAACATCAACATGAAGATGGCTTACCTCACCGGCAGTGAAGACGTATTCGGCCCCGACGAAGGCCGCGCTACCGTTTCCACCGTCACCGCCCCGGATTTTGCCGAGCGCTGCCCCAACGCCAATCGCTTGTTGGAAAACCTCACTTTCACCGCCGCCCAGGAAAGCCAGTTGATGGTGCCGATCATGGAGCGCGAGTCGCCCCAGGACGTGGCCCGGCAATGGCTGCGTGATCATCCTGAGGATTTGCAGCGCTGGCTGGCCGGGGTCACGGCGTTTGATGGCACGGACGGAGTGGCGGCCGTACAAGCCAGCCTGGAGCTCTGAGCCGAACCTGCCAGACCAGGCAGCACCGAACAAGTGTGGGAGCTAGGCTTGCCCGCGATAGCGGTGTATCAGGCAATGAATGCTTGGCAGGTACACCGCTATCGCAGGCAAGCCAGCTCCCACATTGATCTCCAGCGTCAGGGATATTCGAGCATGTATCCGATTTCTCCAGAGTTGGCCGCTTTCGTTGCCAAAACCGCGTCCTTCACTGGCGACGACTCGTCGCTCGCCGGGTTGCGCCAGGCCTACAACCACATGTGCCGGGCCTTCACCTCGCCCACGCCTGAGGGCTTGGCGGTCACAGACTTTTCCCTCGCAGGCAGAGGTGTGCGCAGTTACCTGCCGACCATGCTCGGCCCTGCCGATGGTTGGCCGTGCCTTCTTTATATACACGGCGGCGGTTGGGTGGTGGGCGGGCTGGATTCCCACGACTTCATCTGCGTCGAACTCGCCAGCGCTCTGCAAGTGCTGGTGATCGCCATCGATTACCGCCTGGCGCCGGAGCACCCTTTCCCTGCCGCTTACGAAGATTGTCGTGCCGTGTGGCGGGCGATCCAGGCGGGGCAGGGGCCGCATGCGATCAACCGGCAACGTCTGGTGGTGATGGGCGACAGCGCTGGCGGCAATCTGGCTGCGGCCTTGTGCCTGGGCCTGCGCGACGACGGCGAGCCGCAACCTCGGGCCCAAGTACTGATTTACCCAGGCCTGGGCGGCCCGGCGGATTTACCCTCGCGCCGCGATTGCAGGGACGCGCCCCTGCTCAGCAGCGCCGACACCGACAGCTACCTGGCGCTGTACCTGCAGGGCAGTTGCAAACCGTCGCCCTACGCCATGCCGCTGCTGGCTGCAGACTTCAGCGGTTTGCCCAAGGCGTTCATCGCAGTGGCCCAGTTCGACCCCTTGCGCGACGACGGCATTTTGTACGCCGAGCGCCTGCAAGCGGCGGGTGTGACCGCCGTGCTGTATCCAGGCAAAGGCCTGGTGCATGGTTGCCTGCGCGCGCGGCGGCAGGTGCCGGAAGTGGACCGGCTCTACGATTACCTGCTGGATTACCTGGGCAGCGAAGGGCTGACACAGGTCTAAGCGCTCTAGGACATGCTCATTGCACAATTCGGGTTTATAGTGCCAGACGGCAAAATAAAAGACGTCCCCCCAGGGATGAACCCGACCCCCTACGGAGCGCGCAATGCAGACTTGGTACCCGCAGATCAAACCCCACGCCCGGCACGATCTGGCCGTCGATGACACCCACACGCTGTACGTCGATGAAAGTGGCTCCCCCGAAGGCTTGCCCGTCGTATTCATCCATGGTGGTCCTGGTGCCGGTTGTGATGCCCAGAGCCGCTGCTATTTCGACCCGAACCTGTACCGCATTGTCACCTTCGACCAGCGTGGCTGCGGCCGCTCCACCCCGCGCGCCAGCCTGGAAAACAACACCACCTGGGACCTGGTCGCTGACCTTGAGCGCATCCGCGAGCACCTGGGCATCGACAAATGGGTGCTGTTCGGTGGTTCCTGGGGTTCGACGCTGGCCCTGGCCTACGCGCAAACCCATCCGGAGCGCGTTCACGGCCTGATCGTGCGCGGTATTTTCCTGGCACGTCCGCAGGACATTCATTGGTTCTACCAGGAAGGGGCCAGCCGCCTGTTCCCGGATTACTGGCAGGACTACATCGCGCCGATTCCGCCGGAAGAGCGCCATGACATGATCGCGGCCTACCACAAGCGCCTCACCGGCAACGATCAGATTGCCCAGATGCACGCGGCCAAGGCCTGGTCCGGCTGGGAAGGGCGCATGCTCGGCCTGTGCCCGAGCCCGCAGCATGTGGAGCGGTTTTCCGAGCCGCAACGTGCCTTGTCCATCGCGCGAATCGAGTGCCACTACTTCACTAACAACTCCTTCCTGGAGCCCAACCAACTGATCCGCGATATGCACAAGATCGCCCATCTGCCTGGCGTAATCATCCACGGGCGCTACGATATGATCTGCCCATTGGATAACGCTTGGGAGTTGCACCAGGCGTGGCCCAACAGTGAGCTGCAGGTGATTCGCGAGGCCGGCCATGCCGCCTCCGAACCCGGCATCACGGATGCCCTGGTGCGTGCGACCAGCCAGATGGCACGTCGCTTGCTCGACTTGCCGCCTGAAGAAGCATGAAGGGCCTGTTGCAACGGGTGCGAGGCGCCCGGGTCGAGGTCGCGGGCGAAATCGTCGGCGCCATCGACCAGGGTTTGCTGGTCCTGGTGGCCGTTGAGCCTGCGGATACGCCGGAGAGTGCCGATAAGCTGTTACACAAGCTGTTGAACTATCGGGTGTTCAGCGACGACGAAGGCAAGATGAACCTGTCGTTGAAGGATATCGACGGGGGGTTGCTGCTGGTGTCGCAGTTCACGCTGGCGGCGGATACCAAGAGCGGGCTGCGGCCAAGCTTCTCCACCGCGGCCCCGCCAGCCTTGGGAGCGGCGCTTTTTGATCACTTGCTGATACAAGCGCAACAATTGCATGGCAAGGTGGCGTCAGGGCGTTTTGGCGCCGATATGCAGGTGCATTTGGTCAATGATGGCCCTGTGACCTTTCTCTTGCAGACGTGAATGTATTAAAAACGACTTTTAATGCCTAAAAACGCAGGATTTCGCTACAAATACTTCGTTATCCCTGATGCGTTGTTTCGCGGGCTACTAGATAATCGCGCGCTACGGGGATCAGCGTTGTTTGGTCCATTTTGACTTAGGTAGAGACTTGTCCGACAACCACTGGGGAATCATTTTGCCCCACGGGAGTCGGAACAATGCTCGCCAACCTGGCATATAGATAGCTGGCCGTTGGTTTTTTGATCTGTTTTCGGCGAGGGTTGCTCGTGATTGTTAGTCCCTGTAATGCACCAAAATTGTCTGCCAAACGGTTACGAAACGCACTGGTGACGGGCTCCGCCCTGTTTTGCCTGTTCGGCGCGGGTCAACTGTGGGCATTCAGTCTGGATGATGTGTCGGCCAAGGCAAAAGAGCTGGCCGGGCAGAAATACGAAGCTCCGCGCAGCAATCTGCCGAACGAATTCCGCGAAATGAAGTTCGCGGACTACCAGAAGATTCGTTTCCGCAACGAAAAAGCCGAGTGGGCCGATCAGAACACCCCGTTCAAGCTGTCCTTCTATCACCAGGGTATGCACTTTGATACACCGGTGAAAATCAACGAAGTCACCGCCGACAGCGTTCAGGAAATCAAATACGACCCGACGCGCTTCGATTTCGGCGACGTGAAGTTTGATCCCAAAGCCACCGAACAGCTGGGTTATGCCGGCTTCCGTGTGCTGTACCCGATCAACAAGGCCGACAAGCAAGACGAAATCATGACCATGCTGGGCGCGAGCTACTTCCGCGTGGTCGGCAAGGGCCAGGCGTATGGCCTGTCCGCCCGCGGCATGGCGATCGACACGGCATTGCCGTCCGGCGAAGAATTCCCGCGTTTCACCGAGTTCTGGATCGAGCGTCCAAAGCCGGGTGAGAAACAACTGGTGATCTTTGCCCTGCTGGACTCTCCACGGGCTACGGGTGCTTATCGCCTGATCCTGCGTCCGGGCACCGACACCATTGTCGACGTGAAATCCCAGATGTTCCTGCGCGACAAAGTCAGCAAACTGGGCGTTGCCCCGTTGACCAGCATGTACCTGTTCGGCGCGAACCAGCCTTCCAAAGTGCTGAACTATCGCCGTGAACTGCACGACTCCAGCGGTCTGTCGATCCATGCCGGCAACGGCGAGTGGATCTGGCGCCCCCTGAACAACCCTAAACACCTGTCGGTCAGCAACTTCACCGTAGAGAACCCGAAAGGTTTCGGCCTGCTGCAACGCGGTCGCGACTTCAGCCACTACGAAGACCTGGACGACAACTACGACAAGCGCCCAAGCGCCTGGATCGAGCCTGAGGGCGACTGGGGCAAAGGCACCGTCAACCTGGTGGAAATCCCGACCGCCGATGAAACCAACGACAACATCGTTGCGTTCTGGAGCCCGGCAGAGCTGCCTGAAATCGGCAAGCCACTGGACGTTTCCTATCGCCTGCACTGGACCATGGACGAAAAGGCCCTGCACCCGAGCGACAGCGCCTGGGTCAAGCAGACCCTGCGCTCCACCGGTGACGTGAAGCAATCCAACCTGATCCGTCAGCCGGATGGCAGCGTGGCCTACCTGGTGGACTTCGAGGGCCCGTCCCTCAAGGCTTTGCCGTCGGATGCCGCGGTGCGTAGCCAAGTCAGTGTCAGCGACAACGCCGAACTGGTTGAAAACAGCGTGCGCTACAACGAGCACACCAAAGGCTGGCGCCTGACCCTGCGCATGAAGATCAAGGACGCAGGCAAGCCGACCGAAATGCGCGCAGCGCTGGTGCAGGACGTTCCGCCACCTGCCCCTGAGCAGGACTCGAGCCACGTGCTCAAGGCCGACAAGGTCCTGGCCAAGCAGCACGAAAAACAGGCCAAGAAAGACGCGAAAGACAAGGAAGCCAAGCAGCTAGAAGCTGCCCCAGCCACACCGGAGCCGATCAAGACCGAACAAGTCCTGACCGAAACCTGGAGCTATCAGTTGCCTGCCGATGAGTAACTCTCAAGTCCAGCCAGAAACTCTGCAGGAGTATCTTGCGCATCTACCGATGACCGCTGAGCAGCGCGCCGAACTGGCGGGCTGCACATCCTTCACCGAGTTGCACGAACGCTTGTCGTCGTCGACCTTTGACGCGCCTGGCGATGCCGCACAGGCGTCGGTCGGCACGCGGTTGACCCTGAGCACGGCCGAAGAGCTGCAAGACGCCGAAATGCTGGCGCTCGACGCCGCTGGCCGCGTGTGCCTGAAGGCCACGCCGCCGATCCGTCGTACCCGCGTGGTCCCGGAGCCATGGCGCACCAATATCCTGGTGCGCGGTTGGCGTCGTATCACCGGGCGCAGCAACCCGCCTGCTCCGCCAAAGGATGAGCGTGTATTGCCGGCTGCGCGCTGGCGTACCGTCGGATCCATCCGCCGCTACATCCTGCTGGTGCTGATGATCGGCCAGACCCTCGTCGCCGGTTGGTACATGAAAGGCATCATGCCGTACCAAGGCTGGTCGCTGGTGGACTTCGATGAAATCCGCAACCAGACCCTGCTGCAAACCGCTACCCAGGTACTGCCATACGCCCTGCAAACCAGCATCTTGATCATGTTCGGGATCTTGTTCTGCTGGGTGTCGGCCGGTTTCTGGACTGCGCTGATGGGCTTTCTGGAGTTGCTGACTGGCCACGATAAATACCGCATCTCCGGTAAAAGTGCCGGTGACGAGCCTATTCCCAAAGACGCCCGTACCGCGCTGGTGATGCCGATCTGCAACGAAGACGTGCCTCGGGTATTTGCCGGTTTGCGCGCGACGTTTGAGTCGGTGGCCGCCACCGGTGACCTGGATCGCTTCGACTTCTTCGTGCTCAGCGACAGTAATGACGCCGACATCTGCATCGCCGAGCAGCAAGCCTGGCTCGACGTGTGCCGTGAAGCCGGTGGTTTCGGCAAGATCTTCTATCGCCGTCGTCGCCGTCGCGTAAAGCGCAAGAGCGGCAACCTCGACGACTTCTGCCGTCGTTGGGGCGGTGACTACAAGTACATGGTCGTGCTCGACGCGGACAGCGTGATGAGCGGCGAATGCCTGACCAGCCTGGTACGCCTGATGGAAGCCACGCCGGACGCGGGGATTATCCAGACTGCGCCGCGTGCGTCGGGTATGGACACGCTGTATGCGCGCATGCAGCAGTTCGCTACCCGTGTGTACGGCCCGCTGTTCACCGCCGGCTTGCACTTCTGGCAGCTGGGTGAATCCCACTACTGGGGTCACAACGCGATCATCCGCATGAAACCGTTTATCGAGCACTGCGCCCTGGCGCCGTTGCCGGGCAAAGGCGCGTTCGCCGGTTCCATTCTGTCCCACGACTTCGTTGAAGCTGCGCTGATGCGTCGTGCTGGCTGGGGCGTGTGGATTGCCTACGACCTGCCAGGCAGCTACGAAGAACTGCCACCGAACCTGCTGGATGAGCTCAAGCGTGACCGTCGCTGGTGCCACGGCAACCTGATGAACTTCCGCCTGTTCCTCGTCAAGGGCATGCACCCGGTGCACCGTGCGGTGTTCCTGACCGGCGTGATGTCCTACCTGTCGGCGCCGTTGTGGTTCCTGTTCCTGGTGCTGTCCACGGCGCTGCTGGCGGTAAACACCCTGATGGAGCCGCAGTACTTCATGGCGCCACGCCAGTTGTACCCACTGTGGCCGCAATGGCACCCGGACAAGGCGGTGGCGCTGTTCTCCACGACTATCGTGCTGCTGTTCCTGCCGAAACTGCTGAGCATCATCCTGATCTGGGCCAAGGGCGCGAAAGAGTTCGGTGGCAAGTTCAAGGTGACCTTGTCGATGCTGCTGGAGATGTTGTTCTCCATGCTGCTGGCGCCGGTGCGGATGATTTTCCACACTCGCTTCGTACTTGCCGCGTTTCTCGGCTGGGCTGCGACCTGGAACTCGCCGCAGCGTGACGACGACTCCACCCCATGGAGCGAAGCGGTCAAGCGCCACGGTCCGCAAACCCTGCTGGGCTTCCTGTGGGCGCTGCTGGTGGTGTGGTTGAACCCGAGTTTCCTGTGGTGGTTGGTACCGATCGTGGGTTCGCTGATGCTGTCGATCCCGGTGTCGGTGATCTCCAGCCGTGTCGGTTTGGGCCTCAAGTCCCGTGACGAGAGCCTGTTCCTGATCCCTGAGGAATACAATCCGCCGCAAGCGCTGTTGTCCACCGACAAGTACACCCACGAAAACCGTTGGCACGCGCTGAACGACGGCTTCGTGCGTTCGGTGGTCGACCCGCAGCAGAACGCCCTGGCCTGTGCCCTGGCAACCTCGCGTCATGCCCAGGCCGAGCCGATCGAGTACCTGCGTGCCGAGCGTGTGCGTCACGCGTTGAAAGTCGGCCCTGCCGGCCTCAACAACGCTGAACGCCTGGCCTTGCTCAGTGACCCGGTGGCCCTGGCCCGCCTGCACGAGCAGGTCTGGAGCGAAGGCCATGCCGAGTGGCTCGCCGCCTGGCGGGATTCGATCAAGGCTGACCCGCACGCGCCGTTGCTGCCGTTGCAACCGCTGTTGTCCCAGGCCCAGCCGGCCTGATTCAGACGCCCCCGAGGGCTCACCTCGGGGGTGTTTTAAGCGCTGTTCCTACAGCGTCTTCCACTTCTTCCCCTTCTGCGCCAACCCCTTGTTTTTTCGAAACAAAAGACCCTCGTTTGAGGCGTATTGCCGTGCCCGTCGCTGAGTTAGCATCGCCCCCGTATTTGACTCGCCACAGGGATAATCCATGAGCAAAAGCTATTGTTCGGCGCTGTTGCTAAGTGCTGTCGCGTTGATTCACATGGGGTTGGCGCAGGCAGGCGCGATTGATGACGCCGTTCGACGCGGCGTGCTGAAAGTCGGCACAACGCCCACCTATGTGCCCTTTGAAATGACCGATAAACAGGGCCGTATCGTCGGTTTTGAAATCGACCTGCTTAACGTGATGAGCCAGGCTCTGGGGGTAGAGCTTGAAATGGTCTCGATGCCTTATACCGAGCTGGTGACGGGGTTGCAGGCGAAGAGTTTCGACCTGATCGGCAGCGGCATGACCGTCACTCAGGAGCGCAACCTCAAGCTGAACTTCAGCGACTCGTTCATTGTGGTCGGCCAGTCCGTGTTGTTGCATCCACGCCTTGCGGGCAAGGTCGCCAGTGTCGAGGACCTGGACGACGCCAGCTACCAGATCGCCACCACCGAAGGCACTACCGGCGAGGCGGCGGCGCGACGGTTCCTTGGGGCGGCCCGAATCAGCAGTTTTTCGACACCGGAGGAAGGGGTACGCCAAGTGGTGCAGGGCAAGGCGGATGCTTTTATTCATGACGCGCCCTACAACCTGATCGCCCTGAGCCGCCCGGAAAACGCCACGCTGCTGGCACTTGAGCAGCCGTTCACGTTCGAGCCGCTGGCGTTTGGCGTGAAAAAAGGTGATGTCGACAGCCTTAACTGGATCAATCATTTCCTCAACCAGATTGCCCAGGACGGGACCTACGATCGTCTGCATGACAAGTGGTTCAACGACACTGCCTGGCTGGCGGAGATCGAGTGAAAGTCATAACTGCTTACACATCAAGTCGTTGCCTCAATCGCTCACGCACGTGTCTACGCCTGCTCTTTGCTGCCCTGTTGTGGGGCCTTTCCGACATACGCCGATAACAAATAGCCGTGAAACCTTTGTGACAGCAGGGGAGTGGGTTAGGATCGCACCCCGAAATGGTGCAGCCCTTTCGCGCGCCGACCTTATAAGAATCGTTCAGGGGACTTGATGATGAAAAAGTATCTTTCGATGCTGCTGCTTGGCGTCACCGCGCTGGTCGCGGTCAATGCGGCCCAGGCCGGCGCCATCGACGATGCGGTCAAGCGCGGTACGCTGAAAGTCGGCATGGACCCGACCTACATGCCGTTCCAGATGACCAACAAGCGTGGCGAAATCATCGGTTTCGAAGTGGACATCCTCAAGGCCATGGCCAAGTCCATGGGCGTCAAGTTCGAGCCGATCTCCACCGGCTACGACGGTATCATCCCGGCCCTGCTGACCGACAAGTTCGACATGATCGGCAGCGGCATGACGCTGACCCAGGAACGCAACCTGCGCCTGAACTTCAGCGAACCCTTCATCGTGGTCGGCCAGACCCTGCTGATCCGCAAGGAGTTGGAAGGCACCATCAAGTCCTATAAAGACCTGAATGACGAGAAATACCGCCTGACCTCAAAGCTCGGCACTACCGGTGAGATCGTGGCCAAGAAGCTGATCTCCAAGGCCAAATACCATGGCTACGACAACGAGCAGGAAGGCGTGCTGGACGTAGTCAACGGCAAGGCCGACGCCTTTGTGTATGACGCGCCGTACAACGTAGTGGCGGAGAAAAAGGTCGGTAATGGCAAGCTGGTGTACCTCGAAGAACCCTTCACCTTCGAACCCCTGGCATTCGGCCTGAAAAAAGGCGACTACGACAGCATCAACTTCATCAACAACTTCCTGCACCAGATCCGCAACGACGGCACCTACGATCGCATCCATGACAAGTGGTTCAAGAGCTCCGAGTGGCTCAAGGACATGGAATAAGGCTTAAGACCGAGTCGCGAAGGCAGCCTCACAGGCGACACACACCCTGGAACCAGAAATGAAACAGAAAAAAGCCCAATGGCCCTGGCACCTGCTGACCGTGGTCGTGCTGGTCGGCCTGGCTGGCGCCCTGTACTACGCCACCTCGCTGATGTCCTACGAGTGGCGCTGGAACCGCGTGCCGCAATACTTCGCCTATCAGGCCGAAGTGTCCCAGCGCGCCGAGGACATCTCCACCGTCGTTGAGTTGGTGCGCAAAGGCGACGTCGCCGAAGTGACCCTGCGCAACGACGCGGGCGCCGAGCAAAAGCTGACCGTTGCCGACAACAGCCTGCAAGTCGCGCGTGGCGACGACGTTGCCGAAGGCGATGTGGTGGGCGTGACCCGCCATTGGGCATTGGGCCCGCTGATGTGGGGGTTGTGGACCACGCTGTGGCTGTCGGTGGTGTCCGGCATCCTTGGGTTGATCATCGGTCTGGCAACCGGCCTGTGCCGTTTGTCCAGCAACCCGACCCTGCGGGATCTGTCGACGATCTACGTCGAACTGGTGCGTGGTACGCCACTATTGGTGCAGATCTTCATTTTCTATTTCTTTATCGGTACGGTGCTCAACCTGTCCCGCGAATTCGCCGGGATCGCCGCGCTGTCGTTGTTCACCGGCGCGTATGTGGCGGAAATCGTCCGCGCCGGCGTGCAGTCCATTACCCGTGGCCAGAACGAAGCCGCGCGGTCCTTGGGCCTGAGCGCCAGCCAGTCGATGCGTCATGTGGTGTTGCCGCAAGCGTTCAAACGCGTGCTGCCGCCGTTGGCCGGGCAATTTATAAGCCTGGTGAAGGACACATCACTGGTCTCGGTGATTGCCATTACCGAACTGCTCAAGAGCGGCCGCGAAGTGATCACCACCTCGTTTTCGCCGTTTGAAATCCTGTTCTGCGTCGCAGGCCTGTACCTGCTGATCAACCTGCCGCTGTCGAAAATGGCCAGCCGGCTAGAGCGGAGGCTCGCGCAAAGTGATTGAAGTCCGCGATCTGGTAAAAGTCTTCGACACCCGTGGCCATGTGGTCCGCGCGGTCGACAACGTGACCACCCAGGTGGCCAAGGGCGAAGTGCTGGTGGTGATCGGCCCGTCCGGCTCCGGCAAGTCCACCTTCCTGCGTTGCCTCAACGGCCTGGAAGAATTCGACTCGGGATCGGTGAGCATCGACGGCCTGCAACTGGCTGACCCGAAGACCGACGTGAACGCCTATCGCCGCGAAGTCGGCATGGTGTTCCAGCACTTCAACCTGTTCCCGCATATGACCGTGCTGGAAAACCTGTGCCTGGCGCAGAAGGTCGTACGCAAGCGCAGCAAGAAGGAGAGTGAGGCCAAGGCCCTGGCCTTGCTGGAAAAGGTCGGGATTGCGCAGAAGGCCAACGAGTTTCCATCACGCTTGTCCGGCGGCCAGCAGCAGCGGGTCGCGATTGCCCGGGCCTTGGCGATGGATCCCAAGGTCATGCTGTTCGACGAGCCCACCTCGGCGCTGGACCCGGAGATGGTCGGCGAAGTGCTGGATGTGATGAAGACCTTGGCCCTGGAAGGCATGACCATGGTCTGCGTCACCCACGAAATGGGCTTTGCCCGTGAAGTGGCAGACCGGGTGCTGTTCTTCGATCACGGCAAATTGCTGGAAGATGCGGCCCCGGCCGAGTTCTTCGATGCGCCGAAAGACCCCCGGGCCCAGGCGTTTCTGCGTCAAGTTCTGTAGGACTTGGTCAGGGCGGTCAGACCTTGAACTGCCCCACGCACTGCTGCAAATCCGTTCCCAGTCGCGCCAGTTCGATGCTCGCCGCTGCCGTCTGTTCGCTGGCGGCGGCGGTTTGCTCCGAGGCATCGCGAACTTTCAATACACTGCGATTGATCTCTTCGGCGACCGCGCTTTGCTCTTCGGCGGCTGCCGCAATCTGTGGGTTCATTTCCTGGATGACCAGGACTGTACGGGCGATTTCGCTCAGGGCGTCCCCGGCATTGCGTGCCAGGCCGACGCTGTTGTCGGTCAGCGTGCGGCTGTAGTCCAGGATATCGGCGACTTGCTGCGTGCCACTGTGCAAGCCACCAATCAACTCTTCGATTTCCTCGGCGGACTGCTGGGTCCTTTGAGCGAGGCTGCGTACCTCATCGGCGACTACCGCAAACCCTTGGCCAGCCTCGCCGGCCCGTGCGGCTTCTATCGCGGCGTTGAGCGCCAGCAGATTGGTCTGCTGCGACACGGACTTGATCACATCCAGCACGCTGCCGATCTTCTGGCTCTCCCGTTGCAACGCCAGCATGGCCTGGCTTGAGCGTGCCATCTCATGGGCGAGGTGCTCAATTTGCGCCACGACATCCGTCACGACCTGATCGCCCAGGTCAGTCTGGTGATTGGCCTGGCCGGCGGCAATCGAAGCCTGCTCGGCATGGCGCGCAACCTCCTGGGCGGTGGCCAGCATCTGATTCATGGCGGCTGCCACCTGCTCGGTTTCCTCTCGCTGATTACTCACCCCCGCACGGGTTTGTTCGGTGATGGTGGAAAGCTCCTCGGCAGCGCTGGCGATTTGCTGCGCGTTATCGCTGATATTGCCAATCAGCCCGCGCAGGTTCAGCGTCATCTGAGTCATGCTGTGTTGCAGCTGGCCCAACTCATCCTTGCGACGGGTCTGCACTTCGTGGCTCAGATCGCCTTCGGCAATGCGATTGGCCACTGACAGGGCTTTGCGCAGCGGTGTCACTATTTGTCCGGCAATCACCCAGGCGGCCAGGATGCCCAAAAGCAATGCGGCAGCGGTCACGCCGAGGGTTTGGGTGCGGGCTTGCTCGGCTTCGTGGTCGCGTCGCTGGGTCTGATCCTGGCTCAACAAATCACTCTGCCCGAGTAACTGATCCAACTGCTGCTCCAACTGGTTTTGCGATTTTTCGGTCGTAAGCTGGGCTTCCTTGAGGCGTGTCAGGCGGGTGCGGATCTCGAGTACGGCATTTTTCAGTGCGGTGCTATCGACCGGCAGCTTCGCGACGGCCGCCTGGGCGAGTTCGAGGTTGCGCTCTGCGTCGTTCACGGCCTGGGCATAAGCATCCAGGGAACTGGCAGCCCAGGCGGGGCTTTGGGCTCGATCTTCCGCCTGCTCTATGGCCTGGCGCAGGTTTTCGACGGCGTCGAGGGCTTTTTCGTCTTCTTGATCAGGCAAGTCACTGGCCAGTTGCGCCAGCACGTCGCCGGTCCGCGTGGAGCTTTGTTTCAATTCTTCGCGGGTGTTTTCGCGTGTTTTAACCAGCGAAGGCACGTCCTTGAGTGTGGTGTTGAACGTTGCGCCAATACGCGCCATCTCTTGCAGATACTCAATGGGTTTTGGCGCTATCAGTCGGTTGGAAAGCGCCTTAAGGTGCCCATCGATTTTCTCCATGCTCGCGCTCAACCTATTGAGGCTATTGGCATCGTCAAGGGTGCGGTAGAGGATTCTGTCAGCGCGTAATTCCTCACCTGCCACCGCCAGTTGCGCGAGCACGGTCAGCGTTTGCGAACGGTAGAGGGAGGCCGCCAGGGCTTGCCAGCCTGTTACGGCAATGATGAGGCTCAGGGCCAGTACCAGGGAAAAGCCCAAGGCCAGTTTGAGGGTGACACTGGCGTCACCCAACAGGTGAGTCATTCGACGAAGCATGATCAACCTCCGACAAGTGAGTAGCGGGCGTTATCGTCGTGTCGGGCACCGCAGGTGCGCGCACACATTGACGTGACTTGAACGCTAGCTCTCTTGGCGGTCGGGTGAGCCTGATAAACGTGTAGGAAATTTCACAGACTGAAGGCGGCGACCCTGGGCAGGTCGCCACGCGGTGAGGTGCGTCAGACCCTGAAGCGGCCGACCAGTGCTTGCAAATGGGTGCCCAGGCGCGCCAGTTCGGTACTCGACGCTGCGGTCTCTTCACTGGCCGCAGCCGTCTGCTCCGACACATCGCGCACATTCAGCACGCTGCGGTTGATCTCCTCGGCCACCGCGCTTTGTTGTTCGGCAGCGGTGGCGATCTGCGAATTCATCGCCTGGATGGTCGAGACTGTCCGAGTGATGCTCGCCAGGGCACTGCCGGCACGGCGGGTCAGTTCGACGCTGCTGTCGGTCAGGCCGCGGCTGTTGTCCATGATGGTCGCCACTTGCTGAGTGCCGCTTTGCAGGCCGACGATCAGTTCTTCGATCTCTTCGGTGGACTTCTGAGTGCGTTGGGCCAGGCTGCGCACCTCGTCCGCTACCACAGCGAAGCCACGACCGGCTTCCCCGGCACGCGCGGCTTCAATCGCAGCGTTGAGGGCCAGCAGGTTGGTTTGCTGGGCCACGGACTTGATCACGTCGAGCACGCTGCCGATCTTGTCGCTTTCGCGCTTCAGGTCGCCCATGGCAACCGTGGAGTTGCCCACTTCGGTGGCCAGGCGCTCGATCTGGGCGATGGCTTCGCCGACCACCTTGTCGCCTTCACGGGCCTGCTGGTCAGCCGCTACGGCCGCTTCGGAGGCTTCCTCGGCGTTTCGCGCGACTTCTTGCACGGTAGCGGCCATTTCATTCATGGCGGTGGCCACCTGGTCCGTTTCGACCTTCTGGCTGTTGACCCCGGCGCTGGTCTGTTCGGTCACGGCCGACAGTTGCTCGGCGGCGCTGGCGATCTGGGTGACGCCGTCGCTGATGCCGCCGATCAGTTCGCGCAAACCGACGGTCATGCTTTGCATGGCACGTTGCAGCTGGCCCAGCTCATCCTGGCGCATGGAGGTGAGGTTGTGGCTCAGGTCGCCCGATGCCACGCGCTGGGCAACCTGGAGGGTCTGGTTCAGCGGAATCACGATCTGACGCGTGATCGCCCAGGCGGCCACCAGACCGAAGATCAGCGCCAGTACGGTAGCCAGCAGCAAGAGTTGTTTGGCGTGCGCGGCGTCGGCGTCGCGCACCACGGTTTGCGAGAGGGTGAGTTTGTCGCTGTGGCCCAACAGCGTGTCACCCTGGGCACTCATGATCTTCAACGCAGCGGCGGCGGCGGTCTGAGAGTCACGGTACTGGCTGACCGCTGCGCGGTAGGCTTGCAGCGAGGTGCTGGCTTCCTCCAGGTTGGCCTGGTACTGCGCGGGCAGTTGGCCCTGCAGCTCGGTGATCTTTTTCACCGCGTTATCAATGGCGTCGAGGGCCGGTTGTTCAGCCTCGACCTTGGCGCTGTAGGTGTAGCCGCGCACCTGGAAGCGCGCCTGCTGGATCAGTTTGCTCAGGTCGACCACGCTGTTGAACTGCGTGACGCTGTCGCCTTGCAGCAGGCTTTTTTCGACCTCGCTGACCTTCGCTACGGCGTTGTCGGCGGTATCGCCCAGTTTACTGCGGGCACCTTCACGCTTGAGCCCGGCCTGAACCATGGTGGCAAAGGCCTTTTTATACTGGCTCAGGGCGTCCTGTTGCTGTTCGACAAGGGCCTTGTCGTCGGGTTGTTCGATCAAGTCTGCGGCGGTTTGCAGACCACTGTCCAGCTTGGCGATCAGGTTGTTGACCGCGTCGGTGCCTTGTTCGCCGCGCCGCATTTCGAAGTCCAGGCGCGCCAGGCGCAAGTCCTTGGTCAGCCCGTTGAGGCTGGAGATATGGCCCAGCTTGTCACCGCGACTGGTGACATCGCCCAGGCCGGTCCAGCCAGTGAACATGATCAATAATGTCAGCAGTAACACCAGGCCGAAGCCCACGCCGAGTTTGGTCTTGACGCTGATATTCCCCAGCTTTTCGGCTAACCAACGATGCATGCTGCGAACTCCCCTGGAACAAGGCTTGGACTTATTCAAAGGGTATCGGCGGTGACAGACTTTTCTGTAGGAGGGCGGCGAGTGAGATTAGAAGAGACGGGCGAGCAGGGCGGTGACGGCGGTTTCGACGCGCAGGATGCGCGCGCCCAACTGCACGGGCTGCAAGCCAGCTTGGGTGAGCAGGTCCACTTCGTAGGGAATCCAGCCACCTTCTGGGCCGATCGCCAGGGTCACCGGCTCGTCCAGTCCGCGTGGGCAGGCCGGGTAATCACCGGGATGGCCAATCAGCCCCAGGCTGCCTGCGGCCATTGCCGGCAGGCGGTCTTCGACGAAGGGCTTGAAGCGTTTTTCGATGATGATCTCGGGCAATACCGTGTCCCGCGCCTGTTCAAGGCCGAGGATCAATTGCTCGCGAATCGCCTCAGGTTCCAGGAATGGGGTTTGCCAGAAGCTCTTTTCGACCCGGTAGCTGTTGACCAGCACCACCTTGGGCACGCCCATCGCCGCCACGGTTTGCAATACCCGACGCAGCATCTTTGGGCGGGGAAGGGCCAGCAGCAGGGTCAGCGGCAGCTTGGCCGGTGGTGGTTGGTCGACGCTCACTTGCAGCTCGGCTTCGGTGGCTTCCAGGCGCAGCAGTTGCGCATTGCCCATCAGCCCGCCGATGCGGCCGACGCGCAGGCTGTCGCCGACAACGGCGCGATGGACTTCCTGCATGTGCACCAGGCGCCGATCACGCAGTACCACGCGGTCGGCCGCGATGAAGTCGGCCTCTTCCAGTAGCAGCAGGTTCACGGCTGGGTCGCTGGCGGCTGGTCGTCGTCGGGCTGATCATCCGGGTGTTCGCCGCGCTTGCTGATCAAGCCGCTGAACAGGATGCCGATCTCGAACAGCATCCACATCGGTACGGCCAGCAAGGTCTGGGAGAAGATGTCCGGCGGCGTGAGGATCATGCCGACCACGAAGCAGCCGATGATCACGTACGGGCGGATTTTCTTCAGGTACGCCACGTTGACCACGCCGATCCACACCAGCAGTACCACGGCCACCGGAATTTCGAAGGCCACGCCAAAAGCGAAGAACAGCGTCATCACGAAGTCGAGGTAGCTGGTGATGTCCGTCATCATTTCCACGCCGGCCGGGGTGGCGGCGGCGAAGAATTTGAAGATCAGCGGGAACACCAGGAAGTAGGCGAACGCCATGCCGGTGTAGAACAGCAGGATGCTCGACACCAGCAACGGCACGGCGATGCGCTTCTCATGCTTGTACAGGCCCGGTGCGATAAAGCCCCAGATCTGGTGCAGGATCACCGGGATCGCCAGGAACAGCGACACCATCATGGTCAGCTTCAACGGCGTGAGGAACGGCGACGACACATCGGTGGCGATCATCGTCGCACCGGCCGGCAGGTACTGGCGCAGTGGTGTGGAGACGAAGGTGTAGATCTGCTGGGTAAAGGCGAACAACCCGGCAAAGATGATGAAGATGGCCGCTACGCAACGCAGCAGGCGGGTACGCAGCTCGGTGAGGTGCGAGACCAGCGGCATATGCTGGTCGTTTTCCGGTTTATCAGCGCTCATGGGGCTCGCGGCGGCAATGTAGGGTCATGGGGCGCGGGCGACGCGGTGGGCGTCGGCGCAGGCTCGGTTGGCGCGGTCGGTGCCACGGGTGCGGCCTCAACCGCAGGCGCGATGCTGTTTTCGACAGCGGGCTCCGCCGGCTTGGCGGGCTCATGCACGGGCGACAGAATCTTCCGGGCTTCCTGTTCCAACGACAGAATATGCTCGTTGTGCAGTTGCCGACGGATCTCGTCGGCGCCGATTTCCCGTTCAACTTCCTGTTTGATGGCGTTGAAACTGCGTTTCAGGCGCCCGATCCACAGGCCGGCCGTGCGTGCTGCACCGGGCAGGCGTTCCGGCCCCAGTACCAGCAGGGCCACGAGGCCGACGAGCAGCAGTTCAGAGAAGCTGATACCAAACATTAGTCAGTGCTCACGAGTCTTTGCGGGTCGGCTCTTCGACTTTCTCAGCCTGTACGTCGAAGGTGCGACGCTCGGTGATCGGCTGAGTGGCCTGCGGGTGCACAGGCTGCGCCGGGGGGACCGGGTTGGCGGCGGGATCGGCCGGCTTTTCGTCGTCGTTCATGGCTTTGCGAAAGCCCTTGATCGACTCGCCCACGTCGGTGCCCAGGTTCTTCAGTTTCTTGGTGCCGAACACCAGTACCACCACCACCAGGATGACGATCCAGTGTTTCCAGTCAAAAATGCCCATGCTGCAAATCCTCTAGTCTTGGTTATTCAGGCGGACGGGCGCGAGGCCTTCTCGGCATGCCCGGACAAGCCGAAGCGACGGTCCAGTTCATCCAGCACTGCCTGCGGATGCTGCCCCAGTTGGGCGAGCATGACCAGGCTATGGAACCATAGGTCGGCGGTTTCGTAGATGACATCGCTGCAGTCGCCGCTGATTTGCGCGTCCTTGGCGGCGATGATGGTTTCGACGGATTCTTCGCCGAGTTTTTCCAGAATCTTGTTCAAGCCCTTGTGGTACAGGCTGGCGACGTAGGAGCTGTCGGCATCCGCGCCTTTGCGGTCTTCCAGCACCTGGGCCACGCGGTTCAGGGTATCGCTCATGTCTTAGTGTCCTGCCGAGTAAATGGCGTCGGGGTCTTTGAGCACCGGCTCGACGGTCTTCCATTCGCCATTTTCGAAAACGCGATAGAAGCAGCTGTGGCGGCCGGTGTGGCAGGCGATGTCGCCAATCTGCTCGACCATGAGGATCACCACGTCGGCGTCGCAGTCGATACGCATCTCGTGCAGGGTCTGCACGTGCCCGGACTCTTCGCCCTTGCGCCACAGTTTGCCACGCGAGCGTGACCAGTAGATGGCACGCTGCTCAGCGGCGGTGAGGCTCAAGGCCTCACGGTTCATCCAGGCCATCATCAGCACGCGCCCGGTCTTGTAGTCCTGGGCAATGGCCGGCACCAGGCCGTCACTGTCCCACTTGATCTCGTCCAGCCAGTCTTTCATGTTCGGCTCCGGCAATTTGCGACAGTGTATAACCGGATTGGCTATCGACGCACGATCAGATAAATACCCACGGCGACCATGATGCCAGCCGGCCAGTGGCCCAGTTGGTTCAGCGGGCCACCGATGGCCAGCATCACCCCACCGACCAGGTGAGCAGCGCCCAGCAGGCGCAGGAACCAGTCGTCCTTGCGCTTCTTCCAAGGCGGCGCCGGGTCCTTGGCGTGGGGCTGGGACATGCGCTCCAGCAGGTCGCGGGTCATGTTGGCCAGGTGCGGCAGTTGTTCCATCTGGCTGTGCAGGTTGCCCAGCACGGTTTTCGGGCTCATGCGCTCGCGCATCCAGCGTTCCAGGAACGGCTGGGCGGTGTTCCACAGGTCGAGGTCCGGGTACAGCTGGCGGCCCAGGCCTTCGATGTTCAGCAGGGTTTTTTGCAGCAATACCAACTGTGGCTGCACTTCCATGTTGAAGCGCCGCGCGGTCTGGAACAGGCGCATCAGCACCTGGCCGAAGGAAATATCTTTTAATGGTTTTTCGAAGATCGGCTCGCACACGGTGCGGATCGCCGCTTCGAATTCGTTGAGCTTGGTTTCCGCCGGCACCCAGCCCGAATCGATGTGCAACTGCGCCACACGCCGGTAGTCGCGTTTGAAGAAGGCGAACAGGTTGCGGGCCAGGTAGTCCTGGTCTTCCGGGGTCAGGCTGCCGACGATGCCGCAGTCGATCGCGATGTACTGCGGGCTCCACGGGTTCACGGTGCTGACAAAGATGTTGCCGGGGTGCATGTCGGCGTGGAAGAAGCTGTCGCGGAACACTTGGGTGAAGAAGATCTCCACGCCGCGCTCGGCGAGCATCTTCATGTCGGTGCGCTGGTCGGCCAGGGTCGCGAGGTCGGTGACCTGCACGCCGTAGATGCGCTCCATCACCAGCACTTTAGGGCGGCACCAGTCCCAATACACTTGTGGCACGTACAGCAGTGGCGAGCCTTCGAAGTTGCGCTTGAGCTGGCTGGCGTTGGCGGCTTCGCGCAGCAGGTCGAGTTCGTCGTAGATGGTTTTTTCGTAGTCGGCGACCACGTCCACCGGGTGCAGCAGGCGTGCATCGGCCGAGAAACGCTCGGCGGCACGGGCGAGGATGAACAGCCATGCCAGATCCTGGCCGATGATCGGCTTGAGGCCAGGGCGGATTACCTTTACCACCACTTCTTCGCCGGTCTTGAGCTGTGCCGCGTGCACTTGGGCCACGGAGGCCGAGGCGAGGGGCTCGACGTCGAAGCGGCTGAAGACTTCGCTGATCTTCTTGCCCAGTTGCTCTTCGATCAACGCCATTGACTGTTGGGAGTCGAACGGCGGCACGCGGTCCTGCAGCAGCATCAACTCGTCGGCGATGTCCTCGGGCAGCAAGTCGCGGCGGGTCGAGAGGATCTGCCCGAACTTGATGAAGATCGGCCCCAGGTCCTGCAGTGCCAGGCGCAGGCGTGCGCCACGGCTCAGTGCCAGTTGTTTGCGCGGGAACCAGCGCCACGGCAGCACATAGCGCACCGCCAGCAGGAACCACGGCAAAGGCAGGGCGAACAGCAGGTCATCGAGGCGGTAGCGGATTACGACGCGCTGGATACGAAACAAACGGCGGACGGCGAGCAGCTTCATGCGTTATCGCTTGGATCAAGGGAACGGCTTAGGCGCTCGAAGCGCGCCTCAAGGCGTTCCAGGTCGATTTTGGCCTTGTCGAGTTCACGAAAGCGCGCTTGCGCTTCCCGTTCTCCGACCAGGGTGCGCGATTCTTCGCTCAGGTATTCGGCGAGGTTCTGGTTAAGGCTGGCGAACCCTTGCTGGTACCAGCGCGAGCGGCTGCGCAGGTGCCCGCTGATCAACTGGGTGGCCACTGGACCGATCCAGCGCGACAGCTCGTATTCCCAGTCCAGTTCCAGGTCCTGCAGCACGGCGGCCAGGTCCATCAGCACCGAACTGTCGCCTTCCAGCTCCACCTCGGCGCTGTGCAGGATGGCCGTCTTATTGCGGCTCAGGGCCAGGTGCAGCAGGCTCGATGCCGGCGCACGCAGGGTACAGTCGGCTTCTGCGGCCCATTGGCTCGCGAGCATCAGGCCTTCATCGCAGGGCAGGATAAACAGCTGCAAGGCGGGGCTGCGGCAGTCGACGGCAATGACTTTGCCGCTGAGGTGCGCAAGCCGCGCCAGGGCGGTACTGTCCAGGCGCAGCACACGGTTGAGGCCGTGTTCAACGCTGGCGAGAAGGCCGGCGAACAGCATCAGGGCTTGATGCCGCGATGCAGGGCGACGATGCCCGAGGTCATGTTGTGGTAGGTCACGCGGTCGAAACCGGCTTCTACCATCATTGACTTCAGGGTTTCCTGATCGGGGTGCATGCGGATCGATTCGGCCAGGTAGCGATAGCTTTCGGCGTCATTGGTGATCAGCTTGCCCATCAATGGCATGAAGGCGAAGGAGTAGGTGTCATAGACCTTGGACATCAGCGCGTTGGTCGGCTTGGAGAACTCCAGCACCAACAGGCGGCCGCCCGGCTTGAGGACGCGCAGCATCGAGCGGATCGCGTCTTCCTTGTGGGTCACGTTGCGCAGGCCGAAGGCGATGGTCACGCAGTCGAAATGGTTGTCGGGGAACGGCAACTTTTCAGCGTCGGCCTGGACGAACTCGATATTGCCCGCCACGCCCTTGTCGAGCAGGCGGTCACGGCCGACCTTGAGCATCGAACCGTTGATGTCCGCCAAGACCACCTGGCCGGTCGGGCCAACGAGCTTGGAGAACTTGGCCGCCAGGTCGCCCGTACCACCGGCGATGTCCAGTACGCGGTTGCCGGTGCGAACACCCGACAGCTCGATGGTGAACCGCTTCCACAGGCGGTGCATGCCACCGGAGAGCACGTCGTTCATCAGGTCATACTTGGCCGCTACGGAATGGAACACCTCAGCGACTTTTTCCGCTTTCTGGCTTTCCGGGACGTTCTTGAAGCCGAAGTGAGTGGTGGGTTCGGCATCGCTGCCTTTGCGCTGATCAGTCATATCGCTGTCACCAAAAGAGAATGCGGGACATGATAATCCCCAAGGCCTACTTTGTCTTGGCAAGGCTGCAGGTAAGATGGGTGGTCACCGAGACCTTTTGCCGCATCGAAGGTATCCACTTCCCCATAAAGAGGAGTCATTGCAATGGCCCGTATAACCGTTGAGCGTGCACATTCCCTGGGTAAAGAAGGCGCACGTGCAAAGGCCGACAAGTTGGCGCACAAACTCAAGGAGCACTATGGCCTGGAGCCGTCGTGGTCCGGCGATACCTTGAACCTCAAGCGTTCGGGGGTTAAGGGCACTGTAGTCGTCGCCGATGATTCGTTGCGCATTGATGTGGAACTGGGCCTGTTGATGTCGGCCATGAGTGGCACCATCAAGTCCGAAATCGAAAAGGCCCTGGATAAAGCGTTGGCGTGATCAACCTGTTCTTAGGGTGCCGATTCTAATTTTCCAGCCTACTTTGTGCCCAAGCCCTCAACTCCTGTGGGCCGTTCCTCCACCCTATTCTGCGTGAGGTGCACCATGGCCAAAGTTATCCTGAAGAAAAAAATCGACGCCCAGACCACTACCTTGAGCGAGGTTAAATCCTACGCCCGCAAGATCTGGCTGGCAGGACTTGGTGCTTATGCCAAGGTCGGAAGCGAGGGCGGCGATTACTTCAAAGAGTTGGTTAAAGCCGGTCAACATGTTGAAAGTAAAGGTAAAAAAGTTGCAGTTGAACAACTTGAAGCCGCCAACAGTCAGATTGACCAAGTAAAGAGTAATGTCTCCTCCGTCAAAGGTCTGGTAGAAGTTCAGCTTGATAAAGTTGAAAAAGCTTTTGACACTCGTGTTGCCAGTGCCTTGAATCGAATCGGCATTGCGTCTAAACATGACGTTGAGACACTCTCTGCTAAGCTCGAAGAGCTGACGACATTGCTAGAACGTGTCGCGCGTAAACACTAAGGAGACATCGGGATGGCTGTTAAAAAGACTACTCAGAAAGAAGGCAGCTCGTGGGTCGGGGAAGTTGAAAAATATTCCCGTAAGATCTGGCTTGCTGGTTTAGGCGTGTACTCGAAGGTTAGCAGTGACGGCGGCAAATACTTCGAGACTTTGGTCAAGGACGGCGAGAAGGCCGAGAAGTTGACCAAAACCACGGTTGGTAAAAAAGTTGAAGCGGCCAAGGCAACTGCCGGTTCCGCCAAGTCGAGCCTTTCGGACACTTGGGGCAAGTTGGAAGAAACTTTCGACAAGCGCCTCAACAGTGCCATTTCGCGACTGGGCGTGCCGAGCAAGGCAGAGCTGAAGACGCTGCACAGCAAGGTCGATACCCTGACCAAGCAAATCGAGAAACTGACCGGCGCTAAAGTGGCTCCCGTGAAAACGGCGGCGGCCAAACCGGCTGCCAAGCCAGCGGCGAAAACCGCAGCGGCCAAACCGGCTGCGAAAACTGCCGCCAAGCCTCTGGTGAAAGCTGCCGCGAAACCGGCTGCCAAACCCGCTGCCAAGGCAACCGCTAAACCCGCCGCCAAGCCGGCGGCAAAAACGGCAGCTGCCAAGCCCGCCGCCAAGTCGGCAGCTAAGCCGGTAGCCGCGAAAGCTGCTGCCAAGCCTGCCGCTAAGCCAGCAGCCAAGGCAGCCGCAAAACCTGCCGCCAAGCCTGCGGCTAAAACCGCAGCCGCAAAACCCGCTGCCAAACCCGCCGCTGCGAAACCTGCAGCCAAGCCGGTCGCCGCGAAACCCGCCGCCAAACCTGCTGCAGCCAAGCCAGCGGCAAAACCCGCCGCCGCGAAGAAGCCAGCGGTAGCGAAAAAGTCAGCAGCACCGAAGCCTGCGGTTGCGGCCAAGCCTGCTACTGCGCCAACCGCTTCCACAGCCAACTCGGTGTCCGCGCCGACCCCTGCTGCTGTGACCCCGACTGCAACGCCGGCAACCCCGACGCCATCCAGTCAGTCCTGATTTTTCCCAGGACACAAAAAATGCCCGGCCTGCAAAGGTCGGGCATTTTTTTAGGTGTGTGGGCTTGCTCCGACATGTTTAGACGCTGTCATCCAGGTATTTCAGCGCGAACTTCTCGGTTGCCAGGCGTGCCGGCAGCAATAGATGCGGCGCTACCAGCATCATGACCTGGTACACCACCACCCGTACCTCACCTTCACGATCAATAATCCGCTGGTAATCCAACGAGAACAGCAGGGTCAACGTGATCTGCTCCACCAGTTGCCCCAGGGCCTGGGTGCTACTGACCAACTGACCTGCCGCCTTCAGTCGCGCCAGCAATGACGCCAGGGTCCGCTTGAGCGCAGTCAGCAGGTTGCGAATGCCTTTGGCCAGCTTCGGCAAACGCCCCGCCAGGTTCGACAAGTCCTGGAACAAGAACCGGTAATGCGCCATGCGCTCGACAATCAGGTGCAGGAACAGCCAGTAATCTTCGGCCTCCAGTTGTGCGTCCGCCGGTGGGTCGAGCAGGGGCGCCAGCTCATTCTGGAAGCGTTCGAACAATCCGAGTACCAGTGGCTCCTTGCCATGGAAGTGGTAGTAGAGGTTGCCGGGGCTGATCCCCATTTCATTAGCCACCTCCATGGTCGACACGTTTGGCTCGCCCTTCTGGTTGAATAACTGCAGGGCACATTCAAGGATACGGTCGCGGGTCTTCATCCAGTCTTCTTAATGTGATCGCTGAGCTCAGCGCACCCGCACATAGGTGCCGGGCGCTGCTTCCATCGGTGGGTAATTCTGGTTGCCCAGGGCGGTAAGGGTTTCCCGTTGCACGCCGGAGCGCTGCTGGATCCACTCCAGCCATTGCGGCCACCAACTGCCTTCGACGTGGTTGGCGTCGTAGTACCAGGCGCGCGGGTCACTGCTCAGCTTGGGGTTCTCGACATAATTGGCCTTGGGATTGCCCGGCGGGTTGAGAATGCTCTGGATATGCCCGCTGTTGGACAGCACGAAGCGCCGCTCGCCGCCCAGCAATTGGGTCGAGCGATACACCGCGTCCCATGGCGTGATGTGGTCGTTGATGCCTGCCACGCTGAAGCTGTCCACCGTGACCTTCTGCAAATCGATCGGTGTACCGCACACCTCCAGGCCACCGGGATGACTCAGCGGGTTGTGCTTGAAGAAGTCCAGCAGGTCGCCGTGCAGCGCGGCGGGCAGGCGCGTGTTGTCGTTGTTCCAATACAGAATGTCGAAGGCCGGCGGTTCCTTGCCCAGCAAGTAGTTGTTGATCCAGTAGTTCCAGATCAGGTCATTCGGACGCATCCAGGCGAACACCTTGGCCATGTCGCGGCCGTCCAGCACGCCTTGTTGATAAGACCGACGCTTGGCGGCTTCCAGGGTCTGCTCGTCGGCGAACAACGTGGCGGGGCTGTCGATCTGGCTGTCCAGCAGGCTTACCAGGTAGCTGGCGCTTGAGATGCGGCGCAGCTGGCGTTTGGCTTGCAAGTGGCCTTGCAGCGCGGCGATGGTCAGCCCGCCGGCACAGGCGCCCATCAGGTTGACCTCGCGGGCGCCAGTGATCGCGCGGCACACGTTGAGCGCTTCCTCCAGCGCCGCAACGTAGGTGGACAGGCCCCATTCGCGATGCCGTACATCCGGGTTGCGCCAGCTGACCATGAAGGTCTGCAAGCCGTTTTTCAGGGCGTACTGCACAAAGCTGTTGGCCGGGCTCAGGTCGAAAATATAGTACTTGTTGATTTGCGGCGGCACGATCAGCAGTGGCTTGGCGTACTGCTTTTCGCTCATCGGCTTGTACTGGATCAGTTCCAGCAGTTCATTGCGAAACACCACCGAGCCGGGCGTGGTGGCGACCGTCTTGCCCACTTCGAAGGCATGCTTGCTCACCTGGCGCGGCAGGCCATTGTTGTGCAGCAGGTCTTCGAACAGATGGGTCACTCCGCGCACCACGCTGTTGCCGCCGGAGTTGAGCAGCTCCTTGATCGCCAGCGGGTTGAGCAGGGTGTTGGAAGGGGAGACCGCATCGTTGATCAGCGAGAAGGCGAAGTGTGCGCGAGTGCGGTCATCGGCGCTCAGGGTGCTGTCATCGATCCAGTGCCGGGTCTGCTTCTGCCAGCTCAGATAAGCTTGCAGGCTACGCCGGTACAGTGGGTTGAGTGTCCAGGTGGGGTCGGTGAAGCGGCCGTCGTTGGGGTTGGGTTCGTGCACGGTTTCACCGAGCAATACGCGCCCCAGTTGTCCGCTCAACGCCCAGGCATGGCGAACGGTATGCACCGGGTTGCGCAAGCCGTGGGCGGCCACGCTGCGCAGGGTCGACAGCAGGTCCCGACCCCGCAGGCCGGTGATCGCATTTTGCGCATTGATGAACGCCGCCGGGGTGGGCGCCGGGTTCGTCACGGGTCTTTCTCGCATGAGCCAACACTCCTTCGTCAAGCCATCAAACAGGCACGCCAATTCAGAACCATAGTCGGTTCCTGGCAAGTTGCGCGGCGGTGTGTCCTTACACGGCCGGTCGCGGATGAATCACCGCACGCATACGCTCCTCTTCAAGAAATTTCATGATGATCGGCGCCACGGCTTCTGCTCGGGTGATCAGGAACAGGTGGCCGTCATCGATGATGTGCAGCTGTGCATTGGGAATGCGCCAGGCCAGCATGCGCATATTGATCAGCGGGATCAGCGGGTCGTCGTCCCCCGCCAGCACCAGGGTGGGTTGGCGGATCTTGTGCAGCCAGTGGATGCTGGTCCAGCCCAGTCCGGCGAACAGCTGCCAGTAGTAACCGAGCTTGCCGGCCGAGCGCACTTTGCTCGCGTGCTCGGCGGCCAGGTTCGAATCGCGGCGGAACGAGCCGCCATAAATCATCGGTGCGATGCGCACCACGTGGGACGGTTGGATGTAGCGCCGGGGACTGGCCATCAGCCACAGCACCTTGGGCTTGCCGGGCACCATAAAGGCCCCGGCAGCGGTGGCGGCGAGAATCAGTTTTTTGCAGCGTTCCGGATAGTCATAGGCGAACTGTTGCGCCAGCGCACCGCCCCAGGACACACCCACGGCGTTCACTTGGCCATAGTCCAGGTAATCGAGCATGCGCGCGGTGAGTTTGGCCAGGCCGGGAAAGCGATAGGGTCGTTTGGGCGTCGAGGAGCCGCCCACGCCAGGCACATCGAAGGCGATCACTTCCAGGTCCGGGTCCAGCGCCTGGACAAATGGAAACACCAACTCAAGGTTGGCGCCGATGCCATTGAAGATCAGCAACGGCGTCAAGTGAGGCTTGCCCGGGCGCACCGCCGTGCGGAGGGCCTGGCCATCCAGGTCGATGGTACGAAAGATGAACGGTTGCGGCATGCTCAAGCCCTGTGAGGTGGTGCATAGGTCTAATGGGCGGTGCGGACCTTGTGGCAGCTGGCTTGCCTGCGATGCCGGCGGTGAATGCAACACCGCTTCCGCAGGCAAGCCAGCTCCCACATCGGTCTCATTTCAACCACAAGGTCGGGTTAGCGTTCATGCACATATGTTCCCGGCGCAGCTTCGGCTGCGGCGTACGTTTTATTACCTAATACCGTCGGTGCTTTCTTTAATTTGCCCGCCCGTTCCGCCTGCCAGGCCTGCCAATGCAGCCACCAGGAATCCGTATGCTTGGTCGCGTTTTCCTGCCACTCCAGCGGCTTGCCGGCCAGGCTGTCGTTGGTCTGGTAACGCGCCTTGGGGTTGCCTGGCGGGTTGAGGATGCTCTGGATATGCCCGCTGCTGGACAGTACAAACTCCACCTTGCCACCGAACAACTGTGCTGATTTGTAGCAGGATTGCCACGGCGTGATGTGGTCATTGGTGCCGGCCAGTGAATAAATATCGGCAGTGACTTGCTTGAGGTCGATAGGCGTGCCGCACACTTCCAGGGCATTCGCCCGCACCAAAGGGTTGTTCTTGAACAGCTCGATCAGGTCGCCGTGGAATGCCGCCGGCAAACGCGTGGTGTCGTTGTTCCAGAACAGGATGTCGAACACCGGCGGCTCATTGCCCAGCAGGTAGTTGTTGACCCAGTAGTTCCAGATCAGGTCGTTGGGGCGCATCCACGCAAACACCTTGGCCATGTCGCGGCCTTCCAGCACACCGGCCTGGTAGGAGTGGCGCTTGGCCGCCTCCAGGGTCTGCTCGTCGACGAACAGTGCCACCTGGGTGTCCAGCGTGGTGTCCAGCACGCTCACCAGCAGTGTCAGGGCATTGACCTTTTTCTCCCCCAGCGCCGCATAGTGGCCGAGCAACGCGGTGCAGGTGATACCGCCGGAACAGGCGCCGAGCATGTTGATGTCCTTGCTGCCGGTAATCGCGGTGACCACATCCACGGCTTCCTTGAGCGCATCGATATAGGTCGACAGCCCCCACTCGCGCTGGGCCTTGGTGGGGTTGCGCCAGCTGACAATGAAGGTTTGCTGGTTATTGCGCAGGCAGAAACGCGCCAGGCTCTTTTCCGGGCTCAGGTCGAATACATAGAATTTGTTGATCTGCGGCGGCACCACCAGCAGCGGGCGTTCGTGCACCTGTTCGGTGATCGGCTTGTACTGGATCAGCTCCAGCACGTCGTTGCGAAACACCACCGAGCCTTCGGTCGTGCCCAGGGTCTTGCCCACTTCAAAGGCGCCCATGTTCACCTGGCTCGGCATGCCGCCGTTGTGCACCATGTCCTTGGCCAGGTGGGACAAGCCATCGAGCAGGCTCTTGCCGCCGGTTTCAAAGAAGCGTTTGACCGCTGCCGGATTGGCCGCGCTGTTGGTGGGGGCCATGGCTTCGGTCATCAGGTTGATCACGAAGTGGCCGCGGCTGATGTCCTGTTCCGACAGGTTACTGTCGCCGATCCAGTCGTGCAGTTCCTTGCGCCACGCCAGGTAGGTTTGCAGATAGCGTTTGTACAGCGGGTTCTGGCTCCAGGCCGGGTCCTGGAAGCGACGGTCGTCGTTCTCGGGCACCAACGCGGACTTGCCGAACATCACGTTCTTCAACTCAACGCCAAAATGCGCGACGTGCTTGACGCTGTGTAACGGTTGTTTGATGGCTTGGGTCAGCACCATCTTCGCTGATGCGAGTAAATCCTTTTTACGTAACGCGATGATCGGATTGAGCCCCAGGGTGTTTTCCGAGGCCTGGCGTTTCAAGTCATCGTTGTTCTTGTTACTCATCTACGACGCTCCATTGTCCGAAAGACGAGTACCGGGGACCGCTGCGCACCCAGTTTCGATACACAACACAAGCCTGGTACTGCGACTCGGGTGACCGTTGATACCGCATCGTCAAATGCAGGGAACTTGCCAGTTCCATTGGTTACCCGAGTTTAATTTTTTTCGCAAGCGGACCAATCGTTGGTCACGCGACAGGGCATTCAAGCAGATGAAATTAGAAAATGCCCTCTAAAGAGCAAGACCCCTGGGCTAGAGCATCAGCCGCACGACCGACTGATCCGGATCGCGGGTTTTGCCGGCTGCTTTGAGTTCGGCGAGGTAATCAGCCCACAGCGCGTCCTGACGCACGGCCAGTTGGTAGAGGTAGTCCCAGGTGAACAGTCCGCTGTCATGGCCGTCGTCGAAGGACAATTTCAGTGCGTACTGACCGGCTGGTTCGACCTTGGTCAACCGGACGTTGAGCTTGCCGAATTGCAGGATGGGTTTGCCGTGACCCTGGACCTCGGCGGAAGGCGAGTGGGTGCGCAGCAGTTCGGCAGGGAGTTGGTACACCTCGTCGGGCCCGTAGGTAAGGCCGAGGGTGTTGGAGGTTTTGTGCAGGTTTACAGCTGTAGGAAATTTGGACATTGGAGATGATCCTGAAGGAACCGGCTCGAAAATGTGGGAGCGGGCATGCTCGCGAATGCGCAGTGTCAGTCAGTACAGGTGTGACTGATACACCGCATTCGCGAGCAAGCCCGCTCCCACCTTAAAGCAAAGCGGCTCTGCGTGAGGCTTACAGGATATAACGAGACAGATCTTCGTTCTGCGCCAACTCGCCCAAGTGGCTGTTGACGTACTCAGCATCAATCTTGATCACTTCGCCATTCTGCGCACCGGCCAGGTCGCCGGCGCTGAAGGATACTTCCTCCAGCAAACGCTCCAGCAGCGTGTGCAAACGACGGGCACCGATGTTCTCGGTCTTCTCGTTGACCTGCCAAGCAATCTCCGCCAGGCGCTTGATACCGTCCGCCTGGAACTCGATACCCAAGCCTTCGGTTTTCAACAGCTCACGGTATTGCTCGGTGAGCGACGCGTGCGGCTCACTGAGGATGCGCTCAAAGTCGCCAGGGGTCAGCGCCTTGAGTTCCACGCGGATCGGCAGGCGGCCTTGCAGCTCCGGCACCAGGTCGCTTGGCTTGCTCAGGTGGAATGCACCGGAGGCGATAAACAGGATGTGGTCGGTCTTGACCATGCCCAGCTTGGTGTTCACGGTGCAGCCTTCGATCAGCGGCAGCAGGTCGCGCTGTACGCCTTCACGGGACACATCCACGCCGCCGGAGTTGCCGCGCTTGGCCACCTTGTCGATCTCGTCGATAAACACGATGCCGTGCTGCTCGACCGCTTCCAGGGCCTTGGCCTTGAGTTCTTCCTCATTGACCAGGCGCCCGGCTTCTTCGTCACGCACCAGTTTCAGGGCTTCCTTCACCTTGAGCTTGCGGCTTTTCTTCTTGCCCTTGCCCATGTTGGCGAACAGGTTCTGCAACTGGCTGGTCATTTCTTCCATGCCAGGCGGGGCGGAGATGTCGACGCCGGAGACTTCGGCGACTTCGATCTCGATTTCCTTGTCGTCCAGCTGGCCTTCACGCAGTCGCTTGCGGAACAGCTGGCGGGTGTTGGAGTCCGAGGCCGGCGCGGCGTCCTCGTTGAAACCCATGCGTGCCGGTGGCAGCAGGGCGTCGAGGATGCGTTCTTCGGCGGCGTCTTCGGCGCGATGGCTGACCTTGGTCATTTCCTGTTCGCGCAGCAGCTTCAGGGCGGCGTCGGCCAGGTCACGGATGATCGACTCGACGTCGCGGCCCACGTAGCCCACTTCGGTGAACTTGGTGGCTTCGACCTTGATGAACGGCGCGTTGGCCAACTTGGCCAGGCGACGGGCGATTTCGGTTTTACCGACGCCGGTAGGACCGATCATCAGGATGTTCTTTGGCGTTACTTCAACGCGCAGTTCTTCGGGCAGTTGCATCCGGCGCCAGCGGTTACGCAGCGCGATGGCAACGGCGCGCTTGGCATCGTCCTGGCCGATGATATGGCGGTTGAGTTCATGGACGATTTCGCGGGGAGTCATGGACATAGTGTTTGGCGGCCTCAAGCGGAATAAGCCTACGGCTTACTCGGCGAGGTCCTGCTCCTCAATGGTCTGGTTGTGGTTGGTGAACACGCAGATATCGCCGGCAATGCCCAGGGCTGTCTCGACGATTTCGCGAGCCGACAGGTCGGTCTTCTTCAGCAGTGCGCTGGCTGCCGCCTGGGCGTAGCCACCGCCGGAACCCATGGCGATCAAGCCATGTTCAGGCTCAACCACATCGCCGTTGCCGGTGATGATCAGAGAAGCGTCTTTGTTGGCGACGGCCAGCATGGCTTCCAGACGGCTGAGGGAGCGGTCGGTACGCCATTCTTTGGCGAGTTCGACGGCTGCGCGCACGAGATGGCCCTGGTGTTTTTCCAGCTGGCCTTCGAAACGTTCGAAGAGGGTGAAGGCGTCGGCGGTAGCGCCGGCAAAGCCTGCGAGAACCTGGCCGTGGTACAGGCGACGCACTTTCTTGGCGTTGCCTTTCATTACGGTATTACCCAGGGAAACCTGGCCGTCGCCGCCCATGACGACTTTGCCGTGGCGACGTACTGAAACGATGGTGGTCAAGGGGAGAGTCTCCACGCAGCGGGGCGAAAATGCCCTGATGGAAACTGATATGGGGGTGGTGAGGGGGATTTCAACTGTAGGACGGGAGGGCGGACGAGTGGTGTTTATGTGCCGGACTCGGTCCTGAGGCCGCTTTAAATCAACTGTGGGCGCGGGCTTGCTCGCGAATGCGCTAGATCAGTCGATACACCGGGTGACTGATACACCGTATTCGCGAGCAAGCCCGCTCCCACATTTTGATTAGCGTTGACTGTGTATCAGCGGCTCTGGCGTTGTTGTAACAACAGGTTGCTAAAGCCCGCGCCGGCCAATTGTTTCTGTGCCACGGTCAGCTGTTCACGGTTGCTGAACGGCCCCACCAGCACGCGATACCAAGTCGCATCCTTCACGGTGCCGGACTCTACCGTCACCGACTGGCCCAGCAGAATGATCTGCGCCCGTACGCGATCTGCATCCGCCTGTTTCGGGAACGAGCCCGCTTGCAGGAAGAACTTGGTCACCGGCGCGGCCTTGGTCTCGGCAACCGGCGGTGCTGGCGGTGGGGTGATCCCGGCCAGTGCGGCCTGGGCACGCGCCGTGTCGATTTTCGCCGCCTCAGCAGGCGTGACCGGTGTGGTCGGCACCTGTGGCGTCGGCAGGGTTTTCTCCGGCACGGCGTCAGGCGGCACGATCACTTCCGACTCCGGCAGCAACGTGTAGAAATCGTACTTAGGCTTCACCGGTGCCGTCGGGCTCGGCGCAGTCTTGTTGGCTTCGGCCATTTTCGTGGCCTTCTGTTGTTCCTGCTTGACCCGTTTGACGTCATCGCCCTTGCCCGGATCCAGTTTCATCAGGAACACGATAAACGCGCCGACGGTGAGGCCGATCGCCAGCCACAGCCAGCCCGGAATCGGCTTCTTCGCCGGGGCCTGGTAGCGGCTGGCGCCGCGCTTGGGTGCAGGTTTTTTCTTGGCAGCCAACTTACATACGCTCCAGAGTTTCCAGGCCCAACAGTTCCAGGCCTTGCTTGAGGGTCCGTCCAGCCAGAGCGGCGAGGCGCAGGCGGCTCTGCTTCTGGGCTTCGTCGTCGGCGGTCAGGATCGGGCAGTTCTCGTAGAAGCTGGAGAACAGGCCGGCGACTTCGTACAGGTAGGTGCACAGGATGTGTGGCGTGCCTTTCTCGCCGACGCTGTTCAGCACTTCGCCGAATTGCGCCAGCTTGGCGGCCAGCTCCTGTTCATGGGTTGCCTCGAGGTTGATCTGGCCTTCGACTTCGCTGAAGTCCTTGCCCAGCTTGCGGAACACGCCGGCCACACGGGTGTAGGCGTACAGCAGGTAAGGCGCGGTGTTGCCTTCGAAGTTGAGCATCAGCTCGAAGTTGAAGCTGTAGTCGCTGGTGCGGTGCTTGGACAGGTCGGCGTATTTCACTGCGCCAATGCCCACCACGCGGGCAATGTTGCGCAGGTCGGCCTCGGCCAGCTCCGGGTTTTTCTCTTTCACCAGGTTGTAGGCACGCTCCTGGGCTTCGGTAAGCAGGTCGATCAGCTTCACGGTGCCGCCGTCGCGGGTCTTGAACGGACGGCCGTCGGCGCCGTTCATGGTGCCGAACCCCATGTGTTCCATGTGCATCGGGTGGGTGACGAAACCGGCGCGACGCGCCACTTCGAACACCTGCTGAAAGTGCAGGGCCTGACGCTGGTCGACGAAATACAGCGCGCGATCGGCCTTGAGTACGCCGCTGCGGTAGCGCACGGCTGCCAGGTCGGTGGTGGCGTAGAGGTAGCCGCCATCGGCCTTGACGATGATCACCGGCAGCGGCTCGCCGTCCGCCGTCTTGAATTCTTCCAGGAACACGCACTGCGCGCCGTTGCTTTCCACCAGCAGGCCCTTGGCCTTGAGGTCGTTGACCACGTTGATCAGGTCGTCGTTGTAGGCGCTTTCGCCCATCACGTCGGCCATGGTCAGCTTGACGTTGAGCAGCTCGTAGATTTCCTGGCAGTGGGACAGTGAAATCTCACGGAAGCGGTTCCACAGCGCCAGGCATTCCTTGTCGCCGGCTTGCAGCTTGACCACCAGGCCACGGGCGCGCTCGGCGAACTCTTCGGATTCGTCGAAGCGCTTCTTGGCGGCGCGGTAGAAGTTTTCCAGGTCCGACAACTCGTTGCTGGTGATCGGGTTTTCCTGCAGGTAGGCCATCAACATGCCGAACTGGGTGCCCCAGTCGCCCACATGGTTCTGACGGATCACGTTGTCGCCGAGGTATTCCAATACGCGTGCCACGCCGTCACCGATGATGGTGGAGCGCAGGTGGCCCACGTGCATCTCTTTAGCCAGGTTCGGTGCCGACAGGTCAATTACCACGCGTTGCAGCGGGCCGGCCTTGTGCACGCCGATCTTGGCGTCGGCCAGGGCCGCATCCAGGCGCGACGCCAGGGCCTGGGTGTTCTGGAAGAAGTTGATGAAGCCAGGGCCGGCGATTTCAGCCTTGCTCACGCTTTCGTCGACAGGCAGCGCAGCGATGATTTTCTCTGCCAGGTCGCGCGGCTTCATGCCCGCGGGCTTGGACAGCATCATCGCGATGTTGCTGGCGAAGTCACCGTGGGTCTTGTCGCGGGTGTTTTCCACCTGGATCGCCGGCGTCAGGCCTTCAGGCAACACACCTTCGTTGACGAGTTGGGTGAGGGCTTGTTGGATCAGCTGGCGAATGGTGTCTTTCATGGTGTTCTCTTTCGACCGCAAGCGGCGGCGCGCGATGCGCAGGTGGAAAAACTGAGCATTATCCGTGGCGAGGGCGGGCTTGCCAACCTTCGCGGGACCTATGGCCAGGCTTAATACAAATCTACCGGGTCTACGTCCAACGACCATCGCACTTGGCGACCGCTGGGCATTTGCTCCAGGGCAAGCAACCAGCTACTTAATAGTCGATGCAGGGGCGCGCGCGAGGTTGCCTGCAAGAGTAGTTGAGCGCGATAACGCCCGGCACGGCGCTCCATGGGCGCGGGCACCGGGCCGAGCAGTTCGATGCCGTTCAGGCCCAGTTCGCCAAGTAAACGTTCGGCGGCGCTGCAAGCTTCATCGAGGAAACCTTCGGCTTGCCCGGGTTTGTGGGCTTCGGCGCGCAACAGGGCCAAATGGGAAAAAGGTGGCAGGCCCGCGGCGCGACGCTCGCTCAGCGCCTGCTCGGCGAAGGCAAAGTAGCCCTGTTCGGTCAGTTGGATCAGCAGCGGATGGTCGGCCAGGTGGGTCTGGATGATCACCCGGCCTGGCTCTTCGGCGCGGCCCGCGCGGCCGGCGACCTGCACGATCAACTGCGCCATGCGCTCGCTGGCGCGGAAATCCCCGGAGAACAGCCCGCCGTCGGCATCCAGGATCGACACCAGGGTCACCCGTGGAAAATGGTGCCCTTTGGCAAGCATCTGCGTGCCGATCAGGATGCACGGATGGCCTTTCTGGATGGTGGCGAACAGCTGGTTCATTGCATCTTTGCGCGAGGTGCTGTCGCGGTCGACTCGCAGCACCGGGTAGTCAGGGCACAGAATGCCCAGGCGTTCTTCGGCCCGTTCTGTGCCGGCACCGACGGGTCGCAGGTCGACTTTGCCGCATTGCGGGCAGTGGCGCGGTACGCGTTCCACATGGCCGCAGTGATGGCAGCGCAGTTCACCGTAGCGCTGGTGCACGGTCATGCGCGCGTCGCAGCGTTCGCATTCGGACATCCAGCCGCAGTCGTGGCACAGCAAGGTCGGTGCAAAGCCGCGCCGGTTGAGAAACACCAAGACCTGTTGGCCGGCGGCGAGGGTCTGGCCGATGGCTTGTTGCATCGGTCCGGAAATGCCGCTGTCGAGTGGGCGGCTTTTGACGTCAAGGCGCAGGAAGCGTGGCTGCTTGGCGCCGCCGGCACGCTCATTAAGGCGTAGGAGGCCGTACCGCCCGGTGTAGGCGTTGTGCAAACTCTCTAAAGATGGCGTGGCCGAGCCCAGCACAATCGGGATGTCTTCCTGGCGTGCGCGCACTAGCGCCAGGTCGCGGGCGTGGTAGCGCAGGCCTTCCTGTTGTTTATAAGAGCCGTCGTGCTCCTCGTCGATGATGATCAGCCCGGGGTTTTTCATCGGGGTGAACAGCGCCGACCGGGTGCCGATAATAATGTCGGCCTCGCCGTCCCGTGCGGCCAGCCAGGATTCGAGGCGCTCACGGTCGTTGACGGCCGAGTGCACCAGAGCGATGCGGGCGTTGAAACGCTGTTCGAAGCGCGCCAGGGTCTGCGGGCCCAGGTTGATCTCGGGAATCAGCACCAGGGCCTGTTTGCCGGCTTGCAGGGTTTCGCGAATCAACTGCAAATAGACTTCGGTCTTGCCACTGCCGGTGACGCCGGCCAGCAGGAAGGCGTGGAAACTGTCAAAACCTGCGCGAATCGCTTCGTAGGCCGCACGTTGCTCCGGGTTCAGCGGCAATTCCGGTTGGGCCAGCCAGTGTTCGTGGCGGGCGTCGGGGGCGTGCTTGCGGATTTCCACCTGCACCAGGCCCTTGGCGAGCAACAGGTCGAGGCTGTCTTTGCTCAGCATCAATTTGCTTAACAGTTGATGGGCCACGCCATGTGGGTGTTGGGCCAGGGTCGCCAGGGCTTCACGTTGGCGCGGGGCGCGGGCGATGCGCGGGTCGTCGAGGCGCGCACCGGGCACCATCGACCAGAAGCGTTCCTGGCGCGCTTCGGCCAATTCGCCCTGGCGCAGCAGTACCGGCAACGCCCAACTGAGGGTATCGCCGAGGCTGTGCTGGTAATACTGGGCGGTCCACAGGCACAGCTTGAACAGGGCGGGCGGCAGCGGTGGGGTGGCGTCGAGCATGGCCAGCGCGGGCTTGAGTTTTTCCGCAGGCACTTCGCTGTGGTCCGCGACTTCCACCAGGATGCCGATCATTTCCCGTCGGCCAAACGGCACACGCACACGCATGCCCGGCTGCAGCTGTGCCCGCAGCACGCCGGCCGGGGCCCGATAATCGAACAGGCGGCGCAGGGGCGAGGGCAGGGCTAGGCGCAAAATGGCGTCGGGCACGCGGGGGGTCTCTTATAAAAGGCAGGCGGTGGCGCAGGGGCGGGAGCCTAGCAGACAGGGGAGGGCTTGGGTATGCCACGGTTTTCTGATGAAAGGAGGTTTTCAGTCGAATACGCGGCTTGCGTGATTAAAAAGGTCTGGTAGAATCCGCGGCCTAATTACGTGCGGTATTCGACAATAGTGTCGAGTGGCGGCACGCTAGCCCGAGGAAGTGCCATGAAAGCCGATATCCATCCAGCGTACGAAACCATCGAAGTCACCTGCAGCTGCGGCAACAAGTTCGAAACCCGTTCGAACCTGTGCAAGCCACTGGGTACTGACGTATGCAACGAGTGCCACCCGTTCTACACCGGTAAGCAGAAAACTCTGGACACCGGCGGCCGTGTACAGCGCTTTGCTGACCGTTTCGGTGCTTTCGGTGCCAAAAAGGCCTAAGGCCGATCAACTTGGGAAGCCGTTACGGTTTTTCCATGCTGATGAAAAAGGCGTCCCTTGTGGGCGCCTTTTTTGTGCCTGGGATTTGGCTCTCAGTCGCCCAGGCCGAGGTGTTTTGCCGCGCACCGACTTCCCTGGCCCAGGTGGAAGTGCAGCGCGTGGTGGATGGCGACACGGTGCGCCTCAAGGACGGCCGCAGTGTGCGGATGATCGGCCTCAATGCCCCGGAAACCGGCAAGAAGGGCCGCCCCGACGAGCCTTACGCGGTTGCCGCCCGCCAGCGTTTACAGGCATTGGTCGACTCCAGCGACGGCCGCCTCGGCTTGGTGGCTGGGCGCGAGAGCAAGGACCGCTACGGTCGCACGCTCGCCCACCTCTACGGCGCGAATGGTGAGAATCTTGAGGCGCGGCTGCTGGCCGAAGGCCTGGGGTTTCAGGTCGGTGTCGCGCCCAACGTTGATCTTGTTACCTGTCAACAGGCCGCCGAAAACAGCGCCCGTGACGCGCGATTGGGCCTTTGGCGGCAATCGCCGGTGCAAAGCGTGGCGCAGCTCAAACAGTCCGGCTTCGCTCTGGTCAGTGGCCGAGTGAGCAAGATCGAACGCAATCGCGGCGGAATCTGGATCGAATTGCAGGGGGCACTGGTATTGCGCATTGCACCCGACTTCGTCCGTCAGTTCGACGCCGCAGGGCTCAGTGGTCTGCAAGGCAAGCTCGTCGAGGCCCGTGGCTGGGTACAGGATCGCGCCAAGCGCGGCGGCCTGAAAAACGGCCAGGTACGTTGGTTGTTGCCATTGACCGACCCTGGCATGCTCAAATCGACCGATTAAGAAAAAATTGTAGACATTTTTTTAATCGATTGTGAACAGTTGAGCCCTTGTATCCCGTGGCCTTAGACCAAAGTACGTCGCTTTAGGGCCTTGACACCTGTGACTGCCCAGTCTTGTGGGGACTTTACGACACGCGTATCCTCGGCGGTCCGTCGACCAACAGTAAAAGCGGAATGCCGATATGTCTGATTTGAAAACTGCCGCTCTCGAATATCATGCCCATCCTCGTCCAGGAAAGCTGAGTGTAGAGCTCACCAAAGCCACTGCCACTGCTCGCGACCTGTCGCTGGCCTACAGCCCTGGTGTTGCCGAGCCCGTACGTGAAATCGCCCGCGACCCTGAACTGGCGTACAAGTACACCGGCAAAGGCAACCTGGTTGCAGTGATTTCCGATGGCACCGCGATCCTCGGCCTGGGCAACCTCGGCCCATTGGCATCCAAGCCAGTCATGGAAGGTAAAGGCGTGTTGTTCAAGCGCTTTGCCGGCATCGACGTTTTCGATATCGAAGTCGATTCCGAAAGCCCGCAGGCTTTCATCGACACGGTCAAGCGCATTTCCATCACCTTCGGTGGCATCAACCTGGAAGACATCAAGGCACCTGAGTGCTTCGAGATCGAAAAGGCCTTGATCGAACAGTGCGACATTCCGGTATTCCACGATGACCAGCACGGCACCGCGATCGTTACCGCCGCCGGCATGATCAACGCCCTGGAAATCGCTGGCAAAACCCTGGCTGACGCCAAGATCGTCTGCCTGGGCGCCGGTGCTGCAGCTATCTCGTGCATGAAGCTGATCGTCAGCATGGGCGCCAAGCTGGAAAACATCTACATGGTCGACAGCAAGGGCGTGATCCAGTCCGAGCGTACCGACCTGAACCAGTACAAGGCGATGTTTGCGCATCCGTCTTCCAAGCGCACCCTGGCTGACGCCCTCGACGGTGCAGACGTGTTCGTCGGCCTGTCCGGCCCGAACCTGCTGAGCGCCGAAGGCCTCAAATCCATGGCGGCCAACCCGATCGTGTTCGCCTGCTCCAACCCGGACCCGGAAATCGCGCCGGAACTGGCACACGCCACCCGCGACGACGTGATCATGGCGACCGGCCGTTCGGACTACCCGAACCAGGTCAACAACGTGTTGGGCTTCCCGTTCATCTTCCGTGGTGCCCTGGACGTTCGCGCCAAGCGCATCAACGAAGAAATGAAAGTGGCTGCCGCCAACGCCCTGCGTGAACTGGCCAAGCTGCCGGTGCCTCAGGATGTGTGCGATGCCTATGGCGGCGCCAAGCTGGAATTCGGTCGTGAGTACATCATCCCGAAACCAATGGACAAGCGCCTGATCACCCTGATCTCCGACGCTGTGGCCAAAGCCGCTATCGAGACCGGCGTGGCCACCCTGCCGTATCCGAAAAACTACCCGCTGCAAAGCGTGGATGATGTGTTCAACGGCTAAGCCGTTGTAGCGCACCAACAAAAAGCCCCGGCTCTCGCGAGTCGGGGCTTTTTTGTGGTCGATTAGATCTAAAGGTGGGAGCAGGCTTGCCCGCGATAGCGGTGGATCAATCCGCTCATGTGGTGCCTGACACACCGCAATCGCGGGCAAGCCCGCTCCCACATTCGGCCTGTTTCAGGCCATAAATCTCACTAGAACAGATCGATCGGCGCCGCCTCATCCGCCGGCAACGGGCTGCCCGGTACAACGCCATTGCCCAGCTCGTTGACCGACGGCGGTGTGTCTTCGCTCTTGAACAGTTCGAAGTACGCATTCGGCGTGCTTGGCGAGGCCGCGCGGCCACTCACCGGGTCGATGCGCAGGCTGAGGATACCCTCCGGCTCCGGTTGGGTGTGGGGCGGCTTGTCCTTCAAGGCTGCGCCCATATAACTCATCCAGATCGGCAGCGCGACGGTGCCACCGAACTCGCGGCGACCCAAGCTTTCCGGTTGGTCATAGCCGGTCCACACGGTGGTCACGTAATCGGCGTTATAACCGGAGAACCAGGCGTCCTTGGACTCGTTGGTGGTACCGGTCTTGCCCGCAATGTCCGGACGCCCCAGGGCCAGGGCGCGGCGGCCGGTGCCCTTCTTGATCACGTCTTCAAGGATGCTGTTGAGGATGTAGGTGGTACGGCCATCCACGATGCGCTCGGCCACGGCGGGCGTCTGCGGTTCGGTTGCAGCAGCGTTGGTGGCCGGCGTGGTGCCAGGGGCCGGCTCGATGGTGATGCCGCCATTGCTCGGCGCCGCCAGGCCATCAGTCGCCGCTACACCGTTGACCACATCACCCGGCACGCGTGGCGGGTTGGCGGTGAACAGGGTGTCGCCGTTGCGGCTTTCAATCTTGTCGATCAGGTACGGCGCGATCTTGTAGCCGCCGTTGGCAAAGGTGCTCCAGCCCGTGGCGATTTCCATCGGCGTCAGGGTCGCAGTGCCCAGGGCCAGGGACAGGTTCGGCGGCAGGTCTGACTTGGAGAAGCCAAAGCGCGTCATGTAATCGATGGTCTTGCCGACGCCCATCGCCTGCAGCAAGCGGATCGACACCAGGTTGCGCGACTTGTACAGCGCCTCGCGGATACGGATCGGGCCGAGGAAGGTGTTGGTATCGTTCTTCGGACGCCAGACCTTGTCCAGGTACTCGTCGACAAACACGATCGGTGCATCATTGACCAGGCTGGCGGCGGTGTAGCCGTTGTCCAGCGCGGCACTGTAGATAAACGGTTTGAAGCTCGAGCCCGGCTGGCGCTTGGCCTGGGTCGCACGGTTGTAGTTGCTCTGTTCGAACGCGAAGCCGCCGACCAGGGCGCGAATCGCACCGTTCTGCGGGTCCAGGGAGACCAGGGCGCCTTGGGCCAACGGCACTTGGCTGAACTTGAGGCTGTCGTCCTTCTGGCGCTGCACGCGGATCAAATCACCCACCTGGGCCACGTCAGACGGCTGCTTGGGCAGCGCGCCCATGCTGTTGGTGTTCAGGAATGGGCGTGCCCATTTCATGCTGTCCCACGCCACATGGGCTTCGCCAGTGCGGGTCAGCACCTGCAGGCCATCTTTCTTCACCTGGGTGACGATGGCCGGCTCCAGGCCGCTGATGGCGCGTTGTTTGCCCAGTTCGGTGGTCCAGGCGCTCAGGGTCTTGCCCGGCAGGCGCGACTCAGGGCCCCGGTAGCCGTGGCGCTGGTCGTAGGTGATCAGGCCTGAGTGCACCGAGTCATTGGCGATTTCCTGCAGGTTGCTCGGCACCGTGGTGGTCACCCGGAAACCTTCGGTGTACGCCTCGCTGCCATAGCGGCCGACCATCTCGGCGCGCGCCATTTCGGCGATATACGGGGCGTTCACTTCCGGCGTCGGCACGTGGTAGCTGGCGTTCAACGGTTCGGCGATGGCGCTTTCGTAAGCGGCCTGGTCGATCTTGCCCAGCTTGTACATGCGGCCCAGGATCCAGTCGCGGCGTTCTTTGCTTCGCGCCGGGTTGGCCAGCGGGTTGAAGCGTGACGGGGCCTTGGGCAGGCCGGCGATCATGGCCATCTGCGCCAGGCTGGCGTCACGGATGGACTTGCCATAGTAAACCTGGGAAGCCGCCTCGATCCCGTAGGCACGGTTGCCCAGGTAGATCTTGTTGACGTACAGCTCGAGGATCTCGTCCTTGGTCAACTGGCGTTCGATCTGCAGTGCCAGGAGGATCTCGGTAGCTTTACGTGAAAAGCTGCGCTCGCTAGTGAGGAAGAAGTTCTTCGCCACCTGCATGGTGATGGTGCTGCCGCCGGACTGAATGTGTCCGCTTTTTACCAATTGCGTGGCCGCGCGCACCAGGCTGCTGGGGTCGACGCCATAGTGGTTGGCAAAATTATCGTCTTCGGCCGACAGCAGGGCGCTGATGAAATTGGGCGGAATATCGGCAAAACGGATCGGTGTGCGGCGCATTTCGCCGAACTCCGCGATCAGTTTTTCATCGCTGCTGTAGACCCGCAAAGGAATCTGCAACTGGATACTTCTGAGGGCCTCTACCGAGGGCAAACCCGGACTAAGGTAGAGGTAGGCCCCGCTGAATACGAGCAGCAGCCCGCAAACGATGGCGACAATGGAGTACCCGAAAAACTTCAGCAGACGAATCAAGGCTTTTGGATTTCCAGAGAAAAGAATGAGTTAGGCCTCGGGGCATGCATGGCAAACGATGGATCGACCCGAGCTGCAGATAAAAAGCGGGAAAAAACGCTGGGCATTAAAGCATTTTTCGACTTGGGGCGTCATTCGCACCTGTTCAACAAGTCGACCGAATGCATGGCGCCCAGCGGCAATCAGGCGGTATGACAGACAAAGCTTTAGGGAGTTTTATGGGAAAAGGATTTTTCACGGGAAAAGCTCGCACCTTGCTGGGTGTCGACATCAATGACACGGCCATCCGCTTGATCGAGCTGGGCCGTTCACCTTCAGGTTTCAACATTCAAGGCTACGTCACGCAGGCGTTGCCGGCGCAAACGGTGGTCGACGGCACACTCCTTGATCTTGAAGGCGTAGGGCGCGCTTTGCGCAGCGCGTGGTCGCGGTTGTCGACATCGGTTCGTGGCGCTGCCGCTGCCGTGGCCGGGCCCTCGGTGATCACGCGGATGATTGATCTGGAAGCCGGCCTCACCGACGATGAGATGGCCTGGATGATCCAGATGGAGGCAGACCAGTACATTCCTTATCCGCTGGATGACGTGGCTATCGACTTTCAAGTGCGTGGGCCGACGGCCCTGGACCCGAACCGGGTCGAGGTATTGCTGGCCGCCTGCTTGAAGGAACAAGTGGAAGCCCGCGAGGCGGTTTTGGCCTTGGCGGGGCTGGTGCCGAAGGTGATCGATGTCGAAGCGTTTGCATTGGCGCGCGCTTGCAGTCAGGATTTCGCCAGCTTCACGCCGAGTCATCGCGTCGATGGTGCACAATGGGCCGTGGATGCCCAGGGGATGGGAATTGCTTGCGGGTTGGCCCTGAGGAGTTTCGCTTGAAGACACGAATCAACCTACTGCCTTGGCGCCAGGCGCTGGCAGAGCGGCGACGCAAGTATCTACTGGCGTGCTTGCTGGCGTTCGCCTGTGCGGCGCTCGCGGCCGTTTGGCTGGCGGACCAGGTGATCGACCGGGCCATCGATCGTCAAGTGACCCGCAATGACCATCTGGGCAAGGAGATCGTCGGCCTGGATTCACGCATCAAGACCATCGACGATCTGCAGGAGCAAAGCCAGCAGTTGGCGCAACGCATGAAAGTCGTTCAAGACCTGCATGATGCCCGCTCGTCCGGTGCTCAACTGTTGGACCAACTGGCGCGCGCGGTCCCCGACGGCGTGCACCTGCATGAGGTGGTGGCCAAGGGGGATACGGTCAGTATCAGCGGCAGCGCTGAATCCAGCCAGGACATCGCTCAATTGATGCGCCGCCTGGAAGCCGCGGAAGGCGCCCATTCCACTCGGTTGCAGCATGTGCGAACGGATGGCGCGCGCGGCAACAATCAATTCCAGCTGATGGTGCGTCAGGGAGAGTCCTCCGAGGCTCAACCTTGAGCCTGCCAAGGCTCAATCTTTCTGCACTCACTTACAACGCTGCAAAATGGTCCCTACCTGGCAAGGCCCTGTTGGGTTGTGCGCTGGCGGGCGTGGTGTTTGTGGTGGGCGACCTTGTGTACCTGAGCCCTTCGCGGGAACGGTTGCACCAGGTCGAGGCGCGGGAAGTGGCCCTGCAGCAGCAAGTCGCACAAAAGACTGGGCTGGCCGCCAGCCTTGCAGCGCGTACGCAGCAGCTCCAACTGATGCAAGCGAAGGTCGACGAACGTTTGCAGGCGTTGCCTGGCGAGTCCGAGATGCCTGGTTTGCTGGAAGACATCGCGCGTCTGGCGCTGGCCAACGGGTTGGTGGTCGAGAGCGTCACGCCTTTGGATGCGTTGTCCAGGTCGTTCTTTCACGAACAACCCGTGCAGGTCGGCGTCGCGGGGGCTTATCACGACCTGGCGATGTTCCTGGCGGGCCTGGGTGGCCTGTCGCGCATCGCCACGGTGCACGATGTGGTGCTTCGGCGTGACGGCAAGCGGTTGCGCCTTGACGTGCTGGCCAAGACTTACTGGCATGCGCAGGGCGGTGGGCGGCTTGTACAGCGGCAGCCCTTTGCCTACGACTCGTCCGCGTTGCGTGATCCATTTCACCGGCTTGCGGTGCGGGTCGATCATTTGATGGGGCGACCGGCCCGTGCGCCGGACTTTGCCCGGCCACGTGGCGTGCTGGAAAACCTTGCAGTGGACCAGTTTGAAATGGTTGGCACGCTGTCTCGTGGGGGGCAGGTTTTTGCTCTGCTACGTGCCTCGTCCAAGGTGCATCGCCTGACGGTCGGGGACTACCTGGGGCCGGACCATGGCCGAGTCACAGCCATTCATGAGCGCTCCATAGAACTGGTCGAGCTGTTTCCCGATGGTCAGGGGGCATGGCTGGAACGCCCGCGAACCCTGGTGCTAAACATCAACTCATAACGGAATCAAACAATGAAAAGGACTTTCTCGTCCTTCGGTGTGGCGCTATGGATAGCGTTCACGGCACCGATGGCTGCTGCTGTGCCCAATCGTGTAGATCTGATCCAGTTGCCGCCTCCCGGCGGCACCACGCTGAGCGCCTACACAGGCGACAAGCTCAGCCTCAACTTCCAGAGCATCGAGTTGCGCACGGCGTTGCAACAAATTGCCGATGTGGCGGGCCTCAATCTGGTTGCCAGTGACGATGTGCAGGGTTCGATCACCCTGCGCCTCAAGGATGTGTCCTGGGATCAGGCGCTGGACCTGGTGCTGCAAGCCAAGGGCCTGGACAAGCGGGTGAAGGCCGGCGTGTTGTTGGTGGCGCCGGCCGAGGAACTGGCTGCGCGCGAGCTGCTCACGCTGGAATCGCGAAAGCAGATGGCCGAGCTGGCGCCGTTGCGCCGCGAGCTGCTGCAAGTCAATTACGCCAAGGCGGCAGACCTGGCCAAGTTGTTCCAGTCGGTCACCGGCCTTGAGGGCGTGACCGATGAGCGTGGTTCGGTGGCGGTGGATGATCGCACCAACAACATCATCGCCTATCAGACTGTCGAGCGACTGGAGGAACTGCGACGGATCGTGGCGCAGCTGGATATTCCCGTGCGCCAGGTGATGATCGAGGCGCGGATTGTCGAGGCCAATGTCGATTACGACAAAAGCCTGGGCGCGCGCTGGGGTGGGCGGCTCAATCGGGGTAACTGGGGCGCGGGTGGCATTGCGAAACCTCCGCCTGAGGGCGCCGCACCGCCGGAAAACCCACCCCCATCACCTTTTGTGGACTTGGGATCACTCACCGGCACCTCGGGCCTGGGCATTGCCTATATCACCGACAACCTGTTGCTGGACCTGGAGCTCACCGCCATGGAGAAAACCGGCAACGGCGAAATCGTCTCGCAACCCAAGGTGGTCACTTCCGACAAAGAAACCGCACGCATCCTCAAGGGCACCGAGATTCCCTACCAGGAATCCAGCTCCAGCGGCGCTACGTCAGTGTCGTTCAAGGAGGCCTCGCTGTCGTTGGAAGTCACCCCGCAGATCACCCCCGATGACCGCGTGATCATGGAGGTCAAGGTCACCAAGGATGAGCCCGACTACCTGAACAAACTCAACGACGTGCCGCCGATCAAGAAGAACGAGGTCAACGCCAAGGTATTGGTCAAGGATGGCGAGACCATCGTGATCGGCGGAGTTTTCTCCAATACCCAGAGCAAAGTGGTAGATAAAGTGCCATTTTTGGGCGATGTGCCGTATCTTGGCCGCCTTTTCCGGCGCGATGTGCTGGCGGAGAAAAAATCCGAGCTGCTGGTATTCCTGACTCCGCGTATTATGAATAACCAGGCGATTGCTGTGAGTCGTTGATTCTGTGCGAAATTTGATTCTTGTAGGACCGATGGGGGCTGGAAAAAGCACCATCGGCCGTTTGCTGGCCAAAGAGCTGCGCCTGCCGTTCAAAGATTCCGACAAGGAAATTGAATTGCGCACGGGTGCCAATATCCCATGGATCTTCGATAAGGAAGGCGAACTGGGCTTTCGTGACCGCGAGCAGGCGATGATTGCCGAGCTGTGCGGCTGCGATGGCGTGGTATTGGCGACCGGCGGCGGTGCGGTGATGCGCGATGAAAACCGCCGCGCGTTGCATGCCGGTGGTCGGGTGGTCTATCTGCATGCCTCGGTCGAGCAGCAGGTGGGCCGCACCGCCCGCGATCGCAATCGCCCGTTGCTGCGCACGGCCAACCCGGAGAAAACCCTGCGGGACCTGCTCACGCTGCGCGATCCGCTGTATCGGGAAATCGCCGATCTGGTGGTGGAAACCGATGAGCGGCCACCCCGGATGGTGGTCCTCGACATTCTTGAGCGCCTGCAACGGCTGCCACCCCGTTAAAGCCCGGCTCGAAATGCGCTATTCTCGGCGGCGCGCTATCACCCTGTGGGGTGTGGCGTAGAGCCATCAGGTGACGTCAGATCTTGACGTCGTCGGTCGTCACTCCATCTCTAACGCGGGGACACATGCAGACACTTAAGGTCGATCTAGGCGAGCGCAGCTACCCGATCCATATTGGCGAAGGTCTGCTGGACCAGCCCGAGTTGCTCGCACCGCATATTGCCGGGCGGCAAGTGGCGATCATCTCCAACGAAACGGTCGCGCCGCTGTATCTTGAGCGTCTGAGCCGCAGCCTGGCGGCGTATTCGGTGATCTCCGTGATCCTGCCCGACGGCGAAGCCCATAAGAACTGGGAAACCCTGCAACTGATTTTTGATGGCCTGCTGACTGCGCGCCATGATCGCCGTACTACTGTGATCGCCCTGGGCGGCGGTGTAATCGGCGATATGGCCGGTTTTGCGGCGGCCTGCTACCAGCGCGGCGTGGACTTTATCCAGGTGCCGACCACCTTGCTGTCCCAGGTCGATTCGTCGGTGGGCGGCAAGACCGGCATCAACCACCCGCTGGGCAAAAACATGGTGGGCGCGTTCTACCAGCCTCAAGCCGTGCTGATCGACACCACGACCCTCAACACCTTGCCGCCGCGCGAGCTGTCGGCGGGCTTGGCGGAAGTCATCAAGTACGGGTTGATCTGCGACGAGCCCTTCCTGACCTGGCTGGAAGAACATGTGGATGCCCTGCGCAACCTGGACCAGGCGGCACTCACTGAAGCGATTTCGCGCTCCTGCGCCGCCAAGGCGCTGGTGGTGAATGCCGACGAACGGGAGTCCGGTGTGCGGGCCACCTTGAACCTGGGTCACACCTTCGGCCATGCGATCGAAACGCACATGGGCTATGGTGTGTGGTTGCATGGAGAGGCTGTAGCGGCTGGCACGGTGATGGCGTTGGAGATGTCGCAGCGTCTGGGCTGGATCAGCGCCCAGGAGCGTGATCGTGGCATCCGCCTGTTCCAGCGCGCCGGTTTGCCGGTCATTCCGCCGGAGGAGATGACTGAGGCGGATTTCCTCGAACATATGGCAATAGACAAGAAAGTGATCGACGGTCGACTGCGACTGGTGCTGCTGCGCCACATGGGCGAAGCAGTGGTGACCGACGATTATCCGAAAGAGATTTTACAGGCCACGCTGGGAGCGGATTACCGCGCCCTGGCCCAGCTTAAAGGTTAATAAGATCCCGATGACTAGTTTGCATGCCGACGAGGCGTTCCTCGGCCATTACCAGTTAAGCCACGACCCTTTTGCTCCACGGGTGCCTGGCTTCAAATTTTTCCCGGCCCAGCGCAAGCCAGTGCTCGGCCAACTGCACCACCTCGCGCGATACAGCCAACTGCTGCTGGTCGTGACCGGCCCGTTGGGCAGCGGCAAGACCCTGCTGCGCCAGGCCCTGGTGGCCAGTACCAACAAGCAGTCGGTACAGAGCGTGGTGGTATCGGCCCGTGGTGCCGGGGATGCGGCGGGCGTGCTGCGTCAGGTTGCCCAGTCCCTGGACGTGGCCACTGCCGAGCCAAACGCGATCCTCAAGCAGGTGGTACAACTGGGCCTGACGGGCCAGGAAGTCTACCTGCTGGTGGATGACGCCGAGCAGCTCGACGAATCCGCCCTGGAAGCGCTGCTGGCGCTGGCGGCGGGTACGCCGGAAGGTCGCCCGCACGTATTCCTGTTTGGCGAGTCGTCGCTGATCGCCGATCTGGAGCAGATCAGCGGTGATCAGGAGCTGTTCCACGTCATCGAATTGCAGCCGTACGAAGAGGAAGAAACCCGCGAATACCTGGCTCAACGCCTGGAAGGCGCAGGGGCGGGTATCGAACTTTTCTCCGCTCAGCAGATCTCTGATATTCACGAAAGCTCCGACGGCTGGCCTGGCACCATCAACCAGGTTGCCCGCGATGCCATGATCGAAGCCATGATTGCCAGCCGCACTGCGGTCAAGCGTCCAAAGATGGGGTTCACAATGCCTAAGAAACACGTATTGGCTATTTCCGCCGTTGTTGTGGTCGCTGTCGCCGCCGCCTGGTTGATCCCGGGTCGCAGCAAGGCACCGACCACCGCCGGCGCGCCAACCGAACAGGCGCAGTTGCCACTGGGCAAGCCCACACCAAATGTTGAATTCGCCAACTCCGGTCAACCGACCAACCTGCCGATGGTCGGCCAGCCTGTGATGCGTGGCCCCCTTGCAGAAGAAGCCGGTGGCATCTCCGAAGGCGACGACGGCGTGCCGGTGGAAGGCTCCAGCGCGACACCGCCAACCGTGACCACCACTGCACCGCCTGCGGGCGTGCCAGCGGGTCAGCCGGCCGCCAAGCCGACCCCCGCGCCTACCCCTGCGCCGACCGTCGCCACCGCCAAGCCTGCGCCTGTGACCAAGCCGGTTGCGCCTGCGCCAACCGTCAAGCCTACCCCGGCTCCAGCGGCCAAGCCGGCTGAAAAACCGGCCGCCACTGTTGCCAAAGCGGGTGCCGCTGGCAGCAGCTGGTACGCCAGTCAGCCTTCCGGCAACTTCGTGGTGCAGATCCTGGGTACCAGCTCCGAGGCCAACGCCCAGGCGTTCGTGAAAGAGCAGGGCGGCGAGTACCGTTATTTCAAGAAAGTGCTCAACGGCAAGCCTCTCTACGTGATCACCTACGGCAACTTCTCCAGCCGTGCAGCAGCCGATTCTGCGATCAAAGCCTTGCCAGCGAAGGTTCAGGCTGGTAAACCTTGGCCTCGCACTGTTGCCAGCGTTCAACAAGAACTCGCAACAACTCGCTGAAGATCCGGCGGCCTTACCCAGGCCGCCCTCCCGGCACCTCAAAAAATAACCGCAAGTGCGTGCAGTCTCTAGAGACCGCGCGCTTTGTGGTGTCTGCGTCACAGTAGCTTTTGAGTCGTAGCGGTCAGAATTAAAAAAGTTTTGACTAGCACAGCATATCGCTTTAAACCTTTCATAAATGCGACATAGATTTGCGACATTTCGTCGCTAAATTTGTGAGCGTCTGTGTCGGTGTGTACAATGACCTCCCTTTTGCCCCCGCTAAGCCGGCGTACGTTCGGCGTGGAAGGTAACCGGTTGAATTGAAAAGAAATTTGCCTCGATATAAGAGGCAGCCTGGTGAGAAAGTGTCTATGAAAGCAGGTCTGTACCAACCCGATGAATTCAAGGATAACTGTGGTTTCGGCCTGATAGCCCATATGCAGGGCGAACCCAGTCATACCCTTTTGCAAACGGCCATCGAGGCCCTGACCTGCATGACCCACCGCGGTGGGATCAACGCCGACGGCAAGACCGGTGACGGTTGCGGCTTGCTGATTCAAAAGCCCGACCAGTTCCTGCGTGCTGTCGCAAAAGAGCAATTTGCGGTCGACCTGCCCAAGCAGTACGCCGTGGGCATGGTGTTTTTCAACCAGGACCCGGTCAAAGCCGAAGCCGCTCGCGAGAACATGAACCGCGAGATCCTGGCCGCCGGCCTGCAGCTCGTCGGCTGGCGCAAAGTGCCGATCGATACCAGCGTGCTCGGCCGCCTGGCCAATGAGCGCCTGCCGCAGATCGAACAAGTGTTCATCGCGGGCGAAGGCCTGAGCGACCAGGACATGGCGATCAAGCTGTTTACCTCGCGTCGTCGCTCGTCCGTGGCCAACGCGGCCGACACCGACCACTACATCTGCAGCTTTTCCCACAAGACCATCATTTATAAAGGCCTGATGATGCCGGCGGACCTCACCGCCTTCTATCCAGACCTGAGCGATGAGCGCCTGCAAACCGCAATCTGCGTGTTCCACCAGCGCTTCTCCACCAACACCCTGCCGAAATGGCCGCTGGCCCAGCCATTCCGCTTCCTCGCCCACAATGGCGAGATCAACACCATCACCGGCAACCGCAACTGGGCCGTGGCCCGTCGCACCAAGTTCGCCAACGACCTGATGGACCTGGAAGAGCTCGGCCCATTGGTCAACCGTGTGGGTTCTGACTCGTCCAGCATGGACAACATGCTCGAACTGATGGTCACCGGTGGCATCGACCTGTTCCGTGGCGTGCGCATGATCATTCCGCCGGCGTGGCAGAACGTCGAGACCATGGACCCGGACCTGCGTGCATTCTACGAGTACAACTCGATGCACATGGAGCCGTGGGACGGCCCGGCCGGCGTGGTCATGACCGACGGTCGCTACGCGGTGTGCCTGCTCGACCGTAACGGTCTGCGCCCGGCGCGTTGGGTCACCACGACCAACGGCTTCATCACCCTCGCGTCGGAAATCGGCGTGTGGAACTACAAGCCGGAAGACGTCATCGCCAAAGGCCGTGTCGGTCCTGGCCAGATCCTTGCCGTGGACACCGAAACCGGTCAGATCCTCGACACCGACGCTATCGACAATCGCCTGAAGTCCCGTCACCCGTACAAGCAATGGCTGCGCAAGAACGCCCTGCGCATCCAGGCGACCATGGAAGACAATGACCACGGTTCGGCGTTCTACGACGTCGATCAGCTCAAGCAGTACATGAAGATGTACCAAGTCACGTTCGAAGAGCGTGACCAGGTGCTGCGCCCGCTTGGCGAGCAAGGCTACGAGGCGGTCGGCTCCATGGGCGACGACACGCCGATGGCTGTGCTGTCCCAGCGCGTGCGCACGCCGTACGACTATTTCCGTCAGCAGTTCGCCCAGGTGACCAACCCACCGATCGACCCGCTGCGTGAAGCCATCGTGATGTCGCTGGAAGTGTGCCTCGGTGCCGAGCGCAACATCTTCCAGGAATCGCCTGAGCACGCCTCCCGCGTGATCCTCAGCTCGCCAGTGGTCTCGCCGGCCAAGTGGCGCTCGCTGATGACCCTGGAGCGTCCAGGGTTCGACCGCCAGATCATCGACCTGAACTACGACGAGAGCCTCGGCCTTGAAGCCGCTGTGCGCAACGTCGCCGACCAGGCCGAAGAGGCCGTGCGCGCCGGTCGTACCCAGATCGTGCTGACTGACCGTCACATCGCGCCGGGCAAACTGCCGATCCACGCGTCCCTGGCCACCGGCGCAGTGCACCACCGCCTGACCGAAAAAGGCCTGCGCTGCGACTCCAACATCCTCGTGGAAACCGCCACTGCCCGCGACCCGCATCATTTTGCGGTGCTGATCGGCTTCGGCGCTTCGGCGGTGTACCCGTTCCTCGCGTACGAAGTGCTGGGTGACCTGATCCGCACCGGTGAAGTGCTGGGCGACCTCTATGAGGTGTTCAAGAACTACCGTAAAGGCATCACCAAGGGCCTGCTGAAGATCCTGTCGAAGATGGGCATTTCCACCGTCACGTCTTACCGCGGTGCTCAATTGTTCGAAGCGATCGGCCTGTCCGAAGAAGTCTGCGACCTGAGCTTCCGTGGCGTGCCAAGCCGTATCAAAGGCGCGCGTTTCGTCGACATCGAAGCCGAACAGAAAGCCCTCGCGGCCGAAGCCTGGAGCGCGCGCAAGCCGATCCAGCAAGGCGGTCTGCTCAAGTTCGTGCACGGTGGTGAATACCACGCGTACAACCCGGACGTGGTCAGCACCCTGCAAGCCGCCGTGCAGCAGGGCGACTACGCCAAGTTCAAGGAATACACCGCGTTGGTGGACAACCGTCCGGTGTCGATGATCCGCGACCTGTTCAAGGTAAAAACCCTGGACACGCCGCTGGCCATCAGCGAAATCGAGCCGCTGGAATCGATCCTCAAGCGCTTCGACTCCGCCGGTATCTCCTTGGGCGCCTTGTCGCCTGAGGCCCACGAAGCCTTGGCCGAAGCCATGAACCGCCTGGGTGCGCGTTCCAACTCCGGCGAAGGTGGTGAAGACCCGGCGCGCTACGGCACTATCAAGAGCTCGAAAATCAAGCAGGTCGCGACCGGCCGTTTCGGCGTAACCCCGGAATACCTGGTCAACGCTGAAGTGCTGCAGATCAAGGTGGCCCAGGGCGCCAAGCCCGGTGAAGGCGGCCAGCTGCCAGGCGGCAAGGTCAACGGCCTGATCGCCAAGCTGCGTTATGCGGTACCGGGCGTGACGCTGATCTCGCCTCCGCCGCACCACGACATCTACTCGATTGAAGACTTGTCGCAGCTGATTTTCGACCTGAAACAAGTCAACCCGCAGGCCTTGGTCTCGGTGAAACTGGTGGCAGAAGCCGGCGTGGGCACCATCGCCGCCGGTGTGGCCAAAGCCTATGCCGACCTGATCACCATCTCCGGTTACGACGGCGGCACCGGCGCTTCGCCGCTGACCTCCATCAAGTACGCGGGCGCTCCGTGGGAACTCGGCCTGGCTGAGACCCACCAGACCCTGCGCGGCAACGACCTGCGCGGCAAGGTGCGTGTGCAGACCGACGGTGGCCTGAAAACCGGCCTCGACGTGATCAAGGCAGCGATCCTCGGTGCCGAAAGCTTCGGCTTCGGTACTGCGCCGATGATCGCCCTGGGCTGCAAATACCTGCGCATCTGCCACCTGAACAACTGCGCCACTGGCGTTGCGACTCAGAACGAGAAGCTGCGCAAGGATCACTACATCGGCACCGTCGACATGGTGGTGAATTTCTTCACCTACGTCGCCGAAGAGACCCGTGAGTGGCTGGCCAAGCTGGGTGTGCGTTCCCTCGAAGAACTGATCGGGCGTACCGACCTGCTGGACATCCTTGAAGGCCAGACCGCCAAGCAGAATCACCTGGACCTGACGCCGCTGTTGGGCAGCGACCACATCCCGGCAGACAAGCCACAATTCTGCCAGGTGGACCGCAACCCACCGTTCGACAAAGGCCTGTTGGCCGAGAAGATGGTCGAGATGGCTTCTTCCTCGATCAACGACGCCAGCGGTGGCGAATTCGCCCTGGATATCTGCAACTGCGACCGCTCCATCGGCGCACGCATCTCCGGCGAAATCGCACGCAAGCATGGCAACCAGGGTATGGCGAAAGCGCCGATCACCTTCCGCTTCAAGGGCACGGCGGGCCAGAGCTTCGGCGTGTGGAACGCCGGCGGCCTGCACATGTACCTGGAAGGCGATGCCAACGACTACGTGGGCAAGGGCATGACCGGTGGCAAGCTGGTGATCGTTCCGCCTCAAGGCAGCGTCTACAAGACCCAGGACAGTGCCATCATCGGCAACACCTGCTTGTACGGCGCCACCGGTGGCAAGCTGTTCGCCGCCGGCACTGCTGGTGAACGTTTCGCCGTGCGTAACTCCGGTGCCCACACCGTGGTGGAAGGCACGGGCGATCACTGCTGCGAGTACATGACCGGGGGCTTCGTCGCGGTACTGGGCAAGACCGGTTACAACTTCGGTTCGGGCATGACCGGCGGTTTCGCCTACGTGCTCGACCAGGACAACACCTTCGTCGACAAGGTCAACCACGAGTTGGTCGAGATCCAGCGGATCAGCGGCGAAGCCATGGAATCCTACCGGAACCACTTGCAGCACGTGCTGGACGAGTACGTCGAGGAGACCGGCAGCGAATGGGGTCGTAACCTCGCCGAGAACCTCGATGATTACCTGCGTCGTTTCTGGCTGGTCAAGCCCAAGGCTGCCAACCTGAAATCGTTGCTTTCCAGCATCCGTGCCAACCCGCAGTGATATGCGCCTGAAGAGTTTGATGAGGTTTTAACATGGCTGAACGTCTGAATAACGACTTCCAGTTCATCGATGTCGGGCGCAAAGATCCGAAGAAGAAACTGTTGCGTCAACGCAAGAAAGAGTTCGTGGAGATCTACGAACCCTTCAAACCCCAGCACTCGGCCGACCAGGCCCACCGCTGCCTGGGTTGCGGTAACCCGTATTGCGAATGGAAGTGCCCGGTGCACAACTTCATTCCCAACTGGCTCAAGCTGGTGGCCGAGGGCAACATCCTCGCCGCCGCCGAGCTGTCGCACCAGACCAACACCCTGCCGGAAGTGTGCGGCCGGGTGTGCCCGCAGGACCGTCTGTGCGAGGGTGCGTGCACCCTCAACGACGGCTTCGGCGCGGTGACCATCGGTTCGGTGGAGAAGTACATCACCGATACCGCGTTCGCCATGGGCTGGCGTCCGGACATGTCCAAGGTCAAGCCGACCGGCAAGCGTGTCGCGATCATTGGCGCGGGCCCGGCGGGCCTGGGCTGTGCCGACGTGCTGGTGCGGGGTGGCGTGACCCCGGTGGTGTTCGACAAGAACCCGGAAATCGGCGGCCTGCTGACCTTCGGCATCCCCGAGTTCAAGCTGGAAAAAACCGTACTGAGCAACCGTCGAGAAGTGTTCACCGGCATGGGCATCGAGTTCCGCCTGAACACCGAGATCGGCAAAGACGTGACCATGGAGCAACTGCTCGAAGAATACGATGCCGTGTTCATGGGCATGGGCACCTACACCTACATGAAGGGCGGCTTTGCCGGTGAGGACCTGCCAGGCGTGTATGACGCGCTCGACTTCCTGATCGCCAACGTGAATCGCAACCTGGGCTTCGAAAAGTCGCCGGAAGACTTCGTCGACATGAAGGGCAAGAAGGTTGTGGTGCTGGGCGGTGGCGACACCGCGATGGACTGCAACCGGACGTCGATTCGCCAGGGCGCCAAGTCGGTGACCTGTGCGTATCGTCGTGACGAAGCGAACATGCCGGGCTCGCGCAAAGAGGTGAAGAACGCCAAGGAAGAAGGCGTGAAATTCCTTTACAACCGCCAGCCGATTGCGATTGTCGGTGAAGACCGCGTCGAAGGCGTGAAGGTGGTCGAGACCCGTCTCGGCGAACCGGACGCCCGTGGCCGTCGCAGCCCCGAGCCGATCCCGGGTTCCGAAGAGATCATCCCGGCCGACGCCGTGGTCATCGCTTTCGGTTTCCGCCCAAGCCCGGCGCCGTGGTTCGAGCAGTTCCAGATCCAGACCGACAGCCAGGGCCGCGTCGTCGCCCCGGAACAAGGCCAGTACAAGCACCAGACCAGCAACCCGAAAATCTTCGCCGGTGGCGACATGGTGCGCGGGTCTGACCTGGTGGTGACGGCGATCTTCGAAGGCCGCAATGCCGCCGAAGGGATCCTGGACTACCTGCAAGTCTGACCCTGATTCCAGGTTGAAATGGGATCAAATGTGGGAGCGGCGGTTCGACTTGCTCGCGAATGCGGTTTATCAGTCACCAGATGTATCGACTGACCCACCGCGTTCGCGAGCAAGCCAGCTCCCACACAAACCCCGTTCCACAGTGGGGTTTGCGTCGCCAGTCATTGCGACAAATTGACCCGATAGACAAAAGGCACGGCTCACTCCGTGCCTTTTGCGTCCGGCTCTGAGAAAATGCCCGTACTTTTTTTGCGGATGCCGACATGACTGCCCTCAAGAACGACCGTTTCCTTCGTGCCCTGCTCAAGCAACCTGTGGACGTCACCCCTGTGTGGATGATGCGCCAAGCCGGTCGCTACCTGCCGGAGTACCGCGCCAGTCGCGCCCATGCCGGCGACTTCATGAGCCTGTGCATGAACCCGGAGTTCGCCTGCGAAGTCACGATGCAGCCGCTGGACCGCTACCCACAACTGGACGCGGCCATCCTCTTTTCCGACATCCTCACCATCCCTGACGCCATGGGCCAAGGCCTGTACTTTGAAACCGGCGAAGGTCCGCGTTTCAAGAAAGTCGTCAGCACCCTGGCCGATATCGAAGCGCTGCCGATCCCTGATCCGCACAAAGACCTCGGTTACGTGATGGACGCCGTGAGCACTATCCGCCGCGAGCTTAACGGCCGCGTGCCGCTGATCGGCTTCTCCGGCAGCCCTTGGACCCTGGCCACCTACATGGTCGAAGGCGGCTCGTCGAAAGACTTCCGCAAGACCAAGGCCATGCTCTACGACAACCCGCAAGCCATGCACCTGCTGCTGGACAAGCTGGCGCAGTCGGTCACTTCCTACCTCAACGGACAGATCATGGCCGGCGCGCAAGCGGTGCAGATCTTCGACACCTGGGGTGGCAACCTGTCGGCGGCGGCCTACCAGGAGTTCTCCCTGGCCTACATGCGCAAGATCGTCAGCGGCCTGATCCGTGAACACGAAGGCCGTAAAGTGCCGGTCATCCTGTTCACCAAAGGCGGTGGCCTGTGGCTGGAAAGCATTGCCGACGCCGGTGCTGACGCCCTTGGCCTGGACTGGACCTGCGACATTGGCGAAGCCCGCCGTCGCGTTGGCGGTCAGGTCGCGCTGCAAGGCAACATGGACCCGACCGTGCTGTATGCCAAGCCGGAAGCGATCCGCACCGAAGTTGGCCGCATCCTCGCCAGCTACGGCAAGGGTACCGGGCATGTATTCAACCTGGGCCATGGCATTACGCCGGAAGTGAATCCGGAGCATGCCGGCGCGTTCCTGCGCGCGGTGCATGAACTGTCCGCGCAATACCACGAATAACACGCAAAACAAATGTGGGAGGAGCGGGCTTGCTCGCGAATGCGGAGTGTCAGTTGATACAGTCATGCCTGATACACTGCATTCGCGAGCAAGCCCGCTCCCACATTTAAAGCAGCACCGTATCAGGCCTTCACATTCCCCAACGGCGGCAACTTCGCCAACTTCAACGCCACCAGCAACGCACCCATCAACAGCGCCACGATAAACGCGCCGATGCCGTTCCACCCGGCAAAGTGCCAGAAGAACCCGCCCGCTGTTCCGGCAATACTCGACCCCACGTAGTAGCAGAACAGGTACAGCGACGATGCCTGCCCCTTCGCCTTGACCGCGCGGCGGCCGATCCAGCTGCTGGCCACCGAGTGGGCGCCGAAGAAGCCGAAGGTAAAGATCAGCATGCCCGGCACCACCAGCCACAGTGGGCTGAACAGGGTCAGGAGCATGCCGGCGAGCATCAGCACAATGGTGGCCCACAGCACGCGGCGGCGACCGAGGCGGTCGGCCAGGGAGCCGATTTTCGCCGAACTGTAGATACCCGAGAGGTACACCAGCGACAGCAGGCCGACCACGGCTTGGCTCAGGTCGTAGGGATCGGCCAGCAGGCGATAGCCGATGTAATTGAACATCGTCACGAACGCGCCCATCAGCAGGAAGGCTTCGAGGAACAGCCACGGCAGGCCCGCATCCTTGAAGTGCATGACAAAGCTGTCCACCAGGCTACGCGGCTTGAGACTGCTGGCGCGGAAGTTGCGCGATTCGGGGAGGATTTTCCAGAACACCGTGGCGGCGATCAGCGCCAGGGCGCCGATGATCAACATTGCGGTGTGCCAGCTGACGAAGTCGATCAACACGCCGATGATCAGGCGCCCGCTCATGCCGCCAATCGCGTTGCCACCAATGTACAGGCCCATGGCCAGGCCGATGTGCTGCGGGTGGATCTCTTCGCTCAGGTAGGTCATGGCCACGGCGGCCAGGCCGCTCAGCGACAGGCCCACCAGTGCGCGCATGAATAGAATCCCTTCCCAGGACGGCATCAAACCACTGGCAATCGTCGCGAACGCCGCGCAGAACAACGCGGCGACCATCACCGGTTTACGTCCCAGGGTGTCGGAAATCGGCCCGGTAATCAGCAGGCCCAGCGCGAGCATCGCGGTGGACACGGACAGGATCAGACTACTCTGCGCGGCATTGATGGAAAACTCGTGGGACAGCGCCGGCATCATCGGCTGCACGCAATACAGCAGGGCAAAGGTGGCGAACCCCCCGGAGAACAGCGCCAGCACCGTGCGCATGAACATCGGCGTGCCTTTTTCGATGTACGCGTCATTGAGCTGGGCCACTACCTCATCGAGGGCAGTGGGCGGGACTTCTTGAGCAAGTGGAGCGACAGCAGAATTCACGGGGACCTCGGGGGAGGAAGAGTGTGCCAGGACCGGCCATGCAAAAAAGAATATAGCTGGCTAATGATTCTTTCCAATATATTGTTCGACCTGTTTGATAGTTTTTACGACCTAATGAGGTTTGCATGGAATTGCGTCACTTGCGGTACTTCATTGCCGTCGCCGAAGAACTGCACTTTGGCCGGGCTGCGCAGGTGCTAGGCATCTCGCAGCCGCCGCTGAGTCAGCAGATACAGGCGCTGGAGCAGGAGGTGGGCGGGCGGTTGTTCGAGCGTACCAATCGTCGGGTCGAGCTGAGCGAGGCGGGGCGTTTGTTCCTGCACGAGGCGCGGTTGGTGCTGGCGCAGGTGGGCAAGGCGGCGGATGTAGCGCGCCGGGCGCAGTTGGGTGAGCTGGGTGAATTGAAGATCGGCTTCACGTCATCGGCACCGTTTAACTCCAGCATTCCCCAGGCGATCTTTGCATTTCGCCAGGCGTTCCCGGCGGTGCATCTCAATCTGCAAGAGATGAGCAGCACCGAGGTGGCCGAGTCGCTGGTGGACGAGTCGATTCAGGTGGGCTTGATGCGCCCCCTGCCGTTGCCGGACTCACTGAGTGTGGTCGAGTTGATGCGCGAACCGCTGGTGGCCGTCATGAACGCTGGCCACCCGTTGGTAGCAGGCAGTGAGCGTGGCCTGCACCTGGCGCAGTTGGCGGAAGAACCATTCGTGTTTTTCCCGCGCAGCTACGGCAGTGGACTCTACGCGCAGTTGCTCAGCCTGTGCCGAGACGCCGGTTTCAGCCCGCATTTTGCCCAGGAAGCGGGGGAGGCGATGACCATCATCGGTCTGGTCGCGGCGGGGTTGGGCGTGTCGGTGCTGCCCGCGTCTTACCAGCGCATACGGATTGACGGAGTGGTGTATCGCACCTTGCTGGACCCGGAGGCGGTGACGTCGGTATGGCTGGTGCAGCGAAAAGGCGCGCAGACGCCGATGGCTGCGGCGTTTGTGGAGTTGTTAACGCGTAAATCCGCTCAGTAAGAACGCGTACTTCAACGCGAAGCAGATCGAGGTGGGAGCTGTCGAGCTTCAGCGAGGCTGCGAAAGCGCCGTATCTGCAAGACCGCAGCGCCTGCATCGCAGCCTCGCTAAAGCTCGACAGCTCCCACCTTTGATCGTCGCAGTTTTCCAACTGTGGTTGCTTCAGGCATATGCCCGAGTTCCCGAAAGGGGCTTGTGAGACGCCGATGGCTGCGGCGTTTGTGGAGTTGTTGACGCGTAAATCCGCTCAGTAGGAACGCGTACTTCAACGCGAAGCAGATCGAGGTGGGAGCTGTCGAGCTTCAGCGAGGCTGCGAAAGGATCACCGCGCCGTGTCTGCAAGACCGCAGAGCCTGCATCGCAGCCTCGCTAAAGCTCGACAGCTCCCACCTTTGATCGTCGCAGTTTTCCAACTGTGGTTGCTTCAGGCATATGCCCGAGTTCCCGAAAGGGGCTTGTGAGACGCCGATGGCTGCGGCGTTTGTGGAGTTGTTGACGCGTAAATCCGCTCAGTAAGAACGCGAACTTCAACGCGAAGCAGATCGAGGTGGGAGCTGTCGAGCTTCAGCGAGGCTGCGAAAGGATCACCGCGCCGTGTCTGCAAGACTGCAGCGCCTGCATCGCAGCCTCGCTAAAGCTCGACAGCTCCCACCTTTGATCGTCGCAGTTTTCCAGCTGTGGTTGCTTCAGGCATATGCCCGAGTTCCCGAAAGGGGCTTGTGAGACGCCGATGGCTGCGGCATTTGTGGAGTTGTTAACGCGTAAATCCGCTCAGTAGGAACGCGTACTTCAACGCGAAGCAGATCGAGGTGGGAGCTGTCGAGCTTCAGCGAGGCTGCGAAAGGATCACCGCGCCGTGTCTGCAAGACCGCAGCGCCTGCATCGCAGCCTCGCTAAAGCTCGACAGCTCCCACCTTTGATCGTCGCAATTTTCCAACTGTGGTTGCTTCAGGCATATGCCCGAGTTCCCGAAAGGGGCTTGTGAGACGCCGATGGCTGCGGCGTTTGTGGAGTTGTTAACGCGTAAATCCGCTCAGTAAGAACGCGTACTTCAACGCGAAGCAGATCGAGGTGGGAGCTGTCGAGCTTTAGCGAGGCTGCGAAAGGATCACCGCGCCGTATCTGCAAGACCGCAGCGCCTGCATCGCAGCCTCGCTAAAGCTCGACAGCTCCCACCTTTGATCGTCGCAGTTTTCCAGCTGTGGTTGCTTCAGGCATATGCCCGAGTTCCCGAAAGGGGCTTGTGAGACGCCGATGGCTGCGGCATTTGTGGAGTTGTTAACGCGTAAATCCGCTCAGTAAGAACGCGTACTTGAACGCGAAGCAGATCGAGGTGGGAGCTGTCGAGCTTCAGCGAGGCTGCGAAAGGATCACCGCGCCGTGTCTGCAAGACCGCAGCGCCTGCATCGCAGCCTCGCTAAAGCTCGACAGCTCCCACCTTTGATCGTCGCAGTTTTCCAACTGTGGTTGCTTCAGGCATATGCCCGAGTTCCCGAAAGGCGCCCTTTGTCGTTTCTGAGGGCGCGACTACCTCAGTTCTGCTTGGTACTGCCCGTCTGCTCAAACAACTGCGCCGCCGACCCTGCCTCACCACTCACGCCATTGCTGCGCAACCCCGCCATGATGTCGCTGTCCAGGTTGTTCACCCAACGGTTGTAGTTGCGATGGATCTTGCCGTCCTTGTAACCGAGGTCGCGGCTGTCACGGTAGGTGATCGCGTAGCTGTTGCGGGTGTAGCGAATGTCGATGGCCGCGTAATACTGGTTGCGCACCGTGATCTCGGCCTGCACCAGTTGTGGGCTCAGGCGTTGAACCGTCCATTCACGTTTTTGCAGGGCGTTGACGATCACCGCTTTCATTTTTTCTTCGCTGACCTGGGCGTTGGCCGGCAGGTCGTGCTGGGTGTTGAGGATCGGCTTGCTGGTGCAGCCGGCGGTGACCAGCAGGGTCAGGGTGATCAGGGTGACGCGCAGCAAGGAAGACATTCCGTATTCTCCAATCGATTAAAAAGTCAGGACCAGCGGCGGAAGATCAGCGACGTATTGACGCCGCCAAAGGCAAAGTTGTTGTTCATCACGTAGTCGTGGTGCATCTCGCGGAACTCACCTTGCAGGTAATCCAGCTCTCCGCATTGCGGGTCTACCGACTCCAGGTTGAAGGTGTGCACGTACTGGTCGCGGTTCATCATCTCGATGCTGAACCATGACTCCAGCGCGCCGCATGCACCCAAGGTGTGGCCGAGGAAACTCTTCTGCGAGCTGATGGGCATGCGACTGCCGAACAGACTGCTGGTGGCCAACGTCTCGGCGATATCGCCCTGGTCGGTCGCTGTGCCGTGACCGTTTACGTAGCCGATCGCGGAAGGCTCAAGCCCGGCATCTTCCAGGGCCAGTTCCATCGCACGACGCATGGTTTTCTGTTCCGGGCGGGTAGTGTGCTGGCCATCGGCGTTGCTGCCGAAGCCCACCAGTTCGGCGTGGATATGCGCACCACGGGCCAACGCATGTTCCAGTTCTTCGAGCACCAGCATGCCGCCGCCTTCGCCGATCACCAGCCCGTCGCGGCCGCTGTCGTAGGGGCGCGGGCTGGTCTGCGGCGCATCATTTTTCAGGCTGGTGGCGTAGAGCGCGTCGAACACCATGGCTTCGGTGGGGCACAGCTCTTCCGCGCCGCCGGCGAGCATCAATGGCAAGCGGCCGAACTTGATCGCTTCATAGGCATAGCCGATGCCCTGGCTGCCGCTGGTGCAGGCGCTGGAGGTGGGGATCAGCCGCCCGGTCAGGCCAAAAAAGATGCTGATATTCGCCGCCGTGGTGTGCGGCATCATGCGCACATAGGAGTTGGCATTCAGCCCCTCGGCCACCGAGTTCAGCAGCATGTTGCCGAACGCCTTGATCTCGTCGGTGCTGCCGGTGGACGAGCCGCAGGCCACACCCATGCGCCCGTCCTTGATCGACTCGTCGCCGAGCAAGCCGGCGTCCTGCAACGCCTGTTCCGCCGCCCACACCGCCAGGCGTGACACCCGGCCCATGCTGCGCAGTTGCTTGCGTGTCCAGTGAGCGGGCACGACAAAATCGTCGATCGGCCCGGCCAGGCGCGTGTTCAATTCGGTAAAGCGGTCCCACTCGTCCATGCGCCGAATGCCGCTGCGGTTGGCGCGGAAGTTGGCGGCGATGGTGTCCCAATCGCTGCCCAGGGAGGTCATGCCGGCCATGCCGGTGACGACAACGCGCTTCATCAGCACAGGCCTCCATTCACGGCCAGGACCTGGCGCGTGATGTAGCCTGCCTCGGCCGACATCAGGAAATTCACCGCGCCGGCCACTTCTTCCGGCGTACCCATGCGCTGCGCCGGGATCATCTTCATCAGTTCTTCCACCGGCACGTTCTCATCCAGCATGGCGGTGTCGATCAAGCCGGGGGCGACGCAGTTGACGGTGATCTTGCGTTTGCCCAGCTCGATGGCCAGGGCCTTGGCCGCACCGATCAAGCCGGCTTTGGAGGCGCTGTAATTGACCTGGCCGCGGTTGCCGATCAGACCGGAAACCGAGGTGATGCAGACGATACGCCCGGCCGCGCGACGACGAATCATCGGCATCATCACCGGGTGCAGCACGTTGTAGAAACCGTCGAGGTTGGTGCGCATCACCACGTCCCAGTCGTCTTCCGACAAGGCCGGGAAGGCGCCGTCACGGGTCAGTCCGGCGTTGAGCACCACGCCGTAATAGGCGCCATGTTGCTCGACATCGGCTTCCAGGATGGCTTTGCACACAGCACGGTCCGCCACATCGAACTGCAGCACCCGCGCCTTGCGGCCCAGGGCTTCAACCTCGGCCAGCACTGCATCGGCTTCCGCACGACCACTGCGGCAATGCAGCACGATGTCATGCCCGGCCTGGGCCAGGCGCAGGGCGATAGCGCGGCCGATGCCACGGCTGGAGCCGGTGACCAGTACGGATTCAGTCATGGCGTTACGTCCTTCGATTCATCTAAATAGTTAGCCGCCTGGGGCGGTCGAAATACATTCAAGCGGGCGCTGGCCTGGATTCCATCACCGGTCAGGTGGCATTCGAACACACCCATGCCGTTGTCGTCTTCCAGGGAGCGCAGGCCGTGGATCGCCAGCTCAGCGCCTGTCGGGAAGCAATCCACGTTGCACTCGAATTTACGTGTGCCGAGCAGGAAGCCCAGCTCCACGGCTTCGCCTTTCTGACGCGCGCGGCAACCGGCGTAGGCGGCGACGCTTTGCGCCATCAACTCGATGCCGACCCAGGCCGGCAGGCTGCCGTCCGGGCGGTTGAACAGGCCGCCGGGTTTGACGGTCATGCGGGTGTGGATCTGCTCTTCATCGAACGACAGCACCTGGTCGATCAGGATCATGTCGCCCGCGTGGGGCAGCAGTTCGGCGAGTGGCCAATCGATCATGGGGCCTCTCCGATTATCAGGCTGACATTGTTACCGCCGAAGGCAAACGAATTGCTCATCAGGCAGCGCTTTCCCAGGGGTTCTGCAGCTTGCGCCCATTGTAAAGCGGGGAGTGCCGGGTCGGCCTGGCCGTCCCACACATGGGGAGGGACGCGGTTGTGAGCCAGGCTCAACCAGCAGAACGCAGCTTCCAGCGCCCCGGCTGCGCCCAGGGTGTGGCCGCTCATGGGTTTGGTCGACGAACAGGCCACGCCGTCCGGGAACAGGCTGGCGACGGCCAGGCTTTCCATGGCGTCGTTATGTTGGGTCGCCGTGCCGTGAAGGTTCAGGTAACCAATCTGCTCGGGCTGCAGTTGGGCGCTGGCCAAGGCCTTGCGCATCGACTGCAATGCGCCTTTGCCGGTGGGCTCGGGCGCCGAGATATGGTGTGCATCGCAACTGGCGCCGCTGCCCAGCAGGGCGATGGGCGCGCGCTCCTTGCTCATCAGAAACAGCACGGCCGCTTCGCCGATGTTGATGCCGTTGCGGTTCACCGAGAACGGATTGCAGCGTTCGTTCGACACCGCGTCCAATGAGCTGAAGCCATTGAGAGTCAGCTTGCACAGGCTGTCGACGCCGCCGCAGATCACCGCATCGCACACGCCCAGGTCCAGCAAGCGATGTGCACTCATCAAGGCGCGGGCGCTGGAGGTGCAGGCGGTGGAAATCACATAAGCCGGGCCGCTCAGTTGCAGCCAGTCGGCGAGGAAATTTGCCGGCGCGCTGAGTTCCTGTTGCTGGTAGTCGTAGTCGCCGGGGAATTGCTGTTCCCGCAGGAAGTGGGCGATGCCACGACTGGCCTCGTCGATGCCCGAGGTGCTGGTGCCGAGCACAATGCCGACCCGCGAAGCGCCGTAGGTGTGGATCGCCTGGCGGATCGCGCCCTCGATCTGCAACGCGGCTTCCAGTAGCAACTGGTTATTGCGGCTGCTTTGCTGGCCCAGCTCGGCGGGGATGGTTGCCAGCTCGCCGTGTACACCGGCCACCGGCAATACGCGCTCCGGCACCCAGCCGCTTTCGGCGCGCATCCCGCTGCAGTCACCGGCAAACAGGTTACGGCTGACTTCATCCTGGCCACGGCCAAGGGCGCAGATCACGCCCAGCGCGTTGAGGTAGGCGCTCATCGGGCGGCTCCGAGCGGCGTGATGCGGTAGCTCAAGGGCTGGCCGGTGATGTTCACGCTGAAGACCTCGGACGATTGATACACAATCTGCCAATGCCCCGGCAGGGTGCGCGTCAGGTCCATGGCCTGGGCGCTGGGGTAGAGCGCGCGCACGTCATCCGCCGAGGTCAAGGCAAACAGCAACGCGGCAAACAGCTCACGCGCCTGGGGGTTGGGCGGCAGCAAGCCATCGGCCTGCCATTTGCCATCGATCAGTTTTTGGCGGGCCTGGGGGATGCCCAGCGGGTCCATCATCGACCACCGAATGCCGCCGCCTTCGCGCTGGATCACCAGCAGCCAGTCCTGGCTCTGGCCGTCGGCCAGGCGCTGCACATGCAGTTGCACCGGCAAGACCAGGGTTGGGGTTTTCTCGGGCAGCGGCGGTTGGCTGGCGCAGGCGCTCAGCAGCAACAGGCAGGCGATCAACCAAGTGCGCATCATGGGGCAGCGCTCGTCAGAGGTTTGCGTGCCACACAGTTGACCAACGTTTCCTCACGCTGGCCTACCGGTGGCGCCTTGCGCAGGCCCCAGCGTTCCAGCAGGCCGAAATCGCGGGAACGGCTCCACCACAGGTATGGATACGAGACGTGTTGCGGGCCGAATTCAAAACCCTGCTCGCGGATCATCTCCAGGTACTCTTCGGCGCTTTTCTGCACATGCATCGGGTGGCGGAACAGCCAGCGGATCACCCAGGTGTCGATATAGGCTTCGGTGGATTCGGCAAACAGCAGATAACCACCCGGCTTGAGCACGCGGTAGAACTCCTTGAGTGCGCGGTGCTGTTCCACCAGGTGGTGGAAGGTCTGGTGGCAGAACAGGATATCGACGCTTTCGTCCGGCACTTGCAAGGTGGCGCAGTCGCTGCCGATCAGCTCGATGGCCAAGCCTTGGCGCTTGGCTTCTTCACGGCTCAGTTCCAGGCTGTGCGGGTCGGCATCCAGGCCGATCAGGCGCGCGGGGGCGAACACCTGCTGCAAGTACTGGAACGATTTGCCCTGGCCACAACCGGCGTCCAGCAGTACCGGCGCTTCTGGCAAGGAGTCGGTAAACAGGCTACGCAGGTCGTTGATCGCCACGCGCAGCACATGGTGCTGCCAGGTGTGGCTGCGCAGGAACCAAAAGCCGAACTTGGTCTCTTCGACGTAGTTTTTACTCAGGTACTGACTGCTCATACCGGCTCACTCGCACAAATCTCCGATAACATCCGCAACCGGCGCTTGGGCTCGCTCACAAACGGGTTGCGCTCATCCCACGCGTAACCGGCGAGGATCGAACAGATCATCCGGCGAATCTCCGGCGAACTGTCCGGATGGAAGATCACATCCTGGAAGGTCCCGGCGTACCAACCCTCGACGTAGCAGCGGAAGGTGTCCACGCCACGTTTCAACGGCGCTGCAAATTCGCCCTCCCAGTCCACGGTTTCGCCTTTGAGCTGACGATGCAGTACGCCAGCGGCCATGCTCGCCGAGCGCATGGCGATGGTCACCCCGGAGGAAAACACCGGGTCGAGGAATTCCGCCGCATTGCCCAGCAATGCAAAGCCCGGCCCGTGCAGGGTTTTGACGTTGGCCGCGTAGCCGCCGATGGTGCGCGCGGGCGTATCCCACACGGCGTTTTGCAGCACGCCGGACAGGCTTGGGGTTTCTTCGATAAAGCCGCGCAGGCAGGCATCGAGGTCACCATCGCGGCCGTCGAAATTTTCCTTGGCCGCGACCACGCCCACCGAGCAGCGGCCGTTGCTGAACGGGATGGTCCAGAACCAGATGTCACGCTGGGTCGGATGTGTGGTCACCAGAATCTTGTTACGGTCGAAGCCAGGATGTTCGATGCGGTCTTCGACGTGGGTGAACACGGCCTGGCGCACAGGAAAGTCGGACGGCAGATCCAGGTCCAGCAGACGCGGCAGCACGCGGCCATAGCCGCTGGCATCGAGCACGAACTTGGCCTTGAGGTGGTACTCGCTACCGTTCTCACGGCGTACATGCAGGTAACGGGATTCGCCCTTGAAGTCCACGCCGACGAGGGTCTCGCCGTAGCGAATCTCCACGCCTTGCAGCGCGGCTTGATCGGCCAGCAGCTTGTCGAACTCGCCGCGCTGCACCTGGAAGGTGGTGGGCTTGCCGTTGCTGAAGGTGTCACTGAAATCAAAGGCGCTGTAGCGCTCGCCCCAGGCGAACGCTGCACCCGTTTTCACCTGAAACCCTGCGGCCTGTACCGCTTCGAGCATGCCCGCTTCTTCGATGAAGTCGATGCAGTGGGACAGCAGGCTTTCGCCGATCGAGAACCGCGGGAAATGCTGGCGCTCGATGATCAATACATCATGCCCTTTGCGCTTTAACAGCGCGGCGGCGATGGCCCCGGACGGACCGGCACCGATCACCACCACCTGGCGACGTTCCATTTCAACTATGGGCACGAGGGCTCCTTGCCACATTGGCGATAATCACATTCATAAGGCGTGTTTCTGTTGCCCGGCCCAGGGTGCCAGCATAAAGCTGAATGCCAGTCCCAGGCTGACCGATAAGCCGAAATTACTCACTGCCGGTGTACTGGATACGGCCAGCAGACCAAACGACAACCAGGTTGTCAGCGCTGCCAACAATGTTCCCAATAGACTGACCGCAGGGCCGCCAATCTGCTCGCGCATCAGGATCGCGTAGTCGACGCTGATCGCCGTGACCAACAGCAGGCCAAACAGGCTGAACAGCGTCAGCGGCTGGCCCAGCCAACCGAGGCTGGCCAGGCTGCACAGCGCAGCAAGCAGCGGCAGCGCGACGATGCGCAAGGCACCGCCGAAGCCGAACGGCAGGATCAGCAACAGTACGATCAACACGCAGGACATCAACTTCAGTTCTGCCGCGCTGATCTGTGTGTCGGCGAACACCCGGTTCAAGTCACCCAGGCGGTCCACCAGTTGCACGCCGGGTAAATCCACCGCTTGCACCCGCAGCAGCGCCGGGTTGTTCAGGCCTTGCAGGCTGACCATCGCCGCCACGCCGCCGTCCACCGGGCCCAGCCACAAGGTGCGCCAAGGCTCGGCCAATGGGCCTACCAGTGCGGCCTCGATAGTTTGCGTAGGCAACGCTTGCAGTTGCGTCACCTCGGCTTGCAGGGCGCTGGCCGGTACGCCAAGGGCCAGCAATGGCTGCCAGTGTTGCGTCAGTGTGTTCAAGGCATCACGCAGTTGTTGCTGCTCGGCGGGCAGGCTGACCAGTTGATTGAGCGCCAGATAGCCCTTGAGCTTATCCATGTTCACCAATTGATCCAGGCGCTGCGCCAGTGCGCTTTGGCGCTCCAGCAACTGCCGCTCATCCTGCGCCCGCACCAGGAAAAACTGGCTGGTGGGCTGGAACCCGGTAATCCGCGCGACGGCCTGTGCTTCTTCTAGCAATTGCGGCGGCGCGCCGATCCATTGGCGGATATCGTTTTTGCTGTTGAGGTGCCACAGCCCGCCGGCGCAAAACAGCAGCACCAGCGCCAGCAGTACGGGGCTCGGTACGCGCTTGAGCAGCGATTCGCGCACCCGCCACAGGCATTCAGCGATGCGCAGCGGCCACTGCGCCGGGCGCAACTCGACGCCTTTGAGCAGCGCCGGCAACAGGCACACGGCGGACAGGTAGGCGCCGACCAGGCCGGCAGCGGAGAACACCGCGATTTGCGTCAACGCCGGGAATGGCGTCCAGGCCAGCGCCAGGTAACCGATGCAACTGGTCGCCAGGCTCAGGCTCAGGCCGGGCAAGGTCAGGCGCAACGCCGGCCAGCTGCGCCATGGGCGCATGCTCCAGCTTTTCGACAGGTAGTGCAGCGGGTAATCCACCGCTACGCCGATCAGGCTGGAGCCGAGCACCAAGGTCATCACATGCATATGCCCGAACAGCGCCACACAGGCCACCGCGCCAAACAGCATGCCCACCAGCACCGGCACAAAGGCCAGCAACACGCGCCAGCGGCGGAATGCGAGCAACAGTAACAACAGGATGCCAACGGTAGCGCCGCCGCCGACCCAGGTGATTTCCCGCGTGGCTTGCTGCTGACCATTGGCGGCGTACAGCAAGCCGCTGGCTGCCAGTAGTTGCGCACCGTGTGCGCTGGCTTGGGTGCGACTGGCCTGAAGCAGATCCGCCACCTGCAGCGGCAATTTCATGTCGAAGGCATTGCCGGTGGTGCGCGCACGCAGCAGCACCCAGCTCTTGCCGTCGGCATCGGCGATCAGTGCGCCGCTGCCGATATCCAACTGCACCGAACCCTGTTGCGGCTGGCTGTTCTGGATACGCCCGGTGAGGCCCAGCCAGTCATCCTGGCTTGGCACCAAACTGAAGCCGGTAAAGGGGTCGAAGAGGGCTTGCACGCGCTCCTGGATAAACGCGTCGGGGTGCTCGATCAGTTGCTCGCGGTCCTTGGCCGAGAGCATCGCCAGGCGACCGCGCAGCAATTGCTCGCGCAGCGCCGGCAAATCGGCTTGCAGGTTCCACTGCACTTTTTCAAACAACCCGCTGGCCTGCCAGTGTTCGCCCAATTGCTGCGCGACGGCCACGGCTTGCTGGCGGTCGGCATGGCCTACCAATACCAGCAGCTCGCGGTTCAGCGGCTCCTGCATACGCTGTTCCGCTTGCTGCTCGAGGGCGTCCGGCGTGTTGCCCGGTACCAGCTCCATCAGGTTGGCGGACAACGGCGCGCCATGGCGCCACTGCCAGCCGGCCAGGGCCAGCACCGCGACCAGCAGGATCAGGAACAGGCGCGGCAGCAGGCGTTCACTGGGCAAAGTCGTGTTGCTCCGCGTCGCTCAATGGCTGGCTGGCGGTACTGTCCTGCATACGCAGCACGGTGCTGTCGCCTTGGGTTTCCAGCAGTTCGATGGTTTGCACCAAGTCACCACCGTCGATGTTGATCTGGGTGAAGACTTGCTTGAGCAACAGTGAGCGCGGGATCAACGTGAGCTTCCACTGTTTGGCCTCGCCTTGCAGCTGCAATTCGAAGTCACGCTGCAAGCCGCTGCTGTCGCCCTGGAGCACGGCGAGGAACAGGCGGTTCTGTTCGGCACCGGCGCTCTTGTTCGGCAGCAGTTGCCAGCCATTGGCGTCGCGGCGGGCAATGCCCTGGGGGCTGATGCGGTAGTCCTGTTGCAGCGGGGTTTTCAGCAGCCACAGCAGGCCGTGGTCCTTGGCGAGGACGAAGGTGCCTTTGCTGACCAAGGGTTGGGGCAGGGCGCGCAGGTGTTTTTCCTGGGTGAAGCTGCCGTGGATCACTGAGGGTTTTGCAAGTTGGTCGCTCAGCTGCTGCAAGTCGAAGGCATGGGCCAGACTTGGAATGCCCAATAGCAGGATTAACGCGATCAAGGTGGGAGCGGGCTTGCTCGCGAAGAGCCTGAGGGCGCCGCGTAGTGTCAGGCGGATCGCGTTATCGTTGACGTCCATCGGGGGCAAGCCCCCTCCCACATGTGACCTCATTTCAAAGCCCTTTCTACGGTGTCGGTGAAGACTTTGGGGGAGGCGAGCTGCATCTCGCGGCTGGCGATTTCTACGGCGACTTGCACGGTGCTGGCGCGGGTCAAGCGCTCGCCGCTGGCCAGGTCGGTGATCAGGTAATTGACCTTCAAGCGGTTCTCCCACTCCACCAGGCTGGCGCGCACGTTGATCGTCTGGCCGAACACGGCGCCGCGCACGTAGCGCAGTTGCATGTCGATGACCGGCCAGGCGTAGCCCGACTCGAGCATCGCCGTGTAGTTGTGGCCGATCTTGTCCAGCAACGCGCAGCGCGCGACTTCCAGGTACTTCACGTAATGCCCGTGCCAGACGACGTTCATGGTGTCGACGTCAAAAAACGGCACGAGGATTTCAGTGTCGCAATGCAGCACGCCTTGGCTACGCATGCAGCCTCCAGTGTTGCTCGGCGATACGTTGCAGGCACAGGCGCAATTCGCCTTCCAGCGCACGGTCTTCGATGACCGGCGGGAAGTCCTTGGCCAGTGCTTCGTGCATCGCCGCCAGTGCTGGCGGTAACGGCCGTGCATCCTCTGCCTGGGCCCGCAGCCACACGCCCTGGTTGGCGGCGAGCAGCGTGGCGGCGGCGACCTGTTCGGTCAGTTCCAGCACGCGGATCGCATCGCGGGCGGCGATGGTGCCCATGCTTACCTTGTCCTGGTTGTGGCACTCGGTAGAGCGCGAGAACACGCTGGCCGGCATGGTGTTTTTCAATGCCTCGGCGGTCCAGGCGCTGGTACCGATCTGTACGGCCTTGAAGCCGTGATTGATCATCGCGCGGTCGGCCGGCGCGCCGGAGAGGTTGCTCGGCAGGCCGTGGTTGTAGCGCACGTCCACCAGCAACGCGAGCTGACGGTCGAGCAGGTCGGCGACGTTGGCCACCAGTGTCTTGAGGCTGTCCATGGCGAAAGCGATATGCCCGCCGTAGAAGTGCCCACCGTGCAGCACGCGTTCTTCTTCGGCGTCGATGATCGGGTTGTCGTTGGCGCTATTGAGCTCGATCTCGATGAACGAGCGCAGCCAGTTAAGGCTGTCGGCCAGTACGCCGAGGACGTGGGGCGCACAGCGCAACGAATAGCGATCCTGCAGACGGTGCAGCGGCGCGGTTGGCGCATCGATCGCCAGGTCCTTGCGCAACCACGCGGCGACTTGCATCTGCCCCGGGTGCGGCTTCGCGGCGAACAGGCGCTCGTCGAAGTGTTCCGGGTTGCCTTGCAACGCCACCACGTTCAGCGCGGTGATGCGCGTGGCCAGTTGCAGCAGGTAGTCGGCGCGGGCGAAGGCCAGGCAGGCCAGGCCGGTCATCACCGCGGTGCCGTTCATCAGCGCCAGGGCTTCCTTGGGGCGCAGGACCAGCGGTTCCCAGCCCAACTCACGGTGCACGTCGATCGCTTGGCGGCGTTCGCCACGGAACATCACTTCGCGTTCGCCGGACAGGGTCGCCGCCACGTAGGACAGTGGCGTCAGATCACCGCTCGCGCCCACCGAGCCTTCTTCCGGGATCAACGGCAGCACGTCGTGTTCGAGGAACGCATGCAGGCGCTCCAGCAACTCCACGCGCACACCGGAAACGCCGTGGCACAGCGACTGCAACCTTGCGGCCAGCACCGCGCGGGTGGCTTGGGCATCGAGCAACTTGCCCAGGCCGCAACCGTGGAAGGTATACAAATGACGGGGCAGGGCCTCGACGTGCTGCAACGGCACCGCCACCACGCAGGAGTCGCCGTAGCCAGTGGTGACGCCGTAGATCACACCTTCCTTGTCCAGCAGCGAGTCGAGGAACTGCGCGCCCTTGGCAATGCGCTGGCGATACGCGGCATCGCTCTGCAATTGGGTCGGCGCCTGACGGTTGGCCAGGGCCAGCACGTCTTCGATGCGCAAGGCGCGTTCGCCAAAGGTTACCGGCTCAAGATGCGTCGTCATCGGTCTTCCAGAAAGGGTAAAAGTTGAACCATTGTTGGGGCGCTTCCAGGCAGAACTGACCCAGGCGCGCGGCGTAGCGCGCGGTCCACAGGGCTATGATCTGCTCGCGGGTATTGCGTTTCCATTCGATCATGTCGGCGAAAGGCTCAATGCTCAGGCGATAGCGGCTGTTGTGCTTGAGGCACATCAGCAGGTTTACCGGGCACTTGAGCAAACCGGCCAGCAGCCACGGGCCTTGGGGGAAGGCGGCGTCATGGCCGAGGAAGTCTACGCGCACCGTGCGCCCGCCGTGCAGCGGCACGCGGTCGCCGGCAATCGCCAGCCACTCGCCGTCGTCCAGACGCTGGCTGAGCAGCAGCATGGTGGCCGGGTCCAGCTCGCTGACCTGGATCAGGCGCAAATGGGTCGCCCCGGCTTCGCCCAGCAGGCGATTGAATTGCTCGGCGTGCTTGGTGTGCACCAGCACGTTCATGGTGACCTGCTCGCCAATCTCGGCAAGAGCGCGGCACACTTCCAGGTTGCCCAGGTGCGCGCCCACCAGCATCTGCCCGCGTTCGCCGCGCAGTTGTCCGCGCAATTGCGCCGGGTCGTTGATCTCGATCTGCTCCAGGCGCAGCTTGCCGTTCCACACGTCGAGTTTGTCGAGCAGCGAGTCGGCAAACGCCATGAACTGACCAAAGACTTTCCAGTGAGTGGGGCGCAGTTCATCGCGCCCGCTCCAGTCGGCCAGGCGCTGTTGGTATTGCCAGGCGCTCTGGCGCGCGGTGCGGCCAAACAGGAAGAAGTACAGGACGATGCCGTACAGCACCGGGCTCAACAAACGTCGGCCGAGGACTTTGGCGGCGAAGGCGGTGAGCTTCATCAGCCAATAACTGCCACGTTCCTCGCGGTCGGCCCAGTGTTTGCTGCTGTCGCTCATGCCTGCCACCGTCGCCACAGGATCATCGGCGCCCGCACCAACATGCCGAAAAACAACCGGGTGTGCATGGCTGAGATGCGCACGTTGTCACGAAACAACCGGAAGTGCGACAGGCCGTCGGCGGGGTAGTGCACCTGGGTCGGCAGCCAGCGCATTGGCTGGTTGCGCCAGGCCAGGCGCACCAGAATGTCGGAGTCGAAGTCCATGCGCGTGCCGATGTAGGCCGAGTCCATCAGCGCCAGCACCGGTGTCAGCGGGTACACGCGAAAGCCGCACATCGAGTCGCGGATCTGCAGCGACAAGGTGTTGATCCACACCCACACGTGGGTCAGGTAGCGCGCATACAGGCGGCCTTTGGGCACACTGTCGTCGTATTCGGGGTAGCCGCAGATAATGGCATCGGGGTGACGGCGCGAGGTGTCGAGGAAGGTCTCGACTTCGCGCAGGTCGTGTTGGCCGTCGGCGTCGACTTGCAGGGCGTGGCTGAAGCCCAGGCGTGCGGCTTCGCGGAACCCGGCCATCACTGCACCGCCCTTGCCCTGGTTGGTGGGCAAGGTCAGTAGGGTGACGTTGTCGATCGTCGCCAGTTGCGCCAGAACCGCTGCGCAGGCCGGGCTGCTGCCGTCGTCGACCAACAGGCAAGGCAGGCCACTGTTCAACAGGCTGCGGACCACGGCGGGCACGGCCGCTTCGTGGTTGTAGACCGGGATCAGGGCGCAGGGGTTATGCATTGACGCTCTCCAGCACAATCCGACCGCTGGAGCAGGCCGCAACACCGTTGCGATAGGCGAAATACAACTTGCCGCGTTGCGCATCAAACCGCAGATGCAATTCGATAGCGTCGCCTGGCCGCACCAGTTGCTGGAACTTGAGTACTTCCATCCCGGCAAACGTTGCCGGCAAGTCGAGCAACTGCTGGCCCAGATTAAATGCCCACTCCACCTGCACCACCCCCGGTAACACGGGGGTGACCGGGAAGTGCCCGCTGAAGTAGGCCAGGTCTGGCGGGACGCTCAGTTGCAAGGTCCATTCGCCATTGGCTTCGACCTGCTCCAGTACTTCCGGGGCTTTCGGTCGTGATGCCAACAAGAGCCCCTCGACTTGCGCCTGGGGCAGTTTGCCCTGGCTGTTCAGGGGCAGCTGGCGCAGTAACCGCCAGCGCCGCGGCAGTGCCAGGGCTTCGCAATGTTGGCTCAAGTGTTGGCGCAGGGTTTGCGTGAGCGTGCGACGGCCCTGATTGCGCAGCGCATGCAGGCCCTCGTCACTCAGCACCACCAGGGCGCCAAGGGACGCGCGGTTTTCCTGCACCACCCCCAGGCGGGTTTCCGCGACCCACGGGTGGGTCATCAGCGCGTGTTCCAGCATGGGCAGGGAGATGCGTTTTTCTTCCAGCTTGACGATGCGATCCAGACGACCCAGCAGCTCGAAGCGGCCATCGGCATGGATACGTGCAGCGTCGGCGGTTTGTTCGATGTGCCCTTCAGGCAGATACGGTGAAGCAATGCGCAGGGCGCCGTCGGCATCCTGGCTCAGGTGCACGTCGGCAAACGGCTGCCAAGGCTGCGCACCCTGGCGCCAGGCGATACCGCCGGTTTCCGAACTGCCGAGGATCTCTGTCGGCCATTGCTGCAAGCGGTCATAAAGGCTGCCGGCGGCTTCCACGGGCAGTGCGCCGCCGGAGGAAAACACCCGTGACACTTGGCTTAGCGCCGGCCAGTCGAGGTTGTCGCCCATGCGCTTGAGCAGCGCCGGGCTGGCGACCCAGGCAAAATGCGTGTGCTCGCGGCTGGCGCGCTGCAAATCTTCGGGGAAGGCCAGTTGCTTGCGCACAAAGGTACGCCCGGCGCACAGCGGCCAGAGCACTCGGAACAGCAAGCCGTAGATATGTTGAGTGGCAACGCTGCCGATGATGCACGCGTCTTTTAGGTCCGGGCCCCACAGGGTTTCCAGTGCCTCGACTTCATTAGCCAGCTGGCGCAGTGTCTTGTTGATGCGCTTGGGCTCGCCGCTGGAGCCGGAGGTGCACAGGCTCAGTTGGCAGCTGTCCAGATCGAGGGCGGCGGGGCTCAGTGGTGTTTGAAACAGTGCGTCCAGGTCAGCTGCTTCGGTCAGCCAGGCGTCAACTGCGGCGTCCCAGCGCTGACGGGTCTGAGGTTGCAGGTCGGCGGGCAGCAGCACGCTGACCCCGGCGCGCCAGGCGCCCAGCAGGGCAATCGCGAGCAGGCCTGCATCTTCCAGGTACACGGCCAGGCGCTGGATGCCGCGCGCTTGCAGGCCTGCGGCCAGGCTCAAGGACTGCGCCCACAGCTGGGCATGATCCATTGCAGGTTCGGTGGTGACCGGACGCTGTTCCAGCGGCTCAAGCAGCAAGTGCTCAAGTTTCAACCCATTCATACGCGGCCTCGAACCCTTTGTCGTACCAGCCATTCCACGGCAAACAACAGCCCCATCAGCCCGTAGGCGATCAGGCCGTTGTACAACGTCCACCAGCTCAGCGGCGCCCACAGGGTGAGGGCGGCGGCGAGCAGGCCATTACACAGAAAAAACACACTCCACACCACGGTGACCTGGCGGGTATACACAATGGCTTGCGCGGGCAACACCGGGTCGGTCATGCGCGCCAGGCGCTCGACCATCGGCGGGCCGTATTTGAGACTCAGGCCGAACAGCGCCAACATAAACCCGCTGACCAGGCTCGGGTACCAGCGCAGCAGGTGCGGGTTGTCGAACCAGGCCAGCAACAGGCAGAACACCATCACGGCCAACGCCATCCAGCGGCTGCCGGGGCGTCGCGCACCGGTCAGCGTGCGCAGCAGCCACAGGCCGCCCAGCAGCAGCCCGAATTGCCACGGTGCGAAGTGTTCGGTGCCGTAATACACCGCAAAGGGGTACAGCAGCCCCGCCAACAACAGGCCAAGGCCGATCAGCCGGCTCATGCGGCCGGCTGGACCAGACGGTACACCGCCTCAACCACGTCGTTCACGGTACGCACGGCCTTGAATTCTTCGGCGGCGATCTTCTTGCCGGTTTGGCGCTTGATATGGTCGATCAAGTCGACGGCGTCGATGCTATCGATTTCCAGGTCCTGGTAAAGGTTGGCGTCAAGGGTGACGCGTTCCGGCGGCAGTTCAAACAGTTCCACCAAGGCGTCGCGCAAGGTGTTGAAAATATCGTCACGAGTTTGCATGGTCCGGTCTCAAGCTGCCTGTCTGGCCGTGACGAACGCCGCAAGGCTGGCCACGTTGGTGAAGTGATTGCGGGTGTCCTTGGCGTCGGCGTCGATCTTGATGCCGTACTTTTTCTGGATCGCCAGGCCCAATTCCAGGGCGTCTACCGAATCCAGGCCGAGGCCTTCGCCGAACAGGGTTTGCTCGCTACCGATGTCGTCGACGCTGATGTCTTCCAGGCCCAAGGCCTCGATGATCAGCATCTTTATGTCGTGCTCAAGGCGGTGTTGGTCGCTCATCTTCGGCGAGCTCCTTAATAAAATAGTGATGCAGGTAATCGTTGAGCTTGCGTGAGGCCTGGGGTGGGGGCCCCAGTGTTGCGAACGCCTGTGGTTCTATATCGGCACCCACCCGCAAACTGAAGTGCACGCGGCATTTTGGGATGCGATACCAGGGTTCGGCCTTGGTCAGCGTCGTGGGGCTGACCTTGATCACCACGGGAGTGATGATTGTCGCACCGCGCAGCGCAATGGCGGCGCCGCCGCGATGAAAGGCAGGCGCTGCGCCGGGTGTGGTGCGGGTGCCTTCGGGAAAGATGATCAGGGTTTGGCCGCCACGCAGGGCATCAGCCGCCGCATCGAGCATTTCGGCACTGCCGTCGTTGCTGATATAACCCGCGTCGCGCACCGGCCCACGGGTGAAGGGGTTCTGCCACAGGCTCTGCTTGACCACGCAGTTGGCCTGGCGCACCAGGCCGATCAGGAACACCACGTCGATCAGCGACGGGTGGTTGGCGATGATCATCTGGCCTGGGCGGCCGAGTTTTTCCGTGCCTTCGACGCTGTAGGTGAGCACGCCGGCGCGCTGCATCAGGCGGATAAAGAACCAGAACAGCCAACTGATCGTATGGCGGGCGCGGCTGCGGTGTTTTGCAGCGTCCCCTGGCAGGCAACTGAGCAACGGGAACACCAGCAAACGCAGGCACAGGCCACCGAAGCCGAACAGAGCGAAGCTGGCGGCGGTGGCGAACAGGCGCCAGTAATAGGCATCCCGAGGTTTGTCGTTCAGGGCTTGCGTTGCCAGTTCCATACACGGTTCTTCCAGGCATGTTGGCAGGCGACCTGTTCGGTGAGCAGGGTGCGCAGCAGGTTCAGGGCGTGGGGCCACTGGGTTTGAGTGAGTTGGACACTGGCGCTGCTCAGTTCCAACTGCCACTCGTCGCCCGGCGTCAGCAGCAGACCAAGGGCATAGGGAAACGGCACGTCCACAATCCAGCTGGCGTAGGCTTCGGGCGGCTGTTCTTCGGTGATGACCAGCAAGACCGCGGGTGCGCCTTCGTTGAGCAAGGCCGCCGCTTCGAGCATGCCGTGCTCCAGGCCGTCACCTGCGGCCGCGAGGGCTGTCATTTCGCTGGTTTCATTGCGCAAGATCGACCACAGGCCAATCACCGCGTTGTGCACCGACAGGCTGAACTGGGTCGGCGACAGCGGCTGCTCGTTGGCCAGATCGCTGAGAATATCGAGGGTGCGCGGGGTCTCGCCGTGTCGGGAAATAAACACCAACGGCAGGTCCTGCAGGCCCTCGGCCAGTGGCCAGCCCACGCTGAAGGCCATGCGCGCCAGGCGGCTCAGGCGGCGGCGTTGCATGGCCGGCAAAAATGACACGTCAGGGCAGGCATCGCTGGCAGGGAGTAACACCGGGGCCTGGCACCAGGCGCGCCAGTCGTCCACGCTATCAAGCCCTGGGGCCCAGGCGCGCCATTGGGCGATGTTGAAAGTGATCACTGAGAAGTTATCCCGCCCCTGCGGGCTTCCATGTGCGGCTTTTGGCCCCGAATACCGGGACAGGGAGCAATAGCCGAGTGGTGCGCATTATCCCGGTGCCGTGGGGTTCTAGCAAATATTGGTAAAAAATTGTTCACGGCTGATTACAATTTGGTTGGGATTATTTACGGATTGTCCTTTACCCCTCGCCGATTTGGATTGTCAGACCCTTCCTGTTCGTTTGTCGGGGATGGATGAACGAGGTAGCGAACATTCGCTTAAGCCCTCTACACTCGAGCATTCATTGATACACGGAGGTTTTTCCATGCGGCGCGTGGTGTTCAATCAAAAAGGCGGCGTTGGCAAGTCCAGCATTGCCTGCAACCTGGCGGCAGTCAGCGCCAGCGAAGGCTATCGAACCCTGTTGGTGGACCTCGATGCACAAGCCAACTCAACCCAGTACCTCACTGGGCTGACCGGCGACGATATACCGATGGGCATTGCCGAATTTTTCAAGCAGACCCTGTCTTCCGGGCCTTTTTCGAAGAAAAACCGAGTAGATATCTACGAGACGCCCTTCGACAACCTGCATGTGATCACCGCCACCGCCGAACTGGCGGACCTGCAGCCCAAGCTCGAGGCCAAGCACAAGATCAACAAGCTGCGAAAGCTGTTGGATGAGCTGAGCGAAGATTACGACCGGATTTACCTGGACACCCCGCCAGCATTGAATTTTTATGCAGTTTCGGCGCTGATTGCCGCTGATCGTGTACTGATCCCCTTCGATTGCGACAGCTTCTCGCGCCAAGCCCTTTATGGCCTGCTGGCTGAGATTGAAGAACTGAAGGAAGACCACAACGAAGGCCTAGAAGTGGAAGGCATCGTGGTCAACCAGTTCCAGGCGCGGGCGAGTCTGCCACAGCAGATGCTGGAGGAGTTGATTGCCGAGGGCCTGCCGGTGTTACCGGTGTACCTGGCCAGCTCGGTGCGCATGCGCGAGTCGCACCAGGAGAACAAGCCCCTGATCCACCTGGACCCGCGGCATAAGCTGACGCAGCAGTTTGTCGAGCTGCATAACCTGCTGGAAAACGCGTGATCTGAACGACAACACAAAACCCTTGTGGGAGAGGGCTTGCTCGCGAATGCGGTGTGTCAGTTTCAGATGTACAGACTGAAACACCGCATTCGCGAGCAAGCCCGCTCCCACATGTGTATCGCATTCCTGCAGCTGGAGTTGGATGTGCCCCACGGGGGCTGTAGGACGGGTCTGGCAATAGGGGTTGTGCCTTGTAACGTTGCCTACAGGTAAGCCAGAATCGCCCGGCTTGTGCGTCTGGGTGGGCGTCTCTAAGGTTCCCGGGTCGCTGAATGTTCAGTGATCGGGTTTAGTAGCCCAACCGACCAAAGCAGTTACACCGCTCCCAAAGCATGGCGGCATATCGCCTATATGATGGTGGCTGTGCGCAGGGCACTTTCGGGTGCGCCGGTCTTTGCTTTGTTCCCCGGTCTACTAACCTGCGTACAGCTACCGCCCTTCGTTTAGTAGCGAAAAGGTGGTGGCCGTATCAGGGAACAAATGCATGTCTATTCGTCTTTTCAATGTGGCGCCCAACCTCCCCACCGAAACCCTCGTCCTCAACAGCTACGAAACCTTCTCCTCCGTCCGCACCTTGTTGCTCAACCTGTCCAACGACCTCAGCGGCGAACACCGCGACGTGGCCTTGGCCATTCACCAATTAAGCGAACTCGGCGTAATGCTGGTCGGCCAGATGATGGACCGCGAAGCCCCACTAACCTGAGGCTGAAACACGGTCCATGTGGGAGCTGGCTTGCCTGCGATAGCTGTAGTGAATTCAACACTGCCATCGCAGGCAAGCCCGCTCCCACATTTGACCGCGTTACACGCCCTGGCTACGCAACCAGTTCATCAACTGCGGCAACGGAAACGCCCCGCTCTGACGCGCCACTTCGCGGCCGTTTTTGAACAGAATCAAACTGGGAATCGAGCGAATCCCCAACTGCGCCGACAGCTGCTGATTGGCCTCGCTGTCGAGCTTGGCCAATCGGCACTTGCCCTGCAACTGTCCGGCCGCCTGCTCAAACACCGGCGCGAACGACTTGCACGGCCCGCACCAGTCGGCCCACACATCCACCAGCAACGGCAGGTCGCCCTTGATCTGGCTGGCGTAGTCGCCCTGTTTCAGTTCGAAAGGCTTGCTCAACAACACCGGCTGCTTGCAGCGCCCGCATTTGGGCGCGTCACTCAGGCGTTCGCCGGGGATGCGGTTAAGGCCGTTGCAATGGGGGCAGGGGATTACAAGCGGTTCGGACATCGGGAGGGCTCCTAGGGTATGGCCAATAAGTCCAATTTGGAGCCGACGCTGACATTTATCAAGGTAAATGCAGCCCTGAACCGCGCAAGACAAGCCCGCCCACTACAGCGCCTATGAGGAACAGCTGATTTCCAGGTGTTTGCCCCAATCCGGCGGCCGCTGTGCGTATTGCTCCATCCCCGCTTGCTCCTCAAACGGCTTGGACAGCACCTCGTGCAGCCGCCGGACTTCGCTGTAATCCCCTGACTCGGCTGCAGTGATGGCGTTCTGCGCGAGGTAGTTGCGCAGGATGTACAGCGGGTTCACTGCGTGCATCCGCTCACGGCGTTGCTCTTGGCTATATTCCCCATCCCGCACAACACGGGCCTTGTACTGCTCAGCCCAGGCATCAAACCCGGCCAGGTCGACAAAGTCATCGCGCAGTCGCGTCACCGCCAGCGCCGCCGATTCATCCCCCAGGCGGCGGAAGAACAGGGTGTAATCCACGCCGCTGTTCTGCATCAGTTGCAACAAGCGCTCCACCAGCTTCTGGTCATCGTCTTCGGCGGTGGTCAGCCCCAAGCGGCGGCGCATCAAATCCAGGTAATTGGCCTGATACAGCGGCAGGTACAAGCCCAGCGCTTCTTTCAAAGCATCGACGCTGATAAACGGCGTCAACGCCTGTGCCAATGCACTGAGGTTCCACTGCCCAATCGGCACTTGGTTGCTGAAGGAGTAACGCCCTTCATGGTCGGAGTGGTTGCAGATGAAATGCGCGTCAAAGTCATCCAGGAACGCAAACGGCCCGAAGTCGAACGTGATGCCCAGGATCGACATGTTGTCGGTGTTCATCACGCCATGGCAGAAGCCATAAGCCTGCCATTTTGCGATCAGTTCGGCGTTGCGCTCGACGATTTCACGGAACATCGCCAGGTACGGCTCAGGTTGTTCACGGCACTCGGGGTAGTGCAGGTTCAGTACATGCTCGGCCAAGAGTGCCTGCTGCTCGGGCTTTTTGGTGTAGTAGAAGTATTCGAAATGGCCGAAGCGGATATGACTGTGCGCCATGCGCAACACCATCGCGCCGCGCTCCTGCTTCTCGCGCCACACGGGGGTGTCGGAGCCGATCACGCACAGCGCACGGCTGCTGGGGATGCCCAGCGCGTGCAGTGCTTCGGAGGCCAGGAACTCGCGGATGGACGAGCGCAATACCGCGCGCCCATCGCCCATCCGTGAGTAAGGCGTCATCCCGGCGCCCTTCAGATGTAGGTCCCAGTGCTCGCCGGCCTCGTTGTACGCCTCGCCCAGCAACAACCCGCGGCCATCGCCCAGTTGCGGGGTGTAGCCACCGAACTGATGCCCGGAATAGACCATCGCCCGCGGTTCGGCCTCGGCCCACAGCGTGTGGCCGCCGAACAGCTCGGCGAACACCGGTGTTTCGGCAACGGCGGGATCAAGATCGAGCAGGGCCATGGCGGCCGTGCTCGCCACGACCAGGCGCGGTGCGTCGAGGGGCTCAGGCAATACGTGGGTCGAGAACGCGTCGCCCAGGCGTGCGAAGCGGTTGTCGAAGGTCAGTTCGTCGAGGGCTTTCACCGGCCATCTCCAGCAGAATGTCCGAGCATTCTGCTGGGGATAACGGCGTTAGTCGAGTTTGCTCGGCGGCGGTTCCTGCACACCGCCGTCGTTGGCGGGCTTGGCCGGGGTGTCGACCTCCACCAATTTGTATTCCTGGCCGTGGAGGTTCTTGAGGTAGACCTCCATCTGGCGGAACGAGATGTTGATGTGCTCTTTCTTGAACTCGCGATTGATAAAGCGGTTCACTTCGTCGATCACCGGGTTACGGTCGCCGAGGTCGCGCACGTGCATGCGCAGTTCGTGGTCGAGGGTGCTTTCGCCGAAGTTGAGGAAGTACACATGGGGCTCCGGCTCCTTGAGTACCCGTGGGTTGTCGCGGGCGGCCTTGAGCAGCAGTTCCTTCACGCGGTCCAGGTCGGAGCCGTAGTCCACACCCAGCTTCAACGTGACGCGGGTGATGGTGTCGGTCAGCGACCAGTTGATCAGTTGCCCGGTAATGAAGGTCTTGTTCGGGACAATGATGTCCTTGCGATCAAAGTCAGTGATCGTAGTGGCGCGGATGCGGATCTTGCTCACCGTGCCCGACAGGTTGCCGATGGTGATGGTGTCGCCGATCCGCACCGGGCGCTCGAACAGGATCATGATGCCGGAAATGAAGTTGGCGAAAATCTCCTGCATGCCGAAGCCCAACCCCACCGACAGCGCCGCCACCAACCATTGCAACTTGTCCCAGCTCACACCGAGGGTGGACAGGGTGGAGACGAAACCGACGCCGGCAATCACATACGACAGCAACGTAGTCGTCGCATAGGCGCTGCCCTGGGCCAGGTCCAGCTTGGACAGCACCAGGACTTCGAGCAGGCCGGGCAGGTTGCGCGCCAGCGCGAAGGTGATGCCGATAATGATCAAGGCGCCGAGCAAGTCGCCGATGCTGATGGGGACCATGCTGATATTGGCGCCGGTACCGCTGGTGTATTCGTACAGCGTGACGTTATCCAGATACGAAAATACCGAGATCAGGTCCGACCACACCCAGTACAACGCCGCGATAAAGCCGCCGAGCAAGGCCAGGCGGATCAGGCGCATGGACTGTTCGTTGACCTGTTCGATGTCCAGGGTCGGTTCTTCGATCACCGCTTCGCCGTCGCCGGCTTCCTTGGCGGCTTGGCGTTTGGCCAGGGCGCGCGCGTAGGCCAGGCGCCGGGCGGCAACGCCCAGGCCGCGAACGAAGGTGGCTTCGATCACCAGCCAGAACATCAGCAGGTACAGGGTGTTGATCAGGCGATCGCTGAGCTTGAGCGCGGTGTAGTAGTAGCCAAAGCACACGGCGATAAACAGCGCGACCGGCAGCGCGGTAAACAAAAGGCCCACGGCTTTGCGAAACAGCGAAGCCTTTTCATGAGTGGGGCTGTTGAGCAACAGGCGGCCGAGCAGCCAGGCCATCAGCGCGTAGCAGGTCAGTACCACGCCGATACCCAGCACGTCGTCGGCGAGCGCCGCCGGTTGGTGTTCAGCGATGGCCACCACGGCCACCAGCGCCAGCACCACTAACCCGAGCTTGCGTACCCAACCTTGCAGGAATTCGACCTGGGGCTTTTCCCAGCGGAAGTGCAGTTCGGCCACGCCGCCCGGCGCCAGGATGCGATAAGCGGTATAGAACACCAGCCAGGCCTGGGCGATCTGCAGCAGGGCCGAGCCGAGGTTGGCGTTTTGCCCACGAGCGTCGATCTGCAACGCGTAGCCGCACAGCGCCAAACCCAGGGACACCGGCATCGCCAGCAGGATATTGATCAGGATGGCCTGTGGCGTGTGCCACTGGCTGTCACGTTTGAAGTGGCCGATGTCCAGGTGCACCTTGTTCAGGCGCTGATACAGGTTTTTACGGCGCCACAGCAGGGCACCAATCAACAGCAGCAGGGGCAGGAACAGCAGCGGGCGCTGGGTCAGGCCGTCATACAGTTCGCTGACGCTGGAAGCCCAGGGCAAGGTGGCGACTTGCTTGCTCAGGTGCGCCGGGACCGTTTCCAGCCATTCGGTGTCCAGCGGCTTGTTGCTGGGGATCCAGAACATCTGCTCATCCAGCGTCGCCCGCAGGGTAGTGGCGGTGCTGAGCAGTTGTTTCTGGTTCAGTTGCAGCGTTATGGATTCGTTGAGCAGCGCGCTCAGCTCGCGGCTCAGGCGCTCCAGCAGGTCGCTGCGGGTGATCGCCAGTTCCAGCAAGGTGCGGCGCAACTGCGGGGTGACGTCTTCCGGCGACTGGTTGGCCAGCAAGTTATCCACATAGGCGCTGGGAGAGCTGATCAGTTCACGTTGCTGGTTGACCTCGAACTGGTACAGGCGAATGTTGGCAATGTCGTCCGCCAGGTCGCGGTCTACCGTCAGGCGCGGCAAGGCCTGTTTCTGTTTATAGAGGATCTTGGACAGCAGCAGGCTGCCCTTGAGCACGTTGATCTGCTCGTCCAGGGCCGAGTCGCTCTGGGTCACGGTGTCGAGTTGCTGCTTGGTTTTCAGGTTCTTCTGGGTCAGGTCGTTGAGGCGGTCAGTACTTTTGAGCAGGTAATCGGACAGCTTCAGGTTGGCTGCGCTCTCGGTGGCCAGCAGACTGCTGCCGCCGGCCTTTTGCGCTTCGATGGACTGTTGGGTCACCGTTTGTTGGGACTGGGCCAGGCGCTTCTGGTTGATCAGGGTCTGCAGGTCCTGGATCTCTTGTTCCAGGCGCGCGGTTTTCTCCATCACTAGGTCGTGCTGGCTGTTGCCCAGGTCTTGCAGTTGGCTGTTGCCGGCCAGTTCCTGGCGGCGCAGGGGGATCAGCGCGCTAAGGGCCGCGAGTTCGGCGTTGAGCTGGTTGCGCTGGTCGCCGCTGAGGGTTTTGCCGTTGTCTTTGCCGGCCTTGAGGATCGAATTGATCTGCAGGATGCGCGTCTGGCTGCTGCTGATCTCGGTCTGGGCGCGCTCGGGGCGGGTCTGGGCGGCAATGGACAGGCTGTTGGCGTCGGCCAGTTCTTTTTGCAGGTCGCCTTGCTGGGTGGTGCGCTGCACCAGCAACTGCTCAAGCTGCGGCACCGGCAAAGTGGCGTAGCGCTGGGCGACCGGGACGATTTTGGTGGCCTTGAGCCGGGTCAGTTCGCGCTGGTTATCAGCGGTCTGGCGCGGCGCGTCTTCCAGCTGGCGTTTGAGGTCGACCAGGCGCTGCTCGTAATCCTGCTTGTTGCCCAGGTACGTCAGGGTCTGCTGCAGGATGGTCTGAAGGGCCTTCATGTCGGCGTCGGGCAGCTTGCGGTCGGGCAACTTGTCCAGGGTTTGCTGGATGGCGTCGGCGCTGGGCGGGTCGGCCGCGTGAACGGTGCCGACACAAAGTGTCAGGCCCAGCAGGGCAGTGGCGAGGAACGTGCGCAGGGTAGGCATAGAGACCGGTCTTGCAAGGTGAAGAATCGGGGGCGTCGTCGCCCCGCAGTTTAGAGGAAGAGACCGGGGCCCGGGCGACTTCCTTCGGGGAATCTGACGCCCACTTTGCCGATCTTGTTCCCATCCATGACCGCGACGGTCCAGATGGTGTTATTCCACTCCACCTGGTCGCCGACGATGGGGGCGCCGCCGACTTTTTGGGTGATGAAGCTGCTCAGCGGCATATCGGGGTCGATGCCCTCCAGTTTCAGGCCGTACAGCGCCGAAACCGCGCCCAGCTGGGCGTCGCCTTCCAGCACGAAGTCGCCGAAGAAACGCAGGTCGAGACCGCGTTGCGGGGCCTGGCTGAACAGTTTGCCCAGTGCCGGCAGGTTGTGTTCGTGGCCGATCACGCAGAGCAAATCGCCGACTTCCAGCACGGTACTACCCGACGGATGGAGCAGTTGCTGGCCACGGAACAGCGCGGCGATCCGCGTACCTTCGGGCATTTTCAGCTCGCGCAGGGCAGCGCCGATGCACCATTTCTCCGCGCCCAGGCGGTAGACGAACAGCTCCCACTCGCTGGTGACGTGCACTTCCAGCGCTGCACGGGAGATCGGTGCCGGGTCCGGCGGTACGGTGACTTTGAGCAGCTTGGCCACCCACGGCAGGCTCGTGCCCTGCACCAGCAGCGACACCAGTACGATAAAGAACGCGAGGTTGAAGTACAGCTGCGCATGGGGCAGGCCGGCCATCAGCGGGAACACCGCCAGAATGATCGGGACCGCGCCGCGCAGGCCAACCCAGGCGATAAAGGCTTTTTCGCGCCCATGGAAGGCCTTGAAGGGCAGCAGGCCGACCATCACCGACAACGGCCGCGCAAACAGGATCATCCACAGCGCCAGGCCCAGGGCCGGCAGTGCGATGGGCAGTAAGTCATGGGGGGTGACCAACAGGCCCAGCACCAGAAACATACCGATCTGCGCCAGCCAGGCCATGCCGTCGAGCATATGCAGAATGCCATGACGGCTGCGCACCGGGCGGTTACCGATCACCAGGCCGCACAGGTACACGGCGAGGAAGCCGCTGCCGTGCAGGGCGTTGGTCACGGCGAACACGAACAGGCCACCGGCGATCACTAGGATCGGGTACAAGCCGGTGGCCAGGTTGATGCGGTTGACCATCTGCAGCATCAACCAGCCGCCGCCCAGGCCGACCACGCCGCCGATGCCGAACTCGCGCACCAGGTGCGTCAGCAGGCTCCAGTGCAGGCCGGTCTGGCCGCTGGCGAGCATGTCGATCAAGGTGACGGTGAGGAATACCGCCATCGGGTCGTTGCTGCCGGATTCGATTTCCAGGCTGGCAGTAACCCGCTCGTTGAGGCCCTTGCCGCCGAGCAGCGAGAACACCGCCGCGGCGTCCGTGGAGCCGACAATCGCGCCGATCAGCAGGCCCTGGATGAGATTGAGGTCAAACAGCCAGGCCGCGGCCATGCCCGTGAGGCCGGTGGTAATCAACACCCCCACCGTGGCCAGCGACAACGCCGGCCAGAGTGCCACGCGGAAACTCGCCACCCGTGTGCGCAAACCGCCGTCGAGCAGGATCACGGCCAGGGCGAGGTTGCCCACCAGGTAGGCGGTCGGGTAGTTATCGAAGATGATGCCGCCGCCATCGACGCCGGCGACCATGCCCACGGCCAGGATGATCACCAATATCGGGATACCCAGGCGGGACGAGAGAGAACTCACCAGAATGCTCGCACTCACCAGCAACGCGCCGATCAAGAACAGGCTGTTGATGGTCGTCGCATTCAAAGGCAGTACTCCATAAGCAAACAGGACGGGGCGCAAACTGACCATGCAGTCTGCGTGCCAGCGATTCTAACCTGTTGAATTGCTGCGCTGTCAAAAAGCTTTTTCTGATTTGCGCAAAGCCAAATGTGGGAGCTGGCTTGCCTGCGATGGCGGCGTGTCAGGCGCTAGAGGCGCTGGCTGACACATTGCTATCGCAGGCAAGCCAGCTCCCATAGGGATAGGCGTCGTCAGGCGAATCCGATTTTAGAGACGGAACCGGCCGACCATCCCATTCAGATCCACTGCCAGGCGCGACAGCTCACTGCTCGCCGCACTGGTCTGGCTGGCGCCGGTCGCCGACTGCACTGACAGGTCACGGATGTTCACCAGGTTGCGGTCCACTTCCCGTGCCACCTGGGCCTGTTCTTCCGCTGCGCTGGCGATCACCAGGTTGCGTTCATTGATCTCGACAATTGCCGTATTGATGGTATCCAGCGACATGCCGGCACCTTTGGCGATGTTCAACGTCGATTCGGCGCGTTCCGTGCTGTTGCGCATCGAGTCCACCGCATGCTCGGTGCCGGCCTGGATGCTGCCGATCATCCGCTCGATTTCGCTGGTCGATTGCTGGGTGCGATGGGCCAGGGCGCGCACTTCATCGGCCACCACCGCAAAACCGCGACCGGCTTCACCGGCACGCGCCGCTTCAATCGCTGCGTTCAGGGCCAACAGGTTGGTCTGGTCGGCCAGGCCGCGAATCACGTCCAGCACCTTGCCGATGTCGCGCGACTCATTGGCCAGGTCGCCAATCAGGGTGGCCGTGGCTTGCACGTCGCCGCTCATGCGTTCGATGGCGCTGACCGTTTCCTGCACCAGGTCACGGCCATCACCGGCGGAGGTGGTGGCGTTGCGCGAAGCTTCGGACGTGCTCACCGCATTGCGGGCGACTTCTTCGACGGCACTGGTCATCTCATTCACCGCGGTGGCGGCTTGTTCGATTTCGTTGTTCTGTTGGGTCAGGCCACGGGCGCTTTCATCGGTGACGGCGTTCAGCTCTTCCGCAGCAGACGCCAGCTGGGTCGCGGACCCGGCAATGCGTTGCAGGGTGTCGCGCAGCTTGTCCTGCATCTTGGCCATGGCGGCCAGCAGGCGCCCGGCTTCGTCGCTGCCGTCGACCTTGATCGGCCGCGTCAGGTTGCCTTCGGCCACTTCTTCGGCCGCTTCCAATGCCTGGGCAATCGGCAGGGTGATACTGCGGGTCAGCAGCCAGGCGAACAGCAGCGTCAGCAGGGTGGCGATCACCAGAAGGCTCACCACCATGTTGAAGGCCATGTTGTACTGGTCTTCGGCGTCCTTATTGGTGGCCAGGGCCATCTTGTTATTGATGTCCAGCAGACGGGTAAGCACGGCGTTGACCTGCTCGGAGTTACTCAGCAATTCGTTATTGAGCAGGCTGCGCAGCTCTTCCACCTGATTGGCCCGCGACAGGCTCTTCATGCGTTCTTCAATCTGATGGTACTGGCCAAGCAGACGCACGTAGTCGTCGTAGGCCGCACGCTCTTCGCTGCTCTCGATGAGTTTTTCGTAGATGCCCTGGGCCGTGCGAATCTGCTGATTACGCACTTCAAAGGCTTCCAGGGTTTTTTGCTGAACCTCCGGCTCACGGTTGGTCAGCAGGCGGTACGACAACACACGCAGGCGCAGGGTCAGTTGGGTGAATTCGTCGAGGGCGCGAATGCTCGGCACGCTGGACATTGTGATGTCTTCGGTGGCGCCACGGATCTTGCTCATCTGGTTCAGGGCAAACACGCCGAGAAACAACATCAGCGCACCAATAAACGCGAAGCCGAGGAAGGCCCTCGGAGCGATATTCATATTACGAAGCGACATGCGGGAATCCTGGGGGAGAAGCGCGATCCGTGCGGCCATCAGACGGGGTGTCCCTCTCTATCGGTCGTACGACTAAAGTCTAAAGGGGCGTGTGCGCTTTTGTCGCATCTGACGAGGGGTTTGGCCGATTCAGGAACCAGATCCGGTAAATGCAGTCACTAAGGCTCGAAAGTGCGGCCCGGCCCTTAAAAATCGGGCTGCGCGCCGGGGATAACCCTGGCATCCGAGGTGAATTTTCTTTATCGTCACCGCCCTTTGAAAAAGCCCGAGAAATCAAAATGTTAGAAGCATCCCTCAGCCAATTGGAACAACTGGTCAGCGACCTGGTACAGCAGAATCAGGATCTGCTGAGCACCAACGAATCCCTCAAGGCGGAACTGGCCCGCGCCAAGGATGAGAACGACAGCCTGCAACTGAACCTGATGGAGCAGGAAGAAAAGCACGGCGCCACTGCCGCACGTATCCAGGCGCTGGTTGAGCGTGTGAGCGCAGGGCCTGTCGGCGCATGAGTGAAGGGATAAAGGTCGTTTCGATTCTCGGAGAGGATTACTCGATCAAGGCTCCGGCCGGGGAAGAGAAAACCCTGATGCACGCCGTGACCCTGCTCAAGGCGTCCCTGGCCACCACCAAGAAGAAGTACCCGACCCTGATCGGTGACAAGCTACTGGTGCTGGCGGCGCTGAACCTGTGCGCCGAGCAGATCGAAATGCAGCAGGCGCACCAGCAGGAACTCGACCGTTACCAAGAGCAAGTCAGCGCCACGGTCGATGTGATTTCCAAGGCGATCGGAACGCCTTAGAACCACTCATCTTGCATGCCGAGGCACGTGTCATCGCGGGCCTCCAAGAGTGCCAGTTCATGATGGCAGCTCGGTACTTCCCAGGTCAGGAAGTACCGGGCTGCCTGGAGCTTGCCTTTATAGAAGGCCACATCCGCCGCACTGCCCTTGGCCAAGCCTTCTTCGGCGCGAATCGCCTGTTCCAGCCAGCGCCAGCCAATCACCGTATGCCCGAACACCTTCAGGTACAGCGCCGAGTTCGCCAGGCTGCTGTTGACCTTGCCGTGGGCGAGATCCGTCAGCAGGCCGATGGTGACGCTTTGCAGGCGGTTGACCAATTGTTCCAGCGGTTCCCTTAGTGCGGTCAGGCTTGGGTATTCCTGCGCCCGTGCGCCGGTTTCAGCAATCAGTCGTATGAGTTGCTTCAACCCCGCGCCGCCGTTCTGCGCCAGCTTGCGCCCCAGCAAATCCAGGGACTGGATGCCGTGGGTGCCTTCATGGATCGGGTTCAGGCGGTTGTCACGGTAGTACTGCTCCACCGGGTATTCGCGGGTGTAGCCATGGCCGCCGAGAATCTGGATCGCCAGTTCGTTGGCCTTGAGGCAGAACTCCGAGGGCCAGGATTTGACGATGGGCGTGAGCAGGTCCAGCAGTTCGTGGGCGTGCTTGCGCTCGGCTTCGGTTTCCAGGGTGGTGGTGTCGTCGAACAGCCGTGCGGCGTAGAGGCCAAGGTCGAAGGCGCCTTCCACGTAGGATTTTTGGGTCAGCAGCATGCGCTTGATGTCCGCGTGCTGAATGATCGAGACAGGTGCCGTTCCAGGGTCTTTGCTGTCGGGCAGACGACCTTGCGGGCGTTCGCGGGCGTACTCCAGGGAGTAAAGATAACCCGCGTAACCGAGCATGACCGCGCCCATGCCGACGCCAATACGCGCCTCGTTCATCATCTGGAACATGCAGCTCAGCCCCTGGTGCGGCTGGCCCACCAGATAGCCGACGCAATGCCCGTTGTCGCCGAAGTTCAGCGCGGTGGACGTGGTGCCACGCCAGCCCATCTTATGGAACAGCCCTGCCAGCAGCACGTCGTTGCGCTCGCCCAGGCTGCCGTCGTCGTTGACCAGGAATTTGGGCACGATAAACAGCGAAATACCCTTCACCCCGGCTGGCGCGTCCGGCAGCTTGGCCAGCACCATGTGCACGATGTTTTCCGACAACGGGTGGTCGCCGCCGGAGATGAAGATCTTGTTGCCCTTGAGTCGATAGGTGCCGTCAGCAGCAGGCTCTGCGCGTGTGCGAATATCAGCCAGCGACGAGCCCGCGTGGGGTTCGGTGAGGGCCATGGTGCCGAAGAAGCGGCCGTCGATCATCGGTTGCAGGAAGCGTCGTTTCTGATCGTCGGTGCCGAAGCTTTCGATCAGGTTGGCGGCGCCCATGGTCAGGAACGGATAGGAGGTGGACGCCGCGTTGGCCGACTGGAAGTGCGCGAAACAGGCTTGGGACAGTAGGGTGGGCAGTTGCATGCCGCCCGCTTCGAAACTGCGCGCTGCGTTGAGGAAGCCGGCTTCCAGGAAGGCGTCCACGGCGGGTTTCACTTCTGGAATCAGGATGGCCTTGCCGTCTTCGTAGCGCGGTTCGTTTTCGTCGTTCTTGCGGTTGTGAGGGGCGAAGTACTTTTCCGCGATGTTGCGGGCGGTGCTGATGGCCGCATCGAAGGTTTCACGGTTGTGTTCGGCAAACCGCTCGCGCTGGGTCAGGCCCTCGGCATCGAGGACTTCATACAGCTCGAAAGCCAGATTACGGGAACTGAGCAGCGTCTCGGACATGGCGGCTTACCTTTGGAGGAATTGGCCTGAGTCTAAGTGCGCGAATGGTGGGTGGATAGCAAGATTGATCTGGGTGATGGAGGAACAAAACGTGGATGGAAGGCAAAGCGCGGTCAATGGGGGGGCGGGCTTACTCGCGAATGCGCGATGTCAGTCAACATCTTCATCGACTGACACACTGCTTTCGCGAGCAAGCCCGCTCCCACATTTCTGACCGTGTTGGGTCAGTTAACCGATGGTCATCAGGCTGGCATTGCCACCTGCCGCCGCGGTGTTAACACTCAACGCCCGCTCGATCACCAAGCGCTCCAGCGCAATCGCTGTCTCGCCTTGCGACAAACCTTGCACCCCGACAATCGCACCGCCACGCTGGGCCACTTGCTGGCACACCGCACGCAACTGGTCGGAATCACCGTGGTGCAGGACCGCATCGAACACAACCTCGTCCTTGGTCCAGTCAGCCACGCGCTTGATCTTCGCCTGAATCTCCTTCGGCAGGCGTGGGAACAAGGCCTTGGTCAGGTCAGTTTCCGGCCATACCGCCGAACCGCCGACGGCCAGTACCGCCGTCAGTTGCGTCAGCAGATCGCCTTCCACGTCCGCCAGGCACAGTACATGCTCGCGAGGCAGGATGGCGTAGCTGTTGCGCTCACCGGTCGGGCCGGCCAACTGGCGGGTGATACCGCTTTGCGACTGCGCGGCGAACTGGCTGCACAGGGCGCTCAAGTCGCTGAACTTGTTACTGTCGGCCCAGGTTTTCAGGGCGGTCAGCGGCTGGCTCATGGCGTCGCGCAGGCGCACGTCCGGCGCGGCCAATGCGTCGCCGCGGACGAAGGATTGCTCGATGGCATCCGTAGGGCGCGTCGACAGCAAGCGGTACAGGTACAGCGGGCCACCGGCTTTCGGGCCAGTGCCCGACAGGCCTTCGCCGCCGAACGGTTGCACGCCGACCACAGCGCCCACGATGTTGCGGTTCACATAGACGTTGCCGGCATTGACGTTGTCGATCACCTTGGCGATGGTCTCGTCGATACGCGTGTGCACGCCCAGGGTCAGGCCGTAGCCGGAGGCGTTGATCTGACCGATGAGTTGGTCGATCTCTTTACGCTTGTAGCGCACCACGTGCAGTACCGGGCCGAAGATCTCGCGTTGCAGTTCGTCGAAGCTGTCCAGCTCGATCAGGGTAGGCATCACGAAGGTGCCGCGCTTGATCTCTTCGCCATCGGCGATAGCCACCTGATACACATTGCGGCCTTTGTCGCGCATGGCCTGGATGTGTTTCTCGATGCCGGCCTTGGCTTCGGCGTCGATCACCGGGCCGATGTCGACGGACAGGCGCTCAGGGTTACCCAGGCGGCATTCCGCCATGGCGCCCTTGAGCATTTCGATGACGCGGTCTGCCGAATCTTCCTGCAGGCACAGTACACGCAGGGCCGAGCAGCGTTGACCGGCACTGTCGAAGGCCGAGGACACCACGTCGATGACCACTTGTTCGGTCAGCGCCGAAGAGTCGACGATCATCGCGTTCTGGCCACCGGTTTCGGCGATCAGCGGGATCGGACGGCCCTGGGCATCCAGGCGACCGGCGACGTTGCGTTGCAGCAGGCGAGCTACTTCGGTAGAACCGGTGAACATCACGCCTTTGACGCGATCATCACCCACCAGGCGGGCACCCACGGTTTCGCCCTGACCCGGCAGCAATTGCAGGACGCCTTCCGGAATACCGGCTTCCAACAGGATGCGCACGGCTTGCGCGGCAACCAACGGGGTTTGCTCAGCAGGCTTGGCCAGTACCGGGTTGCCGGCGGCCAACGCAGCCGCAACCTGGCCGCTGAAGATCGCCAGTGGGAAGTTCCACGGGCTGATGCAGACCACCGGGCCCAGCGGGCGGTGGGCGTCATTGGTGAAATCGTTACGCGCCTGCACCGCGTAGTAGCGCAGGAAGTCCACCGCTTCACGCACTTCGGCGATGGCGTTGGCGAAGGTCTTGCCGGCTTCGCGGGCCAGCAGGCCCATCAGCGGCTGGATCTCGCCTTCCATCAGGTCGGCGGCACGCTCCAGGATTGCAGCGCGCTCGGCGGGCGGGGTGGCCTGCCAGATCGGTCCGGCGCTGATAGCGCACTGGATCGCGTTGTCGACGTCTTCGACGGTTGCTTCTTGTACATGACCGACTACATCACGCAGGTCGGACGGGTTCAGCACCGGTGCCGCCGCTTGCTCGCTGGAGGCGCAACCGAGCATCGGCGCGGCTTTCCAGTTGTTGTGGGCGGTGGCCAGCAAGGCGCAGGACAGCGACGCCAAGCGGTGTTCATTAGCCAGGTCGATACCGGCCGAGTTGGCGCGGTCGCTGCCGTACAGGTCACGCGGCAATGGAATACGCGGGTGCGGCAGGCCGAAGCCGCCTTCCAGCGTGGCCATCTGTTCGATGCTGGCCACTGGATCGGCCACCAGCTCCTGGATCGAGATGGATTGGTCGGCGATGCGGTTGACGAACGAGGTGTTCGCGCCGTTTTCCAACAGGCGACGTACCAGGTAAGCCAGCAGCGTTTCGTGGGTGCCGACCGGTGCGTACACGCGGCACGGACGGTTCAGCTTGCCGTCGGAAACCTTGCCTACAACCTGCTCGTACAGCGGTTCGCCCATGCCATGCAGGCATTGGAATTCGTACTGGCCGGGGTAATAGTTCTGACCGGCGATATGGTAGATGGCCGACAGCGTGTGCGCATTGTGCGTGGCGAACTGCGGGTAGATGACTTCCGGCACCGACAGCAGTTTGCGTGCGCAGGCAATGTAGGAAACGTCGGTGTACACCTTGCGGGTGTAGACCGGGTAGCCTTCCAGGCCTTCGACCTGGGCGCGCTTGATTTCGCTGTCCCAGTACGCGCCTTTTACCAGGCGGATCATCAGGCGATGGCGGCTGCGGCGTGCCAGGTCGATGACATAGTCGATCACATACGGGCAACGCTTCTGGTAGGCCTGGATCACGAAACCGATGCCGTTCCAGCCGGTCAGTTGCGGCTCGAAGCACAGGCGTTCCAGCAGGTCCAGGGACAGCTCCAGGCGGTCGGCTTCTTCGGCATCGATGTTCAGGCCGATGTCGTATTGCTTGGCCAGCAAGGTCAGGGACAGCAGGCGCGGGTACAACTCGTCCATCACGCGCTCGTATTGCGCACGGCTGTAACGCGGGTGCAATGCCGAGAGCTTGATGGAAATGCCCGGGCCTTCATAAATCCCACGGCCGTGGGACGCTTTGCCGATCGAATGGATGGCTTGTTCGTACGAGGCCAGGTACTTCTGCGCGTCGTGCTCAGTCAGCGCGGCTTCACCCAGCATGTCGTAGGAGTAACGGAAGCCCTTGGCTTCGAACTTGCTCGCGTTGGCCAAGGCCTCGGCAATGGTTTCGCCGGTGACGAACTGCTCGCCCATCAGGCGCATGGCCATGTCGACGCCCTTGCGGATCATCGGCTCGCCGCTTTTGCCGATGATGCGGCTCAGGGAGGAGGTCAGGCCCGCTTCGTTGTGGGTGGCGACCAGTTTGCCGGTCAGCAACAGGCCCCAGGTGGCGGCGTTAACGAACAGCGACGGGCTGTTGCCCAGGTGCGGCTGCCAGTTGCCGGTGCTGATCTTGTCGCGGATCAGCGCGTCACGGGTGCCTTTGTCCGGGATGCGCAGCAGCGCTTCGGCCAGGCACATCAGCGCCACGCCTTCCTGGGACGACAGGGAGAATTCTTGCAGCAGGCCCTGGACGATACCGGCACGGCCGCCGGCGCTCTTCTGGTTGCGCAGTTTTTCAGCGATCGAGGCCGCCAGCTTGTTGGTGGCTTCGGCCATCGGGGCCGGCAGGCGAGCCTGTTCGATTAACATCGGCACCACTTCCGGCTCAGGGCGGCGGTAAGCGGCGGTGATCGAGGCGCGCAATACGGACTGTGGCAGGATGCTTTCGGCGAACTCAAGGAAGCACTGGTGGGCGTGGTCGGTCTGGACCTCGCCTGCATCGTCGGCGTCCTTGCTGCTCAAACCATTGAGTTCGGTCAGGGTTGCACCACCCTCCAGTTTCTCCAGGTAATTGAAAATCGCCTGCTTGATCAGCCAGTGCGGCGTGCGATCAATGGAGGTCGCGGCAGCCTTCAGGCGCTCGCGGGTCGGGTCGTCGAGTTTGACCCCAAGGGTGGTCGTAGCCATTTTCTTATCCTCATGGGTGCCACTACCGAGTGGCATTAGCTGGCGGCAAGATTAGCTTTGCGCATGCAGAGGTGCAACCGGGTGCAACCCTTTTTATTCAGGAAATTTTCGATCGTGATCGGGAAAAAAACACACCGTCAACGGATTCCGCTCCGCCTTGGTGCGTTTGCTTCTGAGATCGGCTGTTCTTGCTCCGAAAAGGAGCAAAAACAAGGTGTTTTTTACAAAACACGTCAAGGTGCAACTTATTCTCGCGAAACTGGTTGCACCTTATTTGCTTTGTTGAATAGCATTCGCGGCCAAGGTGCAACCACCTCGACGGGTCGGTTCATCGGCTGACGGCTTTCCTGGGGAAACGTCAGTCATAAATGCGCGGCACGCAGTTACGTCTACCCACTACCAGTGGGTGGCCGTCTGACAGACCGCTGCTACATAAAAACAAAGCCAGGGCGTCACTCTTATGAGCGTTAGTAATCCAACCCTGATCACGTTCGTGATCTACATCGCAGCAATGGTGCTGATCGGCTTCATGGCCTATCGCTCCACCAACAACCTTTCCGATTACATCCTGGGCGGTCGCAGCCTCGGTAGCGTGGTGACTGCCTTGTCGGCCGGCGCTTCCGATATGAGTGGCTGGTTGTTGATGGGCCTGCCGGGCGCGATCTACATGTCTGGCCTGTCGGAAAGCTGGATCGCCATCGGCCTGATCGTCGGTGCTTACCTCAACTGGCTGTTCGTCGCCGGTCGCCTGCGGGTCCAGACCGAGCACAACGGTGACGCCCTGACCCTGCCGGATTACTTCTCCAGCCGTTTCGAAGATAAAAGCGGCCTGCTGCGGATCATCTCTGCCGTGGTGATCCTGGTGTTCTTCACCATTTACTGCGCTTCCGGCATCGTCGCCGGTGCCCGCCTGTTTGAAAGCACCTTCGGCATGTCCTACGAGACTGCGCTGTGGGCCGGTGCTGCAGCGACCATTGCCTACACCTTCGTCGGTGGTTTCCTGGCAGTGAGCTGGACTGATACCGTACAAGCCACGCTGATGATCTTCGCGCTGATCCTGACGCCAATCATCGTGCTGCTGGCCACCGGTGGTGTTGATACCACTTTCCTGGCCATTGAAGCCAAGGACCCGACTAACTTCGACATGCTGAAAAACACCACCTTCATCGGCATCATTTCGCTGATGGGCTGGGGCCTGGGTTACTTCGGCCAGCCGCATATCCTCGCGCGTTTCATGGCGGCGGACTCGGTGAAGTCGATCGCTAAGGCACGCCGCATCTCCATGACCTGGATGATCCTGTGCCTGGGCGGCACCGTGGCCGTGGGTTTCTTCGGTATTGCTTACTTCTCGGCGCACCCGGAAGTCGCAGGTCCGGTCAACGAAAACCACGAGCGTGTGTTTATTGAGCTGGCCAAGCTGCTGTTCAACCCATGGATCGCCGGCGTGCTGCTGTCGGCCATCCTGGCGGCCGTGATGAGCACCTTGAGCTGCCAATTGCTGGTGTGCTCCAGCGCCTTGACCGAAGACTTCTACAAGACCTTCCTGCGCAAAAACGCCTCCCAGGTTGAGCTGGTATGGGTCGGTCGCCTGATGGTGCTGCTGGTTGCGCTGATCGCTATCGCCATGGCCGCCAACCCGGAAAACCGCGTTCTGGGCCTGGTGAGCTACGCCTGGGCCGGCTTCGGCGCCGCGTTCGGTCCTGTGGTGCTGATCTCGGTGATCTGGAAAGGCATGACCCGCAACGGCGCACTGGCCGGTATCCTGGTCGGCGCGATCACCGTGATCGTGTGGAAACACTTTGAACTGCTGGGTCTGTACGAAATCATCCCGGGCTTCATCTTTGCCAGCCTGGCGATCTACTTCGTGAGCAAGCTGGGCGCTCCGACTGCGGGTATGGTCGAGCGTTTTGATGCTGCGGAAAAAGACTACAACCTCAATAAGTAATTCGCTGGGCGTTAAACGCCAGGTGAGTTGAAAAAAGGCCCGCGTCCTACGGATTGCGGGCCTTTTTTTACGTGGGGTTTACGTCGGTCCGAAGAAGATTCAGACGTGTGAACGTAGGGTTTTACTGATTTGCTTGGCGTGTGCTCAGCGGGGCGCAAGGGTGATGCAAAATCGGCAGCCCACCCCTCGCAGAGAAACACCGGATGTTCGCTCCTGCCAATCAAAGCGCCTTTACCCTGACCCTCGATGGGGAGCCCAGTGAATTCAAGGTATTCGAGTTCAGTGGTATCGAATCCATCAGCCAGCCTTACCGTTTTGATATCGAACTGGTCAGCGAGCAGCCCGACCTGGACCTGGAGAGCCTGCTGCACCGGCAGGTGTACCTCGGTTTCGATGATCGGGGCCGGGGTGTCCACGGTCTGGTTTACCGAATGGCGCAAGGCGACTCCGGCCGACGCCTGACGCGGTATCAGATGACGCTTGTGCCGCAGCTTGCCTATCTGGGCCACAGTAGCCACCAGCGTATTTTCCAGCACAAGACGGTGCCGCAGATTGTTGCGCAAGTACTCGAGGGGCAGGGGATCCAGCGCGACCGTTTCGAGTTCCGGCTCAGTGGCACCTACCCGGAGCGTGAATACTGCGTGCAGTTTGGCGAGACGGACCTGGCGTTCATCCAGCGGCTTTGCGCGGAGTTGGGCATTCACTATCACTTTCAGCATTCGTCGGCCGGTCATTTGCTGGTATTTGGCGATGACCAGACCGTTTTCGTCCAAGCAGACCCGCCCACGCCCTATACCCCCGGTTCCGGGATGGTGGCGGACACCCCGGTGATCAAGCGGTTTGCAGTGCAGGTACAAGCCCGTACCACGGGGGTGAACCTGCGCGACTACGACTTTCGCAAGCCAAGCCTGGCGCTGGAAAGCGAGGTGACAGGCGAGCAGCTTCCACCGCTTGAAGCTCAGGTTTATCCCGGCCACTTCAACGACCGTGCCCATGGCAAATACCTCGCGCAGCGTGGTCTGGAGCGGCACCGCAGTGACTATCGCGTCGCCCGTGGCAGCGGTGATGAGCCTGCCTTGGGCAGCGGTCGGTTTCTCAAGTTGGCCGGTCACCCGCGGGAAGACTGGAACGACCTGTGGCTGGTGACGCACGTGACCCATGAGGGGTTGCAGCCCCAAGTGCTGGAAGAGTCCGTCACCGAGGTGGCAGGCGGGGATTTCCGCCAGGGTTATCGCAACGAATTTTCCGCTACGCCTTGGGACGCGATCTTCCGCCCGCCCATGCCTGAGCAGCCGCGTCCGACCATTGCCGGCTATCAGAACGCCGTGGTGACCGGCCCCGCCGACAGCGAAATCCATTGCGATGAATACGGCCGGGTCAAGGTGCAGTTGGTGTGGGATCGCGACGGGGAACATAACGACCATTCCAGTTGCTGGCTGCGGGTTGCCAGCGGCTGGGCCCATGATCGTTATGGCTCGGTGTTGATCCCCCGGGTCGGTATGGAAGTGCTGGTGGGTTTCGTCAATGGCGACATGGATATGCCGCTGGTCATGGGTTGCCTGCCCAACGCGGCCACCCAGGTGCCCCTCGACCTGCCGGCGGACAAGACTCGCAGCGTCTTCCGCAGCCAGAGCAGCCCCGGTGGTGGAGGCTACAACGAGCTGCGCATCGAGGACCGAAAGGGCGCCGAGGAAATCTACCTGCGCGCCCAGCGGGACTGGACGCAGCACGTGCTGCATGACCTTCGGGTAAACGTGGATGGCGAGTCGCATCACGAATTGCAAGGCGAGGAGCTGCGCATCACCCACGGCAACCGTCTGACCGACCTAAAGCAAGACGACCACTTGATGGTTGGCGGCTCGCGGCAGGTAAGGGCAGGACAGACCATCCAGATAGGCGCGGGGCAAAGCGTGGTGATCGAGGGTGGCGCAACCGTGACGATTCAGGCGGGCGGACAATCGATCACCCTTTGCGCGGGCGGGATTTTCAGCAGCGTTCCGATCCAGCTTGGCAGTGCGCCCGCTGCGACTGCGGCGCCATTGACGCCTGGCCTGAAGGAAACACTGCTGGCGGTGATTCCCGCTCCACTGAGCCGGGTGCAAGTGGCCAGCCTGAAGCGCAGTGCGCCGTTTTGCGAAGAGTGCGAGCGTTGCAAGAACGGCCAATGTGGCCTCATCTGACTTTTAAACGGATTTACGAAGATGCATCAACCTTTGCTTCCGGGTGAACAGATGTTTGCAGTGCTGGGCGCTGGCAGCGACGCCAAGCCCCTTGACGCTTGGCGGGCGCTCGCCGCCGGGCCAGCGCCGCAGCCCGTTTGGGCCGGCACGGCCTATGCGACATGGGATGAGGTGATGCCCTATGTGGGAATCGTCGAACCGGATAGCCCGTTCCTCGATTGGGCTGCTTCCACGGCCTTCACGGATTGGGGCTGGTTGGCCCTATCGTCGCACCCGCTGGAAACCGTGATTGCACACCTGCAAGGCCTGACCAAGGTCTACCTGCCCGACGGCGAGGAAGTGTTCTTGCGGTTCTGGGATGGTGCTCAGTTCCTGCCGATCCTTCAGCAGACGGGCGGTGAACTATTGCCGGTGTTCCAGCGCTACTTGATCAATGGCCAGTCGCTGACCGTCGCCACTGGCCCGGTCACTGCCGCCAGAGCGAGCCCGTGGTGGCGAGTACCTGCGCCGTTACTTCAAGATTTGGCCGAGCAATCGCCGCACACCCTGATCGATAACCTCCTGCAAGGGCTCGAAGAGCAACGCCCTGACCTCTACACTGCGTTCATGCCGACGACCTTGCGGGACAAGGTCGCCTACTTCACGCGCCGCCGCGAGGTCAGCCATCAGGGTTTGGCGGACTTTCTGGCTTCAGAGTCGAGTTGAAACCAGCGCCTGCTGCAGATCTTCGATCAGTCCGGCGACGGCTTCGGCGCAGTCGTCGCGGGCGAAGCGCACGCCGAAGCACTGCACCAACGCCCGCGTAAAAGGTAAACTTCGCCCCCTGCGCAGGAGCAACCATGAATTATCGTCACGCCTTTCACGCCGGCAACCACGCCGATGTCTTCAAACACCTGACCTTGACCCGCCTAATCGCCCTGATGTCGCGCAAGGAGCAGCCGTTCGCCTACCTCGACACCCATGCGGGGATCGGCCTGTACGACCTGCAGGGCGACCAGGCCAACCGCACCGGTGAATACCTGGAGGGCATTGCGCGCCTGTGGGGCGAAAGCGACCTGCCGCCACTGACCGCCGATTACATGCGTGTGCTGCATGAGATGAACCCGGACGGAGAGTTGCGCTACTACCCGGGCTCGCCGGAACTGGCGCGGCGGCTCACCCGCCCCCAGGACCGTGTGCTGCTCAATGAAAAGCACCCGGAAGACGGCGTGCTGCTCAAGGACAACATGAAGGGTGACCGTCGCGTGAAGGTGCACCTGGGCGAAGGCTGGCATTTGCCGAGGGCTTTGCTGCCGGTCCCGGAAAAACGTGCGTTGATGCTCATTGATCCGCCGTTCGAAAAACTCGACGAGATGCAGCGCTGTGCGGCATCCCTCAAAGAGGCGGTGGGTCGCATGCGCCAGACCGTCGCGGCCATTTGGTATCCGGTGAAGGATCAGCACATGTTGCGCCGTTTCTACCAGGACCTGGCCGGCACCGGTGCGCCGAAGTTGCTGCGTGTGGAATTGCTGGTGCATCCGCTGGATACGCCCAACACCCTGACCGGCTCGGGCCTGGCGATCGCCAACCCGCCGTGGGGCTTGGAGGAGGAGTTGCGGGAGTTGCTGCCGTGGCTGTCCAAGAAGCTTGGGCAGACCCAGGGTGGATGGCAGATGGATTGGCTGATCGCTGAGTGATCCAGTCTTAAGCCATGCACGGAACCCAATGTGAGAGCGGGCTTGCTCGCGAAGGCGGTGTATCAGTCTACTAATTCAGTGACTGACACCCCATTTTCGCGAGCAAGCCCGCTCCCACATGTTGAATGGCGTTGGCCTTTAGATCGGGCAGCTCACACCCGTTCCGCCGATCCCGCAATAGCCCTGCGGATTCTTCGCCAGGTACTGTTGGTGGTACGCCTCGGCGAAGTACACCGTCGGTGCCTCTTCGATTTCGGTGGTGATCGCGCCCAGGCCGGCCTTGGTCAACTCACCCTGATACGCCTCGGCACTGGCCTTTGCCGCCGCCAATTGCTCCGGGGTGGTCGCGTAGATCACCGAGCGGTACTGACTGCCGATGTCATTGCCCTGGCGCATGCCCTGGGTGGGGTTGTGCAGTTCCCAGAACATCTTCAGCAGGTCTTCGTATTTCACCTTGTCCTGGTCATACACCACCAGTACCACTTCGCTGTGGCCGGTCAGGCCTGAACAGACTTCTTCATAGGTCGGGTTTGGCGTGTAGCCGCCAGCGTAACCGACCACGGTGCTGACCACGCCATCGCGCTGCCAGAACCGGCGTTCGGCTCCCCAGAAACAACCCAGGCCGAAGATCGCGAAGCCGACGTCATCCAGAAATGGGCCGAGCAGCGGATTGCCGTTGACGAAGTGAGTCTCCGGCAGCGACATCGGGGTTTCACGGCCAGGCAGAGCTTGTTCTTGAGTGGGCAGCACGTTTTTGTTCACCAGAATTTCCGAGCGCAAGACCATGATCAGTCCTCTCAGTCAGATTGAGTTGGGTAAGAATTCAGACAACCAGTGTGCCCGAGTGTTACGGCGCTGTCAGGCGATTGGCCCGCGCGGATAGCGTTTGAGCATCGCCAGCAGCTCTGCCCCAGGGATTGGCCGGTCAAACAGGTAGCCTTGGCCCACATCGCAACGGTGGCGGCGCAGGAACGCCAGTTGTTCGGCGGTCTCGATGCCTTCGGCCACCACCTTGAGCTTAAGGTTGTGGGCCATGGCGATCACCGCGGAGGTGATTTCCATGTCGTCCTGGTTGTCCGGGATTTCGTGGATGAAGCTGCGATCGATCTTGATGATGTCGATGGGGAATTTTTTCAAGTAACTCAGCGACGAGTAACCGGTGCCGAAGTCGTCCATGGCCAGGGTCAGGCCAAGGCTTTTCAATTGATCAAGCTGCAGGCGTGTGTCTTCGGTGGCTTCCAGCAGCAGGCCTTCGGTCAGTTCCAGCTCCAGCAGGTTGGCCGGCAGTTGTTCTTCCTTGAGGATGCTGGCAATCGAGGCCACCAGGTCCGGGTCGGAGAACTGTTTGGGTGACAAGTTGATTGCCACCTGCAAGTTGCCCATGCCGCTGGCGCTCAGTTGCTTGCTCATGCGACAGGCCTGGCGGGCGATCCATTTGCCGATGGGGATGATCAGGCCGGTCTCTTCCGCCACGCTGATAAATTGGTCGGGGCGGATCATGCCCTTTTCCGGGTGGTTCCAGCGCAGCAGCGCTTCCATGCCGAGCAGGCGGCCGCTGCGCAGGCACAGCTTGGGCTGGTAAAACACGTCCAGCTCATTCTGGGTGAGGGCGCGACGCAGGTTGTTCTCCACGAACAGCTTGTAGCTGGCCTCGGCGTTCAGTGCTTCGGTAAACACTTGGACCTGATGCTTGCCGTTGGCCTTGGCCTTGTGCAGGGCGAGGCCGGCGTTGCGCATCAGGGTCTGCGGGTCGCGGCCATGCAGCGGTGCGCAGGCCAGGCCCACGGAGCCGGTGACGCTGATCAGCTGATTGTCGACAAACATCGGTTTGTCGAGCGTCGCCAGCAACTGACTGGCCACCTGCTGGCCGCTCTCCAGATCGGTGTCGTCGAGCAGCACCGCGAACTCGTTACTGGCAAACCGCGCCAGGCTGCCGCCGGTACTCAGGCTGTTACGCAAGCGGCGCGCCAGGCTGATCAGCAGCTTGTCGCCGGTCTGGTGACCAAGACTGTCGTTGATGCGCTTGAAGTTGTCGATGTCCACCAGCAACAGGCTGATCGGACTGTCACTGTCACGGGCGAAGCGCTCGTCGAGGTTGCGGATGAACGCCGGGCGGTTGCCCAGGTTGGTCAGGTTGTCGGTGTAGGCCAGACGCTCGATGCGCTGCTGGGCCAGCTTGGTCTGGGTGATGTCTTCGTAGATGCCGATGTAGTGGGTCAACTCGCGGTTGTCGCCATACACTTTGGAAATCGACAACTGGCCCCAGTAGGGTTCGAGGTTTTTACGGCGGCTTTTGAATTCACCCTGCCAGCTGTTGCTCTTGGCCAGGCTCGACGGTGCGTCGAACAGCAACTCACTGAGGTTCTCCAGCGCCGGCAACTGGGCCAGGCGGTGGCCGTGGACCTCCTCGGCGCTGTATTGGGTGATCGCGGTAAAGCTTGGGTTGACGTACTCGACCACGCCGTCGCAATTGACCAGCAGAAAGGCGTTGGCGCTTTGTTCCACGGCGCGCTGGAACAGGTGCAGCGCGCTGGTTGCCGTCCGACGGTTGTGGTTGTTGATGACTTGCGCGAACTGATCGGCCAGCTCGCCGGCGAAGGCAATTTCATCGGCTTGCCAGGCGCGGGTGCTACCGCTTTGCTCTAGGCACAGTACGCCCACGACATGGCCGTCGACGCGAATGCTGGCGTCAAGCATGGCGTGGATGTCTTTGTCGCGCAGGCTGTCGGCCATTTCCCGAGTGCGTGGGTCGTGCATCGCGTTGGTGGCGTCGATCGCCCGGCTGCTGTGCAGGGCTTCCAGGTAGTCCGGGAAGCAGCTGGCATCGATGGATTCGGGCAGGTGGTGTTGCCCGTCGGCGCGGTGGTAGGCCGAAATCGGCACCAGGCGCTGGCCTTCGAGGTTCCAGATGCTGGCGCAGTCGATCTGGTAGATGTCACAGGCACTGCGGGTAATCAGCTCGGCGGCTTCTTGCAGCGAATTGGGGGTGGTGTAGCGCTGACGGGCCAGCAGCAGAATCAACTCTTGCTGGGCGCGCACCCGCTCCAGATGCTGCAGTTGTTCCTGTTGGGCGCGCTGGTTGAGCTCCAGGGCGATCTGCAGGCGGCTATTCTGGTTCTCCAGGTCTGCCGTGGGGGCCGCGGTGGGAATCTCGCTGAACAAGCCATCGACCACCATCAGGTAGCCGCGCAGCAGATGGCGATTGTGTTGCTTATAGGCTTCGCCCATTTCCAGCAGGCTCAGCGGCCCGTCGCTGGTGTGCAGGGTATAGCGCACCAGGTAATGAGGGCTCTGGGTCAGTTGCTGCTGGATGGTGTCGTGCAGTTGATAGCGCGCCTGGGGCTCCATCAGGCTGGCGTAAGGCGTGCCGATCAAGGCACACAATTCGACCGCCGAAAGGCCGAATTGGCGTTCGCAATTGGGGTCGAGGTAAAGAAGGGCCCAGCTTGCCTCATTAAGCCGCTCGAAACGCAGCATACCGAGGCGCGAAGGCACCGGTAACTGCGTCACTACCTCGGCCGCCATACGGGCGACATCGGGTTGGCTTTTCATGGGGGAAACTCACTTGAAATTACGCGCACTGCGCCGGGCTCACGCCCTCTTTTCTGCTGCCTGCGGCAAGGTTGCATCATGCGGCGCGGGCTGACAAGAGAGGATGAAGGCTAAGTGCTATAAGGGGGTTATCGGCCGCGAGAGGGATTTCTGCAATCGAGGTGATGGAAGGTGTACAAACCTGTTTTGTGTGTCCAGCTTCCTGCGGGAAAACAGGCAAAAAAAGCCCCGCCAAGTGGCGGGGTTGAGGTGCGAGCGTGGCGCTCGAAAATCGTTGCAGCCAGGCCTCCTCGGTGAAGAGGAGGCCATGGCGGCTTACAGCAGGATAGTGCGGATATCGTTCAGCAGTTGGCTCAGACGCTGGGTGAAGCGTGCAGCTGCGGCGCCGTTGATCACGCGGTGATCGTAGGACAGCGACAGTGGCAGCATCAGCTTCGGCTGGAACGCTTTACCGTCCCACACAGGCTGGATGGTTGCCTTGGACACACCCAGGATCGCCACTTCCGGCGCGTTGACGATTGGCGTGAAGCCAGTGCCGCCAATGTGACCGAGGCTGGAGATGGTGAAGCACGCGCCCTGCATGTCGTCCGGGGTGAGCTTCTTGTCGCGGGCCTTGGCAGCCAGTGCAGCGGCTTCGGCAGCGAGTTGCAGCAGGCTCTTCTGGTCAACGTTCTTGATGACCGGCACCAGCAGGCCATCCGGGGTGTCGACCGCGAAACCGATGTGCACGTACTTCTTGCGGATGATCGCCTTGCCGCTTGGAGCCAGCGAAGCGTTGAAGTCCGGCAGTTCCTTGAGCAGGTGCGCGCAGGCCTTGAGCAGCAGTGGCAGCACGGTCAGTTTTACGCCGGCCTTCTCGGCCACGGCTTTCTGCGCAACGCGGAAAGCTTCCAGGTCGGTGATGTCGGCCTGGTCGAACTGAGTCACGTGCGGGATGTTCAGCCAGCTCGCGTGCAGACCGGCCGCGCCGATTTGCATCAGGCGGGTCATCGGCACTTCTTCGATTTCGCCGAAGCGGCTGAAGTCCACGGTACGGATCGGCGGAATGCCCGAACCACCGGTAGCGCCACCAGCAGCCGGCGCTTCCTTGGCCTTCTGCATCATGGCCTTGACGTAAACCTGCACGTCTTCCTTCAGCACGCGACCGTGAGGGCCGGTGGCCGACACAGCGCTCAGCTCAACGCCGAACTCACGGGCCAGTTGACGCACGGCAGGACCGGCGTGAACCTTGGCACCGCTTGGCGCAGGAGCGGCAGCAGCAGGGGCCGGAGCGGCCTCGGCTTTGGCAGCAGGCGCAGGGGCGGCAGCAGCCGGAGCCGCTTCAGCCTTGGCGGCCGGAGCGGCTGCCGGTGCTGGAGCGGCAGCAGGTGCAGCGCCTTGTACTTTCAGCTTGAGGATGAAGTCGCCAGTGCCGACTTCGTCTTCCAGCTTGACCGCGATGCTTTCCACTACGCCGGCAGCCGGCGAAGGGATTTCCATGGAGGCCTTGTCGGACTCCAGGGTGATCAGCGACTGGTCGGCTTCGACGGTGTCGCCGACCTTGACCAGCAGCTCGATGATCTTGGCCTTGCCCGACGAGCCGATGTCTGGGACGTGAATGTCCTGGACGGTGGCGGCGGCAGGTGCAGCGGCCGGGGCTGGAGCAGCCTCGGCAGCAGCAGGCTTTTCAGCAGCAGGGGCGGGTGCAGCAGCGGCAGCAGGCGACGCCGCAGGGGCCGCGTCAGCGGCACCTTCGATTTCCAGTTCCAGCAGTTCGTCGCCTTCTTTCAGGCGATCGCCCAGCTTCACTTTCAGGCTCTTGACCACGCCGGCCTTGGGAGCAGGGATTTCCATGCTCGCCTTGTCCGATTCCAGGGTCAGGATGCTCTGGTCGGCTTCGACGGTGTCGCCGACCTTCACAAACAGCTCGATTACTTCACCTTCACCGCTGCCGATGTCAGGTACGCGAATGAGTTCGCTCACAAAAAATCTCCTCAGCAGTCCAGTGGGTTGCGTTTTTCCGGGTTGATCCCGAACTTGACGATAGCGTCTGCTACCACCTTAGGTTCGATCTCACCGCGGTCAGCCAAGGCTTCCAGGGCTGCCAACACCACGAAGTGACGGTCGACTTCGAAGAAGTGACGCAGCTTCTTGCGGCTGTCACTGCGGCCGAAACCGTCGGTGCCCAGGACTTTGAATTCCTTGGACGGGACCCACTGGCGAATTTGTTCAGCAAACAGTTTCATGTAGTCGGTCGAAGCGATCACCGGGCCTTTACGGCCGGTCAGGCACTCTTCAACGAAGGTGCGCTGTGGCTTCTGGCCAGGGTGCAGGCGGTTGTGACGCTCTACGGCCAGGCCATCGCGACGCAGTTCGTTGAAGCTGGTCACGCTCCATACGTCAGCGCCGACGTTGAACTCGTCACGCAGGATCTTAGCCGCTTCACGCACTTCGCGCAGGATGGTGCCGGAGCCCATCAGCTGTACGTGGTGCGCCGCTTCCTTGGTGTCTTCTTCGAGCAGGTACATGCCCTTGATGATGCCTTCCTCGACACCGGCCGGCATGGCTGGCTGCTGGTAGGACTCGTTCATCACGGTGATGTAGTAGAAAACGTCCTGCTGCTCTTCGGTCATCTTCTTCATGCCGTCCTGGATGATCACCGCCAGCTCGTAGCCGTAGGTTGGATCAAAGGTGCGGCAGTTCGGGATGGTGGCAGCCAGGATGTGGCTGTGACCGTCTTCGTGTTGCAGGCCTTCGCCGTTCAGTGTGGTCCGGCCGGCGGTACCGCCGATCAGGAAGCCACGGGTACGGCTGTCGCCTGCTGCCCAAGCCAGGTCGCCGATACGCTGGAAGCCGAACATCGAGTAGAAGATGTAGAACGGCAGCATCGGCTGGTTGTGGCTGGAGTACGAAGTACCGGCAGCGATGAAGGAGCTCATGGCGCCCGCTTCGTTGATACCTTCTTCGAGGATCTGGCCCTTCTTGTCTTCCTTGTAGAACATCACCTGGTCTTTATCGACTGGCTCGTAGAGCTGGCCGACGGAGGAGTAGATGCCCAACTGACGGAACATGCCTTCCATACCGAAGGTACGGGCTTCGTCCGGGATGATCGGTACGATGCGCGGGCCGATGTCCTTGTCCTTGACCAGCTGCGCGAGGATCCGCACGAAGGCCATGGTGGTGGAGATTTCACGGTCGCCCGAGCCGTCGAGGATAGCCTTGAGGGTGCTCAGGTCTGGCGTCGGTACGCTGAAGCTGTTGGCGCGACGCTGAGGCACGAAACCACCCAGTGCGGCGCGGCGCTCAGCCAGGTAACGGGCTTCGGCGCTGTTCGGCTCTGGCTTGAAGAACGGCAGGTTCTCCAGCTCTTCGTCCTTGACCGGGATGTCGAAGCGGTCGCGGAACAACTTCAGACTGTCGACGTCGACTTTCTTGGTGTTGTGCGCAGTGTTCTTCGCTTCGCCGGCACCGGTGCCATAACCCTTGATGGTCTTGGCCAGGATTACGGTTGGTTGTTCTTTATGGTTGACCGCTTCGTGGTAGGCCGCGTAGACCTTGTACGGGTCGTGGCCGCCACGGTTGAGTTTCCAGATCTCGTCGTCGGACAGGTCGGCAACCATCGCCTTGAGTTCAGGCGTGTTGAAGAAGTGTTCACGCACGAACGCGCCGTCTTTGGCTTTGTAGTTCTGGTACTCGCCGTCGATGACTTCGTCCATGCGACGTTGCAGGATACCGTCGACGTCCTTGGCCAGCAGTGGGTCCCAGAAGCGGCCCCAGATGACTTTGGTCACGTTCCACTGAGCACCGCGGAACACGCCTTCAAGTTCCTGGATGATCTTGCCGTTGCCGCGAACCGGGCCGTCGAGGCGCTGCAGGTTGCAGTTGATGACGAAGATCAGGTTGTCCAGCTTCTCGCGGCCGGCCAGGGAGATGGCGCCCAGGGATTCCGGCTCGTCACACTCGCCGTCACCCAGGAAACACCAGACTTTCTGCTTGCCTTCCGGGATGAAGCCACGGGCTTCCAGGTACTTCATGAAACGTGCCTGGTAGATCGCCTGGATTGGGCCCAGACCCATGGATACCGTCGGGAACTGCCAGAAATCAGGCATCAGCCAAGGGTGCGGGTACGACGACAGGCCGTTACCGTCCACTTCCTGGCGGAAGTTGTTCATGTGTTCTTCGCTGATGCGGCCTTCCATGAACGCACGGGCGTAGACGCCTGGCGAGGTGTGGCCCTGGAAGTAGATCAGGTCGCCGCCGTGTTCGTCGGTCGGGGCCTGGAAGAAGTAGTTGAAGCCGATGTCATACAGGGTTGCGCTGGAGGCGAAGCTGGAGATGTGACCGCCCAGGTCCGAATCTTTCAAGTTCGTGCGCATTACCATCGCCATGGCGTTCCAACGTACCAGCGAGCGAATGCGGCGTTCCATGAACAGGTCGCCAGGCATGCGTGCTTCGTGGGTAACAGGAATGGTGTTGCGGTATGGCGTAGTGATGGCGTAAGGCAGTTGCGAGCCGCTGCGGGTCGCGAGTTCGCCCATACGGGTCATCAGGTAGTGAGCACGGTCTTCGCCTTCTTTGTCGAGAACCGATTCCAGGGCGTCCAGCCATTCCTGGGTTTCGACGGGATCGAGGTCTTGCATGGCTTGCTCCAGGGCGGAAAGGCTACCAGAATCGGTTGCCTGAAGTTTGCGACTGGCCTTGTGGGCAGACGACATAAATTCTTGGATGGCCGAAGGTTGCTTCGGCGTCCTGTAGTTTTACTACAAATCGTCGGCCATTTCAGCCTTTCGAATGTATATACGAGTAGTAAAACTACACAAGACTGAGCGTATGGCTCGGTCTGGCTGGTGAGCATAATCGTTATTGTTGATCTTTTGCGAACAAGAAAAGGTGAAAGTTTGATGTTGGCTGCCAAAATGAAATTAATTTCAGCTATTTCTAACCTTTGTTCGACAGTCCTTCATAGAGCGCGGTTCTTACGTTCACACCTACACGCCCTTTACGCGCCGATCAAGGATAGACCATGAGCCTTCCAACACTGGCCGAACTGCCAGCCATTCTCTTGCCAAAAGCCCGGCGGGCCGAGCAGTCATTTTGTGACGCAGTGGCCGCGCTGGACGACGATCATGGACTTTCTGCGTGGACGCCGCAACGGTGGGCCGACTTCGCCCGCGTGTGCGCGGCCAGTGATTTCGTCATTGAACAGAGTGTTCGTGACCCTTTGATGTTGTTGGAGCTGGTGGCCTGGGGCGAGTTGGACCGTGGTTTTGCGCCCGGTGAGTTGTGCGGTCAGATCGCTGGTGCGGTGCAACAAGCCGAAACAGAAGATGAGTTGGGCCGCGTGCTGCGTCGTCAGCGTACGCGCCAGCAAGTGCGCATCATCTGGCGCGACCTGACTCGCCAGGCGGACCTGGTGCAGACCTGCCGCGACCTCTCCGACATGGCTGACGCCAGCATCGACCAGGCCTACCAGTGGCTGTACCAGCGTCATTGCGTTCAGTTCGGCACGCCCACTGGTCGGCGCAGCGGCGAGCCGCAGCAGATGGTGATCCTCGGCATGGGCAAGCTCGGCGCGGTCGAGTTGAACCTGTCGTCGGATATCGACCTGATCTTCGCCTACCCCGAGGGTGGCGAGACCGTTGGCGTCAAGCGCGCCCTGGATAACCAGGAGTTTTTTATCCGTCTTGGTCAAAAGCTGATCAAGGCCCTCGACCCGATGACCGTCGACGGTTTCGTGTTCCGCGTCGATATGCGCCTGCGCCCTTACGGTTCGGCCGGTGCGCTGGTGCTCAGCTTCAACGCGCTGGAGCAGTATTACCAGGACCAGGGCCGTGACTGGGAACGCTACGCCATGATCAAGGCGCGCGTCGTCGCTGGCGACCAGGTTGCCGGTGCGCAGTTGCTGGAAATGTTGCGACCCTTCGTTTATCGCCGCTATCTGGACTTCTCCGCCATCGAAGCGCTGCGCACCATGAAGCAGTTGATCCAGCAGGAGGTGCGGCGCAAAGGCATGGCCGACAACATCAAGCTGGGTTCGGGCGGCATCCGCGAAGTGGAGTTCATCGCCCAGGCCTTCCAACTGATCCACGGCGGTCGTGACTTGAGCTTGCAGCAGCGACCCTTACTCAAGGTGCTCGGCACCCTGGAAGGCCAGGGCTACCTGCCGCCGGCGGTGATCGCCGAATTGCGCAATGGCTACGAATTCCTGCGTTACACCGAGCACGCGATCCAGGCGATTGCCGACCGGCAGACGCAAATGCTTCCGGACAGTCCGGAAGACCAGGCGCGCATTGCCTTTATGCTGGGCTTTGCCGACTGGGCCTCGTTCCACGAGTGCCTGATGTATTGGCGCGGTCGGGTGGACTGGCATTTCCGCCAAGTGATCGCTGATCCTGACGAAGAAGAGGGCGAAGAAAGCGAATTGGTCGTGGGTGGTGAGTGGTTGCCGCTGTGGGAAGAATCCCAAGATGAAGAGGCTGCCTGCCGCCAGTTGGCCGAAGGTGGTTTTGCCGACGCAGCCAAGGCCCTCAAGGCGTTGGCCGGCCTGCGCAACAGCCCGCAACTGCGTGCCATGCAGCGTTTGGGGCGTGAGCGGCTGGATGCGTTCATTCCGCGCCTGTTGGCTCAAGCGGTCGAACACGCCAACCCGGACTTGGTGCTGGAGCGCGTGCTGCCATTGGTCGAAGCCGTCGCCCGGCGTTCCGCTTACCTGGTGTTGCTCACGGAAAACCCCGACGCCCTGCGTCGGCTGTTGACCCTGTGCGCCGCCAGCCCGTGGATCGCCGAGCAGATCACGCGTTTCCCGCTGCTGCTCGACGAGTTGCTCAACGAAGGCCGTCTGTTCAAGCCGCCGCTGGCGCCCGAGTTGGCCGCCGAACTGCGTGAGCGTTTGACGCGCATTCCCGAAGACGACCTTGAGCAACAAATGGAAGCCCTGCGTCACTTCAAGCTGGCCCACCGCCTGCGCGTGGCCGCCTCGGAAATCGCCGGCAGCCTGCCGCTGATGAAAGTCAGTGACTACCTCACCTGGCTCGCCGAGGCGATCCTTGAACAAGTGCTGGCCCTGGCCTGGCGCCAGACTGTCGCGCGCCACGGCTCGCCGCAGCGCTTGGACGGCACCCTGTGCGATCCTGGGTTCATCATTGTCGGTTATGGGAAAGTTGGCGGGATCGAACTGGGGCATGGTTCGGACCTGGATTTGGTGTTTATCCACGATGGCGATCCGCAGGCGGAAACCGATGGCGCCAAGCCGATCGACGGTGCGCAGTTTTTCACACGCCTGGGCCAGCGCATCATCCATCTGCTGACCACGCAGACCAACTCCGGCCAGTTGTATGAGGTGGATATGCGGCTGCGACCTTCCGGCGCGTCCGGGCTGTTGGTCAGTTCGCTGGGCGCATTTGCGCGTTATCAACAAAATGAAGCCTGGACTTGGGAGCATCAGGCCTTGATCCGCGCTCGGGTGCTGGTCGGCAGCCAGGATGTGGGTCAGGCATTCGAGCAGGTACGGGCTAACGTGTTGGGGCAGGCGCGGGACCTGACGAAGCTGCGCCAGGAGGTCAGCGAGATGCGCGCCAAGATGCGTGACAACCTGGGCACTAAGACCACGGCGGCCGGCACCGGCGCCAATGCCTTTGAGGCCACGGCGGCGTTCGACCTCAAGCAGGACGCCGGAGGTATCGTCGATATTGAATTTATGGTGCAATACGCGGCTTTGGCGTGGTCTGCGCAACATCCATCGTTGCTGCGCTATACCGACAATATCCGCATTCTGGAAGGCCTGGAGCAGGTGGGTTTGATGCCCGCCGCCGATGCCCATCTGCTGCGCGAGGTGTATAAGGCCTACCGTTCGGCTGCGCATCGCCAGGCCTTGCAAAATGAGGCCGGTACGGTGGCCGGGGATCAGTTCGCCGACGAACGGCGCCAGGTGATGCGTATCTGGCAGGAGCTGGGGTTGAGCTGAAACACTATTAGGGCGGGGAGGCATAAGCCTCCCCGCATCGTTTGTGGAAACTACATGAATATTCTGATCGTTGGGCCCAGTTGGGTCGGTGACATGGTGATGGCGCAGACACTGTTTCAGTGTCTGCGCATGCGCTACCCGGACTGCCAGATTGACGTGCTCGCCCCTGAGTGGAGCCGGCCGATCCTCGAACGCATGCCCGAAGTGCGCAAGGCCTTGAGCTTCCCGCTCGGCCATGGCGCCCTGGAGCTGGCGACCCGCCGTCGTATCGGTAAATCCCTGGCGGGCGAATACGACCAGGCGATCCTGTTGCCCAACTCACTCAAATCGGCGTTGGTGCCGTATTTCGCCGGTATTCCCAAGCGCACCGGCTGGCGTGGCGAGTTCCGCTACGTGCTGCTCAACGACGTGCGTACGCTAGACAAGGCCCGCTACCCGCTGATGATCGAGCGCTTCATGGCCCTGGCTTACGAGCCGGGGGCCGAGTTGCCCACGCCGTATCCGCGTCCGAGCCTGCAGATTGACCCCGTGAGCCGTGATGCCGCCCTGGCCAAGTTCGGCCTGACGCTGGACCGTCCGGTCCTGGCGCTGTGCCCTGGGGCCGAATTTGGCGAGTCCAAGCGCTGGCCGTCGGAGCACTACGCCAAGGTCGCCGAGGCCAAGATCCGTGAAGGCTGGCAGGTCTGGCTGTTTGGTTCGAAGAAGGACCATCCGGTGGGTGAGGACATTCGCCAGCGCCTGATTCCTGGCCTGCGTGAAGAGGCGGTCAACCTCAGTGGTGACACGTCCCTGGCCGAAGCCATCGACCTGCTGTCCTGCGCCGATTCGGTGGTGTCCAACGACTCCGGCCTGATGCACGTCGCCGCCGCGCTGAACCGCCCGCTGGTGGCGGTGTACGGCTCCACATCGCCGGGTTTCACCCCGCCGTTGGCCGACAAGGTCGAAGTGGTGCGCCTGGGCCTGGAATGCAGCCCGTGTTTTGATCGCACCTGCCGTTTTGGTCACTACAACTGCATGCGCCAGTTGCTGCCGCAGCCGGTGAACGAAGCCTTGCAGCGGTTGCAGGGCTCTGCGGTCGAGGTCCGATAGTTTGCGCGTACTGGTAATCAAGACCTCATCCCTGGGCGACGTGATTCATGCCTTGCCGGCCCTGACCGATGCAGCGCGGGCGATCCCGGGCATTCGATTCGACTGGGTGGTGGAAGAAGGCTTCGCCGAGATTCCCACTTGGCACCCTGCGGTGGACAAAGTGATCCCGGTAGCGATCCGCCGCTGGCGCAAGAACATCTGGCAGACCATCAAAAGTGGCGAATGGCGGCGTTTCAAGCAGCAAGTCCAGTCGACCAAATATGACTTGGTGATCGATGCCCAGGGCCTGCTGAAAAGCGCCTGGCTGACCCGTTACGTGCGCGCGCCAATCGCCGGTTTCGACAAGAATTCCGCGCGCGAGCCGATGGCTGCACGTTTCTACTCCCGACGCCTCGCCGTGGCGCGTGGGCAACACGCGGTGGAGCGTCTGCGCCAGTTATTCGCCGTGGCGCTCGGTTATGACTTGCCCAAAGGTCTGGGCGACTACGGCCTGAGCACTGAAAAGCTCCTGGGCCTGCCGCCGAAGAAACCTTTTGTGCTGCTGCTGCATGGCACCACCTGGGACACCAAGCACTGGCCCGAAGCCTACTGGCGCGAGCTGGCCGAGCGCATGGGGCGCCTGGGTGTGGAGGTGAAATTGCCTTGGGGCAACGCCGCCGAAAAAGCCCGCGCCGAACGCCTGGCCCAAGGCCTGCAACACGCCGAAGTGCTGCCCAAATTGAACCTGGCCGGCGTCGCTCGCGTACTGGCCAGCGCCCGCGCCTGCGTGGCGGTGGACACTGGTCTCGGCCACCTGGCCGCCGCGCTGGATGTACCGACCATTTCCCTGTTCGGCCCGACTAACCCCGGCCTCACCGGCGCCTATGGCAAGGGCCAGATTCACCTGGCCAGCGACTTCCCCTGCGCGCCGTGCCTGCAAAAGCAATGTACCTATCAACCGACGGCCGACGACCTGCGTCGGTTCGACATCAAGCGCGAGTCGCCCCTGTGCTTCACGCGCCTGAACCCTGAGCGTGTGGCAAGCCGACTGAGCACGTTGTTATTGGCTGAGGAGCTGCACTGATGCAACTGGCTTTTGTGCTGTACAAGTATTTCCCCTTCGGTGGCCTGCAGCGCGACTTCATGCGCATCGCCCTGGAGTGCCAGCAGCGCGGCCACCAGATTCGTGTCTATACGCTGATCTGGGAGGGCGACATCCCGCCCGGTTTCGAAGTGCTGGTGGCGCCGGTCAAGGCGTTCTTCAACCATCGGCGCAATGAGAAACTCAGCGCATGGATGGAGGCCGACCTGGCCAAGCGCCCCGTGGACCGTCTGATCGGCTTCAACAAAATGCCCGGCCTGGATGTGTACTACGCCGCCGACGGCTGCTTTGAAGACAAGGCACAGAACCTGCGCCACTCGCTGTACCGCTATTTTGGTCGCTACAAGCACTTTGCCGACTACGAGCGTGCAGTGTTCGCCAAGGACGCCAAGACTGAAGTCCTGATGATCTCCGAAGTGCAGCAGCCGTTGTTCATCAAGCATTACGACACGCCGCTGGAACGCTTCCACCTGCTGCCGCCGGGCATTGCCCAGGACCGCCGCGCACCGCCGAATGCCGCCGAGATTCGCGAGGGTTTCCGCCAGGAGTTCAACCTGGGCGATGACGATTTGCTCCTGGTGCAAATCGGCTCGGGCTTCAAGACCAAGGGCGTCGACCGCAGCCTCAAGGCCGTGGCCGCATTGCCGTCTGAGCTGAAAAAACGCACGCGCCTGTTTGTAATCGGCCAGGACGACCCCAAGGTATTCCAACTGCAAAGCGCGACGCTGGGGCTGGGGGACAATGTGCAGTTTCTCAAGGGCCGCAGCGATATCCCGCGTTTCCTGCTGGGCGCCGACCTGTTGATCCATCCGGCGTACAACGAAAATACCGGCACCGTATTGCTTGAGGCCCTGGTGGCCGGGTTGCCGGTGTTGGTCTCGGCCGTGTGTGGGTATGCTCACTACATCGCTGAAGCTGACAGCGGCCTGGTGCTGGATGAGCCGTTTGAACAAACGCAGCTCAACACGTACCTGGCGAAGATGCTCACCGACACTGCACAGCGCGCGGCCTGGAGCCGCAATGGTTTGGCCTTCGCTGAGACGGCCGACCTTTACAGCATGCCGCAGCACGCTGCGGATGTGATCCTGGCGGAGCCAAAACGATGAAGTTGATTCTTGCCGAACCGTTCAAGACGTTATGGGCCGGGCTTGATGCCTTTGCCGAAGTCGAGAAACTGCAAGGCGAAGTATTCCGTGAGCTGGCGGCGCGTCGCACCCTGCGTACCGTGGTGGATGGCCGTCCGTATTTCGTCAAGATCCACCGTGGCATCGGCTGGGGCGAGATCTTCAAGAACCTGATCACCGCCAAGCTGCCGGTGCTGGGCGCGGGCCTTGAGTGGGCGGCGATTCATCGCCTGCAGGAACTCGGCGTGCCAACCATGACCGGCGTCGCCTTCGGCGAAAAGGGCAGCAACCCGGCAGACCAGCACTCGTTCATCATCACCGAAGAGCTGGCGCCGACCCTCAGCCTGGAAGATGTGACTATCAATTGGGTTGCCGAGCCTCCGGCGCCTGCGCTGCGTCACGCCCTCACGGCGGAGCTTGCTCGCATGGTCGGCGACATGCACCGTGGCGGCGTGAACCACCGCGACTGCTACCTGTGCCACTTCCTGCTGGACACTGCCAAACCCATCGATGCGAAGAACATCAAGCTGTCGGTGATCGACCTGCACCGCGCCCAACTGCGTGCGCACTTGCCGTTGCGCTGGCGCGACAAGGACCTCTCCGCGCTGTATTACTCGGCGCTGGAAATCGGCCTGACCCGTCGCGACAAACTGCGCTTTCTCAAGGGTTACTTCCGCCAGCCGCTGCGCCAGATCCTGGCCGAGCACTCGGCGTCGTTGAGCCTGATGCAACGCAAGGCCGACAAGCTGTATGCACGCAAACAGCGCCTCGGGGATGCAATCTGATGGCGGGTTGGAACCTGGAACCGGTTTACGCCCACCTGGCGGATGATTTTGGCAGCCTCGAAGCGGTGTTCGCCCTGCAGGGCGAGCGGCTGACCCGTGATCCGCTGTCGGAAGTGATCCGTGTGGAGCGGGGCGGGGTCAATTACTACGTCAAGCGCTACACCGGTGCGGGCAAGGGGTTGCGGCGTTACCTGGGCAAGCCTCGGGTCAAGTCCGAATGGCAGAACCTCAAGCGATTCGCCAAATGGGGCATCCCCACCGCCGATGTGGTCGCCTGGGGGCTGGAGCGCAAAGGCCTGGCCTACGACCGTGGGGCGATGATCACCCGCGAGTTGCCGAAGACCGAAGACCTTTCGGTACTGGCCGAGCGCAATGATGCGCGCCTGCACGACCCGAAGTGGGTCAACGCGGTGAGTCGCCAACTCGCCGAGTACACGCGCACCATGCACGAACATCGCTTTACCCATAACGATTTGAAGTGGCGCAACCTGCTGATCGATGATCAGGCCACCCTGTACCTGATCGATTGCCCCAATGGTGATTTCTGGCGCGGGTTCTGGCTCAAGTACCGCATCACCAAAGACCTGGCGTGCCTGGACAAGGTGGCCAAGTATCACCTGTCTGCCACCCAGCGCCTGCGGTTCTACATACAGTACCGTCAGTGCCGGCACCTGAGTGCATCGGATAAAGAGCGGATTCGCCACGTGGTGAAGTTTTTCGAGGGACGCGAATGAGTGATTTCCTGGCGGTTGAAGACCGTGCGCTGCTGGAGCGCCACGGCCTATCGACGTTCGACGCCTTGTGGGCCAAACAACTGGACGCGGTGGATGAACCCAATACCAGTCGCGGAGGTTGGAGCAGCGTGTTTCGCCTTGAACTCGACGGCCAGGGTTACTACCTCAAGCGCCAGAGCAATTACCTGACGCGCAGCTTGCACCGTCCTTTTGGCGAGCCGAGTTTCTCCCGTGAATTCCGCAATATCAGCCGTTACCGCAAGCTTGGCATTCCGGCCTTGCAAGCGGCGTTCTACGGCGAGCGCAAAGTCGATGGCGAACACCGCGCGATGCTGCTCACCCGCGCCCTGGACGGCTGGAATGACTTGGATTCGTTGCTGGAACAATGGGCGCAACTGAGCGACGCCCAGCACCGTGCGATCCTGCTGGCTTGCGGTCAGCTTGCTCGTCGGTTGCACAGCGTTGGCCAAGTGCATGGCTGTTTCTATCCCAAGCATATTTTCCTGCAGGCCACCGGCGACGGGTATGCCGCGCAGTTGATCGACCTGGAGAAAACCCGCCCGTTGCTGTTCGGCTGGCGTGATCGGGTCAAGGATCTGGAGCCGCTGTTGCGTCGTGCGCCGCAGTGGTCTGATGAGCAAGTGCGCCAATTGCTGGCCGCCTATCTCGACCAGCCGGAAGACAGCGCGCTGGTCGGCACCTGGCTGCAGAAGTTGACCGCCCGCCGCAGCCACAAGGAAAACCGTTGATGCGTTTGTCCGAGCTGAAAACCGCCGGCCGTACCCCGGACTTGCCCCTGACCCTCGAACTGGCCGATGCGGCGGGCCCTGGTCAGTTGCAACTGCTGAGCCTGTTGCGCGTGTTGCCAGGCGAGCGCTATGTGGGCGCGGCCGTCTGGCGTGGCCGTCCGGTGTTGGCCAAGTTACTGGTGGGCAGCAAGGCAGCACGGCACTTTCAGCGTGAGCTCAGCGGCGTACGCCTATTGGCCGAGCAGGGGCTGACCACACCGTTGTTGCTGGCGGACGGCTTGCAGGAAGGCGAGGGCGGCTGGTTGCTATTCGAATTCATCGAGGGCGCCGAAAGCCTGGCCGATGCCTGGCAGGCTGTCGAACACTTGCCGCCGCTGGCCGATGAGCAAACCGCGGTGCTCGCCGAAGCGTTGGGCGCGATTGCGCAGATGCACACCCAAGGCCTGTGGCAGGAAGACCTGCACCTGGACAACCTGCTGCGCAAGGACGGCAAGCTGTACTTGATCGATGGCGCCGGCATTCGCGTCGAAGAGGCTGGCAAGCCACTGTCGCGTAACCGCGTGCTGGAAAACCTCGGGGTGTTTTTCGCCCAGTTGCCGAAAAATCTCGAACCGTTCACCGAAGAACTGCTCGTGTACTACCTGCTGAGCAATGGCGAACACGCCCTGCCCCTGGAAGCCCTGGAAAAACAGGTGCGCAAGGTCAGCGTCTGGCGCCTCAAGGACTTTTTGAACAAGGTCGGCCGCGAGTGCACGTTGTTCAGCGTGGTGCGTGGCGCCTTTGCCTTGCGCGCGATTCGGCGCGAAGAAGAGTCCGCGATGCTGCCGGTGCTGGCGCAGGCGGATGCGTTACTCGACCAGGGCCACCTGTACAAGACCGGTGGTGCGGCCAGTGTGGCCAAGGTCGAAGTGGCCGGCCGGCCGCTGGTGATCAAGCGCTACAACATCAAGGGCTTCGCCCATTGGCTCAAGCGCTTCTGGCGCCCGAGCCGCGCCTGGCATTCCTGGCGCGAAGGCAATCGCCTGGCCTTCCTCGGCATCGCCACGCCCAAGCCGCTGGCGGTGCTGGAAAAACGCTTCTTCTGGCTGCGTAGCCGTGCGTACCTGATCACCGAGTACCTGCCGGGGCCGGACATCATCGAACGCTTCGCGCCGTACGTTGAAAACGGTGACGCACCGGAAAGCGAACTGCAGGCGCTGGATCACCTGTTCGCTGAACTGATCCGCGAGCGCATCAGCCATGGCGATTTCAAGGGGCATAACCTGTTCTGGGACGAGGATCGCTGGTCGCTGATCGACCTGGATGCCATGTGCCAACACGCCTCCGACGCCAGCTTTGCCTCAGCGTATGCCAAGGATCGTGCGCGGTTTATGCGTAACTGGCCGTCGGAGAGTGCGTTGTACAAACTCATCGATCAGCGCTTGCCAGCTCAGGTCTGATCGCGGTCAAAATGTGGGAGCGGGCTTGCCCGCGAATAGGGTGTGTCAGTTAGTACATGTGTTGCTGACCTAACGCATTCGCAGGCAAGCCAGCTCCCACATGAGCCTTGTGGTGGTTTTAGAACTGGTACTCGGCACCAGCACCGGCGTACCACGAGCGGCCAGGAGCGGCTTCGTAGTATCGGTTGTTGCCATCGCCGACGTTCACCGAGCTGACGTACTGGCGGTCGAGCAAGTTGTCCAGACGCAGGGTCTGGTGGAAGGTCCAGTGTTCGACTTTCTGCTCAAAACGTGCGCGCCAGTTAAAGACGCTGTAGGCCGGCGCGGCACGTTGGCTGTTGGTGTCTTCGACATAGACCTTGCTGCGGTACAGGCCTTCGATGGCGGTGCTGACCCAGTCCCGGGGTTTCCAGTTCAGCTCGGCGAACAGCGTGGTTTGCGGCACGCCGGGCAGGTAGTTGCCCTTGTCGACAGCGGTGCTGCCGCCGCTGACGAAGTCGCTGTCGTAGGTGGCTTGCAGGCGGGTGTAGGCGAGGTTGGTGGTCCAGTGGTCGCTGAGTTGGCTTTCGATGCCCAATTCGAAGCCGCGGCGCAGGGTGCGGCCGGCGTTTTGATAAGTCGTACGGCCGCCGCTGGATTGCTGTACCACCAACTCGTCTTCGGTCGTGATCTGGAATACGGCGGCGTTGATGCGTGTGTCCTGGCCTACGCGTGCTTTCAGGCCCACCTCATACTGCGTGCTGACCGAAGGCTTGAGCGCGAAGTTGAAGCCGTTTGAGTTGCCGGAATATGCCGATTCAGCTTGCGTCGGGGTTTCAAAGCCTTTGCCAGCGCTGACGTAGCCATGCAAGTCAGGTGTGAAGGCGTACATGATGCTGACTGACGGTGTGTTCTTCTGGTAAGTCTTGCTGCCGCTGTCGTTGCCGTCGCTGAGGAAGTGGTCGTTTACTTTCATTTCCATGGTGCTGTGGCGTAGGCCTGCTTGCAGCGTCCAGTCACCGAGTAACCAGTTGGCTTGCACGAATGGGTCAAGGCTGGTGGCGGTGTCGATTTCGTCACGGCCAAGAGCGCCTTTTACGCCGTGAACGCCATTGACGGTGTTGGAATAGCCTTGGCGATCGTCCTGGCTGCGGTCGTAGTCGACGCCGGCGATCAGGGTCAGGTTGCCCGGAACGCTGGTGATAGGTTGCAACCAGTGGACGGAACCGCCGTAGAACTTCCGGTCGAACGCCACCACTCCGCCGCGCGCATTGGCAGGGTTGGTCACGCCGCTGGCGAACTTGTCAGGGATCGACAGATACTGAATCACACTCCGCCGCCCCGTATACGCATTCACCTGCAACGTCGCATCGCCGAGGTAGCGCTCGTAATTCATGCCCAATTGCTGATGGTCGATACTTTTTCGCGTGTTGTAGGTCAGTGCATTGGCACTTACCGAACGCGGATCGGCCTTATACCCTGCCCAAGTCTGGCCGAGTGGGTCCTGCGTGCCGTTCTGTTCCAGGCTGCTGTAAATCAGGGCGAGTTTGCTGTCGTCATCCGGCTGGAAGTTGAGCTTGGCAAAGGTCTGGTCGCGTCGCGCACTGCTGTGGTCGCGGTAACCATTGGTGTCCATGCGCGAGGCGTCGAGCACGAAGCCGGCACCGTTGGCGGCGCCTTCAGCAGTCAGGTGGTTTTTGTTCAGTCCGTCGCTGCCCACCAGGGTTTCGGCGCCGATGCGCGGTGGGCCTTCGCCGTCGCGGGAGAACATCTGGATCACGCCGCCGGCATTGCTGCCATACAGAGTGGCGGCAGGGCCGCGCAGCACTTCAATGCGTTCGGCTGTATCGAGGTTGAACGTGGCCGCCTGACCCTGGCCGTCCGGGGTGCTGGCGGGAATACCGTCGGCAATCAGCTTGATACCGCGCACGCCGAATGCCGAACGGGCGCCGAAGCCACGGGAGGAGATCTGCAGGTCCTGGGCATAGTTCTGGCGGTTCTGCACGACCAGGCCGGGCACGCGGGACAGGGCTTCGGAGGCGTTGATGCCGAGCTGGCCGTCACTGATTTGTTCGCGGCTGACGCCGTCCACCGAGTAAGGCAGGTCGAACGTCGGGCTGGCGCTGCGCGAACCGGTGACGACGCTGGGGTCGAGGGTCAACGAGCCGTCATCGGCCAGTGCGCTGGAGCACAGGCCCAGCAGTAACAGGGCAAGGCGAGTGGGGGCGGTTGTGTTCATGGAAAGGCCGGGTCCGTGGCGCAACGCGTCAGTAAGTGGCGTAGGCGCAAAAAAAAGCGCGAGTTTAACGGCTACCTCCCTCGTTTACCGAATTTCTGACACGTCAGGGATATGGGAAGGTTCCTACGCATATTAACGTTGTCGGGAGGCTGTGAAGGGCGGTGTGCGATGGTAGGTTTTTGGTCCCTCTACAGGATGAGCGACTTATGAAACCTAACGTTGCAGGGTTATTGGCATTGCTGGGTGTATGTTTGATAGTGGCCGGTTGCGGCACAATGACCACGGTGCTGCGTGAAGACCGTGTCACGGTCCAGTCGCTCAAAGCGAAAAAAACCTACTGCCAGTCGGTTCCGCGTGTCTACAGCGGCGTGTCTTATGATTTGTGCGTGCTGCATGCACCCCCCAGCTCAGGAAGTGGGCTTTCCTTGAACGATGTTCCATGGCCTTATCTCGATGTGGCTGTATCCGCTGTCCTGGATACACTCTTCTTGCCCTATACCGTCTACCGGCAGAGTGCCGACGGCAGTATTGAGCTTCGCTAGCCGCTTGCCGCTAACAGTTTCCTGCTGCTTTTACGCTATAATCCCGCCCTTTAGCTGTTTCCTGCCCAGGCGGGAAGCACACTTTTTTCAGGCGCACCCCGCCTGTATGCAGACTAAAAGAGGCTAGACCCCTGTGGCATTGACGATTCTTGGCCTGTCCGGCGCCCTTAGCCATGATCCTTCCGCAGCCTTGTACATCGACGGCAAGCTGATCGCGGCCGCCGAAGAAGAGCGCTTCGTACGCGACAAACATGCAAAGAACCGCATGCCCTACGAATCGGCGAAGTTCTGCCTGGAGCAGGCCGGCATCAAGCCTTCCGACGTTGACGTGGTGGCGATCCCGTTCGCCCCGATCAGCCTGTTCGGCGAGGCGCGCTGGCACTACGCCAAGCGTTACTGGTACGCCCCGGACCGCGCCCTTGACGCGATCCTGATGGGCAACCGTCGCTACAAGCGCTATCGCAACAAGATCGTCTGGTGCCTGGAGCAACTGGGCTTCGATCCGAAGAAAATCAAGATCGAGCCGGTTGAACACCACCTGGCCCACGCTTCCAGCGCCTACCACTGCTCCGGCTTCCAGGAGAAAACCGCGATCCTCGGCATCGACGGTAAAGGTGAGTACGCCACCACGTTCTTCGGCTACGGCGAAAACGGCAAGATCCACAAGATCAAGGAATTCTACGATCCGGACTCCCTCGGCGGCCTGTACGGCGCAATCACCGAATTCCTCGGTTTCGAGATGCTTGACGGCGAGTTCAAGGTCATGGGCATGGCCCCGTACGGCGATGCCAGCAAGTACGACTTCTCGCGCCTGGCCTCCTTTGAAAACGGCGAGTTGGTGATCAACACCGACTACGCCAACGTGATCGGCCTGCGTCGTTACAAAGAGAAGGGCAAGGGTTTCTACTTCTCGCCAAAACTGATCGAGTGGCTGGGTCCGAAGCGCGAAGGCGATATCGCCGACGAACCTTACATCCACTACGCCGCGAGCATGCAGGCGCTGTTCGAGAAGCTGGCCCTGCAGATGATCGACCACTACCTGGGCGACATCCTGAAAGACACCGGCAAGCTGGCCTTTGCCGGCGGTTGCGCGCTGAACGTGAAGCTGAACCAGAAGATCATTGCCCGCGACGACGTGAAGGAGCTGTTCGTACAGCCGGCCTCCGGCGATGCCGGCACTGCTGTCGGTGCCGCGGCCTATGTGTCCCACGCCCGTGGTGTACCGGTGGAGAAGATGGAACACGTCTACCTCGGCCCGTCCTACAGCAACGAAGATGTGATTGCCGCGTGCGCCAAGCACGAAAGCAAACCGAACTGGCGCAAGATCGAAAACATGCCCCAGCGCATCGCCAAGATCATGGTCGACGGCAATCCGGTGGCCTGGTTCCAGGGTCGCATGGAGTTCGGCCCGCGTGCCCTCGGCGGTCGTTCGATCATCGGTTGCCCGAGTGCGACCGGCGTGGCTGACCGTATCAACCACCAGATCAAGTTCCGCGAGCGTTGGAGGCCTTTCTGCCCGTCGATGCTCGACACCGTGGCCCCGCAGATGATCAAGGTCGATCACCCGGCGCCGTTCATGACCTTCACCTTTGAAGTGGCGGAAGAGTGGAAGACCCGTGTGCCGGAAGTGGTCCATGAAGATGGCACCTCCCGCGCCCAGGTGCTCAAGCGCGAGTACAACCCGCGCTACTACGACATGATGAAAGAGCTGGAAGTGCTGACCGGCAACGGTGTGTCCTTGAACACCTCGCTCAACCGTCGTGGCGAAGCGATGATCTGCTCGCCGAAAGACGCGCTGGACATGTTCTTCGGCTCCGACCTGCAGTACCTGATCATGGAAGACATCCTGGTCGTCAAGGACGGCGTGGACCCTTATGACGCCGTGGTCTAAATGCTGAACCGCTTCCAGGCGTGGCGTGAGCGTGGCTGGACGCCTGTCGAGGCCGAGGTTTACGCCCAGGCCTGGCAGCAATTTGGCGGCAGCGTGGCGACCCATCCGCAGGTGGTCGAGCGGTTGGCGGGCCTGGCGCAGATTCCTGTGCGTTACCTGGGCTGGGAGCAGGACGGCGAACTCAAGGGCGCGATTGCCACCTGGGGGCGCGACCTGGCCCTGTCCAAGGACGTGCTCAAACGCAGCGGCAAGAAAGGCCTGTTTGACCTCGGCAATGCCGAGATCATCCTGCCGATCGCTGCCGATGCGCAGTTGCCGGTGCGCCATCGCGGGCGCTACCTGTCAGCACTGAACCAGGGCCGCATCATCACCCTCAAGCCCCAGGCCGAGCAATTGGCCATGGCGCGTACCCCCGAAGACCTGTCGAAGAAGTTTCGCTACAACCAGCGCCGCGAATTGCGCCTGCTGGAAGAGGCAGGCGGTGTGGTGCGGGCGGTGAACGAGTTTTCCAGCACCGAGCTGGCGGCAATCTACTGCGATCTGTTTCAGCGCCGCTGGGGCTTTCCGGCCACGGGGGCCGAGCGTCTGGCTGAGGTGCTGGCGCTGCTCAAGGAGTTCCTGATCGGCTCGGTGCTGTTTCTCAACGATGCGCCGATTGCCGTGCAGTTGGTGTACCGGGTCGAGTCGCCAGAGTGGATCAGCATTGAGTACGTCAACGGCGGTGTTGATCCTGAAACCCGTGCGTTCAGCCCTGGCAGCGTGCTGAGCTTCCTCAACACGCAAAGCGCCTGGGAACAGGCGCGGGCCGTGGATAAGCCGCTGCGTTTTTCCTTCGGGCGTGCCGACCGCGAGTACAAGGAGCGCTGGTGCAACCCGGTGCCGGTGTTCAGCCTATGAGCCGCAAACAGCAACTGCTCAAGCGCCACCGGCGCAATAAACGCATTGCGCTGCTGATCGGCCTGCTGCTGTTGATCGCGGCCGGTGTGCTGGTGGCCTGGTGGCTGCCGCTGATCCTGGCGGTGTTGCTGTGGGTGGCCCATGAAGCCTGGTTTGCCGACCACCTGTTTTATTCGCCCAAGGATGACTACCAATACAGTTTTGCGCCGAGTGGCCAGCAGGTCGGATTGCGTCTGGAGGGCGGCAGGTTGCTGGCAGATACGCCGCTTGAGCTGGCTGGCGATGAAACGCTGATCGTCGAAGTACAGCTCAAAAGCAACCTGTGGGGGCGTTTCTTTGATCCTGCGGTTGAGTTTCTGGACGATCGCCAGGCGTTCGAGCGCGGTGTGGTCGGCAAGCGTTACCTGAACCTCACGGGCTCGGCGCAGGCATTGGCCGCGGGTGAGCTGCGCCTGCGCGGGCGTTTTTGCCGCGTGATCGGCCAGCCGGTCTTGTGGGTGTTTCGCCAGCCCGATGCTGCGCGCCATCGCGTGATGGTGATCGCCCCTCATGCCGACGATGCCGAACTGGCCGCCTTCGGCCTGTACGGCCAGGCGGATGAAAGCTGGATCGTGACCCTGACCGCCGGTGAGATCGAGGCCGAGCACTATCAGCAGATGGGCCTGCCCAAGGCTGAAGCGGCGCGGATCAAAGGGCGCCTGCGCGCCTGGGACAGCATTGCCGTGCCACGCTGGGCCGGCGTGCCCGAGGCGCACTGCGTGCAGTTGGGGTATTTCTGCCTGCAACTGCCGGCCATGCGTAACGCCCCCGACCAACCCCAGGCATCGCGCGAAGCGCAGTTGGACGATACGCGGCTGTTCCGCCAGTTCAATGCCCTGGCGTTGCCGGGGGATGTGGACGGTGCGCCGACCTGGAATAACCTGATCGCTGACCTGCGGGCAGTGTTGCTCAAGGCGCGTCCCGAGGTGATTGTACTGCCCACGCCAGTGCTCGACCCCCACCCTGACCATATCTGCGCCCACACCGCGGTGGTGCAGGCGTTGCAGGGACTTGAGTGGCAACCGACCACGTTGCTTGGCTACGCCAACCATCTGCACGATAACGACCGTTGGCCCATGGGTGATTCCGGTGCTGGCGTCGCTTTGCCGCCGCAGTTCGATGCTGGCCAGGTGCTTGAACCTTATTGCCGGGTGCTGAGCGAGAGCCAGCAGCAGGACAAGGCCATGGCGCTGGGCATGATGCATGACTTGCAGCCCCGTGCGCCGTTCAAGCGCCGGGTGCGTCGCCTGTTGCAGCAATGGCTGGCTGGTCGTGGTCCATCGCCTTACGGCGAGAATGAGTTTTTCCGTAAGGCCGTGCGTCGTCACGAGCTGCTTTGGGTGCTGAAGCAGGACTGAAATTGACTTTTTTCGTCGGGCTGCGTGCGCGTAGCAGCCCGATTGCCTCATGGAGTGATATGAAGCCTCGTTTCAAGGTTTTGCAGTTGCAGCCTGACTACAACGTCAAACTCAATGATTTCGCCGATCTCGGTGAGCAGATCGTCAAGGCGTTGCCGACCGAGCGATTCGAGGTGACGTCGGCCTTTCTCAGCGGGCGACCGCAGCCGGGCCAGCCGTTGAGCGTGGCGGATCATTCCAAGTATTTCGAGTTTCCCGAGAAGGCTCTCAAGGGCATTCGCCTGGGCGCCATGTGGGAAATCTACAAGTACTGCCGCGAGCAGAAGTTCGACGTGGTCATCTGCAATCGCTTCAAGTCGGTGAACATGATGCTGTCGCTCAACCGCTGGTTGAAGATCCCATTGTGCATTGGTATCTCTCACGGTTTCGGCGAGTACGAGCGCGCCTATCGCCGGCGCCAGACGCGTCGTTTGGTCAGCCCGGCCTGGCGCTTTGTCGGGGTGTCGGCGGCGGTCAGGGATTACCTCGTCGGGCTCAACTGCGGTTTTACCCGAGAGAACACCACCTTCGTCACCAACGCCATCGATATTCCGCAGGCCGAAGCCTTGCAGCTGCCGCGCGAGCAGGCGCGCCAGGCGCTCGGGCTGCCGCTCGACGCGCGAATCATCGGCGCATTGGGGCGCCTGGTGCCGATCAAGGGGCACACGCACCTGCTGCAGGCGTTCGCCCGCCTCAAGGACAAATACCCCAACGCCCAGGTCGGCATCATCGGTTCCGGCCGTGCCGAGGCGGATTTGCGCGCGGACATCGAGCGCCTCGGTCTCACCGGCCGTGCGCACCTGCTGGGTTTTCGCGAGGATGGCCTCAAGTATGTGCGTGCCTTCGATATCTGGACCATGCCTTCCTTGCTTGAGGGCCTGGGCCTGGCGCTGCTGGAAGGCATGAGCGGGCGCCTGCCGGTGATTGCCTCCAACGGGCCGGCCATGCTGCCCCTGGTAGAAGGGGCGGGCGGTTTGTCCCACGAGCCGGGCAATGTCGAGCAACTGACAACTGCCCTGGACACTTATTTGGCCATGAGCGATGAGCAATTGCGCGCCAAGGGTGAGCAGGTGTTCCGTTACCTGGAAGAGAACCACGCCTTGGCCGAGTTCCAGCAGAAGTACCTGAACCTCATCGAAACCGGTTTGAAAGAAGTAGGTAGAGCATGACAGCGCAACAACCCCTGGTCTCAGTGATTATCGCGTCCTACAACCACGGCCGGTATATCGAAGAGAGCATCCTCAGCGTGCTCGGCCAGACGTACCCGAATATCGAACTGCTGGTGGTGGATGACGGCTCCACGGATGACAGTGTCGAACGCATCCAGCGCTTGCAGGCCAAGCACGGCTTTGATTTCCAGGTGCAGCAGAATCAGGGGCTGACCGCCACGCTCAACGCTGCCATCGCCCGCGCCAAGGGCAGCCTGATCGCACCGTTCGGCTCCGATGACATCATGCTGCCGGACCGCCTCGCCATCCAGGTGGCCTATATGGCGGACAAGCCGAAGGTGGGCATGTGCGCCGGTAATATCGAGCTGATCGATGGTGATGGCAACCTGCACCCGGAGAAAAAGCAGCGCCGCGACGTGCCCTTTCGCAGCCTGGATTTCGACGACATGTTCATGGACCGCAAGCCTTTCCCGCCAGCGCCGACCATGTTGATTCGCCGCGAAGTGCTGGAAGAAGTGGGTGGTTTCGACCCGTTGATTCCTCTGGAAGACCTGCTGATCCAGCTGAAGATCACGGCTGCCGGCTACACCATCGACGCTCTTGGCGTGGTGATGGCGCGCTACCGGCAGCACGCGAACAACACCTACAAGAACCACCGCTACATGATCCAGAACATTCTCAAGACCTATGCCCATTTCAGCGAGCATCCGGCCTACGACGCGGTGCGCTACAACTTCCTGAACTCGATGTTCTTGAAGACCGCCGACCGTGACCGGCCGCTGGCGCGAGAGATACTCAAGCAGATCCCGTTGAAGTTCTGGGGGCGCAAGACCTTGCGTGGCTTGGTGCGATTGTATCTGGCACCCCTCAGGGCGTGAGGCGGCAGGCGCAGTGAAGAAGGCGACTATCAGCAGTGATAGTCGCCTTTTTTTATCAGACGGCGGGGCGGCTCAGCGCCAGTACGTGCTCGCGGATTTTCGCCGTGGCGCCTTGACTGGCAACCGACGCATAACCTTTGGCCAGCTGTTCGAAGTGTGTCTCAAATAACCAGGCGCGGTCCTGCGGGTAGCGCTGCATATGACGCAGGTTGCGCTGGCGCAAGGCGTTGCGCAGCGGCGACGGGTAGATGCGCAGGTCGGCGATATCGATCAGGCCGAACTCGCCGTCGTCCATCAGCAGAACGTTGCCCAGGTGCAGTGAGCGGAAGTACACGCCGCGCTCATGCAGTTGGGCCATGAACTGGCCGAAGCGTTCGATCAGCGATTCGCGCAGGCTGTTGTCCAGGCTTTGCAGGGCCTGGCGCAGGGTCAGGCCGGGCAGTGGCGAATAGCTGACAGCACTGCTTGCATCGGGCAGGCGGTAGAGGCCCAGAATCTGCGGTGTGGGGATACCCAGGGTGCGCAATTGCTCGGCGTTGCTGGCAAACCGTTCGGAATAGGGGTTGAAGCTGCCAGAGGTATACCACCGGCGTGGGCGGAACACTTTGAGGAAACGACCGTCGGCCAGGCGCAGGACCTTCGGGCCCAGGCCGTCGGCTTCGATCACGTGGGCATCGGCGCACAGTTGATTAAAGCCTTCAGGCAGCAGGTTTTGCACCGGTATGCGCAGCAGGCTGCGACGGCGCTGGGCCATGCTCAGGCCGGTGATGATGGCCAGTGGAATCCACAGCAGGAACCAGTGCTCCTTGGGGCGTGACAGGATGCCACCGCCTTCGGTCAATCCGGCGCCGATGCCATAGGCAAGCAGCGACGATGCCAGGATAAACAGTGGTTGCGCACGTTCTTTGAGGCCTTTATACAGGCCCCAGCCGAGCATGAAGATCCATGGGATAAAACCGATGATCCCGACGTAATACAGCACGCCCAGGGCAAAGCTGTGCGGCTCGCGCAGCTCGTAGCCGTCGGACAGGGTCAGGTACAACTCGGAGTCATAGCTGTGGCCGATCCAAGGATGTTCAGCAATGCGCTGCAGGGACATGCCCCACAATTCGAAGCGGAACGAGCTGCCGCGAGTGGTGATCTGTTCGGGGTAGAGCAGCAGAAGCCCGACGCCGCCCAGGATCATGCCGGCTATCAGCAAGGCTGAGCGGCGGTTGCGGCTGACGAAGGTCATCCACAGGATGGTCAGTGTCAGGGCGACCAACGGTGTGCGTGAGCCCGTGGCCAGAACCGCCGCGAGCATGACCGCCAGAGCCGGGGCGCTGAACCACAGGACGTTCAGGCGCTGGGTGGTCATGCAGACATATAGCCAGTAGACGCAGAAGAAACCGAATAGATGAGAGCTGAGCAGCGGGTTGTCGAGGGCGCCACGCCCACCGATCATGCGCATGCCCGGTTCGAAGCCTTTGACGAAGGCCACCAGGTTGCACAAGCTCACCACGAGTGCAATCACAGCAGCACTGAAGAAGATCGGTTTGAACAGTTCGTTGCGGTAATGCAGCAACAGACCGCAGCCGCCAAACAGCATGAAGGTATTGAGCGGGCGCTTGAACAGGTCGGTGTCGGTGGTGGGCTCGGGGCTCCACATCAGGCTGGCCAGGGCCCAGGCAGAGAAGGCCAGGAATGCGAGCGCCAGGGGCTCACGCAGTAACTCCTTTAACTCCCGAGGGCGCATGCACAACATGAACAGGGTCGGTACGCTGAACAGGATGTAGACGATTCGATGCAGCACGTTGCGGTTGGATACGAAGAACAGCGAACTCAGTAACAACAACAAGCCAATGGGCAAAATCCATAGGACCAGGAAGTCGAAAACGCGATTTGAGCCATAGATCAGGCGCTTGGAGTGCATACAGAAAAGCCATTCCATTTAGAGAAAGCCGACCATCTTAAAGTAGTGGCTATATAATGTCGCTGGTCGGGACCGACCAGGCTGTGGGTCATGCAGGGTGCAAGTACAACAGAGAAGCTGTGCTAAAGTCAGCCTCCTTTTTCAAAACGCCGCGTGATATGACCGACTCCAGTCCGAGCGCAAGCCCTTCGAGCTTGAAAATATACTTCCGTCTGCTCAGCTATGTCAGACCCTATGCGGGTCTGTTCGCATTGAGTATCCTCGGATTTCTGATTTTCGCGTCGACCCAGCCCATGCTGGGGTACATCCTCAAGTACTTCGTCGACGGTCTGTCCAATCCTGAAGCCGTACTGTTCCCCAGCGTGCCATTCCTGCGGGACCTGCAGTTGCTGCAGGCGGTGCCGCTGCTGATCATCCTGATCGCCGCCTGGCAGGGCCTTGGTTCGTTCCTCGGTAACTACCTGCTGGCCAAGGTTTCCCTGGGCCTGGTGCACGACCTGCGGGTGCAGTTGTTCAACAATCTGCTGACACTGCCGAACCGCTATTTCGACAACCACAACTCCGGGCACCTGATTTCCCGCATCACCTTCAACGTGACCATGGTCACGGGCGCGGCCACTGACGCTATCAAAGTGGTGATCCGTGAAGGCATGACGGTGATCTTCCTGTTCGCCTCGCTGCTGTTCATGAACTGGCGCCTGACGCTGGTGATGATCGCTATCCTGCCGTTGATTGCAGTGATGGTGAGCACGGCCAGCAAGAAATTCCGCAAGCAGAGCAAGAAGATCCAGGTGGCCATGGGCGACGTGACGCACGTCGCGTCGGAAACCATCCAAGGCTATCGCGTGGTGCGCAGCTTTGGTGGCGAAGTCTACGAGGAAAAACGCTTCCTCAAGGCCAGCCAGAGCAACACCAACAAGCAACTGCGCATGACCCGTACCGGCGCGATCTACACGCCGGCGCTGCAATTGGTGATCTACACCGCGATGGCGGTGCTGATGTTCCTGGTTCTTTATCTTCGCGGCGATGCCTCGGCAGGTGACATGGTGGCCTACATCACCTTGGCAGGCCTGTTGCCTAAGCCGATTCGTCAGCTCTCGGAAGTCAGCTCGACGATCCAGAAGGGTGTGGCCGGCGCCGAAAGCATTTTTGAACAGCTGGACGAAGAGGTCGAAGTTGATCGCGGCACGATCGAGCGTGACAAAGTCAGCGGTCGTCTTGACGTACGCAACCTCAATTTCACCTACCCAGGCACCGAGCGCCATGTGCTCAAGGACATCAGCTTTACCGCCGAGCCAGGGCAGATGATTGCCCTGGTAGGGCGTTCGGGCAGCGGTAAATCGACCCTGGCCAGCCTGATCCCGCGTTTCTATCATCATGAAAGCGGCGAGATCCTGCTGGACGGCATCGAGATCGAGAACTACAAGCTGCTCAACCTGCGCAAGCACATCGCCCAGGTGACCCAGCACGTGACGCTGTTCAGCGACACCGTGACCAACAACATCGCCTACGGCGACCTGGCCGGCGCACCACGTGCGGAGGTTGAGGCGGCGGCTGCGGATGCCAATGCCAAGGACTTCATCGACCAGTTGCCCAAGGGCTTCGATACCCAGGTCGGCGAAAACGGTGTGCTGCTGTCCGGCGGTCAACGCCAGCGCCTGGCTATTGCCCGTGCCCTGCTGAAGAACGCACCGTTGCTGATTCTCGACGAGGCCACCTCGGCCCTCGACACCGAGTCCGAGCGCCACATTCAGGCGGCGCTGGACAAGGTCATGCAAGGTCGCACCACTCTGGTGATCGCGCACCGTTTGTCCACCATCGAGAAAGCTGACCTGATCCTGGTGATGGACGATGGCCGGATTGTCGAGCGTGGCACCCACGGCGAACTGTTGGCACAGAACGGCTACTATGCCCGCCTGCACGCCATGGGACTGGATGCGCCGGTTTCCGCCGACATCACCTGACCTTCTGTGCAGGAGCCGGCTTGCCGGCTCCTGCATTGCAAAACCCTCCCGCAATCCTCCTGTAACCCTGTGCTAATATCGCGCCCCTGTTCATTTTGTATGTGGGTTGCTCCATGAAGTTGTCCATGCCGCGATTCGATCAAGCCCCTGTCTTGGTGGTCGGCGATGTCATGCTCGACCGTTACTGGCATGGCGGTACCTCACGGATTTCCCCTGAGGCACCGGTACCGGTAGTCAAGGTCGAGCAAATCGAAGACCGTCCAGGTGGCGCTGCCAACGTTGCCCTTAACATTGCCGCCCTCGGCGCCCCAGCCTCCCTGGTCGGCGTGACCGGCGACGACGAAGCCGCCGACAGCCTGGCCAACAGCCTGCGCGGTGCTGGCGTGCGCGCGCTGTTCCAGCGCATCGCCCACCAGCCCACCATCGTCAAGCTGCGGGTCATGAGCCGGCACCAGCAATTGCTGCGTATCGATTTCGAAGAACCCTTCACCACTGACGCCCTTGCCCTGCGTGGCCAGGTCGATCAGTTGCTCGAAGGCATCAAGGTGCTGGTGTTGTCCGACTACGGCAAAGGCGCCTTGAAGAATCACCAGGAACTGATCCTGGCCGCCAAGGCCAAGGGCATTCCGGTACTGGCCGATCCCAAGGGCAAGGACTTCTCGATTTATCGCGGAGCCAGCCTGATCACGCCTAATCTCAGTGAGTTCGAAGCCATCGTCGGCGGTTGCACCGATGAGCACGATTTGGTGACCAAGGGCGCGGCGCTGATGGCCGATCTCGACTTGGGCGCCTTGCTGGTGACCCGGGGTGAGCACGGCATGACCCTGCTGCGTCCGGGCCACCCGGCGATGCACTTGCCGGCACGTGCCCGCGAAGTGTTCGACGTGACCGGCGCCGGCGACACCGTGATTTCCACCCTGGCCGCCTCGATTGCGGCGGGCGAAGAACTGCCCCACGCTGTGGCCCTGGCCAACCTGGCGGCAGGCATTGTGGTGGGCAAATTGGGTACCGCTGCCATCAGCGCGCCTGAATTGCGGCGTGCGATCCAGCGCTCCGAAGGTTCGGAGCGCGGTGTACTGACCATCGAACAACTGCTGCTGGCCATTGACGACGCCCGTGCCCACAACGAAAGCATTGTGTTCACCAATGGCTGCTTCGACATCCTGCACGCCGGTCACGTGACGTACCTGGAGCAGGCGCGCGCCCAAGGTGATCGCCTGATCGTTGCGGTCAACGACGACGCGTCGGTCAGCCGCCTCAAAGGCCCTGGCCGTCCGATCAACAGTGTCGACCGTCGCATGGCAGTGCTCGCGGGGCTGGGCGCGGTGGACTGGGTGATCAGCTTCCCTGAAGCGACCCCGGAAAACCTGCTGGCCCAGGTCAAGCCCGACGTGCTGGTCAAGGGTGGCGATTACTCCGTCGATCAGGTTGTCGGGGCGGATATCGTCAGTGCCTACGGCGGCAAGGTCAAAGTGCTGGGCCTGGTCGAAAACAGCTCGACCACGGCCATTGTCGAGAAAATCCGCAACAATGAGTAAACGCGTTCTTATCACCGGTGGCGCCGGTTTTATCGGCTCACACCTGGTCGATGCGCTGCTTGCCAAAGGCTACGGCGTACGGGTGCTGGATAACCTGTCCACCGGCAAGCGCAGCAACCTGCCGCTGGACAATCCGCGCGTTGAATTGCTGGAAGGTGATGTAGCCGATGCCGAGCTGGTGGCCCGCGCCGCCGTCGACACAACGGCGGTGGTGCACCTGGCGGCAGTGGCCTCGGTGCAAGCGTCGGTGGATGATCCGGTCAGCACGCACCAGAGCAACTTCGTCGGCACCTTGAATGTCTGCGAAGCTATGCGCAAGGCCGGCGTAAAACGTGTGGTATATGCCTCCAGCGCCGCGGTCTATGGCAACAATGGCGAAGGCGCTTCGATTGACGAAGAAACCACCAAGGCGCCGTTGACGCCCTATGCGTCCGACAAGCTGGCTGGCGAGCACTACTTCGACTTCTACCGTCGCCAGCATGGCCTGGAGCCGGTGATTTTTCGCTTCTTCAATATCTTCGGCCCCCGCCAGGACCCCTCATCGCCGTATTCCGGCGTGATCAGTATCTTCAGCGAGCGCGCGCAGCAGGGCGTGCCGATTGCCGTGTTTGGCGATGGCGAGCAAACCCGTGACTTCATGTACGTGGAAGACCTGGTGGATGTGCTGGTGCAGGCCATTGAAGCGCCGTCGGCACCGTTGGGCGCCATCAATGTGGGCTGGAACCGCACCACCACCCTCAAGCAGGTGTTGCAGGCCTTGGAAGAAATCGTCGGCAAGCTGCCAACGGTGACTTACGGGCCGGCGCGTTCCGGGGATATCCGGCATTCGCGGGCGAATAACCAGCGCTTGCTGGCGAGCTTCACGCTGCCGGAGCCCACGCCGTTGAAGGTTGGGCTGGAGCGCTTGCTCGAAGGCTGAACGCAATCAAGTGTGGGAGCAGGCAAGCCAGCTCCCACATTCAAGCCTTGGCTTTTTTCTTCGGCACGATCTTGCGCAACATCCGCTGTGCCAGGCGCTTCAATTTCGACTCTTTCTCAGGCATAGCCAAACCCTGTTGGCGTAGCCAATCCTTCCAGCGAATCCGCTCCTCACGCACCAGCCAGCCTTCCTGTTGGGCGAAGCTCTCCGCCAGGTACAAGCCGCGAGTACTTGCCGGGTACAGCTGGTCTTTCTTGACGGTGTACAACTCGGCCAGAGGCTGGCCATCTTTCAGCGGCATCAGGTACAGGTCGGGGCGCTGACGGTCCAGGCGTGCCACCAGTTGATCGCCTTCCAGGCGCTCGTCCACATGGAACAGGCTCAGGGACTTGGCTTCCTTGGGCACTTCCAGGCGCAGGTCGTAGATCAATTGCAGGGAGGCGGTGGGCAGGTGCACGTAGGCGCGGGGGCGCTCGATCAATTGAGTGGTGGCGCAACGTACCGGGCGGGCGGCACCGGACAGCGGGCTGAGGCGAAAGGGCAAGGCTTCACGATAATGCAGCGCGGCGGAATAGGGCGCCGGTAGCCAGGTGTCGTTGAAGCGTCCGCCAAGCCAGCCTTCCGGGGTTTCCAGCAGGCACTCTTCGGCAATTTCCTGGATCGCAGTGTGCAGCGGCAGGTTCAGTTCGTGGGCGGGCACATAGCCGGAAATCAGCTTGAGGACCACATCGCCACGGTCCTGGCGGCGCTGGCGTACCAGCACCCAATAATCGCGGTTCTGCCAATGCAGGGTCAGGCGTACGGATACGCCGAGGTTGGCCAGCTCCAGGGCGAAGCGTTCCGGGTCGGCCACCTCCACCGGTTTGCGGCGTTGCAGGGTCTGGGCAAAATTGAGCGGCATGCCGACGCTCTGGTAACTCAGGCCTTCGGGGGTGGCTTCGACGTGCAGCGGCAGTGTCTTGAAGTTGCTGGGGTTTTTTCTTATGAGCGTTCGCGGCATGTCGGCTCCTTCTTGCGACGGGGTCGGCCGCGTGGGCGGCATCAGAGTTGACGAATGACTTGGGCAGCGGTCGCCACGTTATGGGCCAGGTGCAGCGGATTAATGGTCCCGACAATAGCACTGGCGACGCCCGTTTGCGCAAACAACAGCATGAAACTCGCCCGAATTGGATCCATTCCAGGCTCCAGGCACACGTGGCCGCTGGCTAATGCCTTTTTCACCAGGATGCCCTTGCCATGGGCCGCCGCATAATCAATGACGGCTTTCTCGGTCTGTTCGTTCAAATTGTAGGTGATCATGGCGCAATCGCCCTGTTCCAGAGCCTTCACGCCGCCTTCTACGGTTTTGCCGGAGAAGCCGAAACCACGGATCTTGCCTTCCTTTTTCAACTCGGCCAGGGTCTGGTAGACCTCGCAGTCGTTGAGGATGTGCAGGTCGTTGCCGTCGGAGTGCACCAGCACCATGTCGATAAAATCGGTTTCAAGTCGTTTCAAACTGCGCTCGATCGACAGGCGGGTGTGGGCCGCGCTGAAGTCGTGGCTGGACAGGCCATTCTCGAACTCTTCACCGACCTTGCTGACGATCACCCAGTCCTTTCGCTGGCCACGCAGCAGCGGGCCCAGACGTTCCTCGCTCATGCCATAGGCGGGCGCCGTGTCGATCAGGTTGATGCCCAGTTCGCGAGCCTGTCGCAACAGCATGCGGGCTTCGTCGTCACCAGGAATCTGGAAACCGCTGGGGTATTTCACCCCTTGGTCGCGGCCCAGCTTGACGGTGCCCAGGCCCAGTGGCGAGACCATCAGGCCGGTGCTGCCCAGGGGGCGATGCAGGTCGTGAAGGGTGGGCAGGCTCATGGCAACAATTGCTCCCAGGCAGGTACGCCGATGGCGGGTTTTGGCAGGGCGGGTAGAGGCTCGCTGGCAGTCGGGCGGATCCCGTCACGTTCCAGGCGGTTGATCACCCGATCGGCGAAGTCCGGCGCCAGTGCCAGTTTGGTCGGCCAGCCCACCAGCAGGCGGCCTTCCTCGGCGATGAAGGCGTTGTCGGGACGGGTCAGGCCTGATTGCAGCGGCTCGGCACGGTCGACCCGCAGAGTGGCCCACTGGGTCTGGCTCATGTCGATCCACGGCAGCAATTGCGCCAGCTCTTTCTGCGCGGTGGCGATCTGTTCTTCCGGTGTGCGCGCTACGCCATCGGCTTCGGCAATGTCGCCGCCCATGTACCACACCCAGTTGCCATCGGCTGCCGGGTGAGTGGTGACGGTGATGCGCGGCTTGGTGCCGCCCCCCAGGCAGTGGGCATACAACGGTTTCAGACCGGGGCCTTTGGCGATGATCATGTGCAACGGGCGCTTTTGCATCGCTGGCTGGTTCAGACCCAGCGCGGTCAGCAGGTCCGCCGTGCCGGCGCCGGCACTCAACACGATACGTTGGGCGCGGATCTCGCGGCCGTCCACGTTCAAACCCACCAGTGTGTTGCCTTCACGCAAGGGTTCGATGTGTTGTCCGGCGAGCAAACCATCACCGGCCAGCTGGGCCAGGCGTTCGATCAGGCTCGGCACGTCAACGACCAACTCTGCCAGGCGATAGACTTTGCCCTTGAAACGACGGTCTTGCAGGGCAGGCGGCAGGTCGTCCCCCTTGACCTGATCGACACGGCCGCGCACGGCCTTGCTGGCGAAAAAGCTGGTGAGGTTGCCGGCGAGCGTGCCGGGGGACCACAGGTAATGAGCGTCGGACAACAGGCGCACGCCGGTCAGATCCAGCTCACCGTTACCCGCCAGCGCTTCACGCCAGCGGCGCGGCATGTCGGCAATGGCTTCGGAGGCGCCGGTGAGCGCACCGTGCAGGGCGTATTTCGCACCGCCGTGAATGATCCCCTGGGACTTCACGCTTTGCCCGCCACCCAGGGTGGCGCTTTCCACCAACACCGTGGAAAACCCCTGGCGGCGCAGGCGCGCATTCAGCCAGAGGCCTGCAACCCCGGCGCCGACAATCAGAACGTCGGTGGACATAACGGATGGCATGGGCAACCTCAGTGTTCAAGACAAGAGGCGCAGTATACAGCGTGTTGAAGGGTGGTCAGTGCCCGGCGGTTTTCGAGAACAACTGGATCACCACCACGCCCAGCACAATCAGGCCCATCCCCAGCATCGCCGGGATATCCAGCTTCTGCCCGTAGATGAACAGCGCCGCGATGCTCACCATCACAATGCCCATCCCGGCCCACACGGCGTAGGCGACGCCCACCGGCACTGTGCGCACCACCAGCGTCAGCATCCAGAACGCCACACCGTAGCCGACGATCACCAGCAGCAGGGGGATCGGCGTGCTCCAGCCCTTGATGGCCTTCATGGAAACGGTGGCGATCACTTCCGAGCAGATGGCAATGGCCAAGTAGTAGTAAGCGACGTTCATGGGTCAATCCTCGGGTAAAGCAATCAGATAAGGCTGGCATTCTAGCGTTCAGTCAGATGGGGTAAAGTCATTACCTATCCGAATAAGAGATGGGTCGAGCCATGAGTGTGCAGTGGGATCTGGAGCAAATGCGCCTGTTTGTCAGCGTCGCCGAACACCGTTCGTTTTCGGCCGTGGCGCGTCAGCAGCGCAAGGCGCAGTCGGCGGTGAGCAATGGGATTGCGATGCTGGAGGCGGACCTTGGCGTCAGCCTGTTCGAGCGTAGCAGCGGCCGCCAACCGCGGCTGACGGAAGCCGGCAGCGTATTGCTGGAGGAGGCACGCGAAGTGTTGCGCCAGTGTGAACGGCTCAATGGCCGGGCACTGTCACTGACCCGCGGCGAGGAGGCTTGCCTGCGCCTGGCCCAGGATGAAGCCATGCTGTTTCAGCCGGTACTCGATAGCCTGGAGGCGCTGGCGGGCAAGTACCCGTTGCTGGAAGTGCAGCTGTCCAGCGCCGCGCAGGGCGATGTGGCCCGTAAGCTGGTGGAGCGCAAGGCTGACCTGGGTCTGCTGTTCTATCACGATCAAATCCCCGAAGCCCTGGAGCGACGGGTTGTCGGCAGTGTGGAGATGGTCACGGTATGCGGCGTGAATCATCCGCTGGCCAAGGAACCGTACGTGACGTGCCAGCGTCTGGCGCAGTTCCGTCAGTTGTTGATGTCGACCCAGACCAGCGTCTACCCCGGCAGCGAAGCCGCCAGCCCGTTGGTGTGGCGCGCCGACAGTTTCTACGTGTTGGCCGAATGGCTGATGAGCGGCCTGGGCTGGGCCTGGCTGCCCCGGCATATCGTGCAGTACCCGACCTATCAGCAACAAATGGTTGAGCTGGACAGCGAATGGACGCCGCCGGCCTTGGTGGTGGAGCTGGTCTGGCGGCGCGACGAGCATCTGGGGCCTGCCGCGCGCTTCCTGGCCAAACGATTTGCCGAGTGCTTGCAGGCGATCGACTGAAAAAGCCGATAAACTCCGCCGCCATGAATAGAACTCTCTACAGCTGTCTGTTTTACCTGGCGCTGCCCTTGGTGGCTTTACGTCTGTGGCTGCGCGCGCGCAAGGCGCCGGCCTATGCCAAGCGCGTCGGCGAGCGCTTCTCCTATGGCTTGCCGGTGATGCAGCCGGGCGGGATCTGGGTGCATGCCGTGTCGGTGGGCGAGAGCATTGCCGCCGCGCCCATGGTGCGCGGGTTGCTGGCGCGTTATCCGACGCTGCCGATCACCGTCACGTGTATGACGCCCACCGGGTCCGAGCGCATCCAGGCGTTGTTCGCCAACGAGCCGCGCATCCAGCATTGCTACTTGCCGTATGACTTGCCGTGCGCCGCCAAACGTTTCCTCGATCGCGTGCAGCCGAAACTGGCAGTGATCATGGAAACCGAGCTGTGGCCCAACCATATCCACGCCTGCGCCCAGCGAGGGATTCCAGTGGCGTTGGCGAATGCACGGTTGTCGGCGCGCTCGGCCAAGGGCTACGCACGCTTTGCCAAACTGACGGCGCCGATGCTGTCGCAGATGAGCCTCTTCGCTGTGCAGACGCAGACCGAAGCCCAGCGCTTCCTGAGCCTCGGGGCTCGCCCGGAAACCGTCGAAGTCACCGGCTCGATCAAGTTCGACCTGACCATCGACCCCGAACTGCCGGCGCGGGCCGCTGCGTTACGCGCGCAATGGGGCGCCAGCGAGCGCCCGGTGTGGATCGCCGCGAGCACCCATGAAGGTGAAGATGACGTGGTGCTGGCGGCGCATCGACAACTGCTCGACAGCTATCCCAATGCGCTGCTGATTCTGGTGCCGCGTCACCAGGAGCGCTTCGGGCCGATGTTCGAACTGTGTCAGCAACAAGGCTTTGCCACGGTGCGCCGTTCCAGCGGCGACGCGGTCACCGCGCAAACCGCGGTACTGCTCGGCGACACCATGGGTGAATTGCTGTTTCTGTATGCCCTCGCCGACAGCGCTTTTGTCGGCGGCAGCCTGGTGGCGACGGGCGGGCATAACCCACTGGAACCGGCGGCCTTGGCATTGCCGGTGATCATGGGGCCGCACGTGTTCAACTTCCTCGAAATCACGGCGATGATGCGCGAAGCGGGAGCGCTGCGCGAGGTGGATGACGCCGAAGGATTGGCCGAGGCCGTGCGCCAGTTGTTCGAATTGCCGCAGGATGCCCGCAAGATGGCGCAGGCTGGCCTCAAGGTGATGCAGGCCAACCAGGGCGCGCTCAAGCGCCTGCTGGACGGTTTGGACAAACTGCTTACCCGCTGACACCACCAATCAACTGTGGGAGCGGGCTTGCTCGCGAATGCGGTGTATCAGTACCAGATGCACTGGCTGACACACCGCATTCGCGAGCAAGCCCGCTCCCACATTGGTTATACGCTGTGTTTAATAGCCGGGACGGGCCTTGAGTTGTTCGGCGGCGGCCTTGGCCAGGTCCGGCGGCAGGAAGTCGCGGTCCGGGTTGTAGTCAGCCTTGAGGTAGCGCGCCAGGTCCTGCAAGTCGCCTGGGTTCAAGGTGCCCGCGGCTTGTTTCAGGCGCAGGTTGTCGAGGATGTAGTCGTAGCGGCTGTTGTTGTAGTTGCGCACCGACGCGTAGAGCTGGCGCTGTGAGTCCAGCACATCGACGATGTTGCGCGTGCCCACCTGGTAGCCGATTTCCGTGGCTTCTACTGCGCTCTGGTTGGAGATGATCGACTGGCGGCGCGCCTGCACCTGCTCCACATCGGTGTTCACCGCACGGTGCAGGTTGCGGGTGTTTTCCACCACCTGGCGGCGCAGGCCTTCGCGCTGCTGCTCGGTCTGGCCCAGGCGCGAGTAGGATTCACGCACTTGCGAGCTGGTCAGCCCGCCGCTGTAGATCGGGATGCTCAGGCGCAGGCCGATGGTGCGTTGTTCCACATCGCCACGGTACGGCGTGCCGAAAGCATTCGGGTTGCTGAAGCCCAGGGCGTCGTTGTCACCTTTTTCGTATTGCGCCACGGCGTCCAGGGTCGGTGCATGCCCGGCCTTGCGCTGCTTGAGGGTTTCTTCGGCGGCGGTGACGGCGTAGTTGCTGGCGAGCAGGTTCAGGTTCTGGCGGCCGGCGGTTTCGACCCAGGCCTTGGCGTCGTTCGGCAGCGGCGGCAACACTGGCAGCGTGTGGACAATGCCCTGGATCGAGTTGTACTGACGGTTGGTCAAGGTGATCAATGCTTCGAACGCGTCTTCCACCTGGCGTTGGGCCAGGATGCGGTTGGCGCGGGCGGTGTCGTAGCTGGCCTGGGATTGCAGGACATCGGTCTTGTCCGACAGGCCGACGTCAAAGCGTTCGTTGGACTGGTCCAGCTGGCGTTTGAACGCATTTTCTTCGGCCTTGGTCGAGGCCAGGTTGTCCTGGGCACGCAGCACGGCGAAATAGTTTTCGGCGCTTTGCAGGATCAGGTTCTGTTCGGTGGCCGACAGTTGCAGCGCAGCCTGCTCGTTGGTGGCTTCGGCCGCCTGCAGTTGGAACCAGCGGTCGGCGCGGAACAGGGGCTGGCTCAAGGTGGCGCGCCAGGAGTGCGCGTCGCGGTTGGCGGTGGCGGCGGGCGTGTCGATCTGGGTGCGCACGTTATTGATATCGGCACCACCGGTCAGGTTCGGTAGCAGCCCGGCGCGGGCCTGGGGCACCACTTCTTTTTGCGCGCCGTATTGGGCACGGGCAGCGGCCAGGTCGGCGTTGTTGTCCACGGCTTCCTGGTAGACGCTGACCAAGTCGGTGTTGGCGGACAAGGGCGCTTCAGCTGCCCAGACCATTCCGTTGGTCGCACAAGACACGGCGAGAGCCAGTGAAAGTTTGCGCAGCATGAGGCGATCCCTAGTTTAAATATTACGGTGATAATTTAGCGCCCAAGGCTAAGGCGGGCCATTCCTGGCGTCAAGCATTGTGGCGGCAACCGAGTGTAGTGGTGCTGACTCGGCGCAACAATCCCGCAATCACGCCATTCATCACGCTGAATGCACCGCTATTGGCAATTTGCCCGCGGCATGGTCTAGACTGGCCACGTTCTTGTCGGGGTGCCTTGTTGGAAGGCTGAGATCGGTAAATACCGGATCCCGTTGAACCTGATCAGGTTAGCGCCTGCGTAGGGAACAAGATTTCTCGTCACCCGGCGAGTCCTCTTGTGCTTCGTCCGGGATGCTGTTCATTTATTGAGCAGCCCTCGTGCACAGAGCACAGCACTGGTTTCAGTGCGTTCATCCGTCCCAGGTTCGCTCCGACAAAAATCCACCGCCTGGATAGTTGGAGAGCCTGTGATGAGCACAGAAATAAAAAGTACAAAACTGAAAAACACCGTGCACCTGAGTGAATCGGCCAAGGTCGACTCCGGCTCCGTGCAGCCGTTTACCCGCTCGCAAAAAATCTACGTGCAGGGCACTCGCCCGGACATCCGCGTGCCAATGCGCGAAATCAGCCTGGACGTGACCCCCACCGATTTCGGCGGTGAAATCAACGCGCCGGTTACCGTGTACGACACCTCCGGCCCCTACACTGACCCGAATGTGATCATCGACGTGCGCAAAGGCCTGGCCGACGTGCGCTCGCCGTGGATCGAAGTACGCAACGACACCGAACGCCTGCCGGGCCTCAGTTCGCACTTCGGTCAACAGCGTCTGAGCGATGCCGAACTGACCGCGCTGCGCTTCGCACACGTGAAGAACCCGCGTCGCGCCAAGGCCGGCGCCAACGTTACGCAGATGCACTACGCACGCAAAGGCATCATCACCGCCGAGATGGAATACGTCGCCATCCGCGAAAATATGAAGCTGGAAGAAGCCCGCGCCACCGGCTTGCTCGACCAGCAGCATGCCGGCCATAGCTTCGGTGCCAGCGTGCCGAAAATCATCACCCCCGAATTCGTGCGCGAAGAAATCGCTCGCGGCCGCGCGATCATCCCGGCCAACATCAACCACACCGAACTGGAACCGATGATCATCGGCCGTAACTTCCTGGTGAAGATCAACGGCAACATCGGCAACAGCGCCCTGGGGTCGTCCATCGAAGAAGAAGTGGCGAAACTTACGTGGGGCATTCGCTGGGGTTCGGACACGGTGATGGACTTGTCCACCGGCAAGCACATCCATGAAACCCGCGAGTGGATCATCCGCAACTCGCCAGTGCCGATCGGCACCGTGCCGATCTACCAGGCCCTGGAAAAAGTCGGCGGCGCCGCCGAAGACCTGACCTGGGAACTGTTCCGTGACACCCTGATCGAACAGGCCGAGCAGGGCGTCGACTACTTCACCATCCATGCCGGCGTGCTGCTGCGCTACGTGCCGCTGACCGCCAAGCGTGTGACCGGCATCGTTTCTCGTGGCGGTTCGATCATGGCCAAGTGGTGCCTGGCGCACCACAAAGAGAACTTCACCTACACGCATTTCGACGAAATCTGCGAAATCATGAAGGCCTACGACGTCAGTTTCTCCCTTGGCGATGGCCTGCGTCCCGGTTCGATTGCCGACGCCAACGACGCCGCGCAGTTCGGCGAGCTGGAAACCCTGGGCGAGCTGACCAAGACCGCCTGGAAGCACGACGTGCAAACCATGATCGAAGGCCCCGGCCACGTGCCGATGCAGTTGATCAAGGAGAACATGGACAAGCAGCTGGAGTGCTGCGACGAAGCGCCGTTCTACACCCTCGGCCCGCTGACCACCGACATTGCGCCGGGCTATGACCACATCACCTCCGGTATCGGCGCGGCGATGATCGGCTGGTTCGGTTGCGCCATGCTTTGCTACGTCACGCCCAAGGAACACTTGGGCTTGCCGAACAAGGATGATGTGAAGACCGGGATCATCACCTACAAGATCGCCGCCCACGCGGCGGACCTCGCCAAAGGCCATCCGGGTGCACAGATCCGCGATAACGCCTTGAGCAAGGCGCGTTTCGAGTTCCGCTGGGAAGACCAGTTCAACCTCGGCCTGGACCCGGACACCGCGCGCTCGTATCACGACGAAACCCTGCCGAAGGACTCGGCCAAGGTCGCGCATTTCTGCTCGATGTGCGGGCCGAAGTTCTGCTCGATGAAGATCACCCAGGAAGTGCGTGAATACGCGGCCAACCAGCGCATTGAGGCGGTGGACGTGGATGTGGCCAAAGGCTTGGCCGAGCAGGCGCAGCGGTTCAAGCAGGAAGGGAGTCAGCTGTACAAAAAGGTCTGATCCGAGGCGGCGGTGCCTGCACCGCCGTCATCGCGGGCAAGCCCGGCTCCCACAGTTGATCGCGTTGTACACAGCTTTTGTGTCCACAGCCGGTCCCTTGTGGGAGCCGGGCTTGCCCGCGATAGCGATCTCCAAAACAACACAGTGTCCCTCAGAGATAACACCCTTGAGCATTCAACCCAGCACTTACTCCCCGGACATTGCAGTGTCCGCTGACAAACGCGTCTTCGGCGCCCGCGACCTGTTCTCCCTCTGGTTCTCCCTCGGCATCGGCTTGATGGTCCTGCAAACCGGCGCATTGCTCGCGCCAGGCTTGGGCCTGTCCGGTTCGTTGCTGGCGATTTTCCTCGGCACCCTGGTGGGTGTCCTGCTGCTGGCCGCTGTCGGCGTAATCGGCAGCGACACCGGCCTGTCCGCCATGGCCGCGCTCAAGCTGAGCCTTGGGGCGAAGGGCGCGAGCCTGCCGGCGTTGCTCAATTTGCTGCAGCTGATCGGCTGGGGCTCGTTCGAAATCATCGTGATGCGCGACGCGGCCAGCCTGTTGGGCACGCGGGCGTTCAGTGAAGGCAGCCTATTGGCCAGCCCATTGCTGTGGACCCTATTCTTCGGCGGTCTGGCGACGCTGCTGGCGGTCAGTGGTCCGCTGACCTTCGTGCGCCAGATCTTGCGCAAATGGGGCATCTGGTTGTTGCTTGCCGCCTGCCTGTGGCTCACCTGGAACCTGTTCGCCAAAGCCGACCTCGCCACACTCTGGGCCAAGGCGGGTGACGGTTCGATGCCGTTCGCGGTGGGTTTTGATATCGCCATCGCCATGCCGCTGTCGTGGCTGCCGCTGATCGCCGATTACTCGCGTTTCGGCAAGCGCGCCCACAGCGTGTTCGGTGGCACGGCGCTGGGGTTCTTTATCGGTAATTTCTGGCTGATGAGCCTGGGCGTGGCCTACACCCTGGCGTTCGCACCGAGCGGCGAAGTCAACGCGCTGTTGCTGGCGTTGGCTGGGGCCGGCCTGGGGATTCCGCTTCTATTGATTCTGTTGGACGAATCGGAAAACGCCTTCGCCGATATTCACTCGGCGGCGGTATCCAGCGGGATGTTGCTGCGTTTGAAGGTCGAGCACCTGGCGTTGGCCATCGGCGTGGTCTGCACGCTTATCGCCTGCTTTGCACCGTTGGCGCAGTACCAGAACTTCCTGTTGTTGATCGGCTCGGTATTCGCGCCGCTGTTTGGGGTGGTGCTGGTGGATCATTTCATCCTGCGCCGTCGTAGCGGGGGTGCAGTAGCCAGCTTGCGCTGGCCGGCGCTACTGGCCTGGCTGGGCGGTATCGCCACTTACCACTTGCTGGCCCATCTGTATCCGGACATCGGTGCAACCCTGCCGGCGCTGGTGCTGGCAGGGCTGTTGCAGCTCATCCTGGGCCGGGTCTTCAGCGGCGCGCGGGCACCAGCTCAGGCTTGAGGATGCCCTCCAGGCGCGAGTACGGAATCTGCAACTCGACGTGGCCCAGGGCATACGGTGCGATGGTGGTGGTGGGGTACTTGAGGATCACGCCGCCATAAGTCAGCGCCACGTTCGGGGTTTTCTGGAAGGGGTAGGTTTTCACATACTCCGGCTCCAGGCTCAGGCGGGTGCTGATCAGCCAGCTGTTGTGAGCCACCTGGGCGGCTTTCCAGAACGCCTCTTCCTTGCCGGGCAACAGCATGTCGGTCAGGGTCAGGGCCTTTTGCTGCTGGCGCGAATAGTTGATGAATGCACGGCCCGGTTCGCCGTGGGTGGCACCTTGGTCCAGGTAGCTGGATAACTCGATGATCACCAAGCCGTCATGCTGTTCACGTACCTTGGCCTGCAGGTACATGCTGTTGCGTGGGGCGGCCGTTTTCAGGAATTGCTCGCGGTAGGTCTCAAGGCTGGTCGGCAGCGGGTCGTTCGGGCTGGTGCGGGTCATTTCCAGCAGGCGCTGTTCGATCAGTGCATCCAGCTTCGGCTCCTTGGCAAAGTGCACGGTGTCGATATTCACCAGTGGGCAGTCGGCGCTGGCGCAGCCTGGCTTGCTCTGCTCGGTGGCGTCGCGGGTGGCGTCCAGCGGGGTTTTGTAACTCGGCTGGAACAGGCTTTGGCAGGCACCGAGGGTCAATGCGATGCAGGCCACGGAGGCGATTTTTAAAAGCGACATGGATGTCCTTCGTCTAGCGATAAGAGCGAAATTTGTGGAGCTTCGACTACCGGCAGGGCAGTCAGTTCGCCACTAAGCTGATTAGAGTGAGTTTGACGCCCGCCGTCTATCCCGGCAACTGGAAAGGGGCTGCATCCAGAGGCATGAGCGCGTTAGGATGGCGCCAATTGCGCAGGCTCAACGAGGAAGGGATATGACGGACATCGCAAAATCGACGCCGAGCACTATCGAAATTGTTCAGCGCGACAATGCCTACCAGGGCTTCTACAAGCTTGATCGCGTGCAACTGCGCCACGAGAAGTTCGATGGCGGCATGAGCCGGGTGATCAATCGCGAAGTCTTCGTTCGTCACGATGCCGTGTGCGTGCTGCCCTACGATCCGAAGCGCGATACGGTGGTACTGATCGAGCAGTTCCGCGTAGGCGCCATGGGTCGGACCGACAACCCGTGGCTGGTGGAAATGGTCGCCGGCCTGATCGACAAGGATGAAGCGCCGGAGGAGGTTGCACACCGCGAAGCCGAGGAGGAAGCTGGGCTGACATTCTCGGCGCTGTGGCCGATCACCCAGTATTTCCCGTCGCCCGGCGGCAGTACCGAATTTGTCCACTTGTACCTGGGCCGTTGCGACAGCTCGGGCGCGGGGGGCGTCCATGGATTGGAAGAAGAAGCTGAAGATATCCGCGTCACCGTATGGGCCTTCGAAGATGCCCTGCAAGCGGTGCGCGACGGCAAAATTTCCAATGCAGCCAGCATTATCGCCCTGCAATGGCTTGCGCTTAATCGCGCGGAAGTGAGGGGGTTATGGCAGTAAAGGCACGGGAACGTTATCGAGTCGACCTGATCGGGTTGCAAGCGGCCTGCGAGGCCAACTATGCGCGGCTGATGCGCCTGCTGCCCGACATGCGCCATGCCCCCGAGGCGCGGCGCATCGGCGTGACCCATGGCGATCAAATGCTTGGCGTGCTGGCACTGGAAGTCATCGTCAATTGCCCGTACACCACCACCCTGCGCGTGCGCCAGGAGCACAGCCTGCCATGGTTGCCGGTGCCGCAACTGGAAGTGCAGGTGTACCACGACGCGCGCATGGCCGAAGTGATCAGCGCCGAACATGCGCGGCGCTTTCGCAGCATCTATCCTTACCCCAACGTGTTCATGCACCAGCCCGATGAGAAAGCACAGCTCAATGTGTTCCTCGGTGAATGGTTGAGCCACTGCCTGGCCCTGGGCCACGAGTTCGAAGTTGTGCGGTAGATGTGAACTGCATCTGCTTCCTAAGGTTTCCTCTTGTGTCCTGCCCCAGCATAATCACGCCACACGTCCATTCCTGTGATTGCCTTGGGAGAGCGCCTTGCCGAGCGTATCCACTGTGAGCCCCGATGCGCCTGCATTGCTGGTGCAATTGTCCGACAGCCACTTGTTTGCCGAGGCCGACGGTACGCTGTTGGGCATGAACACCCGCGACAGCCTGCAAGGCGTCATCGAATTGGTGCGCGCGCAGCAGCGGCGTATTGATTTGGTGTTGGCGACGGGGGACCTGTCCCAGGACGGCACACTGGAGTCGTACCAGCAATTTCGAGACATGACCCGGCAGATCGACGCCCCGGCGCGTTGGATTCCCGGCAATCACGACGAGCCGCAGATCATGGCCCACGCCGCCGTGCACAGCGATCTCTTGGAGCCGGTGGTCGATATCGGTCACTGGCGCGTCACTCTGCTGGACTCCGCTGTCCCCGGTTCGGTGCCGGGTTACCTGCAAGACCAGCAACTGCAGCGGCTCGCCCAGGCCCTGAGCGAAGCGCCGAATCGTCATCATCTGGTGTGCTTCCACCATCATCCGGTGCCCATCGGTTGTGCCTGGATGGAGCCCATCGGTTTGCGCAATCCCGATGCGTTGTTTGCCGTGCTCGACCGTTTCCCGCAGGTACGGGCGGTGCTCTGGGGCCATGTGCACCAGGAAATCGACCGCGAGCGCAACGGCGTGCGGCTGCTGGCATCGCCCTCCACCTGCATCCAGTTCGCGCCGGGCAGTGAAGATTTCAAGGTCAGCGAGCAAGCGCCGGGTTATCGCTGGCTGCGCTTGCATGCCGACGGACGGTTGGAAACTGGGGTGGAGCGGCTTCAAAATTTTGCATTTACCGTGGATTACGGCAGCAACGGCTATTAATAGCTGTAAACGCTGATCAACATGTGGGAGCGGGCTTGCTCGCGAATGCAGTGTTCCAGTCACCGGCGGTATTGGCTGACACACTGCCTTCGCGAGCAAGCCCGCTCCCACATTGGATCTTCAGTGTATTGAGGGTAGAGGGACTCACACACCACCCCGATCCCTGTAAACTGCGCCTCTTTGGCTGAGTCACGGAGAGCCTGGCATGTCTGCCTCGATCCTGTATATCCACGGTTTCAACAGTGCGCCTGTGTCCAACAAGGCCAGCCAGTTGATCACCGTGATGGGCGCCATCGGCCTGGCCGACCAATTACGCGTGCCGGCCCTGCATCACCATCCCCGTCAGGCGATTGCACAGTTGGAAGCGGCGATCGCTGAACTGGGGCGGCCACTGCTGGTCGGCAGCTCACTCGGCGGCTACTATGCAACCCATCTTGCCGAACGCCATGGCCTCAAGGCGCTGTTGGTGAATCCGGCGGTCAGCCCCCATCGGATGTTCGATGGTTACCTGGGCACCCAGAAGAACCTCTACACCGATGAAACCTGGGAACTGACCCACGATCACGTCACGGCGCTGGCCGAGCTGGAAGTACCGGCGCCCCAGGACGCCGCGCGGTATCAGGTGTGGTTGCAGACCGGGGATGAAACCCTGGATTATCGCCTCGCCCAGCAGTACTACCGGGCCTGTGCCTTACGCATCCAGGCCGGCGGCGACCACGGTTACCAGGGGTTCGCCCGGCAATTGCCGGCGATGTTGAGCTTTGCGGGCATTGGCGCAGATCAGTATCAATCCTTCGATTTTTCTTCACTGTAAAAATCGCAGGTCACTTTTTAATCGAACGACTCACGACGAGACCCCATGGCCACTCCCAGCGCTAGCTCTTATAACGCCGACGCCATCGAAGTCCTCTCGGGCCTCGACCCGGTGCGCAAACGCCCCGGCATGTACACTGACACCAGTCGGCCGAACCACCTTGCCCAGGAAGTCATCGACAACAGCGTCGACGAAGCCTTGGCCGGTCACGCCAAGTCGGTGCATGTCATTCTCCACGCTGACCACTCCCTGGAAGTGTCCGACGATGGTCGCGGCATGCCGGTGGACATCCACCCCGAAGAGGGGGTGCCGGGCGTCGAGCTGATCCTCACCAAACTGCATGCCGGCGGTAAGTTCTCCAACAAGAACTACCAGTTCTCCGGCGGCCTGCACGGCGTGGGCATTTCCGTGGTCAACGCCTTGTCCACGCTGGTGCGGGTCAAGGTCAAGCGCGACGGTAACGAGTACCAGATGACCTTCGCCGATGGCTACAAAGCCACCGACCTGGAAGTGATTGGCACCGTTGGCAAGCGCAACACCGGCACCAGCGTGTACTTCGCGCCGGATCCGAAATACTTCGATTCGCCGAAATTCTCCATCAGCCGCCTCAAGCATGTGCTCAAGGCCAAGGCTGTGTTGTGCCCAGGCCTATTGGTGACCTTTGAAGACAAAGGCACCGGCGAGAAGGTCGAGTGGCACTACGAAGACGGCCTGCGTTCGTACCTGGAAGATTCCGTCAGCGACTTCGAACGTCTGCCCAACGAGCCGTTCTGCGGCAGCCTGGCCGGTAATAAAGAAGCCGTGGACTGGGCGTTGCTGTGGCTGCCGGAAGGTGGCGACAGCGTGCAGGAAAGCTACGTCAACCTGATCCCGACGGCCCAGGGCGGCACCCACGTCAACGGCTTGCGCCAAGGCTTGCTGGATGCCATGCGCGAATTCTGCGAGTACCGCAACCTGCTGCCCCGCGGCGTGAAGCTGGCGCCGGAAGACGTGTGGGAGCGCATCGCGTTCGTGCTGTCGATGAAAATGCAGGAGCCGCAGTTCTCCGGTCAGACCAAGGAGCGCCTGTCGTCCCGCGAGGCGGCGGCGTTTGTCTCCGGCGTGGTCAAGGACGCGTTCAGCCTGTGGCTCAACGAGCACCCTGAACTGGGCCTGGCCCTGGCCGAGCTGGCGATCAACAACGCCGGCCGTCGCTTGAAGGCGAGCAAAAAGGTCGAGCGCAAGCGCATCACCCAGGGCCCGGCGTTGCCCGGCAAGCTGGCCGATTGCGCCGGGCAAGACCCGATGCGCTCCGAGCTGTTCCTGGTGGAAGGTGACTCCGCCGGCGGTTCCGCCAAGCAGGCACGGGACAAGGAGTTCCAGGCGATCCTGCCGTTGCGCGGCAAGATCCTCAACACCTGGGAAGTCGATGGCAGCGAAGTCCTGGCCAGCCAGGAAGTGCACAACATCGCCGTGGCCATTGGTGTGGACCCAGGCGCGGCGGACATGAGCCAGCTGCGCTACGGCAAGATCTGCATTCTCGCCGACGCCGACTCCGACGGTCTGCACATCGCCACGCTGCTGTGCGCACTGTTCGTGCAGCACTTCCGCCCGTTGGTCGAGGCTGGCCACGTCTACGTCGCCATGCCGCCGTTGTACCGGATCGACCTGGGCAAGGAAATTTATTACGCCCTGGACGAAGCCGAGCGTGACGGCATCCTCGACCGCCTGGTGGCCGAGAAGAAGCGTGGCAAGCCACAGGTCACGCGATTCAAGGGGCTGGGTGAAATGAACCCGCCGCAGCTGCGCGAAACCACCATGGACCCGAACACCCGGCGCCTGGTGCAGTTGACGCTGGGCGACGACTTCGCCGCCACCTCGGAAATGATGGACATGTTGCTGGCGAAGAAACGCGCGCCGGATCGCAAGTCGTGGCTGGAATCCAAAGGCAACCTGGCCGAGGTTCTGGGCTGATGCGCACAGGTTTCGCCCTGGCGATCCTGATGTTGAGCGGGCTTGCGGCTACCCAGGTGGCTGCCGCGCCCGTGGCTGAGCTGAAACTGGTGTCCGAACACCCGGTGGACGGCATGCGCGGTGGCAACCTGTCGGGTCTGGCGCTGTGTGGCAAAGAGTTATGGACGGTTTCCGATCGCGATGACGACCAGATCTATCGACTTGATACCCGCGCAGCGGTGTGGAAAGCCGAGAAGTACGGGATCGTTGTGCCGCCAGTGCCTGAGTCAGGGTTGCCCTGGGGGTTGCGCTCGCGAACCAAGGCCGCGTCGTTCATTCGCGGTGGCGACCTGGATTTTGAAGGCATCAGCTGCGATGCCGAGGGAAATCGCTACATCGTCAGTGAAGCCCATGCGGCGGTGCTGAGAGTGCCGTTTTCCGGCGAGCAGGGTGATACCGAGTGGTTGAAGATCGCCCCAGGCATGGTGCGCGAAGCGCGTGCAAGTGGCATGTTGCTGCATTTCAATGCCTTGTTCGAGGGCTTGGCAATCAGCCCGGACGGCAATCAGATCTGGCTGGCGGCCGAGCGTGAGCGACGTGGCTTGATCTCGATCAAGCGTGGGCAGAGCGTTTGGGATTGTGAGGGCGCCTGCGTGTTGCTGAGCGAGGCCGGCAAGGACGTGCAGCCAGCCAAGTTCACCAATGCCAAGGCGGTATCCAAGGATTTCGCCGACCTGGCGCTGTTCAACGGCAAACTGTTTACCCTGGAGCGTAATGCGTTCCAGATTTGCCGACGCGATCCCACCACGGCCAAGGTCGAGCTGTGCTGGTCGTTTGCCGACGAGACCCTGGCGCCCGAGCGGCGCTACGCCCAGCCTTATGGCTTGGCCGAAGCCCTGTTGATCGACGCGGAAGGGGCCTGGCTTGGCATCGACAACAATTTCGGCCCCCGCGCCGATGGTGAAAAACGCCCCATGGTCTACCGTTTCGCCGCCCCTGCCGGTGGCTGGAGCGCCCGCCCATGAGCCCCTGTTTTTTTGAATTGACCCGGTGCAGCGGCAGTTCCGCTGCGCCTTATCCGACAATGATGAGGCCCGCATGAGTGACATCCTCGCAGACAGCTTAGACGGCGTAGAACGCCGGTCGCTGGCTGACTTCACCGAAAATGCCTACCTCAACTACTCCATGTACGTGATCATGGACCGTGCCTTGCCGCATATCGGCGACGGCCTGAAGCCTGTACAACGGCGCATTATCTACGCCATGAGTGAGTTGGGCCTGGATGCCGATTCCAAGCACAAGAAGTCGGCGCGTACCGTGGGTGACGTGCTCGGTAAGTTCCACCCCCATGGCGATTCCGCCTGCTACGAAGCCATGGTGCTGATGGCCCAGCCGTTCAGCTATCGCTACACACTGGTAGACGGCCAGGGTAACTGGGGTGCGCCGGATGATCCCAAGTCGTTCGCCGCCATGCGATACACCGAGGCGCGTCTGTCGCGCTATTCGGAAGTCCTGCTGAGCGAACTGGGGCAGGGCACTGCCGACTGGGGGCCTAACTTCGACGGCACCCTCGACGAACCGTTGGTGTTGCCGGCACGTTTGCCGAATATCCTGCTCAATGGCACCACGGGCATCGCAGTCGGCATGGCCACCGACGTGCCGCCGCACAACCTGCGTGAAGTCGCCACCGCTTGCGTGCGCTTGCTCGATGAGCCGAAGGCCACGGTGGAACAGCTTTGCGAGCACATCCAGGGCCCGGACTACCCGACCGAAGCGGAAATCATCACGCCGCGCGCCGACCTGTTGAAGATGTACGAGACCGGCAAGGGCTCGGTGCGCATGCGCGCCGTGTACCACATCGAAGATGGCGACATTATCGTCACCGCACTGCCGCACCAGGTGTCGGGTGCCAAGGTGCTGGAGCAGATCGCCGCGCTGATGCAGGCCAAACCGTCGAAATTGCCGCAAGTTGCCGACCTGCGTGACGAATCCGACCACGAAAACCCCTGCCGCATCGTGATCATCCCGACCAACAGCCGGGTCGACCACGAAGTGCTGATGCAGCATCTGTTTGCCAGCACGGACCTTGAGTCCAGCTATCGGGTCAACGTCAACATCATCGGTCTGGACGGCAAGCCGCAGCTGAAAAACCTGCGCAACCTGCTGGTGGAGTGGCTGGAGTTCCGGGTGCAGACCGTGCGTCGTCGCCTGCAATTCCGCCTGGACAAGGTCGAGCGTCGCCTGCACCTGTTGGACGGTTTGCTGATTGCTTACCTCAACCTGGATGAAGTGATCCATATCATCCGTACCGCCGAGCATCCGAAAGCCGAGTTGATCGCGCGTTTCGAGCTGAGCGAGATCCAGGCTGACTACATCCTCGACACCCGTTTGCGTCAGTTGGCGCGGCTGGAAGAAATGAAGCTGCGCGACGAACAGGACGCGCTGCTCAAGGAACAAGCCAAGCTGCAAGCCCTGCTGGGCAGCGAAGCCAAGCTGAAGAAGTTGGTGCGCAGCGAGCTGATCAAAGACGCCGAAACCTACGGCGATGACCGTCGTTCGCCGATCGTCCAGCGCGCTGAGGCGAAAGCTCTGACAGAAACCGAACTGCTGCCAAACGAGAAAATTACCGTCGTTCTGTCGGAAAAGGGTTGGGTTCGTTCCGCCAAAGGGCATGATATTGACGCCACTGGCTTGTCGTACAAGGCGGGCGACGGCTTCAAGACCGCCGCCGCCGGGCGTTCCAACCAGTTTGCGGTGTTTATCGACTCCACCGGGCGCAGTTATTCGGTACCGGCCCACACCTTGCCGTCTGCACGGGGGCAGGGTGAGCCGTTGACCGGGCGCCTGACGCCGCCGCCAGGTGCAAATTTCGAGTGTGTGTTGCTGCCGGACGATGATGCGCTGTACGTGATTGCGTCCGACGCGGGTTATGGTTTTGTGGTGAAGGGTGAAGACCTGCAGGCCAAGAACAAGGCAGGCAAGGCCTTGCTGAGCTTGCCGAACAACGCCAAGGTGATCCTGCCGCGGCCGGTGGATGACCGTGAGGGCAACTGGTTGGCCTCGGTGACCACCGAAGGGCGTTTGCTGGTGTTCAAGATCAGTGATCTGCCGCAGTTGGGCAAAGGCAAGGGCAACAAGATCATCGGTATTCCCGGCGAGCGCGTGGCCAGTCGCGAAGAGTACGTGACCGACATCGCAGTGATCCCGGAAGGCGCGACTTTGGTGCTTCAGGCCGGTAAACGTACGTTGTCCCTGCGTCCCGATGACCTTGAGCACTACAAGGGTGAGCGTGGCCGGCGTGGTAACAAATTGCCACGTGGCTTCCAACGTGTGGATGCTTTGCTGGTGGAAACGCCGGTTTAACGCGTATTAGAGCCCTCGATCTACGATTTAACGCGTAGATCGACGCTTTGGCGCTGGAGTCATGGCGCATATTCACGGATGATATGGCCTTTCCAGCGCCGGCGTGGCCGAGCGTGTTTAGGTTATTTTTAGTATTACATTGTGGTTCGCCTTGTGGCAGCCACCTGGATGGGATGATGACTGCTCCACGCCTTCCTTTATTTTTTATGCTCGCTGGCCTTTTGGGGCTGGCGGGTTGCAGCACACATCAGCCGGTGTCGCTGTACCAGCTGGACAGCGGAAGTCCGGCTCAACCCGCACAGACGGCTGGCATGGCCGTCTTGCTGGGCCCGGTGATCGTTGCCGACTACCTGCAACGCGAAACACTGCTGCAACGTCAGAACGACGGCAGCCTGCAAGGTTCCACGGATGGTCGTTGGGCGGGCAGCTTGTCTTCCGACATCAACCAATTGATGTTGCGCCAGGTCGCGGGTCAACTGGATAGCCAGCGTGTGGTGCTGGCGCCCGCGCCGACCGGGTTTACCCCGGATGTGCAGGTGTTGCTGACCATTACCCGTCTTGACTCTGGTACGTCGCAACCGGCGATTCTCGATGCGCAGTGGCGCTTGATCGATCGTCGTGGCCAGGTGCGCGATAACCGCATCGTGCACCTGCAGGAGGAGCATACCGGCACCACCGCGTCCCAGGTCCAGGCCCAGGGCGTGTTGTTGCAGCATCTGGCACAGCAGTTGTCGGTGGCACTCAAGCCATTGGCCAACCAACCGCCGATTGCCGAAGTGCCGCGTAAGCAGAGCGCTCCGGTACAGGCCAAGCCGGCACAACCGCAGAAGCCGAAGATGCCGATGGCGACGCCGATTCGCACGGATATGGAAGTGTTCAGGTTCTGATCTGAAACGCGCACAAAAAAAGGCCCGCTTACTCCAGCGGGCCTTTTTTTGGGGCCAAGCGTTGGGGCCTGGCACCGTTTCACTGTGGGAGGGGGCGCGGGGATTCAGTTATTGATGGGCTAACTGATACTTCGCTATCGCGGGCGAGCCCGCTCTCACATGAGTCATACAGGGTTATTTGGTGCGGGTCTCGTGCATCCGCGCCAACTGCCGCTCCAGCATCGATGGGTACGGCTCCATCAATCTCTCCACGCAACTGGCGCCCTCTGGGCTGGCAATCGGGCGGATACGTGCGCGTTGGCGGATCAGCGTGTCTTCGCTGATCTTGCGCTCCACCAGCAACAGGTTGCGGCTGTGCTGCGACAGCGCCAGGGCGTCTTGGGCGCTCTCGGTGAGCAGCAGGTCGATCTGGGTCATGCCAAACAGATCATCGCTCACCGTCAGGCCCAACTGCAGTTGCAAGGTAATGCCGCTGTCGGCCACTTCGATCTGCAGGGCGTGGCCCAGGGCGCGCAGCAGCTCGCCGCAGCAAATCGCGTTGGTCAGGTAGTCTTCGCCACTGTCTTCGCTGTGGAACAGCATCAGCGTGCTGCCGTCGTTCAGGGTGTGCAGTTCGCTCTGATACAGCGACGCGGCCTGGTCGAGGCAGTCGCGGTAACGCTCCAGCAGCTCGGTCAGGCGTGCACGGGGCAGCCGACGCAACTGATCCTGCGCACCCAGTTGCACAGCCAATACCGCGCTGAACTGGGGTTCGGCGTTCTTCACCGGGGCCGGTTTCGGTGCGACGGCCGGTGTGCTGGCCGAGGTGTCGCGCAGGTCGGCGAACGGATCTTCGTCGTCCAGCTCGTCTTCTTCGGCTTTGAACGCCTGGCGGGTAGCAGGCTTCAGGCCCGCTACCGGAGCGTCTTGCACTTCACGCTCAGGCTCGTCGTCGTAGTCGGTTTCGTCGAGCTCGGGCTCTGGCTCCACTTCGCGCACCACCGGCTCCGGGGCGAAGCTGGCGTGCAACTGGCGAGCGAGGTCGCCGATCTCATCCTGGCGGTCGGTGGCCGGGGTGTGTTCGTCGATATCGCGCAGCCAGATACGCAATTGCATCAGCGGCGTGGAGATATGTCGGCCCAGGCGCAGGCTCAAGGCCAACGCCAACGCCAGCAGGATTGCGCTCAAGATGCCCATGCTTTGCAGGCTGATGGTCATCGGCTGCTGGAATTGCTGCATGTCCAGGCTGATGCGCAGTTGGCCAGCCTTCACGTCCTGAAACGTAATATTGCTCTGGTACAGGCCTTCGGCTTCACCCAGCAGGCCGTTTTTCGGGCGCTGCCCGGCTTCGGCCATGATCCGGTTGTCCACGCTGTAAATAGCGGCGTGAGCCACCAGCGGGTTCTTGGTCAGGTTGTTGAGCAGCACGTTGAGGCTGAGAATGTCGTTGGACACCAACAGCTCAGTCGCCGAGGTGGCGGTCTGGGTGGTCAAGCTCTCGCCCAGGGCGTCGGCTTGCTCGTGCATGGCCTGTTTGAACTGCAAACCCATCACGCAGGCGTAGATCACCAGGGCCAGGGCGACCAGGATCACGTTATGGCTGGCGATGCGTAATGCGATCGGTACACGGCGGTGGCGCAGTGCCCGGAAGATCAGCAGGAAGAAGTTATCGGTTTTTACTGGCGTGGGCCGGTTCACTTGCGCTCGGCTCTTGGTCCGTGAAGTTGACGCGCAGTATAGCGACAGCCCTAGAACCGGCAAAGCGCTGGCTGTGCCCGATGGTCACTGAAAGTGGGTAGAATGCGGTTTTTTTCCAGCCTGGGGGTGCGCCTTGCGCGAAATTGTCCTGATTAACATCACTGGGGAAGACCGCCCGGGTCTTACCGCGGCCATTACCGGCGTTCTGGCCCAGGGTGGTGTGAACATTCTCGACATCGGCCAGGCAGTGATCCACGACACCCTGTCGTTCGGCATCCTGGTCGAGATTCCGAGCACTGAACAGGCGTCTTCAGTACTCAAGGACATCCTGTTTACTGCGTATAAGCTGGATCAGCAGGTGCGCTTCACCCCGGTGTCCGAAGAGGACTACCAGCACTGGGTGGCTGGTCAGGGCAAGAAACGCCACATTGTGACGCTGCTGACCCGTAAGGTCACCGCCGAGCAACTGCAGCGCGTCAGCTCCATTACTGCGCAATATGGCTTGAATATCGACCATATCGACCGTCTGTCGGGTCGCATGCCGCTGGATACCCCGGCCGACCAGGGCAAGGGCTGCATCGAGTTCTCCGTGCGCGGTGAGCCAGCCGACCCGCAAGCCTTGCGGGCCGAGTTCCTCAGCGTGGCCCAGGAGCTGAACGTCGATATCGCCTTCCAGGAGGATTCACTGTTCCGGCGTAACCGTCGCCTGGCGGTGTTTGACATGGACTCCACGTTGATCGAAGCCGAAGTCATCGATGAACTGGCCAAGGCTGCGGGCGTCGGCGAGCAGGTTGCCGAAATTACCGAGCGCGCCATGGCCGGTGAACTCGACTTCCGCGCCAGCTTCAAAGAGCGCCTCGCGCTGCTCAAGGGCCTGGACGTGAGTGTGCTGGATTCCATCGGCGCCTCCCTGCGCCTGACCGAAGGCGCCGAAACCCTGTTCGCCGAACTCAAGCGCCTGGGCTACAAGACCGCCATCCTGTCCGGCGGCTTCACCTACTTCGCCAAGCAATTGCAGGCCAAGCTGGGCATCGACTACGTGTTCGCCAACGAGCTGGAAGTGGTGGATGGCAAGGTGACCGGCATGGCGGTCGAGCCGATTGTCGACGCACAGCGCAAGGCGGATCTGCTCAAGGAGTTGGCCCACAAGGAAGGTTTGCGTCTGGAGCAGACCATTGCGGTCGGCGACGGTGCGAATGACTTGCCGATGCTGGCGATTGCCGGGCTGGGTGTAGCGTTCCGCGCCAAGCCACTGGTCAAACAATCGGCGAAGCAGGCGATTTCGACCTTGGGGTTGGACGGCGTGCTTTATCTGCTGGGCTTCCGCGACCGCGACGGTCAGCTGTAACTGAATAAACGCGGTAAAAAAATGTGGGAGCGGGCTTGCTCGCGAAAGTGGTGGTTCAGTCACTGACGTGTTGACTGATACTCCGCATTCGCGAGCAAGCCCGCTCCCACATTGGGTGTTTTGTCAGGCTTTAGGTAAAGCGATACCCTGGCCCATCTGCACCGGCGAACCCGCCACCAGCGCTTCAGCCCACGTCACCTGACCCGGCCCAAACAGCACGATCGCGGTCGAACCCAGCTTGAAGCGACCCAGCTCCGCGCCTTTCTCCAGGTGAATCGGTGCGCGTGCAGCCTCGTCATAGCGGAAGGTTTTCAGCTCACGCTTCGGCGGTGTCACCAAGCCAGCCCATACGGTTTCAATCGACGCCACAATCATCGCACCCACCAACACCACGGCCATTGGGCCGCGTTCGGTGTCGAAGATGCAGGCAACCCGCTCATTACGTGCGAACAGCTCGGGTACGTTTTCAGCGGTGGTCTGGTTGACCGAGAAGATGCGGCCAGGAATGTAGACCATCTCGCGCAGGGTGCCGGCCAGTGGCATGTGCACACGGTGGTAGTCCTTGGGCGACAGATAAACCGTGGCGAAGTCACCGCCCATGAACGGCGCTGACAAGGCCGAATCGCCACCCAGCAGTTCCAGCACGCTGAAACTGTGCCCCTTGGCCTGGAACACCCGACCATGCTCGATCGGCCCCAACTGGCTGACCGCGCCATCGGCTGGGCTCAGCACCGCACCTGGGGTTTGGTCCAGTGGGCGCGCGCCGTCTTTCAGGGCGCGGGTGAAGAAGGCGTTGAAGTGCTCGTAGGCGGTCAGGTCTTCAACCAAGGCCTGGGACATGTCCACTTGATAGCGCTTGGCGAACCAGGCAGTGAAGGCATTCTTGAACCAACGCACGCGGCATTCGGCAATGCAACCGGCCAGGCGCGACAGCAAGTGGTGCGGCAGCAAGTACTGGCTGAGGATAAACAACTGCTTTTTCATAACTGTCCTTAAACCTTAAATCTCGACGGGGGTGTCGGGGTGGTTGCCCCATTCGCCCCAGGAACCGGCATAACCTTTGACTCGCGGATAACCGAGCGCCTTGGCCACCAGGTAGGTGAAGCCAGAGCGGTGGTGAGTCTGGCAGTGGGTGATGATTTCTTTGTCTTTGGTCAGCCCGAGGTCTTCGAGGATCTGCGGCATGTCGCGGCGGATACGCAGGTTGCGCGCCTTGTCCATGCCGGACGTCCATTCGAAGTTCACTGCGCCGGGAATGTGCCCGCCTTTGGCTGCGAGCACTTTCTCGCCGGAATACTCCAGCGGGCCGCGTGCGTCCCAGATACCCAGGTCGGGCGCGCCGAGGCGGCTTTGCAGGTATTCGCGGGTGGCTGTTGGGCCATCATGCAGCGTCAGGCTGACGGGGTTGCCGACCGGGGTGGGCACGTCAGTCGAAACCGGGCGTTTTTCTTCCAGCCAGGCCAGCAGGCCACCGTCGAGGTAGTGGTACTTCTGGTGGCCGATCACGTCGAGCATCCAGATGAAGCGCCCGGCCCAGCCACCGCCTTCGTCGTCATAGACCACGTAAGTGGCGTCCGGGGTGTGGCCCAGTTCGCCGAACAGTTTCTCGAGGTCGGCCTTGTTGGGCAGCAGGCCAGGCGCCGGCGGCTGGCCCAGTTGGGTGCGCTTGGGGTCAACGAAATGTGCGCCGGGGATGTGCCCTTCGGCGTAGCGGGCGGCACTGGTGAGGTCCACCAGTATCAAGTGTTCGGCATCGAGGCGACCAAGCAGGTCGCTGGGTTCGATCACCAGCGGCAAGCCAGAGAAGTCAGGCATGTGAGGTCTCCTGTGCACAAATGTTGGCGATAAAAGAGGGCGATTGTAGCGCAAGCATCAGGCGCTGCGGTTGGTAAAGCAGTGCAGGGCTTTCTCGATGCATTGGGCGGTTTTACCGAAGGCCTGCACGGTGGTTTCCGAGAACGGCCCGCCGCCCTGGTCGGCCACCATCAGCATCACCACCTTGCCATTGCAACTCAGGGACCGCAGCAACAGGTGTTCGCCGGTGAACAGGCGGCGCAGGACCGGCGGCAGCAAGGCCGAGAACTGGGCGTGGTTTTCAGGGTTGAGGCGCACTTGGGCGGACTTTTCCAGCAAGCGCTGCAGCAACGTACTATTGACCACATCCAGGCTCAAATTGGCTGCATCCTTCGGCAGGCCATCGGCCTGGTGCACACGCAACGTGCTCAAGGCGCGGTCAGCCATCAGCAGCATGACCCGCTGCATACCACTGGCCACCAAGGCCTCCTTGGCGCACGTGGTCAAGTGCATGGCGTTGGCAAAGCGGCTCGGCTCCACCAGCAGTTCAGTACAGCGTTTGCGCCACACGGCCAGGGCCTCGGCGGTGGGCGGCGGCGCGGGGAGCAAGCCGCGATGAATCTTCTGTACATGCCACGGCCAGATCAGCGACAGCGCCGGGTGCCAGAGGTCAGGCATCAAGGTGGTGCGGGCGCTGGTGACAGCCTGTTGGTGGACCAGTTGCTGCACCTCGCCCAAGGGCTGTTGCAGGTACAGCGCAGTGAGCAACTGCCAGCGTTCGGTGTGCGGGCAGGTCCAGGACTCCTGGGCCGACATTGCCAGGCCGTTGGCCAGCAGCACGGTGTTGGCCGGCTGGTTCAGCCAGCGGCGCAGGTTGGGTTCGGCATCGAGCAATTGCTGGTGGCGCAGCGGGTCGTCTTCACGGGCGATGTGCAGGGCCTTGACCAGCAGGCGCTGCTCGCTCATCAGCAACGTGTAACCCTGGGATACCCAGATCGGCAGGTGCCAGGCTTCGGTCAGGCCGACGCACAGGTCCAGCAGGCGCACGCCGAACAGTTCTCGCTCGACCTCGCGGGCTGACTGGCCTTTGTGGATCACCCGCAGTTCCCATTCTTCCAGGAGTTTGGGATAGGCGACCGCCATTGGCCACAGCGGCGACAGAAACAACAGGCTGCCCCAGTGAATGTCCTGCCACAGCCGCGCCAGGCGACTGCCGAACAAGCCGTTGGCTTGCTGCGACGCGTGCTGGCTGATCAGCAGAAGTTGGCGCAATGCCACGGGGATCTCATTGGCCGGCACCGAAGGCAGACGTGCCAGCAGTTCTTCGGCGCGCTTGAGGCCCAGGCGGTTGAGCGCCACTTCAAGGTTTTCCGCCGGTTCCGCCAGGCTGCCATGGGTGTGGCTGTTGGCCTCGCGCATCACGCTGAGGACGAGCGCCGGGCTGCTTTGCATCAGCTCGGCAATATCTCGCAATGAACTGCGGCTGTCGCGGATGCCTTTGCACACGCGGTCGTGACTGGCCTGGGGGACAGGCAGTCGTACATCGTCCAGGCACTTGATCCAAGCGGCGAGAGAGTTGGGTTTTGCAGTTGGGACTGTCGTTTCATTAGCCATGATAGGGGCGCGATCATCACTTGCGGTCTACACGCCCGGAGCGGGCCGAACTGGCTTTTCGCCTTAACGGGCTATAGTCTGGCGCAGTTTTGCCGATAAGTAGAACAAGAGTTTTCTGCTACACCCAATATGTCCATGAACCCGACGGCGCAAGTACTCATCTCCTATGGCTAAAATTATCGGCATCATCGTCGTCTTCGCGAGCGTGCTCGGCGGGTACGTCCTGTCCCACGGTAAAATTGCGGCACTGATCCAGCCTTTCGAGGTGATGATTATTGGCGGTGCCGCACTGGGTGCCTTCCTGCAGGCGAACCCCGGCTACATGACCATGCACGTGATCAAGAAGTCGCTGGGCATGTTCGGTTCGCGCTTCACCCATACCTTCTACCTGGAGGTGTTGGGCCTGGTCTACGAGATCCTCAACAAGAGCCGCCGCGAAGGCATGATGGCCATCGAGGCCGACATCGAAGACGCCGCAGCCAGCCCGATTTTCGCCAAGTACCCGGCCGTGCTCAAAGATGAGCGCATGACCGCCTACATCTGTGACTACCTGCGCATCATGTCCTCCGGCAACATGGCCCCCCATGAGCTGGAAGGGCTGTTCGACATGGAATTGTTCAGCCTTAAAGAAGAGCTTGAGCACCCCTCCCACGCCGTGACCGGCATCGCTGACGGTATGCCGGGTTTCGGTATCGTCGCGGCGGTACTCGGCATCGTGGTGACCATGGCGTCCCTGGGTGAGGGCGACCAGGCTGCCATCGGTATGCACGTGGGTGCGGCATTGGTCGGTACCTTCTTCGGTATTCTCGCGGCCTACGGCTTCTTCGGTCCGCTCGCCACCTCCCTGGCCCATGACGCCAAGGAAGAAATCAACCTGTACGAGTCGATCAAGGCCAGCCTGGTCGCCTCCGCTTCCGGGATGCCGCCATCGCTGGCGGTGGAGTTCGGTCGCAAGGTGCTGTACCCCAAGCACCGCCCAAGCTTCGCCGAGCTGGAACAAGCGGTTCGCGGTCGCTAAGCCATGGAAAACAACCAGCCGATAATCATCAAGCGCGTCAAGCGCTTCGCTGCGGGGCACCATGGCGGCGCTTGGAAGATCGCCTTCGCCGACTTTGCGACGGCGATGATGGCGTTCTTCCTGGTGCTGTGGCTGATGTCCACTGCCACGCCGGAACAGAAGATCGCCATTGCCGGCTACTTCAAAGACCCGATTGGTTTCTCGGAAAGCGGCACGCCCTTCGTTATCGACCTGGGCGGCTCACCGCAGTTGGCGCCTGAGCGCACCATCAACCCGGAAATCAAGACCGAATCGCCTCAGGAGAAAATCCCGATCGAGCGCGATACCGTCGAGGCCATGGCTGAACAGGTCGAGCAGGAGCGTCTTGAGCTGTTGCTGCAAGAGCTGCAGAACAAGGTCGAGGAAAACCCGCAGTTGCTGAAGTTCAAGGATCAGATTTCGTTCGAGATCACCCCGGACGGTTTGCGCATCCAGATCACCGATGCGGCCAACCGACCGATGTTCGACTCGGGCAGTGCGCGCTTGAAGCCGTACTTCGAAGACATCCTGCTGGCCATGGCCGACACCATCAAGGCGGTGCCGAACAAGATCAGCATCAGTGGCCACACCGACGCCAAACCCTATGCGGGGCAGGGCGACTTCGGCAACTGGGAGCTCTCGGCCAACCGTGCCAACGCGGCACGTCGTGCGTTGGTGGCCGGTAGCTACCCGGACCCGCAAGTCGCGCGCGTGGTGGGGTTTGCGTCTTCGCAGTTGTTTGATGCGAAAGACCCGTTCAACCCGATCAACCGCCGTATCGATATCGTGGTGCTGACCAAAAAGGCCCAGCGTGCGATTGAGGGTGACCCGCCGCCGGCACCGCAACCCACCCAAGGTGCAGGCGCGCCGGGTGAAGTGCCGGCCGATCCGAACGCTATTCCGCCAGGGCAGGAGCCGTTGCCGGCGCATGAACTGCGCCAGAAGCTGAATTTGTTTGATGAGGGTGGGGTGAAGGATCCTACGGTGCCAGGTACGGGTTCGTAGGCTTCACATACAACAAGGCCGCGATGATCGCGGCCTTGTTGTTTCAGCAGTTTAATAACTGCTTTCGGGCAGACTCGCAATAATCGACCGATAGCTGTTCATCCGCTGCTGCTGCACACGCCCATCCTCCAGCGCCTTGAGCAACGCACAGCCCGGCTCGCGGTCGTGTTTGCAGTCGCGGAAGCGGCAGGTGCCGATCAGGTCGTTGAATTCGATGAAGCCCGCTTCCACATCGCTGCGGCTGACGTGGCCGAGGCCGAATTCGCGGATGCCTGGGGAGTCGATCAACTCACCGCCGCCGGGGAAGTGGAACAGCCGCGCGGTGGTGGTGGTGTGGGTGCCCTGTCCGGACAGTTCCGACAGCGGGCCCACGCGGGTGTCGACTTCCGGCAGCAGGCTGTTGACCAGCGAGGATTTACCCACGCCTGACTGGCCGACAAACACGCTGATGCGCCCGTCCAACTGCTGTTGCAGCTGTTCCATACCATTACCGTGATGCGCCGAAACCTCCAGCACCGGGTAACCGAGGGTGCGGTACACCGCCAGCAAGGCGTTGAGCGCCGGGGCGTTCTGTTCGTCGATCAGGTCGAATTTGTTCAATAGCAACAGCGGGCGGATGCCGGCGTGCTCGGCTGCGACCAGGTAGCGGTCGATCAGGTTGGCATGCGGCTCAGGCAGTGGCGCGAACACGATGACAATCATGTCGACGTTGGCCGCCACTGGCTTGAGCTGGCCGCGGCTGTCCGGGCGGCGCAGTTCGGTGGTGCGAGGCAGTTGGGCGACGATCACGCCGATGCCCTGGTTGCCGGCACGCCAGACCACTTTGTCGCCGGTGACCAGCGCAGGCAGGTTGGCGCGCAGGTGGCAACGGGATACAGAGCCTGCGAGTTCGCCTTCCAGCGCCTCGACTTCGACCTGTACACCAAAGTGCGCGATCACCAGGCCCGTTTGCTCGGGGCCCAGGTCGCCGCCTTCAAGCGCTTCCACGGCGGAGGATTCACGTTTGGCGGCGCGAGCGGCGCGTTCACCTTGAATCTTTTCGATGCGCCAGTTTTGGCGACGGTTGAGCTGGCGTTTGGCCATTGGTGTTCCGTGTCGATAATACAAAGGTTGGGTAAAACGGTCGCGAGTCTAGCATGCCCCTGCCTGCTAAACTGCGCAGCTAAGCCAAGGTGCCAAGAGAATCAAGCCATGCAAAACCCACAGAACCTGATTTGGATCGATCTGGAAATGACCGGTCTGAACCCTGACACCGACGTCATCATCGAAATGGCGACGATTGTCACCGACAGCAACCTCAACACCTTGGCCGAAGGGCCGGTGATTGCCATCCACCACAGCGACGCCGTCCTCGCCACCATGGACGAGTGGAATACCCGCACTCATGGCAACTCCGGCCTGACCCAGCGCGTGCGCGACAGCCGTATCAGCATGGCCGAAGCAGAAGCCGAGACCATCGCCTTCCTGGAAAAGTGGGTGCCCAAGGGCAAGTCGCCGATCTGCGGCAACAGCATCTGCCAGGATCGTCGCTTCCTTTATACGCATATGAAGGCGCTGGAAAGCTACTTCCACTACCGCAACCTGGATGTGTCCACGCTTAAGGAATTGGCCGCGCGCTGGGCGCCGGAAGTCAAAGACAGCTTCCATAAAGGCAGCACGCACTTGGCGCTGGATGATATTCGCGAGTCGATTGCCGAGCTGCAGCATTACCGCAAGCATTTCATCAAGGCCTGAAGATGTGGCGCCTGGCCCGGCGCCATCGCAGGCAAGCCAGCTCCCACGCTTGACCGTTTTGTCACGACGCGCGCGGAACAAATGGGGGAGCTGGCTCGCCTGCGGTAGGGTCGACGCGGTCTTTCGCCAAGCGCCCTCTTTTGGTGCCATCAGCAAATGATTAGACTGCCGGCCTCATTGCAAGGATCGCCATCATGCTGCTGATGCTCTACCTCATCGCCATCACCGCCGAAGCCATGACCGGCGCGCTGTCGGCCGGACGACGTGGCATGGACTGGTTCGGCGTGGTGCTGATCGCGTGTGTGACGGCGTTGGGTGGCGGTTCGGTGCGTGATGTGCTGCTTGGGCACTACCCGCTGACCTGGGTCAAGCACCCGGAATACCTGGTGCTGACCTCCATTGCCGCACTGGTGACGATCTTTATCGCACCGCTGATGCGCCGCCTGCGCTCGCTGTTCCTGGCGCTGGACGCCGTTGGCCTGGTGGCCTTCACCCTGATCGGTTGCATGACTGCGCTGGAAATGGGCCACGGCATGCTGGTGGCATCGGTCAGCGGGGTGATCACCGGGGTCTTCGGCGGCATCCTGCGCGACATCTTCTGCAACGACATCCCGCTGATCTTTCGCCGCGAGCTGTACGCCAGTGTGTCGTTCCTCGCCGCCTGGTTTTATATGCTGTGCCTTTATCTGGAGCTGCCCAGCGAGCAAGCGATCCTGCTGACCCTGTTCAGCGGCTTTCTACTGCGCCTGCTGGCGATCCGTTTTCACTGGGAAATGCCCAAGTTCGTCTACAACGACGATGTGCACTAGCGGCTGGCGTGCTGGTTCAGTGCCCATTCCACGTGTTCGCGCACCAGTTCCGACGGGTAATCCCGGCGTGCCTTCAAAGCCTCCAGCACTGGAATGCTCGACGGCGCATTGCCCAGGCCCACCGCGAGATTGCGCAGCCAGCGCTCGTAGCCGGCACGACGCAGCGGTGAGCCTTCGGTGCTGCTGAGGAATTTATCCTCGTCCCACATAAACAACTCGGCCAGTTCTGCGTTATCCAGATTGTGGCGTGGCTTGAAATCGCTTTCGCCGGTAGCGCGGGCGAAACGATTCCACGGGCACACGATCTGACAGTCATCGCAGCCGAACACGCGGTTGCCGATCAGTGGGCGCAGGTCCTCGGGAATCGCGTGTTTGAGCTCGATGGTCAGGTAGGAAATGCAGCGTCGCGCGTCCAACACATAGGGACCGACGAAGGCATTGGTGGGGCAGATGTCCAGGCAAGCAGTGCAGCGGCCGCAGTGTTCAGTGCTGTGGGGCGCGTCGATCGGCAGCGGCAAGTCGACAAACAGCTCGCTGAGGAAGAAGTAACTGCCCGCCTTGCGATTGAGTACCAGGGTGTTTTTACCGATCCAGCCCAGCCCGGCTTTTTCGGCGATGGCTTTTTCCAGCACTGGTGCGCTGTCGACAAAGGCGCGGAAACCGAAAGGGCCGATCTGCGCCTGGATGCGGTCGGCCAGTTGCTGCACGCGCTTGCGGATCAGCTTGTGATAGTCGCGGCCCAGGGCGTAACGCGAGATGTAGGCTTTTTCCGGCTTGGCCAGTAATTGGGCCATTTGTGTATCGCCCGGTAGGTAATCCATGCGCAGCGACACCACGCGCAAGGTACCGGGCACCAGTTCATCGGGATGAGAGCGTTTGCTGCCATGGGCGCCCATGTACTCCATCTCGCCGTGGTAGCCCGCGTCGAGCCAGCGTTGCAGGTGCTGCTCATGCTCGGCGAGGTCCAGGCCGCTGATGCCGACTTGTTGAAAGCCCAGTTCGCGGCCCCAGTCTTTGATCGATTGGGCGAGGGCGGGCAGATCGGTGGTGATGGCAGGCATGAGACAAGGGAAACCGCAGGTTAGATAGGTATAATTCTGCCAGACATCGGAGCTCGAAGACGCATGCCGCAGACAAAACACGCAATAACCGACGTACAGTCCCTCTTGCACGGCCATTTGCCGCAGCTGGCGGCGCGCTCCCCGGACGACCATAAAGGCCGGTTTGGCCACCTGTTGGTCATAGGTGGCGACCGCGGCTTGGGTGGCGCAGCCTTGCTGAGCGCAGAAAGTGCCTTGCGCAGTGGCGCGGGCATGGTGTCCCTGGCAACGCGCCTGGAGCACGTGCCAGCTGCTTTGGCTCGCTTGCCGGAAGTCATGACGGTGGGTGTGAGCTCGGCCAACCAACTGATGGGCCTGCTGGAAAAAATCTCGGTCATTGTGATCGGGCCTGGCCTTGGAGACGCGTCCTGGGGCAAAAGCCTGCTGTCTGTGGCCGCCAACGCCAAGCAACCGCAAGTCTGGGACGCCGACGCCTTGAACCAACTCGCCAGCGGCAGCGTCAGCTTGCCGGCCAACTGCGTGATCACCCCGCATCCGGGGGAGGCCGCGCGGTTGTTGGGCATTTCGATAGCCGAGGTTCAGGCCGATCGTCTTAGGGTGGCGCGCGCGTTGAGCCAGACATTCAATGCAGTGGCTATCCTCAAGGGGGCTGGCAGTTTGATTGCCAGCCCGGACGGACGAGTTTCACGGTGTGAACAAGGTCATCCGGCGATGGCAACTGCAGGGCTGGGCGATGTCCTGGCCGGCCTGGTGGGCGCGTTGCTGGCCCAGGGCATGCAGGCCTATGAGGCAAGCTGTCTGGCGGTTTGGTTGCACGCCACGGCGGGCGATCGCCAGGGCACCTTTGGTCGTGGCTTGGCTGCCAGCGACTTGATACCTGCCATTCGTCAATTGTTGGAGGAGCAGTCGCCGTGTCTGAAGTAATCCTTTTCCTGGCCGATGAAGAGGCCACCGTTGCGTTCGGGCAACGCCTTGCGCAGGTGACGGCGGGGACAGGGCTGATCTTTCTGGAAGGCAACTTGGGGGCGGGCAAGACCACGTTGTCCCGAGGGATTATCCGCGGGTTGGGCCACACTGGGGCAGTAAAAAGCCCTACGTTCACCCTGGTCGAACCCTACGAAATCGGTGCGGTGCGCGCCTTCCACTTTGACCTCTATCGTCTGGTGGACCCCGAAGAGTTGGAATACATGGGGATCCGGGATTACTTCGATGACGATGCGTTGTGCCTGATTGAGTGGCCAGATAAAGGCACAGGCTTTTTGCCAAAGCCTGACATGACCATTACCATTACGCCGCATGAGCACGGGCGTCAGTTGAAGTTGTTGCCCCAGAGCGCGCGCGGCCAGTCGTGGTGCGCCGCTTTGGCATTGGAATTCAAATAATTGGTGGGGTTAGGTATGCGCTTTCGCGCGTTGGTTGCTGTCGTGGGGGTGTTGCTTGCGGCAATGACTGTCAATGCTCTGGCTGCTTCACAGGTAAAAAGTGTGCGCCTGTGGCGAGCGCCGGATAACACGCGACTGGTGTTCGACCTGTCTGGGCCGGTCCAGCACAGCGTCTTTACCCTGACGGCGCCCGATCGCCTGGTGATCGACATCAACGGCGCGACCCTGGCCGCGCCGTTGAAAGTGTCCACCGCCAATACCCCGATTACCGCCATGCGCTCGGCCCAACGGACACCGACCGACCTGCGCGTGGTGATCGACCTGAAAAAGGTCGTGACCCCGAAAAGCTTCTCCCTGGCGCCTAACGCCCAGTACGGCAACCGACTGGTGGTCGACCTGTTCGACAATGCCGCCGATGCCAACCCGCCACCTGCACCGCCCCCGAGCGTTGCGACTGTCCCGGCGGTTCCGGTCAATCCGTCGCAACCGCAGGTCAAGCTGCCTCCGCCACCACCGGCTCCGGCCGGCAAGCGCGACATTATCGTGGTGATCGATGCTGGTCACGGTGGTGAGGATCCGGGTGCCTCCGGTTCACGCGGTCAGCATGAAAAAGACGTGGTACTGGCGATTGCCCGTGAACTGCAGCGTCAGATCAATGCGATGAAAGGCTACCGCGCCGAGCTGACCCGTACCGGCGACTACTTCATTCCATTGCGCGGCCGTACCGAAATCGCCCGTAAGAAGGGCGCCGACCTGTTCGTGTCGATCCATGCCGACGCCGCGCCTTCGGCCGCAGCCTTTGGCGCCTCGGTGTTTGCCCTGTCGGATCGCGGCGCTACCTCCGAGACCGCGCGTTGGCTGGCCGACAGTGAAAACCGTTCCGACCTGATCGGCGGAGCCGGCAACGTATCACTCGATGACAAGGACAAAATGCTCGCCGGTGTGTTGCTCGACCTGTCGATGACCGCTTCGCTGACGTCCAGCCTGAACGTCGGCCAGAAGGTCCTGAGCAATATCGGCCGCGTTACGCCGCTGCACAAACAGCGCGTAGAGCAAGCGGGCTTCATGGTGCTGAAATCGCCGGACATCCCCTCGATCCTGGTGGAAACCGGCTTTATCTCCAATTCCAACGAAGCCTCGAAACTGGCGACCGGCAGCCACCAGCAGGCGCTGGCGCGTTCCATCAGCGCCGGTGTTCGCCAGTTCTTCCAGCAGAATCCGCCACCGGGCACCTATATCGCCTGGCTGCGTGACTCCGGGAAAATCGCTCAGGGCCCGCGCGACCATCGCGTGCAGCCCGGCGACACCCTGGCCATGCTGGCCGTGCGTTTCCAGGTGTCGGCCGCTACCTTGCGCAGCGCCAACAACCTGAAGACGGATGAATTGAAAGTCGGCCAGGTGTTGACCATCCCTGGCACTGAATTGGCGGCACAGTAATGAGCGAATCCATTCTGGACAACGGCTCACGCATCGAACTGCTGAGCCCACGTCTTGCCAACCAGATTGCGGCGGGCGAGGTTGTGGAGCGTCCGGCATCGGTGATCAAGGAACTGCTGGAAAACAGCATCGACTCCGGCGCCAAGCGCATTGATGTCGACGTGGAGCAGGGCGGCGTCAAGCTGCTGCGGGTGCGTGATGATGGCAGCGGCATTTCTTCCGACGACTTGCCGCTGGCCTTGGCGCGTCACGCCACCAGCAAGATTCGCGACTTGGAAGACCTGGAACGGGTGATGAGCCTGGGCTTTCGCGGTGAGGCCCTGGCCTCTATCAGCTCTGTGGCGCGCCTGACCCTGACGTCTCGCACTCGCAGCGCCGAGCAGGCCTGGCAAGTGGAAACCGAAGGTCGCGACATGGCACCTCGGGTCCAGCCGGCAGCCCATCCCGTCGGTACTTCGGTGGAAGTGCGCGACCTGTTCTTCAACACCCCGGCGCGGCGTAAATTCCTCAAGGCCGAAAAAACCGAATTCGATCACCTGCAGGAAGTCATCAAACGCCTGGCCTTGGCCCGCTTCGACGTGGCGTTTCACTTGCGTCATAACGGCAAGACCATCCTCAGTTTGCACGAAGCCCACGATGACGCCGCGCGTGCTCGCCGTGTGTCGGCGATCTGCGGGCCGGGGTTCCTGGAGCAGGCGCTGCCGATTGAAATCGAACGCAATGGCCTGCGGCTGTGGGGCTGGGTCGGCTTGCCGACCTTCTCCCGCAGCCAGGCGGACTTGCAGTATTTCTTTGTGAATGGCCGTGCGGTGCGCGACAAACTGGTGGCCCACGCGGTGCGCCAGGCCTATCGCGATGTGCTGTTCAACGGGCGGCACCCAACGTTTGTGCTGTTTTTTGAGGTCGACCCGTCGGTGGTGGACGTTAACGTGCACCCCACCAAGCACGAAGTGCGCTTCCGTGACGGACGCATGGTGCACGACTTCCTCTATGGCACCTTGCACCGCACCCTGGGTGATGTGCGCCCAGACGATCAATTGGCCGCGCCCATTGTGACGGCCGTGGTCCGCCCGAGTGGCCCGCAAGCCGGTGAGTTTGGCCCCCAGGGCGAAATGAGCCTGGCGGCCAACCTGTTGCAATCGCCGCAGTCGCAACCGTCCTATACCGCGCCGAATGCCGGCGCCGGCTCGGGTTATCAATACCAATACACCCCGCGTCCACAGTCGGCGGTGCCGGTGGCTGAGGCCCAGGCTGCTTACCGCGAGTTTTTCGCGCCGCTGCCGGGTGCTGAACCGGGCGCGCCGGTTGCCCTGCCGGAAGGCGGTGGAGATATCCCGCCGTTGGGCTACGCGTTGGCGCAGCTCAAGGGCATCTACATCCTGGCGGAAAACGCCCATGGCCTGGTGCTGGTGGACATGCACGCCGCCCACGAGCGGATCATGTACGAACGCCTCAAGATTGCCATGGCCAGCGAAGGCCTCAGCGGCCAGCCGCTGCTGGTGCCGGAGTCGCTGGCAGTCAGCCAGCGCGAGGCCGATTGTGCCGAAGAGCACCACAGCGTGTTCCAGAGGCTGGGCTTCGAACTGCAGCGCCTGGGCCCGGAAACCCTGGCCATCCGTCAGATTCCTGCGCTGCTCAAGCAGGCCGAGGCCAACCGGCTGGTGGCCGACGTACTGGCTGACCTGATGGAATACGGCACCAGTGACCGCATCCAGGCCCACATCAACGAACTGCTCGGCACCATGGCCTGCCACGGTGCCATTCGCGCCAATCGCCGCCTGGCCTTGCCGGAAATGAACGGCCTGCTGCGCGACATGGAAAACACCGAACGCAGCGGGCAATGCAACCATGGCCGACCGACCTGGACCCAGATGGGCCTGGACGATCTGGACAAACTCTTCCTGCGCGGCCGTTGATGAGTGCCTTGCCCCCCGCCATCTTCCTGATGGGCCCTACGGCCGCCGGCAAGACCGACCTGGCCATCGAGCTGACCAAGGTGCTGCCGTGCGAGCTGATCAGTGTCGACTCGGCCCTGGTTTACCGGGACATGGACATCGGCACCGCCAAGCCATCAAAAGCGCTGCTGGCCCAGTATCCGCATCAGTTGATCGACATCATCGACCCGTCAGAGAGCTATTCGGCCGCGGATTTTCGCACAGACGCCCTGGCTGCCATGGCTGACATCACCGCGCGAGGCAATATTCCGCTGCTGGTGGGCGGCACGATGCTCTATTACAAGGCTTTGCAGGAGGGCCTGGCGGACATGCCGCCGGCCGACGCCCAGGTGCGCGCCGAACTGGAAGAAGAGGCTGCACGCCTTGGCTGGCAAGCCTTGCACGACCAGTTGGCGTCGGTAGACCCAATATCTGCCGCGCGCATTCACCCCAATGACCCCCAGCGCCTCACTCGCGCCTTGGAGGTCTGGCGTGTCAGCGGGCAGACCATGACTGAACACCGGCTGAAACAAAGTGCGCAAAGTGCTGACGCAGGCGCATCTGGCGCATCACAATTGCCCTATACTGTGGCGAATCTGGCCATCGCTCCGGCAAATCGCCAGGTGCTGCATGAACGAATTGCACAAAGATTCACAATTATGTTGGAACAGGGGTTTGTGGACGAGGTCGTAGCTCTGCGTTCCAGAGGTGACCTGCACCCAGGGTTACCTTCGATACGTGCTGTAGGCTACCGTCAAGTCTGGGATCATCTGGATGGCAAGCTGACGTCAGCCGAAATGCAGGAACGCGGCATCATTGCCACGCGCCAATTGGCGAAACGCCAGTTCACCTGGTTGCGCAGCTGGAGCGATTTGCACTGGCTGGACAGTCTGGACAGCGACAATCTGTCACGCGCCTTGAAATACTTGGGAACGGTCTCCATATTGAGCTGAGTCCCTGCAATTGCCGTCTATCCTTGGGGGTGTGACGGCCATAAGCTATCTATTTTCCGATTTTTTTATTATTGATCCTTAAAGGAGTGCGGCACATGTCAAAAGGGCATTCGCTACAAGACCCTTACTTGAATACTTTACGTAAAGAGAAAGTGGGGGTTTCCATCTACCTGGTCAACGGTATCAAGCTGCAGGGCACGATCGAGTCGTTCGACCAGTTCGTGATCCTGCTGAAGAACACCGTCAGCCAGATGGTCTACAAGCACGCTATCTCGACAGTCGTTCCAGTTCGTCCAATCCGTCTGCCTAGCGCAGCAGGTGATGATGCAGCTGACGCTGAGCCAGGTAACGCCTGATAGGAGTCTCCTTTGTTCTTTGAGCGCCACGGTGGTGGTGAGCGAGTAATCCTCGTTCACTTGGATGGACAGGACCCTGAGGCGCGCGAAGATCCGCAGGAGTTTCAGGAGTTGGCAAATTCGGCCGGCGCCGAGACCGTTGCGTTTTTTAACGTACCGCGTCATCGGCCAACCGCCAAATTCCTGATTGGCAGCGGCAAGGTCGAGGAACTGCGCGACCTGGTGCACGCCGAAGAAGCCGATCTGGTGATCTTCAATCACGTCCTCACGCCCAGTCAGGAACGTAACCTCGAACGTGTCTTCGAGTGTCGCGTGATCGACCGTACCGGTCTGATTCTCGATATTTTCGCCCAGCGCGCCCGTACCCATGAAGGCAAGCTCCAGGTCGAACTGGCCCAGCTTGATCACATGAGCACCCGCCTGGTCCGCGGCTGGACTCACCTTGAGCGTCAAGGTGGCGGCATCGGCATGCGTGGTCCGGGTGAAACCCAGCTCGAAACCGACCGACGCCTGTTGCGGGTTCGCCTGCGCCAGATCAAGGGTCGCCTGGAGAAGGTACGCAGCCAGCGTGAGCAATCACGACGGGGTCGTTCCCGTGCGGATATCCCGACCGTGTCGCTGGTGGGCTATACCAACGCCGGCAAATCCACACTCTTCAATAACGTGACGAAATCGGACGTGTACGCGGCCGACCAACTGTTCGCCACCCTCGACCCGACCTTGCGTCGTCTGGATCTGGACGACCTGGGGCCGATTGTCCTGGCCGACACCGTAGGTTTCATTCGTCACTTGCCGCACAAGCTGGTCGAGGCATTTCGGTCTACGCTCGAAGAGTCGAGCAACTCCGACCTGCTGTTGCACGTGATCGATGCGGCCGAACCGGATCGCATGTTGCAGATTGAACAGGTGATGCTGGTACTGGGCGAGATCGGTGCCCAGGACTTGCCGATCCTCGAGGTCTATAACAAACTCGATTTGCTTGAAGGCGTTGAGCCACAAATCCAGCGCGATGAGAACGGCAAGCCCCAGCGGGTCTGGCTGTCGGCGCGTGATGGCAGTGGTCTTGAGTTGCTTGAACAAGCCATTGCCGAGTTGCTTGGCAGCGATTTGTTCGTCGGCACCTTGCGCTTGCCCCAGCGTTTTGCTCGACTGCGTGCACAGTTTTTCGAGCTGGGTGCGGTGCAGAAAGAAGAACACGACGAAGAAGGTGTCAGCTTGCTGGCCGTTCGATTGCCGCGCTCGGAGCTGAATCGGCTGGTCAGCCGTGAAGGCGTTGTACCGGCAGAGTTCATCGAACAACACACTTTGCAATAAAAGCCTCCTAAAGCGGTTGTGCCGCGGTGGCAGGCATTCTGTAGCATTGGTCGGCGCGCCGTGGGTGCGTCTTTGCTTTATCAGATGGAGAGCGCTATGGCTTGGAATGAGCCGGGTGGCAACTCGAATAATCAGGATCCTTGGGGTGGTAAACGCCGCAATAATGGCGACCGCAAGGGGCCACCAGATCTCGACGAGGCCTTCCGAAAGCTGCAGGAAAGCCTGAATGGGTTGTTCGGTGGTGGAAAAAAACGGGGTGGTGACGACGGTGGTCGCACAAGCAAGGGCGGCGGCTATGGCCTGCTGGGCCTGGGTCTTGTCGTGCTGGCGGCCGTATGGCTGTACAGCGCCGTCTACGTGGTGGACGAGCAGGAGCAAGCCGTGGTGCTGCGCTTCGGCAAATACTACGAGACTGTCGGCCCTGGCCTGAACATCTATTTCCCGCCGATCGACAAGAAGTACATGGAAAACGTCACGCGTGAGCGTGCCTACACCAAGCAGGGCCAGATGCTGACCGAAGACGAGAACATCGTCGAAGTGCCGCTGACCGTGCAGTACAAGATCAGCAACCTGCAGGACTTCGTGCTGAACGTTGATCAGCCGGAAATCAGCCTGCAACACGCTACCGAAAGTGCCCTGCGCCATGTCGTCGGTTCTACCGCGATGGACCAGGTGCTGACCGAAGGGCGTGAATTGATGGCCAGCGAGATCAAGGAGCGCCTGCAACGGTTCCTCGATACCTATCGCACCGGTATTACCGTCACCCAGGTGAACGTACAGAGCGCAGCCGCACCGCGCGAAGTACAGGAAGCCTTCGATGACGTGATCCGTGCCCGTGAAGACGAGCAGCGCTCGCGCAACCAGGCTGAAACCTACGCCAACGGCGTCGTGCCGGAAGCCCGTGGTCAGGCCCAGCGCATCCTCGAGGACGCCAACGGTTATCGCGACGAAGTGGTCTCTCGTGCCAAGGGTGAGGCGGATCGCTTTACCAAGTTGGTCGCCGAGTACCGCAAGGCGCCAGAAGTCACGCGTGAGCGTCTGTACCTGGACACCATGCAGGAAGTCTTCAGCAACACCAGCAAGGTTCTCGTGACCGGCAGCAAAGGTGGGCAGAACAACCTGCTGTACCTGCCGCTGGACAAGATGATCGAAGGTGGTCGTAGCAGCACCAGCGCACCGTCCACCGGTTCCACTGCCGCTGCCAACGAAGCGAGCGCCCGTGCGGCCGCTGACTTGCTGCAACAGCAAACACGTACCAGGGAGAGTCGTTGATGAGCAATAAATCGCTGACCGCCCTGATTGTGGGCGTCGTCGTGGTCATCGCTGCCTGGAACTGCTTCTACATCGTGGCTCAGACCGAGCGTGCGGTGCTGCTGCAATTCGGTCGCGTGGTCCAGGCGGATGTCCAGCCGGGCCTGCATGTGAAAGTCCCCTACGTCAACCAGGTGCGCAAGTTCGACGCCCGCCTGATGACCCTGGATGCACCGACACAGCGCTTCCTGACCCTGGAAAAGAAAGCCGTGATGGTTGACGCTTACGCCAAGTGGCGCGTCAAGGATGCCGAGCGCTTCTACACTGCGACCTCCGGCCTCAAGCAGATTGCCGACGAGCGTTTGTCGCGCCGTCTGGAGTCGGGCCTGCGTGACCAGTTTGGTAAGCGCACCCTGCATGAGGTGGTTTCCGGTGAGCGTGATGCGCTGATGGCTGACATCACCCGTTCGCTGAACACGATGGCGGAAAAAGAGCTGGGCATCGAAGTGGTTGATGTCCGGGTCAAGGCTATCGACCTGCCGAAGGAAGTGAACCGCAGCGTGTTCGAGCGGATGAGCACCGAGCGTGAGCGTGAAGCCCGTGAGCACCGCGCCAAGGGTAACGAGTTGGCTGAAGGTATCCGAGCGGATGCCGACCGTCAGCGCCGTGTCCTGCTGGCCGAAGCCTATCGCGAGTCTGAAGAGGCCCGTGGTGATGGCGATGCTCAAGCGGCGGCGATCTACGCCAAGGCCTACGGACAGGACCAGGAGTTCTACGCGTTCTACCGTAGCCTGCGCGCCTACCGTGAAAGCTTCGCGAACAAAACCGACGTCATGGTGCTGGACCCAAGCAGCGACTTCTTCCGCTACCTGGAAAAGTCCAAGTAACCAGCCTGTGATTCTGTAGGTGTCATCTCCGTCGGGCGGCTAAAACGCCTGGCGGGGTGATCCTTTCAGAAAACGGGTGTATGATGCGGCAGCCGGGAAATTCCCGGCTTTTTTGCGTCTGCATGTTTGATTCGGCAGGCGTGACAGGTTTTTCGAGGAAAGTGCCCGACGAGGCCGATTGCAGGCCGTTCGTCACGTCGCTCTTGCGCGTGGTTTATGCAGGGGGCGGGTGTTTTCTGCTTCACTCAAGGCTCGGCCGAGGGCTGGCCGCCCGGATCAAAGGGGAATGGCGTAATGGCAACGGTAGACCGCTGGCTGCTGCCAGATGGCATCGAAGAAGTACTGCCACCAGAAGCTGCGCGCATTGAAGTAGCGCGTCGCCAGGTGTTGGATCTGTTCCAGAGCTGGGGTTACGAGTTTGTCGTGACCCCCCATATCGAGTACCTGGAATCCCTGCTGACCGGCGCGGGCCAGGACCTGGATCTGCGCACCTTCAAGGTCATCGACCCGCAGTCGGGCCGGCAAATGGGTTTCCGTGCCGACATCACGCCGCAAGTGGCGCGTATCGATGCGCATACCCTGCGCCGCGAAGGTCCGAGCCGTCTTTGCTATGCCGGCAGCGTGCTGCATGCACAGCCGCGTGCGTTGTCGTCGTCCCGGAGCCCGATCCAGCTGGGCGCCGAGTTGTACGGCGATGCCAGCCCGAGCAGCGATGTTGAAGTGATCAGCTTGATGCTGGCCATGCTGCAATTGGCCGATGTGCCGGATGTTCACATGGACCTGGGACACGTGGGTATCTACCGTGGCCTGGCCCGTGCGGCTGGTTTGTCCGGTGAAGTGGAACAGCAGCTCTTCGATGCCTTACAACGCAAGGCCATCGATGAAGTGATCGCCCTGACCGCCGGTGTGCCTGCCGATCTGGCTGACATGCTGCGTGCATTGGTCAACCTGTGCGGCGGCCGTGAAGTGCTGGTCGCCGCGCGTCAGCGCCTGGCCAACGCGCCGGCGCCGGTACTGGCTGCGCTGGACGACGTGCTGGCGATTGCCGAGCAGTTGTCGGCGCGCTTCCCGGAGCTGCCGCTGTACTTTGATCTGGGTGAGTTGCGCGGCTACCACTACCACACCGGTGTGGTGTTCGCGGTATTTGTACCGGGTGTTGGCCAGGCCATCGCCCAAGGTGGTCGTTATGACGATATCGGCGCCGACTTCGGTCGGGCGCGTCCGGCCACTGGTTTCTCCACCGATTTGAAAACCCTGGTGACCCTGGGGCGTGCTGAGGTCGAGCTACCGTCTGGTGGCATTTGGATGCCCGACAGTACGGACGCAGCACTCTGGCAGCAGGTTTGCCAGTTGCGCAGTGAGGGTCAGCGTGTCGTCCAGGCTTTGCCTGGGCAACCATTGGCCGCCGCCCGTGAAGCGGACTGCGACCGGCAATTGATTCTGCAGAACGGGCTTTGGCAAGTATCGCCACTGGCTTCTTGAGTTTTCCTGCCGGCCATCGCCGGCACCAAGTTTGCGCGAATGAGGACAAGTGTTATGGGTAAGAATGTCGTAGTCCTGGGCACCCAATGGGGTGATGAGGGCAAAGGCAAGATCGTTGATCTGCTGACCGAACATGCTGCCGCCGTAGTGCGCTACCAAGGTGGTCACAACGCTGGCCACACCCTGGTCATCGATGGCGAAAAAACCGTCTTGCACCTGATCCCGTCGGGTGTACTGCGCGAAGGCGTGCAGTGCCTGATCGGCAACGGCGTCGTGGTTGCACCTGACGCCCTGCTGCGTGAGATCACCAAGCTGGAAGAGAAAGGCGTACCGGTGCGTGAGCGCCTGCGTATCAGCCCGTCTTGCCCGCTGATCCTGTCCTTCCATGTTGCGCTGGACCAGGCCCGTGAAAAGGCCCGTGGCGAGCTGAAGATCGGTACGACCGGTCGCGGCATCGGCCCGGCCTACGAAGACAAGGTTGCACGTCGTGGCCTGCGTGTGGGCGACCTGCTCAACATGCCGCGCTTTGAAGACAAGCTGCGTGAACTGGTGGATTACCACAACTTCATGCTGGTGGGGTACTACAAAGAGCCAGCCATCGAGTTCGAAAAGACCCTGGCCGAGTGCAAGGAATACGCTGAGCTGCTCAAGCCGCTGATGCTGGACGTGACCGCCGAGCTGCACGACCTGCGTCGCGCTGGCAAAGACATCATGTTCGAAGGTGCCCAAGGTTCGCTGCTGGACATCGACCACGGTACCTACCCGTACGTGACCAGCTCCAACACCACTGCGGGTGGCGTTGCGACCGGTTCGGGTGTTGGCCCGATGTTCCTGGACTACATCCTGGGCATCACCAAGGCTTACACCACTCGCGTAGGTTCGGGCCCGTTCCCGACTGAGCTGTTCGACGAAGTCGGTGCGCACCTGGCCAAGCAAGGTCACGAGTTCGGCGCGACCACCGGCCGTGCTCGTCGTTGCGGCTGGTTCGACGCGGTTATTCTGCGTCGCGCTATCGATGTGAACAGCATCTCGGGCATCTGCCTGACCAAGCTGGACGTGCTCGACGGTCTGGAAACCATCAACATCTGCATCGGCTACAAAGACGCAGAAGGTAAAGATGTGGCCCCGACTGACGCTGACAGCTACGTAGGTCTGCAGCCTGTGTACGAAGAAGTGCCGGGCTGGACCGAATCGACCGTGGGTGCCAAAACCCTGGAAGAACTGCCAGCGAACGCCCGTGCCTACATCAAGCGTGTTGAAGAGCTGATCGGCGCACCGATCGACATTATTTCGACAGGTCCGGACCGCAACGAAACCATCGTTCTGCGTCACCCGTTCGCTTAATAAGCTGTTGATGTAAAAAGCAAAGGGCTCCTCGGGGAGCCCTTTGTCGTTTCTGTCGTTCGGGCGGCACGACCTTTGCTTCGGTTCTCTCTTTCGCGGTGCTATCAAATTAATGGCACCCGTGGTCGAGGGATTCCCGATGTCTGCCGTTCTCTCATTGTTACAAAGCCGTCTGTTGCGGCCGGTGTTCGTTACCCTAGGTATCGCTCTTTTGGTGCAAGTGCTGGTGGCGGTTGCTCTCACACGCAGCACGGTCACGGCGCTGGAGGCTGATCTGGGCAATCGCCTGGGTATCGACAGCCAGAAACTGTCGGCTGAGCTGGCCCAGGCTGGTAAAGAAGTCACATCCAGCCTGGACAGCTTGTCGACCAGTACCCGTCAGCGTCTGACCGCGGGGCTTTCAACCCGCCTGCAGGAAGAGCAGAAGCAGCTGCGTGCGACCCTGGAAAAAGACCTGCAGGACTCCGCCAATGACATGGCGCAGCTGCTGGCCTCGGTGGCGCCGCGTGCCATGTGGGACAGCGACGTGCCGACGCTGTCGGAGTTCGCCCGGCGTGCCCAGCGTAATCCCAACGTGCTGTTCGTAGTGTATGACGACGCGGCGGGTGAGCATTTGACCCGCTACCTCAATCGTGAAAACCCGATCAACCAGGCGTTGTTGGAAAAGGGCAAGGGTGACCGCGCCTTGGATAAAGTGTTGAACGCGGCGAAAGACGACCCTTCTGTGTTTTATGTCGAAGCGTCCATCAGCCCCAATGGCGTGGAGATCGGCAAGGTGCGCATGGGGGTTTCCACTGCCGCGGTGGAGGCTGACCTGGTGGCGCTGGATAAGCGTTTCGCCGCACTGATCGCCAGTGGTGACCAGCTGGTGGGCGACAGTCTCAAGGGCGCGGCGGCTGATAGCGCTGCCGCCATGGGCGCCCGCCTGCAATCCGCACAGGCCACTGCAACCCAGATGACCGCCAATACCACCGGCGCCGTCCAGGACGCTGCTGGCACCTTGCGCTGGCGTATCGGCATGGGGCTCGCGCTGGTCGGTTTGGGTGTATTGCTGTTGATCGCCATCGTGCTGGGGCGCCGGGTAGTCAATCGCCTGAAGTTGCTGATCGCGGCCATGGATGACTTGGCTGCGGGCGAGGGCGACCTCACCAAGCGCGTGCAAATCAGCAGCAAGGACGAAATCGGCGACATGGCCTCGGCGGTCAATCGCTTTGTGGATAAGTTGCAGCCCATCGTGCGCGAAGCCGGGGATGTGGCCCAGCGTACGGGTGTGGAAATCGGTGCCATGACCTTGCGCAATGCCGGTGCTGACGCAGCGGCCGGCTTGCAGCGCGATGAAGTGGCCGAGAGCTTGCGCGCACTGTCGCAAATGGCCGACGAGGCACAGGCCGAAAGCCATGCGATGCAGGCGGCGTTGCAGCAGGTCGTGGATATTCGCCAGGCGACCGATGAGAACTCGCGCACTTCAGCCGAGGTCGGCAGCCTGATCGAAGCGTTGGCAGGCCAGGTACAGGCGGGGTCCCAGGTGATCGAGCGGCTGGCCCAGCAAAGCGAGCAGATCGAGGTGGTGTTGACCGTGATTCATGGTATCGCCGAGCAAACCAACCTGCTGGCGCTCAATGCGGCAATCGAAGCGGCGCGTGCCGGTGAAACCGGACGCGGCTTTGCCGTGGTGGCGGACGAAGTGCGGGCGTTGGCGAGCAAGACCCAAAGCTCCACGGGCGATATCCAGGCGCATATTGTGGCGTTGCAGCAGGGCGCGCGGGAAGCGGTGGACACCATCGGCAAGGCCGGGCGCCAGGCCAGTGAAGGTTTGCTGGTACTGCGCGACAGCGTGCGCCTGCAGCAGACGGTGCAGGCTTCGGTGGAGCAGGTGCATGCCGCGATAGGCTTGGCGACGCGTGCGGCAGAGCACCAGGCCCAGGGTGCCCATGCGGTGCGTGGTCGGGTCGAGGTCATCCATGCCCAGGCCGAACGTGCCGCCCAGGCGGTGCAGGAGACCACCGCCAGTGGCAAGGTGCTGGATGGATTGGCAGCGCAGTTGAAGGCGAGCCTGGGGCAGTTCCGGGCCTAGCGTCGCCTGTTACGGCGTCATCGCGGGCAAGTCCAGCTCCCACCTTGGAATGCATTCCAAAGGTGGGAGTCGGGCTTGCCCGCGATAGCGGTCTCAGCGGCTCAGGTATATCCGCGTCGTGAGCACATACACCGGCAACCCAGACACCAGGATCAACAGTGCTGCATAGGGCGCCGCCGCCGCGAATTCCACATTCGAGGTGTGCGCCCACACCGCCGTCGCCAGGGTATTGAGCCCGGTCGGACTGAGCAGCAGCGTCGCCGTCAGTTCTTTCATTGCATCCAGGAATACCAGTGCAAATGCTGCGCCGAGCGCCGGGAAGATAATCGGCAAGGTCACCCGGCAAAATGCACTGAACGACGAGGCGCCCAGCGTGCGCGCAGCGTCTTCAAGCTGCGGCGCAGCCTTGTTCAACGCTGTGCGAATCGGCGCTTGGGCCAGCGGCAAGAACAGCAGCGCATAAGCAATCAGCAACAGCGCGGAGGTCTGGTACAGCGCCGGCACATAGTGCAGGGCGAAATACACCAGGGTCAGCGCAATCACCAGGCCTGGCAGGGCGTGCAGGAGGTACGGTAGGCGTTCGGCCCAGATCGCCAGCCGGCCCTTGTAGCGCACCACCAGCAACCCGACCGGTACGGCCAATACCAGGCACAGCGCGGCGCCTGCCAGGGACAGCGCCAATGAGGACAGCAATGCCTCGCCGATCTCTGCCACCGGGAATGCTGCGGAAGATCCCACTGCCAACCAGTAACCGAGCATCCCCAGCGGAATCCCGCTGCCGATGATCGCCAACGCCAGGCAATACACCTGGCCCAAGGGTGCCCACTGACCCAGTCGAACCTGCTCCGCATGCCGCGCCGCGCCCTGGCCGATACGCACATGCCGGCCCTTGCCGCGGACCCGCAATTCCAGCCATAGCAGCGTCAGGCACATCACCAACAGCACCGCCGAGAGCATCGCGGCGTTGGCATTGCTGAATTCCAGTTCGAACTGCTGGTAGATCGCGGTGGTAAAAGTTTGCAAGCCGATGATCGACAGCGCGCCGAACTCCACCAGCATATGCAGTGCAATCAATAATGCCCCGGCCAGTAGCGACGGCCACAGCAGCGGCAATGTGATGCGAAAGAACACGCCCCAGCGATTCAGCCCCAGGGTGCGGGCCGACTCCTCCAGGGAGGGGTCAAGATTGCGCAGGGTCGCTGCCACCGGCAGAAAAACCAGCGGATATTTCGACAGGCTCATCACCAGGATGGCGCCGCCGAGCCCTTCGAAACTCGCGCTCAGCGACACCCAGGTGAAGCTGCTGACAAACGCCGGTACCGCGAATGGCAGGCACAGGATCACACCCCAGATGCGTCGCCCTGGCAGGTTGCTACGCTCCAGCAGCCAGGCCAGGGACAGGCCGATTACGGCGCACGTGACCGTCACCCCGACCATCAACGCCAAGGTGTTGCGCAGCAACCCGAACACATACGGCCGCCATAGCAGGTGTACCGCTTCCGCCCAGCCGGCCTGCCAGGCTTTGAGCCCGACATAGGCCAGCGGCAGCAGGCTCAAGCCGACCAAAAACAGTACCGGCAACAACAGCCAGATCGACGGTCGCTTGGGCCTTGGGCTGAAACCCCCGCGCAGGGCAGGGGCGGGTAGCGATGGGTTCATCAGTTCAAGCCAACGTCACGTTCCAGGTCCAGGGCTTCTTCGGCGTTGCCCAGGTCGGCAGGGGTGACTTTCGGCGGTTGCAGCTCGCTGAAAGGCTTGAGGCCGCGGTTGGATTCCATGCCTTTGCGCAGAGGGTACTCGGCCGAGGTGTTGGTGATCACGCGCTGGCCTTCTTCGCTGGCCATGAATGCCAGCAGTTGCTGGGCTTCCTTGGGATGCTTGCTGGACTTCAGCGCCGCCGCCGAAGACACAGTGATCAAGCCACCGGCATCGCCATTGGTGAAGTAATGCAGTTGGGAATCCAGGTTGGTTTTTTCTTTTTTCAGGGCGAACCAGTAGTAGTTGTTCACCAGCACGGTAGCCACTTCGCCATTTTCAACAGCTTTGAGGGCGACCATGTTGTTGCTGTACACCTTGCCGAAGGCGCGCAGGCCGGTCAGCCATTCTTCGGCGGCTTCACGACCGTGCAGCTTGATAATCGCCACGGCCTGTTCCTGGAAAGCGCCGCTGGTAGGCACGAAGCCGACCTTGCCTTGCCACTCGGGGCCGGCGAAATCCAGGACCGATTTCGGCAGGTCTTTTTCAGCGATCAGTTTCGGGTTGAAGGCCACAACGCGAGTGCGCGCGGTCACGCCCATCCAGTCGCCATTGGCGCCGACATAGTCCTTGGGTAATACATCGAGGGTGCTGGCGTCGATTTTCGCCAGCAGGCCTTGTTCGCCGAGTTTGTTCAGCGGTGGCGATTCTTCGGTGTAGATCACGTCGGCAGGCGAGCGGTCGCCTTCTTCAACGACCTGGCTGGCGAGCTGATTACTGCTGCCCTTGCGTACGTTGACATGAATGCCGGTCTTGGCCTCGAAGGCTTTGGCGAGTTCATCGCCGACTTCTTTGTGCTGGCCGTTGTACAAGGTCAGGGAAACCTTGTCGGCGGAATAAGCGGTGGGCGAGAGCAGGGTCAGGCCGAGCAGAGTGAGGGTCAGGCCACGCAGAAGAGATGTCTTGAGACGGGTATCGCGGATGGTCATCCGAAGTTTTCCTCGCTTATGTGCAACAAATCATTGCAAGGATAAACGATAAAGCTTCTCAGGTGCGGGCGAGGGGCAAATCGCTGGGGAAGTTTTTCAGGCCCGGAAACGAAAAAACCCGCTTTCGCGGGTTTGATCTGAATTTGGTGCCCAGGAGAAGACTCGAACTTCCACGACCTTGCGATCACCAGCACCTGAAGCTGGCGTGTCTACCAATTTCACCACCTGGGCATTATCAGCAACGCTTGCGCTGTTGATGGAACGAACTATACGGAGGCCTTTTTGATCTGTAAACCCCTGATTCGAAAAAATAAATCAAGTTTTCCGTTAAAAATCAAAGGCCTGAAACGAAAAAACCCGCTTTCGCGGGTTTAATCTGAATTTGGTGCCCAGGAGAAGACTCGAACTTCCACGACCTTGCGATCACCAGCACCTGAAGCTGGCGTGTCTACCAATTTCACCACCTGGGCATTATCCAACAACGTTGCCGTCGTCGATGGCGCGCACTATACGGAGGGGTCATTAAGCTGTAAACCCCCGCCACGAAAAAATCCTGGAAAATTTCGCCAATGGTCGTGCAAGCTGCTCGTCGGGGGCTGCAAAGGGCTTTTAAAGGCTTGTTGGCGTCTGAAATTTCCCGTTTCAATACGCGTATGCCAAACTAACCCGCATATAGACAAGGTGAAAACTCTCTAATGGCCGATTGGCAGTCCCTCGATCCCGAGGCCGCTCGTGAAGCGGAAAAATATGAAAACCCTATTCCTAGCCGCGAACTGATCCTGGCGCATCTCGCCGATCGGGGTTCGCCTGCTAGCCGCGAGCAGTTGGTTGAAGAATTCGGTCTGACCACCGAAGACCAGCTCGAAGCCCTGCGCCGCCGTTTGCGTGCCATGGAGCGCGATGCTCAACTGATCTATACCCGCCGTGGCACTTACGCGCCTGTGGATAAGCTCGACCTGATCCTGGGGCGCATTGCCGGCCATCGTGACGGCTTCGGTTTCCTGATTCCGGATGACGGCAGCGACGACCTGTTCATGAGCCCGGCGCAAATGCGCCTGGTGTTCGATGGTGACCGTGCCCTGGCGCGGGTTTCCGGCCTGGACCGTCGCGGTCGCCGTGAAGGCGTCATTGTCGAAGTGGTATCCCGCGCCCACGAGTCCATCGTTGGCCGTTACTTCGAGGAAGGCGGCATCGGCTTTGTGGTGCCGGATAACCCGAAGGTCCAGCAGGAAGTGCTGATCACGCCGGGCCGTAATGGCGCCGCCAAGGTCGGCCAGTTCGTTGAGGTGAAGATCACCCACTGGCCAACGGCGCGCTTCCAGCCACAGGGCGACATCGTTGAAGTGGTCGGCAACTACATGGCGCCGGGCATGGAAATCGACGTTGCGCTGCGCACCTACGATATTCCTCACGTCTGGCCCGAGGCTGTGCTGAAAGAAGCCGGCAAGCTCAAGCCAGAAGTGGAAGAGAAAGACAAAGAAAAACGCATCGACCTGCGCCATCTGCCGTTTGTCACCATCGACGGCGAAGACGCCCGCGACTTCGACGATGCGGTCTACTGCGAGGCCAAGCCCGGCAAGCTGCGCCTGTTCTCCGGGGGCTGGAAGTTGTTCGTCGCGATTGCCGACGTGTCCAGCTACGTGAAGATCGGTTCGGCCCTGGATAACGAAGCCCAGGTACGCGGCAACTCCGTGTACTTCCCTGAGCGCGTGATCCCGATGCTGCCTGAGCAGCTGTCCAACGGCCTGTGCTCCCTGAACCCGAAAGTCGACCGTTTGGCCATGGTGTGCGAGATGACCATCTCGAAAACCGGCGAAATGACCGACTACCAGTTCTACGAAGCGGTGATCCACTCCCAGGCGCGTCTGACCTACAACAAGGTCAGCACCATCCTGGAAACGCCGAAGACCAGCGAAGCCAAGGCTCTGCGCAGCGAGTACGCTGATGTGGTGCCGCACCTCAAGCAGCTTTACTCGCTGTACAAGGTGTTGCTGGGCGCACGTCATACCCGTGGCGCGATCGATTTTGAAACCCAGGAAACCCGGATTGTCTTCGGTTCCGAGCGCAAGATTGCCGCGATCACCCCGACCACGCGTAACGATGCGCACAAGCTGATCGAGGAGTGCATGCTGGCGGCCAACGTGGCCACGGCTGAATTCCTGAAGAAGCATGAGATTCCTGCGTTGTACCGTGTGCACGACGGTCCGCCGCCTGAGCGTCTGGAAAAACTGCGCGCCTTCCTCGGAGAGCTCGGCCTGTCCCTGCACAAAGGCAAGGACGGCCCGACGCCGAAGGACTACCAGGCTCTGCTCGCCAGCATCAAGGACCGTCCGGATTACCACGTGATCCAGACCGTCATGCTGCGCTCCCTGAGCCAGGCGGTGTACAGCGCCGACAATCAGGGCCACTTCGGCCTGAATTACGAGGCGTACACCCACTTTACCTCGCCGATTCGTCGTTACCCGGACCTGCTCACGCACCGCGCGATCCGCAGCGTGATCCACTCCAAGCAGAACACGCCGCACGTCAAGCGCGCCGGTGCGATGACCATTCCGAAGGCACGGATCTATCCGTACGACGAAGCGGCCCTGGAACAGTTGGGCGAGCAGTGCTCCATGAGCGAGCGCCGTGCCGACGAGGCCACCCGCGACGTGGTGAACTGGCTCAAGTGCGAGTTCATGAAAGATCGTGTGGGCGAGACCTTCCCTGGCGTGATCACGGCCGTGACCGGCTTTGGCTTGTTTGTCGAGCTGACCGACATCTACGTCGAAGGCCTGGTGCATGTCACCGCCTTGCCGGGTGACTATTACCACTTTGACCCTGTGCATCACCGCCTGGCGGGCGAGCGCACCGGCCGTAGCTTCCGCCTTGGTGATACCGTGGAAGTGCAGGTCATGCGTGTCGACCTCGACGAACGCAAGATCGACTTCGGCATGTCTGACAAGCCAGCCGAATCGCCTGGCAGCCGTAAAAAGCGTGGCAGCGAACCGGCCAGTAAAGGCAAGGCTGCGCCCGCTAAGGCAACGGCCGCCGAGCCTGCGCCAGCCAAGGCCGGTCGTCGCTCGTCGACCAAGGAAAAGGCCCCCGAAGCCTACCGCCCAAGCGACGCTGCGGCGAAAAACGCCGAGCTGCGCAAGAGCCGCGAGTTGAAGCAGCAGTTGCTCAACGAAGCCAAAAGCGGTGGTAAAGCGGCGTCTGGGGGAAAGTCCCGCGGGGCGGAAAATCCGTCGAGCAAGCCTAGTAAACACCGTAAAGGCCCGCCCAAAGCGGGTTCGGCTCCCGCGAAAAGCGGCGGGTCGCGCAAACCTAAGGCCAAGTCATGAGTCTGGAAAAAATCTACGGCGTCCACGCCGTAGAAGCACTGCTGCGTCACCACCCTAAACGCGTCAAGCAAGTGTGGTTGGCAGAAGGCCGCAGCGAGCCGCGCGTGCAAGCGTTGGTCGAGCTGGCGACCCAAAACAAGGTTGCCATCGGCCAGGCCGAGCGTCGCGAAATGGACGTATGGGTCGAGGGCGTCCACCAGGGCGTGGTGGCGGATGTCAGTCCGAGCCAGGTCTGGGGCGAGGCGATGCTCGACGAGCTGCTCGACCGTACCGAAGGTGCGCCATTGCTGCTGGTGCTGGACGGCGTGACCGATCCGCACAATCTCGGCGCCTGCCTGCGTTCGGCGGACGCTGCCGGTGCGCTGGCGGTGATCGTGCCTAAAGACAAGTCGGCGACCCTGACACCCGTCGTGCGTAAGGTCGCATGCGGCGCGGCGGAAGTGATTCCGTTGGTGGCTGTGACCAACCTGGCGCGCACGCTGGAGAAGCTCCAGCAGCGCGGCCTGTGGGTCGTGGGCACGGCCGGAGAGGCCGAGGTCAGTATTTATGACCAGGACCTCACCGGCCCGACCATCCTGATCATGGGGGCTGAAGGCAAGGGCATGCGCCGCCTCACTCGCGAGCATTGCGATTACCTGGTGCATCTGCCGATGGCCGGTAGCGTCAGCAGCCTCAACGTGTCGGTCGCCACCGGCGTGTGCCTGTTCGAAGCCCAGCGCCAGCGTGGCGCCAAGGCCAAGGCCAAGAAGTAATCCCGAGCCTGGCACAGAACCAAAATGTGGGAGGGAGCTTGCTCCCGATTGCGGTGTATCAGTCAGCTGATGTTTGGCTGACACACTGCTATCGGGAGCAAGCTCCCTCCCACATTGGTTTCCGGTGTCAGTAACCATTGTTCAAATAATCACCAATCACCTTGCGCCGCTTCTCCCCCTTCTCTACAATTGCGCCCCTTGCCTTCCAGGCGGGCACCGATGTGCCTCCCCGTGGCAAGATCCATAAGTGTCATTCACTCCTTGTCTGACCGTTTTTGAGCGGCAGGCTACAACCCGTAAGGAGCATTCATGCGTCATTACGAAATCATCTTTTTGGTCCACCCGGATCAAAGCGAGCAAGTCGGCGGCATGGTTGAGCGTTACACCAAGCTGATCGAAGAAGACGGCGGCAAAATCCACCGTCTGGAAGATTGGGGCCGTCGTCAACTGGCCTACGCAATCAACAATGTTCACAAGGCTCACTACGTGATGCTGAACGTTGAGTGCACTGGCAAGGCCCTGGCCGAGCTGGAAGACAACTTCCGCTACAACGATGCTGTGATCCGTAACCTGGTCATCCGTCGCGAAGAAGCCGTTACCGGCCAATCCGAGATGCTCAAGGCTGAAGAAAACCGCAGTGAGCGCCGTGAGCGTCGCGACCGTCCTGAGCACGAAGGCGCTGATAGCGCTGATAGTGATGACAGCGACAACAGCGATAACGCTGACGAGTAATCCACGGACCTTTTAAGGAGCCTATCAAATGGCACGTTTCTTCCGTCGTCGTAAATTCTGCCGCTTCACCGCTGAAGACGTGAAAGAGATCGATTACAAAGATCTCAACACTCTGAAAGCCTACGTATCCGAGACCGGCAAAATCGTTCCAAGCCGTATCACCGGTACCAAAGCACGTTATCAGCGTCAGCTGGCCACCGCTATCAAGCGCGCCCGCTTCCTGGCCCTGCTGGCCTACACCGACAGCCACGGCCGCTGAGACCGGGCAGTCGACAAGTAGTAAGGGATTGAATGCATGCGCGCCTTAGCTGAGTTCATCATGCGCGGTCGTGTGCAGGCCACTCTGGTAGTGGCTGGATGTGCAGGATTGCCGTTGTTGTATTGGTTGGGTGCTGCCGCTGGATGCCTTGTGCTCCTGCGGCGCGGTTTGCAGGATGCCATTGGCGTCCTGGCCCTGGGAGTCGTGGCTGCCTTGATCTGGTGGCTGCAACTGGGCGAACCCAAAGTGCTTCTGGTGCTGCTGGGGTCGTCGAGCCTTGCGTTGGTTTTGCGCGCAAGTGAGTCCTGGGTCCGCACGCTGCTGGTCAGCGTGGCACTGGGGTTGGTGTTTTCGGTGTTGATTGACGCGGCTTTCCGCCCGCAGATCGAGGCGCTGTCGCAAGAGATCGTCAAGATCCTGCCGATGGCCCTCGGGGAACTCTACCAGCAGCTGTCGGTAGAAGAGCGAGCGCGACTGGCAACACTGATTGCACCGGCCCTGATCGGCCTGATGGCGGTAATGATGCAGATCGTCAGTTTGCTGAGCCTGATGCTTGGGCGTTATTGGCAGGCGTTGTTGTACAACCCGGGTGGTTTTGGTCGCGAGTTTCGCAGTATCAGAATCCCCGTGGGCCCGGCGATGTTGCTGCTGGCACTCATGGTGGTCGGACCGTACTTCGGTTCACACGCCGCCTTGCTGGTGCTGTTTTGCAGCGTACCGCTGGTGTTTTCCGGACTGGCCCTGATGCATGGGCTGGTCGCGCAGAAGCGCCTGGCCAAGTTCTGGCTGGTGGGGATGTACGTAACGATGCTGGTGTTCATGCAACTGATCTATCCGTTACTCGTGGTTTTGGCCATTGTCGACGGCCTGATTGATTTTCGCGGTCGTCTGGCGCCGAAAGACGCCGATAACGCGAACGGTGAAGGTTAAAAGTTAGAGGATTTTCACATGCAACTGATCCTTCTGGAAAAAGTCGCCAACCTGGGCAACCTGGGCGACAAAGTGAACGTTAAGGCCGGTTACGGTCGTAACTACCTGCTGCCATACGGCAAAGCCACCGCTGCAACCGCTGCCAACCTGGCTGCGTTTGAAGAGCGTCGTGCTGAGCTGGAAAAAGCAGCAGCAGACAAAAAAGCTTCGGCCGAAACTCGCGCTGCCCAACTGGCTGAGCTGGAAGTGACTATCACTGCCACCGCCGGTGACGAAGGCAAGCTGTTCGGTTCGATCGGCACCCACGACATCGCTGATGCACTGACCGCCTCCGGCGTTGAAGTGCAGAAGAGCGAAGTTCGTCTGCCGAACGGCACCATCCGCAACGTAGGCGAATTCGACGTAGCCGTGCACCTGCACGCCGAAGTTGAAGCCACCGTACGCGTTGTCGTGGTAGCAGCTTAAAGCAAGCTAACTGACTGGCACCCCCGGTGTCAGGCGGTTAACATCGGGCACGATCCTGTTTACAGGTCGTGCCTTTTGTTTTTCTACACACCCCTAATTCCAAGTGGCCATGAACGATATTTCAGCTCCTGAGCAATACGATCTGCAAACCGCTGCCCTGAAGGTGCCGCCGCATTCCATCGAGGCCGAACAGGCTGTGCTCGGTGGTTTGATGCTGGACAACAACGCCTGGGAACGCGTGCTGGATCAAGTCTCGGACGGTGACTTCTATCGCCATGACCACCGCCTGATTTTCCGCGCCATCGCTAAGCTGGCCGACCAGAACTCACCTATCGATGTGGTGACCTTGGCCGAGCAACTGGACAAGGAAGGCCAGACCTCCCAGGTCGGCGGCCTCGGCTACCTCGGTGAGCTGGCGAAAAATACGCCGTCCGTCGCCAACATCAAGGCCTACGCCCAGATCGTTCGCCAGCGGGCCACGTTGCGCCAACTGATCGGCATCAGCACCGAGATTGCCGACAGCGCCTTCAACCCGGAAGGGCGCACCGCCGAAGAGATCCTTGACGAGGCCGAGCGCCAGATCTTCCAGATCGCCGAGGCCCGCCCGAAAACCGGCGGCCCGGTGGGCGTCAACGAGCTGTTGACCAAGGCCATCGACCGTATCGACACGCTGTTCAACACTGACGCGGCCATCACCGGTATTTCCACCGGCTACACCGACCTCGACGAGAAGACCAGCGGCCTGCAGCCGTCCGACTTGATCATCGTCGCCGGTCGTCCGTCCATGGGCAAGACCACCTTCGCGATGAACCTGGTGGAAAACGCCGTGTTGCGCAGCGACAAGACCGTCCTGGTTTACTCCCTGGAGATGCCAGGTGAGTCGCTGATCATGCGTATGCTCTCGTCCCTGGGGCGTATCGACCAGACCAAGGTGCGTTCCGGCCAGCTGGAAGACGACGACTGGCCGCGCCTGACCTCAGCGGTCAACCTGCTCAATGACCGCAAGCTGTTCATCGACGACACCGCGGGCATCAGTCCTTCGGAAATGCGTGCACGTACCCGCCGCCTGGTGCGTGAACACGGCGACATCGCGCTGATCATGATCGACTACTTGCAGTTGATGCAGATCCCGGGCTCCAGCGGTGACAGCCGGACCAACGAGATTTCCGAGATCTCTCGGTCCTTGAAAGCCTTGGCCAAGGAATTCAATTGCCCGGTGGTGGCGCTGTCCCAGCTCAACCGTTCCCTGGAACAACGTCCCAACAAGCGCCCGGTGAACTCCGACTTGCGGGAATCCGGAGCGATCGAGCAGGACGCCGACGTGATCATGTTCGTGTACCGCGACGAGGTGTATCACCCCGAGACCGAGCACAAGGGCATTGCCGAGATCATTATCGGCAAACAGCGGAACGGTCCCATCGGCTTTATCCGCCTGGCGTTCATCGGTAAGTACACCCGCTTCGAAAACCTCGCGCCAGGCAGCTACAACTTCGACGACGACGAATAACCCGTCTGCTCAATTCCGACCATTACCGTCGGAATTGGTCAAAATTTGTGCTATATTCCGCGCCCGCGATTTTCCATCTCAACACCGGTCACCGTCATGCAAACAGCCAAGCCGTTATTTGACTATCCCAAGTACTGGGCCGAATGTTTCGGTCCAGCGCCATTCCTGCCCATGAGCAGGGAGGAGATGGATCAGCTTGGCTGGGATTCCTGCGACATCATCATCGTCACCGGTGATGCCTACGTTGACCATCCGTCGTTCGGCATGGCGATCATCGGCCGGCTGCTGGAGTCCCAGGGCTTCCGCGTCGGGATCATTGCCCAGCCGAACTGGCAGTCCAAAGACGACTTCATGAAGCTCGGCGAGCCGAACCTGTTCTTCGGCGTCGCGGCCGGCAACATGGACTCGATGATCAACCGCTACACCGCCGACAAGAAAATCCGCTCCGACGACGCCTACACCCCTGGCGGCATGGCCGGCAAACGCCCGGACCGCGCCAGCCTGGTGTACAGCCAGCGTTGCAAGGAAGCCTACAAGAACGTGCCGATCGTACTCGGCGGCATCGAAGCCTCCCTGCGCCGCATCGCTCACTACGACTACTGGCAGGACCGTGTGCGCAACTCGATCCTGATCGATGCCACCGCCGATATCCTGCTGTACGGCAACGCCGAGCGTGCGATTGTCGAAGTTGCCCAGCGCCTGTCGTGGGGGCACAAGATCGAAGACATCACCGACGTGCGCGGCACCGCGTTCATTCGTCGTGATACGCCGGTGGGTTGGTACGAAGTCGACTCCACGCGGATCGACCGTCCGGGCAAGATCGACAAGATCATCAACCCGTACGTCAACACCCAGGACACCCAGGCCTGCGCCATCGAGCAGGAAAAGGGGCCGCAGGATGATCCGGAAGAAGCCAAGGTCGTACAGATCCTGGCCAGCCCGCGCATGACCCGCGACAAGACCGTGATCCGCCTGCCGTCGGTGGAAAAAGTGCGCAATGACGCGGTGCTCTACGCCCACGCCAACCGCGTGTTGCACCTGGAAACCAACCCAGGCAACGCGCGCGCCCTGGTGCAGAAGCACGGTGAAGTGGACGTGTGGTTCAACCCGCCGCCCATCCCGATGACTACCGAAGAAATGGACTACGTGTTCGGCATGCCTTACGCACGTGTTCCGCACCCTGCGTATGGCAAGGAAAAGATCCCGGCCTACGACATGATTCGTTTCTCGGTGAACATCATGCGTGGCTGCTTTGGCGGCTGCACCTTCTGCTCCATTACCGAGCACGAAGGTCGCATCATCCAGAACCGTTCCGAAGAGTCGATCATCCGCGAGATCGAAGAGATCCGCGACAAGGTCCCAGGCTTCACCGGCGTGATCTCCGACCTCGGTGGCCCGACCGCGAACATGTACCGCATCGCCTGCAAGAGCCCGGAAATCGAATCCGCGTGCCGCAAGCCGTCGTGTGTGTTCCCGGGTATCTGCCCGAACCTGAACACCGATCACTCGTCGTTGATCCAGCTCTACCGCAGCGCTCGTGCGTTGCCGGGTGTGAAGAAGATCCTGATCGCCTCCGGCCTGCGCTATGACTTGGCTGTTGAGTCGCCGGAATATGTGAAAGAGCTGGTTACCCACCACGTGGGTGGCTACCTCAAGATCGCCCCGGAACACACCGAGGAAGGTCCGCTCAACCAGATGATGAAGCCGGGCATTGGCAGCTATGACAAGTTCAAGCGCATGTTCGAGAAGTACACCAAGGAAGCGGGCAAGGAGCAGTACCTGATTCCTTACTTCATCGCCGCCCATCCCGGCACCACCGATGAGGACATGATGAACCTCGCCCTGTGGCTCAAGGGCAACGGCTTCCGTGCCGACCAGGTGCAGGCGTTCTACCCGTCGCCGATGGCCACCGCCACCGCGATGTACCACTCAGGCAAGAACCCGCTGCGTAAGGTCACCTACAAGAGTGACGCGGTGACCATCGTCAAGAGCGAGGAACAGCGCCGCTTGCATAAGGCCTTCCTGCGCTACCACGATCCGAAAGGCTGGCCGATGCTGCGAGAAGCGTTGACCCGCATGGGCCGCGCCGACCTGATCGGGCCGGGCAAGGACCAACTGATCCCGCTGCACCAGCCGGCTACCGACAGCTACCAGAGCGCGCGTCGCAAGAACTCGACGCCAGCCGGCAGCCATAAGGTCGCCAAGGAAACCACCACCAAGATCCTCACCCAGCACACCGGGCTGCCGCCACGTGGTAGCGACGGCAGCAACCCGTGGGACAAGCGTGAGCAAGCCAAGGCCGCGGCCCAGGCGCGCAACAAGCAGGCCGCCAAGGAGCGCGCCGATGCGGCCAAGGGCAAGGGCGGCAAGCCTGCGCGCAAGCCGGTCGTGCCGCGTTGATCGCAGCCTGAACATGCAAAACGCCAGCCTTGTGCTGGCGTTTTGCTTTCTAGCCGGTGGGTAGGCCGTTTGTTAAGGTGGCGCGCACGGCCACCACCCCTTTCAAGGAAGAACACTTATGAGCAACCCCCTGCTCAATATCGGCATGGATTCCAACCGCTCCCAATTCATGGCGCGCCAGCGCATCGAAAGCCAGATCAACCTGCCGCGCCTGTTCGCGGCCATCGACGCCGACCCCGGCATTGTCGGCGCGGGTGTCGTGTATATCGATGCCGATTTCAACGTGATCACCCTGCGCGAGTTCAAGCCTATCTGCAGCATCAGGCCCAAGCGCATTATTTTGCGCGAGGCGCAGAAGTACATTTCGCCTGCGCAGTTTGTGGAACAAGTGAAGACCGATCCTCGGGAAGGACGCCTTCAAAAAGAGGCGTTTGATATGGGCCTTTCCTGTGGTGCGGCGGTAATCGGTTGGATTGTGGTGTTCAGCGGCAGTGTCGCCGTACCGTTCACGGCCGGTGCCAGTGCATTTGTGGTTGGCATTGGTATCACGGCGGCGCTGGCCAGCAGCGCGCAATGTGGGTTTGGTGTGGCGCGTACGTATAACGAAGTGCTTGATCCTGATGCCAATGACCGTATGGACGACGCCGAATGGTACGGCGCCGTTTCACCTATCCTCGATGCGGCCTCTTTGGTGGGCATTGGCACGGGTGCGTTGACTACCGTCAGGCTGCTCAAGGCCAACAAGGCCGCAGCATTGGGCAAGAGTTGGTACGAACTGCTCAAGGGCCTGAGCCGCCAGGAACGCAAGAAGTTGACCAGGGAACTGCTTAGCCTCAGGGACCCAAGCCTGACGCCCAAGCTACTCAAATTGCAGCAGCGCGCCGGCAAGATGACAAAGAGCTACAGTTCCACGGAGATCCGTCATGCCACCTTGACCCAACTCAAGGATGCCCTGGGCGGGCTCTTGGGTATCTGGGGCAGCCATAGAACGGGCCACGTAGGCACTGCCGAGACCATCGCCATTGGCCTGTACGAGGACTTGACGGAATGAACGGCTTCCCCGAGATGGGCAGTTTCCTCGCGCGCTATTTCCCCGTATTCATGGGGACGATTTTCATGGCGATCTTTTCCGGCTCCGCTGCGGTTTCCATGGCTGGCGTGACCTATTTGCGCGGCCTTGATCCCGCGCTCAAAGCCAACTATTCAATAGGCGCAATATTGGTACTGGTGGCGGTGCTGGTCTTTGGCAACGTCATGATCGCCCGCGGCTATCCCTGGGCTACGCGGCTGGTGGCGGCTTACTTGGGCGTTTGTCTGTTGTTCGTACTGCCAATGATGCAATACGATCTCAACATGCTGGTCTATGGCTCGGCTGTACTCTTTCCGCTGTTGGGGTTACTGCTGCTCAACAGCAAACGCCACCGCGAAATGCGCAAAAAACTGTTCGAGATACGCCACCTGCGCCAAGCCGCAATCGCAAGGCGCAAAACCCGTTGATTGAGTAGATTCACCACCCATCCTCATACTGGCGCCACAAATGTGTGCGGCTCTTGCACCGTGGCCCGTACGTTGGCGCCGTTTTGGTGCTGTACTGCACCGGGTCTTACGATAAAGCGCAATGACCGCCGCTCTGGCATAAGTCTTGCGCGCTTTGTTCCCATGCCCTGGCTCGCAGGAGGCCGCCGTGTCGATTCATGTCGCGTTGCACCACGTTACGCATTACCGCTACGACCGCGCGGTCGAACTCGGCCCGCAGATTGTGCGTTTGCGCCCGGCGGCCCATAGCCGCACGCGGATTTTGTCCTACGCGCTGAAAGTGCTGCCCGAGCAGCATTTCATCAACTGGCAGCAAGACCCCCAGGGCAATTACCTGGCGCGGTTGGTGTTTCCGGAAAAGACCGACGAGCTACGCATCGAAGTCGACCTGGTCGCCGAGATGGCGGTATTCAACCCGTTCGACTTTTTCCTCGAACCCTACGCCGAAAACATCCCCTTCAGCTACGCCGCCGATGAGCAGCGCGAACTGGCGCCGTACCTGGAAACCTTGCCGCTGACGCCGAGGTTTGCCGCCTACCTGGCCGGAATAGACCGCACGCCGCTGCCTGCCGTGGACTTTCTGGTGGGCCTCAATCAACGCCTGGCGGCCGATATCGGCTACCTGATCCGCATGGAGCCGGGTGTGCAAACCCCGGAGTTCACCCTGGAGAACGCCTCCGGCTCCTGTCGCGATTCGGCCTGGCTGCTGGTGCAGTTGTTGCGCAACCTCGGCTTGGCCGCACGATTTGTGTCCGGCTACTTGATCCAATTGACCGCCGACGTCAAAGCGCTCGATGGCCCGTCCGGTACCGAGGTGGACTTCACCGACCTGCATGCCTGGTGCGAAGTGTATCTGCCCGGCGCCGGCTGGATCGGCCTGGACGCCACCTCCGGGCTGTTTGCTGGTGAGGGCCACATACCATTGGCCTGTAGTCCCGATCCATCTTCGGCGGCACCGATCAGTGGGTTGGTGGAACCGTGTGAGTGCGAATTCACTCACGAGATGTCGGTAGAGCGGATTTGGGAAGCGCCGCGCGTCACCAAGCCCTACACCGAAGAGCAATGGCTGGCGATCCAGGCCTTGGGCCGTCAGATCGATGGCGACCTGCTCAAAAACGATGTACGCCTGACCATGGGCGGCGAACCGACTTTCGTCTCCATCGACGATCCCGACGGCGCCGAATGGAACACTGCCGCCCTTGGCCCGGACAAGCGCCGGTTATCCGCCGAGCTGTTCCAGCGCATGCGCAAGCACTATGCGCCCAAGGGTTTGGTGCACTTCGGCCAGGGCAAGTGGTACCCCGGCGAGCAATTGCCGCGTTGGTCGCTCAACTGCTACTGGCGCCGTGACGGTGTGCCGATCTGGCACAACAGCGCGCTGATTGCCGATGAACAAGAGGATTATGGCGCGGACGGTGCGCTGGCCGGGCGGTTCCTGGCCAGTGTCGCCGAGCGTCTGAAGCTGCCGGCGCGTTTCGTGTTTCCAGCCTTCGAAGACAATTTCTACTACCTGTGGCGCGAGGGTGCGCTGCCGCAAAACGTCAACGCCCAGGACCCGCGCCTGAGTGACGACCTGGAGCGCGAGCGCCTGCGCAAAGTGTTCAACCAGGGCCTGGATAAAGTCATCGGCCAGGTGCTGCCGCTGGCGCGCACGGCGGCTAATGACCGCTGGCAAAGTGGGCGCTGGTATCTGCGCGATAACCACTGCCGACTAGTGCCGGGGGATTCGCCGCTGGGATATCGCCTGCCATTGGCCTCGCAGCCTTGGGTGACGGCGGCAGAGTACCCGTTTGTGCATCCGACTGATCCTAATCAGGATCAGCCGGAGCTGCCATCCAGTGCGCAGCTGCAACGCCACGGTGAGCCCGCGCCGAGTGATGAGCGCGTGCCCAAGGTGGACGAGTCCGCGGACTGGCTGACTCGCACCGCCCTGTGCGCCGAAGCACGGGAAGGGCGCCTCTATCTGTTCATGCCGCCCCTGGAGCGCGTTGAAGACTATCTGGAACTGGTGGCAGCCATCGAAGCCTCTGCCGAGGAACTGCATTGTCCGGTATTGCTCGAAGGCTATGAGCCGCCAGCCGACACGCGCCTGAGCAACTTCCGCATCACGCCGGACCCGGGCGTGATTGAGGTCAACGTGCAGCCCTCCGCCACCTGGGACGAATTGGTAGAACGCACCGAATTCCTCTATGAAGAGGCGCGGCAAACGCGTTTGACCACCGAAAAATTCATGATCGACGGGCGCCATACGGGCACCGGCGGCGGTAACCACTTTGTGCTGGGCGGCGCGACGCCCAAGGACTCACCGTTCCTGCGCCGACCCGATTTGCTGCGTAGCCTGATCAGCTACTGGCATAACCATCCTTCGTTGTCCTACCTGTTTTCCGGTCTGTTCATCGGCCCGACCTCCCAGGCACCACGGGTGGACGAGGCGCGCAACGACGCGTTGTACGAGCTGGAAATCGCCTTTGCGCAAATGCCTTCGCCCGGCGAGGAATGCCCGCCCTGGTTGGTGGACCGTCTGCTGCGAAACCTGCTGATCGACGTGACCGGCAACACCCACCGCGCCGAGTTCTGCATCGACAAACTCTACTCACCGGACGGCGCCACGGGCCGCCTAGGCTTGCTGGAATTGCGCGCGTTTGAAATGCCGCCCCATGCACGCATGAGCCTGACTCAGCAATTGCTGCTGCGCGCCTTGGTGGCACGCTTCTGGCGCGAACCCTACGCGCCGCCGAAGCTGGCACGCTGGGGCACTGAGTTGCACGACCGTTTCCTGCTGCCGCATTTCATTGAGCAAGACTTTGCCGACGTAATCGTCGAACTCAACGCCGCCGGTTACCCGCTGCGCGCCGAGTGGTTTGCCGCGCACCTGGCGTTCCGTTTCCCCAAAGTCGGTGACTACGCCGTCAACGGGATCGAGCTGGAGCTGCGCCAGGCCCTGGAGCCCTGGCACGTACTGGGCGAGGAGGGCGCGGTGGGCGGTACGGTGCGGTATGTGGACTCCTCTCTGGAGCGCCTGCAAGTCAAGTTGACCGGGCTGCCACCGCAGCGCTACCTGCTGACCTGCAACGGCATCCCGGTGCCGCTGCAAGCCACCGGGCGTGTCGGTGAGTTCGTCGCTGGCGTGCGTTACCGCGCCTGGCAACCGGCCAACTGCCTGCAGCCGACCATCGCGGTGCACGCGCCGCTGGTGTTCGATCTACTGGATACCTGGATGCAGCGTTCGCTGGGCGGCTGCCAGTATCACGTCGCCCATCCGGGCGGGCGCAATTACGACAGCTTGCCGGTGAATGCCAACGAGGCAGAGAGCCGGCGCATGGCACGGTTTTTCCGGCTGGGGCACACACCAGGCAAGCTTCCGGTGCCGACGGTAGTGGTGAACGATGAGTTGCCCATGACCCTGGATCTCCGGCGTTTCCCCAATAAGAACGACTAAATGCAGTTAAAATGTGGGAGCGGGCTTGCTCGCGAATGTGGTCCATCAGCCGATACATGTATTGACTGGCCCACCGCATTCGCGAGCAAGCCCGCTCCCACATTAGATTGCCGTAATTTGAGTTAATCTGAGCCCCCTTGCCTCTGCCGAGCGTTCCATGTCCGACTTGCTCGACCGTTACCCGCTGACCGCGGGCACTTATCACGAACTGCTGGACGACAGCGGTTCGGTGCGTGCCCATTGGCGGCGCCTGCTGGACCACCTGCAACGCAGCACACCCGCGCAACTGGCCCAACGCCAGGCGCTGTTGACCCGGCAGATCCAGGAAAACGGCGTGACCTACAACGTCTACGCCGATCCCAAGGGCGCGGATCGCCCGTGGGAGCTGGATTTGCTGCCCCATGTGTTGGCCGCTGATGAGTGGCAGCACCTGTCGGCCGGTATTGCCCAGCGTGCGCGCCTGCTCAATGCCGTGTTGGCGGACCTGTACGGCCCGCAGCGCCTGATCAAGGAAGGTTTGCTGCCGGCGGAGCTGGTATTCGGGCATAACAATTTCCTGTGGCCGTGCCAGGGCATCCAGCCACCGGACGGCGCTTTCCTGCACCTGTACGCCGTGGACCTGGCGCGCACACCGGATGGCCGCTGGTGGGTCACTGCCGATCGTACCCAGGCGCCGTCGGGTGCCGGTTATGCGCTGGAAAACCGCACCATCGTGTCCCGGGCCTTTCCGGATCTTTACCGTGACCTGCAGGTGCAGCACCTCACCGGTTTCTTCCGCACCTTGCAGGAAACCCTTGCCCGCCAGGCGCCTGGTGATGACCAGCCGCCGCTGATCGTGCTGCTTACGCCCGGCCGGTTCAACGAAAGTTACTTCGAACACCTCTACCTCGCGCGCCAGCTTGGCTACCCGTTGGTGGAGGGCGGCGACCTTACCGTGCGCGACAGCACGGTGTTCCTGAAAACCCTCAGCGGCCTGCGTCGGGTGCACGCGATCATGCGTCGTCTGGACGATGACTTCTGCGACCCGCTGGAGCTGCGCACCGATTCGGCCCTCGGCGTACCTGGATTGCTGGATGCCGTGCGCCAAGGCAACGTGCTGGTGGCCAATGCCCTGGGCAGCGGCGTGCTGGAATCCCCCGGCTTGCTGGGCTTCTTGCCGAAGATCAACGAGTTCCTGTTTGGTGAAGCACTGATCCTGCCGTCCATCGCCACCTGGTGGTGCGGTGAAGCGCCGGTGCTGGCCGAAGCGCTGGAAAAAATGCCGGAGCTGTTGATCAAGCCCGCATTCCCGTCCCAGAGTTTCGCGCCGGTGTTCGGCCGTGACCTCAATGACGAACAGCGCCAGGCCCTGGCCGAACGTATGCGTGCGCGGCCTTACGCCTATGTCGCCCAAGAGTTGGCGCAACTGTCCCAAGCGCCGGTGTGGCACACCGTGGACGACCACCTGCAACACCGCGCCATCGGCATGCGTGTATACGCCGTGGCCAGTGCCGAGGGTTACCGCGTGCTGCCTGGCGGCCTGACGCGGGTGGCGGCCGAAGCCGACGCCGAAGTGGTGTCGATGCAGCGCGGCGGCGCCAGCAAGGACACCTGGGTGCTCGGCGAACGCGCCGCCGGTGGCGAACACTGGCGTGCACAGCGCGCGATTGGCGCCCATGACCTGGTGCGCCGCGATCCTTATCTACCTTCCCGCGTGGTGGAAAACCTGTTCTGGTTCGGCCGTTACTGCGAACGCTGTGACGACAGCGCGCGCTGGCTGCGTATCGTGCTGGCGCGTTATGTGGATGGCGACGACCCGCTGGCCTTGCAGGCGGCCGTCGAGCTGGGCGAAAGCCTGCGGCTGCTGCCGGAGGAGGGCGAATTGCCCGAACGCCTGCTGGCGGCGCTGCTCGGTGATGACTGGCCATCGAGCCTGCGTGCCAACTTGCAACGCTTGCAGTGGGCGGCATCGCAGGTGCGCGGCAAGCTGTCCAGGGAAAACTGGCAGGCCTTGGTGGAGCTGCAACGTGAAGCCCTGGAGCTGGAAAGCGAGTCACCGGATTTTGGCGAGTTGCTGGATTTCCTCAACCGCCTGGTAATGTCCCTGGCGGCGCTGTCCGGGTTTGCCCTGGACGATATGACCCGTGACGAAGGCTGGCGCTTTTTGATGATGGGCCGGCGCATCGAGCGCCTGCAATTTCTTAGCAGTAGCCTGGCAGCCTTTCTGCGTGGCGTGGCGGTATTTGATCAGGCTGGGTTGGAGTGGTTGCTGGAGTTGGGCAACAGCAGCATCACCTACCGCTCCCGCTACCTGGCGGTGCCGCAGTTGATCCCGGTACTCGACTTGCTGCTGCTCGACGAGCAGAACCCCCACGCGGTGTTGTTCCAGCTCAAGCTGGTGAGTCGCACCCTGCGACGCCTCAACGATGACTTTGGTGTGCCGCGGGAAACCGGCCTGGGCCCATTGGTGGAGCGCCTGGCGCGATTCGACCTGGGCTGCCTGGAGAACCCGCTGTTTGGTGAATCCAGCGTGCGTGCGGCGTTGGACGGCCTGGCCGACCTGCTGCAAGCGGTGGCCGATGAGAGTGGGCAAGTGTCGGACCGCCTGGCCTTGCGTCACTTTGCCCATGTGGATGATGTCAGCCAGCAAACGGTGTCGGTGTGATGAGTGCGCGCTACCAGATTTTCCACGATACCCATTACCACTATGACAGCCCGGTGTCCCTGGCCCAGCAGCTGGCGCACCTGTGGCCACGACCGTGCGCCTGGCAGCGCTGCAGCTCGCAGCAACTGGATATCAGCCCGGAACCGACCTCGCGCCGCGACGAGCTGGACGTGTTCGGTAACCCTATCACTCGGCTGGCATTCGAGCGGCCCCATGATGAATTGCTGGTGAACGCCGGGCTGACCGTGGAAGTACTGGCGCGGCCGGCGCTGGATTTCCAGCAATCACCCGCCTGGGACCAGACCCGCGACAGCCTGACCTACAGCAGCCAGGCTATGTCCGATGAGCTGATTGAAGCCTGTCGCTACCGCTTCGAATCGCCCTACGTGCACTTGAAGAAAACCTTCGTCGAATTCTCCGAGAGCTGTTTCCCCGCTAGCAAACCGTTGCTGCTGGGCGTACAGGCGCTGATGGAAAAGATCTTCAGCGAATTCACCTTTGATGCCGAAGCCACCCAAGTCGCCACGCCGCTTGTCGAAGTGTTGGAGCGCCGCCGTGGCGTGTGCCAGGACTTCGCCCACTTGATGCTTGCCTGCCTGCGCTCGCGAGGCCTGGCGGCGCGCTATATCAGCGGTTATCTGCTCACCCAGCCACCGCCCGGCCAGCCACGGCTGATCGGCGCCGATGCATCCCACGCGTGGGTCTCGGTGTATTGCCCGGTATCAGGTTGGGTGGATTTTGATCCGACGAACAATGTGCAGCCGGCACTGGAGCACATCACCCTGGCCTGGGGCCGGGATTTTTCTGATGTGTCGCCGTTGCGAGGGGTGATTCTGGGGGGAGGGAGCCACGACCCGGAGGTGCGGGTGACGGTGATGCCGCTGGAATAACGCTTGATTGTGTCGAGCCGGGCGGGCCGGCTCAGCACAAAGGAATTTATTCAGCCGGATCTTTTGGTGTTTCGGTCTCTTCGCTCGTTTCTTTACCATCAACATCGGCGTTCAGCCCATTGGCCTCTTCTTCTGCAGCGGCTTTCTTGCGTTGCAGTTTTTCCTCTTTCTTCTGCTCCTTGGCCAAGTCTCTCTGACGTTTGGCGAAGGAGTAATTAGGTTTGGCCATGGGCGATCCTCTAAGGTCGAAGGTGAGGGTGGCGGCGCGCAGCTGCCTTGGGACGACATGGTAGCAGCTTCAGGGTGCGCTTGGCCTTCACTTACCGCAGGCGTAGGCGGCCAATAGGCCGTTGAACAGTTGGTCGAGGCGCATGGCTCGGACTCCGATGGGTGATGAGCCGATCATAGGCAGGTAGCAGTACTTTGGCTGGTAGATTGTGTTGATAAGGCTGATAGCCTAAAGTTGTATACAATCTGTTGATTCAGATCATAAGAATTCCTGCCTGCTTCAGGCACCCTTGTCGCAATTCGCGTTTTCTAAACCCTGCCTTGGAGATTCACATGTTTGCCAAACTCGTTGCTGTTTCCCTGCTGACTCTGGCGAGCGGCCAGTTGCTTGCTGCAGAGTGCAAGGTCACTGTCGACTCCACCGACCAAATGTCCTTTAACACCAAAGCCATTGAAATCGACAAGAGCTGCAAGACATTCACCGTTGAGCTGACTCACTCCGGCAACCTGCCGAAAAACGTCATGGGCCACAACTGGGTGCTGACCAGCGCGGCCAACATGCAGCCGGTTGCCACCGACGGCATGGCCGCCGGCATCGACAAGGATTACCTGAAACCCGGTGACGACCGCATCATCGCCCACACCAAGATCATTGGTGCCGGTGAGAAAGACTCGGTGACCTTCGACGTGTCGAAGCTGGCCGCCGGGACTGACTACGCGTTCTTCTGCTCGTTCCCAGGCCACATCTCGATGATGAAAGGCACTGTGACCGTCAAGTAAGACCGCGTTATCGTTCTTCGCGAGCAAGCCCGCTCCCACATTCGACCGCGTTCCCATGTTGGAAATCGGTCAAGTGTGGGAGCGGGCTTGCTCGCGAAAGCGGTCTGAAAATCAGTACAAACCTATCGGGTTCACTTCACGGCGCAAACGGCATGACCCGCTTGTGCTCGGTCTTGCGGTACGTGTCGCAGATAATCCTAAACGCTTCCTCACGCACCGGCTCGCCGTGCAGGAATGCATCGATCTCGGCATAGGTCACGCCATGTGACGCTTCGTCCGGCTTGCCGGGTGACAGGTCTTCCAGGTCGGCTGTCGGGACTTTCTCCACCAACGATTCCGGCGCACCAAAGTGCCGCGCAATCGCACGCACCTGGTTTTTCACCAGCCCGCTCAACGGCGCCAGGTCGCACGCGCCGTCACCGAACTTGGTGAAAAAGCCCATCACCGCTTCCGCTGCATGGTCGGTGCCGATCACCAGGCCACCGGCCGCGCCGGCGATGGTGTACTGCGCCACCATGCGCATGCGCGCCTTGGTGTTGCCCAGCACGAAATCCCGGGACACCGCCGCCTTGCCTTCAAACGCGGCCACTTCATTGGCCAGGGCCTTGACCGCCGGACCGATGTTCACGGTGTGGCGCTCGTCCGGCTCGATGAAGTCCACCGAGGCCGTGGCATCGATTTCGTCAAACTGTGTTTCGTAGGGCAGGCGCACCGCGATAAAGCGGTAAGCCTCATCACCGGTATGTTCCCGCAGCTCTTTCATCGCACGTTGAGCCAAGAGGCCTGCGGTTAGGGAATCGACGCCACCGCTGATGCCCAGCACCAACGTCTTGAGCCCGGAATTTCGCAGGCAGTCCTGGATAAAGGTCACGCGGCGGGCAACCTCGGCCTCAAGGGCGGCCTGGTCGTTGAACGGCGCTTGGACCTTGAGCTGTTCAGCAATCTCACGCTGTACGGCTTGCATGATTCACTCCTTGCTAGAGATGGCAGGTACTTTGAAAACATGACGCAAATAGGCGACGAAATTCGGGTCGGTGCAGTGTGTCTTGCCCGCTTCATCGGAGATCTTCGCGACGGGCTGGCCATTGCAGGCGGTCATTTTAAGCACGATGCTCATCGGTTCCACACCTGGAATGTCGCACGTCAGGTTGGTGCCGATGCCGAAGCTCACGTTAATGCGACCACGCAGCGCCCGGAATATCTCCAGCGCTTTTGGCAGTGAAAGGCTGTCGGAGAATACCAACGTCTTGCTCATCGGCTCGATGCCGAGCTTGTGGTAATGGGCGATGGCTTTTTCCGCCCATTGCACGGGGTCGCCGGAGTCATGGCGCAGGCCGTCAAACAGCTTGGCGAAGTACAGGTCGAAGTCGCCCAGGAACGCATCGGTGGTGATGCAGTCGGTCAGGGCGATGCCCAGCAGGCCACGGTATTCGCGGACCCAGCAGTCGAGTGCGGCGATCTGGCTGTCGATCAGGCGGGGGCCCAGTTGCTGGTGGGCCATGATCCATTCGTGGGCCATGGTGCCCAGTGGCTTCATGTCCAGTTCGCGGGCCAGGTGCACGTTGCTGGTGCCGACGAAACGGCCGGGGAAGTCGTGCTTGAGTACGCTGACCACTTCTTCCTGCACGCGGTACGAGAAGCGCCGACGCGTGCCGAAGTCTGCCACTTGCAGCTCCGACAACTCGTCACTGCTGGCATTGGCGGTCAGCCAGTCGAATTTGCGGTACAGCTGTTCGCGAGCCTGTTCGAGGACCACGGTCTGGTAGCGGTAGCGGTTACGCACTTCGCTGACGATGGCCAGCATCGGCACTTCAAACAGGATCACATGCAGCCATGGCCCGCGCAGACGAATGAATAATTCGCCGTTTTCGATACCGGTCTGCACGTAACGCAGGTTGAAACGGAACAGCCCGAGGAAGCGCAGGAAGTCCGGCTTCATGAAGCTGATGCGCTCCAGGAAACCCAATTGGTCGGGGCTCAGGCTCAACTCGGCGAGGCGTTCGATCTGGTAGCGGATCTCCGCCAGATAGGGACGCAGGTCTTCGCTGTTACGGCAACGAAACTCCCATTCAACTTCCACGTTGGGGTAGTTGTGCAGCACCGCCTGCATCATGGTCAGCTTGTAGAAGTCGGTGTCGAGCAAGTTCTGCACGATGCGATCGGCAAACACACTCTCGCTCATAACGGGAATCTCCAGACGGGTCGGCGATGGTCGCCGGCCTTTACGCACAATTAAGGAAGGGGGCTAGTGGCGCATAGACCTGTGGGGTTTTGCCAGTGATTTTTTCGGTGAAGCCACTGGCGCCATCGCAGGCAAGCCAGCTCCCACATTTGAAACGCATGCCAAACTGGGGGAGGTGGCTTGCCTGGGGTGGCGATTTTCCAGGCGCTAAAGCACCTGCTCCATCATCCACTTCACGAACTCGCGAACCTTGGGCACCTCCGCCGAATGCTCCGGGTAGGCCAGGTAATACGCGTCCTCACTCGGCATCGCATGCTGCCAGGGGATCACCAGCTTGCCGTCGGCCAGTTCCTCTTCCACCAGGAATCGCGGCAACAGCGCCACGCCACAGCCGACCTGCGCTGCACGGATGCACATATAAAAGGTGTCGAAACGCGGCCCGTGATAGCTGTGCTCGGTCTGGTAGCCCTGGCTGGCGAACCAGTCATGCCAGCCTTGGGGGCGCGAGGCGTTTTGCAGCAGCACCAGGTTGCTCAGCTGTGTGGGGTCGGTGAACGGCTGTGCGGGCAAGCTCTCCGGCGCGCACACCGGTACAAGTTCTTCGCTGAACAGCTTCTGGCTCTCGGTGCCGGGGCGTGAACCCTGGCCGAAGTAGAAGGCCATGTCGGCCTTGCCTTGCAGCAGTTCGTCCGGCTCCTGCTCGTTGCACAGGTCGAGGTGGATCTGCGGATGGCGCAGCCGCCAGCCCTTGAGGCGCGGCACCAGCCAGCGTGCGCCGAAGGTGTAGGGCGTGGACACCCGCAGCACTTCGGTTTCGCCGCCGTAGGAGCGCAGGTAATGGGTAGACATCTCCACCTGGGTGAGGATCTTGCGCACTTCCACCAGGTACAGGTCGCCGGCCGGGGTCATCTGCAAGCGACGGCGCACGCGACGGAACAGCAGATGCTGCAGCAACTCTTCCAATTGCGCCACCTGCTTGCTCACCGCGCTCTGCGTGAGGTTCAGTTCCTCGGCGGCGCGGGTGAAGCTCAGGTGGCGGGTGGCGGCTTCGAAGCACTGCAGGGCGGTGATCGAGGGCAAATGTCTTTTGTTCAGCACGGCACGCCTCTTTTTATTTTTTGCATGAATAAACGGAATGATATCTCGCCTAATCGTCGTTTGTTGGCAAGTCTTGGGCCAGCTACAAATAAGGTCTGGATCGTCGTGCGGGCCGCGGCGCAATTTTTCTGTTTTTAAAGTGAAGGAGTGACCCATGGTTGCCGCATTGCTTGATCGTCTCGGGGTAAACCCGGCGCTGTACCAGTCGGGCAAGCAGCCCGTGCATTCGCCGATCGATGGCAGCCGTATCGGCAGCGTGCACTGGGAAGGTGCCGCCGAGGTGGAGCAACAGGTCAGTCGTGCGGAGCATGCATTCGAGGCCTGGCGCAAAGTGCCGGCCCCGCGTCGTGGCGAGCTGGTGCGCCAGTTCGGTGACGTGTTGCGCGAATACAAGGCCGACCTGGGCGAATTGGTGTCGTGGGAAGCCGGCAAGATCACCCAGGAAGGCCTGGGTGAAGTCCAGGAAATGATCGATATCTGCGACTTCGCCGTTGGCCTGTCGCGTCAGTTGTACGGCTTGACCATCGCCTCCGAACGCCCAGGCCACCATATGCGTGAAACCTGGCATCCGCTGGGCGTGGTTGGTGTGATCAGTGCGTTCAACTTCCCGGTCGCGGTGTGGGCGTGGAACACCACCCTGGCGCTGGTATGCGGCAACGCCGTGATCTGGAAACCCTCGGAAAAGACCCCGCTCACGGCTTTGGCCTGCCAGGCGTTGTTCGAGCGCGTGCTGAAGAAATTCGACGGCGCCCCTGAGTACTTGAGCCAAGTGATTATCGGTGGCCGCGATGCCGGGGCCGCACTGGTGGACGACCCACGCGTCGCCCTGATCAGCGCCACCGGCAGCACGCGCATGGGCCGTGAAGTGGCGCCGAAAGTCGCCGCACGCTTTGCCCGCAGCATTCTGGAGCTGGGTGGCAACAACGCGATGATTCTCGGCCCAAGCGCCGACCTGGACATGGCCGTGCGCGCCATTCTGTTCAGCGCCGTCGGCACTGCTGGTCAACGCTGCACCACCCTGCGTCGGCTGATCGCCCATGAGTCGGTGAAGGCCGAAATCGTCACCCGTCTCAAGGCCGCCTATTCCAAGGTGCGCATCGGCCACCCGCTGGAGGGCAACCTGATCGGCCCGCTGATCGACAAGCACGGCTTCGACAACATGCAGGACGCCCTGGAGCAAGCCTTGAGCGAAGGCGGCAAGGTGTTCGGCGGCAAGCGCCAGTTGGAAGACCAATTCCCCAATGCCTATTACGTGTCGCCGGCCATTGTGGAAATGCCCGAGCAAAGTGATGTGGTGTGTACCGAGACCTTCGCCCCGATCCTCTATGTGATCGGCTACAGCGACTTCAACGAAGCCCTGCGCCTGAACAACGCCGTGCCTCAAGGCCTGTCGTCGTGCATCTTCACCACCGATGTGCGGGAGGCTGAGCAGTTCATGTCAGCTGTGGGCAGCGACTGCGGTATCGCCAACGTCAACATCGGCCCGAGCGGCGCGGAAATCGGCGGTGCGTTTGGCGGTGAGAAAGAGACCGGTGGCGGGCGTGAGTCGGGTTCGGATGCGTGGCGCGGGTACATGCGTCGCCAGACCAACACCGTGAACTACTCGCTGGAATTGCCGCTGGCCCAGGGCATTACCTTCGACTAAACCACTGACGAAACGCGGTTGAAAATGTGGGAGTGGGCTTGCTCGCGAATGCAGGGTGTCAGTCAATAGATTTACAGCTGATCCACCGCATTCGCGAGCAAGCCCGCTCCCACATTTGATTGGATTAACCAGGCGACACTGAATTTAGTTGTTTGTTAGGTCTCATCGGAGTCTGGCAATGGCACTGCGCGAAACATGTTTGTGGGAACACCTCACCCCCAGCCGGCCGGACCGTGCCGCGCTCAAGGGCGAGGTCAAGGTGGATGTGTGCGTGATCGGCGCCGGAATAACCGGTTTGTCGGCGGCCACGCATTTGCTGGAGCAAGGTAAAAGCGTCGCTGTGCTGGAGGCCCATCGCACCGGCCATGGTGGTTCGGGGCGCAATGTGGGACTGGTCAACGCCGGTATGTGGATCCCGCCGGACGAAATCGAAGCCGGTTTCGGCGAAGCGGTGGGCAGCCAGCTCAATCGCATGCTGGGTGCGGCGCCGTCCCTGGTGTTCAGCCTGATCGATAAATACAACATCGATTGCCAATTACGCCGCGAAGGCACCTTGCACATGGCGCACAACGCCCGTGGCGAGGCGGATTTGCGCAGCCGTGAAGAACAATGGAAGCGCCGTGGCGCGCCGGTGGAGTTACTCACCGGCCAGGCCTGCGAGCAGGCCACCGGTACTAAAAGGATCGCCGCCGCCTTGCTGGATCGGCGTGCCGGTACCCTGAACCCGATGGCCTACACCAGTGGTTTGGCCAACGCGGCGGTCGGTCTGGGCGGGCAGTTGTTCGACCATTCTCCTGTCACCCAGCTGGAACGCCAGGGCGCGCACTGGTCGGTGCAAACCGCGCAGGGTTCAGTGCAGGCTGCACAGGTGGTGATTGCCTCCAACGCCTACACCGAAGGCGAGTGGACCGAACTGCGGCGCAATTTTTTCCCCGGTTATTACTACCAGGTCGCGTCGGCCCCGCTGACGGACGACGCGGCCAGCCAAATCCTGCCGGGTGGTCAAGGTTCCTGGGACACGCGCCAGGTCTTGAGCAGCATCCGCCGCGATGCCGACGGTCGTCTGTTGCTCGGCAGCCTGGGCAATGGCAGCCAGAAACCGACGTGGTTCCTCAAGGCGTGGGCCGATCGGGTGCAGCAGCACTACTTTCCCTACCTCAAATCGGTGCAGTGGGAGTACACCTGGACTGGCTGCATCGCCTTCACCCCGGACCACTTGATGCGCCTGTTCGAGCCGGCGCCCGGCCTTGTGGCCGTTACGGGATATAACGGCCGCGGCGTGACCACCGGCAGCGTGGTCGGCAAGGCGTTTGCCGACTATTTATGTCACCAGAATCCCCAGGCGCTGCCGATTCCCTTCGCGCCGATGCAACCCCTGGCGGGGGTGGGCTTGCGTAGCTGTCTGTATGAGGCTGGATTTTCGCTGTATCACGCGGGCCAATGCCTGAGGATCGTGATCTGATCAGCGAAATACCGCTCAGAAGCCCGCATTTTCTTAGCAGGCTACTAATCTGTATTGGTGCAAGTCGTAGCAATCACGCACTGTAAATGTGCAGTTCCGTTACGCCGTTTGTTACAGCGATAGGAACTGTCGTTTATAGGTCTGGTTGCAGGTGCGACCTGTCGCGGTTGTACTGTTTGGATCCATTGGTTGCACCTTTAGGTGCTAGAGGGTTGCACGTCCTGGCGAATGGAGCCGAAACACCTGCAATAACAATGACACCGTGTCTTTTTGAAGAATAAAAACGTAATGGCACGCGCCTTGCTCTGGGCTTTCAGTGAAAGGTTTGAATGCAAGTTGTCGTGCCAAAAATCAAAAATATCGGAGCACCACTCATGTCCCAGACGTTTTACAAGAAAGGTTTTCTGGCCCTCGCCGTTGCAGCGGCGCTGGGTGTTTCTACGTTTGTTCAAGCTGATGTGAAGATCGGCGTCGCGGGGCCGATGACCGGTGCCAACGCCGCTTTCGGTGAGCAGTACATGAAGGGTGCCCAGGCGGCAGCCGATGTGATCAACAAGGCCGGCGGCATCAACGGCGAGAAAATCGTGCTGGTGGCCGGTGACGATGCTTGCGAACCCAAGCAGGCCGTCGCTGTTGCCAACCGCCTGGCCGACCAGGACAAAGTGATCGGCGTGGTCGGGCACTTCTGCTCCTCCAACACCATCCCGGCCTCCGAGGTGTATGACGAAGCCGGCATCATCGCCATCACCCCAGGCTCCACCAACCCACAAGTGACCGAGCGCGGCCTGGGGGCCATGTTCCGTATGTGCGGGCGTGACGACCAGCAAGGCATCGTTGCCGGCGACTACATCGTCGACGTGCTCAAGGGCAAGAAAGTCGCCGTCATCAACGACAAGGACACCTACGGCAAAGGCCTGGCCGATGCCACCGCAGCCCAGTTGACCAAGCGCGGCGTCAAGCCGGTGCTGGAAGAAGGCCTGACCCGTGGCGAGAAAGACTTCAGCGCCTTGGTCACCAAGATCCGCTCCACCGGTGCTGACGTTGTGTACTTCGGCGGCCTGCACCCGGAAGCCGGTCCACTGGTTCGCCAGATCCGTGAAGCCGGTTTGAAAGACGTCAAGTTCATGTCCGATGACGGCGTAGTGACCGACGAACTGGTTGCCACTGCTGGCGGCGCGCAATACGTCGACGGCGTGTACATGACCTTTGGCGCCGACCCGCGCCTGCTGCCAGACAGCAAAGCGGTGGTGGAAGAGTTCCGTAAAAACGGCACCGAGCCGGAAGGCTACACCCTGTACGCCTACGCCTCGGTCCAGGCCCTGGCCGCCGGCTTCAACGGTGCCAAGTCCAACAAGGGCGAAGATGCCGCCAAGTGGCTCAAGGCTCACCCGGTAAAAACCGTCATGGGCGAAAAAGCCTGGGATTCCAAGGGCGACCTGAAAATCTCCGACTACGTGGTTTACCAGTGGGATAAAGACGGCAAATACCACCAGCTGGAAAAGCAGAAGTAAGACTAATCACCCAAAGACCCTGTGGGAGCAGGGTTTGTGTGGGCGCTGGCTTGCCTTCGATTGCATCACCTCTGTAGCGCTGAAGTACCGAGGCGTGTGCATCGCAGGCAAGCCAGCTCCCACCCAAGCCCGCTCCCGGAGGGGAGTGGTGTCGTGATGAATATCTGTTTTTTCCTCCAGAAGCGCCGCACACCCTCCGGTGTGCAGGTGCTCACCGCGTGAGATTGCGTTATGGATGGTATTTTCCTGCAGCAACTGGTCAACGGCCTGACCCTCGGGTCGGTCTATGGCCTGATCGCCATCGGCTACACAATGGTCTATGGCATCATTGGCATGATCAACTTCGCCCACGGCGAGGTTTATATGATTTCCGCTTACCTCGCGGCGATCAGTCTGGCACTGCTGGCTTACTTCGGCATCGAATCCTTCCCGCTGCTCATTCTCGGCACCTTGATCTTCACCGTGGTCGTCACCGGCGTTTACGGTTGGGTCATCGAGCGTGTTGCCTACAAACCGCTGCGCAACTCCACCCGACTGGCACCGCTGATCAGCGCCATCGGTATCTCGCTGATCCTGCAGAACTACGCGCAGATCGCCCAGGGCGCCAAGCAACAGGGTATTCCTACCCTGCTGGCCGGGGCCTGGCGTGTCGACATCGGCAGCGGGTTCGTCCAGCTCACTTATACCAAGGTGTTCATCCTTGTGGCGGCGTTTGCCGGCATGGCGTTGCTCACTTATGTCATCAAATACACCAAGCTCGGCCGCATGTGCCGCGCTACCCAGCAAGACCGCAAGATGGCATCGATCCTCGGCATCAACACCGACCGGGTGATCTCCTATGTGTTCGTCATCGGCGCCGCCATGGCTGCATTGGCCGGCGTGCTGATCACCCTCAACTACGGCACCTTCGACTTCTATGCCGGCTTCATCATCGGCATCAAGGCGTTCACCGCGGCGGTACTCGGCGGCATTGGCTCCCTGCCTGGGGCGATGTTGGGCGGGATCATCCTCGGTATCTCCGAGTCGTTGTTTTCGGGGTTGATCAACTCTGACTACAAAGACGTGTTCAGTTTCTCCCTGCTGGTGGTGATTCTGATTTTCCGTCCCCAGGGCCTGCTTGGTCGCCCACTTGTGGCGAAGGTGTAAACATGTCTGCTGCCAAACCCATCGATATCAAGAAAAGTGTGGTCGATACAGTCCTCGCCGGGCTGATTTCACTGGTCGTGTTCGGTCCGATCGTCGGCGTGGTCCTCGACGGCTACAGCTTCAACCTGGAACCGGCCCGCGTGGCCCTGCTGGTGGCCATCGTGATGGTCGGCCGCTTTGCCATGAGCCTGTTCCTGCAAACCCCCAAGGGCGTGAAGATCCTGCAGGGCTTCGAGAGCACCGGCTCCGGCGTGCACGTACTGGCGCCGGACTACAAGTCGCGGCTGCGCTGGATCATCCCGGCACTGATCGTGATTGCCATCGTGTTCCCGATCTTCGCCAACAAGTACCTGCTCACGGTGGTGATCCTCGGGCTGATCTATGTGTTGCTTGGCCTGGGCCTCAATATTGTGGTCGGCCTGGCGGGCCTGCTCGACCTGGGTTACGTGGCGTTCTACGCCATCGGCGCCTACGGCCTGGCATTGGGTTATCAATACCTCGGCCTGGGCTTCTGGACGGTGCTGCCACTGGCGGCCATCGCGGCGGCGTTAGCGGGATGCATACTCGGGTTCCCGGTGTTGCGAATGCACGGTGACTACTTGGCCATCGTGACCCTGGGCTTTGGTGAAATCATCCGCCTGGTGCTCAACAACTGGCTGTCGTTTACCGGTGGGCCCAACGGCATGCCGGTGCCATCGCCGACCTTCCTCGGCCTGGAGTTCGGCAAGCGCGCGAAGGATGGCGGGATACCTTTCCATGAGTTCTTCGGCATCGACTACAACCCCAACATCAAATTCCTGTTCATCTACATCGTGCTTTTCCTGGTGGTGCTGGCCGTGCTGTACATCAAGCATCGCCTGACCCGCATGCCGGTCGGCCGCGCCTGGGAAGCCTTGCGCGAAGATGAAATCGCCTGCCGTTCCATGGGCCTGAACCACGTATTGGTCAAGCTTTCGGCGTTCACCATTGGTGCCTCCACCGCCGGTCTGGCCGGGGTGTTTTTTGCCAGCTACCAGGGCTTCGTCAACCCGTCGTCGTTCACCTTCTTCGAGTCGGCGCTGATCCTCGCCATCGTGGTACTGGGCGGCATGGGCTCGACGGTCGGCGTGGTGATCGCGGCGTTTGTATTGACCGTCGCACCGGAACTGCTGCGCAGCTTCTCCGAATACCGCGTGCTGCTGTTTGGCGTGTTGATGGTGGTGATGATGATCTGGCGACCGCGCGGCTTGATTCGGATCAGCCGTACCGGTGTGACCCCACGTAAAGGAGTGGCGCCATGAGCAAGGAAGTCGTGCTCTCCGTGGAACATTTGATGATGCACTTCGGTGGCATCAAGGCCTTGAGCGATGTGAGTCTCAAGGTCGAACGCAACTCGATCTTCGCCCTGATCGGCCCCAACGGCGCCGGCAAGACCACGGTGTTCAACTGCCTCACCGGCTTCTACAAAGCCAGCGGCGGCAAGATCGAACTGAACATTCGCGGCAAGCGGACCAACGTGATCCAGTTGCTCGGTGAACGTTTCCAGCCCACCGACTTTGTGTCGCCCAAACGCTTCTTCAGCCGGGTGTTCTACAAGATGTTCGGCGGCACCCACTGGGTGAACCGCGCCGGGTTGGCGCGGACGTTCCAGAACATTCGCCTGTTCAAGGAAATGTCAGTGGTGGAAAACCTGCTGGTGGCCCAGCACATGTGGGTCAACCGCAACATGCTCGCGGGTATCCTCAACACCAAGGGCTACCGCAAGGCCGAAAGCGATGCCCTCGATCACGCCTTCTACTGGCTGGAAGTGGTGGACCTGGTGGACTGCGCCAACCGCCTGGCCGGTGAGCTCTCCTACGGCCAGCAGCGCCGCCTGGAGATCGCCCGCGCCATGTGCACCCGGCCGCAGATCATCTGCCTGGACGAACCTGCTGCGGGCCTCAACCCTCAGGAAACCGAAGCCCTCAGCGCGATGATTCGCCTGCTGCGCGACGAACACGACCTGACGGTGGTGCTGATCGAACACGACATGGGCATGGTGATGAGTATTTCCGACCACATCGTGGTACTGGACCACGGCAACGTGATCGCCGAGGGCGGGCCGGACGCGATCCGCAACGACCCGAAAGTGATTGCCGCCTATCTGGGCGCCGACGAAGAGGAGCTGGTATGAGTGCACCTATCCTCGAAATGAAGGACCTGGACGTGTACTACGGCCCGATCCAGGCCCTGAAAAAAGTCTCGCTGCATATCAACGAAGGCGAAACCGTCAGCCTGATCGGCTCCAACGGCGCGGGCAAATCCACGCTGCTGATGTCGATCTTCGGCCAGCCACGGGCCGAGTCGGGCCAGATTCTCTACAACGGTGTCGACATTACCCACAAATCGTCGCACTACATCGCTTCCAACGGTATTGCGCAGTCACCGGAAGGGCGGCGGGTATTCCCCGACATGACCGTCGAGGAAAACCTGTTGATGGGCACCATCCCCATTGGCGACAAGTTTGCCCAGGAAGACATGCAACGCATGTTCGAGCTGTTCCCACGGCTCAAGGAACGACGTAATCAACGCGCCATGACCATGTCCGGCGGCGAGCAGCAAATGCTCGCCATCGCCCGCGCGCTGATGAGCCGGCCCAAGCTGTTGCTGCTCGACGAACCGAGCCTGGGCCTGGCGCCGATTGTGGTGAAGCAGATCTTTTCCACCCTGCGTGAGCTGGCATCCACCGGGATGACCATCTTCCTGGTGGAGCAGAACGCCAACCACGCGCTGCGCCTGTCGGACCGCGCGTATGTGATGGTTAACGGCGAGATTCGCCTGACAGGCACCGGTAAGGAATTGCTGGTGAATGAGGAAGTGCGCAACGCCTACCTCGGCGGGCACTAATCTAAAGGTTGGCGCAGCCCCCTGTGGGAGCGGGCTTGCTCGCGAATGCAGTGGATCAGTCAGTACACCTGAAACTGACCCACCGCACTCGCGAGCAAGCCCGCTCCCACATTTGTTTTGTGGCATTCACAACGTCTCCGCCAAATTGTGGAAAACAAATCCAGGATCCCTCCAAAGCGCGACATATAGCCGCCGCAAATCTCTGTTTTGTCACAGTTTTGACTTGTCCCCATCCGCTGTGGAACCGGCTGTGGGTAACGTGGGAGTAGCTGGCTGAAAGCCAATAACCGCGTGGCTTGTAGCGCGACGGTTGTTTTTTGATCAGCTGGTTTTTGGCAACCGGTAGAGGTCTTTGTCAACCTGTTTATAGACACAGGTATATGACCGAAATATGTCTCGCCAGCCTGTGGATAAGTCTGTGACTAAACTCTGGAAAGACGGCCGCAGAGGCCGGAATGACTGGCCTGGAGCCATCGTTCTGTTTTTTCGAGGGGCGACGGGCCTACATACGCCCCGGCCAAGGTCAAGCAAAAAACTTTCTAAAACCGCCTGTAGCCCTTATGAATAGAGGCCTGAAGCATTGTGTAGTTGCCCCCAAAGACTGTGGGCGCAGTTGTGGATAACCTGCGCGCATATGGCTACAAGCCACGGTCTGTATGGCTTTGCGTGACGTGGTTAAAAAGTGATCAGTCCAGTGTCAAGTTGTGTGCTTAGCGGTTGCCGCAATCGCGGCGTAAGGGCATTCTGCTGGCTGATTTTTTCCCGATGCCCGCAAGGAGAACACCATGTCCGACACGCTGTTTATTACTGGCGCAACCTCAGGTTTCGGCGAAGCCTGCGCCCGTCGTTTTGCCGAAGCCGGCTGGAAACTGGTGCTCACCGGCCGTCGTGCCGAGCGTTTGAATGCGCTGGTCGAAGAGCTGTCCAAGCAAACCGAAGTGCACGGCCTGGTGGTGGACGTACGGGATCGCAAAGGCATGGAAGACGCGATCGCCAACCTGCCGCCGTCGTTCGCCACGCTGCGCGGGCTGATCAACAACGCCGGCCTGGCCGTAGGCACCGACCCTGCGCCCAAGTGCAACCTCGATGATTGGGAAACCATGGTCGACACCAACATCAAGGGCCTGCTGACCACCACCAACCTGCTGCTGCCTCGCTTGATCGCTCACGGTCGCGGCGCGGGCATCATCAACCTGGGCTCGATTGCTGGCAATTACCCGTATCCGGGCAGCCACGTGTACGGTGGCTCCAAGGCGTTCGTTAAGCAGTTCTCACTGAACCTGCGCTGTGACCTGCAAGGTACTGGCGTGCGGGTAACCAATATCGAACCGGGCTTGTGCGAGAGCGAGTTCTCGCTGGTGCGTTTTGGCGGTGACCAGGCGCGGTATGACGCGACTTATGCGGGGGCCGAGCCGATCCAGCCGCAGGATATTGCAGACACGATCTTCTGGGTCATGAATACGCCAGCGCATGTGAACATCAACCGGTTGGAGTTGATGCCGGTGAGCCAGACCTGGGCTGGCTTTGCGATCGAGCGTGGGGCCAAGGCTTAAGACCGCTTCGCCCGCATCGCCGGCAAGCCAACTCCACATTTGAGCGTATTCACACAGTCAAAGGTGGGAGCTGGCTTGCCGGCGATGGCGCCAAATCGGCCAAAACACGACATAAGGTACACTCCACCCGGTAAAACCCCTCCGCACCGTGCGGATTTAAGGTTTTGACGGGAGGAAATGTGAGTAACCGAGGTGAGCAGGCACTGCTCAAACAATCGACCATCCTGATGTTCGCAGTCGCGATCGCCGGGATTGTCACGGGTGTGGTATCCGGCGCCCAATCCATTCTGTTCGACGGGTTTTTCTCGCTGATCGCCACCGCCATCAAGGTGTTGATGTTGATCACGGCCAAGCTGATCGCGAAGAAAAGCAACGAACGTTTCCAGTTCGGCTATTGGCATCTGGAGCCCATGGTGCTGCTGATCGAAGGCAGTTTCCTGTTGCTGATCGCCATCTATGCGTTCCTCAACGGCGTGTTCGGCATTATCAATGGCGGCCGCGAGATCGAGTTGGGGCTGGTGATCATCTACGCGGCGGTGTTTACCGTCGTCGAGTTCGCCTACTTCTTCTACGTGCGTTATCGCAATCGCCAGCTGAAATCATCGCTGATCCAGTTCGACAACATCAGCTGGCTGGTGGACGCGATGCTGTCGGTGGGCTTGCTGATCAGTTTCCTCGCGGCACTGTTGCTCAAGTCCCAAGGCTATGGCGAGTGGGCGGTGTATGTCGACCCATTGATCCTGATCCTGCTGGCCTTGAGCATGCTGGCGCCAGCGTTCAAGATCCTGCGCCCGGCCTTGCGCGAGGTACTGGGGATCGCTCCGGACCAGTTGGACGACAAGGTGCGCGAAGTGATGGATGCGGCCCAGGCCAGGCATGGTTTTGACGACTATGTGTCCTACGTGCAAAAGCACGGACGGGCACGGTTTATCGAGATACATGTGGTGTTGCCGGCGGATTACCCGGTGGATAACGTTGCGACCCTGGACGGGCTGCGTGAAGAGATATCCACAGGGCTCGGCACGCCGGATGCGGCGCGCTGGCTGACGATCAGCTTTACCGGAGATCGCAAGTGGATTGCATAAGGCCCTGGTAGCAGGTCGCCAAGTGATATGGCGTGGTCGACGGCATGTCCCGTCGGCTCACGACGCCCTTGGCATCCAGGCATTCATTCCAGCCTTTTGCATGCAGGAAGTGCCGTTGCAACGCCAGCAATTGGCGTTGCAGCAGCGCTTCGCTGTCCGGCCGCAAGGTCAGTGCCCGCAGGTACTCGGCCTGGGCCCAGATACGCTGGGTGCCGTCGCGGACCGTGCCGTCCAGCGCCAACATGCCGCTGACCGCACCGCTGACGTTATCCACACCCTTGAGTTCCGCGTAGGCGAAAGCCCGGGTCAGGGACGCATGCAGCGGCGTACCCCGCAGCACTTCCGAAGACTCCAGCAAAAAGAACCATTCGAACTGGTGCCCCGGCTCGAACCAGTTATCCACAGCGCCCAGCGGTTTTTCCATCATCACGCCGTGTTGACGGTCGATGAAACGCCGCTGCATGGCCGTCGCCAGCCCCAGCAGGGCGGCTTGCACCTCGGCGTCTGCTCGTACCGCGAGGGTGGCAAGGAGCGCTTCGGCCAAGTGCATCAGCGGGTTTTGCAGCGGGCCGGACTTGAGCGATGACCAGTTGCGCTCCAATACGGCCTCGTACAGGCCGTCGCCTGTGGAAAACCGTTTGGCAACGACTTCCAGAGCGGCATTGAGCACCGATTCCACCAACGGCTCACGCACCTTGGCCCAGTAATGGGCGCAGGCAAAGATGATGAAGGCGTGGGTGTAGAGGTCTTTGCGCTTGTCCAGCGGCTGGCCGGACGGGTCGATGCTGTAGAACCAGCCGCCGTGCTCGGCGTCGTGGAAGTGCCGTTGCAGGGACCGGAACAGTGCCGCTGCACGCTCTTGCGCGAAGGCTGCGCCGGGCTCGTCGATCAGGCTGGCAAACAGGTACAACTGCCGGGCGCAGGCCATGGCGCGGTAGCGTTGCGGGGGCAGAGGGCGATGATCGGCGTCGAGCGCCTCATAGGGCAATGCCAGTTCGGCATTCCAGCCCGGACCTTGCCAGAGCGGCACGATCAGGCTGTGGAAGTGCGAAAGCACGGTGTTCAAGGAGGGTTGGGAAGCGCTGGGCATTGGCTGGCGTCGTCACGGCAGGGGTGTAGGCGCGCATGGTATCAGGCTTGGGTTCGGTGGTGTCTGGTCTACCGCTATCGGGGGCAAGCCCCCTCCCACATCTGGACCGTATTTCAAGGATGTACTCGGTCAACTGTGGGAGCGGGCTTGCTCGCGAAGGAGCCTTCAGCAGCGCTGCAAATCAGCCAGCGAGCAACCAAACCCCAGTCGCCGCCGAAGCTGCCCCGGCAATCCGCACCAACGGCGCCGCTGCCGCCGGCAGAAAGCGCACCACGGCATAACCGGCCGCGTGCAGCACAGCGGTTGCACCGACAAACCCTGCGGCATACGCCCACGGGCTGGACATGTCCGGCAGCTCCAGGCCATGGGCCACACCGTGGAACAGTGCGAACAACGCCGTCGCCCCCACAGCCATGAACAGCGGCGGCCGCACCGCCAGTGCCACCGCCAGACCCAGGGCCAGCACCGACGCAGCAATCCCGCTTTCCAATGCCGGCAACGCCAGGCCTTCAAAACCCAGTACGCCGCCTATCAACATGGTGCCGACGAACGTGCAGGGCAGGGCCCAACGGGCGGCGCCTTTTTGTTGGGCGGCCCACAAACCGACGGCGACCATCGCCAGCAAGTGGTCGATGCCACTCAGGGGGTGGCTGATACCGGCCACCAGGCCGTTGTCGCCATGGCCAGGGTGAGCGAAGGCCAGGGCTGGGGCCAGCAGCAGGGCGGCGGCGGTGAAGAGTTTCTTGAGGCTCATGGACAGGTTCCTTAAGGGTTGATCAGGCGGCGGTCAGCAAGCCTTGGCGTTCGATGAAGGCGACGATGTCCTCCAGGCCGACACCGGTTTTCTGGTTGCTGAACACAAAGGGTTTGCCGTTGCGCATGCGGGTGGTGTCGCTGTTCATCAGCTCCAGCGACGCGCCGACCAAGGGCGCCAGGTCGATCTTGTTGATCACCAGCAGGTCGGATTTGCAGATGCCAGGTCCGCCCTTGCGTGGCAGCTTGTCGCCGGCGGACACGTCGATCACGTAGATGGTCAGGTCCGACAGCTCCGGGCTGAAGGTGGCCGAGAGGTTGTCGCCGCCGGACTCCACCAGGATCAGGTCGAGTCCAGGGAAGCGGCGGTTGAGCTGGTCGACGGCTTCCAGGTTGATCGAGGCGTCTTCGCGGATCGCCGTGTGCGGGCAGCCGCCGGTTTCCACGCCGATGATGCGCTCCGGCGCGAGGGCCTGGTTGCGCACCAGGAAGTCCGCATCTTCGCGGGTGTAGATGTCGTTGGTGACCACCGCCAAGTTGTAGCGATCACGCAGCGCGAGGCACAAGGCCAGGGTCAGGGCCGTCTTGCCGGAGCCCACCGGGCCGCCGATACCGACACGCAAAGGTTGGGTGTTCATATGTGCTTTTCTCCTAGGAACGGAATAGGCGGCTGTACTGGCGCTCGTGGGCCATGCATGCCAGGGACAGGCCGAACGCGGCGCTGCCGAAATGGTGGGGGTCGATGCGACTGGCGTCCTGCTGGGCTTGTTGCAGCAACGGCAGCAATTCGCTGGTCAGGCGCTGGGCGGCTTGCTGGCCGAGGGGCAAGGTTTTCATTAGCACGGCCAATTGGTTTTCCAGCCAGCTCCACAGCCAGGCGGCGAGGGCATCGGCGGGGCTGATGTGCCAGGCGCGTGCGGCCAGGGCCCAGCCCAACGCCAAATGCGGTTCGGGGCACGCTTGAAGGACGGCGCGGGCGGCTTCATCCAGTTCCGGCAGGCCGTTGAGCAGTTGTTGCAGGGAGTAGCCCATCTGCCGGCTCTCTTGATACAGCTCGCGGGTCTCACGGCTGGCGCGATGTGCCTCGCACAGCTGGGTCAGACGCGGCCAGTCAGCATCGACCGCCGCTTGGCAGTGGGCGAGTAACACCGGGGCTTCAAAGCGCGCCAGGTTGAGCAGCAACTGATCGCTGATCCAGCGTCGCGCACTGGCAGCATCGCTGACGCGACCGTTCTCCACCGCCATTTCCAGGCCCTGGGAATAGCTGTAGCCGCCAATCGGCAATTGCGGACTGGCCAGACGCAACAGCGCCCAGGCTGGGTTCATAGACGCACGCCGAACTGGTGCAGCTTGGGCGGGTAGTTGAAATCTTCATCGCCATGGCGCGAGTGGTGGTGTCCGCCGCCGTAGGCGCCATGTTCCGGCTGGAACGGCGCCTCGATGGTTGCCGTCTGCGCGCCCAGTTGTTCGAGCATGGCCTTGAGCACATAGTCATCGAGCAGGCGCAACCAGCCATCGCCGACCTGCAATGCCACATGGCGGTTACCCAGGTGATACGCCGCACGCGTCAGTTCAAATGCGCTGCTGCAGGTGACGTGCAGCAGGTGTTCAGGCCGGGCGCACACGCGTACGACTCGTCCGTCCTCGGCCTGTAGGAATTCGCCATCGTGCAGCGGTGGCTGGCCGCGCTCCAGGAAAAGGCCGACGTCTTCACCGTCGGCACTGAAACAGCGCAGGCGGCTTTTGCTGCGGGCTTCGAAGTTCAGCAGCAACTCGGCGGCCCAGAGGGCTTGGGGGGCGATTCGGCGGTGGATCACCAGCATCAGGAAGCTTCCAGCTATGAGCGATGAAGCAGCTAGAGCAAGGGGCTTGCCAACCTCGATGGGGAGTAGGAATTGCCTGTAGGCAAGCGCGGCATGCCACTAAACAGGGCGAGGAAAAATGCTCGACGTGCGCCAAAATGGTGCGCAATGTTGCGTGTTGCACGCGTGATGGGCATTTTCGGATTTTCCCTACACGTTATGGGGAATCGGCGTTCATCACCTTACCTGCGAGATCATTAGGCTGTGCGCCGTGTTTAATTCACTGCGACGTTCATCATGTTCAAATCATTTTGTTGCCTGGTTATTGTCAGCCTATCTCTCGCGCTTTCATCGGCTTCCGCGAATTTGAAGTCCCATCCGTCCTTCAGCACTTCGCTGAAGCAAGCGTCTATCGAGGATGTGGTCGACCGCGCCCACGAACTGCTGGGTACGCCTTACAAGTGGGGTGGCACCTCGGCGGACCAGGGTTTTGATTGCAGCAGCCTGCTGGTCTATCTGTTCAAGACCGAAGCCAATATCCAGTTACCGCGCACCACTGCGGCCATGCAGCGGTCAACAGCAGCCACTATCAGGCGCAATGCGCTCAAGGCGGGTGATGCGGTGTTTTTCAAAGGAAATGGGGGCGGACAAGTCAGCCATGTGGGCCTTTATATAGGCGAGGGCAAATTTATCCATTCACCCCGCGCAGGCAAGCACATCCGCATCGACTCATTGAGCAACAGCTACTGGAACAAGAATTACACCACCGCCAAGCGTTTCCACACGGCAGGGTGATGGCTTTACTCGGTGCTGCCCAAACCCTGCCAGTGCTTCAAGCCGATAAAGATAAAGCGCAATTGCTGGGTGATTTTTGCCTGGGGCGTGAGGTGTTCAGGCAGCGCCTGGGCCGGTGGGTCGATGATGTCGGGAAGGGTGGCGAACACACTTTTGACGATCAGGTCGGCCATCACATGCAGACCTTCGGCATCCAGGTGCTGCAGTTTTGGCATGAGCGTCAGGTCGGCCGCCAGGTCGCGGGTGATGTCTTCACGCAATGCACCGATCGCCTGGCGCACCGCCAGGCAGCCGCCGTATTGCTCGCGGGCCAGGAACAGGAATTGCGAACGGTTGGCCGAGACCACGTCGAGAAAGATCCGCACGGAGGCATCGATAATGCCGCCCATCACGAATTCGTTGTGGCGCACCAGACGGATCGTGGCGCGGAAGGTCTGGCCGACTTCACTCACCAGCACGAGTCCCAATTGGTCCATGTCGGCAAAATGCCGATAGAAACCGGTGGGCACGATACCAGCCGTTTTTGCCACTTCGCGCAGGCTCAGGCTGCCAAACCCACGGCCACACTCCATCAGATGGCGGGCTGCGTCCATCAGGGCGAGGCGGGTCTGTTGCTTCTGTTCGGCGCGGGGCAGCATGGGCGGGCGGGCTTTGTCGGCGAGTACAGCGACGCACTCTAGCAAAACAGTTCTGTTGGCGTCGAACTTGGCGGGGAAGGGCGTGACGCGATCTACAGGAAAGCAAAAGCCCGATCGACAGATCGGGCTTTTTTCTCGGCCACCACGGGGTTAGCTCTGTGCTTGATGCAGTTCTTGCAGACGGTCAGCACCGCCTTCAGCAACGCCTTCGGTGTAGGCGCGTTTGTTGGCTTGTTCTGCACCGCCTTCGACCAGACCTTTCTGTTCCAGGCGATCACGGCCACCTTCGGCAACAGCATTGCGCTCCAGCAGGCGATCAGCACCACCTTCAACCAGGCCTTTTTCTTCCAGGCGGTTGCGGCCGTTTTCGGTCAGGCCTTCGGTGTAAGCGCGTTTGTTGGCGTGTTCCGAACCATTTTCAGCGACAGCGCCTTTGGCGTAGTCACGGTTCTCGTCTTCTTGCGAACCGCTGCGAGCGACGGTCTGGCTGAAATGAACGGCGTCAGCTTTGACTTGGGGTGTGGCCTGTTCGGCGGCTGGCAGGGCGAAGGCACTGGAAGCCAGGATAGATAACAGGGCGGTAGCGAGTAGTTGGCGTTTCATGATGGGTTGCTCCTTGGGAGGGCGATAAAGTGGGTACAGGGCTAATGCTACTCTCGATAAGTCGATATAAAAGTTCATAAACACAATGGTAATAATCAACAGAATTGATTGTTCTAGGCAGAGGCTCTAGAACGGGCCTCTCAAGCACGCGGTTTTGCACCGGGGTGGGTATTTTCGACACGTTCGTGGGTAACAATGGTGCGCCGTCGTAGGCCGAATCTGTCGAGTTGGTCAGAAATTGAGGTTTTTCCAGGCAAATCGGGGATTGGGTTAAACCCCCAGGCGGTTTGCCAGTCGGAGTTCTATAAACTGTCTTAAAAGGCTGTCACCCAGCCAGTCGTATTCAGGAGTCCTGTGCAATGACGCGCACTCGTAAAATTGTCGCTTGGAGCTGCGCCAGCTTCGCTCTGTTAATCGCTGTGGCGGTGTTGGTCCTGGTGTTCTTTGACTGGAACCGCATCAAGCCGCCCCTCAATGCCAAGGTTTCTGAAGAACTGCATCGGCCATTTGCCATCAACGGCAACCTGGCGGTGGTGTGGGCGCGTGAACCCGATGAAGGCGGCTGGCGCGCCTGGGTGCCATGGCCTCATGTGATTGCCGAAGACCTGACCTTGGGCAACCCGGACTGGTCGAAGAACCCGCAGATGGTCACCCTCAAGAAGGTGGAACTGCGCATTTCTCCCCTGGCGTTGCTGGTGCAGCGTGTGGTGATCCCGCGTATCGATCTCACCGAGCCGAGCGCGCAATTGCAGCGCCTGAGCGATGGCCGCGCCAACTGGACCTTCAAGTTCGACCCCAAGGACCCAAACGCCGAGCCTTCCAACTGGGTGGTGGACATCGGTGCCATCGGCTTCGATAAGGGCCACGTGACCCTCGACGACCAGACTCTAAAGACTCAATTGGATGTGATCATCGACCCGCTGGGCAAACCCATTCCCTTCGGCGAAATCGTCGGCGACGCTGATGCCAAGAAGGCCTTGGAAAAAGGCTCCGCCCCGCAGGACTATGCGTTCGGCCTCAAGGTCAAAGGTCAGTACCACGGCCAGAAGCTCGACGGCAGCGGCAAGATTGGTGGCCTGCTGGCCCTGCAGGACGCGGCCAAGCCGTTCCCGCTGCAAGCCCAGGTCAACATTGGCGACACCCGCATCGCCCTGGCCGGCACGCTGACCGACCCGATGAACCTCGGCGCGCTCGACCTGCGCCTGAAACTCGCCGGTTCCAGTCTGGGCAATCTCTACCCACTGACCGGCGTGACCCTGCCAGATTCGCCAGCCTATTCCACCGACGGTCATCTCATCGCCAAGCTGCACGAGCCCAACGGCGCTTCGTTCCGCTATGAAAATTTCAACGGCAAGATCGGCAACAGCGACATCCACGGCAACCTCGCCTACGTCGCCAGCCAGCCACGGCCCAAGCTCAGTGGCGCCTTGGTGTCCAACCAACTGCTGATGACCGACCTCGCACCGCTGATCGGCGCCGACTCCAACGCCAAACAAAAAGCCCGTGGCGGTGACAGCAAACAACCGGCGACCAAAGTGTTGCCGGTGGAAGAGTTTCGCACCGAGCGCTGGCGTGTCATGGATGCCGATGTGGAGTTCACCGGCAAGCGCATCGTGCACAGTGCCGATTTGCCCTTCACCGACCTCTACACCCACCTGGTGCTCAATGATGGCGAGCTGAGCCTCGAACCCCTGCGTTTCGGCGTCGCCGGCGGCAAGCTGGACGCGCAGATTCGCCTCAACGGCCGTATCACGCCAATGGAAGGTCGCGCCAAACTCACTGCGCGCAACTTCAAGCTCAAGCAGCTGTTCCCGACCTTCGAACCGATGAAAACCAGCTTCGGTGAACTCAACGGCGATGCCGACATTTCCGGGCGTGGCAACTCCGTGGCGGCACTCCTGGGCACCTCAAACGGTGACCTGAAGATGCTGATCAACGACGGCGCCATTAGCCGTGGCCTGATGGAAATCGCCGGGCTCAACGTGGGCAACTACGTGGTGGGCCGCCTGTTTGGCGACAAGGAAGTGAAGATCAACTGCGCGGCGGCGGACTTCGGTATCAAGACAGGCCTGGCGACCACGCGTTTGTTTGTGTTCGATACCGAGAACGCCATTATTTACATCGAGGGCACGGCGAACATGGCCACGGAACAGTTGGACCTGACCATCAATCCGGAATCCAAAGGCTTCCGCCTGTTCTCCCTGCGCTCACCGCTGTACGTCAACGGGCCGTTCATCAAGCCCAATGCGGGTGTGAAAGCCATTCCGCTGGCATTGCGGGGGGCGGGCATGGTTGCGCTGGGTGTGGTTGCCGGCCCGGCGGCCGGGTTGCTGGCATTGGTCGCGCCGAGTGGTGGTGAGCCGAATGAGTGCGCGCCGTTGCTGCAGCAGATGAAGGAAGGCAAGGCGCCGAAAACAGTAAAAGGCTAGCCTCCGGTAGGGATGAAAATCGCGTCTGATATGCAGGAGCCTGAAGGGAAATATCCATTAGCCCTGTTGACGGTAACTCGTCTACTGTCAACGCTAACAGGTAGATGCCCGTTTCTATCGCAGTGATTGCGTATAAAAAAGCCCCAAGTAGGAGCGGTCGCTCCCCTTGGGGCTTTTTTGGCGGCGCCTATCGAGGGTGGCCTACAGGCTTTCGAGAATATCCGCCATGTCGTCGGCGTGCTCTTCTTCCTGAGCCAGGATTTCTTCAAACAGACGGCGCGTGGTTGGGTCCTTATCACCGATGTACTGGATGATTTCGCGGTAGCTGTCGACGGCAATCCGCTCGGCGACCAGGTCTTCGTAGACCATTTCCTTGAGGTCCTTGCCGGCCACGTATTGCGCGTGGGAGTTTTTCGACAGCAGGTCCGGGTTGAACTCCGGCTCGCCGCCCAACTGCACGATACGCTCGGCGAGTTTGTCGGCGTGTTCGGCTTCCTGGGTGGCGTGCTCAAGGAACTCCTGCGCGGCCACTGCAGCCTTGATGCCACTGGCCATGAAGTAGTGGCGCTTGTAGCGCAGTACGCAGACCAGCTCGGTGGCCAGCGAGGCGTTCAGCAGGCGAATGATTTCTTCGCGGTCGGCATCGTAGCCTTCGGTCACGGCACCGTTCTCGACGTTCTGGCGGGCGCGGCTGCGCAGGGTCGCAACGTCAGTCAAGTTTGCTTCGGTCATCTCAATCTCCTGGTACTAATCCGGTTTTGCGCCACGCTCTGCCGGCGTGATCGCTCCAAGTTGTGAGTCCCGCGCAACACAAAAAGTTTTATCGGATTTTACAAGGCGTGACCGGACAGCCTGACTTCCTCCTGCATCCACTGGAAGAATGCTCGCACTGGCGGATGGCGCTCGCGGCCCGGTACGCACAACGCGCTGTAACCCGCCCCGTCCACGCTGATCCGGGGCCGGTAAGGCACCAGTAACCCCGAAGCCAGACTTTCCGATACCAGAATGTTGCTGGCCAGGACCAGGCCCTGACCGGCGATGGCTGCTTGCAGCGCGTAGTGCTCTTCGTCGTATTCGCGCAATATCGGCGCGTCCCGCAACCAGCGTTCCCCAGCCTTCTCGCACCAGGCTTGCCAGCCCAGCGCGTAGAGCTTGGAGTTGTGCCAGCGCACGCTGATCAGTGTGGGAGCTTGCGTTTGGGCCAGCACCACCTGCTCGGGGGAGCCGTATACCGCAAAAGATTCATCGAACAAGCACAAACCATAGAGGTTGGGGTAGTCATCGAGGCTATAGCGGATCACCAGATCGACGCTGGCATCTTGCTGCAAGTCGACGACTTCACACTGCGTATCCAGGCGCAGGTTGATACCAGGGTGTGCGGCGTAAAACCGTCCCAACCGTGGCACCAGCCATAAGGCGGCGAAGGCTGGCGTGGTGGATACGGTGAGGTGCCCGGTGCTGCGTTGCGGGCGCAGGGTGTCGAGGCTTTGCGCCACGTCCAGCAGGGCACCGTGCACGCTGTGGAACAGCCGTTCGCCACACTCCGTCAGGCGCACCTGGCGTGGCAGACGTTCGAACAGCGGCACCCCCAGCCAGGTTTCCAGGCTGCGGATCTGGTGGGAGACCGCCGTGGGTGTGACCGACAGTTCCTGGGCGGCAGCCTTGAAACTGAGCAGGCGCGACGCCGATTCAAAGGTGCGCAGCGCGGTGAGGGGTAGCGAGGCAAACATTTCAGCTCCATGGATGAAATGGATTCATCCGGATCAACTATTGCTCATTTGTCGGAAGTACCCAGCGACTCTAGATTTGCGCTTAAGAACGACGGCTATCCAGACCGTCTGAGTCTAACTCGCGAAGGTCATACAGATGAAAAAAATGCTAGTTATCCACGCCAGCCCCCGTGGCGAACGTTCCCACTCGCGGCGCCTGGCCGAATCCTTTCTCGACGTGTGGCAGGCCGCCAACCCTGGCGCGCAGGTCACGCGGCGCGAAGTGGGTCGAGCGTCGATTCCTCACGTCAGCGAAGCGTTCGTCGCGGCGAATTTCTACCCCGAACCGCAATCCATGCCCAAGGTGATGAAGGCCGACCTGCAACTGAGCGATGAACTGGTCGCAGAGTTGATTGACCACGAAATCCTGGTGATTTCCATGCCCCTGTACAACTTCGGCGTGCCCAGCGGCCTCAAGGCCTGGATTGATCAGATCGTGCGCATGGGCCTGACCTTTGATATCACTCAAGACAGCCAGGGCATCGCGCAGTATCAGCCTTTGCTCCAGGGCAAACGTGCACTCATCATCACCAGCCGGGGCGGCAATGGCTTTGGTCCGGGTGGCGAGTTTGAATGGATGAACCATGCCGACCCGCACCTGCGCACGGTACTGGGCTATATCGGTATCGAGGATGTGCGGGTGATTGCTGCCGAAGGTGAAGAGTCGGACAAGAGCGTATTCCAACGTGCCTATGCCGACGCCGAGCGCCAGTTGCATGACCTGGCTGGGCACTTCTAAAAAGCCCGGATGTCATGGGGTGGTCACGTCGGTTGATCTAGGATGGACCTATTACTTCCATCGCCCTGGACGCCTGCTCCATGCCGCAATCCCTTGCCACGCGTTACCCCTTGGTGCTGGTCCCCGGCATGCTCGGGTTCGTGCGCCTCGTTTGGTTTCCCTATTGGTACGGCATCGTCCCGGCGCTACAGGCGGGTGGCGCACAGGTGTTTCCTGTGCAGGTGGCGCCGCTGGACTCCAGTGAGGTACGTGGCGAGCAATTGCTGGTGCAGATCGAGCGCATCCGCCGTGAAACGGGGGCCGACAAGGTCAACCTGATCGGTCACAGCCAGGGCGCGCTCACCGCGCGGTATGCGGCGGCCAAGCGCCCGGAGTGGGTGGCGTCGGTCACGTCGGTGGCCGGGCCCAACCATGGCTCCGAGCTGGCGGACCACATTCATCTCAATTACCCAGTGGACGGCGTGAAGGGGCGGATCATGAGCGCGCTGTTTCACCTGGTCGCCTGGGTGATGGGCGTGTTGGAGACCGGCTATCGCGGGCCGCGCTTCAAGGCGGACTTGCAGGTCTCCCATCATTCGCTGACGAGTGCGGGCGTGGCGCTGTTCAATCAGCACTATCCACAGGGGTTGCCACAGACATGGGGTGGGCAGGGGGCAGAAGAGGTCAACGGCGTGCGTTATTACTCGTGGTCCGGCACTTTGCAGCCGGGCATCACTGACCGTGGTCGCAACCTGTTCGATGGCACCCACCGCAGTTGCCGCCTGTTCGCCCGCAGCTTTGTGCGTGAAAAGGGTCAGTGCGACGGCATGGTCGGACGCTACAGCTCGCACCTGGGATGGGTGATCGGCGATGACTACGCCCTGGACCACTTCGATATCGTCAACCAGTCCCTGGGCCTGGTGGGCAAGGGCGCCGAGCCTATCCGACTGTTTGTCGAGCATGCCCGGCGCTTGAAGGCTGCCGGGGTTTAGCGCACCGGGGTGGTCCAGCGCTCCGACAGAATCACCCCGCCCAAGGTCAGCAAACCGCCCACCAAGTGATACAGCGCCAACTCTTCCTTCAACACTACGGCGGCGATCAATGCAGTGATCAACGGCAGCAAGTTGAAAAACAGCGTGGTGCGGCTCGGGCCCAAGGTCTTCACCGAATGCATCCACGCCAGTGGCGCCAACATCGAGGCCAGCAGGCACGCATACAGCACCAACGGAATGTTCGCCCAGCCAAGGCCCGCTTTCGCGGAGAACAGGAACAGCGGGAACAGCACCACCACCGCCACCAGCACCTGCAGATACAGCAACACCAACGGCGGCAGGCGCAGCTGCCATTTTTTCAGCAGGGTGCTGTAGACCGCGTAGGCCAGTGTCGCGACCAGCATCATGCCGTCACCCAGGTTGACCCCGTGTTGCAGCAATGCGTCGAGGCTGCCGGCGGAGACCACCACCACGACGCCGGCAAATGACAGCACGGCACCGGTCAGCGCGCCGTAGGTCAGGCGCTGGCCCAGGCTGATGATCGCCGCCGTCAGCGCCATCAACGGCATCAACGACAGGATGATCCCCATGTTGGTCGCCGTGGTCAGCGACGCGGCGTAGTACGCCAGGCTCTGGTACACCGCCATGCCCAGCACGCCGAGGATGAATACCTTGCCCAGGTTCGGGCGGATCAGCGCCCAGTTGGCGATCACCGGCTTGATCATGAACGGTGTAAACAGCAGCGCCGCCAGCAACCAGCGGTAAAAGCCGATTTCTGCAGGGAACAGCGCGCCCACGGCCAGCTTGTTGACGACGGTGTTGCCAGCCCAGATGAAAATGGCCAGCAAGGGATAAGCGTATTGCATCGAAATGAACCAAGTGTGTTGATGAGGCAGGATTATCCATTGTCTGGATCGAAGCCTATACTGCGATCCAGACAAACCACCTCTGTATCCAGACAATATGGCCAAGCACAACGTACGCCTTCCGGATTTTCCCCGGCTGCCGAGCCCGGTGTACTTTCGCTATTCGGATTTCGCGCCCGACACCGAGTGCACCCCGCACCAGCACTTCTGGGGTTCGCTGGACTATTCGGCCAGCGGCGTGATGCGCATGGAAGTGGCCGGTAACCGCTTCATGTCGCCGCCGCAATACGCGGTGTGGGTGCCACCCCACACCGAACACAGCTCCTACAATGCCGAGGCGATCGTCTATCACTCGGTGGGGCTGGCGCCGGAACTCTGTGAGCGGCTGCCGCAACAGCCTTGCACCCTGGCCATCAGCGATATCCTCAAGGCCATCCTCAGCGATTTCGCCCAGCGTGACGTGAACATGCCGCAGACCGACGCCGACATTCGCCTGGCCCAGGTGCTGGTGGACCAGCTCAAGCAGGCGCCGATCCACGATTGCTTCCTGCCTTACGCCCGTCACCCCGGCCTGCTGGGCGTACTGGAAGGCCTGCAGGCCGACCCTGCCGACAATCGCCCCCTGGCTCACTGGGCAGAGCAAGTCCACGTGAGCGAACGCACCCTGGCTCGCCTGTTTGTGCGGGAGCTGGGCATGAGCTTCGGCGAGTGGCGCCAGCGCCTGCGCTACCTGGCGGCCATTGAAGCCCTCGACAGCCAGCGCAGCGTGCAACATGTCGCATTTGATCTGGGCTACAGCAGCGCTTCGGCCTTTATCGCCATGTTCCAGCGCCAGGCGGGCTGCACCCCAGAGCAATACCGGCGGACGCATATCCGTAGTCGGTGAAGATGTAACAGGCTTTGACTACACTACCCGGTAGGCCGTGCCCTCCTGCACGGCAACAGGGAGAAAACTCCATGAAGATGCTGCGAATTCCGTTGTTGATGATGGGCCTGCTGCTGTGTTCCCAAGGTTTTGCCGCCACCGCCCAGCAAAATAAAATGACCACCTGCAATGCCGAAGCGACCACCAAGACGCTCAAGGGGGACGAGCGCAAGGCCTTCATGAAGACCTGCCTGTCCGCCCCGGCGGCCAATGACGCCAAGACCCTGACGCCGCAGCAGCAGAAGATGAAGGATTGCAATGCGTCGGCGAAAACCAAGGCGCTGACTGGCGATGCGCGCAAAACCTTCATGAGCACCTGCCTCAAAGGCAGTTGAGTAGGCGAATCCCCTGTGGGAGCGGGCTTGCTCGCGAAAGCTGTTTTTCGTTCAACACCTCAGTGACTGAACCCCCGCTTTCGCGAGCAAGCCCGTTGCCACGCTGACAAGTTTGCAACACCAAGACCTCTCGCTTGATTCCTTCAAGGCTGGCAGACTGCCCATCCTTTAACGCCGTTCGTTTTGAGGCTGTATGCCAACGTTTTCTCAGCGTCACGTGATATTGCTGGCCAGCTACATCATCATTTTCGGCGGACTGCTGCTGGTGCTGCCGCTCAAATTGTTGCCCAGCCTGCTGGCCGGTCTGTTGGTGTTCGAGCTGGTCAACATGCTGACCCCCCAACTGCAACGGCTGATCGAAGGCCGGCGCGCGCGCTGGCTGGCGGTGGCGCTGCTCGGCACCTTGATCGTCAGTGTGCTGACCCTGATCTTCGCCGGTGCCATCAGCTTCCTGCTCCACGAAGCGGAAAACCCCGGGGCTTCCCTGGACAAATTCATGGGCGTGGTCGACCGCGCGCGCGGCCAGTTGCCGCCGTTCATCGATGCCTACCTGCCCGCCAGCGCCGCCGAGTTCCGCGTGGCCATCGGCGACTGGATGAGCAAGCACCTGAGTGAACTGCAACTGGTCGGCAAAGACGCCGCCCACATGTTTGTCACCCTGCTGATCGGCATGGTGCTCGGCGCCATCATTGCCCTGCAGCGCGTGCCCGACTTGACCAAGCGCAAACCCCTGGCCGCCGTGCTGTTCGATCGTCTGCACTTGTTGGTCCAGGCCTTTCGCAACATTGTCTTCGCGCAAATCAAGATCGCCGCGCTCAACACCGCCTTCACCGCCGTGTTCCTCGCCGTGGTGCTGCCGCTGTGCGGGATTCACCTGCCGCTGACCAAAACCCTGATCGTCCTCACGTTCCTGCTCGGCTTGCTGCCCGTCATCGGCAACCTGATGTCCAACACGCTGATCACCATCGTGGCGCTGTCGCTGTCAATCTGGGTGGCGGTGGCGGCACTCGGGTATCTGATCGTGATCCACAAGGTCGAGTACTTCCTCAATGCGCGCATTGTGGGTGGACAGATCAGTGCCAAGTCGTGGGAGTTGTTGCTGGCGATGCTGGTGTTTGAGGCTGCGTTTGGGCTACCCGGCGTGGTGGCGGGGCCGATTTATTACGCGTATCTCAAGAGTGAGTTGAAGCTTGGGGGAATGGTTTAGAGATTGATGTTGCTTGGGCCGGCCCCTTCGCGAGCAAGCCCGCTCCCACCTTTGAACGCGTTCCAACGTTGGAACTCAGCCAAAGGTGGGAGCGGGCTTGCTCGCGAAGGGCGCACCGCCGTTCAAGCTAACGCTCAGCAGCCGTAGCGCTTACTGGCTTCAATCGCCAACCCGCTGCCGATACTGCCAAAGATATTCCCTTCCACATGCCGCGCGTTCGGCAACATCGCCGAGATGCTGTGGCGCAGCGCCGGGATTCCGCTGGAACCGCCAGTAAAGAACACGGTGTCCACCTGGGCCACGCTCACCGACGCATCGTTGAGCAATTGCGTGACGCTGTTGCGCACGCGTTCCAGCAAGCCATCGATGGCCGACTCGAACAGCGCCCGGCTCAGTTCCACGCTCAGGCCCGGTTCAACCCGATCCAGCAGCACATGGCGACTGTCTTCGTGGGTGAGTTGGATCTTGGTTTCTTCCACTTCCATGGCCAACCAGTGGCCGGCGCGCTGCTCGATCAACTTGAACAGACGGTCGATGCCGCCGGTGTCTTCGATGTCATAACGCATGCTGCCCAGCGCCAGCTGGGATTTCTGCGAGTACACCGAGTTGATGGTGTGCCAGGTGGCCAGGTTCATGTGATGGCTGGTGGGCATGTAGGCGCCGCTCTTCATGCGGCTGCCGTAGCCGAACAGCGGCATCATGCCGTTCAACGAGAGCTGCTTGTCGAAGTCGGTCCCGCCGATATGCACGCCGCCGGTGGCGAGGATGTCGCTCTGGCGGTTGTCGTTGTGGCGACGGTCCGGGGACAGGCGTACCAGGGAAAAGTCGGAGGTACCCCCGCCGATGTCGACAATCAGTACCAACTCTTCTTTCTGGATGGTGGACTCGTAGTCGAACGCCGCCGCGATCGGCTCGTACTGGAACGAGATGTCCTTGAAACCGATCTTACGCGCCACGTCGACCAGGGTGTTTTCGGCTTCCTGGTCGGCCATCGGGTCGTCGTCGACGAAAAACACCGGGCGGCCCAGCACCACTTCTTCGAACTCGCGGCCGGCATTGGCTTCGGCGCGGCACTTGAGCTGGCCGATAAACAGCGCCAGCAGGTCGGTGAACGGCATCGCTGTGCCGAGCACGCTGGTGTCGTGCTTGATCAGCTTGGAACCGAGCAGGCTCTTGAGCGAGCGCATCAGCCGGCCTTCGTAGTTTTCCAGGTACTCATGCAGCGCCAGGCGACCGTACACCGGGCGGCGCTCCTCGAAGTTGAAGAACACCACCGACGGCAGAGTGATCTTGTCGTCCTCCAGCGCGATGAGCGTCTCCTCGCCGGGGCGGATCCAGCCGACGGTGGAGTTGGACGTGCCAAAGTCGATACCGCAGGCACGGGCTGGGGATGGGTTTTTCATGTCTATCGGGTTCCGGTTGAAAAACGGCCGCGCAGTGTATGCCAGTCGAAGGCGGATGCGTAGGCCGACTATCCGCTAAATCGCGCTTGAAAGTTGGGTATTTGCCCCAACATCTGTTGCATACGGCAAGTGCCGATAACACTTTGACGCATACCCAGGCCACGAGACTCAACAAGTGCAATGCAGCGCACGTTGTGCCCCGGACTGTGCGATCTCGATTAAGGATGGTGAACCGCCGATGGATTTCAAAGACTACTACAAGATATTGGGCGTAGAGCCGACGGCCGACGACAAGGAAATCAAGGCGGCCTATCGCAAGCTCGCGCGCAAATATCACCCCGACGTGAGCAAGGAGAAAGACGCCGAAGCCAAGTTCAAGGATGCGTCCGAAGCCTATGAAGCGCTCAAAAGCGCCGACAAGCGCGCCGAATACGACGAGCTGCGCAAATACGGCCAGCATGGCCAGCCGTTCCAGGGACCACCGGGCTGGCAGAGCCGTGGCGGCTTTGGCGGCGGCGGTGGCGGTGAGGATTTCTCGGACTTCTTCAGTTCGATCTTCGGCTCCCGTGGCGATGCCTTCGGTGGCGGCCAGCGCCGCCCTGCCGGACGTAAAGGCCAGGACGTGGAGATGCAGCTGTCGGTGTTCCTTGAGGAGACGCTGTCAACCGAGTCCAAGCAGATCAGCTTCCAGGTGCCGCAATACGACGCCTCGGGCCGGCATGTGAGCAACACCACCAAGAGCTTGAACGTGAAGATCCCCGCCGGTGTCGTCAACGGTGAGCGTATCCGCCTCAAAGGCCAGGGCGCACCAGGTGTTGGCGGTGGGGCCAACGGTGACCTGTACCTGATCGTCAAGTTTGCGCCGCATCCCAAGTTTGAAGTGGATGGCGAAAACCTGATCATCAACCTGCCGCTGGCGCCGTGGGAATTGGCGCTGGGCGCGGAAGTGGCCGTGCCGACCCTGACCGGCAAGATCAACCTCAAGGTGCCAGCCGGCAGCCAGAACGGCCAGCGCATGCGCGCCAAGGGCCATGGCTTGTTGAACAAGGCCGGGCAGCGTGGCTTCCTGTACGTGCAGCTCAAGGCCGTGATGCCACCGGCAGGCAATGACGAGGTGAAAGCCTTGTGGCAGGAGCTGGCGCAGAAAGCTGCTTTTAATCCGCGCGAGCAGTTCTAAGGCGAAAGCGAACACTGTCCTTGTGGCGAGGGAGCAAGCGCCCTCGCCACAAGTCGTGGCCTGTTGGTTCGAGTCAGAACAGGAAATACCGCTGCGCCATCGGCAACACATCCGCCGGCTCACACCACAGCAGCACCCCTTCGGCCTTGACCTGGTAGGTCTGCGGGTCCACCTCGATATCCGGCAGGTAATCGTTGTGGATCAGGTCGGTTTTCTGCACGTCGCGACACCCTTTGACCACCGCGATCTGTTTCTTCAACCCCAGGGCTTCGGGCAAACCGGCATCCTGCGCAGCCTGGCTGATAAAGGTCAGGCTGGTGGCATGCAACGAGCCGCCGAAGCTGGCGAACATCGGGCGGTAGTGCACCGGCTGCGGCGTGGGGATCGAAGCGTTGGCGTCGCCCATCAGGCTTGAGGCAATCGCGCCGCCCTTGAGGATCAGGGTCGGCTTGATGCCAAAGAACGCCGGGCGCCACAGTACCAGGTCAGCCCACTTGCCCACTTCGATCGAACCGACGATATGGCTCACACCGTGGGTAATCGCCGGGTTGATGGTGTACTTGGCGATGTAGCGCTTGGCGCGGAAGTTGTCGTTGCCGGGACCATCGCCAGGCAAGGCGCCGCGCTGTTTTTTCATCTTGTCGGCGGTCTGCCAGGTGCGTGTGATCACCTCACCGACCCGGCCCATGGCTTGGCTGTCGGAGCTGATCATGGAGAACGCGCCGAGGTCGTGCAGGATGTCTTCGGCGGCAATGGTCTCGCGGCGGATGCGGCTTTCTGCGAAGGCCACGTCTTCGGCAATGCTCGGGTCCAGGTGGTGGCAGACCATCAGCATGTCGAGGTGTTCGTCGATGGTGTTGCGAGTGAAGGGCCGCGTCGGGTTGGTGGAGCTCGGCAGCACGTTCGGGAAGCCGCAGGCCTTGATGATGTCCGGTGCGTGACCGCCACCTGCACCTTCGGTGTGATACGTGTGGATGGTACGGCCCTTGAGCGCGGCCAGGGTGGTCTCGACGAAACCGGACTCGTTGAGGGTGTCGCTGTGGATCGCTACCTGCACATCGTATTGATCGGCAACGCTCAGGCAATTGTCGATGCTCGCCGGGGTGGTGCCCCAGTCTTCATGCAGTTTCAAACCGATGGCGCCGGCCTTCACCTGTTCGATCAGAGGCTCCGGCAAGCTGGCGTTGCCCTTGCCAGTGAAGCCGATGTTCATCGGGAACGAGTCACTGGCCTGGAGCATGCGCGCCAGGTGCCACGGGCCGGAGGTGCAGGTGGTGGCGTTGGTGCCCGTCGCCGGGCCGGTACCGCCGCCGATCATGGTGGTGACGCCGCTGGTCAGCGCCTCTTCAATCTGCTGCGGGCAGATGAAGTGCACGTGGCTGTCGATCCCGCCGGCGGTGAGGATCATGCCTTCGCCGGCAATCACTTCGGTGCTGGCGCCGATGGACATGGTCACGCCAGGCTGGATGTCCGGGTTGCCGGCCTTGCCGATGGCGTGGATACGGCCGTTCTTCAGGCCCACGTCGGCTTTGACGATGCCCCAGTGGTCGATGATCAGCGCGTTGGTGATCAGCGTGTCGACCACCTCATGGGCGAGCAATTGGCTTTGGCCCTGGCCATCGCGGATGACCTTGCCGCCGCCGAATTTGACTTCTTCGCCGTAGACCGTGAAGTCTTTTTCGACTTCGACGAAAAGCTCTGTGTCGGCCAGGCGGACCTTGTCACCGACGGTGGGGCCGTACATGTCGGCATAGGCTTGGCGGCTGATTTTCATGTGTGTGCCCTGAGAAATGTGTGTTGAATGTGAATCCGCTTTCGCGAGCAAGCTCGCTCCCACATGTTGAAATGCCTACTAAATATGGGAGCGGGCTTGCTCACGAAGAGGGCCTAAAGATCACCCATGACTCGACCTGCAAACCCGAACACCCGGCGACCGCCGCTCAAATCCACCAACTCAACCTCACGGCTTTGCCCCGGCTCAAACCGCACCGCCGTGCCCGCCGGAATATTCAGGCGCATGCCACGGGTTGAGGCACGATCAAACGTCAGTGCGTCATTGGTCTCGAAAAAATGATAATGCGAGCCCACCTGGATCGGCCGATCGCCGCTGTTGGCCACGCTGAGGGTGACCGTACGGCGGCCCACGTTGAGTTCGATGTCGCCAGGCTGGATCTGATATTCGCCAGGAATCATGCAGGTTGCCCCAGGGTCTTGAAGTAGATGGCGGTCGGGCTGTAGCGCCCGTCCGGGCTTTGGCAGTAGTCGGGCAGTTCACCGACCTTGATATAGCGCAGCGACTGGTAGAAGGCTTCGGCGGGTGAGCCGGCTTCGGTGTCCAGGTACAGCAGGCCGCGCTTGTGCTGGCGGGCGGCGAGTTCCAGGGTGTTCATCAGTTGCTGGCCGAGGCCATGGCGTCGCGCGCTGCTGTGTACCAGCAGCTTCTGCACTTCGGCGCGGTTGAGTCCGTTGGCTTTTTGGCACAGCGCCAATTGCACACTGGCGATCACGTGTTCGTCGCGCACCACCACCCAGAGCAACAGGCCGGCGTCTTCGATGCTGGCCTGCACGCCGCGCAAATACTCGCGGGCCTGGGCCTCGTCGAAGTCGGCCATGAAGCCGACGGAAGCGCCGTGCCTGACCGCGTCCAGCAACAACTCGATCAAGCCCAGACGATAGTGGGCAAAACTTTCCGCATTGACTCGACGCACTTGCGCGCTATTCATTGGTGTCACTCCTTGGGCGGTTCGGCGCCCGGATTCAACGCCAGTTGCATGAAGGTCAGGTCCAGCCAGCGGCCGAACTTGATACCCACTTGGGGCATCTGCCCGGTGGTGATGAATCCCTGGCGCTCATGCAGTCGGATCGAGGCCTGGTTGCCGCTCTCGATGGCGGCGACCATCACGTGTTTGCCGCAAGCGCGTGCACGCTCGATCAACGCCTCCATCAGTAACGGGCCCAGGCCCTTGCCGCGTTGGTCGCTGCGCACGTACACCGAGTGCTCGACGCTGTAGCGAAAACCTTCGAACGGCCGCCAATCGCCAAACGAGGCGTAACCAGTGACTTCACCGTTTTCTACCGATACCAGGATCGGATAGCCCTGGGCATGTCGCGCACTGAACCAGGCCTGGCGGTTGCCCAAGTCCGCCGGTTGTTCGTTCCAGATCGCGGTCGTGTTCAGCACTGCGTCGTTGTAGATATCGCGGATCGCCGGCAAATCATTTTGGGTTGCGTCACGAATCATCATCAGGCCTCACGCAATCGGCTGGTGGACGGTGACCAGCTTGGTGCCGTCGGGGAAAGTGGCTTCCACCTGGATATCCGGGATCATTTCGGGGATGCCTTCCATCACTTGTTCGCGGCTGAGCAGCGTAGTGCCAAAGTGCATCAGGTCGGCCACGGTGCGGCCGTCGCGGGCACCTTCCATCAGGGCGGCGGAGATGTAGGCGATGGTTTCCGGGTAGTTGAGCTTCACGCCGCGTGCGAGGCGACGCTCGGCCACCAAGCCTGCGGTGAAGATCAGCAGTTTGTCTTTTTCCCGTGGGGTCAGGTCCATGGTTCAAGGTCCTTCATAAATTGCATGCTTAAAAACACCAGAGATCAATGTTGAATGGGTTTATGTGGGAGCCGGCTTGCTCGTGAATGCAGTGCGTCAGTCAATGCATCTGTTTCTGATCCGCCGCTTTCGCGAGCAAGCCCGCTCCCACATTTTGATCTTCATGTGCTCCAGATTCGGGGTGGAACAGCTGCGCGTTCAAGTACGGCTGGGCGTAGCAGTTTCCATAGATCAATCAACCAACCTCGCGCCAGCAGCGCTTCGCTGGCCAGGCAACGGGCGACCAGCAAGCCTGGCAGTTGGGTCAGGTCGCCGCGCACCGCGTGGGGCAGGGCGCGGCAAGTGTCGAGTAACTCAGGTTCGATATCAGCCGTCAGCAGCAACGTGGCAAACACCGGTTGCCCGTCCAGGCCGATGGGAGAGTCGAGCAAACCGTCGGCACCCACAATGCGCTGGCGTTCATGCCAGAGCAATTGGCCGTCGCGGCGGATATCCAAGTGGGATTGAAAGTGGCCCTGGTCAAAGCGCTCGCCACTGGCGGGGCGGCCGAGGGCGACCACGTCCCAGTAGAACAGGCGTGCATCGCCGTGCAGCTCGATGCGCGTGGTGAGTTCGGCCTGGGCGGCACTGAATACGATGGTTTCCTGGGGCAGCCATTCCAGCGTAGCGCCGGCTTCCACGGTAAGGTCCAACTGCTGAAACGCAGGACCCTTGGCGCGATACCACTTGGCGGCGCCGGGGCTGGTCAGTTGCGCCCAGGCACCTGCGCCGACATGGGCGCTGATGTCCAGGCGATCACCGCCGGCAATGCCGCCGGGCGGGTGAACAATGATGTGCTGGCACACCTCGGGGCCTTCGGCATACAGGTGCTTTTGCACGCGCAAGGGGCCGAGGTGGCGACGCATCACTGGCCGCGTGGTGTCGCCGAAACGCGCATAGCCGAGCTCCAGCTCGGCATGCCAGCTGGGGGTGAACAGCGCAGGAGTAACGGGCAGGTTCATGGCAGAGTGCTTATCGTTAGGAGGCTACAGATTAGATGGTTACCAAGCCGCGTACACCTTCGCTTTCCATATTTTCACCTCGGCCTTGCTGCACGATCTCACCACGGGACATCACCAGGTAGTGGTCGGCCAACTCGGCGGCAAAGTCGTAGAACTGCTCCACTAGCAGGATCGCCATATCACCGCGCTCCGCGAGCTTCTTGATCACCGCGCCGATCTCCTTGATCACCGACGGCTGGATGCCCTCCGTGGGCTCATCGAGGATCAGCAGGCGTGGGCGGCTGGCCAGCGCCCGACCGATCGCGAGCTGTTGCTGCTGCCCGCCGGACAGATCGCCGCCACGGCGGTGCTTCATTTGCAGCAAAACCGGGAACAGCTCGTAGATGAACGCGGGCACTTCCTTGGCTTCCGAACCGGGGAAGCGCGAGAGCCCCATCAGCAGGTTTTCTTCCACCGTCAGCCGCCCGAAAATCTCCCGGCCCTGTGGCACGTAGGCGATCCCTGCCTGCACACGTTGGTGCGGCTTGAACCCGGTGATGGCCTTGCCTTCCCAGTTCACCGCGCCTTCCTTGGAGGGCAGCAAGCCCATCAGGCATTTGAGCAGGGTGGTCTTGCCCACGCCGTTACGGCCGAGCAGGCAGGTGACCTCGCCGACCTTCACGTCAAAAGACAGCCCGCGCAGGATGTGGCTACCGCCGTAGTACTGGTGCAACTTGTCGACTTGCAGCATGTTCGGTTCTCCTTAGCGGCCGAGGTAAACCTCGATCACCCGCTCATTGTCCTGCACCTGTTCCAGTGACCCTTCGGCCAGTACGCTGCCTTGGTGCAACACGGTCACATGATCGGCAATCGAGCCGACAAACCCCATGTCGTGTTCCACCACCATCAGCGAGTGCTTGCCCGCCAGGCGCTTGAACAGTTCGGCGGTGAATTCGGTTTCCGCGTCGGTCATGCCCGCCACCGGTTCGTCCAGCAGCAACAGTTGTGGGTCCTGCATCAGCAACATGCCGATTTTCAGGAACTGCTTCTGGCCGTGGGACAGCAACCCCGCTTGGCGCTGTGCCGAAGCGGTCAGGCGGATGGTGTCGAGGACTTCATCGATACGGTCTTTCTGCTCGCCACTTAAGCGTGCACGCAGGCTGGCCCACACCGACTTGTCGGTCTTCTGCGCCAGTTCCAGGTTTTCGAACACGCTGAGGGCTTCGAACACCGTGGGCTTCTGGAACTTACGGCCGATGCCGGCCTGGGCGATCTGCACTTCGCTCAGGCTGGTCAGGTCCAGGTTTTCACCAAACCAGGCGGTGCCGTGGCTGGGCCGGGTCTTGCCGGTAATCACGTCCATCAGCGTGGTCTTGCCCGCGCCGTTGGGGCCGATGATGCAACGCAGCTCACCGACGCCGATGTAAAGGTTCAGGTTGTTGAGCGCCTTGAAGCCATCGAAGCTGACGCTGATGTCTTCCAGGCTCAGGATGGTGCCGTGGCGGGTGTCGAGGCCCTTGCCGGCGGCCTGGCCGAGGCCGATGGCATCGCGGCCGGCGCCTGCATCGAAAATAGGTTCAAGCATGACGTTCCTCATTTCTTCAGCAGGCCGATGACGCCCTTGGGCAGGTACAGGGTGACGATGATGAACAGCGCCCCAAGGAAGAACAGCCAGTATTCCGGAAAAGCCACGGTGAACCAGCTCTTCATGCCATTGACTACTCCGGCGCCGAGCAGCGGGCCGATCAGCGTGCCACGCCCGCCCAAGGCCACCCACACCGCGGCTTCAATCGAGTTGGTCGGCGACATTTCGCTGGGGTTGATGATGCCAACTTGCGGCACATACAACGCCCCGGCCAAACCACACAGCACCGCGCTCAACACCCACACGAACAGCTTGAAGCCACGCGGATCGTAGCCGCAGAACATCAGGCGATTTTCCGCATCACGCAAGGCGGTCAATACCCGGCCGAACTTGCTGCGTGCCAAGCGCCAGCCGATGAACAGGCTCGCGACCAGCAGCGCCACTGTGGCGACAAACAGCACCGCTCGGGTGCCTGGTTCAGTAATACCGAAGCCGAGGATGCTGCGGAAATTGGTGAAGCCGTTGTTGCCGCCAAAGCCGGTCTCGTTGCGGAAAAACAGTAGCATTCCGGCAAAGGTCAGGGCCTGGGTCATGATCGAAAAATACACGCCCTTGATCCGCGAACGGAAGGCGAAGAAACCAAACACCAGCGCCAGTAAGCCTGGTGCCAACACCACCAGGCACATGGCCCAGACGAAGTGCTGCGTTCCGACCCAGTACCAGGGCAGCTCGGTCCATGACAAGAAGGTCATGAACGCCGGCAACTCGTCACCGGACGCCTGGCGCATCAGGTACATGCCCATGGCATAACCGCCCAGGGCAAAGAACAGGCCGTGGCCGAGGGACAGCATGCCTGCATAACCCCACACCAAGTCCAACGCAAGGGCGACGATTGCATAGCAGAGGATCTTGCCCACCAGCGTCAGGGTGTAGGCCGAGATATGAAAGGCGTTGTCCGGTGGCAACAACGACAACAGCGGCAGCGCCAGCAGCACGATCAGGATCAGCGCGCCGAGGGCAATCGTCACCTTGGGGCCGGCCTTTTGCGCGGCCGTAAGCATCAATGGCTGGTTCATCAGTCGATCACCCGTCCTTTCAGTGCGAAGAGTCCTTGCGGGCGTTTCTGGATAAACAGAATGATTAGCGCGAGGATCAGAATCTTGCCGAGCACGGCGCCGATCTGCGGTTCGAGAATCTTGTTGGCGATACCTAAACCGAACGCCGCCATCACGCTGCCGGCCAACTGGCCGACCCCGCCGAGCACCACCACCAGGAACGAGTCGATGATGTAGCTCTGGCCCAGGTCCGGGCCGACGTTGCCGATCTGGCTCAGTGCCACGCCGCCCAGCCCGGCGATGCCGGAGCCCAGGCCAAAGGCGAGCATATCCACGCGTCCCGTAGGCACGCCGCAGCACGCGGCCATGTTGCGGTTCTGCGTGACGGCACGCACGTTGAGGCCCAGGCGCGTCTTGTTCAACAGCAACCAGGTCAGCACCACCACGCACAGCGCGAAGGCAATGATCACGATGCGGTTGTACGGCAGCACCAGGTTGGGCAGCACTTGAATGCCGCCGGACAACCATTCGGGGTTGGACACCTCGACGTTCTGCGCACCGAACACCAGGCGTACCAACTGGATCAACATCAGGCTGATGCCCCAGGTGGCCAGCAGGGTTTCCAGCGGCCGGCCGTACAGGTGACGGATCACCGTGCGCTCCAACGCCATGCCGATAGCGGCGGTAACAAAAAACGCCACCGGCAGCGCGATCAGCGGGTAGAACTCGATGGCCTGTGGCATGTAGCGCTGCATGAGCAACTGCACCATATAGGTGGAGTAGGCACCGAGCATCAGCATCTCGCCGTGGGCCATGTTGATCACGCCGAGCAGGCCGAAGGTGATTGCCAGGCCCAGGGCCGCCAACAACAGAATCGAGCCCAGGGACATGCCGCTGAAGGCCTGGCCCAGGATTTCACCGACCATCAATTTGCGTTTGACCTGGGCCAGGCTGGTTTCCGCGGCGGTGTGCACGGCGGCATCGGTTTCAACGCCGGGGGCGAGCAAGGCTTCAAGCCGCGTGCGCGCCAGCGGGTCGCCGGTGCTGCCGAGCAACCGCACAGCGGCCAGGCGCACCACTGGGTCGGTGTCCACCAGTTGCAGGTTGGCCAGGGCCAGGCTGAGGGCGGTGTGGACACCTTCGTCGGTTTCGGCGGCGACACGCTGGTCGAGGAATTTCAGTTGCGCAGGTTGTGCGCTTTTTTGCAGGGTCTGTGCGGCAGCCAGGCGCACCTTGGGGTCGGCGGCGAGCAGTTGCTGGCTGGCGTGTACGTTGTCGATCAGGCCGCGCAGACGGTTGTTCAGGCGTACGGTTTTGGTTTCACCGTTGACGATGAGTTGTCCTTGTTGCAGAGCGTCCACCAGCTCGATGCGTGCCGGGTCAGGTTGGGCGGCCCAGTCCTGGAGGAGCTTGGCTTGTTGCGTCGGATTGGCGTTGATGAAGTCTTCGGCGTCGCTGGCGTGCGCGCCTAAGGGCAGCGACAGCAGGGCGGCGAGGATGTATCGGTAGAGGGCAGTGAGCATAAAAAAATGTCCTGATCATGCGCGGACGGTGTGGGCACTGGCTCTGTGTGGAAGCTGGCTTGCCTGCGATAGCATCGCTGCGGTGTGTCAGGTACACCGAGTTGTTTGCATCGCAGGCAAGCCAGCGCCCACATTGACCGCGCCCGACATCTGGGTTCGGTGGGGCTCAGTTGCTCTTCACGGCGTAATCCGGCTTCTTGTCATTGCCAGGGATGTGCGGGCTCCAAGGCTGCGCCCGGATCGGCTCCTGGGTCTGCCACACGACAGAGAACTGCCCGTCGGCCTGGATCTCGCCGATCATCACCGGCTTGTGCAGGTGGTGGTTGGTCTTGTCCATGGTCAGGGTGAAACCGGACGGTGCGGCGAAAGTCTGGCCGGCCAGCGCTTCACGCACTTTGTCGACGTCGGTTGACTTGGCTTTTTCCGCCGCCTGCGCCCACATATGGATGCCTACATAGGTGGCTTCCATCGGGTCGTTGGTCACGGCCTTGTCCGCGCCCGGCAGGTTGTGTTTCTTGGCGTAGGCCTTCCAGTCTGCGACGAATTTTGTGTTCACCGGATTCTCCACCGACTGGAAGTAGTTCCAGGCCGCGAGGTTGCCCACCAGCGGCTTGGTGTCGATGCCGCGCAGCTCTTCTTCACCCACCGAGAACGCCACCACCGGAACGTCGGTGGCCTTCAAACCCTGGTTGGCCAGTTCTTTGTAGAACGGCACGTTGGAGTCGCCGTTCACGGTGGAGATCACCGCGGTCTTGCCGCCAGCCGAGAACTTCTTGATGTTGGCGACGATGGTCTGGTAGTCGGCATGCCCGAACGGGGTGTAGACCTCTTCGATATCTTTATCCGCCACGCCTTTGGCGTGCAGGAACGCGCGCAGGATCTTGTTGGTGGTGCGCGGGTACACATAGTCGGTGCCAAGCAGGAAGAAGCGCTTGGCGCTGCCGCCTTCTTCACTCATCAGGTATTCCACGGCGGGGATGGCCTGCTGGTTCGGCGCTGCACCGGTATAGAACACGTTTGGCGACATCTCTTCGCCTTCATATTGCACCGGGTAGAACAGCAGGCCGTTGAGTTCTTCGAATACTGGCAATACCGATTTACGCGACACCGAGGTCCAGCAGCCGAACACCACGGCGACCTTGTCTTGGGTCAGCAATTGTCGGCCTTTCTCTGCGAACAGCGGCCAGTTTGACGCGGGGTCGACCACCACTGCTTCGAGCATCTTGCCGTTCACCCCGCCCTTGGCGTTGATCTCGTCGATGGTCATCAATGCCATGTCTTTGAGCGAGGTTTCGGAGATCGCCATGGTGCCGGACAACGAGTGCAAGATGCCGACCTTGATAGTCTCGGCGGCCTGCGCGGTCCAGGTCATGCCCATGGCGGCAATCGATGCGGTGAGTGTGAAAGCCTTGATCAAGCTGCGACGCTTCATGGTGCGATCTCCGTGACCGGTATTTTTTTATGGGTGGCAGGTGAGGGACGTTGCAGAGCTGATTGCAAGGGGTGTGCCGAAGTCTCAAAGCCTTGGAGGGACGGGGATGGATAGGCGTCGGAAACGGCGCCTTGCACCAATGTGATGCTTGATTGCGGGGCGGGGCACGGCGGTGTGCTGTTGTGGTGCCTGTTTTTTAGCGGTGCTTCAACAATATGTAGCACCCCTGAGGAGCGTCCCCCTTTGAAGATGATGAATCTTCAGTGTTCGGCCTTCACTGGCACTGACTGATTCATCAAATTCTGATTAGCAGGTGCACTCATGGATGAACATTCAAACCGCGACAAGCGTGCCGCCATCCCTCCAGGTCACACCAAGCTCCCCCCACTGACGCCGGCGTTTATCAGCGCCGATGATGCCGCGCGTTATGTACATGAGCGCATCGGTACTACGCGGGATATCGAGTACGGCAGTGTGATCATGCAGCGCCTTTCGGATCAGTTGTACGTGGCGACTGAGCCGGCTCTGGGGCAGGCAAAGAATTTCGATCTCAACCTGATACTTGAGCGTGAAAGAGGCAGCACTTTCCAGTTTGTAGAGCCTCAGGGCTATAAACTCGTCGGGGCGCTGCATTCGCACCCCGATGATTTTGCCGGAACCCAACGGGCGAACCCAACGTGGTCGCCACAGCAGGTAAAGGCCTTCATGGGTTTTTTTTCTACGGACGACATCATCGTCAATTATCGCGTCGGGGTTCAGCTGCCGCTCGCTTATTTGTCGGGTCCCAACGGAGAATTGCTCAGGTACCAAACCCGTTTCTCCAACGCCGAAGACCAGCGCGTGGGCTGGCTTCGCGGAGAGGGCGGATGGACCTCTGTGTACGACGCTGAAGGCACAGAGGAGGGCGCTTACAAAGCGTTGGCTTCGGTGGGTTCGATACGCTTTGTGTTATCCAACGCTGCATGGGGTGGATCGGTGGGCGATGTTCCTGGTGATTGGGAACCTTACAAGCCGTTCAAGGCGCCCCCCATGCAACTCAACTGCGGGCCAGTGTTTCCCTCCAGGGACCAAGTACTCAACCACGCAGCCACTCGTATCAAGCGCCAGCCTGAGAACAGGCTGCACGTGTTGATTCTGCAAGGTGCTGTTCAGGGGCGATACGTCACCTGTGAACCGCAACTCGCCGAACTCAGCGGCTGGCCGAGTGGGGGGCTGCTTTCGCGGCTGCCTCCTGGCTTTCATGTGGAGGGTGTCTATTTCCATGCTCAGCCCTCGCCCTCGCAATATCCCACCGTGGAATCGTGGCTGTATCAGAACTTCATCAGCCCGCTTGAGCTGGCGACTCACATTGCGCAGTTTCGCCGCTACAGCCCACAACCCAGGGCGGGAACAACGCTGTACATTCGTATGCGCGATCAAGCGCTGCTGCGCTACCGCTTTTCTGGCTCGGCGCTCGAATCCCAGCTGTTTGCCCAGGCGCCGGGCGGTCCGGTAACCGACAACGGTCAACAGGCCGCGCTGATGGCTGGCACGCTGACCCCCCATGACTTTGTGTTGCAGGTCGCGGCGGCGGGGCAACTGTCAGTCATCGACACCAGCCGCCTCTGGGATCAGGTCGGGGAAGTGGGACCGCAATGGCGTCCCTTCAGCAAGATCCCGCAACCGACGCTGAGCCCCCCTTTTATCACGGCCGACGATGCGGCTCGATGGGCGCACGAGTGGATCAATCTTCTGGAGGCTGACAAAGAGTACGGCGGCGCGATTCTAAAAAAGACAGTCGCTACTTTGCTACGACGCCGATAGCTGGCGAGCAACTCACCTTCGATCATCGGATCATGCTGGCTACCGATGCCGACGACAACTTCATCGCGCCCGGCGGTTACACCTGCGAGGCGCTCTACCATTCCCATCCGGCGCACGTCGAACAGGTAAAACTGAGCAATCCGGGGATCAGCGATGATCATGCCTGGATGATGATCAGTTTTTTTTCGCCCGCAGACCTGAGTTTTATCATCGAACATCGAGGTTCGGTGCCCGCTCATTACCTGTGCGGCCCCGAGGGCTCGTTACTCAAGTACGTGAGCAGTGGCTCGGCGACTGAGGTCCTGCTGAGAAAGCGCATTCTTGGCGAGGCACCATTCCCGGCGTCCGAGCATCGGGAGTCATTGATCTGGATGGCTGCCGAGGCTGGCGACCTGCGGGTGGTGCTATCCAACGCTCGCTGGGGCGGTGTACGCGGGCGGGTAAAACAAGGTTGGAAAGTCAACGCGGCCGTGACGCAAGTGACAGAGGAGCAGCCGTTTTTTACACCGGTATTTGAACGCGTTGAGTTGGCGATACTGGCCGCGCTTGCTCTGCCAACCTCCGAGCAAGCATTCGGCTTTGTGCTCAAACACATCCAAAGCGACAGTTATGTTGCGACCTATCCCGAGCCACCGGGCCCGTTACGATTTGCTCCAGCAGGGCTATTTCCTGAACGAGCACCGGGCAAGCTGAGGCTGCCCTCCAACTTTCGGCTGGAGGCGATCTACTGCCGCTCAACATCCGCTACAGCCGACGCTCCTGCCCATGAAAGCTGGTTGCAGCCTTTGTTCTTCTCTCCGGCACAAATAACCGACGCCATTACTCAAGCGCGGGCGACGCTTGAGCTGCAAGACAAGACCCGTGGCCTGGCGCTCTACCTGCTGGCTGAGGACGATGCGGTGTTGCGGTTTAAATTGCCCGACGCGCAGACGGTCACCGAGCTGGTCAACGAAACCGTCCCCGGCGTTCTGGATGACAACGGTGCCCAGGCTGCGATGAGGGCCGGCACCCTGACACCCCGTCACTATGTCAGGCGGGTCTTGGCGGCAGGGGACCTGTCGGTGGTGGTTTCCGGTCAGGTCTGGCGTCGTTCCGGTCGTGTGGACAGTCGATCCCCGCTGCTTGCGCCGGTTCATCGAGCGGTGCTGAGCCCGGCGTTTCTCTCGGCCACCGACGCGGCGGTGTATGCCCACGAGAAAATCGGCGAGCGGCGCGACCGCGCTTATGGCGGTTACATCCTCAAGGGTGAGGATGGCCGCTTTATCGTCACTGAGCCGATGGAGGCCGGAACCAACCCCTTTGCGGCGGCGCTGTTTTTTCCAGCGGATGATCTAAACCCGTTGATCCCCCCCGAACCCTACATGATCCATGGTCGTTACGGTTCTCACCCGGCCTTGTCCATGGTCGAGCCGAGATGGGTCGCACAGCGACGCTGGACGCGTGAAGAGGCCGAGATCAACCTGCAGGCTTTTACTGTCGAAGAGATCCGCGCCGTGATCCAACAGCAGCGTCCGGCGTATTTGTCGGGGAGTGAAGACTGTTTACTGGCGTACACGCCCAGCGCGTCCAGTCAGGAGGCATTGCTGCTGAACGGCACGGCGCCACAGGCTGGCGGCAGCCTGGCCCAGATGCGGCTCGACAGCGGGCTGATGAAGCCCGCGCAGTGGGTTGTCATCGTGGCCGAGGCGGGAGACTTGCGGATTGTTCAGGGCAACCCTTTGTGGGGGCCGCGCTCGCCGGTGTACGCCGACTGGACCCCCAATTTTGCTTATGCACCAAGATTCGGCCCGCCCGACTATGCCACCTACGGGGCAGTGTTCAGCAGCGCCGATGAAGCTGCCCGCGACCTTCACGCCAGGGTCCATGGCCGCAATCTTGCGGAACAGGCCTACTTTGGTTTTATTCTCAAGCACAAGGATAAGGCCCATTACCTCGCCAGCGAGGTGGTGGGCGTCAATGAGCGCGTCAAGCTGTTCAACCTCAACAGCGTGTTTGCAGCGACAGAAGACAATAGCTACCGGTTTCCGGATGGGTTTGTACTCTGCGGATTGTTTCGTTCGCAGCAGTGGCAACCGGTGGGGTTACCCGCTTCAAGCACCTGGTTAACCCGTTACTTTGTGATGCCCATGGTTTTGTATGGTGCGCTTGTGGACAGCAAGCACAGGGGGGCGAAATACAACAACGGGAACAACCTGCCGATCTACTTTTCAACTGAAGAGGGAGCCTTGTTGAGGTACTTGCCGCTGCCATTCAACGTGGGAAGCGGCGGCCTGGTAGACCACGCGTTCGAAGAGATCGAGGTCGCGCTGGCCTCAGGTAAAAAAACGCCGCAAGAGTTTGTCAGGGACTGGGCCAACGCGGGTGAACTCAGCGTGGTACGCACCAGCCAATGCTGGGACAAACTAGGGCTGGTGCCGCGCACGTGGTCCGGTTACGAAAACCTGAGCCGGCGACATGTGGGCCCCGCCTTTGCCAACCCGGACGATGCTGCTCGGTATGCGGCGGCCATTGTCGGTGAGGGCCGTCATCGTACCTATGGCGGTGTGCTGCTACGGCTGCCCGGTGGTGGTTTCGCGGCGACTGATCCGCTGGTGGTGCCTCCCCAGGGTTTTGCACTGAATTGGATTTACCCTGATGCGGCGATTGCGCAAGGGCTGTATCCGCCAGGAAGTACCATCGTCGCCCGTTACCGGTCGGTGGTCAGGCAAGAGACGCAGATATTGTTGTCGGTCACTCAAAAAGCGGTCTACCAGAGCATGTTGCCCACCCACGTGCTGTCGAACCTGTTGCGCCGGGAAGTTCACGTCAAGCGCGAATACCTGTTTGGTCCAGAGGGTTTGATCCTGCGTTACCAATTGAGCGGTTCCGCTGAAGAGGAGGAACTCAAGCAGCAGTTGGCGCCGTTGAACCTGGCCAGGGGGGATGCCGCTGACAATGAAATTGAACGACAACTGCGCGCCGGCACCCTGCTGCCAGTCGACTTCGTGACGCAGGTGGCCAAGGCCGGCGATTTGCAGGTGGTCAAGGGCGATGCGCTGTGGGGCTTCGCACGGCCACTGAGTGTGCCGTTCGTACCGTACGTGACGCGCGCGCCGGCCCTGGAGATCAAGCAGGTTTTTGCCGATGCGCCCTGCAGCCCGATCTTTACCCAGGCCTATGACGCGGTACGGTATGCGCAGCGTTTGTCATCGCCCCAGGCGCAGGTGCAGTTCGGGTATGTGCTCAAGTCGGTAAAACGTAATGCTTACATGACCACCGTGCCGTTGATGCGCGCCGATTATTCCGATTTCAAGCAGGTGTTTGTCGAGGGGCAGTTGCCTCAGGGTTATGCCTTGAATGGCTTGTACTTGTGCGCCTCCACGGTGGCGATTGCTCCAGCGAGCGATGAAATGGCGACCTGTTTCTTCTCGCCCGCGTCTCTGGCGATGGGCGTCAATTTTGTCAGCAATATGGCCAAAAACGGTGTGCTGCCCCTTTACCTGCTGTGTGCTGACGGTGCGCTGCTCAGGTACTTATTCAGAAAAAACGGAGCGCAATCGCTGCATGCCTTGAACTCCGAGATGAAAACCATCGAACCGAAGTTGCTCGATGGGTCCTTGACCGTCGCTTACTACGTGCGGGGGCTCGCGGCCAGGGGCGAACTTTACGTGCGTGTCAGGAGCACCGTATGGGCCAGGGAGGAAGCCGTTACGGCGCAGTGGCGGCCCAAGCTCACTCCCTGGGATTTCGCTGACAACCCACACCTTCTTTCATTCTGTGGGCCGTTGTTCAGTCATGCCGACGACGCCGCGCGCTGGACCGAAAAACAGCTGGGTGGGTTCATGGGGCAGGAATACCTTGGGGCGGTATTGGTGCCGCCTAGTATTCCAGGGTTTGTGGGGCTTGATCCTGTGCTGGACCAACGCACCTTTTGGGAGAGTACGGTTTCGTCAGTGTTCTTGTTTCGCGGTATCGGGCTTGATGTCACGTCGGTACATCCGCTGTTCCTCTACACCCTCAACGCGGTCCACGCATTTTACAAAGTGGCTCCCAGGGTCGGTAACCCGATGTCGCTTGACTTGCAGTTGCTGGGGAATTTTGCCTCCAAGGATGATCTGCGTTCCTACATAACGATCGTGAAGAATAACCGTCCGGTTGCCGAGAGCCTGTACCTGTCGTGCCGAGGCGGCGCGCTGCTCAAGTACGTGCCGGGTTTTACGGCAGGCGAGACGCTTTTGCTGAGCGTCGACTCGTCACCTCTTCCCACTGTGTTGGTCAGTGGTTTGCGAGAGGCCGGCAAGCTTTCCGTTCTGGAAACCGACAGTTTTTGGACGCGCCGGGGGACACTTGGGGCCGAGTGGCAAGTCAAGGACGTGCAAGCCGCACCTGATCCGCAGGTTGTTCAGTACGGTCGAGACAAAGACGAACTCTGACCAGCAGGGTGAGGGGGGGCCTTCTGTCAGCTGAAGACGTGTCAGCGCCTGCGCATCAGCCCGATAAAAAACAGCCCGCCAATCGCCGCCGTGGCCACGCCAATCGGCAAGTCCTCGGGGGCGATCAGCGTGCGCGCTGCGACATCCACCCACACCAGGAACAGGCTGCCGAGCAACACGCACACCGGCAGCAGGCGGCGATGTTCGGCACCCACCAGGCGACGGGCAATGTGCGGCACCATCAGCCCGACAAAACCGATGGAGCCGCTGATGGACACCAGCACGCCCGTCATCAAGGAGGCGACCAGGAACACCTTCAGCCGCACGTTGCGCGCATTGAGCCCCAAGGTGACAGCCGTTTGCTCGCCGGCCATCAACGCGTTCAAGGGCCGCGCCATGCCCAGCAGCAACCCCAAGCCCAACAGCACGGTGGCGGTGGGAACCGCCAGCAGTTCCCAGCGCGCCAGGCCCAGGCCGCCGAGCATCCAGAACATCACCGCCGACGCCGCACGATGGTCGCCCATGAACAGCAAGAGGTTGGCCGCCGCCATCATCACAAAGGACACCGCCACGCCACAGAGCAGCAGGCGATCACTCTCCAGCCGGCCATTGCGACTGGCCACCGCCAGCACCACGAGCATACTCAGCAGCGCGCCGATGAAGGCAGCGAGGGGCAAGGTCAGCAGGCCGATGACTTCACCCACGTGCAGCACCACGATCACCGCGCCAAGGGTGGCGCCGGAGGTCACGCCCAGCAGGTGCGGGTCGGCCAGTGGGTTGCGCGTGACCGCCTGCAACACCGCGCCGATCAGCGCCAGCCCGGCGCCGACCAGCGCCCCCAGCAGCATGCGTGGCACGCGGATCAGCCAGACGATATGTTCCTGCCCGGCCGGCCAATGCACCTCGCCGACCCCGAAGGCCTTGTACAACACGATTCGCCACACCACCTCTACCGGCACCCGCGCCGGGCCAAAGCCCAGTGAGAGGACGCAAGAGACCAGCAACACCGCCCCCAGGGCAGCGAGTAGCAAGGCGTAGCGACGCGTAATCATTCGCCGTGGAACCCCTTCGCCAGGGTCTCCACTGCGAGCACGTTATCGATGCCCGGCGTGGCCTGCACGTAGGGAATCACGATAAAGCGCTGATTCCTGATCGCGTCCACCGCTTGCAATGCCGGGTTGTTCATCAGGAACGCTTGCTTCTGTTCGGCGGTGACTTCGCTGTAGTCGACGATCACGATCACCTGCGGGTTGCGCTCCACCACGGTTTCCCAATTGACTCGGGTCCAGCTGGCATCTATGTCATCGAGAATATTGCGCCCACCGGCGGCGTCGATCAGCGCTTGCGGCATACCCAGGCGCCCGGAGGTCATGGCGCGGTCTTCACCGCTGTCATAGAGGAACACGCGAGGTTTGTCGGCGGGCAGGTGTTTTTGCACCTCGTCGACCTGCGCCTGCATCTGCGCGATCAAGGTACTGGCGCGGTCCTGCACGTCGAAGATCTTGCCCAGGTTGCGCAGGTCGTTATAAGTGTCTTCCAGGGTGGCCGCCGGGCGCTTCATCACGAAAGCGCAGGACTCGGTCAGCTCATACACGTTGATGCCCAACGGTTGCAGGGTGCTCGGCGTGAGGTCGCCGCCCACGCGCATGCCGTAGTCCCAGCCGGCGAAGAAGAAGTCCACGTTGGCGTTGAGCAGGGTTTCCACCGAAGGGTACTTGCTGGCCAGTTCCGGCAGGCCGGCGAGGATCTCGGCCATTTCCGGGGTTACCGACTTCCAGCCGGTGACGCCGCTGTAGCCGGCCATCCGCGGTTTGAGGCCCAGGGCGAGCATCATTTGGGTCATGTTGATGTCGTGGCTGACCGCGTGCTTCGGCGCTTCCTGGAAGGTCACATCGCGGTTGCAGCTCTTGATAGTGACCGGGTAATGCGTCGCTTCGGCGAGCGCTTGTGCAGTACCGAACAGCAAGGCGAGGGTCAGCAGGGCGCGCAGGATCATGGTTGGGTTATCCAGGTAATTCGGGGGTAGCCGGACAAGGGGTGGGTGTCGATCAACGCGTCCACGTCAAACACGTCACGCAGCAACTCGGCGGTCAGCACTTGATGGGGCGTGCCGCTGGCAACGATGCGCCCGTGGTCTATCACGTACAGGCGATCACAGAATGCGGCGGCCAGGTTGAGGTCGTGAATGCTCGCCAGGATGCCGATGTTCAAGCGCTTGACCAACTTCAACAGCTCAAGCTGATAGCGCGGGTCGAGGTGGTTGGTCGGTTCGTCGAGGATCAGCAGTTGCGGCTGCTGGGCCAAGGCGCGGGCGAGGATCACACGCTGCTTTTCTCCGCCGGAAAGGGTGGCGAAGGCGTGGTCTTCGAAGCCTTGCATGCCGACCGATTCCAGTGCCTGCTGGATCAGTTGCTGGTCGTGCAACGTATCGCCATCGAGCAACCCCTTGTGGGGCGTGCGGCCCATGGCGACCACTTCATCGACACGCAGGCCGAACGCCTCGGGGAATTCCTGCAGCACCACGGCGACGCGTTGTGCACACCACTTCGCGCTTTGCTTCCACACATTCTGGTGGTTGAGCAACACGTCACCGCGCGCCGGCTTACTGAAACGGTACGCACAGCGCAACAGGCTGGTCTTGCCGCTGCCATTGGGCCCTATGAGCCCTACAAACTCCCCTGCACCGACCTGCAGGTTGGCGTCACGCAGGTGGAATTGGTGATGGCAGTGGCCTGTGGGGGACCAGGTGAGGTCGGTGAGGGTTAGCGAAGTCATTGAGTCTCTCAAGTCCACCACCGTTAGAAGGTGTAGTCCGCAGTGACAAAGAACGAGCGCGGCTCACCCAGAATCCACTGCTGCCCGTCGTTGTATTGGCTGACGGCGTAGGTGCGGTCGAACAGGTTGTTCAGTTGCAGGCCCAGGGTGGTGTTGCGCATAGCCTTCCACGACACCGTGGCGTCGACCACGGTGTAGCTCGGTAGCTCATTTTGGTTGGCCATGTCGGCGTAACGTGCGTCGACATAGCGCACCCCGGCCCCGGCGCGGATATCGTCGGTCACGGCCTTGCTCAGCCACAGGTTGGCGGTACGGCGCGGCACATCCACCGGGCGGTTGCCGTCGCGGGAAACCTGCACGCCACCGACGTCCTGTTTGAAGTCGTCGTACTGCGCGTGGACGATGGCCGCGTTGGCTTGCAGTTGCCAGGCATCCGGCAGTTGCAGGGCGAGGCTGGCTTCCAGGCCCCTAGAGGATTGCTGGCCGACTTGTTGCTTGAGGTCCGGGTCGCCCGGCACGTCGGTGAGCAGTTTCTTTTTGACGATGTGGTAGGCCGCCAGCGTCCATTCGCCCCGTTGGTTCCAGAAGGCTTGCTTGATACCGACCTCGGTCTGCTTGGCGGTGGACAGGTCGAACTGCTGCTGGCCTGGGCTCAGGGAGATCAGGCCACCGACGCCGTCGGTGCTGGTAGCGTACTGGCCATAGATCGAGGTGTCGGGCGTGATCGCGTAGACCAGGCCGGCCTTCCCGTTATTGCCGGTGAGGGTCTTGTCGGTTTGGCCGCCGTTGCGCAAATCATCTCGCTCGACATGGGCGTAGTCACGGCGGATTCCGGTGACCAGCGACAGTTTATCGGTGAGTTGCAGGCGGTTTTCCGCGAAGCCGGCGACCGTTTTAGTGGTGGTAGAAAACAGCGGCGCGAACGCGTTCTGGCTGTTGAACGCGGCGGGTGCCGGGTGAAGGATGTCGATCGGCTGACCGCCCGCCAACACATCGTTGAACGGTGAGTTGCTGGCCAGGCGGAAGCGGATGCGGTTGTATTCCACGCCGGCCAGGGTCTGGCTGTCGAGACCGAACAGGGTGTGCTTGAAAGTTAAGGTCTGGCGGTCGCCCACCTGCTCCTGGTTGTGCTTGATGCCGAAGTTGCCGCTGCGGGTAAGCTGGCCGTTGGTGAAGTTGTAGTTCTCGGCGTTCTGCCAGCGACGCTGGTTTTTCAGGTAGTACAGTTCATTCGTGGCGCTGATGTTGTCGTTGATCTGCCACGCGCTGGTCAGGCGCGTCCACTGGTCGTTGTAGTGCTGGGTGTCGTTGCTGACGTTGTAGTTCTTGTCGCGCAGGTCCTTGTGCAATTGGCCGTTGATCAGCGGGGTGCCGAAGTAGTTTTGAGGGCGCTGGTCGCCGTAGTCGCTGGCCAGGGTGAAGCTCAGGTTGTCCGCCGCTTGCCAGCGCAGGGCGCCGCTGAAGAAGTCGCTGCTGGAGTCGCCACGGTCGATAAACCCGTTGCTGTGCAGGCGGTTGAGGTTCAGGCGATAGCTCAGGGTGTCAGTCAGCGAGCCGCCGCTGTCCAGGGCCTGTTGCTGGCGATCATAAGTGCCGTAGCCCAGTCGGATGTGGTTTTCGATCTCGCCTTCAAACGGCTTTTTGGCCACGGTATTGATCACCGCGCCGGTAGCACCTTCGCCGTACAGCACCGAGGCCGGGCCACGCAGCACGTCCACGCGCTCCACCGACCAAGTGTCCACCGGAAATGTCGAAGTCCCCATGCCCATGTACATGCGGTTGCCGTCATACAGCTGCATCACCGAGCCCTGGCCGGTAAAACCACGCGCCGATAACGAAGTGCCGCCATCCCCCGGGGTGCCGGTGCGGCTGATACCGGTAGCGCGGGCAATCGCGTCCTGCACGCTGACATCGCCACGTTCGCGGATCTGCGTACCGGTTTGGCTTTCGACGCTGCCGGGGGTTTGCAGGGCGCTGAGGTTCAGGCGCGAGCCGGCGGTGGTCGGGGTGTTCAGGTCGACGCGTTCGTCATCCATCGCAGGCGCGGTGATTGGGCTGGCGGGCAGGGTCAGGGCCTGGGCGCTGTTGTGCAGGGCGAGCAGGCACAGGCCGGACGCAAGGTACTTGTTCATCGGTCGATCAATCGCTTCTTGGGGAGGTGCTCGCCGCAGGGCGCGGCGAGCAACGATAACGCAGAAAGTGTTATAAGTTAACACTTATTCGCTGCGCGGAAAAAGTCCGCGCAAGGCTACAGAACGGCTCTGTGCCGGGCATCTCGCCTGTTTCATGCTGAACCTGAGGCGGATTCACGTTGCCCCAAAAGGCGAGATAGCACCAGGCGATCCAACGCCCACACGAGGATCAAAGAGGCGCCCACAAGAGGGAAAATGATCGCCAATGCGAGCATGATCGCCATCGCGGTTTTCCACTTTGGCAAGTCATGGCGCAGCGGCGGAACACCAAGTCCGCCTTGAGGCCGACGCTTCCACCAGATCACCACGCCGCTGACGGCGCTGAGCAGAATCATCAGGCAGATCAGCAGCACGATCAGTTGATTGACCCAGCCGAACATCTTGCCTTCATGCAGCATCACACCGGTCTCGGTGGCCCGTGCGACCGCGTTGTAGTGTTCCCAGCGCACATCGGCGAGCACCTTGCCGGTGTACTGGTCCACATGCAAGGTGGCGTCATTGCGCGGGTCGTTGGCGAACACCGCGACAGTGAACACGCCTTCAGCGGTGGTGGGGAAGGTGATGCTGTAGCCGGGCTCGACGTGGCGTGCGGTGGCCAGGTCGACCACTTGTTGCAGGCGCAGCGTGGGCGCAGCTGGAGCCGAGTGCATGGCGCCGTGGTTCATGTGTTCGGCATGGTCCCCGGACATCGGCATCGGCGTGTTTTCCATGGCCCAGGGCACGGTCTGCTGGCTGGCCGTATTGAGCACGCGTGCCTGCTGGTCGGACTGCGGCACGTTGTTCCACATCGCCGCCGGGAAGGTGTTCCACACATCAGCGTATTGCTTGCCCCAGAAGCCGGTCCAGGTCATGCCGCTGAGCAGCATCACCAGCAGCAGTGATGCTCCCCAGAAACCGGTGACCGCGTGCATATCGCGCCAGAATACCCGGCCGCGACTGTTGAAGCGCGGCCACAGCACCCCCGCCGAGGACTTGCCGCGCGGCCACCACAGGTACAGGCCCGACACCACCAGCATCACGCCCCAACCGGCGGCGAGTTCCACCAGGCGATCGCCGACGGTGCCGATCATCAACTCGCCATGCAGGGCGCGGGCGATGGCTTGCAGGTTGTATTTGGCGTCCTGCTCGCCGAGGACGTTGCCGCGATACGGGTCGACGAAGACGGTCACTTCGCGGCCTTGGTTGTGCATCACGAATTGCGCGCTGCTGGTGCTGTCGGCAGGCGGCAGGTATTTGCTGATCGCGGCCTTGGGATACGCGGCCTTGGCGCGCTGCAGTTGCTCGTCGGCGCTCAGGGCGTGCTCGGCGGTCTGGACCTTGAGCAGGTCGCCGTACATCAGCGGGTCCAACTGAGGTTTGAACAGGTAGATGATGCCGGTCAGGGCCAGCAGCACCATGAAGGGGGCGACGAAAAGGCCGGCGTAGAAGTGCCAGCGCCAGGCCAGGTTGTAGAAGGAAATCTTTTGAGGGGTCATCATTGGGCTCCGCAAGGCTTTGGTTTTTTTGTGTCTGGTAGGCCGCCATCGGGGGCAAGCCCCCTCCCACAGTTGGAATGCATTTCAAGTGTGGGAGGGGGCTTGCCCCCGATGTTTTTAGAAGGTCATATCGACCTTGGTCCAAAGGGTGCGCCCCGGCTCCTTGATGGCTTGCGGGTCACTGGCCGGGTAGCCGAACCCTGCGTTGCCGGCCAGGTTCAGGTGCTCGGCATAGGCCTTGCCGAACAGGTTGTCGACGCCGGTGCTGACCTTGAGGTGTTTATTGACGCGATACGCCGCATTCAGCGAGAACACACCAAAGCCGCTGCTTTTGTCGTAGTCCTTGCCGACCACGTTGCCCTTGTTCTGGTCGATGCGGTTTTGAGCGGCGACCACACGCCACAGCGCGCCGGCGCTCCAGTCATCCTCGCTGTAAGTGAGGCCCAGGCGAGCATCCAGCGGCGGCATTTGCGGCAGCGCCTTGCCGTCGCTGCTGTTCTTGCCCCAGGCGTAAGCGAGGGTGGCGTCGGCCTTCCAGTTCTGGGTCAGCTTGTACGCCGCGCCCAGTTCACCGCCCATGATGCGCGCGTCGACGTTGCGGGCCTGGGACGTGGTGCCCATCATCCCGGGCCTGTAGTCGAACAGGATGAAGTCCTGCACCCGGCCGATATAGCCCGAAGCCCAGGCTTCAAGATCGTCGGCTTTGTACTGCGCGCCGAAGTCGAGCTGGGTGGTTTTCTCCGGCTTCACGCCGTCGAAGGCATTCACCGAACCGGTCGCACCGGTGTTGGGCGAAAACAGCTCCCAGTAATCGGGGAAACGTTCCGAGTGGCCAAGCCCTGCGTAGAGGGTGGTGGGGCTGTCGGCCAGGTCGTGCTCATAACGCACGAAGCCCGAGGGCAAGGTGTCGGCACGCGTGTCGTCGGCGGTTGGGTTGGGGCGCTTCATCATTCCGGAGCCGCTGGTTTGCCTGAAGTCCTTGGCCGACGCGCGGTCCAGCCGGGCGCCGGTGATCAGGCGGTCGCGGTCGGCGGCGTACCAGGTCAGTTCGCCAAACACGCCATAGTTGTGGAAGTTGGCGTCCTTGACCCGTGGCAGGTCCTTGTAGGTATCGATACCCATGCTGCTGCGCTGGCGGTGTTCGTTGGTCTGTGCATCCAGGCCGCTGATCAATTGCACATCGGCCCAGCGCCAGGTGGCCTTGATCCGCGCGCCGAGGGTGCGGCGATCGACGTTGGACGCCATGGGCCCGGCCATCATGCCGGTGCCCGAGGGCGTGCGCAGGCTGTAGTTGTCCATCACGTGGTCGGCGTAGTTGTAGTAGACCTGGGCTTCAACCTTGTCCAGCACGTCGCCGATATTGGATTTTTCGAAACGCAGTCCCAGGCTTTCGCGCAGGAACTGTGAGCCATCCATGCCGCGCCCGGCGTAACGCGCTTCGCCATCGCCACGGCCGGCGGTGAGCTCCAGCAGGGTGTCGGCGTCGGGGGTGAAGCCGACGGCCACGTCGCCGTTCCATTTGTCGTAGCGCGAGGCGACTGTGTCGTTATTGCCGTCCTTGTAGTCGTCGGCGTGGGCTTGGTTGCCGATCACCCGCACGTAGCCCAGCGGACCACCGGCGGCAGCGTCGATGACTTTGTCGAAGCGCCCGTTGGAACCGGCCAGCACACTGGCGTTGAGGCGTGTGCCCAGCTCGCCGAACTGTTCTGGCTCGCGCTCGAACAGGATGGTGCCGGCTGACGCACCAGGGCCCCAGAGCACGGTCTGCGGGCCTTTGATCACGGTGAGCTTGTCGTAGGTTTCCGGTGAGATGTACGAGGTAGGCGCGTCCATGCGGCCGGGGCAGGCGCCGAGCATCATGCTGCCGTTGGTGAGGATATTCAGGCGCGAGCCAAACATGCCGCGCAGCACCGGGTCGCCATTGGTGCCGCCATTGCGCACCAGGGCGAAGCCGGGGATGGTCTTGAGGTAATCGCCGCCATCGCTGGCGGGTACCGGTTGGCGTGGGTCTTTCGGGTTGGTGATCACGGTCAGCGGTGAGCTGGGGGCGATCGCGGTGATCACGGTGGGCGTCAGCTCATGCTCGGTGTGTTCATCGGCCTGAACATGGGGGGCAAGCAGCGCGCCGCAAAAGGCAGCGAGCACAGGGGTATATCCCAAACGGGTGTCAGCAGAAAACCTGGACATGACAAATTCCATCAATCAATCGTAAACAACACGGCCAGCAGCCTGCGGCTGTCTGTCTAAAGTCGGCCGGGGTGAAGTAACGCTGTGAAGTGCTTACGAAGCGATGGGCGGCGCGCGACTGCGGGCGCCGGGGAAGATGCTCTGCCGGGCATGGCCCAGGCGCGTGTCGGGGGTGAGGGCGTTGGCGGGGGGCGGGCTGCTCAGGGTGAAGGTTGAAACGCCGCCGGGCAGGGCGGGGCAGCTGTAGAGCAGGTCGCAATAGCCGCACTTGGACCAGAGGGCGTGGTGTTCGTCGGGGGCCTTTTTGTGATGGGATTCGCCATGGTCCATCGGCATGTCCATCGACATACCTGCGTGATGATCCATCGGCATCGCTTGGGAAATCAGCGGACCGATAAAGATCATCAGCATGGCGAACAGGCTGATCCAACCGCCGCGTCTTACGCGCGCGCGTGGGGAGCACCTGGCGCGGGGGGCGCCCATCGACTGTCAGTCTACTGAGGGTGCTTGTGCCCGTGGCCGGCCATTGGCGGCACTTTCTGTACCGACACTTCCACCTCGACCTTGCCGGCTTTTTCGAAGGTCAGGGTCAGCGGGAATTGCTTGCCGTCGGCCAACAGGCTGCGGTCTTTGATGCCCAACAGCATCACGTGGTACGCCATCGGCGCGAAGGTCAGATCACCCTTGGCCGGCACGGCGACGCTGGGTACTTGCTGCATCTTCATCAGGTCGCCTTGCATGACGTGTTCATGCAACTCGGCCTTGTCCGCCACGGGCGTCTCTACACTGAGCAGGCGGTCCGGGGTTTCGCTGCTGTTATGAATCACAAAATAAGCCGCGACAGTCGGTGCATTCGGCGGCAACTCCTGGGACCAGGGTTCGCTGACCATCAGGTCACCGGCCTTGTAGTCCTCGGCGTTGGCAGCACTGAACACCGGCAGCAGCAACGCCGCCAGAAGCAGGGAAGATTTGAGCATGGCAGTTCTCCAGAACGGTTCTAAAACGCAGTTCACTTGCGAAGACATCAGACCGTTGGAGAGGCGCGCGGGTTGAGGCTCGGCCATTGCTGGCGCGGAGTAGGGCTTTGCAGCTGGGCGGGCGGCAAGCGCTGTGAGGTATTGAATTGGGTGAGGTACAACTGTGGCACATGCCCCGGCAACGCCACCAACGGCGCAGCACCCGAACAACACCAGCAATGCTGCATGGTGGAATGATCGTCCTGTTGTGGCGCCGGAATCTCCAGCTTGCCCAGGGCAATGGTCTTCAGGCTCGCACCATTGGAGGAGCAGAAACCGCCCCATAACAATTGCTGCACCGGGTCCTGGGACTGTTGCATCGCACCGGCCATCGGCATGACAAAGGCGTTGAACAGCACTGCAAGGCAGGCGATCCAGGCAATTGCGAAGCGTTGACGGGCCATGGCGGACAATCCGTAGGGTTAAACGATCAGGGGGGTATTTAGCCTGATCGGTGGGGATAAGTAAAAAGGGTGGGTGTGGTTTGGTGTCGCAGTGCTGGGTTTGAGGATAGACGGGAACTGAGCGGTTGCAGATCTCAAATGGCAACGCAGCTCTAAATGTGGGAGCGGGCTTGCTCGCAAAGGCGAAAGACCCGTCAACTCATCCGGTGACTGACACTCCGCTTTCGCGAGCAAGCCCGCTCCCACATTGGAACGATGGAGCTTAAAGAGAGGTGATTGCCTGTTGCAGCGTCGTCAAGGTGGTGAACTCCCGATCTACCGGCGCCAACACTGGCCTCTTCAATACCAACACCGGCACGCCCCGCTCCCGTGCCACTTCCAGCTTCGGTTCGGTGGCTGTGCTGCCGCTGTTCTTGCTGATCAACACGTCGATCTGGCGTCGTTCAAACAACCCACGTTCGTCTTCGATCAGAAACGGGCCTCGCGCGCCAATCACTTCGCAACGCTCATTCCCCGGATACACATCCAGGGCGCGCAGTGTCCAGAACTGCTCCGGCGGGATTTCATCAAGGTGCTGCAACGGCTCACGGCCCAGCGTGAACAGCGGGCGCTTGAAAGGTTTGAGTGCTTCAATCAGCGAGGCCCAATCACTGACTTCTCGCCAATCGTCCCCCGCCTGTGGCTGCCAGGCCGGGCGTCGTAGCGCCCAGCAAGGCACCCCGCAAATCCTTGCCGCCTCGGCCGCGTTGCGGCTGATCTGCGCCGCGTACGGATGGGTCGCGTCGAGAATCAGGCTGATCTGCTCATGTCGAGCAAACTGTGCCAATCCCTCGGCCCCGCCGTACCCACCCACCCGCACCTGGCACGCCAAGTCAGTCGGCACGCGCCCAACACCGGCCAAACTGTAGATATGTTCCGGGCCCAATGTACGGGCGATGGCCAGCGCTTCAGTCACGCCGCCCAGCAGCAGGATGCGTTTCATCGCGGCTTGACCACTTCCAGCAGTGTGATCGGCAATGCCTGGCGCCACGTATCGAACGCTCCCAGCGGCTGGGCCTGGGCGACATGGATACGCGTGAGTTCTCCGCCATAGCGCGTACGCCAGTCCATCAAGGTCATTTCGCTTTGCAGCGTCACGGCGTTGGCGACCAACCGCCCGCCCGGCCGCAGATGGTGCCAGCAGGTGTCGAGCACGCCGTCACGGGTGACGCCGCCGCCGATGAAGATGGCGTCCGGGGCTTCCAGGCCGTCGAGCGCATCCGGCGCTTTGCCGCGAACCAGTTGCAGGCCCGGCACGCCAAGGGCGTCGCGGTTGTGTTCGATCAGGCCTTGGCGACCTTCATCCGCTTCAATCGCCACTGCCCGGCAGCTCGGGTGAGCCCGCATCCACTCGATACCGATGGAGCCGCTGCCTGCACCCACGTCCCACAGCAGTTCGCCGGGCATCGGCGCAAGACGGGCCAGGGTCAGGGCGCGCACATCGCGTTTGGTCAATTGGCCGTCATGTTTGAAAGCTGAATCTGGCAGGCCCGCCAGACGCGACAGACGGGGCGTATCGCCAGAGGCCACGCAGTCGATGGCGACCAGATTCAAATCGGCGACGCAAGCCGGACGCCAATCACTCGCCACGCCGTCGATGCGTCGCTCATCCGTGCCGCCCAGGTGCTCAAACACACTCAGCCGGCTCGGGCCGAAACCGGATTCAGCCAGCAAAGAAGCAATCAACGCCGGACTTCGGCCGTCATTACTCAACACCAAAAGCCGCACCCCACTGGCCAGATGCGCATTCAGCGCCGCCAGCGGCCGGGCCACCACGGATAACGTCACCACCTCCTGCAACGGCCAGCCCAGCCGCGCCGCCGCCAACGACACCGACGAAGGCGCCGGCAAGACCAGCAACTCTTCAGCCGCCACCTGCCGCGCCAGGCTCGCGCCCACGCCATAGAACATCGGATCACCACTGGCCAACACACACACCGACTCGCCACGCCGCGCCAGCACCGGTTCCAGGGAAAACGGGCTCGGCCACAACTCGCGCTCACCCCGAATACACACCGGCAGCAGGTCCAACTGGCGCTGGCCGCCTATAATCCGCGTGGCGCGCAACAGGGCATGCCGGGCATTCCTGCCCAGCCCCTTGAAGCCGTCTTCACCGATGCCTACAACCGTCAGCCAGGGCGACATAAATATTCCTTGAACGACATCCGACGGGCAGGCTTTTCATGCCGCCGGACAAAGCAGGCATAATACCGCGCCTTTACCCATCAACCGGTAGCCCCGTGAACCCAACGCCCGCTGTGAATACCTTGCGCCCCTCGGCTTGTCCGGGGTTGCTGCGTATTGTCCAGGCGCTGGACGGTGGCATTTGTCGGATCAAATTGGCCGGTGGTTCGATCAGCGCCGCCCAAGCCTGCGCAGTGGCGGACGCAGCCCAGGCGTATGCGGGCGGGGTGATCGAGGCGACTAACCGCGCCAATCTGCAGATTCGCGGGATCGGCGCCGAAGAGGGCGCGTTGATTGCCATGCTGTTGGCTGCCGATCTGGGCCCCAACAACGCTGCCGGCGACGACGTGCGCAACCTGATGCTCAGCCCCAGCGCCGGTATCGACCCGCAAATGCTGTTCGACACCCGGCCGTTGGCGGAGCAGATCCTCGCCACCCTGCAGAATCACCCGCGTTTCCATGAACTGTCGGCCAAGTTCGCGGTGCAGCTGGACGGGGGCGAGGCGCTGGCAATGCTCGAACATCACCATGACCTGTGGCTGTCGGCGTTCGTGCGCAAGGGCGAAACACTCCTCGCGTTTGGCCTGGCCGGGTGTCCGGGTCTGGATGCACCGCTGGCCGCCGTGCCATTGGACCAGGGGCATGCATTGGTGGTGGCTGTGCTGGAAGGGTTTTTGGACATCGCCACCCCTGAACAGACCCGCATGCGCCACCTGCCTGTGGATAACGTGTTGAGTCGTCTAAAACTGCCGCTGCTGCCGGCGGATGGCTTCAAACGCCCACCCAGCGGCGCTTTGTTGCACCTCGGCAGTTATCCACAAGCACAAAAGAATCAGTTCTACGTCGCCGCCATTGCGCCCTTGGGTCGCCTCGATGCGACGATGCTCAAGGGCGCCGCACAACTGGCCAGCGAATACGGCGACGGCACCTTGCGTTTTACCCCCTGGCAGGGCGTGCTGTTGCCCAGCGTTGAAAAACCTCACGCCGTCACCGAACGCCTGGCGCAATTGGGCTTCCTCTGCTCAATCGACCAGCCCCTGGCGCGCATGACCGCCTGCACCGGTTCCAGCGGCTGCGGCAAAGCCCTGGCCGACACCAAGGCCGACGCGGTGCAACTCGCCGCTTTGAACACCGGTCACGACGTGCACCTGTCCGGCTGCCCGCGCTCCTGCGCCGCCGCGCACACGGCGCCGGTCACCTTGCTGGCCGTGAGCCCCGGCCACTACGACCTCTATTTTCGCGAGGCAGCCCAGCCCGGTTTCGGCCGGCTGCACGCGCGCAACCTTTCTATTGAAGCGACGGGCGCCCTGCTGCGCGCTCGCCCACGGAGCAACACCGATGATTGATTACATCCGCGACGGTCAGGAGATCTATCGCAACTCCTTCGCCATCATTCGCGCGGAAGCCAAGTTGGACCGTATCCCGGCTGATTTGGAAAAACTCGCGGTGCGGGTGATTCACGCCTGCGGCATGGTCGACGCGATCGACGGCCTGCAGTTCTCCGAAGGGGCGGGCAAGGCTGGGCGCGATGCGCTCGCCGCAGGTGCGCCGATCCTGTGCGATGCGCGAATGGTCTCCGAAGGTGTGACCCGCGCACGCCTGCCAGCCAACAACGAAGTGATCTGCACCCTGCGCGATGACAGCGTACCGGCGCTGGCGCGTGAGCTGGGCAACACCCGGTCCGCTGCCGCCCTTGAGCTGTGGCGCCCGTACTTGGAAGGCAGTGTGGTGGTGATCGGCAACGCTCCGACGGCCTTGTTCTATCTGCTGGAAATGCTTGACGCCGGCGCACCGAAACCGGCGTTGATCCTCGGTTTCCCGGTTGGTTTTGTCGGCGCCGCCGAATCCAAGGCGATGCTGGCCGCCGACAGTCGCGGTGTACCGTTCGTGATCATGCAGGGTCGTCTGGGCGGTAGCGCCATGGCCGCCGCTGCGGTGAATGCGCTGGCCACGGAGGTCGAATAATGCAGGCACGTGGACGTTTGATCGGCCTGGGCGTAGGCCCCGGTGACCCGGAACTGATCACCCTCAAGGCCCTGCGCCTGTTGCGCGAGTCGCCAGTGGTGGCGTACTTCGTGGCCAAGGGCAAGAAGGGCAACGCCTTCGGCATCATCGAAGACCATCTGGTGCCGCAACAGACCTTGATGCCGCTGGTGTACCCGGTGACCACCGAAGTGTTGCCGGCGCCAATGTCCTACGAGCAGGTGATCAGCGATTTCTACGACGCCGCCAGCGTGGATGTCGCCGCACATTTGGACGCCGGTCGTGATGTGGCGGTGATCTGCGAAGGTGACCCGTTCTTCTACGGGTCCTACATGTACCTGCACGACCGCCTCGCCGAGCGCTATGAAGCCCACGTGATTCCGGGCGTTTGTTCGATGCTCGGCGGCGCCTCGGTGCTGGGCGCCCCGCTGGTCTATCGCAATCAGAGCCTTTCGGTACTCTCGGGCGTGTTGCCCCATGACGACCTCAAGCGCCGCCTTGCGGATGCCGACGCGGCAGTGATCATGAAGCTGGGCCGCAACTTCCCGAAAGTGCGCCAGGTGCTGGAAGAACTCGGTCTGGCCGAGCGAGCGCTGTATGTCGAACGCGCCACCATGGCGAATCAAAAGATCGTGCCGCTGGATCAGGTGGATCCAGCGTCGTCCCCGTACTTCTCGCTGATCATCGTGCCCGGTGAACGGTGGCAAGGTTGATGAGCCCGGCGATTGTTATTTTGGGTCAGGGCAGCCTGGCCATGGCACGCAAGATCCAATGTGTGTACCCCGACGCGACGGTCCACGGCCTGGCCGGACGGGTCGACGGGGCGGACCAGGTCTACGGTGAATTCGGCGCGACCCTGCGTCAGTTGTATCAGCAAGGCACACCGCTGATCGCGCTGTGCGCCGCGGGTATCGTTATTCGTACCTTGGCGCCGCTGCTGCTGGAAAAAGGCGAGGAGCCCGCCGTGCTGGCCGTCGCCGAAGACGGTAGCGCCGTGGTGCCGTTGCTTGGCGGCCTTGGCGGTGTGAACGTGATGGCTCGCGAAATCGCCGCTGCGTTGAACGTGGCTGCTGCGATCACCACCAGTGGCGAGCTGCGCTTCGGCACCTGCCTGCTCAACCCGCCTGCGGGTTATGAGCTGGCCGATCTGGAACTGGGCAAGCGTTTCGTCTCCGACTTGCTGGCCGGCGAAAGCGTACGCATCGAAGGCGCTGCGCCGTGGCTGGACCAGGCCAATCTGCCCCAGGATCAACAGGCACGCCTGGCGATTCATGTGGGCAGTGCCGAGCGCACGCCTACCGCCCATGAATTGTTGATCTACCCGAAGAACGTCAGCGTGAGCTGCAAGCCAGGCGCGCAACTGGCTGAACGGGTGCGCGCGGCGTTGCATGAGGCGGGCATCGCTCTGCAATCCCTCGCGTGCCTGCTGGCCAGTGATACGCAGATGGCCGAAGCCACATTGCATGAAGCAGCGTTGGAATTGGGTGTACCGCTGCGTTTTGTCAGCGTGGCCCAGGACGCGGATATCGTCATCAATGTTGCCGAACTCCCCCTGGACCTGTCGCAAGTCGGTCGCGTGCGTGGCCGCCTTGCCGTGATCGGCCTGGGACCTGGCGCTGCCGAGTTGATGGTGCCTGCGGTAAAAACCGAACTGGCGCGCTGCACCGATGTGCTCGGCTACGAAACCTACGTGCGCATGGCCGGCCCGTTCCGAGACGACCAGGTGCAGCATTGCACCGATAACCGCGAAGAAATGCAGCGTGCCCGCCATGCCTTCGAGCTGGCGGCCCAAGGTCGCTCGGTCGTCGTAGTGTCGTCCGGCGACCCGGGCGTGTTCGCCATGGCCGCTGCCGTGATCGAAGCCCTGCACGAATCCAGCGACCCGACCTGGCATCAGGTCGACCTGCAAATCCTTCCAGGGGTCTCGGCGTCGCTCGCCACCGCCGCTCAGGCCGGTGCACCGTTGGGCCATGACTTTTGCGTGATGTCGCTGTCGGACAACCTCAAGCCTTGGTCGATCATTGAAAAACGCCTGGACCTTGCCTCCCAGGCCGACCTGGCGCTGGCGTTCTACAACCCGATCTCGCGCTCGCGGCCGTGGCAGCTGGGGCGTGCCCTGGAAATCGTCGCGCTGCATCGCACGCCTGAAACGCCGGTGGTGCTGGGCCGTGATATCGGTCGGCCGGGTCAGACGCTGCGTGTCACCACACTGGGGCAATTGACGCCGGATCAGGTGGACATGCGCACCATGGTGCTGATCGGCTCGTCCACCACCGTCACCTTCCCGCGTGCCGGTGGCGGTGAGTGGGTGTACACGCCGCGCTGGTACGGCGAGAAACCGGCCTCCTGAAAACCGCCCCTCAGGTGCCTGAAAGCTCCGAATGACCCAGGGATTTTCCTGGCGTTGTCCGGGGCTTTTTCTTTTTCTACGACGAAATTCGGAAGCCCGCCAGGCGCGCCGCATTATTGCTGGGCAGCACGGTTTGATGCGCTGCGCCAAGGAATGTTTGTCGTCTGGAAAACGCTTCAGTCAGTGAACTAGGGTGGACATAAGCCCCGAGTCGGGGTGCTTGTGGAGAACTAAAATGGAGCGACATCACAGAAGGATCAGCAGTACAAAAAGGCGCAAGTTGATTGCCGCCTACACACTACCGGGAGCGTCAGGCAAGCGCGCGGCCTTGCCGCTGGACATCGAGGACGACTTCAACGCCGCGGTGGTCAACAACAGCGTCATCTCGTTTGCCGAAGGCTTGTCCGGTTTAAATCGGGAATACGTGCGTAAGAGCTATTTGCTGGCCAGCAGCTATGTCAGCGATGTGTTGAAAGTCCCACGCGGCACCGAACGTTGGTACGACGAATTCATCAGGGTGATGGTCAGCCTGGGGTGGTTGCCGGTGCGCAGCCGCTTCGAACGGATTTCACGTTCCGGCAAGGGCCTGACCGTGCAATCGGCGGCGCTGAATATCATCGCGGCCCTGCTGGCGTCGACATCATTGTCTGCGCACTTGCTCAGCGTATTGCCGAAACTGGCGGCCGATGCAGTGGAGGCGTTGAAGCAGATACCTGGGACTTTCGAGCTGTTCAAACGCAACAGTGCCGTACACCAGGGCGGCGACTTCGGCCTGGCGTCCTGTGTGCAAACAGAGGGGGAACTGATGATGGTGCTGGTGACCTACAGCACCCAGGGAGTGAGCAAGCAGGTAGGGTTGCCATTTCTGGAATGGGACAGTTCCTCATTCGAGGCCTTCAGCGGGCAGACGTGCCTGGTGCTGAACACCTCGGTAGTCAACGAAAAGACGATCCAACTGATGCGCGAGAGTGCGGGTGACAAGGTGCAATTGGCGATCGCCAAGTACCGGATTTAAGGCACCAGGTAACCGCGCACACCGGTGAAGATGATTTGCGCGGCCAGGGCACACACGAACAACCCCATCAACCGACTGACAATCTGCAAGCCCTGGTCGCCCAAGATGCGTTCGATCCGGTTGGACAGGTACAGCACCACGCCCACCGTGAGGCTGGCCAGGGCGATGCTGAGGATGGCGGTGATTTTGTCATCCCAATGCGGCTGGCTCACGCCCATCACCAGCAACGCACCGATGGTGCCGGGGCCGACGGTGAGGGGAATGGTCAGCGGTACGATGGTCACGTCCTGCTGTACGTTGTCGGTCTGCACTGCGGACTTGCCCTGGGCCATGCCCAAGGCGGAAATGAACAGCACACTGCCGGCACCGATGCGGAACGCGTCGACGGTGATGCCGAACACGCTGAAAATGACGCGGCCGAACAGGTAGAGCAACACGCTCGATACCAGGGTTGCCAACGCCACCTTCCACGCCAGGCGCCGCCGCTCTTTGCTGGAGTAGCCACGGGTGAGGCTGATAAAGCAGGACAGCACGAAGAACGGGCTGTAGAGCACCAGCATTTTCAGGTAGACGCTGAATAACACGTGGAGCATGGGGGCGGCTCGCGGCGGAGGAAGTGTTGAGAGTCTATCAGGCGGCAGAGACCAAATGTGGGAGTGGGCTTGCTCGCGAATGCGATGGATCAGTTAAGGATGCATTGACTGACACACCGTATTCGCGAGCAAGCCCGCTCCCACATGGGGTCTGCATTACACGTCAGGAGGGGGCGTGCTCTGGTCGCTGCTGCCGCTGCGCCACCCAGAACTCCACCAGCTCACGCAACTGTGACAACTCAACGGGCTTGGCCATGTGCCCGTCCATCCCGGCCTGGCGTGCGCGCTCCTTGTGCTCGGACAGAATGTGCGCCGTCAGCGCCACCACCGGCGTACGAACGCGCTGGTGGCTGACTTCCCACGCGCGCAATTGCTGGGTGGCCGAGAAACCATCGAGGATCGGCATTTCGCAATCCATCAACACCAGGTCATAGCGCTGGGCCTTCATCGCCTCCAGGGCTTCTTCACCATTGCTGGCGGTGTCCGGGTTGAGGTTGAGCTTACCGAGCATGCCACGGATCACCTTGGTGGAGATGCTGTTGTCTTCGGCCACCAGGATGCGGAAATCCGTTGGCACGGTGATCGCCGCCGGCGTGTTGAGGACGGGGCGTGGTGGGACGTTACCCTTGCTGCGCTGGGTCAGTTCGTCGGCCAGGGTGGTCTTGAGCGTATAGCCGGCCACGGGCTTGGCGAGGATGCGCTTGATCCCGCAATTGCGCGCGATGATCTTGCTCGGCGCATTACTGATGCCGGTGAGCATGATCAGCAGGATGTCGTGGTTCAGGCTTGGGTCTTCCTTGATTTTCGCCGCCAGTTGCATGCCGGTCATGCCGGGCATGTTCTGGTCCAGCAGCACCACGTCGAAGTAATCGCGCAGGTGCGCCTTGGTGCGCAGCAACGCCAGGGCTTCCTTGCCCGAAGGCACGGCGCTGACGTTGAGGCCCCAGGCCGAGCATTGCTGCACCAATACTTTGCGACAGGTGTCGTTGTCGTCCACCACCAGCACCCGTGCGCCCTTGAGTGGGCCGTCGAGGTCGGAGGTGGGGTGTTCCAGGCGTTCCGGGTCCAGCGGCAAGGTCAGCCACAAGGTGCTGCCCTGGTGGCTGCCGCTCTTGATGCCGAATTCGCCGTTCATCAATAGGATCAATTGGCGGGCGATGACCAGGCCCAGGTGGCCGTTCAGTCGGGTGGCGGAGAAGAAGTTCTTGCTGTGCAGTTCGCTGTGCAGCAGAGCGTCACGCTCGGCGGCTTCCATCGGCAAACCGCTGTCCTGCACGGCGATGCGCAGGCGCGGCTTGGTGCTGCGGTCGTCCAGCGCGACGACGATCAGCACTTCACCTTCGTCGGTCTTTTGCAGGGCGTTTTCCAGCAGGCTCAACATGGCCTGGCGCAGGCGCGTCGGGTCGCCACTGATCACGCGAGGCACCTGGGGCTGGATAAAACTGATCAGCTCGACGTTCTGCTGTTCAGCCTTGGCGCGGAAGATACTCAGGCAGTCTTCGATCAGCGCATTGAGGTCGAACTGCACGTCATCCAATTCGATCTGGCCGGATTCCAGCTTGGAGATATCGAGGATTTCGTTGATCAGCGTGAGCAGTTCATTGCCGGCGCTGTGGATGGTCTGCACGTAGTCACGCTGTTTCACCGAGAGGGGCGTGCCCAGCAGCAGCTCGGTCATACCCAGCACGCCGTTCATGGGGGTGCGGATTTCGTGGCTGATCTTGGCCAGGAACTCGGCCTTGGCGGCAATCTCGGCATTGCTTGCCGCCAGGTCGCGGCTGAGGCTGAAGCGCGCTTCGACAATTGCGCGCTGGCGTTCGCCCAGCGCCAGGCTCATCAACAGACCACTGAGGCAGATAAACGCCAGCAGCGTGACGATCAGGCCCTGGGGCGAGACCATCGTCAGGCCCAGCAGCGCCGGCAGGATGATCAACGTTCCGATGTTGAACACCACCATCGCCGCCACGAACAGGCGCGCCGGACGGTAGCCTTTCTGCCAGTGATAAGCCGAGACGAACAGCATGCTCAAGCCGGCCAGAGCCACCAGGGCATAGGTGATGATGTTCAGCGGCAGGGTGTTGACGAACAACAGCAGCAGGCCGCACAGCACGATGAACAGGATATCCGCCATCAACAGCTTGTTCAGCGGATGTGGGCCCAAAGGCATGAAGAACCGATAGGCAAACATCAATCCGCACGGCGCCGTCAGCAGCAGCGCCAGGTAGGCGCCCGGCGTCTGGATCGCGTGCCAGTTCGGCAGCCACGGGCCGATCAGGTTCAGCAGCAGCGCGAGGCTGAGCATCAGCAGGATTTCGCAGGCGGCCAACCACAGGCTGCTGCGCGAGCGGTGGTAGGCGAAACGGGTGAGGTTGTGCAGGATCAGCATCAGCAGACAGCCGAACAGCAGGCCGTAGATCAGCGTCTGGGTCTGGTCGGCGGCGGCGAGCACGGCCGGTTCCAGGGTGATGTAGGGACGCAGTTCATGTTCCGAGACCAGGCGCAGGTAGACCTCTAAAGGCTTCTGGCTCTGGGGCATGGGCAGCATGAAGTCGCTGCTGGGCAACGGACGCTCGGCCTGGGGCTGGCGTGTGCCGGTGCTCTGTTGTTCCACCAGGGTGTCGCCGTCCAGTACATAGAGGCTCAGGTGGGACAGGTCCGGGGCAAAGACCCGCAGCACTTGTTCGTGCTTGCCGGGTTGCAGTTTGAAACGCACCCACAACGCACCGTCCGGTTCCGCGGCGGTAATGCGGTCCAGTTCGGTGGGGCTGAATTGATTGGTGTAGCGCGAGGAACGGATGTCGCTCAGTTGCAGGTCGGCCTGTTCATCAAGCAATACTGCCCAGCCACTGCCTTGCGCGGCGGCCTGGGCCGGGAACAAGCAGAGCAGTGTCAGCAGGCTGACAGTGAAACCTATGGCGATCCTGAGCCAGCGCACGGCGAAATCCCTTCGTAGGTTGATGCACAGTTAACTATGCGCGGGTAGACCTGCATACGGCAAGGGCCAGAGGCCCTTGCCTAGCCGAACGGATAGCTGCTTACTGGCTCTCGCCACGCTCCCGCGCAATGGCGCGATAGCCAATGTCCTTGCGATAGAAGCAGCCTTTCCAGTCGATCTTCGCAGCCAACTGATAAGCCTGTTGCTGCGCGGCGTCGACACTGGCGCCCATGGCGGTGGCGCACAACACACGGCCACCGGCGGTCACGACCTGGCCATCCTTGAGCGCAGTGCCTGCATGGAAGACTTTGCCTTCCAGCGTAGCAGCCGCGTCGAGACCTTCAATCACGTCACCCTTGGCGTAATCGGCAGGGTAGCCACCGGCCGCCAGCACAATGCCAACGCTCGGACGCGGATCCCACTGTGCTTCTACCTTGTCCAGGGCCTGGGCCAGGGCGGCTTCCACCAGCAGCACCAGGCTCGATTGCAGGCGCAGCATCACCGGTTGGGTTTCAGGGTCACCGAAGCGGCAGTTGAACTCGATGACTTTCGGGTTGCCGGCTTTGTCGATCATCAGGCCGGCGTACAGGAAACCGGTGTACACGTTGCCTTCGTCAGCCATGCCACGCACGGTTGGCCAGATCACCAGGTCCATGACGCGCTGATGCACATCGGCGGTGACCACCGGGGCAGGGGAGTAGGCACCCATGCCACCGGTGTTCGGGCCGGTGTCGCCGTCGCCGACGCGTTTGTGGTCCTGGCTGGTGGCCATCGGCAAGACGTTCTTGCCGTCGACCATCACGATAAAGCTGGCTTCTTCGCCGTCGAGGAATTCCTCGATCACCACGCGCGAACCGGCGTCACCGAATGCGTTGCCGGCAAGCATGTCGCGCACGGCGTCTTCGGCTTCCTGCAGGGTCATGGCGACGATCACGCCTTTGCCGGCGGCCAGGCCATCGGCCTTGATCACGATCGGCGCACCTTTTTCACGCAGGTAAGCCAGGGCCGGCTCGATCTCGGTGAAATTCTGATAGTCGGCGGTCGGGATCTTGTGGCGTGCCAGGAAATCCTTGGTAAACGCCTTGGAGCCTTCCAGCTGCGCAGCGCCCGCGGTTGGGCCGAAGCAGTCCAGGCCACGGCTGCGGAACAGGTCTACCACGCCGGCAACCAATGGCACTTCCGGACCGACGATGGTCAGGGATACATTCTTTTCAGCAAAATCGGCCAGTTGCTCAAGGGCCAGCACGTCGATAGCAACGTTCTCGCATTTGGCTTCAATGGCGGTACCGGCGTTGCCGGGTGCAACGAACACTTTCTGGACACGCGGGTCTTGGGCAACTTTCCAGGCCAGGGCGTGTTCACGGCCACCGCTGCCAATGATCAAAACATTCATTTCAAAAACCTCGGATGACGCTGAATCAGGGAGAGCACTGTGGACGGTGCTTTTCTGTGGGGGCTGGGCTTGCCGGCGATGCAGGCACCTCGGTCGTCCAGTCAGACCCGGGTGATGCTATCGCAGGCAAGCCAGCTCCCACATGGAGCCGGTGCCCACAGGCGATCTAATCAATCAGTGGCGGAAGTGGCGCATGCCGGTGAAGACCATGGCGATGCCGGCTTCATCAGCGGCAGCGATGACTTCAGCATCACGCATCGAACCACCCGGTTGGATCACGGCGGTGACGCCGGCTTTTGCGGCGTTGTCCAGGCCGTCACGGAACGGGAAGAATGCGTCGGAAGCCATTACCGAACCCGCCACTTGCAAACCCGCGTGTTCGGCCTTGATCGCGGCGATACGCGCCGAGTTCACGCGGCTCATCTGGCCGGCGCCGACGCCGATGGTCTGACGGTTCTTGGCGTAGACGATGGCGTTGGATTTAACGTACTTGGCGACTTTCCAGGCGAAGATCAGGTCGTTGATCTCTTGCTCGGTCGGGGCGCGCTGGGTCACGACTTTCAGGTCTTGGCTGCCGATCATGCCGATGTCACGGCTCTGTACCAGCAAGCCGCCGTTGACGCGTTTGTAGTCCCAGGCAGCGGCACGCTCAGCCGACCACTCGCCGCAGGCCAGTAGGCGCACGTTGGCTTTGGCCGCCACGATGGCGCGGGCTTCTTCGCTGACGGAAGGGGCGATGATCACCTCAACGAACTGACGCTCGACGATCGCTTTGGCGGTCTCGGCATCCAGTTCACGGTTGAAGGCAATGATGCCGCCAAACGCCGATTCGGTGTCGGTGGCGTAGGCCAGCTCGTAGGCCTGGCGGATACCGCCTTCAGCGTCCGGGCTTACAGCCACGCCGCATGGGTTGGCATGCTTGACGATCACGCAGGCTGGCTTGACGAAGCTCTTCACGCATTCCAGTGCGGCGTCGGTGTCAGCCACGTTGTTGTAGGACAGCTCCTTGCCTTGCAACTGGGTCGCGGTGGCGATGCCCACTTCGGCTGGCTTGGCTTCCACGTAGAACGCCGCACTCTGATGCGGGTTCTCGCCGTAGCGCATTTCCTGGGCCTTGATGAACTGGCTGTTGAAGGTGCGCGGGAACTGGCTGCGGCCGGAGGTCGACAGGGTTTCAGCGGTTTGGTCAACGGTGCCCATGTAGTTGGCGATCATGCCGTCGTAGGCGGCAGTGTGTTCGAACGCCTTGAGCATCAGGTCGAAACGCTGGGCGTAGGTCAGGCCGCCGGCTTTCAGGCTTTCAAGCACATTGGCGTAGTCGCTGGCGTTGACCACGATGGCCACGTCTTTGTGGTTCTTGGCAGCCGAGCGCACCATGGTCGGGCCGCCGATATCGATGTTTTCGATGGCGGTCGGCAGGTCGCAGCCTGGCTTGTTGATGGTGGCTTCGAACGGGTAGAGGTTAACGGCTACCAGGTCGATCGGCTTGATGCCGTGCTCGGCCATGATCGCGTCGTCGGTGCCGCGACGGCCGAGGATGCCGCCGTGGATTTTCGGGTGCAGGGTCTTGACCCGACCGTCCATCATCTCTGCGAAACCGGTGTAGTCCGCCACTTCCACTGCGGCCACGCCGTTGTCCTGCAGCAGTTTGAAGGTCCCGCCCGTGGAGAGGATTTCCACGCCCAGGGCTTCCAGCTCCCGGGCAAATTCGAGGATCCCGGTCTTGTCGGAGACACTGATCAAGGCGCGGCGGATCGGCAGGCGGGTAGTCTGGTCGGTCATTTCAATTTCCATCAAAAGCAAAGGAGTCAGCAAAAAAGGCGACCGTTTTTTACGCGGGCGCCTTTCTGGTTTGATTGAATGCTTACAACAAATCGTACTGCTTGAGCTTTTTGCGCAAGGTGCCACGGTTGAGGCCCAGCAGCTCACTGGCTTTGGTCTGGTTGCCCTTGACGTAGTTCATCACGCTTTCGAGCAAGGGCGCCTCGACTTCGGAGAGCACCAGGTTGTACACGTCCGTGACGGAAGCGCCCTCAAGGTGGGCGAAATAATTGTGCAGCGCCTTCTCGACACTCCCGCGAAGGGTCTGGCCTTCTTCGCTCGGCGTGTTGAGGTGCTGTTTCAAATTGACGTTGTCGCTCACGGGTGTTGTTCCACTCACTAAAGTCTCGGTCATCATCGTCATGCGGCCACCCCCTCTCCGTCCCCTGTCCCCAGGCTCTTGTAACGCTCGCTGAAGAACTCTCGAACGTTGGCGCACTGTGCTTCCGTATCATCCAAACGATTGAAGTGGGCGCGAAACTCCCTGGCGCCCGGCAGGGTTGCGAGATACCAGCCGACATGCTTGCGAGCGATGCGTACTCCCATCACGTCTCCATAGAAGGCGTGCAGGGCGGCCAGATGCTCTAGCAGAATACGTTCCACCTCGACCAGCTCCGGTGCCGGCAACACTTCACCGGTACGCAGAAAATGCTCGATCTCACGGAAAATCCATGGCCGCCCCTGGGCTGCCCGGCCAATCAACAAACCATCGGCACCGGTGGCGTGCAGTACGCGCCGGGCTTTCTCGGCGGAGTCAATGTCGCCATTGGCAAACACCGGCATCGACACTGCCTGCTTGATCGCAGCGATGGTGTCGTACTCGGCTTCACCGGTGTAAAGGTCGGCGCGGGTGCGGCCATGCACCGCCAGCGCTGTAATGCCTGCCTGTTCAGCGATCTTCGCCACTGTCAGGCCGTTCTTGTTGTCCCGGTCCCAACCGGTACGAATCTTCAGGGTGACCGGCACATCCACTGCGGCGACAACGGCCTGCAGGATCTCGGCAACCAACTGCTCATCTTTCAACAGGGCGGAACCGGCGGCCTTGTTGCAGACCTTCTTGGCCGGGCAGCCCATGTTGATGTCGATGATCTGCGCCCCCAACTCCACGTTGGCGCGGGCCGCATCCGCCAGCATCTGTGCATCTCCACCGGCGATCTGGACCGAGCGGGGCTCGGGATCACCTTCGTGGATCATGCGCATCCGCGATTTGCGGGTGTTCCACAAGCTCATGTCGCTGGTGACCATTTCCGAGACAACTAGGCCCGCGCCCAAACGCTTGCATAGCTGACGAAAGGGTTGGTCGGTGACGCCCGCCATCGGGGCGAGAATCAAGCCATTCTGTAATGTATATGGGCCGATGCGTACCGCCGACATAGGACTTCCCTGTTGTGGGGCCGGATCATTAGAGTTCGAAAAAGGGTTGGCATGATACCCGCTCTCGATGACTGGATAAAGGCTGAATTGGATAAAATCTGAACAGTTATTTCTTTATCGCTACCGGTTTGGTTGCGCAGGGGAAAGTCAATAACCTGCCGTCAAATCTCAACCCATGCACCGATTCACTCGGGCGAGTGAAAGCTCAGGCTGTAATTCACGGCTTTATTGCCCGGGTCGAGGATATCCAGGGAGATATGGATCGGGGTTTGCGATGGCATTTCGCTAACACCGGCCAACTCACCGCTGAGGTATTCGGCGGGTTTGAAGCGACGACTGGCAATCAGGCTGCCATTCAAATCGGCAAAACGCAGCTCCAGCAGCGGGAAGGGCTGGGAGAAGGTCGCGCGGTTATAGATGATCGCGTCCACCACCAAGGCCCCGGCGAAGTCCGGGTGACTGCGCACCACCAGGTTGCTGCTCTTGATGTGGGCGATATCGACCCGTGATGGCACCGTGCAGCCCAGTGTGGGGCACAGTTGCTGGAGCCACGGACGATAGGCGTCCTGGCGAGCCAGGTCGTCGAATTGATAAGCGATGTACTGACCCGCCAGGCCGCCGGCAGCCATCAACACCAGCAACAGCCAGACCAGGCGGCGGCCCCAACCCGATGGGCGTTTTTGCGCGTACAGGTGCAGCGGGTCGTCTTCCAGGTCCTGGAGCACATCGTCATGCACACCGGCCTCAGGGCGCGGGCGTTTGCGGCGAGGTTGCAGGCGATCTTCGGGTTCGGCCGCTTTGGTCAGCGGGGTGAACGGCGGGTCGATGTCATCATCGACTGGCGTTGAGCGCAGTGGCGGCTCCTCGTCGAGTTCGTCGGTGTGGAACGACATTGACGGTTCGGTGCGCTGCCTGGTCGCAGGTTCAGGCTCGTCCTCAGTGACGTGGAGGCGCTCTTCAGGCGGCTCGCTGAACAGGCTCGACGCCCATTTTTCCTCTTCGGCCTTGACCGTGTCGCGGCTGGCGCTGAAGGATTCTTCCTTTTGGCGGCGGTCGGTGCCGGGCTGGCGACGATCTGCGCCAGCCGGCAGCGTGTGCTGAATCTCGCGGCGTTCCAGCTTGGCCAGTTCTTCGTCCAGGTCCAGGTTGTCCAGGTCCAGCTCTTCGGCGGTCCACTGCTTCTGGCTGATGGCCCGCGCAGGCTCAGGCGGCAGCGCCAGCGGCGCCTCTGGCTCCGGCGCGGACGCCTTGCCGCGCTGCTCCAGCAATTGACGAGCGGCGTTGAACACTTGCAGGCACGAACCGCAGCGCACCACGCCACGGGCCACGCTCAATTGAGCGTGGTTGACGCGAAAGCGTGCTTGGCAGTGCGGGCACTGGGTGACGAAACTGTCGGTCATGCGGCCATCCGATTCAGGCAAGCGCTCATTCTAGCGCCGACGCCCGCTGATGCGTACCCAGCCATCACGGTTGGCGATCGGATCCAGCTCGAAATCCTTCGCGTAGGCGGCGGCAACGTCTTCGCCTTGCTCGGCCAGGATACCTGACAGCGCCAGGCGGCCGCCCGGCTTGACCAGGCTCGACAGTTGCGGTGCCAGGGACACCAGCGGGCCGGCGAGGATGTTGGCGACCAGTACATCGGCCTGCACCTGGGGCAATTGCTCCGGCAGGTAGAGTGGGAATTTGCCCTCAGGGATGTTGTTGCGCCCGGCGTTATCGCGGGAGGCTTCCAGGGCCTGCACGTCGATATCGGTGCCCACGGCTTCCTTGGCGCCCAGCAACAGGGCGGCAATTGCCAGGATCCCCGAGCCGCAGCCGAAGTCCAGCACGTGGCTGTCGGTCAGGTCCTGGCCGTCCAGCCATTCCAGGCACAGCGCGGTGGTGGGGTGGGTGCCGGTGCCGAATGCCAGCCCTGGGTCGAGCAGCAGGTTGACGGCGTCCGGCTCCGGGGCGGCATGCCAGCTTGGCACGATCCACAGGCGCAGGCCGAAACGCATCGGCTGGAAGTTGTCCATCCAGCTGCGTTCCCAGTCCTGGTCTTCGATGACTTCGCTGTGATGCTCCGGCAACGGCCCACCTGTCAGCAACTCCATATGGGCCAGTACGGCGGCGGCATCGGTGCCGTCTTCGAACAGGGCCAGCAAATGGGTGTGGGACCACAGCGGCGTGGTGTTGAGCTCCGGCTCGAAGATCGGCTGGTCTTCGGCGTCCATGAAGGTGACCGAGACAGCGCCTACTTCGAGGAAAGCGTCTTCATAGGTTTCGGCTTGTTCTGGGCTGATGGCGAGACGGACTTGCAGCCAAGGCATGGCGGGCACCTTTGAAAAAAATGAGTGTGCAGCGGGGTGGGGCTGCGAAAGGGCGCAAGTTTACGCGAGCGGCGGGCAGAAGACGACACCACTGACTGCACAGGGTTCAAATGTGGGAGCGGGCTTGCTCGCGAATGCGGCGTGTGAGTCGACAAACTCATCACTGACCCACCGCATTCGCGAGCAAGCCCGCTCCCACATTTAGAGTGTGTGACCACAAAAAACCAGGTATCCAGAAACAACAAAGCCGCCCGAAGGCGGCTTTGTTGAGCGGAGCACTTACTGGTTGGCCAGTTTGTGTTCCAGGTAGTGAATGTTCACACCACCTTCGCAGAAGCCTTCATCGCGAACCAGATCCCGATGCAGCGGGATGTTGGTCTTGATGCCGTCGACCACGATTTCGTCCAGGGCGTTGCGCATACGGGCCATGGCCTCGTCGCGGGTCGCGCCCCAGGTGATCAGCTTGCCGATCAGCGAGTCGTAGTTGGACGGAACCTTGTAGCCGCTGTACAGGTGCGAATCGACGCGAACGCCGTTGCCGCCCGGAGCATGGAAGTGCTTGACCAGGCCTGGACTCGGGATAAAGGTTTTCGGGTCTTCAGCGTTGATGCGGCACTCCAGGGAGTGGCCGTGCATCTTCACATCGTCCTGGGTGAAGGACAGCGGGTTGCCGGCGGCGATGCTGAGCATCTCCTTGACGATGTCGATACCGGTGACCATCTCCGACACCGGGTGCTCTACCTGCACGCGCGTGTTCATCTCGATGAAGTAGAAACGACCGTTCTCGTACAGGAACTCGAAAGTACCCGCGCCACGGTAGTTGATGTCGATGCACGCCTTGACGCAACGAGCCAGTACTTCCTGGCGCGCTTTTTCGTCCAGGCCCGGTGCTGGCGCTTCTTCCAGGACCTTCTGGTGACGACGTTGCAGCGAGCAATCGCGGTCGCCCAGGTGGATGGCGTGGCCCTGGCCGTCGGACAGTACCTGGACTTCCACGTGACGTGGGTTGGTCAGGTACTTCTCCAGGTAGACCATCGGGTTGCCGAACCAGGCGCCCGCTTCGGAGCGGGTCTGCTTGGCGGCTTCGATCAGGTCTTCTTCCTTGTGCACCACGCGCATGCCGCGACCACCACCGCCACCGGCGGCCTTGATGATCACCGGGTAACCGACTTCGCGACCAATGCGCAAAGCGGTTTCCTCGTCTTCAGGCAGCGGGCCGTCGGAGCCTGGCACGGTTGGCACGCCAGCCGCGATCATGGCGTCCTTGGCCGAAACCTTGTCGCCCATCAGGCGAATGGTTTCGGCTTTCGGGCCGATGAAGGCAAACCCGGATTTTTCCACCTGTTCGGCGAAATCGGCGTTTTCCGCGAGGAAGCCATAGCCAGGGTGGATGCCATCGGCGCCGGTCACTTCCGCGGCCGCGATGATGTTCGAGACTTTCAGGTACGAGTTCGTGGCCAGTGGCGGGCCGATGCAGATGCTTTCGTCCGCCAGTTTCACGTGCATCAATTCGGTATCGGCCGTCGAGTAAACAGCGACGGTCTTGATGCCCTCTTCCTTACAGGCGCGCAGGATACGCAGCGCGATCTCGCCGCGGTTGGCGATCAGGACTTTTTGCAGTTTCTTCGCAGGTTTCAACATCGAAGGCGCTCCGCGGTTCAAACGATGGTGAACAGCGGCTGGTCGTACTCAACCGGCTGACCGTTTTCTACCAGGATGGATTCGATGACGCCGGCTTTTTCAGCGGTGATGTGGTTCATCATTTTCATCGCTTCAACGATGCAGATGGTGTCGCCCACTTTCACGGTTGCGCCGACTTCAACGAAGGCTGGCGAGGTCGGTGCCGGAGTGCGGTAGAACGTACCGACCATTGGCGACTTGACCACGAAGCCGTTCAGCGCAGGAGCAGCCGGGGCGGCAGGTGCCGCGGCAGCAGCAGGTGCGGCGGCCGGCGCAGCAGCGGCTGGAGCCGGTGCTTGCATCTGTGGCGCGTAGAACTGTTGGGCCGGGGTCTTGCTGTGACGGCTGATCCGTACGGACTCTTCGCCTTCCTTGATTTCCAGCTCGTCGATACCGGATTCTTCCAGCAGTTCGATCAGTTTCTTAACTTTACGGATATCCATGAATCATCAACTCCCAAGGGTCGGTCAGGGGCGCTTGGCCGGTTGTTCAAGTTGTTCCAGGGCGGCCTCCAGGGCCAGTCGGTAACCGCTGGCGCCAAGGCCGCAGATCACACCTACCGCAACGTCGGAGAAGTAGGAGTGATGGCGGAAAGCTTCGCGTTTGTGCACGTTCGACAAATGCACTTCGATGAATGGGATGCTCACCGCCAGCAATGCGTCACGTAATGCAACGCTTGTGTGTGTAAAAGCGGCGGGATTGATCAGGATAAAGTCCACGCCTTCGCCACGCGCGGCATGGATGCGATCAATCAATTCGTACTCGGCATTGCTTTGCAGGTAGAGCAGATGGTGGCCGGCTTCACGCGCCCTGCGTTCCAGGTCGAGGTTGATCTGGTCCAGGGTGACTGCCCCGTAGACGCCCGGTTCACGGGTGCCGAGCAGGTTCAGGTTGGGTCCGTGAAGAACCAGTAAGGTCGCCATCGGCTGTTCCTTGTTATTGATGTGGGTACGGCAGAACCCGGCGACTATGCCGCAAAGCCTTTGTGACTGTCCAGTTCTATGCAGTAGGCGGCACGATTAGCGAGGATAGCGCAAAGTATGTGACCAAGTCGTAGGATCTGGTCATTGGTGGCACGTCTTCGAAGCTGATGGAGATTCAATGTGGGAGCAGGCCTGCCTGCGATGGCGGTGTGTCAGTACCGGATGTGTTAACTGGCCCACCGCGATCGCAGGCAAGCCAGTGCCCACAGTTTTGATCTGCGCATGGCTCGTGATCTTGATGAGGCGGGAAGTCGGGTCACACGCGGAAGGCCTGCACCGCAGTGTTGAGCTGCCCACCGAGCACCAACAGATGCTCGCCCTGGCTACGCCCTTGGCCAATCCGCAGCAAGTTGTCCTCACCCATCTGATGAATCCGCTCACTGTTATCGCGAATCTCACTCACCGCCCCACTCTGTTGCGCCGTCACATCAGCGATGCGCACGGCAGTCTCGGAAATGGTCTGTATCGCGCCGACGATCTCATCCAGCGCGCCGTCTGCTGCCTGGGCTTGCTGGGCAGTGGCTTCGGCGTGTTCGACCTGGGCGCGCATGCCTTGGACCGATTGATGGGCGGCACTTTGCAGGCCGGCGATCAGGCTCTGGATCTCTGCGGTAGCGCCAGCGGTGCGTTGGGCCAGGGAGCGGACTTCGTCGGCCACCACGGCGAAACCACGTCCTGCTTCACCGGCACGGGCCGCCTCGATGGCGGCGTTGAGGGCGAGCAGGTTGGTCTGATCGGCAATCGAACGGATCACCGTCAGCACGCCGCCGATGGTGGCGGATTCTTCGGCGAGTTTTTCGATCATCTGCGCATTCTGCTGCACTTCGCCCACCAGGGCATGCAGCCCGGTCAGGCTCAGGCCGATCACGCGTTGGCCCTGTTCCACCGCCTGACCGGCGCTGCGACTGGCGCCTGCTGCCTGGCTGGCATCGCCCGCGACTTGCTGGATGGTCGCTTCCAGTTCACCCAGCGAATCACGAATCTGCGCGGTATCTCCGGCCTGGCGTTCGGCGCCGTCGTGCAGGCCGCTGCTCAGTTCGGCCAGCGCACGGCTGCTGCCGACAACTTCCTCGGCATTGCCACGAATGGTGCCGACCAAGTCCACCAGGTAAGCCCGCAGACGGTTCAGGGAGGCTTCAATATCGTGCAGTTCGCGATTGGTCTTGCCCAGGGCGATCGGCTGGCTGAAATCGCCCTCTGCCCAGGTCGACAGGGCCGGTGCCAGGTTGGTCAGTACACGTGCCAAGCGGCGTTGCAGGGTGTCGATCAGCAGTGCGATCAGCAGGATCAGGCCGATCATCACGCCTTGCATCAGGCGCACTTCGCCCTGGATCTTGCCATGCTGCGCGCGCACCACAGGTTCCAGTCCGGCGATGGCGTGTTGCACGGTGTCGATTTTCTGGTGGGTCTGGGCGGCCAGGTCGGTGCGCTGCTGGATCTGTTCGCGGGTGCGCTTGAGTTCGGCCGGGTAACGGGTCAGCAGGCTGTTGAGCTCACGCTTGAGGTCGACGCCGGTGTCCTGGGCTTCGGTTTTTCCGGTGTTTTCCAGGCCCATCAGCGCGGAAAAGTCGTCGGCGCTGGATTCGGCGCTGGCTTTCACGCCCAGCAACGGCAGTTGTTCCAGCAGGTCAGCCTGGCTGCGAATGTTGCTGACTTCGCGTTCCACATCGTCGGCCAGTTCCGCGCGCCCGCTGGTGACCAGTTTGTCGCGGGCCAGAGACAGTTTGCCCAGGTGCTGGGACGCTGCCAGCAAAGGCTGTAGATAGCGGGCGGCCTCGGGAGAGTTCACGCTGATGGCGTACTGGCTCAACTGCTCCAGGTTCGCGCCCAATTCGCGCTCGGCCTGCAGCAGCAAGGCTTGCGGGTCGCCTGCCAGTTTGCCGGCTGCCAGCAAGGCGGTCTTGCTGAACGCATCCAGGTCCACCAGGCTGGGGCGCAGGTTTTGGGCAAGGTCCGCCGGCAGCTCATCCAGCTGCTGCAACAAGCTTTCGAGGCTCTGGCTGGCACTGCTCAGGCGTAGGGCGTCGCCACTGGCCAGGTAGTCGTCGATATTGCGCGCGGCCTGGTTCTGAAAGGTCTGCGACAGACCCAGGTAGCGTTCCATCAGCAGATAAGGCCGCTCCAGCGCGCGCTGCGACCACCACAGCGTCGCCCCCAGCGCCAGGCACACGGCCACCAACAGAAGGGTATTGAGATTGGTCAGCAGCTTCAGGCGCATGCGTGGTTTCAACCGACGACAAAAGATAAGTGCCTGAAGTTATTGCGTTTTCATTACAAGGTTATGACGGAATCGGTGGAATCTGGTGAAAAGATGGCACTTTGCTTTGATGTGCGCGCGGCCTGCACGCGGTTACGTCCGGCATCCTTGGCGCGGTACAGCGCCTCATCGGCCTGGGCCGCCATCATCAGGCTGTCGGAGCCGTCGCACAGCTCCACCAGCCCGGCGCTGAAGGTGCACCACAAATCCTGGGGTTGGGCGGGATAGTGGATTTCGGCAAAGCGCCCGCGGATTTCATCCAGCACTTGGCACGCCGATTCCAGATCGGTGTCGGGCATCACGATGGCGAATTCTTCGCCGCCGTAGCGCCCGATATAGTCAGTCTTGCGCAAGCGCTGCTTGAGAAACAGCGCCAGGCTCTTGATCACACGGTCACCCATGGGGTGGCCATGACTGTCATTGACCCGCTTGAAGTGGTCGATATCCAGCATGGCAAAGCTCAGCGGCTTGTTCTCGCGGCGTGCGCGGAAGCTGCAGTCTTCGAGCAATTGCAAGATGTGGGTGTGGTTGTAAAGGCCGGTGAGGCTGTCGCGCACCATCCGTGCCTTGAGGTTGCGCGCGCGTGCCGCACGGTTGCGCACGGTGGTGATCAGGTGACGCGGCTTGATTGGCTTGGTGAGGAAGTCGTCACCGCCTTCGCTCATGGCGTCCAGCTGTTTGTCCAGGTCGTCCTCGGCCGACAGGTAGATGATCGGCACGCTCACATAACGGTCGTTATGGCGGATGACCTTGGCCAGTTCAGTGCCGGTGCACGCGGGCATGTACATGTCGAGGATGATCAGGTCGGGCTGGAAATCCGCCAGTTCGGCCATGGCCTGAATCGGCTCGATCAGGGAGCGAGTGACGATGCCGGCACTGTTGAGCAGGCGCTCTGTGTGCAGCGCCTGGGCCCTTGAGTCGTCGATGATCAGCACTTTGTACGGTTCGTACTGGGCGACGCAGGTCAGCACTTCAATCTTTTCCAGCAGGCTTGAGGCTTCCAGCGTGCCGGTAAGAAATTCCTGGCCACCGGCACGCACGGCGGCGAGGCGGGTGGGAGTATCGGTTTCGTGCAGGCTGAAAAACAGCAGCGGCAGCTTGTGCTCCAGGCCTTCCTGGGCTTCGGCGGCGAGTTTGAGGCCCAGGCCGGTGCCGCAGAAATCCACATCCATCACGATGGCCGAAGGCAAGCGCTCGGCCATCGATGCGCGGAACGCCGCCACGCTGTCCAGGGATTGGGCGCTCATGCCAAAGAATTCCAGCTGCTTGGCCAGGCGCTCGGCGCGGTCGTGATCGGCCAGCATCACGTAGATCGGCTTGCGCATTGGCGGCAGAAAGGTTTGTTCGAGCTGGTCGCCCTGGCGCAGGCCGGTGCGGGACAGTCGCTGCATCAAGCGATTGAGTTCGGTGATCAGGTGGCTGCTCAGGCGGCCACGGTTCTCGTCCACAGCCTTGAGGGAGTCGCCGATGTGTCGCGCCAACTGGCTGTGTTCCGGCTGTTCGAAGCGCTCGGCAAAGCGCAGCAGGCGCAAGTTGGCCTCGCTGAGTTCGGCGAGGTCTGCACTGGACCATTCGCTGCGTTGCAGGCGCTGCCAGATCTCAAGAATTTGACGTGCCTGATGAATTACCCGCTGGGCAAAATGCTGCTTGAGGCGCTCACGGCTGGGGTCTTCTGGCTCGGTCATATCCTGACTACTAGTTAGGGCGCATGCTGAGGTCGACTGATGGCTCTATGCTAGCACCTCTTTTCAATGGGATGAGTGTCATACGTCAATAAACTGCGTGCCCGTCGCATTCAGTTGCTGACTGGGTGGTCGCGCAGCGTAAAACGCGTGCATCCTTTATAGTCGAACGGCCTCAGTGCGCCAGTTTGGCGAAAAGCCCCGCATGGGCGGGCACGATGGGGTAGGGTTGTGGTCGGAGTGTTTGAACGCACGCCATCAATTCAAGTGCATGAACTCAAGTGATTGAAAGGATATCGCCATGCTGGACTGGAAAAACCGTGCAGGCAGCGCCAAAGGCCCCGCGCCTGAGCCCAAGTCGACCAACCGCGGCTATTTTCGTACCGTGCTGATGAGCCGTGCCGTGCTCAGTGTGCTCGGCCTGTACTTGTTGGTCACCGGCGCCCTGGGCTGGTACTGGAGCGAAGAGCCGGCGCTGTTTCCGGTGCAGCAGAATGCGCAGCTTGCCGCCGAGAAGGAAGGCAAGCAGATGGTGGTGGGCTATACCACGGTCGAAACCCTCAAGACCGTAGTCGGCACCTTGCTGAACAAGCCCGGTGGCTACATTTCCAACGATCGCTTCCCGCCAGGCCTGTGGATGGACAACATGCCGAGCTGGGAATACGGCGTGCTGGTGCAGGTGCGTGACCTGACCCGCGCCTTGCGTAAAGACTTTGCCCGCTCTCAATCGCAGTCGGCCGAAGACGCGGATCTGGCCAAGGCCGAGCCACGTTTCAACTTCGACAACAAGAGCTGGGTGCTCCCGTCCAGTGAGTCGGAATACCAGGAAGGCATCAACTCCCTGAGTCGCTACGAAGCACGTCTGTCTGACCCTAACCAGCGCGGTGCGCTGTTTTATGCGCGTGCCGACAACCTGAACAACTGGCTGGGCGACGTCGCCACGCGCTTGGGTTCGTTGTCGCAACGCTTGTCGGCCAGCGTGGGCCGGGTGAAGCTGAACACGGCATTGAAAACCGAAGCCCTGGCGCCGGGTGAAGTGCCGCAGGTCGATGAGGAAGTGGTGGAAACCCCATGGATGCAGATCGACAACGTGTTTTACGAGGCCCGTGGCCAGGCTTGGGCCTTGTCGCACTTGTTGCGTGCCATCGAAGTCGACTTTGCCGACGTACTGGCCAAGAAGAATGCCACGGTCAGCGTGCGCCAGATCATTCGTGAGCTGGAAGCCTCGCAGGAGCCGGTTTGGAGCCCCATGATCCTTAATGGCAGTGGCTTCGGCGTACTGGCGAACCATTCGTTGGTGATGGCCAACTACATTTCCCGGGCAAACGCTGCAGTGATCGACTTGCGTCAGCTCCTCAACCAGGGTTGATGATGGACGCTACCCAAAAGGAGGCCGCGCACCGCGCGGCTTCCGATGCTGAATTGATCTGTTGGGTCGACGAGCAGGACAACCTGCTCGGTCACCTCGTCAGGTCCGACCTTCGCCAGCGTGGCCTGATTGGCCGTTGCACCTTCATATTCCTGTTCAACTCCAACGGTGAGCTGTGTGTGCATCGGCGCACCCTGAGCAAAGCCTTGTACCCGGGTTTCTGGGACACGGCGGCGGGCGGGATGGTGGCGGCGGGTGAGTCGTATGCCTTGTCGGCGGCTCGCGAGCTGGAAGAGGAGTTGGGTGTCAGCGGAGTGGAATTGGTCGAACATGACCACTTCTACTTCGAAGATGGCGACAGCCGGCTCTGGTGTAAATCCTACTCCGCCGTCTGGGACGGGCCGCTGCGTTTGCAGCCTGAAGAAGTCATGGAAGCGCGCTTTTTACCCCTTGAAACAGTCCTGCAGGAGGCTGCGCAAAAGCCTTACTGCCCGGATGCCCAGGAAGGGTTGCGCCGTTATCTGGCCTTGCGTCGCTAAAGTTGCATAAATTGGCGCCATTTGGCTCTTAGCAAGTCGGCTTTTTGTGGTTACACTGCGCGACTTTTCACCCGAACCACCTTGGCGGTTCGGTAGCGCTGCCCCTGCCTGAGTGGGGCTTCGCGGTCGGTACTCCCCTTTGCGGGTGCCGATCAGTCTTCATCCTCCCAAGAGGATTGCCGGTGGCCAAAAAAGCCGCATCCTTCGCCGCCCTTGGTGGCCTGGTATTTTCCACCGACGCAGGTCGACACTGCCCGGACTGTCGTCAGCCCGTGGATTCGTGTACCTGCAAACAGACCCTGATCCCTGAAGGCGACGGTATTGCCCGCGTGCGACGCGAGAGCAAGGGCCGTGGCGGCAAGACGGTGACCACCATCACCGGCGTGCCGTTGGCCGAAGAGGCCCTGAAGGAACTGGCCACGACGCTGAAAAAACGCTGTGGCACGGGTGGCGCGTTGAAAGACGGCGTCATTGAGATTCAGGGCGATCACGTCGAGTTGCTGTTGGCCGAGCTGATCAAGCTCGGGTACAAGGCCAAGAAGTCCGGCGGCTGAAAGCCTCTTCCGACCTGTGTCTAAACTCTGTCCTGCGCGTGGGGTCCTACCTTGCACGCAGGCAAATCGTCATTTTCATTCTTTAGACTGCGCCAGCCTCTGATAGGGGCGGTGCCTTCGACTTCATTTATAGGGGACTTCGATGTCCGTACGACGCACACGCAAAGACGATGGCAGCCAATGGACAGTTGCGGACAGCCGCAGTGTTTACGGGATTCGCCATTGGGGGGCCGGGTATTTCGCGATCAATGATGCCGGTCGCGTTGAAGTCCGTCCGAACGGCCCGAACAGCACGCCTGTCGACCTGTACGAGCAAGTCGACGAGCTGCGCAAGAGCGGCCTGTCGTTGCCGCTGCTGGTGCGCTTCCCCGACATCCTGCAAGACCGTGTACGCCAACTGACCGGCGCTTTCGATTCGAACATCGAGCGCCTGGAATACCAGAGCAAGTACACCGCGCTGTACCCGATCAAGGTGAACCAGCAGGAAGCGGTGATCGAAAACATCATCGCCACCCAGAACGTGTCCATCGGCCTCGAAGCCGGCTCCAAGCCCGAGCTGCTGGCCGTGCTGGCCCTGGCGCCGAAGGGCGGCACCATCGTCTGCAACGGCTACAAGGACCGTGAGTTCATCCGCCTCGCGCTGATGGGCCAGAAACTCGGCCACAACGTGTTCATCGTGATCGAGAAAGAATCCGAAGTTGAACTGGTGATCGAAGAGGCTGCCAGCCTCAAGGTCAAGCCACAGGTCGGCCTGCGCGTGCGCTTGTCGTCCCTGGCGTCGAGCAAATGGGCGGACACCGGTGGCGAGAAGTCCAAGTTCGGTCTGTCGGCGGCGCAGCTGTTGTCCGTCGTCGAGCGCTTCCGCGCCGCCGGCCTGGACCAGGGCATTCGCCTGCTGCACTTCCACATGGGCTCGCAGATCGCCAACCTGGCCGACTACCAGCACGGGTTCAAGGAAGCCATCCGTTACTACGGCGAACTGCGCAACCTCGGCCTGCCGGTGGACCACATCGACGTCGGCGGTGGCTTGGGCGTGGACTACGACGGCACCCACTCGCGTAACGCCAGCTCGATCAACTACGACATGGACGACTACGCCGGCGTGGTCGTGGGCATGCTCAAGGAATTCTGCGACGCGCAGAGCCTGCCGCACCCGAACATCTTCTCCGAAAGTGGCCGTTCGCTGACCGCCCACCACGCCATGCTGGTGGTGCAGGTGACCGACGTCGAGAAGCACAACGACGACGTGCCGGTGATCGAGAACAAGGAAGCCCTGCCGGAAACCGTGCAGTGGCTGGTGGACCTGCTCGGCCCGACCGACATCGAGATGGTCACCGAAACCTACTGGCGCGCCACCCACTACATGAGCGACGTGGCCACCCAGTACGCCGACGGCAAGCTGACCCTGGCCGAGAAAGCCCTGGCCGAACAATGCTACTTCGCCGTGTGCCGCCGCCTGCATAACTCGCTGAAGGCCCGCCAGCGCTCGCACCGCCAGGTGCTGGACGAGCTCAACGACAAGCTGGCCGACAAGTACATCTGCAACTTCTCGGTGTTCCAGAGCCTGCCGGACACCTGGGCCATCGGCCAGGTATTACCGATCCTGCCGCTGCACCGTCTCGACGAAGAGCCGCTGCGCCGTGCCGTACTGCAAGACCTGACGTGTGACTCCGACGGCAAGATCAAGCAATACGTCGACGAGCAGTCCATCGAGACCAGCCTGCCGGTTCACGGCTTGAACGAAGGCGAGGACTACTTGCTGGGTATCTTCCTGGTCGGTGCTTACCAGGAAATCCTGGGTGATATGCACAACCTGTTCGGTGACACCGACTCGGTGAACATCTACCAGCGTGAAGACGGTTCGGTGTACAGCGCCGGTATCGAGACCCACGACACCATCGAAGACATGCTGCGTTATGTGCACTTATCGCCGGAGGAGTTGATGACGCATTACCGTGATAAATGTGCGAGCGCGAAGATCAGTGCCAGTGAGCGTACCCAGTTCCTGGATGCGTTGCGTCTGGGGCTGACGCGCTCTTCGTACCTGTCGTCATAAGTGACGTGACCCGGCTCTAGTGGGGAGCCGGGCTTGTCGAACCGCCGCGATGGCGGTGTGTCAGTGCTGGATTGTTGTCTGACCCACCGCCATCGCAGGCAAGCCAGCTCCCACGACGGGATCTCATTCTTTCAGCTACTACCTATCCATAGCCCCTGCCGATTTAGGCGCCAGGCAATCGCCCAAAGGGTGAGACTGCGCACCGTCATAAACACCAGGAAGGTTATCCACAGCCCGTGGTTGCCCAATCCTTGCAACGCCCAGGCAATGGGCAGCACCAAAACCACCGTCAACAGCATGCCATTGCGCATTTCCCGCGCGCGCGTCGCGCCGATAAACAAACCATCCAGCAAGTAACTCCACACCGCAATCAACGGCAATACCGCGAGGTAAGGCAGGTAGATATCGGCGGTTTCTCGCACGCTGGGAATGTCGGTCTGCATGGCAATAAACAGGTGGCCGGCGACGGTAAACAGCAGGGCAAAGCCGACGCTGGCGATCAGCGACCAACCGCCGGCCACCACCAGCGAGCGGCGCAGTGCTTGGCGGTCATGGGCGCCGATGGCGTGGCCGCACAGGGCTTCGACCGCGTGGGCCAGTCCATCCAGGGCATGGGCAGTCAGCAATAGGCCGTTGAGCAGCAGCGCGTTGGCGGCCACGGTGGCGTCGCCCAGGCGGGCGCCTTGCACCGTGATCATGAAAAACACCGATTGCAGTGCAAGGCTGCGGATGAAGATATCGCGGTTGACCGCCAGCAGTGGCCGCCAGCTTGCCCACCATTTCAGCGCAGCCCAGGCGATATGGCCGGGGTAGGCGCGCAGGGCTTTTTGCGTCATCGCCAGGCCGAGCAAAGCGCCGGTCCATTCCGCCACGACGGACGCACGCGCCGAACCGACCACCCCCCAATCCAGCCCGAGTACGAACCACAGGTTCAGGGCGATGTTGACCAGGTTGGTGGTGAGCAGGATCGCCAAAGGCGCGCGGGCGTTTTGCGTACCAAGGAACCAGCCGACCAGCGCATAGCTGGCCAGCGCGGCGGGCAGGCCGAACAGGCGGGTGTGGAAAAAATCTTGGGTCAGTTGATTGAGTTCGGGAGAGGGCTGCATCCATTCCAGGGCCAGATGGCTCAGCGGAATGCCGACAGTGCCCAATAGCATTGCCAGGCCCAGTGCGAGCAGCAGGCCTTGGAGCAGGATCTGCCGCAGCGCCGCCCCATCATTGCGTCCGGCAGCCTGGGCGGCGAAGCCGGTGGAGCCCATGCGCAGGAAACCCATGGCCCAGGCGAGAAAGGTATACAGGCTGGCGCCGACCGCGACGGCGCCCAACTGGTGCGCGTGGGGCAGATGGCCGATCACCATGCTGTCGACCAGGGCCACCAGCGGCACCGAGATGTTCGACAGGATCATCGGCGCGGCCAGGGCCCAGACGCGTCGGTGGGTGGGGCGGTGGCGCCAGTCGGTGAGTAGGGTGGGCATGCAGGCTCCTTGGGGGAGCGGCATTGTAACTGGCTGCCCTTGGCTGTGGGATTTGGCTTGATCCAGGATGACATCAGAACCAAACCACCCTCCGTCGGTCAATGTGACCAGCACCACATCGACCCCCCGCGGGCTGATATATAGTTCACCTCTCGGACCCCCTCACAACGAGTGCCCCATGCTTAACAAAGGACTGTTCCTTGCTTGCGCGCTGGCCCTGCTGAGCGCCTGCGATTCCTCCGATAAACCGGCGGCCCCGACCGCTCCCGCAGCGGCGACAGTGGCGCCCAAACCGGCCAAGGCCGCGGTGGATGTGGCGGCGCTGAAGCAACGTTACGCCGGACGTGAGTTGAGTGTGGTGGACGTGTCCGAAGTACAACTCGACGGTGCCAGCACGCTTTCCGTGAGTTTTTCCATTCCGTTGGACCCCGATCAGAAATTTGCTGACAAGCTTCACCTGGTGGACAGCAAGTCCGGCAAGGTCGATGGTGCCTGGGAGATCTCCGACAACCTGATGGAGTTGCGCCTGCGCCACCTCGAACCGCAGCGCAAACTGGTGCTGACCGTCGACGCTGGTGTGAAGGCCGTCAACGACAACAAGCTTGCCGCCGAGTACACCGCCCGCCTGGAAACCCGCGACCTGCAAGCCACTGTCGGCTTCGCCAGCCGTGGCACCTTGCTGCCAACCCGCCTGGCTGAAGGGCTGCCGGTGATCGCGCTGAACGTCGACAAGATCGACGTCGAATTCTTCCGCATCAAACCCGAATCCCTGCCCACATTCCTCGCGCAGTGGGGCCGCAACACCAGCCTGCAAAGTTATGAATCCCGCGAACTGCTGCCCCTGGCCGACCTGGTCTACGGCGGACGTTTCGACTTGAACCCGGCGCGCAACACCCGCGAGACCCTGCTGCTGCCGATCGCCGGCCTCAAGCCATTGCAGCAACCGGGCGTTTACCTCGCGGTGATGCGTGCCTCGGGCACCTACAACTATTCGCAGCCGGCCACGCTGTTTACCCTGAGTGATATCGGCCTGTCGGTGCACCGCTACGCCAACCGCCTGGATGTGTTTACCCAGGCGCTGGAAGGTGGCAAGGCGCTGGATGGCGTCGACCTTGAAGTGCTCGACGCCGAAGGTCGCGTGCTGGGCCAGGGCAAGACCGAGAAGGGCGGCCACGCCGAATTGCCATTGCCGAAAAAGGCCCAGGTGCTGCTGGCCAAGCAGGGGGAACAGACCAGTATGTTGCGCCTCGACAGCGCGGCACTGGACTTGGCCGAGTTCGACATTGGCGGCCAACCCTCCCACCCTTTGCAGTTCTTTGTGTTCGGTCCGCGTGACCTGTATCGCCCTGGCGAAACCGTGCTGCTCAACGCCTTGCTGCGCGACAAGGACGGCAACGCGGTCAAACCGCAGCCGGTGAGCGTCGAAGTGCGTCGCCCGGATGAGCAGGTCAGCCGTAAATTCGTCTGGGACGCCGACCCCTCCGGCCTCTATCAATATCAACTGCAACTGGCCGGCGAAGCACCGACCGGGCGTTGGCAGTTGGTGTTCGACCTGGGCGATGGCAAGCCACAGCTCTATGAGTTCCTCGTCGAAGACTTCCTGCCCGAGCGCCTGGCGCTGGAACTCAAGGGTAGCGACACCGCGTTGAGCCCGGCGGATGACGCGGTGATCCAGGTCAACGGGCGTTACCTGTATGGCGCGCCCGCCTCGGGCAATCGCGTCAGCGGCCAAGTCTATGTGCGACCGTTGCGCGAAGCGGTCAAGTCGCTGCCGGGCTATCAGTTCGGCTCCGTGACCGAAGAAGAGCTGAGCCAGGATTTCGAACTGGAAGAAAGCGTGCTCGACGCCAAGGGCCAGGAAACGCTGACCCTGGAAAGCAAGTGGGCCGAGGCCAAGTCGCCGTTGCAACTGATCGTGCAAGCCAGCCTGCAGGAGTCCGGCGGGCGACCGATCACGCGGCGTCTGGTGCAGCCGATCTGGCCCGCCGAGCAGCTTCCGGGCCTGCGCGGGTTGTTTGACGGCCAGGAAACCAATGGCGATGGCCCGGCGGAATTCGAAGTACTGCTGGCCAACCAGGACGGGCAGAAACTCGCCGCGCAAAACCTCAAGGTGCGCCTGGTGCGCGAGCGCCGTGACTACTACTGGAACTACTCCGAGAACGATGGGTGGAGCTATCACTTCAACGAGAAATTCCTCAACCTCGACGAACAGACCCTGAACATCAAGGCCGGCGACACCGCCAAGGTCAGTTTCCAGGTGGAGTGGGGCCCGTACCGCGTCGAAGTGGAAGATCCGCAGACCGGGCTGGTCAGCAGCCTGCGCTTCTGGGCGGGTTACCAGGCCCAGGACAACACCGAAGGCGGCGCCGTACGGCCTGATCAGGTCAAGCTCGCTCTGGATAAACCAGCCTACGGCGATGGCGATACGGCCAACGTGACCGTCACACCGCCGGCGGCCGGTAAGGGCTACCTGCTGGTGGAGTCCGCGGAAGGCCCGCTGTGGTGGCAGGAAATCGATGTGCCGGCCGAGGGCAAGAGCTTCGCTGTGAAACTCGATCCGAAATGGTCGCGGCATGATTTGTACGTCAGCGCCCTGGTGATTCGCCCAGGCGAGCGCAAGGCCAACATCACCCCCAAACGCGCCGTGGGCCTGCTGCACCTGCCGCTGGATCGCACCCAGCGCAAACTGGGCGTGACGCTCACTGCGCCGGAAAAAATGCGCCCCAAACAACCGCTGACGGTGAAGATCGCGGCTAAAAATGCCGACGGCAGCGTGCCGAAACAGGTGCACGTGCTGGTGGCGGCAGTGGACGTGGGCATCCTCAACATTACCGAATACCCGACGCCGGATCCGTATTCCAGCCTGTTCGGCCGCAAGGCCTATGGCGTGGACCAGTTCGACATCTACGGCCAGTTGATCGAAGCCGGCCAGGGCCGTCTGGCCAGCCTGGCATTTGGTGGTGACGCGGCGCTGGCCAAGGGCGGCAAGCGCCCGGACACCAGTGTGACCATCGTCGCCCTGCAAAGCGCGCCGGTAACTTTGAATGAGCAAGGCGAGGGTGAAGTCAGCGTCAACATCCCCGACTTCAACGGTGAACTGCGCCTGATGGCCCAGGCCTGGAGCGACGATCGCTACGGCATGGCCGAAGCCAAGACGGTGATTGCCGCACCGCTGATTGCCGAGCTGTCGGCGCCGCGCTTCATGGCGGGGGGCGACCAGACCACGTTGGCATTGGACCTGTCCAACCTGTCAGGCAAACCGCAGAAACTCGATGTACAGCTGAGCGCCGATGGGCAGTTGGAGTTGGTCAACAGCGGCGTGCAAAGCGTCGAACTCAAACAAGGCCAGCGCACCACCCTGCGGATCCCGGTGAAAGCCTGGGGCGGGTTGGGACAGGGCAAGGTCAAGGTGACAGTGAATGGCCTGGATCTGCCGGGAGAGAACCTGCCGCCGTTCACGCGCGAATGGACCCTGGGTGTGCGTCCGGCCTATCCGGCGCTGCTCAAGCACTATCGTGCGGTGCTGAAGGATCAACCGTGGAGCTTGCCGGCGGGGACGCTGGATCAGTTCGACGCCTCGGGGCGACAGGCGCTGCTGAGCCTGTCGAGCCGGCCGCCGCTGAACCTCGGTGCGCAAATCAGTGCACTCAAGGCCTACCCTTACGGTTGCCTGGAGCAGACTGCGAGCGGTCTATATCCGTCGCTGTATGCCGACGATGCGTTGCTCAAGCGCCTGTCGATCAAGGGCGAGTCGGACAGTGAACGTAAACGCAAGATCGAGCTGGGTATCGAGCGCCTGCTGGGCATGCAGCGCTACAACGGCAGCTTCGGGTTGTGGGGCGCGGACGGTGAAGAAGAATACTGGCTGACGGCTTACGTCACCGACTTCCTGCTGCGCGCTCGCGACCAGGGTTTTGCGGTGCCGCCTGAAGCCTTGAAAAAGGCCAGTGAGCGCCTGCTGCGCTACGTACAGGAACGTAACCTGATTGACGTCGACTACAGCGACAACGCCGACCACACCCGCTTTGCCGTGCAGGCCTACGCCGGTATGGTCTTGGCGCGTAGTCAGCAGGCGCCGTTGGGCGCATTGCGCAGCATTTTCGAACGTCGCAGCGATGCGCGCTCTGGCCTGCCGCTGGTGCAGTTGGCCATCGCGCTGCAGAAGATGGGCGACCAGCCGCGTGCGGACCAAGCCTTGCTCGCCGGCCTGGCGGCACAGCGCAATGCCAATGAATGGCTGGCCGATTACGGTAGCCCGTTGCGCGACCAGGCGATGATCCTGGCGTTGCTGGAAGAGAACGACTTGGCCAAGGGCAAGCGTGAGGAGCGTTTGTTTACGCTGTCGGATCAATTGGCGGCCAGCCCGTACCTGTCGACCCAGGAGCGCAATTCGCTGTTCCTGGCCGGGCGTCTCGGGTTTGCCAAGCCGGACTCGAACTGGCAGGTGTCATTGACGGGCAGTGGTGGTGCGCAGGAACTGAGCAATCAACAGCCGACGCTGGAGTTGGAAGGCAAGCTGCTGTCCAGTGATTTGACCTTGAGCAATCAGGGCGAGACGCCGGTGTATCAGCAACTGACCATTTCGGGTTACCCACAAGTACCGCCTGCACCGGGCGGCGACAACCTGAGCATCCGCCGCGAATACCTGGGCATGAACGGCCAGCCGTTGAACCTGCGCAGCCTCAACAGCGGCGATCTGGTGTTGGTGCATTTGGCGGTCAGTGCCAAGCAGCGGGTGCCGGACGCGTTGGTGGTGGACCTGTTGCCGGCCGGCCTGGAGCTGGAGAACCAGAACCTGGCCCAAAGCGCCGCCAGCCTGGAAAACGCCAGCAGTCAGGTGAAGGAGTGGCGTGAGTCGATGCAGAACGCATCGCTCAAGCATCAGGAGTTCCGCGATGACCGCTACGTAGCGGCGATCAACCTGGAAGGCTCCGGCACGACGCACTTGCTGTACCTGGCGCGTGCCGTGACGCCGGGCACCTACCGCGTGCCACCGCCGCAAGTGGAGTCGATGTACCGGCCGAACTGGCAGGCGGTGGGTGAGACGCCGGCGGACCTGGTGATCAAGGGGCGCTGATATTTCAATGTGAGATGGAGTCTAAATGTGGGAGCGGCGGTGCGACGATTCGACTTGCTCGCACCGCCGCTCCCACAGTAGTTTGGGGATACTCTGGGGTTAGTGGACGACCCAGCTCAGGAGCCACAGGCCGAGCAGTAGCCAGATGATGCCCATGATGATCGACGCCCGCATGAAGGCGCGCACTGCCGAGTACAGCAGCATCAGGCCGATGATCAGGGTGATGATGCTGATGATCGAGGTGTCCATGCCCAACGTGCGAGACAGGCCATCGATGAAGTTGCCACCCGCATTGGTCAGCGCACCGAACAGGCCGCTGAGCCCGTCGACGATAAAACGGATGATGGAACCGAGCGCCTGGCCCAACCATTCGAAAAAGCTTTCTACCTGCATATGTGTGTCCTGATGAGAAGGTGGGCGTGTCTGTGCCTTTGGTTGTTATTGCAACAGGCTAGTTCCCTATCAGCATAGAGGTTTGCCCGTTTGAGTTTGCGATTAAGTTGTGTCATTTGCGGGTGTACGCGTACCAATGTGGGAGCGGGCTTGCTCGCGAATGCGGTGTATCAGTGACGAATGCTCTCACTGACCCACCGCATTCGCGAGCAAGCCCGCTCCCACATTTACTGCGCTGGGCTTTGGGGGCAGTGGTGTTGGTGGTGGTGGTGTTGTGGGGGGCGGATCGGGTTTGGCCGTTGCCGTTGCCTCAGGATGACCTGGCGCGAGTGGTGCTGGCCGAGGATGGCACGCCGTTGTGGCGTTTTGCCGATGCCAATGGCGTGTGGCGCTACCCGGTACAGACCCACGAAGTGTCACCGTATTACCTGGACGCATTGCTCACCTATGAAGACCGTTGGTTCTACCAGCACCCTGGCGTGAACCCGCTGGCGCTGGCGCGGGCGACCTGGCAGAACCTTACCGGCGCGCGCGTGGTGTCGGGGGGCAGCACCTTGTCGATGCAGGTGGCGCGGTTACTGGATCCGCATTCGCGCACCTTCCATGGCAAGTTGCGTCAGCTGTGGCGCACGGCGCAGCTGGAATGGCACCTGTCCAAGGCAGAAATCCTTAACCTCTACCTGAACCGCGCGCCGTTTGGCGGCACGTTGCAGGGCGTGGCGGCGGCCAGTTGGGCATACCTGGGCAAATCCCCTTCGCAACTGACTCACGCCGAAGCGGCCTTGCTGGCCGTACTGCCCCAGGCGCCCAGTCGCTTACGCCCGGATCGCCATCCCCAGCGCGCCCAGGAAGCCCGCGACAAGGTGCTGCGGCGCCTCGCGGAGTTCCAGGTGTGGCCACAGTCGGCCGTCGATGAAGCCCTGGAAGAACCGTTGTTGCTCGCCCCACGCCTGGAACCGAGCCTGGCGCCGTTGCTCGCGCGCCGCCTGAATCGCCCCGACAGCCCGCCGCTGATCCGCACCACCCTGGATGCCACGTTGCAACGCCGTCTTGAAGACTTGCTGCTGGGGTGGCGCGCGCGTCTGCCGGAACATACTTCCGCCGCCATCCTGGTGGTGGAAGAGGAAAGCATGGCCGTGCGCGCCTACCTGGGGTCGGTGGATATCAACGATGCCAAGCGCTTCGGCCATGTAGACATGATCAGCGCCTTGCGTTCGCCGGGATCCACCCTGAAGCCGTTCCTCTACGGCATGGCCCTGGATGATGGGTTGATCCACTCCGAATCCTTGTTGCAGGACGTGCCCCGGCGTTATGGCGATTACCGGCCGGGCAACTTCTCCATGGGCTTTACCGGCGCGGTACCGGCGAGTACGGCGCTGTCCAGTTCGCTCAACCTGCCGGCGGTGCAGTTGCTGGAAGCCTATGGGCCCAAGCGCTTTGCCGCCGAAATGCGCATCGGCGGCGTGCCTCTGGCGCTGCCGGCGTTGGCCGAACCGAACCTGGCGCTGATTCTGGGCGGTGCAGGCAGTCGTCTCGAAGACCTGGTGAGTGGCTACAGCGCCTTCGCCCGGGACGGCAAGAGCGCGACCCTCCGATTACAGCCGGACGATACGCTGAGGGAACGGCCCTTACTGTCGCCAGGGTCCGCCTGGATCGTGCGGCGCATCCTCAGCGGCCAGGCGCGGCCCGACCGCGACCCGCGTGCCGAGCTGGTGCAGCGCCCTGTACTGGCCTGGAAAACCGGCACCAGCTATGGTTTTCGCGATGCCTGGGCAATCGGCGTGGGCCCGCGCTATTTGATCGGTGTGTGGATCGGCCGCCCTGACGGCACGCCAGTGCCGGGCCAGTTCGGCCTGGCCTCGGCAGCGCCGTTGATGTTGCAAGTGCACGACGTGCTGACCAACCGTGACAGTCAGCGCGGCATCAGCGCCCCCGTCAAGCCGGTGCCGGCCAATGTCGGCGTGGCGGCGATCTGTTGGCCGCTGGGCCAGCCCATGAGCCGCAGCGATCCCAATTGCCGCCGCCAGCGTTTTGCCTGGACCCTGGATAACACCACGCCGCCGACGTTGCAGGCACTGGACCAGCCGTTGAGCGTGGGGTTGATGGAAAGCGTTTGGGTCAATGCCAAGGGCTTGCGGGTCGACGCCCATTGCCCTGGCGCCGAGCTGAAAAACATCGCCCTGTGGCCCGCGCCCCTGGAACCCTGGCTGCCACGGGTCGAGCGCCGCGAAGCACGCATCCCGGCCGCCGACCCCGATTGCCCGCCACCGGCGTTGGCCGCGTCGTCACCGCTGTCGATTGTCGGCGTGCGCGAAGGCGACCAACTGCGCCTGCCCGCCGCCAGCCAACAGGCCCTGCGCCTGAAAATCTCCGCCTTGGGAGGGAGCGGGCGGCGCTGGTGGTTCCTCAACGGCGCGCCACTGGGCGACAGCGCCAACCAGGACTTTATCAACGCCAGCTTCGAACACCTGGGCCGCTACCAACTCAGCGTCCTCGACGAAGCCGGCCAGACCGCCCGCCTGGAATTCAGCGTCATCGACTAGAGCCTTAGCGCAGGCAAGCCTACCTTTTGATTTGCAAACCCATTCCAATGTGGGAGCGGGCTTGCCTGCGAAGGCGTCCTCAAGCACACCAGAGATTCACTTGCCTTAACCGCCAATCCCCCCGAAGCTACCCACCTTCAGGAGCCCCCGCATGAACCTCGAACACCTCACCGAACGCCTGCACCGCATTCGCGATACAAATAATTGGAAACAATTCCACAGCCCGAAAAACCTGGCCATGGCCGCCAGCGTGGAAATGGCCGAACTGGTGGAAATCTTCCAATGGCTGACCGAAGACCAGTCGCGTCAATTGCCGGCCGACAAACTCGCCCATGCCGGGCAGGAAGTCGGCGATATCGTGCTGTACCTGCTGTTGCTGTGCAGCGAGCTGGGCCTGGACATGAACGAAGTGGTGCGCGCCAAGTTGGCCGACAGCGAACGGCGGTTTGCCCATGAGTGATCGTCATTTCGACCAACTCGCCACGCGTTTCGCCGAGAAAATCTACGGCGGTGCCAAAGGCGCGATTCGCCTCGCGGTGCTCCAGGCCGACCTGACCGAAGCGCTGCCCAAACGCCCCTTGCGCGTGCTGGATATCGGCGCAGGCCTGGGCCATATGTCGCTGTGGCTAGCCGAACAAGGCCATGAGGTCACGCTGGCCGAGCCTGCCGAGCCGATGCTCGAAGGCGCCCGCCAACGCTTCGCCGACGCAGGGCAGACCGCCACCTTTATTCATGCGCCCTGGCAAGACCTGCTTGGCCAACTCACCGAGCCCTATGACTTGGTGCTGTGCCACGCGGTGCTGGAATGGCTGGCCGAACCCCATGCGATCCTGCCGGTGCTGCACCAGCTCACGGTGCCGGGCGGCTGGCTGTCGCTGGCGTTCTACAACCGCGATGCGCTGATTTACCGCAACCTGCTCAAAGGCCACTTCCGCAAAATGCGTAAGAACGACATGGCCGGCGAAAAACAGAGCCTTACGCCGCAACAACCTCTCGATCCACGTGAGCTGGCGGCGCAACTCGAAGGCCTTTGGCAGGTCGAAAGCCAAAGTGGCGTGCGGGTGTTCCACGACTATATGCCAGTGGAGTTCCAGGCCCGCGCCGATTTGCAGGACCTTTTGGAGATGGAACTCGCTCACCGTCGTCACCCAAGCTTTGCCGGACTTGGGCGTTATTTACACTGGATCTGCCGTCCGGTTTAAGCGGCCCAGTCTGCGGAGGTCGAAATGCGTCGTCTCTGTTTGATCCTGTTGTGTCTTGGTCTGGGCGCGTGTTCCAGCCCAAACCCCTATGTTGCCGCTTCGGCGCCGATTCCTCCAGCGCCGCCCCAGGCTGCCACCACCTTTGATGCCAGCGCCTACCCGGCGCCCGTGCGCGACTATGGCGCCTACCGTAATTGGGCCTGGCGCAACGGCCAGCTGCCGGCGGGCACGGCCTGGGCCGACTCGGCGCAGATTGCCGAAGCGGTCAGCGGTGCCCTTGACCAACGGGGGCTGCGCCCGTTGCACGATAATCGTCCGGCAGACCTCTTTGTCAGTGCCGATGTGCGCCTGGAGAAGCGCCTCAAGCAGGTCCAGGATGACTACGGCTACGGTTACGGCGGTTACAACCGCTATGGAAATGGGTACGGCATGTACAACTCGGTGCCGATCGTGCGCACCTATGAAGTGCAGGTCGTGGTGGTTCGCGTCAATCTGTTCGATGCCCGCACCGGCCAGCCGGTGTGGAGTGCCAGCGCGGAAACCGGCAGCCAGGGAAGTCTCAGTGAGCGGGGAGATGCTTTGCGCCAGGCGGTGCAAAAGGCAATGACAGCGTATCCTCCCAGTTAACGGCTACTCCCATCTTCAGTGCGGCTCGCTCTTTGGAGAACAATCATGTTTCGTCGTATCGCTACGCTTGCAGTTGCAGTGCTGCTGGGCGGTTGCCAGACCAGCCAGGTCAACCACGATTTTGACCCCAGCCGGGATTTCGGCGCCTACCGCAGCTGGGCCTGGAAAGACCCGGCCCTGCAATACCGCCCGGATGACCCACGCATCAAGAGCGACCTCACCGAACAGCGCATCCGCCAGGCGGTGGGCGAACAACTCGACCAGCGCGGCCTGCGCCCAGCGGCGCCGGGTAGCAAGGCTGACGTGAACGTGCAGGCCTACCTGATCGTCGAAGACCGCCAGCAACAAGTCACCACCAATTACGGCGGCGCCTGGGGCGGCCCATGGAATGGCTATTGGGGCGCGCCGATGTACAACGAAACGCGCAACATCAGCTACAAAGTCGCCACCCTCCAGATCGACCTGCTCGACGGCAAGGATGGCAAGTTGGTGTGGCGCGGCAGCGACGAACAGATAATGGCCGCCTCGCCCAATCCCCAGGATCGTGACAAGGCCATTCGCAGCACCGTCACTCGCGTCCTCTCCAGCTACCCACCCCGCTAAAACCCGGCACAGATTCTATGTGGGAGTGAGCAAGCCCGCTCCCACATTGGAACGAGGTCAGCCAATAAATCTCTGTCAGTCATTCATCTGGCGACTGGCCAGCCCTTGTCTACACTCAACACCAACTAAGGAGAGTAAGCGCTAAGGAGTGCCTGATGTCTCCCCGACTTGGTTCCAGTCAGCGTGGTGCGATTGGCCTGATGGCAGCGGGCACCCTGGCGGTGGCCTTGGTGTTTATGTTGCTGGCGGTGGACAGCGGTCGCCTCTACCTGGAAAAGCGCAAGTTGCAATCTATCGCCGACACTTCGGCCCTCGAAGCCGCCAGCCGTGGCGGCCTGTGCACGCCCACCACCACCGCGAATGACTATGCCAAGGAAAACGCCGCCCGCAACGGCTTCACCGTGGTCGCCGGCGACAGCAGCCGTGGGCTGGCCGTGACCTGCGGCACATTGGCCAGCAATGCCAGCAATATCCGTGTGTTTACCGCAGACGCCACCAAAAACGACGCCGTGCGCGTGGTCGCGACCCGCACCGTGATGGCGAGTATCGCCAGTGGAATCTGGAGCCTGTTTGGCGGCGCGCCTGTGGCGGCGCAAACCGTCCTGACTGCAACGGCGGTGGCGGCTTCTGCACCGCCTGTGGCGCAGCTGACGATCCGCACCGCTCTGGCATCGGTGAACTCGGGTAACTCTCCACTCTTGAACATGGTCATCGGCAATCTGTTGGGCGGTAGCCTGTCGCTGACGGCCGCGGGCTGGAACGGGCTGTTGACGACGAACGTGAACCTGCTCAGCTATCTGGATCAGTTGGCGATTGAATTGAACGTAAAGGCGGGTGACTACGATGCGCTGCTGAGCACCGCCGTATCCGCCAGCCAGTTGCTCGACGCCGCCGTGAAGGTCCTGCAAAAAAACGGCGCGGTCGCCACGGCGGTCATCAACGATTTGATTACAGTGAAGGCCATCGCGCCGAATACCCAGCTTCTGAAGGTTGGAGACTTGCTGAAAGTCGCTACCGGAACGCCGGCGGCGGCCTTGAACACCAGTGTGCAGTTGTTTCAGTTGCTGGAGACCGTGGCGCAACTCTCCAGTAGCAAAAGTGCGGTCAGTGCCGCAGCCCAGGTGAATATTCCGCTGGTAGGCACCGTCTCGATCCAGACCAAAGTCATCGAGCCACCGCAACTGTCGGCGATTGGCAATCCGGCAAAGGCCAAGGCGGGGCTTTTGAATAATCCGCCGACGGATCAGATTGTTGTGCGAACTGCCCAGGTACGCACGTTGGTCAAGATTGACGCGCCGATCATCAAGGCAGTGTCTGGGGTTACATCGATTCTGACCGGGCTGGCGACGCCGGTATCCAAGGTGGTCGGTGGTTTGTTGAACTTGAATCTTCTCGATGTGGTGGCCGGTGTCGTGTGCTTAGTGGGCTGTAATGTCGCTGACGTGGATATCAACCAGACCTTATCCATCTATATCGAGGCGGCCAGTGCAGAGAGCCACGTGACAGACTTCAATTGCGCCACGCCGGCCACTAAGTCGTTGACGGTGCGAGCCACCACTTCACTCGCCACCTTGGGCGTTGGTTACGTTGAGCCGGTGTCGGCCTTTTCATCGTCTGCGGCGGTCAATGTGCAGCCGGTGCGGCTGATTGATTTTGGCCAGCGCTTTTGCCTGCTGACATTGGTGTGCGGTCCGCGTACTGCCGGCGTCGGCGGCGGCTTGAATCTGAGAGCGTTGTCCACCGTAGGCGCGCAAACCAATACGTTGGTGTTTTCTCCGGTAAATGACATCAACGCGGCAACGATCTACAAAAGCCCACCCGGCACTGCCGATATCCTGTTCAGCCTGGGAAATACCCTGAACGGTCTGCAGGTCACCTACGTACCGCCAAGCGGCAGCACACCCAACCCGGCGAACGGCACCGTTACCAATGCGCTGGCGACCATCATCAGCTCGGTGGTCGGCCTTGTCCAAAACGTCCTGGCGCCGATACTCGACCCCATCGTCAACACACTGCTCTCGGCGTTGGGCATCAGCCTCGGCAACGCCGAAGTCGGCGCCAACCTCAGTTGTCACATGGGCCGCGCCTACCTGGTGATCTAGCTGATCGGCAACTCCACACAAAACTTCGCGCCTTGCTCTGCATTGGCGACGCTCAGGCGTCCGCCCATGTTTTCCACAATCCCGTAGCTCACCGACAACCCCAGCCCCGTGCCCACGCCAATCGGCTTGGTGGTGAAGAACGGTTCGAAAATCCGCTCCAGTAAACGTGGGTCTATGCCGCCACCGTTGTCCTCCACCCAGATCCGCACATGCCGGCTGTCATGCTCGCAGTGCACCGCGATCCAGGGGCGGAACTCAGGGTCTTTTTGCCGCTTGCTCAACAGCGCATCGCGGGCATTGACCATCAGGTTGATCAGCACTTGCTCCAACTGGTCGACGTGACCTTTGACCTGCACCGTAAAATCCGCCGGCGTGATGCGCACGTCCACACCTTTGCCGCGCAAGCCGTCACCGAGCAGCGACAGGGTGCCTTCCACCGCCTGCGACGGGTCGAAGGGCTGTTGTTCGATTTCCGAGCGGCGGCCGAACACGCGCATATGGTCGACCACGCGCGCTGCGCGCTGCACCTGGGTGTCGATGCGTTGGAGTTTTTCGGTGAGGTAGTCGATTTGCGCATCGCCGTTGCTCAGGCGTTTGAGCACATTGACGATAGCCATGCGCATCACATTCAAGGGCTGGTTGATCTCATGGGCGAGGCCCGTGGCCATTTCGCCGAGGGTGGCCATCTTGGCGCTTTGGGTCAGTTGCTGTTGGGAGCGGCGCACTTCGGTGTTGTCGCGGCCCACGGCTTGTACTTCCACCAGCGCGCCCTGCTCGTCGAACACGCCCCGGTCCGACCACACCCACCAGGCATGTTCGCGCCCGGGCAGTTCCAGGCTGATTTCGGCGGTGCTGACCGGGAATTCAGGACTCAACTGGCCGATGCGGTGCGCAAAGGCCTGGCGCTGTTCGTCCGACAGCCAATCCCCCAGGTTCAGTCCTGGCAGTTGCTCGGGTGGGCATTCCAGGTAGTTGGCCAGCGGTGTGTTGCCGAACGTCAGGGTCAGGTCCGGGCGGTAGCGGCAGATCATCGCCGGGGAGTCCTCGACCAGGATGCGGTAGCGCTCTTCGCTTTGTTTGATGTGCTCGGCGGCCAAGGTTGCGTCGGTGACATCCAGCCAGAGCCCGACGGCTTCCAGCGGCAGTCCAAGGTCATCACGCAGCAACTTGGCTTCATCCAGCAGCCAGTGGTAATGGCCCTGTTTGTCGCGCAGGCGGTAGCGACTGCGCACGCTACCCTCGCGCAATAGCTGGCGACTGCGCTCGAAGTACAGCTCACGGTCCTGCGGGTGGATCAGCGATGCCAGGCTGTCGTGGTTGCAGTCGGCCAAGGTCCAGCCCAGCAGTGGCAACAGACTGTCGCTGAAAAACGCCGGGTGCAGGGCGCCGCTGACGTAGCGCTGCACATAGATCACCGCGGGGGAACTGGCGATGAGGTTATCGAGGCGCGCATGGGCGGCGGCGGCTTGCAGTTGCTGGTTCTTGATGTCGCTGATGTCGAGCATGAAGCCGATCCAGCGGCGGTTATCACCGACCCCCAGCACTTGGCCTTGCACGCGATACCAGAGGGGCTTTTGTTCGGCGTCGCTGCGTTGCAGGCGTACGCTGGTCAGCAGCGGTTTACCCAGGGCTTGCAGGTCGTGCAGGCGGCTGGTGAGTGCCTGGCGATCGGCGGGGTGGATCAGCGCCAGCCACTGACTCAACGCCTGGCGGGTCGGGCTGTCTTCCAGGCTGAGGCTGTGCAGCAATTGCGGGGCGAGCTGGATCTCCTGAGTGGCTGGCAGCAGTTCCCACCAGCCGGTGCCGAGTAAACCTTGCAGGGCTTCCGTGCGTTCGAGCTGTTGGTGGTAGCGTTGTTCACGCAAGCGGCTCAGCAGGGGGGCGGCGAGGGCGGCCGTGAGGTTCAGCCAGTCCCGCTCGCTGGTGTGTTGTTGGCCACTGTAGAAGCCGCAGAGCAACCAGGCGGCGACACCCTGGCTGTCACGGTAGGGCACCAGGAACCCATCAGAGTTGCCGAAAATGCTGTGCAGTCGCGGGTTGTCGTCGCGTCCTTGGGCCAGGCTCAGTGGCGTGTTGCCGCTGGCACTGTCCAGGCTGGTGCCCAGGTGCTGGCCGGCCTGCCACAGGGCCGGGGCGTCGTGGGCCGCATACTGGTTGTAGACCCGCCAACCCTGGTCATCTGCATCGAGCAAGGCCAGGGCCACACAGGGGATTCGCCAGCGCTGGGCGAGGCTGCGCAGGTGCTCGTTGAGCACCTCGGGCAGGCGGGTCAGGCTGCACACCCGCAATTGCTCGCTCATCTGGCAGGCCAGTTGATGGTTCTGCTCGCGGTGCTGGGCCAGTTGCCTGCCGGCCAGCAAGTCGCCAACGTCCTGCAGGCGCAGGTACCAGCCGTCCTCCTCGGGTTCGATCCAGCCACGTGTGTGCAGCACTTGGCCGGTAGCGCCCTGGAAGTCCAGGTCCAGGCTTTGGTGTTGCCAATCAGCCGGGCTGCCTTCAATGCTCAGGGCGCTGCTGGCGCACAGCAGTTCACGCAGCAGCGGGCGCGGGTCGCCCACCCTGTAGGGCGTCAGTTGCGGGCTCAGCGTGCCGCCAACGCTCAACACGTGTCCTTGAGGATCCAGGCGCAGGTGCAGCCCGGGGATGGGCACGCCGGGCGTATCGAGGTGCGGGGCGCTGGTGCGGCCGAGCAGTCGCCCGAAGAGCTTGTCTCCAGAGGTCAAAACTTGAGACTCGAACGGGCGGTCAAGTTGGCCGGCAGATTTGGGACGGGGCCTATGCCCGGTACCACCAGTGCCGGGAATACAGAGTAAAGGTTGGTGGTGGGGTAGGTGATCTCCACGGTCAGCGTGGTGCCGTCGTAGGTGGTGCTAATGAAGCTGGAGGAGAACTGAAAGCTGGACGGGATCCAGTTCAATTGGTTGATCACCGTGGTTTTGGCGCGGTCTTTCACCTGGGTGGAGTAAGCGGTGCCGGCGGCCACCGGGTCCACGGACAAGGCCTGGCGCACTCCCTCCGCCGCAGCCTGGTTGAACGACTGCATCAACAGCAGCGGCAGGCTGTAGCTGATCAACCCATAGAACACCGCAAAAAAGATCCCGAAGACCAGGGCGAACTCAATCGCCGCCGCACCTTTTTGCTTTCTAGGCAGGCCTGTTTTCATGACTGCGTCTACCCTGACGGCTACTACTTGATATCAGCATAGAATCAATCAGCGAAAAGGGATGTTTTTTACGTGATCCATGGCGTGGTGATACTGGTCTGGCTGGGGCTCTGTGCATTGCAGGATATGCGTCAACGGCAAATCGCCAATGGCTTGACCCTGGGGGTGGCGCTGCTGGCGTTGGCTTACTTGGTGTGGAACGGCGCTACCTGGCTGGGAGCGCCCGCCAGTGAGGGGGGCTGGGCCTTTGCCGTGGCGCTGCTGCTGACCTTGCCCGGCTATGCGCTGGGCCGTTTTGGCGCCGGGGACGTGAAGCTGCTGGCCGCCCTGGCCCTGGCCAGTACGTGGGATGCGTTGTTGTGGTCTTTGATTGGTGCTGCGGTGTTCCAAGGTGGCTGGGTGCTTATCCGTCAACGGCTTAGGGCGCGTCAGCACAATGGGCTTACTGCAGCGTCAACCAAGCAGCCTTTTGCCCCCTTTGTACTGACCGGGTTTGCGCTGTATTGGCTTTGGATTCATTAATCGCACAAGGTTTCTATCGCTATGTACATAGTCGGAAAGTAGGTCTACGTTTATTGCATAGATATGTAGGATTCTTCGCCAAAAGGATAGGCCAATCTTTTGGTTTGCCAGGCATGGAGTAGCGCGTGAACAAGCTTACCTCGGCGGTAAAAGTGCTCGTCGTCGACGATCAACCTTTGATTGTGGAAGAGCTCTGTGAATTTCTCGAAAGCAGTGGTTACCGGTGCGTCCCGTGTGGTTCCAGCCGGCAGGCGTTGCAGCGCTTCAGCGAAGACGCCGAAATCGGGCTGGTGTTGTGCGACCTGCATATGCCAGACATGGACGGCATCGAGTTGGTGCAAGCCATGCAAAAAGTGGCCGGTAAGGCTCGGGCGTTTGAGGCGATCATGCTCACCGGACGGGCCGACAAACAGGACGTGATCAAGGCCCTGCGCACGGGGATCTCGGATTACTACCAGAAGCCGATCAATCTCGACGAATTGCTTGAAGGTCTCCAGCGTCAGGAAGCGGCATTGGAAGAGCGGCAGAAAGAGCTGCAACTGGGGCACTTGAACCAGAAGCTGCAATACCTCTCGGAATCCATCAATGACCTGTACCAGGATCTCGACAAGGTGCGCCGCAGCCCTGGTGCGGGGGGGACGGATGATGGTGAGCTGGTCGCCGAAGACGCCGGGTCTGTGGAGATTCCGACTATCTTCAACCAACTCTCACCGCGCCAGTTGGACGTAGCGCGCCTGGTAGGCAAAGGCCAGACCAATTACCAGATCGCTTGCGAACTGGGGATCACCGAAAACACGGTCAAACTATACGTGTCCCAGGTGTTGCGCCTGACCCATATGCATAACCGCACCCAACTGGCGCTGGCCCTTTCACCGAGCAACTCGGCGATGCGTCAGCGGGTGACGGCGCACTAGTTATTACTCCCTCCGCCCGGCGATTTCCCGCCGACATCCTGTTCAAAGAACTCGGGAATCGGGTGCTTGTAACTGTCCAGCCACCGCTGCAAGGACTGCTCCCGTTCCGCGGGTGTGGCCCTTTGCGGCGTCGGCGAAGCCACCGGCCCGTTGATCTGCAGGGCCATCCAGTTTTCCGTTTCCGCCTGCTGCGGGGACGACGGGCCCGGTTCGATGGCCATTGCGGCCAGCGGTAACAGCGCCAGGCCGATCAGGTAATGTGCGTTCATCGATCACTCCTTACTTGAGACTCACAGGCAGGGCATCGCGGACCGCCGCTACTTTGCGCACCGTCGCGCCAGCGCCCTTGAGTTTTTCCGCGCGGGCCTGGGCATCGGTGAACTGCTCGCGGCTCAGCCCCAACTGGCTGACGACCTTGGCCGCTTGCCCCCAGTCGTCTTGGTAGATCAACAGCGTTACCAGGTTGACGGCGGCCAACGGGTCGCCCTGCTTGAGTTCGATGGCCGTCATGAATTCAAAGCGCGCGTCTTCCAAGCGCAATTGGTTGAGGTACACCACGCCCAAGTCATTGCGGATCTTTTCGTCAGTGGGCGCCAGCTGCGCCGCCCGTTGCAGGTGGGTCATGGCCAGGGCGTTGTTGCCCTTGGCGGCCGCCAATTGCCCCAGGCCGTGCTCGCCCTCGGCAGTCATGCAGGTGCCGAGCAGGCTGCGGTACAACGGTTCGGCTTCGCTGCGCCCGAGCAGGCGGTAAGTGCGGGCCTTGCGTTGCCGCACCTGGGGCAAGCCGTCGGGCAGGCTTTGCAGGTTGGCCAGGCTGGCGTGCAACTTGCCTTCGTTGGCCAAATCATCGGACAGGTTGAGCGCCAGTTCCTGCTCCGAACTCGGCTTGGCGCAACTGCCCGGTGAGGTCAACGCTGCCCAGGGTGATTGGCCATTGGTGGCGCAGCCGCTGAGCATCAGCAGGGCCAGGCCGGCAATCAGTACTTTCATCAATGTCTCCTCAAAAGTGACTCAACGCGCGGGCGATGCCGATGAAGGCCGGGCCGCCAAGCACAATCAGCAAAGCGGGGAACAGAAACACCATCATCACCACCGACATTTTGGCCGACATCTTCGAGATGTATTCCTGCAGGCGGGTCAGGCGGCGGTCGTCAAGCAACTGCTTGAGGGCCAGCAAGGACTTCATCGCGCCGCCGCCCTGGTGGATCAACTGCTGGAGGATGATGCAGGTGTCGGTGAACTCATCCACTTCCAGCAAACGGGCGGTCTTGCCCAGCTCTTCGCCAAGCTCCAGCCCGGAATCGACCCGTGCCAGGATCAAGCGTAATTCGTGTGTCAGCGCGGGAAGCAGGCGCTGGGCTTCGTTGCTCAGTACGCGCAGCGACTGTTCAACCGCCATGCCGGACTCGAACAGAATGCGCAGCAGTGGAATGAAGGTTGAGACCTCTTTGGCGATGGTCTGCTGGCGATGCTTGGCGGCAGCGGCCAGCACACGTTTTGGCAGCAGGTAGCCAATGCCCAAAGCAAACATCGAGGCAATCCATACCGGGGTTGCGTGGGGGAAGAGCAGTTGCTGGCCGAGGAGGGTCAGGCCCAGTGACACGATAGGCGTACCGATCTGGAAGGCTGCGAACAACGAGCGCTGACTGGCTTTGCGCCAACCGACCCGGTTGAGCAGGGTCTGCGTCTCGTTGTCCAGACTGACCGAGCGCTGTGCCAGGGCGCTGCCGCCCAGCTGGCGCATAAGGCTGCCGAGCCGGTCTTCGCCGGCCATCCGCCCCTGCAAGCGTTCCGCCACTCGCCGTTCGCGCCGGCGGTTCTCGAGCAATTGGCCCCCCACCAATACCGCAGCGGCGAGGAGCAACAAGGCGCAGGCCAGAAGTGCCATCTCAGACACTCCTCAGCATGCGCCACATGACAAAGGTGCCGCCCAGGTCCATGGCCAGCGCGCTGAACAGCATGATGCGCCCCGTGTCGTCGTTCCACATGGTCATCAAGTAGCTGGGGTTGACCATCATGAAGTAACCCACGATCAGCACTGGCAAGCCGCCCAACACATACGCGGTCATGCGCGTTTCGCCAGTCATGGCCTTGAGTTGACGGGCGCCCTGTTCCCGCTCGCGAATCATTTTGATCAGGTTTTCCAGCAACTCGCTGGCGTTACCGCCATAGCGGTGATTGACCTTCAGGCCAAGTGCGAACAGGCGGAATTCGTCCTGTTCGTAGAACTCGGCGAAATCGCTGACTGAATCGGGCAGGCTCACCCCCATGCGCACGTTGCGCTGCACTCGTCCCATGGCGTCCTTGAGGGGCGCTTCGACGCCCTCGATCCCCCCCAGTACGGAGTCGGCCAGGGTTCTGCCGGATTTGAGGCTACGGACGCTGTGGTCCAACAACTGCGGCAATTGCTCGACCATACGCTGCACGCGGCGCTGATAACGCCAACTGATGTACACGCGAAGTAGCAGGGGTGGCCCAACGATCATCGCGATCAGGCCCAGCCCGTCCGCGAGCAGCCAGCCCAGCAGCACGCCGACCACCCAGGCGCTCAGCCACAAGCCCAGGCGGTCCGTGGGTTTGCCCAGCCCGGCGCGCTGGAACATGTGCTCAAGGCCGGTCCAGGTGGTACTCGGTTCCTGGGTCTCGGGCTGGCCGTCGCCGAGCCGTTCCAGCACGCGGTCCGTCCGGGCCTTGCGCAGGCCATGGTGAAACTGCCAGAACGACAGGGCGATCAGCAGCAGGCAGATAAGCAACAACACCGGTCCTGTCATCCAACGCTCCCTATGACTGCAAGGTCGATTCGCGGCGCAGTTTGTCGCCGGCCGGGTTGAGGGCTTCGCGCAGGAAACCGAAGCCGGTGCGCCGGTCGAGGCGGAACAGGGTATTGGTGACATACACGTCATCGCGCACGCCCACGACTTCGACCACCTCGCTCACACAGCGACGGCCATCGGGCATGCGTGTCAGTTGGATGATCACGTCCAGCGCGGCGCAGATCATCTGGCGCAGGGTTTTCTCCGCAATCACCCGGCCAGTCAGCCCCACCAGGGTTTCCAGGCGCAGCAACGCATCCTGGGCATTGTTGGCGTGCACGGTGCTCATGGAACCGTCGTGGCCGGTGTTCATTGCGGTCATTACATCGAGCACCTCCACACCGCGGATCTCGCCCAGGATGATGCGATCGGGGCGCATCCGCAGGGCGTTGCGGATCAGGTCGCTGGAACGTACCTCACCGTGGCCTTCGGCATTCGGCGGGCGGGTCTCCAGGCGAACTACATGGGGATGACCCAACTGCAGTTCGGCCACGTCTTCGATGGTCACCAGGCGTTCGTGGGGGTTGATCAACTGACTGAGAATGTTCAGCAACGTGGTCTTGCCGGTGCCGGTGCCGCCGCTGATCAGGATATTGCAGCGCTTGCCCACGGCCTCCTGGAAGAACTCGAAGATGCTCTGATCGATGGTTTGCATGGCGACCAGGTCGGTGCTTTTGAGCATGTCCTTGCGGAATTTTCGAATCGACAGGCAGGGCCCATCCAGGGCAATCGGCGGGATGATCGCATTGACCCGGCTGCCGTCGGGCAAGCGCGCATCCACCATCGGCGAGGACTCGTCCAGGCGTCGGCCCAGCGGTGCGAGGATGCGCTGCATCACGCGTTCGACGTGATGATCGTCAATGAAGCGCAAGTCACTCTGGTGCAGCAGGCCGTCACGTTCGATAAACACCCGGTGTGGGCCGTTGACCAGGATCTCGGTCACCGACGGGTCACGCAGCAACACCTCAAGCGGGCCGAAACCGGTGAGTTCATCGACGATTTCTTCGGCCAGGCGTTCCATCTCATAGCGCGAAATCGCCAGGCGCATGCGTGTGATGTACTCGGAGACCTTGTCGATGACAAATTGCGCCAGGGATTGGCGAGTGCCTTCGAGCAGGTTCTTGCCCGACTCCTCGATGGCGTCAATGATGTAGCGATGCAACACCAGTTTGAGGCCGTCGTTATCGGTGCTGCCGCTTGTGCTGCGGGCGGGGCCGCCAAATAATTTTTCGCCGTTCATTGTCCTGATCCCAGGAGGCGTTCAAACCAACGCATTGACGGTTTTGCAAGCCCCTCAGAACGTTTAGCCAGGAGCTCACCCAACGTGCGCACGGCTTGGGTCAAGGGTTCGCGTGGGGCCAGGGCAAACAGGGGCTGGCCCTGGTTTTTCACATTAAGGCGCAATTCCGCGCTCAGGGGCAGTACGGCGATGCACGCAAGACCGAAGCTTTTTTCCAGGGCTTCGATGTCCGGTGCGCAGGCTTTGATGTAGCGGTCTACTACCAGTTTGGCATGATCAAGCTTCATGCCTTTTTCGCGCCAGCGATTGAGCACTGCGAGGTTGCGCCGGCAGTCCAGTACGCTCTGGTCGGTGCACCACAGCAGTTTGTCGCAGTGGCTGACAAAGGTGCGCAACGCTTCGCTGTCGGGCTGCCCGGTAATGTTCACGACGATATGCTGGAAATGTTGGCGCAGTGCGCTGAGCAGCATGAACAATTCGGCGGCGCTGGTCAGTTTGAGCGGTTCATCACCGGTGGCGTACGCCAGGATGCGCAAGCCGTCCAGCGCTGTGGTGAAGGCGCTGTTGATCAAGGTGGAATCGAGGCGGCGCAAATGCCTCAGCGCGTCGCCGAAATTGAACGTGCTTTCCAGGCCGAGCAGCGCCAGGCTGTCACTGCGTGGCAGGCCCAGGTCGAGCAGCAACGTTTGCTGCCCGCTTTTCTGCACCACCAAGGCCAGGTGCGTCGCCAGCATCGCTCCGTCGGCATTGCTCTGGGTGCCAAACAGCACGGTCAGGCCGCCCAGTTGCGCGCTGTGGGCGACGGCTGGCAAGCGCTTGCTTAGGCGTCGCACCAGGCCGGCCACTTCGCTTGAACGTGAGCCGTAGGCCACGAAGTCGCGGGCGCCGGCGCGCATGGCGTTCAGGACCAGCTGGTTATCCATGCCATCGCCCAGGGCAACCACGGCGAGCATCGGCTTGGCCTCCAGGGCACCTTCGATCAGTGCGCTCTGGGCCACGAGGTTCTCACGGTCCAGGCCCACGAATACCAGGTTGGCGAAGGTGACGTCGACCAGCGCGAGCAATTCGTCCAGGCTGCCGGTACCGGCGCTCACGACCTGGCCAAGGGGCGCCAGGGCGCCCTGCAGCCACTCCAGGTCAGTGGTGTTGCGGGTGATGGCGAGAAAGGTCTGGCTCAGGCTATCGCTCATTGGGAAAGTCCACTACGGCGGTCGAAATTGCCGTTTTCCAGGAAAAACAACCGGTACCAGTTCGGGTCGTAGCTGCGCAGTTTTTCGCCGGGCAAGGACGGCAGTTGGGCGTTGGCGGCCAATGGCTGTACCAGGTGCGGTGTGACGATCATCAACAGCTCTTTTTCTTCGCGGCTGATATTGGAGTCGCGGAAAAACGCCCCGAGGATCGGGATATCGCCCAGCCCTGGAAACTTGTTGATGGTGGAGCGGTTGTTGCTGCTGATCAGGCCGCTGATCACAAAGCTTTCACCATCGGCCAGGGACACGCTGGTGTCGGTACGGCGCACCGTCAGGGCCGGCACCTGGATGCCTTGGATCTGCACGGCGTTGCTGTAGTCCAGCTCGCTGACTTCGGGTGCGACCTTGAGGGAGATGCGGTTGCGGTCAATCACTGTCGGCGTCAGCGTCAGGCGAATGCCGAACTCCTTGTATTCGATGGAGATCGTGTCGCTGCCTGCGCTGGGCACCGGGATCGGCACCTCGCCGCCAGCCAGGAAGGAAGCACTCTGGCCGCTCATGGCCACCAGGCTGGGACGTGCCAGGGTATAGGCGAAACCACTGCGCTCCAGCGCGTTGATCATGGCTTTGACCCGACCGCCACCGAAACCGACGTTGAAGCCTTCAGTGTTTACCGGCAGCTTGAAAACGCCTTCCGAAGGGGACAGCAGGTTGGGGCTGCCGAAGAAAAAGTTTGCGCCTGAGCCCAAAAGTCGGGTGCTGGCTTCCTTGAGCTTGGTACGGCTGACCTCGACAAAGCGAATATCGGTTTGCACCTGGCTGGGCAGCAGAGGGTCTTCCGACGGCGACAGCGACAGGCTGGTCAGCGCCGAGGTGGCCTTGCCCTTGACGAACACCATGCTCTGGCGCGGTGAACGGGCGCAGGCGGTCCACACCAACAGGCTGGTGGCGCCGGACGAGACGCCGGTCAGCAGGAAATTACGGTCGCCATTCACGCGCACATCGGCGGTTTTCGGGTCGCCGATGGCCAGCCGGGTGATGGCCACGGGCGATTGCAGCTCTTGTTGCAGACCTTCTCCTACCTCGACCACGGCAGGCAACTGACCCAGGGCGCTGCAATTGCCTGGCGCCGCCAAGGCCACGCCGAGCGGCAGGCTCGACAGCAGGAAGGCCCAGGCCATTTGCGTGAACACGGGTGCGTAGCGCTGGCTCATTCAAGGCATCCTTGTTCGATTACGGGGTGAGGGGAGCCGCCTGGGCACCGCGAATGACTTCAATGCCACGCCGAACGCCAGGCTCACTTGCGGCGGACGTGACTCGCTTGGGCGGCCCGGTCAGGGCCAGTTGCGTGAATTGGTAGAGGTCGCGGTTGGCGCTTTCCAGCCTTTGTGATGCGTCGCTTTCGCCGGCCCAGTAGCGGCTGAGCAGTTGCTCCTCGGCGCTGCGTACGGCCAGGCGCAACGTGCCTGCTTGGGCGGCGAGCATCAGGCGGCTCAATAGCGGCTCCGGCACCGCCAGCACCACGGTGCGCGCGGCGGCCCGACGTTGTGCTGCCTGGGCGCGTTCTTCGACCGTGGCCGGCGGTGGCACCGCGGGGGTGCCATCGCTGGCCAGGCCCAACTGGTCGCCAACGCTGAGCAGGCGCATCGCTGGAAGGACGATATGAGCTGACTGTTCGGCGTTGCTGGCATCCTGGCGCAGGAACAGCAATACATCCACGTAGTCCCCGGGGGTCAATTGGCCTCCGGCGCCGCTCACCTCATCCACCGCCACGGCCAGTGCCCGCTCGTTCGGGCGAATCATGCGAGCGAGCGGACCGCCGCTGCTGAAGCTTTCTTCGGTGAGCCAAGTGCCCGCCCCCAAGGTGCGAAGGGGGATACGACCGATGGCTTGGTCAAGCTGGGACAGGCTGCCGGCGGGTACGGTACGCAGTTTTTCTATGGCCAGGTCAGCGGCGGTCAGTGGCGTAAAGGCGGACACTTCGTGCACCAGCACCACCACCGGTTGGCGGGTCTGGTCTTCAACGGCAGCGACGGTGTTATCCACGGAAACGACAGGTGCAACGGGGGCGGCGACGGGCTCCGGTGCGCGGCTCAATACAAGCCCCCAGTACCCGGCGATCAATGCCCCAATCAGCAACAAGCCGGCCAGGACCATGCTGATGCGACTGTTCATGACGGCTCTCCCTTTCCCCGTTGCACTGCATGCCCGTTTAATCCAATCGGGTTAATCCGCAACCTGGCTGTAATGAACATCTAACGATTTGGCTATTTGAAGGTAGCTCAGCTAGGACAAAATGCCATTAACCCGGAAAAAAATTATCTGAACTGGAAGCGCAACCGTTTAAAGGCCGGGGTCATTGCGTCAACTTTGCGACTAATACTTTGTGATTAATCCGTTCTTACAGTTGTGAGCCCGAGGTTTGTTGACAATGCTCTAACGGCACGCCGCGATCATCTGGTACTAGAGCCGTTCCGGCTTTTAAAGGCGTTTTAGGGAGAAGTCTCATGTTCCTTGAGCTGATGTTGAAGATGTATGTCCAGACCCAACTCTTTTTTCAACGTAAAGATGGCGCGTCGGGTATTGAGTACGCGATTATCGTGGCAATGGTTGCACTGGTGATCGTGGGGGCCGGTACAGGGCTTGGAGATAAGATCAAGTCTATCTTCGATAGCGTCGCGACTAAAATGACGACGTGAACGCCCCTTTGTACATGTGGAAACTGCCTATCAAAGTTCTTTCTGTTCAGGTACAGCCATGAGCGCCTCTTCGCCTAACCGCCAGCAAATTCTTTTGGTGGACGACGAAGAGGACGCCCTGATCGAACTTGCCGAGTCCCTTGAAAATGAGGGGTTTGTCTGTTTTACCGCCACCTCCGTCACCTTCGCCCTGCAAGAATTGACACTCCACCCCGATATTGCCCTGGTCATCACCGACCTGCGTATGCCCGAAGAAAGCGGCATCTCCTTGATCAAACGCCTGCGTGAGCACACCTCACGTTCTCACCTGCCAGTGATTGTGATGTCCGGTCATGCCGAGATGGATGACGTGAGCGATATGCTGCGCTTGCAGGTGCTGGACTTGTTTCGCAAGCCGATCTACCTGGTGCGGTTGATTGATACGCTGAACAACCTGTTTCCCCTGCCGAAATCCAGGCTGTAGGCGCCAGGCCGGCGCCTACAGGGCGGGATCAGAGCTGATAACTGAAGCTCAACGTGTACCGTGGCCGCCGGTTGAAGCTGTCCAGCGCGATATCCGACATCGGCTTGGCCGCTTCCAGGGCGATGTTGTAGTACTTGTTGTCCCCGAAGCGCAGCCCTACGGCAGCCGATGACATATCGTTGCTCTTGACTGGCAGATCGTTGAACCAGCTCTTGGCGCGGTCGAACACGACATAGGGCTGCAGGATCCTCACCCAGTCGCCGGCGCGGTTGTAGCTGTAGTTGAACTCATAAGCCACCCCCCAACCCTTGTCACCGGAGCCTTGATCGTCAGGGTAGCCACGACCGAAGTTCTGCCCGCCGAACGTGGCGCGTTCGCTGTCGGGCAGGGTGTCATTGCTCCAGTAAAACGCGCCCGACAGTACGCCTTGCCAGTTATCGAAGAACTTGTCGCTTTGTACGCCGGACAGGCGCAGGCGGAAAAAGTCCAGGTCGGGCTTGAGCCCTTCAAAATCACTGTGGGTCCTGGCGCCCAGGCCATTTATTCCCTGATACAGGCCGGCGCTGAGGATACGCAGTTGGCGGGTGTCGGATTTGCGCCAGTCACCTTCGAACGCCAGGGCACGCAGGTTGGTTTCGATGTCGAAACGTTGGGGGTAACCCACGAGTTTGTAGCGTGTGGTCTGGTCCACTGCGTAGAGGCGCGTACCGAGGGTCAGCGACTCAGTCGGAGAGGCTACCAGCGGGTGGCTGAGGCCGATGGAGTAGCGATCGATGGACTGGTGCGGCTTTAGCTCGAAGCCGCCGTCCAGTTGCAGGTTGGCGTTGGGGTCGGCGCGGTAGCGTTCGGCGGCGAGCGCCAACTGGGTGCCTTCGGCATTGATGAACTGGCTGTAGCCCACGCGGTAGTAGTGCTCTTTATCTTCGCCAGGTGGGAACAGCCCGCTGATATTGAGCTGCTCGCCCATTGAGGTTTGGGAGTTGCTTGTGCCAGTGAGCAAGGCCTGCAGGCCACCGCGGTTGTCATCGGTCATGCTCATGCTGCTGGTGAAGGGCTTGCGGCTGGCGGTGATCTGCATGCGTGTGCCACCGTCGGTAGTGCCTGGCGGCGGTACTTGCGCTTGCAGGGTGACACCGGGGATACGGCCCATGAGCGTGGTGTAGCGCTCGAAGGTTTTGCGAGTCAGTGGGCGTTCGGCCAGGAGTTTATTGGCCAGTTTGTCGACGTAAGCCGAGACCGAGCCGATATCGCCACTTTGCTGGTAGTCCTTGATATAGCCTTCCACCAGCACCACGCGCACCAGGCCATTTTCGAAGTCTTGCTGGGGCAAGAATGCGTAGGACAACAGATAACCGTCTTGCTGGTAGCGACGTGTAATGCCACGGGTGGCTTCGATCAGTTGCGCCAGGTTGGTCTCATGGCCAATCAACGGTTCGTAGGCCTTGGCGGTCTCGGCGAGCGGGTAGACGGTGCCACCCTCGATCTGCAGCTTGCGAATCGTGACCTTGGTGTCCATCAACAGCGGCTGGCCCTGAGTGGGCGGAGCTTCGGGCACCTGGGTTTGCGGCGTGACCGGTCGATAGGCGTCGGCGGGAAGGTTGGGCACTGGCAAGTTGCGAATGGTGTCGTTGCTGTTGAGGAAGTTGGGAAGGGTCTCGGCCTGTGCGTAGGCACTGAGGGTAAGCACTAACATCGGCGTCAACACGCGCATAGGACACTCCATGGTCAACTGCAGCAGCGTTTCGGGCCCGCCGGGTTCTGGGACTCGGTTCGGGAGGGCATGATTCCAGCCCCATAAAAAAGACGAGAGACTTATTGGGGTCTCTCGTCTCAACCAAGCGTAGGCGCTGTAGGGGAGGCCGTCTAATCGGCCAGGTGCAATTCTATTTTTTGCCGGTCAGGCCGTTCAGTAAGCCGCCCAGCCCACTGCCGGTGTTGGTGTTTGCACTGCCACCCGCCGAGGCGTTGGCGCCTACGTTCAGGCCGCCAAGCAGGCCTCCACTGGTGCCGGTGCCGCCTGTGACCAACCCACCGACCGAGCCTACGGTGCTGCCCACCGCACTGACGGTGCCTCCGAGGGCATTGGTGATCGGGTTGGCGTTGGCGGCTGTCAGGTTGGCACCGATACCGCTGACGGCGCCGCCCACTTGTGTCACCAGACCGTTGACCGGCGCGCCGATGCCCGTGGTGGTTCCGATATTTTGCGTCAGGCTGGCGACGCCGGAGGTCACTGGGTTGAGGGCCGCACCGACCTGAGTGGCCAAGCCGGCAACGGGCGATGTGGCTGCCGTGTTGCTGATGCCATTGCCACCGATGACCGTGCCCAGGGAGGCAACAGTGCCGCCGAGGGCGCCACCGGTTACACCGGCGGCACTGACAGTGCCATTAGTGTTGCCGACATTCAGACCGTTACCGACGTTGGCGATCAGGCCGCCCACCAACTCGGGCAGGCCGGATTTCGCGCCGCCGCCCGCTGGGGCAACATAGCCGCCGGATTTGTCGAGCACGCCACCGACGCCGGTCAATGCGCCACCTACGATGTTGGTAACCGGATTGCCGGTGCCGCCCGCGCTGGCGACCTGGCCACCCAGGCCGGTCACCGTCGAGCCGACCTTATCCAGCAGGCCATTGACCGGGTTGCCAAGGCCGGTGGCCTTGCCGAGGTTGCCGGTGGTGTTTTCCACCAGCGAGACCACGGGCACCAACACTTTGCCGCCGACCGTGTTAGTGAGAGAACCCAGCGGTCCGGTGGTGCTGGCGGTGCTCAATGTATCGCCCAGCATGGTGACGGTCTGACCTACCTTGTCGACCAGGCCGCCGGCAGCACCGCCGACACCGCCGGTCAAGCCGCCCACCACTGGAATACCGCCCAGTGTGGTCGACAGGGATTTGCCGGTGGTCGAAAGGCCGTCACCCAGGTCGGCAACGCCGTTACCGACGCCCGCCACGGTGATGCCGAGGGAATTGCTGTTGGTGCCCAGGGAGCCCAGGCCGGCAGTCACGCCGGTACCAATGCTGGTGACGGCGTCGCCGGTAGCGGTGACGAGACCGCCAGCGGTGGTGCCGACGATGGGAACGTTGTTCAAGGTGTCGCCAAGGTCGCCAACCGCAGCACCCACATTACCGACAGTACCGCCCAGAGTGCCGACAATCTGGCCAGTCACCAGGGGAGTGGTTGTCGAGCCTGTGCCACCGCCTGTGCCGCCACCGGTGCCACCGCCTGTGCCGCCACCGGTGCCACCGCCTGTGCCGCCACCAGTACCTCCGCCAGTACCGCCACCGGTGCCGCCACCAGTGCCACCGCCGGTACCGCCACCAGTGCCTCCGCCAGTACCACCATCTGTGCCACCGCCAGTACCGCCACCAGTGCCACCACCGGTTCCACCATCACCGCCACCGGTGCCACCACCCGTTCCCGCACCCGCATCCGGTGAGGACGATGCCACGCTGGATTTATGCCCACCACCACCGCTGCTGCAGCCGCCGAGTGCCAGTGCTACTGCCAGGGCCAGCGCGGTACTTGCTTTCCAAAACACTACTTGAGTTTTCATGATTGAGTTCCTTGCACCTGTACAACCTTGGTTGTCTTCAAACACTCACTGCTTCTCGAGGTCGTGATGTGTTTGTCCGTGTGGCTATAACAGCCCCGGCGGTGCCTTCTCTCAATGCTCTACTTGGTATTAACGATTTATATACCGCAGCAGTGTATCGGCTAAGCGACTAATACCAAGGGCGTAAGGGGAGGATGTATCAAGATGTTTATTTATTAAAAAACAATAAGTTAAATAAAAAAGCGGACTTAAAAAAGTCCGCTAGTACTTAGGGTGTATATATACAATTAATCAGTTTATTTCAGGCGATCGGTTGCCAGTTGCCAACCATATGTTCAATACCGCCCGCGCCTTTTAACCACAACTCGCCGCTGGACCCGGCGGCGCTGGCCAATAACGTTACTTCTCCGGGCAGGCGCACGGGTTTTTTGAACTCAACGCTGATCTCGATATTGGCGGCGGGCAAGTGTTCGCCAAGGGCGGCGAGGGTGTGCGCCTTGTTCCACAGCCCGTGGGCGATGGCTTGGGGAAAACCGAACAGCTTGGCGGTCAAGGCGCTGAGGTGGATGGGGTTGTAGTCGCCGGAGACCCGGGCATAACGGCGGCCAATATCGGCGGGGGCCTTCCAGCGGGTCAGTTCGCTGACCTGAGTGGGGGCGGGCTGGGCGTCATCCTCGGGTTCACCTTGCAGTTTTACGCCTCGGCACAACATGCGGCTTTCGGCTTCCCATAGCAGGCCGAGTGAGTCCTCGACGGTGGTGATCAGATCAAAGGTCGCGCCCTTGGGGTGGGGCTTGAGGTTCTGCGTGTGGACACCGACGGACAATTCGCTCACCCCACCCAGCGGGCGATGAATGCGGATGCGGTTACTCAGGTGAATCAACCCCAGCAGTGGGAACGGAAAGTCTTTGTCCGTCAGCAACTGCATCTGCAATCCGAACGCCATGATATGGGGATACGTCGCCGGCAAGACCGGGCTGTCGGAAAAACCGCAGACCTTGCGATACGCCGCCACGTGCTTGGGATTGATGCTCACCCGACAGCGCAATCCCTGTTCGGGCAACGTGCTGCCGGTGATCTTGCGTTTGAGCGCTGCGCGCCAATACAGCGGCGGCAAAAAGGGAGTAGTGCCTAGCGTCTTCCATTGCATGCTTATGCTCCCAAGAGGCTTTGCCCACACACCCGCAACGCTTGCCCGCTGACCGCTCCGGAACCCGGTTGGCCCAGCCAGGCCACGGCCTCTGCGACGTCTTGCGGCAGGCCGCCCTGGCCCAACGAACTCATGCGCCGCCCGGCCTCACGCAACGCGAAGGGGATATGCGCGGTCATCTGGGTTTCGATAAAACCGGGGGCCACGGCGTTGATACTGATACCGCGTTCCTTGAGCAACGGTGCCCACGCTTGTGCGAGGCCGATCAACCCGGCCTTGCTCGCGGCGTAATTGGTCTGCCCACGGTTGCCGGCGATGCCGCTGATCGACGCCAGCAACACCACGCGGGCGTTGTCATGCAGGGTGCCGCTGTCGAGCAGCGCCTTGGTCAGCACCTGTGGCGCATTGAGGTTGACCGCCAGCACCGCGTCCCAGTATTCCGGCGTCATGTTGGCCAAGGTTTTGTCACGGGTGATCCCGGCGTTGTGCACCAGAATGTCGAGGCCATCGGGCAACTGTTCGATCAATTGGCTGGGAGCGTCTTCAGCACAGATATCCAGCGCGACGGTGCGTGCACCCAGGCGCGCGGCCAGGGCTTCGAGGTCGGCCTTGGCCTGGGGCACGTCGAGCAGGATCACTTCGGCACCGTCGCGGGCCAGCGTTTCAGCGATGGACGCGCCAATGCCACGGGCGGCGCCGGTGACCAGTGCCTTGCGCCCGGCCAGTGGCCGCGTCCAATCCTCAACCGGAGTGGCGCACGCTTGCAGGCGAATCACTTGGCCGGAGATATACGCACTTTTCGGCGAGAGAAAAAAGCGCAGCGCGCCTTCCAGTTGGTCTTCGGCACCGTCGCCGACGTAGAGCAATTGCAACACGCCGCCATTGCGCAGTTCCTTGGCCAGCGAGCGGCTGAAACCTTCAAGAGCGCGCTGGGCGCTAGCGGCAAACGGGTCGCTGAGGGTTTCCGGCGCGCGACCGAGGATCACCAGATGGGCGCTGTTATCGAGATTTTTCAGCAGCGGCTGGAAGAACTCGCGCAGTTGTTTAAGTTGGTCTGTGTGTTGCAAATGGCTGGCGTCGAACACCACGGCTTTCAGCTTGGGGCCGTGGCCGGGAATCCACGTCGACGTCTCGCTGCCGTACGTGTAAATGGCGTCGGTGAGTCTGTTGGCAAATGCCTGCACATTGCTCACCAGCGTACCGCCGCCCAGCAGCAGCGCTCCTTCCACCGGACGCAGACGCCCGGCTTGCCAGCGTTCCAGGCGTACCGGTGACGGCAGGCCAATGGCGGCGACCAGGCGATGGCCGAGGCTTGAGTTGGCGAAGTCGATATAACGGTCAGACATGGAACGCTCTCCGAAGGCTGGGGTTCAAAGGGTTGACCACCCCAGGGTGGCAGTCGTTCGATTGAGCCTAGGCTAGGCTTGGTGATTCCACCCACAACCATCAGGGAGCTTTCCATGACTCAATTGCGCCGTGTAGCGATCATTGGCGGTAATCGCATTCCTTTCGCCCGCTCCAACGGCCCCTATGCCACGGCGAGCAACCAGGCGATGCTGACAGCTGCCCTGGAAGGCCTGATCGAACGCTACAACCTGCACGGCCTGCGCATGGGCGAGGTGGCTGCCGGCGCGGTGCTCAAGCATTCCCGTGACTTCAACCTGACCCGCGAATGTGTGCTCGGCTCGCGCCTGTCGCCGCAGACCCCGGCCTACGACATTCAACAGGCGTGTGGCACGGGGCTGGAAGCGGCGTTGCTGGTGGCCAATAAAATCGCCCTGGGCCAGATCGAGTGCGGGATTGCGGGTGGAGTGGACACCACCTCCGACGCACCCATCGGTGTGAATGAAGGCCTGCGCAAGATCCTGCTGCAAGCCAACCGCAGCAAATCCATGGCAGCCAAATTAAAAGTCCTGTTACAACTTCGTCCTCATCATCTCAAGCCGGAACTGCCGCGCAACGGCGAACCCCGCACCGGCTTGTCCATGGGCCAGCACTGTGAATTGATGGCACAGACCTGGCAGATTCCCCGTGCCGAGCAGGACCAGCTGGCGCTGGAAAGCCACCAGAAAATGGCCGCCGCCTACGCCGAAGGCTGGCACAACGATTTACTTACCCCGTTTCTGGGCCTGACCCGCGACAACAACCTGCGGCCCGACCTGACCCTGGAAAAACTCGCCGCCCTCAAGCCTGCCTTCGAACGCAGCGACAAGGGCACGCTCACTGCCGGCAACTCCACGCCGCTCACCGATGGCGCCTCGCTGGTACTGCTGGGCAGTGAGGCCTGGGCCCAGGAGCGTGGTTTGCCGATCCTGGCGTATCTGCGCGATGGCGAAGCGGCGGCAGTGGACTTCGTAAACGGCGCCGAAGGCTTGCTGATGGCGCCGGTGTACGCGGTACCGCGCTTACTGGCGAGGAATGGTCTGACGCTGCAGGACTTCGATTACTACGAAATCCACGAAGCGTTCGCTGCCCAAGTGTTGTGCACGCTCAAGGCCTGGGAAGATGCGGACTATTGCAAGACGCGTCTGGGACTTGACGCGCCCCTGGGCGCCATCGACCGTAGTCGACTCAATGTGAAAGGCAGCTCCCTGGCCGCCGGGCACCCATTTGCCGCCACAGGTGGACGTATCGTCGCCAATCTGGCCAAGTTGCTCGACGCGGCAGGCAAGGGCCGAGGGCTGATTTCCATCTGTGCAGCGGGCGGGCAAGGGGTGACGGCGATTATTGAGCGCTGAAACTGGCATATTGGATGCATTCTTAAGTGATCAACGGTCGGTAGCCCCTCCCACCGGCGAGCTGATTGCCGTATAACGAGTGCCATACGCGTATTTGGTAATAAAGGACCCACAATAAAAGCTGATGAAGACTCCTAAACGCATTGAACCCCTGATCGAAGACGGTCTGGTCGACGAAGTGCTGCGCCCACTCATGAGTGGTAAAGAAGCAGCTGTTTATGTGGTGCGCTGCGGCAACGAATTGCGTTGCGCCAAGGTTTACAAGGAGGCGAACAAACGAAGTTTTCGTCAAGCGTCCGAATACCAGGAGGGCCGTAAGGTCCGTAACAGCCGGCAGGCCCGGGCCATGGCCAAGGGGTCCAAGTTCGGCAAGAAAGAAACTGAAGATGCCTGGCAGAACGCCGAAGTCGCGGCGTTGTTCCGCCTGGCCGGTGCGGGCGTTCGCGTGCCCCAGCCGTTCGACTTCCTCGAAGGCGTATTGCTGATGGAATTGGTGGCCGACGAGTACGGCGATGCGGCACCGCGTCTGAACGACGTGGTACTGGAGCCGGACCAGGCGCGCGAATACCACGCCTTCCTGATTTCCCAGATCGTGCTGATGCTGTGTACCGGTCTGGTGCACGGTGACCTGTCCGAGTTCAACGTGCTGCTCACGCCAACCGGTCCGGTGATTATCGACCTGCCCCAGGCGGTAGATGCTGCGGGTAATAACCACGCTTTCAGCATGCTGGAACGGGATGTGGGCAACATGGCTTCCTACTTCGGGCGCTTTGCTCCGGAGTTGAAGAAGACCAAGTACGCCAAGGAAATGTGGGCGCTGTACGAAGCCGGGACCCTGCACCCGGCCAGTGTATTGACCGGCGAGTTCGATGAGCCCGAAGAGCTGGCGGATGTCGGCGGTGTGATTCGTGAAATCGAAGCGGCGCGGCTGGATGAAGAGCGTCGCCAGGCGATTCGGGCGGAGGATGAAGCGCCACAGAGCAAGAAGGCGGAAGAACCGCCACCGCCTTGGATGCAATGATCTTTGGGTAGATGAAGCGCAAAAATGCGGGAGCGGGCGTGCTCGCGAAAGCGGAGTGTCAGTCGATACGTGTGCTGACTGATCCACCGCCTTCGCGAGCACGCCCGCTCCCACATTGGGTTCGCAGGTATTCAGATAGATTCCATCAGGCGCAGCAGCTACCGGACGCCAACTCCTTGAGAATCGGACAATCCGGCCGATGATCGCCCTGGCAGTGCTCCACCAGGTCCTGCAAGGTATCGCGCAGTTGCCCCAGTTCCAGAATCTTCTGGTTCAGCTCCTCGATATGCTGGCGCGCCAAGGCCTTCACATCGGCGCTGGCCCTTTGCCGGTCCTGCCACAGGGTCAGCAGCTTGCCCACCTCTTCCAATGAAAACCCCAGATCCCGCGAGCGCTTGATAAACGCCAGGGTGTGCAAGTCATCCTGGCCGTATACGCGGTAGCCACTGTCGGTGCGATGGGCGGCTTTGAGCAGGCCGATGGATTCGTAGTAACGAATCATCTTGGCACTCAACCCACTCTGGCGTGCGGCTTGGCCGATGTTCATGGGCGTTGATCCTCCAGGTGCTCCGGTTTCCAAGTCTTCAACAGTAACGCATTGCTCACCACGCTGACGCTGGACAAGGCCATCGCCGCGCCGGCCAGCACCGGGTTGAGCAGGCCGAACGCCGCCAGGGGGATGCCGATCAGGTTATACACAAAGGCCCAGAACAGGTTTTGGCGGATCTTTGCGTAGGTCTTGCGGCTGATCTCCAGCGCGGCCGGCACCAGGCGCGGATCGCCGCGCATCAGGGTGATACCGGCGGCGTGCATGGCCACGTCGGTGCCGCCGCCCATGGCGATGCCGATGTCGGCAGCGGCCAGGGCCGGGGCATCGTTGATGCCGTCACCGACCATGGCCACCACGCCGGTCTTTTTCAGCTCTGTAACAGTGGCGGCTTTGTCGGCGGGCAATACTTCGGCGTGCACGTCTTCGATACCCAACGCCTCGCCCACCACGTGGGCACTGCCGCGATTGTCACCGGTAAGCAGGTGGCTGCTGATCCGCTGGGCCTTGAGTTGCTGCACCGCTTCCAGCGCACCGGGTTTGAGGGTATCGCCAAACGCGAACAGCCCAAGCACTCGGGGTTGTGCGCCTTGCTCGATCAGCCAGGACAAGGTGCGGCCTTCTGCCTCCCAAGCCTTGGCGGAGTCGGCCAGATTGCCTGCGCTCAAGCCGCTTTCTTCCAGCAGGCGACGATTGCCCAAGGCCAATTGCCGGCCATCCAGCGTGCCGGCAATGCCGCGCCCGGTCAGGGATTGGCTGGCCGTCACGTCGGCCACTGCCAGACCTTGTTCGTTGCAGGCATCCAACACGGCCTTTGCCAACGGGTGTTCGCTGCCGCGTTGCAACGCCCCGGCCTGTTGCAGCAACAAGGCCTCGTTGCCATCCACTGCCGTCAGGTGGGCGATCTTCGGCGCGCCGGAGGTGAGGGTGCCGGTCTTGTCGAAGACCACGGCGCTCACTTCATGGGCGCGTTCCAGGGCTTCGGCGTCTTTGATCAGGATGCCGTGGCGCGCGGCAACGCCTGTACCGGCCATGATCGCGGTGGGTGTAGCAAGGCCCAGGGCGCAAGGGCAGGCGATCACCAGCACGGCGACGGCATTGATGATCGCGGTCTCGAGGGGCGCGCCATACAGCCACCAGCCCGCCAATGTCACCAATGCCAGCACCAACACGGCTGGGACGAACACCTGGCTGACTTTATCCACCAGTTTCTGGATCGGGGCCTTGGCGGCCTGGGCGTCTTCAACCAGGCGGATGATCCGCGCCAACACGCTCTCAGCCCCGAGGGCCAGGGTGCGTACCAGCAGGCGGCCTTCGCCATTGATGGCGCCGCCGGTGACGTTATCGCCGGGTTGTTTGGGGACGGGTAGGCTTTCGCCGCTGATCAAGGCTTCGTCCGCATGGCTTTGTCCTTCGACCACTTCACCGTCTACCGGGAAGCGTTCGCCGGGCTTTACCAGCACGAGATCATTGAGTTTCAGGGCATTGATGGCGACATCTTCTTCACGGCCTTCAATCACCCGAACCGCCCGCTCCGGACGCAGGGCTTCCAGGGCGCGGATAGCGCTGGCGGTCTGGCGCTTGGCGCGGCTCTCCAGGTATTTACCCAGCAGCACCAGGGCGATCACGACCGCGGAGGCTTCGAAGTACAGGTGCGGTGCCATGCCGGGGTGCGCGGTGAGCCATTCATAAATACTCAGGCCGTAACCGGCACTGGTGCCGATGGCCACCAGCAGGTCCATGTTGCCGGCACCGGCACGCACGGCTTTCCAGGCGGCAATATAGAAGCGTGCGCCGAAGATGAATTGCACGGGGGTTGCCAGGGCAAACTGTGCCCAGGCGGGCAGCATCCAGTGCAGGCCGAACGGCTCCACCAGCATCGGCAGCACCAGCGGCAATGCCAGCAGGATCGCCAGCAGCAGCGACCAACGCTCGCGTTGCAGGCGCTGGGCTTGATTCGCGTCGGTGGCCGTTTCGCTCTGGGGGAGGGTGGCGGTGTAGCCGGCTTTGTCGACGGCGGCGATCAGCACGCCCGGGTCCATCTGGCCGAGCACTTCAACGTGGGCGCGTTCGTTGGCCAGATTGACGCTGACGCTTTGCACCCCCGGCACCTTACCCAGTGCACGCTCGACCCGGCCGGCACAGCTGGCGCAGGTCATGCCGCTGATGGGCAGGTCAAAGGTGGTGGATCCATTCATGGGGCAGTCCTCCAAGAGAAGTTGCCCCTAGGATCAACCTTGACCTGTGGGGAAGGTCAAGCGCCTTTAATATTCCAATGCAGCGGGCTTGAGATACATGCCATCCGAGCCTTGGGCAATACGCAGTTTGCGTACATCCCCGGCCTTGAGCGTGATGTTCTGCGCCGGCGGCGCCAGCATCCCCGGCAGGCAGCCAGGGGATTGGCCCGGCAGCAGCTTCAGGCGCAAGGACAGGTTTCCCGCCGGCAGGTTGAACGAAGTGGCCTGTTCCTGGAACAGCCGGCCTGCCAGCTGGTCATTCAGGTACAGGCCGATTTCGCAGTTGGTCGGCACTTCCAGGCGTTCCCGGGAAATGATCAGCACCGCATAGTCTTCTGCGGCGAGGGCTTGGGGCGCAGCGGCCGACAAGCTCATCAGGCCAGCAAGGGCAAAAAACGACCAGCGCATGGCGAATGCTCCGTGGTGTGAATCAAAGATGGGTGAAGCTTGGCCTTTGAAGCGGCCAAATACCAGCCCGGCAGATGTTTTCAGAACTTGACCTTGCCATCGTGGCAAGGTCAAGACTGGGTCCAACCTCATCAAAGGAGTCATGTCATGCAAGTATTCAGCGTTGAAGGAATGACCTGCGGCCATTGCGTTCGAGCGGTGACCCAGGCAGTGCAGAGCCAGGATCCGGCGGCCAGTGTGAAAGTCGACCTGGCGGCAAAGGAAGTGGGCGTCGAAAGCCGTTTGTCTGCCGAACAAGTGATCCAGGCGATCACCGAAGAGGGCTACAGCGTCAAGCTTGCCTGACGCGGATAAATAGTTAGCGAGCTATCGTGTTCAATGCGCCCAAGCGCGGCTAGACTATCGGGCTGCCGTCTCACTTGGGTGCCCGATGAACCTCCGCATAATTCTGATTCTGGGTGCTTTGAGCGCCTTCGCGCCATTGGCGATCGATTTCTACCTGCCCGGCTTTCCGGCCATGGCCAAGGCCTTCGCGACCGATGAAAAACACATCCAGCTGACCCTGGCGGTGTATTTCGGTGGGCTGGCCCTCGGTCAGTTGATCTATGGCCCACTGGCTGACCGCTTTGGCCGCCGCGGCCCGCTGCTCAGTGGTGTCACCCTGTTTACCCTTGCGTCCTTTGCCTGCGCCTTTGCGCCGTCGCTGGAATGGCTGATCGGCGCGCGTTTTGTGCAGGCCCTCGGTGGCTGCGCCGGTATGGTGATTTCCCGCGCGGTGGTCAGTGACAAATGCGATGCGGTTGGCTCGGCCAAAGTGTTTTCCCAGTTGATGCTGGTCACCGGCCTGGCGCCGATCCTCGCACCGCTGGCCGGCGGGCTGATGGTTGGGCTGTGGGGCTGGCAGTCGATTTTCCTGGCGCTGTCGATCTTCAGCGTGATGGCGGCCATCGCCGTGGCGGTCGGGCTGCCGGAAACCTTTCCGGCCCATCAGCCGCGTCAGCCGTTGTCCGGGTCGCTGCGTCGCTATGCGGCGTTGTTGTCGGACCGGGTCTACCTGGGCTATGCCCTCACCGGCGGTATCTCGATTGCCGGGATGTTTGCCTACATCGCCGGTTCACCTTTCGTCTTCATCCAGCTCTACGGCGTGCCGGCTGAGCATTACGGCTGGCTGTTCGGTTCCAATGCCGCAGGCTTTATCCTGGTGGCGCAGGTCAACGCGCGGTTGCTGTCCAAACGCGGCCCGGCGTTCCTGTTGTCGCGCAGTGTGTGGGTCTACCTGTTGGCGGCGTTGAGCTTGCTCGGTATTGCATCGTTGCGCACCGATGCGCTGTGGCCATTGCTGGTACCGCTGTTTATCTGCATTGCCAGCCTGGGCTGCATTTTGCCGAATACCTCGGCCTGTGCCATGAGTGGGCAGGGCGCACGGGCCGGTAGCGCCTCGGCGTTGCTCGGTTGCATTCAGTTTGGCGTCGCGGCGGGGGCGGCGTCGTTGGTTGGGGTTTTGCACGACGGCACGGCGATGCCGATGGCGATGGTCATCAGCTTGTGCGGTGTGTTGGCGGTGACGATTGCGATGTCAACCCAGCGCCTGCAACGTAAACGGGCGTTGCAGGCTCAGGTCTGAACAGCGGGTCAGCCAGCGGCGGAGCGTTGCTGACTGTTCGGAAAACGGTGGGGCGCCTGGATACGGGCTTGCAGGGTGTCGGCAAAGGCACGGGCTTCGGCCTCGGTGCGGAAGGTGAAAGCGTCTTGGTCGAGACGGACCTGCCATTTATTGCCTGCGGATTTTGCTAACGCTTTTATCAGGATTTTCATTGCTGACTTCCTCACGTAAAAGAATCGTGGCAAAGGCGGCCAATATAAACCCGAATACGCTCACAAATATGACAAAGGTCAACTCTCTGACTAGCGGTGTCGTCCATTACTCACATGAATAATGGACGACCCTGACAGCTAGTTGTTCAGAAGCCTTCCAGCACGATCTTGCCCTTGGCCTTGCCGCTTTCCAGCAGCGCATGGGCACGCCGCAGGTTTGCGGCATTGATCACACCGAAGTGCTCACCCACCGTGGTTTTCAGGGTGCCGGCGTCGATCAGTTCGGCCACTCGGTTGAGCAGGTTGTGCTGTTCGATCATGTCCGGGGTCTCGAACATCGAGCGCGTGTACATGAATTCCCAATGCAGCGACAGGCTCTTGCGCTTGAGCTTGCTGACGTCCAGCGTCTTGGGATCGTCAATCAGCGCCAGCTTGCCCTGGGGCTGCAGGGCTTCGACCAACTGGTCCAGGTGATGATCTGTCTGGGTCAAGCTGGCGACGTGGGTCACCTGCGGATGGCCGGCGGCTTTCAGCGCATCGCTCAGCGGTTGGCTGTGGTCGATCACCAGGTCGGCGCCGAGGGCCTTGGTCCACTCTTGTGTTTCCGGACGCGAAGCGGTGCCGATCACTTTCAACCCGGTGAGTTGGCTGGCCAGTTGAGTCAGGATCGACCCCACGCCACCGGCGGCACCGACGATCAACAGGCTCTGGCCGTTGTCCTGTTGACCTTCCTGCACTTGCAGGCGTTCGAACAGCAATTCCCAGGCGGTGATGGCGGTCAGCGGCAACGCGGCAGCTTCGGCAAAACCCAGGCTTTTCGGCATATGCCCGACGATGCGCTCATCCACGGTATGCAGTTCGCTGTTGCCGCCCGGACGCACCAGGGAACCGGCGTAAAACACGTTGTCACCCGCCTTGAACAGCGTCACGTCGCTGCCGACGGCCTTGACCACACCGGCCACGTCCCAACCCAGTACCTTGGCCGCACCCTTTTCCGGGGCGACGTTCTGGCGAACCTTGGTGTCCACCGGGTTGACCGAGATGGCTTTGACTTCCACCAACAGGTCACGCGGGCCGGCGACAGGCGCTGGCAGTTCGATGTCTTGCAGGGCATTTGGATCGTTGATCGGCAGTGAGGCGTAGTAGGCAATGGCTTTCATGATGTCTCCAGAAAACAAGGTTAACCGACTGTAGGCGCGAGCTTGCTCGCGAAACACTCAAGGGCGCCGCGTTAAACCAGACACGCTGCGTTTTCGTTGACGATTTTCGCGAGCAAGCTCGCGCCTACAGAAAAATGGTGATGATCAGGCGAGAAATTTCAGGCGCTTGAGTTCGAAGTGTTCGATCACATCAGCGGCTTTGGCGCGAAAGCTCTGGATATGCGCGCTCTGGTCGTGGTCGGCCAACGCCGCGTCGTCGCTCCAGCGCTCGAGCATGTAGAACGTTTCGGGGTGTTGCAGATCCTGGTGCAGGTCGTACTGCTCGCAACCGGCTTCCAGGCGAGTGGGTTCCAACAGGCCGCGCAGCAAGGTTTCCAGGGTGGCCTGTTGGCCGGGTTTGGCGATCAGCGTGGCGATGACGTTAAAGGCAGTGGGCATATTCAACTCCAGACACGTGATGAACGGGATGCGTAGATGATTGGCTATTTCCCGCGCAGATAAAAGCGGCTAAAACAGCAGTCTGTTTCAACAAAATTTTGATAATGGACAGTAATGCATGCTGCGTTTTGATGATTTGCAGTTGTTTGTACGTGCGGCAGACCTGGGTAGCCTGTCGGCTGCGGCACGGGTGATGGACCTGTCGCCAGCGGTGGCGAGTGCGGCGCTCAAGCGTATCGAACAGCAACTGAATACGCGTTTGCTGGCACGCTCCACTCGCAGCCTGCGCCTGACCGCCGAAGGTGAAGGCTTCCTGGAATATGCCCGTGCTGCCTTGAGCTCGCTGGATGAAGGGCGACGCTTATTGGCCAGCGGGCAGGACCATGTCAGTGGTGTGCTGCAATTGTCGGCCCCGTCGGATTTCGGACGCAATCAGCTGTTGCCCTGGCTGGATGAATTCCAGCGTGACTACCCGCAACTCACGGTACGGCTATTGTTGGGCGATCGGATTGCCGATCTGTTCCGTCAGCCGGTGGATATCGCCCTGCGCTATGGTGAACCTGAAGACTCCAGCCTTATCGCGCTGCCCGTCGCCCCGGACAATGTGCGTGTGTTGTGTGCCTCTCCCGGCTATCTCGCACGTTATGGTGAGCCCCGGCATCTGGGACAACTGGCCCAGCACAATTGCCTGCTGTATATGCTCGGCAGCCGGGTCCACGATCACTGGACCTTTCACGACGGCAAGCGTGAAGTCAGCCTGACGGTTACCGGCGACCGGTTCAGTGACGATGCCGATGTGGTCCGCCGCTGGGCGGTGGCGGGTGTCGGCATTGCCTACAAGTCGTGGCTGGATGTGAGTACCGACGTGTTGGCCGGGCGCTTGCGCCTTATCCTGCCGGAGCTGCGTGGCGAGCGCACGCCGCTCAATCTGCTGTGTGCCCATCGGGCGCAATTGAGCAAACCCGTTAACTTGTTGCGGGAAATGCTCGTGTCCCGCTGTGCGACATTGACCGCCCAATTGCCAGAGCGATCCAGCACAACGTAACGGACTCCATCAAAGCAGGAAATTTCACTCAGATCTTGTCCCTCTCTACGCTGTCAGACGCCGTGGAACCGGCGGTTTGCGCCCCTATACTTTGGGGCCTACTTCAGCAGAAAAATAAATCGACAGGGAGTGAAAAGATGGAAGCTGCACTTTGCATCAGTCAGATCGCCAGCTTGCTCGCCGAACCCAAACGTACCGCCATGTTGTGGGCCTTGATGGATGGCTCGGCCAAATCACCCGTCGAGTTGGCGACGCTTGCCGGGTTGTCACCGACATCCGCCAACGCGCATCTGGCGCGACTGACGGCAAGTGGTGTGTTGCGAGTGGAAGCCAGGCGTGGCAAGCGTTTGTTCCGTGTTGCGGCGCCTGATGTCAGCGCCGCTATTGATGCCTTGGCCAGGACCACCGTGGCGTGCGCCGCACGCAGAGCGCCGGAGGCACTACCGCCAGCGCTGGTTGCTCCGGCGTTGTTACGCCATGCGCGGTTGTGCCATGGCCACCTCGGCGGCGAATTGGGCGCGCAGTTGTATCAGCATCTGCTGGAAGAGGGTTGGATAGAACGTCATGAGCAGCGTGCCGATGTCACGGTCAAGGGCGCGCAGCGCCTGGCAAACCTGGGGATTTTTACCCAGGCCCTGGCGTCGCCGCTGGTGTGTAATTGTTTTGACTGGAGCCAGCACCAACCTCATCTGGGCGGCGCGTTGGGCGGGGGGTTGTTGCAACTGTTTCTGCAGTCGAACTGGATCAGTGTGATCAATGAGTCCCAGGCTTTACGGGTCAACGCCGTAGGACACAGGGAAATCACCCGATTGGCCATGTCTGCGTGACATCGCCAATCGTTATTGACTCAGTTAGGGCTTTACAAGCCGCGCATCCAAGCTGTTCTGCGCCAGGCGTTTGGCCTGGTCCTGGGTCATGCCCAACGCGGTGTGCAGCGCATGGAAGTTCTCGGTCACATAACCGCCGAAGTACGCCGGGTCATCGGAGTTCACCGTGACCTTCACGCCACGCTCGAGCATGTCGAGGATGTTGTGCTGGGCCATGTCATCGAACACGCACAGCTTGGTGTTGGACAGCGGGCACACGGTCAGCGGGATCTGCTCGTCGATGATGCGCTGCATCAGGCGTTCGTCTTCGATGGCGCGAACGCCATGGTCGATACGCTGGATTTTCAGCAGGTCGATGGCCTCCCAGATGTACTCGGGCGGGCCTTCTTCGCCGGCGTGGGCCACGGTGAGGAAGCCTTGGTGGCGAGCACGATCGAACACGCGCTGGAACTTGCTCGGCGGGTGACCCATTTCCGAGCTGTCCAGGCCCACGGCCACGAACGCGTCACGGAACGGCAAGGCCTGGTCCAGGGTTTTTTCCGCTTCGGCTTCGCTGAGGTGGCGCAGGAAGCTGAGGATCAAGCCGCTGGTGATACCCAGTTGCTGCTCGCCATCTTTCAGCGCAGCGGCGATGCCGTTGAGCACCACTTCGAACGGAATGCCACGGTCGGTGTGGGTCTGTGGATCGAAGAAGGGTTCGGTGTGGATCACGTTCTGCTCTTTGCAGCGCAGCAGGTAGGCCCAGGTCAGGTCGTAGAAGTCCTGGGAGGTGCGCAGCACATCGGCGCCCTTGTAATACAGGTCGAGAAACTCTTGCAGGTTATTGAAGGCGTACGCCTTGCGCAGGGTTTCGACGTCGTTCCACGGCAGCGCAATCTTGTTGCGCTCGGCCAGGGCGAACAACAGCTCAGGCTCCAGCGAGCCTTCCAGGTGCAGGTGCAGTTCAGCCTTGGGCAGGGCGTTGAGCCAATCGTACATTTTCTAAAATCTCATCAGGTGCAATGGCGGCATTCTACAGCCCATGGCCGAAATAATCGGCAAAACCTGACCAGCAGGATCGTTTTCGTTGCATTCGCGCAAGGGCCACTTGAACTAAGGTGTAACGAAACGTTAGCGGCGTGACGCAGTCTGTACCCCATCAATGACTGATTTGCCGCACTAAAAGGCCCGGAATGCTCACATCCCTCAAGCAAGAAAAATTTATGCTGCTGGCGCTGATTGCTGCCATCGCCGCCTACCCGTTGGAGCACTGGATGCTTCACAGCGGGCAAATCACGGCGTTGCTGGCCGGCGTGGTGTTGATCGGCTTTATCGTGGTGGCGTCGATGCGCGTGGCCCACCATGCCGAGCAACTGGCGGAAAAAGTTGGTGACCCCTACGGCACCATGATCCTCACCCTCGCCGCCGTCCTGGTGGAAGTGGTGATCCTGGCGATCATGATGAGTAACGAGCCGTCGCCCACCCTGGTGCGTGACACCATTTATTCGGCGGTCATGCTCGATATCAACGGCATCCTCGGCCTGGCCGCGTTGATGGGGGGCATCAAACATGGCGAGCAGTCCTACAACGATGATTCGGCACGCACCTACAGTGTGATGATCCTTACCGCCATGGGCGTGTCGATGGTCGTTCCGGAATTCATCCCCGAGGCCGACTGGAAAATTTACTCGGCCTTCACCATTGGCGCGATGGTGGTGTTGTACACCCTGTTTCTGCGGATGCAGGTGGGGCCGCACAGTTATTTCTTCAGCTACAGCTACCCGGAAAAACGCCGCAAGAAACTGCCGGAAGAAGAGCAGGCGCCGCCGGTCAACCTGGCGTTTTCCATTGGCACTCTGGTGTTTGGGGTGATTGTGATCGGCGCACTGGCCGAGGTGATGTCCAAGACGCTGGATCTGGGGTTGGAAGGCACGGGGGCGCCGCCGGTGATTACGGCGATTGTGGTCGCGGCGATTTCAGCGGCGCCGGAGATCCTGACGGCGTTACGTGCCGCGTTGGCTAATCGCATGCAGTCGGTGGTGAATATTGCGTTGGGTGCTTCGCTGTCGACGGTGATCCTGACGGTGCCGGTGATGGAGGCGATGGCGCTCTACACCGGTCAGCCGTTCCAGATGGCAATGACCCCGGTACAGACCGTGATGGTGCTTATCACGTTGATTGTCAGTGCGATCAACCTCAACGATGGCGAAACCAACGCCATCGAAGGGATGACCCATTTTGTGCTGTTTGCGACCTTTATCATGTTGTCGCTGCTGGGGTTGTAATCAGCCGGCGATCAACTGGCGCGCGGCCTGGGTGTGATCGGCGATCAAGCCTTGCAGGTCCAATCCTTCGACCTGACCGTCGATGACGCGCCATTTGCCTGCAATCATCACCCGGTCCGCACGGTCGGCGCCGCACAACAGCAGCGCCGAGATCGGATCGTGGCTGCCGGAGAAGCGCAGCTCATCGAGCTTGAACAGCGCCAGATCGGCCTGTTTTCCGACGGCCAATTCACCGATATCCGTACGGCCCAACAACTGCGCCGACCCTTTGGTTGCCCAGCCCAATACGCCTTCCGGGGTAATCTTTTCCGCGCCGTAGCGCAGGCGCTGGATGTACAAGGCCTGGCGGGCTTCAAGGATCATGTTCGACGCATCGTTGGAGGCTGAACCGTCCACGCCCAAGCCGATAGGCGCGCCCGCAGCGAGCAGATCCAGCGTAGGGCAGATGCCGGACGCCAGACGCATGTTCGAGCTTGGGCAATGGCAGATACCGGTGCCGGCGGCGCCCAGGCGCTCGATTTCATCCGGGTTGAAGTGAATGCCATGGGCCAGCCAGGTGCGCGGGCCGAGCCAGCCGACACTGTCGAGGTAGTCCACGGTGCGCAGGCCGAAGCGCTGCAGGCAGAAGTCTTCTTCGTCGAGGGTTTCCGCCAGGTGGGTGTGCAGGCGCACATCCAGGCGGTTGGCCAGCTCGGCGCTGGCTGCCATGATTTCCGGGGTGACGGAAAAAGGTGAGCAGGGTGCCAGGGCGATCTGGATCTGCGCGCCGTCACCACGCTCATGGTATTCGTGGATCAGCCGCTGGCTGTCTTCAAGGATGACTTGGCCTTGCTGCACGGTTTGTTGCGGTGGCAGGCCACCGTCGGCTTCACCCAAACTCATGGATCCGCGGGTGAGCATGGCGCGCATGCCCAGCTCGCGCACGCTTTCTACCTGTACGTCGATGGCATTTTCCAGGCCGTCGGGGAACAGGTAGTGGTGGTCTGCTGCCGTGGTGCAGCCCGAGAGCAGCAATTCGGCCAACGCAACTTTGCTGGCGAGACCGAGTTTTTCCGGGGTGAGCCGCGCCCAAACCGGGTACAAGGTTTTCAACCAGGGAAACAATGGCTGATTGACCACCGGCGCCCAAGCGCGAGTCAGGGTTTGATAGAAGTGGTGGTGGGTGTTGATCAGCCCCGGCAGGACCACATGCTCACGCGCATCGAACACTTGGGCGCAGGGCTGTGCGGGCTCTTGGCCTTGGGCCAGCAGTTCGGTGATCACACCGTCTTGCAGCACCAGGCCGCCACGGGCGTCGAGGCCGTTGGCAGTGAAAATCGCGAGGGGGTTTTTTAACCAGATACGGGTCGCAGGCATTGGCCGGCTCCTCTGAATGATGGGTTCAGGTTTGCCAGCTCAGTGTTGCCCTGTCTGCTGATCCAGGGTCGCCGGTGAGGGCGAGGTGCAAAGTTTACTTGTAGTCCATGTTCGGGTCTATCTGTAGGAGCGCGATGCCCTTGAGACCATCGCGGGCAAGACCGCTCCTACAGCGTACGGGCATTTACCAGGCGATGGTGTCGCCTTTGTAATCGATGAAGTGATGGCCGCCTTTGCCAGTGTAGGCGTTCACCTGTTCCACCAGGCCGCGTACGCTGGTGTCGACGTCGATGTGCGCGTTTTCGCCGCCCATGTCGGTCTTCACCCAGCCCGGGTGCAATGAGAGCACGGTCAACGTGTGATCGCCCAGTTGGGTGATGAAGCTGTTGGTCATGGAATTGAGTGCCGCTTTGCTGGCTTTGTACAAGGCGAGGTCAGAGCCGTCGGGGATGGTCACACTGCCCAGTACCGAACTCATGAAGGCCAGCACGCCCGTGTCCTTGCGGATTTGCCCGACAAAGCGCTGGGCCAGGTTGATCGGTGCTACGGCGTTGGTGAAGAACAGTTGGCCGACTTCTGCCAACGTGGCGTGGCCCGGCTCCTGATTGGCGGGGCCCTTGACGCCGGCGTTGACGAACAGCAGGTCGAAGGTGCGTCCTTTCAGGCGTTGGCTCAGGGCGATCACGGCTTGTTGATCGTCCATGTCGAGCTTCTCGATCTGTACCGGGCCCACGGCTTTCAGGGCGTCGGCCTTGCTTGGATCACGCACGGTGGCGGTCACGTCCCAGCCTTGCTGGAGCAGTTGCTTGACCAGGCCAAGGCCCAGCCCACGGGAGGCGCCGATGATCAATGCGGTTTTTGGCGTAGACATGAAAAGCTTCCTTTAAGAGTCGCGGTTCAGGGTGTTCAGCGTTGTAGCAGGATACGCCCACGGCTGAGGTCGGCGAGTTGAATCTGCAGAGTGTCAATATGTGCTTCGCCCAAGGCGAGCTGCAACTCGACGCCGTTGGCGGTGAAGGTTTCTTCAACCACCAGTCCTCCGAGGTCAGCAACGCGCAGCTTCACCAGGTTCAGCTCGGCGAAACCGCAAGCGCAACTCAAAGGCACGCGGCTTATCAGTTCGATGCGTTCGGCCGTCTGCAGGCATTTATTGGCGCCACCGCCGTAGGCTCGGGCCAGACCGCCGGTGCCCAACTGGATGCCGCCGTACCAGCGAATCACCAGCACCGCGACCTGATCAAAGCCCTGTGCCTCGATGGCTGCCAGTATTGGCCGGCCAGCGGTGCCGCCGGGTTCGCCGTCGTCATGGCTGCGATATTGGTCGGCGAGCTTCCAGGCCCAGCAGTTGTGTGTGGCATTCAAGTCGCTGTGCTGCTCGAAAAACGCCTGTGCGTCCTGCGGGCTGGTGATGGGAGCCGCGAGGGTAATAAAGCGGCTTTTGCGTATTTCTTCGCGAAACTCGCAAAGGCCGGTGAGCGTGAAAGGCATAAGTCGCTTCGTCTACGGGGCCGGCTTGATGCCGCACCCCTTGAGAATGATGTGAATCAGGTTAGTGCCGGCGTCTTCCATATCCTGCTTGGTCAGCTTGGTGCGACCGGTGACGCGGCAGATCTGGGTGGCGAAATCGGCGTAGTGCTGGGTGCTGCCCCACAGCAGGAAGATCAGGTGCACCGGGTCGATCGGGTCCATCTTGCCTGCGTCGATCCAGGCCTGGAACACCGCCGCACGGCCACTGAACCAGGCACGGTAATCCTGGCTGAAATACTCGGTAAGGCATTCGCCACCGCTGATGATCTCCATCGCGAAAATCCGCGAGGCCTGGGGTTGGCGCCGCGAGAACTCCATCTTGGTGCGGATGTAGCGGGTGAGGGCTACGGCAGGGTCATCCTCGGCGGTCAGGGTGTTGAAGGTGCTGTCCCACAGTTCGAGGATGTTACTGAGCACCGCAATATACAGGCCCAGCTTGTTGGTGAAGTAGTAATGCAGGTTAGCCTTGGGCAGCCCGGCGCTGGCAGCAATGGTGTTCATGCTGGTGCCTTTGTAGCCATGGCGCGCGAACTCATCTTCAGCAGCCTGGAGTATCGCTTGTTCGTTTTTTTGCCGAATGCGGCTGGCGGGCTTACCGGCGTGATTGCTGTGGGCAGGAACTTCGAGGCTCATGGAGGTTTCCGTGCTGATCGATAGAGACGACGTATGCACAGATAACCCACCCTCAAGCCTCAGACAAGTCCTGATGCAATAAAACCGTCAAAGCGGTTCCAGTGTGTCGCTTTCCGGTGTGTGGTTTGCGGCGGTCTCGGTTGTTCCGGCTTCGGGCAATAACAGGCACAACACAATGGCGGTCAGCCCGCCGCTGGTGATGGCGGAGTCGAACAGATTCTGTACCAGCGTCGGCATAAGGTGCAGCAGGTTCGGTTGGGCGGCGATACCCAGGCCAACGCCGAACGAGGTGGCGATGATCAGCATGCTGCGCCGGTCCAGGGGCGCCTGGGCGAGGATGCGCACGCCGGCGGCGGCCACGCTGCCGAACATCACCAGGGTGGCGCCGCCCAATACCGGTTTGGGGATTTGCTGCAGCACCGCGCCAATCATTGGAAACAAGCCGAGGCAAAACAACAGCGCGCCGATATATAAGCCGACGTAACGGCTGGCTACACCGGTCAGTTGGATCACGCCGTTGTTCTGGGCGAAGGTGGTATTGGGGAAGGCGCTGAAGGTGGCGGCGATCATGCAGCTCACGCCATCGCCGAGAACGCCACTTTTAAGCCGGCTTATATAAGAGGGGCCGCTGATGGGCTGGCGGGCGATCATGCAGTTGGCGGTGAGATCGCCGACGGTTTCGATGCTACTGATCAGATAAATCAGCGCAATCGGCAGGAAAGCGCTCCAGTCGAAGTTGAAACCGAAGCGGAATGGGACCGGCAGGCTGATCAGGGGCAGGTCGGGGAGGGCTTGAGGCACGAGCTTGCCGCTGAACCAGGCTGCAAGACTGCCGAGGGCCAAGCCGATGATGATTGCCGAGAGGCGTACCCAAGGTGTGTTGCAGCGGTTGAGCAGAATGATCGTCAGTACGACGAACAGGCCCAACGCCAGATTGGTGGGGGCGCCGAAGTCGGGGGCGTTGAAACCGCCGCCGAGGTCAGTGATACCCACCTTGATCAAACTGATGCCGATCAGGGTGATGACAATCCCGGTAACCAAAGGCGTGATGACTCGGCGCAGCTGTCCGATAAAGCGGCTCAGCACGATCTGCACCACGGCGCCGAAAAAACACACGCCGAAGATCATCGCCATGATGTCTTCCGGACTGCCACCGCGTTGCTTCACCAGGAATCCCGCCGACAGTACCGCGCCGAGAAACGCAAAGCTGGTGCCTTGCAAACAGATCATCCCGGCACCGATGCCAAATGGCCTACGCGCCTGGATGAAGGTGCCTACACCGGAAACCATCAACGCCATGCTGACCAGATAGGGCAAATGATCGGCCAGGCCCAGGGTGGACCCGATGATCAGCGGCGGGGTGATGATGCCGACAAATGCGGCGAGTACATGTTGCAGTGCGGCGAGAAAGGCAGGGGCGGGTTTCGGGCGATCGTTGAGGCCGTAGATCAGGTCGCTGGGGCTGGTGGATTCTGGTGGCATGGTGGGCAAACTCGCGTCGGACGGTTCAAGGTCCTTGTGCTTCTGCAAAAAACTGTCCAACTGCTCAGCTTTTTGGCTTGGAGCCGAGTTAGCGGGTAGCCGCGAGACTTTCCAGAAAGCTTTCCAGCACCAAATGAGGGCGGCGTCCCTTGCGCGTGACCGATGCGAGGCTTAAATCGTAAAAACGTGTAGCGGGTTTCAGCGCTCGCAGGCGGCCTTGTTGCACCCACAGGCTGGCGTAGTGGTCGGGCAGGTAGCCGATGTAGCGGCCGGTGAGAATCAGGAACGCCATGCCTTCACGGTCGGAAGCGCTGGCGGTGCAGTTGAGCGCCTGGTAGTGGGCCTGGATCTCGGCAGGCAGGCGGAAGGTCGGGGCGATGGCGTCCTGGGCATCAACGCGGGCATCGTCCAGCTGTTTATTGTCGGCATAGAACAGCGGGTGGCCAACGGCGCAGTAGAGCAATGAGCGTTCGCTGTACAGCGGCTGGTATTCCAACCCCGATAGGGCGCTGGCCTGGGGCACGACCCCCACATGTAGGCGTCCATCGAGTACGCCTTGTTCGACTTCGTTGGGGGCGATCATGCGAATTTGGATCTGCACATCCGGGCCGCGCTCCTTCAGCTGTGCAAGTGCGTGGGTGATGCGCATGTGGGGCAGGGTGACGAGGTTGTCGGTGAGGCCGATGATCAACTCGCCGCGCAAATGCTGGTGCAGGCCGTTGACCTCGGTGCGAAAGCTTTCCAGGGCACTCAATAGTTGCAGCGCCGACTGATAGACCTCGCGGCCTTCTTCGGTCAGGGAGAATCCGGCGCGCCCGCGCTGACACAGGCGTAATCCCAGGCGTTGTTCCAGATCGCTCATCTGCTGGCTGATGGCCGAGCGCCCGATGCCGAGCACAGTCTCCGCCGCCGAGAAGCCTCCGCACTCCACCACACTGCGAAAGATGCGCAGCAGGCGAATATCGAAGTCGCTGACTTGGGCCAGCGGATCGGGTCGACGGATGCTCATAGTTTAGTAACGGCCTGACTGAAGGTTAGAAAAGTTGGATTTCACCGACTTTATCCCCGTGGCAACTTAGCTGCAAGAACGCTTTTCAATCCCGACGCTGCCTTTTGCCTTGCGAGGTTTTGCTGATGAACATGCCCGAAAACGCCCCTTCGTCCCTGGCCAGCCAATTGAAGCTGGACGCGCACTGGATGCCGTACACCGCCAACCGTAACTTCCAGCGTGACCCGCGCCTGATCGTGGCGGCCGAAGGTAGCTGGTTGACTGATGACAAGGGTCGCAAAGTGTACGACTCGTTGTCGGGCCTGTGGACCTGCGGCGCCGGGCATACCCGCAAGGAAATCCAGGAAGCGGTGGCCAAACAATTGGGCACGCTGGACTACTCGCCGGGCTTTCAATACGGTCATCCATTGTCCTTCCAATTGGCGGAAAAGATCACCGACCTGACCCCTGGCAATCTGAACCATGTGTTCTTCACTGACTCCGGCTCCGAGTGCGCCGATACGGCGGTGAAGATGGTGCGTGCTTACTGGCGTCTAAAAGGTCAGGCCACCAAGACCAAGATGATTGGCCGTGCCCGGGGTTATCACGGAGTGAACATCGCCGGTACCAGCCTGGGCGGCGTCAACGGCAACCGTAAGATGTTTGGTCAGGCGATGATGGATGTTGACCATCTGCCGCATACCTTGTTGGCGAGCAATGCATTCTCCCGTGGCATGCCGGAGCAGGGCGGTATTGCGCTGGCCGATGAACTGCTCAAGTTGATCGAGCTGCATGACGCGTCGAACATCGCCGCCGTGTTTGTTGAGCCGATGGCCGGTTCGGCCGGCGTGTTGGTGCCTCCACAGGGTTACCTCAAGCGTCTGCGTGAGATCTGCGATCAGCACAACATCCTGTTGGTGTTCGACGAAGTGATCACCGGTTTCGGTCGTACTGGCTCGATGTTCGGTGCCGACAGTTTCGGCGTGACCCCGGACCTGATGTGCATCGCCAAGCAAGTCACCAACGGCGCGATCCCGATGGGCGCGGTGATTGCCAGCAGCGAGATCTATCAGACGTTCATGAACCAGCCGACGCCTGAGTACGCGGTGGAATTCCCCCACGGCTACACCTACTCGGCGCATCCGGTCGCTTGCGCGGCCGGGCTGGCGGCATTGGACCTGCTGCAGAAGGAAAACCTGGTGCAGAGCGTAGCCGAAGTCGCACCGCACTTTGAAAATGCGCTGCACGGCCTGAAGGGCAGCAAAAACGTCATCGATATCCGCAACTACGGCCTGGCCGGCGCGATCCAGATTGCTCCGCGTGACGGCGATGCGATCGTGCGTCCATTCGAGGCCGGCATGGCCTTGTGGAAAGCCGGGTTCTACGTGCGTTTTGGTGGCGACACCCTGCAGTTCGGCCCAACCTTCAACAGCAAGCCGCAGGACCTGGATCGCCTGTTCGATGCGGTCGGCGAAGTGCTGAACAAGATCGACTGATTTCTCCTTCTATATAGAACAATTTTTCAGGAGCCCTGCATGAGCCTTATCCAGCATTTGATCAACGGTGAGTTGGTCAACGACAGCGGTCGCAGTGCCGACGTGTACAACCCGTCCACCGGCCAAGTGATCCACCAGGTGCCGTTGGCCAGCCGTGAAACCATCCAGCAGGCAATTGACTCGGCCAAGGCGGCGTTCCCTGCCTGGCGCAACACCCCTGCGGCCAAGCGTGCCCAGGTGATGTTTCGTTTCAAGCAATTGCTGGAGCAGAACGAAGCACGTATCTCGCAATTGATCAGCGAAGAGCATGGCAAGACCTTGGAAGATGCCGCCGGCGAATTGAAGCGCGGCATTGAAAACGTCGAGTACGCGTGCTCGGCGCCGGAGATTCTGAAGGGCGAGTACAGCCGTAACGTAGGACCGAACATCGATGCGTGGTCGGATTTCCAACCACTGGGTGTAGTTGCTGGTATTACGCCGTTCAACTTCCCTGCGATGGTGCCGCTGTGGATGTATCCGTTGGCGATCGTGTGCGGCAACTGTTTCATTCTGAAACCATCGGAACGTGATCCGAGTTCGACGTTGTTGATCGCACAACTGCTGCAGGAAGCCGGTCTGCCTAAAGGCGTATTGAGCGTGGTGCATGGCGACAAGGGCGCTGTGGATGCGCTGATTGAAGCACCGGAAGTGAAAGCGTTGAGTTTCGTGGGTTCGACGCCGATTGCCGAGTACATCTATTCCGAAGCGACCAAGCGCGGCAAACGCGTCCAGGCGCTGGGTGGTGCGAAGAACCATGCGGTGCTGATGCCGGATGCGGACTTGGATAACGCCGTCAGTGCCTTGATGGGGGCGGCATACGGTTCTTGCGGTGAGCGCTGCATGGCGATCTCGGTGGCCGTGTGCGTGGGCGAGCAGGTGGCGGATGCGTTGATTGCCAAGCTGGTGCCGCAGGTCAAGGCGCTGAAGATCGGCGCGGGCACGTCCTGCGGCCTGGATATGGGGCCGCTGGTGACGGGGCAAGCACGTGACAAAGTCAGTGGCTATATAGAGGACGGTGTGGCGGCGGGTGCTGAGTTGGTGGTTGATGGTCGTGGCTTGAGTGTTGCCGGACATGAGGAGGGTTTCTTCCTCGGCGGCAGCCTGTTTGACCGTGTGACGCCTGAGATGCGCATCTACAAGGAAGAGATCTTTGGCCCGGTGCTGTGCGTGGTTCGGGTGAATAGCCTGGAAGCGGCAATGCAACTGATCAACGATCACGAATATGGCAATGGCACCTGCATCTTTACTCGCGATGGTGAGGCCGCACGTTTGTTCTGTGACGAGATTGAAGTGGGCATGGTGGGCGTGAACGTTCCACTGCCGGTGCCGGTGGCGTATCACAGCTTTGGTGGCTGGAAGCGTTCGTTGTTTGGCGACCTGCATGCCTATGGGCCGGATGGGGTGCGTTTCTATACCCGTCGCAAAGCAATCACCCAGCGTTGGCCGCAACGTGCCAGTCATGAAGCGTCGCAGTTTGCTTTCCCTAGCTTGTCGTAATGCAAGTAGAAAGCCGGCCCCTCGGGCCGGCTTTCGCTTTTTTGGGGTTTTTTGACCGATATGACAGAAATATGAAAAAGGTGTTGACGGCAGATTCCAGACGTCTATAATTCGCCCCACTTCCGGCGCAGTCGAAACGGAAAACTCCTTGGTAAACAATGAGTTATGTAGGTTTCGGCAGCAGGTTGCTTCAGTTCATCGAAGCCAAAAGGGAGTTGAAAAAGAGGTGTTGACAGCAGCGTGTAACGCTGTAGAATTCGCCTCCCGCTAACGAGAGATCGAAGGCGCAAGTGGTTGAAGTTGTTGAAGAATTCTTCGAAAACTTCTGAAAATAATCACTTGACAGCAAATGAGGCTGCTGTAGAATGCGCGCCTCGGTTGAGACGAAAGATCTTAACCAACCGCTCTTTAACAACTGAATCAAGCAATTCGTGTGGGTGCTTGTGGAGTCAGACTGATAGTCAACAAGATTATCAGCATCACAAGTTACTCCGCGAGAAATCAAAGATGTAACCAACGATTGCTGAGCCAAGTTTAGGGTTTCTTAAAAACCCAAAGATGTTTGAACTGAAGAGTTTGATCATGGCTCAGATTGAACGCTGGCGGCAGGCCTAACACATGCAAGTCGAGCGGTAGAGAGAAGCTTGCTTCTCTTGAGAGCGGCGGACGGGTGAGTAATGCCTAGGAATCTGCCTGGTAGTGGGGGATAACGTTCGGAAACGAACGCTAATACCGCATACGTCCTACGGGAGAAAGCAGGGGACCTTCGGGCCTTGCGCTATCAGATGAGCCTAGGTCGGATTAGCTAGTTGGTGAGGTAATGGCTCACCAAGGCGACGATCCGTAACTGGTCTGAGAGGATGATCAGTCACACTGGAACTGAGACACGGTCCAGACTCCTACGGGAGGCAGCAGTGGGGAATATTGGACAATGGGCGAAAGCCTGATCCAGCCATGCCGCGTGTGTGAAGAAGGTCTTCGGATTGTAAAGCACTTTAAGTTGGGAGGAAGGGCAGTTACCTAATACGTGATTGTTTTGACGTTACCGACAGAATAAGCACCGGCTAACTCTGTGCCAGCAGCCGCGGTAATACAGAGGGTGCAAGCGTTAATCGGAATTACTGGGCGTAAAGCGCGCGTAGGTGGTTTGTTAAGTTGGATGTGAAATCCCCGGGCTCAACCTGGGAACTGCATTCAAAACTGACTGACTAGAGTATGGTAGAGGGTGGTGGAATTTCCTGTGTAGCGGTGAAATGCGTAGATATAGGAAGGAACACCAGTGGCGAAGGCGACCACCTGGACTAATACTGACACTGAGGTGCGAAAGCGTGGGGAGCAAACAGGATTAGATACCCTGGTAGTCCACGCCGTAAACGATGTCAACTAGCCGTTGGAAGCCTTGAGCTTTTAGTGGCGCAGCTAACGCATTAAGTTGACCGCCTGGGGAGTACGGCCGCAAGGTTAAAACTCAAATGAATTGACGGGGGCCCGCACAAGCGGTGGAGCATGTGGTTTAATTCGAAGCAACGCGAAGAACCTTACCAGGCCTTGACATCCAATGAACTTTCCAGAGATGGATTGGTGCCTTCGGGAACATTGAGACAGGTGCTGCATGGCTGTCGTCAGCTCGTGTCGTGAGATGTTGGGTTAAGTCCCGTAACGAGCGCAACCCTTGTCCTTAGTTACCAGCACGTAATGGTGGGCACTCTAAGGAGACTGCCGGTGACAAACCGGAGGAAGGTGGGGATGACGTCAAGTCATCATGGCCCTTACGGCCTGGGCTACACACGTGCTACAATGGTCGGTACAGAGGGTTGCCAAGCCGCGAGGTGGAGCTAATCCCATAAAACCGATCGTAGTCCGGATCGCAGTCTGCAACTCGACTGCGTGAAGTCGGAATCGCTAGTAATCGCGAATCAGAATGTCGCGGTGAATACGTTCCCGGGCCTTGTACACACCGCCCGTCACACCATGGGAGTGGGTTGCACCAGAAGTAGCTAGTCTAACCTTCGGGAGGACGGTTACCACGGTGTGATTCATGACTGGGGTGAAGTCGTAACAAGGTAGCCGTAGGGGAACCTGCGGCTGGATCACCTCCTTAATCGACGACATCAGCTGCTCCATAAGTTCCCACACGAATTGCTTGATTCATTGAAGAAGACGATAGAAGCAGCTTTAAGCTCCAAGCTGATAGCTCATAGCTAATCAGTTGCGCTCGAAATTGGGTCTGTAGCTCAGTTGGTTAGAGCGCACCCCTGATAAGGGTGAGGTCGGCAGTTCGAATCTGCCCAGACCCACCAATTTTGTTATGGGGCCATAGCTCAGCTGGGAGAGCGCCTGCCTTGCACGCAGGAGGTCAACGGTTCGATCCCGTTTGGCTCCACCATATAACTGCTTCTGCTGTTAGAGTTTAGAAATGAATATTCCAGTGTGAATATTGATTTCTAGTCTTTGATTAGATCGTTCTTTAAAAATTTGGGTATGTGATAGAAAGATAGACTGAACGTTACTTTCACTGGTAACGGATCAGGCTAAGGTAAAATTTGTGAGTTCTCTTAGTTGAGAAATTCGAATTTTCGGCGAATGTTGTCTTCACAGTATAACCAGATTGCTTGGGGTTATATGGTCAAGTGAAGAAGCGCATACGGTGGATGCCTTGGCAGTCAGAGGCGATGAAAGACGTGGTAGCCTGCGAAAAGCTTCGGGGAGTCGGCAAACAGACTTTGATCCGGAGATGTCTGAATGGGGGAACCCAGCCATCATAAGATGGTTATCTTGTACTGAATACATAGGTGCAAGAGGCGAACCAGGGGAACTGAAACATCTAAGTACCCTGAGGAAAAGAAATCAACCGAGATTCCCTTAGTAGTGGCGAGCGAACGGGGACTAGCCCTTAAGTGGCTTTGAGATTAGCGGAACGCTCTGGAAAGTGCGGCCATAGTGGGTGATAGCCCTGTACGCGAAAATCTCTTAGTCATGAAATCGAGTAGGACGGAGCACGAGAAACTTTGTCTGAATATGGGGGGACCATCCTCCAAGGCTAAATACTACTGACTGACCGATAGTGAACTAGTACCGTGAGGGAAAGGCGAAAAGAACCCCGGAGAGGGGAGTGAAATAGATCCTGAAACCGTATGCGTACAAGCAGTGGGAGCCTACTTTGTTAGGTGACTGCGTACCTTTTGTATAATGGGTCAGCGACTTATTTTCAGTGGCGAGCTTAACCGAATAGGGGAGGCGTAGCGAAAGCGAGTCTTAATAGGGCGTCTAGTCGCTGGGAATAGACCCGAAACCGGGCGATCTATCCATGGGCAGGTTGAAGGTTGGGTAACACTAACTGGAGGACCGAACCGACTACCGTTGAAAAGTTAGCGGATGACCTGTGGATCGGAGTGAAAGGCTAATCAAGCTCGGAGATAGCTGGTTCTCCTCGAAAGCTATTTAGGTAGCGCCTCATGTATCACTGTAGGGGGTAGAGCACTGTTTCGGCTAGGGGGTCATCCCGACTTACCAAACCGATGCAAACTCCGAATACCTACAAGTGCCGAGCATGGGAGACACACGGCGGGTGCTAACGTCCGTCGTGAAAAGGGAAACAACCCAGACCGTCAGCTAAGGTCCCAAAGTTATGGTTAAGTGGGAAACGATGTGGGAAGGCTTAGACAGCTAGGAGGTTGGCTTAGAAGCAGCCACCCTTTAAAGAAAGCGTAATAGCTCACTAGTCGAGTCGGCCTGCGCGGAAGATGTAACGGGGCTCAAACCATACACCGAAGCTACGGGTATCACGTAAGTGATGCGGTAGAGGAGCGTTCTGTAAGCCTGTGAAGGTGAGTTGAGAAGCTTGCTGGAGGTATCAGAAGTGCGAATGCTGACATGAGTAACGACAATGGGTGTGAAAAACACCCACGCCGAAAGACCAAGGTTTCCTGCGCAACGTTAATCGACGCAGGGTTAGTCGGTCCCTAAGGCGAGGCTGAAAAGCGTAGTCGATGGAAAACAGGTTAATATTCCTGTACTTCTGGTTATTGCGATGGAGGGACGGAGAAGGCTAGGCCAGCTTGGCGTTGGTTGTCCAAGTTTAAGGTGGTAGGCTGAGATCTTAGGTAAATCCGGGATCTTAAGGCCGAGAGCTGATGACGAGCTAACTTTTAGTTAGCGAAGTGGTTGATGCCATGCTTCCAAGAAAAGCTTCTAAGCTTCAGGTAACCAGGAACCGTACCCCAAACCGACACAGGTGGTTGGGTAGAGAATACCAAGGCGCTTGAGAGAACTCGGGTGAAGGAACTAGGCAAAATGGCACCGTAACTTCGGGAGAAGGTGCGCCGGTGAGGGTGAAGGACTTGCTCCGTAAGCTCATGCCGGTCGAAGATACCAGGCCGCTGCGACTGTTTATTAAAAACACAGCACTCTGCAAACACGAAAGTGGACGTATAGGGTGTGACGCCTGCCCGGTGCCGGAAGGTTAATTGATGGGGTTAGCTAACGCGAAGCTCTTGATCGAAGCCCCGGTAAACGGCGGCCGTAACTATAACGGTCCTAAGGTAGCGAAATTCCTTGTCGGGTAAGTTCCGACCTGCACGAATGGCGTAACGATGGCGGCGCTGTCTCCACCCGAGACTCAGTGAAATTGAAATCGCTGTGAAGATGCAGTGTATCCGCGGCTAGACGGAAAGACCCCGTGAACCTTTACTATAGCTTTGCACTGGACTTTGAATTTGCTTGTGTAGGATAGGTGGGAGGCTTTGAAGCGTGGACGCCAGTTCGCGTGGAGCCATCCTTGAAATACCACCCTGGCAACTTTGAGGTTCTAACTCAGGTCCGTTATCCGGATCGAGGACAGTGTATGGTGGGTAGTTTGACTGGGGCGGTCTCCTCCTAAAGAGTAACGGAGGAGTACGAAGGTGCGCTCAGACCGGTCGGAAATCGGTCGTAGAGTATAAAGGCAAAAGCGCGCTTGACTGCGAGACAGACACGTCGAGCAGGTACGAAAGTAGGTCTTAGTGATCCGGTGGTTCTGTATGGAAGGGCCATCGCTCAACGGATAAAAGGTACTCCGGGGATAACAGGCTGATACCGCCCAAGAGTTCATATCGACGGCGGTGTTTGGCACCTCGATGTCGGCTCATCACATCCTGGGGCTGAAGCCGGTCCCAAGGGTATGGCTGTTCGCCATTTAAAGTGGTACGCGAGCTGGGTTTAGAACGTCGTGAGACAGTTCGGTCCCTATCTGCCGTGGACGTTTGAGATTTGAGAGGGGCTGCTCCTAGTACGAGAGGACCGGAGTGGACGAACCTCTGGTGTTCCGGTTGTCACGCCAGTGGCATTGCCGGGTAGCTATGTTCGGAATAGATAACCGCTGAAAGCATCTAAGCGGGAAACTAGCCTCAAGATGAGATCTCACTGGAACCTTGAGTTCCCTGAAGGGCCGTCGAAGACTACGACGTTGATAGGTTGGGTGTGTAAGCGCTGTGAGGCGTTGAGCTAACCAATACTAATTGCCCGTGAGGCTTGACCATATAACACCCAAGCAATTTGACTACTCTAACGAGCATCAGATTGCGGTGTGTGAAGATGATACGAACCGAAAGTTCGATATCTCACAAAACACCGATCTGTCACATACCCAATTTGCTGAAGCGAGGCCATCAGGTCACGACTCAGTACCCGAATTTCTTGACGACCATAGAGCATTGGAACCACCTGATCCCATCCCGAACTCAGCAGTGAAACGATGCATCGCCGATGGTAGTGTGGGGTTTCCCCATGTGAGAGTAGGTCATCGTCAAGATTAAATTCCAGAACCCCTGTTTGCTAACGCAGACAGGGGTTTTGTTTTGGGCGGTCGAAAACATTAGCGCCTCGAATCCCCCGACAAATTTGCACAGTTATTTCTGAACCAGACCACTAGAATAGGCACCTAACCTTTTTTTAGAGTCCGAGCCCTACTTATGCCCGATCCGGTTGATGCCCTTGAGGTGTCGGATTTACCGCTGGACGACCTGGTGGCATGCCATGAGTGCGACTTGCTGATGCGCAAACCAGTGCTCGCCCTTGGCGAAAAAGCCCAATGCCCGCGTTGCGGTTACGAGCTATACGCTCACCGCCACAACGTCGTTGAGCGAAGCCTCGCCTTGGTGCTGGCGGCGTTGCTGTTGTACATCCCCGCGAACTTTCTGCCGATCATGCAGCTCAATCTACTTGGGCAGTCCTCTGAAGACACGGTATGGAGCGGCGTCGTTGGCTTGTTCGATACCGGCATGCAAGGCGTTGCCGCCGTGGTATTCCTATGCAGCATGGGTATCCCATTGCTCAAGCTGCTTTGCCAGTTGGCAGTGTTGCTCAGCATTCGCTGGAACATCGGCCGCAGTTATGGACTGCTGTTGTACCGCATCTACCATCACATGAAAGACTGGGGGATGTTGGAGGTCTATCTGATGGGCGTACTGGTGGCGATCGTTAAACTCGCCGACATGGCCGCCATCACGGTGGGCCTGGGTCTTGTCTGTTTTGTCAGCTTATTAATGGTTCAGGTGCTGCTTGAGGTGGTGATGTCGCCCCACCAGATCTGGCAAGCGTTGTCAGGAGAGGATGATCATGCGGGCGATTGATGCAGGCATTCTGATTTGTACCGAATGCCATGAGTTGAACAAGCAAGACCCCGATAGCGACGAGCAGCTCTGCACGCGCTGCGGTGCGTTGATCCATGCCCGGCGCCCCAATAGCCTCACTCGCACCTGGGCGTTGCTGATCACTGCGGCAATTTTGTATATCCCCGCCAACCTGCTCCCTATCATGACGATCAATTCCTTGGGGCAGGGGGATCCCAGTACCATCATGGCCGGTGTGATCCAACTCGTTCAGCACGGCATGTTCCCTATCGCCGCCGTGGTGTTTATCGCCAGTATCCTGGTGCCGACATTTAAGCTGGTCGGCATAGGTCTGCTACTGTTCTCGGTGCAGCGTCACCAACCGCTGTCCGCGCAACAACGCATTGTGATGTACCGTTTTATCGAATTCATTGGCCGCTGGTCCATGCTGGATATCTTCGTGATCGCCATCCTGGTGGCGGTTGTAAACTTTGGGCGACTTGCCAGCGTCGAGGCTAATCTCGGCGCGGCAGCGTTCGCCAGTGTGGTGATCTTGACGATGCTTGCCGCAGTAACTTTCGATCCCCGACTGATTTGGGATAACACGGAGTCGGACGACGACCATGAGTGATTTGCCTAAAGCTAAAACCCGCCCAGCTTCCAACTGGTCGGCTATTTGGGTGCTGCCCCTGATTGCCCTGATCATCGGTGGCTGGCTGGGGTGGCGTGCCTATTCCCAACAAGGCATCGATATCCAGGTGCGCTTTGAAAGCGGCGAAGGCATCCAGGTCAACAAGACCGAAGTGGTCTACAAAGGTATGCCGGTGGGCAAGGTCAAGGCTCTGGCCTTGGACGACGAGGGTAACAATCGCGGGGTGATCGCCACCATCGAGATGAACAAGGACGTCGACCAATACCTCAAAACCAATACGCGCTTCTGGCTGGTCAAACCGAGCGTTAGCCTCGCCGGTATCACCGGCCTGGAAACCCTGGTATCAGGCAACTACATCGCCGCCAGCCCAGGCGACGGTGAACCCACGCGCAAATTCAAGGCGCTCTCCGAAGAGCCGCCGTTGTCCGACGCGAAACCGGGCCTGCACTTGACCGTCAAGGCCGACCGCCTTGGTTCGCTCAACCGTGGCAGTCCGGTGTTCTACAAACAGATCCAGGTCGGTCAGGTCAAAAGCTACTTGCTCTCCGAAGACCAGAGCACGGTCGAGATCAAGGTCTACATCGAGCCAACCTACGCCAGTCTTGTGCGTAAACACACACGGTTCTGGAACGCCAGCGGCATCAGCATCGACGCCAATCTCTCCGGTGTAAAAGTCCGCAGCGAATCCCTTTCCAGCATCGTCGCCGGCGGCATCGCCTTCGCCACGCCGGAAAATCGCAAGGACAGCCCGCCCACCGATCCGAGCCTACCCTTCCGTTTGTACGAGGATTTTGACGCGGCCGCAGCCGGCATCCGGGTCAAGGTCAAGCTCACCGACTTCGAAGGTCTGCAAGCTGGCCGTACGCCAGTGATGTACAAAGGCATCCAGGTCGGTAGCCTGAAAACCCTGAAGGTCGACCCGGACCTGTCCAGCGCCAACGCAGAACTGACCCTCGACCCACTGGCCGAGGATTACCTGGTGCAAGACACCCAGTTCTGGGTGGTCAAACCTTCGATTTCCCTGGCCGGCATCACCGGGCTTGAAGCCTTGGTCAAAGGCAATTACATCGCCATCCGCCCTGGTGACAAAGGCACCGCCCCACAGCGCGAATTCGTTGCCCGCGCCAAGGCTCCACCGTTGGACCTGCGCTCACCAGGCCTGCACATGGTGTTGTTCACCGACAACCTCGGCTCCCTGGATGTCGGCAGTCCGATCCTCTACAAGCAGGTCAAGGTCGGCTCGGTGCAGAGCTACCAGTTCTCGCGCAAGAACAAGCAATTGGTGATCGGCGTCCATATCGAGAAGGAATACGAAAACCTGGTCAACGGCTCGACGCGTTTCTGGAATGCCAGCGGCGTCACCCTGACCGGTGGCCTCACAGGCGGCATCCAGGTCAAGAGTGAATCCCTGGCCAGCCTGATGGCCGGCGGCATCGCCTTCGAAACCCCGGAGCCGAACGTGCCTCTGAAAAAGCGCATCCCGCGTTTCCGCTTGTTTGCCGACCGCGAAGCCGCCAACCAACACGGCACCTTGGTGACCATCAAGGTCGACCGCGCCGATGGCATGCGTCCTGGCACGCCCGTACGTTTCAAAGGTTTGGACGTCGGTAAGATTGAGAGTGTCGACCTGAGTGCCGACATGCAATCGGTGCTGCTCAGCGCCCGTATCACCCAAGTGGCAGACCGCATTGCCCGCGCCGGCAGTCAGTTCTGGGTGGTCAAGCCTGAGCTGGGACTGATGAAAACCTCTAATCTGGAAACCCTGGTCACCGGGCAATACATTGAAGTGCTGCCAGCGGCGAAAAATGCCGGCCCACAAAAGAGTTTCGTCGCGCTGGATCAACCCCCAGAAGCCGTGCACCAGGAAGCTGGCTTGAGCCTCACCCTCAGCGCCGCACGCCGCGGTTCACTGAAGGAAGGCGTACCGGTCACTTACCGTGAAGTCACCGTGGGCAAAGTGACCGGCTACGAATTGGGCCAGACCGCTGACCGCGTACTGATCCACATCCTGATCGAGCCCAAGTACGCTCCCCTGGTGCGCAGCGGCAGCCGCTTCTGGAACACCAGTGGCTTTGGTCTCGACTTTGGGCTGTTCAAAGGCGCGACGGTACGCACCGAGTCCCTGGAAACCCTGGTCGCCGGCGGTATCGCCTTCGCCACACCAGACGGTGAGCGCATGGGCAACCCCGCGCGCCCACAGCAAACCTTTGCGCTGTTCGACAAGTTCGAAGATGAATGGCTGACCTGGGCGCCTAAAATCCCACTCGGCAAATAAACGCCGACAAAAAAGGCCGCGATCCCGAAGATCGCGGCCTTTTGCATTTCAGCGAAACAAATCAGACTTCATCCAACTCCGGCTCATCCGCCTGCACATTCATCGTCGCCTTCACCACATCGTGGCGACGGATGTACTTCCAGTCCGCCTCGTCGATATAGATCCCGTTCGGCCCACTGCCGCCTTCCAGGTCGATCGCCACCTGGGCGGATACTTGTGGCTTCACGCTGGCCAGAATCGGCACGAAGCCCAGCTGCAAGCTGGTTTCCAGCAACGCCGCCTGGTTCTTCTCGTCGATGTCCGCCGCCTCGTCAAGGTAGTACGGCAAGCGCACGCGCCCAGCCTGGTCGCGGTCCATCAAGTGCAGCAACAGATACATGTTGGTCAGCGCCTTGATGGTCATGGTGGTGCCGTTGGACGCCGCGCCATCGATGTCGGTGTGAATCACTGGCTGGCCATGCACCTTGGTGATTTCGAACGCCAGCTCGAACAAGTCCTTGAGGCCCAACTGGTTATGGTTGGCCGCCACCAGGCGAGCCAGGTATTCCTTGGCTTCTTCGTTCTTGTTGTCTTGTTCGGCGCTCTGGCTCAGGTCGAACACCGACAGTGTCTCGCCTTCTTCATACTGGCCGGCACTGTGGATGATCTGGTCGATATGCTTTAGGGCTTCCTTGTTCGGCGCGAGCACGATGCGGAAGCTTTGCAGGTTGGAGACCTGGCGTTTGTTGATCTCACGGTTGAACAGCGCCAATTGGTGCTCAAGGCTGTCGTAGTCGCTGCGAATATTGCGCAGGGTCCGCGCAATGTCGGTGACCGCCGCACGGCGCGCCTTGCCCAACGTCAGGGCTTCATCGGTACGATGTGCATAGGCGTTGATCAGCAACTGCAGGCGACGCTCGACATCGTCCTCGCTGTCGAACTTGGCCACGCCCTTGAGACGTACCTGGGCATACAGTGCTTCGATCTGCCCATCGGCGCGCAGCAGACCTTGCCAGCTGTCCTGATAGTCATTGAGCAGGGGCAGCAGGTTGTCCATGGAATCGTCGACCGGGTCCATGAACGGCGTACCGAACGGCAAGTCCGCCGGCAGCAGTTGACGACGGCGCAATGCGTCATCCAGCGTGCGTTGCTTGGCTTCCATATCGCCGATCTGACGGCCCACCAGTTGCAGCTTGGCCGACAGCTGCTGGACGCGTTCAGTGAAGGCATCACTGGAGCGTTTCAGCTCATCCTGCGCTGCTTCCATCTGCGCCAGGTTTTCCAGCTTCTCGCCTTCCTCCGCGCTCAGGGTTTGTGCACGGCGGAAGTCTTCCAGCGCCTTTTGTGCATCCAGCACCTGTTGGTACAGCGCTTCGGTCTGAGTCTTGCTCGCAGCGCGGTCAGACGCGACGGCCTGCTGGGTTTTCAGTTGCTTGAGTTCTTTTTCCAGGCGCTCTTTCTGGTCGCGCAATGCCGCGCGATCCGCAAGCGCCTGCAACGCCGGCGGTTCGATGTGGGAGATGTCGATGGACAGCCCCGGTACTTCAAAGCGTTCGCCTTTGAAGCCATCGAGGATCTGCTCCAGGGATTTGACCCACTGGCCATCCTCGTCCAGCGTGATGCCATGCTCGCCCAACGGCAGGCTGAACAACGAACTGTTGAACAGACGCATCAGACGCTCGACATCCTGCTGTGAGAATTCTTCCCGCAGCTTGGCGTAGCTGTTGTTGTCCGCATGGTCGAGCTGCTGTTTGACCGACTTCAGGCGCTTTTCCAGGTCGCGCAGACGCTCGTCCAGATCCTCGGCGCTGAACTGCCGCGACTGCGCCAATGCGCCCGCCAGCTCATCGTGAGCATCCTTGGCTGCCAGCAGCTGTTGCTCTAGCACCTTCACGTCATCCACCAGCGCAAAGCGATGTTTGAGCACCGACAGCTCACCCAGCCAACGCTGGATCCCGCTGATCTCACGCTCCAGGCGCATCAATTCCTGGGTGCCGCCGCGCTGGTCATTCTGCAGCGCGTCCTGCTCGTTACGGTAATGCTCGGCCTGGATGGTCAGTTCTTCCTTGCGCGCACTGGCGTAGTCCGACCAGGTGCCCAGCAACGAATCCAGCAAGGGTGACAGGCGATGCAATTTGCCGCGCAGGATGTCGCGTTGTTTCACGCCGTTGGAAAGCGCTTCGACCAATGGACCGGCGGCGACCAAGGAGTTGTAGTCCTGCTCCATGCGCCTTACATCGCGGAAGGCTTCTTCGCACGCAGCGATGTAATCCACGCTGCCGGAACGCAGGCTGTGTTCAAACGCATCGAGGAACAGCTGCTTGAGCTTGGCCGCGGTGATTTCCCGCATGTGCAGCAGGTTGATAAACAGCGCGCGGAAGGTCTTCAGGCTTTGTTCGCTGGTGGAGCGCAGCGGAATCAGGGTCAAGTCCAGCGGGATCGACGTATGGCCGCCCACCAGCAAACGACGTAGCTCATCGGGCTTGAGTTCGTAGGCTTTCAAACCCTCGCGCTCAAGGTTGGTGAACAGCTCCTTCTGGCGCAGGCAGGTGTCGTTCTTCTGGTAGTGGGCCAAGTCCAGCTTGCCGGCATAGGCGAAGAACTGGTGACCGAAACCACCGCCCGGGCCGCGACCGACCACGCCGATCACGTGCGGGCCGTGGGGTAGAGAGACCTCCACCAGGATGTAGCTGGTATCGGTGGCGAAATAGAAACGCCGCGATTGCTCCAGGGTGTACTTGCCGAAACTCATGTCCGACATGCGCGCCAGGATCGGGAACTGCAAGGCGTTGATCGACGCGGATTTACCCAGGTTGTTCGCGCCATACACCGACAGCGGTTCTTCCAGTGGGAACAGGCCCAGGCTGTAACCGGCGGTGTTCAATAGGGCGAAGCGGCGGATGCCGTAGCGTTCCTTACTCATGCGTCGGTCTCCTGTTCTTCGGCAATGGCGCGGGCCAGGGCGTCTTCTTCGCTTTCGTCCGCAAAGTCACTCAAGTCCAGCGGGTCATCGGTTTTCAGCAATTTCTCATCGCTGTCTTCGTCGATGATCACCGGTGCCGGCAGCGGCAACACGCTATGGATGCTGGCCGCAAGATCGCGGTCCTGCTGCACCGACAGGCACACATCGAGGAAACGGTGCATTGGCGGCAGGAAGCGATAGATGCCGTTGTCTTCGCTGGCGAACCCGAGTTGAGTCATGCGGCGCATGATTTTCTCTTCGAGCTCTTCCTGGGTCTGCACTTCGGCCTGGATAAACAGGTCGCGGTACTTCTCCAGCAGCGACGGCAGTTCATCACGGCCCAGGCTGCCACCATCCAGCACGGCAATCGGGTCACGGCCCTGATCGGCCAGGTGCTCGACGATGATGAAGGTGAACAACGCCAGGCGCTGGGCGGTCTTGTTAACCTGCGCGGCGGCCACGGCGGTGTCCGGCACGAAGTAGTAGAAGCCGCGGGTATCGCAGACCAGCTCAAAGCCCAAAGCCTTGAACAGCGTGCGGTACTGGTCTTGGAAGTTCGACAGTTGCGCGTACAGCTCCGGGTCGCGGCGGCTGACGTGGTAACCCTTGAACAGCTCGCGAAAGATCGGCGCCAGCTGGGACAGTTCGGATAGATCAAGATGCATGAGGTGTACTCGCAGAGTGCTCGGCGACGTCGGATCCAGCCGGGAGCAGGGCGAATGAGCGCAGGCTGACCTGGTGCTCGTGTGTGTGGTAATCGCGGCGTTCCAGGCGCTCGCGCTTGAAGCGTTTTTCGCGGGACAGGCGCGAGAACCAGTACAGCAATTCGTCGGTGGCGCCGTCCGGTTCCTGTTCCAGCAGCCAGGTCATCAGATCCGGCATCGGCAGTGCGTCTTCGCAGCGCTCGAGCATCTCCTTGACCGTGCGCGGTGCGCGCTGGGCGTCGCCCTTGTGGGACTTGTGCGCCTTGGGGAAACGCGCCGGTTTCGGCTCGAAATTCGCCAGGGCGTACACATAGGCTTCGACCTGGCTGGCACTGCCGAGAAACGTGCTTTGCGGCCGGGTGAACATCGGCATCGCCGCTTGCGGCACCGCGTCCAGGCCTTTGCGGCGAATCGCCGACAGCGCCAGCGCCGCGCCACGGGTCACGGCATTGTGTCGGCGGGCTTCTTCACGCAGTGGCAGCAACAGCTCGCGGGCGTGACGCAAGGTCAGCTGGGCGCTGGTCTGCATTTCGAGGATGCGCGCGTGAGTGCGCAGCAGCATGTCGTCATCCACCAGGTGGCCGAGGCGCTGTTGCTCGGTGAGCATGCGCAGCAGCACATTCTCCACCTTGCGCACGCCTTGCTCGAACGCGCCGTCGGCGTTCACCAATTGGATCATCGGTTCGACGTACTCGTCCCAGGTGGCCAACACCTCCGCGTAACGCTGGCGCAACGGGATCTGCCGGTCGCTGGTCTTGGCGCGGTCGGCCACGGCAGCGAGGGCCTGTTCGTCGTTGGCGAGTTTTTTCAGCACGTCCCGCACGCGCATGTCGAGCAGGCGCAGTTGGCGGGCCAGGTCGTGGCCATCACGGATGTCGAAGGCGTCCTGGATATAACCCGCCAGGCGCTCAAGGTGGCGCAGGTAGGCTTCGATTTCCAGGCACAGGCCAAGCCGGTGCTCCTTGCGAAGATAGGCGAGGAAGTCGTGGATCTGTGCGTTGAGCTCGAAACGGTTCGGGCTCTTGGCGACAGGCACCAGGATATCCAGGCGAATCCACACGTCCAGCAGGCTGGTGATGTCCTGGGGCGTGCTGTCCAGTTGTTGGGCGGCCAATTGTGCGCGCAGTTCACCCAGGCTCAGGGTGCCTTGGTCGAAGTGTTCGCACAGTGGCTCAAGTAAGGCCCAGTGTTCGGCGAGGGCGCGCAGGACGCGCTTGGGTTCGATCATGGGAATGGCCGGCTGGTTGGCGATTAAAAGTCGCGATTGTACTGCATCGGGCGCGGGATTTATCCACAGCCGGTCAGTGCGCAGTGGGCGATTGTTGCCGAACAGCGGTAGAATCCCCGCTCTTTAGTTATCCACAAGTGGCCGAGCTGTGCTTATCGAGTCCCGACGTCGCGCTTACTTGACCGCCATGCAGGTGGTCAACTGGCTGCCCCGCACCGAACTGCCGTTTGCCGCGCCGTCGCGGCCGGAGCTGTTGCAGGCGCTTGAGCCCTTTGAGGCGTTCGAGTCGTCGGGCGAGGAGGCGGCCGCGCCGGTGGCGGTGGTCAAGCCTGCGCCTGAGACGCGCCCGGTCGTCGAACGGGCGAAGGTCGAAGTGCCGCGTCCGTCGCCGGTGACCAAGGCCGCCAAGGTGGTGGAAGAGGCGCCGCCGGTGGTCAAGGCCCCGGTGGTGCCGCCACCGCGTTTTGCCCTGCAATTGCTGCGTGCCGGACGCTGTCTGCTGCTGGTGGAATTGCCCACCGGCGAACGTTTCCAGACCCGCGACCCTGCCTACATGCTGCTCAAGGACATGCTGCGCGCCGCCGGCCTGCCCGACAGCCCGCAGATCGTCGGCGACCCGGTGCGCTGGCCGCTTCTGGTCCGCGGCAACATGGACCAGGGCCCGGAAGCCGCTCGGGATTTTGTGCAAGGTTTTGTGTCGGCACGCCTGGAGGACGAACCCTGTGTGTGCCTGTGGCTGATCGGCCTGCCCGCCGTGCGCTTTGCCGGCGAAGCCAATGCCGAAGCCTGGTATCTCGAACTGCAGGTCGAAGGCCTGGGTTCGGTATGGGCCCTGCCGGGCCTGGAATTATTAATGGAAGAGCCACAGCGTAAGGCTGATGTCTGGCAAGCCATGCGCCGGCTGATGGCGCGCTGGAAAACAACCGATGAGTGAGGCTTTATCCTTCCGCCCGATGACCGAGGCTGACCTCGACGCCGTGCTGAAAATCGAATACGCGGCGTTCAGCCATCCCTGGACCCGTGGCATTTTTCTCGATGGGCTGGGCAAGTACCAGATCTGGCTGATGTTCGAAGGGGAGCAGCAGGTGGGGCATGGCGTGGTGCAGATCATCCTCGACGAAGCGCACCTGTTGAACATCACCGTAAAGCCGGAGAATCAGGGCCGCGGCCTTGGCCTGGCGCTGTTGGAACACTTGATGTCCCGTGCCTACGCCGCCAGTGCACGTGAGTGCTTCCTGGAGGTGCGTGACAGCAATACTGGCGCGTTCCGCCTGTATGAGCGCTATGGCTTCAATGAAATTGGTCGGCGTCGAGATTACTACCCTGCCATCGGGGGCCGCGAAGACGCGGTCGTCATGGCCTGCACGTTGGTGGATTAACCACAAATCCAAATGTGGGAGCGGGCTTGCTCGCGAAAGCAGTGTGTCAGTCAAGATATCGGTCGACTGGCACTCCGCATTCGTGAGCAAGCTCGCTCTCACCTGTTGAACCGCGTTTTTTCAGCGGTTGCCGTCAATCGGATCAAGGTCGGCCAGCTCTGCCTCATCCAACCCATTCCCGCCGCCAATTTCATCTTCATCGACGATACTCAAGTCCCAATCCGCCTGCTCGCCTTCACCGGCTTCCTGGGCATCCCGCGCACCGTCTTCATGGATCAGCGTTTCCGGGCTCATGTCATCATCCGTAGACTCATGATCCGCCGTCGAAGCGCCCGTCATCCCGGCCTCACGCACCCGCTCTTCGGGCATCAGATGCTCGCGCTCGCGAGGTGGAATCTCATCGCCAATCTCTGCCGTAGGCGCTTCCTCGTCAAAATCCAGCTCGCGCATCGAGCCCATCCGGTCTTCGTTGTCGTCAATGGGTTCAGGCTGCGTAGCGCCGTAGGGACGTCGTGATTCAGTCATGGCCAATCCTCATACTGTGGGGCTTATAGTGTGTGGACAGGCTGCGCGTCCCAAAGATTCAAGCTAATTTGCGTGCGGCGTGACCTGGACGAAGGGTTGTCAGTCACAAAACTGCGCATCATTCCTGAGGCTTTCCCTGATGAACGAACTACAAGACCTGCTTGATAACAACGAACGCTGGGCGGACGCGATCAAACAGGAAGATCCCGAATTCTTCGCCAAGCTCGCCCGCCAACAAACCCCGGAATACCTGTGGATCGGCTGTTCCGACGCCCGCGTCCCGGCCAACGAAATCGTCGGCATGCTGCCGGGTGATCTGTTCGTGCACCGCAACGTGGCCAACGTGGTGCTGCACACCGACCTCAATTGCCTGTCGGTGATCCAGTACGCGGTGGACGTGCTCAAGGTCAAACACATTCTCGTCACCGGCCACTATGGCTGTGGCGGCGTGCGTGCTTCGATGCAGGACCGGCAGTTCGGCTTGATCGACGGCTGGCTGCGCACCATTCGTGATCTTTATTACGAAAACCGTGACCTGCTGGCCCAGCTGCCGACCGAAGAAGAGCGCGTCGACCGCCTGTGCGAGCTGAATGTGATCCAGCAAGTGGCCAACGTTGGCCATACCAGCATTGTGCAAAACGCCTGGCACCGTGGGCAGAGCCTGTCGATCCATGGCTGCATCTACGGCATCAAGGATGGCCGCTGGAAGAGCTTGAACACCACCATCAGTGGTTTCGAGCAGCTGCCGCCGCAGTATCGCCTGCGTCCGTTGGGTGAAGCCTAAGAGCGTTTGCGCTCGCGCCACCGGGCTATGAACGCCTGCCCCTCGGCGTTCAGCGGCTCGTCACGGCCGGTAATCCAGCCCCGGCAGTTGAGTTCGCCACACTGGCAGGCGAACTGTCGGAACAGCGCGTCTTCGGTCACCGCGTAATCCATGGTCAGCAGGGCGCCGGCAGGGATTTCATGCAGGGCCCAGACCTCCAGGTAGTGCACGTCGAGAAACACGTTCGGTTTGCACGAATGCGACAGCAGCCCACTGAACCAACAGTCGTAGAGGTGGATGCGCGGCGACAGCTGCAAGGCGTGCAGGCGTCGCTCGCTCAAGACGTAGCCGGAGATCCTGGCGATGCATACACGGCCGTCAAAGGCCGCGAGAGCCTTGACCCCGGCAACCCTGCCGCCGGGGGCCTGTATGACCTCGAATTGCGCGCTCGACGGGTAGCCTTGTCCTTTTGTCAGCTCTGATTTGAAAGGGTAAAGGCAGTCACTTACCGCGGTTCTAGCCTTATCCATGGCTTGAGTCTTCATAACTCTCCTGGCTTAGGCTGCATCGACCAGAGGGTGGGGCTGACTACCAGTCTTGCAGCTGTTGGACGCGGCTCAAGACTCGCTGAACAGGTAGCCGATTGCTACTGTCAATGTTGACAGTCAAATCGGCTTTTTTGTGCGAACTACAGCGCCGGCGCCGCAATGGCCGGTGCGGGGGCCGCGTTCTTCAGTTGTTTCAACTGGGTCTTGATGGCCGGCGTGGCGCATTTGGCGTTGGCCTCCTCCGTGGACAGGTTGCGCACCGAGGTATAGAACAACTCGCAGGTTTGCTCCTTGCGTGTGACCTGCCAGGTGTTCATGCACGCCTTGAGCAACACATTCGGATCGCTCGCCGGTTTCTGCCCCATCCCGGCTTGCCAGCAGGCGGCGCTCAGATCCTGGCCCATCACCTTCAACCCGGCCTCGTCGGCTTTCTGCTCGTTGCCGTCGTAAGTGTCGGGGCTCGCGGCATACCAAATGTAACTCGGGTGGTTGGCGCCCAGCACCGGGACGGTCTTGCCGGCGACCGGGCTGATCTGCGCCAGGCCCAGCACCGCCACGGTCTGCCCGTATTGTTGCTTGATCCAGCTGCGCACCGGTGCACCGAACGCCACCATCGGCAACGCTCCTTTGGCCGGCAGGCTCAGTTCCTGGACCATGCGCGTCTGGTATTCAGTGAAGTAGCCGTAGACGGTTTCCAGGTCCTTGCCCGCGTTGGACGGCGCGGCGATGGGCGCGATATCAATGATGGTCTGGTAAGCCGGTGTTTCAGTAGCCGGGATACCGTTCTCCGTGAGCAGGGTGGCCCAACGGTCGGTGGTGGCCGATTCCAGGTAGTCCTGGGCCTGGGTCAGCGAGTAATCCGGCGGGAAGTGCAGCAACTCGATGCTTTTGCGGTTCTCCAGGGCCATGCCCAGCGGCAGGAACAGGTACCAGTTATAGGCCCATTTGCCGTCGCTGTTGAGCTTGCTCGCGCCTTGGTAGGCCAGGTCAGCGGTGTTGAGTAGCGTGGTCAAGGGCTGGCCGTAGCCGTCCGGCACGCCGGTGAACGTCGCCGACACCTGCCCGTCACGGGTTTTGACGCTGACCTTGGCGCGGTTGTAACCGTCACGCTGCAGGCTCTGGTTCAAATAATGCTCGGCAGTCTGCTCGAGCGTCCACGGCCGGAAGCAGATCACGTTGCAGTTATTGGGGAACGCGAACAACTGGGTCACACGTTGCGTGCTGCCCAGTTGCACCTCGATGTCGGCCTGTACGGCCGCACTGGACAGCAGTGCGGCCAGGGTGAATGACAACCTGTTCGGTTTGAACATACTCGATTCCTTGTCAGCGAAAGCCCGTCTGCGCGGGGTGAAAGCCCACGTGCACACAGTAGCGGTTGACCAGGGAAATCGCGTGCTAAATCACCGTGCATGTCGCTATTGGATAAGAAAACCTACAGGTTGAACTGCAAGGCGTTGCTCAAATCACCCATGGGCTTCTGGCCACGGGCGGTCATCGCGTCGTCGCGCAGCTTGAGGCCGTCCAGTTTCTCCAATTGGAACACCCGGGTGATCAACCGCAGGATCGACGCCGTGTCGTAAACCGTATGGTCCACCGTGCCCTTGCGCGCGAATGGCGAGACCACAATCGCGGGAATCCGTGTGCCAGGGCCCCAACGGTCGCCTTTTGGCGGTGCGACGTGGTCCCACCAGCCGCCGTTTTCATCCACCGTGATAATCACCACCATGTTTTTCCACTGCGGGCTTTCCTGCAGCATTTTCAGGGCGCGGGTGATATGGCGATCGCCCGAAGCCACGTCGGCATAACCGGCGTGCATGTTGAGGTTGCCCTGGGGTTTGTAGAACGTCACCGCCGGCAGTGTTCCGGCCAGGGCATCCGCCATGAAGCGGTTGGTGCTCGGCTCATCGCCCAGGCCGCCATCGCGCAGGCGTTTGTTGCGCTCAACGCGGTTTTCCGGGCCTTGCTGCTTGAAGTAATTGAACGGCTGGTGGTGGTACTGAAAGCTCGGGATCTTTGGAATGGCCAGCGAATCCTTGTGCTCGTCGATCGTGGCCTGCCAGGCACCGCCGTACCAGGCCCAATCGACGTTCTTCTTCGACAGCTTATCGCCAATGTGTTCGTGGGACTGCGGCACCAGCACGCTGGGCAGATCGGGCTTGGCGTAGTCCGGGCGCTCGGGATCGCGGATCCAGGTCGGCCAGTAGGGAGGTGCCATGGTGTTGACCGCATAGCCGTCCGGCGTCAGTGCGCTGGGGCCGAATTGCGGGGGGCCGGTCATGGCGCTGGCCGGGGATTGGTCCAGCGGCTTGAGGCGCGTGCCGGTCGGGTCGTCGCCCTGCAGCGTGGCGATCTGGGATTTGGCCACGGAATTGGCGGCGTCCGGGTAAAACGGCACCTGAGCGCTGATCAAGTACTGGTGGTTGAGGTACGAGCCGCCAAAGGCACCTTGAAAGAAGTTGTCGCAAAGCACGAACTCTTTGGCGACGTCCCACAAGCGCAATGAGTAGCGCGTTTGCGGGTAGTGACCAAACGTCAGCGCACCCGAGTCGGCCCAGGCGACAAAACTGTCGTTCTTGCCACCATTGATCTGCATCTGGTTCTGGTAAAACACGTGCCACAGGTCGCGAGTGACCAGGCTCAATGGCAGGTCTTCGCCGTTCGGACCTTTCAGTGCGTAAGGTGCGTTGGGCAAGTGCTCCTGATATTGGGTGGCGCTGGGGTAAACCACCCCGTCAATCGTCTGTGGCCCAAGCTGAGTCACGCCGCCCCAGACTTGCGGCAGCGTGTCCAGCAGGCTGCCGTCGCGGTCGCGTTGCTGGTAGTCGGCGGGTTTGAGTGCGGACAGCGGGCTTTCCACACCAGGGAAATCGGCAAACAGGTTGTTGAAACTGCGGTTCTCGCCGTAGATCACCACCACATTCTTCACGTTGTCGTGCAGGGCCTTGTCCAGTTCGGCAGGCGTCAGATCACGTTGGGTGACTGGGCCTGGCTGATCTGCCGGGCTGCCGCAGGCGCTCAGGGTCGCCCCGGCGCCAAGCACGGCAACGCCGCCTAAAAAGCGTCGACGGCTGGAGTCGGGGAGGGTGTCGGAGGGCTTTTTTACGGAATTCTGGTCTTCTGTTTCGTTGGTCATCCGAGGCTTCTCGCGGCTGTTTTTAGTTTATTTGTTGCTGGATGTTTCGGTGAAGAGGCGGCAAATATGGCAAAACTTGAACGGTTCAGTCTATAAGGCGAGGCCTTAGGGCATAAAAGTTCTGAGGGTGACTCATGGGTTTTGTAGCGTGGCCGCGCTGCACTGCAATCCTGTGCACCTTGATCGGTGGCGTGCCGATCAAGGTGACGGAAGCGTGCCGGGCCTGGGGTGAAGCTTAGGCAGGAGATGTGACAGAAGCGTTTACGGCATCACGGGCGGCAGGTACTTGAGTGTCGTCCCCAGCGCCCACAGCAGGAACAGCACCAACGGCGTGTGCACCAGCAACTGCACAAACGAGAAGCCAATCAAATCCCGCGCCTTCAACCCCAATACGCCCAGCAACGGCAGCATGTAGAACGGGTTGATCAGGTTCGGCAGCGCCTCGGCCGCGTTGTAAATCTGCACCGCCCAGCCCAGGTGATACTGCAGGTCATTGGCCACTTGCATCACGTAAGGCGCTTCGATGATCCACTTGCCGCCGCCCGACGGGATAAAGAAGCCGAGCACCGCCGAGTACACGCCCATCAACAATGCATAGGTGTCGTGGGAGGCGATGGAGGTGAAGAACAGCGAGATATGGTGCGCCAGGGTCTGGCCGTCACCGCCCTTGACCACGGTCATCAGCGCGGCAATCGAACCGTACAGTGGGAACTGGATCAGCACGCCGGTGGTGGTGGGCACCGCACGGGCCACTGCATCGAGGAAGCTGCGCGGGCGCCAGTGCAGCAGGGCGCCAACCATGATGAACAGGAAGTTGTAGGTGTTCAGCCCCGAGATCGCGCTGATCGCCGGCTTGGTTGAAAACTCATGGAACAACCAACCGGCCGCCAGCAATGCCAGCAGGACGGTCAGCAACGGGCTGTGTTCCAGCCATTCGCCGGGGCGGGTCGGCGCCTGCAGCTTGGGCATGTTGAACGCCGGGTCGACGCCGCAGGCTTTGGCATCACGTGCGCTGTTCGGGCCGGGGGCGGTGGCGTAGGCAATGATCAGCGAGACCACGATCAATGCCAGCAACAGCACGCCGGATTGCCATAGGAAAATGGTGTCGTTGAACGGGATCACGCCGGTGATCGACAGGATCGACGGCGGCAGGCTGGCCGGGTTGGCCTGCAACTGCGCGGCGGACGATGACAGCCCCAGCGCCCATACGGCACCAAGCCCCAGGTAAGCGGCTGCACCGGCTGCGCGGTAATCCATGCGCAAATCCGTACGACGTGCCAGCGCCCGCACCAGCAAACCACCGAATACCAGGGACAGGCCCCAGTTCAGCAAGGAGGCGACCATCGAGATCAACGCTACCCAGGCCACGGCCGAGCGACCGTTCTTGGGGATACGCGCCAGACGGTCGATCAGCTTCACCGCTGGCGGAGAACTCGCGACCACATAACCGCCGATCACCACAAAGGCCATCTGCATGGTGAATGGAATCAGGCTCCAGAACCCGTCGCCGAACGCTTTGGCGGCTTCGGTCGGCGCGGCGCCCATGCCCAGTGTCGCCACGGCGACGATGATCACGGCGAGTGCCGCAAACACCCAGGAGTCTGGAAACCAGCGTTCGGCGAAGTTGGAGCAGCGCAGGGCAAATCGGGCATAGCGGCTTTCTTCGATAGCGTCGGCCACGAGTCTTTCCTCTTATAGTTATTAGGGTGAAGGCTATTTCCCGGCATGTTCCGCTACGGCCATTGATATGGGAATGCAGTTATCTTCATCGATCCATGAGGAAAACAAATATATCTGTCGCGATTGCCATCACTGGGTTCAGCTCATAACCTGCACGCCATTTTGTTTGTCTGCCGAGTCTTCACATGACTGCCACCTTTCCTGCACAGGCGCAGCGTTTTTCCCGCTCCGACTACAAAACCCTGGGCCTGGCCGCCCTGGGCGGTGCCCTGGAAATCTACGACTTCATCATCTTCGTTTTTTTCGCGTTGACCTTGAGCCAGCTGTTCTTTCCGCCGGAAATGCCTGAGTGGCTGCGCCTGCTGCAAAGTTTCGGCATTTTCGTCACCGGTTACTTGGCGCGCCCGCTGGGCGGCATCCTGATGGCGCACTTTGCCGATCATCTTGGGCGCAAGCGCGTGTTCAGCCTGAGCATCCTGATGATGGCGCTGCCGTGCCTGCTGATCGGGATCATGCCGACCTACGCGCAAATCGGTTATTTCGCACCGCTGATCCTGCTGGCGTTGCGCGTGCTGCAAGGCGCCGCGGTGGGCGGTGAAGTGCCCAGTGCCTGGACCTTCGTCGCCGAACACGCGCCGACCCACCATCGCGGTTACGCATTGGGTTTTCTGCAAGCCGGCCTGACCTTCGGTTACCTGCTCGGCGCACTGACGGCGACCCTGCTGGCGCAAGTCTTCACCCCAGTCGAAATCCTTGACTACGCCTGGCGCTTTCCCTTCCTGCTCGGCGGCGTGTTCGGTGTGATCGGCGTGTGGCTGCGTCGCTGGCTCAGCGAAACCCCCGTGTTCCTCGAAATGCAGGCCCGCCGCCAGGCCGCCGCCGAACTCCCTCTGCGCACCGTGCTGCGTGACCATCGCGCCGTGTTGCTACCGGCGATGATCCTCACCTGCGTGCTCACCTCTGCCGTTGTGGTGCTGGTGGTCATCACCCCGACCATGATGCAGAAAACGTTCGGCATGAGCCCCAGCCACACATTCGCCTTGAGCGCCCTGGGTATCGTGTTCCTGAATATCGGCTGTGTGCTGGCCGGCTTGCTGGTCGACCGCATCGGCGCCTGGCGCGCGGTGCTCGTCTACAGCCTGTTGCTGCCAGTGGGTATTGCGGTGCTGTACGCCAGCCTGATCAGCGGCGGTATCTGGCTGGGTGCGGCGTACGCCGTAGCGGGCTTGAGTTGCGGAGTAGTAGGCGCGGTGCCATCGGTGATGGTCGGCCTGTTTCCAGCGCAGGTGCGGGTGTCGGGAATTTCCTTTACCTACAACATTGCCTACGCGCTGTGGGCGAGTACCACGCCGTTGTTGCTGATTGCGCTGATGCCGACCAGCCCGTGGATTTGCGTGGGGTACTGCGTGGTGATGGGGGCGGTGGGCGTGGTAAGTGTGGCGCTGTTCGGTAAGCGCCACACCCTGGCTGCCTAAGGCTCAGGTCAGGAAGTGCCAGAGCAGCAGCGTACCGACCAGGCCCACCACGGACACAATAGTCTGCAACACCGACCACACCCAGATCGTCTGCTTCAACTGCAGGCCAAAGTACTCACGCACCATCCAGAACCCGGCGTCGTTGACGTGGCAAAAGAACACTGAGCCGGCGCCAATCGCCAGCGCGACCAACGAACTCTGGGTCGCTGCGAGCCCGGCCATCATCGGCGCGAGGATGCCTGCGGTGGTCGTGGTCGCGACGGTGGCCGAGCCGGTTGCCTGGCGCAACGCCACGGCGATCAACCAGGCCAGCAGCAGGTAAGGCATGTGCGCGCCTTCGGCGACCTTGCTGATGGTCTGGCTCACGCCGGCATCCAGCAGCGTTTGCTTGAGACCGCCGCCAGCGCCGATGGTCAGCAGCAATACGGCGATGGGCGCGAGGGCCTTGCGCAGTGTGTTGCCGACTTCCGCGCGTGGCATGCCGGCAGCCCAGCCCAGGCAGATCACGGCGGCGATCACGGCCAGGCCGAGGGCGATCAGCGGTTCGCCGAGGAATTTCAGGGTCAGGCCGATGGCGCTTTCAGCCGGCAGCGCGACTTTGGCCAAGGTGCTGCCCAGCATCAGGATCACCGGCAGCAGAATGATCAGCAATGACACGGTAAAGCTTGGCTGGCGCGGTGCCTTGGGTGGTGCGCTGAACAGCGCGCCGATGTCGGCCGGCTCGTCTACGTGGAGACGTTTGGACAGCCAGTTGCCATAGATCGGGCCAGCCAGGATCACCGCCGGCACTGCCAGGCAGAAGCCCAGCAACATGGTCAACCCCAGGTCGGCATGCAACGCGCTCACTGCGATCAGCGGCCCCGGATGCGGTGGCATCAGGGCATGCAGGGTGGTCATGCCCGCCAGCGCCGGGATCGCGATTTTCAGCAGCGGCTGGTTCGAGCGTTTAGCCATCACCAAGATGATCGGCACCATCATCACCAAGCCCACTTCGAAGAACAGCGGGAGGCCGATCACCATGGCCACCAGCGCCATCACCCAGGGCAATGCCTTGCCCTTGCCCAACCCGAGCAAGGTGGTGGCGATACGGTCGGCAGCACCCGACTCCGCCATCAGTGCGCCGAGCATCGAGCCCAGGGCGATGATGATCCCGGCTTCACCGAGGATCGCCCCGGCGCCTTTGCTGAACGCCTTGGCCACTTCTTCGGGCGGCAGCCCGGCGCCGACCCCGGCGATAAAAGTACCGATCAGGATCGACAGGAACGGCGGCAATTTGGTCGCACTGATCAGCACGATGATGCTGGCGATGGCCAGCAGTACACAGAACATAAGGCGGGTGTCGTGAACCATCCACACGGCAGTCGATAACTCCAAAACAGGGCTCCTCATCGAACAGGTCGGGAAAATTGTTTCTTTTTGTTTCCTGCTCGAAAAGCATACCTGATACGACGTTGGCCAAGTGCTTATGTGCCGTTTTGGTGCGATCAGCGGTAAGAGGCGGTGATGCCCGCCGCAGAGCCATTGCTGTCGGATTTGTAATCTTTGCTCCACCGCCTTGATAAGTCGCGACGGCTACATTGCCCCCGCTTGTACTTCATGGGCGTGGAACTCTTGTTATGGCAATTTCCGTTAAAAAACTTCTCGGAGCGGGTGTGTTGTGGGTGGTTGCCAGCGCCGCCCAGGCACAAACCCTGACCCTCGATTCAGCCCTGCAAACCGCTTTCGCCAACAACCCCGATTTGGCGGCCGCGCAATGGGAAATCGACATCGCCCAGGGCGGGCGTCAGCAGGCCGGTTTGATCCCCAACCCGGTGGCTTCCTGGGATGTGGAAGACACCCGCCGCGACTCCCGCACCACCAGCATCAAGATCAGCCAGGCCCTGGAACTGGGCGGCAAACGGGGGGCGCGTATCGACGTCGCGTCCCGTGTGCAGGACGCCGCCGCATTGACGTTGGAGCAGCGGCGCAACAGCCTGCGCGCCGAAGTCATCGACAACTACTATGGTGCGCTGCGCGCACAGGAGCGCCTCGACCTGGCGCAGCGTTCCATGACGGTGGCCGAACGCGGGCTGGTTGTCGCCAACGGTCGGGTGACAGCAGGCAAAGCCTCGCCGGTGGAGGCCACGCGGGCCCAAGTGCAGTTGTCGGAGATTCGCCTGGAACGTGACCGCGCGCAGATGGGCCTCACCGATGCCTATCGTCGCCTGGCCGCCAGCACTGGCAGCGCGGCGCCGAACTTCCAGGCCGTCGCCACACGAAACCCTTCCACACTGGCCGTGCCGTCAGCCACCCAGTTGCTGGCACGCCTTGAGCAAACCGCCGAGTTGCGCCTGGCCGAACTGAGCATCCTGCAATACGAAGCCAGCATCGGCTTGGAAAAAGCCCAGCGTATTCCCGACCTCGATGTGTCCATCGGCAGCCAATACGATGCCAGCGTGCGTGAACGGGTGAGCCTGGTCGGTGTGTCGATGCCGATCCCGTTGTTCAACCGCAACCAGGGCAATGTACTCGCCGCGACGCGTCGCGCCGACCAGGCTCGCGACCTGCGCAACGCCACCGAACTGCGCCTGCGTACCGAAACCCGCCAGGCCGTCGACCTGTGGCAGTCCGCGAATACCGAGGTGCGCGTATTCAATCAGCAGATCCTGCCCGCCGCTCAAAGCGCGGTGGACAGCGCCACCCGTGGTTTCGAAATGGGCAAATTCAGCTTCCTCGACGTGCTGGACGCCCAGCGCACCCTGATCGCGGCGCGCACCCAATACCTCACTGCCACCGCCCAGGCCACCGACGCCTGGGTGCGTATCGAGCGGATTTACGGCGATCTCGCCCGTTTTTGATTCTCTTTGGAGTCCACTATGAACAACCGACACGGCGTCGCACTCGCCGTCGCCCTGGGCCTGATGCTGTCCGGCCTCACCAGGGCCGACGAAGAAGAGGGCGCACTCGAACTCACCGAACAGCAGATCCAGGCGGCCGGCATTCAACTGGCGATGGCTGAACCGCGTTCAATCGGCACGCTGCTGACGTTACCGGGGGAAGTGCGCCTGGATGAAGACCGTACCTCTCACATCGTCCCGCGTGCGGCGGGCGTGGTGGAGTCGGTGAAGGTCAACCTCGGTCAGTCGGTGAAGAAGGGTGAGTTGCTGGCGGTGATCGCCAGCCAGCAGGTGTCCGACCAGCGCAGCGAGTTGGCGGCCAGCGAACGACGCGTCGAACTGGCACGCACCACCTTCCAGCGCGAACGCCAATTGTGGCAAGACAAAATCTCCGCCGAGCAGGATTACCTGTTGGCGCGCCAGACACTGCAAGAAGCCGAAATCGCCCTGAACAATGCCCGCCAGAAGATGACCGCGCTCAGTGGCAGTGCGGGGCTGGTTGGCGGCAATCGTTACGAACTGCGCGCGCCCTTTGCTGGCGTGGTCGTGGAAAAACACCTGGGCGTTGGCGAAGTCGTGGGTGAAACCAGTAACGCCTTCACCCTCTCGGACCTGTCCCACGTGTGGGTCACGTTCGGTGTATTTCCCAAGGACTTGAACAAGGTCCGGGTCGGCAAACCGGTCAACGTCAGCTCTACCGAAATGGGCACCGAAGTGCAGGGCACTGTGGCGTTTGTCGGCAACCTGCTCGGTGAACAAACCCGCACTGCCACCGTGCGCGTCAGTGTCGCCAACCCTGACGATGCGTGGCGCCCGGGCTTGTTCGTCAACGTGCAACTCGTCACAGATTCTTACGAGGCCAAGGTCACCGTCCCACAAACCGCAATCCAGACCGTCGAGGAAAAGCCCTCGGTCTTCGTACGCACGCCCGAGGGTTTCATCACCCGCCACCTGGAACTGGGGACGAGTGAAAACGGCTACGTTGAAGTGCGCCAGGGCCTTGAGGCCGGGGCACAGGTGGCTACTGTCGGCAGCTTCATCCTCAAGTCCGAACTGGGCAAAGGCTCGGCCGAACACGCCCATTGATCCCGCGAGTGATTCCCCATGTTTGAGCGCCTTATCCAATTTGCCATCGAGCAGCGCATCATCGTGCTGCTGGCGGTGCTGTTGATGGCCGGTGTCGGCATCGCCAGCTATCAGAAATTGCCCATCGACGCCGTGCCCGACATCACCAACGTGCAGGTGCAGATCAACTCGGCGGCGGCCGGGTTTTCGCCGCTGGAAACCGAACAGCGCATCACCTTTCCCATCGAAACCGCCATGGCCGGTTTGCCGGGTTTGCAGCAGACCCGTTCGCTGTCACGTTCCGGGTTGTCCCAGGTCACGGTGATCTTCAAGGACGGCACCGACCTGTTCTTCGCTCGCCAGTTGGTCAATGAGCGCTTGCAAGTCGCTCGTGAGCAATTGCCCTTGGGGATCGAAACGGCGATGGGGCCAATTTCCACCGGGCTTGGGGAAATTTTCCTATGGACCGTTGAGGCCAAGGAGGGCGCGCGCAAGGACGACGGCACGCCTTACACGCCGACTGACCTGCGCGTCATCCAGGACTGGATCATCAAGCCGCAACTGCGCAACGTGCCGGGCGTGGCCGAGATCAACACCATTGGCGGCTTCGCCAAGGAGTACCAGATTGCGCCCGACCCCAAGCGTCTGGCCGCCTACAACCTGACCTTGAATGACCTGGTCACCGCGCTGGAGCGCAACAACGCCAACGTCGGCGCCGGGTACATCGAGCGTAGCGGCGAGCAACTGCTGATCCGCGCGCCGGGGCAATTGGCGTCTATCGAGGACATCGCCAATATCGTCATTACCAGTTCGGATGGCACGCCGATTCGCGTGCGCAATGTTGCCCAGGTCGAGATCGGCCGTGAGCTGCGTACCGGTGCCGCCACGGAAAATGGCCGCGAAGTGGTGCTGGGCACCGTGTTCATGTTGATCGGCGAAAACAGCCGCAGTGTGTCCCAGGCCGTGGCGAAAAAGCTTGAAGCGATCAACCGTTCGCTGCCCGAGGGGGTGGTCGCCGTCACCGTCTACGACCGCACCAACCTGGTCGAAAAAGCCATTAGCACCGTGAAGAAAAACCTCTTCGAAGGCGCTCTTTTAGTGGTGGCAGTGTTGTTCCTGTTTTTGGGCAATATCCGCGCCGCGCTGATCACCGCGATGGTGATTCCCCTCGCGATGCTGTTCACCTTTACCGGCATGTTTACCAACAAAGTCAGCGCCAATTTGATGAGCCTTGGCGCGCTGGATTTCGGCATCATCGTCGACGGCGCGGTGGTGATTGTCGAGAACGCCATCCGCCGGCTGGCCCACGCACAGCACCGCCATGGCCGACTGCTGACTCGCAGCGAGCGCCTGCACGAAGTGTTTGCCGCCGCCAAGGAAGCACGACGGGCGCTGATCTTCGGGCAACTGATCATCATGGTGGTGTACCTGCCGATCTTCGCCCTCACCGGGGTGGCCGGGAAGATGTTCCACCCTATGGCGTTTACCGTGGTGATTGCCCTGTTGGGCGCGATGATTCTATCGGTGACCTTCGTGCCGGCGGCGATTGCGCTGTTCGTCACCGGCAAGGTCAAGGAAGAAGAAAACCTTGTCATGCGCAGCGCGCGTCGGGTCTATGCACCGGTGCTGGACTGGGTGATGGCGCGTCGTCCGTGGGTGTTCGGCTTGGCCGTGTTGACCATCGTCGCCTCGGGCGTTGTTGCCAGCCGCATGGGCAGCGAATTTATCCCCAGCCTCAGCGAAGGCGATTTCGCCCAGCAGGCCTTGCGCGTGCCCGGCACCAGCCTGACGCAATCGGTGCAGATGCAACAGCAGCTGGAAAAAACCTTGATGGCCCAGGTGCCGGAAATCGAGCGGGTATTTGCGCGCACCGGAACTGCGGAAATTGCCTCCGACCCGATGCCACCGAACATTTCCGACAGCTACGTGATGCTCAAGCCCAAGGACCAATGGCCGGACCCGCGAAAGTCCCGCGAAACCCTGATCGCCGACATCCAGCGCGCCAGTGCGATTGTGCCGGGCAGCGCGTACGAGTTATCGCAGCCGATCCAGCTGCGTTTCAACGAGTTGATCTCCGGTGTGCGCAGCGATGTGGCGGTGAAGGTGTTTGGCGATGACATGGACGTGCTGAACAAGACCGCCGGGGAAATTGCCGAGACCCTGCAAAAGCTCGGTGGCGCCTCGGAAGTCAAAGTTGAACAGACCTCCGGCCTGCCGGTGCTGACCATCAATATCGACCGCGACAAAGCCGCGCGTTTTGGCCTGAATGTGGGCGATGTGCAGGACACCCTTGCCGTCGCTGTCGGGGGGCGCCAGGCGGGCACGCTCTACGAAGGTGACCGGCGTTTCGACATGGTCGTGCGCTTGTCTGACGCGCTGCGCACCGATATCGACGGGTTGTCGCGGTTGTTGATTCCGGTACCGGGTAATGCGTCTGGACAGTTGGGTTTCATTGCGTTGTCCCAGGTAGCGAGCCTGGACCTGGTGCTTGGCCCGAACCAGATCAGTCGTGAGAACGGCAAGCGTTTGGTGATCGTCAGTGCCAACGTGCGCGGACGCGATATCGGCTCGTTCGTGGAAGAGGCTGAGGCGGCGATTCTCGCTCAGGTCAAGGTGCCGGCGGGCTACTGGACCACCTGGGGCGGCCAATTCGAACAGTTGAAGGAAGCATCCGAGCGGTTGCGCATCGTGGTGCCGGTGGCGTTGCTGCTGGTGTTTGGTTTGCTGTTCATGATGTTCAACAACCTCAAGGACGGCCTGCTGGTATTCACCGGGATTCCGTTCGCCTTGACCGGTGGGATCATGGCGCTGTGGCTGCGGGATATTCCGCTGTCGATTTCGGCAGGAGTGGGCTTTATTGCCTTGTCCGGCGTGGCGGTGTTGAACGGCCTGGTGATGATTGCGTTCATCCGTAACCTGCGCGAGGAAGGGCGCTCATTGTCGATGGCGATCAACGAAGGCGCGTTGACCCGGTTGCGCCCGGTGTTGATGACGGCATTGGTGGCTTCCCTCGGGTTTATCCCCATGGCGCTGGCCACCGGCACCGGCGCCGAAGTGCAGCGGCCGTTGGCGACGGTGGTGATCGGCGGGATTATTTCTTCTACGTTGCTAACCTTGCTGGTGCTGCCGGCGCTGTATCAGTGGGCGCATCGCAAGGACGAGGAAACACCAGGCTGAACCGCGTGAAACGGCCCGGCTGGCTGCTGACGTCGGCGTGCCCCTGATGCAGGTGCATGATCGACTGCACAATCGCCAGCCCAAGGCCGGTGCCGCCTTCAGCACGGGCGCGGCTGTTGTCGGCGCGGTAGAAACGCTCGAACAGATGCGGCAGGTGATGGGCTTCGATGCCGCGCCCCGGGTTGCCCACCGACAGCGACACGCTCTGCTCATAGCTTTCCACCAGCAGCAAGACGCTGGCGTCGCGAGGGGTGTGGCGAATGGCGTTGGACAGCAGATTGGAAATGGCGCGCTGAATCATCAGGCGATCTCCCGTTACCCAGGCGTCGCCGCGCAGGGTCAGGCTGACGTTTTTGTCCTCGGCGCTGAGGGCGAACAACTCCATCACCCGCTGCGCTTCCTGCTCCAGCGACACCGGTGCAAACCCGGCCCGCGCCGCCGGGTGGCTGACCTGGGCCAGGAACAGCATGTCGGACACCATGCGCGACAGGCGTTCCATTTCCTCGGTGCAGGACTCCAGGCTGGCCTTGTATTCGTCTGAGGGCCGCTCGCGGGATAAAGTCACCTGGGCCTTGCCCATCAGGTTGGTCAAGGGAGCGCGCAGTTCATGGGCCAGGTCGTCGGAGAACTGCGTCAGTTGCTGCACCCCGGCGTCCAGGCGGTGCAGCATGAAGTTGATGCCCTGGGCCAGTTCGCCCAGCTCTTTGGGCAGGTTGTCCAGGGACAGCCGGTGGGTCAAGTCCTGGGTGCTGACTTTGGCCGCCACGCGGCTGAACTGCTGCAGCGGTGCAAGCCCGCGTTGCACCAGCCACCAGGCGCCCATGCCGATCAGGATCAGCAGCATCGGCAGGGCGATCACCGTGGAACGCAGGTAGGCACTGAGCAACGCTTCATCATCAGAGCGGTCCAGGGATAGCAGCACGCGTACGTACTCGCCGCCTTGCAACGGCATCAGGCGCGTCGCACTGAGGATACGATTGCCCTGGCCGTCGACCCAGTTCAAATAAGCCAGGTTTTTACCGGTGGGCACGTCGAGCAACAGCGGTTGCTGGGGCTTGGCGCCGACGCTCAGCAGTACCGGCGCATCGGAGCGTGCGCCGATGATGGTCAGGTAGATATTGTCGTGGCCCATCACCAGGTCCAGCAGTGAGTGCGGGCGGTTAGTGATGCGGTGTTCATCGAGGCCCTGGCCGAGGGTATGGGCCAGTTGCTCCATTTTGTTTTCCAGGCCCTTGCGTGCCAGCTTGTCCAGTTCGTGGGTCAGGGCCAGGTACGCCAGGCTCGCCAGCAGCACAACCAACCCGGCGCCCATCAGGCTGACCGTCAGCCCCAGGCGCATCGACAGGCTACTGGTCTTCATGGGCGCGCCTCCAGCACGTAACCCACGCCGCGAATCGTGTGGATCAGCTTCACCTCACTCTGATCATCGACCTTGGCGCGCAGGCGGCTGATGGAGACTTCCACCACATTGGTGTCGCAGTCGAAGTTCATGTCCCACACCAGCGAGATGATCTGCGTGCGGGTCATCACCTCGCCGGCCTGGCGCATCAGCACGTGCAACAAGGCAAATTCTTTGGTCGTCAGGTCGATCCGACGGTTGCCGCGATAGGCGCGATGCCGGCGTGGGTCCAGTTCCAGGTCCGAGACGCGCAGCACATCCGGCAGCGGGATGTGCTCGCTGCGTCGCAACAACGTGCGCACACGGGCCAGCAGCTCGGGGAACTCGAAGGGCTTGACCAGATAATCATCGGCGCCCATGTCCAGGCCCTTGATCTTGTCGGCCAGCCGCCCACGCGCGGTGAGCATCATCACGCGCTGGTTACCGTCGCGGCGCAGTTGCTCCAGCACTTCCCAGCCGTCGGTGTTGGGCAAGTTGACATCCAGGATCACCAATTCGTAGCTGTGTTGCCTGGCAAGGTGCAGGCCATCAATGCCGCTGGCGGCGCAATCGACGACATAACCGCTTTCGGTCAGGCCTTGCTGCAGGTAGTCGGCGGTTTTCTGTTCGTCCTCAACCACAAGGATACGCATGGGGAATTACCTTCAAAGAAAACGACAGGGGCATGGCCCCATAGCGAGGCTGAATTGAGCGTAGGAAAATTCTGAACCGTGAAGTAGCTTTAGGGTCAAGCCGCCTCAGGCAAGTGCGACGATTCGTCACTCAAGTCTGCACTCAAAAAAAACGCCCCAACCGGGGCGTAAAAGTTCATCTCTGTTCCAAAGGAGCTACACAAAAGCCGCAGAGATGAGGTGTGTTCGATGTGCAGTGTAAAAAGTGCAACTTAACGAGAAGGTGAGGCCGATATTACAGTTCTGTCAGATTTCAACTTGTGAACAGATGTAGCGCATTAGAAAGTGAATGTAATTGGCCTGCCTCACAGCACCGCAATTGGATATTCGACAATCACCCGAACTTCTTCCAAGTCCGACTCAAATGCACTTGAGCGCACCGTCGCCTGGCGCAGTCGCAACGACAAATCTTTCAAACGGCCCGCCTGCACCACATAGCGGGCTTCGATATCCCGTTCCCAGCGGCGCTGATCGGTAAGCGGATTGCCGGCCCCATCACGGCGCATGTACACCGCGTTGGCGTTGCTGTAGTCAGCGCCGGAGCCTCTGCCGTAGCGGGTCATGAATGACAGGCCGGGAATGCCGAAGGCCTGCATGTCGAGGTCGTAGCGCACCATCCATGAGCGCTCCTTGGGCGAGTTGAAGTCGCTGTACTGGATCGAGTTGTTGAGGAAGATCGAGTCCGACTGGCGCAGGTAATCGAAGTCGTCATCGCCGTTGTTGCGCTGGTGCGAGACAGCCAGACTGTGGGCGCCGACTTTCACGCCGAGCCTGGCGCTCCAGATGTTGTTGTCGAATGCCCCCAGCCGCTTCTTACCTTCGTCCACCGCCTTGTAGTAGCTGAAGTCGCCGAACAGCGAGACCTCGTCATTGAGTGGATAACGGGCGGCGCTGCCGAAATAGTACTGGTCCCAGGCGTCTTTCAAGCGACTGCTGTAGAGGCTGAAGCTAAGGTTTTTGTTGACGGTGTAGTCACCGCCGAAATAGCCGATCCAGGGCGAGTCGACCGGGCCTGCGTAGAAGGTGGCAAACCCCTTGTCCATGCCGCTTTGCGCAGGCTGGCTCATGCCGGTCAAGCGTCCGCCCTGCAAGCTCAGGCCTTCCAGGCTGGTGTTTTGCGCGGTGACGCCACGAAAGCTTTCGGGCAAGACGCGCGAATCGCCGTAGGCCACGACCGGGGTCAGCGGGAATACATCGCCGGCTTTGATCACGGTGTCCAGCACACGCAATTTCGCGGCACCCCCGACTTTGCTGTAGTTGTCTTCCGGGTGGTTGCTGCTGTCCACCGGCAACACGCCGAACGAACCTTTGCCACCGCTGCGACCGGTGCCCGAGTCGAGTTTCACGCCGACCATGGCAAATGCGTCCAGGCCGAACCCCACGGTGCCTTGGGTAAAGCCGGATTCGAATCGTCCAATCAATCCCTGCGCCCAGGCTTCTGAATAGCCGTTGCCGGTGGGGCTGGACTGGCCCTTGCGATCATCGCGATTGAAGTAAAAATTACGTGCCAGCACGTTAACGGTGCTGCCTTCGATAAACCCCTCGGGTGGGTCTTGCGCGGCCACAGCCGTGAAGGGCAAGGCGGCGCACAGTGAGAGGTGAAGGCTGTAGTGACGGATACGCATGGTTCGCTCCTGGTGACTGGCAGTGTTCAGCTTCTTATGGGAGTGGGCGTTCTTATTGATCTGGCCCGGGCTGATAGTTGCAAACCCTGGATAACGAAGACGTGGCGTGAACATTACAATTATGGAAACTCACCGTTATCTAACAAATAAGTAATGTTCTGGTGAAGATTGCGTCAGGGTCAGTTGGTTAGTCTCGACACTGAACTTTCAATCGAGGAACTAAGCATGAACGTTTATTCAATCGGCCTGGGTGTGTTAACGGCAGTCTTGTCTTTTGGTGCCTTGGCTGAAGGCGGGGGCGATCGTACGTTCGCGCTGATGATGGAGCGTAATGAAAAGGCCATGGCCGACTACGCCGCCAAAAAGGGCAAGCCGGCACCCGAAGTCCAGGCCTATCGCTATGGCATGAAGCTGGACATTGCCGAGGTGGTCAACGTCACGGCACCGATCCGCTCGTGCAACACGGTGCCGTCGCGCATGACCTACGAAGACTCCAGCGGCAAGCTCAATACCCTTGAGTATCAAGTGATGGGCGTGTGCCGAAACAATGGCAGCTGATGGAGCTAAAAATATACTCGGGAATGGGGCTAAAGCCCTCTTCAGAAAACACCGGGAGCGCCGATGCAGGTCAGATCCATCTCCCCCATTAGATCATCGGTGCCCCATGTTCAACACCCGTTTGAAGCAGGAGCTGGCGGCTCTTCGCGAAGAGTTGTCCAGCTTGAATCAGGTCAAGGAGAGCCTGGAAAGTGAAATGCTGTGCCTGACGCTGGACGCCGAAGGCCGGGTGGAGTGGGCCAATGCCAACTTCCTGCAGGAACTGGTCTACCAGAGTGGCCAACTGCTTGGGCGTCCGATCGAAGACTTGGTGCCGGCCCACGTGCGCAAAGACGAGTTCCAGCTGCGCTTCAAGAACGCACTGGTGCGCGGCGAACATTTCGCCGGCACCGTGCGCTTGGTGCGCGGCAATGGCCAGGAAGTGTGGCTGCGCTCGATTGTGCAGCCAGTGCGCAGTTCCGATGGGCGCATCAAGCATTTCTCGATTTATTCCAGCGACCTCACTCGCACCATCGAGGCTTCCCGTGAGCATGAAAACCTGATCACCGCGTTGGTGCGTTCCACCGCGGTGATCGAGTTCGACCTTGGTGGCCACGTGCTGACGGCGAACGATCGCTTCCTCAGTGGCATGGGCTACAGCCTGGCGCAAATCCAGGGCAAACATCACCGCATGTTCTGCGAGCCGGAGGAATACAACAGCACCGAGTACCAGGACTTCTGGAAACGTCTGAACGCCGGTGAGTTCGTCGCGGCGCGCTTCAAACGCGTGGACAGCCATGGCCGTGTGGTCTGGCTGGAAGCCACCTACAACCCGGTGATGGATGCCACCGACCGGCTGTACAAAGTGGTCAAGTTCGCCACGGTGATCACCGATCAGGTCAACCAGGAACAGGCGGTTGCCGAGGCGGCAAACATGGCTTACAGCACTTCGTTGCAAACCGATAACAGCGCCCAACGCGGTACGACCGTCGTGACTCAGGCAGTGGATGTGATGCGCGACCTGGCCAAGCACATGCAACAGGCTGGCGAAGGCATTGAAGCGCTGAACGCCCAGTCCCAGGTGATCGGCACCATCGTCAATACCATCAGCGGCATTGCCGAGCAGACCAACCTGCTGGCGCTCAACGCCGCGATCGAAGCGGCGCGTGCAGGCGAGCAGGGGCGTGGTTTTGCGGTGGTCGCCGATGAGGTGCGGCAACTGGCCTCGCGTACCAGCAAGGCGACCGAGGAGATTGTGGGCGTGGTCCGTCAGAACCAGGACATGGCCCGCGATGCGGTCAGCCTGATGACCGACGGACGCCTGCAAGCCGAGCAAGGCCTGGCTCTGGCGGCCGAAGCGGGCACGGTGATCGTGGAGATCCAGGACGGCGCGCAAAAGGTGGTCAGTGCGGTCGGGCAGTTCGCCAACCAACTGTCGAGTTGAGCCCGGGGCTTCGGGTATCGTAGGCGCTTTCTGGCATAAAAGAGTCGACCGTCCATGAGCCCTACCCACCGTCGCCCCGTTCCGCTGTCCAAAGCCTACCGTTTGCTCAACCATGGCCCGACCGTGCTGGTGAGCGCCGCGCACAACGGCCAGCGCAATATCATGGCGGCTGCTTGGGCCATGCCGCTGGATTTCGAACCGCCTAAAGTCGCCGTGGTGCTGGACAAGGCCACTTGGACACGTCAATTGCTGGAAGGCGCCGGCACCTTTGTGCTCCAGGTGCCTTGCGCGGCCCAGGCGGATCTTGTGCAGACGGTCGGCAACACCACCGGCTCCGAGACTGACAAGTTTGCCGCTTACGGCTTGCAAACGTTCAAGGGAGAACACACCGAAGCACCGCTGCTGGAAGGTTGCGTGGCGTGGTTGGAATGCCGCCTGCTGCCCGAGCCTCACAACCAGCAGACTTACGATCTTTTCCTGGGTGAAGTCGTCGCGGCCTATGCCGACGACCGCGTATTCAGCGACGGCCGGTGGCACTTCGAAGGGCATGATGAACTGCGCACGTTGCACCATGTGGCAGGCGGGCATTTCTTGACCATCGGAGGTCAACTCCAGGCTTCGAGCTTGACGCCGCAGGCGTGAAACTCACCACTTCGGTGAGTACTGCCGGGACGGCGGATAGACCAGCGAGATCGTCCGACTGCGCCCGGCGACGGAGGGTGAGCGCATGAACCGCTTCGGCGTCCAGTACTGTTTCCTCGCACTCTCGCTCTGGCAGGCGCGGTGTTGGCGCTGCGCCTCAAGCGCCCGGCCGGGTCACCTGTCCTGGAAACGGTCTGACATTTTTACCCAGCGCGATGGTGGCATGCCGTAGGTGCTGCGAAACTGCCGGGTCATGTGGCTCTGGTCGGTAAAGCCGGCGGTCATCGCCGCGTCCACCAACGATTGGCCCTGGGCCAGCAGGCTGCGCACCAGATCCAACCGACGCATGGTCAGGTAGCGGTAGGGGCTGGTGCCGAACAGCAAGCGAAAATCCCGCGACAAAGCCCAGCGGTCGCGGCCGGCATGGTTGGCCATTTCATCCAGGGTGATGCTGCGGCCCAGGGCGCTGTGGATAAATTCCCGCGCGCGCTCGGCGGCCACATAGTCGAAGGTCTTGCGGCTGATGATGGCGCCCGACACGTTGCTGAGCGCGTGGGCCAGGTCGAACAGGGCGTCCTGTTCCTGCAACGGGTCGATGGGGTTTTCGAGGTTCTGCAGCAGCACTTCGCTGGCGCGGAACAGCCTCGGATCCGTGGATAAACCGTTAGGGATGAACGGCAACGGCTTGCCGCCGAGAATCTGCTGGATCAGCGACGGCTCGACATAAATCATCCGGTACTTGAACCCTTCGTCGCTGCCCGCATGACCGTCGTGGGTCTCATCGGGGTGCAGGACCATGGTGGTGCCGGGCAGGCTGTGGACCATGTCGCCGCGGTAGTGAAAACTCTGCACACCCATCAGCGTCCGCCCAATGGCATAGGTGTCATGGCGATGCGGGTCGAAGGCGAAGCCGGCAAAATAGGCCTCGATACGGTCCAGGCCGCTGGCATGTGGGGCGCGGTGCAGCCAGTCGAGGATGGCGGTGGGTTTGCCCATGGTGGCGTGTCACAAAAAAGAGAGGGAAGTACGTTAACCCAGTCTGGCTCGGATTGTCTGCCGAGGTCTTGTACGATTGTGCAGGGTGTGGGCGAGGCCTATGATTGCTGTTCGTGCCTTGCACTGATGGAGCGGCCTCTCATGGATTTTTCCAACCCCGCCTACCTGGCGCCCCTGGTTTCGCTGGCCCTGCTGTGGACGGTGGCAGTGGTGACGCCCGGCCCCAACTTTTTCAACACGGCGCAATTGGCCGCCAGTTGTTCGCGCCGCCATGGCGTGGTGGCATCGGCCGGCGTGGCGACGGGTACCATCCTGTGGGGACTGGCCGGAGGCCTGGGGATCAAGTCCTTGTTTACCGCTGCGCCGATGCTGTACCTGGCGTTCAAGATCATGGGTGGCTGCTACTTGATCTACCTCGGGTTGAAGCTGTTCAAGCGCTCGGCACCGGCCATGGGCCAGGGCATGCTGTCGGCTGAGGCACGGCGCTCGTTGTTTTCCGCATGGCGACTGGGCCTGCTGGGCAACTTGTCCAACCCCAAGGCGGCGCTGTTTGTGGCCACCATCTTCGCGTCCACCATGCCGCCGTCTCCCTCGCCGATGCTGCTGACCCTGGCGGTAATCACCATGGCCACCTTGTCGTTCAGCTGGTATTCGTGTGTGGCCCTGGTGTTTTCCAGTCAGCGCATGGCCGACCTTTACAGCCGTTCACGCAAATGGCTCGACCGCTTTGCCGGGGGCTGCTACCTGTTGTTCGGTGCACATCTGGTAGCGAATCGCTGACCACACGTGGTAAGAAGCCTTACTTTCAACAGTGAGGCCGGTTCATGAGCAAGGTGCGGGTAGGTATTATTTTTGGTGGCCGGTCGGCCGAGCATGAAGTCTCGTTGCAGTCGGCGCGCAACATTGTTGATGCGCTGGATCGTTCCCGTTTCGAGCCGGTGCTGATCGGCATCGACAAGGCCGGCCACTGGCACCTCAACGACACATCGAATTTCCTGCTCAACCAGGAAAACCCGGCCCTGATCGCCCTCAACCAGTCCAACCGCGAGCTGGCGGTCGTGCCCGGCAAGGCCAACCAGCAACTGGTGGAAACTTCGGGCACGGGCCTGCTGGAGCATGTGGATGTGATCTTCCCCATTGTCCACGGCACCCTCGGCGAAGACGGTAGCCTGCAAGGCCTGTTGCGCATGGCGGACTTGCCTTTCGTCGGCTCCGACGTGCTCGGCTCGGCCGTGTGCATGGACAAGGACATCAGCAAGCGCTTGCTGCGCGATGCTGGCATTGCGGTCACCCCGTTCATCACCCTGACCCGTAGCAACGCGGCACGTACGTCGTTTGAGGCTGCGGTGAACAAGCTCGGCCTGCCGATGTTCGTCAAACCCGCGAACCAGGGTTCCTCGGTAGGCGTGAGTAAAGTCGGCGATGAAGCCGAGTACCACGCGGCCGTCGAACTGGCCCTGGGTTTTGATGAAAAGGTGTTGGTTGAATCCGCCGTAAAAGGCCGTGAAATCGAATGCGCCGTGCTCGGCAATGAAAACCCCATCGCCAGTGGTTGTGGGGAGATCGTGGTGAGCAGCGGTTTCTATTCCTACGACAGCAAGTACATTGACGACCAGGCTGCCCAGGTGGTGGTGCCGGCCGATATCAGCCAGGAAGCCAGCGAGCGCATTCGCGGGTTGGCCATCGAGGCGTTCGAGGTGCTGGGCTGTTCCGGTCTGGCACGGGTCGACGTGTTCCTCACCGACGACGGTGAAGTGCTGATCAACGAAATCAACTCACTGCCCGGCTTCACCCGCATCAGCATGTACCCCAAGTTGTGGCAGGCGGCGGGCATGAGCTACAGCGAGCTGGTGAGCCGGTTGATCGAGCTGGCATTGGAGCGGCATGCGGGGCGTAAGGGGTTGAAGATCAGTCGGTGAGACGAGCAATCCACGAATAGATCAACGTCTTCTGTTCCTCCGGGTTATGCGTCCTTCGGCGATAGCTGGCAAAGGTGGGAGAGGTGCAGTAAGTGCACACCTTACTCACCTCGATCTGCTCCCGCCGGATGCCGGCTGCTTGCAGCAACATCACCCCATAGCCACTCAAATCAAACCACGCACTGCCCGCATGCCTGGCGTGGGGTGGTGCGATTTCAGGTGGCAGCAACGGCGCGGGCTGCGCGGCGCTCCACGGCGCTCGCCCGTTCAACCACAAGTGCCCCTGATCCGCCTGGAACTGTGTGATAAACCCCTCGCTCACCTCATAGCAGCATGGCTTGATCGACGGTCCGATCGCCACCCGCAACTGGTCGACGGCAATGCCTTCATCAGCAAAACGCTGCACGGCGTTAGCTACAATCCCGCCTTGCAAGCCTTTCCACCCGCCATGGACGGCCGCTACCTTCTCGCCGTTTGTGGCGGCGATGAGAATGGGCAGGCAATCGGCCGTGATCACCGCGATGGGGTGGGGCTCGCCGGTATATACCCCATCTGCCTCCACCGTATTGGGCACTGCGCCGGCTTGCCATTCAATCACTGAGGCGCTGTGCATTTGCTTGCAGATGAACACCGCTTCCGGGCGCAGCGGATCATCGATCGAACAAAAACCGTGGTCGATGCCGGGAATGGCGCCGAGGTTATCTGCTTGCTGCACGGGCGTTTCTCCGTTGAATGATTAATCAGTCGCCGACCGCTTCGCCTTCACGCCGAGGGTCGGCGCCGCCGCTCAGCGACACCTTGCCCTGGGCATCCCGGGTGAGGACGATGGCCTGGATGCCGCTGGTCATATCGATCTCGCTCAGCGCATGGCCTTTGTCCTTGAGGGCCTGTTTCAGCGCGGGGCTGAACAGGCCGCTTTCCAGTTCGGTCGCGCCATTGCGGCTGCCGAAGTTGGGCAAGCTGATGGCGGCTTGCGGATCGAGTTTCCAGTCGAGCATCGCCACCAGGGACTTGCTCACGTACTCGATGATTTGTGAGCCACCGGGGGAGCCGACCGTGGCCAGTAACTCGCCGCTCTTGCGGTCGAACACCAGGGTCGGCGCCATGGCCGAACGCGGGCGTTTACCCGGCTCGACGCGGTTGGCCACGGGCTGGCCGTTTTCCTCGGGGATAAACGAAAAGTCGGTCATCTGGTTGTTGAGCAGGAAGCCCTGGACCATGACATGGGCGCCAAACGCCGCTTCCACCGTGGTGGTCATCGACACGGCGCCGCCGAGGTCATCCACCGCCACCACTTGCGATGTGGAAATGCGCAGCGGCGATCGATCCGGTGCGTAGGCCACCTGGATGCCCGCCGGCACGCCCGGCTTGGCGATGCCCATGCTGCGCGCGCCGATCAGGGCGGCACGTTTTGCCAGGTAATCCGGCGCGACAAGGCCCGCCACCGGCACCGGGACGAAGTCCGCGTCGGCGACGTAGAGGCCACGATCGGCAAAGGCCAGGCGTCCGGCTTCGGCCAACAGGTGCACGGCTTCGGGGGTTGGCTCGAGGCCAGCGGGCGACGGGCTTTTCAGCGGTTGCATCGCTGCGATGGCCAGGGCAGGATCGCGGGCTTCCAGCGCCTGCAAGGTGCCGAGGATTTGTGCGATGGCGACGCCGCCCGAGGATGGCGGCGGCATGCCGCAGACTTTCCATTGTTTGTAATCGGTGCACAGCGGCGTGCGTTCCTTGGCGGTATAGCCCTTGAGGTCCGCCTGGGACAGGCTGCCGGCGTTGCGATGGCCCTGCACCTTGCGTGCGATCTCATCGGCAATCGGCCCTTGGTACAGCGCATCCGGCCCTTCCTTGGCGATGCGTTTGAACACATCGGCCAGCGCCGGGTTTTTCAACAGGGTACCGGTGGCTTTGGGTGTGCCATCGGCGTTCAGGAAGTACGCCGCCATGTCCGGCGATTGCGCGATATAGCGGTCGGCCGCGATCAGGCTGTGCAGGCGTGGAGAAATGGCAAAACCCTGTTCCGCCAACCGGATCGCCGGCTCGAACAGCTCGGCCCATTGCAGGTGACCGGTCGTCTTGTGCGCCATTTCGAGCGCACGCAATACCCCAGGGGTGCCGACCGAGCGTCCGCCGATCTGCGCTTCCGGAAATACCATCGGCTTGCCGTCAGCCCTCAGGAACAACTGCTGCGTCGCCCCGGCCGGAGCGGTTTCGCGGCCGTCATAGGCGTGCACCTTTTTCCCGTCCCAGAGCATGATGAACGCGCCACCGCCGATGCCGGAAGACTGCGGCTCCACCAGGGTCAACACCGCCTGCATCGCAATCGCCGCATCGATCGCCGAACCGCCCTTGCGCAGCATTTCGCGCCCGGCCTCGGCCGCCAGCGGGTTGGCGGCCGCTGCCATATGACGCTTGGCCTGTTGGGTGGTGAGGTCGGTGCGATAGCCTGAACCCAGCTCCGGTGCCGGTGGCGGTTCGTTGACAGAGGTGTTGCATGCAGCCAGGGCGAGGGCTGCGGCAATCACCGACAGTTGACGGCGGGAAATCGAAAACACGCGCTGAACTCCGTTCATTTTGAGAATGATCTGTTGTCCTTGGGGCACTGCTTTTTACAGGTAAATCGTGCCTTGCAGGTAGAGCACGGCATGGCCGGAAATGATCACGCGGTCACCCTTGAGTTCGCAGCGCAGCTGGCCGCGGCGCGTTCCGCCTTGCTCCGCTGTCATGCTCGACTTGCCCAAGCGTTCGGCCCAGAACGGCGCCAGTGACGTATGGGCCGAACCGGTGACCGGGTCTTCATTCACGCCCACGTTGGGCCCGAACCAGCGGGAGATAAAATCGAACCGTGCGCTTTTGGCGGTCACTGCAATCCCGCGTTTCGGCAAACCCTTGAGGTGGGCAAAATCCGGTTTCAGTGCGGCGACTTGCGCTTCGTCTTCCAGCAACACGATGTAGTCATCGGTGCTGAACACTTCGGCCTGTTCAATGCCCAGCGCGCTCAACATTCCATCGGGTGGCTCACAAGGCTGGGGTTGCTTGGCCGGGAAGTCCATTGCCAACTCGTCACCGTTACGCGTGACCCGCAGTTCGCCACTGCGTGTCGCAAAGCGCAACACTTCAGGCGCATCCCCCAGCAGGTGAATCAACACCCAGGCCGCCGCAAGTGTGGCGTGGCCGCACAGGTCCACTTCGACCTCCGGGGTAAACCAGCGCAACTCGTAGAACTCGCCACGGGGTACGAAATAGGCGGTTTCGGAGAGGTTGTTTTCCGCTGCGATGTTTTGCAGTTGCTCATCGCTGAGCCACTCGGTCAGCGGGCACACCGCAGCCGGGTTGCCGCCAAAGACCGATTGACTGAAAGCGTCGACTTGAAAGATATCCAGTTTCATCGAAAGCACTCCGTGTAGGGATGGAGCCGGACACTAACAGTGGGTCAAGCGAGCGTCAAAATACAGTTGAGTGGTTTTTTCGTGCGCATGCAGTCGCCGTTGTGGAAAGGCCCGTGGTGGAACCAAACAGGGCGGATGCCCACTAGACAGCTGTGATGAATTTTGTTTGGGAGTATTGCCATGCGCACGGAATTGAAAGCTCTTTTCAAGTTACAGAATGATCTGGTGGAACGCTTGAAGAGGCCGGGCCAGGAACTGTCTCCGCCAGTGTTGCTGCACTATCAACCCTTGCACCCGACCTCAATGCAGTTCGATGTTTCCCTCAACGATGGCAAGGTACAGGCTGATACGACACTGACTGGCCGTGATATCGCCCACCACCTCAACCAGCCCAATAAACACTATGTGGCTGATGGCCCTTCGACAGCAGGTACGCATACGTTGCGGATGAAGGACGAGCGCCAGCATGTGTTTCACATCCATTCCACACCGGCGGTCGCGGCGGTGTTCAAAAGCAGCCTTCCGGATGCAACCGGCGACGTTGTCGAGAGTCCGGGGCGCGCGCATCTGGGCAGCGTCAGCGCGGTTCAAACGACGTTGGATGGCCAGCAGTTTCGCCTGGACGGCGATCGACTGTTTCGCTTTGAATCCCTCACACTGCCGTGGATGCATGACGCAGACGCTCGTGCATTCAGCCGTATTGGCCTGACGAACGAGGGGCAGTTGCTAAAGACCCCCAAGGGCGTTGCCGACAGCAGTGCGCATGGCCGCACTACGGTGCAGCTGAACCAGGCCCGGGAGGCTTCTTTGGTGCATGTCCAGGGCGGGAATGTGCAGGCCGTGCAGCCGGTGGATGAGCTGGGAGCGCCCGTGCAGCTCGCCCGTATCGGGTTGTCGGGAAACGCGCTGTATGGCGCGACCACGGACGGAGAATTGGTCCAAGCAGACCTGCGCATAGCGCGAGATCAACAGTTGCCGATGGTCCGTCAACCGCTTGAATCGCTGGAGCGGGCGTTGAAGGGAGCCGTCAGTGTCGAAGGCTTCTTTCATGATGATGCGGGGCAACTCAATGCTCAGGTTCGCGACGCACGTCAGCAATTGCACAGCGTGCCCCTGGGGGACGCGAATACCCTACGTCCGCAATGGAACCTTAGCGACGTGCTGGTCAAGGGCATCGAGAAAGGCCTGCCGCTGCCCAGCCAACACGCACTGGCGGCGGCGGTCGATCTGGGACAGCGGGGCAAGGTTGCCTTGGATGCGGGCAACCTGTTGACCTGGGACGCGGCGGCGCAACGTTGGCAAGACACCGTTCAGCCCGGTGTCGAGCATCTGGAGCGTGGGTTGGATGGTCGTGCCTATGTGCTGCAAGAAGGGCAACTGAAGGCCGTGGCCATCAGCCAAGTGCGCGATCCGCTGATGGAGGGTGCCAGCCATGACTTGGCCGCTCTTCCTGCGCCGCGCCCGCAAGTGTCCCTTGACGAAGTGCTCGCAGGGGATAGTCAGCGGCGCATTACCGGATTCGCTGTCGCTGACGGCCGCAATTTTGTCACCGTCGACCAGACCAACCAGCTTCAGGTCCATCACGATGGGGACGCCCAGCCGTTACACGCGTCACCCGCGATTGACATCAAAACACTGGCCCTGGATCACGTGGGCAATCTTTATGCACATACCCAGGGCGGAGAACTGTTCAGGTTGAATCGCGAAGCCTGGCAGGGTACTACCGCGGGCGTGCAGCACTGGAGCAGCGTTGAACTTCCGGGTCGCCAACCGTTGGAGTCCTTGCGGATGGACGCTGATAAGCACTTGATTGGGGGGTGGAACAAGCAGCTCTACCGACTGGATAATGCCAGCGCCTCAGCACTGGAGTGGGGCCCGATGCAATCGACGACCCCGGCGCCATCGTTAGCCGACACGTTGGCCAGTACGCAACTGCGCGCGCAGTTTCCCGGCGGGGCATTGTCAGTCGGCAGCAATGTCATGGGGCAAACCCGTGAGGGGGTGCCGCTCAAGCGTCAATATTCTCAAGGGATCAGCGCACACTTTCATCCCCTGGAGGCTCTCAGCCAAAAAGCCAAAGGTGTTCAGCAGCACTTCAATGGCCGCAAGGGGTTGGAGGGCATCTACGCTGACGATCGGCGACTGCACCAGCAACTCACTCCTCTCGCGCAGAGCAGGCCGGTTTCGGCTGACTTGGATCTGCGGCTCACCGCGTTGAGCGAACCAGGACCGCGACAGGCCCTGGCCGGGCAGATCCGCCAGGCGCTGACGCAGGTGGAGGAGAGTAGCCAGTCAAGCGCACGCCGCTTGGGCGACGCTCACGGTGTAACGTTCGACCCCAAGCCCACATTAAACAGGGCGGAAATCAACCCTGGCTCGACGCTGCATCAGCTCTATGAAGCGTTCAAGAGAGTCTCTCCCTCGTCGGAAAAAACGACCGCCGCGTTGTTGGCCAACTTTGAGGGTCAGGGCGTGACGCTTCCCACGGCCAAGCCCGGGGGCAAGCGGGACCTCGATCACCCCTCGGCATTGATCGAAGGCGACCTGATCCATCATGCGAGCACGCTCAAGCAATTGGCGGACCTGGTACAGGCGCTCGACGCTACGTCAGGCCATAGCCCGAGCGCCTTGGCACGCTTGGAAAAGTCTCTTGCGGATGTCATGCAAGCGTTCCAGGACAGCCCCGTGCACACATTGGCCAGCCAAGGTATCGCCAGTTATGCGCAGGCCGAATCCTTGTATGGCAACTTCAAGCTGTTGGCCAAGGACCTTGGCACACCCGGCTCTGCGCTTCACTGGCATCTTTCGGGGCTCCTGGGGTTGCCCAAGGATGCCTCCATCAAAGACGCGATGACGCAGCAAGTACAGCAACTGAGCAGTGGCCAGACCCTTTCCCCGAGCCGAACCCAAGGCAAAAGCCTGGGGTTGATGGTGACGGGGATAAAGCCAATTGCCCCCGTAGAGTTTTTCCTGGGCGTCTCCAAGTCTCATACCCATGGGGTAAGTATCAGCCGTACCGACAAAGGCGCTCGGGTTGAAATCAGTTCGGACGACATGCGGCGACTGGCGGGTTCGGTGGGCTCGGGCGTGACCTTAGGCAAAGGATCGGGCGCAGTAGGGCCGGGCTTGAGGGTTGCAGCGGAACTGACGGCCGCAGTTGCAAAAAACCAGGGGGCAAGCATCGCCTTCGACGTCAAAGAGGCGGACTTTGGCAAGATGATGTCGATCCTTACCGGTGAGACAGGTAGCGTCTATGATCTGCTGGCTTTGGGGGAGGAGCATGCGGCAGGTAAGAGTTCGAAGGTCAGTGGTGACGTCAATGTGGACGCACTTGCGCAATTGCGCTTGATGTACAGCCCGCAGGAAGACATCGCAGAGCTGGACTCGGTTATACGTGCTGGCGTTGGCGGGGTGGCAAACCTCAATCTTTTCCATACCGATAAGAGTCAGTCCGCCACACGCACTGCAACCGGCACCCGTCACAATGCGGCAACCAGCGCACAGTTCCTCCGGCAAGGAGGCGTGGGGGCCAATATCGCGCCCCTCAATGCGTTAGCGTTGGTCAGCGCCGAAAGCGGTGGGCCCAGCGCGGCGGTGTTTGCATTGCCGGAACTGTCGGTCATGGTCAAGTTTGATCGCGGCGAATCGCAGGCCTTCAGTTTTTCTTTCAAGCATCCGCAACCGGTGACTCAGTCTCAGGTTGATGACCTGAAGCGCAGTGTGTCGCTTTACTCACCGACGTTCAGGCAGGATCTGGCTGCGATCGAGCTGTCGGGGAATACGGTGGATCAGCAGCTAGCCTCGGTGCAACGGTTTCTCGCGACGCACCCGCCGATAGCGACGAAGCCGGATGCTTACCATGCCATCAGCCAGTCATTGAATGGGTTGATGGTCCAGCAGGACCTGGTGAAACAGGGTCTTCGCCAACTGGCGTCAGTGGAGTCTTCTGTCACCCGCGTGGGGTTAAGGGACGATGGCCGTCATACCTGGCTGGATGATGTGGCGCCGGCCAACAAAGCGGCGATCGAGCAGTGGTTGAGGGATGACCCACAATTTGCCCAGGTGCTCGATCAGTTGCAGCATGGCGAGGGCATTTCGGTGACGCTTGGCATGGAGCTCAAACCAGAGATCCTGCGAGCGATAGAGCGCAGTCACCTTGCCGGTGAAAGTTCTGAGCCGCTGATCAGGCGCGCACTGAGCGATCGCACCAATCTGCGGGTCAAACACATGAGTCTGAGCTATACCGCCACCCAGTCCCATGGCATGTCGATACCCGCGATGACGAATCTCAGTTTTTCCAGCAGTGCGGGCCTGAGTCATACCCAGAAGCGCGTCAATGCAGACCTTGAATATGGTCTGGACGCCGATAAGCCCTTGCGGATGAACCTGAACGACACGCTGGGCAGCCGGCCGGGCAATGATCTGACGATTGACCTGGGAGACCTGCGTGTGAGGACACCAAGCCTGGCAAGGCGCTGAACTTATTCCTGACATGCGGGGGTATCGAATGTGGGGTGCTGCGCTAGCAGGCGGCACCACTGCATTCGAAACCAGGGTGTGAAGGGGACTGCCGGATCTGAAAGTTGGGCTGATACTTGCGCGCGGGTCAGCCACGCGACCTCACTGACTTCCTCCGTGGTCGGGGAGACCACCGCGTCAGATTGAGCAATCAATACATGACAAAGTTCGTGTTCTGCCCCGATCGAACCAAAGTGCGCATGGTATTCAAAACTGTACAGCGAGCGGCAGGAGGCAGAGATCCCCAGTTCTTCGCGCAGACGGCGTGACGCCGCATCCGGAACAGTCTCGCCGGGTGCCGGATGGCTGCAGCAAGCATTCGACCAGAAACCGGGCCACAGCATTTTACCTGCTGCGCGACGTTGAATCAGATGGCGCCCGGCGCTGTCGATCAGGTGTACCGAAAAGGCGCGATGCAGCCGTCCCGTTCCCAGGTGTGCGTCGCGTTTGTCACACACACCGATCTGAATATCGTGTGCATCGACTAAAATCACTTTGTCGTTCATCGGGTGTCCTCTTTCGTGCAGATGCGGTCGCTTACCCACGTTCGGGCACTTGTCCCCAGGCGCTGATAAACGTCAAAGCGGCCTCGGTGAACGTCGGGGAGGCGCGCAGTCTGATCATGGCATCAAGGTCGTTCTGAGAAAGTAGGCCGCACTTGAGCAGTGCCGGCCCGGCGTGTGCTGTAGTTGTCGCCCAGAAGGCATCAGCCGGGCTGTCGTCGCCGATTCGGCCTTCCAGGGTGCGATAGCCGATGTTGGAAAGCCCCCGTTCACGTAGCCGGTCTGGAAGGGTATCGGCCCAGAGCATGTCTGATTCAATGGACTGCTCCAGGAGCGTGACGCCGGCCTGGGCGACTTTGCGGAACAACGGGTTGGCTGTTCCAAGGCTGGGTTGCAGACTCACATCTTCGATTACCAGCCAGCCGCCTGGACGGACCCAGGTGGCCAATCGGGTCAGAATGTCTTCGCGTTCGGGAAGGTGGCACAACAAGGCCCGAACGTGCACCACGTCCAAAGACGCCGCAGGAAAATCATCGGTCGCGGCATTGTGAGTGATCACCCGAATGCCGGGTATGTCGGTGAGAAATCGGGGGTCAATGTCGGTGGCGATGACAGTCGCGTCGGAGTATCGCGTGCTCAGCCAGCTTGCGAATGATCCAGCGCCTGCGCCGAGGTCAAGAATGGTCGGCCTTTCCGGGAGAGGCAGCAGGCCAAAGACTGTTCGACTCAACGGGTCAAAGGCACGCTCCAGGGTGCGCAGCCGCATTAGTTGGCCGGCCTGCTGATCACCGAGATAGCTGTTGGTGTAGCCGGGTTCCTCGGCTGGGCCAGTGGTGTTCACAGTGCGACCTCCAGCCGGTCGGGGCAGCGGTTGAGGAAGCCGTGTTCGGCGGGCTGGAACCCTGGAGCCCAGCGCACGCCTGGAAAGGTCTGTAGCAGCAGGCGGGCGCCGATCGTGATCTCCATCCGTGCCAGTATCGATCCCAGGCAGAAATGCCGACCCGCTCCGAAGGCAAAATGATTTGTCTCCTGGTGAGGGCGCGACATATTGAAGGTGTCCGGATCGGTGAAGTGGTCTGGATCACGGTTGGCCGAGCCGATCAGGCAGGCGAAGGTCGCGCCGCAAGGAATGGTTCCAGACGGCAGCTCCAACGATTCACGGGCCTCCCTGAGAACGAGCTGCAAGGGAGGATTGCGTCGCAAGGTTTCTGCGAGCGCATTGTCCATCAAGTCTGGATTGGCCATCACCGCCTCCTTGACGCCGGGCTCGTCCAGCAGGTTCACAATGAGATTTGCCAAGGCACCGTGGCTGGTCTCGCTGCCGGCCGTCATCAGGATCGCGCAGTAGGCTCTGACGAACGCCTCGGACAATGGCTGACCGTCAACCCGTGCCGCCAGAAGATGAGAGATCAAATCGTCGGTGGGTACCGTGCGTCGGGCGTCGATATGTGGCTGGATGAAATCGTAGAAACGGTCGCGGTTGGACAATCCACCGGTCAACAGGGTCGGATCCTGTCGATAGTTGCCCATGTAGGTGAAGCCAATGGCACACCACTTTTTCAGCTGCTCTACCTCTTCAGTGGTCTGCGCCGGGAGACCCAGTGCACGGGCCATCACCCGCACGGGCAACGCGCAGGTGAAGTCGGCAATGAGGTCCACCTGGTGACGGCCCTGCATCTGCGCCAGCAGGTCCATGCTCGCCGAAGTGATCGATGCTTCGAGTACTTCGAGGGCCTTGCTGCGGAACGACGGGCTCAATAACGCTCGATGCTGGGCATGCTCACAGCCGTCCATGGCGACAAGGGTGTGCCCCAGCAACGGTCCGATCTGCCAGCTGTAGTTGTTGCTGCTAGCTCCGGGATGGGTCAGCGCTGCTTTGACATCCGCATACCGGCTGACCAGCCACACATCCGTGGGCTCGTCGTAGACGATCGGCAGCGTGGTACGCAAACGCTCATAAAGGGGGTAGGGGTCGATTTCGAATTGCCGGGATTTCAGGGTAGGCGGGGTGAGGTTCAGGTCCACCTGCTGGTTGATCCGACCCGTCGGGTCGTTGGCCTGCAGGTGATACCGGGACACGCTCCTGTGCCAGTCGCCCGCCGCACGGGCAACCTGACGCAGTCGGTCCGGGTCGGTGGCGGCGGATGGTCGTTGGCGGGTGTGCTTGGCGGCGAGCTCGGTGAATGCCGAGACAGCCGCGTTCACCATCTGATGGGCCGCTTCGATCGATGCAGGCCAGTCGGTGCCGGCGCTGTCCGCGAGAATCGACACCAGGTTGAAGCGCTCGCCACACACCACATCTTTGGCAATCGAGTGGATATCGTTTGTCCAGGTGATGATATCGGCAGCGTGCTCCCGCAGCCTGCTCCACCATTCGATATCGGCTGAGTGTTGGTAGGGGTCGAGCGTTTCGGCCGCATCGATGAGATCAAAGAAGAACAGTGCACCGAACGAGTCCCGTCGCAACGGCAGATATTCGGACAGTGTGAGTGCCGCTCCTGTTTCGCGCATGTTTACCAGTGTCGCCTGCGCACGCAGGTGTCTGAGCAAATTCTGTACAAGTCTATGCCGCCAACGCTCGTTACCCCAGTTCCGTGTCCGTGGCCACAGATCATCAATCAGGACACCGAGCATGGGGTCATCAAATCGGCCGATTTCATCCAGCGGATCGGCACCGTCGTTCTCGGTTATTGCCTGCACCGCTGTGACGAAACGCTCCAGTACGCCATTTTCTGCCCAGGGCCCATCATCGATTCGGTCATCGAGTATGAGTGCCCACAGATACCAGCACACCAGGGTTTCGGCTTGCTGCGTGGGCGCCTGCCCGCACAGCGCCATCCCCAGGTCGAGCAGCGCAGTGGTACTTAGCCGGTGTGCCCCTCGGCGACCGATCAGGCCGTATCTTTGCGCCCAGGCGAGCACACGCTCCCTCAACACATCGTGATCAGAGCGCGGTGTCGGGTTGGAGAATGGCAGTTGTATGTCGGGAATGATCAGCGGTGTTGGCGGTGCGACATTCACCTCTGAATTGTTTGTCACAAGACATCCTTGTTTCATATCCAAGCAGCCTCCGCTTGAGGGCAGTTCAGGGCAATGTGGCTGTATTCAGCCATGGGGATCATGCTTGGAAGCGAATGTCTTCGGATGTAGTCGTTATCTGATGTCGATACCGGAAATCACACAGAACGGATACAGAAATGGAGTTTCAGTGCTCGTGGTTAACCCAACTGTCGCCCTGTGGTGAGCATTTCCGGGCCGATGAGCGTGTCGCGCAGGGGAGGGACGTTCAGGACATGGCGCTGTCAGGCTGTTGCCTTGTGAAACGCCAGAAACAAGAAAGCCCGCACGAGGCGGGCTTCTTGAGGTGATTCATAGACTGCTGTAGACGTCTATGGATCGGTACTTGGTGGCTACACAGGGACTTGAACCCCGGACCCCAGCATTATGAATGCTATGCTCTAACCAACTGAGCTATGTAGCCAAGTGGCGCGCATTATTCGCGTAGAACGGCAATGCGTCAAGCATTTATTTTGAATTTTTATCTACGCTTTCAACTGTTTAAGCGAAATCAGCGAATCTGGCGACGAGTGGATCACTCTTCGCCCTGCCGAGTACCCGCGAAACCCGATCGCGTTGAGCAGATATCCCTGCCGCTCAACGCGTGCAATGACGCTACGGGTGTTTCGGGTTGTGCGTGGCGCGTTTGAGCTGTTCGCGGGCCCGTGACAGGCGTGAACGCACGGTGCCGATAGGAATGTCCAACGCGTCGGCTGTGTCCTGATAGCTGCCGTCGGTTTCCAGTGAGGCGTACAGGGTCTTGCGCATTTCCACCGGCAGATGGTCGATAGCGCTCAGGGTTTTTTCCAGGCGACGGTTGACCTCAAATTCCCAATCCAGGTTGCGATTGTCCTCCTGACCATGCCAGAGCGACTCGTCAAACTCGCAATGCACGGGCTTGGCGTACATGCGCCTGAAGTGGTTACGGATAAGGTTTTGCGCGATACCACACATCCACGTGCTGAGCGTCGCATTGCCGCTGAAACGCTCTCGGTTGCGCCAGGCTTCCAGGTACGTCAATTGCAGAAGATCATCTGCATCTTCCGGGTTGAGTACGCGCTTGTGAATGAAGCGCCGAAGTTTTTTTTGCTGTTCGTCTGTCAGGTGAAGCATGAATTGAGGCGAGCTGCCAACGAGGTGCGCTAAAGCTTCAATAGGGATATTCATGATTGTTTCCTTGGTGTAGACGCAGTCGAAAAGGTGTCGACGGGAACCCCTTTAGCACTGGCTATGCCAAGACTGTTTTTTATATAACTGACTGATTTTTATGAATAAATATTTTGTAGTGGAGTGATTTTGCGCAGGACCTTGCATAGATGCCACGGAGGTCTGTGCAAGTCTTTTCAAATTTTTCGTGGCATTCGACTTGATGGAACCGTTTGAGCTGGCCTTGCCACACAGGGAAACACTCTTCCTGTTCAGGTCTGTCCATGAAAGTCGAATCTTCCCCGGATGTGCCAGCCGTCCAGCAGTTGGATCAACCTGCTGTCAGCCAGACCTCCACGCCGGTGCCAGTTCCGGGCTTGGATGAGCTCGCTCACCTGTTCAGCCTGGAAGTGCAAAACAACAGCCAGCCCTTGAGTCAGCGGAAGATGAGCGTGCGCGTGCCTCCGGCCGAACAGCTTGCGCAAATTTATGATCAGTTGGGGCACCCTGCCCAGGCGACCCTTGCGAGCCTTTCGCGCCGCATCCGCTGGCAATTGCTGCAGCATCCCAGTGTCGACAAATTGCTGTCGCTGGCTGGCGGGGACCCCGCGCGTGCATTCGTGGTACTCAAATATGTGGCAACCCAGGCAGACGCTGAAGTGCGCCCATCGGAAGCGGCGTTGGCCCGTGATGCCATCGCCAAGCTGGAGGTCCGCTTCAAAGGGCAGATCCAGGCAGGCCTGAACATTGCTTTGGCGCTGCAGGCGGGCAGTGCCGATCCACAGGAGCGCCAGGCGCTGCGTGCGCTCTACTACGCCAGTGTGGTCACACGCCAATCGTTGTCGACGATGATGCAGGCGCTGCTGGGGGTGTATGGCGGTGAACGGCTTGCCGAAGGGCTCAAGATGATGCGCAAGGCTTTGGCGGACGACATCGCGGCCAAGGTGTCATCACTGCCTACGCCGATGCTGCGTACCCTGTTACTGGGGCTGCAAAGCTGTGGACAGTTGAGCGGCGTGTTGACCGGTTGCAACGCCCTGCTCCAACGCCTGGGTATCGATCATGATGCCGTGGCCCTGCTGCAACGCCTGCTGGGTTACGCCGGTGCAGGTATCGCTGCTGCTGAAATACTGCGACTCGGGAGCGACCTGTTGGGCAGTTCGAGCCCCCAGCAATTGTTGGCCCTCAATGCACTGTATCCGCTGGTCCAGCAACTGCCATTGGCGATATGGCTCGACAGTCGAGTACGCGAAGAAACCCTGCGTGGTTTCCTGGCCGTGATCGGCGAACTGGATCGGGTGACACGTGGCCCTGCGCGTCTTCCTGCTGAGCTGGGGGGCATGGCGTGACTGCGCTTTCGGCCATCAACAGCTTTCTGCTCAAGGTCGCGCAACGCGCAGAAGTGCTGGGCGCCGTGGTGGTGATGGCCATCGTCTTCATCTTTATCGTGCCGCTGCCCACCTGGCTGGTGGACATCCTGATCGCGCTCAATATCTGCATCTCATGCCTGTTGATCGTGTTGGCGTTGTACCTGCCAGGCCCCCTGGCGTTCTCATCGTTTCCGTCAATACTGCTGCTGACCACCATGTTTCGCCTGGCGCTGTCGATTGCCACGACGCGCCTGATCCTGCTGGAGCAGGACGCCGGTCATATCGTCGAGGCCTTTGGTAATTTCGTGGTTGGCGGCAACCTCGCCGTGGGGATGGTGATCTTCCTGATCCTGACCCTGGTCAACTTCCTGGTGATCACCAAAGGCTCGGAGCGGGTGGCCGAAGTGGCCGCGCGTTTCAGCCTGGACGCGATGCCCGGCAAGCAGATGTCCATCGACAGCGACTTGCGTGCCGGCTTGATTGACGGCATGCAAGCGCGGGACAAACGGGAACAATTGTCCCGTGAGAGCCAACTGTTTGGGGCCATGGACGGCGCGATGAAGTTCGTCAAAGGGGATGCCATCGCGGGGTTGATCATCGTTGTGGTCAACCTGTTGGGCGGCTTCTCCACGGGCATGTTCCAGCATGGCCTGAGCGCTTCCGAGTCAATATCGCTGTACTCGGTATTGACCATCGGCGACGGCCTGATCGCACAGATCCCGGCGCTGCTGATCTCCCTCACCGCCGGCATGATCATCACCCGTGTGGCACCGGACGGACGCAGGGGCGCCAGCAACATGGGCGCCGAAATTGCCCGGCAAATGACCAGCGAACCCAAGAGCTGGATGATCGCCTCGGTGGGCATGCTCGCCTTTGCCGTGGTACCCGGCATGCCGACGGGCGTGTTCATTCTGATTGCGCTGGTTACCGGCAGCCTGGGGTACTACCTGATGCGCCAGCGTCAACGGCAGGAACAGCCCGCTGCTGAAACCGCCGAAGCGGTGCGTCCCGAAGAGAACGGCAGTGAGGATTTGCGTGGGTTTGATCCGTCGAGACCCTATCTGTTGCAATTCTCCCCGGTGATACGAGGGACGCCTGAGGTGGCTGATCTTGTTCACTCGATTCGCCAGGCCCGAAATGCACTGGTCGCCAATATCGGCCTGACGCTGCCACCGTTTGAGGTGGAACTCGACGACTCACTGGCCGACGATGAAATGCGTTTCTGTGTCCACGAAGTACCGATGGTCAAGGCATCGGTTGTCAGCCATGTGGCGGTTGAGCGTAAGGCGTTGTCGGTTGAGCCGGCGCACGCCATTGCGGGGTTGGTAGAGCGTGATGAACAGGATTGGCTCTGGTTGGCACCGGATGATCCGCTGCTGGATGATCCGCAGTTGGAGCGCTTCACCGCGGCGAGCCTCATCGTCGAGCGCATGAAGCAGGCGATGATGCTCAGCGGGCCGCAGTTCCTGGGGATCCAGGAAAGCAAGTCGATCCTCAGTTGGCTGGAACACAACCAACCGGAACTGGTCCAGGAGCTGCAGCGGATTATGCCGCTGTCGCGGTTTTCGGCGGTCCTGCAACGCCTGGCCAGCGAGGGTGTGCCGTTGCGCGCCGTTCGGCTGATCGTCGAGTCGCTGATCGAGTACGGCCAGCATGAACGTGAGCCGGACGCGCTGGCCGACTACGCGCGCATCGCGCTCAAGGCACAGATCTACCACCAGTACAGCGAAGCCGACGGCCTGCATGCCTGGCTGTTGTCGCCGCAGACTGAAAACATCCTGCGTGAGGCGCTGCGCCAGACTCAGACGGGGGTGTTCTTCGCCCTTGATGACGAACACAGTGCGGTGTTGGTCAGCCTGCTCAATCAAGCTTTTCCCGTACGGCCAAAACTCAAGAGCGTGATGCTGGTCGCACAGGATTTGCGCAGCCCGCTGCGCACGCTGCTGCTGGAGGAGTTCAACCACGTGCCGGTGCTGTCTTTCGCCGAGTTGGGCAGCGCCTCCAAGGTCAAGGTGCTGGGGCGCTTTGACTTGGGCCAGGACGAATTGATGCGCGGTGCGGTGGCATGACGGTTCGGTTTTGTTCAGCACGGAGGGCTCGATGATGTTCGAGTTGCGCGTGCTTGATGGGCGGCATCAGGGAGCGGCGCTGCCCTTGTTCGGGGAGCAGTGGAGCATCGGTGCCCACGCCGATGCTGACCTGGTGCTGAATGACCCTGGCATCGCCGAGCAGCATGCCCGGTTGCGGCTTGTCGACTCGAACTGGTCGGTGCAGGCTGAGGCCGGGTTGTTGCAGGATGCCGATGGTCAGGTGCTGGCGCAAATTGCGCACCTGGGGCTGAACGTAACGTTTTCGGTGGGGAACGTGCGGTTGTGCGTCACCTTGGCCGATGAGCCCTGGCCCCAGGCACCAGCCCCCGCACCGGCTGTGTCGCCACGGGTCAGTGAAACGGTGCCGGTGCTTAAGTTGTCGGCCATCTCCCAGGCGCAGCAGAAGCGCCTGATCACGCTGGTGCTGGTGGTGACGGTGATCTTCATCGTGGTGGGCATGGCGTCCACCGGGAAGCCTGAGGCTCAGGCATCCCTGATGCCGCCTGTGGTGCAGAAGCACGAATTGGCCTCGCCGTTTGAGGTCCGCCAGCAGCTGTTGAAGATGCTCGGCGAACGTGAATTGAGCCAGCGTGTCAGCTTGCAAGTGGTCAATGGCCAGGTCGCGCTCAATGGGGATGTCTCACAGGATGATGTGGAACTGGTCGCGCGCATGCTCAGCCGTTTTGGCGAGCAGTTCGACAGCGCGGTCCCGGTGATCAGCCGTGTGCGCGTACGCGATGGGACGTTGCCGTTCAAGATTGTGCAGATCGTGGGCGGGCCGAATGGACACGTGGTCCTGGAGGAGGGCAGCCGACTGTTTGTCGGGGATGAAGTCGACGGCCTGCGCCTGGTGCTGATCGACAACAGCAAGGTGGTGTTCGATGGCGAACAGCGCTATGAGGTGCGCTGGTGAGTGCGGAAATGCAAGCACGCCTGGAGGCCTGGCAACAGCGTCAAGTCCAGTCGCTGGCCACCTTCGCGCCGGTGACGATGCGAGGGCGCATCCAGCGCGTCAATGGCATGTTGCTCCAGTGTCGGCTGCCCCAGGCGCGTATCGGTGACTTGTGCAGGGTCGAGAAAAAGCCGGGCGACTACATGCTGGCCGAGATCATCGGTTTTGATCAGCAGGATGCGGTACTCAGCGCCCTCGGCAATCTGGAGGGGGTGCAGGTGGGCGCTGGCGTGGAGCGTCTTGGCGTCGCGCATCGGGTTCAGGTCAGCGAGGCATTGCTGGGGCAAGTGCTGGATGGTTTCGGGCGGCCGATCACGGGAGAAGGCCCCGGTGCGTTTGTCGAGGCCGATTTGCCGGACACCAGTGCGGTGTTGTGTGAGGCACCGCTGCCCACTGAGCGCCCGCGCATCAACCGCGCGCTGGCCACCGGCGTGCGGTCGATCGATGGCCTGCTGACGTTGGGCGAAGGCCAGCGCGTGGGCCTGTTCGCAGGTGCCGGGTGCGGCAAGACCACCCTGCTGGCGGAGATCGCCCGTAACGTGGACTGCGATGTCATCGTGTTCGGCCTGATCGGCGAACGGGGCCGCGAGCTGCGTGAGTTTCTCGATCATGAACTCGATGAACAGCTGCGCTCCAAAGCCGTATTGGTGTGCGCTACGTCCGACCGATCCAGTATGGAGCGAGCCCGCGCGGCCTTCACCGCGACGGCACTGGCTGAAGGTTATCGGCGCAAGGGGCTGCGTGTGTTGTTGCTGATCGACTCCCTGACCCGGTTTGCCAGGGCCCAGCGCGAAATCGGTCTGGCCGCCGGCGAACCTCTCGGTCGCGGCGGTCTGCCGCCATCGGTATACAGCCTGCTGCCGCGTCTTGTGGAGCGCGCCGGGTTGACCCGTGCGGGGGTAATCACGGCGATCTATACGGTGCTGATCGAGCAGGACTCCATGAACGATCCGGTGGCCGATGAAGTCCGCTCGCTGCTCGACGGTCATATCGTGCTGTCTCGCAAGTTGGCCGAGCGTGGGCACTATCCCGCAGTGGATGTGCTGGCGAGTCTGTCGCGGATCCTGAGCAACGTGGCCGAGCCTGCGGATATTCAGGCGGGTACGGCGTTGCGACGCTTGTTGTCGGCCTATCAACAGATCGAACTGATGCTCAAGCTGGGGGAATACCAGCCCGGCAGCGATGCCTTGACCGACCTGGCGGTGGACAGTCGCCAGGCTGTGGATAATTTCTTGCGCCAGGACTTGCGTGAGCCTGCGCCGATGACGGCGACGCTGGAGCAACTCAAGGAGCTGACCGCCTATGTCCCATTCTGATGGTCTGCTTGGCGAAGTCGAGACGCTGCGGCGCCTGCGTCGGCACCGGGCAGATCGGGCCGAGCGAGCCTTGCGCGAGGCGAAGCGCGCCCAGCAGGCCCTGCTCGCCACTATCCGGCAGGCTGAGGAGGCACTTGAACAGACTCGGCGCGATGAAGCCGAGCGCAGTGCCCAACTGCTCAGCCAGCACCAGGGCCAGGTATTGAACCTGCAGGCGCTGAAGTCCTGGGGGGCGCAGGAGCGTTCCTTGTCTGCCGTTACGCGGCGAGGCATGGGGCAGTTGGAAGCCTTGCAGGGCCAGCAGGAAGAAAAGCAGACCTGCGTCGGCCGAGCCCAGAAGCAGGTCACCGCCTGCCTGCGGCAGGTGGAAAAACTTCAGGAGTTATCTCTTTTACTGGCGCAGGAGCCGACATGACCCAGGTTTCAGATAAGCCCGCCGAGCGGCCCCGTCCGCGTGACGCGCGAGAAGAGCGAGAGCCGGGAATGGCGGGTGTCGTTCCTGCGGAGCTAACGCGATTGTTTTCCCAATTGTGGGCTGATGACGGTGAGGGCTCTGGGGCGGGTACCCCGCTAGCACGAACCCGGACGTCGGGTGGCCCGGCGATGATCGAGGCGCTGGCCGAGCAACTGGCGCCGCGCATGCAGGCTGCCTCGCAGTGGCCGCTTCAGGCAGTCCTGTACTTGCCCCGCCTGGGGCGGATCAACGCCAGTGTGCGCCGAGAACAGGGCGCCTGGAATGTCGAGCTGGATGCGGAAGAGAAGGCGACGGTGCGCTGGCTCAGCGGTGTGCGGCAACAGTGTGAGGACCGGTTCGCGGCGACGCTGGGACAGCCGGTCAGCCTGTTTCTGCCCAATGTCAGTTGCGCATGATCGTGCCACTGCTCGCATTGCCGTTGATCAAGGGCGACTCGGTCGCCGCTCGGCGTCGACTGGGGCGTGGCTTGTGCCTGCCGTTCCAAGTGGCAGGGCGCAACGGTCAGTTGCTGCTCGAACCTGGCCGCGCGCCCGCGGGTGGCGAAGCTCTTTGCTTCGAAACGGTGTGCGGCGTGCTGGCGCTCGCCGAAGCCGGGCCGTTGCTCAGCCTGCTGGGGGAATGTCCGGTGGTCTTGGCGCCGTCCGGCAACGACCCGGAGTCCTGGTTCTGGCCGCTGTTCCAGCTCCACTTGAGTCCGCAGGTGAAGGCCCTGCTGGGCTATGTGCGATTGCTGGAGAGTGCTCGACCCAAGGCGTTCGGCTGTCGAATCAGCGTGATCCTGGGGACAACCCGGGTCGAGGGGTATTTGTGGCTGGCCCCGGAGAGCTTTCTAGCGCTATGCGATGCCGGACCTTGGCGCGCCATCGCCAGGCCGATGCCAGCGTCGTTTCGGTTGGCGATTGCGGTGGTCCTTGGGCGTCTGCAGTTACCGATCGCGCAAGCACGCAACCTGCGTGTAGGCGATGTGCTGGTCTTTGAACAGGCCTGTTTTCTAGTCCAGGGCAGCGGCTACGTGCAGGCGGGTACACGGCGATTGCATGGGCGCATTGACGATGACAGCGGGCCGTTGTGCCTGACCCTTACTTCAATCGAGGACACGTCTATGGACGAAGATTTCATCGCCCCCCATTACGCCGGGCATGAAGAGGATGAACCCGTGATGGACGTATTCGGCCACGAACCGTTCGATGAGCTGAGCATGGCGCTGAACGTACGTTGTGGCACGTTGAACCTTACCCTGGGCGAATTGCGTAACCTTGCGCCTGGCGCGGTGCTCGGCATCGGCGGTTATGCGCCGGGCATGGCTGGCTTGTATTACGGCGACCGGCCGATTGGCCAGGGTCAATTGGTCGAAATAGACGGGCGCCTGGGGTTGCAGTTGTCCCGCGTGATGTTCGGTCGATGACATTCCAGGGGATCGATCCCCTCATCCTGGCGCTGTTTGTGGGAGCGTTGGCGTTGATGCCAATGCTGCTGATCATTTGCACATCGTTCTTGAAGATTGTCATCGTGCTGATGATCACCCGCAACGCTATCGGTGTGCAGCAGGTGCCGCCGAGCATGGCCGTCAATGGCATCGCGTTGGCCGCCACGCTGTTTATCATGGCACCGGTCGGTTACGAGATCGCCGAGGGCATCAAGGCCTCGCCCGTGGACACAAGCAGCGTGATCAATTTTTTGCAGACGGGACGTGAGGCTATCCAACCGTTGCGTGCATTCATGCTGCGCAACGTGGACCCGGATGTACTGACCCATCTGCTGGAAAATACCGCGCGCCTGTGGCCGGCGAAAATGGCACAGGAGGTCCAGCGCGAAGACTTGATCCTGCTGGTCCCGGCCTTTGTTCTGTCGCAACTGCAGGCGGGGTTCGAGATCGGCTTTCTGATCTACATCCCCTTCATTGTCATTGACCTGATTGTCTCCAACCTGCTGCTGGCACTGGGCATGCAAATGGTCTCGCCAATGACCATTTCCCTGCCGCTCAAACTGCTGTTGTTCGTGATGGTGTCCGGTTGGTCGCGCCTGCTCGACAGCTTGTTCCTCTCCTATCTCTGAGTGGCCTATGGAACCGATCGTGCTGTTCAAACAGGGCATGTTGCTGGTGGTGGTGCTGACGGCGCCGCCGCTGATGGTGGCGGTGGTGGTGGGGGTGCTGACGTCGTTGGTGCAGGCGCTGATGCAGATACAGGACCAGACTCTGCCCTTTGGTATCAAGTTGGTGGCGGTGGGTGTCACGCTGATCATGACCGGGCGCTGGATCGGCGTTGAGTTGATCCAGCTGATCAACCTGACCTTCGAAATGATCGGCCGCTCGGCCCTGAATTGAGGTATCGCCCGTGCTGCTGTATCTCGAGTTCTTGCCCAGCCTACTCATCGGCATGGCGCGTATTTATCCCTGTGGCATCTTAGTCGCGGCGTTCTGTTTTCAACATATACGTGGCAGGTTGCGGGTCACCATCGTGATGGTCATGGCACTGCTGCCCGCACCGGGTATTCATGCAGCGTTGGAGGGACATGACTACTCGGCGCTGATATTGGCTGCGCTGGTGCTCAAGGAAGTGGCCCTGGGATTATTGCTGGGGGTACTGCTGTCGATGCCGTTCTGGATGTTCGAGGGAGTGGGGGCGTTGCTGGATAACCAACGCGGCGCATTGGCCGGCGGTCAGCTCAATCCTTCACTGGGGCCGGATGCCACGCCGATGGGGCATCTGTTCAAGCAATTGGCGATTTTCCTGCTGATGACTACCTTGGGGTTGGGCGCGTTGACCCAGGTGATCTGGGACAGTTACCTGATCTGGCCTCCCACCGTCTGGTTCCCGCTGCCGGCAGAGAATGGGATGAGCCTGTTTATCGACTTGCTGGGCGATACCTTCACGCACATGCTGCTCTATGCCGCTCCTTTTATCGCGGTGTTGCTGTTGTTGGAGTTCGGCATCGCGTTGCTGGGGGTCTACAGTCAGCAATTGCAGGTCAGTACGCTGGCGCCACCGGTCAAAAGCCTCGCGGGTATCGGTATTCTGCTGCTCTACTTTGCGTTGCTGCAGGACTTGATCGTCGGACGCATGGGTTCGCTGGGTGACCTCAAACACGTGCTGGGACAGTTGATCAAGGTCGCGGTCCCATGAGTGATTCCGGCGAAAAAAAGCATCCGGCGTCAGCCAAGAAACTGCGTGACCAACGCAAGAAAGGCCAGGTCGCCCAAAGCCAGGATGTTGCAAAGCTGCTGGCATTGACAGCCATCAGTGAAATCGCCTTATTCACCGCTGAAACCAGCCTGCAACGCTTCCAGCAATTGATGTTGTTGCCGATATCACGTTTGAATCAGCCCTTCACGCGTGCACTGGAAGAGGTGCTGTTCGACGGGCTGGGAGTGTTCTTCTCCTTTGCTCTGTTGATGGTCGGGGTCGCGATTACCACCAAGCTGATCAGCAGTTGGATGCAGTTCGGGCTGCTGTTTGCGCCGGAGGCCCTGAAGATGGATTTCAATCGCCTCAATCCCGTCAGCCAGGTCAAGCAAATGTTCTCAGCCCAACAGTTGATGAACCTGTTGATGAGCGTGACGAAAGCCTTCCTTATCGGTTTGATTCTGTATGTGGTAATCCGGCCCTCGGTGGGCACGTTGATCAACCTGGCCACCAGTGACCTGCAGAGCTACATCGTGGCGTTGATCGCGCTGTTCCGTCATCTGCTGCATGTGTGCTTTGGCATGCTGCTGGTGCTGGCGCTGGTCGACCTGATCCTGTCCAAGCACTTTTTTGCCAAGCGCATGCGCATGACTCAAGTGGAGGTCGTCAAAGAGTACAAGGACATGGAGGGTGACCCTCATGTGAAGGGGCAGCGCCGTTCGTTGGCGTACCAGTTGGCCCAGGAAGAACCGAAGGTCAAGCTGCCCAAGCTGGAGGAGTCCGACATGCTGGTGGTCAACCCGACGCACTTTGCTGTCGCCTTGTATTACCGGCCGGGTAAGACACCGCTGCCGATGTTGGTGAGCAAAGGCACGGACGATGAAGCCCGCAAATTGATCCGCCGTGCCAAGGCGGCCGACGTGCCGGTAATCCAATGTGTATGGTTGGCTCGCACGCTTTACACGAAAAAATTGGGCGCGAGCATCCCTCGGGAAACCTTGCAGGCCGTGGCGCTGATTTACCGAACCTTGCGCGAGCTCGATGATGAGGCCAAGCGCGAAACCCTGGAGCTTCCCGAGCTTGAGCGGCGCTGATCACCTGTCCAAGGCTTGCAGAGTGGCCAGCGACAGCATCCGGCTGAGGATTCTGTCGAGAGCGTTGGCGGTTGCCGGCAGCGCGTGCCATATCACCAGGGCGTGCTGGGGATCGAGGTAGATAAAGCAGCCCTCGAACACCACCGCTTGTTCAAAGCGTCGCTCTAGCACTTGTTGCAATTGCCCAGCCTGCAGGGCCTCGCGCGCAATGCACAAGGCCACCCCAGGGCGCTGGCCAGCGTGCTGTGCGCAGACCTTGATACCGGGCGCCAGGGGCAGGTGAGCAGCAGCGCCACTCACCAGGTTGTCGAAAAATACCTGCCGTGGGGTGCCGGGCATATTCGGGGAACTCATCGTTCCAATGACACCGTCTGGTAGTCCGCCCGCTCACCGGAGGGGGCGGGCTCGACGCGCATCTGCGGCGGCCACCAGATCACCATCTTGTCCTTGCTCGATTGCGGGCGTGAGCACGAATCACCTTTGCACGTGGGCGTACAGCCGGTGAAGAGTATCGCTGCGCCAATCAGGATGACGCACAACAGTCGGTTTTTCATGGCGTGGCCTTCTGAGCTGGAGTGATCATGGAGGGGCGGGGCACGCTGAGGTGTTCATCTCTCACTACCGGGCGCATGGCGATGAATACTTCGGCTTCTTCACCCGGCTTGAGCCAGGCACGTGGCCACACGGTGACTGCCAGGGTCTGCGAGTTGCTGCATTCCTTTTCATCGATACGCACATTGCGTTTGAACTGGTTGCGCAACACCACCACCGCCACGTTGTATTCCGGGCCGGCGTACCACTGACTGCGGTCGGTGTTCAGCGCCAGCAAATCACGGGTGCTGCACAAGGTGTTCAGCGCCAGAGGCATCGGTGCCGCGCTGAAAGCCTTGGGGACTTCTCCACTGACCAAGCGCGCCAGCGTGGTGATGATGTCACTGCGTTTGATCACCGGCTGATGCGGTGAGTAGCGCCTGGCCAGTGGTGCGAGGGCGGCTTGCAACTCGGCCTGGTCGTCTTGTGGCAAGTAGCGCGATGGGTCGTCCTGGTCCCCGATGACGCGGGGTGTCAGGATAAACAAACGCTCACGGCGATTGTTGTGGCGTTCTGTCGAAGAGAACAGCGCCTTGCCCAGTAACGGAATATCCCCCAGCAGCGGGATTTTCTTTTGCTGGTCGGAACTGTCAGTGACATGAAAGCCGCCGACCACCAGCGAGCGCTTTTCCTGCATCACGGCCTGCGTGCTGACCTTGCCCCGGCGCACATCAGGGTGATTGGGGTCTCGGTCGGGATTGGTCTCGTCGAAATTACCGTCTTCTATATCGACCGCCAAATGGATCTGGTGAACACCACGTCCGGTCGTTACCCGAGGAACCACCTGAAGGCTGGTGCCTACGGTGACGGGCAGAATGGTTGCGTAATCTCTGCCGGGGGTGATGTATTGGGTACGGTTGAAGTCGATCACCGCTGGTTGGTTTTCCAGGGTGAGCACCGAGGGGTTCGAAACCATGGTAGCCAGCCCTTTGGCTTCCAGCGCGCGGATATCGGCGTAGAAACGGTCGCGGTTATCAATCGACAACTGTGAGGAGGTGCCGGGCGCCATGTTGACGCCACCGCGGAAGCGGCTGTTCTGGAAACCCCAGTTCACCCCGAATTCACGCAATTGCGTACGTTCGATATCGAGAATGATCGCATCGATTTCGATCAACTTGCGCGCGACGTCGAGCTGGGTGATCAATTCGCGGTACATGGTTTGGCGTTCCGGCAGATCATAGATCAGCACGGCGTTATTGCGTACGTCGGCTTCGACTCGGATTCGGCTCGTGGATACCGGGGCCCGTGAGGTCAATGCAGGCATGGGAGCCATTTGACCTGTGGTGCCATTGGCGTCGAGCATTTGGCTCAGCAACGGATTGCCCAGCCGCGGCACATTGGGCGTAAGCGGCGCTGGCTGGGAGGCCGGACGTTGGGTCAAGCCTGTGAGCGCAGACGGGGAACGCGGTTCCAAAAGGCCTCGCAAGATGTTGGCGACGCCGGGAACGACGAGCTTTTCGCCGCGGTAATCCACTTGGCGGTCCGCCGCATTGGCGAACTTCAACGGGTAACTCAGTACGCTCTGTTTTTCATCCGGTGACCGGCGTTGGCTGCTGAATTGCTTGATCTGTTCGATATAGCGCTTGGGGCCGGAGACGAGTACGACACCGTCTTCCGGTAACTCACCCCAACCGAAACGGCTATCGAGCAGTCCGATATCGGTCAGCGCCTGCTTGAGGTCGGAAATCGTCTCTGACGAGACCTCCAGGCGCGCGGACTCCTGCTGGTCCAGCGTGCTGATGAACAGCGTGTTGTTGTAGAGAAACCACTGAAAACGATGCTCAACCCCGAGTCTGTCCAACAGTGACTGTGGGGTATTCGCGCGAATCTTGCCGTTGACGTCGCCCTCCAGCAGGCCTTCGATTTGCAGTTGCGTGCCGAATGTCTGGGCGAAGTCTTCGAGTACTTCCCGCAGCGGTTTGTGGTCGGCCTCATAGGCGTAGGCGGTGTTTTTCCATTCGGGGGGTATCGCGGCAAGGGCGTTGTGCGCCGGGGACAGCAAACAGGCGAGCGCTACCAGACTTGACCAGTTGAAACGTCTGGATGAAGTTTCACGCGAGTTAATGCGCAAGTCGCTGCGCTTGCAGATCGTGTTATGCATAGGTGTTTCCCTGTTTAGTGCAACAACGAACGTAGCCAGGTAGGTTTGATTTGATGGATGGGTTTGTTCAGGCGCGCGACGGTGGCGCGCCAGGTATCGCGTTGGTTGAGCAGGCTCTCGATGCAGTGCAGCAGATGCTGTTCGTCGTGTGGGTTAGGCACGCAATGGATCAGCCAGAGGTCACCGCTGTCTGGTGACAGAGCGAGCGCACCTTGAAAGTGGGCCAGGCTGACGGCGCCCAGACGCATCCAGCTCACCAGCATTGATTCATTCCGGGAGTGTCGGGCCAGTTGAACGCTAAGCAGCAGGGTTCCCGAACAGTGACGCAGTACAACCGCTTCATCGTTCTCGAACAGCGTTAATTCCCCGGTGCCGTTCCTCAGGTATTCAGAAAACAGTTCTTTCAATTTACGGCACGCTATCCAGGCAGGACTTCAGTAGCATGTGCTTCACTCGGTTTTGCTCTTGGTAGACGTATTCGGAGGTGCGGTGTCGCTGTAAAAGATTGAAAAACAGCCCGATGTCTTCCTCCGAACCAGAGTTGTTTTCTGCTGCGTAGTTGTATTCCCTTTTAGTATGTCTGGCGTCGTTTAGAAGCCTGTCTTTGAAGCCGTCTAAATATTTCATAGAGGTATTCCATGAGGGGGTGTACCTCTTCTTGGTTTTTATTTCGAAATAGTTCCAGTTGTATTCAATTATTTTTAGGAAAGCGTCTGCCTGCTTCTATCGTGCGAAAGGGGGGGGATCCTGTCTGACGAGAGCACTGATCAAGGCTGTCCAGTCAATACGAAAGTCGCCCTCTTCGGTATTCAATATGAGGTTTTGAGGTTCAATCGTATTTTCCGCGCGCAACGTCCAGCAATTACCGCTGTCACTGTCTAGGCATTGCCTGACTGTCTCAAGCTCATGTGGGTTGCATAAAAGCGTTGCCTTAATTGCAGGCACATGGCACGCCAGCAGTTGCCTGATCAGAGCCTTAATACGTTGGGGGGCGGGTGTTTCTTCAAGTAGAAGGGAGATAGCCTGGTTGGCAATTGAGGTTGCGTATTGCTCGAGGTTGTCACACAAGGTTTGGCGCTCGGCTTCCCAGCGTTTGAGCTGTGCATCGGCACGTTGCCATATTTCCAGACTCGCTTTTTCCAGAAGCTGCTCACGTTGTTCATTGGCCTCCTGTAGTAACTGTCTGGCTCCCGCTTTTGCCTGCTCAACCACATTGTCGGCTTGGGTGTAACTTGCCAGGGTTTCGCAGGAGAGAAGGCTCCCCGGGAGCGCACGTGTTCCGCCAGGCGAGTTGATGATGCGGCGACATAACATCGTTATTCTCCATGCTCCCATGAATCAACAGGATTGCGGGTGCCATCCATGGCGCCAATACGCCACACGACAGCATGCCAGAGCGTATCAAGGCGGCTGTGCGAACCCTTGAGCGCCAATGGCATTTGCTCTAGATCAAGTACACGTTGGCGAGGAAAGCGCAGGCGGATCCGCTGCCAGGTCGCCGGAGGAATCCAGGCGCGTAGCAATTGCAATGCGTCGTTATCAGGCTGCACGATATCAAGTGGCAGAGCCTTGGATAGGCTGTTACACCACAGGTGATGATGCTCATCCAATGCTGTCGCATAGGCCGGGCGGCAAATGCCCTCAATCAACGCAATCGCCAGATCAAGTTGCTCCGCAGAAGCAGTCGCCAGTTGAATTAATGCAGGGTCAGGCATCGGAGGTAGGCATGGAGCAATACCGAAATGTGTCCCTGTAGCCACCTGCCCGCTGCGATGGAGTTGTATAAGTGCCGCGTAGTTATCGATGCTTTTCCAGTCTTCATGCGCATATAACCAGGGGGCGGCCCACCATTGGGCCCAGGCGAGATTACTCATTGCTGGAATGAGCGGTCATGCTGGAAGACACTTCATGTGTTTGAGCGCGCACGTCAGGCGTAGGCATAACTCGTTGCTTTCGCTTTTGCCAGAACATACCTCCCGACACCATGAACACCACCGCGAGTAGCGAAACAGTCACACAGATTCTCCAGAAACCGAGGTCATCTTCGGGAACCAGGAACGGCCCGAAGTAAGCCAAACGCTGTTGCTCCAGATAAGCTGTCGCCGGCACGAACACGACGGTCAATTTCTGCGAGTTGTCGACCGCTGTGGCCATGCCCGGTAAGCTGCTAGCAACCATCCTGCGAACACGCGCCCTGATGCTGTCTGGGTCAAGCCTAGGATCATGTTTGATGAACACTGACGCAGAGGCAGGTTGCACAGGCTCTCCAGGCGCGACGCGCTCAGGCAATACCACATGGACCCGGGCGACGATAACGCCGTCAATATTCGATAGCGTTGTTTCAAGTTCTTGAGACAATGCATAGATATAGCGCGCTCTTTCTTCCAGTGGCGTTGAGATCACACCTTCTTTACGAAAGGTGTTACCCAGCGTAGTGCGTGCTGCCCGAGGGAGCCCTACGGCCTCCAGCGTTCGCACTGCACGCGCAATCTCGGTGGCGTTGACAACAACGATAACGCCATCTTTTGCCGGAACTTTAGTGGCGCGGATATGTTTGTCAGCCAGCTCCGCTACTACCTCGTTAGCCTCTTGCTCAGTTAGCTGACGATGAAGCTCGACCCGTTCACTACAGGCCTGCAGCAGGAGAGAGAGACATATAACCAATACAAACGGTAGCAGGTGATTCATTTTAACCTACTGAAGACTGCTGATTTTATCAATGCATTGTGCGGTTTTACCGACGGATTTTGACAGCATCTGCTGAAGTAGGAGCGCGTCGGAAAGTTGGCCCGGATATTTTCGAGCTTCATCCAGCTTGTTCGGGCTGCTCAAGGCACGCAGGCTTCTAGTCATACGGTCCGTCACAGAACTTAGCTTGCCTGCTGCCTCGGAAAGTAAGTTTTGCGTAACGGTGCTACCCGTGGCGTGTTTCGAAAATGATGAAGCGGTTACGGCGGCGTTAAAAAAGTCAATATCCGTACTCAAGTCCGTTAATTTATGGTCTGTGAGGGACTCGGATAGAGAGTTGCGTTCAGTCTGCTTAATAATGCCTATCATAGTAGGATCCTGTAACGTCGAAACTAACGTTGAGGGGGCTTATCTCCGTGTTTGCTTAAAAAGCCTTCCCCGCCGGGGCCGTAGGAAGGCTTTTGTAAGTTGAAGCTATTAAACGTTGAGTTTGTCGGATGCTGCCTTGATACCCGAGGTATTTTGGTTTTCTGCACCCTTAAATGCGTTTTTTACACCATCTGCGCGTTTTTTTGCTTCTGCAGCTTCCAAGCCTTGGTCAGCATCTTGAGCAGACATTTGGCCACCGCCGTAGCCGCCCGAATAAGGTGAGTAGGATGATCCGCTAGGAATAGCCATAGTGTTCTCCGTAATTAATATGTGTAAGTGAAACAGCACGCCTTAAGAAAAAACTCTCCATCCGTAGTGCCGTTCCTTCAATTATGTGGTTCAAGAAATGTATGCGTTCCACGCATCGCTGGAGGCTATGTTTCAATAAATGTATTGGTTTGTTTCCGGTGCGCTCAACCCAGCGACACTCCCAAGTGCTTTATGCGGTGATACAGGGTTCTTTTGGGAACGCCCAGTTCGGTTGCCGCACTGTCCACACAATGGCTATTTTGGCGCAGGCACTCTTCAATCAGCGATTTTTCCATCTGATGCAGGCGCGCCTTCAGGCCCATCTCTATTTCCTGTCGGGTGATCACGGTTGCTGAAAGCGGAGGCAGGCCCAATACAAAGCGCTTCGCCGTAGATCGAAGCTCGCGGACATTGCCCTTCCAGGGGTGGCACAGCAACTGCTGCAGCAATTGGCTATCGGGAGGGGGAGGGTAGGCGAGTTTGAAATGTTCAGCTTCTTGCTTAACCATGTCGAGGAACATAGGGATTATTCGCGCTCGTCGATCCCGCAAGGCCGGAAGGTGGATGCTGACGACATTCAAGCGGAAGTAGAGATCACGTCTAAAAGTGCCTTGTTCGACCATCTCGTGCAAGACGCGTTGGGCAGATGCGATCACGCGCATGTCCACAGGGATAAACCGGGTCGAGCCCAGACGCTCGACTCCACGGGATTCCAGCACGCGTAACAGCTTGGCTTGTAGCGTCAGTGGCATGCTATCGATTTCATCGAGGTATAAGGTGCCCAGATGGGCTGCTTCAACGAATCCAGCCCGGGATTGCATGGCCCCCGTATAGGCGCCGCTGTTTACGCCGAACAGCTGGCTCTCGGCAAGGCTTTCCGGAATGGCGGCGCAGTTGACGGCAACGAAGTTTCCCTTACGCTGGGATAGGTAATGAATATGTTGTGCCAACGTATCTTTACCGGTCCCTGTTTCTCCCAATAGCAGAATATCTATATCCAGAGCGGCGGTGTTGTTTATAGTCCTTTCGATGCTCGGGCAATCAGAGAAAGTTATATCTTCTATAAGACTATTCTGATTGAGCGTCGACATAATATTTTGCTCCAGTGCGGTGGCCGCATGATGAGGGCTATCTCCATATGAGCGCAGTTAAACAGGATTTTTTTATGTTGTCATGAACTGGTCAGGGCGCTGGGTGACGTGAAAGTTATACGTTTCAGCCAATAAAAAAGTTTCAAGTCTTGCTGGGTGAGTTTCGCCATTTCAGACGTAGGGGAAGTCTTAACGTTGCAAGGAAATATTCTAAAGAGGTGTTTTTGCATTGAGGCTTTTCATTGGGGGTCTGCTATTGAGCTTTTAAAATTCATGAGCAAATGTATCACTCATGACGTTTTTAATTTTTTCGTTAGCGAAATTCAAACGCCCACAAAAAAGCCGATGCAATGCATCGGCTTTTTATTCGCGGTATAAACCGCAGGTAACGCTTACACGTTGAAGCGGAAGTGCATCACATCGCCATCTTTTACGATGTATTCCTTGCCTTCCAAGCGCCACTTGCCCGCTTCCTTGGCACCGGCTTCACCCTTGAACTGAATGAAGTCGTTGTAGGCGATTACCTCGGCACGGATAAAACCTTTTTCGAAGTCGGTATGGATCACACCGGCAGCCTGCGGTGCGGTAGCACCGACCTTGACGGTCCAGGCGCGAACTTCTTCGACACCGGCGGTGAAGTAGGTCTGCAGGTTGAGCATCTCGTAGCCGGCGCGGATTACGCGGTTCAGGCCAGGCTCTTCCAGGCCCAGGGCCTCAAGGAACATGTCTTTTTCTTCGCCGTCGTCGAGTTCGGCTATTTCTGCTTCGATCTTGTTGCACACCGGAACAACGATGGCGCCTTCTTCGTCGGCAATGGCCTTGACCACATCAAGCAGTGGGTTGTTCTCGAAGCCATCTTCGGCGACGTTGGCAATGTACATCACTGGCTTGGTGGTCAGCAGGTGGAAGCCTTTGATTACGGCCTTCTCGTCAGCGCCCATGGTCTTCATCAGGCTGCGTGCCGGCTTGCCCAGGGTGAAGTGCGCGATCAACTGCTCCAGCAGGCCTTTCTGGACTACGGCGTCCTTGTCACCACCCTTGGCGTTGCGCGCGACTTTCTGCAGTTGCTTCTCGCAGCTGTCGAGGTCGGCAAAGATCAGTTCCAGGTCGATGATCTCGATGTCGCGTTTCGGGTCGACGCTGTTGGAGACGTGAATCACGTTCTCGTCTTCAAAGCAGCGGACCACGTGGGCGATGGCATCGGTTTCACGGATGTTGGCCAGGAACTTGTTGCCCAGGCCTTCACCTTTCGACGCGCCTGCGACCAGGCCGGCGATGTCGACGAATTCCATGGTGGTCGGCAGGATGCGCTTTGGATTGACGATGGCCGCCAGGGCGTCCAGGCGTGGATCCGGCATCGGCACGATACCGCTGTTGGGCTCGATGGTGCAGAAGGGGAAGTTCTCCGCTGCAATACCGGACTTGGTCAGGGCGTTGAACAGGGTGGATTTGCCGACGTTGGGCAGGCCGACGATGCCACAATTGAATCCCATGGTGTTTCCCCTCGGTAAGAGTCAGGCCTTCTGGCTGTGCAGGTTTTTCATCGCGCGGTTCCATTCACCGGCGAAGATATCCGGCAGCACGCCGAGGGCAAAGTCGATGCTGGCATCGAGTTTTTCCTGTTCGGCGCGTGGCGCACGACCCAGGACGAAATTTGAAACCATACTGGCAACGCCTGGGTGGCCAATGCCGAGCCGCAGGCGGTAGAAATTATTCTGATTACCCAGCTGCGCGATGATGTCGCGCAGGCCGTTGTGCCCGCCGTGCCCACCGCCGAGCTTGAGCTTGGCGACACCGGGCGGCAGGTCCAATTCGTCATGGGCCACCAGGATTTCCTCGGGTTTGATCCGGAAGAACCCCGCAAGCGCCGCGACAGCCTGGCCGCTGCGGTTCATGTAGGTGGTGGGAATCAGCAGACGAACATCCTGACCCTGGTGCGAGAAGCGCCCGGTCAGCCCAAAATATTTGCGATCGGCCACCAGGTTCACACCTTGGGCGTGGGCGATGCGCTCAACAAAAAGGGCCCCCGCGTTATGCCGGGTCTGTTCGTATTCGGCGCCTGGATTTCCCAGGCCAACGATCAGTTTAATGGCAGTCACGACAGGGGCCCTTCCTTTGGAGTTGTGGATAACATCGCCGCAACCTGTGTGCGGCGAAAGTGGACGACAGAAGCTATTTACTCAAGAGTAAACGCCGCGTTATCGCCCGCTTTCTCGCTACGTTTCGGTCCGCGATGTTTCCTCAAGCTCCGGCAATACAGAGTGAATTACTCTGCAGCGCCTTCTTCAGCTTCTGGAGCAACGCGTGGAGCGTGAACGTTGGCAACAGCTTTGTCATCACCGTGAGCCAGTGCGACAAACTCAACGCCTTTAGGGGCTTTGAGGTCGGACAGGTGAACGATTGCGCCGACTTCCAGAGCCGACAGGTCGACTTCGATGAACTCAGGCAGGTCTTTCGGCAGGCAGGTCACTTCGATTTCGTTCAGGACGTGCGAGATCTCGCCGCCTTTCTTGACCGGAGCTTCTTCGCCAACAAAGTGCACAGGCACGATAGCGGTCAGTTTCTGGCCAGCTACAACGCGAACGAAGTCAGCGTGCATGATGAACTGCTTGGACGGGTGACGCTGCATCGCTTTAACGATGACGTTCTGCTTGGCGCCGTCGACGTTCAGTTCGATAACGTGGCTGTAGGCAGCTTCGTTTTCGAACAGCTTGGCGATTTCCTTGGCCAGGATGGTCACGGATTCAGCAGGCTTGTTGCCACCGTATACAACGGCTGGGATGTTGGCGGCGTGACGCAGGCGGCGGCTCGCACCTTTCCCCAGGTCAGTACGCGCTTGAGCGTTCAGAGTAAAGTCAGTCATTTTGTATCTCCAAAATAGCCATCATCGAGGGGCGTTTGCGACCAGCGCCGTACTCGACATGGGCAAAAAAGCCCCGCCCCAACAGAATGTCGGGGCGGGGCGCTTTTCGTCAGTGGGATGTGCCGAAGGTTTGACCCTTAGCGGAACATCGCGCTGATCGATTCTTCATTGCTGATGCGGCGGACCGCCTCGGCAACGACCGGTGCGATATCCAGTTGACGGATACGCGCACAGGCTTGAGCTGCGGCGGACAACGGGATGGTGTTAGTCACCACCAGTTCGTCCAACACGGAGTTCTCGATGTTCTCGATCGCTCGGCCCGACAGCACAGGGTGTGTGCAGTAGGCGAAGACTTTAGCCGCACCGTGCTCTTTCAAGGCTTTCGCCGCGTGGCACAGGGTGCCGGCGGTGTCGACCATGTCATCAACCAGAATACAGGTACGCCCTTCGACATCACCGATGATATGCATCACTTCAGAGTGATTGGCTTTCTCGCGGCGTTTGTCGATGATCCCGAGGTCCACGCCCAGGGATTTGGCAACAGCTCGTGCACGCACGACGCCACCAATGTCCGGGGACACGATCATCAGGTTTTCAAAGCGCTGGTCTTCGATGTCATCCACCAATACTGGGGAGCCGTAGATGTTATCTACCGGAATATCGAAGAACCCCTGGATTTGGTCAGCGTGCAGGTCAACCGTGAGCACACGGTCGATACCTACCACGGTGAGCATGTCAGCAACGACTTTCGCGCTGATAGCCACACGTGCGGAACGCGGACGGCGATCCTGACGGGCATAACCAAAGTAAGGGATTACAGCTGTGATTCGAGTCGCTGAGGAGCGGCGGAAGGCATCAGCCATCACGACGAGTTCCATCAGGTTATCGTTGGTCGGAGCGCAAGTCGGCTGAATAATGAAGACGTCTTTACCGCGGACGTTTTCATTGATCTCGGCTGTAATTTCGCCGTCGGAAAACTTACCGACAGAGATGTCACCGAGAGGGATATGCAGCTGACGTACGACACGTCGAGCCAGATCGGGGTTAGCATTCCCCGTAAAGACCATCATCTTGGACACGCGCAGTACCTAGAGGCTGAGGGTAACCTGGATGAGTATAGAAATGGCAGGGGCGGCTGGATTCGAACCAACGCATGGCAGGATCAAAACCTGCTGCCTTACCGCTTGGCGACGCCCCTGTATCTGTTGCAACGAGTGCCTAACACTCGGTTCCTTTAGAGCAGACTTTGCAGCTTGCGATGCAACATCGAAACGTTGCTTCCCTTTGCTACAAACCCTGTAAGGGTCTCTGTAAGAAGGGCCGAGACTTTATCAGCTTCAGCTTTGCTTGGGAAGCCCCCAAACACACAACTTCCAGTTCCGGTTAATTTTGCTTCGGTAAATTTACCTAACAAATTCAAAGCGTTACGTACTTCTGGATAACGCCTTGCTACAACCGGTAAGCAGTCATTTCGACTGTTTCCCTTGGGAACGGGGCGCACTTTAATGGGAGGAGAGTTACGTGTCAACAGTGGATCTGAAAAAATTTCTGCTGTACTTACAGATACTTGCGGAACAAGCACGACATACCACGGCTCTTCGGGGTATTCGGGGGTGAGTTTTTCCCCTACGCCCTCGGCGAAAGCCGCGTGCCCACGCACGAAAACCGGGACGTCGGCGCCCAGCGTCAGGCCCAGCGCTGCCAGGCGATCATCGTCCCAGCCCAGTTGCCATAAATGATTCAGACCCAGCAATGTGGTGGCGGCATTCGAGCTGCCGCCACCGATTCCACCGCCCATGGGCAAAATTTTATCGATCCAGATATCGATGCCGAGCCGGCAACCGGATTGCTCCTGAAGTTTTTTCGCCGCCTTCACGATCAAGTTGCTGTCGTGAGGGACGCCTTCGAATTCGGTATGCAGCTTGATCACGCCATCGTCGCGCACGGCGAAGGTCAGTTCATCGCCGTAGTCGAGAAATTGAAACAGTGTTTGCAACTCGTGATAGCCGTCTTCACGGCGACCGAGAATGTGCAGCATCAGATTGAGCTTGGCCGGGGAGGGCAGGGTCAATGTTTGTCCGGTCACGTTATTGCCCCAGCTTGCGCGGTTGCCAGTCCTTGATCACCAGCGTGACGTCAAGGTCGGTGCCGTGCAGCTTGATGCGCTCGGGCAGCCAATAGCCGCTTTGTTCCACATAGCTCAAATACTCCACCTGCCAGCCATCTTGTTCCAGCGTTGCCAGGCGGCTGTCGCTATTGAGGCTCAGGCGACTCTTGCTGTCAGGCGCGGGCAGACCGCGTACCCACCAGACCAGGTGAGACACCGGCAGCTTCCAGCCAATCTGTTCTTCCAGCAGCGCTTCCGGCGAGGTCGCTTCATAACGCCCCTGGTTGGCCACTTCGAGGCTGACTTGCCCCGGTCGACCCGTCAGGCGCGCCGCGCCACGTCCCAGCGGGCCGGACAGGCGAATATCGTAGTAATCCTGGCGTTGCAGCCAGAACAAGGTGCCGCTGCCGGAGTCCTTCGGCGCGCGAACCCCCACTTTGCCTTCGATCTGCCAGCCATCGATGCTGCTGAGCTGGTCCTTGTGCTGTTTCCACTGCGCCGGGTTGCCCTGGCCTTCAACGGATTCACGGGCGCCGAAACCCGCGCAACCGGCGAGCAGGGCGATAAAGCTGAAAACAATAATGTGGCGCAAGAACATAAGCTTAAAGGGTCTCGGATCCGGTCAGGCGTTTGATGGTGCCGCGCAGGATGGGGCTTTCGGGTTGTTCCTTGAGGAATTTTTCCCAGATCTGGCGGGCTTCGCGTTGTTTGCCATTGGCCCACAGCACTTCGCCCAGGTGAGCGGCGACTTCCTGATCGGGGAAGCGCTCCAGCGCCTGGCGCAGCAGGCGTTCGGCTTCGTCCAGGTTGCCCAGGCGGTAATTCACCCAGCCCAGGCTGTCGAGCACGGCCGGGTCTTCCGGGTTGAGCTTGTGAGCCTGTTCGATCAACACCTTGGCTTCGGCGTAACGCGTGGTGCGATCGGACAGCGTGTAGCCCAGCGCGTTGAGGGCCATGGCATTGTCCGGGTCGCGTTTGATGATCAGGCGCAGGTCTTTTTCCATCTGTGCCAGGTCATTGCGTTTTTCCGCCTGCATGGCGCGGGTATACAGCAGGTTCAAATCGTCGGGGAATTGCAACAAGGCTTGTTGCAGCAGTTTCCAGGCGCGCTCGCTCTGATTGTTGGCCGACAAGGTCTCGGCCTGGATCAGGTACAGCTGGATCGCATAGTCCGGCTCGGCATCGCGCGCAGCCGCCAGGCGCTTTTCCGCCTCGTCGGTGCGGCCGTTGCTCATCAGGATGTCGGCCTGGCGCAACTGGGCCGGGAGGTAGTCATTGCCGGGGCCGACTTGGGCGTATTCGAGCAGGGCAGCCTGCGGGTCGTTGCGCTCCTCGGCGATACGGCCGAGGTTCAGGTGCGCCGAGTCCACATGGCTTTCGCGCTGGATCAGCTCTTCAAGGTAACCCTTGGCCTCGTCCCAGGCCTTGGCTTCCAGGCACACCAGTGCCAGGGAGTAGCGCAGTTCGTCATCGTCCGGGTATTGCTGGACCAGGCTGGCGAACTGCACTTTGGCGTCCTCCATGCGGTCCTGCTCTACCAGCATGCGCGCATAGGTCAGGCGCAGGCGCTTGTCTTCGGGATACTTCTTGATGCTTTTTTCCAGCAGCGGAATCGCTTCCTTGCCGCGATTGAGGTTCTGCAGCAGGCGCGCGCGCAACAGGATCGGGGCGATTTCGCCTTCTTCCGGCGGATTCTGCTCCAGAAGTTTCAGCGCCGCGTCGGCTTCGTCATCCTGTTGCAGCAGCAAGGCCTTGCCGAAAATCAGCTGGCTGTTCTTCGGGTGTTTTTGCAGCAGGCGGTCGAAGCTCTTCATCAGGCCATCGCGCGTGTCCTGGTCAGTGTCGGCCGCCGACAGCGCGAGGAAGTCGAAATGGGTATCGCCCTTGCCCTGCAGCACCTTCTCCATATAGATCATGGAGTCGTCATAGCGCCCGGCGCGTGCCAGTTGAACGGCTGCCGCCCGTTGGGCTTCCAGATCGTCCGGTGCGTTTTTCGCCCAGATCAACGACGTATCCAGCGCAGCCTGGTCGGCACCCAAGTACTCGGCGATGCGGAACGCGCGCTCGGAAATCCCCGGATCCTGGGTGTTGATGGCCTGGGTCACGTAGTTATCCAGCGCAATATCGAAACGATTGCGCTGGCCGGCCAGCTCCGCGCTCAGCAGGCTGAACACCGTTTCTTCACTGAACGAGGAATAAACCTTAGGCTTTTCAGGGGCGGGGGTGCTGTCTTCCACCGGCGGCGTACCGTCCGGCGACACGGGTGCCATGGCCTGGCAGCCGCTGAGGAAGACAAAAGCAAGGAGCAACGCGGAAGATCTATTCATATAGGAAGAGGACGACTAACCTGCGGTCGGATCATCATGACACAAGCCTTCGGCCAAACATAACCGAGACTCAGCGGACGCCTTTCATAGGCACAACATATAGGGACAATAGACGACGGTGGTTGTTCTGAATCTATCGAAGTAGGACAATTGTCGGCTTCCCGACATCATCAGCGATATTGAATGGCCTTCCTCGCACTCGGTATTAACCACAAGACTGCCTCCGTAGACGTGCGCGAGCGCGTGGCGTTTACGCCGGAGCAGTTGGTTGAGGCCCTGCAGCAGCTCTGCCGGCTCACCGACAGTCGCGAAGCTGCGATCCTTTCGACCTGCAATCGCAGCGAGCTCTATATAGAGCAGGAACATCTTTCAGCGGATGTCGTACTGCGCTGGCTGGCCGATTTTCACCATTTGAGCCTCGATGACCTGCGTGCGTGTGCTTATGTGCACGAAGAAGATGCGGCAGTTCGTCACATGATGCGTGTGGCAGCCGGTCTCGATTCGCTGGTGCTGGGCGAACCGCAGATCCTCGGCCAGATGAAGTCCGCCTACGCCGTGGCGCGTGAGGCAGGCACCGTCGGCCCGCTGCTGGGCCGGTTGTTCCAGGCCACGTTCAACTCCGCCAAGCAAGTACGCACCGATACAGCCATCGGTGAAAACCCGGTGTCCGTGGCGTTTGCTGCCGTCAGCCTGGCCAAACAGATTTTCAGTGACTTGCAACGCAGCCAGGCGCTGCTGATCGGCGCCGGCGAGACCATCACCCTGGTCGCCCGTCACCTGCATGACCTGGGCGTGAAGCGCATCGTGGTCGCCAACCGTACCCTGGAGCGCGCAAGCATCCTCGCCGAGCAGTTCGGCGCCCATGCTGTGTTGCTATCGGATATCCCGGCCGAACTGGTGCGCAGCGATATCGTCATCAGCTCCACCGCCAGCCAGTTGCCGATTCTTGGCAAGGGCGCGGTCGAGAGCGCGTTGAAGCTGCGCAAGCACAAGCCGATCTTTATGGTGGATATCGCCGTTCCCCGCGATATCGAACCCGAAGTCGGCGAGTTGGACGACGTTTACCTCTATAGCGTCGACGATTTGCACGAAGTGGTCGCCGAAAACCTCAAGAGCCGCCAGGGCGCCGCCCAGGCCGCTGAAGAGATGGTCAGCACGGGCGCCGAAGATTTCATGGTGCGCCTGCGTGAATTGGCGGCGGTGGATGTGCTCAAGGCGTATCGTCAGCAGGGCGAGCGCTTGCGCGACGAGGAGCTGATCAAGGCTCAGCGTTTGTTGGCCAACGGCAGCAGCGCCGAAGAAGTGCTGATGCAACTGGCTCGCGGTCTCACCAACAAGCTGCTCCACGCACCCAGCGTACAATTGAAAAAGCTTACTGCCGAAGGCCGCCTCGATGCGCTGGCCATGGCCCAGGAACTCTTTGCCCTCGGTGAGGGCGCGTCAGATAGCTCTTCGGATAAAAAATCGCAATGAAAGCGTCACTGCTCAATAAACTGGACGTGCTCCAGGACCGTTTCGAAGAACTGACCGCTTTGCTCGGCGATGGCGAAGTCATCTCCGATCAAACCAAGTTCCGTGCCTATTCCAAGGAGTACGCCGACGTTGAGCCGGTGGTGGCTACCTACAAGAACCTGCTCAAAGTGCAGGCCGACCTTGAAGGCGCCCAGGCACTGCTTAAGGACAGCGACCCGGACATGCGCGAGATGGCCGTGGAAGAAGTTCGCGAAGCCAAGGAAAAACTCGCCGCGCTGGAAGGCGATCTGCAACGCATGCTGCTGCCCAAGGACCCGAACGACGGGCGTAACGTCTTCCTCGAAATCCGTGCCGGCACTGGCGGCGACGAGGCGGCGATCTTCTCCGGCGACCTGTTCCGCATGTATTCGCGTTACGCCGAGCGTCGCGGCTGGCGGGTGGAAATCCTGTCCGAGAACGAGGGCGAACACGGCGGCTATAAAGAAGTCATCGCGCGGGTTGAAGGCGATAACGTTTACGGCAAGCTCAAGTTCGAGTCTGGCGCGCACCGCGTACAACGCGTGCCGGCGACCGAGTCCCAAGGTCGTATCCACACTTCCGCGTGCACTGTCGCCGTGCTGCCCGAGCCGGACGAACAGGAAGCCATCGAGATCAATCCGGCGGACTTGCGCATCGATACCTACCGCTCGTCGGGCGCGGGTGGTCAGCACGTCAACAAGACCGACTCCGCCATCCGCATCACCCACTTGCCCTCGGGCATCGTGGTGGAGTGCCAGGAAGAACGTTCCCAGCACAAGAACCGCGCGCGGGCGATGTCGTGGCTGTCGGCCAAGCTCAACGACCAGCAGACCAGCGCCGCCGCCAACGCGATTGCCAGCGAACGTAAGCTCTTGGTGGGTTCGGGCGATCGCTCCGAACGAATCCGTACCTACAACTTTGCCCAGGGCCGGGTCACCGACCATCGGGTCAACCTCACGCTTTACTCCCTGGACGAGATTCTTGCCGGTGGTGTCGACGCGGTGATCGAGCCGTTGCTCGCCGAATACCAGGCAGATCAACTCGCGGCGATAGGTGAATAAATGACCATCATCGCCAGCCTGCTGCGCGCCGCCGACCTGCCGGACTCGCCCACTGCGCGTCTGGATGCCGAATTGTTGCTGGCGGCGGCGTTGGGCAAGTCGCGCAGTTACCTGCACACCTGGCCGGAAAAAATCGTCACCAGCGAAGACGCGCTGACCTTTGCCGGTTTCCTGCAACGCCGTCGTGGCGGTGAGCCGGTGGCCTATATCCTTGGCCAGCAAGGCTTCTGGAAGTTGGACCTGGAGGTCGCGCCCCACACGCTGATCCCGCGCCCGGACACTGAATTGCTGGTGGAAGCCGCCCTGGAGTTGTTAGCGGCCACACCCGCCAAGGTCCTCGACCTGGGCACCGGCAGCGGCGCCATCGCTTTGGCCCTGGCCAGCGAACGCCCGGCCTGGCAGGTCACCGCCGTCGACCGCGTGCTGGAAGCCGTGGCCTTGGCCGAGCGCAATCGCCAGCGGCTGCACCTCACTAACGCCACGGTGCTGAACAGCCATTGGTTCAGCGCGTTGCAAGGTCATACCTATGACCTGATCATCAGCAACCCGCCTTACATCGCCGCCAATGATCCGCACCTTGTGGCGGGCGATGTGCGCTTTGAACCGGCCAGTGCACTGGTGGCCGGCCATGATGGTTTGGACGACCTGCGCCTGATCATCAAACACGCTCCCGCTCACCTGAATGCCGGTGGGCGATTGCTGCTGGAGCATGGTTACGACCAGGCCCCCGCCGTGCGCGACCTGCTGTTGAGTGAAGGTTTCGAAGACGTACACAGCCGTATCGATCTCGGCGGTCACGAGCGCATTACCCTGGGACGCCGTCCGTGCTGACCGATCAGGAGCTGTTGCGCTATAGCCGACAGATTCTGTTGCAGCATGTCGACATTGACGGCCAATTGCGCCTGAAAAACAGCCGGGCGCTGATCATCGGCCTCGGTGGCCTGGGCGCACCCGTTGCGCTTTACCTGGCGGCAGCCGGTGTGGGCGAGTTGCACCTGGCGGACTTCGACACCGTCGACCTGACCAACCTGCAACGCCAGATCATCCATGACACCGACAGCGTCGGGCAGACCAAGGTCGATTCGGCCTTGCGCCGCCTGACGGCTATCAACCCCGAGATCAAGCTGATCGCCCACCGCACCGCCCTGGATGTTGATTCACTGGCAGCCGCGGTCGAAGCGGTGGACGTGGTGCTCGATTGCAGCGATAACTTCTCCACCCGCGAAGCGGTCAACGCGGCTTGCGTCGCGGCGGCTAAACCCTTGATCAGCGGTGCAGCCATTCGCCTTGAAGGGCAGCTGTCGGTATTCGACCCGCGTCGCGCCGAAAGCCCGTGCTACCACTGTTTATACGGGCACGGCAGCGATACCGAACTCACTTGCAGCGAAGCCGGCGTGGTCGGCCCGCTGGTGGGGCTGGTCGGCAGCTTGCAAGCGCTGGAAGCCTTGAAACTGCTGGCCGGGTTCGGTGAGCCGTTGGTGGGCCGCCTGTTGCTCATCGATGCCTTGACCACGCGCTTTCGCGAATTGCGCGTCAAGCGTGACCCCGGTTGTAGCGTCTGCGGGACTCAGCATGGTTAAGGGCGCGCCTATTGGTGTGTTCGACTCCGGTGTCGGCGGTTTGTCGGTATTGGACGAAATCCAGCAATTGTTGCCCCATGAGTCGTTGCTGTACGTGGCCGACTGCGGGCATATCCCCTATGGAGAGAAAACGCCCGCGTTCATTCGCGAGCGATCGCGGTTGGTTGCCGAGTTTTTCCGCGAAAAGGGCGCCAAGGCCTTTGTGATCGCTTGCAATACCGCGACGGTCGCGGCGGTTGCTGACTTGCGCCAGGATTATCCCGACTGGCCACTGGTGGGCATGGAGCCGGCCGTCAAACCGGCCGCCGCAGCGACCCGTAGTGGCGTGGTCGGCGTGCTTGCCACCACCGGTACCCTGCAAAGCGCCAAATTCGCGGCATTACTCGACCGTTTCGCGACGGATGTGCGGGTCATTACCCAACCCTGCCCAGGGCTGGTGGAACTGATTGAAACCGGCGACCTGAACAGCCCCGCCCTGCGCAAGATGTTGCAGGGATACATCGAGCCGCTGCTCAGCGCCGGCTGTGACACCATCATCCTTGGCTGCACCCACTACCCCTTCCTCAAGCCACTCCTGGCGCAGATGTTGCCTCCCAGCATCATCCTCATCGACACCGGCGCTGCCGTGGCCCGCCAGCTCAAGCGTTTGCTGGGCGAGCGCGACCTGTTGGCCGACGGCAAGCCTGAACCTGCACAGTTCTGGACCAGTGGCGATGTGTATCAGCTAAGAAATATCCTACCGACACTATGGAAATATCCGGGCGTTGTGCGAAGCTTTGGTGCGTGAAAATTTCGTGAAATTCCGGTGTTATCCACTGGAACTTCTGACTACACGCCAGCTTCTATAGCGAGATAGCCTGTACAAAACCATATAACTTCGTTCGGAAAGGATGTTTCTTATGAAGCGCTTGTTCTGTTTGGCTGCGATTGCGGCCGCAGTAGTGGGGCACTCTGTTTCAGCGCAGGCCGCTGGCCTGGAGTTGGGTGTGGGGGGCACCAGCGATTCGACCATGACCTATCGGCTGGGGCTGACATCGGACTGGGATAAAAGCTGGTGGCAGAGCGATACCGGTCGATTGACCGGTTACTGGAGCGGCGCCTACACCTATTGGGACGGAGACAAGCGCGCCAGCGTCAGCAGCCTGTCGTTCTCGCCGGTGTTCGTGTACGAGTTTGCCGGGGAAAAGGTCAAGCCTTATATCGAAGCCGGGATTGGTGTTGCGGTGTTCTCGCGCACCAAAGTGGAAGACAACAACATCGGCCAGGCTTTCCAGTTCGAAGACCGTCTGGGTTTCGGCCTGCGCTTCGCGGGTGGGCATGAAGTGGGCATTCGTGCCACGCATTATTCCAACGCTGGCATCAGCAGCAATAACGATGGTGTAGAGAGTTACGCGCTGCATTACACCATGCCGCTGTAACCTTCAGGCCGTTGAAGATCCCCTGTGGGAGCGGGCTTGCTCGCGAAAGCGGTGTGTCAGTTGGTAAATGTCTGACTGATACACCGCTTTCGCGAGCAAGCCCGCTCCCACATTCAGATCCCCGCTCATTTCATGATCAGCGATACGCCGTCGCAATCCCTTCGCGTTCGGTCAGGCACTCCGGCGCTCCCATCTCGAATTCCCGGCAGATCAGCGGCCGTCGCTCGTAGATCGTACACATCATCGTGTCCCGATCCAGCGCCGCGCACCAGCCGTCGTCCAGGCGCAGCATCACTTCGCCGCCCCAGTCATCGGTGTCGATATAGCGCTCCGGCACGCCGGTGTCGGTGATCAGCATGACCTCCAACTGACAGCAGCAAGCCGCGCAGGTCGAGCAGGTGACCGCGGGTTCGGTGATTTGGGTGTGGGGGATGTTCGTCATAGGGGGCAGTGTAAGGCAAGCGGGTGATACAGGTGTGAAACGACTGACAGGCGTCAGCGTGCCAATCGGTGCAACCCTACAAACACCACCGCCCACAGCAGCGCCAGGACAACCATCGTCGGCGCGAGGGCGAAGCCAAATTTCACCCCCGCCAATTGGCTGCCTGCAAAGTAGGAAAGCGGGCCGCCCACTGCGCCCAATATTGCCGCACGCCACCAGGGACGGGCGCTCCAGGCCAGGCAATGGCGCAATGTCGTCGCGAGCAACGCCCACAACAGGATCAACCAGAAGGGAATCAGCGGCCCCGGTTCCGTGAACTGGAACACGCCCAGCGCACGCAACGTGGTATCCAATAACGTGCCTACGACCGTTACGCTCAGGATCAGCTTGCCGTCGGCGGCCCACGAACTTATCCACAGCAGATGAATGGCAAGTACGGCCAGCCCGACCAGTAGCCACACGCTGTCACCGCCAAGCACACAAGCAAACCAGCCGCACTGAAACAGCACGGCATTGGCCAGTGTCTTAAGCACTGAAACGACCGAGCAGCGGCGGGTTGATCGCGGATGGTTTGGCCAACAGCAATTGCGCGGTGCCGATGGTGCGCTCCATAAAGCCACCTTCGCAGTAGCACAGGTAAAACTCCCACAACCGCAGGAAGTATTCGTCGTAGCCCAATTCTGCCAGGCGGCCGTGCGCGCGGCGAAAATTCTCATGCCACAGGCGCAAGGTGCGCGCGTAGTGCAGGCCGAAATCTTCCATGTGCAGCAGGTTCATATCGGTGTCGCGGCTGACGATCTGCAGCATTTTTTGCACGCAGGGCAGGGCGCCGCCCGGGAAGATATAGCGCTGGATAAAGTCGACGTTGGTTTTGGCCTGTTCGTAGCGTTGGTCGCGAATGGTGATGGCTTGCAGCAACATCAGGCCGTCGCTCTTGAGCAGGTGCGCGCACTGTTTGAAGTAGGTCGGCAGGAAGCGATGACCCACCGCCTCGATCATCTCGATCGACACGAGCTTGTCGTACTGGCCCGTAAGGTCGCGGTAATCCTGTAACAGCAGCGTGACTTGATCCTGCAGCCCCAGGGCGACGATGCGTTTTTCAGTGTAGGCAAACTGCTCTTTGGACAAGGTCGTGGTGGTGACCTTGCAGCCATACTGCTGCGCCGCATACAGCGCCATGCTGCCCCAGCCGGTGCCGATTTCCAGCAGGTGGTCGCTGGGCTTGAGGGCGAGCTTCTGGCAGATGCGCTCCAATTTATTCAGTTGCGCCTGTTCCAGGGTGTCGTCGGCGGTCAGGAATTGCGCCGCCGAGTACATCATGGTCGGGTCGAGGAACTCTTCGAACAGGTCATTGCCCAGGTCATAGTGGGCGGCAATGTTTTTCTGCGAGCCCTTGCGCGTATTGCGGTTGAGCCAGTGCAGGCCCTGGGTGAACGGACGTGTCAGGCGTGCCAGGCCACCTTCCATTGCATCGAGTACGTCGAGGTTACTGACCATCACGCGCACCACCGCCGTGAGGTCCGGGCTGCTCCAGTAACCGTGGATAAAGGCTTCACCGGCACCGATGGAACCGTTGGCCGCCACCAGGCCCCACACGGCCGAATCCAGGATCTGGATCTCCCCCAACAGATGCGCTTCCCGTGCACCGAATACCTGGCGCTCGCCGTCCTCGATCACCACCAACTGACCATGGCGCAACTGGCTGAGTTGCCGCAGCACGGCCTTGCGCAGCAGCGCGGCGGTCATGCCGTTGACGTTCAGGCGATGGGTTTTGACCGATAAGCTAGGGGATTTCATGGCGGCGATCCTTGGTGTACCCGACTGCGGTGCGAGAGGCGCCATCGGCGGCCCGGTGGGAAAAAATCGGTGTGCGTTTGAGCAACAGGCGCAGGGCCTGCCAATAGATCGCGAGGCAGGTCTTGGCGGTCATCCAGGGAAAGCGCCACAAGTAGCGGTGCAGGCTGGTGCGGTTCAGCGTCTCTTTCTGCAGGCTCAAGGTGGCGTCGAAGACTTTCAATTCGCCCTGCCAATCGGCCATGTGCACGCCGAGTTTGGCGGCGGGCGGGCTGAAGCTCATGCGGTATTCCAGGTCGCGCGGCAAGAATGGTGACACATGGAAGGCCTTGGCGACGGCGAAGTGCTGGTGCTCATTCGCGTTCAGTGCCTGGGCCGGCAGCACGTAGTGATAACGCTCGCGCCACGGGGTGTTGGTCACTTCACACAGGATCGCGGCCAGACGTCCGTCGGCCTCGAAGCAGTAGAAGAAACTCACGGGATTAAAAGCCAGGCCCCAACTGCGGGCCTGGGTCAGTAGGCAGATAACGCCCTGGGGTGTACGCCCCAGTGCCTTGCCGACTTCCTGGCGCACGGCATCGCTCAAGCTCATGCCGGTGCGCGTCAATTCACGCAGGTAGTCCTGCTGGCGAAAACCGAAAGGCGCCAGGCGGCTGCGCCCGGCCAGGGGCGTAAGCCCGAGCACTTCGTGTTCCTCGCTCAGGTCCAGGTACAGCAGGCCGATGCGATACCGAAAGGCGTGGGCCTTGGGCGCAAACCGGCGATGGGCAATCCAGCCGCTGTACAGGGCGCTGTTCACAGGGCTTCTCCAAACGCCTGGGCCACGTGCAGGGCGCTGACCACGCCGTCTTCGTGGAAACCGTTGGCCCAGTAGGCACCGCAGTAGAAGGTGTTGCGCACGCCGGATATTTCTTCCCGGCGTCCCTGGGCCGCCACTGCCGCCAGACTGTATTGCGGGTGGGCGTAGGTGTAGCGGGCAAGAATCTTCAGCGGGTTGATCATCGGCGTCTGGTTGAGGCTGACGCAAAACGTGGTGTCGCTGTCGATGCCTTGCAGGATGTTCATGTCATAGGTGACCGCCGCCTGCGTCTGACGGTTGGGGGTGAGCCGGTAGTTCCAGCTGGCCCAGGCCAATTGGCGGTCGGGTAACAGGCGCGTGTCGGTGTGCAGCACGACATCATTGTCGGCATAGGGCAGTGCGCCCAATATTTGCAGCTCGGACTCGCTGGGGTCGCCGAGCAACGCCAGCGCTTGGTCGCTGTGGCAGGCAAACACCACCTTGTCGAAGGCTTCGGTGCCGGCGGCACTGTGGACCACCACGCCCTCTTCATTGCGCTCCACCAGATGCACCGGGCAATCGAGGCGGATATGTTCGCGAAAGTTGCGGGTCAGGGGTTCGATATAGCTGCTTGAGCCACCCTCGATCACACACCACTGTGGCCGGTTGTTCACCGAGAGCAGCCCGTGATTCTTGAAAAAGCGCACAAAGAACTGCAGCGGAAATTTCAGCATGTCCACCAGCGACATCGACCAGATCGCGGCACCCATCGGCACGATGTAATGCAGGATGAACCGCGGGCCATAGCCTTTCGCTTCGAGGTAATCCCCCAGCGTCATGTCGGCGCTGATGCGTTGCTCTTGCAGGTCCAGCGGTGCCTCGCGATTGAAACGCAGGATGTCGCGCAACATGCCCCAGAACCCGGGCGACAGGATGTTGCTGCGCTGGGCAAACAGGCTGTTGATGTTGTTGCCGTTGTACTCGAACCGGGTGTTTTCGTCGCACACCGAAAAGCTCATTTCAGTGGGTTTGAACTTCACCCCGATCTGCCCTAACAGGCGGATGAAGTTCGGGTAGGTCCAGTCGTTGAACACGATAAAACCGGTGTCTATCGCGTAGCTTTTATCGTCGACGGTGACGTTGACCGTGTGGGTATGCCCGCCGATGCGGTTGCCCGCTTCGAACAGCGTGATTTCATGACGACGGCTGAGCAGGTAGGCACTGGTCAGCCCCGCGATGCCGCTGCCGATGATGGCGATCTTCATAGGTCGTCCTTCTTCGGCGGCGGGCTGCGCAACATGCGTTTACCGATGATCAGTTGTGCGCGGTTTGGCAGTTTCGACAGCGGCCACAGGGTGGCGATAAACAGGGCGGGAAAGGCAATTTCCAGCGGGCGTTTTTCCAGCTTGGCGAAGATGTGCCGCGCGGCTTTGTCCGCCGACCAACTGAGCGGCATGGGGAAGTCATTGCGTTCGGTCAGTGGCGTATCGACAAAGCCCGGACTGATCACGGTCACGTCGATATTTTCCGGCGACAGGCTGATGCGCAGGGACTCGAACAGGTAGCGCAAGCCAGCCTTGGAGGCGCCATAGGCTTCGGCGCGCGGCATTGGCAAGTAGGTCACGGCGCTGGCGACACCCACCAAGTGTGGCGTCTGCCCGGCGCGCAACAGCGGCAGGGCGGCTTCGATGCAATAACTGCTCGCCAGCAGGTTGGTACGAACCACGTGCTCGATGATCGATGAGTCGAACTGACGTGCGTCCACGTACTCGCAGGTGCCGGCATTGAGGATCACCGTGTCCAGCGAACCCCAGACCACGCCGATATGCTCGCCGATCTCGCGCACGGTCTGGCTGTTGGTCAGGTCGCCCGCCACCACCAGCACTTGGCCGGGGTAGCGTTGCGCGAGCGCTTCCAAAGGCCCTTTGGTGCGGGAACTGAGCGCCACATGGGCGCCGCTGTTGAGCAACTCCACGGCCAGTGCGGCACCGATACCACTGCTGGCGCCAGTCAGCCAATAACGGCGGGGCGGTGTCAGGCTCATCCCATTCTCCTTTTAAGCCAGCTGATGACGCTGCCCAGCACGGGCAAGTGTTCGTACAGCATGGCGCCGGCATCGAAATAGTCCCGGTGGCGGTACACCTTGTCGCGCCACATCAAGTGCGAGCAACCTTCCACCCGGATCACTTTGCCGTTGGCCAGGCGAGGGTGGCAAAAACTCATTTTCCAGCGCAAGTAACCTTCGCCTTCGGCGACCTGGTCGAAACTGTGGAAGTCAAAGCGCAGCTGGCTGACGTTGCTGTACAGATCGGCGAAGTAGCGGTGCAGGGCTGGCAAGCCATGGACTTCGTGCAGCGGGTCGGCGAAAGCAATGTCCTGGCTGTACAGGCTGTCGAGCAGGTGCAAGTTGTGCTTGTCCAGCGCGGTGAAGGCCTGGGCGAAGCGGCGCAGGAAGTCACTCATAGTCGCCCCCTGCGGCTTGGCGCGAGGGCAGGTTGCGGAAAGCGGCCAGCGCACGTTCACGGGATTTTTTCAGGTCGACGATCGAGCGCGGGTAGTCAGCCACGCCGAACAGGCCGCCGGCGGCTTCGGGGTTGTGCACGTCCTTTTTATTCAGCGCGGCCAGTTCCGGCAGCCAGTGCTTGATGAACACGCCTTCAGCGTCGAATTTCTCCGATTGGCTCAACGGGCTGAAAATCCGAAAGTATGGCGCGGAGTCGGTGCCGGTGGATGAACTCCACTGCCAGCCGCCGTTGTTCGCCGCCAGGTCGCCGTCGATCAGGTGGCGCATGAAAAAACGCTCGCCTTCGCGCCAGTCAATCAGCAGGTTCTTGGTCAGGAACATCGCCACCACCATGCGCAGGCGGTTATGCATCCAGCCGGTTTCCAGCAGTTGGCGCATGGCCGCATCGATGATCGGCAAGCCGGTGCGCGCTTCCTGCCAGGCGGCGAGGTCCTTGGGCGCGTTGCGCCAGGCCACGGCTTCGGTTTCCGGGCGGAACGCGCGGTGGCGCGACACCCGTGGGTAACCGACCAGGATGTGTTTGTAGAACTCGCGCCACAGCAATTCATTGATCCAGGTGATGGCGCCCAGGTCGCCACTTTCGAACTCGCCGCCGTTGGTTTGCAGCGCGGCATGCAGGCACTGTCGCGGCGAAACGACGCCCGCTGCAAGGTAGGCAGACAACTGGCTGGTACCGGGTTTCGCGGGGAAGTCGCGTTCGTCTTTGTAGTAGCTGATTTGCTGATCGGCGAAGGCATCGAGGCGCCGCCGGGCTTCGTCTTCACCGGCTGGCCAGAGGGCGCGCAGGCTGTCGCTGGGTGGGGCGAAACCTTCGACTGTGTTCGGGACGGGATCGCTTTTCAGCTTGAGCGGCGCCTGGGGCTTTGGCGCTGCAACCATGCGCGGCAGGGCGCTGTGCAGGCGGGTGTAGCAGACTTTACGGAACTGGCTGAACACCTGGAAATATGTACCGGTCTTGGTCAGCACACTGCCGGGTTGGAAGAACAGTTGATCGAGGTAACGGTGGAAGGTCACGCCATCGGCTTCCAAAGCCTTGTACACGGCAGCATCACGACGACTTTCGTGAATGCCATATTCTTCGTTGACGTGCACCGACTCCGCCGACAGCTCGCGGCACAGCTTGCTCAGTACGTCGGGCGCTTGGTCCCAAGTGGCTGCGGTGCGGATCAGCAGGGGAATATTCAGCGCGCCCAGCGTTTTGCTCAGGTCTTGCAGGTTGCGCAGCCAGAAGTCCACTTTGCACGGCGCATCATCGTGGGACTGCCATTGCTGCGGCGTGATCAGGTACACGGCCGCAATCGGGCCCCGCTGGCTCGCGGCGGCCAGAGCAGTGTTGTCGTGCAGGCGCAGGTCGGTGCGCAGCCAGATCAAATGCATTTAAACAAGTCCACGCTGGATCAGCAGTTGGTGAGCCGACAACGGATCTTCGGCGACGAACAATTCGGGGAGGTCATGGGTTAATACGGACAACTCGGCCTGGTGGATGCATACCGTTGGTCCGACAATCAACTTTGGGCAACTGACGCCACTCAGAAGTTTTGCGAACGCCGACAGATGGAGCGACTTGCTCGAATAGAGCAGCACCGCACGCGGTTGCAGGTGTTCCACCGCCAGGGCCAGCTCACCGGCGGGCAGCGGCCAGTCGAACACTTCCACCGGGCAGTCGGCGCTGCTGGCGAGCCAGGCGCTGAGCCACAGGTGCGGCTCCAGGGGCAGGTCGGATTGGTTGACCAACAGCAGCGGCGCACCATGCAGCTGACGATTATTGTGGTAGATGCGCGCGCCAAACTTGCTGCGCAGCCAGGACAGGAAAAACACCCGTTCCATCTGCGCGCCGAACTGGCCTTGCCAGCGTTGTTCCAGCTCCTGCAGCAACGGCAGCAGCAGTTGCTCGCACAGGGTGCGGGGCGGGTAGAGCGCCATGGCCTGGTTGAAGGCGTCATCCACCCGGCGCTCGGTCAATTCGCTGATGGCTTGCACCAGGTTCTGGCGCAGGCTGTGCCATTCGTTTTCGACGGCATCGGGAATGGCCTGGGCGGAGTCGATCAGGCCTTTGACCTGGCTGACCGGTACGCCGCGATTGAGCCAGGTGAGGATGGTGTGGATACGTTGTACATGCTCGGCGCTGAACAGCCGATGCCCCTTGGGTGTGCGCTGGGGCACGATGAGGCCGTAACGGCGTTCCCAGGCGCGCAGGGTCACGGCGTTGACGCCGGTCTGGCGCGCCACTTCGCGGATCGGCAGCCAGCCATCTTCGAGGGCTTGGGCGAAGTCTTCGCCGGGTTCGTCTAGCAGGGCAGCTCTCATGGTCTAGATCGCATTTCGCAGGCTGAGGTTTTCCGGGTGCGGTTGCAGATAGGCCTGCTGCGCGATGTAGCGGTCCGGGTGTTGACGAAAGTGGTGCTTGAGCAGGGTCATCGGCACCACCAAAGGCACGATGCCGTGGCGGTATTGGCCGATGACGGTTTGCATTTCCTGCTTGTCGTCGGCGCTGATGGCCTGCTTGAGGTAACCGCTGATGTGTTGCAGCACATTGGTGTGGGTGCCACGGGTGGCGCACTTGGTCAGGCCGGTCATCAGCTCGCTGAAATAACCGCTGGCCAATTCATCCAGGTTGGCGTCCTTGGTCATGCTGCCCAGCAGGTGGCCGAGGCTTTTGTAATGCGCCGGACTGTGGGCCATCAACAAGTATTTGTAGCGCGAATGAAAGGCCAGCAGGCGGTGACGGGTCAGGCCTTCGGCCAGCAGTTGCTGCCAACTGGCGTACACGAATACGCGAGTCAGGAAGTTTTCACGCAGCACCGGGTCATTCAGCCGACCGTCTTCTTCCACCGGCAGATTGGGATGGCGGGCACAAAAGGCCTGGGCGTAGATACCGCGCCCGCCGCCGTCCACCGGAGTGCCATTTTCGCGGTACACCTTGACCCGCTCCAGGCCACAGGACGGCGACTTCTGCATGAAAATGTAGCCGCACAGGTCGGTGTGTTCCGCCGCCATCTGCTGGCCATAGTCGTCCAGCGGCTGGGTGACGTTCAGCTCGCGGTTCACCGTGCCGACGGCTTGCGGGTGAGCAGGGTCGCCCACCAGGCGGATGGGTTCGCGGGGAATGCCCAGGCCAATGGCGACTTCGGGGCACAGCGGCACAAAGTCGAAATAATCGGCGAGAGTCTGGCTGCACAGCAGGGATTGTTTATGGCCACCGTTGAAGCGCACGTTTTCGCCCAGCAGGCAGGCGCTGATGGCGATCTTCGGTTTGGTGATGCTGGACATAAACGAACCCTCGCCAGATTCCTGTACAAGGTTTTAATCTTGTACAACTAAATCCCATCATAGATTCGATGCTGTACAAGTCAAACTATTTGTACAAGTTTTGCGCGTTGGCTATTTCCAGCCGATTTTCCAGGCGTCGATATCCTGCAGGGTTTGCCAGGGCAGGCGTTCGCTGCGGTGGGTCATGACCGCCTGCAGTTCGATTTCCAGCACGGTGCCTTCATCATCACGAAACAATTCGGTGACCAGGAAGTGTTTTTCCTTGTTTCAGGGGCGCGCTGCTGTCCATTTTGACAGCAGCAGTTTTGCGGGATTGATGCGGTTCATTGCAGGTGTTCCATCAAGCGTCGCGCGGCTTCCTGGCCACTGAGCCATGCACCTTCTACCCGGCCCGACAGGCACCAGTCGCCACACACGTACAGGCCCAGATCGGCGTCGGCCAGTACGCCGAATTCATGACTGCTGGACGGTCGCGCATAGAGCCAGCGGTGCGCCAGGCTGAACGACGGCGCGGGCATGGCGCTGTGCAGCAGTTCGGCGAAAGCGCCGTGCAGGTGCTCGATCACCGCCTCCTTCGACAGGTCCAGATGGGCCCTGCTCCATGCGCTGGTGGCATGCAACACCCACGTGTCGAGGTGGGTGTCGCGCCCAGGTTTGCTGCGGTTGCGCGCGAGCCAATCGAGGGGACTGTCCTGGACGAAGCAGCCCTCCATCGGCGTATCCAGGGGCTTGTCGAACGCCAGGGCGATGGCCCAGGTAGGGTCCATTTTCACGCCTGCGGCGGCACTCGCCAACTTGGGTGCGGCAGCCAGCAGGGCGGTGGCCTGGGGCGCTGGAGTGGCGATGATCACGTGACTGAACGGGCCGTGGTTTTCGCCGTCGGCATCCAGCAGGTTCCAGTGTTGTTTGCCCTGGAACACCTCGGTGATGCGGCAACCGAACTCCACCGGCAGGTCGTCGAGCAGCGCACGGGTGATCGCGCTCATGCGCGGCGTGCCGACCCAGCGGATCTGTTCATCGGGAGAGGGCGTGAGCTGGCCGGACTTGAAGTTGTACAGCTGGGGCTTCCATTGCTCGGCCCAGCCATTGCTTTGCCAGCGTTGCACTTCGTTGACGAAGCGCCGGTCACGGGCGGTGAAGTATTGCGCCCCCATGTCCAGAGAGCCGGCATCGCTGCGCTTGCTGGACATGCGGCCACCACTGCCGCGGCTTTTATCGAAGAGTTGTACGACGTGCCCCGCGTCTCGTAACGCTCGGGCGGCGGAGAGACCGGCGATGCCGGTGCCGATGATCGCGATGGGAACAGTCATGGGAGGCCTCGTTTTACCGTTGGTACAGACTACGCCGACACCAATAGCTGTACAATATTGTTTTTTGGTATAAGTTTTGGCTTACCTGTTCTTACGGCGTGACCTATGGTTAAAGCACAGGCTTAATCCAACGTTACGCCCGTTCAAATTGATCCCTGCTTATAAAATAGACCAGTGCGGGGCGGCGAACGTTACATGAGGAAGATCCCATGCACATTTTGCTGACCGGCGGTACTGGCCTGATCGGCCGCCAACTCTGCCAACACTGGCTTGCTCAAGGGCATCGACTGACGGTGTGGAGTCGTCATCCGGAACAGGTTGCCAAGCTGTGCGGCGCACAGGTAGCAGGCGTTGAACACCTGCAACAGGTTATCGGCCCGGTGGATGCCGTCATTAACCTGGCCGGCGCGCCCATTGCTGATCGTCCCTGGACCCACAAGCGCAAGGCGCTGCTTTGGAGCAGCCGCATCAGTCTGACTGAAACCTTGCTGGCGTGGCTTGAGGGGCTGGAGCAAAAACCTGCGGTGTTGATTTCCGGTTCAGCGGTGGGTTGGTACGGCGACGGCGGTGAGCGTGAGTTGACCGAAGCCAGCGGCCCGGTGCAGGACGATTTCCCCAGCCAGCTGTGCATTGCCTGGGAAGAAACTGCCCAGCGCGCCGAAGCCTTGGGGATTCGCGTCGTGTTGGTACGGACCGGTTTGGTGTTGTCGGCCGAGGGCGGCTTTTTGTCGCGGCTGTTGCTGCCGTTCAAACTGGCGCTGGGCGGGCCTATCGGCACTGGTCGGCAGTGGATGCCGTGGGTACATATCAAGGATCAAATCGCCCTGATTGATTTTCTTCTGCACAAGGCTGATGCCAGTGGTCCTTATAATGCCTGCGCGCCACACCCGGTACGCAATCGCGAGTTTGCGAAAACCCTGGGCCGGGTGCTGCACCGTCCGGCGTTCATGCCGATGCCGGCCTTTGCATTGAAGGTCGGCCTGGGTGAGTTGTCCGGCCTGTTGCTGGGTGGGCAGAAGGCAGTGCCCGAGCGCTTGTTGGCCGCCGGTTTCACCTTCCAGTTTACTGAGTTGCACGCGGCCCTGGATGACGTGTCCAGCCGCCTCTAAAGATAGGATGTTGCATGACGGATCACGCGTTGTTACTGGTCAATCTGGGTTCACCGGCGTCCACCTCGGTGGCCGATGTGCGCAGCTACCTCAATCAGTTCTTGATGGACCCTTATGTGATCGACCTGCCGTGGCCGGTGCGGCGCTTGCTGGTGTCACTGATCTTGATCAAGCGCCCCGAGCAGTCGGCCCACGCCTACGCGTCCATCTGGTGGGACGAGGGCTCGCCGCTGGTGGTGCTCAGTCGTCGCCTGCAACAGCAGATGACCGCACAGTGGACTCAAGGCCCGGTGGAATTGGCGATGCGCTACGGTGAGCCGTCCATTGAAACGGTGCTGACCCGCCTCGCCGCCCAGGGCATCCGTAAAGTCACCCTGGCGCCGCTGTACCCGCAGTTCGCGGACAGCACCGTGACCACGGTGATTGAGGAAGCCAAGCGCGTGGTGCGCGACAAAAAGCTCGATGTGCAATTCTCCATCCTGCAACCGTTCTACGATCAGCCCGAATACCTCGATGCCCTGGTAGCAAGCGCGCGGCCATACGTGGAACAGAATTACGACCACTTGCTGCTGAGTTTCCACGGCTTGCCTGAGCGCCACCTGACCAAGCTCGACCCTACCGGCCAGCATTGCTTCAAGGATGCCGACTGCTGCAAGAACGCGTCCGCCGAGGTGCTTAAGACCTGCTATCGCGCGCAGTGCTTCAGCGTCGCCCGTGATTTTGCCGCGCGCCTGGGCCTGCCGGAAGATAAATGGTCGGTGTCGTTCCAATCGCGCCTGGGCCGCGCGAAGTGGATCGAACCCTACACCGAAGCGCGCCTGGAGGCGTTGGCCCAGCAAGGCGTGAAAAAGCTGCTGGTGATGTGCCCGGCGTTCGTGGCCGATTGCATCGAGACGCTGGAGGAAATAGGCGATCGTGGGCTTGAGCAGTTCCGCGAAGCTGGGGGCGAGGAGTTGGTGCTGGTGCCGTGCCTCAATGATGATCCGCAATGGGCTAAGGCGCTGAATACTTTGTGCGAAAGAGCGCCAACGCCGTTATAACTCAAGCCGAGTGAAGATCGAAATGTGGGAGCGGGCTTGCTCGCGAATGCGGTGGATCAGTCAAATAATCAGTGACTGACAGACCGCACTCGCGAGCAAGCCCGCTCCCACATGGTTTACCGTGTTTACAGGTTAAGCGTCAGGCTGACCGTGAGATTGCGCGGCTCACCCGGATTGATCCAGTAATTGCTGTAGGACCGCTCGTAGTACTTCTCATCAAACAGGTTGTTCAAGTTCAAACCCACGGTGACATTCTCCGTGGCTTTGTAATGGGCCAGCAGATCAACCGTGTGGTACGCCGGCAGCTCGAAACCCGTGCCGGCCTCACCGGAGCGATCACCGACGTAGGTGATCGCTGCACCCAGGTCGGAGCCGCGCAACGCGCCGTCCTGGAATTCATACACCCCCAACAGACTGCCGCTGCGCTTGGCGACCCCGAGAATCCGGCTGCCGGCGGGAATGGTTTTATCGCCCTTGGTCACTTCGGCGTCGATGTAGGCAAACGCGCCGATCACCCTTATGGCATCGCTTACTTGCCCGCTCACTTGCAGGTCCAGGCCCTGGCTGCGCGCTTTGCCCACGGCGCGGTTGAGATTGGTGGCCGGGTCCAGCGTCAATACGTTTTCCTTTTCGATATGGAACGCGGCGAGGGTTGCGCTGAGGCGGTCGTCGAACAGCTCGCTCTTGATCCCCACTTCATAGCCCACGCCTTCTTCCGGCTTGAAGGATTTGTTGTTGGCGTCCAGGCCACTGTTGGGCTTGAACGACGTGGAGGCGTTGGCGAACACCCCAACCTGCGGCGTGAGCTGATAGAGCAGGCCGGCGCGTTGAGTAAAGGCGTCGTGAGTCTGCTTGCTCTTGGCGTGGTTGCGGGTGAAGTCGTCGATGCTCTGCTCGAAATGCTCGAAGCGCACACCGACCATGCCGCGCAAGCGATCTGTGAAGATGATCTGGTCTTGCAGGTTCAGCGCGTGGCTTTTGGTCTGTTCGAAGAAGTCGGTGCCGGAGCGCGTGCCGTTGGGTTTGGGCTGGCCGTAAACCGGGTTGTAGATGTCAATGGCGTAGTCACGGCCGCCGATAGCTGTCACGCGTTCTTTCTTGCGGTAGTCCTCGTACTCGGTGCCGACCAGCAGTTCATGCTGCCAACTGCCAATGTCGAACAGCCCACGCAGCTCCAGCTGGGTAATGCTGTCGTGCCAACCCGTCGAGCGTTCGCGATAACGGCGGTTGATAGTGTGGCCGTCGGGGTTCAGTGCACGGTTTTCCGAAGCGTCGCCCCACAGGCTGCCTTGCTTGTAATGGCTGGCCAGGCGCAGTTTCCAGGCGTCGTTGAGGTGGTGTTCGAGGGTGGCCTGGAGGCGGTTGTTGTGGTTGTCGATATCGCCGTCGTTGGGTTCACCGAGGAAGGTGGAACGGGATAGGCCGGGGGCGTCGACGATGCCTCGGTCGAAGGTGGAGCTGTGACGGACGAATTCGCTTTCCACCAGCAGGCTGGTATCCGGGTCCAACTGCCAGCTGAACGAAGGCGCGACGAATACCCGCTTGCTCTGCACGTGGTCACGGAAGCTGTGGTTGTCTTCCACCGCCAGGTTGACACGAGTCAGCACCTTGCCTTCGCTGTCCAGCGGGGTGTTCACGTCCACAGCGGTGCGATAGCGGTCCCAACTGCCCGCGCTGGTTTGCAAGGTAGTGAAGGCTTCAGGCTGAGGCTTCTTGGTGACGATGTTCACGGTGCCGCCGGGATCGCCACGCCCGTACAGGCTGGCGGCAGGGCCCTTGAGCACTTCGATGCGTTCAATGTTGGCCGCGTCCGGTGTGCTCGGGTAGCCACGGTTGGCGCTGAAGCCGTCCTGATAGAACTCCGACGTGGTGAAGCCGCGCACGCTGTATTCGTAGAGGGTCAGGCCGCCGAAGTTGTTCTGCTTGGACACGCCGCCGGCAAATTCCAGGGCGCGTTCCACGTTGGTGCTGCCCAGGTCTTTGAGCACCGTGGCGGGAATCACGCTGATGGATTGTGGGATGTCACGAATCGCCGTGTCGGTTTTTGTCGCACTGGCGGAACGGGTGGCGCGGTAACCTTTGACTGGGCTGGAGGCGGACTCGTAGGCGTCAGTGGTGACGCTGATGGTGTCGAGTTCCAGGGTATTTTCTTCGGCGTAGGCGGGGTCGAGCAGCAAACCCAAGGCCAGGCCAGCCAAGGGGGCGATTTTTCGAGACGGCATGATAGAGCATTCCAATAGCGATATTGAAACAATATAACATGACCGATGAGAATGGATCGCTCTGAAATATCAGCTTACAGGTGCCCTCGAATGGGCACCTGGGCAGCGAATTATTCCTCTTCCTTGACCGGCGCCGGCGGTGGGCGCAAACCGATTTCCGCCAGCAACTTGATCTCTTTGCCGTTGCGCATCACCTGTATTGCGACCTTGTCCGTGGGCTTGATCCGCGCCACCTGGTTCATCGACTTGCGGCCATCACCTGCCGGTTCGCCATTTATGCTGAGAATCACATCGCCCAATTGCAGGCCGGCTTTTTGCGCCGGGCCATCGCGGAAGATTCCGGCGACCACGATGCCTGGGCGTCCGGTCAAGCCAAACGACTCGGCCAATTCCTTGGTCAACGGTTGCACTTCAATCCCCAGCCAGCCACGAATCACCTGACCGTGCTCGATGATCGACTTCATCACCTCCATCGCCAGCTTCACCGGAATCGCAAAACCGATGCCCTGTGAGCCGCCGGACTTGGAGAAAATCGCCGTGTTGATACCGGTCAGATTGCCATTGGCGTCCACCAGCGCACCGCCGGAGTTGCCGGGGTTGATTGCCGCGTCGGTCTGGATGAAATCTTCGTAGCTGTTCAGGCCCAACTGATTACGCCCAGTGGCGCTGATGATGCCCATGGTCACGGTCTGCCCGACGCCAAACGGGTTGCCGATGGCCAGCGCCACATCACCGACGCGCAAGCCATCGGAACGGCCGAGGGTAATGGCTGGCAGGCTTTTCAGGTCGATCTTCAGTACCGCGAGGTCGGTTTCCGGGTCGCTGCCCACCACGCGGGCCAGGGTTTCGCGGCCGTCACGCAGGGCCACCACGATCTGGTCGGCGCCGGTGGTCACGTGGTTGTTGGTGAGAATGTAGCCTTCGGGGCTCATGATCACGCCCGAACCCAGGCTGGATTCCATGCGCCGCTGCTTGGGTCCGTTGTCGCCGAAATAGCGGCGGAACTGCGGGTCTTCAAACAGCGGGTGCGCCGGCTTGTTGATGACCTTGGTCGTGTACAGGTTGACCACCGCAGGGGCGGCGATGGTGACCGCATCGGCGTAAGTCACCGGGCCTTGTACCACCGCGCTGGTCTGCGGTGCCTGTTGCAGGTTCACATCCAGGCTGGGTAGGCCCACCAGCTCGGGGTAACGCTGAATAATCAGCATCGCGATCAGCACGCCAGCCAACAATGGCCATCCAAAAAAACGCAGCGCCTTGAGCATCAAGTTAGTCCTGACAGGTTGCAGGGGGCGAGAGAGCGCCCATAATGTCGCGCATTATACGAGGCTGTGACGCCTGCGAACGGGATATTTAGGAGTCTTTTATGGCCGTCCCCCTTACCACCCTCGTCGAGGAAGCGGACCGCTACCTCGGCAGTGCAAAAATTGCCGATTATTGCCCCAACGGCCTGCAGGTCGAGGGCCGCCCGCAGGTGATGCGCATCGTCAGTGGCGTGACCGCCAGCCAGGCCCTGCTGGACGCGGCCGTCGAGGCCCAGGCCGATCTGATCCTGGTGCACCACGGTTACTTCTGGAAAGGCGAAAACCCCTGCGTCACCGGCATGAAACAGCGCCGCCTCAAGACCCTGCTCAAGCACGACATCAGCCTGCTCGCCTACCACTTGCCGCTGGACCTGCACCCCGAGGTCGGCAATAACGTGCAACTCGCCCGTCAGCTGGATATCACGGTGGAAGGCCCGCTTGACCCGAGCAACCCCAAGATCGTCGGCCTGGTCGGCTCCCTTGCCGAGCCCTTGTCGCCCCGTGATTTTGCCCGCCGCGTGCAGGAAGTCATGGGCCGCGAACCGCTATTGATCGAAGGCGGCGAGATGATCCGTCGCGTCGGCTGGTGCACGGGCGGTGGCCAGGGCTACATCGACCAGGCGATTGCCGCCGGCGTCGACCTGTACCTGAGCGGCGAAGCCTCCGAGCAGACCTTTCACAGCGCCCGCGAAAACGACGTCAGCTTCATCGCCGCAGGCCACCATGCCACTGAGCGCTATGGTGTACAGGCGCTGGGTGATTACCTGGCGCGGCGCTTCGCGTTGGAACATCTCTTCATCGATTGCCCCAATCCGATCTGAGCCTCACCACAGAAAGCCCAAACTTGGGGGCATATTCATATACCGTTTCGATCTAGTCCGCTCCCTGAATAGAAGCAGGTGCTGTGCTAGCATGCCTCGCTCGAACACGGCCCGCTGGCCGTCCATAAGATCGTTTTTCCGTGAGTAACCATGGTCGACAAACTGACGCATCTGAAACAGCTGGAGGCGGAAAGCATCCACATCATCCGCGAGGTCGCCGCCGAGTTCGACAACCCGGTGATGCTCTACTCAATCGGTAAAGACTCCGCCGTGATGCTGCACCTGGCACGCAAGGCCTTCTTCCCGGGCAAACTGCCGTTCCCTGTGATGCACGTCGACACCCGCTGGAAATTCCAGGAGATGTACCGGTTCCGCGACAAGATGGTCGAAGAACTGGGCCTGGACTTGATCACCCACGTGAACCCGGACGGCGTGGCGCAGGGCATCAACCCCTTCACCCACGGCAGCGCCAAGCACACCGACATCATGAAGACCGAAGGCCTCAAGCAGGCCCTGGACAAGCATGGTTTCGACGCAGCCTTCGGCGGTGCCCGTCGCGATGAAGAGAAATCCCGCGCCAAAGAGCGCGTGTACTCGTTCCGCGACAGCAAGCACCGCTGGGACCCGAAAAACCAGCGTCCCGAGCTGTGGAACGTCTACAACGGCAACGTCAACAAGGGTGAGTCCATCCGTGTGTTCCCGCTGTCCAACTGGACCGAGCTGGACATCTGGCAGTACATCTACCTGGAAGGCATCCCGATCGTGCCGCTGTACTTCGCCGCCGAACGCGAAGTGATCGAGAAGAACGGCACGTTGATCATGATCGACGACGACCGCATCCTTGAGCACTTGTCTGACGAAGACAAAGCCCGAATCGTCAAAAAGAAAGTACGTTTCCGTACCCTTGGCTGCTACCCGTTGACGGGCGCGGTGGAGTCCGAAGCCGAGACGCTGACGGACATCATTCAGGAAATGCTCCTGACGCGAACTTCCGAGCGCCAGGGCCGTGTCATCGACCACGATGGTGCCGGCTCGATGGAAGATAAAAAACGTCAAGGCTATTTCTAAGGGGCTGTCATGTCGCATCAATCTGATTTGATCAGCGAGGACATCCTCGCCTACCTGGGCCAGCACGAGCGCAAGGAAATGTTGCGCTTCCTGACCTGTGGCAACGTCGACGACGGCAAGAGCACCCTGATCGGGCGCCTGCTGCACGACTCCAAGATGATCTACGAAGATCACCTGGAAGCCATCACCCGCGATTCGAAGAAGTCCGGTACCACTGGCGACGATATCGACCTGGCGTTGCTCGTCGACGGCCTGCAGGCCGAGCGTGAGCAAGGCATCACCATCGACGTTGCTTACCGCTACTTCTCCACCGCCAAGCGCAAATTCATCATCGCCGACACCCCCGGCCATGAGCAGTACACCCGCAACATGGCCACCGGTGCGTCCACCTGTGACCTGGCGATCATCCTGATCGACGCCCGCTACGGCGTGCAGACCCAGACCCGTCGTCACAGCTTTATCGCCTCGTTGCTGGGCATCAAGCACATCGTGGTGGCCGTCAACAAGATGGACATCAATGGCTTTGACCAAAGCGTATTCGAGCAGATCAAGGCTGATTACCTGAAGTTCGCCGACGGTATCGCCTTCAAGCCAAGCACCCTGGCCTTTGTGCCGATGTCGGCGCTCAAGGGCGACAACGTGGTGAACAAGAGTGAGCGTTCGCCTTGGTACACCGGCCAGTCGCTGATGGAAATCCTCGAAACCGTCGAGATTGCCAACGACCGCAACTACACCGACCTACGTTTCCCGGTGCAGTACGTCAATCGCCCGAACCTGAACTTCCGCGGTTTTGCCGGCACCCTGGCCAGCGGCATCGTGCACAAGGGCGACGAAGTCGTGGTATTGCCGTCGGGCAAGAGCAGCCGGGTCAAGTCCATTGTCACCTTTGAGGGTGAGCTGGAACACGCAGGCCCAGGCCAGGCCGTGACCCTGACCATGGAAGACGAGATCGACATCTCCCGTGGCGACTTGCTGGTACACGCCGATAACGTGCCGCAAGTGACCGACGCCTTCGACGCCATGCTGGTGTGGATGGCTGAAGAACCGATGCTGCCGGGCAAGAAATACGACATCAAGCGCGCCACCAGCTACGTGCCGGGCTCCATCACCAGCATCGTGCACCGCGTGGATGTGAACACCCTGGCCGAAGGTCCGGCGAGTTCGCTGCAACTGAACGAAATTGGCCGAGTCAAGGTCAGCCTTGATGCCGCCATCGCCCTGGACGGCTACGACAGCAATCGCACCACCGGTGCGTTTATCGTCATCGACCGTTTGACCAACGGCACCGTGGCAGCCGGCATGATCATCGCGCCGCCTATCACCCACGGCAGCTCGGCGCAGCACGGCAATTTGGCTCACGTAGCCACCGAGGAACGCGCGCTGCGCTTCGGCCAGCAACCGGCCACCGTGCTGTTCACCGGCCTGTCGGGCGCCGGCAAGAGCACCTTGGCCTACGCGGTTGAGCGCAAGCTCTTCGACATGGGCCGTGCGGTGTTCGTACTGGATGGCCAGAACCTGCGTCACGACCTGAACAAGGGCTTGCCGCATGACCGTGCCGGCCGTACCGAGAACTGGCGTCGTGCCGCGCATGTGGCGCGTCAGTTCAACGAAGCGGGCCTGCTGACCCTGGCCGCGTTTGTGGCCCCGGATGCCGAAGGCCGCGAACAGGCTAAGGCGCTGATCGGCAGCGATCGCCTGCTGACGGTCTACGTGCAAGCGTCGCCGCTGGTGTGCGCCGAGCGTGATCCGCAAGGCTTGTACGCCGCCGGTGGGGATAACATCCCGGGCGAGTCCTTCCCGTATGACGTGCCGTTGAACGCCGACCTGGTGATCGACACCCAGGCACTGTCGCTGGAAGAAAGCGTCAAGCAAGTGCTGGAGCTGTTGCGTCAGCGCGGCGCGATCTAACCCTCGCGGCCATAAAAAAGCCCGCCACCGAGTGATCGGTGGCGGGCTTTTTTCATTCTCAAGATCAGACTCGGTCAAAAATGTGGGAGCGGGCTTGCTCGCGAATGCGGTGGATCAGCCAATACATCTGGCGACTGACAAACCGCCTTCGCGAGCAAGCCCGCTCCCACATGTTGATTACTGTTTGCCTGGGAAATCTTTGTGCAGTTTTTCCAGCAGGAGGTCCTTGTCTTCCCAAAGCTGGTTGATCCAGCCCTGAAACGCCAACCGATACGCCCCATCCTGCTCATAATTCTTGCCAATGAACTCGGCCGGAATCTGCACCTCTTCAAACTGCACAACCACGTCTTTCACATTCCCGCACAGTAAATCCCAGTAACCTGGGCGGCCAGCAGGGTAGTGGATGGTCACGTTGACCAGCGACTTCAACTGCTCACCCATCGCATCCAGCACAAACGCGATACCACCCGCTTTGGGCTTTAGCAGGTAGCGAAACGGCGAGTTCTGCTGGGCATGCTTGCCCGGCGTAAACCGCGTACCTTCGGCAAAGTTGAATATGCCCACCGGGTTGTCGCGAAACTTCGCACAGGTCTTGCGGGTGGTTTCCAGGTCCTTGCCTTTCTTCTCCGGGTGCTTTTCCAGGTAGGCCTTGGTGTAGCGCTTCATGAACGGAAAGCCCAGCGCCCACCATGCCAGGCCAATCACCGGCACCCAGATCAGCTCCTGCTTGAGGAAGAACTTCAGCGGACGGATCCGCCGGTTCAGCACGTATTGCAACACCATGATGTCGACCCAGCTCTGGTGGTTGCTGGTCACCAGATACGAGTGCTGATAGTCCAGCCCTTCGAGCCCGGTCAGGTGCCAGCGCGTGCGGCGTACCAGGTTCATCCAGCCCTTGTTGTTGGTGACCCAGGCTTCATGGGTGTGGTTCATCAGCCATTCGCTGAAGCGCTTGGCAAACGGCAGCGCCTTGAACAACGCGACGATAAACAGGAACGAACACAACAGGATCGTGTTGAGCGCCAACAACAGCGACGCAATCACCCCGCGCACGGCGGCAGGTAGAAAAGCCAGCATTTAAATATCCATAGGTCGGTTGGCGGCTTGGATCGCAGTGAGCGCGATGGTGTACACAATGTCATCCACCTGGGCGCCGCGTGGAAGGTCGTTGACCGGCTTGCGCAGGCCCTGGAGCATGGGCCCCAGGCTCACGCAATCAGCGCTGCGCTGCACGGCCTTGTGCGTGGTGTTGCCGGTGTTGAGGTCGGGGAACACAAATACGGTGGCCTTGCCGGCGACCTGGCTGTTGGGGGCCAGTTGTCGGGCTACGTTTTCGTTGGCGGCAGCGTCGTATTGCAGCGGGCCGTCGATCAACAGCGAGCTTTGCTGTTCGTGGGCGAGCAGGGTGGCTTCGCGGACTTTTTCCACTTCTTCACCGCTGGCCGAGTCACCACTGGAGTAGCTGATCATCGCCACACGCGGGGTGATGCCGAATGCAGCCGCTGAATCGGCGCTTTGCAGGGCAATTTCCGCCAATTCGGCCGCGCTGGGGTGCGGATTCATCACGCAGTCGCCGTACACCAGCACCTGCTCGGGGAACAGCATGAAGAACACCGACGACACCAGGGTGCAGCCCGGTGCCGTCTTGATCAACTGCAAGGCAGGGCGGATGGTGTTGGCGGTGGAGTGAATAACCCCGGAGACCAGGCCGTCCACTTCGTCCAGCGCAAGCATCATGGTGGCGATCACCACCGTGTCTTCCAGTTGCTGCTCGGCCATCGGCGCATTGAGGCTCTTGCTCTTGCGCAGGGCCACCATCGGTTCGACGTAGCGTTGGCGGATCAGGTCCGGATCGAGAATCTCCAGGCCTTCGGGCAGTTCGATACCCTGGGCGCGGGCGACCGCTTCCACGTCTGCCGGCTTGGCCAGCAGCACGCAACGGGCAATCCCCCGCGCTTGGCAGATGGCGGCCGCTTGCACGGTCAGCGGCTCGCTGCCTTCGGGCAGCACGATGCGCTTGTTGGCGGCCTGGGCGCGCTGGATCAACTGGTAGCGGAACACCGCCGGTGACAGGCGCATTTCCCGGGGTGTGCCGCAGCGTTGGTGCAACCAGCGCGCATCCAGGTGGCTGGCGACGAAATCGGTGATGATCTCCGCACGCTCGCGGTCATCGATGGGGATTTCTTTGTTCAGGCTATTGAGCTGGTTGGCGGTGTCGTAGGAGCCGGTGCTCACTGACAGCACCGGCAGGCCCGCCTGGAAGGCACCTCGGCACAACTCCATGATGCGCGGGTCGGGCAAGGTGTCACTGGTGAGCAACAGGCCGGCCAGCGGCACGCCGTTGATCGCCGCGAGGCTGACGGCGAGAATGATGTCGTCGCGGTCGCCGGGCGTCACCACCAGCACGCCGGGCTTGAGTAGCTCCACGGTGTTACGCATGGTGCGGGCGCAGATGATGATCTTGGTCATGCGCCGAGTTTCGTAGTCGCCAGCGTTGAGGATCTGCGCGCCCATCAGGTCGGCCACGTCGCGGGTGCGGGGCGCGTTGAGTTCCGGCTGATAGGGAATGCAGCCGAGCAGGCGGAAATCGCCGCTGCGCAACAGGGGTGAGTGTTCCTTGAGGCGCGCCGAGAAGGCTTCCATGCTTTCGTCGGTGCGCACCTTGTTGAGGATCACGCCGAGTACTTTCGGGTCTTTCGGGCCGCCGAACAGTTGGGCCTGCAATTCCACGCGGCCGGAGAGCTCGGTGAGCACTTCATTTTCCGGCGCTGAGACCAGGATCACTTCCGCATCCAGGCTCTTGGCCAGGTGCAGGTTGACCCGCGCCGCATAGCTGGCGCTGCGGGTCGGCACCATGCCTTCGACGATCAGCACGTCCTTGCCCACGGCGGCTTGCTGGTACAGCGTGATGATTTCTTCGAGCAGTTCATCGAGCTGGCCGTCGCCGAGCATGCGCTCCACGTGAGCCAGGCCCAGGGGCTGTGGCGGCTTGAGGCCGTGGGTGCGCGCCACCAGTTCGGTGGAACGCTCGGGGCCCGTATCGCCTGGGTGCGGTTGGGCGATCGGCTTGAAAAAGCCGACTTTCAGTCCGGCCCGCTCAAGGGTACGCACCAGCCCGAGGCTGATGGAGGTCAGACCCACACCAAAATCGGTGGGCGCGATAAAAAAAGTCTGCATGCGAATTCTCTGAAGGTGCATGGCTTCGGTGAGGTTCTATGATTGAACGTCTACCGGGAATCAGGCGCCAAGGTTATCGTTATTCGTGCGCTTGCGCACACCAGCCGCAGGCAAAGGGCTGGCCTATTTTTTCAAGGCGTTGCGCGGGGTCGAGCACCCAGGCGCGGGACTGCCAGGGTGGCTGGTGGCGCAGGTGCTGGGTGTGGCCGCAGGACAGCTCGGCGACCCAGTGCTGGTCGTCGTCCTGATGGAACCCGATGATGAAGGAAACCGTTGATCGGCCCCGTCTGTCCGGGTTCTGTTCGCTTTCGGGCAAATCCTTGTTTAGACTTGTCCGTTCTTCATTCTTATGCAAAAGGTCTCGCCCCATGACGATCGCCGCTAACAAGGCTGTCTCCATCGACTATACCCTGACCAACGACGCTGGTGAGGTCATCGACAGCTCCGCCGGCGGCGCGCCGCTGGTCTACCTGCAAGGCGCAGGTAACATCATCCCAGGCCTGGAAAAGGCACTGGAAGGCAAGAGCGTCGGTGATGAGCTGAGCGTTGCCGTAGAACCTGAAGATGCCTACGGCGAGTACTCGGCCGAACTGGTCAGCACCCTGAGCCGCAGCATGTTCGAAGGCGTTGACGAGCTGGAAGTGGGCATGCAGTTCCACGCTTCCGCGCCGGACGGCCAAATGCAGATCGTGACCATCCGTGATCTGGACGGCGACGATGTGACCGTCGACGGCAACCACCCGCTGGCTGGCCAGCGCCTGAACTTCCAAGTGAAGATCGTTGCCATCCGCGATGCTTCCCAGGAAGAAGTGGCGCACGGTCACGTTCATGGTGAAGGTGGTCATCACCATTGATCGTGGTTTGATCAATAGGTAGCAAAAACGCCCCGACTGGTTCGGGGCGTTTTTTTTGTCTTGAAAATACACTGCGGTCGAAATGTGGGAGCGGGCTTGCTCGCGAATGCAGTGGATCAGTCAATACATCTCATCTGGTAACTGACACTCCGCATTCGCGAGCAAGCCCGCTCCCACACAAACAAAAATGCCCCGGACCTTTCGGTACGGGGCATTTCTTAACTGTTTCGCAACCTGGGTTGCGTTGCAGTTGTTACCACTTAGGCTGCAGCAGGAACGCTCAGAGCCTTGATGTGGCCATTCAGGCGGCTCTTATGACGAGCGGCCTTGTTCTTGTGGATGATGCCTTTATCGGCCATGCGGTCGATAACTGGCACAGCCAGAACGTAAGCTGCTTGAGCTTTTTCAGCGTCTTTGGTGTCGATGGCTTTAACTACATTCTTGATGTAGGTACGAACCATGGAACGCAGGCTGGCGTTGTGGCTGCGACGCTTCTCAGCCTGTTTTGCACGTTTTTTGGCGGAAGGTGTGTTGGCCACCGTCGAGCTCCTCGAAAGACTTTTTAGGAAATAGCAAACAAAATAGGCCGCGAATCATGCCGATGACTTGATGGGTTGTCAAGAGCGGCTGATGCGAACTGCTGAGTGGTCGATCTGAAGAGGCGGGTGATTTATTTCCGGCGCTTGACCTGTAAACTCGCGAGCTTTGGCTCTGTGCTGTTGCAGGCGCGCAGTATCGCATAAGTGGGCGCTTTGTTCGCCTGCTCTTTATCTAAAGGCGCAAACTCTTTCAATGAATCTGCTCAAATCGCTGGCCGCTGTCAGCTCTATCACGATGATCTCCCGTGTTCTGGGGTTTGTGCGTGACACGTTGCTGGCGCGCATTTTTGGCGCGAGCATGGCCACGGACGCCTTCTTTATTGCGTTCAAATTGCCTAATCTGCTCCGACGGATCTTCGCCGAAGGCGCGTTTTCCCAGGCATTCGTGCCGATCCTGGCCGAATACAAGACCCAGCAGGGCGAGGAAGCCACCCGCACGTTCATTGCCTATGTCTCGGGCCTGTTGACCCTGGTACTGATGCTGGTGACCCTCCTCGGCATGCTCGCCGCGCCCTGGGTGATCTGGGCCACGGCCCCCGGCTTTGCCAATACCCCGGAAAAGTTCGCGCTGACCACGGATCTGCTGCGGGTGACCTTTCCTTATATATTGCTGATCTCCCTGTCATCCCTGGCCGGAGCGATCCTCAATACCTGGAACCGTTTCTCGGTGCCGGCCTTCGTGCCGACCCTGCTGAACGTCAGCATGATCATCTTCGCGCTGTTTCTTACCCCGTATTTCGATCCGCCGGTAATGGCCCTCGGTTGGGCCGTATTGGCGGGCGGCCTGGCGCAACTGCTCTATCAGCTGCCGCACCTGAAAAAGATCGGCATGCTCGTGTTGCCGCGCCTGAACCTCAAGGACACCGGCGTGTGGCGCGTGATGCGCAATATGTTGCCGGCGATCCTGGGCGTGTCGGTCAGTCAGATTTCGCTGATCATCAACACGGCGTTCGCCTCGTTGCTGGTGTCCGGCTCGGTGTCGTGGATGTACTACGCCGACCGCCTGATGGAGTTGCCGTCCGGCGTGCTGGGCGTGGCGCTGGGCACGATCCTGCTGCCGACCCTGGCGCGCACCTATGCCAGCAAGGATCGCCAGGAATACTCGCGTATCCTCGATTGGGGCCTGCGCCTGTGCTTTGTGCTGGTGCTGCCGTGTGCCCTGGCGCTGGGGATCCTGGCCGAGCCGTTGACCGTGGCGCTGTTCCAATACGGCCAGTTCGATGCCCATGACGCCTTGATGACGCAGCATGCGCTGATCGCCTACTCCGTCGGCCTGCTCGGCATTATCGTGATCAAAGTGCTGGCCCCCGGCTTCTATGCCCAGCAAAACATCCGTACGCCGGTCAAGATCGCGATTTTCACGCTGATCGTCACGCAATTGCTCAACCTGGTGTTCATCGGGCCGCTGGCGCACGCTGGCCTGGCCCTGGCCATCAGTGCCGGCGCATGCATCAATGCCGGATTGTTGTTTTACCAACTGCGTAAACAGCAAATGTTCCAGCCACAGCCAGGCTGGGGCCTGTTTGCCCTCAAGCTGCTGGTGGCGGTGGGGGTGATGTCGGCCGTGCTGCTGGGTTTGATGCACTTCATGCCGGCCTGGGACGAAGGCCATATGCTGGAGCGCTTCCTGCGCCTTGGCGTGCTGGTCGTTGCGGGCGTGGTGGTGTACTTCGGGATGTTGCTGGTGCAGGGCTTCCGCCTGCGGGATTTCAATCGCAAGTCCCTGGGTTAGAGAGTTTGCCGCGATAAAACCGTTGTTTTATCGATTCGATCCATTTGGCCTGTGCTGTTGCCTGTCGTCCGGGGCCGGGTGTGGTTATAATCGACCACTTTATGAGCAAGAAGCGCGTTATGCAGCTGGTTCGAGGTCTCCACAACCTGCGCCCCGAGCATCGGGGCTGCGTCGCCACTATTGGCAACTTTGACGGTGTTCACCGTGGCCACCAGGCTATCCTGGCTAGGCTGCGCGAGCGTGCGGTCGAGTTGGGCGTGCCCAGCTGCGTGGTGATTTTCGAGCCACAGCCGCGGGAATACTTCACCCCCGAGACTGCGCCAGCCCGGCTGGCCCGCCTGCGGGACAAGCTGCAATTGCTGGCGGAAGAGGGCGTGGACCGTGTCCTCTGCCTGGCTTTCAACCAGCGTTTGCAAAGCCTGAGCGCCGCCGAGTTTGTCGACCGTATCCTGGTCGATGGCCTGGGCGTGCAGCATTTGGAGGTGGGTGACGACTTCCGCTTTGGTTGCGACCGCGTCGGGGATTTCGATTTTCTGCAGCATGCGGGCGTCAACCAGGGTTTTACCGTCGAAGCCGCGCAAACCGTCGAACTGGACGGCCTGCGCGTGAGCAGTACCCAGGTGCGTAACGCCCTGGCCGCTGCCGACTTCGCCTTGGCCGAGCGTTTGCTCGGTCGCCCGTTCCGCATTGCCGGACGGGTCCTGCACGGCCAGAAGCTGGCGCGCCAATTGGGCACGCCAACCGCCAACGTGCAACTCAAGCGCCGTCGTGTGCCGCTGACCGGGGTTTACCTGGTGAGCGTCGACATCGACGGCCAATCGTGGCCGGGAGTCGCCAATATAGGTGTCAGGCCCACGGTTGCAGGTGATGGCAAGGCCCACCTGGAAGTACACCTGCTGGATTTTGCCGGTGATCTGTATGACCGGCGTTTGACGGTGGTTTTCCACCAAAAGCTGCGTGAAGAGCAGCGTTTCGCCTCCCTTGAGGCGTTGAAAACGGCGATCAATGCGGATGTCGCCGCCGCCCGTGCACTAGCCGCACCTAGCGCCCATCGCTAACCGAAGAGCCTTAAATGACCGACTATAAAGCCACGCTAAACCTTCCGGACACCGCCTTCCCAATGAAGGCCGGCCTGCCACAGCGCGAACCGCAGATCCTGCAGCGCTGGGACAGTATTGGCCTGTACGGAAAGTTGCGCGAAATTGGCAAGGATCGTCCGAAATTCGTCCTGCACGACGGCCCTCCTTATGCCAACGGCACGATTCACATCGGTCATGCGCTGAACAAGATTCTCAAGGACATGATCCTGCGCTCGAAGACCTTGTCGGGTTTCGACGCGCCGTATGTCCCGGGCTGGGACTGCCACGGCCTGCCAATCGAACACAAAGTCGAAGTGACCTACGGCAAGAACCTGGGCGCGGATAAAACCCGCGAACTGTGCCGCGCCTATGCCACCGAGCAGATCGAAGGGCAGAAGTCCGAATTCATCCGCCTGGGCGTGCTCGGCGAATGGGACAACCCGTACAAGACCATGAACTTCAAGAACGAGGCCGGTGAAATCCGTGCCTTGGCCGAGATCGTCAAGGGCGGTTTCGTGTTCAAGGGCCTCAAGCCCGTGAACTGGTGCTTCGACTGCGGTTCGGCCCTGGCCGAAGCGGAAGTCGAGTACGAAGACAAGAAGTCCTCGACCATCGACGTGGCTTTCCCGATCGCCGACGACACCAAGCTGGCCGAGGCCTTTGGCCTGGCAAGCCTGGGCAAGCCCGCGGCCATCGTGATCTGGACCACCACCCCGTGGACCATCCCGGCCAACCAGGCGTTGAACGTGCACCCGGAATTCACCTACGCCCTGGTGGACGTCGGTGATCGCCTGCTGGTGCTGGCCGAGGAAATGGTCGAGGCATGCCTTGCCCGCTACGAACTGCAAGGTTCGGTGATCGCGACCACCACCGGCTCTGCGCTGGAACTGATCAATTTCCGCCACCCGTTCTATGACCGTCTGTCGCCGGTGTACCTGGCTGACTACGTCGAACTGGGTTCGGGTACTGGCATTGTTCACTGCTCGCCGGCCTATGGCGTGGACGACTTTGTCATCTGCAAAAAATACGGCCTGGTCAACGACGACATCATCAACCCGGTGCAAAGCAACGGCGTCTATGTGCCTTCGCTGGAGTTCTTCGGCGGCCAGTTCATCTTCAAGGCCGACCAGCCGATCATCGACAAGCTGCGTGAAGTCGGTGCGCTGATGCAAACCGCCACCATCCAGCACAGCTACATGCACTGCTGGCGCCACAAGACCCCGCTGATCTACCGCGCCACCGCGCAGTGGTTCATCGGCATGGACAAAGAGCCGACCACCGGCGACACCTTGCGTGTACGCTCGCTCAAAGCCATCGAAGACACCCAGTTCGTCCCGGCCTGGGGCCAGGCACGCCTGCACTCGATGATCGCCAATCGCCCGGACTGGTGCATCTCCCGCCAGCGTAACTGGGGCGTGCCGATCCCGTTCTTCCTGAACAAGGAAAGCGGCGAGCTGCACCCACGCACCGTCGAACTGATGGAAGTCGTGGCCCAGCGTGTCGAACAGGAAGGCATCGAAGCCTGGTTCAAGCTGGACGCCGCCGAGCTGCTGGGCGATGAAGCGCCGCAGTACGACAAGATCAGCGACACCCTCGACGTCTGGTTCGACTCGGGTACCACCCACTGGCACGTGCTGCGCGGCTCGCACCCCATGGGTCACGAAACCGGCCCGCGTGCCGACCTGTACCTGGAAGGCTCGGACCAACACCGTGGCTGGTTCCACTCGTCGCTGCTGACCGGTTGCGCCATCGACAACCACGCGCCGTACCGCGAACTGCTGACCCACGGCTTCACCGTCGACGAGACGGGCCGCAAGATGTCCAAGTCGCTGAAGAACGTGATCGAGCCGAAAAAGATCAACGACACCCTGGGCGCCGACATCATGCGTCTTTGGGTCGCGTCGACCGACTATTCGGGCGAAATCGCCGTGTCGGACCAGATTCTGCAGCGCAGCGCCGATGCCTACCGCCGCATCCGTAACACCGCACGCTTCCTGCTGTCGAACCTGACCGGTTTCAACCCGGCCACCGACCTCCTGCCAGCCGAGGACATGCTCGCCCTGGACCGTTGGGCGGTGGACCGTACCCTGTTGCTGCAACGCGAGTTGCAGGAGCACTACGGCGAATACCGTTTCTGGAACGTCTACTCGAAGATCCACAACTTCTGCGTGCAGGAGCTGGGTGGCTTCTACCTCGACATCATCAAGGACCGCCAGTACACCACCGGCGCCAACAGCAAGGCCCGCCGTTCGGCGCAGACCGCGCTGTACCACATCTCCGAAGCGCTGGTGCGCTGGATCGCGCCGATCCTGGCCTTCACCGCCGACGAACTGTGGGAATACCTGCCGGGCGAGCGTAACGAGTCCGTGATGCTCAACACCTGGTACGAAGGCCTGACCGAACTGCCGGCCGACTTCGAACTGGGCCGCGAGTACTGGGAAGGTGTGATGGCCGTGAAGGTCGCGGTGAACAAGGAACTGGAAGTGCAGCGTGCGGCCAAGGCCGTCGGTGGCAACCTGCAAGCCGAAGTCACCTTGTTTGCCGAGGACGGCCTGACCGCGGACCTGGCCAAGCTGAGCAACGAACTGCGCTTCGTGCTGATTACTTCCACCGCAAGCCTGGCGCCATTCGCCCAGGCCCCGGCGGATGCGGTCGCCACCGAAGTACCTGGCCTCAAGCTCAAAGTGGTCAAGTCGGCCTTCCCTAAATGCGCCCGTTGCTGGCACTGCCGTGAAGACGTCGGCGTGAACCCTGAGCATCCGGAAATCTGTGGTCGCTGCGTCGACAACATCTCGGGTGCTGGTGAGGTTCGCCACTATGCCTAATGCAGCCAGTCGTTTTGGACGTCTGGGCTGGCTCGTATTGAGTGTGCTGGTCCTGGTCATCGACCAGGCCAGCAAGGCTCATTTCGAGGGCTCCCTGGAGATGTTCCAGCAGATCGTGGTGATCCCGGATTACTTCAGCTGGACCCTGGCCTACAACACCGGCGCCGCTTTCAGCTTCCTGGCGGATGGCGGCGGCTGGCAGCGCTGGCTGTTCGCCCTGATCGCCGTGGTGGTCAGTGCGGTGCTGGTGGTGTGGCTCAAGCGTCTCGGCCGCGATGACACCTGGCTGGCTATTGCGTTGGCCCTTGTGTTGGGCGGCGCGCTGGGCAACCTGTACGACCGCATTGCCCTGGGCCATGTGATCGACTTCATTCTGGTGCATTGGCAGAACCGCTGGTACTTCCCGGCGTTCAACTTTGCCGACAGCGCCATCACCGTCGGTGCGATCATGCTGGCGCTGGATATGTTCAAAAGCAAGAAAACCGGAGAGACCGTCAATGACTGATCAGGTATTGGCTGAGCAACGCATCGGCCAGAACACGGAAGTCACTTTGCATTTCGCATTGCGCCTGGAGAATGGCGACACGGTCGACAGCACATTCGACAAAGCACCGGCCACCTTCAAGGTCGGTGATGGCAACCTGCTGCCGGGCTTCGAAGCGGCCCTGTTCGGCTTCAAGGCTGGCGACAAGCGTACCCTGCAGATCCTGCCGGAAAACGCCTTTGGCCAGCCCAACCCGCAAAACGTGCAGATCATCCCGCGTTCGCAGTTCCAGGACATGGACCTGTCGGAAGGCTTGTTGGTGATCTTCAACGATGCGGCGAATACCGAACTGCCCGGTGTGGTGAAGACTTTCGATGACGCGCAAGTGACCATCGACTTCAACCACCCGTTGGCCGGTAAAACCTTGACCTTTGACGTTGAAATCATCGACGTTAAAGCGCTCTGACTGACTAAACCGGTTCCTGTGGGAGCTGGCATGCCTGCGATAGCGTCACCTCGGCGTACTTGATATACCGAGTCGTTTGCATCGCGGGCAAGCCCGGCTCCTACAGAGGCTTACTCTTACAGAGTTGAGTTGATCCAATTTCTTGCGCTGCAAGACACGAGGCACAGCATGCAAATCAAACTCGCCAACCCCCGTGGCTTCTGCGCCGGCGTGGACCGGGCGATCGAAATCGTCAACCGCGCCCTGGAAGTTTTCGGGCCGCCGATTTACGTGCGCCATGAAGTCGTCCACAACAAATTCGTGGTCGAAGACCTGCGCGCGCGTGGCGCCATCTTTGTCGAGGAACTGGACCAGGTGCCGGATGACGTGATCGTCATCTTCAGTGCCCACGGCGTTTCCCAGGCAGTACGTACCGAAGCGGCAGGCCGCGGCCTGAAAGTCTTCGATGCCACCTGCCCGCTGGTGACCAAGGTGCACATCGAAGTGGCGCGCTACAGCCGTGACGGACGAGAGTGCATCCTGATCGGCCATGCCGGTCACCCGGAAGTCGAAGGCACCATGGGTCAGTACGACGCCAGCAATGGTGGGGCAATTTACCTGGTGGAAGACGAAAAAGACGTCGCCAACCTGCAGGTACAGAACCCCGAGCGCCTGGCATTCGTGACCCAGACCACCTTGTCCATGGACGACACCAGCCGCGTGATCGACGCGCTGCGCGCGCGCTTCCCGGCCATCGGTGGGCCACGCAAGGACGACATCTGCTACGCCACCCAAAACCGACAGGACGCGGTCAAGCAACTGGCCGATGAATGCGATGTGGTCCTGGTTGTTGGCAGTCCTAACAGCTCCAACTCCAACCGCCTGCGTGAGTTGGCCGAGCGCATGGCAACCCCGGCGTACCTGATCGATGGCGCCGAAGACATGCAGCGCAGCTGGTTCGATGGCGTCGAGCGTATCGGTATCACGGCAGGCGCTTCCGCCCCGGAAGTGCTGGTGCGCGGCGTTATCCAGCAGTTGCATGCCTGGGGTGCCACCGGTGCGGATGAACTGGCTGGGCGTGAAGAGAACATCACCTTCTCCATGCCCAAGGAGCTTCGGGTTCGCTCGCTGCTCTGAGTACCTGTGTGCCGGAGTCGCTCCGGCACAACGCCTGCTCGGCACGCTCGCTGCGCAGGCTGATGCGCCCGCTGGGTGCCAGTACCACCTGATACAGGCTCTGCGCCAGATCTGTGGCGCATACGTGCACGGTGCCAGCGCGAAAACCTCCGCCTGAAAAAACCGGTTCGCCCAATCCGCTGAAGCGCACCTGGTTTTTGACCGGCCCATTGCCGACGACCGTCACTCCACCATTGTCCTGATGCTCCAGCAGCACTGGGTTGTCGTCATCCAAATGGCCGCGCCCGCTCGCATCCACAATGACCCGCCAGCCCTGGCTCCAGCTGTTCTCACGCGCATGAATGACCACCGCCTGGTTACGGGCGATGGCTTCGGTGCGTGCGTAGCGCAGGCCTGCGGTCAAGGATTGCGCCGCGCCGTGTCGCTGCTGTGAGTCCAGCAACCCCTTGAAACCGGGGGTTGCCAGGCCAGCCAGGATGCCGCTCACGATCAACCCGAGCAGCAGTTCGATCAGGGTGAAACCTTGTTGGTGCATGTGTCGTCCCTCCTTGGGTTCAGGTGCAGTCCTAGGTATAGCGCCCAGTGCATTGCGCCGAATGATGGCCTTCATGTCCAAAGTATTTCCCTTTGTTCCAGGAGCAGCGCGAGCGAAAAACCGACGCTAGTCTTGGGCCGCACAGCAGGTTTCTCCTGCTTTTTCCGGACCTCGACATGGATGACGACGGTTATGCCTGCCTGCCCCAACACCGGTTTCCCCCAGGATCTGTCTCGGCACCAAATTGGCATGACGCTGATCGAGGTGCTGGTTGCCGTATTGATCCTCGCCATTGGCCTGTTGGGCACGGCGGTGATCCAGCTCAATGCGCTCAAGTACACCGACAGTTCCCGAATGACCAGCCAGGCCAGTTTCATTGCCTATGACATGCTTGACCGGATCCGCGCCAATTCTGCGGTCGACTACGCCTGGGGCCGGGCCGAGCGTGCTCCGGCCAGCAGCGCATCCGCCAGCGTGCGCGATCTGGACCTGCATGATTTCGAGGCCAATATCCTCGGCTTTGCCGGGGCCAGCGCCAAAGGCTCGGTGTCGGTCAGTGCGGGTGAGGTGACTGTCAGCATCAGTTGGGACGACAGCCGGGGCGCGAACAGGCCGGGCGCTCGGGAAACGTTCACCCTGACCAGCCGCATCAGCGATGAATCGAGGGGGGCGCAATGAGGCACCGTGTTCGGGGCTTCAGCCTGGTGGAAGTGCTGCTGGCGTTGGCTGTGGGCTTGGTTGTGGTGCTTGGGGTCAGCCAGGTGGTGATTAGTTCCAGAGCCACCCATGCCAGCCAGCAGGCGGCGATGTTGCTGCAGGACGATGCGCGGTTCGTGCTGGGCAAGATCGTCCAGGACATTCGCCAGGCGGGCATGTTTGGCTGCCTGGCCACGGCGTTTATCGACGACGCTCCAGCAGCCTTTGATCAGCCTGTCAGTTGGAAGGCTGAGGCGGGTGTGAAGTCGCTGTCGCTGGTGACGGCGGATGTTGGTCAGCAGAGTGGCAAGCCTGACTGGACGGTGTTGTCCGATTGCACTGGAACCGCGCAGTCTTACGCCGGCAATGCGCCTGCGCCTGCCCCTGGACACATCAGGTTTGCGCTGCGCCAGATCACCTACACCTTCGAAGCGGGCCAATTGAGAGTGAGCACGCCTGCGGCGCCTGCCAAGGCGGTGTTGGTGGATAACGTGCAAGGGTTTGATATCAGCTTTGGCATGGCCGCCAAACCGTCTTCCACGCAGGTGGCGCGCTACGACGCAAGCCCGGCGGACCTGTCCTTGATACGCAGCGTGCGCATCCTGATGACGCTGCGAGACCCGACCGAGCGCGTGAAGGATCAAACCTACAGCGTCGTGGCGGCACTGCGTAACCGTCTGGGGTAGGGCTGACATGATGCTTCAAAAGCCTATTCGTCTGCGGCAGGCCGGCATGGTGCTGCTGATCAGCCTGGTGGTGTTGTTGCTGTTGTCGCTGATCGGTCTGTCATCCATGCAAGGGGCGGTCAGCCAGCAAAAGGTCACCGCCAGTCTCTGGCACCGTAATCAATCGCTGCAAAGCGCCGAGAGTGGCTTGCGGCGTGGGGAGTCGGTGGTGCAGCGGTTATTTGCGACGCTGCCGCCGTGCCGGTCGATTGTCACCTGTGCACCGCCGGCCGCCGCCTATTCGGTGGTTGGGGCTGGGGTGGACCCTGTGTCGGGCATTACTTGGACTGCACTGGACGGCGGTCTATTCGGCGTTCAAGCCCTGGGGGGCGCGGTGGGGCTGGCGCATTTACCACCACAAACCGTGGCCGACGTGTATCGAGTGACGGCTGTCGGGTTGAGCGGCCAATTGCGCACGGTGCTGGAGAGCGTCTATGCGCATGTAGAAGAAGAGGGCGGCTCGCGTTTCCGGCGGGTGGCCTGGCGGCAACTTCAATAAGGAGCGTTGAAATGGGCATGGACAGCCGGGGTTTTACACTGATCGAGTTACTGATCGCCGTGGCCATCATCGCGGTGCTGGCCGGGATTGCTTACCCCGGCTACACCGGCCATATGAAAAAGGTCTATCGCGCTGAAATCGTCGCGTTATTGACCGACCAGGCTCAGCATCTGGAACGTTTTTATACGAGGAGCGGCACTTTTATTGATGCAAGCGGCGTCAGTGCGGGCAACGATCGCTATAGAATCACCGCAGCATTGAACCCTCAGGATTTCCAGCTGGTGGCTACGCCTGGCGTCGACTCGGTCATGACCGGCGACCTTTGCGGCGCGTTTAGCCTGACCAGCACCGGCGCGAGGACCAATCCGGGCGCTGCACCTGACATCTCGCGCAGGCAGTGCTGGGGGCAATGATGAGGGTGCGGGATGACTGGGCGCCAGGTGCGCTTGTTCCTTTTTATCGGCTGGATCAAATGATGGCAGAGCAACAGCAGGTAGTGATTGTCGGTGGCGGGGTCATCGGCTTGTTGACGGCGTTCAACCTGGCGACCCAAGGGCAAGCAGTGGTGTTGCTGGAGCGCGCGGGGTTGGGGCAGGAGTCCTCCTGGGCGGGCGGCGGTATTGTCTCGCCGCTGTATCCGTGGCGCTACAGCCCCGCTGTCACTGCGCTGGCCCATTGGTCCCAGGACTTTTATCCACAGTTGGCGCAGCGCCTGTTTGCGCAGACCGGTGTTGACCCAGAGGTTCATACCACGGGCCTGTACTGGCTGGACCTGGACGATGAAGCCGAGGCCCTGGCCTGGGCTGCGCGCGAAGGCCGTCCATTGAGCAAAGTGGACGTGTCGGCCGCCCATGACGCCGTTCCGGTGTTGGGTGGCGGGTACGCCAATGCGATCTACATGGCTAACGTCGCCAATGTGCGCAACCCGCGTCTGGTCAAATCCCTCAAGGCGGCACTGCTGACATTGCCCGGCGTGACCATTCACGAACAATGTGAAGTGACGGGTTTTTTGCTGGATGCGGGCAATGTAGTGGGGGTGAGCACTGCTGATGGGGCGATCTTCGGCGATCAGGTCGTACTGGCGGCCGGCGCCTGGAGCGGTGAGCTGCTTGGTACGTTGGGCCTGTCGCTGCCGGTCGAACCGGTCAAGGGCCAGATGATCCTGTACAAATGCGCTTCGGATTTCCTGTCGAGCATGGTCCTGGCCAAGGGGCGTTACGCGATCCCCCGACGTGATGGGCACATCCTGATCGGCAGCACGCTGGAGCATGAAGGCTTCGATAAGACCCCCACTGAAACGGCGCTGGAAAGCCTCAAGGCCTCGGCGGTGGAGTTGATTCCCGCGCTGGCGGACGCCGAGGTGGTTGGGCATTGGGCCGGATTGCGCCCAGGTTCGCCGGAAGGTATTCCTTACATCGGCCAAGTGCCGGGCTTCAAGGGCTTGTGGCTCAACTGCGGCCATTACCGCAATGGCCTGGTGCTTGCGCCGGCGTCGTGCCAGTTGTTTACCGATCTGCTGCTGGAGCGTGCGCCGATCATCGACCCCGCGCCTTATGCGCCCGAAGGTCGGATCAACGCTGGATAGACTTCGGCCCTTGCTCCAAATGCGCCTGGGTGCAATACCACTCCTGGCGCGAGCTCAAGGCGCGATCCTGCGGCAGGTGCACGCCGCAGTGGGCGCAGCGCACCATCAGGGCAGCGTCAGGCTCGCTGGCGCGTTGCTGCTTGGCGGCCGGGCTTTTGAATTTGCGCCAGAACCATACTGCGGCGGCAATGACGGCAATCCAGAACAGTAGACGAAGCATGATGGGCAGTTTCTCGACAAGGAATGCGCCAGTTTAGCCAAGGACGTGCCAGGCGCACAGCGCAATAATACCGCCCACAAAAAAGGAGCCTCGAAAGGCTCCTTTTTGATGACGGCAGGTGCAATCAGTCGAACACACCGAAGGTCATGTAGCTGAACCACGAACGGTCCTGGTTGTTGCCCAGGGCCTGCGGTTCTTCCTCTTCGATCACGTCGCCGTTCTCGTCGTGGGGCTTGAGGTCCGAAGGAATGGCGTCCTTGGCGTCCTGGTACTGCTTGATCACGTCCTGGTTGGCGCGGGTTTCGCCCGGCGGCAGCGGTGGACGGGATTCGATCAGGCCCAGGGTGTACTTGCTCAGCCACGAACGGTTGTCGGCTTCGGCAACCTGAGGCACGAACTGGCCGTCCTTCAGGCTTGGGTGATCCGGGTAGTTGAGCTTCAAGGTTTCCAGGCTGGTGCTGGCCAGTTCGTCCAGGTGCAGACGCTGGTAAGCCTCGGTCATCACGGCCAGGCCGTCACCCACGGAGGGGGTTTCCTGGAAGTTCTCTACCACATAGCGACCACGGTTGGCGGCAGCTACGTAGGCCTGACGGGTCAGGTAGTAGTGAGCCACGTGGATCTCATAGGAAGCCAGCAGGTTGCGCAGGTAGATCATGCGCTGCTTGGCGTCGGGCGCGTAGCGGCTGTTCGGGTAGCGGCTGGTCAGCTGGGCAAACTCGTTGTAGGAGTCGCGGGCAGCGCCCGGGTCACGCTTGGTCATGTCCAGCGGCAGGAAGCGCGCCAGCAGGCCGACGTCCTGGTCGAACGAAGTCAGGCCCTTCATATAGTAGGCGTAGTCGACGTTCGGGTGCTGCGGATGCAGGCGAATGAAACGCTCGGCGGCGGACTTGGCAGCTTCCGGCTCGGCGTTCTTGTAGTTGGCGTAGATCAGCTCGAGCTGTGCCTGGTCGGCGTAGCGCCCGAACGGATAGCGCGACTCCAGTGCCTTCAGCTTGGCTGTGGCGCTGGTGAAGCTATTATTGTCCAGGTCTTTCTGAGCCAGTTGGTACAACTCGACTTCGCTCAGGTTTTCGTCGACGACTTCCTTTGTTGACGAGCAAGCAGCAGTCATGGCGAGGATGGCGATCAGCAGCAGGTGTTTCACTTGCATGGCGGCTTGCGTCCCTATGACGGCCGCTGTCTTGGGCGGGGCCGTCCTGTTATGATGAGCGCCCCGTTGAAAGCCTCGGGGCAAAAGACGCCGTATTTAACCACAAGCGCGCAGCCGAAACCAAAGGCTGTGCCACGCCTAGTCTGAGCATGTCCGATAAAATTGAACTTCGCGCAGAGGTGCCGTCCGAATTGGGCGGCCAACGCCTCGATCAAGTCGCCGCACAATTATTCGCTGAGCACTCGCGCTCGCGCCTTTCCGCCTGGATCAAAGACGGCCGCCTGACTGTGGATGGAGCGGTTATCCGCCCGCGAGACATAGTCCATGGCGGTGCGATTCTTGAGCTGACTGCCGAGCAGGAAGCCCAGGGAGAATGGGTCGCCCAGGACATCGAGCTAGATATCGTCTATGAAGACGACGACATCCTGGTCATCAACAAACCCGCGGGCCTGGTGGTTCACCCGGCCGCTGGGCACGCTGATGGCACTTTGCTCAATGCCTTGTTGCACCACGTGCCGGACATCATCAACGTCCCGCGCTGCGGCATCGTGCACCGTCTGGACAAGGACACCACCGGCTTGATGGTGGTGGCCAAGACCATTCAGGCGCAGACGCAGTTGGTCACACAATTGCAGAGCCGCAGCGTCAGCCGGATCTACGAGTGCATCGTGATCGGCGTGGTGGTGGCGGGCGGCAAGATCAACGCCCCGATCGGTCGCCATGGCCAGCAGCGCCAGCGTATGGCGGTAATGGAGGGCGGCAAGCAGGCCGTCAGCCACTACCGAGTGTTGGAGCGTTTCCGTTCCCACACCCATGTGCGGGTCAAGCTGGAAACCGGCCGTACTCACCAGATTCGCGTGCACATGGCGCACATCAACTTCCCGTTGGTCGGTGATCCTGCCTACGGTGGTCGCTTCCGTATTCCGCCGGCGGCCAGTGCAACCATGGTTGATTCGCTGAAAAACTTCCCACGCCAGGCACTGCATGCGCGCTTCCTGGAACTGGATCATCCGACGAGCGGTAAGCGGATGAGCTGGGAATCGCCTCTCCCGGACGACCTCGTCTGGTTGTTGTCGCTGCTCAAGCAGGATCGCGAGGCGTTTATCGGATGAGTGACTGGCTGATTCCTGACTGGCCTGCGCCGGCTCAGGTGAAAGCCTGCGTCACCACCCGTGCGGGCGGCGTCAGTCTGGCGCCGTTTGACAGCCTCAACCTGGGCGATCATGTCGAGGACAGCCTGGAGGCCGTCCTTGAGAATCGCCGTCGTCTGACTGAGGCCTTTTCTATTCAGCCGGCCTGGTTGCGCCAGGTTCATGGCGTGAACGTGGTCGAGGCTGATCCTGCGCGCATCGCCGAAGCCGATGGCAGTTGGACCAGCACCCCAGGCATCGCCTGCACCGCCATGACCGCCGATTGCCTGCCCGTGTTGTTCTGCAACCGCGCCGGCACTCGCGTGGCGGCGGCCCATGCCGGTTGGCGTGGCCTGGCGGCGGGTGTGCTGGAAGCCGCGTTCGAGAGCCTCGACACCGAACCAGACCAAGTATTGGTATGGCTGGGCCCGGCAATCGGTCCCCAAGCCTTTGAGGTCGGTCCGGAAGTGCGTGAAGCCTTCATGCTGCAGCTGCCGATCACCGCCGAAGCCTTTGTGCCCAGTCGTAACCCCGGCAAGTTCATGGCCGACATCTATAAGCTGGCCCGTCTGCGCCTGGCTGCACGCGGCGTCACGGCTGTTTATGGTGGAGGGTTGTGCACCGTGACCGACCCACGCTTCTTTTCCTACCGGCGCAGCCCTCGCACCGGTCGGTTTGCCTCCCTTATCTGGCTGGAACGCTAGACTCATCTGATCTGCGTCAACTCCCTGTCGCTTGAAACTCCCAGAATCCACCCCATCTATAAGGGTATCTGGCAGGTTTCTTCATTCAGGATGTTTTATAGCTCCGGCCTGCTCAAAAGGAAGGTGACTAATGCGTATTGATCGTTTAACCAGCAAATTACAGTTGGCACTGTCTGACTCTCAATCCCTGGCCGTGGGCCTCGACCACCCGGCCATCGAGCCTGCGCACTTGATGCAGGCGCTCCTGGAGCAGCAAGGTGGTTCTATCAAACCCTTGCTGATGCAGGTGGGCTTCGACGTCAACAGCCTGCGCAAGGAGTTGAGCAAAGAACTCGACCAACTGCCGAAAATCCAAAACCCGACCGGCGACGTGAATATGTCCCAGGACCTGGCGCGCCTGCTCAACCAGGCAGACCGTCTGGCCCAGCAGAAGGGCGACCAGTTCATCTCCAGCGAACTGGTGCTGCTCGCTGCCATGGACGAGAACAGCAAACTCGGCAAGTTGTTGCTGGGCCAGGGCGTGAGCAAGAAAGCCCTGGAAAATGCCATCAACAACCTGCGGGGCGGCGACGCGGTGAACGACCCCAACCATGAGGAGTCGCGCCAAGCCCTGGATAAATACACCGTCGACCTGACCAAGCGCGCCGAAGAGGGCAAGCTTGACCCGGTGATCGGCCGTGACGATGAAATCCGTCGCACCATCCAGGTGTTGCAGCGTCGTACCAAGAACAACCCGGTGCTGATCGGTGAGCCGGGCGTGGGTAAAACTGCGATTGCCGAAGGCCTGGCCCAGCGCATCATCAATGGTGAAGTGCCGGATGGCCTCAAAGGCAAGCGCCTGCTGTCCCTGGACATGGGGTCGCTGATTGCCGGTGCCAAGTTCCGAGGCGAGTTCGAAGAGCGCCTGAAATCCCTGCTCAATGAATTGTCGAAGCAGGAAGGGCAGATCATTCTGTTTATCGACGAGCTGCACACCATGGTCGGCGCCGGTAAAGGCGAGGGCTCCATGGACGCCGGCAACATGCTCAAGCCAGCCTTGGCGCGGGGTGAGCTGCACTGCGTCGGTGCTACCACGCTCAACGAATATCGCCAGTACATTGAAAAGGACGCGGCCCTTGAGCGTCGCTTCCAGAAAGTGCTGGTGGAAGAGCCGAGCGAAGAAGACACCATCGCGATCCTGCGTGGCCTGAAAGAGCGTTATGAGGTCCACCACAAGGTGGCCATCACCGACGGCGCGATCATTGCGGCGGCCAAATTGAGCCATCGCTACATCACTGACCGTCAGTTGCCTGACAAGGCCATCGACCTGATCGACGAGGCAGCCAGCCGCATCCGCATGGAGATCGACTCCAAGCCGGAAGTACTCGACCGTCTGGATCGGCGCTTGATTCAACTGAAAGTCGAGTCCCAGGCCCTGAAGAAAGAAGAAGACGACGCGGCGAAGAAACGCCTGGAAAAACTCCAGGAAGAAATCGTCCGTCTGGAACGCGAGTATTCGGACCTGGAAGAAATCTGGACCTCGGAAAAAGCCGAAGTGCAGGGTTCGGCCCAGATCCAGCAAAAGATCGAGCAGTCCCGCCAGGAGCTGGAAGCCGCACGCCGTAAAGGCGACCTGAACCGTATGGCCGAGTTGCAGTACGGGGTGATCCCCGACCTGGAACGCAGCCTGCAAATGGTCGACCAGCACGGCAAGCCTGAGAACCAGTTGCTGCGCAGCAAGGTAACCGAGGAAGAAATTGCCGAAGTCGTTTCCAAATGGACCGGCATTCCCGTGTCGAAAATGCTCGAAGGCGAGCGCGACAAGTTGCTGAAGATGGAAAGCCTGTTGCACCAACGCGTGATCGGCCAGGAAGAGGCCGTGGTGGCGGTGTCCAACGCGGTACGGCGTTCGCGGGCCGGGTTGTCCGACCCGAACCGTCCGAGCGGTTCGTTCATGTTCCTCGGCCCGACCGGCGTGGGTAAGACCGAGCTGTGCAAGGCCTTGGCCGAATTCCTCTTTGATACTGAAGAGGCCATGGTGCGGATCGATATGTCCGAATTCATGGAGAAACATTCGGTGGCTCGCTTGATCGGCGCTCCACCAGGCTATGTGGGCTACGAGGAGGGCGGTTACCTGACCGAGGCTGTGCGGCGTAAGCCTTACTCGGTGATCCTGCTGGATGAGGTCGAGAAAGCGCACCCGGATGTGTTCAACATCCTGTTGCAAGTGCTGGAAGACGGCCGCCTGACGGACAGCCACGGGCGTACCGTGGACTTCCGCAACACGGTGATCGTGATGACGTCCAACCTGGGGTCGGCGCAGATCCAGGAGTTGGTGGGTGATCGTGAGGGCCAGCGCGCTGCCGTGATGGATGCGCTGACCAGCCACTTCCGCCCGGAATTCATCAACCGGGTCGACGAAGTGGTGATCTTTGAGCCGCTGGCACGTGATCAGATCGCGGGCATCACCGAGATCCAGTTGGGCCGCCTGCGTGGCCGCCTGGCCGAGCGCGAGCTGGACCTGGTATTGAGCAGCGAGGCGTTGGACAAGCTGATCGCGGTAGGTTACGACCCCGTGTATGGCGCACGGCCGCTGAAACGTGCGATCCAGCGCTGGATCGAAAACCCGCTGGCGCAGTTGATCCTGTCGGGCAGCTTCATGCCGGGCACCAGTGTCGAGGCGACCGTGGAAAACGACGAAATCGTCTTCCACTAAGCCCCGTCTGTTGGGTAATAAGAGAAGGCCCCGCATTGCGGGGCCTTTTTTTTCGATAGGGCGTTGAACTGTAAGGCAAAGGCTTGTAAAGTGCGCCCCGCAGCAACGTCAGCCCACGGGTTTCTTCTCCCCAAGAAGAAATCAGAAACAAGCGCAAATCATTGTCTTAAAAGCAATTTAAAGGGTTGACAGGGGTTTTTAAGATTGTAGAATAGCGCGCCTCAGACACATGAACGTAGCGATACGGACAAGTCGAAGAGAAGGTAGTAAGCAGTAACGTAGTACTTTGAAATATGTAGTTCCGTGATAGCTCAGTCGGTAGAGCAAATGACTGTTAATCATTGGGTCCCAGGTTCGAGTCCTGGTCACGGAGCCAATTTCAATATCGGGGTATAGCGCAGTCCGGTAGCGCGCCTGCTTTGGGAGCAGGATGTCGGGAGTTCGAATCCCCCTACCCCGACCATATTTGGGTCGTTAGCTCAGTTGGTAGAGCAGTTGGCTTTTAACCAATTGGTCGTAGGTTCGAATCCCACACGACCCACCATTTTTGAGACCAGTTAACGCTGGAATCGAATCTTAAGATCAGAGGCCAAAAGCGCTGATCGAAGAAGGCGACTGAAAGGTCGCCTTTTTATTACCGGGGTATAGCGCAGTCCGGTAGCGCGCCTGCTTTGGGAGCAGGATGTCAGGAGTTCGAATCCCCTTACCCCGACCATATTAAAAATCCTCGTATCGAAAGATACGGGGATTTTTTTTGTGCGCGAAAATCTTGACTCTCCGCAAAACAAATGTGGGAGCGGGCTTGCTCGCGAATGCGGTGTATCAGTCAGCACGTCTGGCGCTGAGCCACCGCATTCGCGAGCAAGCCCGCTCCCACATTTACCAGGTCCCACTCGGGACCGTGTTGTCAGTGGAGCTTGAGGCGTGGCTCGGTGCCTCGCCCGATCTTGCTCCCCAGCATCAGCATCGCCGTGCGAAAGAAGCCATACAGCGCCATCTGGTGCATGCGGTACAGCGACACATAGAACATCCGCGCCAGCCAACCTTCCAGCATCACGCTGCCGGTGAGGTTGCCCATCAAGTTACCCACCGCCGAGAAGCGCGACAGCGAGATCAGCGAGCCATAGTCGGTGTACTTGTAGCTCGGCAGGTCCTTGCCCTCGATGCGCAGCTTCAGCGACTTGGCCAGTAACGAGGCCTGCTGGTGAGCTGCCTGGGCCCGTGGTGGTACGTTGCGGTCGGTGCCCGGTTGCGGGCAGGCGGCGCAGTCGCCAAACGCGAAGATGTTCTCGTCGCGAGTGGTTTGCAGTGTCGGCAACACCTGCAGTTGATTGATGCGGTTGGTTTCCAGGCCATCGATATCCTTGAGGAAACCGGGTGCGCGAATACCGGCCGCCCATACCTTTAGGCTGGCCGGGATCACCTGGCCACTGGTGGTGATCAGTGCATCGGCCGTCACTTCACTGACCGCCGAATTGGTCAGCACGGTCACCCCGAGCTTCTCCAGGGTTTTGTGCACCGGCGCGCCGATACGCTCCGGCAGGGCAGGCAGCACTCGTGGGCCGGCTTCGATCAGGGTGATGTGCATGTTTTCCGGCTTGATGCGGTCCAGGCCATAGGCGGCCAGCTCATGGGCGGCGTTATGCAGTTCGGCGGCCAGTTCGACCCCGGTGGCACCTGCGCCGACGATGGCGACGCTGATTTTTTCCACCACGTCGGTCTGCCCGGCATGGGCGCGCAGGTAGTGGTTGAGCAACTGCTGGTGGAAGCGCTCGGCCTGCTTGCGGGTGTCGAGGAACAGGCAGTGCTGCGCGGCGCCCTCGGTACCGAAGTCATTGGTGGTGCTGCCGACCGCGATCACCAGGCTGTCATAGCCCAGCACGCGCGCAGGCACCAGCTCACGGCCTTCTTCGTCGAGGGTGGCGGCCAGCTGGATCTTCTTCTGTTCACGGTCGAGCCCGCTCATGCGCCCCAGTTGGAACTCGAAGTGGTTCCATTTGGCCTGGGCGACATAATTGAGTTCGTCTTCCGAAGAGTTCAGCGAACCGGCTGCCACTTCGTGCAGCAAGGGCTTCCAGATATGGGTCAGGTTGGTGTCCACCAGCGTGATGCTGGCGGTGCCGCGCTTACCCAGAGTCTTACCCAGGCGGGTAGCTAACTCCAGGCCGCCGGCGCCGCCGCCGACGATAATAATACGATGGGTCATGGGGATATCTCGCAAGGCTAAAAGAAATCGGAGCAGTTACCCCCGCGAGCGCCAGGCAGCTCATAGCGTCAGGTAACTCAAAAGTCGGCTCAGCAAGCCAAGGCCGATCACCACTATCAGCACCACACCCAGGAGCAGCCACGGCCGGAAAGGCTTGCGCTCGACTCGGTGTTGGGAGAGTTGGAGGTACTCTTCGACATGCTGTTGGTCATCGGGGTTCAGGCGGCTGGTCATAAAGGCCTCGTCAGGTAGACGTTGCAAAAGGGCGCCACGTTACAGTCCGGGGGCTCAGAGGCTGATGCCCACATCGAACACTATGCTGCGGCCCAGGTTGTTGCGCAAGAAATCCGGTGCATCCGGGTGGGCGAACAACACCCGTGCAAAGGTCGGCCCCACCAGCGACAGCGAGCGCCAGCCCTGGCGCAGGTATTCCGTCGGCGGCGGAAAATGACTGTTGAGGTCGAGCACTTCACGCTTGAGGCTGGTGAAGGCGACGATATCCAGCTCCCCCAGGTCCATCCCGCGCTCTTTGTAGTTATGGGCCTTCTTGCGCAGCGTGGGCGCCAGGCGCAACAAGAACTCATGGGCCGGGATGCGTCGGGGCTTGGCCTCGCGCCGCACCAGTTGGCTCAGGGAGAACGCGCTGCGTCGGCGCAGCAATTCGTCGCGCCATTCGTCGTTCAGGCGGCGGCCCTCATCCAGTACAAAAAACACCTCGAAGCTGGCGTCGCGAAACAGCACGTCCGGCGGCTCTTGCCCGGCGGCGTGGAATTCTTCGGCACGGTAGGGCACGTTCAGGCCTTGCAGCAGGCGCTGGCAGACCCAACGCTCACGCTCCCATTTGCGGGCATTGGACAAGAATGCGTTGGCTTGTTCGGCCGCTACGGTCAGCAGGCGCAAGTAATCTGAGTCATCCATAGCTAGCAGCTTAGCGCCCAAATGATGACCGCAGGAAGTCCCGCTGCAAAAGCTCGGTGTAGACTGGGCACTCGAGCGTTCCACCGGGTAAGAGGAGTGTGCAGTGAAGATTCTAGCGGTGTTTTTGTTGGCTCTGTTGCCTGTGGGGGCCCAGGCGGTTGAAGTGGGCGAGCGCCTGGCCCCTTGGACCCTGCTGGATCAATTCGATCAGGCTTACACCCTGGATAACCAGGCGCAGGTCCTGCTCGTTGCGCGTGGCATGGACGCCGCCAAGCAGGTGGATGCAGCGCTGCAGGGCCAACCCAAAGGCTACCTTGAGGCACGACATGCCGTGTTTGTTGCCGATATCCAGCGCATGCCGCGCCTGATCGCCAAGCTGTTCGCGGTACCGGCCATGCAGTCCTACAACTACCGGGTCATGCTGGACCGTGACGCACGCATTGCGCCGCGTTATCCGGGGCCTGTGGATAAAGTGCTGTGGCTGCAACTGGATAACGGCAAGCTGGTCGCCGAGCACGCCTACAGTTCTGCCGCCGAACTGCGTCAGGCCCTGGAGCAGGTGAAGCCGTGATCAGCGCCGCGGTGTTGGCGCCGGCAACACTCGGGGCCGGCTGGCTGTTGTATGTGCCCCTGGTAGTCTGGGCCATCTTGCGTTCACCTTGGGTCGAACTGTTTGCCGACCGGCGGCGCCAGCATTTGCTGTTTGGCACTGTGTTCGCCTTGTTCATGCTGTGGCTGGTACGGCGGGATTTCGATACCGGCGTGTCCTACCACTTTATCGGCATGACCGCCGTGACCCTGTTGCTCGATTGGCCCCTGGCGATCGTGGGCGGTTTTGCCGCCCAGCTGGGTTTGATGGCGCTGGGACGCCAGGACCTCGCAGCCCTGGGCGTCAACGGCCTGCTGCTTATTGGGCTGCCGGTGCTGGTCACGGAAGCCTGCGCGTTGCTGGTCGAGCGGGCGCAACCGCGCAATCCCTTCGTGTATATTTTCTGCTCCGGTTTTTTCGCCGCCGCGTTATCGGCTTTGCTCTGCCTGGTGCTCGGACTGGGAATGTTGTGGTTCGACGGCCGTTTTGCCCTGCCGGAATGGCTGGAGGATTTTGTCGGCTACCTGTGGCTGATCATCTTTCCCGAAGCCTTCATCAACGGCATGGTTATCAGCGCGCTGGTGGTGTTTTGCCCGGAATGGCTGGAGACCTTCAACCGCACGCGCTACCTGTCCGCCCCCTGGAAGGACGACGATTCACAGCGTTGACCCAGATCAAATCCCACCCACCCAAGCAGGGCCATGCTCAGCGAAATTTTTCCAGGCAAGGCGGGAGCACGAATCATGAGTGTGTACGAGTGGGCACGGCAGGAATTGCGCAGAAGCCAGGACGCGGCACAGGAAATCGGTTTTGACCCGGGCCTGACCTTGCGTGCCATGCTCAGCGCGGTGGTGCAGCAGAGCAAAGGTGTGCGCAGTTTCGAAGACCTGGCCGACGAGCTGCAATACCTTGCAGAGAACCTCGACGACCAGCAGGAATACGCCTTTATGCGCCCTTAGTGGCGCGGTGGCAGGTCTTCGGAAAACAGCTCGTCTTCAGCGTCCGGGGCCACGGGGATCTTGTGTTCTTCAGCAGCCCAGGCGCCCAGGTCGATGAGCTTGCAGCGGTCCGAGCAGAACGGCCGGTTGAGGTTGGTCGCTTTCCATTCCACGGGTGCGCCGCAGGTTGGGCAGTCGACGGTCAAGGGTTGGCTCATGATCGGCCTCCACGCAAAGTAAGGTAAAAGTGGTGCAGTCGCTCGACCTCGCTGTGCAGCCAGGCAAGGTCCCGGTCATTGACCAGTACATCATCGGCATGGTTCAGGCGGTCTTCGCGGCTGGATTGAGCCTTGAGGATCGCCTGCACCTGTTGCTCGTTGATGCCGTCGCGCTGCAGGGTACGCTGAATCTGCAGCGACTGCGGCACATCGATCACCAGGATGCGCTGGGTCATGCTGTACTGGCCGGACTCGATCAGCAGCGGCGACACCAATATCGCGTAAGGCGACTTCGCGCGCGCCAGGTGGCTGCGAATCTCCTCGCCAATCAACGGGTGCAGCAAGGCTTCGAGCCAGCGGCGCTCTTCGGGTTCTTCAAAGATCAGCTTGCGCAGGGCGGCGCGGTTCAACTGGCCGTCGGGATGCAGCACGCCAGCACCGAAGTGCTCGGCGATGCGCGCCAGTGCCGGCCGTCCAGGCTCGACCACCCAGCGGGCGGCGTGATCGGCGTCCACCAGGTCGATGCCAAGGTCGATAAAGTGCTGGGCCGCGGCGCTTTTACCGCTGCCGATGCCACCAGTGAGGCCGAGAATCCAGGGTGTTGTAACAGGAGTGGTCATCTGAAACCGACAGACTGCAAATAGAAGTTGGTTATTTGACCACCCCAGAGCAATGCAATCCAGCCGGCAATCGCCAGATACGGACCAAATGGCATCGGTACCGACGCGTGGGACTTGCGCAGGCGCATCAGGATCAAGCCCACGACCACACCCACCAGCGACGACATCAAGAGGGTCATGGGCAGGATCTGCCAGCCCCCCCAGGCGCCGAGCAAGGCCAGCAGCTTGAAGTCGCCATGGCCCATGCCGTCCTTGCCGGTGACCAGCTTGAACAGCCAGAACACGCTCCACAGGCTCATGTACCCGATGACCGCACCCCACAAGGCATCGGGCAGTGTCGTCAGCAGGCCGAACCCGTTGACGATCAGCCCCAGCCACAGCAGCGGCATCACTAGCACATCCGGCAACAGCTGATGGTCTGCATCGATCAGGCTCATCGCCAACAATCCCCAGCTCAGCACCAGCACTGCGCCCGCCTGCCAGCCAAAGCCGAAACGCCAGGCCACCCAGGCTGAGATCAACGCACACGCCAGTTCAGTGAGCGGATAACGGGCGCTGATCGCACTTTGGCAATGGGCGCAGCGGCCTCGCAGAAACAGGTAGCTGAGCAGTGGGATATTTTCCCACGGACGTATCGGATGATTGCAGTGTGGGCAGCAGGAACTGGGGTGCATCAGGTTGTAGGTCGGGCCGGCAGGCTCAGCGGGCAAGCCGAGCACTTCATGCGCCTGGGCCCGCCATTCCCGTTCGAGCATCGTTGGAAGGCGCCACACCAGCACGTTGAGAAAGCTGCCGACGATCAGGCCCAGCAGCGCCGCCAGCGCAACAAAAGCCCAGGGGTGTCCGGCCAACAGCAGGCTCAAAATGCGCTCCCCAACTGGAAGACTGGCAGGTACATGGCGATCACCAATGCGCCGACAATGCCTCCCAGGACCACCATGATCAGGGGCTCCATGAGGTGGGTGAGGTGATCGACCAGGTTGTCCACATCGGCCTCGAAATGGTTGGCGACCTTTTCCAGCATGCGGTCCAGTGTGCCCGACTCTTCGCCGATGGCTGTCATCTGGATCGCCATGCCGGGGAACAGGCCGCTGGTGAGCATGGATTGGTTCAATGGCATGCCAGTCGCTACATCGCGTCGCATCTGTTCGATTGCCCGTCTGAATGGCCCGGAACCGGCGGCACCGGCCACCGAATCCAGTGCCTGCAGTAACGGAACGCCGGCGGCAAACGTGGTGGACAGTGTGCGGGCGAAGCGGGCCACGGCGGATTTGCTCAGCAGTTTGCCTGCCACGGGCGCTTTCAACAAACAGCTGTCCAGCCATAGACGGAAATCCGCCAAGCGCCGATACGCTTCGCGCAGCCCCAGGCCTCCCGCAAGACCGCCCAGCGCCACGGCCCACCAGGCTTTCTGCATGAACTCGGAAAGGCCGATGACCTGCAGGGTGAAACCCGGCAGCTTGCCGTCGACCCCGGCAAACAGGTTCTGGAACTGTGGCACGACGTGGACCAGCAGCACGCCGGTGACGAGGCTGGCGACCACCAGCACGGTGATCGGATAGGTCATGGCTTTTTTGATCCTCGTCTTTAGCTGCTCGCTCTTTTCCCGGTGGATCGCCACGCGCTCCAGCAAGGTTTCAAGTGCTCCGGCCTGTTCGCCGGCGGCCACCAGGTTGCAGTACAGCTCGTCGAAACAACGCGGCTGCTTGCGCAGCGCCTCGGCAAGGCTGGTGCCGGCTTCGATGGCCTGTTTCAACCCTTGCACACGCTCACGCAAGGCGCGGTTGTCGAAGCCCTCAGCGATGATGTCGAAGGCCTGCAGCAGCGGAATACCGGCCTTCAGCAGGGTGGCCAGTTGGCGAGTGAACAGGGTGATGTCGGTTGATGTGATCGAGGCTGCCAGGCTCGACAGCACTGGGGATTTTTTGCGCACATGCCCTGGGCAGATGCCCTGTTTTCGCAACTGTGCCTTCACCAGGGCAGGGTTGTGTCCGGTGGTTTGCCCGGACACCCTGCGTCCTTTGCGGTTGATGCCTTCCCAGGCGTAGAGCGTTGAAGCGTTGTCCATGTCACGGTTCCGCACAGAGGTCGTCGAAGCTTTATAGCGTAGTCAGGTGACGGATTCTGACAGGCTGGCAGTGGCGGATAAAATGTCAGAATGTGCGTCTTGTGCGCGATTGAGCGCCTGCGGATGAGTACACTGGCGCCGCTGTACAACACGGGGCGCAGGACGCGCCTTGTCATGAGTTCTATCCTGGAGAGTGAATGTGAGACGTCAAAAAGGTTTTACCCTGATCGAGCTGTTGATCGTCGTGGCAATCATCGGCATTTTGGCCACCATCGGCCTGCCCATGTACACCACCCACCAGGCCAAGGCCAAGTTCACCGCCGGCCTGGCTGAAATTACCGCGTTGAAGCCTGGTTATGAAGACACCCTCAACCAGGGCACGGTCCCCACGTTGGCATTGATCGGCGGCACCAGCCCGACAGCCAACTGCAAGATTGACGTGACAGGGGACGTTGCCACGGGCGCGGGTTCCATCAGTTGCGAAATACTGGATGCCCCGGCACCGGTGCTCGGCAAGACCATCAGCCTGACACGCAATGCCGCCACGGGTTGGACATGCACCACCACCGCTGACGCAAAATATGTCGCCAAGGGCTGCGGCGCCGACGGCGCTTAACTGTTAAACCCTCCACAGGGAAGTTGAGGTGACCGATGGGGTTATTCGTAGAGCAGCGTGGCAGTGTTTTTCTGGTCGCAGTGATGTGCCTGCTGCTTTTCGGAATTTGTGCTCCCTTCAGTGGGCATGATCTGCAACGGGTGATGCAGATCGGCATCGGGGCTTGCGCTGTGCTGTATGGGCTGTCGGTCGCCCGCGTTGAACGGCTGGTTGACCGGCCCACAGCCTTGGGTCTGGCGCTGATCATCGGGCTGGGCCTGATGTCGTCGATGCGGGCTCACCAGCCGCTGTGGGCATTTGCTGAAGTGGCGGTGTTTGTTGGGTGCGGCGCGATTGCCGTGGCATTTGCCCTGCTGCGACGCCAGGGCGGCGAGCCTTTGGACCGTGCCTTGATCCTGTTTGTGGTGCTGTTGTGCCTGATCAAGTCGATTCAATACACCTATGCGGGTGCCCTGGCGTTCATCAGCGCCGAGCGGGTGCTGGACCCTGACGCGTTGCTGTCCGGCTTTTCCAACAAGCGTTTCTACGGCCAGTTCCAGACATTCACCTTGCCGCTGCTGGCGCTTCCTTTGTTGATCCCCACACTGTCTCGCTCACTCAAGGCCGCGACTTTTACGCTGCTGTGCGTGTGGTGGCTGATCGCAGTGGGGGGCGGCACGCGCGGCACCTGGCTGGGCATGGGCGTCGCGGCTGTGGTGTTGGCGGTGCTGGGACCATGGGGGCGGCGCTGGTTGGGTTGGCAGTTGGCCGCACTGCTGGGTGGATTGTTGCTGTACTGGCTGGTGTTTAAGGTGTTGGCGGATCATTTGGGAATCGAGATCGCGAATGCCGCCAGCGATCGCCTCACCACCTCCTTGTCGGGGCGTGGTCCGATCTGGTGGCAGGCCTGGCATATGCTCGTCGAGCGGCCTTGGCTGGGATTCGGGCCGATGCATTTCGCTGATATCCCCAACAGTATTGCCGCTCATCCCCACCAGGCCATCCTGCAATGGACCAGTGAGTGGGGGGGGGCCATCGGCTTTGTGCGTTGCGGTGTTGGCTTGGCGAGGGGGCTGGGCAACGTTCGGTGTACTGCGTAAGCGTGCGCTGAGCGCCGAGCGTGCAGACCTGTTGCGGCTCTGCCTGTTTGCGGCGCTGGTGGGTGCGTTAGTGCAGTCCATGGTCGATGGTGTGATTGTGATGCCCAACTCCCAGGTCTGGCTGGCGCTGGTGGTGGGTTGGCTGATGGCGTTGCACGTATGGCGAGCTCCGGCAGCGGTCGAACGATCATGGGCCTGGGCGGCGTGGAAAGCACTGAGCGTGTTGGCCGTTGGTCTGCTGATTTTTATTGCGTTGCGCGATGTGCCGCACTTCAAACAGGCCCAGCAGCAGTACTTGGACGCCCATGGCGATTACCTGCAACCACGCTTCTGGGCCCAAGGTGTGATTGCCCGCTGACGGCGGCAAGTTGCCGGACTCTCGATGCGGTGCTAGCTTTAGCCCACCGCCCGTGTAGCTCAGCCGGTAGAGCAGCGCACTCGTAACGCGAAGGTCGCAGGTTCGATTCCTGTCTCGGGCAAAAAGGCAACAAAGGCAGTACTGTTTTCAGTTGATCCCAGAATGGTTCTGAAGGCCAGACGAGCTGGTATTTGCGCCCGCTCTTTTGTATCTGCGCAACCTTGATGACCCAGATGCATCCCCATTCCTCGATCTAAGAGAACAACATGACCACGACTGAAATGACCCAGGAAGTTCGGCACGAAGAAGCACTCAAGAAGTACCTTGAGGACACGCCGCAGCTGAAAGAAGAGATCAAGGACCTGAGCGCCGATGATCAGCGTGACCAGATCCAGTGGGCATTTGAGGATGAGGCCGAGAGCCAGGGCTATCAGCCCTGGGAGCTGACCCTCAAGTACACCTCGACACCGGAAGCGTTCGAAGCGGCGCGACTGGCCTTGCATAAAGAGGCGGCCGAAGTGCTGGGTGTCGAATGGGAAGAATATTGCGAGATGAATGACCTGGTGGTTTAGAAGCAGTCTGCAGGAGCGGGCAAGCTCGCTCCTGCAGTCAAGGCGCCTCAGATGCTAAGGCGCATCGACAAATCCACCGCCTTCACATCCTTGGTCATCGCGCCAATCGAGATGTAATCCACCCCGGTCTCGGCGATGGGTAGCAGGGTGCTTTCATTGATCCCACCGCTGGCCTCCAGCTTCGCCTTACCGCCGTTCAGGCGCACGGCTTCACGCATATCGTCCAGGCTCAACTCATCGAGCATGATGATATCCGCGCCCGCCGCCAGGGCTTCGCGCAGCTCATCCAGGCTTTCAACTTCGATTTCCACCGGCTTGCCGGGGGCGATCTTGTGGGCGGCCGTGATTGCCTGGGCAATGCCGCCACAGGCCGCGATATGGTTTTCCTTGATCAGGAACGCGTCATACAAGCCGATACGGTGGTTGTGGCAGCCACCGCAAGTCACTGCGTATTTCTGCGCCAGGCGCAGCCCCGGCAGGGTTTTGCGGGTGTCCAGCAGCTTGACCTGGGTGCTGGCGACAAAGTCCGCGAGAAATTGCGCGCGGGTGGCGACCCCGGACAGCAACTGCAGGAAATTCAGCGCACAGCGTTCGCCGCTGAGCAGCGAGCGTGCCGGGCCTTCAAGGCGGAACAGCACCTGATTGGGGCTGACGCGCTCACCGTCAGCCACTTGCCAATGCACGGCAACCCGAGGGTCCAGTTGGCGGAACACCGCATCCACCCAGGCCGTTCCGGCGATGACAGCGGTGTCGCGGGTAATGATGGTGGCCGTGGCCAGCCGTTCGGCCGGGATCAACTGCGCAGTGATGTCGCCGCTGCCGATGTCTTCCAGCAGTGCGCGGCGCACGTTGGCTTCGATTTCGGCGGTGAGGTCGGCAAGACGGAGATTCGGCATAACAGGCTCCACAGACAAAGTGCCCCGATTATAGGGGCAGTGCGCGTTCGAACCCAGGCTCACTACTCATTTACCGTGCAAAGGCAGAGTTTGCTGGCGCACCTGCCCTCATTTGCCAGATAATCTAGCGCCTTGCAATTGGCGTCATAGCTTTGACGTTCAGAAAGATACCGCCGTTTCAGGAGGCCAGGATGCACAATGACGCAAAGGTGGTGCCTTTCAATAAGGCGTCCGCCACGCCATCGCCGCTCGCCAGACTGCCGGTAGTGTTGCTGCAGGTCCGCGACAAGGCGGCGCAACAGCTGCAGCAAGGGCTGCAGGACCTGTTCGATAACGCCGACGACACCTTGTTCGAAATGGCCGACAAGGCGCGCAACAACCTCGACCATCATATTTTCTTCGAGGCCATGCGCGACCTGCGCCTCAAGCGCAAGAACTTCGAGCGCGTGTTCATGGAGCGCCTGTTTGAAGCCTTCGCCAGCCTGGGTCAGGCAGGGCGTGGGGAATTGCAGTTGGTGCCAGTGGTTTCCTACGACGCGGCACCGGGCTCATCCAGGGATGACCTGGAAAAAGCCGTTACGCTTGAAGCAATGCTGGATCGGGTGCGGCATCGTGATGGCCTAGCCCTGGGGCAACTCACGGCGCGCTTGAGCGCGTTGCTCGGCAACCACCTGGATGATCGCGAGAACCCATTGGGGCCAGCACTGCTGTGTGAGTGCTTCCTGCGGGCGGGACGCAGCCTGGGCGTGGAGATCCGCGTCAAACTGATCATGCTCAAGCTGTTTGAAAAATACGTACTCAGTGACGCCGACCAACTGTACGGCGAAGCCAATCAGTTGCTGGTCGCGACCGGTGTGTTGCCTGAACTCAAGGCCGTACCGTCCCGCCGGCGTGAGGCGCGTGAGGCCCGTGAGCTTGCGCGCGAAGAAACCTTGCCGCCTGTCGACGAAAATGGCCAGGAAGCCTTCGCTGCGCTGCAGCCGTTGCTCACCGCGGTACGCGGTAGCGTGGCGCCGACCCTTGAAGCCAGCGCCGAACCCTTGCCCATCTCCCCCCGTGACCTGCTGCGCCTGCTGTCCCACTTGCAGCAATATGTACCCGAGCCTGAGGTCGAGGATGATTTCGACCTGCGCAACCAGCTTGAACAGTTGCTCACCCGCGTCAGCGTCAAGAGCGGTAAGTCGCGGGTGGTGGAGGAGGCGGACGAAGATGTGATCAACCTGGTCGCGTTGCTGTTCGAATTCATCCTCAACGACCGGGCCGTGCCCGATGCCTACAAGGCCTTGATCGGTCGCCTGCAGATCCCGATGTTGAAAGTGGCGGTGCTGGACAAGAGCCTTTTCAGTCGAGCCAGCCACCCGGCGCGACGCCTGCTCAATGAAATCGCCACCGCTGCCATGGGCGCCAGCCAGCGCGACCCTCTGTACCTGCGCATCGAGCAGGTGGTGCAGCGCTTGCTCAATGAATTTGTCGAAGACCCGGTGATCTTTTCCCAATTGCTCGCCGAGTTCAGCGCCTTCACCGCTGATGAGCGACGGCGCAGCGACTTGCTTGAACAGCACACCCGTGATGCCGAAGCCGGGCGTGTGCGCACCGAAGCTGCGCGTCAGCGCGTGGCCGATGTGCTGAACAAACGCCTGCTTGGCAAGACGCTGCCGCGTCCGGTCGTGCAATTCCTGCAGCAGGCCTGGAGCCAGGTGCTGTTGCTGGCCAGCCTCAAGCATGGCGAGCAGTCGGTGCAATGGCAGGCGGGGCTGCGCACCATGGACGAACTGATCTGGAGCGTCGGCCTGCAGCAAGACACTGAAGCCGGGCGTCATTTGCTGGGGCAACTGCCGGGCTTGCTCAAGGCCCTGCGCGACGGATTGACCAGCGCCGCGTTCGACCCCTTCAGCACCCGCGAGTTTTTCGTGCGTTTGCAGGCCTTGCATGTCCAGGCCCCTGGCGGGGGCGACGAATGGATCGAAGTGCGTGAGCCGTTTGTACTGACCTCTGCGTTACCCGATCCGGTCCGCGATCTGCCGGACAACGACCCCGACCTGCTGAAAGCCCGACAGCTCAAGGTGGGTGATTGGGTGGTGTTCGAGGGAGACGAAGCGACTACGCTGCGCTGCCGGCTGACGGCGATCATGGCGCCGGCCGACACCTATGTCTTCACCAGCCGCACGGGGCTCAAGGTGTTAGAGAAAAGCGCGGGCCAACTGGCAGTGGCGTTCAAGCGGGGCGCGCTGCACACCCTGGACGCTGGCCCCTTGTTCGAGCGTGCCTTGACTGCCGTCGTGGGCAAACTGCGTCAACTCAATCGCGGCAAGTGATCGCAACCGAAGGGGCGAACGCGGCATACTGGTCACATGTTGTCTCGTTCAAGGAACCTGTATGCAGTTGGACCCCACCAGCGGTTGGTGCAAAGGCATCCGTCATTGCCCTTCGCCCAACTACAACGAGCGCCCCGCCGGCGAAATCTCACTGCTGGTGGTGCATAACATCAGCCTGCCGCCGGCGCAGTTCGCCACCGGCAAAGTGCAGGAATTCTTCCAGAACCGTCTGGATGTCACGGAACATCCCTACTTTGAAGGGATCGCCGACCTACGGGTGTCTGCGCATTTTCTGATTGAGCGTGATGGTGCGGTGACGCAGTTTGTGTCCTGTCTCGACCGGGCCTGGCATGCCGGGATCTCACAGTTCGAGGGTCGGGATACCTGCAATGACTTTTCCCTGGGGGTTGAGCTCGAAGGCACGGATGACCAGCCGTTCACTGACGCCCAATATGCGTCGTTGACCAACCTGACCCGCCAGTTGCTGGCGGCTTACCCCGACATCACGCCTCAGCGCATTTGTGGTCACAGCGATATCGCTCCGGGTCGCAAGACCGATCCCGGCCCGGCTTTTGATTGGACGCGCTTTCGCAGCGCCCTGCAGGATGGAGGACACGCACGATGAGTTTCCTGGTGTTGGTGCTGGCCGTATGGATCGAGAAGTTCTCGGCTCTGCGCCAGCGGTTACAGCGTGATGGTGGTTGGCTGCGTGAACTGGCCAAGCTGGAATCGAGCCCACGCATGGGCAAGCAGCCCTGGTTGATCCTGGCATTGCTGGTGTTATTACCGGTGGCCTTGCTGGCGTTGTTGCTGCTGGTGCTGGAACCGGTGGCCTACGGACTGTTGGCGCTGCCGGTGCACCTGCTGGTGGTGATCTACAGCCTGGGCCGTGGTGATCTGCTCGCCGGGCTGGGTCCCTTTCGCGACGCCTGGCGACGGGGCGACCTGCAAGCCGCCGAGCATGTCGCCGAGCGTGACCTGACTCTGAGCGCCGACAGTGGTGAACAGTTGCTCGAACGCGTCCAGGGCCATCTGTTGTGGCAGGCCTACCAGAGCTTTTTCGCGGTGATTTTCTGGTACTTCCTGTTGGGCCCGGTTGCCGCGCTGGCTTATCGCTTGCTCGCACTGGCCAGTGAATACAGCAAGAACCCTCTGGTGGCCGAGCGGGCCGGGCAACTGCGCCACGCATTTGACTGGCTGCCGGTGCGCCTGCTGGCAGCCAGTTTTGCCCTGGTGGGCAACTTCGTCGCCGTGGGCCGCGTGATGCTGCACGAACTGTTGAGCTGGGACATCAGCGCCGCCGAACTGGTGGAAAAAGTCGGCCTGGTCGCCGCTGAAATCCCGCCACCGGCGGTCGGCCCCGATGGCATCAACAGCCTGGACCGGCTCTGGGAACTGCTTTTGCGTGCGGCGGTGCTGTGGTATGCCGGGTTTGCGATCTGGACGGTGTTGCCTTAACGCCCTATCTCATTAACCTTAAGTTACAAAACTCCCTTTCAAATTGAGCTATACAGATGCTGGCTAACTGCCGCCCTGCGCCTCGATAAAAATAAAAGAAAGGGAGTTAACCTGTGAAGAGCTTGCTCTATCCCGCCGTCGCGCTGATGAACCGCCTGAGCTTCGGCATGAAGTTCAGCTTGATCAGCGTGTTGTTCCTGCTGCCGATGCTGGCGACCAACTATTACCTGGTGCGTGATTCGTGGCGCGAATACCAGGGCACGCGGGTGGAGCTGCAGAGCCTTGATTTGCTCGGTAGCAGCCTGGCCCTGCGCCGCGACCTGGAAACCCTCAACAACCAGGTGCAGATCAACGCCACGCTGGGCCAGTCCGGCAAGGCGGGCGATCTTGAGGGCAAGATCAGCGCCCTGGAACAAAGCGTGCTGAGCCGCCTGCAAAGCCTCAACGCCATGGCGACTGAGCCCGAGCAAATTGCCGCTTTTGACGCCAAGCGCGACGAGTTGATCGCAGCCTTCAAGGCCCAGCAACAGGAAACGTCGTTGCTGAGCAAAAGTGCTTTGATTGGCAAGTTGCTCAACAAGGCGCAGATGCTCAGCCAGATCATTGCCAGCCAAGCCGGTTTGAGCCGCGACCCCCAGAGCGACCTGCGCCAACTCAGTGAGCTGATCACCAGCGTGACCCCACTCGTCACACAGACCCTGGGGGAAGGTCGAGCAATGGGCGCGTATTCCCTGGGGCAGGGTTTTCTCAACTCGTCGTCCAGCACACGGTTTGACGAGTTGTTGCAGCAATTGGAAAAAATCCAGGCCGAATATGGCCTGAAGTTGCAAGATGCCTTGGGCTCCAGCAAAGCCGCCCATGCGGCTCTCGACGGCCTGGCCAAGTCCAGCAGCGCCAGCCTCAAGCAAGGCAGCGAGTTGTTTGACGAACAGGTGGTGATGGCCGAAACCCTCGACGCGCCCTGGCAGGATTTCTACGACGGCGTCAGCCGATTGATGGCCCAGACGTACCAGTTGGATGACGCCACTCTGACGTTCCTCGGGCAGCAATTGGAGCAACGCCTGGCACAGAACCGTACGCATATGGTGGTGCTGGTCTCGGCCCTAAGCGCGGTGTTCCTGCTGATTTTCTACTTGTATGCAGGCTTCTACGCCTCCACGCGCACCACCTTGCGGCGCTTGGGCGCGATGATGGATAAGGTCGCGGCCGGCGACATGACCGTCACCTTTGTCGCGCAGAGCCGCGATGAGCTGGGTGACCTCGGCCAGGTGTTCAATGGCACCGTGGCGAAGATCCATGACTTGATCGAGCGCGTCGGGCACACCGTCAGTCAGGTCGAGCTGCAGGCCGGGCAGGTGGAGACGGTCTCGGCCCAGAGCAACCAGGCCGTTTCCGGGCAGCGTATGCAGATCGAACAGGTGGCGACGGCCATGAACCAGATGTCGTCCACTGCCCAGGAAGTCGCGCGCAGTGCGGCGGCGGCGGTCAGCAGTGCCCACAGCGTCAACGACGAAACCGTCAGCGGCCGCAGCCTGGTGCAATCCCAGCAGGGCAGCATTGCGCGACTGGCGACGGAGATCGATCAGTCGGTGCAGGTAATCAACCAACTGGCCACCGACAGCCAGTCCATCAGCAGCGTGTTGGAAGTGATCAAAAGCATCGCCGAACAAACCAACTTGCTGGCGCTCAACGCGGCCATCGAAGCCGCACGCGCCGGCGAGCAAGGGCGTGGGTTTGCGGTGGTGGCCGATGAGGTGCGGACCCTGGCGCGCCGTACCCAGCACTCCACCGAGGAGATCGAGCAGATGATCAGCCGCTTGCAAAGCGGCGTGGCGGCGGCCGTGAAAGCCATGGGCAGCAGTCATGATATGGCCAGTGGCACCGTGGGGCAGTCGGAAAGGGTTCAGCAAGCCCTGGAAAATATCCTCGGCGCCGTCGGGATGATCGTCGATCAAAACCAGCAGATCGCCGCCGCTGTGGAGCAACAAACCGCCGTCGCCCACGATATTGACCAGAACATCGTTGAAATCAATCGGGCTGGTGAGCATGCCGCCGAGGGCGCGTATCAGACCGAAGCGGCGAGTCGACAGCTGTCGCTGCAGGTGATTGAGTTGAAACAATTGATCGGCGCGTTTCGGGTATGAGAATTGAATGTAGGATTTATCGTTTCATGGTGTGGCGCTTGTCCTGATTTTGCTGCGTCTCTTTTCTGGAGCCGTGAATGGGTGAAACTTGTTTCACTCGATTTCAAGTCCGGGGGAGGCACAGCGATGACCGCTGCGATCGGCATCAAAGGGCACTGCGCCCATTGTGATATCACCTTTAATCTCAAGCCTTGGCAACTCAACGCCATCGCCATCGAAGAACCGTTCGATTGCCCTTACTGCCAATGGATCTTGCAACTGAACTGCCCTCGACAGTTGCGCCAGTTCAGGTCCCTGGACCAGTGGGCGCTGGTGCGCCCGAGCATGGTGGTGTTGACCTGCATGGTGCTGATCGTGGCGTTGGTGGCGGAGTGGGTGGGGCTGATCAGTGTGATCGGCCAATTCAACATCTCGTTGGTGGTCTTACTGGTGCATTTGCTGGTGTTGCGATACGCCCGTCACCGCCAGCGCCTGATCTTGAATCTGCAACGGGTAACGCCCGCGCTACCAGTTGAACAGCTCGCACGCATTGCGTGTGCTCGCCTCAGCCAGCAATAGAGGGCTGATGCCCATGCGCTCGGCAAGCTCAGTGCAGATAGCCGGCAGGTGTTCGGGGCTGTTGCGCTGGCCGGGATACATGGCGGGCGCCATATCCGGTGAGTCGGTTTCCAGTACCACGGCGTCCAACGGCAGGTGGGCCAGCACCTTGTGCATGCGCAGGGCCTGAGGCCAAGTGGCGGCGCCCCCCAGCCCGAGTTTGAAGCCGAGCTTGATGTATTCGCGGGCTTCTTCGCGGCTACCGGCAAACGCATGGATGATGCCGCCACGGGGCAGGCGAATGCGCTTGAGGGTAGCGATGACGTCCGCGTGGCTGCGACGGACATGCAGCAGCGCCGGCAGCTGGAAGTCCACGGCCAGTTTCAGTTGGGCCTCAAACAGGCTTTGCTGGCGTTCGCGGTCCAACTGTTCGAGGAAGTAATCCAGCCCGATTTCGCCTACCGCACACAGTTGCCGGTGACCGTGCAGGCGAGTCAGCCAGTCGCCGAGCTCCGTCAGGTCGGCGGGGCGATGGTCATTGAGGTAGACCGGGTGCAGGCCAAACGCAGCGAACAAGCCTTCGTCCGTTTGCACCAGATCCCACAGCCGCTGCCAATTCTGCTGATACACCCCCAGCACCACCATGCGTCGCACGCCCAGCGCTCGGCTGTGAGCGAGGACTTCCCGGCGATCGCTGTCGAAATCCGGGAAGTCCAAATGGGTGTGGGTGTCGATCAGCTCCACGCTCAAGCCTCGCGAATACGCTGCTTGAACGTCCGGCCGATGGCATGCACGCCGGGTTGGTACTGCTCGTCTTCGACCGCGACCAGGGCCAGGCGCAGCGCGGTCTCGGCGATCAGTTGATGTTGCTGGGCCATGGCGTTGACCGGCAGCGGCAGGAAATCCAGCAACTGTGTATCACCAAAGGTGCCGAGGCGCAGCGGCCGCGATTTGAGTGGGAAGTCATGCAGCGCGTCGAACACGCCCTGCAGCAGCACGTAGGACGTGGTCACCAGTGCGTCAGGCAAGTGCCCCAGTTGCTGCAGAAGTTGCTCCATCAACTGTCGGCCACAGTCGCGGCTGAAGGCTTCGCCGTGTTCGACGATCACCTCGCCGGTGAACCCTTCCAGCGCTTCACGGAAACCGGCGGCACGCTCCTGGCTGATGCTCAGCTCGGGCCGCGCGCCGATCAGCACAATCTGCTTGGGCAGGGGTTGCAACAGGCTGCTGGTCAATTGCTGGCACGCCTGGCGGTCGTCGCTGACCACCGAGCAGAATTGATCTGCGCCCATCACCCGGTCGATGGCAATCACCGGCAAACCCTTGGCCTGCAGCTCGCGGTAACTGTCATCGCTGGCCGGCAGGCAACTGGCGACAAACAGCGCGTCACACCGCCGGGCGCGGAACAGTTGCAGCAATTGACGCTCGCTGTCGGCATCGTCGTCGGAACTGGCGATCAGCAGTTGATAGCCGCGCGCCCGGGCACCTTGCTCCAAAAGCTTGGCGATGCGTGCGTAACTGGGGTTTTCCAGGTCGGGCAGGATAAAGCCCAAGGTGCGCGTGTGCCGACTGCGCAGCCCGGCGGCCTGAGGGTTGGGGGTAAAACCATGGGCTTCGACCACAGCACGCACCCGTTCGACGGTGGCGTTGCTGATGCGTTGCTGTTCGGCCTTGCCGTTGATGACGTAGCTGGCGGTGGTTACGGACACACCGGCAAGACGGGCGATATCACTGAGTTTCAAACCGGGATTTCCTTGTTTTCTGGAGCGGGCCCCGACATTTTCTCCAATCGTAACCGATTCCTGTACACGACCAATGTCCTGGCTCAAGCGCCGAGTGGTTCTTCAAGGATGCGCAATTAACGCGTAGTCTTCCATAAGATCTAGATTAAACGTTTCAGCCAGCGTATTTTTACGACGTTCGCGACTGAGTGGCTACTGCCAATTGACTACTTAGTCAGTTAATCATGAACACCCTTTACACTGTTTGTTTAAAACAATACCTAGTGCGCCACCGCACTAACTAGGAGAACGGCATGCTTGAGCTCACTGTAGAGCAGATTTCCATGGGCCAGGTGGCCGTGGACAAATCTGCTGCCTTGCACCTGCTCGCTGAAAAACTGGTGGCCGACGGCCTGGTCGCCGAGGGATACCTCAGCGGTTTGCAAGCCCGTGAAGCCCAAGGCTCGACCTTCCTCGGTCAAGGCATTGCCATTCCCCACGGCACTCCCGAAACGCGCGATCAGGTGTTCTCCACCGGTGTGCGCCTGCTGCAGTTTCCCGAAGGGGTGGACTGGGGGGACGGCCAGATCGTGTACCTGGCCATCGGCATTGCCGCCAAATCCGACGAACACCTGCGCCTGTTGCAACTGCTCACCCGCGCCCTCGGTGAAACCGACCTGGGCCAGGCTCTGCGCCGTGCCGGTAGCGCCGAAGCGCTGTTGAAACTGCTGCAGGGTGCGCCGCAGGAACTGGCGCTGGATGCGCAGATGATCGGCCTGGGCGTGTCCGCTGACGACTTCGAAGAGCTGGTATGGCGCGGTGCACGGCTGTTGCGTCAGGCCGATTGTGTGAGCAATGGTTTCGCTGCCGTGTTGCAGCAGGTCGATGCGCTGCCCCTGGGCGATGGCCTGTGGTGGTTGCACAGCGAGCAGACCGTCAAGCGCCCGGGCCTGGCGTTTGTCACCCCGGACAAACCTATGCGCTACCTCGGCCAGCCGCTCAATGGCCTGTTCTGCCTGGCCAGCCTGGGGGAAGCCCACCAGACGCTGCTCGAACGCTTATGCGCCTTGCTGATAGAAGGTCGCGGCCAGGAACTCGGCCGCGCCACCAGCAGCCGCGCCGTGCTTGAAGTGCTCGGTGGAGAATTGCCACCAGACTGGCCTGCTGCGCGCATTACCCTGGCCAACGCCCACGGCCTGCACGCGCGCCCGGCGAAGATCCTTGCGCAGTTGGCGAAAAGTTTTGACGGCGATCTCCGTGTGCGCATCGTCGATGGCCCGGTGGGCGCCGTGTCGGTGAAAAGCCTGAGTAAATTGCTGAGCCTCGGCGCGCGTCGCGGCCAGGTGCTGGAATTTATCGCCGAACCGAGCATTGCTGGCGACGCGCTGCCCGCACTGCTGGCAGCGGTGGAAGAAGGCCTGGGTGAAGACGTCGAGCCGCTGCCGACCGTGAGCGTCCAGCCTGAAGTCCTCGATATCGAGCCGGAGCTCAGCGCACCCTTGGCCGGTAGCCAGGTTCAGGCCATCGCCGCTGCGCCGGGCATCGCTATCGGCCCTGCGCACATTCAGGTTCTGCAAGTCTTCGATTACCCACTGCGCGGCGAATCTTGCGCCATCGAGCGCGAGCGCCTGCACAGCGCCCTGGCCGATGTGCGCCGTGATATCCAGGGGCTGATCGAACGCAGCCAGTCCAAGGCGATCCGCGAGATTTTCGTCACCCACCAGGAAATGCTCGACGACCCTGAACTCACCGACGAAGTCGACACGCGCCTCAAGCAAGGCGAAAGCGCTGAGGCGGCATGGATGAGTGTGATCGAAGCGGCGGCCAAACAGCAGGAGTCGTTGCAGGATGCCTTGCTCGCCGAGCGTGCCGCCGACCTGCGTGACATTGGCCGTCGTGTGCTGGCGCAACTGTGTGGCGTCGAAACCGCCCAGGAACCGAGTGAGCCTTACATTCTGGTGATGGACGAAGTCGGTCCGTCTGATGTGGCCCGGCTTGATCCGGCGCGCGTCGCTGGCATCCTCACCGCCCGCGGCGGCGCGACGGCCCACAGTGCCATTGTCGCCCGCGCCCTCGGTATTCCCGCGCTGGTGGGCGCCGGTCCGGCGGTGTTGCTGTTGGCCGCCGGTACGCCGTTGTTGCTGGATGGCCAGCGCGGGCGCCTGCATGTGGATGCCGACGCCGCTACCCTGCAACGCGCCACGGTCGAGCGCGACACCCGCGAACAACGCCTGCAAGCGGCCTCGGCACAACGCCACGAACCCGCGTTGACCCGTGACGGTCATGCCGTGGAAGTGTTCGCCAACATCGGCGAAAGCGCTGGCGTCGCCAGCGCGGTGGAGCAGGGCGCCGAAGGCATCGGCTTGCTGCGCACCGAACTGATCTTCATGGCCCATCCGCAAGCGCCGGACGAGGCTACCCAGGAAGCCGAATACCGCCGCGTCCTCGATGGTCTCGCCGGTCGTCCGCTGGTCGTGCGCACCCTCGATGTGGGCGGCGACAAACCGCTGCCTTATTGGCCGATCGCCGAAGAGGAAAACCCCTTCCTCGGCGTGCGCGGCATTCGTCTCACCTTGCAACGCCCGCAGATCATGGAAGCCCAACTGAGGGCGCTGCTGCGCTCGGCGGACAACCGTCCGCTGCGCATCATGTTCCCCATGGTCGGCAGCGTCGATGAGTGGCGCGCCGCCCGTGACATGACCGAGCGCCTGCGTCTGGAAATCCCGGTGGCGGACCTGCAACTGGGCATCATGATCGAAGTGCCGTCGGCCGCGTTGCTCGCGCCGGTATTGGCCAAGGAAGTGGACTTCTTCAGTGTCGGCACCAACGATCTGACCCAGTACACCCTGGCCATCGACCGTGGCCACCCGACCCTGTCCGCTCAGGCCGATGGCCTGCACCCGGCAGTGTTGCAACTGATCGACATCACCGTGCGTGCAGCCCATGCCCATGGCAAATGGGTTGGCGTGTGCGGCGAGCTGGCGGCGGACCCGTTGGCAGTGCCGGTATTGGTCGGCCTGGGGGTGGATGAGTTGAGCGTGTCCGCCCGCAGCATTCCCGAAGTGAAGGCGCGCGTGCGCGAATTCAGTCTGAGCGAGGCCCAGGGCCTGGCGCAAAAAGCACTGGCGGTGGGCTCACCTGCCGAAGTGCGAGCCCTAGTGGAGGCCGTATAGATGGCAAGGATTCTGACCCTGACGCTGAACCCGGCGTTGGATCTGACGGTACGCCTGGCGCGCCTGGAACCGGGTGAAGTCAACCGCAGCGAAACCCTGCTGACCCATGCCGCCGGCAAGGGTGTGAACGTGGCGCAGGTGCTGGCCGACCTGGGCCATGAATTGACCGTGAGCGGCTTTCTCGGTGAAGGCAACCCCCAGGCCTTTGAAGCGCTCATTGCACAGCGTGGGTTTACCGACGCGTTTATCCGCGTGCCCGGTGAAACCCGCAGCAATATCAAGATTGCCGAGCAGGATGGCCGGGTCACCGACATCAATGCACCGGGGCCGCAGGTGACAGAACAGGCGCAGAACGCCTTGCTGGACAAACTGGCGCAGATTGCTCCCGGCTTTGATGCGGTGGTGGTGGCCGGCAGCTTGCCACGCGGCGTCAGCCCGCAGTGGTTCAAGGGGCTGTTGGAGCAGTTGAAACGCTATGGTTTGAAAGTCGCTTTGGACACCAGCGGCGAAGCACTGCGCGCGGGTTTGCTGGCCGGCCCATGGCTGGTCAAACCCAATACTGAAGAGCTGGCCGAAGCCCTGGATAACGCCACCGATGCGGTCAGCCAACTGCACCGGCAAGGTGTCGAACATGTGGTGGTCTCCGACGGTGCCGCCGGCGTGAGCTGGTACAGCCCAAATGCGGCGCTGCAGGCCACACCGCCCAAGGTCACGGTCGCCAGCACCGTAGGCGCCGGCGATTCGCTGCTGGCCGGTATGCTCCATGGTCTGCTCACCGGGGATACGCCGGAACAGACCTTGCGCCGCGCCACGGCGATTGCCGCGATGGCGGTGACGCAGATCGGTTTTGGCATCAGCGATCACGCGCAGTTGGCGCGTCTCGAAAGCGGCGTTCAAGTGCGCTCGCTGACAGAACAATAAGAGGGTTTGTGATGAAGTTAGCCATTGTTACCGCCTGCCCGAACGGCATGGTCACCAGTGTGCTGTGCGCCCGCTTGTTGGACGCCGCCGCACAGCGTCAGGGCTGGAGCACCAGCGTTGAAGTGGTGGATGTGCAGCGCCCGGAACGCCAGCTCTCCCAGGCCACGATCGACGATGCCGAATGGGTGTTGTTGGTCAGCAGTACCCCGGTGGATATGCAGCGGTTTGTCGGTAAGCGCGTGTTCCAGAGCACGCCGGCCCAGGCGCTGGCGGATGTCGACGCGGTATTGCGTCGCGGCGCTGAAGAAGCCCAGGTGTATGTCGCCACGCAGCAGGCGGCTGAAAATGCACCACGTATTGTGGCAATCACGGCTTGTCCGACGGGCGTGGCGCACACCTTCATGGCCGCCGAAGCCTTGCAGCAGACCGCCAAGCGGCTGGGCTACGACTTGCAGGTCGAGACCCAGGGCTCGGTCGGCGCACGCACGCCCTTGAGCCCGCAGGCTATCGCTGAGGCCGATGTGGTGCTGTTGGCGGCGGATATCGAAGTCGCTACCGAGCGCTTCGCCGGCAAGAAAATTTACCGCTGCGGCACCGGCATTGCCCTCAAGCAATCCGAAGCCACCCTCAACAAGGCCCTTGCTGAAGGCGCAGTGGAAAGTGCGGCCAGCGGTGCCGTGGCCAAGAAAGAAAAAACCGGCGTTTACAAACACCTGCTGACCGGTGTGTCGTTCATGTTGCCGATGGTGGTGGCGGGCGGGTTGTTGATTGCGTTGTCCTTCATGTTCGGCATCACTGCTTTTGAAGAGAAAGGCACACTGGCTGCTGCCTTGAAAACCGTCGGCGATCAGGCCTTCATGTTGATGGTGCCGCTGCTGGCGGGCTACATCGCTTATTCCATTGCCGACCGTCCTGCGTTGGCCCCCGGCATGATCGGCGGGTTGCTGGCGACCACCTTGGGTGCTGGTTTTATCGGCGGGATATTTGCCGGTTTCCTCGCCGGTTATTGCGTCAAGCTGATCACCCGCGCGGTGCAGTTGCCGCAAAGCCTGGATGCGCTCAAGCCGATCCTGATCATCCCGTTGCTGGCGAGCCTGTTCACCGGCCTGGCGATGATCTACCTGGTCGGGCCACCGGTGGCGCGCATGCTTGTGGGCCTGACGGAATTCCTCAACACCATGGGCACCACTAACGCCGTGCTGCTGGGCATTCTGTTGGGCGGCATGATGTGCGTCGACCTCGGTGGGCCGATCAACAAGGCCGCATATGCGTTTTCCGTCGGCATGCTGGCGGCGCACAGTGGCGCGCCGATTGCCGCCACCATGGCGGCCGGCATGGTGCCGCCGATCGGCATGGGCATCGCTACGTTCCTGGCACGCCGCAAGTTTGCCCAAACAGAGCGTGAGGCCGGCAAGGCGGCGATCATTCTGGGGATGGTGTTTATCTCCGAAGGCGCGATTCCCTTTGCGGCCAAAGACCCGCTGCGCGTGATCCCGGCCAGCATCGCCGGTGGCGCGTTGGCCGGCGCGCTGTCGATGTACTTTGGTTGCAAGCTCGCGGCGCCCCACGGCGGCCTGGCGGTGCTGGTCATCCCGAATGCGATGAACCATGCGCTGCTGTACCTGCTGGCGATTGTCGCGGGCAGCTTGCTGACCGGTCTGGTGTACGCCTTGATCAAACGTCCGGAAGCGCAAGAGCTGACTGTCGCACCCGTGTCATAACCCCATGCTGTAGTGGCCCTTTTGATACTCAAGAGGGCACCTGCATGAGCCACTTCGATCTCGGCCGCCGCCGCGTGATGCAAGCCGTCGGCGCCGGCCTGTTGCTGCCGGGCCTGGCCCCGGCGGTGATCGCCTCTGTGAAGGACCGGCCGCAACTCACCGACGGCGTGCAGTCCGGCGATCTGCTCGGTGATCGCGCCATGATCTGGAGCCGCAGCGATCGCCCGGCGCGCATGGTGGTGGAGTGGGACACCCGCAGCGTATTCAGCAACCCGCGCAAATTCATTTCGGCCCTGGCCGATAACCGGACCGACTTCACGGCCCGCGTCGAACTCACCGGTCTGCCCGCCGATCAGGCGATTTTCTACCGCGTGCATTTCGAAGATGCCCAAACCGGCGTCGCCAGCGAGCCGTGGTTCGGCCACCTGCGCAGTGTGCCGCAACAGCGCCGCGATATTCGTTTCGTGTGGAGCGGCGACACCGTCGGCCAAGGCTTCGGCATCAACCCGGACATTGGCGGCATGCGCATCTATGAAGCCATGCGCCTGCGTTTGCCGGACTTTTTTATCCACAGTGGCGACACCATCTACGCCGACGGCCCGGTGCCGGCGCAACTGACGACCGAAAACGGGCGTATCTGGCGCAATATCACCACCGAAGCCAAGAGCAAAGTCGCCGAAACCCTGGATGAATATCGCGGTAATTACCGCTACAACCTGATGGACGAAAATGTCCGTCGCTTCAACGCCGAAGTGCCGCAGATCTGGCAGTGGGACGACCATGAAGTGGTGAACAACTGGTCGCCGAGCAAGCAGTTGGATGAGCGTTACCAGGTCAAGGACATCAACACCTTGGTCGGTCGTGCACGCCAGGCGTGGCTGGAATATTCACCGATGCGCCGGCAGAGCGCCGATGGCGGCGGGCGGATTTATCGCAAGCTCAGCTATGGGCCGTTGCTGGAGGTGTTCGTGCTGGATATGCGCAGCTATCGCGGGCCGAACGATGACAACCTGGGCGCTGAAAAAACCTTCCTGGGCCGGGAGCAATTGGACTGGCTCAAGCGTGAACTCAAGGGGTCGCAGGCGCAGTGGAAAGTCATCGCGGCGGACATGCCTATTGGGCTGGGTGTACCCGACGGCGAAGTAAGCCCCGGCGTACCGCGCTGGGAAGCGATTGCCAACAACGACCCTGGCGCACCGCAAGGGCGTGAGTTGGAAATTGCCGAGCTGCTGGGGTTTTTAAGGGCGCAGAAGGTGCGCAACCACGTATGGCTGACGGCGGATGTGCATTACTGCGCGGCACATCACTATCACCCGGATCGTGCGGCGTTCCAGGATTTTGAGCCGTTCTGGGAGTTTGTGGCCGGGCCGTTGAACGCGGGGAGCTTCGGGCCTAATCCATTGGATAAGACCTTTGGGCCTGAAGTGGTGTTCGAGAAGGCACCACCGGCGCAAAACACGTCACCATTTGCCGGGTTTCAGTTTTTTGGCGAGGTGCAGATAGATGGGCAGACGGCGGAGTTGACCGTCATCCTGCGGGATTTGGATGGGGTCTCAGTGTTCGAGCAAACGCTGCAACCCGCCTGATTTGGAATGCAATGAAAACGGCGGGAGTTGGCTTGCCTGCGATAGCGCTAGTGAATTCACCCTCGCTGTCGCAGGCAAGCCAGCTCCCACCGTTGCCAATCAGTAGACGTCGCGACGATAACGGCCTTGTTCGATCAGCCGCTCCACGGCCTCACTGCCGAGTATGTCCACCAACGCCTGATCCACCCCGGCCGCCATGCCTTGCAGACTCCCGCACACATAAATCGCCGCGCCGTCGCTCAGCCACTTACGCAACACGTCGGCTGACTCCCGCAGGCGATCCTGCACGTAGATTTTCTCTTCCTGATCGCGAGAAAACGCCAGATCGAGCAACGCCAGGTCACCGCTGGCCAACCAGCCCTGCAACTCGTCCTGGCACAGGAAATCATGGGCGATATTGCGCTCGCCAAACAGCAGCCAGTTGCGCTGCTGGCCATCGGCAACACGCGCCTTGAGCAAGCTGCGCAGGCCGGCCAGGCCGGTGCCGTTGCCCAGCAGGATCAGTGGCACGGGGATGTCTGGTAGATGAAAACCACTGTTGCGGCGCAGGCGCAGGCTGATGCTTGAGCCGAGGGCGGCATGTTCGGTGAGCCAGCCTGACCCCAGGCCCAGGCTGCCATCGGGGTGGCGTTCCTGGCGGACGATCAATTCGAGTACGCCATCGCTGGGAATCGAGGCGATGGAATATTCGCGCATTCCCAGGGGCACCAGCGCGTCCACCAGCGCCTGGGCGTGCAGGCCGACCAGGTGAGCGCGATGCGTCGGCAATTGGCGAGTGGCCAAAGCCTGGTCGAGGGTGTGCGCCATGCCGTCGATCAACACGCCGTTGCTGCCGGCCAGACCCAGGCCTTCGAGGAAGTGCTCGATGGCCCAGGGGCAGTTGCGCGGCAGCACTTCCACCAGGTCACCGGCTTGCCAGCTGTGTGGCGAAGGCGAGGTGAGGCCCAGTAAATAGACACCGGAACCTGCGCTGTCGCGGTTGAGCAGGGTGCGCTGACACAGCGTCCAGTTTTCGTATTGGGCGGTCGGCCAAGCGGCCGCCGGGGCGTGACCGGTGAGCTGGCCGAGTTGTTGTTGCCAGTGCAGCAGGGCAGTGGTGTCGCCGCTGTCGACTTCCACCGGGGCAAACAGCGCGTTGCCGCCCTGGTTGGTCAGCCAGAAATGCAGGCGCCGCGCGAAGCCGCAGAAGTGTTCGTATTGACGATCACCCAGGGCCAGTACCGAGTAGTTCAAGCCCTTTAGGGACAGGTCCTGACCGAGCACACTGCGCTCGAAACCGCGGGCGCTGTCGGGCGCTTCGCCGTCGCCGAAGGTACTGACCACGAACAGCGCATTTGCCGACTGGCGCAGGTCATCCTGGCTGACACTGCCCAGGGACTGCACCTTCACCGGCAAGCCGGCCGCCTGCAATTGGCCGGCTGTCTGCCAGGCCAGTTGCTCGGCAAAACCGCTCTGGCTGGCAAAGCCGATCAACCATGGCGGAGCATCGCTGGTGTTGGCCGTGAGGCCTTTACGCGCGTCACGCACCTGGCGTTTCTTGCGACGCCGATCCAGGTACAACAGCCAGCCGGTAATGAAGAACAACGGCATCAGCACTGAACTGAGCGTGAGAATGATCCGCCCCACCAGGCCGAAGTAGCTTCCGGTGTGCAGCGCGTAGACGCTGGTCAGCAGTTGGGAACCGAGGGTTTTGCTGGCGTAGCGGTCGTGGGATTTGACCTCGCCAGTTGCCGGGTCCAGGTTGATCTGGTTCAGCGCACGGTCATGGGGCGAGTTGTCCAGCAGGTAGTAAACGATGGCAGGTTGCCCGGCGACGGCCGGCATGCGGATATTGTAGGCACTCAAGCCTGGGCCGGCGTTGCTGTAGATACTGCTCCAGATCGCATCGTAATTGGCCACGGGCGCCGGGCCTTCGGGGGCCGGTCCGCGTTTGCGCACGCGTTCATTCTGTGGGGCATCGGACAGCAGTTTGGTCAGGCCCTGGCTGTACCAGTCGTAGGACCAATACAACCCGGTCAGCGCCGACAGCAGGTAGGCCAACAGGCACCAGGTGCCGAATACCGAGTGCAGGTCCCAATTAAAGGCACGGCCCTTTTTGCGCCAATCCAAGGTCAGCCAGGCACGCCAGCTCGCCACCTGGCGCGGCCAGCGCAGGTACACACCGGAGAGGCAGAAGAACACCAGGATCAGCGTGCACGCGCCGGTGATGTTGCGCCCGATATCGCCCATCACCAGGAAGCGGTGGAACTGCAGCAGGAACCCGAAGACCTCCTGGCCGACCACATCGCCCAGGTAGTTGCCGGTGTAGGGATCGAAATAGCGCAACTGGCCACGGCGTTCACCGGGCGGCGGGGTGAAGAACACGCGGGCGGCGTTGCCGCTTTCGCTCTCCACGAACAGCATGGCCACGGTCTTGCCTTCGGTCGCTTCCAGTTTGCGCACCAGCTCGGCGGGCGGCAGTACGCCGGCTTCGCGTGTTTGCACGGTCAGTACGCTGGGGTTGAGCGCCCGCAGTATTTCATCCTGAAACGAGACCGCAGCCCCGGTGATCCCCATCAAGGCCAGCACCAGCCCGGCGGTAATGCCGAAGAACCAGTGCAACTGGAACAGGGTTTTCTTCAACACGTCTGACCGCCTCGTCTATCCGGATATGTAGGGCACGGCGCGCATTATGCCGTGCCATGTCGAGAAACATTCTGTTTAACACGCAAAAGCCCCACGCATCCGATGCGTGGGGCTTTTTGCTGCGTGGTAGTGCTGTTTAGAAGTGGAAACTGGTGGTCAACAGCGCCGTACGACCGGCCGCCTGATTGGCGAAGTGCGTCGAGAAGGCTTTGTCGTAATACAGCTTGTCCGTCAGGTTTTGCACGTTCAATTGCAGGTCGACGTTCTTGGTCAGTTTGTAGCTGGCCATGGCGTCGTAGCGGGTGTAGGACGGTACGTAAACGGTGTTGCCTGCATCGCCATAAACCTGGTCGACGTAGAACGCGCCACCGCCGATGGTGAGCTTGGAGGTGACGTCGTAGGTGGTCCACAGGCTGAAGGTGTTCTTCGGCGTATTGGGCATTTGATTGCCTTTGTTCGACCCCGAGCTGACCACACCGTTGCGGCCGTTCAGGCCGGATTTGACCAGCTCGCTGTCGAGGTAGCTGTAGCCGGCGAACACCTGCCATTGGTCGGTGATCTTGCCGCTGGCGGACAATTCCACGCCGTCGACTTGGGACTCACCTGCGTTCTGATAGGTCAGGGCGTCGACCAGGATGCGCGTGTTTTTCTTCTCGGTACGGAACACTGCAGCGGTCAGAGACAGGCGATCGTGGAACAGGTCCCACTTGGTGCCCAACTCGTAGTTGACGGTCTCTTCCGGCTGCAGGTCGCTGCTGGCGGCACCGGCAGACAGCGGGTTGCCGTCCGAACCTTCACCGACCAGGCCACCGGCAGGCGTCGCCGACGTGGCGTAGGAGGCATAGATGCTGGCGTTTTCCACCGGTTTCCAGACCAGGCCGGCTTGCCAGTTGAAGAATTGGCTGTCTTCTTTGATTTTGCTGCGGCCGGTCGCGGAGTCGGTGTTGGCAACGGTGTCGAAGGTGTCGTAGCGCAGGCCGACGTTCAGCAACCATTTCGGGTCCAGCTCGATGGTGTCGAACACATAGGCGCCACGGCTGGTGGCCTTGGTGGCGGTGCCGTAATAGTTGCGCGCGATGCTGCCGGTCCAGGCGTCATCCGGGTTCGGGTTGCTCAGGGAGGTGCACTGGCCGCCCAGGCTGCCTTTGGCCACGGTGCAGACCGGGTTGGTGTTGGGGCTGATGGTGTAGTTGCTCACGCGGGTTTCTTCGCCGGTGAACTCCAGGCCGGTGGAGTAGCTGTGCTTGAAGCCCAAAGCCTGGAAGCTGCCAAACAAGTCCGTCTGGTTGGTGGTGGTGGTTGTGGTCGAGACCCGGCTGTTGGCGCGGCGCCACACGGTGCCGAACCGGTTGACGTTGAATTTGCTGTCGTCCGGCTGCGTCAGGATGTAATCCTGGCCAGTGCTGCCATGGCGCAGGGTGTTTTTCAGCGTCATGTTGTCGTTCAGGTCGTGCTCGATGGAGAACGTGCTGATATCGGCGCGGGTCTTGCGGAAGTCGCGATCCTTGAGGCCGTAGAAATTGTTGCTGTCGCCGCCGTCGTTGGGTTTGTCATGCACGTGGGCAGTGGCGGTCGATGAGCCGTAGCCATAAGGAATCCCCGAATCCGGCAGGTCGTCGCTTTCCATGTGGTAGTAGCTGAGGTTGACGCGGGTAGGGGTGCCCAGGCCGAACGTCAGCGACGGCGCTACGCCCCAACGGTCGTAATTCACTGCGTCGCGGCCGGCGACGTTCTGTTCGTGGCTCATCAGGTTCAGGCGGAACGCGGCGCTGTCGTCGAGGAACTGACGGTTCACGTCGAGCACGTAGCGGCGGGTCTGGTCGGAACCATAGGTGAAGCCGCCGTTGGTGAAGTCCCGCGCTTGTGGGGTTTTGCTCACCAGGTTGAGGCTGCCACCGGCCGAGCCACGACCGCCGAACGAAGAGTTCGGGCCTTTGCTGACTTCGATCGATTCGATGTCGAAAATCTCACGGCTCTGGCCGCCGGTATCGCGCACGCCGTCCAGGTATGTGTCGCCCTGGGCGTCAAAACCACGGATGAATGGGCGGTCGCCCTGAGGGTTGCCGCCTTCACCGGCACCGAACGTGATGCCCGGTACGGTGCGCAAGGCATCCTGTAACGACGTGGCGGCGGTGTCCTTGAGCACTTGTTGCGGCACCACGGTGACCGAGCGCGGTGTGTCCACCAAGGGCGCGGTGTATTTCTGCGACGAGGCTTTTTCCACTTGGTAGGAGGTGTTGTCCTGTTCTTCCCCGGTGATGCTGGTGGCGCCGAGGGAGATGCTGTTGCGCTGGCCTTTTTGTTCAGTGTCTTCAGCCGCCTGCGCCTGATGGGCGATAGCGCTGGCGCTGAGGGCAACGCCGATGGCCGAGGCCAACATGCGAGGTGAACTGGCAGGTATTTTTGTAATGGTGCGCGACATGACGTGTCCCTTCCCCAAGGATGTGAGGCGGCGGAATATAGGGTGAACACGACTTTCTATCAATTGCGATACATTGCTAATTGCACTAAATTTACATTCTTTACACTTTTGACTTACGGTTTTTACGGACTCGTTCGTCCCGGCGTTTTACAGGGCGGATAAGAATCAATACCATTGGCGCCTTTCCGAATTCAGGTATTGCCCATGCTGCTGCACATCCCCGGCCTGTTCTCTCGTGAGGAAGTGCAGCGCATTCGCCAAGCCTTGGAAAACGCCGATTGGGCCGACGGTAAAATCACCGCCGGGCACCAGTCCGCCAAAGCCAAGCACAACCTGCAATTGCCTGAAGGCCACCCTCTGGCCAAGGAAATCGGTGCGGCGATGCTGGAGCGCTTGTGGCAGAACCCGTTGTTTATGTCGGCAGCGTTACCGCACAAGGTCTTCCCGCCGTTGCTCAACTGCTACACCGCAGGCGGCAGTTTTGATTTTCACATCGACAACGCCGTGCGCCAGCCCAAAGGCAGCCACGAACGCGTGCGCACCGATTTGTCGTCCACCTTGTTTTTCAGCGACCCCGATGAATACGACGGCGGCGAGCTGGAGATCCAGGACACCTTCGGCCTGCAGCGTGTGAAGCTGCCGGCCGGCGACATGGTGCTGTATCCCGGTTCCAGCCTGCATAAAGTCAACGCCGTGACCCGCGGTGCGCGCTATGCCTCGTTCTTCTGGACCCAAAGCCTGGTGCGCGAAGACAGCCAGCGCACCCTGCTGTTCGAGATGGACGGCGCGATCCAGCAACTGAGCGCCGATGTGCCCGACCACCCTGCGTTGATCCAACTCACCGGCACCTATCACAACTTGCTGCGCCGCTGGGTCGAGGTCTGAGCATGGGCTTTTTATTGCGCCGCGAAGAAGTGCTCAACGTTGAGCAGCTGCAGAGCATGCTTGACGATTCCCCCGTCCGTGCCGCCCAGGCGATCCTGATCGCGGCGAAGGAGGGCGCGGTGGATGCCCAGGCGCTGCTCGGGCAGATCCTGCTGGAAGGGCGTGGCATTGCGCGCGATGAAGCGCTGGCCTTGCGCTGGTTCCGGATTGCAGCCCAAAGCGGGCACTTGATGGCACGCAATATGGCAGGCCGTTGCCAGGAGCATGGCTGGGGGTGTGCCGTCGATGAGGTGGCCGCTGCGCGGGAATACCGGATGGCAGCAAAGGCCGGCCTGGATTGGGGTCAATACAACTATGCCAATCTGCTGGCGACCGGACGCGGCGTCGCTGAAGACCAACAACAGGCACTGGCCTTCTACCGTCAGGCGGCGGAGCAGGGGCATGCCAAGTCGATGAACTTGGTGGGGCGTTATCTGGAAGAGGGCCAGTTCTGCCCACGGGACCTGGACGCTGCCGTGGATTGGTATCGACGCGCAGCCGAAGCCGGGGATTTTCGCGGGCAGTTCAGCTATGCGGCGGTGTTGGCTGACAGCGGTCAAATCGAGGCGGCGCTGGCGTGGCTGCGCAAGGCATTGGCGGGCGGGAATCTGAAGTTCCTGCGCACGGCGCACAAGGCACTGGCAGCAGCGAATGATCCGCAGATTCGGGCGATGGCGGAGGCTTACAAAGAGCGCGCCACACACCTGAACCTGTAGGAGCCGGCAGCCGGCTCCTACAGCGGTTGATCGTTCCCGGGAGGGACGATCAGACGTAGAACGATTTCAACGGCGGAAATCCATTGAACTCAACCGCGCTGTAGCTGGTGGTGTACGCACCGGTCGACAACCAGTACAGACGATCACCAATCGCCAGGTTCAGCGGCAGGCCGTACTTGTAGTTCTCGTACATGATGTCGGCGCTGTCACAGGTCGGGCCGGCGATGACCACTTCTTCCATCTCGCCTTTCTTCTCGGTCCAGATCGGGAACTTGATGGCTTCGTCCATGGTTTCGATCAGGCCGGAGAACTTGCCCACATCCGTGTACACCCAACGCTCGACGGCGGTACGGGATTTACGCGCCACCAGCACCACTTCGCTGACCAGGATACCGGCGTTGGCGATCAACGAACGGCCTGGCTCCAGGATGATTTCCGGCAGGTCGTCGCCGAAATCTTCCTTGAGGAAGCGGATGATTTCTTCGGCGTAGGTTTCCAGGCTGTTGGTGCGGGTGATGTAGTTGGCCGGGAAGCCGCCACCCATGTTGATCAGCTTGAGGTGAATGCCGTCTTCTTCCTTCAGGCGTTCGAAGATCACTTTGACCTTGGCGATCGCCGCGTCCCACACGCTGATGTCGCGCTGTTGCGAGCCGACGTGGAACGAGATGCCGTAAGGGACCAGGCCCAGGTCACGGGCGAGGATCAGCAGGTCCATGGCCATGTCGGTCTGGCAGCCGAATTTGCGCGACAAAGGCCAGTCAGCCGTGGTCGAGCCTTCGGTGAGGATACGCACATACACTTTCGAGCCCGGTGCGGCCTTGGCGATGTTGCGCAGGTCGGCTTCGGAGTCGGTGGAGAACAGACGCACGCCCTTCTCGTAGAAGTAGCGGATGTCCTTGGATTTCTTGATGGTGTTGCCGTAGCTGATACGGTCGGCGCTGACGCCGCGATCCATCACTTTATCCAGCTCGTAGATCGAGGCGATGTCGAAGCTCGAACCCTTCTCTTTGAGCAGGTCGATGATCTCGACGGCTGGGTTGGCCTTGACCGCGTAATAGACCTTGGCGAATTCGAAACCGGCGCGCAGGTCATCGTAGGCCTGGCTGATCATCGCGGTGTCGATCACCACGAATGGGGTTTCTTGCTTGTCGGCGAACGCCTTCATTTTGTCAAAAGTGGCGCGCGCGAAATAGTCTTCGACGTTGATCGACATGCTGGGAACTCCTAAGGGCAAACTGTAGTAATCAATGGGTGCAACTGAACGTCCTCCGTATCCCCACTTTGGTTCGCCTACTTCCCAAGGCATGTCGCCGAAAGCAAAAAGGCCATGGGACTAACCGCTTCCCTTGGCCTTGCTGTCTCGTCGTCAGTACTTGAGCCGGATGGATCGTTTCCAGCATGGACGTTCGGCGCGAACTTTAGGACGTGAGAGGCCATAGATCAACTAAAAATGTCGCGTTTTTGCACGCGTTCGTCGCGGGAACCGGTGCAGCTACTTATGTAACCGACAGGTATGACGGAATGATGTTCCCCGGAAGGGGCAATTCGCTGGGATTTCCCTGGCACACCTTAGACCAAATGTGGGAGCGGGCTTGCTCGCGAAAGCGCTGCATCAGTCACTCTATTCAGTGACTGACACTCCGTATTCGCGAGCAAGCCCGCTCCCACATGTTTTAACCGAGTCGAGTCAGATCAGGCCAGGGCAGTCTCGGCAGGCGACACAATACTGGTCTTGCCCCCACGGGACTTACCGGAACTCAGGTACTCGGCAATCGACTCCTGGGTCACTTCGCCGAGGAATACCCGCTCCGCATCCATCACCGGCAGCCACGACCGGTTGAACTCATACATGCGTGACAACAGGATGCGCAGATGCTCGTCATACGCCGCCGTGGCGTTGAACTCGCGCAGGTACTGGCCGCAAGTCCCGGTCTGACGGTGCAGGTCGCGACGTCGTACATACCCCAGTGCTTTGTTCTCGGCACAGGTGACCACCATGTAGCGGCGGTCATGCTCATCCATCAATTCCAATGCATCGGCCACCGGCGTCTCGGGGCTCACCGACGGTGCGTTGTCCGCCGCATCTTCGGCCTTCACCAGCAACAGGCGCTTGAGGGTGCTGTCCTGGCCCACGAAGTTACTGACGAATTCGTCGGCCGGGTGGGCGAGCAGGGTGTCCGGATGATCGATCTGCAACAGCTTGCCGGCGCGGAAGATGGCGATCTTGTCGCCCAGCTTGATGGCTTCGTCGATGTCGTGGCTGACCATGATCACGGTCTTGTTCAGCGCGCGCTGCATCTCGAAGAACTCGTTCTGGATCATCTCGCGGTTGATCGGGTCGACCGCGCCGAACGGTTCGTCCATCAGCAGCAGTGGCGCATCGGCCGCCAGGGCACGGATCACGCCGATGCGCTGTTGCTGGCCACCCGACAGCTCACGCGGGTAGCGGTGCAGGTATTGCTTGGGCTCCAGCTTGATCATGCTCATCAACTCGCGGGCGCGGTCATGGCATTTCTGCTTGTCCCAGCCGAGCAATTTAGGCACGACCACGATGTTTTCCTCGATGGTCATGTTGGGGAACAGACCGATCTGCTGGATCACATAACCGATGTTGCGACGCAGGGTCACTTCGTCGAGGTCGGTGGTGTCTTCGCCATTGATCAGGATCTTGCCCGAGGTGGGCTTGATCAGGCGGTTGATCATTTTCAGCGTGGTGCTCTTGCCGCAGCCCGACGGGCCGAGAAAGACGCAAATCTCGCCTTCATTGACGGTCAGGCTTACATCGTTCACGGCCGTCACAGTCTTGCCGTTGCTTTGGAAGGTCTTGGACAGGTTTTGAAGTTCGATCATTTGAGCAATCCTTTTGGAGTCAGCGAGCGTTGCAGCCATTGCAGAAGCAGGTCGGCGAAGATGGCCAGGAGACTGACCAGCACGGCGCCAACGATCAGCATCGACATGTCGCTGCGGCTGATGGAAGCCAGAATAAGTACACCCAGGCCACCGGCGCCGATGGTGGCGGCGATGGTCATGACACCAATGTTCATCACCACGGCGGTGCGCACACCGGCGAGGATCACCGGCACGGCGATGGGCAGCTCGACCATGCGCAGGCGCTGGCCGAAGGTCATGCCGATGCCGCGTGCGGCTTCGCGAATGCCCGGTTCCACCCCGGTGAGGGCCAGGTAGGTGTTACGCATGATCGGCAGGAGGGAGTAGAGGAACACGGCGGTGATCGCCGGCATCGGCCCCAGGCCCTGGCCGAACTTGGAATAGAACGGCAGCAGCAGACCGAACAGCGCGATGGACGGTACAGTCAGCAACACGGTGGCGCTGGCTTGCAGCGGACCGGCCAGGGTCGGAAAGCGTGTCATCAGAATGCCCAGGGGCACGCCGATCAGGATCGCGAGGATCACGGCGATGCCGACCAGGGTGATGTGCTGTCCGGTCAGTTGTAGGACTTGGGCCCAATCAAGATGGGAAAAGGCGTTCAGGAATTCCATGTCTTCTCCTCTTATTGATTGATGGGATGTTGGCGCAGGAAGTCGGCGGCAACAGCGGATGGGCTTTCATGGTCGACGTCGACCCGCGCGTTCAACTGGCGCATGGTTTCGTCGTCGAACAGATCGGCCAGCGGCTTGAGTTCAGCCGCGAGGGTTGGATGCTGGTCGAGATACGCCTGACGGATCACCGGTGCGGCGGTGTAGTCCGGGAAGTAATGCTTGTCGTCTTCCAGCAGCTTCAGTTTGAAGGCGTTCAGGCGACCATCGGTGGTGTAGACCAAACCGGCAAACACTTGACCGTTACGCAGGGCGGTGTAGACCAGGCCGGCGTCCATCTGCCGGGTGTTTTTACGCGTGAGGTTCATGTCATACAGCTTGACCATGCCGCCCATGCCGTCGGACCGGTTGGCGAACTCGGTGTCCAGCGCCACCAGGCGCGTGCCTTTGGTTTTTTCCGCCAGGGCGTGGGTCAGGTCGCTGATGCTGTTGATCTGCGGGAACTCCTTGGCCACGTTCTCGGGCAGGGCCAGGGCGTAGGTATTGCTGAAGCGCGACGGCGAGAGCCAGATCAGGCCTTTTTTAGCGTCGAGTTCTTTGACTCGAGCGTAGGACTGTTCGCTGTCGAGTTTCTCGTCGACATGGTTGTAGGCCACCAGCGACACGCCGGTGTACTCCCAGATCAGGTCCAGTTGCCCGCTTTCCTGGGCACTGCGCGCCAGGTTGCTGCCCAGGCCGCCAGTCACACGGGCGTCGTAGCCCTTGGTGCGCAGGTACTGGGAAGTGATTTCGGCGAGCAGGGTCTGTTCGGTGAACACCCGGGCGCCGATGCGGATCACCGGTTTTTCGGCGGCTTGCGCAATGCCTGCAAACAGCAGGACGCAGCTCAATATCAGGGTCAGTCTTTTCATGTGATTTCCTTTGCCAAGCCTTAAGACGGACGCAACCCGCGTTCCAACCAGAGGCGGCTGGCCATGGTCACCAGACCGTCAAGCAACAACGCCAGCAGCGCGGTGCACGCGGCGCCGAGTAGCAATTGCGGCTGGTTGTTCAGGGCGATGCCGGGGAAGATCAGGCTGCCCAGGCTGTTGGCGCCGATCAGGAAGGCCAGCGGTGCGGTACCGACGTTGATCGCCAGCGCCACGCGCACGCCACCGATGATGATCGGCACGGCGTTGGGCAATTCGACGCGAAACAGCACTTGGCGCGGTGTCATACCGATGCCGACGGCAGCTTCCTTCAAGGAACCCTGCACGTTTTTCAGGCCTTCGTAGGTATTGCGCACAATGGGCAGCAAGGAGGCGAGGAACAGGGCGAAGATCGCAGGGCCGCTGCCGATGCCGAGGACGCCGAGGGCGATGGCCAGTACGGCCAGGGGAGGGACGGTGTTGCCGATGTTGAAGATCTGCATGAAACGTTCTGCACGCCCGACCATGTTCGGTCGACTGAGCAGGATACCGGCGGGGATCCCCACAATCAGGGCGGCCAGCATGGAGACAAGAACCAGGATCAGATGAGCTTGCAGGTAAAACAACAAATCGTCGCGGTACAGTTCGATCGTGTTGATGCCGATCCAGTGGACCAGCAGGGCCAAGAGGGCGACGACAACCGCTCCTCCTATCAGCCCTTTGCCATAGCGAATAGCCACAGGCGGACTCCTTTTTTCTTCTGTCGGCGAACACATTCCTTCGTGGCATGCCATGCCTGGCTGCCTCTGAATGTGGTCGCGAAATGCAGCTCGCCGATACCGGCAACGCGGTATGCGATCGAGCCATGAGCGCAGCCTCGTCAGGCTAACTTGCTGATTTATCAGCCCCTGTTCCGAGTGCGGTAGCAGGGGAGTGGACGTCTCTACCTTTTAAAAGGTTCCACACTTGGCAGCATTTAGCCACCCCCAATGGGCTGAACGGTGGTCTGGCTGCCTGGGTTTGCGCTATACTCGCCGCCCTTTTTTGACTCACCTGCCAGGCGATTTCCCATGACCCACCAGGCCGCCGAAGTCGCGAAACGCCGCACTTTCGCCATTATTTCCCACCCCGATGCCGGTAAAACCACCATCACCGAGAAGCTGTTGCTGATGGGCAAGGCAATCGCGGTGGCCGGCACGGTGAAATCCCGCAAATCCGACCGCCATGCCACCTCTGACTGGATGGAAATGGAAAAACAACGGGGTATTTCCATTACCACGTCGGTCATGCAGTTCCCGTATCGCGACCACATGGTCAACCTGCTCGACACCCCGGGCCACGAAGACTTCTCCGAAGACACCTACCGCACCCTGACTGCGGTGGACTCGGCACTGATGGTCCTCGACGGCGGTAAGGGCGTCGAGCCGCGCACCATCGCGCTGATGGACGTGTGCCGTCTGCGTGACACGCCGATCGTCAGCTTCATCAACAAACTCGACCGCGACATCCGCGACCCGATCGAGCTGCTCGATGAAATCGAAGCCGTCCTGAAGATCAAGGCCGCACCGATCACCTGGCCGATCGGTTGCTACCGCGACTTCAAGGGCGTTTACCACCTGGCCGACGACTACATCATTGTCTACACCGCCGGCCATGGTCACGAGCGCACCGAAACCAAGATCATCGAGAAACTCGACTCCGACGAAGCCCGCGCCCACCTGGGTGACGAGTACGACCGCTTTGTCGACCAGCTGGAACTGGTGCAGGGCGCCTGCCATGAGTTCAACCAGCAGGAATTCCTCGACGGCCAGTTGACCCCGGTGTTCTTCGGTACCGCCCTAGGCAACTTCGGTGTCGACCATGTGCTCGACGCTGTAGTGGATTGGGCCCCGCGCCCGTTGGCACGTGTCGCCAACGAACGCACCGTAGAGCCGGTCGAAGAGAAGTTCACCGGATTCGTGTTCAAGATCCAGGCGAACATGGACCCTAAACACCGCGACCGTATTGCCTTCATGCGCATCTGCTCCGGTAAATACGAAAAAGGCATGAAGATGCGCCACGTGCGCACCGGCAAGGACGTACGCATCGGCGACGCCCTGACGTTCTTCTCCTCCGAGCGTGAACAGCTCGAGGAAGCCTACGCGGGCGACATTATCGGCCTGCACAACCACGGCACCATCCAGATCGGCGACACCTTCACCGAAGGCGAAGCGCTGGGGTTCACCGGTATCCCGCACTTCGCCCCGGAACTGTTCCGCCGCGTCCGCCTGCGTGACCCGCTGAAATCCAAGCAACTGCGCCAAGGCTTGCAGCAATTGGCGGAAGAGGGCGCCACCCAGGTGTTCTTCCCCGAGCGCAGCAACGACATCATCCTCGGCGCCGTCGGCGTGCTGCAGTTCGATGTGGTCGCCAGCCGCCTGAAAGAGGAATACAAGGTTGAGTGCTCGTATGAGCCGATCACTGTGTACTCCGCGCGCTGGATCGATTGCAGCGATAAGAAGAAGTTGGAAGAGTTCTCCAACAAGGCCGTGGAAAACCTGGCGGTGGATGGCGGTGGTCACCTGACCTACCTGGCCCCGACCCGAGTCAACCTGGCGCTGATGGAAGAGCGCTGGCCAGATGTGAAATTCCGCGCAACCCGTGAGCACCATTAAGTTCTGAGCGGTTTATAAAAGGGCGAGGCTGTCATGGCTTCGCCCTTTTTTGTGGGCGCTGAACACCACATTTTGATCTGCGCATGGCGATCGATTGGCAAGAAGCCCGCATCGGGTCTAGCGTATTCAACTACTTCACCCACTCACCGACGGATCAGGAGGCGACCTTGCGTATAACTCAACGTGCCGTTCAGCTGATGTTGCTGGCGGCTCTGGGGCTGGCCGGCAATTGGGCGCTGGCGGGCGCTGGAACGCCCCAATGGAAAGACACCGGCCCTGTCACCAAGAAAAAGCAGCAAGAGGTCAACTCCGGCAGCTGGAAACCGCAAGCCCAGCCCGCCCCGAAGGAAGATCAGGAAAATCCCTACAACGATGGCGAGGACAGTGAAACCTACGACGACGGCGAAACCTGATACCTGGCGCAATCCCGGCATCGCGACTAGCGTCAACGATGGCGGCGGTAAACGGCTGTCGCGTGGGATCTACCTACTGACTGGACGGAATCAACCATGAGTATTTTTCAACGAGTCGTGCTGTTGATAAAGGTGCTGGTGCTGTTGTCGTTGGGGATGTCGTCGGCCTGGGCGCATAACCCGCTGCAGAGCAGTGTTGGGTCTTCTGGGCATCGCCAGGATCTGCAATTGGCGAAGTCTGAGGCGGAGCCTGGCGACAAGGACCAGGGTGGCAGTGAGGGCGATGATGATCCCACCACCGACGAACCGGACAGTGATGATCCGGACGATGAGGGCGACAGCCAGACGTAGGCATCGCCCAAAAGAAAGCCCCTCCCACCCGGCTGATGCGCAACCTGATGGGAAGGGCTGTAGAACACTTGCAATGCCTTGGGCTGATCACCCAGGGCATTTTTGTTGCGATGTCACGCGACGAACTGCTCCGCGTAGTGGCAAGCCACCTGACGGTTATCCAACGGCCGCAGTTGCGGCTCCTCGGTGCTGCATCGCGCGGTCGCATACGGGCAGCGCTTGTGGAAGGCGCAGCCGGGCGGCGGGTTCAGCGGGTTGGGCAGCTCGCCGACGATTTTGATCTTCGGCTTGTTCGGGTCTGGATGGATGGTCGGGGTCGCCGACAGCAGCGCCTGCGTATACGGGTGCAGCGGGCGTGCGTAGATGTCTTCCTTGGGACCGACCTCCACTGGGCGACCGAGGTACATCACCATCACGTCGTCGGCAACGTGTTGCACCACTGCCAGGTTGTGGGAAATGAACACGTAGGCGGTGTTGAATTCCTGCTGCAGGTCCATGAACAGGTTGAGCACCTGGGCCTGGATCGACACGTCCAGCGCGGAAGTCGGTTCATCCGCCACCAGCACTTTCGGTTGCAGCATCATGGCGCGGGCCAGGGCGATCCGTTGGCGCTGGCCGCCGGAGAACATGTGCGGGTAGCGCTGATAATGCTCAGGGCGCAGGCCCACTTGCTTCATCATTGCCTGTACCTTCTCGCGGCGTTCGGCGGCAGACAGGTTGGTGTTGATCAGCAGCGGCTCGGCCAGTTGATCACCGACTTTCTGCCGTGGGTTCAGCGAGGCGTACGGGCTCTGGAACACCATCTGCACGTCTTTGCGCAGTTGCTTGCGCTGGGCCTTGTCGGCGCCCGCGACTTCTTGTCCGGCGATTTTCAGGGACCCGGAAGACGGCTCTTCAATCAATGTGAGCGCGCGGGCCAGGGTGGATTTGCCGCAACCCGACTCGCCTACAACCGCAAGGGTCTTGCCGGCTTCGAGCTCGAAGGACACGCCATTGAGGGCACGCACCGTGGCGTGGCCCTTGAACAGGCCACGGGACACTTCGTAGTGACGGGTAAGGTCGCGGGCGGTAAGAACGACGGCCATTACGCCACCTCCTGGTTCAAGGGGTAGAAGCAGCGCGCGAGGCTGTTGGTTTTCGGGTCAAGGTCGGGACGCTGGGTACGGCAGTTTTCCTGCACGTAAGGGCAACGCGGCGACAGCAGGCAGCCCTGCGGACGGTCATAGCGGCCGGGTACGATACCGGGCAGCGTGGCCAGGCGCGTGGCGCCGAGGCTGTGCTCCGGGATCGCCTTGAGCAGCGCTTCGCTGTAAGGGTGCGCTGGAATGTCGAACAGTTGCGGTACCTGGCCGACTTCCACGGCTTGGCCGGCGTACATCACGCACACGCGCTGGGCGGTTTCCGCCACGACCGCGAGGTCGTGGGTGATCAGCACCAGGCCCATGTTCTGTTCTTTCTGCAGGGCCAGCAGCAGTTCCATGATCTGCGCCTGGATGGTCACGTCCAGTGCAGTCGTCGGCTCATCCGCAATCAGCAGTTTCGGCTCGCCGGCAATCGCCATGGCGATTGCGACACGCTGGCTCATACCGCCGGACAGTTGATGCGGGTAGGCATCCATACGGCTGGCAGCGCCTGGAATTTCGACTTTTTCCAACAACTCGATGGCACGCTTGCGCGCTTGTTTGCCGGACATTTTCAGGTGCAGGCGCAGCACTTCTTCAATCTGGAAACCCACGGTGTAGCTGGGGTTCAGTGCAGTCATCGGGTCCTGGAATACCATCGCCAGGTCTTTGCCGACGATCTGACGGCGCTGGCGGTTGCTCAGCTTGAGCATGTCCTTGCCGTCGAAGTTCAGCGCGTCGGCGGTGACGATGCCGGGGTGTTCGATCAGGCCCATCAGCGCCATCATGGTCACGGATTTACCCGAACCCGACTCACCAACGATCGCCAGTACTTCACCTTTGTCGACGGAGATGTCGAGGCCATCGACCACCGGCACGGCGGTCTTGTCGCCGAAGCGGACGTTGAGATTCTTGATTTCTAACAGTGACATGGGAATCTCCTCAGGCGGCGTTCTTGAGTTTCGGGTCCAGCGCATCGCGCAGGCCGTCGCCCATCAAGTTGATTGCCAGCACGCTGAGCAAAATGGTCAAACCAGGCAGGCTCACCACCCACCAGGCGCGTTCGATGTAGTCACGGGCCGAAGCCAGCATGGTGCCCCACTCCGGGGTTGGCGGTTGTACACCAAGGCCAAGGAAGCCCAGAGCCGCGGCATCGAGGATCGCCGAGGAAAAGCTCAAGGTGGCCTGAACGATCAGCGGCGCCATGCAGTTGGGCAGCACGGTGATGAACATCAGACGTGGCAGGCCGGCGCCGGCGAGGCGGGCGGCGGTCACGTAGTCACGGTTCAGCTCGCCCATTACCGCAGCGCGGGTCAGGCGAACATAGGACGGCAACGACACGATCGCGATGGCGATCACGGTGTTGATCAGGCCAGGGCCGAGGATCGCGACAATGGCTACAGCCAGCAGCAGCGACGGCAGGGCCAGCATGATGTCCATCAGGCGCATGATGGTCGGGCCGAGCAAGCGCGGGAAGAACCCGGCGAACAGACCCAGCAGGATCCCCGGGATCAGCGACATCACCACCGACGACAAACCGATCAGCAAGGACAGGCGCGAGCCCTGGATCAGGCGCGAGAGCAAATCACGGCCCAGTTCGTCGGTGCCCAGCAGGAATTGCATCTGCCCACCTTCCAGCCAGGCTGGCGGGGTCAGCAGGAAGTCGCGGTATTGCTCGCTCGGGTTATGTGGTGCAACCCACGGGGCAAAGATCGCGCAGAACACGATCAGCAACATGAACAGCAGGCCGGCAACCGCGCCTTTGTTCTTGGAAAAGGCTTGCCAGAATTCTTTGTACGGAGACGGGTACAGCAGGCTTTGATCGACTGCTGACACTGGAGTAGGTGTGGTCATGGTCATGATCTCAGCGCTGGTGACGGATGCGTGGGTTGGCGAAGCCGTAGAGGATATCCACCACGAAGTTCACCAGGATCACCAGGCAGGCGATCAACAGGATGCCGTTCTGCACCACCGGGTAGTCCCGCGCGCCAATGGCTTCGATCAGCCATTTGCCGATGCCGGGCCAGGAGAAGATGGTTTCGGTCAATACCGCACCGGCTAACAGCGTGCCGACTTGCAGGCCGACCACGGTCAATACCGGGATCAGTGCGTTACGCAGGCCGTGCACGAACACCACGCGCGCCGGCGACAGGCCTTTGGCCTTGGCGGTGCGGATGTAGTCTTCGCGCAGCACTTCGAGCATCGACGAACGGGTCATCCGTGCGATCACCGCCAGCGGAATGGTACCGAGCACGATGGCCGGCAGGATCAGGTGGTGCAGGGCATCCCAGAACGCGTCCGGCTCGTCAGCCAGCAGGGTGTCGATCAGCATGAAGCCGGTGCGCGGCTCGATGTCGTAAAGCAGGTCGATACGCCCGGACACCGGGGTCCAGCCCAGGCTGACCGAGAAGAACATGATCAGGATCAGGCCCCACCAGAAGATCGGCATCGAGTATCCCGCGAGGGAGATGCCCATCACCCCATGGTCGAACAGGGATCCTCGTTTAAGCGCCGCGATCACCCCGGCCAACAGGCCCAGGATACCGGCGAACAACAGGGCGGCCATGGACAGTTCCAGGGTCGCCGGGAAGAGGGCGGTGAATTCAGTCCACACGCTGGTGCGGGTACGCAGCGATTCGCCAAGGTCACCCTGGGCCAGTTTGCCGACGTAATCCAGGTATTGCGCATACAGCGGCTTGTTAAGACCAAGGCGTTCCATTGCCTGTGCGTGCATCTCGGGGTCGACGCGCCGCTCGCCCATCATGACTTCGACGGGGTCGCCAGGGATCATGCGAATCAACGCAAACGTGAGCAACGTTATGCCGAAAAACGTGGGGATCAATAACCCCAGTCGGCGGGCAATAAAACTAAACATCTTGTCGTGTACCTCAATCAGCCGGTTAGGCAGGTCCGGCGCCGTCAATAGCGACGGCGCCGAGCGTTTTTCTTATTTACTTCACCTGGGTGGTGGCGAAGTTATTTGTACCCAGAGGGCTTTGGGTGAAGCCTTCTACGTTCTTGCGCATGGCGGTGAACAGTTTCGGGTAAGCCATGGGAAGCCATGGTTGGTCCTTATCGAAAACTTCCTGTGCTTGTTCATAGAGTGCAGCGCGCTGGGCGGGTTCAGCGATGGCGCGAGCTTTGTCGATCAAGTCTTGAAACTCTTTGTTACACCAGCGGGCGTAGTTTTCGCCGTTTTTCGCTGCATCGCAACTCAGGTTCGGGGTCAGGAAATTGTCCGGGTCGCCGTTATCACCCACCCAACCAGCCGAAACCATGTCGTGCTCGCCGTTTTTAGCACGCTTGAGCATTTCGCCCCATTCCATGACTTTGATATTCACCTTCAGGCCGATCTGCGCCAGGTCCGCCTGCATGCGCTGTGCGCCGAGCATAGGGTTAGGGTTGGTCGGGCCGCCGCCGTTGCGGGTGAACAGGGTGAACTCGGTGCCTTCCGGTACGCCGGCTTCCTTGAGCAGCGCGCGGGCTTTGTCCAGATCGCGGGGCGGGTTCTTCAGTTTTTCGTTGAAACCCAGCAAGGTCGGCGGATAAGGGCCGGTGCCCACCACCGCATTGCCTTTGCCGAACAGGGCTTCGGTATAGCCGGCCTTGTCGAACGCAATGTTGATCGCGTGACGGACCCGCGCATCGCTCATGTATTTGTGCGTGGTGTTCAACGCGGTGTAGCTGGTGGTCATCGCCGCCAGTTCGTCGACTTTCAGGTTCGGGTCTTTCTTGATGCTTGGAATGTCATCGGGCTTGGGAAACAACGCGATCTGACATTCGTTGGCCTTGAGCTTCTGCAGGCGCACGTTGTTATCGGTGCTGATCGCCAGGATCAACGGGTCGACTGCCGGTTTGCCACGGAAGTAGTCGGGGTTGGCCTTGAACCGCGCCTGGGCGTCTTTCTGGTAGCGGGTGAAGACGAACGGGCCCGTGCCGATGGGCTTGGCGTTGAGGTCTTCGGTCTTGCCGGATTTGAGCAACTGGTCGGCGTATTCCTTCGAATGGATTGAAGAGAATGCCATGCCCAGGTCGGCCAGGAACGGTGCTTCAGGACGGGTCAGGGTAAAGACGACGGTGTGATCGTCAGTCTTTTCTACGCTCTTGAGCAGTTCCTTGAAGCCCATGCTTTCGAAGTACGGGTAACCCACGAGGGACTTTTTATGCCACGGGTGATTCGGGTCCAGCTGACGCTGGAAACTCCAAAGCACGTCGTCGGCGTTCATGTTGCGCGTGGGTTTGAAGTAATCGGTGGTGTGGAACTTGATATCGTCACGCAGGTGAAAAGTGTAGGTCAGGCCATCGGCGCTGATCTCGGGCAAGTCTTTGGCCAGCGCGGGAACCACTTCGGTAGTGCCGGGCTTGAAGTCCACCAGGCGGTTGAACATGGTTTCAGCCGCGGCGTCAGCGGTCACGGCCGTGGTGTACAAGACCGGGTCAAAACCTTCCGGGCTGGCTTCGGTGCAGACCACCAGTGGTTTGGCCGAAACGCCGATCGCCACGCTCAACAGCGCGGCAGCCATAGCGGCTTGTAGCGGGAGCATTTTCATTCAGAGCCCTCTGCAATCGATGGGACCAGACAAGCGTAGACGGCGGGCTCGTCCTGAGCCCGCCGTCTACCTGGCGCTAATTAAAGAATGTTGAATGGGATGGTAGTAACCAGGCGGAATTCGCGCAGGTTGCCGTCAGACTGGTTTTCGCTGGCGCGGTGCGTCACGTAGGTGGCGCGAACAGTAGTCGCTTTCAGAGGACCGCTCTGGATCGCATAGGAAGAACCAATGCCGTATTCCTGGTGGTGTTCGCCGTTCTGGGCCTGGATGCCGTTGTAGGCGAAGTCTTTCACGCCGTTGTCGCCACGGTAGTGAGTCCCGTCAATGCCCCAGCCGCGTGCCGAGTAGATGTTGAACTTCAGGCCTGGAACGCCGTATTCGGCCATGTTGATGGCGTAGGCAACCTGGAAGGACTTCTCGTTTGGACCGTTGAAGTCAGAGGTCAGGGAGTTGGCCAGGTAGATGCCGTTGGTTTCGTGCAGGTAGTCGAAGTACTCGTTACCGTTCACTTCCTGGTACGAGAAGGTCAGGCTATGAGCTTGGTGAGTCAGGCCGAGCGACAGCGAGTAGGTATCGTTGTCGATTTCGCCCATCAACTTTTTGCCTTCGTCGACGGTCTTGTAGTAGTTCAGGCCTGTGGTCAGGCTCAGTACCTGGCTGTCACCCAGTTCATGGGTAGCGCCGAAGTAGTACTGGTTCCAGAAGTCTTTGACGTTAGCGGCGAAGACGCTGGTTTTCAGGCTTTTCAGCGGCTGGTAGTTGAAGCCCAGGGTGTAGACCTTGTCGGTCTCAACGCCGCTGCTGCTGTACTCACTGCGGAATTTCGACAGGCTTTGTTCGGTACGTGGCGAAACGCGGTCAAACACGCCACCTTGGAACGACAGGTTGCTGAATTCTTCGCTGTTGAAGCTCACACCTTCAAAGCTCGAAGGCAGCGCACGGTTGCCGATGGTGTCCATGATGCCGCTGCTGAAGTTCTGGCGACCGGCGGTCAAGGTCGTGTTCGAAACACGGAACTTGACGTTGGCCAGGCCCAGTTTGCTCCATTGGCCTACGGCGTCACCGTAAGTGTGGGCCAGGGTGCGGTTGGAGCCGCCAGCGATATCTTTTTGATCATCGATCAACGCGATGTAGTTATAGGCCGCCACTTCGGTGGCCACGCCAACGGTGCCCTGGGTGAAGCCCGAGGAGTAGTTGAGGATGGTGCCTTGGGCCCAGTTGTAACGGCGGGAAACGTTGGTTTTTACATCTGCGGCTTTATCGGCGGCATTTTTGTAGTAACCGAATTTCTGACCACGAAATTTCATTTCGTTGGAGTACCAGTTACGCGTGGTACCGCCCAGGCTTTGACCGTCGATAAAGCCTTTGGCCTCACTTTGGGCGCTGGTGCCGGCCAAAGTGGTCGGAACGAAGTCCTGGCTGGTGGTTTCAGCGTAGGCGGTAGCCGTGATGCTGCTGATGGCCAGGGCCAGAAGCGCTTTGCTGCTCAGTTTCATGAATGAAGCTCCTTTGGTTCTCTTTTTAATGCCGGTCTTTTTTGGTGATCCGGCTATTGGGTGTGTAACTCGTTCAAGCTCGTGCAAACGTTTGGCGTAGGAAAAATCCCAACAAAAGGCCGCGCGTTTGCAGCAAGGCGGGGCCCGCCCTGCGCAATCCGGTTATTTTCTTATGGGGTGATACTGACGCCCGAGAACACGTTGCGGCCGAAGGGGCTCACTTTGAAACCTTCGACTTTGGCGCTTAACGGCTGGTTGACCGTCGAGTGGGCGACTGGCGTGATGGGCACCTGCTGCTTGAGCAGTTGCTGCGCCTGTTTGTACAGAACAGTCCTTTGTTCGCGGTCGGTCACGACCTTGGCTTGCTTGATCAGCTTGTCGTACGCCGGGTCGCACCACATGGAGTAGTTGTTCCCGCCGATGGCGTCGCAGCTGTAGAGAGTGCCCAGCCAGTTGTCCGGGTCACCGTTGTCACCGGTCCAGCCGATCAGGCTGACATCGTGCTCACCGTTCTTGGTGCGCTTGATGTACTCGCCCCATTCGTAGCTGACAATCTTGACCTTGAGGCCGATCTTGGCCCAGTCGCTTTGCAGCATCTCGGCCATCAGCTTGGCGTTGGGGTTGTACGGACGTTGCACCGGCATCGCCCACAGGGTGATCTCGGTACCTTCCTTCACCCCGGCAGCCTTGAGCAGTTCCTTGGCTTTTTCCGGGTTGTAGGCGGCGTCCTTGATGCTGTCGTCGTAGGACCACTGCGTCGGTGGCATGGCGTTGACCGCCAATTGCCCCGCGCCCTGGTACACGGCGTTGAGGATGCTCTGCTTGTTCACCGCCATGTCCAGCGCCTGGCGCACTTCGAGCTGGTCGAACGGCTTGTGGCGCACGTTGTAGGCAATGTAGCCGAGGTTGAAGCCGGGCTTGGTCAGCAGTTTCAGGTTCGGGTCGGCCTTGAGGGCGTCGACATCAGCTGGGCGCGGATGCAGGGTGACCTGGCATTCGCCGGCCTTGAGTTTCTGCACCCGCACCGAAGCGTCGGTGTTGATGGCGAAGATCAGTTGGTCCAGCTTGACCCGGCTCGGGTCCCAGTACTGTTTGTTGGCCACATAGCGGATCTGCGAGTCTTTCTGATACCGCTGGAACACAAAGGGGCCAGTGCCGATCGGCTTCTGGTTGATGTCGCTGGGCTTGCCGGCCTTGAGCAATTGCTCGGCATATTCAGCCGACAGGATCGCGGCGAAACTCATGGCGATGTTTTGGATGAACGCGGCGTCGACCGTATTCAGGGTCATCACCACGGTGTGCGGGTCGGTTTTTTCGACCTTGGCAATGTTCTTGTTCAGGCTCATCCCGTTGAAGTAGGGGAACTCGGTGGGGTAGGCCTTGCGAAACGGATGGTCGGGGTCAAGCATGCGGTTGAAGGTAAACAGCACGTCGTCGGCGTTGAAGTCCCGCGTCGGCTTGAATTCCTTGTTGCTGTGGAATTTCACCCCTTCACGCAGGTGAAAAGTATAGGTCATGCCATCTGGCGAAATATCCCACTTGGTTGCCAACGCAGGTACGACACCGGTCTCGCCCTTTTCAAACTCAACCAGGCGGTTGTACAGCGGCTCGGCCGCGTCGTTGTCGGTGGCGGTGGTGTATTGCGCAGTATCAAAGCCTGCCGGGCTGCCTTCCGAGCAGAACACCAGGCTCCGCTTGTCGGCGGCGTGGCCCATCGTGGCCACAGCCAGCAGGCTGGTGGCAAACATTGCGGATAGAACGGTGGTATGGCGCATGACGATCCCGATCCTTGTTTGTAGTTGTCATCAGCGAGCAACCACCCGGGCGTTCGGCCAAGGTGACATCGCTGATCCCATACGCAGCAAGTGCCTTTCCGCATTTGGAGACTCTGCTGTCCTACGACGTTATGGGTCGCGGAGCTGGCAGTAAATGCACCAAATCGGATTGACCTTGTAGGCAACGGCGTCACGCATCGCAATTCGTTGCTGTAGGACGCAACGATTGCGAGCGTGGTCTGTTTCCTACGGTCCAGGCGGATGCAATAACGGCGACGTTAAGAAACGTCGCCGTCAATGATCCTTACTTGCCGCTGACGCTCACGCCGTAGAAGGAGTTCAAGCCAAACGGGCTGATCTTGAAGTCCTGCACGGTGGAACGCATGGGTTGATACACCGTCGAGTGCGCGATAGGTGTCATCGGGACAGCATCTTTGAGGATATGTTGCGCCTGCTTATACAGCTCGGTGCGTTTGGCGACGTCCGACGTAGCCTTGGCTTCTTTCACGATGCCGTCGAATTTCTTGTCGCACCATTTGGAGAAGTTGTTACCGGACAGCGAGTCGCAGCCGAACAGCACGTTCAGCCAGTTGTCCGGGTCACCATTGTCACCGCTCCAACCAATGATCATGGCCTGGTTCTCGCCACCTTTGGAGCGCTTGATGTACTCGCCCCACTCGTAGCTGGTGATCTTCACGTTGAGACCGATCTTCTTCCAGTCGTTCTGCAGCATTTCAGCCATCAGCTTGGCGTTCGGGTTGTACGGACGCTGAACCGGCATGGCCCACAGAACGATTTCGGTACCTTCCTTGATGCCCGCTTCCTTGAGCAGCGACTTGGCTTTCTCAGGGTCGTACTTGGCATCCTTGATGGTGGTGTCGTACGACCATTGGGTCGGTGGCATGGCGTTGACAGCCAGCTGGCCGGCGCCCTGGTAGACGGAGTCGATGATCTGCTGCTTGTTCACCGACATGTCCAGCGCCTGGCGTACGCGCAGGTCGGCCAGTGGGTTTGGCTGGTCGCTGCCCTTGACCTTGTCCATGACGTTGTAAGCGATGTAGCCCAGGTTGAAACCGGCCTGGTGCGGCAGTTTCAGGTCCTTGTCATCGCCCAGCGCCTTGAGGTCGGCCGGACGTGGGAACAGGGTGATCTGGCATTCGTTTTTCTTGAGTTTCTGGATACGCACCGACGGGTCGGTGGTGATAGCGAAGATCAGGTTGTCGATCTTCACGTCTTCAGGTTTCCAGTAGTCCTTGTTGCCGGTGTAACGGATGTTCGAGTCTTTCTGGTAGCTCTTGAACACGAACGGGCCAGTGCCGATCGGCTTCTGGTTGATGTCCGCAGGCTTGCCTTCCTTGAGCAGTTGAGCGGCGTATTCAGCCGACTGGATCGAGGCGAAGCTCATTGCCAGGTTCTGGATGAAAGCGGCGTCCACGGTGCCAAGGGTGAACTTGACAGTGTGCTCGTCGACTTTCTCGATGTTCTTGATGTTGGTGTCCATCCCCATGTCCGTGAAGTACGGGAACTCGGTGGGGTAGGCTTTGCGGAACGGATCGTCCTTGTTGATCATGCGATTGAACGTGAACAGTACGTCATCGGCATTGAAGGTACGGGTCGGCTTGAAGTACGAAGTGGTGTGGAACTTGACGCCATCACGCAGGTGAAAGGTGTAGGTCAAGCCATCCGGGGAAACGTCCCAGCTGGTGGCGAGCCCAGGAATCACAGCGGTACCGCCGCGTTCGAACTGGGTCAGGCGGTTGAACATGGTTTCGGCCGAGGCATCGAAGTCTGTTCCGGTGGTGTACTGGCCTGGGTCGAAACCGGCCGGGCTCCCTTCGGAGCAGAACACCAGGTTAGTCGCCGCTTGGGCGAAAGGAGCTGCGGCCATAAGGCCAGCGCTAACAATTAACGGAATGACTGCGTGTTTAAGCATGTTGGCCTCATGATTTGTTGTCATTTTTGGTGGTGAGGGCGACCTCGTGAGTCGGCCTGCGGATACTTATGCAGGCGCCATACCCATTGCAAGATGCTGAACCGTCGCGAGGCTGAAACAGTGGTACGAACGTACAGGAATGTCGCAATTATGAAAGTTTGTACATATTTGCGCATATTTTGAGGGTTTTTTCGGTGCAGGAGGTGCACCAAAAATGACCAACCGAGGCGTCTAGCGCACTCGGTTGGGGCGTTGCTGTTACTTATCTAGACTCACGCCATAGAACGGCGTCAGCCCAAAGGGGCTGATCTTGAAGTCTTTGACTTCCTTGCGCAGCGGCTGGAAAACCGTCGAGTTCGCAATAGGCGTTATAGGTACTTGTTCCTTAAGGATTTTCTGTGCCTGTTGATACCACTTGATGCGCTGTTCGCGGTCGTTGCTGACCTTGGCCTGCTGCACGAGTTTGTCGTAGGCCGGGTTACACCATTTGGCGTAGTTGCTGCCCTTGACCGCAGCACAACTGTAGAGCACGCCGAGCCAGTTATCCGGGTCACCGTTGTCGCCGGTCCAGCCATAAATCATCGCGTCATGCTCGCCATTTTTGGCGCGTTTGATGTATTCGCCCCACTCATAACTGACGATATTGGCCTTGATGCCGACCTTTTCCCAATCCTGCTGGATCATTTGTGCCGACATGCGCGCGTTCGGGTTGGACGCGCGTTGTACGGTCATTGCCCACAGGTTGACGGTGGTACCGGGTGCAACCCCTGCTTCTTTTAGTAGCGCCTTGGCCTTGGTCGGGTCATAGGGTGCATCCTTGATGGTGGGGTCATAAGACCACTGCGCTGGAGGGAGGGCATTCTGCGCCAATTGTCCGGCGCTCTGGTACACGGCCTTGATGATCGCCGGCTTGTCGATGGCCATGTCCAGGGCCTGACGCACCTTGAGCTGATCAAGTGGTGGGTGGGTCACGTTATAGGCCAGGAAACCCAGGTTGAAACCGGCTTGTTGCAGCACATGCAGGTTCGGGTCCTGCTTCATCACCTCGATATCTGCAGGGCGCGGGTAACCGCTGACCTGGCATTCGCCGGCCTTGAGCTTCTGCAGGCGCGACGCCGCATCCGGGGTGATGGCAAACACCAGGTTGTCGAGCTTCACGTCCTCGGGTTTCCAATACTGTTTATTGGCCACGTAACGGATCTGCGAATCCTTCTGGTAGCGCTTGAACACGAACGGCCCGGTGCCCACCGGTTTCTGGTTGATCTCTTCGGCCTTGCCTTGCTTGAGCAGTTGCGCGGCGTACTCGGCGGACTGCACCGAGGCGAAGCTCATGGCCAGGTTCTGGACGAACGACGCATCGACGTTGTTCAGGTTGAACCGCACGGTGTGGTCATCGAGTTTGTCGACGCTCTTGATCGTGGTGTTCAACCCCATGTCGGTGAAGTACGGCGACTCGGAGGGGTAGGCCTGGCGAAATGGGCTTTGCGCATCGAGCAGGCGATTGAAGGTAAACAGCACATCATCCGCGTTGAAATCGCGGGTAGGGCTGAAGAAATCGGTGGTGTGGAACTTGACGCCATCGCGCAGGTGGAAGGTGTAGGTCAGGCCGTCTTGGGAGATATCCCAGCTTGTCGCCAGGCCAGGTTCGACTTCGGTGCCGCCGCGCTTGAACTGGGTCAGGCGGTTGAACACGGTTTCGGCGGACGCATCGAAATCGGTGCCGCTGGTGTACTGGCTGGGGTCGAAACCGGCGGGGCTGGCTTCGGAACAGTAGACCAGGGTACTGGCCGCCTGGGCCAGCGGCATGCAGGCCAGCAGGCCGGCAGCGAGGAGGAGCGGTTTTAAGGCGATTCTTTCCATGGAGACCCCTGAAGTGGCAGGCATATGTAAGCTGCCCAAACGAAAACGGCGCTACCGAGGGTAACGCCGTTCAGGTTTATCAGGTAGGGGTCACGGCATCTGCACTTCAATCACGCCATCGGCGCTCATGTTGACTTGGCTGGTGCCGGCTTCCACTTCTGGCGTAGGTGCCGAATCGGCCATGGCGGCTTTCATCATCATGCCGCCACGGGCATAGGGCATCGGGTAGCCGTTGGTGTTGAAGTTCAGGTTGACGATCTTGTAACCCTTGCCACCCAACGCATCGGTGGCCAATTGTGCGCGTGCTTTGAACGCGGCGACCGCATCTTTGAGCAGCGCATCTTCGCTGGACTTACGCGTAGCGTCGGCGATGGAGAACTCCATGTTGTCCATTTTCAGGGTGCTCTGCAGTTCGCCGGTGAGCTTGGACAGCGCCGGGAAGTCTGCGCTTTCCAGGCGCAGTTCGGCGCGTTCACGCCAGCCGGTGATTTTCTGGTTCTTGCTGTCGTAGATCGGGTAGCTGTTGCGGCTGCCCTGGCGCAGGGTCACGCCTTTGACTTCACGGGCCTGGCCCAGGGCCTTGTTCATGGTGGTGGTGATTTCGGCGGCGAGCTTGGCCGGGTCGCTGTTCTGGGATTCGGTGTACAGGGTCACGATCATCTTGTCGCGGGCCACCTCCTGGCTGACCTCGGCGCGCAGGGAAATCTGGTTGTAGTTCAGTGCGTCAGCGGCCAGTGCTGGCAGGCTGACCAGAGTGCCGACGCTGAGGGTGAGGGCGGCTGCACTGCGAGTGAAACGAGACATGGAAGCTCCTTGAGATAGTCGTGTTCGGTATGACTGTAGACGGTGACATCGGGTTCTTCGGGTTTACACATTCGCTACAAGTTGTGGGGATGCCGACGAACGGTCATTTGCCTGGCCTGCGGCAAAGAGCCACACGCGCCGTGCCAGCTTGCCTGCTTCGTTTATACTCCTGCCGATCCGCCTGCAGCGCTCACCGGGAGAGCACATGCTCGCCGCCGTAAAACTGACTTCCGCCACTCGCCAGAACCTCTGGCGCCTGACGTTCATCCGTACCTTGGTACTGGCCGCACAGGCCGGCTCCGTTGGGCTCGCCTATTGGTTCGACTTGCTGCCGCTGCCGTGGCTGCAACTGGGTGTGACCCTGGGTTTCTCCACCGTGCTCTGTGCGTTTACCGCGATCCGGTTGCGCACCACCTGGCCGGTGACCGAGCTGGAATACGCCCTGCAACTGGCCTGCGACCTGTTTATCCACAGTGTGTTGCTGTATTTCTCCGGCGGTTCCACCAATCCGTTTGTTTCGTATTACCTGGTGCCCCTGACCATCGCCGCGGTGACGTTGCCGTGGCGCTACTCGGTGGTGCTGTCGGGCATCGCCTTGACGCTTTACACCTTGCTGCTGGCACGGTTCTACCCGCTGCAAACCTTTCCGATTGCCCGGGAAAACCTGCAGATCTACGGCATGTGGCTGAGTTTTGCCCTGTCCGCCGCAGTGATCACGTTCTTCGCCGCGCGCATGGCCGAAGAACTGCGCCGCCAGGAAGAATTGCGCGCCATTCGCCGTGAAGAAGGCCTGCGCGACCAGCAGTTGCTGGCCGTTGCCACCCAGGCTGCCGGCGCCGCCCATGAACTGGGCACACCTTTGGCCACCATGAGCGTGCTGCTCAACGAAATGACCCAGGACCATCACGACCCGGCGCTGCAGGAAGATCTCGGCGTGCTGCGCGAACAGGTCAAGCAATGCAAGCAGACGTTGCAGCAACTGGTACGCGCCGCCGAAGCCAATCGCCGCCTGGCAGTGGAGATGCAGGACGTGACCCTGTGGCTCGACGAAGCCCTGAACCGCTGGCACCTGATGCGTCCCGAAGCCAGTTACCGTTTCCACCTGCTGGGCCAGGGCAGCGTGCCGCGCATGGCGCCGCCACCGGATCTGACCCAGGCGCTGCTCAACCTGCTGAACAATGCGGCCGACGCCTGCCCCGACGGCCTGGGCGTGCAATTGGACTGGGACGCCGAAGACGTGACCATCAGCATTCGCGACCACGGCGCGGGTGTGCCGCTGGCCATTGCCGAGCAGATCGGCAAACCCTTCTTTACCACCAAGGGCAAAGGCTTCGGCCTCGGCCTGTTTTTGAGCAAGGCCAGCGTGACCCGCGCGGGCGGCTCAGTGAAGCTCTATAGTCATGAGGAAGGTGGCACGCTCACCGAGCTGCGCCTGCCCCGTGTCGCACGAGGAGATATCGATGAGTGACGAGATCCAAGTCGAAGGCGAAGAACTGCCGCACCTGTTGCTGGTAGATGACGACGCCACCTTTACCCGCGTGATGGCGCGCGCCATGAGCCGTCGCGGTTTCCGTGTCAGCACTGCAGGGTCTGCCGAGGAGGGTTTCACCATCGCCCAGGCCGACCTGCCGGACTACGCGGCGCTCGACCTGAAAATGGACGGCGACTCCGGCCTGGTGCTGCTGCCCAAGCTGCTGGAGCTCGACCCGGAAATGCGCGTGGTGATCCTCACCGGTTACTCCAGCATTGCCACGGCCGTCGAGGCGATCAAGCGCGGCGCCTGCAACTACCTGTGCAAACCGGCGGACGCCGACGACGTACTGGCTGCCTTGCTCTCCGAGCACGCCGACCTGGACACCCTGGTGCCGGAAAACCCGATGTCGGTGGACCGCCTGCAGTGGGAACACATCCAGCGCGTGCTGACCGAGCACGAAGGCAACATCTCCGCCACTGCCCGCGCCCTGGGCATGCACCGCCGTACCTTGCAGCGCAAGCTGCAGAAGCGCCCGGTCCGCCGCTGAGCCTGATCTGAACAACAGCTGAACAAGCTGCTTCAGGCCGCACGGAGTCCCGAACCGATCCACTATGATCGGTTCGAACGCGTGTCATCTTTTTCCTACCGAGCCTGAACGATGAATCCGAACGCTGAGTACTCCGCGGTCAACGACGCGGTGCGTGGGCAATTCTTCCGCCGCACCTGGGCGATGATTACGCCCTATTGGCGCAGTGAAGAGAAGGGCAAGGCCTGGTTGTTGCTGGCGGTGGTGATCGGTTTGTCGCTGTTCAGCGTGGCGATCTCCGTGTGGCTCAACCACTGGTACAAGGATTTTTACAACGCCCTGGAGAACAAGGACACCGCCGCCTTCTGGCAACAGATCGGCTATTTCTGCGGCATCGCCACCGTGGCGATTCTTGGCGCGGTGTACCGTCTCTATTTGACACAGATGCTGACCATTCGCTGGCGGGCGTGGTTGACCGAAAAGTATTTTGCACGGTGGCTGGGCCACAAGAATTACTACCAGCTGGAGCAGGGCGGCTACACCGATAACCCTGACCAGCGGATTTCCGAAGACCTCAATAGCTTTACCTCGAACACCTTGAGCCTTGGCCTAGGCCTGCTGCGCAATGTGGTGAGCCTGGTGTCGTTCTCGATCATCCTGTGGGGCGTGTCGGGCAGCATCGACGTCTTCGGTATCACTATTCCAGGCTACATGTTCTGGTGTGCCTTGGTTTACGCGGCAGTCGGCAGCTGGTTGACCCATCTGATCGGTCGCCGTTTGATCGGCTTGAGCAACCAACAACAACGTTTCGAAGCAGACCTGCGTTTTTCGATGGTGCGGGTGCGGGAGAACGCCGAAAGTATCGCCCTGTACAACGGCGAGCCCAACGAGAATCAACGCTTGAGTGCTCGCTTCGGGAAGGTCTGGCATAACTACTGGGACATCATGAAGGTGTCCAAGCGCCTGACGTTTTTCACTGCCGGTTACGAACAGATTGCCACCGTGTTTGCGTTTATCGTGGCAGCACCGCGCTATTTCTCCGGCAAGATCGAGTTGGGTGAGCTGATGCAAATCAACTCGGCGTTCGGCAACGTGCAAGGCAACTTCAGCTGGTTTATCAGCGCGTACTCGGACCTGGCCGGCTGGCGCGCGACCAGTGACCGTCTGCTGAGCTTTCAGCAGGCCATGCGTGACAACGAGCAACGTCCAGCGGCCATCGATGTATGCGTCGAGGGCGAACGCCTGGTGGTGCAGGGGCTGGGCATGGATCTGGTCGATGGCCGCCACCTGCTGACCGACGCCCATATGATCGTTGAGCCGGGGCAGCGTGTGATGCTCAGTGGCCGTTCCGGCAGCGGCAAAAGTACCTTGTTGCGCGCGATGGGGCATCTCTGGCCCGCCGGCCACGGCAGCATTCGTCTACCGGCCAAGCGTTACCTGTTCCTGCCACAAAAGCCCTACTTGCCGATCGGCACGCTGAAGGCCGTATTGAGTTATCCACAGGACGACAGCGTCTACCCGGCAGAACGTTATGCACAGGTCCTGGAAACCTGCCGCCTGCCTCATCTGGTCGGCCGGCTGGAGGAAGCCAACCACTGGCAGCGCATGCTCTCGCCGGGCGAGCAGCAACGCCTGGCTTTTGCCCGTGCCTTGTTGTTCGCGCCGCAATGGCTGTACATGGACGAAGCCACGTCGGCGATGGATGAAGAGGATGAAGCGACGCTGTATCAGGCGTTGATCGATGAGTTGCCGGGGCTGAGCATCGTCAGCGTCGGCCATCGCAGCAGCCTCAAGCGCTTCCATGGGCGGCATGTGCGCATCGAGGGTGGGCGCTTGCAAGAACAGCAATTGGCGTAAGGTCAAACTCGGTCAATGCGGGGGCGGGCTTGCTCGCGAATAGGGTCTATCAGTTACCGATGTGCTGACTGACCCACCGCTTTCGCAAGCAAGCCCGCTCCCCCATTTGATTGATGTTGTTTGTGAGACTCACAAAAAAGCCCGGCTGATCATCGATCAGCCGGGCTTTTTAGTGTTTGAGAATCAGGTTACTTCTTCAAACCGTAATGCTCATCCAGCATGCCTGGAGCGTTCGGCGTTTTTGGCGCGTAGTCCCGTGGTGGCTCCTGGTTTTCCCGTGGCGGGGTCAGGCGTTCCCGTGGGGTTTGCGGTGCATCGGAATGCAGCGCGGCCAGCAGGCGCTGACGGGTGATGTCGTCGAGGGCCAGGCGGTTGGCGCCATCGGCGAGGTGATCCTGTACTTCCTGGTAGCTCTGGGTGAGCTTCTTGACCAGGGTCGCGGTGCTGTTGAAGTGGGTAACAACCTCGTTCTGATAACTGTCAAAACGTTCCTGAATGTCATCCAACTGACGCTGCGTGCGGTTAGGCGCGGCATTCGGCAGCAAGCGAGCAACCAGGAAACCAATGGCGACACCGGCAACCAGGGCAAGAGTCGGCAACAACCAAACTAAGAGCGAGTGTTCCACGAGTCCTTCCTCTATAAACGGCTTTGCTTTACGTTAACGGCTCAAACCTGCGCTGTATACCGCGATTAAGCTCGCAATGATGCCATGCACAGACTTTTAGCTAGACGAGTCGACCCTTTGTGAGGTCACGGAGTTCATCTCTTGCTCATGCGTGAAACCCCCGTTTTGATCGATGGCCCGGTAGGCCAATTGGAAGCCTTGTACCTGGATCACCCCGAGCCACGTGGCCTGGCGCTGATCTGCCACCCCAACCCGGTGCAAGGCGGGACCATGCTCAATAAAGTTGTATCGACCCTGCAACGCACCGCTCGCGATGCCGGTTTGATTACCTTGCGTTTCAATTACCGTGGCGTTGGCGCGAGCGCCGGCACCCACGATATGAGCACCGGCGAAGTGGATGACGCCGAAGCGGCCGCCACCTGGCTGCGGGAAAAACACCCGGACCTGCCGATCACCTTGCTCGGTTTTTCCTTCGGTGGCTACGTCGCTGCCAGCCTCGGCGGGCGCCTGGAAGCCAAGGGTGAAAAACTGTCACATTTGTTCATGGTTGCGGCGGCGGTGATGCGTCTTCGCGATACCGATGCGCTTCCCCAGGGCTGCCCATTGACGCTGATCCAGCCGGAAACCGACGAAGTGGTCGACCCGCAGACCGTCTACGCTTGGTCCGCCGCCTTGAATCGCCCCCATGAGCTGCTGAAAGTGGCAGAATGCGGACACTTTTTTCACGGCAAGCTCACCGATCTGAAGGATCTGGTGCTGCCGCGACTTTCGAATTGATAGCAGTCTGATAAGCGATTACCCATGACGACTCGTACCCGTATCCTCACCGGCATCACCACCACCGGCACGCCGCACCTGGGCAACTACGCCGGTGCGATCCGCCCGGCGATCCTCGCCAGCCAGGACGCCAATGCCGACTCCTTTTACTTCCTGGCCGACTACCACGCCCTGATCAAATGCGATGACCCGCAGCGCATCCAGCGTTCGCGCATGGAAATCGCCGCGACCTGGCTGGCCGGTGGCCTGGACGTGAACCGGGTGACCTTCTACCGCCAGTCCGACATCCCGGAAATCCCCGAGCTGACCTGGCTGCTCACTTGCGTTGCCGCCAAGGGCCTGCTCAACCGCGCCCATGCGTACAAGGCCTCGGTAGACAAGAACGTGGAAGCCGGCGAAGACCCGGATGCGGGCATCAGCATGGGCCTCTACAGCTACCCGGTGCTGATGGCGGCGGACATCCTGATGTTCAACGCGCACAAGGTGCCGGTGGGTCGCGACCAGATCCAGCACGTGGAAATGGCCCGCGACATCGGCCAGCGCTTCAACCATCTGTTCGGTAACGGTAAAGAATTCTTCACCATGCCCGAGGCGTTGATCGAAGAAAGCGTCGCCACCTTGCCGGGCCTGGATGGTCGCAAGATGTCCAAGAGCTATGACAACACCATTCCGTTGTTCACCAGTGCCAAGGACATGAAGGACGCGATCTCGCGCATCGTCACCGACTCCCGCGCGCCGGGCGAAGCCAAGGACCCGGACAATTCGCACCTGTTCACCCTGTACCAGGCGTTTGCCAGCAAGGCCCAGGAAGAAGAGTTCCGTGCCGAACTGCTGCAAGGGCTGGGCTGGGGCGAGGCGAAGAATCGTCTGTTCCAACTGCTGGACGGCCAGCTTGGCGAAGCCCGCGAGCGTTACCATCAATTGATGTCGCGCCCGTCGGACATGGAAGACCTGCTGCTGGTCGGCGCCAACAAGGCCCGTGCCGTGGCGGCACCTTTCCTGGCCGAGCTGCGCGAGGCGGTAGGCCTGCGTTCGTTCGTCAACCCGATCGCAGCGCCGGTCGCGACCAAGAAGAAAGCTGCAAAAGCCGCGCGCTTCGTGAGCTTCCGTGAAGACGACGGCAGCTTCCGCTTCCGCCTGCTGGCGGCCGAGGGTGAGCAACTGCTGCTGTCGCGAAACTTTGCTGACGGTAAAGCGGCGGGCGCGGTGACCAAGCAACTGCAAAGCGGCGATGGGCTGGACGTACGCACCGAGGCCCTGAGCTTCAGTGTATGGTTGGACGGCGCCGCAGTGGCCGACAGCGCCGAGTTCGCCGACGAAGCGTCCCGTGATGCTGCCATCGCCGCTCTGCGCGTTGCGTTGACCCCCCTCGAGGATTAACCCGACCAAGGGTTGATTGCCATTATCCGGGGCCGTCGTTACAGTGACGGCCCGTTTTTGTTGCCTTGCTAACGAAATTATGACGCCCCTAGAACGATATCAAGCTGATCTGAAACGCCCTGAATTCTTCCATGACGCGGCCCAGGAAACGGCGGTGCGTCATTTGCAGCGCCTGTACGACGACCTGGTTGCGGCCTCGCAAAGCAAGCCGGGGATGCTCAGCAAGCTGTTTGGCAAGAAAGACCATACGCCGGTCAAGGGCCTGTATTTCTGGGGCGGCGTGGGGCGGGGCAAGACTTACCTGGTCGACACGTTCTTCGAAGCGTTGCCGTTCAAGGAAAAAGTGCGGACGCACTTCCACCGCTTCATGAAGCGCGTGCACGAAGAGATGAAGACCCTGCCGGGCGAGAAAAACCCGCTGACCATCATCGCCAAGCGCTTCTCCGAAGAAGCCCGGGTAATCTGCTTCGATGAGTTCTTCGTCTCCGACATCACCGATGCCATGATCCTCGGCACCCTGATGGAAGAGCTGTTCAAGAACGGCGTGACCCTGGTCGCCACCTCGAATATCGTGCCCGACGGCTTGTACAAGGACGGCCTGCAGCGCGCGCGCTTCCTGCCGGCCATTGCGCTGATCAAGCAGAACACCGAAATCGTCAACGTCGACAGCGGCGTCGACTACCGCTTGCGTCACCTGGAGCAAGCGGAGCTGTTCCACTTCCCGCTGAACGAAGCGGCCCACGAAAGCCTGAAGAAGAGCTTCCGCGCCCTCACGCCGGAATGCACCCAGGCGGTGGAAAACGACAAGCTGATGATCGAGAACCGCGAGATCATTGCGCTGCGTACTTGCGATGACGTGGCTTGGTTCGAATTCCGCCAGCTGTGCGACGGCCCGCGTAGCCAGAACGACTACATCGAACTGGGCAAGATCTTCCATGCGGTGATCTTGAGCGGCGTGGAGCAGATGAGCGTGACCACCGACGACATCGCACGACGTTTTATCAACATGGTCGACGAGTTCTACGACCGTAACGTCAAGCTGATCATTTCGGCGGAAGTCGAGCTGAAGGATCTGTACACCGGCGGGCGCTTGAACTTCGAGTTCCAGCGCACGCTGAGTCGCTTGCTGGAAATGCAGTCCCACGAGTTCCTGTCGCGCGGGCACAAACCTTAGCAGCAACCCAACACAAATGTGGGAGGGGGCTTGCGCCCGATAGCGGTGGTTCAGTCAATATCTACAGTGACTGACACGCTGCCATCGGGGGCAAGCCCCCTCCCACATTTTGGTTTCTGTGCACCCTTGGTTACGCGGCTTGCTGGAGTTACGCGGCCTGCTGGAATTGCTGGCGGTACTGGTTTGGCGACAGTTCAGTGTGCTGTCGGAACAGCCTGGCAAAGAAACTCGCATCGTCATAACCCACTTCATAACTGATGGTCTTGATGCTCTTGCGGCTGCCCGAGAGCAGTCCCTTGGCCGTCTCGATGCGCAGACGTTGCAGGTAATGCAGCGGCTTGTCGCCGGTAGCGGTCTGGAAGCGACGCATGAAATTGCGGATGCTCATGCCGTGTTCCCGGGCCACGTCTTCGAAGCGGAATTTGTCGGCGAAGTGCTCTTCGAGCCAATGCTGGATCTGCAGGATGATCACGTCCTGGTGTAACTTCTGCCCGCCAAACCCAATGCGTCCAGGCGAATAGCTGCGCTGCACTTCGTAGAGAATGTCGCGGGCCACCGCCTGGGCGATGTTGGCGCCGCAGAAGCGTTCGATCAGGTAGATATAGAGGTCGCACGCCGAGGTGGTGCCGCCGGCGCAATACAGGTTGTCGGCGTCGGTGAGGTGCTTGTCCTGGTTGAGCTGTACCTGGGGGAAGCGTTCGGTGAACGCGTTGAAGAAGCGCCAATAGGTGGTCGCTTCCTTGCCATCGAGCAGGCCGGCTTCGGCCAGCCAGAACACCCCGGTGGCTTCGCCGCACAACACGGCGCCGCGTGCGTGTTGCGCACGCAACCATGGCAGCACCTGGGGGTAGCGGGTGCAGAGGGCGTCGAAGTCATCCCAGAAAGCCGGTAGCACGATGATGTCGGCGTCTTCCAGGCCGCCGTCCACCGGCATGATCACATCGCTGAAGCTGCGCACCGATTGCCCGTCGGGGCTGACCAGGCGCGTTTCAAACGCGGGGGTCAGGCCCAGGCCTTGCTGTTTGCCGTACCGCAGGCTAGCGAGGTGGAAGAAATCCTTGGCTTGCATGAGGGTTGAAGCGAATACCCGATCAATGGCCAAAATGCTGACGCGCCGCAACGGCGTGGAGATTTGGTTAGACATAATTTCATTTATTCTTATAGGGGAAAGTGGTCACCAGACGGCTGGATCGTCTTATTTTTTGTCGCATGTGTCCAGTGTCCCGTGATGCCTTCGCGGCATAGTCTCTGTGGGCTCGTCCTTGTCCGACAATCCACGCAGGTGACCCATGATTCCCAGAACCTTGTTCAGCCCGGAACACGAACTCTTCCGCGAGAGCGTGCGCACCTTCCTCGAAAAAGATGCCGCGCCGTTTCATGGACACTGGGAGAAGCAGGGCTATATCGACCGCCGCTTATGGAACAAGGCCGGGGAGGCGGGCATGCTGTGTTCCCATCTGCCGGAGGAATATGGCGGGCTGGGTGCGGACTTTCTCTACAGCGCGGTGGTGATTGAAGAGATCAGCCGGCTGGGCCTGACCGGTATCGGTTTTTCCCTGCATTCGGACATTGTTGCGCCGTACATCCTGCATTACGGCAGTGAGGCGCTGAAGCACGAATATTTGCCCAAGCTGATCTCCGGCGAGATGGTCACGGCCATTGCCATGACCGAGCCGGGCGCCGGTTCCGACCTGCAAGGCGTGAAGACCACGGCGGTGCTGGACGGTGACGAATACGTGATCAATGGCTCCAAGACCTTCATTACCAATGGCTACCTCGCGGAGTTGGTGATTGTGGTGGCCAAGACCGATCCCAAGGCTGGCGCGAAGGGCACCAGCCTGTTTCTGGTGGAGGCCGACACGCCGGGCTTCGACAAAGGCAAGCGCCTGGAGAAAGTCGGCATGAAAGCCCAGGACACGTCGGAGCTGTTCTTCCAGGATGTGCGGGTGCCCAAGGAAAACCTGCTGGGCCAGGCCGGCATGGGCTTCGCGTATTTGATGCAGGAGTTGCCCCAGGAGCGACTGACGGTAGCGATTGGCGCGTTGTCATCCGCCGAGGCAGCGCTGGAGTGGACCCTGGAATACACCCGCGAGCGGAAGGCATTCGGCAAGGCGATTGCGGATTTCCAGAACACTCGCTTCAAGTTGGCGGAAATGGCCACCGAGATTCAGATTGGCCGTGTGTTCGTCGACAAATGCATGGCGCTGCACCTGGAAGGCAAGCTGGATGTGCCCGCGGCGGCGATGGCCAAGTATTGGGCCACGGACTTGCAATGCAAGGTGCTCGATGAGTGCGTGCAGTTGCACGGCGGCTACGGCTTTATGTGGGAATACCCGATTGCACGGGCGTGGGCGGATGCGCGGGTGCAGCGGATCTACGCGGGGACCAACGAGATCATGAAGGAGATCATTGCGCGGGCGCTTTGACCTTTAGTCTTGTTGAAGGCCTCTTCGCGGGCAAGCCCGCTCCCACACTTTGATTTGTGAATACATTCAAATGTGGGAGCGGGCTTGCCCGCGAAGGCGGCTTAAGGGGCCATCAAGGCGCTGGGTTCGGATGATCCTTCTGAATCGCCTCAATCCCTTCCAAAACCTCTTTCGAGAGTTTCAGGTCGGCACTGGCAATGTTGCTGTCCAGTTGCTCCAGGCTGGTGGCGCCAATGATGTTGCTGGTCACGAACGGCTGCTGGGTCACGAACGCGAGCGCCATCTGCGCCGGGTCCAGGCCGTGTTCCCGTGCCAACGCCACATAACGGCTGCACGCCGCTTCCGACTGCGGGTTGAAGTAACGGCTGAAGCGGCTGTACTCGGTCAACCGGGCCTTGGCCGGGCGTGCGCCACCTTCGTATTTGCCACTGAGCATGCCAAACGCCAGCGGCGAATACGCCAGCAGGCCGCACTGTTCACGAATCGCGACTTCCGCCAAACCTACCTCAAAGCTACGGTTGAGCAGGTTGTAGGGATTCTGGATCGACACCGCACGGCTCCAGCCACGGGCTTCGGCCAGGGCCAGGAATTTCATGGTGCCCCATGGGGTTTCGTTGGACAGGCCGATGTGGCGAATCTTGCCCGCCTTAACTTGCTCGTCCAGCGCTTCGAGGGTTTCCTCCAGCGGGGTGAGATCGTCTTCGTCCTTGTGCTTGTAGCTCAGTTGGCCGAAGAAATTGGTGCTGCGTTCCGGCCAGTGCAACTGGTAGAGGTCGATCCAGTCGGTCTGCAAGCGTTTGAGGCTGGCATCCAGGGCGTCGACGATGTGCTTGCGGTTGTGGCGCAGGTGGCCATCGCGGATATAGTCGATGGTGTTGCCGGGGCCGGCGATCTTGCTCGCCAGGACCCAGTCGGCGCGGTCGCCACGACTTTTGAAGTAATTGCCGATGTAACGCTCGGTGGTGGCATAGGTGTCGGCCTTGGGCGGCACCGGGTACATTTCCGCCGTGTCGAGGAAGTTGATCCCCGCGGCCTTGGCCCGCTCGATCTGTGCGAAGGCCTCTGCCTCGCTGTTCTGCTCGCCCCAGGTCATGGTGCCCAAGGCTATCGCGCTCACGTTCAGATCCGTACGGCCCAGCTGTCGATAATCCATCGGGTACTCCTTCAGGGAAAACAATCATAAAAGCAGGTTGAATTTTTTTTCGCAATCTGCATAATTGCCCACCTCTTTCTGCAGTGGAAGTGATGCGCCGCCTGCCGAAGAATCTTGCCGTTGAACGGACGCGCCGACCCGAGCCCCCGATAGCGTCTGTATCCGGCTGCCTTTGACTTGTCAAAGTACGCACTATTCAGTAAGATCCGCCGTCTAATTTACAGGGCGGCCCCTGAGGCTATTAAAGAATGACAACTTTTACTGCAAAACCGGAAACAGTTCAGCGCGACTGGTTTGTCGTCGACGCCGCTGGTCAGACCCTGGGTCGTCTGGCCACTGAAGTCGCCAGCCGTCTGCGTGGCAAGCACAAGCCTGAGTACACCCCTCACGTTGACACCGGTGACTACATCGTGATCATCAACGCTGAGCAGGTTCGTGTAACCGGCAACAAAGCAAGCGACAAAATGTACTACCGTCACTCCGGTTTCCCAGGCGGTATCAAGTCTTCCAACTTCGAAGGCCTGATTGCCAAGAAGCCTGAAGCCCCGATCGAAATCGCGGTCAAAGGCATGCTGCCTAAGGGCCCACTGGGTCGCGATATGTTTCGCAAGCTGAAAGTCTATGCGGGCGCTGTACACCCTCATGCTGCTCAGCAGCCCCAAGAACTGAAGTTTTAACGGAATAGTTCATTATGTCGGCGACTCAAAATTACGGCACTGGCCGTCGCAAAACCGCAACCGCTCGCGTTTTCCTGCGTCCGGGTACTGGTAACATCTCGATCAACAACCGCTCCCTGGACAACTTCTTCGGCCGCGAAACTGCCCGCATGGTAGTTCGTCAGCCGCTGGAATTGACCGAGACCGTTGAAAAGTTCGACATCTACGTCACCGTTATCGGTGGCGGTGTAAGTGGTCAAGCTGGCGCAATCCGCCACGGTATCACTCGCGCTCTGATGCAGTACGACGAAACCCTGCGTGGCGCTCTGCGCAAAGCTGGCTTCGTGACTCGCGATGCCCGTGAAGTTGAACGTAAGAAAGTCGGTCTGCGTAAAGCGCGTAAGCGTCCGCAGTACTCGAAGCGTTAATTCGCTTTACGTTCCACAGAAACGCCCAGCCCCCTCGCGGAGCTGGGCGTTTTTTATTGCCTGCGATTTATGCATAAATTTGTGCGTGACAACTTGCCACATCCGTAGACCCCCTATACTACAAGGCCTGGAGGCTGAGCTCCCGGCAATTCCCTTGTCATACGTGGGGCTTTTCATTACCATCCGTCAAAATTTTTATAAGTAAAGATTCAACACTTAGTAGACGCCTGATTTAACAGGCCAAAAAGCTGATGGGAGAGGACTGAATGAGCAATGACGGCGTGAATGCAGGCCGGCGTCGCTTCTTGGTAGCAGCCACATCCGTGGTGGGTGCTGCAGGAGCGGTGGGGGCTGCGGTCCCGTTCGTGGGGTCATGGTTTCCCAGTGCCAAGGCGAAAGCCGCAGGTGCACCGGTGAAGGTGAATATCAGCAAGATCGAGCCAGGGCAGCAGATGATTGCTGAATGGCGCGGCCAGCCGGTCTTCATTGTTCGTCGTACCGAGGAAATCCTGGGGAATCTCAAAAAGATCGAAGGCCAGTTGTCTGACCCTCAATCCGAGAAGTCCGACCAACCCGCCTACGCCAAGAATGAAGTGCGTTCGATCAAGCCGGAGATCCTGCTACTGGTCGGTCTCTGTACCCACCTGGGTTGCTCGCCTACCTTCCGCCCGGAAGTGGCCCCTGTCGACCTGGGCAAGGATTGGGTCGGCGGTTATTTCTGCCCCTGCCACGGCTCCCACTACGACCTCGCTGGCCGCGTCTACAAATCCCAGCCTGCTCCCTTGAACCTGCCGGTTCCTCCGCACACCTACGAAACTGACGACCTCATTGTCATTGGCCTCGATAAGGAGAACGCGTGATGAGCAAGTTCATGGATTGGGTGGATGCGCGCTTCCCCGCCACTAAAATGTGGGAAGACCATCTCAGCAAATATTACGCGCCAAAAAACTTCAACTTCTTTTACTTCTTCGGCTCCCTGGCACTGCTGGTGCTGGTCAACCAGATCGTCACCGGCGTCTGGCTGACGATGAGCTACACCCCGTCGGCGGAAGAGGCGTTTGCTTCGGTCGAGTACATCATGCGTGACGTCGAGTACGGCTCGATCCTGCGCCTGCTGCACTCCACGGGCGCGTCGGCGTTCTTTATCGTCGTCTACCTGCACATGTTCCGCGGCCTGCTCTATGGCTCGTACCAGAAGCCCCGCGAGCTGGTGTGGGTGTTCGGCATGCTGATCTACCTGGCGCTGATGGCCGAAGCCTTCATGGGCTACCTGCTGCCCTGGGGCCAGATGTCGTACTGGGGCGCCCAGGTGATCATCTCGCTGTTCGGTGCGATCCCGGTGATCGGCAACGACCTGACCCAGTGGATCCGGGGTGACTACCTGATCTCGGGCATCACCCTGAACCGCTTCTTTGCCCTGCACGTAGTGGCCTTGCCGATCGTGATCCTGGGCCTGGTGGTACTGCACATCCTGGCGCTGCACGAAGTGGGTTCCAACAACCCGGATGGCGTGGACATCAAGAAGCACAAGGACGAAAACGGCATCCCGCTGGATGGCATTCCGTTCCACCCTTACTACACCGTGAAAGACATTGTCGGCGTGGTGGTGTTCCTGTTCGTGTTCTGCTCGATCGTGTTCTTTTTCCCGGAGATGGGCGGTTATTTCCTGGAGAAACCTAACTTCGAACAGGCCAACGCCTTCAAGACACCTGAGCACATTGCCCCCGTCTGGTACTTCACACCGTTCTACGCGATCTTGCGGGCGATCCCCGACAAGCTCATGGGCGTGATTGCCATGGGCGCGGCCATTGCGGTGCTGTTCGTGTTGCCTTGGCTTGACCGCAGCCCGGTCAAATCCATGCGCTACAAGGGCTGGCTAAGCAAGATCTGGCTGTGGGTGTTCTGCATTGCATTCGTGATCCTGGGTGTACTCGGTGTCTTGGCGCCGACTCCAGAGCGTACGCTGCTGTCGCAGGTCTGCACCTTCCTGTACTTCGCCTACTTCATTCTGATGCCGTTCTATACCCGGCTCGAGAAGACCAAACCGGTTCCGGAAAGGGTGACTGGCTGATGAAAAAGTTATTCGTTGCATTGATGCTTGCGGCACTGCCGCTACTGTCCTTCGCTGCCGAGCATGGCGGACCGGAGCTGGAAAAAGTCGATATCGACGTGTCTGACAAGGCTGCCATGCAGGATGGCGCGCGCACGTTCGCCAACTATTGCATGGGCTGCCACAGCGCCAAGTTCCAGCGTTACGAGCGTGTTGCCGATGACCTTGGCATCCCCCATGAAATGATGCTGGAAAAGCTGGTGTTCACGGGCGCCAAGATCGGCGACCACATGACCATCGGCATGAAGCCTGCAGACGCCAAGACCTGGTTCGGCGCAGCGCCGCCTGACTTGACCCTGGTAGCCCGTGTGCGGGGTACCGACTGGCTCTACGGCTACCTGAAATCCTTCTACGAAGACCCGGCACGTCCGTATGGCGTGAACAACCGTGTGTTCCCGAACGTCGGCATGCCTAACGTTCTGGTCGGCCTGCAAGGCAAGCAAGTGGTAGGATGCAAGCAGATCCAGGTCGTTGAAGACGGCAAGAAGCAATACGATCCGTTGACCGGCACACCTTTGACTCATGAAGCGTGCGATCAACTGAAGATAGAAACCCCAGGTTCGTTGACAGACGAGCAGTTCGACGAGAAGGTCAAGAACCTCGTGACCTTCCTGGCCTACTCGGCCAATCCGGTCAAACTTGAGCATCAGCGCATCGGTACGTATGTGTTGCTGTACCTGGCCTTCTTCTTCGTATTCGCCTATCTGCTCAAACGCGAATACTGGAAGGATGTGCATTGATCCAACTGTAAGCAATTGCTGTTAATCTTGCGCGCCCAGCGGCATCTCTGACGTAGCGATCGGTTGAACCGGACGTTACAGAGATGCTCTCTGGGCGCGCTCGTTTTTGAGCTTTCGATAATTTCAACAAGCGAGGAGGACCGCCATGGGCGTGACCAATCGGTTGGCCTGTTACTCCGACCCCGCCGACCACTATTCCCACCGAGTGCGCATCGTGCTCGCAGAGAAGGGTGTCAGCGCCGAGATCATCAGTGTGGAGGCGGGCCGTCAGCCGCCAAAACTGATCGAAGTGAACCCTTACGGCAGCTTGCCCACCCTGGTCGATCGTGACCTGGCGTTGTGGGAGTCGACCGTCGTGATGGAATACCTGGATGAGCGTTACCCGCATCCGCCTTTGCTGCCGGTGTACCCGGTGGCGCGTGCCAACAGCCGGCTGCTGATCCATCGGATCCAGCGTGACTGGTGTGGTCTGGTGGATGTGATTCTGGATACCCGCAGCAAAGAGGCGGCACGTGTACAGGCGCGTAAGGAATTGCGCGAAAGCCTGACCGGCGTTTCGCCGCTGTTCGCCGATAAACCTTTTTTCCTCAGTGAGGAACAAAGCTTGGTGGATTGCTGCCTATTACCGATACTCTGGCGTTTGCCGATTCTTGGTATTGAACTGCCGCGGCCTGCCAAGCCGCTGCTTGATTACATGGAGCGCCAGTTTGCGCGTGAGGCTTTCCAGGCGAGTCTGTCTGGTGTCGAACGCGATATGCGCTAAGGCTTAAGGAGCCGCTGATGAACTCCAGTCGACCCTACCTGGTCCGCGCGCTCTATGAGTGGATTGTGGACAACGATTGCACCCCGCACATGCTGGTCAATTCCGAATTTCCTGCGGTTCAGGTACCGGAGGGTTTTGCCAGTGATGGGCAGATTGTGCTGAACGTATCGCCGAGTGCCGTGCGCCACCTGCACATGGACAATGAAGCCGTGAGCTTCGAAGGGCGTTTCGGCGGCGTGCCGCATACGCTGTTCGTGCCGATTGGCGCCATCCTCGGCATCTATGCCCGGGAGAACGGCCAAGGCATGGTGTTCGATCTGGAGTCGCCTTTCGAGGATGACGAAGCGATCGAAAACGAAGGCGGCGATGACTTGCCGCCACCGGATTCCGAGCCACCGCGCCCTAGTGGCCGGCCGAGCTTGAAAGTGGTGAAATAACGGGCGTTCCCTCAGGGGAGCACTGAGAAAATGCCTCGACGTGTGTCGGGGCATTTTTTTGCGCGAAGGATAGGGATGAAAGTCGCGCCTGGACGGTGATCGTACAACCACCATGGGCTATGATGCGTGCTCAAGCTCACCGAGAAAGATGATTCATCATGGAAAACGCCAACATCGCCCCTCGTCTTCCCCGCAAGCGCCGCAGCCTTGCCCAGGAACTGGTCACGGTGTTGTCCGAGCAGATCCGCGACGGTCAGCTCAAGCGGGGCGACAAATTGCCCACCGAGTCGGCGATCATGGACGCCCATGGGGTCAGCCGCACGGTGGTGCGTGAAGCCATCTCGCGCTTGCAGGCGGCGGGGCAGGTCGAAACCCGTCATGGTATCGGCACCTTTGTACTGGATACGCCCAGCCCGAGCGGTTTCCGCATCGACCCGGCCACGGTGGTGACCTTGCGGGATGTGCTGGCGATCTTGGAGCTGCGGATCAGCCTGGAGGTGGAATCCGCAGGCTTGGCCGCGTTACGTCGCAGCGACGAACAACTGGCCGCCATGCGCGCGGCGCTTGATGCCTTGAATGAAAGCGCGGCTCACGCCGGCGATGCGGTGGCGTCCGATTTTGCATTCCACCTGGAAATTGCACTGTCCACCGGCAACCGCTACTTCACCGACATCATGACCCACCTGGGCACCAGCATCATTCCGCGTACGCGCCTGAATTCGGCGCGCCTGGCCCATGATGACCAGCAGCACTACATGGGGCGTTTGAGTCGTGAGCATGAAGAGATTTATGAAGCGATCGCGCGTCAGGATTCGGACGCGGCGCGGGCGGCGATGCGGTTGCATTTGACCAATAGCCGGGAGCGGCTGCGCCATGCCCATGAAGAGGCGGAGGCGCAGCGGGGTTAAGCTGGCGTTCTCAGGCCAGGTCGAACTCGATTTCGGTCACGCTGCCATTGGCGTCGTAATGGAACGTCTTCTTGGTAACCTCCAATACCTGACCGTCCATATTGAGGTAATCGCCTTTATTGGGCAGTTCCTCAATTTTGACGTTCGAAGTGCTGTTTTTTTTGCCTTTGAATTTAACCTGAATGTTGTTAGCCATGATTAAGCCTCATTGAGCAGGAAGAAAGTTAGGTGAAGGCCCGCACATCATGTGCGGGCCTCATCACGTTAGGAGGGGTGGAAATGTGCTGATACTGTCAGAATTCACAGTTCTGACGAGCGGTATCAGGCACGCCTGGAGCGGACCCCGGCTCAAGGCCGCGGCGTATTTGGCTTGTAGTCCTTCAACAACAAATACGTACTCCACCCCCACCAATCATTCGTCCAGTGCTTGTCGTTCAAGTCATTCACCTCCTTACGACGCAGCACCTTGTCCCCCTCCATCTTGAACAGCGGCGAGAAGTTGTTCGCCGGGTTTTGCGCCGCATTCAGGTCTGGCACATACAGCGGCGCCTTGAAGTTGGCTGGAGAGGGCGCAATACCGCTGATGAAGGTTTCGAAAATTTCATCCGCCGAAGCCTGCACCGCACGTTTGACCTGCACCCGATTGTCCGCATCGATGGCGTCGAAGTAGCGTTTGTCTCCATACGCGTGCCACTGATCGCCCATGGCGTTACGCACCTTGAGTCCGAATTTGCTGTCTTCGTCGTGCATGAAGCGGCTGATCAGCGAACCCAGTTCACCGGGAGTGACCACGGCGGCGAGTTGTTTGCGTGGTACTCGCAGATGGCCAGCGGAGAACAGGTCGGTCAAAAAGTGATCAGCAAAACTGTTCATGGCATACGCCAGTTCCAGCGCTGGGTCGGTGCCGGTCTGGTGCGCCACGACGGCTTGTTGCAGCGCCGCCGTGTGCCCCGCCAGATAGGCCGACAGCGCCCATTCGCCGAAGTGGTCGGCATTGTCCGCCGCCAGTTTCAGGTAACGTCCCAACGGAATCAGCGCCGAAACTGCGCTGCCGCCGCCCGTGATGCGGTTCCATTCCTCGGACAACGTATCACCCAGCGCGTCGTAGGCTTCATGGGCTTGTTTGCCGTCCTTGATCGCCTGCTTGACCGCATTGATCTCCTTTTGCATCACCGCAAGGATCTTGTGCGCTTCTTCCCGCGAGGCGGGCAGCACGGCGAGCGTATTGAAGGCTGCGGTAAAGCGTTGTACGCGCTCGGCGGGGGAGGCGCCATCGCTGATCGGTTGGCCGGGGACGCCATAGAAGTCGCCCCCGAGGGCGATCACTTGGCCATAGGTCAGCGCCAGCCCATTGGGCAGGTGCAGCTCGACCTGGCGTGCGGGAATCGCCGGGGCATCCTTGACGAAGCGCAACAGGGTGTCATCGCCGATGGCAGTGTGTTCACCGCCTTCGAAGCGCAATGTGGGTGGGTTCTTTTCGGGTGCGGCGAGTTCAAGACCTGACATGTTAGCTCCTTGCTATGTCGTAGGAATCTTCCGTGATAGCTGTATGTATATACAGCTAAATCGAGCATAGAGTAAAAAATTCCTACGTCAAGAAGGCGCGCATTCAACGCTCTCAGAACGAAGTCTGATGAATTGCAGTTGACGAATTGTTTTATAGTTGTACGATGACGTACGACATCACCAAAACCAACAACAACCTTTCGATAGAAAGTCTTCGCCCAGGGTGTTCGAATAATGAATCCACAAGAACTGAAGTCCATCCTTTCCCACGGTCTGCTGTCTTTCCCGGTGACCGATTTCAACGCCCAGGGTGATTTCCACCAGGCGGGCTACATCAAGCGCCTTGAATGGCTGGCCCCTTACGGCGCCACGGCTTTGTTCGCTGCTGGCGGTACCGGTGAGTTCTTTTCCCTCGCGGCCAGCGAATATTCCCAGGTGGTGAAAACCGCAGTGGATACCTGCGCGACCAGTGTGCCGATCCTCGCCGGTGTGGGCGGTTCGACACGCCAGGCCATCGAGTACGCTCAGGAAGCCGAACGCCTCGGCGCCAAAGGTCTGCTGCTGCTGCCGCACTACCTCACCGAAGCCAGCCAGGATGGCGTTGCGGCCCACGTTGAGGCCGTGTGCAAGTCGGTCAAGATCGGTGTGGTGGTCTACAACCGTAACGTCTGCCGCCTGACCGCTCCGCTGCTGGAACGCCTGGCCGAGCGCTGCCCGAACCTGATCGGCTACAAGGATGGCCTGGGTGATATCGAGTTGATGGTGTCGATTCGTCGCCGCCTCGGTGATCGTTTCAGCTACCTCGGCGGCCTGCCGACTGCGGAGGTTTACGCCGCTGCCTACAAGGCCCTGGGAGTTCCGGTGTACTCCTCGGCGGTGTTCAACTTCATCCCGAAAACCGCGATGGACTTCTACCACGCGATTGCCAAGGACGATCACGCCACCGTTTCCAAGATCATCGACGACTTCTTCCTGCCATACCTGGACATCCGTAACCGCAAGGCCGGGTATGCCGTCAGCATCGTCAAGGCGGGTGCAAAAATCGTCGGCTACGACGCAGGTCCGGTACGCACGCCGCTGACCGACCTGTTGCCGGAAGAATATGAAGCCCTGGCCGCGCTGATCGACAAGCAAGGCGCGCAATAACTCATCTACAAGGCCGCTGAGCAATCAGCGGCCTTTTGCGTCAGGAGAAGATTCGTGTCCCAAGCCCAACGTTTTGACAACTACATCAATGGCCAGTGGGTGGCCGGCGCTGACTATTGCGTCAACCTCAACCCGTCGGAGTTGTCCGATGTCATTGGTGAATACGCCAAGGCGGATGTTACCCAGGTCAACGCCGCCATCGATGCGGCCCGCGCGGCATTCCCGGCCTGGTCCACTTCCGGGATCCAGGCGCGCCATGACGCTCTGGATAAAGTCGGCAGTGAAATCCTCGCGCGCCGCGAAGAGCTCGGCACCCTGTTGGCCCGTGAAGAGGGCAAGACCCTGCCCGAAGCCATCGGCGAAGTGACCCGCGCCGGCAATATTTTCAAGTTCTTCGCCGGTGAATGCCTGCGGCTGTCCGGCGACTACGTGCCGTCGGTTCGCCCGGGCGTCAATGTAGAAGTCACTCGCGAAGCCTTGGGGGTGGTCGGCCTGATCACGCCGTGGAACTTCCCGATCGCCATCCCCGCCTGGAAAATTGCCCCGGCCCTGGCCTACGGCAACTGCGTGGTGATCAAGCCCGCCGAGCTGGTACCGGGTTGCGCCTGGGCCCTGGCAGAGATCATTTCCCGCGCCGGTTTCCCCGCCGGTGTGTTCAATCTGGTGATGGGCAGCGGTCGCGTGGTCGGCGACGTGCTGGTCAATAGCCCGAAAGTCGATGGCATCAGCTTCACCGGTTCTGTCGGTGTTGGTCGTCAGATCGCCGTCAGTTGTGTGTCGCGCCAGGCCAAAGTGCAGTTGGAAATGGGCGGCAAGAACCCGCAGATCATCCTCGACGACGCCGACCTCAAGCAGGCCGTCGAGCTGTCCGTACAGAGCGCGTTCTACTCCACCGGCCAGCGCTGCACAGCGTCCAGTCGCCTGATCGTCACCGCCGGTATCCACGACCAGTTCGTCGCGGCCATGGCTGAGCGCATGAAGTCGATCAAGGTCGGCCACGCGCTGAAAAGCGGCACCGACATTGGCCCGGTGGTTTCCCAGGCCCAGTTGGACCAGGACCTCAAATACATCGACATCGGCCAAAGCGAAGGTGCGCGGCTGGTCAGCGGTGGTGGCCTGGTGACCTGCGATACCGAAGGTTACTACCTGGCACCGACGCTGTTTGCCGACAGCGAAGCCGCCATGCGTATCAGCCGTGAAGAGATCTTCGGCCCGGTCGCCAACGTCGTGCGCGTAGCGGACTACGAAGCAGCGCTGGCCATGGCCAATGACACCGAGTTCGGGCTGTCGGCGGGCATTGCCACCACATCGCTCAAGTACGCCAACCACTTCAAGCGTCATTCCCAGGCCGGGATGGTGATGGTCAATCTGCCGACGGCAGGTGTGGATTACCACGTTCCCTTCGGCGGCCGTAAAGGCTCGTCCTATGGCTCGCGGGAGCAAGGTCGCTATGCGCAAGAGTTCTACACCGTGGTGAAAACCAGCTACATCGGTTCGTAATACGCAACACCCAGTGGGGGCCGGATGCCTGTCGGCTCCCCACGGCAAAAACAGAAAACCATTACCCGCAAAAAAAATAATTAGTGGGAGTACTTCTTCATGCAAGCGACCAAGCCGACCCATGTCCGCTATTTGATCCTGCTCATGCTGTTCCTGGTGACCACGATCAACTACGCCGACCGGGCCACTATCGCCATCGCAGGCTCCAGCCTGCAAAAAGACCTCGGCATCGACGCGGTCACGCTCGGTTACATCTTCTCCGCATTCGGTTGGGCCTACGTGGCCGGGCAAATTCCCGGTGGCTGGCTGCTGGACCGGTTCGGCTCGAAAAAAGTCTATGCCCTGAGCATCTTCACCTGGTCTCTGTTCACCGTGCTGCAAGGCTATGTCGGTGAGTTTGGTGTGTCCACCGCCGTGGTTGCGCTGTTCATGCTGCGCTTCATGGTGGGCTTGGCCGAAGCGCCGTCGTTTCCCGGAAATGCCCGTATTGTGGCGGCGTGGTTTCCTACGGCAGAACGCGGTACGGCTTCAGCGATCTTTAACTCTGCGCAATACTTCGCCACGGTGCTGTTTGCGCCGCTGATGGGGTGGATCGTCTACAGCTTCGGCTGGCAGCACGTGTTTATCGTGATGGGCGTGATCGGCATCATTTTCTCGCTGATCTGGTTGAAAGTTATCCACAGCCCGCGCCAGCATCCGATGATCAACGAAGCCGAGTTCAACCATATCGCCGCCAATGGTGCGATGGTCGATATGGATCAGGACAAAGGCAAGGGTAAGAAAACCGACGGTCCGAAGTGGGACTACATCCGCCAACTGTTGACCAACCGCATGATGCTCGGCGTGTACCTGGGCCAGTACTGCATCAACGGCATCACCTACTTCTTCCTTACGTGGTTCCCGGTGTACCTGGTGCAGGACCGTGGCATGACGATCCTCAAGGCCGGTTTCATCGCCTCGTTGCCGGCGATCTGCGGGTTTATCGGCGGCGTGCTCGGCGGGGTGATTTCCGACTACCTGCTGCGCAAAGGCCACTCCCTGACCTTCGCCCGCAAGGCGCCGATCATTGGTGGCCTGCTGATCTCCAGCAGCATCGTGGCCTGCAACTATGTGGATATCGAATGGATGGTGGTGGGCTTCATGGCCTTGGCCTTCTTCGGCAAAGGCGTTGGCGCACTGGGTTGGGCGGTGGTATCCGACACCTCGCCGAAACAAATCGCCGGTCTCAGTGGTGGTTTGTTCAACACCTTCGGTAACCTTGCGTCGATTACCACGCCGATTGTGATCGGCTACATCATCAGCACCACCGGTTCGTTCAAATGGGCCTTGGTGTTCGTCGGCGCCAACGCGCTGGTGGCGGTGTTCAGCTACCTGGTCATCGTTGGCCCGATCAAGCGTGTAGTACTCAAAGAGCCGCCTACCCAGGGGCCTGAGTTGACCCGCCTAACCGAAGCGCATTCCTGAGGGGCCGTGTGATGCAGTTGATTGAACATGCCGACTCGCCGCGCTCGATTCGTTTGCACGAACGCGACAACGTGGTGATTGTGGTCAATGACCAGGGCGTACCGGCCGGGACCGAGTTCCCGGATGGCCTGGTGACCGTGGACTTCATCCCCCAGAGCCACAAGGTGACCCTGGAAGATATCCCCGAGGGCGGTCAGATTATTCGCTACGGCCAGACCATCGGTTACGCCCTGGCGCCGATTCCGCGGGGCAGTTGGGTGCAGGAGGATCAACTGCGCATGCCTACCGCGCCGCCGTTGGACAGCTTGCCGCTGTCCACCGAGGTGCCTGAGGCCCAGGCACCGCTGGAAGGGTTTACCTTCGAGGGCTACCGCAACGCGGATGGCACTGTGGGCACGCGCAATATCCTCGGCATCACCACCACGGTGCAGTGCGTCACCGGTGTGCTGGACCATGCGGTCAAGCGTATCAAGGACGAATTGCTGCCCAAGTACCCGCACGTCGACGACGTGGTGGCGCTGACCCACAGCTACGGCTGCGGCGTGGCGATCACTGCAACGGATGCCTACATTCCGATCCGTACCGTGCGCAACCTGGCGCGCAACCCGAACCTGGGCGGTGAAGCCCTGGTCATCAGTCTGGGCTGCGAGAAATTGCAGGCCGGGCAGGTGATGCACGACAACGACAGCTCGGTCGACCTGAGCGAGCCCTGGCTGTACCGGCTGCAGGATTCCAGCCACGGTTTTACCGAAATGATCGAGCAGATCATGGCACTGGCCGAGACGCGCTTGAAGAAACTCGACCAGCGCCGCCGCGAAACCGTGCCGGCGTCCGAGTTGATTCTGGGCATGCAGTGTGGCGGCAGTGATGCGTTTTCCGGCATCACCGCCAACCCGGCGCTGGGCTATGCCTCGGACTTGCTGCTACGGGCCGGGGCGACGGTGATGTTTTCCGAAGTCACCGAAGTGCGCGATGCCATTTACCTGCTGACGTCTCGCGCCGAAAACACGCAAGTCGCCCAGGAACTCGTCCGGGAAATGGATTGGTACGACCGTTACCTGGCCAAGGGCGAGGCGGACCGCAGCGCCAACACCACGCCGGGCAACAAGAAGGGCGGGTTGTCGAACATCGTCGAGAAGTCCCTGGGCTCCATCGTCAAATCCGGCAGCAGCGCGATCAACGGCGTGCTGGGCCCAGGCGAGCGTTTCAAGGGCAAGGGCCTGATCTTTTGCGCAACGCCGGCCAGTGACTTTGTGTGCGGCACCTTGCAATTGGCGGCGGGGATGAACTTGCACGTGTTCACCACCGGGCGTGGCACACCTTACGGATTGGCAATGGCGCCGGTGGTCAAGGTCTCGACCCGTACGGAGTTGGCGCAGCGGTGGCCGGACCTGATCGATATCGACGCCGGGCGCATTGCCACCGGGCGCGCGACCATCGAGGAGCTGGGTTGGGAGTTGTTCCATTTCTACCTGGATGTGGCCAGCGGCAGGAAGCAGACGTGGGCGGAGCATCACAAACTGCATAACGACATCACCTTGTTCAACCCTGCGCCCATTACCTGAGACCGGGTCGCCTGCCTTCGCGAGTAAACCCGCTCCCACACTTGACCGCATTCTCATGCTGGAACTCGGTCAAGTGTGGGAGCGGTGGTGCGACGATTCGACTTGCTCGCGAAGGCGTCCTACCAGACGCCGCAGGGCTGCATGGCTTATCATTAGCCACCTACCGACGCTCACCAAGGCTCTCCCGGCATGCTGGCAATTTTCCTCACCACCCTCACCATCACCGCGCCGGTGTTTGCCATGCTGTTCCTCGGTGTGCTGCTCAAGCGCGTCAATTGGATCAACGACAACTTTATCCACACGGCCTCGTCCCTGGTGTTCAACGTCACCATGCCGGCGCTGCTGTTCCTCGGCATCCTGCATGCCGACCTGCACTCGGCGCTCAAGCCGGGCTTGCTGATCTATTTTGCCGTCGCCACCTTGCTCAGCTTCGCGCTGGCCTGGGGTTGGGCGATCTTTCGGTGCCCGCGTGAAGACCGCGGCATCTATACCCAGGGTGCGTTTCGCGGCAATAACGGCGTGATCGGTCTGGCGCTGGCTGCCAGCATGTACGGCGACTACGGCATCTCCCTGGGCGCGATTCTCGCGGCACTGGTGATCCTGTTCTACAACACCCTGTCGACCATCGTGCTGGCGGTGTACAGCCCGGTGATCAAGTCCGATCCGTGGAGCATCTGCAAGAGCGTGGTGGCCAACCCGCTGATCATCAGTGTGATCGCAGCCACGCCGTTCGCGGTGTTCCAGATTGGCTTGCCGGGTTGGCTGGAGTCTTCGGGCCAGTACCTTGCGGACATGACCTTGCCGCTGGCGCTGATCTGTATCGGTGGCACCCTGTCGCTGGCGGCCCTGCGCAAAAGCGGGAGCATGGCCCTGAGCGCCAGCCTGGTGAAGATGATCGGTTTGCCGGTTGTCGCGACGCTGGGCGCCTGGCTGTTGGGCTTCCGGGGGCCGGAGCTGGGGATTCTGTTCCTGTACTTCGGTGCGCCGACCGCAGCCGCCAGTTTTGTGATGGCCAGGGCAGCCGAGGGTAATCATGAGCTGGCGGCAGCGATTATCGTGATCACCACCTTGATGGCGGCGGTGACCACCAATATCGGAATCTTTGTGTTGCAGGCGGGCGGCTGGATCTAGCCCTCTTTCTGATAGGTTTCGATCACTTCCTGCGCCGCACGAAACGCATCAATCGCCGCCGGCACACCGGCATACACCGCGCAATGCAGCAGTGCCTCGCGGATCTCTTCCACGGTACAGCCATTGTTCAGCGCACCGCGCACATGGCCCTTGAGTTCCTGCGGGCACTTGAGCGCGGTGAGGGCTGCGAGGGTGATCAGGCTGCGGGTCTTCAGCGGTAGACCTTCGCGGTTCCACACGCTGCCCCAGGCATGTTCATTGACGAAGTCCTGCAGCGGCTGGGTGAACTCGGTGGCGTTGCCCAAGGCGCGGTCGACGAACACATCGCCCATGACCTGGCGACGCATCTCAACCCCGGGCTTTTTCTGATCGGTCATTGCGGCTCCCTCTTGTTTTGGCGGCGCCAGGCTCGCAGCGTGCTGAACAACAGAAAAGCCACCAGCACTGGCAGGACGTAATACAGCATCAGTTGTTCAAGCTTGCTGGCCAGGGGCATGCCGGTGGTAAAGGCCATCACATGCAGGCCGTACGCCAGGTACAGGCCCAGCAGCACCAGGCCTTCGGCGCGGGTCACGCGGTAGCCGGTGTAAAACACCGGCAGGCACAGCACCACCACGCCGAGCATCACCGGCAGGTCGAAATCCAGGGCATTGGGCGATACCGACAGCGGCGAGGGCGCGAGCAGGGCGGTCAGGCCCAATACGCCCAGCAGGTTGAACAGGTTGCTGCCAATCACGTTGCCCACGGCGATTTCCCGTTCGCCACGCAGGGCGGCAATCAGCGAGGTCGCCAGGCATGGCAGCGAGGTGCCGACGCCGATCAAGGTCAGGCCGATCACACGTTCCGACAAGCCCAAGTCGCCCGCCACATCGACGGCTGCGCCCAACAGCAAATGGCCGGCCAGCACCAGAATCAGCAGCCCGCCAAGCATCAGCAGCACGCTGCTCAGCCAGGGCGCGCGGGCCACGGTGTCCAGCGTGCGCGGGCGGCGGGAATGACGGGTCTGGTAGTGCAGCACACCGAGGTAGGCGACCAGGGCAACGAGCAGCACCAGGCCGTCGAGTGGCGTGAGTGCTTCATTGGCGGCGAGGGTGAACACCAGCAGCCCGGCCAGGATCATTACCGGAATATCCAGGCGCACCAGCTGGCGCGAGACCCGCAGCGGAATGATCAGCGCCGACAGGCCCAGGGTGACCAGAATGTTGAAGATACTGCTGCCGATCACGCTGCCCACCGCGATATCGGTGTTGCCGGCCAGCGTGGCTTGCAGGCTGACGGTCATCTGCGGTGCGCTGCTGCCGAAGGCCACGATCGTCAGGCCGATGATCAGCGGCCGCACCTTGAGGCTCGCGGCCAGGCGCACGGCGGCGCGCACCAGGATTTCGGCGCCGATGATCAGCAGGACCAGGCCGCTGACCAATTCCAGCAGGCTCCAGGGCGAGAGGGCGGTTAATCCGAAAATGGTCAGGGCTCCGTCTTCAGTTGCTCAGGGCTTGCACGCGCACACGCGCGGTGCCGCTGCTGATCATACCCAGTTGCTGGGCAGCCTTGCGCGAAAGATCAATCAAGCGCCCACGGGTATGCGGGCCGCGATCATTGATGCGGACAACCACGGATTTGTCGTTGTCGAGATTGGTGACCTTGACCTGGGTGCCGAACGGCAATCGCCGGTGGGCGGCGGTCAGGGCGTTCTGATTGAAGGGTTCACCGCTGGCTGTCTTATTGCCATGGTGCTTGGCGCCGTAATAGGAGGCGGTGCCGGTTTCGTCGTAGCCGTTGGGGTTGATGATGCCGCTGGCGCAACCGGCCAGTAGGGAGAACAAGGCCAGGAGGCCGAGTAGACGCTTCATGTTCAAGATGCCCCATAACAAATGTGGGAGCTGGCTTGCCTGCGATGCAGATAACTCGGTGTCTCAAGAACATCGAGGGGATGCAATCGCAGGCAAGCCCGCTCCCACAGGGTATCCGGGTGGGAAGTGAAATTTCCGCCCGGACTGTCCATCGCTATCAGCCTTCGAGCTTGCTTTTCAGCAGTTCGTTCACCTGTTGCGGGTTGGCCTTGCCTTTGGAGGCTTTCATCGCCTGGCCGACAAAGAAGCCGAACATCTTGCCGCGCTTGGCTTCGTCCGCCGCACGGTACTGTTCGACCTGCTCGGCGTTGGCTGCGAGCATTTCATCCAGCACGGCCGAGATCGCGCCGCTGTCGGTGACTTGCTTGAGACCGCGTTTCTCGATGATTTCATCGGCGCTGCCTTCACCGCTGGCCATCGCTTCAAACACGGTCTTGGCGATTTTGCCGGAGATGGTGTTGTCCTTGATGCGCAGCAGCATGCCGCCCAATTGCTCGGCGGAGACTGGGGCTTCGTCGATTTCCAGGCCCTGCTTGTTCAACAGGCTGCCCAGTTCAACCATCACCCAGTTGGCCGCCAGCTTGGCGTCACCGGCAATGCTCACGACTTTTTCAAAGTAGTTGGCTTGCTCACGGCTGGAAGCCAGCACGCTGGCGTCGTAGACCGACAGGCCGAACTGCGCCTGGAAGCGCTCGCGTTTCTGCTGCGGCAATTCCGGCAGGGTGGCCCGGATGTCGTTGAGGAACGAGTCCTCAAGCACCACCGGCAACAGGTCCGGATCGGGGAAGTAACGGTAGTCGTTGGCTTCCTCTTTGCTGCGCATGGCGCGGGTTTCATCTTTGTTCGGGTCGTACAGGCGGGTTTGCTGGATGACCTTGCCACCGTCTTCGATCAGCTCGATCTGGCGACGCACTTCGCTGTTGATCGCTTTCTCGATGAAGCGGAACGAGTTGACGTTCTTGATCTCGCAGCGAGTGCCGAACTCGACCTGGCCCTTTGGACGGATCGACACGTTGCAGTCGCAACGCAGCGAACCTTCAGCCATGTTGCCGTCGCAGATGCCCAGGTAGCGCACCAGCGCGTGGATGGTCTTGACGTAGGCTACGGCTTCCTTGGCACTGCGCATGTCCGGCTCGGACACGATTTCCAGCAGCGGCGTGCCGGCACGGTTCAGGTCGATACCGGTGGCGCCCGGGAATTCTTCGTGCAGGCTTTTACCGGCGTCTTCTTCCAAGTGCGCGCGGGTTACGCCGACGCGCTTGATGGTGCCGTCTTCCAGAGGAATGTCCAGGTGGCCCTTGCCGACGATCGGCAGTTCCATCTGGCTGATCTGGTAGCCTTTGGGCAGGTCCGGGTAGAAGTAGTTCTTACGCGCGAACACGTTGTGCTGGCCGATCTCGGCGTCAATTGCCAGGCCGAACATCACCGCCATGCGTACCGCTTCCTGGTTCAGCACCGGCAGTACGCCGGGCATGCCCAGGTCGACCAGGCTGGCCTGGGTGTTGGGCTCGGAGCCGAACGTGGTGGCGCTACCGGAGAAAATCTTCGATTGGGTGGCGAGCTGGGTATGAATCTCCAGCCCGATCACAACTTCCCATTGCATAGTGTTCTCCTCAGAAGCCGGTAGGGGTGCGAGTGTGCCAGTCGGTGTTCAACTGGTACTGGTGCGCCACATTGAGCAGGCGGCCTTCCTGGAAATACGGGGCGAGCAATTGCACGCCGACCGGCAGGCCATCGACGAAACCGGCAGGCATGGACAAGCCCGGCAGGCCCGCGAGGTTGGCGGTGATGGTGTACAGGTCTTCCAGGTACTCGGCGATCGGGTCGCCGGTCTTGGCGCCGATCTTCCAGGCCGGGTTTGGCGTGGTTGGGCCGAGGATCACGTCGACTTCTTCAAAGGCTGCCATGAAGTCGTTCTTGATCAGGCGACGGATTTTCTGCGCCTTGAGGTAGTACGCGTCGTAGTAACCGGCCGACAGGGCGTAGGCACCGACCATAATCCGGCGTTGCACTTCGGCACCGAAACCTTCGCCACGGGAGCGCTTATAAAGGTCGGTGAGGTCTTTCGGGTTTTCGCAGCGATAGCCGAAACGCACGCCGTCGAAGCGCGACAGGTTGGAAGAGGCTTCTGCCGGCGCGATCACGTAGTACGCAGGAATTGCGTGCTGGTTGTTCGGCAGGCTGATTTCCTTGATGACGGCACCCAGGCTTTCCAGCGTCTTCACGCTGTTGTGCACCAGCTCAGCAATGCGCGGGTCGAGACCGGCGCTGAAGTATTCCTTCGGCACACCGATACGCAGGCCCTTGAGCGACGTGTTCAGGCTGGCGCTGTAGTCCGGCACGCGCTCGTCGATGCTGGTGGAGTCCTGTTTATCGAAGCCTGCCATGCCTTGTAACAAAATTGCGCAGTCTTCAGCGGTGCGCGCCAGAGGGCCACCCTGATCGAGGCTGGAGGCGTAGGCGATCATGCCCCAACGGGAAACGCGACCGTAGGTCGGCTTCAGGCCGGTGAGGTTGGTAAAGGCCGCTGGCTGGCGGATCGAACCGCCGGTATCGGTGGCCGTGGCGGCGGGCAGGAAGCGCGCAGCAACTGCGGCCGCCGAACCACCCGACGAACCGCCAGGCACGTGGTCCAGGTTCCACGGGTTTTTCACCGCGCCGTAGTAGCTCGACTCGTTGGCCGAACCCATGGCGAATTCGTCCATGTTGGTCTTGCCCAGGGTCACGGCCCCGGCGGCAGCCAGCTTGGACACCACAGTGGCGTCGTAGGGAGCCTTGAAGTTGTCGAGCATCTTCGAGCCGCAGCTGGTGCGGATGCCCTGGGTGCAGAACAGGTCCTTGTGGGCGATCGGTGCGCCCAGCAGTGCGCCATTTTCACCGTTGGCGCGACGTGCGTCGGCGGCCTTGGCCTGGCTCAAGGCCAGCTCTTCGGTGAGGCTGATGAAGCTGTTGACCTTGGGATCGTGCTCGGCGATGCGCGCCAGCAGGGTCTTGGTCAGCTCTTCGGAAGAAAACGTTTTGTCGGCGAGACCGCGGGCGATCTCGGCCAGAGTCATATGATGCATTGCAGGCTCTTTCCCTTTAGTCGATGACTTTCGGAACCAGATACAGGCCGTTTTCGACCGCTGGCGCGATGGACTGGTAGGCCTCGCGATTATTACTCTCGGTCACGACGTCTGCGCGCAGGCGCTGGCTGGCTTCCAGCGGGTGAGCCAGGGGCTCGATACCGTCGGTATTTACGGCCTGCATTTGGTCGACCAGCCCGAGAATGCTGTTCAGGGCTGCGGTGGTCTGTGGAAGATCGGCATCATTGAGGCCAAGCGAGGCCAGGTGCGCGATTTTTTCCACGTCGGAGCGTTCAAGCGTCATGGGAATCTCCAGTGGAAAACAGAACGGAGGCTGTCCGTGTGTTAGATTGTCGGAACACTACCGCATTTCTACGGTCTTACGGCCGCGATTGTGGGGTTAGGTGCACAGAAAGTCGGCCAATTTAGCACATTGGCGCCTTGCCCAAAATCCCTGTCGTTGTTAGAGTTTGCCGCACTTTTTTACCCACGCGTTGCCTAGGGTCCCTTTCCCATGTTCAAGAAACTGCGTGGCATGTTTTCCAGCGATCTTTCCATTGACCTGGGCACTGCCAACACCCTTATTTACGTGCGCGAGCGCGGTATCGTCCTGAATGAGCCATCGGTTGTGGCCATTCGGACCCATGGTAATCAGAAAAGTGTCGTTGCCGTCGGCACCGAGGCCAAGCGCATGCTCGGCCGTACACCAGGCAATATTGCTGCCATTCGTCCGATGAAAGACGGCGTGATCGCCGACTTCAGTGTCTGCGAGAAGATGCTGCAGTACTTCATCAACAAGGTTCACGAAAACAGTTTCCTGCAGCCCAGCCCTCGTGTGCTGATCTGCGTTCCATGCAAGTCCACCCAGGTTGAGCGTCGTGCCATCCGTGAATCGGCCCTTGGCGCCGGTGCCCGTGAAGTGTTCCTGATCGAAGAGCCAATGGCTGCTGCGATCGGTGCCGGCCTGCCGGTTGAAGAAGCCCGCGGTTCGATGGTGGTGGATATCGGTGGTGGTACCACTGAAATCGCCCTGATCTCCCTGAATGGTGTGGTGTATGCCGAATCCGTACGCGTAGGCGGCGACCGCTTCGACGAAGCGATCATCACTTATGTACGTCGTAACTACGGCAGCCTGATCGGTGAATCCACCGCTGAGCGCATCAAGCAGGAAATCGGCACCGCCTACCCAGGCGGCGAAGTGCGCGAAGTCGATGTGCGCGGTCGCAACCTGGCCGAAGGCGTTCCACGTGCCTTCACCCTGAACTCCAATGAAGTGCTGGAAGCTCTGCAAGAGTCCCTGGCCACTATCGTTCAGGCGGTGAAAAGCGCCCTGGAGCAATCGCCGCCGGAACTGGCTTCCGACATCGCCGAGCGTGGCCTGGTACTGACCGGTGGTGGCGCCTTGCTGCGCGACCTCGACAAGCTGCTGGCCCAAGAGACTGGGCTGCCGGTGATCGTCGCCGAAGACCCGCTGACTTGCGTTGCCCGTGGCGGTGGTCGTGCACTGGAAATGATGGATAAACACACCATGGACCTGCTCTCCAGCGAATAAGTCATTGCTGGTCAGCCCATGTTTCGCCCGCAGGCAGCACTTTGCAGTGCTGCCTGTTGGCGTTTATCTTCTTCAATCTGCATCCAGGCCGGTTAGATGCCGTATGAATAAAGAGAACATTTGCCTGGGAGGAGCGGCTTATTAAACCGCTTTTCGCCAAAGGCCCCTCATTGGGCGTGCGCCTGTTGGTGCTGGTCGTGCTTTCGGTCGCGCTGATGGTGGTCGATGCCCGCTTTGCACTGCTCAAACCCGTGCGCAGCCAGATGTCGCTGGTGTTGATGCAGACTTACTGGATCACCGACCTGCCGCAACGTCTGTACCAGGGCGTGGCCAGCCAATTCGGCAGCCGCACCGAGCTGGTCGCCGAGAACGAAAAACTCAAGACCGAAAACCTGCTGTTGCAGGGGCGCATGCAGAAGCTCGCGGCCCTCACCGAGCAGAACGTTCGGCTGCGCGAGTTGCTCAATTCCTCCGCACTGGTCAACGAAAAGGTCGAAGTGGCTGAGTTGATCGGCATGGACCCCAACCCCTTCACCCATCGCATCATCATCAACAAGGGTGAGCGCGACGGTGTGGTCCTCGGCCAGCCCGTGCTCGACGCCCGTGGCCTGATGGGCCAGGTGGTTGAGCTGATGCCCTACACCTCGCGGGTATTGCTGCTGACGGACACGACCCACAGCATTCCGGTGCAGGTCAACCGCAATGGCCTGCGCGCGATTGCCAGCGGCACCGGTAATCCGGAGCGTCTGGAATTGCGCCATGTGGCTGACACCGCTGACATCAAGGAAGGCGATCTGCTGGTCAGCTCCGGCCTGGGCCAGCGTTTCCCGGCGGGTTACCCGGTGGCGACGGTCAAGGAAGTAATCCACGATTCCGGTCAGCCGTTCGCCATTGTGCGTGCCGTGCCGACTGCCGCCCTGAACCGCAGCCGTTACCTGCTGCTGGTGTTCAGTGATAACCGTACGCCGGAAGAGCGCGCCAACGACGCTGCGCAGGCGCAGGAAGCGGAAGACAAGCAAAACGGTACAGCTGCGATCGTTCCGGCGACGGTGCCCAAGCCGGCATTCGTGGGGCCACCCGCACCGACGGCGGCTCCGGCAGCGCCCGTCGCCACCCCGGTCAAGCCGGCAGCCCATAGCACGCCTCCAGCCAAGCCGGCAGTGACTAAACCCGCAGCCGCGACACCGGCTGCCAAGCCTCCGGCAACTGCCCCGGCAACCACGCGGCAGAGGGAGGAATAATGGCCAATACTCATTCGCGCAACGGCTGGATCGTCTGGCTGACCTTTGCTATCGGTATGCTGCTTAGCGTTTCGCCATTGCCGCAATTCATGGAAATCCTGCGCCCGCTCTGGCTGGCACTGCTGCTGGCCTTCTGGTCGCTGAACCTGCCGCATAAAGTCGGCATGGTCACGGCGATGTTCCTGGGCTTGGCGGAAGATGTGCTCTATGGCACCTTGCTGGGTCAGAACGCGTTGATCCTGACCCTGATCACCTTCCTGGTGTTGTCGTTGCAGCAACGCCTGCGCATGTTCCCGATGTGGCAGCAGTGCCTGGTGATCCTGGTGATCTTCGGCCTGGCGCAGTTGGTTCAGCTGTGGCTGAGCGCCTTGACCGGCAACCGCCAGCCAACCCTGGCGCTGGTATTGCCGGCGCTGGTCAGTGCCTTGCTCTGGCCATGGATCAGCTTCGGTCTGCGTGGGTTGCGTCGTCGCTATAAAATCAATTGAATGGATTGCGAGGCTCTGCCTGGTTATCGAACCCTACAGGGAGAGTCTGCAATGAATTCGCTTTACCTGGCCTCGGGCTCCCCGAGGCGGCGTGAACTGCTGGTCCAGATCGGTGTGCCTTTCACCGTGGTCAGCGCCGCTATCGATGAAACTCCTCTTACAAACGAATCCGCCGTTTCCTACGTCGAGCGCCTTGCGCGCGGCAAGGCGGCGGCGGGTTTTGCTGTGCTCGAAAGCACTGACGACGTGTGTGTGCTGGGTGCCGATACCGCCGTGATCGTCGATGGCCAGATACTCGGTAAGCCCGTGGATCAGGCCGATGCCCTGGCAATGCTGATGGCGCTGGCGGGGCGTGAACATGACGTGCTGACCGCTATTGCCCTCACCGATGGCCAGCGTTGCGAGACTGTTTGTGTAAGCAGTCGTGTACGGTTTCGCGGGATTTCCGTCGAGGAAGCGACCACCTACTGGCAGAGTGGCGAACCCCAGGACAAGGCGGGCGGCTATGCTATTCAAGGGTTGGGCTCAGTATTTGTCGCCGGACTCAATGGCAGTTATTCCGCTGTGGTAGGCCTGCCGGTGTGCGAAACCGCACAACTGCTCGCCCAATTCGGCATACCCTGTTGGCAAAACCTTACCGCGCGCTGAACGCCGTATTCCAGCGCCCAGCCTTAAGCGACCGGTCACTATTGTGAAAACGCCTGAACGAGACCCAGCCATGAGTGAAGAGATTCTGATCAATATCACGCCGATGGAATCGCGCGTGGCGGTGGTAGAGAACGGTGTTCTGCAAGAAGTGCACGTTGAGCGCACCCAGAAACGCGGGATCGTCGGCAATATCTACAAAGGCAAAGTCGTGCGGGTATTGCCGGGAATGCAGGCGGCGTTCGTCGACATCGGCCTGGACCGAGCCGCGTTTATCCATGCTTCGGAAATTTCCCTGCGCGAAGGGCCGGCGGTAGAAAGCATCAGCGCCTTGGTGCACGAAGGGCAGAGCCTGGTGGTGCAAGTCACCAAGGACCCCATCGGTTCCAAAGGCGCGCGCCTGACCACTCAGCTGTCGATTCCGTCGCGTTACCTGGTGTACATGCCGCGCACCGCGCATGTCGGTATTTCCCTGAAGATCGAAGACGAAGCCGAGCGCGAGCGTCTCAAAAAGGTGGTCAGCGACTGCGTGGCTGCCGAAGGCATCAAGGAAGCGGGCGGCTTCATCCTGCGCACTGCCGCTGAAGGTGCGGGTGCCGATGAGATCCTCATGGATATCCGTTATCTACGGCGGCTATGGGACCAGATCGGCGCACAGATCAAGACCATCGGCGCACCCAGTGTGATCTACGAAGACCTCGGCCTGGCCCTGCGTACGTTGCGCGACCTGGTCAGCCCGAAGATTGAGAAAATTCGCATCGACTCGCGGGAAACATTCCAGCGCACCACGCAATTTGTGGCCGAGCTGATGCCGGAAATTGCCGACCGCCTGGAACACTACCCCGGCGAGCGACCGATCTTCGACCTGTATGGCGTCGAAGACGAAATCCAGAAAGCCCTGGAACGCAAGGTGCCACTCAAGTCCGGAGGCTACCTGGTGGTGGACCCGGCGGAAGCCATGACCACTATCGACGTCAACACCGGCGCGTTCGTGGGCCATCGCAACCTCGAAGAAACCATCTTCAAGACCAACCTCGAAGCCGCCACCGCGATCGCGCGCCAACTGCGCCTGCGCAACCTCGGCGGCATCATCATCATCGACTTCATCGACATGGAAGATGAAGAGCACCAGCGCCAAGTACTGCGTACCCTGGAGAAACAGCTGGAGCGCGATCACGCCAAGACCAACATTATCGGCATCACCGAGCTGGGCCTGGTGCAGATGACGCGCAAGCGCACCCGCGAAAGCCTGGAGCAGGTATTGTGCGAGCCGTGCAGCAGTTGCCAGGGGCGCGGTAAATTGAAGACGCCGGAAACCGTTTGCTACGAGATTTTCCGCGAAATCCTGCGAGAAGCGCGAGCCTACCAGGCCGAAGGTTACAGAGTGCTCGCCAACCAGAAAGTGGTCGACCGGTTGCTGGATGAAGAGTCCGGTAACGTTGCTGAGCTGGAAGGGTTTATCGGGCGCACGATACGCTTCCAGGTCGAAACCATGTATTCCCAGGAACAATACGACGTGGTGCTGCTCTGATCCCCATTCGCTTACCTTTTATGAGACAGGCAGGCCTTGATCTGCCGTCCGACTACTGCCTTGAGGGTCGCCTGACATGGAGCGTCTGATACGCTTTTTTGCCGCTTTGACCCGTTGGAGCCTGGGCCTCTGTGCCTTGTTGCTGGTATTGGCGGCGGTGTATGTGAGCCTGGGGCGTGAATTGACGCCGCTGGTGGCCGAGTACCGTGCGGAGATCGAAGCCAAGGCCCAGGCCGCGGTGGACATGCCGCTGCACATTGGCAGCGTTGAAGGCCGCTGGAGCGGGTTCGCACCGGTATTGCGGGCCCACGATGTGATGCTGGGCGAGGGCAGCAGTGCCTTGCGTCTGGATCAGGTCGAAGTGGTGCCGGATATGTGGGCCAGCCTGATGGCCCGCGAGGTGCGCATTGCCCACCTGCAGGTCGGCGGTCTGCAGCTCAGTGCCAAGGAAGACAAGGATGGCAAGTGGGCGCTGCAAGGTCTGCCGGTGCAGGACGATCAGCCCGTGGACCCTGAGCAGCTGCTCAAGAACATGCAAAAGGTCGAGCGCGTGTCGTTGCTCGACAGCCAGGTGACCTTGCAGCCATTTGACCAGGCGCCGGTGACCCTGACGTATGTCGGCCTGAGCCTGCACACTGGCGTCACCCGCCAACGCCTGGATGCACGCCTGACCTTGCCCGACGGCCAGCCATTGGCGGTGAGCCTGCGCACGCGTATTCGCGCCAGTCAATGGAAGGACGGTGAAGTCCAGGCCTACCTGAGCCTGCCGCAAAGCGACTGGGCCAAGTGGATTCCGGCCAAACTGACCCAGCAGTGGAAGCTCACCCAATTCAAGGCCGGTGGTGAATTCTGGCTGACCTGGGCCCAAGGCACCGTGCAGAGCGCGGTGGTGCGCCTCAATTCGCCGCAGGTGAAGGGCAGCTACGCCGACCGCAAACCTGTGCATATCGAGAATCTGGCGCTCACCGCTTACCTGCAACGCAGCGAAACCGGTCTCAAGGTCCTGTTCGACTCACTGGCGATGAACCTGGGGGACACCCGCTGGGAATCGCGCCTGCAACTGCAACAGCGCCTGGCCACCGACAAGGATCTGGAAGTCTGGAAGCTCCAGGCCGACCGCCTGGACCTGACCCCGATCACGCCGCTGCTCAATGCCCTGGCGCCGCTGCCGGAAGGTTTTGCCAAGACTATCCAGCACCTTAAGGCCACAGGCCTGCTGCGTAATGTGCTGGTGGACTTTCGTCCTGAAGATACGACCGATCAAAAAGTCAGCTTCGCCGCCAACCTCGAACGCATCGGGTTTGATGCCTACATGGGTGCGCCCGCCGCGCGTAACGTATCCGGCAGCATCAGCGGCGATCTGGGCCATGGCGAGTTACGCATGGACAGCAAGGACTTTTCCCTGCACCTCGATCCGATCTTTGCCAAGCCGTGGCAGTACATCCAGGCCAATGCACGCCTGACGTGGAAGCTCGACAAGGAAGGCTTCACCCTGATTGCCCCATACATCAAGGTGCTGGGTGAGGAGGGCAACGTCGCTGCCGATTTCCTGATTCGCCTGCATTTCGACCACAGCCAGGAAGACTACATGGACCTGCGGGTCGGCATGGTCGATGGTGATGGGCGATTCACCCCCAAGTACCTGCCTGCGGTGTTGAGCCCGGCGCTGGATGAGTGGCTGCGCACCGCGATTCTCAAGGGCGCAGTGGACCAGGGCTTCTTCCAGTATCAGGGGTCGCTGAACCACGACGCGCTACCGGCGTCGCGTAATATCAGCCTGTTCTTCAAGGTGCATGACGCCGAATTGGCGTTTCAGCCGGGCTGGCCTCATGTGAGCAAGGTCAGCGGCGAAGTGTTTGTCGAGGAGAGCGGCGTACGCATCCTCGCCAGCAAGGGCCAGTTGCTCGACACCAAGGTCAAGGACGTCTACGTCAATATTCCCCACGCCCCGGAGGGCAAGGACAGTCATCTGTTGTTGACGGGTGGGTTTGCCGGTGGCTTGGGCGACGGTTTGAAAATCCTCCAGGAAGCGCCGATCGGCACCGCTTCGACCTTTGCCGGCTGGAAAGGTGACGGTGACCTGCAAGGCAGCCTTGACCTGGATATACCACTGGCGAAAGGCACCGAGCCGAAGATCGTGGTGGACTTCAAGACGGATAAATCGCGCCTGCAATTGGCAGAGCCGACCCTGGACTTGACCCAGCTCAAGGGCGATTTCCGTTTCGACAGCGCCAAGGGCCTCAGTGGCCAGAACATCACGGCCCAGGCGTTCGACCGGCCGATCACTGCGCAGATTGTTGCCGATGGCAAGCCGGGGAATATCAGCACGCGTGTGACTGCCAAGGGCCAAGTGACGGTCAAGCGGCTGACGGACTGGTTGAATATCAGCCAACCGTTGCCAGTGTCCGGCGATGTGCCTTACCAACTGCAACTGACCCTGGATGGCGCCGATAGCCAATTGATGGTCAGCTCCAATCTGAAGGGCGTTGCCGTGGACCTGCCGGCACCGTTCGGCATGCCCGCCAGCCAAGGACGTGACAGTGTGTTCCGCATGACCTTGCAGGGCGCCGAGCGTCGTTATTGGTTTGACTACGGCGAACTGGCCAACTTCACGTTTGCCGCGCCGCCGGACAAATTCAACGACGGGCGTGGCGAACTTTTCCTCGGCGATGGCGATGCAGTGTTGCCAGGGGCCAAGGGTTTGCGTATTCGCGGCGTGCTGTCTGAACTCGATATCGACCCGTGGAAGAAACTGGTAGACCGCTACGCGGGCAATGATCCGGGCGGTAGCGCGAAGCAGTTGCTCAGTGGTGCCGACTTCAAGGTAGGCAAGCTGACCGGCTTTGGCACTCAGTTTGATCAGGTCAATCTGCAACTGGACCGCAAGCCTGCGGCCTGGGGCCTGCAGCTCGACAGTCAGCAAGCCAAGGGCACGGTCAACCTGCCGGACGCCAAAGGCGCGCCGATTGCGATCAACCTGCAGTATGTGAAGCTGCCGGCAGTGGACCCGACGGTGCAGGCTGACGAAAACGCGCCAGACCCCTTGGCCGATGTCGATCCAAAAAATATCCCTGCACTGGATATCGCCATCGACCAGCTGTTCCAGGGCCCGGACCTGATAGGCACCTGGTCGCTGAAAATCCGCCCGACGGCCAAAGGCATGGCCTTCAATAACCTGGACCTTGGCCTCAAGGGCATGCAGCTCAAGGGCGCCGGTGGTTGGGAAGGGACGGCGGGCGACAGCAGCAGTTGGTACAAAGGCCGTCTGGATGGCAAGAATATCGGTGATGTGCTCAAGGGTTGGGGTTATGCGCCCACTGTCACCAGTCAGGATTTCCATCTGGATGTGGACGGTCGCTGGCCCGGCTCGCCAGCCTACGTCGGGCCCAAGCGTTTCTCCGGTAGTCTGGACGCATCGTTCCGCAACGGCCAGTTCGTAGAAGTGGAAGGCGGCGCCCAGGCGCTGCGGGTGTTTGGCCTGCTGAACTTCAACTCCATTGGACGCCGTCTGCGGCTGGACTTCTCGGACTTGCTCGGCAAGGGTTTGAGCTATGACCGGGTCAAAGGCTTGTTGGCGGCCAGTAATGGCGTGTTCGTGACCCGGGAGCCGATCACCATGACCGGGCCTTCCACTAACCTGGAGCTCAACGGCACCCTGGACCTGGTCACAGACCGTGTCGACGCCAAGCTGCTGGTCACCCTGCCAGTGACCAATAACCTGCCGATCGCCGCGCTGATCGTGGGCGCGCCCGCCATTGGTGGCGCGCTGTTCCTGATCGACAAACTGATCGGTGACCGTGTTGCGCGCTTTGCCAGCGTGCAATACAAGGTCGAAGGCCCGTGGAAGGACCCGAAAATCACCTTCGATAAGCCATTTGAAAAGCCAAACTGAGAGCCTGTGGAGTAGCATGGCGGCCTATCCATTACGGAGGGTCGGTCCATGTCCTTTGCGGTAATTCAAATGGTCAGCCAGAGCGATGTGCTGGCCAACCTGGCCCAGGCCCGGCGTCTGCTGGAACACGCCGCGGCGGGTGGCGCGAAGCTGGCGGTATTACCGGAAAACTTCGCCGCCATGGGCCGCCGCGACGTGGCCGACATCGGTCGCGCCGAAGCGCTGGGCGAAGGCCCGATCCTGCCGTGGTTGAAACAGACCGCCCGCGACCTCACCTTATGGATAGTGGCCGGTACTTTGCCGCTGCCGCCCAAGGATCGGCCGAACGCCAAGTCCAATGCCTGCTCGCTACTGGTCGATGATCAGGGCGAAATCGTTGCCCGTTACGACAAGCTGCACCTGTTCGATGTGGATGTCGCCGATGCTCGCGGTCGCTATCGCGAATCCGACGACTATGCTTTCGGAGATCATGTGGTGGTGGCGGACACGCCCGTCGGCCGGTTGGGCCTGACGGTGTGTTATGACCTGCGCTTCCCCGAGCTGTACAGTGAGCTGCGCGCGGCGGGGGCTGAATTGATCACCGCGCCTTCAGCGTTTACGGCGGTGACCGGCGCCGCGCACTGGGATGTGCTGATCCGTGCACGTGCCATCGAGACCCAGTGTTACCTGCTGGCGGCGGCTCAAGGCGGGGTGCATCCGGGGCCACGGGAAACCTATGGCCACGCGGCGATTGTCGACCCTTGGGGCCGTGTGCTGGCACAACAGGATAAAGGCGAAGCGGTGTTGCTGGCCGAACGCGATAGCAGTGAACAGGCGTCGATACGGGCGCGCATGCCGGTGGTCAACCATCGGCGCTTTTTCTCGCAGGGCGCACAGCGACCTGCTTCGGAACGATGAATTTAAGGCCATACCTATGAGCGAGTTGTTGTCCTCAGTCAGTGATCACCTCCTGGCCCCCGGTGGCGTGACCATCGAAAGCTTGCAAACCGTGCTTGGCGATCTGGCCGGGCCGGGCATCGACGCGGCCGACCTGTATTTCCAGGGGCAGATTTCCGAGTCCTGGGCTCTGGAAGACGGCATCGTCAAGGAAGGCAGTTTCAACCTCGATCAGGGTGTGGGTGTGCGTGCGCAGTCCGGTGAGAAAACCGGTTTTGCCTACAGCAACGCGATCACCCTGGAAGCCTTGGGCCTGGCCGCGCGTGCCGCGCGCTCGATCTCCCGTGCGGGCCAAAATGGCACGGTGCAGGCGTTCAGCACCCAGGACGTGGCGCAGTTGTACGCGCCGGATAACCCCCTGGAAGTGATCAGTCGTGCGGAAAAGGTCGAGCTGCTCAAGCGTATCGACGCTGCAACCCGCGCCCTCGACCCGCGTATCCAGCAAGTCACCGTGAGCATGGCCGGTGTGTGGGAGCGCATTCTGGTGGCGTCCACCGACGGCGGCCTGGCGGCGGATGTGCGGCCGCTGGTGCGCTTCAACGTCAGTGTGATCGTCGAACAGAACGGTCGCCGCGAACGCGGTGGCCATGGCGGCGGCGGGCGTACCGACTACCGTTATTTCCTCACCGACGACCGTGCCATGGGGTATGCCCGTGAAGCGTTGCGCCAGGCGCTGGTCAATCTGGAAGCCATCCCGGCGCCGGCCGGTACATTGCCGGTGGTGTTGGGTTCGGGCTGGTCCGGCGTGCTGCTGCACGAAGCGGTCGGCCATGGCCTGGAAGGTGACTTCAACCGCAAGGGCAGTTCGGCCTATAGCGGGCGCATGGGCGAGATGGTTGCGTCCAAGCTCTGCACCATCGTCGATGATGGCACCCTGGCCGGGCGCCGTGGCTCGCTGAGCGTCGACGACGAAGGCACGCCAACCGAATGCACCACCCTGATCGAAAACGGCGTGCTCAAGGGCTACATGCAAGACAAGCTTAACGCCCGCCTGATGGGCGTGGCGCGCACCGGTAACGGTCGGCGTGAATCCTACGCGCACCTGCCGATGCCGCGGATGACCAACACCTACATGCTCGGTGGCGAAAGCGATCCGGCGGAAATCATTGCTTCGGTGAAACGCGGCATCTACTGCGCCAACCTCGGCGGCGGTCAGGTGGACATCACCAGCGGCAAGTTCGTGTTCTCCACCAGCGAGGCGTACCTGATCGAAGACGGCAAGATCACCGCGCCGGTCAAAGGCGCAACGTTGATTGGTAACGGTCCTGAAGCGATGAGCAAGGTGTCGATGGTCGGTAACGACCTGTCGCTGGACAGCGGCGTGGGTACCTGCGGGAAGGATGGGCAGTCGGTGCCGGTGGGTGTCGGCCAGCCAACGCTGAAGATTGATGCGATCACCGTGGGTGGCACGGGGTCGTAAGGGGTGGAGCTTCGGGTGGCGCAGAACGCCACCCGGGGAAGAGGATCAACGCAGGCCGCGTTGAGTCTCGTCCAGCTCACGGATGTACTTGAAGATTTTACGGCTGGTGGCGGGCGCCTTGTTATGCGCCAGTTCGTGCTGGGCCTGACGGATCAGGGAGCGCAGTTGCTGGCGGTCCGCATCCGGGTAGTCCATCACGAATTTCTCCAGCACCGCGTCATCGCCCGAGATCAGGCGGTCACGCCAGCGTTCCAGGTTATGGAAGCGTTCGTTGTACTGGCGAGTCGAGGCATCGGTTTGATCGAGCAAAGTCAAAATGGCGTCGATGTCCTGATCGCGCATGAGCTTGCCGATAAACGAGATGTGCCGTTTACGCGCGATATTCGCGGTGTGCTTGGGCGCATCGGCCAGGGCACGACGCATTTCGTCGGTCAGTGGCAGTTTTGCAATCAAGTCTTTTTTGAGCGTAGTAAGGCGCTCGCCGAGGTCGACCAGAGCATGCAGCTCACGTTTGACCTGGGTTTTGCTTTTCTCCCCATCGAGGGAGTCGTCGTAAGAATCAACCATGGTGGCAGTCCGCAAAGAAACGCCGCCATGATAACCAGTCGGGGGCCGCTTGTCCGGCCCGGTCGCTCGATGGCCTTAACCGAAAGCAGAATTTGAGTGGAGATAACCATGAGTGCAGCCCAAAGCGTCGGTCCGCAAGCGTTACCGGCACTGCAGGAACAAGTCGAGCAGATCCTTGCCGAGGCCAAGCGCCAGGGGGCCAGTGCCTGTGAAGTGGCGGTGTCGCTGGAGCAGGGGCTGTCGACGTCGGTCCGTCAGCGGGAAGTGGAGACTGTTGAGTTCAACCGCGACCAGGGTTTCGGCATCACGCTGTACATGGGGCAGCGCAAAGGTTCGGCCAGCACCTCGGCCAGCGGTCCGGACGCGATCCGCGAGACGGTGGCCGCAGCGTTGGCAATCGCCAAGCACACCTCCGAGGATGAAAGCTCTGGCCTGGCCGATAAAGCGCTGATGGCCAAGGACCTGCAGGATTTCGATCTGTTTCACGCCTGGGATATCACACCCGAACAGGCCATTGAAAAGGCGCTGATCTGCGAAGCGGCCGCGTTCGACGCCGATCCCCGCATCAAGAACGCGGATGGCACCACGTTGAGCACGCACCAGGGGTGCCGCGTGTATGGCAACAGCCATGGCTTTATCGGTGGTTATGCATCCACCCGTCATAGCTTGAGCTGCGTGATGATCGCCGAAGCCGATGGCCAGATGCAGCGTGATTACTGGTATGACGTGAACCGTCAGGGCGAGTTGCTGGCGGACGCGGTCAGCATTGGTCAGCGCGCCGCGCAGCGTGCGGCGAGCCGTCTGGGTGCGCGCCCGGTGCCGACCTGTGAAGTGCCGGTGCTGTTTTCAGCGGAACTGGCCGGTGGGTTGTTTGGCAGCTTCCTGGGGGCGATTTCCGGTGGCAACTTGTACCGCAAATCCTCGTTCCTGGAAGGCTCGATCGGCCAGAAACTGTTCCCGGAGTGGCTGACCATCGATGAACGTCCGCACTTGATGCGCGCCATGGGCAGTACGTCGTTCGACGGTGATGGCCTGGCGACTTATGCCAAGCCGTTCGTCGAGAAGGGCGAGTTGGTGTCTTACGTGCTGGGCACATACGCCGGTCGCAAGCTGGGCCTGCCCAGCACCGCCAACTCCGGCGGCGTGCATAACCTGTTCGTCACCCACGGCGATGAAGACCAGGCGGCGCTGCTGCGGCGAATGGGGCGTGGCCTGCTAGTGACTGAGTTAATGGGCCATGGCCTGAACATGGTCACCGGTGATTACTCCCGGGGGGCGGCGGGTTTCTGGGTGGAAAATGGCGAAATTCAGTTCGCCGTCCAGGAGGTGACCATCGCCGGCAATATGCGCGACATGTTCAAGCAGATCGTTGCTGTGGGTAATGATCTGGAACTGCGCAGCAACATTCGCACAGGCTCTGTGTTGATCGAGCGGATGACTGTCGCTGGCAGCTGACCCTTCCGACGCTTCACCCAATAAAGGCGCGCCCTCCTCAAGACGGCGCGCCTTTTTTTGTGCGTGCATTGCAGGTGGTTAGTTTGTTGCGCTTGTTTTGATTCTCAATATCATTTAATAATAAATATCATTACCGAATGAGTGTGGATCATGAGTTCTGTCCTGCATGAGGATCCTTACCTGGAGAGCTGGCGCTGGATGAGTCGCCAGATTCGCTGCGGCCTCGACCCCAACGAACCGCGCCTGATCGAACATTACCTCAATGAGGGGCGATACCTGGCGTGCTGCACGGCGACCCATCCGTGGACGATCGCAGAAACTTCATTCCACCTGCTGCTCGATACCGCCAGCGACATCGCACTGCCCTGGCATTGGCGCTCTCTGTGCCTGGATCAAGCCTGGCGCCCCCTGCGCGACCTGGAAAAACTCTCCCACTGCGCATGCCGCCTCAAGCGGTGGCAGTCCTTTGCGTGGCGATTGGCGACCTGCGAGTTGCTGCCCTCGATTTCTGTTTCTGACCTGGTGCAAGGATCTTCCGATGAGTAACACCCGTATCGAACGCGACAGCATGGGCGAACTGCAAGTGCCGGCCGAGGCCTTGTATGGTGCGCAAACCCAGCGCGCGGTGAACAACTTCCCGATCAGTCATCAACGCATGCCGGCGCAATTCATCCGCGCCCTGATCCTGGCCAAGACCGCCGCCGCCAAGGTCAACGTCGACCTCAAGCAAATCAGCGAAGGCCAGGGCAAGGCCATCGTCGACGCCGCCCAAGGCTTGCTGGAAGGCGACTTCATGCGTCACTTCCCGGTGGATATCTTCCAGACGGGCTCCGGCACTAGCTCCAACATGAACGCCAATGAAGTGATTGCCACCCTCGCTACCCGGTTGCTTGGCGAATCGGTCAACCCCAACGACCACGTGAACTGCGGCCAAAGCAGCAACGACATCATTCCGACCACCATCCATGTCAGTGCCGCACTGGTCCTGCATGAGCAAACGCTGCCGGCCCTGCTGCATTTGGTGCAAGTCATTGAACAGAAAGCCGAGGAGGTTCACCCGTTCATCAAAACCGGCCGAACGCACCTGATGGACGCCATGCCTGTGCGCATGAGCCAGGTGCTCAACGGTTGGTCGCAGCAGCTCAAGGCCAATATCGGCCACTTGCAGGATCTATTGCCGAGCCTGCAAGCGCTGGCCCAGGGCGGTACGGCGGTTGGCACTGGGATCAACGCACACCCGGAATTCGCTGTGCGTTTCAGTCAGCAACTGAGCAGCCTGACCGGCGTGAAATTCACGCCCGGCAAGAACCTGTTCGCGCTGATTGGCTCCCAGGACACCGCCGTCGCGGTCTCCGGCCAGTTAAAAGCCATTGCCGTGTCGCTGATGAAAATCGCTAACGACCTGCGCTGGATGAACTCCGGTCCGCTCGCGGGCCTGGGTGAAATCGAACTGGAAGGCCTGCAGCCTGGCTCGTCGATCATGCCTGGCAAGGTCAATCCGGTGATCCCGGAAGCGACGGCGATGGTTGCCGCCCAGGTTATCGGTAATGACGCGGTGATCACCGTCGCAGGCCAGTCCGGCAACTTCGAGTTGAACGTGATGCTGCCGATCATCGCGCAGAACCTGCTCAGCAGCCTCGAATTGCTGGCCAATGCCAGCCGTTTGCTGGCCGATAAAGCCATCGCCAGTTTCAAGGTCAACGAAGCCAAGCTCAAGGAAGCGCTGTCGCGCAACCCGATCCTGGTGACCGCGCTCAACCCGATCATCGGTTACCAAAAGGCCGCTGAAATTGCCAAGAAGGCCTATCAGCAAGGCCGTCCGGTGATTGACGTCGCCCTTGAACACACCGACTTACCGCGCAGCCAACTGGAAGTTCTGCTGGATCCGGAAAAACTCACGGCCGGCGGCGTGTAATCACCGACCCTGCTTTGGAGGCTCACCATGGAGCACTGGAAACGCACGATCGAACGGGCCAATCGCTGCTTTATGGCAGGCGAGTTGGTGGACGCTCGCGAGGCCTATTTGCAAGCCCTCGCCTTGGCCCAAGTGTTGTTCGAACGCTGGGCGGACGCCGACGAAGCAGTGGCGGCTTGCGTCATTTCCCATCACAACCTGGCGGACCTGCACCTGCGCCTGAATCAGCCGGAGGAAAGCGCGGAATACCTTTGCGCCATCCACCAGCGCCTGCTGCAGACCCTGCAGGATCCGCGGCTGAACCCGCAATTGCGGGAAGCGGCGCTGCGCCAGAGCAGCAAGACCTACGTCGAGCTCTTGAATTTCATCAGCGATCACGGCGAGTACCCTCGCACTCATCGCCTGTTGGGTGGCGCAGCGGCGCAACCCACCCCTCCTCAATACGGAGCACATTGATATGACTTATACCTTGCCTGCATTGCCTTACGCCTACGACGCCCTGGAACCGCATATCGATGCGCAAACCATGGAGATCCACTACACCAAGCACCATCAGACCTACATCAACAACCTCAACGCTGCCGTCGACGGCACCGAGTTCGCCGGCTGGCCGGTGGAGAAGCTGGTCTCCAGCGTGCAGCAACTGCCGGAAAAGCTGCGCGCAGCCGTGATCAATCAGGGCGGCGGCCATGCCAACCACTCGCTGTTCTGGGCAGTGATGTCGCCCAAAGGTGGCGGTAAACCCGACGGCGCATTGGGAAAAGCCATCGAGGAGCAGTTGGGCGGTTTCGACAGCTTCAAGGAGGCTTTCACCAAGGCTGCGCTGACCCGTTTTGGCAGCGGCTGGGCCTGGCTGAGCGTCAATCCACAAAAGACCCTGGTGGTGGAAAGCAGCGGTAACCAAGACAGTCCGCTGATGAGCGGCAACACGCCGATCCTAGGTCTAGACGTCTGGGAACACGCCTACTATTTGCTGTACCAGAACCGCCGCCCGGAATACATCAATGCCTTCTACAGTGTTATCAACTGGCCAGAAGTCGCCGCACGCTATCAGGCCGCCGTGGCCTGACATTCACCTTCATAACAAGATCTAAGGCCGACTATGGGCACTGAAACACTGGCGATCAGCAGCGGGCGAATGTTTCGTTATGCGTTTGGCTCGCTGCTGCTATTGGCAGGTACTGCATTGCTGGTGGCCCACGGGCTGGCGTGGCTGAACCTGGAGCCGCGCATTCTGCGCGCCCTGCAGGGCGGATCCATCTGTGCGCTCGGGACGGCGCTCGGCGCGGTGCCGGTGCTGGTTATCCGGCGCATGCCGGTGGCATTGAGCGATACGCTGCTGGGCTTTGGGGCTGGGGTGATGTTGGCGGCGACCGCGTTTTCGCTGATCGTGCCGGGCATCGCTGCGGCTGAAGGCCTGGGGCTCTCGCCCTGGGGGGCCAGTGGATTGATCAGTTTTGGCATTATGTTGGGCGCCTTCGGGCTGTATCTGGTTGACCGCAAAGTCTCCGGCGCCAGCCCGGAAATGCTGGTGGGCACGCCGGACAAACCGGTGATCCCGCCGCGTATCTGGCTGTTTGTGTTTGCCATCATTGCCCACAATATCCCGGAAGGCATGGCTGTGGGTGTCTCGGCGGGCGGCGGCATGCCGGATGCTGACAGCCTGGCCATGGGCATCGCCTTGCAGGACGTGCCGGAAGGGCTGGTGATTGCGTTGGTGTTGGCCGGGGCGGGGATGTCGCGGGGCAAGGCGTTCTTGATCGGTGCGGCGTCAGGTCTGGTGGAGCCGGTGTTTGCGGTGCTTTGTGCCTGGTTGGTCAGCCTTGCCGAAGTAGTGTTGCCACTGGGTTTGGCGCTTGCCGCTGGCGCGATGCTGCTGGTGGTGACTCACGAGGTCATCCCCGAGTCGCGACGCAATGGTCATGAAAAGCTCGCCAGCCTTGGGTTGTGCATCGGATTTTGCTTGATGATGGTGATGGACACGGCTTTGGGATAATACCCGCTCCCTTGTAGGCGCCGGCTCGCCGGCGATCAGTCGCGAGTCGTGGATGCTATCGCCGGTCAGCCAGACTTCTACAGGAGGGTTATTCGCCTTCGTCGAAGTAGTTATTGATCAGTGCCACCAGTGCGGCCATCGCTTCGTCTTCCTGCTCGCCCTCTGTCTTCAAGTGAATCTTGGTGCCCTTGCCGGCAGCCAGCATCATCATGGCCATGATGCTTTTGCCATCGACCATGGATTCCGGCGTACGACCGGCGCGGATCTGGCAGGGAAACTGCCCGGCGACACCGACAAATTTGGCCGAGGCACGGGCGTGCAGGCCCAGTTTGTTGATGATTTCAATTTCCAGAGCGGGCATCGCGAAGGTGTTCCTTTCAGCTAAGGTCGCGGTGGCGGACCTGGACATTCTTGAGGGTTTGTTGCAACACCTGGCCCAGGCGCTCGGTCAGGTAGACGGAGCGGTGGTGCCCGCCGGTGCAGCCGATGGCAATGGTGACATAGGCGCGATTGCTGGCGGCAAAACGCGGCAGCCATTTGAGCAGGTAACTGGAAATGTCCTGGAACATTTCCTCCACATCCGGTTGCGCGGCCAGGTAATCGGCCACGGCCTGGTCCAGCCCGGATTGCTCACGCAGCTCCGGCTTCCAGTAGGGGTTGGGCAGGCAGCGCACGTCGAACACCAGGTCGGCGTCCACCGGCATGCCACGCTTGAACCCAAACGACTCGACCAGAAAGGCGGTGCCTGGCTCCGGCTGGTTCAGCAGGCGCAGCTTGATGGCGTCGCGCAACTGGTACAGGTTGAGGCTGGTGGTGTTGATCTTGAGGTCGGCGAGGTCAATGATCGGCCCCAGCAGCTTGGTTTCGTCTTCAATGGCTTCCGCCAGGGAACGGTGAGGGCTGCTGAGGGGGTGGCGCCGACGGGTTTCGGAGAAACGCTTGAGCAGAGTCTCTTCGTCGGCATCCAGGTAGAGCACATCGCAATGGATATGCTTGGCCCGCACTTCCTCGAGCAATTGCGGGAATCGCTCAAGGTGGCTGGGCAGGTTGCGTGCATCAATCGAAACGGCAACCAGAGGCTGAGCCAGTTCGGTGTGGATCAACGCGCGTTCCGCCAATTCCGGCAGCAGGCCGGCGGGCAGGTTGTCGATGCAATAGAAACCGCTGTCCTCAAGAACGTTGAGGGCGGTGCTTTTACCCGAGCCGGAGCGGCCGCTGACGATGATCAAGCGCATGATTACTGCCCGTTCTGTTCATCCAGGACAACCTGGTAAAGCGCCTCGTTGCTTTTGGCGCTGCGCAGTTTGTCGCGTACGTCCTTGCGGTCGAGCATGCTGGCGATCTGCCGAAGCAGTTCCAGGTGCGCATCGGTGGCAGCCTGCGGGACCAGCAGTACAAACAGCAGGTCGACCGGGGCACCGTCGATAGCGTCGAAATCGATGGGAGCGTCCAGGTGAAGCAGGGCGCTGACTGGGGTCTCGCAGCCTTTGAGGCGGCAGTGGGGAATGGCGATGCCGTTGCCAAAACCGGTGGAACCGAGTTTCTCACGGGCAATCAGAGCCTCGTAGACATCTTGCATTTCCAGTTCAGGCACTTCGCGGCTGATCAGGTTGGCAATTTGCTCAAGGGCTTTCTTCTTGCTGCCGCCCGGCGCGTTCACAAGGGAACGGCCGGGGGTCAGGATGGTTTCAAGTCGGATCATGGGGGGAGAGTTAACGACCTGTGCCCTGAAGCAGGCTCAGATTCTTTTCCTTATGCTTTTTAAGTTGGCGGTCAAGCTTGTCTGTGAGCAAGTCGATTGATGCATACATGTCTTCATGCTCGGCATTGGCGACTACTTCGCCACCGGGTATCTGGAGAGTCGCCTCAATTTTCTGCTGAAGCTTGTCGACCTTCATGATGACTTGCACATTGGTGATCTTGTCGAAATGACCCTCAAGCCGTTTCAGCTTCTGCTCGACGTATTCGCGCAATGGAGGGGTGACTTCTACATGGTGTCCACTGATGTTGACTTGCATACAGCTTCTCCTTCGTTGCCAGTGCATAAAGCGGCAGGTAGGACTACCTGCCACTGGAACGCTGTGGCCCGCCCGTCACATCAAACGCTTACGCTCGCTGGAAGGCGCGATCCCAAGGGATTCGCGGTACTTGGCGACGGTTCGACGGGCGACCTGAATGCCTTGTGCCTCCAGTAAACCAGCGATCTTACTGTCACTCAATGGCTTTTTCTGATTTTCCGCAGCAACCAGTTTTTTGATGATCGCGCGAATCGCCGTGGACGAGCATTCACCGCCTTCGGAGGTGCTGACATGGCTGGAGAAAAAGTATTTCAGTTCATAAATACCCCGTGGGGTATGCATGAATTTCTGGGTGGTCACCCGGGAAATCGTCGATTCATGCATGCCAACCGCTTCGGCGATGTCATGCAGTACCAGCGGTTTCATCGCCTCGTCGCCGTATTCCAGGAAGCCGCGCTGGTGCTCGACGATCTGAGTGGCCACTTTCATCAGGGTTTCGTTGCGGCTTTGCAGGCTCTTGATGAACCAGCGCGCTTCCTGCAACTGGTTGCGCATGAAGGTGTTGTCGGCGCTGGTATCGGCGCGACGTACGAAACCGGCGTATTGCGGGTTGACGCGCAGGCGCGGCACCGACTCCTGGTTCAGCTCCACCAGCCAGCGCTCGTTGTCCTTGCGCACGATGACGTCGGGGACTACGTATTCGGCTTCGCTCGACTCGATTTGCGAGCCTGGGCGCGGGTTGAGGCTCTGTACCAGCTCGATGACCTGGCGCAGGTCGTCTTCCTTGAGCTTCATGCGGCGCATCAACTGGCTGTAGTCGCGGCTGCCGAGCAAGTCGATGTAGTCGGTGACCAGGCGCTGGGCCTCGGCGAGCCAGGCGGTCTTGGCCGGCAGTTGGCGCAATTGCAGCAACAGGCATTCGCTGAGGCTGCGTGCGCCGATGCCGGCGGGCTCGAACTGCTGGATGCGGTGCAGGACGGCTTCAATCTCGTCCAGCTCGATATCCAGTTCCGGGTCGAAGGCTTCAAGAATTTCTTCAAGCGTCTCGTCCAGATAACCCTGGTTGTTGATGCAGTCGATCAGGGTCACGGCGATCAAGCGATCGGTGTCCGACATCGGCGCCAGGTTCAGTTGCCAGAGCAGATGGCTCTGCAGGCTCTCGCCAACGGAGGTGCGGGTGGTGAAGTCCCACTCGTCATCGTCATTGCTGGGCAGGCTGCTGGCGCTGGTCTGGTAGACGTCTTCCCAGGCCGTGTCGACGGGAAGCTCGTTGGGGATGCGTTCGTTCCAATCGCCTTCCTCAAGGTTATCCACCGTAGGGGCGGTTTCCTGATAGGAGGGTTCCTGCACGTCGGAATTGGGTTTTTGCTCGATGTTATCGGCCAGCGGGTCTGCATTATCGAAGTCGTCGCCTTCTTCCTGGCGTTCGAGCATCGGGTTGGACTCCAAGGCCTCCTGGATTTCCTGTTGCAGGTCCAGGGTCGACAATTGGAGCAGGCGGATGGCCTGTTGCAGCTGCGGTGTCATCGTCAGCTGCTGGCCCATTCTCAGGACTAGCGATGGTTTCATGGCAGGGGCTTAACACCTTATTCGCCGGCGCAATGCGCCATCCACGACAGGGCGCGTGAGCGCCAAACATAAGCAAATTATATGCCTGATGTCGGGGGCTTTGCCTAGAGCGCGGTAACAATAAAAATCCGGAGGTTTTCATTGACTCCCGCGCACCTCGGCAAACGGCCGTGACACCACGGTGTTTACAGGCGGAACTCGTGACCCAGGTACACTTCCTTGACCAGATCGTTGGCCAGGATGGTGGCCGAGTCACCTTCGGCGATCAGTTGGCCATCGTTGACGATATACGCGGTTTCGCAGATATCGAGGGTCTCACGGACGTTGTGGTCAGTGATCAGCACGCCAATGCCCTTGGCCTTGAGGTGATGGATGATCTGCTTGATGTCGCCGACCGAGATCGGGTCGACGCCGGCAAACGGTTCGTCCAGCAGAATGAACTTGGGGGCAGTGGCCAGGGCGCGGGCGATTTCCACACGACGACGCTCACCACCGGACAGGCTCATGCCGAGGTTGTCGCGAATGTGGTTGATGTGGAATTCCTGCAGCAGGCTTTCCAGTTCCTTGCGGCGGCCGTCACGGTCGAGTTCCTTGCGGGTCTCGAGGATCGCCATGATGTTATCGGCGACCGACAGTTTGCGGAAGATCGACGCTTCCTGCGGGAGATAGCCGATACCGGCGCGTGCACGGCCGTGCATCGGCTGGTGGCTCACGTCCAGGTCGTCGATCAGCACGCGACCCTGGTCCGCCTGGACCAGGCCGACGATCATGTAGAAGCAGGTGGTCTTGCCGGCACCGTTGGGGCCGAGCAAGCCGACGATCTGGCCGCTGTCGATCGACAGGCTGACGTCGCGCACGACCTGACGGCTTTTATAGGCCTTGGCCAGATGCTGGGCTTTCAGGGTTGCCATTACTCGGCCTTCTTCTTCGGCTGGATAACCATGTCGATGCGTGGGCGTGGTGCAGTGACCTTGCTGCCATTGGCACGACCGGCGTTAGCGATCTGTTTCACGGTGTCGTAGGTGATTTTCTCGCCTTCCGTGGAGTTGCCATCGGGGCTGAGCACCTTGGCCTGATCGATCAGCACGATGCGGTTCTGCTGGGCGTGGTACTGGATGGTCTTGCCGTAGCCTTTCATCGGGCCGGTGTCGGTAGGCGACTGCTTCTGTTCGAAGTAAGCCAGGTTGCCCACGGAAGTCACCACGTCGATGTCGCCGGCAGCGGTGCGAGTCAGGGTCACCGTATTACCGGTGATCTTCATCGAACCCTGGGTAATGATCACGCCACCGGTGTAGGTGGCGACACCTTGCTTGTCATCCAGCTGCGCATCGTCAGCCGAGATGTGGATCGGCTGCTGGCTATCGTTCGGCAGAGCCCAGGCGCTCACGCTTCCCAGTGCTGCGCCCAGACCGAGCAAAATAGGGAGAGTTTTAACGAGCCTCATACTGTCCTCTTACGTTCGATAGCAGGTGTATCCTGCTTTCTTTCAAATACGCTTTCATTCCCTTGCCAGTCGATACACCGCCAGCGCCGTCGATTCTAACGTCTTGCTCGGTCTGCGCATATTGCTTCTGCGGGAATACGGTCATGCGACTGCTGGTAATCACGGTATCGCGGTTCTGCGCGTCAGTGCGGGCGACGCGTACCGAGTCGATCAATTCAACTTCGGTACCGTCCGGGTTGACCTCGCCACGCTTGCTGGTGACGTGCCAGGGGAATTCGGTGCCGCGGTACAGATTCAGGTCGGGGTTGGTCAGCAGGGTGACTTCGGATGCCTTCAAGTGTTCGACTTTGTCCGATGTCATTTCGTACTGCACTTTGCCGTCAGGTAGGAACTGTACGCTGTAGGCATTGGTGGCGTAATAGTCGATAGCGCCTTGGTCAGCCTGCGCAACAGGCTGGTCGAGAAAGCGCTCCGGGCTGATATTCCAGTAGCCCACCGCCAGGAGCAGCGCGGCGATGACCCCGAATAACAGGAAGTTGCGAATCTTTTTGCTCAGCATAAAACGCTCTATAAGTAGGCGGCGTGGGCCGCTTCAAGGCTGCCCTGGGCACGCAGGATCAGCTCGCAGAACTCGCGGGCGGCACCTTCGCCGCCACGGGCGGTGGTGATGCCGTGGGCATGCTCGCGAACAAATGCCGCCGCATTGGCGACCGCCATGCCCAAGCCCACCCGGCGGATCACTGGCAGGTCTGGCAGGTCATCGCCCAAGTAGGCGACCTGCTCATAGCTTAGGTTGAGTTGGCCAAGAAGCTCGTCCAGAACCACCAGTTTATCCTCGCGGCCCTGATACAGGTGAGGAATCCCCAGATTTTGTGCGCGACGTTCCACAACCGGAGTTTTCCGGCCACTGATAATTGCCGTTTGCACGCCTGACGCCATCAGCATCTTGATGCCCTGGCCGTCGAGGGTGTTGAACGTCTTGAATTCACTGCCGTCTTCGAGGAAGTACAGGCGGCCATCGGTCAGCACGCCATCAACGTCGAAAATCGCCAACTTGATGTTTTTACCGCGTTGCAACAGGTCGCTGGTCATTTACATCACTCCCGCACGCAGCAAGTCGTGCATGTTCAGGGCGCCGATCGGGTGGTCATTGGCATCGACCACCACCAGCGCACCGATCTTGTGGTCTTCCATGATCTTCAAGGCTTCGGCGGCCAGCATTTCAGGGCGGGCGGTCTTGCCATGGGGGGTCATCACCGCATCGATGGTGGCGGTGTGGATATCAATGGTGCGGTCCAGGGTGCGGCGCAGGTCGCCGTCGGTGAAGACCCCGGCCAGGCGGCCGTTGTCTTCCAGGATCACGGTCATGCCCAGGCCTTTGCGGGTCATTTCCATCAGCGCGTCCTTCAACAAGGTGCCGCGCTGGACGTGGGGCAGTTCATCACCGGAATGCATGACGTTTTCCACTTTCAACAGCAGGCGGCGGCCCAGGGCGCCACCGGGATGGGAAAAAGCGAAGTCTTCAGCGGTAAACCCACGGGCTTCCAGCAGCGCCACAGCCAGGGCGTCACCCATGACCAGCGCCGCGGTGGTGGAGGAGGTGGGCGCGAGGTTCAGCGGGCAGGCCTCGTGGGCCACGTGAACATTCAGGTTTACGTCGGCGGCCTTGGCCAGGGTCGATTCCGGGTTGCCGGTGAGGCTGATCATCTGTATGCCCAGGCGCTTGATCAGTGGCAGCAGGGTCACGATTTCGTTGGTGGTGCCGGAGTTGGACAGCGCCAGGATGATGTCATCCTTGGTGATCATGCCCATATCGCCGTGGCTGGCCTCGGCCGGGTGCACGAAAAACGCAGTGGTCCCGGTGCTGGCCAGGGTGGCGGCGATCTTGTTGCCGACGTGACCCGACTTGCCCATGCCGACCACGACAACCCGGCCCTTGCTGGCCAGAATCATCTCGCACGCGCGTACGAAATCTGCGTCGATATGCGCCAGCAAGCCTTCTACGGCTTCAAGCTCGAGGCGAATGGTGCGTTGTGCGGATTGAATAAGGTCGCTGGATTGGCTCATGTCTGAAATCGTATAGCCTGACGAAAAGTCGGCGATTATAGCGGTAATGATCAATTCCCTCACGCTAGTTCGTCAGGGTTTGTTCGCAATGCGCTTGAGATTCATCCCAAGCAACGATTTTTCCCTGTCCCCAATCTGAACAAGCGCTGTTCCGGCCTTGGGCGCCCTGTACCAGCAGTGATATAGTTCGCCGCCAGTTCGGTCCGCCCAGCCCACGTGGCCAACTATTGCACAACGGTTGCAAACGTTTGTCGCAAGCGTGGTGTCTGAGTGAGAGGCTGCATCCCAAGGAGTTTAGATGAGTGCCGATAACGCCTACGCGGTCGAGCTGAAGGGACTGACCTTCAAGCGCGGGACGCGCAGCATCTTCAATAACGTCGATATCCGCATTCCGCGCGGCAAGGTCACGGGCATCATGGGGCCTTCCGGTTGCGGCAAGACCACCCTGTTGCGCCTGATGGGCATGCAATTGCGGCCCAGTGCCGGCGAAGTGTGGGTCAATGGCCAGAACCTGCCGACGCTGTCGCGCAGTGATCTGTTCGATGCGCGCAAGCATATGGGTGTGCTGTTCCAGAGCGGTGCGCTGTTCACCGACCTCGATGTTTTCGAGAACGTGGCCTTTCCGCTGCGGGTGCATACCCAGCTGTCCGATGAAATGATTCGTGACATTGTGTTGCTGAAACTGCAGGCCGTAGGCCTTCGCGGTGCCATCGACCTGATGCCTGACGAGCTGTCCGGCGGCATGAAGCGCCGTGTGGCCCTGGCGCGTGCCATTGCCCTCGACCCGCAGATCCTCATGTATGACGAGCCTTTTGTCGGTCAGGACCCCATCGCCATGGGCGTGCTGGTGCGTTTGATCCGCTTGCTCAACGATGCGTTGGGCATCACCAGCATTGTGGTCTCCCACGATCTGGCAGAAACCGCGAGCATTGCCGATTACCTCTATGTCGTCGGCGATGGCCAGGTGCTGGGGCAGGGCACGCCCGAAGAACTGATGAACGCCGACAACCCGCGCATTCGCCAATTCATGACCGGCGATCCTGATGGCCCGGTGCCTTTTCACTTTCCGGCAGCGGATTACCGCTCAGATCTTCTGGGGAAGCGCTGATGCGCAAGACATCTCTCATCGAGAAGGTTCGCCTTTTCGGTCGTTCGGGTATCGACATTGTCGAAGTGCTCGGTCGTTCGACGATTTTCCTGTTGCACGCCCTGCTCGGTCGCGGCGGCATTGGCGGCGGCTTCGGCCTGCTGATCAAGCAGCTGCATTCGGTAGGCGTGATGTCCCTGGTGATCATCGTGGTCTCTGGGGTATTCATCGGCATGGTGCTGGCGTTGCAGGGCTTCAATATTCTTTCCAGCTACGGTTCGGAGCAGGCGGTGGGGCAGATGGTCGCCCTGACGCTGTTGCGTGAACTGGGGCCGGTGGTGACTGCCTTGTTGTTCGCCGGGCGTGCGGGTTCCGCGCTAACCGCCGAAATCGGCAACATGAAGTCCACCGAACAGCTGTCCAGCCTCGAAATGATCGGCGTGGATCCGCTCAAGTACATTGTTGCCCCGCGCCTGTGGGCCGGCTTCATTTCCCTGCCACTGCTGGCGATGATCTTCAGCGTGGTCGGTATCTGGGGCGGTTCGTGGGTGGCGGTGGACTGGCTGGGCGTCTACGACGGCTCCTACTGGGCCAACATGCAAAACAGCGTGACCTTCAGCGGTGACGTGCTCAACGGCATCATAAAGAGCATTGTCTTCGCCTTTGTCGTCACCTGGATCGCCGTATTCCAAGGCTACGACTGTGAGCCCACTTCAGAAGGGATCAGTCGCGCCACCACCAAGACCGTTGTGTACGCCTCGCTGGCGGTACTGGGCCTTGACTTCATTTTGACCGCCTTGATGTTTGGAGATTTCTGATGCAAAACCGCACTGTGGAAATCGGTGTCGGCCTTTTCTTGCTGGCTGGCATCCTGGCTTTACTCTTGTTGGCCCTGCGAGTCAGTGGCCTGTCGGCCAGCCCCACCGCCGATACATATAAACTTTACGCGTACTTCGATAATCTCGCCGGTTTGACTGTCAGAGCTAAAGTGACCATGGCCGGTGTGACCATCGGCAAGGTCACGGCAATCGATCTGGACCGCGACAGCTTCACCGGGCGAGTGACCCTGCAACTGGACAAGAAGGTAGATAATCTGCCGACCGACTCCACTGCATCTATCCTCACTGCGGGTCTGCTGGGCGAAAAATACATCGGTATCAGCGTGGGTGGGGAAACAGCCCTGCTCAAGGATGGCTCGACAATCCACGACACACAGTCGTCGCTGGTGCTTGAAGACCTGATCGGTAAATTCCTGCTTAATACGGTCAATAAAGACGCCAAATGAGGAATCTGTTCATGATCTCTACCTTGCGACGTGGCCTGCTGGTGTTGTTGGCAGCGCTGCCGCTGATGGCTAACGCTGCAGGTTCTGCGCACGAGCTGGTGCAGGACACGACCAGCAAGATGCTGGCTGACCTGACTGCCAATAAAGAGCAGTACAAGCAAGACCCGAGTAAGTTCTACGACGCGCTCAACACCATTGTCGGCCCGGTGGTCGATGCCGAAGGCATTTCCCGCAGCATCATGACGGTCAAGTATTCGCGCAAGGCAACTCCCGCGCAGATGCAGACTTTCCAGGAAAACTTCAAGAAAGGCCTGTTCCAGTTCTACGGCAACGCTTTGCTTGAGTACAACAATCAGGGGATTACCGTCGCTCCAGCCGGTGACGAGTCCGGTGATCGCACCAGCGTCAACATGAGCGTCAAGGGCAATAACGGCGCCGTCTACCCGGTGCAGTACACCCTGGAAAAGATCAACGGCGAGTGGAAGCTGCGTAATGTGATCATCAACGGGATCAACATCGGCAAGCTGTTCCGTGACCAGTTCGCCGACGCCATGCAACGCAATGGCAATGACCTGGACAAGACCATCAATGGTTGGGCCGGCGAAGTCGCCAAGGCCAAGGAAGAAACCGATAAACAAGCTTCCGGGAAGCCTGCGCAATGACTGAAGCGGCTGTTCGTCTAGGCGATGCCGGCGAGCTGTTCATCAGCGGCGTGCTGGATTACCTCACCGGGCCTGACCTGCGCAAGCAGGGCCAGGCACTGATCAAGACCAGTTCCGCGCCCGCGTTGGTGCTGGATTGTTCGGCGGTGACCAAGTCCAGCAGCGTCGGTTTATCGTTGTTGCTGTGCTTCATGCGTGATGCCCAAGCGGCGAAAAAGCCCGTCAGCATCCGCGCAATGCCCGAAGACATGCGTGAAATTGCCGAAGTTTCCGGTCTGACCGAACTGCTGGCCCATCCTTAATACACATTATTAAAGAGGCCCCCCGTCAGAGTCCTGCTATGCGGGGTTCGCAGGCGCGGGGCTTTTTTGTATGATGTGCGACCCGCGCGCACTGGGCGCCGATAGAGGTTGAGCATGCAGGCCCTAGAAGTTAAGAGCTTTCTTGAAGGAAAGCTGCCGGAAACGACCGTAGAAGTTGAAGGCGAAGGCTGCAACTTCCAGCTGAACGTGATTAGCGATGAACTGGCGGCACTCAGCCCGGTCAAGCGTCAGCAGCAGATCTATGCCCATTTGAACCCGTGGATCACCGATGGCAGCATCCATGCGGTCACTATGAAATTTTTCAGCCGCGCGGCCTGGGCCGAGCGCACCTGAGCCCCCAAGGCGTCGAGATTCTTATGGATAAATTGATTATTACCGGCGGTGCCCGCCTTGATGGCGAAATTCGCATCTCCGGTGCAAAAAACTCCGCCTTGCCGATCCTGGCAGCGACCCTGCTGTGCGATGGCCCGGTTACCGTGGCCAACCTGCCGCACCTGCACGACATCACCACCATGATCGAGTTGTTCGGTCGTATGGGTATCGAGCCGGTGATCGACGAGAAACTGGCCGTCGAAATCGATCCGCGCACCATCAAGACCTTGATCGCCCCGTACGAATTGGTGAAAACCATGCGTGCGTCGATCCTGGTGCTGGGCCCGATGGTTGCCCGTTTTGGTGAGGCCGAAGTCGCCCTGCCTGGCGGTTGCGCCATCGGTTCGCGTCCGGTGGACCTGCACATCCGTGGCCTCGAAGCCATGGGCGCAGTCATCGACGTTGAAGGCGGCTACATCAAGGCCAAGGCGCCGGAAGGCGGCCTGCGTGGCGCGAACTTCTTCTTTGATACCGTCAGCGTGACCGGTACCGAGAACATCATGATGGCTGCTGCCCTGGCCAAAGGCCGCAGCGTGCTGCAGAACGCCGCGCGCGAGCCGGAAGTGGTCGATCTGGCCAATTTCCTGAACGCCATGGGTGCCAAGGTTTCCGGTGCCGGCACCGACACCATCACCATCGATGGTGTAGAGCGCCTGCACACTGCAACCTACAAGGTCATGCCCGACCGTATCGAGACCGGCACCTACCTGGTTGCTGCTGCCGTGACCGGTGGCCGCGTCAAGGTCAAGGACACCGATCCGACCATCCTGGAAGCGGTCCTGGAAAAACTGCGCGAAGCCGGTGCCGAAATCACCACCGGTGAAGACTGGATCGAGCTGAACATGCACGGCAAGCGTCCTAAAGCCGTCAACGTGCGTACCGCGCCGTACCCGGCGTTTCCGACCGACATGCAGGCGCAGTTCATCTCCTTGAACGCCATTGCCGAAGGCACCGGCGCCGTGATTGAGACCATCTTCGAAAACCGCTTCATGCACGTGTATGAACTGCACCGCATGGGCGCGAAGATCCAGGTCGAAGGCAATACCGCCATCGTGACTGGCACCGAGAAACTCAAGGGTGCGCCAGTGATGGCTACTGACCTGCGGGCTTCGGCCAGCCTGGTGATCTCGGCGCTGATCGCCGAAGGTGACACGTTGATCGACCGCATCTACCACATAGACCGTGGCTACGAGTGCATCGAAGAGAAACTGCAGATGCTCGGCGCGAAAATCCGCCGCGTACCGGGCTAGTCCCTGCTGCACTGTAGGAGCAAGCTTGCTCGCGAAAGACCTCAACGATAACGTGTTTATCCAGAATCAACGCGGTGTCCATGAGTTCTTCGCGAGCAAGCTCGCTGCTACAAACACTGATTTGTTTCAAATCGAGGCTGTAATGGCCTCGATCTGTGTCCGGCGCCGTTTGCGATCGGACAGCAATAGCCTGATGAAGGACTGACGTTTCCCATGTTGACCATCGCACTGTCAAAGGGCCGCATCCTTGACGACACGTTGCCGCTTCTGGCTGAAGCGGGCATCGTGCCGACCGAGAATCCGGACAAGAGCCGCAAGCTGATCATCCCCACGACCCAGGACGACGTTCGCCTGTTGATCGTGCGGGCCACCGACGTGCCGACCTACGTTGAGCATGGCGCGGCTGACCTCGGTGTCGCCGGTAAGGACGTGCTGATGGAATACGGCGGCCAGGGCCTGTACGAGCCATTGGACCTGCGTATCGCCCTGTGCAAGCTGATGACCGCCGGCCGCGTCGGCGACGTCGAGCCTAAGGGCCGTTTGCGCGTGGCGACCAAATTCGTCAACGTTGCCAAGCGCTACTACGCCGAACAAGGCCGTCAGGTCGATATCATCAAGCTCTACGGTTCGATGGAGCTGGCACCGTTGATCGGCCTGGCCGACAAGATCATCGACGTGGTCGACACCGGCAACACCCTGCGTGCCAACGGTCTTGAGCCGCAAGAGTTCATTGCCGACATCAGCTCCCGCCTGATCGTCAACAAAGCATCAATGAAGATGCAGCACGCCCGTATCCAGGCGTTGATCGACACCCTGCGCAAGGCAGTGGAGTCGCGACACCGCGGTTGACTTACCCGCGTAGCCGGAAGGCTGCGCCCGTCTATCCGCCTCATAGCCAGAATTCTCAGGTGCCCAAGCGGAAACGACTGCTAATTTAGGGCGCCTGAGTTTTTGCCAATTCTATTGAGGCCCTCGCTATGACCACGTCCACTGCAATTGCCCGACTCAACGCTGCCGACCCGGATTTCGCCCATCATCTGGATCATCTGCTGAGCTGGGAAAGCGTGTCCGACGATTCGGTCAACGGGCGAGTACTCGACATCATCAAGGCCGTGCGCGAGCGCGGTGATGCCGCGTTGGTGGACTTTACCCGCCAGTTCGATGGCCTGGACGTCGCGTCGATGTCCGACCTGATCCTGCCGCGCGAACGCCTGGAGCTGGCCCTGACGCGCATCACTGCACCTCAGCGCGAAGCTCTGGAAGTCGCGGCGGCGCGGGTGCGCAGCTACCACGAAAAGCAGAAGCAGGATTCCTGGAGCTACACCGAGGCCGACGGCACCGTGCTGGGCCAGAAGGTCACGCCGCTGGACCGTGCCGGCCTGTACGTGCCGGGTGGCAAGGCGTCTTACCCGTCGTCGGTGCTGATGAACGCGATCCCGGCCAAAGTGGCAGGCGTGACCGAAGTGGTCATGGTGGTGCCGACCCCGCGCGGTGAAATCAACGAGCTGGTGCTGGCGGCCGCCTGCATCGCCGGCGTCGACCGTGTGTTCACCATCGGCGGCGCCCAAGCCGTCGCGGCCCTGGCGTATGGCACCGAAAGCGTGCCGAAGGTCGACAAGGTGGTGGGGCCCGGCAACATCTACGTCGCCACCGCCAAGCGTCATGTGTTTGGGCAGGTCGGTATCGACATGATCGCCGGCCCTTCGGAAATTCTCGTGGTGTGCGATGGTCAGACCGATCCGGACTGGATCGCCATGGACCTGTTTTCCCAGGCCGAACACGACGAAGACGCCCAGGCGATTCTGGTCAGCCCGGACGCCGAGTTCCTCGACAAGGTTGCGGCCAGCATCAATAAGTTGCTGCCGACCATGGACCGCGCCGAAATCATCGAGAAGTCGATCAATGGTCGGGGCGCGTTGATCCTGGTGCGCGACATGGAGCAGGCCATCGAAGTGGCCAACCGCATCGCGCCAGAGCACTTGGAACTGTCCGTTGCCGATCCACAAGCCTGGCTGCCGTCGATTCGCCACGCCGGCGCGATCTTCATGGGCCGCCACACCAGTGAAGCCCTGGGCGACTACTGCGCAGGCCCGAACCACGTGCTGCCGACGTCCGGCACCGCGCGTTTCTCGTCGCCGCTGGGGGTGTATGACTTCCAGAAGCGTTCATCGATCATCTTCTGTTCGCCGCAGGGCGCCTCCGAGCTGGGCAAGACTGCCTCGGTGCTGGCCCGTGGTGAATCCCTGAGCGCCCACGCCCGTAGCGCCGAATACCGCATCCTTGATGAGAAGGGGAACTGAGACATGAGTAAATTCTGGAGCCCTTTCGTCAAGGACCTGGTGCCTTACGTGCCCGGCGAACAACCCAAGCTGACCAAGCTGGTCAAGCTCAACACCAATGAAAACCCCTACGGCCCATCGCCCAAGGCGTTGGCAGCGATGCAGGCGGAGTTGAACGATAACCTGCGCCTGTACCCGGATCCGAACAGCGACCTGCTCAAGCAGGCGGTCGCCAAGTATTACGGGATCGACGCCGGCAAAGTGTTCCTCGGCAACGGTTCCGACGAAGTCCTGGCGCACATCTTTCACGGGCTGTTCCAGCACGACCTGCCGCTGCTGTTCCCGGATATCAGCTACAGCTTCTACCCGGTGTACTGCGGCCTTTATGGCATCCAGTCGGATCCGGTGCCGCTGGATGAACAGTTCCAGATTCGTGTGGCGGATTACGCCAAGCCCAACGGTGGGATCATCTTCCCCAACCCGAACGCGCCGACTGGCACAGTACTGGCGCTGGACGCGGTGGAGCAGATCCTCAAGGCCAGTCCGGATTCGGTGGTGGTGGTCGACGAAGCCTATATCGACTTCGGTGGTGAAACCGCTATCAGCCTGGTGGACCGTTACCCGAACCTGCTGGTGACCCAGACCCTGTCCAAATCGCGCTCACTGGCCGGTTTGCGTGTAGGCCTGGCCGTGGGCCATCCGGACCTGATCGAGGCGCTGGAGCGGGTCAAGAACAGCTTCAACTCCTATCCGCTGGATCGCCTGGCGATTGTCGGCGCGGCGGCGGCGTTCGAGGACCGTGAGTACTTCGAGAAGACCTGCCAATGGGTCATCGATAGCCGTAACACGCTCGTCGCTCAATTGGAGGAGAAGGGTTTTGAGGTGTTGCCGTCGGCGGCCAACTTCATCTTTGCTCGCCATCCTGAGTATGACGCTGCTGGCCTGGCGGCCAAGTTGCGTGAGCAAGGGGTGATCGTGCGGCACTTCAAGCAGGAGCGGATTGCCCAGTTCCTGCGGATCAGCATCGGTACGCCTGAGCAGAACCAGGCGCTGATTGATGGCCTTGGCGAGCTCTAACAGCCGCTGAAACACAGGTGGGAGCGGGCTTGCTCGCGAAAGCGGAGTATCAGTCGAAAGGTATGCGACTGATACTCCGCTTTCGCGAGCAAGCCCGCTCCCACATTCAGTTTTGCGGTGTTAATTAAAGCAGCGGCTCATCCGGCTTCTTGTTCTTCCAGCCATCATTGCCCGGCAGCAGCAGGTTCAAACCAATCGCTACCACCGCACACAGGGCGATGCCCTTGAGGCCGAAATCATCCGGGCCGGTGCCGGTACCCACCAGCACACCGCCAATCCCGAACACCAACGTCACCGAGACGATCACCAGGTTGCGCGCTTCGCCCAGGTCGATCCTGTGGCGGATCAGCGTGTTCATGCCCACGGCGGCGATAGAGCCGAACAGCAGACACAGAATCCCGCCCATCACTGGCACCGGGATGCTTTGCAGCAGCGCGCCGAACTTACCGATAAACGCCAGGCTGATGGCGAACACCGCCGCCCAGGTCATGATTTTCGGGTTGTAGTTCTTGGTCAGCATCACCGCGCCAGTCACCTCGGCGTAGGTGGTGTTGGGCGGGCCGCCAAACAGGCCGGCTGCCGTGGTGGCAATGCCGTCGCCCAGCAGGGTGCGGTGCAGGCCGGGCTTCTTCAAGTAGTCGCGACCGGTCACGCTACCCACCGCAATCACTCCGCCGATATGCTCGATCGCCGGGGCCAGGGCCACCGGCACGATGAACAGAATCGCCTGCCAGTTGAATTCCGGCGCGGTGAAGTGGGGCAGGGCGAACCATGGCGCGGCGGCGATCTTCGCTGTGTCGACCACGCCAAAGTAGAACGACATGGCAAACCCCACCAGCACGCCGGAGATGATCGGCACCAGGCGGAAAATGCCTTTGCCGAACACCGCCACGATCAGCGTGGTCAGCAGCGCCGGCATCGAGATCATCATCGCCGTCTGGTAATGGATCAGCTCGGCGCCATCGCCTGACTTGCCCATCGCCATATTGGCGGCGATCGGCGCCATGGCCAGGCCAATGGAAATAATCACCGGCCCGATAACCACCGGCGGTAACAGCCGATCAATGAACCCGGTGCCTTTGATCTTCACCGCCAGACCGAGGAAGGTATACACGAACCCGGCCGCCATCACCCCGCCCATGGTCGCCGCGAGGCCGAACTGGCCCTTGGCGAGAATGATCGGGGTGATAAAGGCAAAGCTCGACGCCAGGAAAACCGGCACCTGCCGCCCTGTCACCAGCTGGAACAACAGCGTGCCCAGGCCTGCGGTGAACAGGGCAACGTTTGGATCAAGACCTGTGATCAGCGGCATCAACACCAGCGCGCCAAATGCTACGAAGAGCATCTGTGCGCCAGACAGGATCTGGCGCCAAAGCGGGTCGTTGAATTCATCCTGCATGCTCACGCGTCCTTCTGCTTGGTGCCGAAGATCTTGTCACCGGCATCGCCCAGGCCTGGGATGATGTAGCCGTGTTCGTTCAGGCGCTCATCGATGGACGCGGTGTAGATCTGCACGTCCGGATGGGCCTTCTCGACGGCCGCTATGCCTTCGGGGGCAGCGACGAGGACCATGGCGCGGATGTCCCGGCAACCGGCCTTTTTCAGCAGGTCGATGGTGGCAACCATGGAACTGCCGGTGGCCAGCATCGGGTCGATGATCATCGCCAGGCGTTCGTTGATTTCCGGAACGAGTTTTTCCAGGTAGGTGTGGGCTTCCAGTGTCTCTTCGTTGCGGGCTACGCCCACGGCGCTGACCTTGGCGCCCGGGATCAGGCTGAGTACGCCTTCGAGCATGCCGATACCGGCGCGCAGGATCGGGACCACAGTGATTTTCTTACCAGCGATTTTCTCCACCTGGACGGGACCGGCCCAACCGGGGATCTCGTAGGTTTCCAGGGGCAAATCCTTGGTGGCTTCGTAAGTGAGCAACGCTCCGACTTCCTGAGCAAGCTCACGGAAGTTCTTCGTGCTAATGTCGGCGCGGCGCATAAGGCCGAGCTTGTGTCGGATCAGCGGATGGCGGATCTCGCGAGTGGGCATGGGAAAGGCTCCGGCGGCGGGCAAAAAAACCGGCCTAGATTAATCTATCCGAGGGTGTTGTCCTATAGACATCTAGTACGTTAGTCCATTAAGGCTTGCTCGGAGCGCACGAGAAGCGTACCTTCGCCCGCTTTTCTTGCCACAGCACCCCCTTGGAGAGCGCCATGTCCGCTGATCTCGAGCATATCCGTCAAATCATGCGCGAGGCTGACTGCCTGTACACCGAAGCGCAAGTCGAAGAGGCGATCGCCAAGGTTGGCGCGCACATCACCCGCGAAATGGCCGACACCAACCCGGTGGTCTTCTGCGTGATGAACGGTGGCCTGATCTTCGCCGGAAAATTGCTGACTCATCTGCAATTCCCGCTGGAAGCGTCCTACCTGCACGCCACCCGCTATCGCAACGAAACCAGCGGCGGCGATCTGTTCTGGAAAGCCAAGCCGGAAGTCTCGTTCATCGATCGCGACGTGCTGATCATCGACGACATCCTTGATGAAGGTCACACCCTGGGCGCGATCATCGACTTCTGCAAACACGCCGGCGCGCGCAAAGTGCACACCGCTGTGCTGATCGACAAAGAACATGATCGCAAGGCCCGCCCAGATCTGAAGGCCGATTACGTCGGCCTGCCGTGCATCGACCGCTACATCTTCGGTTACGGTATGGATTACAAAGGCTACTGGCGCAATGCCAATGGCATTTACGCCGTCAAAGGGATGTAAGCCATGGCCCGTTTTCTTGATCAGACGCTGTTTGCCGAACTGGCCGAGAAAGCGGGCGCCAGCCCTCGTGGCCGGCACCACCATAATTTCCATCAAATGGAAGAGCCGTGTCACCGTCTCGCTGTGGGCTTGCAGCCTGACACTTATGTGCCGCCTCATCGGCACCTGAGCGCGGACAAGGCGGAAACCTTGCTCGTGCTGCAGGGCCGCCTGGGTGTGCTAGTGTTCAGCGAAACCGGCGAAGTGCTCGCCAGACGCGTGATGCAGGCGGGTGGCGAATGCGCTGGCGTCGATCTTCCTCCCGGCGTGTTCCACGGTTTGGTGGTGCTGGAGCCCAACACGGTGATGTTCGAGTGCAAGGCCGGCCCGTATCGTCCGGTGGGCGAAGGCGAGCTGGCCGATTGGGCGCCCCGCGAAGGCGATGCCGGCGTGGCCGAGTATCAACGCTGGATGCTTGCCCAGTTCGATTGAGCTACAGTGCTGGGCCCATCTTGCCGGAGCGGCCCATGAGCCTGTTGATACGCACCTGCGCCGTCCTGGCGCTGACCCTCAGCCTGCCGCTGGCCGCGGCGCCTGCACCGATGCACAGCCAGTTCCTGCCCTCGGACGACCTGACCCTGCGCGCGGAAACCCCGGACCAGCAGCAACTGCTGCAAGTTAATGAGTACGCTGTGGTGGTGGGTAATCAACGCCAATCCAGCCAGCAACCGATTCCGGTGACCTCGCCGCTGATGATCCGCCTCAAGGGCAAATCCCTGAACAAAGGCGCGACCATCAGCCAGGTGGTGCTCAACTTCGATGCCGAAAGCAAAAGCCTGAAAAAGCCGGTGTACGACGATAAGAGCAAGACCCTCACCTTGTCCTACCCGGTGGCTCAGTACAGAGTGATCGTCGACTTGCTGCGCAATGACACGGTGTATGTACAGTTCCTCAGTTATGCCAATGGGCATATCTGGGCCGACTTACACACCGGTGCTGTTCGCGCACGGTAGTGAGAACCCAGCATTACCACATGCGGGAGCGGGCTTGCTCGTGAAAGCGGAGTATCAGTTAAAGGTAAGTTGACTGACCCACCGCATTCGCGGGCAAGCCCGCTCCCACATTGGTTCTGCGTCGCTTCCGAAGCTGGCGTGCCGCAGGTAAACTGCTTTTCCCGTGTAATGTCTGCAGGCTGGAGTCGGTAATGCGTAAAGATAAGAAACAGGTGATTGGCGACGAGATCGGCGACGATCAGATCAAGTTGTTCCTGGACTTCGAACCGGTCGATGCGACTTCACCGTCCCTGCACAAACTGATCAAGGCCTACCGTGGCCTGCGTATCGACGACTTCGAACGGTTCCTGGGCTTTTTCAAGGAAGCTGGCCTGGACCTCGACGGCAAGGATGAGCATGGGCAGACCTTCGTGGACCTGATCAAGGACCAGCGTAATGCCGCCGAGTATATCGAGCTGATCGATAACGCCCGCGGCTGATTATTCGAGGCACACAAAAACGCCCCGTTCTCATCACGAGAGCGGGGCGTTTTTTATGGCGTCACGACTTCAAGCGTAGCTTTCAGTCTCGGCGGCAGATGCAACCAGTTCCAGGCTGATGTTGTTCTGCGTGTTGATCTTGCGATACAGCTCGGCGTCCGTTTCCAGAACCTTTTCCCGCGCCGGGAAAATTTCCTGCAACTTGGCGGCCCATTCACCTGCGGCTTTGCTTGGGAAGCACTTCTCGATCAGCTCCAGCATGATCGAAACGGTCACCGAAGCACCCGGAGACGCGCCCAGCAGGGCGGCCAGCGAGCCGTCTTTGGCCGCGACCAGTTCGGTACCGAATTGCAGCACGCCGCCTTTCTTCGGGTCTTTCTTGATGATCTGCACCCGTTGACCGGCCACTTCCAGGCGCCAGTCCTCGGCTTTCGCCTCCGGATAGAAGCGACGCAGGGACTCCAGGCGCTGCTCCATGGATTGGCGCACTTCGCTGACCAGGTACTTGGTCAGGTCCATGTTGTCGCGGGCCACAGCCAGCATCGGGCCGATGTTGCCGGCGCGAATCGACATCGGCAGGTCGAGGAACGAGCCGTGCTTGAGGAACTTGGTGGTGAAGCCGGCGTATGGCCCGAACAGCAGGGATTTCTTGCCATCCACCACACGGGTGTCCAGGTGCGGCACGGACATCGGCGGCGAACCTACGGCAGCCTGGCTGTAGACCTTGGCCTGGTGGTGCTTGACCACTTCCGGGTTGTCGCAACGCAGCCATTGGCCGCTGACCGGGAAGCCGCCAAAGCCTTTGCTTTCTTCGATGCCCGAGGCTTGCAGCAGCGGCAGGGCCGCGCCACCGGCGCCGAGGAACACGAACTTGGCGTCCACGTCACGGCTGTTGCCGCTGTTCACATCCTTGATGCTCACGGTCCAGCCTGCGCCGTTGCGCTTGAGGCCGGTCACACGCTTGCTGTACTTGACCTGGGCGTCTGGCGAACTGGTCAGGTGGCTGAGCAGTTGGTTGGTCAGTGCGCCGAAGTTGACGTCGGTACCGTTCATGACGCGGGTGGCTGCGATTTTTTCGTCGAGCGAGCGGCCCGGCATCATCAGCGGCATCCACTCGGCCATTTCGCTACGGTCTTCGGTGTAGTGCATGTCCGAAAACGCGTGGTGCTGGCTGAGGGTTTCAAAGCGCTTCTTGAGGAAGTCCACGCCTTTTTCGCCCTGCACGAAGCTCAGGTGCGGCACCGGGCTGATGAAGGACTTGGACGAGCCAAAGGTGCCCTTTTTGGTCAGGTACGCCCAGAACTGCTTCGACACCTCGAACTGGGTGTTGATGTGCACGGCTTTCTTGATGTCGATGGAGCCATCGGCGGCCTGGGGCGTGTAGTTCAGCTCACACAGCCCGGCGTGGCCGGTCCCGGCGTTGTTCCACGGGTTGGAACTTTCCGCGGCACCCGAATCCATCAGCTCAACGACTTCCAGCTTGAGGCCGGGGTCGAGCTCTTTGAGCAGTACGGCCAGGGTGGCACTCATGATGCCGGCCCCTACCAGTACTACGTCGACTGCTTCGTTATGCGCCATTTAACGCGTCTCCAAAATCTGCAGCACCAAATTGACGGCATGGCTGCCAGGAGTGACGGGGCGATTCACGTGTTGCCCCAGATTACCCATGGCCAGGATCGCCATGTCCGATTCGCAATTCTTTGCATGTTCAGCGCGCGCTTCCTGCCGGGCTAATCTGCCTATGAACGCATTCATGGGCGCCTGTGGCAATTCGACTTATGGTCAAAGCGTGCGATTCATGCAACCAATCCGTAGCGGACAGGCTCAAGCTCCGGTTTTTAAAACGTGCTCGGTCCTGTGTGGTTGGGCTGTTCCAGACGCTGATGGTGCTTGTACAAACGCCAAACTATTCATTTGCTCGCCACACTCTTGTGAAGTTGTGAAAACCCGTTTTTTCACGCTCTTTTGAAGACGTGAACCTCAAAAAAGGGCTGCCCCAGCCTGGCACCTGGCCCCTAGCCGACACGCGGCAAAACGGGCAAACAACTCAAGTGGCCGAGCGCAATGGCAGCTCTGGCAGATTCGGTAAAGGCGGAGGGTTTGCAGGGAAAACAGCAAGCACGCCAGCTTCACTCGATCTGTGTGGGCGGCTCTCTGTGGGCGATTTGGGGGTTAGTGCCGTGGCAATAACGATGCTGCGAGGCCCGATCAGGAGACGTCCTTATAATCGGGGGGAGATTGTAGCGAAGAACGCCAGGGAAATGGGCGTGTTTTATGACTTTTATTAGGCGTTCGGTCAGGCGGCCAACGGCTGGTGCCGGGGCGACCGCGCAGGACGCGGGCTGACGCGTGCGCGGGCCGGTAGCGGGTGGTGCATCCAGCTCAGGCGGATTTCATCGATTTCCACCCATCCGTCCCCTACCGGCGGCTGGCTGCATTCTTTGAAGGCCTGGCAACGACCTTGCGCATCGAGCAGGGCGAACTGACGAAGGGCGGGCTTGCGCGTAAACAATGACCAGAGAAAATGCATGGTGTCTGACCTCCTGAGATTGGGGCCTAGCATGTCGGTCGGGCATGACGAGCTTGTGTATCGGCCATGACATATCAGTGACACCGAACCGCGACAGGCCGCGCAGGTCTCAGGTTGTAACTGGCGCTAGTTCCTGGCACAGGCGCACCGCTATACTGCCCGCCTGTCGGTACCTGATTTCTGGAGAGAAGAGCATGTTGCAACGCCTGTTGTTCGGTTTGATCACTGTGACCAGTTTGACCCTGGTTGGCTGCGCCAACAGCCCGCAACAACTGACCCCGGAACCGAAAATCACCACGCAGCTGGCGCCTGTGGGCCACGGCCAGCCGGTGTCGGTGCGTGTGGTGGATGGTCGTCCGTCGCCGACCCTCGGCTCTCGCGGTGGCCTGTACCCGGAAACCGCCCTGGTCTCGGTGAATGCCCAGGACGTACTGCCCAAGCTGCAGGCCCAGGCTGAAGCCGCCGTGCGTCTGCTGGGGTTCACCCCAAGCGCCAACGCACCGGGTGCGCCGCAGTTGACCATCACCCTGGCCGAACTGAAGTATCAGTCGCCTAAAGATGGCCTGTACGTGACCGAAGCGTCCATCGGCGCGACCTTCAAGTCCGATGTCAACGCCGGCACCCGTCGCTACAGCGGTCGCTACGGTGCGTCCCTGAACCAGCGCTTCGGCATGTCACCTAACCAGGAAACCAACACCAAGCTGGTCAGCGACGTCCTCAGCGACGCCTTGACCCGCCTGTTCAAGGACCCAAGCATCGGTTCGTTGCTCAGCTCGCAATAACCGATTCAGCAAAAAGCCGGGCCCAGTGATGAGCCCGGCTTTTTTTCGCCTCCAGTTTCACGCGGCGGTGTCGATACAGAAATCCAGCAAGCTCACCCCCGTCAGCAGATCGGTCTCCGGCAGGTCCGCATGCTGGTGTCCGCCGAGGGCGCAATACACCAGCCAGTGGCGATCCTGGACGTTGAAGGCCAGGCTGCCAACCAGTGCTTCTTGCTCATCACTTTGGGTGATCAGGTACAGCCGATCCTGGTTTTGTGCGTGCAGCATGACAAGCTCCTAAGCGTCGAAGGGCAACAGAGTGGCTTGTTAAGGTGACGTTCAGGTGACGGCGTAAATTACTGGATACATTAGCCGTTAACGGGGGAGGGAGCATTTACGGCGCGGGAGGCCACTATCGTTCAGGTTTGTATCTGAACCGATACCAAGACACTGTCTTACTGAGGTTTGCGATGGCGCTGCCCGCACTACTGATCAATGTTCTGGCTTTACTAGTGGCCTGCACGGGTGCGGCGCTGCTGTTCATTACCCGCCTGCGCGAACAGCGCGCGATGGCCGACCTGACCGCGCAAGGCGAAGATCGCGCGATCGACCAGCCGATGTTGTTTCTGGATGTACGCACCGAACGGGCGCATCGTCTGGCTTACCGCATTGGGTTTGCCTGCCTGGGGTTGGCGTTGGTCACTTCCTGGCTCAGCACCCACCTCTGAAAACATCGCGAAACGAATGTGTGCGGGCTAGTGTGGGAGCTGGCTTGCCTGCGATAGCATCACCTCGGTGCGATTAATATACCGAGGTGCCTGCATCGCGGGCAAGCCCGGCTCCCCACACAAGCCAGATCCCACATGTTTGATCGGCGTTTAAAGAGGGATTCCAGCTTTTACGCGATACTGGTTGCGCACCGGCGTCGCATATTGCACCACCAGGAACGGTCGGTGTTCGGCCGGGCATTCGTTCAAGCGCCGCTCCCATTCCGTCTTCGCCTTGGCCAGCTCATCGGCCGGGAACACCTCGGCCGCTGTCGGCACCTGCAATTGCGGGTCCGCCTCGCCCCATTGAGCATAAGCCAGGTAATGCACCGGGAATAACCGATAACCACCGAGAATCTGCCGGTCCATTTCTGCGGCCAACACCTTGGTATCTTCGAAACGCTCAGTGATCGGCGGCGCGAAGTTGATGTGGACCCGGCCCTTGTAGCCTGTAATGCCAAGGGCAATGCTCACGTCATCCTCGCCCGGCGCCTTGCTGTAGGTGCCGGTGGTGGCGCGGATGTACAGCTCGCGGGCCTTGGCTGAGTCGCACGGGTCGTATTCGTAGCTGATGGACACCGGCGTCAGGTTCAACGACTGGATCACCTCGGCAAACGGCTCATCCTTGCGGCTGACATGGAACATCTTGAGGATCGCCGACTCGGTGCGATCATCCCCATCCTTGGCGCGCCCTTCGGCCTGGGCAATCCAGATCGACGCACCGTCGTTGCGGATCGAATGGTTGATATACGCCGACAGCAGCTGATACGCCGCCATCTTCTCCTTTCGCCCGGTGATCGAGCGGTGCACGATGAAGCTCTTGTTCAGGCGCATCAGGTCGCTGACGAACGGCTTTTGCAGCAGGTTGTCACCGATGGCGATGCGTGGCGTCGGCAGGCCGGCGTGGTACACGGCGTAATTGACGAAGGCCGGGTCCATCACGATATCGCGATGGTTGGCCAGGAACAGGTAGGCCGTGCCGGACTTGAGCTGCTCGACGCCGGTGTAGGTCACGCCGTCGGTCGCCCGGTCGATGGTGTGGTCGACGTAGTACTCGACTTTGTCCTGCAGCGTAGCCACGGTGGTGACGCCGGCGAACTCACGGCGTAGTTTGCGGGCGATCATTGGCTTGAGCAGCCAGCCCAGCGCGCCGGCAAAGCGCGGGAAGCGGAAGTGGGTCAGGATGTCCAGAAAGGCCTTGTCACTGAACAGGCGCGCCAGCACTGCCGGGACTTCGCTGTCGTTGTAAGGTCGGATGGTATCGAATTCGCCCATCATGCTCTCTTGTTAGAAACGGCTAGGGTAAGTAAAGGAAATACCAGGGTGCGGCCTGAGTAATGGGCTCAGCCGAAATATAACCCTGTAAATAGACCGGCGATTATACGCACAAGTCACCTTGGAGGCTGCGATGCTGGAAAACGCGACGTACGATTGTCCTTATTGTGGTGAAGTGGTTGAGACAACGGTGGACTTGTCCGGTGGTGACCAGACCTATATAGAAGACTGCCAGGTGTGTTGCCGGCCGATCATTTTCGATCTGCAGGTGCATGGGGAAGAGTGGATGCTCGAAACCCGAAGCGAAAACGAATAACGGATACATCCATGCAGCGAATCTACGAACCGGAAAACCTGATGGAAGGCGAGCTGCTGCAACAGATGCTCGCCAGTGAGGGTATCGAGTCGCATCTGGTGGGCCGTCATTTGCTCGGCGGCACTGGCGAATTGCCCATTTTCGGCCTGTTGGGTCTGGAGGTGGACAATGACCGGGCCATGGAGGCCCGCGAGCTGATTACCGCCTATATCGGTGCTCAGCCGGTGCCGGGTGACGAACCCGACAGCTTCCCCGACGTGCTGGTCTGTTAGGCTGTCGGTCGGTTTATCCAAGAGTCGTGTTGCCCCATGTGTGGACGTTATGCCCTGTTTCGCTGGAATCCCGCCTTTGCTGCCTTACCGGGCTTCCCGGCCGATCAGCAGGCGCAGTGGAACATCTCCCCGAATGATTCGGTGCTGATCCAGCGCGCCACCGCCGGCCAGCGCACCCTGGCCCGCGCCCGCTGGGGCCTTACGCCGCCGTGGTTGACCGATCTTTCGCGCACACCCGCCCATGCCCGCGCCGAAACCCTGGCCGAACAGCCTATGTTTCGCGAAGCGTTCCGCCAGCGCCGCTGCCTGCTGCCCGCGAATGGGTTCTACGAGTGGCGCGGTACGCAGCGCAAACGCCCGTACTGGCTGACGCCGGGGGAGGGTTCCACATTGTTTTTCGCCGCGATCTGGGAAGCGTATCCGGTGCAGGAGCAAGTGTGGCTGAGTACGGCGGTGGTGACCCAGGCTGCCCAGGCTCAGCGTCGCCCGCTGATTCTGGATGAGGCCGGGCAGGAGGCCTGGCTCAACCCCGAGACACCGTTGCATGTGTTGCAAGGTCTATTGGCCAGTGAACCCACCGCGTTGCGCGAGCGGGTCCTGGCCAACATGGTCAATGATCCCAAGCTCAATGGGCCGGAGTGCCTGACCCCGGCTTGAGCCTATTGGCTGTCTGTGGTCTTCACTGGCCTCTTCGCGAGCAAGCCCGCTCCCACATTTGGAATAGTGAATACAGTTAAATGTGGGAGCGGGCATGCTCGCGAAGGCGGCCTCAATACCGCCGCAAATCCCTAAACCTTGAACTGATTGATCAACCGCCGCTGCTGCTCCGCCAGCTTGGTCAAATCCGCACTGGCCGCGCTGGATTCATCCGCGCCGCCTGCCACTTCATTGGCCACCTGGCCGATATTGATCACATTGCGATTGATGTCCTCGGCCACCGCGCTCTGTTCCTCGGCGGCACTGGCGATCTGGGTGTTCATGTCGTTGATCACCGACACTGCCTGGGTGATCGTTTCCAGCGCTTCAGCCGCCTTGGCCGCGTGTTGCACGCTTTCATCGGTGCGGCTCTGGCTGTCCTCCATCACCCGCACCACGTCCCGGGTGCCTTGCTGCAACTGCTGGATCATGGTCTGGATTTCTTCGGTGGCCTTCTGGGTCTTCTGCGCCAGGTTGCGCACTTCGTCGGCGACCACGGCAAACCCACGGCCTTGCTCGCCGGCCCGCGCCGCCTCGATGGCGGCGTTGAGCGCCAGCAGGTTGGTCTGTTCGGCAATCCCGCGAATCGCGGTGAGGATGGCGTTGATGTTCTCGCTGTCCTTGGCCAGGGTTTGCACCACGCTCACCGCTTTGCCGATTTCTTCAGCCAGTGCGCCGATGGACGTGGAGGTGTCGCGCACAATGCGCATGCCTTGGCTCGCGGCTTGGTCGGCATGGCTGGCGGCTTGGGCGGCCTGGGTGGCGTTGCGTGCAACGTCTTGCGCAGTGGCGGTCATCTCATGCACGGCGGTGGCCACCTGATCGATTTCAACCATCTGCTTATGCACGCCCTGGTTGGTGCGGATCGCAATGTCGGCGGTGTGTTCCGATGAGTCGCTGACCTTCTGCACCGAACTCACCACCTGGGTGATCATGCCTTGCAGCTTGATCAAGAAGGTGTTGAAGCCGTTGGCGATCGCGCCCAGTTCATCGGCGCGGTCACTGGTCAGGCGCCGCGTCAGGTCGCCTTCGCCTTGGGCGATGTCATTGAGCATCGCGACCATTTGCTTGAGCGGGCGGGCGATGCCGTGGCCGACCAGCCAGATCACCAGCAAGCCGATACCGGCGATCAGCAGACCGGCGATGGTCATGCCGAAAATGTCGGTCTTGCGCTGGGCCTCCAGGTCGCTTTGCAGCTTCTGGGAATCGGCCATCACTGCGCTGAGCGGCAGTTGCAGCATCAGCGTCCAGCGTGCGTCGGCCTGGCCAATAGTGAACGGCAGGAACAGTTCGATATGCCCGTGTTCCTTGTCGATGTCGTAACGTACTTCACCGGCTTTCAACTGGTTGAGGTTGGTCAATTCGTTGCTGTCGAGCAGGTCACTGGCTTTTTCGCCGAGTTTGCTGGCGTCCTTGGTATAGGCCACCAGGCGGCCATTGCTGGAGATCAGCGCCATTTCACCGGCACCGTTGTAGAGCTTTTGATCGGCGCTGGTGAGCATGTCCTGGATGAAGTTCACCGACAGGTCGGCGCCGACGATGCCCTGGAACGCGCCGTCGATCATGATCGGCTCAATGAACGAAGCCAGCATCACCATTGCATTGCCCACCTTGTAAGGGGCGGGATCGATGGCGCAGGCTTTTTTGTTTTCCTTCGAGCACAGGTAGTACTCGCTGGCGCGCACGCCGGTGGAGAGGATGTTCTGGTCGTTGACGTCGGCGAGCTTGTCCAGGCCCAGGCTGCCATCAGCGTTGCGGTACCACCAAGGTAGGAAGCGTCCGTCGGCGGCCATGCCGACAATGGGGCTGTTCACGTAGGCCGCGTCGTTGTGGTCGATCGCGTTGGGCTCCCAGCCGATGTAGGCGCCGAGGATCTTCGGGTTGCGCACCACGGTTTCATGCAGCAGGTTGATCAGTTGCTCGCGGCTGACTTGCAGGGCCGGCTCGCCCTTGGTGTCTTTCATGCCGAGCAGGGCGTTGGCGGTGGCCAGGCTCTTGGCGGTCACCAGTGGTGCTTCCAGTTCGCGCTGGATCAAGGTGGCCTGGGTCTGCGCCAGGGCGGTCAGGCGCTGTTCGATAATCTGTTCGAATTGCACCTGGGTGCGATCCTGCACCATCTCTTGGGTCCGCGCTCCCGCAAACAATGCGTACAGCACCAGCACCGCGACCACGCTCAGGACAATGGCCCCGGCCAATGCCGCGACAGAAAATTGGATCGACTTGAATTTCATGAAGGCTCCGGGCGCAGGGGAGATAGTCCGCCTTTTTGTATCGGCCACGGGCGTGCAGGGCATTAGGGGGTGTCCTGCAAAAATCTTCGGGGTGTCGCAAATGGAATGCCCGCCGCCGTTGTTGGGGCAGGTAGGGTGTATCCGAAATTCTTCGGTTACACGTCTGGTGTATCTGGCGCGGATACAAATGTGCGCCTACGATACGCGCCATGTTTTAAGGGCGTCTTTCAGGGAGAGTGTTGATGAAGAAATCATTGGTGGTAAGTGGGTTGGTGGCAGCGATGCTGCTGGCTGGGTGTCAGTCGGTCAACACCACCAGCGGCGGCGCCGTTGGGGTAGAGCGCAAGCAGTACATGTTCAGCATGCTGTCGAGCCAGGAAGTCGACCAGATGTATGCCCAGTCCTACCAACAGACGTTGGGCGAAGCCAGTAGCAAGGGCCAATTGGATAAGACCAGCGCCAACGCCAAGCGCGTGCAGGCCATCGCCAACCGCTTGATTGCCCAGGCGCCGACCTTTCGTGCGGATGCCGCACAGTGGAAGTGGGAAGTGAACCTGATCAAGAGCGACGAGATGAACGCCAACTGCGGGCCTGGCGGCAAGATCTTCGTGTACAGCGCGTTGATCGACAACCTCAAGCTCACCGATGACGAACTGGCTGCCGTGATGGGCCATGAAATCGCCCACGCCTTGCGTGAACACGGCCGTGAAGCCATGTCCAAGGCCTACGGGATCGAGATGGCGAAGCAGGGCGCCGGTGCATTGTTCGGCCTCGGCCAGGACAGTCTGGCACTGGCCGATACCGTGGCAAACTACGGCATGACCTTGCCCAACAGCCGCAGCAACGAAAACGAGGCAGACCTGATCGGCCTGGAACTGTCGGCCCGCGCCGGCTATAACCCGAACGCCGCCATTACGTTGTGGAACAAGATGGCTAAAGCCTCGGAAGGTGCACCGCCGGAGTTCATGAGTACTCACCCGGCCTCCGACAGCCGAATCGCCTCGTTGCAGGCGGCGATTCCGAAGGTGATGCCGCTGTACCAACAGGCCAAGAAATCCTGAGCCTAAAGATCTGGTGAAGGTCTAAATGGGGGAGCGGGCTTGCTCGCGAAGGCGTTGGATCAGTCAAATAATCAGTGACTGACACTCCGTATTCGCGAGCAAGCCCGCTCCCGCATTTGATTGGGTTTACAGATTTAGATCCAGCCACTGCTCTGCATGGCCTTGTACACCGCCACGATCGCCAGGATGAAGAACGCTGTTGCCGCCAGTCGACGAATCAAGGTCAACGGTAGTTTTTCCGCCGCAAAATTCCCCGCCAAGACCACCGGCACGTTGGCAATCAGCATGCCCAGGGTGGTGCCGATAATCACCAGCCACAACTCCGGATACTGCGCCGCCAGCATCACCGTGGCGATCTGCGTCTTGTCACCGATTTCCGCAAGGAAGAACGCGATCAGCGTGGTCAGGAACGGGCCGAATTTGCGCGTGGTGCTGGCTTCGTCATCGTCGAGTTTGTCCGGCACCAGGGTCCACAGCGCCGTGGCGCAGAAGCTCGCCGCGAGGATCCAGTGCAACACCGCATCCGAGAAGAAACTCCCAAACCAGGCCCCCACGGCACCGGCGGCCGCGTGGTTGGCCAGGGTCGCGGCAACGATGCCGGCGATGATCGGCCAGGGTTTGCGAAAGCGTGCGGCAAGGATGAGCGCGAGCAGTTGCGTCTTGTCGCCGATTTCGGCCAAGGCAACGATTGCGGTAGGAACGAGCAATGAATCCAGCATCAGGTAGGTTTCCAGGGGCGGGTCGACACGGCTATGACACGTACAGCCTTCCCGCCCCGGGTAAGGTGTGCGTGTCATAGGTCTTGTCAAACCCCGGTCCGTCTGTGCGGACTCCTGGGTCGCATACGCCATGGTCTGCTGACCAAGTATGTTGACGTATGCCGGACGAGCGTGGCGCTCGTGGGAGACTACTCCCCTAGGACGGAGCGGATTCTGCCTAGGCAAAATCCATTCGGCAAGCCTTCTTTTTCAAACGCCCGTCAGCCGCGCTTTGCACGGTAGATGCGGAAACCGTTGCCCTCGGCCTTGATCGCGCACACGCCCAAGTGCTCTTCGATCAGCGGTTGGTACTTCAGGAAACTGTTAGCGACCAAGCGCAGTTCGCCGCCTTTTGCCAGGTGTTTCGCCGCTTTTCGCAGCAAGTTTTCGGTGGCGAAATAGTCGGTGTGCACCCCGACATGGAACGGCGGGTTGCTTAAAATCGCGTTCAACCCCATCGGGGCCGCATCGATGCCATCACCGGTCAGCACCTCGGCTTCCAAGCCGTTAGCGGCCAGGGTCAGGCGGCTGCTGGCAGCGGCAAAGGCGTCCACATCCAGCATCGTCACTGTGTTGTGCGGGTAGCGACGTTTGACCGCCGCCCCCAGCACGCCAGCGCCGCAACCGAAATCCAACAGATGGCCGCTTGGCAGCTTGTCCAGGTGCTCCAGCAACAACTCGGTGCCGCGATCCAGTCGACCGTGGCTGAACACGCCCGGCAGGCTCAACACCTTCAGCGGGCCTTCAGCCAGCGGCACCTCGAAGACCTGTGCCAGGCTTTCCAGCTCGACGGCTTGGGGCGCGTTGGCCACGGTGACCTGCCACAGCTGGCAATGCCGCGCGTTGTCGAGCTTGCGCGGTTTGCCGAAAGGGATCATCTGCTTGGCGGCGCTTTCGATGCCGGCTTTTTTCTCGCCGACCAGAAACAATTCGGCGCCGGGCAAGCGTGCAGCCACGGCGTTGAGCAGGTAGTCGGTGAGGTCCTTGGACTTGGGCAGGAAGATCACCGCCGCATCAAATGCGCGCTCCGGCACGTTCACACCAAAGTGGCTGCGCTCGGCGAAGCGTGCATCTAGCGCCGCCTGGTCGCCGGCATGCCAGCTCCAGCCGTGGGCGTTGGGCAGTCGGCCGAGCAGGTCGTCGGCAGGCAAGCCCACCAACAGCAGGTTGCCTTGAAAAAGTTCGGCCTGACGAAGCAGTACTTCACTGCGCGGATCCATGGTCTGCTCCTTGAAAAGGGGCGCAGTTTATCAACTGACGACGCGCAGCGGGGCCCCGTTGAAAAAGCCACGGGCGTTTTCCGCCAGTTGGCCGACGATGCGTTGGCGCGCTTCGCGGCTGCCCCAGGCGTTGTGCGGGGTGACGATCAGCCGCGGGATATCGCCGGCCAGCAGTGGGTTGCCATACACCGGCGGTTCTACGCTCAGTACATCGGTCGCCGCGCCACCCAGGTGACCGCTGCGCAATGCATCGGCCAGGGCCTGTTCGTTGATCAAACCACCGCGTGCGGTGTTGACCACAAACGCGCCGGGCTTGAGCAGCGCCAGTTCACGGGCGCCGATAAAGTCGCGGGTGTGTTCGTTGAGTGGGCAGTGCAGGGTCAGCGCGTCCACCTGCGCCAGCAGTTCATCCAGCGGCACGCGGTCAGCGCGGGCCGGGCGTCCCGGAATAGCGCCGAGCAGGACACGCATGCCGAAGGCTTCAGCCAGTCGCGCGACTGCGCCGCCCAATTCACCGTGGCCGAGCAGGCCGAGGGTCTTGCCTTCCAGCTCGACAATCGGGTGGTCCAACAGGCAGAACTGTTTGGCCTCCTGCCACTTGCCGGCGCTGACATCCCGTTGATAATCCTTCAAGCGCGTCGCCAGGTTGAGCAACAGCATGATCGTGTGCTGCGCCACCGAAGGCGTGCCATAGCCCTGGCAGTTGCTCACGGTGATGCCATGGGCGCGGGCGGCTTCGAGGTCGACGTTATTGGTGCCGGTGGCTGACACCAGGATCAGCTTGAGCTCCGGGCAGGCCGCCAAGGTTGCTGTGTTGAGGGCGATTTTGTTGCTGATCACCACGTGGGCGCCTTGCACGCGTTCGATCACGTTCTGCGGCGTGGTGTCTGCAAACAATTGCAACTCGCTGAAGCTGTCTCGCAGCTCGCTGAGGTCGAGGTCCCCCAGGTCCAGGGAAGGGTGATCAAGAAAGACGGCGCGGCGATTGTTCGTCATCAACTGTACCTTTTGCGACAGGGTTCGAAGGCGTAATCTCCCGAGCCTATCAGATGAAATAATCAGTTACTTAATGGGAGTGAGCATGTACGCCGCCGAGTTTTTGACCGTAGCCCTGATTCACTTACTGGCGGTGGCCAGCCCCGGCCCGGATTTCGCGGTGGTGGTGCGTGAAAGTGTGACCCACGGCCGTCGCGCCGGGACCTGGACTGCACTGGGCGTCGGTTCGGCGATTTTCCTGCACGTGGGTTATTCGTTGCTCGGTATCGGCTTGATCGTGTCCCAGTCCATCGTGTTGTTCAACGCCCTGAAATGGGCCGCGGCCGCCTACCTGCTGTACATCGGCTTCAAGGCCCTGCGCGCGCAGCCGGCCAAGCCTGCCGCCGAGGGCGAGTTGCACCGCGAAGCGGGCGAACGCACCCCGCGAGGTGCCTTCACTGCCGGTTTCGTGACCAACGGCTTGAACCCCAAGGCCACGCTGTTCTTCCTGTCGTTGTTCACCGTGGTGATCAACCCGCACACACCGCTGGCGATCCAGGCTGGTTACGGCGTGTACCTGGCAGTGGCGACGGCGCTGTGGTTCTGTCTGGTGGCGATGCTGTTCAGCCAGCAGCGCGTGCGCGCTGGGTTTGCGCGGATGGGCCACTGGTTCGACCGCACCATGGGCGCTGTGCTGATTGCGATTGGCGTAAAACTGGCCTTCACCAGCATGAAGTAAACTCGAGTGAGCACCGCACAAATGTGGGAGCGGGCTTGCTCGCGAATGCGCTGTGACAGTCAACACATGCGTGACTGATCCACCGCATTCGCGAGCAAGCCCGCTCCCACATTGGAGCTCGGTAAGGCTTCAATGCTGGCGCAAAGCTAGCATTCATTGGGGGCTGCAAATCATTCCTTTGGCTGATTTGGTTGAAACATAAGGTCTCTACAGTGCAGATCTTGAAGCCAAGACCGTGCAGTCATAAAAGGGATTCGTATGTTGCAGACCCGTGTTATCCCGCCCGCCGAAGGTGCGTACCAATATCCGCTGTTGATCAAACGCCTGTTGATGTCCGGCGCCCGTTACGAGAAGACCCGGGAAATCGTCTACCGCGACAAGCTGCGCTACACCTACCCGACCCTGATCGAACGCGTTGCCCGCCTGGCTAATGTGCTGACCGAGGCCGGCGTCAAGGCCGGTGATACCGTCGCGGTGATGGACTGGGACAGCCATCGCTACCTGGAATGCATGTTCGCCATCCCGATGATCGGCGCGGTGATCCACACCATCAACGTGCGCCTGTCGCCGGAACAGATCCTGTACACCATGAACCATGCCGAGGACCGCTTCGTGCTGGTCAACAGTGAGTTCGTGGGGCTTTACCAGGCGATTGCCGGGCACCTGACGACGGTCGACAAGACCCTGCTGCTCACCGACGGCGATTCCAAGACTGCCGAGCTGCCCAACCTGGTGGGCGAGTACGAAAGCCTGCTCGCCGCCGCCAGCCCGAAGTATGACTTCCAGGATTTCGACGAAAACTCCGTCGCCACCACCTTCTACACCACCGGCACCACCGGTAACCCCAAGGGTGTGTATTTCACCCACCGCCAGTTGGTGCTGCACACCATAGGTGTGGCGACCATCATGGGCAGCGTCGACAGCGTGCGATTGCTCGGCACCAACGACGTGTACATGCCGATCACGCCGATGTTCCACGTGCACGCCTGGGGCTTGCCGTATGTGGCGACCATGCTCGGCCTGAAGCAGGTCTACCCCGGTCGCTACGACCCGGAATACCTGGTGGAGCTATGGCGTAAGGAAAAGGTCACTTTCTCCCACTGCGTACCGACCATCCTGCAGATGGTGCTCAACGCCAAGGCCGCCCAAGGCGTGGATTTTGGCGGTTGGAAAATCGTCATCGGCGGCAGTGCCCTCAACCGTACGCTGTATGAGGCGGCAAAGGCCCGTGGGATTCAACTGACCGCCGCGTACGGCATGTCCGAGACCGGCCCGCTGGTGTCCTGCGCCCACCTCAACGAAGAACTGATGGCCGGCACCGAGGACGAGCGCATCACCTACCGCATCAAGGCCGGTGTGCCTGGGCCATTGGTGGAAGCGGCGATCATGGACGCTGAGGGTAACTTCCTGCCCGCCGACGGCGAGTCCCTGGGCGAGTTGGTCCTGCGCGCGCCGTGGCTGACCGAGGGTTATTACAACGAGCCGCAGAAGGGCGCCGAGCTGTGGGCGGGCGGCTGGATGCACACGGGCGACGTGGCCACCCTCGATGCATTTGGCGTGATCGATATTCGCGACCGCATCAAGGATGTGATCAAGACCGGCGGCGAGTGGATCTCCTCCCTGGCCCTCGAAGACCTGGTCAGCCGTCACCCGGCGGTACGCGAAGTAGCGGTGGTGGGCATCGCCGATCCGCAGTGGGGCGAGCGTCCGTTTGCCTTGCTGGTGGTGCGTGATGGCCATGTGATAGGCGCCCGCGAGCTCAAGGAACACCTCAAGCCGTTCGTGGAATTGGGCCATTTGAGCAAATGGGCGATTCCTAGCCAAATCGCCGTTGTTACGGAAATTCCCAAGACGAGTGTAGGAAAACTCGACAAAAAACGTATCCGTATCGACATCATTGAATGGCAGGCGAACAACAGCACCTTCCTGTCCACCCTCTGACCCTCCTCGCCGTGCCCGCTCGGGCACGGCAATGCTCTATCTGGCACCTTTACTTGTGATTTGCCGATTTTCAGCCATCCTTGCCGCGTCGGCCCTCGCCGACATGGCGAAAGGACTGTGGCAGACGGGTTGGTGATGCAAATCACACTTTAGAGGGATCAAGCAGTACCCCCTGCTGGCTATAGTCCCACTCAGAGTTTTTCAAGGATGTTCCGCTTCGGGCCATGAGGGCTCGGCTGCCGAGCGGCATTGGAATCGTTGTATTCCGGCTGTTACACGCATCAACAGAAAGAACTCACTGCCATAACAATAATGCACATGGAGTAGCGTCGATGACCTCAGTAAACCAGTTCTGGCGCCGGGCAAGACTGCCCCTGGCCGTCAGTCTCGCTTCTACGCTCGCCGGGCCCGCATTCGGCGTCAGTTTCAATATCGGTGAAATCGAAGGGAGTTTTGACTCGTCGCTTTCCGTGGGGGCGAGCTGGTCGACAGCCAAGCCCAACAAGGATCTGATTGGCGTCAACAACGGTGGTCGTGGCTTATCCCAAACTTCCGACGACGGTCACCTCAACTTTAAGCGCGGTGAAACGTTCTCGAAGATCTTCAAGGGTATTCATGACCTGGAACTGAAGTACGGCGATACCGGTGTGTTTGTGCGTGGCAAGTACTGGTATGACTTTGAGCTCAAGGACGAAAGCCGTCCGTTCAAGGACATCAGCGACAACAACCGTAAAGAGGGCGCCAAGTCCTCTGGCGGGCAGATTCTCGATGCGTTCATCTACCACAACTACAACATTGCCGATTTGCCGGGGTCGGTACGTTTTGGCAAGCAGGTGGTGAGCTGGGGTGAAAGTACCTTCATTGGCGGCGGCATCAACTCGATCAACCCGATCGACGTGTCCGCGTTCCGTCGTCCGGGGGCTGAGATCAAGGAAGGCTTGATTCCGGTCAATATGTTCTATGTGTCGCAGACACTGACCGATAACCTGTCGGCGGAAGCGTTCTATCAGTTGGAATGGGACCAGACCGTTACCGATAACTGCGGCACTTTCTTCTCTCAGCCTGATGTTATTTCCGACGGCTGCAGTGACAATTTGCGCGTGTTGAACAGTCGTCGCTTCCTGCCTGCCGCAGTACTGCCAGGGCTTGCCGCCAATGGCGTCGACGTCAATAACGAAGGCGTATTGGTGCGTCGTGGTCCAGATCGTGATGCGCGCGACAGTGGTCAGTTCGGTGTCGCGTTCCATTACAACTTCGAGCCGCTGGATACAGAGTTCGGCGCTTACTTCATGAACTACCACAGTCGTGCGCCGATCTTCAGTGCCCAGGGCGCACCGCAATCGAAATACACCGGTGCAACGCCTGGTGTGCCAGCCCAGCTGCGTCCGTTGGTGGTCGCGGGTAACTCCAATTATTTCGTTGAATACCCGGAAGATATTCGTCTGTATGGCTTGAGTTTCTCCACTACCCTGCCTACGGGGACTGCATGGAGCGGCGAGTTGAGCTATCGCCCAAATGCACCGGTACAACTGAGCACCACAGACATTCTTTTCGCCGGCGTAACGCCACTTCCGCCCTTCAACAATGCGTCTGTGTTGAAAGGGACGCCGGGTCAGGACCTGCATGGTTATAACCGCAAGGAAGTCACCCAGTTCCAAACCACCTTCACGCACTTCTTCGATCAAGTCATGGGCGCCAGCCGCTTGACCACTGTCGGTGAAATCGGCGTGACCCATGTCGGTGGGCTGGAAAGCAAATCCGAGGCACGTTATGGCCGTGACCCAGTCTTTGGTCCGGGTTCGCTACCAGGGGGGTTCTGCAACGCGCTCAACAACTCCACAGCACAAGGCGGTGGTTTGCCTAATGCCGCCAGCCTGAATACCAACTGCAACAACGACGGTTACACCACCGCCACCTCCTGGGGCTACCGCGCTCGCGCCATCTGGGAATACCCGGACGTGTTCGCCGGCGTCAACCTCAAGCCAAACGTGGCGTGGTCCCATGACGTCAAAGGTTATTCGCCAGGCCCTGGCGGTAACTTCGAAGAAGGTCGCAAGGCAGTCAGCCTGGGCCTGGATGCCGAGTATCAGAACACCTACACCGCCAGCCTGGCCTACACCAACTTCTTTGGTGGCAAGTTCAGCACGGTGGATGACCGCGACTTCGTCGCTTTGAGCTTCGGCGCCAACTTCTAAGCACACGCATTTCAGGAAGACCAGAACATGAAAATAACCAAAAGTCTGTTGCACGTGGGTGTGCTTGGGCTGTCGATCCTGGCGAGCAACGTCATGGCGGCGGTGTCGGCGGATGAAGCTGCCAAGCTGGGCACGACCCTGACGCCGATGGGCGCCGAAATGGCCGGTAACGCGGCGGGCACCATTCCTAAGTGGTCGCCGCTGCCGACCAACGCGGGTGCCGTCGACGCCCGTGGGTTCCTGGCCAACCCTTACGCCAATGAACAACCGCAATTCACCATCACCGCAGCGAACGTGGAGCAATACAAGGACAAGCTGGCGCCGGGGCAGTACGCGATGTTCAAGCGCTATCCGGAAACCTTCAAGATGCCGGTCTATCCGACCCATCGCGGTGCCACAGTGCCGGCTGATGTGTTTGCCTCCATCAAGAAGAACGCCACCACGACCAACCTGGTTTCTGGCGGTAACGGCCTGGAAAACTTCGAAACCGCCGTACCGTTCCCGATTCCGAAAAGCGGCGTAGAGGTGATCTGGAACCACATCACCCGTTATCGCGGTGGCAGCGTGACCCGTCTGGTGACCCAGGCCACGCCGCAAACCAACGGATCCTACAGCCTGGTGTACTTCCGTGACCAGTTTGTATTCCGCGACAAGATGAAGGACTACGACCCGAAAAACCCAGGCAACGTGCTGTTTTACTTCAAGCAGCAAGTGACCGCGCCGGCACGTCTGGCCGGTGGTGTGCTGCTGGTGCACGAAACCCTGGACCAGGTGAAGGAACCGCGTTCGGCCTGGGTCTACAACGCCGGCCAGCGCCGTGTGCGCCGGGCGCCGCAAGTGTCCTATGACGGGCCAGGTACCGCAGCCGACGGCCTGCGTACCTCCGACAACCTCGACATGTATAACGGCGCACCGGATCGCTACGACTGGAAGCTGGAGGGCAAGAAAGAAATCTACATCGCCTCCAACAGCTACAAGATCGACGATCCGAAGCTCAAATACGCCGACATCATCAAGGCCGGCCACATCAACCAGGACCTGGCCCGCTACGAGCTACGCCGCGTCTGGCACGTGGTCGCGACCTTGAAGGAAGGCCAGCGTCACATCTACGCCAAGCGTGACTTCTTCATTGACGAAGACACCTGGCAAGCAGCGGTCATCGACCACTACGACGGTCGTGGCCAGCTGTGGCGCGTGGCGGAAGCCCATGCCGAGAACTACTACGACAAGCAAGTGCCGTGGTACGCCCTGGAAACCCTCTACGACCTGCAGTCCGGCCGCTACCTGGCGCTGGGCATGAAGAACGAAGAGAAGCAGGCGTATGACTTTGGCTTCACCGCCACCACCAGCGACTTCACCCCGGCGGCCCTGCGCCAGGATGGTGTTCGCTAACCTGCGTTAGCTTGCAAATGTGGGAGGGGGCTTGCCCCCGATGGCGGTGGGACAGTCAAAAAGCGCATTGACTGATCCGCCGCCATCGGGGGCAAGCCCCCTCCCACATTTTTTGTCGCAGTTCTTTTTCAGGCAAATGTTGCAAAGATCTACAAACCCGCCGCTTTTACCGCTAGTCTGCGGACATCTGCAATGCCGACAACAGCCTTCTACAAGAGCCCGGCGATGACTGATCTGTCCCGAATCCAAGGGCCTGCCAGCACGGTCATTCCGACCCTGGAAGGTCGCTTCTACAGGCCACCTCTGCCTGACGGCTACGTGCTGCGCCCTCGCCTGTGCGAACGCCTGAGCGCTGGTCTGGAAGGGCGCTTGCTGCTGGTCAGCGCACCGGCTGGGTTTGGCAAGAGTTCGTTGGCGGTGGAGTTTTGCCAGAGCCTGCCGGCCCATTGGCAAAGCCTGTGGCTGGGCCTGAGCCCACGGGACAACGACCCCGGGCGTTTCCTCGAACGCCTGCTCGACGGCTTGCAGCAATTCTTTCCGCAACTCGGCGCCCAATCCCTGGGCCTGCTGAAAATGCGTCAGCGTCACCAACCCTTTGCCTTTGAAGAGTGGCTGGATGGCCTGCTCGACGAACTGGCTGTCCACCTGTCCACCCGTGCGCCGCTGTTGCTGGTGCTGGATGATTACCATCTGGCCCAAGGGCCGGTGCTCGACCGCTGCCTGCAGTTTTTCCTCAATCATTTGCCTGACGGCTTGGTGGTGTTGGTTACCAGCCGCCAGCGTCCGGACTGGCATCTGGCGCGGCTACGGTTGTCGCGTCATCTGCTGGAGCTGCATGAACAGGACTTGCGCCTGACTCACGACGAATCACTGGCAGTGCTGGATCGCCACAGCAATTCCCTACAAGGTGAAGCCCTCGATAACCTGATCCGCCGCAGCGAAGGCTGGGTCGCCGGCCTGCGTTTCTGGCTGTTGGCCGCCTCTGAAGCCGGTAGCGACGGCGCCTTGCCGCAGAGCCTGCACGGCGGCGAAGGGCTCATCCGCGATTACCTGCTGGAAGAAGTCATCGACTGCCTGCCGGCCGACGTGCAGGCGTTTTTGTACGACACCGCCCCTCAGGATCGATTTTGCAGCGAACTCTGCGACGCGGTGCGTGAAGCCCACGACAGTGCCGAAATCCTGCGTTACCTGCAGGCGCACCAAGTGTTTCTGGTGCCACTGGACGACCAAGGGCATTGGTACCGTTATCACCATCTTTTTTCTGATTTGCTGCGCACACGGCGCGCCAGCAGTCACGTTCTGCCGGCGGCCAGCCTGCACCTGCGTGCGTGTCGCTGGTTCAATGCCCAAGGCTTGATCGATGAAGCGGTGGAGCAGGCGCTGCGCGCCGGCCATCTGGACGTGGCGGCCAACCTGGTACAGAACCTGTCTGAAGAACAACTGCTGGCTGAGCAGAATGTCGGCATGCTACTGCGCTGGAAAATGGACTTGCCCGACAGCCTGTTGATCAGCACGCCGCGCTTGATCGTGCTCTACAGCTGGGCCTTGGGCCTGGCCTGCCAGTTGGATGCGGCGGAAGAACTGTCCAGCTACCTCAGCCGCTTCCTGCCGGCGCCGTCGGCTACCGCGCAGAAATCGATGTTGGCCCAGTGGCTGGCCCTGAGCGGGATCATCGCCCGCGGCCGGGGCGATCGCGAGCTGACCCAGCGCTATTGCAGCGAGGCCCTGGAGAGCTTGCCACAACGGCGTTACGGCCAGCGGTTGATGTGCTTGTCGACCCTGTCCAACCTGGCCATTGTCGATGCCGACCTCTGGCGTGCACGTGGCTTGAACCGTGAATCCCTGGAGCTGGCGCAGCGCGTCGGCAACCCATTGTTCGAAGCCCTGGCCCACTACGACCGCGCGCGAGTGTTGCAAGCGCGCGGTGAGATCCTGCGTTCCCTGGATGAAGTCCGCCAGGGCTTGCAACGCCTGCACGGCTTGGCGCCGCAGCGCTTGTATGCAGTGCGTGCGCGGTTGTCGCTCTACGAAGGTTTTCTGCTGCTGGTGCGGCTCCAGCCCGACGCCGGCCTCGCCCGTTTGCGTGCCGGCCTCGCCGAAGCCCGAGCTTGTCGCGATATCAGCGTGTTGATCGGCCATTGTGTGATCGCCAATTTCGAAGGGCGTCGTGGTGACTTCCCCAAAGCCTTTGCCGAACTCGCCGAGGCTGAGCGCCTGATGCATATCTGGGATGTGCCGCCGATCTACTACCTGGCGATGATCACCCTGATCAAGTGCGAGCTGTGGCTGGCCCAGGGCCGCACCGACTTGGCCGACGCCTGGCTGACGCGCCTGGGGCAAACTTACCATGGCGAACACGCCGCTGCCGCGCCGGAGTTTCACCCGCACCTGCCGCAGCATATCGGGCTGCAACAGGCTGCGTTGGACGCCACTCGCCACCAACCTGCGGCGGCGTTGCAGCGTCTCGAAGAGCTGGCGCTGCAGGCGCATAACAGCGGGCGTCAGATGATCGCGTTAATGGCCCTGACCCAACGGGTGCAACTGTTGCTGGAGGAGGGGCAGGAGACAAAGGCGCGTTCAGTGTTTACCCAGGCCCTTGAGGCCGGCATAGGCGGGGCTTTGCAGCCCTTCCAGCGATTGCTGGAAACCCACCCGGACTGGATGCGTGAGCAGCTGGCCAAAGATCCTCACGGCCTGCTGAGCCAGAGTCTGCTGGCGCTGTTACCGGCGGTAGTCGTGGTGGAAGCGGCTTCTACCCATGAGACCTTGAGCGCGCGGGAGCTGGCGGTGCTGCAATTGATCGCTCAAGGTTGCTCCAATCAGGAAATCAGCAATCGACTGTTTATCTCCCTGCACACGGTCAAGACTCACGCGAGCCACATCAACAGCAAGCTGGGTGTAGAGCGTCGTACGCAAGCAGTGGCGAGGGCCCAAGAGCTGAGGTTGATCGGCTAGGGATACTCCAGTCTGTTTTAATAGTGCACTTATTCCGGCGATGTTCGCCCGGAAACGATATTTCATTTGCACGACAGGACCCAGAATGGAAACCGCCAAGCCGACCCTCATCCGCGAAACCTTCCCCGTCGGCCCCCTGCAGTGCAACTGCACCATCATCGGCGACCCCGTCAGCAAAAAGGCCATCGTGGTCGACCCAGGCGGCAACCATGAGCTGATCCTGGCGCGGCTCGATGCCCTGGGACTGAAAGTGGTGAGCATCATCCACACCCATGCCCATCTGGATCACTTCCTGGCGTCCGGCCAGTTGAAGGAGAAGACCGGTGCCACCTTGCACCTGCACAAAGAAGATCAATTCCTTTGGGACAATCTGGAAATGCAATGCCAGATGTTTCGCGTGCCCTATACCCCTGTACCTTCGCCGGATCGTTGGCTGGAACATGATGAAGAGTTGGCCTGTGGCTGTGGCGTGGCGTTGCACACACCCGGCCATACGCCTGGGTCGATGAGCTTCTGGTTTGCCGACGCCAAGCTGCTGATTGCCGGCGACACACTGTTCCGTCGCGGTATCGGGCGCACCGATTTGTGGGGCGGCGACCAGGCGACCATCGTGCGCTCGATCAAGCAGCGCCTGTATACCTTGGACGAGGGCGCGACGGTAGTGACCGGCCACGGGCCGGATACCCGGCTGGGCGATGAAATGCGTGAGAACCCATTTGTGCGGGCGTGAAGGGTTCATTGCCGGGCAGAGCGCGTTCTATAACAAGCAAACCTTGTAGCAAAAACTCAGGTCGTGTTCAGTGAGCGTCTGCTACGGTTTCTGTAGTCACGGAATTTTTGCCGTTTGTCGCGTTCCAAACTCGGCACAGGTCCATTGCCAATGTCCTTTGCACCATAGAATGCAAAAGTAGGAGCTCCCCCCATGTTCACTTCGCGTCGTCTGCTTGTTGTCGCTACCTGCGTAGCTTTGTTGTCCGGCTGCGCATCCCCTAACCCTTATGACGGCAGCAGCCAGGGACAGGCGAGTAATGAATCCGGCGGTATGAGCAAGACTGCCAAGTACGGTGGCCTGGGTGCCCTGGCCGGCGCATTGGCCGGTGCGGCCATCGATCACAACAACCGTGGCAAGGGCGCGCTGATCGGCGCCGTCGTTGCGGGTGCCGGTGCCGCGGGTTACGGCTACTATGCCGATCAGCAGGAAAAGAAACTGCGTGAAAGCATGGCCAACACCGGTGTTGAAGTTCAGCGCCAGGGTGACCAGATCAAGCTGATCATGCCAGGCAACATCACCTTCGCGACCAACTCGGACGCGATTTCCAGCAGCTTCTACCAGCCGCTGAACAACCTGGCCAACTCGCTCAAGCAGTTCAATCAGAACACTATCCAGATCGTCGGTTATACCGACAGCACCGGTAGCCGCCAGTTGAACATGGACCTGTCCCTGCGCCGTGCTCAGAGCGTAGCCAACTACCTGACTTCCCAAGGCGTCAACGGCGCCAACCTGAGCGCCCGCGGTGCCGGCCCGGATAACCCGATTGCCAGCAACGCCGACGTCAACGGCCGTGCCCAGAACCGTCGTGTGGAAGTGAACCTCGGCCCGATTCCTGGCCAACAGTACGGACAGCCAGGTGCCCAGCAACAGGCGCCACAACAGAACAACCAGTTCCAGGGCAATCCGTACTCGCAGTACCAGTAAACATTCGTGAATAAAAAAGGGCGCCTGAGTAAGGCGCCCTTTTTTGTGGCTGTCGGTTACATCAATCGATGTACTCGAAGACCTTGACGATTTTCTGCACACCGGAAACACCCTGCACCAGGTTGGCTGCGCGAGTGGCTTCGGCCTGGGTGAGCAGGCCCATCAGGTAGACGATGCCGTTGTCGGTGACGACCTTGATGCGCGAGCCAGGGATCGCGTTATCGGTGAGCATCTGCGCTTTGATCTTGGTGGTCAGCAGCGCGTCGTTGCTGATGGCCAGCAGGGTGATCGGGTTCATCACTTGCAGCTCGTTGTGTACCTTCTTCACGCGCTGTACGGCGGCGGCGGCTTGCTCGGCCTGGGCCTTGAGGTCGGCGCGTGGCGTCTGGCCAGCGAGCAGCACGACGCCGTTAAAGCTGGTCACGACGATGCGCGAAGCACCATTGCCCAGGTCCGGTGCGGCCTTGGCAACGTTGACTTCAACCTTGGTTTCGATCAGCGAGTCATCGATCTTGCTGCCGAAAGTGCGGGTGCCCTTGTCATCCTGAATAGGGGTGTCGCGTGTTGCAGTGATGGCCGTGCTGCAGCCGCTGATAGCGAGGCACAGGGTGATGGCTAAAAGGCTGAGGCGGTTAACGGTCATTCTTCACTCCCAAACAGTTGGCTGTCGATCAGATCGCACAGGCAGTGGATCGTCAGCAGGTGGACTTCCTGGATACGTGCGGTGACTGTGGCCGGGACGCGAATCTCCACGTCTTCAGGCAGCAGCAGTGAGGCCATGCCGCCGCCATCGCGTCCGGTCAATGCTACGACAATCATTTCGCGATCATGTGCGGCCTGGATCGCTTGAATAATATTCGCCGAGTTGCCGCTGGTGGAAATCGCCAGCAACACGTCGCCCGGTTGGCCCAGGGCGCGGATCTGCTTGGAGAAGATTTCGTTGTAGCTGTAGTCGTTAGCGATCGAGGTGATCGTCGACGAGTCGGTGGTCAAGGCAATAGCCGGCAGGCTCGGACGCTCACGCTCGAAGCGGTTGAGCAGCTCGGACGAGAAATGCTGGGCATCGCCGGCCGAACCGCCGTTGCCGCACGAAAGCATTTTGCCCTCATTGAGCAAGGCGTTGACCATGACCTGACTGGCTTGCTCGATGTGCGGTGCAAGTACGTCCATCGCCTGTTGCTTGGTGTCGATACTGGCCTGGAAAAGCTGGCGAATTCTGGATTGCATGTCCATCTGTGTGACCTTAAGTAGCGCGGCTGTTTGGCACAGGAATGTGCAGCCCGCAAAGCAAAGAGCAAAAGTGTGTGGTGAAGATGTCCGGCGAATCAGCTGTCGAAGGCATCTTTGAGCCAGTTCAGATCAGCTTGACCAGACGGTGTGCTTTCTATGGCAACCACATCGAAACGGCAGGGGGCGTCGGCCCAGCGATGCTCTTTCTGCAGGAAAAACTGCGCGGCCAGTATCAGCTTTTGACGCTTGCGCCCGTCGATACTGGCGAGTGCGCCACCCCATTGTGCGTGTTTTCTGTAGCGGACTTCGACGAATACTACTGTATCGCCGTCAAGCATGACCAGATCAAGCTCGCCACGTTTACATAACCAGTTCTGCGCCAGCAGGCGCAGACCCTGTTGTTGCAAGTGCTTCAGAGCTTGTAGTTCGGCATCCTTGCCACTTTGTGCGCTGGACCGCTCGGGCATCAGCGCGGGGTGTCCGGCAGACGCTGGATCTCACCGCCGACGAACTTGGCCCATGGCATCTGGCGATCAACGCGCTGGGTGGTGCTGATGCCCAGGCTGCCCGACAAGCCGTCAACTCGGGTGTCCGGCAATGCCTTGAGTTGCCCCAGGCGTGGCGCCAGGCGGTAGGCATCGACGCCCATGGCGTACAGGCGACCCAGGCTGCCATTGGCTTGCGGCCATTGAGCGGCAACCTGATTGCGCAGCGGGTCGGTGGTGTTGAGCAGCCAAGGGGTTTCGCAGAACATCACATTGGTCATGTCCAGGTACTGGTTCTTGTCGCCGCTGGCGCTGAACACGTGGGACGTGGCGTACACCGGCACATCGCCGGCGTATTGGAAGTTCAGGGTCGGCTTGATCTGCTGGGCCAGTTGCGGGGTCACGGCCAGGAAGATGAACTCGATGTCCTGGCGACGCGATGGTTGCGCCGCGACGTCGGTGCCAACGGTGCTTTGCAGGCTCTTGGCGCGACCTTCGCTTTTACGCAGTTGGAACAGATCGGCAATTTGCTGGGCGAGGGCGACCGGCTGGTCGACGTACTCAACCCCCATGACCTGGCCGCCATTGGCTTCCCAGTCCTGGCGGAAGGCTTTGTAGACACGCTCGCCCCACTCGCCACGGGGCACCATTGCTGCAGCGCGGTGCAGGCCATCGGCACGCGCACGACGCGATACTTCGCGAGCTTCGTCTTCTGCGGCCAGGCCGAACTGGAACAGTTGCGCCGGGCTGCGATCGCTCTCGCTGTAATTCAGTGCCAGGGTGGTGATCGGCAGTTGTGGGCGCGCGCTGAGCTGTTTGACCAGCGGTTTCTCCAGCGGGCCGACTACCAGTTGTACGCCTGCAGCCTGGGCCTTGGCGTAAAAGTCGTCGAGGGAGGTGAGGCGCGAGCTGTCATAGAACTCGATCACTGGCGGCTTCTGCCCGGCTTGTTCAGCCTGGTAGTGCGCAGCCATGAAGCCTTCACGCAGTGCCTTGCCGACGGAGGCCAGCGGGCCATCCTGTGGCAGCAGCAGGGCGATCTTGGTCAGGGGCTGGCTGGCCAGTTCCTTGAGCTTGGTCAGTGGCGTTGGCAGTTGCACGGCAGCCGGGTGGCCCGGGTTCTGCGCACGCCAGGTGTCGATGGCAGCCTGTTGCTGCTCCAGCGTACCGGCGCCCTTGACTGCCTGGGCCAGGGTAATCCAGCCGTCGAGCGTCGGGTTGCCGCTGGCCTGCAACTGTTCCGCCGGTAGGGCGGCAATCAATACCCAGATAGCTTCGTGGTTGCTTTTGGCGGCATCGCCCGTGAGCAGTGGGGCCATGGCGACACGTTCACGGGCGGCGGCCAGGGTCTGGCCATCGGCTTCATAAGCACGGGCGTGTACGCTGGCGGTGCGGATCTGCTGCTCGGGCGGCAGGTCCTTCAGGCTTTGCAGGCTTGGGTGGTTCAGGGCGGTCAACGCGGCCTTGGGCTGGTTGCGCGCCATGGCAAGTTCAGCGGCCAGGGTGCTGGCAAAAACTTGCGCGGCTGGCTTGAGGACATCCAGGGACACCTGCGCAAGAATCTGCGACGAGCGGCCAGGGTTGTTCTGCTTGTAGGCCATGTCTGCCGCACTCAGGCGCAGTAATGCGGCCTTTTCTGGCGTCTTGGCGGTGGTGGCCTGTTCGAGCAGTTGCTCGATACTGGCGTCCGGGGTCCGTGGAAGGTCGCCAAGGCTGGACGAGGGCGAGCTGGCGCAGGCGGCCAGCAAGGCAGCGAGGCAGAGGGCGGAGAGCAGCCGCAGGCAAGCGATCATGTAAGTGTTCCTGATACCGATCAAATTAGCGTGGAATTGTACCCAAGCACTGGCCCAGGCGCGATGTTACTGGCGTGAAACCGTCGATTTAGGTCGTGCAAATGTTGCAACGGGCGTCAAACGGCTGAAAAGGCATCGGCCGTGATGGCATATTTTCAAGGCGCCTACGCGCTACAATGTCACTTTTGCCAACCATCGAGGTGTGCGTTTTGACTGCTCCAGGTCCTTTGAATTCCACTGCAGGCTCGCTTTTTGTCGTGGCGACGCCCATTGGCAACCTGGACGACATCAGTGCTCGGGCACTGAAAGTGTTGCGCGAGGTTAAATTGATCGCGGCTGAAGACACTCGTCACTCCCAGCGCTTGATGCAGCATTTTGGTATCAGCACGCCATTAGCGGCGTGCCATGAGCACAACGAGCGCGAGGAGGGCAGTCGCTTTATCGTACGCCTGCTGGCCGGCGACGATGTGGCGCTGATCTCTGACGCAGGCACGCCGCTGATCTCCGACCCTGGCTACCATCTGGTGCGCCAGGCGCGGGCCGCTGGTATCAATGTAGTGCCTGTTCCGGGCGCGTGCGCGCTGATCGCTGCGTTATCGGCGGCGGGCCTGCCGTCGGACCGTTTCATCTTTGAAGGTTTTCTGCCAGCCAAAGCTGTAGGGCGTCGTGCGCGCCTTCAAGCACTGAAGGAAGAACCGCGCACGTTGATCTTTTATGAAGCCCCCCACCGAATCCTTGAATGCCTGCAGGATATGGAGCTGGTGTTTGGCGGCGAACGCCTGGCGCTGCTGGCGCGTGAGCTGACCAAGACCTTTGAAACCCTCAAGGGCCTGCCTTTGGAAGCGCTGCGTGCGTTCGTCGAGGGCGACAGTAATCAGCAGCGCGGCGAGTGTGTGGTGCTGGTGGCGGGCTGGACGGCGCCAGAGGACGAGGACGCCGTGGGCAGCGAGGCGATGCGTATTCTGGATCTACTGCTCAAGGAGATGCCACTCAAGCGTGCAGCAGCCCTGGCGGCGGAGATTACCGGCGTGCGCAAGAACCTCTTGTATCAAACGGCACTGGATAAGCAGAAGGCCGAATAGTTCCGGTGTCAAACCTGTATTCCGTCTGAACGTGATGGCAATTCTGAACTTTTATTACTTGTCCTAAGTCCGCCGTGCCGTTAACCTTCGCGGCGGAGAGTCGATTGGACAGTCGCTGCCCTCTATGAAAATTAGGGGGGAGGAAAGTCCGGGCTCCATAGGGCGAAGTGCCAGGTAATGCCTGGGAGGCGTGAGCCTACGGAAAGTGCCACAGAAAATAACCGCCTAAGCACTTCGGTGCCGGTAAGGGTGAAAAGGTGCGGTAAGAGCGCACCGCACGTCTGGCAACAGTTCGTGGCTAGGTAAACCCCACTTGGAGCAAGACCAAATAGGGTCCCAAGGCGTGGCCCGCGCTGGGACCGGGTAGGTTGCTAAAGATGTCCAGTGATGGCCATCGTAGACGAATGACTGTTCAAGACAGAACCCGGCTTACAGATCGACTCTCCACCTTTTTCCTTTTGTCCGAATCTCGGGCAGAAAACCGGTAGTAACGCAAGAATCCCTCCCTGCCGAATGATTGGCAGATGCATCTTCGTAATACCAAAAAAATCTTACTCTTAATAAATTACTTTAACTTCGAGCTATAGCTCTTTGAGCTATCTGTGCTTGTTGGGCCAAAAACATCGTCGAACTCGGTTTTCTCCTCCGTTTACGCTCCTAAATCTCCGTTCTGTAAGGCTTTTCCTTGAATCCGCGCCTTGACGGTGTGGTGGGCGCATTCCTATAGTGTGCGCAAGTGGCGGAAAGTGGCACAAAGTGGGTTTTTTGAACGTAAAACGCTAAAATTTGGAGAAACGCATCTGTGTTTCGCGGAGCTAACGCTATCAGTCTCGATGCAAAAGGCCGTCTCGCCATGCCGAGCCGGTATCGTGACGAGCTCATTTCGCGAAGTTCCGGACAGTTGATCATCACTATCGATGCCGTTGACCCTTGTTTATGTGTTTACCCCCTCGATGAGTGGGAGTTGATTGAAACCAAATTGCGCGCCCTGCCTTCATTGCGTGAAGAAAACCGCCGCCTGCAGCGTTTGCTGATTGGTAATGCCGTCGACCTCGAGTTGGATGGCAGCGGTCGTTTCCTGGTGCCTCCGCGTCTGCGCGAGTACGCCAAGCTGGATAAGCGCGCAATGCTGGTCGGCCAACTGAACAAGTTCCAATTGTGGGACGAAGATGCCTGGGATGCTGTTTCTGCAGCTGACCTGGCTGCTATTCAACAACCGGGCGCCATGCCTGATGAACTGCGTGATTTGATCCTGTGACTATTGATAGCGGCTTTAACCACATCACCGTACTGCTTGACGAAGCCGTTGAGGCTCTCGCCGTACGCGCGGATGGCTGCTATCTGGATGGCACATTCGGCAGAGGCGGGCATAGCCGGTTGATACTCAGCCAGCTCGGGCCTGACGGCAAACTCCTCGGGTTCGACAAAGACCCTCAAGCGATTGCCACCGGGCAAGCGCTAGCGGCCGAAGACGGCCGCTTTGTCGTTGTGCAGCGCAGCTTTGCCGAGCTGGGCGCCGAAGTGGCGGAGCGCGGCATGGCGGGCAAGGTGGCCGGGGTTTTGCTCGACCTGGGTGTGTCCTCGCCACAGCTCGACGACCCCGAACGCGGCTTCAGCTTCATGAACGATGGCCCGCTCGACATGCGCATGGACCCGACCCGTGGCGTCAGCGCCGCGCAGTTCATCGCGACCGCGCCAGTGGAAGAAATCGCCCGTGTGTTCAAGGAATACGGTGAAGAACGTTTCGCTGGCCGCATGGCCCGTGCCGTGGTTGAGCGCCGTGAAATCCAGCCGTTCGAACGCACAGCCGACCTGGCCGAAGTACTGAAAGTCGCCAACCCTGCCTGGGAAAAGGGCAAGAACCCGGCAACCCGAGCCTTCCAGGGCCTGCGTATTCACGTCAACAACGAATTGGGCGACCTGGAGGCCGGCCTCGAGGCTGCGCTCGAGGCGTTGGAAGTGGGCGGTCGCCTGGTGGTGATCAGCTTCCACTCCCTGGAAGACCGTATCGTCAAACTGTTCATGCGTCGCCTGGTCAAGGGTGAGTCCGACAACCTGCCGCGCAACCTTCCGGTACGTTTCGAGGCCTTTGTGCCGAAAATCAAAATCCATGGCAAAGCGCAGTTCGCTTCCGAAGCCGAACTCAAGGCCAACCCACGCTCCCGCAGCGCCGTTATGCGCGTCGCGGAGAAGTTGCGGTGAGCAAGCTTTTCGCCAAGCCCCTCCCGGGCGGCAGCTTCTTCATGTTGCTGCTGTTTGTCGGCGTGCTGATTTCCGCGATTGCGGTGTCGTACAGCGCCCACTACAACCGTCAGTTGCTGAATACCCTGTATGGGGAATTGAGTGTGCGTGACAAGGCGCAAGCGGAGTGGGGCCGGTTGATCCTCGAACAAAGCACCTGGACGGCCCATAGCCGTATCGAAGTGCTGGCCACCGAACAGCTGAAAATGCATATTCCTGGCGCGGCTGAAGTCCGCATGGTGGCGCCATGATGAAACTCGAGGGCGCACTCTACCCATGGCGCTTCCGCCTGATGCTCGGCTTGCTGGCATTGATGGTGGGTGCGATTGCCTGGCGGATCATTGACCTGCAAGTGGTCGACCGGGACTTCCTGATCGGCCAGGGCGACGCCCGTAGCCTGCGACACATCCCGATTCCTGCACACCGCGGCCTGATCACCGACCGTAACGGCGAGCCTCTGGCCGTCAGTACGCCGGTGACCACCCTGTGGGCCAACGCCAAGGAACTGCAGGTGGCCAAGGACCGTTGGCCGGCGCTTGCTGCTGCCTTGGGCCAGGACCCGAAAGCCTTGGCCGAGCGCCTCGAAGCCCAGGCCAATAAAGAATTCATCTACCTTGTTCGTGGCTTGACGCCTGAACAAGGTCAGCAGGTGCTCGACCTTAAAGTCCCCGGTGTCTACGGCATCGAGGAATTCCGTCGTTTTTACCCGGCCGGTGAAACCACCGCGCACATGGTGGGCTTTACCGACATCGATGACCACGGCCGTGAAGGCGTCGAACTCGCCTACGATGAATGGCTTGCCGGTGTTCCTGGCAAACGCCAAGTCATCAAGGATCGGCGCGGCAGACTGATCAAGGACGTCCAAGTCACCAAGAACGCCAAGGCCGGTAAGCCCTTGGCGTTGTCGATTGACCTGCGCCTGCAATACCTGGCCAACCGCGAGCTGCGTAACGCGATCATCGAGAATGGCGCCAAGGCCGGCAGCCTGGTGATCATGGACGTGAAGACCGGCGAGATCCTCGCCATGGTCAACCAGCCGACCTACAACCCTAATAACCGTCGCAACCTGCAGCCGGCGATGATGCGCAACCGCGCCATGATCGACGTGTTCGAGCCGGGCTCGACCATGAAAGCGATCTCCATGAGTGCTGCCCTCGAAACCGGGCGCTGGAAACCGAGCGACAAGGTCGAGGTGTACCCAGGTACCTTGCAACTGGGCAAATACACCATTCGTGACGTGTCCCGTACCGAAGGCCCGGTGTTGGATTTGACAGGTATCCTGATCAACTCCAGTAACGTGGGCATGAGTAAGGTCGCCTTCGATATCGGCGGCGAGACCATCTATCACTTGGCGCAGAAAATCGGTTTGGGCCAACCCACCGGCCTCGATTTCCCAGGCGAGCGCGTGGGCAACCTGCCCAACTATCGCGACTGGAAAAAGGCCGAGACCGCCACGCTTTCCTACGGCTACGGCCTGTCCGTGACCGCGATCCAACTGGCTCACGCTTTCTCTGTATTGGCGAATAATGGCCGGATGGTTCCGCTGAGCCTGATCCATGTCGACGAAGCGCCGAAAGCCACCCAGGTGATTCCGGAAAACGTCGCCAAGACCATGCAAGGCATGCTGCAACAAGTGATCGAGGCACCGCGCGGCGTATTCCGTGCCCAGGTGCCGGCGTATCACGTGGCGGGCAAGTCGGGTACCGCTCGTAAAACGTCGGTGGGCACAAAAGGCTACGCCGAAAACTCTTACCGTTCGCTGTTCGCCGGCTTCGGCCCGATGAGCGATCCACGCTACGCCATCGTCGTGGTGATCGATGAGCCGAGCAAAGCCGGTTACTTCGGTGGCCTGGTATCGGCGCCGGTGTTCAGCAAAGTGATGTCCGGCACCCTGCGCCTGATGAACATCACGCCGGACAACCTGCCGCCGACCCAACAAGCGAATGCCGGTCCACCGGCCGCTGCTGTAAAAGCCAATGGAGGGCGCGGCTGATGTCTCTTAGCCTGAACAAGATTTTTGCCCATGCCGGACGCGATCTGTTGATCCGCGAGCTGAGCCTGGACAGTCGTAATGTACGCGCCGGTGACCTGTTCCTGGCCGTGCCGGGTGGTAAGTTCGATGGCCGTGCGCACATCGCGGATGCCTTGCAACGCGGTGCGGCTGCCGTGGCTTATGAAGTGGAAGGCGCCACCGTGCTGCCGATCACTGACGTGCCATTGATTCCGGTCAAAGGCCTGGCTGCGCAGCTGTCTGACATTGCCGGACGCTTTTATGGCGACCCGAGCCGCCAGGTCAACCTGATCGGCGTCACCGGCACCAACGGCAAGACCAGCGTGACCCAATTGATTGCGCAGGCGCTTGACCTGCTGGGCCAGCATTGCGGCATCGTCGGCACCTTGGGCACCGGTTTCTATGGCGCGCTGCAAAGCGGCCTGCACACCACGCCGAATCCGATCGCTGTGCAAGCGACCCTGGCCGACCTGAAAAAGGCCGGCGCCAAGGCGGTTGCCATGGAAGTGTCGTCGCACGGTTTGCACCAGGGCCGCGTTGCTGCGCTGGCGTTTGATGTGGCGGTGATGACCAACCTGTCCCGCGATCACCTCGATTACCACGGCACCATGGAAGCCTACGCTGCCGAGAAGGCCAAGCTGTTTGCCTGGAACGACCTCAAGTGCCGCGTGGTAAACCTGGATGACGCATTCGGCCGCCAGCTGGCTGCCGAAGACCGTGAATCGCGCTTGATCAGCTACAGCCTGGAAGACGCCAGCGCGTACCTGTATTGCCGCGAAGCCCAATTCAATGATGAAGGTGTGCGCGCCACGCTGGTGACGCCTCAGGGCGAGCATCATTTGCGCAGCAGCCTGCTCGGTCGCTTCAACCTGAGTAACACTTTGGCGGCCGTCGGCGCGTTGCTCGGCCTGGAGTACGCCCTCGACGAAATCCTGCGTGTACTGCCGAAGCTGGAAGGCCCGGTCGGTCGCATGCAGCGCCTGGGTGGCGGCAAACAGCCGTTGGTCGTGGTCGATTACGCCCACACGCCCGATGCCCTGGAAAAAGTCCTGGTGGCGCTGCGTCCACACGCCAAGGGCAAGCTGCTGTGCCTGTTCGGTTGCGGTGGCGATCGCGATCGCGGCAAACGTCCGTTGATGGCCGAGATCGTCGAGCGTCTGGCCGATGGCGTGCTTGTCACCGACGACAACCCTCGCAGCGAAGACCCGAGCCAGATTTTCGACGACATCCGTGTCGGCTTCAAAGACGTGTCCAAGGCCACGTTTGTCGCCGGGCGCGGTGTAGCCATCGCCCAATTGATCGCCAGCGCCGGTGCTGACGACGTGGTGGTGCTGGCCGGTAAAGGTCATGAGGACTATCAGGAAATCAACGGCGAGCGGCACGCCTTCTCCGATCTGGTCGAGGCCGATCACGCCTTGAACGCCTGGGAGATCGCCCATGCTTAAAGCGATGAAATTCAGCGAACTGACCCAAGCCCTGTCGGCCCGCGTGCTGTCGAGCGATTGCAGCTTCGACGGCGTCAGTATCGACAGCCGCAACATCAAGCCGGGGCAACTGTTTGTCGCACTGACGGGCCCGCGCTTCGATGGTCACGACTACCTGAATGAAGTCGCCGCCAAAGGTGCCGTCGGCGCCTTGGTGCAGCGCGCAGTGGCGGACTCCACACTGCCGCAACTGTTGGTCGCCGACACCCGTTTGGCCCTCGGCCAGCTGGGTGCGTTGAACCGTGCCGCATTTACCAATCCCGTTGCGGCCATTACCGGCTCCAGCGGCAAGACCACGGTCAAGGAGCTGCTTGCCGGCGTGTTGCGCACGCGCGGCCCGGTGCACGCCACCCGTGGCAACCTGAACAATGATTTCGGTGCCCCGTTGACCCTGCTTGAACTGGCCCCGGAACACACGGCGGCGGTGATCGAGTTGGGCGCGTCGCGCGTCGGCGAAATTGCCTACACCGTGGCGCTGACCAAGCCTCACGTGGTGGTCATCAACAACGCCGGTACCGCCCATGTCGGCGAGTTCGGCGGCCCGGAAAAAATCGTCGAGGCCAAGGGTGAAATCCTCGAAGGCCTCGATGCCTCGGGCATCGCTGTGCTGAATCTCGACGACAAGGCCTTCGAAACCTGGCGTGTACGCGCCGCCGGTCGCAAGGTCCTGACGTTTGCCGTGCTCAACGCCGCGGCGGATTTCCATGCGTCCAACATCACCGTTGATGCGCGTGGCTGCCCGTCCTTTACCTTGCACACCCCGCAAGGCAACGAACATGTGCAACTGAACCTGCTGGGCAACCACAACGTCGCCAATGCATTGGCCGCCGCTGCAGCCGCCTACGCCCTCGGCGTGTCGCTGTTCGGGATCGCCACGGGCCTGGGTGCGGTGCAGCCGGTCAAGGGGCGCACCGTAGCGCAGTTGGCCACCAACGGCATGCGCGTGATCGATGACACCTACAACGCCAACCAGTCCTCTATCTGCGCTGCCATTGACCTGCTCAAAAGCTTCGAAGGCCGCAAGGTGCTGGTGCTGGGCGACATCGCCGAACTGGGCGACTGGGCCGAACAGTCCCATCGCGAGGTCGGCGCTTACGCCGCCGGCAAAGTCGACGCGCTTTATGCCGTCGGCCCGAACATGGCCCACGCCGTCAGCGTATTCGGCCCTGGTGCCCGACATTTTGTGACCCAGGCCGAGCTGATTCAGGCGCTGACCGCGGCTGAACATGACAAACATACAACCATTTTGATCAAGGGATCGCGCAGCGCGGTGATGGAAAACGTCGTCGCGGCCTTGTGTGGCTCAAGTACGGAGAAACATTAATGCTGCTGCTGCTGGCTGAGTATCTGCAACAGTTCCACAAAGGCTTCGCGGTCTTTCAGTACCTGACCCTGCGCGGGATCCTGGGTGTGCTGACTGCGTTGTGTTTGTCGCTGTTCCTGGGGCCGTGGATGATCCGCACCCTGCAGAACCTGCAAATTGGTCAATCGGTTCGTAATGACGGCCCGCAGTCGCACCTGTCCAAATCCGGCACCCCGACCATGGGCGGTGCGTTGATCCTGTCGTCCATCGGCATCAGCACCTTGCTGTGGGCCGACTTGCACAACCGCTACGTGTGGACCGTGTTGCTGGTCACGCTGCTGTTCGGCGCCATCGGCTGGGTAGATGACTACCGCAAGGTGATCGAGAAGAATTCGAAGGGGCTGCCAAGCCGCTGGAAGTATTTCTGGCAATCGGTGTTCGGCCTGGGCGCAGCGGTGTTCCTGTTCATGACCGCGCCAAGCGCGGTGGAAACCACCCTGATCATCCCGATGCTCAAGGACGCCAGCATTCCACTGGGCATTGGCTTCGTGGTGCTGACCTACTTCGTGATCGTCGGCTCCAGCAACGCGGTCAACCTGACTGACGGCCTCGACGGCCTGGCGATCATGCCGACGGTGATGGTGGGCGGCGCGCTCGGCATCTTCTGCTACCTGTCGGGTAACGTGAAATTCGCCGAGTACCTGCTGATCCCTTATGTACCGGGTGCAGGCGAGCTGATCGTGTTCTGTGGCGCGCTGATCGGTGCCGGCCTCGGCTTCCTGTGGTTCAACACCTATCCCGCACAAGTCTTCATGGGCGACGTCGGCGCACTGGCGCTGGGCGCGGCCCTGGGCACCATCGCGGTGATCGTTCGCCAGGAAATCGTGCTGTTCATCATGGGCGGTGTGTTCGTGATGGAAACCCTGTCGGTGGTCATCCAGGTGGCTTCCTTCAAATTGACCGGACGCCGCGTGTTCCGCATGGCGCCGATTCACCACCACTTTGAACTCAAGGGCTGGCCTGAGCCACGTGTGATTGTCCGTTTTTGGATCATCACCGTGATCTTGGTGTTGATCGGCCTTGCCACCCTGAAACTGAGGTAGAAACGAGTGTCCCTGATCGCTTCAGACCACTTCCGCATCGTTGTCGGCCTCGGCAAGAGCGGCATGTCCCTGGTTCGCTTCCTGGCGAGCCGGGGCAAGCCGTTTGCCGTGGCCGACACGCGGGAAAATCCACCGGAGCTGGTCACGCTGCGCCGTGACTACCCGCACGTGGAAGTGCGTTGTGGCGAGCTGGATGTCGAGTTTCTGTGCCGTGCCGATGAGCTCTACGTGAGCCCCGGCCTCGCCATCGCGACCCCGGCCCTGCAAGCCGCCGCCGCCCGTGGTGTGAAACTGTCCGGCGACATCGATCTGTTCGCACGTAACGCGCAGGCGCCGATCGTGGCTATCAGCGGTTCCAACGCGAAAAGCACCGTGACCACCCTGGTCGGCGAGATGGCGGCTGCGGCCGGTAAACGTGTGGCCGTAGGCGGCAACTTGGGCACACCGGCACTCGACCTGCTCAGCGACGACGTCGAGCTGTACGTGATGGAGCTGTCGAGCTTCCAGCTGGAAACCACCCACGACCTCGGCGCCGAAGTGGCCACCGTGTTGAACGTGAGTGAAGACCACATGGACCGCTACAGCGGCCTGCCGGCCTATCACTTGGCCAAGCACCGGATCTTCCGTGGCGCCAAGCAGGTGGTGGTCAACCGTCAAGATGCGTTGAGCCGTCCGTTGATGGGCGAGGGCCTGCCGTGCTGGACCTTCGGCCTGGGCAAACCTGATTTCAAGGCCTTCGGTATTCGCGAAGAGAACGGCGAGAAATACCTGGCCTTCGAATTCCAGAACCTGATGCCGGTGCGCGAGCTGAAAATCCGTGGCGCCCATAACCAGTCCAACGCCCTGGCGGCCTTGGCACTGGGTCATGCCGTTGGGCTGCCGTTTGACGCCATGTTGTCGGCCCTGCGTACCTTCGGTGGCCTGGAACATCGTTGCCAATGGGTGCGCGATCTTGACGGCGTCAGCTATTACAACGACTCCAAGGCCACCAATGTCGGTGCGGCCCTGGCGGCCATCGAAGGCCTCGGCGCCGACATCGAAGGCAAGCTGGTGCTGATCGCCGGTGGCGACGGCAAGGGTGCCGACTTCAAGGACCTTAAAGGCCCGGTTGCCGAACATTGCCGTGCCGTGGTGCTGATGGGGCGCGACTCCGATTTGATCGCCGCCGCCCTCGGCGACGCGGTGCCGCAAGTGCGCGCCACGTCCCTGGACGACGCCATCGCTCAGTGCAAGGCCCTGGCCCAGCCAGGTGATGCGGTGCTGCTGTCGCCGGCGTGCGCCAGCTTCGACATGTTCAAGAACTACGAAGAGCGCGGCCAGCTGTTCGCCCGCGCCGTGGAGGCCTTGGCATGAGTATCGACTTTCGGAACATCATCAAGCCCTACCCGTCGCCGATCATCACGGGGCGCGGTATCGACCTCGATTTCCCAATGCTCGCCGGTTGCCTGGCGCTGTTGGGCCTGGGCCTGGTGATGATCACTTCGGCGTCTTCCGAAGTGGCCGCCGTGCAGTCGGGCAACACCCTGTACATGATGATCCGTCACCTGGTGTACCTGGTGATCGGTCTCGGCGCGTGCATCGTCACTATGATGATCCCTATCGCCACCTGGCAGCGCCTGGGTTGGATGATGCTGATCGGTGCGTTCGGCTTGCTGATCATGGTGATCCTGCCCGGCATCGGACGCGAGGTGAACGGTTCGATGCGCTGGATCGGCTTCGGTGCGTTCAACGTGCAACCGTCGGAAATCGCCAAGGTGTTTGTGGTGATCTACCTCGCCGGTTACCTCGTACGTCGCCAGAAAGAAGTACGCGAAAGCTGGATGGGCTTCTTCAAGCCGTTCATCGTACTGCTGCCCATGGCCGGCCTGTTGCTGATGGAGCCCGACTTCGGGGCCACCGTGGTGATGATGGGCGCGGCCGCAGCGATGCTATTCCTGGGGGGCGTCGGTCTGTTCCGTTTCACCTTGATGGTGGTGCTGGCCGTGGCCGCTGTGACGGTGCTGGTGCAGGCGCAACCTTACCGGATGGCCCGTCTGATTACCTTTACCGACCCGTGGGCCGACCAGTTCGGTTCCGGCTACCAGTTGACCCAGGCGCTGATCGCCTTCGGTCGCGGCGAATGGCTGGGCGTGGGCCTGGGCAACAGCGTGCAGAAGCAGTTCTACCTGCCGGAAGCGCACACCGACTTCGTGTTCTCGGTACTCGCCGAAGAGCTGGGCGTGGTGGGTTCGCTGTGCACCGTTGCGTTGTTCGTGTTCGTGTGTGTACGCGGTATGTACATCGGCTTGTGGGCCGAGAAGGCCAAACAGTATTTCGCCGCCTATGTGGCCTACGGCTTGTCGTTCCTGTGGATCGGCCAGTTCCTGATCAACATCGGTGTGAACGTCGGCCTGCTGCCGACCAAGGGCCTGACTTTGCCGTTTCTCAGTTACGGCGGCAGTTCGTTGGTGATTTGCTGTGCGTGCCTGGGCTTGTTGCTGCGCATCGAGTGGGAGAGTCGAACCCACCTGGGCAGCGAAGAGATGGAATTCAGCGAAAGCGATTTTGCCGAGGAGCCACCCCATGGGCGCTAACGTGCTGATCATGGCGGGCGGCACCGGGGGCCATGTGTTCCCTGCGTTGGCCTGTGCGCGGGAATTCCAGGACCGTGGCTACTCCGTGCACTGGCTGGGCACGCCGCGTGGCATCGAGAACGAACTGGTGCCGAATGCCGGCTTGCCGCTGCACCTGATCAACGTCACCGGCTTGCGTGGCAAGAGCAAGTTGTCCCTGCTCAAGGCGCCGTTCGTATTGCTCAAGGCGGTGTGGCAGGCGCGCAAAGTGATTCGTGAACTGAAGCCGGTGTGTGTACTCGGTTTTGGTGGGTATGTGACCGGTCCTGGTGGTGTCGCCGCCAAGCTCGCCGGTGTACCGGTGATCGTGCACGAGCAGAACGCCGTCGCCGGTACCGCCAACCGCCTGCTGGTGCCGCTGGCTGCACGGGTGTGCGAGGCGTTTCCGAAGACCTTTGGCGCCTCGGACAAACTGCGTACCACCGGCAACCCGGTGCGCACTGAACTGTTTATGGGCATCGCCCGTGAAGCACTGGCGGGGCGCAAGGTGCACCTGCTAGTCATGGGCGGCAGCCTGGGCTCCGAGCCGTTGAACAAACTGCTGCCGGAAGCACTGGCGCAACTCCCTGTGGAATTGCGCCCGGAGGTCTTCCATCAGGCCGGCAAGCACCACGGTGAAGTCACCGCCACGCGTTATCGCGAAGCCGGTGTCGAGGCGAACGTACAGCCCTTCATCAAAGACATGGCCCATGCCTATGGCTGGGCCGACCTGGTGGTCTGCCGCTCCGGTGCGCTGACCGTCAGTGAACTGGCCGCCGCCGGTCTGCCGTCCTTGCTGGTGCCTTTGCCCCACGCGATCGACGATCACCAGACCCGCAACGCCGAATATTTGGCCGGGGAGGGCGCTGCCTTCCTGCTGCCGCAAAGAACGACTGGCGCCGCCGATTTGGCCGCACGCCTGACCGAGGTTTTGATGCAACCGGAACGACTCAATAGCATGGCGAGCACCGCAAGCCGCCTGGCCAAACCTGACGCAACCCGCACTGTGGTGGATATCTGCCTGGAGGTGGCCCATGGTTGAGAATCAGAAAGCCATGCCGCAACCGGAAATGCGCCGCATCCGTCGTATCCACTTCGTCGGCATTGGCGGCGTGGGCATGTGTGGCATTGCCGAAGTGTTGCTGAACCTGGGCTACCAGGTGTCCGGCTCTGACTTGAAAGAGTCGCCGGTCACTGAACGCCTGAAAACCTTTGGTGCACAGATCTTCATCGGCCACCGCGCCGAGAACGCCGCCGAGGCCGATGTGCTGGTGGTGTCCAGCGCCGTGAACACCTCCAACCCGGAAGTGGCCACTGCCCTTGAGCGTCGCATTCCCGTGGTGCCACGCGCCGAGATGCTGGCCGAGCTGATGCGCTATCGCCACGGCATTGCCGTCGCCGGTACCCACGGCAAAACCACCACCACCAGCCTGATCGCCTCCGTGTTCGCGGCCGGTGGCCTGGACCCGACGTTCGTCATCGGTGGCCGTCTGAATGCAGCCGGTACCAATGCACAACTGGGCACCAGCCGTTACCTGATCGCCGAAGCCGACGAAAGTGACGCGAGCTTCCTGCACCTGCAACCGCTGGTCGCCGTGGTCACCAATATCGACGAAGACCACATGGCGACCTACGACGGGGACTTCAACAAGTTGAAGAAAACCTTCGTCGAGTTTCTGCACAACCTGCCGTTCTACGGTCTGGCCGTGGTGTGCCTGGACGATCCGGTGGTGCGCGAAATCCTGCCACTGGTCAAGCGTCCGACCGTGACCTACGGCTTCAGCGAAGACGCTGACGTGCGTGCGATCAATGTGCGCCAGGAAGGCATGCAAACCTTCTTTACCGTGTTGCGTCCCGACCGCGAGCCGCTGGATGTATCGGTGAACATGCCGGGCAACCACAACGTACTCAATTCCCTGGCGACCATCTGCATCGCCACCGACGAGGGCGTCAGCGATGAAGCCATCGTCGAAGGCCTGTCGCGCTTCGCCGGCGTGGGCCGCCGTTTCCAGGTATACGGCCAGTTGCCGGTAGACGGTGGTGACGTGATGCTGGTGGACGACTACGGTCACCACCCGACTGAAGTGGCTGCCGTGATCAAGGCCGTACGCGGTGGCTGGCCGGAGCGCCGCCTGGTGATGGTCTACCAGCCGCACCGCTACAGCCGTACCCGCGACCTGTATGACGACTTCGTCAATGTACTGGCCGATGCCAACGTGCTGCTGCTGATGGAAGTCTATCCGGCTGGTGAAGAACCGATTCCGGGCGCCGACAGCCGCAAGCTGTGCAACAGCATCCGTCAGCGTGGCCAGTTGGACCCGATCTACATCGAACGTGGTGTGGACCTGGCGCCCATCGTCAAGCCGCTGCTGCGGGCCGGTGACATTTTGCTGTGCCAGGGGGCCGGTGATATCGGTGGTCTTGCGCCTAAGTTGCTGGCGAGCCCGCTGTTTGCGGCGGCCAAGGGGAAGTCGAAATGATCAACGACTACGGCTCCCTGCTCTCGACAATCGCACCTGCCGACTTCGGTCGCGTAGCGGTGTTGTTCGGTGGCAAAAGCGCTGAACGCGAAGTCTCGCTCAAGTCCGGCAACGCCGTGCTCGACGCCCTGCAAACCGCAGGCGTGAACGCCTTCGGCATCGACGTGGGCGATGACTTCATCGCCCGCCTGCAGGCCGAGAAGATCGACCGCGCCTTCATCATCCTCCACGGCCGTGGCGGTGAAGACGGCAGCATGCAAGGCCTGCTGGAGTGCGCCGGCATCCCCTACACCGGCAGTGGCATCCTGGCTTCCGCGCTGGCGATGGACAAGTTGCGCACCAAACAGGTGTGGCACAGCCTGGGTATTCCGACCCCGCGTCACAGTGTTCTGTGCAGCGAAGACGATTGTATTTCTGCCGCCAAGGAACTGGGCCTGCCTTTGATCGTCAAACCAGCCCATGAAGGCTCCAGTATCGGCATGGCCAAAGTGAACTCGGCCGCCGAATTGATCGACGCATGGAAAGCGGCAAGTACCTACGATTCGCAAGTGTTGGTGGAACAGTGGATCCAGGGTCCCGAGTACACCATCGCCACCCTGCGTGGCCAGGTATTGCCGCCTATCGCATTGGGCACGCCCCACACCTTTTACGACTACGACGCCAAGTACCTGGCTTCCGATACCCAGTACCGGGTCCCCTGCGGCCTTGACGCAAGCAAAGAACAGGAATTGATGGACCTCACGGCGAAAGCCTGTGAGGCGCTGGGTATCGCCGGTTGGGCGCGAGCAGACGTGATGCAGGATGACCAAGGGAATTTCTGGTTCCTGGAAGTCAACACCGCACCGGGCATGACGGATCACAGCTTGGTACCTATGGCAGCCCGTGCGGCCGGTTTGGACTTCCAGCAGTTAGTGCTGGCGATCCTGGCCGACAGCATTGAGCCAAGAGGCTAAGGACATGAAAGGCGCATCGCTTCGTCATCAGCCCCCACAAGCACCGAGCCGCAAGCCGGTGCCGCGGGGTGCCAGTCGAATGGTGGCTAAAGAGCCGATGTCGGCGCGCCTGCCGAAAGCCAACTTCGGTTTCCTAAAGGCGCTGTACTGGCCGGTTTTGCTGGTGGTGCTGGGCTTCGGAACCTATGAAGGCGCGCAACGTCTGTTGCCGTATGCCGACCGGCCGATCACCAAGATCAGCGTGCAGGGCGACTTGAGCTACATCAGCCAGCAAGCGGTACAGCAGCGCATCGGCCCGTACCTGGCGGCGAGCTTCTTTACCATCGACCTGGCCGGCATGCGCTCGGAGCTGGAACAGATGCCGTGGATCGCCCACGCCGAAGTCCGCCGCGTATGGCCGGACCAGGTGACGATCCGCCTGGAAGAACAGCTGCCGGTGGCCCGTTGGGGTGACGAAGCGCTGTTGAACAACCAGGGCCAGGCGTTCACCCCGCGTGAACTGGCGAACTATGAACACCTGCCGCAGCTGTTCGGGCCGCAGCGGGCACAGCAACAAGTGATGCAGCAGTACCAGGCCTTGAGCCAGATGCTGCGGCCAATGGGCTTCTCCATCGCACGCCTGGAATTGCGTGAACGGGGCAGTTGGTTTTTGACGACCGGGGCAGGCAGTTCCGGCCCGGGCATCCAGTTGTTGCTGGGACGCGACCGCTTGGTGGAAAAGATGCGCCGCTTCATTGCCATCTATGACAAGACCTTGAAAGAACAGATTACGAACATTGCGAGCGTCGACCTGCGTTACGCCAACGGCCTTGCCGTCGGCTGGCGTGAACCGGCTGCGCCCACGGCAGCGCAACCCGCTGTCGCGAAGAATTAAGAAGAGGCAGGACCCATGGCAAACGTGCAAAGCGGAAAAATGATCGTCGGTCTCGATATCGGCACCTCCAAAGTGGTGGCGCTGGTGGGCGAGGTCGGGGAAGACGGCGTCATCGAAATCGTCGGTATTGGCACGCATCCGTCCCGGGGCCTGAAGAAGGGCGTGGTGGTGAACATCGAGTCCACCGTGCAATCGATCCAGCGCGCCATCGAAGAAGCGCAGCTGATGGCCGGTTGCCGGATCCACTCGGCGTTCGTCGGCGTGGCGGGCAACCATATCCGCAGCCTGAACTCCCACGGCATCGTGGCGATCCGCGACCGCGAAGTCAGCTCCGCCGACCTTGAGCGCGTCCTCGACGCCGCCCAGGCCGTGGCGATCCCGGCGGACCAGCGCGTGCTGCACACCCTGCCGCAGGACTACGTGATCGACAACCAGGAAGGCGTTCGCGAGCCTCTGGGCATGTCGGGGGTACGTCTGGAGGCCAAGGTTCACGTCGTGACTTGCGCCGTCAACGCCGCACAGAACATTGAAAAATGCGTGCGCCGCTGCGGTCTGGAAATCGACGACATCATTCTCGAGCAGTTGGCCTCGGCCTACTCGGTACTGACCGACGACGAAAAAGAACTGGGCGTCTGCCTGGTCGACATCGGCGGTGGCACCACCGACATCGCGATCTTCACCGAGGGTGCGATCCGTCACACCGCCGTGATCCCGATTGCCGGTGACCAGGTGACCAACGACATCGCCATGGCGCTGCGTACACCGACCCAGTACGCCGAAGAAATCAAGATCCGCTACGCCTGCGCCCTGGCCAAGTTGGCCGGTGCCGGCGAGACCATCAAGGTGCCGAGCGTGGGTGACCGTCCACCGCGCGAACTGTCGCGCCAGGCCCTGGCCGAAGTGGTCGAGCCGCGCTACGACGAACTGTTCACCCTGATCCAGGCTGAACTGCGCCGCAGCGGCTACGAAGACCTGATCCCGGCAGGCATCGTGCTGACCGGTGGTACCTCGAAGATGGAAGGCGCGGTCGAGTTGGCCGAGGAAATCTTCCACATGCCGGTTCGCCTGGGCGTGCCCCATGGCGTCAAAGGCCTGGGCGATGTGGTACGCAACCCGATTTATTCCACCGGTGTGGGCTTGCTGTTGTACGGGCTGCAAAAGCAGACCGACGGCATTTCCCTGTCGGGCCCAAGCAACCGTGACAGCTACCGCAGCGACGACGAGGCCAAAGCGCCGTTGTTCGAGCGGTTGCAGGCATGGGTCAAGGGCAACTTCTAAAGATTTACCGCGACACCGCAGCACCGCAATAAGCAGTAGGCGAAAAAACTAGAGAAAACGAAAGGAGAGGGAACATGTTCGAACTCGTAGACAACATCCCCGCAAGCCCGGTCATCAAAGTGATCGGTGTCGGCGGTGGCGGCGGCAACGCTGTCAACCACATGGTCAAGAGCAACATTGAAGGCGTTGAGTTCATCTGCGCCAACACTGATGCCCAGGCGCTGAAAAGTATCGGCGCGCGGACCATCCTGCAATTGGGCACAGCCGTGACCAAAGGCCTCGGCGCTGGCGCCAACCCGGAAGTCGGCCGTCAAGCCGCGCTGGAAGACCGCGAGCGTATTGCCGAAGTGCTGCAAGGCACCAACATGGTGTTCATCACCACCGGCATGGGCGGCGGTACCGGTACCGGTGCTGCGCCGATCATTGCCGAAGTGGCCAAGGAAATGGGCATTCTGACGGTGGCTGTCGTAACCCGTCCGTTCCCGTTCGAAGGTCGCAAGCGCATGCAGATCGCCGACGAAGGCATCCGTCTGCTGTCTGAAAGCGTCGACTCGTTGATCACCATCCCCAACGAGAAGTTGCTGACCATCCTGGGCAAGGACGCAAGCTTGCTGTCCGCCTTCGCCAAGGCTGACGATGTACTGGCCGGTGCCGTTCGCGGTATCTCCGACATCATCAAGCGCCCAGGCATGATCAACGTCGACTTTGCCGACGTCCGTACCGTGATGAGCGAAATGGGCATGGCGATGATGGGCACTGGCTGCGCCAGCGGTCCGAATCGTGCGCGTGAAGCCACTGAAGCGGCCATCCGCAACCCGTTGCTGGAAGACGTGAACCTGCAAGGTGCACGCGGTATCCTGGTGAATATCACCGCCGGTCCTGACCTGTCCCTGGGTGAGTACTCCGACGTGGGTAGCATCATCGAAGCCTTCGCTTCCGAGCACGCCATGGTCAAAGTCGGTACCGTGATCGATCCGGACATGCGCGACGAGCTGCATGTAACCGTGGTTGCGACCGGCCTGGGCGCAAAAATCGAGAAGCCTGTGAAGGTCATCGACAATACCGTCCATACCAACCATGCCAGCCAGCAAGCTGCCGCTCCAGCGCCTGCGCGCCAGGAACTGCCGTCTGTGAACTACCGTGACCTGGACCGTCCGACCGTGATGCGCAACCAGGCCCAGGCCGGTGCTGCAGCGTCCCGTAGCCCGAATCCGCAAGATGATCTGGACTACCTGGACATCCCGGCATTCCTGCGTCGTCAGGCCGATTAATGGAATGTATCAGGGCTATGAAGGTGATTGGTGTTCAGCAAAGGTCTGGTCTGCTATTATCGCCAGCCTTTGTTGATACCAGTTCGCAATTTGCGCTGAAGCGGTCCAAGCCATGATTAAACAACGCACCCTGAAGAATATTATTCGTGCCACAGGTGTAGGTCTGCACTCCGGGGAGAAGGTATACCTGACCCTCAAGCCTGCACCTGTCGACACCGGCATCGTGTTTGTGCGTGCCGACCTGGACCCTGTGGTGCAGATTCCTGCTCGCGCGGAAAACGTTGGCGAAACCACCATGTCGACCACATTGGTCAACGGTGACGTCAAAGTGGACACGGTGGAGCACTTGCTCTCGGCCATGGCTGGCCTGGGCATCGATAACGCCTACGTCGAGCTCTCCGCGTCCGAAGTCCCGATCATGGATGGCAGCGCTGGACCCTTCGTATTCTTGATTCAATCTGCCGGCCTGGAAGAACAGGACGCAGCCAAGAAGTTCATTCGCATTCTGCGGGAAGTGACAGTAGAAGACGGCGACAAGCGCGCCACCTTCGTCCCGTTCGAAGGCTTCAAAGTGAGCTTTGAGATCGATTTCGATCACCCGGTATTCCGTGACCGCACCCAAAGTGCAAGCGTGGATTTTTCCAGCACTTCGTTCGTAAAAGAAGTCAGCCGCGCCCGTACCTTTGGTTTCATGAGTGACATCGAGTACCTGCGCAAGCACAACCTCGCACTCGGCGGCAGCGTTGAAAACGCCATTGTGGTCGACGCGGATGGTGTACTGAACGAAGACGGCCTTCGCTACGAAGACGAATTCGTGAAGCACAAGATCCTCGATGCAATCGGTGACCTCTACCTGCTGGGCAATAGCCTGATAGGCGAGTTCAAAGGCTTCAAGTCGGGCCACGCCCTTAACAACCAGCTGCTGCGCAAGTTGATTGAGCAGACAGACGCTTGGGAAGTTGTGACCTTCGAAGATGCCAGCACCGCACCGATCTCTTACATGCGTCCCGTTGCGGCGGTGTAAGTAACAACTCTCTTTCTTTCGTTTTGAAAGGCCGCCTTCGGGTGGCCTTTTTTTATGTGTCGGCTACGACGTTGATCCTAGAGTGAGGGGGTTTGAGCCTCGACAATGCGGTTTCGGCCGCTGTGCTTGGCTTCATACAACGCCTGATCCGCACTCAGTAACAACGCTTCCAGCGACAGCCGGCTACGCTTGTCCCAGGTGCTCATGCCGATGCTCGCCGTAATCGGTTGCGCATCCCCCGCCACCCTTGGCAAATGCTCGATGCTGCTGCGGATATGCTCGGCGATGACCCAGGCACCCTTCGCGTCCGTGTGGGGCAGCACCACCGCGAATTCCTCACCGCCATAACGCGCCGCGAGATCAGCCGGGCGGCGGATATTGGCGCCTATCACTTGCGCCACGGTGCGCAATGCCGCGTCTCCACCGTGATGGCCATGGCGGTCGTTAAAGGCTTTGAAGTGGTCGACGTCGATCATCAGCACGGTCAGTGGTTCGAGCGAGCGTTGCGCGCGGTCCCATTCAAGGCGCAGGCGTTCGTCCAGAATGCGACGGTTGGCCAAGCCGGTCAGGGCGTCGACGGCTGCCAGTTCTGACAGCACGCGCTCTGCGCGATAACGGCGTCGCAGTTCGCGGCGCAGCATCCAGGTCAGCCATAACAAACCGATACACAGGATGCCAGTGGCGCCACTGGTCAACAGCGCGGCGCGTTGCCAGCGGGCGAATACATCTTGGCTGGACAGTGCAACCACAACGATCAGCGGTAGCTCACCCACATTGGTGAAGGTGTACAGGCGTTCCGTGCCGCTGATGGCAGAGATCGCCTGGAAGGTGCCACTGCCTTCACGCAGTATTCGCTTGAAATTCGGTCGCTCGCTCAGGTCCTTGTCGATCATGTCGCTTTCGAGCAGCGGCTGCTGGGCCAATAAAAAACCTTGGTTATTAAGCAGGTTGACGCTGCTGCCGTTGCCGATGGTCACGGTGTTGAAGAGCTGGTCGAAATACGCCAGGCGCATGGTCGCGACCGCAACGCCAGCAAACTCACCGTTGGGCCCCGACACTCGACGGCTGAATGCCATGCGCCAGACCTGGTCGCAGTCGCAATGAATCTTGAACGGCCGGCTGATATACAAGCCGGCCTGGGCGTCCTTGGTATGCACCTGGAAGTAATCGCGGTTGGCAAAATTGCGTGGGGTGGGCTGCAGGGTGGAAGAATCGGCGATCACTGTGCCATTGGCATCCAACAACAGCACTTCACCTTTGAAAGGCGCAGCGGTGGACAGGTCAAACTGCACCAAGTGTTGGATATTTGCGGAAACCTGGGCCAGGTCCTCACGTTGCCTGGCAGCAATCAACCCTTTGAGGGCCAGGTCGTAGAGTTCGACGTTACGCAGCACGTCGGCATTGATCAACTGCGCAATATTGGTGGTTGAGCGCGTCGCGGCCTGCAGGGTGCTCGCGTGTTCGCGGATCAGCAACACCGCGACGATGACCACGATCAGGACGACAGTAAGGCCACTGCCCAGAATCAGAAATAGCTCTGGGCGTGCCGGTAAGCTTCGAACGCGGGGAGGACTCATCGGGCAGACTTCAGCGGGACAATACTGGCAGTTTAGATCTACCCGATGAAAATTAAATACCCGATAAAAAAGAAAGATCTGGGTGTCAGAACACGTTGATCGGGTAATCGACGATCACTCGGTATTCATCCACGTCTCGATCCACCGCCGAGTAGCCGTTGCTGCCGCGATTGGTCGCCCACTGCAGGCGCACGGCCAGGTCTTTGGCTTTGCCACCCTGTACCACGTACTTGAGGTCGATATCCCGTTCCCAGTGTTTGGCGTCTTTGCCGTCAGCGCTGTACCAGGCGCTATAGCCCCGGCTTTGCGGGTCGACCTTGGTCAGGTCGGTCTTGCCGCTGATGTAGGACACCGCCGAGGTCAAGCCGGGCAGGCCCAGTCCACCGAAGTTATAGGCGTACTTGAGTTTCCAGGAACGCTCGTTGGGGCCGTTGAAGTCGGAGTATTGCTGTGAGTTGTCCAGGTACACGCTGTCGCCCTGGGCGATGTAGTCGAACGGCGTGTTGCCGTTGACCCTCTGGTACGCGGCAGTGACGCTGTGATGGCCGACGTCCACGGTGAAGTGCAGGCTGTAGGTGTTGTTGTCGATATCCCCCAGCAGCGACTGCCCGGTGTCCTGGGTGTGGTAGTAATGCAGACCGGGGTTGAGACTGATCATCTCGTTCACCACATAGGTGTAGTCCAGGTCGTAGTAGTACTGATTCCACACGTCCTTGAGTTCGGCGGCGTAGAGGTTGCTGGTCAGCCCGTCGATACCGCTGAACGACACGCCGGCCCAGTTCATGTGCTGGCTGTCCGTGTGCTCGGGCAGCGCGCCGTAGCTGGTGCCGATGCGACGGTGGCCGCTCTGGTTATAGAGCTTGGTGAAGCTGGCCTGGCCACCTTCGAACATCCAACCGTCGAGGCTGTGGTTGGTCAGGCTCACGCCACGGAAAGTCTGCGGCAACATGCGGGTCGCGCCGCCGGCAATCACCGGGTTATTGAGGAACAGGTCGCCGGCTTTCAGCTCGGTATCGAATGCGCGCATTTTCAAGGTGCCACCGGCCGTCGAGAACGAGCCGGGCGCCTTGCCGTTGCCGCTGCCGTACGGAAGGATGCTGGAGCCATCGGTGCCGCCACCGCCGTCCAGTTTGAGGCCGAGCATGGCGTGGGCGTCCAGGCCGAAACCGACCGTGCCCTGGGTGTAGCCGGACTCGAAGATGCCGAGAAACCCCTGGCCCCATTCCTTGCTGTCATCGGTGTGAATATCGCGACGGTCGCGGTTCATGTAGTAGTTGCGGGTGTTGATATTGAGGTGGGCACCTTCGACGAAACCGTCGGCGGGGGTGGAGTCTGCCGCGTGGGCAAGGGGGACAATCGTTGCTGCAATCGCGAGGAATAACGGGGTGAACGTCAGCGAGTTCTTCACCGGTGGAGCTCCTTTGGTCAATCGAAAACGGCCAGTGTCGTTGGGGTGCCTGGCCTTTTTTACGGCAAAAAAAAGCCGCTGAAGTCAGCGGCTTTAAGACAGATTCCCAGTGTAGAGCCCTGGAAAAAAGTCGAGGGAAATTCGGGTAAGCGGAGACTGCCTTTGCCGTCGCGCTCATCGATGCGTCAAATTAACGCAGGCGAGCGGTGCGATACAGAGTGTAACAAGATAATGACTGTTGCCCAAATCGCAACAGTCAGGCGTTAGACCGGCAGGGTAATGCCAAACGTATTCCCACCGCCGTCGCTGCGTACGAACACATCGCCGCTGTGCATCAGGGCAATCGCCTTGACGATGGCCAGGCCCAGGCCGTGATTGGCCCCACTGTTGCTGCGCGATGCATCCACTCGATAGAAGCGTTCGAACAGGCGCGGCAAGTGTTCGCTGGCAATCGCGTCACCGGGGTTGGTCACGCCGATTGCTACCTGATGGTCCTGTCGCTCGATGCTCACCACGATCACCTGATCGGGTGCTGTGTGTTGCACCGCGTTGCTCAGCAGATTGATCAGTGCGCGGCGCAGGTGGGCTTTTTCGATCTGCACCCTGGCATCGCCGCGTACCTGCACCTTGACCTGGGCGTCTTCGAGGATGAAGTCCAGGTAGTCGAGGGTGGTTGCCACTTCATCGGCCAGGGAGCTTTCGGTCAGCTTGGTGGCCTTGCTGCCTTGGTCGGCGCTGGCCAGGAACAGCATGTCGTTGATGATCGAGCGCAGGCGCTCCAGCTCTTCGAGGTTGGATTGAAGCACCTCGAAATAATGCTCGGCAGAGCGCCCGCGAGTCAGCGCAACCTGGGTCTGGCCGATCAGGTTGGTCAGTGGCGAGCGCAGTTCGTGGGCCACGTCGGCATTGAACGACTCAAGGCGTGAGTAAGCCTGCTCCACGCGGTCGAGGGTGGAATTGAACGAGTTGACGAACTGGCTCAACTCCGGCGGCAACGGTGACAGTTGCAGGCGTCCGGAGAGCTTGGGTGGGGCGAGTTTCTGTGCCTCATCCGAGAGTTTCCCCAGGGGTTTGAGGCCGATGCGCGCGACCCAGAAGCCCAGCAACGACGCCAGCACCACGCCCACCAACGAGAGGGCGACCAGCGCGACCAGCAAGTGGTGCTGGGTGGCACGGAAATTCTCGGTGTCGATGGCGATCATGAAACGCAAGGGCGGACGCTGATCCTTGGCCGGGAACTGGCTCACCAGCACCTTGAGCGGGTATTCGCGCCCCGGCAGGCGCAGGTCGCGCTTGCCCGTGGGGCCTTCGGCGAAGGCACGGATCTGCGCATCGGGGTTGCCGTACTCATAGTTCGGATCACTGCTCACGACCCAGAAGCGGATGCGCTTGTCTTCCTCACCCAACAACTTGAGCTTGGCCTGAATCTTCACCCAATGGTCCGGTGTACCGAAGCGGTTCACTGAGGACTCCAGCACGCTGTAGCGCGCATCCAGCTCGGCGCCCGGCAACAAGCCGAGGCTGCGGTCCACCTGCTGGTACAACGCGCCGCCGATCAATAGGAAGATCAGCAGCGCCACCAGGGTGAACATGCTGCTCAGGCGCAGGGCAATGGAGTTAGCTGACACTTCGGCTCTCCAGCACATAGCCCATGCCACGGATGGTGTGCAGCAGCTTGGTGTCGAACGGCCCGTCGAGTTTGGCGCGCAGGCGCTTGATCGCGACTTCCACCACGTTGGCGTCGCTGTCGAAATTGATGTCCCAGACCATTTCCGCAATCGCGGTCTTGGACAGGATCTCGCCCTGGCGCCGCGCCAATACGCTGAGCAGTGAGAATTCCTTGGCGGTCAGATCCAGGCGCACGCCGTTGCGGCTGGCCTTGCGGCTGATCAGGTCGATCCACAGGTCGGCAACTGTCACCTGCACCGGTTCGTGGCCGCCGCTGCGGCGGGTCAGGGCTTGCAGGCGGGCCACCAGTTCCAGGAAGGAGAAAGGCTTGCCCAGGTAATCGTCGGCGCCTTCGCGCAGGCCACGGATGCGGTCTTCCACGCGTTCGCGGGCGGTGAGCATGATTACCGGCGTCTGCTTGCGCGCACGCAAGGCGCGCAGCACGCCAAAGCCGTCGAGGCCGGGCAGCATCACGTCGAGTACGATCACGGCGTAGTCGTTTTCCAGTGCCAGGTGCAACCCCTCGACGCCTTCGCGCGCCACATCGACGGTGTAGCCTTGCTCCGTCAGACCGCGGTGCAGGTAATCCGCGGTTTTTTCTTCATCTTCAATAATCAGGACGCGCATCAGCCTTTTGCTCCAGGGCGGGGCCTCAGCCTCAATGTGTGGTCGCCAATGCAGGCGTTGGTTTGGGCTTGTGGAAAAACTTCTCAAGGTACAAGTATATGACCGGCGTGGTGAACAGCGTCAGTGCCTGGCTCACCAGCAGCCCGCCGACCACTGCGATACCCAGCGGTTGGCGCATTTCCGCACCGGGGCCGGTACCGAGCATCAGCGGCACCGCGCCGAGCAGGGCGGCGAGGGTGGTCATGATGATCGGTCGGAACCGCGTGACGCAGGCTTCGTAGATCGCATCCTCCGGCGACAGGCCCCTGACGCGCTGAGCCTCCAGGGCAAAGTCGATCATCAGGATGCCGTTCTTCTTCACGATGCCGATCAACAGCACCAGGCCGATCAGCGCCATGATCGAAAAGTCCTGGCCCATCAGCGACAGCATGATCAGCGCACCCAACCCCGCCGAAGGCAAGGTGGAGATGATCGTCAACGGGTGCACGAAACTCTCGTACAGCACGCCGAGGATAATGTAGACCGCCACCAGTGCCGCCAGGATCAGCCATGGCTGGCTGGCCAGCGAACTCTGAAAGGCCTGTGCCGCGCCCTGGAAGTTGCCGATGAGGGTGGTCGGCATGCCGATTTCATTCTTGGCCTGGTTGAGCATGATCACCGCGTCGCCCAGTGCCACCCCAGGCGCCAGGTTGAATGACAGGTTGGCGGCCGGGAACATGCCGTCATGACTGATCGACAGTGGGCCCACGGTGGGCGGATCGACTTTGGCCAGTGCCGACAGCGGCACCATCTCGTTGGTCAGCGGCGAGCGCAGATAAAAGTAGTTGAGGCTCTCGGCCTTGCCGCGTTGCTGGGTGTCCAGTTCCAGCACCACTTGGTACTGGTTGATCTCGGTCTGGAACTCATTGATCTGGCGTTGGCCGAACGCGTCGTACAGCGCCTGGTCGACATCGGTGGCGGTGAGGCCGAAGCGCGCGGCGGCCTGACGGTCGATGCTGATGTGGGTGATGCTGCCGCCCAGTTGCAGGTCATTGGACAGGTCGCGAAACGCCGGGTTGGCCCGCAGTTTTTCGGTGAGGCGCTGGGTCCAGGTGTTGAGCGTCGGCCCGTCGTTGCTCTTGAGCACATACTGATACTGGGCGCGGCTGGGGCCGGAACTCAAGTTGATGTCCTGACCGGCGCGCAGGTACAGCACAATGCCTGGCACCTTCGCCAGTTTAGGGCGGATACGGTCGATGAACTGGCTGGCTGACACATCGCGGTCGCCACGGTCTTTCAAGGCGATCCAGAAACGGCCGTTGGCGATGGTCTGGTTGCTGCCCGTCACGCCGACCGAGTGCGAAAATGCTGCCACCGCTGGGTCGGCCTTGACGATCTCGGCGAGGGCTTTGTGTTTGGCGACCATGTCCGGGTAGGACACATCGGCCGCCGCCTCGCTGGTGCCCAGAACAAAACCGGTGTCCTGCACGGGGAAGAAACCCTTGGGGATAAACACATAGCCGACCACGGCCAAGGCCAGGGTCACTACAAAGATTGCCGCCATGGTGCGTTGATGGGCCAGGGCACGGCGCAGGTTGCGTGCATAGCCGGCCAGCAGTCGCTCGCTGAAACCGGGTTTGTCGTGGGCATGATGGGTGGGGGCGCGCATGAACAGCGCGGCCAGTGTCGGCGCCAACGTCAGCGAGACCACCACCGAAATCAGGATGGTCGAGGTGGCCGTCAGGGCGAACTCCTTGAACAGCCGCCCGACCACGCCGCCCATGAACAGCAGCGGAATAAACGCGGCCACCAGCGAGAAGCTGATGGACACCACGGTAAAGCCGATTTCACCGGCGCCCTTGATCGCCGCTTCGCGTTTGTCGAGCCCGGCTTCCAAGTGGCGGTGAATGTTCTCTACCACCACGATGGCATCGTCCACGACAAACCCCACGGCAATCACGATCGCCACCAGCGTGAGGTTGTTCAAACTGAAACCCATCAGGTACATCAGCGCAAAGCTGGCAACCAACGACACCCCCAGCACGCTGGACACGATCATCGTTGCCGACAACTGGCGTAGGAACAACGCCATCACCGCCACCACCAGCAGAATGGCGATCAGCAGCGTCACTTCCACTTCATGCAGGGACGCGCGGATGGTCTTGGTGCGGTCGGTCAATACGCTGACCTGCACCGACGCCGGGAGCATGGCTTGCAGGCGCGGCAATTCGGCTTGAATGCGGTCCACGGTCTCGACGATATTCGCCCCGGGCTGGCGCGAGATCACCAGGTTGACCCCGGGCGTGTCGCCGGCCCACGCCTGTACGTAGGCGTTTTCCGAACCATTGATGACTTTGGCGATATCCCGCAACTGAACCGGTGCCCCGTCCTTATAAGACACGATCAACTGCGCGTAGTCCTCCGGGTGGAACAACTGGTCGTTGGTCGACAGGGTCGACACGCTGTTCTCACCGTAGATCGCGCCCTTGGCCAGGTTGAGGCTCGATTGCTGGATGGCCAAACGAATATCGGCCAGGGTCAGGCCGATGGCGGCGAGTTTGTCCGGGGATGCCTGCACCCGAATCGCCGGGCGCTGCTGGCCGGTGATGTTGATCTGGCCAACGCCGTCGATCTGGCTGATCTGCCTGGCCAGCAGGGTTTCCACGTAGTCACTCAGCTCGGTGCTGGGCATGCTGTTGGAGCTGACGCTGAGGATCAGCACCGGGCTGTCCGCCGGGTTGACCTTCTTCCAGGTCGGCAGGCTCGGCATATCGCTGGGCAGCTTGCCGGACGCGGTGTTGATCGCCGCCTGCACTTCTTGCGCAGCGGTGTCGATGCTCTTGGTCAATGTAAATTGCAGGGTCAGCAGGCTGGAGCCCAGTGCGCTGCTGGACGTCATTTGGGTCATGCCGGGGATGGCGCTGAATTGCACCTCCAGCGGCGTTGCCACGGATGACGCCATGGTGTCCGGGCTGGCGCCGGGCAGGGTGGCGGTGACCTGGATCGTCGGAAATTCTGCTTCCGGCAGTGGGGCGATGGCCAGGCGCGGGAAGGCAATCAGCCCGAGCAGCACCAGGGCGAAGGTCAGCAGAAGGGTGGCAACCGGGTGGTCGACGCACCAGGCTGAGGGCGAACGGCTCATGGCTGCACCTTGGCATCAACGGTCTGGATCACCTGCGGCGGCTCCTTGAGGACTTCCACCTGGGCGCCTGCCTTGAGTCGCGATTGGCCGTCACTGACCAGCACATCCCCGGCTTGTACGCCCTTGATGATGTTCACGTCGCTGTCCTGGTAGGTGACTTGCACCGGTACCACGTCGACCTTGTCACCGTTGACCCGGTATACGAAGTGCGAATCCAGGCCACGCTGCACCACGGTCGGTGGCACCACCAAGGCGTTTTTGTCGAGGGCGGTCTGGATCTTGATGGTCACCAGTTGTCCTGGCCACAAGCGTTGCGAGGCGTTGTTGAACTCGGCCTTGGCGCGCAGAGTGCCGGTGGTGGAGCTGATCTGGTTGTCGATCAGACTCAAGTGGCCTTCGCCGAGCAGGTCGCCAGTCTGGCCATCGGTGTCGGCGCCGAGGTAGGCATCGACGCTGGCCTGGGTAGGTGCTGCGATCAAGCCCTGCAAGGTGGGCAACATCTGCTGTGGCAGGGAGAACTCGACGGCAATCGGGTCGATCTGGGTCACGGAAAACAGGCCCTGGGTATCGCTGGTGCGCAGGAAGTTGCCTTCATCCACGGTGCGAATACCCACGCGGCCACTGACCGGTGAGCGAATTTGGGTGTAGGAAAGTTGTACCTGGGCTGAATCGATCGCGGCCTGGTTGCCTTGGGCCGTGGCCTTTAGCTGGTTGACCAGCGCTTGTTGCTGGTCATAGGTCTGTTTGGACACGCCGTCGTCGACGCTCAATGCCTTGTAGCGCTTGAGGTTGACCAGCGCCACCTGCAACTGTGCCTGGCTTTCGCCCAGTTGTGCCTTGGCCTGGTCAAGGCTGGCGCGGATCGAGCGGTCATCGATGGTCGCCAGCAGGTCACCGGCCTTGACCAGTTGCCCTTCCTTGACCAGCAATTTAGTCAGGATGCCATCCACTTGCGGGCGAATCACCACACTGTGCAACGACAGCACTGAGCCGATCCCGCTGACAAAGCGTGGAATATCCTGCTGCGCCACGCTCACCACCCTCACCGGAATCGCAGTGGGCGCCGCCAGTTTGGACTTGGCCGGGCGGGTCAGTGCCCAGGCCGCAACGGCTAACACCACGAGGACACCTGCGATCAGGGCGGTTTTTCGTTGAATTTGCATGGGGTGAGGTGCCAAGGCGAAGGATTGGAAGTGGATGAGGCCTTTATAGCCCGCCAATCCGGTCAGCAAGGTGACTGCTAACTGACAGCGCTGTCAGTAAAGACCGACCATTCGTACAGGTGGTGGTTAAAGATCCGAGGCGGGCAGGTATACTGCGCGCCAGCGTGGCCCGCAAGCTGGCCCCGCGTCATTTTTTGCACGCTCCGGAGCCTCCATGACTTCCCCGACACAACCCCCTGTTGAAGCGGCCGACCTCGTCGATCCGGCCAGCGCCGAAGGCGTTGAAAAAGCCGAGATCCCGGCGTTCAAGTTTCCCTTCAAACCGGGTGAACTGGCGGGGGCCAAGAATGCCGCCCAGCCCTGGTACAAGAACGGCGCCAAGAACGGCCACACCAAGACCCCGGGCATGGCCCCGCCGGGTACGCGCCGCTCCATGGGTAAACGTTAAGATTAATCGGTTGTAATGTTTGGCGGATGTTGCCTACAGCCTCCGCTGATGTTTCTGATTGTAGGCCGGCGACTGTTTCTTGAAAGCTGCACAGCCTTTGCGCTTCCCTGGGTTTTTAGTGGGGTGGAGCGCAGCGTGCTCTTTCCGGAAAAGGACGTTTCCTGTGGCCCTGATACACCTGTGTGTAATGCTTGCCCTGTCGCTCGCGGTGGATGCCGTTGCAGGCATTGATCAACCACGGCGCGAAATCCGCTTTGCTGTCGTCGCACAGTTTTCCCCTTTCCAGAGTCGCAACCCGCAAGGACAGTTGATCGGTCTGAATATCGAGTTGGGTAACGCGCTCTGCCAGCAATTGAATGTGCGCTGTACCTGGGTCGACCAGGTGCTGGTCGAAAACTTCGAAGGCCTTGAAGCCCGGCAATTCGATGCAATCATGGGTATTGCCTCCACCCCCCAGCGCCGGCGCCGGGTGAGTTTCACCGACAACCTCTACCCCTTCACCACACGGTTGGTGGCGCTGCGAACCTCAGGCCTTTTGCCAACGCCAACGTCGCTCAAGGGCAAGCGGGTCGGGGTATTGCTGGGGAGTAACCGCGAAGCGTTTGCCCGGTCCCAATGGGGGCCAAAAGGCGTGATCATCAGGAGCTTCTGGCTCAACGACGAACTGGTTCGCAGCCTGCTGGCGGGTGAAATAGACGCGACCCTGCAGGGCACCGTGGAAATTCGCAACGCGCTGCTCGACACTGCCGCCGGCCAGGACTACGACTTTCTGGGCCCCGCCGTGTCTACTGAACTGCTGGGCGACGGTGTGGCGATCGCGCTGCGTAGCACCGATACGGGGCTGCGCACTGAGCTTAACCGTGCCCTCGAACAGCTTATGCACAACGGCGAATATCAGCGAATCCTTGCACCTTATCGCCTGGACGCACCGTGATGGCTTAGTCAGTTGTAGCGTCAGTGGGCGAGAGCGTTTTGCACTAAGCCGCGCGTAACGGGATAAACGCGTAGTTGGCCGGCACCTCGGTCGCAATCTGCGCCCCGGCATCCAGCACCTGCTCGGCGATGTCCAGTCCGGACACATGGAACACCCACTCATTGGCCACCGACGGCTGACTTATCGCCAACTCGATCGCCTGGGCAAATGCCCCCATGTCCGGCAGGTAAGCGGTAAATCCATCGCCCTTGAGCGCCGTGGTGCGAATGCCCAGTAATGCGCACACCGCCTCTTTGGTCTGCACATCGTCGCGGTCGGCCTGGCGCGAACGACGGATCAGTTCAGCCAGCGCCTGGTCCATCAGCTCACCGCCGACGATCAGCGCCGGCCCCTGTTCCCAGGATTCCGGCGGACATTCCTTGGCAGCGGGGTTCAGCGGGATATGCGGGTTGATTTCCATCGGATAGATGCGACACACCAACGGGCGGCGCGCATAGATGCGGCACAGGTTGTCTTCGTCAAGATTCCGGCAGCGCCCCGCGTTGTAGGCCGCAAAGGTGATTGCCACAAACGCCTCGGTGTTGCCGCTGGGCACCACCACCGAACGGCGCTCGGCATGTTCGCGTTGCAGCTGGGGCAGGCCCAGTCCATTGCCCAGGAAACCTTCCACCAGAACAATGACGTTACCGCCGTCCGCCGCCCACATCCGGGCCTCTTCCAGGGTCAGGGGCACGTGATGGTCGGAGCAGCATTTGCCGCAGCCGACGCAGGAAAATTGAGTATTCATGGCGGATCTGTCACCAGGTTAGGTCAGAGGGCACGCAAGAACGGTGACGGGTTTTTACCTCTGTTCACCAATTCGCTCTCTGGAAGCAAGTTACACGCCAGTGTGTGTTAGTCCTGAGGTACTACGTCGCGTAGGACAAATTTCATGCCCGCGCTTTCATACAGCTGGCGGGCACGCACATTGCTCTCCAGCACCTTGAGGTCCACGTAGGGTTCGCCGCGTTGCTTGAACGTCTGGAAGCTGTGCAGCAACAAGGCTCGCCCCAGCCCTTGGCCTTGGGCGCAGGGGTGAATAGAGAGGTTCTTGATAAAGGCGCTGGTCCAGCACTGGGCCACGCCGAGAATGCCTTCATCGTTGCTGACCACCAGGCACAGGGTGGGATCGAACTCGGCGTCAGTGGTGAACTGATGCCGCCAGGTGTCCAGGTTGGGAACGCGACCGCCGCCCTGATCCTGGGTCAGGCACAGCACGGCATGAATCGCTGGAGCCAAGTCGTTGCGGTAGTGATCCAGTCGCGTACCCGGCGGCCACTGAGGGGCGGGCAGGCTGCCGGTGAGGTCACGACGCAGCAGTTGGAAATAGTCGCTCACAGGCCTTTTTGTGCCACCGTTTGAGCGGCCACTACCAGGCACTTGGTCAGTTCCGGCGAGGAGAATTTGGTGAGCACCGCGTCGGCGCCGGCCAGCCGGGCTTTTTCGCTGTTCATCGCGCTGTCCAGGGACGTGTGCAGCAGCACGTAGAGGTGCTGGAAGTCCGGGGTTTCGCGCAGGGTGCGAGTCAAGGCGTAGCCGTCCATTTCCGACATCTCGATATCCGACACCACCACATTGATCTGCTCGACCGTGCCTTGCAGCTCCAGCAGCACATCGATGGCTTCCTTGGCGCTGCGTGCGGTGTGGCAGGTGAGGCCAAGGTTGCGCAGGGTGTGCACCGATTGCTGCAGGGCGACCTGACTGTCGTCCACCACCAGGATGCGTGCGTTGCCCAGTACTTCAGCTTCTTCCATGGTCAGGTCGGTTGGCGCTGCTTCGATCGGTGCCGGCGCGATACCGTGGATGACTTTCTCGATATCCAGTACCTGCACCAGACCGCCTTCCACTTGAGTCACCCCGGTAATGAACGCACGGTTACCGCCGGAGCCATAGGGCGGCGGGCGGATGTCGGTGGTCAGGCAATGCACGATCTTGCTCACCGCCTGTACATGCAGGCCCTGCTTGGAGCGGCTCACGTCGGTGACGATCAGGCAGCCGCCGTCCGGGTCTGCCAAGGGCATTTCGCCCAGAGCGCGGCTCAGGTCGATCACCGCCAGCGAGTTGCCACGCAGGGTGGCGATGCCTTTGACGTGAGGGTGGGACTCCGGCAGCTTGGTCAGCGGCGGGCAAGGAATGATTTCACTGACTTTCAGCAGGTTGATCGCCATCAGCTTGCCGCTGCGCAAGGTAAAGAGCAGAAGCGAAAGTGAGTCTGCGCGGGCTTTGGTGGTAGACATAAAAACCTTCTGTGGATCAGGGATGACGATCTATAGAGGGTTATCGACTTGGGGAGGCCAGGCTTTAACCGGATTTTGTATCGGGACGGGTGTGTGGGAGCGGGCTCCCACACACGGCCTATTTCAGCCCTTCCACACTTGCGGATTGACCAGGTCCTGCGGGCGTTGGCCCAGCAGAGCACTGCGCAGGTTGTCCAGAGCACGGTTGGCCATGGCTTCACGGGTTTCGTGGGTGGCCGAGCCGATGTGCGGCAGAGTCACGGCATTGCTCAGTTGGAACAGCGGCGACTCGGCCAGCGGCTCCTGCTCGTACACATCCAGCCCGGCACCGCGGATGGTCTGGTTTTGCAGGGCTTCGATCAGCGCCGGCTCGTCTACCACCTGGCCGCGGGAGATGTTGATCAGGATCGCGCTGGATTTCATCAAACCCAGTTCGCGGGTGCTGATCAGATGACGGGTCTTGTCGCTCAACGGCACCACCAGGCACACGAAATCCGCTTCGGCCAGCAGCTCATCCAGGCTGCGAAACTGCGCGCCCAGTTCCTGCTCCAGTGCCGGCTTGCGGCTGTTGCCGCTGTACAGGATCGGCATGTTGAACCCCAGGCGCCCACGCCGGGCCACGGCTGCGCCGATGTTGCCCATGCCGACGATGCCCAGGGTCTTGCCATGCACGTCGCAACCGAACAACGGCGCGCCGACGCTGGCTTTCCACTGGCCGGCCTTGGTCCAGGCGTCCAGTTCGGCCACCCGGCGGGCGCTGCTCATGAGCAGGGCAAAGGCCAGGTCGGCGGTGCTTTCGGTGAGCACATCGGGGGTGTTGGTGAGCATGATCCCGCGTTCGTTGAAGTACGCCACATCGTAGTTGTCGTAGCCCACCGACACACTGGACACCACTTCCAGCTTGCTCGCGCCCTGTAACTGCTCGCGCCCCAGCTTGCGGCCTACGCCGATCAGGCCGTGTGCGTGGGGCAGGGCTTCATTGAATTGAGCGCTGATGTCGCCCAGCTTGGGGTTGGGCGCGATCACTTCGAAATCCTGTTGCAGGCGTTCGATCATTTCCGGGGTGACGCGGCTGAAGGCGAGGACAGTCTTTTTCATTGCAGGCGGGCTCATCGACTACGGAAGAATGCCAAGCACGCTAACATTCCTGCCGACAATTGTCAGGGCACCCTGAACCAAAGTGGGCACAGTCCAAAACGCGGGAGCTGTTGTTTGATAGCCCTCAGTTCGCCAACCGAGCGCCGCTGAGGCTGCCGCTCAATTCATACGCCACCAACTCCGCCTGATGCGCCGCCAGAATCTCCGGCAGCGAGCCACGCAGGTATTCCACCCAGGTTTTGATCTTCGCATCCAGGTATTGGCGCGATGGGTAGATGGCGTACAGGTTCAACTCCTGGGAACGGTAGTTGGGCATTACCCGCACCAGGGTGCCGTTGCGCAGGCCTTCGATGGCCGCGTACACCGGCAACAGGCCGACGCCCATGCCGCTGGTGATCGCGGTTTTCATCGCGTCGGCCGAGTTCACCAGGAACGGCGACGTATTGATCGCCACGCTTTCCTGGCCTTCGGGGCCGTTGAAAGTCCACTTGTCCAGTTGGATCACCGGGCTGACCAGGCGCAGGCAGGCGTGGTTGAGCAAGTCCTGTGGGCGCTGCGCGCAACCTTTGGCCTTGACGTAATCCGGCGAGGCGCACGCGATGCTGTAGGTGATGCCCAGACGCTGGGACACGAAGCCCGAGTCCGGCAGCTCGCTGGCCAGCACGATGGACACGTCGTAGCCCTCATCGAGCAAGTCCGGCACGCGGTTGGCCAGGGTCAGGTCGAAGGTGACGTCCGGGTGGGTGCGGCGGTAACGGGCAATTGCATCGATGACGAAATGCTGGCCGATACCGGTCATGGTGTGCACTTTCAGCTGCCCGGCCGGGCGCGCGTGGGCGTCGCTGGCTTCGGCCTCGGCTTCCTCGACGTAGGCCAGGATCTGCTCGCAGCGCAGCAGATAGCGTTTACCGGCCTCGGTCAGCGCGATGCGTCGGGTGGTACGGTTGAGCAAGCGGGTTTGCAGATGGGCCTCAAGGTTGGAGACCGCGCGCGACACGTTGGCGGTGGTGGTATCCAGTTGCACGGCGGCGGCGGTGAAGCTGCCGGCTTCGGCCACGCAACTGAAGGCGCGCATATTTTGCAAAGTGTCCATGGAGTGTTCTCAGGGGAGATAACAAATTGTGACAGAAAGTTGCGCCGTCCAGTGATCCCTACCAACGGATTATCGCCTGAACGGTAACAAAGATTCACAGGAATGCCAGCTTATCGTCCTCCCTATCGCCCCCTAGAATTGCGCCACCTACCCCCGCATCACCTCAGGAAGTCGCTTGCCGTGCCGCGTCGCATCAGCAGAGAGCTGAAGACTCTCAGTGTTTGGGCCTTATCGTTAGCAATCAGCGGCTGCATCGGAACCGGAGGAATTGCCCCACAAGGCCAGTCCCTCAACGCCAATACCCTGGCCACCGACGACGCCATCCAAAACGCTGCACAAGACGCCCACTGGCCCACCGGGCAATGGTGGCAGGCCTACGGCGACCCGCAATTGAACCGTTGGGTCGACCTGGCCACTCAGCACAGCCCAAGCATGGCCATGGCTGCCGCGCGAGTGCGCGAGGCGCGGGCCATGGCCGGGGTCGCCGAGTCGGCCGAATCGCTGCAGATCAATAGCGACACCACCCTCAAGCGCCACAATTGGCCCAAGGATCAGTTCTATGGTCCCGGCGAGCTGAGCGGTGCCAACACCTGGGACAACAATGCCAGCCTGGGCCTGAGTTACGCCCTCGACCTGTGGGGCCGCGAAAGCAATGCCACCGAGCGTGCCGTCGACCTGGCGCACATGAGCGCTGCCGAAGCGCGCCAGGCCCAGCTCGAATTGCAGAACAACGTGGTGCGCGCCTATATCCAGTTGTCGTTGCATTACGCCAACCGCGATATCGTCGCGGCGACCCTGGCACAACAGCAACAGATTCTCGACCTGGCCAACACACGCCTGAACGCCGGGATCGGCACCCACTTCGATGTCAGCCAGGCCGAAACCCCGTTGCCGGAAACCCATCGCCAACTGGATGCGTTGGACGAAGAGATCGCCCTGAGCCGTAACCAGTTGGCAGCCCTGGCGGGCAAAGGACCCGGGGAGGGCGCGCAGTTGCAGCGCCCGAGCCTGTCCCTGGCCGCGCCGTTGAAATTGCCGTCGAGCCTGCCCGCGCAATTGCTCGGCCAGCGCCCGGACGTGGTTGCCCGCCGCTGGCAAGTTGCGGCCCAGGCCCGTGGCATCGATGTGGCCCATGCCGGTTTCTACCCCAATGTCGACCTGGTCGGCAGCCTCGGATACATGGCCACCGGTGGCGGCATGCTGGAATTCCTGGCGGGCAAGAAATTCAACTACAACGTGGGACCTGCGATCACCTTGCCGATCTTCGACGGCGGCCGCCTGCGTGCGGAACTGGGCGAAGCCAGCGCGGGCTATGACATCGCTGTCGCCCAGTACAACCAGACCCTGGTCAATGCCCTCAAGGGTATCAGCGACCAATTGATCCGCCGCGAATCCATGGATAAGCAAGCCGCCTTCGCCGCGCAGTCGGTGGCCTCGGCGCAGAAGACCTACGACATCGCGATGATCGCCTATCAACGTGGCCTCACCGATTACCTGAATGTGCTGAATGCGCAGACCTTGCTGTTTCATCAGCAACAGATCGAGCAACAGGTGCAGGCCGCTCGCCTGAGCGCCCACGCCGAACTGGTGACGGCCCTGGGCGGCGGCCTCGGCGCCGGCGACGACGCACCGCAAGATGCCAAGACCCTCCCGAGCAAGACCCCGGCGGCGCTGGCCGTGTTTGATCACTGAGTAGGATTCGATGACTCCCTTGCCTGCACCGCTGCGCTGGCTGCATTCCCTTGAATGGCGCCGTGGCTTTTTCGACTGGGCACGCAGCGATGGCGTGACCTGGGTGTATATCTTCAAGGTGTTGCTCGCCGCGTTCCTGACGCTGTGGCTGGCCATGCGCCTGGAACTGCCGCAACCGCGCACGGCGATGATCACCGTGTTTATCGTGATGCAACCCCAAAGCGGCCAGGTGTTCGCCAAGAGCTTTTATCGCTTCCTCGGCACCCTGGCGGGGTCGGCGGTGATGGTGTTGTTGATTGCCCTGTTTGCGCAGAACACCGAGTTATTCCTCGGCGCGCTGGCGATTTGGGTGGGCATTTGCACCGCCGGCGCGACGCGCAACCGTAACTTCCGCGCCTATGGGTTTGTGCTTGCCGGTTATACGGCGGCGATGGTTGGCCTGCCGGCCCTGGCCCATCCGGACGGCGCGTTCATGGCGGCGGTGTGGCGGGTGCTGGAAATTTCCCTGGGGATTCTGTGCTCCACGCTGGTCAGCGCCGCGATTCTGCCGCAAACCAGCAGCGCCGCCATGCGCAACGCCTTGTACCAGCGCTTCGGCGTATTCGCGCTGTTCGTCACCGATGGCCTGCGCGGACGCAGCCGACGTGAAGGTTTCGAGGCCAGCAACGTGCGTTTTATCGCTGAAGCGGTGGGCCTTGAAGGACTGCGCAGCGTCACGGTGTTTGAAGACCCGCACATGCGTCGGCGCAACGGCCGGCTCAGTCGCCTCAACAGCGAATTCATGAGCATCACCACGCGCTTCAATGCTTTGCATCAGTTGCTGGAGCGGTTGCGCGCGGATGAAGCGGCCCCTGTTGTCGCCGCCAGACCCGGCGTGCAAGACCTTGCCGAACTGCTCGATGGTTTCTCCGGACGTGCGCTGACCAGCCCCGATGCAGCGCGCCTGGTCAACCAACTCAGCGCCTATAAGGACGGCCTGCCCGCCAAGGTCCGCAGCCTGCGCGCGGCTTTTCAGGAAGAGCACCCAAGTGAAGCCGAGCAGCTGGATTTCCACACCGCCTACGAGCTGCTTTACCGGTTTGTCGATGACCTGCACAACTACGCGCAAACCCACGCTTCCCTGGCGGAACATAGCCATGAGCGCGAGCAATGGGACGAAACCTTTATCCCCAAGACCAACTGGCTGGCCTGCGCTGCCTCGGGGATTCGCGCGTCATTCATCCTGATGGTACTGGGCAGTTATTGGGTGGCCACCGCCTGGCCCAGCGGCGCGACCATGACCCTGATCGCCGCCGCCACCGTGGGCTTGTCCGCCGCCACGCCGAACCCGAAACGCATGGCGTTCCAGATGGCTTGCGGAACGTTGATAGGGGCCCTGGTGGGCTTTGTCGAAATGTTTTTCGTGTTCCCCTGGATCGACGGCTTCCCGCTGCTGTGCGTGATGCTTGCCCCGGTGATCATCTTTGGCGCGTTCCTCGCTTCGCGCCCGCAATACGCGGGTGTTGGCGTAGGGCTGCTGATCTTTTTCAGCACCGGCTCGGTGCCGGACAACCTGACGGTCTACAACCCTTACACCTTTATCAACGACTACATCGCCATGATCCTCGGCATGCTGGTGTGCGCGGCGGCGGGCGCGATCATTCTGCCGCCCAACAGCCGCTGGTTGTGGCGCCGCCTCGAACAGGACCTGCGCGAGCAGGTGGTGTACGCGATCAGCGGCAAACTCAAGGGGCTGGCGTCGAGCTTTGAAAGCCGCACCCGTGATTTGCTGCACCAGGCCTATGGTCTTGCTGTTGGCCAGCCGCAAGTGCAGCGCGACCTGCTGCGCTGGATGTTCGTGGTGCTGGAGGTTGGCCACGCGATTATCGAACTGCGCAAGGAACAGGCGATGCTGCCGGTGCACCCGGCGTACGCCGAATCCCAGCCGTGGCGCCAAGCCATCCGCGTGATGGGCCGCTCGCTGGTGCGGCTGTTCCTGCAACCCAGCGCGAGCAACCTGGAGCGTGGCCTGATCGCCGTCGACCATGCGATCAGTCGTGTGCAGGCCACCGACGAACCCTTCGCCCCGCACTTCGACACCTCGGCCCTGCGCCGGGTGAAAAGCTACCTGCATTTTATCCGCACCTCGCTTTTGGACCCGCAATCGCCGTTGGCCGCTCTTAAAGGTGCCACGCAAGGAGCCACGCATGCCTCGTGAAATCGCCTTCCACGGCGTGTATATGCCGACCATGACCCTGATGTTCCTGATCGCAGCTGTGCTGGCCTGGGCGCTTGATCGCTGTTTGGCCGGGTTTGACCTGTACCGTTTTTTCTGGCACCCGGCGTTGCTGCGCCTGAGCCTGTTTGTTTGCCTGTTCGGCGCCCTGGCGCTGACCGTCTACCGTTGAGAATCCCCCGATGAAAAAGTTTTTCAGCCTGCTCGCGACCTTGCTGGTATTGGCTTTGGCGATCTGGATTGGCCGTACGCTGTGGGTGCACTACATGGAAACCCCATGGACCCGAGACGGCCGTGTGCGCGCCGATATCATCAACGTCGCGGCCGACGTCACCGGTGAGGTGGTCGACGTGCCGGTGCGTGACAACCAGTTGGTGAAGAAGGGCGACTTGCTGATGCAGATCGATCCCGAGCACTACCGCATTGCCGTCAAGCAGGCGCAATCGCTGGTGGCTTCGCGCAAAGCCACTTGGGAAATGCGCAAGGTCAACGCTCATCGGCGCGCCGATTTGGACGCCCTGGTGATCTCCAAGGAAAACCGCGACGACGCCAGCAACATCGCCGACTCAGCGCTGGCCGATTACCAACACGCGCTGGCGCAACTGGAAGCGGCCGAACTCAATTTGAAGCGCACGCAAGTGGTGGCGGCTGTTGATGGTTATGTCACCAACCTGAATGTGCATCGCGGTGACTATGCGCGTATCGGCGAAGCCAAGATGGCCGTGGTGGATATGAACTCGTTCTGGGTCTACGGCTTCTTTGAAGAAACCAAGCTGCCCCACGTCAAGGTCGGTGACAAAGCCGACATGCAGTTGATGAGCGGCGAGACCCTGAAGGGCCACGTGGAAAGCATCTCACGTGGTATCTACGACCGCGACAACCCCGAAAGCCGCGAGCTGATCGCCGACGTGAACCCGACCTTCAACTGGGTGCGGCTGGCCCAGCGGGTGCCGGTGCGGATTCACATCGATGAGGTGCCGGAAGGGGTGTTGTTGGCGGCGGGGATCACCTGTACCGTGATTGTGGACCAGACACAAAACTGAACCGGCGCTAAGCCTTAATAAACGTTTCATGCAAATGGCGCCACAGCAGCGCACCACTGGCCTGCTTTTCGAACACTACCGTGGCGCGGCGATCCGTGCGGGTGCCGCTGTCGTCGAGCTGATGTTCGCGATAGGTCACCGTGGCGCCACGTGCATGCCGATCGATGCCGGTCATTTCGCTCAAGGTGATCTTCAACCCTGGACGCATGCCGCCCAAACGCGTGAACAGGGCGTTGACCCCGGCGGCATTGACCCGTGTGCCGGTCGCCGGGGCAACCATGCTGAATTCCGGTGAGAAGCGAGCGAGCAAGGTCTGCAAGGTGCCCTCAGGCGCAACCCCGGCAAACCATTGCTCGATCTCCACGTGGGTCTGGATCACTTCTTCGAAAAAGTCGCTGTAATCAATCATCGGTGAGGCTCGCTGGCAGGGTGAAGCAGTGAGCGTACTCTGGATGCATCCAGGCGCAGCACTGCAAAAAGAGGCAGCAGGGTCAAGGCTGCCGCCATCGTGAAGGTTATGGCGAAAGAATCCAAGGCCGACAACAATGCACTCAGCGCTGCCGCGCCCAGGCAGAAGCTCACTTGGCGATTGATGTTCCACAGGGCGCTGGCGTGGCCCATGCGTTCGGCGGGGATATCCACAAAGGCCAGGGTCTGCGCGGTGCTGCTGCACAGGCTGCCACCCAACCCCATCAAGAGGTAGGCAGGGATGATCAGGGCTGGCGCGTTGAGCAACAATATGCCGACGCATTGCAGCGCCATGCCCGCCAGCAACAACGGCTTAGGGCCACAGCGGTTGAACAGTTGTTTGCTGAGGAAAATCGCCAGCGCCGACGCCAGGGCCCAGGGCAACATCAGCGCACCGGTTTGTGTCGCGTCATAGCCGAGTCCGCGCAAGTAGAGGATGGCGATAAGGCTGGTGCCGATGAATACGCCGGGGATGCACAGGTAGATCAGCATGGCGGTGCGCAACATCGGGCTGCGCACTTGTTGGAAAATACTGCCCACGTCCAGCTTCGGACGAAGCTTGGCCGTCACATCGGGCGTTATCCACAGCAGGGTTAGCAGCAAGGTAATCAACGCCAGGGGCAAGTTGGCGTAGAAGATCCAGCGCCACGACAGGCTGTCGACAATCAACCCGCCCAACGCCGGGGACAGCGCCGGCACCAGCAGTGCTACCGACATCACGCGCGCCGTCAATTGGCTGCGCTCAGCCGCAGGGAAATGCCGGTAAGCCATGGCCTGTCCCACCGGAATCAGCAAGCCGCCGCCCAGCCCCTGCAGGGCGCGCCAGCCGATCAGCGTTTCAATCGAACTCGCCTGGCCCACCATCACCGAAGCGCCGGCGAACAACAGCAGGCTGGCGGCGATCAAGGCTCTTTCGCCCATCAGCGCCGCCAGCCACACACTCAGTGGAATGATCACCGTCAGGCCGAGCAGGTAGGCGTTGCTGATCCATGCCAGTTGAGTGACCGAAGCCTGCAGTTCGCGGGCAATATCCGGGTAGGCGACTGTGGCGACAAACATGTTCACCAGGTCCAGGGCAAAGCCCAGCAAAAAGATCCAGGCGACTTTCGAGCGGTAGGTCATGAGCGCGATCCTGCGAATGAAGCGGGCAGGGTAGGCCGCGCATGCTGTTTGGGAAACGTCGGTTTGCCTGTTAGTTTGTCAAAAATATTTTGACAAAGGAGGGCGCCGCCGATGGTCAGCCTGGACCGATTCGACACTTTCAAGGCCGTGGTCGAGGCCGGCTCGCTTACCGCTGCCGCCGACTTGTTGGGCCAGACCCGCGCCGTGGTCAGCTTCAACCTCAAGCGCCTGGAAGCGGAGCTGGGCGTCACCCTGCTGACCCGTAACACCCGGCAACTGGCGCTCACCGATGCCGGCGAGCGTTTCTACGTGCGCTGCACACGCATGCTCGAAGAAGCACGGTTGGCGGTGGAAGAGGCGCGTTCGGAGCATGCCCAACTCAAAGGCACGCTGCGCATTACCACCACTGTGGAATACGCATTGGCCGTGGTTGCCCCGGCTGTCGAAGCCTTCCGCCGCCTGCATCCAGACCTGAACATCCACTTATCCACCTCCTCGACCCATGCAGACCTGATCTCCGAGCGTTTTGACGTGGCGATTCGGCTGGGACGCCTGCTGGATTCCAATCACCGTGCGGTGCAGTTGTCGTCGTTCGACGTGTTTGCCGTGGCGGCGCCATCGTTGGGCGGGGTGAGTACACTGGATGAATTGGAACAGTTGCCCAAGCTGGGACATGGCCGATTGACGGAGTTGCGCGTGACCGATCCCCAAGGCGGCGAACATCTCTATCGCCCCGGCCACGCGTCACTGGTCGCCGACAGCGCAGCCGTGCTCCAGGCCTTCGCCGTGCGCGGACATGGCGTGGCAGTGTTGCCGCAATGGCTGGTGAAGGACGATCTGGAGGCCGGGAGGCTGGTGCGCTTGTTGCCGGACCATCGTTTTGCCCCGCAAGGGGTCTACGCGATGTATCCGGACACTCGGCATTTGCCCCTGAAGGTGCGGGCGTTTATTGATTTCATGAAGGGTTAGAGCGAACCGGCCAGCCCGAAGCGCTTCTTCAACACCTTCTCCAGCAACCCCTTGGGCAACAACGCTGCCATCAACGGTAACGCGCGACTGCCATTGCCCGAACGCAGCAGGCGGGGCGGTTGTGGTTGTTGCACGGCTTTCAATACATCCGCCGCGAACACGTTGGCCGGCGTCGGCTTGTCCTGGGACGCCTGGCTGCGCGCCCGGATGCCATCGCGCAGCGGCCACCACGGCGACTGTTCATTGATCAACAGTTCGGCCTGGGCGCCGGCGTTTTTCGCAAAGCTCGTGTTGATCGCGCCGGGTTGCACTTCCATGACCCGCACGCCAAACGGTGCCAGTTCCATGCGCAGTGCGTCGCTCAAGGCATGCACGGCCGCTTTGGACGCGCAGTAGGCGCCGGCAAACGGGGTCACCAGCACACCGGAAACACTGCCGATGTTCACCACCACTCCCTTGCTGCGCCGCAGGGCCGGAAACAGCGCCTGGGTGACGCCGACGATGGAAAACACATTGGTCTCGAATTGGCGTTGCATCGCCTCGGTGCCGCCGTCGAGCAATGGGCCCATGGCGCCGTATCCAGCGTTGTTGACCAGCACATCCAGTTCGCCCAGTTGTTCGGCCAGCCGTTGCAGGGCGGCGCTGTCGTTGACGTCCAATTGCACCGCGTTAAAGCCTGCGGCCGACAAACCGGCGACGTCTTCTGCACGGCGGGCGCTGGCCCACACGCGGTAGCCTGTGGCCTTGAAAGCGTCAGCCAGGGCACGGCCGATGCCGCTGGAGCAACCGGTGATCAGTACGTTGGGCATGGATCGATCCTTCATCAGTCCGAGAAACTGCCTTGCAGGTGCTCGGCACGGAACTCCAGGGTTTGCGGGCGGTAGCCGGGGCGTAAAGGTGGGGTTGGCAAGCAATCGTCCCAGGTGCCGCCGGCTTGCAGTTCGCCAGGGCCGCGATAGCGTGGGGCGGCATAGACGTTGTCGGCCAGGTTGACCGAGTCGCCCGGTGCATAGGCGGCGACGCGCCAACGCAGCTCAGTGAGGGGCACATCGTTGCCATTGTTGAGGGTCAGTTTCAGCGGACGGTCCGCAGGGCATTCCTGGGGAGCATAGCTGATGCGCAGTTCCAGGCGTGCCAGTTGGGAGGCTTCGCGGTTATCCAGCCAGACGACCCAGATGGCCACGAAACCCAGGCCAACGGCGGCGGCCAACGATACCGGCAAGGCTTTGGCCGGGTAGCGCAGCAGCAGGATCAACCAGGTGATGATCAGTAGGACGCCGAAGAACATGAGGACAGTCTCGTATGCGGATGAACCATCCTACCTGCGCGATGGCCTGGATGCCTATGGCGAGTCTCTGTTTTCATGAGGGAACCGCACAATGCCTTTTCTCCACAAATCCAGCATAGGGACATGCAGATTGCCCAGGAGGGTATCAACCCCAGTCTGATCAAGTGAGACGAACTATGATTGCTTCAGCCGTGCTTATACCTGCTGCCACGTCCGCACTGTCGTCAGTGGCTTCCTCTCTTCTCACGCCTCAATCTGCGCCAGCGCCGAGCAGCGCTGCAACATCGAATCAAGCGAACGTAAAGCATGACACTCAAGCGCAGCCCCGCATGCAAAGTCAACAATTGACCAACCTGGGGCAAACGCTGCTGCAAGGGGCTGCGACGCTTTTCCCCACAGCGTTACGTGGCGGCCCCGAAGAAAAGGCGAAGGGCGCTGGACTGATGGTGGGTGGGGCTGCCGCAGAAGGTCTTGGGAAAAGGTTTGGCATGAGTGGTGGTCTGTTGAGCAAAGCCGTTGGCGCCGGTTTGGTATATGGCGGCAGGGCTGCTCAGGAATTTGGCAAGAGCCGATACGACAGCGCGGACAGCACCACGAACAACACGGGTAACTACAACGCCTACTCCCCGTCGAATTGGGGGAGCAGGCCGGCGTCGTAACGGGCTGGCGGTGCAATAAAAAAGCCCCCGCCCAACCGGCTGCGGATAGGGGACGCAGTCGACTGGACGGGGGCTTCTTTTACGACTGTTTTACTGCGCGATAGTTTTCACCGACACGCCACGTTCAACCGGCGTCGAGCGACCGTAGATATCTTCAAAGCGCTCGATGTCGTCTTCGCCCAAATAGCTGCCCGATTGCACTTCGATGATCTCCAACGGGATCTTGCCCGGGTTGCGCAGGCGATGCACCGAGGCGATCGGGATGTAGGTGGACTGGTTCTCGGTGAGCAGGAAAACGTTCTCGTCACAGGTGACTTCAGCGGTGCCGCTGACCACGATCCAGTGTTCGGCGCGGTGGTGGTGCATCTGCAGCGACAGGCACGCGCCCGGCTTGACCGAGATGTGCTTGACCTGGAAACGCCCACCCATGTCCACCGAGTCGTAGGAGCCCCACGGGCGATAGACTTCGCAGTGGTTCTGGGTTTCGCTGCGGCCCTGGTCGTTGAGGGTCGAGACCATCTGTTTGACGCCCTGGACCTTGTCCTTGTGGGCAATCATCATCGCGTCCTTGGTTTCCACCACCACGATGTTGTCCAGGCCGATCACCGACACCAGTTTGCCGTTGCCGTGGATCATGCAGTTGCGGCTGTCCTGGATCACCACGTCGCCTTTGCTGACGTTGCCGTGGACGTCTTTGTCGTTGACGGCCCACAGCGAGGCCCAGCAACCCACGTCGCTCCAACCGGCGCTCAGCGGCACCACGCAGGCGCGCTGGGTTTTTTCCATCACGGCGTAGTCGATGGAGTTGTCCGGGCAGCAGGCGAAGGTGGCTTCGTCGAAGGACACCGTGTCGGCGGTCTGTTCGCTGCGTTCAAGGGTCAGCAGGCAGGTGTCGTAGATGTCCGGGTCGTGCTTTTTCAGCTCTTCGAGGAAGCGGCTGGCGCGGAACAGGAACATACCGCTGTTCCAGAAGTAACCGCCGCTCTTGACGAACTCCATGGCGCGTTTTTCATTGGGTTTTTCCACGAACTGCTCGACGCGGCTCACGCCTTCGGGCAGCAGCGAATCGTTGGTGGACTTGATGTAGCCATAACCGGTTTCCGGACGGGTGGCCGGCACGCCGAACAGCACCATCTCGCCACGCTCGGCGGCCACGGTGGCCAGGGCCAGCGCACGCTGCAGGGCTTTCTGGTCGTCGATCACGTGGTCGGCGGGCAACACCAGCATCAGCTCGTCGCGGCCTTCATTGACCAGCATCATCGCGGTGAGGGCCACGGCCGGCGCGGTGTTGCGGCCGAACGGTTCCATCAGGATGCGCTGGCTTTCGAGCTTACGCGCGGCCAGTTGCTCGTTGACGATGAAGCGGTGGTCCTTGTTGCAGACCACGATTGGGGAGTCCATGCCTTCAAACACCAGGCGCTCCAGGGTTTGCTGGAACAGCGTGTGCTCGCCGGTCAGGGCCAGGAATTGTTTAGGGAACTGTTTACGCGAAAGCGGCCAAAGACGTGAGCCGCTACCACCGGAAAGGATGACTGGAATCATGGGTGTTTCTCCTTGAATCGATTTGGGTCAGAGCTACGAAGGTTTGTCGTTTCACTCTTGTTTTTGTCTCGGTCTCTGTGGGAGCGGGCTTGCTCGCGAAGGCATCAGCTCGGTGCATCTGACAAACCGAGTCGTCTGCATCGCGGGCAAGCCCGGCTCCCTCAGGGAAATAATTAGCGGGTCGACACCGGGCGTTTCACCCACACTGGCGACAGGCTCGAACCGGAACCGGTGACGTACAGCACCGCCGCTTCACCGCGTTCCAGGGCCACCGGCTTCACGTCGCCGACTTTTTTGTCGCCGTCATACAGCGCCAGGCTGACCTTCACCGGGTTGATTTCGCGCTCGCCACGGCCTTTGGCAGCGACTGCCTTGACCACGTCGGTCTTGCCGTCAGCGGTCTTCAAGGTCAGGGCCTTGTCGCTGAGGTTCTGCACGCGCACCAGGGACTTCTGCTTGTTCTTGAACGGTGGCTCCTCGATCAGCTGTGGCTGGCCGCTGCCGCTGTTGACCAGGGTGTAATAGTGGTCGGCGGCGAGTTTGACTGGCACGGTCTGGCTGCCGACCTTGGCGCTGTAGTCACCGCCGGGCATGAAGCTGAAATCACTGCTGGCCAGTGGTGCGACATCGCTCAGGTTGGTGGCGCCGACAGTGGCGCTGACTTCCTGATTGCTGGCGTTGTAGATCCGCACGAAGCTCGAACCTTTTGGCGCGGTAGGGCCGTAGAGGGCGGCGTCGCCACCGGCGAAGGCGGACATCGATACGAAGCTCAGGCCGGCTGCGATAGCCAGGGTTTTAGCGAGACGACGAGGAGTTGTAGTGAAAGTCATGTGAGTTACCTCTCTTTCAGTTTTGCGCCCGGTCGGGCGTCTCGGATTTTTGGTTTTTAACTGGGGTGTTCAGTGCCATGTTCTGTTGGCGCGAACCGGCTTGTTTAAGCTGCGCAACCCAGGACGGGTCGGCATCACCGATTTCGTTGTTCACGGGCAGATAACGTTCAGGAAACTCCCAGATCAGCACCTGGGGCGGGCTGTTCTTGAAGTCATCGCTTTTGAGGTAGCTGAGCATCGGCAGGATCGGGCCGTGGCCGTCTTCGGCGTAGCTGACCACGTCGCTGCCCAGGGCTTGCTTGAGGGCGCCGACGAAGTTCCAGTTGGGGTTGGCGCTGTAGCTGGTGCCCACCAATGCCACCGGGGTTTCGCTGTCGCTGAACAGGGCATCGTCACCTTGGGTTTCGGCCAGGTGCGTGACGCGTTTTTCCAGCGGTTCTTTCGGCGGCATCAGGTTTTCGAACAGCGGGTCCAGGGGCAGGAACAGACGCAGGTCGCCTTTATGCGGCTCGGTCTTCTCGGCTTCGGTGATAAAACGCTGCGGCTCGCCGTGGAGCGGGGTCTTGTCGGCGATGGTCTTGGCCAACTGCTTGGCAGCGATTTCGGCACCGTCCGGTGTCCAGTGGGTGTCGGTGCGCAGGAACACTTGCTTGCCGCCGAGCTTGGCCTGTTGCAATGGGCCGAGCAGGTCCGGGGCGATGATCTTGTCGGCCGCGACACGGGCGTGGAAGTCCTGGTACAGGTTGGCGTGGATGCTGGCCGGTTTCACTTCACCCAAATGTTCCGGGTAAAGGCGCACCTTGGCTGGCACGATCGCCATCACCAGTTGAATGCCCTGGGCCTTGAGTTTCTGGCGCACGCCTTCGACCAGCGCGTAGTTGCCTTCAAGGTTCTGGTCTTCGTTGACGGCGGGGTTGAATTCCTCGTCGCTGTACAGCCAGTGATCGCGGCCCAGCACCACACCGGGACGGCCTTCATTGAACAGCTTGTAGTCCAGCGCCGCCCACAGGTTGGTGCCCATGCGCTTGATCGGGAACTCGTCGTCGTAGTGGGTCTCGACGGCTTTGGTCCAGCGACCGTTGAGCACGGTGGCGTCGGCATTGGTGCTGAAGCCGAAGAAACTGCGCAGCGACCAGGCGCCCAGGGCCAGCAGCAGCACCAGGAACAGGCCGATATAGAGGACGCGTAATGAACGGGTCATGGTCGGCTCCCTCAAAATTGGAAGTAAAGGAACGGCGAGAAACTCTGCGCCGACAGTTTGAGAATCGACGCCACGAACAGCAGCAGCACCGCAGCGCGCATCGCGTAGCGTGGCCAGTCAGCGGTCCAGTAGGCCGGTTGCACGGCGGCATCTTTGCCCACGGTGAAACCGGGTTCGTGGATGCTGCCTGGGTTGTCGCCCGGCACAGCCTTGATCAGGCTAGGGTCGGCCGGTTTGGTCTTCTCGGCAGGACGATTGGTGTAGAAGTCGCGCAGGCCGAAGAACGCCAGGGTTGCATACGCCACCACCAGGGTTGCCACTTGCAGGCCGGTGAGGTTGGCGCGGTTGAGTTCCGACAGCGACCACTCGCCAAAGCTGAACATCGCACCGTACATACGGCCGGCGACGTGCAGGTTCTCGGCGCGGAAGATCACCCAACCCATCACCACCAGCAGGAAGGTGAAGGCCCAACGCACCGGGTTGAAGCTGCGCGGCGACGTGTTGAGGCCGATGGCTTTTTCAATCGCCAGCCACATGCCGTGCCACGCACCCCACACGATGTAGGTGATGTTCGCACCGTGCCACAGGCCGCCGAGCAGCATGGTCAGGAACAGGTTGCGGTAGGTGGTCAGCGTGCCTTTACGGTTGCCGCCCAGGGTGATGTACAGGTAGTCACGCAGCCAGGTGGACAAGCTGATGTGCCAGCGCCGCCAGAACTCGGTGATCGACTGGCTGATGTACGGCTGCTTGAAGTTCTCCATGAAACGGAAGCCCATCATCAAGCCCAGGCCGATGGCCATGTCGCTGTAGCCGGAGAAGTCGAAGTACAACTGCGCGGTATAGGCCAGCGCGCCGAGCCAGGCATCGCCCGTCGTCGGGTTTTGCAGGGCGAAGCAATGGTCGGCCACCACCGCCAGGGTGTCGGCGATGAAGACCTTCTTGATGAAACCCTGCATGAACCGCGTGCAGCCCTCGGAGAACTTGTCGAGGGTGTGGGTGCGGTTGTTGAACTGATCGGCCAGGTCGCGGAAACGCAACACCGGGCCGGCAATCAGGTGCGGGAAGATCGCCACGAACGCCGCAAAGTCGATCAGGTTGCGGGTTGCAGGGGTATCACCGCGATACACGTCGATGATGTAGCTGATGGACTCGAAGATGTAGAACGAGATCCCGATCGGCAGCAGCACGTGGGTGAGAATGAACGGCTCCAGGCCGGCCGACTTCATCATCACGTTGATGCTGTCGACGCCAAAGTTGGCGTACTTGAAGTAGCCGAGGATGCACAGGTCGACCACCACGCCCAGCAGCAGCCAGCGCTGGGCCGGCTTGGTGCGCACGCCTGCCGCACCGACCTTGAGGCCGATCCAGTAATTCCACAGCGTCACGGCGGCGAACAGCGCCAGGAAGTCCACTCGCCACCAGGCGTAGAACACGTAGCTGGCCAGTAGCAGCAGCAGGTTGCGATAGCGTTGCCCGCTCAAGTAGTACAAGCCGAGAAAGATCGGCAAGAACAGAAACAGGAACACATTGGACGAGAAAACCATCCCGATCTCTCCATGTTTAACCAACAGTCAAGGGCCAGAGCCCCCCCAAACCCCCCCCACGATTTCGGGGGAGGGCTGTATTGCATTCTCACTGTCGAAACCGGCTCAAAAATGTGGGAGGGGGCTTGCCCCCGATGGCGGTGTAACAGTCGCCATCTGTGTTGAATGACACCCTGCTATCGGGGGCAAGCCCCCTCCCACATTTTTTACCGAGTTCGCTCAGGAACCTTTGTTGCCTTTTTCATGCGCCGGGTCGTAGACCTTGGTCAGGTCACCCCCGAGGCGGAACGTCTTGAAAGGCTGCATCCCGTGCTTGCGCTCGATCACATCCGGCGCACAGGTGTAGAGGGTGCAGAACGGCTCAAGCCAGGCATATTTCATGTCTTCCTTGAGGTCTTTCATATCCTGCTCTTTGCCGTTCTTCTGTTCGAAGATCTCCGGATCCTTGACCCCGGCCAGCACTTTTTCGCCCAGGCGCTTGAGCGCGCTGTTGTTTTCCTGGCGCAGGTCCACACCGTTGACCAAGGCAAAGCTGGCGATCATCGACAGCGGCGGCAGGGCGTAGTTGTGGTACGACAGGGCGCGTTGCTGGCGCTTCAATTCGTTCGGCAGGAAGCCTTGGTCGTCGACCTGATTCGCGCCGACCTTGTATTCCTTCACGGCCCAGTCGAACAGGTCGCGACGGTTGGTGGCGACGGACGTTGCCATCACCGACCAGGCGGCCCAGTAAGAGTGGTTGTTGGTTTTTTCCAGCGGCAGGTTGTCCCAGTCGCTCACCACCTGGTCGGCCAGTTTGTTGAACCAGGCTTCGATCAGCTGCGATTCCTGCTGGTGGTTGGCCAGCGGGTGCGACTCGGAGAACTTCAAGCGCACATAGGCCGACGCCATGCTGCCCAGTGCCCATTTGCGCATGGACTTGCCGGTGTGGTTGAAGTCTTTGGACATCAACGCATCTGCCCGAGCCCATGTAGCCAGCCAGTTGAGCGTGCATTCCAGTTGTTCGGGCCGGCCATCGCGCATGAACTGCATCACCCGCTTGCTGGTGTCTTTTTCCAGCTTGGTGATGTCGGCGGTGCTGTCACGAAAGGCTTTTTCGGATTGCACATTCAGCGTGGAACGGGCCTTGTCCGAGCCTTCGTACTTGCTGCGAAATTGCAGCGAGCCGGTGTACGGCGCGGGCATGGCGTCGCAGTCATTCTTGAAGTCGCCGGTCTTGAACGCTTCAATCGGTGCGAAATAACCCTGGGGTGGACGCAGTGGGGCGGCGGCGTTGACTGAGCCGGCGAACATCGCCAGGCCGAGTAACGTGGGAATCAATAACTTCTGCATAAGTAACCTCATTGCCCAGTTGAGGCGGTCTGTTGACCACCGGCTGGGAATACGTTGCGTGTGCAAATTTTCGCTTCGACTTTCTGCGCGGCAGCGCCCGCTTCGGGACCCTGCACTTCCACGGCCAGCAAGTTCTGCGAGGCCCAGTCTTCATCGGTGCGCAGTTCAAAGGCGAAACGCCCGTCTGTATCGGATGTTTCGGGTTTTTCGATCTTGATGTCCTCGTGGCGCCCGTTCATGTACCAGAGGGTGGCTTGCAGGGTTTTCACCGACGGGTCGGCGAAGCGGATATCAACCTGGTGGTTGGCGTTGCGCAGGTCTTTGTTCGAACTGTTAACCAGCAATTCGTTCTTGCCGGGCTTCAATGTCGTGCTGGCGGTCATCTGCGCGGTCTTGCCTTCGCAGCCGTTGTCCAGCAGCGCCATCATCTGGCGGTAGATGGTCTCCTGGTCCAGGCGATACAGCGGCGAGAATTCCCAGATCAGAATCTTTGGCGGGGTCTTCTGGAATTCTTCGCTGCCCAGGTATTGGATCATCGAGCCTTCCAGGCCACCGCCGGGGAAGGCGACGTTGAGGATGTCAGCACCGATTTCCTGTTCCAGGAAGCCGGCGAAGTTGTAGTTCTTGCCACTGTGACTGGTGCCCACCAGCGTGATCTGCGGGTTGCCCGAATCGCTGAACAGGTCGCCGTCGCCCGCTTCGCCCTTGGGCTCGGTGGAGAACTGATCCATGTACTGGATCGCGTAGCTGGTGCCACACAGTTGCCCGGCCATGTTGTGCAGGGTGCCGGTCTTGCCCATGCGTCCGGACACTTTGGTCTCGAATTCACGCTTGGGAATATCGGCAAATTCAGGCATTGCACGCACTTTGGCGCCGACGATTTTCGCCGTGCGCTGGGCACCATACGGGGTCCAGTGCTGGTCGCCACGGAAGTAGAAATCGTGGGCTGGCAGCTCATCCGGCAGTTGCTCGTTGGTCAACGGCGACAGGTCCGGCACCACGTAGCCCATCTTGGCGAAACGGCCGAGCATGGTCTTGTAGTTGGCCAGTGCCTTGTCGAAATCGAACTTGGCTTTTTCTTCCGGGTTGAGCTTGTTGCGGTTCACCAGGCCACGGGTCGGCTGGTAGACCACCACCAGTTCCACGCCCTTGGCCTTGAACGCATCGTGCAGCTGTTGCATGCGCTTGTAGCCGGACGGGGTGGTATCGAATTCGGTGCGCAGGTCTTCCTGGGTCCGGAACAACCAGTCGCCCTGGGCTTGCACCAGGGTGGTGAAGTTCTGCTGGTAGCGCGTGGTGTAGTTGCGCGCATCGTGGGCGGCCGGACACAGGCTGCAGCACGGCTCGGCGGTGAAGGTCGGTGCCTTGACTTCGTCGGCGCGCACGCCCTGGCTGGCCGCGAGCAGGCCGAGGGTCAGACCCGAGAGGCTCAACAGTTTGATCATGTGTGGGTGCATAAGGGTCATCCTCAGTCCTGCAATTCGGTCTGGCGTTCGACAGGGTCGATCAGCACGGCTTTCTGCTGGCGTACCAGCAGGTCGAGAATCTCTTCCTGGCGATCGCCCAGCACGCCGTTGAAGCTGATGCCGCTGGATTTGGTCGGCGCCAGCATCGACACGCGGTACAGCTCCACGCTCAACGGCGAGTCGATGGACAGCGGCCCGCTGCCGTTACCCGCCAGTTCACCACCGACCACGATCAGCGAGACCTTGGCGTCGAACGGGTCGAGGGCGATGTCGCGGTCGGTGTCGGTCAAGTCCTTGATGTGGCCGTAAAGCCCGGTCAGGCCGTTGGCCATCGAGGTGTTTTCGTACAGCTTGATGTTCACGCTGTTACGCACGCGAATACCGTGGCGACGGTTGGCAATCACTTTGTTGCCCCACAGCAGGTTGTCGCCGCTCTCATAGAGGGTGATGCCGTCGGTGTGGTTACGGTAGAACTCGTTGTCGGCCACGATGTTGTTGACGCTGTTACGGTCGAGTACCAGGCCCGAGAGCTTGTTGTCGTAGCTGCGGTTGTTGAAGATGAAGCTGTCGTTCACTTCCCGGGAAATGATGATGCCGTGCTTCTTCTTGGTGCCGTAGACGGTGTTGTCCGCGATGATCAGACCGTGGGAACGGTCGTGGGGGTCAATGCCGTAGACGATGTTGTCTTTGTAGGTATTGCCCTTGATCACGAAGTTCGTGGTCTCGTAGCAGTAGAAGCCGTACCACATGTCCGAGAACTCGGAGTTGATGATCCAGCCGGTCGGCTCTGGACGCTTGAGCACCTTGGCCATGTTCGGCGTGTACTGGGAAATACTCACCCCGTACGACTTACTGTTGGCGTAGCCGAAGCTGGCCATCTTGGTGTTGGAGATGTAAGTCTCGGTGCCGCCCCACGCCAGTAGAAACGGACGGAATTCCTTCGGCGACTTGAACAGCGCCGGGCCGTTGGCTTTTTCGCTCCAGCCGGTGACTTTGGTGTCACGCACAAACAGCTGGCCGTCGTTGATCAGGAACGAACCGCTTTCCTGGGACAGGCGCAACTCCTGGGTTTTTTTATCGATTTCCAGGATGCCCTTGCGACCGACCACGATTGGCAACTTGGCCAGGAATACACCCGGCGATGTCTCGCTCAGGTACTGTTTGGGCACCTTGCCCAGCAAGTCCTTGAGGTTCATGTAGCCGTCGTCGACAAAGATCGCCTGGGGAATGCCGTGCTGGCGCACCACCCATTCGGCCATCTTGTTGTCACCGCCGATGAAGTCCTTGAGGGCATCTTCCTGCATCATGCGGCGGATGCTGATCTTGCCTGGCTTGGCGCGCACGATCTTTTTTCCATCGCCGCGTCGGTATAGCCCGACAGGTCCGGCAGGGCCGGCTTGGCCATTTCCAGCGGCGCGGTCGGCGGGCTGGAGATGGTGTAGGTCTTGGCCTGTTGCAGCTCTTTGGCGATGGTCGGCGCTTTAGCCTGCGGCGCGACATCGGCCATGGCAGCAGCGCTGGCCAGCAGCATCGCTGCCGCCAACATGGCCGAGCCTTTGAGGGCTTGAGGGTTCATTGCGCAGGCTCCCATCAGAACTTCCAGATCACGTCGACAAAGGCGCGATGCATGTACGAGTCAACCTGGCTGCCATAGGCGTCGCCCGGCTTGAACACACCTGCACGGAAACGCACCAGGGCCGATGGCTCGTCGATCGACTGGCTGAGCGCAGCCGGCAACAGGCCGGTCTTGAAGTACTTGGTGACCACCAGGTCCATCTCTTGGCCCAGGTCTTTCTTGCCGTCTTCAAGCGGCAGGGAAGTGCTGGACAGGATCGCGCCGGTCACGTCATCGGTGTTGTTCTGTACGGCATCGATGCCGTTGCTGCCCACCGGCTTGTTACCGTCGACGCGCCAGAACTTGTGGTACACCAGGCTGGCGTCGTAGTCCTCGCGCAGCTGCCAGGAGCCGAACAGGCTCATGGACTGCATGTTGTTCATCTCGCCACGGAAGGCTTCGCCGAAGCGGTGCACGCGGGACTGGGTGCCGGTCCAGTTCGAACGGTTGCTTTGCAGGCCGTTCTGCTCGTATTCGGCGCTGGCGCGGGAGTAGGCCGCACCGACTTGCCACTGTGGGTCCAGGCGCAGGCGGATACCCAGGTCGGTGGCCCAGCCATTCACGTCATCGCTGCGCTTGGCCGTGGTCGGACGGGTGCCGTCGGCGTTCAAGGCGTTGACCGTGTCGCGGTCGCCCTGCATACCGGTGATGCTCGCCCAATAGTTGACGGTGTTGGTGTTGCGCCAGTTGTAGGCGTCGCTGTTGGCTTCGATGCCGAGCCAGGTCAGGTCGCCGTTCTCGCGCTTGTCCAGCGAGTCAGTGGCGACGCCCGGTTCCGGGTAGTCCAGCTTGCCGTCGTCATGGGTGTGGTGAGCGCGCAGGCCGATCCACTGGCCTGGCGTCCACTGGTAGGCGGCGTCGGCGTAGAGGTGCTGACGGTCCTTATCCTTGGGCGACAGTTCCTTGAGGTCGGTGCGGTATTCGCTGAAGCGTTCAGCGACGCCGACGTTGGCCTTGAGCAAGGTGGTGTCGAAGGTCCAGTTCAGCGCTTCGATGTTGGTGTCGCGCCATTGGCCGTCGTCATTGCGCAGGCGTTGGCGGCCCAACTTGAGGATCTCGCCAGGGTAAGGCGTGAAGCCGCTGTAGCCGACCCAGAACTCACGCATGGCCAAGTAGTTTTTCTTGGTTTTGCGGTCGTTGTTGGTGGTCTGCTGGTTTTCGTCATCCGCCGACTGCTGCAGCGTGTCGGTCTCGATGATGTCGCTCGATACTACCGCCTGGCCCATGGCGTAGGCGCTCCACGCGCCGCTTTCACCGTAGATCCACGGGCGCAGGTCGAGGCCGATACCGTTGACGTCGCCGCCTTTCTGCGTGCCGAGGTCGCGGTCATCTTCGGACTGGGCGGTGGCTTTGACTTCCAGGCCGAAGTTTTTGGCTTCGGTCAGCGCGGCCAGGGTAGGGCACGACCACAGCAGGGCGAAGGTCAGGCCGATGCCGGCCTTGACGAATGGGTTGAGCTTCATAGGGATTCCTCGCCGTCTTCTTCTTCCAGGGCGTGCAGTTGCAGCGTGCCCTGAGCCAGGGTGCCGCGCGCGGCCAGTTCCTGTTGCACCAGGCGTTGGCCTTGGGCACGTTGCTCCGGAGTCAGTGGGGTTTCCAGCTGCGTGGCCAAGTCATTGGCCTCTGGCGTGTCTTGGGCTTTAGCCAACTGGCTGAAGACATAGGCATTCAATGGGTCGGGCTTGGTGCCCTTGCCTTGGGAAAACAATTGGGCAATCGCGAAATCGGCGCTGTTCTGGCCATTGCGCGCAGCGGTCAGCAAGTGGTCCAGGGCTTTTTGCGGGTAAACCTTGCCCAGGTAGCCACGGCGATAGATCTGGCCGAGGTAGTAATCGGCGGCCACTTCCTTGCCCACGGCTTTTTCGAAGTGTGCTTCGGCGGCCTTGGCGTCGGCGGGCACCCACTTGCCTTCGTAGTAGAGCTTGCCCAGCAACAGCTCGGCGCGCGGTTGGTCGGCGGCGCGGCCGTTGTCCAGGTACTTCATCATCTGGTCGACATCGCCCAGTTCGGGGAAGTCGTAGAGCAGTTGTGCCAGGCTGACCCACGAAGCCGGGTAGCCGGGGGCGATTTTTTCCAGCAGCGCCTGGGCGGTTTTTTCGTCGGTCTTGCCAAGCGATGCATCACCCAATACACGGGCTACGCTGTCGACGCGTTGTGCAGTGACGGTGCCACGGCTGTAGCCGGCTTCCATCTGCTTGAGCAGCTCGGCCTGCTTTTCCGGCTCGGCTTTTTTCTGGTAAACCGTGGCCAACTCGACGTAGCAGATATCGGTGGTAATCAGCGCGGCCTTGCAGATGCGCTCCACGTCATCCAGATGCTGGTCGTAAGTGTCCTGAGTGCGATACAGCAGCACTTGGGCGAGGCCGGCTTCCGGGTAACCGGCGGCCTGCCATTGGCTGATCTGCTGCTGGGCATTCACATTCGGGAAGCTGTGCGGGTATTGCAGGTACAGCATCGCCAGTGGAATCAGGGTGTTGCCTTCGCCATTGGCAAAGGCTTTTTTCAGCAGGCCTTCGGCTTCATGGTGTTCGGCTTCGGTGCTGCCAGGCTTGGCCACCAGCAGGCGACCGAGACGGGCCTGGGCGCGGGGCGAAGTGTCCGCCGCGGCGCGGTAGGTGGCTTCAGCCTGTTTGATTTGCGCCGGATCGCGGGTGCCGACCTGGATGTCAGCCAGGCCCACCTGGGCCTCGCTGTAACCCAGATCTGCCAGTTGCTGGTAATTCTGCTGGGCGGTGACGGTGTCGCCACGTTTCAACGCTTCGTTAGCCAGGCGTTGGTCGGGCAGGCCGGCGCAACCGGCGAGGCTGACTGCAACAGCTAGCAACGCCGCAGTACCCATGTGGGAGCGGGCTTGTTCGCGAAGGGGCCCTGTCAGTTGATGCATGTGCTGGCTGACACACTGCTTTCGCGAGCAAGCCCGCTCCCACAGGGATTGCGGTGTTTTTGAGAAAGTCGTCACAGGCATGTCCTCGCTTACAGACCGTGGGCCATGGCTTTATCGATCAGCCAGTTCAGGGACGGGCCACGGTCGCTGGTCACTTCCACCGGGCGACCGGCGTAGGTGCTGTCCAGCGGTGCGTCAGGCTTGATCTGCACGCGAATGTCGGAGGACAGGTCGGCGCTGTTCAGGCTGGTGCTGCTGACGATGGTGCCGGTACGGATCTGTTCTTCGTCGGCCACCTGGAAGCTCACCGGTGTACCTGGGCGAACGTCGGCGAACTGGCGATAGGTGAAGCGCGCTTCAACATTGGCGAGGCTGCCGCGCGGCACCAGTTGGAAGATCACATCACCTTTGTTGGCGTACTGACCGTCCGCGACCATTTGCTGGGCCACCACGCAATCGCAGGGCGACGTCAGGGTGCCGGTCATTTGCTTGCCGAACAGCTCTTCAACCTTGGCCGGTTGCAGTTGGTCTTCGTCCAGGTGACCCTTGAGCACGTCCAGCATGCTGGTGCTGAAGGTCGCCAGTGGCGCGCCTTTGGCAGCGATCCCGTCACCCTTGAGCAGGCTTTGCACAGTGCCGTCGCGCGGCATGGTCACGTTCATGCCGGGTACGTTGACCAGGCCTGCCTGGGCGTGGCTGACGAAGTACATGCCGTAGATCGACTTGAAGACAAAACCGAACGCGGCGAGGCCGACCAGGAAGATCGCCAGGCTGAACGTCACGGCGCGCAGGCGGCCGAAGGCGCTCATGTTGCTGCCGCCGTCCTTGACCTTGCGCGCCTTGGTGAAGTTGTCGCGTTGCAGGGTCGCCAGCACGTCGCCCATGGTCACGATGTCACCGGACAGGTGCGAGGTGATCAGGTGGCGCAGGGTGGAAATGTCCTGAGCGTCGAGGTTCTGGAACTGGCAACCGGTACGGCCGCTCTGGCGATCGTAGGAGCGGATCTGCAACTCCACATCCATGGCCAGGCCGAGGTTGTCGATGACGAATTGCAGACGACCCTTGTGCACTTCCCCCACGGTCAGCGGCTGCGTGGCGGTGAACGCCAGGCCGCCAGCCGACAGGTCGATGACCCGTGCTTCGGTCTGGGTGCGGTCGGTGTTGAAGAAGCGCAGCTTGGCCGGGATTTTTACCCGGGCATGTTGGCGCTGGGCTTCGGATTCGTGGACAACGTTGGCGTTTACTTGGCTGTTCATGACGGTGTAATTCCTTGGTTAATTCAGGCTTGGCAGGGTCAGACCATCATCAGCAACACGGCGACGAAAATGCTGCCGGCGGAGAAGGTCATGGTCCGAGACGACCAGGTGTTGAACCAACGTTGAAAGCTGGCCAAATCGCGGGTCAGTTTGGTGTCCTGGCGGGTCCAGGACTGTTGATCAAGGCGGAAGAACACGTAGATCTTCACCAGCGCGCCCATGATCTGGTTGTAATAGAGAATCACCGGGTACGCCGGGCCGATCTTGTGGCCGGAGCACGACAGCAGCAGGGTCAGAATCAGACGGGTGATGCCGATCCACAGCAGGTACGCGAGGATGAACGCGCCGCCGTACTTGAAGGTGGCGATAATTGCCACGGTCAGGCCGAGCAGGGAGGTCCACATCGAGACGCGCTGGTCGAACAACACGATGCTGGTGAACAGGCCCAACCGACGCATACCCAGGCCCAGGGCACGGGAGTTCTGGCGCAGGTTGTTGCCGTACCAGCGGAACATCAGTTTGCGGCTGGCCTTGATGAAGCTCTTTTCCGGCGGGTGTTCCACGGTGTGGATCGCCGCGTCCGGCACGTAGAACGTGTCGTAGCCCAGGCGCATCAGGCTGAACCAGCTGGACTTGTCATCACCGGTCAGGAACTTGAAGCGGCCCAGGCGCCAGTGTTGCAGCGAGTCGCTTTCCACGTCGGCGATAAAGCCCGGGTCGGTCACTACACTGGCGCGGAACACTGACATACGACCGGTCATGGTCAGTACGCGCTTGGACAGGGCCATGGAGCACATGTTGATGTGGCGCTGGGCGAAGCGCAGCTTGTGCCACTCGCTCATGATGTAGCCGCCGCGCACTTCGCAGAACTCGTTGGTGGTCAGGCCGCCGACATTGTCGAACAGCTGGAACCACGGCACGGTTTTGCGTACCACGCCTTCGGCGAGCACGGTGTCGCCATCGATCACCGCAACCACTGCGCGGTCATCCGGCAGGTGGCGGGAGATGGCGCGGAAACCGAAGGCCAGGCCGTCGCGCTTGCCGGTACCGGCGATACGCACAAAATCGAGCTTCACGTGTTCCGGCGGGTTCATGCGTTCCCACAGGCTTTTCACCAGCAGCTCATCGGACATTTCCACCAGCGAGCAGACCACGGTGGTGGGAAAGCCACATTCGATGGCTTCACGGATCACCGAGCTGTAGACCTGCGCGGTGGTCAGCGCATCGATACGGAAACTGGTGACCATCAGGAACACATGGGATGGGTCGGCAGCTTTGCCCAGCTTGCGCACTTTACGGCGCAGGTGTGGGTAGACCACGTAGAGAAACAGCATGCCGCGAAAGAAATGCGTAGCACCCATCGAGTAGCGCCAGATGCCGACGGCGCCAATCAGGAAAATAAAATTCTTCGACTCGGAGTCGAACGTACTCGCCGGCAAAAGCAGGGCGAGTCCCATCAGCAGGCTCAGAAAGAACAGCCAGCCGGCGGATTGGAGCAGTACGTGTTTTAACTTGGACATAAGCGTCATCCGAAGGTGAAGAAGGCTCCAGGCTGCAAGCGCTGGGGATGGGTACGCTTGCAGCCCGGAACTTGCCGTTGCTCTTACCAGCAAATACCTTCGGTGCGGCTACCGGCGCTGGTGGCATTGGCCATGAAGCCCACCAGGTCGATCACTTGCTTGCCGTGCGGTGCGTTATGCGCCAGGGCACGGAACTTCTCATCGCGGTTGCCCAGGATGATCACGTCGGAGTTGTTGATCACGTCGTCGAAGTCCGAGTTGAGCAGGGACGACACGTGCGGGATCTTGCCTTCGATGTAGTCTTTGTTCGCGCCGTGGACACGGGCGTACTCGACGTTGCTGTCGTAGATGCTCAGATCGAAGCCTTTGCCGATCAGCATTTCGGCCAGCTCCACCAATGGGCTTTCGCGCAGGTCATCGGTGCCGGCCTTGAAGCTCAGGCCCAGCAGCGCGACTTTGCGTTTATCGTGGCTGGAAACGATGTCGAAGGCGTTCTGTACCTGAGATTCGTTGCTGCGCATCAGCGAGTTGAGCAGCGGTGCTTCCACATCCAGGGAACTGGCGCGGTAGGTGAGGGCACGCACGTCTTTAGGCAGGCACGAACCACCGAAGGCGAAGCCAGGGCGCATGTAGTACTGGGACAGGTTGAGGGTCTTGTCCTGGCAAACCACTTCCATCACTTCGCGACCGTCGACGCCGACGGCCTTGGCAATGTTGCCGATCTCGTTGGCGAAGGTCACTTTGGTGGCGTGCCACACGTTGCAGGTGTACTTGATCATTTCGGCAACGGCGATGTCCTTGCGGATGATCGGTGCGTCGAGTTCTTCGTACAGCGACTGCAGGACATCGCCGGAGGCTTTGTCGAATTCGCCAATGACCGTCATCGGTGGCAGGTCGTAGTCGGCGATGGCGGTGGATTCACGCAGGAATTCCGGGTTGACCGCGACACCGAAGTCGACGCCGGCTTTTTTGCCGGAGCAGTCTTCGAGAATCGGGATTACCACGTTGGCCACGGTGCCCGGCAGTACGGTGCTGCGCACGACCACGGTGTGGCGGGTGGCTTTGTCACGCAGGACCAGGCCGATTTCGCGGCATACCGCTTCGATGTAGTCCAGTTCCAGATCGCCGTTTTTCTTGCTCGGCGTACCGACGCAAATCATCGACAGGTCGGTATCACGGATGGCTTCGGCGAAGTTGGTCGTGCCGCGTAGTCGGCCGGTTTCGATACCCTGGCTCAACAACTCGCCCAGACCCGGTTCAACGATTGGCGATTTGCCGGCATTGATCAGGTCAATCTTGTCCTTGGAGATGTCTACGCCAACCACTTCGTGGCCACGGGCAGACAGGCAACCGGCACAGACTGCGCCAACGTAACCGAGACCAAATATGCTGATGCGCATCGCATTTACCTCTTTGTCATTGAAGACTGTATTAATCATGCCAATTAATGGCCGGAGTTCATGTTTGCAAGCGTCACTGATGCCACGGAAGTTGGGCGAATAGACGCCGACTTACCGCGTACAGGCATGTTAATTAGTGAGTGACTAACTATTGCACTCAAGTTGTGCGCAACTTGGCCTTGTTATTGGGGCTTGCCCTGAAATGCAGCCGGCCTTCCTGGTGGAAGGTGCCGACGCCAGTGCCTCAGGGTGCAGATAGAAGCTTTAAGCCTTTAACTATCAACACCTTGGGTGTCATCACTGACACATTTGGGTAAGCGCTCCCTTGGCCTATAGGGGATAGCAATTCATCCTTATCGCCGCCCTCAACTCATATCAGTTGATGTTATGACCCATGAGTCAAAGTTGATGGGGCAACTTTGCTACTTCCTTGGGTCATGGTGTAAGTCATCTCCTACAGAAACAGAGAATTTCGTTACCGGTGGTATGAGCCGTGCGTTTAGACGAAGTTCCAGGCCGCTCATCCTGTTTCCGGAAATTTCTTGAAATATTAGGAAAGATGGCACTGGTACTATATTGATAGCACTTGCTACTTGGGCCAGTAGTTGTGGGGAGTTGGTACAGGGAGATAGTTTTGTGCCACTACACTTTAAAAAAAGTGGTGCCACTACGAAAAAAAACGACGAATGTCGAGTGAAAGAATTGTTAGAGAGGTTTCGGAATATTTTTTGACGTCAAAATAATGACTATTTTCTGAGTGAGCTGAATAAAAAAGTGGGAGCTGGCTTACCTGCTCCCACAGTTGATATTCCGTGCGGTGACGGGCGGAGCCGCCTTATTCCGGTGCGTGATCGCGCAAAAACACCAGGTTGTCCGGCTTCGACTGCTCGGCATTGAAGCGATAGCCCTGCACATCAAACGCCTTGAGCTTGGCCGGGTCATTGATGCGTTCTTCGATCACAAAGCGGCTCATCATGCCCCGTGCTTTCTTGGCATAGAAGCTGATGATCTTGTACTGGCCGTTCTTCAGGTCCTTGAACTCGGTGTTGATGATCCGCGCGTTCAGGGCTGTACGCTTGACCGCCGAGAAGTACTCGTTGGAGGCCAGGTTCAACAGAACGTCATCGCCTTGTTCAGCCAACGCTTCGTTCAGCCATTCGCTGATACGTGTGCCCCAGAACGCGTACAGGTCCTTGCCACGGGCATTGGGCAGCTTGGTGCCCATCTCCAGGCGGTACGGCATCATCAAGTCCAGGGGGCGCAGCAGACCGTACAGGCCCGAGAGCATGCGCAGGTGGTCCTGGGCGTAGGAGAAGTCGGCATCGCTGAAAGTGTCGGCATTCAGCCCGGTGTATACGTCGCCTTTGAACGCCAGCAGCGCTTGCTTGGCATTGGCGGGGGTGAACGCCGGGGTCCAGCTGCCGAAACGGGCGGCGTTGAGGCCGCCGATCTTGTCGGATACGTGCATCAATTCGCTGATTTGCGCCGGGCTGAACTCGCGCAGTTGCTCGATGAGCTCCTGAGAGTGGTCCAGGTACTGCGGCTGTGTAAAGCGCTGGGTCGCAGGCGCGGTCTCGAAATCGAGGGTCTTGGCGGGTGAAATCACCATCAGCATGAAGTCGTCTCCTGTAATCGTGAAGGGATTCTAGGGGCTGGGGCGTTTTGACTCCACCTATGAAGCCCATAGATACCCCGATTTCTGTAGGCGCGAGCAAGCGCGCGCCGACGATAATCGGCAGTTAGTCCGCTATGATGGCCGGTGACTCTGGAGAGGGAGACCCCGTGTGCGAATAGCGCTTTTGTTGTTGGCTTGTATGTTGTGCCTGAATGCCCGGGCGGCGCCCGTGGATGTGGCCAGCCTGGACCGTGGCACCTGGCCCGAAAAACTCGGCAGCCCGGCGTTGTTCGACGTGGCCTCACGCGCCGAAATCCTGATGTTCGCCCACAGCCTGCTGGCCAGCGAGAATCAGGACGAAGCCGCGCTCAAGCAGCGCCTGGGCCTGAAGATCATTAACCTCTCCGCCATTGACGACCTGCGTCGCCAGCTCTGGCAGCGATTGTTGGAGAACTACACTTTTGCCCAGCAGAGCTGCGAGGTAGATGCCTCATTCTGCTACCTGGTAGAGAGCATGGACGACCTGCGCGAGCAGGCGGGCAAGTTCGAGGTCAGTGCAGATTCCTTCTATATAGGCTGGGCCGACCCCAGCCGGCACTTTCATGAGCGCTATCTGGACGAGCTGCTGCGCAAGGCCGCGCTGTTTCCGCAGATCAGCAGTGAAGTCGCGCGCTTTGGCGACCATGAGCGCAATGGCGATGAATTCAACGATCGCCTGTTCCTGCTCACCTTTGACGGCGGCCCGGCCCCGGTCGGCGGCAATACCGACTGGCTCACCGACTACCTGCGCAAGCAGAAGATGAACGCCACGTTCTTCGCCCTCGGCAGCAGCCTGCAAACCCGTGTCGAACGCAGTTCGGTTGCCGATGTGCAGGCGCTGTACCAGGGTCAGTGCGTGGGCACCCAGGGTTGGCAGTACCGCTCCCACAGCCATTGGGTGGACTGGCAGAGTTCCATCACCCGCAGCGCGACACTGGCGCAAAACCTGATGCCGGAAAACTACGTGCCGCTGTTCCGTCCTCCCTATGGTCAACGTCGCGCAGACAGCCAGGGTTTCTTTCAAGCCCAAGGCTTGCAAGTGGCATTGTGGGACATCGATTCCCAGGACGAGCCGGGCAAGCTCAAGGCCGATGAGTCGGCGCAGCGGGTGCTGACGTTGATGCTGCTGTGGCGCAAAGGCGTGATTGTGTTTCACGACACCCAGGACAAGGCGCGGGTAGCATTACCCATGCTGTTGCAGGCGACGGCGCAGAGTGGTCTGGGTTGGCAGGACTGCCGGGAGGCATTTCGCTGAAGTGCCCGGCCCTGTTGAGTGTGAGGCGATTTCGGGGTGATTTTGTGCGAGATTTCGATGCAGGCGGACTTCCGACTTTAGCGGGGTACGTGGCACGCGGCTAGTGCTATTCGTCATCCTGAAAAATAAACTTCAAAAAAACGTCAAAGTGCTTTTTTCTGTCACACGTTTTGCGGTATTACGAAGTCAGATCGCCGAAACCTGCAGCACAGGTGGCGTCTTCCAAGACTCCTCAGGTGGGCACTGCGCTTGACGTAACTCAGGTGCAGTCGGTGGTCGAATCGAGGCGCAGCACCGCCCAGGTATTGCGTCGACTGGCTCCCACAAAGGTGACCGAGTATGGATGATCATGGACGTAACCCTTCTTCCGACCAGCCAATCCTTTATGTGCTTGATACCAACGTACTGATTCACGATCCAAACGCACTGCTCAACTTCGAAGAACACCACGTCGCCATCCCGATGATCGTGCTTGAGGAGCTCGACAAACTCAAAAGTGGGCACCACAGCGTTGCCGCCGAATGCCGCCAGGCCATCCGCCTGATCGACAAGACATTGGGCGAAGCGTCGCCGGAGGACGTCGAAGTCGGCGTACCGATCCAGCGCGGCAAAAGCGGGCCCAAGGGCTTGCTGTCGATTCTGATGAGCAAGCGCAGCGAGCCCAACAGCCTGCTGCCGGAGAATCTGAACGACAACAAAATCATCAACCAATTGATCGACCTGCACGCCCGCGACAAGGACCTGCGCGTGGTGCTGGTGACCAAAGACATCAATATGCGTCTCAAGGCCCGAGCGTGTGGGATCGCGGCCGAGGACTACAGTACCGACCAACTGGTCGACGACGTGTCGATGCTGTCCCGTGGTTATCACATGATGACTGGCTCATTCTGGGACCGCGTCAGCAAGGTCGAAACCCGCCAGGACCATGGCCGCACTTGGCACCAGGTGCAGTTGATCGACAACCTGCCGGCCGTGCACATCAATGAATTCATCGTCGACGAACAAGGCTTCGTGGGCTGGATCAAAGAGATCCAGGTCGACAAGCTGCTGATCCTCGACCTGCATCAGGAACCCCTGTTGCACCAGGAAGCCTGGGGCCTGAAACCGCGTGACATCTACCAGAGCCTGGCGCTGTATGCGCTGCTCGACCCGGACATCCACCTGGTCAACCTGACCGGTGCTGCCGGTTCCGGTAAAACCATTCTTGCCCTGGCTGCCGCCATCGAGCAGACCATGGTGACCAAGCGCTATCGCCGCATCATCGCCACCCGCAGTGTGCAGGGCCTGGACCAGGAAATCGGCTTCCTGCCCGGCACCGAAGCGGAAAAAATGGAACCGTGGCTGGGGGCGATTACCGACAACCTCGAAGCCTTGCACATGGATGACGAAAACACCCATGGCAGCGTCGACTACATCCTCAGCAAAGTGCCGTTGCAGTTCAAATCCCTCAACTACATCCGAGGTCGCAGCTTCCAGCAGAGCCTGATTTTGATCGATGAATGCCAGAACCTCACCCCGCACCAGATGAAAACCATCATTACCCGTGCCGGCGCCGGTTCCAAAGTGGTGTGCCTGGGTAACCTGGCACAGATCGACACCCCTTACCTGTCCGCGACCAGCTCCGGGCTGACCTACCTGACGGAACGCTTCAAGGACTTCCCGAACGGCGTGCATATTGCGCTGCAAGGGGTACCTCGTTCGATTCTGGCTGAATACGCCGAATCGCATTTGTAAACGCAATCACTGTGGGAGCGGGCAAGTCCGCTCCCACATAAGGCTGCTGCCACATTTTGATCGGTGTTAGGTTTACAATCGACGCTCCTGATCAGGAGTATCCCCGTGCTGACTCATCTCGATTCCCAAGGTCGCGCCCATATGGTCGACGTCACCGACAAGTCCGTGACGTTCCGCGAGGCGGTGGCCGAAGCGCGCGTGCGCATGTTGCCCGAGACCCTGCAAATGATTGTCGACGGCGCCCATCCCAAGGGCGACGTGTTTGCCGTGGCCCGCATTGCCGGGATCCAGGCCGCGAAAAAAACCAGTGACCTTATCCCGCTGTGCCATCCGCTGATGCTGACCGGCGTCAAGGTCGAATTGAGCGCCGAGGGCGCAGACTCCGTACACATTGTGGCGCGCTGCAAACTCACGGGGCAGACCGGCGTGGAGATGGAAGCGCTGACGGCCGCCAGTGTCGCCGCATTGACCCTCTACGACATGTGCAAGGCCGTGGACCGCGGCATGACCATCGAAAACATCCGCCTGCTGGAAAAGCTCGGCGGTAAAAGCGGGCATTTCAAGGCGGATCAGGCATGAGCATCAACGTATTGTTTTTTGCGCGTTACGCAGAGGCTGTGGGCTTTGATTCGCTGGAGATGGAGGGCGATTTCGCCACCGTCGATGCTGTGCGCCTCGCGTTGGCCAGCGACCCTGCGTTCGCGGTACTCAACGAGACCAGCCTGATGTGCGCGCGCAACGAAGAGTTGTGCGACCTCGAGGAACCGGTGCAGGCAGGTGACGACGTGGCGTTCTTCCCCCCGTGACGGGAGGCTGACCATGGCCGTTCGTGTGCAAGCCCAGGCGTTTGATCCGGGCGTCGAGGTGAATGCCATGCACGCGGCCAATGTCGGCGTGGGGGCGGTGGTGAGCTTTGTCGGCTATGTGCGCGACTTCAACGACGGCCTGGATGTGGCGGGAATGTTCCTTGAACACTACCCCGGCATGACCGAAAAAGCCCTGGCCAAGATCACCGTCGAAGCCGAGCAGCGCTGGCCGTTGCTCAAGCTGGAAGTGCTTCACCGCATCGGCGCGCTGGAGCCGGGCGAGCCGATTGTGTTTGTCGCGGCAGCCAGTGCCCATCGTCAGGCAGCGTTTGATGCCTGTGCGTTTGTGATGGATTACTTGAAGACGCGGGCGCCGTTCTGGAAGAAGGAAAATACGCCTCAGGGCCCCCGCTGGGTAGAAGGTCGCAGTAGCGACCATGATGCGGCGCTGCGCTGGAAGTAATGCAAGGTTAAAAACCTCGTTAATACATGCTCAAGGTGATAACGAGGTTTGAGCGCATGGCTCAGTTGAAACGCTCTGAGCGACAGTCTTTTAATTCAAAACTAATCTGAAAAACACCGCTTGCCTGTCAGTTCTGACAGTAGGCGCGGTGCCGCGCTGAATATTAAATAAGTCTAGGTAGTTAAATTTACTTTGATGGTCACGCCGCCAGTGCGACAGCATGAGGCATGCGTGAAGGAGAGCGTTATGGCCGCGGGCGACATTGTTATAAGAGCCTTTGAGGTGAAGCTGCCTAACGGGCAGAACTGGACTAATGAGCTTTATGCCAACGGTCGGCATCAATGCCAGTTAAATATATTGATAAAGAAAGAAGTCGAAGATGCCAATGGCAGCTATATTGAAACTCCGTTAACTACAACTGAGCGCAATAGCGCAACAGTTACGGCTTATGGTTTCCCTGAATCCGTACTTCCTCGGGGGTGGTCGTGCGATAAAACTAAAAACCAATTCGACGTAGGCCTGCGGCCGCTAGGCACGGAAGACTCCGCGGAAGAGCCTAGGGCAGAATTCGACCCTGTTGACAGCAGTTTTGAATTGATAAAGTTGTATATGAGAGCCGGTACGAGCGCGTCCATAGGGACCGAAAGGTTAATGGCAAAAATTTACGTAGGGGGAAAAACGTATACCACCAATGGATCGGTGGGGGGGGTACCCTTTCAGAGTTACGTGGATATCCAACTCACTAGACCCTACCGGTTAGAGATTAACGAGCTGAGTACCTATGTCGACCTTGATGCGTACTCCCACAACCACAATAAAGTCGATATAGATATCTATTATATGACGCCAACCGTTAAAGGTATTCGTTTTGTTGAAAATCGGGGTTTGGATTCGCCCGTGGTTGTCGAGGGAGAAGGGTCACATTTTCATACCTCGTATGTTCAGCATACGAACGATGGGATCCGGTTTAAAGGTGGTGTTGTAATGGTTGAGAGCGGTAGGTTAACAGTGGATAAAATTCAGAAGGACAATGGTTCGGGGGAGGTTCTTTATAATAAGATGTCTACCATTATGCGTGCTGCGCGATATAGAGGGTGGATCAATACTCCCGATGACAACCGGCAAAGTGGATGGCGTCTGTGGGATAACTATGGGTGTGAGCACGTTTTTTATATTGGCTTCACCGACAAAGGAAATGTGCTGGTGTTAAGAACTTAGTTGTTGATTGGGGTTGTGACGCGCATCTATTTTGAATAGGGGCTTTCACTTTTATGAACGTTTACTCCAATGCTTTTAACTTCAATAGCCGCCTCAATGGCGTTGTCGACACGCGCACTGGTCAGTACGTTTGCCGTATTGCACTGGCCACACTCTACCCGCAGGGGCCGTTGGAAATAAGTCGTGAAATTGCACTCTCCTTCTCCCTGTTGAACTCAGATGTCTCAGGTAACTATGGCGCCGGGTGGCGCCTTGACAACACGGAGTTTGATCTGGCGACTTCAAAGCTGACGTTGTTGACAGGTGAGCAATACCAAACCCATGGGCTGCCGTCTGTGGGGCGCACATTGGTGATCAAGGACCGAAAGCTCAAGGACCTGGTGGTCCAGCGTGTCGGCGAGTCCACGCTTCATGTGATTTATAAGGACGGCACCCTTGAAATCCTAGGGCGCCCGAGTAGCTCTGGGCCTTACAAGATCACAGCCATTCAGTTTGAAAACGGTGAGCGCTTGCGCTTTTCTTATCTCCAGGGGGGGCCGTTGGAGCGCATTCAGAACGATCAAGGGCAAGACTTGTTGGTGTTGACCTACATGGGCGCCTTACTTGTGGAGGCCGACGTTTTGATTGACGGTGGCCGGTATGCCCGTACTCGAATTGCCTATGGGAATGTTAACAACCAACTAGTGCGCGTCACTGTCCCTTACGATCGTACACAGGCTCCGGAAACTGCGGCCTATACATTTGTCTACCACAGACCGTTTCGCAACGGCCTCATCGCGATCAGCGAAGTCAACTCACCGATGGGGGGTAACACACTCATCAGCTACGAAGAGAATGGCCATCAATACGCAAACAATCAGTACATCCCGCGCGTGGTGGGGTGGCGGCAAACCCCGGGGGTAATCAGCCACCGATCGGTCGTAAGTACAGTTACAGTGCGGGGACTAACTTCACAGGTTATCCCTACTCGGGTGGCTTCACTCCGGGTGAAGAAAACATGTACCTGATTGCCGGTGACTATGCCTATTGGGGCGAAGAGACGGTCATTGATGTGAGCAACAATGATGCCCCGTTGTATGCCACCCGCATGACCTATAACAAGTTCCACCTGTTGACCGAGGAGCGCGTGACCCGCGAAGGGACCCGAACCACCACAAGTCTTGCCTATAACATCCTCCCTGGAAAATTGTTCCCTGATCAGCCGCCCAACCTGCAATTGCCTCGGCAGGTGGTCAGACGCTTCGAATTGGTTGCTGGCGGCAACGCTCGTGAAGAAGTGCAAACCATGGAGACCGATGACTATGGCAACGAGCTAAGTCGTACCGAAGCCTCTGGCGTTTGTGTCGAACGCAGCTATTACCCGGTCGCGGGCGAGGCGGGAAAGTGTCCGGCCGACCCCCATGGTTTGTTCCAGCGCTTCGTGAAGCAAGAGCGCCTTGTTGCCGCAGGCGATACGCCAGCCGCACGACTCACCGAGTACACACATACCCGTGTGCCACAGACGGGTAACAGCTACTTTGTGGTGCAGGAGTCGGTGACTCAACCTGACCTGTTCAGCACGCGGCATACCTACTACGACACACCCGTCTTGTTGGTTGGTCGATTGAAAAGCACGTCCAATACAATCGACAAGCTTGCGTTGACCAGTCACTTCACCTACACCGTTGCGGCGGGCAACCTTGTTGAGACCCGGCGCATGATGGGGCGTGAGGGGCAATGGCTTGAGTCGGCACGCACGCTCTCGCTGGTCAATCGGCGGTTGCTGTCGATGACTCGAGACGGTGGTTGCTCACTGGATCTGGCGTTCGATGTCAGTGGCCGTTTGACAGCGGAAACAGTTTCTCTCGGCAAACCCCAGCAAGCCGGGCGGCGTTACGCCTATCATTTTGCGACGCCGGAAAAACGTGCTCATTTGATCACCACTGATGCGCAAAATAACCAGGTCATTACCTACTTTGATGGTGTCGGGCGCCAAGTGTCCGAAGCTCAATTGATCGGTGCCAACCGTGACCAGGAGCGTGTCACCAGAACCTGGCGTTACGACGCGTTGGAGCAACTATCGGAAGTGGTCAAGCACGATTACCTGACCGATGGGCAGCGCTCATTGAAAAGCACCTACTCCTATAACCATTGGGGCAACTCCAGTCGTGTGACCCGCGCCGATGGCAGTGTGCAGATCGATGAGTACGATCCACTGCTCAACCTCAGGGTCGAAGGAGTTGAAGGCGGCGAGCGCTTGAGGCGTTACTTCAATGAGCACAATCAGCCGGTAAAAGTGGAACGTCTCGACGCAGGCGGCGCGACTGTCGAAGTGGAGTCGCGCACCTACGATGGCTTGGGGCGCTGCCTGTCGGTACTGGATAATATGGGCAACAAGCGCACCGAGTTTACCTATGATGCCTTCGACCGGTTAATGACGACCCTTGAAATACCGCTTGATGGCACGCCGCAAAGGCTGCAAAAAACGGAGTATGCCCCCGGCACCAGCGACGCAATGATCAGTGCGTTGGCGGTCGATGGCAAGTGTCTGGGGGCCCGTACTTATGACAGCTTGGGCCGCTTGACCAGTCAGACGCGCGGGACGGGGCAGGCCACAACCTGGGAGTATGAGCCTGGATGGACTGAGCCTGTCGCCATAACTTCCCCACGGGGTCATCGTCAGACGCTGACTTACGATAAAGAGTTGGGTGTACCGATCCGTAGAGAGATGACAGGGCTTCCGGTGAGCGCCTACCGACATGATGCAACTACCAGCATGTTGACCCGCTCGGAAACCGATGGCCTGATTCACGAGTATTTTCAGGACGCGAATGGCCATCCAGAAAAGGATATTCAAACCGCCAACGGTGCGTCACTCACTGCGCTGTATAGCCATTCTCCTGGTGGGCGCCTGTTGCATCAAACGGCTGCCGATGGTCAGCTCAGCACGCTTGAGTACGATATTTACGGGCGTTTTTCCCGGATCACCACCGGGCCCCTGGTGATCGAGCAAGGCTACGATACCCTTGGCCGGCCTCAGGACCTGACCACGGTCTATGAGGACATGACGCTGGTGACCAAGGTGTCTTATGATGCATGGGGACGGGAAGCCGAACGCCGCTTCGAGGAGAACGGTGTACTGCTGCAGGTGATGACCAATACGTATCACGCCAACAGTCTGTTGGCGACCCGCTTTCTTCGAGACGCGAGTTCGCGGGTGGTGATTGGTGAAACGTTCACCTACGACGCTTTCTTACGGTTGAAAACCTACCGTTGCGAAGGCCTCGAACAGCCTCAGGATCATTTGGGGAGAGGCATTGTCGGGCAGGACTTCAGCTTAGATGGCCTCAACAATATCACCGGCGTAGTGACCACCTTTGTCGATGGCACGCAGGACATCTGCGAGCGATTCTTCACCGGCGCCGATCCGACACAATTGACTCGCCTGACCCATACGGCACCACCACAAGATGTGACCCTGACGTACGATGCGGCGGGCAACCTGCAGGCAGGACCGTCTGGGCAGGTCTATACGTACAATGCCTTTGAGCAACTGACAGGTGTGCACGCCGGTTCCGACCAGTACAGCTACCAGTACGATGCCGACTCCCGACAGGTCGTTGCATCCCGGGGCGATGAGCCGCCAGTGAGGTTGGCCTATAGCGGCGAACGCCTTGAACTACTGGTTGAGGGGAACAAAACCATCCGTTACGCCAACGGCGATGATCAAGTGATGGCACTCAGCGGTGGGGTGGATGGGGTGCAGTTGTATGCCAACGATGCCTCTGGCAGCGTGCGCGGCATAACCGCCCCAAGCGAGGCTCATGTGCGGCGACACTACACGCCCTATGGCGATACGACGATATCGCTGGACGATGGTAAGGCCCGCAGCATGGCCGACCTGCAACTACCTGGAATCAATGGCCAGCGACTGGACGTAGCGACCAACCTCTACGTCCTCGGCAGCGGCGTGCGCGCCTATGACCCGCGCCTGATGATATTTCTGCAGGCTGATCCGCTGAGCCCTTTCGATGAAGGTGGGGTCAATGGTTATGGGTACGCTGCGTGTAATCCGACCAACATGATGGACCCCAGCGGGTTGTGGCCGACCTGGTTGAAGTGGGCTTTCACGGGGGCTGCGTTGGCGTTTGGCGTTGTGACACTGGGGGCAGGTTTGGCAGGCATTGCTGCTGCTGGTTTAGCCGCCGTTACCTCGGCCCAGATAGTAGCCGTCGTCGGAGCGACGATGGGTGTCATTGGCAACATCTTAGGGGTGACCGCACTGAGTATAGAAGCGGTTGATAACGCAAACGGATGGGATCGCTCCCATCACATTAAAAATCTGGGGTGGGCGTCTTTCTCCTTTTCCATCGCCAGTTGGTCAGCCAGTGGATACAACGCCTGGGGGGCTGCGAGTAAAGCGTATGGCGCGGCGAAGACGGGGGTGGATGTAGGGAAGAACACAGCTGGTTTTGTTGTCGACGTCCCACTGCGTGAGGCGCTGAGGAGTGGGAGCAAATTAATCTTGGGTCGAACCTTTAAATTCGGTAAAGCGGTGACCACTAGCAGTAAGGCGTTCGGTTCCACACGAGCATTTGTCAGAACGGCTAATTTGATGCGCTCGTTGGTGGCGCGTTACGACGCTCTCGACTCCCCTTCCGAAGTGGACGACGCGACTAAGGGGGAAAGACGTGAGGCGCAGTCGCAATCACGTTCGGAGCTGGCGCACATCGCCGACATGCCAGACACCGCAAACCGGTTTTATCAGGCGTTCAGGGAGGAGGCTTTACGTATTCGTCAGCCGATCCTGAGTGAGCTTTACCAGGCGGCACCACAACGGTAAGGGTGATTCAAACACATCAGCAACGTGGAAAGCGTTGCGGCGATGTCGCTCCGCAGGAAATAGTGGACAAAAAAGCAGGTACATAAAGCCCTGCTTCTTCGTCCTTGGTTCAGGCTTACGGGCGTTTGCGCTCGACAGGGCGCAACAGGTGCGTCGGCGGCGTTTCACAGCTGATCTTGCGCCCCAGCAGCGTCTCGATCGACGGCAACTGATACGAGTCATCTTCCCCGGCAAAGCTGATCGATACACCCGCCGCCCCGGCACGACCGGTACGGCCGATACGGTGTACGTAATCGTCCGGCACTTCCGGCAGGGTGAAGTTGATCACATGGCTGATGCCATCGATGTGAATCCCGCGACCGGCCACGTCGGTGGCCACCAGCACGCGGATCTTGCCTTCGCGGAAGCCTTCGAGGGTCTTGATGCGCTTGTGCTGTGGCACATCGCCCGACAGTTGCGCAGCGTTGACGCCGTCACGCACCAGGCGTTCTTCGATGCGGCGCACTTCGTCCTTGCGGTTGGCAAACACCATCACGCGCTCCCAACCGTTGTCGTTGACCAGGTTGTAGAGCAGCTTGTACTTGTCGGCACCGGCCACGGCATAGATGTGTTGCTCGACGTTCTCGCTGGCGACGTTTTCCGCTTCGATCTCGACGATGGACGGGTCGGTGGTCCACTGCTTGGCGAGGTTCATCACGTCCTCGGTGAAGGTCGCGGAGAACAGCAGGGTCTGACGCTCGGATTTCGGCGGGGTCTGGCGAATGATCTGACGCACTTGTGGGATGAAACCCATGTCGAGCATGCGGTCGGCTTCGTCCAGTACCATCACTTCTACCATGTCCAGGTGCACGTCGCCGCGCTGGTTGAAGTCCAGCAGTCGGCCCGGCGTGGCTACCAGAATGTCGCAGTGACGGGCTTCGAGGTGCTTGAGCTGTTTATCGAAGTCCATGCCGCCGACGAACGTCATTACGTTAAGGCCGGTGTACTTGGTCAGGTCTGCGGCGTCCTTGGCAATCTGTACCACCAGCTCCCGGGTCGGGGCGATGATCAGCGCGCGCGGCTCACCCATGTAGCGTTCTTTCGGCGGCGGCGTCTGCAGCAACTGGGTAATGATCGAGATCAGGAACGCGGCGGTCTTGCCGGTGCCGGTCTGTGCGCGACCGATGGCGTCTTTGCCGGCCAGGGTGAAGCCCAGCACCTGCGCTTGGATCGGTGTGCAGTACGGGAATCCCAGGTCCTGGATGGCGTGCATCAGTTCAGGCGCCAATTTGAAATCGTGGAAGCGCGTCTTGCCTTCCTGCGGCTCGACGACGAAGTCTTCGAGTTTCCATGGGATCACCGGCGGCGTTGGCGCACGTTCGCGACGTGGCTTCGGTGCCACTGGCGCGGCAGCGGGTTCAACCGGCTTTGCCTGTTCAGGCGGTGTCACCGTTGGCTTCTTTGGCTGGGCAGCCGGTGCGTGCCGTGCGGGCTGTTTGCCGTCATTGCGGCTACCGGCTGTCGGAGCAGGAGCACTGGAATCAGGCGCGAGCGGCTCAGCCTCGCTTTTGCCGAACATCTTCTTGAGTGCTTTGAGCACGGTGATCTCATTAATTGGTTAAGGAATGTACGCCGGCCAGTGTAATGCAAGAATCGGGCGCGGCGTAGTGCGTCTGTCATACAGCTACATAAACTGTGGTTTTCAGCCCAGGCGAACGGTCAACCAGGCACCGATATCGCGTATCTCCTCGGGTAACACTTCGTGGCCCATTGGGTATTCCTGCCATGTCACGGTGACACCACGGGTTTTCAAATGCTCGTAAGCGCTGCGGCCCATGGCGTTCTGTACCACATCGTCGTACTGGCCGTGCAGGCACAGGGCGGGAATGCGCTGTTGGCTGGCTGATAATTCCAGCTCGTCGCTGAACGTAGGGGCATAGGTGGAGAGGGCGATCACGCCACCCAAGGGACCTTCCCAGTTCAGGAATGCGGTGTGGAAAACCACGGCGCCGCCCTGGGAAAAACCGGCGAGGAAAATTCGCGAAGCGTCTATTCCGGTTCTCTTCTGCGCTTCGATCAGGTCCGTGACCATTTTTGATGATGCTTCCAGTTCTTCCAGGCTGATCGAACGGGCCGGGCTCATGGCCTTGATGTCGTACCAACTGGGCATTTCATAGCCCCCGTTGATCGTCACCGGACGGGTCGGTGCCTGAGGCAAAACGAAGCGAGTGGTCAGCAAGCTTTCTTGTAGCGCCTCGGCCACCGGCAGGAAGTCGTAGCGATCGGCACCCAGGCCATGCAACCAGATTACGCAGGCATCTGCGGGCTTGGCGGGCTGAAGAATCAAGGGGTCGGTCATGTCTGCTCCATTAATGTGCGTGCGCTCCGATTAAGTGCGACGGAACGGTGCGTGGCTTGTCGATCTGTTAAGAGAATGTCGCAAGGTTGAATCTTTTGCACTTGATCATGGGCTGAAACGGCTCAGCCAGCACTCTGGTACGCGCCTTGCTACGTGTAGGTCGATGTCAGAACTTTCCTCAAGCGGTAACACTATCAGTGCATGCCGCTTGTAGGAAACAAGCTGGAATTACTGCGACAACTTCATGCCGCTTGACCCTAAAAAAAGCCAACACGGGTCGATATCGCCTCATAAGGGTGCGCTGAGGTTCGAGCTCCGACACAACAAGAGCAAACTGGAGGTTTGAATGAAGGTATTGAAATCCACCCTGGCCATCGTTTCCGCGGCGGCCGTTCTGGGTGTCAGCGGTTTCGCCCAAGCCGGCGCCACTCTGGATGCCGTGCAGAAGAAAGGCTTTGTGCAATGTGGCGTGAGTGACGGCCTGCCGGGTTTCTCGGTGCCGGATGCCAGCGGCAAGATCCTCGGGATCGACGCTGATGTGTGCCGCGCCGTGGCCGCTGCCGTTTTCGGCGACGCTACCAAGGTCAAATTCAGCCAGTTGAATGCCAAGGAGCGTTTCACCGCGCTTCAGTCCGGCGAAGTCGACATTCTGTCCCGTAACACGACCATGACCAGCTCCCGCGACGCCGGCATGGGCTTGAAATTCCCAGGCTTCATCACTTATTACGATGGCATCGGCTTCCTGGTAAACAACAAGCTGGGCGTGAAAAGTGCCAAAGAGCTGGACGGTGCAACCATCTGCATCCAGGCCGGTACCACCACTGAGCTGAACGTTTCCGACTACTTCCGCGGCAACAACCTGAAATACACCCCGATCACCTTCGATACCTCCGACGAAAGCGCCAAGTCGCTGGAGTCCGGGCGTTGCGACGTGCTGACCTCCGACAAGTCCCAACTGTTCGCCCAGCGCAGCAAGCTGGCCGCACCGAAAGACTACGTGGTACTGCCGGAAACCATTTCCAAAGAGCCATTGGGCCCCGTCGTGCGTAACGGCGACGACGAGTGGCTGGCCATCGTGCGCTGGGTTGGCTACGCCATGCTCAACGCTGAAGAAGCCGGCATCACTTCGAAAAACGTTGAAGCTGAAGCCAAGTCCACCAAGAACCCGGACGTTGCACGTCTGCTCGGTGCTGACGGCGAATACGGCAAAGACCTGAAAGTGAAGAAAGACTGGGTCGTACAGATCGTCAAGCAAGTCGGTAACTACGGTGAAGTGTTTGAGCGCAACCTGGGCAAGAGCACCCCGCTGGAAATCGACCGTGGCCTGAACGCGCTGTGGAACAACGGCGGCATTCAATACGCACCCCCTGTGCGCTGATCGCTGATGGTTCTGTCACCCGGTGGGCCAACCGCCGGGTGATGTTCTGTTCCATTATTTTCGGGGCATTTCATGCAAAAACAAATCGGCGCACCCAAGCAGAAGCTCAGCTTCAGCGATCCCAAATTGCGTGCGTGGCTCTTCCAGATCATCACGATTGTGGCGGTGGTCTCGCTGGGCTGGTACCTCTTCAACAACACCCAGACCAACCTTCAGCACCGAGGCATTACCTCGGGTTTCGACTTTCTTGAACGCAGTGCCGGCTTCGGCATCGCGCAGCATTTGATCGACTACACCGAATCGGACAGTTATGCCCGGGTGTTTGTGATCGGTTTGCTCAACACCTTGCTGGTGACTTTTATCGGCGTGATCCTGGCGACGCTGCTCGGGTTCGTCATCGGCGTAGCGCGGTTGTCGCCGAACTGGATGATCAACAAGCTGGCGACCGTGTATGTGGAAGTGTTCCGCAACATCCCGCCGCTGCTGCAAATCCTGTTCTGGTACTTCGCGGTGTTCCTGACCATGCCGGGGCCACGCAACAGCCATAACTTCGGCGACACCTTCTTTGTCAGCAGCCGTGGCCTGAACATGCCGGCAGCGATTGCCGCTGACGGTTTCTGGCCATTTGTGGTCAGCATCGTGGTTGCCATCGTGGCAATCGTGCTGATGGCGCGTTGGGCCAACAAGCGCTTTGAAGCCACCGGCGTACCGTTCCATAAGTTCTGGGCGGGCCTGGCGTTGTTCATCGTGATCCCGGCGTTGTGCGCCTTGATCTTCGGTGCACCGCTGCACTGGGAAATGCCCAAGCTGCAAGGTTTCAACTTTGTCGGCGGCTGGGTACTGATCCCTGAACTGCTGGCATTGACCCTGGCGCTTACCGTGTACACGGCAGCGTTTATCGCCGAGATCGTGCGTTCGGGTATCAAGTCCGTCAGCCACGGCCAGACCGAAGCCGCGCGCTCACTGGGCCTGCGCCCTGGGCCGACGCTGCGCAAGGTCATCATTCCGCAGGCCCTGCGGGTGATCATTCCCCCGCTGACCAGCCAATACCTGAACCTGGCGAAAAACTCGTCGCTGGCAGCCGGTATCGGTTACCCGGAAATGGTTTCGTTGTTTGCCGGCACGGTGCTCAACCAGACCGGCCAGGCCATCGAAGTCATTGCCATCACCATGAGCGTGTACCTGGCGATCAGCATCAGCATTTCCCTGCTGATGAACTGGTACAACAAGCGCATTGCGCTGATCGAGCGGTGAGGAAACGCCCATGAGTTCACATACTTTCAAACCGGATATGCCGCCGCCGAACAAAGTGTTCGGGCCGATGGCATGGATGCGCGCCAACCTGTTTTCCAGCTGGCTCAACACCCTGCTGACGCTGCTGGCGTTCTACCTGATCTACCTGGTGGTGCCGCCAATCCTGAGCTGGGCGATCATCGACGCCAACTGGGTTGGCACCACGCGTGCCGATTGCACCAAAGAGGGCGCCTGCTGGGTGTTTATCCAACAGCGCTTCGGGCAGTTCATGTACGGCTACTACCCCGGCGACCTGCGCTGGCGCGTGGACCTGACCGTGTGGCTGGCCATCGTCGGTGTGGCGCCGTTGTTTATCTCGCGTTTCCAGCGCAAGGCGGTCTACGGCCTGGGTTTCCTGGTGCTGTACCCGATCATCGCGTTCTTCCTGCTGCACGGCGGGATTTTCGGCCTGACCAATGTGGCGACCAGCCAATGGGGCGGCCTGATGCTGACCCTGGTAATCGCCACTGTCGGCATCGCCGGCGCCTTGCCGCTGGGCATCATGCTCGCGTTGGGGCGGCGCTCGAACATGCCGGCGATTCGAGTGGTCTGCGTGACCTTCATCGAGTTCTGGCGCGGTGTGCCGTTGATCACCGTGCTGTTCATGTCCTCGGTGATGCTGCCGTTGTTCCTGCCGGAAGGCATGGGCATCGACAAACTGCTGCGGGCGCTGATCGGCGTGATCCTGTTCCAGTCGGCCTACGTGGCTGAAGTGGTGCGCGGTGGCTTGCAGGCGATTCCCAAAGGTCAGTACGAAGCGGCCGCTGCGATGGGCCTCGGCTACTGGCGTTCGATGGGCCTGGTGATTCTGCCGCAAGCCCTGAAGATGGTGATCCCCGGCATCGTTAACACCTTTATCGCGTTGTTCAAGGACACCAGCCTGGTGATCATCATCGGCCTGTTCGACCTGCTCAACAGCGTCAAGCAAGCCGCCGCCGACCCGAAATGGTTGGGCATGGCCACTGAAGGCTACGTGTTCGCGGCCCTGGTGTTCTGGATTTTCTGTTTTGGTATGTCGCGCTATTCCATTCATTTGGAACACAAGCTCGACACTGGCCACAAGCGTTAGGAGTTGATGTTATGAGCGAAGCGATCAAACAGCCTGTGAGCCCTGAAGGCATTATCCAGATGCAGGGCGTCAACAAGTGGTACGGCCAGTTCCACGTGTTGAAAGACATCAACCTCAACGTCAAGCAAGGCGAGCGTATCGTGCTGTGCGGCCCGTCGGGTTCGGGCAAGTCCACCACCATCCGCTGCCTCAACCGTCTGGAAGAGCACCAGCAGGGCCGCATCGTGGTCGATGGCGTGGAGCTGACCAACGACCTCAAGCAGATCGAAGCGATCCGCCGTGAAGTGGGTATGGTGTTCCAGCACTTCAACCTGTTCCCACACCTGACCATCCTGCAGAACTGCACGCTGGCGCCGATGTGGGTGCGCAAGATGCCTAAGCGCAAGGCCGAGGAAATCGCCATGCACTACCTGGAGCGCGTGCGCATCCCGGAGCAGGCGCACAAGTTTCCGGGCCAGCTCTCTGGCGGCCAGCAACAGCGTGTGGCGATTGCCCGTGCACTGTGCATGAAGCCGAAAATCATGCTGTTCGATGAGCCGACTTCGGCACTCGATCCGGAAATGGTGAAGGAAGTTCTGGACACCATGATCGGCCTGGCTGAAGACGGCATGACCATGTTGTGCGTGACCCACGAAATGGGCTTTGCGCGCACCGTGGCCAACCGTGTGATCTTCATGGACAAGGGCGAGATCGTGGAACAGGCGGCGCCAAATGACTTCTTCGACAACCCGCAGAATGACCGGACCAAGTTGTTCTTGAGCCAGATTTTGCATTGATCGATGTCTGAAAAAATAAACCCGGCCAAGTGCCGGGTTTATTTTTGCCTGCTGAAAATTTTCAGGAGGCTTGTAGGGCGAGTTGTTGTACGTCAATCGAAAATACCGCTCCTTTTTCCTACCTAAGAACCCCTAGTGCGTTGCCTTTGTAGGTCAGTCCGAATAGGCTGTAGGAAAATTCATCCTATGATGGGACGAAAGAGCAAAATCCTATGACAGACATCGCCCCCCTGATCAAACGCTCTCTGGTCGACCAGGCCCTGGAGCAACTGCGCCAGCGCATCAGCCAGGGCATATGGGCCATCGGCGAGCGCCTGCCCACCGAGCCCGAGCTTTCCGCAGAGTTGGGCATCAGCCGCAATACCGTGCGCGAAGCCATGCGCGTATTGGCGTTTTCCGGCTTGATCGAGATCCGTCAGGGCGACGGCAGTTACCTGCGCTCGATGACCGACCCGCTGGGCGCCATGCGCGCGTTGTCCCATTGCACTCTGGAGCAGGCGCAGGAGACGCGGCAGATCCTGGAAGTGGAGGCCATCGGCCTGGCCGCCCTGCGTCGTACCGAGCAAGACCTGCATCGGTTGCGCGCGGCGCTCGACACCAGCGCCGCGCTGTACCACGGGGAACTGGAGGCCTACATCAGCGCCGATCTGGTATTCCACCAACAGTTGGTGGACGCGGCGCACAACCCGGCGTTGAGCGAGTTGTACCAATACTTTTCCAGCATCATCGGCGCGCAACTGCGCCAGACCCTGAACCTCTCGCCGCGCCGCCAAGCGGTGTTCGACCTGCACACCGCCCTGCTTGATGCCGTCGCACAGCAAGATGCGGAGCGCGCCAAATCCCTTTGCCGGCAGTTGATCAATGAACCTTGATGCCCCACGCACGCCTGAGTTGGAACAACTGCTGATTGACGCCGAGGCCGATGACGATGAGGTCCAGCACAGCCCCCCGCCAGTGAGCCGGCCGTGGCTATTGCTGCTGGGCCTGGTGCTGGTGGCGCTGAACCTGCGCCCGGCGCTGTCGAGCCTGTCGCCGCTGCTCAGTGAGGTTTCCAGCAGCCTGGGGTTGTCGGCGGCCAGGGCCGGTTTGCTGACCACCTTGCCGGTGCTGTGCCTGGGCCTGTTCGCGCCGCTGGCGCCGATCCTCGCCCGGCGTTTCGGCGCCGAGCGGGTGGTGCTGGGGATTTTGCTGATGCTGGCCGGCGGTATTGTGCTGCGCAGTGCGTTCGGAGAAGTCGGCTTGTTTGTTGGCAGCCTGATCGCCGGCGCCAGCATCGGCATCATCGGCGTGTTGTTGCCCGGTATCGTCAAGCGCGACTTCGCCAAACAGGCGGGCACCATGACCGGGGTCTACACCATGGCGCTGTGCCTGGGCGCGGCGTTGGCGGCGGGGGCCTCGGTGCCCTTGAGCGACTACTTCGGCCACCGTTGGAGCATCGGGTTGGGCTTCTGGATGCTGCCGGCGTTGCTGGCCGCGCTGTGCTGGTTGCCGCAAATCGGGCACAAGCACGGCGCGCATCGCGTTGCCTACCGGGTGAAGGGCTTGCTGCGTGATCCGCTGGCCTGGCAAGTGACCTTGTACATGGGCCTGCAATCGTCCCTGGCCTACATCGTGTTCGGCTGGGTGCCGTCGATCCTCATCGACCGCGGCCTGAGCGCCACCGACGCCGGGCTGGCGCTGTCCGGTTCGATCATCGTGCAACTGCTCAGCGCCCTCACCGCGCCGTGGCTGGCCACGCGCGGCAAGGACCAGCGCCTGGCCATCGTGGTGGTGATGCTGCTGACCCTCGGCGGGCTGATGGGCTGCCTGTATGCGCCGCTCGACGGGCTGTGGGGCTGGGCGATCCTGCTGGGCCTGGGGCAGGGCGGCACGTTCAGCCTTGCGCTGACCTTGATCGTGCTGCGCTCGCGGGATGCCCACGTCGCCGCCAACCTGTCGGGCATGGCCCAAGGTATCGGTTACACCCTGGCGTCCCTTGGCCCGCTCGCGGTGGGCCTGATTCACGATTGGACCGGTGGCTGGGCCGCCACCGGCTGGGTTTTCGCGGTGATCGGCCTGGGCGCCATCGTCGCCGGTCTCGGTGCGGGGCGGGCGAAGTACGTCGGCGTGTGCAGCGAAAAAGTCTAGAGGTACACCACCTCCAGGGTCGCCGAACCGTCCATGAGGATGTCGGTACTCAGGTCCAGATTCTGTTTGGCGTTGATCACCGTCTCCAGGGTCAGCGTGCTGGTCAGGTTCTGGATCGCCATGGGGCCGGCGGTGCTGCCCGCAGTATCGGTGAAGCCCAGCAGGCTTTTGGCGCCCACGTCGATCGGGTTGCGGTTGGCCGTGCGCCAGGCCAGGCCGCCGGTGGTGGATTCGGTGCCGTAGACCTCGGCCACGGCGTCCACCACGGTCAGCGTTGGATCGAACGTCACTGAGTACACGCCGATCTTGTTCGCGCTGTTGTCCAGGCCCAATCCGTAATAAATCTCGCTGTTGACGTAGGCGGTGCCGTCGCGGTTGTCGCGCATGCGCAATGCGTAACGCACCGGGCCGTTGCAGGTCACCGTCAGGCCCAGGGACTTGAGCGGCAGCCGCGTGCCCGTCGTGAGGTTGAGGTCTTGCTGGGCGATCTTGCCGAAGTCCACCTGCCCGTTGTCCGACAGGCTCGGCACACAGGACGCCGGGGTGATTGTGGCGTTGACGTTCAGGTCGACAGCGGCGGCCTGCGCCGGTTGGCTGAACAGCAGGGGTACGAGGATCAGGTAGCGAGTAATCATGGGAGCCTCCGAGGTGCTTAGAAGTAGGTGATTTCCAGGGTCGCCGAACCGTCGAGCCGCACTTCACTGCTCAGGTCCAGGCTGTCGAGCGGCGCGACAAAGGCTTTCAGGCTGAGTAGCGCGCTGAGGTTTTGCAGGGCCGTCGGGCCTTCTGTGCTGCCGGTTGTGGCGGTAAACCCCAGGAGGCTGCGTGCGCCCAGGGGAATTGTGCTGGCGCTGGCGTTGCTCCAGGCGGCGCCGCCGGTGGTGGAGTCGGTGCGATACAGCTGTGGCAGGTTGTCGGCGCTGGCCTGGGCGGGGTCGACCAACAGGTAATAGCGGCCGATTTTCTGCCCGCGTGCATCCAGGCCCAGGCCGTAGGCGGTTTCATCGATGCCGCCGGTGGCTGAGCCGGCGCGGTTGTCGTGCATGACCAGGGCAAACGGGGTCGGGCCGTCACAGCTGACCGTGAGACCCAACGCGCGGGCGGGCAGGGCGGTGTCTTTGTCGCGACGCAAATCGCTGACCGACAACTTGCCAAAGTCCACCGTGCCGTTGTTGGCCAGGGTGGGCGTGCAGGCCGCTGGCGCGAAGCGCGCTTGCAGATGCAGCTCGCGCGAGCGTCCGGACGCGGGGGCATCGACCAGCGCCGAGGCGTCCCAGGTCTCGGCATCGCGCACCCGAAACGCCTCTTCCCGGGCCCAGGCATTGACCTGCAGTTGTGCAGAAAAACTGCGCCCGGCGACGGGCTGGCCGTCGTGCAGCGGGACGATGCCATGGTCGGCGCGCCAAGTCAGGCTCGCCGCCACCTGGGCGGGCGCCTGGCCGGGGCCGGCGAGCAGGCCCAGTTGCACCGCGCGGCCATCGAGCACGGCGTCATGCACTTGCACGCGGTAACTGCCACCGTCGGTGAAGCGCAAACGCTCGGTGCCGGCGGCCAGGGCGCGGTAGAACAGGCTCATGTCGGCGGTTTCCGGGCAGTTGAGGGTCAAGGACAGGCGTCGTTCACCGAGCAGTCGCTCGGCGGTCGGCGTTGACGCAATGGCGCGGTTCATCAGGCCAAAATCCAGGCGCGATTCGCTCAGGTCCAGGCGGCAGTCGTCCTGGGCCAGGGCGGTGCCGGTACACAGCAGCAGGGCTGCCAGGCAGTGGTGACGTTTCATGGGGCGTTCCTCAAGGCCGCTGGCAGCGGGCCGGGGCGGTTTCGAAATACACGTGGGGGTCGGCCTTGGCCGGCAGTTCAAAGCGCAAGTGGCAGCGCGGCTGATCGGCGGCCTTGATCCAAAGCGAACGGGTGTCGAGCACGTCGGACAAGAACACTTGGTTGCCTTCCTGGACCAGCGTGATGAACTCGCCGTCCTCGGTGGTCACGGTCGAGCCGCGTGGCATCGGGGTGTCCAGGGTCAGCAGCGCGCGGCGGGTGAGCGACACGCCGAACTCGATGCGGTCCACCGCGCCGCGCCCTGCCGAGACCACCGCGAGCCCGTTGTGGATGTCCGCATTGCGCGGCAGCGAGCGGGTTTGCACTTCCAGCGGGCTGCGCCCATAGGCGCTGAGCTGGGGCGCGACGGCCTGACCCTGCCAGTCGGTCCACACCGGGCCGCTGGGGGTATTGACCTTGATCCCGGCCATGTCGCCCACCGACAGCACGGCAAAGGTGTCGCGCACCGGGTAGGGCGAGAACGTCAACCCGTCGCTGTGCAGTACCACCGCGCCGCGTGCGCCGCCCTGGTAGCTGGAGCGTTCGGCGTCGGAGCGGGTGTAGTTGAAGTCCAGCTGGCTGTAGAACGGCAGGGCCGAAACGCCCAGGGACGACTCGACCTCGCGGTCGCGGGTGTCATGTTCGACGCCGACCCGATACGCCAAATGGTCGTTGATCTGTTCGTTGAGCCCAAGCCCGGTGCGGTGCTCGCCACCGGAATTGCGCACCCACGCGCGGCCTCGGCGGCTTTCGCCCAGGGGCAGACTGACCGTCAGGTACAGGCTGTCGTCGTTATAGCGACGCCCGCCCATGTGCCATTCGGCGGTGGCGGACACCGACATGCCGGCGATTTGCGTGCCCCAGGACGCCAGGGCACGGCTGCTGCTGTCGCCCTGGAACGAGGACGAACGCGAAAACCCCGCGCTGAAGGCGCCCAGCCACGGATGCGACCACGAGGTGGTGGCGCTCTGCTGGTCGCGGTAGCGCGTGCGTTGCTGCTCGCGGGTGTCGACGACGTAGGTCGACTCGCTGAGGTCGCGGTAGCCCAAGGTGCGCCAGGAATTGGCCGCCGTGAAGGCCCAGCGCTCGCTCAGTTTCTGCGACCACGACAGGTCGGTCTGCACACCGCGCTCCTGGGTGCGCCGCGAGGCTTCGGAGGCGACCACGGCGACTTGCACCTGGCTATCCTGCCAAGGCAACAGCCCCAGGCTCAGGCCCGCCGAGCGATAGGCCTCGGCCGCCAACAGCCCGCTGCCGAAGCTGACCTGCGGATGCGGCGAGGCGCTCCAGCCCGCACTCACCACCCAGGGTTCAGCGCCTGGGCCGTCGCCGATATTGCGCACCCGCCCGGCCGCCACCGAGTAACCAGGCGCGGGCAGGCCCAGGCCGAGCATGGCGGCGGGCACGGTGAACCGGCGTTCCTCGCCGGTGCTTTCCTTGACCGTGACTTCGACGTCGGAGCGCCCATTCAGGCGCGGCACACTGCTCAGGCTGAACGGACCGGCGGGCACCACCGTGGAGTGAATCAACGTGCCGTTCTGGCGCACTTCCACCTGGGCCGGGCCATTGGCGATGCCATCGATGGTCGCGCCCTGGTTCTGATCTTGCAGGGCCTGTTCGGTGAGCACTTGCACGCCGGTGATTTGTGCCCCGGCGAGCACCGGGTTGTAGAGGTTGATCTGCCCGGCCTGCAACACCGCCTGGTGGCTGGCGAAGGTGCGCTGGGCGTAGGCGTCCAGGTGGGTGGTGCTTGAGGTGCTGTCTTGCCAGGTCTGCACCTGGCGGCTGCGCACGATCCAGTCGCCGGCATTGAAGCCGACCTCGGTATTGGCCGAGCCGAAGCGGCTGGCGTCGTCGCCGTAGTGGTTGTACAGGCCGGTCACGTCGTAGTTGAGCAGCGCGGCAAACCCGCCGGTCTGATAGCCGGAAATGTCCTGGGTGACCGGGCGCAGCGCCTGGGTCGGTACCACCAGGTTCAGGTTCAGGTTGGCCGGGTCATGCTCAATCACGGTTTGCGGGTATTGCTGGAGAAAGTCGTAGCAACGGCTTTCCTCGGCCGGGCCCGAAGACGGCGTCACCAACTGCGCGGCGTTCAGCAGCGGCGGGTCGAAGCAGGTTGCGCCGTGCTGATCGATGCTCACATCGACGCGCCCGCGCCGCTGGCCGTTGACCGTCAGGTTGAGCGCGTGGCGGCCTTGGGTAAACCGCGGGGCCTGCATCAGCAGGCTCGCGAGTTCAGGGTCGATGCCGCGCTGGAGCAGGGTCTGTGGGTCAAAGGAATCGCTCGACGACGGCGTCTGTGCCCAGGCCAGGTTTGTCGGCAACCCCAGGCTGAGTGTCAGCACAAGCAAGGCGAGGTGCGGTGAAACGCCGGGCACGGCTTTGCCGTCACGGTAATGAATGACTGTGTTCACACAAATGCACTCGGATGATGGAAGTACCCGGCGTGATTCCCTATCGCGTCAGGTCTTCCCGGTGGCCTTCAGTGGGTGGCCACTTCGTTATCGTGGCGCCGTTGCATCCCTGGGCGCCGTTGCATCACAGGGTTATGGGCGCGTCGTGGGGCTCGACGGCAAAGCCATACACGGTGGCCGGTTGCAGGCGCACGCGGGTGGTGCCGGTGCCGGTGCCGCTGGCGGTCATGGTCAGTGTTTCGCCGGGCAGCACGTAGGTGCGCGGCAGCATCGCCGAGGCATTGCCGGGCAGCAGTTGCAGCTCCTGGGCCAGGCGCACTACATACGGGGTAGGGTTGTGGACGCTGAGTTGGTCGGCCTTCAAGGTCCAGCTCAGGCCCAGCCACGGTGTGCGATTCGGTGCCAGCCCCTTGGGATGAATGATCACCGGCAGGTTCTGGCGTACGGTCACGCCCACTTGCGCGCGCCCGGCCTGGGCCGGGTCGCGTTGGGCGGGCATGCCTTCGAATATCGCGCGCTTGAGGCGCTGGGTTTGCAGCGGCGCCTGGGTTTGCAGGATGAAGCGCACCAGCTGGCTCTTGGACGCTTCGACGCGGGTCAGGGGTGGGGTCACGAACAGCAAGGTGTCGCTGTCCTCGGGAATGTTTTCGAGGGTGACGTGCAGCAGGGCCATTTTGTTGTCGGTGTTGGTGACCGAGACCGTAGCCTCGCCGTCGGCCTCGTTGACGATCACCACCGAGGTGTCCGGGACCATGCCGTCGGCACGCGCGACGGTTGCGCCGAAGACGGCCAGTGCCACGCAGCAGAGGCGCGGCATCGCACGCCAAACGGAAAGAAACAGGTTCATAACAGGGCTCTTCAATACAAGGTGCTTCAAGGGGGCCGCCATGTGCTCGGCACGTGACCGGGGCGCTGACGACGCAGGGTCAGAGGTAACGCAGGTTCAGCGTGATCGAGCCATCGAGGGGCACCTCTTCGTGGAGCGTCAAGGTGTTGGCCGGGCTGATCGAGGTGTCGACCCGCAGAGAGGCCACCAGCAGCCGGATCGGCGCGGGCAACGCATCGCCAGCGTGGGCGAAGCCCATGAACAGGCCGGGGTACACGTAAGGCTCGGGTTTCCAGGTGGCGCCCTGGTCGGATGAGGTCAGGGTCTGCATCAACTGCGAATCGCCAACCGGCCCGCGCAATGACAGGCTGACCGAGCCGAGGCGTTCGTCGGGGGCGTGAGGGTTCATGCCCAGCCCATAGAAGTAGTCCGGCGCCAGCGATGACTCGCGCTTGTTGTCGATGCCCACCAGAGCGAACAACACCGGTCCTTCGCAACTGATACTCAAGCCCATTTGCTGATTCGGCAGCACGGTGTACTCACTGGGGTGCAGTGTCGTCGCGAGGATCCTGCCGTGGTCGACAAGGCCGTTGTCCGACAACGATACGGTGCAGGCGCTGGGGGTTATTCGCCCGTTGACGTCCAACTCCACAGTCGAGAGGGCGAAGGCCAAGGGCGTCGTCAGCAACAGCGAGGCGAGGGCCGGCAAGCGAATAAGCAGGGTCATGGCGTGAGTTACCTGGTGTTGAACGGTGGTACGGGCATCGGCTCAGGCGGCGTTACAGGTACTTGACTTGGATCGTGACCGAGCCATCAATCGGGGTATCGTCTGTGAGCGTCAGGTTCTTTGCCGCCAGGATGAACGGCCTTACCGCGAGCTCCATCGCGGTGTTCTTGGCCGCGACAGGGATGCGCCCTGCGTTGGGGTCGCGGATTGAAATAATGAGGTTTTTTGACCAGTTAGTGTCCGGATCATGGGTGCCCCAACTGGCGCCGTTGTCCATCGAGAAGATATGTGTGACGGCAGCCCCGTCGGCGACCCCTTTGTCGAGGAGCATGATGTAACCACCGATACGCTCACCCGCGAGCGTCTTGCCGATGCCATATCGGCCGATGTCACCGGAGTCTGCCCGGTTGTCAGTGGTCTGCATGGCAAACAGTGTCGGTGCCTCGCAGTCGATGCCCAATTGCAGGGTGGTCGGGGTCAGCCAGGTTGACGCCTCCGGGTTCAGGTCTTTGACCGAAATCCGGCCGACGTCGACGGTGGTGGCCGACAGGCTTGGCGTACACGCCGAGGGTACGATCAGGCCCTTGACGCTCAGGTCGACGGTGGATGCGGCGAATGTCGGGAATGCGCTGGCGATCAACAGGCCGGCAACGCTGGTGCTGAGTAGTTTTTTCATCACGGGTAAAGCTCCAGGGAAAGGGGGCATGCCCAGCCCATACAGGTGAACGGCGATACGGGCTTCGGGAAGGGCAGTGGCGTTACAGGTACTTGACTTCGATGGTGGCCAAACCATCGATCGCGGTGTCTTCGCTGATGGTCACGTTCTTTGCCGGGTGGATGAACGGGTTGACGGAAAGCGCCATCAGCGTGTTCTTGGCCGGGATGGGTGTTGACGCCGTACCGATTGCCTTGATTGAGATCAGACTCGTGGATTGCCAAAGGTCGTCTTCATAATGAGTGAACCAGGTGGTGCCGCCGTTGTAAGAAACAATGGTTTGGACGGCGACCGCGTCGGCCACGGCGTTGTCGAGAAACAGACCGTAGCCGCCGATCGGTTCGCCGGCGGCGGTCTTGCCGATACCAAACTCGCCGGCGTTGGCACTGGAATCAGTGCGGTTGTCGGTGGCCTTCATGGCGAACAGCGTCGCGGCCTCGCAGTCGACGCTCAGCGACAAGGTGCTCGGGTTCAGCAGGGTGCGGCTTTCCTGATTAAGGTCCTTGACCGACACCCGGCCCATGTCGACGGTGTTGGCCGACAGGCTTGGCGTACACGCCGAGGGCACAATCAGGCCCTTGACGGTCAGGTCCACGGTGGACGCGGCGAGTGCCGGTAATGCGCTGGCGATCAACAGACCGGCAACGCTGGTGTGGAGTAACTTTTTCATGCGGGTAAAGCTCCAGGGAAGGATAGGCATACAGGGGGTGCAGGGGTTACAGGTAACGCACCTCGACGGTCACGTGCCCGTCGAGGGGGGCTTCATCGGTCAGGGTCAGGCCGTCGGCGCGGGCGATCCGGGTGTAGAGCGCAACGTCCGCGTCGAAACGCGTCACCGCCATGGGCCGGGTGGTGTTGTCGGCCGAAGCAGCCGCGAGCAGGTTGAGGTGGCTCAGCTGGGTTCCGGCGGCCCAACTGGTGCCGCCATCCAGTGACACGATGGTGCGCGCGGCCGCCTCATCCGCCACCGGGTTGCTCAAAGCCAGGGACACGCTGCCCAGGTTCTCGCCTTGGGACGTCGTGCTCAGGCCGTGATGGTTGGGAATCACCGCGGTGCCTTGACGGTTGTCGATGGTGGTCAAGGCAAAGAGCGTCGAGCCCTCGCATTGCACGCTCAGGTGCAGGGAATTGGGGGGCAACAGCGTGTGTCGGTCCGGGTTGAGGTCGCGCACGGTGACTTTGCCGTGGTCGATCACGCCGTCGTTCGACAAGCCCGTGATACAGGCTTTGGGCGTGATCGCGCCGGTCACGCGCAGGTCGGTTTGGCTGCCAGCCAAGGCGCTGGGCACAGTGGCCAGTAACAGGCTCGCCAGCAGCGCTGGGACATATTTATCCATGGAACGAACAACCTCTCTGGGTAATGTCCTGAGTGGATGGGTCACAGGTACTTGACTTCGATCGTGGTGGAGCCGTCGATCAGCACTTCATTGCTCAGGTCCAGGCTGTTGGCGGCGGCGATCTGGGTGTCGACCAACAGGTCGACGATCACGTTTTTGAGCGGGATCGGCTTACGGTTTTGCCCCGTCGAACCGTCGCCGAACGCCGCCAGGTACTGGCTCTGCCACATCACATCGTCAATGGGGCGCCAGCTCACGCCGTCCAATGACTCGATGGGCTCGGCGGCGACGTTGTCGGCCACCGGGCTCCTGAGGGAAATCCAGAACGTGCCGATTTTTTGCAGGTTGTTGATCAAGCCCAGGCCGTAACCGTAGCTGCTGGTCGACGACCCGGCGCGGTTGTCGGTGGTGCGCAGCGCAAACAGGGTCTGGGCTTCGCAGTCGACGTTGAATTGCAGCCGGGCGGTGGGCAGGTTGGTCGCCGTGGTGAGGTTCAGGTCTTTGGCCGAGAGCTTGCCGTGATCCACCAGGCCATTGCCGGACAACGTCGGTGTGCAGGCACTCGGGGTAATCACGCCAACGACCGCCAGTTCCACGGTGCTGGCGGCAAACGTCATGCCGCTGCAGACAAGGGCGACGGCGGCGGTGAGGGCGGCTAAGGGCTTTTTCATGTGATCGAGCTTCCAGTGCAAAGCTGATTGCCGAGGGGTCAAGGGAGGACGCGTCGGCAACGAGGTGGCGAACGCCTGGAGTGGCCGGTCGCGTCCCGCTTAGGGGATGCCGGGCAATTTATCGGGGGGAAGGCGTCTGGCAAATACAACAAATACGACAATGAACGGGTGTCGCACACGCCCAATCGACTTGTCGGAACTCGTTTTAGTGTGTGTAGGAAATTTAAGGATTTCGTAGTTGTTGTATCGCTTCAGCGCGCTCATTCAACTAGCGTTCCGGCCGATAGTTTTTCCACAGCACATTCGAACAGGTCTGAGCGTCAGCGCTTGAACCGCGGCCCCTCCGTCGGTGGATGGTGTGCCAGCCGTTGAGGTTGCCGATTCCGGCGCCGCGCGCTTTTTGAAGTTGAGGTAGTCATGTCTTCAGACCCTATCCCAGGCGACCAAGCAGGGGATGACCGGGTCGCGCAGCCCCCGTCGACCGTGCATTGGCGTGAGCTCAAAGTGTTGTTGGTGGACGATCACCCCGCATACTGCCTGCTGATGGGCGCCATGTTCGAGCGGCTGGGGCTGGCTTTTGAAGTGTGCGCACATGGCCAGGCCGCGCTGGCGTTTCTGGACGTTACCTGTGTCGACCTGATTTTCAGCGACTGCCAAATGCCGGTGATGGACGGCTTTGCCATGACGCGCGAACTGCGCCGCCGCGAACAGCGCGCCGGAACGCAGGGCGTGCCGGTCATCGCGTTCACCGGCAAGCTGGGCGCGCATGAAATCCAGCAGTGCCAGGCCGCCGGCATGGATGCCTGGTTGGACAAACCGGTGACTTTCCAACAACTGCGCCAGGTGCTCGGCGACTGGCTGCCCGGCCCACGTATCAGCGAGGCGGTGCAGCCGATGGTGGCGGTCGAAGGGCGCTGGCCGAGTCGCGCACGGCTGGGTCAACTGTTCGGATGCCCGGAGGCGTTGCCCGGCATCCTGGCGAGCCTGGTGTACGAAGCCGAGATCGATCTGCATGCGCTGGCCCAGGCCGCCGACGGCCTGCACGCGCAGGCAACGGTCGAGCACTTGCACCGCTTGATCGGTAGCGTGGCATTCTTCGGTGCCACACCGCTGGAAAGGCGTGGTCAACTGTTGATCGAAGCGATCAACCGCGACGGCGTGGCCATGCACCTTCCGCGCTTGCTCGCATTGCGCAGTGACTTGATCGGGTATTTGAACTATTTGTCGGCGTTAGGAAATGGATGACAGCTCATGCTGATGCGTGTTGTAGGTCTTCGGAGTGGGGTATTTCCTTTTTTTCTGTAGGGCAAAATCCTGTTTCCAGGGATTGCTGGGCTATCTGCCATTACTGCTTTCAGGGGCGGTTGTTGCTGATCCGATCCGGGAGTATTTTGCGCGGATTCAAGTTGCCATCATGGTGGTGCTCATGCTTCGCGTAATTATTGCTGACGATCATCCCATTGTGCGTATCGGGCAGAAAGTGGTGATAGAAGCCAATGGCCGATGCAAAGTCGTTGCCGAGGCCGACGGTCCGGATCAGTTGCTGGCGCTGGTGGACAGCACGCCGTGCGACATCCTGGTCACGGATTTTGCCATGCCGGGTAACCAGCAAGCTGACGGTTATAGCTTGCTGGGCCTGATGCGGCGCCGGCATCCGGACTTGCCGGTGATTCTGGTGACCATGTTTGCCAGTGTCGCCACCTTGCGCGAATCGTTTGCCCAGGGGGCCCGGGCGGTCCTGGCCAAAAGCGCGTCGGCCCGTGAACTGCCGCTGGCGATTGCCGCCGTCAGTGAAGGGCGCACCTTCGTCAGCGAATGTTTGCGTGCGCAACTGGCGGAGGCCGGGACGGGCAATCAGCAAGCCGTGCCGCAGTTGTCCTGCAAGGAGCGCGAAGTGGTGCGCATGCTCGCCAGCGGCATGACCGTCAGCCAGATCGCGGCGCGGGTCAACCGCAGCATTTCGACCATCAGCAAGCAGAAAAGCACGGCGATGAACCGGCTGTGCATTTCTACCGATGTGGATCTGTTCGCCTACGCCCGCAGCAGCGGCATGGTGCCCTGAGCCCGGCGCGGCAAGCCGCCCATTTGCGCGGCGAATGTTGCTAGCCTTGGCGCTGCCGGCGGCTTATCGTGCGGCTATCTTTTCGACGCCAGCGGACCCTGCCCATGAGTGATGCCCATAACGCCCTGATCACCGAGTTCTACAGCGCCTTCCAGCGCCTGGACGCTGAAGCCATGGCCGCCTGCTACACCGACGACGTGGTGTTCAGCGACCCGGCCTTTGGCGAGCTGCGTGGCCGCGATGCCGGGGATATGTGGCGCATGCTCACCACCCGCGCCAAGGACTTCTCCCTGACCTTCGACCATGTGCGCAGCGATGACAGCACCGGCAGTGCGCATTGGGTCGCGACGTACCTGTTCAGCGCCACCGGCAATACGGTGGTCAACGACATCGGTGCGCGGTTCGTGTTTCGCGATGGCAAAATCTGCGAGCACCACGACCACTTCGATCTGTGGCGTTGGTCGCGCCAGGCCCTGGGCTTGAAAGGCCTGCTGCTGGGCTGGTCGCCTGCGCTGAAAAACGCCGTGCGCGCCCAGGCGCTCAAAGGGTTGAAGGCATTCCAGGCCGGTCGTTGATAAGATTAGCGTTCCTCTGGTTTGCAGACATCGCCCGTGACTGATCCTTCCGCACCCAAACCCTGGTTCGTCTACCTGGTGCGCGCCGCCAATGGTTCCCTGTATTGCGGCATCAGCAATGACCCGGTGCGCCGCTTTGCCTCGCACCAGAGCGGCAAGGGCGCCCGGTTCTTTTTGTCGAGCCCTGCCGTGGCGTTGGTGTACACCGAGCAATGCGCGTCCAAGGGCGAAGCGCTGCGCCAGGAACGCCTGATCAAGAAGTTGAAGAAGAGCGCCAAGGAGTGCCTGGCGGCCAGTGGCTCATTGATTTGACTGATGGGTTCCCATCGCCCCGTTTCCTGTGGTTGCAGGCTAAGCTAGCGGTTCATTTCTAGCGCGGAGCCTGGCATGTCTGAGTTAATCCTCCACCATTACCCGCAGTCCCCCTTTGCTGAAAAAGCCCGCCTGCTTCTGGGTTTCAAGGGATTGTCCTGGCACTCGGTGCATATCTCGCCCGTCATGCCCAAGCCTGACCTGACAGCCCTCACCGGCGGTTATCGCAAGACCCCGGTGTTGCAGGTCGGCGCAGATATCTACTGTGACACCGCCTTGATTGCCCGTCGCCTGGAGCAGGAAAAGTCTGCGCCGGCACTGTTCCCCCACGGCCTGGAACTGGTCACTCAAGGCTTCGCGGCCTGGGCGGACTCGGTGGTGTTTTCCCATGCTGTGGCGCTGGTGTTCCAGCCGGAATCCCTGGCGGTGAAATTTGCCAAGGTGCCGCCGGAAATGATCCAGGTGTTGGTGGCGGATCGCAGCAAGCTGTTCAGCGGCGGCACCGCAACCCGTGTGCAATTGGACCAGGCCAAGCACCAGTGGCCGACGATCATTCATCGCATCCATCAGCAGTTGCAGCACCCGGCGGGGGATTTCCTGTTCGGCGAGCCGTCGATTGCCGACTTTGCCCTGGCCCACCCACTGTGGTTCCTCAAAGGCTCTTCAGTGACGTCGCCGTTGGTGGACGCCTATCCGACCGTCGCTGCCTGGCTGGACCGTGTGCTGGGGTTCGGCCATGGCACCTCTATCCAGATGAGCGCCGAGCAAGCCTTGGAGGTATCGCGTAACGCTGCACCGGCTGTTTTGCCTGAAGAAGTGTTCGAGGACTTGAACGGCTTCAAGGCCGGCCAGCAGGTGACCATTTCCGCCACCGACTACGGCACCGACCCGGTCGCTGGGGAACTGCTGTTCGCCGGGCGCGAAGAGCTGATCCTGCGCCGTACCGACGAACGTGGCGGCACCGTGCATGTGCATTTCCCGCGCATGGGGTTTTGCATCCAGGCGCAATAAACAAAAAAGTTGCAAATAAAAGTGAGGTAAATCCACGGCCCATCCGTGTAGTGCTTGAAACTGCGATCTATTCGCATTAACAGCGTTTTCTACACGGGTTCTCACAGCATGAAGTCGACGGCGGGCGGTTGGGTTAAACAGTGGCTGGGAGCCTCGGTATTGGCGGTATCGGGGCTGGCGCTGCTGCCCTTGAGTGTGGCGCAGGCGCAGGAGCAGCAAAGCGCCCGGTTCAACTTCGCCCTGACGGCCAAGCCGCTGCCCCAGGCCTTGAGCGATTTCAGCCGCGTCACCGGCATCAGCGTGATCTACACCGATGAAGCGCCCTACGGCCTCAGTGCCCCGGCGGTCAGCGGGCAAATGAGCGCGACCCAGGCCCTGCAACGCCTGCTGAGCAACACCGGCTTCACCTTCCGTCAGATCGATGCCCGCACCCTGGCGCTTGAGCCGGTGCCGACGGAGGGCGCGGTCAACCTCGGCGCCACCACCATCAGCGGTGTCGGCCAGCAAGCCGAGGACAGCACCAGCTACCAGCCGCCGCCCACCAGTTCGGTGATGCGCTCCCACGCGCTGCTGCTGGAAACCCCGCAAACCGTCAATGTGGTGCCTGCCCAAGTACTGCGTGACCAGACCCCGCGTAATCTGGATGACGCCCTCGCCAACATCAGCGGCATCACCCAGGCCAATACCTTGGCCAGCACCCAGGACGCCGTGATGCTGCGGGGCTTCGGCGACAACCGTAACGGTTCGATCATGCGCGACGGCATGCCCATCGTGCAGGGGCGCGCGCTGAATGCTACGGCCGAGCGCGTCGAAGTGCTCAAGGGCCCGTCGTCGCTGCTGTACGGCATTCAGGACCCGGGCGGCGTGGTGAACATCGTCAGCAAAAAGCCGGAGCTGATGCGCTCCACTGCTCTGACCGTGCGCGGCTCCACCTTTGGTGACGGCAAGAACGGCAGCGGCGGCAGCCTCGACACCACCGGCCCGATTGGCGACAGCGGCTTGGCCTACCGGCTGATCGTCGACCATGAAGACGAAGATTACTGGCGCAACTTCGGCACTCACCGTGAGAGCCTGATCGCGCCGTCCCTGGCCTGGTACGGTGACAGCACCCAATTGCTGTTTGCCTACGAACACCGCGAATTTCTCACGCCGTTCGACCGTGGCACCGCCATCGATCCCAAGACCAATCACCCGCTGGACATCCCAGCCACACGCCGTCTGGATGAACCTTTCAACAACATGGAAGGCCGTTCCGACCTGTACCGCTTCGAAGCCGATCATGACCTGAACGATGATTGGAAAGCCCATTTCGGCTACAGCTGGAACCGCGAGACCTACGACGCCAGTCAAGTGCGTGTGAGTGCGGTGAACGCCAACGGCACGCTGACCCGCAAGATGGACGGCACCCAGGGCGCGATCACCACGGACCGCTTCGCCACGGCGAGTCTGGAAGGCAAAGTCAATGTGTTCGGCCTGCAAAACGATGTGGTGTTCGGCCTGGATGACGAGTACCGCAAGATCTACCGCGCCGACCTGATCCGCCAGAGTTCGCGCGCCACCAGCTTCAACTACAACAATCCGGTGTACGGCAACGAAGTGGCGGGCACGACCGTCAGCCCCGCCGACAGTGCCCAGACCGACCTGCTGCGCAGCGATTCGTTGTTCTTCCAGGACGCCATCCACCTGAACGAACAGTGGATTTTTGTCGCCGGCGCGCGCTACCAGATGTATGACCAATACGCCGGCAAAGGCGTACCGTTCAAGGCCAACACCAACGGCAACGGCCAGGCCTGGGTGCCGCGCGCGGGCCTGGTGTATCGCTACACCGATGAGTTGTCGTTCTACGGCAGCTACACCGAGTCGTTCAAACCCAATTCCACCATCGCCGCCTTGGCCGATGGCAGCACCTTGACCGGCGACCTCACGCCCGAGGAGTCCAAGTCCTGGGAACTGGGGGCCAAGCTCGACATTCCGGGACGCATCACCGCCAGCGCGGCGTTGTTCAATATCGACAAGCGCAACGTGCTCGTCTCTGTTGGCTCAGGCGCCAACACCGTCTACAGCATTGCCGGCCAGGTGCGTTCCCGTGGCCTGGAACTCGACGCTACCGGGCAGTTGACCGACAAGGTGAGCCTGATCGGCAGCTACGCTTACACCGATGCGCTGGACGTCAAGGACAAGGACCCGACCCTGGAAGGCAACCGTCTGCAAAACGTCGCCAAGCACACCGGCTCGTTGGCTGTCGCCTATGACTTCGGCAACATCTTTGGTGGCGACCAGTTGCGGGTGGGGACCGGTGCACGTTACGTCGGTGAACGCGCAGGCGATGCGGCCAACGATTTCACCTTGCCGGGGTATACCGTGGCGGATGCGTTCGCCACCTACGACACCAAGATCGATGGGCAGAAGGTCAAGTTCCAGCTCAACGTGAAGAACATGTTCGACCGCGTCTACTACACCTCGGCGGCGAGCCGCTTGTTTGTGTCCATGGGCGATGCACGGCAGGTGTCGGTGTCCAGCACCCTGGAGTTCTAAGGGGGTTGTGGTAGCGTTGCCGCCATTGATGTCTTGGCGGAAACGATACTGATGCATTTTGGACGATGGCTACATCTGCTGTGCTTGAGTTTTTTGCTGGGTGGTTGCGCGAGTGTTTCACCGACTTCCACCCCGGCAACCCTGGAGCAACTCCTGGCTGACCCGGCCCTCAACGGCGCCACTGTTTCCCTGATGGTGCGTGATGCCCGTAGCGGTAGCACGCTCTATCAACACAACTCGCGTACACGGTTGATCCCCGCGTCCAATCTCAAATTGCTCACCACCGCAGCGGCGATGGATGTGCTGGGGCCGCAGTACCGTTTTTCTACCCAATTGCTGAGTAATGGCACGCTGCAAGGCGAGCGCCTCACCGGTAACCTGTACCTCAAGGGCCTGGGTGATCCGACCACGCAGTTCGCTGATTACCAGGCATTGGCGGCACAGCTTGCAGCCCAAGGCGTGCGTCAGGTCCAGGGCGACCTGGTTTTCGACGATACCTTTTTCGACGCCGAGCGCCTGGGTGTGGACTGGGCTCACGACGATGAAAGTACCTATTACGGTGCGCAGATTTCAGCGTTGACCGTATCGCCGAACACGGATTTTGATGCGGGGACGTTGCTGGTCACGGCGAAGGCCCCTAGCGGGGTTGGCCAACCGGTCAGCGTGGTGGTGAGCCCGTCTACCGACTACGTGCAACTGAGCAACCGTGCTGTCAGCGGCCCCGGCAACAACTACGGCATCACCCGCCAGCATGGCACCAATCTGTTGCAGCTCACCGGCACGCTGGCGCCGGGCAAGCAAAGTCGACAGTGGGTGAGTGTGTGGGAGCCGACGCAACTGGTGGCCAATCTGTTTGAGCAGGCGTTGGCGCAGCAGGGCATTCAGGTGCTGGGGCGGCGTGTGATCGGTGGCGCAAGTCCGGTCACGGCCAGGGTGCTGGCCGAGCATCAATCGGCGCCGCTGCAGGCACTGCTCACACCGCTGCTCAAACTGTCGAATAACAACATGTCCGAAGCCTTCCTCAAGGCCATGGGCCGCAAGGCGTCCAATGCAGGGACGGCGCAGGCCGGTGTCGCGGCAGTGGCAGACTTTATCCGACGCCAAGGTTTGGACCCGATGACGCTGAGCCAGGTCGATGGTTCGGGCTTGTCGCGGCGCAATCTGGTGTCGTCGCAAAACCTCACCGATCTGCTGCTGGCGACGGCCAAACAACCCTGGTTCGAGGCCTGGTACAACGCCTTGCCGATCGCCGGTAACACCGATCGCATAAGCGGCGGCAGCCTGCGTTATCGACTGCGCGGGACGCCGGCCGAAAATAACCTGCATGCCAAGACCGGCTCCATGGCCGGCGTGTCATCGTTGAGCGGCTACATCACCGACGCCCAGGGCCGGCGCCTGGTGTTTTCTATTATCAGCAACAACTACCTGAGTACCGCCGCACCGATCCGCGCCCTGGAAAACCGCGTGGCGCTGGCCCTGGTCCAGTGGCACGACTAGTTCAGGGCTGATAGCCCATGCGCCAACTCACGGCCCGGGTCGCCGCCAGCAAGTGCTGCGCCGCCGGGCCATCTTCGTCGGCATGGAACAACGAGGTGGGGCCAACGACGGTCATCACCGCCGCCACTTGGCCGATGGCATTGAAGACCGGCGCCGACAGGGCATCGACGCCGGGCATCAACAACCCGTGCACGAAGTGCAGACCACGGCTGCGGATCTGCTCGCAGGTGGTGGCGTAGGCCTGGTCATCCGCCAGGGCATGAGCGATGCCGGCCTGGATTTCCCGCTCACGCAGCTCCACGGTTTCCCGCGACGGCAGGTAAGCGCTGAACACCAGCCCGGTGGACGAGCTGAGCAGCGGCAGCACCGAGCCCAATTGCGTGACCACTGTTACCGCGCGCACCGCCGGCTCAATCTGCACGACGGTGGCGCCCTGGTTGCCCCACACGGCTAAAAAGCAGGTTTCATTCAGTTCATCGCGCAGCTCCGCCAGGGGCATCGCGCCGACTTTCAACACATCCATGCTGCCCAGCGCCGCCAAGCCCACGCGCAACGCTTCACGGCCCAGGCCGTAGTGGTTGGTGGCGGTGTTCTGTTCGGCAAAACCCGAGGCGATCAGCGCCTGTAAATAGCGGTGCACCTTGCTCGCCGGCATCTGCACGTGCTCGGCCAGGCGTGACAGCGAAGTGGCCGGCGACAGTTCGGCCAGAGCCTTGAGGATATCGGTGCCGACTTCGGCCGAGCGGACTTTCTGTTTACCGGTGTCGCGGGGCTTTTCCATGGAAGGGCGAGAATCCGAGAGATGAATGGGCGTCTTTATAGCTTGACGGTCGATGGTGATCAAATTACGTTATGCGTAACTGGATTACGATAAAAACAACTTCCGTGTAGAGGACGATCCATGAACCTCGAATACCTGTCGGGCTTCGGCAATGAATTCGCCAGCGAAGCCTTGCCCGGCGCGCTGCCGATCGGCCAGAACTCCCCGCAAAAAGCGCCCTACGGGCTGTACACCGAACTGTTCTCTGGCACTGCGTTCACCATGGTGCGCAGTGAAGCCCGGCGGACCTGGCTGTACCGCATTCAGCCGTCGGCCAATCACCCGGCATTCATCAAACTTGAGCGGCAACTGGCCGGGGGGCCGTTGGGGGCGGTAACGCCTAATCGCTTGCGCTGGAACCCGTTGGATATGCCGAGCGAACCGACGGACTTCATCGATGGGCTTGTAGGAATGGTCGCCAATTCAGGGGCAGAAAAGCCCTCAGGCATCAGCATCTACACCTACCGCGCCAACCGTTCCATGGAGCGTGTGTTCTTCAACGCTGATGGCGAGTTGTTGATTGTGCCGGAGCTGGGTCGCCTGCGTATTGCTACCGAGCTTGGCGTGCTGGAGGTGGAGCCGCTGGAAATCGTCGTGTTGCCTCGTGGCCTGAAATTCCGCGTCGAGTTGCTGGATACGCAAGCGCGCGGTTACGTCGCCGAGAACCATGGTGCGCCGCTGCGTCTGCCGGACCTGGGCCCTATCGGCAGCAATGGCCTGGCCAATCCACGCGACTTCCTGACGCCGGTTGCCCACTACGAAGATGTGAAAAAACCAACAACGCTGGTGCAGAAATTCCTCGGCGAACTCTGGGCCTGTGAGCTGGACCATTCGCCACTCAACGTGGTCGCCTGGCACGGCAACAACGTGCCGTACAAATACGATCTGCGCCGCTTCAACACCCTTGGCACCGTGAGCTTTGACCACCCGGATCCGTCCATCTTCACTGTGTTGACCTCACCTACCAGCACCCACGGCCTGGCCAACCTCGACTTCGTGATCTTCCCGCCACGTTGGATGGTGGCTGAGAACACCTTCCGTCCGCCGTGGTTCCACCGCAACCTGATGAACGAATACATGGGCCTGATCCAGGGGGCCTACGACGCCAAGGCCGAAGGCTTCCTGCCCGGTGGCGCGTCGCTGCACAGCTGTATGAGCGCCCACGGCCCGGACGGCGAGACCTGCACCAAGGCCATCAACGTGGACCTGGCGCCGCACAAGATCGATAACACCATGGCCTTCATGTTTGAGACCAGCCAAGTGCTGCGTCCCACCCAGTTCGCCCTGGACTGCCCGCAACTGCAAAACACTTACGACGCGTGCTGGGCCTCGCTGCCCGCCACCTTCAACCCGAACCGGAGATAACCCATGACTCAGCCTACACTTACCCGCAGCTGGGTGGCCTCCGCCAATGGTCACACCGATTTTTCCCTGCAAAACCTGCCGTTGGGCGTGTTCAGCGTCAACGGTTCGACCCCGCGTGCTGGCGTGGCGATCGGCGACTCGATCCTGGATCTGCAAGCCGCCATCGATGAGTTTGACGGTGAAGCCCGCCGTGCGGTCGAAGCGACCGCGGGTGGCCAACTGAACGCGTTTTTTGCACTGGGCCGCGGCCCGCGCGTGGCCTTGCGCGAGCGTCTGTTGGAGTTGCTGGCCGAAGGCAGCACGTTGCACACCCGTGAAGCGCAGGTGCTGCATCGCGCTGCCGATTGCCAGATGCACGTTCCGGCGCGGATCAATGACTACACCGACTTCTACGTCGGCATCGAGCACGCGCAAAACGTCGGCAAACTCTTCCGCCCCGACAATCCTCTGCTGCCCAACTACAAGTACGTGCCGATTGGATACCACGGCCGTGCTTCGACTATTCGCACCTCGGGCACCGATGTACGCCGCCCCAAAGGCCAAACCCTGCCGGCCGGCCAGAGCGAGCCGACCTTCGGCCCGTGCGCACGCCTTGATTACGAATTGGAGCTGGGCATCTGGATCGGCCAGGGCAATGAGATGGGTGATTCGATTGCCATTGGCGATGCGGCCGATCACATCGCCGGTTTCTGTTTGCTCAATGACTGGTCGGCACGGGATATCCAGGCCTGGGAATACCAGCCGTTGGGGCCGTTCCTGTCGAAAAGCTTTATCACCACTATCTCGCCTTGGGTGGTGACGGCCGAAGCCCTGGAACCGTTCCGCAAAGCGCAGCCGGCGCGCCCTGAAGGCGACCCGCAGCCGCTGTCGTATCTGCTGGATAAACGTGACCAGGCCGCAGGTGCGCTGGATATCGAGCTGGAAGTACTGCTCACCACCGCCGCCATGCGCGAGCAGAACCTGCCGGCCCATCGCCTGGCCCTGAGCAACAGCCTGCACATGTACTGGACTGTCGCGCAATTGGTGGCGCACCACAGCGTCAACGGTTGCCAATTGCAGGCGGGCGATCTGTTTGGTTCGGGCACCTTGTCCGGCCCGCAAGCCGGCCAGTTCGGCAGCCTGCTGGAAATGACCGAAGGCGGTAAAAAGCCGGTCGAATTACCGTCCGGTGAGGTGCGCAAGTTCCTCGAAGACGGTGATGAAATCATCCTGCGTGCGCGCTGCAACCGTGAAGGCTTCGCCTCCATCGGCTTCGGCGAATGCCGCGGCACCGTGATCGCGGCACGCTAGGAGGGCAGGGCGATGGAACTCTACACCTACTACCGTTCCACCTCGTCGTATCGGGTGCGCATCGCCCTGGCGCTCAAGGGCCTGGACTTCACCGCCGTGCCGGTCAACCTGCTGGTGCCGGCGGGCGGTGCCCATCGCCAGCCCGAGTACCTGGCGATCAACCCGCAAGGTCGTGTCCCGGCCTTGCGTACCGAGGAGGGCGAACTGTTGATTCAGTCGCCGGCGATCATCGAGTACCTCGACGAACGTTATCCACAGGCGCCGCTGCTCTCCAGGGACCTGGCGACCCGCGCTCATGAGCGTGCGGTGGCCTCGATCATCGGCTGCGATATCCATCCGCTGCATAACTCCAGCACCCAGAATCTGCTGCGCCAATGGGGGCATGACGAGGCGCAACTGTTGGAGTGGATCGGGCATTGGATCAGCCAGGGCTTGGGCGCGGTGGAACAGTTGATCGGCGACCAAGGGTTTTGCTTCGGCGAGCAGCCGGGGTTGGCCGATACGTTCCTGATCCCGCAACTGTATGCGGCCGAGCGCTTCAAGGTGCCGTTGGCCAGTTACCCGCGCATTGGACGGGTGGCGGCGTTGGCGGCCCAGCACCCGGCATTTGTGCGGGCACACCCCGCCAATCAGCCGGATACACCCGCTGCCTGATTCCTGCTGTTCCATAAAAATAAAAAACAGGTACTTGCGATGCACAATCAGCTTGCCAGCTTTCGCGCGGCACTCGACGCCCGTCCGGTGTCGCGCTATCAGTGGTTGATTCTCCTGTTGCTGGCGCTGCTGCTGGTGACCGACGGCTATGACGCCCAAGTGCTGGGTTACGTGGTGCCGGCGCTGGCCCAGGACTGGGGGCTGGAAAAGGCTGCATTTGGCCCGGTCTTCAGCGCCAACCTGCTGGGGCTTACCTTGGGGTCGTTGCTGGTGACGCCGCTGGCGGATCGGTTCGGCGTGCGGCGCATCCTGCTCGGCTGTGTGCTGATCTACGCCAGCCTCACCGTGTTGATGGTGTTCGCCAACTCGCTGACCACACTGATGGCCGCCCGGTTTATCTGCGGCATCGGTATGGGGGGCGCGATGCCGAGTGCGATGGCGTTGATGTCGGAATACTCGCCGCCGCGCCTGCGTACCTTGATGGTGACCCTGGCGGCGTGTGGCTTCTCGTTCGGCGGTGCGGCGGGCGGGTTTGTGGCGGCGGGGTTTATCGAAGGCTTTGGGTGGCAGGCGGTGTTTCTGGCGGGTGGCGTGACGCCATTGCTGTTGTTCCCGTTTCTGGTATGGCTGCTGCCGGAATCATTGCCGCGTTTGCTGCGTGATGCACCACCCTATGCACGGTTGCAGAACGTGACGTCACGCATGCTGCCGGGCTGGCAACCGCCGCTGGCGACCGAGGCCGAAAACCAACAGGAGCAGGGCAGCAAACTGACGGTGGTGGAACTGTTCCGCAATGGCTACGCACGTCCGACGCTGCTGATCTGGTCGACGTTTTTTGTCAGCCTGATCCTGCTGTATTTCATGATCAGTTGGCTTCCGTCGTTACTGCTGGAGAGTGGGTTGGCGTTGAAAGAGGCCAACCTGGTGACCTCGATGTTCCTGTTCGCCGGTACTTTGGGTGCCATCGCCATGGCCTGGTTCGCCGACCGCTTGAAACGCAAAGTGCGGCTGTTGTCCGGCGTACTGGCCGCCGCAGCGGTGTGCACGCTTCTGCTCGGCCTGAACCATGACAACCCGCGCTACTTGGTGGCCTGTGTCGTTGCGGCCGGTTTTTGCATCATCGGTGGTCAACTGACCCTCAATGCCTTCGCCAGTAACTTCTACCCCGCTCATGTACGTGCCACCGGTACGGGGTGGGCGCTGGGAGTGGGGCGTTTTGGTTCAATCCTGGGGCCGTTGTTTGGCAGCCTGTTGCTGGCAATGCATATCCCGGTGCAGCAGATTTTCTTTTTCTGCGCGATCCCGGCGGTGATCGCGGCTCTGTTGATCATTCAGGTGCGTTCGCCCGAAGCTGAAGGTTCGAAGAGCCCGTTGGCTGGGGATACCCTCAAGGCGCCACAGGCCTAATGCACCACTGAATTGGGCGGCAGGTGCCCCAGGCGCTCGGTCAGGCGCAGGCGCTGGATCGGGTCTTCGCTGAGCATCAGCGCATGTTCCAGGTCGAAGCGTTCGGCGTTGGGGCAGTCGAGGCGCTGATACAGGCTCGCCCGTGCCAGGTAATCGGCGGCGCTGGCATTGCCCAGTTCCAGCACGCGTTCGGCGTCGATCAGGGCCTGGAGTGGAATGTCGTTGGAAAGGTGCAGTTGTCGCAGGTTGCGTGACAACCGTTGCAGGATCGAACGTGGATCGGCGGTGTGCAGGTGATCGGCCTGCAGCTTGAGGTTGGGGCCGTATTGGCGCTGCAACAGGTCGCGGCAATCGTTGGGGTACAACCGCCGACCGCCGCAGGGATCCAGCAGGTGATCGGCGCCGGGTACCCGCAGCAGGAAATGGCCGGGGAAATTCACGCCGACCATGGGGATTTCCAGGCGGCGCGCCAGCTCAAGGGCGATCAGGCCCATAGCCAGGGGTTGCCCGCGTTTGCGCTGCAAGACCTTGTCCAGCAGGGCGGCGGCGGGGCGCAAAGGGGTGAATTCATCCTGGGCAAATCCCAGGTCATTCAGGCGTCGCAACAGCGGCTGGCCGAGTTCATCCGCCGGCAACAGGGGCATGCCCTGGCTCACCTGTTGTTGCAGCAAGGTCAGTTCCTGCAGGGTCTGCGAGGGTTGTACGGTCGGGTCATGCTCGGCAGCAATCCACAACGCCGCTTCAAACAGCGCAGGTGGGGAGCGTTCCAGGCAGGCGAAAAAGGCTTTGCGGGGATTCATTGCATTCTCCGGCGTATGCCCCCGTTTTAGCCTTGCTGGGAATTTTCGTCCAGTGGCTTAAAGAATATCCTGCTCGCTTATGTCGCAAGTCCTGCGAAAACGGGCGTCTTATTCCAGCGTGGTCCGGCAGTTTTCTGCCGCAAGCCTATACTTGGCCCACTACCAGAAGTGATTCGGGAGCTTGACGATGTTTGCTCTCATGCACAGCACCCGCCTTGAATCGCTGCACTTGAGCGTCGACCCGGTCACCGGGCTGAAGGCGGTCATCGCCATCCATAGCAGTCGCCTGGGCCCGGCCCTGGGTGGCTGTCGCTATCTTTCCTACCCCGACGACGAAAGTGCCGTGGCCGATGCCGCGCGCCTGGCCCAAGGCATGAGCTACAAGGCGGCCCTGGCCGGTTTGCCGGTAGGCGGTGGCACCGCCGTGATCCTGCGCCCTGGCCACGTGGAAAATCGCGCGGCCCTGTTTGAAGCCTTCGGCCGTTGCATCGAGCAACTCGACGGCCGCTACATCACCGCCACCGACAGCGGCACCTCGGTGGCCGACATGGATTGCATCGCCCAACAAACCCGCTACGTCACCAGCACCACTGCAGCAGGCGATCCTTCGCCCTATGCGGCAATGGGCGTGTTCGCCGGCATCCGCACCACCGCCATGGCGCGCCTTGGCAGCGACAACCTCGAAGGCCTGCGCGTGGCGGTTCAGGGGCTGGGCAATGTCGGTTACGCCCTGGCTGAACAGCTGCACGCCGCCGGCGCGGAACTGCTGGTGAGCGACATCGATCATGGCAAGGTGCAACTGGCCATGGAGCAGTTGGGCGCGCACCCCATCGCCAACGACGCGTTGCTGAGCACGCCGTGCGATATCCTCGCGCCCTGCGGCCTGGGCGCCGTGCTCAACCGTCAGAGCGTTGGCCAGTTGCGCTGCGCCGCCGTGGCCGGTTCCGCCAGTGCGCAACTGACCAACCTGCAAGTGGCCGACCAACTGGAAGGCCGCGGCATCCTCTACGCCCCCGACTACGTGATCAACTCCGGCGGCCTGATCTACGTCGCGCTCAAGCACAGCGGAGCGGAACTGCCAACGATTACCGCGCACCTGTCCAATATCGGCACGCGCCTCACCGAGATCTTCGCTCACGCCCAGGCGGAAAAACGCTCACCCGCACGGGTGGCAGATGAGCTGGCCGAGCGTTTGCTGTACCGCTGATACACCGGTCAGAGTTGATACTTCTCACGCACCAGTGAGCCGACCCCCATGCGATCCAGAATGTGCATCGGACACAGGAGCGTGACGCGGACGGTCCCCGGTAGCCGACTGATTTCAATCGAGCCGTTAAGCGTTGCGCGGTTGCGCACCTCATCCATCGACAGGCCCGTGACGGCCGCTGCGCGCTCCAGGCCGTTTTCCGTCGCTAAGTTGAGGTCGGCGCCACTGCCGATAAACGTAATGGGTCCGTTGTCTTCTATCTCGAACTGCCCCCAGCGCTCGCCCAATGCCTTGACATGCAACCGTTGCTCGGCAGTCATCGGACGAGCCATGGGCGGCAGGTCATCAAGGTTCTGCAGCAGGATCGGGCCGTCGAGTGCCAACCCCTTGATCACATGGGCGGTCAGTTCGGTTTCACCCGATACATCGGTGGCATGCCCGGCAATTTCGCCGTTGCCTTGCTGGGCGTGCATATCGCCCATGTAAACCCCGGCGCCGGGGACTCTCACCGGGCAAATCAGCACGCAACCTTCACGTACCGAGTTGGTGTCCATGTGCCCGTCGGTTTTCGCGGCATGCAGTTGGTCATGGGTCATGCCGTAGCGATGGGGCGCGCCGACCAGGTACTGGCCGAAGTCGGCACAGTTGTGGGAATCCGGCAGATCCCGTGAAGGCGTGGTGCCAATATTGCCCAGGAACGGCCGCATGTGCGCGGCAAGGCCGGGGATATCGGCGCGGGCCAGGGACAGAATCGAATGCTGGGCGGACATCTCCGGCAACGCCGCCATATCCGGTGCCTGGCCGGCGAGGCGGTCGGCTACCAACTGGTTCACTGTCAGGCTCAGCTGATGCTCGGCATCGAACACGATGACGTAGCCATGGCTGAAACGAAATGCGCTGACCTCCGCCCCGCAGGTGTTGCAACGAATGGCGTCGGCGCCGATGCCGTCGACATGGCTGGCGGGATGCTCCTGCCCACAGTTGGAACAGAACTTGGCGACAAAGGGATCGCCATGATAACGCCCCTCAACAAAACGCATGACACCTGACGAAGTGGCCAGAGACGTCACGCGCATGCGTTTGATCTTCAGGGCCACGGCGTCACCAACCTCTGCGCCGGCGATGAATACGGGTTGAGTCACCTCATGACCACCCTCAAATGCGGGCGTGATCATTGGGCCCCAACACCCCGGCGGAGTACCGGTGATAAGCGTGCCGCCATCGGCGAGCGGGCCGAGCATCTTCTGGCTGGGGCCGATGAGGCCATTGGTGTAGGTGTTGACGATCAGGCGATCAACCGGTGCTGAGTGGTGCATTTTTATTCTCCGGGTCCTATGTGATTGAACCTTCGGTCACGGCTTATTGATCAGGGAAGGTTCAGGCAGGCCCAGTAGACCGGTGTTTTGTATCCCGAATATGTCGCGCGGGTGCGCTAATACACAGTGGTACATAACGATGGGAGAGGAGGGTTTGTAACTGCAAAAATCCTGATAGGGTTCTGTGGGCTGGCGCTTTGAGGTGCTTGCTCAGCTATCGTTTTCCTACTTGCTGCGGAGAATATTCATGTCCAATCAAGCAACAGCCCATTCCGTAACGTTCAAGCGTCCGGACGGCGCCGGGGTCAATGGCTATCTGGCCAGCCCGGCTGTGCTGGAAGGGGCGCCGGCCATCGTATTGATTCAAGAGTGGTGGGGGCTGAACGAGCAGATCAAGGGCGTGGCCATCCGCCTGGCCGAGTGCGGTTACCGGGTGCTGGTGCCGGACCTTTATCGCGGCGCCTCGACCGTGGAAGAGGAAGAAGCCCATCACCTGATGGACAGCCTGGATTTTGGCGATGCGGTATCCCAGGACATCAAGGGTGCGGTGCGCTACCTGCAGGCCGACTCGCAAAAAGTGGGCGTGACCGGCTACTGCATGGGCGGGGCGTTGACGCTGTTGGCGCTCAATGCAATTCCGGAGCTGGCTGCGGGTGTGGTCTGGTATGGCTTCCCACCGCTTGAATATCTGGATGCGGCAAAAATCAAAGCACCGCTGATTGGCCATTGGGGCACACAGGATGCTTTTTTCAACATCGAAACCGTCGCGGAGCTGGAGTCAACGCTGCACGCGGCAGGTGTGGACGCGACCTTCTACCGTTACCTGGCGCGCCATGCCTTTGCCAACGAAACAGCGATCGGCAACGGCCGTATCCCCGACACGCAATACGACGCCGCATGGTCGCAACTGGCGTGGGACCGCACGTTGACCTTCTTCGGTAAAACCCTGTGGCAGGCGTAAGGCGCAAATAGCCTTCGGTAAAACGATGAGTTGCCGGTCTGCCTGAACCTGTTGGTTCACCCTGAATCAACGGAGGCGGGCCGGCCTCCTTACTCTGCCTCTGGCTGCCCGATCTCGGCCAGGGCGCTGGCGTTGTTCTTGAACGCTGCTGCAAAGGCGGCGCGGTTCTTGGCCATGAAAATACCGGCGTCTTCTGCCTGCTTTTCAGTCAAGCCTTCCACGTTTTTCAACAGGACTTCCATCAGGGACTCTGCCAGTTCGAGCATCTGGTCGTGTGCGTCGGCAAGTTTGCGGTCCACGAATGTAGTCTCCAAGTCGCGGGTACTGCGATACAGGGTTTCAACAGCCATTTTTTGGCCTCGTCATCAGGGTGCAGTAGTGAAGGGGAGTAGCCCTTGTGTTCGGGTGTCGCTAGAGTGCTGTATTTATATACAGTAAAAAGAGTAAGCCAAACCCTCGGGTTTGGGTAGCAGTTTTTTAATGTAGCCCGTAAATACAGGTTTGGAGTGCCTCATGTCACCCCGCCATCATCTTATACCTGCCCCTGGCCTTTTTTCTGCATGCAGAACAACCGTCACGTCTAACCCGCATTATCCGGTCGAGTCGACCTAAGGAAGCATCATCGTGAAGATCAATTGGGCCGAAAGGCTGCGCCAGCAAGTACACGGGCTGGCCGAGTCACTGGGCAATCTGTTTGTCGAGTCGTTTCACTACCTGGCGCTGTTCGCCATTGGTGCGGTGACGGCCTGGGCGGCGGTGATGGAATTTTTGGGGATGCTGGAGAACGGGCACATCAAGATCGATGACATCTTGTTGCTGTTCATCTACCTGGAACTGGGCGCTATGGTCGGGATTTATTTCAAGACCAACCATATGCCGGTGCGCTTCCTGATCTACGTGGCGATCACCGCGCTGACGCGTCTGCTGATCTCCAACGTGTCGCACCACAACCCACCTGATGTGGGAATCATCTATTTGTGCGGTGGGATTCTGCTGTTGGCGTTTGCGATTCTGGTCGTGCGTTACGCGTCGTCAGCCTTCCCATCGGTGAAGGTCGAAGGCCCGCGTCGCAAGGGCGAGGCGAGCCAGGAGACCGAGAAGGGCGAGCTTTAAAGCCCGACGCTGAACGGCAGGGCGCGGGTCGGCGGTCGCTGTAGGACCTTGTGATCGCCATCCGTCATCATCGCCAGGATCTCCATGGCGCTGTGGCCCTGTTCGATGGCGATGCCGAACTGGATGCTTTGCACCAGGCGTTTTAGCCGCTTTGGGTCATTGCGCTGTTCGGCGCTGATCATGCGCTTGGCCACCACGCCTTGTTCGTTGGAGAGGGTCAGCATGATGCTGCCGTCCAAGCGTTGGATGCTCAGGTTGACGCGATATTCGGGAGTGAATGTGTCGGTGATGATCTGAAAAGGATTGTCCATGGTGCGTACCGCCTAATAAGAACATGCAGTCATTGACGACCGGTGTCGGGATTAGTTCGCGTCTCCTGACCATCGGCCAAATTCCGTTTCCCTCATAAGCTGTACAGCAAGGGCCGTGCCGTATAGAGATCTTTCAGGCGGTAAGGGGCCAATGTGGGAGCGGGCTTGCTCGCGAATGCGGTCCTTCAGCCGAGTATTCATTAGCTGATACACCGCGTTCGCGAGCAAGCCCGCTCCCACATTTGTTCGGTATTGTCGTTTCGGTCAGTGATCTGTTTCAGGGCAGGACGGAAAAAACGATCGCAGACAGCGCAATCAATCCAATCACCACCACAAATACGTTGGAGACCTGGCCCGAGTACTTGCGCAGAGATGGCACGCGGCGAATCGCGTACATCGGCATCAGGAACAACAGGCACGCGATGATCGGCCCGCCCATGGTTTCAATCATGCGCAGGATGCTCGGGTTGAAGGTGGCGACGGCCCAGCAGGTCAGCACCATGAACAGCGCGGTGCAACGCTCCAGCCATTTGGCCGACATCGAGCGATTGCGCCCCCGTAGGGATTTGACGATCAAGCCCTGGAAACCTTCGCTGGCGCCTATGTAGTGGCCGAGAAAGGATTTAGTAATGGCCACCAGCGCGATCAGCGGTGCGGCGTAGGCGATCACTGGCGTCTGGAAGTGGTTGGCGAGGTAAGACAGGATCGAGATGTTCTGGGCCTTGGCGGCTGCCAGGTCGGCCGGCGACAGTGCCAGTACGCAGCTGAAGCAGAAGAACATCACGGTCAGCACCATCATGCCGTGGGCCGTGGCCAGGATGCCGCTGCTTTTGCGCTCGGCCTGCGCGCCGTACACGCGTTTCTGGTCGACGGCGAACGCGGAGATGATCGGCGAGTGGTTGAAGGAAAATACCATCACCGGAATTGCCAGCCACAGGGTCTTGAAGAACAGCGGCATGGGCATGCCATCACCGGCGGAGGCGAAGAATGCGCCGTTCCAGTTGGGAATCAGGCTGAACGCAAGCAACAGCAGGGACGCGACGAACGGGTACACCAACACGCTCATGGCCTTGACGATCACGCCCTGGCCGCAGCGCACGATGGCCATCAGGCCAAGAATCAGCACCAGCGACAGAATCGCCCGAGGCGGTGGGGTCATGTGCAGTTGGTGTTCCATGAAGCTGCCCAGGGTGTTGGTCAGCGCCACGCTGTACACCAGCAGGATCGGGAAAATGGCGAAGAAATACAGCAGGGTGATCAGCTTGCCCGCACCGACGCCAAAGTGCTCTTCGACCACTTCGGTGATGTCGCCGGATTTGCCCGACAACACAAAGCGCGTCAGCCCACGGTGGGCGAAGAAGGTCATCGGGAAGGCCAGCAGTGCCAGCACGATCAGCGGCCAGAAGCCGCCGACGCCGGCGTTGATCGGCAGGAACAGGGTACCGGCACCGATGGCGGTGCCGTAGAGGCCCAGCATCCAGGTGGTGTCGTATTGGGTCCAGCCGGTGGTCACGGTTGTTGTGGCAGCGGGATTTTCAGCAGCAGGTGTACGTACATCGGTCATCGGTATTGCCTCGTTATTATTTTTGCGCGGGCTCACGTTGGGGCGGGTAGAGGTGCTCCGATCAGCACTCCACCCAGCTGACCGCCAGGCCGCCCCGTGAAGTTTCTTTGTATTTGTCATGCATATCGGCGCCGGTATCACGCATGGTGCGGATCACCCGGTCGAGAGAAATGAAGTGTTTGCCGTCACCGCGCAGGGCCATTTGCGTGGCGTTGATTGCCTTGACCGCCGCGATGGCATTGCGCTCGATGCAGGGCACTTGCACCAGGCCGCCGACCGGGTCGCAGGTGAGGCCGAGGTTGTGCTCCAGGCCGATTTCGGCGGCGTTTTCCAGTTGCTCGGGGGTGGCGCCGAGGACATCGGCCAAGCCGGCCGCGGCCATGGCGCAGGCAGAGCCCACCTCGCCCTGGCAGCCGACTTCGGCGCCGGAGATCGAGGCGTTTTTCTTGCAGAGGATGCCGACAGCAGCGGCAGCCAGGAAGAAATTCACCACGTCGTCGTCGGACGCCTCGGCGTTGAACTTCATGTAGTAATGCAGCACAGCGGGGATGATGCCCGCAGCACCATTGGTCGGTGCGGTGACCATGCGCCCACCGGCGGCGTTTTCTTCGTTGACGGCGAGGGCGAACAGGTTGACCCACTCCATGGCCGACAAGGTCGAGGTGATGACATTCGGCTTGCCGATTTCCAGCAGGCTGCGGTGCAGTTTCGCCGCGCGACGGGGCACGTCCAGGCCTCCCGGCAAGATGCCTTCATCGCGCAGGCCCTGTTCCACGCATTCACGCATTACCGACCAGATATGCAGCAAGCCACTGCGAATGTCGGCGTCGCTGCGCCAGGCGCGTTCGTTGGCCATCATCAGCTCGGAAACCCGCAAGCTGTGCTTGTTGCACAACGCCAGCAGTTCCACGGCGCTGGAAAAGTCGTAGGGCAATTGCACATCGCTGGTCGGCGCAATGCCCGAGGCCGCTTCCGCCGCTTCGATGATGAAACCGCCGCCCACCGAGTAATAGGTTTGCTCGCTCAGCAGGCCGTTTTCGCCGTAGGCGTGCAGGGACATGGCGTTGGGGTGGTAGGGCAGGCTTTCGTCCAGTAGTCGGAGATCCTGTTGCCAGTTGAAGGCAATGTCCTGCAGGCCAGCGAGTAAGAGTCGGCCGGATTCGCGCAATTGCTGGATGCGTGCATTGATCGAGGTGGGGTCGACCCGGTCCGGCCATTCGCCCATCAGGCCCATCACGCAGGCACGGTCGGTGGCATGGCCGACACCGGTAGCGGACAGTGAGCCATACAGGCGCACTTCCACACGACGAGTCTGGCTCAGTAATTGTTGATCGATCAGGGCCTGGGCAAAGGTTGCCGCCGCCCGCATCGGGCCGACAGTGTGGGAGCTGGAAGGGCCGATGCCCACTTTGAATAGATCGAAAACACTGATAGCCATGCTAAAGCCTTACAAGCAATGGAGTAGGAATCGCTGCCATGTTTTGTAGAGCGAGCGGAATTGGCGTGATACTGAGCCTCTGGAACGGCACTGACCAACGAATTATCCTAAGACACTCTTTAGCAGGACTAAACGCTATGACCCGGCCCCTCCATGGCCAGACTTATGTCTGGTTGCACGTTTTTTCCTGTGCTGCGCGGCATTTGTCGTTCACCCGCTGTGCCGAGGAACTGCACATCACACCGGGTGCGGTGAGCCAGCAGATTCGCCAGTTGGAGGAGCGATTGGGTTTCCGCTTGTTTCATCGGCGCGCGCGTGGGGTGGAGCTGAGTGCCGAGGGGCAGCGGTTGGCGGCCACGGTGGGCGAGGCCTACGGCAGCATCGACGCGGAGTTGCAGCGCCTGGATGCAGGGATGATCAGCGGCACCTTGCGCCTGCGCTCGATCCCGTCGTTTCTCGGTAAGTGGCTGACCCCGCGCCTGCCGCGTTTGCAGCAGCGCTTTCCGGATATCCAGCTGCGCATGGTCGCTGAAGACAGCAGCATCGCCCTGCATGAGGGCGACTTCGACCTGGCCATCGACTTGAACGACGGCAGCTACCCTGGCTTGTTATCCACAGCCCTGTTGGACGAGCAGATTTTCCCCGTCTGTGCCCCGAGCCTGCTGCGCGGCAGACCGCCGCTGCATGGTCCCGCCGACCTGGTGCATTTTCCGTTGCTGCACGACATCACCGCCTGGCGTGGGAGTTATGAGTACGCCGAATGGGAGTTTTACCTGAATGCTATCGGCTATCACCACGCCGACGTGCGACGCGGTCACACCTTCAACCGCAACCACCTGACCATCGAAGCCGCCATCGCCGGTATGGGCGTGGCCATTGCGCGACGCACCTTGCTCAACGATGAGCTGGAGCGTGGCACCTTGATCGTACCCTTCGGGCTTGCCGTGCCTAACTACAAGCGTTACGTGTTGCTGTATGCGCCAGGCGCACTGAGCCATCCGGGCGTACGCGCGGTGCATGATTGGCTGGTTGAAGAAGCGGGGATTTTCCGGGGATTGCACCCGTTGGGAGAGGGGCAATTATGAGGTTCGCAGGGCGTAAGAAGATGTAACTAACTCCCCACCCTAACAGTGTTTTTGCTCGTAGTCAGACTTAATTTGTAATGTGGGATTTATCTTTGCAAAGGGGTTGAATTGTTCTGCTGACTGCTCAATTGTGTAGTTAAGAGGTCATGGTTTCACCGACCCGGTGTTGCAGTTGTGACCTCTCGCGAGCTAGCTGAAATAAGGGAAGAACTATGCAAATCCAAGTCAATAGCGATAACCATATTGAAAGCAGCATCCGACTGGAGGAGTGGGTACGTACTACCATTGAGAGCACGCTCGAACGTTACGAAGAAGACCTGACCCGAGTGGAGGTCTACCTGCGGGATGAGAACGGCGATAAGCCCGGTCCCCACGATTTAAGTTGCCGCCTGGAAGCGCGGCCAAAAGGCCATCAACCGCTGTCCGTGCTGCACAAAGCCGATACCCTGGAACAGGCGATCGACGGTGCGGCCACCAAGCTGGAACATGCGTTGGAACATCTGTTTGGTAAACTGCAAGGCAAGCCACGCGCTGCCGGGAAAAACCAGCCGACCACCAAAGTCAATGAAGACGAGCTTGAGCAGGAGTTTCTCGAAAAAGAACGCGCTGTGTTCAACGGCTGATAGATTTATCACGCTCCACTAAAAACGGGCCTGCATATGCAGGCCCGTTTTCGTTTGGGCGGCGTTAGAACGCGATAGAGGTCTGCACGTAGACCGTGCGTGGTTCGCCTACGTATTTGCCCTTGTTGTTATCGTCGAACGAGCGGGTGAAGTACTGGGTGTTGAAGATGTTTTTCACACCCACTGCCACATTCAGGTCCGACAGCTGCGGGCCGAAGTCATAGGCCGCACGGCTGCTGAACAGCATGTAGCCAGGGATGCGTCCGTTGGCGCCGTTGGCGGTTTCCTTCTCGGTGTTGGCGTTGTCGGCGAACTGGCTGCTCTGGTAGCTGCTGTCCAGGTTGAGCTTCCAGCGGCCTTCGGTGTAGCCCACGCCGAGGGTGCCTTTGTGCTTGGAGGAGAAGGGCACGCGGTTGCCTTTGTTCGGGCCGTCTTCGCGAATGGTGGCGTCGACGTAGGCGTAGGTGGCATACACATCGAACCCCGCCAGCGCCGGGCTCAAACCATCAAGCGCGTAATTGATGCTGGTCTCGATCCCCTGGTGACGGGTTTCGCCACGGGCAATTACCGAGTCATTGGTCTGGTTGCTTTCGTATTGGTTGTCGAAGTTGATCAGGAACGCGCCGATTTCCGCACGCAAGGTGCCGTCGTCGTAGCGGGTACCCAATTCCCAGGTACGGGCTTTTTCCGGTTTCACTTCGCCGCTGGTCACGCGGTTCGGCATCTGGCTGTACTGCACGCTGCCGAACGAACCTTCGGTGTTGGCGTAGAGGTTCCAGTTGTCGGTGAGGTGGTAGAGCACATTCAGCGCCGGCAGCGCGGTGTTGTAGTCGCCCTTGTATTTGACGTTGGTCAGGTTGTTCGTCTGCTGCGACTCGATAATCTCGTAGCGAATGCCCGGGGTGATGGTCCACTTGCCGATATCGATCCGGTCATCGACGAAGAAGGCATTGGCCTCGGTGCCGCCACGGGTGTCGCGGTCGTTGCGGCTGTTGGTAGTGGGGATCTGCTGGTTGGCGGCAATCGGCGTGCGGTAACGCAGCTCGTGGCCGGCCTCGTTGATGTATCGGTAGCCGACGCCCACTTCGTGGCTGGTCGGGCCCAGGTCAAAGCCTTGGGCGAAGCGGGTCTCGATGCCACGCACCCAGTATTCACGCGGGGACAGCGAAAGGAATGTGCCCTGGTCCAGGTAACCGCTGCGCAAGGTCTTGGTGAAGAAACTGTTCACAGTGAATTCGCGGCGGTCCTGCTCATAACGATAGCCGACGTTGAACATCGTACGGCGGCCCCAGAATTTGTCGTAGGGGCGGGTGGACTGGTAGGGATCCGCCTTGTAGTCCGCGACGTTCAAGCCACCCGGCATATCGGCCTGGCCTTCGTAGTACTGCGCCATGGCGTTAAAGCTGTTGGCGTCATCCAGTTGGTATTTGCCCTTGAGGATCAGGTCGTCGATGCGCGTGTTGCTGTTCTCGCGCCAGTCACCACCACGGGTTCCGGAGTACAGAATCGCGCCACCCAAGCCATTGTCGGCGGTGCCGCCGGCCAGCAGGTTGCCGGTGGTCTTGAAGCCGTCGTGGCTGGAGGACGGGCTGGTTTCGGTCTGCAAGCCGCCTTTGACCGTGGGGGCATCCGGGATCGCACGGGTCACGAAGTTGACCACACCACCGACGTTCTGCGGGCCGTAGCGCACCGCACCGCCGCCGCGCACCACGTCGACCGCGTCCATATTGCCCATGCTGATCGGCGCAAAGGAAAGCTGCGGCTGGCCGTAGGGCGCGAACGGCACCGGAATGCCATCCATCAGCACCGTGGAGCGCGATGCCAGGCGCGGGTTGAGGCCACGAATGCCGAAGTTCAATGCCATGTCGTGGCTGCCGGTGCCGTTGTTGTCCGGGGCATTTACGCCGGGAATGCGGTTGAGCACGTCCTTGGCTTGGGTCGCGCCCTGGCGTTCAAACTCTTCACGGCGGATCACATCGCGGGCGCCGGGGTGTTCGAACACATGGGTTTGCGCCGCGTCACCCAGCCAGTCGCCGACGACGCTGGACGTGCCCAATTCGATACTGGCCGGTGCCGTGGCCGGTTGCAGGCTGTAGGCATTGTCGCCTTCGGCGCGGGCTTGCAGGCCGGTGCCTTCCAGCAGCTTTTGCAGGCCGTCCGCGGCGCCGTAATTACCGGACAAACCGCGGCTCTGCATGCCCGCCGTGACTTCTGAACCGAACGAAATCAGCACGCCCGCTTCGCGCCCAAACTGGTTCAGCGCAGCTTCCAGCGACGTCGGGGCGATGTGATACGGCTTGGCATCGGCCGCCATCACAGGGGGAAGTGCCGTAAGACTCAAGCTGGCGCCGAGTAGGAGTTGGCGCAGAGTGCGGGCAAGAAGCGTCGGTTGCTGGGGCATGAAGAGCGGTCCTGAGAAGGAAGGATCAAGGTGGCTTTCCTTCTCTGTCACGCGAGGGGTGGAAAACGGCTCAGTGTTTTTGAAATAAATTTCAGGCGCGTGCCTGCACCGTCACCCAATACCGCGTAAAGCGCCGCACTTTCACGGGCAGGCTGACTTCCAGCAGGTCGAGAATGCGTTCGCTGTCGTCCAGAGGGTAGCTGCCGGAGATCAACAAGTTGGCCACCTGCGGATCGCAATTGACCTGGCCACGACGATAACGGCCCAGTTCGCCAAGGAAATCTTCCAGGCGCATGTGCGCGGCGACCAGCATGCCGTCCGCCCAGGCGCCGCTGTTGGCGTCGGTGGGGCGCGGAGTGTCCCAGCCTTTGCGCGTAAAATTGACTTGGCGCGTGGCGTCGACCGCCAGCGGCAGGCCGCTGTACGTAGTGGGCATCACCTCGACGCGACCGTCCAAGACCGCCAGTTGGGTATGGTCGTTGAACTGGCGCACGTTCATGTGTGCCGCCTGGCTGGTGAGCAACCCCTGGCCGGTCAGCACCTGCAGCGGCGTACCGGCTGCGTGGCCGGTGAGCAGTATCTCGCCTTCAAGCAGGCGGATCAGCCGTTGTCGGCCATCGAAATGCACATCCACCGCGCTGCCGGTATTGAGCTGCAACTGGCTGCCGTCGGCCAATTGCACCTTGCGTCGCTGGCCAACGGGGCTGCGGTAGTCGGCGGTCAGTGGCGGCAGGATATGTTGCTGGCGAAGGCTCCAGGCGGCAGCGGAACCGGCGCCGAGTATCAACAGCAGTTTCAACGCCTGGCGACGGCTGGTGGAGGTTGGTGCATTCAACGCCGCATGGGCCAGTGGCGAGGGCATGCCGCGCAGGCGCTGGTTGACGCGTTGCATGTGGTCCCAGGCGCGCTGGTGTTCGCTGTGGGCGTTCAACCATTGCTGCCAGGCGGCTTGCTGGCGTGGGTTCAGCGCGCCGTGCTGCATTTCCACCAGCCAATGCACGGCTTGTTCGGCGACTTGAGTGGAGAAGTTCATAGGGCGAAGTAGCAGCGCATGGCCGCTTTGCTCAGGTGGCGTTTGACGGTGGCAATGGAAATACCCAGTTCAGCGCCGATTTGCGCGTAGGTCAGGCCATCGCATTGGGCCAGCAGGAACGCACGCTTGACCTGGACGGGCAGGCCATCGAGCAGTTGGTCCAGTTCGACCAGGGTTTGCAGGATGATTGCGCGTTCTTCTTCCGACGGTGCCACGTGCTCGGGCATCTGCGCCAAGGCGTCGAGGTAGGCGCGCTCAAGGTCCTGGCGGCGGTAGAAGTTGAACAGTACGCGCTTGGCGACCGTGGTGAGGAACGCACGGGGCTCGATCAGCGTGGGTGCTTCCCGCGCAGTGAGCACGCGCATGAAGGTGTCCTGGGCCAGGTCGGCGGCGCTTTCCGGGCAGCCGAGCTTGCGTCGCAACCAGCCGGTGAGCCAGTGGTGATGGTCGTTGTACAACACTTCGACGGTATTGGGCGGGCTCAACGCGGACACTCCACAAGCATCGCCATGCTTTAGAGAACAAGAATTGTTCGCATTGTAGGGGCGGAGACTGGCTTCGGCAATCCGTCGGGACAGGTCTTTCATCCGTTCTGTTTTGCTTGTGAGAATATTTATCATTAATATTGCGACCTGATGAACCTGGCGCCTCCCGCATGAAAAGCAAAACCTCGCTGCCCGTCTCCTATCGTCTCGCCGTCACCTCGCGCGTGCTGGCTGCCGTGGTGGGCGGTTATCTGATGGCCTCCCTGGCCAGTATCTGCCTGGCGCTGTGGATACCCACTTCCCGCGCTGATGCCGTGATCACCGGGATGATGAGTTCGTTCGTGTTCTACCTGCTCGCCGTGCTCTGGTGTTTCGCCTGCCGCAGCGCCGCGCGCGCCTGGTTTGGCGTGATGTTACCGAGCGCGGCATTTGCCACCCTGGCGGGTGTGGGCTTCTGGATGGCGCGCACATGAAAGAGGGTTTCCGCCAGGCCATGGCCTGGTTGCACACTTGGGCGGGCCTGATCTTTGGCTGGCTGCTGTTTGCGATTTTCCTGACAGGCACCTTGGCGTATTTCAAGGATGAGATCAGCCATTGGATGCAGCCTGAAGTGCAGGCCCGTGCCCTGGACGATGCACGCAGTCTGACGGCCGCCCAGACCTATTTGCAGCAGGTCGCGCCGACCGCTGCGCGTTGGTTCATCACCCTGCCGGACAGCCGCGACCCCGGTCTGTCGGTGATGTGGCAAGACAAGGTCGACCCTGGCAAACGCGGCAACTTCATCCAGAAAACCCTCGACCCTGTCACGGGCCAGGCCGTGGAAGCCCGTGAAAGCATGGGCGGCGAATTCTTCTATCGGTTCCACTTCCAGCTGCAAATGCCCCATCCCTGGGGCCGCTGGCTCTCGACCATCGCCGCGATGGTGATGTTCGTCGCCTTGATCACCGGCATCATCACGCACAAGAAAATCTTCAAGGACTTCTTCACCTTCCGCCCCCGCAAGGGCCAGCGTTCCTGGCTCGACGGGCATAACGCGGTGGGGGTGCTGGTATTGCCCTTCCACCTGATGATTACCTACAGCAGTCTGGTGATCTTCATGAGCATGGTGATGCCGGCCCCGATCATTGCTTCCTATGGCAATGACAGCCGGGCCTTTTTCAGCGAAGTGTTTCCGAATACCAACAACGCGCCAGCCCTGGGCCAGCCAGGCACATTGCTGCCGCTGACGCCGATGTACGAGCAAGCACGGGCGCAATGGGACGGTGGCCACGTGGGGCGCGTCGCTGTGAACAACCCCAGTGATGTGAACGCCTCGGTCAATGTGTTCCGCGCGGGTTCCGACAGCGTGGTGCATGACTTCGGCAGCACCGTCTCCTTCAACGGCACCACCGGCGAGCTGTTGCGGGTCAGTGGCGGGCAGTCGCTTCCTGCTGCCATCGGCGGCACGTTCTATGGCCTGCACATGGGGCATTTCGCCGGGCCGGTGCTGCGCTGGTTGTACTTTATCTGCGGCCTGGCGGGCACGGCGATGATCGGCACCGGTCTGGTGATCTGGCTCGGCAAGCGCCAGCTCAAACATGCCAAAGCGGCGGCAATGCCTTTTGAATTACGCTTGGTGGAAGTCCTGAACATCGCCAGCATGTCCGGGTTGATGATCGCCATCGCGGCGTTTTTCTGGGCTAACCGGTTGTTGCCGGTCAGTTTCGCCGAGCGTTCCGACTGGGAAGTGCAGACCTTCTTCATCGCCTGGGGCCTGAGCCTGTTGCATGCGGTCCTGCGCCGAGGCCGTCCGGGCTGGGTCGAGCAACTGAGCGTTGGCGCGCTGCTGTTTAGCGCCATTCCATTGCTCAACGCCTTGACGACGTCGCACCACCTCGGTGTTTCGTTGAGAACCGGCGACTGGGCCATGGCGGGTTTCGACCTGACGTGTCTGGCCAGCGGTGTGTTCCTCGCGTGGGCCGCCTGGAAGATGCAGCATCGCACCGCGCCTGCGACCAAGGCTGCGCGCGCACGCCCATTGACGCTGAAGCAGGAGGCCAACTGAATGCTCCTCGCACTGCTGATGTGCTATGCCGGATTCACCGCACTCTGCCTGTCCACCGACCGTCACCACGGCGAGTTACTGCGCCGCAAACCCTCGCCCCGTCGACGCCTGGGCTTGCGTGTGATCGGTTGGATGCTGCTGGTGGTGTCGATCTGGCCGGCGGTGGACGTCGCCGGATGGGGCCAGGGCCTGGTGGAGTGGTGCGCCGTGCTGATGCTCAGCGCATTGCTGCTGGTGCTGTTGTTGCCGTATCGGCCACGGCTGGCCTTGATCCTGGCGGGCGTCGGCCTGCTCGCCAGCCCTGTTGCAGCCTTCGCCACCCTCTGAGCCCGCCCATGATGATCAGCACGCCACCCGAATCCCAGGACAGCCAGCACGCTGACGCGGCAGGCGGGCGTGCGCATTTTCTGCAGGTGTTTTTGTCCCAGCGTTCGCAGATGGAGGCCTTGGTGAGTCGCCGCGTCGGCTGCCGCGCCACGGCGGCCGACCTGGTGCAGGATCTGTTCCTGCGTTTCTGGCGCCGGCCTTTGGTACAGGTCGAGGAACTCAGCACTTACCTGCTGCGCTGCGCCGGCAACATCGCCATCGATCACCTGCGCAGCGAAGGCGCGCGGGCGCGCAGCAGTGAAGGCTGGTTGCCCGAACAGCAAGACAACCAAGGTTCAGAACCCCAGGCGGCACTGGAAGCCGGCAATGATCTGCGTCACGTCGAAGCGGCCTTGCGCAGCCTGCCCGAGCGCACGCGGCAGATTTTCCTGCTCAACCGCATCCATGGCCGCAAGTACGCGCAAATCGCCAAGGCGATGGGCCTGTCCCAAAGCGCCGTGGAAAAACATATGATGCGTGCCCTCGAAGCCTGCAAAGCCAGCCTTCGCGAACCCTCATCCCCACGCACGCCAGGGAAAGCACCGTGAACGTCACCCCTACGCCCGCCCAGGAACAAGCAGCACTGGCCTGGCTGAGTCTGCTGCATGACCAGCCCAGCGGTGGTGACCAGGCCACGTTCAGCCAGTGGCTGCGGGCTGACCCGGCGCACGTCGAGGCCTATGCCCAGGCCCAGGTGCTGTGGGAGTTGAGCGAAGTGCCAGCGCGCAAGCTCGCGGACGAAGAGGCGTTGGTGTTGCAGGGTTATCTCAACGCGATGAACCCTTCGAAGCGCTCGCGGGTGGCGCGTTGGTCTGGCGCGTTGGCGATGGCCGCCTGTCTGCTGTTGATGGTGTCCATGGGCGTCGGATGGCAGCCGTCACGCTGGGTTGATGATTTCGGCGCCGACTACGTGACGGCGCCGGGCGAAGTCAAAACCGTCACGCTGGCCGACCAATCCCAAGTGACCCTTGATGCCGACAGCGCCATCGCCGTGGACTTCACCCAGGGCGAACGGCATATCCAGTTGCGCCGCGGGGCCGGCTTTTTCAGCGTGACCCACACCGGGCAATCTTTTGTGGTGGAGGCGGGCAGTGGTGAAGCGCGGGTGCTGGGTACACAATTTGAAGTGCGCCTGCAGCCGGCAGGCGCTGAGGTGACGGTGTTGTCCGGGCGGGTTGGCGTGACGCCGTCCAAGCAGGGTCAACAGCAAATTCTTACGGCAGGGCAGCAGGTGGCCTACGCCGAGGGCGTCGCCGACGCCCTGCACGCGGTCGACAGCGAATCACGCCTGGCCTGGCGCGACGGTTGGCTCAACTATTACAAAGCGCCGTTGGCGGACGTGGTCAAGGACCTGGAGCGTTATTACCCAGGTCGCATTCTGTTGCTCAACAAAGAGATGGGTGCCAAGCGCGTCAGCGGCAGTTTCCCGAGCAAGGACCCGCAGGCCGTGTTGAATGCGTTGCAAGCCGTGCTTGGCTTCGAACAGCACACATTATTGGGACGGATGATCGTGGTGCGCTGATTATTTCAGCGCCGCCATGATTTTTTCCGGTGCGTAATCGCGAATCAGCGTGCCGTTCACGTCCACGAACGGAATTCCGCCCCCGCCCAACGCCTCATACGCCTTGCGCGCCTGGGCATCTTTCTCGATATCGAACGCCTGGTAGGGAATGCCCTTCTGGTCCAGAAAGCGGCGGATCTGCTTGCAGTACCCGCACCACTCGGTGGAATAGAGCACCACACGCGCCGAAGTGCGCACGTGCTCCGGCGCCACCTGCGACGGGTTGAACACCCGCTCGATCTTGCCCCAGTTCTGGATCACTACCACCACCAGCAACACCAGCAGGACTTTCTTGAAAACCCCGCCAAGCATCAGTTACGGCGCTTGAGCTGATCAGTCAGTTGAGTCGGCAGGCCCTTGATGATCAAGGTGCCGGCGGCTTCGTCGTATTCGATCTTGTCGCCCAGCAGATGGGCTTCAAAGCTGATGGACAAACCCTCGGCGCGGCCGGTGAAACGGCGGAACTGGTTGAGCGTGCGCTTATCCGCCGGGATCTCCGGCGACAGGCCGTAGTCCTTGTTGCGGATATGGTCATAGAACGCCTTAGGCCGATCTTCATCGATCAACCCCGACAGTTCCTCCAGGCCCATCGGCTCGCCGAGCTTGGCCTGGCTGCTGGCGTAGTCCACCAAGGTCTTGGTTTTCTCGCGAGCGGACTCGTCCGGCAAATCTTCGCTTTCGACGAAGTCGCTGAACGCCTTGAGCAGGGTACGGGTCTCGCCCGGACCGTCGACGCCTTCCTGGCAGCCGATGAAGTCGCGGAAATACTCCGAGACCTTCTTGCCGTTCTTGCCCTTGATAAAGGAAATGTACTGCTTGGACTGCTTGTTGTTCTGCCACTCGGACACGTTGATGCGTGCCGCCAGGTGCAGCTGGCCGAGGTCCAGGTGGCGCGACGGGGTCACGTCCAGCTCGTCGGTCACCGCCACGCCTTCGCTGTGGTGCAGCAGGGCGATGGCCAGGTAGTCGGTCATGCCTTGCTGGTAGTGGGCAAACAACACATGGCCGCCAGTGGAGAGGTTGGACTCTTCCATCAGTTTTTGCAGGTGCTCGACCGCCGTGCGACTGAAGGTGGTGAAATCCTGGCCACCGTCGAAATACTCCTTCAACCAGCCGCTGAACGGGTGCGCGCCGGACTCGGCGTGGAAGAAACCCCAGGCCTTGCCTTGTTTGGCGTTGTAGCTCTCGTTGAGGTCGGCAAGCATGTTCTCGATGGCGGCCGACTCGGCAAGCTCGGAGTCGCGGGCGTGGAGAACTGCGGGTGTGCCGTCGGGTTTTTTGTCGATCAGGTGGACGATGCAATGACGGATCGGCATAGGCTTCTCGGCTGGTTGAAGGGGAGCGGTTGGCCTCCCCGAAAAGTCGCCCAGTGTACCGCACCCATTGGCCAAGACACGCTTCGAAGGCGGTTTTGGGCACCCTCCGACGGTCTATATGCCTTTTTTTCACGGTTTAGAGCGATAAAGCTGACCAAATGGGTAGGTAGAAGCGGATATTTCCCCGTCTCTGTGCTAGTTTTGCCCCGTCTTACGCCAAGTCTCGGCGATAAGCGTGCATTCAGCATCTGTCAGGTCGAACCAATCCCCGTTTCAAGCATCTATAACCCCGATCTCCGTGGTTATAGCCGGGGGTGCCAGGCCATGACGGTCAGGCTCGACGGCTGACACTGCACTCTGCAATCCATATGAATTTGATAGGGAAGGAACACCACAATGGCTTTGACTAAAGACCAACTGATCGCTGATATCGCTGAAGCTATCGACGCGCCGAAAACCACCGCGCGCGCAGCTCTGGACCAACTGGGCCAGATCGTTGCCGATCAGCTGGAAAACGGCGGCGAAATCACTCTGCCAGGTATCGGCAAGCTGAAAGTGACCGAGCGTCCTGCCCGTACTGGCCGTAACCCTTCGACTGGCGCTGCCATCGAAATCGCTGCCAAGAAAGTTATCAAGCTGGTTGTGGCCAAAGGCCTGACCGACGCTGTTAACAAGTAAGATGCGGTAAAAAAACCGTGCACCGGAGTGATCCGGGCACGGTTTTTTGTTGCCTGCGATTTGTGCTTAACGCACCCAGCGCTGACGCCAGATCTGCTGTTCGTTCTTGGTCTGGAAGGTCCATGCCACGAAACGGCTCTGCTTCTGGCCCTGGGACATTTCCACTACCTGGCTTTCCAGAACACCGGCTTTTTTCAGGGCTGTCTCGATCGCGGGCAAGTTCGACGCTTTTGACACAAGGGTGCTGAACCACAGCACTTTATGAGCAAAGTGTGCGCTCTCGGCAATGAGTTGGGTCACAAAGCGCGCTTCACCGCCTTCACACCACAGCTCGGCCGATTGGCCACCAAAGTTCAGCACCGGCAACTTGCGCTTGGGATCCGCCTTGCCCAAGGCGCGCCACTTGCGTTCGCTGCCCTTGGTCGCTTCATCCATCGACGCGTGGAAGGGCGGGTTGCACATGGTCAGGTCAAAGCGCTCGCCCGGCTCCAGCAAGCCCAGCAGGATCTGTTTGGGATTGGTTTGCTGGCGCAATTGAATGACCTTGCTCAGGTCGTTGGACTGCACGATGGCCCTGGCTGCGGCGACGGCGATAGGGTCGACTTCCGAACCGAGGAAATTCCAACGGTATTCCATGTAGCCAATCAGCGGGTAGACGCAGTTGGCGCCCATGCCGATGTCCAGCACCTTGACGATAGAGCCGCGCGGGATCTTGCCGTCGTTGGTACTGGCCAGCAGGTCGGCGAGGAAGTGCACGTAGTCTGCACGCCCCGGTACCGGCGGGCACAGGTAGTCGGCCGGGATGTCCCAGTGCTGGATGCCATAGAACGCTTTCAGCAGCGCTCGGTTGAACACACGCACTGCATCCGGGCTGGCAAAGTCGATACTTTCCTTGCCGTATGGGTTGATGATCACGAATTGCGCCAGTTCCGGCGTGGTCTTGATCAGCGCCGGGAAGTCGTAACGGCCTGTGTGGCGGTTGCGCGGATGCAGGGTGGCCTCCTTGCGCGGCACAACGGGCTTGGTCGTGGCTGCGGTTTTAGGCTTCTTGCGCGGAGGTTTTGGCGTGCTGGGGGCGGTCATGATGATTCTGGTGTTGGCTCAAAGTGGTGGGCATTGTCACACATCTTGAGCGCAACTCGGTCAAATGTGGGCGCGGGCTTGCTCGCGAAGGCGGTATATCGGATACACATTCAGTGACTGACCCAGCGCTTTCGCGAGCAAGCCCGCTCCCACATTGACCGCGTTGCCAGCAGGAGATCGGAAATGTCCAGGCAAAAAAAAGAGACCCGAAGGTCTCTTTTTTCACACGGCTCACACCTTACAGGCTGGAGATCCGCGCATGTTGCTCCGCCAGCTTGCCCAGGGCCTGTTCAGCCTCGGCCAGCTTGGCGCGTTCTTTCTCGATCACTTCAGCCGGGGCCTTGTCGACGAAGGCCGCGTTGGACAGCTTGCCGCCCACTCGTTGCACTTCGCCTTGCAGACGGCCGATTTCCTTGTCGAGACGTGCCAGTTCGGCGCCCTTGTCGATCAGGCCCGCCATCGGCACCAACACTTCCATCTCGCCAACCAGCGCGGTGGCGGACAGCGGTGCTTCGGCGTCGGCCGCCAAGACGGTGATCGATTCCAGCTTCGCCAGCTTCTTGAGCAGTGGATCATTTTCGGTGAGGCGACGCTGATCTTCCGCACTGGCGTTCTTCACAAACACGGCCAATGGCTTGCCCGGCCCGATGTTCATTTCGGCGCGGATGTTACGCGTGCCCATCATCAGGGTCTTGAGCCATTCGATATCGCTTTCGGCCGCTTCATCGATGCGTGCTTCGTTGGCCACTGGCCAAGGTTGCAGCATGATGGTCTTGCCTTCGATACCGGCCAGCGGCGCCAGGCGCTGCCAGATTTCTTCGGTGATGAATGGCATGAACGGGTGGGCCAGGCGCAGCGCCACTTCCAGCACGCGCACCAGGGTGCGACGGGTGCCGCGCTGGCGCTCGACCGGCGCGTTTTCGTCCCACAGTACCGGCTTGGACAGTTCCAGGTACCAGTCGCAATACTGGTTCCAGATGAACTCGTACAAGGCCTGTGCGGCCAGGTCGAAACGGAACTGGTCGAGTTGGCGGGTCACTTCGGCTTCGGTGCGCTGCAGCTGCGAGATGATCCAGCGGTCGGCCAGGCTCAACTCATAGGCTTCGCCGTTCTGGCCGCAGTCTTCGCCTTTGTCCAATACGTAGCGCGCCGCGTTCCAGATCTTGTTGCAGAAGTTGCGATAGCCTTCGACGCGGCCCATGTCGAACTTGATGTCGCGACCGGTGGACGCCAGTGAGCAGAACGTGAAGCGCAGGGCGTCGGTGCCGTAGCTGGCGATGCCGTCGGCAAATTCGTCGCGGGTTTGCTTCTCGATCTTCTTCGCCAGTTTCGGCTGCATCAGGCCCGAGGTGCGTTTCTGCACCAGGGTTTCCAGGTCGATACCGTCGATGATGTCCAGCGGGTCCAGCACATTGCCCTTGGACTTGGACATCTTCTGGCCCTGGCCATCACGCACCAGGCCGTGCACGTACACGGTCTTGAACGGCACTTGCGGCGTGCCATCCTCGTTTTTCACCAGGTGCATGGTCAGCATGATCATCCGGGCAACCCAGAAGAAAATGATGTCGAAACCGGTGACCAGCACGTCGGTGGAGTGGAATTTCTTGAGGAATTCGGTCTGCTGCGGCCAGCCCAGGGTGGAGAAGGTCCACAGGCCCGAGCTGAACCATGTGTCCAGTACGTCGTTGTCCTGTTGCAGCGCAATGTCGGCACCGAGGTTGTGCTTGGCGCGCACTTCAGCTTCGTCACGGCCTACGTAGACCTTGCCCGACTCGTCGTACCAGGCCGGAATGCGGTGGCCCCACCACAGTTGACGGCTGATGCACCAATCCTGGATGTCACGCATCCACGAGAAGTACATGTTCTCGTACTGTTTCGGCACGAACTGGATGCGGCCATCTTCCACGGCGGCGATGGCAGGTTCTGCCAACGGCTTGGTGGAGACGTACCACTGGTCGGTCAGCCACGGCTCGATCACGGTGCCGGAGCGGTCGCCCTTCGGCACTTTCAGGGCGTGGTCGTCAACGCTGACCAGCAAACCGGCAGCGTCGAAGGCGGCGACGATCTGCTTGCGTGCTTCGAAACGGTCGAGGCCTGCATATTCGGCCGGAATCTTACCGTCGATGCTTTCGTTCAGCGTGCCGTCCAGGTTGAACACCTGGCAAGCCGGCAGTACGGCGGCGTTTTTGTCGAAGATATTCAGCAGCGGCAGGTTGTGGCGCTTGCCGACTTCGTAGTCGTTGAAATCGTGGGCCGGGGTGATTTTCACGCAGCCGGTGCCGAATTCAGGGTCGCAGTAGTCGTCTGCGATGATCGGGATGCGCCGGCCGACCAATGGCAGCTCGACGAACTTGCCGATCAGCGCCTGGTAGCGCTCGTCAGTCGGGTTAACTGCAACGGCGGCATCGCCGAGCATGGTTTCCGGACGGGTGGTGGCGACGATCAGGTAGTCGTTGCCTTCAGCGGTCTTGGCGCCGTCGGCCAGCGGGTACTTGAGGTTCCACAGGAAGCCTTTCTCATCGTGGTTTTCCACTTCGAGGTCGGAAATCGCTGTGTGCAGCTTGGTGTCCCAGTTGACCAGGCGCTTGCCGCGGTAGATCAGTCCGTCTTCATGCAGACGCACGAAGGCTTCTTTCACGGCTTCCGACAGGCCGTCGTCCATGGTGAAACGCTCGCGGCTCCAGTCCACGGACGAGCCCAGGCGACGAATCTGACGGCTGATATTGCCGCCGGATTGGTCCTTCCACTCCCAGATCTTTTCCAGGAATTTCTCGCGCCCCAAGTCGTGGCGACTCTGGCCGGTGGCTTCGAGTTGGCGTTCCACCAGCATCTGGGTGGCGATACCGGCGTGGTCGGTGCCCGGTTGCCACAGGGTGTTGCGGCCCTGCATACGGCGGAAACGGATCAACGCATCCATGATCGCATTGTTGAAGCCATGGCCCATGTGCAGGCTGCCAGTGACGTTCGGTGGCGGAATCATGATGGTGTAGGAATCGCCCGCGCCTTGCGGGGCGAAATAATTCTCGGACTCCCAGGTCTGGTACCAGGAAGTTTCAATAGCGTGCGGCTGGTAGGTCTTATCCATGCGCGGCGGGACCCTAGTTGGCATTAATTCAGGAAAGCCGACAAGTATAACGGGGGATAGGGCGCAGGGCGAGGTGAAGACAGGCTTGAGATGTACGCTGAGCAAATGTGGCAGCGGGCTTGCTGGCGAAAGCGGTGTGGCAGTCAGCTCAGGCGTTGACTGATCCAGCGCTTTCGCCAGCAAGCCCGCTCCCGCAGGGTGACGTGTATGGCTTAAGACTGGTATTGGCTGAGCAACCGCTCCATGCGCGCATCCAGCCGGCGCTTGATCTCGGTTTCGATATGCGGGGCAAAGTCGTCGATCACGTCTTGCATGATCAGTTGCGCGGCAGCGCGCAGTTCGTTGTCCAGGTGCAGCAGCAGGGCATCTGGGCCTTTTTCAGCAGGCGCAGGTTCGACGGCGGGGGCCACGGCGACGGGCTCCGGCGCGACGGGTTTGCCGCCGACCATGTCGAACAACAGCGGAATCTGTACCTCGCCCTCGACCGGTTCGGTCAACAGCGGCGGTTGCAAGTCATCATCACCCAGCAACTGACGGATCGACTCGAGGTCGTCCAGCAGGTGGTCATCTTTTTTTAGAGGGTTTGGAGTGTCCATCGTGTGCTCAAAGTCGTTGTAGCCGGTGATCCTGCAGAGGATAGCCCTGTTCGCGGTAGAAACGGAAACTCTCCCGCGCGGCCTGACGAATAGCCGGATCCTCAACCACCACTTCCGCCACACGGGCGAATGCCTTGGCGAACGGCGGTACTTTCAGGTCCAGGTTGACCAGCAGGTCCAGGTGGTCGCCGCAACTGTCTCCCAAACCCAGGACAACCAGGCCTTCAGGTTCAGATTCGGCGGGGCCGTGGGGCACGAAGCTTTCGCCCTTGAAACGCCAGAGGCGGGCATCCAGCTCATCGCGTTGGGCGGCATCGCTGCAATGCAGGTAGATGCGGTGGCCCATGCGCCAGGCTTTTTCGGTGAGTTTGCAGGCAAAGTCCAGGCGCGCGAGCGGGTCGGCGCTGGGCAATATATAGAAGTCGACTTGGGTCATTGCATTTCCTGGGCTTGCGCATCCCCCCGCAGGACCGGGCAAGCCGGCTCCTGCAGGGGGATTGCGTTTAGGCCTTGGCGCGGTCCAGCAGGTACTGGGTCAGCAGGGGAACCGGACGGCCGGTGGCGCCCTTGTCCTTGCCGCCGCTGGTCCAGGCCGTGCCCGCGATGTCCAGGTGGGCCCAGTTGAAGTTCTTGGCAAAGCGCGACAGGAAGCAAGCAGCAGTGATGGTGCCGGCTTTCGGGCCGCCGATGTTGGCGATGTCGGCGAACGGGCTGTCCAGTTGTTCCTGGTACTCATCGAACAGCGGCAATTGCCAGGCACGGTCGTCAGCGGCTTTACCGGCGCTGAGCAGTTGCTCGATCAGTTCGTCGCTGTTGCCCAACAGGCCCGAAGTGTGGGAACCCAGGGCGACGATGCAGGCACCGGTCAGGGTCGCGATGTCGATCACGGCCTGTGGCTTGAAGCGCTCGGCGTAGGTCAGCGCGTCGCACAGCACCAGGCGGCCTTCGGCGTCGGTGTTGAGGATTTCGACGGTCTGGCCGCTCAGGGTGGTGACGATGTCGCCCGGACGGGTCGCGCCGCCGCTCGGCATGTTCTCGGCGCAGGCCAGGATGCACACCAGGTTGATCGGCAGCTTGAGTTCCAGCACAGCACGCAGGGTGCCGAACACGCTGGCGGCGCCGCCCATGTCGTACTTCATCTCGTCCATGCCCAGGCCCGGCTTGAGGCTGATGCCGCCGGTGTCGAAGGTGATGCCTTTACCGACCAGTGCGTAAGGCTTCTCGGACTTCTTGCCGCCGTTGTATTGCATGACGATCAGGCGTGGCGGCTGGTCGCTGCCCTGGCCCACGGCATAGAACGAGCCCATGCCCAGTTCCTTGATCTTCTTCTCGTCCAGCACTTCGACTTTCAGGCCCTTGAACTCTTTGCCCAGCGCCTTGGCTTGTTCGCCGAGGAAGGTCGGGTGGCAAATGTTCGGCGGCAAGTTGCCCAGGTCGCGGGTGAACGACATGCCGTTGGCGATCGCTTGTGCGTGGGTCACGGCGCGCTCGACTTCAGCCTGGGCGGCCTTGATGGTCAGCAGGGTGATTTTTTTCAGCGCGCGGGGTTCGGCTTTGGTGCTCTTGAACTGGTCGAAGACATAACCGCCATCCACCAGGCTCTCGGCCAGCAGGCGAGTCTTGCCATAGCTGTCACGGCCTTTGACCACGACTTCGTCGAGCGCCAGCGCGGCGTCAGTGCCGCCCAGGCCCTTGAGGGTGGTGAGGATGCCGCTGATGATTTTGCGGAATGGACGGTCGCCCAGTTCAGCGTCCTTGCCCACGCCCACCAGCAATACGCGGTCGGCCTTGAGGTTAGGCAGGCTCTGCAGCAGCAGGCTCTGGCCGACTTTGCCGGCCAGGTCGCCGCGCTTGAGCACTGCGCTGATGGCGCCGCCGCTGAGTTCGTCGAGTTGCTTGGCGGCAACGCCGAGCTTGCGGCCTTCGCCGATGGCGACCACGAGGGTGGCGGTTTTCAACGTTTCGGGGCTAACGCTTTTTACAACCAATTCCATTTTCGGGTCCCTTATACAGGTCGGTTAGCCAGGAGTCTGTACTCCGGCTTTAATACCAGGCAGCTGTGTAAGCCGCCGGCAACAAAGGCCGCAGTTTGAACCTCGCCGGCGGAGCCTGACAACCCTTGTCACCCGCTTTGTGCATGCGCATGAGGTTGCGCAGTGACAGGCGCGGTCAATCACAGGATAATGCGCCATCTTTTTAGTCGGCCCCTGCAAATGGGCTGGCTCGGTATGCTTGCTTGTTTGGCCGCCTTAGCCTGACAACCCTGGAGTGTCTGGTTTGATCGTCTTCCGTTATCTGTCCCGCGAAGTCCTGTTGACCCTGAGTGCCGTGAGTGCGGTGTTGCTGGTCATCATCATGAGTGGTCGTTTCGTCAAATACCTGGCTCAAGCCGCCTCGGGCGCCCTGGATCCGGGCTCGCTGTTCCTGATCATGGGCTTTCGCCTGCCGGGCTTCCTGCAGCTGATCCTGCCGCTCGGCCTGTTCCTCGGGATCCTGCTGGCTTACGGCCGCCTGTACCTCGAAAGCGAAATGACCGTGCTTTCGGCCACCGGCATGAGCCAGCAGCGCCTGCTGGGCATGACCATGATCCCGGCCGCCGGCGTCGCGCTGATCGTGGCCTGGCTGAGCCTGAGCCTGGCCCCCCAGGGCGCCATGCAGTTCCAGCTGGTCCTGAACAAACAGGACGCGATGACCGAGTTCGACACCCTCGAACCGGGCCGCTTCCAGGCGCTCAATGACGGTTCGCGTGTGACCTACACCGAAACCATGACCGACGACCGCGCCAACCTGGGCGGTGTGTTCATCTCCGAGAAGCGTCTGGGTCAGGACAAGAAAGATCGTGGTATTTCCGTGCTGGTGGCCGATTCAGGTCGCCAGGAAGTGCGTCCTGACGGCAGTCGCTACCTGATCCTGGAAAATGGCTATCGCTACGATGGCAGTCCGGGCATGGCTGATTACCGTGCGATCAAGTACGACACCTATGGGGTGATGCTGGCTCGTCCGGATATCAGCGACGAAGTCACCGACCGCGACGCCATCCCGACCACCGAGCTGTTCGGTAGCAAGGAACTGCGCTCGATCGCCGAGTTGCAATGGCGGATTTCCTTGCCGTTGCTGGTGTTCATCGTGACCTTGATGGCGGTGCCGCTGTCCCGCGTCAACCCACGTCAGGGTCGCTTCCTCAAGCTGTTACCGGCGATCCTGCTGTACATGGCGTACCTCACCATTCTGATTTCCGCCCGTGGCTCCCTGGAGAAAGGCAAGCTGTCGCCGACCCTGGGGCTGTGGTGGGTGCACGGGATCTTCCTGGTGATTGGCCTGGGCCTGCTGTATTGGGAACCGATCCGTTTGAAAATGAAGAGCCGTCGTGGCCAGAAGGAGTTGGCTCGTGGCTAAGCTCGATCGCTACATTGGTAGCAGCGTACTGATCGCCATCCTGGCGGTACTGGGCATCATCCTCGGGCTGGCATCGTTGTTCGCCTTCATCGATGAAGTCGGCAACGTCACCGACACCTACACCGTGTGGGACGTGCTGAGCTATGTGGGCCTCACCGCGCCGCGCCGTCTGTACGACATGATGCCGATGGCCGCGCTGATCGGCTGCCTGATCGGCCTGGGCAGCCTGGCCAGCAACAGCGAACTGACCATCATGCGCGCCGCCGGCGTTTCCATCGGTCGTATCGTATGGGCGGTCATGAAGCCCATGCTGCTGCTGATGGCGTGCAGCGTACTGATCGGCGAATACGTGGCCCCACCGGCGGAAACCACGGCCCAGGCCAATCGCGCCCTGGCCCAGGGTTCGGGCGATGCGCAAAGCGCCAAGCACGGCCTGTGGCACCGCCAGGGTGATGAATTCATCCATATCAACGCCGTGCAGCCGGGCGGCCTGTTGATTGGTGTGACCCGCTACACGTTCGACAAAGAACGTCATTTGCTGGAGTCCAGCTTCGCCAAACGTGCGCAGTACAGCGGCGAAAAATGGCAACTCAGCGACGTTACCACCACCTACTTCCGTAATGTCGGCCAAGGCACCAAGGCCAGCACCGAAGTGATCAATGTGCCGAGCCAGGAGTGGGACATTGCCCTCAAGCCGGAATTGTTGAATACCGTGGTGATGATCCCTGAAAGTCTGCCGATCTCCGGGCTGTGGGGTTATATCCACTACCTGAAGGACCAAGGCTTGAACAACGGCCGTTATTGGCTGGCATTTTGGGTCAAGGTGTTGCAACCCGTGGTGACTGCCGCGTTGGTGCTGATGGCGATTTCCTTCATCTTTGGTCCGCTGCGTTCCGTAACGCTGGGGCAGCGCGTATTCACGGGTGTACTGGTGGGCTTCACGTTCCGCATCGCCCAGGACCTGCTGGGCCCATCGAGCCTGGTGTTCGGCTTCTCGCCGCTGTTTGCGGTGCTGGTGCCCACGGCGATTTGCGCCCTGGCCGGCTTCTGGCTACTGCGCCGGGCCGGTTGATTCCGCGCTTATGAACAAAAAATGCCCCGGTCGGTAGATCGGGGCATTTTTGTTCTGGTCAGCAAAGATGACGTCTGGCCTGAGCATCAGGTACAATTCCCGGCTATTTTTCAGCGGGCAATCTGCCTGCAGCCTTTTTGAGTGTTGATCCGTGAGTGATTTGAGTCATATCCGCAATTTCTCCATCATCGCCCACATTGACCATGGCAAGTCGACGCTGGCCGATCGATTCATCCAGATGTGCGGCGGCCTTGCCGAGCGTGAAATGGAAGCCCAGGTCCTGGACTCCATGGACCTCGAGCGCGAGCGCGGGATCACCATCAAGGCCCACAGCGTTACGCTGTATTACAAAGCCAAAGACGGCATCACCTACCAGCTGAACTTCATTGACACCCCGGGCCACGTTGACTTCACCTACGAAGTCAGCCGTTCCCTGGCGGCCTGTGAAGGTGCCTTGCTGGTGGTCGACGCCGGCCAGGGCGTTGAAGCGCAGTCGGTTGCCAACTGCTACACCGCGATCGAGCAGGGCCTGGAAGTCATGCCCGTGCTGAACAAGATCGACCTGCCCCAGGCCGAGCCTGAGCGCGTCAAGGAAGAGATCGAGAAGATCATCGGCATCGACGCCACCGACGCCGTTACCTGCAGCGCCAAGACCGGCCTGGGTGTCGACGAAGTGCTCGAACGCCTGGTGCACACCATTCCAGCCCCGACCGGCAACTACGAAGATCCGCTGCAAGCGTTGATCATCGACTCCTGGTTCGACAACTACCTGGGCGTTGTGTCCCTGGTTCGCGTTCGTCACGGCCGCGTGAAGAAGGGCGACAAGATCCTGGTCAAGTCCACCGGCAAGATCCACCTGGTGGACAGCGTCGGTGTATTCAACCCCAAGCACACCGCGACCGTTGATCTGAAAGCCGGTGAAGTAGGCTTCATCATCGCCGGCATCAAGGACATTCACGGTGCACCGGTGGGTGACACCCTGACCCTGAGCTCCACGCCGGACGTCGACGTGCTGCCAGGCTTCAAGCGCATCCAGCCGCAGGTCTACGCCGGTCTGTTCCCGGTCAGCTCCGATGACTTCGAAGATTTCCGCGAAGCCCTGCAGAAGTTGACCCTCAACGACTCGTCGTTGCAGTACACCCCGGAAAGCTCCGACGCACTGGGCTTCGGCTTCCGCTGCGGCTTCCTGGGCATGCTGCACATGGAAATCATCCAGGAGCGCCTTGAGCGCGAATACGACCTGGACCTGATCACCACCGCGCCGACCGTTATTTTCGAGTTGTTGCTGAAAACCGGTGAAACGATTTACGTCGACAACCCGTCCAAGCTCCCGGATCTCTCGGCGATCGAAGACATGCGCGAGCCTATCGTGCGGGCCAATATCCTGGTGCCGCAGGAGCACCTGGGCAACGTCATTACGCTGTGTATCGAAAAGCGTGGCGTCCAGCGCGACATGCTGTTCCTCGGCACCCAGGTCCAAGTGACCTACGACATGCCGATGAACGAAGTGGTATTGGACTTCTTCGACCGCCTCAAATCCACCAGTCGCGGCTATGCTTCGCTGGATTACCATTTTGACCGTTACCAATCGGCTAATCTGGTGAAACTGGATGTATTGATCAACGGCGACAAGGTCGATGCCCTGGCACTGATCGTGCACAAGGACAACGCGCACTACAAAGGTCGCCAGTTGACCGAGAAGATGAAAGAGCTGATTCCGCGCCAGATGTTCGACGTCGCGATCCAGGCCGCCATTGGCGGGCAGATCATTGCGCGGACCTCCGTCAAGGCACTCAGAAAGAACGTACTGGCCAAATGCTACGGCGGTGACGTAAGCCGTAAGCGCAAGCTGCTTGAGAAGCAAAAGGCCGGTAAAAAACGCATGAAGCAAGTAGGTAACGTGGAAGTTCCACAAGAAGCCTTCCTTGCGGTGCTCAGGTTGGATAGTTAGGTCCTATGTCGCTAAATTTCCCGCTGTTGCTGGTCATCGCCGTTGCCGTTTGCGGCCTCCTGGCGTTGCTCGATCTGGTGTTCTTCGCCCCGCGTCGGCGGGCGGCTATCGCGTCCTATCAGGGCAGCGTCAGCCAACCCGATGGCGTGGTGATCGAGAAGCTGAACAAAGAGCCCTTGCTGGTTGAATACGGCAAGTCGTTCTTCCCGGTGTTGTTCATCGTGCTGGTGCTGCGTTCGTTCCTGGTGGAACCGTTTCAGATTCCTTCGGGGTCGATGAAACCCACCCTGGACGTGGGCGACTTCATCCTGGTGAACAAGTTTTCCTACGGGATCCGCCTGCCGGTGATCGACAAGAAGGTCATCGAAATCGGTGACCCACAGCGTGGCGATGTGATGGTGTTCCGCTACCCGAGCGACCCGAACGTCAACTACATCAAGCGTGTGGTTGGCCTGCCGGGCGACGTGATCCGTTACACCAGCGACAAGCGTCTGTTCATCAACGGTGAGTCGGTGGCCGAGAAACTGGTCGGCTCCGAGCCGAACAGCCTGGGCAGCGCCGAGCTGTACCAGGAAAAACTCGGTGCGGTGGAGCATGAAATCCGTAAGGAAATGAGCCGCTACCGTGCCCAGCCAGACGGCCAGTGGAAAGTGCCGGCCGGGCACTACTTCATGATGGGCGACAACCGCGACAACTCCAATGACAGCCGGTACTGGGATGACCCCAACATTCCCAAGGACCTGCTGGGCATGGTTCCCGACCAGAATATCGTCGGCAAGGCCTTCGCGGTCTGGATGAGCTGGCCGGAACCCAAACTCAGCCACCTGCCGAACTTCTCGCGGGTCGGGCTGATCAAGTAATACAGGCGGCGCTGTGAACACAGCGCCGAATGCTTTTCTGGGGTGGGGACAAATCGGTCCTGCCTCATGCTGCACCAACCAGGATTTGAATTTGAACACTGCGTCAATCGTCGATGGCCGCCGGTGCCACCAAACAGATATGGGTAAACCGTGAGCGTTTCTCTAAGTCGTCTCGAGCGCCAGCTCGGCTACACCTTCAAGGACCAGGAATTGATGGTCCTTGCCCTTACACACCGCAGCTTTGCAGGGCGCAATAACGAGCGCCTGGAATTTCTCGGTGATGCCATCCTCAATTTCGTCGCCGGTGAAGCTCTTTTCGAGCGCTTCCCCCAAGCCCGTGAAGGCCAGCTGTCGCGCTTGCGCGCACGCCTGGTGAAGGGCGAGACCCTGGCCGTGCTGGCCCGTGGCTTCGGCCTGGGCGAGTACCTGCGCCTGGGTTCCGGTGAGCTGAAGAGCGGCGGTTTCCGCCGTGAATCGATCCTGGCCGACGCCCTCGAAGCGCTGATCGGTGCCATCTACCTCGATGCAGGTATGGAAGCAGCCAAGGAACGTGTCACCGCGTGGCTGACCTCCGAGATCGAAAGCCTCACGCTGGTCGACACCAACAAAGACCCCAAGACCCGCTTGCAGGAATTCCTGCAATCGCGCGGTTGCGACCTGCCACGCTATGAAGTGGTGGATATCCAGGGTGAGCCGCATTGCCGCGTGTTCTTCGTGGAATGTGAAATCACCTTACTGAACGAAAAAAGCCGAGGTCAGGGTGTGAGCCGTCGTATTGCCGAACAGGTAGCGGCCGCTGCAGCACTGATTGCCCTGGGCGTGGAGAATGGCCATGACTGATTCAAACGCAACACGCTGTGGCTATGTTGCCATCGTCGGCCGCCCGAACGTGGGCAAGTCCACGCTGCTGAACCACATCCTTGGCCAGAAGCTCGCGATCACCTCGCGCAAGCCGCAGACCACCCGCCATAACATGCTGGGCATCAAGACCGAAGGCAACGTGCAAGCGGTCTACGTCGATACCCCGGGCATGCACAAAGGTGGCGAAAAAGCCCTGAACCGCTACATGAACAAGACCGCTTCGGCGGCGTTGAAAGACGTCGACGTGGTGATCTTCGTGGTCGACCGCACCAAGTGGACCGACGAAGACCAGATGGTCCTGGAGCGTGTGCAGTACGTCACCGGCCCGCTGATCGTCGCGCTGAACAAGACTGATCGCATCGAAGACAAAGCCGAGCTGATGCCGCACCTGAGCTGGTTGCAGGAACAGCTGCCGAACGCCCAGATCATCCCGATCTCCGCCCAGCACGGCCACAACCTGGACGCCCTGGAACGTGTGATCGCCGAGCACCTGCCGGAGAACGAGCACTTCTTCCCGGAAGACCAGATCACCGATCGCAGCAGCCGCTTCCTCGCCGCCGAACTGGTGCGCGAGAAAATCATGCGCCAGATGGGCGCCGAGCTGCCGTACCAGATCACCGTCGAGATCGAAGAGTTCAAGCAGCAAGGCAAGACCCTGCACATCCATGCGCTGATCCTCGTCGAACGTGACGGCCAGAAGAAAATCATCATTGGCGACAAGGGCGAGCGCATCAAGCGTATCGGCACCGAGGCGCGCAAGGACATGGAGTTGCTGTTCGACTCCAAGATCATGCTCAACCTGTGGGTGAAGGTGAAGGGTGGCTGGTCCGATGATGAGCGTGCATTGCGCTCTCTGGGCTACGGCGACCTGTAAGGACGCCGCAGGAAAAAAATGTGGGAGGGGGCTTGCCCCCGATAGCGGTGGGTCAGTTAGCAAATAAGTGACTGACACACTGCCATCGGGGGCAAGCCCCCTCCCACATTAGGTTTGTGTCGTTTTCACTAGTGCATTCCAGCAACGAGAACCCATGTCCTCAACCACGCCCCCCAGCCAGCCCGCGTACGTCCTGCACAGCCGCGCCTACCGCGAGACCAGCGCCCTGGTGGACTTCCTCACGCCCCAGGGCCGCCTGCGCGCAGTATTGCGCAGTGCGCGGGGCAAGGCGGGCACGTTGGCGCGACCCTTTGTGGCCTTGGACGTGGAGTTTCGCGGCAAAGGCGAGCTGAAAAACGTCGGGCGCATGGAAAGTGTCGGCACTTCTGCCTGGCTTAATGGTGAGGCGCTGTTCAGCGGCCTCTACCTCAACGAATTGCTGATCCGCCTGCTGCCCGCCGAAGACCCACACCCGGCGGTCTTCGATCATTACGCCGCCACCTTGCTCGCCCTGGCCGAAGGGCGTCCCCTGGAACCGCTGCTGCGCGCCTTCGAATGGCGTCTGCTCGACGACCTGGGTTACGGCTTCGAACTGGCCAACGACCTGCACGGCGATCCTGTCGCCGCCGATGGCATGTATCGCCTGCAAGTCGACGCCGGCCTGGAGCGCGTGTACTTGTTGCAGCCGGGCCTGTTCCAGGGCACCGAACTGTTGGCCATGAGCGAGGCGGACTGGACCGCACCCGGTGCGCTTTCTGCCGCCAAGCGCCTGATGCGCCAGGCCCTGGCCGTGCACTTGGGCGGACGGCCGCTGGTCAGTCGCGAGTTGTTTCGAAAGCCCTGACAACCCCGTGTATGCTGTGCAGCGTTTCTTTCCCTATTCAGGAGCGCTTCCGTGACCACCAGCAATCGCATTCTTCTTGGCGTCAACATCGACCACGTCGCTACCCTGCGCCAGGCCCGGGGCACCCGTTACCCGGACCCGGTCAAGGCCGCGCTGGACGCCGAAGAAGCGGGCGCCGACGGCATCACCGTGCACCTGCGCGAAGACCGCCGTCATATCCAGGAGCGCGATGTGCTGGTGCTCAAGGACGTGCTGCAAACCCGCATGAACTTCGAAATGGGCGTCACCGAAGAAATGATGCAGTTCGCCGAGCGCATCCGCCCCGCGCACATCTGCCTGGTGCCGGAAACCCGTCAGGAACTCACCACCGAAGGCGGCCTCGACGTGGCCGGCCAGGAAGCGCGGATCAAGGCCGCCGTGGAGCGCCTGTCGAAGATCGGCAGCGAAGTGTCGCTGTTCATCGACGCCGACGAGCGCCAGATCGAAGCCTCGCGTCGTGTCGGCGCACCGGCCATCGAACTGCACACTGGCCGTTACGCCGATGCCACCACGCCGACCGAAGTGGCTGATGAGCTGCAACGCATCATCGACGGTGTGAGCTGCGGTCTCAAGGAAGGCCTGATCGTCAACGCCGGCCATGGCCTGCATTACCACAACGTCGAGGCGGTGGCGGCGATCAAGGGCATCAACGAGCTGAACATCGGCCATGCGCTGGTGGCGCATGCGCTGTTCGTCGGTTTCAAAGGTGCGGTTGCCGAGATGAAGGCCCTGATCCTGGCAGCCGCCAGAACTTAAGCGAACACAGTCTAAAGAACGCTGAAGATCAACAATGTGGGAGCGGGCTTGCTCGCGAATGCAGTGGATCAGTCAGAGATGTATTCACTGACCTGTCGCCTTCGCGAGCAAGCCCGCTCCCACATTGGATCTTCAGTGTATCCAGAGTCCTGACCACCCAGCTAAACCCTTTGAATTCAGCTGTGCGGCAATGCGAACCCTTACTGTTTAGCGCCCGCGGGTGTATCGTATCTGCCCTTTGCAGGCCCTGTGCCTGCTGCAGATACGTGAGGTTGTTGTGTCCCAATCGTTTTCCCGTCGACAGATTCTCGGTGGCCTTGCCGGCCTGGCAGTAGTCGGTGTGGGTGCCGGTGGCGCCTACCGCTACTGGCTGGGCAAGGTTGCCGATGCCAACGCAGGAAGCGATTACCAATTGATTGCCGCGCCGCTGGACGTGGAACTGGTGCCGGGTCACAAGACCGAAGCCTGGGCATTCGGCCCGTCTGCGCCTGGCACCGAGCTGCGCGTGCGCCAGGGCGAATGGCTGCGAGTGCGCTTCATCAACCACTTGCCGGTCGCCACCACCATCCACTGGCATGGCATCCGCCTCCCGCTGGAAATGGACGGCGTGCCTTACGTCTCGCAATTGCCGGTGCTGCCCGGCGAATACTTCGACTACAAGTTTCGCGTGCCCGACGCGGGCAGCTACTGGTATCACCCCCATGTGAACAGCAGCGAAGAACTCGGCCGCGGCCTGGTTGGTCCGCTGATCATCGAAGAGCGCGAGCCCACCGGTTTCAAATATGAACGCACCCTGAGCCTAAAAAGCTGGCACGTGGACGAAGAGGGCGCTTTCGTGGCCTTCAGCATTCCCCGTGAAGCGGCGCGTGGCGGCACCGCCGGGCGGTTGTCGACGATCAATGGCGTGTCCCAGGCCGTCATCGATCTGCCCGCCGGGCAGATCACCCGCGTGCGCCTGCTCAACCTCGACAACACCCTGACCTATCGCATCAACATCCCGGATGTCGAAGCGCAGATCTACGCGCTGGACGGCAACCCCATCGAGCCGCGCCCGCTGGGCAAGGAATACTGGCTGGGCCCCGGCATGCGCATCTGCCTGGCGATCAAGGCACCGCCTGCCGGTGAGGAACTGTCGATTCGCAACGGCCCGGTGCGCCTCGGTACGTTTCGTTCGGTGGCCAACTCCGATGCACCGACTGCGTGGCCGCCTGCATTGCCCGCCAATCCGATCAGCGAACCGGACCTGGCCAATGCGGAGAAACTCAACTTCAATTTCGAATGGGTTGGCACCGTTTCAGTCGATGACGGCAAGCCACCCAGCCTGTGGCAGATCAACGGCAAGGCCTGGGACATCACTGACAAGACCTGCGCCGACCGCCCGATTGCCAAGCTTGAGAAGGGCAAGAGCTATATTTTCGAATTGAAGAACATGACCCAGTACCAGCACCCGATCCACCTGCACGGCATGAGCTTCAAGGTGATCGCGTCGAACCGCCACAAGGTGATCCCGTACTTCACCGACACCTACCTGTTGGGCAAGAACGAACGCGCCCGCGTGGCGTTGGTGGCGGATAACCCAGGGGTGTGGATGTTCCATTGCCACGTGATCGACCATATGGAAACCGGCCTGATGGCCGCCATCGAGGTGGCGTGATGCGCCAGTTTCGCCCCCCCGCGATCATCGACCGCAGCCGCGACCAGGACTTCATGCGCGAAGCCCTGGCCCTTGCTGCCCAAGGTGCTGCATTGGGTGAAGTGCCCGTCGGTGCAGTGCTGGTGCAGGACGGTGAAATCATCGGCCGTGGCTTCAACTGCCCCATCAGCGGCAACGACCCCAGTGCCCACGCCGAAATGGTCGCCATCCGCGCCGCCGCGCAAGCCATCAGCAACTACCGCCTGGTGGGCAGCACGCTGTATGTGACCCTGGAACCCTGCAGCATGTGCGCGGGCTTGATCGTGCACTCACGGATTGCGCGGGTGGTGTACGGCGCGCTGGAGCCCAAGGCGGGGATCGTGCAAAGCCAGGGGCAGTTTTTTACCCAGGGCTTTCTCAATCATAAGGTGCTGTTTGAAGGCGGGGTGCTGGCCGAGGAGTGCGGCACGGTGTTGAGTGAGTTCTTCAAGGCTCGCCGGGCCAAACCACCACGCTAAAGAACACTGAGGACAAAAATGTGGGAGGGGGCTTACCCCCTGCCACATTTGGCCCTGTGTTTCTTCAGGGCGATCGGGACTATTTCTTGGCGATGATCACCGCCCGCATTGGCGCCGGCAGCCCTTCGATGGTCTTGCTGTGATCTTCCGGGTCCAGGAAATCGCTGAGGGACTGGTACTTCATCCACTGCGTCCCACGCTGTTCCTCAACCGTGGTCACACTCACATCCACGCACCGTACGTCGCTGAAACCTGCACGCCGCAGCCACAGCATCAAGGCCGGCACCGAGGGCAGGAACCATACGTTACGCATCTGCGCGTAGCGATCTTCCGGCACCAGCACCTGTTGCTGATCGCCTTCCACCACCAGGGTTTCCAGGACCAGTTCGCCGCCTTTGACCAGTGTATCTTTCAGTGCAAGCAGATGCTCGATGGGCGAACGACGGTGGTAGAACACGCCCATGGAAAACACCGTATCAAAGCCTTCCAGGTTCGACGGCAGGTCTTCGAACGGAAACGGCAGGTGCCAGGCCTTGGGCTCGGACAGGTAACGCTGCACCGCCTGGAACTGGCAGAAGAACAGCCAGTTGGGATCAACGCCAATCACGCTATCGGCGCCGGCGCCGAGCATGCGCCACATGTAGTAACCGTTGCCGCAGCCCACGTCGAGGATGCGCTTGCCCTTCAGGTTCAAGTGCGGTGCAACGCGGGACCACTTCCAGTCCGAGCGCCACTCAGTATCCACATGCACGCCGAATAGGTTGAATGGTCCTTTGCGCCAAGGGCTCAGGCCCATCAGCGCGGTATGCATCAGCGCGCGGGTGTCATCGTCGCAGTGGGTATCGAGTGTCAGGCCGTTGAGCAAATCCACTTCGCTGGGTTGGATCTTTGGCAACGCATCCAGCGCACTCTGCCAGCGCTCCAGGTCGCCATGACCCTTTTCCATCTTGCTATCGAGTTGCGCTTGCAGGCCCTGGGCCCACACGGCCAGGGGAGTGCCGACCAGGTGGCGGGCGAGGGGAGACAGATCAATCATGGCAAGGCAATCAACGAGGCAAAGTTAAGACACTGGAACCATGGCACGACTGTCGAGAACCCGGCCGCCAACAGGCGTTCGCGATGTTCTTCGAGGCTGTCGGGCTTCATGACGTTTTCGATGGCGCTGCGCTTCTGGGCGATTTCCAGTTCGCTGTAGCCATTGGCGCGTTTGAACGCGATATGCAGGTCGGTGAGCAGCGCATGTTCTTGCGCATCGTTGAAACGCAGCTTCTCCGAAAGGATCAGCGCACCGCCCGGCAACAGCGATTGGCGGATGCGCGAGAGCAGCGCCAGGCGCTCATCGGGTGCGATGAATTGCAGGGTGAAATTCAGCGCGACCACTGACGCCGGCTGAAATTGCAGCGCGAGGATATCGCCTTCGATGACCTCGACCGGCAGCAGCTCCTGGAACATCGAGTCCTGGCCATTGAGGTATTCACGGCAACGCTCGACCATCGCCGCCGAGTTATCCACCGCGATCACTCGGCAACCGTCGGTGCGCACATGACGGCGCAAGGCCTGGGTCACTGCGCCGAGGGATGACCCCAGGTCATACAGCACGCTGTTGGGTTGGGCGAACTGCGCGGCGAGTACGCCAAGGTTCTCGACGATGGTCGGGTAACCCGGTACCGAGCGCTTGATCATGTCCGGGAACACCCGCACCACGTTCTCGTTAAAGGCGAAGTCCGGCACCTGGGGCAGGGGCTGGGCGAATAGGCGATCGGGTTCTTTGCTCACGGTTGTTCCGGCGACGAAGGGGGAAAGGCCGGCATTTTAGCCAACTTGGCCCTCATGTGCGCGGGTTGTCTGATGGAAAGCCGAGGCCGTGATGCCCCATTGGCCGAGCCAATACGTCGTGATCAGCAAATACGGCGCTGCATCGAACGCCACCACAAACCGGTTGATGCCGATCAGCGTGTCGGAAAACACGAACGACGCCGCGCCCGCAGCCGCCAACCCTGCCGAACGCTTTGGCACATCGCTGCCTAGCCGGGCCAATGCGCGCCAGAGCATGGCGCTGATTACCAGGGCATACACCACCACTGGAATCAGCAGGTCGCCCAGCCCATGGGAAATCAGGATGCTCAGCAGGATCGCGCCCACGGCCAGCGCCAATACCAGCGGCAGCAGCGCCAAGCGGCGACAGTCACTGAAATAGGCTTTGAGGTAGGCCAGGTGCGCCAACAGAAATGCACCCAAGCCAAAGATGAACAGGTCACCCGGCCAGGCAAGCAGCACATCGCCCACCAGGGAAAAAATCAGCCCCAGGCTGATCCAGCGTCGATAGTCGGTGGGTGGCGCATCATGCAGCCAGCCCAGCAGCGCCAGTACTGGCAGCGGCTTGACCAGCAGGCACAGCAACGTGGCATGGGTGGTCAGGCCGTAGATAAAGGTGCCGGCGCCCATCAACGCAAGAATCAGCCATGGCATATCAGTTCACCGTGATAGCGCAGTCAAAGGTCTCGACGGGTTCGGCTTCCGGCTCCCAGGGTTGTTGGGAGGTCAGGCGCAAACGGCCCTGCCCGGTGGCGAACGCCTGGAAGCGCCAGGTCGACTGGCCGCCGCCACCGATCACGCCGGATTCCGAGCTGCTGTAGACCTCCGGGCTCAACGCACGCAACACGCCGCCGGCGGAGTCCTGGATCGCCCAGCGGTAGCCAGTGGTGGGGTTGCTCGGCAGGGTCAGGATCAGGTTTTGTCCGCTTTTAAGCTGCAGCGGGCAGGCGCTCTGATTGTCCACGGTGACGTTTTGCTTCGGTGCACTGGCGCACGCGGCCAGCAGGGCAAGGCTCAAGGGGAGAAGCAGGCGGGCAGCGGTCATGGGGGCTCCGTTGATTCACGACGAAGGGCGAGCATAACCGAAGATGAGACAAGGTGTGACTGGATGGGAACTTGTGGTGACCGGGCCGGCCCTTTCGCGAGCAAGCCCGCTCCCACCTGTCGACCGCGTACGCGGTCAACATGGAGGAGCGGGCTTGCTCGCGAAGAGGCCGCTCCAGGCGCTACATAACGATCAGAACAGCACTTTGGCCACATCCGCAAACCGCTTGGCAAAGTGCACCGTCATGCCTTCTTTCAGGTACTCCGGCAACTCTTCAAAACTCCCGCGATTCGGCTCCGGCAAGATCAGCTCATGGATCTTCTGGCGCCGCGCCGCAATCACCTTCTCGCGCACCCCGCCAATCGGCAGCACATGCCCGGTCAGTGTCAGCTCGCCGGTCATCGCCACGCCTTTTTTCGGCGGCTGGTTGCGTGCCAGGGACAGCAGCGCACTGGCCATGGTTACCCCGGCGCTTGGGCCGTCTTTCGGCGTGGCGCCTTCCGGCACGTGCAAGTGCACGAAGGCTTCGTCGAAGAACTTCGGATCACCGCCAAACGACTTCAGGTTCGAGCTGATGTAGCTGTAGGCAATCTCCGCAGACTCCTTCATCACCTCACCCAATTGCCCGGTGAGCTTGAAGCCGCGATTGAGGGTATGGATACGCGTCGCCTCGATCGGCAGGGTCGCGCCGCCCATGCTGGTCCAGGCCAGGCCGGTGATGACGCCGGTGCCGGACAGCACTTGCTCATTGCGGAACACCGGCACGCCCAGGGAGCTTTCCAGGTCCTTGTTGCCGATCTTGATCACCGAGTCCGGCTCATCCAGCAACTTGACCACCGCCTTGCGCACCAGTTTGCCCAGCTGTTTCTCCAGCTGACGCACGCCGGCCTCTCGCGCATAGCCGTCGATCAACGCACGCAGCGCGCCATCGCTGATGGTCAGGGTGTTTTTTGACACGCCGGCTTTTTCCAGCTGTTTCGGCCACAGGTGGCGCTTGGCGATGGCGACTTTCTCTTCGGTGATATAGCCCGACAGGCGGATCACTTCCATACGGTCCAGCAACGGGCCGGGGATGGAATCCAGGGTGTTGGCGGTGCACACGAACAGCACTTTGGACAGGTCCAGGCGCAGGTCCAGGTAGTGGTCGAGGAATTCGACGTTCTGTTCCGGGTCGAGGGTTTCCAGCAGCGCCGACGCCGGGTCGCCCTGGAAGCTCTGGCCCATCTTGTCGATCTCGTCGAGCATGATCACCGGGTTCATCACTTCCACATCTTTAAGCGCCTGCACCAGCTTGCCGGGCATGGCGCCGATGTAGGTGCGGCGATGGCCCTTGATCTCGGCCTCGTCGCGCATACCGCCGACGCTGAAGCGATAGAACGGCCGCCCCAGGGACTCGGCGATGGATTTACCCACGCTGGTCTTGCCCACGCCCGGCGGGCCGACCAGCAGCACGATGGAGCCGGCGACTTCGCCCTTGTAGGCACCCACCGCCAGGAATTCGAGGATGCGGCTCTTGATGTCATCCAGGCCCGCGTGGTGTTTATCCAACACTTTTCGCGCATGTTTCAGGTCGAGCTTATCCTCGCCATACACGCCCCATGGCACCGACGTGGCCCAGTCCAGGTAGTTGCGTGTCACCGCGTATTCCGGCGAGCCGGTTTCGAGGATCGACAATTTGTTCAGTTCTTCATCGATGCGTTTTTTCGCCTGGGCCGGCAGTGCTTTGCCTTCCAGGCGTTGCTCGAACTGTTCGACGTCCGCACTGCGATCGTCCTTGGTCAGCCCCAGTTCTTGCTGGATGACCTTGAGCTGTTCCTTGAGGAAGAACTCGCGCTGGTGTTCACCGATCTTGCGGTTCACCTCGGCGGACAGTTCTTTTTGCAGGCGCGCGACTTCGACTTCTTTGCGCAGCATCGGCAGCACTTTTTCCATGCGCTTGAGCATGGGCACGCAGTCCAGCACTTCCTGCAACTCATTACCGGTGGCCGAGGTCAGCGCAGCGGCGAAGTCTGTCAGTGGCGATGGGTCGTTGGGGCTGAAGCGGTTGAGGTAGTTCTTCAACTCTTCGCTGTACAGCGGATTGAGTGGCAGCAGTTCCTTAATCGCATTGATCAGCGCCATGCCGTAGGCCTTGACCTCGTCGGTCGGCTCGCTCGGCTGGTGCGGGTATTCGACTTCCACCAGATAGGGCGGGCGGTGGTGCTTGAGCCAGGTTTTGATGCGCACACGGGTCAGGCCCTGGGCCACGAATTGCAGCTTGCCGTTCTCGCGGCTGGCGTGGTGCACCTTCACCAGGGTGCCGTACAGCGGCAGGGCTGAGGTGTCGAAGTGGCGTGGGTCTTCCGGCGGCGTGTCCATGAAGAACAGGGCCAGGGAGTGGTGGTCGGATTTGCTCACCAACTCCAGGGTCTCGGCCCACGGCTCTTCGTTGACGATCACCGGCAGCACTTGCGCAGGGAAGAAGGGCCGGTTGTGGATCGGAATGATGTAGACCTTGTCCGGCAGGTTTTGCCCAGGCAGGGCCAAGCCGGTATTGGACGAGGTGGATTCAGCGTTTTCGGGGTCGGCGTAGTCGTTGAGGTCGTAATCAGGGAATTCTTGCTGGTCGCTCATGGGGCACCTGCATAAGGAAGTATGCAAGTTAGATGGGGCGGGGTAGCGGTGGTTTCAATGGTCGGGTGAAGTTAGCAACAAATTGCATGAATTCAGCTGATTTTGTGCAGGTAGCTCGGCAATGGCTGCTCCGGCAGCACTGACAACACTTTCAACCGCTGCAACATACGCTGCCGTGCGCGTTGCAAATGCTCGCGCAGGTTCAGCGCCGCCGCGTCAAATGCGCCGTGCAACAACAACTCTAGAATCAGCCGATGTTCGGCCAGCATGGCTGGATCGGCGCCGATCCCCAGCAAACGGTAGAAAATCCGGCTGATGATCATCGGGCTCTGTCCTTGGCGGATCAGTGCCGCGATCTTGCGATTCTGCAGGCCGGCGAGGCAGCGCTGGTGCAGGTCCTCCTCGATCTGTTCGATGGCCTCCAGGCTGCAGTGGGGGCTGTCCTGGGCATCGAGCACGCGTTGCAACATGGCCTCCAGCAATTCGCGGTCGAGGTGGGGCGCGCTCTGGCGCAGGGCTTCGGGTTCCAGGCAGGCGCGCAGCTCGTAGTCTTCGGTGACTTCGCGGGCGGTCAGCGGTCCTGCCAGCCATTGAGAGTAGGGCTCTTTTTCCACCAGGCCTCGGTCGCGCAGGCGCATCAGCGCTTCGCGCACCACTGCGCGGCTGACGCCGTAGTGGTCGGCGGCGGCTTGCTCGTCCAGGCGGTAGTGACCGAAGGCAATGCAGGTGGACAGCGCAGCGCCGATTTCCTCGACGATGCGCTCGCCCAGGGGCCGCGTGTCCACCAACTCATCTTCCCCGTTGAGGCCCAAGTGCGCATGGCTCAAGGGTAGGCGCAGCGGTTCCAGCGCCAGGCCTTCGGGGTTGATCAGGTAACCCCGGCCGTTGAAGCGACAGATCAGCCCTTCCTCATGCAGCAGGTCGAGGGCTCGGCGAACCGGCACGCGACTGGTGCCGAACAATTCGGCCAGCGGCGCTTCCAGCAAGACCAGGCCGTGGCGTGCGGTGCCGTTGACGATCGCATCACGCAATACCTGGTGAATCATCGCGTAACGGGAGGCCGAGGCGGACACTGCTTTCATCGCTTTCTCTGGGGCTTGTAGGACGGTGGCCGGGGATTCTCTCATAAGTTGCGCCTGTCACCCTGCGCCACAGCGGCGGCACTTTTTTGGGGCTTGAAATGTGGTGATGTTACTTTTCTGCACCAAAATGTACTTATTAATAAAAGATACATTATTTCATTCGGCACGCTTTCCGGCGTGCTCCCGTCCTTTTTTTGCGCTGTTTAAAACCTTCTATCCCGTAGCTCTGGGCAAAATCTACGGTTTGCGTAGAGCCCGTCAAACAGAGACTGGCACGAAAGCTGCCTTTGTAAAATGTATATTTTATTAATATGTACGTTTTATAAGGGGCAACCTGATGTCAGACGCCACTTCAATGGCCGAGGATTTCGCCAGCGGTCGCAGCGACCCGGTGCAAGTCCTTGAACAGGCACTCGAGAAGGCGAGCCAGGTCCCGGCTGTGTTCATCAGCCTGACTGCCGAGCGCGCGCGCCGGGAAGCTGAAGCCGCTGCCGCCCGTTGGCGCGCCGGCCAGCCTTTGAGTGTATTCGACGGCGTACCCTTGGCCTGGAAGGATCTGTTCGACGTGGCCGGCAGCATTACCACTGCTGGCGCCGCCTACCGCCGCAACGCGCCTGCCGCATTGCTCGACGCACCGACGGTCGGCTTGCTGTGCCGCGCCGGGATGGTCAGCGTGGGCAAGACCAACCTCAGCGAATTGGCGTATTCCGGCCTGGGCCTGAACCCGCATTTCGGCACGCCACACAATCCCCATGGCACTGACCAGCCACGCATTCCCGGCGGCTCGTCGTCCGGTTCAGCCGTGGCCGTCGCTGCCGCAATTGTGCCCATCGCCATGGGGACCGACACCGCCGGTTCCATCCGCATCCCCTCGGCGTTCAACGGCCTGGTGGGTTACCGCAGCAGCAGCCGACGCTATAGCCGCGACGGCGTGTTCCCCCTGGCCCACACCCTCGACAGCCTGGGTCCGCTGACGCGCAGCGTGCGTGATGCCCTGGCCATCGACGATCTGCTGCATGGCCGTCGCCAAACGCACATCGCCCGCAGCCTCAAGGGCCAGCGTTTTGTGTTGGCGCAGCAAGATGTCGAACCCGCTGTACGCAACAACCTGCTGCGCGCAGTGGAGCAACTCAAGGCCCACGGCGCGTTGATCGAAGAACGCGAGTGCCCGACCTTCCAGGCCACCTTGGACCTGATCAAGCACCATGGCTGGCTGGGTTCCTTCGAAGCCTTCGCCTTGCACGAAGCCTTGCTCGACAGCCCCGACGCCGAACAACTCGACCCCCGTGTACGCCGCCGCCTCGAAGCCGCGCGCGCGCTGCCGGCCAGCCAACTGCTCCACTTGTTCGACGCCCGTCGCCGCCTGCAACAGCAATTGATGGCCGACCTCGACGGCGCCCTCCTGATCACCCCCACCATCGCCCATGTCGCTCCGGCGTTGGCACCGCTGGAAGCCGATGACGAGCTGTTCGTCAAAACCAACCTCGCCACCCTGCGCCTGACCATGCCCGGCAGTTTGCTCGACATGCCGGGCGTGACCCTGCCCAGTGGCCGTGATGCCCAGGGCCTGCCCACCGGGCTGCTGCTCAGCGCCCCGACGGGGGAAGACGCTCGCCTGTTGCGCGCGGCGCTATCCGTCGAATCCGTACTCAACGTTTAAGGAGACACATCATGGCTAAAGACATTCTCTGTGCATTCGGCGTCGACGTTGACGCCGTCGCCGGTTGGCTCGGTTCCTACGGCGGCGAAGACTCGCCGGACGACATCTCCCGTGGCCTGTTCGCCGGCGAAGTCGGCGCGCCGCGCCTGCTCAGGCTGTTCGAACGCTATGGCCTGCGTACCACCTGGTTCATCCCTGGCCACTCGATGGAAACCTTCCCCGAGCAGATGAAGGCCGTGGCCGACGCCGGTCACGAAATCGGTGTGCACGGCTACAGCCACGAAAACCCCATCGCCATGACGGCCGAGCAGGAAGAAATTGTCCTGGATAAATCCATCGAGCTGATCACCCAAGTCACCGGCAAGCGCCCGACGGGTTACGTGGCGCCGTGGTGGGAATTCAGCAAGGTCACCAACGAACTGCTGCTGAAAAAAGGCATCAAGTACGACCACAGCCTGATGCACAACGACTTCCATCCCTACTACGTGCGCAAGGGCGACAGCTGGACCAAGATCGACTACAGCCAGCACCCCGACACCTGGATGAAACCCCTGGTGCGCGGCGAAGAAACCGACCTGGTGGAGATCCCGGCCAACTGGTACCTGGACGACCTGCCGCCAATGATGTTCATCAAGAAAGCCCCCAACAGCCACGGCTTCGTCAACCCGCGTCACCTCGAAGAAATGTGGCGCGACCAGTTCGACTGGGTGTATCGCGAACACGAACACGCCGTGTTCACCATGACCATCCACCCCGACGTCTCCGGCCGTCCGCAAGTGCTGCTGATGCTTGAGCGCCTGATCGAACACATTCAGAGCCATGCCGGTGTGCGCTTCGTGACCTTCGACGAAATCGCCGACGACTTCATCCGCCGCCAACCCCGTACCTGACACACCCCACCTGTAGCAGCGGGCTTGCCCGCGGAAACCGTCAACGATGACGCGGGCATCCTGGATGAACGCGGTGTCGAGGCGTTCTTCGCGAGCACGTTCGCTCCTACGGTGGGCCACTAACCCTTGAGGCGCGACCCATGTCCATCTACAACAAGCTTGACCTGACTGGCTGGAAGCCCCGGCAACTGACGTCCAAGGAGGTGCGATTCGCCACCTGGATCGCGTTTTTCGCCTGGGTGTTTGCGGTGTATGACTTCATCCTGTTCGGCACCTTGCTGCCGGAGATCGGCCGGCATTTTGGCTGGGGTGAAGTGGAGCAAGCTGAAATCGCGACGTGGGTGGCGGTCGGCACGGCGGTGGTTGCGTTTGCCATCGGCCCGGTCGTGGACAAATTGGGGCGGCGCACCGGCATTATCTTCACGGTGGCCGGCTCCGCGCTGTGCTCGGCACTCACCGCGATCGGCGGTGCGTGGGGCAAGTCGCCGCTGATTCTGATCCGTTCGTTGGGTGGCTTGGGGTATGCCGAAGAAACCGTCAACGCGACGTACTTGAGTGAGTTGTATGGCGCCTCGGAAGATCCGCGACTGACCAAACGCCGTGGTTTTATCTATAGCCTGGTGCAAGGCGGCTGGCCGGTGGGGGCTTTGATTGCCGCCGGGTTGACCGCGCTGTTGCTGCCGATCATTGGCTGGCAGGGCTGCTTCATCTTCGCCGCGATCCCGGCGATTGTCATCGCGATCATGGCGCGCAAGCTCAAGGAGAGCCCGCAGTTCCAGATCCACCAGCGCATCAGCGAACTGCGTAAAAGCGGCGCAGTGAAGGAAGCGCAAAACGTTGCCGTGACCTACGGCGTGGACTATGACGAACACAGCAAGGCCGGCCTCAAGGCCGCGTTCCGGGGCCCGGCGCGGCGCGCCACGTTAGTGATCGGCGCGGCACTGTTGCTCAACTGGGCGGCGATCCAGGTGTTCAGCGTGCTCGGTACGTCGGTGATCGTCAGCGTGCACCATATCTCGTTCGAGAATTCGTTGATCATCCTGGTGCTGTCGAACCTGGTGGGTTACTGCGGTTACCTCAGCCACGGCTGGATGGGTGACAAGATCGGCCGTCGCAACGTGATTGGCCTGGGCTGGATGCTCGGCGGCCTGTCGTTCGCCGGGATGCTGTTTGGCCCGAGCAATATGCCGATGGTAGTCGGGCTGTACAGCCTGGGCCTGTTCTTCCTGATCGGTCCATATTCGGCGGCGTTGTTCTTTATCAGCGAGAGTTTCCCCACCAGCATCCGCGCCACTGGAGGCGCAATCATCCACGCCATGGGGCCGATCGGTGCGGTGGTTGCAGGCTTTGGCGCAACCCAGGTGTTGTCTGCCGGCAGCGACTGGCAGACCGCCGCGCTGTGGTTCGGTGCGCTGCCGTGTTTCCTGTCCGGCGCCTTGATGTTTGCCGCACGCCATGTGCGCCCGGAAACCGTTCAGTAAGGAGTGTGTGATGAGCCGTAAAGTCGCCTTGATTACCGGTGCCGCCAGCGGCATCGGCCAAGCCCTCGCCGTGGCCTATGCCCGTAACGGCGTGGCGGTGGTCGGCGGGTATTACCCGGCCGATCCCCATGACCCGCAGACCACCGTCAGCCTGGTAGAAGAGGCCGGTGGCGAGTGCCTGATGCTGCCGTTGGACGTGGGTGACACCGCTTCAGTCGATGCCCTGGCCGCGCAAGCCATCCAGCATTTCGGTCGACTGGATTACGCCGTGGCCAACGCCGGCCTGCTGCGTCGCGCACCGTTGCTGGAGATGACCGACGCGCTGTGGGACGAAATGCTCAACGTCGACCTGACGGGGGTGATGCGCACCTTCCGCGCGGCGACCCGGCACATGCAGGAAGGCGGTGCGCTGGTGGCGATTTCGTCGATTGCCGGCGGTGTGTATGGCTGGCAGGAACACAGCCATTACGCGGCGGCCAAGGCCGGCGTGCCGGGGTTGTGCCGGTCGCTGGCGGTGGAGTTGGCGGCCAAGGGCATCCGTTGCAATGCGGTGATCCCAGGGTTGATCGAGACGCCGCAATCGCTGGATGCGAAGAACTCGTTGGGGCCGGAAGGCTTGGCGAAAGCGGCGCGCGCGATTCCGTTGGGCCGGGTAGGGCGGGCGGATGAAGTGGCGTCTCTGGTGCAGTTTTTGACCAGTGACGCATCGAGCTATCTGACCGGGCAAAGCATCGTCATCGACGGTGGCCTGACCGTACGCTGGCCCGATTGACTGTACCCACATCAGAACTGTGTTTGTCTCGGGAGAATTTACATGCCCCAACTCATCCACCGCCGCGCCGTCATCACCGGCGCCGGCAGCGGCATCGGTGCCGCCATCGCCCATGCCTACGCCACTGAAGGCGCGCGCCTGGTACTGGCCGACCGCAACGCCGCCAGCCTCGCGGAAACGGCGATCACCTGCCGCAACCTCGGTGCCGAGGTGTTCGAGTGCCTGGCTGACGTCGGCACCGTCGAAGGCGCCCAGGCCAGTGTCGATTGCTGCATCGAACACTTCGGCGGAATCGATATCCTGGTCAACAACGCGGGCATGCTCACCCAGGCACGCTGCGTCGACCTGTCCATTGAGATGTGGAACGACATGCTGCGTGTCGACCTCACCAGTGTGTTCGTCGCCAGCCAGCGCGCCTTGCCGCACATGCTCGCGCAACGTTGGGGGCGGATCATCAACGTCGCGTCGCAACTAGGTATCAAGGGCGGCGCCGAGCTGACCCATTACGCCGCAGCCAAGGCCGGGGTGATCGGTTTCACCAAGTCCCTGGCCCTGGAAGTGGCCAAGGACAATGTGCTGGTCAACGCCATCGCGCCAGGCCCGATCGAGACGCCGCTGGTAGGCGGTATCAGCGACGACTGGAAGCGCGCCAAGGCCAAGGAACTGCCCCTGGGTCGCTTCGGTCTGGCTGATGAAGTTGCGCCAACGGCGGTGCTGCTCGCCAGCGAGCCCGGTGGCAACCTGTTCGTCGGCCAGACCCTGGGCCCGAACTCCGGCGATGTCATGCCATGAGTGGGGTGTAGCCATGTGCGGACTCTGCGGACTGCTTGGCGAAGACCTGCACTGGAGCGATCCCCTGGGCGATGAACTGCCCCGGCGCCGCGAACGCCTGCGCCGGATTACTGCGATAAACCAGGTGCTGGCAGTGTTCCGGCTCAAGGTCGAAGATTTCCAGGGCGCGTCGTATTTGCTGTTGGGCGCCACCGGCAAACAGGCGCTGGCCAGCGGCCTGGATCAACTCTGGCAGGCGGCCGAGAGCATGCTCGGCCGCCCGCTGGACCCCCTCGACCCCCACTTGCTGGATCACCTGGACTTGTAGGCGCCCGGCTTGCCGGCGATGGCATTCTGAAGGACGCCATCGCCGGCAAGCCGGGCTCCTACAGGGGCATCATTGAGGTATTAAACAATGAGCATGGCTCTGAATGTGATCACCGGCTTCCTTGGCAGCGGCAAGACCACCTTGCTCAAGCGCCTGCTGCAAGGCGAAAGCCTGGGCGACACCGCGCTGCTGATCAACGAATTCGGCGATGTCGGCATTGACCACCTATTGGTGGAAGAGGTGGCACCGGACACCGTATTGTTGCCCAGCGGATGCGTGTGCTGTTCGATCCGTGGCGAGTTGAAAGACGCACTGCTCGGCCTGCTGCAGCGTCGCGAACGGGGTGAAATTCCGGCCTTCAAGCGGGTGATCCTGGAGACCACCGGCCTGGCCGACCCGGCACCGATTCTTGCCACCTTGAACAACGACGTGCAACTGCGCGGGCGTTTCCATGTTGGCCTGGTGATTACCCTCGTCGATGCCAGCCACGCCTCTGTGCAAGAACGCCTGCACCCGGAATGGCTGGCGCAAGTGGCGGCGGCGGATCGCCTGCTGCTGAGCAAGACCGATCTGGCCGGCGATTGCACGGCGTTGCGCGCCCATTTGCAGGCGCTGAATGCCGGCACGCCGATTCTCGATACCCACGAAATCCACAGCGGCGATCAACTGCTGCTCGGCGAAGGCCTGCGCAGCCTCGAACCCGCCGTGGAGGTCAGTCGCTGGCAACTGCATCGCACCGCCACCGCCACCCACGGCGCCGCACAAGTGTGCAGCCTGACCTTCGACCAGCCCCTGGACTGGGTGGGGTTCGGGGTGTGGTTGTCGATGCTGTTAAGATGCCACGGCGAACGGATCCTCCGTGTCAAAGGGCTGCTCAACGTGAACGCCAGTAACGCCCCCATCGTCATTCATGGTGTGCAGCATTGCCTGCATGCGCCGGTGCACCTGCCTGCGTGGCCGGGCAGTGATCGGCAATCGCGCCTGGTGTTTATCCTGCGCGGCCTCGACCCCGAACTGTTGCGACGTTCCTTCAACGTGTTTTCACGACGGTTTGCGGCATGATCACGTTAAGAGTCCTCGGTACTTCGGTCACCCTGCTTGAATGCTTGCGCGTGCGCGCTGAGCAGGAGCTGGGCATTCGCCTGGTCTATCAGGTGCACGACGTCGAACAGGCCCAGCGTATCGCGGTGATGCAACCCGACAGCTACGACCTGTACGACCAGTGGTTCCACAACGTTGACTTCGTGTGGCCGGCCCGGGCGATCCAGCCCATCGACACCCGACGCATCGCGCTGTGGCACGAAATCAATGATCTGCCCAAGCGCGGTCGCCTGTCACCCGATGACCGCCTCGGCAGCGGCAGTGTGCCCAGTGAACGGTTGTTCGTGCAGCACGATGGCAGCCTCGGCAGCACGGTCACCGACCGCATCAGCATGTTGCCCCTGACCCACAACGCCGACAGTTTCGCCTACCGCCCCGAACGGTTGCCCGAAGGCTTTTGCCACGGTAACGAAAGCTGGGGCTGGCTTTTGGACCCCGCTTGGCGTGCGCGCACGGCCTTGCAGAGTGACGCCGCCATCGGTGCGTTGGATGCGGCGTTGGCGGTGCAGGGCGCGGGGCTGGCGAGCTTCAGGGACATCGGCAACATGAGCATTGAAGAGATCGACGTGCTTGCTGACATCCTGGTGCGCAAGCAGAAGGAGGGGCACTTTGCGGCGTTCTGGTCCGATGATGAAGAGGCCGCGCAATTGATGCTCAGCCCGAGTATCGATATCCAGAGCCTGTGGTCGCCGACCTTGATGCGGCTGCATCGCGCGGGGGTGAAATACCGCTTGGCGGTGCCGCGTGAAGGGTATCGCGCGTGGTTTGGTGGGTTGTCGTTGTCGCGGCATGCCAAGGGCGCGGTGTTGGATGCGGCGTATGCGTATTTGAATTGGTGGTTGTCGGGGTGGCCTGGGGCGGTGATGGCGCGCCAGGGTTACTACATTGGGAACCCGGCGCGTACGCGGGATCACTTGAGCAGTGCGGAGTGGGATTATTGGTACGCGGGGGAGCCGGCGCGGGAGGAGTTGCTGGGGAGTGACGGGTTGCCGTTGATTGATGTCGGGGAAGTGCGGGATGGGGGGTCTTATGAGCAGCGTATGGGGCATATTGCGGTGTGGAATTCGGTGATGGATGAGCATAATTATTTGGTGCGGCGGTGGGGGGATTTTATGCGGGCTCGCTGTCTTTGATTGATTGATTGATTGATTGATTGAGTACATATCCGTTTCTTTGGTAACGGCGACTATGGGTTCCGCTCTTACAGCGGGTCACTTTTTGAAGAGCGCAAAAAGTAACCAAAAACGCTTCGCCCCAACACTCGGTGCCTCACCTAGGCTCGGCATGCCCTCACTCCGGCTTGTTTGACGGGGCGCCCCAGATCAAAAGCAAAAGCGCGGCGGCCTTAGAGCCGACCGGTTTGGGGAGGCGTACGCGGTCAAATGTGGGAGCTGGCTTGCCTGCGATGGCATCACCGGGGTGTGCCTGCGGTACCGAGTCGTTCGCATCGCCGGCAAGCCAGCTCCTACAGGTAACAGCCTTTGATCCAACCACTCGGGCTGGCTGTCAGGGCGCCGTGCTTTTGTTTTTGCTTTTGCTTTGCTTTTGATCTCAGGCGCCCCGTCAAACACGCTGGCCGGAATTCGGCAGGGATTTGGGGGGTAAACCGGCAGGGATGCCGGCTTAGCCGCCCCGCGCCATGGATGGCGCGTGGCGGCGGCCCCCCAAATCACTGTCGGATTACGGGCACACCGAGCGTGAGCGAGGTGCCGAGTGTTGGGGCAAGAGCCTTTTGGTTACTTTGGGGCTTTTCCAAAGTGACCCGCTGTAAGAGCGGAACCCATAGTCGCCATAACCTAAATAAAGGATATGTACTCAACCCCGCGTCCCCCCCCCGAGCCGCCGAGCCCTTCAGTTAACCCATTGTCGCCAAAAAACCGCCACAAAACTCCCCGTTTTTATTGGGTGCACTTAACCCTACTCCCAGCTAATCTCCTAAAACCTAATATCCACTCAAAATAGATGTTTTTTTGACGCCAGGTCAGCGGTCGCAGGGAATGCACATGACAAAGGGACGTAGTGGCAGAGAGAGGCGAACGCTGCCAGAGGGCACTGCAATGAGGTGGCGCCATACGTTCCAAACCCGCATTGCCGGGGTGCTGGCTCTGTTGCTGCTGGTGGTCGTCGCCGCCACATATTTCGCCGTCAAGACCGCCACCACCCGCGCCGTGGAAAACCAGGCGCGAGTCCAACTGCAAACCGGCAGCCAGGTGTTCGAGCGCCTGCTCGACCTGCGCGGGCGTCGCCTGCAGTACGGCCTGGACTGGCTGACCGCCGATCTCCCATTCAAACATGCCGTGGCCGAAGGCAAGACCGGGCCGGTTCTCGCTGCATTGCGTCGCCACGGCACGGGCATCCGTTCCAGCGAAGTGTTTGTACTGGGCCTGGATGGCAAGGTCATGGTCAGCACCTTGCCAATCTTCGTGCGCGGTCAGTCTTTTCCCTATGACGACGCCTTGCGCCACGCCCGGCGTACGGGCCTGCAGATGCTGATCGTGGCCCTGGATGGGCGGCCCTATCTGTTGGTGCAGCGCGAAGTGATCGACGATCTACCCATTGCGCGCGTCGTCATGGGCTTTCCCATGGATAAGCTGTTCGCCAGTGAGCTGCGCTCCATGAGCAACCTGGAGGTGTCGTTCCTCAGCGTGCAAAATGACACGCCCGGCCCGCTGTTCAGTACCCAGCCGCAGGCTTACCAGGCCGGTACGCTTAGCCTGTTGCGCGAAGGGCATGTCGACCCCGAACCGAAAATCCATATGTTCTACGGTCAGCGTGTGCTCAGCCGGGTATTGCCGCTGGCCAATACCGGCAATGGCGATGAAGTGCGTGTGCTGCTGCAAAGCCCGCTGGACCATGCCCTGGAATCCTTTGCACCGCTGGACCGGCAGTTCCTCGGGATTGCCCTGGCCGTGCTGCTGGTGTCGTTGGCCGCCGCGTTGTTTCTGGCGCGACGGGTGTCGCGCCCGCTCAACGCCCTGGTGCAGGCGGCCGAACGTATCGGCGCCGGTGATTACCGCACGCCGGTGCGCGTGCGCAGCCACGATGAATTCGGTCTGTTGGCCCGCGCTTTCAACGCCATGCAAAGCGGTATCGCCGTGCGCGAGCGGCAATTGGCGCACAACGCGCTGCACGACCCGCTCACCGGCCTGCCCAATCGGGCCCTGGCCATGGAGCGCCTGGGCAGCGCGATCAGTGCACGCCGGCCGGTGGTGTTGCTGTACCTGGGGATCGAGAACTACCGAGTGATCAACGAAGGTTTCGGCCCCCAGGGCGTGGAAGAGATGCTGCGCGAAGCCAGCCGTTGCCTGTCCATCAGCCTGTTGGCCAGTGATACGGCGGCGCGTATCGCCGGCAGCGAATTCCTGCTGTTGTTGGAAAACACCGAGGTTGACCGCGCTGTGGCCCGTGCCGACCGCCTCTACGCGCTGCTCACCGAGCCCCAGCGCATCGGCAATGACGAACTGCGCCACGAGGTGAGCATGGGGATTGCCGCCTACCCGGCAGACGGCCAGCAAGTGGAAGAGTTGATCAGCCGCGCCGCCATCGCCCGGCATGACGCGGCCAGCCTGCCGGGGCATTTGCAGATCTACCAGCAGGACCGCGACCTGGCCCATCAACGCCAGATCACCTTGATCCGCGACCTGCGGCGTGCCGCCATCGAGGGCGAATTGTTCCTGTGTTACCAGCCCAAGCTCGACCTCAAGCATGGCCATGTATGCCAGGCCGAAGCCTTGTTGCGCTGGCAGCATCCGACCCTGGGCCAAGTCTCTCCCGTCGAATTCATCCCCCTGGCCGAACGTACCGGCAGCATGCGCAGCCTGACGCTGTGGGTGATCGAAGAAGCCATCCGCCAGATCGCCGAGTGGGCGCAGCGCGGCATGCTGATCCAGCTGTCGGTGAATATTTCAGTGGACGATCTGGCTGATGATGACCTGGCGATTCGTGTCACCGCGCTCTTGATGACGTACCAGGTGGAGGCCGAGCAACTGATTTTCGAGATCACCGAGAGCGCGATCATGCACAACCCGCAACAGGCGCTCAGCGTCCTGGAGCAACTGCGCGGCTGCGGTATCAGCCTCTCGGTGGATGACTTTGGCACCGGCTATTCGTCCCTGGCGCAATTGCAGCGCCTGCCGGTGCAGGAGTTGAAGATCGACCAGTCCTTCGTGCGCAACCTCGACAGCACCAGTGGTGACGGGGTGATCGTGCGCTCCACCATCGAGATGAGCCATAACCTTGGGCTCAAGGTGGTGGCCGAAGGCGTGGAATTCGCCCCCAGCCTGAAACTGCTCAAACAATGGAATTGCGACACCGCCCAGGGTTATCTGATCAGTCGGCCGTTGAATGCGATGGCGTTCGAGATGTGGATGCGCCGGGAGCGGGTGCCGCTTTAACCGGCATAAAAAAGGCGGCTACCTTCACAGGTAGCCGCCTTTGTTTTACCGCCGGTGACGCTTATTCCGGCAGTTTGAACGCCATCACGTAGTCACCCTGTTTGGTGCCCAGGGAGCCGTGACCGCCGGCCATGACCAGCACGTACTGCTTGCCGTCTTTACCGGTGTAGGTCATCGGCGTGGTTTGCGCGCCTGCTGGCAGGCGGCCTTCCCACAGTTGCTTGCCGTTTTTCACGTCATAGGCACGCAGGTACTGGTCGAGGGTACCGCTGAGGAACGCAACACCACCGGCGGTGGTGAAGGTGCCGCCCAGGCTAGGTACGCCCATGGTCAACGGAATTGGAACCGGCGCGCTGTCACGCACGGTGCCGTTCTTGTGCATCCAGATGGTCTTGTGGGTGGTCAGGTCGACCGCCGCTACATAACCCCATGCCGGCGCCTGGCACGGCAGGCCCATTGGCGACAACATGGCTTCGAGGATCACACCGTATGGCGCGCCTTTGTTTGGCTGCACGCCTTCGGTTTCGCTGACGCGTGGGCCTTGCTTGGCGATGTCGGCGGCCGGGATCAGCTTGGATTTGAACGCCATGTAGCTTGGGTTCACGAAGGCGATCTGGCGCACCGGGTCGACGGAAATGCCACCCCAGTCGAACACGCCGAAGTTGCCTGGGTAAACGATCGAACCTTGCAGCGAGGGCGGCGTGAAAGCACCGTCGTAACGCATGGATTTGAAATCAATCCGGCACAGCAGTTGGTCGAACGGTGTCACGCCCCACATGTCACGCTCTTTGAGCGGCGGTGGCATGAAGTTCAGGTCGGACTTCGGTTGGGTCGGGGAGGTGCGGTCGCCCGCCACTGCGCCTTGCGGTACCGCCACTTCGTGGATCGGCACGACCGGTTGGCCGGTGGCGCGGTCCAGCACGTAGATGCTGCCTTGTTTGGTCGACGCCATCACTGCCTGCTTCACGCCGGCTTCGGTCTTGATGTCGATCAGCGAAGGCTGGCCGCCCACGTCCATGTCCCACAGGTCGTGGTGAGTGAACTGGAAGGTCCACTTCACGTGGCCAGTGTCGATGTCCAGGGCGGTGAGGCCGGCAGCGTATTTCTCGGAATCGTCGGTACGGTCGCCGCCGTATTGGTCGGGCATCTGGTTGCCCATCGGCAGGTAGAGCATGCCGAGTTTTTCATCCACGGCGAACATGGACCACATGTTCGGCGAGTTGCGGGTGTAGGTCTTGCCTTCGGCCAACGGGGTGGTGTCGTCCGGGTTGCCGCTGTCCCAGTTCCACACCAATTTGCCGGTGTGCACGTCGAACGCACGGATCACGCCGCTCGGCTCGTCGGTGGAGACGTTATCGGTCACGTGACCGCCGATCACGACCAGGTTCTTGGTCACGGCCGGTGGCGAGGTGGAGTAGTAACCGCCTGGGGCGAAGCCCCCGATGTTCGCGCGCAGGTCGACTTGGCCTTTGTCACCGAAGTCTTCGCACATCTTGCCGGTGTCGGCGTTGAGGGCGATCAAGCGGGTGTCGGCAGTCGGTACAAAGATGCGTTTCGGGCAGGCATTCGGTGCGGCAGCCGGGCTGGCGCTACCGGTTGGGCTCTGCTCGGAAGCGTAGGCGGCGTCATCGTGGTACGACACGCCACGGCAAGTCATGTGCGCCCAACCCTTGAAGTTCTCGGCACCCATGCTGCTGATCTTCGGATCGAAGCGCCAGATTTCCTTGCCGGTGTCCGGGTCCAGGGCAATCACTTGGCTGTGTGGCGTGCACACGTAGAGCATGCCGTTGACTTTCAGCGGGGTGTTTTCCGCGGTGGTTTCGCCTGGATCGTTCGGGCCAGGGATGTCACCGGTGCGATACGTCCACGCCGGCACCAGCTTGTGGGCGTTTTCCGGGGTGATCTGCGCCAGTGGCGAGTAGCGATCGCCGTAGGCCGAACGGCCGTAGGAGTTCCAGTCACCCTCAGCCTGGGACGGCGCAGCACTGGCCATGCCAGGTACTGCGTCGCGGTCCAGTTGGCCGGTCTTGACCATTTCACCTGGGTTGGTGAATTGGCTGGCCAGGGCGGTAGCACCCGCCAGCACCACGGCCACACTCAGTGCGCCAGTGCCCAGCGGGGCAGGTTGGCCACGCAGCAACGGACGGCGAAACCACGGAAGCAGCATGACGATGCCCAGGGCGAACAGCAGCGCCAGGCGCGGCACCAACTGCCACCAATCCAGGCCGACTTCCCACAAGGCCCATACGGTGCTGGCGAACAGCACCAGTGCATACAGGCCCAGTGCAGCGCGGCGGGTGGCCAGCAGCAGGACGCCGGTCAGGGTGATGCCGATACCCGCCAGCAGGTAGTACAGCGACCCGCCAAGCATCGTCAGCTTGATACCCCCGGCCAGCAAGGCCAGGCCCATGATCAGCAGCAAGACGCCTAGCAACCTGGGCAGCAGGCGGCTTGGGCTTGAAGCACCATCAGTGCTCATAGTGTGTTTCTCCGTGACGTTGGAATTATGTATCCCCGTGTTTCTTCACTGTAGATGACGATTCGACACGGGCTTGGTTCAGCGTTAATTCGGATTTTCTGGGGATAATTAGGGTTATCCACAGGCGGGCGATTTATCCTCAGGCGCAGGTCTGGGTAAGACAGCGCTGTCTTGATAGGCGGTTTGAAGCAGCAAGATGGGGTCGACCGGGAGGTGAAACGTTTCAGATTATTGCGGGCAAGGATAAAGGGAGTTTTCTTGGAGAGAAAGGACGAATCGCGATATGCATCATTTCTGAATTGGTAACAGTGACCAAGTGTCGCTGCAAAACCAATGTGGGAGCGAGCACGCCCGCTCCCACAGGGGGCATAGGGTGTGAGTTAGAACGTGGTGCGAATGCCGAACTGCACGCTTCGACCCGGTGCCGGCGCAATATCGCGCAGGATCGAACTGGCATAGCGCACAGTTTGATTGGTCAAGTTTTCACCGTTCACAAACGCCAGCCACTGGCTGCCACCGACATTGAAGCGATAACCCGCGCTTGCCCCCAACGTGGTGTAGCCATCGGTGCCGCTCTCGTTATCCGGCACACGGCCCTGGCCTGCGGCATGTTCCACGTCGATGCGCGCCTGCCAGCGGTCCAGTTCCCACAGCAAACCGCTGTTCAAGCGCAGCGGTGCAATACGCGGCAGGGCTTCGCCGGTGTCCAGGTTGGTGGCGCGGGTGTAGTCGCCCGACAGTTCCAGTGCGAACTTGCCGTAGGCGCTTTCGCCAAGTTTCCAGTGATCCTGGGCTTCGAAGCCAGCGAAACGGGCGCGCACGCCGGAGTATGTGTACTCGGGGATGCCGCCAGCGTCTTCTTCGCCTTCATCGTTCAGCGTGCGACCGCTGCCCAGCAGGCCGATGTAGTTGGAGAAGCGGCTGTAGAACATGCCGAAGCTGCCCTTGTGAGTGCCATTGTCAAAGCGCAGCGCCAGGTCGCTGGACACGGCTTTTTCTTTCTTGAGGTTGGCATCGCCCAACTCGTAGGTGCCGGTGGCGACGTGGGCGCCATTGGCATACAGCTCGTAGAACGTCGGTGCGCGTTCGGTGTAGCCCAGGGTTGCGGCCAGGGACCAAACCGGCGTGAGGGTGTAGACCGCACCGGAAGACAGGCTGCCGGCGGTGAAATCGTTGGATTTATCGGCACCGGCAAAACGTGCGTTGCCCTTGGCATCCGGGTCGACGTTGGTGTGTTCCAGGCGTCCGCCGAGGCTGAGTTTCAGGCGTTCAGTGGCCTGCATTTCTTCAAGGATGAACAGCGCGCCGGCATTGGTGTTGGTCTGCGGAACAAAGGCTTCTTCACCCAGGGCCGAGAACTCGTTGCGGGTCACTTGCGCGCCTACCACACCGTCGAACGGACCAATGGGTTGGTGGCGTGCTTCGACGCGTGCTTCATAGCCTTTGTTCTTGAATATCGTACCGGTTTCGCCGCCTTCGATTTCGCGGTGTTCGTAGTCGGTGTAGCCGGCGTCGAGTTTTACCGAGGTAAATGGGCCTTGCAGGTTGCGGATTTCCGACGCGAAGGCGTAATGATCCTGCTTCATGCGGATGCGTACGTCCTGCTCGGCCGGGGAGCCATAGTTCGCGTCGTAATTGCTGTAGGACAAACCAGCATAGCCGTCGTCCCAGGTGTAGGAACCGCCCACGGCACCGCCATCCTGGCGTCCGTCGCTGTTGCCCAGGCGACCGTTTTTGCCGGGGGCGTCTTCGGTTTCCGGGGCGTGACGACTGCGTGCCTGGCCGGGGATTTTCAGGTCGTTGAAGGCCCGTGCATTGGCATCCAGGTGCAAGGCGAACGTACCGTTGCCGGCTTCCAATTTGCCCGCGCTGCTGCGGGTGGTGTCGGCGCCGCCGTAGCGCAGTTCACCGGCACCGTGGATGCCTTCGATGGCCTCGGTAGGGATGCGGTTGTCGAAGGTATTGACCACGCCGCCGATGGCGCTGCCGCCATACAACAGTGCGGCCGGGCCACGCACGATTTCGATACGGTCGACGTTGACCGGGTCCAGCGGCACTGCGTGATCGTAGGACAGCGACGAGGCATCCAGCGCGCCCACGCCGTTGCGCAGGATGCGAATGCGGTCGCCATCCTGGCCGCGGATGATGGGACGGCTGGCACCGGGGCCAAAGTACGACGATGAAACACCCGGCTGCTTATTCAGGGTTTCACCAAGGCTGCCTTTTTGTTGCAGGGTCAGGTCATCGCCCTCCAGTACCGTGGTCGGCGAGGCGAGTTGTTCGCTACCCAATGGGTTGCCAGTGATGACTTGGGGTTGCAGCTCCAGCGCGTGGGTTTCGGAGCAGATCAACAGGGCGGCGGCAAGTGGGGTCAAGCGCCATACAGAAGAGAAGGGCATCAAACACATTCCTTGGCAAAACGACTAAAGATCTGAAATTCATGGTTACAATATAACATTCCTTTTTAGCTGAGAACGGGAACTTTTTTGTTCGTGCTAAAGTGACCGGCTGTATTTCTACTTACTGCAAAAGGCCCGGCATGACCGCGACAAGCAACGACCCACTCCACGGCGTGACCCTGCAACACGTCCTCACCACCCTGGTGGAACATTACGAATGGAGCGGTCTGGCCGAACGCATTGATGTGCGCTGTTTCAAGAGCGACCCCAGCATCAAGTCGAGCCTCACGTTCCTGCGCAAGACCCCTTGGGCGCGGGAGAAAGTCGAAGGCCTCTACGTAAAACTGATGCGCACCAAACGTCCGCTGGACTGAACCTATGAAGCGCTGTGTAGCGGCGGCCGCCTTGGCCGGTTGGGTGGGGCTGGCGATTCAGCAGTACCTGATTTTCCATTCGCGCTGGTCGACAGGCGCCAGTCTGTTGGGCGGGCTGGTCAACTTCTTCAGCTTCTTTACGGTGCTGACCAACACCCTGGTGGCGGTGGTGCTGAGTTATGCCGTGGTTCATCGTGATTCAGCGGTGAAGCGGTATTTTCTGGCGCCCGGGGTCAGCAGCGCGATTGCCGTCAACATTGTGCTGGTGAGCCTGGCCTATAACGTGTTGCTACGGCATTTGTGGCAGCCCGAGGGGTTCCAGTTCATCGCCGACGAATTGCTTCACGACGTGATGCCGCTGCTGTTTGTCGTCTACTGGTGGCGCTGCGTGCCCAAGGGCGCCTTGCGGTTCAAGCACATTGGCCTGTGGGTGTTGTACCCGCTGGCGTACTTCGCCTATGTGTTGCTGCGCGGGGATTTGCTCGGGCAGTACCAGTACCCGTTCATCGACGTCGGTACCCTTGGTTATCCACAGGTGTTTGTGAATGCCGGGGGGATTTTGACGGGGTTTGTGCTGATCGCGTTGGCGGTGGTGGGCTTGGACAAATGGCTCACGCGGGCACAGTAAAAAAGCGCGGGCTTGCCCGCGATCACGCCTGCCCGAACACCTTCCCTCTCAAACCTCTGCACCCCTAAGTCTCCACCCGCCGTATGCGCCGCCGCTGACAGCTCTATGCGCGTCGCTCGCCCCTGGCTTGGTTTCCATCGTGACGAAGGTATACAGCGCACCGCGCGGCAACGGATGGACGCTGAATCAGCGTCTGGTCGCACGAAACCGATAACTAACTCGCCGAGGCACAATCGGCTGCCTCTACACGCTCGTGTCTTAATTAGTTAGTCGGTTTGACCCGGTAGAGGCTGTTATTTTTCTACGCTTGTAATCCCGTTCTTACATACCCGTTTGTAGTTTATGGATGCTCATTAACTTGCATGTAGTCTGTTTCTTACGGATGGTTTTAAAGTTTTGGCAAGTTGCCATTATTTTCCTATGTGTCTGCGTGTAACAAAGCTACGCACGTTTGCGAATCGGACGGCTTACTTCTTAATGGCGACGGGGGAAACTTGCGCTGCTTCGAACAACATCCTGATTAAGCAATGCAAATAGTTGGAAAAGCCGTTTTACGCACAATCGCGTGATCCAAACTTTTACCGAGATAAATCAGGCGCTACACCCTGTTCGTCGCTCGCTTAGTAAGTCCTGTAGCACTGTTGTTGCAGGGGGTCTTAATGAAAATTATTAATGTGTGAGTACTGGAAAATGAAAAGCAAAATGAAAACTGCACTGTTGTCTGTCGGGCTGTTGCTGGGTTCGGCGTCCATGGTTCATGCGGCGGATGGAACGGTTACGTTTATCGGGTCGGTCCACTCGGGTGCTTGCTCTATTAAGCCTGACTCCGTCGATCAGACTGTTCACCTGGGGGCGATCGCAAAGCATCAGTTGCAGAGCGGAGGCAAGTCTGAGGCCCGACGTGTGCTTATTGAACTTGAAGGCTGCGATTTGACTGGCCTCACTGATAACACCGTGACGACCACCTTCACCGGGGCACCCTCGGGCGCTGTGCCTGGCGCGATCGGCACGGTCGGCGGTGCGGGTGGTATCGGCATCATGATGACGCATGGCAACAAACTCGTTGAGCTGGGTGTCCCTACGGCTCCGCAGGCCATTGTCGTCGGTGATAACACCCTGGAGTTCGGTGCCTATGTACAAGGCGCCGCTGCGGACCCGATCGTCCCTGGCAGTTTCAGCGCGGTAACCAATTTCACCTTGGCTTATCAGTGAGTTTTCCCCCGCCACTTAAGGTGGCGGGGGACGCTGGCGGGAGAAAACGGTGAATACATTCATACGCCTTGCTATCACCTCTTCATTGACGATTTTCATCAACCCTAGCGTGTTCGCGCAGGAGCCTGCGCAAGGCGCCGGGGTCGTCACGTTGGGGGGGGAGATCATTGATTCAGCTTGCGGGCTGGAATTGGTCAGTGCCGATCAATCCATCGAGATGGCGCCCGAACCCATAGGTCGGCTCTTGCGAAATACGATGGGCGAACCACACCCCTTCCAATTGCGTCTGGTCAATTGCTCATTGAGTCGCCCCGACCCGTCGCGGCCAGGCGTCAGTTTGCCGGATTGGCAGCATCTGCAAGTGACCTTTGACGGGGCTCGCGATAGAAACGGTCGCTCCTTTGCTGCCTTCGGCGATTCAGAGGGGATTGCCCTTCATATCTGGGATGCGGCTGGTCAAGAGAGTGTTCCGGGTGAGCCGATGCCTCTGCTGCCGTTGGCTGAAGGTGACATGACACTTCACTACACGCTTCGCCTGATTGGAAACGGACTGCCGCTGGTGCCTGGCGCTCACCTTGCTGCGGTGCGGTTCAAGTTGGAATACTTTTGAACAGTGATGGGTTGTTTTCATGTTGAATGCGTCGAAGATCAAAAAAACGCTCCGCCCAAGCCTGTTTGGCGGGTTGATGTCAGCGGTGGGAACGGCATTGGGTGCAGGGGATATCGAGTTTAATACCGATGTTCTTGATCTCGTTGACCGCACCAATATTGACTTGTCTCAGTTTGCTCGCAGTGGGTTTATTCTGCCGGGCACTTACTCGATGGTTGTGCAGATCAATAGCCAGCCTATTTCTGAGCAATCGGTGGCGTTCTATCCCCCCGATGATGATCCCAAAGGCAGTCAGGCCTGTGTGTCGCGCGCGCTTGTGGAGGAGTTGGGCCTCAAGGCCTCCGGCGCTGCCGGGCTTACTTGGTGGAAAGGCGGGGAGTGTCTGGATATTCAAGGCTTGCCGGGTATGGAAGTCGCTGGCGATCTGGCCACCTCCACCCTGAGCATCAACCTCCCCCAGGCCTACCTTGAATACAGCGCCATCAACTGGGACCCACCCTCCCGCTGGGACGAGGGGGTGCCGGGGTTGCTGGTTGACTACAACGTGACGGCGCAAGCCAGTCACCAAAAGAATGACAGTGTCCGCCATAACTTCAGTGGCAACGGCACCGTGGGCGCCAATGCCGGGGCCTGGCGCCTGCGGGCGGACTGGCAGGGGCGTGTCGACAGAGACCGCGATCAGGCGGCCAGGCATCCGACACTGGAGTGGAGCCGCTACTATGCCTATCGCGCCATTCCTGCGCTCAAAGCGCGCCTGGTACTGGGTGAGGACTACCTGTATTCGGAGCTGTTCGACAGCTTCCGTTTTACCGGTGCTGCACTCAACTCGGATGAAAGTCAGCTGCCACCCAACTTGCGCGGTTACGCACCTGAAGTGGTCGGGGTCGCCAAGACCAATGCAAGGGTCATCATCAGCCAGCAGGGGCGTGTGCTGTATGAAACGCTGGTCGCGGCCGGACCTTTTCGTATTCAGGACCTGAATGACGCCGTGAGCGGCAGGCTCGATGTGCGGGTCGAAGAGCAGGATGGTTCGGTCCACACGTTCCAGATCGATACGGCAGGCGTGCCCTACCTGACGCGGCCTGGACAAGTGCGTTACAAACTGGCGAGCGGGCGACCGTCGAATCTTCAGTACGGCGGTGATGGTGACTTCTTCGGCAGTGGCGAGTTTTCGTGGGGCATCAGTAACGGCTGGTCGTTGTATGGCGGCGGTATAACCGATAACAACTACCGTGCGCTGTCGGTCGGTGCCGGTCGTGACCTGTTGGCGTTCGGTGCTGTGTCACTGGATGCAACTCAGTCGCACGCGAGTGTGTGGAATGAGACGCTCTCGGGGAAATCCTACCGCCTTCAATACTCCAAGAAGTTTGAAGAATACGACAGCCAAGTCACCTTTGCCGGTTATCGCTTTTCCGAGAAGAACTACTTGAGCATGAGTGAATACCTCGATGCTCGACATTACGGGAGAAACGGCGAACTCGCCGGGCTCGACAAAGAAAGTGAGTACAGCGGCAGTTGGAAACCGATTGGGGGCAGCAAGGCACTTTATACGGCCACGCTGAATAAGCAGTTTCGGGATCTGGGGGCCACGGTTTACCTGAGTTACAACAAACAAACATATTGGGAGCGCCCGGCCACTCAGCGTTGGAACGTGTCGATGTCACGCTACTTCAATGTGGGTAGCGTCAAGAACTTGAGCGTTTCGCTGAACATGTATCGCACTCAGGAGTACAACTATAAGGATAACGGCATGGCGCTGACGGTCAGTCTGCCGTTGGGGCGCAGCGGCACGCTGTCGCTGGATGCCAATAGGGCAGCAGGCAAGAACAGTTTTTCGACGCGCTACAGTGATCGCCTCGATGAGCGTAATAGCTACCAGCTCAGTGCCAGCGATAACGCTGCCAGTGGTTATCTGAGTCATATCGGTGACCAGGCAGACATCGATCTCGCTGCCAGTAAGCAACAAGGCGATTACACCAGCCTCAGTGTCTCGGCGCGTGGCGGCGGCACACTCACCGCTCACGGTGCGGCATTGCATCGTACCAACAGCACGGGCGGTACGCGCCTGATGGTCGATACCGCCGGTGTGCCCGATGTGCCTGTGCGGGGTTATGGCGCGCCGACGCGCAGCAACGCCTTCGGCAAAGCGGTCATTTCCGATATCGGCAGCTATCAGCGCACGGCGGCCAGTGTCGATCTGGAGAGTTTGCCGAGCAATGTCGAAGCCACTCAATCCGTCACGCAACTGACGCTCACCGAAGGGGCGATCGGATATCGATTCCTGGACGTGATTTCCGGCCAGAAGGCCATGGCCGTTCTGCGCCTGCCGGATGGCAGTTCCCCGCCCTTCGGCGCGACGGTGAAGAACGTCAAACAGCAGGACACCGGGATTGTGAATGACGGCGGCAATGTCTACCTCAGCGGTATTCAGCCCGGCGAAGAGATGATCGTCAGTTGGGGTGGGGCCGAGCGATGTGTCCTCACGCTGCCAGGTGTTTTGCCGGCCGATGGCTTGACCCATGCCCTGCAACTGGGCTGCCGCAGGGTAGCCACTGATCAATCCTTGCCCGAGCCAGCCAAGCTGACCGGGAAGCCTACCGATATGGAGAACACATCCTCATGATGCTCAAAACGCGCCTCACACTCCAAGCCTTTACGCTGCTGGCCCTGGGCTTGAGCCAGAGCGCCAACGCGGCGGTTGGCCTGGATCGTACCCGAGTGATTTTTGATGGTGGCAAAGAGGCCACCAGCGTGAACATCACCAACAACAACACCCAGTTGCCCTATTTGGCTCAGGGCTGGATCGAGGACGAGGCGGGCAAAAAAATCACCTCGCCGTTGATCGTACTCCCGCCGGTTCAACGCCTGGAGCCAGGGAAGCAAAGCCAGGTGAAAGTTCAGGCGTTGCCGGCGGCCAAATCGTTACCGCAGGATCGAGAGACGGTCTACTACTTCAACCTGCGGGAAATTCCGCCGCGCAGCGATAAGGCCAACACCCTGCAAATTGCGCTGCAGACTCGGATTAAATTGTTCTATCGGCCGCAAGCCATTGCGCCAAGCCAGCAAGACTTATCCAACCCGTGGCAGGAAAAACTGACCCTTACCCGCGAAGGCGAGCGTTACCAGGTGAATAACCCTACGCCTTACTACGTGACCCTGGTGGATGCACGCAGCACCAAGGACGGTAAAACCGTGCCGGGCTTCGAACCCCTGATGGTTCCGCCCAAAGGCACGCTGACCTTGGGGCCAACGGCCACCGTACTCGGCACAACGCCTTATTTGGCCTATGTGAATGATTACGGCGGGCGTCCGGTACTGGCATTCACCTGCGGTGGCAATACTTGCAAGGTCAACTCGCAAGTATCGACGCCTAATGAATAGTGCCTGCTGCTGGAGAACGTCATGAAGTCGCGCAATGTGAAGGTCTTGGGCGGCCTGTTGCTGGTCTTTGCGGGGGGCGCACAGGCCGAGGATGTCGAGGGCATGAATGGGCTGCTGAACATTTCCGGGGCCATGCATGAAACCCCCTGCAGCCTGGAGATGGCCTCACTCCATCAAACGGTTGACCTGGGCGCCGTGTCGACCAGCCAGTTGCAGCGTCCCGGCGATCAGGCAAAACCGGTGGCGTTTCAGCTGCGGTTTACCGATTGCCACCGCACCGCAGGCAGCATCCGCAGTGAACGTACCGGGAACCTGACCTGGAGTGCCTTTCAACCCGTGCTGTCGGTGGCGTTTTCCGCACCCGCCGATGCTGATGATCCGCGGTTGGTCAAAGTGCAAGGCGTCACCGGGATGGGCCTGCAATTGACCGATGCACTGGGGCGGGATGTGCAGTTGGGCGCCAGGGGCGAACCGTTGTTTTTACCCCTGGGCGGCAATGTCCAGACCTGGAACGTTCAACCCACGCGCACTTCCGCGGCGTTGACCAGTGGGGCGTTTCGGGCCGTGGTGGATTTCAGGCTCAATTATGAGTAGGGGCAGAGTGATGGCAACCTCAACCGGCCCGTGGGCCATTCTTATCGCTGGCAGCCTGCTGTGGGCTGTCGGCCAAGGCGTGCAGGCTGAAACCAGCCTGACCATCCGCGCGGTCATCATCGCGCCGCCGCCCTGTGTCATTAACAACGGCAGTACGCTCGATGTGCCGTTTGGGAACGACCTGCTGACGTCGCGGGTGGACGGGGTCAATTATCGTCGAGACGTGCCTTACACCGTCAGGTGCGACTCCCCCCTTCAGCAACGCGTTGACCCTCGAACTCAAGGGCTCGGGGGCTGCGTTCGACAATCGTGTGCTGGTGACCCGCAAACCGGATCTTGGGGTCAAGCTGTTCGTGAACGGGGCTGACTGGCCGCTGAATACGGCGGTGAATTTTACCTATCCGAACTTTCCGGTGGTGCAGGCGGTGCCGGTCAAACGGGCGGGCAGCACGCTGACGGGAGGCGCATTTGATGCGACCGCCACCCTTGTGGTCGATTACCAATGAAGAGGAACGATCAATGACATTTTGGCAACCGCGAGCGTTGCTCGTCTGGTGGTCCATCGGCCTTTGCAGTGGTGCTTCGGCCAACCTGACCTTTAGCGGAACGCTGAACGAGCCTCCTCCTTGCACGATCGATGGCGGCAACACCATCGAAGTCGACTTTGGGGACGTCGGCGTCAAGCGAGTCGATGGCGTGAAATATCGCAGGGGGCTCGGTTACACCATCAGTTGCAGCCCTGCCACGCTCCCGTGGGAGCTGAAGTTGAGTGTGAACGGCACGCCCACGGTGTTCGACGGCTCGGCGGTGCAGACCAATGTGCCTGAACTGGGCATTCGGATTTTTCAGAATAACCTGCCGTTTCCACTCAATACGCCACTGGAGATAACCCTGTCGTCGCCGCCGGTGTTGGAAGTCGTACCGGTCAAACCACTGGGCGCCATTCTGGCCCCGGCAAGGTTTACGGCGGTGGCCACGCTATTGGCCGAATACGAGTAGGAGTTGAGCCCATGCGACATGAAATGCGTCATAAAGGCTGGGCATGTGCCGGGCTGGCATGCCTGTTGATCTTCGGCCTGATCCCGGCGGGGCAGGCGGCGGACAACCTGAGTTTCAAGGGCAATCTGGTTGAAGAGGCTTGTACGATCCGCCCTGGCGACGAGGCCATCACCTTGGAACTCTGGGACGTTACCAGCAAGCACCTCTATATCAACACGCGCTCACAGGGGAAGGGTTTCAAACTGCACCTGGAGGATTGCGACACCACGATTGGCAACACGGTCACCATCACGTTCGGCGGTAGGGAAAACATGGCGCTCCCTGGATTGTTCGCGCTGGACGGTGGAAGCGGTGCATCAGGTATTGGCGTCGGTTTAGAGACGCCGAGCAACAAGCCATTGCCGCTCAATACCGTCAGCGATGAACAGGTGCTGAGTAATGGCAACAATGTCATTGAACTCAAGGCCTATGTGCAGGGTGAGCCGGATGCGATCAGGGATCAAACCATCGGGCATGGCCTGTTCACAGTGACCTCGACGTTTACGCTGGACTACCCGTAACCGCCTCAGACAAGCCTCAACTCTCCCCTGGGCGGCGTTAAAGCGTGGGCTGAATGTTCGCGGGGCAATGCATGGGTAGAGCAGCAAGAGAGATCAAAATGAAACAACTCTATAGTGCGATGGCGCTGTTCGTCCTGATGGGTTTCAGTACGATCGCAAGCGCCGCTACATGCCGTGTGAATGGCGGACAGTGGACAGAGATAGTCGGGGAACTCCCCCTACGGGTCCCTGTTACGGTGACCTTGGCCGCAGATCGTACACGGATAATGATGGAAGGCGCACGGCTTGAATGTGGGTTCTCCAGAGGCTCGCAGAGCCCGTCTTCCCGGCGGGACTACTGGGCAACGGGTAGCTCGGCGGGGACCCCCTGGGTACCGGGTATCAAATTCAGCCAGGAAGGGGCTGGTTTACGAATCAATGGAACGTACCGAAATAACCCTATCCCGAACGGAATAAGGTTCGCCACACTGCCTGACGACCTGAGAGGTTATCCGATCGATGTCACGCCCTATATTCTGCTGCGCAACAATCCGTCCAATCCGATCGATATTCGAGTAGGAGATACGCTGGGAATCCTGCGTCTCACCGCCACGAACAACTACAACGCCAATACGGCAAGGATCTCGGTTACCTACACCGCCGCCAACAACTTCACCATCACACCGTCAACCTGCACGATCAACAATAACAACCCGATCGAGATCAATTTCGGCAACGTTCACCAGCGGGCCATCGGCGCCGATCCGTTGACCACGACGATCCGTAGCGACCGCAGGCTTACCTACTCATGCCCGGACGGCGGGATTACCACGCCGATAACTATTACCTACAAAGGCAGCCCGTCATCGTTCGACACACGCCTGCTGATGATGTCCAACCCGGACGTGGGCACGGCCCTTATTCGCGCGGGATCTGCGGTTCCAGTCAACGGTTCGTTCCTGACCCGCATTACCAACAGCGTGGGGGGCGACGATGTGACGTTTTCTCTGGTTCGGCGCGCGGGGTCGCTACCTGCCGCTGGCGCCACCAGCGGGAGCGGGGTACTCGTGATGGGGGTACCGTGACATTCCCACTCGTTTACTCGTTTTAGTCGAGACGACCAGCGGCCTACTTTTACGCTGGAATAACCGTCGCGGTGACCCGCCACTCGTAGTCCGGAAACCGCTTTAGATAAACCTCACCTTACCCCAGGCGGCTTTAAAGCGCCGGCTGAATGTTCGCTGGGCAATGCCTGGGTAGAGGTGCAAGAAGGATCAAAATGAAACAACTCTATAGTGCGATGGCGCTGCTCGTCCTGATGGGTTTCAGTACGATCGCGAGAGCAACGGATTGTCGTGTAAATGGCGGGCCGTGGAATTTTGTAGGCGCCGGCGGGACGCTCAACCTGCAAGTCCCTGTCACCGTCCAGCTGGGGGCGGACAGAACCCGGATCATGCTCGAAGGGGTGAGGTTGGAGTGCCGATTCTCCGGTTTTGGTGGTAGCCAGCCTTGGTATACGGACTACTGGGCAACGTCGGCAAGAGTCGGTCCCGCCTGGGTGCCCGGTCCCAAATTCACCCGCGAAGGTACCGGTCTTCGCATAAATGGAAGCTACTACAACACCCCTGTTCCGAATGGGATTCGAATGACGACCATGCCCAATAACGGCGTAGGGGTTCCGGTCGATGTAACGCCGTATATTTTGATACGCAACAATCCGACTAACCCAATCGATGTTCGAGTAGGCGATGTCCTCGGAAGGTTAAACCTCGACCAGACCAATAACTATAATTCCGGCAGTTCAGCACTTGCCCTGACGTATATCGCTGCCAACAACTTCTCCATCTCCCCATCAACCTGCACGATCAACAATAACAACCCGATCGAGATCAATTTCGGCAACGTTCACCAGCGGGCCATCGGCGCCGATCCGTTGACCACGACGATCCGTAGCGACCGCAGGCTTACCTACTCATGCCCGGACGGCGGGATTACCACGCCGATAACTATTTCCTACAAAGGCAGCCCGTCGTCGTTCGACACACGCCTGCTGATGATGTCCAACCCGGACGTGGGCACGGCCCTTATTCGTGCGGGATCTGCGGTTCCAGTCAACGGTTCGTTCCTGACCCACATTACCAACAGCGTGGGGGGCGACGATGTGACGTTTTCTCTGGTTCGGCGCGCGGGGTCGCTACCTGCCGCTGGCGCCACCAGCGGCAGCGGGGTATTGGTGATGGGGGTGCCGTAACACCCGCACCAGGCTCATTCTTCCTCACTGCCCTCGGCACGCCAATAACCGACGGCCTTGAGGAACGCTTCATCGACCTTGTGCGTGTCCAGCAACACCCGACGCACCTGACGCGACAGCTTGGTTTCCATCGCGACGAAGGTGTACAGCGCGCCGCTCGGCAACGTCAGTGTGCGCACGGTGTCGAGCAGGTCAACCTGGCCGCGTAGCACCCAGATCACTTCCACCTCGGCCGCGCTTTGCAGCGCCTGTTGCTCGGCCGCATCGGCGATTTCAATCACCGCCAGCACCTTGCGCCCGGCCGGCAGTTCTTCGAGGCGGCGGGCGATGGCGGGCAGGGCGGTTTCGTCGCCGATCAGCAGGTAACTGTCGAAGATATCCGGCACGATCATCGAGCCCCGTGGGCCGCCGATGTACAGGTGCTGGCCGACTTGGGCCTGTTCGGCCCAGGTGGAGGCGGGGCCATCGCCGTGCAGCACGAAGTCGATATCCAATTCGCCAAGGCTGAGGTCGAAACGCCGTGGCGTGTAGTCGCGCATCGCCGGCTGCGGGCCATCGCCCTTGATGCTGAACGTCGGGCTTTGCAGAGCGGCCTGCTCGGCGGCGTTTTGCGGGAACATCAGCTTGATGTGATCGTCACTGCCCAGGCTGACAAACCCCGCCAGCTCAGGCCCGCCGAGGGTGATGCGGCGCATGCGCGGGGTGATATCGACCACCCGTAGCACGTTGAGGCGACGGCGTTTGATTTCGTGGGTGACGCGATGGATGACGGGCGTATTCATTGGGTTTCCCCCTGGACAGGTTGAACGGCCGGGCCGTCGACGATGGCCCGGGCGGTGCTGTTGAGCAACGCGGCGACGCGCGTGATTTCTTCGGCGCTCCAGCGCCCATGGTGCAGTTGCAGGGCATGGCGCAGGTTATGCACCGCCTCGTGGATTTCCGGCGGGCGATCATGGCCGCGCAGCGAGCGTTTGCTGACATCGATGCGCATGCGCACGCCTTCCAGTGCAATCGCCTGCTCACCTAAAGAAAGACGACCGGCGTCGGTGAGGGTGTAGCGTTTTTTTCCACCTTCGGCGTCGCCGCTGATCAATTCGCTTTCTTCAAGAAAGGTCAGGGTGGGGTAGATCACGCCGGGGCTGGGACTGTAGGCACCGTCGAACAGGCCTTCGATCTGGCGAATTAAGTCGTAGCCGTGGCACGCCTGTTCGGCGATCAACGCCAGCAACAGCAACTTCAGGTCGCCGGGGGCGAACACGCGTGGGCCGCGGCCGCCGCGTTCGCGGCCGGGGCGTTTTTCGAAGCCGTCGCGGCCGTCGCCGTGGTGGTGGGGATGATGCTCTCTCATTTTGGGCCTCTCCGTTCTGGTTAAGATATAACTTAAGATATATCTTAAGGCTGTTCAAGATCAGTCGACCAATGGTCGCGGCCCTACTTAACTACCACCGCCTCGCGTGATGCGCCCAGCATGCTGATAGCCCTTCCCATGTGCATGGAGCCAGTGCGATGAGCACATTGATTTCTCCCCCTTACTCGCCGACCTCCTTGGAAATACGGGGCTATCTGCATCAGATCGGTCACCAGTTGCTCGAAACCGACACCCCTTTGCTGTCCAAACGGCCGCTCCCCATCGAGTTGCAGCAGTTGGAAAAACTCAACCAGACGCTCAAGGCATACACGCAAGCGCATGTTGAAGAAAATCGTGCGCTGTACGCCGATGTGGCCCAGGTCGACCTGCAGAGTGACGAGGGCAAGCGACGGCTGGCGACGCTCAAACGCGACCTCACGCCGCAGTTGCAGAAGCTGGACGAAGTCGGTGTGCTGGGCAGCAAAAGCCTGCGCACGTTCATGGCCAACGACGCGGGCCTGGTTGCGTTGGAACTGGAAGCCAAGCTCAACATTCAGGACTATCTGCTGCATCGTGAAGAAGCCCGGCTGGTGCAGAACCTGGGACTGGGGCCGAGTTTTCGACCGGGCATCTATGCGCTGACCTTCACCTACCAAACGCAGACGATCGAATTCGCCGGGGCCTTTGTGCTGACCGAAAAAAACACCCCCGTGGTCACGCAGTTGACCGCTGCGGATGACGTCGGCTACGTGGTGCTGTTTACCCCGGCCCGTGGCTTTGAGTCGTTCGGCTCGCTGGCCGAGATGAACAGCCAACTGCGCGAAGCAATGGCGGTCGGCAGTTGGCGCCAGGAGTTCATGAGCCTGCTGCCGCGCCAATACCAGGGGCTGTCCGCCATGGGCGTCTGGCCTCTGCTGTTGGCGTCCATCGATGGCGAACCGCTGTGCGAACACACCTACGACGCCCGGCTGGCCAAGCGCGCGCTGGATATCGACTGGGCCCTGAGCAACCCCGGCCCCAGCGCCCAACACCTGCTTGCCGAGCTGGACGCTGCAATACGCACCGCGTTGCCCGACTTCAGTCAGCGCCTGGAATTGCGCGCCCAACGCCTGCTGGACCGCTGCCTGGAACACAGCGCCCCGGCCTGGTACCGCAACGCCCCCAGCCACCAACGCGAGGCTCTGGCGCGGCACCTGGCCGAGTACGACGAGGCCCGGCAAACCCTGCTGAACCTGTTCGGCCATGCCGCCTCGCCGCAGACCCTGGCGCGCTATCAGTTGCTCGAACAACTGGCCACTGACCTGGAAATCAACGACCTTGACCCCGACCGCCTGCACGTGCGCACGCGTCGCAGCGTGGCCAGGGTCGGCACCTACGAACAAAAACACAGCCTGACCGAGCTGGCGCTGCGCGGCCTGCACAGCGGCGACGAACTGGCCGGGTCGACGTTTTTGCTCAATACCTCCTTCACCTATGCCGACGCGCCGCTGCCCGAGGCTTATCAAGACTTGACCGCCGACTATCTGGTCGGCCTGCTCGACACCCTCAAGCCGCGTGTGGCGTTTGAAACCGTGCGCCGCGAGTACTACGCCAAACCCGAGATCCATGCCGCCATCGAACAGTTGCTCGACCGCCGCCTCAACGCCCTGGCCTACACCGCTAAGCTGCAACGCCACATCACCGCGGCCGACTATCAACGCTTCACCCGCCTGCGTCGCGGCACCGACGCGCAACTGCGCGCGAGCAGCGTTGCGCTCAATGGCTACGTGCTCAAAGACCTCTGGCTGCTGCGCGAAAGCGACGAGCAGGGCGGCCTCACGCGCTTGCTGCTGTGTACCCCCGAAGCGCCCCAGGCCCAGCAGTTTCATGGTTTCGACTCAGAAGTGCTGTGCCAGGCCCACCTCCTCGCGTGGTGTGCAGACGACGCCATGCGCGCGTATCTGCTGGAGCAAGTCCCCCTCAAGTCCCGTGCGGGCCTGAACACCTTCATGACCGGCCTGGGCTTTATCCCGGCACACCAGGAATACCGTCACGTCACCTTCAGCGAGGCGAGCAGCCACGCCGACTGCCTCAAGACCTTGCGCGGCCAGCTGCTGGCGGTGCAGACCGACGATTACCACTGGGGCACCCCAACATGGTACCGCGCGGCCAGCGAGGCCCAGCGCCGACAATTGACGCTGTTGGCCGAGCAGGCCGAAGGCGCCGCCAACACCTACGCGCAGCACCCGTTGTCCGACGCCAGCTTCATCACCTTCGAGCGGTTCCTGCATGCCCAGGCCAAGGTACAGCTCAATACTCTGCTTGGCCGCCAGCGGCAAAACGATGTCGACCCCGATACGGTGTGGATGCATTACCCCAAAAACTTCCCGGCGTTAACGCGCCCCGCGTCCGTGACTTATACCCGGCTGTATCGCGATGGTTATGAGGAGTCGCTGGGGTTTCTCGACGCGAAGTTCGAAACCGTCGCCACCTTCATGGGCCCGGCCGGGGTCGACCTGAGCAAGCTCACGCCGCGCAATGTCGGGCTGTCAGTGCGCGGCGTGTGGATCGGCCAGCGCTACGCCAATGAAGTCCAGGCCAAACTGCAAAACCCCACCAGCCCCGGTTACGCCCTGCGCCGCGATGCAACGCTGGCCATCAACCAGTTGCAGTTGCGCAACGCGGCGCTGGAGTCGCGCCTCAAAGGCCATATCGTCCAGGCCGATCTGGATTGGTTCGAGCGCGCCGTCCAGAGCCTGGACGACACCTCGGTCGAGACGCGCAGCACCTACCGCGTGCATCGCCTGATGATCGATGGCGACTGGGTGATCGACACCCTGCTGTTCAGCCACGCCGCGAACCCGGTGTTGCTCTATACACCGCAGGCCCCGGACGGCGTGTTCTTCCGTGAAGCCAGGCAGTTCAACTACCTGCTGAAAAAAGTCGACGGCATGCTCGACTACTTCTGCACCCGCGTCGCGGTGCAGTCTCAGGTGCGCGTGCGGCACTTTCTGCAAACCGCCCAGGCCGGCCTGCCCGCGGACCTCAACAGCACCGACCTGAGCCTGGCGCGCTACGACACGATCGAGCGCGTGCCGCCCGTGCTCGACCTGCGTCACCTGCTGCACGACATGAAGCTGCAACGCAAGATCGACGACGTCGCCGCCACCACGGTCAATCGCACCGACATGATCATGGGCCTGGTCTGGCGTTGCCTCGAACCGCTGATCGCGATTGCGACCGCGCCGTTCCCGGTGTTGAGCCTGAGCCTGGGCCTGCTGCTGGCGCTCAAGGACGGCATGCTCGCCCTGCACGCCTACAACCAGGGCGACACCGACGCCGCGCTGCAACACTTCGTCGGCTACCTGAGCAACAGCCTTGGCGCGGTGTTCACCGACCTGCGCCCGGCACTCAAGTCCATCGGCCCGCTGGTGCGGCCGATGCGCCACCTCATGCGCCCAGCCGCGCCGCGCGAGGCCATGGCGCTGATCAAACAACTGCAGCCACCGCCCCCCGCGCCCGCCGCTATGCAGGCCGTACTATTCGAAGGCCGGCCGTTATGGGCGCCCAAGCAACCCGATGCCTTGGGCCGCTATCTGCTGTTTCGCCAAGACCCGGTAAGCGGCAAACTGTTGTCGACTGCGCGCCTGGTCAACCAGACGGTCGAGGGGCGCTGGGTGCGCTCGGGCCTCACCGGCGGCGCGCCGAAACGTGCGCTGCCTACACCCCATGCGTTGCAGCGCTATGAAGTGCCGATCGAACAGGCCAAGGACTACGAAACCCTGATGACATTGGAGTTTGGGCAACACTCCAGTGTCGATCAGTTGTTAGGCGAGGGCACCCGTGACAGCCTGCTGACCTATGAAATGAGCCCGCTACGGGCTCCGTATTTAAAGGCATACCTGCAGTTGCGCAGCGACGCCGACACCTTCTTCGCCCAGCTCAAACCCATCGTCCCGAGGGCCGATGTGCTGGCCTTGGAAGTGAACGCGAGCCATCGGCATATCCTGGAAAGCGCCTTCAAGGAAAACCAAGGCTTGGTGCTGGGCGCGGTGCCTGGCTCGCTCGCCGCCAAACAGCTGCTGATCGACAACATGCCCACCCTCTACGAGCAGGGCGTGCGACGCCTGTATATCGAATACCTGCCGGGCGACTTGTTCCGGGCCAAACTGGACAAGTTCAACGCCGGCGGCAGCTACAGGCACATCGGCGACTATCTGAAAAAAATCGAGACAGCCCTGGGGATTGCCAAGGACTCGCCGCACTCCTATCGCGCCCTGATCCTGGCGGCACGCCGCGAAAAAATCGCCGTCTGTGCGCTGGATGCGTCCACCGGCTACGAGGTGGACAAAGCCTTCAACCTGAGAAACGGGGCGATGGTCAGCCCGCGACCCAACGCCCAGCGCAATTTCTATTCCCACAAACTGATCGAGACCGACCTCGCCGAAAAAATCAGCGAAGGTTGGGTCGCGCTGGTCGACAGTCGCCGCCTCAACACGCACACACAGACCCCAGGGTTGGCGGACCTGCAAAAGACCCTGAGTGTGCGCGTCGAAGACGTCGCTGCCGGCCAGCCGGTAGGCATCTGGAACGACGTGCCCGGCTCTATCGCCGACGACCCGTTGGCCAAAGCCGATTTCAAGCTGACTCTGCAAACCTCCTACAGCGCGCCCCCTGCGTTCATCAGCGCACCCCGCGCGGCTAACACCTTCAGCGACTTCGATATCGACCCACGGTTCACCCACGAACTGCACCAAATGGGCAAGGACCCACATCCGTTCGACACCCGTTACGGCTCGCTCAACCCGAAAATCGCCGCCGCCGAAAACGCCTTTCGGAAAACCCGCGACCGTCTGAATAAGCGCGCGCAGGAGTTCTTCAAAACCCATGAACTGCCACCCCGGCCCACCTTGCCGGACCTGCCGGCGAGCACCACGCCCGCCGACTTTATCGAGCGCAGTTACCAACACGCCCCAGGGCTGATCATCTGCGAGAGCCACGCCGAGCAATCGAGCAAAGCCCTGCTGATCGATCAGATGAGCGTACTCAAGGCGCAGGGGGTCAAAACCCTGTACATGGAGCACCTGTTCACCGACCTGCACCAGGCGCACCTGGATGCCTTCCATCAAACCGGGGTGTTGGCCAAACCGCTCAAAGACCACCTGTGGACCTTAGACCGTGGCCACATGATCGAGTACCAGGGGCCGCACACCTACACCAGCGTGGTGGAAGTGGCGGGCAAACACGGCCTGCGCATCCGCGCATTGGATTGCGTATCGAGCTACTACACCAAGGGCATGAGCGAACCGAGCACGTCGCGGACGTCGATGTTCAACTTCTTCGCCAGCGAGGTCATCCGTCAAGACCAGGTCGCCCAGGGCGCGCACAAGTGGGTGGCGCACATGGGGAACGGCCATGTGTTTCCGGTCGAAGGGATTGCCGGGGTGGCCCAAACGCAAGGCGCGATCAGCCTGCGGACATTCGATGTACCGACGGGCACGACCACCGAGTTGCGTTCAGGGCTGGAGTGGACAGTGGCCTACGGCTCGTCGTTGTACCCCAACCGGCTGACGGCGATCCGCAGCGACTTCACCTTGAGTGTCGGCATTCCTGGCAAGCGTCCTCCTCCCGCCTATGTGCCCGCCGATCGTTCACGCTTGACGCGACCGGGGCAGTTCATGGTCGAGCAGCGTTCACCCCACGAAGTGAACCTGGTGCATCACTCGCGCAGTGGCGAGATCCTCTCCACGCCGATCCAGATCGACGATCAAGGCCGCTTCTTCATCGAGCGCTGGGCAGAACTGAAGGACGAGCGCTTTACCGTGTTCGAACGACTGCTCAGCGCCCTTGATCAGGTGCTCAAGCTCACGCACGTCCAGTAGGCCTGGCGCCCCCTGTCGGCATGCGGCAGGGGGAAAGCGCGAATTGCCGTTCGGCTCAGAGCGAATCTTGCCCACACCGTTTATCCCGGATTGGCTGCAAGGCCTGTGTTGCCGGCGCGAGCAAACCATGCGTTCAAACCCGGTGACTGAAACCCTGAGCGCGGTGGACGCTTACCTCGCCGCCGGTGTTGTTCAACGGCCGCGACAACATTGCGCTCAAAGTCACCTGCAACCCACCGAAACTGGGGCTTGACGCCTTGCGCGTGGTACCCATGAGCGGCGCGCCGTATCGAGGACGAGTGAAGCCGGTGCGCATAAACCACACGTCACGGTGATCCGGGACTAACTGTCTACCGCCGTTGCCCATGGCTGCGGAACTAGTTTCCCAGGCTTGGGTGAGTCGTCGACTCACCAGGCAAGGAGCTAGTTTTGTGACACAAGCCAATCCCACGGCGCTGCTGCGTCAGACTCACATCGATACGATCCACGCCCTGTTCGCCGATCCACCGTCCCTGCGGGCGGTGGCCCAGGCCAGTGCCCAGGCCCATCTGGACGAGCACTTCGCGGCGCGTACACTGGCCGTCGAGCAGCTTTACCTGCGCACGCCGCTGGCGAGCCAGACCGCGACGTATGACTACACCGCGTTGGCGGACGCACTGGTGGCGCGGCTGGTCAATGGTGAACCGGTGCTCTACGTGCCGGGCCACCATGAGAGTGTCCAGCGGGTGGGGGATGACTATGAGCCGAGCACACTGGACCTCTTCGAGTGTGAAGTGCTGGTCAATGAGCGCGGCGCGCTGTTGTTGGCGTCTTACCGGGAGCAGTTGCAGGCCTGGTGGAAAACGCGCTGGTGGCCGCTGGTCGAGGCGTTGATGGGCGTCGTCAGCGATACGCCCAGGCAGCCTGGCATGAGCCAGCGCCATCTTGATACGTTCTTTTCGCTGTCTTTCACTAACCCCGGCGGGGAGCTGGCCGCTCCGGCCGGTCCGTTGCGCGTCTCTACGGTTCACCTGCGCCGCGAGGATGCGGGAGACGACGATTCGGGCGAAATCCTGCCCCTGTGGTTGCTCCAGGCAACGCATTCCACGGACATGGCACTCTACAGCCCGGCGATGGGCGTGCAGTTGATCGACCAGTTGGACGATATCGGGCCGTTGCTGGCCGATCACCTGAGCCCGTTGTTGGATGAACCGGCAGGTGAGTGGTTTGTCGTCGAGCACGCAGGCCTGGCCCCTGAATCGCTGGCAAGCGGTTACTTGGCACGCCAGTTGAGTGAAATTGCCGCCATCGACCCCACGGTGCGTAGAACCGCGCAACAGTATCAGGCGCTGCTCAATGCCATCACCGACACGCGTCGCTGGTTTGTGTCCCCCCTGACAGCGTTCGGACAAGGCGTTCACGAGGCCATCCCGGCGTGGCTGTTCAACGCCGCGCAAACTGATCGACTTCAATATGGGCGTCTGCTGGTCGAGCAGGTGCGCCACTTGAACCAGGGCGCGGGCAAGCGGTTTTTCCCCGAAGTCCCGTCTCTGGTGGCGTTTGCCGAAACAGCGTTGCAAGACTGTCTGGACAACGAGCCACGCGCGGTCGAGCTCAAGGTCCTGGATATCCATGGGGTGTTCGGCCCGCCGAGCGCTGCGCCCCTTGAGTTGACCCTGACCGAATGGGCGCTGGAAACCCTGGGCGGGTTCACGCCGAGCCCCACCACTGTCACGCTCAAAGGCGCCCCCGCACCCGCCTGGCTGACCGAGCCCTTGCTCAGAGACTGGCTGGTCAAAGCCGATATCGCCAAGACTTACGGCGCGGTTCTGAGGCAACGGTTGGCCAAGGGCAACGCCGCCAAAGACTGGGACCGGGACCTGGCCGGCGATCAGGTGCTGTCACAGCTGAAGATGCTGGCAATGGCATACAAAATCCAGGGGCTGCACGGGCTGACCCAGCAGGGCTATCGCCTCATTAGCGAGCGTGCCGCGGGGCTGCGGGCATCCTCCCGTCTGTTGCCGCTGACGCTCAAGGCCATGCCTCAAGGGCAGACGGCCGTTGTGCAGCACATGCACCTGTTGATGCCCCGGCAGGCGCCACCGGGCGCGTGCCTGTTGTATCGACCGCTGTTGAATCCGGTCGTACAGGAATTTGCCTCGCTGGAGGATCTGCACGCAGCGATCAAGGCGCCTGGTGCCTTGCGCGACAGTGTCCTGGCATGGCTGCCGACGAGTCACCGAGCGGTGTTCGAGCCGCTGCTCAGCGCCCTGCCGGTCGATGACAACGCGGCGCTGGCGGTGGAGGTGAGCGAGGACCTCGAGTCGGTGCATTCCCTGCGCGAGGCGTTCTATCTCGCGCTGGAAACCTTGAGTGAATGGCCCGTATCGGGTGGTGATGCACGGCATTGGGCCTGCTTCAAAGAGGCAGGCTGGTCGCTGACCGATGGGCTGATGCCACTGGTGCAGGGCGTGGACACGCTGACCGGGTGGCTGGGGCAGTTGATGGACACTGTGCGCCAGGATGTCGGGGCTACCAGGGGTGTCGACGTGCTGGGCAACCTGGCGTGGGTGCTCGCGCAGCGGGTTTCGCCGGCCAACGTGCAGTTGCAACTGGACCTGTCAGCGCTGATGTTTGCGACGCCGCAGAGGGTGCAAAATCCGTTGGAGTTGACCCGTATCCCAGCGCCCAAGCAGTTCAAGCAGCCGGATAAATGGGGCTCCGTTCTCCGTGTGAAGGCGCTCATTCAGCAGGCTCGGCTACAGACGGATCTGCGTCTTGAAGAGTGGCAAGCGCTCTACGATGGCGCCGACAGCACACGTGCTGAGGCTGAGAGCCGAGTGAGCGTGCTGTCGAGTCTGGTGGACAGCATTGTCGACAACCTTGCAGATGCTGCGGCCGACCAGGTGCGTGAGCAATATCACCAGATTTTGCAGGTCAAGTTGAAGGCGCTGTCCCAGCAATTACACGCGCTCCGGCAGCTGCGCGCCCTGGCACCGCGCCTGGGCTATGAGGTGCAAGTCTGTGCGCTGCTTGAGTCTCTGGTGGGCACGGCACGCACCCTCGGTAGTCTGGAAGCACGCTACATCGCGTCACTCGACACCTCGCTGGCGTCGATGTCGCAAGAGCAAGTGAGCGAGAACCGGCGCAACCGCTTGGCCGCCTACAATGGGGCGATTCACTGGCGTGAACTGGAAAACCGTCACCTCGATGAGTTGACGGCGGTCATCGGCTGTGGCGCCGATAAGGGCCAGGCCCTCACGCTGGCCGTTGCGCCAGCCTCGGTGCTGGCACTGCAGGCGCAGCAGGTCCGGCGTTTGTGGCAGGCGGCCTGGCGCGCCGAGGATTCGGGAAGCGACGCGATGTTTGCCGGGATGCTGGCACAGACCCTTCAGCGCGTCGCGTGCGCGAGTCAGTCCCATGCAGGATTCATGGCGCTGACGCAAGCCGAGCGGATCGAGTTGTTCGACAGCGTGCTGCAGGTGTATGGCGATACCGCCGACCGGTTGGCGTTTTGCAGGGCCATTACGCCGCAAGCGTTTGATCTGGACTACCTGCATGAGCTTCAAACCTTGATCGACGAGCTGCACGCCACCGCCGAAAAAAATCTGCTGGAGGCGCTGATGGACAACGCCCCGGCTGCAGCTGTCGGCGCGCCGCGCAACAGCCTGATTCGTACCCGCGGCGGCGACGTTTATCGGGGGCGTATCGTTGAGCCGACTCACGCACAGCCCGCGCGCATCGCTCAAGTGCATGACCGCGCGGATGAGTTGATTGCCTCCTTCAAACAGGCGGCCGATGGTTTGTGGGACCCGCTGGAGCGAGCACCCGCCACGCTCGGCTGTGCAAGGGCCGGCACCTTGGTTGAGATGATCGAGCACGGCAAGCAAACGGTGGCCGGTGTCGAGCGCATGATCGCCCAGGTGTTGAGGATGGTCCCCACGGCCAAAAGGGCTCATTCGCTGCAAGACGTGCTCGCGGTGCCGGCGTTTTTCTTGCTTGAGTGCGCCGAAGCGATGCGTCGCAAGTTGGCGCAAGCGAGCGCTGCCCGCTGGCCGGTGAAGCACCGCAGCACGGCGCAACGCATTGAAGCGGATTGGCGCGCGGCGGCGGCCCGTTTGTATGAACAGGGGGTGCATGCCAGGATCGCGGTGATCAAGGCACGCGCACCGGTCCAGGCCGGGGTCGACGCGCTCCTGGCGGGCCATGAGGTGCAGTTGGTCAACCGGCCGGGGCGGTATCGGGTGGACGACGCTGCGGATGATTATGTGCAGTTCTGCCAGGTCGTGGACGTTCATACCCGACAGCCAGAGGGGTATATCCACCTGTACTATCAGCAGGCTGTCGGTCGGGACGACTTGTTTACCGCTGCGTATCTGAAGACCCCCGAGCAGCACCACGCGACCCGGCAAACCGAGCTGCCGCTGTCATTTTCGCGCTGGATGACCCCGACGGCGGCGACAATACTGGCCGACCATCGGCGTCAGGTCAGCCGGTCCCAGACCTGTCGCTGGATGGCCGATGCCGATACCCGCTGAGCAACGAGGGCAGGCGCGAACATGCTCGCGCCTGCACTGGCCTCACTGTGTGGGCAGAGGCTCGCGGTTACGGCGCAGGTGCGCCTTTTTCAGCGCCTCGCGTGTCAGGCCGCGCATCCATTCCTTCTCGTTGTAGCCCAGGTCATTGAGCAGGCGGTTGTACAGCGCGTCGCTGATCGGCGTGTCGGCGAACACCACGCTTTCCTGCGTGTGCAGTTCGTCGGCCAGGGCCTTGAGCTGTTCCCTGAGCCGGGCTTTCTGCTGCGGCTCCTGTTCGGCATGCCATTGCGACTGCAGGGTTTGAAGGTCGTCCAGGCGGTAGAACTTCTCGGTGTATTCGGTGAGATTCTGTTGATAAAGGCTGTCGTAGGTTTCCTGCAGGAAGGTCTCCCAGTACGGCTCCAGTAACATCTGGTTGACCAGGCCATCGCCCCGGCCCAACTCCATGACGCTGATGCGCGCCTGTTGGATACGGCTCGCGCTGACGTCGGCGGTGTCGCGGTAGAGCATATGGTCCGACAGCCAGGGCAGGTCCAGCTCGTTGGCCAACGAGGTCTGGTAGGCCAAATGGATGTCCACTTCGTCCACCTCGCCCGCTTCGCCGTTCAGCACTTCTGAGCGCAGGCGCTGGCCTTCGCCGCCGGCCGCTTTGGGTCGCAGACGCCGGGCGACTTCTTCCTGGGCCACCTGATTGAGCTGCTTGAGCCGCGCCGCGCCCTTGGCCAGGGTCACCAGGCGGCCTTCGAGTTCAGGCAAGGTCGTTGAAAAACGCCGCGCTTCGCTGGCCATGACCTCGATCCCCATTTCATTGAAAATTTGCGCGCCGCCATCGCCACACAAGCCGGGGAAGCTCGACAGCTTGAACAGGCGCTCGCGCAGGGCGCTGTCGGCGTGGGCGGCGTTGATCAAGCGCCAGACCCGCTGGGTCAACCCGGCCTGGTTGGCGGCGTGGCGCTGCCGGTCTTGGGGGTTTTCAAAGAACTCGGGGGGCTCCAGGTACTTGATAACCTCAAAAAAGCCTTGGGAGCCGTGCTCGTCTTCGACGGCGTCCCACAGGTGCTCGCGCACCACGCGGGTGCCCGCATCGGCGTCTACCAGCCACGGGTCGCTGTTGCCCTGCGGTTCATAGGTGCGATACGGGTCCAGCCCGGCCTCGGTGCGGTAGCGTTCGTACAGGGCGCGCTGATCGTCGTTCAGCGTGTGGCGGTCCAGCCGCGTGCGCGCCACGGTGCGCGCGGCCGTCGGCTCGGCGGTCAGTGCGGGCAGGGTGGTGATCGGGTTGCCGCTCAGGTTCAGGTCGAACAGCTCGTTCCTGGCGTGCGCGAACAGGCCGATGGGCCATTGGTGGATTTGCGTGTGGTTCAAGTCGAGGCGGCGCAGGTTGGGCATGCGCGTGATATCCGGTGCGGCGGTGAGGGGGTTGTGGTCCAGAATCGCAATGTGCAGGCGCCGCAGATTGCGCAGGCGCGTCACGTCTTCTGGGAACAGCACCATGCGGTTGTTCGACAGGTTCAGGTTGCGCAACTGCCGCAGCGCCGTCAGTTCGACCGGCAAGCTCGTCAGGTGGTTGTGGCTCAGGTCCAGGGAGCGCAGCGCCGGGAAGTGTTTGAGCAAACCGCAATGGGATTGCCCGACGCTGCTCTGGCTCAGATTCAGGAACGTCACATGTTCAAAATTGACGGTCAGCGCGGGCAGCGACTCGGGTAACGGCATGCCGTCCAGATCGACCCGCGCGCCGGATTGGGTCCTGCCCCAATCGTCGGTGTAATCGGCGTAGCGTTCGCCCCAGCACTGTTCCAGCTGGAGGGCCAGGCGTCTGCGGGCGGCCAGTTGTTGCCGTTCCTGGGCGCTCCCTTTGGGGTGATGGGTGGGCGATTGCTTCCAGGTGTGCAGCTGGGTGTTCAGGGTGTGTTTCTGCAAGGTCAGTTCGTTCAGGGTGCTGCTCAATTGGTCGGCGGGGATGTCCTCGATAAAGCGGTTCAGGCGTTGTTCGCTGAGGCTCGGAAACAAGCGTTGCAGGACGTCCCTGGCAAACGCCGTGTGGTTCTCGGCCGGGGCGGGACGGCAGCGGCTGAGCAGCGGGCCGCCGAGCAATTGCGCGGTTTCCCGCTCCATGACGCGGTGGGTGTCGGGCCCGGCGAGCACCTTGCGTCGCTCGGCCAGGGGTTCAAGGTGGGTCATCAGCCAGTGCTTGAAGTCTTCGCCCTCGCCGGGTTGGTAGCCCAGGGCGGTGCGTGGCTCGCTGGGCAGTGCGAGCAACACGGCTTCATACAGGCTGGCCGGGCGGTGTAACGGTTGGCCGGCATTGTCGTAGACCGAATAGCCCAGGCGGGTGTGAACCAGCACCCGGCGTGTGGCAGCCGTGTCCGAACCGGCCTGGCTGCGCAGGGAGCCCGTGACCGTGGCTTCGCGGATTTCAAGGTGCAGATCGGTGAGCGCATCGGTATTGAACAGCAGGCTCTTGAGCAGCAGGTGTTCAGTCGCCGGGTTGGGCATGGCCGGTGGATAAAAGCCTTCGTAGGCATGCACCGAGTCAGCCGCCAGCTGCAATTCGCTGGCTTGATTGCGCAGGCGCAGGGGCGCATGCCGGTCGTTCGCCAAGGCCTCGCGTTCGTGGGGACGGGCGCGCTCCAGCAGGCGGCGGGCCAGGCTCAGGTCGAGGTCGGGATGGTCCCGGCGCAGGCCGATGATGCCGGGGGCGTCGCTCTGTTCGCGGGCGCGGTAGACCGCCGGGGCGATATCGCGGCTCTGGCTCAGTACGTAGTTGGCCAGCAGATCGCGCAATGCTTGTACCCGCTGCGATTCCGGCACTTCGGCGCCGAGCAGGAGGGTGATCGCCGCTTCATCGAGAAAGCCCAGCACCCGCTCCGGCAAGTGCCCGGACAGCACGTCGCCGAGGCTGATGCGCAAGGTGTCGGCGGGGCCGGCTTGCGCGGCGCCGTAGCGGTGCGAGCTGCCGCTCAGGTCGGGCTTGAGGAACACTTGCAGCGCTTTGTCCTGGGGCCAGCCATCGAGTTCGGTGACCATTTGCTCGAACCAATCCGAGCTGGGGTCGGCGCTCAAGGCTTGCCCCGCACGGATTCTGTCACTGGCGACCTGGATCGATTCGGCCGCTTCGAGGCGTTTGAGGCCGGCATCGAGGAGCGGCGGCAGCGCTTCGTTGTGCTCGTACACACGACGCAACGCGCCGTCTTCGGTGGCGCTGGCGACCCTGAGCTGTTCCAGTTGCGTGTCACTGAACGGTTGCACCCGATGCCCGAGACGCCGCAGCAGCCGCGGGCGCTCCCAGGTGCGCGGGCGTTCGCCCTCGTGGGTCACGGCGCCGTCGCCATTCAATTGCAGGCGCGGCCGGTAGGCGTCCGCGCGTTCGGGGTGGACCACGCGGTGCACGTCGCTGAGCGGGTCGTAATGCACCTCCAGGTGATGGCCGTCCAGCGCCAGCAGGGTTTTGCCTTGGTGTGTGTGCAAGCCCGAGGGCGCGGGAGTCGAGCCTTCGGGGATCAGGTCTTGCTGGGCGAACGCGCTGATATCCGGGTTCCACAAGCGCCGTGAGCCGTCGGCCCGTTGCACCGGCACCAGGCCCTCGACAAACGGCGAGAGCTTGAGCCGCGCCAACTGACCGATGCTGGCGCCCGCCGCGAACAGGGCGAACTGGATCACGCTGTCGGCCACCCCCACCACATGTTCCCAGGCTTCGGTGCGCAGGCCTTCGCTCCAATCGACGATGCCTTCGAACACCTCGTCCATGACCTGGTACGCGCTGTAGACCAGCATCAATTCGCCGAGTACCGGCACGAAGGGCGTGACCACCAGCAACGCCGCGTTGAGGATGTCGGCGAGCATCTGCTCCAGGTTGTCCCACCAGGCCCAGCGGGCACGGCGGTCGACGTCGACGGTGGACAGCGCGATGTTGCGTGCGTCGTTGACGATTTTGTTCAGTTGGGTGCGAAACAGGTAGTCCCACAGCGTATCGGCGGCCGGCGAAGGCGGGCGTTGGCGATAGTCGTCCTGCCAGGCGTGCAGGCTGAAGTGCAGGTTGGGATCGCTGATCGGCGTGTCTTGCCAGCTCGGCCCGCTGTCGGTGGGCTGTTTCTGATGCCATTGGATGTGGCTCAGGCGCGCATTGATCCCGGCGAAAAAGGCCGCGCGTTTGGCATGGGGCACGAACTGGCTGAAGAACACTTGGTAGCGCGCCTTATCCCGCAATTGGCGGGTCAGTTCCTGCATGAACGCCTGGGGCGACGGGTATTCCTTGAGCGGGTGCGCGGGGTCTTCGGCGACGTAGGCGATCACCCGCGGGCTGGGCGCGGCGATAAACAGCACGATGCCCACCAGGGCGATGTTCATCACGCTGAGGGTGTAGGCCTGGAGCGCGGCGCCGTCGAGCCGCGGGGTCGGCTGGTCGTCCACCAGATTGAGCATCGCGGCATGGGCATCGGGCTTCAGGTCGGCCTTGGCCAGGGCCAGGTGCGCGGCGCTTTTCAGCGCGGCCTTGTGGAGTGCCGTGACTTCGCCGTGCAGGGTGCGGGCGAGTGCCGGGTTCTTGAAACCGAGGGCCTGGCTGAGCTTGAGTTGATACTGCGCGCCGATATCCAGCTGGCGGCAAATGTCTTTGAACTGTTGCGCGGTGAGCCGCGTGCCGCTGCGGCGGTGGGTGATCGAGAGCACGTCGCGTTGCCCGCGCGCATCGGTCGGACCGAGGAAGGCGAAGTCGAGAAAGGTCTGGTCGGCGGCGAAGTTGTACAGCGCCGCATCGAGCAACGAAAAGGTCTTGCTCACCTGGGCGCCGGTCACATTGAGCTTCCACCCACTTGTCTTGGCGTCGACGTAGAGGCGCAGGTAGGTGTTGCGTACATCCAGGTTGCCGTAGTCGCGCAGGGCGTGTTTGAGCAAGGGTTCGGCGAAGGCGTACACGTCGTTCAAGCCGGCGAGGCGTTGGTCCAGGCGGTTTTGTTGTTGCCAATGCTCGGCAATGGCGGCCTTGAGCGGGGCTGGCGCGGTCAGGTGTTTGACGCCTGCGGCTTTCAGTGCGCCGAGGCGTCCCGGCGTGGCCTGGGTGAGCCAGTCTGGCAGGGCGTCGCGGATGTGTGTGTAGTGGGCGCCGTGGAAGGCGCTGTTGGGTTGGGGTAATTCGGGCACGGATCAGGTCCTGTCAAAGGGTGATCCAGGAGTGTGTTCAACGCTGCCGCGCTGGGGTGGCAGATAGGTAGTGCAGCCGCGCGTCAGTGTTTGCCCGCCAGGCACAACGCCGGGTCGCCCGGTTGCAGCAGCGGGTTGAGCAGCGGCGCCATGCCCTTGAGCACCTGCACCGGCAAGGCCGAGGTGAAGGTGAAGTGCTGCGCCGACGCCCCCGGCACAAACGCGGTGAGGGTGCCGAAGTGATGGGCGCCGATGTAGAACACGAAGGTCGCGGTGCGGTTGATCGATTTGGAACTGAGCATGCGCCCGCCGGCCCCCATGGCTTCGATGCGGTTATCGCCGGTACCGGTTTTGCCGCCCATCGCCAGCGCAGTGCCGTCGGCCAGTTTGAAGCTGCCGGCCACGCGCTTGGCGGTGCCGGCGTCGACCACTTGCGACAGCGCGCCGCGCAACGCCGTGGCAACTTCACTGCGCAGCACCCGTTTGCCACGGTTCGGGTCGTTGGCGACGTGGGTTTCGTAGGGCGTGCCGCGGGCGAATTGCAGGCTGTCGATACGCAACACGGGCAGGCGCACGCCGTCGTTGAGGATGATCCCCATCAGTTCCGCGAGAGCGGCGGGGCGGTCGCCGGAGCTACCGATGGCGGTGGCCAGCGACGGCACCAGGTGGTCGAACGGGTAGCCCACGGCCTGCCAGCGCTGGTGGATATCGAGGAACGCTTCGATCTCCAGCATGGTGCGGATCCGGCTGTCGCGCGCACTCTGGTGACGGCTCTTGAACAACCAGCTGTAGACCTCTTGGCGCTCGAATTCACTGGCTTTGACGATCTCGTCGAAGGTCGCTTCGGGGTGGTTGAGCAGGTAGCCCAGCAACCACAGGTCCAGCGGATGCACCTTGGCGATATAGCCCTGGTCCGGCAGGTCGTAGGCGCCGGGGCCGTAGCTCTGGTAGAGCCGTTCGAGGCGCTCGTCGGTGAGCTTATCGGTGGTTTTCAGGTTTTTCAGGTGCGAGCGCACGAAGCCGTTGAAACTTTCCTGGCTGGCCTGGGGCAGCAGGTAGCGGTGGACGGCGGCCAGGCGGATCGCGGTGGGGTGCAGGCTGTCCATGAAAGTGTCGAGCCGGGCCTGGGTGTCTTTGTGGCGGTATTTTTTCCAGAACTTGAGCAGGAACGCGGTGCCTTCATGGTCGGCGAATTTGGCCAGGTATTCCTGGCGGCGCGGGTCGTTGTCGTCCTTGAGCAGGCGCGCACTGTTGTTTTCGCCAGAGTAAGTGGTGTAGCGCACCAGGTCGCGCATCAGGCGAATGAACGGCAGGTTGATCGACTCGCGCAGGGCATCGCGCAAGGTCGGGTTGCGGCCGTTGTCTTCGTTTCGAAAGTTATGGAAGCGATGCAGGCCGCCGCCGGTGAAAAACGCCTCGCCGGGGTTGGCCGAGTAGGTGCGGTCGAGGGCGGCGTCGAGCATCTTCGCCAGGTCGCGGTCGCTGTGCTGGGTCAGGTAATTCAGCGCCCAGCGCGAGAGCACATCCTGCTCGGGCAGTTCGACGTTTTTCAGCTCGGCGGGCGTGCGTGCCTGATAGCGTTCATGCAGCTCGGTGATGATTTGCAGGTAGGTGGTCAGCACCCGCAGTTTGGCGGTGGAGCCCAGTTCCAGCTTGCTGCCTTCGTTGATGTCGAACGGCTGGTCGGTGTTGTCGGTCTGCACCCGCACGCGTGCGCCATCGGGTGTCAGTTCGTAGAGGGTGAAGCTGTAGCGCACCTGCGGCGTGCTTTGTGGCGTCAGCAGGCGCGGGCCGAGCAGGCCCATTTGCGCGGCGAACGTCGGGTCGGCCAGGTGCTTGAGGTAGTCGGTGGCCTGGGTTTGCAGCGCGTAGTGCAAGGTGCTGGTGGCCGACAGGTCGAGGCGGTCGAGGTCATACAGCGAGCGGTCGAGCAGGCTGGCGAGACGGCTGCGGGCGACGTTGATGGCCTTGTTGGTTTCCACTGGCTGGACGGTCGGCTGCTGCTGCCAGTCGCGGTAGGTCACCGAGCTGGCGAGGGCGGCGGCGGACAACGTGGCGGGGATCACCTGGTTCTGCGCGAGCAGGCGCAGATGGCTGTCGGTCAATTGCGCCAGTTCTTCGCGGCCTTTGGTCAGGTAGTGCGAGGGCCGGCGTTGGGCAATCATCAGCGACAGCACCTGGCGCAGGGCCAGGCCACGTCTGGCCAGGCTCGCCGGGTCTTGCGCGCTGTCGCTCAAGGCCTGATTGACCTGGTTGAAGTCGGCGCCGTACCAGACCCGCAGGCCTTCGGCCAAGCCATGCACTTCGCCGTGGCCCGGCACGGCGGACAACGGCACGCTGTTGAGATAGTCGCGCACGATATTCTGCCGACTGACCAGGGTGTCCGGCCCGGCCTGGTAGGCCCGGACGCTGGCGGACAGCATCTGGCGGATTTTCTCGCCGCCGGACACGGTCAAGCCGTCGGGCGAATGGCGATATTTTTCCAGCTGCGTGGCCAGGGTGCTGCCGCCGGCGGTCTGCCCCGGCAATTGCACGAGCTTGGCCACTTGCGACCAGGCGGCCTTGGCAAAGCGCGGCCAGTCCACCGACGGGTTGGCCAGCGGTTGCGTGGGGTCGAGCAGGTCGCGGTCTTCAATGAACAACAGGCTTTGCACCACCAGCGGCGGGATTGCGGCAAAGCGGGTGTAGAGCTGTTGCGGGTAGGTGAAGGTGTACAGCGGCGCGGCGCGGCAATCGGTGATGCTCAGGCCCGCCTGGACTTTTTCTGCGTAGGGCACGAACAGCCCGCGCTCGGCATAGTCCATCAACGCCGGTGAGAAGCGCGTTTGTGCCTGGATCAAGTAATTGCGCTTGAGCAGGCGCGGCAGGAATTCGTTCAGCGCGCTGTAGCCCAGGCGCCGGTCGAACGGGCCGTCGCCGGGATACACGATGGCATCGCTGGCGCCGGGTTCCAGGCGATAACTGAGCGATGCGGCCAACGGGCTCAGGTAGCGGGCCTGCAGGCGCGAGGTGCGCATTTCCACGCTGGCGGCCCAGCCCAGCGCGCATAGGGCGAGCAACAGCACCAACCACACCAGTCGCCACCACGCTGTTCGCGTGCGGGCGCTGTGTGGCAATGGCGGTTGATCCGGGCTGTCAGGTGGCAGCGCAGCCTGCTTCGAATCGGTTTGCCATAAAGCGCCCATAGTCGATTGATCCATTGACGTAGATTGATCGGACTTGGGTGAAGCTTAGTCGTTAGTTGCGAAATGTGTCGGTTCACGGCGGTGGGCGTTTCACTGCGCTGCGTAGCAGGGTCAGCCAGTTGCGGTCGTTGGCGCGGCCCCAACGCTAGGTGCCGTGGTCGTTGAATAACACCGAAATGTCCGCCAGGTGCCAGGCGAATAGTTTGATGTTGAGCTCGCGAAGGTATTCGCTTGCCGGGCAGACGATGGCCGCCCAGGGTCACATATCCACAGGCCCCTCCAGCCCGCTTCGCTGAAGTCCAACGTCGAACCCAATGTCGGGGGCGTTATACCCACCACCACAAACGCGTGAGCCGGTGGGCTGGTGCCCCAAACACGCGAGGCACCGCCGTTGAAACGGATCAATTCGTTCGCCACATGGGCCATCTGGTCGCAATTGCCCGCGCCGGTCTTGAGGATCACTTCGGTGTAGCTGGGCTGCCCGGCCCGGCTGCACCGCCACATCACCTGCGATTCGGCGATGGACAGCCGTTCCAACTCGTCGACCCCCACCCCCGCGACGTTGGACGGGCCGATGCCGGTGGCCTTGACCATTGATCGAGCGCCCGAGTGGCACGCCCAAGCCCGCCAGCTCCACCAGCTGGCGCATGGTCCAGGCCTGCAAGTGTCGCTGATCAATTGGCCATCGGCGGCCAGGCGTTGCGTTCGACCTTGCTGGAGTACGTCGAAGGGGGGTTGGCATGGGGAGATCCTTTCGCTGGGATTGCCGTCCTGGCAGTCGGAGCGTCCCATGGTGAATGGACGTCCCGGCCGCTGATAGGGCGATGCTTCTCGTCCGACCGTGGCCGGCTTCCGCATTGTCTGCCTGTTGGTCTGAAAGCATTGAAGCAGAGCCTTCCGCTGGGTATATACGGCCTAGGTAGGGGCATGACGCTGCACCAAAGCTGTGCAATACTCGGCGCGCGTCAAACGGAGAAAAACCCTCCGCTATCCAGGTAATGCCCCTCCATAAAAGCGGCTTTTACCGCGACTTCTCGCTGAATCTTGGCGTTTATTAAGTGAAAAACCCTGGGGTGGGCTTTTTATACTGCACCCCCGCTGATCTGGCCCTGCCAGACGTGTTGGCCCATGAGGCCGGCACGGTGTAAGGGCGTCGTGGCAGACCCGCCGTGGCGCCGAGCACTCGGTGATCAATCCAATAACAAGACGAGGTTGTACCCCTATGCCAGTTGGCAACCACCTGCCCCATGGCGAGACCGCTCAGGGCGGCCCGCTGAAACGTGAACTGGGTGAGCGGCATATTCGCCTGATGGCCCTCGGCGCCTGCATCGGTGTCGGCCTGTTCCTGGGCTCGGCCAAGGCCATTGAAATGGCCGGCCCGGCGATCATGCTGTCCTACATCATTGGCGGCCTGGCGATCCTGGTGATCATGCGCGCCCTCGGCGAGATGGCGGTGCACAACCCCGTCGCCGGCTCCTTCAGCCGTTACGCCCAAGACTATCTCGGCCCGTTGGCGGGCTTTCTCACCGGCTGGAACTACTGGTTCCTGTGGCTGGTGACCTGCGTGGCAGAAATCACCGCCGTGGCCGTGTACATGGGCGTCTGGTTTCCCGACACGCCGCGCTGGATCTGGGCCCTGGCGGCCTTGATCAGCATGGGCAGCATCAACCTGATCGCGGTCAAGGCCTTTGGTGAGTTCGAGTTCTGGTTTGCCTTGATCAAGATCGTCACCATCATTGCGATGGTGATCGGCGGCGTCGGCATCATCGCGTTCGGCTTCGGCAATGACGGCGTGGCGCTGGGTATCTCCAACCTGTGGGCCCACGGCGGCTTTATGCCCAACGGCGTGCAAGGCGTGTTGATGTCCCTGCAAATGGTGATGTTCGCCTACCTGGGTGTGGAGATGATCGGCCTTACCGCCGGTGAAGCGAAGAACCCGCAGAAGACTATTCCGAGTGCCATCGGCTCGGTGTTCTGGCGCATCCTGCTGTTCTACGTGGGGGCGTTGTTCGTGATCCTGTCGATCTACCCGTGGAATGAAATCGGCACCCAGGGCAGCCCGTTTGTGATGACGTTCGAACGGCTCGGCATCAAGACCGCCGCCGGCATCATCAACTTTGTCGTGATCACCGCCGCGCTGTCGTCTTGCAACGGCGGCATTTTCAGCACCGGACGCATGCTTTACAGCCTGGCGCAGAACGGCCAGGCACCGGCGACGTTCGCCAAGACCTCCAGTAATGGCGTGCCGCGCAAAGCGCTGCTGTTGTCGATCTTCGCGTTGTTGCTGGGGGTGTTGCTCAACTACCTGGTGCCGGAGAAAGTCTTCGTCTGGGTGACGTCCATCGCCACCTTCGGCGCGATCTGGACCTGGCTGATGATCCTGCTGGCGCAGCTCAAGTTCCGTAAGAGCCTGAGCCCGGCGGAACAGGCGGGACTCAAGTACCGCATGTGGCTGTACCCGGTCAGTTCCTACCTGGCGCTGGCGTTCCTGTTGCTGGTCGTGGGCCTGATGGCGTACTTCCCGGACACCCGCATCGCGCTGTATGTCGGCCCGGTATTCCTGGTGCTGCTGACGGTGCTGTTCTACGTGTTCAAGTTGCAACCGACCCAGGTTGCTCAGGGCGAAGCCCGCCCGGTCTAATGGCAAACACTGTGTGGCGAGGGGGCAAGCTCCCTCGCCTCCTTTTGCAAGTGCCCGATTCGGGAAAGCGCCGCACCACCAACGCGGCTGCCTGGGTTAACCAGTGGATGACGGCATGGCTAAGACGCGGCGGTCTTGCAGTGACTTATCCAGCCGCTTGTTGAACTCCAGCCAGGCTGCCAGCAGCCCCATCAGCACCACGCCCACTGTTGCACTGAACAACTGCATGGCCAGCGCATCGCCCGCCAGGGCATTGAGCATGTCCGCCAACGGCGCCAGCAGCACACCGAGGCAGAATACCTCCAGGGAATAGCGGCCCATGCGGCAACTTTGTTGCGCCAGCCAGTGGCGGGTCCAGCCCATGCCAGGCAAAAGCTTGGCGGTGACATAGGCCAGGGCCAGGAAGTGCAACAGGCGCACGGGTGACAGGTCCGTCTTGCTGATGGGATACAACAGGTCGCTGAGCGGCGATGGCATCCACGCGTCATGCACCTCGGGCCAGCGCCAGGAAATCGTGATGATCCCGGCCATGACCGAGTAGGCCGCCGCTGCGACGAACAACGGCTGGCGCAGCAGCCCACGCGTCTCGACAGGACGTGGCTGGCGCGCATGAATCGCCGCCGCGCCGCCGAGCACGAACAGCAATTGCCAGGTGACGGGATTGAAATACCACACGCCATCGGCAATAGCCCGCAGGTTCCAGCCCATCCACGGTGCCAGCAGGTACACCGTCAACGAAACGCCCACCACCGCCCAGGTCTTGCGCAGCAGCAGCGGCAGCACCAACGGCAAACCGCTCAACAGCACGATGTACAGCGGCAGCGGGTCCATCAGGTTGGGCTTGAAGCGCAGCAGCAACTCATCGGTGAGCGCCTGTTGCGGGTGGGTGACGAAGTGCGTCAGTCCCATCTCCTCGACAAGGTCGCGGGTTTCCACATGACTGTTGGCGAAGAACACGATGCCCATCAGCATCGCCAGCAGGAAGATATGCACCACGTACAGCACCCAGGCGCGCCGCAGGATCTTCAGCGAGGCAATCCAGTAGCCGTCGCGCTGCAGGATCTTGCCGTAGGCCAGTACGGCGGCGTAGCCGGCGAGGAACACAAACACCTCCGCGGCATCGCTGAAACCGATGTTGCGCAAAGTGATCTGGCCGAGGGGGTTGTGGGGGACGTGATCCCAGAAAATGAAGATCAACGCCAGGCCCCGAAAAAAATCGATGCGTGGGTCGCGTCCGTTCAGCATGGCAGCGGGCTCTTGTACGAAAGGTTTAGTAATGACAGGCGAACGCGGGTGAAGTCGTACGCCGCACGTCGGGCGGGGGCAGGTTGGCGTTATTCGTAAGTAATTGCAAAGGTTGGGTATTACTGGATGTCTCTAGACATCCAGGGTAACCAGAGTGCCTTGGCTGCCTGCATGCACGGCATGGGCGGTGCCAGCTTCCACCAGATACATCTGACCCGCGCCGACCCTGATCCGCGCCGGACCAACCTGGCCCTGGCGCGTGAATCACCTCGTTTCAACGATGCCGTCGGTGGTCCGGTTCAGCAAACAGGGAGTGTTTATTGATCAGGCGGCAGCCGCTTCATGGGGTTCAAAGCTGTCGGCCCGTGCCATCTGCCACATGCGCGAATAGAACTCGCCATTCACCTCACCGGTGAGCAACTCGCCAGGTTTGAGGAACACATGCAATTGCGAAAACAGCTTGATCTCGGTCGCCGACATGCGCCGCACCAGATGCTTGGCCGACAGTTGCGATGGATGATCCAGGCCGGCGGCGGCGAGCATTTCGGCCAAGGCCTTGAGGGTATTGCGGTGGAAGTTGAACACGCGCTGGGCTTTGTCCGGCACCACCAGGGCGCGTTGGCGCAGCGGATCTTGGGTCGCGACGCCGGTCGGGCATTTGTTGGTGTGGCAGCTTTGGGACTGAATGCAGCCAATGGCAAACATGAAGCCACGCGCCGAGTTGGCCCAGTCGGCGCCGATGGCCAGGACGCTGGCGATATCGAATGCGCTGACGATCTTGCCGCTGGCACCGAGCTTGATCTTGTCGCGCAGGTTCAAGCCCACCAGGGTGTTGTGCACAAACAGCAGGCCTTCACGCAGCGGCACACCGATATGGTCGGTGAACTCCACTGGCGCGGCGCCGGTGCCGCCTTCCTTGCCGTCCACCACGATAAAGTCGGGGAGGATGCCGGTCTCCAGCATGGCCTTGGCGATGCCCATGAATTCCCAGGGGTGGCCGAGGCAGAACTTGAAACCCACGGGTTTGCCACCAGACAGCTCACGCAGTTGGGCGATGAAGTGCATCAGTTCGATCGGGGTGGAAAATGCGCTGTGGCGCGACGGCGAGATACAGTCTTCACCCATCAGGATGCCGCGGGTGTCGGCGATTTCCTGGGTGACCTTGTGCTTGGGCAGGATCCCACCATGGCCGGGTTTGGCGCCCTGGCTCATCTTGATTTCGATCATGCGCACTTGCGGGTTCTGCGCCTGCACGGCGAAGCGTTCCGGGTCGAAGCGGCCGTCGCTGGTGCGACAGCCGAAGTAGCCGCTGCCCAATTCCCAGGTCAGGTCGCCGCCGTTCTCGCGGTGGTAGGGGCTGATGCTGCCTTCGCCGGTGTCATGGGCAAAATTGCCCAGTTTGGCGCCTTGGTTCAACGCACGAATGGCGTTGGCGCTTAACGAGCCAAAGCTCATCGCCGAGATATTGAATACCGATGCCGAATACGGCTGCGTGCATTGCGGGCCGCCGACCATCACACGAAACGCGCTGGGGTCGCTGAGCGGCGCCGGGCGCATGGAGTGGCCGATAAATTCGAAGCCCGATTGGTACACGTCGATCAGGGTGCCGAAGGGTTTGTCGGCAGTTTCATTTTTGGCGCGGGAATAGACCAGTGAACGCTGGGCCCGGGAGAAGGGCAGGGCGTCGCTGTCGGATTCCAGCAGGTACTGGCGGATTTCCGGGCGGATGGCTTCGACCAGGTAACGGATATTGCCCAGGATTGGATAGTTGCGGCGTACGGCGTGGGGGCTTTGCAGCAGGTCGAACATACCGATCAGGCTCAACACGCCCGTGACCAGGGTGATCGGCCACAGCCATTCGTGTTCGATAAAGGGGAGGCTGGCGAGGGTGAAGATGACGCACACGGCAAAGAAGGCGTAACGGCTTAGCAAAGACAGGCTCATACGGTTTCCTTGAAATCGGACTCTTACAGGTCGGTGCCGCATTCTGCGCCTGTCGGCAAACCCCAGACAACCTTTGCCGGGCGGATACGGTCCGCTCCTGCGCCCTAGGCGGCCGTCTGCCGAATCGGCAACACCACGCGAAAGGTCGTGCCTTTGCCCGGTTCGCTGCTCACGCAAATATCGCCGTGGTGCTTCTTGATAATGCCGTAGGACAACGACAATCCCAGCCCCGTGCCTTCACCCACCGGCTTGGTGGTGAAGAACGGGTCGAAGATTTTCTGCACGGTCTCCGGGGGAATGCCACAGCCGTTGTCCGCGACTTCCAGCCAGATGTTATCGCCTTGCACGCCATTGCTGATGGTGATGGTGCCGCGCTCCGGGCCCATGGCCTGGGCGGCGTTGATAACCAGGTTCATCACCACCTGGTTGAGCTGTGAGGCCAGGCATTCGATTTCTGGCAGCGGTGTGTAATTTTTCACGACGTCGGCCTTGTACTTGAGTTCGCTGGCGACGATGTTCAGCGTTGAGTCGATGCCCTGTTGCAGGTTGGCGAATTGCCAGGTCTGGTCGTTGTCGACCCGCGAGAAGTTCTTCAGGTCCTTGACTATCTGCACCACCCGGCCGATGCCTTCCTTGGATTCCCTGATCAGGATGGGGATGTCTTCCCTGAGGAAATCCAGCTCCAGTTCAGCACGCAAGGCCTTGAGCGCGGCGCACTGCTCGGCCGCGGCGGGGCTTTCTTCGAGCTGCCGGTAGGCGTCCAGCATCCGCTGCAGTTGGTTGAAGTAGCTGTCGAGGGTACTCAGGTTGGAGGAGATGAAGCCTACGGGGTTGTTGATCTCATGAGCGACGCCAGCTGCCAGTTGCCCCAGCGACGCGAGTTTTTCCGATTGCACCAGTTGGCTTTCCAGTTGCTTGCGCTCGTCGATTTCCAGTTGCAACGCCTCGCTGGCCTGGGTCAGCGCCTGGGTGCGCTGCGCCACCAGTTGCTCCAGGTGTATGGTTTGCAGCGAGGCGCGGCGGGCCATGTCCCATTTGTTGGCAAGCATGTTGGCCATCTGTTGCACCTCGATGTTATCGAAGGGCTTTTTCAGGATCAGCAACCGGTCATGGCCGTTGAGGCGATACAGCAATTCATCCCAGGAGTAATCCGTATACGCGGTGCACACCACCACTTGCAGGCCGGGGTCGACGGTCCATAGCTCTTCGATGGTCTTTGCGCCGTCCCAACCTTGCGGCATGCGCATGTCGACGAATGCCAGGGCGTAGGGGCGTTTTTCCGCCATGGCGGTGGTGAGCAATTGCAGGCCTTCTTCGCCGCCATACGCCGAATGCAGCTCGAAGGTACGCACCTCGGGCTTGCTGGTGTCGCCGAACAGCGCTGACTCCATATCGTCGAGGGCCTGGTTGGTCTCGACGGTCGGCATCAGGATTTTGCGAAAATCGTCGTGAATCGACGGCGTGTCGTCGATCAACAGGATGCGCCGATTGGGAGGCTGATTCATGCGGGACTTCCGGCAGGGGTCATAGGGATCGTCAAGGTAAACACCGCGCCCAGGCCAGGCCCGTCGCTGTGGGCACTGAGCTGACCATTCATTTCTACGGCGGCCAGCGCGCAGCTGTGCAGGCCGAAGCCGTGGCCTTCCTTGCGAGTGGTAAAACCGTGGGTGAAGATCCGCGTCATGTTTTCCGCGGGAATGCCCTCGCCATCGTCCTTGACGCTGATCTGCAAGGTATTGTCCTCCAGGGGCTGGACCTTCAGGGTCATCTGCCGGGGTCGGTCACTGAGGTTGGACATGGCGTACTTGGCGTTGCTGATCAGGTTGACCATGATCAATAGCAAGCGGTGTTTGTCGGCGAGGATTTCCGGCACCTGCGCATATTCCTTGACCACCGTGACGTGGTGACGACTCAGGGCTCCGGCGTTCATGCGCAATGCATCTTCCATCAGGCCGCTGATGTGCACCGGCTCCAGCAGTGTGGCGGCGCCGGCATAGGATTGCTGGGTGGAGACGATGTCCTTGATGTGGTCCACGCTTTTACTCAACTGCGCCAACTCGTCGGTCATGCCCTGCTGCTCAACGGCGATGGCGTCCACCAGTTGGTTGAGATAGCCGGGCAGCAGCTTGCCTTTCTCATCTTCGGTAAGGAAGGTGCCCAGGTCGGCCTTGTGCTCATTGATCAACTGCATGGCTTTGCCCAACCCCAGGGCCTTGCTGCTGCGCAGCTTGCGCGTGACCAGTTCGGCGGAGATGTTCACGCTGTTGAGTACGTTGCCCACGTTGTGCAGCACATTGGTCGCGATTTCGGCCATGCCGGCCTGGCGTGCGCTGTCGAGTAATTCGCTCTGCGCATCCTTGAGCTGGCGGGTGCGTCGCTCCACGCGCTGCTCCAGGGTTTCGTTGGCGGCGTGCAACGCGCGATTGACCCGGTTGATTTCGGCAAAGCTGCGCAACAGGCGCACCGCCAGATAGAGCAGCAATCCCACCAGCAAGGTCGAGAAGATCAGCAGGTAGCGATGGTATTGGTGGTCGATCAGGTCTGCCGCTTGCTGGTCCTGGTCGAGGTGGGTGGTCAGTGCGTCCAGGTGTTCGGCGACGGGCACCGTGGCAATGCGCTCGAGCAGGTCGTTGACCACGGGCTGTTCGCGCAGGATCAGCGAAATGTGATTGCTGAGTATGTCCACCGGCCCTTGGAACTCGCTGGGCAGTTGCTCCTTATTGATCGCCAGTTTGCCCAGCCCCACCAGGATATCGGCGGCGCGATCGTCGCTGGTGACTTGGGCGAACTCCAGGCTGCTGAGCAACAGGTCATAGGTGTCGGTGGCCACGTCTTGCAATTGCAGGCGGCCTTCCGCGTCAAGGCGATTGAACTGCGCCTGGATGTCGTCTTCGGCGGTCGGCAGGAACGCCAGTGAATTACGCAGCAGCGCGTTGTGGGATTTGAATTGGTCGACCAGGCGGGCTTTTTCCTGGATCGCCGTCTGGTAAGCCGTTTGCGTGGCCTGCCAGCCGCTCAGGTTGGACGGGTTGTGGTAGGTGTCGCGGCTGTTCAGTTCGGCCCATATTCGGGTCATCTGCGTGAGTGGCGTGACCAGCGGGTCGTAGTTGTGGGTGATCGCGATCCGGGCCTTGAGGACCTCGCTGTCCCACTGCGCATTGAGCTGCTGCAGTTGGCGGATCAGATCCCGCGACTGGGTGTAGCTGGCGGTCTGATCGCGGGAAGCCTTGAGGTACAAAAACACCAGGGTCGAGGCCAGCAGCAGGGTCACCAGGCCAAGTACAACCTGGGTAAAGCGGCGACGGGAGTGAGAGGTCATAGCGGCTTGCCTGCCCATTCGCCGGTCAGGGTTTTGAGAAACTGCACGATCAAGTCCCTGTCTTCCTTATTCGGATTGCGCCCCAACTGGTACTTGAACATCACATCGACGGCTTCTTCGAGGGTCTTGGCCGACGCATCGTGAAAGTACGGCGCGGTCACCGCCACGTTGCGCAGGCTGGGCACCTTGAACACATGGCGGTCCTCTTCGTCCTGGGTCACCAGATAGCGGCCCAGGTCGGCTTCGACCGGGTTGCCTCGGGCCTTGAAGTAGTCGCCCATCACACCGAATTTCTGGAACATATTACCGCCGATATTGATGCCCTGATGGCAGGCGATACAGCCGTAGTCCTTGAAGCGCTGGTAGCCATATTTTTCCTGGATTGTCAGGATCTCGGTGTTACCTAGCAGGTACTGGTCGAACCGCGAGTTGGGGCTCAGCAGTGTTTGCTCATAGGTGGCCAAGGCGTCCTGCACGTTGGCGGCGGTGATGCCATCGGGGTAGGCCTGTTTGAAGGCGGTCTGGTAGGTGGGCAGGGCGGACAGGTTCTGCACTACCGTATTCCAATCGCTGCCCATTTCCAGGGGGCTGATCACTACCTGTTCGACCTGTGCTTGCAGGGTGTCCGACCGGCCATTCCAGAACTGCTTGAAGTTCAGGCTGGCGTTGAACACGGAAGGGGTGTTGATTGGCACCGGCTTGCCGTTGAAACCCAGGGAAAACGGCTGGTTGTCTGCACCTCCGGACTCCAGCCGATGGCAGCTGGCACAGGACAGTGTGTTATTGACCGACAGGCGCGGCTCATTGAACAGCTGGCGACCCAACTCGACTCTGGCCGGGTCCAATACGGGCACCGGTGGCAGTGGTTTGAGCGCTTCGTTCAACGGCGCGGCCAGCAACGGCTGGGCCAGCCCCGACCACACCACCAGCAGAACGCCGAAACGGTAACGTGAGACTTTGCTCAAGCGAGCACTCCTTGCAGGCACGCGGCTATTGGGCAGGCATCAGTGTGGCGCTGCCCACTTGCAGCAACCGGGCGAAATCCTTCGGCGGCACCGCCTTGCTGAACAAAAAGCCCTGACCCTCTTCACACTGCTGGCTTTTCAGGAAATTCAGCTGTTCGACGGTCTCCACCCCCTCGGCGATGATGTTCAACTCCAGGCTCTTGCCCATGCCGATGATAGCGCTTATCAGCTGGGCATCCTGGTTATTCTCGTTCAGCCCACGCACGAACGACTGGTCGATTTTCAACACATCGATGGGAAAGCGTCGCAGGTAACTCAGGCTCGAGTAGCCCGTGCCGAAGTCATCCAGCGCCAGGCGCACGCCCATGGCCTTGATTGTTTGCAGGATCTGCACCGTGTCGTCGACATTCTGCATCAGTACGTTTTCGGTGATTTCCAGCTCCAGCCAGGCGGGCGGCAGGCCGGTCTGCTTGAGGATCGCGGCCAGGTTGTCGACGAAGTCATGCTGGCGAAAGTCGATGGCCGATACATTCACCGCCATGTACAGCGGTGGCAGGCCCATGCCGCGCCAGGCCTGCGCCTGTTCGCAGGCCTGGTGCAGCACCCACTGCGTCAAGGGCACGATCAGCCCGCTGTCTTCGGCCACCGGAATGAAATCGCTCGGGCTGACCCACCCCGAGCGCGGCTGAAACCAGCGTATCAGCGCCTCCGCGCCGACGATTCGCCCGGAGTTGAGGTCCAGCTTGGGTTGGTAGTGCAGTACGAATTCATCCAGCTCCAAGGCCAGGCGGATCGCGCTCTCCAGATTTTGCTGGCGCCGGGCGCGCAGGTTCATGTCTTCGGTGTAGAAACTGAAATCGTTGGGGCCGCGTTCCTTGCTGGTATGCATGGCGGTTTCGGCGTGCTTGATCAACTCCACCGTGTTGTAGCTGTCATTGGGGTAGATGCTGATGCCCAGGCTCGCCGTGATGCTCAAGTCATGCCCGGCCACATGGCGTGTGGCACTGATGGCCTTGAGCACTTTGTGCGCGATGTGCTGGGTCTGCTGCGGGTGCTGCACGTCGTGGAGCAGGATCACGAACTCATCGGAGCCGTAGCGAAACACCGAGTCGGAGCTGCGCACTGTTGCTACCAGGCTGTGGCTGACATGTTGGAGCACCTCGTCGCCCACCGGGTAACCCAGGGCATTGTTGATGCGTTTGAAACGATCGAGCCCGATAAATATCACCGCCAGTTGCGTGTCATGCCGCCGACCAAGGGCTATGGCCTGGCTAAGGCGGTCGCCGAGCAGCGTGCTGTTGGGCAGTTCTGTCAGCGCATCGTATTGCAACAGATGCGAGACCTTCAGCAGTTCCTGCACACGTTCTTCGATGGTGCGCTCCAGTGCCACCACTTTCAGGGCGACATCCTGGGCCAGCTGCCATTTCCACGTCAGGGCACTGGCCATCTGGCGGATCTCCAGATGGTCGAAGGGTTTCTTCAGAATCAGCAACTGATCGTTGTATTTCAATCGCGCCTCGATCGCTTCGAACGAATAGTCGGAATACGCGGTGCACAGGGCGATCTGCAGATTGGGGTCGACGTTCCACAGCTGTTCGATGGTTTGCAGGCCGTCCCAGCCGGGCGGCATGCGCATATCGATGAACACCATGGCATACGGAGCGTTGGCGGCCAGGGACCGGGCCACCAGTTCCAGCGCTTCCTGGCCCTGGTAGGCCGAATCCAGCACGAATGCGTGGCGCGGGGTGGCGGTGGTGCCGAACAGGGTTTCCTCAAGACTGTCCAGGGATTTCTCGCCCTGGGCGTTGGCACACAGGATCTTGCGAAAGTCATCATGGATCGACGCGCTGTCATCGACGATCAGAATACGCCGGTTGGCCCGCGCTGAGTCCGGGGTCATGACGCACTCCGCGATTGCAAAAGGCTCGACGGCATAATGATTCCTTCCCTGATTCTGCGGCTGAGCGAAATTGTCTACTGTGACAGCATAGTCGAGTGCCTTGAAATCGAAGGCCAGTTGGCGTCAAATCGACCCCGCGCCGCGGTCGAGGGAAGATGGCTTGGCACGATGGTCAAATGTGGTTCCATTCAGTTCAATGTGAAGGCGCAGCAGGCATGGACGAACAACTTGCGACGAAACCCACGATATTACTGGTCGACGATGAAGAATCGATCCTCAACAGCCTGCGCCGCTTATTGCGCGGGCAGCCCTTCGATGTAGTCCTGGCCGGCAGCGGTGCCCAGGCCCTGGAGATCATGGCCGCCCAACCCATCGACCTGGTGATGAGCGACGCTCGTATGCCCGGTATGGACGGTGCGCAGCTGCTGGCCGAGGTGCATCGGCTGTATCCGGCCACCAGTCGCATTCTGCTCACCGGTTACGCCGACCTGCCGACGATCGTCAAGGCCATCAACGAAGGGCAGATCCACCGCTACATCAGCAAGCCCTGGAATGACGAGGAGCTGCAGCTGGTCTTGCGCCAGACCCTGGAGCACCAGCGCCTGGAGCGCCTGACCCAGGTGCAGAACGATCAGCTCAAGCAACTGAACGCCACCCTGGAAAAACGCGTAGCGGCGCGTACCAGTGAGCTGCAGCAGACCGCCGACATGCTCGACCTGGCCTACGACGAACTCAAGCACAGCTACGTGACCGGTACCGAAGTGTTTTCGCTGTTGGCCAACCTGCGCTTGCCCAAGAACAAGCAGACCAACCGCTCGCTGATCGAATTGGTGCGGGTCTATTGCGCCGCCCAGTCTATCGACGACGCCAGTTCGCGTGACCTGACGATGGCCGCTGCGTTGTACAACATTGGCAAACTGAGCTGGAGCGACAGCATGCTGATCGAACCGGCCGATAAGCTGCACAGCACGGATCGCGAGCGCTACCGCAGCTATCCGACCCAGAGCGAATCGTTGTTGATGACCTTGGAGCCGATGAAAGATGCGGCGCGCATCATTCGTCACCATCAGGAGCGCTGGGATGGCAGCGGTTTTCCCGACCACCTCAAGGGCGATGCGATTCCGTTCGGTTCGCGCCTTTTGAAACTGGCGGTGGACTTCATCGAGTTGCAGAAGGGGCTGATTCTTGAGCGGCAGATGAACAGTGACGAAGCGCTGCTCTATATCCGCAAATATGCCGGGCGCCTCTATGATCCCGAGCTGGTCGAGGATTTCGTTCTGGCCTGCGCCACATTCCTCAGTGATGTGACGCTGGGCGATCCCACCGTCAAGGTCCTGACCACGCGCGAACTGGCCGACGGCATGGTGCTGGCTCGCAACCTCAACGCCGACAACGGCATGTTACTGCTCAATGCCGGCAAGGTGCTGAACCTGCCGCTGGTGGACAAGCTGATTGCGTTTGAGGCGATGGAAGGGGCGAAGTACAACGTATTTATCAAGGCGCCGGACGAGGCGTAAGCCTTGCCGGTTATTTTCACTGACTCAATTCAAGGCTTTTACTGCATGTCCACGACTATCCGCATCGCCGCCGCCCTCCTGATCGGTGGCGACGGCCACACCCTGCTGGTGCGCAAGCGCGGCACCCAGGCCTTCATGCAGCCCGGCGGCAAAATCGACGCAGGCGAGCAACCCGCCGAGGCATTGGCCCGAGAGTTGTTCGAGGAACTGAACCTGCGCATCAACCCCAGCGATGCCGCTTACCTGGGCCACTTCTCGGCCCCGGCGGCCAACGAGCCCGGCTTTACGGTGGAGGCCGAATTGTTCCAGGTCACTATCGACGTGGCGGTGACCCCCGCCGCCGAGATCGAGGAAGTGCGCTGGATCGACCCGGCCGGTGACGGTGGCCTGCAATTGGCCCCGCTGACGCGCGATCTGATCCTGCCGTTTTACCGCGCCTCGCTGACGGCATGATCATTCGCACGCTGGGGGCCAGCGACGCCGAGGCTTATCGGGCGTTGATGCTTGAGGCCTATGGCGCCTATCCCCAGGCATTCACCTCCAGCGTGGCGGAGCGTGCGGCGATGCCGCTGAGCTGGTGGGAAAAACGCTTGAGTAGCCCCTTGGATTGCTTGCTCGGCGTTTTTGTCGGTGACGAACTGGCCGGCATTGTCGGCCTGGCGTATGAGCCGCGAGAGAAAGCGCGGCACAAGGTGACGCTGTTCGGCATGTACGTGAACGAGGCCCATCAGCAACAGGGCCTGGGTCGTCAGTTGGTCGAGGCCGCACTGGACGAAGCACGCAAACAGCCGCGCCTCAAAGTGATCCAGCTTACGGTCACCGCCGGCAATGACGCGGCCTTTGCCCTGTATCAACGCTGCGGCTTCGTCCAATACGGCCTGGAGCCGCTGGCAGTGCGGGTCGGGGTCGATTATTTCGACAAGATCCACATGTGGCGCGAATTGCCGGGCTCCTGCAATTAGCGCACCGCGCTGACCCCATCCAGGGTGGAAAACGACGTGTCCTTGGCCGTCAGCAAGAAATCGCGCATGTACGGTGCATCCAGCATGTCTGCACGAATCCCCGCATATAGCGTCGCAAACAACCCTTTCTCGCCCAACCGCTTGGCCTTCACATAGCCGCGCGCGCTGTACTCATGCAGCGCCCAATGGGGCATGCCGCACACACCACGGCCGCTGGCCACCAGTTGCATCATCATCACCGACAGCTCCGATGTACGCACCTGGGCCGGTTCCACATCGGCAGGCTCGAGGAAGCGGGTGAAGATGTCCAGGCGGTCGCGTTCCACCGGGTAGGTGATCAGTGTTTCGGTCAACAAGTCTTCCGGCACGATGTACGCCTTATTCGCCAGCGCATGCTGGTTGGCGACCGCGAGCATGGCTTCGTAGGTGAACAGCGGCACATAGGTGATGCCCGGCAACTCCAGCGGGTCGGAGGTCACCACCAGGTCCAGGTCGCCTCGGGCCAGAGCTGGCAGCGGGGCAAAAGCGAAGCCGGAGGCCAGGTCCAGTTCGACTTCCGGCCAGGCGTCGCGGAACTGATCGATGGTCGGCATCAGCCACTGGAAGCAACTGTGGCATTCGATGGCCATGTGCAAACGCCCGGCGGTCCCACCGACCAGGCGCGCAATATCACGCTCTGCGCCGCGCAGCAGCGGCAGCGTTGCGTCGGCCAGTTGCAGCAGGCGCAGGCCGGCGCTGGTGAAACGCAGCGGCTTGGTCTTGCGCACGAACAGCGGCACCCCCAGGCGCTCTTCCAGCTCTTTGAACTGGTGGGACAGGGCGGACTGCGTCAAATGCAGGCGTTCGGCGGCTTCGACCAGGCTGTCGGCCTCGCGCAGGGCGTGCAGGGTTTTCAGGTGACGGATTTCCAGCACCGTGGCCTCCATGAGAAATATTGATGATTAATACGAATGGAGTGAGTTTGTCTCATGTTGTGTGCGTTGTCGACATGCAGGCCTGGGCGGGATGTACCCGGCCAAAGGTTCGCCGCGCAATCTCTACACGGCAGCGAACTGAAGATCCCGCCGCAGCGCACCAAGACCCCGAAAGTCCTGGTGGCCGAGACAGCCGCGGGCCTGCGCGGCTAGAGGGCAACCCACAGCGGCCGGATATGCGACAACGCGGCGGACTGCTTGCCGATGTCCGAGAATGGCAGTGACGGGTCGTCGGCATGGGTCAAGTAGCGATGCTCCGGCAGTTTCAAGTGGGCCTTTTCGAACTCATCGAAGGTAGCCGTGCGGCGGTTGTAATGAAAGTGCGCGTACCACAAGGGACGCGGTGGGGTGGCGGTCAGGTCCCAGACTTCATATTCCTGCATGAAGTCGCGGTGCCCGTTCGCACGCCTCGCCAGCTCGGTCATCGACGCGGTTCGACGCACCTCGACCACGTGATGCCTGGCCAGATCATCAAGCATGCCGTCGGTGGGTTGGCGGCTGGCCAATGATTGGCGGGTGCGCAGGGTGCGGCCCGCGGCGGTCAGCTCGGTGGCGGTCGTGCGCAATGGCTGGATGCTCGGCTCCTCGGGGTCAAGGCGTGCGATGCGGTTCGAGCGCAGGGTGAGTTCGGCGGCTTCGCTGACCAGCATGTGTTCAAGGTCCACCGGCAACATGCCTTGGCGGGCGTAGGCTTCGACTTTAGCCTGGTACACCGGCACGGCGCGCAGGCGGCTCTGGGCTTCGTTCACCATCACCGACTTCACGTTCGCCTCGGGTGGGAGCGCCACCGGTGGTGCCGATTGGCGTTGAGCCCGACCGTTTGGGCGTTGCTCCCAGGTCTCGGTGTGGCCGCTGAGGTTGTCGATGGTGTAGCGCGTGGTGTTGGTGCGTGGGTCGGTGCTTTTTATGCCGATCAGCATCCGGTTGTCATCGGTTTCAAACACTGTTCCTCGTGGTTCGTCGGGCCGCGGGCGATGCAGGCGAGCGGGCGTGCCGATGCGCTGACGGGCCAGTTGAGTCATGCGCTCGAGGTTGTTCAGCAAGGCGCTCAGGTTATCCAGGTCAAAATGTTGCGGGTAGCCTGCGCTCAAGGTTTTAACGCTGAGGCTGAAGCGCGCGTAGGCATCGATACATTCATTGAGTATTCGCGTGCGCTGGCTGACCGTGGTGGGCGTATTTGTCAGTGCAAAATGCGTGTTCAGGGCCAGGTGGGCGTCGAGATAGACGCGATTGACCTCACTTTGCAAGTACAACCAGGAAGGATCGGTGACGTGATCGTAGCGGTTGAACGTGTCGATGCTGTGGACGGTGCGCAGGTGCGTGCGAAAGCCTTCATCGTACAGTTCGTTCCAGCGCGCCGCGTCGTCGCGAGCCTCGCCCACCATCGTGCGCGTGTTGTGAAGATCCGCGTCGATCTGTTGCGCGGTCCTGCGCGTACTTCTGCCGTGCAGGCGTATATCGGCTTCCTGCGCCATTAGGTTGATATTGGCGCTCCATTCGTTCATGACCAGGAAGAGGCGGTCGATCCGGTCGAGTGCCTGCACGATGTTCTGGCTGAGACCTTTGCGGGTTTGCAGAAACTGCAAAATGGCGGCCGGGCGCGTCGGCGGCACTTGGAGGTCGCCGAATTGCCCGGTCAACCCCTGCAGCGCGGCCGCGGCGACTTTCAAGCGCTCCACGGCTCTGCTGGTGACAATCAGGGCGGCGCGGCTCTGCATGCCTTTGAGGGCCAGGTGCTCTCTGTTGGGGGTGAAGGCGATCACGTCCTGAACGGCGTTGGCCTGCTCAATCGCCAGCTCGATGTCTTTGGCGTAGGCCTCATCCAGGGTCGGTTGCAAGGTTTTGCGGGTGGCGATGTCGCTTTGGTTGGACAGGTGTTGCAGGTTGCTGGTCGCGGCCAGTTGAGCATCGAGCCGACTGCTCAGCGTATTGATCGCATCGTTGAGCGCCAGTTGGCGGCGCAGCACATGATCGGTCCACCAGATCGGCAGCCGTTGTCGAATCGCCATCGGCCAGAGCGGTTCGAGGGTGTCCGCCAGGTGCCCGAGCACGCCGCCGCCGCCCGCCAGGCCGACCGGTTGCGCGGTGCCGTAGACGCCGAAGTGGGTGTCCCATTGGCCGGCTTCATCCAGGGCAATCGGCTGTTTGTAGGTCTTCAGCGTGTTGCCACTCAAGCGCCAATGCCCGCTCTGCAGTTCGACCTGATAGACGCTGCCCTGCCGCACAATGAAGTCGCCGTCGGTATGGCGGTAGACGTTGCGATAAACACCGTGGCTCGCCGGGGTCAGATGGGCCAGGGCGATCTCCTTGCCATATTCATACCCGCTGAAGCGCTCGGCGATGCGGCGCGCCTTGCGGCTCATGGGCGGTTGCAGGTAACGGCCACCCTTGAAGGCATTGCGCAACTGGCGCCCAAACGTGCGCGTGCGCGCTGCATTGGGTGTGATCAGCACCCCGCCGGCCACATCGATGCCGGCGTCGATCAATGATTGCAGGACTTGGGTGATGGCGTGCATGCCTTGCACATGATCACCGCGGCGAAACGCAGCCACCGCGTCATTGGCGCTGACCCAGCCATCGTAAAGGCCGATCACGCTGCCCACCACGGGGACCACGCCGAGTGCCATCTTGATATAGCTGAAGGCCTGCACGCCTTTGATGGCATAGCGTTCCAGGTACAGATCGCTGTTGGAACGGGCACTGGCGCGGTGGGCCTCCTTGACGCGGCCCATTTGCGCGTTGAGCAGATGGCTGGCCAGCGACGTGGTGACGGGCCAGGCGGTGCCGACGCCGATCAGCGCGTCGAAATGCCGGAGTACCGCTTGATTGATCCGGCTGACGTGGTTGGCCATGTTACCGAGCAAGGCGCGGCCAGCCAGGTAGTTGACCATCGCGGTGTTCAGGCACAGGCGGAACAGCGCCAGTCGCGCCGCCTCAAGGCTGTTGTAACTGCGCAGGGCCTGGCCGTCCGGGCTCTCGGGCAGATAGAGCAGGGTGCTCCCGGAATTTTTCTGACGGATGAAGGTGACCCCGGACAAGGTGCTTGAGCCGTCCTGGGTGTCTGGGCCGCCGACGCTGAGGTGAGCGGGAAGCAGCTCAATGTCATTGCCATCGGCGCGCCAGGCTTGAGCGGTGCTGGCATTCACGGCGATGTTGAAGGTGTTCAGTTCGGTGGCGGTGATGTGCTTTTGCAGGAACGCCAGGCGCCCCTGAAGGGTGAGCAGCAGGCGATGAGGTTCGAGCAGGCATTCGAGGCGATACTCACGGCTGAAGTCCGCTTCGCGATCCGAGCCTTGGTAAGCCTCGACGATCAGGTCTTCATACGCTTGGGCCAGGTCCAGTTCCGGCACCAGCCGGCGCAGGTAGTTGGCGCTGAGCCCGGCGGTGAGGGCCTGGCCTTCGGTGGCGTCCTGGGTGCTGACCTCGACCTTCATGAACGTCAAGCGTTCGGAGGTCGGCGTATCGATGTTGCTCAGCGCCAGCTCATCCAGGCTCATTTTGACCCGCGTGGCGCTGGGCACCGGTACGGTCTTGGTCGGGGTGCCGGGCGCGCCGGGGGCTTCGACGAAATGCTGTGAATACGTGACCGATTCCGGGACGTCGAGTTGAACGTGGAACGGTTGTTTGAGCGAGAAGTCCCGGGACAGCCGTGCGTGCAGGCGTTTTTTGCAAAAGCTACTGATCAGCGGCAGCTTCAGGTTCAAGGCCTCGTCGGCGCGCTCGAACGCGAGGATGTAGCGTTCCAGCAGGGCCTTGAGTTCGACCCTGTCGGCAGCCGACACCTGGCCGAGCCAGGCCGGCAGTTGTGCGGCCAGGGCGCCGCTCTGGTTCTGTTCCAGAAGCTGCGCATAGGCCAGTTCGCGCACGCTGTGGGTCGATACGCCCAGTTCCTCGATCGCTTGCACGCGCAGGGGTTCCAGTTCCCGGGCTTGGCGCTCGGTGTCGTCCGGGGCACGCTGAAGCATCGCTTCGATCTGGGTGACCCACCCATCGAGTTGCACGGTGAGGCTGTATTCGAGCGGGGTCTGATTGAGCAGGGCCAGTTCCAGCGACGCAGCGTCCGACGGCGTTACGCCAAGCCACTGTTCAAGCGCCTGCAGCGAGGCGAAATGCTGCAGCCCGCCCTGGCTGCCCGGCCAGTACAGCAACAGGTCCTGAGGTGTTGAAGCATCGAGCAGCGCCGCTTCCAGGGTGATCAGCAGCACGCCGTCCAGCTCTTTGCGCTGGATGTTGACCGCGCCGTTGCTGCGCTCGCTGATCGACAGGGTCAAGGTTGCCACCGACACCTTGAGTTCGGGGTCTGGCGCGTTGAGCGGGTCAAGCGCGGCCAGAAGCATGTCGTGCCCGGCCTGGCTGATCTGGTTGAGTTGACGCTGCAGGCCGGCCTCGGCAAGCAGCCCGTTCAGGCGTGCCTGGAGCAAGGTGTGGTAATCGGGGTTCGCTTGCTGGGACAGCTCCAGCAGTTGGTGCTGGGATTGACCCCACAGCGCGGTGGCGGCTTCATGGGCCTGCTGTTGCGCCTCGTGCAAGCGGTTGAGTTGGCTGCGTAATGTGGCCAGTTGCTCATCGTTCGGCGGCGGCAGCAGGGCGGACGCGTGCTCGGCACCGAAGAGCGGCTGCTGTTGCCGTGACAGTGCGTGGCGGCGCTGGGCCAGGGGCAGGTCGGCGGTCAGTCCGGCGAAGAGCATGGGGGGAGTGTCGCGGGCGACATCGCTCTCAACGGCAGTCAGTTCGGCAGCGCGCGGCAAGGCGAAAAAACCCTGGCTGTGCTGGTGCCGGTCAACCTGATCGGCCGCATCCAGCGCTCTGTGACCATGCTCGGCGAGGTCTCTGCCGTGGGGGTAGGCCAAGCTCGCCTGTTTTTCTCTGAGGCGATGTTCCAGCAGATGCGTCACGCCGGCTTGCAAGGGGTCGTTGACCTCGCGGTAGTCGATCTGGTTGTCTCGGGTGATTGCCGTCACACCGGGGAACAGCGTGGGGTGATCGAGCAACCATTGCTCCATGCTGACGCGGCTGTTGAACAGGTTCAGCGCCGGTTCCTCAGAGGGCAGGTACAACAGCTGGAGGACGATCTCGGCATCCAGGGTGATGACCAGCGCACCGGGTATCTCGGCATCGGCCAAGCCCGTGCGCTTGAGCAGCAGTTGCTCGGTGTAGATCTTCTGACCGTCAAGCTGCAGCGCGCCGCTCGGCGGGTCGAGGACCGTCAGCAACGGTTTCAATTGATCGGCGGTGATCACCCCGCAGGCACAGGCCAACTGAGCGGCCGCCTGGAGGTGGCTGCTGTACTGCGCGACCGCGTGATCACGGCGTGAAACCGACGTGCCGGGCGCGCGCGTGAACCACCAGTAGCGCACCCAGGCGGTTCGCAGGGCCTGTTGCACATTGAGCTGGGTAAAGGGTTTTAGCAGCTCGAACGGTTGCGCCGCGTACTGGGTTTTGCCCACCGGCAGGCCGATGACCCGACAACGTTGCGCGAGCGAGCTGGGGACCGGGATTTGATGAACAAAGGCGCAGGCCTGGGTCAGCGTGACGTGACGCTGTGGCTGGTCGACAGTTGCCGCGAAATGCAGCTGCACGCTGTCGCCGTCCAGGCCCAGTTGCTCTTGGATGAACGCCGTGAGGGCGGCGCGAATGCTGGGGGCGGCGGCGGTGAGCGTGAGCATGTGTTCCCGGCTGGCGTGCCAGCGGGCCGTGGCTTCCAGCAGCAGGCTTTCATTCAACGGGCGAAACGGCGCGGGGGAGAGCGGCAGGAAATCGCGCACGGCCAGGGGGGAGAGCGGGTTGGGTGTATCGGTCATGTGACGGCACTCAAAAAAAGGGGCAGGACGGTGCTTTACCGGTCGGTGCCCTATTTAAAGGTGGGGAACGCGGCGCGCAGGGATAGATAGTTAGTGGGCCGACCGTTGAGCGACATTCATCAAACTGTCACGCAACTGTGGCAGCGCGCTTGAACAAACTTCATCAGACTCGCGCTCTACTGGGGTTCTGCGTTTCGGTGTTTTTCATGCGCGTGTTGTATTTACTGGCCGCTCTGTTGTTCGGCCTGCCGTCCTTTGCGGCTTCTCGATGTGACGTCAATGTCCCGACCCAAACGGTCGACCTGGCTCAGGTGAGCATCGCCTACCAGAGTATCGGCCGTGCGTCCGACCCTGCCTTGCTGCTGGTGATGGGCTTGGGCGGGCAGCTAATCCACTGGCCGGATGAAGTGGTGGTCGCGCTGTGCGAACAGGGGTTCCGAGTGATCCGCTACGACAACCGTGATGTAGGCCTGTCCACTTGGCGCCAGGCGCCGGCCAATGCCAACCTGACCTTTGAAGTGCTGCGCTACAAGCTCGGCCTGCCGGTGGCGGCGCCTTACACGCTGACTGACATGGCCGATGACGCCATCGGCTTGATGGATGCCTTGCAGATCCAGCAATTCCACGTACTGGGCGCAAGCATGGGCGGCATGATCGCCCAGCACCTGGCGGCCATGGCACCGCAACGGGTCGAGAGCCTCACGCTGATCATGACCAGCTCCGGCGCCGAAGGCTTGCCTGCGCCGAATGCGGCGTTGGTGCAACTGCTGTCGCGGCGCAGCGCACCGAATCGTGAAGTGGCTCTGGAGCAGCAGGCCGATCTGCTGGCGGCGCTGGGCAGCCCGAACGTGACGGATGATCGCCAGGCGCTGTTGCACCAGGCGGCGCTGTCCTACGACCGTGCCTTCAACCCGGACGGCGTGAAGCGCCAGATCATGGCAATCCTCGCCGAACCGAGCCGCGTGCCGTTGCTCAATCAGCTGCGTGTGCCGACCCTGGTGGTGCACGGCACCGCCGACCCGCTGTTGCCGGTGATGCACGGCGTGCACCTGGCGGCGCATATCCAGGGCAGCCAGTTGAAATTGATTCCCGGCATGGCCCATCGTTTCCAGGAGGCGTTCAAGGCGCCGCTGCTGACGGCGGTGCTGCCTTACCTGCAAGCCCATCGCGAGGACGCGGCGCACTGGGCGCAGATTGACCGGGGCGAGCCTTCGAAGGTGTTGTGACATTGGTGTATCGTGCAACCTTTGTGGCCCATTCAAGCCAGCGAGGTTGCCTGTCATGAGTACCCCCCTGAAAATCGATTTCGTCAGCGACGTGTCCTGCCCCTGGTGCATCATCGGCCTGCGCGGCCTGACCGAAGCCCTCGACCAGCTTGGCGCCGAGGTGCAGGCCGAGATTCATTTCCAGCCGTTCGAACTGAACCCGAACATGCCCGCCGAGGGGCAGAACATCGTCGAGCACATCACCGAAAAATACGGCTCCACCGCCGAGCAATCCCAGGCCAACCGCGAACGTATCCGCGACATGGGCGCCGGGTTGGGTTTTGCCTTTCGTACCGATGGCCAAAGCCGTATCTACAACACCTTTGATGCACATCGCCTGTTGCATTGGGCCGGGTTGGAAGGCTTGCAGTACAACCTCAAGGAAGCGCTGTTCAAGGCGTACTTCACTGACGGCCAGAACCCGTCCGACCACGCCACCCTGGCGATCATCGCCGAAAGCGTCGGCTTGGATATCCAGCGTGCGGCCGAGATTCTCGCCTCCGATGAATACGCCGCTGAAGTCCGTGAACAAGAGCAGCTGTGGATCTCCCGTGGCGTGAGCTCGGTGCCGACCATCGTGTTCAACGACCAGTACGCCGTCAGCGGTGGGCAGCCGGCGGAAGCTTTTGTGGGAGCGATCCGCCAGATCATCCAAGAGGCCAAAGGCTAAGCGCTGGCCCGTCCCTTGCATTGACCCCCTAAAGCCCGTCCGGTATCCGGATGGGCGCTGCCATTAGGGGTGAAACATTACCTTGAATATTCTTGACCTTGACCACAGCCTCACCGGCCAGGCACCGATTGCCCGGCGTCTGGCCAGTGGCCGTGCCACCCGTATCGACCTGCTGGACCTGGGCCCGAAGCTGCGCCTATGGTCCACCGAGAAAACCTGGAGACGCTTCGCCGAACGCCTGGCCCAACGGCCTCGGCCCACCGATGCGCGACCGGAAATCCTGTTTGTCGGCTCTGGCGACTATCACCACCTCACGCCGGCGTTCCTCGCCGATTTGAAAGAGCCCATCAGCCTGATCCACTTCGACAATCACCCCGACTGGGTGCGCTTTGCGCCCAAGCGTCATTGCGGATCGTGGGTCAACCGCGCGCTGAAGATGCCGGCGATCAAGCGCATCGTCACCCTCGGCCCGTGCAGCGACGACCTGCATAACCCGCAACTGCGCGGTGGCAACCTTGCAGCCCTCAAGCGCGGGCACTTGCAGCTGTTTCCCTGGCAGCATCCGCCGTCGAAAGTCTGGGGCAGGGTAGGGGACGGTGCCGGTCACCAGCAGCAGGAAAATCACCTGTATTGGCGCAACCTGGCCGAGCTGGATTGGGCGGCGTTCCTCGATCAGATGATCACCAGCCTGCCCACCGAAGCCATCTGGATCACCATCGACAAAGACGTACTCGCCAGTGAAGACGCGGCCACCAACTGGGACCAGGGCGGCATGCGCCTGACCCACTTGCTGCAAGCTTTGCGGGCGTTGGCGGCGCGCAAACGCATCATCGGCATTGACGTATGTGGTGAGTTCGCCACGCCCGCCTTCAGCAATGCGTTCAAGCGCTGGGAAGCCAAGTCCGACCAGCCGCCGCCCGAGCGTTGGAGCGCCGAAGATCTGCAGCGCAACGCCGCCACCAATGAAGCCCTGATCGACCTGTTTGAGGAGTTGTTCCCGTGACGTTGACCGTGGTGTTGCTGGTGGCGTTTTCCATCGTGCTCGATGTGATCGGCCAGCTGTGTTTCAAGATCGGCCTGGACCGTTTGCCCGAGTTGGACGGCGGTTTCCGCCTGAATGCCTTCTGGGGCCAGGTGTTCAATGCGCCGCTGCTGTGGGCCGGGATCGGCGCGTATGCCATCGAGTTCTTCGTGTGGCTTGAAGCCTTGTCCCGTGCGCCGTTGAGCCTGTTGTTCCCGGCGGCGGCGCTGGCCTATTGCGGGGTGGTGTTGGCGGGCAAGGTGGTGCTGGGGGAAACCGTCAGTCGCCGTCGTTGGTTGGGCACGCTGGTGATCACCCTGGGTGTGATGTTGGTAGCGATTGCAGGGAGTCAGGCATGAGTACGCAGACGATGAACAACGGGTGGCTACACGGGCGTTTCGGCACGGTGGTGCTGTGGGCCTTGCTGATTTGCACCGAGAGCGCCGGCCAGTTGTTTACCAAAGTGGCCGGGGACCAACTGGGGCAAATGGATCTAAGCTGGCAATGGCTGGCTGACGTGGCGCACAACCCCGGGATCGTGGCGGCTATTGCTAGCTACATCGGCGCGTTTTTCGTGTGGATGCTGATCCTGCGGCGCAGCAGTCTGTCCCTGGCGTTTCCGCTGAGTTCGCTGGTGTTTGTGGTGGTGCTGCTGGGTTCGTGGCTGGGGCTGGGGGAACATATCAGCCCGCTGCACTGGGTGGGCGTCGCGGTGATTATCGGGGGTATTGCCCTGTTGGCCGAAGGCGAAGAAAACTGATCACGCTGGCCTGGGCTGATCGTTGTGGTGAGCGAGCTTATCTCGCGCGGGGCAAGCCCGCTCACCGCAAGAGCTGGGGTTCAGCCCTGGCGTTTGCGGTGCGCCACCAGGAAGCCCAGACCGTGTGATACCGAAATCTGCTTCACCCCCGCCTCACGCTGCTGCTCGGCAATCTCCCGATGAAACGCCTTCACCTTGGTCCAGTGCATCTTCGGCCGGTAGTGGTGCTCGGCGTGGTAGCCGTTGTTCATCCAGATCAGGTTGTACAGCACGCTATAGGAACTCACGCCCCAGGCGATCGGCAGGTCCGGGTTGCCGCCGAAGTGCTCGTAGTAGCCATTGAGTGATGACAGGCACTGGCCCAGGTACCAGAACGGCAACAGCCACAGCACCGCCTGCCAGTTGTAGAGCGCCAGGGCGATATAGAACGCCACAGTCACTGCGATCTCAACCTTGACCCAGCGCGCATCCGCCGGGCGCTTGCGCTTCATCTCGTCATAGAACGGCTTGGGATCGTCGCGAAAAAAACTCAGGAAGGTATAGGCCCACGGGTTTTCCGGCTGACCCTGCTTCCCGCGCTGGTAGATCGACAGCGGGTCGATGGTTTTGCCATCTGGGCCCGGCAGGTCGGCGTTGCCACGGTGATGGCGGTTGTGGATATCGCGGTAGAGCGTCTGGGAAAAACCGATGGTCACCGACAGCAGCAGGTCGAAGGCGCGGTTCATTGCGCGATGGCTGAAGTAGGCATTGTGGATCTGGTTGTGGGAGATGCTGTTGATGCTCCACGACATGCTGATCGCGTAGACCAGTGCCAGGGGCACCAGGGCCCACCAGCTCAGGCTATGGAAGGCGGCAACCAGCCAGACGACAAAGGCAAAATGCCCCAGGCCCAGGGCGATGGGCACCAGGTCCCAGAGCGAGTGATGCAGCAAACGGTAAGCAGGGCGAGCCATGAAGAGTGTCCTGGAAAAATGGATTCCAGGACCTCATTGCAAACCCCAGACCAACCTAATCGAACTTATAGCTGATGGCCGTCTGCACCTGGCCCTGGTTAACGTCGCCAGTCTGCCGGACGATGCTGCTGTCCGCCGCCGAACCCACCAGATGCACCCAGCTCGCGCTGGTCAGTAACGACCATTTGGCAGCCAGGGGAAACTCGAAACTCTGGGTCAGCGTCACGTTCTGGAAGCCGCCGCTGGCGTTGTACGGCCGAAAGCCCGACGCGGCTGCCTCGTTGTCATCCACGCCGAAAAAGGTCTGGGTTTGGCGGGCATCGGCGAAGTGCGCCACCAGCCCGCTGCTGCCGATGATCCCGTTGCCCAGCGGGTAGCCCAGTTCGCCGCCGACCTTGCCCAGCGTGCCGCTCTGCGCGTGGCCGCCGCCGACGGCCTGGCCCAGCTGTGCATACACCCGCCAGAAATCAGCCGGTGCGTATTGGACAAAACCGCCCACCTCGGCCATGTCCGACACATTACGCAACCCCTGCAGCGAGCCGTTCGAAGTGCGCCCCTGCAGATAGTTGATATACGGGCCGGCGGTAAAGCCATTGCTGTTCAACGCGCTCCAGGTCAAGCCGTCGTCGGTACTCAGGCTGACATCGCCCCAGTCCAAGTCGAAATAGGGAACGGGGCGCGTTTCGTAGCGGCTGCCGGTAGGGTCATGGGGCTGGTAGCTGACGCCTGCGCCGACTTCGCCGGTGATACCCTCGGCCTGAGCCGCGTTCGAAACGCTCCAGAGGCCCAATAAACCGGCCAGTGCAGCGCAAGTGATCCTCAACATGGTCACTGTTCCTTGATTGATTACGTGCGCATGAACGCGCAAAGCGTCGACCTCGCGCAAGCACTCATCTTGTTTGTAGCAAGCTACAAAAATTGTAGCTTCCACGACACAAATCGCCCTCCATGCCGAGCAAAGCCCCAGCCCCGCTGGGCCTGCGCCAGTTGGCACACTCCCTGCTCTACCCCTTGTTGCAAGCGCACACAGCGCGCTCTTCCAAGGTAAACAACGATGATCCAATGGCATATCGTGTGTGACTTCGACGGGACCATCACCCCCACCGATGTCATCGACAACGTCCTCCAACGCTTCGCCGGCCCCGAGTGGGAAACCATCGAACAGGAATGGCTGGATGGGCATATCGGTTCACGCGAATGCCTGAGCCGCCAACTGGCGCTGATCAAGGCGACCCCCTCCGAACTGCTGGCGTATTTCGACAGCGTCGAGATCGACCCGGACTTCCCGGACTTCGTCGACCACGTGATCGGCCTGGGCGCGTCCATCGAAGTGGTCAGTGATGGCATCGAGCAGGGCATCGCGCGAATCCTGTCGCGCAACTACGTGACCTTGCTGCCGATCCTCGCCAACCGCCTGCGCCAGGTCGATCAGAACAGCTGGCGCATCGACTTCCCGTATTCCAGCGATGCCTGCCGTGCCGCCTCCGGCAACTGCAAGTGCAAGTCCACCCCGCGCCACAAGCGCGTGCTGGTGATCGGCGACGGCAAGTCCGACATGTGCGTGGCCTCCACTGCCGACTTCGTGTTCGCCAAGGGCAGCCTCGCCGACTACTGCGCCGCCAACCACATTCCTCATGCGCGCTTCGACACCTTTGCCGAAGTGACGGCGCTGCTGGCTCAACTGCCACAAAGCCTCGCCGCCAACGCCACCACCTTTACTGCTGCTGACAATCAGGAACTCTTCCACCATGTCTGATATCCGTATCGCTACCGCCGAAGACCAGATCCTTCTGGATAAAGAAGCCAAATATTGCTCCTACGGCGACACCGTCCACTACATCGAACCGCCGCGTATTTTCAGCCGTTGCGAAGGCTCCTACGTGTGGGACACCGAAGACCAGGCCTACCTCGACCTGCAAATGTGGTACTCGGCGGTTAACTTCGGCTACGCCAACCCACGCCTGAACAATGCGCTGAAGCAGCAGATCGACACCCTGCCGCAGATCGCCAGCCAGTACTTGCACAAGGGCAAGATCGAGCTGTCGGAAATGATCGCGGTCGACGCCAAGAAGAAGTTCGGCCTCGACGGTCGCGTGCACTTCAACGTCGGCGGTTCGCAGTCCATCGAAGACTCCCTGAAGGTGGTGCGTAACGCCACCAACGGCAAGAGCCTGATGTTCGCCTTCGAGGGCGGCTACCACGGGCGTACCCTCGGCGCGTCGTCGATTACGTCCAGTTACCGCTACCGTCGTCGCTATGGCCACTTCGGCGAGCGCGCGCAGTTCATCCCATTCCCGTACCACTTCCGTGGCCCTAAAGGCATGACCAAGGAAGAATACGGCAGCCACTGCGTGCAGCAATTCGCCCGTCTGTTCGAGACCGAATACAACGGCGTGTGGGACCCGAAAGTCGGCCAGAGTGAGTACGCTGCGTTCTACGTCGAGCCGATCCAGGGCACCGGTGGTTATGTGATCCCGCCGATGAACTTCTACCGTGAGTTGAAGCACGTGCTGGATCAGCACGGCATCCTGATGGTCTCCGACGAAATCCAGATGGGCTTCTACCGCACCGGCAAACTGTGGTCGATCGAGCACTTCGACGTGCAACCGGACGTGATCGTGTTCGGTAAGGCGCTGACCAACGGCCTCAACCCACTGGGCGGCATCTGGGCCCGTGAAGAGTTGATCAACCCGAAGATCTTCCCGCCAGGTTCGACCCACTCCACCTTCGCCTCCAACCCGTTGGGCACGGCGGTAGGCTTGGAAATGTTCAAGATGACCAACGAAGTCGACTACGGCGCGATGGTCATGGCCAAGGGCAAGTTCTTCCTCGAAGGCCTGCAAGACCTGCAGAAACGCTTCCCGATCATCGGCGACGTCGACGGCCTGGGCCTGGCCCTGCGCTGCGAAATCTGCGGCCCGGATGGCTTCACACCGGACAAGGCGACCCTGGACTACATGGTCGAGGAAGGCATGAAGGGCGACATGGTGGTGGACGGTCAGAAGCTGGGTCTGATCCTCGACGTGGGCGGTTACTACAAAAACGTGATCACCCTGGCACCGTCCCTGGAAATCAGCTACCCGGAAATCGAACTGGGCCTGAAGCTGCTTGAGCAACTGCTGGTGCGGGCGACCAACCGGTGAACACAGTAGAGATCGACCTCGGTGAGGGTGATGCCGGTTTCGTTCTCGGTGATGGTCCGGTCGGGATCCTGTTGATCCACGGCCTGACCGGCACCCCGACGGAGTTGCGCCAGGTCGCCAAGGGCCTGGTCAAGGTGGGCAACTGCACGGTGTACGTGCCCACCCTGGCCGGGCATTGCGGTGACAACAGCGACCTGCAAGCCACCGGCTGGCGAGACTGGTACGAAGGCGTGCGCAAGACCTTCGCGGGCGTGAAGCAGCGCCATGAACAGGTGTTTGTCGGTGGCTTGTCCATGGGCGCGGTGATGTCGATGTATGTGGCCGCCGAGCACCCTGGGCAAGTCGCCGGGCTGCTGATGTATTCCACCACCTTGAAGTACGACGGTTGGAGCATCAACAAGCTGGCATTCCTTACGCCGTTGTTGATGAAAATCCCCTTCGGCGTGCATCTCTGCCGCTTCGAAGAGAAGCCGCCGTACGGCATCAAGAACGAACGCCTGCGCGGCATCGTCGAGCGGCAGATGAAGGAAGGCGAGAGTAGCGAGGCGGGGTTGTTGACCATGGAGGGCATCACCGTGCGCGAATTGCACCGGATGAACGCTGTGGTCAAGAAGCGCATGCCGCAGATCAACGTGCCGGCGCTGGTGTTGCACTCCATCGAGGACGACATCACCAGCCGTTGGAACGCGGACTATGTGGAGCGCCATCTGGGCGGGCCCGTGACCAAGATCCTGTTGGACAACTGCTACCACATGATCACCGTCGACCTGCAATACCGCCGCGTGATCGAGTTGAGTGCCGACTTCGTCGAGCAGCACACGGGCCTCAAACCCATGCAGGTCGAGGTGGGACTTCAGCGAGGCAGCGATGCAGGCGCCTCGGTCTTTCAAATGCACCGAGGTGATGCCATCGCAGCCTCGCCGGGGCTCGACAGCTCCCACGTTTGATCGGCGCTCACCCCAGAAATAAGGGAAACCTGTGATCACCACCCAAGCCTTCCCGACTATTCGGGCCATCCAGCGCAGTGCCTGGAACGACTGTTTTGCGGGTGCCCTGGAGGATTGGGACTATTACGTCGCCGTGGAGAACGCCGCCATCGAAGATTTCCAGTGGCGTTACCTGGCGGTTTACGAAGATGGAACGCTGGCGGCTGTGGCGGCGGCGTTCATCACCCATTATCGCCTCGACACGACGGTGTCGGGCGCCGGCAAGCGCGTGACCGAGCGTGTCGAGCGCTTGTGGCCGGGGCTATTGCAATTGGGGCTGTATGCCCTCGGTTCCCCGGTGGCTGAGCGTTGCGACGTCGGTTTTGCCAGTGGCGTGGCGGATGGGCGCCGACCGCTGTTGCTCAAACACCTGCTGGCAGCCGCGCGCCAGGATGCCGATGACTTTGGTATCGGCCTGGTGGCGGTCAAGGATGCGCCGAGCAAAGACCCGGATTGGGTCGAAAGTTGCCGGGCTGCTGGCTTCCAGAGCATGCCGAGCTTGCCCACGGGGGTATTGCCGCTGCCGTACGGCTCGGTGGACGCTTACTTGGGCTCCTTGGGAAAATCCACGCGCAAGGACCTGCGCCGCAAACTGCGCGCACCGGGGCCACGGGTGGAATGGCGGCGCAATATCGACGACGTGCTGCCGCAGGTCATGCGCCTGTACGAGGCTACGCTGACGCGTGCCGAATTGCAGTTCGAGCGGCTGCCCGCCGGCTACTTCACCGGTGTGCTCGAACGCCTTGATGAGCGCGCGGTCTGTGTTCTTTACTGGGTGGACGAGCAACTGGTGGCGTTCAACCTGATCCTGGTGGACGAACATCGACTGGTGGACAAGTTTTTCGGGCATGACGTTGAGTTCACTCGCGACTACAACCTGTACTTCCGTAGCTGGCTGACCAATGTCGACTACTGTATTCAACACAATATTGCGGTGTATGAGTGCGGCCAGGCCGGGTATGCCAGTAAGCTACGCCTGGGCTGCGAGTTCCAAGGCAACAGCGTGTTTTTCCGCCACCGCAACCGGCTGGTCAACGGCCTGCTCAAGCTTGTAAAACTGTTTATTCGACCGGATCGTTCCGACCCTGCCATGGCTGCTGCGATAAGCGAAACCTGATGATCACCAAGACCCGCCAGAAAGCCCGCCCCTTTGCCATTTCGCGTTGGAGCGTCCAGCGCAAGCTGGTGCTGGCGTTCTGGTTGGTCAGTGTGATTCCCACCATGATCGCCGCCGAACTGGCGGCCACCACGCTGTCGCAGATCTTCGACAGCAACGTGCGCATCTGGCTGCAGGAGTCGACCAAGATCGTCAAGGACGAGATCGGCGATATCCTTCATGACAACGCACGCATGGCTAAATTGTTTTTGCGCTACACCAGCCCGCCTGCGAGCAAGCAAGCGGCCAAACACGACCGGCTGACCGCCGACATTGCCGATGCCACCGATATTGATGTGGTGGCGTTGATTCGCACCAGTGACCAAAAAATCGTGTTCAGCACCGCGGCATCCGACATCGTCAAGCAGATCAGCCTGGCCAAAAATACGGTGTTGCAGACTGTGCAGGTAGGGGGCGCGTCCACCGGCATCGTGGTCTCGACTTTCGAGACCTCCCAGGACGGCGTCGATTACGAGCTGCTGGTCGGGACTTACCTGGACAGCAGTTTCCTCACCAGCGTGGCCGACGTGCATTCCCTCGACCTGCGCCTGTACCTGGCGAACCCGGAAGGTTTCTCTGAGATTTTCTCGACCCAACGTTTTGAGGATCACCCTTCGCGCATCCCCAAGAGCGTCGAAACCGCGATGCGCGCCACCAGGCAGCCCAGCGAGCAGTTCACCAACAACTACAGCGGGTTGTACTGGCCGATCTTCAACGATGCCGGTGACCTGCAAGGTGTGATCTTCAGTGGCTTGCTGCGCCACACCAGCCTGGTGGGGCTGGTAAACCAGAGCAATCTGTTTGTGTTGATCTTCCTGCTCAGCTCGGCCTTGTCGCTGGCTGCCGGGGTATTGGTGTCGCGACGTTTGACCAAGCCGCTGCGGGACCTGTCCCAGGGCGTGAGTGCGGTGATTTCCGGCGACTATGCGCACCGCGTGGTGGTCAGCGGTGGTGATGAACTGGCGCAGTTGAGCAGTACCTTCAACCATATGACCGAGCGCCTGGGTGAGTTGCATCACCTTGAAGCGCAGCTGCGTCGACGTGATCGCCTGCATGCCCTGGGTGAAGTCGCCATGGGCCTGGCCCACGAGATCCGCAACCCGCTGGGCATCATCAAGACGGCAACGCAGTTGCTGCACCGCCGCGCCGATCTGGCGGACACCGACAAGCGCCACCTGGAATACGTGATCAGTGAAGTCAGCCGTATCAACGACCTGATCACCGAATTCCTCGACTTTGCCAAGCCCAACCCGCCGTTGCGCGTATTGCTGCCGGCGCGCCCGTTGGTGGAGGAAATCCTCGGCTTCTGCGCCCCGGAGCTGGCCACGCATACTATCGATGCGCAGATCGACGACCAGGCGCCGGGAGCGACGATCTACGCGGATGCCAAACAGCTCAAGCAGGCGTGCCTCAACCTGATTCTCAACGCCATCGACGCGATGCCCGAAGGCGGGCGCCTGACCCTGGGGATTCGCGCGGACGGCGAGAACACGGTGATCAGCATCGCCGACACCGGCCAGGGTATTCCGGCGGACATGATCGAGCGCATCTTCACGCCTTTCGTTACCACCAAGGCCTCCGGCACCGGCCTGGGCCTGGCTAAAGTCTATTCGATCATGGAAAGTCACGACGGCAGCATCGAATGTGCTAGTGAAAAAGATGCCGGCGCCACCTTCAGCCTGTACATTCCGGCGAGTGGCGAAGACGACGAGGACAGTCATGACGCATAACATTCTGGTAGTCGACGACGAACCCAAGCTCTGCGACTTGCTGGCATCGGCCCTGGGGCAGAACGATGTGCAGGTGTTCATCGCCGGCAACGGCCTGCATGCGCTCAAGGTGCTGGAACAGGAAGACATCGACCTGGTGATCAGCGACTGGCGCATGCCGGGCATGGACGGTCCGGCGCTGCTGGCCGAGATCAAGGTGCGCTACCCCCATGTGCCGGTGATCGTGATGACCGCCTACAGCACGGTGAAGAACGCTGTGCAGTCGATGCGCAACGGCGCCTACGACTACATCGCCAAGCCGTTCGACATCGACGAGCTGGACATCACCGTGGCCAAGGCCCTGCAGTTTCGCGACATCATGCGCGACAACGCACGCCTGCGTGCCGAGCTGGACGAGCACGCGCAATTCGACAGCCTGGTAGGCGACAGCCCGGCGTTTCGCAAAGTGCTGCAAGCCGTGGACTCGGTGCGCGACAGCAGCGCCACCATCCTGCTGACCGGCGAAAGCGGCACCGGCAAGGAAATGGTCGCCCGCGCCATTCACAAACATGGCAGCCGTGCCGACAAACCCTTCGTGGCGGTCAATTGCGCGGCCATCCCGGAAGGGCTGCTGGAAAGCGAAATGTTCGGCCACCGCAAAGGCGCGTTCACCGGTGCCGTGGCTGACCGGGTAGGGCGCTTCCAACAGGCCGACAAAGGCACGCTGTTTCTCGATGAAGTGGGCGACATGCCCCTGGCGTTGCAGGCCAAGATCCTGCGCGCGTTGCAGGAGCGGGTGATCGAACCGGTGGGCGATCCCCGCGAGCGCAAGGTGGATGTGCGAGTGATCGCCGCGACCAACAAGAACCTGCTGGACGCGGTGGCCAACAAGGAATTTCGCGAAGACCTGTACTACCGCCTCAACGTGTTCCCGATTCCCTTGCCGTCATTGCGCGAACGGGTGGAAGACATCGCGCCCCTGGCCCGTCACTTCGCCCAGACCCTCAGCGCCACTGCCGGTAAACGCATCACCGGTTTCAGTGCTGAAGCGTTGCAGGCCATGGCGGCCTACCACTGGCCAGGCAATATCCGTGAACTGCAGAACTGCGTAGAGCGCGCGACCATTGTGGCGGCGTCGCCGGTGATCGAAGACATCGACTTGCCGGGCTACCTGTTTGCGTCCAAACCGAACCAGGGCGACGTGACGGCGATCCTCAGCGACGGGCCGGGCATTCCCCAAGACCTGGATGCGGCACTGGCGGAAGTGGAAAAGGCCTACATACTTGCGGCGTTGCAGGAGAGCAATGGCGTGCAAGCGGCGGCGGCGGCGAAGATCGGGATTTCGGAGCGCAGCTTCTGGTACCGCCTCAAGAAGCTGGGCATTCAGGTCGACAAAATAGTCCGCTGATCTTTCCGGCACACCTCAATTCAAATGTGGTGTGTCAGGTATGGACGCGTACCCAGATGCTCACTAACACGGTTGCCGCCATCAACCAGGCGACAGCCGCCACGGCCAGCGACGCCTCCAACCGCATCCGATCCACCACCACATACAACGTCGCCAAATACACAAAATACGGAATGATCGACCACATCCCGAACAGGATCGTGGTCTTCAAATCCGCCACCGAGCGGCCCTTGCCGACGATGTAATGGGCGATCAACGCAAAGGTCGGAAACAGCGGCACCAAACCAGCGATGTAGTAGTTTTTGGTCTTGGCCAGCGCGGCCAGAATCAACACCACCGCTGCGCCAAGAGCGGCCTTCAACACCAGATCCATCAGTGGCTCAACCCGTATTTTTTGACTTTATCGAACAGCGTGGTCTTGGCCATCCCCAGTTCCTGACTGGCCTGGGTCAGGTTGCCGCCGCTGCGTTGCAAGGCGTCGTTGAGCAGGTTGCGTTCGAACGCTTCCACTGCCTCGGTGAAAGCCAGGCCTTGGCTGCCGCTGCTGGTGCCGCTTTTCTTGAAGGCCGGCAGGCCGAGGGCGAAGCGTTCGGCGACGTTGCGCAGTTCACGCACGTTGCCCGGCCAGTCGTGGCTCATCAGGCTCGACAGGGTCTGGTTGTCCAGCTCCGGCACACTGCGGTCAAAACGCAGCGACGACTGCTGAAGGAAATGTTCGAACAGCTGCAGGATGTCTTCGCGGCGCTCGCGCAACGGCGGCAGCTCCAGGGTCACCACGTTGAGGCGATAGTACAGGTCGCTGCGGAACTGATTGGCACGGCTCAGTTCATCGAGGTCAGACTTGGTGGCGGCGATCACCCGGCAATCCACCGCCACGCTCTGGTTCGACCCCAGGCGTTCCAGGGTACGCTCCTGCAAAACTCGCAGTAGCTTGATCTGCAGGTTGATCGGCATGCTTTCCACTTCATCGAGGAACAGCGTGCCTTCGTGGGCGTGTTCGATCTTACCGATACGACGTTTGCCGGCGCCGGTGAAGGCATTGGCTTCGTGACCGAAAATCTCGCTTTCGAACAGGTTCTCCGGTAGGCCGCCGCAGTTCAGCGCGACGAACTGGTGAGCATGACGCCGGCTGAAATCATGCAGGCAGCGCGCAACCAGTTCCTTGCCGGTGCCAGTCTCGCCTTCGATCAGCACGTTGGCCGAGGTGTCGGCCACGTTGGCGATCAGCTCGCGCAGGTTCTGCATGGCCGGTGAGCGGCCGATGATGCGGCCTTCCAGCGAATCGCGCTCGGCCAATTGGCGGCGCAGCGACCAGACTTCCCTCGCCAGTCCGCGCTGTTCAAGGGCGCGGCGGGCCACGTCCACCAAGCGTTCGGGGGAGAAGGGTTTTTCCATGAAGTCATAGGCGCCGTTGCGCATGGCGCCGACGGCCATGGAGATGTCGCCGTGCCCGGTGATCAGCACCACCGGCAAGCTTTTATCCAAAGCCTTGAGACGGGTGAGCAGCTCCAGGCCGTCAATGCCGGGCAAGCGGATGTCGCTGATCACAATGCCGGCGAAGTTCTCGCCGATGCGCTTCAACGCCTCTTCAGCGCTGCCTACGCCGACACTGGGAATGTCTTCCAGGGCCAGGGCCTGCTGGCAGCCGAGCAGTACATGGGGGTCGTCTTCGACGATCAGCACCGTGAGCTCGTCTTTAATGGCTTTAGCGTCTGTATTCATGTCGACTCAGCTTTTTGAGCGCCCGCCAACGGCAGGCACAAGACAAAGGCCGTTCCACCACTGGCCGGGTGTTCCACGGCAAGGTTGCCGCCGGTGGCCGCCGCCAGGCTGGCGGAGAGGGTCAGGCCCAGGCCCAGGCCTTGCTCGCCGGGCTTGGTGGTGAAGAACGGTTCAAACAAATGCTTGCGCGCCTCCGGGTCGATACCGTGGCCATTGTCGCGCACGTGCAGGCGGTATTTACCGTCGGCGCTGCTGCCTTCCAGCCACAGCTCGGGAGCCGGCTGAGCCTGCATAGCGTCGAGGGCATTGCCGATCAGGTTGACCAGGATCTGCTCCAGGCGCGTCTGGTCGATTTGCAATTGCGCGTGGGAAAAGTCGCGGTGCAGGGTCAGCGGTAGGCTGTCCATGCGTGCGCCGAGTACTTGGAAAGCCGCGTCTACCGCTTTGGCCAGGCTGGCTTCGCCCTGGTCATCGCCGCGCCGGGCGAAGGAGCGCAGGCTGGCGGTGATGCGACCCATGCGGTCGATCAGTTCGTTGATGGTTTTGAGGTTGGCACTGGCGGTGTCCAGGGCGCCGCGCTCCAGGAAGCGTACGGTGTTGCCGGACAGGGTGCGCAGGGCTGCCAGGGGCTGGTTCAATTCGTGGGCGATGCTGGTCGACATCTGGCCGATGGCCGCCAGCTTGCCGGCCTGCACCAGTTCATCCTGGGCGCGGCGCAGCGTCTCCTCGGCCTGGCGCCGTTCGCGGATCTGGCCCTTGAGCCGTTCGTTGCTGGCGCGCAGGTCGGCGGTGCGTTCGGCAATCCGTCGTTCCAGCTGGCTGTTGGCTTCCTGCAGGGCTTCCCGCGCGGCGAGGCGGGTGGCGATGACTTTGCGTCGCTCGTTCCAGGCAATCAGCAAAAACGCCACCAGGCCAAACGCGACGGCCACCAAAATGCCTTGGTTGATCGCCGCACGGCGCAGGTCGTTGAGCGGGGTGAGCAGGGTGAAACTCCACGGTGTGTCATTCAGCGGGCGGGTTTGCGCCAGGTAGCTGACTTCGTGCTCGTCGTTCACCACTTCGCTGTTGGCCGGGAAGGTCAGTTTCTCGGTACCTTCGTTGAGGCGCTCGCGGGCCAGGGGTTCCAGCTCGTTCAACGTCGCCCAGTAGTATTGCAGGCTGTGGGCCAGGCGTTCCTTGACGTCATCGCTCAGCGGACGCACAGCCTTGAGGCGGCGGGCCGGGTCGCTGGAGAGGATGATGATGCCGTTCTCGTCGCTCACAAAGGCTTCGAGGCGCGCGCGTTGCCAGCGTTCCTCCAGGGCTTCGAGGCGCACCTTGACCACGGCGACGCCGATGATCTTGCCATGCTCTTCCAGACCGTGGGCCAAGTAGTAGCCGGGTTCGCCGTTGGTGCTGCCGATGCCGTAGAAACGGCCAGGCTGGCCACGCACGGCGTTCTGGAAATAGGCGCGGAAGGACAGGTCTTCACCCTGGTAACTGTCGGCATCGCGCCAGTTACTGGTGGCCAGCACGCGGCCGGTGGTGTCCATCACGTAGATGGCCCGGCTGCGACTGCGTCGGTTCAGGCCTTCGAGGTAATCGTTGACGGTCTTGCGGGTTTCCTGATTGGGGTCGGCCAGCAGCGCGGAGACGCTGGACTCCAGTTCCAACAGGCTGGGCAAGTAGGTGTATTTGCTCAGTTCGCTTTCGACGGTGCGGGCATGCAGCTCCAGCTGGCGTTCGCCAGTGTCGCTGAGGGTGCGGATGCCGTAGTACTCGCTGACCCAGAAGCCGATATAACCCAGGCCGATCATCAGGGCGATGATCAACGGCGGCAGGAACAGTTGGCGGATCAGGCGTGGTTTCACGGCAAGTGATGGCGGTGCGGCGCGAAATTGGTTGGGGTCGCATTTCATCACAGATGCCTTGGGTCAGCTACCGCTCACCCCTTCCTGTAGGAGCGAGCTTGCTCGCGAAAAAACCAAGGGCATCGCGTTCATCCAGGATGTGCGCGTCATCGTTGCCTTTTTCGCGAGCAAGCTCGCTCCTACAGGAGGAGCAAGCTGTGGCTTTTTTAGTGCTGCAGGATTTTCTCAAGGAAGTGCTGCGCGCGTTCGGAGCGGGCGCTGATGTCGCCGAAAAACTCTTCTTTCGGGCAGTCTTCGATGATCTTGCCGGCGTCCATGAAGATCACGCGGTCGGCCACTTTGCGGGCGAAGCCCATTTCGTGGGTCACGCACATCATGGTCATGCCTTCTTGGGCCAGCTGCACCATTACGTCGAGTACTTCGTTGACCATTTCCGGATCGAGGGCCGAGGTCGGTTCGTCGAACAGCATGACGATCGGGTCCATGGCCAGGGCGCGGGCAATTGCCACACGTTGTTGCTGGCCGCCGGAAAGCTGGCCCGGGTGCTTGTGGGCGTGTGCCGACAGGCCCACACGCTCAAGCAGTTGCAGGCCTTTCTTGGTCGCTTCTTCCTTGCTGCGACCGAGTACCTTGATCTGCGCGATGGTCAGGTTCTCGGTGATGGTCAGGTGCGGGAACAGCTCGAAGTGCTGGAACACCATGCCCACGCGCGAACGCAGCTGCGGCAGGTTGGTCTTCGGGTCGGCGATGGAGGTGCCGTCGACCACGATGTCGCCCTTCTGGAACGGTTCAAGCGCGTTGACGCACTTGATCAGGGTGGACTTACCCGAGCCCGACGGCCCGCACACCACGATCACTTCGCCTTTTTTGACATCGGTGCTGCAATCGGTCAGCACCTGGAAGTCGCCATACCACTTGTTGATATTCTTGATAGAGATCATACGGCAAACCTTTTTTGCAGACGCTTGACCAGCAGCGAGGCGGAAAAGCTGATGATGAAGTAGACGACACCGGCGAAGATCAAGAACTCATTGGAGCGGCCGATGATGTCGCCGTTGGAGCGGGCGGAGTTGAGGAAGTCCACCAGGCCCACGGTGTAGACCAGCGAGGTGTCCTGGAACAGGATGATCGACTGTTGCAGCAGCAACGGGGTCATCTTGCGGAACGCCTGGGGCAGGATGATCAGGCGCATGGTCTGGCCGTAGGTCATGCCCATGGCCTGTGCTGCTGCCATCTGGCCTTTGGGGATCGACTGCACGCCGGCCCGTACGATCTCGCAGAAGTACGCGGCTTCGAACATCATGAAGGCCACGACGCAGGAGGTGAACGCACCGATCGGGGTGTCTTCGCCGGTGATCCAGCGCAATACGAACGGCACCGCCAGGTAAAACCAGGTGATCACCAGCAGCAGCGGGATCGAGCGGAAGTAGTTCACATAAGCGCCGGCCACGCGGGACAGCAGTTTGCTGGACGACAGGCGCATCAGCGCCAGGACCGTACCCAGCGCAATGCCGCCGACTACGCCCATGACCATCAACTGCAAGGTCATGACCATGCCGTTCCACAGGCCTGGGATAGCGGGGATGATGCCGCTGAAATCGAAGTCCATTATTTACCCCCCACGGAGATCAGGCCGGGCACTGCGACTTTCTTCTCGACCAGGCGCATGAGCAGCATCAGGCTCATGTTCAGGGTGAAATAGATCAGCGTGGCCAGGGTGAAGGCTTCAAACAGGTTGGCCGAGAACTCGGCGGTCTGTTTGGTTTGCGCCAGCAGTTCCATCAGGCCGATCAAGGACGCCACGGAGGAGTTCTTGAAGACGTTGAGGAATTCCGAGGTGAGCGGTGGAATGATGATTCGGTAGGCCTGCGGCAGCAGCACGTTCCAATAGATCTGCGGCAGCTTGAAGCCCATGGCGCGCGCGGCGGATTCCTGGCCGCGTGGCAGCGCCTGGATACCGGTACGCACCTGCTCACACACACGGGCGGCGGTGAACAGGCCCAGGCACACGACAACGCTCAGGTAGGCCGAGGTGGTCGGGTTGAGGTCTTGTTTGTACCAGTCCTGCAGGTTCTGCGGCAGCATGTCGGGTACCAGGAAGTACCAGATGAACAGCTGCACCAGCAACGGCACGTTACGAAACAGTTCCACGTAGCAGGTCGCGATGCCCGATACGATGCGGTTTGGCACGGTGCGCATGACGCCCAGAATGGACCCCAGCAGCAAGGCGATAATCCATGCCACGACAGCGATGGCGATGGTCCAGCCCAAGCCGGCGATGTACCAGTCGAGATAAGTCTCGCTGCCCACGCCAGTGGACTTGAAGAACACGCCCCAGTCCCAGTTGTAATTCATTAGGGTCTCCCCTCGAAATCGATCGATGTACAAGCACCCGCTTGGGGAAGATCCTTTCCCGCCTGACGGTGAACGCCAGGCACACACGATCGGCTCGAAAACCGCCAGGTCGAGTGTTCCAATTAAAGCCAGCAGGTAGTAACAGACGCCTGAGGGAGGGTTGGCTCCCTCAGGAGATAAGCTTAGTCAGGTATCAGATTTTTACGTCAGGCGCTGGCTTGTCGCTTGGGTTGGCGATCAGCTCCTTCACCTTGTCGCTCATCGGGAAGTTCAGGTTCAGGCCTTTTGGTGGGATCGGGCTCTCGAACCACTTGCTGTAGATCTTGTTGATTTCGCCGGATTTGTACAGGGCAACGATGGCGTCATCGACCGCTTTCTTGAAGGCCGGGTCGTCTTTACGCACCATGCATGCGTAGGCTTCGAAGGACTGCGGAGTACCGGTGATGACCCAGTCGTCCGGCTTCTTGGCCTTGGCTTCTTCACCGGCCAGCAGGGCGTCGTCCATCATGAAGGCAACGGCGCGGCCGCTTTCCAGCATCTGGAAGGATTCGCCATGGTCTTTGGCGGAGATGACGTTCATGCCCATTTGCTTGTCGGCGTTCATCGCTTTGATGATGCGCTCGGACGTGGTGCCGGCGGTGGTCACGACGTTCTTGCCTTTCAGGTCGGCAAAGTCAGCGTAGGACGGCTTGCCATCCTTGTCTTTCTTGACCAGCAGACGGGTGCCGATTTCGAAGATGTTGACGGTGAAATCAACTTGCTGGGCGCGTTCGGCGTTGTTGGTGGTGGAGCCGCACTCGAGGTCCGCGGTGCCGTTCTGGATCAGCGGAATACGGGTTTGCGAAGTGACCAGGTTGTACTTGGCTTTCAAGTCGGGTTTGTTCAGGTCTTTTTTCAGTTGCTCGACGACGGCCAACTGAATGTCGTGGGAGTAGCCCACGGGTTTGCCCGAACCATCCGCGATGTAGGAAAACGGAATGGAGCTGTCGCGGTGAGCGAGAGTGATGGTGCCGGAGTCGTTGATCTTTTTCAGCGTGCCGGTGAGTTCGGCGGCGAAAACTGGAGTGCTGATCAGAGCAGCAGCGATAGCTGCGCCCAGAATATGGGGAACGATGCGCATCAATACTTCCTCGACATTTGTTTTTTTTATGAAGCCGGCTAAACGGCTCTCTTGTACAGCGAATGCCCGTGACGGCTCCTGAAGCGTTCCAGGCAATCGTCCAAGAGTGTAGAGCATGAGTCGTGCCAGGCCCGAGATAAAAGGTTAACTCTATGATTTATAGGGTGATTAAGTTTGTGTGACGATGTTTTTTCAGGACTGAGGTCCGGCAAACCGAATAGATGGCACTGTGACGTTCGGAAAACCGAATGCGAAAAAAAGCCCCTGAGCCTTTCAGCGCAGGGGCTTTTTATAGTAGCGATCCGTCAGGCGGCTTCGATCTTGCTGCGATTCTGCTCAACGGTCGACAAGTAGCGCTGCACGTTGGCCTGTTCTGCCGGCGTGGTGAACAGACCCAGCTTGGTGCGGCGCCACAGCACGTCCTGAGGCTGGGTCGCCCATTCCTCAGCGCACAGGTAATCAACCTCACGGGTATAGAGGCCACCGCCCAGGTGTTCGCCCAGGTCCGCCAACGACTGCACGCCTTCCAGCAAGCGCCAGGTGCGGCTGCCGTAGGTGGTGGACCAGCGGCGCGCGATCTCACTTGGCACCCAGTCGAATTTGCTGCGAATGGCCTCGGCCAGGGCCTCTGGCGTGGTCATGTCTTCGCCGCCAGGCAGGCTGGCCTTGGCGGTCCAGCTTGGGCGCATCTGAGTGAAATACGGTGCCAACTGCGCCATCGCCGATTCGGCAAGCTTGCGATACGTGGTCAACTTGCCGCCAAACACCGACAGGATCGGCGCTTCGCCTGTGCCGCCGGACAGTGCCAGGGTGTAGTCGCGGGTAATGGCCGACGGGTTGTCCGATTCGTCGTTGCACAGGGGGCGCACGCCGGAGTAAGTGTGGACAATGTCGTCGCGGCTCAGTTGTTTCTTGAAGTGCGCGTTGACCACCTTGAGCATATAGTCCGTTTCACCTTCGGTGATCGCCACTTTTGCTGGGTCACCGGTGTATTCGCGGTCGGTGGTGCCGATGATGGTCAAGTGGTTCAGGTACGGAATGGTGAAGACGATGCGTTGGTCTTCGTTCTGCAGGATGTGCGCGTGGGCGCCTTCGTACAGTTTCGGTACGATCAGGTGGCTGCCCTGGATCAGGCGGATGCCGTAAGGCGAATCCAGCTTCAGATCGTCCTTGATGAACTTGGCGACCCATGGGCCGGCGGCGTTCACCAGTGCGCGGGCACGGATTGAGAACAGGCTGCCATCGGCGCGTTCCATGTTCATTTCCCACATGCCGTTGCTGCGGTGTGCGCTGATGCAGCGGGTCTGGGTGTGGATGTGCGCCCCTTTTTCACGGGCGGCCATGGCGTTCAGCACGACGAGGCGGGCGTCATCGACCCAGCAGTCGGAGTATTCGAAGCCCTTGGTGATTTCGCTTTTCAGCGGGCTGTCGGGGCCGAACTTCAGGCTTTTGGAACCCTCAAGTTTTTCGCGCTTGCCGAGGTTGTCGTAGAGGAACAGGCCGGCGCGGATCATCCATGCCGGACGCAGGTGTGGGCGATGCGGCAACACGAAGCGCATCTGCTTGACGATGTGCGGGGCCTTGGCCAGCAGCACTTCACGTTCGGCCAGCGCTTCGCGCACCAGGCGGAATTCATAATGTTCGAGGTAGCGCAGGCCGCCGTGGATCAGCTTGCTGCTGGCGGATGAGGTGTGGCTGGCCAGGTCGTCCTTTTCGCAAAGGAATACCGACAAACCGCGACCGGCTGCGTCCGCTGCAATGCCGACGCCATTGATCCCGCCGCCGATAACGGCAACGTCATAGACTTCGGCAAGCGGTGGAGCAGGCAAGGTGGAAGGGTTCATCGGCTGGCCTCGCGATTTTTTCGTCTTGGAATTCGAACATTAATGTTCATTTGCGAAAATGGTAGCTGATAAACGCGCGCGCAGCCAGCCGACTTCGATTGAAAAAACTCATCGAAGGGCGGAAAAAGGAAAATTTGTGAACATGAGCCGGGGGGCAGGCTTGAGGAAATGGGGGGATAGATAGCCTTCGCGAGCAAGCCCGCTCCCACATTGACCGGGTTCCAGCATGAGAATCCGGTCAAATGTGGGAGCGGGCTTGCTCGCGAAGGCGGCGGTACAGGCGCCAGAGATATCCAGTGTTTAAACCACTTCCAACCGAACCTTGTGCTGATTCAATAACTGCACCAACGCCGGCACCGGCTGTTGATCGGTCACCAGGCAATCCACCAGGCTGATTGGGCCCAGTCGAATCATGGCATTGCGCCCGAATTTGCTGGAGTCTGCCGCCAGGATCACCTGACGCGCATTGGCGATGATCGCCTGGGAAACCCGCACTTCCTGGTAGTCGAAATCCAGCAGGCTGCCGTCTTCATCGATACCACTGATGCCCACCAGAGCAAAGTCGACCTTGAACTGGTTGATGAAGTCGACACTCGCCTGGCCCACCACGCCGCCGTCACGGCGCACGTTACCGCCGGTCAGCAGCACGTCGAAGTCGTCCTTGGCGCTGAGCATGGTGGCGACGTTGAGGTTGTTGGTGATGATTTTCAGGTGATTGTGGTTGAGCAACGCACGGGCGATGGATTCGGTGGTGGTACCGATATTGATGAACAGCGAGGCGTGATCGGGGATCTGCGCGGCAATCGCTTCGCCAATACGCTGTTTCTCGTCGCGCATCTGGTCAGCACGCATGGCGTACGCAGTGTTCTCGACACTGGAGTCATAGGCCGCGCCACCGTGGTAGCGGCGCAGCAGATTGGCATCCGCCAGCTGGTTGATATCGCGGCGGATGGTTTGCGGGGTGACAACGAACAGCTGCGCCATTTCCTCGATGCTGACGTAGCCGCGTTCGCGGACCAACTCGAGGATTTGTTGTTGGCGGGGAGGCAGATTCATGGGGCGTCCTTTGGGCTGCCATACAAAAGTGGCCCATGATGACGCAGGAATCCGCTCCCTGCCAGTTACAACCGGATGTTGGCTTATTCAGCCCCTTCGTGGGGCTCCCAGTCACGGGTGCGGCTGACTGCTTTTTGCCAGCCGGCATAGAGCTTTTCTTTGGCCGCTTCGTCCAACTGCGGTTCGAATTCGCGCTCGATAACGGCCTTGCCGCGCAACTCTTCCAGGCTGCCCCAGAAGCCGCACGCCAGGCCTGCCAGGTAGGCCGCGCCCAGTGCGGTGGTCTCGCGCATTTGCGGGCGCTCGACCTGGGTGCCGAGGATGTCGGCCTGGAATTGCATCAGGAAGTTGTTGGCCACTGCGCCGCCGTCCACGCGCAGGGCTTTGAGGCGTTCGCCCGAGTCCTGTTGCATGGCGTCGAGTACATCGCGGGTCTGGTAGGCAATCGACTCCAGGGCTGCACGAATAATGTGGTCCACGCGTACGCCGCGGGTCAGACCGAACAGTGCGCCACGGGCGTAGGGGTCCCAGTACGGGGCGCCCAGGCCGGTGAAGGCGGGCACCAGGTACACGCCGTTGCTGTCCTTGACCTTGCCCGCGAAATATTCGGTGTCGTGGGCGTCGTTGATGATTTTCAACTCATCACGCAGCCACTGCACGGTGGAACCACCATTGAACACGGCGCCTTCCAGAGCGTAGGCCACTTCGCCACGCGGGCCGCAAGCAATGGTAGTGAGCATGCCGTGCTTGGATTTAACCGCTTTGTCGCCGGTGTTCATCAACAGGAAGCAGCCGGTGCCGTAGGTGTTCTTGGCTTGGCCGGCTTCGACGCACATCTGGCCGAACAGCGCGGCCTGCTGGTCACCGGCGATACCGCCGATGGCAATGCCGCTTTTGGTGCGGCCGTAGATTTCGGAGGAAGACTTCACTTCCGGCAACATCTCGCGCGGGATGTCGAGGATTTCCAGCATCTTCGCATCCCACTCCAGGGTGTGGATGTTGAAGAGCATGGTGCGCGAGGCGTTGGTGTAGTCGGTGACGTGGGTCTTGCCGCCGGTAAATTTCCAGATCAGCCAGCTGTCGACGGTGCCGAACAGCAGTTCGCCGTTGCGCGCACGCTCGCGGCTGCCTTCGACGTTGTCGAGGATCCACTTGAGCTTGGTGCCGGAGAAGTAAGGGTCGGTAACCAGACCGGTGGTGTCGCTGATGTACTGCTCGTGGCCATCGCGCTTGAGCTGCTGGCAGATCTCGGTGCTGCGGCGGCACTGCCAGACGATCGCGTTGTAGATCGGGCGACCGGTGACCTTATCCCACACCACGGTGGTTTCACGCTGGTTGGTGATGCCGATGGCCGCGACCTGATCATGGTGCAGGCCGGCCTGGGCCAGGGCTTCGACCATCACGGCGCTCTGGGTGGCGAAGATTTCCATCGGGTCATGTTCGACCCAGCCTGCTTGTGGGTAATGCTGGGCGAATTCACGCTGGGCAGTGCAGACCACGTTGGCGTCACGATCAAAGATGATCGCCCGGGAACTGGTGGTGCCTTGGTCAAGGGCGATGATGTAGTTCTTATTCTGAATATCGGTCATGTCGAATGCCTTGGAAAATAAGAAAATCGGTAATCAGCCTGGGCCGCAAAAAGGGCAGGTGCGTCCAGGCTGGCGCTATCAGGAAATACGGGTCTTGCCGTTGACAGCCGTGTCAGGTGTTTCTTCATCTATAGCAGGTGCGGCGCTCGGCAGATGACGGGCAATCAGCCCGCGATAGGCTGCAGCACCGAGGCATGCGCCAACGATCGGCGCGAAAATCGGCACCAGGAAGTAAGGAATATCGCGGCCACCGGTAAAGGCCATTTCACCCCAGCCCGCGAAAAAGGTCATCAGCTTGGGCCCGAAATCCCGCGCGGGGTTCATCGCAAAGCCTGTCAACGGGCCCATGGCGCTGCCGATCACCGCGATCAGCAGGCCGATCAGCAGCGGGGCCAGCGGGCCGCGGGGCAGGCCGTTGTTGTCGTCGGTCAGGGCCATGATCACGCCCATCAGGATGGCAGTGATGACCATTTCCACCAGGAACGCCTGGGCGGTGCTCAGCAGTGCATGGGGGTAAGTAGAGAACACCGACGCCAACTCTAGGCTGGCCTGGGAGCCGCGGACCATGTGGTGGGTTTGTTCGTAATCGAAAAACAGGTTGCTGTAGAGCGTGTACACCAAGGCCGCCGAGCAGAAGGCGCCGGCAATCTGGGCAAGGATATAGAAGGGCAGTTTGCGCTTGTCGAAGTCAGCGAAAATACACAGGGCAATACTGACGGCGGGGTTAAGGTGGGCCCCGGAAATCCCGGCGCTCAGGTAGATCGCCATGCTGACGCCGACCCCCCAGATGATACTGATCTCCCACAAGCCAAAGCTGGCACCCGCGACCTTGAGCGCAGCGACACATCCTGTACCGAAGAAGATCAGAAGCGCAGTCCCCAGAAATTCGGCCATGCATTGGCTCGAAAGTGAAGGTTGTTGAAGAGCAGTTGTCATGGAAAACCTCAGTTGTTGTTCTTGTCTGGCGCACAACCTCAACGGATTGTTGCGCGATTTTCACCGTGGCAAGGATCCCCATCCCGGTCACGGCTTACTGCTTCGGTGCTGCAGGTGTATTCCTACAGTATTCGGAAACGAAAAAATATAGACAAGAATGACGGCTGTCAAAGGTCGAAAGTGAACTGCCAGTCACTTTCAAACTATTGGTCTGGTGAATGATCACGCTTGCCACAAGGTGCCTGTACCTTAAGAGTGGGCGGACTAGAGCGTTTTGCGTGGGCTTGGCCTAGAATTGGCCATCTGTTTGCCACGCCCGGAGACGTCATGACCCCCGCATTGGACCTGTTGAAAAAAGTTCGCGCCGAACATCGTATCCACAGTTATGAACACGACCCGAAGGCGGCTTCCTATGGGCTGGAGGCCGCGGAAAAGTTGGGGCTCGACCCGGCGCAGGTGTTCAAGACCTTGTTGGCGAGCAGCGAGAAGGGTGAATTGTTGGTGGCGGTGGTGCCGGTCGTCGGAAGTCTGGATCTGAAGGCCCTGGCTCACGCTGCGGGCGTCAAGAAAGTCGAAATGGCCGACCCGGCGGCGGCGCAGCGTTCAACCGGTTACCTGTTGGGCGGCATCAGTCCGTTGGGGCAGAAGAAGCGATTGCGCACGTTTATCGATGTGACGGCTGAGCCGTTTGCGACGATTTTTGTCAGTGCGGGGAGGCGAGGGTTGGAAGTGGAGTTGCCGGCGGCGGTGTTGGCTGAACATACCCAGGCCAAATTCGCGCCGATTGGCCGGGCCTGAATCTCGTTTGAAACGCATGAAATCAAAATGTGGGAGCGGGCTTGCTCGCGAATGCGGTGTATCAGTCAAAGATGTGCTGACTGAATCTCCGCATTCGCGAGCAAGCCCGCTCCCACATGGTTAAGCCGGTTTCGTCAGCTATTCAGTGGGCGGGGCTGTGGCGCCGCACGCCGGACTCGCTCTGAGGAATCTGCGCGGCGGTGCTGCCTGAGGCCTGGAACAGCACCAAGTGTTCGGCCGCCACACGGATCCCCACATCCGCGCCGACCTGATGATCGGCATGGCTGGGGAAAATCGACTCCAATAGCGCGCCGGTCGGCAGTTGCAGGCGGTACAAGGTCGACGCGCCAAGAAAGGTCTTGCCGATGATCCGCGCTTTCAACGCGCTGTCAGGCGCGTAGACGATATCGTCCGGGCGCAGCAGCACATCCACTGCGCCGCCGATAGGCCAGGTGTAGGCGCGGTTGCCGCGCAACTCGCCCAGTTCGGTGCTGACCGATTCCGGCGAACTCAATTGGCCACGGATGAAGTAACCCTGGCCGATAAAGCTGGCAACGTAAGGCGTCTGCGGTTCGTGATAGAGGTTGTAGGGCGTGTCCCACTGCTCAAGACGGCCCTCCTTGAAAACCCCGACCTGGTCGCTGACGGCAAAGGCCTCCTCCTGGTCGTGGGTCACCAGGATCGCACTGGTGCCGCGTGCCTTGAGGATGTCGCGCACCTCATGACTGAGCTTGCGGCGCAGTTCGCCGTCCAGGTTGGAAAACGGCTCATCCAGCAGCAACAGGGCCGGTTCCGGCGCCAGGGCGCGGGCGAGGGCGACGCGTTGTTGCTGGCCGCCGGAAAGCTCATGGGGGAAACGCTTGCCCAGGTTCTTCAGGTTGACCAGCTCCAGCAACTCGGCCACCACGCGGTCTTTCTGCGGGTGTTTGCGAATACCAAAGGCGATGTTGTCGGCCACGCTCAGGTGAGGAAACAGCGCGTAGTCCTGGAACACCATGCCAATACGGCGTTTTTCCGGTGCCAGGGTGAAACCGGCACTGGAAATCACTTCGCCCGCGAGGCTGATCTCGCCATCGTGTACCGGCTCAAACCCGGCAATCGCGCGTAATGTGGTGGTCTTGCCGCAACCCGAAGAGCCCAACAGGCAGCCAATGTCACCGGCATTGAGGTGCAGGTTGAGATTCTGCACCACCCGTTGATCTTGATAGCCGCATGCCAGATTGCGCAGGTTCAGCAGTAATGAATGGCTCATGCGTGGTGGTACGACGGCGGAACGAGGAATTCGAGCAGCGCTTTTTGCGCATGCAGGCGGTTTTCAGCCTGGTCCCAAGCGACCGAGCGTGGGTCGTCGAGCAGGTCGGTGCTGATCTCTTCGCCACGGTGGGCCGGCAGGCAGTGCATGAACAGCACGTCTGGCGCGGCCAGGTCGAGCAGGGCGCGGGTCACCTGGTACGGGGCGAACAGGGCCAGGCGCTTGGCGGTTTCGTCTTCCTGGCCCATGGAGGTCCAGACGTCGGTGCTCACCAGGTGCGCGCCGATCACGGCGTCACGCGGGTCGCGGACCAAGGTCACGCGGTCGCCGGCCTGTGCCAGGAAGCGCGCGTCAGGCTCGTAGCCTTCCGGGCAGGCAACGCGCAGTTGGAAATCGAACTGGATCGCCGCTTCTATATAGCTATTGCACATGTTGTTGCCGTCGCCGATCCAGGCCACGGTCTTGCCCTGGATCGAGCCTCGGTGCTCAAGGAAGGTCTGCATGTCAGCCAGCAATTGGCACGGGTGCAGGTCGTCGGACAGACCGTTGATCACCGGTACGCGGGAGTTGGCGGAAAACTCGGTCACAGTGCTATGGGCAAAGGTGCGGATCATCACGGCGTCGAGCATGCTCGACATCACCTTTGCGCTGTCGGCGATCGGCTCGCCACGACCCAGTTGGGTGTCGCGCGAAGACAAGAAGATGGCTTGGCCACCCAGTTGGATCATGCCGGCTTCGAACGACACGCGGGTGCGGGTCGACGACTTCTCGAAGATCATGCCGAGCACGCGGTTTTTCAAAGGCTCGAACAGTACGCCGCGGTTACGCAGGTCTTTAAGCTCAATGCCTCGACGGATCACGCTGACCAGCTCTTCGGGCGTGCAATCCATCAGGGAGAGAAAGTGCCTTGCGCTCATCATTAACTACCTTTTTGCAACAGACCGCAGATACTCAAAGCCTTGTTTATTGTGACAACGGGCGAGACCTGCGGCGAAAGCCGCACGGGGCGACGAAATAGGGGAAGGCGCGATCTTATAATTAAATGTCGCGTCTTACCAATAGGGCTACGGTTTTTAAGGGTGTTCAAGAAGGGCGCCAGAGCGCTTTTGAAGACAATTTCCAGACAGCAGCGAGCCATTTGTACACTGGCGCCGAGACCTTTTGCAACGTGCAGGGGCGGGCGCAAGCCAGGCAGCGTCGGTTTCAGAGGGCGGTATGCCGGGTTTTGAAACATTTGCTCACGCTTGGCCATGGTCAGGCCTGATGCTGGTCGATTCACGGGACGAACGTTGGTGGCGCCCACGTCGGTCTCGACCCATAGTGGGATCAAAGCCCCTATAAAGAGACTGGCCATGACCAAGACTCTCCACCACCGTGCCTGCCATCTGTGTGAAGCCATTTGTGGCCTGACCCTGGAAACCACCCAAGCGGATGATGGCAGTTTGGCGATTACCTCGATCAAGGGTGACGCCCAGGACAGCTTCAGTCGTGGGCACATCTGCCCCAAGGCCGTCGCGTTGCAGGATATCCAGAACGATCCCGATCGGCTGCACCAACCCCTGTTGCGAGTCGGCAGCGAATGGCAGCCGATTGCGTGGGAAGACGCCTTTGCGCTTGTAGCCGAGCGGCTGTCAGGCATTCAGGCGCGGCACGGACAGAATGCGGTGGCGGTGTACCAGGGCAACCCCAGCGTGCACAACTATGGGCTGATGACCCACAGCAACTACTTCCTGGGCCAGTTGAAGACGCGCAATCGGTTTTCTGCGACGTCGGTGGACCAGTTGCCCCATCACCTCACCAGCTACCTCATGTACGGCCACGGCCTGTTGCTGCCGATCCCGGACATCGATCACACCGACTTCATGCTGATTTTGGGAGGCAATCCGCTCGCGTCAAACGGCAGCATTATGACCGTGCCCGACGTGGAGAAACGCCTCAAGGCGATCCAGGCACGGGGCGGCAAAGTGGTGGTGGTCGACCCACGGCGCAGTGAGACGGCGGCGATGGCCGACCAGCATCTGTTCGTGCGTCCTGGGGGGGATGCGGCCTTGTTGTTTGGGGTGCTTAACACCTTGTTTAGCGAGCACCTGACCCGCGACAGCCATCTAGCCATTGAAGGCCTTGAGGAGGTGCGTCTTGCCATCGCCGGGTTTACCGCCGAGGCCATGAGCCGCCAATGTGCGGTGCCTGCCGAACAGATCCGCCAGTTGGCACGGGACTTTGCTGCAGCGGACAAGGCTGTGTGCTACGGGCGCATGGGCGTGTCGACCCAGGTATTCGGCACGCTGTGTCATTGGCTGGTGCAATTGATCAATCTGGTGACGGGTAACCTTGACCGTGTCGGCGGCGCACTGTGCACCACGCCGGCGGTGGACCTGGTGGCATCGACCGGTGGCGGTCATTTCAATCGCTGGCAAAGCCGGGTTTCCGGGCGTCCGGAGTACGGTGGCGAGTTACCTGTGTCGGCTTTGGCTGAAGAAATGCTTACCGAAGGTGATGGACAAATCCGTGCATTGGTGACGGTGGCGGGTAATCCGGTGTTGTCGACGCCAAATGGCCGGCAACTGGAACAGGCCCTTGATGGTCTGGAGTTCATGGTCAGCATCGACCTCTATATCAACGAGACCACGCGCTACGCCGACCTGATCCTGCCCTCCACGTCGGCGCTGGAAAACGACCATTACGACACCACCTTCAATATGTTTGCGGTGCGTAATGTCACCCGTTTCAACCGGGCGATTCTGCCCAAACCGGTGGGCGCGCTGCATGACTGGGAGATCTTTGTCGGCCTTGCCCAGGCGTTTGCCGCGCAGACTGGCGCGACGCTCAAGCCAACGATGCCGCCTTCGCACATGATCGATTTCGGCCTGCGCGCCGGGGTGTACGGTGATGCATCCAGCCACAAGTTGTCCGTGGCCATGCTGGCGGATCACCCGCACGGCGTGGACCTTGGGCCGCTGCAACCCAACCTTTCCGCGCGTTTGAAAACCGCTGACGGCAAGGTGCAAGCGGCACCCGCGGTGATCCTCGCCGACCTGGCGCGCTTTGCCGCGCAACCGGTGCCTGTGGTCGACGAACTGCTGCTGATCGGCCGCCGGCATGTGCGCAGTAATAATTCCTGGATGCATAACTATCACCGGCTGGTGAAGGGCAAGCCGCGCCATCAATTGCTGATGCATCCGGATGACCTGGCCAGTCGGCAGTTGAGCGATGGCCAGCGGGTACGTGTCAGTTCGCGCATCGGCATGATCGAAGTGGAAGTGGTGGCCAGCCTGGACATGATGCCCGGTGTGGTCAGCCTGCCCCACGGTTGGGGTCATGGGCGCCCAGGCGTGCAAATGACGATCGCCAGCGGGCAGCCGGGGGCGAGTGCCAACGATTTGACCGACGAACGGCAGTTGGACGAGCTGTCGGGCAATGCCGCCTTGAATGGCGTGCCCGTGCAGGTAGCAGCCGCCTGAGCACCACGCTGGAATTTTGCGTTACAATGCGCCACCGTGCCGACCTGTGAGTCGCAAAGTTCCAGCCGAGGTGTTCCATGGATATCATCGAAACGATCAAAGAGCAGATTGCCAACAACACCATTCTGCTTTACATGAAGGGCGCACCAAACGCTCCTCAGTGCGGTTTCTCCGCGAAGGCGTCCCAGGCCATCATGGCGTGTGGCGAAAAATTCGCTTACGTGGATATCCTGCAAAACCCGGAAATCCGCGCCAACCTGCCGAAGTACGCCAATTGGCCTACTTTCCCACAACTGTGGGTAGCCGGTGAGCTGGTCGGCGGTAGCGATATCATCACTGAAATGGCCGCTGATGGTTCGTTGCAGGCGTTGATCAAAGATGCAGCGGCAAACGCGGCAGCCAAGACCGACGCTTGATTCGCCGGCAATAAAAAGCCCCGCTTCTCGTGAGAGAGCGGGGCTTTTTTGTACCTGTGAGCGACGGGGTTATTCACCCATCTGCGATTGCAGGTAGTTTTCCAGGCTGACTTTGTCGATCAGGCCCAGTTGGGTTTCCAGCCAGTCGATGTGTTCTTCCTGGTCTTCCAGGATGTCTTCCAGCAGCTCACGGCTACCGAAGTCGCCCTTAGTCTCGCAGTGAGCGATGGCGGCCTTGAGGTCGCTGTGGCTCTTGCGCTCGAAACCCAGGTCACTGCCGAGCATTTCCTGGGTGTGCTCGCCAATGTTCAGCTTGCCCAGGTCCTGCACGTTCGGCAGGCCTTCCAGAAACAGGATGCGCTTGATCAGCGCGTCCGCGTCTTTCATGGCCTTAATGGATTCTTTGTATTCACGCTTGCCCAGCTTTTCCAGGCCCCAATCGTCATACATGCGCGCATGCAGAAAGTACTGATTGATCGCGACCAGTTCATTGGCAAGGATTTTGTTGAGTTGCTGGATGACTGAGATGTCGCCTTTCATGACTGGGGTCCTGCCCTGTAATAGCTGTGTATAGGGCGGAGTTTGAGTGGCGAAACCCCTAGTGTCAAACCTAAGTTATTGAATAATAAATGAAAATTAATCGGAATAAGAATGTTTGTGTTCCGCGTCTTGACGCTAACTAATTGAATTGCGGGCATAAAAAAACCGGACACTAAGTCCGGTTCTTTAAAACACGCCAAATCAGGCGTGTGTAAATTCTGCTGAATAGGGGATCGCGGCCTGGGCTGTCTGCAGCTGCGTCAGGGTTTCCCGTACCACTTGCTTGGCGAGGCAGGCACATTTGCCGCACTGGCTGGCAACGCCGGTGGTTTCACGCACTTCCTTGTAGCTGCAGCAACCTTCATAGATTGCTTCGCGGATTTGTCCGTCGGTGACGCCAGTACAGAGGCACACATACATAAGGGAGAACCGTCGCGGGTTTAAGGCTTAAGTGCGATGGATCTTAATGTTAACGAGAATGATTGTCAAAGTTGATTCGCAGGGTATTTGCTGGCATCGCGCCCTCACTGACGAACGGTTTTTTCAGTGTATGATGGTCGATCTTCACGAAGCATGACTGCGTCACAGGGCTGTCGCTTATTCACGGCAGACTCGGGGCCGGTCCTTTTACTTCAATCGTCACCCCTACATCAGGAGATATCCAATGAGCGTACTCGTCGGCAAACAAGCCCCGGATTTCGACGTCCCAGCCGTCCTCGGCAATGGCGAAATCGTAGACAGCTTCAAACTGTCTGAAGCCATCAAAGGCAAATACGGCCTGGTGTTCTTCTACCCGCTGGACTTCACCTTCGTCTGCCCTTCGGAGCTGATCGCTCTGGACCACCGCATGGACGATTTCAAGGCACGCAACGTTGAAGTGGTAGCGGTTTCCATCGACTCCCATTTCACCCACAACGCCTGGCGCAACACCGCCATCAATGATGGTGGCATCGGCAAAGTCAAATACACCATGGCTGCCGACATGAAGCACGACATCGCCAAGGCTTACGACGTTGAGTCCGAAGGCGGCGTAGCTTTCCGTGGCGCGTTCCTGATCGACGACAAGGGCGTTGTCCGCTCCCAGATCATCAACGACCTGCCACTGGGCCGTAACATGGAAGAGCTGATCCGCCTGGTTGACGCCCTGCAATTCCACGAAGAGCACGGCGAAGTCTGCCCAGCCAACTGGAAAAAAGGCGACAAAGGCATGAACGCTTCGCCAGAAGGCGTTGCCGCTTACCTGACCGAGAACGCTGGCAAGCTGTAAGCCTGGTTCGAGGTACAAAAAAACCGGCCTGAGAAGGCCGGTTTTTTTATGTGCGGGGTATGACCCGTGGTGAGCGGGGCAAGCTCGCTCACCACACGAGCTTTGCTCAGTCGTTGAAGTCTTCCCAGCCGCCCATGTCTTTCCAGCGGTTGACGATGCCGCAGAACAGCTCGGCGGTCTTCTCGGTGTCGTAGCGAGCCGAGTGGGCCTCACGGCCGTCAAAGTCGATACCGGCTGCCTGACAGGCTTTCGCCAGCACGGTCTGGCCATACGCCAGGCCGGCGAGGGTGGCCGTGTCGAAGCTGGAGAAGGGGTGGAACGGGTTGCGCTTCATGTCCAGCCGCGCCACGGCGGCGTTCAGGAAGCCCAGATCGAAGCTGCTGTTGTGGCCGACCAGGATCGCGCGTTTGCAGCCATTGGCTTTCAACGCCTTGCGCACGCCACGGAAGATGTCGGTCAGTGCCGCTTCTTCACTCACTGCCATGCGCAGTGGGTGATCGAGCTTGATGCCCGTAAATTCCAAAGCGGCGGCTTCGATATTCGCGCCTTCGAACGGCTCGACGCGGAAGAAGTGGGTGTGTTCCGGGAACACGAAACCCTGTTCATCCATGCCGATGGTGGTCGCGGCGATTTCCAGCAGTGCGTCGGTAGCGCAGTTGAAACCACCGGTTTCTACGTCGATGACAACCGGCAGATAGCCACGAAACCGCTCGGCCATCGGGTGACGGGAACCGCCACCGCTGTGCTCGTGTTCGTCGTCGTAATGGTCTTCACTCACTTGCTTTCCTCCAGCAGGCGCCAGCGCAGTGTTTCACCGGCGCGCAGCGGGATGACAGTCAGCTCGCCAAACGGCAGGCTGGCAGGGGCGGTCCAGTCTTCACGGACCAGGGTGATGCGGTCGGTGTTCGCCGGCAGACCGTAGAAACGCGGGCCGTTGAGGCTGGCGAAGCCTTCAAGCTTGTCCAGGGCGTTACGTTGTTCGAACGCTTCGGCGTACAACTCTATCGCTGCATAGGCGGTGTAGCAGCCGGCACAACCACACGCCGCTTCTTTGGCGTGCACGGCGTGAGGGGCGGAGTCGGTGCCGAGGAAGAACTTCGGATTGCCGCTCGTCGCCGCATCCAGCAAGGCCACCTGGTGGGTGTTGCGCTTGAGGATCGGCAAGCAATAGAAGTGCGGCCGAATCCCGCCCACCAGCATGTGGTTGCGGTTGTACAGCAGGTGATGCGCGGTGATGGTCGCGCCGACGTTGGCCGAGGCCTCGCTGACGAACTGCACGGCATCGGCAGTGGTGATGTGCTCGAACACCACCTTGAGGGTCGGGAACAACTCGACCACGCGGCGCATATGCTCGTCGATGAAGATCTTCTCGCGGTCGAACACGTCCACGTCGCCACGGGTGACTTCACCGTGGATCAGCAGCGGCATGCCGACTTCGGCCATGGCTTCGATCGCCGGCAGGATCTTGTCGATACTGGTCACGCCGGAGTCGGAGTTGGTGGTCGCGCCGGCCGGGTAGAGTTTGGCGGCGTGCACGAAACCGCTGGCCTTGGCCTCACGAATCTCTTCGGGCTGGGTGCGGTCGGTGAGGTAGAGCACCATCAACGGTTCGAAGCGGCTGCCGGCCGGTCGTGCAGCGAGGATACGCTGGCGATAGGCATCGGCTTGCTCGGCATTACGCACCGGAGGTACCAGGTTAGGCATGATGATGGCGCGGCCAAACGTGCGCGCTACATCGGCCACGGTGTGGGGTAACGCAGCACCATCGCGAAGATGAATATGCCAGTCGTCGGGACGCAGCAGGGTCAGGCGGTCGGACATTGGGGATTCCAGGCGGGTCAATCTGGTGGGAATGCTACCGGAAAAGACTCTATCAGGCACTCGCTATCAAGTTTTGCAGGATGCAACCGATAGCCTGGGGTATGCCTTATCGATGTATGACGCTTTGAAGTGTTGTAGAAACCAATGGAGCCTCCCGTGCGCCAGCAATATCTAGCCCTGCTCAGTGTGTTCGCCAGCCTCCCTGCAATGGCCCTCACGTTCCAGACGCGTCTGGAGAATATTGAGTGGAAGGTGGAAGGCGATCAGTTTGAGTGCCGACTGACCCAGCCGATCACCGATTTCGGTTCGGGTGAGTTCGTGCGCCGGGCCGGCGAGCAGGCGACGTTTCGTCTGAAAGCCTACAACGGCTCGCTGGGTGCCGGTTCGGCCACGTTGCTGGCGGCCGCTGCGCCGTGGCAGCCGGGGCGGGGTGATATCAACCTCGGCGCCGTACGTGCCGGCAGTGGCGACGTATTGTTCAACAGTTCCCAGGCCCAGGCCGGGCGTCTTTTCAACGGCTTGCTGGAAGGGCGCAGCCCGACCGTGCGGCACTATGGGCGTGAAGGTGGCTATTCGGAAATCCGCCTGCTGCCGGTCAAGTTCAACAAGGCCTACAACGATTACCAACTGTGTACCGCCAAGCTGTTGCCGATGAATTATGACCAGGTGAAACAGACCGAAGTCGGCTTCCCCGGTGGCGGGATCGAGCTGGACGCGGCCGCCAAGAAGAAACTCGACGTGATCCTCGCGTTCATGAAAGCCGACCCGACCGTCAACCATATCGAGTTGAACGGCCATTCGGACAACAGTGGCAACCGCCTCACCAATCGCGACGTCTCGCGCCGTCGCGGCCTGGCGGTCATGGACTACTTCAAGGCCAATGGAATCCAGGAATCGCAGATCACTCTGCGGTTCCACGGCGAAAGCTACCCACTGGCGCCCAACACCAATGCGGCCAACCGGGCACGCAACCGGCGCGTGAATATCCAGCTTGAACGCGTGGCAGCCCCCGAGAAACCGGCGCCTCAGGCCACCGGTCCCAGTAACGCCGCGCACACGTCATAAGGTGCGACCATCGGTCGCCCGCTCGACATAATCTGTCGCTTTATCTTCATTTGCTGTCGCGCCCCTGTAAATCCACGGTTTTGGTCGGTAGAATCGACGCCTTTCCGTACAACCCCGTGGAGTGATGGCATGGCCGACGTAAACAAGGTCGTTCTCGCGTATTCCGGCGGCCTGGACACTTCGGTGATCCTCAAGTGGCTGCAGGATACTTATAACTGTGAAGTGGTGACCTTCACCGCTGACCTGGGTCAGGGCGAAGAGGTCGAACCTGCACGTGCCAAGGCGCAAGCCATGGGCGTGAAAGAGATCTACATTGACGACCTGCGCGAAGAGTTCGTCCGCGATTTCGTTTTCCCGATGTTTCGCGCCAACACCGTCTACGAAGGCGAGTACCTGCTGGGTACCTCCATCGCACGTCCGCTGATCGCCAAGCGTCTGATCGAAATTGCCAACGAAACCGGCGCCGACGCCATTTCCCATGGCGCTACCGGCAAGGGCAACGACCAGGTACGTTTCGAACTGGGTGCCTATGCACTCAAGCCAGGCGTGAAAGTGATTGCCCCTTGGCGTGAATGGGACCTGCTGTCCCGTGAAAAGCTGATGGATTACGCTGAAAAGCATGCAATCCCGATCGAACGTCACGGCAAGAAGAAGTCCCCGTACTCGATGGACGCCAACCTGCTGCACATCTCCTATGAAGGCGGCGTGCTGGAAGACACCTGGACCGAGCACGAAGAAGACATGTGGAAGTGGACCGTCTCCCCGGAGAACGCGCCCGACAAGCCGCAATACCTGGAGCTGACCTACCGCAACGGCGACATCGTCGCGCTGGACGGCGTCGAGATGACCCCGGCCACCGTGCTGGCGACCCTGAACCGTATTGGTGGTGAACACGGTATCGGCCGTCTCGACATCGTCGAGAACCGTTATGTGGGCATGAAGTCCCGCGGCTGCTACGAAACCCCAGGCGGCACCATCATGCTGCGCGCCCACCGCGCCATCGAGTCCATCACCCTGGACCGCGAAGTGGCTCACCTCAAAGATGAGCTGATGCCCAAGTACGCCAGCCTGATCTACACCGGCTACTGGTGGAGCCCTGAGCGTCTGATGCTGCAGCAGATGATCGACGCCTCCCAGGTCCACGTGAACGGCGTCGTGCGCCTGAAGCTGTACAAGGGCAACGTGATCGTGACCGGTCGCAAGTCTGACGAGTCGCTGTTCGACGCCAACATCGCCACCTTCGAAGAAGACGGCGGTGCTTACAACCAGGCAGACGCAGCAGGCTTCATCAAGTTGAACGCATTGCGCATGCGCATTGCAGCCAACAAAGGTCGCTCGCTGTTCTAAGTCTCAGCGTGTTATGAAAAATGGCCCCTTGTTCAAGGGGCCATTTTTTTTGCCTGTGGTTTTGTATCGTCTTTTGATGTTTATGACGTTTAAACAGGTGTGGATATTTTTTCTCGAAATCTTTATCAACGGTGGGTTTGAATGAATTGTTGTTGAAAGTTTGTAGGGGGAATGAATTTTTTACATCTTTGTAGGAACTGGTCTTACAGATAATTCACTCATACAAGTGCGGCGAAGATGCAAAACACTGAATAGTCTGTAGGAATCAAGGATGTAAGAAAATATGTTGAATGGAACTAAAGCAGACGGATCGTTCTGGCCGTTTTTCCCCGCTGCAAGCGAGAGGCAAGGGGCATTTCCTGAGAGTCATGTGCGGCACGTTTACCCAACCCCCTATAAGCCAAGGATATTTCACTCAAAGTATGTAAGTCCCCGGAAAGGTCTGAAAGGCTCCATAAAACCGGATGCCTCCGAGATGGCGTTTTTTTGTAGGGCAATTCTTTTATCGCTGTGGGGTGGGTCTCTGCTTGCTGTTGCTTGGGGGGGAACGCTATGCCAACTAGGAAACGACTAGGCTATTGTGCTTGCTCTAAATAATTCGAACAGCGAAATTGGACTTTCTCATGAATAAAGTGCTGATCGTGGATGATCATCCCGTCATTCGTCTTGCTGTGCGTATGCTAATGGAGCGTCATGGTTATGAGGTCGTTGCCGAGACCGATAACGGTGTCGATGCGTTGCAACTTGCACGGGAGCATATGCCGGATATTGTGATACTGGATATCGGGATTCCAAAACTTGATGGGCTGGAAGTTATTTGTCGACTGTCTTCTACCAAGCAGCCTGCACCGTTCAAGGTGCTGGTGTTGACGTCCCAGGCACCTGGACATTTTTCCATGCGCTGCATGCAGGCGGGGGCTGCGGGCTACGTGTGCAAGCAACAGGACCTCACCGAGTTGCTGAGTGCCATCAAGGCGGTCTTGTCGGGCTACAGCTACTTCCCGAACCAGGCGCTCAACTCGGTACGCTCCACCATGGGCAATGCCAGCGAGGCCGATATGGTCGAGCGCCTTTCCGGGCGGGAAATGATGGTATTGCAGCAGTTGGCGCGGGGCAGGACCAACAAGGAGATTGCCGACGGCATGTTCCTCAGCAATAAGACCGTGAGCACCTACAAGACGCGTTTGCTGCTCAAGCTCAATGCGCGTTCGCTGGTGGACCTGATCGAACTGGCCCAGCGTAACGGCTTGGTATAGAGGAGGACATCGTACAGCGCATTGCCCGGGTAACCGGCAGAAAAAAGCCTCCGTGAAGGAGGCTTCCGGCTGTCGATCGCTCGATCAGAAATCGAAGTCGTAATCGGCCAGCTGTTTTTGCAAGCGTCGTTCTTCCAGTAGATTATCGATAGTACGGCGTTTGCTCAAATTGGTCTTAGCGACCTCTGCCTCAGGTGCCTCTGCTACATCGTCGTCCGACTCAACGAGGTCGTCTTCCACTTCCAGTTGCTCTTTGCCAGTGCTCATAAGGTTCACTCCGGGCTAAGACTGCCGTTGGCGCTCCTTATAACGATAATCCATGATCCGGTAAAAAAGATTTTTTCAATCGACTGATTGGGAAAACCAATGATCCGTCAATCGTCGGACGTCTTGTCCTTGTATTCGCACAGGTCTTCGATGCGACAGCTGCCGCAGCGTGGCTTGCGCGCCTGGCAAACATAGCGTCCGTGAAGGATCAGCCAGTGGTGGGAGTCCAGCAGATACGGCTTGGGCACGAACTTCATCAGCTGCTTTTCCACCTCCACCACGTTCTTGCCACGGGCGATGCCGGTGCGGTTGCTGACCCGGAAAATATGGGTGTCCACGGCCATGGTCAGTTGCCGGAACGCGGTGTTGAGTACCACATTGGCGGTTTTGCGGCCGACGCCAGGCAGGGCTTCCAAGGCTTCACGGGTTTGCGGTACTTCGCTGCCGTGCAGCTCCACCAACAAGCGGCAGGTTTCGATGACGTTCTTGGCTTTGCTGTTGTACAGGCCGATGGTCTTGATGTACTCCGACAGCCCGTCCACCCCCAAGGCATAGATCGCTTCGGGGGTATTCGCCACGGGATAGAGCTTTGCCGTGGCCTTGTTCACGCCGACGTCCGTGGATTGAGCCGACAGTATCACCGCAATCAGCAACTCGAACGGCGTGGTGTAGGCCAGTTCGGTTTTGGGTTCTGGATTGTCTTCGTGGAGCCTGCGGAAAATTTCCAGGCGTTTTGCGGCGTTCATGGGGTGGGGTTTTCCTGGCAGTCTATCGGCGGGATTGTAACAAGACACACAGCAGGTTATGCAGGTCAGGTGTTGCCGTGGGCATCCACTTGGCGCTGCGCCTCGTCTAAGTGGTGTTGCGCCTCGGCCAGTTGCTGCGGGCTGGCATTCAAGTCCTTGGCCTTCTTCAATTCCGCGCGGCGCATCGCCAGTTGGATTTTGGCGCGTTTCAGGTCGCCAGTACTCACCGCTGTACCCGCTGCCTTCGTTGTGGTGCCCAGCTCCAGCGCCGTCAGCGCGTGTTCTGCTGCTTCGAACTGCTGCTGCAAGACGATCAACTGTGACTGCTGTTCAAAGGTGGGAGGGTGACCGAAGGCCTTCAAGGATTTATGCAGTTGGGCGCGACTCATAGCGACCGCAATTTTGGCTTTTTTGATCGCAGCATCCTGTGCTGTAGCCGCCTGCACAGGTAAAACCGGCACTGAGCGTTTGGCCCGAGCCACGCGTTCAGCAAGCTTTTGCGCTTCTTCCCGTTGCAGCCGCGCATTACGTTGCTCATAACGCCGCCTTGCCCGGTCGCGTTTGAGGCTGCGCTCATGGCGTTGCTGATCTGTGATGGTCAGGTCTCCCACGATCAGTACGGTGGTTGTCGGGCGCATTTCAATGCAGTCAACGGGGCAGGGCGCGACGCACAGGTCGCAACCGGTGCACTCATCGACGATGACCGTGTGCATCAACTTGGCGGCGCCGACAATGGCGTCCACCGGGCAGGCCTGAATGCACTTGGTGCAGCCGATGCACTCGGCTTCGCGGATATAGGCGATCTGTGCCGGGGCTTCTCCTCGACTGGTATCGAGTTCCAGCACCGGCACGCGCAGCAATTGCGCAAGGCCTGCGAGGGTCTCCTGGCCACCAGGCGGGCACTTGTTGATCGCTTCGCCTTGAGCAATACCCTCGGCGTAAGGCTTGCAGCCTGGGTGCCCGCATTTTCCGCATTGGGTCTGAGGCAGCAGCGCGTCGATACGTTGAATGAGGTTCATGCTGTGATCATGGGCATGCCGGTTAAGCAAACTGGGCCTAGTGCGTGGTTGAGCGTTCTTGTGGCGAGCGGGCTTGCCCCGCGATGGGCTGCAGAGCAGCCTATCATTGCCAGCGCGGTTTTACAGATAGAACCGGGTGCGTGGTGTAGGGCCGCTTCGCGACCCAGCGCGGGCAAGCCCGCTCACCACAACCACACCTACAGACCTTGCAGGATTACTTGATGCGCTGACCCGGCTTGGCGCCGCTGTCAGGGCTGAGCAGGTAGATCTCTTCCCCACCAGGGCCGGCCGCCATCACCATGCCTTCGGACACGCCGAATTTCATTTTTCGAGGCTTGAGGTTGGCGATCATCATGGTCAGGCGACCATCGAGCTTGGACGGGTCCGGATAAGCGCTCTTGATCCCGGAGAACACGTTGCGTTGCTCGCCACCGAGGTCCAGGGTCAGGCGCAGCAGCTTGTCGGCACCTTCCACGGCTTCAGCTTTCACGATCAGCGCGACACGCAAGTCCACCGCGGCGAAAGCGTCAAAGTCGATTTCCGCAGAGATCGGGTCTTTGGCCAACTCGCCATTGCCAACGGGTGCAGCCGAACCGGTATCGGTCTGGCTGGCGACCAGATCTTCTTTCGAAGCGTCGGTCATGGCCTGGACTTTGACCGGGTCGATGCGGGTCATCAGTGGCTTGAACTCGTTCAACTGATGGTTGCTGAGCAAGGTAGCGTGATCGTTCCAGGTCAGTGGCGCCACATTGAGGAACGCCTCGGCGTCGGCAGCCAGCAGCGGCAGCACCGGCTTGAGGAAGATCACCAGTTGGCGGAACAGGTTGACACCCGTGGCGCAGATCGCCTGGACTTCCGCCTGCTTGCCTTCCTGCTTGTTCAGCGACCACGGCGCCTTGTCGGCGATCCAGGCGTTGGCGCGGTCGGCCAGGCCCATGATCTCGCGCATGGCGCGGGCAAAGTCGCGGGCTTCATAAGCATCGGCAATGCTGGGTGCGGCGGCCAGGAAAGCGTCGGTCAGTTCCGGCGCAGCGTTCTCGGCCACCAGCAGGCCTGCGTTGCCCTTGTGGATAAATCCGGCACAACGGCTGGCAATGTTGACGACCTTGCCGACCAGGTCCGAGTTGACCTTCTGCACGAAGTCTTCCAGGTTCAGGTCGAGGTCATCGACGCCACGGCCCAGCTTGGAAGCGTAGTAATAGCGCAGGTATTCCGGCGACAAGTGGTCCAGGTAGGTGCGCGCCTTGATGAAGGTGCCACGAGACTTGGACATCTTCTGGCCGTTGACCGTCAGGTAGCCGTGCACCGCAATGCCCGTCGGTTTGCGGTAGCCCGAACCTTCAAGCATCGCCGGCCAGAACAGTGCGTGGAAGTTGACGATGTCCTTGCCGATGAAGTGGTACAGCTCGGCCGTGGAGTCCTTGTTCCAGAACGCGTCGAAGTCCAGCTCCGGCGTGCGGTCGCAGAGGTTCTTGAAACTGGCCATGTAGCCGATCGGCGCGTCCAGCCACACGTAGAAGTACTTGCCCGGCTCGCCCGGGATCTCGAAGCCGAAGTACGGCGCATCGCGGGAGATGTCCCACTGCTGCAGCCCGGCGTCCAGCCATTCGGCGATCTTGTTGGCGACGGCGTCCTGCAAGGTGCCGCTGCGGGTCCAGGTTTGCAGCATCTGCTGGAAATCCGGAAGCTTGAAGAAGAAGTGCTGGGAGTCCTTGAGCACCGGGGTGGCGCCAGAGATCGCCGACTTGGGGTTCTTCAGTTCGGTGGGCGCGTACGTCGCACCACACTTCTCGCAGTTGTCGCCGTACTGGTCTTCAGTGCCGCATTTCGGGCAGGTGCCCTTGATGAAGCGGTCGGCCAGGAACATTTTCTTTTCCGGGTCGAAATACTGGGTCACCGAACGCTGGTCGATATGCCCGGCTTCTTTCAAGCGCAGGTAGATCTGGCTCGACAGCTCGCGGTTTTCTTCGGAGTGGGTCGAATGGAAGTTGTCGAAATCCACCAGGAACTCGGCAAAGTCGGCGCTGTGTTCAGCCTGCACGTTGGCGATCAGTTGTTCCGGGGTGATGCCTTCCTTTTCGGCGCGCAACATGATGGCCGAACCGTGGGCGTCGTCCGCGCAGACGTAAATGCATTGATTGCCGCGATGCTTCTGGAAGCGCACCCACATATCGGTCTGGATGTACTCAAGCATATGGCCAAGATGGATGGAACCATTGGCATAGGGCAGGGCGCTGGTGACGAGGATCTTGCGTGGCTCGGACATGGGGCTCGGCTACTTGATGAAACGGAGGTCGGCCACTATAAAGCGCCGGGAAATATATTTCACCCCGTGACGCTGTTTCAGAATCTTCCTGACCTGCGAAAGCATGCCGTTACGCCGCTGGAACGGTTAGGATAGCCGCCTGTTTCAGTCAGTCTTTTTCGGGAGTAGCCCATGAGCGCCGTCAATCGCGCAGCGGTGGAAGCCGTGCTTCGCCAATACACCGACCCCTATTTGAACCAGGACCCGGTCAGTGCCGGCTGTGTGCGTTCCATCGACGTCCAGGGCGACCAGGTGTCGGTCCAGCTGGAACTGGGCTACGCCGCCGGCCTGTTCAAGAGCGGCTGGGCGCAGATGTTGCAGATGGCCATCGAAGGCTTGGACGGCGTGCGTTCGGCCAAGGTCGATATCCAATGCGTAATCGCCGCGCACAAGGCCCAGGCGCAGATCCCGGGCCTGGCCAACGTCAAGAACGTGGTGGCTGTGGCCTCCGGCAAGGGCGGCGTGGGCAAATCCACCACGGCCGCCAACCTGGCCCTGGCCCTGGCCCGTGAAGGCGCACGCGTGGGCATTCTCGACGCGGATATCTACGGCCCGAGCCAAGGCGTGATGTTCGGCATCGCCGAGGGCACCCGACCGAAGGTCAAGGACCAGAAGTGGTTCGTGCCGATCGAGTCCCTGGGCGTGGAAGTGATGTCCATGGCCTTCCTCACCGATGACAACACGCCGATGGTCTGGCGTGGACCGATGGTCTCCGGCGCCTTGCTGCAATTGGTCACCCAGACCGCCTGGGGCGACCTTGATTACCTGGTGATCGACATGCCGCCAGGCACGGGTGATATCCAGCTGACCCTGGCACAGAAAGTCCCGGTCGCCGGTTCGGTGATCGTCACCACGCCCCAGGACCTGGCGTTGCTCGACGCAAGGAAAGGCGTGGAGATGTTCCGCAAGGTCAATATCCCGGTGCTGGGCGTGGTGGAGAACATGGCGGTGCACATCTGCTCCAACTGCGGCCACGCCGAGCACTTGTTCGGCGAAGGTGGTGGCGAGAGGCTGGCCACCCAGTACGGCGTGGAGTTGCTGGCTTCACTGCCATTGTCGAGGGGGATTCGTGAGCAGGCTGACGGCGGCAAGCCGACTGTTGCGGCGGAGCCTGATGGCCAGATCGCTATGGTGTATCAAGAGCTTGCCCGTCATGTGGGCGCACGTATTGTGCTGCAGGAAGCCGCAGCGCCTGCGATGCCGACGATCACGGTCAGCGACGACTGAGAATCTGGAAGGGAAAGAGCCTCGACAGCGTCGGGGCTTTTTCATGTCTGGACGGCAGCAAAGGGAGAGATTTCTCATTTACGCAATTGGTCGTGTAAGCATTTGCTTACTTTTTCGTAAGCGTTTGGTTTTTTTACCCGCCAAGTACGTCCCATTTAGTCGAAAGGTTTTTCTATCTTATTGAAAGATAACAATTAATTAACGGGTGTTGAGCGCGAAAGTCTGCCTGCCATAGGAATGGAACCCGTTGAACTTCCTTTGGAACTCTCTAACATCAGTCCTGTGTCCACGGATTGGCACAGCCATCAAGGACCGATGGTTGAAGGAACGTCGCAGGATGCGATTCATCAGGATGATGAAAAGGAATACAGGGACTAGGGAAAAAATGTGGGCGGGTCATACCGCCCCTTTTTTTTGCCTGCAGGAAAGTGAAACCCACCTTCCAGAAACGCAAAAAGGCCCGCAAGGGGCCTTTTGGGAGGCGACGCTATCAGCGTTCGAGGTCTGCAATCTTACCTTTTTTGCCATCCCACTCCGCTGCATCCGGCATCGGGTCTTTGCGTTCAGTGATATTCGGCCAGATTTCCGCCAGCTCGACGTTCAACTGAATGAATTCCTGCATCTCTGCCGGGACTTCATCCTCGGAGAAAATAGCGACGGCCGGGCATTCAGGCTCACACAGGGCGCAGTCGATGCACTCATCCGGGTGGATAACCAGGAAATTCGGGCCTTCGTAGAAGCAGTCCACCGGACACACTTCGACGCAGTCGGTGTACTTGCACTTGATGCAGTTGTCGGTAACGACGAAGGTCATTTCTAATTTTCTCCTCAGGCGGCGGCAGCGAAACCCTTTGTGGCAGGGCTCGCGAGGTTCGGGAGCGATAGTCTGCAGGCCAGGCTAAAAGCCCGCAGCATCCCAAACCGCGCGAGAGTCTACCAGCTTGCAAGCCTTAGCGTTATATCCGAGTCTTCAGTGCATATAACATTTCGAGCGCTTTTCGCGGCGTCAAGTCATCCAGGTCAAGCTTTGCCAGCTCATCCAGCACCGGATGGGGCAGGCTGGCGAACATGTCGCTTTGATGCGGTGCGGCCGGTTTGCTGGAGGCTTTGGCGGGGCTGGCTACCGCCGTTTCATGGGGCAGGGCCGTGGTTTCCAGGCGGCTGAGGTGTTCGCGGGCGCGGGTGATCACGTCATTCGGCACACCCGCCAGTTGGGCCACGGCCAGGCCGTAACTCTGGCTGGCCGGCCCCGGCAGCACGTGATGCAGGAACACGATACGCTCGTTGTGCTCGGTGGCGTTCAGATGCACGTTGGCCACTAGCGGTTCGCTCTCCGGCAAAACAGTCAGCTCGAAGTAGTGGGTGGCAAACAGGGTGTAGGCACGCAAGTGCGCCAGGCGCTCGGCCGCCGCCCAGGCCAGGGACAGGCCGTCGAAGGTGCTGGTGCCGCGGCCCACTTCGTCCATCAACACCAGGCTGCGTTCGGTGGCGTTGTGCAAGATGTTGGCGGTCTCGCTCATTTCCACCATAAACGTCGAACGGCCACCGGCCAGGTCGTCGCTGGAACCGATCCGGGTGAAAATGCGATCCACCAGGGACAGCTCGCAACTGGCCGCCGGCACAAAGCTGCCGATATGCGCCAGGAGCACGATCAAAGCGGTCTGGCGCATGTAGGTGGATTTACCGCCCATGTTCGGACCGGTGATCACCAGCATGCGGGTATCGTCGTCCAGCGACAGATCGTTGGCGACGAACGGCGTGGTCAGCACCTGCTCTACGACCGGGTGGCGACCTTGCACGATGCGCATGCACGGCTCGCTGACAAAACGCGGGCAGTTCAGGTCAAGGTTCAGTGCACGTTCGGCCAGGTTGCTCAGAACATCCAGTTCGGCCAGGGCGCTGGCGGTGTCCTGCAGCGGCGCCAACTGGCTGATCAGGTCTTCAAGCAGGTTTTCATAGAGCATCTTCTCCCGAGCCAGGGCGCGGCTCTTCGCCGACAGCGCCTTGTCTTCGAATTCTTTCAGTTCGGGAGTGATAAACCGTTCGGCACCTTTCAGTGTCTGGCGACGTTGATAGTCGATCGGCGCCGACTCGGCCTGCTTGCTCGGTAACTCGATGAAATAACCGTGCACGCGGTTGTAGCCGACTTTCAGGTTGGCCAGGCCGGTACGGGCTTTCTCGCGGGCTTCCAGGTCAATCAAGAATTGCCCGGCGTTCTCGCTCAGGGCTTGGAGCTCGTCCAGCTCGCTGTCGTAACCGGTCTTCAATACGCCGCCGTCGCGGATGATTGCCGGCGGGTTGTCGATGATGGCTTTTCCCAGCAACGCCGCCAGTTCCGGGTAAGTACCGGCCGTGACTGCGAGCTGTTGCAGGTGCGGCGTATCCAGTTCGGTCATCGCCGCTTGCAACTGTGGCAAGGCTGCGAGGGCATCACGCAGGCGCGCCAAGTCGCGCGGGCGCGCATTACGCAGACCGATACGCGCCAGGATGCGCTCGATATCGCCGATTTCCTTCAGCTGTGGCTGCAGCTTTTCAAAGCGATAGCCGTCCAGCAGGCAAGTAATAGACGTCTGACGCGCCTGCAGCACGCTCAAGTCGCGCAGCGGACGGTTCAGCCAGCGGGTCAGCAAGCGGCTACCCATGGCCGTCTGGCAACGGTCGACCACCGATTGCAGGGTGTTGTCACGCCCGCCGGCCAGGTTGGTGTCCAGCTCCAGGTTGCGACGGCTTGCGCCATCGAGCACCACGGTATCGTCCAGACGCTCATGACGCAGGCTGCGCAAATGCGGCAGGGCCGTGCGCTGGGTTTCCTTGGCATAGCCCAGCAAGCAACCTGCTGCACCGATGGCCAGGGTCAAGGTTTCACAACCGAAGCCTTTAAGGTCCTGCACCGAGAACTGCTGGCACAGACTTTTCAGCGCCGAATCACGTTCGAAGTCCCACGGCGCACGGCGCTTGGCCCCACGGCGTTTTTCCGCCGGCAGATCCTTCGGCCAATCATCCGGGATCAACAACTCCACGGGGTTGATACGCTCCAGCTCCGCCAGCAGGTTCTCCCAGCCTTTGATCTCCAGCACGCTGAAGTTGCCACTGGTGATGTCCAGCACCGACAGGCCGAACAGGCGCTCGTCGCCCAACACCGCTGCAATCAGGTTGTCGCGGCGCTCATCCAGCAGCGCCTCATCACTCACCGTCCCCGGCGTAATAATGCGCACCACCTGACGTTCCACCGGCCCCTTGCTGGTGGCCGGATCGCCGATCTGCTCACAGATCACCACGGACTCGCCCAATTTCACCAGTTTGACCAGATAGCCTTCCAACGAATGGTAGGGAATCCCACACATCGGAATCGACTGCCCTGCCGACTGCCCGCGCGCTGTCAGGGTGATATCCAGCAACTTGGCGGCCTTCTTCGCGTCTTCGTAGAAGATCTCGTAGAAGTCGCCCATGCGGTAGAACATCAGCTGATCAGGGTGCTGGTTCTTGAGGCGCCAGTACTGCTGCATCATGGGGGTGTGGGAGGACAGGTCTGAAGTGGTTTTACTCATTGGGTCGTAGGCAAATTCGTTGAAAGGAGTGGGGCAAATGTGGGGCATTCCGCCCTGCGATTTTGCGATGGGCGCAAGGTTAACACGCGAGGTCGGGGCTTCGCAGGTCGCGTACGGTTAGTAAAGTGCAGGACGAAAGTCAGGGGCGGAGAGCAGGCTGTAAGAGCCGTTATTTTGCCCTGCGGCCACTGGCGGGGAACAAGCCTCGGATAACGCCGAGAAAAGCGGCAAACAAGTTGATTGAGGTTGCGGTAGTAATAGCAATCAACACGTTATCGGAAAAGGGGGCTTTGCCGGAGTAGTACGTTGACCAACCATTCCACACAAGTAACACCGCCCAAAAGATCACGCCGCACGCAGCAAACCAGAAAGCACGCCCCGCATATTTCTTGCGCAGCAGCCGTTCAGCCTTCTGATCTTTCAGGTTTTGGTTTCTTTCGTCGTCAGCGCCTACTGCCTGCTCGCCTCCGGGTTGGGAGTCCTGGTCGGGCCCTGATGCGGGGGGCAGGGTCAGTTCCAGGGTGTCGAGTTCCTCATTCACGGTTGCGGCTCTTTGGGTGAATGAGCTGCGCCATTTCCTTCCAGTCAATGGCGGAACCGTCCGCGCCCCTGAGTGCCCAGGCGGTACCTTCCTCGTGGGAGAGGTTGGACAGTTGGGTGCCCGACCACTTGCCGTATTTATTGATAATGCGGTCAATCAAACGATGGGCGTAGGTGTCGCTTTCAGGAATTCTCGGGGTTACGAAGACGATGTCTTCGACGTCGGGCTTAAGGTTGCTGAGCAGCGACGTCACCGGGCGGCTGCCGTAGGATTTCAGCTCATGATAGAGCGATGGAATGACCGGGCCGTATTGCCAGCGGGCAAAGTGGTCATCCATAAGGGGGAGCTCCCTTTCACGCAGATGCCAGGACTGGGTGTAAAACAGCAGCTTTTGAAGCTTCATTGGAGTCAAGCCTGCAAGCTTGCCTTCTTTGGCGCGTTCAATGAAGGCGTTAGCAACAGCTAGAGCTGAATAGGCCATGAGCACCTCCGGAATGGCTGGCTACGTTGTTACAGAGTTTCATATATAGGCTCGGGCTTGTCGACATGCAATGACGTCGGCTGACTGATGTCGTGTTGTTTCCCGGCCTGGTTTGAAAAGCTGTATCCAGTGTGGTGGATAGTAGTGAGTAGACCACTGTTTGCATAGCCAGTATTTTGTGTCAAATTCCAGCGCAATAGGGATGAATGCATAAATTATGCAAATTAGCATTTGCCAATGCTAAAAACCCCCGGCACTATCCACGTTATGCAAAAACGCAACGTTTCTATCGTCTTACGCGAACTGCTGGACCGCGACCGGATCTCCCCCACGGAGCTTCACCGGCGTACCGGCGTGCCTCAATCCACGCTGTCCCGGATCCTCAGCGGCAAGATCGTTGATCCGTCGGACAAGCATATTTCCCGCATCGCAGAGTACTTCCGCGTCAGCACTGACCAGCTGCGCGGGCGCGCGGCAGTTGGCGTTTCGCGGGAGGACGGTCGCGACCCGATGCATTCGGAACTCAAGGACATAAGCCTGTGGGATGACGACACGCCCGTTAATGACGACGAGGTATCGATCCCCTTTCTGCGCGAGGTTGAATTGGCTGCTGGATCAGGAAGATTCGTCATCGAGGAAAGCGAGAAGGCCAGCTTGCGGTTCGGCAAGCGCAGCCTGCGTCATAACGGCGTGCAGTTCGACCAGGCCAAGTGTGTGACGGTGCGTGGCAACAGCATGTTGCCGGTGCTGCGTGATGGCGCGACGGTCGGGGTGAATGCGGGCAAGAGTGGCATTGGCGATATCGTTGATGGCGACTTGTATGCCATCAACCACAACGGCCAGTTACGGGTGAAACAGCTCTATCGCCTGCCTTCCGGGATTCGCCTGCGCAGTTTCAATCGCGATGAGCACCCGGATGAGGACTATAGCTTCCAGGATATCCAGGATGAGCAGATCAGCATCCTCGGCCATGTGTTCTGGTGGGGCATGTACGCGCGTTAACCTTCTTCTGTAAGACGAAGCCCGCCAACGAGCGGGCTTTTTTTCGTCTGTGAAAAACCACCAAACCCGCTGCCCATAAGGTCGAAAATGCATTCGTGCATTTGTGCGGTAAAAATAAATGCATTTGTGCATTGACTGTATATGCATACATGCATATTCTTCGTCTCAAGCCAGCCAACAAGGTGGTGGAGGCGGCAAGGATGCTGCCAAGGAAGACAAGGAAGGCACGCAACACCGGCAAGGACGCCATCCGAGCGATGGCAAGGAAGCCAGCAACACCGGCAAGGATGCCGACGCTCTTTAGTTTCACCGCTTTAAAAGAACAGGCAGCGATGAACCGGCCTTAACGGTTCAGAGGGTTGGCAACTGACCCGGGTGTGCAGCGTAAAGCACCAGAAGCAGTTATCCGGCAGACAAGGATCGTGGTCGGAAAAACATCTCAGGAAAGAACCGTACCGCGCCAGTAGCGCCGAACGTTCGAATATGGACCGCATTACTGAAAAGCCCGGGCGACCGGGCTTTTTGGAATGCCTACCTATAAATGGATTTACCCAAGAGCCGGCCCTGTGCCGGGAGTGCTCAGCCAGGAGGCGTGACATGACAAACGAGCAGCAAGCGTTAGCGGAAATGCCTATCTGGCTGGTGATCGTACTGGCCCTGATCGGTGGTGTATCCGGCGAAATGTGGCGCGCCGACAAGGAGGGAGCCCGCGGTTGGTCACTGGTACGGCGCCTGGCCTTGCGGTCCGGAGCATGCATGGTCTGCGGCGTTTCAGCGTTGATGCTGTGCTACGCCGCCGGCATGTCGATCTGGACCGCCGGCGCCATTGGCTGCCTGACCGCTATGGCCGGCGCCGACGTGGCCATCGGCCTTTATGAACGCTGGGCCGCCAAGCGCATCGGGGTCGACGAGACCCCAACTTCTCGCCCGGATCAGCAGTAACCGCTGCAAGGATGCAAGCAGATGACACTTCTCGAAAAACCTTCCCAACTGCCCGTGGCGATTGGGGATGCGCTGAAGAGCGCTTTCCCACAACTGCGCGTAGGCAATCACCATGACTTTCCTGGAACGGGCGATAAAACTGGCATTTTGATCAGCGTGGAGCGCAACGGCCCTGGCATTCGCTCGCTTGCAGGGCGCAAGGCGCACGCCTTGTCGGTTTCACTCAGGGTCATGGTTGCCGGTGGGTCGGCACCTTTTGATGCTTGCGATCTGGCCAGCCAACTGATGGACCTGGCCCTGGATAACCGCTGGGGCCTGCCGCCTGATCAGTGCGACCTGCCTACCGCAATTGTCGCTGCCCCTTCCGCGCGCTCCGGTGCGGAAACGGACTATGACACCTGGACGGTTTCCTTTACCCAAAACCTCTATCTCGGTCCGTTGCTGCTCGAGGATCCTACAGGCAAGCCGTTATTTGCCCGCACCTGGGAAGTCTCTGACATCAACGATCCGGATCAATATCGCCCACTGCAGGAGTAATCCATGTTTGATGCATTGCTACGCATGCAACTCGGGCCGATTGTCGAGCGCCTGGCAGAAATGGAAGCCCAGTTGGAAGACCTGTATCGACGTGCAGATAGCTTCTGCCGGATTGGCGTGTGCCAGGAGGTCGACGCCGCGACTAATACCTGCAAGGTCAGCCACGGTGATTTGCTCAGCCCGGCGATCCAGTTTTTCAACCCGAGTGCGGGGGCGCAAACCGAAACCCGCATCCCCTCTGTGGGCGAACAATGCCTGCTGCTCAATTACGGCGGCGGGGAAGGAGGCGCGCAGTCCGTCGCCTTGTTCGGCCTCAACAGTAGTCTCTTTCCACCCGTGTCCGACGTTGCCTCGCTGACGCGGCGTCGCCATCAGGACGGCACCCAAAGTGACTACGACGACGCCAGTCACATTTTCAACTGGGTCAACGGCCCGACTACGTTCAGTGGCTCTCGCGAGCAGGTCGACGTCAAGGTTGGCGCCGCCAGCCTGACCCTGAATGCCCAGAGCATCACCCTGCAACTCGGCGTCACCGGCGTGTTGCTGGATGCCGCCGGTGTGCATTTGAGCGGTCCGGTGGTGGATCACCAGGGCCGCGTGATCAGTCGCGCATAAGGAGTTGCCATGATCGGAATCGATAGGAACACCGGGGCAGTCGTCGACGACTGGCTGCAATTCGTACAGCGCGCCACCCGAGCGCTGACCACCCCCGTGGGCACTCGCCAGAAACGCCCGCTGTACGGCTCGCTGATCCCGCAACTGCTTGGCCAGAACCTGGGGGATGACCTGCTGATCCTCGCCCAAAGCCACGCCGCGCAGGCGTTCTACAACACCCAGAACGGCATCGGCGACTTTCAACCCCAGATCATCGTCGCCACCCGTCAGGGCGCCGGACTGTTGCTGCGTTTTGCCGGTACCTGGAAAAACCGCCAACAAACCTTCGAGGTCGCGACATGAGCATGTTGATCCCTGGCCAGAACCAACTGGCGGAACCGGCCATCATCGCCGTGGATGAGTTCGAACCGTTGTTGGCCGAGTTCAAGGCCTTCGTCGTCGACTACGTCGCCACCCGTGCGCCGCAAAGCGCGGCCAAACTCAAGGTCAGCCTCGACAATGAAAGCGAACTGCTGACCCTGGCCCTGGAAGCGTTTTGCGTGCGCCTGCAAACCCACGAACGCAAGTACAACGCCCGCATCAAGCAGATGCTGGCGTGGTGGGCCACTGGCAGTAACCTGGATGCTCGACTGGCCGACATGGGCCTGGAACGCCAAGTGCTCGACCCCGGCGACCCGGCCGCTTTCCCGCCTGTGCCGCCGACGTTGGAAAGCGATGACGACGCTCGCCTGCGTTACTACCTGGCGCCCCATGCTCCGGCGGCGGGCTCGCGGATGCAGTATCGGCGCGAGGTGTTCACCCTCGGCGAGCGGCCGTCGGTAAAAGTGCAAAGCGCAACGCCGGGCGTGGTGACGGTCAGCTACACCTTTGATCCGGACGGTTATGCGGCCCAGGTCAAAGATGGCAATGGGTGTCGAACAGCGCCCGGCGAAGTCATGGTCACCGTGCTTTCTCGTGAGGGCGACGGTACGCCATCTGCCGATTTGCTTGACGGCGTTCGTCGCCATTTCGCACGGCCGGATGTGCGACCGGAGACTGACTTGGTCAGCGTGCAAAGTGCGCAAATCCTGCCGTACAAAATCCGTGTGGTCGCCAAGATCAACGCCGGCCCGGATTCGGGACTCACTCAAGTCGCTGCGCAGAAACTGCTGCAGGACTACGCAGAGTCTTGTCATCGGCTGGAAGGGCGGGTGGATCCGAGTTGGATTGACTATGCGATTCACAGTGCAGGGGCTGCGCAGCTGCAGATTCTTGAGCCTCTGGTGCCGGTTATTGGCAGCGCGTTCCAGGCGCCGTATTGCACGGGTGTCGAAGTGGAGGTGCGTACGCTATGAGTGAGCCTAAAGCGAGCTTGTTGCCGGCCAATAGCTCTCCGTTGGAAAAGGCGTTGGACCTGGGGTTTGGCAAGCTGCTCGACCGCGTAATGCCGCCGTTTCCGGCGTTGATGGATCCACTGCAAACGCCTGCCGAGTTTCTTCCTTACCTTGCCGCCGATCGAGGGGTGAGTGAGTGGGATGCGGATGCCAGCGCCACCGAAAAGCGCATCACTGTGGCCTTGTCCTGGCAGATCCAGCGCCAAGCCGGCACGCCGAAAGCGTTGAGTTATGCGGTGGAATCGCTGGGGTTCACGCCCAACATCAGCGCGTGGTATCAGCAGCGTCCGATGGAGAAGCCTTACACCTTCGACGTGCAGGCCATCATCGGGCGCAGTTGGTCCCGTGGCGATCACAATCGACTGATCCGTCGTATCAACGCAGCCAAGAGCGAGCGGGACCAGGCGACGATCACCATCGTGCATGAAACCGAAGGTCGAATTGCGCTCACTCAGGTCCTCCACGCCCTTTTGAGCGATGGCGAGCTGTGCCTGCACGGCGCGTTGCCGGAGTTGGCGTTGGTTGCCCGACTGAACAGTGCTGGGGCTGCCCAGCACTACACCATTAACGACTACGACCTCAGGGCGCAGCCATGACAGATGACATTACGCGCCTGGTGCGCTTCACCTCCAAAGGTTTGGATGAAGTGCTGCAGGCAAAGAACCAGGGCCTGAAAGGCGAAATCACCCACATCGGCGCCGGCACCGGTCGCTACAACCCGGACGGCACGGAAGTGGCGCTGCGTGATGAGCGCCAACGGGTCGCCATCGTGGATTACGAGGACCTGGGCGACCGACAACTCAGGATGGCCGCGCTGTTTGATGGCGAGGGTGAGTATGAAATTGGCGAGTTCGGGTTTTATCTCGCCAGCGGGACTTTGCTGGCGGTGTACTCCGTGGCAGGGAAGTTGCTGACGTATAAAGCGGCAGCGGCTCGGGTGCTGCAAAAGTTCACGCTGGATGTTTCGCCGTTGCCGGCGGACAGCGTGACGATTGTGGTGGGGAGTGAAAATCTCAATTTGTTGCTGGCTGAAGAAATCGCAGTTATGGCGGCGGCTTCGGTGGCAAATATGTCTCGCCACATAGACTTGATGTTTAGAGTTATGCATCTGGAAGCACAGTAGTAGATGTCACACGTGTAATGAGAATACAGAATCGACAGGGAGTTGATGATGGGAATTGAAGCGACTATCACAAAAGTTGTAGATGCATGTAATAAGCTTACCGAAACAGTAACCAACCAAATTGGAAAAATAGATGCTCGCGTGGAGACGGCGTCGGCCCAGTTCACTGCGTGGCGTAACAGCGTACAAGCTAAGGATATCAACGGTCGTGCTTCCTACACACAGACGATCGATCTTACGGGACTATCTACCAACATTTTCTACCCCGTCTGGTGGCGGATGCCGGGTAACGAAAAAGGTATGTCGGAGATTGTTATTTCCAGGAACTACGCATTGGACGCAGGCCTCAATCCGTTCAATAACAATTTTGAAGCGCATGTTGCGGGTCTGAACCTGCAAATGGAGGGCTGTGGGATCCCGTGGAATGGGGACGCAAACTTTCTGACCATTAAACGAATCTCCCAAACGTATCGAGAGACCGTCCGGCGCGCACAATTTGGTATGTTGTCTTATGTCCGTCCGGTCACCGGCCTTAAACCCATCTGGCTTAACCAGACCCCCGGCACTTTGGTCTCGTCCCCACAGGAATCGGGTTGCTACTTGCGTGGCGGACTTACATATATCGTCACCAAGAGTTTTGAAGAACCTGTGAAGTTCAGCCGCTCCGATGCCGAGGTTGAGCTGAGTCAAGCCGTGACACCTGAATATGAAATCTCTTGGAAGGTGAAGCCGTTTGCGATGACCGCCCCCGAACTTGGAGAGACCTACCCGGAAAGCAGATTGGCTTACACATTGGATAACGATCTGCGCTATGCAGTGAAAGGAGTTTGATATGGTTGGGTCTATCAAAAAATTACTGTTGGCATCGGGTGAGACGCTCATCAATGTTCCTGCGGACCGTCTCATTTTGAAAGCGCTTGGGTTTGACGAAGTCCTTGTAGATCAACTCGTCAATGAAGCTGAAGATAGCGCCGAGCTGGAACGTGTTATCTCTGCGCGTCGCACGCTCTATATGACTGCAGCCGATCCTTTGTTTCTCGAGTGGCAATACGACGAAACCCCCGAAAAAGAAAAAGCCTGGCGTGACAAAGTTGCCGAAATCAAGGCGCTCTACCCACTGCCTGACCGTACCTGAAGCCTCGCCGCGAAAGCGGTTTTTTTTCGCCTCCCCAAAGCCCCTCCTCGCAGGGGCTTTGGTGTTTTACACACGGAGAATTCCACTCATGTCTGACCGCAAAACCTACACCGTCCTCATCCCATTCCCCATCGGTAACGGCCATTGGTCCACCGCCGGCGAGGAACTGCAACTGCTGGACGTCGAAGCATCCGCCCTGCGCACCGCCGGCCGTCTGGAACTGACCAGCGTCCTCAACTCCACCCCCAAGAAGGCTGACTAACCATGGCTGAGGTTCTTAACTTCGAGCACAACGGCATCACCGTGAATGCCACCGAATCCCCCGAGGCCATGGGTGGCCTCGGCGATAATGTCATCGGCCTGGTCGGCACTGCGCCGAAGGCGCACGCGTCGATCCCTAAAAACGCGCCGTTCCGCATCAACAGTTTCACCACCCAGGCGCTGCTGGACCCCACGGGTACTGAGTCGGGCACGTTGTTTCATGCCGTGTATCAGATCCTCAAGGTCGTGAAGGTGCCGGTCTACGTCGTGATCGTGGAGGAGGGCGCCACCCCGGCTGACACGATCAACAATGTGATCGGCGGCGATGAGCCGGTCACCGGTCGCAAGCTCGGCCTGGCCGCGCTGGCCAGCGTGCCGGAAGACCTGACCATCATCGGTGCCCCAGGCTTCACCGGCACTAAAGCTGTAGCCGGTGAGTTTGCCTCCTTCGGCAAGCGCATCAAAGCGCGTGTGGTGTTGGACGGCAAAGACGCAAGCGTCGCCGACCAAGTGACCTACAGCGGCGAGCTGGGCGGTGCCGACCTAGGTTTCGACCGTTGCCTGCTGGTGCACAACATGCCGTCGGTGTACTCCAAGGCGGCGAAGAAAAACGTGTTCCTTGCGCCGTCGTCCCTGGCGATCGCTGCGCTGGCCAAGGTCAAGCAGTGGGAAAGCCCAGGCAATCAGGTGACGTTCGCAGAGGATGTTTCCCGCGTCGTCGAGTACAACATCCTCGACACGTCCACCGAAGGCGACCTGCTCAATCGCTACGGCGTGAGCTATTACGCTCGCACGATCCTTGGCGGCTTCTCGCTGCTGGGTAACCGTTCCATCACCGGCAAGTTCATCAGCTACGTCGGCCTGGAGGACGCGATCAGCCGCAAGCTGGTCAAGGCCGGCCAGAAAGCCATGGCCAAGAACCTCACCAAGTCCTTCATGGACCAGGAGGTCAAGCGCATCAACGATTGGCTACAAACCCTGGTCGCCGACGAAACCATCCCCGGCGGCAGCGTGTACTTGCACCCGGAATTGAACAGTGTCGAGAAATACAAGAACGGCACCTGGTTCATCGTCATCGACTACGGGCGGTACGCGCCGAACGAACACATGATTTATCAACTCAATGCCCGCGATGAAATCATCGAGCAGTTCCTGGAGGACGTTCTCTAATGTTTACCAACCGAGTCAGACAGGCCATTGCGGCCACCCTTCAAGGCCTGCCGTTGTCCGCGACGGTGGAAGAATTTACCCCTCCGAAGATTGAGTTCGACATGGAGCCCATGTCCGGCGGGCGCTTCATTGCCGAGGAAATGGCCAAGAGCGGCAAGGTGCTGGGCGCCAAGTTGATCCTCCAAGGTGCGGGCCCGGAAATCATGCTGGCGTTGGGCGTGCGCCTGGGTGATGACATCCTGCTGAACGTTCGCGAGGCCGGTCAGGACCAGGATGGCAAGACCTACTTCACCTATCACACCGTGGGCGGCAAGCTCAAATCCCTCGAGGAAGCGAAGCTGAAAATGGGTGAGAAGGCCACCACCACCCTGGAACTCTCCTGCCGCACCTACAACCGTCTGGAAAACGGCATTCCGGTGATCGACATCGACGTACGCACCCAGAAATTCGTGCTCAACGGCGTCGACATCCTCGGCGATGCGCGCCGCGCCGTGCTGATGCCGTAATGCCTCCGGGGGCGGGTTCGCTCGCCCCCCATACTTCACCAAGGAGCTACCCCATGGCCTGGATGCCACCGCTGCACCCCCTGCTCTCGCCGATCACCGCCGACACCGGCGCGACGATCGAGCAGGTGCAACTCAAGCCGCTGTACTACGCCGCGCAAAAAGAGGCGCTGGCCCGGGCCGGTGATGACGAGGACGACCAGTTCTTCGAACTGGCGAAACTCGCCACCGGCCTGTCGGAAAAAGAGCTCGACCAACTCAAGCGCCCGGACTACGTGACCATCGCCCAATACGTACATGAGATGTCGACACGTCCTGCATCGTTCTTCCTCGACGGGCAGGCGGAATCGACCCACGACCAGCCCATCCAACTGTTGCAGCCCCTCGATGCTGCTGGCCGTACCTTCACCGAGCTGTCCCTGGAAATGCCCGCCCTGCGCGCCACCAAGGTAATGAAAAAACTCGCCACCAACAAAGAACGCGCCGAGTTCATCACCGCTCATTGCAGCGGCCTGATGATCCCCGATCTCGCCAACCTGACTGTGCCCGACTGGACCGAATTGCAGGAGCGCATCGACGATTTTTTAAATCAACCGGCGGCTTTCTTTCGCAACGCGACATCGACGTGATCCTCGATGTGGTGCCGCTGGTTTACTCGGTCAATGAGGCGGAGATCCTGGATTGGGATGCCGCAAAAGCATTGCGCCGCTACGACATCGCGATCACTCGCCTTGGCGTTAAACAGGAGTAAGCGGGATGCAAGAGACTAAATATGGGGTCCGGCTCGTCCAGGAGGATTTACGCTGGATGATCGGCGATGCGGACCTCGGCAGTGTGCTCACACCGTTTACCGCAGGCCTTGCCGCACCGGTGAGCCTGGAGGCTGCGCCGCAGCCGCAGCCACCGCTCACTTCGGCGCTGATGACTGTCAGTACCGGCCTCAATGCCTTGACGCAAGAGCAAGTCCGGTTGCGCGAGACGCTGGAGACCCTCAACAGCACGCTGTCCGCCCGCGAACAAACGCTGGCAACCAAGACAGCTGATGTCACTGCTGCACCTGGCGCAAGTGAGCCAAAAAAGCCCGAGCCTGCTACCCGTTCCTGGCGCGAGCAGGGTCTCGAGATGGGAACCGATGCCGTTAAGTTCGTCGGCAAGGAGGTGGTCAGCGGTTTGTGGGATAAGGCCAAAGACAGGCTTTCAGGCAAAGCGCTTGATGCCGTGGCGGACAGGTATCCCACGGCCGCCAAGTGGCTCAAAGAGGACAAGGACGGTAACAAAGGTAAGGAGTGCTGCTGCACGGGAGCCCTTCCTCCGGATATTCGCGGGTCATTGGAACCGGTGCAGTCACAGGTGCCTGAGGGTGTGGGCAAGACCGCCAGGGCGCAAGAAAAAGCGCGCCCTAAAGACACACGGAAAAAACCGCGTGGCCCGCGTAGCAAGACCCGTCAATCCAGCTCGCGCGAGGTCAAGACCAGCGTGGTCAGAAGGGCCATGGATCTCAAGTCGCCACGTGCTGTGTCTGCGGCCAAGGTGTCGCCTCCACTCAATGTCGTGGTCCAGCGGCAGCTTCCATTCGAGGGCACGCGTGCGAGTCAGGCCGCGACCGGTCTTCCCGGTCGGTCGTTTGCCTCCTCCGCAGCACTTCCGACATCCCGTCCCCTGATGCGCGGTGCGGGCAAAGGCCTGGCGGCCGGGTTGTCGGGCACCCTGGCGAAGTTGGAGTCATCCGCCGTCCGCCGTCTTGGCCCGTTGAGGTATGTCGACACGGCCATGGATGTGGCCCAAGGCGTACGCAATGGCGACGTCAAGGCCATCGGCGCCGGCCTCAGCACGGCCGGTGGCGCCTGGGCTGGAGCCTCTGCGGGTGCAGCCATCGGCACGCTGGTTTTCCCCGGTGTGGGGACTGCTGTCGGCGGAGCAATCGGAGGCTTGCTCGGCAGTGAGGCGGGCGCTTGGCTCGGTGACAAGCTGTTCGGGCCTAGGGACCGTCTGCCGGCGCCTGCAGATGTCGGCAAGCACCTGAGCAACGCCCAGGCTGACAACCGCCAACTCACCTTCTCCCCGCACATCACGATCAACGCACCTGAACAGGCCAGCTATCAGCAACTGGCTGCGCTGGTGGTGCAACAGATTGAGGCTCAATTCACGCCGTTGCCGATGGACAGCTTGCTGGCGACGCGACGTGACTCGGCCCTGACTGATACAGGAGTAGCGTGATGCGACAACAGATGGCATTGGGCACCTTTATTTTTGGGCTGTCCCGTGGGTTTGCCTACGACACCCTGGACCGTGCAAGCAGTGGTGGTTGGGTCAGCCTGGAGATCGTGGCCGGTAAACCCAAGTCCAGCCAGGTCGGCCAGGCGCTCGAAACGCTCGCCTTTGGTGGCAAGGCTGCACGGGCACAGGGTATGGCGCGGCTGGATGAGTTGCGTGCGCTGCAAGCCCTTCGTGTGCCGTTGCCTTTGGTCGACGGCGTAGGCCTCAGCTGGGGGCTGTGGACCATCAAGTCGGTGGACGAAAAACAGTCCAGCGTCATCGATGACGGTACGGCGATGGTGATCAATTGGTCGGTGGTACTGGAGGAGTTCGTCAATGCGTAGGGTACGAAGTATTGCGGGTGATTCGGTGAACCTGCTGCTCTACCGCGAGCTAAGGCGCTGTGATGATGCGGCTGAGGAAGTGTTGTGGCGCTTGAATCCTGAATTGGCCGAACAGGGCGCGGTATTGCCTGCGGGCGTCAACGTGATTGTGCCTGAACTGGAGACACAACCGACCGCCAATCAGCCGGTTTCGGCCTGGGATTAAGGAGTCACCATGACACTTGGATTTACACCGGTGGTGGAAATTTACGGCGACAACGCCGCGCTGCTCAATGAGCGGCTACTGGAGTGGGAACACACTGATTTGGCGGGTTTCGTGTCCGATCAGTTGAAGTTGACTCTCGACATCGAAGGCCTTGAAGGGTTGCCTGGCTTGGGCGGGCATATCGGCCTGCGCGTTGGCTACCGGGAATCCGGCCTGGTGGATAAAGGGCGTTTCAAGATCACTCAGCGTACGCCGTCGCTGTTTCCGCTGCGCGTGGTGCTGGTGGCGACGGCAGCGCCTTTTGATGAACCCGAGTTCAAGAAGCGACGAACCGCCAGTCACGGGCCGATCAGCCTGGGGGCGCTGTTTCGCCAGTTGACCACTCGCCATGGCTTCTCACCGCGTGTGGCACATGACTTGGAAGGCGAACAGATCCAGCATATCGACCAGACCAATGAAAGCGACATGGCGTTTTTGACGCGGTTGGCCAAGCGGTTCGATGCGGTGGCCAAACCCGTCGACGAGCTGTATGTGCTGGGCCGCAAAGGGCAGATCAAGTCGCTGTCTGGCAAGGTTTTGCCGGATGTGCAGTTGTCGATCACCCGTGATAACCGTCCGGGAGATCGTGCGTTTGTTTCCGCCAGCTTTACTGAAACCAGCCGCGCGACCTACTCCGGCGCCCAAGCGCGCTGGTGGGATGCAGCCGCCGGTAAACAACACGTGGTGGAGGTGGGGGGCGCGCCGTTCAAGGTCATGACGCAGCGTTACCAGAGCGAGGCTGAAGCCAGAACTGCCGCTGAGGGCGAGATGCGTCGAGTGGGCCGTGAGGGCTTGCAGGTCAGTGTGATCTGCCCTGGAAACCCCTCATTTGGCGCCGAAGGGCTGTTGCTGTTGGACGAGTCCTGGCCTGGCTTTATGCGGGGTCGTTGGTCGATCGACAGTGTGACTGCCAGCGGCAAGCGCAAAGAGAGCTACCGATGTGCGATCAAGGCCAGTGGTTTGTCCCCGGCCGAGTGAGGAACCATGCTGATAACACTGCCCCAACTGCTTCAAATCCTGCCGGGAGCCCGCCTTGGAGCGGGCTCTTTTTTGCCCGCACTGAACATGGCAATGTCCAGGTTTGAGATCGGTCAACCCAAGCGCATTGCTGCGTTTCTCGCCCAGGTCGGTCATGAGTCCGGCGAATTGCGTTACGTGCGTGAACTGGGCAGTGATGAATATTTGAGCAAGTACGATACTGGCGCATTGGCCGCACGCCTGGGCAACACACCCGAAGCCGACGGCGACGGCCAGAAATACCGGGGCAGGGGGCTGATCCAGATTACCGGACGCCGCAATTACCTGTCTTGCAGCCAGGCACTGTTCGGCGATGATCGTTTGTTGCGGGAACCGACATTGCTGGAGCAGCCGCAATGGGCGGCCGAGTCGGCGGCTTGGTTCTGGCAACGCAACGGCCTGAACGAACTGGCCGACAAGGATCAATTCACTGCGATCACGCGACGTATCAATGGCGGGCTCAATGGGCTGGAGGATCGCTTGCGGTTATGGGCGCGGGCGAAGGCGGTGTTGTGCGTTTCTTAGGCGCGTGCCGCTTGATCGGTGTATGCCTGCTGATGGCGGTTGTGTGGCAGGTACAGGCCTGGCGGTACGCGGCGCAGATCGCACATTTGTCGGCAGCGCAGACGCAGGCAGCCCTGTACCAGAAGCAGGTCGAGCAGGATAAGCGGCTGGCCCTTGAGCAACAGCTCAGTGCCGATGATCAACGACATGCCCGGGAGTTGAGCGATGCCCAACGTAACCAAGCTATTTTGCGCGACCGCCTGGCCACTGCTGATGTGCGGTTGTCAGTCCTTCTCGACGCTTCCAGTGGCTGTCCGGTGCCAGCCTCCACCGCCCCCGGCAGCGTGGTTCATGCAGCCCCGCGAGCCCGACTTGACCCGGCGCATGCTCAGCGAATTATCGGCATCACCGACGACGGTGACAGCGCCTTGATCGCCTTGCGCGCGTGCCAGGCTTACGTGCGTGCCGTCGCCCGTTAGCGTCTTGAGACAGTCCGTCACTTGCGCGTGCGAGCGGCTCCTGTAGGGTAGGCGAACCCCCGCCCACGTCTGGAGACGACCGTGAAGGAAATCACTCAACTGGCTGCTGAATTGGGGCGCCGCTTGCAGGTGCTCAATGCCCATGTCACCACTGCCGAGTCCTGCACCGGCGGTGGAATCGCGGAAGCCATCACGCGGATTCCGGGGAGTTCGGCCTGGTTCGAGGCGGGGTATGTCACCTATTCCAACCGTCAGAAGACCCGGCAGCTGAATGTGCCGGAAATGCTGTTTTCAAAAGTCGGCGCTGTCAGCCGGGAAGTGGTGGAAGCGATGGTCCGCGGCGCACAGGAAAAAAGCCTGGCGCGTTTTGCTGTCGCCGTCAGCGGTGTGGCGGGGCCGGATGGCGGTTCGCCGGACAAACCGGTGGGCACTGTATGGCTGGCTTTCGGCGTGGGCGAGGACGTCACGGCCGAAGTTGAACACTTCACCGGCAACCGCGACGAGGTCCGCCGACAAACGGTAAAGGCCGCGCTAGAGGGCTTGTTGCGACGAGCTGCAGCAGAAATAGAAAATCAGGGGTAGGCGATCTCCGATCTTTATGGAACAATACTGTCTACTTATACAGGTGTTGGCCGCCCCGGCCTTATTGATTACGTGAGGACTTTAATGGACGACAACAAGAAGAAAGCCTTGGCTGCGGCCCTGGGTCAGATCGAACGTCAATTCGGCAAGGGTGCCGTAATGCGTATGGGCGATCACGACCGTCAGGCGATCCCGGCTATTTCCACTGGCTCTCTGGGTCTGGACATCGCGCTCGGCATTGGCGGCCTGCCAAAAGGCCGTATCGTTGAAATCTACGGTCCTGAATCTTCCGGTAAAACCACCCTGACCCTGTCGGTCATTGCCCAGGCGCAGAAAATGGGCGCCACCTGTGCGTTCGTCGACGCCGAGCACGCCCTGGACCCTGAATACGCCGGCAAACTGGGCGTCAACGTTGACGACCTGCTGGTTTCCCAGCCAGACACCGGTGAGCAAGCCCTGGAAATCACCGACATGCTGGTGCGCTCCAACGCCATCGACGTGATCGTGGTCGACTCCGTGGCTGCCCTGGTGCCCAAGGCTGAAATCGAAGGCGAAATGGGTGATATGCACGTGGGCCTGCAAGCCCGTCTGATGTCCCAGGCGCTGCGTAAAATCACCGGTAACATCAAGAACGCCAACTGCCTGGTGATCTTCATCAACCAAATCCGTATGAAGATCGGCGTGATGTTCGGCAGCCCGGAAACCACCACCGGTGGTAACGCGCTGAAGTTCTACGCTTCGGTCCGTCTGGATATCCGCCGTACTGGCGCGGTGAAAGAAGGTGACGAGGTTGTGGGTAGTGAAACCCGCGTCAAAGTCGTGAAGAACAAAGTGGCTCCGCCTTTCCGTCAGGCCGAGTTCCAGATTCTCTACGGCAAGGGTATCTACCTGAACGGCGAGATGATCGACCTGGGCGTGTTGCACGGTTTCGTCGAGAAATCGGGTGCCTGGTATGCCTACAACGGCAGCAAGATCGGCCAAGGCAAGGCCAACTCGGCCAAGTTCCTGGCGGACAACCCGGACATTGCTGCCACACTTGAAAAGCAGATTCGCGACAAGCTGCTGACCGCCGCTCCAGACGTGAAAGCTGCCGCCAACCGCGAGCCGGTTGAAGAAGTGGAAGAAGCTGATACTGACATCTGAAGCACGCGATGACAGTTGTACTGGATACACTCGTCGCCGTTCGGCGCACTGCGATGGACCTGCTCGCTCGCCGCGAGCATGGTCGAGTCGAGCTGACGCGTAAACTGCGTCAGCGCGGCGCGGAGCCCGAAATGATTGAAACCGCCCTCGACCGCCTGACGGAAGAGGGACTGCTTTCCGAATCCAGATACCTCGAAAGCTTTGTCTCCTACCGAGCCCGCTCCGGCTACGGCCCGGCGCGGATTCGCGAGGAGCTGAGCCAGCGTGGCCTGCAACGCGCCGATATCGACCTTGCCCTGCGAGAGTGCGGGATCAGCTGGCAGGCGCAGTTGGAAGACACCTGGCGGCGCAAGTTCTCTGGCCATCTACCGATTGATGCCAAGGAACGGGCGAAGCAGGGGCGATTCCTGAGCTATCGGGGGTTTTCGATGGAGATGATCAGCCGATTATTGAGCGGCAGGGATTTGGACGACTGATCTCTTGAACAAGCAAAAGACCCACTATGAAAATAGTGGGTCTTTTTTTTTGCCTCAGAAAATCACGCCGGCTCCGGCGCCACCCGTTGCTGTGCCTTGCCCTGAGCCTGAGCCCAGTTCTCCGGCAGGTTGATGTAGTCCACCAGCTCCCGTAGCCGGCCCTGATCGCGCCCGTTGAAGTTGAACACCAGCCGCGTCAAATGGCTGAACCTCGGTTCATCATGTTCCTCGCCGGTATACGCCAGCTGTTGGAACTCTCCACTCAGCCGCAGGCTGGCAAACTCGCTCTGTAAATGGGCCAATGCTCGTTCACTGAGTGGGTGGTTCATGCGCACCACAAACTCGCGTTTCAGCCAGCGGGTGGAGTGGAAGTTGGCATAAAACTGGTTGATCTCGTCCACCGCCTCTTCGGCGCTGTACACCAGGCGTATCAGCTTGAGGTCAGTGGGAAGGATGTAGCGATTGGCTTCCAGCTGGCTGCGGATAAAGTCCAGGGCGCCTTGCCAGAACCCGCCACCGGGTGCGTCCAGCAGCACCACCGGGACCAGAGGGCTCTTGCCGGTTTGAATCAGGGTCAGCACTTCCAGTGCTTCATCCAGGGTGCCGAAGCCGCCTGGGCACAGCACCAGGGCATCGGCTTCCTTGACGAAGAACAGCTTGCGGGTAAAGAAGAAGTGGAAGGACAGCAGGTTCTCAGTGCCATCAATCGTTGGGTTGGCATGTTGTTCAAACGGCAGGGTAATGTTGAATCCCAGGCTGTGTTCCAGGCCCGCGCCTTCGTGGGCGGCGGCCATGATGCCGCCCCCACCGCCGGTGATCACCATCAGGTCCGAGCGCGCCAGTGCCGCGCCGACTTCCCGGGCCAGTGCATACAACGGGCTTTCCACCGGGGTGCGAGCCGAGCCGAATACCGTCACCTTGCGGCGACCCTTGAACTGTTCGAGTACGCGGAAGGCATTGTCCAGTTCGCGGATGGCTTGCAAGGTGATCTTGGCGTTCCAGCGATTGCGGTCGTCCTGGGCCATGCGCAGCACGGTGAGGATCATGTCGCGATACAAGGGGATGTTCGGGCTGTTGGGGGCGATCAGCTGGAGTTGTGCGTCGACCTGCTGCGTGAGGTCGGTACCGTGTTGTTCAAAATGTCGGAGCAGGCGGTCATTCGGTTCGTAAGGCATTCAACTTCTCCTTCTTGCAGGGCACCTTCGCCGGAGGCTACGACACTGCTTGTGTCGCTGTTTGCCGCAGGGAGGCAACCTTCTTTTGCCCTGAAAATGTTACAGAACAGCATGAAAAGCGCTGTGAATGAAAGGTCGGGATGACTTGATCATGGGCCGGAAAACCCTTGGCTGGCAACCACTTATTGGCCGCCCAGTAGGGAGTCTAGCTGCCTGGTAGGACTTGAAGCGGGGGGAGTGCGCGCCACCGGACGGTAGCGCGCGAAGGTCAAGCCGTTACTTTTTCTTTTTTGCCGCAGCCGGTGCCGGGCAATCCGCTTCCACGAACTTTACTGAAGCCACAGGACGGTTGGTCTTGTTCTCAGTGATTTCGTAACGCATCACCGCACCCTTGGCCATCAGCTCGCGGTAGCCCTTGTTCAGGCATACGCTCTGGCCGAGCTGGAAATACACAGCCTTGGGGTTGGCGCGCATCTGTTCGGCGCGATCAGGCAAGACGCTCAGGTGATCGATCAGTTGCATGCCTTCAACGGTGTAGGCCACTTCCAGGGTTTTTTCGTCGATTTCCCGGGGCAGGTCTTTGTTGCTCTCAGCCGCAACGCTTTGCAGCTTCCGGTTCATTTGGGCCTCCAGCAGCGAGGCCGCCTGGGCGCACACGGGCAATACCAGCGCGAGGGCGACGGATGGGGCGACAAGACGCAGCATGGAACGCAGCATGAAACTCTCCTGATTCGGTTACTGGTGCATAGACCAGCCACTGCGCTGTGCGTTCAGTGGCGCGCAATTATAGGTGAGCCCTGGCCACTACAGCCAGGCGTATCGCTGGTAAACTGCCGCCACTTCAGCCGTCCACGAGTTTTCTCCGTGTCGATTTACCCGTTCCACCGGCGCATCCAATGAGCCACGCCGTTTCCCGACTGCGCACCCAGCGCCTGGCCCGTGCCGTCCGTCCGTTCCTCAATCGTGGTTCGCGTGCCGAGCGCTGCCCCGGCTGCCGGGTCATTCCTGAGTATTGCCTGTGTGCCTGGCGACCCAAAATCGCCGCAACCTCAGCGATGTGCCTGCTGATGCATGACGTGGAACCCATGAAACCCAGCAATACCGGTTGGCTGATCGCCGATGTGATCGACGACACCACGGCGTTCGCCTGGTCGCGCACCGAGGTCGATCCTGACCTGCTGACCTTGCTGGCTGACCCGCAGTGGCAGCCCTATATCGTATTCCCCGGCGAATTCGTCGCGCCGGAGCGTGTGGTCAGTGAAGTGAAGGTGGGACAGAGCAAGCGCCCGCTGTTCATCCTGCTGGACGGCACCTGGAGTGAGGCGCGCAAAATGTTCCGCAAAAGCCCCTACCTGGAGCATTTGCCGGTGCTCAGCCTGGCGCCGGAACAGCTGTCGCGCTACAAGTTGCGGCGTTCCAAGCGCGACGACCACTTCTGCACCGCCGAAGTCGCCGCTCTGTGTCTTGAATTGGCGGATGATCGGGTAGCCAGTGAAGTCCTGGACGCCTACCTGGATGTATTCAGCACCCATTACCTGGCCGCCAAGTTCCAGATGCCGCTGGATCCGGCGGACTCTGTTCATGCGCGCCTTGCTCCCTATATTCCGACGGTATAACCAGTCGACGTTTGCATGATGGCACCACGAACCCGCAACCCGCTAAAATCCCCACGGGCGTAGCGCTTGACCCTCCAGGCTACGCTGGGCATGCTGGGCGCCGATCAGGGCACCCCTGAAAACAGGATCATTTAATCAATGGCCACATACGAAATCCTGATAGCCGATGACCACCCGCTGTTTCGCAGTGCACTGCACCAGGCCGTGACCTTGGGCCTTGGTTCGGACGTACGCCTGGTCGAAGTGGCCAGCATTGCCGAGCTGGAAGCCCGCCTCACCGAAAAATCCGACTGGGACCTGGTGCTGCTCGACCTGAACATGCCCGGCGCCTACGGTTTCTCGGGATTGGTGCTGTTACGCGGTCAATATCCTCAGATCCCCGTGGTGATGGTCTCGGCCCAGGAAGAGGCCGACGTGGTGGTGCGTTCCAAGGAGTTTGGCGCCAGTGGTTTCATTCCCAAGTCCAGTGCGATGGAAGATATCCAGAAAGCCGTGCGCACCGTGCTCGATGGCGATGTGTCCTGGCCGCCGCGGGCGTTTGAAGAAATCAACGTGTCCGACGAAGCCAAGGCTGCCCGTGATGGTCTTGCCAGCCTGACACCGCAGCAGTTCCGCGTGCTGACCATGGTCTGCGAAGGCTTGTTGAACAAGCAGATTGCCTATGAGCTGAGCGTGTCGGAAGCGACGATCAAGGCCCATGTCACGGCGATTTTCCGCAAGTTGGGCGTGCGAACGCGTACCCAGGCGGCGCTGCTCTTGCAACAACTTGAGTCAATTTCGCAGCACTAAGCTGCTCCCGATTCACGCTTTTTTGACTTTGCGTGATCTAGTTTCCCCACTCCTTTGGTTCAGTTGCCTACGTCTATGTCGCCTTTCAAGGGTCAAACCGGTATCAAACGTATCTTCAATGCAGGGGGTATTCCCTCGATGGCCTGCGCGCAGCATTCACTGGCGAGGCGGCGTTCCGCCAGTTGGTGTTGCTCAACGTCATCCTGATCCCGCTGAGTTTTTTCCTGAATGTCAGCCGGGTCGAGCGTGCCTTGCTCATCGCGGTGTGCCTGCTGGCGTTGATCGTCGAGTTGCTCAATTCGGCGGTGGAGGCGGCGATCGACCGCATCTCCCTGGATCGACACCCGCTGTCGAAAAACGCCAAGGACATGGGCAGCGCCGCCCAATTCGTCGCGCTGACCATGATCACCCTGGTCTGGGGCGTGATCCTGATCTAACCCTCAGGCAATGCTCGGCAGCACGATCTCGTCGCTGCGCTGCACCCCAGCGGTGAAGGCGCGGCACAGCTCCAGGAATTCTCGCATCGCCGAGGTCTGGTACTTCTGTTTGTGCCAAATGAAGTAGAACTGCCGGGCCAGGTCGAGATCCGGGGTTTCCACCGGCACCAGGCTGCCACGGCGAAACGCGTCACGCAGCGCCAGCCGTGAAATGCAGCCAATCCCCAGCCCTGACTCCACCGCTCGTTTGATCGCCTCGGTATGCTCCAGCTCCAGACGGATATTCAGCGCGCTACGGTGATGGCGCATGGCTTGGTCAAAGGTCAGGCGTGTGCCTGAGCCTTGTTCCCGCAGGATCCACGCCTCATGGGTCAACTCGTCCATGCTCGCCACGCCACGCTTGGCCAGGTGATGCTGCGGCGCGCAAAACACCACCAGTTCATCTTCCACCCAGGTTTGCACCTCGATGTCCGGGTGGCTGCAGTCGCCTTCTATTAGACCCAGGTCAATTTCGTAGTGCGCTACCTGGTGCACGATATGGGCAGTGTTCTGCACATGCAGCTTCACCTGGCTCTCGGGATGTTGCTGCATGAAGCTGCCAATCAACAGGGTCGCCAGGTAATTGCCGATGGTGAGGGTGGCGCCGACCGCCAAGGAACCGAAGCCGGATTTGCCGTTGAGCAAGTCCTCGATCTCCTTGGCCTGGTCCAGCAGCGCCACCGCCTGGGGCAAAAGCTGATGACCGAGCGCGTTGAGGCTCAGGCGCTTACCCGCGCGGTCGAATAATTGGCAGCTGGATTGGCGCTCCAGCTCAGTGATCGAGGTGCTGGCGGCGGATTGAGATAAGGCCAGAAGGCCAGCAGCGCGCGAGACGCTTTCCTGCTGGGCGACGGCGACGAAGACTTGCAGTTGACGGAGAGTAAATCGCATATCGATATAACCGATAACCCTTATCTTAATAATCCAGTTAACAGATATTGTCGCCGCCATTAGAATGCTGTGCAATTGCGCAACTACATTTGGCGCAGACCCATTTCCAGGAGTCCCCCGTACATGAGCAACATGAACCACGAGCGTGTCCTCAGTGTTCATCACTGGAACGACACTCTGTTCAGCTTCAAGTGCACCCGCGATCCGGGCCTGCGCTTCGAGAACGGTCAGTTCGTGATGATCGGCCTGCAACAACCCAACGGCCGCCCGCTCATGCGCGCTTACTCCATTGCCAGCCCGAACTGGGAAGAGCATCTGGAGTTCTTCAGCATCAAGGTGCCGGATGGCCCGCTGACTTCCCAATTGCAGCACTTGAAGGAAGGCGACGAGATCATCATCAGCAAAAAACCGACAGGCACCCTGGTGCTTGACGATTTGAAGCCGGGCAAACACCTGTACCTGCTCAGCACGGGCACTGGCCTGGCTCCCTTCATGAGCGTGATCCAGGACCCGGAAACCTACGAGCGCTTTGAAAAAGTGATCCTGTGCCACGGCGTGCGTTACGTCAACGAAGTCGCGTATCGCGAATTCATCACAGAGCACCTGCCGCAAAACGAGTTCTTCGGCGAAGCCCTGCGCGACAAGTTGATCTATTACCCGACCGTGACCCGCGAGCCGTTCGAAAACGAAGGGCGCCTGACCGACCTGATGCGCAGCGGCAAGCTGTTCAGCGACATCGGGCTGCCGCCGATCAACCCCGAGGACGACCGCGCGATGCTGTGCGGCAGCCCAAGCATGCTGGACGAAACCAGCGAAGTGTTGAACAGCTTCGGCCTGAAAGTTTCGCCACGGATGCGTGAGCCGGGTGATTACTTGATCGAGCGGGCGTTCGTCGAGAAATAAACACTGATCCAAAAATGTGGGAGCCAGCTTGTGTGGGAGCAGCTCCCACACTGGTTTTCGGGGTTTATCCCGCTGGAAGCACTTCCAGCACACAAATCACCCCAGCCTCGGGATAGTGCCAACGCACATCCACGTCCCAGAACTGTGCGCCATATTCCCGTTCTGGCCCTGGCGTCTGGTACGCCGGCCGTGGATCCTGTGCCAGGCACTGATCGATCAGTTCCACCAGTGGCTCGCCAAGGCGCTGGGCATGGCCTTGTGCCTGTTGCAGGGCAGTCTTCAGCCACTGCACGGGGATCAGCTGCGGCGCGCCGCTGGCGATGTCGTTGGTGGCCGTGTCGACGATGTCGGCATACGGCACATACGGCTTGATATCCAGCACCGGTGTGCCATCGAGCAGATCAATCCCGGAGATCCACAGCCGCCCCGGCTCCACCTTGTCCAGCTTCACCACTGACTGGCCGATGCCATTCGGGCGGTGCGTGGCGCGGGTGGCGAACACGCCCATGGACGTATTGCCACCCAGGCGAGGCGGGCGCACTTTCAGGCGGGGCTTGTCTTCCAGGGCTTGGTGGAACAGGAACAGCAACCACACATGGCTGACCTGCTCCAGGCCCTGTACTGCCTCGCCACCGTCGAACGGCGCCACCAGCTCCAGCACGCCACGGGCGGCCGGTGCCAGTTGCGGTTGGCGTGGGATGGCGAACTTCTCCTTGAAGCAGGAGCGCACGAAGCCGACGGGCGAGACGTTGTAACTCATGGCTTACGCGCGAACCCGCAGGGTCAGGCCCTTGAGGAAGTTGCGCAGCAACTGGTCGCCGCATGGGCGATAGTTGGTGTGGCCGAACTTGCGGAACAGCGCGCTCAGCTCAGGCTTGGACACCGGGAACTCGGCGGCTTTGAGGATGGCGTGCATGTCGTCTTCCTTCAGCTCGAAGGCCACGCGCAGCTTCTTGAGGATGATGTTATTGGTCACCGGGGTTTCGATCGGCTGTGGCGGACGGCTTTCGTCCTTGCCGCGCTTGAAGATCACCAGGCCATCGAGGAAGTGCGCCATGACTTCATCCGGGCAGAACACGAAGCCTTCCTCCTCATCTTTCTTGAGGTAGGTCAGCAGGTCGTCCTTGGTCACGTCCATGCCGCCGAGCTTGATGATCTCGACCATCTTGTTGTCGCTGATGTCGAGCATGTAGCGCACGCTGCGCAGTACGTCGTTGTGAATCATGGTGGGCAATCCTGGTATTCAACTGAGGGCGCCGCCCATCAGGCGGCGCCGGGAAAAAGGGCGGCTTAGAACTTCTCTTTGCCGGACAGGTAACGCCATTGGCCGACCGGCACCTTGCCGATGGACACGCCGCCGATGCGGATACGACGAATGGCGATGACTTTGAGGCCAACCGCTTCACAGAACAGCGCGATCACGCCTGGCTGCGGGTTTTTCATCGCGAAGCGCAGGCGGTTTTCGTTCTGCCAGCTGGCTTTGACCGCCGGCAGTTCCTTGCCTTTGTAGGTCAGGCCGTGGTTCAGGCGATTGAGGCCGTGGGCAACCATGTCGCCTTCGACTTCCACCACATACTCCTGCTCGATCTTGGCGGCATCGGCGGTCAACTTGCGCAGAATCTTCCAGTCCTGGGTAAACACCAGCAGGCCGCTGGCCTTGGCTTGCAGGTCGGCACTGGCGGTGAGACGCAGGAAGTGGCCCTTGAGCGGGCGCTTGCCGAAGCGGTGTTCCTCCGAGAGCGTCTCGGCGCTGATCGATGCCATGGCCGTCTCGGCATCTATGCCGGCCGGGGCGTGCAGCAAGATGGTCACCGGCTCGGGCACGGTGGCCTTGGCGTCCGGGTCGAGTGCGACCTTCTGGGTGGTGACCTTGAACTGTGGTTCGTCGATCACTTCACCGTCCACCGAGACCCAGCCGCCTTCGATGAACAGCTCAGCCTCCCGACGGGAGCAACCGACCAGTTCGATAAGGCGTTTGGAGAGGCGTATGGGGTCAGTCATGACATGGGCCGTAGCAAAAGGGGGCAGCTATTGTACCTGCCTGGCGCCGGTTAATCCCGGCCCCATTTCAGTGCCGTCGCTTTTTGTGGGCGCTGGCTTGCCTGCGATGGCATCGCCTCGGTTCGTCAGCCACTGCGCAGGTGTTGCTGCTGGCGCAAACGTATATGCAGCAACGGATAGGGCTGGCCCAGGCCGTCATGCTCCGTGCGCCCGATCACCTCGAACCCCTGTTTGAGGTAGAAGCCCAAGGCCTGGGGATTCTGCTCGTTCACTTCCAGCTCGTCGGCATTCATATGCTCGATCGCATAGCGCAGCAATTGCCGGCCAAGGCCCTGGCCACGGTGCTGCGGGTCGATAAACAGCATCTCGACCTTGCCTGCGGCGACACCGGCAAACCCGGTGATGCGTTGGTGCGAGTCTTTGGTGCAAATCAGCATCACCGTGTCCAGGTAGTGAGTCAGCACGAGGTTCCTCAGTAGCTCGATGTAGCTGTCCGGCAGGAAATCATGGGTAGCCCGCACCGAGGACTCCCAGATTTCAGTCAGTTTTTGATAATCGCTGGATTTAGGTGTGTGGATAACCGAATGCCGACGCATGCTCGCTGCCCCTGCCGATGATTGGCGATGGGCAAACGATAGACCTAAAAAAGCCCCACATCTTGATCAGATGCAGGGCTTTTTACAGTGTTACCGATCAGTCGCGCTTTTCAGCCCACAGGTCGTATTCGTCGGCGTCGGTCACGGTGCACCAGACCTTGTCTCCCGGCTTCAGGCCGCTGGCGTCGTCGATAAACACGTTACCGTCGATTTCCGGTGCATCGAAGAAGCAACGACCAACCGCGCCTTGTTCATCGACTTCGTCGATCAGGACTTCGATTTCCTTGCCGATGCGCAGTTGCAGGCGCGCCGAGCTGATGGCCTGCTGGTGCGCCATGAAACGCTCCCAACGGTCCTGCTTGACGTCGTCCGGCACCACGGCCAGGTCCAGCAGGTTGGCCGGGGCACCTTCAACCGGCGAATACTGGAAGCAGCCGACGCGGTCCAGTTGGGCCTCGGTCAGCCAGTCCAGCAGGTACTGGAAGTCTTCCTCGGTTTCGCCGGGGAAGCCGACGATGAACGTCGAGCGGATGACCAGTTCCGGGCAGATCTCGCGCCAGTTCTTGATGCGCGCCAGGGTCTTGTCTTCGAAAGCCGGGCGTTTCATGGCCTTGAGCACTTTCGGGCTGGCGTGCTGGAACGGGATGTCCAGGTATGGCAGGATCTTGCCGGCGGCCATCAGCGGGATCAGCTCGTCCACATGCGGGTACGGGTAGACATAGTGCAGGCGCACCCACACACCCAGGCTGCTGAGGGCTTCGCACAGTTCGGTCATGCGGGTTTTTACCGGCGCGCCGTTCCAGAAACCGGTGCGGTATTTCACGTCGACGCCGTAGGCGCTGGTGTCCTGGGAGATCACCAACAGCTCTTTGACGCCGGATTTGACTAGGCGCTGGGCCTCGTCCAGTACGTCGCCGACCGGGCGGCTGACCAGCTTGCCGCGCATCGATGGAATGATGCAGAAGCTGCAGCTGTGGTTGCAGCCTTCGGAAATCTTCAGGTATGCGTAATGGCGTGGTGTCAGCTTGATGCCCTGCGGCGGCACCAGGTCGATCAGCGGGTTGTGGTCCTGGCGCGGTGGCACCACGTCGTGCACCGCGTTGACTACCTGCTCGTACTGCTGCGGGCCGGTCACCGCCAGCACGCTCGGGTGCACGTTGCGGATATTGCCTTCTTCCACGCCCATGCAGCCGGTCACGATGACCTTGCCGTTTTCCTTGATCGCTTCGCCGATCACTTCCAGGGATTCCGCCTTGGCCGAATCGATAAAGCCGCAGGTGTTGACCACCACCACGTCGGCGTCCTGGTAAGTGGACACAACGTCATAGCCTTCCATACGCAGTTGCGTGAGGATGCGCTCGGAGTCGACCAGAGCCTTCGGGCAACCCAGGGAAACAAAGCCAACCTTGGGGTTGGCCTTTGCGATGGTGGTGGACATGTCTAACCTCGGTATTGAATGACGCCGCCAGTCGGGCACGACAGGGCTGCGGACGGGCGCTTGGTGCGCCTCTGATCAAAAAGTGCGCAATTCTAGCGACGGGCAACGCACTTGACCAGCTTTATGCAGGGAAATGCGACGAGTGCTGCGCTATGCTTCGCGCCGTTGCGCGTAGGTAAAGTCCTAAGGTCAACAAAACGTCTGTTACGAGAAGTAAAACAGCGCATGCTAGGGTCAGCTTAGACGCGTTGTAATAAAAGACCGCAGGTCAAAGGGCAGGAGTTGTTGATGGGTCACGCGAGTAATCAGGCAGCAGGTGCCGAGCATTCAAACGCCAAGCCGATTGGTATGCTGGTGGCAGCGGTTGGGGTGGTTTATGGCGATATCGGGACCAGCCCGCTCTACACCCTTAAAGAGGTGTTCAACGGCGGTTATGGGGTTCAGGTCAATCATGACGGCGTGCTGGGGATCCTGGCGCTGATCTTCTGGTCGCTGATCTGGGTGGTGTCGATCAAATACATGCTGTTCGTGCTGCGCGCCGATAACCAGGGCGAGGGCGGCATCATGGCGCTCACCGCACTGGCACGACGGGCGGCGGGGGAGCGCAAGAAGTTGCGCAGTTTCCTGGTGGTGTGTGGCCTGTGCGGCGCGGCGCTGTTCTACGGCGACAGCATGATCACCCCGGCGATTTCCGTCTTGTCCGCTGTTGAGGGCTTGGAGCTGGCCTTCGACGGCCTGGAAAAATGGGTAGTGCCGATCGCTCTGGTGGTTCTGGTCGCGCTGTTCCTGATCCAGAAACATGGCACCGACCATATCGGCAAGCTGTTCGGTCCGGTGATGGTGACCTGGTTCCTGGTGCTGGGTGGTTTGGGTGTGTATGGCATCACCCTGCACCCTGAAGTGCTCAGTGCCATGAACCCGATCTGGGCGGTGCGCTTCTTCGAGGCTCATCCTGGGATTGGCGTGGCCATCCTCGGCGCGGTGGTGCTGGCACTGACCGGCGCCGAAGCCCTCTACGCCGACATGGGCCACTTTGGCCGCAAACCCATCGCTCGCGCCTGGTTCATGCTGGTGTTGCCGGCGTTGGTGCTCAATTATTTCGGCCAGGGCGCCATGCTGCTCGGTGATCCGGAAGCCGCGCGCAACCCGTTCTACTTGCTGGCGCCTAGCTGGGCGCTGATCCCGCTGGTGGTGTTGTCCACCCTGGCCACGGTGATTGCGTCCCAGGCGGTGATTTCCGGTGCGTTCTCGTTGACGCGCCAGGCGATCCAGCTGGGCTACATCCCGCGCATGCATATCCAGCACACTTCCAGCGCCGAACAGGGCCAGATCTACATCGGCGCGGTGAACTGGTCGCTGATGGTCGGTGTGATCCTGCTGGTACTGGGCTTCGAATCGTCCAACGCATTGGCATCGGCCTACGGCGTGGCGGTGACCGGCACCATGCTGATGACCACCATTCTGGTGTCGGCAGTGATGCTGCTGCTGTGGAAGTGGCCTCCGATTCTGGCCGTGCCGGTCCTGGTCTGCTGCCTGTTGGTGGACGGCCTGTACTTCGCTGCCAACGTGCCGAAGATCATCCAGGGCGGCGCCTTTCCGGTGCTGGCGGGGATCGTGCTGTTTGTGCTGATGACAACCTGGAAACGCGGCAAGCAATTGCTGGTGGACCGCCTCGACGAGGGCGGCCTGCCGTTGCCGATCTTTATCGGCAGTATCCGCGTGCAGCCGCCCCATCGCGTGCAGGGCACCGCCGTGTTCCTCACCGCGCGCCCGGACGCCGTGCCCCACGCGCTGTTGCACAACCTGCTGCACAATCAGGTGCTGCATGAGCAAGTGGTGCTGCTGACGGTGGTCTACGAGGATATTCCCCGCGTGCCGGCCGCACGGCGGTTCGAGGTGGACGCCTACGGCGAAGGCTTTTTCCGCGTGATCCTGCACTTTGGTTTTACCGACGAGCCGGACGTGCCCGAAGCGCTGAAGTTGTGTCACCTCGATGACCTGGACTTCAGCCCGATGCGCACCACCTACTTCCTCAGCCGCGAAACGGTGATCGCCTCGCGGATCAAGGGCATGGCCCGCTGGCGTGAGGGGTTGTTCGCCTTCATGTTGAAGAACGCCAACGGCAACCTGCGCTTCTTCAAACTCCCGGTAAACCGGGTGATCGAACTGGGTACCCAGGTCGAAATGTAAGCTGTTGCTGCACGGGGGCCGGCAATCGGCTCCCGCTTTCCTTTCTGAACCCTGTGCAATCCAGCGTTGTCGACTAGGCTCTAAGCACCGTTTGAATAGTGCCCACAGAACCCAGAAGAGGTGCGCCATGAGTCAGCTGCTCGAACCCTACACGCTCCGTCAATTGACCCTGCTAAACCGCATCGCGGTCTCGCCGATGTGCCAATACTCGGCGCAAGATGGCCTGGCCAATGATTGGCACCTGGTGCACCTTGGCAGCCGTGCCGTCGGTGGTGCCGGGCTGATTTTCACCGAAGCCACCGCCGTAACTGCCGATGGCCGCATTACCGCCCAGGACCTTGGGTTGTGGAATGACGCACAGATCGAACCGCTGCAACGCATCACGCGTTTCATCGCTGCCCAAGGCGCGGTGGCCGGTATTCAACTGGCCCACGCCGGGCGCAAGGCCAGCACTCATCGGCCTTGGATCGGCAAGCATGGCAGCGTCAAAGTGGAAGAGGGCGGCTGGACACCGGTGGGGCCATCACCCATTGCCTTCGACCCCCAGCACACCCCACCCAAGCAGTTGGACGAAGGCCAGATCCAGCAAGTGATCGCCGACTTCGTCGCCGCCGCCAAGCGCGCGTTGACCGCCGGCTTCGAAGTGGTGGAAATCCACGCGGCCCATGGTTATCTGCTGCATCAATTTCTCTCACCCATCAGCAACCAGCGCCAGGACCAGTACGGCGGCTCGTTCGAAAACCGCATCCGCCTGGTGCTGCAAGTGACCCAGGCTGTGCGTGATGTCTGGCCCCAGGAGCTGCCGCTGTTTGTGCGGGTCTCGGCGACCGACTGGGTGGAAGACGGCTGGAACCCCGATGAAACCGTGGAGCTGGCGCGTCGCCTGAAGGACTTGGGGGTGGACCTGATCGACGTCTCGTCCGGTGGCACCGCCGCCAATGCCGAGATTCCCACCGGCCCCGGCTACCAGACCCGCTTCGCCGAGCGCGTGCGCAAAGAGTCGGGCATGGCCACCGGCACCGTTGGCATGATCACCGAGCCAGCCCAGGCCGAGCACATCCTGCGCACCTGTCAGGCGGATATCATCTTCCTGGCCCGCGAGCTGTTGCGTGACCCGTACTGGCCGTTGCATGCCGATGATGACCTGGGCGGGCGCAAGGCCATCTGGCCGGCGCAATATCAGCGAGCGACGCACCGGGATCAGCCGACTCATGAGTCGGACCTGCGCGATTGACCTTCTGGGCTCTGCCATAACCCACCGCTGACCACGGTGGGTTTTTTCTAGGCCGTGCGCCGCCAGTTCGGCCAGGCCCACAGCGTCGCCGCGCGTAGCAGCCACTCCATCGGCCCATAAGGGTGGGTACGCAGCCAGCGTGCACTCAGCCACAGTTGCAGGGCAAAGATCCCAAGTGCCACGGGCAACATCAGCAGCGGGGCGAGCGTGTTGATCAGGCCTGCGCCATAGCCGCTGAACAGCAACCCCAGCAGTACCGATTGCAGCAGGTAGTTGCTCAGGGCCATCTTGCCCACCGGGGCCAGCCAGTGGCACAGCCAAGGCCCGGCGGCAGAGCTGAACAGTGCGAGCATCAGCAGGGCATAGGCGGCGCTCAATAACGGTGCCGTGAGTTGCCCCACGCCAAAGGCAAAGGTTTCCAGGCCGCCACCGGGGGCATAGGCGGCGCTCAAGGCATAGATCATTGCGCCCAACAGGCCTGCGGGCAGTGTGATGAGCAGCAAGCGGCTCAGGCGCGGCTGCCAGGCGTACGGGGCTACCAACAGCTGGCGTCGTCCGGCGGCATAACCGAAGAAGAACATCGCCAGGGCGCTAGGCCCTTGCAACAACCATAACGCCTGCACGGTGCTCCACAGATGGCCACTGTGAAAACGCAGGGTATCCACTGCACTGCCAGTAAACGCCACGAGTTTGTCTGCGGCGTCGGGGCTTGAGACCCCGGTCAGGTTGCCTTCCAATGCTTGCAGCACACCCAGCAGCATCCACGCCGAACAGGCGGTCACCACCAGGCAAATGCCCCAACGGTACGCCTTGGCCGGAGACAGGTTGCGAGCCGCCAATAGCACCAGGCCGAGCAAGGCATAGGTGGAAAGAATCTCCCCGTAATACAGTGCAGCGCCGTGGGCCAGCCCCAGGGCCAGCAGGGCCAATTGCCGGCGCACCATTCGCGGTGCGAAAGCAGCATTGGCACGTTCGGCGGCGGCCATCTGTAAGGTAAAGCTGTAGCCGAACAGAAAGGAAAACAGCAGGTAGAACTTGGTTTCGAACAGCAGCGAAATGACAAACCGGACCACGTGGTCGACGGTGCCGGCATAGTCGGGGTTGGTGAGGGTTGATGCGTAATAAGGGTCGGCGAACGCGCAGATATTCACGGCCAGAATGCCAAACAGGGCAAAGCCGCGTAACGCATCGACGTGCACCAAGCGTGTCGGGGTCATCTTCAGCGCCCTTGCAGCAGGTGCACCACCAGGCCGCGCAGCACTTGCGTCTGTTGGTCCGGGTGGAAGTCCGCATCGGCTGCGACGCGGGCGAACATGCCATCGATCAGGGTGGCCAGCCAACTGGCGGCTTCAGGCGCAGAGAGTGATGTGTGAAGTTGCCCGGCGCGGTCGGCGGCTTTGATCAGCGCTTCCAGGCCTTCGCGCAAATAGCGGTCGTTGGCCTTCATCAGGTGTGCCACCGCTTCATCGCGGTGGCCCAAAGCGGAAATCTCCAAGGCCAGGCCGGCGTAGTGGCGGTCGCAGGCCAAATGGCAGGTGTGGTCGACAAACGCCAGCAAAGTCGCCATCGGGTCTTCGGCGTCGGCCAGAGGTGCCATGCCCTGCCGAATCTGCTCACCTTCGCGCGCCACCAACGCCAGCAGCACTTCATGCTTGCTGGCGAAGTAATGGAACAGGTTACCGGCGCTCATTCCGGCGGCGGTGCAGATGTCGGCTGTGCGGGTAGCGACAAACCCGGCTTCGGCGAAACACCGGGATGCGGCATCAAGCAGCGCCATGCGCTTGGTTTCGCGTTGTTGCGGATCGACGGTGCGCATAGTGGGTTCATTAATTAATTGAGTGGTCACTCAATTAAATGGTGCGTAGGAAAATACTGCAAGCTTTTTGCTCAAAACCCATTATTTAAGTTTTTACTCTAAAAAATCCCACGCTTGGCAAGATCGTTTCTACGCTTAGAGTAAGTCTGATTTCTGGCCCAGGAAGTCAGTCGGTTTGTTCATTGAGGCATTGCGCTTCATGGGCGGCGGTTATGGGCAAAGGGAGTATTTGATGGATATCAGGAGAAGCAGTCCATGGCCAAGTCCTATGGTGTAGCGGGGGTGGTGGCGTCGTTTCTGGCCCGCAGTGTGTCTTTACGGGGCCGAAGGCTGAGTTCGGATGAGGTGGAACTGCTGACGCAGTATCGCGCCCTGACCGAGAGCGATCAGGTGGCGATGCGCTATTTGATGGGGGCGATGAAGAGTGTGTCGCGGTTTTGAGCACCTGTAGGCGCTGGCTTGCCAGCGATGCAGGCACCGCGATGCGTCAGTCGCACCGCAGTGATGCCAGCGCCGGCAAGCCAACGTCTACAAGGGACGATCAGGTGTACTTACGCTGGTCCGGTGCCGGCGGGAAGTACTGATACAACCAGGTTTCACTCAAGGTGCGGTCCTGGGTGCGGATAAACAAGCGCAGTTCCACCGGCTCCACGCTGTCGCTGGTCGGGTACCAGTCAAACAGAATGCGGTAGCCCTTGATGTTATCCAGCACCAGCACGCTGAAATCCTTGACCTGACCGTGGGAGCACGTCACCACCGGCTCGATCCCGGTGCCCGGTGGCAGGCGATCCAGGCCGCCGCCCTTGAAGTCCACGGCAAAACGGCGCGCCCACACCGGTGGGTAGTGTTCACCTGGTGCCCAACCTTCGGTAAAGCCTCCCATCCCCGAACGAGTAGCGTCGACTTGCGCCAACGGTGTACTTACCGGTGGCAGCGCGCTCCAGTACAGCTTGTAGCCGTAGTTGAGCGAGTCGCCGGCCGCCACGGGTTTTTTCGGGGTCCAGAAGGCCACGATGTTGTCGAGGGTTTCGCCGGTTGTAGGAATTTCCAACAGGTCGATGGAGCCTTCGCCCCAGGCAGTGGTCGGTTCGACCCACAGGCTTGGGCGCTTGCTGTACCAGTCCACAGTGTCCTGGTAGCTGGCGAACTCATGGTCGGTCTGCACCAGGCCGAAGCCTTTCGGGTCTTTGTCGGCGAACGCGTTGAATTGCAACTTGGCCGGGTTGTTCAGCGGGCGGCAGATCCACTCGCCGTTGCCGCGCCACATCGCCAGGCGGTCCGAATCGTGGATCTGCGGGTGGATGGTGTCGCACATACGGCGTTCGTGAGTGCCGCAGCTGAACATGCTGGTCATTGGTGCGATACCCAGTTGTTCAATGGTGGTACGCGCATTGATGTGCGCGTCGATCGCCATCACCACCTGGTTGGCCTGGCAGTCGATATCGAAGCGGTAGGCGCCGGTAGCGCTCGGCGAATCGAGCAGGGCATAGACCACGAAGCGTGTGGCGTTCTTGTCCGGGGTTTCAAACCAGAACTGCGTGAAGTCGGGAAACTCCTCGCGTTTTTTTGCGTAGGTGTCGATGGCCAGGCCACGGGCCGAAAGGCCGTACTGCCCGGTACTGTCCACCGCGCGGAAGTAGCTGGCGCCGAGAAACGACAGCACGTCATGACGGTCCAGCTCCGGCGCCTTGAACAGCTTGAAGCCGGAAAAGCCCAGGTCGCCAGTCAGTTGCTGGGTGTCGACGGTGGTCTTTTCATAGTTGAACAGCGACGGCCGGAAATGTACCTCTCGCGCTTCGCGGGTCTTGGGGTCAACACTGTGCATGCGCACCGGGGTCTTGAAGCCCATGCCGACGTGGAAGAACTGCACGTCCAATTGGCCGTTCAATTCCTTCCACAGCGAATGGTTACCGTCGTAGCCGATGGCGTTGAAATTCTGGGGCGTCATGGTCGCCAGTGTCGGCGGCAGTACCTGTTTGGTGTCCTTGTAAGCGGTCCCGGCGAGTTGTTTGGCCTGGGCCTTGAGCGATTCGAAGTCGAACGCCACGGCCTTGCCATCGGCAGCACGGTTCCCCGCCCAGGCTTGGGCGGCGAGCAGGCCGCTGGCCGACAAACCGGTGTAAGCCGCAATGGCCATGGACGCTTTGAGCAAATTCCTGCGGTGCATAGAGACAACCTGTCGTGAGCAAATCCCGCGCCGTTCCTGGCACGTGCTGGATCAGAAATTACGGTTCGGACATGCCTTCGACCAAACGCAACGGACATTAAACAGACGCTGGATAGCTTAAGCGGTTCGATGACGTAGGAAAATTGATTGATGGCGGGGTGATGGCGTTGCAAGTGAAACAAGGTGTTGCAGGGGGGGCGAGCGAACACACTCCTCAGGAAAGAAGACGACCCCATGTAGGAGCGGGCTTGCCTGCGATGGCATCAGCTCGGTCAGACTGGAGGCCGAGTCGACCGCATCGCAGGCAAGCCCGCTCCCCCATTAGGTTCAGGCGTCAGGTCACGTTCAGGCCACTTCGCCCGCTGCCCTGTACGCCTCATCAATCGCCGCATGGGCATACGCACTCCACGCCGCATCCGAGTTAGCGATACTCACATGCCCCACCGGCTTTTTCGCCAGCTTCATCAACGCTTCGCTTTCATCGGCATCATCGAACAAGCTGTTGGAGAAGGTCGCATAACCGTGTGACCAGCGGTTGACAGTGATCGCCAGGATGTCGGTCTCATGGTTGAACCCACCCGGCCCGAGCATACGTTGCAACTGATCACGCAACTGCGCTTCCAACTGCTCGAACGTCTGCCCATACAGTTTGCCCCGCCCGGCACGGGCCTGGTCGCGGGCGTTCATGCCGCTGTTGGGGCTGGTGGGCACGTAGACCATGTGCAAGCCGATCGGCTGTGTCGGGTCGCGCGGGTGGTCGTAGCCTCCCATGCTCACCGGGTAGTCCAACTTGATGCGGCTGTAAGGCTGGGTCGCCGCGTAGATCTCATGCACGCCCAGTGTCTGGAACGACTGCCAATTACGGATCACCACCTTGGTGTACACCAGCGGGTATTTTACGTTCTGGCTCAGGGCATGGGCCTGCGGCGCCGGCAGATCCTTCAACAGGTACGGGATCATCATGTTGTAGCAGGCCAGGATGCAGCGTTTGCCGCGCACCTGTGCGAGTTGTCCGCCACGGCTGTAGCCGATATGCACGCCGTTGTCGACGTTACGCACGCTGACCGCCGTGCTGTTCAAGCGCAATCGCACGGCTGCCTTGGGCTGGTCGAGCTTGGCGTAGTCGAACGTCGCCAGCACGATATCGTCCATGGTATGCCCTGGCGCCACGCCCGGGATCAGGCTGCGCACCAGCAAGCGCGCCACCGAGGCATTTCCATCGGGGAAGTGGTAGATGTAGGGCTCTTCCATTTCCGCTGCCGCTTCTTCGCTGATGGGCGCCAGGTTCATCCCGGCAAAGCCTGGGAAACCCACGCTGTAGGCGTCAGCCGAAGCGACGGCATCAATGCTCAACGCCATGAAGTCATTGGTGCGGCTCTGGAAATACTTCACCGCGCCTTCCGATAATCCTACGTTCTTGAGCAGAAAATCGCGGTAGCTGGTTGCTGCCAAGTAGTCGGCCTTTTCTTCGGCAGTCTTGCCCGGCAGGTAATCCTTGGGCGCCATGTGCAGCTCGATCAGGGCCTGGCGGTCTGCCGCTGGCAATGGGAAGTCATTGATGAAATCGCGGATGGCGCGGGCATTCAGCTGGCCTGGTGCAACATCGTCAGCCACCATCGGGGTCGGGTCGCCGGTCACCAGTTTGTCTTCGCCGAAGTTTTCCTTGTCGAAGAACACCCCGCGCGAGAGCCCCAGGCCTGGGTAGAACTGGCGATCGAAGGCGGTTTCAAAGCGCTTTATATTCACCCCGAGCGTTTTCAACAGCCCGTTCACTTCCTTGCTGTACAGGTGGTTGGGCGACTGGAAAGCCTCGCTCCCGCCGTAGCCGATGATCATGCGGCCACCGGCCTGGAATTCGTTGCGCTTGGCGTGGCCGCCGAAGTCGTCGTGGTTTTCCAGGATCAGGATCTTCGCCTTGGGGTGTTTTTCGCGGTAGAACCACGCCGCCGACAAACCACTCAAGCCACTACCGACCACCACCAGGTCGTAATCCTCGGTGATCGGCAGTTTGTCGGTGTCGAACACCTTCTTTTCCCAGCCCATCTGGTGCGCCACTTCGAACGAGCCGGCATGGCTGCCGCGCAGGCCGGTGAGGGCAGGTGGGTAGTAACGGCCATCGGGGGCGGCTTGCAGGATTTGCAGCGGGGTCATGCCAGCGGCAATCGTGATGGCGACGCCGTTGAGGAAGTCGCGGCGGGTGATATCCATGGGAGATCCTGAAAATTATTGTTATAGGTTCCCGGCATCCAGAACGGATGCCGGGTTAAATCGTCAGTGCTTGAACATCACATGGCGCACGCTGGTGTAGTCCTCCAACCCATACATGGACATGTCCTTGCCATACCCGGACAGTTTCTGACCGCCGTGGGGCATTTCGCTGACGAGCATGAAGTGGGTATTCACCCACGTGCAGCCGTACTGCAGGCGTGCGGCCAAGCGGTGGGCGCGTCCTACATCGGCGGTCCACACGGACGACGCCAGGCCGTAGTCCGAATCGTTGGCCCAACCGAGCACCTGCGCTTCATCAGTGAACCGGGTCACCGATACCACCGGCCCGAACACTTCGCGGCGCACGATCTCATCGTCCTGCTGCGCGTCGGCCAGTACGGTCGGCTCAAAGAAGAAGCCATTGCCTTCCACCGCCTTGCCGCCGGTGATCAGGCGAATGTGCGACTGCGCCACGGCGCGTTCGACGAAACCTGCGACACGGTCGCGATGCTGCGCGGTAATCAATGGGCCCAGCTCGGTGGCCGGGTCATCCTGCAAGCCGTACTTGATGCTGGCGACCGCCGCGCCGAGTTTCTCGACAAACTGCTCGTAGATCTCCGCTTGCGCGTAAATCCGACAGGCTGCGGTGCAATCCTGACCGGCGTTATAGAAGCCGAAGGTGCGGATGCCTTCCACGGCGGCGTCGATGTCCGCGTCGCTGAAGATGATCACTGGCGCCTTGCCACCCAGCTCCATGTGCATGCGCTTCACGCTGTCGGCGGTGCTGGAGATGATGTTTGCGCCGGTGGCGATGGAGCCGGTCAGCGACACCATGCGCACTTTCGGGTGGTTCACCAGCGGGCTGCCGACGGTTGGCCCGCGGCCGAACACCAGGTTGAGCACACCGGCCGGGAAGAGGTCAGCGGCCAGTTCGACCATGCGCAGGGCCGTCAGCGGGGTTTGTTCCGACGGCTTGAGCACCACGGTATTGCCGGCGGCGAGGGCCGGGGCGATTTTCCAGGCAACCATCATCAGTGGGTAGTTCCACGGTGCGATGGACGCAATCACGCCCACCGGGTCGCGGCGGATCATCGAGGTGTGGCCGGGCAGGTATTCACCGCCTGCCGAACCGCTCATGCAACGGCTGGCGCCGGCAAAGAAACGGAATACATCGGCAATCGCCGGGATCTCATCATTCAAGGCGGCGCTGTAGGGCTTGCCGCAGTTGTCCGATTCCAGCTGGGCCAGCTCTTCGCCGTGGGCTTCGATCACGTCCGCCAGTTTCAGCAGCAACAGCGAGCGGTCTTTGGGTGCGGTTTGCGACCAGCTTTCGAACGCCGCATCGGCTGCGCGCACGGCGGCGTCGACCTGGGCTTCGCTGGCTTCGTTGATTTCCACCAGCACGCGGCCGAGCGCCGGGTTGAATACAGCCTGGGCCGGGCCTTCGCCTTCTACCAGTTGGCCGTTGATCAGCAGTTTGGTTTGCATGGTTCAGCTCTCCTAAAACGAGTGTTTACCCCTGAGCAAATGCGGTTCAAATGTGGGCGCTGGCTTGCCCGCGATAGCGGTGGATCAGCCAGCCGATTCATCAACTGACAGCCTGCGATCGCAGGCAAGCCAGCTCCCACACTGAACCGTGTTTCTTCAGTGGCAGGGTCTTGTCAGTTATTTACCGCCACTCCCCGCCACGCTTTCACCGCCGCGGGTCAGGTAATAGGCACCGAGAATCGGGAACATCGTCACCAGCATCACCAGCATGGCGACCACGTTGGTCACCGGCACATCCCGTGGGCGGCTGAGCTGGTTGAGCAGCCACAAGGGCAAGGTGCGTTCGTGGCCGGCGGTGAAGGTGGTGACGATGATTTCGTCGAACGACAGCGCAAAGGCGAGCATGCCGCCGGCCAGCAGTGCCGAGCCCAGGTTGGGCATGATGATGTAGCGGAAGGTCTGCCAGCCGTCGGCACCCAGGTCCATCGACGCTTCGATCAGGCTGTGGGAGGTGCGGCGCAAGCGTGCGATGACGTTGTTGTAGACGATCACTACGCAGAAGGTCGCGTGGCCGACGATGATGGTGAACATCCCCGGCTCGATGCCCAGCGTCTTGAAAGTCGCCAGCAACGCGATACCGGTGATGATCCCCGGCAGCGCAATCGGCAGGATCAACATCAGCGACACACCTTGCTTGCCGAAGAACTCGCGGCGATACAGCGCAGCCGAGGCCAGGGTGCCGAGCACCATGGCAATCAGGGTAGCGATGGCCGCAATCTGCAACGACAGCTTGATGGCTTCCAGCACGTCCGGCCGGGCGAACGCCACGCTGAACCACTTCAGGGTGAAGCCCTGGGGCGGAAAGCTGAACGCGGCTTCTTCGGTGTTGAAGGCGTAGAGAAAGATGATCAGGATCGGGAAGTGCAGAAACACCAACCCGCCCCAGGCTGCAATCTTCAGACTCATACTTGATTTTTCAGAGTGCATCGAAGGCCCCCAGGCGTTTGACGATGGACAGGTAAACCGCGATCAGCACGATCGGTACCAGAGTGAACGCCGCCGCCATGGGCATGTTGCCGATGGCGCCTTGCTGGGCGTAGACCATGCCGCCGACGAAGTAGCCGGGCGGGCCCACCAGTTGCGGCACGATGAAGTCGCCCAGCGTCAGCGAGAAGGTAAAGATGGAGCCGGCGGCAATCCCCGGAATCGACAGTGGCAGGATCACCTGCATGAAGGTCTGACGCGGCTTGGCGCCAAGATCCGCCGAGGCTTGCAGCAACGACGGCGGCAGTCGTTCCAGGGACGCCTGGATCGGCAGGATCATGAACGGCAGCCAGATGTAAACGAACACCATGAAGCGCCCCAGGTGCGAGGTGCTCAAGGTGCTGCCGCCCACGCCGGGAATGCCCAGCACGAACTGCAACACCGGCTCCAGGCCCAGGTGCTGCACGAACCACTGCGCCACGCCGCCCTTGGCCAGCAGCAAGGTCCAGGCATAGGCCTTGACGATGTAGCTGGCCCACATCGGCATCATCACCGCGATGTAGAAAAACGCCTTGGTCTTGCCCGTGGTGTAGCGCGCCATGTAGTAGGCAATCGGGAAAGCAACGATGGCGCTGGCGATCGACACCGCGATCGCCATGCTCAGGGTGCGCACAATGATGTCGAAGTTCGACGGCTGGAACAGCGCGGCGAAGTTGGCCAGGGTCAGGTCCGGCGTGACCGCCATGGTGAAGTCGTCAAACGTATAGAAGCCTTGCCACAGCAGGGTCAGCAGCGAACCCAGGTAGATCGCGCCGAACCAGATCAGCGGCGGCACCAGCAGCATCGCCAGGTAGAGGTTGGGCTTGCGGTACAGCAGGTTGGAAAACCTGCGCATCGGCGGTTGGGAAAGGGCCAGGCTCATGTCACACCTCGCCTGCGATATCGGTCAGCGGCACCATGGCTTCACGGGCCCAGCGCGCGGTGAGGGTCTGGCCGACCTGGTGGCCGGCAGTGGTGTCCAGCCACTGGTTGTTGGCGCGGCTGATATTCAGGGCCTGGCCGTTTTCCAGCTTCAATTCATAGCGGGTGGCGCTGCCCTGGTACTGGATATCGTGGAGCAAACCGCTGATTTCCACTTCGCCGGCGCCCAGCGGGCCTTCGGCAAACCGCACATGTTCCGGGCGGATCGAGAAGGGTTGCGCGGTGCCGCCGAGGCGCTGGGCCAGCTCGCCACGAATCACGTTGGAGGTGCCGACGAACTCGGCGACGAACGACGTGGCCGGTTTCATATAGAGGTTGCGCGGCGTGTCGACCTGTTCGATGCGGCCTTTGTTGAACACCGCTACGCGGTCGGACATCGACAACGCTTCGGTCTGGTCGTGGGTCACGAAGATAAAGGTGATGCCCAGTTGGCGTTGCAGCTTCTTCAACTCACTTTGCATCTGCTCGCGCAGCTTGAGGTCGAGGGCACCCAGGGGTTCATCGAGCAGCAACACCCGTGGGCGGTTGACCAGAGCGCGAGCCAGGGCGACACGTTGGCGTTGGCCGCCGGAGAGCTGTACCGGCTTGCGGTCGCCATAGCCGCCGAGGGCGACCATTCCCAGGGCTTCTTCGGCACGGTTCATACGCTCGGTCTTGCCCACGCCCTTGACCTTGAGGCCGTAGGCCACGTTGTCGCGCACATTCATATGGGGGAACAGCGCGTAATCCTGGAATACAGTGTTGACGTCACGCTGATACGGCGGCAACCCCGCGGCTTCCTCGCCATGGATGCGGATCGAGCCCGCGCTCGGCTGCTCGAACCCGGCTATCAGGCGCAGGCAGGTGGTCTTGCCCGAGCCGGAAGGGCCGAGCATGGAAAAGAACTCGCCGTCCTGGATATCGATGGAAACCCGGTCAACGGCTTTCACTTCGCCGAACTGACGGGAAACGTGAGTGAATTGGACTGCAAGCGTCATGGTGCGGTGCTCCAAAAAGGCGCGGGTCGTCGCAGCGGCCCGGCCTGGACTTCTGAAAAAACGGGATAGCGGTGTACGCGGTCAAAATGTGGGAGCGGGCTTGCTCGCGAATGTGGTGTTTCAGCCAACACATCTGTAACTGACCCACCGCTTTCGCGAGCAAGCCCGCTCCCACCTTTTGTCCTGCGTTGTCAGGAAGGCTTAGCGGCCACCCATGATCGCGATGTAATCCTGGGTCCAGCGGCTGTACGGCACGAACTTGCCGCCTTCAGCCTGCGGGGTTTTCCAGAAGGCGATCTTTTCGAACTGGTCGAAACCGTTGGTCTTGCAACCCTCGGCGCCGAGCAACTCGCTTTCCTTGCACGCCGCGGGCACCGCCGGCAGCGAACCGAACCAGGCGGCAACGTCGCCCTGGACTTTTGGCTGCAGCGACCAGTCCATCCACTTGTAGGCGCAGTTCGGGTGCTTGGCCTCGGTGTGCAACATGGTGGTGTCGGCCCAGCCAGTGGCGCCTTCCTTAGGAATGGTCGAGGCAATCGGCTGCTTCTCGTTCTGCAGGCCGTTGACCTGATACGGCCAGGCGCTGGAGGCCACCACACCTTCGTTCTTGAAGTCACTCATTTGCACGGTGGTGTCGTGCCAGTAGCGGTGGATCAGCGGTTGCTGGGCGCGCAGCAGTTCGAGCACGGCCTTGTACTGGGTTTCGGTCAGTTCGTAGGGGTTCTGGATGCCCAGTTCCGGCTTGGTCGACTTGAGGTACAGCGCCGCATCGGCGATGTAGATCGGGCCGTCATACGCTTGCACGCGGCCTTTGTTCGGCTTGCCGTCCGGCAGGTTCTGCGCGTCGAAAATGACATTCCAGCTGGTGGGCGCGGTCTTGAACACGTTGGTGTTGTACATCAACACGTTCGGGCCCCACTGGTACGGGGTGCCATAGGTTTGTTGGCCGACCACGTACCACGGCGCATCTTTCAGGCGTGGGTCGATGTTCTTCCAATTGGGAATCAGCGCGGTGTTGATCGGCTGCACGCGCTTGCCGACGATCAACCGCAGTGACGCATCGCCCGACGCGGTCACCAGGTCATACCCGCCCTTGGCCATCAGGCTGACCATTTCGTCAGAGGTGGCGGCGGTTTTCACATTGACCTTGCAGCCGGTTTCCTTCTCGAAACCGGTGACCCAGTCGTAGGCCTTGTCACTTTCGCCACGTTCGATATAGCCGGGCCAGGCGACGATATCCAGCTGGCCTTCACCGGCGCCCACCGCTTTGAGCGGTTCGGCGGCCTGGAGGCTGGCGCTGGCCAGCAGCGCGGTGGTCAGGGCACTGAGCAGTGCAGTCTTGTGCGCAGACATGGGGGTTCCCTCTTCTTTAATTATGGTCGGGGCAGTGTTTGAAGCCGGTAACGCAAAGCTTAATTGTTGTTTTAAAGATGCTGGCCGTGGCGCGCCATGATGTGGCGCACCACGCTGTAGTCCTGCAGCGAATCGCTGGACAGATCTTTCCCATACCCCGAGCGCTTCAAGCCGCCGTGGGGCATTTCGCTGACCAGCATGAAATGGCTGTTGATCCAGGTGCAGCCGTATTGCAGGCGCGCCGCCACCTGCATGGCCTTATCAAGGTTCTGGGTCCATACCGAGGACGCCAGGCCGTATTCGGAATCGTTGGCCCAGTCCACCGCCTGTTCCAGCTCATCGAAGCGCGTCACCGTGACCACCGGGCCGAACACTTCGCGCTGCACGATTTCGTCGTTCTGTTTACAGCCGGCGAGCAGGGTGGGCTGGTAATAGAAGCCCGCGCCGGAATGCACGGCGGCACCGGTGATGCGTTCGATATGCGGTTGGCCGAGGGCACGCTCGACAAAACTGGCGACCCGGTCGCGCTGGCGCGTGCTGATCAGCGGGCCGAGTTCATTGTCGGCATCACGTTTACCGGCAAAACGCAGGCTGCTGACCGCTGCGCCCAGCTCGGCTACCAGTTTGTCGTGGATACCGGCCTGGGCGTAGATGCGGCACGCGGCAGTGCAGTCCTGACCGGCGTTGTAATAGCCGTAGGCGCGTACCCCGTCGACCACGGCGTGCAGGTCGGCGTCGTTGCATACGATCACCGGGGCCTTGCCGCCCAGTTCCAGGTGCGTGCGTTTTAGGGTTTTTGAGGCGGCTTGCAGAATCTTCTGCCCGGTGACGATATCGCCGGTCAACGAAACCATGCGCACTTTGGGATGGCTGACCAAGTGACTGCCGACGCCTTCGCCGCCGCCACACAGAATGTTGATCACGCCGCGTGGCAACAGTTCTTTCAGGACCGGAGCCAGGGCCAGGATCGACAGCGGCGTGTGTTCCGATGGTTTGAACACCAACGTATTACCGGCGGCCAAGGCTGGGGCGATTTTCCACGCAGCCATCATCAGCGGGTAGTTCCACGGCGCAATGGATGCCACCACGCCAATCGGGTCGCGACGCACCATGCTGGTGTAGCCCGGCAGGTATTCACCGCTCAGTTGTCCGGTCTGGCAGCGCACGGCGCCGGCGAAGAAACGGAACACGTCGACGGTGGCGCTCAAGTCATCCTGGCGGGCCAGGTGCAACGGCTTGCCGCAGTTCAGGGACTCCAGGCGGGCCAGGTAGTCGGCTTGTTTTTCGATGGCGTCGGCAATGCCGAGCAGGATGTTCGAGCGTTGCTGCGGCGTGGTACGCGACCAACCGGCAAAGGCGCGGTGGGCGGCGAGGATCGCGGTTTCCACCTGCTCGGCGCTGGCTTCGGCGATTTGGGTAAGCACTTCACCGGTGGCCGGGTTGAGAATCGGCTCGGCAAAACCCTGGCCATGAACCAGTTCGCCGTCGATCAGCAACGCAGTGAGTAGCGGGGTGGGCGCGCCGGGCATTTTTCGCGATCTCTTTTCTTGTGTGGCCATGGGCGTTCTCTTACAAGGCGCCTGACCTTCTCTTATGGGATGAACAGAGACTAGAGGTCAGGCGCGAGGTCAACAAATACTAAATACTGAATGCAGCATTCGATTAAATAGATGGCTTGCGTGGGTGCGGCTGTTCGCGGGCGACGGTCAGGAACGGGTCCACCAGCGTCGGACGCGCGGTGCCACGGCGCCACGCCAGGCCGACATCAAGGGTCTGGCTGAGGTCGGCAATCGGCCGCGCTTCAATAATGTCGCCCTCAAGCGACCAGGGCCGGTAGGTCATGTCCGGCTGGATCGATACGCCCAGTCCGGCGGCCACCAGGCTGCGAACGGCCTCGGTAGAGGCGGTGCGCAAGGTCACGCGGGGTTGCAGGCCCGCACTCGTCCACATGCGCTGGGCGTTGTGGCCCATTTCGTCGACGTTCAGCTGAATCAGCGGCTCACGCGCCACATCGGCCAGGTTGATACTGTCGTGTTCCAGCAATGGATGTTGCGCCGGTAGCCACAAACGGTGGGGCGAATGGGTAAGGACTTCGGTCTGCAGGGCGTGGCGGTCTTCCAGGTTGGAGAGAATCAGCACGCCCACGTCGATTTCGCCGCTGACCAGCAAATGCTCGATATACGGGCGTTCATCCTCCATCACGCGGATTTCCACATTAGGATAGGCGCGCTGGAAGCGGGTCAGCAGGTCCGCGAGGTAATAGCCCGCCACCAGGCTGGTCACGCCGATGGTCAACTGTCCGGCGACTTGATCGGTGCTCTGTTGCAGGCTGCGCTTGGCGTTGTCGACGGTGGCCAGAATGAGGTGTGCCTGGCGCAGGAATTGATGGCCCTGGTGGGTCAGGGTCATGCCCTTGGCGTGACGGTTGAACAGGTTGACGCCGATTTCCTGCTCCAATTGCTGGATCGCCAGGGTCAGGGTGGACTGGGAAATAAACGCGGTCTGCGCGGCGGCAGAGATCGAGCCGGTCTCGGCCACTGCAATAAAGTGCCGGATTTGACGCAAGGTCATCATGCTGGAATTACCAGTGAGCTATTTTTATAGATGTGTTCGAGTGTATATCGATTTAAGCGAAGGGCGGCTGCGTTACATCTGGAAGCACTCTAGATCGGGGCTTTTTGGCACTTAGTTTTACGCTGGGAGCCTATTGGTCTTATGAACCCTAGTGTCTGGAGGCTACGAATGAATACCCGTGGATTGCTCGATCAGTTGCTCAAGTCCGGCCAGGACATGTTGCAAAACAAGGCTGGCGGCCAGCGTAAACAGGACGACAAAGGTGCGTTGGGCGGTTTGCTTGGCGGTGGTGGCCTGGGCAGCCTGCTCGGTGGTGCGGGCGGCGGCGCCCTGGCGGCCGGCGCGATGGGTCTGCTGCTGGGCAACAAGAAAGCCCGCAAGTTCGGCGGCAAGGCCCTGACCTACGGCGGCTTGGCGGCATTGGGCGTTATCGCCTACAAAGCCTACGGCAACTGGCAGGCCAGCCAGGCCAATGCGCCCCAAGGCGAACCGCAGACCATCGACCGCTTGCCACCGGCGCAGGTCGAGCAACACAGCCAGGGCATCCTCAAGGCGCTGGTCGCCGCCGCCAAGGCCGACGGCCATGTGGATGAGCGCGAGCGCGAACTGATCGAGGGCGAATTCACCAAGCTGGATAACGACCGCGAGTTGCACAGCTGGCTGCATGCCGAACTGAACAAGCCCCTGGACCCCGCCGACGTGGCGCGGGCCGCCGGCACGCCGGAAATGGCGGCCGAGATGTACATCGCCAGCGTGATGCTGGTGGACGAGGAAAACTTCATGGAGAAGGCCTACCTCGACGAGCTGGCACGCCAACTGAAACTGGAGCCAGGCTTGAAGCTGGAGCTGGAAAAACAGGTACGCCAAGCCACCCTCTGAGGCTGCCGCCTGACCACCAACACCCCGGTTGCCAGCATGGCCCGGGGTGTTTTTGCATTCTGTGAGCGCTACATCAAAACCCGTTGATAAATGAGGGCTTGCGCTCAGCTATACTCCCCCATTTGAATGGCCCTTCGAGGAATTACTGTGAAGAACTGGACCTTGCGCCAACGGATCTTGGCGAGCTTTGCGGTCATTATCGCGATCATGCTGCTGATGGTCGTGGTGTCCTACTCGCGGTTGCTGAAGATCGAAGCCAGCCAGGAAGCAGTCCGGGACGATGCGGTGCCGGGGGTCTACCTCAGTTCGATGATCCGCAGCGCCTGGGTCGACAGCTATTTGGAGACCATCGATATCATCGGCCTGCGCGACGAAAAAGACCTTACCAATTCGGATAAGTCGGACTACAAGTCCTTCGAGGCGCGTATTGCGCAGCAGATGGCCACCTATGAAAAAACCATTCATGGTCAGGCCGACCGAATGGAGTTCGATAACTTCAAGGCAGCGCATATCACCTACAACAAAGTGCTCGCGCAACTGCTGGAGCGTGTCGATGCCGGTGACCTGCCGGGTGCGCGTACGTTGCTGGAAGAGCAATTGACGCCGATCTGGGTCGAAGGGCGCATGAAGCTCAACGACATCATTACCGAAAACAAGAACGTCTCCGACCGCGCCACCGCGGCAATCGACGAGTCGGTGCTGTCGGCCAAGGTCAGCATGGCCGTGTCGTTGGTCATCGCCGTCCTCGCCGCCGGCCTGTGCGGCCTGCTGCTGATGCGCGCGATCATGGCGCCGATGCAGCGCATCGTCGACATCCTCGAAACCATGCGCGACGGCGACCTGAGCAAACGCTTGAGCCTGGAGCGCAAAGACGAGTTTGGCGCAGTGGAAACCGGCTTCAATGACATGATGACCGAGCTGACCGCCCTGGTCTCCCAGGCTCAGCGTTCGTCGGTGCAGGTCACCACCTCGGTGACCGAGATTGCCGCCACCTCCAAGCAGCAACAGGCCACCGCCACTGAAACCGCGGCCACCACCACCGAAATCGGCGCCACCTCCCGCGAGATCGCGGCCACGTCCAAGGACCTGGTACGCACCATGACCGAAGTGTCCACTGCCGCCGACCAGGCGTCGGTTGCCGCCGGTTCCGGCCAGCAAGGCCTGGCGCGCATGGAAGAAACCATGCACTCGGTCATGGGCGCCGCCGACCTGGTCAACGCCAAGCTGGCGATCCTCAATGAGAAGGCCGGCAACATCAACCAGGTGGTGGTGACTATCGTCAAGGTCGCCGACCAGACCAACCTGCTGTCGCTCAATGCCGCGATCGAGGCCGAGAAAGCCGGTGAATATGGGCGTGGCTTCGCCGTGGTGGCCACCGAAGTGCGTCGCTTGGCCGACCAGACGGCTGTCGCCACCTACGACATCGAACAAATGGTGCGCGAGATCCAGTCGGCGGTGTCCGCTGGCGTGATGGGCATGGACAAGTTCTCCGAGGAAGTGCGTCGCGGCATGTTCGAAGTGCAGCAAGTGGGCGAGCAGTTGTCGCAGATCATCCATCAGGTGCAGGCCCTGGCGCCGCGGGTGTTGATGGTCAATGAAGGTATGCAGGCCCAGGCTACGGGCGCCGAGCAGATCAACCACGCCCTGGTGCAACTGGGCGATGCCAGCAGCCAGACTGTCGAGTCCCTGCGTCAAGCCAGCTTTGCCATTGATGAGCTGAGCCAGGTCGCGGTCGGTCTGCGCAGCGGCGTGTCGCGTTTCAAAGTCTGATGAGCGACCTCGCGGCTAAAAGCGGCGCCGTCCCGGCAGCGAAGAAAGCGTTGTTTCTGGTGTTCCACATCGGCGACGAACGTTACGCCCTCAAGGCCACGGAAGTGGCCGAGGTGCTGCCGCGCCTGCCGCTCAAACCCATTGCCCATGCACCGGTATGGGTGGCGGGCATCTTTGCCCACCGCGGCACGCTGGTACCGGTCATTGACCTCAGCGCCCTGACGTTCGGCAAGCCGGCCCAGGCCCGCACCAGTACGCGCCTGGTGCTGGTCAATTACCAGCCGCAGCCTTGGGTTGAACCCCGCAGGTTGGGACTGATCCTGGAGCAAGCCACCGACACCCTGCGTTGCGACCTGGGGGAGTTCAAGCCCTACGGCCTGGACAACCGCGAGGCGCCGTACCTGGGGCTGGTGCGTGAAGATGCCTTGGGCTTGATGCAATGGATTGGCGTCAACGAACTGCTCACTGATGACGTGCGCGCCTTGCTGTTTTCTGCCGAGCTGAGCCTATGAGCAGCGATCCGCGTTTCTTTGCCTTCCTCAAAGAGCGCATCGGCCTGGATGTCGCGTCGGTCGGCGAAGCCATCATCCAGCGTGCGGTGCGCCAACGCAGCCAGGCCGTTAATGCGCAAACGACCGGTGAGTACTGGCAGCACCTGCAAAGCTCCGAGGATGAGCAACAGGCGCTGATCGAAGCGGTGATCGTTCCGGAAACCTGGTTTTTCCGTTATCCCGAATCGTTCGCGACCCTGGCCCGTCTGGCCAAGGCGCGACTTGCCGAGATCAAGCAGATGCGCGCCCTGCGCATCCTCAGCCTGCCATGCTCTACCGGTGAAGAACCGTATTCGATTGCCATGGCCTTGCTGGATGCTGGCCTGGCGCCGCACCAGTTCAAGGTGCTGGGCCTGGATGTCAGCCCGCTGTCGGTAGAGCGCGCGCGGCGCGGGGTGTATGGCAGAAATTCTTTCCGTGGTGGCGATATTGCCTTTCGCGACCGCCATTTCACCGAGTATGACGACGGTTACCACATTGCCGAGCGCGTGCGCGAGCAGGTGCGCCTGCAAGTGGGCAATCTGCTCGATCCTGGCCTGCTGGCGAATGAGGCGAGCTATGACTTCGTGTTCTGTCGCAACCTGCTGATCTACTTCGACCAACCGACCCAGAAGCAAGTGTTCGATGTGCTCAAGGGCCTGACGCACGTGGACGGCGTGCTGTTCATCGGCCCGGCCGAGGGCAGCCTGCTGGGGCGTCATGGCATGCGTTCGATTGGGGTGCCGCAGTCCTTTGCGTTCAGTCGGCATGCCGAGCCGGTCAAGCCGGAACCCGTGTTTGTGCCGATCGCCGCGCCCATCCCGCCACGCAGTGCGGCTCCGATTCCGACCAAGCCTCGGCCGTTCAGCACGGCCAGGGCCCAGGTGGTGCCGATCAAGGCGCCGCACACCGACGCGGGCGACCTGCTCGGTCGCATCGCCACCCTGGCCAATGAAGGCAAGAGTGCCGAAGCCCGTGCCGCGTGCGAACAGTATTTGAGCAATCACCCGCCGGCCGCCCAGGTGTTCTACTGGCTCGGGTTGCTCAGCGACGTGGCCGGCAGCGCCCTGGAAGCCCAGGGCTATTATCGAAAAGCCTTGTACCTGGAACCCCAGCACCCGCAGGCCTTGATGCACTTGGCGGCATTGCTCGAATCCCAGGGCGACAGTGCGGGAGCGCGCCGCTTGCAGGCGCGGGCCGCCCGTAGCGAGCGAGCTGACAGTGAGTCCAAACGATGAGTAACACCGACGCGCTCGACACCGGGGGCCTGGACCTGACCCTGGCCGACACCCAAGCCATCGATGACTGCTGGAACCGCATCGGCATCCATGGCGACAAATCCTGCCCGCTGCTGGCGGACCATATCCATTGCCGCAACTGCTCGGTGTACTCGGCGGCGGCCACGCGTTTGCTGGATCGCTACGCCTTGCAGCAGGACGCGCATCGCCCGCATGCCGCTGTCGAGTTGGGTGAAGACGTGGTCACCCGTTCGTTGCTGATATTCCGTCTCGGCGAAGAATGGCTGGGCATCGCCACGCGTTGCCTGGTGGAAGTGGCGCCGCTGCAACCGATCCATTCCCTGCCGCACCAACGCTCGCGCGCCTTGCTTGGCGTGGCCAACGTGCGCGGCGCGCTGGTGGCGTGCCTGTCGTTGGTGGAACTGTTGGGCCTGGACGTGACCAGCAACGGCGCCAGCGGTGGGCGCATCATGCCGCGCATGTTGATCATTGCGGCAGAGGATGGCCCGGTGGTGGTGCCAGTGGATGAAGTCGACGGTATCCACGCCATCGATGAGCGCACCTTGAAGGCGGCTTCGGCCTCCGGCCCTCAGGCCAGCGCACGCTACACCCAAGGCGTGTTGCAGTGGAAAGGCCGCAGCCTGCGTTGGCTGGACGAGGCGCAATTGTTGTCCGCCGTGACCCGGAGCCTCACATGACCCCCGACCAGATGCGCGATGCCTCGCTGCTGGAACTGTTCAGCCTGGAAGCCGACGCGCAGACCCAGGTACTGAGCGCGGGCCTGCTGGCCCTGGAGCGCAACCCCACCCAGGCCGACCAGCTCGAAGCCTGCATGCGCGCCGCCCACTCGCTCAAGGGCGCGGCGCGTATCGTCGGGGTAGACGCCGGGGTCAGCGTCTCCCATGTCATGGAAGATTGCCTGGTCAGTGCCCAGGAAAGCCGCCTGTACCTGCAACCTGAACATATTGACGCGTTGTTGCAAGGCACCGACCTGCTGATGCGCATCGCCACGCCCGGCAATAATGTGGGGCCGGCCGATATCGAAGCCTATGTGGCGTTGATGGAGCGCCTGTTGGACCCGTCCCAGGCGCCGGTCAAGGCGCCGCCGCCGGAGCCTGTGCCTGTCGTTGAAGCACTGCCGCCGGAGCCTGAGCCCGCGCCGCCGGTGGTCGCCGAGCCGCCGCGTCACAACAAACGCATGACCGAAGGCGGCGAGCGCGTGCTGCGTGTGACGGCCGAGCGCTTGAACAGTCTGCTGGATCTGTCGAGCAAATCCCTGGTGGAAACCCAGCGGCTCAAACCGTACCTGGCTAGCCTGCAGCGCCTCAAACGCATTCAAAGCCAGAGCGTAAGGGCCCTGGACACGCTGGACGGGCAACTCAAGACTGAGAATTTGAACCTCGAAGCTCAAGAGGCCCTGGCCGATACGCGTCGCCTGCTCAGCGAAGCCCAGGCCTTGTTGGCGGAAAAGACCGCCGAACTGGATGAATTCGGCTGGCAGGCCGGGCAGCGCGCCCAGGTGTTGTATGACACCGCGCTGGCCTGCCGCATGCGTCCGTTTGCCGATGTGCTGGCCGGTCAGGTGCGCATGGTGCGTGACCTGGGCCGCAGCCTCGGCAAGCAGGTACGCCTGGAGATCGAGGGTGACAAGACCCAGGTCGACCGTGACGTGCTGGAAAAACTTGAAGCGCCGCTCACGCATTTATTGCGCAATGCCGTCGACCACGGCATCGAAATGCCCGAACAACGCCTGCTCGCAGGCAAGCCGGCTGAAGGCCTGATCCGCCTGCGCGCGTCCCATCAGGCCGGTCTGCTGGTGCTGGAATTGAGCGATGACGGTAATGGCGTCGACCTGGAACGCCTGCGCGGCACCATCGTCGACCGGCATCTGTCGCCGCTGGAAACGGCCCAGCGCCTGAGCGAAGAAGAGTTGCTGACGTTCCTGTTCTTGCCGGGGTTCAGCCTGCGCGACAAGGTCACCGAGGTGTCCGGGCGCGGCGTCGGCCTGGATGCGGTGCAGCATATGGTCCGCCAGCTGCGCGGTGCGGTGGTGTTGGAGCAGACGGCAGGGCAGGGCAGTCGTTTCCACCTGGAAGTACCCTTGACCCTGTCGGTGGTGCGCAGTCTGGTGGTGGAAGTCGGCGAAGAAGCCTACGCGTTCCCACTGGCTCACATCGAGCGCATGTGCGACCTGGCGCCGGACGACATCGTGCAACTGGAAGGTCGCCAGCATTTCTGGCACGAGGGCCGGCATGTTGGCCTGGTTGCCGCCAGCCAGTTGTTGCAGCGCCCGACGGGGCAGAACCCGTCGGACACTTTGAAAGTCGTGGTGATCCGCGAGCGCGATGCTGTGTATGGGATTGCCGTGGAGCGCTTTATCGGCGAGCGTACCCTGGTGGTCTTGCCGCTGGATGATCGCCTGGGCAAGGTCCAGGATATTTCCGCCGGCGCGTTGCTGGATGACGGCTCGGTGGTGTTGATCGTCGACGTTGAAGACATGCTGCGTTCGGTGGATAAGCTGCTGAACACCGGCCGATTGGAACGGATTGCCCGGCGCAGCCAACAAAGCACCGAGGCTCCGCGTAAACGGGTGTTGGTGGTGGATGACTCACTGACCGTGCGCGAGCTGCAACGCAAATTGTTACTTAATCGTGGTTATGAAGTGGCCGTGGCGGTCGATGGCATGGACGGCTGGAACGCCTTGCGCTCCGAAGACTTTGACCTGTTGATCACTGATATTGATATGCCTCGTATGGACGGTATTGAATTGGTCACACTCTTGCGCCGTGACAGTCGCCTGCAATCGTTGCCGGTGATGGTGGTGTCCTACAAGGATCGCGAAGAAGACCGACGCCGTGGACTGGACGCCGGCGCCGACTATTATTTAGCCAAAGCCAGTTTTCATGATGACGCCCTGTTGGACGCCGTGATGGAACTGATCGGAGGCGCGCGGGCATGAGGATTGCGATCGTCAATGACATGCCCCTGGCGGTGGAGGCCTTGCGCCGCGCCTTGAGCTTCGAGCCCGCGCATCAAGTTGTCTGGGTGGCCGCCAATGGCCTGGAAGCGGTGCAGCGCTGCGCTGAACTGACGCCGGACCTGATCCTGATGGACCTGATCATGCCGGTGATGGACGGCGTGGAAGCCACCCGCCAGATCATGGCCCAGACCCCGTGCGCCATCCTTATCGTCACCGTCGACCGCCAGGCCAACGTGAGCCGAGTGTTCGAAGCCATGGGCCACGGCGCCCTCGACGTAGTGGACACCCCGACCTTGGGCGTGGGCAACCCCAAGGATGCGGCGGCGCCGCTGTTGCGCAAGATCCTCAACATCGGCTGGCTGATCGGTCAGCGCGGCAGCCGCGTGCGTGCGGAAGCTCTGGCCCCGCGCATCACCGGCAAACGCCAGAGCCTGGTGGCCATCGGGTCCTCTGCGGGCGGCCCGGCCGCCCTGGAAATCCTGCTCAAGGGCTTGCCCCGTGACTTTCCCGCGGCCATCGTGCTGGTGCAGCATGTCGACCAGGTGTTCGCTGCCGGCATGGCCGAGTGGCTGAGCAGCGCCTCCGGCTTGCCAGTGCGCCTGGCCCGCGAAGGTGAGCCACCGCAAAGCGGCGTGGTGCTGCTGGCCGGCACCAACCACCACATTCGTTTATTGAAGAACGGCACGCTAGCCTATACCGCAGAGCCGGTGAACGAGATTTACCGGCCTTCGATCGACGTGTTTTTCGAAAGCGTGGCCAGCCACTGGAATGGCGATGCCGTCGGCGTACTGTTGACCGGCATGGGGCGCGACGGGGCCCAGGGCCTCAAGTTACTGCGTGAACAAGGTTATTTGACCATCGCCCAGGATCAGCAAAGCTCGGCGGTGTATGGCATGCCCAAAGCGGCGGCGGCGATTGATGCTGCTGTTGAAATTCGCCCACTGGATAGAATTGCGCCCCGACTGCTGGAGGTATTCGCCAAATGAACACGACCTCCCGCAGCACCGGCTTGCCGGCAGTAATTCAGGTGACTGCACATGAATGATTTACAGATCGACGACATCAAGACCGACGAAAATGCTGCCATGGTGTTGCTGGTCGACGACCAGGCCATGATCGGCGAAGCCGTGCGGCGTGGCCTGGCTCATGAAGAAAACATCGACTTTCACTTCTGCGCCGACCCGCACCAGGCGATTGCCCAGGCGATCCGCATCAAACCGACCGTTATCCTGCAGGATCTGGTGATGCCCGGCCTCGACGGCCTGACCCTGGTGCGTGAATACCGCAATCACCCGGCCACGCAGAACATCCCGATCATCGTGCTTTCCACCAAGGAGGACCCGCTGATCAAGAGCGCGGCGTTCTCGGCGGGTGCCAACGACTACCTGGTCAAGCTGCCGGACAATATCGAACTGGTGGCGCGGATCCGCTATCACTCGCGCTCGTACATGACCTTGTTGCAACGGGATGCAGCCTATCGCGCGCTGCGGGTCAGCCAGCAACAGTTGCTGGACACTAACCTGGTGCTGCAGCGGTTGATGAACTCCGATGGTCTTACCGGGCTGTCCAACCGGCGTCATTTCGATGAATACCTGGAACTGGAATGGCGCCGTGCCATGCGTGACCAGACTCAACTGTCGCTGCTGATGATCGACGTGGACTTCTTCAAGACCTACAACGACAGCTTTGGGCATGTCGAAGGTGACGAGGCTTTGCGCAAGGTTGCCGCCGCCATCCGCGAAGCCAGCAGCCGCCCCTCGGATCTGCCGGCGCGCTACGGCGGTGAAGAGTTTGCTCTGGTGCTGCCGAATACCTCGCCGGGCGGTGCTCGGTTGGTAGCCGAAAAGCTGCGCATGGCGGTTGCCGCGCTGAAAATCCCGCATAACGCACCGACCGAGGGCTCAAGTCTGACCATCAGCATTGGGCTCTCGACCCTGACGCCGGTGCAGGGCACGGACTGTCGTCAATTGATCATGGCGGCGGATAAGGGGTTGTATACGGCCAAGCATAATGGGCGCAATCAGGTGGGGATCGAGTGACCTGAAGGCACTGGACATCTAAATGTGGGAGCGGGCTTGCTCGCGAATGCGCTGGGTCGGTTGATATATCCGTGACTGACCCGCCGCATTCGCAAGCAAGCCGGCTCCCACATTTGATCCGTATCGTTCTACGGATCGTGTACAAACCCCACGCCTTTTCGCCAAGCGGACTGCCGTTCCCCCCCATTTGCCGTTATACTCGCCGGCTTTCAAAAGTTCGCCAACGAGTGCTGCCCGCCATGGAAATCAACCCGATCCTTAACACCATCAAGGACCTGTCCGAGCGCTCCGAAACTATTCGGGGGTATCTTTGACTACGATCAAAAGCATGAGCGTCTGACCGAAGTCAATCGCGAGCTTGAAGATCCTGCTGTCTGGAACAAACCTGAATACGCCCAGGAACTGGGTCGCGAGCGCGCTGCGCTGGCGCAGATCGTCGACACCCTCGACGAACTGAACACCGGCCTGGCCGATTGCCGTGACCTGCTGGACATGGCCGTCGAAGAAAACGACGAAGGCGCAGTGGGCGATGTCGTCGCCGAGCTGGCCCGTCTCGAGGAAAACCTCGCCAAACTCGAATTCCGCCGCATGTTCAGCCACGAGATGGACCCGAACAACGCCTACCTCGACATCCAGGCCGGTTCCGGCGGCACCGAGGCCCAGGACTGGGCCAACATCCTGTTGCGCATGTACCTGCGCTGGGCGGACAAACGCGGTTTCGAAGCGACCATCATGGAACTGTCCGCCGGTGAAGTCGCCGGTATCAAGGGCGCGACCGTGCACATCAAGGGTGAATACGCCTTTGGCTGGTTGCGCACCGAGATTGGCGTGCACCGCCTGGTGCGCAAGAGTCCGTTCGACTCCGGCAACCGTCGTCACACTTCGTTCTCTGCGGTGTTCGTCTCCCCAGAGATCGACGACAAGGTCGAGATCGAAATCAACCCGGCCGACCTGCGCATCGACACCTACCGTTCCTCCGGTGCCGGTGGTCAGCACGTAAACACCACCGACTCGGCCGTACGTATTACCCACGTACCGACCAACACCGTGGTCAGCTGCCAGAACGAACGTTCCCAGCATGCCAACAAGGACACCGCCATGAAAATGCTGCGGGCCAAGTTGTACGAGCAGGAAATGCAGAAACGCAATGCCGCGTCCCAAGCGCTCGAAGACACCAAGTCGGATATCGGCTGGGGTCACCAGATCCGCTCTTATGTGCTCGATGCGTCGCGGATCAAGGATCTGCGCACTAACATCGAACGCAGTGACTGTGACAAGGTGCTCGACGGTGATATCGACGAATACCTGGAAGCCAGCCTGAAATCCGGCCTGTAACACCCTATGTGGGAGCGGGCTTGCCCGCGATCCCCAGGCCGCAGGCCTGGGGGCAACGAACCTGTGATGGAAAATTTAAAGACATGAGCGACCAACAACTCGACCAGGCCCTGCAACAGGAAGAAAACTCCCTGATCGCCCTGCGCAAGGAAAAGCTTGCTGCCGAGCGCGCCAAGGGCAATGCCTTCCCCAACGACTTCCGTCGCGAAAACTACTGCGATGCCTTGCAGAAACAGTACGCGGACAAGACCAAGGAAGAGCTGGCAGAGGCTGCGATCCCGGTCAAGGTGGCAGGTCGCATCATGCTCAACCGTGGCTCGTTCATGGTGATCCAGGACATGACCGGTCGCATCCAGGTCTACGTCAACCGCAAGACCTTGCCTGAAGAAACCCTGGCCTCGGTGAAAACCTGGGACATGGGCGACATCATCGCCGCCGAAGGCACCCTGGCCCGTTCCGGCAAGGGCGACCTGTACGTCGAGATGACCCACGTGCGCCTGCTGACCAAGTCGCTGCGCCCGCTGCCGGACAAGCATCACGGCCTGACCGACACCGAGCAGCGCTACCGCCAGCGCTACGTTGACCTGATCGTCAACGAAGAAGTGCGCCACACGTTCCGTGTGCGTTCGCAAGTGATCGCGCACATCCGTACCTTCCTGATGCAGCGCGACTTCCTGGAAGTGGAAACCCCGATGCTGCAAACCATCCCCGGTGGTGCCGCAGCCAAGCCGTTCGAAACTCACCACAACGCACTGGACATGGAAATGTTCCTGCGTATCGCGCCGGAGCTGTACCTCAAGCGCCTCGTTGTTGGCGGCTTCGAAAAAGTGTTCGAGATCAACCGCAACTTCCGTAACGAAGGCGTTTCGACGCGTCACAACCCAGAATTCACCATGTTGGAGTTCTACCAGGCCTACGCCGACTACGAAGACAACATGGACCTGACCGAAGAACTGTTCCGCGAGCTGGCGCAACTGGTCCTGGGCAGCACCGACGTACCGTATGGCGACAAGGTGTTCCATTTTGGCGAGCCGTTCGTGCGCCTGTCGGTATTCGACTCGATCCTCAAGTACAACCCTGAGCTGACCGCCGACGACCTGAACGACATCGACAAGGCCCGTGCGATCGCCAAGAAAGCCGGTGCCAAGGTGCTGGGCTTCGAGGGCCTGGGCAAACTGCAGGTGATGATTTTCGAAGAGCTGGTGGAGCACAAGCTGGAGCAGCCGCACTTCATTACCCAGTACCCGTTCGAAGTGTCGCCGCTGGCCCGTCGCAACGACGACAACCCGAACGTCACCGATCGTTTCGAACTGTTCATCGGTGGTCGCGAGATCGCCAACGCCTACTCCGAGCTTAACGACGCGGAAGACCAGGCCGAGCGTTTCATGGCCCAGGTGGCCGACAAGGACGCCGGCGACGACGAAGCCATGCACTACGACGCTGACTTCGTCCGCGCCCTGGAATACGGCATGCCGCCAACGGCCGGTGAAGGTATCGGCATCGACCGTCTGGTGATGCTGTTGACCAACTCGCCGTCGATCCGCGACGTGATTTTGTTCCCGCACATGCGGCCGCAAGCGTAACCGAAGCGAAATCCGAAGCCGCCTTTTATAAGGCGGCTTTTTTATGTGGCGTCAATAAGCGTCAAGCAAACAGCGCCAGGTTTTGATCTATTCAAGGATGTGAGTCGTGAACCGCGTAACCGCTCAAGAAGGCGCCGCCGGCATTGCCGCTGCCGTGGCTGAAAGCGTCCAGTACCAGGGCCGCAAGGCCAGCCGTCGGGGTAGCGAGCAACGCAGGCAAGACATTCTCGATGCAGCCATGCGCATCGTAGTGCGCGATGGCGTGCGCGCCGTGCGCCATCGCGCGGTGGCGGCGGAGGCGGGGGTGCCCTTGTCGGCCACCACCTACTATTTCAAGGACATCGACGATCTGCTCACCGACACCTTCGCCCAATACGTCGAGCGCAGTGCAGCGTTCATGGGCAAACTGTGGGTGCGTAACGAAGGCCTTTTGCGCGAGATGGTCGCCTATGGCGATGGCAGCCCGCAGTCACGCTCGCAACTGGCCGATGACATTGCGCGGCTGACCGCCGATTACGTCTTGCGGCAACTGACCAACCGTCGTGAACACCTGATGGCCGAGCAGGCGTTCCGTCAGGAAGCCTTGCTCAACCCGCGCCTGGCCGAGTTGGTGCGTTCCCACCAGCAGATTCTGTTGCAAGGCACCGGGCAGTTTTTCCAGGTGTTGGGCTCCCGCGAGCCACAACAGGATGCCAAAGTGTTGACGGCGATAATCAGTCGGATGGAATATCAGGGCCTGCTGGGCGGCGCAGAGCCTCTGACCGGTGAAGAAATGCTCGAGATCCTCAAGCGTTACATGCATTTGGTCTTGGCCTCGGTGTAGTCATTTACGGGACGTGCTTTATGTGGGAGCGGGTTTGCTCGCGAATGCGCAGTGTCAGTCGATACACATTTGGCTGAGCCACCGCTTTTTTCGCGAGCAAGCCCGCTCCCACACAAAACGGTTCCCCCATACCCCCGTGGAGTACTCGATGAAAGCCTGGCGAATCGCGGTAATTGCCTTGTCATTCCTGCTGCTCAGCGGCTGCCTGGTGACCTTCAAGGACCCGATGCCGGCCCGTGAAGCCGCACCCGCGGGCTTGCTGGGGAAATGGTCGAGCAAAAACGCCTGGGGCGAGCCGCTCAACCTGCGAATCACGCGCGTCGGTGAACACCGTTATAAAGCCGTGAGCTACCCTACAGCCAAGCCGAACCAGCGTGATGAGTACTTGTTTACTGTGTCCCGGCATGGCAACCGCTGGTACTTGTCGGCGCCGCTGCCGGCCAAGCTCGGCGGGCATTTCATCCTTGCGGGCTTCGAAATCAACGAAAAGCATGAATTGGTGGTCTACAACCTCGACCTGGAGCAGATCCATCAAGCCATAGGCCAAAAGGCGTTACAGGGCAGCACGGTGGAAACCGTCGAAGGGCCCGGGGTGCTGGTCGACGGCCCGCTGGACCAGGTGTTTGCCTACCTGGATGACCCGGCCAACGCCGATGTATTCGTGGAAGCCGTGCGCTACCAGCGTGCGGGCAAATAACGTTTAAAGAGGAAGCACCGGGTGGACGATTACCAGCAGACGATACGCACCTTGTCTGATCGCATTGTGCTGGCGCAAACACCGATTCGCGTCCTCGACGCCGTGAAGTGGGACGAGAACATTCGCCAGGGGTTCCTCAAGGCCAAGGGCAAGGAAATGCCGGCGGTCAGCCGCGACTACTACCTCAACCGGCCGCTGTCGTTCGATTCCAGCGCGGTGAAGCTGGAGTTCCAGAACATCGAGCGCGACATCACCCGTCGTCTCGGCCAGTTCAGTCCGGTGGGGCAGATCATGCGCCGCATGTGCAAGGAATACCGCATGGTGGTGCGCATGCTCGAAGCACGCGGCACCGAGGATTTCGGCCTGATTTCACAAGAGCTTTATGGCGCTGCTTCCGATGCGTTCCACGCGGGTGACCCGACCCTGGCCGATCTGGGCCTGATGCTTTCGGACTATCTGAACAACATCGATGGCCGTGGGGACTTGAAGGATGAGGCCAAGACCCTCACCGCCAAGGACGCCGTGGCCCTGCTGCAAACCCGCCTGAACAAGGTGTTCGGCGAGGCCGAAGAGACTATTCGCGTGTTTGAGTCCGACGGTATCGTCGCCGACGCGGCGGCGGGTGCGGACTACATCAAGATCCGCGCCGATGCGATGTTCAACGACCGCGACGTACGCGCCCTGGAAGTGCATGAAGGCCTGGTGCACGTGGGCACCACGTTGAATGGCCAGAACCAGCCGATCTGCACGTTCCTGTCCAAAGGCCCGCCGTCGTCTACCGTGACCCAGGAGGGCCTGGCGATCCTGATGGAAATCATCACCTTCGCCTCCTACCCGAGCCGTCTGCGCAAGCTGACCAACCGCACCCGCGCTATCCACATGGTGGAAGAGGGGGCCGACTTCCTGCAGGTGTTCGAGTTCTTCCGCGAGCAAGGCTTTGAGATGGCCGAAAGTTACGGCAACGCCAGTCGGGTTTTCCGAGGTTCAGTGCCGACTGGTCTGCCGTTTACCAAGGACCTGTCCTACCTCAAGGGCTTCATCATGGTCTACAACTACATCCAGCTCGCCGTGCGCAAAGGCAAGCTGGAACAAGTGCCGCTGCTGTTCTGCGGCAAGACCACCCTGGAAGACATGCGTACCCTGCGCCAACTGGTGGACGAAGGCCTGGTGGTGCCGCCCAAGTACCTGCCAGAGCAGTTCCGCGACATGAACGCACTGGCGGCGTGGATGTGCTTCTCCAACTTCCTCAACCATTTGAGCCTGGATCGGATCGAGGCGGATTACTCGAATATCCTTTGACGAAACCGGATCGACTGGTGGGAGCGGGCTTGCTCGCGAAAGCGGAACATCAGATATACATAAGTTGACTGACACACGGCTTTCGCGAGCAAGCCCGCTCCCACCTTTGAATCGCTGAAAGATTTAAAATTTCGAATAATAGCGAGGCTTCAACGGATGAGAATCCTCGGCATTTTGTGCCTGCTACTCACATTGAACGGCTGCAGCTCATTGCTGTTCTACCCCGAACCCGGCCTGCCGTTCACGCCGGAAAAAGCACACCTGCAGTACCGTGATGTCACCTTGACCAGCGCCGACGGCGTGAAGCTCCACGCCTGGTGGTTGCCGGCCAAGCCCGGTGTGCCGCTCAAGGGCACGGTGCTGCATTTGCATGGTAACGGCGGCAACCTGGCCTGGCATCTGGGCGGCAGTTGGTGGCTGCCAGAGCAGGGTTACCAAGTGCTGCTACTGGACTATCGAGGCTACGGCTTGTCGGAAGGCAAACCCTCGCTGCCAGCGATCTACCAGGATGTGGATGCGGCCTTCAGCTGGATCGACAAGGCGCCTGAAACCCAGGGCCAGCCGCTGATCGTCCTCGGTCAAAGCCTGGGCGGGGCGCTGGCGGTGCACTACTTGGCCGCTCACCCGGAGCGCCAATCCCAGCTCAAAGCCCTGGTGCTGGACGGCGTGCCTGCCAGTTATCGTGACGTAGGACAATTCGCCCTGAGCACGTCCTGGTTAACATGGCCATTGCAGGTGCCCCTGTCCTGGCTGGTGCCGGATGCCGACAGTGCAATCCATACCATGCCCCGGCTCACCGGCGTGCCCAAGCTGTTGTTTCATAGCCTGGATGACCCGATCGTGCCGGTGGCAAATGGCATCCGCCTGTACCAGGCCGCACCGCCGCCACGGGTGTTGCAGTTGACTCGGGGCGGGCATGTGCAGACCTTCGCCGACAAGACCTGGCAAACCGTGATGCTGCGCTACCTGGATGACCCGCAACACTTCAACGGCCTGCGCCGCCTGGGCGAAATTCCGAACTACCCCATTCCTAAAGTTGATTCATCAGAGAGCCCGCAATGAGCGAAGAACGCAACATGATCCCGCTGATCCTCACCGGCATCGGCACCATCATCGGCACCGTCGGTTGCCTGTGGTTCTACGGTTACCTGCACTTCGCCAAGCCGGAAGACGCCCTGCTGCTCAGCGATTTCACCATGCTCAAAACGGTGCCAGGCGAGGACTATAAGATCTCCCTGACCCCGGCCGCGCAAGTGGCGCAGTGCGTGGATGGCGTGCTGGTGATGTTCGACACCGAGCAGAAAGGCCTCAGCGGTGTGCTGGTGAACAACAAGAAGCAGGCCGTGCGTTGCATGGGGCAGGAAACCCCGCAATTACAGGAGTGAACGCTGTTTTTCCCGCTGTGGGAAAGCTCCGTTTTGAGTACCGATTAATGATTTAACGCATGCCAGGCGCTCGGCCGACCGGAACCGGCCGGGTGCGCTCACCACAGATCATGGACTGATTGGCTTTGCTGATCGGTCCATTTTTTCATTAGTCTGGAGTGAGCCTATATGGCGGGTATAAACGGAGTATCGGGTGTAGGAAACATGGGCAATGGTGGGAATGTCGGCGGGGGTGCCTCATCAGGCCAAGGCCTCGATCAGCAGATCCAGGACGTCCAAAGTAAAATCAAAGATATGCAGTCACAAGGTGCTAAAGGTGGTCAGGGTAGCCAGGGCGGAGGTGAGCTCGACGAACTGATGAAACTACTGGAAAAGCTGCTTAAGCAAAAAAATGATCAAGGCGCACAGGGCGCGCAAGGTGATCAAGGCGCCCAAGATGGTCAAGGTAGCGGCCAGGGACAGGGCCAGATCCAAATGCCGGAGACCCAGGGCACCGGTAAGGTCGGTGGTTGAACGGCACCTCTCAAAAACCGCCCTTTCGGGGCGGTTTTTTCGTGCTGATCAGCTATTCAGCCTGTAGCGACGTGGGGGGCGTAATGCAGGCTGCCGCATGTCATGCAACTGAAATGGAAATGTCTGGAACCGCTTCGACTTAAATGCCACATAAAATGCTGAAACCTACCTAGATTGGGTCGAGGATGAAAATACACATTCCTGTGTTGGAAAACATGTTGGCCATGGCAAGGCAGCATGTAGCGCTGGAACAGGAAGCCGCTCGCAAGTACAAGCGCGATCAACGGGTGGATGAGCAGGCGGGCGCGAAGATTGAAATGCCAGCCGAGGACACGAATCGCACTATTCAGTTTGATGAGCCAAAAAAAAACCCACCGTGAGGTGGGTTTTTTTAACCAATGCCAATCAATCAGTTAGCAACGGAAGACCGTGGCTTGACCGGCTGGTTGTCGTTGGAGATAGTCACTTCAACGCGACGGTTCATGGCTCGGCCCGACACGCTGCCGTTGTCGGCAACCGGGTATTCCTTGCCGTAGCCCTGGGTCACGATGCGCGAGATATCCACGCCTTGTTGAGCCAGTGCGCGTTGTACCGAAGCCGCACGACGCTCGGACAGGCTCTGGTTGTACGAATCGGAACCGGTGCTGTCGGTGTAGCCTTCGACGATCACTTTGCGATCCGGGTTGTCGCGCAGGAACTGAGCCAGTTTGGTGATGTTCACCAGGCCGCTGGATTTCAGGTCAGATTTGTTGGTGGCGAACAGCACGTCACCGAAGGTCACCAGCGTACCGCGATCGGTCTGCTTGGCGTTCAGGCTGTCCTGCAGTTGCTTGATCTGCGCATCGCGGGCATCCAGCAAGGCGCGGGCACGCTCGTCGCCAGCGTTTTTCAGCTTGGCTTCGGATTCACGCAGCACGATGGTGTTTTTGGCCACTTCAACGCGCTGGTTGGTCAGGTAAGCCAGTTGGTCGACTTTCTTCTCGTCTTCCTTGTCGCGGTAGGCCTTGTCAGCCTTGTCCAGCCATTCGCTGGCGTCCTTGGTTTCCAGGGCCGCGAGCTTAGTGGCTTGCGGGTTGGTCTGCAGGGACGAGAAGTTGGTCCGTGCATTTTCCAGGTTCGCGTTTGGCGGGGTGGAGCAGGCCGCCAGTGCAACGCTCATCGCCAGCAGGGCAGGGATCATCAATTGTTTACGCATAGTCGTGTCGTCCTTTCAATTCGATATCAGGTGCGATTTGGTCACAGGAAGCGTCTTACTTCTGCTGGATAGCAGCCGGACGCATGCCTTCCTTACGCAACTCATCAACAGCCTTCTGGGAATCCTTCACAGCCTGTTCAGCCTTGGCGGCTTGAGCCTTGCGTTCTGCGACGCGAGCGTCCCACTCGGCTTGTTCAGCCAACTGGCGAGCTTTGTCGTAGTTCTTGTCGTGCATGGCAATTTCGGCTTCTTTGAGCTTGTCCTGGGCCGACTTCATTTCCACAGCCGCGTACTCAGTGCCGCCAGCGCTGACGGCGCTGTTCACGGCGGACTGGGTGACCGCGTACTGCTCGGTCGGAGGGTTGCCGGCGCAGCCCGCCAGGACGAAGCTGGTGCCGATTGCCAGCGCGGCCAATTTAAGCCCGCGCAGGTGGTTAAACGAGGATTTGGCAGTGCTGGTCTTCATCGTCTTCAACTCCATTGGATAACTCCTGAAAAACATTAAAATCCATGTCACTGGTCTGCGGCGGCGGGGCTGGCACTGGTGCACAAATTGCCCTTTAAAACGACCGTTCCAAGTGATGGCTTACTGGCTGTGACCGGAGGCTTTTTTCAAAAGTTCAGAGAAGATGGCGATTTGCCTAAAAAAATATCTGACTGATTGGTCAGCATAAAAAATTGGAACTTCTGCGTTGCGCAGTGGTACGCCGGGCCCGTCAGGAGCCCGGAATACAGGGGGTTGGTAAGGGTGTCAGTGTTTCTGTTCGTCAGTGCTCGCCGACAAATCATGCAGATAGCGGCGAGACAGCGTCAGAAAGCGTGGGGTAGGGCCGACGTCCTCGGATATAGGTTATACAAAGGAAAATTTCGTGGCCGAGGTTGTCCCTCACAATCCAGCTCAGTCCAAATCGGTCGAGGGTGGTGGTCGTATCCGGGCGGCAATCCCAGCACCATTACTTGGTGTGCTTGAGCGTTCGATGTTAAAACGCCTGTACAGGATTCCGCTCATACGATAGCGAGTTATGAACGATGGCACCACGGAAGAACAGAGCACCAAAGGTTGTTGAAGAAGGAATCAGCGTAAGCACCCGCGACGACTTTTCTGATGTGACTAAGATTGAGCTGCTTGTGAGAGCGGCGAACCTCTGTTCGCGTTGCCATGTCTTCACGATTGGCTCCACAGATGCTGGTGACAGGAAAAATAGCATTGGTGTCGCTGCACACATTTGTGCGGCTGCGAGTGGGCCGGGTGCCAAGCGATATGACCCAAACCAAACGAAAGCTCAGAGAAGACATTTCGATAATGGTATCTGGATGTGCTACTCGTGCTCCAAGCTCATCGACAACGAAGAGACGTTTCACACAGTCGCTCATTTGAAAGAAATGAAGGCCCGTCATCAGGTCTACGTGTCTAGGCTGGTCGGTGTAGTGCCTATGGCACCATTTGAAGCCAAAGCTGAAATTCGTGCGGGGATTCTTGAAGCAACCCACTTCCTGATTACGAAGGCAGGTAGTCCAGCAAATTTCGATGTCTCGGCAGTCGTAGAAGGCTATGAAGAATCAATAAATAGTATCGATCCAAACTTTAAGGTTGTCGTCACTGCCACAAGCGGTTCTGTCGTGCATCAGTTGGTTCCGGTCGCTGACCCTGCACCAGCAATTCAGATAGTTTTTAATGATGATGAGGCCAATGCTTCTGCTGATCAGGCATGGCAAGTCATGACTGAAGTGGGGGAGCCTATTCACATACCTACAAAGGATTTCAAATTCGTAGGATCTAAACTATTTGAACACCTTAATGAAGTGATTGTTGGGGGAACGCTGACGCTCACTCCCAGTAAACGACGACTAGAAACGTGTATCTATTTTGTCAGTGATGATGCGGAATTCGAGCTTGCTGCTACTGAATCATTCATGGGGAAGGGTTCAAAACAATTTGATATTGAAGGTGCTGCTTTAGACGGATTCTTGACTTATCGGTATTTCATTCATGACCGCTACAAGGTAGACGCAACCTATACGTTCGACGTTGCTGGTTGGTTAGGGCAGCCGTTCAATAGTTTAAGGCATTATCACCGTATCAAACGAGCCTATGACTTCGTTGTAAAATATCCAAAGTCTAGGATTTCAGTTGAAATAGTCCTTGACGGTGAACCAATGCGTCTTTGGGATGGGACGTATGGTGACTACACTGAGATTTTTGCTCGATTGAAAAAAATAGTAGAGGTTGCTGAGTGCTCTAGAATTATTGCCTCGAAAATCCCTGAACAGCTCAGATTGAAAAACTTAGACTTGACGCTGCAGGATGAACGATATATCGAACTCTACGCCCAGCTTTTCAAAGGTGATGTAATTCGCAAGCTCGACTACGGGGAGAGTATATTCACAGCCCGTATTGATGATACAGAAAGCAGGGCAATCAAAATTTTCTGTTCGGAAGAACAGACTGAAGTTACGATTGCTAAATCTCCTATAATAGATTTCTTTGGAAATACCATTAGATTGCCTAGGATGTCGAAAAAAGTATCAAGTTTCGATTTGGTTTTCTTCTCAAGTATTAGAGAAGACGACCGCCAATCTCTGTGGTGTATTGGAAGAGCAAATCATTCTAGTGATTCGGTAATTTCCATTGCTCCCGATGAAATTCCGCTGCTTTGCAGTGATGAGGACGTTATACATGGATGAGCTTATGCTGATGGATCGGAGTCGGGTTCTTCATGAAGCACTTGAACAGAGCGGGTGGGAGAATCCCGAAGAAGTCATTCAGCGTGTGAAGCGTCTCGACCTAGGGCTACCGGCTGAGGATGAATTCGCCGTTATCTGTAGCTGGCTTGGGAAGTGTTCGCTTGTCCATAAATTGGATCAACAGCAAATTCCAAAATCTTCCCGAGAAACCTATCAGGTTCCCGATTTGCTGGCCGTTTTCAACACGGATAATAATCAATACAAAGTTTTGATTGAAGTAAAAACTAAGCAGGACAAAAACCTAACTCTCAGAGCGAGAGATAGGGAAAAACTAATAAAGTACGGTGAGTTACTGGATATACCAATATTGTTTGCGTGGAAGCATCACAGCATTTGGACGCTTTTCGATATTTCTCTATTTGAGAGATTTAATAAAAACTATCGAGTCAACTTCTTTTCAGCTTTGTCGAATAGCTTGATGAGTTTGCTAGCGGGTGACATGCATTACCAACTAGGTGACGGTGTGGGGCTGCACCTGAAATTCAGGAAAGATGAAATTCATGAAAGCGATGGCGATACAGAAACTTGGAAAACTAGGATAGAAGATATTTATTTGCAGGACTACAATGGTGACAAAAATTACACGTTCTCACCTAGGACTCTTTCAATATTAAATACCTGTGAGCTAGATGAGAATACTGAGGTTGACGATGAAACTATTATGCAAAGTTTTACTGTGCGTTCCGAGGTTGGGAATGTCGCACATAGAGCAATAGAAACTTTGTTGAAGCTAAAAAAGTCTGATGCCGAAAATAATATACATTGGCGATCTTTGCTCGTTGATGAATCGCCCCTTCATTCCATTTCTAATTTTCAAAATGCGTTGGACGAAGCTCTTAGTCAGAAACTTGTTAAATACATTATTATTCAACAGCCACAAAAATATCCTTTATTCATTAAGGATGATGACAAGACCGGGGTAACTGATGTCAGTAAGTAAAGTTAAGGCGGCTCTGGTCGATTTCGTTAAAGGCGAAAAAGATAGAGCTATCGTTCTCAAAGGAGATTGGGGGACCGGCAAGACACATCTCTGGAAACAGGTTGTGCTTCAAAGCCGTGACTCGTTTCATAAACGTAATTATTCTTACGTTTCTCTTTTTGGTCTGAACAGCCTGAAGGACTTGAAGAAATCAATCTACGAAAACAAAGTTTACCGGGAACGTGCCCATATCGCTTCTGATGAAAGCTCGTTTGAAGAAAACCTTAAAGATATTTCAGGTCGATTTGCAGGATGGATGCGTAAAGGCTCATCGTTGTTCAATGATGTATCAGCATTGGGCGTTAAAGGTATTGGGCCTATGGTTGAAAGCCTTCAATTTATTCGTGTGACTGACACGCTTATCTGTCTAGACGATTTTGAGCGGAAAGGGTCAGGGCTGCATGATAGGGAGGTGCTTGGTTTAATCTCGCTTCTGGTGGAAAGCAAAAACTGCCGCGTCGTGATGCTGCTCAATGACGGCACCTTAAAATCCGGTGATGATTTCTTCTCTTATCATGAGAAAGTATTTGACTATGAAGTGACCTTCAATCCTTCAATAGATGAGTCGGTTAAACTTGTTTTTGGTTCTGGAAGTTTCTTTCACAGCACTCTGGCTGAAAATGTTACGAAGCTCGAAATCAACAATATAAGGTTGCTGAAAAAAATTGACTTTTTCGTAGGGTTGATTGAGAAAACATTGCAGGGGTGCAACGAGCACATAATTGAGAAGGCATTGCTTGTTCTGCCATTGGCTATTTTAGCTAAATATGGTGGTGACGCTTCAAAGGTCGATCTAGACTTTATCATTGCTCATGGTCAGTTCCGGCGTACTTCTTTACCCGATTCTGATTCTACAAATGAAGATGATGAGGCTATAAGAATAGAAGCCGAAAAAACTACGTTTCTTCAAGAGTATGGTTTCATAAGATGCAGTGAATTTGATTTGGCTATCATAAATCTTGTGAAAAAAGGCTACGCTGACGAAGATTTGATAAAGAAGGTTGTAGAGGAAATTGAGCAGGAAATTCGACACAATAAGGACGTGGCTCTGCTTCGTGATGCTTGGAAGATTTATAATTCATCATTTCAGGATAACGAGTCTGAGGTTCTCATAGCATTTGAAAACGCCATTAAGGTAGGTCTTGACAAGTTCTCCTTAGAAGACCTTGATTCGGTTGCTTTTCTATATTATGGCCTTGGTCGGGATGCTGAAATACAGCCAGTGATTGATAAATTCTTTTCTGAGGTTTATCCAAGGCATGGTGTTACTGATATAGACGATATCATTCAATGGCCTTCTAATTCCTATGTCAGACAGTCTTTAGAAGATTTCTTTGATGGCTTGGTGTTCAAAGGTAGCTTTTCTGAGTTTATGCAGGCTGCATTTGAAAACCCTAATAATAGCTATGAGATTATCAAGGGGCTTGCTAGCAAAGATGGTAATGACTTCTATAATTATTTTTCATCCTTGAATGATCACGCTTTTAGTTTTCATGCTCGATTGTTACTCAAACTCGGTAATACTTCTTTCTCTAATCAAGATGATGCTTTGATATACAGAGATATTTTCATTAAAACATTTGAGGCTTTGAAAGAGCTTTCGGAAACGACTGCCCTGAATAAGCTACGAATGAGTAAATTCATGTCTTATGAACCATTGTATCTAAGAGAATTGAAAAAAATTCAGAAGGAAAAGAAGGAAGCTGCCGAAGCCGAAGCCGAAGCCGCCCAAAATCCAGATTGATAGCTATTCCTGCTGAGTGTTCATAGATTTGAAAATCTTAATCTCCGCTTCGACAAATGCAGGTGTCTTGCCGACATCTGCATAAACCTCTTCACCTTCCTCAACTCGGATCACCTCAGACCCTTTGACGTAGGGCATGGCTGTTTCCGCTTCTTTTATAGCAGAGTGAATCAGACCTTCCGTGATGATGCTTTGATCTAGGCCATAGGCTTCCGCAAACGCCTTGATTTTCACTAGGTCTTGTTGGCGAATGGTCAGTGTGATTTCAACAAGCTTCGAGGTTTCGTGAGCCTTGTTTTCCCAGTTGCTGAGCATGGTCTTGAAGGTGTCCATGGGGTATCTCCGGCTTGGCTAGATGTGTTCGTAAATCTGTGACTATCTTTACCACTCAAGGTTCGCTGAAATGATCGCTAACCCACGTTCTACGCGGCTTTCAAGAGATCTTGAGTTTTTCCTATTGCGTGCTCGCTTTCTTCGTACAGCGGATCGCCTTCTTCATCGGTGGCAATCACCTGCTGGCCCTTGATGTAAGGGAAGCTGGCTTCCAGCTCTTCAAGGGCGGCACCGATCAACTCACCGAGCAATTCTTCAGGGTGGCGTTTGGGGTACATCTCGGTAATGGCCGCCAGCCGCGCGGCGGACTCCATATCCAGATGGATGGCGTATTCGGTCTTGGTCAGGCGACCCTTGGCGTTCTCTTCCCAGTGCTGGGCCAGTTCTCGAATTTTCATGGCAACCTCAATGAAGCCCGCGTTTAGCAGGCGGTGATGAGTGTCCAGTCGCCTGCGTGGATAAACGCGACGACTTAACCTTGAGACTAGCCGCAACTCACAAGGTTTAAAGTCTTGTCATAAATTGATGCTGGCGGCACTCTGGCAAACCTGCGCGTCCCGGATTTCTGGCTGGAGATTGGCTGATGAGTGATATCGATGCACGCTTGCGTGAGGATGTTCACCTGCTGGGTGAGCTGTTGGGCAACACCATTCGAGAGCAGTACGGCGACGATTTCCTCGACAAGATCGAGCAGATCCGCAAAGGTGCCAAGGCGGACCGTCGGGGGGCCGGGGATGAGCTGAGCACCCGCCTCAACCAGTTGCAGGAAAATGAACTGTTGCCGGTAGCACGGGCGTTCAACCAGTTTCTCAACCTGGCCAACATCGCCGAGCAGTACCAACTGATCCACCGGCGTGATGAGTCCCAGCCGGCACCGTTCGAGTCCCGCGTATTGCCCGAGTTGCTGGCGCGCCTGCAAAGCGAAGGCCACAGCAACGAATCCCTGGCCCGCCAGTTGGGGCGCCTGGAGATCGAACTGGTGCTCACCGCCCACCCTACCGAAGTGGCGCGTCGCACCCTGATCCAGAAATACGATGCCATCGCCGCCCAACTGGCGGCGCAGGATCACCGCGACCTCACCACCGCAGAGCGCGAGCAGATCCGCCAGCGCCTGCAACGCTTGATCGCCGAGGCCTGGCACACCGAAGAAATCCGCCGCACCCGGCCTACGCCGGTGGACGAAGCCAAGTGGGGCTTTGCGGTGATCGAGCATTCGCTGTGGCACGCGATTCCCAATTATCTGCGCAAGGCCGATCAGGCGCTGCATGCCGCCACCGGTTTGCGCTTGCCCCTGGAAGCCGCGCCGATCCGCTTTGCCTCGTGGATGGGCGGCGACCGTGACGGCAACCCGAATGTCACGGCGCCGGTCACCCGTGAAGTCTTACTGTTGGCGCGTTGGATGGCTGCCGACCTCTACCTGCGCGATATCGACCACTTGGCCTCCGAGCTGTCGATGCAGCAAGCCAGCCCGGCGTTGCAGGCCAAGGTCGGTGATAGCGTCGAACCTTATCGCGCCTTGCTCAAGCAACTGCGCGAGCGCCTGCGGGCGACGCGCCAATGGGCGCATACCGCGTTGAGCAGCAGTACCCCGGCGCCGGCCGACGTATTGCAGAACAACCGTGACCTGCTGGAGCCGCTGGAGCTGTGCTATCACTCGCTACACGCGTGCGGCATGGGGGTGATTGCCGACGGCCCGTTGCTCGACTGCCTGCGTCGGGCGGTGACGTTCGGGCTGTTCCTGGTGCGTCTGGATGTGCGTCAGGATTCCAGTCGCCATTCGGCTGCCATGACGGAAATCACCGATTACCTCGGCCTGGGTCGGTACGAGGACTGGGACGAAGAGGCCCGTATCAGTTTCCTGATGAAGGAACTGGCTAACCGTAGACCCCTGCTGCCGGGCTATTTCAAGCCGTCGGCGGACACTGCCGAGGTGCTCAACACCTGTAAGGAAATCGCCGCCGCACCGGCTGCATCGTTGGGCTCTTATGTCATCTCCATGGCCGGCGCTGCCTCGGACGTGCTTGCGGTGCAACTGTTGCTTAAAGAGTCGGGCGTGCAACGGCCGATGCGTGTGGTGCCGCTGTTCGAAACCCTGGCCGACCTGGATAACGCCGGCCCGGTGATCGAGCAACTGTTGCTGTTGCCGGGCTATCGCACGCGTTTGCAAGGGCCGCAGGAAGTGATGATCGGCTACTCGGACTCGGCCAAGGACGCCGGCACTACCGCGGCAGCCTGGGCACAGTACCGCGCGCAGGAACGGCTGGTGGATATCTGCCGTGAGCAGCAGGTGGAGCTGCTGTTGTTCCACGGTCGGGGCGGCACCGTTGGCCGTGGCGGCGGCCCGGCCCACGCTGCGATCCTGTCGCAGCCACCGGGTTCGGTGGCGGGGCGGTTCCGCACCACCGAACAGGGCGAGATGATCCGCTTCAAGTTCGGCCTGCCGGATATCGCCGAGCAGAACCTCAATCTCTATCTGGCTGCGGTATTGGAAGCGACCCTGCTGCCACCACCGCCGCCAGAGCCGGCCTGGCGCCATTTGATGGATGAATTGGCGGCAGACGGTGTCAGCGCTTACCGCGCCGTGGTGCGGGAAAATCCGCAGTTCGTCGAGTATTTCCGCCAATCCACGCCGGAACAGGAGCTGGGTCGTTTGCCTCTGGGCAGTCGCCCGGCCAAACGCCGTGCGGGTGGAATTGAAAGCTTGCGTGCGATTCCCTGGATCTTCGGCTGGACCCAGACTCGCCTGATGCTGCCGGCCTGGCTCGGGTGGGAGGCGGCGCTGAGCAAGGCGCTGGAACGCGGAGAAGGCGAGCTGCTGGGGCAGATGCGCGAGCAGTGGCCGTTCTTCCGTACCCGCATCGACATGTTGGAAATGGTGCTGGCCAAAGCCGATGCCGATATCGCCCGCCTGTATGACGAGCGCCTGGTGCAGCCGGACCTGCTGCCATTGGGTGCACATCTGCGCGACCTATTGTCGCAGGCGTGCAGCGTGGTGCTTGGCCTGACCGGCCAGTCGCAACTGTTGGCCCATAGCCCGGACACCCTGGAGTTCATCCGATTGCGCAACACCTACCTTGACCCCTTGCACTTGCTGCAGGCCGAGTTGCTGGCGCGCTCACGCCAGCAGGAAGCGGCACAGGACAGCCCTCTGGAACAGGCGCTGCTGGTCTCCGTGGCCGGTATCGCCGCTGGTTTGCGTAACACTGGCTAGGGTTTTTTGCGTGTTCTCAATAGCTTGCAGATAAACCACGGCGGCCGCCCTGAAACGGGCGGCCGGCGTTTATGGGGCCGGGTTGCACCCAGGCACACCCTACCTATGACGTAAGCGCTGCGCGGGTTCCTGCGACTTTTGGCGGCTTGTGTGGTTAAGGCCTGCTGTGTATCTTGATCAGCCTTTGGCCGTTTGGGCGGCCCGAATTCTATTTTTACGAGCCACACTTCTACGAGATTTGCCCCCACGCGGCGAATCCGAGCGTCATCTCTATATAAAAAATTGAGGAGCACATCGATGCGCGTCATTCTGCTGGGAGCTCCCGGGGCCGGTAAAGGTACTCAGGCAAAGTTCATCACTGAAAAATTCGGCATTCCACAAATCTCCACCGGCGACATGCTGCGTGCGGCCGTCAAGGCTGGTACCGAGCTGGGCCTGATCGCCAAGAGCGTGATGGACAGCGGTGGCCTGGTTTCCGATGACTTGATCATCAACCTGGTCAAGGAACGCATCAGCCAGGAAGACTGCAAGAACGGTTTCCTGTTCGACGGCTTCCCACGCACCATTCCCCAGGCTGAAGCCCTGGTGAAGGCCGGCGTTGAGCTGGATGCCGTGGTTGAAATCGCGGTGGAAGATGAAGAGATCGTCCAGCGTATTGCCGGTCGTCGCGTTCACGAAGCCTCTGGCCGCGTGTATCACACCGTCTACAACCCGCCAAAGGTGGAAGGCAAGGACGATGTGACCGGCGAAGACCTGGTGCAGCGCAAGGACGACACCGAAGAAACCGTGCGTCATCGCCTGTCGGTCTACCATTCCCAGACCAAGCCGCTGGTGGATTTCTACCAGAAGCTGTCCGCCGCCCAGGGCAAGCCGAAGTACAGCCACATTCCTGGCGTCGGCTCGGTTGAAGCGATCACCGCCAAAGTGCTGCAAGCACTCAGCTGATCGCTCTGCCGGCTACATGGATAACGGCCCGCTTGCGGGCCGTTGTTGTTTATACTGGCGCACTTTTTTTCGACTTGGACACCTACACCGATGAGCACCCTGCTGGCCCTGGACACCGCGACTGAAGCTTGCTCCGTTGCCTTGCTGCACGATGGCAAGGTAACGAGCCACTACGAGGTGATCCCGCGCCTGCATGCGCAGAAGCTGTTGCCGATGATCAAGCAACTGCTGGAAGACGCCGGCACTACGCTGGCAGCGGTAGATGCCATCGCCTTCGGCCGTGGCCCGGGTGCGTTTACCGGTGTGCGTATCGCCATCGGCGTGGTGCAGGGCCTGGCGTTCGCCCTGGAGCGCCCGGTGCTGCCGGTGTCCAACCTTGCCATGCTGGCACAGCGCGCCTTGCGTGAACACGGCGCCCAGCAGGTGGCAGCGGCCATCGATGCGCGTATGGATGAAGTCTATTGGGGCTGCTACCGCGAAACAGCGGGTGAAATGCGCCTGGTCGGTGTGGAAGCCGTGCAGGCACCGGAGTCATCGGTATTGCCTGTCGATGCCAGCGGCGACTGGTTCGGTGCTGGCACCGGCTGGGGTTATGGCGAGCGCATCGCTGTGCCGTTGGTGGGCCAGGATGCGGCGATGTTGCCCCACGCTGAAGACTTGTTGACCCTCGCGCGCTTCGCGTTCGAACGCGGCGAGGCGATTCCTGCAGACCAGGCTGCACCTGTGTACCTGCGCGATAAAGTGGCGCAGACCAAGGCCGAACGCGGGATTACTTGACGCCAAAAATGATGGCAGTTTGGGGCTAACTTCACCAATCGTCAGAATTTGCCCCCGATTTAAAACCTTTTTCAAATTATGTGTTCTAGTTATCACCAGAGCATTTGCGCACCATGGATGATGCTGCCAAAATGCCATTACTGATAGCGAGTTCGCGCCCATGCGTATTGATGGCTTTTCCTCACAGTCCTACCCGATCAAGCGCAAGCCGCGTAAGGCAAACGTCACGGTAGACGAGTCCGTCGAGGATTCGCCGGACTTCATCGAGGTCCAGTCCGACGCGCAGGCCAACGCTCAAGCACGCATCAGTGGTCTTCCCGCCCGTCAGCAAGACATGGTCTTCCCGCGCTCCATGAGCAAAAGCGTCGCCACCGCCCTGGCCAGCTACCTGACCACCGCCGGTTTTGTCGAATGGGATATGGAAGTGCTGGGCCTCGACATCCACATCTGATGCGTCTGCCTTACTACCTCGGTTGCCCGTCCTGGAGTGAAAACGCCTGGCGCGAGTACCTGTACCCCGCCGATGCCCGTTCCAGCGACTACCTTGCGCTTTACGCCCAGGTCTTCAACGCCGTTGAAGGCAACACCACGTTCTATGCCCGTCCATCGACCGCCACGGTGCAACGCTGGGCTGAGATCATGCCCGACGATTTCCGTTTCACGGCCAAGTTTCCCGGTGATATCAGCCACAGCGGCAACCTGATTGAACAGCTACCGGCTGCGGAAAGCTTTGTCGGCTTGATGAGCCCATTGGGTGAGCGCGTATCGCCGCTGTGGTTGCAGCTGCCCGCGACGTTCACACCGCAGCGTCTGGGGGAGTTGGCAGGTTTCATTGATGGTTTGGAGCGGCCCCTGGCGGTGGAAGTACGCCATCAGGCGTTCTTCGCCAAAGGCGACGCGGAGCGCATGCTTAACCGCTTGTTACGGGATCGGGGCGTGGAGCGTATCTGCCTGGACCCGCGCGCGTTGTTCAGTTGCACCTCTACATCGGCTGCCGTACTGCACGCCCAGTCGAAAAAACCCAAGGTGCCCCCCGGCCGGCGGCACTGACGCAGTTTCCTCAGGTGCGTTTTATCGGTCATCCCGAACTGGAAGCCAACGATCCGTTTCTGGTGCCTTGGGTGGAAAAAGTCGCAGGTTGGATCGAAGAAGGCCGCACCCCCTACGTATTCCTGCACACCTCGGATAACCGCCTCGCCGCCCAACTGGCCCTGCGTTTTCATGACCAGTTGATGGCGCGTCTGCCCGGTCTGCCAGCCTTACCTGTGCTGGATCGTGCCCCCGCCGTGGAGCAACTGGGGTTACTCTAGGGCTCCTTTCCCCGCCAGGAGCCAGACATGGATGCCCAAACCCTTCGCGCCGAAACCTTCAAGGCCCTGCATGAGCGTGACCGTGCGTTCGTGATGCCCAACCCGTGGGATGCAGGCTCTGCCGTGATGCTGGCCAGCCTGGGGTTCGAAGCCCTCGCCACCACCAGTGCGGGCTACGCGTTCAGCCTGGCGCGCCCGGATGCGGAAGGGGCGTTGTCCCTGGAAGACACCCTGATCAATGCCAGCATGATTGCCAAGGCCACGGCGTTGCCGGTATCGGCGGATCTGGAGAACGGCTTCAGCGACACCCCGAAAGGCTGCGCCCAGACCATCCTGCGTGCCGCTGCCACCGGTATCGTCGGCGGTTCCATCGAAGACGCGACGGGCATTGCCGCTGACCCGATCTATCCTTTCGACCTGTCCGTGGAGCGCGTCGAAGCTGCGGTGGCCGCCGCGCGTAGCTTGCCATTTCCCTTTACCCTGACCGCCCGCGCGGAAAATCTCCTGCATGGTCGCCTGGATTTACCCGACACCATCCGCCGCCTGCAAGCCTACGCCGAAGCCGGTGCCGACGTGCTGTATGCGCCGGCCCTGCGCAGTGCCGAGGAAGTGCTGGCGGTGGTCAAGGCGGTGGCGCCCAAACCGGTGAACGTATTGATGTCCGGCGGCTTGAACCTCAGCGTCGCGCAGCTCAGCGCGATGGGTGTGCGGCGCATCAGCGTCGGCTCGGCCCTGGCGTTGGCTGCCTATGGTGAGTTCTATCGCGCAGCCCAGGAAGTGTACGAACTGGGCACGTTCACCTTTACCGAGCGCAAGATGCCGTTCAGGCAGGCCAATCATTTCTTCAAGGGCTAAGGGGTGAGTTTTTTCAAAGTGACAGGCGTGTTGCTGATCCTGGCCGGCGCCTGTGCCGTTGGCGTTTGGCGTGGCTGGGTGCCGCTGCCGGCCGATTGGAACCCGTGGGCACCGTTGGATGTGCGCGCTAGCCCGAATCTGTTGACGCGCTACAAGCTGGGGCGTCTGCAGGATGACCCGGCGTTGTGCGACCAGGTGCTGGTAACCTCGGGCCTGCGCGTCAGCCATCAAGCCGATACGCCCGCCGATGCCGCGTGTCCGCTGCGCAATACTTTGCGCGTTCAGGGGGCGGCAGTTGGACTCAGCAGCAGTTTTCTCGCCAGTTGCCCGCTGGCGGTGGCATTCGCGCTGTTCGAGCGCCACAGCCTGCAACCGGCGGCCCAGGCGGTGTTCGGCCAGGCGGTGACGCGGGTCGATCATCTAGGCAGCTTTGCCTGCCGCAATATGTATAACCGCGCCGAAGGGCGACTCAGCCAGCATGCGTCGGCCAATGCCCTGGACATTGCCGGTTTCCGCCTGGCGGACGGTCGCACTGTCAGCGTGCTCAGGGATTGGCCGGGGGAGGGGGAGAAGGCGCGGTTCTTGCGAGAGGTCCGCGATAGCGCCTGCGATGATTTCAACGTGGTACTGAGCCCGGACTACAACGCCGCGCACCGCAACCATTTTCATCTGGATATGGGGCGTTGGTGGGTGTGTCGCTGAGTGTCAGGCGGCCAGACGCAGGTTTTGGGTGACCAGCGGGCGAGCCCAGTAGTAGTCGAAGTCCAGCGCCTTTTGTTGCGCAACCAGTTCTTCGGTCGGGTACGGCGTGGCAGCGGGCGGCAGCAGGTCGAGTTCGAACTCGGCGATAGGCAGGTGCAGTGGGCGTGGCTCCGGCGCCGGGCCAGGCTCCGGTAATGGTTGGCCGGCGGTCAGCACGATCGGGCGCACCCAACCGCTTTCGAAGTTCTGCTGGCGCTGCTGGGCGACGATTTCTTCTTCAGGGAACGGCGGGGCGGCGGGTGGCAGCAAGTCGGTCTCGAGCTCGGCGATTGGCAGGAACAGCGGTTCCGGTGGGGCAATCTCGGTGTCTCTCACATCGCATTCGCGCTGGGTGAGGATCTGCGCCAACAGATCGGCGCCTTCGCTGGGCTCTACCGCTGGATCCGCCGGTACCGGCGCCTGCACAGCCAGCGCGTCCGGCGTATCGCCGAGCTGCTCGGCCAATGCACGGGCGAAGAAGTCCTGCCACACATGACTCACCCCGGCCAGCGCTTGAGTATTGCGCAGGCCGTAGTGGTTATGGGTCGGCAGTACACCGATGGTTAGGGGAAGAATGTCTGACATTTTTCTCGGTCGACGCTCAGCTCTGGCAAAATACCTGACTGTTGTTTTTATCGGCCGCTGTTTGCCGATCCTTAATATTTTTGAGCGTAGTGATTGATGAGCGAACAACCAGCGGCTAGCCGCATCCAGGTCGAGGCCTTGGGCGAAGGTTTCCAGGGCCGTGCCGAACAGTGGGCGTCACTGCTGGGTTTGCCGATGCACGTGGCGGATGCGGACTTTTCCTTGCAAGTGGGGGAACACGGCCTACAGCTGCAACAGCTCGGGCCCGACGCGCCTGGACCGGTGCGGGTGGACTTTGTCGAAGGCGGGGCAGCGCACCGGCGCCTGTACGGTGGTGGCAGCGGGCAGATGATCGCCAAGGCCGTGGGCATCGCCCAAGGCGTGCGCCCCAGGGTGCTGGACGCCACAGCCGGCCTGGGCAAGGACGCTTTTGTGCTGGCCAGCTTGGGCTGCGAGATGAGCCTGATCGAGCGCCAACCGTTGATCGGCGCCTTGCTCGAAGATGGTTTGGCACGTGGCGCGGATGATTTTGAGGTGGCACCGATTGTGGCGCGCATGAAGTTGCTCAAGGGCAACTCCATCGACGTGATGCTCAACTGGGAAGGCGAGCCGCCCCAGGTGATCTACCTCGACCCGATGTTCCCGCACCGTGAGAAAACCGCCCTGGTGAAGAAGGAAATGCGCCTGTTCCGACCGCTGGTGGGCGATGATCCGGACGCGCCGGCGCTGTTGGCTGCGGCCCTGGCCCTGGCCAGCCACCGCGTGGTGGTGAAGCGCCCGCGCAAGGCACCGTGCATTGACGGGCCCAAGCCGAGCCATGCGCTGGATGGCAAGTCCAGCCGGTATGACATCTACCCCAAGAAAGCCCTCAAACCCTGAAGCTGCTTTAGGTTTGAGGCCCTCATCGCCGCATAGATGTCTACACACTTGTCGGTGTGGCGCTGGGCCCGTGGCGAGGGAGCTTGCTCCCATGACGGCCTGATAGTCGCCCGAGCCCTGTCAGGTGTAAATCGGTCGAAAATGTGGGGGCTGGCTTGCCTGCGATGAGGCCCTTAAGGTCAATGAAGATTCAGGGCCGATAAGCCCGCATAAACAACCCCACCACGTCCTGCACATGGGCTTCGGCAGCTTCTTCGCTCAGTTGCCCGCCGCAGCCATACAGCAAGCAAAAGTTCGCCGTGCCCTTGAGCAGGCAGAAGAAGTGCTCGGCTGCCGTGAACGGTTTGTCGATGCTCAGGGCGCCGCTCTGGTCGATTTTGCCAAGCAGGCGCTCCATGCCTTGCAACATGCGCATCGGGCCCGCCTCGAAGAAGATCTGCGAGAGTTTCACGTCCTGATTGCCAGTAGTCATCATCAGGCGATGCAGGTTGACCGACTCCTCGCTGTTGATCAGGCGGTGGAACCCCCGCGCGATATTCAGCAACACAGTCTCCACGGGCATGCCCGCAGGCAGCTCGAAGTACATCACCGGCAGTTGTTCTTCGCACTTGGCCACCACCGCGGCGGTGAACAAGGTCTCTTTATCGTTGAAGTGGCTGTACACGGTCAGTTTCGACACGCCGGCCTCAAGGGCCACGGCATCCATGCTGGTACTGGCGTAGCCATTGCTCAAAAACAGGATTTTCGCCGCTTCGAGGATTGCCTGGCGTTTTGCCATGTCCTTGGGACGCCCGGGGCTATTGGTGTTCACAGGATTGTCGGACATTTTCACCTTTAATACTGGACTGGTGAGTTTGGTATTAATAACATACCCGCCAGTATAATTATTCTTAGCTCCATTTGCGAAAGGTCCTACAGCATGCGCAGTACTTTCCTGCCCTTTGCGTTGCCTGTCAGTCTGGTCTTCCTGTTGGCCGGATGCGGCCATGAAGAAGCGGCCCAGACCACCATCCGTCCGGCCATGGTGGTGCAGCCACAACCTTCTTCACAGTCGATGGACAGCTACCCCGGTGAAGTGCGCGCCCGTTATGAACCGGACCTGGCCTTTCGCATCGGTGGCAAAGTCAGCAAGCGGTTAGTGGAAGAGGGCGAGCGGGTCAAGGCCAACCAGGCGCTGGCCGAACTCGACCCGCAAGATGTGCGCCTGCAACTGGAAGCCACCCGTGCCCAAGTCGCCGCCGCCGAGGCCAACCTGAGCCTGGTGCGCGCCGAGCGTGACCGCTACAAGACCCTGATGGACCGTCAGATGGTCAGCCGCTCCCAGTACGACAATTCCGAAAATCTCTACCGAGCCGGTGTTGCTCGTCTCAAGCAGATCAAGGCCGAGTTCGACGTGGCCAGCAACCAGGCCGGCTATGCGGTGCTGCGTGCGCCACAGGATGGGGTGGTGGCCAAGCGTGCGGTAGAAGTTGGCCAGGTGGTGTCCGCCGGCCAGACCGTGTTTACCTTGGCGACCGATGGCGAGCGCGAAGTGCTGATCAGCCTGCCGGAGCAGGGTTTTGGCCGTTTCAAGATCGGCCAGCCGGTGTCGGTCGAGCTGTGGAGCCAGCCTGACCAGCGCTTCACCGGCCGCATTCGTGAACTGTCACCGGCCGCCGATCCAAAGTCGCGTACGTTTGCTGCCCGCGTGGCATTCACCGGCGGCAAAGTCCCGGCGGAACTGGGCCAGAGCGCACGTGTATTCATACAGGTCGACGGCGATATTCCTCTCTCGGTCCCACTGTCGGCTCTCAGTGCGGAGAACGGTGCGTCCTACGTCTGGCGTGTGCAGCCCGACAATACCCTTAAGCGCACACCGGTACGCATCGGTGCTTTCGGTGAAAAAACCGTACCGGTACTGGAAGGGTTAAGCCCTACGGATTGGGTCATTGCTGCGGGTGTGCATGTGCTCCACGAGGGCCAGCAGGTGCGCCCGGTGGATCGCTCCAACCGTGTGGTGAATCTGGCGGCCAAGGAGTAGTCCCCGATGGGTTTCAATCTTTCCGAATGGGCGTTGCGTAATCGCCAGATCGTTCTTTTCCTGATGATCCTGCTGGCAGTGGTTGGCACCTTGTCCTACTCCAAGCTGGGACAAAGCGAAGACCCGCCGTTCACCTTCAAGGCCATGGTGATCAAGACCAATTGGCCTGGCGCCACGGCCCAGGAAGTGTCGCGGCAAGTCACCGAGCGCATCGAGAAAAAACTCATGGAAACCGGTGAGTACGAGCGCATCGTCTCGTTCTCGCGCCCCGGCGAATCCCAGGTCACCTTTATCGCCCGTGACTCCATGCATTCAGCGCAGATTCCTGAGCTGTGGTACCAGGTGCGCAAGAAGATCAGCGATATCCGCCAGACCTTGCCGCCGGATATCCAGGGGCCGTTTTTCAATGATGAGTTCGGCACCACCTTCGGCAATATCTATGCCCTGACCGGCGACGGCTTTGACTACGCCGTACTCAAGGACTACGCCGACCGTATCCAGATTCAGCTGCAGCGCGTGGCGGATGTGGGCAAGGTCGAGCTGCTAGGCCTACAGGACGAAAAAATCTGGATCGAACTGTCCAACCTCAAGCTGGCGACCCTCGGTTTACCGCTGGCGGCAGTCCAGCAGGCGTTGCAGGAGCAGAATGCTGTTTCCACGGCCGGTTTCTTTGAAACCCCGAGCGAACGTGTGCAACTGCGCGTGTCGGGTAACTTCAAGACGGTGGAAGAAATCCGCAACTTCCCGATTCGCGTGGGCGACCGTACCTTCCGCATCGGCGACGTAGCCGACATCCACCGCGGCTTCAACGACCCACCGGCACCGCGCATGCGCTACATGGGGGCAGACGCGATCGGTCTGGCCGTGGCCATGCGTGATGGCGGCGACATTCTGGTGTTGGGTAAAGCCCTGGAAGGTGAATTCGCACGCCTGCAGAAGAACCTTCCGGCCGGCATGGAGCTGCGCAAGGTGTCAGACCAACCGGCAGCGGTGAAAACCAGCGTCGGCGAATTCGTGCAAGTGCTGGCCGAAGCACTGGCCATCGTGTTGCTGGTGAGCTTCTTCTCCCTCGGTGTGCGTACCGGCATGGTAGTGGCCCTGGCGATTCCGCTGGTGCTGGCGATGACGTTTGCCACCATGTACTACCTCGGCATCGGCTTGCACAAGATTTCCCTCGGCGCTCTGGTGCTGGCGTTGGGTTTGTTGGTGGACGACGCGATCATCGCCGTGGAAATGATGGCGATCAAAATGGAGCAAGGTTACGACCGGCTCAAGGCCGCGAGTTTCGCCTGGACCAGCACCGCGTTCCCGATGCTCACCGGTACGCTGATCACCGCAGCGGGCTTCCTGCCGATTGCCACCGCGCAATCGAGCACTGGCGAATACACCCGTTCGATCTTTCAGGTAGTGACCATTGCGTTGCTCGCCTCCTGGGTGGCTGCGGTGGTGTTCGTGCCCTACCTGGGGGAAAAGCTCCTGCCGGACCTGGCGAAGATTCATGCGGCCAAGCACGGCACCGATGGGCCGGATCCCTACGGCACACCCTTCTATCAGCGCGTAAGACGCATGGTGGAGTGGTGCGTGCGCCGGCGCAAAACCGTGATCGTCCTCACCCTGCTGCTGTTTATCGGCTCGGTGGCGCTGTTCCGTTTTGTGCCGCAGCAGTTCTTCCCGGCATCTGGCCGTCTGGAGCTGATGGTGGATCTGAAGCTGGCGGAAGGCGCCTCCCTGAGCAACACCGCCGACCAGGTCAAGCGCCTGGAAGCCTTGCTCAAGGAACACGCGGGCATCGACAACTACGTGGCCTACGTCGGCACCGGTTCGCCGCGTTTCTACTTGCCGCTGGACCAACAACTGCCGGCCGCCAGCTTTGCCCAGTTTGTCGTGCTGGCCAAAACCATCGAGGAGCGCGAAAGCCTGCGCACCTGGCTGATCCAAACCCTGAACGAACAGTTCCCTGACCTGCGCTCACGGGTCACACGCCTGGAGAACGGCCCGCCTGTGGGCTATCCGGTGCAGTTCCGCGTGACTGGCGAACATATCGAGGAAGTCCGCGCCCTGGCTCGGAAAGTCGCGGTGAAGGTTCGCGAAAATCCCCACGTGGCCAACGTGCACCTCGACTGGGAAGAGCCGAGCAAGATCGTCTACCTCAATATCGATCAGGACCGCGCCCGCGCCCTCGGCGTGAGCACGGCCAACCTGTCGAAATTCCTGCAGAGCTCGTTGACCGGTTCCAGCGTCAGCCAGTACCGCGAGGACAACGAGTTGATCGAAATCCTCCTGCGCGGCACCGTGCATGAACGCACCGAACTGTCGCTGCTGCCCAGCCTGGCGGTGCCGACCGACAATGGCAAAAGCGTAGCACTGTCGCAGATCGCCACCCTCGAATACGGTTTTGAAGAAGGCATCATCTGGCACCGCAACCGTCTGCCCACGGTGACCATTCGCGCGGACATCTATGGCAAGGAGCAGCCGGCGACGCTGGTCCAGCAGATCCTGCCGACCCTTGAAGGCGTGCGTGCTGAACTGCCGGATGGTTACCTGCTGGATGTCGGCGGTACGGTGGAAGATTCCGCCCGTGGCCAGAACTCGGTCAAAGCCGGCGTGCCATTGTTTATCGTGGTGGTGCTGACCCTGTTGATGCTGCAACTGCGCAGTTTCTCACGCACTGCGATGGTGTTCCTGACAGCGCCGCTGGGCCTGATTGGCGTGACGCTGTTCCTGCTGGTATTCCGCCAGCCGTTCGGCTTCGTGGCCATGCTGGGCACCATCGCGCTGTCCGGGATGATCATGCGCAACTCGGTGATTCTGGTCGACCAGATTGAACAGGACATCAAGGCGGGCCTGGCGCCCTGGCAGGCGATTATCGAAGCCACGGTCCGACGCTTCCGCCCGATTGTGCTGACAGCCCTCGCAGCAGTGCTGGCCATGATCCCACTGTCACGCAGTGTGTTCTTCGGGCCAATGGCCGTGGCCATCATGGGCGGTCTGATTGTGGCGACGGCGCTGACGCTGTTGTTTTTGCCGGCCTTGTACGCAGCATGGTTCCGGGTCAAACCACAGGCTGGGTAAAGAGTTGTCGTAGGGTTTTTCACAAAGGGGATGCGGAGGCGGGAACGCTTCCAAGGTGTGGGGCCACTCATTGATTACCTGATTGTCAGGTCTTTCGCCAATCAGGGTTCACGCCTGTTGGTGGACGCTTCAATTCAATGATTCAAGGAGTGCTTATGGGAATGCTTAATATCAATATCAGCGCGTCTAAGTCGAGCTGGGGTTGTAATCCTTGCGGGCCTAGCAAGCCTGAACCTGCCAAGCCTACCAACCCTTGCAAGGATCCTTGCAAGGACGCTTGCAAGCCCAACAAGAGTATGACCATAGGCTTCGGTGTGATGCCCCTAGGCATGATCGCATTCGGTGGTTTTGGTTTAGGAAAGTTCTTCTGATCGTAGAAGAACTGCTTGGAACCGGGCAGGTGAGCCCCCCACACCTGCCTGGATTCATTCCCGGTTTTACAGTGCGCCGAAGACTTTCTTCGCCAGGCTGGTCGCGGCGGCCGCAGGGTTCTCGCGAATGGTTTCTTCCTGCTTTGCAATCATCTTGAACAACCCATCCAGCGCCTGTTCGGTCACGTAGTTTTCGACGTTGGCGCTCTTGGCGTCCACTGCGCCAAAGGCAGCGGCTTTGCCGGCCAGGGCATTGTATTGCTGGGCGACGCCGACCTTGTCGGTCGCGGCCTTGACGATCGGCAAGAACTTGGCGCGGATCTGTTCGCGGCTGCTTTTGTTCAGGTACTGGGTGGCCGAGTCCTGGCCACCACTGAGGATGCCCTTGGCGTCAGTCACGCTCATGTTCTTCACGGCGTTGACCAGGATCGGCTGGGCCTGGGTCACGGCGGTTTCGGCGGCCTTGTTCATGCTGGTTTCCAACTGGGTCACCTGGTCACCCATGCCGAACATTTTCAGTTTGTCGGCGACTTTGCCCAGCTTGCCAGGCAGACCGATCTTCACTTCCGGGTTGTTGCTGAAACCACCCGGTACGCCCAGTTGCTTCACGGCGATCTGCGCGCCTTGGGTCAGGGCGTCCTTGAGGCCGCCACTGGCGTCGCCCTGGGACAGGCTGCTCAAGTCCAGGGCCATGGCGTTGGCACCGAGCAGCAGGCCGGCACACAGGGTAGTGAAACGAAGGGAGTTACGGAGCATGGGCGCTTCCTTTTTAATCTGGCTTAAGTTCTGGAGACTATCAGTGGGCGACAGCATCAACCCGCAGGCGCAGGGGTTGCGCGTCTTGGCCATTGAGCTGCACAGCGTGCCGTTCGGTGGTGATAAACAGTAGCTTGCCATCCACTTCGATGCGAGCGCTCACCGAATAAGTGTGGCCAGGTTTGACTTGCGCCGGGTCATAGCTCAGGTGAAACGGCAGCGGCACCTGGCCTTTGACCGGGCCTTTCTGCTCAGCCAGGGTCACGGCCGGCGCATCCATCAGCGACACGTCCTGCAGGCTGACGCTCAAGGTCGCGGTGGGCGGCAGGGCGATGCGTTGCAGATAGAACACTTCGCCGTCGAGGCTGGCTTTGGGGGCGGGGTTCATGGATTGGCAGGCTCCGAGCAGGGCAGTCAGGCCCAGGAGGATGATTTTTTTCATGGTGTTGCTCCTTTTCAACGGCGCCGGAATCCATCCGGCGCCTGTTTAAATCTAGCGGGTTTCTTCAGGTGCAGTGGCTTCGGGGTCGACGGGGGCCTCGGCGGCGCCGTCCACGCGATGCAATGCCACTTGGCGGATCGACAGGCGAATCTCCGCCGGCAGCACGCGTTTGGCCGCGCCTTCGGCCAGTTCGCCGAGCAGGTCGTGATAACTCAGTTTGCCGGCCTCGTCGCGGCGCAGCACATCTTGCTCCAGCAAGGTCTGGATGAAATGTCGGAAAAGGCTCTTGTCGAAGAATTCCGGGGCGTTGAGGCCATGCAGGATCGACAGGCGCTGGGCCATGATCGTGCACAGGTCTTCCAGTTCTTCGGCGCTGATGCTGTTCTGGCCGCTGTTGAGCAGCAGCGAAATCGCCATGTAGAAGCGTTGCAGGGTTTGCGCGATGGTTTTGGACAGCAGGGTCAACAGTACAAAATGCCGCGAACTCGGCGCCGGGCGCAGGTACACGTTGTTCTCGAAGCGCAGCAGCCCTTGCTCGACAAAGGCCTCCAGCCATTGGTCGATCACCGTGTCCAGCTCTTCCAGCGACCAGCGAATGAACAGTTCCGATTGCAGGTACGGGTACAGCGCGTGGGTGTAACGCAGGATCTGCTCGCGGCTCATCCGCGAGCTGCTCTGGAAGAAGCTCGCCAGCAGCGCCGGCAGGGCAAAGATGTGCAGCACGTTGTTGCGGTAATAGGTCATCAGGACGGCATTCTGCTCGTCCAGGTACAGAATCTTGCCCAGGGCGTCGCTCTGTTCCGACAGCAGGTCCATGTCCTTGACGTGCTTGATCAGCGCCAGGCCATCGCCGTCGGGCAGGGTGGTGTGGGGCGAGTAGGGCACGCGGCGCAGCAGCGCCAGGTACAGGTCCAGTTGGCGCGCCATGGCTTGTTCGTCCAGGGCCAGGCGGGTGGTGGACAGCAATGCCAGGGCCACCAGGTTGACCGGGTTTACCGCCGCGGCTTCGTTCAAGTGGCGTGCCACTTGTTCGCCGAGGCGGTTGGTGGTTTCGTTTAGCCAGGCCGGTTTGTAGTTCGGGGCCAGGTCCTGGGCGCGCCAGCCCGGTTGTTCGCTGTCGAGGAATTCGGCCAGCTTGATCGGTTCGCCGAAGTTGACCGCAACCTGACCAAAACGCTGCTTGAGCGCGCCTACTACCTTGAAGATGTCGAAGATCGACTCTTTCTTCTTGCTCGCACCGCGTAGCTCGCCCAGGTAGGTGCGGCCTTCCAGTACGCGCTCATAACCGATGTAAACCGGCACAAATACGATGGGCATGCGCGAAGAACGCAAGAAGCTGCGCAGGGTGATCGCCAGCATTCCGGTCTTTGGTTGCAGCATGCGCCCGGTGCGCGAACGGCCGCCTTCGACGAAGTACTCCACCGGGAAGCCCTTGGTGAACAAGGTGTGCAGGTATTCGTTGAACACTGAGGTGTACAGCGGGTTGCCCTTGAAGGTGCGGCGCATGAAAAACGCACCGCCACGGCGCAGCAGGCTGCCGATCACCGGCATGTTCAGGTTGATGCCGGCGGCGATGTGCGGTGGGGTCAGGCCATTCTTGAACAGCAGGTAGGACAGCAACAGGTAGTCGATGTGGCTGCGGTGGCACGGTACGTAGATCACCTCATAACCCTGGGCAACCTTTTGCACACCCTCGATGTTGTTGACCTTGATGCCGTCGTAGATCTTGTTCCAGAACCAGCTCAGCACCACTTCGAGGAAGCGGATCGCGGTGTAGGTGTAGTCCGAGGCGATTTCGTTGCCGTAGCGCAGGGCCTGGGCCTTGGCTTTTTCCGGGCTGATCTTCTCCCGTTCGGCCTCATCGGCAATGGCCTGGCGCACCAGCGGCATGTTGACCAAGCCCTTCACCAGGTTGCGGCGGTGTGACAAATCGGGACCGATCACCGCCGTCTTCAGGTTACGAAAGTGCACGCGCAGGATGCGTTGGGCCATGCGCACGGTACGTTCGTGGCCTTTATTGTGCTCGATCAATTCACGCAGGTTGATAGGCGCGGAGAATTGCACCCGAGTCTTGCGACCCAGGATCAGGATGCTCAACAAGCGGCGTAGACGCCCGGTGACCGCCCAGCTGTCGGCAAACAACAGCTTCCACGGGCTGGACTCGCTCTCGGGGGATTGGCCCCAGAACACGCTGACCGGAATGATTTGTGCATTCTCTTCGGCGTGCTCGGTGAGGGTGCCGACCAAACGGGTCAGTGTGGGCGGCGCGCCGCGCTTGTCCTGGCGGCCGAGCCAGTCCGGCTCCGGCGTCAGGTAGAAGAACGCCGCGGGTTCCATCAACGGGCCGACCGAGACCGGCAGCACCGGGCGCGGCAGGCCGGCCTTGGTGCACTCGGCATCGACCACGGCCAATTCGGTGAGGGAGGGCGATTGCAGGACATAGAACACCGGCCGGCTGCGGTCCAGGTTAAGGGTCAGGGACGACTGGTTGATCGTCTCCGAGCGGACCCAGAGGTACAACAGTCGGCGCAAGGTGCCGAACACTAGACGGCGAAACGGGGAACGGGTCATAGGCGTGCTGCTTCAAGTGGAAAAAACCGAGCAGGCGCTCGGGAGAGTAGTGTGCCGTATTCGCCGAAAATCGGCAAAAAAGCAGCGATGTAAACTTGAGTTGATCGTTTTTGAGCCTGTCTTATACTCGGCAGTTCAATGCGAGCGACTCAACAATAAAAATGCATGTGGGAGTAAGACAGATGGCAACGCGTGAAACCGGCAATGTGAAGTGGTTCAACGATGCAAAGGGCTATGGGTTTATCCAGCGCGAAGACGGTAAGGACGTGTTTGTGCACTATCGCGCCATTCGCGGCGAAGGCCACCGCTCCCTGGCCGAGGGCCAGCAGGTGGAATACGCCGTGGTGACCGGCGAGAAGGGGTTGCAGGCGGAGGATGTGGTCGGTCTATAAAGCCCCTGGCTGGGTAACCCAACCAACTGTGGGAGCTGGCTTGCCTGCGATGCAGACACCTCGGTCTATTCAGTAAGACCGTAGTGATGCCATCGCAGGCAAGCCAGCTCCCACAGTTTGATTGGGTTCACCATTCAGGATCAGGCAGTTTTCCAGGTGATCTGTTCTTCACCGTCTTCGCTGATCCGAATCCAGGTGTCAGCGCTTTCCTCACCTTCTTCCTCAACCCAGGTCCCCGGTGCACAACGCACTTCCACGTTCAGCGCAACAAATGCAGCGCGGGCGCAGGCGATGTCGTCGTCCCATGGGGTCTGGTCGCTTTCCAGGTACAGGCTGTTCCATTTGCCGACGGCTTTCGGCAGCCAGGTGACAGGCACGTTGCCGGCCTTGCATTTGTACGTCTGGCCTTTCTGGACCCAGTCGGAGCACGGACCCAGGGCGGCGCCCAGCCAGGCGGCGATGGCCTTGTGGTCGACGTCGGCGTCCTTCAGGTAAATCTCGATATCGGGTTGGCGCATGGATGTTCCTCGTTGCGGGATTCGAAAATCCATTCGCGGATGCTGGAAAGTTATTTATTGAAGCACGAAATAGTCGTAGCGCATCGACACAGTGACCACCAACGGCTCGGCCGCCTCGATCACCTGTGCGCGGCGCTCGGCGCTGGCACGCCAGCCGTGCGGGGTCATGGCCAGCAGGTTGGCGCGGTCCTGGGGCTCGGCCAGGCTCAGGGTGAACGCCAACGTCTCGCTGTGCGCCAGGCTCATACCGTCCGGCACCAGGGCCAAGTGTTTGTCGTCGGTGTACTCACGCACTTCGTCGTACAGACGCTCGCGCAGCTCCATCAGGTGGCCGCTGGTCGGGCCGACTTTCATCAAGCCGCCGCCGGGGCTGAGCAGGCGCTTGGCCTCTTCCCAGTCCAGTGGGCTGAACACGCTGGCGAGGAACTGGCAACTGCCTGACGCCAACGGCACACGGGCCATGCTGGCGATCAACCAGGTCAGCGCCGGGTTGCGCTTGCAGGCACGCTTGACCGCTTCCTTGGAGATATCCAGTGCATAGCCGTCGGCGTGGGGCAAGGCGTCGGCGATCTGCGCGGTGTAGTAACCCTCGCCACAGCCGATGTCGACCCAGCGCGCCGGCGCACGTTCAGCGGCCAGCTCGGCCAGGCGCTGGGCCACTGGCGCGTAGTGCCCGGCGTTGAGGAAGTCGCGGCGCGCTTCCACCATCGCCAGGTTATCGCCGGGGTCGCGGCTGTTCTTGTGCTGCACCGGCAACAGGTTCAGGTAACCCTGGCGTGCGCGGTCGAAACGATGCCCTGCCGGGCACGCCACACCATTGTCCACCGCGTTCAGCGGTGCGCTGCAAATGGGGCAGGCCAGCATCAGGCGAGCAACTTGATCAGGGTCTGGTAGTAGATTTCGGTCAGCACATCGAGGTCGCTGGCGAGGATGCGTTCATTGACCTGGTGGATCGTCGCGTTGACCGGGCCCAGCTCGACCACTTGGGTGCCCAATGTGGCGATGAATCGCCCATCGGAGGTACCGCCGCTGGTGGACGCCTGGGTTTCGCGACCGGTGATCGCCTTGATGCTGGCCGACACGGCATCCAGTAGCGCACCCGGTTCGGTGAGGAACGGCAGACCCGACAGCGCCCACTCCACGTGCCAGTCCAGGCCGTGTTTGTCGAGAATCTCGGCAACCCGCTGCTGCAGGCCTTCGACGGTGGATTCGGTGGAGAAGCGGAAGTTGAACACCGCCTTCAGGTCACCGGGGATCACGTTGGTCGCGCCGGTGCCGGAATTGAGGTTGGAGATCTGGAAGCTGGTGGGTGGGAAGAAGGCGTTGCCGTCATCCCAGTGCTCGGCGGCCAATTCGGCCAGGGCCGGCGCCGCCAAGTGGATCGGGTTCTTCGCCAGGTGCGGGTAGGCCACGTGGCCTTGGACACCGCGTACCGTCAGCGTGGCACCGAGGGAACCGCGACGACCGTTCTTGACCACATCGCCCACCAGCGTGGTGCTCGACGGTTCGCCAACGATGCACCAGTCCAGGCGCTCCTTGCGTGCGGCCAGGCGTTCGATCACGGCCTTGGTGCCGTGGTGCGCCGGACCTTCTTCATCGCTGGTGATCAGGAAAGCCACCGAGCCCTTGTGGTCCGGGTAATCGGTGACGAAACGTTCAGCCGCCACCAACATGGCCGCCAGGCTGCCTTTCATGTCCGCCGCGCCACGCCCGCAGAGCATGCCGTTTTCATCGATCAGCGCGTCGAACGGATCGTTCTGCCACGCCTGCACCGGGCCGGTCGGTACCACGTCGGTGTGGCCGGCAAAACACAGCACCGGGCCATCGTGTTTGCCATGGGTGGCCCAGAAGTTGTCCACGTCCTCGATGCGCATCGGTTCCAGCGCAAAACCGGCGTCGCCCAGGCGCTGCATCATCAGCTTCTGGCAATCGGCGTCGATCGGCGTCACGGAGGGGCGACGGATCAGGTCGATGGCAAGTTGAAGGGTCGGCGAAAGGTCGGCATGGGCCGTCATGGGGAAACTCCGGAAAGCGTGTAATGGGCGCAGGACGAATGTGGAATACAACCTGTGAAGTGGCGCAGAGCCAGGTGGGAGCTGGCTTGCCTGCGATGCAGACACCTCGGTCTATCAGTCAGAACGCGGTGATGCTATCGCGGGCAAGCCCGCTCCCACGTGAAAGCAGTGGTCCAGGCCAAGTCTTGCAAAACGGCCGTTATCTTATAGCAAAACGGCGGCCAGAGGCCGCCGTTTAGTGCATTGCGCAAGTTTTTACGCGGCTGTGACGGGCTCAGCCTTCGCCGAAGGTTTCGGCAGCGACGACAGGAACGCCATGATCAGCGCCGCCACGTACGGCAGCGACTGCACCAGCAGCATCACCACCCAGAAGCGGATGTCATTGCTTGGCAGGCCCTGCACCAGGTAGATCCCCAGTGCCGCGCCCCACAACAGCAGCATGATGAACATCTCTTCGCGGGCTTCGGAGATGGCTACCCAGAAGCCGTGGTTATCCGCGTTTTTCGGTGTGCGGAAGAACGGAATGCTGGTGGTGAAGAAACCGTACAGCACCGCTTTGGCGATGGTGTGCGACAACGCCAGACCGGCCAGGGCCGCACAGAACGCATCCTTCAAGTTCACGCCTACCGCTCGACGGTAGAGGAAGATGATCTTGCCCACCTTGAACACAAACAACGCCAACGGCGGGATTGCGAAAATCAGCAGCGGCGGATCAACCCGCGTCGGCACAATGATCATTGCCGCCGACCATAACAACGCGCCAACGGTGAAGAAGATATTCATGCCATCCGCCACCCACGGCAACCAGCCCGCGAGGAAGTGGTAGCGCTGGCCACGGGTCAGCTCGGTGTCCTTGCCGCGCAGCAGGCTGGCGGTGTGGCGCTTGATGATCTGGATCGCGCCGTAGGCCCAGCGGAAACGCTGTTTTTTGAAGTCGATAAAGGTATCCGGCATCAAGCCTTTGCCGTAGCTGTCGTGGTAATACGCCGCCGACAGACCCTTCTCGAATACGCGTAGGCCCAGTTCGGCATCTTCGCAGATGCACCAGTCAGCCCATCCCAATTCCTCAAGCACCGAGCGACGGGTCATGGTCATGGTGCCGTGCTGGATGATCGCGTCACGGTCGTTGCGGGTGACCATGCCGATATGGAAGAAGCCCTTGTATTCCGCGTAGCAGAGCTTCTTGAAGGTGCTTTCGTTCTGGTCGCGGTAGTCCTGCGGCGATTGCACCACGGCGATTTTCGGATCGGCGAAGTGCGGCACCATGTGCTTGAGCCAGTTTGGCGACACGCAGTAGTCGGAGTCGATCACTGCGATCACTTCGGCATCCTTGGCGGTGTGCGGGATCAGGTAGTTCAGCGCGCCACCCTTGAAGCCAGCCAAAGGCGCGACGTGGAAGAACTTGAAGCGCGGGCCCAGGGTTTCGCAGTAGTCGCGCACCGGTTCCCATACCGCCGGGTCCTTGGTGTTGTTGTCGATGATCAGAACTTCGTAGTCCGGGTAATCGAGGGCGGCCAGGGCGTCGAGGGTCTGTTTGACCATTTCCGGCGGCTCGTTGTAGCACGGCACATGGATCGACACTTTCGGGCGGTAGTCCGAATCCCCTTCAACCGGCAGGAATTCACGCCGACGCTTGTGGGTCCACACCGCTTCCGCCAGTTCGTGGGCTTCGGTCAGCAACACGATAAACACACCCAGGGCGCCGAGCGCGAGAAGGATGCCCACGGTGACACTGAACCAGGTGCTGTATTGCTGGCTGTAGTCGTAGCCGATCCACACCAGCACCGAACCGCAGAGGAACGCGATAAAGGTCAGGAAGGTGCGACCACGCTGGCGCAAGGCCGAGCCGTCGATCATCAACAGGGTCAGGGACAGCAGCGCGAGTACCACCGAACCGATGGCCAGCACACGCCATTGCGGAATCGCGACCACGGGCCCTTCAAAGTTGAATTTCTGCTGGCGTGCAGCGTTGTACACGCCCCAGTAAGCACCCGCCGAGCCTTCGTCGCTGACTTTCCACGGCTGATCGAAGGCCTCGATCACGAAGTAGTTGAAGCCCTGGCGGTTCAGTTTGTTCACCAGCGTACGCAGGTAGATCGCCTGGTCGGCCGGGGAGGTTTCATTGCCTCCGCGCATGCGGCCGTTGCTCGGCCAGCCTACTTCCGAGAGCAGCAGCGGCTTTTTCGGGAACAGTTTCTTCAGGTCCCGGGCGCGGTCGAGTACGTACTGGCCGGCCTTGTCCATCGGGATGTATTCCCAGAACGGCAGGATGTGCGCGGCGATCAGGTCGACGTGCTTGGCCAGTTGTGGGTTCTTCTCCCAGATGTCCCATTGCTCGGAGGTTGTCACCGGCACTTTTACAGCGGCGCGCACTCGATCCAGCAGCACGATCAGCGCTTCTGGCGTGATGTCCTTACGGAACACCGCCTCGTTACCGACCACCACCCGCACTACGCTGCGCGAGGTGTTGGCGATTTCGATGGCTCGCTGGATTTCCCGCTCGTTGCGCTCAAGGTCCGGGCTGATCCAGATCCCGAGGGTCACGCGCAGGCCGAATTCTTCCGCCAACTTGGGGATATCCCCCAGGGTGCCGTCGACCGAATAAGTACGGATGTTGTCCGTCAGCTTGCTCATGATCTCAAGGTCACGACGCATCTGATCGTCGGTCGGGAATTGATTTTTCTGGGGGTACTGGCCTTGCTGGAACGGCGAGTAGGAAAAACCGGAGATCTGTTCAGGCCAGTTGGGGGTGGTGACGGGGCGGTTGATCAGCGCCCAGAAACCGGTGAACAGCGCGGCAATTGCCAGCACGATCACCAGGTTGAGTCCAAATTTACGCGATGCCATGGCTATTTCGGGTTCCAAAGGGTGTGGAACGAAAAGAGGTGTCGGCCTGCGCCGAACGGCGCGCATCCTACACCGGCCCCTCCCTGACCGTACAGCAAGCAGAGAAAAACCGGACATTAGTCAGCGAAAGGCCATCTAAGTTCTTTACTTGTAGCTTGTCGCTTCGAACTTGTCGCTCTGTAGTCCATAATGCGCGCCGGTTTTTGGGGTAATGGTCATGAGTACAGAAGATCCACGGTTTGCAGGCGTCGCCCGCTTGTATGGCATTGAAGGCCTGGAGCGCTTGAAAGCAGCTCATGTGGCGATCGTCGGCGTCGGCGGCGTGGGCTCGTGGGCGGCGGAAGCCATCGCCCGTTGTGGGGTGGGTGAGATCTCGCTGTTTGATTTGGATGATGTCTGCGTCAGCAACAGCAACCGCCAGTTGCACGCGCTGGACAGTACCGTGGGCAAGCCCAAGGTCGAGGTGATGGCAGAACGCCTGCGCGGCATCAATCCGGATTGCACGGTGCATGCGGTGGCGGACTTCGTGACCCGCGACACCATGGCTGAATACATCACGCCCACTATTGATTGCGTGATCGACTGCATCGACGCGGTCAACGCCAAGGCTGCGTTGATCGCCTGGTGCAAGCGCCGCAAGATCCAGATCATCACCACCGGCGGCGCCGGCGGGCAGATCGACCCGACACTGATCCAGGTCTGCGACTTGAACCGTACGTTCAATGATCCGCTGGCCTCGAAAGTGCGTTCCACCTTGCGTCGCGACTATGGGTTCTCACGTACCGTGACCCGCCACTACAGCGTGCCGTGCGTGTTTTCAACCGAACAGCTGCGTTATCCCAAGCCGGACGGCAGCATTTGTTTGCAGAAGAGTTTTGTCGGGGACGGCGTGAAACTGGACTGCGCGGGTGGGTTTGGTGCGGTGATGATGGTGACGGCGACCTTCGGCATGGTCGCGGCCACCAAGGCGGTCGATAAGATCGTGGCCGGTGTGCGCAGGCCATCCGAGCGGGTCAAGCCCACTTAAATCTTAATGCCGTGCACCGCTTGAAATGTGGGGGCTGGCTTGCCTGCGATAGCATCACTGCGGTCTGACTGACAGACCGAGTTGCCTGCATCGCAGGCAAGCCAGCTCCCACTTAGTTTGGTGTATGGCTTAGTGCTCGCATGCGCTGCAGCACGGCATTCAGGCCATTGCTGCGCGACGGTGAGAGTTGGCGGGACAGGCCCAACTGGTTGAACCAGTCAGGCAGATCCACCGCCTGCAATTCTGTGGCGGACAACCCATTGACCCGCGCCAACAGCAACGCCACCAACCCGCGGATCATGCGTGCGTCGCTGCTGGCGGCGAACTGCCAGTGGCCATCGTGCAAGCGGCCGACCAGCCACACCAGGCTCTCGCAGCCCTGCACGAGATTAGCCTCGACTTTATCCTCATCGGCCATGGCAGGCAGACGCTCGCCCCATTGCATCAGCATCCGCGCGCGTTGCTCCCAACTGCCGACGGCCTGAAAAGCTTCCAGTGCAGCCACTGCATCAACCGGCAGGCTCATCGCAACATATCCAAGGCTTGGTCCAGCGCCTCAAAGAAACGCTCCAGATCGTCGGAATCGTTATACAGCGCCAGGGACACACGGATCGCCCCCGACAAGTGCATCGCTTTGAGCAGCGGCATGGCGCAGTGATGACCGGCGCGCACGGCAATGCCTTGCTCGGTGAGCAGGTGCGCGAGGTCGGCGTTATGCACACCTTCGACGACAAAACTGACCAACGCCACTTGGGGCGAACCCAGCACGTGTACGCCATTGCGGGCTTTCAGCCCGCGCAACAGGTAGTCATGCAACGCCGCTTCATGGGCGATCACTGCCTGCTGATCCAGCGAACTCAGGTAATCCAGGCTGGCGCCCAGGCCAATCACGCTGGCAATCGGCGGTGTGCCGGCCTCAAAACCCAGCGGCGCGGGGCGGAAGCTGGCGCTGTGGTAATCGGCCTGCTGCACCATCTCGCCGCCGAACTGCCAGTGGCGCAGGTGGTGCAGGGCTTCATTGCGCCCAAACAGCACGCCGACGCCGTCCGGGCCATACAGCTTGTGGCTGGAAAACACATAGAAGTCGCAACCCAGGGCGTGTACGTCATGGCGGCCATGAACGATGCCTTGGGCGCCGTCGATCACGGTCAGGGCACCGTGTGGCTGGGCCAATGCCAGCAGGGCTTCCAGCGGCTGCCAGGCGCCGAGCACGTTGGACAGCTGGCTCACTGCCAGCAGGCGCGTGCGCGGGCCGATCAACTCGGCGGCGGCGTGCAGGTCGATGACGCCGTCATCACCCAGTGGCAACACCAACAGCGTCAGTGCGCGTCGCTTGGCCAGTTGCTGCCAGGGCAACAGGTTGGCGTGGTGTTCCAGGGCGCTGATGACAATTTCATCGCCCGCATTGAATAAGTGCTCAAGGCCATAGGCCAAGAGGTTCAGCGCAGACGTCGCGCCGTGGGTAAACACAATCTGCCCGCTGTCGCCTGCATTCAACCACTGCGCGACCTTGCTGCGGCTGTCTTCGAACGCCTGGGTCGCATGGGCACCTGGCAAATGCTGGGCACGGTGCACATTGGCTGCGCCGTTGGCGTAGTAATGGCTGATGGCATCCAACAAGGCCTGGGGCTTTTGCGTGGTGGCGGCGTTGTCCAGGTAAGTCTGGTCTTGCCGCTGCAGGGTGGCGATGGCCGGGAAGTCGGCGCGCCAGGGGGAGGGCACTAGCATGGTGTTCAAGACTCGTATAAGCGAGCCCCAGGGTCGGGGCCCGCTAGTGGCATCGAGTGGCTGCTTAGTTGTGAGCGTGCAGCGCTTCGTTCAGTTCGATGGCCGATTTGTGGGTTTTGCACTCCACGGCACCGGTCTCGGAGTTGCGACGGAACAGCAGGTCCGACTGGCCGGCCAGCTCGCGAGCCTTGACCACTTTGACCAGTTGGTTCTGCTCGTCCAGCAGCGCAACCTTGGTGCCGGCGGTGACGTAAAGGCCCGACTCCACGGTGTTACGGTCGCCCAACGGGATACCGATACCGGCGTTGGCGCCGATCAGGCAGCCTTCACCGACCTTGATCACGATATTGCCGCCGCCCGACAGCGTGCCCATGGTGGAGCAACCGCCACCCAGGTCCGAACCCTTGCCGACGAACACGCCTGCCGATACACGGCCTTCGATCATGCCCGGGCCTTCGGTGCCGGCGTTGAAGTTGACGAAGCCTTCGTGCATCACGGTAGTGCCTTCGCCCACGTAGGCACCCAGGCGGATACGCGCGGCATCAGCGATACGCACACCGCTCGGCACCACGTAGTCGGTCATTTTCGGGAACTTGTCCACCGAGAACACTTCCAGCAGTTCGCCACGCAGGCGCGCTTCCAGCTGGCGTTCGGCCAGTTCGGCGATGTCGATCGCGCCCTGGCTGGTCCAGGCTACGTTCGGCAACTGCGGGAATACACCGGCCAGGCTCAGGCCATGGGGCTTGACCAGGCGGTGGGACAGCAGGTGCAGCTTGAGGTAAGCCTCAGGCGTGGAGGTCAGTGCGGCGTCTTCGGCCAGCAGGGTGGCGACCAGCGGCGTGTGGCTTTCGGCCAGGCGATTGAGCAACGCGGCTTGGGTAGCGTCGACATTCTTCAGTGCATCAGCCAGTTGCAGCGCTTGGCTGATGGTGAAAGTGATGGCCTGGTTGCCTTCGGTGTAGCCGAGGATCGGCGCAACGGCGGCGACGATTTCTGCCGACGGGTTGAGCAGCGGTTGTGCGTAAAACACTTCCAGCCAAGCACCTTGGCGGTTCTGAGTGCCAACGCCGAAGCCCAGGCTGAACAGGGAATGGGACATGCTGTTACCTCTACAAAAATGGTAAGGGCTGGCCTACTTGAGGGCCGCCGAATAACTATCTGGCTTGAAGCCAATCAGGGTTCTGTCACCGAGATCAAGCACCGGGCGCTTGATCATCGAGGGTTGTGCGAGCATCAATTCAATGGCTTTCGACTGATCGAGATCGGCTTTGCGTTCGTCTTCGAGTTTGCGAAAGGTGGTGCCCGCACGGTTCAAAACCACCTGCCAACCGTGCTCGTTGCACCATTGGGTCAAGTGTTCGCGGTCGATACCGGCCGTTTTGTAATCGTGGAACTCATAGTTGACGCCGTGCTCATCGAGCCAGGTGCGCGCTTTTTTCATGGTGTCGCAGGCTTTGATGCCGAAAAGGTGCAACGTTTTGCTTGAAGCGGTCAAGGAATTGCCCCCCTTTGGACCAAGTGGAAACGAAAGGTCACGGATTATGCCATGACCAGCGGGCTGGTGCCCCTCGTCATGCTGGTGTGCGACGTATGTGCAAATGCCGGCCGGCAGCATGGGCGGTAACATAGCTGGGTAATATGGCACTTCAAAGGCGAGTTGTTGCCTGATGTGTGTCGTTGCAAGTCGATTGTCCGGGAAACCCGCTTTATGCAAACCGCCTACACCGTTCTTATCCTGCTGATGCTGGTCAGCGTTTCGCGTCTTGTCGGGCGTGTCATTCCTCTGCCGTTGCCTCTGGTCCAGATTGCCGCCGGTGCCTTGCTCGCCTGGCCTACGCTTGGCCTGCACGTAGCGCTGGACCCCGAGTTGTTCCTGTTTCTGTTTCTGCCGCCGTTGCTGTTCTCCGATGGCTGGCGCATGCCCAAGCGGGAATTGTGGCGGCTGCGCGGGCCGATCCTGACGTTGGCGGTGGGCCTGGTGCTGTTTACGGTGGTCGGCGCCGGTTACTTCATCCATTGGCTCTTGCCTACGATCCCGCTGCCGGTGGCCTTCGCCCTGGCGGCCGTGTTGTCGCCGACGGATGCCGTGGCAGTGTCGGCCATTTCCCAGAATCGTTTGCCCACGCCGCTGATGCACATGCTCCAGGGCGAGGCCTTGATGAATGATGCATCGGGCCTGGTGACCTTCAAGTTCGCCCTGGCGGCAGCGCTGACAGGTGTGTTTTCCCTGGCGGATGCCAGCCTCACGTTTGTCTTGGTGGCGGTGGGTGGCCTGGCGGTAGGCGTGGCCCTGAGCTGGCTGGTCGGCCGCCTGCGCGCATGGATGATCGCCCGCGGCTGGGACGACCCGGCGACCCACGTGGTGTTCATGTTGTTGTTGCCGTTTGCGGCCTATGTGCTGGCCGAGCGCCTGGGGGCATCGGGCATTTTGTCGGCGGTGGCGGCGGGCATGATGCAAAGCTGGCTTGACCTGCTGCCACGCCAGACCAGTACGCGCTTGCTCAATCGCAGCGTGTGGTCACTGCTGGAGTTTGCTTTCAATGGTTTGATTTTCCTGCTGCTGGGCCTGCAACTGCCGGACATCATCAAGGCGGTTGTCAGCCATGAGCCGACGCTGTGGCCGACCTTGTTTTATCGCTGCCTGGATGTGGTCGCGATCTTCCTGGTGCTGGTGGTGTTGCGCTTTATCTGGGTGCAGAGCATCTGGCGGCTGTCGGGCTTGCTGCGCAGGCTGCGTGGGAAAAGTGAATTGACGCTGGTGCCGACGGCCCGTTCCTGCTGGTTGTTGACGGTCGGTGGGGTACGCGGTGCGGTGACGTTGGCGGGTGTGATGTCGGTGCCATTGTTGCTGGCGCCTGGACAGGATTTTCCGGAGCGTGACTTGCTGATCTTTATCGCCGCCGGGGTGATTCTGTTATCGCTGATCGCCGCCTGTATCACCTTGCCATTGTTGCTGCGGGGCATTGAAAAGAGCCCGGACGAGAAGCGCCACAAGGAGGTGCGTGAAGCCTGGAAGAAAACTGCCGTCGCGGCAATTCACGCGCTTGAAGCGGAGGAACCCGCAGAAGTCGAAACCCAGGACGCCGCCCAGGCCGCGCTCGCCACTGAGCTCAAGGCACGGCTGATGTCGGAATATCGCCATCAGTTAGAAGTGTTCAACGACTCCGCCGAAGCCCAGGCGCTGGCGCAGCAGATGGACTTGCTGGAGCGAAAGCTGCGCCTCAAGGCCCTGCGGGCGCAGCGGTTGGAGTTGTACAGCCTGAGCCGTCATCACCAGATTGGTGATGACGTGCTGAGGGAGGTGTTGGCGGAGCTGGATATGAGTGAGGCGAATCTGGGCCAGGTGAAGTGAACCCGGTCAGGTCTTAGCGGCGACGCTGGATGAAATCCCGAATCCGCTCCGCCGCTTCCACACACTCCGCCAACGGCGCGACCAGCGCCAGGCGCACACGGCCGGCGCCAGGGTTGAAGCCGTCCACTTCCCGCGACAGGTACGAACCCGGCACTACGGTCACGTGTTCTTCCACAAACAGGTCACGGCAGAACCCGGCGTCGTCGCCATTCACATTCGGCCACAAGTAGAAGCCGCCATCCGGGCTCTCGACGTCCAGCACCGGTTTGAGAATCGCCAGCACCGCATCGAACTTCTCGCGGTACAGGTCACGATTGGCGAGCACGTGGGCTTCGTCCTGCCAGGCAGCAATACTGGCCAGTTGCGTTTGCACTGGCATCGCACAGCCGTGGTAGGTGCGGTACAGCAGGAAAGCCTTGAGGATGTCTGCGTCGCCGGCCACGAAACCGGAGCGCAGGCCCGGCAGGTTGGAGCGCTTGGACAGGCTGTGAAACACCACGCAGCGTTTGAAGTCCTGGCGGCCCAGTTCGACGCAGGCACTCAACAGGCCCGGCGGCGGGCTTTGTTCGTCGAAGTACAACTCGCTGTAGCACTCGTCGGCGGCGATGACGAAGTCGTATTCGTCGGCCAGGGCGATGAGTTTTTTCAGGGTGTCGACCGGGATCAGCGCGCCGGTCGGGTTGCCGGGCGAGCACAGGAACAGAATCTGGCAGCGTTTCCAGATGTCCGGTGTTACGGCCTCGAAGTCCGGGTTGAAGCCGTTGGCGTCCAGGCACGGCAGGTAGTGCGGTTTGGCCCCGGCCAGGAACGCGGCGCCTTCGTAGATCTGGTAGAACGGGTTCGGGCTCACCACCAACGCGTCGTCGCCACGGTTGACCACGGTCTGGGTGAAGGCGAACAGTGCTTCACGGGTGCCATTGACCGGCAGGATATTGCGCGCCGGGTCGAGCCAGCCCTTGGGCACGTTGAAGCGACGCTCACACCAGGCACCGATGGCTTCTCGCAGGGCCGGGATGCCCAGGGTGGTCGGGTACACGGCCATCTGGTCGAGGTTGTTGCTCAGCGCTTCGGCCACGAAGGTTGGCGATTTATGTTTCGGTTCGCCGATGGAGAGCGCGATAGGGCGCTTGTCCGGGTTGGGCGTGACGCTGCCCAGCAGGGCGCGCAGTTTCTCGAACGGGTAGGGCTGTAGCTGGTTCAGGGCGTTGTTCATGAGGGCCTCGATCAGGAGGAGGACGGCTTTTTGTGGGAGCTGGCTTGCCTGCGATGCGTACACTCGGAGTATCAGCCATACCGAGTCGATGCCATCGCAGGCAAGCCAGCTCCCACAGGGACCGTGCCCACTGGGACGTTAAATTAATTCAAATGGTCAGTCTGGTCAGCTCGACGCCGGGTTCCTGGGTAACGCTCAGCTGCTGGACGATGGCTTCCTGCAAGCGCAGGCACAGTTCCGGGTCGGACAACGGCTGGTTGTCGGCATCGGTGATGAAGAACACGTCTTCCACACGCTCGCCGAGGGTCGCGATCTTGGCGTTCTGCAACGACAGGTCGAACTCCAGGAAAATCCCGCCGATGCGGGCCAGCAGGCCTGGGCGATCCGGGGCGCTGAGCTCCAGCACCGTCACCGGTCGTTGGGCGTCGTTGGAAATGGTCACCTGGGGCGCAAACGCAAAGTGCTTGAGTTGGCGCGGCACCCGACGCTGGATGATGGTCGGGTATTCGTCAGGGTTGCGCAGGGCCTCGGTCAGGCCTTCGCGGATCTTTTTCACCCGTGCCGGATTGTCACCAATCGAGTCGCCATCGGTGTCGAGCACGATATAGGTGTCGAGGGTGAACTGGCTGCTGGAGGTGATGACACGGGCGTCATGGATGTTCAGGTTGAGCTGGTCCATGGCTGCCACGGTCACGGCGAAGAAGTCGTGCTGGTCGGGCGCATAGATGAAGATCTGCGTACCGCCTTCGAATTCGCGTTGGGTGGTTTCCTTGATCAGTACCAGCGGGCCGCCATCGGCGGGCTGTTGCAGGATTGCGTCAGTGTGCCAGGCGACATCGCCCGCGGTGTGGCGCAGGAAGTAGTCATCCCCCAACTGCGACCACAACTGCTCGACGTCGTCCGGATCGTTGCCGCCGCGTACCAATATGTCCAGGGCCGCGCTCTGGGTGCGGCGGATCTGCTCTTCGCGGTCCACCGGGTTTTCCAGGCCTCGGCGCAGGGCACGCTTGGTCTCGGTGTACAGCTGGCGCAACAGGCTGGCGCGCCAGGAGTTCCACAGCGTGGGATTGGTGGCATTGATATCCGAGACGGTCAGCACGTACAGGTAGTCGAGACGGGTTTCATCGCCGACGGTCTGCGCAAAGTCGTGGATCACCTGCGGATCGGACAAGTCCTTGCGCTGGGCTGTGGTCGACATGACCAGGTGGTTCTGCACCAGCCAGACGATCAGGCGGCTGTCCCACACGGGCAACTGGTGGCGTTGGCAGAAAGCCTCGGCGTCAACTGCACCCACCTCTGAGTGGTCGCCATGCCGGCCCTTGCCGATATCGTGGTAGAGGCCGGCCAGGTAGATCAGCTCGGGCTTGGGCAGTTTGGCCATGAGTTTGCTGGCCAGCGGGAATTTCTCTGACACCTGGGTGTACTGCAGCTTACGCAGGTGCTTGATCAGGTTCAGGGTGTGGGCGTCCACGGTATAGATATGGAACAGGTCGTGCTGCATCTGCCCGACGATAAAGCCGAACTCTGGGAGGTAGCGCCCGAGGATGCCGTAACGGTTCATGCGCCGCAGGTTGCGGTGGATACCGATCTTGCATTTGAACAGCTCGATAAACAGGCTGGTGTTGCGGATATCGTTGCGGAAATCGTCGTCGATCAGGTGACGGTTCTCCCGCAGCAGGCGAATGGTGTCGGCGCGCACGCCTTTGATTTCCGGCTGCTGGGCCATCAGTACGAAGATTTCCAGCATGGCGAACGGCGTGCGGCGGAACACGTTGTCGTTGCGTGCCTCGATATAGCCGTCATGCAGTTGGAAGCGTGCGTTGATCGGCTGCGGCGGCGCTTCGTCTTCGGGGGCCAGGATCACCTCTTCGAAGTGCTGGATGATCAGGTCGCTGAGCTGGGCAATGCTCATGACCACCCGGTAATACTGCTGCATGAAGCTTTCGATGCTGGTCTTCGCGTCCTCGCCTTCAAAGCCCAGCAGGGTGGCGATGGAGCGCTGGTGGTCGAACAGCAGCCGGTCTTCGGAACGCCCGGCGAGCATGTGCAAGGCGTAGCGCACCTTCCACAGGAATTCCTGGGACGAGGCCAGCAGGGCGTTTTCGCTCTCTACCAGAAAACCTTCGCCAGCCAGAGCGCGCAGGTTAAGGGTGCCGTATTGGCGACGGGCCACCCACAAAATCGTCTGAATATCCCGCAGGCCGCCGGGCGAGCCTTTGACGTTGGGTTCCAGGTTGTATTCGGTGTCGTTGTACTTGTGGTGCCGGGCTTTCTGCTCGGCACGCTTGGCCAGGAAGAAGTCCTTGCTCGGCCACATGTGCGCGGTGCTGGTGACTTCGAGCATGCGCTGGCGCAGGCGCTCGGGGCCGGCGATGGTGCGGCTTTCCATGAGGTTGGTGATGACGGTGAGGTCGGCACGGGCCTCTTCGGCGCACTCGTCGACCGAGCGCACGCTTTGGCCGACTTCCAGGCCAATGTCCCACAACAGTGTCAGAAAACGCTCTATGGAATCGCGAAAGATCTCATGGTCGGCGCTGTCCAGCAGGATCAACAGGTCGATGTCGGAATAGGGGTGCAGCTCGCCACGCCCGTAGCCGCCGACCGCCACCAGGGCGATGTCGGCGTCTTCGCTCCAACTGAACTGTTCCCAGGCCTTTTGCAGAATGTTATCGACGAACCAGGCGCGGTCCTCGATCAGTCGGCGGATATCCCGGCCACTGCGAAAACGCTGATCAAGCACCTCGCGGGCCTGGCGGATGGCCTTCTTGAACGCGGCGATAGGGCTCGCCTTCAGGGCCAGTTCGGCCTGGAACTGGCCACGGTCGAAGAGTTCGGGATCCACCTGGGGCATTGATCGGCTTTCCTTTCTATCTATCAGTCAGTCACAACACGGCGTGGGAAAACCAAAGCAACGTTGCCTACACCTAAGCGGCACCCGAGACGCGTGGGATCGTATCGTCGGCGCGCAGGGTGAAGATTTCGTAACCGGTTTCGGTGACCAGCAGGGTGTGTTCCCACTGGGCCGAGAGCTTGCGGTCCTTGGTGATGGCGGTCCAGCCGTCGCCCAGTACCTTGGTGTCGGCCTTGCCCTGGTTGATCATCGGCTCGATGGTAAAGGTCATGCCTGCTTTCAGCTCCATGCCGGTGCCGGCGCGGCCGTAGTGCAGGATCTGCGGCTCTTCGTGGAACACGGTGCCGATACCGTGGCCGCAGAATTCGCGCACCACCGAGAAACCATTCTTTTCAGCATGCTTCTGGATCACTTCACCGATGTCGCCCAGGCGGCAGCCGGGTTTCACGATCTCGATGGCCTTGTACATGCATTCCTGGGTCACCTGGGACAGGCGCTCGGCCCAGACCGGCACGTTGCCGACGTGGAACATGCGGCTGGTGTCGCCGAAGTAGCGGTCCTTGATCACGGTGACGTCGATGTTCAGCGTGTCGCCGTCCTTCAATGGCTTGTCACCTGGAATCCCGTGGCAGACCACGTGGTTGACCGAGGTGCAGATCGACTTGGGAAAGCCCTTGTAGTTCAGCGGCGCAGGGATGGCGCCCTGTACGTTGACTATATAGTCGTGGCAGATCTGGTTCAGGGTTTCGGTGGTCACGCCGGGCTTGACGTGTTCGGCGATCATCTCCAGCACGTCGGCAGCCAGTTTGCCGGCGATGCGCATGCCAGCGATGTCTTCGGCGGTTTTCAAACTAACGGTCATACAGGCTCTCTCTAGCGCGACGCGCTGAAATCAATACGGTTTACGGGCGTGCGACAAAAGGTTGCAGAGTTCGCACAAGCCACAGAAAACGCGATTCTAACAGACGATGGCGTCAAATCATGAGCCTCTGATGATCGCTTCTCTCTATAAGGTAGGGCTATGTTGGCTCTATTCAAGGGGTTACACGACCGCGGACGGCGGCAAATGTGATTGCGTGTTCCGTTTTTGCCGATGCTGTGGTATAAAATGCGCCGCTTTCCGGGGATACCCCGAAAGGCTTAAATCCACACACGTGTCGACACGATGACCTGGGTGCCGGAGGCTTTGAAGCCGCTGGTTGGTCATTGGGATACGTGGAGGCCAAACCCGACTTATTAAGGAACTATCATGTCCCAAGTCAACATGCGCGATATGCTGAAGGCCGGTGTGCACTTCGGTCACCAGACCCGTTACTGGAACCCGAAAATGGGTAAATACATTTTCGGCGCGCGTAACAAGATCCACATTATCAACCTTGAAAAAACCCTGCCAATGTTCAACGAAGCTCTGACTTTCGTAGAGCGCCTGGCCCAGGGCAAAAACAAGATTCTGTTCGTCGGCACCAAGCGTTCCGCTGGCAAGATCGTTGCTGAAGAAGCAGCACGTTGCGGTTCGCCGTACGTCGATCACCGCTGGTTGGGCGGCATGCTGACCAACTTCAAAACCATCCGTGCTTCCATCAAGCGTCTGCGTGACCTTGAAGTACAAGCCGAAGACGGTACTTTCGCCAAGCTGACCAAGAAAGAAGCGCTGATGCGCTCCCGTGACCTGGAAAAGCTCGATCGTTCCCTGGGTGGTATCAAGGACATGGGCGGTCTGCCTGACGCACTGTTCGTTATCGACGTTGATCACGAGCGCATCGCGATCACCGAAGCCAACAAGCTGGGCATCCCTGTTATCGGCGTAGTCGATACCAACAGCAGCCCGGAAGGCGTTGACTACATCATCCCAGGCAACGATGACGCAATCCGCGCTATCCAGCTGTACATGGGTTCGATGGCTGACGCTGTAATCCGTGGTCGTAACCACGTTGCTGGTGGTACCGAGCAGTTCGTTGAAGAAGCTCCGGTAGCTGCCGCTGAGTAATTGACGCCCTGGCGTTGACTCAGTAAGCAAAAAGGGGGCTTGGCCCCCTTTTTGCCACCTCGAAAACCGTTTGTCGGCGCTCACGTATGATGGCGCAACCTAGCGACTGTAACGTGCAGCAGCCTACAACGGAGATTCGGGAAGAATTGATCGCCCGTTTGATCGGGTGGAATGGTTGAAAACCTATCCAAGAGGATTTTGAAATGGCAGAGATTACTGCAGCGTTGGTTAAAGAACTGCGTGAGCGTACCGGCGAAGGCATGATGGATTGCAAAAAGGCCTTGACCAAGGCCGGCGGCGACATCGAAAAAGCCATCGACGACATGCGTGCCTCGGGCGCCATCAAGGCCGCCAAGAAAGCCGGCAACGTCGCTGCTGAAGGCGCTATCGCCCTGGTAGAAGACGGTAAAGCCGCCGTTCTGCTGGAAGTGAACTCGCAGACCGACTTCCTTGCCCTGCAAGACGACTTCAAGGCATTCGTTGCTTCCAGCGTCAAGAAAGCATTCGACGAGAAGCTGACCACTGTCGAGCCTCTGATCGAAGCTCAAGAAGCTGATCGCCTGGTACTGGTCGGCAAGGTTGGCGAAAACGTCAATATCCGTCGCCTGACTCGCGTTGAAGGTGATGTTGTTGGCGGTTACCTGCACGGCAACAAGATCGGTGTAGCTGTTGTTCTGAAAGGCGGCAACGTTGAGCTGGCCAAAGACATCGCTATGCACGTTGCTGCAAGCAACCCTGAGTTCCTGCTGCCTTCGGAAGTTTCCGAGGAAGCAATCGAGCGCGAAAAAGCTGTGTTCCTGAGCCTGAACGCCGACAAGATCGCCGGCAAGCCAGAAAACATCGTTGAAAACATGATCAAAGGCCGTATCAGCAAGTTCCTGGCTGAAGCGAGCCTGGTTGAGCAGGCGTTCGTCAAGAACCCTGAAGTCAAGGTTGGCGAACTGGCCAAGAAAGCCGGTGCTGAAATCGTTTCCTTCACTTACTACAAAGTAGGCGAAGGCATCGAGAAGCCGGTCGACAACTTTGCTGAAGAAGTTGCTGCCCAGCTGGCTGCCGCCAAGCAATAAGACAGTTTTAAACTGTCGCCCAAGAGAGGCTGCCCGCTCACGCGCGCAGCCTCTTTTCAAATGGGAAGGCCGATTTTAATTGGCTTCCCTTCGGAACTGGCTTACAAAGCCGTGTTCCGATGGCGCTGTAGCAGCGTCCAGCTAGAGTGAACGCAAGCCGTAAACGGCTCGCCAAGAATTTTTGAAAAATACGCCGCAGGAGAGATTCGCAATGGCTCAGCAGGGCAGTGGTTATCAGGCTCGCTATAAACGCATTCTACTCAAGCTTAGCGGCGAGGCCCTGATGGGCTCGGAAGAGTTCGGGATCGATCCCAAAGTCCTCGACCGCATGGCGCTGGAAGTCGGCCAACTGGTCGGTATCGGCGTACAGGTCGGCCTGGTGATCGGCGGCGGCAACCTGTTCCGTGGTGCGGCACTGAGCGCTGCTGGCATGGATCGGGTCACTGGCGACCACATGGGCATGCTGGCCACTGTGATGAACGCCCTGGCCATGCGCGACGCCCTGGAACGCGCCAATATCTCGGCTATCGTGATGTCGGCTATTTCCATGGTCGGCGTGACCGATCACTATGACCGCCGCAAAGCCATGCGCCACCTGAACGCCAAGGAAGTGGTGATCTTCGCCGCTGGCACGGGTAACCCGTTCTTCACCACCGACTCGGCAGCGTGCCTGCGCGCCATTGAGATCGATGCTGACGTGGTGCTCAAGGCGACCAAGGTCGATGGCGTGTACACCGCAGACCCATTCAAAGATCCGCATGCCGAGAAGTTCGATCATCTGACCTACGATGAAGTACTGGATCGCAAGCTGGGCGTGATGGACCTGACGGCTATTTGCCTGTGCCGCGACCACAAGATGCCGCTGCGCGTATTTAACATGAACAAGCCCGGCGCCCTGCTGAACATCGTACACGGCGGCGCAGAAGGGACTCTGATCGAGGAAGGCCAACAATGATCAACGAAATCAAGAAAGACGCCCAGGCGCGTATGCACAAATCCCTGGAATCCCTGAGCCATGCATTCGGCCAGATCCGTACCGGCAAGGCGCACCCAAGCATCCTGGGCAGCGTGATGGTGCCTTACTACGGTTCCGATACCCCTATCAGCAGCGTTGCCAACATTACCGTTAAAGACTCGCGCACCCTGCAAGTCGTAGCGTTCGAGCGCAACATGCTGGGTGCTGTCGACAAGGCCATCCAGAGCGCCGGTTTGAACCTCAACCCGACCAACCTGGGTGAGCTGCTACTGATCTCCATGCCGGCCCTGACCGAAGAAACCCGTAAGGGCTTCACCAAGCAGGCGCGCAGCGCAGCCGAGGACGCGCGTGTTGCCGTGCGCAACATCCGTCGCGATGCCCTGGGTGACCTGAAGAAGCTGGTCAAGGACAAGGAAATCAGCGAAGACGAAGAGCGTCGTGCCGTCGCTGATATCGACAAGCTGACCAAAGATGCCGAGGCCCAGATCACCAAGGCCACGGAAGAAAAAGAAAAGGACCTGATGGCCGTATAAGGGGTCAGGACGCCTTCATGGAAAAGACCAAGCAGACTGTGCCCTCTGTGGTGCCGCGCCACGTCGCGATCATCATGGATGGGAATAATCGCTGGGCGAAGAAACGCTTTATGCCGGGTGTTGCCGGGCATAAAGCGGGTGTCGATGCGGTTCGGGCTGTGATCGAGGTATGCGCCGAGGCCAAGGTCGAAGTGTTGACCTTGTTCGCCTTCTCCAGTGAGAACTGGCAGCGGCCCGCCGAAGAAGTCAGTGCCTTGATGGACCTGTTCTTCAAGGCCTTGCGTCGTGAAGCCAAGCGGCTCAACGACAATAACATCAGCCTGCGCATCATCGGCGATCGCTCCCGCTTCCACCCCGAACTGCAAACCGCCATGCGCGAAGCCGAGGCGATTACAGCGGGTGCCAACCGATTCGTGCTGCAGATCGCCGCCAACTACGGTGGCCAGTGGGATATCGCCCAGGCTGCACAGCGTCTGGCGCGCGAAGTGCAGGCCGGTCATCTACGGCCGGACGACATTACGCCCGAACTGTTGCAAACCTGCCTGGTGACTGGCGACCTGCCGCTGCCTGACTTGTGCATCCGTACCGGGGGTGAGCACCGCATCAGCAATTTCCTGTTGTGGCAGCTAGCCTATACCGAATTGTACTTCTCCGACCTGTTCTGGCCGGACTTCAAACACGATGCCATGCGTAAAGCACTGGCCGATTTCGCTTCCCGTCAGCGTCGCTTTGGTAAAACGAGCGAGCAGATCGAAGCTGGAGCCCGGGTTTAAATGCTTAAACAACGAATCATCACAGCACTGATCCTGTTGCCGATCGCCTTGTGTGGGTTTTTTCTGCTCGACGGTTCTGCCTTTGCGCTGTTTATCGGCCTGGTGGTCACCCTGGGGGCCTGGGAGTGGGCGCGCCTGGCGGGTTTCAACACGCAATTGCCGCGCGTTGTGTATGCCGCTGTGGTGGCTGCCTTGGCATTCCTCCTGTACATCCTGCCGGACATTGCGCCGTGGGTGTTGGGGGCGGCGGTGCTGTGGTGGGCGCTGGCGACATTCCTGGTGTTGACCTATCCAGGCACCAGTGGGAAGTGGTCCAGTGTGGCCTGCAAGCTGGTGATTGGTTTGCTGATCTTGTTGCCGGCGTGGCAAGGGTTGGTGGAGATCAAGCGTTATCCAATGGGTAACTGGTTGATCCTGGCGGTCATGGTGCTGGTATGGGGTGCTGATATCGGTGCCTACTTCTCCGGCCGGGCCTTCGGCAAGCGCAAGCTGGCGCCGGCGGTCAGTCCGGGCAAGAGCTGGGAAGGCGTCTATGGCGGGTTGGCGTTGACGCTGGTGATCGCGCTGGTGGTCGGTGTGGGGCGTGGCTGGTCGGTGAAGGACATCTTCCTGGCGCTGCTGGCCACTGCCATTGTGGTATTTATTTCGGTGGTGGGTGACCTCACCGAGAGCATGTTCAAGCGTCAGGCCGGGATCAAGGACAGCAGCAACCTGCTGCCGGGTCACGGCGGCGTGCTGGACCGTATCGACAGCCTGACCGCTGCCATTCCGATCTTCGCCGTACTGTTGTGGATGACCGCTTCGTGAGCCGCCTGCAGCAAGTCACCGTGCTGGGTGCAACCGGCTCGGTGGGGTTGAGCACCCTGGACGTGATTGCTCGTCACCCTGATCGCTATCAAGTCTTCGCCCTGACCGGGTTTACCCGTCTGAGTGAGTTGCTGGCCTTATGTGTGCGTCACGCGCCGCGCTTCGCCGTGGTGCCTGAGGGCGCAGCGGCCCGTGGCCTGCAGGATGATCTGCGGGCTGCCGGGCTTGCCACTCAAGTGCTGGTAGGGGAGCAGGGGTTGTGCCAGGTCTCGGCCGACGCCGAGGTGGATACCGTGGTCGCCGCTATTGTCGGCGCTGCGGGCCTGCGCCCAACCTTGGCTGCCGTGGATGCTGGCAAGAAGATCCTGTTGGCCAATAAAGAAGCGCTGGTCATGTCCGGTGCGCTCTTCATGCAGGCGGTGCGCAAGAGCGGTGCGGTGCTGCTGCCACTGGACAGCGAGCACAATGCAATTTTCCAATGCATGCCCGGCGATTTTGCGCGTGGCCTGAGCCAGGTGGGGGTGCGTCGGATCCTGCTGACCGCCTCCGGTGGCCCATTCCGGCAGACTCCACTGGCCGAGCTGGAGCATGTATCGCCCGACCAGGCGTGCGCTCATCCGAACTGGTCCATGGGGCGTAAAATCTCCGTGGATTCGGCAAGCATGATGAACAAGGGGCTGGAGCTGATCGAGGCGTGCTGGTTGTTCGATGCGCGCCCGGATCAGGTCGAGGTGGTGATTCACCCGCAAAGTGTGATTCATTCCCTGGTCGACTACGTGGACGGGTCGGTCCTGGCGCAGTTGGGTAACCCCGATATGCGCACGCCGATTGCCAATGCCCTGGCCTGGCCGGAGCGGATCGACTCGGGCGTAGCGCCATTGGATCTGTTTGCGGTGGCCCGGCTGGACTTTGAGGCCCCGGATGAACAGCGCTTTCCTTGCCTGCGCCTGGCGCGGCAAGCGGCTGAAGCGGGTAACAGCGCACCGGCGATGTTGAACGCGGCCAATGAAGTGGCTGTGGCAGCGTTTCTCGAACGGCGCATCCGCTTTCCGCAGATCGCGAGTATCATCGAAGACGTCCTGGCGCTTGAGCCTGTTGTGGCGGTCAATGAACTGGCGGCGGTATTCGAGGCTGACACCAAGGCCCGAGCCTTGGCAGAACAATGGTTGAACCGCAACGCGCGTTAGTCTGTGGGCAGGTTTGAGCCTTCAGGCACTGGATTGGAATGCGGAGAAATTAGATGAGTGCGCTTTACATGATTGTCGGCACCCTGGTTGCTCTGGGTGTGCTGGTTACCTTCCACGAATTCGGCCACTTCTGGGTGGCGCGTCGTTGCGGCGTCAAGGTACTGCGCTTTTCCGTCGGTTTCGGCATGCCGCTGGTGCGCTGGCACGACCGTCACGGCACCGAGTTCGTGATTGCGGCCATTCCTTTGGGCGGCTACGTCAAGATGCTCGACGAGCGCGAAGGCGAAGTGCCGGCAGATCAGTTAGACCAATCGTTCAATCGCAAGACCGTTCGTCAGCGCATTGCCATCGTCGCCGCCGGCCCGATCGCCAACTTTCTGTTGGCGATGGTGTTTTTCTGGGTCTTGGCCATGCTGGGCAGCCAGCAGGTGCGTCCGGTCATCGGTGCGGTCGAGTCGGACAGTATTGCCGCCAAGGCAGGGTTGGTTGCCGGGCAGGAAATTGTATCTATTGATGGCGAACCCACCACGGGCTGGGGTGCGGTCAATTTGCAGTTGGTGCGTCGCCTGGGTGAAAGCGGCATCGTCAAGGTGGTGGTGCGCGAGCAGGATTCCACCCGCGAAACCCCGCGTGAGCTGGCCCTCGACCATTGGCTCAAGGGCGCTGATGAGCCTGATCCGATCAAGTCTCTGGGCATACGTCCATGGCGTCCGGCCTTGCCACCGGTCCTCGCGGAGCTGGACCCGAAAGGTCCGGCCCAGGCTGCCGGCCTGAAAACCGGTGATCGCCTGTTGGCCCTCGATGGTCAGCCGCTGGGCGACTGGCAGCAGGTGGTCGACCTGGTCCGTGTACGTCCTGATACTAAAATTATGCTGAAAGTTGAGCGCGACGGTGCTCAAATCGACGTCCCCGTGACCTTGTCGGTTCGTGGGGAGGCCAAGGCGGCCGGGGGTTACCTGGGTGCCGGGGTCAAAGGTGTCGATTGGCCGCCATCGATGGTGCGTGAGGTGAGTTACGGGCCGTTGGCTGCAATTGGCGAAGGTGCAAAACGCACTTGGACCATGAGTGTGCTGACCCTCGAATCCCTCAAGAAAATGTTGTTCGGCGAGCTCTCGGTAAAAAACTTGAGTGGACCGATAACCATTGCTAAAGTGGCGGGCGCTTCTGCCCAGTCGGGTGTCGCGGATTTCCTGAATTTCTTGGCTTATCTGAGTATTAGCCTGGGTGTTCTGAATTTGTTGCCCATTCCTGTACTGGATGGGGGGCATCTGTTGTTTTATCTGGTCGAGTGGGTGCGTGGTCGCCCCTTGTCGGATCGGGTGCAGGGTTGGGGGATACAGATCGGTATCAGTTTGGTGGTCGGGGTGATGTTATTAGCCTTGGTCAACGATCTGGGTCGACTGTAACGCTTCGCTGAATTGCGAATCTGCCGCATTTTGCGGCAGTTTGTTTATTGCCAGTTGGAATAAGAAAGGACTTCATGAAACGTCTGCTGCTAACTGCGGTTCTCACCGTATTGATGATCGCCGAAGTTCACGCCGAGTCCTTCACCATCTCCGATATTCGCGTCAATGGCCTCCAGCGGGTTTCCGCGGGTAGCGTCTTTGGTGCATTACCGTTGAACGTCGGTGAACAGGCTGATGACCGTCGCCTGGTGGAATCCACTCGTGCGCTGTTCAAAACCGGTTTCTTTCAAGACATCCAACTGGGTCGCGAAGGCAACGTCCTGGTCATCACCGTGGTCGAGCGACCTTCCGTCGCCAGTATCGAGATCGAAGGTAACAAGGCGATCTCTACTGAAGACCTGATGAAAGGCCTGAAACAGTCTGGCCTGGCCGAAGGCGAGATCTTCCAGCGCGCCACCCTCGAAGGTGTGCGTAACGAACTGCAACGCCAGTACGTTGCCCAGGGTCGCTACTCCGCAACCGTGGAAACGGAAGTGGTCCCGCAACCGCGTAACCGTGTCGGCCTCAAGGTCAACATCAACGAAGGCACCGTGGCGGCGATTCAGCACATCAACGTGGTGGGTAACACCAAGTTCGCTGATGAAGACCTGATCGACCTGTTCGAGCTCAAGACCACCAACTGGTTGTCGTTCTTCAAGAACGATGACAAGTACGCCCGTGAAAAGCTGTCCGGTGACCTGGAGCGCCTGCGTTCCTACTACCTGGACCGTGGCTATATCAACATGGATATCGCTTCGACCCAGGTGTCCATCACCCCGGACAAGAAGCACGTCTACATCACGGTCAACGTCAACGAAGGCGAGAAGTACAAGGTTCGTGACGTAAAACTGAGCGGTGACCTTAAAGTACCTGAAGACCAGGTCAAGGCGCTGCTGCTGGTGCAGAAGGACCAGGTGTTCTCGCGCAAGCTGATGACGACCACCTCTGAACTGATTACCCGCCGCCTGGGCAACGAAGGCTACACCTTCGCCAACGTCAATGGCGTGCCGACACCTCATGATGATGACCACACCGTGGACATCACTTTCGTGGTCGACCCCGGCAAGCGTGCTTATGTGAACCGTATCAACTTCCGCGGCAACACCAAGTCTGCGGACGAAGTGCTGCGTCGTGAAATGCGTCAGATGGAGGGCGGCTGGGCGTCGACTTACTTGATCGACCAGTCCAAGACCCGTCTTGAGCGCCTGGGCTTCTTCAAGGAAGTCAACGTCGAAACCCCGGCCGTACCGGGTGTGGATGACCAGGTTGACGTGAACTACGCCGTGGAAGAGCAGGCATCGGGTTCGATCACCGCCAGCGTCGGCTTCGCACAGAGCGCCGGTCTGATCCTCGGTGGTTCGATCACCCAGAACAACTTCCTGGGTACCGGTAACCGCGTCTCCATCGGCCTGACCCGAAGCGAATACCAGAGCCGATACAACTTCGGCTATACCGACCCCTACTGGACTGCTGATGGTGTGAGCCTGGGCTACAACGCCTTCTACCGCACCACCGACTACAAAGACCTCGACGTTGACGTTGCAAGCTATGCGATCGACAGCCTCGGTGCCGGTGTCAACGTGGGTTACCCGATCAGCGAAACGTCGCGCCTGACCTTCGGCCTCACTGCACAGCAGGATGAGATCAAGACCGGTGTGTACACCGTGGACGAAATCTTTGACTTCACCCGTCGTGAAGGTGACAAGTTCCTGAACTTCAAGGCGTCTGCCGGCTGGTCCGAGTCGACCCTGAACAAGGGCGTACTGGCGACCCGTGGCCATTCCCAGAGCCTGACCCTGGAAACCACCACGCCGGGCAGCGACCTGTCGTTCTTCAAGCTCGACTACCGTGGCCAGTTGTTCACGCCGTTGAGCGACAACTACACCATGCGCCTGCACACTGAGCTGGGTTATGGCGATGGTTATGGCTCCACCAATGGTCTACCGTTCTACGAGAACTACTATGCGGGTGGCTTCAACTCCGTACGTGGTTTCAAAGACAGCACCTTGGGCCCACGTGGTACTCCAAGTCGTGGTGTTGGCGTAACCGGTAACCAGGGCACTGTGGCTGACTCGGACAATGACCCGCTGCCATTCGGTGGTAACGTCTTGATCCAGGGCGGTGCGGAAATCCTGTTCCCGCTGCCGTTCGTGAAGGATCAGCGTTCCCTACGGACTTCGGTCTTCTGGGATGTGGGTAACGTGTTCGATTCCAAGTGCGAGCAGATCAAAAACCCGAGTGGTGTGAAGTCCAACACCCAGTGCAACGATGTGAGCCTGAGCAACCTGGCAAGCTCCGTGGGTGTGGGTGTGACCTGGGTGACTGCGCTTGGCCCATTGAGCTTTGCTCTGGCCATGCCGATCAAGAAACCGGATAACGCTGAAACCCAGATTTTCCAATTCTCCCTCGGCCAGACGTTCTAAGCGTCTGACCCAAGATAACGACAACGGATTCTGTAGGAGTACATCGTGCGTAAGTTGACTCAATTGGTGCTGCTGGCAACTGTGTTGGTAGCGACCCCGGCCTTCGCCGAAATGAAAATCGCCGTCCTGAACTATCAGATGGCCCTCTTGGAATCCGATGCGGCCAAGAAATACGCCGTGGATGCCGAGAAGAAATTCGGCCCGCAACTGACCAAGCTCAAGACCCTGGAAAGCAGCGCCAAGGGCATCCAGGATCGTCTGGTGGCCGGTGGCGACAAGATGCAGCAAGGCGAACGCGAGCGTCTGGAGCTTGAGTTCAAGCAAAAGGCCCGTGACTACCAGTTCCAATCCAAGGAACTGAACGAAGCCAAGGCTGTTGCTGACCGTGAAATGCTGAAACAACTGAAGCCGAAGCTCGATAGCGCTGTGGAAGAAGTCATCAAGAAAGGTGCCTTTGACCTGGTGTTCGAGCGTGGCGCTGTGATCGACGTCAAGCCTCAATACGACATCACCCGTCAGGTGATCGAGCGCATGAACCAGCTGAAGTAAGCCATGACCGCGACTATCAAGCTCGGCGAGTTGGCCGAGTTCCTGGGGGCCACCTTGCGTGGCTCCCCGGAGAAGGAAATCACTGGGCTAGCCACCTTGCAGGAGGCTGGCCCAGCTCAGTTGAGCTTCCTCGCAAACCCCCAATACCGTAAATACCTGGTCGACAGCCAAGCTGCAGCCGTGTTGCTGAAAGCCGCTGACGCCGAAGGGTTTGCCGGGGATGCACTGGTGGTGCCCGATCCGTACCTCGCGTATGCGCGGGTTTCGCATCTGTTCGATCCCAAACCCAAGGCTGCCGCCGGTATTCATCCGTCTGCGGTGGTTGCCGACGATGCCCAGGTTGATCCTGCGGCCAGCATCGGTGCCTTTGCGGTGATTGAGAGCGGTGCACGCATCGCGGCCGGTGTCACGGTCGGTGCCCATTGCTTTATCGGTGCGCGCTGCGAAATCGGCGCCGGCGGTTGGCTGGCTCCCCGCGTGACCCTGTACCACGATGTGCGTATCGGTGAGCGCGTGGTCATTCAGTCGGGTGCCGTAATTGGCGGTGAAGGCTTCGGCTTTGCCAACGCCAAGGGTATCTGGAACAAGATCGCCCAGGTCGGTGGCGTATTGATCGGCGACGACGTGGAGATTGGCGTGAACACGGCTGTCGATCGCGGGGCCCTGGCCGATACCGTGATCGGCAACGGCGTGAAGCTCGACAACCAGATCCAGATCGCCCACAACGTGCAGATTGGCGATCACACCGCCATGGCGGCCTGCGTGGGTATCTCCGGCAGTACCAAGATCGGCAAGCATTGCATGCTCGCCGGTGGCGTCGGGTTGGTCGGGCATATCGATATTTGCGACAACGTCTTCATCACCGGCATGACCATGGTCACTCACTCGATTACCGAGCCTGGGGCCTACTCTTCCGGTACCGCCATGCAGCCCGCGGCTGAATGGCGCAAGAGTGCAGCTCGGTTGAGGCAGCTTGACGACATGGCTCGACGTCTCAAACAGCTGGAAAAGCGTGTTGGGGACGTGACCCCTGGCGGTAATGCTTCATCAGAAGGCTGATACCATTTCCATATCAAGTGTGCACAGCCGCTAGACTGCCTCCTTGATTTGCTAGCGGGGCGTGCTTTTAGTTCGCCCGCCCCCAATCTTTATTACAGGCTTCCCCCCGAAATGATGGACATCAACGAGATTCGCGAATACCTGCCTCACCGTTACCCGTTCCTGCTGGTGGATCGCGTAGTGGACCTCAACGTCGAGGAAAAGCGCATTCGTGCCTACAAGAATGTCAGCATCAACGAACCGTTCTTCAACGGTCACTTTCCCGCGCATCCCATCATGCCGGGTGTGTTGATCATCGAAGCGATGGCCCAGGCTGCCGGTATCCTTGGTTTCAAAATGCTCGACCTCAAGCCTGCCGACGGCACGCTTTACTATTTCGTGGGCTCCGACAAGTTGCGTTTCCGCAATCCGGTGACCCCTGGCGACCAGTTGATCCTGGAAGCCAAGTTCATCAGCTGCAAGCGCCAGATCTGGAAGTTCGAATGCCAGGCCTCGGTGGACGGCAAGCCGGTGTGCTCCGCTGAGATCATCTGTGCGGAACGCAAACTATGAGTTTGATTGACCCTCGCGCAATCATCGATCCGTCGGCCGTTCTGGCCGCCGACGTTGAGGTCGGCCCCTGGTCGATCATCGGCGCAGGTGTGGAAATCGGCGAGGGGACTGTCATCGGGCCGCACGTGATCCTCAAAGGTCCGACCCGCATTGGCAAACACAATCGCATCTACCAGTTCTCCTCGGTAGGCGAAGACACCCCGGACATGAAGTACAAGGGCGAAGAGACTCGCCTGGTCATCGGTGATCACAACATCATCCGTGAAGGCGTGACCATTCACCGTGGCACCGTTCAGGATCGGGCCGAAACCACCCTGGGTGATCACAACCTGGTCATGGCTTACGCGCACATCGGTCACGACAGCGTCATCGGCAACCACTGCATCCTGGTCAACAACACCGCGTTGGCCGGGCATGTGCACGTTGACGATTGGGCGATCCTGTCCGGGTTCACCCTGGTGCATCAGTACTGCCATATCGGCGCTCATAGCTTTTCCGGCATGGGCACGGCCATTGGCAAAGATGTTCCGGCATTCGTCACGGTATTCGGTAACCCGGCGGAAGCACGCAGCATGAACTTCGAAGGCATGCGCCGTCGCGGGTTCAGTGAAGACGCCATCCATGCCCTGCGACGTGCCTACAAGGTGGTTTACCGCCAAGGGCTCACCGTTGAGCAGGCATTGACCCAACTGGCCGAGCCGGCAGCGCTGTTCCCGGAAGTCGCGGTGTTCCGTGACTCAATCCAGGCGTCGACTCGCGGCATCACCCGCTAATCATGGCCAATCTGCGTATCGCACTGGTGGCCGGGGAAGCTTCCGGCGACATTCTGGGCGCAGGTCTCATGCGGGCCCTCAAGGCCCAGCACCCGGCGGTGGAGTTCATTGGCGTCGGTGGTCCGCTGATGCAGGCTGAAGGGCTTACGTCCTACTTTCCCATGGAACGTTTGTCGGTCATGGGGCTGGTCGAGGTGCTGGGTCGCCTGCGCGAGCTGCTGGCCCGTCGCAAGCTGCTGATCCAGACGCTGATCGAAGAAAAACCCGACGTGTTCATCGGCATCGACGCGCCGGACTTCACCCTCAATATCGAACTCAAGTTACGTCAGGCCGGGATCAAGACCGTGCACTACGTCAGCCCGTCCGTGTGGGCGTGGCGGCAGAAACGCGTGCTGAAGATCCGCGAAGGCTGTGATCTGATGCTGACTCTGCTGCCGTTCGAGGCCCGGTTCTATGAAGAGAAGGGTGTGCCGGTACGGTTTGTGGGGCATACCCTGGCCGACGCGATTCCGCTGCAGGCTGATCGCGCCGCTGCGCGTGCCGAGTTGGGCTTGCCCGATGGCCCGCTGGTCGCGCTGATGCCTGGCAGCCGTGGTGGCGAAGTCGGCCGTCTGGCCTCGGTGTTTTTTGACGCTGCCGAACGCCTGCTGGCCTTGAAGCCGGGTGTACGTTTCGTGCTGCCTTGCGCTAGCCCGCAACGGCGTGCGCAGATCGAAACACTGCTGGAAGGCCGCAACCTGCCGTTGACCTTGCTCGACGGCCAGTCACACCTGGCCCTGGCGGCCTGTGATGCGGTGCTGATCGCTTCGGGCACCGCTACCCTGGAGGCCTTGCTGTACAAGCGCCCAATGGTAGTGGCCTACCGCCTGGCGCCGCTGACGTTCTGGATTCTCAAGCGCATGGTCAAAAGTCCTTACATCTCCCTGCCCAATCTGCTGGCCCAGCGCCTGTTGGTGCCGGAGTTGTTGCAGGACGATGCAACGCCCGAGGCGCTCGCACAAACGCTATTACCCTTGATCGACGGTGGCGAAGAACAGACCCGTGGTTTCGACGACATTCACCGCATACTGCGCCGTGATGCCTCGAACCAGGCGGCCGACGCCGTGCTGACCCTGATCGGCCATAAACAGGAAAGCCTATGACGATGCAAATGGGCCTGGATTTCAGCCTGGTCGCACAAGCCCATGAGCTGGTGGCCGGCGTTGACGAAGTCGGGCGTGGGCCTTTGTGCGGCGCGGTGGTCACGGCGGCGGTGATCCTCGATCCGAACCGCCCGATCCTCGGCCTCAACGACTCGAAGAAACTCACCGAAGCGCGCCGTGAAAAGCTTTACGACGAGATCATTGAGAAAGCCCTGAGCTGGCATATCGCCCGGGCTGAAGTCGAAGAAATCGACGAACTGAACATTCTCCACGCCACCATGCTCGCGATGCAGCGTGCGGTTGAAGGCCTGCATATCACGCCAAAAATGGCGATGATCGATGGTAACCGTTGCCCCAAGCTGGCCATGCCTTCTGAGGCGGTGGTGAAGGGGGATGGCAAAGTGCCTGCTATCGCGGCCGCCTCGATCCTGGCCAAAGTCAGCCGTGATCGTGAAATGGCCGCGTTCGAACTGATCTATCCAGGCTACGGCATTGGCGGCCATAAAGGCTATCCGACGCCCGTTCATCTGGAAGCCCTGGCTCGCCTGGGTCCGACGCCGATTCACCGCCGCTCGTTCGCCCCGGTTCGCCAGGCCTACGAGTTGCGCGAGAGCCTCAACGAGGTGTAGTCGCAAGGCTGATGTTTTGCTCAAGGCCCGGTACAATCCGGGCCTTGTTGTTTTCCACGTATAAGAGATCACTATGCCGGCTTCATTCGTTCACCTACGCCTGCACACTGAATACTCCCTGGTCGACGGCCTGGTACGGATCAAACCGCTGGTCAAAACCCTGGTGGGTATGAACATGCCTGCGGTCGCGGTGACCGATCAGAACAACATGTGTTCCCTGGTCAAGTTCTACAAGAACGCCATGGGCGCCGGTATCAAGCCGATCTGCGGCGCTGACCTGTGGCTGTCCAACAAAGACCCGGATAACCCCCTGAGCCGTATCAGCCTGTTGGCGATGAACGGCGTGGGTTATCGCAACCTTACCGAACTGATTTCCCGCGGTTTCATCGATGGCCAGCGCAATGGTTCGATCATCATCGAGCGCGAATGGGTTGCCGAGGCCAGCGAAGGCCTGATCATGCTATCGGCCGCCAAAGAGGGCGAGATCGGCATCGCGCTGTTGGGTGGCAACCCCCAGGAAGCTGAAGTACTGGCCAAAGAGTGGATGCAGGTCTTCCCCGATCGCTTTTACCTGGAAGTCCAGCGCACCAATCGCCCCAACGATGAAGAGCACCTGCACGCCGCCGTGGCCCTGGCCGACAAGCTGGGGGCGCCACTGGTCGCCACCAACGACGTGCGCTTTATCAAGAAGGAAGATTTCGAGGCCCACGAAACCCGCGTGTGCATCGGTGAAGGCCGGGCCCTGGATGACCCGCGCCGCTCCAAGAACTACAGCGAAGAGCAGTACCTCAAGAGCGCGGAGGAGATGGCCGAGCTGTTCAGCGACCTGCCCGAGGCCCTGGAAAACTCCGTCGAAATCGCCAAACGCTGCAATATCGAAGTGAAGCTGGGCAAACACTTTTTGCCCAACTTCCCGATTCCCGATGGCATGACCATCGATGAGTACTTCCGCAAGGTGTCGTTTGATGGTCTGGAGGAGCGTCTTTCCGTCCTGCTGCCCAAGGACACCACCGAAGATTACGAGGCCAAGCGCCAGGTTTATGTCGATCGGCTGAATTTCGAGCTGGATATCATCATCCAGATGGGCTTCCCCGGTTACTTCCTGATCGTAATGGACTTTATCCAGTGGGCCAAAAACAACGGCGTACCGGTAGGGCCGGGCCGGGGGTCGGGTGCCGGCTCGCTGGTGGCCTACGTGCAGAAGATTACCGACCTGGATCCGCTGGAATATGACCTGCTGTTCGAGCGGTTCCTGAACCCGGAACGGGTTTCCATGCCCGACTTCGACGTCGACTTCTGCATGGACGGCCGTGACCGCGTGATCGAATACGTGGCCGAGAAATACGGCCGCAACGCGGTAAGCCAGATCATCACCTTCGGTTCCATGGCGGCGAAGGCTGTAATTCGCGACGTGGCGCGCGTTCAGGGCAAGTCCTACGGCCTGGCGGATCGTCTGTCGAAGATGATCCCGTTCGAAGTCGGCATGACCCTGGAAAAAGCCTACGAGCAGGAAGAAATCCTGCGCGACTTCATCAAGATCGATGAAGAGGCCGCCGAAATCTGGGACATGGCCCGCAAGCTTGAAGGCGTGGTACGTAACGTCGGTAAACACGCCGGCGGTGTGGTGATCGCGCCTACAAAACTCACCGACTTTTCGCCGATTTATTGCGATGAAGAAGGCGGCGGCCTGGTCACCCAGTTCGACAAGGACGACGTGGAGGCGGCCGGCCTGGTGAAGTTCGACTTCCTTGGCCTGCGAACCCTGACGATCATCGACTGGGCGCTCAAGACCATCAACCGCGACCGCGCCAAGGTCAATGAAGAGCCGCTGGATATCGCGTTTATCCCGCTGGACGACAAACCGACTTACACCTTGCTGCAAAAAGCCGAAACCACGGCGGTGTTCCAGCTTGAGTCGCGGGGCATGAAAGAGCTGATCAAAAAGCTCAAGCCCGACTGCCTGGAAGACTTGATCGCACTGGTGGCCCTGTTCCGTCCGGGTCCGCTGCAATCCGGCATGGTGGACGACTTCATCAACCGTAAGCACGGTCGCGCCGAGCTGGCGTATCCGCACTCCGACTACCAGTACGAAGGCCTCAAGCCAGTACTGGCGCCGACCTACGGCATCATCCTGTATCAGGAACAGGTGATGCAGATCGCCCAGGTGATGGCCGGCTATACCCTCGGCGGCGCGGACATGCTGCGTCGAGCCATGGGTAAGAAAAAACCCGAAGAGATGGCCAAGCAGCGCGGCGGTTTCATCGAGGGTTGCGCGACCAACAATATCGACGCGGACCTGGCCGGTAACATTTTCGACCTGGTGGAAAAATTCGCCGGTTATGGCTTCAACAAATCCCACTCCGCCGCGTACGGCCTGGTGTCGTACCAGACAGCCTGGCTGAAAGCGCACTACCCGGCGCCGTTCATGGCGGCGGTACTCTCGGCGGATATGCACAACACCGACAAGGTCGTGACCTTGATCGAGGAAGTGCGCACCATGAAGCTGCGTCTCGACGCACCGGACGTGAACGCCTCGGAGTTCAAGTTCACGGTAAACGACGAAGGCCGCATTATTTATGGGTTGGGCGCGATCAAGGGGTGGGTGAAGGCCCGGTGGAAGCCATCACCGAAGCGCGCCAGGACGGACCCTTCAAGGATCTGTTCGACTTCTGCGCGCGGGTTGACCTCAAGCGCATCAACAAACGGACCCTCGATGGTCTGATCCGTAGCGGTGCGCTCGACCGTCTCGGCCCGTATTTTTACGACGAGCCCAAGGCTTACCAGGCGAATATCGACCGGAACCGTGCGGTATTGCTCACCGCCATGGAAGAAGCGATCAAGGCCGCCGAACAAACCGCCCGTACCCACGACAGCGGCCACGCCGATCTGTTTGGCGGTTTGTTCGTCGAAGAGGATGCCGATGTATATGGCAACCATCGCAAGGCCAAGGAGCTGACGCTCAAGGAGCGCCTCAAGGGTGAGAAAGACACCCTGGGCCTGTACCTCACCGGCCACCCGATTGACGAATACGAAGGTGAAATCCGCCGTTTCGCCCGTCAGCGAATCATCGACCTGAAACCTGCGCGGGATACCCAGACCGTCGCCGGCATGATCATCGCCCTGCGGGTGATGAAGAATAAAAAGGGCGACAAGATGGGGTTCATCACCCTCGACGACCGTTCGGGGCGCATCGAAGCCTCGCTGTTCGCCGACGCCTTCCACTCCGCGCAGTCGCTGTTGCAGACCGACGCCATGGTGGTAGTGGAAGGGGAGGTCAGCAACGATGACTTCTCCGGCGGCCTGCGCCTGCGGATCAAGCGGGTGATGAGCATGGAAGACGCGCGCACCAATCTGGCCGAAAGCCTGCGCTTGAAGGTGAAAACCGAGGCGCTCAAGGGCGATCAGCTACGCTGGTTGGGTGAGTTGCTCAAACGCCACCGTGGCGCGTGCCCGGTGACCATGGAGTACACCGGCAGTGACGCCAAGGCCATGTTGCAGTTTGGGGAGACCTGGCGAATCGATCCGGCTGATGGCTTGATTCAAGCATTGCGTGACCAGTTCGGCCGTGACAACGTCTTCCTCCAATACCGTTGACGGCCAGGCACCGCAATTCGCCTGTTCTCGACGAAACATTTAATCTCGACCTGGACGCGCCTCTCCCTTAAGGTAGGGCGCGAACAGACAACCGGCTGGCCAGGCACTCCCTGGCCGTCGACCCAAGACGGACGCTTATGAACCCGAATTTTCTTGATTTCGAACAGCCGATCGCTGACCTGCAAGCCAAGATCGAAGAGCTGCGCCTGGTCGGCAATGACAATTCGCTGAATATCGGCGATGAGATCGCTCGCCTGCAAGACAAGAGCAGCTCGCTCACCGAAGACATCTTCGGCAAGCTGACCAGTTGGCAGATCGCGCGCCTGGCCCGCCACCCGCGCCGTCCGTACACGCTGGACTATATTCAGCACATATTCACCGAGTTCGACGAGTTGCACGGCGACCGCCACTTCTCCGACGACGCGGCCATCGTGGGCGGTATCGCTCGCCTGGACGATCAGCCGGTGATGGTGATCGGTCACCAGAAAGGCCGTGAAGTGCGCGAGAAGGTCCGCCGCAACTTCGGCATGCCGCGTCCTGAAGGCTACCGCAAGGCGTGCCGCCTGATGGAAATGGCCGAGCGCTTCAAGATGCCGATCCTGACCTTCATCGACACCCCGGGTGCCTACCCAGGTATTGACGCTGAAGAGCGCAACCAGAGCGAGGCTATCGCCTGGAACCTGCGCGTCATGGCTCGCCTGAAAACCCCGATCATCGCCACCGTGATTGGTGAAGGGGGATCCGGCGGCGCTCTGGCCATCGGCGTCTGCGACCAGCTGAACATGCTGCAATACTCGACCTACGCGGTGATTTCGCCGGAAGGTTGCGCCTCGATCCTGTGGAAAACCGCCGAAAAAGCGCCGGACGCTGCCGAAGCCATGGGCATCACCGCCGATCGCCTCAAAGGCCTGGGTATCGTGGACAAAGTGATCGCCGAGCCTTTGGGCGGTGCCCATCGTGACCCGGCTGCGGCTGCCGCGACTATCCGCGCTGAACTGGGTTCGCAGTTGGCGATGCTCAAGAAGCTGGATAACGAAGCGCTGCTGGCTCGTCGTTACGAGCGTCTGATGAGCTACGGTCTCTAAGCCGACGCTGTACCCAATGTGGGAGTCGGCTTGTGTGGGAGCTGGCTTGCCTGCGATAGCATCACCTTGGTATCACTGATAGACCGAGGTGCCTGCATCGCGGGCAAGCCCGGCTCCCACATTTGTTTTGTGTATGCTGACGAACGTATTCCAGCTTTGCAGCGGTGACGTGTGATGAAACCAACCCTGCCGGCCACACTCCTGCGTACCCTGGCCCCCTGGCGTAACGCGCCGGCCTGGCATATCGCATTCTCCGGCGGTCTCGACTCCACCGTCCTGTTGCACCTTCTGGCCTCGCTGGCCAAACTTGAAAATCTGCCTGTTCTCAGTGCCGTCCATATCCACCATGGCCTGCAAGCTGCTGCCGATGCGTGGCCCGCGCATTGCCAATCGGTCTGCGACAGCCTGGGCGTGCCCTTGCGGGTCATGCGCGTGAAGGTGCAACCCGGCGCCAGTCTTGAGCAGGCAGCCCGCGATGCACGCTATCAGGCGTTTGCCGAGGTGACCGGGGCAGGGCACGTATTGTTGACTGGCCAGCATCGCGACGATCAGGCCGAAACCCTGATCTTTCGTCTCTTGCGCGGGGCAGGGGTGCGAGGGTTGGCGGCCATGCCTGGGTATCGCCCATTGTCGGGCGGGCATGTGGTACGGCCATTGTTGAATGCCTCCCGTGGTGAATTGGAGGCCTACGCCCACCAGCATCAATTGAAGTGGATCGAAGATCCCTCCAACGCCGATCCACGTTTTTCCCGCAATTACCTGCGCCATCATGTATTCCCGACCCTGACGCAACGCTGGCCCCAGGCAGTCTCCAGCCTGGCGCGCACGGCCGAACACTTGGCCGAGGCACAGGGTCTGCTTGACGAGTTGGCGCAGATGGATCTGCGGGCTGCCGATCAGCCTTCAGCGTTTGCCTGGTTGCCTTTGCCTTCATTGGCGCTTGCGCCATTACGAGAACTTTCCGATGCCCGCCAGTGCAATGCCTTGCGGCATTGGTTGGCTCCGCTGACTCGAATGCCTGACACCGACCACTGGGCCAGTTGGTATGCCCTGCGTGATGCCAAAGGCGATGCACAACCCGTGTGGCACCTGGCCGACGGACAACTGCATCGTTGTGGTGAGCGCATCTGGTGGTTACCTTCAGCGTGGTCGGCGTTTTCTGACGCATCGGTGCGCTGGCCCGATCCGCAAAACCCACTAGAGTTACCGGGCAACGGTCAGCTGAGATTTATCGGCAACGTCCCCGAATGCCCATTGGTGATCCGCTATCGCCAGGGGGGCGAAATCGTCGAAGTGCCAGGTCGAGGCCGGCGCGACCTGAAGCGCCTGCTGAATGAAAGTGGTTTGCCGGGCTTCGTCCGTGGCAGATTGCCGCTGGTCTATCGGGGCGAGCAATTGCTGGCTGTCCCAACCGTCGCGGGGGCATGGGCCAGCTCAACGGATGACCGGCAATTACATTGGATGCCACAGACCTGCGATCAAGGTTTGAGCTGATAGAGCCTTTCCGGTAGACTACGCTCCCTTCTTGATACAACTTCTGTGGATTCAACTGAATCGCAGCAGTTGCCGATTACCAAGCAGTCTTTGCTGGGCGATTCCAAAAAATGTGTAGCGATCAACGTACCGGTGTTCCATTGCTGGTCTGTCACAACGCGGCGGTTTTTTTGAAAGGTGCACTGTGATTAATGCAGGTGATCGGGGGCTTCGGCCTTCCTTCGCTTTCCCCGGCGGCTCGGACCGCTTTAACGCAGACTTCTAGGGTTTTTCATGACGCGCTACATATTCGTCACGGGCGGTGTTGTTTCTTCATTGGGGAAAGGCATTGCCTCCGCTTCATTGGCGGCCATCCTGGAGGCGCGGGGACTTAAGGTCACCATGCTCAAGCTGGACCCGTACATCAACGTTGACCCGGGCACCATGAGCCCGTTCCAGCACGGTGAAGTGTTCGTCACCCACGACGGCGCCGAGACCGACCTGGACCTGGGCCACTACGAGCGGTTCATCCGCACGACCATGACCCAGAACAACAACTTCACCACCGGCCGTGTCTACGAGCACGTGCTGCGCAAGGAGCGCCGTGGTGACTACCTGGGTGCAACCATCCAGGTGATCCCGCACATTACCGACGAAATCAAGCGCCGCATCATCAAGGGTGCAGGCGATGCCGACGTGGCGATGGTCGAGATCGGTGGCACCGTGGGTGACATCGAATCCCAACCGTTCCTCGAAGCCATCCGCCAGCTGCGTTTCGAAGTCGGCGCCAAGCGCGCGATGCTGATGCACCTGACGTTGGTGCCGTACATCGCCACGGCCGGCGAAACCAAAACCAAGCCTACCCAGCACTCGGTCAAGGAACTGCGTTCCATCGGCCTGCAGCCGGACGTGCTGGTATGCCGCTCCGATCACCCGATCGACATTTCCTCGCGTCGCAAGATCGCGCAATTCACCAACGTTGAAGAACGTGCGGTGATCGCGCTGGAAGACGCCGACACCATCTACAAAATCCCGGGCATCCTGCACTCCCAAGGCCTGGACGATTTTGTGGTCGAGCGTTTCGGCCTGCAATGCAATGGCGCGGACCTGTCCGAGTGGGAAGCCGTGGTCGACGCCAAGCTCAACCCTGAGCATGAAGTCACCATCGCCATGGTCGGCAAGTACATGGAGCTGCTGGACGCTTACAAGTCGCTGATCGAAGCGATGAGCCACGCCGGTATCAGCAACCGTACCAAGGTCAACCTGCGCTATATCGACTCTGAAGACATCGAGAACCAGGGCACTGCGCTGCTCGAAGGTGTGGACGCTATCCTCGTGCCAGGCGGTTTCGGCCTGCGTGGCGTGGAAGGCAAGATCACGGCTGTTCAATATGCTCGCGAGAACAAGGTGCCGTACCTGGGTATCTGCCTGGGCATGCAAGTGGCCGTCATCGAGTTCGCCCGAAACGTGCTGGGTTGGAAAGACGCCAACTCCACCGAGTTCGACAGCAAGAGCGGCCACCCGGTCGTGGGCCTGATCACCGAGTGGGAAGATGCCACCGGCGCGGTCGAAACCCGTACCGAAGCCTCCGACCTGGGCGGCACCATGCGCCTCGGCGCGCAAGACTGCCTGCTGGAGCCGGGCTCGCTGGTTCACGACTGCTACGGCAAGGACGTGATCGTCGAGCGTCACCGTCACCGCTACGAAGTGAACAACAACCTGTTGCCGCAGATCAAAGAGGCTGGCCTGAAAATCTCCGGTCGCTCCGGTGATGGCGCGTTGGTTGAAGTGGTTGAGGCGCCGGATCATCCGTGGTTCGTGGCGTGCCAGTTCCACCCTGAGTTCACCTCGACGCCGCGCGACGGTCACCCGTTGTTCAGCGGTTTCGTCAAAGCAGCACTGACGCAACATCAGAAGAAGGCGTAACCCTGATGGCCCAGAAGATCATTCGCGTAGGCGACATCGAGATTGCCAACGACAAGCCCATGGTGCTGTTTGGCGGCATGAACGTGCTGGAAAGCCGCGACATGGCGATGCAGGTCTGTGAAGAGTACGTAAAGGTCACCGAGAAACTCGGTATCCCTTACGTATTCAAGGCCAGCTTCGATAAGGCCAACCGTTCGTCCGTGACCTCCTATCGCGGCCCGGGCCTTGAAGAAGGCATGCGGATCTTCCAGGACATCAAGCAAGCCTTCGGCGTGCCAATCATCACCGACGTCCACGAGCCTGAACAGGCTGCCGTGGTCGCCGAGGTGTGCGACATCATCCAGTTGCCGGCCTTCCTGTCGCGCCAGACCGATCTGGTCGTTGCGATGGCCAAGACCGGCGCTGTGATCAATATCAAGAAAGCCCAGTTCCTCGCGCCCCAGGAGATGAAACACATCCTGAACAAGTGCGTGGAAGCGGGTAACGACCAGTTGATCCTCTGCGAGCGGGGTTCGAGCTTCGGCTACAACAACCTCGTGGTGGACATGCTCGGTTTCGGCATCATGAAACAGTTCGAATACCCGGTGTTCTTCGACGTGACCCACGCATTGCAGATGCCCGGTGGTCGCGCCGACTCCGCTGGCGGGCGTCGCGCCCAGGTACTGGACCTGGCCAAGGCGGGCATCAGCCAGTCTCTGGCAGGCCTGTTCCTGGAAGCCCACCCGGATCCGGACAACGCCAAATGCGACGGCCCATGCGCCCTGCGCCTGGACAAGCTGGAGCCATTCCTGGCCCAGCTCAAGCAGTTGGACGAACTGGTCAAGAGTTTTCCGACGGTAGAGACCGCGTAAGCGTCGTTTCTCCGGTAGACTTTCCCACGCTTTACGCTCAGGCCTGCGGGCCTGAGCCTTGTCGCCTGCAAGCCTGCCCCGTTGTTCCACCCTTGCGGTCGGTCAAAAGATTCCCTTCAGCTGCGTCGTTTTCGTCAACTTTGGAGTGTTTACAACAATGGCAAAAATCGTCGACATCAAAGGTCGTGAAGTTCTCGACTCCCGTGGCAACCCCACCGTCGAAGCCGACGTGCTTCTCGATAACGGCATCATCGGCAGCGCCTGCGCGCCGTCCGGTGCTTCTACCGGTTCGCGCGAAGCGCTGGAACTGCGTGATGGCGACAAGAGCCGTTACCTGGGCAAGGGTGTACTCAAGGCGGTAGCCAACATCAATGGCCCGATCCGTGACCTGCTGCTGGGCAAGGACCCGCTGGACCAGAAAGCCCTGGACCACGCGATGATCAAGCTCGACGGCACCGAAAACAAAGGCAGCCTGGGCGCCAACGCTATCCTCGCTGTGTCCCTGGCCGCTGCCAAGGCCGCTGCCCAGGACCAGGACCTGCCGCTGTACGCGCACATTGCCAACCTGAACGGTACTCCGGGTGTGTACTCGATGCCGGTGCCGATGATGAACATCATCAACGGTGGCGAGCACGCCGATAACAACGTCGACATCCAGGAATTCATGGTGCAGCCGGTGGGTGCCAAGTCCTTCTCCGAAGGCCTGCGCATGGGCACCGAGATTTTCCATCACCTCAAAGCCGTACTGAAGGCCCGTGGCCTGAGCACTGCCGTGGGTGACGAAGGTGGTTTCGCACCGAACCTGGCGTCCAACGAAGATGCACTGAAAGTGATCTCCGAAGCCGTGGCCAACGCTGGCTACAAGCTGGGCACCGACGTGACCCTGGCCCTGGACTGCGCGGCCAGCGAATTCTACGAGGACGGTAAATACAACCTGTCCGGCGAAGGCCAGGTGTTCAACTCCGAAGGTTTTGCGGAATACCTGAAGGGCCTGACCCAGCGCTACCCGATCATCTCGATCGAGGACGGCCTGGACGAGTCCGACTGGGACGGCTGGAAAATCCTCACCGACAAGATCGGCGAGAAAATCCAACTGGTGGGCGACGACCTGTTCGTGACCAACACCAAGATCCTGAAAGAAGGCATCGATAAAAAGATCGCCAACTCGATCCTGATCAAGTTCAACCAGATCGGCACCCTGACCGAAACCCTGGAAGCGATCCAGATGGCCAAGGCTGCGGGCTACACCGCCGTGATCTCCCACCGCTCCGGCGAAACCGAAGATTCGACCATTGCCGACCTGGCCGTGGGCACCTCGGCGGGCCAGATCAAGACCGGTTCCCTGTGCCGTTCCGACCGTGTTTCCAAGTACAACCAATTGCTGCGTATCGAAGAGCAACTGGCAGGCAAGGCCAAGTACAACGGTCGCGGCGAGTTTCGCGGCTGATCGCTACTTGATGGTAAAACATGCTAAAAAGTCGGCGGATTGCGTCGGAAAACTCACGACAGTGTGTATTTCGACGCTAATCTGATGGCTATCAAGCACAAGCCTGGTTCTTCCAGGCTTCGTGCTATCAGTTGTTTCAAAAGTTTTGAATGGCTGTCTTTTTTCACTGGATACCCGATATTCGATGCGCAGTCCCAATTGGTTGTTCCTCGTCTTGCTCTTGTTGCTGGCTGGCCTGCAGTACCGCCTATGGGTGGGTAATGGCAGCTTTGCGCAGGTAAAAGACCTGACCGAGCAAATTGCTGCACAGCACGCCGAAAACGAGATCTTGCTGGAGCGCAACCGCGTCCTCGATGCCGAAGTGCTTGAGCTGAAAAAAGGTACGGAGACCGTTGAAGAGCGGGCCCGTCATGAACTGGGCATGGTCAAGGAGGGCGAAACCCTCTACCAGTTGGCCCAATGAATCACAGTTTGCCGGCCTTCTGGGCCGTGATTCCTGCCGCGGGCGTCGGTGCCCGTATGGCCGCGGACCGTCCCAAGCAATATTTGCAGTTGGGCGGGCGCACTATTCTCGAACACAGCCTTGGCTGTTTTCTTGATCATCCAGACCTTAAAGGGTTGGTGGTCAGTCTTGCTGTAGATGATCCTTATTGGCCAAACCTGCCTTGCGCCAACGACCCACGCATTGTGCGTGCGGACGGAGGCGACGAGCGTTCGGGGTCGGTGCTCAATGCGTTGCTGCAGCTCAATGCCCTAGGTGCCAGCGATGACGATTGGGTGTTGGTGCACGATGCTGCGCGCCCCAATTTGAGTCGTGAAGACCTCGACAAACTTCTGTTTGATCTGGCGGATGACCCGGTGGGCGGCTTGCTGGCCGTGCCGGCCCGCGACACGCTCAAGCGCGTCGACAAGCACGGTCGTGTGGTCGAGACCGTCGATCGCAGCCTGATCTGGCAGGCTTATACACCGCAGATGTTCCGCCTGGGTGCTTTGCATCGTGCTTTGGCTGACAGCCTAGTGGCCGATGCCGTGATTACCGATGAAGCTTCGGCCATGGAATGGTCCGGCCAGGCTCCGCGCCTGATTGAAGGGCGCTCGGACAATATCAAGGTGACCCGGCCGGAGGATTTGGAGTGGTTACGGTTGCGGTGGGCGAACCGGCGGTAGTCAGTGACATCGAGTCGACCCCTTCGCGAGCAAGCCCGCTCCCACCTCTGACCGTGTTACCACTGGGGAAACGCGGCCAAGTGTGGGAGCGGGCTTGCTCGCGAAGAGGCCAGTGCAAACACTGAGTAATCAACTGCTGTACTCCGGCTTTTCAGCCAACCCTACCTTCAAAAAATCCACCAGCTTGCGAACTTTCGGCGACAAATGCCGCTGCTGCGGATACAACGCCCATACCGCCGTATTCGGCGGCTGATGCGCCTCCAGCAACGACACCAACGCGCCACTGTGCAGATGCTCCAGCACGTAATAGTCCGGCAGTTGGCACAATCCCACGCCCTGCAACGCCGCATCCAACACAGCCTGCCCACTGTTGCAGCGCCAGTTTCCCTGCACGCGCTGGGAAAATTCCCGCCCGTCCTGGGCCAGTTGCCAGATATCCGAGCTGCCGATCAGGCAGTTATGCCGGCTCAATTCCGACAAGCTATGCGGCCGACCGTACCGAGCGAGGTAGGACGGTGATGCACACAAGTACATGCGCCGAGGTGCGAGGCGGCTGGCGACCATGCGCGAATCCTGTAGACGCCCCAGGCGGATCGCCAGGTCGAGGCCCTCGTGTACCAGGTCCAGCTGGCGGTTGCTCAGCTCGATATCCACCCGCAACTGCGGATAGAGCCCCATGAACCGCGTGACCAGCGGCACGATAAAGCGCTCGCCGTAAGCCACGGCGCAGGTCATGCGCAACATGCCCTTGGGTTCGCTGGTGAGGTCGCCGACCGCGCGCAAGGCTTCTTCGCGACCGTCCTGCAGGCGCTGGCAATGTTGCAGGAAGGTCTGGCCCGCTTCAGTCAGGGTCACCTTGCGCGTACTGCGGTACAGCAAACGTGTTTGCAGGCGTTCTTCCAGGCGCGCCACCTGCCGGCTGATGTGAGACGACGACACTCCCAGTCGCTCTGCCGCGGCCGTGAATTGGCTGCATTCGGCCACGGCGACAAACTCATCGATACCTTCCCAGCGGTTCTCAAGCACGTCGATTGTCCCTGTACAGCAATAAAGTTTTGCTTTTGTCTGGATTATTCATCAGTCAGCCATGTTTTACACTCACCTTCTCAGTTTTCAACTCCCTGGAGAAACCCGGATGATCAAGTCCCGCGCCGCCGTAGCTTTCGAAGCCAAAAAGCCCCTTGAGATCGTCGAAGTGGATGTCGCCATGCCCAAGGCTGGCGAAGTGCTGTTGCGCGTGGTCGCTTCCGGCGTGTGCCATACCGACGCGTATACCCTGTCGGGCGCCGACCCGGAAGGCATCTTCCCATCGATCCTCGGCCATGAAGGCGGTGCGGTGGTTGAAGCGATTGGCGAGGGCGTAACGTCGGTGGCCGTGGGCGATCACGTGATCCCGCTGTACACCCCGGAATGTGGCAAGTGCAAATTCTGCCTGTCGGGCAAGACCAACCTGTGCCAGGCCATTCGCTCCACGCAGGGCAAAGGCCTGATGCCGGACGGCACCACGCGTTTTTCCTACAAAGGCCAGCCAATTTTCCACTACATGGGCACCTCGACCTTCTCCGAGTACACCGTGCTGCCGGAAATTTCCGTGGCCAAGATTCCTAAAGAAGCGCCGCTGGAAAAAGTCTGCCTGCTCGGCTGCGGCGTCACCACCGGTATCGGCGCGGTGATCAACACCGCCAAGGTCAAGCCGGGCGACACCGTGGCGATCTTCGGCCTTGGCGGCATCGGCCTGTCGGCGGTGATCGGCGCGGTCAAGGCCAAGGCTGGCCGCATCATTGCTATCGACATCAACCCAGCCAAGTTCGAAATCGCCAAGCAACTGGGCGCCACCGACTGCATCAACCCGAAAGACTACGATCGCCCAATCCAGGACGTGATCGTCGACCTCACCGACGGCGGCGTGGACTTCTCCTTCGAATGCATCGGCAACGTGCAACTGATGCGCGCCGCCCTTGAGTGCTGCCATAAAGGCTGGGGCGAGTCGGTGATCATTGGCGTGGCCGGTGCAGGCCAGGAAATCGCCACCCGTCCCTTCCAGCTGGTGACCGGTCGCGTCTGGCGCGGTTCGGCATTCGGCGGCGTGCGCGGCCGCAGCGAACTGCCGAGCTACGTGGAAATGGCCCAGACCGGCGAGATCCCGCTGGACACCTTCATCACCCACACCATGGGCCTGGAAGACATCAACAAAGCGTTTGACCTGATGCATGAAGGCAAGAGCATTCGTACCGTCATCCACTTCTGAGGTCGGCCATGAGTCTGGAAAACCTGTCGTGCCAGAAAAGCTTCGGCGGCTGGCACAAACGCTACAAGCATCATTCCGATGTGCTCGGTTGCGACATGACGTTCGCCGTCTACCTGCCGCCGCAAGCGGAGCAGGGCAGCAAGTTGCCGGTGCTGTACTGGCTGTCCGGTCTCACCTGCACCGATGAGAACTTCATGCAGAAGGCCGGCGCCCAGCGCATGGCTGCCGAACTGGGGTTGATCATCGTTGCGCCGGACACCAGCCCGCGTGGGCCGGGTGTGCCGGGCGATCCGGATAATGCTTGGGATTTCGGCCTCGGTGCCGGCTTCTATCTGAATGCCACACAGGAGCCGTGGGCCAAGCACTATCGGATGCATGACTACGTGGTGCAGGAATTGCCTGCATTGGTTGAAGCGCATTTTCCGGCTTCGGACAAACGCGGCATCAGTGGCCACTCCATGGGCGGCCACGGGGCGCTGGTGTGCGCATTGCGCAACCCAGGACGTTACCTGTCGGTGTCGGCCTTTTCGCCGATCAACAACCCGATGGATTGCCCGTGGGGTCAGAAAGCCTTCTCGCGTTATTTGGGCGAAGAGCGTTCGAAGTGGCGTGAGTGGGACGCCTGCGTGCTGATCAGCGAAGCCTCGGAAAAGCTGCCGCTGCTGGTGGACCAGGGCGATCGCGACGATTTTCTCGCCGTGCAACTCAAGCCTGAAGCCCTGCAGCAAGCGGCCAAGGCGGCCAACCATCCGCTGGAGCTGCGCCTGCAACCTGGCTATGACCACAGCTACTTCTTTATCGCCAGCTTCATCGAAGACCATTTGCGACACCATGGCCGCGCTTTGCTCGGTTAATGTGAGGCAAAAGTAGGTAGAATCACGCCCTGAATTAAATCGGGGCGTTTTTTTATGCGTATTGGCCACGGCTACGATGTGCACCGTTTCGCTGAAGGCGATTTCATCACCCTGGGCGGTGTGCGCATTGCACATCACCAGGGTTTGCTGGCTCATTCCGACGGCGACGTTGTGTTGCACGCCTTGAGCGATGCCTTGCTCGGTGCCGCGGCGTTGGGCGATATCGGCAAGCACTTTCCGGACACCGACCCGACCTTCAAGGGCGCGGATAGCCGCGTACTGCTGCGTCATGTGGTCGGCCTGATCCACGCCAAAGGCTGGAAGGTCGGCAACGTCGACAACACCATCGTGGCCCAGGCGCCGAAGATGGCCCCCCATATCGAGTCGATGCGCGCGCTGATTGCCGCCGACCTGCACATTGAACTGGACCAAGTGAACGTGAAAGCCACCACTACCGAAAAGCTCGGCTTCACCGGTCGTGAAGAGGGCATTGCCGTGCACTCTGTCGCCTTGTTGCTGCGCGCATGAATGACTTGCAACTATTGGGTCCACGGGCCTATGGCGAGGCCTTGGGCCGTGCGGTGCTGAAGGCAACGGCCGAAGACTTCCAGGTCGACGAGGTGCTGGATATCCCGCTGACCGGCGAGGGTGAACACCTGTGGTTGTGGGTGGAGAAGCGCGGGCTCAACACCGAGGAAGCTGCGCGGCGGATTGCCAAAGCGGCTGGCGTGCCGTTGCGCACCGTCAGCTATGCCGGGCTCAAGGACCGCCAGGCGTTGACCCGCCAATGGTTCAGCGTGCAGCTGCCCGGCAAGGCCGATCCGGACATGAGCGCGGCGGAGAATGACACGCTCAAGATCCTCAAGACCGCCCGCCACAAGCGCAAGCTGCAGCGCGGTGCACACTCAGCCAATGGTTTCACCTTGCGCCTGACCCAGTTGGCCGGTGATACCGCAGCCATCGACGCGCGGTTGCAACTGATTGCACAGCACGGCATTCCCAACTATTTCGGCGCCCAGCGTTTTGGCCACAACGGCGGCAACGTGGTGGACGCCCGTGAGTGGGCCGCGCGCAGGGCGTTGCCGGAGCAGCGCAACGTGCGTTCGCGTTTGCTCTCCACGGCGCGCAGCTTCCTGTTCAACAAAGTGTTGGCGTCGCGTGTGGCCGATGGATCTTGGCAGCGTGCCCAGGTCGGCGATTTGCTCGCCTTTACCGACAGCCGCAGTTTTTTCCCGGCGGGGGAGGCCGAATGCAGCGACCCACGCCTGGCGATCCTGGACCTGCACCCGACCGGGCCACAGTGGGGTGAGGGCGATTCGCCGGCCAGTGGTGCAACCTTTGAGCTTGAACAGGCCGTTGCCGCCGGTGAAGCCGACCTGCGCGATTGGCTGGTGAATGCCGGTATGAGCCAGGAACGTCGCATTCTGCGACTGCCCATTGGCGGTTTGACGTGGCATTATCCCTCGCTGGACATTCTGCAATTGGAATTCGTCCTGCCGGCCGGATGCTTCGCCACTGTCTTGGTGCGCGAGCTTGTGGATCTGGTGCCGGTGGGGCAGACGGACAACCCATGCGTATTCTGATATCAAACGATGACGGTGCCACCGCACCCGGTCTTGCCGCGCTCTATGCTGCGCTGGAAGATTACGCCGAGTGCGTGGTGGTTGCCCCCGACCAGGACAAGAGCGGCGCCAGCAGTTCGCTGACGCTCGACCGTCCGTTGCACCCGCACGTCCTGGCCAATGGCTTTATCAGCGTGAACGGCACCCCCACCGACTGCGTCCACCTGGCGATCAACAGCCTGCTGGATCATGAGCCGGACTTGGTGGTGTCGGGTATCAACCTCGGTGCCAACCTGGGCGATGACGTGCTGTATTCCGGCACCGTGGCGGCGGCTCTCGAAGGCCGTTTCCTGGGGCGTACGGCGTTCGCCTTTTCGTTTGCTTCGCGCCAACTGGATAACTTGCCGACTGCTGCGTATTTTGCGCGCAAGCTGGTGCAAGCCCATGGCTCCTTGAACCTGCCTCCGCGCACCGTGCTCAACGTCAATATCCCCAACTTGCCCCTCGACCATATCCGCGGCATCCAGCTGACACGCCTGGGCCATCGTGCCCGTGCGGCGGCGCCGTTGAAGGTGGTCGACCCGCGTGGCAAGGAAGGTTATTGGATTGCTGCAGCGGGAGATGCCGAAGATGGCGGGGAAGGCACGGACTTTCATGCCGTGATGCAAGGCTATGTGTCGATTACTCCGTTGCAGTTCGATCGCACCTTCAGCGATGCCTTCAGTGGTCTCGATGGCTGGCTGGAGGGGCTGCGCTGATGGGCCGTGAACAAGACGACTTGCTGCGTCGGGGTATCGGGATGACCTCCCAGCGTACCCGCGAACGCTTGATCCAGCGCCTTTACGAAGAGGGCTTGTCCAACGCCCAGGTGCTGGAAGTGATCCGGCGCACGCCTCGGCACCTGTTTGTCGATGAAGCCCTGGCTCATCGTGCCTACGAAGACACGGCGCTGCCCATCGGCCACAACCAGACCATCTCCCAGCCTTACATGGTGGCGCGCATGAGCGAGCTATTGCTGGCGGCGGGTCCATTGGACAAGGTGCTGGAAATCGGCACCGGCTCCGGCTATCAGACCGCCGTGCTGGCACAACTGGTGGAGCGGGTGTTCTCGGTCGAGCGCATCAAGGTGCTGCAAGACCGTGCCAAGGAGCGTCTGGTGGAGTTGAACCTGCGCAACGTGGTGTTCCGCTGGGGTGATGGCTGGGAAGGCTGGCCGGCGCTGGCGCCGTACAACGGCATCATCGTGACCGCCGTGGCCACCGATGTGCCCCAGGCGTTGCTCGATCAACTCGCTCCGGGTGGGCGTCTGGTCATCCCGGTGGGCTCCGGTGAAGTGCAACAATTGATGCTCATTATCCGTGAGGAAGAAGGCTTTTCCCGGCACGTACTGGGCGCCGTGCGCTTCGTGCCGCTGCTCAATGGCCCGCTGGCCTGATCATTTGTTCGCAGGCAGTGAATTCTGTTGGCGCGGATGTGTCTTACGGCGGGGTCTATCGAGTCAACATGATCGGGCGCCGGCATTAAACACGATGAATGTTTCGTTTCAGTCGTATGCCGGTAAAAAGCCAATGCCCAGTTATACTTGCGTCATATTTCAAGCCTGATACAGGCGTTCATATTCAGCCACCACAAAGGGAGCGGCGGGTGAGTCTCACAGGTCTTGCGCAGCGTATGAGTAAAACAAGCTTTCATCGACTGGTGCTTGGCCTCGTCTTCAGTTCCGTGTTGGTCGGGTGCTCCAGCTCGCCAAGCAGCGGCGCACGGGTGGTTGACCGTAACAATGCGGTACCGCAAAAGCCGACGGTGACCACCGGGCAATACGTGGTGCGCAAGGGCGATACGATGTTCTCGATCGCCTTCCGTTATGGCTGGGATTACAAGGCGCTTGCAGCTCGTAACAATATTCCCGTGCCCTACACGATACATCCGGGTCAGACGATTCGTTTCGACGGCCGCACCGGTTCGACCCCTACGACAGTTGTGACAAACACCGGATCTTCGCCGTCGTCTTCGAGCAAAACCACCATTATCACTAGGCCTGCAGGTACCGCCAAACCGGCGTCTGCGGCCAAGCCGGCACCCGCGCCGTTGCCGCCTGCCGGGCCTGCGCCGACCGGTTGGGGATGGCCCTCGAACGGCGTGTTGATTGGAAAATTCTCTTCAAACGGTAGTTTGAATAAAGGCATTGATATCGCCGGGGATTTGGGACAGCCTGTTTTAGCTGCGTCTGATGGGACAGTGGTGTACGCCGGGAGTGGTTTACGGGGCTACGGCGAGCTGGTCATCATCAAACACAGTGATACCTACGTCAGTGCTTACGGCCACAACCGTAGGCTGTTGGTTCGGGAGGGGCAGCAGGTCAAGGTCGGACAGACAATTGCTGAAATGGGGTCAACTGGTACAGACCGGGTGAAACTGCACTTTGAGATTCGCCGCCAAGGGAAGCCTGTAGATCCTCTGCAATTCCTACCCCGTCGTTGATGTGTTGCACAGCCTGTTCCCTCACGTAGAAGGAACAGGCTCCAGCGTTGCCAAGGATAAAGGCGCCGCTTGAGCTTGAGGTCGAACTCACCAAAGGACTATAACAATGGCTCTCAGTAAAGAAGCGCCGGAGTTTGACATCGACGATGAGGTTCTCCTTATGGAGGCCGGTATCGATACGGAATCGATGTCGAATGAGGGACCAGCTGTACCTTCAGTTCGCACCAAATCCAAGAACGCCACCGCATTAAAGCAACACAAGTACATTGACTACACGCGGGCGCTCGATGCGACCCAGCTGTACCTCAATGAAATCGGTTTTTCCCCTCTGCTTACCCCCGAAGAAGAAGTCCATTTTGCGCGCTTGTCGCAAAAGGGCGATCCGGCTGGGCGCAAGCGCATGATTGAAAGCAACCTGCGCCTGGTGGTGAAAATCGCCCGACGCTATGTCAATCGTGGGCTGTCCCTGTTGGACTTGATCGAGGAAGGCAACCTGGGCTTGATCCGGGCGGTGGAGAAGTTCGACCCTGAGCGGGGCTTCCGCTTTTCAACCTATGCCACCTGGTGGATTCGCCAGACCATCGAACGGGCGATCATGAATCAGACCCGCACGATCCGGTTGCCGATCCATGTGGTCAAGGAGCTCAACGTCTACCTGCGGGCGGCACGTGAGCTTACCCAAAAACTCGATCATGAACCTTCGCCCGAAGAAATCGCCAACCTGCTGGAAAAACCGGTAGGGGAGGTCAAGCGCATGCTGGGTCTCAATGAGCGGGTGTCTTCGGTCGATGTCTCGCTGGGTCCGGATTCGGATAAAACCCTGCTGGACACCCTGACGGATGATCGTCCTACCGATCCTTGCGAGCTGTTGCAGGACGATGATCTTTCCCAAAGCATTGACCAGTGGCTGTCGGAACTCACGGACAAGCAGCGTGAGGTGGTGATTCGCCGCTTCGGCCTGCGCGGCCATGAGAGCAGCACCCTGGAAGACGTAGGCCTGGAGATCGGCCTGACCCGTGAGCGGGTGCGGCAGATCCAGGTGGAGGGGCTCAAGCGTCTGCGTGAGATCCTCGAGAAGAATGGCTTGTCGAGTGAGTCGTTGTTTCAATAGACGACGCAGGACCCAATGTGGGAGCGGGCTTGCTCGCGAAGGCGATGGATCAGTCAGTACATCTGTAACTGACGCACCGCCTTCGCGAGCAAGCCCGCTCCCACATTTTTTTGTGCTCGGCCATTACATCGCAAGCAGCACCGAATGACAGGCATAAAAAAACCCCGCTTTTAAGGGCGGGGTCTTTTCGACTAAGTCAGTACAAGTTAGATAACTTGAACTTCTTCAGCTTGCATGCCTTTCTGACCGCGGGTAGCGATGAAAGAAACCTGTTGGCCTTCTTTCAGGCTTTTGAAGCCGTCGGATTGGATAGCTTTGAAGTGAACGAACAGGTCGTCACCGGATTGTGGAGTGATGAAGCCGAAGCCTTTTTCATCGTTGAACCACTTAACGGTACCAGTTTGGCGATTAGACATGGTGTATCTCCTTGGACAAAGTTAACTGCGACTCAGGAAAAGCCCTGGCCGAGACTGAGTGCAAAGAGCAGGAAAAATTCTTGGAGATGGTTGGATCGAAATTCAACATATCGTGTAGAGATTCTCAGTGACACAAGCAGCACAGTGGCGCCACCTTAACCCTTTTTCCGGGACGTGCCAATGATATTTCCGAAGGTTTCTCCAAATTCGTGACTGGCGGTGGTATTTCTGCTCACTGGCATGCCCATACATATCCCGGCCCCGCTAGCTGCGGCTTATGGCAGGCGGCGCATTCGTCAAGAAAAGGCCCGCGGCCTTTGAACCCCAACGCCGGCCCCGGTAAGATGCCCCACAGAATTTTTCCACCTCGCTATTCAGGACACACGCCATGAGCATCAAATCGGACAAGTGGATTCGCCGCATGGCGCAGGAACACGGCATGATCGAACCGTTCGTCGAGCGCCAGATCCGCGGCCAAGGCGATGCACCGGTGATTTCCTACGGCGTTTCCAGCTACGGCTACGATGTGCGCTGCGCCGATGAGTTCAAGGTGTTCACCAACATCAATTCAGCGATCGTCGATCCAAAGAACTTCGACGAAAAGAGCTTCGTGGACGTCAAGAGCGACGTGTGCATCATTCCGCCGAACTCCTTCGCCCTGGCGCGCACCGTGGAATTCTTCCGTATTCCCCGCGACGTGCTGACCATCTGCCTGGGTAAAAGCACTTATGCGCGTTGCGGCATCATCGTCAACGTGACTCCGCTTGAACCCGAGTGGGAGGGCCACGTGACCCTGGAATTCTCCAACACCACCACGCTGCCGGCGAAAATCTACGCCAACGAAGGCGTGGCACAGATGCTGTTCCTGCAGTCCGATGAAGCCTGTGAAGTGTCCTACAAAGACCGTGCGGGCAAGTATCAGGGCCAGCGCGGCGTCACCCTCCCACGCGCTTGATCGAAAGCTCCTACGCGCAAAGGGAATTAGTCTGCATAAAGTGACTCTATCTAGGTGTACTGCCTCGGCACGTGTAAAACGCGCCGAGCCACGCTTGAGGAGTACCTTATGAAGATCGACCCGCGAATCAGCGCAGAACTTGCCCGGCTTGAACCCAATCAGATTGGCGTTCTGGCCTGGTCCCTGATGGCCGATCCTGCTTATGCGGGCGGCATCCCCGGCCAACCCGAGCCGGATTACCCACAACCTACCGAACCTGGTGAGCCGACATTGCCGGACGAGCCACCACCCGCACCGGTTGCCTGATCCCTAGCCCACTGGCCAGACGTCATGATCGCCAATCACATAGATTTGGCGGTCATTGTCCTGTTCCACCCCATGCCCGCCGGTAAATGCGCCGAACGCCGGCAGCAGGCTGACTCGGACGCCGATCACAAAACACGGCAAACGTAAGCTCTGCCGACCCTTGCCGCGTAATCGATACACCGGATGCACATGCCCCGCCAGCACGTGGTGGCTGGGATGGGCGTCAGGTTCGTGCTGCAGGGCAAAAGGGCCCATCAGCAGCGGCTCTGTGACCACGTTTATGTTCAGGTCCTCGGGCGGGTCGCCTGCGCGTTTATCGTGATTGCCGCGAATCAAGGTCATGGGCAGGTCAGGATTGAGGGCTCGCCAGCTTCTCAATGCGCCCAGCGTGCCGCTGGCGTGCGAGCCCGGGCCGTGCAGGAAGTCGCCAAGAAAGATCACCTGCGTGCAGGGCAGCGCCGAGAGCAACCGATCCAGGCGCTGCAGGTTTTCCGTGGTGGTCCCTTGCGGCACCGGTTGTCCCAGGCTGCGATACGCCGAGGCCTTACCGAAATGTGCATCGGCGATCATCAGGCATTGGCGCGCTGGCCAGTAGACAGCCTTGTCCGCCAGCAGCCACAGCTCCTCACCCTCTAGCTCCACCGTGCACAGCATCAGCGTTTCCCGTTGTCCGCGACTTTTTCCAGGTCCTTGACCATCCGTGCGATGCGCTCCGAGAGTTTTTCCGAACTCATGCTTTCGCGCATCCGTTCAACCAGCAATGGGAAGGCCAGGGGCGTGGGCCGCTGGATCCGATGCAACTCCAGTTTCAGCGCGCAAAGATGACGTAAGGTTTGCTCCAGTCGACGAATGTCCAGCTCATCGCGCAGGACTTCTTCGCCGGCCTGGGTCAGCAACAGGTTCTGCGGGTCATATTGCTTGAACACCTCAAAGAACAACCCACTGGACGCCTGCACCTGCCGGGTACTTTTGGGGGCGCCCGGATACCCGGCAAACACCAGCCCGGCGATCCGTGCGATCTCGCGAAAACGACGCAGGGCCAGTTCCCCGGCATTCAGGCTGGCTACCACGTCTTCCAGCAAATGTTCAGGGCTCAGTAGTGCTTCATTCAGCAATGCCGGCCAATTCACTTCAGTGGCACTCAACAGCTCCAGTCCATAATCATTGACTGCAATCGAGAAGGTGACGGCCTGCCCCTGGCTCACACGCCACGCCAACAGGCTCGCCAGCCCCAAATGCACCTGGCGTCCGGCAAAGGGATAGAGAAACAGGTGCCAGCCTTCCCGTGATTTCAGCGCTTCCGCCAGCAGGTGTTCGCGCGTCGGCAAGCCGGACCAGCGCACCTGCGTCTGCAACAAAGGGCGTACCGCCTGCATCTCCGGCCCCTCGAAGTGCCCCTGAGCCGCTGCATCAAAGCGCTCTACAACCGCTTGCGCCAGCTCGTTGGAAAGCGGCATGCGCCCGCCATTCCAGCGTGGCACGGCAGCTTTTTTAGCGTTGCTGCGGCGCACATAGGCCGTCATGTTTTCTACCCTCACCAGCTCAAGCAGGCGGCCGGCGAACAGGAAGCCATCTCCCGGCTTCAGCCGCGCAATAAACCCTTCCTCAACACTGCCCAGGTTCTCGCCACCTCCGCCTTTGCTCCAGAATTTCAGATGGATGCTCGCATCACTGACGATCGTGCCTACGCTCATTCGGTGACGCCGTGCCAGCCGGGCATCCGGGACACGCCAGATGCCGTGCTCGTCCGGTTCCACGCGGCGGTAATCCGGATAGGCGGTCAACGACAGCCCACCATGACGCACAAAACCCAGGGCCCACGCCCAGTCTTCATCCGTCAGGTCGTGGTAGGCCCAGGCACCCCGCACTTCCACCAGTAAGTCGTCGGGCTTGTAGCCGCCGCCCAATGCCATGCTGACCAAGTGCTGTACGAGCACATCCAAAGGCTTGTAAGGCGATTCCCGTGCTTCGATACGCCGTTGCGCAATCGCATCTTGAGCGGCGGCAGCTTCCACCAGCTCCAGGCTGTGGGTCGGCACCAGCGTCACCCGCGACGGCCGTCCTGGTGCATGCCCCGAGCGACCGGCGCGTTGCATCAAACGCGCCACGCCTTTGGCCGAGCCGATCTGCAGCACGCGTTCCACCGGCAGGAAGTCCACCCCCAGGTCCAGGCTCGAGGTGCACACCACTGCCTTGAGCTGGCCGTCTTTCAAGGCCCGCTCCACCCAGTCACGGGTCTCTCGGGACAGCGAGCCATGGTGCAGCGCAATCACCCCGGCCCAATCGGGGCGTGCGTCCAGCAACGCCTGAAACCAGATCTCCGACTGCGCCCGTGTATTGGTAAACACCAGGCAACTGCTGCTGGCGTCCACTTCAGCCACTACCTGGGGCAACATCTTCAAACCGATATGCCCGGCCCACGGAAAGCGTTCAGTCACAGGTGGCAACAACGTATCGATGATCAACTGTTTAGCCGTTTGCCCCTGCACATTGATCCCGTCACCTTGTGGGACCAAGACTTCCAGCGCGTGAGCTTGATTACCCAAGGTCGCCGAAATCCCCCATACCATCAAATCAGGGTGCCAGCGCCGCAGTCGCGCCAGTGCCAATTGCAGTTGCACACCGCGTTTATTGCCAATCAGCTCATGCCATTCATCCACCACCACCATGCGCAGGTGCGCAAGACTCACTTCGCTGTCGGCGCGGGCGAGCATCAGCGTGAGGCTTTCCGGGGTGGTGACCAGTACGGTGGGCTGGCGCCGGGTCTGGCGTGCGCGCTCGCTGCTGCTGGTGTCGCCAGTGCGCAGGCCGACACTCCAGGGAATCTGTAACGTCTCAAGCGGGGCTTCAAGGGCGCGGGCGGTGTCGGCGGCCAGCGCACGCATGGGCGTGATCCACAACACCGTCAGCGGCTCAGCGGGCGGTTTGCGTTTAGCGGTAACAGGCGGGCGAGCGATGGCGAAGCGATTGAGGGCGGCGAACCACAGCGCATAGGTTTTACCCGCACCGGTGCTGGCGTGCAGCAACCCCGATTGACCGCTCTTGACCGCCGCCCATACCTCTTTCTGAAAGGCAAACGGCTTCCAGCCTTTGGCGGCAAACCAGCGTTTGGCGAAATCGGTGGCTTTTGCCATGGGGCGGCTGACACTCTGGAAGGCCTATTCCACAGACCCTCCAGAGCGACCAAAGGTTTACTTCAAATTGCCACTCAAGAACTGCTGCAAGCGCTCGCTCTTCGGATTGCCCAGCACCTCTTCCGGCGGACCTTGCTCTTCCACCAGCCCCTGGTGCAGGAACAACACCTGGCTGGACACTTTGCGTGCAAAGCTCATTTCGTGGGTGACCATGATCATGGTGCGGCCTTCCTCGGCCAACCCCTGGATCACCTTCAACACTTCGCCCACCAGCTCCGGGTCGAGGGCAGAGGTGGGCTCGTCGAACAGCATCACTTCCGGTTCCATGGCCAAGGCGCGGGCGATGGCGACGCGCTGTTGCTGGCCGCCGGAGAGGAACGCCGGGTATTGATCGGCCACGCGTGCGGGCAGGCCCACCTTGTCCAAGTAACGACGGGCGCGGTCTTCGGCGTCCTTCTTGCTGCACCCCAGCACCCGGCGCGGGGCCATGGTGATGTTCTCCAGCACGCTCATATGGCTCCACAGGTTGAAGTGCTGGAAGACCATGGCCAGGCGCGTACGCAGGCGCTGTAATTCGGCGTCATCAGCCACGCGCATGCCGTGTCTGTCGCTGACCATGCGGATCGGCTGGCCGTCGAGGGTCATGGCGCCGTCGTTGGGGGTTTCCAGGAAGTTGATGCAGCGCAAAAAGGTGCTCTTGCCCGAGCCGCTGGCGCCGATCAGGCTGATCACGTCACCGGTCTTGGCCTTAAGCGAAACACCTTTGAGCACCTCATTGTCGCCATAGCTTTTATGCAGGCCTTCAACGGTCAATTTGTACATGGGGCGTGCATCCTCAAGGCGAAAGTAGATAGCCGCTGCGGTAGGCCTCGGTGCCTGCGACATGGGCGATGACCATCCCGGCAGTGGCCATGCGGCGCAGCGAACGGGCGTAGAGCAGGCCGGCATTGCGACAATGCACGGGCGTTACGCGGTCGGAAAGGGGGTCGATGATTTCAGCGATCAGTTGTCCGGCTTCCAGGTATTCACCCGGCAGGGCGCAAAATACCAGCAGGCCGCCCACAGGCGTTGCCACGGGTTCAACACCCGCCAGCGGTGTGGCCGGGTAAGGCAGGTCGGGCAGCGGTGCAACGTCACCGGCGATGGCGCCGAAGTGGATCAGGTAATCGATGATCGCCTGGCAGTCGAGGGCGGCCAGGCCGTGGTTGACGTCACCTTGGCCACGCAGTTCGACGGTGACCGAAAAACTGCCCATGGGGATCGGGAAGCGCTCACCGAAGCGTTGCTGCAACTGCCACCACACCAGGGTGAAACACTCATCGAAGGACTGCCCGCCGGAGTCGGTCGCCAGTAGATTGGCCTGCGAACCGATGTAACGCGCCAACGGCTCCACCTGCGGCCAGGCCTCGGGCGTGGTGTACAAGTGCGCCACGGCTTCGAAGTCGCAATGCAGGTCCAGCACCATATCGGCATTGCACGCCAGGCGTTGCAAGACCAGGCGCTGGGAGTGCAATTGGGTCTCAGCGCTTTGCGCGGCGAGGGCGGTAGACAGTGCCGCGCGGATCAACTCGACGTTGTGCTGGGGATCGTCCCCAAGCAGGTCCTCGACTTGATTACCCACCGCTTCACTGAGGTCGACAAACAGACGATTGAAGTTCTGCCCGCTTTCCAGCTCGTAGCGGCCCAGGGGAATATCCATCAGCACCTGTTCCAGGCCCGCGGGGTTGGCAATGGGCACCAGCACAATCTCGCTGCGCAGGCGACCAGCCGCCGCCAGTTCAGCCAGTCGCACCTTGAGGTGCCAAGCCACCAGCATGCCCGGCAGCTCGTCGGCATGCAGTGACGACTGAATGTAGATTTTGCCCGCGGCCTGATCCGGGCCGAAGTGAAAACTGTGAATCTGCCGCGCCGTTCCTGGCACCGGCGCGATCAGTTCATGGACTTGATGTCGCATGAAAGCTCCTGAACATAAAAAACGGCTTAATGGCTCGGCCCGAGGAAGGCCAGCCAGCGACGCTCCGCCAACCGGAACAGACCGACCAGGGCAAAGGTCACGGTCAGGTAGATCAGCGCAGCGATACCGAAGGATTGAAAGGTCATAAAGGTGGCCGAGTTGGCATCCCGCGCCACTTTGAGGATGTCTGGAATCGTCGCGGTGAAGGCCACCGTGGTCGAGTGCAGCATCAGGATCACTTCATTACTGTAGTACGGCAGCGAGCGACGCAACGCCGACGGCATGATCACGTAGGCGTAGAGCTTCCACCCGCTCAAGCCGTAGGCCTTGGCCGCTTCGACCTCGCCATGGGCCATGCTGCGGATCGCCCCGGCGAAAATCTCCGTGGTGTAGGCGCAGGTGTTGAGGGCGAAGGCCAGGATGGTGCAGTTCATCGCGTCGCGGAAGAACGCATCCAGCAACGGCTGTTCGCGCACGGCGGCGAGGCTGTAGATGCCGGTGTAGCAGATCAGCAGCTGGATGTAGAGCGGCGTGCCCCGGAACAGGTAGGTGTAGAACTGCACTGGCCAACGTACCAGGCGCTTGCGCGACACGCGGGCGATGGACAACGGGATCGACACCAGGAAGCCAATGACCAAGGCGGTGGTGAGCAACCACATGGTCATGGCGAGGCCGGTGATGTGCTGGCCGTCGCTATAAAGGAAGGGGCGCCAGTATTCCTGCAAGAGTTCGATCATCGCACGGCCTCCCGGGCGCCAGCGGAGTAGCGACGTTCAAGGCGGCGCAAGACGAAGTTGGACGCGCTGGTGATCAACAGGTAGATCAATGCCGCGAGTACCAAAAAGTAAAACAGCTGATAGGTGCTCTTGCCGGCATCCTGGGCGGCCTTGACCAGGTCGGCCAGGCCGATGATCGACACCAGGGCCGTGGCCTTGAGCATCACCATCCAGTTATTGCCGATACCCGGCAGGGCAAAGCGCATCATCTGCGGGAAGGTCACGTAGCGAAACCGCTGGCCGCGCTTGAGCCCATAGGCCGTGGCGGCTTCCAGCTGACCACGCGGCACCGCGAGGATCGCGCCGCGAAAAGTCTCGGTGAAGTACGCACCGTAGATAAACCCGAGCGTGATCACCCCGGCGCTGAAGGGGTCGATCTCGATGTATTCCCATTCCATGAAGTCGGTGAGGCCGGTCAGCCAAGTTTGCAGGCTGTAGAAAATCAGCAGCATCAGCACCAGGTCGGGCACACCGCGGATCAGCGTGGTGTAGAGCTGGGCGGGAATGCGCAGGAAGGGCAGGCTGGACAGTTTGGCGCTGGCGCCGAGCAGGCCCAGCAACACGCTGACCGCCAGGGACAGCACCGACAACTTGATAGTCATCCAGGTGCCTTGCAGCAACAGCGGGCCGAAACCCTTCAGGCTGAGCGCGCTCAGGCCGAGGGTTTGCAACAGTTCTTCGAACATAAATCGGGACCTATGGCGATAAAAAAGCGCCCCTCCGGGGGAGGGGCGCTCCAGGCATTACTTGCCGCTGTACAGGTTCAGATCGCCAAAGTGTTTCTTCTGAATGGTGGCGTAGGTGCCATCATCGTGTAACGCTTTGATACCTTTATCCAAAAGCGTCTTCAGTTCAGTGTTACCTTTTTTGATACCGATCGCGGTTTTCGACGGCAGCAGCGGGTCGTCAATCGCCGCGCTGACTTCATAACCGGCACCGGCCGGCGACTTCAGGAAGCCCAGCTCGGCTTGCAGCATGTCCTGCACAGAAGCGTCGAGACGGCCGGAGGTCAGGTCGGCATACACCTGGTCCTGGTTGGCGTAGGCCTTGGTGGTCACGCCGGCTTTATCCAGTACGGCCTTGGCATAGGCTTCCTGGATGGTGCCTTGCTCGTAGCCCACAGACTTGCCCTTGAGGGACTCAGGCGTCGAGTAGCCTGCGCCTTTCTTGAACACCAACGAAGTAGGGCCGGAGAACAGTTCGCTGGAGAAGTCGATGGCCTTCTCGCGCACTGGGGTCACGGTCATGGACGAAATCACGCCATCGAATTTGTTGGCTTTCAGGCCTGGAATCATGCCGTCGAAGTCACTTTCTACCCACTTGCACTTCACTTTCAGCTCGGCGCAGATCGCATTGCCCAGGTCGATATCGAAGCCTACCAGGCTGCCGTCGGCGGCCTTGGACTCGAACGGTGCGTAGGACGGATCGACACCAAAACGCAATTCCTTGTATTCCTTGGCCAGCGCGGAACCGGCGGCCATGCACAGGGCCAGTGCAGAAAGGGTCAGCAATGCTTTTTTCATTATGTAATCCCTGGAAACCAAGATAAGCGCTTGTGGCGCGTTTAGGACTGTTACTAAACGGTGTCAGACGGATCACAAGTAGCAATTTCTGCACCATAGTTCCGAATGAGCGTTTTAAAAGGTGAGACAAGGAAGAAGTGAGTGTAGGAGATGCCCGAAAATGGGCGCACAAAAAACACTGCACCAAGTTGGGTCTGGCACACCTCAAGAATGTGGGAGCTGGTATTTGTTGCCAAACAATCAGGTCAGAAGGTCTTGCAGGGTGGCAAGGTTGTCAGCCTCTTCCACGGATTTGTCCTGCCGCCAGCGCAACATCCGCGGAAACCGCACCGCAATCCCACTTTTGTGTCGCTTGGACAGGGCAATGCCCTCGAACCCCAGTTCAAACACCATGCTCGGGGTCACGCTGCTGACCGGGCCGAATTTTTCCACCGTGGTCTTGCGCACAATGGCGTCGACCTTGCGCATTTCTTCGTCGGTCAGGCCGGAGTAGGCCTTGGCAAACGGCACCAGGGTGCGTTGGCTGCCGGGCGGTCCGTCCCACACGGCGAAGGTGTAGTCGCTGTAGAGGCTGGCGCGCCGACCATGACCGCGCTGGGCATAGATCAACACCGCGTCGACGCTGAACGGGTCGACCTTCCACTTCCACCACACGCCCATGTCCTTGGTGCGGCCGACGCCGTAGAGGCCATCCCGCGCCTTGAGCATCATGCCTTCCACGCCGAGGCTGCGGGAGGCTTCGCGTTGTTTGGCCAGCGCTTCCCAGGTCGCGCCGGTCAACAGCGCAGACGCCACTAGTACGGGCTGATTGCACTGGGCAATCACCCGCTCAAGCTGCGTGCGACGCTCAGCCTGGGTGTGGTTGCGCCAATCGTCGCCCTGGTGTTCCAGCAGGTCGTAGGCCAGTACCGCAACCGGAGCATCTTCCAGCACTTTTTTGCTCAGGGTCTTGCGGCCAATTCGCTGTTGCAGCAGCGCGAAGGGTTGCACCGTGTCTTTCCATACCACGATTTCACCGTCGATCACCGTGCCATCGGGCAAGCCGCTCACCAAGCTGTGCAGTTCTGGGAAACGCTCGGTTACCAATTCTTCGCCACGGGACCAGATCCACAGGCGGCCCTCGCGTTTCACCAGCTGCGCGCGGATGCCATCCCACTTCCATTCCACTTGCCAATCGGCGGGGGAGCCCAGCAAATCGTGGAATTGCTCCACCGGTTGTGACAAACCATGGGCGAGAAAAAACGGATAAGGCTGTCCGCCCCGTTGTGCATGTTCGTCGGGCGATTCGGCGGCGATCAACTTGAGGTAGCCTTGGGCCGTAGGACGGTTGGATAAGTCGGTGTAGCCCACCAACCGTTGCGCCACGCGCTTACTGTCCAGATCGGCCATCGCGGCGAGTGCGCGGGTGACCAGCAGTTTGGACACGCCAACGCGAAAGCTGCCGGTGATCAACTTGATGCACACCATCAGGCTGGGCTGATCCAGTTGTGACCATAACGCCGGTAGACGTTCGGCCAATTCCAATGGCGGCAGACCACGCAGGGGCAGGAGTTTTTCCTCCAGCCACACTGCCAAGCCGTCCTCCGAGGTGTAGGTAGATTCCGGCAGCAGCAGGGAAATGGTCTCCGCCAGGTCGCCCACCGACTGGTAGCTTTCTTCGAACAACCACGGCTCGATGCCGGACGCTTCGGTGGCCATATCGCGCAACAGGCGCGTCGGCACCAGTTGCCGAGGTCGCCCGCCGGACAGGAAATACACCGCCCAGGCGGCATCCTCCGGTGCGGCATCCTGGAAGTAGGCTTGCAGCGCGGCAAGCTTGGCGTTGCTGGAGGTCGTGGCGTCTAGGTTGGCGTACAACTCGGCAAAGGCCTTCATGCGCTGGCCTCTTCTTCGTCATCACCGTATTCAGTCGTGAAGCCCTGGGCATCCAGGCCTTTTTCCCGCAGATGGCGCACCAGAACGCCGACAGACCCGTGAGTGACCATCACCCGCTCGGCGCCGGTTTGCTCGATGGCCCACAGCAGGCCAGGCCAGTCGGCGTGGTCCGATAGCACAAACCCCCGGTCCACGCCGCGCCTGCGTCGGGTGCCGCGCAGGCGCATCCAGCCGCTGGCGAAAGCGTCGCTGTAGTCGCCGAAGCGCTTGATCCAACTGCTGCCGCCGGCGGAAGGCGGCGCGATGATCAAGGCCTGGCGCAGCAGCGGGTCGGTTTTCTTGAAGTCACCGGCGTATAGGGTTTCAGGGATATAGATGCCGGCCTCGCGGTACACCCGATTCAATGGTTCGACCGCGCCATGGCTGAGGATCGGGCCGATGCTGGCGTCGATGCCATGCAGGATGCGCTGAGCCTTGCCGAAGGAGTAACAGAACAACACGCTGGCTTTGCCGGCTGCGATATTCGCCTGCCACCAGGCGTTGATCCCGGCAAAAATCTGCGCCTGGGGCTGCCAGCGATAGATCGGCAGGCCAAAGGTGGATTCGGTGATAAAGGTGTGGCAGCGCACCGGCTCGAAGGGCGCGCAGGTGCCGTCGGGTTCGACCTTGTAGTCGCCGGACGCGACCCAGACTTCACCCCTGTATTCCAGGCGCACCTGGGCCGAACCCAATACATGCCCGGCGGGGTGAAAACTCAGGGTGACGCCGTGGTGGAGCAATTGTTCGCCGTAGGCCAGGGTCTGCAGGTTGATGTCCTGTCCGAGCCGCGAACGCAGGATGCCTTCGCCAGGGGCGGCGGCCAGGTAGTGCTGGTTCCCGGTGCGGGCATGGTCGCCATGGGCGTGGGTGATGACCGAGCGTTCCACCGGGCGCCAGGGGTCAATGTAGAAATCTCCGGCGGGGCAGTAGAGGCCTTCGGGGCGGGCGATGACAAGGTCCATGGGCGTGCCGGGGGCGATGGGCTTATCAGGTAGGAGGCGGTTGGCAGAGGAGAAGTTCGATTAACTATTTGCAGTGATCGGGCTTGCTCACCACAGCAAGCCACTCCCACATGTAGATCCGGTTATTTACCGGGCGTCAGGGTCAACCTGGCTTTCCCATACACCTTCTCGAAGTTCTGCGGCTGCATCGGGAAGCTCAGGTATTGGGCCTTGAGCGACGGGTCGATGCCATTGGCATAGTTCGGGCTGGCCGGGTTGCCGGACTGGCCGATGCCACCCTGGCCCATCATCGGTTCCACTTGGCCGAAGTCGACGATCATGCGCAGGGCCGACACTTGGGTGGTGGTGAAGTCCTGGCCCCAGCTGTAAGGCGCAGGGTTCAGGGTGTTGTGGTCGCCACCGGAGGCCAGCGGGCCGCGGATCGCCTGGCCGTTGGTGTTTTTCCAGGTGGTGGTGTGCAGTTTGCCCCACTGCCAGGCCTTGTGATCGGCGCCCAACTGGCTATCCCCCGCGCTGATCGCGGCGGCCAGGCTGCGGGCGAGGATCGCCGGTTTGTCTTCTTTTTGCGGCGTACGCACGTCATCCCAGAACGGGCTGTCTTCGCGGCCCAGCAAGTGGTCGGCCTGGGCGGCGTAGGACAGGCTGGCATTGCTGACAAACGCCTTCCAGCTGGCGCTGTTTTCCGGGCCGAGTTCGTCAAGGAAGATCTGCTTGGCGCTTTCTTGCAGGAACAGTTCATAAATCGCCGCGTCGGCGGAGGTGGACGCCAGGCGACCGTCAAAGGCCATCAGACGCCCCAGCGCTTCCCTTGCCTTGGTCTGTTCGGGCGCCGGCAGCGCGTCGATCGCCTGTTTCAGCGGCTGGGCCATGCCTGGCGCCTGGAACATTGTCTTGAGCTTGGCGGCGAAGGTGGTGGTCTGGTCGTACTGCATGGTGATCATGCTGCGGCTGTCATGCTTGCCGGCATTGGCCAGTTGCGCCAGGCGCTCACTGCGCTCCGGTGCATCCCAGGAGTTGGACAACTGCATACCATAACCGCGCGGTGCGGTGCGTTGGTTGGCGGTGCCGATCCAGCCTTGGGCCGGGTCCTGGTCATAGGGGTGCAGCATCGCGTCGGCGTAGCCATCCCAGTCAAACCGCGTGTCCCAGCCGGGCGACGGCAGCAGGCCTTCGCCTTCGCGACGGTTGGGGAAGCGCCCGGTGACTTGCCAACCAATGTTGCTGGCGTCGGCGAAGATCATGTTCAGGGCAATGGCGCGAATCTCGCGCGTCGCGTCCGAGGCCTTGCCGGCGTTTTGTGCACGGGACAGGTCGAAGAACGCGTCCAGGCTCTTGTCATCCTTGAGTTCGGCGGTTTGCAGCGCCAGACCCAAACCGGTGGTCAGCGCCTGGCTGCTGTTGAGCAGGGCGCCGTGGCGGGTTTCGTACACCACTTCACGAATCGAGCGTTGGCCTTTGACGAAGAAGGTTTCGTTACGCACACCAGCGGGTAGCCATTTTCCGTTGTTCTCGTAATACAACGCGCTGCCCTGGCGTTTGACCTTTTCCAGGAACAGGTCCTGAGTGTCGCCCTTGACCGTGCTCATGCTCCACGCGACTTTGCCGTTGAAGCCGGACAGCAGTGTCGGCAGGCCGGCAATCGAGGCGCCCACGGCCTGGTACTTCGGCGCGCGGATCTGCACGTAGCTCCACGGAGACGGTGCTTGCGGCTGGGCGGCGAGGTCGCCTGCCAACAGGCTTTTACCGCTGCGGCTGCGTTGCGGGCCAATGGCCCAGTTGCTCGATGTGGTCACTGCCAGCGAGTTGAGGCTGCTCAGTTGCTGGCCGACCGCGTCCAGGCCGGCGAGGCCGGTAATCTGGCTGAAATTCACGCCCTTGAGTTTCTCGGCCTCGGCCAACGGGATCGCTTCATCCGGCGCACTTGGGGTGAGCCAGGCGAGTTTGTCGACGCCGACCTTCTGTGCCAGCACCAAGGATGCGATTTCCTCCTGCAGGTTGACCGATTCGCTGAAATTCAGCAGGCAGAACAGCAGCGCCGAATCTTCCGGCTTCCAGTACTCGGGCTTGTACCCGGTCTGGGCCAGGTCTGGCGGTAGCTTGTCGCGGTAGCGGAACAGGTAGGCATTGACGCCACGGGCATACACTTCGAAGAAGCGCTTGAGGCGCGGGCTCGATGCGTTATACAGCTCGCCCGCGCTTTTCTTCAGGTTGACCGCGCGCATGAATCGATCGACATCCAGCACCTCGGGCCCGGACATTTCCGCCAGGCGGCCCTGAGCCAACAGGCGCAGGGTGACCATCTGTGTGATGCGATCACTGGCGTGCACATAACCGAGGCTGAACAGTGCGTCATGGAACGTGTTGCTTTCGATCAGCGGCATGCCTTGAGCATTGCGGCGCACGGAAACATTCTGTGCCAGGCCTTTGAGCGGCTGCACGCCGGCGACCGGGGGCAGGGTGTCCTGGGTGCTCTGGAGCTGGCAACCGGCCAGGCTTAACGCACTGGCCACTGCCGCGGCAACGCCGAACCGGGGAAGAAAATGTGAGAGGGCTGGCGAGGCCATGGCAAAGCTCCTGCGGGGGGTAGCGTCAGTAAAGGCGCTACGTTAGTGAGCGCGGCGAAACGACGCAAGCAGGAGCTATGCCTTATTTTCAGGAAATGCGTATCAAGACTTGGGCGGGTTCACTTTCTGCACCAGCTCATACGCGCGGACCGTCGCCGGCCGCTCCTTGATCCTGTTGAACCAGCGGTGCAGGTGTGGGAAATCTTCCAGGCGTTGGCTCTGCCACTTGTGGGAAACAATCCACGGGTAGATCGCCATGTCAGCAATGCTGTAGGCCTCACCCGCCACGAACGCGCGGTCTGCCAGACGCCGATCCAGCACACCGTAAAGGCGAGCGGTCTCGTCCACATAACGCTTGATCGCATACGGAATTTTTTCCGGTGCGAACTGGCTGAAGTGATGATTCTGACCGGCCATCGGCCCCAGGCCGCCCATTTGCCAGAACAACCACTGCAGTGTTTCCTGGCGACCGCGTAGGTCTTTTGGAATGAACTGGCCGGTTTTTTCCGCGAGGTACAGCAGGATCGCGCCGGATTCAAACAGTGAAATCGGCGCGCCACCGTCGGTCGGGTTCTGATCGACGATGGCCGGAATGCGGTTGTTGGGGGCGATCTTGAGGAAGTCAGGCTTGAACTGGTCGCCCTGGCCGATGTTGATCGGGTGCACCTTGTAGGGCAGGCCGGCTTCTTCCAGGAACAGCGATACTTTGTGACCGTTAGGGGTAGTCCAGTAATACAGGTCGATCATGAAGCTCTCCAAAAGTGGTGATGCTTGAGCGAATGCCTGTAGGTATAGGTAATGTTGGGTGTGCGAAGTTTCAATGAAACATTTGCGCATACCCATAGAAGCAAATTAAAAGGCGCCGTCCACCAACACCTGCACCGTCTGCTGCGAACAGCGCTCGATGCGTGCCCGCACGCGATACACCTCGGCAAACAGCAGTGGGTTGAGCACGTCGTCCGCTGCACCGCTGGCATACAAACGTCCCTGGCGCAGCACGGCAATATGGTCGGCGAAGCGCGCGGCGAGGTTGATGTCGTGCAGCACCACCACGGCAATCAGGTTGTGTTCGCGCACCAAATCGCGCACGCAATCCATGACTTTCAGTTGGTAATTGAGGTCGAGGGCGCTGGTGGGTTCGTCCAGCAGCATCACCTGAGGGCGACGGGCGATGAGTTGGGCGAGGCTGACCAGTTGGCGTTGGCCGCCGGATAGGGTGCTCAGCAACTGATCGGCCAAATGCGCGATGCCAATGCGCTGCAAGGCGTCGAAGGCTTCACGCAGGCAGGCGTCGCTGGACAACGGGATGCCCTCGACATTCGCCACGCGCAGGGCGGCGATCACACTTTCCATCACGCTGAGGCTCAGTCCCGGTGGCAAGTTTTGCGGCATGTAGGTCACACGCCGCGCGCGCTCGGCGACGGACATGGCCGACAGGTCGAGGTCACCCAATCGCACAACGCCTTGCATCTTTTCCAGCCCGGCCACCGCACGTAGCAGGGTGGATTTACCCGCGCCGTTGGGGCCGATCAGAGCGGTGAGGCTGCCGTGGGGCAGGGTGGGCAGGCTCAGGTCGTGCACGATCTGGCGGCGCCCGTAACTTACCTGGGCATTGTGTACGCTCAACCCTTCGCTCATAACTGCCTCCCCCGCTTGAACACCAACACCACGAAAATCGGCACGCCCACCAACGCGGTGACGATGCCCACCGGCACGATCACGCCGGGCATGATCAGCTTGCTGGCAATCGACGACAGCGCCAGCAGCAACGCGCCGGTCAAGGCGCTGGCCGGCAGCAGGAAGCGTTGATCTTCGCCCACCAGAATCCGCGCGATATGCGGACCCACCAGGCCGATAAAACCGATGGTGCCCACAAAGGCCACGGCGGTGGCCGACAGCAGACTGATGCGCAGCAGTGAGAAAAACCGCAGGCGCTTCACGTCCACGCCAAAGCTTTGCGCACGGTCCTCGCCCATGCGCAACAGGGTCAGGCGCGGTGCGGCGGCAAAGGAAAACGGCAGCACTACCGCGACCACCAGCGCCAGGATGCCGAGCTTGTCCCAGTTGGCCCGGGTCACACTGCCCAATGTCCAGAACACCAGCTGTTGCAACACATCTTCGGTGGCCACCAGTTGCAGCAGCGCCACCACTGCGTTGCAACTAAACACCAGGGCGATGCCGAACAGCACCAGGCTTTCCACCCCCGCGCCGCGCAAACGCGACATGGCTTGCAGCAAAAATACCGACGCCGCCGCGAAGATAAATGCCGAGATGGAAATCGCCGTATTGGCCGAGACCCACAGTGTCGTCACCGGAAACACAATCACCAGGGACGCGCCCAAGGCCGCCGCCGACGACACGCCCAAGGTGAACGGGCTGGCCAGCGGGTTGTTCAGGATCGCCTGCATTTCGGCCCCGGCCAGCGACAGCGCGCAGCCCACCAGCACTGCCATGAGTGCATAGGGCAGGCGCACGTTCCAGATGATCACCTGGTCGGTGGCGCTGAGGTGGGACGGGTGCAGGATTCCGTCCAGCAAGGCCAGCAGGCCCATGCCCGAGGGGCCGCTGGCAAGGTCCACGAGGATGGCGCACACCAGCGCCGTACCGAGCAGGCCAAGCAGCCAGGCGCGCCGCGCCAGCAGACGGCGATAGCCATGGGTGGCGCTGGCGAGGTCGAGGGTTTGAGTGGTCATTGAACTCACACAATCTTGAAAGCGAAGAGGATCCAAATGTGGGAGCTGGCAAGCCTGCTCCCACACTGACTGCATTCCAATAGGGCGATCAACGTTACTTGGGCTTGCTGTCGATCCAATAGGCACCCTGCAACGGCATCCCCAGGAATTGCGCGTTGATCTGGTCCATGGTCGTCTGCGGATCCAGCTGGGCGAACAGCTCCGGGTGCACCCATTTGGCCAACGATTCAATCGCCAGCAGGTTGTACGGCGAGTTGTAGAAGTCATGCCACAGGCCGTGGGCATTGCCCTCACGGATTGCACGAAGATTGGCGAATTCGGGACGCGCCAATACCCGGTCCAGCGCCTCGTGGGCTTCATCTGCGCCGACACCCGCGCCCAAGATCAAGCCGGGCTTGCGGTTGCCGGTGGCTATATACACATCCGGGTCGGCCTTGAGCGCGTACTCGACGCTGATATCGCCCAGCGCACCCGGCACCACGCCAGCGGCGATATTGCGCCCGCCAACCAGTGCGATCAGTTCGCCCATGCCACTCTTGCCGGTGGTATGCCCCGGCGCTTGCCAAACGCCGGCCAGCAGTTCGAGGAACACACTCGGGCGCGGCCCCGCCGGCAAGGTGGCGACCGCATCGGTGATCACCTTGATGTGCTGGTCATAGAAACCCAGGAACGCCTTGGCCTGGGCTTCACGCCCCAATGCCTGGCCCAGCGCGGTCATGCTGGTGTGAGTACCCTGCACCGGGTTGATGCGGAAGTCGACGAACACCACCGGAATGCCCGCCTGGGCCAGCACATCGGCGACCGGACTGTGTTCGGTGGGGCCGTGACCGGAAATGCTGAACACTGCCAGGTCAGGTTTCAGCGAGAGGATTTCCTCGGCGCTGACACTTTGTTCCGACGCTTGCCCGATCAGCGGGATGTCTTTCACTGCCGGAAATTTCGCCACGTAGGCGTTGTAGGTGTGTTGGTCGAGCAAGCGCAAATCGTTCTGCCAGCCGACGATGCGCTGGAAGGGCGCGTCCTTGTCCAGCAACGCAAACGCCGAAATCAGCCGGCCTTCACCCAGGACAACGCGCTTTACGGTGTCAGCCACTTCGACCTTGCGGCCCAGCACATCGGTGACTTCATGGGCGGCAGCGGTTTCAGCATGGCCCAGGACCAGCGCGGCAAACAGCACGCCGAGCGTGAGCACATTACGGGGTTTCAACATGGCAGGGACTCCAGGTGAAGGCGGCGCATCAGCCATCGCTCCAGCGCCGCAACAGGTTGTGGTAAGCGCCGCTCAGTTGCAGCAGCGCGTGGTGATCGGCGTCTTGGGCGGTGAGGGTCTGGATCGCCACGTCCATGTCCAATAGCAACTGGCGCTGGCTGTCTTCGCGCACCAGGCTTTCGATCCAGAAAAAACTGGCGATGCGCTCACCGCGCGTCACTGGGTTGATCTTGTGCAGGCTGCTGCCGGGGTAGATCAGCAAATGGCCGGCGGGCAGCTTCACAGCGTGTTCGCCGAAGGTGTCGCGGATCACCAATTCACCGCCGTCGTAGCTGGCCGGGTCGGCCAGGAACAGCGTGGCGGAGATGTCGGTGCGCACCCGCTCGCGCACGCCCTTGATGCCGCGAATGGCGTTGTCGATATGCCAGTCGAACCCTTCACCACCGCTGTAGCGGTTGAACAGCGGCGGGTAGATGCGCTTGGGCAAGGCGGCGGACATAAACAGCGCGTTGTCCGACAGCCGCGCCAGAATCTGCTCACCGATGCGATGGGCCACTGGCGAATCCTCCGACAACTGCCGGTTATTTTTCGCCATGGCCGAGCGCGGTCCGGCGGTCACCTTGCCGTCAACCCAGGGCTGATCGAGCAAGGTGGCCACGGTGGCGTCGACTTCGCTGGCACTGAACAGCGCCGGGATTTCGATCAGCACGGTTCAGAACTCATAGTCGACGCTGGCGGTGAGGGTGCGCCCGGCACCTGGGATGCCGTAGAGCTGGAAGCCGTCGAGGGAGGCGCCGACCTGGCTGTAGTAGAACTTGTTGAACACGTTGTTGAGGTTGAGGTTGACCGTGGTGTCCTTGTTCACTTTGTATTGCGCGGCCAGGTTGCTCAGCCAGTAGCCGGGGGCTTTTTCGTGGTCGCGGGTGTAGATCGCGTACACGCCGGACGGGCCGTTGGCGTAACTGCTGTTGTTGTTCAAGCCGCCGACGTATTTGTTGTCGGTGTAACGGCGGCGGCCCACGTATTGCTCGCCGTAGCTGAGGCTCAGGGCATCGGTGACGGCGTAGGTGGTCCACAGATTGGCGGTCAGGTCGGGCACGTTCTTGGCTTCGGCGCCCTTGTTGATGCCTTTGGTCTGCGTGCTTTTGAGGGCCGAGAAACCACTGTAGGCGGTCCAGCGCGGAGTGATATTGCCTTGCAGGCCCAGTTCGATGCCGTCGACCCGTTTGGCGGGCAGGGCGCGTACCGGGGCGGATTCGCCGTCCTGGTATTCCCAGGCGTTGTCCAGTTCGGTGCGGAAGATCGCTGCTGTGACGTTGAGCATATCGTGGGTAATGTCCCACTTGGTGCCCATTTCATAGGTCTTGGACTTGGCCGGGCTGTAGTTGCTGGTGCTCGCCGTGCCGTAGATCTGGTTATTGGTCGACGCACCCAACGCGGACGGCTGCGCCGCTTCGCTGTAGGACACATAGAGGCTGCCGTTGGGCAACGGCTTGAACACCGCGCCAACCCGACCGCTGACGGCACCGTCGGTGCTGCTGATGCTGGCTTGACCGCGTTGGCTGGTCTGGGCACGCCAGTTGTCGTAGCGCAGCGACCCGAGCACTTGCCACTGATCGTTGAGGGTGATGGTGTCGCCCAGGTAGATCCCGGCGTTGTCGATCACTGAGCGCGGGTCGCCTTCGCCTTTGGTCACGTAGGTGCTGGCGAAGCTGTGGTTGGGGGCGTTCATGTCGAACAACATGTCGCCGGCCGGCACTTTGGCGCTGCGTTTCAGGCCGCCGTAAGTCTCGTGATAGAACTCCAAGCCGCTGACCACGGCGTGTTGCAGGCTGCCGGTGGTGAGGTTGAAATTGAAGTCGGTCTGGTTGTCGAGGATGGTGTAGCGCTTGGACAAGCCGAAATCGCTGCCGCGCAGGATGCCGTAGGCGGTATTGCTGTTGTTCAAGTAGTCGGAGTAGGCGTTCACCGTGCTGCCCGGCACTTGGCTGATCGGTCCTACACCGGTGTAGCCCAAGGTCGCACAACGGGTGCCGGTGCAGGTCTTCTGGCCGTTGGCGTTGGCGGCGAAGAAGCGCGCCGGGGAGAGCACGGCAAAATTGTCGCTGCGTTCCCAACGCGTCTGGTTGCGCAGGTTGGCGTCATTCCAGTCGAAGTCATGCTCGAAGCGCGCCGTGAGCGAAGTGGTTTTGTTCTCTTGGGTGTAGAGGCTCGAGTCGCCGTACCCGTTGGAGCGCTTCACGCCGGGCATGCGATCGCCATTCGTCCCACGCTGGATCGGCACGCCGCCGTCCGGCGTATTGGTGTCTTTCTGGTAGAAGGTGTCGACGAAAAAGCGCGTGTCGGTGCCCAGGCCGAAGCCGAACGAGGTGGCAATGCCCCAGCGGTCGTAGTCCACGTCGTCACGTTCGGCCACTTGGTTGTAGTGCTTCATCAGGTTGATACGTAGGGCAGTGGTGTCGTTGATCTGTTTATTCAGGTCAGCGGTGAGGCGGCGGTAGGCATCGGTGCCGATACCGGCCGAGACGCGGTTGGCATCGCCCAGGTGCGCTTCTTTACTCACCAGGTTGACGCTGCCCCCCACGGCGGACACGCCGGATTCGATGGAGCCAGTGCCCTTGAACACTTCCGCCTGTTGCAGGTTGAAGGTGTCGGTGCGCGTGGACATGCCCGCATCGCGCACGCCATCGACGGTCAGGCTTTGTTCGGAAGAAAACCCGCGAATCGAAAACAGGTCGCCCCACCCCAGGTTGCCTTCGCCGGACATGAAGGTAATCCCCGGCACGTTGCGCAACACTTCCTGCAAGGTCTGCGCATTCTGCTCCTTGAGCACCTGCTGCGGCACGATGGTCACGCTTTGCGGGGCGTCCAGCAGCGGTTGGCTGATTTTTGCCGAGGTCACCCGGTCTACTTTGAAAGTGGAAGTGGCTTCACCATCGACCTTGATTTCCGGCAGGCTCAGCACCGAATCGTTGGACTTGGCCGCTGGCGCGCCAGCCAAGGCGATCGGGACGACGCCGCCGGCAGCCAGTAGGCCGAACATCGGTGCCAGGGTGGTGTGCAGCGTGTGGCTGCGAGAGGTGGGCGATGACATGGGCAACTTCCGAGTCTAAATTACAATTACTCTCATTTAGGTTCGGTAGTCTAAAGAGCGTTTTCCCCTGCCATGCCCCGGGTTTGTATCGCTGATGCGTGATTATGGTTTCCTACAACATTCCATTACATTTGCCTGCACGGCTGGCTGAACTTTCGGCTATTTGCTGCGTTTCATTGTTTTTTGGATTGACTGCCCATGGCCAAGCAAGACCACCTGCTGATCGTTGATGACGATCCGCAAATCCGCCAGTTGCTCTGCGACTACCTGAGCGACGCCGGCTTCCAGGTCTCCACTGCGGCCGACGGCAAGGAAATGCGCCGCCGCCTGGCGCTGAATGTCATCGACCTGATCGTTCTCGACCTGATGCTGCCCGGTGAAGACGGCCTGAGCCTGTGCCGCGAACTGCGGGTGAACTCAAACACGCCGGTGGTGATGCTCACGGCAAAAGGCTCGTTGATCGACCGCATCGTCGGCCTGGAAATCGGCGCCGACGATTACCTGCCCAAACCGTTCGACCCGCGCGAACTGCTGGTGCGGATCAAGGTGGTGTTGCGCCGGGTGCAGAGCTTTCCCGACCGTGCGCGCCTGGATGAAGCGCCGAGCATCCGTTTCGCAGGCTGGCAGCTCGACACGCGGGCGCGGCAGTTACTGTCGCCGGAGGGGGTGGTGGTCAGCCTGGGCAACTCCGATTACCGCGTGTTGCGCCTGCTGTTGCAGCACCCCAATCGCCCGTTGAGCCGCGACTTCCTGCTCAATCACGTGTTCGACAAGGACAGCACGCCGTTCGACCGTTCCATCGATGTGTGCGTCAGCCGTCTGCGCTCGCAACTGCCGGCCAATGTGATCAAGACTGTGCGCAACGAAGGCTACATGCTCACCGCCGACGACGTTGTGCTGGAATCGTGAGACTGCTGCCGCGTTCGCTGTTCGGGCGGTTGGTGCTGATTTTGGTCAGCGGCATGCTCGCGGCACAGGCGCTGACCAGCAGCATCTGGTACGACCGGCGCCACGGGCAGGTGCTGGAAATCCCGGCGCGCTTGATCGCCACGCGCCTGGCGGACGTGGTGCGGCTGGTGCACGGCGACCCGCAACAGGCGGACCTGCTGATCAAGATGCTCGACACGCCGACCTTCCGCCTGACCCTCAGCGACCAGGCCAGTAATACGCCTAGCACGCTTCACGACAGCGACCGGCCCACCGAACGGTTGATCAAGAAGGTATTGTCGGAAAAAACCGGTTACGCCCAGACGCTGATCCTGTTGCGCCTGTCGCTGGTGGATGCCGAAGGGCAAACCGCCGGGCTGTCGACCCTGCTGGGTTCAAAACCGGTGGTGGGGCAGTTTCTGATCGACCTGCGCCTGCCCGACGGCCGCTGGTTGCAGGTGGATGCCAGCGAAGAACAGGGCTGGACCAGCACCTCACCGCTGGACCTGTTGTTCGATTACGTTATGCGCATTTATTTGCTGCGGGTACTGGTATTGGTGCTGATCGCTCTGGTGGCGGTGCGCCTGGCGATCCGCCCGCTCAACGCGTTGGCCAAGGCGGCCGAAGCCCTGGGCAGGGATATCCAGCGTCCGCCGTTGTCGGTGGATGGCCCTACCGAAGTGCGCCGTGCCGCCCAGGCCTTCAATGCCATGCAGCAGCGGCTGATCGCCAACATCGCCGAGCGCACGCGGTTTCTTGCGGCTATTTCCCACGACCTGCGTTCACCGATCACACGCCTGCGCCTGCGCACCGAGATGCTTGAGGACAACCGCACCAAGGAACGTTTTCGCAGTGACTTGGAGGAAATGGAACAGATGGTGGCCAGTACGCTGGATTTTGTCAGCAGCGGTGAAATCAACGAGGCACGGCAGAACATCGACATCAATGCCTTGCTGCAAAGCTTGCAGGCGGATCTGCAGGATGTGGGCGAGAACGTGGTGATCGAAGGCCGCGCAAAACACCCACTGCCGGGGTACGCCCGCAGCCTCAAGCGGTGTGTGCAGAACCTGCTGGAGAACGCGGTGCGTTATGGCCGCGATGTGACGGTGCGGGTCGAGGACCAGGCGGATAGCTTGACGATCATTATCAGCGACCGAGGGCCGGGGATTCCCCAGGCACAGCTGGAGCAGGTGATGGAGCCGTTTTATCGGGTAGAAGGCTCACGCAATGCCGAGACCGGCGGGTATGGGCTGGGTTTGAGCATCGCTCACACCATCGCCAAGGCGCATGACGGGCGGTTGAGCTTGCGTAATCGGGAAGGTGGGGGCCTTGAGGCGGAGCTGCGATTCCAAAGCAAATCCTGAATGTGAAGTGCAATCTAAATGTGGGAGCGGGCTTGCTCGCGAAAGCGGACTTTCAGTCGATGCATCAGGTGACTGACACACCGAATTCGCGAGCAAGCCCGCTCCCACACAAGCCCGCTCACATTTGGGCCTTACGCCCCGTGGCACTTCTTGAATTTCTTCTCGCTGCCGCACGGGCAAGGATCATTGCGACCCACGTCCTTCAAGGCGTTGCGCACGGGCTCCTGGTGAGCATGGCCGCAGTTCGGGCCGTGGACATGGCCGTGGTCGTGATCATGGTGATCGTGATCGTGGTTGCAGTCAGGACCATGGACATGGGGTTGCTGAGTCATCGATGTCGCTCCGGAATAAAATCGCCGGGGATTATCTCGCCATTGTGGTTCACCTGCACGTCATAACCGATGAATAATCCGGTTTTCAGCTCGCCATCCAAGCGATACGGCACAGGCCGGTCGGGATTTTTCAGCATCTGCACCACATCACGGATCTGCGGCCAGAGGTTGGTGCGCACCGACACCCGGAAAAACTTATGACTGCGCGGCGGCACGGTGAGCCATTCATTGGACTCGCCCTCAGTCAGCACGAAGTCGCCCAGGGTGACCTTGTAAATCAAACCGCGCACAGTCAGGTCGGCGTCGTCGCGGTTATCCACGCGAAAGTACAGCTTGAATTTCTGCTCCAGCAACTTGGCGCGCACCACTTCGACTTTCACCAGCGACACGTGGGGCGGGGGGAGTCGTCTTCAAACCACGACGCGCAACCGCTCAAACCGAGGGCTAACGCCAGCATCAAGCTGTACATCCGAAGCATGGCGTTAATCCTTAGCGTTTTTAGAGGTAGCTGGAACAGCACTTCTTGAATTTCTGCCCACTGCCGCACAGGCAGGCATCGTTGCGTCCGGCCTTCACTTCCACGGTCGGGTCGATGAAGTACCAGCGCCCGTCATTCTGTACGAAAGAAGACTGCTCGCGGTGGCTATGTTCGCCGTTGCTGTCGTGCCAGCGCGCGGTGAAGGTCACGAACGCGTGTTCCGGCTGGCCGCCGAACACCTCGGAGCTTTCCACCTCAAGGCCGAGCCAGGTGCTCTGGGCACTCCAGGCGGCGATGGCATTTCGGTCCAGCCCGGCTTGTTGCGCGGGCAGGGTGGTGGCGATCAGGTAATCCACCAGGCCCAAGACGTAGGCGCTATAACGCGAACGCATCAACGCGGTGGCGCAGGGTGCCGGGTGGCCGGCGTGATAATGGCCGCAGCAGGCATCCAGCAGGTTGCCACTGCCGCAGGGGCAAATGGATGTACTCATCAGGTTACCACCAATACTTTCCGAAGTTTTCCGGGTTGGCCCAGAAGCGGGCGTTGAGCCAGTCCGGCACCTGTTTATAGTCAAGCAGATCATAGGTAAACAGCGTGAGAACCTGCTCGTCGCGCTGGAATCGCTCACCGGCCTGCAGGGCCAGGGAGAAAAAGTCCGTGTCCTTCCAGTCGCAGGCGCCCAGGTCCACCAGCACCGCAATGCGGCTGGCATTCAGGTTACGGATGCCGCCGAGCAGCGTCAGGCCTTGCGGTTTTGACAGGTGCTCCAGGCAGTCCACCACCAGCGCCAGGTCAAACCGCTGTGCGGCAAGCTCTGTGGGCAACGCGCCCGGTGCCGCGACGGACACCTGGGTATCCGGGTGGGCTTTTTGAAAAGCCTCCAGCGCCGGGAACTGGCTGGCGCCCAACAGCAGCAGGCGTTTGGGCTGGTGCAGATCGAGCAAGGCGGCCAAGGCTTGCTGAGGTGTACGGGCAGAAATACCAGCGGTCATCAGAGATCCTCACATCGGGACCATAGAGACTAGCGCGGCTGAGCGTGCGGGCCTAGAGCGGGTGGCGGCGAAAAGTCCTACGAATGCGGCGATCCTCAATGAATACAGGGGCGCGGCGTAGTGGCGCAGATGAAAAGAGCCGTCTTTACTCCACCCATCGGCCCCCGCCGATCCCCTCAGGAGAAATCAGATGAGCATCATGCGGACAGCTCTACCCTTGGTTCTGCTAACCGGAGTATTGACAGGTTGCGCAGGTTTGCAAAAAACCGATTGGCCCACCTGCGCCGCCATTGGCGGTGTGACCGGTGCGGCGATCGGTGCCACTGAAAGCTCGGCCTATGCGGGCGCTGGTGCGCTGCTGATCGGCGGCATGGCCGGTGCCTATTGCTGGGTGCACGGCGATGGTGATGAAGACGGTGATGGTGTGCCGGATAGCCGCGACAAGTGCCCAGGCACGCCAAAAGGTGTGCAGGTGGATGCCAATGGTTGCCCACCGACACCGCCACCGGCCGTGGTTGAGGAAGTGCTGGTGGTCAAGGAAGAAACCATCGTGATCCGCGATGTGCACTTCCAGTTCGACTCGGCCAAGCTGACGGCGGCGGACAAAACCAATCTCGACACCATCGCCACGCGCTTGAAACAGGAAGCCCCGACCGCCCAGTTGCGGGTCAGTGGGCACACCGACAGCGTCGGCAACGACGCCTACAACCAGAAGCTTTCGGACAAACGCGCCCATTCGGTGACGGACTACCTGATCGGTGCCGGTGTGCCGCGCAGCAATTTCGTATCGGTGACCGGCGCAGGTGAAAGCCATCCTGTAGCGGATAACAAAACCGCTGAAGGCCGCGCCTTGAACCGCCGCACCGAAATCCAGATCAACCGCTGACGGCCCTTGCCCCTGTGGGATCCACAGGGGCATTGCTGCCAATCCTCCCCCTTTATCATCTTTTTTGATCCTTCACTGGCAAAGCGCCTGTGGAAGTCGTTACTGTGCGTCCAAAGAAAAACTAGAAATATTTTTTGAAAATTTTCAGGGGAGCTCCACGATGCGTAAGGTTCTATTGCTGGCCCTGTTGGTCAGCCCCGTTGCCCTGGCCCAGAGCGTCAGTGTTGAAACCAACTCGTTGATGCGCCTGCCCAGCAGCACCAGTGTGTTGCAACTGGAGCGCTTGGACGTGGCGGACTACGGCACGTTGTTGATTCCGGCCACCATCAGCCAAGTCACCGTGGATGAACTGCACCTGGGCCGCGACGCCCGTATCGCCATCGTGCCCGGTAACACTGCGCTGCAATTGCAAGTGCGCCATGCGCAGTTGGATCACGGCAGCCAGATCACCTCACGCGGCGCTCCCGGCACCCACGAAAAGCCGGCCAAGGCCGGGCGTGACCTGACGTTGCGCATCAATTCTCTGGTAGCCGAAGAACTGTCGGTGGACGCCCGTGGCGGCGCCGGTGCCCAAGGTTATGCCGGGCTGGATGGCGCCAATGGCGAAGACCCGGGCTGCACCTGGGGCTCGGCCGGTCGTGGCGCCAATGGCGATAACGGCGGTGACGGTTTGCCAGGCGCGGCGGGTGCGCAGGTGCGGGTCGAACTGCCGCAGGACTTCCCGGCGCAGCAGATCAAGGTGTGGGTGGATGGCGGTGCCGGAGGTTTGGCTGGCACAGCGGGCAAGCCCGGCAAGGGTGGCCAGTCCAAAGGCTGCCTGGTGTACCGCGCTGATGGCGGCGAGAAAGGCCGCCCAGGGTTGGAAGGGCAGCCAGGGCCGGCTGGGCCTGCAGGCACTGTGACAATTCAGCGGCTGTGAGTCGTTTGGGCTGACGTCTTCGCGAGCAAGCCCGCTCCCACATTCGACCGCATTCTCATGTTGGAACTCGGTCAACTGTGGGAGCGGGCTTGCCCGCGAAGAGGCCCTGAAGAACACCCTTATAACATCGGCCGAGCCGAAGCAATCGCCACCACCACCAACCCCACGATCAAATTGATCCCCACCAACCGGCGGATCTGGCCCAGCACCGCAGCCCCTGCCGGCCAATCCTCAGCCGCCACCGCCGTGCGCAATTCCGGGAATTTCAACGCCTGGATACGGATAAACAACGCCGTCATCACCAGATACAACCCCATCATCACCTGCACATACCGCGGTGCCGTCTCAAACCCGTTGAAGCGCAATTGCAGCAAGCCAATGCCGCTGATCGGCAAAATCGCCACCGCGACCCACACCCATACGAAAAAACGTTGAAACACATTCGCCCATAACCTGAGGCGGGCCGGGCCCTCAAGTGCCGCGACAGCGGCGGGGCGCAGGATCATCCAGGCGAAAAACATACCGCCGACCCATACCAGGGCGGCCAATACATGCAGGGTGTAAACGAGGCTAAACGCGGTCATTGTGGTACTCCGTTCTGCGCGGGATTCATTAGCGGGGTATGATAGCCGCCGATCCGAACCACTGAAAATTTATCCAGCGTTTTTTGCGCCCGACTATCCATGATCAGCACTGAACTCAAAACCACGATCCAGGGCGCCTACTCGCGTTTTCTCGAAGCCAAGAGCTTGAAACCGCGCTACGGCCAACGCCTGATGATCGCCGAAGTGGCCAAGGTCCTCGGGGATATCGACACCGACGACGAAGGTCGCCGCGAGGGTGAGCCCGCGGTCGTGGCGGTCGAGGCTGGCACCGGCACCGGCAAGACCGTGGCCTACAGCCTGGCCGCGATCCCCACCGCCAAGGCCGCCGGCAAGCGCCTAGTGATCGCCACCGCCACCGTCGCCCTGCAAGAGCAGATTGTCTACAAAGACCTGCCCGACCTGATGCGCAACAGCGGCCTGAACTTCACCTTCGCCCTGGCCAAGGGCCGTGGCCGCTACATGTGCCTGTCCAAGCTCGACGTACTGTTGCAGGAAGGCCATGCGCAGACCGCCACTGCCCAGCTGTTCGAAGAAGAAGGCTTCAAGATCGAAGTCGATGAGGTCAGCCAGAAGCTGTTCACCAGCATGATCGAGAAACTGGCCGGCAATAAATGGGACGGCGACCGCGACAGTTGGCCCACCGCCCTGGAAGACGCCGACTGGGCACGCTTGACCACCGACCACAGCCAATGCACCAACCGCCATTGCCCCAACTTCGGTCAGTGCGCCTTCTACAAGGCCCGCGAAGGCATGGGCAAGGTCGATGTGATCGTCACCAACCACGACATGGTCCTGGCTGACCTGGCCCTGGGCGGCGGCGCAGTATTGCCGGACCCGCGTGACACCCTCTATGTCTTCGACGAAGGGCACCACCTGCCCGACAAGGCCATCGGCCACTTCGCCCACTACACGCGCCTGCGCTCCACTGCCGACTGGCTGGAAACCACCGCGAAGAATCTCACCAAGTTGCTGGCCCAGCACCCGCTGCCCGGTGACCTGGGCAAGCTGATCGAACAGGTGCCGGAGCTGGCGCGGGAGATCAAGACCCAGCAGCAATTCATGTTCAGCGCCTGCGAGCAGGTGGCTGATTTCAAACCCGGCGAAGACGTCGAGGGCCGTGAGCGGCCGCGTCACCGTTTTGTCGGCGGGTTGATTCCCGAGCACATGCGCGAAATGGGCATCGAGCTGAAGAAGGGTTTTTCACGCCTGACCGACCTGTTCACCCGTCTCACCGACCTGCTCAAAGAGGGCATGGACGGCGAGGTCAATATCGGCATCGCCAGCAACCAGGCCGAGGAATGGTATCCGTTGTTCGGCAGCCTGTTGTCCCGTTCCCAGGGCAACTGGGAGTTGTGGACGGCCTTTACTGTTGAAGACCCGGAAGACAACCCGCCCATGGCGCGTTGGTTGACCCTGTCGGAAAGCGGTGCGCTGTTCGACATCGAGGTCAACGCGAGCCCGATCCTGGCCGCCGAGATGTTGCGCCGCAACCTGTGGAACGTGGCCTACGGCTGCCTGGTCACCTCGGCCACGCTGACGGCCCTGGGCACTTTCGACCGCTTCCGCATGCGCGCCGGCCTGCCGAAAAAGGCCGTCACCGCGGTGGTGCCCAGCCCGTTCCATCACGCCGACGCCGGTGTGTTACGGGTGCCGGACCTCAAGGCTGATCCACGGGATGCGGCGGCCCACACCGCTGCGATCATCCGTGACCTGCCAGAGCTGGTAGAGGGTTCACGCGGTACGCTGGTGCTGTTCTCGTCGCGCAAACAGATGCAGGACGTGTTCGACGGCCTCGACCGTGACTGGCGCAAGCAGGTGTTTATCCAAGGCAACCTGTCCAAGCAGGAAACCCTGAACAAGCACAAGGCGCGCGTTGATGGCGGGGACTCCAGCGTACTGTTCGGCCTGGCGAGTTTTGCTGAAGGTGTGGACTTGCCGGGTGCCTACTGCGAGCACGTGGTGATCGCCAAGATTCCGTTCTCGGTGCCGGACGATCCGGTCGAGGCGGCCTTGGCCGAATGGATCGAAGCACGGGGCGGCAACCCGTTCATGGAAATCTCTGTGCCGGATGCTTCCCTGAAGCTGGTCCAGGCCTGCGGTCGCTTGCTGCGTACCGAGGAAGACCGAGGCACCATCACCTTGCTTGACCGCCGTTTGGTCACCCAGCGCTATGGCAAGGCTATCCTTAATGCCTTGCCGCCGTTCAGGCGCGAAATTTCTTAAGCCACAGTGGGCGGATTCGCCCACTTCGTGGTCTATCTGACTGTCATTCATCAGGCCATTCATCGGCCGCCTGGGAGAACCTTGCTCGTATGATTCGCACGCTGCCCGCCCTTTTTGCCCTGCTGTTCGCCGCGCCCTTGATGGCCGCGCCTGCAGGGCAACAGACCCTGTTCAATTTCGTCCGGCCTGCCGATGTGGTCAAGGTGGCGACCCAGGACGCCAGCCTGCCGCAATACAACGCCGAACAGACGCCTGAAGGCGAAGTGCTGCGCCGTATCACGTTCAACCCGGCTGCCGAACCGAGCCTGGTCCTAAGCCCACAGACCGGCGCCTGGGACTGGTCCCAGTCGGGGGCCATGAGCCTGCGCATCCAGAGTGCGATGGATTGGGCATTGACGCTCTACGTCAAGGTGCAGAGCAACGACGGCCGTACCCTGGTCAGCCGCATCGACCTGCCGGCGGGTCCGGCGCAGACCCTGCTGGTCCCATTGCAAGCCAATTCACCATTGAGCCAGGGCATGAAGGCCGGTCCGCCGATGCCGATCACTGTGGACGGCCAGCGGGTATTGCTGGCCAGCAGCGCGGGTGAAATCGACCGCAGCCAGGTGGTTTCGGTGACTTTGTCGATGATCAAGCCCAACGCCGCCCAGAGTATCTTGCTGGAGCGCTTTGGCGTGCAGAACAGCGAGCCCGTATTGAAGGCTGCCTACAGCGAATTGGTGGATGCCTATGGTCAATCCACCCGTGCGCGCTGGCCGGAAAAAGTCAGCAGCGACGAGCAGCTCAAGGCTGCCTCCGCCAAGGAGCAACAGCAGCTCCAGGGCTGGCTGGCCACGCGGGATAAGTCCGCCCTGGATCAGTACGGCGGCTGGAACAAGGGCCCCGCGTTCGACGCCAGCGGTTTTTTCCGCACCGAGAAGCGCGACGGGCGCTGGTACCTGGTGACGCCGGAGGGGCATCCGTTCTACTCCCTGGGCGTCAATACCGTGGCCCCGGACAACAACCAGACCTACGTGTCCGGTCGTGAATGGATGTTTGCGGCGCTGCCCAAGGCCGGCGAACCGTTCGACAAGTATTACGGCAGTGGTGACAACCGCACGGGCAATGGCGCAGGTGAGGGCCGCAGCTTTGGCGCCGGGCGCTGGTACGATTTCTACGGCGCCAACCTGCAGCGCACCTATGGCGGTGAAGGTTTTGACCAGAAACGCTGGACCACTCACACCCTCGACCGCCTGCAAGCCTGGGGTTTCAATACCGTGGGCAACTGGAGCGATGGCGACCTGGCCAGCGCCGACCGCGTACCCTATACCTTGCCGCTGTCGATCGTCGGCGACTACACCAGCATCAGTACTGGCACTGACTGGTGGGGCGGCATGCCCGACCCGTTCGACCCGCGCTTTGCCATGGCCACTGAGCGCGCCGTGGCCATCGCTGCTCGCGATCATCGCGATGATCCGTGGCTGATCGGTTTCTTTGCCGACAACGAGTTGGCTTGGGCCGGCCCAGGTGATGATCCGAAGTCCCGCTATGCCTTGGCCTATGGCACCTTGCGCATGACCACCGACGTCCCGGCCAAGCGTGCGTTTCTCAAGCAACTGCGCGACAAATACCGTAATGAGGAAGGCCTGTCGAAAGCCTGGGGCATCGAATTGAAGGGGTGGGAACTGATGGAAGACCCGGGCTTCGAACCGCCGGTGCCCAACCCTGAGCACCCGGAAATCGAAGCGGACTTCAAGTACTTCCAGAAGACCTTCGCCGATGCCTATTTCAAGACCATTTCCGATTCGCTGAAGTGGCATGCGCCGAATCAACTGCTATTAGGCGGTCGTTTTGCGGTCAGCACACCGGAAGCCGTGGCGTCCTGTGCACAGTATTGCGATGTGCTGAGCTTCAACATGTACACCCTCAAGCCGCAGGACGGTTACGACTTCGCCGCCCTGCGTGCGCTGGACAAGCCGGTGTTGATCACCGAATTCAACTTCGGCTCGGCCGACCGTGGGCCTTTCTGGGGGGGCGTGACGCAGCTGGCCCGTGAGGAAGACCGTGGCGCGGCCTATGGCAACTTCTTGAAGCAGGCCATGGCCGAGCCGTCGATCGTTGGCGTGCATTGGTTCCAGTACCTGGATCAGCCGGCCACCGGGCGTTTGCTGGACGGTGAAAACGGCCATTTTGGCCTGGTAGGCATCACCGACGTGCCGTTCCAGGGCTTTGTCGACAGCGTACGCAAAAGCAACCTGGCGGCCGTCGATCAACTGGGCAAGGAAGCGGAAAAGGCCAAGGCAGCGGGGGCTGTGCGTGAAAGCGAAGGCGGCAGGGCCGGACACGAGGGCAAAGGCCCGGGGCAGGGCGCCGGACATGCGGGCGGGCACTCTGGAAATGGTCATTGATTGAGTGCTGACGGGTTCACAAAACCCACAAGGGCTGGAACAATGTCGGCCACTTTTTTGATGTTTTCGAGGGCGCTCAGGTGCAGATTCAGGGTCATTACGAACTCCAGTTCGAAGCGGTACGTGAAGCCTTCGCCGCCTTGTTCGATGACCCTCAGGAGCGTGGTGCCGGGCTCTGCATCCAGATCGGCGGTGAAACCGTTGTCGACCTGTGGGCCGGTACCGCCGACAAGGACGGTGCCGAAGCCTGGCACAGCGACACTATCGTCAACCTGTTCTCCTGCACCAAGACCTTCACAGCCGTGACGGCCCTGCAGCTGGTGGCCGAAGGCAAGTTGCAACTGGATGCACCCGTGGCCAACTATTGGCCGGAATTTGCTGCGGCCGGGAAAGAAACCATTACCCTGCGCCACTTGCTCTGCCACCAGGCTGGTTTACCGGCGATCCGCGAAATGCTCCCCACCGAGGCCCTGTACGACTGGCAACTGATGGTCGACACCCTGGCGGCAGAAGCCCCGTGGTGGACGCCCGGCCAAGGCCACGGCTACGAGGCGATCACCTACGGCTGGCTGGTGGGTGAATTGCTGCGTCGCGCCGATGGGCGCGGGCCGGGAGAGTCAATCGTGGCGCGGGTTGCACGGCCACTTGGGCTGGATTTCCATGTGGGCCTGGCGGATGCAGAGTTTTATCGCGTGGCACATATAGCGCGCAGCAAAGGCAATATGGGCGATGAAGCCGCACAACGTTTACTGCAAGTAATGATGCGTGAACCTTCGGCCATGACCACACGTGCATTTGCCAATCCGCCGTCTATTCTGACCAGTACTAATAAACCTGAATGGCGCCGCATGCAGCAGCCGGCGGCAAATGGTCACGGTAATGCACGCAGCCTGGCAGGCTTTTATAGCGGTTTATTGGACGGTAGTTTGCTTGAAGCCGATATGCTTGAACAATTGACCCGCGAACACAGTATCGGGCCGGATAAAACATTATTGACACAAACCCGTTTTGGCCTGGGCTGCATGTTGGACCAACCGCAGCTGCCCAATGCCACCTTCGGCCTTGGCCCGCGTGCATTCGGGCATCCCGGCGCAGGCGGCTCGGTAGGCTTTGCCGACCCAGAGCATGATGTAGCGTTTGGTTTCGTGACTAATACATTGGGACCTTATGTACTTATGGACCCCCGGGCGCAGAAGTTGGTCGGAATATTGGCCGGTTGTCTGTAAACCTCTTGCTGTTTCACGATTTTTTGTTACAAAGGCAAGTATAAGAAGACGCTGAACGAAATGATCTAACTTTGATGTTCTGTAAGCGTCTGTTTAACGGGTCATCCAGACCCCCGTTTCTTTTCTCATTTTGTGGATATCTCATGTTATCGAACAAGTCCTTGGCACTGGCGCTATGCCTCACTATTACCGGCTGCGCACAAACTCCACAAAATGATGCCGAGGGCGGGCATTGGTGGTCATTTGGATCTGACAAGGCCGCGACCAAGGACGCAGTGACCCAAACCGACGCCAAGCCAGACGCCAAGCCAGACGCCAAGCCGGCTGCGGGTGCCAAGCCTGTAGCGCCGGTAGCCGCCACCGCCGCGCCGGCGCCAGCCGCCAAGGCTGACACCGGCTCCAGCTGGTGGCCGTTCTCTTCCAAGAGCGCCGACGAAAAGGCCGCCGATGCCAAGGCTGACCTGAAAGCCGATCTCAAGGCCGCCGAGCCTGCAACTGCTCCGGCCGTCGCCAAGACAGACAGCGAAACCCGCTGGTGGTGGCCGTTCGAAAGCAAACCCAAGCCATTGGCCAAGGTCGACGTGACCAACGTGCCAATGCCTGACCCGAAAATCACCCAGGCCTGGTTGGACGACTATGAGCCGCGCCTGCGCGCCGCCATCAAGGACAGCAACCTGCAACTGGAGCGGCGCGACAACGTGCTCGTCGTGATTGCGCCGGTAGACGGTTCCTACAACCCGAAACGCCCGACCATGCTGCTGCCGGTCACCCTCGGTCCGTTCACGCGCGTTGCCAAGGCTGTTGAAGCCGATCCCAAGACCGCCGTGCTGGTACTCGGCCATGTGGATGCCACCGGCACCGCCCCGGCCAGCCAAGCGCTGACCAAAGAGCGTGCACAATCCATCGCTTCGATCTTCAGCCTCAGCGGCCTGAAGCAGGATCGCCTGATGTTGCGTGGCATGGGCGACCTGATGCCCCGTGCCGCCAACGACAGCAATCAGGGCCGTGCCCTGAACCGTCGCATGGAAATCATGTTGACCCAGCGCACCACCATGCTGGCGCTGCTGAGCAAGTACCAGTCGGGCAAGACCCCGCCTGTCGCCGAGATGGTTGCCGTGCAGAATGTTCCCGCTCCGACTCCGGCTCCAGCTGCCAAAGCTACGGCTAAAAAGGCGCCAGCCAAGAAAGCCGCCGCCAAGCCAGCCGCCAAGAAAGCCCCGGCCAAGCCTGCTGCCAAAAAGCCTGCGCCGGCCAAAGCCAAGGCTGCGGCACCGGCTAACGACCAGGCCAAAAACTGATCCGCTGAACCAGAAGGATAAAGCCGCATGACCCAGGCACTGGCCGATATGCGCCGTGACTACACACGGGATGGTTTGAGCGAGGCCCAGGCCCCGAGCGAGCCATTTGCCTTGTTCCATCAGTGGTTTGCTGACGCGGTGAAAACCGAGCAGCCACCGGTGGAGGCCAATGCCATGACCCTGGCCACGGTTGACCAGGACGGTCGCCCGCACTGCCGCATCCTGCTGCTCAAGGGCCTGGACGCGCAGGGTTTTACCTTCTTTACGAACTATCAGAGTGCCAAGGGCCAGCAGCTCGCGGCGCGGCCCTTTGCGGCCATGACCTTCTTCTGGCCGACCCTGGAGCGCCAAGTGCGGATCGAGGGGCGGGTGGTGAAAGTCACGGCTGAAGAGTCGGACGCTTATTATCAGGTCCGCCCGCTGGGGAGTCGACTGGGCGCCTGGGCGTCGCCGCAGAGCCAGGTCATTCGTGATCGAGAGGAACTGCAGGACCTGCTGAAGGCCACCGAACAGCGTTTCAGCGAAACCCAGCCCGACTGCCCTGAGCATTGGGGTGGCTATCGCTTGCTGCCGGAGCGCATCGAGTTCTGGCAGGGTCGTGCCAGCCGTTTGCATGACCGTCTGAACTATCGCCTGCAAGGGGCCGACTGGACCCGCGAACGCCTGGCGCCCTGAGCTGCACCTTTCGTCATTTCCGTTGAATGCATCCCGTCACTCCGACGTCTCTATTCCAGAGACGTCGGACGTGTACTGCCGCGCCGAGTTCTCGGCGACAGTTGCGACTACAATCAATGTAAACCTTGAAGGTAGAACTACCGTTCGTCGAGTTTTCTGGTGTGGGCAGTCTGTACTAAGGCTGAATGAAAGCAATTTTTTGCGGTGCTTGCCGTGACAGGCGTCAAGCTGCAGCGTTTAATGACCACCTGTCCTTTGGAGTTGATGCTATGCGTAAGTCAGTTTTACTGGTTGCCTGCTTTACCACCCTGTCGTTGCTGCTGGGTGGCTGCGCCTCGAGTCTGACCGGCGACTCGTATTCCCGTGACGAAGCGCGTCGTGTACAGACCGTGCGCATGGGGACCATCGAATCCCTGCGTCCGGTAAAAATCGAAGGTACCAAGACCCCAATCGGCGGTGCAGCCGGCGCAGTCATCGGCGGCGTTGGCGGCAGCGCCATCGGCGGCGGCCGTGGCAGCATCGTGACCGCAGTGATCGGCGCCGTCGCTGGCGGCCTGCTGGGTTCGGCCACCGAAGAAGGCCTGACTCGCACTCAAGGTGTAGAAATCACCGTTCGCGAAGACGACGGCAGCATGCGTGCCTACGTGCAGGCTGTGCAGGAGAATGAAATCTTCCGCATTGGTGACCGTGTGCGCATCATGACTGTTGATGGTACTAGCCGCGTTACGCGTTAAGCGCTGGTTGTAGAACTACAAAACCCCAGCCGGGTGACCGGTTGGGGTTTTTGGTTTTATGGGGTGTGGCCGGGTTGAACTGCAAAAAATGCAGGCATTAAAAAACCGCCTTAGTAGGGCGGTTTTTTATTGCGAACCCCATTGTTGACGGGGCTGCGACTTCAAAGATGCATTGACCTGCGGCCGGGATATTACCTCCGGTCACACCGTCATGCAAGGTTGAGAGAAGTCGACGAAGGCCATTCTTGACGCTTTTCTGTTTTCAATTTTTACTGCAAAAAATTGCAATAGATCTCATAAGCAGTACTGGATATTTAACCACTTTTCGTCACACCTTCATTCGGGAGATTCGTTAGGCTCCCCCCTTGTTCTACGTTTTTCGCTAATAGGCGAGCCGGGTACGCGCGCGAATTTTTGGACTGATCGCCACGGGCTAGTAAGCCGTGCCGGATTCATGCGGGAAGCCCATCAACCCGGCCGCCTCAAAGATGCATTGACCTGCATCCAAAGGCTCACGTGTTCCGGTAAGTGCGCTGGAGGTAAGGCCTAACGTTAGGAGGGCCGAGTATGTCGAAGTTTGCACGACGTACGTGGAACCTCGTAGTGAATAGCCTGCGTGTCTACCACGTGTGGGTATTTCTGCGGGACAGCTTCGATGACCGGTAAGGTCTGAAAAGTGGAGCCGCCTCGGTTTAAGCCGAGGCGGCTTTTTGGTTTTCGGCGCTGTCAGTTCAAACCTGAAGTTTCGGCCTTCTTGCGACTCGCCATCGCCGTCACCGCATAACCAATACACGCGGCCAATATCGACCCCGTCAGAATCCCCATCCGGTCCTCCCCAGCAAACTCACTGGCACCCGGCACAAACGCCAGCGAACCGACAAACAGGCTCATGGTAAAGCCGATGCCGCAGAGGATCGCCACACCAAACACCTGGCCCCAGTTGGCGCCGTTGGGCAAGGCAGCGAGGCCGGTCTTGATGGCCAGCCAGGTGAGGCCAAACACACCCACGGTCTTGCCGATCAACAAACCGGCGGCAATGCCCATCGGCACATGGTGAGTGAAGCTTTCCAGGCTGACGCCGGTCAGGGATACGCCGGCGTTGGCGAAGGCAAACAGCGGCAAAATACCGTAGGCCACCCACGGGTGAAGCGCGTGTTCCAGCGTGAGCAGCGGTGAGGGCTCGGCGTTCTTGGTGCGCATCGGGATGCAGAATGCCAATGTCACACCCGCAAGCGTCGCGTGAACACCGCTCTTGAGTACGCACACCCACAGGATCAGCCCAATGATCAGGTATGGTCCGAGCTTGATGACGCCCAGGCGGTTCATCGCAATCAAGGCAACCAGACAGGCAGCTGCGCCCGCCAGGGCGGCGCCGGACAGGTCGGCGGAATAGAACACGGCAATCACGATGATCGCGCCAAGGTCGTCAATGATCGCCAAGGTCATCAGGAACAGCTTCAGCGACACCGGCACGCGCTTGCCCAGCAAGGCCAGCACGCCGAGGGCGAAGGCGATGTCGGTCGCCATGGGAATCGCCCAGCCGGAGAGTGCGGCGGGGTAATCCTTGTTGATCGCCCAGTAGATCAACGCCGGCACGACCATGCCGCCGATAGCCGCTGCGCCGGGCAGTACCACTTGCGAGGGCTTTGACAGGTGGCCGTCGAGCAACTCACGTTTGACCTCCAGACCTATCAACAGGAAGAACAGGGCCATCAGGCCATCGTTGATCCACAGCAAGGCCGGTTTGGCGATTTTCAACGCGCCGATCTGCGCCACCACCGGTACATCAAGAAACGCAGCGTACAGGTGCGACAAAGGGGAGTTGTTGATGATCAACGCCAGTGCCGCAGCCGCGATCAATAACAGACCGCTGGCGGCTTCCAGCTGGAAGAAACGGGTAAAAGTGCTACGCAGAGGCAAGGGATGCTCTCCAATCCAGATTCAATAGGTGGGTACCCTAACCCGTACCGTTAGTTGTTAAAACAAAAGTTATATTCTTATTTGTTATAAGCGACGGTTTGGAATGACGTTGCGATTGAACCTAGCAATTGTGCGCCCGATTGAATCGGTACTGTATCTGTGTGACACGTAGGAAACCCCCTAAAATCAGGGCTTACACCCTTTAGAGAAACTCTCCATGAGTGACCATCGTCCCTGGGCTCGCGAAGCCATTCGCATCATTGAAGCTGACTTCCAGCGCAGCGCGGACACGCACTTGATCCCTTTGCCGCTGCCGGGGTTGCCGGGCATCGAGCTTTACTTCAAGGACGAGTCCAGCCACCCCACCGGTAGCCTGAAGCATCGGCTGGCGCGTTCGCTGTTTCTCTACGCGCTGTGCAATGGCTGGCTCAAGCCGGGCGCGCCGGTGATCGAAGCATCCAGCGGTTCGACGGCGATTTCTGAAGCCTACTTCGCGCGCCTGCTCGGTCTGCCGTTTATTGCGGTGATGCCGGCCACCACGTCCCAGGAGAAAATCGCGCAGATTGCCTTCTACGGCGGCAAGAGCCACCTGGTACAGGATCCCACGCAGATCTATGCCGAATCCGAACGTCTGGCGCGGGAAAGTGGCGGTCACTTCATGGACCAGTTCACCTACGCTGAGCGCGCCACCGACTGGCGGGCAAACAACAACATCGCTGAGTCGATCTTCCAGCAGATGCGTTTCGAGCAACATCCAGAACCGAGCTGGTTGATCTCCAGCCCCGGTACGGGCGGCACCACCGCGACCCTCGGTCGTTATGTACGTTATCGCCAGCATTGCACCCGCGTGTTGTGTGCCGATGCCGAACGCTCGGTGTTCTTTGATTTCTACCAGAGTGGTGATGCCAGTTTGCGCCTGGACTGCGGTTCGCGGATTGAGGGCATTGGTCGGCCACGGGTCGAGGCATCGTTTTTGCCCAAGGTGATCGATGCGATGGTCAAGGTGCCGGATGCACTGTCGCTGGCGGCCATGCACTACCTGGCCGAGCGGTTGGGGCGGCGGGTCGGCGGTTCGAGCGGGACTAACCTGGTTGGCGCTTTGGTGGCGGCGCAGCAGATGAGAGCGGCGGGAGAGTCGGGCTCGATTGTGGCGATCTTGTGTGATGGCGGTGAGCGCTACGCCACAACTTACTACGATCAGGCCTGGCTGGCGGGGCAGGGGTATGCGCTGGACGGGTTGATTGCGGCGGTTGCGGCCAGTGTCGAGCGCGGCGAGCCGTTGCCGGACAGTATTCTGCGCGCCAACATTTAACGTTGTAGAAGCCCGGCGAGCCGGGCTTCTACAAGGGAATGTGTCAGGCTTGCAGGCCCAACATGTCCCGCGCCAACGCCTCGGCAATGCGAATCCCATCCACACCTGCCGACAGAATCCCTCCGGCATAACCGGCGCCTTCCCCCGCCGGGAACAGACCTTTCACGTTCAAGCTCTGCATCGATTCGTTACGGGTAATCCGCAGCGGCGACGAAGTGCGCGTTTCAATGCCGGTCAACACGGCATCGTGCAGCGAGTAGCCTTTGATCTGCTTCTCGAACGCCGGCAGGGCTTCGCGGATCGCTTCGATGGCGAAGTCCGGCAAGGCCAGCGCCAAGTCTCCCAGGGAAACACCTGGTTTGTAGGACGGTTCCACGCTGCCGATCGCTGTGGACGGCTTGCCGGCGATGAAGTCACCCACCAACTGCGCCGGCGCCTCGTAGTTGCTGCCACCGAGGACATAAGCGTGGGACTCCAGGCGCTCCTGCAGCTCGATACCTGCCAGCGGACCGCCCGGGTAATCCACCTCCGGAGTGATGCCGACCACGATGCCGGAGTTGGCATTGCGCTCGTTGCGCGAATATTGGCTCATGCCGTTGGTGACCACGCGGTTCGGCTCGGAAGTCGCCGCGACCACGGTGCCGCCTGGGCACATGCAAAAGCTGTAGACCGAGCGGCCGTTCTTGGCGTGGTGCACCAGCTTGTAGTCGGCGGCGCCAAGTTTCGGATGCCCGGCGTATTTGCCCAGGCGCGCGGCGTCGATCAGTGATTGCGGGTGCTCGATGCGGAAACCCACCGAAAACGGCTTGGCTTCCATGTACACACCACGGCCGTGGAGCATGCGGAAGGTGTCGCGGGCGCTGTGACCCAGGGCCAGGATCACGTGCTTGGACAGGATTTGCTCGCCACCATCGACGACCACGCCGTTCAACTGGCCGTCCTCGATCAGCACGTCGGTAACCCGCTGCTCGAAACGCACTTCACCGCCGAGGGCGATGATCTGCTCGCGCATGTTCTCTACCACACCGGTCAGGCGGAACGTACCGATATGCGGTTTGCTGACGTAGAGGATTTCTTCCGGTGCACCGGCCTTGACGAACTCGTGCAGGACTTTGCGGCCGTGGAATTTCGGGTCTTTGATCTGGCTGTACAGCTTGCCGTCGGAAAAGGTCCCGGCGCCACCTTCCCCGAACTGCACGTTGGACTCTGGGTTGAGCACGCTTTTGCGCCACAGGCCCCAAGTGTCCTTGGTGCGCTGGCGTACTTCCTTGCCGCGCTCAAGGATGATCGGCTTGAAGCCCATTTGTGCCAACAACAGCCCGGCAAAGATCCCGCATGGGCCGAAACCCACTACGATCGGCCGTTCAACCAGGCCTTCCGGCGCCTGGCCCACGACTTTGTAGCTGACATCTGGCGCGGGGTTGACGTTGCGATCATCGGCGAACTTGAGCAGCAGGGCGGCTTCGCCCTTAACATTCAAGTCGACGGTGTAGATGAAGCACAGCTCCGACGATTTCTTGCGGGCGTCGTAGCTACGCTTGAACAGGGTGAAATCGAGCAGGTCATCACTGGCGATGCCCAGGCGCTGCACGATGGCGGGCCGCAGGTCTTCTTCGGGATGGTCGATGGGCAGCTTGAGTTCGGTGATTCGTAACATGACAGGATCCGGTAGGCGGCGGGCTCGGAGGCCGGCTGTTTTGCAAACCGGCGATTATAAGCCTCAATGGCGGTTTCCCGTCATGTTAAAACAGCGTGGGGTCGCGTCAGTCGTCGCGCGAGCCGCCGAACGACGCGCAACCGCGCTGCACCTGGCCGTTGACGCGCAACTCGGCGGTCATGTGTTGCAGGCTGCCGCTGACCGGGTCGACGCAACGCTGCGGGGCTACCCACAATTCCACGTGCTGGTTGTTGGCTTCGGTCATCAGGTTGAAGCGGCCGTCACCGATTTGTTCTTCCACATAGGGCACCGCCAGTGGCGGCTGGCCTTCGCGCTCCAGCACCAGGCCCTTGGCGGTGACGTTCATCACCCAGGTCGGTTTGTGGCCGTTGGCGCGCAGGATCATGCGTTTGAAGTCCGGGTCGTCGCAGGCCGACGTCGAGCGCTCGACGCGGTAGAGTTGTTGCAGGTCGACGCTGCCCTGGGTGCCGCTGGCGACCCCGGAGAACTTGCCACGCAGGTCGGCAAACAACGCGCCTTGCTCGCCGGCGAGGGAGGCCGCTTCCTGCAGGATGCTGGTGCCGCCGGTGTCGTTGACCACGTAGTTGCGTTTGTCATTGCACGGCTGGAACAGCAGTTTGCCGCCGACTGCGGTGAGTTCGCCCTGCATTCGGGTCAGCCCGGCCGTAGAAGGCTTGGCCGGATCGTTATCGAACATCTGGCAGGCGCCAAACAGGGGAAACAAGGCAAGTAGGGCAAGGGTATGGGCGGCACGCATTATCGGGTCTCCAGACAAGTGCCGCCACGTTACGCAGGCCTGCGCTGCATCACAACCCCGCCCGTTAGCTTCAGGTAATTCTGACAGGCAGCCTGATCACCCCACGATAAACGTCTGGCCGGTCTGCAAGCCTTCCACACTTTTTGCGTAGGCCAATGCCACGTCGGCGCCCGGCGCCGGTTTGTAGCCACGGAAGTACGGTGCGTAGCTGTCCATGGCTTCCAGTAACACCGTCGGGCTCACCGAGTTGACACGCAGGCCACGTGGCAGCTCGATTGCCGCTGCTTTGACGAAAGCATCCAGCGCACCATTGACCAGCGCAGCTGAAGCCCCGGTGCGAATCGGGTCGCGGTTCAGAATGCCACTGGTGAAGGTGAATGAGGCGCCATCGTTGGCGTATTCGCGGCCGATCAGCAGCAGGTTGACCTGGCCCATCAGTTTGTCACGCAGGCCCAGTTCGAAATCGCCTTCGCTCATCTCGCCTAGCGCCACGAACTTCACGCTGCCTGCCGCACAGACCAGGGCATCGAACTTGCCGGTCTGTTCGAACAGTTTGCGGATCGACGCGCTGTCGCTGATATCCACCTGGAAGTCACCGCTGTTGCGGCCGATGCTGATCACGTCGTGACGCTGGGCCAGTTCCGCCTTGATCGCTGAACCGACAGTGCCGCTGGCGCCAATCAATAGGATTTTCATGGTGCTGTTCCTCCAGGGAGTTAAGTGAGGGTTCAGTCTAGAGTGGCTTTTTTTGCGAATAAACGTGCTAATAGGCAACCTTTGGTTTTCAAATGGAAACAATCCGTGAGTGACATGGATGACCTGGCCGCGTTTGCGGTACTGATCGAAGCCGGTAGTTTTACCGTGGCCGCCGAGCAATTGGGCTGCAGCAAAGGGCAGTTGTCCAAGCGGATCAGCCAGTTGGAAGCGCGGTTTTCCGTGGTATTGCTGCACCGCACCACCCGCAAGCTTAGCCTGACCGCGGCCGGCGCAGCGTTGCTGCCCCAGGCCCAGGCATTGGTGGTGCAGGTGGATCGTGCCCGACAGGCGTTGGCCCGGCTCAAGGATGATCTGGCTGGGCCGGTACGCATGACGGTGCCGGTGTCGCTGGGCGAGACCTTCTTCGACGGATTGTTGCTGGAGTTTTCCAAGCAGTACCCGCAGGTACAGATCGAGCTGGAGCTCAACAACAGCTACCGCGACCTGGCGCGGGATGGCTTTGACCTGGGGGTACGCTTAGGCGCGATCGAGAATGAGCGCCTGGTGGCCAAGCCGTTGTTGGCCTGGCATGAGATGACCTGCGCCAGCCCAGCCTACCTTGAGGAGCATGGCGAGCCGCAGACCCCGTCCGACCTGGCCGCGCACACCTGCCTGCTCAACAGCCATTACAGCGGGCGTGAAGAGTGGCTGTATCACCAGCAGCACGAATTGCTGCGGGTGCGGGTCAGCGGCACATTCGCCTCCAACCACTACAACCTGTTGAAAAAGGCCGCATTGGTGGGCGCCGGTATTGCGCGGCTGCCGTCCTACGTTCTCCCCGCGGAATTAGCGGACGGCCGTTTGCGCTGGCTCCTGCGCGATTATCAGACGCGGAGCATGCCGATGTACCTGGTGCATCCCTATCAGGGCGGTTTGCCGCGCCGCACCCAGGTGTTAGCCGATTATCTGGTGGGTTGGTTCAAGCGCAGCGGCGAGGCCCTGGATCGGCTTTAAGCATAGCGACGGGCGATCAGGTGATCGATGGACAGACGTCCCGGCCCTTTGGCCACCAGCAACAATAGCAGCGCGATCCAGGTCCCGTGGGTCGGGTAGGCGTCCGGGTAGACGAACAGCTGAATCACCAGGGTCATGCCGATCAGGGCCAAGGCCGAGAAGCGTGTGGCAAAGCCCACCAGGATCAATACCGGGAAAAAGTGCTCGGCAAATGCGGCCATAGGCGCTGCGACTTCGGGCGATAACAGGGGCACGTGGTATTCGCTGCGAAACAACGGCAACGTTGAGGCTGCCAGTTTGGGTTCACCCAGTTGGAAGGTGCCGCTGATCAAATCAATCGCGAAGCCTTCGACTTTGGTTTGCCCGGATTTCCAGAACACCGCGGCAATGGAAAAACGTGCGAGAAAGGCGATCAGGCTGTAGGGGATCTGCTCGAAAAGCGCGATGACCCGATTGATCAGGTACGACGGACGAGTATTCATGGCGATACCTTTTGTTCTGGATACAAATGAGTGATGGCGTTGTGGCTGATCAGCAGCGTCAGGCATTGGTGCAGGTCGAACTCGACTGACACTTCAAGCGCCTGCTCCACGGCTATTTCCAAGGGCGTGCCATGGGCCAGGCTGTCGATAAACGTGGCTGAACCGTGGTCGATAGCAAAGACCTGGACCTTCAGGCCCTGACGCATGACCAGCGCACCCTGGGCGTGCCAGGGATTCAGGGTGGCCAGGCCACCTTCGAGCTGGTGTGCGGCCCAGATGGCTACCACCGCATAAGTTGAATTCAATGTGGCAAGGGAGGGGTGCAGTTGCAGGCGCAATTTCCCCAGGGCTGACTGGCCTTGCAGTGCTTGGAGAACCGCCTGCTGTTCCAGCGGCTGGGTATCTGCTGCGTGGTAGGCACGCACGCGCAAGCGTTCCAGGCGTGCGACATCGGCCAGGTAGGGCACGCTGGCGGCAGGCTCGAAGTCCTGGATAAACGCCGCGAACGCACTGCCGTACTCGCTGATCAACGGGCTGGTGGGTGGGCAAGCCTGCACAAACAGGCCGGCCATTGCGCGGAAAAATTCCTCGCCCACCAGTTGTAATGTCACCGGGTAAGCCGTTGCCAGTGCGTTGATCAACGCGCTGTGCACGTTGTTGCGATACACCACAAAGCGGCTGGCAGGGTCGGCGCCATTGCTGCTGAACAGGCCATCGGGGCAGGCCAGATCCGGCGCCAACAAGGCCTCGGCGAACTCGTCATGCAGGCTCATGGGGTCACCTGCGACAGATGCCATTCGGCCTGTTGAGCCTCGGCCAGCAGTGCGCCGAATGCTGGCACCTGGTTATCCCGCTCGATCAGGGTCGCAACCGAGCCAACGTGTGCCAGTACTTTTTCGTACAGCTGCCACACGGCGTTATCGATTGGCGCGCCGTGATCATCGATCAGCAAGCGATCACCGAGGCTGTCAGTGTCTTCGGCAAAACCGGCCAGATGAATTTCGCCGACGGCCTGCAGCGGCAGGGCATCGATGTAGGCGAGTGGATCGCGCTGATGGTTGATGCACGACACATAGACGTTGTTGACGTCCAGCAGCAAACCACAGCCGGTGCGGCGGATGATTTCGCTGATGAAGTCGGTCTCGTCCAGGGTCGAGCGCTGGAATTGCAGATAAGTCGACGGGTTTTCCAGCAGCATTGGGCGCTTCAAGGTGCTCTGTACCTGGTCAATGTGTTCGCACACCCGTTGCAGGGTCGCGCTGTCGTAGGCCAGGGGCAGCAGGTCATTGAGGAACACCGGGCCATGGCTCGACCAGGCCAGGTGTTCGGAAAAAGACTGGGGTTGATAGCGATCGATCAGCGTGGCCAACCGTGCCAGGTGCTCACGGTCCAGCGGGTGTTCGCCGCCAATGGACAGGCCCACACCGTGCAAGGACAACGGGTACTGTTCGCGGATCAACCCCAGGTAATGATGAAACGGGCCGCCGGCCACCATGTAGTTTTCGGCGTGCACTTCAAAAAAACCGATGTCGGGTGAGGTCTCCAGCACTTCAAGGAAATGCTCATGCTTGAGCCCCAGCCCGGCCCGGCGGGGGAGGCCGGGCGCCTGAGCCTGGGAGATGGCGTGCAGGGATGAAAGAGTCATCATCAGTACTCAGGTTTTGCGAGGGATCAGGACTTGGCAGTGAAGGCCGCTTCCTGGCCGAAACCGGTCGGCGAGGTGGAGCTTGGGGTCTTGAGGCAGGTGCCGGCCGGGACCAGTTTCCAGGCGTTGGCCTGGTCTTTGGTTTTCGAGGTGCCGGCGCAGGAAGTGCCAGCACCCGCGGCGCAATCGTTCTTGCCGGCTTCGGCGACGCCAAAGCATTTCTGCATGTCGTCGGCGGCGTGGGCGGTGGTGGCCAGGGTGGACAGGCTCAGGGCGGAACCGAGGGCCAGGACGAGGGCGGCGGCGGACAGTTTGGTAGTCATGGTGAATCTCCAGCAGTGGGTTGAATTGGCGGGCTTGAGTGCCTGCTTGCACCACTAGAGGCGGGAAGGTGAGATTCGTTACACATCGCTTGAAAATAATTTCAAACAATGAAAGTTTCAGGGATCACACAAAGCAAAATGTGGGAGCGGGCTTGCTCGCGAATGCGGTGTTTCAGTCACTGAATGTGCTGACTGATCCACTTTATTCGCGAGCAAGCCCGCTCCCACATTTTTGATCGGGTTCCTACAGCAACCGTCTCTTAACCGCCCAGGTACGCCTCGCGCACCTTGGGATCGGTCAGCAACTGCTCGCCAGTCCCTTGCATCACCACCCGGCCGTTTTCCAGCACATAGGCGCGGTCAGCGATCTTCAAGGCCTGGTTGGCATTCTGTTCCACCAGGAACACCGTCACACCGTCCTTGCGCAGTTGTTCGATGATGTCGAAGATCTGCTGGATGATGATCGGCGCCAGGCCCAGTGAAGGTTCGTCCAGCAGCAACAGCTTGGGCTTGCTCATCAGCGCACGGCCGATGGCGAGCATTTGCTGCTCACCGCCGGACATGGTGCCGCCGCGTTGACTGAAGCGTTCCTTGAGCCTCGGGAACAGGTGCAACACCTTGTCCATCTGCTCCTGGTAGTCGCCCTTGTCGGTGAAGAACCCGCCCATGGCCAGGTTCTCTTCCACGGTCAGGCGCGAGAACACGCGACGGCCTTCCGGCACCACCGCAATGCTCTTTCGCATGATCTGCGACGACTGCTGGCCCACCAGTTCTTCGCCCATGTAGCGGATGCTGCCGCTGTGGGCTTGCGGCGAACCGCACAGGGTCATCAGCAAGGTCGATTTGCCGGCACCGTTGGCGCCGATCAGCGTGACGATCTCGCCTTGGCGCACTTCCACGTTGACGCTGTGCAGGGCCTGGATCTTGCCGTAGAAAGTGGAAACGTTTTCGAATTGCAGCATTTTACGCTTCCCCCAAATAGGCTTTGATCACTTCAGGATTGTCGCGGATCTGCTCCGGCGTGCCGTTGGCCAAAGGTGTGCCCTGGTTGATCACCACGATGTGGTCGGAAATGCTCATGACCAGTTTCATGTCGTGTTCGATCAACAGCACGGTGGCGTTGTTTTCCTCACGCAACACGCTGATCAGGGCCTTGAGGTCTTCGGTTTCCTTGGGGTTCAGGCCGGCCGCGGGTTCGTCGAGCATGAGGATCCGCGGACGGGTCATCATGCAACGGGCGATTTCCAGGCGACGTTGCTGCCCATAGGCCAGGGTGCCGGCGGGGCGGTTGGCGAACTCGGTGAGGTTGACCTTGTCCAGCCAGTACTCCGCATATTCCATGGCCTCGCGCTCGCTCTTGCGGAACGCCGGGGTCTTGAACAAGCCTGCGAAGAAATTGGTGTTCAGGTGGCGGTGCTGGGCGATCAGCAGGTTTTCGACCGCCGTCATGTCCTTGAACAACCGCACGTTCTGGAAGGTCCGCACTACGCCTTTGCGGGCGATCTCGTGACCGGCCAGGCCCTGGATCGGTTGGCCGTCCAGCAGGATGCTGCCACCGCTCGGCTTGTAGAAACCGGTGAGGCAGTTGAACACCGTGGTCTTGCCGGCGCCGTTGGGGCCGATCAGCGCGACGACTTGTTTTTCTTTGACGGTCAGGGCTACGCCGTTGACCGCTAGCAAACCGCCGAAGCGCATGCTCAGATTTTCGACTTTCAGGATCTCGCGGCTCATTTGCGCAGCTCCATGTGTGGACGTTGCATGGGCAGCAGGCCTTGAGGACGCCAGATCATCATCAGCACCATCATGGCGCCGAACATCAACATGCGGTATTCGCTGAACTCACGCATCATTTCCGGCAGCAGGATCATCACGATCGCCGCCAGGATCACGCCCAGTTGCGAGCCCATGCCACCCAATACCACGATGGCGAGGATGATCGCCGACTCGATGAAGGTGAACGACTCCGGGGTCACCAGGCCTTGGCGAGCGGCGAAGAAGCTGCCGGCGAAACCGGCGAACGCAGCCCCCAGGGTGAACGCGGAGAGTTTGATGATGGTCGGGTTCAGGCCCAGTGCGCGGCAGGCGATCTCATCTTCGCGCAACGCTTCCCACGCGCGGCCGATCGGCATGCGCAGCAGGCGGTTGATCACGAACAAGGCGGCCAATGCCAGTAACAGCGCCACCAGGTACAGGAACACCACTTTGCTCACGGGGTTGTAGTCGATCCCGAAGTATTCGTGGAAGGTCTGCATGCCTTCAGCGGCGGTACGGTCGAACGACAGCCCGAAGAACGTCGGCTTGGGGATGCTGCTGATACCGTTGGGGCCGCCGGTGATGTCGGTGAGGTTACGCAGGAACAGACGGATGATTTCACCGAAGCCCAGGGTCACGATCGCCAGGTAGTCACCGCGCAGGCGCAGTACCGGGAAGCCCAGCAGGAAGCCGAACGTGGCCGCCGCCATGCCCGCCAATGGCAGGCAGATCCAGAAACTCCAGCCTAGGTAATGCGAGAGCAGTGCGTAGGTGTAGGCACCCACGGCATAGAAGCCCACGTAACCCAGATCGAGCAGGCCGGCCAGGCCGACCACGATGTTCAGGCCAAGGCCCAGCAACACGTAGATCAGGATCAGGGTGGCGATATCGACCGCGCCGCGCGAGCCGAAGAACGGCCAAATGAGTGCGGCGATGATCAGGGCAATGATGATGTAGCGCTGCGTGCGTGGCAGGGTCAGGAATTGGCTGACCTTGGGCGACACCAACGGACCACGGTTGCTCTTGAACAGGGCACCGACCTGCTGGGTGAACAGCACGCGCAGGAACATCAGCACCGAGCAGAGGGCAATGATGGTCAGGGTCACGGGACCGGTGCCATGCACTTCCAGATTGATGCCGACAATGCTCAGCTTGAGACCGAGTACCGGAAAGGCCACGGCCCATACCAGCAAGGCGCTGAAGAACGCCGATTTAAGATATCTGCTCATACTTTCTCAACCTCCGGACGGCCCAGGATGCCGGTCGGACGGAACAACAGCACCAGAACCAACAGGCCGAACGCCACGACGTCCTTGTACTGGTCGCCGAAGATATCGGCGCCAAAGGCTTCGGCCACACCCAGCACCAGGCCACCGAGCATCGCGCCCGGAATACTGCCGATGCCGCCCAATACCGCCGCGGTAAAGGCCTTGAGGCCTACCAGGAAACCGGCGTTGGGGTTGATCACGCCGTACTGCATGCTCAGCAGCACCGCCGCAACGGCGGCCAGCGCGGCGCCGATCACGAAGGTCAGGGCGATGATGTTGTTGGTGTTGATGCCCAGCAGGTTGGCCATCTTGATGTCTTCGGCGCAGGCCCGACAGGCGCGCCCCAGACGGGAGCGGGAGATGAACAGGGTCAGGCCCAGCATCGCCACCAGAGTGACGACGAAAACCAGGATCTGCATGTAGGAAATCAGGACTTCTTCCGCACCACCCGGACCGAAGGAGAAGCTCCCCGGGATCAGGTTGGGAATGGACTTGTCCTTGGAATCCTGGGACAGCAATACGGTGTTCTGTAGGAAAATCGACATGCCAATGGCGGAAATCAGCGGGATCAAACGGTTGCTGCCACGCAAGGGGCGATAGGCAACGCGCTCGATACTGTAGCCATAGGCACTGGTTACGACGATCGACGCAAGGAACGCAGCGGTCATCAACAGCGGCAGGGAGTGGATACCCATCATGGCCAACCCGGCAAGGGCGATAAAGGCCACGTAGGAACCAATCATGTAGACCTCGCCATGGGCGAAGTTAATCATTCCAATGATGCCGTAAACCATTGTGTAGCCAATGGCTATCAAGGCATAGGTGCTGCCAATGGTCAGGCCATTAACCAGCTGTTGGAAAAAATGATAGATCTCAGGCATTACAGCGCTCCTAAAAACCCGATACGCATTTCACTGGTGGAGTCATGTTCCGGCCCCGTGCTGTGTTCTGTGAGCACATTTGCACAAAGCGTTTGCCAGCGAACCGCTGGTGACGGTTTTAAGATTTTCAGGTGAGCCAGCGCCCGGATCGCGGGTGTCAGGCCCATAAACCTCGTAAAACAAAGCCCACTGCTCTCACAGTGGGCTTGTTGGACCAGTAATGCCTGGCTTACTGAGGGGAAACTTCGGTTTTTGGTTTACCGAAGTGCCATTCGTAGACCACGAACTTGAAGTCCTTCAGGTCGCCCTTGGCGTCGAAGCTCAGGTCGCCGGTAGGGGTCTTGAAGGTGCCCGCGTGGATGGCTTCGGCCACCTTGGCGGTGTCTTCGCTCTTCGCAGCCTTGATACCGCCGGCGATCACTTCAATGGCCGAGTAGGCTGGGAACACGAATGGACCGGTTGGGTCCTGCTTGTTCTTGGCGAACTCTTCAACGATGGCTTTGTTGGCCGGGTCGGTGTCGAAGGATTTAGGCAGGGTCACCAGCAGGCCTTCGGAAGCGCCCTGGGCGATTTGCGAGATGGAGTCGTTGCCGACGCCTTCTGGCCCCATGAACTTGGCGTTCAGGCCTTTTTCCTTGGCTTGGCGCAGGATCAGGCCCAGCTCTGGGTGGTAGCCGCCGTAGTAGACGAAGTCGACGTTGGCTTGCTTGAGTTTCTGGATGATCGAGGAGAAGTCTTTGTCGCCGGCGTTCAGGCCTTCGAAGACGGCAACCTTGGTGCCTTTCTTCTCGAGGGTCTGTTTGACGGCGGTGGCGATGCCTTCACCGTATTGCTGCTTGTCGTGCAGTACGGCCACGATCTTCGGCTTCACGTGGTCGGCGATGTAGTTGCCGGCGGCTGGGCCTTGAGCGCTGTCCAGGCCGATGGTGCGGAAGATCAGCTTGTAGCCACGCGCGGTGATTTCCGGGCTGGTGGCAGCCGGGGTAATCATGATCACGCCTTCATCTTCATAGATGTCGGAGGCAGGTTGAGTGGAGCTGGAGCAGAGGTGACCGACCACGAACTTGACGCCGTCGTTGACCACTTTGTTGGCGACGGCAACGGCTTGTTTAGGATCGCAAGCGTCGTCGTATTCCTTGGCTTCAAGCATTTTTCCGTCGACGCCGCCTTTGGCGTTGATGTCGGCGATGGCTTGCTTGGCACCCATGAATTGCATGTCGCCGTATTGCGTCACTGGACCGGTCTTAGGACCTGCGATACCGATCTTGATGGTGTCGGCTGCGAACGAATGGCCGGCAACCCCAGCCAGGACCATAGCGGCAAACAGTTTGGAAATCTGCTTAGTAGCCTTATTCATAGTGCTCCACTCTTACTGTTGTATTTTTTATAGTTCTAGCGGCCTTGTGAGCTGCAGAACCGGATCAGATATCTCGGATATCCCCCCGGCAGTGCCCTGGCAACTGTACCGGTACAGTGTAGAGCGCCGGTTGATCGCTTGAAAAGCTGGCTGCTGGGGGCAAAACCCGGGTATGTCGCTTAAATGAAAGAAAAAGACAGAATTGCGGCGGGGTTATGCCGGAGTTTCAGGCAATCCTTGGCTTTCCTGACACTTTCTATCGGTGACTCATTTGCAACTGGGTTTTTCTGCTTGAGGTGTGACGCTATGATTGCGCCGATTTTTTCCCAAGGTGAACTCCCATGACGCAAGAACCTAGCACCCTCTATGCCAAGCTGCTCGGTGAAACCGCCGAAATATCCTGGAAGGAGCTTGAGCCGTTCTTTGCCAAGGGTGCCCTATTGTGGGTCGACGCCGGCCTGGATTTGATCGAGGCCGCCGAAGGCATGGCCGAAGATAATCGCGACAAAGTCGCTGCCTGGCTGGCCGCCGGGAGCCTTGGCGAAGTGTCTGCGACGCGGGCATTGGACCTGGTTGAGCGTGATCCGAGCCTGTGGGCGGTGGTGGTATCGCCGTGGATTCTGATCCAGGAAAGGGCAGTGTAAGAAAAGATTGCCCGAAAAAGGTGCGTGGTTTTTGCTGTCTTAAGTGTGTAGCGGAGTAACTGCTGACGCCGTGATGGCACGTTGCCGTAGAGAAAGGTCACAGGTGAGGGTGACGTGCACGTCATGGGAACAGTTAGGGCGCTGGCCGAATCGCTGCGCAATTGTTTCCAGGTGTGCCAGGACTGAAGGTATCTGTTGTCTGGACTGCCGCATTCGCGAGCAAGCCCGCTCCCACATGCGACCGCATTTGTGCAGGATGCACACGGTCAACTGTGGGAGCGGGCTTGCTCGCGAAGAGGGCAACGCGGCCTAGGCGGTTTTCCCGGTATGGTTATTCAACGAAATAACCTTGGTCTTCCCAATCCGGTGACGGTAAATCTCGCGCAGGTACTTGATCGCCTTCTTCACGCAATCCCGTGACAGGCGGATGTCATTGATCGACACAAACTTCTCTTTGTCGTTGATCAACTCGCGGTACTTCTTCTCATACATCGGTTTGATCGCGTACCAGTTGGTATCGAGGATCTTCGCCGGGTTTTCGAACTCGTTGAGCAGCTCGTCGATACGGTCTTCGTCGAAGTCCTCGTGGATGATGAAGTCCAGGATCGAATTGTCCAGCGTGTCATCGAAGCGGTACGGGTTGCGCGCAAAGCAACGTTTGATGAATGCCACGATCAGCGTAAGAAAGTCGTCCGACAGGCACGGGCTCTTGGCGATCAGGGTGGTCAGCGACAAGTTGGCCGAAGCGCCGATCACCAGGGCATAGCGCTTGAGGGTGGTATTGGGGAACAGGCTGTTGAGGTGGGTCTTGAGCCGGTTCAGGTCCATGTAGGACAGCTTGTAGTCCTTGGGCAATGAAACGATCGACACCACCGACGAACAGTTTTTGAAGAAGTGCAGGTCGTGCAACGCGGCCGCGTCGTAGCCCGAATTCTTGTACTGCTCCAGCGACGCCTTGTAGCGCTTGGACTCGATCGGCAGCAGGCTGATGCCTTCGATGGCTTGGGTGACCTTGTTGAAGTGCGGCAGGTCGATGGAGCGGAAGAACAGGTCGTCGATGTTCAGGCGCTGCGGCTCTTTGTCGAATACCTTGAACTTGTCGCTCGACGGCGCCGGGGTTTCCGGGACGACGGATTCGGCATAGGCAATCGCCACCGGGCCGGCCAGGCTCATGAACAGGTCGTTGGCATCCAGGCGAATGGTTTCGCCGATGTCGATACCGGCACGACGGAAGTAGTTCTGGTCGTAGTCGGTGGTCACGGCCTGGGCCGTGAGGATGTTGAAGATCTGCTGGGAAATGTACTGGTTGGCGTGTTTTTCCATCGCATTGACGTCAATGTTCTGGATATTGCCGTCATCGCTTTCTTCGGCATAACGCATGATGTCGTTGGAGATCAGCATCATCGCGTTCCACGGCCGGATACGCCCCTTCACGCTGGCTTCGCTGCTGTCTTCGTTGGCAAAGTTGTACGAGAAATCCCATTCTTCCGACAGGTATTTGCACAGCAGTCGCCCGGCGTTGATGTGCAGCGCCTCGGACATTTCACTGCGGTGGTCGGAAATATTCGGCAGCACGCAGATGCCGCTGGTGAAGATCGGCTCGAACACAAAGGCATGGCCGCTTTTGCTGTCGTGCTCGTCGGCGGGCTTGGTGTCGAACGTTTTGTTCATGTACGAGTGCTGCTGGGCCAGGCCGAATTCGGAGGCCATGCCCGAACCGGTGCCGCCGCCGGCGCTGAAGATCGAGAAGTACAGGCGCGACTGGTTGGCTTTGATGCCGCAAGAGTCGATCAGGTACGAGTGGATCATCTTCCAATCGGGGCTGGAAAAGCGCTGGGTGTCTTTGTTGAGGATGATCTTGGCCAGGTACTGGCCGAGGATCGGCGCGTTACCGGCACCACCGGCATGGACCTCCGACAAGTCCATGATCTTCATTTTGCTGTAGTCGCGCAGGAAGCCGCTTTTTTCGCCCTTGCGCGAGAAACGGATGCGCCCGGCGATGTCCTTGTCCAGGTCGCCGAGCATGACCAGCGGCTCCACCAGGAACACGGGTTTGCTGGCCTTGCCGCCGCCCAGGCGCAGATTGTTGCGGATCCACTGGGCCGGGCTGTAGCCCTTGTCCTGCGATTTGTCTTCGTTACTGAATTCGTTCAGGTAGAACTTGCGCGCGTTGTACACCAACTCCGCCACGTCCAGTGCGATGTTCGAACCGCAGCGGCCCAGGCCGATCAGGCATACCGAGGGAAATTCCTGCTCGTTGCGCGGGTCGGTGTCGCCTTCCAAGTGGGGCGGGCGCGGGAACACCATGTCGCGCAGGCCGTCGAGGTTGTCGAGAATGCGGTCGGTATTGGTTTCGGTGAAGTACAGGTATTGCTGGGTGGCCGACGGGCGGGTGGTGCTCAATGACGTTGAACCTGAGGGTTTGTCCGCAGGCGCTGGGGGCAACACGTCGGATACCAGGGTGGCAGAGTTATTTTTAGAGGTCATTGTGCGCCATGTGCCTGGGCGGACGGCTAAAGAGTATCAAGTAGCCATCACGGAGTGGGAGTTCGCGACTTTACTGCGCGTCCTTGTCCTGGGCGAGTGGGCTAAACCCGAGTGTTTTCAGGGAAAACCTGGCCGGACTCTGATGAATCGGCCGTTTGTCGGGGTTCTTTAGGCAAATGATGGCTAAATGCCAAGGATTCGACGTCAACGAATTGGCCTGACGATCGACGTGGAGCTGCCACGGTTTGGGGAGGGGTCTTTCGTCGAACTGCTGTCCTTGCTGCCCACCCCTCTGTGCGCAGGGAGAGGGTTGCGCTGGTTGATGCCCTGCATCACGCCGATGATCTCACCGGCCGGCACCGCCGGACTTAGCAGGTAACCCTGCACGAAATCGCAGCCATGCTTGAGTAGCACCTCGAATTGGGCCTGGGTTTCCACGCCTTCGGTCACCACCTGCAAGTGCAGGGTGTGAGCCATGCCGATCACCGCCTGGACGATCTCGATATCGGCGGTGGACTTGGGAATGTCCTGGATAAACGAGCGGTCTATCTTCAGGGTGTTGAGTGGCAAGCGTTTGAGATAAGCGAGGGACGAGTAGCCCGTGCCGAAGTCGTCGATGGCCAGCGACACCCCCAGCGCGCGGATCTGCCGCAGCAACGCCAAGGTGCTGCTGATGTTGCCCATCAGTGCGTTTTCGGTGACTTCCAGCTCCAGGCGGTTGGCGCCGATCCCGCTGAAGCGCAACGCGTCTTCGATTTCATCCGCCAGCTCATCGCGCGCCAGGTTAAGGGCCGAGCAGTTCACTGACATGGTCAAGTCGGTGTAGCCGCGGTCAGCCAGCAGGCTCAGGTCATGACAGGCTTGGCGCAACACCCAGTGGTCCAGTTCGGCAATCAGGCCGTTGCTTTCGGCGATGCCGATAAAGCGGTCCGGGGCCAGCAAGCCGTGCTGTGGATGTTGCCAGCGCACTAGGGCTTCGAGCCGCGTGACCTTGCCCAATTTCATGTCGAAGATCGGTTGATAGAACAACACCAGTTGGTTATGGGTGCGCAGCGCTCCGCGTAATTCCTCTTCCAGTTGCAGTTCGAGGAAGGCGCGAGTTTTCAGGTTGGAACTGAAAAAGTTGAGATTGTTGCGCCCGGCATCCTTGGACTGGTACAGCGCCAGATCGGCGGTTTTCAGCAGTTCTTCGCAAGTCAGGCCGTCGTCGGGGAACAGGCTGATACCAATGCTAGTGGTCATCACCATGCGTCGGCCGGCCAATTCGATGGGCTCTTTCATCTGTTGCATGATGCGCTGGGCCAGGTGCCGGGCTTCGTCGCGGTGGTGAATGCTGATCAGGATGCAAAACTCATCGCCGCCAAACCGTGCGACCACATCCGCGTGGCTGCGCACCGAGCCCTTGATATGCCCGGCCAGCACGCTGAGTAACTGGTCGCCGGCGTCATGCCCGAGGCTGTCATTGATGCGCTTGAAGTGATCAATATCGAGGAATATCACGGCCATCATGCCGTTGGAGGCGGTTTTTTCGGCGAGCTTCTCCGCAAAAATCTGGTTGAACCCTCGGCGATTGAGCAGGCTGGTCAGGGCGTCGTAATGGGCTACTTGTTGCAGCGAGGCGCGAGCCTGGTCCAGTTCGCTGAGCAGTGCATTGACCCGGCGCAGGTCACGTTCCTTGTGCTGCAGTTTCTTGTCGGCCAGAGCGGCGCTGATGCTGCTGCCGATCACCAGCAGGGTGATGACGGCCACCGACAGGCCCAGTTGAATGGGGTTGTTATCCACTGCCAGTGAGAGGTCAGCGCCGGTGGGGACGATTAATTGCAGAGCGGCCATGCCCGTAAAATGCATGCTCAGGATCCCCGCGCCCAAGACCAGGCTGGCGGCGTACTTGAGCAGTTGATGGAACACGCCCGTGCCCGTGCGCAGGTAACTCGACAGCAACAACGCCGCGAGGCTGGCACCCATGGCAATGCCAACCGAGGCCAGGAACAGTCCCGAATCGAAATACATCTGGGCCTGGGAGCGCATGGCCGACATGCCAACGTAATGCATCAAGGCGATGCCGATGCCCATCCAGATGGACGCCAGCAAATACTGGTGAAAGCGCAGGTTGGAGTGACTGAGGGTTTGCATGGCGATCAACGACGCGATCAGTGCGATCAGCAAGGATGCGAACGTCATGAACAGTTCGTAATGGATCACAATCGGGGCCTGGAAGGCCAGCATGCTGATGAAATGGGTGGACCATATCCCGCCTGCCAGGCAACCGGCACCGAGCCAGCGCCAATGGCGCCGCGCGGTAGGGTCTTCGACATGGCCGACGCGTTCGGCCATGTCCAGTGTGCCAAAGCCCGCCGCACACGCAACCAGGTAGGCGAGCAACACCAGGAAGGGGTTATGACTGCAATTGAGTAATAAGTGCCCGCTCGCTGGAAGTTCGGTAAAAAAATGCAGACCCAGCCATTCCATAGCATGTCCCGTCATAGCGTCACGTCACTGCCTACGGCGATGACCAATGAGGACGAGTGTAGACGGCTAGGAGAATTCGCCAAGGAGTAATGGCACTTTGATTCTCTACGATTTTGGCATGCCACCCATAGCGTTTGATGCTAAGCGCTGATGGGCAGGTCCAGTTCGAACGGTGCTTCCAGAGGCGCCAGGCCAAACGCGGCGCGGGCTGCATCGCAATCGGGGTTGTGTTCGCCCCCATACCAGGAGGCCTCGAATTCGCGGCACACACTGGAGCGTTGTTCGTAAATCGTGCAGCGGGTGCCTTGGCCCACTTCTCCTTCAAGGCTGCAACAGCGCGCCGGCTTCTGGTCGGTGCCGATCATCGCCACGCGGGTGGGGTTGATCTGCACCACCAGGTCATCGGGCACCGTGCCCCCCGACGAGGCGCACTCTCCCCAAAAGAAAGACACACGAAAGTGTGAACAGCAGGCACCGCAATTCAGACACGGACTGGCTTCGGACATGGGCGTCATCGATAAGAAAAGTAGGGTTGGGGTGTTACGGAAGGCTCGCCATTCTATCCGGGCCATGGCCGTTGGGAAGGGGGGCAGGCACTTATATTTTTGTGGGCGAAGTCCCGTGCTGCCGGGCGAAATCATGCCCTATCAGCTTTACGAATCATTACAGACAACCGGGTGCTGTCTGACTATGTTGCAGGTACCGGGCAGGATGCATCGGGCATCGCAGCTCTCATAACAATAAAAGAGACGGACCCATGCAGAACTCGACCCAAGCGGCGAATGCCTGGCGCATTCTGCTCCTGCTGTTCCTCGCCAACCTGTTCAATTTCTTCGATCGCACGATTCCGGCGATCATCATCGAGCCAATCCGCATGGAATGGCACCTGAGCGACTTCCAGCTCGGCATCATCGGCACCGCCTTCACCATCGTCTACGCCATTGCCGGCTTGCCCCTCGGGCGCCTGGCCGATACCGGCTCGCGCAGCAAACTGATGGGCTGGGGCTTGTTCGCCTGGAGCGGGCTGACGGCGGTCAATGGCATGGTCGGCAGTTTCTGGACGTTTCTGTTGGTGCGCATGGGCATCGGCATTGGCGAAGCCAGCTATGCACCGGCGGCCAACTCGCTGATTGGCGACCTGTTTCCGGCGCACCGTCGCGCGCGGGCCATGGGCATTTTCATGCTGGGCCTGCCGTTGGGGCTGTTGCTGGCATTCTTTACCATCGGCTGGATGGTCAAGGCGTTCGACAGCTGGCGCGCACCGTTCTTTATTGCGGCGGTACCGGGCATGATCCTGGCGGTGTTCATGTTCTATATCAAGGAGCCCAAGCGCGGCGCCGCCGAAACCGTGCAGGTGTCCCAAGAACGCGTCGACCGCCCGATCCGCCGTGTGTTGGCGGTGCCGACCTTTCTGTGGCTGGTGCTGGCCGGGTTGTGCTTCAACTTTGCGACCTATGCCTGCAACTCGTTCCTGGTGCCGATGCTGCAGCGTTATTTCCTGATGCCGTTGCAGGAAGCCGCCGTCGCCACTGGCGTGATCGTCGGTTTGACCGGCCTGGTGGGCCTGACGTTGGGGGGCTGGGTCGCCGACAAGATCCATCAGCGGGTTGCCAATGGTCGGCTGTTGTTCGCCGCGTTCAGCCTGATTATCTCCACCGTGACCACCGCCTGGGCGTTGCACGCCGGGCGCATTGAGATTGGTGTGTTCGTGGCGCTGTTCAGCGTGGGCTGGTTGTTTGCCTATAACTTCTACACCTGCGTGTACACGGCGATTCAGGACGTGGTCGAACCGCGCCTGCGCGCCACGGCGATGGCGCTGTTTTTTGCCGGGTTGTACTTGTTGGGGGGTGGAATGGGGCCGATCGTGGTGGGCGGGCTCTCCGATCATTTTGCCCATTCGGCGATGTACGCAGCGGGGGCGGAGCAGATGACCGAAGCGTATAAAGCGGTGGGGTTGCATGACGCCATGTACCTGATCCCGGTGGCGCTGTTCTTGACCATGCTGTTTCTGTTCCAGGCGTCGCGCAGCTTTGTGCGCGATGCCAAGAAGATGAAGGAAGGATTGGGGGACGTGCAGGTGCCGGCTGCCGGGGTTCCCGCCTGAGATCGGGTTGACCCCTTCGCAGGCGAGCCAGCTCCCACATTGAACGGTTATCGACATGGCAACTCGGTCAAATGTGGGAGCTGGCTTGCTTGCGAAGAGGCCGGCACCCACAACACCGGGGCCGCGACAAACGAAAAAGGCCCGCATTGCGCGGGCCTTTTTTGTGCTTCAAACCACGATTAACCTGCTACCAGAACCCGAATCGCTTCCAGTCGCAGCGCCGCCTTATCCAGCATGGCCAGGCCTTGCTCGCGTTGGGTGCGCAGGGCCACCAGCTCGCTGTCGCGCACAGTCGGGTTGACCGCTTGCAAGGCGGTCAGGCGTGCCAGTTCTTCGTCGGTGTCCGCCGCCAGGCGACGCTTGGCCTCGGCCACGCGCTCGGCATGTTGCGGGGTGATCTTCTCTTCGCCCGCGTTGATCCGTGGCGTCAGCTGGTCGCGCTGGGCCTGGATGAACTTGTTGGCGCTGGCCCGTGGCACGCTTTCCAATTGGTCGTTGAGGGTCACGAAAGACACACGGCTCGACAGGTCGTTGCCATTGGCATCCAGCAGGCAGCGCAGGGCTGCCGGCGGCAGGTAACGGCCCAGTTGCAGCGAGCGCGGGGCAACCACTTCGCTGACGTAGAGCAGTTCCAGCAACACGGTGCCTGGCTTCAGCGCCTTGTTCTTGATCAGCGCCACGGCGGTGTTGCCCATGGAACCGGACAACACCAGGTCCATGCCGCCCTGCACCATCGGGTGTTCCCAGGTGATGAACTGCATGTCTTCGCGGGACAGCGCCTGGTTACGGTCGTAGGTGATGGTCACACCTTCGTCGTCACCCAGGGGGAAACTGGCGTCGAGCATCTTTTCGCTGGGCTTGAGGATCAGCGCGTTTTCCGAATGGTCTTCGCTGTCGATGCCGAAGGCGTCGAACAGGGTTTCCATGTAGATCGGCAGGGCGAACTGGTCGTCTTGCTCAAGGATGTCTTCCACCAGTGCATCGCCTTCACCCGCGCCGCCGGAGTTGAGTTCCAGCAGGCGGTCGCGACCGGTGTGCAGTTCTTCTTCCAGGCGCTCACGCTCGGCGCGGGCCTCGTCGATCAAGGCTTGCCACTCGCCGTCATCGGCGTTTTCCAGCAGCGGCAGCAGGCGTGGGCCGAACTGATGCTGCAAGGCGTTGCCGGTCGGACAGGTGTTGAGGAAGGCGTTGAGCGCTTCGTGGTACCACTGGAACAGGCGCTCTTGCGGGCTGGTTTCCAGGTACGGCACGTGCAGTTCGATCACGTGTTTCTGGCCGATCCGGTCCAGTCGGCCGATGCGCTGTTCCAGCAAATCGGGGTGGGACGGCAGGTCGAACAGCACCAGGTGGTGGGAGAACTGGAAGTTACGGCCTTCACTGCCGATTTCCGAACAGATCAGCACTTGGGCGCCAAACTCTTCATCGGCGAAGTAAGCGGCGGCGCGGTCACGCTCGAGGATGTTCATGCCCTCGTGGAACACCGTGGCCGGAATGCCGGAGCGCACGCGCAGGGCGTCTTCCAGGTCCATGGCGGTTTCGGCGTGGGCGCAGATCACCAGGACCTTGGTGCGCTTGAGCATTTTCAGCTGGTCGATCAGCCATTCGACGCGCGGGTCGAAGCGCCACCAGCGGTTTTCTTCTTCGATGTCCGGCTGCGACTGGAAGCTGACTTCCGGGTACAGTTCGGCGTGTTCGCCCAGCGGCAACTCGAGGTATTCGTCCGGGTTCGGCAGCGGGTAGGCGTGCAGTTTGCGCTCTGGGAAACCTTGCACAGCGGCACGGGTGTTGCGAAACAGCACGCGGCCCGTGCCGTGGCGGTCGAGCAGCTCGCGTACCAGGCGTGCGCTGGCTTCGGTGTCGCCATCGTTGACGGCGGTCAGCAGCGCTTCACCTTCGTTGCCGAGGAAACCCTGGATGGTCTTGTGCGCGGCAGGGGAGAGACGACCTTTGTCCAGCAGCTCCTGCACGGCTTCGGCGACCGGGCGATAGTTCTCGCTCTCTGCGCGGAAGGCTTGCAGGTCGTGGAAGCGGTTCGGGTCGAGCAGGCGCAGACGCGCGAAGTGGCTGTCCTGGCCCAATTGCTCCGGGGTGGCGGTGAGCAGCAATACGCCAGGGATCACTTCGGCCAGTTGCTCGACCAGCGCGTATTCCGGGCTGACTTTGTCTTCATGCCACACCAGGTGGTGAGCTTCATCGACCACCAACAGGTCCCAACCGGCGGCGAACAGCGCGTCCTGGGCCTTTTCGTCGTCCACCAGCCATTCCAGCGCAACCAGAGCCAGTTGGGTGTCTTCGAACGGGTTGGTGGCATCGCTTTCGATAAAGCGTTCTTCGTCGAACAGCGCAACCTGCAGGTTGAAGCGGCGGCGCATTTCCACCAGCCATTGGTGCTGCAGGTTTTCCGGGACCAGGATCAGCACGCGGTTGGCGCGGCCCGACAGCAGTTGGCGATGGATTACCAGGCCGGCTTCGATGGTCTTGCCCAAGCCCACTTCGTCAGCCAGCAATACCCGTGGCGCGATACGGTCAGCGACCTCACGGGCGATGTGCAACTGGTGCGCGATCGGTTGTGCACGCACGCCACCCAAGCCCCACAACGAGGACTGCAATTGGCGGCTGGTGTGTTCCAGGGTGTGGTAGCGCAGCGAGAACCAGGCCAGCGGGTCGATCTGCCCGGCGAACAGGCGGTCGCTGGCCAGGCGGAACTGGATGAAGTTCGAGAGTTGGGTTTCCGGCAGGGTGACCTGCTCGTTCTGCCCATTGAGGCCGTGGTACACCAGCAAGCCGTCGACATCGTCGACTTCCTGAACGGTCATTTTCCAGCCTTCGAAGTGGGTGATGCTGTCACCCGGCGAAAACCTCACGCGAGTGAGGGGCGCATTCCGTAGCGCATACTGGCGAGTGTCGCCAGTGGCCGGATAGAGCACGGTCAATAAGCGGCCGTCCTGTGCCAGAACGGTGCCTAACCCCAGCTCTGCTTCGCTGTCACTAATCCAGCGTTGCCCCGGTTGATACTGCTGCGCCATGCTGCCTGACTCCCGCCGTGAAAAAGCCGACTATCTTAACGGAACAAGCCCCCACGCCCAAGGACTCTGAGAAAAACTACTCCGTTGGCGCGGCGTATCGGAAGTCGAATCGACGGGTGGCGGGCACTTGACAGTGTCGACTGGGTCACAGGTTGGCGAGCCTGCGCTCAAGTCGCCCGGCAACCCGCCGACAGCCTGTTGATCAGGAGAATAATCACTATGCTGCCACCCATGCTGCCCGTCAGCGTTGTGCCGGTCACGTCACAACTCGATCCGGTGCGACAGAAGCCGGATATCCCGCCCGTGGTGCCAGTTCAACCCGGCTCCAACGAGAGCACCATCGACCTGAAAAAAGGCGACGCCGAGACGTCGACCTTTTTGCTGCGCGAAGAACAACGCCGCCAGCAGGAACAACAGAAACGCCGGCGTGAGGCCGATGAAGACCCGGTGCAGCACCTGGCCATTCCGGGGGATGTGCTCAATGCCGACAACACCGTGCCGGTGGTGCCGCTGATCGAAGATGCCCCGCGCCAGGGCTTGTGGGTGGACGTCGAGGTTTAGTCGCACAACTCGCGCAGGGCCGCGATCAACAACTCGATATCGTGCTCGGTGTTGAGCGGGCTGACCGAGATCCGCGCCACGCTTTCCAGGCCCCGCGCCTGCATATCCAGTGGCGTGTAGGCCATGCCGTTGGCACCGATATTGATGCGCTTCAAGCCCATTCGCCGTTTCAGTTCGAGGGCATCCCAGCCCGCCAGGTTGAAGGCAATCAAGCCTGATTGATGGGTGCCCAGGTCATGCAGGGTAATACCCGCAATCCCACGCAATGCGTCGCGGATTTGCTCGGCGGTTTGCGACACCCTTTCCCAGACGCGCTCGATGCCCAGACGATTCATCTCTTGCAATGCGTTGCCCAGGCCAGCCAGTAAGGCGAAGGAGGTCTCGCTGGTTTCGAAGCGACGGGCGTCATTGCGCAGGTCAAAACCCCGGGCCGTCCATGGCGCTGAAAATACGTCACGCTGGGCCGGGTTCAACTGTTCAAGAAAATCCGGCCGCACATACAGCAGTGCGGTGCCCCGTGGGCCGCGCAGGTGTTTGCGTCCGGCGGACTTGAGCACGTCGCACTGCAACGCCTGCACATCCACGGGCACCTGGCCGACGGCTTGGCCGGCGTCGATGAAGTAGGGGATGGCATGACGTCTCGCCACTTCACCGATGGCCTGGGCGGGGTTGATCAGGCCGCCATTGGCCGGGAGCCAAGTGAGGTCGATCAGCTTGACGTGTGTATCGATCATCGATTCCAGCGCCAGCGGGCAGACCGCGCCGCTGTCATCGCAGGGGATGGTTTCCACTCGGGCACCGGCTTGTACAGCCAGCTCCATGCTGGCCAGATTGCCACCCCATTCATGGCGGCCCACCAGAATACGATCGCCCGCCTGCCAAGGCCCCAAGGCCTGAAACGCCAGGCTCCAGGCGGTCGAGCCACTGCTGGCAAACGCGATTGATGAAGCGGGGGCGTTGAGCAATTGCGCGGCGGCGCGACGGGCTTTTTCCACCAGCACGGCGCCATGTTCACCGGCTTCCATTGGGCCGTCCCGGGCTTCGCGTTGCAGGTGTTCGATGATCGCATCGAGGGTTGCCTGGCTGGGCAGGGAGGCGCCGGCAGGGTTAAAGTGCACGATGCCGGATTGGCAACCCGGCGTGTCATCTCGCAGGCGCTGGACTTCGAGCGGGCTCACGGACGCAGCTCGAAAATGGCATCAACCTCCACCGCCACGCCGGCCGGCAGGCTTGAAACACCCACGGCGGTGCGCACATGTCGGCCTTTTTCGCCCAGTGCGTTGACCAGTAGATTGGACGCGCCGTTGGCGACCACGCTTTGTTGTTTGAAATCAGCGCTGCTGGCGATAAACACACCCAGGCGCACGGTGCGTACCAGGCGTGACAAGTCATCACCCAAGGCATCGCTCAATTGGCCCAGCAGGCCCAGGGCTGCCAGTTCCGCCGCGTGTGCGCCTTCTTCATCGCTGACGGACTCGCCCAAGCGGCCGACGTAGGCTGGTTTGCCATCTACCAGCGGAATCTGCCCGGAGACGAACAGCTGGTTCTGGCTGATGACATGATTGACGTAGTTGGCAATCGGCTGGCTGGGGGTGGGCAGCGTGAGGCCCAAGGCTTGCACGCGTTGGCGGATGGAGTCGCTCATGATCAATCCTCTCTGTTCAGGAGGTTTCAGCATGTGCGTTGCCTGGGTGAGCGACAAACGGATAGATCTCACGCAACGTATCGAAATAACTCACCCGTCGGCGCAGACTTCCTTCAGCCACCGGCTGAAGCACGCGGCGGCTTCGTTGGTGCTGCCCTGGGGAGCGATGAGCCAATAGCCGATGTCGCTGTGATAGGGCGGCCAGTCGAAGGCCTCCACCAGGCTGCCGTCCTGCAGCCGGCGTTCGATCAGGCGATGCCGGCCCATCGCGATACCTTGGCCAGCCACGGCGGCTTCGACCACGATGTTGTAGTCGTGCAGCATCACGCGGGGGTGGTGGGCGAGGTCGACCTGGTAGTGCGCGGACCAGTCGGTCCACTCGAACGGCCGGTGCGAAGTGGCCATTAATAGTGGGCTGTCCTGCATGGCTTTGAATGTAGGGCTGCACACCGGGGAGATGACTTCCTGCATCAGTCGCGTGGCCTGGACATCAGGCCAATCTCCCTTGCCGTATCGGATGGCGAGGTCGACCTCGGCCGCAGCGACGTTGGCCAGTTGAATAGACGGCAACAACTCAACCTGGATATGCGGGTAACGGGTTAGAAACCCGGCCAGACGCGGCGCCAGCCACAGCGTGGCAAAGGAGGCCAACAAGCCGATGCGCAAGACAGTGGCGCGGGGGGCAACCCGTTGGGTGCGAGTGGCGGCAGCGATGGAATCGAGGGCAGGGCGGATTTCGTCGTAGTACTGTTGGCCGTCGGCGGTCAGATCGATCGCGCGGGTGCGTCGGATAAACAGTGGTTTGCCCAGGTGCTGCTCAAGTTTTTGCACCTGGTGGCTGAGGGCGCTCTGGGTCACCGACAACTCGCTGGCGGCCTTGATAAAACTCAGATGCCGCGCCACGGCTTCAAAGGCACGCAGTGCCAGCAACGGCGGAAGGTCCTTGTGCAGTGCCACCTGAGGGCGTCTCCGGGTTTGGGAAAGGCCTCGATTTTGTGCGATGCCTTGCCTTTTGTCGCCCGCTGATTTGCCGTTGGCCGCTTGAGCCCGCATTATTGGGCCATTCCCTCCACGACGTAAGCCAAGCCATGAGTGAAGACGACAAGCTGATCGACCTGAATGCCGAACGTGCCAAGCGCGTGCATGACCTCAATGACAAGCGCCTGAATGAAGTGCGCCAGGCATTCGAACAGGCAATGCCGCTCAGCAAAGTGAAGAAAAAACCGAAGAACAAACCAAAAAAGCGTTGAAACAGCCTGCATCTGCTGATGCAGGTCAGTTATTGCCCTTCTTTATGCCCCGTCGCGGGCAACATTGATCCCCGTCAATTTTCCAATCCGCGTTCTCCATTAACTTAGCCCTATCGCAACAGGGCAAGCACAGGAGGCCGGTCATGTTTATCGATAATGTGGTGTTTGCCGGAGTGCTGACCGTAAGCCTCATGGTGATGTTTTTTGTAGGATTTGGAATTTTTATCTGGAAAGACGCGAACAAGCGTAAAAAACCATAGGTCTTTCCAGATTACATGAGCACGCAAGGCATTTTGGGCGACTTCGGTCGCCCTTTTTTTTGCGTTCGAATTAACGCCATTTCCTGTAGGAACCGGCTTCTACAGAAATACGAACATAAAAAAAGGTGCGATCCTCGCGGATCGCACCTTTTTTATGACAGGCAGGTTATCAACTACCCAGCGCTTTGGATGCCAACCAGAACAACCCGGCCGACAAGGCCACGGTGGCCGGAAGGGTCAGGACCCAGGCCATCAGGATGGTCTTCACCGTGCCACCTTGCAGACCGCTTTTATTCGCGACCATGGTGCCGGCCACGCCGGAAGACAGCACGTGGGTGGTGGAGACCGGCAGCGCAAAGATGTTGGCGAAGCCAATCATGGTCGCGGTGGTGATCTGCGCCGACATGCCCTGGGCATAGGTCATGCCTTGCTTGCCGATCTTCTCACCGATGGTCAGTACGACGCGCTTCCAGCCCACCATGGTGCCCAGGCCCAGGGCCAGTGCAACGGCGAGGATGACCCAGAACGGGGCGTACTCGGTGGTGGCGGTCAAGTCTTTGCGCAGCTTGTCGAGGTCGGACTTTTCACGTGCATCCAAGCCTGGCAGCTTGCCGACTTTTTTCGCGGTGTCATCCAGGCAGAGCAAATAGCGACGCACTTCAATACGCTGGTCAGAGGTCAGCGAATGATAGTCGGACACGCCTTTCAAGGTGTCGACCAGCGCGTTGATGGTGGGCTCGGTCTGTTGCGGGTTGCACTGGAACTTGCCCGGCAGATCATTTTTCACGCTTTTGCCCAGGGCCAGGAACTCACCGAGCGTGGCGTTATTGCGCTGGTAGAACTGGCTCAGATGCACGGTCGCATCGCGGGTACGTTCGATCTGGTATGTGGTGCTGCCCAGGTCGAGGACGAACTGCGCCGGTACGATACCGATCAGCACCAGCATGATCAGGCCGATGCCTTTCTGGCCGTCGTTGGAACCGTGTACGAAACTCACGGCCATGGCGGAAATCACCAGTACCAAGCGGTTCCAGAACGGCGGGTGTTTCTTGTCGTCGAGCTTGCGGCGCTGGTCCGGGGTCTTGTGCATCTTCGACAGCGGACGCCACCACTTCAGGCCGATCAGCACCAGGGCTGCGACCAGGAAGCCGGCCATTGGCGAGAACACCAGCGAGGCGCCAATATCCACGGCTTTCTGCCAGTTCACACCGTCAGCCAGGGGAATATCGTTGATCAGGGCATTGGCCAGGCCGACACCGAGGATCGAACCGATCAGGGTGTGGGAGCTGGAAGCCGGGATACCGAAGTACCAGGTGCCCAGGTTCCAGGTGATCGCCGCCGCCAATAAAGAGAAGACCATCGCCAAGCCATGGCCGGTGTTCACATTGATCAGCAACTCCACCGGCAGCAAGTGCACGATGGCGTAGGCGACGCCGACACCACCGAGCAACACGCCGAGGAAGTTGAACACCCCGGAGAAGAACACGGCCAAGTGCGGCGGCATGGCTTTGGTATAGATGACTGTGGCCACCGCGTTAGCGGTGTCATGAAAGCCATTGATGAACTCGAAGGCGAGGACAAAGGCCAGGGCGAGCAACAGGCTCACGAGAACCCAAGCATCCAGTCCGCTGAATAAATCGATCATGAAGGTTTTCTGACCCGGTCGTAAGGGGGCGCGATTATGCCAGAAAACCTCAGTAATCGATGCACTAGCTGCTCATCGGTAACAATCTTCACCGAAAAAAACACCGTGAAAGGCGTGCATCCCAGGGTTTTCGGGGCTTTGGCAAGTCTTTGATTTATAAAGCGCAGAGGCCTCAGGGCGGGGTTTTGTCACAAAAACGTCACGCCTGAAACATTTGTATGAAATTTTACCGGTGGTGGTGGGATTCAAGGTTGCCGGCTGCTGGCTATGTGCCGGCAGCCGAGGCAGAACCTTGTGGCTCAGACCGGATCGCTTATGGCTCTTCGGTTTTCAGCTCTTGTTCAATCTTTTGGATTTCCTGGGCAAATGCCTGGTCGAGCAGGCTGGCTCGCTTGCGCCAGGGTTTGCGTTCAGGCTCAGGCTGGGCGGCGTAGGTGGTGACTTCCCCGCCGTAAACGTCCTTGTAACGTTGCTCCTGGCGCTCAAGTTCCGCGCGCAGTTCATCTTTCGTCACATTGCTACCTAATTGAGTTGAGTGTTAATACGTTGCAGCTTTATGCCGGAATGCGTCCTCGCGTGTTCCAAGTTGAAACGTTCAAGTTTGGAATAAGCACACGCGGCCACTTGTTTAGTGGGGGCATTCAAGGCATGTAGTTTCGACCATGCACAGCGGGTGCATCATCTGGCGTGGCCCCGACCTGATAAACAAACCAGGTGAACCTGCGCATAGCGCACATTATAGCGGCGCGTTCGAATAACACTATCAGCTTAAAGTTAAAAACCGTCAACTTTGTGTGAGCGTTTTGTTACACCGTCGCGCGGGTAATTGCGTGAATTCTGGCGTCATAAATTCTACCCAACTTAACAGGTTAATATGCACCGTTTGCTTTTACCCAATCCTGCGGGCTGGCCTACGGCGCGAACCGGAAAATTGCGATAATCGAATGATCGTCCGATAATCGCACAATGTTGTCAGCGCTGCCTTGTGCATCCCGGCTGACGCGGCTTGTAATAGCAGCCGAACCTCCCTTGCGGTCGACAATAAGAGAAAGGATCCCGACATGAACGATCAATTGCGCAACTCTTTCGCGTCAGTAGCGCCGCCGATCGTTGCCTCTCCGGCCAAGCGTATCCAGGCATTTACCGGTGATCCGGACTTCATGACGTCCCTGGCCCGCGGCCTGGCCGTGGTGCAGGCATTCCAGGAACGCAAGCGCCACCTCACCATCGCCCAGATCAGCCACCGCACGGAAATCCCCCGCGCCGCCGTGCGACGTTGCCTGCATACCCTGATCAAGCTCGGCTACGCCACTACCGACGGGCGGACCTATTCGCTGCTGCCCAAAGTCCTGACCCTCGGCCATGCCTATTTGTCTTCCACGCCGTTGGCCGTGTCGGCCCAGCCCTATCTGGACCGCATGAGCGAGCAGCTCCACGAAGCCTGCAACATGGCCACCCTCGAAGGCGACGACATTCTGTACATTGCCCGTTCGGCCACTACCCAGCGCCTGATTTCCGTAGACCTGTCGGTGGGTGGGCGCCTGCCGGCCTATTGCACGTCCATGGGACGCATCCTGCTTGCCGCGCTGGACGACGCCTCGCTGCAGGATTACCTCGACCATGCCGACCTGCAAACCAAGACCAGCCGCACCCTGACCACACCCGCGGCGCTGTTCGAATGCCTGCAACAAGTGCGTCAGCAGGGCTGGTGCATCGTCGACCAGGAGTTGGAGCAAGGCCTGCGATCCATCGCGGTGCCGGTGTATGACGCATCGGGTCAGGTGCTGGCCGCGCTGAACGTCAGCACCCATGCCGGACGCGTCAGCCGCAGTGAGCTGGAACAGCGCTTCCTGCCGAACATGCTCAGCGCCAGCCGTGAGTTGAGCGCGCAACTGTTCGCCTAAGCTGTTCGGTCACCGCACAGATCCCGGTTTGCTCAATTGACGGTGTTTCCCCCGGCTTATTAATGTGCGGCAGCGCTGTTCAAGCGCACCAATAATAATGACGACCCCAGGTCGTCAGCCCGCCATCGGTGTGGAAATAAAAACAATGAATCAGCCTTCTGTCGGTACCCCGTTGGACGTTCAGTCCTTCATCAACGCTCAGCCACTGTCACGTTATCAGTGGCGCGTGGTGATCCTGTGTTTCCTGATTGTGTTCCTCGATGGCCTCGACACCGCCGCCATGGGCTTTATCGCGCCGGCGCTGTCTCAGGACTGGGGCATCGACCGCGCCAGCCTCGGCCCGGTGATGAGTGCCGCGTTGATCGGCATGGTGTTTGGTGCCCTGGGTTCCGGACCATTGGCCGACCGCTTCGGCCGTAAAGTGGTGCTGGTGGGCGCGGTACTGGTGTTTGGCGCGTTCAGCTTGGCGTCCGCCTACAGCAGCAACGTCGATCAGTTGTTGGTGCTGCGTTTTCTCACTGGACTGGGGCTGGGCGCCGGCATGCCGAATGCCACGACGCTGCTGTCCGAATACACGCCGGAACGCCACAAGTCGCTGTTGGTGACCAGTATGTTCTGCGGCTTCAACCTGGGCATGGCCGGTGGCGGGTTTATCTCGGCCAAGTTGATCCCGGCGTTTGGCTGGCATGCCTTGTTGCTGATCGGCGGCATCCTGCCATTGATCCTGGTGGTGGTGCTGATGCTGTGGCTACCGGAGTCGGCACGCTACCTGGTGGTGCGCAATCGCGGCACCGACAAGGTGCGCAAAACCCTGTCTCCCATTGATCCCGTTATCGTCGGCCAAGCCACCAGCTTCAGCGTACCCGAGCAAAAAACCGTCAAGGCACGCAACGTGTTTGCGGTGATCTTCTCCGGCACCTACAGCGCCGGTACGTTGCTGCTGTGGCTCACCTACTTCATGGGCTTGGTGATCGTCTATCTGCTCACCAGTTGGTTGCCGACCCTGATGCGTGACAGCGGGGCCAGCCTGGAACAGGCCGCATTCATCGGCGCCTTGTTCCAGTTTGGTGGCGTGCTGAGTGCGGTGGGCGTGGGCTGGGCGATGGACAGGTTCAATCCGCACAAGGTCATCGGCAGCTTCTACCTGCTGGCCGGGGTGTTTGCCTACGCGGTAGGCCAGAGCCTGGGCAATATCACCCTACTGGCAACCCTGGTGCTGATTGCCGGGATGTGCGTCAACGGTGCCCAGTCGGCAATGCCTTCATTGGCTGCACGTTTCTATCCGACCCAGGGCCGCGCCACGGGCGTGTCGTGGATGCTTGGCATCGGTCGCTTCGGCGCGATTCTCGGCGCCTGGATGGGGGCGACCTTACTGGGCCTGGGCTGGAACTTCGAACAAGTGCTAACGGCGTTGGTGATCCCCGCTGCGTTGGCAACCGCCGCTGTCGTCATCAAAGGCATGGTCAGCCACGCCGACGCTACCTGAGGATACCGCTGCCCCTGTGGGAGCTGGCTGGCCGGCGATGCTGTTGCAGGCAAGCTAGCTCCCACATTTACCGCGTTCCTCCAGATGATTAGCCAGGCAACAATCCGTTCGATAATCGAACGCTGAGTCGATTATCGGATTGTTTGGCCCATTTCCCCGGCTTAATCTTCAAGCACTTCGGCGCCACCTCAGCGCCTTTTTCGATCCATACCGGGAGCCCGAACCCCATGGCTGAAATCCTCGCGCTGCGTGACGCGGTGAAGCAATTTGTGAACGACGGCGACACCGTCGCACTGGAAGGCTTCACCCATCTGATCCCTACGGCAGCGGGTCATGAAATCATTCGTCAGGGCAAGAAAGACCTGACGCTGGTGCGTATGACGCCTGACCTGATCTACGACCAGTTGATCGGTGCCGGCTGCGCCCGCAAGCTGATTTTCTCCTGGGGCGGAAACCCTGGCGTGGGCTCCCTGCATCGCCTGCGGGACGCGGTCGAGAAGCAATGGCCGCAACCGCTGGAAATCGAAGAACACAGCCATGCCGACCTGGCCAATGCCTACGTCGCCGGTGCCTCGGGCCTGCCGTTCGCGGTACTGCGCGCCTACGCCGGTTCCGACTTGCCCAAGGTCAACCCGCTGATCAAGACCGTGACCTGCCCGTTCACGGGCGAAGTGCTGGCGGCGGTGCCGTCGGTGCGTCCGGATGTCACCGTAATCCACGCACAAAAGGCCGACCGCAAGGGCAATGTGTTGCTGTGGGGCATTCTCGGTGTGCAGAAAGAAGCGGCCCTGGCCGCCAAGCGCTGCATCGTCACCGTTGAAGAAATTGTCGATGACCTGAATGCGCCGATGAACAGCTGCGTGCTGCCGACCTGGGCGCTGACCGCGGTGTGCCATGTGCCGGGTGGCGCGCATCCGTCCTACGCCCATGGCTACAACGAGCGTGATAACCGCTTCTACCAGGCGTGGGACCCGATCGCCCGCGACCGTGGGACTTTCACCGCCTGGATCAACGAATACATCCATGGCACTGCCGACTTCACTGAATTCCAGGCCAAGCTGGCCACCGCGCAGGAGGCCAAGTAATGGCTTACTCGACCAATGAAATGATGACCGTCGCTGCTGCGCGCCGCCTCAAGAACGGTTCCGTGTGCTTTGTCGGCATCGGCCTGCCGTCCAAGGCGGCCAACTTGGCGCGCCTGACCTCGTCGCCAGACGTGGTGTTGATCTACGAGTCTGGCCCGATTGGCGCCAAGCCGTCGGTACTGCCACTGTCCATCGGTGATGGCGAGCTGGCGGAAACCGCCGACACCGTCGTACCGACCGGTGAGATCTTTCGCTATTGGCTGCAAGGCGGGCGCATCGACGTGGGCTTTCTCGGCGCGGCCCAGGTCGATCGTTTCGGCAACATCAACACTACCGTGGTCGGTGACTATCATCAGCCTAAAGTACGCCTGCCGGGTGCCGGTGGCGCGCCGGAAATCGCCGGTTCGGCCAAGAGCGTGCTGATCATCCTCAAGCAGTCGGCGCGTTCGTTTGTCGACAAGCTCGACTTCATCACCTCGGTCGGCCATGGCGAAGGCGGCGATTCGCGCAAACGCCTGGGTCTGCCGGGGGCGGGGCCTGTAGGGATCATTACCGACCTGTGCATCATGGAGCCGGAAGCGGGCACCCATGAATTTGTGGTCACCGCGTTGCACCCTGGCGTGACCCGTGAGCAAGTGGTGGCCGCCACCGGTTGGGCGATTCGTTTTGCCGACCAGGTCGACACCACCGCTGAACCGACAGACGTAGAGCTGACCGCCCTGCGTGACCTTGAAGCACGCACCGCGGCCGCCCATGGCCAAGCGCCGGGAGAAGCCTGATGCGCGATGTATTTATCTGTGATGCCATCCGCACTCCCATCGGTCGTTTCGGCGGTGGCCTGTCCACCGTGCGTGCCGATGACCTGGCAGCGTTGCCGATCAAGGCGCTGATTGAGCGCAATCCTTCGGTGGATTGGACGGCAGTCGACGAGGTTTTCCTCGGCTGCGCCAACCAGGCCGGTGAAGACAACCGCAACGTGGCGCGCATGGCGCTGTTGCTGGCGGGCCTGCCGGAAAGCATTCCCGGCGTGACCCTCAACCGCTTGTGCGCCTCGGGCATGGACGCGATCGGTACCGCCTTCCGCGCCATCGCCAGCGGCGAAATGGAGCTGGCGATTGCCGGTGGCGTCGAGTCGATGTCCCGCGCGCCGTTCGTGATGGGCAAGGCCGACGCAGCGTTTTCGCGCACTATGAAGCTGGAGGACACCACCATCGGCTGGCGTTTTATCAACCCGTTGATGAAGGCGCAGTACGGCGTGGATGCCATGCCGCAGACCGCCGATAATGTCGCCGACGATTACCACGTGTCCCGCGCCGACCAGGACGCCTTTGCCCTGCGCAGCCAGCAACGCACCGCAGCGGCCCAGGCCGCTGGCTTTTTCGCCGAAGAAATTGTGCCGGTACGGGTCGCCCATAAAAAAGGCGAAACCGTCGTCGAACAGGATGAACACCCGCGCGCGGACACCACCCTGGAAGCCCTGACCAAGCTCAAACCGGTCAATGGCCCCGACAAGACCGTCACCGCCGGCAATGCCTCGGGCGTGAACGACGGTGCGGCGGCGCTGATCCTGGCCTCCGCCGAAGCCGTCAAGAAACACGGCCTGACCGCCCGCGCCCGTGTATTGGGCATGGCCAGCGCCGGTGTCGCACCGCGAGTGATGGGCATCGGCCCGGTGCCGGCCGTGCGCAAGCTGGTCGAGCGCCTCGGCCTGGCGGTCACCGATTTTGACGTCATCGAACTCAACGAAGCCTTCGCCAGCCAAGGCCTGGCCGTGCTGCGTGAACTGGGCATCGCTGACGACGCACCCCAGGTCAACCCGAACGGCGGCGCCATCGCCCTCGGCCACCCGCTGGGCATGAGCGGCGCGCGTCTGGTGCTGACAGCCCTGCACCAACTCGAAAAAACCGGCGGCAGCAAAGGCCTGGCGACCATGTGCGTGGGCGTCGGCCAAGGCTTGGCCCTGGCGATTGAACGCATCTAATAAGAGAGGACTGCACCATGAGTGACAAGCCTGGATACCGGCGCCCGCAAGCGGGCACTCAACCTGATTACCTGCACCCGGCCTACCAGTCGACGAACCTGCGTTCGCCGTCCCAGCCGTTGGTGTTCCTGCCCCATTCCTTGTCGGAAATCACCGGCCCTACCATCGGCGCCGAGCGTGTCAACGCCAAGGACAACGACCTCACTGCCCAGCATGACGGCGAGCCTCAAGGCGAACGCATCATCATTCATGGCCGCGTACTGGACGAAAACGGTTTGCCGGTGCCGGGCATTCTGGTGGAAATCTGGCAGGCAAACGCTGCCGGCCGCTACAACCACAAGCGCGACCTGCACGACGCGCCGCTGGACCCGAACTTCACCGGCACCGGTCGCACCGTCACCGACGCCGATGGCTGGTACCAGTTCCAGACCATCAAGCCCGGCGCCTACCCGTGGGGAAACCACCACAACGCGTGGCGCCCGGCGCATATCCACTTTTCGCTGTTCGGCCCGAGTGTGCTGACGCGACTGGTCACACAGATGTACTTCCCCGGCGACCCGCTGCTGGAATACGACCCGATCTACAACTGCGTTCCGGACACCTCGGCCAAGGAACGCTTGATCGCCCGTTTCGACCTGGAAAAAACCATTCCTTCCTATGCCCTCGGCTACCGCTGGGACATCGTCCTGCGCGGCCGCGACGCCACGCCGATGGAGAAATGAGATGACACTCAACGCGACCACGTCCCACACCGTCGGGCCGTATTACCACATCGGCCTGACCTGGCTGAACCGCGAAGACCTGACCGTGAGCGCCACCCTCGGCGAACGCGTGGCGATCAGCGGGCAAGTGGTGGATGGCAACGGCGATGTCGTCAATGACGCCATGCTCGAAGTCTGGCAGGCCAATGCCGCCGGCAAATATGACCATCCGGAAGACGAGCAGGACAAAGCCGTCGATCCGAACTTCGAAGGTTTCGGCCGGGTGCCGGTGGACGCCGAAGGGCGGTTTCGCTTTACCACCATCAAGCCGGGTGCCGTGCCGGGCTTGAAGGGCACTACCCAGGCGCCGCACCTAGTAGTGCTGGTGTTTGCCCGGGGTTTGGTGAAACACCTGCTGACGCGGATTTATTTCGAGGGCGAGGCGCTGAACGGTGATGACCCGTTGCTGGCATGTGTGCCAGCCGAGCGTCGCAGTACCTTGATTGCCCAGCAGGATGCGGCGGGGGTGTATCAGTGGAATGTGATTTTGCAGGGGACAGAGAAGGAAACGGTGTTCTTCGATTATTGAGTTGACCTTAGGGCCCTATCGGAGGAAAGCCCACCGATAGGGCTCTACCAGGCAACACATATCCAAAAGTCCGCTTGCATGACATGGTTGTTGCAAAGTATGTCTAGGCTATAACCGTTCCCACTGAGTGAAAAAACATGACAACAACAACGAGCCACTACACCGGAGAAGAACGCAGCAAACGGATTTTTGCGATCGTAGGGGCATCCTCCGGCAACCTCGTCGAATGGTTCGACTTCTACGTCTATGCCTTCTGCGCCATTTATTTTGCGCCGGCGTTCTTCCCGTCGGACGACCCCACGGTCCAACTGCTCAACACCGCCGGCGTGTTCGCCGCCGGCTTCCTGATGCGCCCGATCGGCGGCTGGCTGTTTGGCCGGGTGGCCGACAAGCACGGGCGCAAGAACTCGATGATGATCTCGGTGCTGATGATGTGCGCCGGTTCCCTGGTGATCGCCTTCCTGCCCACCTACAAAGACATCGGCGCCTGGGCCCCGGCGTTGCTGTTGGTGGCGCGGCTGTTCCAGGGCTTGTCGGTGGGTGGCGAATACGGCACCACCGCGACCTACATGAGTGAAGTCGCACTCAAGGGCCAGCGCGGCTTCTTCGCCTCGTTCCAGTACGTGACCCTGATCGGCGGGCAACTGCTGGCGGTTTTGGTGGTGGTGATCTTGCAACAGATCCTTACCGAAGAAGAATTGCGCGCCTGGGGCTGGCGGATTCCGTTCGTGATCGGCGCCATTGCGGCGGTGATCTCCCTGCTGCTGCGTCGCACCCTCAAGGAAACCACCAGCAAGGAAACCCGCCAGGACAAGGACGCCGGCAGCGTGGCTGCGTTGTTCCGCAACCACAAGGCGGCGTTTATCACCGTGCTCGGCTACACCGCCGGCGGCTCGCTGATTTTCTACACCTTTACCACGTACATGCAGAAATACCTGGTGAACACGGCCGGCATGCACGCCAAGACCGCCAGCTACATCATGACCGGCGCGCTCTTTGTGTACATGTGCATGCAGCCGCTGTTCGGCATGCTCTCGGACAAGATCGGCCGTCGTAACTCGATGCTCTGGTTCGGCGCCCTCGGCACCCTGTGCACGGTGCCGATTCTGCTGACCTTGAAAACCGTCACCAACCCATTCCTGGCCTTTGTGTTGATCTCCCTGGCCCTGGCCATTGTGAGTTTCTACACCTCCATCAGCGGCTTGGTGAAAGCGGAAATGTTCCCGCCTCACGTGCGTGCCCTGGGGGTAGGCCTGGCCTACGCGGTGGCCAACGCGATCTTCGGTGGTTCGGCGGAATACGTGGCCCTGGGCCTCAAATCCATGGGCATGGAAAACACCTTCTACTGGTACGTCACCGGCATGATGGCGGTGGCCTTCCTGTTCAGCTTGCGTCTGCCGAAACAGGCGGAGTACTTGCACCACGATCTATAAGGGACGCGTTATGACTTTGCGCACGAGCAATCAATTGTTCGACGCTTACTTCACGGCGGGCAGCATGGCCGAGGTGTTCTGCGACCAGGGACGCTTGCAGGGCATGCTGGATGTTGAAGCGGGCTTGGCCCGGGCCCAGGCCCAGGTCGGGGTGATTCCCCAGGCCGCCGTCGCACCGATCGCCCAGGCGTGCCTGGCCTCGTTGTATGACGTGGATGCCCTCGGCGCGGCGATTGCCACGGCGGGTAATTCGGCGATTCCGCTGGTGAAGGCGCTGGGTAAGTTGATTGCCAGTGAAGATGCCGGGGCTGAGCGCTACGTGCATCTGGGGGCGACCAGCCAGGATGTGATGGACACCGGCCTGGTGCTGCAACTGCGGCGGGCGGTGGAGTTGATCGAGGCGGATTTGGTGCGCCTGGGGGATAGGCTTGCCGCCCAGGCCCAGCGATATGCCGACGTGCCTTTGGCCGGGCGTACCTGGTTGCAGCATGCAACGCCGGTCACCCTGGGGATGAAAATCGCCGGTTGGCTGGGCGCGGTTACCCGCAACCGCCAGCGCCTGACGGCGCTGAAACCGCGCTTGCTGGTGCTGCAATTCGGCGGCGCATCCGGAACCCTGGCAGCGCTTGGTGAGCAGGCCATGCCGGTGGCCGAAGCGCTGGCGGCTGAGTTGCAACTGAGCTTGCCCGAGCAACCCTGGCACACCCAACGGGATCGCTTGGTAGAGTTCGCCAGCGTGCTCGGCCTGATCGCCGGCAGCCTGGGCAAATTGGGCCGTGATATCAGTTTGTTGATGCAGACCGAAGCTGCCGAGGTGTTCGAGCCGTCGGCTCCGGGCAAGGGCGGCTCGTCCACCATGCCGCACAAGTGCAACCCGGTGGGTGCGGCCGTGCTGATCAGCGCCGCTACCCGAGTGCCGGGCCTGGTCTCGACGATGTTCAGCGCCATGCCCCAAGAGCACGAACGCAGCCTGGGCCTGTGGCATGCGGAATGGGAAACCCTGCCGGAGATCTGCCGTTTGGTGTCCGGCGCTTTACATCAGGCGTTGCTGGTGAGCGAAGGCCTGGAAGTCGATCCGCAGCGCATGGCGCAAAACCTCGACCTGACCCACGGCCTGGTACTGGCCGAGGCCGTCAGCATCGTGCTTGCCCAGCGCCTCGGTCGCGAAACCGCCCACCATCTGCTGGAGCAGTGCTGCAAGCGTGCCGTCGCAGAGGGGCGGCACCTGCGTGCGGTCCTGGCGGATGAGCCGCAAGTCACCGCCGAACTGTCCGCGATTGAGCTGGACCGTTTGCTTGATCCTGCCCACTACCTGGGCCAGGCCCACACCTGGGTTACCCGCGCCGTAGCCGAACACTTTGCTTAAGGAGACCACCGTGGCATTTGTACAACTCGCCGAGGGCGAACTGCATTACCAATTGGACGGGCCTGAGGGTGCGCCAGTACTGGTGCTCTCCAACTCGCTGGGCACCGACCTGCACATGTGGGACCTCCAGATCCCGGCCTTCACCCAGCATTTTCGCGTGCTGCGTTTCGATACCCGTGGCCATGGCAAATCCCTGGTTACCCCAGGCCCCTACAGCATTGAGCAACTCGGTCAGGATGTGATCGCGCTGCTGGATGCACTGGATATCCAACGCGCGCATTTTTGCGGGCTGTCCATGGGCGGCCTGATTGGCCAATGGCTTGGTATCAATGCCGGGCAGCGTTTGCAGCGCCTGGTGGTATGCAACACCGCCGCCAAGATCGGCACGCCCGAGGTGTGGAACCCGCGCATTGAAATGGTGCTGCGTGATGGCGCAGCGGCGATGGTAGCGCTGCGCGATGCATCCATTGCACGCTGGTTCACCGCGGACTTTGCGGCCGCCAACCCGTACCAGGCCAAGCAGATTACCGACATGCTGGCGGCCACATCGCCCGAAGGTTATGCCGCCAATTGTGCAGCGGTACGTGACGCGGATTTCCGCGAGCAACTGGCTTCGATCACAGTACCGACCCTGGTCATTGCCGGCACTGAAGATGCCGTCACACCGCCTGCGGGCAGCCACTTTATCCAGAACCATGTACAGGGCGCCGAGTACGCCGAGTTCTATGCGGCGCACTTGTCCAATGTGCAGGCCGGTGCGGCGTTCAGCGACTGCGTCATTGAATTCTTGTTGGGCTACTGAGGAGCTTTTCGTGGACGAGAAACAACGTTATGCCGAGGGCCTGCAGGTGCGCCGCGAAGTGCTGGGCGACGCCCATGTCGACCGCAGCCTCAATGCCCTGACCGAATTCAACAGCGAGTTCCAGGAAATGATCACCCGCCATGCCTGGGGTGACATCTGGACCCGTCCCGGTCTGCCCCGGCACACCCGTAGCCTGATCACCATCGCGATGCTGATCGGCATGAACCGCAGTGAAGAACTCAAGCTGCACCTGCGCGCCGCCGCGAGCAATGGCGTCACCCGCGCCGAGATCAAGGAAGTGCTGATGCAGAGCGCGATCTACTGCGGGATCCCGGCAGCGAACGCGACGTTTCACCTGGCGGAATCGGTGTGGGATGAGCTGGGCGTCGAGTCGCGCCAGGCTGACTGAGTTGAAATACGGTCAAAACGTGGGAGCGGGCTTGCTCGCGAAAGCGGTGGTTCAGTTAATACCTGTGCTGACTGACACATCGCATTCGCGAGCAAGCCTGCTCCCACCGCTAGTCTTTACCGGGTTTTAAACATCAGTGGGAGTCGGCGTCCCACACCCAATTCCACACGCCAGGCAGATGCACCTCTTCACTCACATCCTTGACCGTACGCGCCAGCGCCGCGCGCTGAAGCTGGGCCGTGTCGGTGTAGAAGGGCTCCGCGGACGTCTTCAGGCCGTTGATCCGGGCGCTGTCCAGCAGGATCTGCAGGTACTCCTGCATATGCCGCGCGGTGTAGCGGTTGATGTCGTGGAAGGTCACCACCACCGGTATCACACCGTCCACCGTCGGCAACTCACCCAACGCAATGCGCTCGCGCACTACCGACAACTGTCGATACAGATTGGCGCGCCTGCGCGGGCTGCCGTTGAAGCCCCAGATCTTGCCGTCATTGGCACTTAAATCCGTGAGCAGCACGTGCATGCCATGGCGCTGATAGGCGGCGAAGGTGCGGCGGTCGTAATTCCAGAACGGCGGGCGCACCAGCACCGGCAGGCTGCCGGTGATCGCGGCGATATCGGCCGCGCCTCGGGTGAGGGTGCTTTCCAGTTCCGCGTCGTTCAGCCAGCGGTGGTTGGTGTGAAACCCCGTGGCGGTGTGGAAGGCCAGGATGTGACCGGCCGCATACTCGCGCTCCATGGTCTTGCGACCCCGTGAGCTGCCGCCGGAGCGAGCCGCTTCGGTCTGCAGGAAGAACACCGCCTTGATCTGCGGCAGCACCGGGTTCTGCGCCAGGTCGGCTATCACCGACCGGCTCGGGTTGTTGTAGCCCGACGCACTCGGGCCGTCATCGAAGGTCAGCAGGAAGCGGATCGGCGCCTGGGTTTGCAGGCGCTGTTCGGTCTCTGGCGTCAGGGCGATGGGCGAGCCAATGCAACCGCTGAGGCTCAAGGCCAGGGTCAGCATGGCGGATGCGATGGCGAAGGATTTCATGGTGTGCGCGGGCTCGAATGGAAGGCCGCTGCGGGGTGGATCAGCAGCGGCAGGCGCGCACCATACAGCAAGATGGGCGGTGGGAGGTTACAGGCTGACAAACGAGCATCGCTAGGGGTCAGCCCACGTATTGTGTGCGCAGTGGCTTGCCCATCTCTTCAAGCAAGGCGTTTTCAGTGAAGGGTTTGGGGTTGGGGGTGGTCGCGGGCGTGGTGGGCAGCCCTACGGCCTGACGTTCGCTGTTGGGGACATCGTGTTGCTCGCCCTCGAATGTTTCAGTGGTCGAGCCCGATAAAGCCGTGCCGTTACCAGCGTTATAGGCATGAACCATTTCGTGATAGAGCGTCGTGATCGGTGAGTACGTGCTGGCACCCAGTACGTTCAGGGCGGAACGGTTGTAGATGATTTCAGCCCGGTCAGCCCGAGACCCCGGCACACCGTCGACCATAAACCCCCACTTGGGGTCGTCCCCCACCACGGGGGGGCGTTCGTATTGCAGCAATGCCTTAAGTTCCTGACTGCCATAAACGTAGCCGCTACCCACGTCGACCCGATCCTCCACAAGCATCACCGGTGCGCCATTACGTAGGGCGATCGCATTCATCTCGGCCAGCATCTGTTTGCCCTGGGGGGAGCTGCGCAGCAAGGCCAGATCGTCTTCGACCCTTTGAATAAAATCGGCAGAGCCCTTGATGCGAAAACCTACAAGCGACGACTGGTCGGTTGTGACGGTGGTCAACACCGAGCCGTTGAGGCGCTTGATCGTATCGCCCGCTTGAGCGTAGATCCGGTCGCCAGGGCGATTGGCAATCACCTTGTCGCAGCCACTGCCGGTGTAGAACGTGCTGCGATCGTGGCCGATCAAGCGATCGTCACCGGGCCCTCCATGCAACACGGTATGACCGTTGCCCGCGTACAGTAAATCCTTACCGTTACCGCCATCCAGGTAGCTGGTTTTGCTTTTTGCACCCGCACCGGCGTAGAGGCGGTCATTGCCGTTGTTGCCGTACATCACGTTGTCGCCCGTACCGCCGATGAGTGTGTCGTCACCGTCGTTACCTTCGGCATAGCCAAGGCCGCTACCCAGGCGCAGCACATCGTCGCCTTTACCACCGAACAGGCGGGTGTAGCCCGCGCCGGCCTGCACACGGTCATTGCCGTCGCCAGCCTCCACGATGACGGGCTGCGTCACGTTGGCGTCGATGCGGATGTTGTCGTTACCGCCGTGGGTCTTGAGATGAAAGGTGAGTGCTTTACCGTCTTTATCCTGACTGTCAAAACGATATAACTGGCCGTTGACCCGAACATCCAGTTGGCCGGAGTACGTCTGGCTGATATGGACCTGGTCGGCCTTGTCGCCGGTTTCAAGGATCAGACTGTTGTTCAGGCTGAAGGAGTTGTCTTGCTCCCACACCGACTGGCCGCTGGCTTTTAAATTGCCGTCATCCAGAAAGGGGTGTCGGTGAGCTTGGACCGGGTTGTCGGGCGTGAGTACCGGGCGGGGGCGTAATACAAGGCCATAGTGGCTATTGTTGAAGGCTGTAGGGCGCGCAGTCGTCGAACTGTGCGCCCCGGCAGGCAGGTTGGGTTGAACGTGTGCAATACGGTTTGAAACGTCCATGTGTAATCCCTATAGGGGGCCTGGTATTGACCCTGTCTCCTGGAATTGTCCTGACGCTTCAGATGGTTCCTCCAGAAATGTAATTCGGTCTTACAGCAGGCTGATCGGGTAACTGACGATCAACCGGTTTTCATCGAACTCATTGTTGCTGTAGTCACGGCGCATGCTGGAATTACGCAGGCGCACCGTCAGGTTTTTCAGGCTGCCACTTTGCACGGTGTAGCCCAGTTCGCTTTCGCGGCCCCATTCCTTGCCGTCGGTGACGGTGCCGGTGTGCACGTTGCTGCCGCTGATGTAGCGGTTCATCAGGGTCAGGCCCGGCACACCGAGGGCGGCGAAGTTGTAGTCGTGGCGTACTTGCCAGGATTTCTCCTGGGCGTTGTCGTAGCTGGCGTTGTAGCTGTCGTTGGCCAGGGTGCCGCCGCTGGTTCCGTTAACGCGCATCCAGGCGCTGTTGCCGGTGAGTTTCTGCAGGCCGAGGTAGAAGGTGTTGCCGCCGTACTTGGCGGAGAACAGGCCCGACCAGGTCTTGTTGTCCAGCTCGCCGGCGCGGGCGCTGCCGTCGTCCTTGCCGTAGAAAAAACCGAGGTTGGCGCCCAGGGTCCAGTTGCCCAGCGGTTGGCTGTGGATCAGGTTGATGAACTGCTGGCTGTAGATGTCTTTGAGTTGGGCATTCCACAGGCCGATCTGGGTGCGCTTGTCGTTGAACGCGTACTCGGCGCCCTGGAAGTTGAAGCGGTCGGAGGTGAACGCGGTTTTACCGAACATCGACAGGTCGTTCATGCTGCTGTCGTCCCGCGGGCTGTTGGCACGAAACTGGCCGCCGTAGAGGGTCAGGCCATCGATTTCTTTGGAGGTGATCTGGCCGCCGCGCAGGGTTTGCGGCAGGGAGCGGCCGTCGTCTGAGCGCAGGATCGGCAGCACCGGCATCCACTCGCCGACCTTCACTTCCGTCTTGGAAATGCGCGCCTTGAACGCCACGCCCAGGCGCCCGAATTCATCCGCAGGGCGGCCATCATGATCCAACGGCAGCAGTTGGGTGCCCCCGGTGCCGCGTCCGCCATCGAGCTTCAACGAATACAACCCCAGCACATCCACGCCGAAACCTACAGTGCCCTGGGTAAAGCCGGACTTGGCGTCGAGGATGAAGCTCTGGGTCCACTCCTGCGCACCCCCTGGGCCTTGGTGGGGTTGGTGTAATTGCGGTTGAAGAAGAAATTGCGCAGGTTGAGGTTGGCGCTGGCGTCTTCGAGAAAACCGTGTTCTTCGGCGACGACGGGCAGGGCGAGACTGGCGACAGCGGTTGCCAGCAGCAGCCGGCGCGGGTGGAAAGTGCTCATGGCGAAAGGACCTGTTGTTATTGGGTTTATGCAGGTGGCGGCCATGGTGCGGGGCGGTGCGGGGGCGAGGAAAGTGGGGAAGGGCGGGTTGTGGGCGATGATCGAACGCAAGTTATCAGGGCAAAAGTGAGGCATAAAAAAACCGCTTCCGGTGAGGGAAGCGGTTTTTTTTGCAGCGGTGCGACTTTTTACAACACCATCAGAACAACTTCAGCGCCGGTGCTTCTTCTTTCAACGGCTCGTTCTTCGCGGTCTGCTCGTTCCAGCCGCCGCCGAGGGCCTTGTACAGGTTGACCTCGCTGGTCAGCTGCGCCAGGCGGTCGGTGATCAGCGATTGCTGGGCACTGAACAGTTGGCGTTGGGCATCGAGGAACGTCAGGTTGCTGTCGACACCAATGCGGTAGCGACGCTCGGCCAGGCGGTAGTAATCCTGGTTGGCTGCGACGAAGCCGCGTTGGGCATCCAGTTGCTGCTTGTAGGTTTCACGTGCGGCGAGGCCGTCGGACACTTCCTGGAAGCCGGTCTGGATCGCCTTCTCGTAGTTCGCCACATTGATCTCTTTCTGGATCTTCGAATAGTCCAGGCTGGCGCGCAGGCTGCCGGCGTTGAAGATCGGGATGTTGATCTGCGGGGCGAACGACCAGGTGCCCGAACCACCCTTGAACAAACCGCCCAGGTTCGGGCTTGCGGTGCCGGCGCTGGCGGTCAGGGTGATGCTCGGGAAGAACGCGGCACGCGCCGCGCCGATGTTGGCATTGGCCGCCTTGAGGTTGTACTCGGCTTGCACAATGTCGGGACGACGTTGCAGCAGGTCCGATGGCAAGCCAGCCGGCACTTCGCTGAGCAGGTCATCCGACAGCGGCTTGCTGGTGATATTCGCCGGCAGGCCGGTGCCCAGCAGCAGGGTCAGGCTGTTTTCGTCCTGGGCCACCTGGCGGGTATAGCGTGCCAGGGCAACCCGGGCGTTTTCCACCGAGGTCCGCGACTGGCTCAGGTCGAGGGCCGAGGCCACGCCGACTTCGTTGCTGCGCGAGGTGAGCTTGAAGCTCTGCTCGTAGGCATCCAGGGTGTCCTGGGTGAGCTTGAGCAGTTCCTTGTCGGCCTGCCAGGTCAGGTAGGCATTGGCCACGCTGGCCACCAGGCTGATCTGGGTGCTGCGCCGTGCCTCTTCAGTGGCGAAGTACTTTTGCAGGGCTTCTTCACTCAGGCTGCGCACGCGACCGAACAGGTCCAGCTCATAAGAACTGATCCCGAGACCGGCCGAGTATTGGCTGCTGATGGTCGACTCGCCAGTCTGCGACAGGCGGGCCGGAGTGCGCGAACGGCTGCCGCTGCCCGTGGCCGAAACGGCCGGGAACAGGTCAGCGCGCTGGATCTGGTATTGCGCGGCATACGCGTCGATGTTCAGGGCCGCGACACGCAGGTCACGGTTGTTCACCAGCGCGGTCTGGATCAGCTGTTGCAGGGCAGGGTCATGGAAAAACTGCTTCCAGCCCTGCTCGGCAGCGGCCTGGCTCGGCGCCTGGGCCGACGAATACGCCGGCCCCTGCGGGAACTGTGCGGCCACCGGCGCTTCGGGGCGCTGATAGTCAGGTATCAGCGAGCAGCCACTGAGCACGAATGCCGTGACGGCTAGGGAAAGTAGCGACTTGCTCATTGGCCAGCCTCTTTAGGGGTTTCAGTTGTGTCAGTCTTTTTACGCTCGCCAGCAGCGGATACGGTTGCGAAGAACAACGGCACCCAGAAGATCGCCAATACAGTGGCCGTGATCATACCGCCGATGACACCGGTACCGATGGCGTGCTGGCTACCCGAACCTGCGCCCGAGGAGATCGCCAGCGGCAATACGCCGAGGATGAACGCCATGGAGGTCATGATGATCGGCCGCAGACGCATGCGTGACGCCTCGATGGCCGCCTCGACGATGCCTTTGCCTTGTTCGTGGAGCTCTTTGGCAAACTCCACGATCAGGATGGCGTTTTTCGCCGCCAAGCCCACCGTCACCAACAGGCCCACCTGGAAGAACACGTCGTTGGACAACCCGCGCATGCTGGTCGCTATCAACGCACCCACAACCCCCAGGGGCACTACCAGGATCACCGCGATCGGGATCGACCAGCTTTCGTACAGTGCCGCGAGGCAGAGGAACACTACCAGCAGCGACAGGGCGTACAGCGCAGGTGCCTGGGAGCCGGACAGACGTTCTTCGTACGACAGACCGGTCCACGCATAGCCAATACCTGCCGGCAGTTGCTTGGCAATACGCTCGACTTCGGCCATGGCGTCACCGGTACTGTAACCCGGTGCCGGAGTACCGAGGATTTCCATCGCCGCTACACCGTTGTAGCGCGAGAGTTTCGGCGAACCGAAGATCCACTTGCCCGACGCGATGGCGGACAACGGCACCATCTTCCCGGAGTCGCTGCGCACGTACCATTTGTTCAGGTCTTCAGGCGACATGCGGCTGGCGGCTTCACCTTGCACGTACACCTTCTTCACCCGACCGCGGTCGATGAAGTCGTTGACGTAGCTGCCACCCAGGGCAATCGCCAGGGTCTGGTTGATGCTCGACAGGGTGATGCCTTGGGCACTGGCCTTCTCGTCGTCGACGGTGAGCTCGTACTGCGGCTCATCGTTCACGCCGTTGGGGCGCACACCTGCCAGAATCTTGCTTTGTGCTGCCATACCGAGGAACTGGTTACGCGCCGCCATCAATTTATCGTGGCCGACCCCGCCCTGGTCTTGCAGGAACACGTCGAAGCCCGTGGCGTTACCCAGTTCCAGTACAGACGGCGGCACGATGGCAAATACCATGGCGTCCTTGAAGGTCTGCATGAAGTAGCCCTGGGCGCGCTTGGCGATCTCGAACACCGAGGTGGAGGCGTCACGTTCGTCCCACGGCTTGAGCATCACAAAGGCCAGGCCCGAGCTTTGGCCACGACCGGCGAAGTTGAAGCCGTTTACGGTAAATACCGATTTCACGCCTTTGCCTTCGCCCGGCTCGCCTTCCTTGTCGTTGAGCAGGAAGATGCGCATATCGTCGATGACTTTTTGCGTCCGTTCAGCCGTAGAACCGACCGGCGTCTGTACCTGGGCAAAGATCACGCCCTGGTCTTCATCGGGCAGGAACGCCGCAGGGATGCGCATGAACAGCCAGATCATGCCGGCGATAACCAGTGCGTACACCAGGAACGCCGGGATCTTGTGCTTGATCATGTTACCCACGCCGCGCTCGTAGCTCAGTACGCCACGGTCGAAGGTGCGGTTGAACCAGCCGAAGAAACCACGCTTGGGTTGGCCGTGTTTTTCCGGGTCAATCGGCTTGAGCATGGTGGCGCACAAGGCCGGGGTGAAGATCAGCGCAACCAGTACCGACAACGCCATGGCCGAAACGATGGTGATGGAGAACTGTTTGTAGATCACACCGGTGGAACCACCGAAGAATGCCATCGGCAACAGTACCGCCGACAGTACCAGGGCAATACCCACCAGGGCACCCTGGATCTGGCCCATGGACTTGACCGTCGCTTCTTTGGGCGACAGGTGTTCCTCGGCCATCACCCGCTCGACGTTTTCCACCACGACGATGGCGTCATCCACCAGCAAGCCGATGGCCAGGATCATGCCGAACATGGTCAAGGTGTTGATGGTGAAACCGAACGCCGCCAGGATCCCGAAGGTACCCAACAGCACCACCGGTACGGTCATGGTGGTGATGATGGTGGCACGGAAGTTCTGCAGGAACAGGAACATCACCAGGAACACCAACACGATCGCTTCAACCAGGGTATGGACTACACCGGAGATCGATTCGGTCACGACCGGGGTGGTGTCATACGGCACCACCGCCTTCATGCCTGGCGGGAAGAAGGGTTCGAGCTGCGCTACGGTGGCACGGATTGCTTTGCCGGTGTCCAGGGCGTTGGCGCCCGAAGCCAGCTTGATCGCCATACCGGAAGCCGGCTTGCCGTTGAACTGTGCAGCGATGCTGTAGTTCTGGCCACCCAGCTCAATACGCGCGACATCCTTCAGGCGTACCTGGGAGCCGTCTGTATTGACTTTCATCAGGATGTTGCCGAACTGCTCCGCCGTCTGCAGGCGCGTCTTGCCAATGATGGTCGCGTTCAACTGAGTGCCGGGCAGGGCAGGCAGGCCACCCAGTTGGCCGGTAGCCACCTGCACGTTCTGTGCGGAGATCGCGGTGCTGACATCCACTGGCGTGAGCTGGTAATTGTTCAGCTTGCTTGGGTCAAGCCAGATGCGCATGGCGTACTGCGAACCAAACACCTGGAAGTCACCGACACCTGCGGTCCGGGAAATCGGGTCCTGGATGTTCGACACGATGTAGTTGGACAGGTCGTCCTTGGTCATGCTGCCGTCTTCCGACACCAGACCGATCACCATCAGGAAGTTCTTCACCGACTTGGTCACGCGGATACCCTGCTGCTGCACTTCTTGCGGCAGCAGTGGAGTCGCCAGGTTCAGTTTGTTCTGCACCTGAACCTGGGCGATGTCCGGGTTGGTACCCTGGTTGAACGTTACGGTGATGGTCATGCTGCCGTCGGAGTTACTGTCCGAGGAAACATAACGCAGGTTGTCGATACCGTTGAGCTGTTGCTCGATGACCTGCACCACGGTGTCCTGCACGGTTTGTGCGGACGCGCCTGGGTAGGTCACCTGGATGTCGATGGCGGTCGGCGCGATGGCCGGGTATTGGTTGATGGGCAACTTCAGGATCGACAGTGCCCCGACCAGCATGATCACCAGGGCAATAACCCAGGCGAAAATGGGGCGGTCGATAAAAAATTTCGACATGGATTACTCCCCTTTGCCAGCAGCGGCAGCAGGAGCAGCAGCACTGCCGGCGTCAGCAGGTTTGGCGTTGTCGGCCGCCTTGACCTTGACCTCGGCGCCCGGCTTGACGTACTGCAAGCCTTCTGTGATCACACGGTCGCCGGCGTTCAAGCCCTTTTCCACCAGCCAGTAGGCGCCGTAAGTACGGTTGGCCACCAGTTCGCGCTGCTCGACCTTGTTGTCGGCGTTGACGACCAGCGCTGTTGGAGTGCCCTTGAGGTCACGGGTTACGCCTTGCTGCGGGGCCAGGATTGCCTTGCTGTTCACACCGGCTTGCAACTGGGCGTGAACGAACATGCCCGGCAGCAAGGTGTGGTCAGGGTTCGGGAACACGGCGCGCAGGGTCACGGAACCGGTGGTCTGGTCGACCGACACTTCGGAGAACTCCAGCTTGCCATCCACGCCATAGGCGCTGCCGTCTTCCAGGGTCAGCTTGACTTTGGCGGCGTTGTCGCCGGCTTTTTCCAGTTGGCCGCTGGCCAGGTCGCGGCGCAGTTTCAGCATTTCTGCCGAAGACTGTGTGACGTCGACGTAGATCGGGTCCAGTTGCTGGATCACGGCCATGGCATCGGCCTGGCCGTTGCTGACCAGTGCGCCTTCGGTCACCGAAGAACGACCAATACGCCCGGAGATCGGCGCGAACACTTTGGTGTAACGCACGTTGATCTGGGCGGTTTGCACGTTGGCTTCCGACGTCATGCGGTTGGCGACGGCAGTGTCGTACTCCTGACGGCTGACGGCTTGTTCATCGACCAACTGCTTGTAGCGGTCGCTGATCGACTTGCTCTGGGTCAGGCTCGCTTGTGCGCTTTTCAGGGTGGCTTCATACACCGAAGGGTCGATCTGGTAGAGCTGTTGCCCTTCCTTCACGTCGCCGCCTTCCTTGAACAGGCGCTTGAGAATGATGCCGTTGACCTGCGGTCGCACTTCCGCAATGCGGTACGCGGTGGTGCGACCCGGCAATTCGGAGGTGAGCGTAAAGGCTTGCGGTTGGATAGTGACCACGCCGACCTGAGGGATTTGAGCGGGCGGAGCCGCTTCTTCCTTTTTACATCCGCTGAGCAGCGATGCCAGGGCGACGGCAGTGACCAGAGCGGTAACAGCTGGCTTAAGTTGCATGAAGATCCTCGGGTCAGGCGCGCAGGATGCGCACAAGAAGGGTGGAAGGGTAAAAAACAAACACTGAGTAGATAAGTAGCTTGCTACGCAATATACTTACGTTCATGGTTGTTTGTAAACTCTTGACAGGCTGCGCGGAGTGTTGACAAAGCAACGCCCAAAGCCTCGATTCCATTACGTTCGGCACCCATGACGGTGTCGTCCCACAAATATTCGGATTATCGGTACTGGCGGTTAATTCTGCGTTAACGATAGTCCCAAGTGTCCTGATTGAGGTTGTACTGCCATGGTTCGTCGCACCAAAGAGGAAGCTCAGGAAACGCGCAGCCAGATTCTTCAAGCCGCCGAGCAAGCGTTCTATGAACGCGGCGTCGCGCGGACCACGCTGGCGGACATCGCCGCGCTGGCCGGCGTGACGCGGGGTGCCATCTACTGGCATTTCAGTAATAAATCCGATTTGCTGCAGGCGCTGCTCGACACGCTGCATGAGCCGCTGGACGAGTTGGCCAGGGCCAGTGAAAGCGAGGACGAACTCGACCCGCTGGGCTGCATGCGCAAACTGTTGATTCATTTGTTTCATCAAGTGGCCCTGGACCCGAAAACCCGGCGCATCAACGAGATCTTGTTTCATAAGTGCGAATTCACCGATGAAATGTGCGACATGCGTCGCCAACGTCAGACCCATAGCCTCGAATGCAACCTGCGCATCGGCCTGACCTTGCGTAACGCGGTCCACCGCGGGCAACTTCCGGAAAATCTTGATACCACCCGTGGCGCGGTGTGCATCCATGCCTACATCAACGGGCTGATCGGCCAGTGGCTGCTGGTTCCCGACAGCTTCCAGTTACATCAGGAAGCCGAACGCTGGGTGGATGCGGGGCTGGACATGCTGCGTTGGAGCCCCAGTCTGCGCAATTAAGACAAAATGCGTAATTGCATCAGGTTGTGTCAACAGTAAAGCCCAAGGACAGTCAATCGTCCTTCCGCCTGATTAGTGGGGTGACTTTATATACGGGCTGTCCAGCGGTTGATAGGTAGCCGCCTAAGTATTTTGTAGCGATTTTGTTGCACGGTTGTGAAGGAGTATTGCTCTCAGGTCCCGCGTACTCGACAAGATAGGCGTAAAAAAGCCCCGGTTCCTGCGAACCGGGGCTTTTTTCATTTCAGCTTTTTACCTCACAGCGCCAGGGTCGGGTAGTCGATGTAGCCGACTGGGCCTTTGCCATAGAAGGTTTCCGGATGCGCTTCGTTCAGCGGCGCATCTGCCTTCAAGCGTGCTGGCAAGTCCGGGTTGGCAATAAACGGCACACCGAAGGCCACCGCATCCGCTTTGCCCGAAGCCAGCCAGGTGTTGGCGCTGTCCTTGGTGAAGCGTTCGTTGGCGATGTACACGCCGCCGAAGGCTTTCTTGAGTTGTGGGCCGAGGCTGTCGCCGGCTTCTTTCTCACGGGAGCAGATGAACGCAATGCCACGCTTGCCCAGTTCGCTGGCGACGTAGGTGAAGGTTTCCGCCAGGTTGTCGTCGCCCATGTCGTGGGCGTCGGCCCGCGGTGCCAGGTGCACACCCACACGGCCAGCGCCCCAGACTTCGATGGCTGCATCGGTGACTTCCAGCAACAGGCGAGCGCGGTTTTCCAGGGAGCCGCCGTACTGGTCAGTGCGCTTATTGGTGCTGCTCTGCAGGAACTGGTCGAGCAGGTATCCGTTGGCGCCGTGGATTTCCACGCCGTCGAAACCGGCGGCCTTGGCGTTCTCGGCACCGGTGCGGTAGGCGTCGACGATGTCGGCGATTTCAGCGGTTTCCAAGGCGCGGGGGGTCGGGTAGTCGGCCAATGGGCGCACCAGGCTGACGTGGCCTTTAGGCTGGATTGCGCTCGGGGCCACCGGGGTTTCGCCGTTCAGGTACGACTCATGGGAAATACGGCCCACGTGCCACAGTTGCAGGAAGATCTTGCCGCCCGCGCCATGAACCGCCTTGGTGACGTTGGCCCAGCCGCGCACCTGATCGTTGGACCAGATGCCCGGTGTGTCCGGGTAGCCTACGCCCAACGGCGTCACGGACGTGGCTTCGCTGAGGATCAGCCCGGCGGAGGCGCGTTGCACGTAGTACTCGGCCATCAGCGCGTTGGGCACACGACCGGCGTCGGCACGGCAGCGGGTCAGCGGCGCCATGATGATGCGGTTCGACAGTTCCAGGTCGCCCAGTTTGATCGGATCGAAAATAGTCGTCATGGGGAAAGCACCTTTGTCTTTGAAGTGGATCAGTGGGTCGCAGGGGCCAGGTCGGCATCGCCGGTCTGGCGGAAAGTAATCAGGGTCACCAACAGCGCGAGGATCGCCAGGACCGCTGCGGCCAAGGGCACGCGGGTCAGGCCGAAACCGTGGGCAATCACACTGCCGCCCACCCAGGCGCCGAGGGCATTGCCGATGTTGAAAGCGCCGATGTTCAAGGTGGACACCAGGTTCGGTGCGGCCTTGCCGAAGGTCACCACGTTGATCTGCAACGCCGGCACGGCGGCGAACGACGCGGTGGCCCACAGGAACAGGGTGATTTCGGTCGGGATCACGGCGACGCTGGTCCAGGTCAGAGCCGTGGAGACCACCGCCATGCTGATGAACACGCCGATCAAGGTGGCCGCCAGGCGTTTGTCCGCCAATTTGCCGCCGATGATGTTGCCCACGGTGAGACCCAGGCCGATCAGCAGCAGGGTCCAGGTCACGCCCTTGGGCGACACGCCGGTGACATCGCCGAGCAGCGGCGCTACGTAGGTGAAGAGGGTGAACATGGACGCGGCAAACAGCGCGGTCATGCTCAGCGACAGCCAGATGCCGGCGCCCTTGAGGGCGGCCAGTTCGGCGCGCATGTCGAGTTTCTCTTCATCACGCTTGGCGGGCAGGAAGCGGATCAGGCCGATCAACGCCACCACACCAATCACCGTCACTGCCCAGAAGGTCGAGCGCCAGCCGGCTTCCTGGCCGAGTGCGGTACCCAGCGGTACGCCGAGCACGTTGGCCAGGGTCAGGCCGGTGAACATCAGGGCCACGGCCGAAGCTCGCTTGTTGGCGGGCACCAGGTTGGCGGCGACCACCGAACCAATACCAAAGAACGCACCGTGGCACAGCGCGGTGACGACACGGGCAAACATCAGCACGTTGTAGTCACTGGCCAGGGCGCAGAGCAGGTTGCCGATAATGAAGATACCCATCAACGCTACCAGGGCCGCCTTGCGAGGCAGCTTGGCGGTGGCCAGCGCCATGAAGGGCGCGCCGATGGCCACGCCCAGGGCGTAGCCGGTCACCAGCCAGCCGGCGCCGGGAATTGACACACCCAGGTCCGCTGCCACATCGGGCAGCAAGCCCATGATGACGAACTCGGTGGTGCCGATGGCGAAGGCACTGAGGGCCAGTATGAGTAGCGAGAGGGGCATTATCGTTTCCTTGTTACAACGCGGCGTTGTCGTCCGCGCTGAGTTCGGTGGTGAGCGCCGCGAGGAACGCCTGGATGGTGTCCTCGTTGCGTTTGAAAAAGTGCCACTGGCCGGCCTTCTGGCTGCTGATCAACCCGGCGCGTTGGAGGGTGGCCAGGTGGGCTGACACGGTCGACTGGGACAAGCCGCAGCGTTGGTCGATCTGCCCGGCGCAGATGCCGTATTCGTGGTTGTGCAATTGTTCGGGGAACTGCACTTTGGGGTCTTTCAGCCAGGTGAGGATGTCTCGTCGTACTGGGTGTGCCAGGGCTTTTATTATTTCGTCGAGGTCGATGGACATGGCAGATGCTCGGTTTTGTACAGCGTTATATCGCGATGAGGCGAACTTTATATCGGTCTATCCCGATAGACCAATATGATTTTGGTCTGAGCCTAGGCTTAATCGGTATATCGGGTTATAACGATACGTTGAGGGCAGTGATAGACTGCGCGCCATGAATTATCTCGCACATCTGCACCTGGGCGGCCAACTTCCTGCGCAACTGCTGGGCAGCCTGTATGGCGACTTCGTCAAAGGCCGCCTGCAGGGCCAGTTCAGCCCGCAAATTGAATCGGCGATCCAGCTGCATCGTTCCATCGACCGCTTCACCGACAGCCACCCGCTGGTGGGGGAGGCGCTGTCGCGCTTCAGCCTTACCCGTAGGCGCTATGCCGGGATCGTCCTCGATGTGTTTTTCGATCACTGCCTGGCGCGGGACTGGACCTTGTATGCCGACCAGCCCCTTGAGCATTTCACGTCGCAGGTTTACCGCGTGCTGGCGGCCGAGCCGCAGTTGCCGGGGCGGCTGGCGCAGATTGCACCGTATATGGCGGCGGATGACTGGCTGGGCTCCTACCGCGAGTTTGCGGTGATGGAGCAGGTGTTGCGCGGGATCGCCCGGCGCCTGACACAGCCCGAGGAACTGGGGCATGCCATGCAGGAATTGCGCGAGTTGTATGAGCCGCTGAGTGAAGACTTCCGGTTGCTCTATCCCGAGCTGCAGGCCTTTGCACACTCCCGACTGACGCCATCGATTTAAGGTGGGAGCTGGCTTGCCTGCGATTGCAGTCTGCCAGTTGATACATGTGTTGCTGACCCACCGCTATCGCAGGCAAGTCAGCTCCCACACGTTGACCATGCCCGCTTTATGCCGCGAATGCCGGTCGAGCCGCGATCTGTTCTGCCTCGGGCAAGGGCCCAAACAACGCCTTTTGCACCGCCTGCTGCGCCTGATACGCCAGCGCCGCGCGTTCCTGCCCGGCACAGGCAATTGGCTTGAGCACATGGATTTCCACATCGCCCTGGTCGTTGGCAAATAAGCGCATCAGGTGCGACAACAAATCATCATCGCCAATAAAAGGCGCCAGCGGGTCCACTTGCCCCTCACGCAGATAACGGATCGCCACCGGTTGCAGGCATACATCCGCATCGATCGCACTGGCCAGCAAACGCCCGTGGAAAGTGCGCAGGCTGCGCCCGTCGGTGGTGGTGCCTTCGGGGAACATCAGCAGCGGGTGTTGTTGCTCCAGGTGACGGGTCATCTGCTTGCGGATCAACTGGCTATCGCCCGAACCCCGGCGGATAAACAAGCTGCCGGCTTTGGCCGCCAGCCAGCCTGCCACCGGCCAGGTACGCACTTCGGCCTTGGACAGGAACGACATCGGCGTCACCATGCCCAGCAGGGGAATGTCGGTCCAGGACACGTGATTGCTCACCCACAGCATCGGCGTTTGCGGCAACTCACCGTGCACCGTCACGCGAAAGGGCAGGGCGTTGGTCAGCCGCGCCATGAAGAACCGCGACCAGCGCTGGCGGCGCACCATCGAGTTGGCCACGCCCAACCGTTCGAACACGCCGAATACACTGGCCATGCTCAAGCCCAGTGCCACCACTAGCAGTACGCGGGCAATGCGCCCGTACACGCGCAGGCGGCTCATCACATGGCCGCCTTGAAGTGGCGTGCATAGCGCGGGCATAGCTCATCGCGCTTGAGCAGGATAAACACGTCGGCCACCTGGAAATCTTCATCCCAGCACGGCTCGCCGCAGATCTTCGCCCCCAGGCGCATGTAAGCCTTGAGCAGTGGCGGCATTTCGGCGATCACGTTGGACGGCAGGTCCAGCGCCGGCAGGGGTTTTTTCGGTTCGGCGCGCAGGTGTTCATTGCACAGGTAGCGTTCGCGCAGGCGCTGCATGATCGCGTGAGCCTGGATGCCGCCGTCGTGCATCGGGATGCTCGCGCAGCCCATCAAGTAGCTGTAGCCACCCTGGTTGAGCACTTCGGCCAACTCGCCCCACAACACGGCAATGGTGCCACCGTTGCGGTAGGCCGGATCGACGCAAGTGCGGCCGATTTCCAGGATCGGGCCTTGCAGGTGGAGCAAGCCATGCAGGCTGAATTCTTCTTCGCTGTAGAACCGACCCAAGGTGCTGGCAGCCTGGTGGTCCAGCAAGCGAGTGGTGGCCACCAGTCGACCGCTGTTCAAGTCCCGCACGCCGATGTGGCTGCAGTGAACATCATAGTCATCCATGTCCAGGCCCAGTTCCGCGCCTTTCAGCTTGGCGTTGAATTCGCCGCTGAACACGTTGAACCGCAGGGCCTGGGCTTCCTGCAACGCCTGCGCGCCAACCAGGCGTTCGGCTTGCAGGCGGCGTTCATTGCCGGTGTCGCTGATGCGGGCGATCTGAGTCATGGCGAGTCTCCGAGTGCCGGCCACGATTTCGGCCGGTCGACTTTGTTGTCCAAAGTCAGGCTATGGAGGCCCGGTGTCATCTCCATGAAGTTATGGTGACGCTTGGATGACAGCCCTCCATGTCGCAAATCTGTCATCACCCTCGGCTAGGCTCGCGGGCTTGAATGCCCCCTTGAGTTTGCGTCCATGGTCAGAGGCCTGTTGTGCGTTGCCCTGTTGTTCGTCACCGTTGCCGCTTACGCCGAAACCTGGCCCGATAAGGAATGGGCCAAGGGTACACCGCTCTCGGGTCCCGCAGTTGATGCTCTGGATGCTTACGCTTTTCCGGCGCGAGACGACGCCACCCGCCAAGGCATCCGCACTGACGCATTGTTGGTGATCCGCGACGGCCAGGTCATCTACGAACGCTACGCCACGCCCACCACCGCCAGCACTCCGCACCTCACCTGGTCCGTCAGCAAAAGCCTGATGGCGACCGTGCTGGGCGTGGCCTACGGCGAAAACCGCTTCAAATTGACCGACCCCGCCGCGCGTTTTTACCCGTCGATGAAGCAGCACCCGACTGTGACCATGGCCGACTTGCTGCACTGGGCCTCGGGCCTCGACTGGCAGGAAGACTATGAATACGCGCCACTGAAATCTTCGGTGGTGGCGATGCTTTACACCCGTGGCCGCGGCGACATGGCTGACTTTGCCGCCGATACCGAGGCCGCCACTGCACCGGGCCAGGTGTTCCGGTACTCCAGCGGTGACACCAACATCCTGTCCGCCACCCTCAAAGGCATGCTCGGGCATAAGGCGTATATGAGTTACCCGTGGGATGCGTTGTTCAAGCCATTGGGGATCCGCAATGCCACCTGGGAAACCGACGCCGATGAAACCTTCGTCGCTTCCTCTTACGCCTACCTCACGGCTCGCGACCTGGCGCGTGTCGGCCTGTTGATGGCACGGGACGGCCGTTGGGGGGAACACCAGTTGCTGCCCAGAGACTGGGTTGCCTTCAACCGTCAGCCGTTCGATAACTACAAAGCCGGCCAGGACGAAGCCGTTCCCGGCGGTCACTGGTGGCTTAACCAAGGTGCGCCACGGCCCTGGCCAGACGCGCCCGCCGACACCTTTGCGGCCCTCGGCCATTGGGGTCAGGCGCTGTTTGTGATGCCTGAAGAACATCTAGTGATCGTACGCTACGGCGATGACCGCGACGGCAGCTATCGCCACAACGAACTGCTTAAACGCGTGCTTGCGGCGGTGCAGCCATGATCCGTCGTCGTCCGTTTACCAGCCTGTTTCTGCTGCTGTTGCTCGCCCTGCTGGGGTGGATCTGGCACGAGCGCGTCAACCTGCAAGCTTTCCCCGACATCATCGCGGCGTATACGGCCAAGGAGTATTGCTCGTGTCGGTATGTGGCGAACAACCCGGCGGAGTATTGCCGGGGGTATGTGAAGCAGTACGTGCCCACCAGTGCCTTTACCGATAACCCCGAGCGCAGTGAAGTCACGGCCAGCGGTTTGGGGCGTACGCACAGTGCACGGTGGTTGGGGGATCGGCAGGGCTGCCGCTTGAACCCCTGACACACCGCGACCCCATGTGGGAGCTGGCTTGCCTGCGATGATGGCGGCACAGGCGATAGTGATGTTGACTGACCTGCCGCTATCGCAGGCAAGCCAGCTCCCACAGGGGATTTGCACTAATCATTGGAAATGAGAGAAGCACTGGTAGGCGCCCGATGCACTGCATCGGGCGCGAACGACTTACTACGTGGCTGGGCTGCCAGGTTGCATAGCCAACAGCAGATCATCAATGATCGCTTTGCCCATTTCACCCAAATAGTGCGAGGCGAAAGCGAACTTCTCCGCCTTGGGGTCCATGGCGGCCTCAAGCGAGAGCATTTTTGCGTAATAAAGCACGTGCGAGGCGTGTTCAAGGGCTTCCAGCAGCGGAACCCCTGCGTTGACACGGAACACTTTCAAATGGCTTTTGTTTTCTCCGCAATCTGCAAAGGTCGCGGCGCCGATAGTTTCGGCTGAGGGTATTTCGTACGGCATAGCTTGCTCCTTTGGTACAACCAAAAAGAGCTGCCAGTCACGATTCCAAGCGTGGGGGGGGCAGCTGTACGCAGGTTGGAATCCGAGAAGAAGCAACTCGGCAGGCACAAGGCCTCCCACGTACAGTCGCCATAAAGCACAAACAGCAGGCACAAAAAAGCGCCGACTAATTGTTTGACGGCGCTGTAGCGTGTTCTTTCCCGGGATTCCACGCCCGCTCATCACAGACTTTGCTTCCGCTCCAATGGACGGTTAAGGTTCGTTCAGGTTTTTCGCCCCGCGAGTTTTCAATGTTCAACGCTTCTGTGATCAAACCCCTGGCCTTCGCCCTCTTGGCCGCCGCCGCTGTGCCTGCCCATGCCGACTGGTATCTGGATAACGAGTCCTCGCGCCTGTCGTTCGTCACCACCAAGAACACCGAAATCGCCGAAGTGCAGCGCTTCCTGGTGTTGCACGGCAAAGTCGACAGCAAGGGCGCCGCGCAACTGGAGGTGGAACTGGAGTCGGTCAACAGCGGCGTTCCGCTGCGCGACGAGCGCATGCGCAATCAGTTGTTCGAGATCAAGACGTTTCCAGACGCGCTGATCAACGCGCAGATCAACCTGCAACCGATCAACGATTTGGCCCCTGGTGCGCAATTGGAATTGCGCCTGCCGTTGTCCGTGACCCTGCACGGCAAGACCCAGACCTACAGCGCCGAGCTGCTGGCGACGCGCCTGGATGACCGGCGTTTCCAGGTGGTGACCCTGGAACCGCTGGTGGTGCATGCCGAGGACTTCGACCTGGCGCCGGGCGTGGCAGCGTTGCGCAAGGCGGCGGGGCTCAAGTCGATCAGTCTGTCGGTGCCGGTGGGTGCGGTGCTGATTTTCACGGCGCGCTGACATGAGCGGCGCGGTGTTCCCATGGCGCAGCGCCAACCGTTTCGAATTGCTGATCGATGGGCCGAATTTTTTTCCGCAGATGCTGGTGGGCATTGCCCGCGCCGAGCGGCAGGTCGAGCTGGAGTTGTACCTGGTGGAAGCCGGTGCCTGCGCCGAAGCGATGGTGCAGGCACTGGTCCTCGCCGCTGAACGCGGCGTGCGGGTGCGCTGCCTGTTCGATGATTACGGCAGCCTGGCGTTTACCCTCGGGTTGCGCAAACGCTTGACGGACGCGGGTGTGGAGCTGCGTTTCTACAACCGCCTGAATTGGCGCCGCTGGATGCGCAACCTGTACCGCGATCATCGCAAACTGCTGTTGATCGACCAGGACATGGCCTTTGTCGGCGGCACCGGGGTGACCGATGAATTCTGGACGCCAGGCAACGACAGCGCCGACTGGCATGAAGTCATGGTGCAGATCAGCGGGCCGCTGGTTTTGGACTGGCAGGCGCTGTTCGATCGCCAATGGCATGCCAATGCAGCTCGTCGGGAGTGGAAACCCGCCACCCATTTCGGTTTGCCGCGGTTGCCCAAGGTGCCGGCGACGGGCCCCGGCCTGGGTCGGGTGGCCTATGCCGATGCCCGCCAGCACCGCGATATCCTGCAATCGCTGATCCGCGCCTTGAACAGCAGCCAGCAGCGTATCTGGCTGGCCACACCGTACTTCCTGCCGACCTGGAGCGTGCGCCGTGCCTTGCGCCGTGCCGCCGGGCGCGGCGTCGACGTGCGTTTGTTGCTCACCGGCCCGCGCACCGATCACCCGTCCGTGCGTTACGCGGGCCACCGTTATTACCCGCGCTTGCTGCGTTCGGGCGTGCAGATCTTTGAATACCAGCCGTGCTTCCTGCACTTGAAAATGGTGCTGGTGGACGATTGGGTAAGCATCGGCTCGTGCAATTTTGATCACTGGAATTTGCGCTTCAACCTGGAAGCCAACCTGGAAGCGCTGGACCCGGCATTGACCGAGGCCGTGGCGGGCAGTTTCGAACGGGATTTTACCCAGAGCCAGGCGGTCAGCCTGGAGGCGTGGAAGTCGCGGCCGTTGTGGCGACGGGTGAAGCAGCGGGTGTGGGGCTGGATTGATCGGTTGGTGGTCAACTTGCTTGACCGACGCGGCTAATCAGGTCACCTCGATCGAAATGTGGGAGCAGGCGTGCTCGCGAAGGCTGCGTGTCAGTTACTAAAAACAGTGACTGATCCACCGCATTCGCGAGCACGCCCGCTCCCACATGTTCTGACCGCATCAGGCGTTAGAGCAGTTCGAAGGTCTGCTGCTGCACATCCTGGGAATCCAACCCGATCTGCACATTGAACTCACCCGGCTCTGCCGCGAACTTGAGCTGGGTATTGTAGAACTTCAAGTCCTCCTCGGTGATGGTGAAGTGCAGCGTGCGCTCTTCACCCGCCTTGAGCATGACCTTCTGGAAGTTCTTCAGCTCCTTGATCGGGCGGATCATCGAGCCGGCCACGTCTTGGATGTACAGCTGGACGACGGTTTCCCCATCCACCTTGCCGGTGTTTTTCACGGTGACACTGGCATCGAGCTTGCCGGTCTTGTTCAGCGTGGTGGACGACAGCGCCATGTCCGACAGGCTGAACGTGGTGTAGCTCAAGCCATATCCGAATGGGAACAGCGGCCCGGTGGTGTCATCGAAGTACTGCGAGGTGTAGTTGCCCGGCTTGCCTGGGGTGAACGGCCGGCCGATGGTCAGGTGGTTGTAGTAGGTGGGAATCTGCCCCACCGAGCGTGGGAAGGTGATCGGCAGCTTGCCTGACGGGTTGTAGTCACCAAACAGCACGTCGGCAATCGCGTTGCCGCCTTCGGTGCCGGCGAACCAGGTTTCCAGGATCGCGTCGGCCTGTTGGTTCTCTTCGAGGATCGACAGTGGACGGCCGTTCATCAGCACCAACACCAGCGGCTTGCCGGTAGCCTTCAGGGCCTTGATCAGGTCGCGCTGGCTCTGCGGGATGTTCAGGTCGGTGCGGCTCGAGGATTCGTGGGACATGCCACGGGACTCACCCACGGCGGCGACCACCACATCGGCCTCCTTGGCGGCCTTGACCGCTTCGTCGATCATCACCTGGGCAGGGCGGGTGTCATCCACCACTTCAGGGGCATCGAAGTTGAGGAAGTTCAGGTAGTCGACCACGGCCTTATCCTGGGTGATGTTGGCGCCACGGGCATAGATGATCTTGCCTTTTTCGCCAATCACCGCGTTGAGGCCGTCGAGCAGGGTGACCGATTGTTCCGGTTTGCCGGCAGCGGCCCAACTGCCCATCATGTCGATCGGCGCCTTGGCCAGCGGGCCGACCAGGGCGATGGTCGCGGATTTTTTCAGTGGCAGGGTGTTGTTCTGGTTTTTCAGCAGCACCAGGCTGCGGCGCGCGATGTCGCGGGCTTCTGCGCGGTGCAGGCGGCTTTCGGCGTAGGTGTCGGCCGGGTCGTCCTCGGCTTTGCCGATACGCAGGTAGGGGTCCTTGAACAGGCCCATGTCGTACTTGGCGCCGAGCACTTCGCGAACGGCGTTATCAATGTCGCTCTGTTCGATCTCGCCGGACTTGAGCAGCCCCGGCAATTCCTTGCCGTACAGCGAGTCGTTCATGCTCATGTCGATGCCGGCCTTGATTGCCAGCTTGGCGGCTTCGCGCCCATCCTTGGCCACGCCGTGCTTGATCAGTTCGAAGATCGCGCCATGGTCGCTCACGGCCAGGCCCTTGAAGCCCCAGTCCTTGCGCAGCAGGTCGTTCATCAGCCAGGTGTTGGCGGTGGCGGGTACGCCGTTGATCGAGTTCAGCGCCACCATCACGCCGCCGGAACCGGCCTTGATCGCCGCGTGGTACGGCGGCAGGTAGTCCTGGTACATCTTGACCGGGCTCATGTCGACCACGTTGTAATCGCGGCCGCCTTCCACCGCGCCGTACAGGGCGAAGTGCTTGACGCTGGCCATGATGCTGTCGGCATTCGCGGGGCTCACGCCCTGGAACGCCTTGACCATCACTTCGGCAATGCGCGAGACCAGGTAGGTGTCTTCACCGAAGCCCTCGGACGTACGACCCCAGCGTGGGTCGCGGGAGATGTCGACCATCGGCGCGAAGGTGATGTCGAGGCTGTCGGCGGCGGCTTCCTGGGCGGCGATGCGCCCGGAGCGGCCGATGGCGTCCATGTCCCAGCTGGAGGCAAGCGCCAGGCTGATCGGGAAAATCGTGCGGTGGCCGTGGATCACGTCGTAGGCGAAGAACATCGGGATCTTCAAGCGGCTGCGCATGGCCGCGTCCTGCATCGGACGGTTTTCCGGGCGGGTGATGGAGTTGAACGTGCCGCCGATGCGACCGGCGGCGATTTCCTTGCGGATCAGCTCACGGGGCATCTCGGGGCCGATGCTGATCAGGCGCAATTGGCCGATCTTTTCATCCAGGGTCATCTGCTTGAGCAGGTCGCTGACGAAGGCGTCCTTGTCCTTAAGCGCAGCAGGCTTTGTTTCTGCCCAGACGGGATGGGTGGCCAGAGTGGCAACAAGGCCGAGCAAACACAGCTTCTTCATGAATATCCTTTTTCGGCTCACTGCACAGCAATTACGCTGATCGGCCAAAATGTGGGGAGCGTCTATTGTTGTTCGGGTGTTGTTCAGATAAATGCAGCACACTCTGAACTCTTTTTCGCGCTGGGCATCTTTGTAGCTGATTGGTTCGATGCATTCCAGTGGTGGCGGATTATGCCCCAAGCGCGCGGTGTATAGGGTTAGTCGTAACATTCCATCAAGATTGGGCAGGAGAAACACCATGCAAGCAGCACAAGGTTACCGCTGGGGCTTGAAAGCCGCGGCGCTGCTATTGATCAGCACAGTGCTGAGCGGTTGTGGCATCAATAACATCCCGACCCTGGACGAACAGGCCAAAGCCGCCTGGGGTCAGGTGCAAAACCAATACCAACGCCGCGCCGACCTGATCCCCAACCTGGTGGAAGTGGTCAAGGGCTACGCTGCCCATGAGCAGGACACCCTCACCGCCGTGATTGAAGCACGGGCCAAGGCCACCTCGATCCAAGTGGATGCGAGCACCCTCGACAATCCGGAAAAACTCAAGCAGTTCCAACAGGCCCAGGACGGCTTGAGCGGTGCACTCAGCCGCTTGATGGTGGTGTCCGAGCGGTACCCGGACCTGAAGGCCAACCAGAACTTCCTGGCCCTGCAATCCCAGCTTGAAGGCACTGAAAACCGTATCGCCGTGGCCCGCCGCGACTTTATCCAGGCAGTGCAGGCCTACAACACCGAGATCCGCACCTTCCCGGGCCGCCTGTGGCACAGCGTGATGTACAGCGACTTGCCGATCCGCGCCACGTTTGAAGCCACCAGCGCCGATGCCGATAAAGCGCCGCAAGTGAAGTTCAAATAAGGCTGCACTGAGGTGTCGATGCGTTTATTACGGATAGGCCTGGCGCTGTGGTTGTTGGCCTGCGTGGGCGTGGCCCAGGCGGCGCTGAGCTTCCCGGCGTTGAGCGGGCGGGTGGTGGACACCGCCCAGATGATCGACCCGGCGGTGCGCGAGCAGATTACCCAGCAGTTGCAGGCACTGGAGCAAACCCGTGGCGACCAGATCGTGGTGGTCACGGTGCCAGACCTGCAGGGCGTACCCATTGAGGATTACGGTTATCAACTCGGCCGCCAATGGGGCATCGGCCAGAAGGGCAAGGACAACGGCGCGCTGTTGATCGTCGCCCGGGATGAGCGCAAATTGCGCATCGAAGTCGGCTATGGCCTCGAAGGCACGCTGACCGATGCGCAGTCCTGGGTGATCATCAACCAAGTGATCGCGCCTAAGTTCAAGGCCGGTAATTACAGCCAGGGCATCAGCGACGGCGTTTCGGCGATGGTGCAGGTGGTGGGCGGCGAGCCGCTGGCCGTGCCGGCGCATGTGGCGGATGCCAACTTTGCCAAGGATAATCCCGGGTTTTCCATTGGCCTGTTTATCCTGCTGATCGGCGTTTTGTGGCTGTGCAATCGCATGGGGCTGCCGGTGGGCGCTATCTTGCTGGCGATTCTCAGCAGCAGCGGCCGTGGCGGTGGTGGCGGGGGCGGCGGTGGTGGTTTCCGGGGCGGCGGTGGCGGCTTTGGCGGCGGCGGGGCTTCAGGCGGCTGGTGATGATAATAATGAGAGAGCAACGACAACCATGGCATTACTGACTGAACACGAGCAGCGCCAAGTCGCGGAAGCGATCGCCCGCGTCGAGAAAACCACCGACGCGGAACTGGTGACCGTGTTGGCCGCCCGCGCCGACGACTACGCCTACATCCCACTGTTGTGGGCCAGCCTGATCGCGTTGGTGGTGCCCGGTGTGGTGCATTACCTGTCGGGTTACCTGACCATGTACACCTTGTTGCTGGCGCAATGGGCGACATTCATCGTGTTGTGCCTGGTGTTCCGCCTGCCCAAGGTCACCACGCGGTTGATCCCCCGTTCGGTGCGCCACTGGCGTGCGTCCAACCTGGCGCGGCGGCAGTTCCTGGAGCAGAACCTGCACCACACGCTGGGCAGCACCGGCGTGCTGATCTTTGTCAGCGAGGCAGAGCGGTACGTGGAGATCCTGGTGGATGACGGCATTTCCAAACGCCTGGATGACAGCAGCTGGGATGTGATCGTCAAGGCGTTTACCCAGCAGGTGAAACAGGGGCAGACACTGGCTGGGTTTATCAGTTGCATCGAGGCCTGTGGCGAGTTGTTGAAGGTGCATGTGCCGGTGACGCAGACGCGTAACGAACTGCCGAATCGATTGGTCGTACTCGAGTAATCCAGACAGTGCAGTTCTAAATGTGGGTTTTGTGTCGGCAATACACTGACCGTTAGTCAAATAACCCCGTGCCCTGAACCGCTATCCCCCCTAAAATGCCCGGCATTCCCTGCCCGAGGCGTTTTAGTTCATGTCTGTCACCGCTCAACCTGCCCGTCCTGCGCCGGATCATCATGCCCAGTTCGTCGAACTGCTCAGCGCAAGCCTCGCGCAGAACGCCTTTATCAAGCTGGTGCTGGCCAAGTACGTCGGTGAGGAAGCCGAGTTGCAGCGGCTGATCATCAAGCCGGTCACGGTCAAGGAACAGGCGTGCCTGTCCTTCGTCTACCGCTACAAGACCCGCGACATCACCAAGAACTTCCTGCTGGCGGAAGGTGTGGCGGCGATTGCCGAGTTGCTGCCAACCTCGTTCAAGAATGCGCACCTGCTGTCGCTGACTGACGAAGCCCAGTTGGAATACAGCAAAAAGAACAAAAGCTCACTGTTCAAAAGCAAGCCGCAGCAACTGCGTGAAGCGCCGTCGGCTGAACATAACCGTGAGAAGAATCGATTCCTCGATCTGAGCCGACCCTTTCTCGCCGACCTGGGCGTGACCGACGCCAAGCAGGCGCTGATCCCGTCGATGTCGCGCAAGTGGAAGCAGATCAACAAGTTCATCGAAGTGTTCAGCCATGCGCTCACCTCGTCACCCTTGAAGCTGGACCAGCCGGTGCGCGTCGCCGACTTCGGCTCGGGCAAGGGCTACCTGACCTTTGCCATTCACGACTACCTGCGCAACACCCTCAAGGCCGAAGGCGAAGTGACCGGCGTCGAGCTGCGCGAAGACATGGTGACCCTCTGCAACACCGCCGCCGCCCGCCTGGAGCATCCGGGGCTGGTGTTCAAATGCGGTGATGTGCGCAGCGTGGCGCCCAGCGAGCTGGACGTGATGATCGCCCTGCATGCCTGCGACATTGCCACGGACTACGCGATCCACACCGGCATCCGTTCCGGCGCGTCGATCATCATGTGCTCGCCGTGCTGCCACAAGCAGATCCGCCTGCAGATCCAGAGCCCGGCGCTGCTCAAGCCGATGCTGCAATACGGCCTGCATCTGGGCCAGCAGGCGGAAATGGTCACCGACAGCTTGCGTGCGTTGTTCCTCGAAGCCTGTGGTTATGAGACCAAGGTGTTCGAGTTCATCTCACTGGAGCACACCAACAAGAACAAGATGATTCTTGCGGTCAAACGCGCCGAGCCTGTGGACAACGCGCAGTTGCTGGAGAAGATCCAGGAGCTGAAGGCCTTCTACCACATCACCGAACACTGCCTGGAAACCCTGCTGCGCGCGGATGGCTACCTGGCCTGAAGCACGATGCGATTTAAAGAGTGGCAGCCTTGGGGGCTGGCGCAGGCTGCACCGCCGTCTTGCGCCCCAGCATCACCGTCACGATCACCCCACACGCAAACAGCCAGGTAATCGGCTCGATGTGTTCACCAAAGAACAGCGCCGAAAACGCGATGGTGAAGAAGATCTGCAACAGCTGGATCTGGCTGACTCGCGCAATCCCGCCCATGGCCAACCCGGCGTACCAGGCGAAGAACCCGAGGAATTGCGAAAACAGCGACACGTAGCCGAATGCCCACCAGGCGCGCATGGAAATCGCGCCTTGATGCTGCGCCGCCAGGTACCACACCGGCCCGATCAGCACGGGCGTCGACAGCACCAGCGCCCAGCAGATCACCTGCCAGCCGCCCATTTCCTTGGCCAGTCGGCCGCCTTCTGCGTAACCCAGGCCACCCACGGCAATCGCGCCCAGCATCAGCAAATCACCCGCCTGGATACTGCCGGCGCCGGTGATCAACGCATAACTCAATACCAACCCACTGCCCAGTGCCGCACAGGCCCAAAAGGCTTTCGACGGTCGTTCATGGGACAGCCACGCCGCGTACAGCGCCACGCACAGCGGTTGCAGGCCGTTGACCAGTGCGCCATGGGATGCCGGCAAGGTCTGCATGGCCCAGGCTGACAGCACCGGGAAACCCAGGATCACGCCCGCGATCACCAGGCACAGCCCACGCACCTGACGCCAGGTCGGCCAGCGTTCGCGACGCCACAGCAACAGCGCCGCCGCCGGGATCGCCGCGAACAACGCACGGCCCAGGCCGTTGAGTAACGGATGGATTTCCTGCACCACGATGCGGGTGAAGGGCAGGGTCAGGCTGAAGATGATGACGCCCAGCAGGCCGAGGGCCATGCCGGTGTTTTCGCGCGAGCTCATGGAGAAGAACCGAATCTAGAGGGCTTCAAGGGAAGCCCATCTAGCCACATCCCTCACCGATCAAGGGTCTACAGCTGCGTGCGGATTTATCCGTACAGTTGCTGTCGGGTGGGAGCTGTCGAGCGTTCGCGAGGCTGCGATGGGCGCACCGCAGTTTTACGCAAAAAACGCGTCGCCTCCCTCGCGGGCACGCCCGGCTCCCACAACGGCCGTGCCCGTTTTAGAAGAAGCGCGTGACGCTGATCTTCGCGTCGCGGCCTTTGGTGTAGGCGCGGTCGCCACTCAGGGCCGGGCGGAAGTTGTTGTTGAACACGTTGTCCACGGTGAAGTTCACCTCAGTGCCTTTCAGGTAGGCCTGTTGTGGTTTCCATTTGGCGAACAGGCCCTGAGTGTTGTAGCGCTTGTTGCCGTACTGGTCGTAGAACAGGTCGCCCACGCCGCTGCCCGGGCCGCCGGAATAGTTGTCGCTGGGCAAACGGGAGGTCGCGCCGATGAACTGGCCGGTCCAGCCGACCTGGGCATCCCAGGCGGGAATATGGGTGCCAAGCACCAGCACCCATTTGGTCGGCGGGATATCCCGTGCCGCCACATCCGGACCCCAGGGGTTGGTGTAGGCGCCTTCATGATCACCCTTGGCATAGGCGAACGACACCGAGCCGAACAGGTAGGTGGAATTGTAGAAAGATTCGAGCTCGAAGCCCTTGATGGTCAGGCCACCGATGTTGCGATAGTTGGACAGGGCGCCCGGCGGGCAAGCCGTGGAGATGCTGCCGCCGTTAATGGCCTGGTTCTGGCAGCCGACGCCTGTAGCCTTGAAGATTTCGTCTTCGACTTTGTTGTGGAAGAAGGTGGTGCGCAGTTGCAGGTTGTCGTCGTGGGCGATCAGGTTGTCGAAGCTGCTGACGCTGCCCACGCTGATCGAGGTGATGCGTTCCGGGTCGAGGTCGACACTGGTGGCGGTGCGGCTGCCCAGGCCTTGGACTTCGTACTGTTCGTCGATCACTGGCGCGCGCCAGGTCTTGCTCCAGTTGGCGAACAGCCCGAGGTTCGGGTTGACGGTCCAGAACACTGCCAGGCGCGGCGACCAGCCGGTGTAGGTGCGGTCGCTGTAGTCGTGGCCAATGGACGGATCGGGGTTGCTGTAGTACGGCGCATCGTTGGCTTCGCCGCGGTTGCGGACGTGGTCGTAGCGCATCGATGGCGTGATGGTGACGTCGCCCAGGGTCACCGCATCCTGCACGAAGAAACTGTTGGTATCGACTTTGCCGTGGGGCATGAAGCCCGGCTGGAAATGCCCGTAGTTGTAGCGCGGGGTGTTGTAGGTGGTACCCGGCATCCACATCTCGGTCTCGCGGATGTGCTTGCGGATCTGCCCGCCCACGGTGACGGCATGTTGCAACGGGCCAGTGTCAAACAAGCTGACGTTGCGCACGTCGAGGTTTTTGTCGGTGTAGGCGGTGTCCATTTTGCGCCCGCCGGTGGCCAGTTGAAAAAATGCCGTGGCGTCGCGTTCGTCGGTCTGGTCGGTGTTGGACTGGGAGTATTTGACGGTCAGGTCCACCAGCGGGTTATCCACGGGTGTGTATTCGTATTTGCCCGACCAAGTGGTGTCGACCGTGTCGCGATGGGCCAGAAAACGCTTCAGCGCTGCTTCGTAGCCATAGCGGTCAATGTTGGCCTGGGTGGGCGGCGTCGGGTAGCTGGCCGCTGAGAACGGCGTCCAGCGGTTGCTGTGTGACCGCGAGTAGGACAAGCCAACGGCGTGCTCTTCGGTGAAGTGGGCGTTGACCTTGAACAGCTTGCCGTCGACATTCTGGGCGGAGTTCGGCAGGCGCTGAGGGTTGATTGGGTACTGATTGTTTTCGTTGGGCAGTTTGGCGGCGACCTTCATGTCGTCGCCGTCGCGTTGGGTCAGGTAGGCCAGTGCGTCGAAACGACCATCGTCGGTACGTCCGAACACGGCGCTGCTGTAGACCTGCTCATGGTCGTTGCTGGAGTAACCGTATTTGAGCATCGCGCCACTGTTGCGACCGTCCTTGAGCAGGTCGGGGGCATCCTTGGTGGTCATGTTGACCGTACCGCCAAACCCGCCGTTGCCGGTGAAGGGGGAGTTGGGGCCTTTCTCCACCTCAATGCTTTTGATCAGCTCGGGCTCGATGAAGACTGTGCCTTGCTGATAGCGCTCAAAGCCGCTCTTGGTGGCCCCATCGACGGTCAGCGGTACGTCTTCGGCATCACCGAACCCGCGGATATTGATGGTCTGGCCGCCAGGTTTCAGCGAGCCGCCCTGGCTAACGCCCGGCAGGGTCTGCAGCAGGCTGGGGATGTTATTGGACTGGTAACGGTCGATGTCTTCCTGGCTCAGGGTGGAGCGGCCGACGGTGCTGGAATTGACCTCGGTACCTGTGCCGATCACGCTCAGAGCGTCCAGTTGGATCACGCCGCTGTGGGGGGTGGTGCCTTCATCGGGGCGCACGACGTAGGTGCTGCCGACCTTGATGAAGGTGAGCTCACCGTTTTTCAGCAGGGTGCGAATTGCCACTTCCGGCGTGAAGTTGCCGTTGAGTGCCGGCGCCTGCACGTTCTTGAGCAGTTCTTCATCGAACAACAGCTGGATTTTCGCCTGCTGCGCCACCTGGCTCAAGGATGTCGCCAGCGGCTGCGCCGGCAGTTGCAGCGTGAGCGACTCGGCCTGTGCATTGAGGCTGAATACCAGGCAGCTAGCGATGAGCGTCGGTCGAAAGAACAGGTGCGAAGCGTGGCAAGGCGCGCGAAACATGAAATCCCCCGGTGTGGCCAAATGGCCGAAAAGGTGTACGTATCGAACTCAGACCGGAGGAAGACGGGGCTGGCGGAAAAATCCACACCCGCGAATGCAAAATATTCTCAAATAAGAATTCTGTCGGGTTATTTGCTCGGTTCGATGCGTACGATGCCATCTGCCGACGTCACGGTTTTGACCGGCAACAGCGCAGGCAGGGCGTTGAGCAGGGCGTCGGGATCATTCACATCCAGATTGCCCGAGACCTTCAGGTGCGCCACGGCGTTGCTGACCTGCAACGTTGCCTGGGGGCGGTACAGGCTCAGCTCATCGATCAGGCTGGCGAGGTCGCGGTTGCGAAACGACAGGTGACCGCTGCGCCAGTCGGCAACCTCTCCGGCGGTGAGCGTTTGCTGCTGTACCGTGCCCTTGGCGTAACTGAAGATCGCGCGTTGCTGGGCGCCCAGCAGGGTGACCGGGATTTTTGCATCAGGCTCGAACGCGACCTGGCCATGGGCGACGCTGACCACCAGTTGCTGTTGGCTGCGCCGCACATCGAAGCCGGTGCCGACCACGCGGATATTGGCCTCGCCCGCTTGCACGAACAGCGGCCGTTCTTTGTCGGCGGCCACTTCGAGGTACAGCTGGCCCTTGTCCAGGTGCACGATGCGCTGGTGCGCGGTGAAATCCACGCGCACGCGGGTGTTGGCATTTACATACACGCTGCTGCCATCGGGCAGGTTGAGCGTGCGCATGCCTTTGGCGTGGGCTGCGACCTGGGTGTGATACAGCTCACGGGGCGCGCCGAGGTGGGGGGCCATTACCGCGCACAACAACGCGGCCGCCACGGCCAGGGCTGGGCGCCACACCGACGGTTTGCGTTTGGGCAGTGCCGTGGGCTTGTTCAGTTGCTGCAGCTGGGCCAGGTCTGACCACAGTTGCTCGAATTCGGCATAGGCGCGGGCATGGGCGGGCTCGGCTTGCCAGGCGGCAAAGGCCTTGCGGTCGGCACGCCCCACGTCATTATTGCGGTTGCGGGCAAACCAGCTGGCGGCTTGGGCATCGATGGAGTCACTGTCCTTGATGTCCAGCAAGTCGGTGTCGCTCAGGCGGTTCATTCTGGCTGCTCCGTGCCGGGTTCGTGTTGAAGGCGTCGCTTGCAATGCAGCAGGGCAAAAGCGATGTGCTTTTCCACCATGCTGGTCGATATGCCCATGCGCTCGGCGATCTGCGCCTGGCTCAAGCCTTCGAAGCGGTGCAGCATAAGGGCTTCTCGCCGGCGGGGCGAGAGTTCGGCGAGGACTTCTTTCAACTGTTCCAGGCGTTGCAGGCGTTGCACGGCGGCCATGGGATCGTTTTGCTCGTCGGTGGCAGGCTCGGCGTCCATGTCGGCCTGATCAGAGTGGACGGTGTGCCGTACCTTCTGTTTGCGCCAGTGATCACGCAGCAGGTTGCGCGCCATCTGGAACAGAAACGCCCGTGGCTGCTCGACCTTGGCGCGGTCGCGGTAGTCCAGCCACTGAGTGAAGACATCCTGGGTCATGTCCGCGGCGTCGCTGGCGTTGTCTGTGCGCTTGCGCAGGAAATACAGAATATCTGTATAGAACCCGCGAAAGGCATCGGCCGACAGCGGGTCGGGCTTGGGACGAGACATGGATATCCTTCTTGACGAAGCACGACTTGGAGAAAGTCGCGAATGGTATCGAGAACCATTGTCATTTGTCTCTATTTTACGGATGTACCCAGTAAAAAATGTGGGAGCGGGCTTGCTCGCGAAAGCGGTGTGTCAGTCGATTTATCCATTGACTGGCGCACTGCATTCGCGAGCAAGCCCGCTCCCACAGGGAGTCGTGGTTAGCGCAGTAATGTTTTCAGTTGTTCGATCCCCACTTCACCCAGCGGGAACACCGGCAACCGAGGATCACCGGCTTCCAATCCGGTCAACCGCAGCCCGGCTTTGATTGTGGCTGGCAATCCACCTTTGAGGATGAAGTCCAGCAACGGCAACTGGCGGTAAAACACTTCCCGCGCCTGGGTCAGGTCATTCGCCAATACCGCCTCATATAACGCCAGATTGAGCTCTGGGATCAGGTTCGGCGCCGCCGTGCACCAACCCTTGGCGCCCGCCGCGAAGGCTTCCAGCGCCAAGGGGTTGCAGCCGTTGTAGAACGGCACGTCGCTCTGGCGATGCAGGTGGTGCATGCGCTGGATATCCCCGGTGCTCTCCTTGACCATGGTCACGTTGGGGACCTGCTTGATGATGCGCAGGATCAGGTCCACCGACATGTCCGTGCCACTGGTGGCCGGGTTGTTGTAGAGCATGATCGGTACGCCGATGCTGTCGCCGATCGCGGCGTAGTGGGCGAGGATTTCCGCTTCGCTGAGTTTCCAGTAAGACGTCGGCAGCACCATCACCACATCGGCGCCATTGGCTTCGGCGTAGCGGGCGCGGCGTACGGCTTTGGCGGTGGTGAGGTCGGATACGCTGACGATGGTCGGCACGCGACGGGCGATTTTTGCCAGGCTGTAGGCGCTGACTTCGTCCCACTCGGCGTCGCTCAAGTACGCACCTTCACCGGTGCTGCCCAGTGGCGCAATGGCGTGCACACCCCCTCGATCAGGCGGTCGATGGAGCGACCCAGTGTGTTGAGGTCAATGCGTTGGCCGTCGGTGCTGAACGGGGTGATGGTGTAGCCGATGATGCCGTGAATGTTAGGGCTGGACATGGAAAATCTCCGGTCGGAAAAGGGCAATTCAGTTCAGGCAATCGGCGTGTTGACGCAGGTTCTGCCGGGCGTAGTAGTTGAACGCGGCGCCATGGCGCTTGGGTCGGGAGATCCAGTCGTGGGCCTCGCGTCCCAGCTCCGGCAGGATCGGCTTGATGGTGCCGGCCGACATCGCCAGCAACTGCAATTTGGCCGCGCGCTCGATCAACTGCGCGATCACGCAGGCCTCCTCGATGCTCGCCCCGGTGGACAACTGACCGTGGTGCGAAAGCAGGATCGCGCGTTTGTCACCCAGTGCCGTGGTAATGATTTCGCCTTCTTCATTGCCCACCGGTACGCCCGGCCAAGCCTCCAGGAAGGCGCAGTCTTCGTACAGCGGGCAAAGGTCCATATGGGACACCTGCAGCGGCACTTCCAGCATCGACAGCGCGGCGATATGGGTGGGGTGGGTGTGGATGATGCAGTTTACGTCCGGCCGCCCACGGTAGACCCAGCTGTGAAAACGGTTGGCGGGGTTGGGGATGCCGTGGCCTTCCAGTACTTCAAGATCCTCGTTTACCAGCAACAGGTTGCTGGCGGTGATCTCATCAAAACCCAGGCCCAATTGCTGAGTGTAATAGGTGCCCTGTTCCGGCCCGCGCGCGGTGATCTGCCCGGCGAGGCCAGAGTCGTGGCCGTTCTCGAACAGGATGCGGCAAGTGAGCGCCAGCTTTTGCCGGTCAGTCCACGTATTATCTGCCAGGGTGTTTTGCATCTGGACGAGTGCTTGCTTGACCAGTTGGTCTTTTGGGAGTGCTAATGTCTTGGCCATATCGGGTGTCCTGGGTGGCTGCTAATGACACTAATGATGCTATATGACACTTTGTGTCATTAGCAAGCACAGCTCATCGCTTACTGCATGGATAAATCGCAGCGCATGTCTATCCGTTTGAAATTATTGAGAAAAAAACTTGGTGTTACTTTGGAAGCCCTGGCTGAAAAGTCCGGGATGACCAAGAGTTACCTGTCCAAGGTGGAGCGCGGGCTCAACACGCCTTCGATTGCCGCCGCGCTGAAGCTGGCCAAGGCGCTGAACGTGAAGGTCGAAGAGCTGTTCAGCGAAGACAGCGTCAGCCTCGACAGCTACAGCCTGGTGCGCAGCCATGAACGGCCTGACACGTCACCCGGTTATGCGGTGCTGGCCCATCAGGTCAGTGAACGCAGCCTGCTGCCGTTCATCATCTATCCGCCGGCGGAGTTCACCGACAAGACCTTCAAGGAGCATCTGGGGGAAGAGTTTCTGTTTGTGCACGAAGGCCAGGTGGAGGTGGATTTCATGAACGAACGGGTGATCCTGGAGCGTGGCGATGCGCTGCACTTCAATGCGCAGAAGCCCCATCGGCTGCGTTCGGTGGGGGATGTGCAGGCGCAATTGCTGGTGGTGGTGCACAGCGCGGAAGACTGACGTCGCGCTGGCCTTGTGAACGCGGTCAATGTGGGAGTGGGCTTGCCTGCGATAGCATCACCTCGATTCAGCTGACAGACGGAGGTGCCTGTATCGCAGGCAAGCCAGCTCCCACAATGGATCGAAGTCGCACAAAAAATCAGCGTTCGACAGGCACTGACAGCGCAGGATGACCCAATGGATGCGTCCGCGCCGCAAAGAACTTCAGTGCCACGCCAGTCCCATCGAACAATTCCGAATACCGCCGCTTCTGCTGGCGGATGAACCCATCACTGCGCCCCGACACCGAGATCGCCAGCGTCGTCACGTTGGCCTGGCGAATCGCATCCACCAGGTGTTTATCCTGTGGGCCCAACTCATGCCCGAAGATGCACAGCGCCCCTTCGTGGCTCAGCAACTGCTCATAGCAGAACGACAAATAATCCGAACTGCGGATGGTCTTGAGCTTCTCTTCCACCTTGCCCTCACTGACGAACAGCGGCACATCATCAAGGGTCTTGATCGTGTTGTTGATCGCAAAACTGCTGAGCAAGGTGCTGTCGGTGGTCGGCAATTTGCGTGCGGTGCCATCGAGGTTGCGCACCAGGTGCAGGCCGCCGTGCAGGTAGAGGATACGCGTGGTATCGGTGCGGGTATTGCGCAGGTCGAAGCTGGCGTCGGCGCTGCGGAACAGGTCGTCGATGCCTGGTGTGTGCAGGATCGCCCAATAGTTGAGCAAGTCGTAGTTGCTGGTGAACACGGTGGCGTAATGCTTCAGTTCATCGTTGATCGTCGCCAGCGTCGACGGCTGCACCAGGCGCCACGGGATATGCACCGCGTGGATGGTATTGATCAAGGCTTCCTTGATCGCGTAATAACGATTGCGCGGCGCCGCTGAGCTGACGGCCAGGGCTTTGTTGACCCGGCTGGTGGTCTTCAACGCGCCCAGGGCTTGCTCGAAGCTGCGGGTTTGCAGGGCGTCGAACACGCTGAGTTCGGATTGGCTGAGGGGTTTTTCTTCGACTGTACGGGCGTTTTCGAACAGCGAGTCGTAGGCAAAGTCTTCCCAAATCGTACGGCTCGCGCCATTGCCGATCAGAATCCCGCTGAAGTCGGTGCTGCTGCGCACTGCGCTCCAGTCTTCAAGGTGGGCGTCAATATCCTGGAAATCCTTCATTGCGGCGGGTCTACTCGAAATCGGCTGAGCGGTGACTTTATCACGGGTCGACGTTGATCCTGATCAAGATGCCGCAGAGGGCGCAGGTTGATGCTGTAGGTATAAAGCCTCTGAGGATTCGCCATGAGCAGCACCTTCTTCATCCCCGCCGTCAACATCATGGGCACCGACTGCCTCGACGAAGCCATGATCGCCATCCGCAACTATGGTTTTCGCAAGGCGCTGATCGTCACTGACGCCGGCCTGGCCAAGGCGGGCGTTGCGAGCATGATCGCCGAGAAACTGGCGATGCAGGACATCGACTCGGTGATCTACGATGGCGCCAAGCCCAACCCCAACGTTGAAAACGTCGAAAAAGGCCTGACCCTGTTGCAGGAAAGCGCCTGTGATTTCGTGGTGTCCCTGGGCGGCGGCTCACCCCATGACTGTGCCAAGGGTATCGCCCTGTGCGCGACCAACGGCGGGCATATCGGCGACTACGAAGGCGTCGACCAGTCCAGCAAACCGCAACTGCCCCTGGTGGCCATCAACACCACCGCCGGCACCGCCAGCGAGATGACCCGTTTCTGCATCATTACCGACGAAACCCGCCATGTGAAAATGGCCATCGTCGACCGCAACGTCACGCCGCTGCTGTCGGTCAACGACCCGAGCCTGATGGTCGGCATGCCCAAGGGCCTCACCGCCGCCACCGGCATGGACGCGCTGACTCATGCCATCGAAGCCTACGTGTCCACCGCCGCCAATCCGATCACCGACGCTTGCGCGATCAAGGCCATCGAACTGATCAGCGCCAACCTGCGCCTGGCGGTACGCGATGGCAGCGACAAAGCCGCGCGGGAAAATATGGCCTATGCGCAATTCCTCGCCGGCATGGCCTTCAACAACGCGTCCCTGGGTTTTGTGCACGCCATGGCGCACCAGTTGGGCGGTTTCTACGACCTGCCGCACGGCGTGTGCAACGCGGTGTTGCTGCCCCACGTGCAAAGCTTCAACGCCAGCGTCAGCGCCAAACGCCTGAGCGACGTAGGCCGGGCTTTGGGCGCCGACGTCAAGGGTTTCAGCGACGAAGAGGGCGCCCAGGCCGCCATCGCCGCGATTCGTAGCCTGGCCCATGACGTTGAGATTCCCGCCGGATTGCGCGAGCTGGGTGCCAAGTTGCAGGACATTCCATTGCTGGCGACCAACGCACTGAAGGATGCCTGCGGGCTGACCAACCCTCGGCGGGCGGATCAACGTCAGATTGAGGAGATCTTCCGCAGCGCGTTTTGATAGGGGCAGCCTTAAGCTGCAGGCGTTAAGCTACAAGCCGAATGCATTCAACTTGAGCTTGATGCTTGCGGCTTGCCGCTGAGGTCCCTTTATGAGAGTTCTGTTATTCGGTGCCACCGGCATGGTCGGCCAGGGCGTGCTACGCGAGTGCCTGTTGGCCGCCGACGTGCAGGAAGTCGTCGCCGTCGTCCGCACGCCCTTGACCCAGGAGCACGGTAAGCTGCATCAGGTGTTGCACAGCGACATGCTGGATTTCCAGCCCCTGGAAAATCTGCTGCAAGGCTTTGATGCGTGTTTCTTCTGCCTCGGCGTTTCGTCGGCGGGGATGAATGAAACCCAGTACACCCAACTCACCTATGACCTCACCCTGGTCGCCGCCAGTACGCTGGCGCGGCTCAATCCGCAGATGACATTTATCTATGTGTCCGGCGCCGGTACGGATAGCTCCGAGGCGGGCAAGTCGATGTGGGCGCGGATCAAGGGCAAGACCGAGAACGCGTTGCTGCGCCTGCCGTTCAAGGCCGTGTATCTGTTTCGGCCGGGAGTGATCCAGCCGTTGCATGGCGTGCGTTCGAAGACGCCGTTGTACCAGACCTTCTACTCAGTGCTTGGGCCGTTGTTGTCGTTGGTGCGGCGGCTGAAGCCGGGTTGGGTCGTGAGCACCGAGACGGTGGGCCGGGCGATGTTGCAGGTGGCAAGCCAAGGTGCGCCGCAGCCGGTGGTGGAGCAGGCCGAGATCAATCGGCTGGCCAGCGAGCGTCGCTGATGTTGCACAAGAGCCTGGTGCGTCGGCTGGACTTGATCACGCTGCAGCTGTTCGTTGCGGTGTTTGAGGAAGGTACGCTGACCCGCGCCGCCAACCGTGAAGCCATTGCCGTGTCGGCCGCCAGCAAGCGGCTGATGGAGCTTGAGCAGGTGCTGGGCGTCAGTCTGTTCGTGCGACGGGCCAAGGGCATGGACCTGACGGCGGCCGGCGAAACGCTGTTGCACCATGCGCGGCAGATGCTGTTCAACGTCGAGAAGATGGGCCTGGAGCTGGGCGAGCACAGCCATGGCGTGCGCGGTTATGTGCGGATGCTGGCCAACCTGTCGGCAATCATTCAGTTTCTTCCGGAAGACCTGCGGGATTTTTCCGAACGGCATCCCGAAGTGAAAACCGACCTGGAGGAACGCCCCAGCAATGGCGTGGTGCAAGGCGTGCTGGATGGCGTGGCGGACCTGGGCATCTGCTCCAGTGACACCGATACCAAAGGCCTGCCCAGCGTGACCTATCGCCACGACAAACTGGTGGTGCTGATGCCGGCGGATCACCCATTGGCGGCGCGCAAAAACCTGGCATTTGCCGACACCCTGGACAGTGATTACGTGGGCCTGCACGCTGCCAGCTCGATCAATATGCGCACCCACGCCGCCGCACGCGAGGCGGGCAAGATGCTGCGCCTGCGCATACATGTGCCGGGGTTCGATGCGATGTGCCGGATGGTCCAGGCGAATATGGGCATCGGCATCCTGCCGCAGAAAGCGTACGAACTGTTTGGGCGTGCCTTGGGTTTGCATGCCGTGCCGCTGACGGACGACTGGTCGGATCGCAGCCTGATCCTGGTAGTGCGCGATGAGGCGCAGTTGTCGCCGGTCAGCCGGCTGCTGTTCGATTATCTGAGTGTTCGCGTTTAGCGAACGCTCCTTGCCAACTGACGGTTGGATTTCTCCGGCCTCTGGCCTCTAGTCTTGGCGTCACATTCCAAGAATAAGAGGTACACCCCATGACGGCTCCCCTGAGCGGTATCAAGGTGGTCGAGATCGGCACCTTGATTGCCGCGCCGTTCGCCGCCCGGATGATGGCCGAGTTTGGTGCCGAGGTGATCAAGATCGAAGCCATGGGCCAAGGCGATCCGCTTCGCAAATGGCGAAAGCTGCACGAAGGCACCTCGCTGTGGTGGTACCTGCAATCGCGCAACAAGAAGTCGCTGGCGCTGGACCTCAAGTCGCCGGAAGGCTTGGACCTGATCAAGCAATTGCTCGGCGACGCCGACGTCCTCATCGAAAACCTGCGCCCCGGCGGCCTGGAGAAACTCGGCCTCGGCTGGGACGTGTTGCATGCCCTCAACCCCAAGTTGACCCTGGTGCGCATCTCCGGCTACGGCCAGACCGGCCCTTATCGTGACCGTCCGGGCTTTGGTGCGATTGGCGAGGCCATGGGCGGGATTCGCTACACCACCGGCAATCCGGATTCGCCGCCAGCGCGAGTGGGCGTGAGCCTGGGGGATTCGCTGGCTTCGTTGCACGGTGTGATTGGCGCACTGATGTCGTTGCTGCGGGTCAAGACGGGGCAGGGCGACGGGCAGATTGTCGATGTGTCGCTGGCCGAAAGTGTGTTCAACCTGATGGAAAGCCTGGTGCCGGAATACGACATGCTCGGCCATGTGCGCGAACGCAGCGGCGGCGCCTTGCCGGGCATTGCACCGTCCAACACCTACCTGACGGCCGACGGTGCCTACGTGGTGATCGCCGGCAACAGTGATCCGATCTACAAGCGGTTGATGACCACCATTGGCCGTGCCGATCTGGCCGAAGCGCCTGAATTCGCCCACAACGATGGTCGGGCCGCCAAGAGTGGGTTACTCGACGCCGCGATCACGCACTGGACCAGCAGCCTGCCCATCGAGCAAGTGCTCAGCGCTCTGGAGGCCGCTGAAGTACCGGCCGGGCGTATCTACTCCGTAGCCGATATCGTCAGCGACCCGCACTACCAGGCGCGTGACATGTTGCTCAATGCCGAACTGCCCGGCGGTGTGTCGGTGAAGATGCCCGGCATCGTCCCCAAGCTCTCGGAAACCCCTGGCGGCGTGAATTGGCAGGGCCCGACGTTGGGCCAGCACACCGACGATATTCTCGGTAGCCTGGGCCTCACCGGCGCCGATATCCAACGCCTGAAAACCGCGGGAGTGGTGCAATGATTTCCGACTACTGCGACGCGCTGATCGTGCAGGAAGTGTCGCCGCGCGACGGCCTGCAGATCGAGCCGACCTGGGTCGAGACGGCCGACAAGATCGCCCTCATCGACCAGCTATCCCTCGCCGGTTTTTCGCGGATCGAGGCGGGTTCGTTCGTCTCGCCCAAGGCCATTCCGGCGTTGCGCGATGGTGAGCAAGTGTTTCAGGGCATTGAGCGCAAGGCCGGTGTGATCTACGTGGCGCTGATCCCCAACCTCAAGGGCGCGCAGCGTGCCATTGAGTCTTGCGCCGATGAACTGAACCTGGTGATGTCCGCCAGCCAGACCCACAACCTGGCCAATATGCGCATGCGCTGCGAGGCGTCGTTGGCGGCGTTTGGTGACATCGTCAGTTTTGCCGGCGACTTCCCGGTGAGGCTCAACGCCAGCATCGCTACCACCTTCGGTTGCCCGTTCGAAGGCAAGATCGATGAAGACCGCGTGTTGCAGATTGTCGAGGCGTATCAAGCACTGGGTATCCGGGGCATCAGCCTCGCGGACACGACTGGCATGGCCAACCCGCGCCAAGTGGAACGCTTGGTCAAACGCGTGCTGGAGCGCGTGTCCGCCAGTGATCTGACCCTGCATTTCCACAACACCCGCGGCCTGGGCCTGTGCAATGTGCTGGCCGCCTATGAGGCCGGCGCCCGTCGTTTTGACGCGGCGCTGGGTGGCTTGGGTGGCTGCCCGTTTGCGCCGGGGGCGTCGGGCAATATCTGCACCGAAGACCTGGTGAACCTGTGTGATGAAGTCGGGATTCACACCGGTATCGACCTGCCGCACCTGCTGAATATGTCCCGCCGTCTACCCGCTTTGCTTGGACACGAGTTGCCCGGCCAGTTAGCCAAGGCCGGACGCAATTGCGACCTGCATCCACCCCCGGCGTACATCGCCACGCTGTAACGCCGCACCAGACAACAAAAACAATCGGGCGCCTGTGAGCAGCCCGCTGGAGAGAAACCATGAGCACTAATACGTTGGAGGTCGGCGCGCGCCCGGCCGCTGAAATCGATGCCGAAAAAGCCCTGGTCAGCAAGGTCGCCTGGCGCCTGATGCCGCTGATCATGGTGTGCTACCTGTTCGCGTTTTTTGACCGGATCAACATCAGCTTTGCCAAGTTCCAACTGCAGGCGGACCTGAGCCTGAGCGACACCGCCTATGGCCTGGGGGCCGGGCTGTTCGTGGTGGGGTATGTGATCTTTGAAGTGCCGAGCAACATGATGCTGTACAAGGTCGGCGCCCGGCGCTGGATTGCACGGATCATGATGTCGTGGGGCCTGGCGACGGCGGCCATGGTGTTTGTCACGGCTGAGTGGCAGTTCTATGCGCTGCGCTTTCTGATCGGCGCGATGGAGGCGGGGTTCGCGCCGGGTGTGCTGTATTACCTGACCCTGTGGTTCCCGCAGCATTTCCGAGGACGCATCACCTCGATGCTGTTCCTGGCGTCGGCGTTTGCGGGCCTGGTGGGCGCACCGTTCTCCGGCCTGGTGCTGGAACACCTCGACGGTGTGTTGCAGATGCGCGGCTGGCACTGGTTGTTCCTGCTCGGCGGCTTGCCATGCATCGGCCTGGGGTTTCTGGTGCTGACGCTGCTCAAGGATCGCATCGAAGACGCCCACTGGTTGACGGCGGCGGAGAAGACCCTGCTGTCGAGCCGCATCGCCAAGCATGAGCCGAACCAGCACGGTGGCTCGCTGTTGTCGGCAATCCGTATTCCAGGGTTCCTGATGCTCGGCTTCATCTACTTCCTGATCCAGGTGGCATCCTACGGCCTCAACTTCTGGGCGCCGCAGTTGATCCGCAGCGCGGGCACCCAGAGCCCGGTGATGATCGGCCTGCTCACGGCGATTCCTTATGTGTGTGGCGCCATCAGCATGGTAGTGATCGGGCGGCTGTCGGATGCTACGGGTGAGCGCCGCAAGTTCGTCTGCGGCCTGGTGGTGCTCGGGGCAGTGGGCTTCTTCAGTGCTGGCATTTTTGCCGACCACACCACCTTCCTGATCATTGCCCTGGGCATGCTGGGCGCGGGCATCATCGCCTCGATCCCGACCTTCTGGACGCTGCCGCCCAAGTTGCTGGCCGGTGCCGGTGCAGGCGCGGCGGGCGGTATTGCGGTGATCAACACCCTCGGGCAATTCGGTGGCATTGTCAGCCCGGTGATGGTGGGGCGCATCAAGGACCTCACCGGCAGTACCACACCCGCTCTGTACGTGATTGGCGTGTGTGCGCTGTTGGCGGCAGCATTGCTGCTGTGGGGCCTGCCGCAGAAACTGCGCACCCTCGATAAGGGTTGATCAGCCTGCGGTTGCCAACGCCCGGGCAGGTGTGGCACTGAACTGAATCAACACCACGCCGCCGATCAACAACAACGCCCCCAGTACGCGGGGCGTTGTCAGTTGGCGTTCCACCAGGCCGAACAGACCGAAGTGATCCAGCACCAGCGACGCCAGAATCTGCCCGGCCATGGCCAGTGCGATAAACCCCGAGGCGCCAAGCTTGGGCAACAGCATCAACGCCAGGGAAATAAAACACACGCCAAACGCGCCACCGGCCCACATCCACAGCGGTGCCTTGCTGATAAACGCCAGGCTCGGCAGCGGGAGGCGCAGCGCCAGAATCACCGGCAGCAACACGATGATGCTCACCAGCAACGACGCCAGCGTGGCCCACAGCGGGTGACCAAGCCCGCGCCCGAGGTTGGCGTTTATCGCACTCTGAAACGGCACCACCGCCCCCGCGATGACCGCCAGCGCGAATAAACCCACCCAATGCAACGTTGTCATGTCGAATCTCCCAGAGGTTTTGCTGGACTCTAGGCTATTCGTCGCGCAAATTTAAATTCCAATTTCTTATGCAGAGCATGCAGCTGATGAATGATCTGCGCCGCATTGACCTCAACCTGCTGGTGATCCTCGACGCCTTGCTCAGCGAGCAACACGTCACCCGTGCGGCTGAGCGCTTGCACCTGAGCCAACCGGCGGTCAGTCACGCGTTGGCACGCTTGCGTGACCTGCTGGGTGACCCGCTGCTGGTACGCCAAGGTGGCAGTCTGGTGCCGACTGCTCGCGCGCTGGAGTTGGCCCCGCCGCTGACAGAAGCGCTCGGCCAGGTACAGGCGTTGCTGGCGCCGAACCGCTTTGACCCGGCGTCGGCCAAGCGCAGGTTTCGGGTGGCGATGTCCGATTACAGTGCGGCGATTTTCCTACCCGACCTGGTGCGAACGCTGCGCCGCGAAGCGCCGGGTATCGATCTGCAAATCATCCAGGCCAGTCGTGAGGGCATGGTGGACGGGGTGCTCAATGGCGACCTCGACTTGGCGGCGGGTGTTTTTCCCGATATGCCTGCCGAACTGCGGACTACGCCGTTGTTTGAAGAGCACTACGTGCCTTGTGGACCGCGATAGCCTGCCGGCAAGCGGCACACTGGATCTGCCGACCTACCTGTCACGCCCCCATGTATTGCTGGAAATGCGCGGCAGTGGCACCCCGGAAATCGAGCGGGCACTGACAACGATTCGGGAACGTCGGCATGTGGCGATCAGCCTGCCGCACTGGGGTGTAGCGCCGCAACTGATTCAAGGCACCGACCTGATCCTTACCGTATCGTCCCGTGGCCTGCTGAATATTGATCACCAGCACTTGCTGGCGGTGCCCGCGCCGTTTCATATCCCTTCGTTTGCATTTGAGCTGGCGTGGCATGCACGGCGGGGTGGGGATTCGGGGTTGCAGTGGTTGATTGGGCAGGTGCAGGGTGTATTGTCCGAAGGCCACTGCTGACAGGACAACAACACCCTGCGCTGCGGCTTCACCCACCTCGCCTACCTCCCACTGCCGGGGCTCTTTTGGCAACAAGCCCGCTGGATTTGACGATGACCGTTCGTCGCACTGGCGAGTTTTTTCTAAACCTTTGCCGCCCTGAAAATTCGAATTGAGGGCGGGGTGTGTTCCCCCGCCCTTATTTTTAGCCTGGAGGAACCCATCATGAGCCGCATGGCTATCCGGTTACGCACCGCCAGTTTCGCGATGCTGCTGGGCCTCGGCGCCAGCAATGCCTTCGCCCAGTCGCCTGCTGAATTCATCGAGCAGGCTTCGGCCAAAGGGATGGCCGATATCGAAACCAGTCGCATGGCTCACGCCAAGACCTCGTCCCAGGAGATCAAGGATTACACCATCGAGGTGATCAACGAACGCACCCTGGCCAACCAGCACCTGGCGGCTATCGCGAAGAAGCTTGACCTGCCGGTGGCGCCTCGGGAAAAGATCGTCGACAAAGCCGAAACCCTGATGCCCGAACTCAAGGACGGCGACTCCTTTGATGCGGCCTATACCGCGCAACAGGTCAAGGAAAACGAAGACGCCATCGCCCTGTTCAAGAAGGAAGGTGCAGCGTCGGATGTACCGGAAATAAAAGCCCTGGTGGATGAGACGCTGCCCAAGTTGGAAGAGCGTCTGCAAAAGGCTCGCGCCTTGGCATCGACTTACGGTAAAGGTCATCAAGGCGACGGTTGAAGCCATGACCTGAAGTAAAAAAAACGGCGGTTGGACCTGTTCCAACCGCCGTTTTTTCATGCCTGGTTCAAATCGGTTTTGATCGGTGCCGCATCGTCGGCAGCATGACCGCAACTGCTGTTCAGACTCACCGTGCCCGCGTTGCCGATGCTGCGGTATTCCTGGCGCAGTTTTTCCAGTTCCTTGCGATCCAGTCCATCCAGGCTGAGTACGGCGTTCTGCGCATCCTTGGACACACGTAGCAGTTCATCGATCTTGATATGCAGGATGTCGTTGTCGCGGTTCTGCGTGTTCTGGATCAGGAACACCATCAGGAACGTGATGATGGTGGTTGAGGTATTGATGATCAGTTGCCACGTGTCGTTGTAGTGGAAATACGGCCCGCTCAGACTCCATGCCAGGATCAACGCCACTGCCGCGTAAAACGTGCGCGGGCTGCCGGCCCAACGGGACAGGGATTGAGAGACTGCGGAGAATTTCATGACCGTTTTTCCTTTGTAAGGGGGTGATGAAATAATGGACCGCACGGTGGCTTTGAAATTTCTTTTTACATTTGATCCGCGTTTTTAGAACACCAGTTCGGCCTGGCCTGTCCCTTCCAGCGCCAATAAATACTGCTTGGCTTCCAACCCGCCCGCAAAGCCGGTCAACCCGCCCGATGCGCCAATGACCCGATGGCACGGCGCAATGATCGAGATGGGGTTACGCCCATTGGCCGCCCCCACAGCGCGTACGGCTTTGGGGTTGCCGATCTGCTGGGCGATCTGGCTGTAGCTGCGGGTTTCGCCGAAGGGAATGGTCAGCAACGCCTGCCAGACCTGTTTCTGGAAGTCGGTGCCGGCGAAGTCCAGTTCCAGCTCGAAATGTGTGCGGGTACCCGCGAAGTATTCCTGCAACTGGCATTCGGTTTCCAACAGCACCGGGCTTTCAGGCGCTTCGTACAAGTCGCCCAGACGCACACGGTTGGCGCGCTCGGTAGCCCACAGGATGGCGCCGAGTTTATCGTTGCGCGCCACCAGGGTGAGCTGGCCGACAGGGGAGGGCATGAGCTTGTATTCGTAGGCCATGATCAGGGCTCCTGAAGGTGGGTGTAGGGGGAGTCTAGACCGGCGGCCCTATGGGCAAACTACGTTTCTTGCGGTCAAATTCAGCGCCGCCAGTCGAGCCATTCCGAGAACGCTGGATAAGGGTCGATGACCGGTCTTTTTGGGGCGGCGGTAGTTGGCATGTGTGAGCGCATAGGAATGGCGTCCGGGAGAGGTGTTGCGATCGAGTTACCGCATGTGCAGGGGCTGCGCAATGACGGCGAGGAACGCATCAACCAGCACACTTTTTGTTGCAGTCCGGGTCAACACCAACAACTGGGCACAGGCGTCCACTTCCACCAACGGCCTGTACGTCACGCCCTTATTCATCAGGCTCTGGGTACATTCCGGCACCAACGCCACACCTTGTCCGGCAGCCACCAGCGCAATGATCGACGTGATCTGCCGCCCGGTCGGTCCAAGGCGTAAAGGCTGGCCGTGATGCCGATAAAGCTGTTCGATGGACTGGTTGAGCCCCGATCCATAATCTGCAGGAAACAGAATCAACGGGTAGGCACTGAGCTGCGCCAGGTTGACGCTTGGCTGGAGCGCCAACGGGCTTTCACTGGACACGGCGGCCACCAGCCGTTCTTCGCCCAGCGACAGCGCTTGCACCGCGTCGTCTTGCGGCAACAAGCGACTCAAACCGAGATCCAGCCGCCCATCCGCCACTTGCGCGCCCAGGCTGCCGGAGGCGCATTCCACCAGCGTCAACTGCACATCGGGAAAGCGCTGGGCAAACGCCTGGATCGCCTGGCTGAACAGGTCCGACAGGGCAATCGAACTCACATAACCCAACGTTAGCTGCCCTGCGGTGCCCGCCGCCAGTTTGCCCGCGATCACTTGCGCCAATTCCACCTGCTCCAGCACGCCGCGGGCGTAGGGCAGGAACGACCGGCCTTGCGCGGTAAGGCTGACCGTGCGGCTGGTGCGATCGAATAGCTTGAAGCCCAACTCGGTCTCCAGCGCCGATATCTGCCGTGTCAGCGGCGGCTGCGCCAGGTGCAGGCGAATGGCGGCGCGGCCGAAGTGCAACTCTTCGGCGACCGTCAGAAAGTAACGCAGCTTGCGTAGGTCGAGCATCCTGATCCTTGGGTATTGATCGGTCCGAAATCGGTATTGGTTTCAGACCTGCCGGCCATTCTATAAAGACCTCACAAAATAAAACGAGAGGTTTCATGAAACCGCGCCTGCATTGTGCCCGCCTAGCCCTGTTCCTGTGTGGCTGCGCGGCGTTTCTCAACCTGTATGCCACCCAGAGCATTCTGCAGACCTTTGCCACGCAGTTTCACATCAGCGCCAAGATGGCGGGGTGGAGCATCACCGTGACGACGCTGGCCGTGGCGATCACCGCGCCGTTTGTCAGCCGGCTGACCGGACGCTTCGAGCAGCGCACGGTGATCAGCGTGGCGGCCTTGCTGCTGGCGGTGCCGGCGCTGATGACAGCCTATGCCGACAGCTTTGCCGAGGTGCTGGTGTGGCGGTTTGTCGAAGGGATGCTGATCCCGGTGGTGTTTGCCACCAGCGTGGCGTATATCGGCGACCGCTGGAGAGGTGGCACGGTCACCGAAGTCACCAGCCTGTACGTGGCGGGCACCGTGTTGGGTGGGTTTGCCGGACGCTTTGTCACGGGGGTGATGACCGAATACGCAGGCTGGCGCGAAGCGTTTGAATTGCTGGCGGTGCTGAGTCTGATGGTGGGCGGGTTTATCCAGTTCCTGTTGCCTGCCAGCCGTGGGCGATCGTTGAGGGGGGAAGCCGCTTTCTCGACGGTTTTTCGTAAGCCGATGTTGGCGGCCTACGCAGTAGGTTTTTGCGTGTTGTTTTCCCAAGTGGCGGCGTTTACCTACGCAGGTTTGTACCTCGGATTACCGCCCTTCGGCCTGGGGCCTGCAGCGTTGGGGACGCTGTATACGGTGTTTCTGCTGGCACTGATCGTGATCCCCATCGCCGGCCGCCTCAGCAAGTCCCGGCCTCACGCTGAACTGCTCAGCGTCGCTGCCGGGCTGGGCATCAGCGGTTCAGCGCTGACGCTGGTGCCCTCGTTGTGGTGCATCGTGGTGGGCCTGGCCCTCAGTTCTACCGGGGTGTTTCTCGCCCAGGCGGCGGCCAACGCCTTCACCGCCGCTACCGCCGGCGACAACAAAGCCGGCGCCGTGGGCATGTACCTCACGTGTTACTACCTGGGCGGCAGTTGTGGTGCGATTGTCCCGGCGTTGATCTGGGAGCGTTGGGGCTGGGCCGGGTGCGTGACGCTGATTATCACCTTCCAGATACTGACCTTGCTGATCGCCCTGACCGGCTGGAAGCCCGTTAAACCTGAACTGATCCCGACACCATGAATCACGCCGTCGCCATGCCTGTTTCCACACGCCGCCGCACGCTGATCGCCGGGTGCAGCGCCCATGCCGTGCATGATGGTCTTACCGATGTCATCTACGTGCTACTGCCGATCTGGCAGGCGCAGTTTGCGCTGTCCTACGCTCAGATCGGGCTTTTACGCGGTGCCTATTCCGGGATGATGGCGGTGTTCCAGCTCATGGCCAGCCGTGCTGCGAAACGCTGGGGACGTGTGCCGATGCTGGTGGGCGGCACCGCGCTCGCCGGTGCGGCGTACGTGTTGGCAGGCCAAGCGACCGGGCTGACGATGTTGTTAATGGCACTGATGTTAGGTGGCTTGGGCGCCAGCACTCAACACCCGTTGGCTTCTTCGATGATCAGCGATGCCTACGAGGACGGCGGTGGAATCAAGCAGGCACTGTCCCAGTACAACTTTTCCGGCGATATCGGCAAAACCCTGGTTCCCGGGCTGGTCGGTCTGTTGCTCACGGTCATCAGTTGGCGCGCCAGTGCCACGTTCCTGGGATTGCTGGGGTTGGCTGCGGCGGGCCTGTTGTGGTGGTTGATTCCCAGCCAGTCGCGCACCTCGGTCGCGCCCCAAAAAACCAAGTCGCCCATCGGAACCGGCTCCACCAGGGGCCTGCGCGCGCTGATCCTCACCGGCACCCTCGACAGCGCCGTGCGCATGGGTTTTCTCACCTTCCTGCCGTTTCTGCTGGCCGCCAAGGGCGCCGGCACTGCTGGTATTGGCCTGGCCTTGACCCTGCTGTTTATCGGCGGCGCGTTCGGCAAATTATTCTGCGGCTACCTGGGGGCGCGCATCGGCATGATGAGGACCGTATGGCTGACGGAGAGCAGCACGGCCTTGCTGATCGTCGCTGCGGTGTATTTGCCGCTGACTGGGCTGATGGTGATGTTGCCGCTGTTGGGGCTGGTGCTCAATGGCACGTCTTCAGTGCTTTACGGGGCTGTGCCGGACCTGGCGGGAGCCGAGAAGCGCGAGCAGGCATTTGCCGTGTTCTACACCGGCACGATTGGTGGCGGAGCGTTGGCGCCCGTGGTGTTTGGTGGCGTGGGCGATGCGTTGGGCGTGCCGGTGGCGGTGATGGTGCTGGCGGGGGTGTTGTTGGTGACGTTGCCGTTGGCGTGGGGGGGGGCAGCGGGGGATGGCTGAGCCGGATTGACGCTCGCGATTACACAGTGCGAAATCGATCCATTCGAACCTGGAGGATAGGAACGACCTCAATACCTGCACCGCCTTAAAAGGACGCATCCAGCGTAAACGGAATCCGCAATGCGCCAATGGGGCCTTCCCGAACTCCGCACATTTCATCGTGCACGCACTGTTGCACCAGCACACAGGGAAACGGCGGAACCCGTTGCAACAAGTCGCGCAAGTGCGTGGTGGAGCGGATGCGCAGCGGCTGGTTATCATCGCCCAGCAACGTCATTTCGACATCATCCAGCCTGACACGCGCGATATAGAAGCCACCCTCCAGCGACTGCAACTGCAGCTCGCGAACTTCTCCGTTTACCGCCCATTCAGTCAGTTTCTGCAGATGCATGATTCACCTCCGTTGCAGGTCATTCACTGGCGACGAAAGAACAACGTGACCTGGCCCCATTCGACGCCGAACTTGGTCATGCTGGAGCGATTGATCAGGGTGTCTTCGTCCATCAGGTACATCCAGTCATCAAAGCTCACCTCGTAGACAGAACCGTCTACCGGCAGGTTGAGTCGGTAGCGCCAACGCAGCGCGTTCCCCGCGACCTCGCCGATGGCCTCGCCGACCACATCACCCGCCCGACCGCGCCAACGCCCCGGACCGTCGGGTGTCAGCGTCCACACCCGCCGCTGACGCGTGCCGTCGCTGTACAGGAAGCGTTCGTCGAGAATCAAGGCGTTACCTTCGCGCCGGCTGGCTATATCTACTTCAAAACGCTTGGCCACCTCGCCCGAGCGCTTCTGGAAAATCCCCCAGGCCTTGACGGGTTTGCTGAAGAACCGCTCCAGGTCCAATTGCGGTTGCTGGTCAGCGTAGTGCTCGACGCCTACGTTGGCGCAACTGCTCAAGCTCAACATCAGCAACAATGAAACCAATAGACGTGTCATTGCTTGGCTCCTTGATCGTGCCTCGGCGCGTTGCAGTGATAGTTGTACAAAAATATTAATTTGTACAGGTATGTCCGACAGGCATGACTGCTACCGTAAATCGCAGCCACAAAAAAACCGGTCTCAAAGGACCGGTTTCTTTAGGCATCCCCCGTCAAAAACAACCTGACGTGGAACGCGAATTTGAGTGGAGCGGGTAGAGGGAATCGAACCCTCGTCGGAAGCTTGGGAAGCTACTGTTCTACCATTAAACTATACCCGCTCAGAGCGGCTGACTTTGTACCAGATGTTCGCCGGGATTTGAAGTTTTTCTTCAAAAATGTGTGGGTTACAGGTGTCACACAGGCGGACTGACCCAGTGTAGGAGCGAGCTTGCTCGCGAAAGACTCAAGCGCGCCGCGTTCCTCCAGGAAGCGAGCGTTATCCTTGACGTTCTTCGCGAGCAAGTTTGCTCCTGCAAGGGAGCGTATTTCAGAGTGCGAAGGCATGCTGTGTCTGGCCCTGTTGATAGCGCAACCGGCTGACCTGCCGCTCCGGTTTCAAGAAGCCCACGACTGCGTCCCGACTATCTCGGCACGCCGCCTTGTGCTCCATATCCAGGAAATGCCCCGTCGCCTGAATGGTGCTGAAGCTGCTGTTCGCCACGTGCTGGCCAAACAGCTTGGCGTCCTGGGCGCTGGTGTATTCGTCCCATTCACCATTCAGAAACAACACCGGAATGTCGATCTGCCTGGCCGCCTTGAGGTAGCACAGGCGATCACTGTTCAGCACATGGCTGATGTGAAAGTGCATCTGCCCATATTCATGTTCGGCCAGACTGCTCACGTGCCGGTAGTTGAAACGCTTGAACAATGACGGCAGGTGTTTGCCGATGGTGCTGTTGACCAAATGGCCGACGCGGTCGCGGTCGAGGTTGCCGAGGTAGTCGACGCCGCGTTCCAGGTAGTCGCGCATCGGTGCGTTGATCACCGGCGAGAATGAGCTGATCACCGCCTTTTCCACGCGACGAGGGCGGTGGGCAAGGGCGACCAGGGCAGCGGCACCGCCCCAGGAAAAGGACAGTACGTGTTCGGCGGCGAAGTGGTCGATGAGCTCAAGCAAGATCTGGCCTTCGATTTCCTTGGTCAGCATCTGCTCATGACGGTTGTGGATTTTGGAGCGGCCAGCATAGGGCTGGTCGTACAAAACCACATTGAATTGCGGGTACAGGCTTTTCACGGTTTGGGCGAAGGATGCCGTGGTGGCCATGGAGCCGTTGACCAGGATGATGGTCTTTTCAGCAGCGTCCGCGCGATAGAACTCCGTGTAAACCCGATACTGACCCTGTATATCCAACACAGCGATTTCTGGCCTCATGTCGTAAGACTCCTGGCAAGCGGGTAGGGCGCGCAGATCACTCTGCACGAGCTTTGTGACAGGTAGGCATACGCCTGGAAAAGGAGGCCCATGTCGATCCAATGACGGCTGGCCGACGGGTGTTGTTAGGGCGGGCTGTTTGCCGGGAAGGCCCGTGGATCAAGCGCGGGCGGGGCAAGGTGTTTCTTGGAGGTTATAGGCGACTCGCCAGTCATATTTGAACTGGTGATCCTGATTCAAGCAGCAGAGCGGGCACCTCGCAAGGCGGTGAAGCGGTTTTTTGCCATCACCGGCTGAACGGTCATCAGACCATTCGGATTTCGTCGTCGGTAAGTGCTCGATACTCACCCGGTGCAAGGGCGGCATCCAGCACCAAGGGCCCCATGCGCTCGCGATGCAGGCCGACGACCTTGTTATCAAAGTGCCCGAACATGCGCTTCACCTGGTGATAGCGCCCTTCGATGATGCTCAGCCGCGCAGTTCTCGGTCCCAGCAACACCAGTTCGGCGGGTTGGGTAGTCAAATCTTCGAAGGCGAAATACAGGCCGCGGGCAAACGTTGCGGCGTAGTCCGACCCGATGTCCTGCTCGGTCTCCACAAGGTAGACCTTGGGCAGTTTGGTCTGCGGCTGCGTCAGGCGACGCGACCATTGGCCGTCGTTGGTGATCAGCATCAGACCGGTGGTGTTGAAGTCCAGGCGACCGGCAATGTGCAATTCATCTTTGTCCGGCTCATCGAGTAAATCCAGCACCGTCGGGTGTTGCGGATCCGCCGTGGCGCTCACGCAACCCTGGGGCTTGTGCAGCATGAAATAGCGTGCCGGTTTGCCCGCCTGCAGCACCTCATCGTCAACGCATACGCGGCTGAATGCGCGCACCTCATGATGGGGATCGCTGACCGCCACGCCATCGACCGACACCCGCTGCTCAACCAGCAACAGGCGCACTTGCTTGCGATTGAAACGCGGCAGGTTACTGAGGAAACGATCGACCCGCATTACGTCGGCTCAACGCCACGCAGTTGTTCATCGACCTGGGCGCAACGCGGGCACAGGCAAGCCTTGTTGCGCAATTCGTCGGGCAAGGCCTGGAGGACTGCCGGGTCGATGGTGACGCTGTAGCACCAGCACGCCTGGTCGACCGTACGTGGGTCAGCCAGGGAGCAGTCGTTGCGGGCGCCGCAGGCGGGGCAAAGGGTTGGCGTGGTCATGGGCAGGTTCAGGTTGGATCGGGCAAGGTTCCGGAGAATCCCGGTATGCCTTGTACGATACAGGGCCGCCCCTGCCCAGGCTACTTAGAGCTGGAACTTGCTGACCAGTACGTTGAACGAAGTGGCCAGGCGCGACAGGTCCTGGCTGGACGCGTTGGTCTGATGGGCACCGGCCGCGGTCTGAGTGGACAAGTCCTGGATGTTCAGCAAGTTGCGGTCCACTTCGCGGGCCACCTGGGCCTGCTCCTCCGAGGCCGAGGCGATCACCAGGTTACGCTCATTGATCTTCGCCACACTGGCGGTGATTCGTTGCAGCGCTTCGCCGGCGTTCTGCGCGAGGGTCTGGGTGTTGTTGGCCCACGTCAGGCTCTTGTTCATTGCCGCGACTGCATCGTCGGCGCCGGTCTGCACATCACCAATCATCTTTTCGATATCGACCGTGGATATCTGGGTGCGGTGGGCCAGCGCCCGCACTTCATCGGCGACCACCGCGAAACCACGTCCTTGCTCACCCGCGCGGGCGGCTTCAATGGCCGCGTTGAGGGCCAGCAGGTTGGTCTGGTCGGCGATGCCGCGGATCACATCGATGACCTTGCCGATTTCTCGCACTTGGCCGGCGAGGTCTGCAACCGATTGTGTGGAGTCGTTGATCTCGACCACCATCGAACTCATGCCGGACACTGCCTGCTCCACTTGCTGGCGGCCATCTTCGGCCTCGGTGGTGGCCTGGCGCGAGGCTTCGGAGGTGGAGACGGCGTTGCTGGCCACTTCGTCCACGGCGGCGGTCATCTGGTTGACGGCGGTGGCTGCTTGTTGGATTTCATCGTTCTGGCGGGTCAGGCCGCGGCTGCTTTCATCAGTGACCGCACTCAGTTCCTCAGCCGCCGATGCAAGTTGGTCGGACGCGTTGGCGATTTCCACGAGGGTGCTTTTCAGGCCGCCTTGCATGTCCGACAGCGCCATCAGCAGTTGCCCGGCTTCGTCGGTGCGCTCGGTGATGATGGCCTGGGTCAGGTCGCCCTGGGCAATGCGTTGTGCGCTCTGCACGGCTTGAGCGATGGGACGGGTGATCAGGCGGGTGATCAACACACCGATGATGATCGCAATGAGGAAGGCCAGCACAATGCCGCTGATCATCCACGTCAACGCGCTGTTGCGCAGCTCATCGGCGGCGACCGCGCCTTCCTTGATCTGGCGGTTATTGGACTCGATCATCACGCGGATCAGCTCACGCGCCTGGCGGAACAGTTCATTGTTGCTGGTGTTGAGCTGGGCACGGGCCTGGTCGACTTGGCCGCCATCGAGCAGTGCCATGATGCGTTCGGAACTGCTGATGTAGGTGGGCCAGATCTGGTCGAGTTTGTCGCCCGCCGCCCGTTCGTCATCTTCCAGCGGGGTTGCGCGGTAGGTGGCGTAGGACGCCTGACTGCGCTTGAGTTCCTGGGCTATATCCTGGCGCACGCGGTCGCGATCCTGCGGGGAGACGTCACCCTTGCTGGCATCCATCAAGCGGTACAGGCCGCGGTTGTGGGCCACCAGGCCGTTGAGGGTGGCGGCCGTGTTGCTCACCGAAACCAGGTTGTTGGAAAACGTCAGTTCCAATGCCGTGGAGAGGCGAACCACCCCTTTGATTCCCAGCAGGCCTACCGCTAGGGTGACCAGCGCACACAGTAGAAACGAGAGCAGCAGTTTGGTTGAAATCTTCATGGGTCAGGTCCGAACAGGGTAGCGAAGGGCGCACGCTAGAGCCTCCCTGGCTTTGTGCGATGTCATAGTGACATCATCGCAATTGAGAAAGTTGCGAGCCAGACAAATTTACTGAACCGATAAAGCTGGCGCAGATGTATCAAGCTGTTGCGAAAACGCACCAGATTCCGTTTTTGATGTCAGATGTCTCGTCATTCAGTGAAAGCTGAATGCCGCCCTCCCGCGTCGCTGGAGGCGCTCTTCCGCGGTCCAGGAGGCCGCCATGTATCGACGACTGCTGCTCAGCGCTTTACTCGGTCTGACCCTTTCCGCTTGTGTGCCTTATTACGATGGAGGCCAGAGCTACTATCGGTCCGAGGTCTACACATCACCGGCGCCGGTGTATTACTACGGTGGTGGTACGGCGTACCCGTATCGGCGTGACTACTACCCTGCACCGCGCTATTACGCGCCACAACCGCGCTACTACTCAGCGCCGCGTTATTACCAGCCGGCCCCGCGTTATTACGGACCGCGCGCCGGTTACCGGCCTTACCCGAACCAAGGCTGGGGCGGCGGTAACCGTTGGGGGAATGGCGGGCACGGCCGCGGTTCCGACCATGGAGGTGGTCGCGGCGGTCACCGTTGACACGTCTGCATTGCAAGCGGCGCACGAAGCGCCGCTTTTTTATGGGCAACTGCTAGTAATCGGACAGGTCGGCCAGGGGGTGGCGACCTTCCCAGGCCTTATTGAAATGCGCCTGCACCACCGCATCCGGAATCGCGTTGATATCCGGCCAGTGCCAATGGGGCGTCTGGTCCTTGTCGATCAACCGCGCACGCACGCCTTCGCTGAATTCCGGGTGACGGCAGCAATTGAGGCTTATGGTGTATTCCATCTGGAACACTTGGGCCAGGGACAAATGCCGGCCGCGCTGGATCTGTTCCCACACCAGGTGCGCGGTCAACGGGCAGCCTTCGCTGAGCGTCTTGCCGGCCCGGCTGAACAGCGGGTCAGCGTGTTCGCGCAGTTGGCTCAAGGCCCGCCAGGCACAGCGCACATCGCCTACGTCCAGCCATTCGTCGATCTGTGCCCGGCGTGGCAGCCATTGTGCCTGCGGTTGTTGCTCGACAGCTTCCTGGGCCAACGCCTTGAGGAGGCTGTTGAGCTGCATTGAGGTTTGCTCCTGCCAGTTCAGTTGTAGCAGGCCGTCGAGCAGTTCGTCTTGCTGGTCGTCGCGCAAGAAGCGGTCGGCCAGTCCCAGGTCCAAAGCGTCGCGGCCGTTGATATGGGCGCCCGTGAGGCCCAGGAACAACCCGAGCTTGCCTGGCAGCCGCGACAGGAACCAACTGGCGCCGACGTCCGGGTACAGCCCGATGCTGATCTCTGGCATGGCCAACCGACTGCTCGGCGTGACGATGCGCACCGCCGCACTTTGCAGCAGGCCCATCCCACCCCCCAGTACGTAGCCGTGGCCCCAGCAAATCAGCGGTTTCGGGTAGGTGTGCAGGCGATAATCAAGGCGGTATTCCGCCGCAAAGAACTGCGCAGCCAGGGGCGGGACAGCGCCTGGCTGTTCCCTCCAAGCCTGAACCAGGCTGCGCACTTCACCACCGGCGCAAAATGCCTTGGGGCCGTTGCCGCGCAGCAGCACGCAGACAATGTTCGGATCCTTGGCCCAAGTGTCCAGGCGTTCGCCCAGGGCGAGGATCATCGGCAAGGAGAGCGCATTGAGGGACGTTTCAGCATCGAGGCTGGCGATACCGATGCGGGCACCGTCGCTGCCGGTCAGTTCTTCGAAGTGCAGGTTCATCGTGACCTCAATCGATACGTTGAAGGATGAGTATGATCGCTTCGTAGGAAAGTGTCGGTGGTGTGTCAGATCAATTGACAAGCGGGGTCGGCTTTCCTAGGGTTCGCCTCATTCTTTTTGACAAGACCATTCAACCATGACCGAAGACGACCGTATCAAACTCGAACCCAGCTGGAAACACGCCCTGCGGGATCAGTTCGAGCAGCCGTACATGGCCCAGCTGCGCGAGTTCCTGCGCCAGGAACATGCCGCCGGCAAAGAGATCTACCCGCCCGGCCCGCTGATTTTCAACGCGCTCAATTCCACGCCGTTGCATAAGGTCAAAGTCGTGATCCTCGGCCAGGACCCGTACCACGGCCCCGGCCAGGCCCACGGCCTGTGCTTCTCGGTGCAACCGGGTGTGCCGGCGCCGCCGTCACTGGTCAATATCTATAAAGAGCTCAAGCGCGACCTGAACATCGACATCCCCAATCACGGCTACCTGCAAAGCTGGGCCGACCAGGGCGTGCTGATGCTCAACACCACCATGACCGTCGAGCGCGCCAACGCCAACGCCCATGCGGGCAAGGGCTGGCAGTTCTTTACCGATCGGATTATCGAGGTGGTCAGCGAACATCAGCCGCATCTGGTGTTTTTGCTCTGGGGCGCTCATGCCCAAGGCAAGCAGAAGCTGATCGATGCCACCAAGCACCTGGTGCTGACCTCGGTGCACCCGTCGCCACTGTCGGCGTATCGCGGGTTTTTGGGTTGCGGGCATTTCAGTCGCACCAACAAGTTTCTTGAGCAGAATGGCGAGACGCCGATCGAGTGGCGGTTGCCGCCTGTCTGATGGTTGTGCGGGGGCAAGTTTCCCCCGCTCCCGCAAGTCATTGTTTGACGGTGCTTTGGTCGTGCGTTTCACGCAAACCAAGCACTTTCGGCCCGGCCGTACCTGTTAGTTCTGACAGTATCCGTTTCGGCTTCAATCGCATTAACTCCTCTCTCTGGTCTCTGTAACCGATGGCCAATAACCCTCACTGAGGCTTGCCGAGGAGAGTAGACATGCCAAAACCTGAACCCATTGGAGTGACAAACGCCGGCATTCTGGAGTTGCACGCACCGTTGGCGCCTGACTCACTGGATTTGATGCCTGACGATGACGGCCGGAAAATACCTGTGTCGTTTCAAAGCACGGGACTGCGCGTTGAGGTGCCTGAACTTCCGCCCGGCAGTGATAGTCTCGATCCGGGCGATATAACGGTATTCAAGTGGTATTGGGATGACGCTCTGTTTGAGACCAAAAAGCTGGAGGCGCCCTATGACGAATCCGACCTGCCTGATGTCGATGCCGTGGTGCCTTCGTATCTTATGGATGTCGGCGGGCTGCATCGTCTGAAATACGAAGTGGTCTTGAGAGAAAGCAGCGGCAACCCTGGCGTTGCCTCATTCATAACCCTGTTGGACAGCGACAGGGTCGGCCCGAATCAGGGGCAGCGCGGACCGCGGTTGCGGTTTTCTGCGCAGATCGATGCCGAAGGCGTCACCGACGCATACCTGGATGATCCAGCCAATGGAAATCAGGTGGTCGGCACTATCGCTCCTCTGTGGTTGGACGCCCGTTTAGGTGACGTTGTCGAGGGTTATCTGACCCTATTGCCCTTCCACAAACCTGCGCGCAAACGTAGCCGCCGTCTGGACATTGTTGCCACGACAGAGATCACACAAGAGCACAAAAACGGGACTCGACCTGTTGAATTACATTTTCCCGGCGACTATCTGCGCGGGTTGAAAAATGCCGAGTACAACGGCCTCTATTATCTGCGCGACCGCTCGGGCCGCGAGTCTGGCCCTTCCCTTACTTCCCCTCTATTGATCAGTTTGACGCCGACGCCCGTCGAGCTGCGTCCTGTTCAGATACCTCAATTGGCGGACGGCCTGATAAACCTCGATGACGCCCGCCAAAAACCGGATGGCGTGTACATGCAAATCCTCGAAGTATACGGCGCCGCGCCGGGGGATTTTTTGCATCCTTTCTGGGACCGTATACCCCTGGCTTCTATCCAGATTACCGAGATTCAGGCGTGGCCTATCACCGTCCGCATTCCGTATTCAGTGTTGGCCAGTGGCGGTTATGAGTACACACCAGGGGTGATCCGAGCAGAATACAACTGGCAGCGGGGGACTGCGCCCGCGAGGCCTTCGGCCACCCGGTTTGTTCCGGTTAACCTGACCGTGGCAGGGGATGTGAGCCCTGACAATCCGAAACCGACCAACCACTTGCTGCCGGTGGTGACCGTCAAAGGTAAAGATGGTGACAACCAGTTGAGCGTGAATGATGAAGGGCTGCGCGTACGTGTGGTGGCCCCTCTATACAACAATCCGAAACCAGGTGAATTGCTGGAGTTGATGGCGGGCACCCATCCAGGACCGATTGCGACGTATGAAGTGAAACTGGGGGACACGGCCGGGAAGGAAGTCGAATGGTTTGTCGACTGGGCCTTCATCGAGATTCTGGCGGGCGGGCTGGTTCCGTTCTTTTATTGGACCTTCAACGGCGTTAACAGGCAGCGAGCACGGGATACGCCGGTATTAATCAACATCATCCCGATTGTGGGGTTGAAAGACCTCGAGTATGTCGGGGTGACCTACGACACAGGCCCGGATTCCGGGTTTATCAGTTGCTCTTTGCGGCCGTGGGTTAACGGCGTGGGCGTCAAGATTCCTGGGGATGAGAGCCGGTTGGCCCCAGGCGATGAGCTGAAATTACACTGGGCCAGTTATGCGCATCCCGCCGGCTTTTCCGGTGCGGTCATCCCTGAAACCATCCAGACCTTTAAGCATACGCTGACCGGGAATGAACACCGTGACGGATATACCTTTCAGGTGCCGTTCGTTCCGTACATCAAGGCACCCGGTCTGGTAGAGCCTGCGCCGGGCCAGACTGAGCCTCGCCATGGCTCGGCTGTCGCACGCTACCAGGTCATCAGGCCCTTTGGCGCAGGCATGGGCTATTCCGGTCGCAAGTTGGTGTACATCAAGTTGACTCGCCTGGCTGGCCAGCCGCCTTGTCTTTCGGATGATTAAAACGTTGCATAACTGTCAGATTTGACAGTTATGCAACCTTCTCAAAGTCTATTCAATGAACGAGACATCATCAGGTTTGTGAAGCCATACCAGTTGAACGTCAGTTGTTTCCTTGAGTAATGACAGCCGGGTGTGTGGTCAAGCATGCCTTGTATACCCGGACAGATACCTATCCTTATCAGGAGTTAGAGTTATGTCCAGTAATACACAGAAACCCATCAACAAAAGCAGCGTTCAAGAGCTAGGGCCTTTGGAGGACTGGGAGGACCCCATCGAGAACCCTTCTTTTTCGCCGCCGCCAATTATCGAGGGTCTGTTACAGGCTATCGTGGGTGATACGCACCGTGATGTAGTGCCGCGGGCGCTGCAACAGACGGGTTTGGTGCTGCAAATACGGCCTTGGGAGCGCGGGCTTTTCAATGCGTTCGAGCCGCTCACCGTATTGGTTAATGACCGGCCTGAATTCATCACGAGCTTTGAAACCAGCGTCAATCTACCTGATCCTGTGGTTATCAACTTGGGGCCTCGAGATGCGCTTAAAGAAAATGGGCTCAAGGACATCAGAGTCGTTGTGGTTAACGCAAGCGAAAACGTCATCAACTACAACGTCAGGCGAGTGTATGTGGATGCACGGGATCCTAATGGTAATAAACAGCCTGCCCCGCTTGAATTTGAAAACTATGGCGCGGAACTCACCCCCACATACCTAGAGGGTAAGCTGGGTCTGGAATGCACCATTCCCGAGCCTGCAGAGCGGCGGGGCGGGGACAAGTACAGTATTCATGTGGGCACCTCCACGACGCACATTGAAGGTGACGTCCCCTTGACTGGCGCCATTACGGCGATCATCCCCACTGCAGTGATCCTGGAAAGAGCCGGTACAATCGAGAATACCTACCGGCTAATTGATCGTTCAGGAAACCAGACGAACCTCTCTGATCCGGCCTATGTGCGCGTAAGGCTCAACAATCCGCCGGTGTTCGGCGCTATCAGAGTTTTGGAGGCGCCGCTGGTCGACAAAGAAGAAGCCCGCAATGGTGCAACAGTACGGCTGGAAAGCATTACAGGCCACTTGCCCACGGATTTCCTGAGAGTGACGTGGGGAACGGTAGAGATCTACAACCAATCCATCGGCTCGATCAGTGGGCCGATTGATATTCCCGCCCGTTATGCTGCCATTGCGACGGGTGGTAGTTTTTACACTGCTGATATTCAGCTTTTTGTGGATCGCGCTGACAGCCCCACCTTCCCGTCAGTCGTCGTTCAAGTGGATGTCGACCTGCGTGAGCCAGGTGACAGCCAAAACCCCGGCCCAGGTCCTGTGGATCCGACGCTCGCCATGCCCGTACTGTTGGGCGGCGGGCCTCTGCCGCGTCCAGACAACCGTATCTCTGAAAAGGATCGTGGCTTTGATGCAACGGCTACTCTAGCGTTGCCTGCGGGATTGACAACGGGCGACTTCATCGACCTGATCTATGGCCCCAACGGAGATGTCGCGTCCACCTATGCCGCCACAGGCTCGGAGCCAGCGGGTTTTCAGGTGCCTTTTACCGTTGACTGGACGCTCATCGAATCGTTTGGCAATAGCTCTGCCCTCCCGATTTATTGCAAGATCCGCGATGCGATCAACTACAAACACACCCCGACTCAAAATGTGGTGGTTGAAATTTTCAATCTGGCGGGGTTGGCCGATCCTAGTTTCAACAACGCAGCAGTCTTGCCATCTCACCCACATGCCGGTTACTTCATCAATTGTTCACGGAGTCCATGGCTGGGTGTTCCAATCAAAGTCCTGGACCCGGCGATACTCCAAGTGGGGGATAAGGTCAAGATCGAGGCCTACCGATACGCCTATGTCCCCGCTGGAACGCCTCTCGGCGCACCTATCGGGTCCCCGGTGATAAGTGCTGATTTCGATATCGACAGTAGCCATGTAAACCTGGGCTTGATCGTGCCTTTGGATTTGAGCGCCTGGTTCAGGGACTATACGGGTACCTCAGGTCGGGGCTATGTCGGTGTGCGTTGGACACTCTTCCGGCCGTCCACAGGGGATCGTGGGAATTCCATGGAGGTCAGGGCGCTTTGGGACCTGGTTGCTTCTGGCACACCTCCTACCTGTGTGCCAGGCGCAACACGCCGTAGCGGGACACTCTGATTGCCTTGGCCCCACTCGCCTTTGTGAGGCGGTGGGGCCTTTTACTGCAACAACCTATAGCCGTTAAGCAGGGGATATTAAGAAAAGTCCTACGTGTTCGGGGGATTCAGCTCTTTAGTCTCAGCGCCGTGGAAAACGGAGACCTATTCGATACGGGTTCCGGGTTCGAACTGGTATTTACTTCTGAGGCTACAAAGCATGAAATCTATTAATCCCCATCATTTTCGTTATTCGCGTTTATTCACAACTATAAAACTCATGGCTGTCGGGCCACTGTATCTTTTGAGTGAACATGCGCTATCGGCTGTCACCGTGGACGGCAATGTTGGCACCGGCCAACTTGACGTCTATCCCGGGTCAGGTGCGCTGGCCTATATCGCGCAGAATAATGCGGCCCTCAACATCCACGACAATGCCATCGTTCAAGAAATACAGGCGACCAACGGCTCTACACTGACCATTAAGTCGGCTACGGTGACCTCGACTCACAGATTCCAGGCAGCTGTCGCACTGAGTGAATCGAACGCCACGATCACCGACGCGAGTGTGACCAGCTACACCAGTGGCGGCTTGAACGTTGCTCACCAACCAGGCACCACCATCGGCTCTCACGCTCAAGTCAGCAGGAGTGAAATTACCGGTGCGACTTACGGCGCCAACGTTACTTCCCATAGTCTGTTGGAGTTGAATGACTCCAAGGTGACCGGCAGCAGCCAGCAGGGTCTGAGGCTGTTGGGGGGCGCAGCCATTGCCAGGAACAGTGAAATCACGGGGGCGACAACCGGTGTCGTCATGGCACGTGAGAGTTCGACGGCCATTGAGTCTCCTCACTTGACCCTGGACGGTTCACGCGTCGAGGGGCTTGGCGGCCCGGCAATCTCAGTGTTGAGCCCGATCATGGCCGAAATTGATGTAACCAATGGTTCATCCTTGAGCGGCAAGAACGGCAATATGCTGGAACTGAGCGGTGGTGGCTCGGCCAACATGCGCGTGAATAACAGTGCGCTCGACGGCAATATCCAGGTGGGCAAAGACAGCGCTCTGGACCTGAACCTGGATGTCGCCTTCATGAACGGCGACATCGTCAACAGCGGCGGCAGCGCCAACGTGGGTCTGAACAATGGCTCGGTACTGACCGGGCGCCTGGACAATGTCGACAAACTGTCGGTCAACAGCGACGCCACCTGGGTGATGGTGGATGGCCAACAGGCCCTCAACGCATTGTCGATGAATGGCGGTAACGTCAAGTTCGGCGAGTCCGGAGCCTTCTATAAGCTGGACGTGGCCAACCTGTCCGGCACCGGCGGTACGTTCATCATGAAGGCGGATTTCGGCTCGCTGACCGGCGACTTCCTGAATGTAACGGGCACGTCTGCCGGTCACCATCAGTTGCTGCTCGCGGCCACGGGGGCCGACCCGTTGAACGAGCGCCTGCACATGGTGCACACCGCCGACGGTGTGGCGAATTTCAGCCTGGTGGGTGGTCGGGTCGACCGCGGTACCTATTCTTACGACCTGACGGCGGATAACCAGAATCACGATTGGTACCTGGACCCGGATAGCAAGGTCATCAGCCCGAGCACCAACTCAGTGTTGGCGTTGTTCAATGCGGCGCCGAGTGTGCTGTTGGGGGAAATGACCAACCTGCGGACGCGCATGGGCGAACTGCGTTTCAACGGCGGCCAGACCGCGGGTTTGTGGACTCGTGCCTATGGCAACAAGTATGAAGTGTCCAACGACAAGACTGGTCTGGGTTACAACCAGAGTCAGCGCGGTTTCACCCTGGGAGCGGATGCACCGCTGGAGGCCGGCGATGGGCAGTGGCTGATCGGTGCAATGGCCGGCCACAGCCAATCGGACCTGGACCTGAACCTGGGCAGCAAGGCCACCATCAACAGTTACTATGTGGGCGGCTATGCAACGTGGCTGGACAGCGAAAGCGGCTTTTACTTCGACGGCGTGCTCAAGTTCAACCGCCTCCACAATGAGTCCAACGTGGCCATGAGCGACGGCAAGAAGAGCAAGGGCAACTACACGCAAAATGCCATGGGCGCTTCGGCCGAATTCGGTCGTCACATCACGCTGGATGATGGCTATTTCGTCGAGCCCTACGGCCAATTGGCGGCGGTGATCACCCAGGCCCAGAGTTACACACTGGATAACGGCCTGGAAGCCAAGGGGGACCGTTCGAGTTCGGTGATCGGTGAGTTGGGCGTCACTGCCGGCAATAACATCCAACTCGACAGCGGCGGCGTGCTGCAGCCCTACTTGAAAGCTGCGGTCGCCCATGAGTTCGACCAGAGCAACAAAGTGTTCGTCAACGATAACTCGTTCAACAACGACCTGTCGGGCTCACGCTTGAAGCTGGGAGCGGGTGTAGCGATGTCGGTGTCGCAGAACCTGAGCATGCATGCGGACCTGGAGCGGAGCGTGGGCAAGAACATCAAGCAACCCCTGGGGGTGAATGTGGGGCTGCGCTACGCGTTCTAAACGTTGCCGGTGCAGGACTCTCCGTTCGTCGGGCAAACCGCCAACCTGTCAAATCTGACAGTAGGCGGTTTGTTTTTTTGGGGGCTAACTGGATGGGCATTCCTTATCAGGAGATTCCCATGCAGCGTCTTACAAGTAAAAAAGTTATGCGTACCGTCCCCAAGGTATTACTGGCGGCAGGTGTTGCTGTACTGCTCGCCGCTTGTTCCAGCGGCCCTACCGAGACGATTTCGAGTGAGTACCCGGGGGGTGATCCAGCTTGCACTAGCGCCGGCTATTTCAAAAGCGTATCGCCCGGTTGGTATTATCGGTGTATATACCACGTCAATATCAATCGATGGATAAAATACCCGATGCAGTGCCCGGCTGGACAAGATTTTGATGACACTCTGAAAAAGTGTGTACCCAGAAAATAACAAATCAGCGAGCCTCTCTTCCTGACGGTAGAGAGGCTTTTTTATTGCATCAAAAGTGGTGGTGTCGGGTAGCAATGTCACCACCCGGCACCGGTCTTGAACAATGAGTCTATGGCCGCTCCACAACCAAAATATCATCCAGTGAAAACTCGGCCCCTGAGAAACCACTCTTGAAATAGATGCGTATAGGCAAGAACTGAGACGGAACCCCGGCAGGCAATGCAAAGGTCCGGGAGTGTGAGGTCCATACTCCGGGATTGTTATGCAGGAAATGTTCTGACTGAGTGCCGAACTCCATGTAAACAAAGGGTTGATAGGGGTTCAAATCCACCTTCATTTTGAAACTCAAGTCGTAGGTTTTACCGCTTTTGATAAAAAAGGATTTAATGACGCCGGGAGTGATAGGGCTGCCATTGTTGAGTTTTACAAACCAGAAATTGTTGTTGTTGACGTTTCTGATCAGGCCCAGACTGCTGACGATGTTGACCCACTGATTCCAGCTTAATAACTCAAAGTCCGTCAAATCATAGAACCGAAGCGCTTGGATGAAGTAGTTGCTCGACGGAAAGGGTTTGGCGTTCAGTTCATTAGTATCGCCATTGAAAGTGACGGCTGCACTTACCGTCACCTTGCTTTCATCCGTCAGTGCGGTAAACCAGCTGCGCATTGCCTTTTCATTCACTATCCCGTTGTCGGCTTGGGTCTGGTCGATCAGATGGCCGTTCAACAGTGTCAAGGGGGTTGCGCCAACACTATGGAGCTTGAGCCAGATCCGTTGGTCCTTGCGGCTTAACGTCCAGGGCGCCAGGCTCACCCAGCAATCGGTGTTGAACGCATTCAAGTCTATTTTTGAGCCGGGTGGCAGGCCATTGAGCCTTGGCTGCGGCAGTGGATTGCCGCCGGGTACTTCATCGAAGTCCAGTACGCGCAGGTTCAGTACCCTTGAGTCATCGGTGATGCCATTGGTTGTGACGTGATACTGAAGACGCAGGACGCTCCCAATGTGGTCGCCGATCACGCTGTTAGAGAATTTGAAATCGACAAAACCCGCAGTTGGGTTGCCGTATTGAGGTGCTATGGACGGTAGCGTCGCACCGGGGTTGCCCTGCAGTTCGAGTTTGATGAGATCGTTCGAAGACATCGGTGCAAATTGCACGCGAACCGTCACCTGCGCAGTGTTATCAGCAATGACCGGGTTGATAGTCGCGTTTTCGTCGTCCACGGGTGTGCTGTTATAAACGAAAGGCGCGGGCAAATGGCGCGCAGCGAGGACTCTCATGTGCACGGTGTTCGAGATGCGTGGTGCAACGCCTGGACGCGAGCGCTCGTAGAAAATATTCATATTTTGATTGAGCAGGATGTACTGGCGCTTAAGCGTGAAAGGCAGTGGCCGGTCTTTCCAAGTGTCTGAGACAAAGAAGGGTTGGGGCGGCGCGCTGCCACCTGGCACATAGCCTTCAGCATGCAGGATGACCGTATCCCCCTCGATGATATCGCTGTGGGGGTCGACCTCAATGGTGGCATCACCGGTGGACTGGTTCGAATCAAACACGTAATCAGGCGGTGGCGCCTCATGCACTCGCGGTTCTGGCAGTACAGCCGTAGAGGCACTGATACTAACTGTTGTGTCCGGGGATGGTAGTGGTCCCTCGCTATTCTGACGGGTATAAGAGGCAGTCAGGCTGCCACCTGCCAATTTGGCAATGTCACCCTCGGGGCCATTGATAATCGAGAACACCACATTGCCTACGCCTGCATTTTTGGATTCTTCGTGGTAGTAAAACTTGCCGTTAGGGTAGCGACCCAACAGCTTCAGCGTGATGCGGTCAAAGTAGTCCTGGTCGTCATATTTAAGGATGTCGATGTTGATGATGGTGGTATCGGCAGGCAGTATTCCATCGACAGCCTCGCGAAAAATCGGGGCGCGAAGTCCGCCGGGAATGGCGGTGCCGATAATAGTGACCGGCGTGAGGTGTGAGCCTCTATTCTGCGCGCCAAAGCGAATTCGCTCATAGCTAAGTCGAGCCTCACCTTTGATCAACGGTATCAGGTCGCTTACCGGGCATGGAATTTTGAGCTGGCGCGTCGTGGTGGATGTCAGTGGATCAGAGCTGTAGGTTTTCCTCACCGTTTGCCCACGCAACGTCTTGCCGATGAGGGTCACCTTGATCACGTCGCCCAATTGGTAGCCGTTATTCGCGATTAGAACGACGATGTTCACGAAATCGCCAACGACGTGGTCGAGATCGAGGATGTCTTCCGGAGCCTCACTGAAGAAACAATGGGGCAACAATGGCTCTGAACCATCGTTCAGGTAGACCAGGAGGAATTCGGCGACCGACCAGCCGTCGGAATAGTTTCCGCATTCATCAATCACGTTCCACTCAGCGACGTGATGGCCGCTGCCGATCTGGCGCCAATGTTCAACGCACAGCTTGAAAACAATGTCGTCATGGTTACCCTGTTCCTCCTGCGACACTGAGTGTTCGAATAATGCATCGCCGATTTTCAGGCGAACAACATCCCGCACCGCCCGGTAGGTGCGGGGTGACAGTGAGGTATCGGCAGGGTAGTAGGGGACGCGAATCTCTATGCAGTTTTGGGCGTCGTCTTCTGTAACGCCAAAGTCGAGAAATTCTTGGGGAATGATCGGCTTGAGCAGGTTCGTGTTTACAAATCTGTCCCCGTCCGGATTGTCCCCGCCGGGTTTCACCTTATCGACCTTCAGTGCGAATTTTCTTGTTTCTCCTACCGCCTGGCCGAGGCGTGTCACCCTGAAGAACACTGGATAGGTATTACCGTCGGTGATCGAACTTGACGGTACGAACAGGGGAATCACCTCAGCGTTATCCACTTCATGCTGTTGGATGGTGGTGGAGGCGACGGGGTCGGTCAGAGAGCCCCAGAACAGCTCCACGAAATCCAGGGCTGCCGCCTCCAGAAATGGCAGCAAGCCGATCAGTAGTCCCTCCTCATGCGTGGTGATTGCGACGAGGTTGATACCTGCATCGTAGCCTTGCACCGGCCGGGTACTTGCAGGGATGTACAGTACCAAATCTTCGAGGTGAACCTTTTTGAAGGCTTGCGTCGAGTTGAGCGACAGGTCGGACGGGGGCGGCACCAAGTAACGACGGTCGATGAACGTACGCTGTACCGATGGCGTCTTTTTGAGGGGGCGCGTGCTTGAGTAAGGCGTAAGCAGTGAGCGCCCCTCTGAGAGCTTGATCAAACGCTGGTCTGGATTTTTGGAAAGCTCTTCGTCGTTACCCATGGTGGAAGCCTCTGCAGTTATTGAGGAACTCAATGTCTACGGCCCATTTACTGAGTGGGAGTAGTTGCGAAGAGGTGTAACGCGGAAGCTGGGGAGCAACCAGCTGTGAGAATTGACAGTGCCGACAAACGGCAGCGGCCCGCACGCGAGCCGCTCACGTTACCGAGGGTCAGGGTTGACGGTTCCAGTGCCGGAACAGAGGTTCGGCGAGGAACAGGACGAACAACAAACGCATCACCTGCATGGCCGTCACCAGGGGAACGGACAACTGCAGCGTCTCGGCGGTCAGGCTCATCTCGGCAATCCCCCCCGGCATCATGCCCAACGTCAGCGAGCGCAGGTCCAGGTGGGTCAAGGCACTCAAGCCCACCGCTGCCAATGTCGCCAGCGCCATGGTCAGGGCTGTGCCGATCAGGGTGCGACCCATGAATGACGGTGCCCGACGGAAGAACTGCCGGTTGAAGTGGCAACCCAGACCGCTGCCGATCAACCATTGGCCGATTTGGCTGCCGCCGTCGGGCAGGCCGATATGCAGGTCCCAGATCACACTGGCAGTGGCGCTCACCAGCAAGGGGCCGAACAACCACGGGTTCGGCTGACGCAAACGCTGCCAACCCCAGGCGACCAGTGCGCCCATCGGAAACAGCGCTAACAGCCACGGCCAGCTCACGGGCGCCGGATGAAACTGCGGTGTACCGCCTTCCAGCAGATACTTGAAGATCGCCGGTACACACAGCACCACCACCAATACGCGCAGACTCTGCCCCGCCGCGACACGGCTGAGCACGGCGCCATTGCGTGCGCCGAGGTTGACCATCTCACCGGAACCGCCCGGCATGCTGGAGAAAAACGCCGTGGCGCGGTCTTCACCGCTGCGGCGCATCAACCACACGCCAACCACGCTCGACATACTGGTGACCAGTGCGCCGAAAAAGATCAGCCCGAAGTGGCTCATCACCTGTTCGATCACCACCGGCGTGAAGTGCAGGCCGATGCCGATGCCCACCACCCATTGGCCGCATTTGCGCCCGCCGGGAATCTCCGCCAACTGCCACGGCGTAAGGCAGCGCACCAGGATGATCGCCAGCAATGAGCCGACCATGTACGGCAAAGGCCAGCCGACGAGGCTGGCCAGGTAACCGCCGGCCAGGCCGACCAGCGGTGTTCCCCACCAATGTTTAAAGGTGACCTCAGACATCAGCCACGGCACGACGCTGCAAGGCACGTTTGCGGTAGATGCGGATCAGCGGGAAGGCCAGCATCAGCGCGGTCAGTACCCATACACCAAAGGTGATCGGGCTCGACCAGAGGATCTGCAGGTCACCGTTGGAAATCGACAGCGCACGACGCAGGTTCTGCTCCATCAAGCCACCGAGGATAAAGCCCAGCAGCACCGGCGACAGCGGGAAATCGAGCTTGCGCAGGATGTAGCCGAAGATGCCGATACCGACCATCAGGAACAGGTCGAAGGTGGTGGCGTGAACCGCGTACACGCCAATCGCCGTGATGATGGCGATCACCGGTACCAGCGCCCAGTTCGGCACGGCAAGGATGCGGGTGAAGATGCGGATCATCGGGATGTTGAGGATCACCAGCATGATGTTGGCGACGAACAACGAGGCGATCAGGCCCCAGACGATGTCCGGTTGCTGTTGGAACAGCAGCGGGCCAGGGGTGATGTTGTACAGCGACAGTGCGCCGATCATCACGGCCGTGGTGCCCGAACCTGGTACGCCGAGGGTCAGCATTGGCACCAGGGCACCGCAGGCGGACGCGCCGATGGCGGTTTCCGGAGCGGCGAGGCCGCGCATGTCGCCCTGACCGAATTTACCGCTGGCACCGGCCAGGCGTTTTTCGGTCATGTAGGCAACGGCTGACGCCAGCGTCGCACCGGCACCTGGCAATACGCCCATGATGAAACCAAGCAACCCACAGCGGATGTTGACGACGAACACCGCGCCAGCTTCCTTCAAGTTAAACATCATGCGCCCGGTGGCTTTGACCGCTTCCTGGCCACGGTGGGTTTTTTCCAGCAGCAACAGGATCTCGCTGATGGAGAACAGGCCCAGCACCAGCACCACAAATTGGATGCCGTCAGTCAGGTGGATGTTATCCCCGGTAAAGCGATACACGCCGCTGTTGGCGTCGATGCCGACCGCCGACAGGAACAGGCCGATCAGCGCCGCCACGAACGTCTTCAAGGGTTTGTCACCGGCCATGCCGCCGAGACAGACAATCGCAAACACCATCAGTACGAAATATTCCGCCGGACCGAAGGCAATCGCCCATTGGGCCAGCAACGGCGCAAACAGCACCATGCCGCAGGTGGCGATAAACGCGCCGATGAACGAACTCCACGCCGACAACGACAGCGCCACGCCAGCCAAGCCTTTGCGGGCCATTGGGTAGCCGTCAAGGGTGGTCATCACGGTGGACGCTTCGCCCGGGATGTTCAGCAGGATCGAGCTGATACGGCCGCCGTATTCACAGCCCAGGTACACGGCTGCCAGTAGGATCAGCGCCGATTCGGGTGGCAGGCCCAGGGCGAAGGCGATGGGGATCAACAGCGCCACGCCGTTGATCGGGCCCAGGCCTGGCAATAGGCCGACCACGGTGCCGATCAGGGTGCCGCACAGCGCGGTCACCAGGTTGTAAGGGGACAGTGCAACGCCGAAGCCCTGGCCCAAGTAGCCGAAAGTATCCATATCAATTCTCCAGAACGTCGAGCAGGCCGAGGGGCAGCGGCACATCCATGGCTTTATCGAACAGCAGGTAAAGACCAATCGCCATCAGGCCGACGATCACTGCACTGGGCAACCAGCGGCCGCCATACAGGCGCGCCATCGGGATGCCGATCAGCATGCTGCTGAGGATGAAACCCAGGGGTTCGAAGGTGCCGGCAAACACGATCAACAGCGCGACGCACACGCCGATCTTGATCAGGGTTTCGCGGTCCAGCGCGGGTTCTTCTTCCGTGTGCTTGGTCGGCTGGGGGCGGAACAGCATGTAGATCAGTGCCAGGCTCATCAGCCCGAGCATCAGCAGCGGGTAGGCGCGAGGTCCTACCGGCTCGTAGGAAAACGACGCTTGATACGGCCAGGCCATCAGCGCGAGGCCGGCACAAGCCAGCAGCAACACGGCGGCGAAAATGCGTTGTAAGAGCATAGGGAACTCCTGGATCGCGCCCCGAACGGGGCGCGGCTACGGAATATGGCGACGCTATAGGAGCGAGCTTGCTTACGAAGAACGTCAACGAGGCTGCGTGCTGCCTGGATAAGCGCGGTGTCGTTGCGTTTTTCGCGAGCAAGCTCGCTCCTACAGAGGGGCAATTACTGGATCAGGCCGAACTCTTTGGCCAGCACTTTGTAGTCAGCCACCTGTTTCTTCACGTAGGTGTCCAGCTCCGGGCCGGTCATGGCGAACGGGAACAGCTCGCGCTGGTCACGCAGCTTGGCGAACTCGTCGGAGGCCAGCAGCTTGTCGAACGCGTCTTTCCACCAGGCGTAGTCGGCATCGCTGACTTTTGGCCCGAGGTAGAAACCGCGCACCACTGGCCAGACGATGTCGTAGCCTTGTTCCTTGGCAGTCGGAATGTCTTTCATTTCCGGCTCGTCCAGGCGCTGTTCGGAGAACACCGCCAGCAGGCGCATGTCGCCGCTCAGGATGTGCGGCATGGAGTCGGAGATGTCGGTACTGCCCACCTGGATATGGCCACCGAGCAGGGCCGTGGCAATTTCGCCGCCGCCTTCGAGTGCCACGTAACGCAGTTCACGCGGGTTGATCCCGGCCGCCTTGGCGATCAGCGCGGTTTGCATCCAGTCCTGGCTGCCGACGGTGCCGCCGGAACCGATTACGACGCTGCCCGGATCTTTCTTCAAGGCTTTGACCAGATCGTCGAGGGTCTTGTAGGGCGAGTCGGCTTTCACGGCGATAGCCCCGTAGCTGGTGCCCACCGCCGCCAACCAGCGCACGGCACTTTCATCGAAGCGACCGAACTTGCCCTGGGCCAGGTTCAACAGCGAACCGCTGGACCAGGCCACCAGCGTACCGGCATCGGCAGGGCGCTGGGCGACTACGGCGTTGTAGGCCACTGCGCCCACGCCACCTGGCATGTAGGTCACGCGCATTGGCTTGCTCAGCAGTTTCTCGTTGACCAGCGCGCTTTGCGCCAGTTTGCAGGTCAGGTCAAAACCACCGCCAGGCGAGGCGGGGGCGATGCATTCCGGGCGCTTGGGTTCATCGGCGGCCAACAGTTGGCCGGCGAACAGCATGCAGCCGGCGGCGAGGGCTAATTTACGCAGTGAAGGGGTCATGGTTATCTCCGTCTTTGTTGTTATGAGGGGTTACTACCAGAGCGCAACGCTATAGCTGACCAGCAAGCGCATTTCATCCGCATCACGGGCGGAGTAGTTGGAACGGTAGGTGGCGTTGCGCAGGCGCACCGCCACATCCTTGAACGTGCCGGTTTGCACCACGTACTTGATCTCGCTGTTGCGTTCCCACTCCTTGCCAGTCTCGCCGTTCTTGAGCTTGATGTTGTCACCCGAGAGGTAACGGCTCATGAAGCTCAGGCCGGGGATGCCCAGCTTGGCGAAGTCGAAGTCGTAGCGCGCCTGCCAGGAACGCTCTTCGGCGCCGGCAAAGTCGTTGATCTGTACGAAGTTGACCAGGTACGGGTCGCTGCCATCCACATACGGGAAGGCGCTGTCGCCGGACATGTGCTGGTAACCGGCACTGAGCTTATGGCCATTGAGGGCATAGCTGAACAGACCGTTGAGGGAGGTGTTGTCGATCTTGCCGCCGCGTGCTGCGCCGGTATCATCGCTGATGGCCAGGCGCAGGTCGGTGCCGAAGGTGCCAGGCCCCATCGGGCGCGAGGCCACCAGGCCGAGGAAGTGCTGGCGGTACACGTCATCCAGCTGGGCGAAGTGGTAGCTGCCGGTGATCTTGTCAGCGAACTTGTAGTCCGCGCCGCCGAAGTTGAAGTGCTTGCCGGTGGCGCCGCTGACGAAGCGGCTGTTCTTGTTGTTGAGGGCGATGTCTTCGTAATTGGTGTCGTCACGGTCCTTGGCTTTGTCCAGACGGCCACCGGTGAATACCAGGTTCTTGAATTCTTTCGAGGTGATCAGGCCGCCGTTGAAGGTCTGCGGCAGGATGCGCCCGTCGTTGGGCTTGAGGATCGGCAATTCGGGAATCAGCGAGCCGATTTTCAGCTCGGTGGCCGAGATCTTCACTTTGCCGGTCAGGCCCAGCTTGGAGTACTCGTCGGCGGCACGGCCGTCGTCATGGGTGGGCAATAGGCCGGTGCCGGTGCGGTCGGGGCTGGAGTCGAGCTTGACCCCGAGCATGCCCAGCGCGTCCACACCAAAGCCGACGGTGCCGTCGGTGTAGCCCGATTGCAGATTGAGCATGAAGCCCTGGGCCCATTCGTCGCGCTTGGATTGCTGCGCACTGGTGCCGTCGCGGAAATCGCGGTTGAAATACATGTTGCGGGTTTCCAGGGTCGCGCTACTGTCTTCGAAGAAGGCAGCCTGGCTAAGCGGCGAAAAGCCGGCAAGCGTAGCAGCACTGGCGAGGGCGGTCTGGGTCAGACGAGAAAAACGAACAGGCGAGGAGGCCTGGGGCTGTGTCGACAGCATCGTTGTGTACTCCGTTATTGTTCTTATTTTGGCGAAAACGCTTCGAGGCGTTTTTCGGGCGCGACGTTGAGGTCGCTCGGCGGGCATAGACCACCGTAGCTGGATGCTAAAGGGCGAAGCTTTCACTAACCTTTCAACGGCCTTTCAATGTTTTCGGGCTTCACAGGGCAGGCGGCGCCTGTAAACTGCCCGCCAAAGCGTGGCGCCGACCACCCCTGAACGAGGTAGAAATCCATGCGTGTCTTGCTGGTTGAAGACCATCTGCAACTTGCCGAAAGCGTCGCGCAAGCGCTCAAGAGCACGGGTTTGACCGTTGACGTGCTGCACGATGGAGTGGCGGCGGACCTGGCCCTGAGCAGCGAGGAGTACGCGGCGGCGATCCTCGATGTGGGGTTGCCACGCATGGACGGTTTCGAGGTGCTCGCACGTTTGCGCGCCCGTGGAAAAAATCTTCCGGTGTTGATGCTGACCGCGCGCAGTGATGTGAAGGACCGTGTGCACGGCCTCAATCTTGGCGCCGACGATTACCTCGCCAAACCTTTCGAACTCACGGAGTTGGAGGCGCGGGTCAAGGCACTGTTGCGGCGCAGTGTGTTGGGCGGCGAGCGCCAGCAGGCCTGCGGCGTGTTGGTCTATGACCTCGACACCCGGCGTTTCACCGTGGGCGGCGAGCTGATGACGCTGACCTCCCGTGAGCAAGCAGTGCTTGAGGCGCTGATTGCACGACCGGGCCGGGTGATGAGCAAGGAGCAGCTGGCTTCCCAAGTGTTCGGCCTGGACGAAGAAGCCAGCCCCGATGCCATCGAAATCTACGTGCACCGCCTGCGCAAGAAACTCGATGGCCAGCCCATCGCCATCGTGACCTTCCGCGGCCTCGGCTACTTGCTGGAAGCCCGCGATGCATAAGCCCAGCAGCCTGCGTTGGCGCCTGCTGTGGAACCTGGCGCTGTTGCTGGTGCTGTTGATGCTCGCCAGCGGCATGAGCGCCTACTGGAACGGCCGCGAGGCCGCCGACACCGCGTACGACCGCACGCTGCTGGCCTCGGCGCGCACCATTGCCGCCGGCTTGACCCAGGTGGATGGCACCTTGAGTGCGAACGTTCCGTATGTGGCCCTGGATACGTTCGCCTACGACAGCGCCGGGCGCATTTATTACCAGGTCAATGACATCCATCAGAAGCTGATCTCCGGCTACGAAAACCTCCCCGGCCCGCCGCCTGGCACGCCGCGTACCGATGACTATCCGGCGCTGGCACGCTTCTATGACGCCATGTACCAGGGCCAGCAGGTGCGGGTGGTGAGCCTGCTCAAGGCGGTCTCCGAACCGAATATGAACGGCATGGCGGAGATCCGTGTCGCTGAAACCGATGAAGCGCGGGTGAGCATGGCCCGCAGTCTGATGGCGGACACGTTGCTGCGCCTGGGGATGCTTGCGGTCGGCGCATTGTTGTTGGTGTGGTTTGCCGTCAGTGCCGCGTTGCGCCCGCTGGAGCGCCTGCGCACGGCGGTAGAAGAACGTCAGCCAGACGACTTGCGGCCATTGCCCTTGGTGGAAGTGCAGCATGAGTTTGGGCCGCTGGTGCGCTCCCTCAACCATTTCACCGAGCGCCTGCGCGGCCAATTCGAACGTCAAGCGCAGTTCATCGCCGATGCAGCCCATGAACTGCGTACCCCGCTGGCGGCCCTCAAGGCCCGGCTGGAGCTGGGGTTGCGCGCCGAGGATCCCGCTACTTGGCGCAGCACCCTGGAAACCGCAGCCCAGGGCACTGACCGCCTGACGCATCTGGCCAATCAGTTGTTGTCGCTGGCACGCATTGAAAACGGTGCCCGCGCGATTGCCGAAGGCGGCGCGCAATTGCTGGACCTCAGCCAGTTGGCGCGGGAGCTGGGTATGGCCATGGCCCCGTTGGCCCACGCGCGCGGCGTGGCGCTGGCGTTGGAGGCCGACGAGCCCGTGTGGCTGCGCGGTGAGCCAACCTTATTGAATGAGTTGCTGAGCAACCTGGTGGATAACGCACTGGCTCACACGTCTCCGGGGGGCAATGTGATCCTGCGGGTGACGGCGCCCGCCGTGTTGGAAGTGGAGGACGATGGCCCTGGGATCCCGCTGGATGAGCGGGACCGCGTTTTCGAGCGCTTCTACCGTCGCAGCCAGCAGGGGATGGGGTCTGGCCTGGGGTTGGCGATTGTCGGTGAGATTTGTCGGGCGCACTTGGCCCAGATCAGCCTGCACGATGGCGAGCAGGCCGGCTTGAAGGTGCGGGTGAGTTTTATCGCGGGTTGATCAGTAGAACATCGAGCGGGCTTCATCCAGCTCGGCGCGCAACGCATCGCTGTAGGGGTCGACCCGCAGTTTCTTGAGCGCCGGCAAGGTCGAGACCGGTACGCTGGCCAAGGGATGATCGGTGCCGCGATGGCAATACAACACGGCGATCTGCACCAGGTCGATGTAGTCGAGCTTGGGCGAGTCGCGTTCCAGGTCCAGGTATTGGCCGGGCAGTTTCGCCAGCATTTCCGGGAAGTCCCAGACTCCCAACAGTTTGTCGCCCAGTAACGGGTGGATGCTCTCGATGACATGGTTGAGGCTGACCGGGTCTGCGAGCAACTCGTAGTGGTCCTCGGCGTACGTCAGGATCGGCAATACGCCGATCTGATGCACCAGGCCGCCGAGTGCCGCCTGGTCTGGCTTGAGCTGGCTGTGGCTGCGGCACAGGGCGTAACTGACGCCCGCCACTTCCAGGCTGCGGCGCCATACATCACGCATCTTTTGTTCGACCACGTCGGAGCGGGCGTGGAAAATTTGCTCCATCACCAGGCCGATTGCCAGGTTGCTGCTGTAGTTGGTGCCCAGCCGGGTGATGGCGGTGTGCAGGTCGGTGACTTCCTGGGTGGCGCGCAACAACGGGCTGTTGACCACTTTGATCAGGCGCGCCGACAGCGCGGTGTCGCGACCGATCACTTTGCTCAAGTGGCTGATGCTGATCTCCGGGTCCTCGGCGGCCTGGCGAATATTCAGGGCCACTTCCGGCAATGTCGGCAGAACCAGCTCATCGTTGTCGATGGCCCTCACTAAAGCCTGTTGGACTTTTTCCGCCAGCGTGTTCATTCATGCTCTCTAGGGTGTTGCAAAAAGGTACGGCGATCAGCGCTGGATCTCTCGATCACGGTCGAGCGTGTAAGGCAGGTCGAGCAGGTGCAAACGGGGGCCTTCCGGCGTACCTACATGCACATCGCCACTATCGGCAGCTTCGGCTTGCAACACGGCCAGAAGTTCAACGGTTTGGTCAGTTTTTGCCGCAATGACCACTTCGCCGATCGCGCTGGTGTGGCTGGGCGAAAACAGCGGAGTGCCTGGCTCGGGCATTTCAGGAGCATTGAAGCTCAAGCGGTACAGGCGACGTTTGAGTTTGCCCAGGTACTGCATGCGCGCGACGATTTCCTGGCCGGTGTAGCAGCCTTTCTTGAAACTCACGCCGCCCACGGCCTGCAGGTTGAGCATCTGCGGGATGAACAGTTCGCGGGTTTGCGGCATGACCTGGCCGATGCCGGCGCGGATCTGCCCCAGCAGCCATTCATTCAGATCGGTTTGTTCAAGGGTTGCAGCCAATTGATTGCGTACGGCGTCGCCTTGCTCGGCAGGCACCCAAAGTTCAGCGCGGTCAGGGGAGACGCGGATGGCGATCAAGGTATCGTTGCGAACGACGCTGTCGGTCTCGGCGGGCAGTTCAAGGCCAACGCTGGCCAGGGCCGGCTCCGCATGCATCAGGCCGAAGCGCACCCAGGCGGCGCTTTCGTCGGTCAGTTTGGATTTGGAGAACACGGCGTACTTCTTCAGGTCGGCCAGCTGGGGTTCCAGCAGCTCGGTGGCCATGGCCAGCACCACGCCGTCACCTTGCAGCAGGATGCGGAAGCTCGACTGCATGCGCCCTTTTTGCGTGCAGCGCGCGCCGAGGCTGGCCTGGGTATCGCTCAAGTAATTGAGGTTGCAGGTCAGTTGGCCCTGAAGGAATTTGGCGGCGTCGGCACCGCGGACGGCGAGAACGCCTTCGTGGGACAGGGGGCAGAAGAAAGCAGAGTCGGCCATGGGTCATCGCAGGTCAAAAAGTCATGGGTGCATCATAGAGGGGCGCCCGGCAAATGGATAGTTTCCGTATGGGGCGACCAAAGCCGACTGTTCCGGTGCCGTCGGCCCTGTATACTTGCCGCCTATTTGAGGAGCGCTCCATGGTCGAAGATGTAGAAATCAATCGTCTCTACTGGCACAGCCGTCGTGGCATGCTTGAGCTTGATGTGTTGCTGGTGCCTTTCACCAAAGAGGTCTACGCAACGCTCAATAAGGTGGATCGCGACCTCTACGTCAGGCTGCTGACTTGTGAAGACCAGGACATGTTCGGCTGGTTCATGGAGCGCGCCGAATCCGAAGACCCAGAGTTGCAGCGCATGGTCAGGATGATCCTGGACCGTGTCCAGCCCAAGTAATACCTTTGAATGCCGCTGGCAGGCCTCACGGCTGTTGCTGGCGGCGTATCTCCTCGCCCAGCTGTTCGCGCTGGGTGCGTTTTTGTTTCTTGATCTGTCCTATTCAAGCCTTGGCCTGCTGGTGTGTCTGTTGCACGCCGCTTGGGTTTTGCCGCGCTTTATTCTGCTGACCCACCGTTCGTCGATTCGTGGCCTGCGCCGTGACGCTGATGGCTGGCAGTTGCTCAGTGCGGAGCGGGGCTGGCACAGCGTGCAGTTGCGTCCGGACAGCCTCGCCTTGCCATTGATCGTCGTTCTGCGTTACCGGGTGCAGGGCGAATGGCGGGTCCGTTCGGTGTGTGTACCCAGGGATTCGCAGGACGCCGATGTGCATCGGCGCCTGCGGGTACGCCTGAAGTTCAGCCGCCGTAGGTGGTTGGCACCAGGATAGTGTCGCGGGCCTCGGGCAGCATCTGCGGGTAGTCGAGGGTGTAATGCAGGCCGCGGCTTTCCTTGCGTTCCATGGCCGAGCGGATCATCAGCTCCGCCACCTGGGCCAGGTTGCGCAGTTCGATCAAGTCGCGGCTGACCTTGTAGTTACTGTAGAACTCGTCGATTTCATCCAACAGCAATCGCACTCGGTGCTGCGCGCGCTGCAGGCGCTTGTTGGTGCGTACGATCCCCACGTAGTCCCACATGAAGCGGCGCAGCTCGTCCCAGTTATGGGCGATGATCACGTCTTCGTCCGAATCGGTAACCTGGCTGGCGTCCCAGCGGGGCAGGGCTGCCGGCACCGGAACGCGTGGCAGTTGTTTGAGAATGTCCGCCGCCGCTGAGCGCGCATAGACGAAACATTCGAGCAGCGAGTTGCTGGCCATGCGGTTGGCGCCATGCAGGCCGGTGAAGCTGGTTTCGCCAATGGCATACAAGCCCGGTACGTCGGTGCGCCCGTGCTGGTCGACCATCACGCCGCCGCAGGTGTAGTGCGCGGCGGGCACCACGGGGATCGGGCCTTTGGTGATGTCGATGTTGAACGTCAGGCAGCGCTCGTACACGGTAGGGAAGTGCGCCTTGATAAAAGCTTCGGGTTTGTGGCTGATGTCCAGGTAGACGCAGTCGATGCCCAAGCGCTTCATTTCATGGTCGATGGCGCGGGCGACGATGTCGCGCGGGGCCAGTTCGGCGCGTGGGTCGAAGCGCTGCATGAAGCGTTCGCCGTTGGGCAGTTTCAAATGGGCACCTTCGCCGCGCAGGGCTTCGGTGATCAGGAAACTCTTCGCCTGAGGGTGATACAGGCAAGTAGGGTGGAACTGGTTGAATTCCAGGTTGGCCACCCGGCAGCCCGAGCGCCAGGCCATGGCAATGCCATCGCCACAGGCTCCGTCGGGGTTGCTGGTATAGAGGTAGACCTTGGCTGCACCCCCCGAAGCGAGGAGGGTGAAGCGCGCGCCGTAGGTGTCGACTTCGCCGCTGGCGCGGTTGAGCACATAGGCGCCGAGGCAGCGCTCGCCGTCCAGGCCTAGGCGTTTTTCGGTGATCAGGTCGACGGCGACGCGTTGTTCCAGCAATTCGATGTTGGGGCGTTGGCGGGCTTGTTCGAGAAGCGTCTTGAAGATGGCGGCGCCGGTGGCGTCGGCAGCATGGATGATGCGGCGGTGGCTGTGGCCACCCTCGCGGGTCAGGTGGAACTCGAAGCCGCCGTCGTCGCTCCCCGCGTGTTCATCACGGGTAAAAGGGACGCCTTGATCGATCAGCCATTGGATGGCCTCGCGGCTGTGCTCGACGGTGAAACGCACGGCCTCTTCATTGCATAGGCCACCCCCGGCATTGAGGGTGTCTTCGACGTGGGATTGCACGGTGTCGGTGTCGTCCAGCACCGCGGCGACACCGCCCTGGGCCCAGAATGTCGAGCCGTTGGCCAGGTCGCCCTTGCTCAGTACCGCAATGCGCAGGTGGCTGGGAAGGGTCAGCGCAAGGCTCAGGCCGGCCGCGCCGCTGCCGATCACCAGGACATCGTGTTGAAACTGTTGGCTCATTTGAGGGATTCCGCAAAAGCGATCCGAAGAGGTGGCGCAAACAGGACGCCTGGGTCGGCGAATCAAAGGGTCACACGGGCTACTAGTATATAGAGGGGTGGAGCGGCACAATAGCCGGGCATTCGTGGCAATGTGAGATTACGGTGCGCGGCTTGGGTAAAATCGGCAGGTTATTGAAACGGGAACTTTTTGCATGAGCCCCGACTCAATAGCAGGTTGCCCGAAAGCTGGGAAAACGTTGAGTTTATTGGCCCGTCGGGAGCATTGGACGCGTCAGAAAACCGGCGACAAGATTATTCGCGCAGTCGGCTATGCCCGTACTGCGTTTTTCGTGTGTGCCAAATCAGTGCGTGCCGGAAACTTGCTTGAAGGGGGAGAACTTTTGCGAAAAGACCGAGTCTATGTTTGCAAGCCTGATCGTTTAGTTATGCAAGCCTCCTTAAAGTACAACGAGGAGTGTTCATGCTAACCCAGGAAGAGGATCAGCAGCTGGTCGAGCGCGTCCAACGCGGCGACAAGCGAGCTTTTGATCTGCTAGTGCTGAAATACCAGCACAAAATTCTCGGGTTGATCGTGCGGTTTGTGCACGACACCCATGAAGCGCAGGACGTTGCACAGGAAGCCTTTATCAAGGCTTACCGTGCACTTGGTAACTTTCGCGGTGATAGCGCGTTTTACACGTGGCTATACCGGATCGCCATCAACACGGCGAAGAACTATCTGGTGTCTCGCGGACGCCGCCCACCGGATAGCGATGTAAGTTCAGAAGATGCAGAATTTTACGATGGTGATCACGGCCTCAAGGATCTCGAGTCGCCGGAGCGTGCATTGCTGCGCGACGAGATCGAAGGCACCGTTCATCGCACAATTCAGCAACTGCCAGAAGATTTGCGTACGGCGTTAACTTTACGTGAATTCGATGGTCTGAGTTACGAAGACATTGCGAGCGTCATGCAGTGTCCGGTGGGGACTGTAAGGTCACGGATTTTCCGGGCCCGGGAAGCCATCGATAAAGCCTTGCAACCGTTGTTGCAAGAGAACTAAAGACAGCGGCGACAGCCAAGAGAGGAACCGCCATGAGTCGTGATGCCCTGCAGGAATCGCTGTCCGCAGTGATGGATAACGAAGCGGATGAACTGGAACTTCGTCGAGTGCTCAACGCATTTGATGACGCCGAAACCCGTGATACCTGGTCTCGTTACCAAGTCGCTCGGGCGGTGATGCACAAGGATCTTCTAATCCCTCGTCTGGATATTGCTGCGGCCGTTTCTGCCGCGCTGGCTGATGAAGCCGTTCCGGCAAAAGCTGCTCGTGGACCATGGCGTAGCCTGGGTCGCCTGGCAGTTGCTGCTTCGGTGACTGTTGCGGTGTTGGCCGGTGTTCGCCTGTACAACCAGGACGAGATCGCCGGTGCCGAACTGGCCCAGCAGACTCAACAGCCGGTGATGGCAGGCCCTCAGGTCAAAGGCCCAGCGGTACTGGCCGGCTACAAGGAAAGCTCTGACACCACAGGCCCGATGGCCAACGGTGTATTGCAAGGGCAATCCGGCTGGCAGGACCAGCGTCTTCCAGGCTACCTGCGCCAACATGCACAGGAATCGGCTCTGAAGGGCACTGAAAGCGCTCTGCCTTATGCGCGTGCAGCCAGTTTGGAAAACCGCTAATCCGTAAGGAGCTCTATGCGAGCCATACCGCTCCTTACGCTTTTGCTCAGTGGTTGTTTTGCACTCCCCGCCCACGCCGACGAAGCCCAAGACTGGCTGACTCGACTTGGGCGTGCAGAGCAGCAGCAAAGCTTTCAAGGTACGTTCGTCTATGAACGTAACGGCAGTTTTTCTACCCATGACATCTGGCATCGTGTCCAGGAGGGTCAGGTCCGTGAGCGGCTCTTGCAGCTCGATGGTTCTGCCCAGGAAGTCGTGCGGCTGGATGGCCGGACCCAATGTGTCAGCGGCACTCTCGTCGCAGGCCTGGGCAACTCGCGCGATGCGCCATCCCGTGCGCTGGATCCGCAAAAACTCAAGCAATTCTACGAACTGGCCGTCATTGGCAAATCCCGCGTGGCCGGGCGTAATGCGGTGATCGTGTCGATCACGCCGCGTGACCAGTATCGCTACGGTTTTGAACTGCACCTGGATCGCGAAACCGCGCTGCCGCTCAAATCCCTTTTGCTGAATGATCAGGGGCAGTTGCTTGAGCGCTTCCAGTTCACGCGATTGAACACTTCGGTCGTGCCGGATGATCGCGATCTGCAGCCCAGCAGCGAGTGCGCACCTCTCTCCGTTGCCAATGAAAAAGCCCCCGTCCTGCAGCCTACTGAGGCGTGGCATCTGGAATGGTTGCCGCCGGGCTTTCAGCTGACCAACACCAGCTCGCGTAAAGATACCCAGACCAAGTCGACAGTCGACAGCCTGATGTATGAGGATGGGCTGGCGCGTTTCTCAGTGTTCCTTGAGCCAATCAGCGATGCGAGTGTCACCGAAACGCGCACGCAACTGGGCCCTACGGTCGCTGTATCCCGTCGCCTCAATACAGTGGATGGCGAGATGATGGTGACGGTGGTGGGCGAAATCCCGATCGGCACTGCAGAACGTATCGCGTTGTCGGTGCGTGGTGAAAAAAAGCCAGCCGTGCAGCCGTGAGTCGTTAATCCTATGTTCATCCTGACGTTTCACTGTATTTGCATGCCAGGTTGGCTGCCGAGAGCATGAAATGTCTGGATCAGCATTTTCACTTGCAAAAATCTCTTTTGTTTTTTATAGGTCAGGGCTTGTCGGCTCTGGCCTTGTTTTGTTCGCGGAACAAAGATGTCGGTCGCAGTTTTCGGCGTTTCTTGAACCCTGTCGCTCAACCCTGCTCGTCGTAACGGGAGCTGTATGTCGATACCACGTTTGAAGTCTTACCTATCCATAGTCGCCACGGTATTGGTGCTAGGTCAGGCCTTGCCCGCGCAAGCGGTCGAGCTGCCTGACTTCACCCAATTGGTTGAGCAAGCCTCGCCGGCCGTGGTGAACATCAGTACCACGCAAAAACTGCCGGAGCGCAAAGTCTCCAACCAGCAGATGCCGGACCTGGAAGGCCTGCCGCCGATGCTGCGCGAGTTCTTCGAGCGCGGCATGCCGCAACCGCGCGCCCCCCGTGGCGGTGGCGGTGGCCAGCGTGAGGCTCAGTCCCTGGGCTCGGGCTTCATCATCTCGTCGGATGGCTACATCCTTACCAACAACCACGTGATTGCAGACGCCGACGAAATTCTCGTGCGCCTGGCTGACCGTAGTGAGTTGAAAGCCAAGCTGGTGGGCACCGATCCACGTTCCGACGTGGCGCTGCTGAAAATCGAAGGCAAAGACCTGCCGGTGCTGAAGCTGGGTAAATCCCAGGACCTGAAGGCTGGGCAGTGGGTCGTTGCCATCGGTTCGCCGTTTGGTTTTGACCACACTGTGACCCAAGGTATCGTCAGCGCCATCGGCCGCAGTCTGCCGAACGAGAACTACGTGCCGTTCATCCAGACCGACGTGCCGATCAACCCGGGTAACTCGGGTGGTCCGCTGTTCAACCTGGCGGGTGAAGTGGTGGGGATCAACTCGCAGATCTACACCCGTTCCGGCGGATTCATGGGCGTGTCGTTCGCTATCCCGATCGACGTGGCGATGGACGTTTCCAACCAGCTGAAAAGCGGCGGCAAGGTTAGCCGTGGCTGGTTGGGTGTGGTGATCCAGGAAGTGAACAAAGACCTGGCGGAATCCTTCGGTCTCGACAAGCCGGCCGGTGCCCTGGTCGCGCAGATCCAGGACGACGGCCCTGCTGCCAAGGGCGGCCTGCATGTCGGCGACGTGATCCTGAGCATGAACGGCCAGCCGATCGTCATGTCGGCCGACCTGCCACACCTGGTGGGCGCACTCAAGGCCGGCAGCAAGGCCAAGCTGGAAGTGATCCGTGAAGGCAAGCGCCAGACCGTTGAACTGACGGTCGGTGCCATCCCTGAGGAGGGCGCAACCCTGGATGCCCTGGGCAACACCAAGCCAGGTGCCGAGCGTAGCAGCAACCGCCTGGGCATTGCCGTGGCTGAGTTGACCGCTGAGCAGAAGAAGACCTTCGACCTCAAGAGTGGCGTGGTGATCAAGGAAGTGCAGGACGGCCCTGCCTCTCTGATCGGCCTGCAGCCGGGTGACGTGATTACCCACCTGAATAACCAGGCCATCGACAGCACCAAGCAATTCACCGACATCGCCAAGGCGTTGCCGAAGAATCGTTCGGTGTCGATGCGAGTGCTGCGTCAGGGGCGTGCAAGCTTCATTACGTTCAAGCTCGCCGAGTAAGTCGGTAGAAACAAAAAGCCCCGCCTTCGTTGAATGAAGGCGGGGCTTTTTTGTGGGCGATGGAGTTAGCTCATCATCCCTTTGACCAGGCGTTCCTGTTCGATCAGCTCGCGTTGACGGGCGTCGATACGCGAAGACAATGGGAAGTTGTTGCCGGCGCGACGCTTGGCGAAATCCAACTGCTGGATGGCCTGCTGGAAATCCCCCACCAGCGCAAAGTACTCGGCGCGGGCTTGGTGCAGGCCGATAATGTTGCCGGACAAGCCGCGTGTCTCTGCGACCTGGTACCACACGTCAGGGTCGTCCGGACGAGATTTGAGCAAGCTGTCCAACGCCTTTTCCGCATCGGCGGTACGGTTCTGCTTGAGCAGAAGATCCACGCGTATCTGATTCAGCGGGTAGTTGCCCGGATACTGAGTCAGCATCTTGTCCGTACGTTGCTGGGCGTCAGGCAAGCGGCCGTTGTCAATGTCCAGCTGGATCTGCGCCAGGTTGTAAGTGATGTCGTTGGGTGTCTTCGCAAGCAGGGGCGCCAGGTTTTCCCGTGCCTGTTTGAACTGGGAGCCCTTGATCTGGGCAATGGCCAGGCCATAGCGCGCCACATCGTTCTTCGGGTTTTCGTCCAACTGCGCCTGGAAGCGTTTGGCGGCGAGGCCGGAGGTGTCTTCGTACTGCAGCTGCACCCGTGCGCGGATCAGTTGATAGCGCAGGCTGTCTTCCTTGCCGCCGGTTTTGGCTTGCTCGGCGCGGTTGCGGGTGTCGGCGATTCGCGATTCGGTCACCGGGTGCGTCAGCAGGAATTCCGGCGGCTTGGCGTCGAAGCGGTATTGACGCATCAGGCGTTCGAACATGGTCGGCATGGAGCGCGGATCGTAACCGGCTTTTTCGAGGTTGAGGATGCCGATGCGGTCAGCCTCTTGCTCGTTCTGACGCGAGAACCGGCGCTGTTCCTGGATCGCAGCCGCCTGGGTGCCGGCAATAGCGGCAATACCAGCGTCACCCGCGCCAGCTGCTGCGGCAATGATGCCGCCCAGCAGCGCGGCCATCATCGGGAGTTGCATGCGCTGTTGGGCTTCCACGCCACGGGCGAAGTGGCGTTGGGACAAGTGCGCCAATTCGTGCGCCAGTACCGAGGCATATTCCCCTTCGGTCTGGGCATTGAGGAACAGGCCGCCGTTGACCCCGACAATCCCGCCGGGCGCGGCGAAAGCGTTCAGTTGCGGGCTGTTGATCAGGATGAACTCCAGGCGCCGGTCGTTGACCTGGCTGGTCTCCACCAACTTGTAGACGCTGGTTTCGACGTAATCCTTGAGCTGCGGGTCGTTGAGTTGCGAGACCTGGCCCCGCAGGTACGCCAGCCAGGCGCGACCCAACTGGTATTCCTGTTGTGGCGAGACAATGGCAGAACTGGCGTCGCCGAGTGACGGCAGGTCGTCAGCGAAGCCTGGGGAGGCCAGCAGGCAAGCCAGCGTCAGCAGGGTGGGGCGCAAAAAAGTCATGCACAGAGCCTTTCGACAAAGAGCTTACTGTAGCCGGACACTGAGCTTCGGACCAGATATTCTAAGCATCCCCAATGCTTGCCCGGAGTAAACCATGACCGACGCTGTCGCCTTTGATGCCGAACTCGATGCCACCGGCCTCAATTGCCCGTTACCCTTGCTCAAGGCCAAGCTGGAACTCAATCGTCTGGCCAGTGGCGCAGTGCTCAAGGTGATCGCCACGGACGCGGGCTCCCAGCGTGACTTCCGCACCTTTGCCAAGCTGGCCGGCCACACGCTGTTGCATGAAGAAGACGCCGCCGGTGTGTACCGTTACTGGTTGCGCAAGGCCTGAACCGTTCGCTCCACCACCCGAGGTTGATTGATGTTCAAAGTGTTACGAGACTGGATCCAGCGCTACTTCTCCGACGAGGAGGCCGTGGTACTGGCGGTCCTGCTGTTTCTGGCCTTCACGGCCGTGCTCACCTTGGGCGGCATGCTGGCGCCGGTATTGGCTGGGATGGTACTGGCGTATCTGATGCAAGGTTTGGTCACCACGCTGGAGCGTTTGCGCCTGCCGGGTGGAGCCGCCGTGGGGCTGGTATTCGCCTTGTTCATGGGGCTGCTGGTGCTGTTTATCGTGGTGGTATTACCGCTGTTGTGGCATCAGTTGATCACGCTGTTCAACGAGCTGCCGGGCATGCTCGCCAAGTGGCAATCGCTGTTGCTGCTGTTGCCGGAGCGCTACCCGCACCTGGTGTCGGACGAACAGGTGTTGCAGGCCATCGAAGCGGCGCGCGGCGAGATCGGAAAATTTGGGCAATGGGCGCTGACCTTTTCCCTGTCCAGCCTGCCGCTGCTGGTCAATATCATGATCTACCTGGTGCTGGTGCCGATCCTGGTGTTCTTCTTCCTCAAGGACCGCGTCATGATCGGCCGCTGGGTACGTGGCTATCTGCCACGCGAGCGTGCACTGATTACCCGGGTGGCCGAGGAAATGAATCGGCAGATCGCCAACTACATTCGCGGCAAGGTCATCGAGATCATTATCTGCGGCGGCGTGACCTACATCGCCTTTATTGCCCTGGACCTGAACTACGCGGCCTTGCTGGCGTTGCTGGTAGGTATTTCGGTGGTGGTGCCGTATGTCGGCGCGGTGGTGGTGACTGTGCCGGTGGCGCTGATTGCGCTGTTCCAGTGGGGCTGGAGTGACCAGTTCATCTATTTGATGGCGGTGTACGGGATCATCCAGACGCTGGATGGCAACGTGCTGGTGCCGCTGCTGTTCTCGGAGGCCGTCAACCTGCACCCGGTGGCGATTATCTGCGCGGTGTTGTTGTTCGGTGGGCTGTGGGGGTTCTGGGGGGTGTTTTTTGCGATCCCGCTGGCGACGCTGTTCAAGGCGGTGCTGGATGCGTGGCCACGGCAGGAGCCAGTGGTGGCGCCGTTGCTGTGATTTTTTGTGGTTGAGCGGGGCAAACCCGCTCACCACAAGAGCTCGCTGTGTTCAGCCTTTGCTCAGCGCCTGCGCTGCCGCCAGGACGGCATCCACATGCCCCGGCACCTTTACGCCACGCCATTCCTGACGCAACACACCCTCCTTGTCGATCAGGAAGGTGCTGCGATCCACGCCCAGGTATTCCTTGCCGTACAGCTTCTTCAACTTGATCACGTCGAACAGTTGGCAGACCGCCTCGTCCTTGTCGCTGATCAGCTCGAAGGGGAATGCCTGCTTGCCCTTGAAGTTCTCGTGAGACTTCACGCTGTCCCGCGACACGCCAAACACTTCGGTGTTAGCCGCTTTGAATGCTGCGTATTGGTCGCGAAAGCCCTGGCCTTCGGTGGTGCAGCCTGGCGTGCTGTCCTTCGGGTAGAAGTAGATCACCACTTGCTTGCCCTTGAGGGCAGCGAGGCTGAAGGTCTGGCCGCTGGTGGCCTGGGCTTCGAAATCGGCTACGGGTTTGTCGATGACTACCGCCATGAAAACTTCCTTACATTGGGTTCTGTGGGCGCCATGGCTCGATCAAGGCGTCGAGGTTCAGGGCATCGGCGAAATCCAGGAACTGGTCGCGCAGCCAGCTGATCTGCACGCCAGCCGGCAACGTCACGGTGAACGTTGCGTTCAGCATGGTGCCGCCGGTTTGCGGGGCCTGGTAGGTGTCGCAGGTCAGGTTCTCCAGCTCGACGTTGTGGTCGATGAAGAACTGGCACAGTTCGTTGACGATGTCCGAACGGTAGGCGGAACTGACATACGCTACATAAGGCAGGGCTTGGGGACGATTCTCCAGGGCGGCGCTGCGCACCACATTGACGGTGAAGTCGTGCTTTTTAGCCAGGCCCGGCAGGCCGGTCTCCAGGCGCGCCAGGGCATCCCAGGTGCCGGAGATCTGCAGGACCAACGCGCTGCACTCGCCATGGCGGGTGAGGCGGGAGGTCACGACGGCGCAGCGGTTTTCATGGCTGGCGCGGCACAGGACGTTGGTCAGCTCCATGGGGTTGGCGCCGAGGGCACTGATAACAAGGAATTGTTCGCGAACTGTGGGGGTGGACATGCAGCCTTCCTAAAACGATGAGCGGTCGATACTGTGCGGGCTGTATCGATCAAAGGATGAAGGGTAGCGAAAACCGTCGCCAAGGGATAGGAGGTGGCGTTTTCATTGCGTGATCGGCTCGATTTCATCGTGCTTCTGGGCAGGCTTTGGCCCAATGATGGCATTGCCCGTCGTTTAGTTGCGCCAGAACGCATCCTCAGGCGGTACTTCGCTTGTGCAAGCATCTTGGCGCCAGTACCATTACGGCTCTCTTTTTCCGGCAGGAGCGGTTGCATGATTGCGGGCAGTATGGTGGCACTGGTCACACCCATGGATGCACAAGGTCATCTCGACTGGGACAGCCTGGGCAAACTGGTGGACTTCCACCTGCAAGAAGGCACCAACGCCATCGTGGCGGTCGGCACCACCGGTGAATCGGCCACCCTCGATGTGGAAGAACACATCCAGGTGATCGAATTCGTGGTCAAGCGTGTCGCGGGCCGTATCGCCGTGATCGCCGGTACGGGCGCCAACTCGACGCGTGAAGCGATCGAGCTGACCAAAAACGCCAAGAAAGCCGGCGCCGATGCCTGCCTGCTGGTGACCCCGTACTACAACAAGCCGACCCAGGAAGGCTTGTACCAGCACTTTCGCGCGATTGCCGAAGCGGTCGATATTCCGCAGATCCTCTATAACGTGCCGGGTCGCACCGCGTGCGACATGCAGGCCGCGACCGTGATCCGCCTGTCCACCGTGCCGAACATCATCGGTATCAAGGAAGCCACTGGCGACCTGCAACGCGCCAAGGACATCCTGGCCGGCGTGAGCAGCGATTTCCTGGTGTATTCCGGTGACGACGCCACCGCTGTCGAGCTGATCCTGCTGGGCGGCAAGGGCAACATCTCCGTGACCGCCAACGTGGCCCCGCGGGCCATGAGCGAAATGTGCGCCGCCGCCATTGCCGGCGACGCCGTGACCGCCCGTGCGATCCACGAGAAGCTGATGCCGCTCAACAAGACACTGTTTATCGAATCCAACCCTATTCCCGTGAAATGGGCGCTGACTGAAATGGGCATGATGCCGGACGGTATCCGTCTGCCGCTCACCCGTCTCAGCGAAGCCTGTCACGAACCGCTGCGACAGGCCCTGCGCCAGTCCGGCGTCCTGGTTTAATTGAGGAAGCACTACGCATGAAGCGATTGGCCGGACTTTCCGCACTTGCCTTGATTATCTCCAGCACCAGTGGCTGCGGTTGGATCTGGGGCCCGGAAGGCTACTTCCGTGACCGCGGTAGCGATTACCTGGAAGCACAACCTACCAAACCTATGGAGCTGCCGCCGGGCGTCAACGTCGCCAAGCGACTTGACCCGTTGCTGCCGATTCCGCGCAATGTCGCCGACGACACCGCCAAGGGTGAGTACGTGGTGCCGCGTCCACAGCCGATCTCGGCCGTGGCGGATGCCAGCGACTACAGCCTGCAGAAGAGCGGTGACTCCCGCTGGATCGTGGCTCAGCGCCCACCTGCCGAAGTCTGGCCCGTGGCCGTGCAGTTCTTCCAGGACAACGGCTTCCGCATCGACGAGCAGCGCCCGCAGACCGGTGAATTCACCACCGCATGGCAGCAGGGCAGCGAACTGTCCGCCACCATGGCCAAGCGCCTGCAGGCCGGTGGTGTAGCCGCCGACAGCGAGGCCCGTGTGCGCGTGCGCATCGAGCCAGGCGTGCAGCGTAATACCAGTGAAGTCTATGTGGTCAGCGCCGAGCGTCCGGCCGGCAGCACCGCCAACGTTGATTTCACCAACCGTTCGGTCAACACCGGTGTCGACTCGGCACTGGTCGACGAGATGCTGGCCAGCATGAGCCGTATCTCCGAGAAGGGCGGTTCGGTTTCCCTGCTCGCCGCACGTGATTACGACACCCCAAGCCGCGTCAGCCTCACCGAAGATGGCAGCGGCAACGTGGTGTTGAACCTGGGTGAAGACCTCGACCGTGCCTGGGCCAGCGTTGGCCGTGCATTGGAACAGGGCCCTTGGCGTGTAGAAGACATCAACCGCAGTCTGGGCCTGTACTACATCAACGTGGCTGAAAAAGCCGAGCGCAAAGACGACGAGCCAGGTTTCTTCGGCAAGCTGTTCGGCAGCAAACCGACCAAGGAAGAGATCGAGACCCGCGCCGAGCGTTATCAGGTTCGTTTGAGCAAGGTAGGCGAAAGCGTGCAGGTCACCGTCGAGAAGAACATCAACACCGTTGCGCCCGCTGAAACAGCGCGCAAAGTGTTGGGCGTGATTCAAGACAACCTGGGCTGATCCGGTGCGTTTTGCCGTTCTCGGCAGCGGTAGCCAAGGGAACGGTACGCTGGTCGCCCACGACGACACGTACGTGCTGGTGGATTGTGGTTTCTCGTTACGGGAAACCGAGCGGCGCCTGCTGCGACAGGGGGTTCACCCCGCGCAGCTGAGCGCGATTCTGGTGACCCACGAACATGCCGACCACGTGCATGGCGTGGGTTTGCTGTCTCGGCGCTACAATCTCCCGGTGTACCTCAGTCGCGGTACCTTGCGCGGGATGCGCAAACCCATCGAACCTGCAGGTTTCCTGGCTGGTGGCGAGACACTGCAGATTGGTGCGTTGAGCATCAATGTGATTGCCGTAGCGCACGACGCCCAGGAGCCGACGCAGTACGTATTCAGTGACGGTGAGCGGCGTTTCGGCGTGCTCACCGACCTGGGGTCCTACTGCTCAAAGGTGCTGGACGGTTACCGTGACCTGGATGCATTGATGATCGAGTCCAACCACTGCCGAGACCTGCTGGCGCGTGGTCATTACCCGTACTTTCTCAAGCAACGGGTGGGCGGCGAGCTGGGGCATTTGAACAACCACCAGGCGGCGTACCTGGTGTATGAGTTGGGCTGGCAAGACTTGCAACACCTGGTCCTGGCCCACCTGAGCAGCAAGAACAACCTGCCGCAGCTGGCCCGGCAATGTTTTGTCGACACCCTCGGGTGCGACCCGGACTGGCTGCAACTGGCCGATCAAGATTCAGGGCTCGATTGGCGACACATCGCCTAGCCCACCATTTAGCAAGCGGAGCCCATCATGGAAAAACGTGAAGAACTCTACCGCGGCAAAGCCAAGTCGGTGTACAAGACCGACGACGCCAACCGCCTGATCCTGCTGTTTCGCAACGACACCTCGGCGTTCGACGGCAAGCGCATCGAACAACTTGATCGCAAAGGCATGGTGAACAACAAGTTCAACGCCTTCATCATGCAGAAGCTCGAAGCGGCCGGCATTCCGACCCAATTCGACAAACTGCTGGGCGACAACGAGTGCCTCGTCAAGAAGCTCGACATGATCCCGGTTGAATGCGTCGTGCGTAACTACGCGGCCGGCAGCCTGGTCAAGCGTTTGGGCGTGGAAGAGGGCCTCAAGCTCAACCCTTACACCTTTGAACTGTTCCTGAAGGACGACGCCAAGGGCGACCCGTTCATCAACGAATCCCACGTCGTGGCATTCGGCTGGGGCAACGCTGAGCAACTGGCGCGCATGAAGGAGTTGTCCCTCAAGGTCAACGACGTGCTGAGCAAGCTGTTCGACGACGCTGGCCTGCTGCTGGTGGACTTCAAGCTCGAATTCGGGGTCTTCCACGACGGCTCCATCGTCCTGGGCGACGAATTCAGTCCTGATGGCTGCCGCCTGTGGGACAAAGACACCAAGAAGAAGATGGACAAGGACCGCTTCCGCCAGGGCCTCGGTGACGTCATCGAAGCCTACGAAGAAGTCGCCAACCGTCTGGGCGTACCGCTTTAATCGACGCAAGCATCTGATAGCACGGAAAAAAATCGCTTCGGCGCTTTGCTTTCCTGATCCACGCTGTTATGATGCGCGCCGTTGGAGAGATGCCAGAGTGGCCGAATGGGACGGATTCGAAATCCGTTGTACCTTCACCGGTACCTAGGGTTCGAATCCCTATCTCTCCGCCATATTTAAAAAGCCCCGAGCGCTTAACCGCCTCGGGGCTTTTTTGTGTTTGGGGGAATGCCTTCTCTTTCGCGCCCCCCAAGCACCCGCCAATATCCGTAAATCGCCAATTACGAGAAACGCGGTGACGCCTGGAGAGCCCAAATCCGTCGCAAAGGATAGAGGCGAGAAGGTTTCCGGCTGTCAGGGATTGAGTTATCGACGCTTCCCTTGCCGTCGGTTAATGGCACCGAACGCCTTGATGCAGATCCCCGGTGCTGATCTCCGGGAATAGCGGTCATCGCTTACCCCCATCAAACGAAAAAGCCCGCTGAGCTCAACACCCAGCAGGCTTTTCAGTCACTACGTTCCCGGTCAGGCAGGCTGCGCTGCCAAGCTATTGCTCACATTCCGCCCCAGCACCAGCACCGTCACAAAACCCACGCCTACCAATGCGGTCGCGAGGCTCAACAGCACGGCGCTGCCCATCTGGTCGACGATCCGTCCGCCGAAGAACGAGCCCAGCGCAATAATCACCTGGAACAACGCAACGAACAGCGGCATGCCACGCTCCACATCCTTGGGCGCTACGACAAACATCCAGATACTGGCGCAGGCCGGAAAGGCGCCGAAGGCGAAGCCCCAGAGTGCGATCAGCATGGCGGCGCCGGTCAGGCCGGTGGCGAAGTAGGGGAACAGGGCGGTGCTGGTGCCGATCATCAGCGCGACTAGCAGCAGGGTGTAGCGCACGCTGCGGTTGGCAGCGAAACCGGCAAAGATGTTACCTGCTACACCGGCCACGCCAAACATCAGCAGCAGCGAGCCGATGGTCGGACCATCGAAGCCGGAGCTGTTCTTGAAGAAAGGCGCGACGTAGGTGTACGCGGCAAAGTGTGCAAGACCGATCAGCAATACCGCGATCAAACCGACCCGAGCCCGTGGGTTGATGAACAACGCCGGCAGGTCGCTGACAAGAATGGGTTTTTCCGGCTTGAGGATGGGGAGCAGGAGGACCTGTGCCAACAGCACCGGTAAGCCCAGCAACGCGGTGACCAGGAAAGTCATGCGCCAGCCCATCAAGCCACTTAGCCATGTGCCCACGGGCACGCCGAGTACGGTGGCCAGTGTCACGCCCATCATGATGATCGAGGTGGCCTTCGCGACATCCACGCCTTTGGGCGCCAGGCGGCCGCTGAGGGCGATGGCTGTGGCCCAGAAACCGCCGATGCTGATACCCAGCAATACGCGACCGAATAGCAGAAGGCTGAAATCACTGGCGAAGGCCACCACCATGTTGGCGATGATCATGATCAGCGTCAGGCCGATCAGCAGATAACGGCGGTCCATGGCGCCAATGATCACCGACAGCAGGGGCGCGGCGAGCGCGGCCATGATGCCGGGCAGGGTGACCATCAGGCCGGCGTGACCGGCACTGATGCCCAGGTCCGCAGCGACATCGTTGAGTACGCCCACTGGCAGAAACTCGCTGGTCACCAAGGCAAAGGCGCCCACGGCGACTGAGAGAATCGCCAGCCACTGCTGTTTGACGCTCTGTTGATTATGTTCGGGAAGGCCGCGAGGGGCCTGGCTGGCACTTGGCATAGTGTTGGGTTCCAGGGTGAACGTCGCCCGAAGCCAGGCGAGGGGGAGGGAATTAGGAAGCGATTATAGGAATCAGTGCTGAAAATCGAGCAGGCGCTCGTTTCGATAGTAATCATCAGTGCTATCGATGCGACGCTCTAGCACGCACTGCATGACCGATGCACCTTTCGCACGGACTTGCAAAACGTTGCCTACAGGCAGCGCATTGCAGTGGCTCCTGCAGTTTATTACGTTGTGATAGCGCACTCGATCAGGCGCTAACCACTGCAAAGGAATTGCATCATGAGCAAGAACACGAAAAAAACCTCCGGCAAGATAGCTACCCTGGCGGCCGACACCCTCAATAATCCAGACGCTTCGGTCATTGCCAAAAGCCTTGCCGCTTCAGCGTTGGCTCAGCGCAGTACCGAGAAGCAGACAAGCGCTGTGCTGGAGGAGAAGGCGGGGAAAGTGCTTCAAAGCGACCAGTACAGTGAGGCTGCAAAATCCCTTGCGGCCTCGGTTCTCTCCCAAGCCAATAAAGAACGGGGACGCTGAGTAAAAGGTTCCCTGTTGTTCTGGCTTGACCACTCCCTTCAGAGAGGCGTTCATCCACTTTTAGAAGCGTGCGCGCCGTGGTCAGCCAGGCGCGCTGTCAGGCTCTGAATAAACACGGTTTCCGCGCGGCTCATCTTCTGCTCTCGATTCCACAGTAGGTGAATGTCCACGTCCGTTATTCCCTCATCCGGCGGTAACCGCCAGAGCAGCCCGTTTTTCACATCATCCGCGACCACATGGATCGGCAGGCAGCCCAGGCCGAAGCCGGCGATCACCAATCGCCGCACTTCTTCCAGGCTTGAAGACGACGCCACAATCCGCCCACTGAACCCTTGCTGGTCGCGGAAAATCGTCAACGGTGAGAGCATCCCGCCAATCTGGTCGCTGGTAAAACTGACGAAGTTCTCCGATTGCAGGTCCCCCTCCGCCAAACCGATGCGCCCGAACAGCGGATGGTGTCGCCCACAAAAAAACGCATAACGCTGGCGCAGGAACAGGTGTTGTTCCAGACGTGGCTGTGGCCGACGGTTAAGGCTCAGGCCCAGCGTCGCGGTTTTTTCCAGGAGCGCGGCGACGATGTCCGAACTGCGCATCACCTCGACTTCCAGGTCTACCCGAGGGTGTTCACGATGAAAGTCCGCCAGGTATTCATCGAAGGTGTCCGAGTTGATCCGGCTGATCATCAGCAATCGCACTTTGCCGATCACTTCATCACCGGGTTTTTGCAGGGCGTTACTCATCTGCGACACCTGGCCATACATCTCGCCGGCGATGGCGAAGATCTGCTCACCGGCCTCCGTCAGCACAAAGCGTGGACCCCGGCGAACGATGAGTTGGCAATCGAGTTGTTCTTCCAGCCGCTTGAGTGCCTGGCTGATCGCCGGTTGGGTCAAGTGCAGACGGGCGGCGGCGCGGCTGATGCTCAGCTCCTGGCCGATCACGCGGAACGTGCGCAGCAGGTTCCAGTCCAGGCGGTCGTTGAGCAAAGGGTGAATGTCGCGGCGGGCGTCGGGCATGGTGAAGCTCGATAATAAGCAGGATTTATAATTGGAATAATAAATAGAAAATTGACTAATCATAGCCCCAAGACGATAAATCACCCTCAACAAGCGCCATCAGAGCGCATGCGTTCGACCTTTCTCCTGCCAAAAAAATAACCAAAGGAGCCAGCCCCATGAAGCCTTCCGCTTCGCCCCAGCCTCGCCGTGCTGCGGCCGCCGCTTTTATCGGCACCATGATCGAGTGGTACGACTTTTACATCTACGCCACCGCCGCGGCGCTGGTGTTTGGCCAACTGTTTTTCCCTTCTGACGACAAGCTCTTTAGCACCATGGCTGCGTTCGGCACCTTTGCCGTGGGTTTCTTTGCGCGGCCATTGGGCGGCATTGTGTTCGGGCACATCGGTGACCGGATTGGCCGCAAAAAATCCCTGGTGATTACCCTGGTGATGATGGGCGTGGTCACCGTGTGTATCGGTCTGCTGCCGACCTACGCACAGATCGGTGCCGCTGCGCCAGTACTGCTGGTCCTGCTCCGCGTGGTGCAGGGTATTGCCGTCGGCGGTGAGTGGGGCGGCGCGGTGCTGATGGCGGGCGAGCATGCGCCCAAAGGCCGGCGCAACTTCTTTGCTTCCTTCGCGCAATTGGGCAGCCCGGCTGGGTTGATCCTGTCACTGTTGGCGTTCAGTGCGGTAACCCGCCTGCCGGAAGACGAGTTATTAAGCTGGGGCTGGCGCGTACCGTTCCTGGCCAGTGCGTTGCTGTTGGTGGTCGGCTTGGCGATTCGCCTGGGCGTGAACGAGTCGCCGGAGTTTCTTGAAGACAAAGCGCTGGCGGAAAAAGCGCGGGCGATCAAGAAAGACCAGGCGCCCGTCATTGAAGTGCTGCGAACCGCCTGGCGTCCGCTGCTGCTGTGCATCGGTGCCAACACCCTGGGCATCGCTGGCGTGTATTTCACCAACACCTTCATGATTGCCTACAGCACTCAGCAACTGGGCCTGCCGCGCTCGTTGATTCTGGAGTGCCTGTTCTTTGTCGCCATCATCCAGTTCTGCGTCCAGCCGCTGGCTGCCTGGGTGGCGGAGAAGGTCGGTGCCACGCGTTTCCTGTGCGCGATGACCGTATTGGCCATGGCTTCGCCTTACCCCATGTTCGTCCTGGTCAGCAGCGGCCAGGCGCCTTTGATCATCCTCGGCATCGCCCTGGCAGTGGTGTGCATGGCGTCGTTTTATGCCGTGATCGCCGGCTTCGTCAGCGGCCTGTTTGAAACCCGCGTGCGTTACACCGCGATTTCCCTGGCGTACCAGGTGTGCGGCGCCCTGGCGGGTGGCCTTACGCCATTGATCGGAACCTGGCTGGCCCACGAATACCAAGGCCAATGGTGGCCAATGGCAGTGTTTTACAGCTTGATCGCGGCGGTCTCGCTGGTGTGTGTGCTGGCGTTGTCGCGCCGCCATGCCTCCGCGCACCGTCTTGAAATGGCCCATAGCGTTTGAGGGAGTGATTGTAATGTTGAAGATCAACGGCGAGCGCCTGTGGGCCAGCCTGATGGCCATGGCCGAGATTGGCGCCACGGCGCGCGGTGGCAGTTGCCGCCTGGCCTTGAGCGGCGAAGACCAAGCCGGTCGCGAACTGTTCAGCCACTGGTGCACGGCCGCCGGGTTGAGCCTGAGCGTGGATGCCATCGGCAATCTGTTCGCCCGCCGTGCCGGTACGGACAAGGACGCGGCACCGGTGATGATGGGCAGTCACCTCGACACACAACCCGAGGGCGGCCGCTTCGACGGTGTCTACGGTGTATTGGCGGGTCTGGAGGTGATTCGCAGCCTGGACGATCACGGGATCCAGACACGCAAACCACTGGAAATTGCGGTATGGACCAACGAGGAGGGCGCCCGTTTTACACCCGCCATGCTCGGTTCGGCGGTATTCACCGGCACCCTGGCGCTGGACAAGGCCCTGGCCACTGCCGACGTCGATGGCATCAGCGTGGCCGAGGCCTTGCGTGCAACTGGCTACAACGGTTCACGCCCACTGGGTGGCGCGGTGGATGCGTATTTCGAAGCGCATATCGAACAAGGCCCGATCCTTGAAGACAATGCCAAGAGCATCGGTGTGGTCACCGGTGGACAGGCAATTCGCTGGCTGGATGTGCGCGTCGAGGGTATGGCTGCCCACGCCGGCACTACGCCGATGCCGCTGCGTAAAGACGCGTTGTATGGCGCCGCACAAATGATCCAGGCGCTGGAGAAACTGGCGGCGGATTTTGCCCCGGAAGGCCTGACCACTGTAGGTGAATTAAGCATCGCCAAATCGTCGCGCAACACCATCCCTGGTCTGCTGAATTTCACCGTCGATTTGCGTCATCACCGCGACGACGATATCGACGCCATGGAACAACAGGTGCGCCGACAGTTGCAGGCCATCGCCGAGCAACGCGGACTGTCCGTGACCGTCAGCCCACACTGGATCAGCCCGGCCACGCCCTTCGACGCCGACTGCGTCACCTGCGTACAAGCCGCCGTGGATGGCCTGGGTTACAGCCAGCAACGCATCGTCAGCGGTGCCGGTCACGACGCCATCCACCTGGCGCGCTATTGCCCGACGGCGATGATCTTCATCCCTTGCGTCGGCGGCCTCAGTCACAACGAAGCCGAAGACGTGTTGCCCGAGGACGTGCGCCAGGGCACCGACGTATTGCTCAATGCCGTGTTGAAGCGCGCCGGCCAGGTTCAGTAAGGAGATTTTTCATGCGTACGTTTTTTCATCCCGAACAACTTCTGCATCATCCGCGCAGCTACTACTCCCGTGGCCAGATGCGTACGCCGCAGGAGGTCCCCGAGCGTGCCCGTCATCTGCTGTTGGCGGCACACACCTTGGGTTTTGATATCCAGCAGCCGCAGGACTACGGCCTCGATCCACTGCTGGCGGTACACGGTGCGCCTTACCTGGCATTTCTGCAGGAGGCCCACCAACGTTGGCAGGAAATCCCCGAAGACTGGGGCGACGAAGTCATGTCCAATATCTTCGTGCGCGAGCCCAACGCCCTGCGCGGCATCCTTGCCCAGGCTGCGCGCTACCTGGCGGATGGCAGTTGCCCGATCGGCGAACTGACGTGGCGCTCGGCCTACTGGTCGGCCCAGAGCGCCGTTGCTGCCGCCAAGGACATTCTTGAGGGCGCCCCGGCGGCCTACGCGCTCTGTCGTCCACCGGGACATCATGCTCGTTACGATGCAGCGGGGGGATTCTGTTACATCAACAACGCAGCGGTAGCAGCGCAGGCATTGCGCCAAGGTTTCCAGCGCGTCGCCGTGCTCGACACCGACATGCACCACGGCCAAGGCATCCAAGAGATTTTCTACGACCGTGACGACGTGCTTTACGTCTCGATTCACGGTGACCCCACCAATTTCTACCCTGGCGTTGCCGGCTTCGTCGAAGAGCGCGGTAACGCAGCAGGCCAAGGCTTCAACCTCAACCTGCCGATGCCCCACGGTGCCAGTGAGGCCGTGTTCTTCGAAAAACTGGAACTGGCTTTGGCGGCGGTGAAGAACTTCTCGGCAGAGGTGCTGGTGCTGTCACTGGGTTTCGATATCTACGAGCTGGACCCGCAGAGCAAAGTCGCAGTAACGCGCGAGGGGTTCGCGCGGTTGGGTGAGTGCATTCGCGGGTTGGGATTGCCCTGTGTGATCGTGCAGGAGGGTGGGTATCACCTGGAGACGCTGGATAGCAATGCGCAGGCGTTTTTTAATGGGCCGCAGGTTTGGCAGCGGCTTTAACCTGTTTGCACCGACTCGACGCCGGGGTGATTTACGGTAAGGGTTCACGGGGAGGCGGGTAGCAGGGGTATTACGACAAGCTGATCCCGGCATGCATGGCGCCCCATCGGCTCCCGTACGATAATGCCCACTACCTCGACCACATTGGCCCTCACGTGATCATCAACTTTGACCTCAACGACCTCCAAGCCTTTCGCGCCGTGGTAGACAAGGGCAGTTTTCGCGGTGCCGCCGAAGCCATCCGGATTTCGCAGCCGGCCCTCAGCCGGCGTATCGAAAAGCTTGAGACCGCCCTGGATGTGAAGCTGTTCGAACGCACCACGCGGCGCGTCAGCCTGACCATGGTCGGCCGTGCGTTCCTGCCTAAGGTCGAGCGCATGCTCGACGATCTCGATCTCGCGCTCATGGGCATCAGCAATGTCGCGTCCACACGCATGGGCAATGTCACCATCGCCTGCGTGCCGTCGACGGCGTACTACTTCATGCCCCACGTGATCTCCGAATTCCACAAGCTGTATCCAAAGATTCGCCTGCGGGTGCTGGATGCCAGTGCCGGTGAAGTGTGCAATGCCGTGGAAAGTGGCGAGGCAGATTTCGGCGTGAGTTTCAGCGGCAGCCTGGCCGATGACGTGGAGTTCGAACTGCTGCTGCAGGAGCGCTACGTGCTGGCCTGTCGCCGCGATCACCCACTGGCACAGCGCGACAGCGTGCCCTGGTCCGAGGCCTATGAACACGACTACATCACCGTGGACAAGACCTCCGGCAACCGCTTCCTGCTCGATCAGGCCTTGCGCGGCGTACGGGTGAAAAAGCCGAGTATCTGCGAGACGCACCACGTGACCACCATGATCGGGCTGGTGGAGGCGGGGCTGGGGGTGGCGATGGTGCCGTCGATTGCGATGCCGGCGGTCGAGCACCCGATTCTGGTGAGTGTGCCGCTGGTGGAGCCTCAGGTGATGCGCAATGTGGGGTTGATCAAACGCCGCGGGCGGACCTTGCCGCCAGCGGCGCTGGAGTTGGAGCGGTTGGTGCGGGAGATGCCGTTTCGGTCAGGGTGACACCGAGTCCAGGCCGGTGGCTTGTACCACCGGTTGCGCCTGGGGCGACGCCAGATACTGCAACAACGCCTTGGCCTGCTCCGGGTGTTCGGCGTTGAGCGGAATGCCCGCCGCGAAGCGCGTCACCGATTGCACGTCTTCCGGAATCTTGCCGACGTAGGTCACACCCGGCACCGGCAACAGTTCCGCGACCTGCTGCAAGCCCACCTCGTAGTCGCCCTTGGCCACCTGCTCGGCCACCGGCAGGCGTTCGATCATGGTGCCTTTGGCCGGCATGCCGAGCTTCTTGAACAGCTCCTTCTCGACATACACACCGCTGGCGCTGTCCGAGTAAGCCACGGATTTGGCCTTGCTCAGCACGGCTTTCAGCTCGGCGTCAGTACCGATCGCAGGTTTGACCGCGCCGGCCTTCACCACCAGGCCGATACGCGAGTCCGCCAGTTCCACACGGGAGGCCGGGTCGACCTTGCCTTGTTTGATCAGCTCATCCAGGGCGTAACCGACCATGATCACCACGTCGGCGTGTTCGCCACGGGCCAGGCGGTTGGGAATCGCTTCCGGCGCCTTGCCCATGGACGGACCCAAAATGGTTTCGAGGCTGTCGCCGCTTTGCTTGGCGTACTGCGGGCCGAGCACTTTATACGCGGCGGTGAAGCCACCGGAGGTCATCACCTTGAGCTGTTCGGCCTGGACCGACAGCGACAGGACGCCAAGGGCCAGCGCCGATAGGGTTTTATACAACGTCTTCATTGCGCCGCCCCCTGCATGACTTGTCCGCGAGCATTGGCGCGACGATACAGCGCCAGCGTCGAGCACAGCGCACACGCTGCGGCGAACATCATCCAGTAGGCCGGCGAGGCTTTGTCTTCGGTGATGTGGATGAACCAGGTAGAGATCGCCGGGGTAAAACCACCGAAAATCGCGGTGGCCAGGCTGTAGGCCAGGGAGAAACCCGCCACGCGCACTTCCACCGGCATGATTTCGGTAAGCGCCGGGATCATTGCGCCGTTGTACAGGCCGTAGAGGAAGGAGAACCACAGCAGGGTTTCCAGCATATGGGCAAAGCTCGGTGCATTTACCACGTAGGACAGCGCTGGATAAGCGGTCAGAACCGTCAGCACGGTCATGGCGATCAGCACCGGCTTGCGGCCGAAACGGTCGCTGAGGGTGCCACCGATCGGCAGCCAGATAAAGTTCGACACTGCCACCAGCAGGGTCACTAACAGAGCGTCGGACGTGCTCAATTGCAGCACGGTCTTGCCGAAGGTCGGCGCATACACAGTGATCAGGTAGAACGCGGTAGTGGTCATGGCCACCATCAGCATGCCGCCAATCACCACGGTCCAGTTCTTCACCAGGGTCGCCAGCACTTCGCGCATGGTCGGGCGATGCTTGCGGTTGGCGAACTCTTCGGTTTCCTGCAGGCTGCGACGCAGGATGAAGATGAACGGAATGATCACGCAGCCGATGGCGAACGGAATGCGCCAGCCCCAATCCGCTACCACGGCGGGTTCCATCCACACGTTCAGGCCATAACCCAGCGCGGCGGCGACCACGATGGAGATCTGTTGGCTGCCCGATTGCCAGCTGGTGTAGAAGCCTTTGCGGCCGGGCGTGGCCATTTCGGACAGGTACACCGACACACCGCCCAGTTCAGCGCCGGCCGAGAAGCCTTGCAACAGGCGACCGAGCAGCACCAGCAACGGCGCCCACAGGCCGATGGTGTGATAGCTGGGGACCAGCACGATCAGCAGCGTGCCGCTGGCCATGATCGACAGCGTCACGATCAACCCTTTGCGGCGACCGACGTCATCGATGTAGGCCCCCAGGATGATCGCGCCCAAAGGACGCATCAGGAAGCCTGCACCGAACACGGCGAAGGTCATCATTAATGACGCAAACTCATTAGCGGCAGGGAAGAATGCGGCAGCGATGTAGGTGGCGTAAAAACCGAACAGGAAGAAGTCGAATTGTTCGAGGAAGTTGCCCGAAGTAACGCGGAATACCGCACCCACTTTCGAGCGGGCAGAGTCGGGTCGGGTAGGGCTAGTCATGGTTTTGTGTCTCCAGCGTTCTTTTTAAAGTGCTTGTTTCGCCTAAGACCGAGAATAGTGGCTGACACATTTAGAAATGATAAGTGACAAATTTGGATGCATTGATGTGCCATTGCTATCAATCGGTAATAAATCAACAACAGCATTCGCTGTTCTATGCTGAAGGTTTGACCAAGTCTTACGGACGGGAGGTGGCGATGACTGACCAACAGAAGCAACGGGATGAGCGGGAGCGTGAGCAGACCCGGCAGCGGGAGGAAGAAAAACCGCAGACCTGGAAACATCCCGATGATGGGACAGAGCTTTCCGAGCGGGATCAGGAGCGTCCACTCAAGCCGTAGTCCCAGGTTAGATAGGGTCAAACTGTGGGAGCGGGCTTGCTGGCGAACGCTGTGCGTCAGTCAACCAATGTGTTGGCGGGCCCACCGCTTTCGCGAGCAAGCCCGCTCCCACAGTTGTGATGTGCGCTATCGGGGTGGGAAAATATTTGACATATTTGATTTGTGATCACATATTGAGGCCATAAGAACGACAACACAGGTTTTGCCTCATGACAGATGGTCCGCTTCTCCTGCCCACCCTGCGCCAGGTGTCCCGCGATACCTTGCAAGACCAGGTCTACCGCCAGATCCGCGAAGCCTTGATGAGTGGCCGTTTCCAACCCGGCCAGAAGCTCACCATCCGCGGCCTTGCCGAAGCCCTCGGTTCCAGTCCCATGCCGGTGCGTGAAGCCCTGCAGCGCCTCAGCGCCGAAAACGCTTTTGAAGTCACCGAGACCTCCCGTCTGCGCGTCCGCTTGATGACGGTCGAACGCCTGCGGGAAATTCGCGATGCCCGGGTCGCCCTCGAAGGGCTGCTGGCGGAAAAAGCCGTGCTGCTCCTGCAAAAGGCCGACCTCGATGAAATCACTGACCTGTGCCAGCAAATGCAGCACGCCGCCGACGAAGTCGACGTGTCCCGCTACCTGTGGACCAACTTTGCCTTTCACCGGCGCATCTACGCGGTGGCCCAGGCCGAGTTGACCATGGCCGCCGTGGAAAACTTCTGGCTGCACATGGGCCCGTGCTTTGCGCTGGTCGCCCCGGATAAAGCTCACCTGCAACGCTCGATGGAGGCGCACACGCGCATCGTCGAAGCCCTGGCTGCCCGCGATGGCGGGGGCGCGCGCGCAGCGGTGACCGATGACATCATGCAGGCCGCCGACTCCCTCGCGCGCCTGCTCGTCAAGAACGACCGTTCGCGGTCGTCTGTTTCAGGAGGTAAACGTGCATGAGTGTCCTACAACGGCTGCAGCCCTATCCTGGGTTACGTGTGTTGATTTCCGGCGGGGCTGCCGGCATTGGTGAAGTGCTGGCGGCGGCGTATCTGGAAGCCGGTGCCCAGGTGCATGTGTGTGATGTGAGCGAGTCGGCCCTGGCGGTGTTTCGCGACAAATACCCAGGCACCGTCGCCACCCGCGCCGATGTCAGCGACGCCGCGCAGATCGAGGCGGTGTTCAAGGTGCAGCGCGAGCATTTCGGTGGCCTCGATGTGTTGGTCAACAACGCCGGGATCGCCGGGCCCACCGGCGGGATCGATGCGATCAGCGACGCCGAGTGGCAAGCCACTATCAACATCAATCTCACCGCGCAATACCGGTTTGCCCACCACGCAGTGCCGATGCTCAAGGAATCGTCCCACGGCCATCTGCTGCATATCGCCTCGGTGGCGGGGCGCTTGGGTTACGCGTGGCGCACGCCCTATGCGGCAACCAAATGGGCGATCGTCGGCTTGATGAAATCCCTGGCTTCGGAGCTGGGCGAGAGCGATATCCGCGTCAACGCCTTGCTGCCCGGCATCGTCGAAGGCCCGCGTATGGACGGCGTGATCCGTGCGCGTGCCGAACAGGTCGGCGTGCCCGAAGCCGAGATGCGCCAGGAATACCTCAACAAGATTTCCCTCAAGCGCATGGTCACCGCCGAAGACGTGGCAGCCATGGCCTTGTTCCTCTGTTCGCCCGCCGCACGCAACGTGACCGGCCAGGCGATCAGCGTCGACGGTAACGTCGAGTACCTGTAAGCCACGCAAGACCACATCGCGCAATACCCAGGATTTTTTTCATAAGAATAAAAGTCGGAGATTCGTCATGTCCAAAAATCGTCCTGTCATCATTACCTGCGCCGTTACCGGTGCGATTCATACGCCGTCGATGTCGCCGCATCTGCCGATCACCGCCCAGGAAATTGCCGACGCCGCCATCGGTGCCGCTGAAGCCGGCGCCGCGATTGTGCACCTGCATGCCCGTGATCCCAACGACGGTCGCCCCAGCCAGGACCCGGCACTGTTCGCCGAATTCCTGCCGCAGATCAAGGCCGCCAGCGACGTGGTAATCAACATCACCACCGGCGGTGCGCCGACCATGGGGGTGGAAGAGCGCCTGCAGCCGGTGATGCAGTTCAAGCCGGAATTGGCCTCGCTGAACATGGGCTCGATGAACTTCGGCCTGTACGAAATGCTCAACCGCTTCACCGACTTCAAGCACGATTGGGAGCGGCCGTACCTGGAAGAGAGTGACGACCGAATCTTCCGCAACACCTTCCGCGACATCACCCACATCCTCAATGCCTGCGCCGAAAACCGCACCCGTTTTGAGATTGAGTGCTACGACATCGGCCACCTCTACACCGCCGCGCATTTTCTGGAGCGCGGCCTGCTCAAGCCACCGCTGTTCATCCAGTCGGTGTTCGGCCTGCGCGGCGGTATCGGCGGGCACCCGGAAGACCTGGCGCACATGCGCCGTACCGCCGACCGTCTGTTTGGCAGCGACTACGTGTGGTCGATCCTCGGCGCCGGGCGTGGGCAGATTCCGCTGGCGACCATGGGCCTGTCCATGGGCAGCAACGCGCGAGTGGGGCTTGAGGATTCGCTGTGGGATGGCCCGGGCAAACTGGCGGCGTCGAATGCCGATCAGGTCCGGCGCATTCGTACGGTGATCGAAGCGCTGGGGCACCGCGTCGCCACGCCGGATGAAGCGCGGGAAATCCTCGGGCTCAAAGGGCGCGACCAGGTCAATTTCTAACCCGACTAACCGCCGCGTCAAGGCGCGGCCTGCATCCCGCACAACAACAATAAGGGGATCACACCATGCGTATCGAAGTGCTTGTCGACGTCAAGACCACCCTGGGCGAAGGCCCGGTGTGGGACGTCGAGCAACAACGCTTGTATTGGATCGACAGCGCCGACGGCCGCATCCTGCGCTGCACCGACGACGGCCGCGAACTGCGCGCCTGGGAGGTGGGCCAGAAAATCGGCTCCATGGCCCTGCGCCAGGACGGTGAGTCGGCCATTGTCGCCCTGCAAAACGGCGTGCACACACTCGACCTCAAGAGCGGTGAACTCAACCTGATCGCTGATCCGGAACCGCATCTGCCAGACAACCGCCTCAACGACGGCAAGGTCGACCGCCAGGGCCGCTTTATCTTCGGCTCCATGGACACCCAGGAAGACAACGCCAGCGCCAAGCTTTACCGCCTGGACGCCGACCTGAGCCTGCACACCCTGGACGAAGGCATCATCGTGTCCAACGGCCCGTGCTGGAGCCCGTCGGGTGACACCTTCTACTTCTGCGACACCTGGTCCGGCGAGATCTGGGCCTATGACTACGACCTCGCCACCGGCAACGTGAGCAACCGCCGCACCTTCGCCAAGGTCGATACCCGCGGCGGGGGCGCCGCCGATGGTTGCACCGTGGATGCCGAAGGCTGCCTATGGCAGGCGTTGGTCTATGCCGGGAAGCTGGTGCGCTATACCCCAGAAGGTTTTGTCGACCGCATCATCCAGATGCCGGTGAAAAAGGTCACCAGCCTGACTTTTGGCGGGCCGAACCTGGACACCCTGTTTGTGACCTCCATGGCCAAGCCGCCGTTGCCGCGTTTTCCGGCAGACGGCCAGCAGCGCGGAGCGCTGTTCGCCATTACCGGGTTGGGCGTGCAAGGAATAGCCGAGCGACGGTTCGCCAGCTAGCGCGTGTGTGTGACAAGGCATATTCCTTCGCAACCTTGTGTCAGTGCGCGCCCTCGCGCGCCTGGAGAGGCCCATGGCAACTATAAAAAAAGCGTCGCTGCGCAGCATTCACCGGCATTCCTGGGTATCGCTGCTGGTCTGCTGGATGATCTGGATCCTTAACGCCTACGACCGTGAGATCGTGTTGCGCCTGGGGCCGACCATCTCCAAGCATTTCGATTTATCCGCCGATCAGTGGGGTACCGTGGCCACGGTGGTCATGCTGGCCCTGGCGCTGCTGGATATCCCCGGTTCGATGTGGAGCGACCGATACGGTGGCGGCTGGAAACGTGCGCGCTTTCAGGTGCCGTTGGTGCTGGGCTACACCGCCATTTCGTTTTTGTCCGGCTTCAAGGCCTTGAGCGGCAACCTCGCCACCTTCATTGCCCTGCGCGTCGGCGTCAACCTCGGCGCCGGCTGGGGCGAACCGGTAGGGGTGAGCAATACCGCCGAATGGTGGCCGGTGGAGCGTCGCGGGTTTGCCTTGGGTGCGCACCACACCGGTTATCCGATCGGCGCGATGCTCAGCGGGATTGTTGCGAGTTTCGTCATCACCGTGTTTGGTGAGGAGAACTGGCGCTATGTGTTCTTCTTCGCCTTCGTGGTGGCGTTGCCGCTGATGATCTTCTGGGCGCGTTATTCCACCGCTGAACGCATCACCGCGTTGTACGTCGACATCGCCGCCAAAGGCATGACCCCACCGGACAACGCCCCGGCCAGTTCGGTAAAGGGTGAAGCCTGGCGGACCTTCGTCGCCACCTTGCGCAACCGCAATATCGCCCTCACGGCCGGTAATACGATGCTTACCCAAGTGGTGTACATGGGCGTCAACATCGTGCTGCCGGCCTACCTGTACAACATCGCCGGGCTGTCCCTGGCCGAGTCGGCGGGGATGAGTGTGGTGTTCACCCTCACCGGCATTCTCGGGCAACTGGTGTGGCCGTCGCTGTCGGACATCATCGGCCGACGCACCACCCTGATCATCTGCGGGCTATGGATGGCGGCGAGTGTGGGCGCGTTCTATTTCGCCAACACCCTGACATTGATCGTGGTCGTGCAACTGCTGTTCGGCCTGGTGGCCAATGCGGTGTGGCCGATCTACTACGCAGTGGCCTGTGACTCCGCCGAACCGTCGGCAACGTCGACCGCCAACGGCATCATCACCACCGCAATGTTCATCGGGGGCGGCCTGGCGCCCGTGCTGATGGGCAGCCTGATCGCCATGGGCGGCGGCTGGACCACGCTGCACGGCTACACCGTGTGTTTCTTTGTGATGGCCGGCTGCGCCCTGGGCGGCGCGCTGCTGCAACTGTTTTCCCATCGCCCCCAGGCCTTGGTTGTGCAACTCGACTCCTAGAACAACATCGATGCGTCCCCCAGCCCGGCTGGCGGGGCGCCAAGAGGAATTGCCGATGACTACCACCCCCTCCGCCCGTACACCGCAGGCGTTGAACAAACTGATGTTCGTCAAGCTGATGCCCTTGCTGATCATCGCTTACATCCTCAGCTTTCTGGACCGCACCAACATCGCCCTGGCCAAGCATCACCTGGACGTCGACCTGGGCATTTCCGCCGCAGCGTATGGCTTGGGCGCGGGGCTGTTTTTCCTGACCTATGCGCTGTCGGAAATCCCCAGCAACCTGATCATGCACAAGGTGGGCGCACGGTTCTGGATCGCGCGGATCATGGTGACCTGGGGCCTGATTTCAGCGGCCATGGCCTTTGTACAAGGCGAGACCTCGTTCTACGTGCTGCGCCTGTTGCTGGGCATTGCCGAGGCCGGCTTGTTTCCGGGTGTCATGCTCTACCTGACCTACTGGTTCAACCGTGAACAACGGGCGCGCGCCACCGGTTATTTCCTGCTCGGCGTGTGCTTCGCCAACATCATCGGCGGCCCGGTGGGCGCGGCCTTGATGCGCATGGACGGGATGCTTGGCTGGCACGGCTGGCAGTGGATGTTCATGCTGGAAGGCTTGCCGGCGGTGGCGTTTGCCTGGGTGGTCTGGCGCAAACTGCCGGACCGCCCGAGCAAGGCGCCGTGGCTGTCGGCCGAGGAAGCACGCGGGATCGAACAGCGCATCGCCCAGGAAACCGAGGAGGGCGCGGGCGAGGGCGGTCACTCGTTGAAAAACTGGCTGACCCCGCAAATCCTGCTGGCGATCTTTGTGTACTTCTGTCACCAGATCACTATCTATACCGTGATCTTTTTCCTGCCGAGCATTATCAGCAAATACGGCGAACTGAGCACCATGAGCGTCGGCCTGCTGACCTCGTTGCCGTGGATCGCGGCGGCACTCGGTGCCTTGCTGATTCCGCGTTTTGCCACCACGCCCGGACGTTGCCGGCGGTTGTTGGTCACGGGGTTATTGACCATGGCGTTGGGCCTGGGCATTGCGTCGGTGTCGGGGCCGGTGTTCAGCCTGCTCGGGTTTTGCCTGTCGGCGGTGATGTTCTTCGTGGTGCAGTCGATCATTTTTCTGTACCCGGCTTCACGCCTCAAAGGCGTTGCGCTGGCGGGCGGACTGGGTTTCGTCAACGCGTGCGGACTGCTCGGTGGGTTTGTCGGGCCCTCGGTGATGGGGGTGATCGAGCAAAGCACCGGCAATGCGATGAATGGCTTGAAAGTGATTGCGCTGGTGTTGGTGGTCGCAGCGCTGGCGGCATTGCGTTTGCGCATGGGACATGAGCCTGAGCGTGGCGCACAGGCCAGCGAAGCGTCCTACACGTAGACGCCGGCTACGGGGCTTTCTACACTGCGGCTTGTCTTGGGAAATGGGCAGGCGCCGATGAATCGCAATGAATTACGCAAGGCCGACATCAACCTGATGGTGGTGTTCGAAGCGCTGATGCTGGAGCGCAACGTGACGCGTGTGGCGGAGAAGCTGTTTCTCGGCCAGCCGACCATCAGTTCGGCCCTCAATCGTTTGCGCACGTTGTTCAACGACCCGCTGTTCATTCGCGTCGGCCACCGCATGGAGCCCACGGCGCGGGCCGAGGAAATCATCCAGCATCTGTCGCCGGCGCTGGATTCGTTGTCCTCGGCCCTGAGCCTGACCCACGACTTCGACCCGTCCATCAGCACCATGACCTTTCGCATCGGCCTGTCCGATGACGTCGAGTTCGGCCTGTTACCGCCGCTGCTGCGCTCGCTGCGCCAGGAAGCGCCGCAAGTCGTGTTCGTGGTGCAACATGTGGACTACTGGCGCATTCCCGACCTGCTGGCCTCCGGTGATATCACCGTGGGCATCACCCAGACCCGTGGCCTTCCGGCGAACGCCAAGCGCAAGCTGCTGCGCCATATCCGCCCGCGCATCTTGCGTGCCGATGCCTCGGAAACACCGCTGACCCTCGATGAATATTGCTCACGCCCCCATGTGCTGGTGTCCCACACCGCCAACGTGGCGGGGTTCGCCGATGAGTGGCTGGCGGAAATCGGCCGCAAGCGTCAGGTGGTGTTGTCGGTGCCGCAATACAGCGCATTGCCGGCTTTGCTCGCCGGTACCGACCTGATCGCCAGCTTGCCTGACTACACCGCCGAGGCCATGGCCGTGTCGGGCCACCTGTTCTGTGAGCCGTTCCCGTTCGAGACGCCGACCCTGGATTTGTCCATGGTCTGGCTCAGCCATGTGGACACCGACCCTGCCGAGCGTTGGGTACGCTCGCGACTGGAAGCGTTCATGAGTGATCGAGGTTTGGCGACCAAGGCCTGACTCCGTGGTATATCTAGGTATCTTCCTACAAAAAACTCGGAGCCCTCCATGCCACACCTGCACCTGGAATACACCGCCAACCTGACCGGCCTTGCCGTCGAGAAAACCCTGTTGCGGCTCAACAATGTGCTGATGGGGTCCGGCCAGTTCGGTTCCGAGTTCGATATCAAAAGCCGTGCAGTCAAGGTCGAGACGTTCCAAGTGGGCACGTCCCTCGACCCACGCGGTTTTATCGCGGTGAAGCTATCGCTGCTCAGCGGGCGGTCGCCGCAGGTCAAGCAGCAGCTGTCGCAAAGCCTGCTGGCGGCACTGCAGGATCTGGGCGATTGGCCGGAAGGTGTGCAGGTTCAACTGAGTGTCCAGTTGGTAGACATGGATCGCGATTCCTACAGTAAAGTCGCCATCGGCTGACCCACCGCACGCTTCAAAGTAAACCCTGATCCGCGCAGACTTTGACCACCTGTTCCCTGAACCAGGTATTGGCACTGTCCTGTTCACTGGTTTCGTTCCACTGCATTTCCAGCGTGAACCCCGGCAAGCCGTTCGGCGCTTCGCAATGGCCGAACACTGTGGCCGGTGCCAACAGTTTTTGCACGCGACGGGGCAGTGTGACGATGAAGTCGGTGCCCGTGATCATTTTCAGCGCCGCGCTGTAGCTGTTGGCGCGGGCGATCACTTGGCGCTTGTGGGCCTGACGCGCGAGCCAGCCGTCGATCATGTTGGTATCGGAGGTCCACGGCGTGGGAAACACGTGGCGTCGTTCAACGAAGGAATGCAGGCTGAAGGCCGGCTCCCGCGGTGCCGAGCGTTTGTCGAATACGCACACCAGGTCGTCTTCCAGCAGCATCTGGGTGCGGAAGTCTTTGTGGGCACGGTGGAAGTTGGGGCCGAAGCAGATCACCAGGTCGAGGCGACCTTCACGCAAGGCGTCGGCGGGGATGTCGGTTTCCAGCTTCTGCACATTGACGATCACCGGCAGGTCGGCGTGATCGAAGTTCTTCAGCAGGCGCGGCAGGATCAATTGCTCGAAATATTCCGGTGCGCACACGTTAAAGGTCACGGCCTTCTGCGTCGGATCGAAGGCCTGGCCACCGGCGTGGCACAGGTTGATGCTTTCGAGGATTTTCTGCACATGGCCGTACATGGTGGTGGCCTTGTACGTCGGCCGCATGCCGGCCCGCGTGTTGATAAACAGCTCGTCTTCAAAACTGGTGCGCAGCTTCTTCAGGCTGTAGCTCACGGTGGACTGGCTGACAAACAGCGTTTCAGACACCTCGGTAACGCTGCTCTGGTCATAGACGGCGATAAACACCATCAAGTCCTGCATATCGAGCTTTCTGAGCAAGTTACTGTTTAGCATCGGTTTCGTCCGTAAACCCGTTGTACCGAACTCAGTACAAGACAGCATAAAAGCTTAACGGAACGAGCGTGCCAATAGAATGCTCTGTAGGACGTTTCTATGTTTGGGGTGAGACAAATATTGTTTGCAACACGACCTCAACGGATATGTCGCGCGTAATGCCTTGGGTTGAAACGCGTGACGATCAACAGCATCAGCCCGATTACCGCCGTCAGCGACCACCAGGCCCATTCGAAGCTGCCCAGTTGGTCACGGATGATCCCGGCGATCAGTGGCGACACCCCGGCAATCAAGTAGCCGATGCCCTGCACAAACGCGGTGAGGCCACCGGCGCGGCGCGGGTTGTCCAGATGGTCGAGGGACAGGATCAGGCTCATCGGGAACAAGCCGCCGATGCCCAGGCCGAGCAGGCAAGGCCACAGCAGGCTCAGGTGTTGCGGGCTCAGAATCAGGCCGCAGAAACCGAGGATGATCAGCACCAGCAGCACCGCCACCACGCCGCGTTTATCCTGGCGACGGTTGGCGATGGCGGGGGTGACCAGACCGGACACGACTTCCATGGCCGTCAGGAAACCCAGCAGCAAGCCGGCGTTTTGCTCGCTCCACCCTTGCTCCACGTAGTAGGGCGCCAGCCAGGCGAGAACGCAGGTGTAGGACGCGGTGCCGAGGCCGAAAAACACCGCCAGCAACCACGCGCGCCCGTTACCAAAAAATGATGCTTGAGGTCCGGCGCCGGCTTGGGGCAGTGGCGGCAACGCTGAGCGCTGGGCGTACCAAAACACCAAGGCCAACAGTGCCAGCACGGCCCAAATCGCCAGGCCGATGCGCCAGCTGCCGGTCTGCACCTGCACGAACGGTGCAAACGATGCCGCCAGCGCTGCGCCCCCCATGATTGCGGTGACGTAAAGGCCCATGAACAGCGAGACGTTGTCACTGAACCGCGACTTGATCAGCGCCGGCATCAGCGCCTGGATCATCGCGATCCCCACGCCGGCGGCGACGGCGCTGACAATCAACTCCAGCGCCGAATCCAGGAACAGCCGCGACAACGTCGCCACGCCAATTACCACCAGCGACACCCCGATGCTGCGGTGCTCGCCAAAGCGCTTGGCCAGGCCCATGCCAAAGAACATCGCCAAGCCCATGGCCATCACCGGCAACATGGTGAGTAGGGCTGCGCTGCTGAAACTTAATGGCACGTCGCCGCGAATCGAGGACAACAGGGGGCCGACAGCGGCCATCGACGGGCGTAGGTTAAGGGCGACCAGTACGACGCTGATCATCAGCCAGGCGGCGGTAATGGGTTTTGTTTGAACGGTTTCCATGGGACGGCCTTGAAAGAACAAGGGGGAATCAGGCCATGGGTGGGAGGAGGGGGCAAATGAGAAAGTCGCAGAGGCTATTGAAAAATTGCAGGTGACTGATTCACCGCTGATCAAAAAGCGGGCTTGCTCTCGAAAGCGGTGATTCAGCCAATGCATTCATCGACTGACGCACCGCTTCGCGAACAAGCCCGCTCCCACAGGGGATCTTCGGTGCTAGTTGGACCTGATCACGTGCTTGATCTCTTGAAACGCTGCCAGGCCCCACGGCCCCAACTCGCGACCAATGCTGCTCTGCTTGTAGCCGCCCCACGCGGTGTGCGGGAAGATGACTTGCGGCGCATTGATCCACACCAGCCCGGCCTGCAAGGCATTCGCCACACGCTCGGCGGTTTCCGTGCTGGCGCTGACCACACTCGCCACCAGGCCGAAATCGCTGTCGTTGGCCAAGGCGATGGCCTCGGCTTCGCAGGTAAAACGTCGTACGCAGAGCACCGGGCCAAAGATCTCTTCGTTCCACAACGCGCTGTCCAGCGGTACGTCGGTGAACACGGTCGGGCGAATGAAAAAACCTTTCGGCAGATCCACCGGGCGGTCGCCGCCGCACAGCAGGCGTGCGCCAGCTTCAACGCCGCGCTGGATATGCCCCCGCACACGCTGATAGTGCACGCGATTGATCAGCGCGCCCATTTCCACGTCATCGGCAAAGGGGTCAGCCACGCGAATGCCTTCGGCCCGCGCCTGCAGACGTCGAAGGAACTCATCCGCCAGGCTGTCGGCTACCAACACACGACTGGTGGCCGAACACATCTGCCCTGCGTTGAAGAAGCCACCGCCGCAGGCCAGCTCCACCGCCAGGTCGAGGTCGGCATCGGCCAACACCAGCAGGGAGGATTTGCCGCCCAGTTCCAGGCTCACACCCTTGATGGTTTCGGCGGCGCGCTGCATCACCTGCACGCCGACGGCGTTGCTGCCCGTGAAGGAAATCTTCGCCACGCGGCGATCCGCCGCCAGCGGCGCGCCGACGTCCAGGCCCGTGCCGCACACCAGGTTGAATACCCCGGTCGGCAAGCCGGCCTCGGCAATGATCCGCGCCAGTTGCAACTCCGCCAACGGCGTGACTTCCGAAGGCTTGAGCACCACGCAGCAGCCGGCCGCCAGCGCCGGGGCGAGTTTCCAGGCAGTGGTCACCATCGGGAAATTCCACGGCACGATCAGCCCCACCACGCCGCATGGCTCACGGCGCAGGCGGGCGCTGAAGTCAGTGCTGGGCAGCTCCACCGGGCGATCCTGGCTGGCATCCATCGCCTCGGCCACGCTGGCGTAGTAGTCGAAGGTGGCGATCACATCGTCCACATCAATCGCGGCTTCAAACAGCGGTTTGCCGTTATTGCTCGACTGCAGGTGCATCAGGTGTTCGCGCTGCTCGCCCACGCCTTGGGCGATCGTGCGTAACAGCGCGGCGCGATCGCGGCCGGTGCTTTTCGACCAGGCGCTGAAGGCGGCGCTGGCGGCCTCGACCGCCTCAGACACCGCGTTCGCGTCGCCAATACTGACATGGGCCAGGACGGCCTCAGTCGCGGGGTTGATCACCTCAAGCGAGGCATGCCCGGCACGCCATGCCCCATTGATATACACACCGTTCAATACCGCGTTCATACCGTCACCGCCTTCATCCACAGCCCCTGGTTGATTTCAATCAACGTCGGCCCTTGGCGATCAGCTGCGGCGCGTAATGCCACGCGTAGCGACTCAACACCTTGAATGCTTTCGGCGGCGCAACCCAGTGCCTTGGCCGCACCGATAAAGTCCGGCGTGTAGATGTCCACGCCGACCGGCTCGATGGCGCGGTTGACCATGTATTTCTTGATCTCTTCATAGCCGTGGTTATTCCACAGCAACACGATCACCGGCGTGCGCGCCTCCACGGCACTGGCCAGTTCCGGCAGGGTGAATTGCAGGCCGCCGTCGCCGATCAGGCACACCACTGGCTGCCCATCGCCACGCCCCAGCCAGGCGCCGATGGCGGCGGGCAGGGCGTAGCCCAAGGTGCCGTAGCCGGTGGACGCGTTGAACCACCGGCGCGGGTGATCGAGGTTCAGGGTCAGGTTGCCGCTGTACACCGGCTGGGTGGAGTCGCCGACCAGTACGGCATTGGGCAGCGTTTCCAGGACGGTGTTGAGGAACAGGGTTTGCGCGCGGGTGGCGGTGTCCCAGGTGGGTGTCAGTTCAGCCCACAAGTGGGCGACACGTTGAGCGCCCCACGCGCTGTTACGCGCAGGCAAGGGTTCGCTGCCCAACTCGGTCAACAGCGCTTGCGCGGCGATTTGCGCATCGGCCACCAGTGCTACTTGCGGCGGGTAGTTGCGCACGGTCTGGTCGGGGTCGATGTCGACGCGCAACAGGGCGCCGGGGATCTCGAAACCACCGGCGAAGGTCACGTCGTAGTCGGTTTCCGCCAGCTCGGTACCGATGGCCAATACCACGTCCGCTTCGGCCACCAACGCGCGGGTGGCCACCAGGGTCTGGGTCGAGCCGATCAGCAGCGGATGGCTGGAGGGCAGCAGGCCTTTGGCGTTGATGGTCAGGGCCACCGGCGCGCCGAGTACCTCGGCCAGTCGGGTCAGTTCCGGGGCGGCGTCGATGGCGCCACCACCGGCCAGGATCAAGGGTTTCTTGGCCGCCGCGAGCAGCTGGCTCATGTGCTTGACCGCTGAAGGCGCCGCACCGGCTCGGGCCACGCTGACCGGTTCACTGCCCAGCAGTGCGTCGGCATTTTCTACCAGCACATCCAGCGGGATTTCGATGTGCACCGGGCGCGGCCGTCCGGCCTGGAACAACGCAAACGCCCGCGCCAACACGCCCGGCAATTGCGCCGCTGACATCAGGGTATGGGAGAACGCCGCCACGCCGGCCATCATCGCGCTCTGGTTCGGCAACTCATGCAACTTGCCGCGTCCGCCACCCAATTGGCTGCGCGACTGCACGCTGGAAATCACCAGCATTGGGATCGAGTCGGCGTAGGCCTGGCCCATGGCGGTGGTGATATTGGTCATGCCGGGGCCGGTGATGATGAAGCACACGCCGGGTTTGCCGCGGGTGCGTGCATAACCGTCGGCCATGAAGCCGGCGCCCTGTTCGTGGCGCGGGGTGACGTGACGGATGCTGGAGCGGGCCAGGCCGCGGTACAGCTCCACGGTGTGCACGCCGGGGATGCCAAACACCTGGTCCACGCCGTAGCCTTCCAGGAGCTTGACCAATACTTCGCCGCAGGTCGCCATACATGTCGCTCTTATTGTTGAGGTAAGGCGTTATTGGACCGGCTGGGCCGTAGCGGCAACAATCGATAAAAAGTCATACTAGCCATGTCCTCACGTCATGGCTCCGTTCCTATGAAACGCCTCCCGCCACTGCCCGCGCTGCACACCTTCTGGGTCACGGCCCAGTGCTGCAACTTCACCCGCGCCGCCGAGCAGCTGCACATCACCCAAGGCGCAGTGAGCCGGCAGATCGCGGGGCTGGAAGGCCATCTGGGCTACGCACTGTTCCAACGCCAGGCGCGGGGCTTGAGGCTGACCGAAGAGGGGCGCGAGTGGTCACTGCGCGCACAGCAGGTGTTTGGCCTGCTCGGCGAGGCGGTGGAGCAGATCGGCAGTCGCCGCCAGACCCTGCAACTCAAGGCTTCCACGTGTGTGATGCGCTGGCTACTGCCACGCCTTATGCAATGGCAAAAGGAACGCCCGGACGTGCCGGTGGAACTCACCACTACCGTGGCCTACACGGTGGACTTTCGCCGCGAGCAATTCGATGCGGCGGTGATCTATGCGCCCATCGCCGAGCAATCGGCCGAGGCGCGGCATCTGTTCGATGAACAGCTCACGCCGGTGTGCGCCCCGGCACTGCTCAATGGCGTGTGCACACCGGCAGATTTGCAGCAACAGGTCTTGCTGCACCCCACGCGGGATGAACGCGACTGGGCGTTGTGGCTGAAGGCGGCGAATACACGGCTGGGCAATCTGAGCCAGGGGCATCATTTTGAAACGCTGGACCTGGCGATGACGGTGGCGTCCCAGGGTTCCGGTGTGGCGATTGGCGACAGTGCGTTGATTGGCGAGGATGTGAAGGCGGGGCGGTTGGTGATGCCGTTTGAACTGCGGGTGCCGACGGGGATGGGGTATTACCTGGTGTATCCGCCGGGGACGAAGCCTTCCGCCGGGCTTGAAGCCCTGATGGATTGGTTGGTCAGCCAAGCGCAACTCTCGCAACACTGAAGATCAAACGGTGGGAGCAGGCAAACCAGCTCCCACCGTTTTAAACCGCGTTGGGTCAGTAGCCCACGGTGAAACGCTGGCGGGAGTGCTTTGGCGATTCCACTTCGTCGATCAAGGCGATGGCATAGTCGGCAAAGCTGATCCAACTGCGGCCTTCACTGCTCACCAACAGTTCATCCTGGCCCAGACGGAATGTGCCGGTGCGTTCGGTCTCAACGAACTCCGCCGACGGCGACAGGAAGGTCCAATCCAGTTCCTTCTCCTGACGCAGCGCATCGAGAAACGCAGCCCCCGCACTGGCTTCGGCTTTGTACTCAGCCGGGAAACCTTCGCTGTCGATCACCCGACCGCCACCCGGCAGCAGCAGTGAACCGGCACCGCCCACCACCAGCAGGCGTTTCACCCCGGCTTTCTTCACCGGCCCGATCACGGCGCTGGCGGGCAGGGTGGCGAAGTGCGCTGCACTGATCACCACATCGCTGCCGCTCACGGCCTGCTGCAGGGCGTGTGCATCCAGCGCATCCACTTGCTGGGCGATCACGCCAGGGCGCGCCGCCAGCGTGTCGGTGTGACGTGCGATCGCCACAACGCTATGCCCGCGGCGCAAGGCTTCTTCCAGCAGTTGGCTACCGGCACGGCCGGTGGCACCAATGATTGCAATCTTGCTCATGACGTTCTCCAGTACGTTAGGGTTTAAACACCCTTCACCACTTCATTTCGCCCTTGGCGACTTTGGCGCTCAGTTCCAGCGAGCTTTCGTCGGCGAGGGTGGGGTAACGCTTTTTCATGGCCGCGATCAGGGCGGCAGAATCCTTGGCCTTGGCGGTCTCGGTGTCGAAGGCTTTGATGTAGTCGGCGGTAAAGGCCACGGAGGCGAGTGTCGGCGTGCCCAGATAGTGGCCTGGCACCACCGTGCGCGGCTTCAGCTGTTCGATGCGTTGCAGGGTGGTGAGCCAATCTTTGTGGGACTGCGCGCTCTGGGTGTCGGCCATCCACAGGTGAATGTTTTCGGCGACAACCACACCACCGACCACGGCCTTGATCGACGGGATCCAGACAAAGCTGCGGTCTGGCTGCGGGCCCTCCAGGCCGATCACCTCAAGCTGTTGGCCTTCCAGGCTCAGGCTGGAGCCTTCGAGTGCCTGCGGCACGATGGTTTTGGCGGGCTTGTCGGCGCCCATTTTCGGGCCCCAGAACTCAAGCTTGCCGGCCACGGTGGCTTTGATGTGGTCGATCACCGGTTGCGGGGCCAGCACCTTGGCGTCAGGGAAGGCAGCGGTGAGTGTGTCGAGGCCGAAGTAGTAGTCCGGGTCGCCATGGCTGATGTAGATAGTGGTCAGGTGTTTGCCGCTGGCGCGGATCTTCTGCACCAATTGCTCGGCCTGGCCTTTGCCGAATTGGGCGTCCACCAGGATCGCGTCTTTGGCACCGCTGACCAGCACCGAGCTGACCGGGAAGATCGCGGCTTCGCCTGGGTTGTACACGTCCAGGCTCAGGTCGGCCGCTGCCGCATGGGCGGCGAAGGCCAGGGCGGCGGTGGCCAGGGTCAAGCGCTTGAAGGTTGAGAACATCGGGCAGCTCCAGCATCGTTAAAGGATGCACAGAGCTTAGTTGCACAAAACCAGACTAAAAATGCGATGCTGGGACATAGTTTGTTTCTGAAATCGGGCAGATCATGGATCGTCTTCAAGCAATGCGTGTGTTTGTCACTGTGGTGGACCTGGGCAGCCAGTCCGCTGCAGCCGATCATCTGGACCTGTCGCGGCCGGTAGTGTCGCGTTACCTGGCCGAGTTGGAAGACTGGGTCGGTGCACGTTTGCTGCACCGTACCACGCGCAAGCTCAGCCTCACGGCGGCCGGCAGTGAAACCCTGCCACGCTGTCGGCAATTGCTGGAACTGTGCGGCGATATGCAGGCCGCCGTCAGCGAGCCCGACGACGCCCCCCGTGGGCTGCTGCGTCTGAGTGTGAGTACGTCTTTCGGCCAGGCGCAATTGGCTGAGGCCATTGCCGAGTACGTCAAGCGCTACCCGCTGGTGACAGTCGACCTGCAGATGCTCGATCGTACGGTGAACCTGGTGGATGAGCGCATCGACCTGGCCATCCGTACCAGCAATGACCTGGATCCCAACTTGATTGCCCGGTGCCTGACGGTGTGCCGCTCAGTGGTGTGTGCTTCGCCGGCCTACCTGCTTTCGCATCCGGCCCCGCAGAAAGTCGAAGACCTGGCCGCGCACAATTGCCTCACCCATTCCTATTTCGGCAAAAGCCTGTGGCATTTCGAAGAGCGGGGCGAGCATGTCTCGGTGCCGATCAACGGCAATATCACCTCCAACGAGGCCAGCACGCTGTTGCGTGTGACGTTGGCCGGGGCTGGGGTATCGATGTTGCCCACTTACCAGGCGGGCGATTACATCCGTCGTGGCGAACTGGTGCGCTTGTTGCCCGAGGCCGAGCCGCGGCAGATGAACATCTACGCGGTGTACGCCTCGCGCAAGCACATGCCCTCGGCGTTGCGCAGCCTGTTGGATTTCCTGGTGCTGCGGTTCCCGGAGGAACCGGCGTGGGATGTGGCTCTTTAGCTCGACATAACCCTGTTGAATGTCGCCCGATAATGGCAACTCGGCGGGGTTGACCTATGCTTTAGACAGCACCCTGTAGATCCGCAGAGGTCTGTGCCATGAGCATTAAAACCAGGAAGTACCTGATGATTTTCAGCCTGTGCGCCCTTGCCAGCGCACTCTACGGAGCCGCCGCCTACCGCGTGGAGCAGACCCGTATGCAGCCGACCTTTGCGATCAGCTGCCATCAGGATCAATGCGTTCCGCGTACCGGCAGTTTCAGTGCCTTGCGCTAGCAGTGAGGCTATGTAGAGTTTCCACAGATATCGGTTTCCAACCTTAGCTGTGTGGCGCTTCGGCCTTCAGCTGTTCGCGAAACGCCTTGGGCGAGAACCCGACCCGTCGGCGAAACAGCCGAGAGAAGTTGGTCGGATCGGAAAAGCCCAGCACCTCTGACATTTCATTGATGGTCATGCTGGTGTAAGTCAGCAGGCGCTTGGCTTCCAGCAATTGGCGGTCATGCATGATCTGCAGCGCAGGTTGCCCACCCAACTCCCGGCACGTCCCGTTCAAGTGTGAGACCGAGATCCCCAGTTTGTGGGCCAGGTCTTCGATCTTCGGGTGTTCGCGGTAATGCTGCTCGACCAACTGGGTAAAACGCCGGAAGTATTCACGCCCCCTCGGCGCCCGCGGGTGACGACGCTGGATGGCCTGGCGGCTGATCCACACCAGCAACACGCTGACCAACGCGTGCATCATCATGTCCCGTGCCGGTTGTTCATCGGCGTATTCGTCCTGCAAGCGGGCGAACAGGCTATTGAGGTAATCACTGTCTTTGCCTGCCGGGTAGCTGCCGAGTGTCTGCAAACCATCCACCGTTGTGCCCAGCTGTGCTTGCAGGTGGCTGACCAACGGCGCCGACAGTGTCACTACGTAGCCTTCAACGTCTTCGGGAAAGCGGAAGCCGTGTACACACAGTGGCGGCAATACCTGCAAGGTCGCCTCATTCAGCGTGGTGCGCTGACCTTCGATTTCCAACTGTGCCTGGCCTTTGTGCACGTACAGCAATTGGCAAAGATCCGCGTGCCGGTGGGGTTGGATTTCCCACTGGTATTCCCGACTGCGCCGGGAAATGGTTTCGCAGTGCAACAAATCGGGGGTGGGCCATTGCTGGTGTTCCCCGTAAAGCTTGAAGACCGGAATTGCGGTTTTGGTCATGGTTTCAACCCGATACTCGGCAGAGTGGTGCGGTAATCGCCCCGATTGGCAAAAAGCGCAGGCTTTGGCTCAGTTTTCACCTTCTTATGCCGCTCACTCAAGTGAAAAATGTCAGCAACAAGACCAATGACAACTCTTTCACCCGATCCGTTCGGGTGGAAATTGCGGGCCATAAAAATAATGAAAACGCTGAAAACCCAAGTCGCCATTATCGGCGCCGGTCCTTCCGGATTGCTGCTCGGTCAACTGCTCCATGAAGCGGGGATCGAAACCCTTATCCTAGAGCGCCAGAGCGCCGATTACGTGCAAGGCCGCATCCGTGCCGGGGTGCTGGAACAAGGCATGGTCGACCTGCTGCGGCAGGCGGGCGTCAGCCGGCGCATGGACAGCGAAGGCCTGGTGCATGACGGTTTTGAGTTGGCACTGAACGACCAACTGACGCACATCGACCTCAAGGGCTTGACCGGCGGCCAGTCGGTGATGATCTACGGCCAGACCGAAGTCACCCGCGACCTGATGGCCGCCCGTACCGCCGCAGGCGCCACCACCCTGTATGAAGCGCGCAACGTGCAGCCCCACGGCCTCAAAAGTGATCGACCCTGGCTGACCTTCGAACATCAGGGCGAAGCCTTTCGCCTGGAGTGTGACTACATCGCCGGTTGCGACGGTTACCACGGCGTTGCGCGCCAGTCGATCCCGGCTGAATCGCTCAAGGTCTTCGAACGGGTCTATCCCTTCGGTTGGCTGGGCATCCTCGCCGACACCCCACCGGTACACGCTGAATTGGTGTACGCCAAGCACTCGCGCGGTTTTGCGCTGTGCAGCATGCGTTCGCCGACGCGCAGTCGCTATTACCTGCAAGTGCCGGTGGAGGAACCGATTGACGAATGGTCCGACGCCCGCTTCTGGGACGAACTGAAAACCCGCCTGCCCAGCCATCTCGCCGAACAGTTGGTGACGGGCCCGTCGATCGAAAAAAGCATCGCGCCGCTGCGCAGTTTTGTTGTGGAGCCGATGCAGTACGGACGCCTGTTCCTGCTCGGCGACGCGGCGCATATCGTGCCGCCCACCGGGGCCAAGGGTTTGAACCTGGCGGCCAGTGATGTGAGTACGCTGTACCGGATTCTGCTCAAGGTCTACGGCGAAGGGCGCGTGGATCTGCTGGAGCGTTATTCCGCCATCTGCCTGCGGCGGGTGTGGAAGGCCGAACGGTTTTCCTGGTGGATGACCTCGATGTTGCATCAGTTTCCCGAGGCCGACGGTTTCACCCAGCGCATCGCCGAGAGTGAGCTTGAGTACTTCATCCACTCCGAGGCAGGTCGCAAAACCATCGCAGAAAATTACGTCGGACTTCCTTACGAAGCTATCGAATAGCCTGCTATCGTATCGAGCATTCCCGTGGGCCGCCTTTTCCCGCGGGCCCTGCTCGAAGGTCTTGCCGTGACGCACCTCAATCAGCCTGCTCCGCCACTGCCCGCTGTGCGCAGCATCCTCGCCTCACTGATGATGGCGATCTTCCTGGGGGCTTTGGACCAGACCATTGTCGCCGTGTCCATGCCTGCTATTTCCGCGCAGTTCCACGACGTCAACCTGCTGGCCTGGGTCATCTCGGGCTACATGGTGGCGATGACCGTGGCGGTGCCGATCTACGGCAAGCTCGGCGACCTGTACGGGCGGCGGCCGATGATGCTGATCGGCATGGGCCTGTTCACCCTGGCCTCGCTGTTCTGCGGCATGGCGCAAAGCATGGAGCAACTGGTGCTGGCGCGGATCCTCCAGGGCATCGGCGCCGGCGGCATGATCTCGGTGAGCCAGGCGATCATCGGCGACATCATCGCGCCCCGTGAGCGTGGCCGCTACCAGGGCTATTTCAGCAGCATGTACGCGGTCGCCAGCGTGGCCGGGCCGGTGCTCGGCGGCTACATGACCGAGTACCTGTCGTGGCGCTGGGTGTTCCTGATCAACCTGCCCTTGGGCGCCGGCGCCTGGTACGTGGCCCATCGCACGCTGGTGGGGCTGCCGGTGCCGCAGCGCAAGCCGATCATCGATTACCTCGGCACTGTTCTGATGATCATCGGCTTGACCGCCTTGCTGTTGGGTATCACCGAAATCGGTCAGGGTCATCATTGGCGTGACGACGAAGTGCTGGGGCTGTTGATAAGTGCTCTGGTGGCGTTGACGGTGTTTGTCTGGCACGAGCGCCGGGCGCGGGAGCCGTTGTTGCCGATGCATTTGTTCGCCAACCGCAGTGCGGTGTTGTGCTGGTGTACGATCTTTTTCACCAGCTTCCAGGCGATTTCCCTGACGGTGTTGATGCCGCTGCGTTATCAGACGGTGACCGGCTCCGGCGCGGACAGCGCGGCCCTGCACTTGCTGCCATTGGCCATGGGCCTGCCAATGGGTGCCTATTTTGCCGGGCGCATGACCTCGGTGACCGGGCGCTATAAACCGATGATCCTCAGCGGTGCATTGCTGAGCCCGTTTGCGATCCTCGGCATGGCCCTGAGCGCGCCCCAGGCGGTGGGGCTGACGGCCGTGTTCATGCTGCTGTGTGGGATCGCGGCCGGCATGCAGTTTCCGACTTCGCTGGTCGGCACGCAAAACTCGGTGGAACAGCGCGACATCGGCGTCGCCACCAGCACCACCAACTTGTTCCGTTCCCTGGGCGGGGCAGTCGGGGTGGCGTGCATGTCGGCACTGTTGCTGGCGCTGTTGCAGGATTCCAGTTTTGCTCACCTGGCCAGCGGCGCGCGGGTGGCCGAGGGCAGTTCCGGCAACGTGCTGCTCGACGGCCTCAATGCCGCCCCTGGCCCGGCGCAGGATGCCTTGCGCGGGGAGTTGGCGGTGACGTTCCGGCATTTGTTGATGGTGAGTGCGGCGGTATCCCTGTTGGGGTTGGCGGCGGCGATTGCGATGCCGAATCGGGTGCTGCGTGGCCGTGACGACAAGGCAAAATAACGGACACCCTGAAGATTCAAAGGCGGGCGCCGGTTTGCCTGCGATGGTGGTGGGGCAGTTAGTACCTCTGTAACTGATGAACCGCCATCGCAGGCAAGCCAGCTCCCACAATGGATAGCATTGCTAATCCTTATTACGGACTGTAATACCCGACCGCCACCATGAAATGCCCGGCCTTGCGCATATACGCATGCTTGTTCTCGACCTTGTCGGTGACCGGATTTTTCCAGCGGTATGTGTATTCGCCCTGGTGCTGCTCGGCCATCAACTTGAGGATCGGCTCGCCCACCGGCTTGCCGTCCGGGTCCTTGATCTTGCTGAAGTCGGTGTTGACCAGGCGCAGGTTGGTGCCATGGGCCACATAGCGCTGGGTATCGAGGTCCACCACGAACACATAGAGGTCATCCTGCAGGAAACCGCCCTGCAGTGAGTTGATCGCCTTGAGCGTGCCGGTTTCATCCTTGAGCAAGGCCGTCGCGGCCTTGTCGCGCAGGGCCCGGGCCTGTTCCGGCGTGGCCCTTGGCAGGTAATAACCTACCGCGAGGATGCGTTCGCCCACGCGCTGATAGAACACATGCTTGTGTTCAACCTTGCCATCGTTCCAATTCTGCCAGCGATAGTCGGCCTGCTGGATGCCCTGATCTTCCGACACCTTGAGCGCATCCTTGAAGGAGTGGCGCAAATCCGGCCCCAGCACTTCGGACACATCACGGCCGATCAAGGCGGAGGAGGGGCCACCGCTGGCCAGCAGCACGCCTTGGGTGTCGACCACGAACACATAGCGGTCGTGGTCGATGAATTCGCCCTGTCGGCTGAAGGCGGCAAACGCTTTGTCGCCATTGCTGTGGTAGTAGGCCAAGGCTTTTTCCAGCAGCGCCTTGGCCGCCTTGGCGTCTTCATCCTGAGTCGTTGTGGCGTGCACCTGGCTGAAACACAACAGCAGCAGCCAGGTGAGTCGGAACAATACCTTCATTACCCGTCCCTCGTTCTTGTTGATGTGACAAGAGCGTAGACGGTCGCGGGCGACTCAGAAGGGTTTGGTCGGCAGGTACTTGCCGTCCAGGGTGATTACCGCGCGGGAGCCGCCGTCCGGGTCCTCGACCTTCTTGATGTCCAGCTTGAAGTTGATTGCACTGATGATGCCGTCGCCAAATTGCTCATGCACCAGTGCCTTGAGGGTGGAGCCGTAGACCTGGAGCATTTCGTAGAAGCGGTACATCGTCGGGTCCGTTGGCACGCCGCCGGGAAAGCTGCCGCGCAGGGGCACGCTTTGCAGCAGTCGGCTGGCATCCTGGTCCAGGCCGAGCTTGTCGCAGACCACGTCTGCAGCCTCCTTGGGCAGCGGGTGCTGGCCGAGCAGGGCGGCGGTGACGAACGCCAGGCTCAGCCCGGTGCCGTCGGTGAGGTCCTGCCAGGACAGGTTCTTGCGTGCCTTGAGGTCGATAACGGTATCGGCCAGGGCCAGGCGTGGGGTTTGTGAGAAGTTGGATTGCAACATGGTGAGGTCCTCTGGGTTGGAAAAGGGGGATCAGGCAGCGTGAGTGGGCTGGCCGAGCAGCGAAACGAAGTGCCCGCTGCGGCTGTCCAGGGCGTCGATGGCGCCGGTTTCGATGTCGTACACCCAGCCGTGCAACCTCAGCCGGCCTTGTTCCAGGCCCAGGGCGACGCAAGGGTGGGTTTTGAGATTGGCCAATTGGGCGATCACGTTTTCACGCACCAGTGAATCCAGGCGGGCGGCGTCCGATGCGTGCTGGCGGGCGGCGTTGATCACCTTGGCCGACTCAGCATGGCGCAGCCAATTGGCCACGGCGGGCAGGTGGTCCAGGCATTTGCAGGTGGAGATGGCAGTCATCGCGCCGCAGTCGGAATGGCCGCAGATCACAATGTCACTGACCCCCAGTACCGCCACCGCGTATTCGACGGTGGCCGATACGCCGCCTGGCTCCGGGCCGTAGGACGGCACGATATTGCCCGCATTGCGGATCACGAACAGGTCGCCCGGTTCCTGCTGGGTCAGCAGCTCGGGGACGACGCGGCTGTCAGAGCAGGACACAAACAGCGTGCCGGGGGTTTGGGTGGTGGCCAGGTGCTTGAACAAGTCGCTGCGTTGGCCAAAGGCTTCGGCCTGGAATTTACGGAAGCCGTCGATGAGATGTTGCATGGGAGGTTCTCCTTGCGTCGCTGATGGGGGCAAGGATGGAAGTTTTAAGTTATAGCGTCCAAGACCGGTTTATGATGGTTGCTATTGGTCATGCCTATAGTTGGGGGCTTCGATGCTGCTGCGCCATATCCGTTACCTGCTGGCGGTGGCCGAACACCGCAACTTCACCCGCGCCGCCGAGGCGCTGCATGTGTCACAGCCGACCTTGTCGCAGCAGATCAAGCAGTTGGAAGACACCCTGGGTGCACCGCTGCTGGACCGCTCCGGGCGCAGTGTCCGCCTGACCGATGCCGGCGAGGCCTATGTCCGTTTTGCGCGACTGGCCTTGCAGGACCTGCAGGCCGGCACCCGTGCCATGCATGACGTGCAGGACTTGAGCCGGGGCAACCTGCGCCTGGCAATGACGCCGACGTTTACCGCCTACCTGGTCGGGCCGTTGCTGGCCCAGTTCAACCAGCGGCATCCGGGGATTACGGTCAGCATCGAGGAGTTGACCCAGGACCGCATGGAAACCGCCCTGGCGGAAGACGCGCTGGATATCGGCATTGGTTTTACCGGCGAGCATCTGCCGGACATCGAGTGCGAAGGGCTGTTTGTGGAAACGCTGAGTGGGGTGGTCGGCGCAAACCATCCGGGGTTGGACAGCCGGCAGTGGCTGACGCAACCACTGGTGTTGTTGAACCAGGGCTTTGCGACCCGGCGCTACATCGATGACTACTGTCGTACCCAAGGGATAAACCCTGTGATTGCAATGGAGGCCAACTCCATCAGCGCGATCATCGAAATCGTGCGCAGCACGGCGCTGGCGACCCTCCTGCCCAGCGCAATCGCCCAGGCCCAGCCAGGGTTAAACGCGGTGGCAATCAGCCCGGCGTTGCCCCAACGCACCGTGGCACTGCTGAGCCGCAAGGGCGCCTATCGCAGTGCCGCGTGCCGTGCGTTTGTGGCATTGATCAAGGCGTGGCCAGCCACTGGCTGACGATAGCGTCATAGGCTCCCGTGGCCTGGCTCAGGTGCAGCCATTGGTCGACGTAGTTTTTCCAGGCCACATCATCACGCGGCAACAAGAAGGCTTTTTCGCTGTACTGCATCTGCCGCTCGGGGTTGACCGCACACAGCCCTGGCTTGAGCTTTTGCTGGTAACGCGCCTCGCTGGCGTCGGTGATCATCACATCGGCCTTGCCCGCCAGCAGTTCGTCGAAGATGGTCACGTTGTCATGCAGGCGGATCTGCGCCTGGCCCAAGTGGGCGCGGGCGAACACTTCATTGGTGCCGCCGGCCGGTTCGATCACGCGTACCTGGGGCTGGTTGATCTGGTCGACGGTCTGGTAACGCTGCACGTCGGCACAGCGGACCAACGGGATCTTGCCGTCGACGCCCAGGGATTGGCTGAAGAAGGCTTTTTTCTGGCGCTCCAGCGACACCGAAATCCCGCCCACGGCAATGTCACAGCGCTGGGCCAGAAAGTCCGGCATCAGGGTTTTCCAGGTGGTGGGCACCCATTGGATTTTTGCGTTGAGGCTCTTGGCCAGGGACTCGGCCATGGTGATGTCGATGCCTTCATAGCTGCCATCGGCGCGCAGCGAGGTGTAGGGCTTGTAGTCGCCGGTGGTACACACGGTCAGCGTGCCGCGCTGCAACACCTGGTCAAGGTGCGAAGGCGTGGTGTCCGCCAGGGCGCTGGTTGCCAAACTTGCCAGTACACAGAGGGCGAAAGGCGCTTTCATGCGGTCGAGTCCTTGGGGCTTGGGCGGGGGGCTCATTATTTCCAGCGTTGGGCGACGTGGCAAGGTGTGGCGAATGTTTAGCCAAGTTGCAACCAAACTCCGTCAACCCTGAATTTAATCACCTGTGCAGGCGTGTGACGCTGGCGGTTATCTCTAGCACTGTGATTCCCGCATGGACGGCTCCTCCGACACACACACCGCGACACTGCCGTCCGATCTCGCGTTCTGGGCCTTGTTCCACTGCCGACACGCACGCCCACCAGATACCGCATTCCTACGTTGATCCATCCCCTCGATGGCGCGCACCTGCGCGCCTGCCGGCCCCCTACGTATGAGAATGCCCATGAGTGTTTTTGCCTGCCTGCACGAAGCCCAATCCTTCCTTGAACAAAACCCGGACATCGAGATGTTCGAGCTGTTTATCCTCGACAACAATGGCGTGCCGCGCGGCAAGTTGCTGCACCGCGATGAGTTGCTGGCGGTGTACGAAAGTGGCCGGCCTTTGCCCAGCACCATCCTTGGCCTGACCATCAATGGCGACGACGTGGAAAACTCCGGTCTGGTGTGGGAGGTGGGCGATATCGACTGCCGCGCCTACCCGATCAGCGGCAGTTTGCAGCGCATGCCGTGGCGCCTGATTCCGACGGCGGCCGTGCAAGTCAGCATGCACCCGACTGAAGGCCTGCCCGCCACCGTCGCCGATCCCCGGCATTTGCTGGCCAAGGTGATCGACGCGCTCAAGGCCGACGGTTATTACCCGGTGATGGCGGCGGAGCTGGAGTTCTATCTGCTCGACCAGAAGCCCGACAGCAATGGCCGCCCGCAACCGGCGCGGGATGTGGACGGCGGCCGCCCACGTTCGACCCAGGTTTACGGCCTGCGCGAATTGGAGCAGATCGAACCCTTCCTCGCCGACCTCTACAGCGCCTGCAAACTGCAGGGCATCCCGGCGCGCACGGCGATTTCCGAGTACGCGCCGGGCCAGGTGGAAATTACCCTTGAGCACCGCTCCGACGCGCTGCAAGCCATGGACGAAGCAGTGCGCTACAAGCGCCTGGTCAAAGGCGTGGCGCATCAACACGGGATGACCGCCTGCTTCATGGCCAAGCCGTTCGACGACCTGGCCGGCACCGGTATGCACATGCACGTGAGCCTGGCGGATGCCCAGGGCAATAACCTGTTCGCCAGCGAAGCCACCGATGGCACGCCGCTGTTGCGCCAGGCGGTGGGCGGCATGCTCAGCACCTTGCTCGATTCACTGCTGATGTTTTGCCCCAACGCCAACTCCTACCGCCGCTTCCAGACCAACAGCTATGCGCCGCTGGCCGCCACCTGGGGCGTCGACAACCGCACCGTCAGCCTGCGCGTGCCGGGCGGGCCGGCGAACTCCCGGCATATCGAACACCGTATCTGCGGCGCCGACGCCAACCCCTATCTGGCCGCCGCTGCGATTCTGGCCGGTATCCATCGCGGCATCCGCGAACAGCGCGATCCCGGCGCTCCAGTAGAAGGCAACGGCTACGCCCAGGCCACAGCGTTGCTGCCTACCGACTGGCTCACCACGTTACGCGCCATGGAAGGTTCGAGCTGGGCGCGAGAAGCATTTGGCACTGAATTCCTGGACGTGTATCTGGCGGTCAAGCGCGCTGAATACCGCCTGTTCATGGGCGAGGTGGGAGAGCAGGACTGGCGTTGGTATCTGCATCAGGCGTGATCGGGCTGCGGTGGTGAACGCTTCGACCTTTTTTTGACATCGCAGTGGTTAAGCTGCGAATCAAGGTCGTTCACTACCGTTTCAGCCACATGAGCCTGCGATGTCGCCACAACCACCATCCTCCATCGAGATTGAATACGCCGAACGCTGTGACCGCGAGCACGCCAGGGTCTGCGGCGATACACGCCCGCCAAGGCTGCGGCAGCGACTGGCATCGTGGCGCGACGAGTGGCTGGTGCGCCACGCGCTGAAAGTCGCCGGTGAGCCTGGGTTGGTGCTGGACCTGGCCTGTGGCTCGGGACGCTTCTGGCCGGTGCTGGCCGAACACATCAACCGGGTGATCCTGGCGTCCGACAACTCCCAGAGCATGCTCGACCACGCCCGCACCCACCACCCGGCGTCCCTGCTCAAGCGGGTCAAGACCTTCCACGGCTCGGCGTTTACCATCGGGTTGTCGGCAAATGCGGTGGATTGCATTTTCTGCCTGGAATTGTTTCGCCATGTGCCCAGCAGCGAAGGGCGATTGGCCCTGCTGCGCGAGTTCCACCGGGTCAGCCGTGACACGGTGATTGTCTCGGTCAATTCCCGTACCGCCGTAGAGGACGAGTTCCGCCAGGCGGGTTTCAAGGTCCTGCATCACCAGGAATTCATGCCGGGCTCAAGCCTGTGGCGGGTTTACGTGTTGCGTAAGAGAGGATAACTCCCGCCTGTCGGACTATTCTTCATCTCTTGTCTGAGTTTTCATGGTCGCCTGTGCACTGCGGATGCTCGCTAGCCCCTTTCGCGATATATACTGCGCGCCATTCTTCAAGGGAGAGCCGTGTGGCCATCGATATTCACTGGATCTGCGACAACGATAGCCTCGGCCAGCATTGCGCCGAATGGCAGCAGTTGCCATTCGTCGCCCTCGACACCGAATTCATGCGGGTCGATACCTTTTATCCCATTGCCGGGCTGATCCAGATTGGTGATGGCGTAAGCGCTTACCTGATCGATCCCCTGACCATCGACAACTGGCAACCCTTGGCCGCCTTGCTGGAGAACCCGGCGGTGATCAAGGTGGTGCATGCCTGCAGTGAAGACCTGGAAGTGTTGCTGCGCTTGACCGGCAGCCTGCCAGTGCCGTTGTTCGACACTCAATTGGCCGCCGCCTATCTGAACCTCGGTTTCTCCATGGGCTACTCGCGCCTGGTGCAAGCCGTGCTGGATATCGAGCTGCCCAAGGGCGAGACCCGTTCGGACTGGCTGCAGCGGCCATTGTCGGAGACGCAAGTCAGCTATGCCGCCGAAGACGCGGTGCACTTGGCCGAGGTCTACACGCGTTTGCGCCCGCAGCTGTCGGACGACAAGTACGCCTGGGTGTTGGAAGACGGTGCGGAGTTGGTCGCCAACCTGCGCCGCGAAGTCGACCCGTACGAGGTGTACCGCGACGCCAAGCTGGCGTGGAAACTGTCGCGCGCCCAGCTTGCCGTGCTGCGTGAACTGTGCGCCTGGCGCGAGCAGCAGGCCCGCGCCCGTGACCTGCCGCGCAACCGCATTATTCGTGAGCACTCGTTATGGCCCCTGGCCAAATCCCAGCCGGATAACCTCGCCGCCCTGGGCAAGATCGAAGACATGCACCCGCGTACCGTGCGTCAGGACGGCCAGTTCCTGCTCGACCTGATCAAGCGTGCCGGCAGCGTACCGATGGACCAATGGCCGCCCGCCGTTGCCGAACCGTTGCCGGTGGATGCCGCTGCACTGATCAAGCAACTGCGCGCGATTGGCCAGGCTGAAGCCGAACGCCTGGAGATGGCGCCGGAACTGATGCTACGCAAGAAAACCCTCGAAGCCCTGGTCAAAAGTGGCTACCCCGATGGTCCTTATCAATTGCCAGACTCGTTGCGTGGCTGGCGCCGCGAGTTGATGGGCCAGGCGCTGCTCGACAGCCTGGCCTCCGCCGGAGAACAGCCTTGAAACGTATCTGCTCCATCTACCGCAGCCCTAAACGCGCCGGCATGTACCTTTATGTCCTGAAAAGCGACGCCCTTGAGCGTGTGCCTGAAGGCCTGCTCAGCGTATTCGGCAAGCCGGTACACGCGTTCAACCTGGTGCTTACGCCTGAGCGCAAGCTGCAACAGGAAGACATCGTGCAGGTGCTGGAAAACCTCGACAAGCAGGGTTACCACCTGCAAATGCCGCCCCCCGAGGACGAGTACATCGAACACTTGCCCGAAGAGCTGCTGCGCCGCAACGACCCGATGTGATCGACCGGTGCTCCGTCCGGGGCACTTGCTTCAATGGAATCGTATAAGTGGGCGGTGGCCGTAAGGATGCGGGCGGCCGTCCGTACTGTTTTTGAAAGGTTTTATGCATGCGTGTTCTGATTGCTGAACAGGATCACCCGCTCTACGCCCAATTGCTCGGCGAAGCGGCACCGGACCTTGAAGTGCTGACCAGCGGCGACTCGGCCGAACTGTCGCGCCTGGCCGCCGATTGCCCGGTCTGGCTGGGCCAGCCGGACCTGTTGGCGACGCTGCTGCGCCAAGGCCATCGCCCGCAATGGCTGCAATCGACCTGGGCCGGCATCACGCCGTTGCTGGCTGAAGGCTTGCCCCGTGACTATCGCCTGACCCGTGCAGTCGGCATCTTTGGCCAGGTCATGGCCGAGTTTGTCCTCACCTACATGCTCGGCCATGAGCGCGAGGTCTTGGCGCGGCTGGTCAGCCAGGTCGAGCGCAAATGGGACAACCGCATGGGCCAGAGCCTGGCGGGGCGCAAGGCGCTGATCGTCGGTACCGGCGATATCGGCCAACGTGTGGCCGAGTTCCTGGTGCCGTTCGGCGTGAAGCTGTACGGCATCGCCAGCACCGCACGCGAGCAGGCGCCGTTTATCGAAGTGGCCGGGCTCGACCAGTTGGGCCGGATGGTGGGGGAGGTGGACTACGTGATCAACCTGCTGCCCAACACGCCAAGTACCCATGATCTGTACGACGCGGCGCTGTTCAAGCAATTCAAGCCGACCGGCTTGTTCATCAACGTCGGGCGCGGGGTGGCGGTGGTGGATGCCGACCTGGTCGAGGCGTTGAAAGAGGGCCATTTGGCGGGCGCGGTGATCGACGTCTGCCGTCAGGAGCCGTTGCCGCAGCGCCATCCGTTCTGGACCGCCTGGGGCCTGTTGCTGACCGGCCACAGCTCGGCGCCGACGTCGCCGGAGTTGATGGTCGAGCTGTTTGTGCAAAACCTGCGGGCGTATCAGGCCAAGCAAGCGCTGCGCGGGGAAGTGGATTTCGAGCGCGGTTACTGACGGCAGCGCCCGCCCGCCGGGCGCACTCGTTTACCTTGGGTCATGTACATACCGTCTGACAGTCAAGATGGAACCTTTTTTCAAGGGGCTCCACGCAGAGATGGCAAAGAACGCTGACGCGCGCACTTTGTAGGACATCTTCTTGACTAAGGACAGCTAACAACATGACCACTCTGAATTCGCCCGTTGTTTATACCCAGCCATTGGTGCTTCCCAATAGCGCCGCCCCGCCCGTTGCCTTGCAGCGCCAAGGGGGGACAGCGGCAACCGACGCCCCTGTACCCAAGCCTTCATCGGCATTGCAGAAAGCGTTGGGAGACCGCTGTAACCAGCTTGCCCTGGCGCAATCACTCCAGCGTCTGATTCAAGACCTCACTCAGCAGCTCGTTCCCGATGAGTCGGCATCCAAGGCCCGGAAGCGGATGGAAACGGCGCTGGCGTCGCATCTTAAAAGTACAACACTGTTTGTGTGCGAAGACTCCTCGTGGCCAGGCCCGACTCTGCCTGAGAACCGCATGGTCAGCCTTGAGGACTACCTGCTTGGCTGCGGCCTGCAGGTACCGAAAACCCTCGAAGCGCTGGTAACGCTGAAAGATTCGAGCGTCCTGCAGGCGCAGGTCCATCCCCTGGGCAACCTCAGTGGCGCGCTGTCCTGGCCGCAGCCCATGGCCAGCAACGACCAGGAGGCTGTGCTCGCCCTGCTTCAAAGCAACGCCAGCGGTTTGCCCGGTCTGCCGTTGGCGGAGCGTGAGAAGGGCGCCCTGGGGTATTTGATGAGCGGCAGCGCGGTGTCCGAGGCCGACTTGAAAACGCCTATCGTCGCGATGGAAAAACTGCTCGGTTCACCCAAGGCCCAGGCCCTGGGGCAGGCGATCCAGTCGAGGCTGGAGGGTATCCCGACGGGTGTGGCCAACAACGACTATGTGTTGACCGCCATCCATCTGGGTCTTGACCCCGAAAGTCAGGCTGATCCGGCTCGCAACAGCGTCGCCGGGTATGATCTGGCGCGCAGCCAGCATTGGGGGCAGCCGGCCACGGTGGTCATTGAGGGGTTGGGTAAACACCTGGTTGAAAAAGGCCGGGCCAACGCACAAACCGCCCCTCTGGCGGCCTATCTGTTGTTGGCCAGGACGGCACCTGAGTATCTGGTCAAAGACATTCCGGCGAGTGTGACCTATGGCAGCGTGCTCTGGGCTCAACTGGCGATGGCAGTGGCCAGGATCGAAGCGCAAACCCCGGGCCGAACACTGGGCATGGGGTACGCCGAGATTTTGCTGGGCGCCGAGACGCTCCCTGTCGACGAAGAGCTCTGCCAACAGATCGACTATCAGGCACTCAAGGACTGGGGCACCGTCAATGGACTGCTCATCGATACCGAAGAGGCACCCTCGGCGAGTGCCATGGAGCGTGTGAGGACTGCATTCAACAGTCACCTGAGTTCACTGAAGACCACCAGCGACGCGCTGCAAACCGCAATCCCCAGTCGTTCAGCGATGGGCATTGCGCAACTTCAAGCGGCATTCCCCGAGCTGGACCCCCGCTTGTTCGAAGTGAAGAATATTCAGAAGGCAAGGTTAAAGGAAGGGCGGCCCGGCGTTTATCCCGGCATGCGTTCGATGCTGGATATCGTCATGGAAGGGGGAGCGCTGGGGCCTGAAGATCATTGGGTATCCAATGACAAACGCCTCCCCGTCGATAAGTTCTGTAATCTGTATCGGGCCGGCAAACTAGGGGTTGCCACCCCGTTCAAGACAGCCTACGACAGCGCTATACAAGCGCAAGGCGAGGGCCAGCAAGGCCTGGTCAGGCACCTGATTTCGACATTGCCCTTGGAAGACCGCAAGAACCTGGAGTTCGGCAAGCTGGAGTTCTTCCACACCCACCAATACAAAATTGCCGGTGATTTATTGACCCCGCCTGCTCTGCACGTCCGAGGGCATACGCTGGAGGTGAAAGCGACGCAAACTAATGGTCAGGTGGATATTTATCTGATCGATACGCGCCAAGGCTCTATTGAAAAACAGAACTTCCTGAAACGTCGCCGCACTGAACCCTATACCGCCGACAAAATGGAAGAGCGCGACGCTAACATCCTCTCTCGTACCGCGCTGTTTGAACCTGGCAATGATAAGCCCGCCCGGCGGTTCCTGGCCCAGCCTGAAGGTACGCAGCCGCCTGACAGCTTCAACTCCGAGCGCAGTCATGCTATCGCCGACGTATTCGTGAAGTCCCTCGACCTGAAGAACGATGACCTGTTGAACGAGGCCAGGGGCATGACCTCGTTTGACCAGGACAGTGCCCGGAATGAGGCGATTGCTGAGTTTTTTCGCAGCCTGATCCCATTGCGTTCGGCCATCGTCAACTTTAAACATGGCAATGTCGGCCAGGGCCTCTTCGACCTGGCCCTAGACGTCGTGGGCTTGGTCACCTTAGGCGCGGGCAAGGCTGCGCAGGCAGGCAAGGTGCTGGGCAAAGGGCTTTCAACGGCGAGTCAGGCGGCCAAGGCTGCGAGGTTTATCGGCGCAAAGGTCGTTGAGGCATTCAACCCCTTGAGTGGCATCGGCGAGCTGCTGGTGGGGGGCGGCAGGTTGGCGGTTGGCGGTGGCCGTTATCTGGTCCGCCAGTTCAATGTGCTCAGGGGCACGGCCGGCGGTTATGACCTGCTCAAGGCCGCTAGCAAGCAGCATGGGGACGCGGCCATCGGGGTCTTCAAGGTGGCGGGCGAAAATGTTGAGGGCGTTGCCGTGCAGCACAGGCGCAAATGGTACGCCCTGGATACGCAAACCATGCGCCCCTACGACCGACCTATTCACGACTTCGCTCCCGGGGTCCGCGCGGTGGATGGCAAGATTACCCACTTGCCGACCGTACCCGAGGGCGAACTGAGCAATGGGATGTTTCGTCAATTCAGCGTGCCTCGGTCAAGAATTACCGGGCTCTCACGCAACAGTCAGGGCGTATATGTCGCTGCTGACGGCCACCTGTCGCATATCCGCCATACCGACGGCAGTGGCCGAACCGCCCTTTACGAAGTACGGCAAGTGGCGCGTACAGCCGACGGAAAAGTACAGGCCCGGGTCTATCACAACAACCGACAAACCGGGTTGCTGGTCGAGCATGTCCAGGGTGATCAATGGCGACGCCTGGGACTCCAGGGCGGTGCTCCAACGTCGATCAAGGCAGACTGCGGGCCGGTGATTGGCAGAGGGGGCGAGGGCGTCGTCTACGCCAGTCTTGATGGGAAGCGCGCCTATAAGGATTTAGGACCGACGCGATACACGCCCTCGGATAACATCGAATTATCCGACGTTCAATATTTGAATAAATACTATGGCGATGGGTTTGCACGCACAATCGTCGAGGACGGTCGCAGGTATCTGGTCATGGGCAGGATCGAAGGGGTGGACCTTGCGCACATCAACAAGAACAGTTTACCGCCGGAGGCCCGCTCACTGCTGGCGGATACGTTCGCAGAGATGGAGGCGAAGGATATTTACCACAACGATTTACAGTTGAAAAACTTCATGTACAGCGCGAACGACAATAAAATTTACCCGGTGGATATGGACGCGTTGTCCTCTGAGTTCATGGTCTCGTTCTTGATGCAGGACTATGAAAGGAAGAAGCAGAGGTTACTCAAGCAATATGCGGCACTTGTCGCTAAAGCGCCGTGAGCCATTGGATCCAATAACCCCTCAGTGAGTTGCCATCGCCTGGCAACTCACTGTCAGCTCCATCTGCCTCAGAGGCTGAAATCGCCCTCGCAAACCAGCTCGCTCAACGGCTTGCGCGGGCTGGGTGTTTCGCGACCTTGCAGGTATTCAGGCAGGGTCGACTTATCGCCCAGCTTGCCCACGGCCACGGCGGCATGCAGCGCATAACCTTGCGGGATTTTCAGCTCTTTGCGGGTCAGTTCCTGATCGAAACCGGCCATGCCGTGGGTGTGCCAGCCGCTGAGACTGGCCTGCAGCGCCAGGTGGCCCCAGGCCGAGCCCGTGTCGAAGGTGTGCCACAGGGCCGGGGTTTCTTCGCTGGCGCCGGGGGCAGTGAAGTCGGTTTTCGAGGCGATGATCACCAGGGCCGACGCGTGTTGCGCCCAGCCACGGTTGAATTCATTCAGCAAACCCAGGAAACGCTCCCAATCCGGCGTGTCGCGGCGGGCGTAGAGAAAGCGCCATGGCTGCGAGTTGTAGGCGGACGGCGCCCAGCGCGCGGCTTCGAAGAAACTCAGCAGGGTTTCCTGGGAGATGCTCTCGCCGGTGAAGGCACGGGGCGACCAGCGGTCGGTGAATTGGGTGTGGATCGGATAGTCGGCAACACGTGTCATGGAGCAGTTCCTGATCGTCAATTCGGCGCTCAAAGCTACTGCGCGGCCACTAGACTGACAAGTGTCGTGACACCGCCAGTCGTAAGCGCTTGGCCCCAGAGGCCTTGGGCACTAGACTGGCGGCCTTTTCACCCACCGATACCGATGCAGAGCCATGGCCGCCAAAGTCGAACCTTTCTGGATACGCAAAACCCTTGAGCACCTCGACCAGGAGGAGTGGGAATCGTTGTGCGACGGCTGTGGCCTGTGCTGCCTGCAAAAGCTCGAGGACGAAGACGACAACAGCGTCTATTACACGCGGATCGCCTGCAAACTGCTCGACCTGAAAACCTGCCAATGCACCGACTACCCCAACCGTCGTGCATCGGTGCCTGACTGCATCCAGCTCACGCCGGGTCAGGCCGACCAGTTCAAATGGTTGCCGCCCACCTGTGGTTATCGCCTGGTCAGCGAACGCAAGGACCTGCCACTGTGGCACCACCTGGTCTGCGGCGACCGCGATGCCGTGCACCACGAACGCATTTCCCAGTCCGGGCGCATGCTCAGCGAAGGCAGCGTGCCGGAGGATGACTGGGAGGACTACCTGATTTTCCGCGCGGGCTGAGAAGGAGTGTGTATGAGGGGGGCAATCAAGTTGGCAGCATCTATGGTGTTGCTGACGCTGAGCACGTCTGCATGGTGCGCAAAGAAAGTCGACCTGGATTATCACGTCAAACTCTTACCCCTGAGTGATCAGGCCGAAGTGCGGGTGAGCCTGTCCAAGGGTTCGGCGGTGCGCAGTTTGAACTTCGACCTTGGCTCCGACGGTGACTACAGCGATTTCAAGGCTGACGGCCAGTGGAGCATCACCGAACATCGCGGCCTATGGCAACCCAGCGCCGACAAAGCCAGCCTGACCTACCGCGTACGCCTCACCCATGCGCGCAAGGCCGGTATCTATGAAGCGCGGATGACGCCGAGCTGGGCGCTGTTTCGCGGTGAAGACCTGGTGCCGACCGCGCGCCTCGATCAGCAGGACGGCGTTGAATTGGTCTCACGCCTGGTCTTCGAACTGCCGGCCGGCTGGAAAAGCATCGAAACCGCCTGGCCGCGCATCGGCAAGAACACATTCCGTATCGACAACGTCTCCCGCCTGTTCGACCGGCCCACCGGCTGGATGCTCGCCGGCAACCTCGGTAGCCGCCGTGTGCGTTTGGGCGAGACGGAAGTGACCGTGGCTTCGCCCAAGGGCCAGGCCATGCGCCGGATGGATGTGTTGACGTTGCTGACATTCGTTTGGCCCCAAGTGGAAGCGGCCTTCCCGCGCCATCCGGCCAAGCTGCTGGTGGTGGGCGCCAGCGACCCGATGCGCCGTGGCGCGTTCTCGGCGCGGGACTCGATCTACCTCAACAGCCGCACGCCGCTGGTCAGCGAAAACGGCAGCAGCCCGTTGTTACGCGAAGTGGTACAGGCGATCGGGCGCTTCAATGACCACGACACCAGTGACTGGATCAGCGAAGGACTGGCCGAGTATTACGCCATTGAACTGGTGCGTCGGGCCGGTGGCATCACCGACGAGCGCTATCAGGCAATACGGGCGCGATTGGCAAAGGAAGGTAAGGGCGTGACCAGCCTGCGCGGTGAGCACGTCAGTGGCGCGACGGTGTCACGGGCGGTGGTGGTGTTGCAGGAACTGGACCGCGAGATCCGAGTGAAGACTCACAACAAACGGTCGCTGGATGACCTCGCGCAAGCGGTGATGCGGGCCAACCGCATCACCACCGCGGAGTTCGTGCAGCTGGCCGAGAGCATTATCGGCGAGCCCTCAGTGGTGCTGGATTCCAAACTGCTGCGCTGATCCTAAGCCCGCTCCCACAGTTTGATCTCCATCACATGGAAGATCAGACTGAGGTTTTAACCGCCTTCTCAGCCGCCACTTCTGCCTTGGTCTTCAAGTTCTGTAACTCTGCCCCGGCACGTTCGATCTTCGTCCGCACGGTGTTCATCTCCTGACGACCTTGTGCCAGCTTGTCCTTGAGCGAACTGTGCCCGGTAACACCCCGCACCAGCGCCACACCGCCGATCGCCACCTGAATCAAGCCGAAAATCCCGCCACGGCGCAGGCCTTTGCCCACCATCATCACGCCACCGGCCACCGAGCCGATGCGCTCCCAGCCGTGCACGTTTTGCTGCGGCTGCGTTTCAAACGGGGTGTGCTCGATGATAGGTCGCAAGGTTTTGCTGTCGCTCATGATCTGTCTCCAACGAGGGCTAGTGATAAATAGCTGACTGCCCGCAGGTGCCGGATGTTCCGAAAATATCAGTATTTGGGGCCCGAACGGGTGTTGTTGCCCTTGGCCAGGCGGTCATAGAGCACCACGTTGACGGTGGCGGCGAGGTTCATGCAGCCGGTGGTCGGGATGTAGATCACGTCTTCGCACCAGTCGCGGATCTCTTTGTCGAGGGAGCCGTCTTCCGGGCCGAAGATGTACAGCGCGCGGTCAGGGTGGGTGTATTCGGGCAGGGGGCGAGCGCCTTCCACCAGCTCCACGGCGACGGGGATGCAGCCCAGGGGCAGGATCTTTTTCAGGTCATCGATGCCGATCAGCGGAATGTCGTGGTGGACCTTCTTGGTGTCGGTGATGAAGTCCCGCGCGCGCTCGTAACGCACGCCAGTGTAAAACACCGAGGCCACGCCGTAGCAGCCGGCGGCACGCATGACCGAACCGACGTTTTCGGGGGATTTGGGGTTATACAGACCGATGCAGCTGTAGCGTTTATTGCCCACGGGGAAGGGTGCCTTGGAGGAAAACGGCGATTATACGGCCTTGGAGTGATGCCGTGGTTGGCCGATCGCCTTCGCGAGCAAGCCCGCTCTCACATTTGAATGTGTTCACAGATCAGAAGTGTGGGAGCTGGCTTGCCTGCGATGAGGCCGTTACAGCCGACGAAGGCCTTCAGTCGTCCTTCTTCATCAGACCGGCCAACGCCGCAAACGGATTATGCGTGGCCTTGGCAATCGTCGGGCTGCTGGTGGAGCCGTCGCCGAAGTATTGCTGGTCGGTATAGCGCGAGTGTTCGTTGTCGTGGCAATACAGGCACAGCAACTCCCAGTTGGAACCGTCCTGGGGATTGTCATCATGATTGTGGTTGCGGTGGTGTACGGTCAGCTCACTCAGGCGTTTGCCGGAGAACTCACGGGCGCAGCGGCCGCACACGTGGGGGTACATCTTCAAGGCTTTGTCGCGGTAGCCCATTTCCCGGTCGCGCTGGGCATCGGCAAGGATGCGATCCAGCTTGGCGGTGTGGGAGGGCGGGTTGGTCGAGCTCATCATGGCTCCTGGCTATTTGATGGTTCACGGATAGGGTTGATTCTAGCCGCTCGCGTTGCAAATAACCGCTTCACTTTATCGATAAGGATCTGAAACTCATGCGTCTGCATTCATGGACTGTTGCACTGTTGCTGTGTGGGCTCACGGCCCAAGCCCAAGCGTTCTCTACCCCTCAGCCCGGTCAGGTGATCGAGGTGACCCTGGAGCAATTGCACCCGACCCAGGCCGTGGTGGGTTTCGATCAGATCTACTACAGCCTTGGCCTGTTCGTCGATAAACCCAACAAGGTCTTCGATGAATACTGCGAAACCAACGGCCAGGGCGAGGCCGACAACGTGCCCAAGGGCGCGGACCTGCAAAAGCCGGCGAGCTTCACCTGCAAGGATCCGGTGGGCACTCATCCTGACGACATGAAAACCGTGGTAGTCGGCCCCGGCGGCCAGTTGTACCTGACCGACGGTCACCACAGCTTCACCACCTTGTGGGAAGCGCCCGGCGGCGGACCTCGCCTGAACATGTGGGTCAGGGTCACCGACGACTTCAGCAACAGCCCGACCATGGCCAACTTCTGGCAGCGCATGGAGGCCGCGCGCAAGGTCTGGCTCAAGGACAATCAGGGCCAGACCCTGCCGCCCGAGCAGTTGCCGGCGCACCTGGGCTTCAAGAACCTGCAGGACGACACCTTCCGCAGCCTGGTGTATTTCACCCGCAAGGCCGCGTATGGCAAACCTGATGCTGGCGAGATCGCGCCGGAGTTCCTGGAGTTCTATTGGGGCAACTGGCTGCGCACGCAAATTGATCTGGGCAAGTACAACCTGAACAAGAAGGCTGGCTACAAGGACGCGATAGAAGCCGTCGCCAAGCGCATGGTCAGCCTGGCCCCGGGCTCACCGGTCGGCGACAGCGGTTTCACCGCCCATCAACTGGGCGGCATGACGACGCTGGACCGCGATGAATTGGAGAAAACGTTCGACAAAAAAGTGCCGTACGTGATCGATTACCGTAATTCCCAACAATAGCGCAGATCAACAATGTGGGAGCGGGCTTGCTGGCGAATGCGGTGTTTCAGTCACTGATGTGCTGAATGACACACCGCATTCGCGAGCAAGCCCGCTCCCACATTAGACCTGCAGTGTGATCAGCCCTTGAGCTTCTCCGCAATCCAGATGGTGTGCCGTGTGCCCTTGTTGCCGTGGGCAAACACCTGCACTTCCTCGGCCTTGAAACCGGCCTTGCGCAGTTTGTCGCTGAACAGCTTGTCGGCGCTGGCTGACCACACGGCCAGCACGCCTTTGGGGCGCAGGGCCTTGGCGCAGGCGGCCAGGCCAGCGGCCGAGTAGAGCCAACTGTTGGCCTTTTGCGTGAGGCCTTCGGGGCCGTTGTCCACGTCCAGCATGATTGCGTCAAAGCCCTGGGGCTCGGCTTGCAGCACCTTGGCCACGTCTTCCATGCGGATCACCGTGCGCGGGTCCAGCAACGGTCGGCCGGATTTTTCGCCCAGCGGCCCCCGGTTCCATTCCACGACGCCCGGCACCAGTTCTGCGACGACCACTTCAGCGCTCTTGCCCAAGTGCTTGAGGGCTGACGCCAGGGTAAAGCCCATGCCCAAGCCACCAATCAATACCCGTGAGCCGGGGCGCCCAGCGACTTTGCGGCAGGGGATTTCCGCCAGCGCATCTTCAGAGCCGTGCATGCGCGTGTTCATCAACTGGCCACCGTCGCCGCCCTGGATCTTGATGACGAAATCTTCACCGTATTCGAACAGGCATAAGGCACCGCCGTTATCGGGGATCGGGGTGGTGTCCAGCAGAACGAAACGTTTCATGGGAATCTCATTGGGAAGGGCATTCTTGCGCGGTTGGGAGTAGCCTTACGATATTCCGGTCAGGCCATGGAGCCATCGATGAAGTGCAGCATTCTAACGGTCATTGTGTTGAGCGCGCTCGCCTCAGGTGCGGCGCAGGCTCAGGAGTTGCAAACCGTACCGGTCGCGCCCGCCCCAACCCCAGGCGCGCCGGGCACTCCGACGCCGACGTTATACCCGCAAGTCACCCCGCCCGCCGTGCCCAAGACCAATGGCTCGCCACCCTTGGTGCCTATCGTGCTGCCAACGCCACCCAAGGACCAGACGGTGCCGGGCCTGCAAAATGACAGCAAGCCGAAGACGCCTGGCGGTTAGATCTGTTGCGAGAGTAATTGCCCGTCGGCCATGCGCAGGCGCTTGGACAGGGCGATAGCTATCGCGCGGATGATCTTGGCGGCGACCCTGGGCGCCTCGTTGAGCATCTTTTCCAGGGAGTCCTTGCCCAGGTTCAGCAGCACGCAGTCACTGGCCGCTACGCAACTGGCGGAACGCCGCTCGCCGTCGAGTACGGCCATCTCGCCAAAGGCCCGGCCGCTGCGCAGGGTCGCGATGGTCAGGCGCTGACCTTCGTGGTTGGTTTTCTGCACCGCCACCTGGCCGCTGTGGAGGATGCACATGAAGGTGCCGGCATCGCCCTCAAGGAAAATCACTTCATCGCGGGCAATGCTGCTGATATTGAAATAGCCGGCGGCGACATGAAAGTCTTCCGGCAACAGTGGGTCGAACAGGCCGCAATCCATAAGCATGTCGCGGATTTCGGTTTGTAAAGAAGAACTCATGAGTGTCGGTAATGCCATGGCAGCAATCTTGATCCATCAATCAGTAGGCAGTCCTGTGTTCAGACAGAACCGCCCCGCTAAGTTCCTTAAACCAGCCCCAGCGCCTTGAACACAAAGCCATATTCGAGTGCTACGTCACGTAATCCCTGGTAACGACCGCTCATGCCACCGTGGCCGGCGCCCAGTTCGGTCTTGAGCAACAGAAGGTTGTCGTCGGTCTTGGTGTCGCGCAACTTGGCCACCCACTTGGCGGCTTCCCAATATTGCACGCGGCTGTCGTTGTAGCCGGCGATCACCAGCAGGTGCGGGTAGCCCTGGGCGCGAACGTTTTCGTAGGGCGCATAGGCCTTGATGCGTGCGTAGACGTCCGGTTCTTCAGGGTTGCCCCACTCGTCGTACTCGGTGATGGTCAACGGCAGTTCCGGGTCGAGCATGGTGTTGAGCACGTCGACGAAGGGCACTTCGGCAATCGCCGCCTGGAACAGCTCAGGGCGCTGATTGAGCACCGCGCCGATCAACAGGCCACCGGCACTGCCGCCGCTGATGGCCAGTTGCTTGGAGGTGGTCAGACCCTCGGCGATCAGGTGTTCGGCACAGGCGATAAAGTCACTGAACGTGTTCTGTTTGTGCGCCTGCTTGCCATTGCGGTACCAGGCTTCGCCCAACTCCCCGCCGCCACGCACGTGGGCGATGGCAAACGCCACGCCACGCTCCAGCAGGCTCAGGCGTGCGTGGGAGAACCACGGGTCCAGGCTCGAACCGTAGGCGCCATAGCCGTACAGATACAGTGGCGTGGCTTTACCCAACTGGTCGCGCTTGACCACCAGGCTGATCGGTACCTGGGTGCCATCTGCCGAGGTGGCCCATAGCCGTTGGCTCACGTAATCGTCGGCGTTGAACACGCCGAGTACCGGGGTTTCCTTGAGCACCTGTTGCGCGCCGCTGGCCAGTTCCAACTGACGAACCTGGGCCGGGCGGTTCAGGGCTTCATAGCGCAGGCGGATCTTGTCGCTGACAAACTCCAGGCTGTTCTGTACGTAGAGGCTGTAGGCGGCGTCAGGTAATTCCACGCGATAGGCCGGCAAGCCCTGTGGATGCACTTCGATCACCGGCAGGCCACCGATGCGCAGGCTCAGGGTCATGGCGTGGGTGTTGAGGCTCACGCCGTCGAGCATCACCTCGTCGCTGTGGGGGATCAGGTTCTGCCACTCAGCTTCGGTCGGCACATCGCCAATGTCGGTCGCCACGAACAGGGCGTAGTTGATGCCATCGCGGTTGCTGCGGATAAACCAGGTCCACGCGCCATTCAGCTGGCCGTGATCGACATCGTATTCGTGGTCCTCGACCCGTGGCGCCAGGCACGTAAAGTCCAGCTGCGGCTGATCGGCGTCCAGGGCCCAGACTTCGCTGGTGGTCTTGCTGCCCAGTGACAGCAGCAGCTGGCGCTCGGAGCTGGAACGGTAGCAATGCAGGAAGAAGCGTCCGTCCGGCTCATGGAACACTTCCTGCGCTGCCGTGCCGTCCAGGCGATAGCGATACAGTTTGTGCGGGCGGTGGGTGTCGTCCAGCTCGCCGAAGAACAGGGTCAGGCTGTCGTTGGCCCAGGTCATGCTGCCGTCGCAGTGTTCAAACTCCAGTTCGCTGACTTTACCGGTGGCCAATTCCTTCACGTAGAGGGTGTAGATCTCTTCACCGCTGGTATCGAGGCTGTAGGCCAGGCGCTGGTGGTCGGGGCTGATGCTGAACGCGCCAAGGGAGAAGAAGCCACCATTGGCTAGCTCGTTCGGGTCCAGCAGCAATTCTTCGCTGCTGTCATCCACCTGGTTGCTGTCGTCGGCCGGGCGACGGCAGCGGTAGTGGCGGGCGTATTCGTCACCGGCGGTGGTGCGGGTGTAATACAAATACGGGCCCCACGGCGAAGGCAACGACAGATCGGTTTCGAGAATGCGGCCCTTGATCTCCTCGAACAGGGTTTCGCGCAGCGCTGCCTGGTCGGCGAGCTGGGCTTCCTGCCAGGCGTTTTCAGCCTTGAGGTAATCGAGCACCTCAGCACTGTCGCGCACTTGCAGCCAGGCGTACGGGTCTGGGCCTTGGGCCTTGCGGGCAATCGGAGCGGTCGATACGGGCATGGGATTATTCTCTATCGGGCGGACGGTGGCAGGCATTGCAGCCGCGACACGCAAAAGCCGTTATCATAGCCGCCTGTTTGCCAACCTTGCCATGGACACCATGACCGAGAACGACTATCTGATCGCTTGGGGCCTTTACGCCTTCGCCGCTTTGGGCTGCCTGTTGGTGTGGTGGCGCATGACCCGCTGGATCTGGCGCTGGCTGCGCGAGCCGCTGCTATTGCTGATGGCGGTGCTGCTCTTCAGCCCGACCATTGTCGACCCGGTCAAGACCCAGTTCGCGCCGGCCGTGGCGATCACGGCCCTGGACCTGGTGCTCAAGGTCGGCAACAACGCCTGGCGGGCCATTTCCGATCTGTTCATGTACACCATGATCGCCTTTGGCGTGTACCTGGTGTTTGCGCTGATCCGCTGGCCCATCGAACGGGCCGCCAACGCCCGCCGTGAGCGCAAGGCCGCTGCTGATGCCGCCCTGGCCGCCGAGCCGGATCAAGATGACGATGACGTGCCTATGCGGCGTCCTGCGCCGGTGAGCGGTATGCGCGTCGAACCGCGCCTTTAACGTTGTCCGCCCTGCTGCGAGAGCCCTGGCATGTGTGAATTATTGGGCATGAGTGCCAACGTCCCCACCGATATCGTGTTCAGCTTCACCGGGCTGATGCAGCGCGGTGGGCGCACCGGTCCGCACCGTGACGGTTGGGGCATCGCCTTCTACGAAGGCCGTGGCCTGCGCCTGTTCCAGGACCCGGCCGCCAGCAGTGAATCGGAAGTCGCGCTGCTGGTGCAGCGTTACCCGATCAAAAGTGAAGTGGTGATTGGTCATATCCGCCAGGCCAACGTCGGCAAGGTCAGTTTGGCCAACACTCACCCGTTCGTTCGCGAACTGTGGGGCCGTAACTGGTGCTTTGCCCACAACGGCCAACTGGCCGACTTCACCCCACGCGCCACTTTCTACCGCCCGGTGGGCGATACCGACAGCGAAGCGGCCTTCTGCGATTTGCTCAACCGTGTGCGCGAAGCCTTCCCTGAGCCGGTGGACATTGAAGACGTCCTGCCGGACCTGATCGCCGCCTGTGCCGAATACCGCAGCAAAGGTGTGTTCAACTGCCTGCTCAGCGACGGCGACTGGCTGTTTTGCTATTGCTCGACCAAATTGGCCCAGATCACCCGTCGCGCCCCGTTTGGTCCGGCACGCTTGAAAGATGTCGACGTGATCGTCGATTTTCAGGCCGAAACCACGCCTAATGACGTGGTGACCGTGATTGCCACCGAACCTTTGACCGATAACGAAAACTGGACCCGCTACGAACCGGGCCAATGGAGCCTGTGGCGACGCGGTGAATGCGTCAGCCAGGGCATCACCGAGTAAGGATATTGACCATGTTGCTCAGTTATCTGCGGTTGGTGCTGTTTGCGATTGGCCTGTTGGTCGGCGTGCAAGTGCCGGGCTTCATCAACGACTACGCCAAGCGCGTCGAAGCTCATTTGATCGAGGCCCAGACCGGTCTCAGTGGGTTTGAGACCACTGCCCGGCAGTTCTTCAACGGTGACTTGAAGGCGTTGGTCGCGCACTACCGCGCCAGCGATGACCCGGTGTTCCAGAGTGACGCCAACAGCCTGGGCGCCATGCTGGATCGCCAGGTGGCGTTGGACAAGCAATTCCAGGCCATGCAAGGCCCGTGGTACATCCGCGCCCTGCAAGTGGCGGTGGCGGCGGACCCGGATATCCGCCAGGAAACCTGGAACGGCTACAGCTACCAGATCCTGCTCACGCCTGAGGCCATGGGCTGGGGGTTGGGCGGGGCGATGCTGTTGTCGTTTGGCATCGAATGCCTGTTCCGCCTGATCGACTGGGTCGTGCTGGGCGGCAAGCGCCTGCGCCAAAGCCGGCCGATCGAAGAGCGCGACCTGAAAGGTTTGTAAACCCTACGCAGATCCAACTGTTGGAGCGGGCTTGCTCGCGAATGCGGTAGATCAGTCACAACATCTTTGACTGACACGCCGCATTCGCGAGCAAGCCCGCTCCCACATGTTTAATCCGGTTTCCTCAGTAAGGTTGGTGTGCTCAGTACCATCCGCTCTTCACCGACTTCTTCGGCATACCGCGCCACCACCTTCTGGCACAACCCCACAATCTCCTCCACCAACTCCACCCCTACGCGCCACGACACCACCACCTGCAAGTTCGGCAGTTTCTGCGCCATCGGCAACATCACCAATTCCCCACGCGCCAGTTCTTCGCTGACCAGCACCGGCGGCAGCGCGCCTATACCGAAACCATCGCGCAGCAAGCGGGTGATGGCCGATACTGAATTCACGCAGTTCATCCGTGGCGCGGCCACGCCGTTGGCTTGCATCAGGCTGATGACGTCCTGGTGCGGGTGGGAGTTTTTCGAGTAGGTGATGATGCGTTCCTGGGCCAGTTCTGCGAGGGAGGCGTAGTCACGGTTGTAGATCGACTGGCTGGCGACGATCCAGGCCATGGGGTGGCTGGCCAATTCCAGGCTGCGTACGGTTTCGAGGCGCACCAGGTCGGTTTGCAGGATCAGGTCGAGGAAGCCTTTTTGCAGCTGATCGCTGAGGTTCAGCGCGGTATCGGCGACCAATTCGATTTCTACCAGGGGGAAGTGGTCCATCAGTTCCGCCACCAGCGGGCTGAGCCAGGTGTGGATAACCGTGTCCATCGCGCCTATCCGAATGCGCCCGACCTTGCTGCTGGTGGTCTCCAGGGACTGTTTCAGGCCCTGCATGGTCACCATCATCTGCTCGGCATAATCGAGCACTTTCAAACCCTCAGGGGTCAGGCTCACGCCGCGTGAGTCGCGTAGAAACAACTTCACCCCCAGTTCGCTTTCCAGCACCGCAATACGGCTGGAGATCGACGCCTGGGTGGTGAACAACTTCTCGGCGGTCAGGCGGAAACTCTTGAGCTTGGCTACCCAGACGAAGGTTTCGAGGAACTTCAAATTCATGGGATCAACTTTTTCTTATGCATGGATCGGTTTTTATTAGTTGGACGCCGTACCGGGCCAGCGCCAAAAATCGAGCCATTCCACGATAAGCGCCGTTGGGGTGTCAGGACAAGTTGCGAGTTCTGCGTAAATAATCCCACACTACAAAAAAATAAAGCCTACAGGAGCGACAGTCCGTGAGCCGTCTTTTACTCAATTGCGATATTGGCGAAAGCTTTGGCAACTGGACCATGGGTCTGGACGCCGAGGTCATGCCGTTCATTGATTGCGCCAACGTGGCGTGCGGTTTCCATGCCGGCGACCCGAGCATCATGCGCAAGACGGTCAGCCTGGCGTTCAAACAGGGTGTGCAAGTCGGTGCGCACCCGGCGTATCAGGACCTGCAAGGCTTTGGCCGTCGCTCGATGGCCTACACCCCTCAGGAAATCCAGGATCTGTTGCACTATCAGATCGGTGCCCTCGACGGCATCTGCCGGGCACAAGGCGGGCGTGTCAGCTACGTGAAGCCTCACGGAGCGATGTACAACGACATGATGGCCAACCCCGCACAGTTGCGTGCGGTGATGCAGGCCGTGGCCGCCTACGGCGACCTGCCACTGATGCTGCTCGCCACGCGCGACAACAGCGCGGCCCAGGCCTTGGGCGACGAATACGGTGTAACCCTGTGGTTCGAAGCCTTCGCCGACCGGGCCTACGATAACAAGGGCCACCTGGTCTCGCGCCAGTTGCCCGGCGCGGTGCACCACGATTCCGACACCATCCTGCAGCAAGCCCTGACCATTTCCCGGGGTGAACCGCTCACCGCCAGCGACGGCAGCCCGTTGGTCCTGCAGGCCAATACCTTGTGCGTACACGGCGACAACGCCAGCTCGGTCGCCGCCGTGCAACGCATCTGCGAGGCATTGAAGCCAGCATGAAGCCTCGGATTGAAGTGGTGGCCATCGACTGCCTGATGGTGCGCCTATTTGATGCCATCGCCGAAGCCAATATGCCGTGGATGCTTGCCGCCACCCAGCGCTTGCGCAGCGATTTTGGTGCGGCCTTGGTGGACCTGGTGCCGTCCTACACCACGTTGATGGTGCATTACGACCTGACGGCATTGAGCCCGGCCCAGGCGCGGGAGTTGATCGACCTGGCCCTCACCGATCTGCAGCCACAGGCCCAGGGCAGTGGCCAGTGCCATGTGCTGCCGGTGTGGTACGACCTGAGCGTCGGCCCCGAACTGACCCTGCTTAGCCAGCGCAGTGGCCTGTCGGTGGATGAAGTGATCCGCCGCCACAGTGCCCACGAATACCAGGTGTTTGCCCTCGGCTTCGCCCCTGGCTTTGCCTTTATGGGCCTGGTGGATGAAAGACTCGCCGCGCCACGTCTGAACACCCCACGCAAACGCGTGGCGGCCGGCAGTGTCGGCATCGCCGAACGGCAAACCGCCGCTTACCCGGTGGTCTCGCCGGGCGGCTGGAACCTGATAGGCCGCACCCCGGCCCGACTCTTTGACCGCGAGCGCGAGGGCTACAGCCTGATGCAGCCTGGTGACACGGTGCGCTTCGAGCCCGTCGATCACGCTCAATTCATCACATTAGGTGGCGATGACACGCCGTTGGAGGCGCAGGCATGAGCCGCTTGATCATTGAGGCCAGCACGCCGCTGTGCCTGTTGCAGGACGGCGGCCGTTTTGGCGTGCGTCACCTTGGCGTGACCCAGGGCGGAGCGCTGGACTGGGTGTCGATGTCCTGGGCCAACTGGCTGCTGGGCAATGCGCTGGACGCGCCGGTGGTGGAAATCACCCTGGGCGGTTTTACCGTGCAAGCCGACGATTATTGCCTGCTGGCCCTGGCCGGAGCGGACTTGGGCGCGTACATCGACGAACGCCCCATCAGCCCCGGCCGCAGTTTCATCCTGCAAAAGGGCCAGCGCCTGCGTTTCACCCAGCCATTCAAGGGGGCGCGGGCCTATCTGGCCGCACCGGGCGGCTTTGATGCGCCGGATGTGCTGGGCAGTTGCGCCACCGTTGTGCGCGAGGAACTGGGCGGGGTGGACGGCTTTGGCAAGGCATTGGCCGAAGGCGGGTGCTTGGCGTATTCCGGCACGGGCGGCGCAATGAAGGTTCTCAGCGATTTAACCCTGCCAACCAAAGCACCGTTGGACGTGATTGTCGGCGCACAAATCGGCCAGTTCAGTGGGCAAAGCCTGTTCGACGCATTCAACACAGAGTGGGCCCTCGACAGCCGCGCCGATCGCATGGGCATGCGTTTGTTGGGCACGCCGTTGCAGTATCAGGGGCCGTCGTTGATCTCCGAAGGCATTCCGTTGGGAGCGATCCAAGTGCCGCCGGATGGGCAGCCGATTGTGTTGCTCAATGATCGGCAGACCATCGGTGGCTACCCGCGTCTGGGGGCACTGACGCCTCTGTCGCTGGCGCGGCTGGCGCAATGCCTGCCAGGAGAGAAAGTACGCTTGACGCCAGTGGTGCAGGAGACGGCGCATCGTCAGCAACTTGAATGTCTACGCCAGTTCATTTGACCGCTGAGGCAGTGGGACACTCGCAGAGATATCCCACACTACCTGAGTCCTTTGCCGTATTGGTTTGCAAGGTGGCGCATGGAAGTCTTGAGGGTGCATTCACTATCAGGATTCAACATGCGCTACATGAAGATCTACGCACACGACGTGCTCGATAACGATGTACCCGATGTGGTCACACTTGAGTTTCACGACGACACCTGCACGCCGACGCTTGTTCATCAAGCCACGACGTTCGATATCACTGATGACGGGCAGTTGGACTGGGTGATCGCCGATGATGTGAATCAGGACGGCGTCGTCGATGCTGTCGACCGTGCACAAGCGATTGAGCTGGCCCAACTGTTTCTTGAGTTCAATTGGTTCAGTCTCGACGAACCTTTCGATAAATATTTGAAAGTATTTGCCCGAAATTTTGATGGTAATGGCGTGCCTGACACCGTGCGGCTGCATTTTCATCAAGGCGAGGGCGCACCGACCGATGAGAGTATTGCCTACACCGCGGCGATTTATGCTGATGGAAATGGCCTTGCCGGGGTTTCGATCAACCAGGACGTCAACAATGACCGTAAGGTCGACAGAAAGGACGCCGAGCTGGTCAAACAGTTTTCCGCGCTGTTCCTGAAGTGCGGCTGGATCGACGCCGGGACCGCTTGATGGCAGACCTGTAGCCGCAGCGTGCGGCTACAGGGAGCAGGCTACTTCGACAAGAAACGCATCCCTTCTTCCAACCCGCGCAGGGTCAGCGGATACATCTGATCCTCCACCAACTCCCGCACAATCCCGGTCGACGCTGTATACCCCCAAGTGTCCTTCGGATACGGGTTAATCCAGATCAGCTTCTTGTACTTGGCCATGAAGCGCTGCATCCACACATACCCCGGCTCTTCATTCCAGTGCTCGACGCTGCCGCCGGCCTGGGTGATTTCATACGGCGCCATCGACGCATCGCCGATAAAAATCACTTTGTAGTCCGCACCGTACTTGTGCAGCACGTCCTGGGTGGAGGTGCGTTCCGAAGTGCGGCGCTGGTTGTTCTTCCACACTGATTCGTACACGAAATTGTGAAAGTAGAAGTACTCCAGGTGCTTGAACTCGGTCTTGCACGCCGAGAATAGCTCTTCGCAGATCTTCACGTGGGCATCCATCGAGCCGCCGATGTCGAACAGCAACAGCAGCTTGATGGTGTTGCGCCGCTCGGGGCGCATCTGAATATTCAGCAACCCGGCATCGCGGGCGGTGTGGTCGATGGTGCCGTCGATGTCCAGCTCTTCGGCCGCACCCTGGCGTGCGAATTTGCGCAGGCGACGCAGGGCGACCTTGATGTTGCGCGTGCCCAGTTCCACCTGATCGTCGAGGTTCTTGTACTCGCGCTGGTCCCACACCTTCACGGCCTTGCCCTGACGCTTGCCGGCATCACCGACACGGATGCCTTCCGGGTTGTAGCCGCCGGAACCGAACGGGCTGGTGCCGCCGGTGCCGATCCACTTGTTGCCGCCGGCATGGCGTTCTTTCTGTTCTTCCAGGCGTTTCTTGAAGGCTTCGATCAGCTTGTCGAGGCCGCCAAGGGACTGGATCTGCGCGCGTTCTTCATCGCTCAGCGAGCGTTCGAACTCCTTGCGCAGCCAGTCTTCGGGGATCAGTGCCTGCAGGTGGTCGTCGAGTTTTTCCAGGCCGTTGAAATACGCACCGAACGCCCGGTCGAACTTGTCGAAATGCCGCTCGTCCTTGACCAATATCGCCCGGGCCAAGTAGTAAAACTCGTCCATGTCGGCGAAGGTCACGCGCTGTTTCAGCGCGTTGATCAGGTCGAGCAGCTCGCGCACCGACACCGGCACCTTGGCGGCGCGCATCTCGTTGAACAGGTTGAGCAACATCAGCGATTACCGCGACGGCTCATGAACGCCAGACGCTCCAGCAACTGTACGTCCTGCTCGTTCTTGACCAGCGCACCGGCCAGCGGCGGGATGGCTTTGGTCGGGTCGCGTTCGCGCAGCACGGCTTCGCCGATGTTGTCGGCCATCAGCAGCTTGAGCCAGTCGACCAACTCCGAGGTGGAGGGCTTTTTCTTCAGGCCCGGCACTTTGCGTACGTCGAAGAACACGTCCAGCGCTTCGCTGACGAGGTCTTTCTTGATGTCGGGGTAATGCACATCGACGATTTTTTGCAGGGTGGTGCGGTCGGGGAAGGCGATGTAGTGAAAGAAACAGCGGCGCAGGAACGCGTCCGGCAGCTCTTTTTCGTTATTGGAGGTAATGATGATGATCGGGCGTTTCTTGGCCTTGATGGTCTCGTCGATTTCGTAGACGTAGAACTCCATCTTGTCGAGTTCCTGCAGCAGGTCGTTGGGGAACTCGATGTCGGCCTTGTCGATTTCATCGATCAACAGGATCACCCGCTCTTCGGATTCGAACGCTTCCCAGAGCTTGCCCTTCTTCAGGTAATTGCGCACGTCATGCACCTTGTCCACGCCCAGCTGCGAGTCGCGCAGGCGGCTGACCGCGTCGTACTCGTACAGGCCCTGGTGGGCCTTGGTGGTGGACTTGATGTGCCAGGTGATCAGCTTGGCGCCGAAGGACTCTGCCAATTGCTCGGCGAGCATCGTCTTGCCGGTGCCAGGCTCGCCCTTGACCAGCAACGGCCGCTCCAGGGTAATGGCGGCGTTGACGGCCAGTTTCAGGTCATCGGTAGCCACATAGGCCTGGGTGCCTTCGAACTTCATCGGTGTCTCCTCGCATTCATCAATGCCCGGACTATACCGCGCAGCCCCGGCGACTGTGAACGCAGGCGGCTTATTCAGTCTCTGAATGACCAGTCACCTTCAGTCCGCCGAGGGCTTGGGTTGTTCATAGCGGGCATTGAACGCCTGGATGAACCCGTTGCGCAAAATCGCCAAAAATGCGGAAAACGCGCTGACATTTTGCTGGTGCACGCTGCCACTGAGTTCAACGCGGGTGGCAAACTGGTTTTTCGCCTGATTTTTCAACACGGTTTCGCTGGCGCCGACCACGGCCTCCCAGATCGAGCGGAAGATGTTTTTGTCTTTGTTTTCCACATCCTGTTGCCAATCGAACACTTCTACATCGCGCATCAGCGGTTTGATGTAGCCGGTCAACTGACCTTTTTCCGCCTGGGCTTCGATCACCACGTCGCCGGTGCCGGCCTTGAAGTCGAATTTGCCGTAGGCCGACGCGAAGTCATTCATGCGCTTGAGCTGCAAGTCTTTGGCGCGGAAACGGAATTCGAAATTCTCGAAATCACTCAGCGGGTCGAACGTGGCGGTCGCTTCCAGCGGTGCCTGGCCCTGAAGCAGCGCCTTGCCCTCAAAGCGGGCGTCTCGCTTGCCTTTGACGTCGACCACGTTGGTCAGGTTGTAGAAGCTCGCGTTGACGTCCGTGGCGTTGATGTTGACCGGTGGTTTGGAGTTGAAGTTGTGAAAGGCGATCTTGCCGTCTTCGATGCGCACTTCGTCGAGTGTGATGGGCGCCAGCTTGCTCAACTGCTCGCGCCAGTCGGTGCCTTTACCGGTCTGGGACGCCTGCTGGTTGGCGCCGCCGTCGACGAAGTTCACTTCAGGCTGGATAAACAGCACCTTGGCCACCACCGCATGGTCGTACCACAGTGAATGCCAGCTCACCGCCAGGTCGACCAACGGCGCCTTGACGAACGGTACGGGCACTTTACCGTCGACCTTGATGATCTCCAGGCCGTTGATCCGGTAGGCACCGCGCCACAGGGCCAGGTCCACGTCGGTCACCTGGCCACGGTAGTCGCCCATGTTGGCGAGCTTGTCATTCAAGTAGTTACGCACCAGATAGGGCAGGGCGATGCTCAAGGCGACCAGTAGCACCAGTATTCCGGCAACGGTCCATAGTGGCCAGCTGTAGCGACGTTTCATGGGGAGGTCCTCTGTCCGTATAGGAGGTGGACTGTTGCGAGGGGCGCAACGTTCCTCCGACTGGACGCTTCGCGGCACGAGGCATACCCTTGTTGCCTTCCTGAAGACTGCCCAATAGGACCCGTCATGAGCCGCATCTTTGCAGACAACGCGCACTCCATCGGTAACACGCCCCTGGTTCAGATCAACCGGATCGCACCGCGTGGCGTGACCATCCTGGCCAAGATCGAAGGGCGTAACCCAGGCTACTCGGTGAAATGCCGCATTGGCGCAAACATGATCTGGGACGCTGAAAGCACCGGCAAACTCAAACCGGGCATGACCATTGTCGAACCCACCTCCGGCAACACCGGTATTGGCCTGGCGTTTGTCGCTGCGGCCCGTGGCTATAAGTTGCTGCTGACCATGCCGGCCTCCATGAGCATCGAGCGGCGCAAGGTGCTCAAGGCCCTCGGCGCCGAATTGGTGCTGACCGAGCCGGCCAAGGGCATGAAGGGCGCGATCGAAAAAGCCGGCGAAATCGTCGCCAGCGACCCGGCCACTTACTTCATGCCGGCTCAGTTCGAAAACCCGGCCAACCCGGCCATCCATGAGAAAACCACTGGTCCGGAAATCTGGAACGACACCGACGGCGCCGTGGATGTGCTGGTAGCGGGCGTGGGCACTGGCGGCACCATCACCGGTGTTTCACGCTATATCAAGAACATCGCGGGCAAGCCGATCCTGTCGGTGGCCGTCGAGCCGATCGTATCGCCAGTGATCACCCAGGCGCTGGCCGGTGAAGAGATCAAGCCCAGCCCGCACAAGATCCAGGGTATTGGCGCCGGTTTCGTACCGAAGAACCTCGATCTGTCGATGGTCGACCGCGTGGAGCTGGTGACCGACGACGAATCCAAGGCCATGGCTCTGCGCCTGATGCAGGAAGAAGGGATTCTGTGCGGTATCTCCTGTGGCGCCGCGATGGCTGTGGCAGTGCGCCTGGCCGAGAAACCGGAGATGCAGGGCAAGACCATCGTGGTGATTCTGCCCGACTCCGGTGAGCGCTACCTGTCGAGCATGCTGTTCAGCGATTTGTTTACCGAGCAAGAAAACCAGGCTTGATTTGAGTCAGCGCCGAACACCCGGGCCTTCTGCATAATGGCCCAACTGTTTATCATGGCCGGCTGCTACGTCTGCTGTTGGCCAGGCGCTTATTTCCAGGAGTTGCTGCATGACCTTTTCTTTGGCCGCCAAGCTGTCGGTGCTGGCGTTGTTTATCGGCAGCACGTTGTATGTGCACCTGCGCGGCAAGGCGCGTTTGCCGATGTTGCGCCAGTTCGTTAACCATTCGGCGCTGTTCGCCCCCTATAACGCCCTGATGTACCTGTTTTCGGCGGTGCCGTCCAAGCCGTACCTGGACCGCAGCAAATTCCCGGAACTGGATGTGCTCAAGGACAACTGGGAAGTGATCCGCGAAGAGGCCATGCACCTGTTCGACGAGGGTTACATCCGCGCGGCCGAAAAGAACAACGACGCCGGTTTCGGCTCGTTCTTCAAGAAGGGCTGGAAGCGTTTCTACCTCAAGTGGTACGACAAACCCCTGCCATCGGCGCAGGCGCTGTGTCCGAAAACCGTGGCGTTGGTGAGCAGCATTCCTAACGTGAAAGGCGCGATGTTCGCGCTGTTGCCGGGCGGCAGCCACCTCAACCCGCACCGCGACCCGTTTGCCGGTTCCCTGCGTTATCACTTGGGCCTGTCCACGCCGAACTCCGACGCCTGTCGTATCTTTGTCGATGGCGAGGAGTACGCCTGGCGCGACGGTGACGACGTGATGTTCGACGAAACCTACGTGCACTGGGTCAAGAACGAGACCGAGCAGACCCGTGTGATTCTGTTCTGTGACATCGAGCGTCCGCTGAGCAACCGCGTGATGACCCGTATCAACCGTTGGGTCAGCAAGCAGTTGGGGCGCGCGACTGCGCCGCAGAACCTGGATGACGAGCGTGTGGGCGGGATCAACCAGGCGTATGCCTGGAGCAAGACGTTCAGCGACAAGTTCAGCGGTGTGGTCAAGCAGTGGAAGCGCAAGCATCCGAAGGCTTACCGCATTGCGCGGCCAGTGCTGGCCGTAGTGGTGCTGGTGCTGCTGTGGAAGTGGCTGTTCTGATCGGAGCGCAGTCAAACATGTGGGAGCGGGCTTGCTCGCGAATGCGGTGGATCAGTCGAAACATCTTTGACTGACATACCGCATTCGCGAGCAAGCCCGCTCCCACATTGGTTTGCAGTGTTGCTCAGGACGCGATCAGTTGGCGCAGCACGTAGTGCAGGATGCCCCCTGACTTGAAGTACTCCACTTCATTGAGCGTATCGATCCGGCACAGCACTTCGACCTTCTCGCTACTGCCATCCTCCCGCGTAATTACCAGCGTCAGGTTCATCCGTGGCACGATCTCCACGTCGGTCAGCCCAAGAATGTCGATCTTCTCCTTACCCGTCAGCTTGAGCGACTTGCGGTTCTGATCCAGCTTGAACTGCAACGGCAGCACCCCCATGCCCACTAGGTTGGAGCGGTGAATCCGCTCGAAACTCTCGGCGATCACCGCCTTGACGCCCAGCAGGTTGGTACCCTTGGCCGCCCAGTCACGGCTTGAGCCGGTGCCATATTCCTGGCCGGCCACCACCACCAGCGGCGTGCCTGAGGCCTGGTATTTCATCGAGGCGTCGTAGATTGGCATTTTCTCGCCGGTGGGGATGTACAGCGTATTGCCGCCTTCCTCACCGCCGAGCATCTCATTGCGGATACGGATGTTGGCAAAAGTGCCGCGCATCATCACTTCATGGTTGCCGCGGCGTGAACCGTAGGAGTTGAAGTCGCGCGGTTCCACGCCTTGTTCGCGCAGGTAGCGGCCGGCGGGGCTGTCGGTCTTGATGTTGCCGGCCGGGGAGATGTGGTCGGTGGTGACCGAGTCTCCCAGCAACGCCAGCACATTCGCGCCCTTGACGTCCTTGATCACCGGCAGAGGCCCGGCAATGTCGTCGAAGAACGGCGGGTGCTGGATGTAGGTGGAGTCTTTCTGCCACACGTAGGTCGCAGCTTGTGGCACTTCAATCGCTTGCCACTGCTCGTCACCGGCAAACACTTCAGCGTATTCCTTGTGGAACATGCCTGTCGTGACTTGAGCAACGGCGTCGGCGATTTCCTGGCTGGTGGGCCAGATGTCCTTGAGGTACACCGGATGACCGTGCTGATCGTTGCCCAACGGTTCGCTGCTGATATCGATGCGCACGGTGCCCGCCAAGGCGTAGGCCACCACCAGCGGCGGCGACGCCAGCCAGTTGGTTTTCACCAGCGGGTGCACGCGGCCTTCAAAGTTGCGGTTACCCGACAGCACCGAAGCCACGGCAAGATCGGCCTTCTGGATGGCTTTCTCGATCGGCTCGGGCAGCGGACCCGAGTTACCGATGCAGGTGGTGCAGCCGTAACCCACCAGGTCGAAGCCCAGCTTGTCCAGGTACTGGGTAAGGCCCGCTGCCTTGTAGTAGTCGGTGACCACTTTGGAGCCTGGGGCCAGGGAGGTTTTAACCCAAGGTTTGCGCGTCAGGCCCTTTTCCACGGCCTTTTTCGCCAGCAGCCCGGCCGCCATCATCACGCTGGGGTTGGAGGTGTTGGTGCAGGAGGTGATTGCAGCGATCACCACCGCGCCGTTTTTCAGGCGATAGGTCTGGCCGTCGTATTCATAGTCGGTTTCGCCCACCAGGTCGGCATTGCCCACGGCAACCCCGCCGCCGCCTTCGCTTTCCAGGCGGCCCTCTTCCTTGTTGGTGGGTTTGAATTGCAGGTCGAGGAAGTCGCTGAAGGCCTGCCCGACATTCGGCAGGGCGACACGGTCCTGTGGGCGTTTTGGTCCGGCCAGGCTGGCTTCGACGCTGCCCATGTCCAGGGCCAGGCTGTCGGTGAACACCGGCTCCTGGCCGGCGTTGCGCCACAGGCCTTGGGCCTTGGTGTAAGCCTCGACCAGCTTGACGGTTTCGGTTGGACGGCCGGAAAGGCGCAAGTAGTCCAGCGTCACCTCGTCCACCGGGAAAAAGCCGCAGGTGGCGCCATATTCCGGGGCCATGTTGGCGATGGTGGCGCGGTCGGCCAAGGGCAGGTCGGCCAGGCCGTCGCCATAGAATTCGACGAATTTACCCACGACGCCTTTTTTGCGCAGCATCTGGGTCACGGTCAGCACCAAGTCAGTGGCGGTGATGCCTTCCTTCAATTTGCCCGTGAGCTTGAAGCCGATCACTTCCGGGATCAGCATCGACACCGGTTGGCCAAGCATCGCCGCTTCTGCCTCGATCCCGCCCACGCCCCAGCCGAGTACGCCGAGGCCGTTGATCATGGTGGTGTGGGAATCGGTGCCGACCAGGGTGTCTGGGAAGGCGTAGGTGCGACCGTCCTCGTCTTTGGTCCAGACCGTGCGGCCGAGGTATTCGAGGTTGACCTGGTGGCAAATGCCCGTGCCCGGTGGCACCACGCTGAAGTTGTCAAAGGCGCTCTGGCCCCAGCGCAGGAAGGCGTAGCGTTCGCCGTTGCGCTGCATTTCGATGTCGACGTTCTGCTCGAAAGCGCCGGTGGTGCCAAACTTGTCGACCATCACCGAGTGGTCAATCACCAGGTCTACGGGGGACAGCGGGTTGATGCGCTGCGGGTCGCCCCCGGCCTTGGCCACGGCGGCGCGCATGGCGGCCAGGTCGACCACGGCGGGTACGCCGGTAAAGTCTTGCATCAATACGCGGGCGGGGCGGTACTGGATCTCACGGTCGGACTGGCGTTCCTTGAGCCAGGCGGCAATGGCCTTGAGGTCGGCGCCGGTGACAGTCTTGTTGTCTTCCCAGCGCAGCAGGTTTTCCAGCAGCACCTTGAGTGACATCGGCAGCTTGTCCAGGTCACCCAGGCTCTTGGCGGCTTCGGGCAGGCTGAAGTAGTGGTAGGTTTTACTGTCTATTTCAAGGGTCTTAAGGGTTCTCAGGCTATCAAGCGATGACATGACACGACTCCTTATGGTCCGCACGGCTACGGACCTGACGGGACGAACAGAGCTATCAACTTAGCCCTGTTTTCATTAGCAGGCTAATAACTGGACTCTATCGTTAAGTCCAAGGTTCCGAACTCGGCTATCATGCGCGCGTTTTCATGACAGGACTTGCGCTACAGCAAGTCCAGTTGCCAGGAGATTCAATGAACACCCTTTTTATGCACTGCCGCCCGGGTTTTGAAGGCGAAGTCTGTTCCGAGATCGCGGAGCACGCCGCGCGCCTGAACGTTTCCGGCTACGCCAAGGCCAAGACCGGCAGCGCCTGCGCCGAATTTGTCTGCACCGAAGAAGACGGCGCCCAGCGCCTGATGCACGGCCAGCGTTTTGCCGAGCTGATCTTTCCACGGCAGTGGGCGCGCGGAGTGTTTATCGACCTGCCGGAAACCGACCGGATCAGCGTGATCCTCGCCCACCTGCGCGAATTCCCGGTGTGTGGCAGCCTGTGGCTGGAGATGGTCGACACCAACGACGGCAAGGAACTGTCGAACTTCTGCAAAAAATTCGAAGTGCACCTGCGCAAAGCCCTGTTGAACGCCGGCAAACTGGTGGACGACCCGAGCAAACCGCGCCTGCTGCTGACCTTCAAGAGCGGCCGCGAAGTGTTCATGGGCCTGGCCGAATCGAACAACTCGGCGATGTGGCCGATGGGCATCCCGCGCCTCAAGTTCCCCCGTGAAGCGCCGAGCCGTTCCACCCTCAAGCTGGAAGAGGCCTGGCACCACTTCATCCCCCGCGACCAGTGGGACGAGCGTCTGCACGGCGACATGACCGGTGTCGACCTCGGCGCAGCGCCCGGCGGCTGGACCTGGCAACTGGTCAACCGCGGCATGCTGGTGACGGCCATCGACAACGGGCCGATGGCTGAAAGCCTGATGGACACTGGTCTGGTGCAGCATTTGATGGCCGACGGTTTTACCTTCGTCCCCAAGCAGCCGGTGGACTGGATGGTCTGCGATATCGTCGAAAAGCCGGCGCGTAACGCGGCGTTGCTCGAAACCTGGATCGGCGAGGGGTATTGCCGCGAGGCGGTGGTGAACCTGAAGCTGCCGATGAAGCAGCGCTACGCCGAGGTGAAGCGCCTGCTGGAGCGTATCGAAGACGGCTTCAAGGCACGCGGCATCCGCGTGGAGATCGGCTGCAAGCAGCTGTACCACGACCGTGAGGAAGTGACCTGCCATTTGCGTCGGTTGGTGGATGTGAAGAAAACCAAGGCCCGCTGAGCCCTTGAGGTGATCACAGGGTCCATGGGGGAGCGAGCTTGCTCGCGAAAGCGGTATAACTGTCGAAATTTATGGTGAATGTGCCCGCGTCTTCGCGCTCCCACACGAGATCGGGTTAGTTTCAGGAGTGAAGTATGAGTCATGCAGAAGAACTGCCCGTCGACGGCACCTTGGACGCCACCGGCCTCAACTGCCCGGAGCCGGTGATGATGCTGCACCAGCACATCCGCGACCTGCCACCAGGCGGTTTGCTCAAGGTGATCGCGACCGACCCGTCCACGCGCCGCGATATCCCCAAGTTCTGCGTGTTCCTTGACCACGAGCTGGTGGATCAACAGGAGCAGGCCGGTACATACCTGTACTGGATCCGCAAAAAAGCCGACTGATCACACGATCGATTCAGCCCCGTGCTTTATCGGCGCGAATGCGCCGGCGTGCGCTGCGCGCCAGGCGCACCAGCAACATTCCTGCCGCACAGCTCAGGCCCACGATCAGCCCTTGCCATAAGCCGCTTGGGCCGCTTGGCTCGCCCAGCCAGTTTGTCAGCCCCAGGGCATAACCCACCGGCAGGCCTACGCCCCAATAGGCGAACAAGGTCAGTACCATGGTCACGCGTGTGTCCTGGTAGCCGCGCAGTGCACCGGCCGCCGTGACTTGGATCGAGTCGCTGAACTGGAACAGTGCCGAGAACACGATCAGCATCGAAGCCAAGTGAATGACGACCGGGTCTGGTGTGTAGATCGCCGCAATCTGCTCGCGAAACAGCAGCATCAGGCTGCAAGAGAGGCAGGCGTAGGCCAGCGCCGTGCCCATGCCGACGCCAGCCGCGAAGCGCGCTTCACGCGGTTCGCCACGCCCGAGGGCCTGGCCGACCCGCACGGTGACGGCCATGCTCAGGGAGTAGGGGATCATGAACACCAGCGAGCTGACGTTCAGCGCGATCTGATGGCCTGAGACCACGGTGGCGCCCAGGCTGCCAATCAGCAGGGCAATCACCGCGAAGATGCTCGATTCGGCAAAGATCGCGATGCCGATGGGCAGGCCGATGCTCAATACACGCTTGATCACCGCCCATTGCGGCCAGTCGAAACGCTTGAACAGTTCGCTGCTCTGGTAAGCCGGGCCCCAGCGGGTCCAGACGGCCAGGCCGAGCATCATCACCCACATCGCAATGGCCGTGGCCCAGCCGCAACCGACGCCGCCCATGGCCGGCACACCCAGGTGGCCGTAGATGAAGATGTAGTTCAGCGGGATATTCAATGCCAGGCCACACAGGCCCATCACCATGCTCGGCCGCGTGCGGCCCAGGCCGTCACTGAAACAGCGCAGCACGTAATACAGCGCAATGGCCGGCATGCCAGCGGCGATGCCGTGCAAGTAGCCCATTGAGGGCTCGATCAGGTCCGGCTCCACGTTCATCACATGCAGGATCGGTTCGGCGCACAGCAGCAACAGCGATGCAGTGATGCCGACCACCACTGCCAGCCACAAGGATTGACGCACCAGCGGCCCGATCTCACTGAACTGGCCGGCCCCGTAGCGCTGCGCGACTTTGGGCGTGGTGGCCAGTAGCGTGCCGGTCATCAGCAGGTACACCGGGATCCAGATCGAGTTGCCCAGGCCCACGGCCGCCAGGTCCTGAGGGCTGACGCGCCCGGCCATCACCGCATCGACAAAGCTCATCGCGGTCGTCGCCAGTTGGCCGATCATGATCGGCAAGGCGAGCGTCAACAGGCCGCGCACTTCCCGGCTGATGCGGGCGGGACGGGTGAGGGTGGCGGTAGCAGTGTTCACGTACAGGTGTCCAATAGAAGGAAGCGCAAGGACGGCGGATTCTACGCATTGACGCATCGGTCAGGAAAAAACCTGTGTTAGCGATTTGTAAGCGAGGGCTGCGATCCCTGTACACTGCGGGTCCGCCAAAGGAGCCTGCCATGCTGATTGTTGCCGACGAAAATATTCCGCTGCTCGATGCATTCTTCCAGGGATTTGGCGAGATTCGCCGCGTCCCCGGCCGTTCCATCGACCGCGCCACGGTCGAGCAGGCCGACGTGCTGCTGGTGCGCTCGGTGACCAACGTCAACCGCGCCCTGCTGGAGGGGACGAAGGTGCGCTTCGTCGGCACCTGCACCATCGGCACCGACCACTTGGACCTCGATTACTTCAAGCAGGCTGGCATCCAGTGGTCCAGTGCCCCCGGCTGCAACGCCCGTGGCGTGGTGGACTATGTGCTGGGCAGCCTGATGACCCTGGCTGAAATCGAAGGCGCCGACCTCAATCACCGCACCTATGGCGTGGTTGGCGCCGGTGAAGTCGGCGGACGGCTGGTCAAGGTGCTCAAAGGGCTGGGTTGGAACGTGCTGGTCTGCGACCCGCCACGGCAGATCGCCGAGGACGGCGATTACGTCAGCCTGGACCAGATCATCGAGCAATGCGATGTGATCAGCCTGCACACCCCGCTGACCAAATCCGGCAACGGTTCCACTTGGCATTTGTTCGATCGTCAGCGGCTCAACCAGCTCAAGCCCGGCACTTGGCTGATCAATGCCAGCCGTGGCCCGGTGGTGGACAACGCCGCCCTGCGCGAGGTGTTGCTGGCGCGCGAAGACCTGCAAGCGGTGCTGGATGTGTGGGAGGGCGAGCCTGAAGTGGACGTGGACCTGGCGGACCTCTGCGTGCTGGCCACGCCGCACATCGCTGGCTACAGCCTGGACGGCAAGCAACGCGGCACTGCGCAGATTTATCAAGCGTTCTGCACGCACCTGGGTCAGGAGCCCGGCATCCAGTTGAGTGATTTGCTGCCGCAGCCTTGGTTGGCCGAGGTGCAGTTGAATGCGTCCACTGACCCGGCCTGGGCGCTGGCGACCCTGTGCCGCAGCGTGTACGACCCGCGTCGCGATGATGCGGATTTCCGGCGTAGCCTGGTAGGAACGGTGGAAGAACAGCGCAAGGCGTTTGACCTGCTGCGCAAAAACTACCCTGAGCGCCGTGAGATTGATGGCTTGAGGGTGAGCATCAACGGTGAGTCGGCCGCGTTGTCGAACATCGTCAGCGCATTGGGCGCCGCGGGCGTTTAGACCCCGATAAAAAACCCGGCCACCTGGGCCGGGTTTGAAAGAGCGTCGGCGCTTCAGCCTTGCCGGGCAGGCTTAACCAGTCGCTGTTCCAGTTCGCTGCACGCTTGCTGGATCATCTCTTCGGTAATCTGCACTTCGCGGCCTTGGGCGTCGATATACGAGCAAGGCAATTGCTGCGGCTGGCGGATCACTTCAATCTTGGCATCGCTGCTATTTTGCAAGGTCATAGCCTGTCTCCTCATCAGGTTGTGTACCTACTCTGCTTATTACTCTAAGCCGCCCGCGTGACCAGGCTGTTACAACTCCCTGTCGGGTCAGCGGTTCGAACACCCAGTCCACCAGAAACCGCTACAAATTTCCAGCTGGGGGTTAGACCGATAGCCTCTAGGGATCAGCATCGGCGGGCATAATTAACCTGACTCATTGTTATTTACCCAAGTTCCCCCAATGTTGTGAGGTAGACACTTATCTCCCCTGCGCAGGTGATGCCCTCCATGTTCTCAGTCCGTCAACGCCGTGCGATTCGCCTGGCCAGCCGCTTCATTGCGCCCTACCGCTGGCACGCGCTCGGCGCGCTGTTGGCGCTTATCGTCACCGCCGGTATTACCTTGTCGATGGGGCAGGGCATCCGATTGCTCGTGGACCAGGGTTTCATGACCCAGTCGCCGCACCTGCTCAACCAGTCCATCGGCCTGTTCATGATGCTGGTGCTGGGGTTGGCAGTGGGTACGTTTGCGCGGTTTTACCTGGTCTCGTGGATCGGCGAGCGGGTGGTGGCGGACATCCGTCGGCAAGTGTTCAACCACCTGATTTATCTGCATCCGGGCTTTTACGAGAACAATCGCAGTTCGGAGATCCAGTCGCGGCTGACCACTGACACCACGTTGCTGCAATCGGTAATCGGCTCGTCTTTATCGTTGTTCCTGCGTAATGCCTTGATGGTCATCGGTGGCATCGTGTTGCTGTTTGTCACCAACCCCAAGCTCACCAGCATCGTGGTGGTGGCACTGCCACTGGTGCTGGCGCCGATCCTGATCTTCGGCCGACGTGTACGCAGCCTGTCGCGCCAAAGCCAGGACCGCATCGCCGACGTGGGCAGCTATGTGTCCGAGACCCTCGGCCAGATCAAAACCGTGCAGGCCTACAACCACCAGGTGCAGGACGAACAGCGTTTCGCCGTGACCGTGGAAGAGGCCTTCACCACCGCGCGCAAACGCATCGCCCAGCGCGCCTGGTTGATTACCCTGGTGATCATGCTGGTGCTCGGCGCCGTCGGGGTGATGCTGTGGGTCGGTGGCATGGATGTGATCAACGGGCGCATTTCCGGCGGTGAGCTGGCGGCGTTTGTGTTCTATAGCCTGATCGTCGGCAGCGCGGTCGGCACCCTGAGCGAAGTGCTCGGCGAGTTGCAGCGCGCCGCTGGTGCCGCCGAGCGCATTGGCGAGTTGTTGCAGTCGAGCAACGAAATCCAGGCGCCCGCCACCGGCACCGTCCAATTGCCGGAGCGGGTCAGCGGGCGCATGGCGTTGCAAGACCTGCGGTTTTCCTATCCCTCACGTCCCGACAGCTATGCCATCGATGGCCTGAACCTGACCATCAACCCCGGTGAAACCCTGGCCTTGGTCGGCCCGTCCGGCGCGGGCAAATCGACGATTTTTGATCTGTTGCTGCGCTTCTACGACCCCCAGCAAGGCCGCATCCTGCTGGAGGGCCACCCGCTGACCGAACTCGACCCCATGGACCTGCGCCGTCATTTCGCCCTGGTGTCCCAGAGCCCGGCGTTGTTTTTCGGCAGCGTCGAAGAGAACATCCGCTACGGCAACCCGACGGCCACCGCCGAGCAGGTCGAGGCCGCCGCGCGCATTGCCCACGCCCATGACTTCATCCTGCAAATGCCCGACGGCTACCAGACCCACCTGGGCGATGGCGGCATGGGCCTCTCCGGCGGCCAACGCCAACGCTTGGCCATCGCTCGGGCGCTGCTGGTGGACGCGCCGATTCTGCTGCTGGACGAGGCCACCAGCGCCCTCGATGCCCAGAGCGAACACCTGATCCAGCAGGCCTTGCCGCAATTGATGCAAGGGCGTACCACGCTGGTGATCGCCCATCGACTGGCCACGGTGAAGAACGCCGACCGCATTGCGGTGATGGACCAGGGCAAGCTGGTGGCGGTAGGCACGCATCAGCAGTTGATTGCGAGCAATCCGCTGTATGCGCGGTTGGCAGCGTTGCAGTTCAGTGATGGGGTGGAGGAAAGCGCCTCGCACTAAATCTCACCCCCAAAAAAAATGCCCGCATTGAGAAATGCGGGCATTTTTATATGGCGTGCAGCTTCAAACTTGCTGTTTAAAGCTGCCTTTATTACTGATCGTCAAAATACCGCTCATGCCAATCCACCAGCGGCTGTGGTGAGTTGAGCTTCTGGCCGTAGATCACCGAATAAGACAGCACGTTCTGCACATACTGGCGGGTTTCGTCGAACGGGATGCTTTCCACCCACACGTCAAAACTCAGGTGATCCGCGCCGCGCAGCCATTGGCGCACGCGGCCGGGGCCGGCGTTGTAGGCGGCGGAGGCGAGCACACGGTTACCGTTGAACTGGCTGTGCACCTGGCTCAGGTAGGCGGCGCCGAGCTGGATGTTTTTGTCCGGGTCCAGCACTTGGGCGGGGGAGGCCAGGGGGATGCTGAACTTGCGTGCGGTTTCCTTGGCGGTACCGGGCATCAGTTGCATCAGGCCGCTGGCGCCGACGCCAGAGCGGGCGTCATCCATGAAGGCGCTTTCCTGACGGGTAATCGCGAACACCCAGCTGGAGTGCAGGCCGCGCACCTTGGCTTCGCGCACCAGAGTGTCGCGGTGCGCCATCGGGAAGCGGATGTCCAGGTCATCCCAGTACTGCGCCTGGCTGATGGTGCGGATCGCCGGGAAGTACCATTTCATGTCGTAGGCCAGCTTGGCCTGGGCAACCATCTCGTCGCGGTTGAAGTGACGGCTCACGTGGTACCACTCACGGCGGCCATCCACCACCTGGCCACGTGCGTAGAACTCCAGGGCACGACGTACGCCCGGGGTGTTACGCACCTTGCTGACCAGTGCCTGGCTCATTAGCAGCGGTTTGTTCTTCAGCTGGTACGGAGCCTTGGAGCGATCCGCCGCCAGGAACCCGTAGAAATCGCGTTCTTGCGCCAAGTGTTTGTACAGGACCAGCGCTTGCGGGTTCTTCGGCTCGGCCAATTCCAGACTGCGGGCCTGCCAGTAGCGCCAGCGGTTGGTGGTGGCCAGGTCCTGGGGAAGCTTGCGGGTCAACTGGTAGGCGTCTTCCCAGCGCGCCAGGCGCAGCAGCAGGCGCAGGCGCCACTCGGAGACGGTGTTGTCGCGCAGTTCGGGATCGTACTTGGTCATCACCTCAAGGGCGCGCGGGTCATAGCGCTTGGCCAGGGTGAGACCGATTTCGCGGGCGATCGACACTTTTTCGTCACGGGAGAAGTGCATGCTGCTGGCGTAGCCGTCGAGCAGGGCCATGGCCTTGTCGGGATCCTGGCGTGCCAGGCGGCGCAGGCCCAGGCCCACGGCGTCAGACATGGCCTCAGTGGCCGGCAGGAAGCGTGAAGGGTCGCTGAGCATGTCGGGCTTCTGCGCCACGTCCACCATCAAGCGGCCTTGGGCGCCGAGGGTGGGCAGGGTTTTCACCAGGCTGTTGGCCAGCGCGTAGTTGCGCGCTTCGGCGGCGAGTTTGGCGCGATCCCAGATCTTCTGTTCAGTGAGTTGGCCGTCAGCCGCCCACTGCCCGAAGGTGACATCGCAGGCCGCCGGTTGGGACTTGCCGGTCATCCACAGTTTTTCGGCGGTCTTGTAGCCTTCCGCTTTCAGGTTGTGGGTGAGCTGGAACTGGCCATGCAGGCAGTCGAGTTCGACGAAATTGAGCTTGGCGTCGTAGTACTTTTCAAAGGTCTGCCAGTCGCCACGCTCGGCCAACCAGCGCAACCAGCGCAGCTTCATCCAATTGGCCTGGGGCAGGTCGCCGTTTTTGGCGAGGAACTGCTCGATTTCCTGGTTGCTCGCGGTTTTCAGGCGTGCCGTCAGTTCGTCATAGGCCAGGTACGGTGTCAGCGGGTAGTCGGCCAGGGCTTGGCTGTATTGCATGTAAGGCCCGGTATCGCCCTTGGCCAAGGCGTGTTTGGCTTCATCGTAATATTGACGTTGGGTGGTGAGGTCCACGGCCTGTGCGGATTGAACGGCGGTGGCGGAAAGAAGCAGACAAGATAAAAAGTTGAAAAGGCGGCTGCGCATGAGACGTCCGTGCAGAGAAATCACGACTAGCATCGGCACCGCCGACACTGATTGCCCCTAGCTTAGCCTTTTGCCCAACGCAGACGAAAGCTTTGCCGGGCGGTTCGTTCAAGTTCGTTGGAAATGTCCTACAGAACGTGTCGGTAGCGAAAATGCCAGCCGCATCCCACCCCTAACTCAGGTAGAATGCGCGCCCAGTTTTTGGAGAAGCGTATGACCCTGCTCAAATTCAGCGATGTGTCCCTTGCTTTCGGCGCTATGCCGTTGTTGGACAAGGTGTCCTGGCAGATCGCCCGTGGTGAGCGGGTGTGCATCATCGGCCGCAACGGCACCGGCAAATCCAGCATGATGAAGCTGGTCAAAGGCGACCAGAAGCCCGATGACGGCTCCGTATGGCGCGCGCCGGGCCTCAAGATCGGCGAATTGCCGCAAGAATTGCCGGTGGCCGACGGACGGACAGTGTTCGACGTGGTTGCCGAAGGCCTCGACGGCGTCGGCGCGCTGCTCGCCGAATACCATCACCTGGCACAGAACTGTGTCACCGAAGACGACCTGAACAAGCTGATGCACGTCCAGCAGGACCTCGAAGCCCGTGATGGCTGGCGCTTGCAGCAACTGGTCGACAGCACCTTGAGCCGCCTGCAACTGCCGGCCGACAAGACCCTCGCCGAGTTGTCCGGTGGCTGGCGTCGTCGTGTGCTGCTGGCCCAGGCCCTGGTGTCCGAGCCGGACCTGTTGCTGCTCGATGAACCGACCAACCACCTGGACATCGGCGCGATTGCCTGGCTGGAGGAAGCCCTCAAGGAGTTCCAGGGCGCTGTGCTGTTCATCACGCACGACCGTTCCTTCCTGCAGAACCTGGCGACCCGCATCCTTGAGTTGGACCGTGGTGGTCTGATCGACTGGAACGGCGACTACGCCAGCTTCCTGGTACACAAGGAAGCCGCGCTGGCCGCCGAAGAAACCGCCAACGCGCTGTTCGACAAGAAGCTGGCCCAGGAAGAAGTCTGGATCCGTCAAGGCATCAAGGCCCGCCGCACCCGTAACGAAGGTCGCGTACGTGCCCTGAAAGCCCTGCGGGTCGAGCGCAGCGAGCGTCGCGAGCGCACCGGCAAGGCCAATATCCAGCTGGACACCGCCGACAAGTCGGGTAAGCAGGTGATGGTGCTGGAGAACGTCAGCTTCCATCACCCGGACGGCCCGTTCCTGATCAAGGACTTCTCCATGGTCCTGCAGCGCGGCGACCGTATCGGCCTGCTGGGCGCCAACGGCACCGGCAAGACCACGTTGCTCAAGCTGATGCTCAGCGGTCTGCAGCCGACCAGCGGCACCGTGGAAGAGGGTACGCGCATCGACGTGGCTTACTTCGACCAGTTGCGCCACCAGTTGGACCTGGAAAAAACCGTGATCGATAACGTCGCCGAAGGTCGCGACTTTATCGATATCGACGGCCAGAGCCGCCACGTCCTAAGCTACTTGGGTGACTTCCTGTTCAGCCCGCAGCGTGCCCGTACACCGGTGAAAGCCTTGTCCGGGGGAGAGCGTGCGCGCCTGCTGCTGGCCAAGCTGTTCAGTAAGCCGGCCAACCTGCTGGTCCTCGACGAACCGACCAACGACCTCGACGTGGAAACCCTCGAGCTGTTGGAAGAAGTGCTGCTGACCTTCAACGGCACTGTGCTGATGGTCAGCCACGACCGGGCATTCCTCGACAACGTGGTCACCAGCACCCTGGTCTTCGAAGGCGAAGGCAAGGTGCGTGAATACGTCGGTGGTTACCAGGACTGGCTGCGTCAGGGCGGCTCGCCGCGTCTGCTGGGCGTGACCGAGAGCAAGTCCGGCAAAGCTGACCTGAATTCGGCGGTGGTGGCGCCGGTGGCGGCTGCTACGCCGGTTGTGGAGTCGGCGCCGGTTGGCAAGAAGAAGCTCAGCTACAAGCTGCAGCGTGAGCTGGAAGCCTTGCCGGGTGATATCGACGCCAAGGAACAGCAGATTGCCGCGGTAGAAGCGGAGATGGCTGACGCGGGTTTCTACCTGCGTCCGGCGGCGGAAACTGCCAAGGTGATTGCTTCCCTGGAGAAACTGAATCAGGAGTTGGAAGTGCTGGTTGAGCGTTGGGCCGAGCTGGATGCCTGAGTGATCTGCACGTAATAAAAAACCCGGTGTTCATTTTCATGAGCACCGGGTTTTTTATATGAAATACAGTTGAAAATGTGCTTAAGAGGATTTCACCAGCTTCACGGCCAGCACATCACACGGCGCGCCATGCAATACATCATTGGCAGTGGAGCCCAGCAACAACGCCAGACCATGCCGGCCATGGCTGCCCACCACGATCAGGTCGCAGTTTTGTTCCTTGGCCAGATGGTGGATTTCCTGGCGCGGTTGGCCGTAAGTGAGGTGGGAGTTTTCCTTGGTCACTTCGGGGTATTTGAGAATCAACCGGTCCAGGCGCTCTTTGGCCTGATCGAACTGTTGTTGCTGCAACTGGGAAAGGTCCATGGGCACGTCACCCCCAAAGGCCATGGCCATTGGTTCGACGATATGCACCAGCGACAGTTTGGCACCGCTGGCGATCGCGAAGGCGCGGGCGCGCTTGATGACTGGATCGCACTCTTCGGTCAGGTCGACAGCGACCAGAATATGTTCGTAGGACATGGGGCGTTCCTCCAGGGGACTGCAATAAGTTCAGTATGGCTGCTTTCAAGCGGATGGGGTTGCGTCAGATCAAATCCGCTCATCTAGAAATTCGGGAGTACACATATGACGGTCTGGATAGTGGTGTCAATCCTTGTGGTGGTTCTGAGCCCTCTGGCATGGCTGCGGCCGTCGCGCCATCAGAGCGGGCGCATGGCCCTGCGCATGGAAGCACGCCGTATCGGCCTGGCCATGCAGTTGGCGCCCCAGGAGTGGCCCCATTGGCTCAAGCAGGAGCCGCCGAGCCCCTGTGCGCAGTACTGCCGGCCACGGCGCGGGAGCACGCCGGCCATCTGGAGTTACTGGCAGTTGGAGCCGGGTGTGTGGGTCAATCAGTGGCGTGAAGTGTGTGTCGATGAGAAGTTGTTGCCGCATTTTGCAAAGCTGCCGACCAACGTCTACAAGGTCGAGGCCGACAAGCAGATGATTGCGTTGTATTGGGGCGAGAAGGGCGAGGCGAGTGTGTTGAAAGATATCGATGTGTTGCTCAAGGCGCTTGCCTAAAAGCCAGGCAATAAAAAGCCCGACATCATCATCGGGCTGGAGTTGGCCAGGCAGGCCGGTAAATCTGTGTTTCCCGCGTCGGATGTTCATCCAGGCGCGTCAGGGTTGTCGCTAGCCTAGCGGTATATCCCGTTCTGTACAGCCTTTTCCCAGATCTTTTCTATTATTGATTTCGTGAATAGTTGAATATTGACGAATCACGGGCTTATGGTCGGGGTTCTGAAATGACTGGAAAGTCGCGTTTTTCCTAGCCTTTCGAGCGATTGACAATTGCCCGGAATTGGATGAAGGTGGCGTACCCAAATCAAACGGGCGTATGAATTGAGCGTTTGTCTGTCAGACGACTCATACAGAATCCCGACTATCGCATTGGCGGGTGTGCCTGGCGGATTGGCGTGAACATTGGCGAATTCATCAATGTCCAGCCAGAGGCCAGCGTCCAATGTGTACTGTTCAGCTTCCATATCGTGGAGATCAGTTGATGATTTACGAAGGTAAAGCCATCACGGTTAAGGCTCTTGAAAGTGGCATCGTCGAACTGAAATTCGACCTCAAGGGTGAGTCCGTCAACAAGTTCAACCGTCTAACCCTGAATGAATTGCGTCAGGCCGTAGACACCATCAAAGCTGATGCTTCGGTCAAGGGCGTGATCGTCTCCAGCGGCAAGGACGTGTTCATCGTCGGCGCTGACATCACCGAATTCGTCGACAACTTCAAGCTGCCCGATGCCGAGCTGGTGGCTGGCAACCTCGAAGCCAACAAGATCTTCAGCGATTTTGAAGACCTCAACGTACCGACCGTCGCCGCGATCAACGGCATCGCGTTGGGCGGTGGCCTGGAAATGTGCCTGGCGGCGGACTTCCGCGTCATGTCGGCCACTGCCAAGATCGGCCTGCCTGAAGTCAAACTGGGCATCTACCCAGGTTTCGGCGGCACCGTACGCCTGCCGCGTCTGATCGGTGCCGACAACGCTATCGAATGGATCGCCGCCGGTAAGGAAAACAAGGCTGAAGACGCCCTGAAAGTCGGTGCTGTCGACGCTGTAGTTGCCCCGGATAAACTGGCCGAAGCCGCACTGAACCTGATCAAGGGCGCCATCAGCGGCGAATTTGACTACAAGGCCAAGCGTCAGCCGAAGCTGGAAAAACTCAAGCTCAACGCCATCGAACAAATGATGTCGTTCGAAACCGCCAAAGGTTTCGTGGCTGGACAGGCCGGCCCGAACTACCCGGCGCCGGTTGAAGCGATCAAGACCATCCAGAAAGCCGCGAACTTCGGTCGCGACAAAGCCCTGGAAGTGGAAGCGGCTGGCTTCGTCAAACTGGCGAAAACCTCCGCAGCCCAGAGCCTGATCGGCCTGTTCCTGAACGATCAGGAACTGAAGAAAAAGGCCAAGGCCTACGACGAAATCGCCAAGGACGTGAAACAGGCTGCCGTACTCGGCGCCGGTATCATGGGCGGCGGTATCGCTTACCAGTCGGCGTCCAAAGGCACGCCGATCCTGATGAAAGACATCAACGAACACGGGATCGAGCAAGGCCTGGCGGAAGCCGCCAAGCTGCTGGTCGGTCGCGTGGACAAAGGTCGCATGACCGCCGCGAAAATGGCTGAAGTGCTCAACGGCATTCGTCCTACGCTGTCCTACGGCGATTTCGGTCATGTCGACCTGGTGGTCGAAGCGGTTGTCGAGAACCCTAAGGTCAAGCAAGCCGTACTGGCTGAAGTGGAAGCCCAGGTCAAAGACGACACCATCCTGGCCTCCAACACCTCGACCATTTCCATCTCGCTGCTGGCCAAGGCCCTCAAGCGTCCGGAAAACTTCGTCGGCATGCACTTCTTCAACCCGGTGCACATGATGCCGCTGGTAGAAGTGATCCGTGGCGAGAAGTCCAGCGAGCTGGCCGTTGCCACCACCGTTGCCTACGCCAAGAAAATGGGCAAGAACCCGATCGTGGTCAATGACTGCCCGGGCTTCCTGGTCAATCGCGTGCTGTTCCCGTACTTCGGCGGTTTCGCCAAGCTGGTCAGCGCTGGTGTGGACTTCGTGCGCATCGACAAAGTCATGGAAAAATTCGGCTGGCCAATGGGCCCGGCATACCTGATGGACGTGGTCGGCATCGACACCGGCCACCACGGTCGCGACGTCATGGCTGAAGGCTTCCCGGATCGCATGAAAGACGACCGCCGCTCGGCGATCGACGCGCTGTACGAGGCCAAGCGCCTGGGCCAGAAGAACGGCAAGGGCTTCTACGCCTACGAGGCTGACAAGAAGGGCAAGCAGAAGAAAGTGGCCGATCCGTCGGTGCACGAAGTGCTCGCTCCGGTCATCTACGAACAGCGTGAGGTGTCCGACGAGGACATCATCAACTGGATGATGATCGCCCTGTGCCTGGAAACCGTGCGTTGCCTGGAAGACGGCATCGTCGAGACCGCCGCCGAAGCCGATATGGGCCTGGTGTACGGTATTGGTTTCCCTCCATTCCGTGGTGGTGCACTGCGTTACATCGACTCGATCGGTGTGGCTGAGTTCGTTGCCCTGGCTGACAAATACGCTGATTTGGGCCCGCTGTACCACCCGACCGCGAAGCTGCGTGAAATGGCCAAGAACGGCCAGAGCTTCTTCGGTTAAGCGCCCAGACGACTAGAGCGAGAATATTTATGAGCTTGAATCCAAGAGACGTGGTGATTGTCGACTTCGGTCGCACACCGATGGGCCGCTCCAAGGGCGGCATGCACCGCAACACCCGTGCCGAAGACATGTCGGCACACTTGATCAGCAAAGTGCTGGAGCGCAACACCAAGGTCGACCCGAACGAAGTCGAGGACGTGATCTGGGGCTGCGTCAACCAGACCCTGGAGCAGGGCTGGAACATCGCGCGCATGGCGTCGCTGATGACCCAGATCCCGCACACTGCCGCGGGCCAGACCGTGAGCCGTCTGTGCGGTTCGTCGATGAGCGCGCTGCACACCGCCGCCCAGGCGATCATGACCGGCAACGGTGATGTGTTCGTGGTCGGTGGTGTGGAGCACATGGGCCATGTCAGCATGATGCACGGCGTCGATCCTAACCCGCACATGTCGCTGTACGCGGCGAAAGCCTCGGGCATGATGGGCCTGACCGCAGAAATGCTTGGCAAAATGCACGGCATTACCCGCGAAGCCCAGGACGCGTTCGGCTTGCGTTCCCACCAGCTCGCCCACAAGGCGACCCTGGAAGGCAAGTTCAAGGATGAAATCATCCCGATGAACGGTTATGACGAGAACGGTTTCCTGAAACTGTTCGACTACGACGAAACCATTCGTCCGGATACCACCCTGGAAAGCCTGGCGGCTCTCAAGCCAGCGTTCAATCCAAAGGGCGGCACCGTGACAGCCGGTACTTCGTCGCAAATCACCGACGGTGCTTCGTGCATGATCTTGATGTCGGCGCAGCGTGCCCAGGACTTGGGTATCCAACCGCTGGCCGTGATCCGTTCGATGGCCGTGGCGGGTGTGGACCCGGCAATCATGGGCTATGGTCCAGTACCGGCCACACAAAAAGCCTTGAAGCGCGCGGGCCTGACCATCAACGACATCGACTTCTTCGAGCTCAACGAAGCTTTCGCCGCACAGGCCCTGCCGGTGCTGAAAGATTTGAAAGTACTCGACAAGATGAATGAGAAGGTTAACCTGCACGGCGGCGCGATTGCCCTGGGCCACCCATTTGGTTGCTCCGGTGCACGTATCTCCGGCACTTTGCTTAACGTGATGAAGCAAAATGGCGGCAACCTCGGGGTAGCCACCATGTGCATTGGTCTCGGCCAAGGCATTTCCACCGTCTTCGAACGCGTCTAAGCGTTGGGTTGACGGAAGCCGGGGCCCAGTGCCCCGGTTTTTGTTTTTGGGTGGTTTTGTATTTTTTTTTAACAAATTTTGTAAGAGGGCCAGAGCATGAAAGTCGAACCAGGGCTCTACCAGCATTATAAAGGTCCGCAGTACCGTGTTTTCAGTGTGGCGCGCCACTCCGAGACCGAAGAAGAAGTGGTGTTCTACCAAGCACTGTATGGCGATTACGGCTTTTGGGTGCGTCCTTTGAGCATGTTCCTGGAGACCGTCGAAGTTGACGGCGAGCAGGTCCCGCGCTTTGCTTTGGTCCAGGCCGAACCCAGTCTTTTTTCAGGGCAATAACGGCGGGTCGCGCAGAATGCTGCGCTTGACCTCACCTTGTTGCCACTATATATAGCGTTGCCGCGACAGGCGCCAACTGCCTTTCACTTCTCGAATTCAGGAATTTTCCGATCCATGGGCAAATCGCTGGTCATTGTGGAATCCCCGGCTAAGGCCAAGACCATCAACAAGTACTTGGGCAACGAGTACGTGGTGAAGTCGAGTATCGGCCATATCCGAGACCTGCCCACCAGCGGTTCGGCTAGCGCCAGTAAGGAGCCAGCCGCCAAGCGCGGCAAGGCGGCTGCGGGCGAAGGTCCGGTGCTCACCCCTAAAGAGAAAGCGCGCAAGCAGCTGGTCTCGCGCATGGGTGTGGACCCGGATCATGGCTGGAAGGCCAAGTACGAAATCCTTCCAGGCAAGGAAAAGGTCATCGAAGAGCTGCGCCGGCTCGCCAAGGATGCCGACACCATCTATCTCGCAACGGACTTGGACCGCGAAGGGGAAGCCATTGCCTGGCACCTGCGGGAAGCCATCGGCGGCGACGACAGCCGCTACAAGCGTGTGGTGTTCAACGAAATCACCAAGAAGGCCATCCAAGAGGCCTTCTCCAAACCCGGCGAACTGGACATCGACCGCGTCAACGCCCAACAGGCCCGTCGTTTCCTCGACCGCGTCGTGGGTTACATGGTCTCGCCACTGCTGTGGGCCAAGATCGCCCGTGGGCTGTCCGCCGGCCGTGTGCAATCGGTTGCGGTGAAGCTGGTGGTGGAGCGTGAGCGCGAAATCCGTGCGTTCATCCCCGAAGAGTACTGGGAAGTCCACGCCGATCTGGGCACTGCCAAGGGCGCCAACGTGCGCTTTGAAGTGGCCCGCGAGAAAGGCGAGGCCTTCAAGCCGCTGAACGAAGCCCAGGCCATGGCGGCGCTGGAAAAGCTCAAGTCTTCCAGTTACAGCATCGTCAAGCGTGAGGACAAGCCGACCAGCAGCAAGCCATCGGCACCGTTCATCACCTCCACCCTGCAACAGGCCGCGAGCAACCGCCTGGGCTTTGGGGTGAAGAAAACCATGATGATGGCCCAGCGCTTGTACGAAGCCGGCTACATCACTTACATGCGTACCGACTCCACCAACCTGTCGGTGGACGCGGTCGCGATGGCGCGTACTTATATTGAAGAAGAGTTCGGCAAGAAGTACCTGCCCGAGAAACCGAACGTCTACAGCAGCAAGGAAGGCGCACAAGAGGCTCACGAAGCGATCCGTCCTTCCGACGCCAATACCACGCCTGCCAAGCTGAGCGGCATGGAGCGCGACGCTGAGCGCCTCTACGAGCTGATCTGGCGCCAGTTCCTGGCCTGCCAGATGCTGCCGGCGCAATACCTGTCCACCACCGTCACGGTGGCGGCTTCTGACTTCGAGCTGCGTGCCAAGGGCCGTATCCTCAAGTTCGACGGCTATACCCGTGTGATGCCGCAAATCGCCAAGCCTGGCGATGACGATGTGCTGCCGGACATGGCCCAGGGCGATACGCTGAAGCTGATCACGCTCGACCCGTCCCAGCACTTCACCAAGCCGCCGGCGCGTTATTCGGAAGCCAGCCTGGTGAAAGAGATGGAAAAACGCGGTATCGGTCGTCCTTCGACCTACGCGGCGATCATCTCCACCATTCAAGACCGTGGCTACGTTGCGCTGCACAACCGTCGTTTCTATTCGGAAAAGATGGGCGACATCGTCACCGAACGCCTGTCGGAAAGCTTCTCCAACCTGATGGACTACGGCTTCACCGCCGGCATGGAAGAGAACCTCGATGACGTGGCCCAGGGCGAACGCGACTGGAAAAACGTGCTGGACGAGTTCTACGGCGACTTCAAGAAAAAACTCGAAGTAGCTGAAAGCCCTGAAAGCGGTATGCGCGCCAATCAGCCGGTGATGACTGACATCCCGTGCCAGACCTGCGGCCGCCCGATGCAGATTCGTACGGCGTCCACCGGCGTGTTCCTCGGTTGCTCGGGCTACAGCCTGCCGCCGAAAGAGCGCTGCAAGGCCACCGTCAACCTGGTGCCGGGTGACGAAATCGCTGCCGATGACGAGGGGGAATCCGAGTCGCTGGTACTGCGTGGCAAGCACCGTTGCCCAATCTGCAGCACGGCGATGGACGCCTACCTGCTGGATGAAAAGCACAAGCTGCACATCTGCGGTAACAACCCGGATTGCAACGGCTACGAGATTGAAGAGGGCACCTATCGCATCAAAGGCTACGAAGGTCCGAGCCTGGAATGCGACAAGTGTGGCAGCGAGATGCAGCTCAAGACTGGCCGTTTCGGCAAGTTCTTCGGCTGCACCAACCCGACGTGCAAGAACACCCGCAAACTGCTGAAAAGCGGTGACGCGGCGCCGCCGAAGATGGACCCGGTGAAGATGCCTGAACTCAAGTGTGAGAAGGTCAACGACACCTACATCCTGCGTGACGGCGCTTCGGGGCTGTTCCTGGCTGCCAGCCAGTTCCCGAAAAACCGCGAGACCCGTGCACCGCTGGTGCTGGAGATCGTGCCGCACAAGGACGAGATCGATCCGAAGTACCACTTCCTGTGTGAAGCGCCGAAGAAGGATCCGGATGGTCGCCCAGCCGTGATCCGTTACAGCCGCAAGACCAAGGAGCAGTACGTGCAGACCGAAGTGGACGGCAAGCCTACCGGCTGGAAAGCGTTCTACGACGGCGGCAAGTGGAAGGTCGAGGACAAGCGCCAGGGCGCTTGACCCGTCGGATGCGCTGAAGATCCAATGTGGGAGGGGGCTTGCCCCCGATAGCGGTATATCAGTCGACATGTGTATGACTGATGCTCCGCAATCGGGGGGGCAAGCCCCCTCCCACATTCGGATCAGTCTGGATCTGAACGTCGAGTTTTGACCCCCATAAGCAGCGGTTTATTGCACTTGCAGTAGGCTCGGCTGATCCGTGACACTGTTCAGCCAGCATCACGCTTATTCGTTGTGGAGATTGCCGTTATGGCCAACGAACTCTATACCCGTACCAACCAGAAAATTTACTTCGCGGGTTTATCCCTGGAAGCCCTTGGTCGCGCCGAGGAGGGGAAAGAGATGAATGCCATCGCGCTGGTCCAGGCGGGGCGTGAAGCGGCATTGTTCCACCTGTACGGTGCCTTGCTGGGCCTGTGCCATGAAATCGCCGGGTTCTACCGTTTGCCCCAGGCGGGTTCGCCTCGTGCAGAGATGATCATGAACCGCGAAGTGCTGGACTCGATGGCGATTCCTGAGCTGGCTGAGCTGGTTGAAATGGCCCAAAGCCCCGACAGCTGGGTCGCACGCCTGCTCAAGGCGCATGCCGATATGTTCCAACCGCCGCGTATTCCCCATGTGCCCAAGGGCGATGTGACTCAACCGTTGATCGTGGCGGTTGCGGTTGAAGAGGATGAGCCCAAGCCGTTGAGCCGGGAAGAGCTGGAAAGCTGGCGCCAGGCACTGAAAAAGATGGCGCTGCGCTTTCGCGAAGGCCTCAACGAGTGCTGAGGCGGCGTCACTGATTTACACCGATCAATCTGTGGGAGCTCGCTCCCACATGTGAACCGGGTCATCCTGGCACCATTCATCAAGCCGCAACGAAACCTGGCCAGATCCTCAGCGAAACGCAGCGGATGACTGATATAATCCCGGCCTTTCGTGGAGAACAGACTTTTATGCCGACGTCCTTTCTGGAAATTGTTGAGTTGCCTGACGGCCGAATCGAGCTGCGTCGGGCTGAGGACGAGGGTTCTCTGGTCATTCTGGATTTTTCCGAGGACGCCAAAGTGTTCTTGCAGGGCCAGCACGTGGAAGTGGCTAAAGCCATGTTGAGCGTGGGCGTGCAGATGGCAGGTCGCCTGGCAGAAGGCGAGCCGGAGAAAGAAGACGGGCCGCGCGTTCTTCACTGAGTTCCAGTGAGAAGAGGAGGTGCTGTGGTGAGCGGGCAAGCTGGCTCACTGCAGAATCCCGCTCACCACGGACGTTCGTGGAGTGCGGGACTGCCCACGGGGCTTTGGCCGCTCAGTACTTATCCCAATCGAATATTCAAGCTCTGAGCATCGCCCGTGCGCGCGGCACTGATCAGTTGTTGCTTGGCACTGACACTCAGTGGATTCAACCAGCTCACCACCGTATGGCTACGGCCCAGGCGCAGGGCTTCGCAGGTCAATTGCTGCGCACTTTGCGCGCCGCGCGGTTGCAGCAGCAGGATGCGCTCGCGGTTGAGGCCGGCGTCCCTTAGCCAGGCTTGGGTCAGGCTGGCGGGTGGGGCGATCAGCGTCAGCCAGCGCGCGTCCTGCTCTTCGCTCAATTCGCGTAGGATCGGCGCCAGCAGGCTCAGGCAGCTCCCCGCTGCACCGCGCAACGACAATTCACTGAACGCCTCAGGCTCGGCGCTCCAGGGCGCTTCGACCGTTTCCTTGAGAATGGGCGCAAGGGGTTGGGCCATGAAGGCCTCGAACAGCGACAGTTGTGTGTGTTGTGGGGTGTGGACGAGCTGCATGATGCCTCCTTTAGCGGCGAATGACGCCGACGCTCAAGCCTTCGATCACCAGGTCCTGATCTTTCAGGTTCACTTCAATCGGGGCGAACTCAGGGTTCTCGGCCAGGAGCCAGACCTTGCTGCCTTCGCGCTTGAAGCGTTTGACGGTGACTTCATCGCCGATACGGGCGACGACGATCTGGCCATTACGGGCTTCGCGGGTGGTGTGGACGGCCAGCAGGTCGCCATCGAAGATGCCCACGTCCTTCATGCTCATGCCATGGACCCGCAAGAGGTAGTCGGCGCGCGGATGGAAGAAGGTCGGGTTGATGTTGCAGGATTCCTCGACGTGCTGCTGCGCCAGGATCGGCGCACCGGCAGCGACGCGACCGATGATCGGCAGGGTCGATTCGTCGGCCTTGGCTTCGAAGCCAGGGATGCGGATACCGCGCGAGGCACCGGGGGTCATCTCGATCGCGCCTTTGCGAGCGAGGGCCTTGAGGTGTTCTTCGGCGGCATTGGGGGACTTGAACCCCAGTTCCAGCGCAATTTCCGCTCGCGTCGGCGGGTAGCCGTTGTCATCGAGGCAGCGCTTGATAAAAGCCAGAATCTCAGCTTGGCGTGGCGTCAGTTTTAGCATGTTGATCGCTCTGTCTTTTTATACAGTGACTGGGATTATATACAGTGGACTGCGCTTGGCAATCCTCCTTTTCGCGCGCGCCGCTGGACGGTCATCGTGCAGGCTTCCCACACGCCAGAGATAGCGCTGCCTACAGAGGCGTAAGGATGTGATTAAATAGCGATGAAATACATGACTGCCCGGCCGGAAAGCGAACCCGCAGGCTTGACAAGACACAACCTGAAACGTATGTTTCAAACAAGTGTTTGTCAGGCGGAGTAGCCATGGCCCAGTCGGAAACCGTTGAACGCATTCTCGATGCTGCCGAGCAATTGTTTGCGGAAAAAGGATTTGCTGAAACGTCGTTGCGGCTGATCACCAGCAAGGCTGGGGTTAACCTCGCTGCTGTGAACTACCATTTCGGTTCGAAAAAGGCCCTGATCCAGGCGGTGTTTTCGCGCTTCCTGGGGCCGTTCTGCACCAGCCTTGACCGTGAGCTTGAGCGTCGCCAGGCCAAGGCTGACCACAAGCCGACCCTGGAAGAATTGCTGGAAATCCTCGTTGAGCAGGCCCTGGTGGTTCAGCCCAGGAGCGGCAACGATTTGTCGATCTTCATGCGCCTGCTGGGCCTGGCGTTCAGCCAGAGCCAGGGGCACCTGCGGCGTTATCTGGAAGACATGTACGGCAAGGTATTTCGTCGCTACATGTTGCTGGTCAACGAAGCCGCTCCGCGTATTCCACCGATTGAACTGTTCTGGCGCGTGCACTTCATGCTCGGTGCCGCCGCGTTCAGCATGTCCGGGATCAAGGCGTTGCGGGCGATTGCCGAGACTGATTTCGGCGTCAACACCTCCATTGAACAGGTCATGCGCCTGATGGTGCCGTTCCTGGCCGCCGGCATGCGCGCCGAAACCGGTGTGACCGACGCCGCCATGGCCGCCGCCCAATTGCGTCCACGCAGCAAGTCCGTGCCAACGCCCGCCAAGGTTTGACCGCGCCGGGTGGGCGCGGCCGCTTGCATCCGCTAAGCTAGCGGCCCATGCCGAATTCAGCTATTTACTCGCAACCCGTTGTGCTCACCGTGCCTGGTGAGGGCAACGGGTTGTGTGCGTTATTTAAGGAAGGTTTATGACTGCTGCCCTGCAAGGTTCTTTGATGGTCGACGTTGCCGGCACCTGGCTCACGGCCGAGGACCGCCACCTGCTGCGCCAGCCTGAAGTGGGTGGCCTGATTATCTTTGCGCGCAACATCGAGCATCCGCGTCAGGTGCGGGCGTTGAGTGCGGCGATTCGTGCCGTGCGTCCGGACCTGCTGTTGGCCGTCGATCAGGAAGGTGGCCGCGTACAGCGTCTGCGTCAGGGGTTTGTGCGCTTGCCGGCCATGCGTGCCTTGGCGGATAACCCCAACGCCGAATACCTGGCCGAACAATGCGGCTGGATTATGGCGACTGAAGTGTTGGCCGTTGGCTTGGACCTGAGCTTCGCCCCGGTGCTGGACCTGGACTACCAACGCAGCGCGGTGGTTGGCACCCGCTCGTTCGAAGGCGATCCCGTGCGCGCCGCCGTGCTGGCCGGTGCCTTTATCCGTGGCATGAACAGCGCCGGCATGGCGGCCACCGGCAAGCATTTTCCTGGTCACGGTTGGGCCGAGGCCGATTCCCACGTTGCCATTCCCAATGATGAACGCAGTCTTGAGCAGATTCGTGCGCATGATCTGGTGCCTTTCGCGCGCTTGAGCAAGCAATTGGCGGCGGTGATGCCGGCCCACGTCATCTACCCGCAAGTCGATGCCCAGCCAGCCGGGTTCTCACGCCGCTGGTTGCAGGACATCCTGCGCGGCGAGTTGCAGTTCGATGGGGTGATTTTCAGCGATGACCTGTCCATGGCCGGTGCCCATGTGGTGGGCGATGCCGCCAGTCGCATCGAAGCGGCGCTGACGGCAGGTTGCGACATGGGGTTGGTATGCAATGATCGCGCGGCTGCTGAGCTGGCGCTGACCGCCGCCCAGCGCATGAAGGTCAAGCCATCAGCTCGAATCGCACGCATGCGCGGCCAGGCGATTGCGTCGACGGACTACAAGCAGGACCCGCGCTGGTTGGCGGCGCTTACCGCGTTGCGGGATGCTCAGTTGATCGGCTGAACACCGCGTCGCGGCTATCGCAGGCTTGCCTGCGATAGCGGTCTAACCGTCAACGCTTCTCTTGCTTGTGCGGCAACGGCGCAAACAACGCTTCAATGTCCTCATTGCCCAGTTGCCAGTCCCCGGTGGTGCGCCCGTCCAGCACGCCCGCTGCCAGGTCGGATTTTTCCTTCTGCAGGTGCTGGATTTTCTCCTCCACCGTGCCTCGGGCAATCATCTTGTAGACGAACACCGGCTTCTCCTGACCGATGCGATAGGCGCGGTCGGTGGCCTGGTTTTCCGTGGCCGGGTTCCACCAAGGATCGTAGTGGATCACCGTATCGGCTTCGGTCAAGTTCAGGCCGACGCCCCCGGCCTTCAAGCTGATCAGAAAAATCTGTAGCTTGCCGCTCTGGAAATCCTTCACCGGTGTGCGTCGATCCCTTGTCTGGCCGGTGAGCAGTGCGTAGGCCACGCCACGTTTTTTCAGCTCGACTTCGATCAGGCTCAACATCGATGTGAACTGGGAAAACAGCAGGATCCGCCGGCCTTCCTCAAACAGCTCCGCAAGCATTTCCATCAAGCTATCAAGCTTGCCCGAGCTGCTGCCACGGGCGGGCAGGGTTGCATCGTTGACCAGGCGCAGGTCGCAGCACACCTGGCGCAGCTTCAGCAGTGCCTCAAGAATGATGATCTGGCTGCGTGCCACGCCCTTGCGAGTGATCTCGTCGCGCACCTTTTTGTCCATGGCCAGGCGCATGGTTTCGTACACGTCGCGCTGGGCCTCATTGAGGTCGACCCAGTGGATGATCTCGGTCTTGGGTGGCAGCTCTGTTGCCACCTGCTCCTTGGTGCGGCGCAGCAGGAAGGGTTTTATCCGACCGTTCAGGTGTTGCAATCGCACATCGCTGGCGCGCTTTTCGATGGGCGTGCGGTAGTCGCGGTTGAAGCTTTTTACGTCGCCCAGCCAGCCTGGGAGCAGGAAGTGGAACAACGACCAGAGCTCGCCCAAATGGTTTTCCAGCGGCGTGCCGCTCAGGCACAGGCGCTGTCGTGCATTCAACTCACGTGCGGCCTGGGCCGCCTTGCTGGACGGGTTCTTGATGTACTGGGCCTCATCGAGGATCAGCACATGCAGGGGCAGGGCTGCGAGCTGTTCGATGTCCTTGGGCAGTAGGGCGTAGGTGGTCAGCAGCAGGTCATAGTCCTGCAGGGTCGCGAAATGTTTCTTACGTGCGGCGCCATACAGTGCCAACACGTTGAGTTGCGGTGTGAAGTGCGCTGCCTCATCCAGCCAGTTGGGAATCAGGCTGGTGGGCATTACCACCATGCACGGTCGATCCAGGCGCCCGGCGATTTTCTCCGTGAGAATATGCGCCAGGGTCTGCAGGGTTTTGCCCAGTCCCATGTCATCCGCCAGTATCCCGCCAACCTCCAGCTGGCGCAGTGACTGCATCCAGCTCAAGCCTTCCAGCTGGTACGGACGCAAGGTCGCGTTCAGCCCTTCTGGGGCCACGCAGGTGAAGTCCTTGATGTCTCGGAGGCGCTGGGCAAAGTTGCGGATCTTCTCGCCACCTTCCCATTGCAGCGGTAGATCTTCCAGCGGGTTCAACCGAATCGCGTCGGCCTTCGCCAGGCGCAGTGTGGTGGTACCGGTGTCCTGCAGGTAGAACTCGCCGAGGGTAGCGAGCACCGGTTTCAGACGGCCGTAGGGCAGGGCGACTTGCAGCGGACCATGCCCGCCATTGGGCAGGCCGGGGATGTTCACCAGGATCAGTTCATCATCGCGGCGGCGTGCGAGTTTTTCCGGGTTGAGGATCTCGGTGTGGGAGCGCATCAGGTTCAGCAGGATCGGCAGCAGGCTCAGCCGCTCACCGTTGACGATAATTCCCAGCTCCAGGTCGAACCAATCGCGCTCCGGGCCTTCATCGACGGTGGCGTACCAGTCATCGACGGCGCTCAGGTCGAAGCCGAAATCCTCATCGATCTGCAACTCCCAACCCTCGGCGCGCAAGGTCGGTGATGCATTGAGGGTGAAGTTCAGCCAGGCGCTGTCATTGACCATCTCGAACAACTCGCCGGCGCTTTCCGGCAGCGCCTTGCTCTGGCGCGTGGCGATCTTGAAACCCAGTAGGCGCAGTTGTTCACGGTACGGCTGCTCAAGCTCCGGATGCCGCTTGATGCGCAGGCTTTGGGTTTCCTGGCGCACGATGATGTCGGCGTTTTTCTGCCCGCTGACATAGTTGCCCAAGTAGTTGAACGACAGCGCCGCGCGATGCTGGATATAGCGCTGCATCTTGCCGTTGCGCGGTTCAAAGGCACTGAACTCGACACTGGCGAGCCACAAGCGCGGCACGGGCACGACATCCTCCATCACCACCTGCGGCAACGCCACCCGGTTTTCCAGCACGGCCTGGAGTTTTTCCAGCAGCTCGGCATCTTGTGCAGCGGCCGGGTAGGCCAGGGTTTCCTGGACCTTGAGCAGCACCGCCGCGATATGTTTGCAGTTGGTGTGCACCGGGCAAGTGCAGCGGCTGTCCACCAGGATCAGCGTGCCTTTGGCCGATTCGCGCAGCGAAATGGTCTGCCGGTAGACGTTGCCGCCCGAGCCTTCGCAACTGGCGACAATGGTGCTGTCACCGCACTCGACAATGCGCACCCGGTTCTCCAGGGCATAACGTCGCCCGCGCTCCAGGCTTTGCTCTTTAAAGCGATTGGCCCACGAAGGGGCCAGGGGTTTGGTCAGCGACGCTGTCAGGGGCATGGCGCTGGATCAGTCCTGGATGTCGGGCGGTGGCGCGCTGGGGGGCTTGGCGGTCAGCGAGGTGATCTTGATCAGCAACGCCAGGTGGCCGCCGTCCAGGTAGTTGAGCTGGTTGTTCTTGGTGCGCACATCGGTCTGGCTCAAGTGTTCGCTGGCGATCACGCTGCCGTTGGCGTCGAACTGGTTGATCCAGAAGTTCGCATCGATATCGGTAAAACGCCCCAATTGCAGGCTCAACACGCCCTCGATGGGAAACTGGCCGAACTGCTCCTGGCCGTCGGTGATGGCGACTTTGACCGGCTGATCGCCGAGGTTCTGCTCCCAGGCCTTGTGCGCCAGCACCGTGTAGCTTGAGTCGGCACGCAGCTTGTCGACGATATTACTCAGGCGCGGCGGGCTCAACTTATCACCCAGGCGCACGGCGCCGGCATCCCAGTTTTCCGGCGCGGCGCGGCTGTTGATCACCGGCTCCGCGTTCTGGCGCACCAGGATCATTTCCACCTGGTAGGGGCTGTCGGCGAACGCCGCAGGTGCCGCTACCACCAACAACAGGCTCAAAATGCGGAACAGGCGCATCGGGGCGTCCTTCAAGCAGATTTCGGGATGAGGCGCTCGAACAACGCCTCCAATGTATTAAAGCGTTCTTCGGCACGTTCCATCGGCACCATGAACTTGAACAGCGTAGCCCCTTCGAACTTGTAGCGGTTGGGCTGGCCCTGGATCAGCTTGATCAGCACCAGTGGATCCACCGGTGTCTGCGCCTCGAACTCGATGCGCCCACCCTGCGGCCCGGCGTCGACTTTCTTGATGCCAAGCTGCTCGGCCTGCAATTTCAGCAGGGTCAGGCGCACCAGGTTCTTGGTCGGTTCCGGCAACAGGCCGAAGCGGTCGATCATCTCCACTTGCAGGTCCTTGAGACCTTCTTCGTCGGTGGCCGAGGCGATGCGTTTGTACAGGATCAGCCGCGCATGCACATCCGGCAGGTAGTCTTCGGGAATCAACGCCGGCAAGCGCAGGTTGATCTCCGGACCGCCGCCCAGCGGTTGATCGAGGTTCGGTTGCTCGCCTTTGCGGATGGCTTTCACCGCGCGCTCAAGCATCTCCATATACAGGGTGAAACCGACCGCCTGGATCTGCCCGCTCTGGCCGTCGCCCAGCAGTTCACCGGCACCACGGATTTCCAGGTCGTTGGTGGCCAGTACAAAACCGGCGCCCAGGTCCTGGGTGTTGGCGATGGCTTCCAGGCGCTTTTCGGCGTCGGAGGTGATCTGTTGGCGCGGCGGCGTCAGCAGGTAGGCATACGCCTGGTGGTGACTACGCCCCACCCGGCCGCGCAGTTGGTGCAGTTGGGCCAGGCCGAACTTGTCCGCCCGTTCGATGATGATGGTGTTCGCGCTTGGCACGTCGATACCGGTCTCGATGATGGTCGAGGCGATCAGCACGTTGAAGCGCTTGTGGTAGAAGTCGCTCATCACCTGTTCGAGTTCGCGCTCGCGCATTTGGCCGTGGCCGATGGCGATACGCGCCTCCGGCACCAGCTCGGCGAGGTCGGCGGCGCATTTCTCGATGGTTTTTACGTCGTTGTGCAGGTAGTAAACCTGCCCGCCGCGCAGCAGTTCGCGCAACAGCGCTTCCTTGACCGTGCTCTTGTTCTGCTCCATCACGAAGGTGCGCACCGACAGGCGACGTGCCGGCGGCGTGGCGATGATCGACAGATCGCGCATGCCCGACACCGCCATGTTCAGCGTGCGCGGAATCGGTGTGGCGGTGAGGGTGAGGATGTCGACTTCGCTGCGCAGGGCCTTGAGCTGTTCTTTCTGACGCACACCAAAGCGGTGTTCTTCGTCGATGATCACCAGGCCCAGGTTCTTGATCTTCACATCGTCCGACAGCAGCTTGTGCGTGCCGATCACGATGTCGATCTTGCCTTCGGCCAAATCGGCGATGGCCGCATTCACTTCCTTGGCCGATTTGAAGCGGCTCATGACTTCCACGGTCACTGGCCAGTCGGCAAAGCGGTCGCGGAAGCTGTTGTAGTGCTGCTGGGCGAGCAAGGTGGTGGGGACCAGAATCGCTACTTGCTTGCCGCCATGCACGGCAATAAAAGCGGCGCGCATGGCCACTTCGGTCTTGCCGAAGCCCACGTCGCCGCAGACCAGGCGGTCCATGGGCTTGGGCGCGAGCATGTCGGCGCGCACGGCTTCGATGGTGGTTTGCTGGTCCGGGGTTTCCTCGAAAGCGAAGCCGGCGCTGAAGGTGGCGTAGTCGGCTTTCGGGTCGGCAAACGCGTAGCCTTCGCGCGCCGCGCGGCGTGCATAGATGTCGAGCAGTTCGGCGGCGACGTCGCGCACTTGTTCGGCGGCCTTGCGCTTGGCTTTCTGCCAGGTCTCCGAACCCAGGCGGTGCAGCGGCGCCAGGGCGTCGTCGCTGCCGGTGTAGCGGGCGATCAGATGCAGGTTGGCCACCGGTACATAGAGCTTGGCGCCCTCGGCGTATTCCATGGTGAGGAATTCGGCGGCCTGGTTGTCGATCTCCAGGGTCTGCAAGCCCAGGTAGCGGCCGACCCCGTGGTCGATATGCACCACCGGCGCGCCTTCGCGCAGCTCGGTGAGGTTCTTGATCACGGCATCGTTGTTGGCATCGGCGCGTTTTTCACGGCGGCGGCGCTGCATCACGCGCTGGCCGAATAGCGGGCTTTCGGCAATCAGCGCTAGAGCCGGATCATCCAGCAACAGGCCTTCGTCCAGCGGCGCGATGGTGATCGCCAGGCGCTCTTTGCTTTTGACAAAATCGGGCCAGCTGTCGACGGTTTTCGGTCGCAGCTTCAGGCGTTCGAGCAGTTCCAGCAGCACTTCGCGACGGCCTGCGGACTCGGCGGTAAACAGCACGCGGCCAGGGAAGTCGCCGAGGAAGTTGGACAGCGCTTCCAGCGGTTGCGTGGCTTTGGCCTGGATCGCCAGGTCCGGCAGTGTTGCCGCCGGGAAGCGTTCACGGCCAGCGCCGGTTTCCACATCCTGCTGGCTGGCGACCACACGCGGCCAGCTTTTCAGGCGCGCGAAGCAGTCTTCCACTGGCAGGAACAGTTCTGCAGGCGGCAATAAAGGACGGGACGGATCGACGCGGCGCTCTTCATAGCGGTTACGCACGTCGTTCCAGAAGTTTTCTGCGGCCTGTTCGATACCCGGCAGCGAGAACACCTGGGTGTCCTGGGGCAGGTAATCGAAAAGGGTGGAGGTTTCGTCAAAGAACAACGGCAGGTAGTACTCGATACCGGCCGGGGTAATCCCGCTGCTGAGGTCCTGGAAGATCGGGCAGCGGCGGAAGTCCACGTCGAAGCGTTCACGGAAGCGCGCCTTGAAGCGGGTGACCGCGTCTTTTTGCAGCGGGAATTCCCGCGCGGGGAGCAGCTTGACCGAGTCGACTTTATCAATGGAGCGCTGGTTTTCCGGATCGAAGGTACGCAGGGTCTCGATTTCGTCATCGAACAGGTCGATGCGGTACGGCAACTTGCTGCCCATCGGGAACAGGTCGATCAGCGCCCCGCGCACGGCGAATTCGCCGTGCTCGTACACCGTGTCCACGCAGCGGTAGCCGCTGGCTTCCAGGCGCGTGCGCATCTGTTCCACGTCGAGCTTCTGACCGATATCCAGCACCAGGCTGCTGCCCAGCAGGAACTTGGTCGGCGCCAGACGATGCAGCGCCGTGGTAATAGGCACCACCAGCACGCCATGGGCCAGTTCCGGCAGGCGGTACAGGCTGGCGATACGCTGGGAGATGATGTCCTGGTGCGGCGAGAACAGGTCGTAGGGCAGGGTTTCCCAGTCGGGGAAGTGCAGCACCGGCAAATCGGGGGCGAAGAAGCTCAGCTCCTGCTCCAACCGTTCGGCGCTTTGGCTGTCGGCGGTGAGCAGCAGGGTAAAGCGCTTGGCTGCGCTGGCAGCCTCGGCGATGGCCAGGCTCAGGGCGGCACCGGGCAGGTTGCCCCAGTGCTGTTTACCTGCCGCGGCAGGGAGAAGCGGTAGACGCAGAACGGGCACGGAAGGTTGAGCTCCAAGCGTTGCGACAAAGTCGGTAATTGTAACGGCCCAAGGTGCCGCCTGTCAGTTTCTGACTGAGCCTATTACGGTTTATGGGAAATGTAGTGGCTAAGACAAACAATGGCGGGTTTTGACTCAGTATGTAGTGCCAAAATGTACGCGTTTTTCGGAGGGTTACGGACAAGTTGTCTTGCGCGTGCCATTAGTGGCCTTCTGGAACCCGCGTATTTACTGGGCTGTAGCGGGGTGTCAATTTTCCGCAAGGGCTTTTTGTTGCTGAAGGCGCATTGCTCCGGGGGCGGTCGGGCGGCATAATGTAGCCCCTTTTTTCAGCCCCTACATGTGGAAGGTTCCCGTGACTCAGAAGCCCGACCAGTGTCTTGGTGAATGGATCGACCGTGAAGCACTCGCAGAAGCGATGATCCCGCTTATCGGTCAGCTGTACCGCAATAACAATGTGGTGAGCTCGATCTATGGCCGCAGCCTGATCAACCAGTCCGTCATCGCGATTCTCAAAGCCCACCGCTTTGCGCGTCACCGTTCCGCCGACGACAGCGAACTCTCCGTCCACGAAACATTCCCACTGCTTAAGGCCATGAGCGAGCTCAAGCTCGGCGCGGCATCGGTAGACCTGGGCAAGCTGGCCTACAAATTCCGCAAGGAAGGCGCCGGCCGTACCGCCGAGCAGTTCGTGCGTGAAGAAATGGCCGATGTGGTTGGCCAGCAAAACGCCGCTGCCCGCAAAGGCACCGACGTTGTGCTGTACGGCTTCGGTCGTATCGGCCGCCTGCTGGCACGCATCCTGATCGAAAAAACCGGTGGCGGCGACGGCCTGCGCCTGCGTGCCATCGTGGTGCGTAAAGGCGCCGAGAACGACCTGACCAAGCGTGCCAGCCTGCTGCGCCGCGATTCGGTACACGGCCCGTTCAACGGCACCATCGTCATCGACGAAGAAAACAACACCATCACCGCCAACGGTAACCTGATCCAGGTGATCTACGCGAAGAACCCGTCCGAGGTGGATTACACCCAGTACGGCATCAAGGACGCCCTGCTGGTGGACAACACCGGTGTATGGCGTGACGCCGAAGGTCTGGGCCAGCACTTGGCCTGCCCGGGTGTTGACCGCGTTGTCCTGACCGCGCCTGGCAAAGGCAAGCTGAAGAACATCGTTCACGGCATCAACCACGCTGAAATCACCGCTGACGACAAGATCGTTTCCGCCGCTTCCTGCACCACCAACGCCATCGTGCCGGTGCTGAAGGCTGTGAATGACAAGTTCGGCATCGTCAACGGCCACGTTGAAACCGTTCACTCGTACACCAACGACCAGAACCTGATCGACAACTTCCACAAAGGCGATCGCCGTGGCCGCAGCGCTGCGTTGAACATGGTGATCACCGAGACCGGTGCTGCCACCGCTGCTGCCAAGGCCTTGCCTGAGCTGGCCGGCAAACTGACCGGTAATGCGATCCGCGTTCCGACGCCAAACGTGTCGATGGCCATTCTCAACCTGAACCTTGAGAAAGCCGCTACCCGTGAAGAGATGAACGAGTACCTGCGCTACATGGCGCTGCACTCCGATCTGCATAAGCAAATCGACTTCGTCAACTCGCAGGAAGTGGTCTCCACCGACTTCGTGGGCTCGCGCCACGCCGGTGTGGTGGACGCCGAAGCGACCATTACCCAGGACAACCGCGTTGTACTGTACGTGTGGTACGACAACGAGTTCGGCTACAGCTGCCAGGTGGTTCGCGTGATGGAAGACATGGCCGGGGTCAACCCGCCTGCGTTCCCGCGCTAAGCATTAGCGTTGAATGAAAAAGCCCCGACTGGTTCGGGGCTTTTTTTATGGCTGGGGGTTTTGTGTTGTTTGGTGGGGCCTCTTCGCAGGCAAGCCAGCTCCCACATTCTGATAGGTGCATACATTCAAATGTGGGAGCTGGCTTGCCTGCGATGGGGCCTTCAGTCCAAAAGCTTGTTGCGCAGGCTGGCGGACAACCCCTCGGGCGCCAACCAAATCCCGAGGTAGGCCCGCGCCAGCGCGTCATCGCGGCTGCTGAACACCACTTGCCCATTGATCTCCAGGTGCAAGCCACGCCCTGGTCGATAATCCAGGGCGTATCGATCACCGGCTTGAATATTACGAAAGCGAGCATGCAGTTTTTCCAGTTCCGGCTTCAAGCTCGCGTTGGCTTGCTGGCGTTCCAGCGTTGTATTGGCCGCCTTGATCACGTCATTGCGGTCGATGTCGCGAAAGTAATACAGCGTCAGGCGCAGCGCTTTTTGTTGCGCCCAAGCCTGCTTGGCGCTCAGGTCGGACGGGGCATACAGCGCAGCCGCGTAAACATCCGCCCAGAGGTAGGTGAGCACCGCCTGGTTTTTCAACGTCAGTTGCTGGGACTGCGCCGGAAAATCGGCCTGCTTCAGACGATCCGCCTCATTGGCCTGCACCGTGATGGACAGCATCAGTAATAAACAGAAAACGACGTGTCGCATAATTGCCCGTCCTGTAAGGGTGCTTGTCGGCAGTGTAATTGCAAATTCCTGATGTTGTAGTAAAGGCAAGACTGGCCTACGACGCGACCAAGGGTTAATGTTCGCGGCGTTGAGCCTTATATAGACTGTGCCCCGGTTCACACACTTGAGCCAAATTGTCCTTCATGACCGCTGGCCGCGGCATGATTTAGCCCGGCGTCCAACCGTACGCCTGGCCTGTTCTGAGGAGTACGCATGGCTGTCTACAACTACGACGTGGTGGTACTGGGTTCCGGCCCGGCTGGAGAAGGTGCGGCGATGAACGCCGCCAAAGCGGGGCGCAAGGTGGCGATGGTCGATAGCCGTCGCCAGGTCGGCGGTAACTGCACCCACCTGGGCACCATCCCGTCCAAGGCCTTGCGTCACTCGGTGCGCCAGATCATGCAGTTCAATACCAACCCGATGTTCCGGGCCATTGGTGAGCCGCGCTGGTTCTCGTTCCCGGACGTGCTCAAAAGCGCCGAGAAAGTCATCTCCAAGCAAGTCGCCTCGCGTACCGGCTACTACGCCCGTAACCGCGTCGACTTGTTCTTTGGCACTGGCAGCTTCGCCGACGAGCAAACCATCGAAGTGGTCTGCCCCAACGGCGTGGTCGAGAAGCTGGTGGCCAAACACATCATCATCGCCACGGGTTCGCGTCCGTATCGTCCGGCAGACATCGATTTCCACCACCCGCGTATCTACGATAGCGACACCATCCTGAGCCTGGGCCACACCCCGCGCAAACTGATCATCTACGGCGCCGGGGTGATCGGCTGTGAATACGCCTCGATCTTCAGCGGCCTGGGTGTACTGGTCGAACTGGTGGACAACCGCGACCAGTTGCTGAGCTTCCTCGACTCGGAAATTTCCCAGGCGTTGAGCTACCACTTCAGCAACAACAACATCACTGTGCGCCACAACGAAGAGTACGAGCGGGTCGAAGGCCTGGATAACGGCGTGATCCTGCACCTCAAGTCCGGCAAGAAGATCAAGGCCGACGCCTTGCTGTGGTGCAACGGCCGCACTGGTAACACCGACAAGCTGGGCATGGAAAACATCGGAGTCAAGGTCAACAGCCGTGGCCAGATCGAAGTCGATGAGAACTACCGCACCTGCGTGACCAACATTTACGGCGCCGGTGATGTGATTGGCTGGCCGAGCCTGGCCAGTGCCGCCCATGACCAGGGCCGTTCAGCCGCTGGCAGCATTGTCGACAATGGCAGCTGGCGCTATGTGAACGACGTACCGACCGGGATCTACACCATTCCGGAGATCAGCTCGATCGGTAAGAACGAGCACGAACTGACCAAGGCCAAGGTGCCTTACGAAGTGGGCAAGGCGTTCTTCAAGAGCATGGCGCGTGCGCAGATCGCCGGTGAGCCGCAAGGCATGCTGAAGATCCTGTTCCACCGTGAAACCCTGGAAGTCCTCGGCGTGCATTGCTTCGGCTACCAGGCCTCGGAGATCGTGCATATCGGCCAGGCGATCATGAACCAGCCGGGCGAACTCAATACCCTCAAGTACTTCGTCAACACCACGTTCAATTACCCGACCATGGCGGAAGCCTATCGGGTAGCGGCCTACGACGGCCTCAACCGGCTTTTTTGAGCGGCTCCGGCCGGTGGCCTGAGCCGGCCGGGGAGACCGATTTCAGTAATTCCCGAGGGTGGCAGTGGCCAAACCGGGAAAGTCTGTAATCAGGCTATCTACGCCGAAGTCGGCGAGCCTGCGCATCAGCGCAGGTTCGTTGACTGTCCACACGGACACGTGCAAGCCCTGGCGCTGGGCTTTTTCCAGACGTTCAGGGGTGCACAACGTCCAGTTCAGCGCCAGAATCTCACAGCCGTAGTTCTGCGCGACCTTTAGCGGGTCGAGCCAGGCGTATTCTGCGACCAGGCCGCGTGATAGGTCGGGGGTGAGTTCAACGGCTGCTTTCAACACTTCCCGCGAACTTGAGGTGACGGTGACTTTGTCCATCAAGCCAAAGCGCACGGCCATTTCGCGAATCGCCAGCACGGTGGTGGCGGCGCGGGTGCGTGAAGCGCTTTTGACCTCCAGTTGCCAGTGATCGAAATCGCACTTTTCGAACAGCTCTTCCAGGCGCGGGATCGGGCAAGGGTTGACCCAGCCCGGTCCACCCTTGCGCGCGTCCATTTTCACCAGGTCCGCCGCCGAGTACTCGACGACTTTGCCGCGCCGGTCGGCGGTGCGCTTGAGGGTCGGGTCGTGGATGACCATCAGCTCGCCGTCCATGGACAGGTGCAAATCCAGTTCGCAGCGGCGTACACCGTGCTTGAGGCACTCCTGGAAGCTGGTCAGGGTGTTTTCCGGTGCTTCGCCTTTGGCACCGCGGTGGCCGTAGATCAGGGTCACAGTTGCTCCTTTACGCCAGATCGTCTGGCGGGGTGAGTGCGAGAATTCAAATGTCTTGGGCGTCGCTCTGTTCCCGCGCCAGGCGCCGTTCCTGGGCCTGTTTCTGCAGGATGTAGCGCGCCAGCAGTTGGCGTTGGGCGTCGGTCATGGCTTCGAATTCCGTGCCGACGTCGAAGCCTGCGCCTTTGGGTTCGCAATGCGTGACTCGCGCGCGCAGCAGCAGGCCGAGCGCCTGGGGCATTAGCACCAGCTTGACCGCCAGGTGTGCGCCGGCCGGCAGGGGGTGGGGTGCTGGAAATCGATGCCACCTTCGGAAATGATCACCGGTTGCGGTGCGCCGACCTCATCCAGCAGGCCGCGCGCCATGATCTGGCTGAGCAGATCCAGGCGTTTGTTCTGCACGCGGAGGAAGGCCGCGAGGGTGCGATCCTTCTCGCTGAGCTGGCGCAGCAGGTGCTGGGCTTCGAATTCACTCAGGTGCAATTCACTGAGTAAATTGAACAGTGGAGAATCATCCAGCAACACTTCCTTGCTCGCCGCCTCGGGGGCAGACAGGCTTTTGATTTGAAGTGCGATCATGTCGTCGATACGGTAGTATTCGCGGCGTTCTTCTTCATCTAATGTCGACATGGCGAACCCCAGCTAGCGGTAATGGTCAGAGTGTAAAGCTGCTTACCAGACCCCGCCACCGGGACGTCTTCTTTTCCTCCGAACAAGCCCCGACATGTTCAGACCTCTCTTCGTATTTATCGGCACGCGTTATACCCGTGCAAAGCGTCGCAATCATTTTGTGTCGTTCATTTCCCTGACGTCGATGATCGGGCTCGCCTTGGGCGTGGTCGTGATGATCGTGGTGCTGTCGGTGATGAATGGCTTCGATCATGAGATGCGTACCCGCGTGCTGGGCATGGTGCCCCACGCGACCATCGAGGGCGATGCGCCCATCAGCGACTGGCAGAGCCTGGCCGACAAGGTCAAGCAGAACCCCAAGGTGCTGGCCGTAGCGCCGTTCACCCAGATGCAGGGGTTGCTGACCAACGATGGCAAGGTGCAGAAGATCCTGCTCAATGGCATCGACCCGGCCCAGGAACGCAACGTCTCGATCATCGACAAGTTCATGTTGTCGGGCAAACTCGATGACCTGGCGCCCGGCAGCTTCGGCATTGTCATCGGCGACAAGGCCGCGGCCAAGCTCGGCGTGGGTCTTGGCGACAAGCTGACCTTCGTCGCGCCGGAAGTCACTGTGACCCCGGCCGGCATGTTCCCGCGCATGAAGCGCTTCACCGTTGTCGGCACCTTCCACGTCGGCGCCGGCGAGATCGACGGCTACCTCGGCCTGACCAACCTCACGGACCTGGCGCGCCTGCATCGCTGGCAGCCGGACCAGGTGCAGGGCCTGCGCCTGAAGTTCGCCGACCTGTTCGATGCGCCGCGCGGCGCCTGGGAAATTGCCCAGCACCTGGGCGAGTCCCAGTACTACGCCCGCGACTGGACCCGTACCCACGGCAACCTGTACCAGGCCATTCGCATGGAAAAAGCCATGATCGGCCTGTTGTTGCTGCTGATTGTCGCCGTGGCGGCCTTCAACATCATCTCCACGCTGGTGATGGTGGTGAACGACAAGAAGGGCGATATCGCCATCCTGCGTACCCTCGGCGCCACGCCGGGGCAGATCATGGCGATCTTCATGGTGCAGGGCACCGTGATCGGCGTGGTCGGCACCTTGATCGGCACGGCCGTCGGCATTCTGGCCGCGCTGAACGTCAGTGCGGCCATCGCTGGCCTCGAAACCCTGATCGGCCACAAGTTTCTCAACGCCGACGTTTACTTCATCGACTACTTGCCGTCCCAGGTTCAGGCCCAGGACGTGTTGATGGTGGGCGGCGCCGCGTTGGTCCTGAGTTTCCTTGCCACCCTGTATCCAGCCTGGCGCGCGGCACGTACCCAGCCAGCACAGGCCTTACGTTATGAGTGAATCGGGCATGAGTGAAAAAGCAATCCTGAGCTGCCGCAACCTGGGCAAATCCTACGAGGAAGGCCCGGAATCGGTGGTGGTGCTGTCCAACCTGCAACTCGAACTGCATCCGGGCGAACGCGTGGCGATCGTCGGCAGTTCCGGTTCCGGCAAAAGTACCTTGCTGAACCTGCTGGGCGGCCTTGATACGCCGTCCCAGGGCAGTGTATGGCTGGCCGGCGAAGAGCTGTCGGCCCTGGGTGAAAAGGCCCGCGGCCAGTTGCGCAACCGTTCGCTGGGCTTTGTGTACCAGTTCCACCACCTGTTGCCGGAATTCACCGCGCTGGAAAACGTGTGTATGCCATTGTTGATCGGCAAGACCGCAATCCCGGAAGCCCGCCAGCGCGCCAAGGCCCTGCTGGAGCGCGTCGGCCTCGGTCATCGCCTTGAGCACAAACCGGCTGAATTGTCCGGCGGCGAGCGCCAGCGTGTGGCCATCGCCCGCGCCTTGGTGAACAACCCAGGGCTGGTGATGCTCGATGAGCCGACCGGCAACCTCGACTCCCATACCGCCCAGGGCATTAAGGACTTGATGCTGGAACTGAGCACCCAGATGCGCACCGCGTTCCTGGTGGTGACCCATGACATGAGCATGGCCCGCCAGATGGACCGCGTGTTGCACCTGCAGGAAGGTCATCTGGTCGCCATCTGACCCGTTTCAAGCCCGGCGCTTCAAGCGTCGGGCTTTTTCATTTTTTCAACGGTGACCGCGAATGTTCAGACCGTTATCGATTTTTATCGGCACGCGCTATACCCGCGCCAAGCGCCGCAACCGTTTTGTCTCGTTTATCTCGATGACCTCGATGATCGGCCTCGCCCTGGGCGTCTTGGCGATGATCGTGGTGTTGTCGGTGATGAACGGCTTCCAGCGCGAAATGAGCTCGCGCATCCTCGGCATGGTGCCCCATGCGACCATCGTCGGCGTGAACCCGATCGACGATTGGCAGCCCGTGGCCGCCGCCGCGATGAAGAATCCGCAAGTGACTGCCGCAGTCCCCTTCACGCAGATGGACGGCATGTTCTCCTACAAGGGCGCGATGCAACCGATCGAGATCAGCGGCATTGACCCGGCGCAGGAGGGCAAGGTGTCGATCGTGGCCCAGCACATCGTGCGGGGCAAACTGGATGACCTGAAACCTGGCGAGTTTGGCGTGGTGGTCGGCGAAATCACTGCCCGGCGTTTCCGCCTGAATGTGGGCGACAAGCTCACCTTGATCGTGCCGGAAATCAGCACCGCACCGGGTGGCATCACGCCACGTATGCAGCGTTTGAATGTCGTGGGCATTTTCAAGGTGGGCGCCGAGCTGGATGGGTCCATGGCCATGATCCACATGGCCGACGCCGCAGAGATCCAGCATTGGCAACCGAACCAGGTACAAAGCGTGCGCCTGGCGGTGAAAGACCTTTACGCAGCCCCCAAGGTCTCGTCGGACATCGCCGCCAGCCTGGGCGCCGCCTACAAACCTGACGACTGGACCCACACCCAGGGCAGCCTGTTCAGCGCGATGAAGATGGAAAAGACCATGATCGGCCTGCTGTTGCTGATGATCGTCGCCGTGGCGGCGTTCAACATCATTGCTACCTTGATCATGGTGGTGAACGACAAGGGCGCGGACATTGCGATTTTGCGCACCATCGGCGCCACGCCACGGCAGATCATGGCGATCTTCATGGTGCAGGGCACAGTGATCGGTATCGTCGGTACCTTGATTGGCGGCGTACTGGGCGTGATTGCGGCGCTGAACGTGAGCGAGCTGGTGGGCTGGGTCGAGCGGGTCACCGGGCAGCATATTTTCAGTTCGGATGTGTATTTTGTCAGCAACCTGCCTTCTGAACTGCAAGGTGGGGATGTGGTGCTGATTTGCACGGCGGGGTTTGTGTTGAGCTTCCTGGCGACGCTGTATCCGGCGTATCGGGCGGCGAAGATAGAGCCGGCGCATGCGCTGAGGTATTCCTGAAGCTTTAGATCGCTATCGCAGGCAAGCCAGCTCCCACACTTTGATTTGTGAATACATTCAAAATGTGGGAGCTGGCTTGCCTGCGAAAGGGCCGGCCCAGCTTGCATCAATCCCCCTTGGGCAACTCGATCACAAACCGCGTCAACCCCACCTCAGACTCACAAAAAATCCTCCCCCCGTGCGCCCGCACAATCGACTGGGTAATCGCCAACCCCAGTCCCGCATGCTCGCTGCTACCTTCACGCCGTGCCGGATCCGCCCGATAAAAGCGGTCAAACAACTTCGGTAACAGCTCCGGTGGAATGCCTTCCCCCGTGTTCTCAACCGTCAACGTCACACCTTCCGTCATCCGCACCCGCACTTCGCCGCCCGCTGGCGTGAACCGCAGCGCGTTATCCAGCAAGTTCGACAGGGCCCGGCGCAGCATGCCGCGATCACCCAGGGTATGGGCAGTACCTTCGCGAATCAGGCTGACTTGAGCGTCTTCCGCCAGTAACGCGAAAAACTCAAGCAAAGCGTCCACCTCATCTGCCAGCGCCAAAGGCACGCGTTTAGGCATGAGCAAGCCATGGTCTGCCTTGGCCAGGTACAGCATGTCATTGACCAATTGCGCCATCCATTGCAGCTCTTCCAGGTTGCTGTGCAGCGCCTCGCGGTAATCCTCCAGCGGGCGCGGCTGGGTCAGGATGACTTGGGTCTGGGTGAGCAGGTTCGACAGCGGCGTGCGCAGTTCATGGGCGATGTCGGCGGAGAACGCCGAGAGGCGCTGGAACCCATCGTCCAGTCGACCCAGCATGGCGTTGAAGGCTTGGGCCAGTTCGGCCAGTTCTACGGGCATGTGTTGCTGGGGCAAACGCTGGGTCAGGGAGTGAGCCGACACACTGGCGGCCACTTCACCCATGCGTCGCAACGGCTGCAACCCACTGCGCGCGGCCCAGGCGCCGAGCAGGGCGGTCGCCAGGGCTGACAGGCCGACGGTGAGCCAGATCAGGTGCTGCATGCGCTGCAGGAAATGCTGGTGGTGGGTGATGTCGAGCATCAGCGTCAGCAGGGGGGAGTCGGGTTGGCCTGGCGTGAGTGGCGCGTTGTACACCCGATAGTCGGTGCCGGCATTTTGCAGGCTGTGCAGGCCGGGCGCGTCGGGCAAGTTCACGCCTGGCGCATCGTCCAGCCAACGCTGGCCGGCGGCGGTGATACGCACCCGCAGCTCGGGCTGGTGATTGAGTTCGGCGCGCAGTTGCGCTTCACGTCTGGCGAAGGTGCCCGGCGAGTCGACACCCTGCAACGTACCGCGCAGCGCCACCAGTTGGCTGTCGAGTTGTTGCTGGTCCAACTCAATGAAGTGCGCCTCGCTGGCGTGGTTGAACAGCACCCCGGCGATCAGCGACACCACCGCGGTGCAGGCAGCAAACAGCAGCGCCAGGCGGCTGGCGAGGGACAGACGCTTGATCAATTGAACCGCTCCTCCAGCACATAACCCATGCCACGTACGGTGTGGATCAGTTTATTGGGGAAGTTATCGTCGACTTTCAGGCGCAAGCGGCGGATCGCCACTTCGATGATATTGGTGTCGCTGTCGAAGTTCATGTCCCACACCTGGGAGGCGATCAGCGATTTGGGTAGCACCTCGCCCTGGCGCCGAAGCAGCAGTTCCAGCAGGGAAAATTCCTTGGCTGTCAGGTCGATGCGCTGGCCGTCCCGTTCAACGCGGCGGCGGATCAGGTCCAGGCGCAGGTCGGCCAGTTGCAGCGCGGTTTCCTGGGGCGTGCTGCTGCCTCGGCGCAACAGGCTGCGCACCCGCGCCAGCAGTTCGGAAAAGGCGAAGGGCTTGACCAGGTAATCGTCGGCGCCCAGCTCCAGGCCATGCACGCGGTCTTCCACGGCGTCGCGGGCGGTGAGGAATAGCACTGGGATATCCAGCCCGGCGCTGCGCACAGCCTGGAGAATCTGCCAGCCGTCACGGCCCGGCAGCATCACGTCGAGGATCAACAGATCGTAGTCACCGGTCAGCGCCAGGTGCTGGCCGCTGGTGCCGTCGGCCACCAGTTCGGTGGTAAAACCCGCCTCGGCCAGGCCCTGGCGCAGGTAATGGCCGGTTTTGGGTTGGTCTTCGACGATCAGCAGTTTCATGGGCGGCTCTTGGCAACGGTGGACGACGGCTTTATACCTTGAGTGCCAGGGCAGGGGACCAACCTGACAAAGTTGTAATCTAGCAGTCAGCTGGCTGGCAGCGGCGCAATCTTAGAGTGCTGCCCAAGCTGTTCATATATTTCAGGAGAAGACAGATGGCGTTGCGCACACCCCTGTTATTGGCAAGTTGCCTGCTGGCGTTGAGTGTTGAAGCAATGGCCGATGCCGCCCACACCTATGCTTTCGGTGAAGCGGCGCCGGCGAGCAAAGCCACGCGTACGGTAGAAGTGACGTTGCAGGACATTTCCTTTTCGCCCAAGTCCCTGGACGTGAAAGCCGGTGAGACGGTGCGCTTCGTGCTGGTCAACAAGGGCCAGTTGCTTCACGAATTCAACCTGGGCGACGCGGCCATGCATGCCGAACACCAGAAGGAAATGCTGCAGATGCAGGCCAGCGGCATGCTGACCGACACGGGCATGGGCAAGATGGACCATGCAGCAATGGGGCATGGTGCGATGAAACACGATGATCCCAATAGCGTATTGGTCGAGCCCGGTAAAACTGCCGAGCTGACCTGGACGTTCACCCAGGCCACGGGCCTGGAGTTTGCCTGCAACCTTCCGGGGCACTACCAGGCAGGCATGGTCGGCAAGCTCAACGTCAATTGATCCGCTGGCGCTTAGGCGCGGGGGCAAAGGCTGGTAGACTGGCGCGGTTAATTTAGCCAGGTTTCCGCCATGCATCCCGCAGCCGAACATTCGCCGCTGGGCAAGTCCAGTGAATACATCTCCACCTACACCCCTTCGTTGCTGTTCCCGATCCCGCGTGCCGCCAAATGGGCCGAGCTTGGCCTGAGCGCCGAGACCCTGCCTTACAAGGGTGTGGATTTCTGGAACTGCTTCGAACTGTCCTGGCTGCTCCCGTCGGGCAAGCCGGTGGTGGCCATCGGTGAGTTCAGCATCCCGGCCGACTCGCCGAACATCATCGAGTCCAAGTCGTTCAAGTTGTACCTCAACTCGTTGAACCAGACTGCGTTTGCCGATACGACCAGCCTGGAAGCCGCTTTGCGCACTGACCTCAGTGCTGCCGCCGGCAAGCCGGTGAGCGTGCGTATCCGCAGCCTGGCCGAGATCGAGGCCGAAGGTGTGATGGCCTTGCCAGGTGTGTGCATCGATGAGTTGGATATCAGTGTCAGCAACTATGAGCATCCGCGCCCGGAACTGCTGCGTTGCGATGACTCACGTGTTGTCGAGGAGAGCGTGCACAGCCACCTGCTTAAATCCAACTGCCCCGTGACCAGCCAACCGGACTGGGGCAGTGTCGTGGTGGAATATCGCGGTTCGGCGCTGGATCACGCCAGCCTGCTGGAATACATCGTGAGCTTTCGCCAGCACTCGGACTTCCACGAACAGTGTGTGGAACGCATCTTTTTGGACTTGCAGCGTTTGCTGAAGCCGGAGAAGTTGACGGTGTATGCGCGCTATGTGCGGCGCGGCGGGCTGGATATCAACCCGTATCGCAGCACTGAGGATGTGGCGTTCCAGAACGTGCGCCTGGCTCGTCAGTAGCTATCACGCAAATCAAATGTGGGAGCGGGCTTGCCTGCGAGGGCGGTGTATCAGTCACCTGATGGATGACTGAATGATCGCTATCGCGGGCATGCCAGCTCCCACATTGGTTTCTGTGATTGCCTTGGGGATTGGTTTAGATCCCGATATTGCCCAAGGTGATCATGATATTGCGCAAGGTCCCGGAAATCACCGGGTGCTCAGCATCGAACTCGATGGCCGCTTGATTCACATCGTCGGAAATACTGGGGGTTTGCGTAGCCGGTTCCAATTCGAGTTGTAATTCGAACTTGGCAATCAAGGCTTCCAATGCATCACGTTTCTCTTCCGACAGCGGCGGTTCCTGTTCCAACTGCCCGCGCAGGATCTCGACCTGTTCTTCCAGTTTTTTGCGATCAGGCATGACGTGTTTCCTTTTATCGATAGGCACTGGCATAGACCGCGGCACGCCGAGAAAGGTCTACGGGCTGACCTTTAGATTAATCCACTGGCGTCGACTGTGCATGATCCGTGTCAGGGCTTTTCGCCTTTGAGCTGGCGCAGGCTGATATCGGCGAGGCATGTGCCGAGTTCGCCCAAGTGATCGATTACCGAGTGCACGCCCAGCCCGTAAAGGGCAACGGTGGCCTTGCCGCGCTTATGTTCGCGTTCCTGTTCGCTCAGCGCCTGCCATTGTTCGGGCGCCATGCCGCACAATGAGCCGCAGGAGGCCAGGCCGATGGTCCACAGCCCGGCATTGAGCCCTGATTGCAACAGGCGCGGTTCGCCACTGACCAATACGCAGCCTTCCAGGCGTTCGATGTTCAGTTCCATCAAGGCTTGCCAGCAGGCGTGGGGCGCGGGCCAGCGAATGGAGGAGGGCGACGTCGCCTTGAGCCAGTCGGGCAGTCCGGCGGCGAGTGGGGTAGTGATGGAGGGGGGAGTTCATCCAGCCAGGCGCAGGGTACGCCTTGCTCCTTGAGGGCTCGCAGGATTTTCAGCGCGCCCGGTGTGGCTTGGGGGTCCGGGGAGGGCGAGTCGGTGCGCGCCCGGGAACCGAAGTCCACCAGGCAGCCACTCAGGCCAAACAGGACGGCAGTCAAAGTGGGAGCGCTGGCGATGGCTATCTCGGCGTGAGGCATGTCGACATCCCTGAAATAGCGCCAACGCTATCGAGCCGGGATGACAAGTCGATGACAGGATTGTTAATTGTAGGAATTTTGTCCATTTTAGGTCTGACGATTCCTAGTTGCTGCCTAATTGGCGACTTCCGTCATATACTGACGGCCTTATTCAGGGCATAGCGCCCATGACAGACCATTCAAGGAGCAAAAGCTATGCGCTGGAGCCACTATTTCGCTCAGTTGTCGGTGTGTGCCACTGTCTTACTGGCGCCTTTCGCCGCACAGGCTGCATCGGAAGACGATCCATGGGAAAGCGTCAACCGCCCGATCTTTACCTTTAACGACACCGTTGATACCTATGCGCTCAAGCCATTGGCCCAGGGCTATCAGTTCGTGACTCCGCAGTTCGTGCAGGATGGCATTCACAACTTCTTCCGCAACATTGGCGATGTGGGCAACCTGGCCAACAACGTGCTGCAACTCAAGCCGCATAATGCCGGTGTCGACACCGCCCGTTTGCTGGTCAACACCACCTTCGGCGTGCTGGGCTTCATCGATGTCGGCACCAAAATGGGGCTGCAACGCAGCGACGAAGACTTCGGCCAGACCCTCGGCTACTGGGGTGTCGGCAGCGGTCCGTACGTGATGCTGCCACTGTTGGGCCCAAGCACCTTGCGTGACGCGCCGTCCAAGTACGTGGACAGCTACACCCAACCGTACCGCTACATGAACGATATCGGCTGGCGCAACAGCACCTTTGGCCTGAACATCGTCGACACCCGTGCCAGCCTGCTCGACAGCGAGAAGCTGATCACTGGTGACAAGTACACCTTCATTCGTAACGCTTACCTGCAGAACCGTGAGTTCAAGGTCAAGGACGGCAAGGTCGTTGACGACTTTTAAGCTGTGACGTTTTGAAATGAAAAAGGCGACCCACTTGGGTCGCCTTTTTTGTGCGCGGTTTCAGCGCATTTTCAGGATCTTGAGGCCCAGGTGCTGGTCTTCGCCTGTGGCCCTGGTCCACACCACCTGGGTATCGGCCTCCAGGCCTTTCAGTGCCGCGTGCTCCGAATCGATGCGCACGGTCAACAGGTCGCCTACATTGAACTGGCGTGGCGCCTGCACCTGCATGCCGGAGCTGGACAGGTCCACGCACACCCCGGCGATCTCTTGTCCTGCGTGGATCAGCGACACATCGGCATCCACGCGCATGCGGATGAAATCGCGTTTTTCGGCGTAGTCGCGCTCGTGTTCGCTCATGGGCTTCATCCTTACTTTGTGTTGTGGTCGTGCCTGTTCTTATAACTCCCGGTGATTTGCGGTGTAAAGACGCTCGGCGACCATCGGCATGAGCTTGAAACCCCTGACGGATGGGAGTACCGTCTGCGCCTTAGAAGGGCACCTCTGCTTTACCGTTGTGCATGGGGAAAATCCCAATGCTTTGTAGGACAGAGAGGCTAGAAAGCGAATCCAGTACGTGCGCCCGACCCTTGTCGCGCCACCTACGCCAACCTAATTCTGGCGCCGTTTGCCCACATGCAAAAAACCAGTGCCACGCTGCTGATAATCGATGACGACGAAGTAGTGCGTGCGAGCCTCGCGGCCTATTTGGAAGACAGTGGCTTCAGCGTCCTGCAGGCCGGTAATGGCCAACAGGGTCTCCAGGTATTCGAGCGCGACCAGCCCGACCTTGTGATCTGCGACCTGCGCATGCCCCAGATGGGCGGCCTGGAGCTGATTCGCCAGGTGACTGAGCTCGCCCCGCAGACGCCGGTGATTGTCGTGTCGGGCGCCGGGGTGATGAACGATGCTGTCGAAGCCTTGCGCCTGGGTGCCGCCGATTATCTGATCAAACCCCTGGAAGACCTGGCGGTGCTGGAGCACTCGGTGCGCCGTGCCCTGGATCGTGCGCGCCTGTTGGTGGAAAACCAGCGCTACCGCGAAAAGCTCGAAACCGCCAACCGCGAACTCGAAGCCAGCCTCAACCTGCTCCAGGAAGACCAGAATGCCGGTCGCCAGGTGCAAATGAACATGCTGCCGGTCAGCCCCTGGACCATCGACGACTTCCAGTTTGCCCACCAGATCATCCCGTCACTGTACTTGTCGGGTGATTTTGTCGATTACTTCCGTGTGGATGAGCGACGTGTGGCGTTCTACCTGGCCGATGTCTCCGGCCATGGCGCTTCCTCTGCTTTTGTCACCGTGTTGTTGAAGTTCATGACCACGCGGTTGTTGTTCGAATCCAAGCGCAATGGCACCTTGCCGGAGTTCACGCCCTCCGAGGTACTGGGCCACATCAACCGGGGCCTGATCAGCTGCAAGCTGGGCAAGCACGTGACGATGGTCGGCGGCGTGATTGATGAAGAAACCGGTCTTTTGACCTACAGCATTGGCGGTCACCTGCCGATGCCGGTTTTATACACTCCAGACAGTGTGCGTTACCTGGAAGGGCGTGGTCTGCCGGTAGGCTTGTTCAACGAAGCCACCTACGAAGACCACATCCTGGAATTGCCGCCGACGTTCAGCCTCACGCTGATGTCAGACGGCATCCTGGACCTTCTTCCAGAGCCTACACTCAAAGAGAAAGAAGCCGCCTTGCCCCAAAAGGTCAAGTCGGCGGGCGGCAGCCTGGATGGCCTGCGGCAGGTTTTTGGATTGGCCACGCTAGGGGAGATGCCGGATGATATCGCCCTATTGGTGTTGAGCAGGAATCTTTGATGAGTACCGGAAGAATCCAATTCGCCGAGCAAGACGGGACGTTTGTCCTGAAGTTTGTCGGCGAAGTGCGCCTGACCTTGTGTTCGGCGCTGGATGCGACGATTGAGCGGATCTTCACAGCGCTGAACTTCTCGGCGATCGTGATCGATCTGACCGAAACCCGCAGCATCGATAGCACCACTCTTGGCCTGCTGGCCAAGTTGTCCATTCTGTCTCGGCAGAAGGTCGGCCTGTTGCCGACTGTGGTCACCACCCACGAAGACATCACCCGTCTATTGCAGTCGATGGGCTTTGACCAGGTGTTCAACATCGTTGACCGCCCAATTCCCTGCCCGGAATGCCTCACCGACCTGCCGTCGCAAGACCAGTCCGAAGAGATCGTACGGGTCAAGGTGCTGGAAGCGCACAAGATCCTCATGGGCCTCAACGAGTCCAACCGCGAAGCCTTCCACGACCTCGTCAACGCCCTCGAGCGCCACTGATCCTCAATTGAAATGTGATCAAAATGGGGGAGGGGGCTTGCCCCCGATTGCGGTATGTCAGTCATAAATATGCTGACTGACCCACCGCCATCGGGAGCAAGTCGAATCGTCGCACCGCCCCTCCCACATTGGATTTGTGACTGGCTTGAAATTGGCAGCACAAAAAAGGGCGACACCCGCCAAGGTGCCGCCCTTTTTGCTGCTATCTGCCCTTACAGCTTGGCCGACAGCAGCGCCTCCAGCTTCTCCTGGTCCCGAGCAAACTGACGAATACCTTCCGCCAGCTTCTCAGTCGCCATCGCGTCCTCGTTGGACTCCCAACGGAACTGCGCTTCAGTCAGATGCACGCGGGCTTCACCGGCATGGCCTGGCGACAACTTGCGCTCCAGCTTGCCTTCATCCGCCGCCAGCTTCTCCAGCAAGTCCGGGCTGATGGTCAGGCGATCACACCCAGCCAGCTCTTCGATCTGGCTCAGGTTGCGGAAGCTCGCGCCCATGACCACGGTCTTGTAGCCGTTGGCCTTGTAGTAGTTGTAGATGCGCGTCACCGACTGCACGCCCGGGTCTTCAGCACCGGTGTAGTCGTTGCCGTTGGCCTTTTTGTACCAATCGTAGATTCGACCCACGAACGGCGAGATCAGGAACACGCCAGCCTCTGCACAGGCCACGGCCTGGGCGAAGGAGAACAACAGCGTCAGGTTGGTCTGGATGCCTTCTTTTTCCAGCTGCTCGGCGGCGCGGATGCCTTCCCAGGTGGAGGCGATCTTGATCAGTACGCGGTCGCGGCCAACGCCGGCTTTGTCGTACAGGTCGATCAGACGGTGCGCGCGCTTGAGTACGGCGTCAGTGTCGAACGACAGGCGGGCATCCACTTCAGTGGAAATACGGCCCGGCACCACTTTGAGGATCTCTTGACCTACCGCCACCGCAAAGCGGTCGCTGGCCAGGCCCACATCACCGTTGCAGTCCTTTACGCACTCATCCAGCAGCTTGGCATAGCCTGGGATCGAAGCGGCCTTGAGCAGCAGGGAAGGGTTAGTGGTGGCATCTTGCGGCTTGAGCTTGGCGAGGGTAGAAAAATCGCCGGTATCGGCTACGACGGTGGTGAATTGCTTGAGTTGTTCCAGCTTGGAAGTCATGGGCGTGCTCTGTCCTGTGGGTCTGATGACATTACCCGAGCGCCGGCAGGCGCTCAAGGGCGCAAATGCGTTCGATCGTTTGCGAGGGCAACAACCTGAAAACAGCCGTTTGAATCACCGGCCGTGGTGCTAGATAGGAGGCCAAAATCACCATCGGGTTCAACCTAACTTCCACCCGATCCACTCGGTCGACCTGTGGAAGCAGGCTTGCCTGCGATAACGGCCCACAGCCACCCCGGTCTTCCTGATGGACACCCGTCCACATGTGGGAGCGGGCTTGCTCGCGAATGCGGCCTGTCAGCCCCCCATTAAGCCAACTGACACCCAGGCCATCACCGCCCCTCCAACAACGCCCCGGCCTGATCCAGCAACGCCAACGGATCACTTGCCTTATGAATATCCACCGACAATAACTGCCTGAACTTGCGCGCCCCCGGGAAACCGGTGCCCAGCCCCAGGATATGCCGAGTGATATGGTGCATCGACCCACCCGAAGCCAAATGCTCCGCAATATAAGGCCGCAACTGCACCAACGCCTCTGCGCGACTGATCACCGGCGCCTCACTGCCAAACAACTGCTGATCCACTTCTGCCAGCAAATAGGGATTGTGATAAGCCTCCCGCCCCAGCATTACCCCATCAAACATTTGCAAATGCTCGTGACACTGCTCCAATGTCTTGATCCCACCGTTGAGCACAATCTCCAGCTCTGGAAAGTCCCGCTTCAACTGAGCCGCCACGTCATACCGCAACGGCGGAATGTCGCGGTTCTCCTTCGGCGACAACCCCTCCAGAATCGCAATCCGCGCATGCACGGTGAAACTGGTGCAGCCTGCGTCCTTCACCGTCCCGACGAAATCACACAACTGCGCATAACTGTCCCGCCCATTGATCCCGATGCGATGTTTCACCGTCACCGGAATCGACACCGCATCGCGCATCGCCTTCACACACTCCGCCACCAACGCCGGATGCGCCATCAGGATCGCGCCGATCATGTTGTTCTGCACCCGATCGCTGGGACAGCCGACGTTCAGGTTCACTTCATCGTAGCCAGCGGCCTCGGCCATGCGCGCGCAAGCGGCCAAATCGGCGGGGACACTGCCGCCCAGTTGCAGTGCAAGCGGGTGCTCGGCTTCGTTGTGGCGCAGGAAACGGTCATGGTCGCCATGGAGGATCGCGCCGGTAGTGACCATCTCGGTGTAGAGCAGGGCGTGCTTGGAGAGCAGGCGCAGGAAGAACCGGCAGTGGCGGTCGGTCCAGTCCATCATCGGGGCCACGCTGAACCGGCGTGACGGCTCTGAGCGGGAAGGGCCAGTGTTTATTGGAGATACGGCTTTTTCGGAATTCATTAATACTGATCTTTTATACAGCGGTTTTTACCCGTTTTCCCTTGTTTTCTAGAGTCGGTTGCTACATTGTAGCGATCGAATTCGGCAATGTAGCAACTGGAAATGGGCACGATCACAGCACGTAAGCGCAAGGACAACTCGACAGCCTACACGGCGCAGATACGGATCAATCGGGATTGCAAGACAGTTTATCAGGAAAGCCAAACGTTCGACCGTAAGCAGGTCGCCCAGGCCTGGATCAAGCGACGGGAGACCGAGCTGGCCCAGCCAGGTGCTATTGAGCGGGCGAATCGGAAAGGGGTGACGATCAAGAAGATGATCGAGCAGTACCTGGATGAGTACGAGAAGATACGGCCGCTGGGGAAGACCAAGAGCGCGACGTTGAGCGCGATCAAGGAAACCTGGTTGGGTGAGTTGGATGATGCGGCGCTGAACAGCCAGAAACTGGTGGAGTACGCGCAGTGGCGGATGAGCGAAGAAGGCGGCGGGGTGCAGGCGCAGACGGTTGGTAATGATCTGTCGCACCTGGGCGCTGTGTTGTCTGTGGCACGGCCGGCATGGGGCTATGAGGTCGATCCTCATGCAATGCCTGACGCTCGAAAGGTCTTGCGTAAGCTTGGCATGGTCAGCAAGAGCAAGGAGCGTAATCGCCGGCCCACACTCGATGAGCTGGACAAGCTCATGGAGCATTTTTTCGAAATGCAGAATCGCCGGCCAGACTCTATTCACATGCCCAAGATGATTGCCTTTGCGCTTTTCTCGACGCGTCGGCAGGAGGAGATCACTCGGATTCGATGGGAGGATCTCGACTGCGCTCGGCAGGCTGTGTTGGTGCGGGACATGAAAAACCCAGGGCAGAAGATTGGTAACGATGTGTGGTGTCATCTGCCTGATGAGGCTTGGGCGATCCTTTGCACCATGCCAAAGGTTGAGCGAGAGATCTTTCCCTACAATGCCAAATCGGTATCAGCTTCATTCACGCGGGCATGTCCGATGCTGGGGATTGAAGACCTCCACTTTCATGATTTACGCCATGAAGGGGTCAGTAGGTTGTTTGAGATGGACTGGGATATTCCGAGAGTGTCGAGTGTTTCAGGCCACCGGGACTGGAATTCACTAAGGCGTTATACGCATTTGAAAGGACGTGGTAATAATTATGAGAACTGGCATTGGCTGGCAATGCTGAAGTAGTAATTTTAGGTGCTGGATTAGAGTGTGCTGGGGGTAGCATGGAGTTAAATAATCGTGAGGTCTCGATATTGATTTGGGCTGCTATTGCCCTTCTCGCGATGTGCGTTAAAGCAGGTATTAGGAACAGTGTTTTTGAGCTAGTAAAAGCCTTTTTTAATCGCCATTTCATGGTCTTTTTTTTATTTGCGTTCTTATGGATGGCTGTCTGTGTTTACGGACTATTTCGAGTCGAACTTTGGGAGTATACAAACCTCAAAACCACCATCGTATGGGGCGTGACGTTCGCTTTCAGTTCCATGTTTGGGTTAGAGAAAATCAGGTCTGAAAAGAATTTTTTTGAAGGCTTGGTCAGTGGGGCCGTTAAGCTGACAGCTATTGTTATATTTATCACTAATCTATATTCGTTTTCTTTATGGGTTGAGTTGATTCTAATTCCATTGGTTGTGTTTCTAAGCTTGCTTGGTGTGGTTTCCGCACGTGAAGAAAAAAACGCGCTCCTTACCAAGATGCTGGAGTATTTGGTTGGTTTAATAGGTGTCATGTATTTTATGAACGCAATGTATGAGGTGTTCAGTAATTTCAAGGGGTTTGCCAGTGCTACAAATTTTAAGGACTTTATTAGTCCGATAGTTTTGACGTTTATGTTTTTTCCGTTTCTCTATATCTTCGGGTTGTATGGGGCATATAATCGCGCTTTTGCTCAGGTTGGATTGCGGTTTGAAAATAAAAAAATTGCATCATATTCAAAGTGGACAGCATTTAGACTTTTTAGAACCGACGTCGAATTAATGCAACAATGGGTTCGGGAGGTGTATGTTTGGTCTGCATCAAACCCTGCAGAAATAAAAGCCTCAATAATTTCCATGAAATGTCGAAGATATAGAGAAAAAAATCCTTTGCCCGTAGCGAGTGTTAACGGATGGCCGCCCCAGGATGCGCGAAGGTTTTTATATGGTTTTGGATTGACGGTTGAATCCTATAATCCTGCATATGGGTACGAGATTTGGTCAGGAAGTTCAAAGTACGTAAAAGCAAATGCGGAGTATCATTCTACTAATGTCGCTTATTACATCAGGGGTGAGGATGGTGTGGTGAGGCACCTCAAGGTTGTGCTGAATGTAAATTCCGTGGAGGAGGCTGTTGTTGGTGAAGACTACTTTAAAGAGGTTGCTGAGAGTTTGCTTAGGGTGATATTTGGCGGTGTTCCTGACAGTTTGATTTTCCCGTTGTTGAATGCGCTTGATAATGATCTCGTTGTGGAAGGGCGCGGTGTACGCTTCAGTAAAGATTTATATATTCACAGCACCTCCGGAGGGTACTCAAGGTCTATGAGTGTTTATAATGATGAGACCTATTTTAGTGAAGTTAGTTGAGTCCGACCAGAAGGGTCGGACCGTCTCGACTAAGCTACTTTCCCCATCAGTTTCTTTTGCTCGATTGTGGCCTTTTCACGCTGCCTATCAATGTAATTCGCAAGGTCTCTCAGGTGTATCCCTAATGCGGCTTTCTGGCTCTCAGCCCCGAGGCGAACGATAGGGATATCAATTTCTCCGTCTAAACATTTTCGTTTGAATTTTTCGACGGTCAAGTTCATATAGTCAGCGCAGACTATATCGAGAGGGATCACTGCGCGGCCTTCATATTGAGCCATTAATAGAAACAGAGTATTCATGCTGCTTCTCCCATAAGCTCGCTGTGTTCTGTGTTTCTATTGGCGCTGATAAGTGCCATCATCGGCCACGGTGACACTGAGTTACCCACCATCAGCACCTGGGTCTTGTTGCTGAACTTCCGACCGTCGTGCCCACGGTCGATCACGTAGTTGTCGGGGAATCCCTGCGCACGGTACAGCTCACGCGGGGTGAGCATGCGCATGCCGATGTCCACGATCACATACGACGTGCCCTTGATCGTCACCGTCACAAGCGCCAGGCGATCCCGCGTGGTGATGGTCGCGGCCGGGTTGTGCAGGTCGTAGGTGTTATCGCTGCCGTAATAGCCCATCAGGAAGGCAGCAACACGCATAGCGCCAGCCTCGACCTCGGGAGCGAGCTTGTACTCAACCAGCGCGTGATGTTCGGCGCCGGCCGTGATGGTCGGTACCAGTTCGTCCATGGCCCGGCCAACACAGTTTCTGCGAAGTGTTGATAGGTGCGCGGTAAAGACCTGCTGCTGACTCCCTGTGGTTGTGATGGCTGAGGGGCATGGTCGTGACGCGCGCGAGTTGCGGCAACGGGGCGGGGTTGTATAGGGCGAGGCTACAAGGGGCGGAGCTACTGACTCACAGGCCAGAGCGGCAGCATCGCGGCCATGACTACGACTGAACTGCTCCCAATCGATCCCCGGCGCCAATCCAAGTTTTTGTATTGGATGGGTTGGCGTATCTGTGAGATTGCCGAGGCTACGGGCGAAAAGGAAAAAACGCTACACAGCTGGAAGGCCCGCGACGAGTGGGACCGGGCGGATAACGTCGAGCGCATCGGCGGGGCGCTGGAAGCGCGGCTGGTGCAGCTGATCCTCAAGGAAGGCAAGAGCGGCGGGGACTTCAAAGAGATCGACCTGCTGCACCGGCAGTTGGAGCGACAGGCTCGCATCCAGCGCTTCCAGGGTGGCGGTACTGAAACCGAACTCAACCCCAACCTCGCAAAACGCAACGAAGGCCCGAAGAAAAAGACCCCGAAAAACGACATTAGCGAAGACCAGATCGAGCTGCTGCGCGAAGCGTTTATCGATGGGTGTTTCGACTACCAGAAAGACTGGTACCGGGCGGGCAATCAGCGCACCCGCGTCATCCTCAAAAGCAGGCAGATCGGCGCCACTTACTACTTCGCCCGTGAGGCGTTTATTGATGCGCTGGAAACCGGGCGCAATCAGATTTTCTTGTCGGCGTCGAAGAATCAGGCCTACCTGTTCCGTGGGTACATCCAAGCGTTTGCCCGCGAGGTCATCGGCGTCGAGCTGACCGGTGATCCCATCGTGCTGCCGAACGGCGCCGAACTGTTTTTTCTCGGTACCAACGCGCGCACGGCCCAGGGCTACCACGGCAATTTCTACTTCGACGAATTCTTCTGGACGTTCAAGTTTGAGGAACTGAACAAGGTTGCGTCGGGCATGGCGATGCACAAGAAGTGGCGAAAAACCTACTTCTCCACGCCCTCGACCATGGCTCACGAAGCCTACACATTTTGGACGGGTGAGCGCTTCAACAAGGGTAAACCGGCGGCGCAACACACCAAGGTCGACGTTTCCCATGGAGCGCTCCAGCAAGGGAGGTTCTGCGAGGACCGGTTGTGGCGCCAGATCGTCACCATCCTCGACGCGGAGCAGGGCGGTTGCGACCTGTTCGACATTGAAGAACTGCGCCGCGAGTACAGCCCCGATGCGTTCGCCAACCTGCTGATGTGTGAGTTCGTCGACGACGGCGCGAGCATCTTTCCTCTGACGGTGTTGCAGCCCTGCATGGTCGACAGTTGGGTCGAGTGGGCCGAGGACTACAAACCGTTTGCCATGCGGCCGTTCGGCGACCGCCAGGTGTGGGTGGGGTATGACCCGGCGGAAACCGGCGATTGCTCGGGCCTGGTGGTGGTCGCGCCGCCTCTGGTACCAGGGGGCAAGTTCCGGGTACTGGAGCGTCACCAGTTCCGTGGCATGGATTTCGCGGCCCAGGCCAGCGTGATCAAGGCCGTCTGCGACCGCTACTGGGTGACGTACATCGGGATTGATGTCACCGGTCTGGGCAGTGGCGTGGCGCAGCTGGTGCGCCAATTTTTCCCCAATGTCACCACGTTCAGCTATTCACCCGAGGTCAAGACCCGCCTGGTGCTGAAGGCCTATGACGTGATTCACCGAGGCCGGCTGGAGTTCGACGCCGGCTGGACCGACATGGCGCAGTCGTTGATGGCGATCCGCAAGACCATCACCGCAGGCGGTCGCCAATTCACCTACACCGCCGGCCGCAACGACAACACCGGCCACGCCGACCTGGCGTGGGCGCTCTTTCACGCATTGCACAACGAACCGCTGGAGGGGCAGACCACTGCCAATACCGGGCGGATGGAGATTTTTTGATGTCGAACCGCCGCAGAAATACCAAGCAGTTGGCCCAGACGCCCGTCGTGGCAACGCAGGAATTTATCCCGCGCAATGACACCAAGATGGAGGCGTTCAGTTTTGGCGATCCGTCACCGGTACTTAGCGGCCGGGAGGTGTTCGATTATCTGGAGTGCTGGTTTAACGGGCGCTGGTACGAACCGCCGTTGTCCCTGGATGGCCTGGCACGCTCGGTGGGTTCCAGCGTGCATCTGCATTCGGGGCTGATGTTCAAACGCAACCTGTTGAGCAAGACGTTCATCCCGCACCGACTTTTGTCGCGCGCGGCGTTTGAACAGTTCGCTCTGGACTTTTTGTGCCTGGGCAACGGCTATCTGGAAGGGCGGCGCTCGATGCTCGGCCCAGTGCGCGAGCTGGTGCCGCCGCTGGCGAAGTACATGCGCTCGGGCAAGGATGGTCGGCAGTTCATGGTCCAGGGCTGGAAGGAGGAGCACGAGTTTGAACCCGGTACCGTTTTCCATTTGCGGGAGGCGGATCTGCACCAGGAAGTGTACGGACTGCCCGAGTGGATCAGCGCCTTGCAGTCGGCGTTGCTGAATGAGTCGGCCACGCTGTTCCGCCGCAAGTACTACGAGAACGGGAGTCATGCCGGTTTCATTCTCTACATGACCGACGCTGCGCAGAACGAAGCGGACGTCGATTCACTGCGCAAGGCGCTGAAGGATTCCAAGGGGCCTGGCAACTTCCGCAACCTGTTCGTGTACTCGCCGAACGGCAAAAAGGACGGGTTGCAGATCATCCCGGTCAGCGAAGTGACGGCCAAGGACGAATTCAACTCGATCAAAAACCAGACCCGCGACGACGTGCTGGCCAGCTTGCGCATTCCGCCGCAACTGATGGGCATCGTGCCGCAGAACGCGGGCGGGTTTGGGTCGATCAGGGAGGCGGCGCAGATCTATGCGGCCAATGAACTGGAGCCGATTCAGGCGCGTATGGCGCAGGTGAATGACTGGCTCGGGGAGGAGGTCGTGCGGTTCAAACCCTATGAACTTGGAGGCGGACTGTGAAATTTAAGCTCGTCATGCCAGTGAAATGAACGCGCGGTACGCCGCCTTCATTCCCCAGATGAACATCCCATAAGAGCCTAATCCAATTATAATTGCGCCTATATTCAATACAAAACCGGCTTTTTGCTTGCGAGCTGACTCATCCGCGTACAACCACTGACTGAGGTATGTTAATCCTGCTGTAACGCTTATCAGAAATACGCCTGTAACAAACAAAGTAAGTGTCCACGCAAACTCGGGAATGCTTTGCTTATTAGATTCGGTCAGCTTTCCAATAAAGGCTAATATGGCGACAGATGCCCCACCATTCATGAGGAATGCTGTTTTAACTGCGTTCTGACCTGATTGAATGACGGACTTGAACATTTCGAGACTTGAAGCGTGATCGCCTTTGTGGGCTTCTACCAATATTTGCAATTGCGCTTTTAGTCTTTCGATGTGGTCAGGAGGTAAGTCTTGAGACGAGGTTTCAGTAGCCTGTTGTAAGTATTCTATGAGCTTTGAGCATTCAATGTGGGTTTTTCCATTATTTTGAATCTTCTCAATTATTTGTTTTAACTCTGTCGCAAGTTTGCTATCGTTCATCCTGACATCCTTGTTGGTTTAAATGTATAGCGATGAGGTATTTATAGATATGCAGTGCTAACGCTGCTTGCCCAAAAAGTGTAGCATTTTATATCTCCCAGCTCGCTTCGCGAATGTGATTGAAGTTTACAACATCTACACAGTGTTGATGAGCAAAACCAGCCACTCTCAGATCATCAGTTAAAACCAGGAAATTGTTTTTTGCTGCGGCGATAATGCCAACGTCAGTAAGGCCGTAGGGTGCCAGTTCATATTCGTGACTTATATCCAAAGCAGGGCTGTGGATTTCGACTATTGTGGATAGTGTGTTCTTTAATGTTGCATAGAAGTCGTGTAATTTTTTTCCGTAAAGCCCATTTGTAAGATTGCTAACCTCCGCGAGAATATGTGGAGTTGAAATTAGCTTTTCAAACTGATCAATTACTATAAGCAAAAGCTCATAGTCTTCAGTGGTGTAGCTACTTGTTCTTTTGAAATTAGCTATACTAGGTGTGCCTCCTGTAACTACCAATAGCAACAAGTTGGTGTCGACAAGTATTCCCTTTTTTTGGTACTGCTTAATATAGGTGTCTATCATATTTCGCGGATCTTCATGGAGCGGAATTCGCCGGTCTCCGAGTCAATGATGAATGTTTTATATTTTCTGGCATACGTTTGCCCAGCGAGAGCTGCGCCTATGCGTTCGAATTTATTAGGGGCTGGGACATTAAAGCCTAGTGTTATTACCCATGTTCTATTGTTTGTGTCTAGCTCGACTTCCTCCAGCATTAAATCTTTTAAGGCCGTCTCTTGCCCGAGAAAATCATTCGCCGCTGATTTAGCAACTTGAACAGCTTCTTTTACTTCTATCATTTCGACTCCTGAGCATAGTTTGATCTGGCTTACACCTTCCGAAGTATAGCATCTCGCGTTGGTGCGTCGTCATGCCCCTGTCGCTGGTCAATACAGGTGAAACGGGACACCGAATCCGAATTAGGAGATCACAATTTCGGAGAAATGACATGCTGCATGTATACCAGTGAGCTACTGTCTCACCCCGCGCGCGCCGTCGTCCCCCCACCTCGCCTGTGGTCTAAATAGGTCGTTTTGTCTGCATTCCTGCAAGAGACTCAACGAAGCTCAGTCCCTGAATTTGGTCCATGCCCAGACTGCTCGAATTAGCTTTCGATATCGGGAAGAGCTTCAAACACCCAGCATTTTACTGTGTTGCGCTCGATGGCGCTGTGGACGGCGTGATTATGGTTAATATAACGCGGAGCTGAACTGCTCTTCATCGCCTTGGTCAGGGCAGCATCCAGGTTGACGTTGATGCCATGTGTTTCGAAATGCTTCGCAAGCTCTTCAAGGCGAAACGCTAGCAATGTTGATTTTATTGCGTGGTTGTACCGCACTCCCTTGCCATCCAAATCCCTCAGTGCGGCCCAGAAGTCCGCAAGAAGATCTGCCTCCAATGGCTCCGCGATGCCTATGCTGTTCAAGTTTGGGACGCTGAGGCCAAGTTTTGCTGAAAGCAGGGTGATCTCTTCCTGAACGGTGGCGCGTATCACGCGATTGCGGGTGCGCTGGAGTTCTTTGAGGAGCGCGATGCGATGCCGGGAGAGGGCTATCTGCTGATTAGTGTTGGGCGATGCAGTGTGATGAGTGTTACTCGTCTTGCTCCAGTAGTCCCACAAGGCATCGTCGCATTCCTCTTGGTAGCGGATGATCTTGTCTCGCAGCTCAGGCCTCACCTTATTTGGGCTAATTGAGTACAGCCAAGCCGGGAGCTTACGAAGGGGTAGGCAGGTCATCGCGTATTGTTTGCCATCACCTCCAGTTGTGGTGATTTCCACCATAACTGAACTAAACCTTTCCGTAACTTTGGAGTGCTGGCTTTTCCAGTCCAGTCCGATGTTGATGACGATTGGCTTCATCGCCACGAGCGGCTCATTGTCTTTGCCGACCAGGACAACGGTGTCCTCGTAGAACGGGACAGGTATCAGTTGCTGTGCTGTTTGCATGGTGGAGGCTCCCTGCAAATATCGAGGATACCCGATAGTAGCGGCGTCCATTGGCGACTCACAACTTCTCTCTGCCCACCAACTCGTATCTCCCTGCCCAGCTATAGCTACGGCTGTCATCGCCAGGGATGCCCACGATCCACGCTGATTAGCTCTTGGTTCCAGAATTGCACTATTTTGGTGCTATTCGGCCTCGGCCAGGTTAGTTCAGCCTTGGCGCGCGCCGTCGTCCCCCCACCTCGCCTGCGGGCTAAATGGGTCGTTTTTTCTGCACTTCTGCATCCTGGTCAGAACTACGCAAGCTGGGTGCCGGATTCCGATTTCCGAATTCGGAAATACCTGCGGAACCCTGCGAAGGTGTGTGCTTTTCAATGAGGTCCATGCGAACGAATAGGCAGGCAGATTTGGGAGTCGGCTCGGGAAAAGGGTTAGGTTTTTTTTGAAGGCGATGCGCTGAACTGGAAGGCCCGTGTTTGCTGGGCTTGAGCGCTTACTTTGAGGGGTTAGTTGGGGTTAGGTCGAAGGTTAGTATTTTGTAAGTATCTGTTTTTAAAGAATATAATTAATTTAGTATTTAACATCAATAAAGGTTAAGAGTTAACCAAACATAACCACAGAACTAACCTTGCCAGCTTCCTGCAAACACGTATCAGACAAGGCTTTCAGCGAGGTCAGCAAAAAACTAACCTTCCTAACCTATTTCCCGTGGGTCAACATGAAAAGCCGACAGTGCTAAAGGGGAGGGTGCTGGCCAAGGTCCATCAAAGGTTGTGCACACACGCTGCTGCACAAACACTTCCAGGATCAGTAACTGTCACCAGCACCGCACAACGTCATATAGGTACCGCTGGACGCCTTGAAAATGGTGGAGCGGGTCAAGGGAATCGAACCCTCGTTATCACCTTGGGAAGCTGCTGTCGGGGGGATTATCTTGGAGGGGAAGAAGAAATAGCTCTCTACTCTCGCTGGCCGGGGGCGTCAGCAGGTGCGGGATCGAGCACAAGGCGGACGTAATGCGGCTCGCGCCTAAGCCCATTCGCAGCCGAGGTTGATACAAGCTGGAGACCTTCAGCGTCGAAGGTTATGCCGTCGACAAGACAGGCTTCCGCCGCGGCCGGGGAGCTGTTTTGCAACCAGCAGTAACGTTTTTTCGTCCACGCGAGAATTGCTTTGTGCAACGGCCGATTCTTTTTGTCAAAGTTATTATTACAAATTTTCAATCCCATCACGTTCAGGCAAAAGCTTAGAATTCTTGCTCCTTTAAAGTTCGGAAAGTCGTTCATAGCTATGATCTCGTTGTAGAGAAGCCGGCGTAATTTGAAGTGGATCACTTTTCCAGCGGGTCCATTTAGATGATGACGCATCGGGCTCCAAATGGAGTTGTGCTGTATTGTCCAGCATTCCCACTGCGGTGAATGAACAGCAGATGCGTGAAAAATAACTTCGAAAATCAGACTGGCAATATGGTCGTAGAACGATTCGTGCGGGTGACCATGTTGCTCTCGCACACGAAGCCTAAGATATTTAGGTAAACCTCGGTCATTGAGTATTTTAATTGTGTCGCCGATGAATCTCATTACTATCTGAAGGCTCTGGACTTCGTCGCGGTCCCATGAGTTGGTTACTGTATTCAATTTGTATAAACCTGATGCGGCACTTTCAATATAGCTTTTGGCATTTTGGAGAGCGATAGAGTGATCCCACCGCCAAATATTCGTAGAGTCGTTTAGGGTGATCAGTACTAAACGGCAGTAGGCCTCCCACTGTGCTGGACCCCATTTGGAATTGCCCACTAAATCAGGGTCGAGCAGTGTTCCTACCGTATCAACCATCATCAAATTTCCGAACATTGCCTGACTTAATGGCTTGTGGTACCCCATTAGTCCGGATTCATACCCCTCTGTTTCGTGATACAGAAACGAGTTAGTGTTACGGAGAGCTTCTCTGATGATGTTTCTGGCAAAAATCTGGACCGAAATACCATACTTTTTTGTCTCGCCCATCTCTTGAAAAATTGCCAAGGCGGTACCCGGCGACGATTCAACTATCACGCGGCAGAAGCGCTTATCCGCAACAAGGAGAAGTAAGTCATTTGCGTAACGTACAACTTTAGATGTAGCAATCTGCGAATTTTTTTATTTTTCTCTTGAAGGTGAGATTTTGGTTCGTTGCGGTCAGGTGCATAATGTACTAACGCTCTGGCAGAGTAAGCAAGCTCATCAGCGACCACGGCCAACTCTGTCGGATCACCTTTCAGAATTAGTCGATATAGTGTTCGCGCGTACCTCTTGGCATTTCTCTTTCCGAAAGTCGGTCGCCGGATGAATGCGAACCATGCCCAGGTAAGGAAGGTAGCGAGAAACAAACCTGCGAGGATCGTCTGCCATGAAGCTGGCGTAAGTACATGGCCTTTGGGGACGAGCCATCCTTGGGCACGCCACAAGTCGGTCAGCAGGGTGAGTACGCCTACACTGGCAACGACGAAGAAGGTTAAGCCCTGTAGGGGGATTGGGGCAGTTTGTACTCTGAAGCGATAACGTACGTCGCCGATTGTCCAAGCAAGGACCATGAGGGCGAGGCCAGCTAAAAACTCCGAAAAACCGAAGAGCTTAGATCCGTTAGGGTCTAGGGGAATAAAGCATACCGCTGCAAAACAAGTTTCACCTAACATAGTATGCTGCCTTCATAGTCCGTTCACGATGTGTGTCTATTTTTTCCGATCTCGTTAAACGCAGCTACATATTTTTCAAGTATTCCATAGTGATCTAGCATTCTAAATGAGTTTCTTTGTGCTGCATTTTCTACATGGCCCTCGGTAATCATGCACCATGAGCACTGTCTTGAATCGGGATTGATCATTGGCTCCTTGCAGGTGTCGCATCTCTCACTGCGTAAAATAAGTTCACTGGAGTTGAAAACATATGTGTTGTTTTTATCGTCTAGAAAGAATGGGTTTGTGGAGCTTTTGCCGATGTGCTTTTCGTAATAGTTACATCCTATTGCTTGTGAAATCTTTTTTATTTTATCTTTCAGGGGCTGTGAGGCTTTGGCGCCTACTATTAAGGATTTTACGAGGTTTGCAGGGAAATAAAGAAGGAGCAATGCATCGTTGATTTTTATGATGCCGCTTTCTTCTACAATTAGTCGTCTTTCCTGTTCGTAATTCCAGCAAGTTTGTTTGGTAAAATAGGCTGTACTATAGATTGCTTGTTGGAGCCAACCTATATGTCTCGGTTTAGATACGACGTATGCCCGATCGAGCGTACCCTGCATACCCTCGTGCGGAGTATCTCGGTAATTGATATCACCAAAGCTAGGATCTAATTTTTTAGATTGTAGCCAGTTGCTTAATGCTGCCTCATCTAGCTCGGCGACAAAACCTTGCGAGTTTGATGCGTAATGGGCCCACATTGGAGTGATTACTGGAGACTTAGAGAAACAGGTGACAGGGTATTGAATTACCATTGAAATCATTTCGTTGTAATATGCAAGTATTTCTGGGGTTTGGTCGTAGCTAATGGTTAAGAAGAACTCGAACGGGTCGTTGTAATCTTTCAGGTAAGAAAGTTTTAGACTACAACTTTCATCGGGTAATAAAAATTTATCAGCTATGTCAGGGCCCATGTACTTGTATAGATTTTTATTGACTTCCATGATCTTTAATCTCGGCTAAGGCAAGTGACGTGTTTTGTTGATGGGCAGAATGCCATCTTTTAGCGCCTGACTGGAAGGGGGAATCGGATGCTTATGAGGTTTGGGTGGTATAAAAATGGTACGCGGTATTTTTTAATATCGTGTAGCCGTTGAATATAGAGGGCTGTAGGGAAACTATGTCCAATCCATCATGGGAGCTACGGAGAAGCGGCGGGAGAGGGTGGCGGTTTGTAGGGGCATTTGGGGTCTGAGTCAACGAGGCGAATATCGCGCAGTTTATCAGGGATGCATCTTGGCTGTCCGAGAGCACTGTTTCGCGCATTCAACACTTCGAACGGGAACGGTAGCCGCCTGTGGATTTTCGAGTCCGATATAGTTTGCTTCGTCTTCCAGATGCTTGAGTGCGCTTTCAAGCCACTCAACTCGCATGCCGACGCCAGCTCTGAACGCGCCTAGTTGCCATATGGTCATCGGTGGCGAATTTGCCTAGCTCGGCTTCTTTCACTGCCAACTCGATCTGAGCTGTCGGCGTTTTTTCGTGCTCGATGTCGTCGTGCAGAACCTCCATCGCCAGGTCACTCAGAGTCTGGCCGTTGGTTTTGACCAGGTCGGCAAGACCCCAAGGCGGCAACCTGAACCCACGCCGTCCCCCTGCAAAGTTTCATAATTCCCTGCGTCGTTGAGGACTACGCTCCTGCTTAAGAGAGGACCTCCGCGCCTCCCGTCCACAGGGAACTGAAAACATGATTTCCAACCTCGTCAAAGTCGCGATGATTGCTGGCACGTTGCTGTTGGCCGCTTGTTCGTCGGGCTCATCAGGCTTGAACAGCGATCCGTGCTTTTCAGGCGGATGCCAGGCGTTTGGGGACCACAGCCCCAGCAAGGCCGCCAAGATGAATTTTGGCGGCAGCGGGCTGGGGAGTAGTTATGGGGAGTATGGGGCGGGGTTGTTGCATGATGATTGATGGGGGCGGGCAGTCATTATTTATTGACTGGCCCACCGCTATCGCGGGCAAGCCCGCTTCCACATCAGAGTGCCCACATTAGGGCTGTGGTGGTCTGGGAAGTGTCACTGCCCGCCTTTCATGCGACGGGCTATCAGGTAGATGCCCAGGCCAACCAGCGCTGTCGCGGCGCCGATGTAGCCGGTGCTGGTCCAGCCGTATCCGGCCGTAATCGCCATGCCGCCGAACCATGGCCCCAGCGCGTTCGCCAGGTTGAACGCCGCGTGGTTGGACGCTGCCGCCAGGCTCGGGGCTTCGTGGGCAATATCCATCAGGCGGATTTGCAGCGGTGCGGCCAGGGCCACCATGGTGCCGACCAGACCCATGCTCAGCAGCACGCCCCACAGCGACGATGCCGCGAAGGGGAAGAACAGCAGCACGGCCATCGACCACACCAGGATCAAGCCCACTGCACGGAACTGCATGCGATCGAACAGTTTGCCACCGGCAATGTTGCCGATGATGCCGCCCACGCCAAACGCCGCCAGGCCGAAGGGAATCCACTGCGGCGACACTTTGGTCACTTCCAGCATCGTCGGCGCCAGGTAGCTGAACACGCAGAACATCCCGGCAAACCCAATCGCACCAATCGACAAGGCCATCCACACTTGAGGCTTGGTGAAAGCGCGCATCTCCTTGCGCGGGTCGCTGCGTTGTTCGTCGTGGCGATGGGGCACGTACTGCCAGACGAGCGCGATGGTGCACAGGGCAATCACGCTGACCAGCGCAAATGCCGAGCGCCAGCCAAGGTGCTGGCCAAGGAAGGTGGCGATGGGGTTGCCGAGCAGCATGGCCAGGGTCAAGCCCATCATCACGCGGGCCACGGCGCCGGCGCGTTTGTCGTTGGGTACCATGCTGGACGCGACGACGGCAGCGATGCCGAAGTAGGCGCCGTGGGGCAGGCCGCTGATGAAGCGAAAGGCCACCAGCGAACCGAAGGTCGGGGTGAACGCAGTGGCCAGGTTGCCGAGGGCGTACAGGCCCATCAGCAACAGCAGCATGTGTTTACGCAGCAGCTTGGCGCCGAGGATCGCTAGCAGCGGGGCACCAACCATGACGCCCAGGGCGTAGGCGCTGATGGCGTGGCCGACCTGGGGTTCGCTCAAACCCAGGTTTTGGGCGATGTCGGGCATCAACCCCATGATGGCAAATTCGCCAGTACCGATCGCGAAGGCGCCCACGGCCATGGCCGCTTCCATTTTGGCGGCGCTGCGCGCGGGCAGCACGTGCCCGGGTGTTTGCTGGATAGTCATGGGTAACTCTATTGGGATGGATTGCACGAAGGAGAGCCGCCGATGCTACGCAAGCAGCGGCAAAGGTGTCTAGAACAGCCTTTTGCGTGAGAGTTCCGGGCCTGTGACCTCAGGTCGCGCCTGCCACGCTTGACATCGACGGGTTAAAACCCGCGATTTAGAGCTGTCAATTGGCCAAACAGCGCATAACGGCCTTTTGCCGTGATATTCTGCGCGCCGTCTTGGTCTAGTCTTTCTCTGGTGCGTACATCCGTATACGTCCCAGCGATTGGCTCTCGCCCAGGTAGCTGAAGCCAATAATGATAAGAAGTCAGCGCAGAAGGGACATAAACAGTGAGGTCGATACGTCGGCCTTGTGTGCCCACCCTGCGGCTCTCTCGTGAATGTGCAAACCCCGCGGTGCGTTGCCTGGCGCAGCGTGATAGAGGGTTGCCCATGATCAGGGGCGGTAGGGCGGATGGCGTTTTATCATAGGTGCTACTGATGTTTAAAAAAGTAAACACTGCCCTGCTGGGGCTGGCTTTGTCGCTGGGGATCAGCTCCGTTCACGCGGAAGAGGCAAAGAAAGTCGATGTGCTGCTGATCGGCGGCGGCATTATGAGTGCGACCCTGGGTGTATGGCTCAATGAGCTGGAGCCGGGTTGGTCGATGGAAATGGTCGAGCGCCTCGACGGCGTCGCCGAAGAAAGCTCCAACGGCTGGAACAACGCCGGTACCGGTCACTCGGCCCTGGCTGAGCTGAACTACACCCCTGAAGACAAGAACGGCAACGTTGAGATCCCGAAAGCGGTCGAGATCAACGAAGCGTTCCAGATCTCCCGTCAGTTCTGGGCCTGGCAGGTCCGTCAGGGCGTGCTGAAGGACCCGCGTTCGTTCATCAACACCACACCGCACATGAGTTTTGTGTGGGGCGATGACAACATCAAGTTCCTGAAAAAACGCTACGAAGCCCTGAAAGCCAGCCCGCTGTTCGCCGGCATGCAGTACTCCGAAGACCCGGCGCAGATCGCCAAGTGGGTTCCGCTGATGATGGAAGGGCGTGACCCGAACCAGAAAATCGCGGCCACCTGGAGCCCGCTGGGTACCGACATGAACTTCGGCGAGATCACCCGCCAGTTCGTCGCTCACCTGCAAACCACCCCTAAGTTCGACCTGAAACTGTCGAGCGAAGTGCAGGACATCACCAAGAACGCCGACGGTTCGTGGCGTGTGAGCTACAAAAACCTGAAAGATGGCACCAAGACCGAGACCGACGCCAAGTTTGTGTTCATCGGCGCGGGCGGCGGTGCACTGCACTTGCTGCAAAAGTCGGGCATTCCTGAAGCCAAGGAATACGCTGGCTTCCCGGTAGGCGGCTCGTTCCTGGTGACCGATAACCCAACCGTGGCCGAGCAGCACCTGGCCAAGGCCTACGGTAAAGCTTCGGTTGGCGCACCGCCGATGTCGGTTCCGCACCTGGACACCCGTGTCCTGGACGGCAAGCGCGTGATCCTGTTTGGCCCATTCGCCACCTTCTCGACCAAGTTCCTGAAAGAAGGCTCGTACCTGGACCTGCTGACCAGCACCACCACCCACAACATCTGGCCAATGACCAAAGTCGGTATTCGCGAATACCCACTGGTCGAGTACCTCGCCGGCCAACTGATGCTGTCGGACGACGACCGCTTCAAGGCGCTGCAAGAGTACTTCCCGAACGCCAAGCAATCCGACTGGCGCCTGTGGCAAGCCGGTCAGCGCGTGCAGATCATCAAGCGTGACGAAGAGCAGGGCGGCGTGCTGAAACTCGGCACCGAAGTTGTCAGCTCCGCCGACAACACCATTGCCGGCCTGTTGGGCGCATCGCCAGGCGCGTCCACCGCGGCTCCGATCATGCTGACCGTGCTGCAGAAAGTGTTCAAGGACAAGGTGGCGACCCCTGAGTGGCAGACCAAGCTGCACCAGATCGTACCGAGCTACGGCACCAAGCTGAACGACAGCCCTGAAGCGGTTGCCAAGGAATGGGCCTACACCGCCGAGATCCTGCAACTGCCTACACCGCCTGTGATTCCGCAAGTGGCTGCACCAAAGGCCACCGAGGCTGCCAAGCCTGCGGCTGAGCCGAGCAAGCCGGCGTCTGACCTGGCGCTGTAAGCCAAGCCTGATGTTAAAAAGCCCGCTGACCGGTAACGGTCAGCGGGCTTTTTTAGGCGTGCTGTTCAGACCTTGAAATGCCTGACTTGCTCATGCAAGTGCAACGCCAGCGCATTACCGGTATCGCACAGCAGGTACAGATGCTGCGCCGGCAGAGGCGGCAGCTCTGTCATGTGCATCAGCCCTTCGCCCATACGGCTTTCTTCCATCAGGCCCACCGCCACGCCACTGCGCGCGCAGGCTTCGACCGCTGATGAGTTGGGGCTTTCCAGCAGCACACGGTGGAAAATCCCATGGTCTTTCAACGCCTGCAAGGCCGCCGCACGATACGGGCAGCCGGCGACAGGCACGGTGATCGGCAGCGCCGCGTTCGGCGGATAACTGAAATGCTCGGCCGCCACCCACAGCGGCTGAACCGGCCCCAGGCGCTCGCCCTGTGCCAGTGGTTGGGCACTGACGGTGATAGCTAGGTCGAGCTGGTTGGCCATAAACAAATTCAACAGTTCACCGCTGGTACGCGCTTCGACTTCCAGCTCCAGCAACGGGTTGTCGGCGATCAACTGGGGCAGCAAATCCTGCATAAACGCCGGTGCGTAGGTGTCGGGAATGCCCAAGCGAATTTTTCCCTGCATGCGCTGTGGCATCAGCGAGATCAGCAGGCGGTCATGACTCTTGAGGAACTCGATGGTTTCGACCAGCAGTTTCCTGCCGTACAGGGTCAGCTCAACGCCTTGATTGCTACGGCTGAACAGGCGTTGGCCGACCTGATCCTCCAACTTTTGTATCTGTGTCGTCACGGTGGAGGCACTGCGGTGCACATGCTCGGCTGCTTCGTTGAACCGCCCAAAGCGCGCCACGGCATGGAACGTGCGCAACAGGTCGATATTCAGTTGTTTGGCCATGATTCCACTATTGCGAATTGATAGTGCAGCTTATTCAAATATACAGAAGCATGTGCTGCCCTTAGCCTTTCAGTCAACTTGGACTGACGGGCAGGCTTCATGACGCGACCAACCTTAAAGCGGCTGTTGTTGCAGGTGGCATTTGTACTTTCATGGAGCTCTGGCTATATCGGCGCCAAACTGGGTACGCAAGGCGGCGGTGCCTTCAATCTGCTGTTCTGGCGCTTCCTGCTGGTCTCGCTGTGCCTGGGGCTGTTCTTGAACGTCAGGTTACTGAAGGTTTCTTGGGTGCAGGTTCGCCATTACGCCGTCACCGGATTTCTCTCGCAGTTCCTGTACCTGAGTTGCCTCTACGTCGCGATCCAGAATGGTTTGTCTCCCGGCATCGCTGCAATCATCGCGGCGACGCAACCGTTAATGACGGCGGCGCTGTCGAGTGGCAGCGCGGCTGAACGCAGTGGCGGCTGGCAGTGGACGGGGCTGATGATCAGCTTCGTAGGCGTATCCATCGTGATCGCTGGGCAGTACGGCGGTGGTGGGGAGGGCGTCGGCCTGGTCATGTACCTGTTGCCCCTGGCCGCCGCGTTGGGGCTGACGCTGGCGACCCTGTATGAGCGCCGCACCGTTCAACGCCAGGACGCAGGCTTGGTGCTGCCGCTGTTCATCCAGTCGTTGCTGACCTTGATCGGTTTTACCGGCGCCGTGCTCTACACCGATACGCTAAGTATTCCCCACGACCCTGACGTGTTGATCTCAATTGTCTGGCTCACCCTGTTCTCCACCTTCGTCGCCTATTTGAGCCTGTGGATGCTGCTGCGCGTGATGACCGCGACCCAGGTGGCGGCGCTGGTCTACCTGGAACCGCCGGTCACCCTGGTATGGGCGGCGCTGATGTTTGGCGACGTGATCCAGGTCTCGACCTACGCCGGCATTGCCGTGGTCGTCGGCGGGCTGTTGTTGATACGCCGCAAGCGACCGACCGTCGCCTGCGCCTCTTGAGGACTGCGGGTTCAGCAAGCTGACAGACATCACCTGTTAAAAATACTCAGGGCCGAGCAGGAGCGAGGTTGAAACAAGGGGGCATTTTTTAACGGTGCAGGTAGTGGGCGTCAACGCCCGAGGGTTTTTTATGTTGCTACGTTATGCAGCATTGGTAGCCATGGTCGTCGCGGCATCCGGGTGTGTGCAAGAGCGCGTCGTGCACGAGCGCAGGCCGGTGCAACGTGAGTATGTCGAAGTCGTCGCGCCGCAACCGCCGCCAGTGCAAGTGATCGAAGTCGAGCCGCCGGTGCGCTACGGCTATATATGGTCGCGCGGTTACTGGCGTTGGGAAGGCGGACGCTATGTCGCGGTGCATGGCCACTGGGAGCCGGTGCGCGAGGGGTACCGCTACGTGCATCCGCATTGGGTGCAGCGTAATGATGGGTATCACTGGCAGGGTGGGGGCTGGGTTCGCTGAGTCAGGCTAAATCGGCTTTTGGGTGCCCAGGAGCCGAACCTCCCGCAGCAGTGCAGCACCGAGTTGATCGCTGCCCAGTTCCTGGTAGCCCACTATCCTGGTCGCGCCGTTCTCTTCAGCCTGGATGATGATCACCGGCGTTTCCTTGCCGGTGGCCTCGTCTACGTGCAGGGCGTACTGCGGGACATCCACGTTGATCGGTGTTCCCGCCGGTTTGCCTTGCACATTGATCAGGAACGCCGCGCAGCCGCTGTCGATATCTGCACTTGTGGCGGCGCGCCCGCTGACGAAGCAGGTTTTGGGCAAGTCGGGCCAGGCGATGGTGTCGGCCAGGGCGAGGGTTGGCGCCAGGGCCATGGCGGCGAGAAGCAGCGTGCGCACGTTGGTCGTTCTCTTGATCGGAGTAGAGGCGTTTTTTACCAAAGCCCGGAACTCCCCGCAACGCGGAGGCTTCAGGCGAGGCGTTTCATGCCCGTTCCCTTGGCCGCGTCGAGGTCAAAGGTGGCGGTGTACTCACAGCCTGCCGCATGGGCGCAGCGTTCGATCAGGTAGTCGGCGAAATCGGCTTTACCGGCCGTGAATCGGCGCAGTGCCTGCCAGATGATTTCGGCATGCTCAACGGTCAGCTCACGGGTACGCAGCAGCGTTTCCAGCACCGTCACCACGTCGCTTTTGGTCGATTGATAGCAGCTTTGCAGCACCCAGACCAACTCCACCACGGACACCAGACTGACGAAGCCCGGTGAAACGGTGGTCAGCGATTCGATCAAGGCAGAGGCCTTGGGTGATTGCACGGGGTCATCCTGGGTGACGTAACGCACCAGCACATTGGTATCGAGCCCAATCATCCTGCCTTGGCTCCCTGCACGGCGATGGCGCGGTTCATGTCTGCGATCGATACGGCCTGTGCGGGCTTGCGGACAAGCCCCTTGAGATCCTGGACGGTTCTGCTCGCGGCAATAATGGAAAACGTGCCGTCTTCCGTTTCGACAAATTCAACCCGGTCGCCCGTTTCCAGGCCAAGTGCGGTGCGCACTTTTACAGGGATGGTGATTTGCCCTTTTGAGGTCAGTGTGGCGGTCGACATCGTGAAAATCTCCATCGTGATATTCCTTACCCTAAGGTAAGGATTTATGAAGGGCAAGATCCGTTGGTCCATAGGTCGCTCGCTGGTGTGAGTAGGTGGGAACAGGTAAAACCCTAGCTCGAACGTTGCACGCTCACACGCCCGCCTCAGGCCCAAAGAGATACAAGCTATGACCGACCGCCATCTGATCATTCCTGCCACCATGCAACCCATTGTCGAGCGCGCCGGCTACGTGCCAGCGGTAAAGGTTGGCAACACTCTTTACTGCGCGGGCCAGGTCGGCCGCACTCCGCAACTGGCCGTGATCGAAGATCCCGAGGCGCAATTCATCGCCGCCTCGGGAAACCTGCGGGAAGTATTGGAGGAGGGTGGTTGCCGCTTCGAAGACGTGGTGGACATGACGACCTACCACGTCAACATGAGCCAGCACATGGCAGTTTTCCGTGACGTGAAAAACCGCCTGTTCCCACGCGGGCATTGCGCCTGGACCACCATCGGGGTGTCCGAACTGGCACACCCCGGTCTGCTGGTGGAAATCAAATGCGTGGCGGTGCAGCGCTAGCTTACTGAACCACTCGATAACACGGCACATACGCCGCGCCGCCTGGCAGCTTCATGCGGTGCTGGGCGACAAACGCCTGTAGCAGCTCGTCCAGCGGTTTCATGATGGCCGGGTCACCGTGGATTTCGTAAGGACCGTTCTGCTCGATCAGGCGGATGCCTTTGTCCTTTACGTTACCGGCCACGATCCCGGAGAACGCACGGCGCAAGTTGGCGGCGAGTTCGTGGGGCGGCAATGCGTGGCTCAGTTGCAGGCTTGCCATGTTCTCGTGGGTCGGGTCGAACGGGCGCTGGAAGCCTTCGTCGATCTTCAGTAGCCAGTTGAAGTGGAACGCGTCGTTGCGCTCGCGGCGGAACTGCTTCACGGCCTTGAGGCCGACGGTCATCTGGCGCGCCACTTCGGCCGGGTCATCGATGATGATCTGGTAGTGCGCTTGCGCCGCTTCGCCCAGGGTGGCACCGACGAATGCGTGCAACTGTTGCAGGTACGGCGCGGCATGTTTCGGCCCGGTGAGGATGACCGGGAAGGGCAGGTCGCGGTTGTCCGGGTGCATCAGGATGCCCAGCAGGTACAGAAACTCTTCGGCCGTGCCCGCACCGCCCGGGAAGATGATGATGCCGTGGCCGACGCGAACGAAGGCTTCCAGGCGTTTTTCGATGTCCGGCAGGATCACCAGCTCATTGACGATCGGGTTCGGCGCTTCGGCGGCGATGATGCCCGGCTCGGTCAGGCCAAGGTAGCGCCCGCCGGTAATGCGTTGCTTGGCGTGGGAAATGGTCGCGCCTTTCATAGGACCTTTCATCACGCCGGGGCCGCAGCCCGTGCAAACGTCGAGGCTGCGCAGGCCCAGTTCGTGGCCGACTTTCTTGGTGTATTTGTATTCTTCGGTATTGATCGAGTGCCCGCCCCAGCACACCACGATTTTCGGCTCGACACCGGGGCGTAGCGTACGGGCGTTGCGCAGCAGGTGGAACACATAGTCTGTGATGCCCTGGGAGTTGCTCAGGTCGATGCGCTGGCTGTCCAACTCGTTTTCGGTGTAGACGATGTCACGCAGGGCGCTGAACAGCATTTCGCGGGTGCTGGCGATCATTTCGCCATCGACGAAGGCATCGGCGGGGGCGTTCAGCAATTCCAGGCGCACGCCACGGTCCTGTTGATGAATGCGCACTTCGAAGTCTTTGTAGGCGTCGAGGATGGTCTTGGCGTTGTCGATGTGCGCGCCGGTGTTGAGGATCGCCAGGGCGCACTGGCGGAATAGGGTGTAGATGCTGCCGGTACCGGCTTCGCTCAGTTGCTGGACTTCACGTTGGGACAGGGTTTCGAGGCTGCCTTTGGGGCTGACGGACGCATTGATGACTTGACGTTGGGGCATTCTGATTCCTTGAAAGCGCAGCCACCGCACCCGCGAGGGACCGCGATGGCTTGAGAATGATGGGCGCCGAATTCGGTCGCACGAGACGGATATTTACCTCAGGCGCAAGGCCGAGCGCAAACACCGTCCAACACCATCATGCCGCAGAACTTACTGAATCAGCTTCCAGTTTTTGTAGAAAACCCGACGCAGGGTAAAGGCCATGCCGGCAAACCCCGCGATCACGGCGTTGAGAACCTGGGGCACCGGTGTCGGTCGCACGATATCGATAAACAGGCAGTAACGCTTGGCATCATTTTTGTTGAAAGAGGCGTGCATCAGGGTGTCATCGAAAATAAACAGCGGGTCGTCGTGCCAGTAATGCTTGTGCCTGCCCACCTGGATGTAGACGCCCTCGTGATGGGGCGCCGGTGCCATGTTGTAGAGCACGCGGAACATCATGCGCAGGGGGCCGAAATGAAATGAGGTGGAGCGGTTTTCATTGAATACCGACACGCCAATGGTTTTCACGAACGGTAGTTTTCTGCGCAGTCTCGGAATGTCGAGGGTGGTCTCGATGGGTTGGCCATACCACTGGAAAAACAACATGCCGCGCTTCTTCTCGGCCATGCGTTCGTCCAGGTAACCAATGATTTCGTCCTTGTGGGCCATGGCGTCTTCGATCACCTGTTGCAGCTCTTCACGCCAGGCTGGCGGTAGGTCGGCCATGGTGTAAACGTGTCGGTTACGCGAGCTCAACAGGTCGAACAGGGTATTGAACGGCGCCAGCAGCCAGGTGTTGCGGCCGCTGCCGATAAAATATTTCTTGATGGTGGGCGCGTCGTACAGGCCATTGCGCAGGAAGTCGTAAATACCGCAGATCACCACCAGCCCGAGAAATACCAATGTGGTTTCGGGGAACATATCAATAATCAGCAGGACGCCGAGTACCCAGGCGACCGATGCCGCTTTTTTACGCAAAGCAGGCTTGTTCATGACACTCAGCTCCAGCAGGACGCCATTCGACAGGTCCGGATCCGTGGCCGCGAGTGGTGGGGTTTTGAAACATATTGAAACAACTGCGTCATGATAAGGCGTTCGGCGCTGGAGAGGCGTTTTAAATATTGCAAAATTGTGAAGGCTCTACACAGTTTTTAACGTTGGCTGCGTTGAGCGGATTGGATTTTGTAAACAGAAGATTTGCGACTATCGTGACGCTTCGGTTTTTTGGACGTCATAGACCGGTACGATTGAAGTTGAATGGCCACCACTGGCCTTCGGCACCTTGGAAGAGGCAGAAATTTTATGATCATCAAACCGCGGGTTCGTGGCTTCATCTGTGTGACCGCTCACCCTGTTGGCTGTGAAGCGAACGTCAAAGAGCAGATCGACTACGTCACTCAGCACGGCGTCATCGAAGGCGGCCCGAAAAAGGTCCTGGTCCTCGGTGCATCCACCGGTTACGGCCTGGCCGCGCGCATCAGCGCTGCGTTTGGCTGCGGCGCCGATACCCTGGGCGTGTTTTTTGAGAAAGAAGGCGAAGAAGGCAAGCTGAGTTCCGCCGGCTGGTACAACAGCGCCGCATTCGAGAAATTTGCAGTCGAGAAAGGCCTTTACGCCAAGAGCATCAACGGCGACGCGTTCTCTGACGAGATCAAGCGCCTGACCATCGAAACCATCAAGAAAGACCTGGGCAAGATCGACCTGGTCGTCTACAGCCTGGCCGCGCCACGCCGTACCGACCCGCAAGGCGTGGTGCACAATTCCACCCTTAAGCCGATCGGCAAGGCTGTGACCCTGCGCGGTATCAACACCGACAAGGGCGTTGTGGTCGACACCACCCTGGAGCCTGCAACCCAGGAAGAAATCGACGGCACCGTCAAAGTGATGGGCGGCGAAGATTGGCAGCTGTGGATCGACGCCCTGCGTGACGCCGACGTGCTGGCCGAAGGCGCCAAGACCACCGCGTTCACCTACCTTGGCGAGAAGCTGACCCAGGACATCTACTGGAACGGCTCCATCGGCGAAGCCAAGAAAGACCTCGACAAGAAAGTCCTGACCCTGCGCGACAACCTCGCTGCACTCAAGGGCGATGCCCGTGTATCGGTGCTCAAGGCCGTGGTCACCCAGGCCAGCTCGGCCATCCCGATCATGCCGCTGTACCTGTCTCTGCTGTTCAAAGTGATGAAAGAGCAGGGCACCCACGAAGGTTGCATCGAGCAGGTCTACGGCCTGTTCAAGGACAGCCTGTACGGCAGCCAGCCGAAACTCGACGCCGACGGCCGCCTGCGTGCCGACCTGGCCGAGCTGGAACCGAAGGTCCAGGACGCCGTGGCAGCCCTGTGGAACCAGGTCACCGACGACAACGTCAACGAGATCAGCGATTTTGCCGGCTACAAGGCTGAATTCCTGCGCTTGTTCGGTTTTGAAATCGATGGCGTGGACTACGATGCTGACGTGAACCCGACCGTGAAGATCAACGGTCTCATCTCGGCATAATTGCTGGGGTCGACAGCAGCCTCGATAAGCCTGTTATCAGGCTGCTGTCTGGTTTGCGCCCAAGGTGCTCAATCTTGGCGAAAGGTCGACGCCAGCCGCTCCTGCGCATGGGTGAAACCAGAGCGTTTGATGCCAGTTACTTCTTTCTCCCAAAGCGGATTAACAGCAACGTGATAGCCGCTGTCTTTGGCTGTTGTTATCAGTTCCGCCATTTCCTTGCTGTTGTTGATGATGCTGACCTCGTCAAAGCGCCCAAGCTTTGTGGGTAGAAAGAAGGTTGCCGGGTAGTTGGCGGCGACTTCCGTCGCGGGGCTACCGGAGTCCGCATTGTGGTGTACCACCCGCTCTCCATTGCCGACTAAGCGGTGATTGATCAGCTCAATCATTTGCTTTATCCGTGGCGTGGCATTGCCCAGATCGGGGTCTTCCTTTTGATAGAAGTGTGCAGCGCTTTCATAGTCTGCGCGTAACGCTTGCGGCACTTGAAAAGTGCTGGGGTCAGGTCGTTGCTGCCTGTAGCGATCGATTCGCTGAGTGAAAACACTGTGCGCTATGTCGGGCACTGGGATTCTGTCCTGTGGGCCAAAATCGCTGAGGTGGGGCGCGACCATGTGCAGGTCATAATCGGCCGTCAATGCCTTGCCTCCTTCGCGTTTTGCCAGCACTTCAATGGGTTTGCCTTCGTGGAAGATCAGATAGCTATCTTCTGAGGGCGATGTGCGTTTGCCTTCGAATGCATACATCTGCTGGCTGGGGCCTTGAGCACTGAAACGCAGCGTGTCGCTGTGTGTCTTTGTTGTCAGGTCGGTGATCTGGCCGAGTTTCATCAGTTCGCCGAGGCGGTGGCTCGAAATACTCAGAGGCACTGCGACGGCATGTCCATCGCGGATGCACTCCTGGATTTGTTCGTTGGCGCGGGTCACTTTTGCGGGCGCGTCCTCCTTGAATTTTTCAAGCTTGCTGAACGCTTGGTTCGTACAGATCAGGCCAGCCTGCGGTCCCCAGTTGGCACTTTTTCCCTTGATGTGAAAATCCTTGGTGGGGTGACCGGCCTCTATCAACCCGGTAGCCACGGTTTCTACGGGACGTACACCGATGATGGAGTTGGTATCCACCGCGATATTTTGCAAGGGCGCAAGATGGCTCGGCACTATTCCGGTCTGCCCCCTGACGCGTTCAAGTGCGAGATTTACCGAGTTGTTCGTCTCTTGGGCGATGCCAGTCGACCGACTGGCTTGAGCGCTCAGTACTACGTGCAGGCTGAGTGCGGAAGGTGAAATAGCAGGGGAGATGATGTCTCTCATTGAATGTCTCCAAGTCATGTTTCATCGGCATGTTGGATGATCCCTTCCAGACCCGAGCATTCCCTCGATTGCAGGGCAGACACTAGAGCCATTTTTTAGGGGCGGGGCGAAAAAAGTATGTCTGGCTGTACGGCGCCGAATCGACGAAAGACGGTGCAAGTCTCGAATGCCGGGGGTTACAGCGCTGCTGGTAGTGCGCGTTCCATGACATTATCGGAAGGGGCCTACAGTTGATTGCTTGCCGCCGCGTGTCATTGCTGTAGGAGACTGTCGCAGCACATTAGTTAATTGGGAGGCGCATATGACCGTGCGTGCAGTGGTTTTTGATTTCGGCGGGGTCCTGTTCGATTGGAGCCCGCAGCACCTTTACCGCAAGCTGATTGCCGATGATGGCGAACGGCAGTGGTTTCTCGAGAATATCTGTACCCAGGCGTGGAACACCGAGCAGGATGCCGGTCGCTCCCTGGCCGAAGGCACCCGCAGCCTGATCGAGCAATACCCGCATCATGAACGCCTGATCCAAGCCTATTACGATCGCTGGCACGAAATGCTGCGTGGCCCGTTGACGGAAGGCGTGGCGATCCTCGAGGCGCTGCACCAGGCCGATATGCCGCTGTTCGGGCTCACCAACTGGTCGGCTGAGACCTTCCCGTATGCGCGGGCCAACTACCCCTTCCTCCAATTTTTTCGCGATATCGTGGTGTCCGGCGAGTTGAAACTGATCAAGCCTGACGCAGCGATCTACGACGCCAGCCTCAGCCAGGTACGGGCCCACCTGCCAGATATCCAGGCGGCGGAAGTGGTGTTTATCGATGATGTTGCCGGCAACATCGAAGCAGCCATCGCCCTCGGCTGGCGGGGGATTCATCATGTGTCCGCCGAGCGCACTGCCGCTCAATTGCGAGAATGGGGTGTGGGCTTTTAGCGCGCCCATTTTTCCATGGCGAAATCCACAAAGGCGCGCAGCTTGGGCAGCCGATAACGGTCCTGGCCGTAGAGCAGATGCATGGGGCGGCTGGGGAGTCGATAGGCGGTGAGCAAGGCCACCAGCTTGCCGCTCTCCAGATCCGGCTGCACCAGGGCATCGGCCAGCATGATGATGCCCATGCCGTTGACGGCCGCCTGGCGTAGGCCTTGCGAGCTGTTGATGGTCAAAGAGCCGGATACTGGAACCTCCACCTCGCCGCTCTCGCCGGTCATGCGCCACAGTTTGTCGGCGTCGCGCCAGTTGTCACTCGCCGGGTAGGCGAACGCCAGGCAGTCGTGGTGCTGCAGGTCCTCGGGGGTCTGAGGTGTACCACGTCGCGCCAGGTAATCAGGTGATGCGCAGAGGGTGAGGGTGTAGGCCTGCATTGGCCTGGCGATCAGACTGGATGTTTCCAGTTCGCCAAGGCGAATCGCCGCGTCGAAGCCGCTGTCGACCAAGTCCATCCGCTCATTGCTCAGTACCACGTACAGATTGATCAATGGGTAGCGTCGGGAAAATTCGCTCAAGGCCGGTGTAAGGCGTTCGGTGCCGAACACGGGGGGCGCGGTGATGCGCAGGGTGCCTTTGGGGACATCACTGTGGGCTTGCTCGGCAAGCTGTTCGGAGTCGGCTACCAGCCCCAGTACTTCCAGGCAACGCTGGTAATACTGGCCACCAAATTCAGTGAGACTTTGTTTGCGTGTGGTGCGTTTGAGCAGGCTGACGCCCAGCCGCTGCTCCAGCGCACGTAGGTGGTTGCCGACCATGGTGGTAGACATCCCGCAGGCTTGGGCTGCCGCCGTCATGCTGCCGGTCTCGACCACTTTCACGTACACCGACATTGCCTGGAACAGATCCATTATCAAGCCCTGGTTTAAAGTCATTGCAGGAATGCGCAGTTTATCCAGCTCAGGTGGCTAACGATACTGCAGTCATCACTACGATGCACTGGAGCCCGCACCATGACCGCCGCCTGCCTGATGACCACTTATCAACCCTTGGCCCTGAGCTTTACCCGCGGCTTGGGTACGCGCCTATGGGACCAGCAAGGTCGCGAATACCTGGATGCGGTGGCCGGTGTGGCGGTGACCAATGTCGGCCATTCGCACCCCAGGCTGGTGGCGGCTATCAGCGAGCAGGCGGGCTTGCTGTTGCACACGTCCAATCTTTACAGCATCGACTGGCAACAACGGCTGGCCCAGCGCCTCACTCAGTTGTCAGGCCTGGATCGCGCGTTCTTCAATAATTCCGGCGCCGAGGCCAACGAAACCGCGCTTAAGCTGGCGCGCCTGCATGGCTGGAAAAAGGGCATTGAAGCGCCGTTGGTGGTGGTGATGGAGAACGCCTTTCATGGCCGTACCCTCGGCACCCTGGCCGCGAGCGATGGCCCCTCGGTCCGCCTGGGCTTCCAACAGTTGCCGGGGGATTTTCTCAAGGTGCGCTTTGGTGATCTGGCGGCACTGGAAGCGATCACCAAGGCATTTGGTCCGCGCATCACCGCGGTGCTGCTGGAACCGATCCAGGGTGAAAGTGGTGTGCTGCCGGCACCGTCGGGTTACCTGCAAGCCTTGCGCGATCACTGCACACGCCAGGGCTGGCTGATGATGCTTGACGAGATCCAGACCGGCATCGGCCGCACCGGCACCTGGTTTGCCTTCCAGCATGAAGGCATCGTCCCGGACGTGATGACCCTGGCCAAAGGCCTGGGCAATGGCGTGCCGATCGGCGCGTGCCTGGCTCGGGCCGCGGTGGCCCAATTGTTTACACCGGGCAGTCATGGCAGCACGTTTGGCGGCAACCCGCTGGCGTGTCGGGTCGGATGCACCGTGCTGGACATCATCGAAGAGCAAGGCTTGCTGCAGAACGCAGCACAACAGGGCGAACGCATGTTGGCCCGGTTACGCGTGGAATTGAATGAGCATGCGCAGGTCGTGGCGATTCGTGGCCAGGGGCTGATGATCGGTATCGAGTTGGCCAGCCCCTGCCGGGACCTGGCTCAGCGCGCCGCCCAGGAGCACGGGTTGCTGATCAACGTCACGCGGGGCAAGATCATTCGCCTGTTGCCGCCGCTGACCCTGGATACTCAGGAGGTCGAGATGATCGTGCGGGCCATTACCCGGTTACTGGCGTAGGGCCGTTAAGCCACTCTTGGTTCAGGGTTTCGGTATCGCCCAGGTACTCCAGCAGCCAAGCCATGGCCGGGGACAGCTTGTTCTGTGCCCACGCCACGCAAGACGGGCTGGCCGGAAACGGCCGGCTCAATTGCAGCGCCACCAGCTCACCGCGTTCGATCCACGGCAACACCTGATGCGCCGGCGCCATGCCTACACACAGACCGTCGCGCAAGCAATCGATCGCGGATGCCCAATTCGGCACCACCAGCCGACGCTGGTTATCCAGTGTCCAGGTGTCACGCTTGGGTAGGTTGCGCGAGGTGTCGGTCATGCACAGGGAGGCAAAGGGACGCAGCTGATCGTCGCTCAATAATCCTTCGACGCTGGCCAGCGGGTGTCGCGCGCTGACCACGCACAGCCAATTCAACAAACCCATATCGCGGAAGGTGAAGTGGCTGGCCACCGGCACCGCGCTGGTCGCGCCGATCACAATGTCGGTGCGTTCATCTGCCAGGGCATCCCACACGCCGTTGTACACTTCGTACTCCAGCAGCAACTCGACCTCGGGAAACTGTCGATAGAAGTCCAGCACCAGCTGCCGACAGCGTTGGGGTTTGACGATGGAGTCCACCGCGACCTTCAACTGGCCACTCCAGCCATTGGCGACCTGCTGGCACAGGCGCCGGGTGCCGAGCATTTTCTTCATCACGCCACGGGCTTCGTCGATAAACAGGCGGCCGGCGGGCGTCAGTTCCACGTCCCGGTGGCGTCGCACGAACAAGGGCACCGCTAGCCACTCTTCCAGCTGGCGCACGGTATAGCTGACGGCCGACGGCACTCGATGCAGTTCCTGAGCTGCGGCGCTGAAGCTGCCATGGCGTGCCACGGCGTCAACCACATCCAGGGAATATTCGGACCACATGCTGACTGCCTTCAAATTTATTGATAAGAGTGTCCAATTATTATCGCTTCACAGAGAATCTGTCAGCTTCATAATGGGCGCCAGTCAGCAAATAGTTTGATGGCAGAATGAACAAGGCTTCAATGAAAAACTCTTTTGGCTTCACTTGGTATCTGGCGGGACTGAGCATGCTCGGTTACCTCGCCATGGACATGTACTTGCCGGCATTTGGTGCCATGGGCGAGCAGTTGCAGATTGGCGCTGGCGCAGTAGGTGCCAGCTTGAGTATTTTCCTCGCCGGCTTTGCGGTGGGGCAGCTGTTGTGGGGGCCGTTGTCCGACCGCTTGGGGCGAAAGCCCATCCTGCTCGCCGGCCTGAGCCTGTTTGTGTTGGGCTGCGCGGGGATGTTCTGGGTCGAGACCGCGCCGCAATTGCTGGCGCTGCGCTTTATCCAGGCGATTGGTGTGTGTTCCGCCGCCGTGAGTTGGCAGGCACTGGTGATTGATCGCTACCCGGCCGACAAGGCCCATCGCGTGTTCGCCAGCATCATGCCGCTGATGTCGTTGTCGCCAGCGCTGGCGCCGCTGTTGGGCGCGATGGTGCTGAATCACTTCGGTTGGCAGGCGATCTTCGGCGTGTTGCTGGGGGTGTCGGTGCTGTTGCTGCTGCCGACCGTATTCCTGCGTGGCATGCCGAAACGCCCGACGGAGGGGCGCGAGCCGGTGCGCCTCGGTTATGGACAGTTGCTCACGTCCCGCGTATTTACGGGGAATGTGATGATTTTTGCCGCCTGCTCGGCCAGCTTCTTCGCCTGGCTGACGGCGTCGCCCTTCATCCTCGGCGGCATGGGCTACAGCCCGAATGATATTGGCCTGAGTTACGTATTGCCTACGTTGGCGTTCCTGGTCGGTGGCTACAGTTGCCGCAGCGCCTTGCAGCGCTTCCAGGGCAAGACGCTGTTGCCCTGGTTGCTGCTGGCGTACTGCATCAGCATGGTGGCGCTGTACCTGGTCGCCACCTTGACGGTGCCAACCCTCACCACCTTGTTGATTCCGTTCTGCCTGATGGCGCTGTGCAACGGTGCCAGTTACCCCATCGTGGTGGCGAATGCGCTGATGCCGTTTTCGGAAAATTCCGGCAAGGCGGCGGCATTGCAAAACACCCTGCAACTGGGCCTATGTTTTCTCAGCAGCCTGGTGGTGTCGTCGATGCTTGACCAGCCGCTGCTGATTACCGCGATCGTGATGCTGGCGACCGCGCCGCTGGCCGTGCTGGGCTACTGGCTGGCGCGGCCGAAAGCCGACAATTCAGTCCTGGCACCGAATCTGAAGTAACGACGCGGTCAAAACTGTGGGGGCTGGCTTGCCTGCAATAGCATCGGCTCGGTGTACCTGACACACCCAATCGCCCGCATCGCAGGCAAGCCAGCTCCCACGGTTTGATCGGGCTTCTTCAGTTAGAACGTCACTTCCAGGTTCACCGTCGGCGTCGATGTGCGGCTACCCCGGCCGCCATCCACGCCAAACTTGTTATGCCAATACTCGTAACCCACCCCAAGGTACAGGTTCGGCTTGACGCTTTTGCCCGGTCGCACCGCCACCATTAGCGCGGTGCGCATCAGGGCCTCCGGCGCGGTGTCGCGGCCGTGGTAGTCCTCGCCTTTTTCCCCGACGTAATTGATAAACCCCTGGAATTTCGCCGCATGGTTGGCGATTTCGAATGGGCGCATCCACGTCAAGTTGAGCAGGTAAGTGTCGTCGAAGGTGTGGTTCGACTCCTGCGCGCCGGGGATGCCGGTGTGGTTCCTTTCCTTGTAGTACATCAGGCTCAGGTCGAGTACGCCGACAGTGTTGAACTTCAACGTCGGGCCGATCACCAGCGCGCGTTTTTTGGCTGAGGCGAAGTTGTTGTTGCGGTTGGCGTCAAAACCCAGCGTCAGCGCGTAGTCCTTGACCAGGCCGGTGCCGAGCGGCACATCGAATACCCGCGACGCATACAGCTGGTGGCGGTACACCGCATACACCTCACTCCCGCCATGATCGGTGCCCTTGCGCGGGTCGCGGCTGTCGGACAGAAACACATCGAGGTTGAGGAAATTGCTGCCGTACTGGTAGCCGCTTGCGTGAGTGAAGCTGTAGATGCGCTTGCTGAATTCGTCGGGGTTATTCGGATTGGTGAACTGCTGGCCGTAGCGAAATCCTACGCTGTTGTTCATCCACTCTACTGCGACGGCCTCCCCGCCGCCGAGAAGGGTAAGCGCGACGGTGGCGCCCTGTAGTGCCTTTTTCATTGTTATGGGTCCTTTGGCGTTCTGGCTCATCACGGTCGGATTGTTTTTGTAACGCCGTTGGAGGGTAACTTGTCTGATTGATTGTATACAACTCTATGGACATCCACTCCAAACATTGCATACAGTGGCCGCACAACAAAAACAGAGAACCCCTCACCATGACTATCCCGAAGGCGTCACCGCAGCGGCCAGAAGATGAGAATCTCGGCGTCGCCGCCAACATGGCTTACGGTCTGCAACATGTACTCACGATGTACGGCGGAATCGTTGCGGTCCCCCTGATTGTCGGCCAGGCGGCCGGGTTGTCCCCGGCGGATATCGGCCTGCTGATCGCTGCGTCGCTGTTTGCCGGCGGCCTGGCCACGCTGCTGCAGACCTTGGGTCTACCGTTTTTTGGCTGTCAATTGCCGCTGGTGCAGGGCGTGTCGTTTGCCGGCGTGGCAACCATGGTGGCGATTGTCGGCAGTGATGGCGCCGGCGGTGTGCCGGCGATTCTTGGGGCGGTGATGGCCGCGTCGTTTATCGGGTTATTGATAACCCCCGTTTTTTCACGGATCACCAAGTTTTTCCCGCCGTTGGTCACTGGCATTGTGATCACGACCATCGGCCTGACCCTGATGCCCGTTGCGGCGCGCTGGGCCATGGGCGGCAACAGTCGCGCGGCGGATTTCGGCAGCATGTCCAACATCGGCCTTGCGGCGTTGACCCTGGTGCTGGTGTTGCTGCTGAGCAAAATCAGCAGCGCAACCATCTCGCGCTTGTCGATCCTGCTGGCGATGGTTATCGGCACGGTGATTGCGGTGTTCCTTGGCATGGCCGACTTCTCCGGCGTGACTCAGGGGCCGATGTTCGGTTTCCCAGCGCCATTCCATTTCGGCATGCCAACCTTCCACGTTGCTGCGATCATCTCCATGTGCATCGTGGTGATGGTGACCCTGGTCGAGACCTCGGCGGACATCCTGGCGGTGGGCGAGATCATCGACACCAAGGTCGATTCCAAACGCCTGGGTAACGGCCTGCGCGCCGATATGCTGTCGAGCATGTTTGCACCGATCTTCGGTTCGTTTACCCAGAGTGCGTTCGCCCAGAACGTCGGGCTGGTGGCGGTTACCGGGGTCAAGAGCCGCTTTGTGGTGGCCACCGGTGGGCTGTTTCTGGTGATTCTTGGGCTGCTGCCCTTCATGGGCAGGGTGATCGCGGCGGTGCCGACCTCCGTGTTGGGCGGTGCCGGGATAGTGCTGTTCGGCACCGTGGCGGCCAGTGGTATCCGCACGCTGTCGAAGGTGGATTACCGCAACAACATGAACTTGATTATCGTGGCCACTTCCATCGGTTTTGGCATGATCCCAATTGCGGCGCCGAGCTTCTATGATCACTTCCCGAGCTGGTTCGCGACCATTTTCCATTCGGGTATCAGCTCGTCGGCGATCATGGCGATCCTGTTGAACCTGGCGTTCAACCACTTCACCGCCGGTAATTCGGACCAGCAGTCAGTGTTTGTGGCAGGAACCGAGCGCAGTCTGTGCTTCCGAGATGTGTCGGAACTGCGTGATGGGGATTACTTCAAGGGCGGCAAGTTGTTTGATGCCGAAGGGAGAGAGATTCCGTTGGTGGCGGATGTGCCGAGGAAAGCGCACAAAGCAGAGACCACCGAGGTCTGACGCCGAACAGGGGCGCAGTGTGGGAGCTGGCTTGCCTGCGATAGCAAGGGTGAATTCACCGCCGTCATCGCAGACAAGCCAGCTCCCACATTGGAAACTATCCGGCCTTGTGTTCTTTGTAATGCACAGAACACACCTCATCCAGAAACTTCACCACGGTGCCCATGCACGCCTGGCGCTCCTCCACATGGGGCATGTGGCTGGAGTCTTCAAACAGTGCCCAGCGCACATCGGCGATTTCATCCAGGAACGGTTTGACCACCCGTGGCGTGGCTTCGTCGTGTCGGCCGGAGATCACCAGCGTGGGCACGTTAATCGCCGACAGGCGGCCAATGGAAGTCCAGTCTTTCAAGCTGCCTATCACGTGGAATTCGGTCGGGCCGCTCATGGCGTGGTACACCGTCGGGTCTGAATCGACCGCGGCGAACGTGCGCGCCACTTCCTCCGGCCACGGGATGACTCGGCACACGTGCTGGTCATAAAACACCCTTGAGGCGGCGAGGTATTCCGGGTCCAGGTAAGTGCCGGTGGCCTCGTGCTTGAGCAGGGTTTCATGCACACCTTCCGGCAACAATTTGCGCAGTCGGTTGGCTTCGCTGACCCAAGTGCGCATGCAGGTCGGCGAGTTGGCCGGGATGAACGCGCGCAAGCCCTTGGGCTGCAGGATCGCGTGTTCACTGCCGAGCATGCCGCCCCAGGATTGGCCGAGAATCGCGTAGTTATCGCTGATCTGCAGGTGGTCCAGCAGGTTGTTGAGTTCTTCGAGGAACAGGCCCACGGTCCAGAAGGACGGATCTTTTTCGGGTAGATGAGTAGAGCGGCCGTTGCCCAACTGGTCGTAGTGGATCACGGCGTGGCCGCTGGCGGCGACGTCCTTGAACGCGTCAACGTAATCATGGGTGCAACCGGGGCCGCCGTGGATAACCACCAGGGGAGTGCGACCGCTCGACAAGTCACCGGTGACGCGGTACCAGGTCTGGTAGGCGCCAAACGCCGCATACCCTTCGCGGATTTTTTCGATGAATTCCATTTCGTACCCTGCTCTGAAAAAAGGCTCAGGGACACGATAATGCGTGGGCGAAATTTAAGTAACTAGCAAAACAGCTAGGTTTTGCCGGTGGTCAGTCGTCTAGCAGGCGGTAATGGGTGGCGCGCACCACCGCCTGCACGCGGTTCTTGGCCCCCAGCTTGTGCATCGCCGAGGCCAGGTGCAAGGTGACCACCGCCAGAGAGCGGCTCAATTGCGTGGCGATTTCGGCAGCGGTCAGGCCATCGGCGGCCCATTTGAGGCACTCGCGTTCGCGTTTGGTCAGGTGGATATGCGGATAAGTGCGCAGTTCCTTGCTAAACAGCGGGTAGGCTGCTTCCTGCAAGGCATGGGAAATCAGGCTGAAATCCGACAAGGTCTGCTGCACATCCTGCAGCACGCTGCGGGCCTTGCCCGTTCGTAGTCCGGTCAGCGACGCGAAGCCGCCCCGAGGCAGGTGGATCGGTACGCTGACGCCGCAGGTCAATTCCTGGTCGTGCAAGTAGGACGACACCGGCGCATGGCAGGGATCGATGATCTTTTGCAGCGGGGTATCGACCTTGACGTCGTAGGACCATACGAACGGTGACACCGTACTCAGGGCCAGATGTTGCACCGGGTCGATCTGGTAGAACCCTTCGCTGCACCACAAGGCGTGCCAGTCGGGCGGCGTATTGCGCAGTGCGAGCACCGAGGGTGTGATCAATGCGCCATCCTGATCGATCGGCACGGGGGTGTAGTCATACACCAATGCATCGAAGCCCAGTTGCTGGGCGAGGATAAACGTATTGTCCATCTGCTCATCCAGGCTCCTGCCCGGCATCAGACGGTGATTTAACGCAGTCAGCTTGGCCAGCATCCGTTCTGCTCCCGAATTCATTTGAATCTCGACTTGCTGCAAGTAGAATGCCACGCCCCGGCGAAGGACTGCCAGGCTAAACCTATAAGAAATACTAGGTTATGGCCGCACGACATCCTAGGTAGTGTTGGTCTGATCAACGGCCGCTGCCTGCCAGCCCGACACTAGACAAGGAATGTATGCATGTGGCGTGAAATTGCCCCCGACCAGCAGTACAACGTGCAAGTCGACGGCCATAACCTCGTGGTTTACAGCTTTGGCGAAGGCGATGAGGTGCTGTTGTGCCTCAACGGCGGGCCAGGCTTGCCGTGTGACTACTTGCGAGACGCCCATGGCTGGCTCAAAGACCATAACCTGCGAGTGGTTGCATTCGACCAGCTTGGCACGGGCGCATCAGCCAGGCCCACCGACGTTTCTCTGTGGGAAATCCGCCGTTATGTCGAAGAAGTCGAAACCGTGCGCCAGGCCCTGGATCTCGGTCGCGTGCACCTGCTCGGGCATTCCTGGGGCGGCTGGCTCGGTATCGAATATGCCATCCATTATCCCGACGCGCTGAAAAGCCTGATCCTGGAAAATACCGTTGGCGACATTCCGCACCTGTCCCAAGAGCTGGAACGCCTGCGCGGCGCCCTTGGCAGCGAGACGGTAGCCATGATGCAACGCCACGAAGCCATGGGCACCCTGGACCACCCGCAGTACCAGGCCGCGATCACCTTGCTCAACTATCGTCACGTGTGCCGCCTGGACGAGTGGCCCGCACCGGTCAAACGCTCCCTTGACGACTGGAACATGGGCCCCTACGAAACCATGCAAGGCCCCAACGAATTCCTCTACATCGGCAACCTCAAGGACTGGAACCGCATCCCTGAGATGGCCGATTTCAAGATGCCGATCCTGATCACCACCGGCCAGCATGACGAACTCACCCCAGCCTGCGCCATGCGCATGAAACTGGCGGCCCGACACGCCGAACTGCACGTGTTCCCCAACAGCAGCCATATGCCTTTCTATGAGGAGCCCCATGCGTATTTTCCGGTGTTGCTGGACTTCCTTGCGCGTCATCGGGGCTGACGGATGAACCTGGCGCGCTACCGTTTTGTCTTGTACCGGCCGCTGCAATTGCTGCCGGTGCTGTTTGGCATCAGCCTGATCACCTTTGTGCTGGTGCGCTCGATTCCCGGCGACCCGGCGCGTGCTTTGCTGGGTTCGCGCAGCACGCCGGACGCTTTGCTGAAAATCCGCGCCCAGTACGGCCTCGACCAGCCGTTGTGGCTGCAATATTTCTACTTTCTGAAGAACCTGCTCAAGGGCGACCTTGGCCAATCGCTGCTGTACAAGGTCGATGCGCTCAAGCTGATCGTCACGCGTATTGAACCCACCCTGGTACTGGTGCTCGGCAGTGTGGTGCTGGCGCTGCTGATCGCCGTGCCGTTGGCGACCTTCGCCGCACGCAACAAGGGTGGCTGGGCGGATAACCTGATTCGCGTGTTCACCACGGTTGGCCTTGGCATGCCGGCGTTCTGGCTGGGCTTGATGCTGATCCTGTTGCTGAGTGTGCAGTGGGGCCTGTTTCCGGTATCCGGTTACGGCCGAACCTGGTTGGATAAAGCGCATCACATGGTGCTGCCATGCCTGACGATTGCCCTGGCGTTGTCGGCGGTGCTGGTGCGCAACTTGCGGGCGAGCATGTTGATGGAACTACAGGCCGACCACGTGACCGCCGCCCGGGCGCGTGGGTTGTTGGAAGCCGCAGTGTTTCGCCGTCATGTGCTACCCAATTCCCTGGTGCCGGCGGTCAATCTGCTGGCGGTGAACATCGGTTGGCTGATCAGCGGCACGGTGGTGATCGAAAGCCTGTTCGCCATCCCCGGCATCGGCCAATTGTTGGTACGCGGGATCTTCACCCGCGATTACATGGTGGTGCAGGGCGTGGCCATGGTGCTGGCTTGCGCGACGGTGATCGTCAACTTCATCGCTGACGTCGTGACCGTGGCCCTCGACCCGCGAGTGAAGATGCAATGAGCAGTCGTCCGTTGATTGCCCCTTGGCGCTTGCGCCTGCGCTTTGGTTTGCGCAATGGCCGGCTGACGGCTGCGTGGGGTTTGTTGATTCTGCTGGCATGGCTGGTGCTTGCGCTGTTTGCACCGTGGATCGCGCCATATGACCCGATTGCGCAGAACACCGATTTCAGTTTGCTCGGCCCCAGCCTTGCTCATCCATTTGGCACCGATAACTACGGGAGGGACATTCTTTCGAGGGTTATCTGGGGCGCGCGTATAGACCTCCAGTTAGCCATCGTCGGGGTGATCTTCCCGTTCATGATCGGCACCTTCATCGGCGCGGTCTCCGGTTACATCGGCGGGCGTTTCGACAGTGTCTGCATGCGTGTGATCGATGTGATCCTGGCCTTCCCGTTCCTGGTGCTGATGCTGGCGATCATGGCCATTCTCGGCCCAGGCTTGAAGAGCTTCTACATCGCCATGGCCTTGGTGGGCTGGGTGTCCTACGCGCGGCTTATCCGCTCGCAGATCCTGGTGCTCAAGGAAAGCGACTTTGCCCTGGCCGCCAAAAGCCTGGGCTTTGGCCATGGGCGGATTCTGTTCCGGCACCTGCTGCCCAATGCGATGTTCGGCTCCATCGTGTTTTCCATGTCGGACGCGGTGTTGGTGCTGCTCAATGGCGCCGCCGTGAGTTACCTGGGCCTGGGCGTGCAACCGCCGACCGCCGAATGGGGCACGATGGTGGCCGAAGGACAGGCCTTCATCACCACTGCCTGGTGGATCTGCACCTTTCCGGGGCTGGCCATCGTGACCTTGGCCATGGGGTTCAGCCTGCTCGCCGATGGCGTGGCGCAAGTGTTGGGGGATCGCTCATGAGCCTGTTGCAAGTGCGCGACCTCAGTGTGATTGCCAACAACGCAGGGCGTGATGTGACCTTGGTCGATCGCGTGTCTTTCGATTTGGCCGAGGGTGAGATCCTCGGGCTGGTGGGGGAAAGCGGCTCGGGCAAGACCATGGCCTGTCGCGGTTTGATGCGCCTGCTGCCATCGCCCAACCTGCGCGTGCAAGGCGGTGCGGTCCGGCTGGGCGGCCAGGACCTGCTGTCATTGGATGACGCTGGCATGCGGGCGGTGCGTGGCGGTCAGTTGGGCATGATTTTCCAGAACCCCAGCAGCCACCTCGACCCGCTGATGCGCATCGGCGAGCAGATTGCCGAGGGCATCCGCCTGCATCAAGGTGCGTCGAAAAAAGACGCGCGCCTGCAGGCCATCGAGGTACTGCGCCAAGTGGGCATCCCCGATCCCCAGGCGCGGGTCGACAACTACCCCCAAGAGTTTTCCGGCGGCATGCGCCAGCGCGCGATGATCGCAGTCGCCTTGGGCTGCAACCCGAAAGTGCTGATCGCTGACGAGCCGACCACGGCGCTGGATGTGACGGTGCAGGCGCAAATCCTGCGGCTGTTGCTGGAACTGCGCGACCAGCGTGGCCTGTCGATCATCATGATTACCCACGACCTTGGCGTGGTTGCGCAAACCTGTGACGCCATCGCCGTGATGTACGCGGGGCGCCTGTGCGAGCACGGCAGCAAATACGATGTGCTGGCGCAACCGCAGCACCCGTACACCGCCGGCTTGATCGACTGCCAACCTGCTCACAGCAGCGGCCACGCTTTGCTGCGCACGATTCCCGGGCAGCCGCCGCTGCTGGACGCCTTGCCTGCCGGCTGCCGGTTCAACCCGCGCTGCCCGCAAGTCGGGGCCTTGTGCACCGAAGTGCTGCCGGAAGGCCAGCGAGTCGCCTGTCATTACCCGTTGGGAGCGCAGCCATGAGCCTGTTGCAGATCAAGGACCTTGAGGTGAAGTTCGCCGCGTCCGGCACCGGCTTGTTCGGCTTGAACAAACAGTGGGTGAGGGCGGTGAACGGTGTATCGCTGAGCTTGGCGGCGGGTGAAACCCTCGGGTTGGTCGGTGAATCCGGCAGCGGTAAAAGCACCTTGGGCCGCGCCATTTTGCACCTCAACCCGATCAGCGCCGGACAGGTGCTGTTTGATGGCATCGACATGGCCCACGGCAGCGCCATCGACATCACCCGGCTGCGCCATGAAACCGCAATGATCTTCCAGGACCCGTACGCCGCACTGAACCCGCGGCATACCATCGGCGAAACGATTGCCGAAGTACTACGCGTGCAACGCAAGGTTGCGCCGGAGCGGATATCAGATCGCGTCAATGAACTACTCGACCTGGTCGGCCTGCGGCCCGAGTTGGCCAGTCGTAAACCCGGCTCACTCAGCGGCGGTCAGTGCCAGCGCGTCGGCATCGCCCGGGCGTTGGCGGTGGAGCCGCGCCTGATCATCGCCGACGAGTGCGTGGCGGCGCTGGACGTGTCGATCCAGGGCCAGATCATCAATCTGTTGCTGGAACTGCAGCAGCGCATGCACCTGGCGATCCTGTTCATCGCCCATGACCTGGCTATCGTGCGTCGCCTGTGCGATCGCGTGGCGGTGATGTACCTGGGCAAGATCGTTGAGGAGGGGCCGGTGGAGTCGGTCTTCACGGCGCCACGCCATCCGTACACGGCGGCGTTGATCCAGGCGATTCCCGAGATCGATCCGCATCGGCCGTTGCCGACAGAGCCCTTGCCGGGTGAGCCCCCGAGCCCGCTGAACTTGCCTGCAGGCTGCGCCTTTCACCCACGTTGTCGGCATGCCCGGACCATGTGTTCCGTGGTGTTGCCGCCGACGCATTTCCTGCACGAGCATCGGTACAGTTGCGTGCTTGAAGAACCTTTGCTTTAACCCTCTGCCATTCATTAACAAGGAGTTGTGATATGCAATCGCGCCACTTGAAGTTGCTCGCCGCCGCTACATTGACCGCATGGTCCCTGACTGCCGGCCTGGCGCAAGCCGCCGGTGTACTGACCATCGGCTGCCGTGAGGACAGCACCACGTTCGACCCGATCAAAAGCGCGCAAAACCGCGACACCTGGGTCTTCGCCAACGTCTACGACACCCTGGTGCGCGTCGATAACCTGGGCACCAAGATGGAGCCGGGCCTGGCAGAAAGCTGGGACATTTCCAAGGATGGCCTGACCTACACCTTCAAGCTGCGTGATGCGAAGTTCTCCGACGGTTCGACGATCACCGCCGACGATGCAGCGTTCAGCCTGCTGCGCATCCGCGACAACAAAGCCTCGCTGTGGGCAGACCCCTTCAACCTGATCAACACGGCCAAGGCGTCAGATCCGAAAACCCTGGTGGTCACCCTGAAGACCCCGGCTGTGGCCTTTCTCTCGCAACTGGCGTCGCCGACGGTGTCGATCCTGTCGGAAAAAGCCATGACCAAGATGGGCGAAGACGCCTACTCGGAAAACCCCGTGACCTCCGGCGCGTTTACCGTGGACGAGTGGCGCAAGGGTGATCGCGTCATCCTGAAAAAGAACCCGAACTTCTGGCAGGCCAAGAACGTGAGCCTGGATGGCGTGGAGTGGGTCTCCGTCACCGACGACAATACGCGCATGCGCATGGTGCAGAACAACGAGCTGGACACGGCGATCTTCGTACCGTTCTCGCGGGTTGAAGAGCTGAAGAAAGACAAGAACGTGGTGATCCATGCCGACCCGTCCACCCGTGAAGATCACCTGCTGATCAACCACGAGCATGGCCTGCTGGCCAAGCCAGAAGTACGTCAGGCACTTGACATGGCCATCGACAAACAATCGCTGGTGAAGACCGCCACTTACGGTCAAGGCACCGTGGCTTATTCCTACATTCCAAAGGGCTCGCTGTACCACTACGCCAACAACCTGCAACGCCCGTACGACCCGACCGCCGCCAAGAAGCTGCTGGAGCAGGCCGGTGCCAAGGACTTGAAGCTCAACTACGTGGTCAATGCCGGCAACGAAGCCGACGAGCAGATTGCGGTGATCATCAAGGATCAATTGGCGAAGGTCGGCGTGACTGCCAACCTGCAAAAGGTCGACCCGACCCAGAGCTGGCAGATGCTGGTGGACGGTGAGTACGATATTTCGGTGATGTACTGGACCAACGACATCCTCGACCCGGACCAGAAGACCACCTTCGTGCTGGGCCACGACACCAACCAGAACTACATGACCCGTTACAAGAACGACAAGGTCAAGGCACTGGTGGCGCAAGCACGCATCGAGGCTGACCCGGTCAAGCGTGAGCAGATGTATGTGGAACTGCAGAAACTGGCGAAACAGGATGTGAACTGGATCGACCTGTACTACAGCCCCTACATCAACATCTCACGCAAGAACGTGAGCAACTTCCTGCAGAACCCGTTGGGGCGCTTCACTCTTGAGGAAGTGGTGAAGAACTAAGAGCCAGAGAACACCGCAATACAAATGTGGGAGGGGGCTTGCCCCCGATAGCGGTGGGTCAATCACAGATACAGTGACTGACACCCTGCAATCGGGGGCAAGCCCCCTCCCACATTTAGTTCCGGTTGTGTCAGTTGTTACTGCGCGTCAAACGCCTGCCCATTGATGCCGGTACTGTCCGGCCCCATCAGGTACAGGTACACCGGCATGATCTCTTCCGGCGCCGGCCTTTCCATCGGGTTTTCCCCCGGATACGCCTGGGCCCGCATGCTGGTGCGAGTGCCGCCGGGGTTGATGCTGTTGGCGCGTACCGCGGCCACATCCTCCAGTTCATCGGCCAGGGTTTGCATCAAGCCTTCGGTGGCAAACTTCGACACACCATAGGCGCCCCAGTAAGCCCGACCCTTGCGCCCGACGCTGCTGGAAGTGAACACCACCGACGCATCCTGGGACAACTTGAGCAGCGGCAGCAGCGTGCTGGTCAACATGAACATCGCGTTGACGTTCACGTGCATCACGCGCATGAAATTCTCGCCGGACAATTGCTCGATCGGCGTGCGTGGGCCGATGATCGAGGCGTTGTGCAGCAGGCCGTCGAGGTGGCCGAATTCCTTTTCGATCATCGCGGCCAGTTCATCGTACTGATGGGGCAGGGCGGTCTCCAGGTTGAACGGGATCACCACCGGTTGCGGCTGGCCCGCCGCTTCGATTTCGTCATACACCTGGGCCAGGTTGGCTTCGGTCTTGCCCAGCAACAGCACCGTGGCACCATGGGCGGCATAGGTTTTCGCCGCCGCCGCGCCGATCCCGCGACCGGCGCCGGTCACCAGGATCACCCGGCCTTTGAGCAGTTCTGGACGTGCGGAGTAATCAAACATAAATAGCCTCGACAAAATTCAAGGTGATACAGCTCTCAATGTGGAATCCAATTCCTGTGGGAGCTGGCTTGCCTGCGATAGCGGTCTGTAAGCTGGCATATGTGCTGGCTGACACTGCGCTATCGCAGGCAAGCCAGCTCCCACATTGACCTCAGTGTTTGCAGGGGCGGCAAACAATTAGCAACTGCACAACGCGCTATCCAGCACCTTGCGCAGTTCCAACGGGTGATCCACCACCACATCGGCGCCCCAATGGCGTGGGTTGTCGTCCGGGTGGATGTAGCCGTAGGTGACCGCTGCAGTGCGCGTGCCGGCGTCGCGGCCGGATTCGATATCGCGCAGGTCATCACCCACGAACAGCACGCTGGCCGGGTCCAGGTCGAGCATCTTGCACGCCAGGATCATCGGCTCCGGGTCCGGCTTGCTGTTCTTCACGTGATCCGGGCAGATCAGCAGCGCCGAGCGCTCGGCCAGGCCCAGTTGCTGCATGATCGGCTCGGCAAAGCGCAGTGGCTTGTTGGTCACCACGCCCCAGATCAGCTTGGACTTCTCGATGTCCTCCAGCAGCTCGGCCATGCCGTCGAACAGTTTGCTGTGGACCGCGCAGCCCACAAGGTAGCGTTCGAGGAATTCCTGGCGCAGTTCTTCAAAGCCTGGAGATTCCGGGTCCATCGAGAAGGTCACGGCCACCATCGCCCGCGCACCGCCGGAGATTTCATCGCGGATGTGCTGGGGGTTGATCGGCGCCAGGTCGCGGTCGGCGCGCATGGCCTGGCAGATGGCGATAAAGTCCGGCGCGGTATCCAGCAGGGTACCGTCCATGTCGAAGAGAACCGCTCGCAACTTCACAGGCTCACTCCTCGCGCAGGGTCTGGATCATGTAGTTGACGTCAACGTCGTTGGCCAGCTTGTAGTGCTTGGTCAGCGGGTTGTAGGTGAGGCCGATGATGTCCTTGACGGTCAGCCCGGCCTGGCGGCTCCAGGCACCCAGCTCGGACGGGCGGATGAATTTCTTGAAGTCATGGGTGCCGCGCGGCAGCAGCTTCATGATGTATTCGGCGCCGATGATCGCGAACAGGTAGGCCTTGGGGTTGCGGTTGATGGTGGAGAAGAAGACCTGGCCCCCCGGCTTGACCATGCGGAAGCAGGCGCGGATCACCGAGGACGGGTCCGGTACGTGTTCCAGCATTTCCAGGCAGGTAACCACGTCGAACTGCTCGGGCATCTCTTCGGCCAGGGCCTCGGCGGTGATCTGGCGGTATTCCACGTTCACGCCGGATTCCAGCTGGTGCAGCTGGGCCACGGCCAGGGGCGCTTCGCCCATGTCGATGCCCATTACGGTGGCGCCGCGCTGGGCCATGGCCTCGCTGAGAATGCCGCCGCCGCAGCCTACATCCAGCACCTTCTTGCCGGCCAGGTTGACGCGTTCATCAATCCAGTTGACCCGCAGCGGGTTGATGTCGTGCAGGGGCTTGAACTCACTCTCACGGTCCCACCAGCGGTGAGCCAGGGCTTCGAATTTGGCGATTTCGGCGTGGTCGACGTTGCTCATGGTGAATCCTCTAAATCTGATAAATCGGTTTGTCAGTCCTGAACCTTAGGGTTCAAAACCTTCGTTATTCGTGGTGCCCGCTGATGCGCTGGCCCCAGGCGATGGCCGTGGCGGTCAACTGTTGTTCATCCATGCGGGTCAATTGCCGGTCGTCGAGCAGTTGCTTGCCGGCGACCCAAAGGTGTTTCACGCAATCGCGTCCGGTGGCATATATAAGCTGTGAGACCGGATCGTAGATCGGTTGTTGCGCCAGCCCGGAAAGATCGAAGGCCACGATATCCGCCGCCTTGCCGACCTCCAGCGAGCCAATTTCGCTTTCTAGGCCCATGGCCCGCGCACCGTTGAGCGTCGCCATGCGCAAGGCGCGATGGGCATCCAGCGCGGTGGCCGAGCCGGCGACGGCCTTGGCCAACAGGGCGGCGGTGCGGGTTTCGCCCAGCAGGTCGAGGTCATTGTTACTGGCAGCGCCATCGGTGCCGATGGCCACGTTCACGCCAGCCTGCCACAGACGCTCCACCGGGCAAAAGCCGCTGGCCAGTTTCAGGTTGGATTCCGGACAGTGAACGATGCTGGTGTTGCTTTCTACCAGCAAAGCCAAGTCATCCTCGCTGATTTGGGTCATATGAACGGCCTGGAAGCGCGGCCCCAACAGCCCGAGGCGACCCAGACGCGCCAATGGCCGTTCGCCAGTCTGCTCGACCGCTTGCTGCACTTCAGAGGCGGTTTCGTGAACATGCATGTGGATCGCGGCGTCCAGCTCTTCGGCGATCACCCGGATTTTCTCCAGGTTGTCATCACACACGGTGTAAGGCGCGTGCGGGCCGAAGGTGATCTTGATGCGTGGGTGGTGCTTGAGATCGCCGAACAGCTCGACGCCTTGGCGAATCGCCTCGTCGGGCGTACTGGCGCCGGGGATCGGGAAGTCGAGGATCGGAATTGCGATCTGCGCGCGGATGCCGCTGTTGTGCACGCAGTCGCTGGCGACCTTGGGGTAGAAGTACATGTCGGAGAAGCAGGTGATGCCGCCCTTGAGCTGTTCGGCGATGGCCAGGTCGGTGCCATCGCGCACAAAGGCTTCATCGACCCACTTGGCCTCGGCAGGCCAGATGTGCTTTTCCAGCCAGGTCATCAGCGGCAGGTCGTCGGCCATGCCGCGAAACAGGCTCATCGCCGCATGTCCGTGGGCGTTGATCAGGCCGGGGCTGAGCAGCATGCCCGGCAGTTCGCGCACTTCGTTGGCCACCAGCTTGAGCGCTGCCGCCCGTGGCCCGATAAAGGCAATGCGCCCATCGCGAATGCCCAGGCCATGTTCCTTGAGCACCACGCCAGCGGGTTCGACAGGCACCAGCCATGTAGGCAGCAACAATAAGTCGAGCGGGGCGGCAGTGGCGGTCATCGCAGGCTTCTTCCCAGGCAGCTATAAAAGAAGGGCGAAGTATACCCGAGCGTCCTGGCTGGCGGATCGCTATAATCGGCGGCTTTGTTTATGAGTGCGGAGTAAGGGATGCGCGATCGACTGTTGGCAGCGGAGAAAGTGAAGGCCATCGATTGGCGTGATGGCGCGCTATACCTGCTCGATCAGCGTGCCTTGCCATCCCGGGAAAGCTGGGTGGCTTGCTCTACGGTCGATGATGTGGCGGCGGCCATTCGTTCGATGGTGGTGCGCGGTGCACCGGCCATTGGTATCAGCGCGGCGTATGGCCTGGTGCTGGCGGCGCGTGAGCGGATCGCCGAGGGCGGTGACTGGCAGGCAGCGTGGGAAGAAGACTATGCACTGTTAGCCGATACCCGACCGACCGCGTCGAACCTGTTCTGGGCGTTGAAACGCATGCGTGACCGCCTGGACCGCGTCAAAAAGCACGCCGACCCGCTGGCGGTGCTTGAAGCAGAAGCCATTGCCATCCATGAAAGTGATCGCGAAGCCAATCTCACCATGGCTCAACTGGGGGTCGATTTGATCCGCAAGCACCAGGGCAATGCCCAGGCGATCCTTACCCACGGCAACGCTGGCGCTCTGGCGACCGGCGGTGTGGGTACGGCGCTCGGGGTGATTCGTGCGGCCTATCTGGAAGGCATGGTCGAGCAGGTCTACGTCAATGAAACCCGGCCCTGGCTGCAAGGTTCGCGGCTGACCGCCTGGGAGCTGGCGGGCGAGGGCATCCCGGTGACGGTGAACGCCGATTCGGCTGGCGCGCATATCCTCAAGACCAAAGGCGTGACCTGGGTGATCGTCGGTGCTGATTGCATTGCCGCCAATGGCGACGTGATCAGCAAGATCGGGACGTACCAGTTGGCAGTGTGTGCCATGCACCACGGCGTGCGGTTCATGGTGGTGGCGCCGAGTTCGACCCTGGACATGATGATGGCAACTGGCGATGACGTAGCGCTGGAAGAGCGCGACGCCGGTGAGTTGCTGGAAGTCGCCGGCCAGCGCTTCGCCGCGGATGTCGTCGCCTTCAATCCAGTGTTTGACGTGACCCCGGCCGACCTGATTGACGTGATCGTGACCGAAAAAGGCATCGTCGAACGGCCGGACACCGCCAAGCTGGCCAAGTTGATGTGCCGTAAACGCCTGCATTGAGGGCGTTGGCGGCTGTCCGATTGCATTCGCGAGCAAGCCCGCTCCCACATTTTGAATGTGTTCACCACTCAAATGTGGGCGCGGGCTTGCTCGCGAAGGGGTCTATAAGTCAAGAAAACCTTCGGATCTGCCTTCAAAAAATAGCACGACCCTGCCTCTGAGCCCCTCTCGTCGCCCTCAAGCCTGTCATCCGTCAACTTACTATGCTCCATGCGCATCAGGGGGATAGGTGCGTGGCGGCGATTGTGATAACATCCGGCGGTTTCCAGGGTCGCCCCGAGGGGTGGCCTATAACGTGCAGATCCGTGTCATAACTCGTTGATTTGTCGTAAGTCGTTGTCAGGCACTCTGCCGGCAGCGGCGAGCTTCGTTCGTCCCATATGGATGTGACGAGGTTTCACCCGAAAAAGGAATCAGGCTTCTCATGGGCGAACTGGCCAAAGAAATCCTCCCGGTCAATATCGAAGACGAGCTGAAACAGTCCTACCTCGACTACGCGATGAGCGTAATTGTCGGTCGGGCACTGCCTGATGCGCGCGATGGCTTGAAGCCCGTGCACCGGCGTGTGCTGTTCGCGATGAGCGAGCTGGGTAACGACTGGAACAAGCCGTACAAGAAATCTGCCCGTGTTGTCGGTGACGTGATCGGTAAGTATCACCCTCACGGCGACACTGCGGTGTACGACACCATCGTTCGGATGGCCCAGCCGTTTTCCCTGCGCTACCTGCTGGTAGACGGCCAGGGCAACTTCGGTTCGGTCGACGGCGACAACGCCGCGGCCATGCGATACACCGAAGTGCGCATGACCAAGCTGGCGCATGAGCTGCTGGCCGACCTGCATAAAGAAACCGTGGACTGGGTGCCGAACTACGACGGCACCGAAATGATCCCGGCGGTCATGCCGACCAAGATCCCCAACCTGCTGGTCAACGGTTCCAGCGGTATCGCCGTGGGCATGGCCACCAACATCCCGCCGCACAACCTCGGTGAAGTCATCGACGGTTGCCTGGCCCTCATCGACAACCCGGAGCTGACCGTCGATGAGCTGATGCAATACATCCCCGGCCCGGACTTCCCGACTGCCGCGATCATCAACGGTCGCGCCGGCATCATCGAAGCCTACCGCACCGGTCGCGGCCGCATTTACATGCGCGCCCGCTCGATCATCGAAGACATCGACAAGGTCGGTGGCCGCCAGCAGATCGTTATCACCGAACTGCCGTACCAGCTGAACAAGGCGCGCCTGATCGAGAAGATCGCCGAGCTGGTCAAAGAGAAGAAGCTCGAAGGCATCACCGAACTGCGCGACGAGTCCGACAAAGACGGTATGCGCGTGGTGATCGAGCTGCGTCGTGGCGAAGTGCCTGAGGTGATCCTCAACAACCTCTATGCCCAGACCCAGCTGCAAAGCGTGTTTGGTATCAACGTGGTTGCGCTGATCGACGGCCGCCCGCGCATCCTGAACCTCAAGGACCTGCTGGAAGCCTTCGTGCGTCACCGTCGCGAAGTGGTCACACGCCGCACCGTGTTCGAACTGCGCAAGGCCCGCGAGCGCGGCCACATCCTGGAAGGCCAGGCAGTTGCGCTGTCGAACATCGACCCGGTAATCGCCCTGATCAAGGCCTCGCCAACCCCGTCGGAAGCCAAGGAAGCGTTGATCAGCACGCCTTGGGAATCCAGCGCCGTGGTGGCCATGGTTGAACGTGCCGGCGCCGACTCGTGCCGTCCGGAGACCCTGGACCCGCAATACGGTCTGCGCGAAGGCAAGTACTTCCTGTCGCCGGAACAGGCCCAGGCCATCCTGGAGTTGCGCCTGCACCGCCTGACCGGTCTGGAGCACGAGAAGCTGCTGGCCGAGTACCAGGAGATCCTCAACCAGATCGGCGAGTTGATCCGCATCCTCAGCAGCGCCGTGCGCCTGATGGAAGTGATCCGCGAAGAACTGGAAGTGATCCGCGCCGAATACGGTGACGTGCGCCGTACCGAAATCCTCGATGCGCGCCTCGACCTGACCCTGGGTGACATGATCCCGGAAGAAGAGCGTGTGGTGACCATCTCCCACGGTGGCTACGCCAAGACCCAGCCATTGGCTGCGTACCAGGCCCAGCGTCGTGGTGGTAAAGGTAAATCGGCGACCGGCGTGAAGGATGAGGACTACATTGCTCACCTGTTGGTCGCCAACAGCCACACCACGCTGCTGCTGTTCTCCAGCAAAGGCAAGGTGTACTGGCTGAAAACCTACGAAATCCCGGAAGCGTCCCGTGCTGCCCGTGGTCGCCCACTGGTCAACCTGCTGCCACTGGACAGTGATGAATACATCACCACCATGCTGCCGGTCGAGGAATACACCGAAGGTCACTTCATCTTCATGGCCACCGCCAAAGGCACCGTGAAGAAGACCCCGCTGGAATCCTTCAGCCGTCAGCGCAGCGTGGGCCTGATCGCCCTGGAGCTGGACGAAGGCGACGTGCTGATCTCTGCGGCCATCACCGATGGCGAGCGTGAAGTCATGCTGTTCTCCGACGGCGGCAAGGTCACGCGCTTCAAGGAATCCGACGTTCGCGCCATGGGCCGTACCGCCCGCGGTGTGCGCGGCATGCGCCTGCCAGAAGGGCAGAAGCTGATTTCGATGCTGATCCCGGAAGAAGGCAGCCAGATCCTCACCGCTTCCGAGCGCGGTTATGGCAAACGCACCGCCATCAGCGAGTTCCCGGAGTATAAGCGTGGCGGCCAAGGCGTGATCGCCATGGTCAGCAACGACCGCAATGGCCGTCTGGTCGGCGCGGTCCAGGTGCTCGATGGCGAGGAGATCATGCTGATTTCCGACCAGGGCACCCTGGTACGTACCCGTGTGGCTGAAGTGTCGAGCCTGGGCCGTAATACCCAGGGCGTCACCCTGATCAAGCTGGCCAAGGACGAGAAACTGGTCGGCCTGGAGCGTGTCCAGGAGCCATCGGAAGTCGAAGGCGAAGAGCTGGAAGGCGAGGAATTCGAAGGCGAGGTGATCGCAGCAGGCGATGACAACGTCGACGAGCCAACCCTCGACGCTGCCGCAGACGAAGAAGAACCGCAGGAATAAGAGGACACACAGGGGGCGGATGAAGATTCGCCCCCTTGTTGTTTGTCCCTTGTGAAATAGCACGTCCTTTGGCTGGACGCGGTCAATGTGGGAGCTGGCTTGCCTGCGATGGCAGCGCCGCGGTATCACTGCGCTACCGAGGTGCCCTTATCGCAGGCAAGCCAGCTCCCACAAGGGTTCGCTCCAGAGAAAGGTTGTTGCCGAACATGATTGCAGCCCCACCAAATCAGAGTGAGATTGGATGTGAGCAAGAGAGCCTATAACTTCTGTGCCGGTCCCGCGGCGCTTCCTGAAGCAGTCCTGCAGCGTGCGCAGGGTGAACTCCTCGACTGGCATGGAAAAGGCCTCTCCGTGATGGAAATGAGCCATCGCAGCGATGAGTTCGTGTCCATCGCCACCAAGGCCGAGCAGGATCTGCGTGACTTGCTGGACATCCCATCCAACTACAAAGTGTTGTTCCTGCAGGGCGGCGCCAGCCAGCAGTTCGCCCAGATCCCGCTGAACCTGCTGCCGGAAGACGGCACGGCTGACTATATCGACACGGGTATCTGGGGTCAGAAGGCTATTGAAGAGGCCTCGCGTTACGGTCACGTCAATGTCGCGGGTACCGCCAAGCCGTACGACTACTTCGCCATTCCCGGTCAGAACGAGTGGAAGCTGTCGAAGGACGCGGCCTACGTGCACTACGTCGCGAACGAAACCATCGGCGGCCTGGAGTTTGATTGGGTGCCGGAAGTCGGTGACGTTCCGCTGGTGTGCGACATGTCCTCGGACATTCTCTCGCGCCCTATCGATGTGTCCAAGTACGGCATGATCTACGCTGGCGCCCAGAAGAACATCGGCCCGAGCGGCATCCTGGTCAACATCATCCGTGAGGACCTGTTGGGTCGCGCCCGTTCGCTGTGCCCGACCATGCTCAACTACAAGGTCGCGGCCGATAACGGCTCGATGTACAACACTCCGCCAGCGTTTGCCTGGTACCTCTCCGGCCTGGTGTTCGAGTGGCTGAAAGAGCAGGGCGGTGTCGCCGCCATGGGTAAGCTCAACGAAGAGAAGAAGCGCGTCCTGTACGACTTCATCGACGCCAGCGGCCTGTACAGCAACCCGATCAACCTGACTGATCGCTCCTGGATGAACGTGCCGTTCCGCCTGGCTGATGATCGCCTGGACAAGCCGTTCCTGGTCGGTGCCGAAGAGCGTGGCCTGCTGAACCTCAAGGGGCACCGTTCGGTCGGTGGCATGCGCGCCTCCATCTACAATGCCGTCGACATCCACGCGATCAACGCGCTGGTTGACTACATGGCAGCGTTCGAAAAGGAACACGGCTAATGTCTGAGCAAGAACTCAAGGCCCTGCGCGTGCGCATTGACAGCCTGGACGAGAAAGTCCTGGAGCTGATCAGTGAGCGCGCGCGGTGCGCCCAGGAAGTGGCACGGGTGAAGATGGCCTCCCTGGCCGAAGGCGAAGTGCCGGTGTTCTACCGTCCCGAGCGTGAAGCCCAGGTGCTCAAGCGTGTCATGGAGCGTAATAAGGGCCCACTGGGCAACGAAGAGATGGCGCGGTTGTTCCGCGAAATCATGTCTTCGTGCCTGGCGCTGGAACAGCCGCTGAAAGTGGCTTATCTGGGCCCCGAGGGCACTTTCACCCAAGCGGCGGCCATGAAGCACTTCGGTCACGCGGTGATCAGCAAGCCAATGGCGGCGATCGATGAAGTGTTCCGTGAAGTGGCGGCCGGCGCGGTGAATTTTGGCGTGGTGCCGGTGGAAAACTCCACCGAAGGCGCGGTCAACCACACGCTGGACAGCTTCCTCGAACACGACATGGTCATCTGCGGCGAAGTCGAGCTGCGCATCCACCATCACCTGCTGGTGGGCGAGAATACCAAGACCGACAGTATCAGCCGCATCTACTCCCACGCCCAGTCCCTGGCCCAGTGCCGCAAGTGGCTGGACGCGCATTATCCGAATGTCGAGCGGGTAGCTGTCTCCAGCAACGCCGAGGCCGCCAAGCGGGTCAAGGGTGAGTGGAATTCGGCGGCCATCGCCGGTGATATGGCCGCTGGGCTGTACGGCCTGACGCGCCTGGCCGAGAAAATCGAGGACCGCCCGGACAACTCCACGCGCTTCCTGATGATCGGCAGCCAGGAAGTGCCGCCCACTGGCGACGACAAGACCTCGATCATTGTCTCCATGAGCAACAAGCCTGGCGCGCTGCATGAGCTGCTGGTGCCGTTCCATGATAACGGGATTGACCTGACGCGCATCGAGACTCGTCCTTCGCGCAGCGGTAAATGGACTTACGTGTTCTTTATCGACTTCATCGGCCATCACCGCGACCCGCTGGTCAAGGGTGTGCTGGAGAAAATCAGTCAGGAAGCCGTGGCACTCAAGGTGCTGGGCTCTTACCCGAAAGCGGTTTTGTGAGGCTTTAACATGAGTGGCAACTTCCTCACCCTGGCTCAGCCGGGCGTGCAACAACTGTCGCCTTACGTTCCGGGCAAGCCTGTGGATGAGCTGGCGCGTGAGTTGAACCTGGATCCGGCGAACATCGTCAAGCTGGCCAGTAACGAAAACCCGCTGGGCCCGAGCCCGAAGGTGTTGGCGGCGATTCGTGAAGAGTTGGCTGAGCTGACCCGCTATCCCGATGGTAACGGCTTTGCCTTGAAGTCTCTGCTGGCACAAAAGTGCGGTGTCGAGCTGAACCAGGTCACCCTGGGCAATGGCTCCAACGACATTCTTGAGCTGGTTGGTCGTGCGTATCTGGCGCCAGGTTTGAATGCGGTGTTCAGCGAGCATGCGTTTGCGGTCTATCCGATCGTGACCCAGGCGGTGGGCGCTGATGCGAAAGTGGTCCCCGCGAAAGAGTGGGGTCATGACCTGCCGGCCATGCTGGCGGCCATTGATGCCCAGACCCGCGTCGTGTTTATCGCGAACCCTAACAACCCGACCGGCACCTGGTTCGACGCGCAAGCGCTGAGCGACTTCCTGCAAGACGTGCCGGAGCATGTGTTGGTCGTACTGGACGAGGCATACATCGAGTACGCCGAAGGCAGTGATCTGCCGAACGGCCTGGATTTCCTGGCGGCGTACCCGAACCTGCTGGTTTCGCGCACGTTCTCCAAGGCTTATGGCCTGGCATCGCTGCGAGTCGGCTACGGTTTGTCCACGGCAGTGGTTGCCGACGTGCTGAACCGTGTGCGTCAGCCGTTCAACGTCAACAGCCTCGCGCTGGCTGCAGCCTGTGCGGCGGTGAAGGATGCCGAGTACCTGGAAGAAGGCCGTCGCCTCAACGAAAGCGGCATGCTGCAGTTGCAGGAAGGCTTCCGTGAGTTGGGCCTGGGCTGGATTCCGTCCAAGGGCAACTTCATTTGTGTCGACCTCGGCCAGGTCGCTGCGCCGGTATTCCAGGGCCTGTTGCGCGAAGGCGTCATTGTGCGTCCGACCGCCAACTACGGCATGCCGAACCACCTGCGCATTACCATCGGTCTGCCGGCAGAAAACGCCCGCTTCCTGGAGGCGCTGGCCAAGGTTCTGGCCCGTGGTTGATGTCACTGCATTGAAACCTGCTGTGCCTATGATCGGTCGCCTGGTGGTGGTCGGTCTGGGGTTGATCGGCGGCTCCTTCGCCAAAGGCCTGCGTGAAAGTGGGCTGTGTAGCGAAGTGGTTGGTGTGGACCTGGACCCGCAATCGCGCAAGTTGGCGGTTGAGTTGGGGGTGGTGGATCGCTGTGAAGCGGACCTGGCGCTCGCGTGCCAGGGCGCTGATGTGATCCAGTTGGCCGTGCCGATCCTGGCCATGGAGAAATTGCTCGGCGTACTGGCGGGCATGGACTTGGGGCAGGCGATCCTGACGGATGTCGGCAGTGCCAAAGGCAATGTGGTGCGCGCGGCGCAACGGGCCTTTGGTGGTATGCCGGCGCGCTTTGTGCCGGGTCATCCGATTGCGGGCTCCGAACAGAGCGGAGTAGAGGCGTCCAATGCGCAGCTGTTCCGTCGCCATAAAGTCATCCTGACGCCGCTGGAGCAAACCGATCTGGCTGCACTGGCGGTGGTGGACCGTCTATGGCGTGAGCTGGGTGCGGATGTCGAGCATATGCAGGTCGAGCGTCACGACGAAGTGTTGGCCGCAACCAGCCATCTGCCGCATTTGCTCGCATTTGGCCTGGTGGACTCGTTGGCCAAGCGCAACGAGAACCTCGATATTTTCCGTTACGCCGCCGGTGGTTTTCGCGACTTCACGCGGATTGCCGGCAGCGACCCGGTGATGTGGCACGACATCTTCCTCGCCAATCGCGAAGCGGTGTTGCGCACCCTGGACACCTTCCGCAGCGACCTCGACGCCTTGCGCGACGCGGTTGATGCCGGAGATGGCCATCAATTATTGGGCGTGTTTACCCGTGCGCGGGTGGCGCGTGAGCATTTCAGCAAGATCCTGGCGCGCCGGGCCTACATGGAAACCGCTGTGACCGCTGATGAGCTGACCTTCCTCGCCGAACCGGGTGGCCGCTTGAGCGGGCGCATTCGGGTGCCGGGCGACAAGTCGATCTCCCATCGGTCGATCATGCTGGGTTCGTTGGCTGAGGGTGTGACTGAGGTCGAAGGTTTCCTTGAGGGCGAAGATGCCCTGGCGACCTTGCAGGCGTTTCGCGACATGGGCGTGGTGATCGAAGGTCCGCACCATGGGCGTGTGACCATTCATGGCGTGGGGCTGCATGGCTTGAAACCGGCGCCGGGGCCGATTTATCTCGGTAACTCCGGTACTTCCATGCGGTTGCTGTCTGGTTTGTTGGCAGCGCAGAGCTTTGACAGTGTGCTGACCGGCGACGCGTCCCTGTCCAAGCGTCCGATGAGTCGCGTGGCCAAGCCTCTGCGGGAAATGGGCGCGGTGATCGAGACGGGGCCGGAAGGGCGTCCGCCGCTGACCATTCGTGGTGGGCAGTCGTTGAAAGGCCTGGCTTACGCGATGCCGATGGCCAGTGCCCAGGTCAAATCCTGCCTGCTGCTGGCCGGGTTGTACGCTGAAGGTAAAACTGTGGTGACCGAGCCTGCTCCGACCCGTGACCATACTGAACGCATGTTGCGCGGTTTTGGTTATCCGGTGGCGGTGGAGGGGGCGACGGCGTCCGTGGAGTCCGGTCATGCGCTGGCGGCTACCCATATTGAAGTGCCGGGGGATATATCTTCTTCGGCGTTCTTTCTGGTGGCGGCTTCGATTGCCGAGGGTTCTGAGCTGCTGCTGGAGCACGTCGGTGTCAATCCGACGCGTACCGGCGTGATCGATATTCTGCGGCTGATGGGTGCGGATATCACGCTGGAAAACCAGCGTGAGGTAGGTGGCGAGCCCGTCGCAGATCTGCGGGTGCGCGCGGCAGCGTTGAAGGGGATCGAGATTCCCGAAGCGCTGGTGCCGTTGGCGATCGATGAATTTCCGGTGCTCTTCGTCGCGGCGGCCTGTGCCGAGGGGCGAACCGTGTTGCGTGGGGCTCAAGAGCTGCGCGTGAAGGAGTCCGACCGTATCCAGGTCATGGCCGATGGTCTGTTGGCGCTGGGGGTGAAGTGTGAACCCACCGCCGATGGGATTATCATTGACGGTGGCCTGATAGGCGGTGGTGAAGTCCATGCCCATGGTGATCACCGGATTGCCATGGCGTTCAGTGTGGCCTCCCTGCGGGCGGCGACGCCGATTCGTATCCGTGACTGCGCCAATGTTGCTACGTCTTTTCCGAACTTTCTTACACTGTGTGCCCAAGTCGGCATCCGTGTTGCCCAAGAGGCTCAATTGTGAATATCAAAGCACCGGTGATTACCATCGACGGGCCAAGCGGCTCGGGCAAAGGCACGATCGCCGGCATCCTGGCCGAGCGCCTGGGCTGGTGCCTGCTGGATTCCGGCGCGCTGTACCGCCTGCTGGCATTCGCCGCACGCAACCATGGCGTCGACCTGACCAACGAAGAATCCCTGAAGCTGCTGGCAGCGCACCTCGATGTGCAGTTCGTCGGTGCGACGGAAGGTCATCCCCAGCGCATCATCCTCGAAGGAGACGATGTGACGGATGACCTGCGTAACGAACAAGTCGGTTCGTGGGCTTCCCAGGTTGCCGCGCTGCCGGCCGTGCGTGATGCGCTGCTGCAGCGCCAGCGGGCGTTCCAGGAGCCGCCGGGCCTGGTCGCCGATGGCCGTGACATGGGAACCGTGGTGTTTCCCGAGGCACCCTTGAAGATTTTCTTGACCGCCAGCGCCGAGGAGCGGGCTCGCCGCCGCTACTTGCAGTTGAAGGGCAAAGTCGATGGTGTTAGTCTGTCGAGTCTGCTAGATGAGATCCGTGCACGCGATGAGCGTGATACCCAGCGCGCAGTAGCCCCGCTCAAGCCGGCGGCTGATGCCATACAGCTGGATTCCACGGAGCTGTCCATCGAGCAGGTGCTGGAACGCATCTTGAGTGAAATCGCCATTCGCGATATCGCCGGGTGATTAAGAAGGCCGCAGGGGACCAGTCATAGTCCTGCGGTGGCTTCTTTTAACTGAAACTGACCCACACCGTCTGGGGTGTGGAGATGGGCGTATTCTTCGCCCTTATCAACAGGAATTAAAATGAGCGAAAGCTTTGCGGAACTCTTTGAAGAAAGCCTAAAAACCCTGAACCTTCAGGCAGGCTCCATCATCACCGGTGTTATCGTTGATATCGATTACCAAGCTCGCTGGGTAACCGTTCACGCTGGTCTGAAGTCTGAAGCTCTGATCCCGCTGGAACAGTTCTACAACGATGCTGGTGATCTGACAATCAATGTCGGTGACGAAGTTCACGTTGCTCTGGACTCGGTTGAAGACGGTTTCGGTGAAACCAAGCTGTCCCGTGAAAAAGCCAAGCGCGCTGAATGCTGGATTGTTCTCGAAGCAGCCTTCGCAGCTGAAGAAGTGGTCAAGGGCGTTATCAACGGTAAGGTTAAAGGCGGCTTCACTGTCGACGTTAACGGCATCCGTGCGTTCCTGCCAGGTTCTTTGGTCGACGTTCGTCCTGTGCGCGACACCACGCACCTGGAAGGCAAAGAACTCGAATTCAAGGTCATCAAACTCGACCAGAAGCGCAACAACGTTGTCGTTTCCCGTCGCAGCGTCCTGGAAGCAGAGAACTCCGCCGAGCGTGAAGCTCTGCTGGAATCCCTGCAGGAAGGCCAACAAGTCAAAGGTATCGTCAAGAACCTCACCGATTACGGCGCATTCGTCGATCTGGGTGGCGTCGATGGCCTGCTGCACATTACCGACATGGCTTGGAAGCGTATCAAGCATCCTTCCGAAATCGTCAACGTTGGCGACGAGATCGATGTCAAGGTTCTGAAATACGATCGCGAGCGCAACCGTGTTTCCCTGGGCCTGAAGCAACTGGGTGAAGATCCATGGGTTGCTATCAAAGCCCGTTACCCAGAAAGCACTCGCGTTACCGCGCGTGTGACCAACCTGACCGACTACGGCTGCTTCGCTGAGCTGGAAGAAGGCGTGGAAGGCCTGGTACACGTTTCCGAAATGGACTGGACCAACAAAAACATCCACCCTTCGAAAGTCGTACAAGTCGGCGACGAAGTGGAAGTTATGGTTCTGGACATCGACGAAGAGCGTCGTCGTATCTCCCTGGGCATCAAGCAGTGCAAATCTAACCCATGGGAAGATTTCTCTGGCCAGTTCAACAAGGGCGATAAAATCTCCGGCACCATCAAGTCGATCACCGATTTCGGTATCTTCATTGGTCTGGACGGCGGCATCGACGGCCTGGTTCACCTGTCCGACATCTCCTGGAACGAAGTGGGCGAAGAAGCTGTTCGTCGTTTCAAGAAGGGCGACGAGCTGGACACCGTTATCCTGTCGGTTGACCCAGAGCGCGAGCGCATCTCCCTGGGCATCAAGCAACTGGAAAGCGATCCGTTCTCCGAGTACGTTCAAGAGAACGACAAAGGCGCCATCGTTAAAGGCACTGTGAAAGAAGTTGACGCCAAAGGCGCCATCATCGTTCTGGCCGACGATATCGAAGCGACTCTGAAAGCCTCCGAAATCAGCCGTGACCGCGTTGAAGACGCGCGCAACGTTCTGAAGGAAGGCCAGGAAGTAGAAGCCAAGATCATCAGCGTTGACCGCAAGAGCCGCGTAATCCAACTCTCCATCAAGTCGAAAGACGAAGTGGAAGAGAAAGAAGCAATCCAGAGCCTGAAATCGGCTCCGGAAGCTGCACCAGGCGAGACCACCATGGCCTCCCTGCTGCGCGAAGCAATGGCTAAGCAGAACTAAGTTCTGTCAGGCCATAGAAAAAGGGCGACTTCGGTCGCCCTTTTTTGTGCCTGAAATTCGTTGAATCAACACCGAGAACCAAGGCGTATAGCTCAGTGTCAGAACTGATTGTAGTCTTAAGAAAAAAGCGGTTCTCGTGTTGTCGCTTCAATAAGGATTTGAATGAACAGGCTTATCGTAATGCTCGCAGTGGTCGTGCTTGCGGGCTGCTCCACCACCAGCGCGAAGACCCACGCCAAGCGCGGCGTCGGCGGCATCGAGATCGATTGCTCGGGCCTGGGTAACAAGTGGGAGAAGTGTGAAAAGCGCGCTGCACGAGAGTGCAAGATGCAGGGGTACAGGGTCATCACCAAGTCCAGCGACGCCGCGGACGAAGAGGGCGACTACCTGTTCGGCTGGAACCCCGCCGGCGCAGTAACTCGCACCATGCTGGTTATCTGTAATTGATGATGGAATGCGCCTATAGGAGGTTGCCATCGGTCCTGCAGATAAGTTGTCTAACGGGCTGTTCAAATTCATCAAGTCATGCTAAAACCTTCGAAGCGCTTTTCCTAGCTGCTTGAAAAAGAAGGGAAAAATATGACGAAGTCGGAGTTGATCGAACGAATTGTCACCCATCAAGGGCTGCTCTCATCCAAGGATGTCGAGCTGGCTATCAAGACTATGCTTGAGCAAATGTCCCAATGCCTGGCGACCGGTGATCGCATTGAGATCCGTGGGTTTGGGAGTTTTTCACTTCACTATCGCGCACCGCGTGTGGGCCGTAATCCAAAAACCGGCCAGTCCGTCAGTCTTGACGGCAAATTCGTACCTCATTTCAAGCCGGGGAAGGAATTGCGTGATCGGGTGAACGAAGACGAGGAAGAAGGCGTCTGATTGACTTTCAGGAGAACGTTATGGCTAGACTCAGGCGCTTTGCATCGATTGTATCTGTTTTGTTCTTCGCGCTCGTCGTCGTTTTTTTTGTGCTCGAGAATCAGCAAGGTGCAACACTGTCGTTTTTCGGTTGGTCCACGGTTGAGCTGCCAGTTTCAGTTTTCACCTTATTGGCGTTGCTGGTGGGAATGATCGTTGGTCCGGCGATAGCGGTCGTGTTCGGTCGTAAGAAAACCCGTCAGAAGGCTTGATCGGTATGTGCTTGGGGGCTGCCGTAGTCTAATGCTTGAACCCTGCGGCGTTCTATTCTCTTGGTAGACGTAACCTGACATAAGTCTGAGTTATTCCTCCTGTTTTAAGGTGAGAGTCTTTACTGTACTGATCAGGCTGTTGAGCGTTTATCTGTATGAAAACTTTCGTCATGTCACATCAATAACCAGTAGGCGTTAATCCCCCAAGGTGTCGGGTCTGGTTCCCGTCCTCTCATTACCGTTGAGGCATGCCCTCACGCATCTGTGTTCGCTTTTGACTTTAAGGACGCAGGCCTTAAAATAGCCACCAATTTCCATGCCCTTCATCTTTAACTGCACCACACAAAGCTTATTTTTCGGGCTGTTTGCTAACGAGCTTCGACGTTTTCCTTGAACCTCTTCACCGTTGAGTATTCCGGGGCGGCATGTTGGCTTTGTTGGTCTGCAGGCATTGAGGTGAGTGGCCGACTAGAAGCTTGTCGTGCTGTGCGCGTTGCTTTAGGACTTACTATGTTCAGCGGAAAAACGCTTCTAATCACCGGTGGCACCGGTTCATTCGGCAACGCCGTCCTCAAGCGTTTCCTCGACAGTGGTATCGCAGAAATCCGCATCTTCAGTCGCGATGAGAAGAAGCAGGACGACATGCGCAAGCGCTATGCCGACACCAAGCTGAAGTTTTACATAGGTGATGTGCGCGACTACCAGAGCGTTCTCAATGCCACTCGCGGCGTGGATTACATTTTTCACGCTGCCGCGCTGAAGCAGGTGCCTTCCTGTGAGTTTCATCCCATGGAGGCGGTCAAGACCAACGTTATTGGCACTGAAAATGTCCTGGAAGCCGCTATCCAGAATTCGGTCAAACGAGTCGTTTGCCTGAGTACCGACAAGGCTGTCTACCCCATCAATGCCATGGGTATCTCCAAGGCCATGATGGAAAAAGTCATGATTGCCAAATCTCGTAACGTGGATGATGCAAAGACAGTTATCTGCGGTACTCGCTACGGTAACGTCATGGCGTCACGGGGTTCTGTAATTCCTTTGTTCATCGAGCAGATTCGTGCAGGTAACGCGTTGACGTTGACCGACCCGAGCATGACTCGCTTCATGATGACGCTGGCTGATGCCGTAGACCTTGTGTTGTATGCTTTTGAACATGGTCGCAATGGTGATCTTTTTGTTCAGAAGGCACCGGCGGCGACAGTTGAAACCCTGGCCAAGGCCTTGACCGCAATGGTCGGCAAGCCTGAGCATCCTATTCAGGTTATCGGCACTCGTCATGGCGAAAAGTTGTTTGAAGCGTTGCTGAGCCGTGAAGAAATGGCTTGCGCTGAAGACAAGGGTGATTACTACCGCATCCCCCCTGATCTGCGTGACTTGAACTATTCGAAATTCGTGGAGCAGGGGGAAGAAAAAATCTCTCGCACGGAAGACTACAACTCTCATAACACTGAAAGGTTGGATGTGGCCGGCATGCAACGGCTGCTGCTCAAGCTTGAGTTCATGAAGGCGATCCAGCGTGGCGAACTCGCTACGCCGGAGGAGTGAGTGATGAAGGTACTGATCACCGGCGCCAACGGTTTTGTCGGTAGGAACCTGATTGCGCATTTAAGTGAGCGCAATGATATCGACGTGGTCGCCTTCACCCGTGATAACAGCATCTCTCAATTGCCCGCGCTGGTTGCTGAGGTCGATTTTGTCTTCCACCTTGCAGGGGTCAATCGTCCGCAATCGTCCGATGAGTTCAAGGTGGGCAACACTGACTTGACCTTGGCCCTGTGCGACGCGATCAAAATGAGTGGCAAGCCCACTCCCGTGCTTTACACCTCCTCGACGCAGGCGGATCGAGATAATGCTTACGGTATCAGCAAGCTGGCTGCTGAGCATGCGTTGCACGATCTACAGGCGAGCCACGGTTCCAAGGTTCATGTCCTGCGCCTGCCCAACGTGTTTGGAAAATGGGCTCGGCCTGATTACAACTCGGCCGTGGCGACTTTCTGCCACAACATCACCCGAGGTCTGCCGATCCAGGTCAATGATCGACACGCGATGGTCAGCCTGGTTTACATCGACGATGTGGTCGACTGTTTCACTCAGCTAATGGACGCCGGCTCGCCTCAGGACTCAGTTGCTCAGGTGGCCCCGGTGTACAGCATTTCTGTGGGCGAGTTGGCGGATCAGTTGCATGCGTTTCGCGACAGTCGCGACACGCTGATCAGCGAGGCTGTGGGCACAGGCCTCGTGCGAGCACTTTACTCGACCTACGTCAGTTACCTGCCGGTCGAGCAATTTACCTACGACGTTCCGAAGTACGGTGACCCGCGCGGTGTTTTTGTTGAAATGCTGAAGACGCGGGACAGTGGGCAATTTTCTTATTTCACCGCCCACCCTGGCGTGACGCGTGGCGGTCATTACCACCACTCCAAGACCGAGAAATTCCTGGTAATCAAAGGCAAGGCCTGCTTTCGCTTTCGCCATATAGTATCAGGGGAGTTTTATGAGCTGTTTACCGAGGGTGAGCAGCCGCGGATAGTGGAAACGGTGCCAGGCTGGACTCACGACATTACCAATGTCGGGGAGGAAGAGATGATTGTCATGCTCTGGGCCAACGAGATCTTTGATCGTGAGCGCCCGGACACCTTTGCAATGCCGGTGGGTACTCAAGCCTGAGCATGGGTGCATCAGGCAATGCATGGGGCGGACGGCGCCGATGCCAATGATTCTGGAAGAGTGTTGAAATGAAAAAAATGAAAGTTGTCACGGTTGTGGGGACACGCCCTGAAATCATTCGATTGTCACGAGTGATTGCCAAGCTTGACGAACACTGTGAACACATTCTGGTGCATACCGGGCAGAACTACGATTACGAATTGAACGAGATTTTTTTCCAGGACCTCGGTATTCGCAAGCCTGACCATTTTCTCAACGCTGCTGGCGCAAGTGGTGCGCAAACGATCGGCAACGTGATCATTGCGGTGGATCAGGTGCTGGAGGAGGTGAAACCCGAAGCCCTCTTGATCCTCGGTGATACCAACAGCTGCATGGCTGTGATCCCGGCCAAGCGTCGTAAGATCCCGACATTTCACATGGAAGCCGGCAATCGCTGTTTTGACATGCGCGTGCCTGAAGAAATCAATCGCCGCATCGTTGATCACACCGCTGACATCAACCTGACCTACAGCAGCATTGCGCGTGATTACCTGTTGAGCGAAGGGCTGCCGCCGGACAGGGTGATAAAGACGGGCAGTCCTATGTTTGAAGTGCTCAATTACTACCGCGATGGCATCGAGGCTTCGGATGTACTGGGGCGGCTTGGCTTGGAGGCCGGCAAGTTTTTCGTCGTGAGTGCGCATCGCGAAGAGAATATTGATTCCGACAAGAACTTCCTCAAGTTGGTCGAAGTATTGAACACCGTTGCTGCGCATTACGACTTGCCGGTGATCGTGACCACTCACCCTCGTACGCAAAAGCGCGTCGATGCCATGGGCGTTAGCTTCCACAAGAATGTGCAATTGCTCAAGCCGTTGGGGTTCAAGGACTACAACAAGTTGCAACTGACAGCCAAAGTGGTGTTGTCGGACAGCGGCACCATCAACGAAGAATCATCGATCCTCAATTTCCCCGCGCTGAATCTGCGTGAGGCCCATGAGCGGCCGGAAGGGATGGAAGAGGCGGCGGTCATGATGGTCGGTCTGGAAGTCGAGCGCGCCATGCAAGGCTTGCAGCTTCTGGAAAGCCAGGCCGCGGGGCAAGAACGGACGTTACGGCTTGTCGCGGATTACAGCATGCCCAATGTCGCTGAAAAAGTCGTTCGGATCATCCATAGTTACCGTGACTACGTCATGCGCACTGTATGGAAGCAATATTGAGTGGACATGCTCTCCCAGCAAAAGCCACTCAAGATTCTGGTGGTGACCCAGTACTTCTGGCCCGAAAATATGCGCATCAACAACATGGTCGAAGGCTTTGTCGCCAAAGGCCATGCGGTGACAGTGCTCACAGGCGTGCCCAATTATCCGGAAGGGCAGGTCTTTACCGATTTTCGGCGTGAGCCCGCGCAGTTTTCGAACTTTCGAGGGGCTCGTGTGATCAGGGTGCCGATGCTGGCGCGCGGCAAGGGCAACTTCACGCTGGCCTTGAATTACCTTTCGTATTTCAGCAGTGCCTCTATCGTGGGCAGTTACAAACTGCGTGGTGAGTCATTCGATTCGATTTTTGTGTATGGGGTATCGCCAATCATGGGGGCGATCCCGGCCCTGTTGCTTGGCCGCTTGAAAAAGGCCCCGGTACTCATTTGGGTGTTGGATCTGTGGCCGGAGAGCCTGAGGGCGGTTGGGGTTGTCAAGAGTCCCAGACTGCTTGGGCTTGTCGGCAAAGTAGTGTCCTGGATCTACAACCGTACCGATTACTTGTTGTTACAGTCGCGGTCGTTCGAGGAGAACGTCAAACAATACTGTACACGTGCAATGGGCGCAGATCGGCTCGTGTATTTTCCCAGTTGGGCTGAGGATGATTTTTCCGGCGAGGTACAGGCGTCTTCCGATCTGCTACAGAGCGACGATGCCGTGTTTACGATCCTCTTTGCCGGCAATATCGGTGATGCTCAGGATTTTCCGGCCATCATGGCTGCAGTCAAGGCTGTGAAGACAGACCTACCCGTGCGTTGGGTAATTGTGGGGGATGGCCGAGCCAGTCAATGGTTGGCCAAGCATGTGGCGGAAAACCGCATGGACAACGTCTTGCTGCTCGGCCGGCACCCTTTGGAAAAAATGCCGGCGCTGTTCGCCGTGGCTGACGCACTGCTGGTTTCGTTAAGGACAAACGACGTTTTCGAGAAAACCATCCCGGGTAAGGTCCAGGCTTACCTGGCATCGGGAAAACCCGTGATCGCCATGATTGACGGCGAAGCGGCCAACGTCGTTACCAGGTCGGGGGCAGGCATGGTCTGTGGTTCAGGCGATGCCCAGGGACTGGCAAGTATCGTGCGTACTATGGGCGCCTTGCCCAAGTCCGAGCTCGAGAGCATGGGCCTTTTGGGAAGGCGTTACTACCTTGAGCATTTTTCCAAAGAGAACTTGTTCGACCGCCTTGAAGCACTTTTCAGGAAGGCGACGTTGAGGCGGAACGAAAAATGACCGGAAATCTATGCTCACCGGCACCGCTCTTGGCAGTACAGCCTGGGCGATGCCTGCGCCAGTCAGTGTCGATCAGCAATGAATGCTAAGCCCTTTTGCCCGCATCTGTTTCAGGAACTGTTTCCTACATGACCATTTGGTTAGTGTTTACCGCCGTGCTCTCAGCATCGCTTCTATTGACTTGGGTCCTACGCCGTTATGCCCTATCGCGTAGTTTGATGGACATTCCCAATGGTCGCAGTTCGCATTCTGTACCGACGCCGCGAGGGGGGGAGTCGCAATCGTACTGACCTACCTGGTGGCGTTGGTAGTCGTAGCTATTGCTGGCTGGATCAGTTGGGGTGACGCGTGGCCATTGTTGGGGGCTGGGGCGTTGATCGCGGTCGTTGGTTTTCTCGACGATCATGGTCATATCGCAGCGCGCTGGCGTCTATTGGCCCACTTTGGCGCAGCGATCTGGGCGTTGGCCTGGATGGGAGGACTGCCCACGATCAGTCTTTTCGGCAATGAATTGGACCTTGGCTGGTTCGGGCACTTACTGGCAGCCTTGTATCTGGTCTGGATGCTGAACTTGTATAACTTCATGGACGGTATTGACGGTATTGCCAGCATCGAGGCCGTCTGCGCTTGTGCAGGCGCGTGCCTGGTGTACTGGCTGACTGGTCATGAAAACCTCATGCTTGCACCGATGCTGTTGGCGGTTGCGGTGCTTGGGTTTTTATACTGGAACTTCCCTCCCGCCCGCATTTTCATGGGCGATGCTGGGAGTGGCTTCCTGGGAGTGGTGATTGGCATCTTGTCGCTTCAGGCGGCGTGGGCTGCACCTGAGATGCTTTGGGTCTGGTTGATTTTGCTGGGCGTATTCGTTGTTGATGCGACCTTCACTTTAGGTCGACGCCTGTTGCGTGGGGACAAGGTCTATGAAGCGCATCGCAGTCACGCCTATCAGTTTGCATCCCGCCTAGCGGGGCGCCATTTGCCGGTTACGCTGACGGTGATGGCGATTAATTTGTTGTGGCTATTGCCTATCGCCCTCTTTGTCGGCCTGGGGTTTGACGGCGTTTTGGGGCTGCTGGTGGCGTATATTCCGTTGGTGTTGCTGGCTATCAAGTTTCACGCGGGGGAGCTTGAGAAAGCGTGATAATTGACTGGCGCTGTAGTTTCATGGGGCTGCTGCACACTCACATGACTGTCGTTTTTTGCTGGCAGTACTAGGGACTGAGGTATAAAAGGGTTTATGGATAGTTTACGTGCCCGATTGGTGGGCTTGCCGCGCAGGCAGAAACGTTTCTTGCAAGTGGCGACCGACATCGTTCTGGTATGGGCGGCGTTATGGTTGGCATTTGTCGTGCGCCTCGGGTTTGATGACCTCAACAACCCCTTCGTAGTCCATTTGTGGCTCTTTCTCAGTGCGCCGGTGATTGCCATCCCGCTTTTTATCCACTTTGGCATGTACCGGGCAGTCATGCGTTATTTCGGCAATGATGCGCTTATTGCGATCATCAAGGCCGTTAGTCTCTCCGCGTTGTTGCTGGCCCTTGTGGTGTACTTGTACAGCAATCACCAGACGGTGGTGCCACGTTCAATCGTATTCAACTATTGGTGGCTAAGCATGGTCATCATTGGCGGCTTGCGTTTGGCAATGCGTCAGTACTTTCAGGGGGACTGGTTTACCGCTGCGCAGCACGTGCCTTTCACCAGTCGTGATGATGGCCTTATCAAGGTGGCTATCTACGGGGCCGGTGCGGCGGGTAATCAATTGGTAGCGGCCTTACGCATGGGGCGGGTAATGCGTCCGGTCGCTTTTATCGATGATGACAGTGGCATCTCGGATCGCATCATTTCGGGGTTGCAGGTGTACAAACCCAAACGTATCCAGCAGATGATCGACGAGACTGGCGCTGAGGAACTGCTGCTGGCGATACCGTCATCCACGCGGGCTCGTCGCAGAGAGATACTGGGTTATCTGGAGGGTTACCCGCTGCATGTACGCAGTGTTCCCGGTTTTATGGACTTGGCCAGCGGTCGAGTCAAAGTCGACGATATCCAGGAAGTGGACATTGCCGACCTGCTGGGCAGAGATCCCGTCCCGGCGCAGCCTGAGTTGCTGGAGCGCTGCATCAAGCACCGTGTCGTGATGGTGTCCGGCGCGGGTGGCTCGATCGGATCGGAACTCTGCCGCCAGATTCTGACGCTGGAGCCTACCAGCCTGTTGTTGTTCGATCACAGTGAGTACAACCTTTACTGCATCCTCTCCGAACTTGAACAGCGCGTTCAATCAGAATCATTGAATGTAACGCTGCTGCCGATACTGGGTTCGGTGCGGCATCAGGACAAACTGCTGGAGGTCATGAATACCTGGTCGGTCGATACGGTCTACCATGCAGCAGCCTATAAACATGTGCCTATGGTGGAGCACAATATTGCCGAAGGTATTCTCAATAATGTAATTGGCACCCTTAATACCGCTCAGGCCGCCCTGCAGGCGGGTGTCGAGAACTTTGTACTTATTTCGACCGACAAGGCCGTGCGGCCAACCAACGTCATGGGTAGCACCAAACGGTTGGCGGAGCTTGTTCTGCAAGCCTTGAGCAAAGAAGTGGCACCGACGTTGTTTGGTGACGCCTCGAACATCTCGCGGGTCAACAAGACCCGTTTCACCATGGTTCGCTTTGGCAACGTGCTGGGCTCGTCAGGTTCGGTCATTCCGCTGTTCCATAAGCAGATCCAGGCCGGCGGGCCCTTGACAGTGACCCATCCGAAAATAACCCGCTATTTCATGACGATACCCGAGGCGGCACAGCTGGTTATTCAAGCGGGTTCGATGGGGCAGGGAGGGGATGTCTTCGTGCTCGACATGGGCGAGCCTGTGAAAATCGTAGAGCTTGCCGAGAAGATGATTCATCTATCTGGCCTGAGTATCCGCTCCGACACCAATCCGCATGGGGATATCCTGATCAATTTCAGTGGGCTGCGGCCCGGTGAAAAACTGTATGAAGAATTGTTAATCGGCGACAACGTGGCTGCTACTCGTCATCCGATGATCATGCGGGCCAATGAAGAACTGTTGGGGTGGGAAGTGCTCAAGGCCCGGTTGCTCGGGTTGTTGACGGCGGTTGAGGCGGGTGATTTTGCGCTCGTCAGGCAGCTCTTAAAAAACACCGTCAGTGGCTACAGTCCGGAAGGTGAAATTGTCGACTGGATGCACATTCAGCGACACCGCGAAGTCTGACATCGCCATGCCGCTCTGATGGGCCTGTCTTCCGGTCCATCAGAGCTCACAATAGAGCGCGATAGCCTTTACGTTAGAGCTTCCACAACTTTTTGTTCAGTCGGAAGCTCGACAGGTAGACGAACAGCCTCGATAGGTTCATGAACCGATTGGGGCCTACCACGTACAGAATTCCCTTCAGTAAAGAATTGATGATCTGGAGCTTTCCGGAGTGAGTTTGCGCATCGCCAAACCCGGCGGGTTTGTATTGCCCACCTGCCTCGAACAAGTAGTTCTTCTTGGCAAATGTGTAAACAGGGCCGTTGGCATCAAAGGGGTCATGGCCGGTGGTTAGCTCATCCAGTACGCTGGCGTAGGCCCTTCTCAGCGTGGGGGATATGTATTTTCCATCGCTCATGTAATCAAATGCATAGGCTGCGCTGGAGGGGAAGGATGAGAAGTTGGAGAGTCGTTCTTTGTAATAGAAACTAACTTCCTGAAGGTCTTCACGTTTTTTCTCTCTTCCCGCAAATGCACGCTTGCTCAACAGTGCCGGGTTCTTCTCGTCAAACGAACTGAAGTGGAAGAAAACCAGTGGGCATTCTCCGTTTACTGTATAGCCACCCCGGCCGTCAGGCGAGAGGGTTCGTTCATGGCTATTCCAAAAAGCCACGTTGTAACCAAGATTGAATGACACGTGCAGGGTCGGGAAGAAACAGGGAGCGATACTGACCCATTTCTGATCTGTCGAAAGTCCGAATTGCGTTTCGAAATAGCAGTGCTCCAGGCAGCGCTCATTCCACCACTGGAGAAACCGTATGCCTTCTGAGGTATTGGAAACCGCGTAGAAGCCCAGGTTGAAGGAGCCAAAGCGCAGCATCCCGATATCACCTTCAACATGAGGTGTGACGTAGTGGGGCGTTAGAATGATATCCCGCGTGTCGAGCTCTCTCCATAAGCCATCGAGGCGGCTAAATACGCAGGTATCCGGGTCCAGGAAGACCACCTTGTCGTGCTGCTCAAGGAGCTTTAAGGTGATCCAGGGCTTGAGGCTGGTACTGAACTCGACGATGTCGTATTTGAAGGCGTAGTGCCGTACGTCGGCCAATCCGATCTCTTCAACCCAATAAAACTCCGCCAGGTCGGTCGGGAGGTCTATCTCGACCTTGCGATCAAAAATATAGATCTTCAGTTTCGGCTGATCGAATTTATCCAATGACTCGGCCAGCACCAGCGCCTTGGATAAATAAGCCAGATTACATACGGTAAAAATGGCTGAGCGCTCGCCGGTCATGCCTTTTTCATCAGTCACGTTTAAAAATTCCTAATGTATTGATTACCCTGACGAGGATCTGGGAGGCGCAATAGAGGGTCAGTAATCTAGTTATTCTCAGCGCGAAACCAACCTGGCGGCTCTTGAGCGCAGAAAAGATAAGTTTGAGATTCGAAGCAACAGTGTCTTTTATTCTGGACCCTGAATAGGCCCGCATTGAATACGTGCGGCCCGCGATGCGATAGCGACTATCAGCCTGCTCCGTGACATGATCGAAACCCGGTGTGGCACCGCAGACGCCAATGCGATAGCCCTTGTTTAACGAATCCAGGCAGAGCTTATAATCCACACTGTCAACGAAGTAGCTGCAGTCCATCCAATCTAGGGCATTGAGTTTATCCAGAAAGTAAAGGCTGCCGCTGTTGATCAGTAAAGGTACATCCCGTACCCGGGCGCTTCCATCGGCTTTGAAGGCAATTGCGCTGAACTCGCTGTAGGCGTCGATGTTGTCGGCATAGTTGTTTTCTATATAAGACAGTGTTTCGCTGCTGAACCCGGTGTCCTGATCAAAAAACAGCAGCGCTGAATGACCTTGTTGGTAGGCATTGGCACACACTGTTGAAATGCCGATGCCCAGCCCCAGATTTTTGCCACAGGTGAAATAATGGATGCGCGGGTCAGGCTCAGCGAGTTCTCGCACGTTGGTAACGTCAGGTGAGTTGTCGAACACGTAGACTTCAAATCCATTCGACGACGTCAATTCGAGCCTGCGCAATAACTCAGCGCCTGCGTGATAGACAACAATACCTACTGCAATCTTACGCGTCATGCCATACCTTTGATGTGTGGAGCCGCCTGTGCTGGGTCACGCTTAAACATTCAACCATTTGCTCTCTTTATCGCTCCAGACTTTCACGACCCTGGCAGGGCAGCCCACAGCAATGACATGACTGGGGATATCTTTGGTGACAATGCTGTTGGCGCCGATGATCGACCCATTGCCGATAGAGGTGTTCGGCAGTACGACGACATTGTCCCCGATCCATACGTTATCGCCAATGGTCACGGGGCCGCTGCTGGCCAGCTTTCTTTCAAAAGGTGTTTCGTAGGGGCTGGATTGGTTCTCCCCCGAGTAGGCGCCGTGGGAATGGTCGGTGATGTGAATCTTGCTGCCCATCAAGACATTGCGACCAATCGTTATTTTGTTGCAACACGCTATATGCAAATGGTCGCTGGCGGAGAAGTTCTCACCAATGTCGACCTGCGGCTGGTACTTGAACGTAAGGTATTGAGAGATCGCGTGTAGCCAGAGCCCTTCACCTACCCTGAAGTTATTACCCAGCGTAATGTGTTCCAGGCCAAAGACCTTGGGCGCACGGCCAAGGTAGGCACGTCGCCCGGGGGCTGGGAAGGCTCTGAGATGAATAAACGCTCGCCATACTAAAAGACATTGCCCGAACACCATAGGAACGATAAAGACGTGATGTTGCTTGAGTTTTTTTAAAAAATAGGACACCGCGGTCTACTCATGTTGGCTGGCGTAAACAGGTGGAAGCAAACTATTGGTTTGTCACCGGTAGAGTGCGTGTGCGTTTGAGATAGAGGTTGACCACCTTGCTGAGCATCGATCTTGGTACGACTGATATCACCATGACGATCCAGCTAGGGTAGGCTACGGAAAGCCTGAGGTCCGGTCGGTACGCTTTATAGATGCCATAGTTTAACAACCCCCTGGCCCTCAGAGACAGCATACCCTTGATCGTGAACGCGCCGGATACTTGGCCAAAGCGGGTGCAGGCTTCAAGTTTTCCTTGCAATGAATAGCTGACCGGTAACGAAAATATAAAGTTAACCCAGCAGGTCAGGCCGATCTTGAATATTTTGTCTGTGTGGGCCCAGCTGGTTTTTGTGAGGTGCGGGCTTTCAAGTGACGTAATGGACACCTGGGGTAACCAATGAATTTGAAAGGGGCGGTTCGCAATAGACTCGAAGATGATACCTGTTTGTATGAAGTTTGAATCGTGATAGCGAGAAAAGTTGGCATCATTTATCAGTGCTTTGCTATAGATCAAGCAACTCATGCAGCTCATGAGCCCTGCGAGATCTTGTAACAATGCATTGGCGTCTTGATAGGTGGATTCTGGCGTTTCAATCTTGCCTACCAGATTTACCAGTACGGCGTCGTAAGGGGTGTTTGTATTTAAGCGAGTCAATACCTTGTCGAGGTCGTCGGCACAGAATTGAGAGGTATCGCCCAACAGCCATGTGTACGCGGTGTCCGATAAAGACAGTGCTTTTTCAAAGTTTAAATCAGCACCCAGGTTTTCGTGGTTACGTGAGTAGTGCAACAGGGGGTATTCGGCTTTCCATTTCTCGACAACCTGAAAGGTTTCATCTGTCGAGGCATTATCGGAAATGAAAATTTGAATGTTGTGGTGCTTTAGTATCGGCAGGTGTGCGGCCAGCGAACTGTCAAGGAAGTCCGCTCGGTTGTAGGTAGGCAGTGCAATGGACAATACAGGGTTAGGCTGAAGACTCATGATGAACGCCTTTTGAAAGATCTAAAAATCCAATAAACCCACGGCAAGACCAAGACGTACGCACTTGTGAAGCCAGAAAACAGGTATTCGAATGGAAGGTACTTGGCAGCTAGTAAGGTAGTAATCGCGACATATAGCCCGTTGACGACCGATACCACGACCAATGGTTCTTTTTTATAGGCCCTCATGTAGATTGCCATTGCATTGACGATTAACTGCATCAGCCATCCTGTACTGACCATCAACAGAGGGAGGGTGGGCAGCAGGCGGTTCTCTATCAACGGATGGCCCTCCATCAGCCATAGGCCAGTGAAGAGCGTTACCATACCCATTGCATAAGTCGCTATTGCCAGTGCTAAGCCTTTTTTGAAGGCTTGATCGAGCGCCGTTGTATTACGATGGGCCGCATACATATTTATTTTTGGGGTGATAATGGTTACCCATATGTTCGCGATGCTGAACATGGCCATGCAAATCGCCATTGAAAAGCCAACTTGGCCCGCTTGTACGGCCCCGTGATAGCTGAAGGACAGCGGGGTAAATATAGACAGTACAAAATAGCCGCTGATCCAGCTCAATGCGAAGCGCCACAGGAGCGGCATTATTTCCTTGAACCAAGGGTGGCTGTTGACTTTTGTCAGTTTATAAAGCTGTCCCAACATGGCTTTGTAGCGATGAAGGATTATTGAGGTGCCTGCCAGTGCACCGGCTAATAACGAAAAGGCCAGAGCATACAAGTCTGCGCCGCTGATCAGCAGGATGACGGTGACGCACACACTGATCACGCTGATGTGGAAACGAATTTTCTGAATGTCACCAACACTGTCGCATCCTTCGATGAATGACAATGCAATGCTATTAATGAATACAATGACGGATGCCACACCGTACACCAACCACGGTAGTTGCCAGTTGACCAGGGAGGTCTTTCCATTGAGTATGAAATACCCGATCAACAGCACGGCCGGGAAAACAACGAGCGCCATGGCGCCGGCCCAGCGCATGGCGAACGATAATAATGTCGCCAATCGGCTGATGTGCTCAGGTGTGCCACAAAGTTCTTTCTGATTGTTGAACTTGAGGTGTGCAAACTCATGCGAGGCGAACAATAGCAGTACGGCAGAAAATCCCATGTCTGCGAACACGGCGAGTGCGGCCATACTGATGAAGGTGTACCAGTATCCTTGGGCTTCGGACGACAGGTAAAGGGGGACTAGGATGAGCAACGCAGGTCCCGAGAGTAATCGCCATAACTGATTTATTGCAGTGTTGCGAAAGTCATGATCGAATATTTTTTTATAGTTCATTTGATGAATTGACATCTTTCGATTTCATGAGTCAATCCTTCAATGGAATTGAAATGTGGGGTGTAGCCCAATGTCGATGCCATTCTGTTTTCGGAGTAATAGTGCTGCTTTGCGCCGGTAGCATTAATGTGTTGGGTGGCTTTTTCGGTGGTGTATTGCAGGCCGAAATTACTCTGAAGATGGTCGAGTATTGAGAACTTGTCGGCTGGGGCTTTGGTATAGCAATCGACAGCTATATTGAGGTCGCCATTGAAGGCCAATGCCTTGGATATCAGCGTGTAAAAGTCCAAAGGGGTTATGTAGTCACGAAACATGTTGGCGGGAGACGTCGTCAGTACGGTGTTGTCCTTGATTGCGCGGACAGCGTCGGTCATGAAGTAACGTGCACTCAAGTCTTGTGTGTGACTGAAGTAGTTGAATACCCGGATATCCACAATGCTAAGACCCTGAAGCGCTCGGTGCCTCGTCTCGGCATAAAACTTTGCGACAGCGTACCAATCCGTTGTTTTCAAATTGTTTATGTCAAACGTGGCGAGTGTCTGGGCTTGCGCGGGGGTTTCGAAATCACCGCCATAAGCTGCACCACTGCTCAGAAATATATAGCGGCACTTGTTGTTGGCTTTGAGATAGTCGAGTGCGAGTTTGTCATACTCATAGGTGATATCGAAAATGGCAGACCCCATTTTCGATGCCACTGCAGGGTCACCGACCCCTACAAAGTTAATGATTGCATCGAACGGAGTGTTGCGATCGAAATCGGCGTATTCAAAGATTTTGATACTTCGTTGTCCTGTGGGTATCAATGCCGATGTGTCGAGTTTGTTTTTGTCCCGCACGAACAGGCTCAGGTCGAACGTTCGAGCTGCGGCGAGTGAACGGGTCAGGTCCTGGGCAATTTGGCTGTTCGCGCCGAATATTGCGATGTGCATCAGCGTGCTGTCCGCGTTTTTTCAGGCAACTGCTGATCAATCGAGCGGCCAAATTCCAGCCGAGGACGGCATTCTCGGGCGTCGGGCATCATCAGTTCGATCAGTGCGGGACGGGGTGATTCAATAAACATCCCGACCTGCGCCGCAAATTCCTCATGGGTGCTCACGACCGTGGAGCTGATGCCGTAAGCCTCACCAATGGCTTTGAACTGTGAGGTGTAGCCGTTCCAGTAGGTCGACGAGTTACGGCCTTCGAAATACATTTCCTGGAACCCGCGGACCATTCCCAGAGAGTGATTGTTAAGCACAATGATCAAGACGGGCAGTTGATCGCGGGCGATGATATCCAGTTCCTGGATATTGAGCTGGGCGCCCCCGTCACCTGTTATGACAATGACAGGTTTGTTGCCTGCATTGCAGGCGCCAATGGCCGCGGGGATCGCGAACCCCATGGTGCCCAGGCCACCTGAGTGGTGCATGGATTGGCCAGGGCTCAATCGCAACGTGTGTGCTGCCCACATCTGATTGTTGCCGACGTCGGCAACGAAATCGACACCATGCCCTTTGGTCAAAGCGCCAAGGGTTGAGCAGATGACGAAGGGGCTCACTGACCAATCAGTGTATTCATCGACAAAGCTCTGATCGAAATCAGCTCGCAAATCAGCAGCCCAGGCATTCCATGCCGCGTTTTCTTGCACTTCGCAAAGGGGGAAGTCTGCGAAGAAGGTGTTCAGTTCCATCACGTAGGAGGCGTGCACCTTAACGCGGTTGTTCAGTTGCCCTTCCATCAGGTCGATCTGGAAAACCTTGGCTTTGCGGGCGAAGTCCTCGGGTTTGGCACCGGTTTGCCGAACATCCAGGCGGCTGCCCAGTACCAACAGAAAGTCGCAATTCTGCACGGCATGATTGGCTGCACGCGTTCCATAAGCGCCGAGCATGCCCAGGTAATTGGCGCTCGCCGGGATCTTTTCAGCCCCTTTCAAGCTAGCTACGTAAGGGATACCAGACGTCTCCAACTGATTGAGCCAATGTGCGAAGTTAGGCGTGTTGACGGCCCCCCCGCCCAGCAGGATCAACGGGTTCCGAGCGCAAGCCAGTGCATTGCTGATCGTCTCGAGGTCGGCTGCTTGCAGTGGCGCTGCAATCTGTTGCTCGCAAGGCATCAAAAACGCGCTGACCGCGGCATCATCGATGTCGGTTCGCTGAATATCCATCGGGATATCCAGCAGTACCGGGCCTGGTCGTCCTTCCCTGGCGAGGTCGATAGCCTTTTGCAAACACGGAAGCAACTCGTCTACATGCCTGACCTGATAGGCGTACTTGGTAATACTGCTGACCAGCGCCACGCTATCCAGCTCCTGGAAACCCTGTTGGCGGATATTTCTCTCGCCCTTGAGTTCGTAGGTGTTGACCTGGCCCGTCAAGAAAAGACACGGATGGCTATCAAGCCAGCAATCGGCGATGCCGGTGATCAGGTTGGTGGCGCCGGGACCACTTGTGCCCAAGGCGACGCCGAGCACTTCGTGATGTGTGGCGCGGGAAACTGCGGATGCAGCAAACGCGGCCCCTTGCTCATGGTGAACCGAGACCAGTTTGGTCTTGCCCAACTGATTGATGCTGTCAACCAGGTGCGTGATCATTCCGCCGATCAACTCATAACCATACAGAACCTTGTTCTGCGCAAGAACCAACGCTACCGCATCTGATGCTTTCATTGTTTAGAAACCGATCCCGAAAAACTCTTCCAGCTTTTCACCCACAAAATCGAAATGTTCCTGGCCCAACGAAGGCTGTACACCGAGCCAGAAGGTCTGATTCATGGTGCGGTCGGTATTCGTCAGTTCGCCAACCACACGGTACTCCAGGTTCTGGAAGTAAGGCTGGCGTGTCAGGTTGCCGGCGAATAGCAGGCGCGTGCCGATTTTGTGCTGGTCAAGGTACTTGAGCAGGTCGACTCGTTTGACCCCGCTGCTTTCCTTGAGCGTCACCGGGAAACCGAACCACGATGGGTCGCTGTTAGGGGTTGCCTCGGCAATTTCGAGGAATTCGGACAGGCTGGACAAGCGCTCCTTGAGCAGCGCGAAGTTGCGCTTGCGCGTATCGATGAAGTCCTGGGCGCGTTCGAGCTGGGCCAGGCCGCAGGCGGCTTGCATGTCGGTGATTTTCAGGTTGTAGCCCAAATGCGCGTACACGTACTTGTGGTCATAACCTTGGGGTAAGCTGCCATATTGCTGGCCGAAACGGTCGCCGCAGGTGTTGTCACAACCCGGTGCGCAGTAGCAATCGCGGCCCCAGTCGCGGAACGACTCGGCAATCACCTTGAGCATCGGGTTGTTGGTGAACACTGCACCACCTTCGCCCATGGTGATGTGGTGCGCGGGGTAGAAGCTGAGGGTGGCGATGTCGCCGAAAGTGCCTACCAGCTTACCGTCATAGGTTGCACCCAAGGCATCACAGCAGTCCTCCACCAGCCACAGGTTGTACTTTTCGCACAGGGCTTTGACCTTGCCCAGGTTGAATGGGTTGCCCAGGGTGTGGGCAAGCATGATTGCCTTGGTTTTTGGCGTGATGGCCGCTTCGATCAGGTCGGCGTTGATGTTGTGGGTGGCCATGTCAACGTCAACGAACACCGGGATCGCGCCGAATTGAACAATGGGGTTGACCGTGGTCGGGAAGCCCGCAGCCACGCCAATCACTTCATCGCCTTTCTTGATCGCGCGCTCACCGAGTTTGGGTGAGGTCAGGGTGCTGAAGGCGACCAGGTTGGCGGAAGAGCCGGAGTTGACCGACAGTAGGAATTTGACACCGATGAACTCAGCGAGCTTTTTCTCGAATTCGGCATTGAAACGGCCAGTGGTCAGCCATCCATCCAGGGAGGCCTCGACCATCAACTGCAACTCCCGCGCACCGATCACTTTGCCGGACGGTGGAATGACAGTTTCGCCGGCCACGAACGGCTTGCTCGCCAATGCAATGTTGGCGTACTGCTCGACGAGCTTGCTGATTTCCTGGCGGAGCATATCGGGTGTCATGAAAAATCCTGCTAAAAAATAGAGTTAGTTGCTGCTGGCATGCATGGCGAGCATGTAGGCATTGATTTCTTCCAGGCAAAGGGCCTGCATGTCGTTGCCGCTCAACCAGGCACGATGCCAGGTAACAATCCGGGCGAGCGTGGTTTCGAGGTTCCAGCTGGGGGCCCAGTGCAAGTGGGCGCGCGCCTTGGAAATATCTAGCTTGAGGTAGTTGGCCTCATGCGGTTGCGGGTCCTGGTCCAGTTGCCAACGGGCACCTGTACCCCAAGCCTGTACCATGTGATCGAGGATCCACTCCACAGGGCGTGCATCTTCATCCTTGGGACCGAAATTCCAGCCCTGGGCAAAACGATGCCCATGGGTCCAGAGATGTTGTGCCAACACAAGGTAACCGCTCAGCGGCTCCAGCACGTGTTGCCACGGCCGGGTGGACTTCGGATTGCGTATCGTGACGGGCTGACCCTTCTCGAAGGCACCGAGAATATCAGGTATCAGCCGGTCTTCCGCCCAATCGCCGCCGCCAATCACATTGCCGGCCCTGCCGGACGCCAACGCAGCACCTTGCGGGTCATTGAAAAATGACTTGCGGTAGGCGCTGGTGATCAGCTCCACGCAGCCTTTGCTGTTGCTGTACGGGTCGTGACCACCCATGGGTTCGTCTTCACGATAGCCCCATTCCCACTCACGGTTTTCATAGCATTTGTCGGTGGTGACGTTGACGATAGCCCGCAGGTTGGGGCATTGGCGTGCGGCTTCCAGCACATGCAGGGTGCCCATTACGTTAGTGGCGTAGGTCTCGACGGGTTCGCGATAGGACAAACGGACCAACGGCTGCGCCGCCATGTGGATCAACACGTCGGGGTTGAAGCTCACCATGCTTTGGGCGATTACTGCGCGATCACGAATATCGCCTTGCTCCGACTCCATGCCTTGGGCCACCTTGGCCTCGACGAACAGGGCAGGGTGTGTCGGTGGCGCCAGGGCAAACCCCTTAACCTGCGCGCCCATGCTCGTTAGCCATAGCGCCAGCCAGCTACCTTTGAACCCGGTATGGCCGGTCAGGAAGACTCTTTTGCCTTGCCAGAAGGTAGGAGAAACGGTCGACTTCATATTCAGTCCCAGGATTTCCAGGGAGCTTTGCCAGACTGCCAAAGATCTTCCAGGTAGTGTTTGTCACGCAGCGTATCCATAGGTTGCCAGAACCCCGGGTGTTCGTAGGCCATGAGTTGGCCCTCGGCTGCAAGCTTCATCAGCGGCTCTTGTTCCCAGGTTGTGCTGTCGTCCTCCAGGTACTGGAGAACCGTGGGGCTCAAGACGAAGAAGCCGCCGTTGATCAGCGCGCCATCTCCTTTGGGTTTTTCCTTGAAGTTCAGCACTTGGCCTTTCTGGATATCCAGTGCGCCAAAACGGCCGGGGGGGAACGTTGCGGTGAGCGTTGCCGCCTTGCCATGTGCCTTGTGAAAGGCCAGGGTCGCGCTGATATCAAGATCGCTGACACCATCGCCATAAGTGAAGCAAAAGGCTTCTTCGTCCTTGACGTAGTCGGCGACACGACGCAGGCGACCGCCAGTCATGGACTCGTCGCCAGTATCGACCAGGGTGATGTTCCAGTCTTCAGCACGTTGGTCGTGCACTTTCATGGTGTTGTCGCGCATGTTGAACGTGACGTCGGACATGTGCAGGAAGTAGTTGGCAAAATACTCCTTGATCACATAGCCCTTGTAGCCGCAGCAGATAATGAAGTCATTGATGCCATGCGCGGAGTACATCTTCAGGATGTGCCAGAGGATGGGTTTGCCGCCGATCTCGACCATGGGTTTGGGGCGCACGCTGGTTTCTTCGCTTAGCCGTGTTCCCAGGCCACCGGCCAAAATAACTGCTTTCATGCTGTCTCCGGGTCAATTCGAGCTTACAAAGGCATCAGAATGGAAATGTTTGAGGGGCAGGCCAGCCTGTGTCAGCATCTCGCGCGCCGTATGGATCATGGCTTCAGAGCCACAGGCATAGACCGAGGTATCGGCCAGGTCAAGGTTTTCTGCAAGGACGGCCTGTTGAACGTATCCGGTGGCGCCTGGCCAGTGTTTACCCGCGCGTGAAAGCACGGGGCGGTAAGTCATGCCCAGCGTCGGGAAGTCAGGGAGCCAGTACAAGTCGTTTTCCGTACGCCCCCCCCAATAAACGTAAACGCGCTTGCCGATGAGGGGTTCGGATTTACTCGCCAAGGCTTCGAGCATGGCCTTTACGGGGGCGATCCCGGTACCTGTCGCCATGAACACCAAGTTTGTAGTGCTGGCGTTACGCAGGCAGAAGGTGCCAAGTGGGCCTTCCAGCCTCAGCAGGTCATTGACTTGGGCTTCACCAAACCAATACTGGCTCATCACTCCATCAGGTACTTGGCGGATATGCAGTTCGAGCTTGGCATCCTCGCGTACGGCGTTGGCAATCGAATAACTGCGGCGCACACCGTCTTTGCCTATGACGTCGATGTACTGCCCAGGAAGGTAGAACAGCGCGCTTTTGGGCGGTGTCCTGAGGACGACCCGTACCACGTCGTCCGCTAGGCGCTCCAGTGTATCGAGGCGGCAAGGCATGGTTTTGATCTGGATGTCGGCCAGCAAGCCCAAGTCTTCGATATCCAGTTCAACATCAGTCAACGCTGCTCGGCAGCACGTCAGGATGGCGCCGTTGGCACGCTCTTCGTCCGTAAGGGCGAGTTCTGGTTGCATCACCTCTGTATCACCCTGGAGCACGTTGGCCTTGCAGACGCCGCAACGACCGGTACGGCAGCTGTATTCCAGTACGGTACCTTGTGACTTTGCACACTCCAGAAGGCTTTTGCCGGATTCACCCGTGAATGACTTGTGGTTCGACAGCGTGACAATAGACATGCGTCAGGCACCACGCTCAACGTTGACGTCACAAGGATTCAATTCATCCCCTGACATGTGGGGAGCGGTGCACCTCTGCCCGAAGCTTTTGATACCCATGTACGTTTACATCTCCTGTCGTCATTACGCCGAACGTCATACCGCATTCAACGCGCAGACTACACCCCTGATGAGGGGCATTTTTAGTAGAGTTCAAAGCGGATAGAAGCAACCAGCGCTAACGCCCCACCGTTGAATCGCATACATAACAAACGGCAACATCGCAGTGAGTTGCCGTGTATTTAATAGTGAACGACCCGATGAGGCTTGCACTGTGTCGACCGGCGTTTAAGTTCGCATTGCGGCCGGGCTGCCCATAAGTGGCGGCAATTCTACCTGTTTGGGACCTTAACTGGAAATGCAGGATGGACGAGGCCTGAGCAGGCCGTCTCACTGGCCTTGCGGGTTGCGGTCATACTCTGTAACCCACCCGTTTTTGACTCCTACCCAACATCACCTAAGTTTGGGAGGCAGCTTAGGAAAGCTGCTTTTCCCTCATCGATGTCATGGAGCGTCACCAATGCAAAACACCTACATCTGCGCCCTTATCTTCGCGTTTCTCACCAGCATCTCCGCTACGACCACCGCAGCCCCTTCCATCAAGCCCGAAGCCCCAACCCCTATCGCCACTCAGATGTCCAAGGCCGAGCAATCCGCCAAGGTCAACCTGAACGCCGCCGATGCCGAAACCCTGCGCCGTGATCTCTTCGGCATCGGGGCTGCCAAGGCCAGGGCGATCGTTGCGTATCGCGAAAGCAATGGGCCGTTCACGGCGGTAGATGAGTTGTTGGAAGTGAAGGGGATTGGTAAGGCTTTGCTGGAGAAGAACCGCGAAAGGCTGGTGATCAATTAAGTCAGGCGAGAAAGCCGGTCACTGACCGGCTTTTTCACGCGTTGAAACCTGGGTTTTCAAACGCGCGCGCGCAACCTCCAAGATTCGCATAGCCAATGCCGGATCTTCGACACTCCTGGCGAGCACCAATGCTCCGACCAGCGTCGACATCATCACCAGGCTTTGTTCATCACTCCGTCCATCCGCTAAAGCCGTATCAATCTGCTTTAGCCGCGCGTCGAGTACTGCGTCCGTCGTTGTACTGTGCTGGCCCCTTAGGCCGAGTTCGGAGGACATGGTAGGCAGTGGGCAGCCTTGGTCCGGAGACGTCATGTGCCATTTCGAGAGGTAACTGTCGATAAAGGCTTCCAGCGGCCGCTCCTGGCTGAACAGCATTTCGCAATGAGCATCCAGCTCTGCCGCAGCCGCCTGCAGCGCCTTCTCCACCAACTCATCCTTGGATTTGAAGTGCGCATAAAACCCACCATGCGTCAGGTTCAGCGCCTTCATCAATGGCTGTAAACCAGTCGCGCCGATGCCGTCGCGTCGAAAGCGTACGGAGGCTTCCTTGATGATGCGTTGATGGGTCTGGGCTTTGTGGTCGGGTGAGTAACGCATGGGACGGCCTCAGTGACAGGTTGGCATTCTAACCAACTTGAATCTTTTTACACATCTGCACGTTGGCATGAAACGTGATTACCTAAACGTAAAAGATTGTTCAACAATCGTGAGGTGACCATGACGCTCAGCTTGTCATTAGCCGACCAGATTGCCTTGGAGCTTCGCGCTGACATCATCGGTGGGCGGCTGCTACCAGGCATGCCGTTGATCGAAGTGGAGCTGGTGAAAGCCTATAACGCATCGCGCAATACCATCCGTGAAGCGTTGCACCGTTTAGGGCAAGAAGGCTTGACCCGTTATGTGCGCAACAAGGGGGTTATGGTGCGGCGGCTGGAGTGTGAGGAAGTGCGTGACTTATTTGTCGTTCGTCGCACCCTGGAACTGCAGGCCATCGCCCAGAGTGGTCCTCTGACAGAAGCCCAATCCGAACGCATGCAAAACGCCATCGACGCCACCACCCTGGCCCGTGAGCGCGAAGACTGGCGGGCGGTCGCCACCCACAGCCTGATGTTTCATCAGCAGATCGTAGGGTTGATGCGCAGCCCTTTGTTCGATGAGTTTTTTGCCCAGGTCATCGCCCAGTTGCGTCTGGTGTTCTGCGCTGCGCCTGATGAGCAACGCTTCCAATCGCCGTGGTTGGAGCGTGATCGTGAGATTTACACGTTATTGGTCCAGCAGGATAAACCGGCGGCAGGGGAGGCGATGAGCCTGTACCTGGATGACTCGGAACGCGTGTCCCTGGCCCTGTTCAACCATCCCTGATCGAGGATCTGCACCATGTACAAAGACTATCCGGCCGCTTATCAGGTCAGTAAAGGTTCGGCGCTGCAGGTCGATGCGGCGTTTTACGAGCGCATTCGTGATCGAAAAGATCAACGGCGCTTGATTGAGGCGTTTGAGGTGCCGATTCGCACGGGCAGGGCGTGGAAGGTGCCGGCCGGGCATGTCTTCCGTGTGACCACGCCAGTCGGTCCGCAGGTGGGGGACTTCAACGTGTGGAACGCCAATGACCCCCGCGAGCGTTTGTGGGCGGCGCGTACGCGTCAGTTACAGGGCGCGCATGTCAGCACTCATGACCGGCTGTGGTCGAACCTGCCATTTCTGCGGCCTTTGGTGACGATCACCGATGACAGCCTGGCCGGTTACGGCATCGATGAGCACGGCGGGCGTCTGCATGACTTGCTCGGTACGCGTTGCGATCCCTATGTGAACCGCATGCTCACCGGCGAAGACTTTCACCACCATTGCCATTCGAACCTGACCCGTGCAGTTTTGCCCCACGGTCTGACGGAATTCGACGTGCATGACGTGCTGAATATTTTCCAGTGCACGGGCCTCAATCACGACGATATGTACTTCATGAAAGCCTGCCCGGCGCAGAAGGGCGATTACCTGGAGTTTTTTGCCGAGATTGATTTGTTGTGCGCGCTGTCGACGTGCCCGGGTGGGGATCTGTCGTTGCCGATGTGGGGGCCGGATGCACAGGACCCGCTGACGGTATGCCGCCCGCTGGGGGTTGAGGTCTATACGTTGGAGGATGAGCTTCTGAGCGGTTGGAGTCAGCCCGAACGTGCTGCCTATAAGGGGCAGCACGGGTTGCATATTGCCAAGGCGTCCTGGGAATAGCCCAAGGTTCAGCGATCCTGCGCGTCCTTGGCATCCGCCTGGGCATTGCGCTCGGCCACGCGCTTGCGTTGTTCGTCGGTGAGTTCGACTTTGTTGGCGCTGTCGCGCAGCATCATCAGCCCACCGACGATCGACCCGATCGCAACTACCATAATCAACCACGCATACCACGGCATAAGGCTCTCCTTGAGGCAGATTGCCGTGGGAGAACTTTCCCACGGGAATAACTGCTTTGAGTGACGGGCTTTCTCACTAGTTCAGTGTAGGCCCGTTCTGCCTCTCAGTAGATCAGAGCCCGGTCAACATCGCATCTGCCGGTGCATCGGCGCGGTCTTGCGCAGTCATCTGGAAGTAGGCGAATCCCACCACCATGAAGCCCAGGAAGATCAGCCCGATCAGCGCGTTGAACCACGCCATAGCTACCAGGCACACCACCGCCAGTACCAGCGCAATACCCGGCACGATCGGGTAGCCTGGTGCGCGAAAGGTGCGTTCCAGCAGCGGTTCGGTCTTACGCAGTTTGAACAGACTGAGCATGCTCATGATGTACATCACAATGGCACCGAACACCGCCATGGTGATCATCGCTGCGGTCAGTGTCATGCCGCCCAGGTTGATCAGGCCATCGCTATAGATAGCCGCGATGCCGACCACGCCACCGGCGATAATTGCGCGGTGGGGTGTCTGAAAACGCGACAGTTTGGCGAGGAAAGACGGCAGGTAACCGGCGCGGGCCAGGGCGAAGAACTGACGCGAGTAGCCGAGGATGATGCCGTGGAAGCTTGCCACCAGGCCGAACAGGCCGATCCACACCAACATGTGCAGCCAGCCTGAGCTGTCGCCGACCACGGCTTTCATGGCTTGCGGCAAGGGGTCGTTGATGTTGGACAGGGTGCGCCAATCACCCACGCCGCCAGCAAAGAACATCACGCCCATGGCCAGGATCACCAGGGTCAGGATGCCGCTGATGTAGGCCTTTGGAATGGTGCGCTTCGGATCTTTCGCTTCTTCAGCAGCCATGGCCGCGCCTTCGATGGCGAGGAAGAACCAGATGGCGAAAGGGATCGCGGCAAACATGCCGGCAATCGCGGGTGCGCCAAAGGTGTCTGAGCCGGCCCAGCCGTTCAGGGCGAAGTTGCTGAAGCTGAATGCAGGTGCGACGACGCCCATGAACACCAGCAACTCGGCGACGGCGAGCACACACACCACCAGTTCAAAGGTGGCGGCGAGTTTGACGCCGAGGATGTTCAGGCCCATGAACACGATATAGGCGCCCACGGCTGCGTGTTTCGGATCGAGTGCGGGAAACTGCACATTGAGATAGGCGCCGATGGCCAAGGCGATTGCAGGCGGTGCGAAAACGAACTCAATCAAGGTCGCGAGCCCGGCGATCAAGCCGCCTTTCTCACCAAAGGCACGGCGGCTGTAGGCAAAAGGGCCGCCAGCATGAGGAATGGCGGTGGTCAGTTCAGTGAAACTGAAGATGAAACAGGTGTACATCGCGGCGACCATCAATGAGGTCACCAGAAAGCCCAGGGTCCCTGCGACGCCCCAGCCATAGCTCCAGCCGAAGTATTCGCCGGAGATCACCAGCCCGACGGCGATGCCCCACAAGTGCAGGGTGCCTAAAGTGGGTTTGAGTTGTGTGTTCATCGTGTTGCTCTCCCTGAACCGTTTGGAATGATTCAAGGTGTTGCAGCGGACATGCCAGGCTGAGAATCATTGTCGTAAAGCGGAGCAAGTGTCGTGCGTGGGATGGTTTAGTGTTTGAATTTTTCCAGCCTTGCACCAGTTGAGTGCGGTGGGGTTGCAACTGCCGTCATCGCGGGCAAGCCCGGCTCCCACAGGTTGACCGCATACCGATGTGGTAGCCGGGCTTGCCCGCGCTGAGGCCTTTCTAACGGCTAATCCCCCCTGTAAACCCCGCATAAACCCACTCTTTACGCCGTCTTTACGCCCCACCCACCCCCTCGCTCTCGTTCCTTTACACCACTCCTGCCGACAATTGCGCCACACGCGGCACTCGCCGCTAAACGGAGAGACTTCCATGAGCGTTCTGGACGGGGTGTCACTGCTATTGGCCGTGGCGCTGTTCATTTATTTGCTGGTTGCGCTGTTACGCGCGGATCGGACCTAGGAGCAGGCCATGCACAGTTATGACTATTGGCTGATCATTGCCTTCTTTGCGGTGGTGCTGGTGCCGGCTCCGTTCCTGGGGCGGTTCTATTACAAGGTGATGGAAGGGCAGCGCACCTGGCTCACGCCGGTATTCGGCCCGGTGGAGCGCGCCTGTTATCGCCTGTCGGGCGTGAACGAGCATCAGGAACAAAGCTGGCAGAAATACATGCTGGCCTTGCTCGCCTTCAACCTCGCGGGCTTTTTGCTGTTGTTCTCGATCCTGGTGTTCCAGGACTATCTCCCACTGAACCCGCAGAAATTGCCGGGTCAGGAATGGACTTTGGCCTTCAACACCGCGGTCAGTTTCATGACCAACACCAACTGGCAGTCCTACAGCGGTGAAGCGTCCCTGAGCTACCTCAGCCAGATGGCCGGCCTGACCGTGCAGAACTTCGTCAGTGCCGCCACCGGCCTGGCAGTCCTGGTCGCTCTTTGCCGTGGGATTGGTCGCAAATCGGCTCAGACCTTGGGCAACTTCTGGGTTGATATGACCCGTGCCACCCTCTACGGCCTGCTGCCGTTGTGCCTGGTGCTGGCGTTGTTCCTGGTGTGGCAGGGCGTTCCGCAAACCTTCGCCCACTATGTCGATGCCGTCACCCTGCAAGGCGTGGATCAAGTGATCCCTCTGGGCCCCGCAGCCAGCCAGATTGCGATCAAGCAATTGGGCACCAATGGCGGTGGCTTCTTTGGTGTCAACTCGGCGCACCCGTTTGAAGACCCGACTGCCTGGGCCAACCTGTTCGAAGTGGCATCGATCATCCTGATCCCGGTGGCGCTGGTGTTCACCTTCGGCCACTACGTCAAAGACCTGCGCCAAAGCCGCGCGATCCTCGGCTGCATGCTGGCGCTGTTCCTGATCGGCGGCGCGACCTCGTTGTGGTCTGAATACCAGCCCAATCCGACCCTGAACAACCCAGCCGTGGAGCAGACCGCTCCATTGGAAGGTAAGGAAGCACGCTTCGGCACCACCGGTACGGTGTTGTGGTCGGTGACAACCACCGCGGCGTCCAACGGTTCGGTCAACGGCATGCAGGACAGCCTCAGCCCCCTCAGCGGCATGGTTGCGCTGGTCAACATGATGGTGGGCGAGGTGATCTTCGGCGGCGTCGGCGCCGGTATGTACGGCATGTTGCTCAACGTGTTGATCGCCGTGTTTCTCGCCGGTCTGATGATCGGTCGCACCCCGGAATACCTGGGCAAGAAGTTGCAGGCCAAGGAAGTGCAATTGCTGGTGGTGACCTTGCTGGTGATGCCGGTAGGTGTGCTGGTACTCGGTGCCATCGCCGCTAGCCTGCCAGGCCCGGCCGGTGCCATCAGTAACCCCGGCCCCCACGGTTTCAGCCAATTGCTCTATGCCTACACCTCGGCCAGTGCCAACAACGGTTCGGCGTTCGGCGGCTTCAGCGCCAACACCCCGTTCCACAACCTGATGCTGGGCTTGGGCATGTTGATCGGCCGCTTCGGCTACATCCTCCCGGTACTGGCGCTGGCCGGCAGCCTGGCGATGAAGAAGACCGCACCGATCGGCCAGAACAGCTTCCCGACCCATGGCCCGCTGTTCGTGACCCTGTTGACCGTGACCATTTTGCTGGTGGGCGGCCTGAGCTTCCTGCCGACGCTGGCACTGGGCCCTATTGCTGAACACATGAGCATGGGCTTCTAAGGGGATATGAAAATGAATATGCCTGCAAAAAACGCGGCTCCGGTGCAAACCCAGGAACCCGCCAAAACCGCCATCTCCGCCCTGTGGCGCCCGGCGCTGGTCCAGGCTTTCGTCAAGCTGGATCCCCGCCAACTGCAACGCTCGCCGGTGATGCTGGTGGTCGAACTGACCGCGATCCTCACCACCGTGTTGTGCTTCGTGCCCGATACCACCGTGCCAACCTATGTCGCCGTGCAGATCGCGGTGTGGCTGTGGTTTACCGTGCTGTTCGCCAACTTCGCCGAAGCCTTGGCCGAAGGGCGTGGCAAGGCGCGTGCCGACAGCCTCAAGGCCGGCAGCGAAGGCCTGAGCGCTCGCCGCAAGGAGGCCGATGGCAGCTTCAAGGTCGTGCCGGCCACCAGCCTGCGCAAAGGCGATGTAGTGCGCGTCGCCGCCGGGGAAATGATCCCCGGTGACGGCGAAGTCATCGAAGGGATTGCGGCGGTCAATGAAGCCGCGATCACCGGTGAGTCCGCACCGGTGATCCGCGAGTCCGGCGGCGACCGTTCGGCCGTCACCGGTAACACCCGGCTGGTGTCGGACTGGCTGTTGATCCGCATCACCGCCAACCCTGGTGAGTCGACCCTCGACCGCATGATCGCCCTGGTGGAAGGTGCCAAACGCCAGAAAACCCCTAACGAAGTCGCGCTGGATATCCTGCTGATCGGCCTGACCCTGATCTTCCTGCTGGTGGTGGTGACCCTGCAGCCGTTCGCCCATTTCGCCAGCGGCAGCTTGCCCCTGGTGTTCCTGGTCGCACTGCTGGTGACGCTGATTCCTACGACCATCGGCGGCTTGTTGTCGGCCATCGGTATTGCCGGCATGGACCGCCTGGTGCGCCTCAATGTGATCGCCAAGTCCGGCCGTGCCGTGGAAGCGGCAGGTGACGTGCACGTGTTGCTGCTGGACAAGACCGGCACCATCACCTTCGGAAACCGTCGGTGTGCGGCGGTGGTCGCGGCGCCTGGCGTCAGCGGCAAGGAAGTGGCCGAGGGCGCGTTGTTTGCCTCCCTGGCGGATGACACTGCGGAAGGCAAATCCATCGTCGAATACCTGCGCGCCTTGCACCCTCAGGCCGAACCTTCTGCGGATGAGCTGACCGCCGTGCCGTTCAGCGCGGAAACCCGGTTGTCCGGTGTCGACTACCAGGGTCGTGTGTTCCGCAAAGGCGCGGTGGATTCGCTGTTGGCGTTTATCGGTCAGCCACGCCGCGACTTGCAACCGGCACTGTCGCGGGAAATCGACAAGATTGCCCAAAGCGGCGGCACCCCGTTGCTGGTGTGTGCTGATGGCAAGTTGCTCGGTGCGATCCACCTCAAAGACGTGGTCAAGCCCGGCATCCGTGAGCGTTTCGCCGAGCTGCGCAAACTGGGCATTCGCACCGTGATGGTCACCGGCGACAACCCGCTGACCGCCGCTGCGATTGCTGCTGAAGCGGGCGTGGACGACGTGCTGGCCGAAGCCACGCCGGAGAAAAAACTCGCGCGCATTCGCCATGAACAAAACGACGGTCGCCTGGTGGCAATGTGCGGCGACGGTGCCAACGACGCCCCGGCGCTGGCCCAGGCCGACGTCGGCATGGCAATGAATGACGGCACCCAGGCCGCTCGCGAAGCCGCCAACATGGTCGACCTCGACAGTGACCCGACCAAACTGTTGGATGTGGTGCAGATCGGCAAGGAATTGCTGGTGACCCGTGGCGCGCTGACCACCTTTTCCATCGCCAACGACGTGGCCAAGTACTTCGCGATCCTGCCGGCACTGTTCGCCTCGATCTATCCGCAACTGGGCGCGCTCAACGTGATGCACCTGCAAAGCCCACAGAGCGCGATTCTCTCGGCCATCGTGTTCAACGCGTTGATCATTGTGGTGCTGATTCCATTGGCGCTGCGCGGTGTGCGTGTGCAAGCGGCGAGTGCGGCGGCGCTGCTGCGTCGCAACCTGCTGATCTACGGGGTGGGCGGGATCCTTGTGCCGTTCGTGGGGATCAAGGCGATCGACATGCTACTGACTGCGTTGCACCTGGTTTGACCCGAATCCTGCGGGTACCCGATGGGTGCCCACAGGTTGCAATGACCGAATTGAGGAATCCGAAATGTCCAACATGATCCGTCCGGCCCTGAGCCTGCTGGTGCTCATGACCCTGATCACTGGCGTTGCCTACCCACTGGTGGTGACCGGCGTCGCCCAGGTCGCCTTCCCGGGCCAGGCCAATGGCAGCCTGGTGCGCGACGACAGTGGCAAGGTGCGCGGCTCCAGCCTGATCGCCCAGGATTTTACCGGCGACAGCTGGTTCCACCCACGTCCATCGGCCGGCGCTTTCGCGACGGTTTCCAGCAGTGCCAGTAACCTTGGCCCCAGCAACCCGGCGCTGGCGACGCGCATTTTTGATGACGCGAACAAGCAGTGGGTGCGCAGCCAAGGGCCGGTGCCTTTGGCGTCGCTGACTACCTCTGGCAGCGGTCTTGATCCACACTTGCCACCACAGGCGATTGCCTATCAACTGGCGCGGGTGGCGGCGGCGCGGAATGTGCCGGTGTCGACCCTGCAGCGGTTGCTCGATGAGCATATCGAAAGCCCGCTGGTGGGCCCGCCGGTGGTGAACGTGCTGGCGCTGAACATGGCGCTGGAAAAACTCTGAACCTCCTGTGGGTGCGGGCTTGCTCGCGAAAGCGATGTATCAGCCAATGTATTTGTTACTGATAGACCGCTTTCGCGAGCAAGCCCGTTCCCACATTGGATCTTCAGTGGGCCCGAATACTTGAATACCTGAAGGAACCCCCAAGCATGAGCGACTCCGGCCGCGCCGATGCCCTGCTAGCCGATCTGCCCCGGGACGGCCGTGGCCGACTCAAAGTATTCCTCGGTGCTGCACCCGGTGTGGGCAAGACCTACGCCATGCTCCAGGCCGCGCACACCCAGCTGCGCCAAGGCGTGAAGTTGATCGCTGGTGTGGTCGAAACCCACGGCCGCGCCGAGACCGAAGCCTTGCTCAGCGGCTTACCGCAGCAACCCTTGCTGCGCAGCGAATACCGCGGCGTGATGCTCGAAGAAATGGACCTCGACGGCCTGCTTGCCGCCAAGCCCAGGCTGGTGCTGGTGGACGAACTGGCCCACAGCAACGCGCCCGGCAGTCGCCATGAAAAGCGCTGGCAAGACATCCAGGAATTGCTCGCTGCCGGCATCAACGTATTCACCACGGTCAACGTCCAGCACCTGGAGAGCCTCAATGACCAGGTACGCGGCATTACCGGCGTGCAGGTGCGCGAAACCCTGCCGGACTGGGTGTTGCAAGAGGCCGACGAACTGCTGCTGATCGACCTGCCGTCCCGCGAGCTGCTGGAGCGTCTGCGCGACGGCAAGGTCTACGTGCCGGAGCAGGCCCGCGCGGCCATCGATGCGTTTTTCACCCAGACCAACCTCATGGCCTTGCGTGAGCTAGCGATGCAAACCGCCGCCGCCCACGTCGATGACGATTTGGCCCAAGGCTATCGCCAGCTCGGCCAGGCCGCGCCGGCGGTGCGCGGTCGCCTGCTGGTGGGGGTGGATGGTGATGCGCAGGCCGAGCGCCTGGTGCGCCATGCCAGCCGCGTCGCGCAGCGTCGGCATTTGCCGTGGAGCCTGGTGCATATCGATAACGGCCGCGCGCGGGACGAGCAGTTTCGCTTGCGCTTGCAGAATGCCCAGCAACTGGCCGAGCGTCTGGGGGGCGAGGTGGTGTTGCTGCGGGCGGGGGAGGTGGCCAAAACCCTGATCCAGCACGCCGCCGAGCGCCGTGCCAGCCTGGTGCTGGTCGGCCAGTCACGAATGCGTTGGCGTCGCCGACTGTTCGGTGGTGGCCTGGCCGCGCGTTTGCTGCGTAATGCGCGTGGCTTGGAAATCAACGTGCTCGACAGCGATGATATCCCGGCACCGCCAAGGTTGCCCGATGTGCGTGGGCTGGTGTGGTTCGACTATGCGCTGGCGGTCGTGGCGACGGTGGTGGCGGCTGCGGTGGCGTGGGCAGTGTCCAGCGTCCTGCCGCTGCCGAATATCTCGCTGGTGTTTCTCGCCGCTGTGTTGCTGGTGGCGGTGCGCAGCAGCCTGGGGCCATCGCTGGTGTGTGCGGCGTTGTCGTTCCTGACCTATGACTTTCTGTTCATTCCGCCGAATTTTTCTTTCTCGATTCAACGCGAAGAGGACGTGCTGACCCTGTTGTTCTTCCTGTTGATGGCGGCGTTGACCGGCAACCTGGCCGCGCGTCAACGCCGGCAGTTGCAGGCGTTGCGCGATACCCAGGAAGAAACCAGCGAACTGCTCGACCTGTCACGCAAACTCACCGCTGCTACTGATCGTCAGGCGGTGGTCAGCGCCGCTGCGCATCACTTGGAAGGCTGGAGCGACCTGGACCTGTGCCTGGTCAATCGCGATGGGCAGGGTGGTTGGACGATCGAGACCGGCGGCCCGCTGACGCTCACCGAAGCCGAGCGCGCCGCGGCTGATTGGGCTTGGCAACATGACCAGCCGGCGGGCATGGGCACCGGTACCTTGCCGTTCGGGCGTTGGTGGTGGTGGCCGTTGTCGGGCGAGGAGGGCCCGCTGGGGTTGCTGGGCGTCAGTCCCAAGCCTGGACTGGAGTTAAGTGGGCAACGCCGTCGCTTGCTCACCGCCTTGAGCCAACCGCTGGCCCAGGCTTTGGCGCGGGCGCAACTGGCCCAGGAGTTGGAGTCTGCCAGGCTGCACGGTGAGACCGAGCAACTGCGCAGTGCCTTGCTGGCGTCGGTGTCCCACGATCTGCGCACGCCCTTGACCTCTATGCGCGGCAGCATCGATAGCCTGCTGGCGCTCGGTGAGGCCATTCCATTGGAGGACCGCCGCGAGTTGCTCGAAGGCACACGTGATGAGGCCGAACGTCTCGATAGGTACATCCAAAACTTGCTGGACATGACGCGCCTCGGCCACGGCGCGTTGAAACTGGCGCGGGATTGGGTGTCGCCAGGCGATATTGTCGGCAGTGCCCTCGGCCGTCTGCGTGCGGTGCTGGCACCGTTAAAGGTGAGTACCGACGTGCCCGCTGAGCTGCCATTGTTGTATGTGCACGCCGCGTTGATCGAACAAGCGCTGGTCAATGTGTTGGAAAACGCCGCGCGCTTTTCGCCGCCGCAAGGCCGCTTGCAGTTGAGTGCCGGCGTGTCGGATAACCAGTTGTTTTTCGCCGTGGCCGATGAAGGACCGGGTATTCCCGAGGAGGAGCGCGCAAAGATTTTCGACATGTTCTACACCGCCGCCCGAGGCGATCGCGGCGGGCAGGGCACAGGACTGGGCCTGGCGATCTGTCAGGGCATGGTCGGTGCCCATGGTGGGCATATCAGCGTGGCCGACGGGATCGACGGGCGTGGCACCTGCATCACCTTGTTCCTGCCTTTGCCGACACAACCTGGCCTGGAACGCGAGGCATGAGCTACCCTGTTTTCTTCACGGATTTTGATGGGACACCATGAGCCAGACCGCGACGATTTTGGTCATTGATGACGAGCCGCAGATCCGCAAATTCCTGCGCATCAGCCTGGCCTCCCAGGGCTACAAAGTGATAGAGGCCGGCACCGGCAACGAAGGTCTGGCCCAGGCGGCGCTGAGCAAGCCGGACTTGCTCGTGCTCGACCTTGGCCTGCCGGACATGGACGGGCAGCAGGTGCTGCGCGAGTTTCGCGAGTGGTCGACGGTGCCGGTGTTGGTGCTGTCGGTGCGGGCCAGTGAAGGGCAAAAGGTCGAGGCGCTTGACGGCGGAGCCAATGATTACGTGACCAAACCCTTTGGCATCCAGGAGTTTCTCGCCCGGGTGCGCGCGCTGCTGCGTCAGGCTCCAGCAGGGGAAGCCCAGGAAGCGGCCTTGCGTTTTGGTCCGCTGACCGTGGACCTGGCCTATCGCCGTGTGCTCCTGGACGGTGCCGAAGTGGCGCTGACCCGCAAGGAATACGCGGTGCTGGCCCAATTGGCGCGGCATCCGGGGCGGGTGATTACCCAGCAGCAATTGCTCAAAGATATCTGGGGGCCGACCCATACCGAAGACAGCCACTATCTGCGGATCGTGGTGGGGCATCTGCGGCAGAAGTTGGCGGATGATCCTACACAGCCACGGTTTATCGTGACTGAGGCGGGGGTGGGTTATCGGTTGCTGAGTGCCTAGATTTTTGGCGTCTGGCAGGGCCTCTTCGCGAGCAAGCCCGCTCCCACACTTGAACGAGTTCCGCCTTTGAAATGCGGTCGAATGCGGGAGCGGGCTTGCTCGCGAAGAAGCTATCAGCAGCACCACAGGTTTCAACTCTGCTCACTCTCATACCGATCCAACGTATCGCTGGCAATCTCCCGACCCAGTGCGATCAGCTCCGGCGCCTTGTAAAACTCGAAAAACCGACACACCCGCTTCGGCACGTTGATCAACACGTCAGGCGGGTAGCCAGCAATCTTGTACTGCGCCAGCGACGTCTGCATCACCTCGAAGCTCTGGTTGATCAAGTCGAGGAGCGACGCCGGGCCGACGTTATCGATGATAAATGACCCGGTCGCTGACTTTGGTGCGCCGGGTTTTTCCGGTGCGGCGGCGGGTTGCTGGGATTCCGGCTCGGCGGAGTCCAGCCAAGGGTTGATCTCCGCCGCCTGCGCTTCCAATGCCTCTTGCTCCAGCTTCATCAATTGTTCGGCCTGCTTGCGCCGGAACGGCAAGTGCGAACCGAGTGATTTCGCCAGGTTGTTGAAGCGACTCTTGAAGGCGGGCGGGCGCTGGATCACTGGCAATTGGTAGTGCTTCTGGTTGGTGGCGTTGAGGTTGACCGCGATGATCAAGTCGCAATGGCTCGACACCACCGGCACGATGGGCAGTGGGTTGAGCAGGCCGCCGTCCACCAGCATGCGGTTGCCCTGCATCACCGGGGTGAACAGGCTGGGAATCGCCGCCGAGGCGCGCATGGCCTGGTGCAGGCAGCCTTCCTGGAACCAGATTTCCTGCTGGTTGGTCAGGTCGGTGGCGACGGCGGTGTAGGGGATGCGCAGTTCTTCGATATTGATCTCGCCGACGATCTTGCGGATCTGGCCGAAGACCTTCTCACCGCGAATCGCGCCCAGGCGAAAACTCACGTCCACCAGGCGCAGTACGTCGAGATAATCGAGGCTTTCAATCCAGTTCCGATAGTCATCCAGCTTGCCGGCGGCGTAGATCCCGCCCACGACGGCCCCCATGGAGCACCCGGCGATACAGGCGATGTCATAGCCGCGCCGTTCGATCTCTTCGATCACGCCGATGTGGGCGTAACCACGAGCCCCGCCGGAGCCTAGCACCAAGGCAACACGTTTTTTCATGGTCCATGTCCTCCCCAAGGCAGGGTGCCACAATGCACCCATTGAGGGGGCGGCTTCAATCTTCGCAGGCGACCTGCGATATTTTTCCAGAATAGCCACGGTGCTCGGGTATGCTCTGGTATGTAGGTACTATCGATTTCAGGCTAGGGACAGGCACTTTTCCATGTAGGCAACGTCTACAACGTACGACTGTTTTTTCTTTTTGAGGTGTCATCAATGAAAGCCTGGATGTGTGTACCTGTGATCATGCTGGCCCTGGCCGGTTGTGCCGGTAAGACCGCATACCGCGACAGCTGCGGCAGCCAATTGGACGCTGCCTGGAAAGAGCTGGATCTTGCCAAGGCTGAAGGCTTTGCTGGCACGGTGAGCTACTCTAAAGCGCTATCGTTATTGACGGGCGCCAAGACCCAGCAACAATTTGAAGCGTTTGAAGGCTGCTCCAACAAGGCCGAGAAAGCGCGGTTCTATATTCGTGAGTCTCGCGCCGGGCGTTGACCTGCAGCAGCGAATAGGACTTTTCATCTGGAAGTGAGGGCAGGATGTCAGCTTTGGTCGATCAGCTAGTTGCTCAGGTCATTGGCCTGGAAGTAGGGTTACTGAGCTGCCAGGCTCGCCTTGCCGCCGTTACCGACGATGAAGCCCTGCATGACCTGCGCACCACCGTGCGCCGTTTGCGCAGCCTGTTGCGCCCCTTGCGCGGGTTGCCGGGGGTGGAACAGCTTGAGTTGGCCGCCAGCACCGTCGGCCAACTGACGACGCCGCTACGCGACCGCGAGGTGCTGGCGGCGTATTTGCACCAACACGGTCATCACGAGGCCGCCAACCGACGCTTGCGTCTGCAACCTGAGGCCTATCGCCAGGTGGCGAAAAGCCCTGAGCTTGCGCATTTGCTGCTGATCCTGGATGCCTTTCCGCGTTTTATCCGTGCTTCTGAACATCAGAAATTGCTCAAAGGCCTGCGCCCGCGCATTGAAAAACGTCTGGCCAAGCAGTGGCAGCAACTCGGTAAGGCCTTGAAAGACCCTGACCATGACCGGCACCGCCTACGGTTGTTGATCAAGCGGGTGCGCTATGCCGCCGAAGCCTATCCCGAATTGGATAAGTTGCCTGCCAACGCGATGTCACGTCTGAAAAACGCGCAGGGCGCTTTAGGGGATTGGCATGATTGCTGGCAATGGCTGGCCCAGGCTGAGCAGCAGGTGGACCTGCGACCTTGTGTTGCGGTGTGGCAGCGCACCATGGTCAAGGCGGAAGGGCAGGCGGACCGCGTGCTGGAAAAACTCAGCGCCGATTGTTTCTGAACCGGTCCGGCTTTTGGCCGGAATAGGCGCTGTACCTGGCTAGTCCGATGGTTAAGATCGCTCATCTGTTCCTGTTGATGTGAGACCGCCATGCGCTTTAGTGATTTACTCGACGCTGCCCGCAGCAACCCGCTGGATGTCATTATCCCTGCCGAATGGGCCCAGGGCCGCGCGACCTTTGGTGGCCTGGTGGCCGCATTGCAATACGAAGCGCTGCGTGCCCAGGTGCCCGCCGAGCGTCCGCTACGGTCGCTGGCCATCACCTTTGTCGGCCCTGTAGCGCCGGACGTTCCTGCCAGTTACCAAGTCGAAGTGTTGCGCGAAGGCAAGGCCGTCAGCCAATTGCTTGGCCGTGTGGTGCAGAACGGTGAAGTGGCGACATTGGTACAGGCCAGTTTCGGTGCGTCCCGTGAGTCGGAAATTGCTGTCGAGAGCGCAGCGCCACCGGTGTTCAAACATTGGGATGAATGCCAGGAGCTGCCCTACATCAAGGGCGTCACCCCCGAATTCATGCGCCACCTGGCGATGCGCTGGAGTGTCGGCGGCTTACCCTTCACCGGCAATAAATCCCGTTACATGGGCGGTTGGGTTCGCTTACGCGGAGATGTCAAAGAAGAGCCACTGACTGAAGCGCATATCCTCGCCCTGGTCGATGCCTGGCCTCCGGCTTTGCTGCCGCACCTGAAAAAGCCGGCACCCGGAAGCACCCTGACTTGGACCATCGAATTTATCCAGCCCTTGCAGGATCTGACGACCCTCGATTGGTGCCAGTACCACGTCACCATCGAGCACGCCCGCGACGGCTACGGCCACGCCGCCGCCGCCCTTTGGAGCCCGAGCGGCGAGTTGATCGCCATCAGCCGCCAGACTGTGGTGGTCTTTGCCTGACCTCAATGCCGGTGGCGTTGTCGCCAGGCGCGCCACCAGCCACCACTTAGGACAAAACGCGGAAAGGTCACGAACTGCTCGACCACCAGTCGCTGCACCGCATCTTTACGATCACTGAACGGCTCACTGGCCTCGGCTTCCAGGCTATGGCCATGACGCTGCAACGCCAAGCCGGCCAGGATCCCGACCACACCCACGGCGAAACTGGCCAGACTCAGGCTGAAAACCCCGGACACGATCAACAGAAACCCGATGATGAACAGCGGCACGGCAATCAGGTGCAACGCCAGATTGGTCGGGTGCTGATGGTTCTGCGGGTAGTTACGCCATTGCCAGGCGGGAAGGTTGGGGTGACGTTTGCCCATGATGGTGAATCCTCTGTCCGTTGAAATGGCATGGAGAGAGTTTAGGTGGGGTTGGTCGGGGGGGCGAATTGTGGCTGGCTATGGGGGTCATAGACAGCAAGCACCCCCTATTAAGCGACTGCTGGGTTTTAAATTTTTCAGCGAAAACTGGCGTCGATTCTTTCGACCCTTAATTTGACAAAGTGCTCGTTAAATTCTGGATGGTCATAGTGTATGCCTTGAGCGCTCAGCGATGTGAAGGTAAAAAATTTATCGTCACAAAGCTCACCGTAAAGGATGTAGGAATAACCAGGAGCTATCTTTTCGACCAACAAGCCACTCGGCTCAGCACGCTCGAGCTCGCAGGTGTCGGGAAAGTTCAAGGTCAGTTCCACGTCATAGGATTTCCCAACTTCTATTTCGTAGGGGCAATAACTGATAAAGCAATTTACAATCGTCCCCTCTATGAGCAGCGTAATGTCTTCTTCTATCTGATCATTGAGTGCTAAAACGCGCGCTCTTTTATAGTTATTTGCTGTAAGGTCTGATGGTTTTGTCAGTGGCGTCGCCATTTATCATCCTCCAGAAGTCTTTTCCGCTTTTGGTGTGCAGGGTGGTTATGTGGCCATTTGTATTTGATCCTGCAAAAGCAAATTTGGCTTGCCCTGTCCTATTTGTTCCCATAAGTAAAACATAGCTGATCGTTGGTGTGCCCCTGTACACGTATTGCACAGGTGTACCTTTGCTTACGACATGACGGGCCGCAAGTAGGTATTCGTGACTGCTTTCTACTCGAAATTCAGTTCCATGCTTGTCGTAATGTTCGTTAAGTTTTTGCTCGCTGGCAAATTCCGTCGGACGTTTTGATACAGCCGGGCTATTGGGCTCAGCTCTCGTTACCCTGATTTTATCTATTGGCTCTTCTGTTCGAGCTTGCGATTTGCATCGGCCTCCTTCTGGGCAATTACTTAAGCCCAAAGGATCAATCCACCCTGTCGGATTAGGCACGTACTGGTACGTGTTGATCCCACCCGCCAGCTTCACCGGGTCCGGCGTCAGGTAACGGCCGATATCCGGATTGTAGTAGCGATGGCGGTTGTAGTGCAGCCCGCTTTCTTGGTCGAAGTATTGACCTTGGAAGCGCAGCGGGTTGTCGATCTTTGCTATGTCCAGACGGGTGATTTCGCCGTAGGCGCGGTAGTGCGCGGACCAGACGATTTCGCCGTCGGGGTTGGTGAGTTCCTGTGGGGTGCCGAGGTGGTCGAGTTGGTAGTGGTAGGCCTTGGTTTCCTTTGGGCCGAAGCCTTCCAGCAGGGCCAGCGGGCGAAAGGTGTCCGGTTCGTAGAGGTAGCTGCGATGGCGGTTCGCGTGGTGCTCGGCGATGAGTGTGTCGCCTTGCCAAAAAAACTCCGTAGTGACGCCGTCAACGGTTTTGCTGATACGCCGCCCAAACGGGTCATAGCGGTAGCTGGCGGTCTGCCCATTGGGTTTTTTAATGCCGATCAGACGGTGCTGACAGTCGTAGCGGTATTCGGTAACGAGGGTGTGGCCTTTGCCACGTCGTTCGCGGATAAGGTTGCCGAAGGCGTCGTAGTCGTAGTGATGGTCACCTTGGATCATCAGGCGGTTGCCGGCGACGATGTCGGGGCCGGGGCGGTTTTGCATGAGCAGGTTGCCGGCGGGGTCGTGGGCGAAGCGTTCCTGCTCACCTTGGGAGTGGTCGGCGCGGATGAGGCGGCTCAGTGCGTCATAGTGGTAGTGGTGTTCACCTTTACGGGCATCTAGGCGCCGGGTGAGGTTGCCGCATGTGTCGTAGTGATACTGGCGCTGGTAAATGGCACCTTCGACGTTGCACAGTCCGTGGTTGAACAGGCGCCCCTGAGTGTCGTACTGGTAACTGCTGAGCAGCTTTCCCTGGCCTCTTTGGTGTTCTCGACCGGTGTCGAATAGATGAGCGGTGAGCGTTTGGCCATTTACCTCGACCTTCTCAAGCAGGCCGCCTTTGGCATGATTGAACGTCACCCGGTTGTTGTCCGGTAGGCGCAGGTTTTGCAGTTGGCCGCAGGCGTCGTAGCCATAGCGCAGCGTGCCCCAGCCTTGGTGTTCGGCGGTGAGACGGTTTTGGCTGTCGTACTCGTAGGCCAACGCCCAGTGGCCGTTTTCGACGCTTAAGAGATTCCCCTGACGGTCGTAGGCGTAATCGACAAGGCTGCCGTCGGGTAGGGTTTTTCTTACGAGTCGACCGGCATGGTCACGCTCGTAACGGGTAACCAGCTGACTGCCGTCATCGCCGTGTTCGGTCTTCTCCTGAAGGTTGCCGTTGAGGTCGTAGACGTAAGCCGTGCGCTGGCCATCAAAGCCGGTTTCCTGTTGGATCAGGCCGTTGCTGTGGTATTGGAGTCGGTAGGTTTCGCCCACCTCGTTTTCGATCTCGGTCAGCAATAACCTAACGTTGTCGTACCGGTATTTGACCTGGGTGCCATCAGCGTTGATGCGACGGCTGATCAGGTGCAGGCCGTCGGCGTATTCGTAGCGGGTGACGTGGCCGAGTTCATTACGTTCGGAGGTGATTTTTCCGTAAGCGTTGTAGCTGTATTCCCGTGTGGCACCGCCTGGTAGCACAACACGGATCAAACGACCCACGCTGTCCCACTGATACTGGGTTAGCGCCCCCTGTGCATCTTCACGGGCAACCTGTCGCCCAAGGTCGTCATAGCAATAGCGCTTGATGACGCCGTTCGGCAACTGCTCCTCAAGCAACTGCCCACGCTCATTCCACACCAGCCGATGACAGCTGTGATCCGGGTACCAGACACCAACCAGCTGCCCATATTTGTTGTAGCTGTAGTCAGTAGCGTTGCCGTCAGGATCGGTCTTGCGCGTCACGTCACCCTGGTCATTACGCTCATATTTCCAGACCGCCTGACCCCGCCTTACAACCCGTACGAATCCATTGTCATGCTCGTAGGTCGTCGGCTCATCGTCCCCCGGAAACAGCGCCACCAAACGCCCGGCTTCGTCGTACTGATACGCCGTGATCGCTCCCAGCGGATCCTGCTCAACCGTCAGTCGGCCTTTGTCATCGTAGGATTTAAAGTGTTGGGCACCGTCAGGGTCCACGCGCTGCACCAGCCGCGCCCGCTGGTCATGCACGTAGACTTCCTGGCTTCCGTCGGCGTTAAACACCGTGACCTGCCCGTTGTCATCCCAGGCGTACCGCGTGTCCATCTGCGTGAAACTGGCCCAATGCCGGACACACCGAGCGGCCTTGCCAGCCCGTTCCCACGCCCAAAAGAAACTCGCTCCACCGGCCAAGCCACGCTCAAGAATCACGTGCTGCTCGTCGTACCGATAAACCTCGCTTTCGCCTACAGCGTTGGTCGCACAAACCAGTCGTCCACCAGCGTCATAGGCGTAGGAAACAACGTTCTGCTCCGTCACCCAGACAAACGGGCCGTCATCCACAGCCCGCTCAATCTGGTAATCCACCGCCACAATGCGGCCCGACGCATAGCGCAAAAACAACGAGCGCCCGACGCCGTTATCCAACCGCTCAATCTGCCCCAGGTAATTACGGGAAATGCGCAGCCGGTTGTCATACGCATCGCTGATCGCTGTCAGCGCACCGTCGTGGAAGTGGTAGAAACGTGACCCTTGAGACAGGACTAACTCATCGGGCAGCGACCCCAAGTAGATCGCCGCTTCGGCCAGGCTATTGGTGATTGCAGACCGAGAAACCGTGGGCAAGGGCAGGGCAGTCGAGCGATTTTCATGATCGGTCCACACCACCGCATCCCCGGAAACACTCAGTCGATGCGCCAGCGAGTGACTCCAGCCAAACCCCAACCCGCAGTCCATTTCCACCGCACTGGTGCGGTACAAGCGGCTCCACTCAAACGGCAAGAGCCCGTCCAGCGTTCCATCGGTGAGGGTCAGCAGTTCCTCGCCCGTGACCATCGACACCGGGCACCCGTTGGTGGCGGTCTTGTCCGAAGACGCAGCGACATTCCCGGCCGGGTTTCGAGCAGAAGCAGGCACATCGTCGACAGGCTCCTGCCGAACCAACACCGTCCGTTGCGTGGCCTTGTCCCGAACCAGCGGTACCGGGTTGGCAACCACCTGATCCCCAACCTTCAATGGCACATCCGGAATTACTCTGATCGGCGTCGCCGCGCTGCCCAGCAACAACGGCTTGGCCGCTTCGACATGCGCGTCCCACCGAGGCCCGACGAGCTGATCGGCCAGCCTTTCCAGCCATCTACGCACGCGACCCGACTTGATAGGCCCCAACACCTGCAGACCCAGTCGAACGTGTACGCCCATGCCCCGCGTCGTCCAGATCAAAAACAGATTGATCAGCACCTCACCGGTGATTTCGCCCGCCAGTTCATACATCTCTGGCGGCGCAAGCATGCGTATCCAGGCGACCATTGCCGACAGATAGATGAACAACAGTGGCTCATCGCTCAGCATCAGCAGGCCATGGGCGATGGCGTCCTTGCCCAGTTTCAGCAGCTCGTCCAGTTCGGCCTGGGTGATGTACTGCAGCAATTTCTCGCTATTGGCCTTGAGGTCCGCCAACAGGTCGTACAGTTGCGTGACGTTATCCCAGAGGTTATAGAGCGCCTTACCGATCCCACCCGCAAACGCCACGCCCTGCATCGCACTTCGCTCGAACGGCGTGGCGCTGGCGAAGTCTTTCCATCGCGGCTTGAAGGTCTTCGTCCATTCATCACGCAGGCGATGTTCCAGCCCGGCGATCACCGACTGATAAGACGCATACAGCGCCTTGACGTGTGCCTTGGAAACGTTGGGGTAAAAGGTGACCTGGTAGCGTTGATCGCGGACGCACTCGTTGACTTCAAGAATGCCGCTGGCATCGATGGTTCGTCGGATAGGGGCACCGAACGGCTTGCCGTCCGATCCGATGGCTTGCAGCATCACCGGCGTATTGCCGATAGGAACAAACCGCGTGCTTTCAAACATGTGCACCAGGGTCAATGAGCCCTGAGCCTTGCAGACGGCGACCGTGCGATTGGGTTTTTTGGAGGACGCGGGAGCGACGAGGGCAACGTCTTCCCCGACTCTGAATACTTGCTCCACGTCCAGCGCTGAACCACTCCAGAAGCTCTCGGCCCATTCGTCAAATGAGTTCAGGCACGACCTGAAGTCACGAAAGACGGTTTCCACGTCCGGCGTTTCGGCATCCATGGGGTAGAGGACGAACTGCGCAATAACGGGAATCATGAAACGGCCCCATTGAGTGGGGCACTGATAGAGAAGAGCATCGGCGGTCCCTCGCGCTGATTGGTCAGGCGAGAGACTTTGGAGAGGTTGGCAGGGAAAAGAAGTCGGCGTTATTCGCCAGGAAGGCTAGGAAGTTTCGCCAAGACCTCGGGTAAACCGAGGCTCGGTTGTAGGAGGGAGATTACAGGTTGAACAGTCCTACAGCTTCAACTGCCCAATCGCCTTGCTCAGTTCTCCGGCCAGGGTGGCCAGTTGATTGCTGGTGGTCGCCGAGTCGACGGTCTGCTGCACCGTGTTCTCGGTCACGTCGCGAATGCTGACGACCGCGCGATTCATTTCTTCGGCCACGTGGCTTTGCTGTTCGGCGGCGACGGCGATCTGGGTGTTGCTTTCGCGCATCTGCGCCACGGCACCGGTGATTTCGGCGAGCGCGGCGCCGGCCTCCTGAGCTTGATGCACGCAGTCGTCGGCCTTGAATGAGCTTTCCTGCATGAAGTCCACCGCGTCGCGGGTGCCCGCTTGCAGGGCCGAGACCATGCGGGTGATTTCATCGGTGGAGCTTTGCACGCGCTTGGCCAGGTTGCGCACTTCGTCGGCGACCACGGCGAAGCCACGGCCCATTTCTCCGGCGCGGGCGGCTTCGATGGCGGCGTTGAGGGCGAGCAGGTTGGTCTGCTCGGCGATGCTGTGGATCACGCTGACCACGCCGTTGATTTTCTGGCTGTCTTCGGCGAGCTTCTGGATCATTACGGCGGTTTGTTGCACGCCGGTGGACAGGCCGGCGATCGAGCGTTGTACCCGGGTGACCACTTCCTGGCCGCTGCCGGCGAGGGTATCGGCGGTCTGGGAGAGATCCCTTGTGGCGCCTGCGTGTTGGGCAATGTGATGAACCGTTGCAGTCATCTCGTTGATGGCGGTGGCGGCCTGGTCGGTTTCACTTTGCTGGCCGAGCATGCCGTGCTGTACCTCGTTCATGCTGCTGGCCAGCCGTGCGGCGCCATCGTCCAGTTGCCGGGCGGTGTGCGCCACGGTGTTCACGACGCGCTGGTAACCGGCCTGCATCGCGTTGAACGCGCTGGCCATCTGGCCGACTTCGTCCTTGCACGCCAAGGGCACGCGAGCCGACAGATCGCCGGTTTTCTCTACGTGCAGCATCACGTCCTTGAGGGTGTTGAGCTGACTGAGCAGGAAGCGGATCAGCAATTGCGACGCGCCGAGCATCGCCAGCATCAGGATCAGGACCGCCACTGCATAATTGGCGAAGCGTTCCTCGAACACTTGGCTCAAGCTGGGCGCGTAGGCAAGGACGGCAATGTATTGACCATCAGGGCGGGCGACGACTTCAGCGCCCAGCAGCGGGTTATCACCGAACACGGGCATAGGGTTGAACTCGACCCAACCCGTGGCGCTGCCCAGGGCTGACAGATCCTGATCGGCCAATTGTGGGATTTGGCCGCGCTTGAACGTCAGCCAGTGCTCGCCCTTGGGCAGTGTTTCCCCAGCCGGCCAGGCGTCTAGCAGCCGCGCTTGTGCCTGCGCCGAGGCGTGGGAGGCCGTGCTGCGCGCCTGTTGTTCAAGTTGCACGGCATACAGCACCAGCAGCAAGGTAGTGATGAAGGCGACCGCGTTGACGGCCCAGAATTTGTACTTCAGCGAGATATTGCTAAGCCAGGCACCCATGGAAGGTTTTCTCTGATAGCGGAAACAGCATTGGCAAGGTGCCATTATTGTGCCGCTATCGAGTCAAACGGTTTTGACGTGGGTCAATGCACCGCATCAATCCACTTCAGGCAGTCCAAAAAAGCGACGGGCGCATGCCGTGCTGTGGCGGGCGAGGTCTTCCATGCTTTCGTTTCGATGCAGGGCGACTTCGCGCAGGACTTCCGGTAGGTACGCCGGCTCATTCCGGCCATTTTTCGGCTTGGGGCGCAGGGTGCGTGGCAGCAGATAAGGGGCGTCGCTTTCCAGCATCAGACGCTCACGAGGAATTTCCCTGACAAGTGGGTGCAGGTGTGTCCCACGGCGTTCGTCGCAGATCCAGCCGGTGATGCCGATGTGCAAGTCCAGGTCGAGGTAGCTGAACAACGCCTGCTGTTCGCCGGTAAAGCAATGCACCACGGCGGCCGTGAGATGGTCGCGGTAGTCCTTGAGAATTTCCAACAGGCGCTGGTTGGCGTCACGTTCGTGGAGGAACACCGGCAACTTCAGCTCGACGGCCAGGGCCAAGTGTTCTTCCAGGACTTTTTCCTGCTGCGGTCGCGGGGAGAAATCCCGGTTGAAATCCAGCCCGCATTCACCCACAGCCCGTACGCGGCTTTCGCTGAGCAAACCGCGCAGACGCTTGGCGCTGTCGCCGTTCCAGTCGCTGGCGGAGTGGGGGTGGATACCCGCGGTGCTGAACAGGCGTTGGCCGCTTTCATCCAGTTTTTCGCATAACTCCAAGGCCTGTTCGCTGCCCTCAATGTGGGTGCCGGTGAGCACCAATTGCTGTACGCCGGCGGCGTAGGCTCGGTCGAGTACAGCCTGGTGCTTCTCGTCGAAACTGGAGTTGGTCAGGTTGACGCCGATATCAATGAGTTGCATGGTGCTATCTCCGCCTGCGGCCGGAAAGCATATCAGAGCTGTAGATTTATAAGAAAAACGAAGAACTACAACGAGTTATAGCTGTCTTTGAACGTCGCAAGTTCATTGTGGTGGGCCGAACGCCTTACCCTGTGCCACCGTTGCGCGCAAAGCCTGCGCATAAAGCGCTCTGTTTCTGACACCCACCGCCTCGTTTTTCGCGAGCGCGTTGGCCAGTATTCTTTTCCGGAGAGCGGATGATCCGACCCTCGGCGTTGCTTATGTTGTGCCTGACGTTGCTGCTGCCCATGGCGGCGGTTGCGCGTCTGGACGGGCCGCTGGAAGTGACCAAGCCCGGCAAGGTCCGCGACCTGGCAGAGATTCGCTCCAGTCGCACCCTGCGCGTATTGGTCAACCAGAGCCGTAACAGCTCCGGCGAGGTCCAGGGCCAGGCCATCGGCGTCGAATACCATCGCCTGCGCGCCTTCGAGCAATACCTCAATGGTCATGCCCGTGATGGCCAGGAAATCAACCTCAAGATCATTCCCAAGGCCAAGGACCAGTTGCTCGGCGCCCTGGCCCGTGGCGAAGGTGACCTGGTGGCACCGGGTGAATTGCTTGATGTGAAGGCGGCGCACAAGATCAGCGCCAGCGATCCGATTGTCAGCGATGTGCCGCTGTGGCTGGTGGGTGTGAAGGGCGAGCGGCGGTTCACCAAACTGGAGCAACTGTCCGGTCGCACCCTGGCGCTGGCCACCGGGAGCGCGGCGGCGGATGCCATCAGCCAGGTCAATCAGAAGCTGGCGTTGCACAAGCAACCGCCGGTGAAAGTGGAGTGGGTGGACCCGACCCTGGCTGTGGAAGATGTACTGGAAATGGTCCAGGCCGGCATTTTTCATCTGACTATTGTTGAAAAGCCGATTGCCGAACGCTGGTCGAAGATCCTGCCCAAGTTGCGATTTGATAAGCAGGTAGCGATCAGCGAACCGGGCGACGAATACTGGTTCGTGCGCCAGGATGCCTCGATGCTGCGGGCCAGCATTGATCGATTCCTCAAGACCTACCGGACGCCGGCCGACCAGGATGTGGCGTTCCAGCGTATTTACCGGCGTCTCTATCAAGTACGCAACCCCCTGGCGCGCGTTGACCGCCAACGCCTGGAAAAACTGCGCCCGGTATTGCAAAAACATGCCCGCGAGCAAGGCATGGATTGGCTGAACCTGGCGGCACTCGCTTTCAAAGAGTCGGCGCTTGATCCGGGTGCACGCAACAGTGGTGGTCCCACCGGCCTCATGCAGATCACGCCGTCCGCGGCGCAGCGAGTGGGGGTCAACAATATCGAGAGCCTTGATAGCAATGTGCAGGCGGGTGCGCGCTACCTGGCGATGATCCGCCGCAAGTTCTTTGCCAGTCCCAAGCTCAACGAGCGCGAGCGTATGGCGTTTGTACTGGCGGCCTACAACATGGGGCCGGAGCGGGTACAGGGCATGCGCACCGAAGCCAAGCGCCGGGGGCTGAATCCGAATCAGTGGTTCTTCCAGGTTGAACGCATCGCCATGGAGCAAGTAGGGATGGGCGGCGTCAGCTATGTTAATAGCGTCAACAAGTACTATTTGGCGTTCGAGAGGGAGCGAGAGTCCCTGGAGCCGCCAGCGCCGAAAATCGCCTCACGGAAGTAATCGATTTAATCGATATTAATCAGGCATTTTTTCGGCTTTTATCATTGCCTAAACTGATTAATATAGCGGCCAACCACCCCCTACTTAGAAAAGGATTATCACCATGAGCCCACTGATCAACAGCATCCTGGCCACCCGCGCCGGTTACGGCCTGACCATTTTGCGCATTGTCGTCGGCATCATTTTTGCCGCCCACGGTTCGCAGAAACTCTTCGGCTGGTTTGGCGGCTACGGTCTGGCCGGTACAGCCCAGTGGATGGAAAGCATCGGCCTGGCGCCGGGTACTCTGATGGCGCTGTTGTCGGGCGGCACCGAGTTCTTTGCTGGCCTGGCGTTGATTATCGGCCTGCTGGCTCGCCCTGCGGCACTGGGCCTGACCATCCTGTCGCTGGTGGCGATCTTCTCGGTGCATATCCATAACGGCCTGTTCATGACCAACAACGGTTATGAGTTCGCGCTGGCCTTGCTCGGTGGTTCGCTGGCGGTGCTGCTGGAAGGCGCCGGAAAGCTGTCTGCGGATCGCGCCATCGCCAACTGATCCCCGTAGAACCTTCAAGAGGCCCGCCATGTGCGGGCTTTTTTTGCTGATCTGGATTCTTGACACCGCCCCTCCGGCTTCTCTAGGATGCCGCTCATGCGCCGATTTAAACAGCTAATTGCGGGGCGCCATGGGTGATCGTTATCGGTCCCGACAGAAGCATGCTCCATGCTTCGAAATTCCGCTAAAGCGCTGGTTCGGTGTTGCCTCTCACCTGCCCGCAGACTTTTGAGGCAGAGACACGACACGATGAATGCACTACGCCCCCTGATACGCCTGGCTCCGATCACTGCGGACCTCACTCAACGCAATCCTAAAATCCTCCTGGGCGGCAAGCACCAGCCGACGCTGTTGCGTTACCTGGACGGCTGGCCGCGTCGTACGGGCCGACCTTCCGCGTTCCTGATCCAGTTTGTCGAAGATGGCGATTCCCTTGCGCGGTTTGCCAGCAACAGTTTCGACCTTGCCGTTATCCAGGCGCCAAGTGCAAGCGACGCCGATGAGGTCATCCGTCAGTTGACCCGCATTGCTCGGCAAGGGCTGATCGCCCGTCGTTGAGCGTTCAGTGAATCACACTGCCGGCTTTGAGCCGACGACGGCGTTGGCCCAGAAAGACCATCCAGGCGATCAGGCATAACGTCAGGGGTATAGCAAAGGTCACGACCAGTTTTATAGCCCACTCCATATGGCGTACCTGGGCATAAGCTTCGAGCTCCAGGGCATGCAGCTCCATGGGCAGGCGCAGACGCTCCTTGTTGAGCGCCTGCAACCGCGTGGTGGTATCCACTGCCTGGGTGCCGAGGGCGGTAGTCCACGGGCTGAGCCGTTGCCATTCTTGTTCCGTGCGTTGCAGACGCCGCTCCAGTTCGCCGGCTTTCACGCGATAGGCCTGCTTCGCGACTTTGCGCATAGCTTCCAGCCGGTTTGACGAACGTTCCTGCGCCACGCGCGGGCGAATGGCGGCGAGTGTGTCGGGGGCGGACAGGTTGTCCAGCGTATTCAAGACAAACAGCGCGTTGCCGTCCGGCGCGGAGTTGTTGACCTTGTCCATGAGCATGTCCGTGTCAGCAACCACCACGACATGAATATTGGCCGCTTTTTGCAAACCGGGCGGCAGCCCCTTGATGCCATCGGGAAACACCGAATAGCTCGGCCCCTCGATACGCGCAGCAATCACATGAGATCGTTCCTGATTCGACGCCTCTTCCATCAATGCGTCGATCTTGGCTGCGCTCGTGAGGCTATTGGCATCCAACAGGACAGACTGTTCGGAACTTTGCAGGATCGGGGTGAAGGTCGTGCGGCTCTTGCCCAGTTGGGAGAGGGCGCCACTGCTCGATACCGTCACCCTATTGAGGTTCCAGGTACTGATGTCATTTGTGTTCATCGCCTGGCGGGGCAGGTTCAATCGCACCTGATTGGGCGCGCCCGGGGTTTCCCGTGGCGTGTAGAGGTCGTCGACCACCAGCTTGTTCGTCGGCATCTGGATACCCCAGGCCGCCAGCAACTCGTTCAGTCGAGTGTTTTCGGGGGGAAGGTTTGAACGTTGTTCAGTCAACGGGTCGATAAACAACATCAATCTGCCACCCCTCAAGACAAATTGTTCTATTGCATACAGGGCTCGCTCAGACAACGCCTGTGGGTGCACGACCAGCAGCGTTTTGATCGGCTGGGGGACGGATGCGGCACTCGGCTCCAGGTTGACCAGGTCGAACGCCTGCCGCAGTTCCTGCAACAGCCGGCTTGCAGATTCGTCCATCGCCAGCCCCGACAATAACGCAACGACCGGGCGCTCCGGGTGCTGCAATTTATAAAGCAAATGGCCGATTTCATACTCAAGCAAAGGCTCTTGGTCGAGGCTGAAGGCGCCGATGCGCCGCACACCGTGACCGACACGGGTGCCGATGAGGCCGAGAAAACCCGCATTGTCGTCAAGTCCTGACAGTCGGGCTTTGTAGGCGTCCTCCGAAAAAGGGGCCGGTTCAATAAGGTGCAGGTTGATCATGCCATTGGCCGTTTCCTCATATTCCTTGAGCAGGTCTTCAATGCGCTTGCTGTAGCGTTGTAGCGCGTAGCTTCTTTTCAGGTTGTTGTTGGAGTTGAAATAATACAAGTCCACCGGGTCTTCCAGTGCAGTCAGCAGCTGTTTTACGGCAGGCGCTAAAGTGTGGATTTTTTGCTCAGAAAGATCCCACCGTAGATCAGGCAGTTTGCCTACCCAAACCAGATTGAACGCCAGGAAAAGCAGGAGGGTGACGGTGAGTGTCATGCTGGTGCGCAGCGAGGACCGCATTAAGAATTTCCCTTCTCAGCTGTGTTTGTAGTTGAGGGTGACAGTCGTCGCAGTGAGAAAGGCGAGAATCATACTGATGAAGTAAAGCGTGTCACGAAGTGTGAGTTTCCCATCATCGATGTTGCTGAATCGCAACGTAGGGCTAAGTGCTGCCAAACTGTCAATCAGCCCGATAGGGGCTTGATGTTCAAGTGCATCCAAGATGGCAGAAAGCCCGCTGGCTGTCAGAAGCAGGCCCAGGGTCAATCCGAAAACGACGGTGCGTTGGCGTACAAATGCACAAATAAAACAACCCACCGACAAGTAACTGCCCGCGAGTAACCAACTAACGACCCATTGCGAAGCAATAACGCTGTTGTCGGGCTTGCCCAAGTAGTTGGCGATGATGACCAGAGGAAACATCAGTAACAGGGCTGTGCCTGCTACGAGCCAGGCGGCGAGGAATTTTCCGATCACCCATTCATAGGTTGTGATGGGCATGGTTTTCATCAGCCCGAGAAAACCTGCACTGGATTCATCCGCCCAGAGTTGCGTGGCCAAGGCAGGCGTCAGTAACAAGTACAACCAGGGGTGAAACTGGAAGAAAACCTGCAAGTCACTGCTGTTCTGTTCTGGCCACGGGCTTACGTATCTTCCCAATGTCACTGACAGTATCAGGAAGACGGCAATGTGCAGGTAAGTACTGGGTGTGCAGGCATAACTGGCGAGCTGGCGCTTTAAAATGATCGGCAATAATTTCAAAGGGGCGCCTCCTGGCTCAGGTGGTGGACCACATCATTCAAGCGACCTGGTTCCAGGCTCAATGAGTTGATTTTCCAGCGGCGACTGGCAATCAGCGTGTTGATATGGGGATAAATGGTGTGCCCCGGCATGGCGAGAACGGTTACCGTGCCGGGTGCATGTCGATGCTCTTCGATGCCAGCCACGCCGGGCAGTACGGCCAGCGCCAGCAGGTCCAGTGGGGTGTCCGCGGCCAAGGTGACGGCCTGGAAATGACGCGAGTCGCGTTGTAGATCAGGCAGTGGGGTGTCGGCGACCAGGCGACCACCCGCGATGACAAGTGCACGTGTGCAGAACTCGGACAGTTCATCGCAATGACGAGAGGCGATGATCACTGTCATTTCTTGCGTCAATGACTGGATAAGCCCCCCGAATGAATGCTTCTGATCAGGCGCGAGCCCTTCGGTTGGTTCATCCAGCAGGAGTAGGGCAGGGCTGTGCAGGATGGCCTGGGCGATGGCGACTTTGCGTTTCCAGCCGATGGAGAGCGCATCGAGGGGGGCATTGAGCACCGCAAACAGATCCAGTCGCGCTACCGCCTGTTCCAGCCGCGCGCGTTTGTCTGCGCCGTGGAGGCCGCGAACGGCCGCGATGAATTTAAGGAACGCGCTGACGGACATCGTTGGATGGCCAAGGTCCATGGACAGTTGATAGCCAACGCGTTGTTTTGCTTTAAGTGCGTGGGTTTGTATATCGAACCCCTGGATTTTTATATGACCGCTGGACGGCTGCGTTGAACCTGCTAATAGGTCGAGCAGGGTAGTTTTCGCCGTATGATCCTGCCCGAATAATCCCAGGCATTCTTGTTGAGTGGCGCTGAATGAAAGGTCGCTGAGTATGGTTGTGTTACCCGTGTGTTTTGTCAGGTTGCTTATTTCGATCATTTTTTTTACCGAAAAAGTTTGGCATGACGTAAGGGGCGTGAAAAAAGGGTACGGGTAATGGCCACTTTTGGGAATGTCGATAACGCTTATTAAGAGAAGTCCTACGCGCCGGTTAGACAGGCCGCTGAAACAATGTGCTAGGTTTCGGAATGTCCAATTTTTGAATGTTTATTTATTGTTTAGATAAACTTCTGCCCTGCACAATGAGGCCTGAATGCCATGATGTTGCTACGTACCCTTGTTCTTGAGCGCAACGGTCAAGATGCTCCAGTTAACGGTGCACTGCTCTGTGGGTTTGCCGTAGGTCAGACGGCCTCTAACTTTCTTGTCTACAGTATGGATGAGGAAGTAGAGCCGGAAAGTTCCAGGGTTTATATCGCCGTGTTACGTAAGAAAGTTGATCGCTACTTCCTGGGCGCGGTTGAGTCCAGGGAAGATCTGCAGTTGGCATTACATGTGTTTAAGCAAATTCTGACGTTGGCCGCTTCGGGAATGAAGGCGGGCGGGGTTACGGAAACCCAGGTGCCCTATCATTTTGTTGATTTGAAAGGCTGCAAGCTGCCGCATGCCAGGCCCGAGGACCATCATTCGGTGATCATCAAGAAGGCGCTGGTGATGAAGGTGATCACCCTGGGCATGTCTGCGCCGACGCTGCCGGCGATAGAAAGCGCTTCAGTGATCGTGCCATCCATTCGTTTCTCGTCGCAAATGAGTTCATCTCCCAAAGCGATGACCCCTTCCGAGCCCGTCCGGGCACCTGTGCATCAACAGTCCGTTGAGGAAAGCCGACAGCTACCTGTCGAGGCTCCCTCAATGATGGCGCCGGCCTCACCGGCCGATGGGTTGGAACCACCGAAACGCCCACCGCCCGAAGACCCCAGTACGCTGTTCGAAGTGGACAGCACGTTGACCAATCTGGCCCGTGTTGCTCAAGAGCTGACTCAGCAAAAATTGGCAGCCATCGAACGGGAATCGGCACTTGAGCAATGGCAGGCGCGATTGCAGCAGGAGCAGGAACAATTGGATCAGAAGGTTCGAGAATTGGAACAACGCACCACTCAATTGCATGATCATTCGCTTGCTGTCAGCCAGAGGACCGAAGCCCTGAAGGTGATGACATCGCAGGTATCGGGCTTGCGACAGAGTTTGCGGGGAGTACTGCTTGAGCTGGATCAGGCGTTGGATGGCTAGACTGGCCTGGCTACTTTCGCCGGTTCATTTATCATCAACGCCAGCCAGCCGGCGCCTGGGCTTTGAGCACAGGCGGATCGGCACCTATGGACATTGCCTCGGGATGCAAGCGTTTGAGTACCAAGCTGATTACCAAAGAAGGTCATGAAGCGCTGAAGAAGGAGCTGGATTACCTGTGGCGCGAAAAGCGCCCGGACACCACGCGCAAAGTGACCTGGGCGGCCTCGCTGGGAGATCGCAGCGAAAACGCCGATTACCAGTACAACAAGAAGCTGCTGCGTGAGATCGACCGTCGCGTGCGCTACCTGCGCAAGCGCCTGGAAGACATGCGTGTGGTGGAGTACATGCCCGAGCAAGAGGGCAAGGTGTTCTTCGGTGCTTGGGTAGACATCGAAAACGAGCAGGGTGAGACCAAGCGTTTTCGCATTGTCGGCTATGACGAGATTTATGATCGAATGGACTACATCTCCATCGATTCACCCATGGCGCGTGCGTTGTTGCGCAAGCAGGTAGACGATGAGGCTATCGTGCAGACCCCGAGCGGAGAAGTGTGCTGGTGGATCACCCGCATCGAATATGTGAAGTGAGCGAAGTCGGCCCGCATTCAGTAATGAACGCGGGCCGACTGCGTTTCAGCCTTCGCGTAGCACGGTCAGTGGGCTGGCATTGAGCGCACGACGAGTGCCAAACACACCTGCACCACCGATCAGTACGGCACCGATCACCGGCAGCAGCAACAGCCACGGATGAGGCTGCCAGGCCAGGTCAAACGCATAGCGATATAACACAAAGGTCACCAACTCGGTCCCGAGCGCTGCGAGCAGGCCACTCACGGCACCCAGCAAACCGAACTCGATGCGCCTGGCCTTGACCAATAGCTTGCGCTCGGCGCCCAGTGCGCGCAGCAGTGCCCCTTGTCGGATGCGCTCATCCAAGGTGGCTTGCAGGCCGGAGAACAGCACCGCCATCCCCGCCGCCAACACAAACAGCAGCACGTATTCCACCGCAAGGGTCACTTGCGCAAGGATGCTGCGCAACTGCTCCAGCAGCGCCTCAACCTGCAAGATGGTCACCGCCGGGAAGGCCCGCGACAGGTCGACGATCTGCTGGTCATGCCCTGGCGCCAGGTAGAAGCTGGTCAGGTAGGTGGTCGGCAGATCCTTCAAGGTGCCCGGTTGGAAGATCATGAAGAAGTTGGGCTGGAAGTTGTCCCAGTTGATGGTCCGCAGGCTCGTCACCCGCGCTTCACGATTTTCACCGCCGACCGTGAACACCAGGTGGTCGTCGAGCTTGAGCTTGAGGCTTTCCGCCACCTTGGCTTCGACAGAGACGCCAGGGACTTCATCGGTGGGTTGTTGTGACCACCACGAGCCCGCGGTCAGGGCGTTGCCCGGCGGCAGTTCGGCGGCCCAGGTCAGGCTCAGGTCGCGTTGCACCGCGCGATCACCGCTGGAGTCCTTGCTGACGATTTCCTGTACGGGTTCGCCGTTAATACTGATCAAACGTCCCGGCACCACCGGATACAGCGGTGCGGATTGCGCTTGCAGTTCCAGCAGGCGGGCGCCAAACGCGTCCTTGTCGGCTGGCAGGATATTCAAGGCGAAATAGTTGGGCGCATCCTTGGGCAACTGGTTTTGCCAGGTGTCGAGCAACTCGCCGCGCAACAGGGCGATCAAGCCCATGGACAGCAGGATCAAGCCGAAGGCCAGGGATTGACCCGCCGCCGCCAGTGGGTGACGCAACAGTTGGCCCAGGCCCAGGCGCCAAGGCAGTGACGCGCGAGCCAGCAGGCGACGCAGGCTTTGCAACAGCAGCAGGAGCAAGCCGCCGAGTATCAGCGCAGCGACCACGCCGCCGCCCAGCAGGGCGAAGGTCAGCACCAGGTCGAGGCTCAGGCGCCACATGATCAGGCCCAAGGCAAACAGCGCCGCGCCATAGACCATCCAGGTACTGGAAGGAATCGGCAGCATGTCGCGACGCAATACCCGCAGCGGTGGCACACGACCCAGTGCGGCCAGGGGCGGTAGGGCGAAACCGGCGAGGGCGACCAGCCCTGTACCGATCCCGGCGATCGCTGGCAGCAGCCCACCGGGTGGCACGTCCGCCGGCAGCAGGTCGTGGAGGAAATAGAACAGGCCAAACTGCGCCAGCCAGCCGAGCACGGCGCCGGTGAGGCTCGCCAGCAGTCCCAGTACGCTCAGTTGCAGGCTGAACAGCAACATGGCTTCGCGTCGCGATAATCCCAGGCAGCGCAGCAACGCACTGGCGTCAAAACGTCGGGTTGCGAAGCGGTTGGCCGACAGCGCCACGGCCACACCGGCCAACAGCACGGCCACCAGGCTGGCCATGTTCAGGTAGCGCTCGGCCTTGCCCAGGGCGCCGCCGATCTGCTGGTTGCCGTCCCGGGAGTCCTGCAAGCGTTGGTTGGCGGCGAGGCCTGGCTTGACCAGGTCTCGATAGGTCTGCAGCACGGTGCTGCCCTGTGGGCCGCGCCACAATTCGCGATAACTCACGCGGCTGCCGGGCTGCACCACACCGGTGGCGTCCAGGTCCGCCAGGTTGATCATCACCCTTGGCGTCAGGCTGTAGAAGTTGCCGGCGCGGTCCGGCTCGTAGGTCAGCACGCGGGCCAGGCGCAGCGTCTTCATGCCCACATCGATGCTGTCGCCGACCTTGAGGTCCAGCGCGGTCAGCAGGCGCGCTTCCACCCAGGCTTCACCGGGTTTTGGTCCGCCGCCTGGGGTTTCAGCGCCAAAGGGGGCCGCCGCGCTTTTCAGTTCACCGCGCAACGGGTACTGCTCGTTGACTGCCTTGATGCTGGAGAGCTGGATGCCGTTATCGGTGGCAATGACGCTGGAAAATTCCACGATGCGGGCGTGATCCAGGCCCAGTTCGGTGCCTGAGCGGATTTGCTCCGGTCGTGCGGGCGAGCTGCCTTCCAGTACCAGGTCGGCGCCGAGGAACTCGGTGGCGCGCAACAACATGGCGCCATTGAGACGCGCACCGAAGTAACCGATGGCGGTGCTGGCTGCCACGGCCACCAGCAGGGCGAAGAACAACACGCGCAATTCGCCGGCGCGGGCGTCGCGCAGCAATTGGCGCATGGCAAGGCTGAACAGGCGCAACAGCGGCAAACGTGCCATCAAGGCTCCAGGGGCGCGACCATCAGGCCGGCTTCAAGGCGGATCAGGCGTCGGCAACGGTGGGCCAGACGCTCGTCGTGGGTGACCAGCACCAGGGTCGTGCCGCTCTCTTTGTTGAGTTCGAACAGCAGGTCGCTGATGCGCTCGCCGGTGTGGCTGTCGAGGTTGCCGGTGGGTTCATCGGCAAACAGCACGTCCGGTTCTGCGGCAAAGGCGCGGGCAATCGCCACCCGTTGTTGCTCGCCACCGGAAAGTTGGCGCGGCGAGTGGGTCAGGCGTTGGCCCAGTCCGACACGCTCAAGCAAGTGTCGGGCGCGTTCTCGGGCGTCTTTGCGGCCGTCCAGTTCCAGCGGCAGCATGACGTTTTCCAGCGCGTTGAGGCTGTCGAGCAGTTGGAACGACTGGAACACGAAGCCCACGTGCTCGGCACGGATGCGTGCGCGCTGGTCTTCGTCGAGGGTGCTGAGGGCTTGCCCGGCGAGGGTGACTTCGCCGCTGCTGGGCAGGTCCAGGCCGGCCAGCAGGCCGAGGAGGGTGGATTTGCCGGAGCCGGAGCTGCCGACGATAGCCAGGCTATCGCCCTTGTTCAGTTCCAGGCTCAGTTCGTGCAGGATAGTCAGTTCACCTTCCGCGCTGGGAACCACTTTGCTAAGGTTCCGCGCGGTGAGAATGCTTGCGCCCATGGAGAATCCGATGCGAATGTGGTTTTTGAGTGCTGGCCTGGCCTTGATGTGCATGGCCCAGAACGCAGCGGCGGGTACAGTCCTGATCGTTGGCGATAGTATCAGTGCCGGTTTCGGCCTGGATACCAGCAAAGGGTGGGTTGCCCTGCTGCAACAACGGCTCAAACAGGAAGGTTTCGACGATAAAGTGGTCAACGCTTCCATCAGCGGGGATACCAGCGCCGGAGGCCTGGCGCGGCTGCCGGCGGCGCTTGCAGAGCATAAGCCGGACGTTGTGGTGATCGAGTTGGGTGGCAACGATGGCTTGCGCGGCCAGCCACCCGCGCAATTGCAACAAAATCTTGCGTCGATGATTGATCAGTCCAAGGCCGGCGGGGCCAAGGTGCTGTTGTTGGGGATGCAACTGCCACCCAACTATGGCCCGCGATACACCACCGCATTTGCCGAGGTCTATGGTGCGTTGGCCAAGCAAAAAAACGTCCCGCTGGTGCCGTTTTTCCTCGACGGCGTGGGCGGGCATCCGGAGCTGATGCAGGCCGATCAACTTCACCCGGCGGTCGGCGCCCAGAATAAGTTGCTGGAAAATGTCTGGCCGACGCTAAAACCGCTGTTATGACGCTTTTCTACCGGCAGGCTTTCGGCTAAGGTGGCGCCCCCCCGATTTGGAGCCCCCGATGTCGCGTCCTGCCTGGTCCCTGTTTAACTACCAACTGATCGAGCCGGACGAGCAGCTGGACCTGTTCGCCTGTCAGGAAGTGCGGGTGCATCTGGTGGCGCGTCAACTTGAGCTGGGGGGCTCCATCGATCGCACACTCTGCGGCACGCTCTTGCCTGCGCAACCGCGCTGGTCGCGGGTGGATCGTTCGATTTTCCAGGACCAGCGCCTGTGCCCTTTGTGCCGTGCGATCCTGGAGTCCCAGAAGCGGGGTACGCCGCCGATCTGGCCGGAGCTGCGTTTCGAGTTGTAGGGGGCAGCTAGAAGCGCGCTTCACGTATACAATCGATGTTTACCTACCCGTCGTCTGCGAAGGATTACCGGATGTTGTCGCGCCTTTCCGTCGTCACCTGCTGCCTGTCTCTCGCTGCACTCTGTGCGGCCGGTTCTGCGTCAGCCCTGCAGTTGCCCTTGCCACCGCCGGGTGAAGACATCGTCGGCCAGGTCCAGGTGATCAAGGCCAAGTACGAAGACACCTTTGCCGACCTGGGCACCACCTATGACCTGGGTTACTCGGAGATGGTCGCCGCCAACCCCGGCGTGGATGCATGGTTGCCGGGCGCGGGCACCGAGATCGTGCTGCCGACGCGCTTCATCCTGCCGCCGGGCCCGCGCGAAGGCATCGTGATCAATCTGGCGGAATACCGACTCTACTACTTCCCCAAGGGCCAGAACGTGGTCTACACGTTCCCGTTGGGGATCGGTCGTGAAGGCTGGGGTTCTCCTATTGCCCACACCAGCATCATCGCCAAGACACCCAACCCGACCTGGACGCCGCCCGCGTCGATCAAGGCCGAGCACGCCGCCAATGGTGACCCGCTGCCCAACGTGGTGCCGGCCGGCCCGGACAATCCGCTGGGTCCGTTCAAGTTCACCCTGGGCACGCCGGGTTACCTGATCCACGGTTCCAACATGAAATTTGGTATCGGCACGCGTACAAGTCACGGCTGCTTCCGTATGTTCAACAACAACGTGTTGGAGATGGCGGGCATGGTGCCGGTGGGGACGTCGGTGCGCATCATCAACGATGCCTATAAATTCGGTCGCAGTGGTGGCAAGGTCTACCTGGAAGCACATACGCCGTTGAATGATGACGGGACGCCGTCGGTGGTCGATAAACACACCGCTGTCATCAACGCCTTGCTCAAGCGTGAAGACTTGGCCAATCAATTGCGGGTGAACTGGGACCAGGTGCGCGACGTGGTCGCGGCGGAAGATGGTTTGCCGACGGAGATCGGCGAGCCTGGCGCGGCCTCGGTCGCCGTGAGCGCGCCGATCGACCTGCAGCAATAAGTCGCTCGATCATAAGCCCGCCACGGTCTTGCGCCGGGGCGGGCTTTTTATTGCCCGAGATTGAGGTACACACCCCAGGCAATAAAAAAGCCGACCCATAAATGGATCGGCTTGATAACAACCCCGAGGGATTATTACTTGCGGCTAGCTTTTTCAAGCATACGCAGAGCGCGCTCGTTAGCTTCGTCAGCAGTCTGTTGTGCTTTTTGAGCAGCAGCCAGAGCTTCATCAGCTTTACGGTAGGCTTCGTCTGCACGGGCCTGGGAGCGAGCTGCTGCGTCTTCAGTTGCAGTCAGACGAGCTTCGGTTTCTTTGGAGACGCTGCTGCAACCGGTAGCCAGAACTGCGGCCAGAGCCAGAGCAGAGAATTTCAGAACGTTGTTCATCGTGTTCCCCTTCAAGGACTTTCTATTAGATAGCTAGTTCGCCCAGAGTGAGCTAATAGCCGGCGTACATACTACCCATTACTTGTAGTAAGTAAACTGACGTAGCGCAAGAAGCAAAAAAAATTCTCGCGCCGAATCTATTTTGGCTAATCTTTTGGAGGTTTGTATAAAAACCGTCCAATTTTTTCGAACAGGCGAAAATTGGATCCAGGCTGAAAGGGCCGGCCCGCATGTGTTAAGCCTTGCAAACAGATGAAATTTTATATATCCACGCTGATACTTCCGTTCAGCATGGCTTTGCGTTGTCCTGCATCTTTTACGCATGTAGAGGTGACTTTAAGAGCGCCTGTTCGTCTTAAGGTTCAAGTGCCGGCAATGTTCAGGCTTTCGATCCCAGGTTGATCGGAGCCCTTTCTATATCCACCAGCGGCAGCGGATGACGAGTGCGCCTTGAGCAATTTCAGGATTGGTGCCTACTATTCCCTACGTGCTGGTTGTAAGCGCTCAGGGTTTTCTCGTTGTCGAAACCGGCACGGGGTGGCGTAGATGTTCCTTCGCCGGAAAAACATCGGTAAGGTAGGGGTCAGAAACCAAGACCCGCGAGGAGTAGTGATGAGCGAGGCGTTGTCCATCCACCATGACCAGGCTGGTCATCAGTTCGAGACCAATGTGGACGGTCATCGTGCCTATCTGACCTATATGGACCTCGGCAAACAGACCCTGGACATCTATCGGACCTTCGTGCCCAACGCACTGCGGGGCCGTGGGATTGCGGCGGCATTGACCGAGGAAGCCTTGAAGTTCGCCGAAGAGGCCGGTTACACGGTGATCCCGTCCTGCTCCTACGTCGAACGCTACATGGAGCGCCACCAGCGCCATGCCGCCAAGCTGTAAGACATAGACAATGCAATGAAAAACGCCGGGCTGAGCCCGGCGTTTTTGTGTGCGCAGTTTAAATCAGGTGCGTTTGCGCTTAGGCAATACGTCCTTGAGCTTGGCGTGCATGCTGCGCAGGGTGTTTTCGGTGGCGGACCAGTCGATGCAGGCATCGGTGATCGACACGCCGTACTGCAAGTCGGCCAGGTCTTTTGGAATCGCCTGGCAACCCCAGTTCAGGTGGCTCTCGACCATCAGGCCGATGATCGACTGGTTGCCTTCCAGGATCTGGTTGGCAACGTTTTCCATCACCAACGGCTGCAGAGCCGGGTCCTTGTTGGAGTTGGCGTGGCTGCAGTCGACCATGATGTTCGGCTTGATCTTCGCCTTGTTCAACGCCTGCTCGCACAGCGCAACGCTGACCGAATCATAGTTGGGCTTGCCGTTGCCGCCACGCAATACCACGTGACCGTAGGCGTTGCCCTTGGTGGTGACGATGGACACGCCACCTTCCTGGTTGATACCCAGGAAGCGGTGTGGGCTGGAGACCGATTGCAGCGCGTTGATCGCCACGGTCAGACCGCCATCGGTGCCGTTCTTGAAGCCCACGGCCGAGGACAGGCCGGACGCCATTTCACGGTGAGTCTGGGATTCGGTGGTACGTGCGCCGATGGCCGACCAACTGATCAGGTCCTGCAGGTACTGCGGGGAGATCGGGTCCAGGGCTTCGGTGGCAGTGGGCAGGCCCATCTCGGCCAGGTCCAGCAGCAATTGACGACCGATGTGCAAGCCGTCCTGGATCTTGAACGAGTCGTCCAGGTACGGGTCGTTGATCAAGCCTTTCCAGCCGACGGTGGTGCGCGGTTTTTCGAAATAGACGCGCATCACCAGGTACAGCGTGTCGGACACTTCCGCCGCCAGTACTTTCAGGCGTTCGGCGTACTCGTGGGCAGCCTTCAGGTCGTGGATCGAGCAAGGCCCGATGACAACGAACAGGCGGTGGTCGGTGCCGTCGAGAATGTCACGGATGACTTCGCGGCCCTTGGTGACGGTCTGCAGGGCAGCGTCGCTCAGGGGGATTTCGCGCTTGAGCTGATCGGGTGTGATCAGGGTCTCGTTGGATTCGACGTTTAGGTCATTGATCGGTAAATCAGCCATCGTGTTACTCGTCAGGGTCACGGGTGCCGGCCGCCAGCCATCCCCGTGCGGCGGAGCACAGCATGATTTGAATGCAGGGGGAGGAACCTTAGCGCGTAACACGGGCCCGCGACAATGGGCAAAGCCCGCTTTAATCCAGTGCTGGCGCCACAAAGGCCTCATGGGAGAACTCGCCCGCATGGCGCGATACCCACTCGCGGGCGAGGGCTTCGAGTTGCTGGGGTGTCGGCTCGGCATCTTCGTGCTGGCGGCAATAGCGCTGTATCCGGCATGCTTGCTCACCCATGCGGGCACCGAACAAGGCATGTTCGTCGGTAAACGAGATACCGACGCGGTAGCCGGTTTCCACCTTGCGGCACCACGCCACATAGCCCGGATAACGCGCGCTGGCGCCCAGGGAGGGGATGTGCAGATCAACCGCCGTGCCTTCGCGCCAGGCACGTGGCCAGTCGCAGGCGATGCCGCCCAGGCCGCTGGTGTGCAGGCGTTGGCGGGGGATAGCAGGAGAGGGGCGTTGGATTAACTCGACAGCGACATCATCAGGGTGAGGTAAAAAACGACCCATGTACACGGACTCCGAGCACCGTCCAATTGACGGCGGTGGCAGCAGTATAGCGAAGGAACTGGAATTGACCGACCTGGATATTGACCAGCAATTGCTGGGATTGCCAGGTATTTCGCTCGTCGTGTTTACGAGCCAGGGGTGTTCCAGTTGCCGTTGGGCGCGCCAACAGTTGCCGGGCTGGCCGTTGCCAGTGGACCGCGTGTGCTGGGTGGACGCCGGGCAGAACGGTGGGGCGGTCGAACGCTACCAGATCTTTCATTTGCCGGCGCTGTTCGTGGTGTGCGAGGGTCAATTCCTGGGGCAAATACACACACGTCTTACGCGTGACGACGTTTTCGACTCAGTAAAACAGGCACTCACCCGTCCACCTGAGGAATTGCCATGACAGCAGTTACACCCCAGTCGCCGCGGATCGGCATCATCGGCACCGGCGCCATCGGCGGTTTCTACGGCTTGATGCTGGCGCGCGCCGGTTTCGATGTGCACTTCCTGTTGCGCAGTGAATACGCGGCGGTCAGCGAGCACGGCCTGCATCTGAACAGCACGGTGCATGGCCCCTTGCACCTGCATCCGGTACAAGCGTATGCCCGTGCGGCCGATATGCCGCCGTGCGACTGGTTGCTGGTAGGCACCAAGTCGACCGGCAACCTCGAGCTGGCCCCGACCCTCGCCCAGGTGGCCGCGCCGGATGCCAAGGTGGTGCTGCTGCAAAACGGCCTCGATGTCGAAGACAGCCTGCGTCAACACCTGCCCGCATCGCTGCACCTGCTGGGTGGCCTGTGCTACATCGGCGTGCACCGCTCTGCCCCCGGCGTGATCGAGCATCAGGCGTTAGGCCGGGTCAACCTGGGTTATCACAGTGGCACGGCGGCCAATGATGGTGCCGCCCAACAGGCGATCGTCGAAGCCGGCGCAGCGCTGTTTCACAAGGCTGGCATTGAGTCCCAGGCCATGGCCAGCGTGCATCAGGCCCGTTGGCACAAACTGGTGTGGAACGTGCCCTACAACGGCCTCTCGGTATTATTGGGCGCGGGCACCACGGCCATGATGGCCGACGAGTCCAGTCGCGCGCTGATCCAGGCGCTGATGGCCGAAGTGATACAGGGTGCCCACGCCTGTGGTCATGACATCCCGCAAAGCTACGCCGAGCAGATGTTCACCATGACCGAAACCATGGACGACTATCTGCCGAGCATGTACCACGATCACGTGCACAAACGCCCGCTGGAACTGGCGGCGATCTACGCCCGGCCACTCGCTGCCGCCAAGGCTGCCGGGTGCGAACTGCCGCGGATGCAGGCGCTGTACCAAGCCTTGAGTTTCATTGATCGACATAACCGCTGAGTTCGAGGGCACACGATGGCAAAGGGATTGGGCGACAAACTGGTGCTGGCGATCTCGTCGCGGGCCCTCTTTGACTTGAGTGAAAGCCACAAGGTCTACCTGGCCGAAGGGGTCGAAACTTACCGCCAGTACCAGATCGAACACGAGGAGGAAATCCTCGAGCCCGGTGACGCTTTCCCGCTGGTCAAGAAGCTGCTGAGCCTCAATGCTCGTCTCGGCCGTGCCCGGGTCGAAGTGGTGTTGGTGTCGCGCAACAGTGCCGACACTGGCCTGCGCGTGTTCAATTCAATCCAGCATTACGGCCTGGATATTTCCCGCGCCGCTTTCGTAGGCGGGCGTAGTCCTTATCCTTATCTGGCAGCGTTTGGTTGCCATCTGTTTCTTTCAACCCACGCTGAAGACGTGCGCAGTGCCCTCGATGCCGGGTTTGCAGCGGCGACGATTCTGTCCGGCGGTCCGAACCGTGCCTCCAGCGAAGAACTGCGCATTGCCTTCGACGGCGACGCGGTGCTGTTCTCCGATGAGTCGGAACGCGTGTACCAGGCCGGGGGGCTGGAGGCGTTCCAGGCCAATGAGCGGGAGTCGGCGCGCCAGCCTTTGCACGGCGGTCCTTTCAAAGGGTTTCTGGCGGCACTCAACTTATTGCAGCGCGAGTTTCCCGATGAGGCCTGCCCGATCCGCACCGCCTTGGTCACTGCCCGTTCGGCGCCGTCACACGAGCGGGTGATTCGCACCTTGCGTGAATGGGATATTCGCCTGGACGAGTCGTTGTTCCTGGGCGGCCTGGAAAAATCCGCGTTCCTGGAGGCGTTTGCTGCCGATGTGTTCTTCGATGACCAGGCCGGGCATTGCGAGAAAGCCATGGAGTTTGTCGCCACCGGGCATGTGCCCCATGGCATCAGTAATGAGGTGAAGCTGTAAGTCAGTCGAAGTCAGCGAGGCGCTGCTAAGCTGATTTCATCTCCGCCATCCTGGCCGCCCAGGAGGTTCTATGATTCGTTCGATGCTGTACGCCACGGACCTCGGTCTGTATGCGCCTTATGTGATGCAGCATGCGCTGGCGCTGGCGCGGACGTTCAAGGCGGACCTGTATGTGATTCACGTAGTCGAGCCCATCGGGCTGTTCGCCGAATCGGTGTTACAGAGCTACCTTGATGAGAAGGCCCTGAGTGAGTGGCAAAGTCAGGGGGTGACCACGGTCATGGCGACGATCGAACAGCGGGTGCTGGACAGTTTTCGCGAGGAGTTGGGTGACGGGGAGCAAGACCTGAAGTTGATTCGCTCGGTACGGGTGATCCAGGGGGACCCGTGTGAGGTGATACTCGACCAACTGCGCAAACTTTCCGTAGACCTGTTGATCGTAGGTAGTCATAGCCATGCAACCGCGGCGGCCACCCCGTTGGGGCGCACGGCTGCTCGGGTGCTGCAGTTGTCTACGGTGCCGGTTTACCTGGTGCCTTCGTTGCAGCGTCGACGCAGTGAGGACGTGTGATGGTTGGGAACGATAAAAAGTTCTAGATTTATCCATCGAACCTTTAATATAGTTATATACCGTCGCTGATACCCGTGGCGTCTATCTGCTTTGAGGGACACATATGAAGCTTCAACAACTGCGCTACATCTGGGAAGTGGCGCACCACGACCTCAACGTTTCCGCTACCGCTCAAAGCCTTTACACCTCGCAACCCGGTATCAGCAAGCAGATCCGCCTGCTCGAAGACGAGCTGGGCGTTGAAGTGTTCGCGCGCAGTGGCAAGCACCTCACCCGTGTCACCCCGGCCGGTGAGCGCATCATCACCACCGCTGGCGAGATCCTGCGCAAAGTCGAAAGCATCAAGCAGATCGCCCAGGAATTCTCCAACGAGAAGAAGGGCACCCTGTCCATCGCCACCACCCACACCCAGGCGCGTTATGCGTTGCCGCCGGTGATCCGCGATTTCATCAAGCAGTACCCGGACGTGGCCCTGCACATGCACCAGGGTTCGCCGATGCAGATCGCCGAGATGGCCGCTGACGGCACCGTCGATTTCGCCATCGCCACCGAGGCCCTGGAGCTGTTCGGCGACCTGGTGATGATGCCGTGCTACCGCTGGAACCGTTGCGTCGTCGTGCCTCAAGGTCACCCGTTGGCCAAGCTGCCGAAGTTGACCCTGGAAGCCCTGGCTGAATACCCGATCGTGACTTACGTATTTGGTTTTACCGGCCGTTCCAAGCTTGACGAAGCCTTCAGCCATCGCGGTCTTACGCCGAAAGTGGTGTTCACCGCAGCCGACGCCGACGTGATCAAGACATACGTGCGCCTGGGGCTGGGCGTGGGCATCGTCGCCAAGATGGCGGTCGACACTGCGCTCGACAAAGACCTGGTGGTGCTGGATGCCAGCGAGCTGTTCGAGTCCAGCGTGACCAAGATTGGCTTCCGTCGTGGCACCTTCCTACGGGGCTTCATGTGCGACTTCATCGAGAAGTTTGCGCCGCACCTGACCCGTGAGGTCATGGCCAAGGCGATCCAGTGCCACAATAAGCAGGAGCTGGAAGCGTTGTTTGATGGCGTTGAGCTGCCCGTCCATTAAGTGAATGAATGCGATCCACTGTAGGAGCTAGCCTGCTCGCGACAATCGTCAACGATAACGCAGGGCGCCAGGATTAACGCGGCGTGCTTGTGTGCTTCGCGAGCACGCTCGCTCCTACAGGTTATCGGGCCTCGGTAACCGTAAAATGTTGCCGAGCGCCCGCCACCAGAATCTCCACCTCATCGCCTTCGAACTTACCCAGCAAGCTTTTGCCCAGTGGCGAGCGCGGGGTGATGACGGTCACCGGTTGCCCGACCACATCGACCTTCAAGCCCGCCGCGTCCGGCGCCAGGAACAGCCACTGCTGGCGACCGTTTTCGTCTTCCAGGCCCAGTAGCGCGCCGATTTCAATGCCCCGCTGATCATCGTAAGCACGCAGTTGCATGTTCTGGCACAGCGCCAACGCTTGCTTGATCTCCTCCACGCGTTTGGCTTGCCCCGCCGCCAGGTAGGATGCTTCCAACCCCAGGGTGTCGTATTTGTTCTCTGCGATGTTTTCTTCGTGGGTCGCGGTTTCGTAGGCGGTCTGCGCGGCGCGTTGGGCAATGTCGAGGTCGAGGGTGAGCTTTTCCAGTACGAGCGGGTGCACGGCGTGTTTATTCATGGTCATCAATCGCAGAATTGCAGGACATTGGCCCGGGTCTTTTCGTTGGGGGCGTTCTGGTCCTGTTGCAGCCAGAACTGGCATTTGGGATTGGACAAGTTACGCGCATTGTTGCGGGCCTGGTCCAGGGTTTGTTGTTGTTCCTGCTTCTGCAGGTTTTGCTGGTACTGCTCGAACATGCGGTTCGGCGGTTCAGGTGCCACCACCGCAGGCTTGCCCAATTGCTGCACGGCCTGGGCCACCGGTGCCAGGCTCTGCGGGAACAGATAGCGCGATGCCAGCCAAGCCGTCAGCGCGATGGCGATAAACCCCAACCACACCCCAAACGCGATGGAAGCACTGAGCTTGAACAGCGACAACGGACGATCAGACATGATGGCCTCCTGGCAGGCATTGACGGCGTGGCGGCAATTGTCGCACAGCCACCGTGCAGAATAATCGCGATCAAGTCTTCTGCATCCGCGCATTTATGCGGACAATCGAGCCTTTGAGCGTTGGAGCCCGGAATGAAAGACCGCTGGGATATTTTTTGTAGTGTCGTCGACAACTACGGCGACATCGGCGTGACCTGGCGCCTGGCCCGGCAATTGGTCGCGGAGCACGCCTGCGATGTGCGCTTGTGGGTCGACGACCTGCGCGCGTTCGAACGCATGTGTCCGGACATCGATGTGGAGCAAGACCTGCAATGGCAGGAAGGCGTCGAAGTGCGCCATTGGCCGGCCGAGTGGGTGAGTGTACCGGCAGCGGATGTGGTGATCGCCGCGTTCGCCTGCCAGTTACCGCCCGACTATATGGAAGCCATGGCTGAACGCGAACGTACGCCGTTGTGGATGAACCTGGATTACCTGAGTGCTGAAGAGTGGGTGGTGGGCTGTCATCGGCTGCCATCGGTGAAATTCAAGGGCGTGCAGAAGTACTTCTTCTTTCCCGGGTTCCGCACCGGCACTGGCGGGTTATTGCGTGAGGCGCGGTTGCTGGAACAACGTAATGCGTTTCAGCAGGATGCCGGTGCACAACGAGACTTCCTACAAGCCTTGGGCATAGTTCCCGCAGTCGATGCGCGGCTGATCTCTCTGTTCGCCTACGAAAATGCTGGCCTCGCCAGCTGGCTCGACGTGTTATCGACGGACGGGCGTGCCACTCATCTGCTGGTTCCGGAGGGGCGTATTCTGGGCGACGTGCAGCGCTGGCTCGATGTGGAACGGCTGGTCGCGGGCGATATCCAGCAACGCGGATCGCTGACGGTGCAGGTCATCGCGTTCGTGCGCCAGGGACAATACGACCGTCTACTGTGGTGCTGCGACTTCAATGCCGTGCGCGGCGAAGACTCGTTCGTGCGCGCCCAATGGGCCGGGCGGCCGTTGTTGTGGCACATCTACCGTCAGGACGAAGACATCCATCTCGACAAGCTCGACGCCTTCCTGGAGCTGTACACCGCCGACTTATCAGCGGCGGCAAGCGCGGCGTTGATCGGTCTCTGGCAAGCCTGGAACACGGAGGCCGATATGGCTCAACCGTGGAAAATGCTGCTGGAGCACTGGCCGGAGGTGAGCCAGCGCGCCGAAACATGGTGTCTGGAACAGGGTTTGCAAGCCGATCTTGCGACGGCGCTGGTGAAGTTTTATGAAAGTTGGATATGATACGCCACCTTGAATTTTGTAAATCCCATCCAAATTTCGGATATATGCAATGAAAACTGGTAAAGAACTGAAACCCGGTACAGTGATCCGTCTCGAAAACGACCCTTGGCTGGTTCAGAAAGCTGAGTTCACCAAGTCTGGTCGTAACAGCGCAATCATGAAGACCAAGCTGAAGAACCTGCTGACCGGTTACAAGACCGAGATCGTCTACAGCGCCGATGACAAACTGGACGACGTAATCCTCGACCGCAAAGAAGCGACCCTGTCCTTCATCAGCGGCGACACCTACACGTTCATGGACACCACTGACTACACCATGTACGAGCTGAACGCTGAAGATATCGAAGCCGTTCTGCCGTTCATCGAAGAAGGCATGGAAGACGTCTGCGAAGCTATTTTCTTCGAAGAGCGCCTGGTTTCCGTAGAGCTGCCGACCACTATCGTGCGTAAAGTGGCATACACCGAAGGTTCCGCTCGCGGCGACACTTCGGGCAAGGTGATGAAGCCTGCCAAGCTGAGCAACGGTACCGAACTGCAAGTGGCCGATTTCATCGAAATCGACGACCTGATCGAAATCGACACCCGCGAAGGTGGTTCGTACAAAGGTCGCGCCAAGAAGTAATTCTGGCCCTGCCGATACGAAAAAAGCCCGACCATGCGTCGGGCTTTTTTATGCGCGTTACGTTTTACTTCAAGTGTTGCTTCAGTTCATCCGAGGCCTGGAGCAGCGCGGAGCGGACTGCTGGGACTTGGCTGACCACGTTGAGCAAACCGTAGTCGTGGATCATGCCGTTGTAACGTACGGTGGTGACCGCTACACCGGCTGCGTCCAGCTTGCGGGCATAGGCTTCGCCTTCATCGCGTAACACGTCGGCGCCGGCTGTTTGAATCAGCGCCGGCGGCAAGCCTTTCAGCTGGTCAATGGTCGCCCGCAGCGGCGAGGCGTAGATCTCGGCGCGCTGGTTGGCGTCGGTGGTGTAGTTGTCCCAGAACCACTTCATCATGTTGCGGGTGAGGAAGTGCCCTTCGGCGTATTGGTTATAGGACCCTGTGTCGAAATTGGCGTCGGTCACCGGCCATAACAGCACTTGGAACTTGATCGCCGGTGTGCCCTTGTCCTTGGCCATCAGGCTGACCACTGCCGCCATATTACCGCCGACACTGTTGCCCGCTACCGCCAGGCGCTTGCCATCGACGTTGATCTCTTGGCCGTGCTCGGCCACCCATTTTGTCGCGCCGTAGGCTTGGTTGATCGCCACCGGGTAGTGCGCTTCCGGCGAAGGTGTGTAGTTGACGAACACCGCCACCGCCCCCGAACCCACCACCAGATCCCGCACCAGGCGTTCATGGGTCGGATAGTCCCCAAGCACCCAGCCGCCGCCGTGGAAGAACATGAACACCGGCAATGTGCCCTTGACCCCGGCCGGACGCACGATGGTCAGGTCCAGCGGCTTGCCATCGACCTGGATGGTCTTCTGGCTCACATCCGCTTTGGGCAAGGTCAGCTTCACACCGGCCTGGGCGCCGGTCAGTACGGCACGGGCGTCCTTTGGCGTCAGTTGTTCCATCGGTTTGCCGGTGCCGGCGTTCAACACGTCCAGAAAAGCTTGGGTGGAGTGTTCGACTTCACCTGACGCAGCAAAGGCGTTGGTGATGGACAAGGCGAGCAGGGTGCCGGTGAGTGCTTTACCAATTGTGTTCATTGCGTTCTCCAGGGGCGGCCGAGGTCATTTAGACAGTCACGTGCAGGCGTACATCAACGTTGCCACGGGTGGCGTTGGAGTACGGGCAGACTTGGTGAGCGGCGTCGACCAGGCTTTGCGCGTCGTCTTGAGCCAGGCCCGGCAGGCTGATGTGCAGGTCGATATCCAGGCCGAAACCACCAGGAATCTGGCCGATACCGACGTGGGCGGTGATCGAGGCGTCATCCGGGATTTTGCGTTTTGTCTGGCTGGCGACGAATTTCAGGGCGCCGATGAAGCAGGCCGAGTAGCCGGCAGCGAACAGTTGCTCAGGGTTGGTGGCCTGGCCGCCGGCGCCACCCAGTTCTTTAGGGGTGGAGAGTTTGACGTCGAGGATGTTGTCGTTGGAAACAGCACGGCCATCACGGCCGCCGGTGGCGGTAGCTACTGCGGTATAGAGCGTTTGCATGGCGTTTTCCTCTTTGTTTTAGCGCTAAATGTTTGCGCGCTAAGTAGTTGGTGAGGAGAATGTATAGCGCCAATGTTTTGCGCGCAAGATAAATTTATAAAATTATTCAGAGGGCGGGACGAACGGTCGTTGTCTGCGGGCGCAGCGGAGTCGACGCCCTTGAAGGGGAAGGGGTTTAAATGCTGGCTTGCAGGTTAGCGCGCAACGCAATCAGGTCGCCCTGCAACTTACGCAATTGGTCCAACTCCAGGCCGCTTGCACCGAGGATGCAGTGGGGAATTCCCATGGCCCGGTCTTGCAGGGCGCGGCCGGCGGCGGTCAATTCCACGACCACCACGCGTTCATCTTCGCGGCTGCGGGTACGGCTGAGCAGGCCTTCGACTTCCAGGCGCTTGAGCAGCGGTGTCAGCGAGCCCGGATCAGTCAGCAGGCGACTGCTGATTTCGCCGACGGTCAAACCATCCTCTTCCCACAACACCATCATTGCCAGGTACTGCGGGTAGGTCAGGCCCAGCGCTTGCAGCAGTGGCTTGTAGACCTTGGTCATCAGCAGCGAGGTCGAGTGCAGGGCGAAGCACAGCTGGTTATCCAGCATCAGGGATTCGCAAGGATCGGGATTTTTGCTCATGGCGTTGCCTCCGGAAAACGTCTCTGGGCTGGAATCTAGCGGGCAAATCTTTAATGCGCCAGATAATTCTGTCCGAGCGGTCAGACCAAGCCACTTTGCAATGCCAGGTCCCACGGCGGCACGGGGCTGAAGCGGGTTTTGAGGTATTCCAGCAACAAGCGGCTGCGTGCGTTGGGTTGCTGTTCCAGGCGTAGTGCATAGATCCCGGTGGTTTCGGGGCTGGGCAGGCCATTTTCGCAAAACAATGGCAGCAGTTCGCCGCGCACCAGGTATTCACTGGCCAGCCAGGTGGGCAGGTGGGCAATGCCCAGTCCGGCCAGGGCACCGGACAGCAAGGCTTCGGCGTTATTTGCACTCATGCGGATGCGACGTGGGCGATAGGTAGCACGGCGCCCATCCAGCTCGAATCGCCAGGCGAATGTTGGCGCCAGGCCATCCCAGTCCAGCCCGTCGTGTTCGCTCAGCTCCTGAGGGTGGTTCGGCATGCCTCGGCTCTTCAGATAGGCCGGGCTGGCACAGGCGACGCGCACGATGCTCGCCAGTGGGGTAGCGATCAACCGCGTGTCGACGATATGCCCGGCGCGCAGTACCAGGTCAACCTTGCCCAGGTGCGCGCCCTGCATGTCCACAAAACTGTCGATCAGATGCAGGTGCACATCCAGCCCTGGGTAGACATTCAGGAAGTCCGCAATCACCGGCGCCAGGTGCCGTCGACCGAACGCCGCTGGCGCATCCACCCGAATCAGACCCTCCGGCGCATGGCTCAACGACACGGCTTCGGCCCGTGCTAATTGCAACTCGCTGACGATCCGCCGCGCCCGCTCGGCAAACGCCACACCCGCCGGGGTCGGCACTACCGCGTGGGTGCTGCGCTGGAATAGGCGGCTGCCCACCGAGCTTTCCAGGCTGTCGATCCGCCGCGCCACCGCGGAGGGCGTCAAGGGATGACGGCGTGCTGCCGCGGAAAAACTGCCGGTTTCCAACACATCGAGAAACAGGCTCAGTTGATCAGTCAGAGTATTGGGGTTCATCAAACGAATGCTTATGCGAGATTGGCACAGCCATTGTGCGTTGCTGTGCGTTTCCGCGCCAGAGTCGACTGCGTAGGATGCAAGGCCTGTGATTGCGGAGTGACAAGCTGTGTTGGATTTAATGATGTACCTGGTATTGGGCGCGGCCCTCGGCACAGTGGGTGGGCTGTTCGGCATTGGCGGCGGGCTGATCGCGATCCCGGTGCTGGGCGTGTTGTTCGGCCTGGATCAGCAACTGGCCCAGGGCACGGCACTGGTGATGGTCGTGCCCAATGTGATGCTAGCGCTGTGGCGCTACCACCAGCGCAACCGCATTGAACTGCGCCATGCGTTGCCGTTGGGCGTGATGGGTTTCAGTTTCGCCTGGCTCGGTTCGATCTGGGCCGTGGGCCTGGATGCGGGCGCCATGCGCATCGGCTTTATTGCCTTCCTGCTGACGCTCTCGGCCTACAACCTGGTGCGCATGTTCACCCGCAACGCACCGCCGACGGCGCAGATGCGTTACTCCTGGCCGTGGCTCGGGGTGCTGGGTGCGGCATCCGGTTCCATGGGCGGTTTATTCGGTGTGGGTGGCGCAGTGGTTGCCACGCCGGTGCTGACCAGTGTGTTCGGCACTAGCCAGGTGGTTGCCCAAGGCCTGTCCCTGGCCCTGGCACTGCCGAGTACCGGTGTAACTCTGGTCACCTACGCCTGGCACCAGGAAGTGGACTGGATGATCGGCGTCCCCTTGGCCATCGGCGGTTTGCTCAGTATCAGTTGGGGCGTGAAAGTCGCCCACGCCCTCCCGGAGCGTGTACTGCGCGGCCTGTTCTGCGGCTTTCTGGTGGTGTGCGCGGTGATGCTGACCTTTAAGGTCTGAAACCTTCGATGATGTATTCCGCCAGGCAGTCGGTGATGGGCGAATTCATCTGGGGGTTGCGCAACAAGTGCAGGTTCATCGAGGGCAGGGGGGCAGGCCTTCGTCCTTGCCCAGCACCCGCAGGTCTTCAGTCACCAGGCTTTCCATGCTGACCATCACCGCCAGGCCGGCGTTGACCACCGCCTGGATCGCCGCCACGTTGGAGCTGTGATAGGCGAGGCGATAATCCCGCCCGGCCGCCTCCAGTGCTGAGCGCGCCCACTGGGTATAGAGACAGTCGACACCGGACATCGCCAGTGGCAGGGCATCATGCTCGTCCGTGCAAAAGCACGGCGCTGCCACCCACACCATGCGTTCTGTGCGCAACAGCTCACCGATTTCATTGCCTGGCTCGCGGCTGACGACGGTCAACGCCAAATCCCGCCGCTGCATCAGCACTGATGAAGATTCGCAGTGCATCTCGATCTGAATCAGCGGGTAGGCCTTGGAAAACTGCTTGAGAATTCCCGGTAGGAAACGCATCACGTAATCATCTGGCGTGCCGATGCGCACCAACCCCACCATGTGCGGCTCACGCAGGGTGTTGAACACCTCACTGTGCAGTTTCAGGATGCGCCGTGCATAGCCCAGCAACACCTGGCCCTCGGGCGTCAGTCGCACCTGCCGACCATCACGCTCGAACAGCTTGCGCTGCAACACGTCTTCTTCCAGGCGCTTCATCTGCATGCTCACCGCCGATTGGGTGCGGTTGACCAATTCACCTGCGCGGGTGAAACCTCCCTGGTCGGCAATGGCGACGAAGGTGCGCAGCACTTCTGTGTCGATGCTCGGAAAGCTGGACAATTGATCAATCTCTGAGATGTATTGCATAAAAAACATTCGTTGGATTGATCATAAGCCCAGGCACACACTTGCGCCATCCCCACTGGAGGGCGCGAAGATGAAAGGTCAAAGAGGTTTTGTGTTGATGGCGAAACGTCCGTTTGCCGGGCTGTTTCACAAGATTGCCCGTTGGCAGGTGGTGCATGCGGAACGCCAGATGCTGGCAACCTTGAGCGATGATGCACTCAAGGATATCGGGCTCAATCGCGGCGACGTAGAGCAGGAGCGGCAGCTGCATTTCTGGCAAGACCCGCTGCGAAAATGATCGCAGATGCAGTAGGGTGGGGGGCGCGCCCATACGGAGATTCCCATGCCCGCCGACCTGTCTTTTTCACTCAAGCAAGCTCGGCGCATGGCGCTGGCGGCCCAGGGTTTTTCCGGGCGCCAGGCGCCTGCACTGATTAAGGCTGCGCATCTCAACCGGATGATCGAGCGTCTGGGTGTATTGCAGATCGATTCAGTGAATGCCGTGGTGCGCTCGCATTACCTGCCGCTGTTTTCCCGTTTGGGTCATTACTCCCCTTTACTCCTTGAGCAGGCGGCCTGGAGCCAGGGCCGGCGGCGTTCGTTGTTCGAATACTGGGGGCATGAGGCTTCGCTGTTGCCGCTGGCGCTTTACCCGTTGATGCGTTGGCGCATGGCGCGGGCGCAGCAGGGGCAGGGAATTTATTCGCAAATGGCGCGTTTTGGGCGTGAGCAGCAGGCCACGATCCGGCGGGTCTTGCAGACCGTCGAGCAGCAAGGCGCGTTGGGTGCTGGTAGTTTGTCGACCCGTGCGGAACGTGCCGGTCCTTGGTGGGACTGGAGCGATGAGAAACACGCGCTGGAATGGCTGTTTGCTGCCGGCCTGGTGACTGTTGCAGGCCGACGCGGCTTTGAACGTCTCTACGATCTGCCAGAGCGGGTCATTCCCAGCGATATCCTTCAAACCTCTGTGACTGAGGCGCAAGCCCAGCGCGGTTTGCTGCTGCACAGCGCTACGGCGCTGGGCGTGGGCACCGAGAAGGACCTGCGCGATTACTTCCGTCTCGACCCTGCCGACAGCCGCTCTCGCCTCGCCGAACTGGTGGAAGACGGCCAACTGCGGGTTTGCCAAGTACAAGGTTGGAAGCAACCGGCTTACTGCCTGCCTGACCCGAAAGTGCCACGCAACGTGCCGGCCAGCGCTCTGCTGTCGCCGTTCGACTCGCTGGTCTGGGAGCGCAACCGCACCGAGCGTCTGTTCGACTTCCGATACCGCCTGGAGATTTATACCCCGCAAGACAAGCGAGTGTACGGCTACTACGTGCTGCCGTTTCTGTACAACGAACGGATCGCTGCACGCGTCGACCTGCGCGCCGAACGCGCCAATGGACGCCTGGCGGTGCATGCGGTGCACGAAGAAGAGTCGGGACTCGATGATGAGGGTATGCAGGCACTCGCGCAGAACCTGTTGCAAATGGCCGGTTGGCTGGGACTGGAACAGGTGCAGCTCAATTGCCAGCGGCCGAGTGCCGACCGGTTAAGGGCGGCAATGCTTGATAGGGGTGGGCTTTAGGGCCTCTTCGCGAGCAAGCCCGCTCCCACATGTAACCGCGCAGATCCTGTAGGAATGCCGTCGAATGTGAGAACGGGCTTGCTCGTGAAGGCGTCAGTGCAGGCGACTTAAATCTCAGCGTTTGACTTGTTTAAGCGTCTCGGCAATCAGAAACGCCAATTCCAGCGACTGATCGGCATTCATCCGTGGGTCGCAGTGGGTGTGGTAGCGGTCCGACAATCCATCCTCGGTGATCGGCCGCGCGCCGCCGATGCACTCGGTGACGTTTTGCCCGGTCATCTCGATGTGAATCCCGCCGGCATAAGTCCCCTCGGCCTGGTGCACCTGGAAGAACTCCTTCACCTCGCCCAGGATCTGCGCAAAGTCGCGGGTCTTGTAGCCGCTGCTGGCCTTGATGGTGTTGCCGTGCATCGGGTCGGAACTCCACAGCACCTGCTTGCCTTCGCGCTGCACGGCGCGAATCAGGCCTGGCAGATGGTCGCCGACCTTGCCTGCACCCATGCGTGCGATCAGGTTGAGGCGGCCGGGGTCGTTGTCCGGGTTGAGGATGTCGATCAAGCGGATCAGGTCATCCGGGTTCATGCTCGGGCCGACCTTGACCCCGATCGGATTGTTCACTCCACGCAGGAACTCGACGTGGGCGCCATCCAGTTGGCGGGTGCGGTCGCCGATCCACAGCATGTGCGCCGAGCAATCGTAGTAGTCGTTGGTCAGGCTGTCGCGGCGCACGAACGCTTGCTCATAGTTGAGCAGCAACGCTTCGTGGGCGGTGAAGAAACTGGTTTCGCGCAGTTGCGGCGAGCTGTCCATACCGCAGGCGCGCATGAAGGCCAGCGTCTCATCGATGCGGTCGGCCAGTTGGCTGTATTTCTCGGCCAGCGCGGAGTTGGCGATGAAGTCCAGGTTCCACTTGTGCACTTGGTGCAGGTCGGCAAAACCGCCCTGGGCGAAGGCGCGCAGCAGGTTAAGGGTGGCGGTGGACTGGTGGTAGGACTGCAGCAGGCGGTCCGGGTCCGGCACGCGGCTTGTTTCGTCGAAGCCGATACCGTTGACGATGTCGCCACGGTAAGCGGGCAGGGTGATGCCGTCGATGGTTTCATCGTTGGCCGAGCGCGGCTTGGCGAACTGGCCAGCCATGCGCCCGACCTTGACCACCGGGCAACCGGCGGCGAAGGTCATCACGATGGCCATCTGCAGCAGTACCTTGAAGGTGTCGCGGATTTTCGCGGCGGAGAACTCGGCAAAACTCTCGGCGCAATCGCCGCCTTGCAGCAGGAATGCGCGGCCCTGGGTCACCTCGGCAAACTGGCGACGCAACTCGCGGGCTTCCCCGGCAAACACCAGTGGCGGGTAGCTGGCCAGGTTCTGCTCTACTTGCAGCAAGTGCGCAGCGTCCGGGTACTGGGGTTGTTGCTGGATCGGCAGGGCGCGCCAGCTGTCGGGGCTCCAGGGTTGGCTCATCATGAACTCGATTGGCTGATTAGAGATCGGGCGCCAATGTTATCAGCAATTAGTGCGTGACCTGTTGCCGCCGGTTGGCCGACAATCGCGCCTTTGCCGTGCGGTAAACCGTTAGGAGTAGTGATGACCGAGGAGCGTGTCGAGCGCCTGCTGGCCGAAGTCCATGATGATTTCGGCATGATCCGTGTGCTCGAAGTGGCGGATTACCGGTTTCTGGAATTCGGAGATGCCATCGAACAGAGCTGCGTATTTACCGCCGACCCCAGCTGGCTGGAGTACGACTACACCCGCGCCATGTTGATCGGCGCGTTGTGCCATGAGCAACCGGAAAGCGCGCTGTTCCTTGGGTTGGGCGCCGGCACGCTGACCCAGGCCTGTCTCAAGTTCCTGCCGCTGGAAGACGTGGAAGCCATCGAGCTGCGCCCCGATGTGCCGCGCCTGGCCATCGAGTACTTGGGGCTGGACGACGACCCGCGGCTGTATATTCGCATTGGCGATGCCCTGCAATTGCTCGACAGCGCCGAAGCGGCCGACTTGATCTTTGTTGACCTCTATACCGACGTCGGCCCCGGTGTCGGGCACCTGGCCTGGACCTTCCTGGAAAACTGCCAGAAAAAACTCAATCCCGGTGGTTGGCTGGTGATCAACCAGTGGGCCACCGACGATGGCAAACCCCTGGGGGCGGCGTTGTTGCGTGGCTTGTACCACCGGCATTACTGGGAACTGCCGGTGAAGGAGGGCAATGTGATTCTGCTGGTGCCGTCGGAGCTGGATCAGGTATTGGACCTGGGTGCGCTTTCGGCGCGTGCCGAAGCGTTGGCGCCGCGGTTGGGATACTCGTTGCAGCCGTTGATCAAGGCGATTCGTCCCGCAACCTAGTCGCCTGTAACGATGCCATCGCCGGCAAGCCTGCTCCCACATTTTGACCGCATTTCCCTGTTGAAATGCATTCCCCTGTGGGAGCGGGCTTGCCCGCGAAGAGGCCGGTACTGCCCGTTCAAATACCCTTGAACACCCCAGGGCGCTTCTCGATCATCGCTCGTACGCCTTCCTTGGCATCCTCGCTGTTGAGCAGTTTATCCACCATCGGCGGCAAAGCCGCAGCCGCCACGGTCTCGCCTTCCACCCGCGCCAGCCGTGCCGACATCAAGGTGGCCTGTACGCCCAGAGGTGCCTGGCGGGCGATACGGTTGGCCAGTTCGACGGCGCGGGGCAGCAGGTCTTCGCTGGCCATCACTTCCTGCACCAGGCCCAGGCGCAGGGCGTCATGGGCGTCGAACTCGTCGCCGGTCAACAGCCAGCGCATGGCGTTGCCCCAGCCGGCAATCTGATGAAAGCGCAACGTCGCGCCGCCAAACGGAAAGATCCCACGCTGAACTTCCATCTGCGCAAAGCGCGTATTGCTGGCGCAGAGGTTGATATCTGCAGCCAGCATCAGCTCTATCCCGATAGTCAGGCAGTAACCCTGGGCCGCGACGATCACCGGTTTGCTCACGCGTGGGCCGGCAAACACGCCCCAGGGATCGCAACCGCCCAAGGGCGGCTGCCAGCCACCGGCCATCACCCCGCTGACATTGGCCAGATCGAGCCCGGCGGTGAAGTGATCGCCATGGGCGAACACCACGGCGACCCGCGCGTCGGTGTTTCGATCAAATTCGCCATACGCCAGGCTCAGCTCATTGAGCAGATCCAGATCGAACGCGTTGCGTTTGGCCACCCGGTCCAGGCCTAAAAGCAAGACATGACCCTGGAGTTCACGGCTGACGCGGCTGGTACTGGCTTGATTCATGGGTGTGCCCTCGGGCGCAGGGAAGGATTTCGGACCAAAGGGGCCGACAGGTAAGGTGAAACGTTTAAGTGTTATGACCAGCAGGGCCGGGCCTTTGAAAAATAGACCTTGCCGGTGTTATCTGCAAAGGCTGTGACACAGCGCGGTTTGTCGGTGCTTTGCGATAAAAAAAGCTCCCTTTTTCAGCTATTTCCGGTATAGTGCGCGCCGGCCTTTAACCGGGCCGCGTTTAGGTAGCGCAATTCCCCGAAGTCAGCTTCGGCTGCACGTCCGCACAGCGGACTCTCCCTTGACGAATCTTTTTCATTCATTCGTTTTCGCAAATCCCCGCCGACAAAGCAGCCAGGGCGACTCTTGAGTCTCAACACGGCATGCGCAGCTTTGGAGCATGGGTCTTTGCGGATGCACTTAGAGGCAGACCCATGACCCAGGAAACCGGCGGCTTCGCCGCTTTTAATCTTAACCCGAATATTCTTGCAGCCGTCGCAGCGACCGGCTACGAAGAGCCTTCGGCGATTCAGCAGCAATCGATCCCGATCATCATGGCCGGCAAGGACATGATCGGCCAGGCGCAAACCGGTACCGGCAAAACCGCCGCGTTCGCTTTGCCTATCCTGCATTGCATCGATCCTGCCAAGCGCGAACCGCAAGCCCTGATCCTGGCGCCAACCCGTGAGTTGGCGCTGCAAGTAGCAACCGCTTTTGAAACCTACGCCAAGCAAATGCCGGGCGTAACCGTTGTGGCCGTTTACGGCGGCGCGCCTATGGGCCCACAACTGAAAGCAATCCGTAATGGCGCACAGATCGTTGTCGCCACGCCGGGCCGTCTGTGCGACCACCTGCGTCGTGACGAGAAAGTCCTGTCGACCGTGAACCACCTGGTTCTGGACGAAGCTGACGAAATGTTGAAGCTGGGCTTCATGGATGACCTGGAAGTCATCTTCAAGGCGCTGCCACCGACCCGTCAGACCGTTCTGTTCTCGGCCACCCTGCCGCAGTCGATCCGTGCCATTGCCGAGCGTCACCTGCGCGATCCAGAGCACGTGAAGATCCAGACCAAGACTCAGACCGTTACCGCGATCGAACAGGCTCACCTGTTGGTTCACGCTGACCAGAAGACCTCGGCTGTATTGAGCCTGCTGGAAGTCGAAGACTTCGACGCCCTGATCATGTTCGTGCGCACCAAGCAAGCGACCCTGGACCTGGCCAGTGCCCTGGAAGCCAAAGGCTATAAAGCCGCTGCGCTGAACGGTGACATCGCCCAGAACCAACGTGAGCGCGTGATCGACTCTCTCAAGGATGGCCGTCTGGACATCGTTGTGGCGACCGACGTTGCCGCCCGTGGCCTCGACGTTCCACGTATCACCCACGTGTTCAACGTTGACATGCCGTACGACCCAGAGTCCTACGTTCACCGTATCGGCCGTACCGGCCGTGCCGGTCGCGAAGGTCGTGCACTGCTGCTGGTGACTCCGCGCGAGCGCCGCATGCTGCAAGTGATCGAGCGTGTAACCGGTCAGAAAGTTGCCGAAGTCCGCCTGCCGGATGCCCAAGCCGTTCTGGATGCTCGCATCAAGAAACTGACCAACAGCCTGTCGCCACTGGTGGCTGACGCTGAATCGACCCACGGCGACCTGCTGGACCGCCTGACCGCCGATATCGGTTGCACCCCGCGTGCCCTGGCTGCAGCCCTGCTGCGCAAGGCGACCAATGGTCAAGCCTTGACCCTGGCAGCTATCGAGAAAGAACGTCCACTGGTGCCGAACAGCGCGCCGCGCGGTGATCGTCCAGAGCGTTCCGGCGACCGTCCAGACCGTGGTGATCGCGAGCGTCGTGCTCCAGTGCCATTGGCTGAAGGCCGTGCTCGTTGCCGTACCGCGCTGGGCGCGCGTGATGGTATCGCTGCCAAGAACCTGCTGGGCGCTATCCTCAATGAGGGTGGCCTGGCACGTGAAGCCATCGGTCGCATCCAGGTTCGTGACAGCTTCTCCCTGGTGGAGCTGCCGGAAGACGGTCTGGAAAAACTGCTGGCCAAGCTGAAAGACACTCGCGTTGCCGGTAAGCAGCTGAAGCTGCGTCGCTACCGCGAAGATTGATCCGCCCCTGGGCTGATTGATCGCACATAAAAAATCCCCGACTGGTTCGGGGATTTTTTTGGCTGAAATTCGCCTGTAGGCGACGGCAAGGGGCGTTAGCCGAAGCGGTAGATGTCCATGCCCAACGCGCCCATAGTGAAGCCTTGGTGCGCGATGCTGAAATCACCCCCAGCGCCACGTGCGAAGTACAGCGGCAGCAGGTGCTCGTCACTGGGATGGCTGCGTACGGCATTCGGCGCCTGGCGCCGATAGTCGTGCAGGGCGGCTTCATCGTCGGCTGCCAGCTTATCGACCACCCAGTCCCGGAAGTCTCGCGCCCATGGCTCGATGCTTTCAGGCCCTGCATGCCAGTCCAACTCGCCCAGGTTGTGGGTGATGCTGCCCGAGCCGATCAGCAGTACGCCGTGCTCGCGCAGGCTGGCAAGGGCATGCCCGACACGGGTCTGCAGGGCAGGGCCCATGCGGCTGGGCAGGGACACCTGCACCACCGGGATATCGGCCGTTGGGTACATCAGCGACAGCGGCACCCAAGTGCCGTGGTCGAATGGACGACGGTCATCGGTGCGGGCATTCAGACCGTCGGCCTTCAGCAACTCGACAATCCTACCGGCCAGTTGCGGGTCGCCCGGCGCCGGGTACTGCACGGCAAACAATTCGCGGGGGAATCCGCCGAAGTCGTGCCAGGTTTCAGGCGTGGCGCTGCCGCTGACCAGGAGTTCGTCGCTTTCCCAGTGCGCCGACACCACCACGATGGCCTTCGGGCGTGGCAACTCGGCAGCAAGACGCTGCAGGGCCGGGCCGCTGGCACCGGGTTGCAGGGCAAGCATGGGCGAACCGTGGGAGATAAACAGGCTGGGGAGCATAAGTGGGGTCCTGAGCGTTAACATGGGCCCATCTTCAGTCAGATCATTGATCTAAATCTAATATAAGTTTTAGCACCATTTGATCGAATTTTATGGAGGATCTATGGAACCTGAGTTTTGGCAGGAGCGCTGGGCGCGCAATCAGATCGGCTTTCATCTGCCCGAGGTCAACCCTTACCTGCAACGACATTGGTCGCAGCTGGCGCTCGTCGAGGGCGCCAGGGTGCTGGTGCCCTTGTGCGGCAAGAGCCTGGACCTGATGTGGTTGGCCAGTCATGGGCTGCGGGTGATGGGGGTGGAGCTGTCGGAGCAGGCCGTGGAGGCGTTTTTCAGCGAACAGAACCTTGTGCCACGTATCACTCGGCGGGATGCCTTTACGGTGTACCAGACTGATCTGATCGAAGTGTGGTGCGGCGACTTCTTCGCTCTGGACGCCGAAGCCTTGGCCGGTTGCACCGCATTATATGACCGCGCCGCCCTGATCGCCTTGCCGCCGCTGATGCGTGCGCAGTACGCCGAGCATTTGAGTCGCCTGCTGCCTTCGGGTTGCCAGGGACTGCTGATCACCCTTGATTACGACCAGTCGCAAAAAGCCGGGCCACCGTTTGCTGTGACGGATGATGAAGTCAAGGTGCTGTTCGGCTCGGACTGGACCGTGAAGACGCTGCAAGAGCAAGACGTCCTGGGGGAGAGCTGGAAGTTTGTTCAGGAGGGTGTCACGCGGCTTGATGAGCGGGTTTATTGGCTGGGCAGGGCGTAAACCTTGTCCATAAAAAAAGGGGCGATCCAATCGCCCCTTTTTTGCAATGCGGGTTATCAGCCCATGCGACGCAGTGCGTCGATACGCTCTTCCAGCGGCGGGTGGCTCATGAACAGGCGAGCCATGCCCTGCTTGATGCCACCGTTGATGCCGAAGGCGGTCAGGCTGTCCGGCATGTGCACCGGCAGGCCCTGCTCGGAGCGCAGGTGTTGCAGCGCTGCGATCATCGCCCCGGTACCGGCCAGGCGGGCACCGGCTTCATCTGCACGGAACTCTCTCTTGCGTGAGAACCACATAGTGATTGCGCTGGCCAGGAAGCCCAGTACCAACTCGGCGAAGATGGTCGCCACGAAGTAGGCAATGCCGCGGCCGCCTTCGTTCTTGAAGATCACCTTGTCGACAAAGTTGCCGATGATCCGTGCAAAGAACATCACGAAGGTGTTCACCACGCCTTGTACCAGCGCCAGGGTGACCATGTCACCGTTGGCCACGTGGCCGATCTCGTGGGCCAACACGGCCTTCACTTCATCGTACGAGAAGCGTTCCAGCATGCCCTGGCTAACCGCAACGAGTGCGTCGTTCTTGTTCCAGCCGGTCGCAAAGGCGTTGGCTTCATAAGCCGGGAAGATCCCGACTTCAGGCATTTTGATACCGGCTTCGCGGGATAACTCCTCAACGGTCTGCAGCAACCATTGCTCGTGCCGGGTACGGGGTTGGGTGATCACCTGGGTGCTGGTGCTCATCTTCGCCATCCACTTGGAGATGAACAGCGAGAACAGCGAGCCGGCAAAACCAAAGACCGCACAGAAAATCAGCAGCTGATTGAGGTTCAGGTCAACCCCGTTGGCCGCCATGAACCCATTGAAGCCGAAAAGGCTCAAGGTGATGCTGGCAATCAGCACGACCGCAAGGTTAGTGGCCAAGAACAGCAGGATGCGCATCATGGTTGTAGAATTCTCCTCATGCTTAATATGTCGCGTACTGCGGGGTATATAAGGTGCGGCATGGGGTGATTCAACCGAGCGACTATTTCAAACTGTGTCCTACAGCTTGAATGTAGAGCCTTGAAGGGCATTTCCGATAGGGAAAAGACGGCTGAATCGGTTTTCCGTAGCCTCGCAGCCCTGTAATTACGGGGGGTAGGTGGCTTTTGCGCTGACCGCGAACTGCCTGTCTGTGGGAAAGGCAGAGAAGTGTTGCCAGATACTCGCTGTACGACCGATTGTCGGTCGTACAGCGCCGTTTCCATTACTGGCGATAGGACTTGAGGAAGTTGCCGATGCGACCAATGGCTATCTCCAGATCGTCCACACGCGGCAGCGTCACCACGCGGAAGTGATCCGGCCACGGCCAGTTGAATGCGGTGCCTTGCACCACCAGCAGCTTTTCCGACAGCAGCAGGTCGAGCACGAATTTCTCATCGTTGAGGATCGGGCACACCTTTGGGTCGATCCGCGGGAAGGCGTACAGCGCACCCATGGGTTTCACACAGCTCACGCCTGGGATTGCGTTGAGCAGTTCCCAGGTGCGGTTGCGCTGTTCCAGCAGCCGGCCTTGGGGCAGAACCAGATCATTGATGCTCTGGTAGCCGCCCAGGGCGGTCTGGATGGCGTGCTGGCTCGGTACGTTGGCGCACAGGCGCATGTTGGCCAGTATGTCGATACCTTCGATGTAGCTCTGGGCGTTGTGCTTGGGGCCGGAGATCGCGATCCAGCCGGAACGGAAGCCCGCCACGCGGTAGGACTTGGACAGGCCGTTGAAGGTCAGGCACAGCAGGTCCGGCGCCAGGGAGGCGGTGCACACGTGTACAGCGTCATCGTAGAGGATCTTGTCGTAGATCTCGTCGGAGAACACCACCAGGTTGTGCTGGCGTGCCAGTTCGAGCATGCCCAGCAAGACTTCCCTGGAGTACACCGCACCGGTCGGGTTGTTCGGGTTGATGATCACCAGAGCCTTGGTGTTCGGGGTGATCTTGGCCTTGATGTCGGCCAGGTCCGGGAACCAGTCTGCGCCTTCGTCACACAGGTAGTGCACCGGATGGCCGCCGGCCAGGGTCACAGCGGCGGTCCACAGTGGGTAGTCGGGCGCCGGCACCAGCACTTCGTCGCCGTTGTTGAGCAAGGCCTGCATGGACATCACGATCAGCTCGGACACGCCGTTGCCCAGGTAGATGTCTTCGATGCCGACACCTTCCACCTGCTTTTGTTGGTAGTACTGCATCACCGCCTTGCGTGCGCTGAACAGGCCCTTGGAGTCGCTGTAGCCCTGGGCGGTGGGCAGGTTGCGGATCACGTCCTGGAGGATTTCGTCCGGCGCTTCGAAACCAAAAGGCGCCGGGTTGCCGATGTTCAGCTTGAGGATGCGATGGCCTTCCTCCTCCAGGCGTTTGGCGTGCTTGAGCACTGGGCCGCGAATGTCGTAGCAGACGTTGGCGAGCTTGTTCGATTTGCTGACCTGCATGGCGATGTGATCCTGAAAATGAACGATCCAGACGGTGGGGACACTACCGTACTGCGAATCCTGCGGGGCCCGCACCCATAAATACGTTTGAATGCCGGTAGCGCGGGTGCCAGACTGGCGTTTTGAAGAGGCGCAATCATACGTGCCGCCTGATCCATGGAAAAGACACAGATCAGGCTTTTTCAGTTGCCGAGGTGTACCGATGGAAAAGTTGCAGAAAACCGTTGAAGAATGGAAGGCGATGCTCGATCCGGAGCAATACAACGTGTGCCGTCTCAAGGGCACCGAGCGACCCTTCAGCGGCAAGTACAATGGCACCAAGACCGACGGTGTGTACCACTGCATTTGCTGCAACGAGCCGTTGTTCGACGCCAAAACCAAGTTCGACTCCGGCTGCGGCTGGCCGAGCTTCTATGCGCCGATCGCCGACAGCGCGATGATCGAGATCCGTGACGTCAGCCACGGCATGATCCGCACCGAAGTCACCTGCGCCAAATGCGATGCTCACCTGGGGCACGTGTTTCCGGACGGTCCGCCGCCGACTGGCCTGCGTTACTGCATCAACTCGGTGTGCCTGAACCTCGTCCCGCGCTGAATTGAACCGCGCGGCGCCCTGTAGGAGCGAGCCCGCTTGCTCCTACAGGTTTGGGTTGATATCACGGCATCAATATCGTCAATTAAATTGCACGCAATTGAATTGCTTACTATGTTTGTTGTTCTTTTCTCCCGATCGAGGCATTGCCATGAGCAACAACCTGCTGAGCATCCCTTGCACCACCATCAAGGGTGAGCAAAAGACCTTGGCCGATTTCGCCGGCAAGGCCATCCTCGTGGTCAACACCGCGAGCAAATGTGGCTTCACCCCGCAATACAAGGGGCTGGAACAGCTCTGGCAGCAGTACAAGGACCAGGGATTAGTGGTGTTGGGCTTCCCCTGCAACCAGTTCGGCAAGCAAGAGCCCGGTAACGAAGGCGCAATTTCCGAGTTCTGCGAGCTGAATTTCGGCGTCAGCTTCCCGCTGTTCAAGAAGATCGACGTGAATGGCAGCGACGCCCACCCGTTGTTCGTGCAACTGAAAGAACAGGCGCCGGGCCTGCTGGGCTCCAAGGGCATCAAGTGGAACTTCACCAAGTTCCTCATCGGCCGTGACGGCCAGGTGGTCAAACGCTTTGCGCCGACCACTAAGCCGCAGGACCTGACCCAAGAGATCGAAGCCCTGCTCAAATGACCGTCTCCCTGGCTCTCGACAACCAACTGTGTTTCAAGCTCTACGCCGCGTCCAGGGCGGTGACTCGCGCATACAAGCCGATGCTCGATCAATTGGGCCTGACTTATCCGCAATACCTGGTGATGCTGGTGTTGTGGGAGTGGCACGCCGCCCCGCCGGCGCAACCCACGGTCAAGGCGTTGGGTGAGCGCTTGATGCTGGATTCGGGCACGCTGACGCCGCTGCTCAAGCGCCTTGAGCAACTCGGTTTGGTCAAGCGCCAGCGCAGCGCCAAGGATGAGCGGGAGGTGCACCTGAGCTTGAGCGAAACCGGTGTGCAGTTGCGCGACCAGGCTCATGGGCTCAAGACCCGGCTGCTGTGTGACAGCGGCATCGACCTGAACCAGGCCGACGCCCTGCGCGATGGCCTGGATCAGTTGCTTCGGCAGATCAGAGACTTGTCGTCTTCGGCACCCACAGCTCCAGCAGGCCACTGAGTTCTTCGCGACGGAACGGCTTGGCCAGGTAGTCGTTCATGCCCGCGGCCCGGCAACGTTCGCGCTCTTCGGACAGCGCGTTGGCGGTCAACGCGACAATCGGCAGGTCCGGCCAGCGCCCGCTGCGACGAATCTGCCGGCTGGCTTCGTAGCCGTCCATCACCGGCATATTGCAGTCCATCAACACCAGGTCGAAGTGTTGTTCCTCAAGAAACTTGAGTGCCTCGCCACCGTGGGCGGCCACGATCACCTCACACCCCAGTTTGCTGAGCATACCCTTGGCCACCAGCTGGTTGACCGGGTTGTCCTCCACTAGCAGGATGCGTGCCCTGTGCACCAGGGGCGCGGTTTCCATCTGGATCGGGTCGAGGATCAGTTGCGCGTCGCTGCGCAAGTTACGTTGCAGTATCTGATACAGCGCATTGCGGCTCAGCGGGCGCGCCTGTTGTTGCAGCGGTGCGAGTGCGGCGACTTCTTCACTGGGCATGAAATTGCCATAGGCGGTCACCACCAGGATCGGTGCCGTGATGGTGGGGCGTAGGCGAAACAGGCATTCCGGGCAGTCGGTGATCAGCAGGTCGGGGGTTTGCCCGCTTAAATCTTCATCACGCGGGTAGCATCGGGGTGTCAGCCCCCAGTGGGGCAGCAGGGTGGTGAGCAGTTCCGTCAGGCCGCTGCCGGTGCTGGTGATGGCGATCACTTCACCCTTGAGCGGTGCGGGTTGTATTGCGGGAAGATGGGTGGGCAGCGGCAGGTCGGCGCAGAACTGGCTACCGAACCCCACTTCGGAGCTGATGCTCAGCCGGCCCTTCATGGCTTCACACAGGTTATGTGTCAGCGCCAGACCCAGGCCCGTGCCGCCGAACTGGCGAGTGATACCGGCGCCGGCCTGGGTGAAGGGTTGGAAGATCTTCACCTGGGCTTCCTGCGCAATACCGATGCCGGTATCGCAGACCTCGATACGTACCTGGCCTTCATGCGCGCTGAGGCGAACATCCACGCGGCCGAAGCGCGTGAACTTCAAGGCGTTGGACAGCAGGTTGCTGACGATCTGCCGTACACGGGTCGGGTCGCCCAGGACCTGGGCGGGAAACTGCGGGTCGATCAGGCACGTCAGCTCGACGCTCGGCGCGGCGTTCTGCGACAACAGGTTGGCGGTGTCTTCCACCAGCGAACCCAGGTCGAACGGGATGCGCTCCAACTCCAACTGGCCAGCGTCGAACTTGGACAGGTCGAGGATATCGTTGAGCAACTCCACCAGCACCTTGCCCGAGTCATGGGCTATAGACAGTTGCTGGCGCTGTTCGGCGTTGAGTGGGCTGTCGAGTGACAGCGCGATCATCCCCAGCAGGCCGTTGAGCGGTGTGCGGATTTCGTGGCTCATGTTGGCCAGGAACGCCGCCCGTGCCTGGGCCATGCCCAATGCATGCATCTTCGCCGCTTCCAGTTCATCGTTGGACTGGCTCAGCCGCTGGTTGCTGGCTTTGAGCTCCAGGGTACGGGCAGAGACGATGTCTTCCAGTTGCCCGAGGTATTCGGTGAGCCGATCTTCAGCGTGACGACGTTGCTGGATCTCCGTCTCCATGTTTTCAAACTGCTGATTGGCAACGTTCACCAGCACGCCGATTTCGTCGTGCTCATGGCCCGGTGGGCAATCCAGGCGTGCCTGTTTGCGGTTGCTCAATTCGCGGATGATACGTACCAGGGGCTGGGTCAACATCACGTAGAACAAACCCAGCAAGATGCCGGTCAGTAACAGGCTGCGGACGAAGCCGTTGAGGAGGGTGACCTCCGCGCGGCGCAGGAAGCGGCTACCAAAGGCATAGGTGTCCACGTCCAGGCGTAGCACGCCGAGGGACTCGTTGGGCATATGGCTGAGGAACAATCGGTCTTCAAACTGGCGGTTGGCACCGAACAGGAAGTCGCTGACCGGTCGGTAGGAGCTTTCTTTGCGTGGGCGGTCGACATCGGCCAACACCACACCGTTGTTGTCGATCAACTGGGCATGAATGATGGCGGGGGAGTGCAGCAGGCCCAGGGTCAGTTCCTGGGCCAGTTCGGCGTCGATGTTATAGGCGATGCGTGAGGCGGGGTTATGGCTGATTTCGATCAGCGAGCGAATTTCGCGGTTGATGGATGCGTCTTCGCTGGCATAATCAATGCCGATTTGGATCAGGCTGAGCAAGGTTCCCAAGACGAAACCGACCAGCACAGTCAATCTGGCTTGTTTATAAGACAAGCGGTGGGCGAACTTGATATCCATCGAGTGTTGAACCACTTCACGTTTCCCTTCGCCCGGCAAGCATAGCTGAACATCCACAGGCTCTGGCTTACCTGGCATGAATCGTTTTTTTACGCAGCCTCGTGCGGTCTGCCGCAGGGTTGCCAATACGCCATCTTTTGCAAGAACTTGCCAGAGGAATAATCGTGGACTCTCGATTGGATGCCTTTCTTGAACGGGCCGACGCAGTGCTAGCCCGCCTGGAACCCTTGTTGCCCGCGCCGCGCCAAACCATTGATTGGAACCAGTGCCTGGCTGCCCGCTGGCAGCGTGAGGGCCGCAGTGGTTTCTTGTTGCCGCTGGACGTGAGCCTGGAGATGCGCCTGTCCGACCTGATCGGTGTGGACAAGCAACGTGAAACACTGGCACGCAACACTCAGCAATTCATCGACGGCGTGCCCGCCAACCACGCCTTGCTGTGGGGTTCGCGTGGCACTGGCAAATCGTCCATGGTGCGTGCCTTGCTCGCCCAGCATGCCAAGGCCGGTTTGCGCCTGATCGAAATCGAGCGCGACCATTTGGCCGACCTGCCGCGTGTGGTCGAGCAACTGGTCAAGCTGCCGCAGCGGTTTATCCTGTTCTGCGATGACCTGTCATTCGAGGCCGGTGAAGGCGATTACCGCGTACTGAAAAGCGTACTGGACGGCTCACTCGAACAGGCCCCGGAAAACGTACTGCTGTATGCCACCTCCAACCGCCGCCACCTGGTGCCGGAAAACCAGAGCGACAATGACAACTGGAAACGCGTGGATGGTGAGTTGCACCCAAGCGAAGCGGTAGAGGACAAGATTGCCTTGTCCGATCGGTTTGGTTTGTGGCTGTCGTTCTATCCGTTTACCCAGGAGCATTTCCTGGATGTGGTGGAGCACTGGATCGGCGAGCTGGCGAGCAAGGCCGGTTTGCAGTGGCAGCGCGATGAAGCCCTCGACATCCTCGCCGTACGCTGGGCAACCGGCCGTGGCAACCGCAACGGCCGCTGCGCTTACCAGTTCGCCCGTTACTGGGTGGGCCTCAAATTGCTGGAGCGTCAACCATGATCGACCTACAAAGCGCCGGTACCGGCCTGAATGGCTATGCCATGCTGTGCGCGCAGTTGGAGTCGCTGCTGGCCGATGAGCGGGATTTCATCGCCAATAGCGCGCAGTTCTCTGCGTTCCTGTTCAACCAGCTGGACGACTTGAACTGGGCCGGTTTCTACCTCAACCGTAACGAAGAACTGGTGCTGGGCCCGTTCCAGGGCCAGATCGCCTGTGTGCGCATTCCATTCGGCCGTGGCGTGTGCGGCGCGGCAGCGGCAACGCGCCAAACCCAGCGGGTGGAGGACGTGCACGAGTTTCCCGGGCATATTGCCTGTGACAGCGCCTCGAACAGCGAACTGGTGGTGCCTCTGGTCAAGGACGGCAAGCTGATTGGCGTCCTTGACCTCGACAGCCCATCGCTGTCGCGTTTTACCCTTGAGGACCAGGCGGGTATTGAACAACTGGCGGCGATTTTCCTGAAATTGACCGACTGCTGACGGTTCCATCGGAGGCGAGCCGGGAGGCTCGCTCCCGCCTATTGCTCTGTCGTTAAACTGTCCAGTTGCATTCGCAGCTGCCTTTCCAGTTCAAGCATGCATTTTTCCAGAGTCTTGATGCCGGTTTCGATCAGTGGCAGTTCATCACCTCGGGCACACCCCTGTTCCAGCGCTTCGCACTGAGCGGCCAGTACGCTGGCTTGCACAATGCGCGCGGCGCCCTTGATCTTGTGCGCCTGTTCGATGATGTCTTGGAGTGGGGCTTGTCGAGCCACTAGCGCAATTATTTCTTGGCGGTCATGCGCGCTGCTGCTCAACAACTCCTCCAGCAGGCGCCGGCTCAGTTGCGGGTCGCCTCCCGTCAACGCGTCCAAGCTGCTCAGATCCAGCAGTGTACTGGTGGGGTGTGGACCGATCTGCGCCAGCTGTCGCTCCAGTATCGTGAGGCTGATGGGTTTGAACAGGCAGTCGTTCATTCCCGCTTCAGCGCAGCGCCGCTTCTCTTCCGGTTGGGCATTGGCCGTGAAACCCAGTATGACGCAAGGGGGCAACTGCTCGCGTTGTTCGTATTCACGGATGGACCGGCTTAACTCATAACCGTTCATGATGGGCATGTTGCAGTCGGCGATGACCAGGTCGAAGTGTTCCTGGCGCCAAGCCTGGAAGCCGGCCGCGCCATGCTGGGCAGCCGTGAACTGGTGGCCGAGGTAACCCAGTTGCTGGCACATCAGCAAGCGGTTCGCGGGGTGATCATCTACCACCAGCACATTGAGCACCGGCGCAGGCGTGGGGGTTGCCGGCTTGGGTTCTTCCACCGCATGCACGGGCTGCAGGCTGTGCATCTTAAGACTTACGTACACCTGCGTGCCCACCATGGGAACGCTGCTCAGGCTCAATTGCCCGCCCATCATTGCGCACAGGCTGCGGCAGATCACCAACCCCAGGCCCGCCCCGCTGCGGGCCAGGTGCCCCGAGTTGTCGGCCTGGGAGAAGGGTTCGAACAAGCGCAATTGGTCTTCTCGGCTGATGCCTATACCCGTGTCCTCGACCACCAGCTTCATTTCGACTTGCTGCGGCAGGTCGGTAGCGTGCACCTCCACCTTGACCTTCACCTCACCGCGCTCGGTGAATTTGATGGCATTGCTCACCAGGTTCGACAGCACTTGTTTGAAGCGCAGCGGGTCGATCAGGACGTCGGTGTCGTCAAGCCCAGGTTTGAACTCCAGCAGCAAACTGAGCGTCTTCTGGCGCGCCAGGCCGTCGAACACGCGGACCACCGACTCAATCACGTCCTTCAGGTTTACCCGCTCGGGGGACAGGCTCAGTCGGCCTGACTCGATGCGCGCGATGTCGAGGATATCGCCGATCAGCTCCAGCAGGTCCTTGGCCGAGTGGTAGGCAACCTCGATGGCCGGGCGATCCAGATGGCCCTGATCTGCTCGCTTGAGGGTCAGTTCCAGCATGCCGATGACGGCGTTCATCGGTGTGCGTATTTCGTGGCTCATGGTCGCAAGGAAGGTACTTTTGGCGCGGTTGGCCTCATCGGCACGCTCCTTGGCCGCGCGCAGCTCATCGAACAGTTGGCGCCGTTCGCTGATGTCGATCCAGCCTCCGATGATGCCCTGGACTTTGCCGGTCGAGTCGCGATAGGGGAGGATCCAGTGATAGATCGTCAGTTTTTTTCCGCGAATATGCAGGGGGCGATCCACGATCAGCGGGTTGCCTTGCGCGACCACACGCTGATAGTCAGCGTGGTATTGCGACGCTTCTGTTTCCAGTGCCGTACTGATCTGAAGGGCACTTTTTCCGATGACGTCCTCACGCTTGACGTCGAATACCTGCAGGTAGCTGTCGTTACAGGTCTGCAACAGGCCGTTGCGGTCGCGTACGTAAATCGGATGAGGCGTTTCATTGACCAGCGCGCGCATGAATTCGAACTGATCGTTGAGGGCGCGCTCGGCCATCCTGCGATGTTTTATCTGGCGGCGCATGTAGGCGTTCCAGGCCAACGAGATCAATAGCAGCAGCCCGGTGCCGATGATGATCTGGGCAATCAAGTCGTGGTAATCGCGCCAGTAGCTGTCGGAGGCGGCGGTGTAGCCTCGCCAGCGGCTGTTGATCACACCGAGCTCATCCGGAGCGATACTGAGCAGCGCCTTGTCCAGGATCGAGCTCAATTCCGTGGCGTCGCGTGAGGTGGCCAGCGCGAAAAGGGCTGGCAGGGTGCCGATGCTGGTGCCGATCTGTAATCTGTCCTGGAAGACGTGTGAAGACAGCAAGTAGTTGGCGACCACCAGTGAGTTCACCGCACCCTCAACGTGGCCTTGCGCGAGTAATTCCGCAGCCTTGAAGGTGTCACTGGTTTCCACCAGTTGGATATGTGGGAAGTCCTTGCGAAGAGTGACTTCGAGCGGGTTACCCTGGGTGATCGCCAGACGTTTGCCGGCCATTTGTTCCAGGTTCAACGGGGCGTCAGGCTCTTTGCGCGTCAGCAGTACGTAGGAGTTTTCCAGGTAGGGACGGCTGAAATTCAACTGCGTCTCTCGCTCACTGCTGGGCACAATGGCGCCGATGATATCGACTTTGCCGGTGTCGATTTGTTCGATCATCGCGTTGATGTCACGCCCGCGTTGAATCTCGAAGCGTAGCCCGGTACGCAGGCGTATCAGTTCCAGGAGGTCGGCTGTAATGCCGCGGAAATTGCCGTCGGCATCAAAGAACGTCAGCGGCGCAAAGGTTTCGTTGGCGATGACCGTGACCACGGGGTGTGCCTTGAGCCAACGCTCTTCGCGTTGGGTCAGTTGCAGCTTCTGATCGGTCAGCAGAATGTCGCTGCCGGCGCTCCAGCGTTTGGCGATGTTTTCCCGTTCATGGGTGGGCAGTGCTGCCAGCACGGCGTTTACGATATTCAAAAGGATGGGCTGGTCCTGGCGCAGGGCAAAACTAAATCCGTAGGCTTCGTGCTTGCCGAAGTTGGCCATATGGATATTTTTCAGGTAACCCTTGTTGATCATGTAATGAGTGGAAATGGTATCGCCAAGAAACACATCGGCCTGGTCGAATGCGACGGCATTCAACGCATTCTGATAGGAGGGATAGGCACGAATAATGGCCTTTGGATACAGCTTTTGTACCTCCTCCAGGGGCAGGTAGTGGTAGACCAGGCTCAAGCGAAGACCGGCCAGGCCATCGCTGAGGCTGCGGGTTTCTCCTTCGCGTGTTACCAGAACAGGCTGGTCCACGGCATACGGTGCCGAAAGGGTGAGCAATGGATGGGTGGCTTCAAAACCGTTGGAAGAACCCAGCAGGTCGATTTCACCTGACTCCAGTGCCTGGATGGACGCCTCCCGGGTCGGGTAGCGCTGCACCCTGACGGGTAACGCCAGTGCCTTGGCCAACACCCCGGCGTAATCGGCGGTGATGCCTTCGTAGTCGTACCCGCTCGACGTGATATCGAACGGCGGGTAGTCGGGGGCTGCCGTACCCAGGATCAGCTCACGTTTGTTCTGCAGCCACCGGCGTTGAGTGGCGTCCATTGGCGTGTCCAGTTGGACGTTCCCTGCGCGGCTCAGTAAATTATAGTGCTCCGGTTGTGTTGCAGCGGCGAGCACAGTGGTGCTCAGGCACACGCCTGCGCTCAAAATAATGAGATAGTCCTTTATACACTTCGGCATCCGCTTTCTCACACCAGCGCGTTTCGTTTTGCCAGCTCGATAAGTTCTACCAAGGACTTTGCTTTCAGTTTTTGCATAAGCCTCTTTTTATACGTGCTGACGGTTTTGTTACTTAAAAACATTCCTTTGGCAATTTCCTTGTTGGTACGGCCTTGTGCAAAAAGTTGCAATACCATTAACTCTCGATCATTCACTGTTTTGAACAGCTCCAACTCTTCGTAGTTTGCTTCCGGTCCGCTCGTATTCAAGGCCTGGCTGGGAAAGTAGTTATAACCGGATAATACGGCGCGGATCGCACTCAGCAATTCACTCAGATCACCTTCCTTGCACACATAACCATCGGCACCTGAGCGCATGCAGCGAGTAGCAAACAGGGTGGGGGTTTGCGCCGTGAGGATAAGGGTCTTCATGGAGGTATTCATGGAGTTGAAGCGGCATAGCACTTCGAGCCCATCCAGTTTTGGGATTCCGATGTCCAGAATGATCAAGTCCGGAAGGCACTCGCGAACCATTTGTATCGCATCACAGCCATTATCGGTTTCGCCGACGACTTTATAGCCTTCGTGTTCCAGCAGCATTCGAATGGCCAGCCTGATTACAGGGTGATCATCGATGATGAAAACTGTGTTCATAATCATATTCCACGCAAGTGCAAATAAAGCGGGCACATTAGCTCAGAAGTTGAGGTGGGAGGATGAAGCAGCGGGGGGGAAGGTGCAAAACAGGAAAAGTCCTACAACAAAAACGGCTTAGGCTCACGCATTGCGAAGGCTTTGTGGGCGTTCATGTCGGCGCCTCAGGTTATTTGAAGGGTAAACCGCATGCCTGATGTTATCTAGCCAATCTCGGTAAGTTCTCTTAAGGCAGGATGTTTAATTTCCTACATTGATGAAAGCCATGAGTTCGTCCTGGTTCAGCGGTTTTGATAAGTAACCCAGCAGCGGCAGATTCCGCCGAAAGGCTTGCTTGCTCAGATACTCCAATTCGATCACGGGTAAACCACTGAGTAAAATGGCACCTGCTATAAAACATTGGCGGCTGGCTATTTCTATCAACTCCAGTCCAGGCAGGTCGGGCAGGCATTGATCGCACAGCATGAGATCGAAGGGGGCTTCGCCCTGCGTCATCAGTTGGATCGCTTGTTCAGCGTTTTCAGCCAGCGTCAATTGGTCGAAGCCAAAGCTCTTGAGCAGGCACTGGGTGGCAAGGCGCTGAAAGGGGTGATCCTCCACCACCAGGAGTCGAAGGTTGGACTTGAGCATAGGATGGGCACACGGTGAGTCAGATGGCGATTGGGCACGACGTAAAAGCGTGCGCGATTGTTCATCGTATGCTTGTACGAATTCGATCAGGCCGCTCTGTTCCCTTCGTAGGTAGCTTCCTTTCAGGGAGCAGGCGGTTGATCAAACGCTATTGAGGGCTAGAGCGCCCGGTCATCTCACGGGCCATCTCGGTGGCGTAGCTGTCGGTCATGCCGGCGATAAAGTCGATCATTCGCAGGAACGAGGTGTGCAGCGGCCACGCCGGGTCTGGCGCGTTGTTGCCCAGCAGATCGAGGATGCGTCGGTTCTTGAACGACGGCGTGCGTCCGCCGTGCTGCTCCAGGGCCGCACCGCAGAACGCATTCAGGAGAATTTCCAGGGTGGTGTAGGCGCCGATCTCGTGCAGCGTCTTGCGCTTGTCCTGGAAGATCTTCTTGCGCGCCATGTCCTTGGCATCCAGCACACAGCGCTTGGCCGGGCCGTGCATATGTTCTACCAAGTCGCCGGGCAGGGTGCCGGCGAGCAGGGCGTCCTGCTGTTCGACGAAGGCCTGTGCGGCTGCGTTGGTCAGATGTTCGATGGCCTTGCCGCGCAGGATTGCCAATTTGCGTCGGCGCGAGTCATGGGCGCCCAGTTGGCGATAGGTTTGGGGCAGATCGTCGCCCACCAGGTTCAGTAGCAGCGACTCGACTTCGGCGTATTCCAGCAACTCCATTTCCAGGCCGTCTTCCAGGTCGATCAAGGCGTAGCAGATATCATCCGCCGCCTCCATCAAGTACACCAGCGGGTGTCGGGCCCAGCGTTGTTCTTCGAGTTGCGGCAGGCCGAGCTTGTGGGCGATCTGCTCGAGGATCGGCAGTTCGCTCTGGTAGCAGCCGAACTTGTGCTTCTTGTAACCCAGGGAGTCCGCGTGGCGGGCGGTCCATGGGTATTTCAGGTAGGTGCCCAGGGTCGCATAGGTCAGCCGGGTGCCGCCGTCGAACTGGTGGTATTCCAGCTGGGTCAATACGCGGAAACCTTGGGCGTTGCCTTCGAAGTTGAGGAAGTCGTTACGCTCGGCGCTACTCATGTCGTCCAGCCAGCCGCGTCCTGCGGCTTGTTGAAACCAGTGGCGGATGGCGTCTTCGCCAGAGTGCCCGAACGGTGGGTTGCCGATGTCATGGGCCAGGCAGGCCGATTGCACCACCATGCCCAGGTCGCTGGGGTCACACCAGTCGGGCAGGGCGTTGCGCAGGGTTTCACCGACGCGCATGCCGAGGGAGCGACCCACGCAGCTCACTTCCAGGGAGTGGGTCAGGCGCGTGTGGATATGGTCGTTGCTGGAGACAGGGTGCACTTGGGTCTTGCGCCCCAGGCGACGAAAGGCGCCGGAGAAGATAATACGGTCATGGTCTTTGTGAAACGGGCTACGCCCCAGTTCTTCCGGGCTGTGCAGCGGTTTGCCAAGACGTTCGCGAGTCAACAGGGTGGGCCAATCCAAGGCGGGTACTCTCCGTGCGGTGAATGACCCTCCCAGCTTCCCGGTTCAGCGTGCCCTGGGCAAGCGAAAATCTACAGCCCGGCCGCGTCGATATCGATTAACAGCAAACGCTGACCGTTTTCGAAGAATTGTCCGGCCGTGAGGCAATACTGGTTGGTGGTGGCGTCGCGGTAGGTCGAGGACAGGGTCAGGCGACGTTCTTCCCAGCCTTCGGCCAGCAAGTGATAGAAGTAGGGGCGCCATGACCAGTTGTGGCCCAGGTAGCGGCTATCGGACTGCCAGGCATCCTGGCGCCACTCGAAGTTGGGTGTCAGCTGGGTGCCATGCCGGTCACACTGGTAGAAGCGCAGCAGCCAGGGAAACGCCGGCAGTTGCGGCAGTTTGCTCAACGGTGCCTGGGCCTGGGCCCAGGTTTGCAGGATCTTCATCAGTTCGACCAGTTGATGGCGCAGCTGCATGATCCGACCGCGCTCCGCCAGCTTCTGCTGGACGTAGGCCGCGCGCAATTGGGCGAAGCGCGGGACGAAGGCGTCGGCGGCGAACCAGTCCAACCGGGCCTGGGCAAACAGATAACCCTGTACATAGCGCGAGCCGCACTCCAGGGCAAAGCGCAACTGCGCCTCGGTTTCCACACCTTCGGCAATGATCCAGCAGCCGGTCTTCTCGGCCATTTGCGCCAGGGCCCGCACCACTTCACTGCTCGGCCCACCACGGGCAGCTTCCTGGAACAGGCGCATGTCCAGCTTGAGGATATCCGGCTGCAACGCCAGCACCCGGTCGAGCTGGGAATAGCCGGCGCCAAAGTCGTCGATGGCGATGCGCGCACCGGCTTCGCGATAGCGCGCCACCACGTCAGCCAGGCGACGGATGTCGCCACCCAGCTCGGTGATCTCGAACACGATGCGCTGCGGATCGACGCCATGGTGCTGGATCTGTTTGAGGCTCGGCAGGGCCTGGCCCGGTCGCAGGCGATTGATCCAACGTGGCGAGATGTTCAGGCTCAGGAACCAGTCTTTGGGGGCTTCATGCAAGCGGCTCAGCGCATTGTCGCGAATCTGTCGGTCGAGTCGGCGCAAGGTTGCGCCCGGTGTGCGCGGGTCAGCGAACAGCGGGCCTACGGACTGCAGGCGACCGTCAGCCTGACGCAGACGGCCCAGGGCCTCGACGCCGGCGATGCGGCCCGTGGCAGTGTCGATAAACGGCTGGAAGCAGGCGAGCGGTTGCCCGTCGATCACGGCGCCTCCTTAGAATGGTTGGCGAAAAAAGGCCCGACCCTCGAAATGAGGGCCGGGCCGTTTCTGTTAGCAAGAATGCAGCCAGCCAGGCTCAACTTTTACGCGAAGAGCCCTGCATGGCCAGTTTGATCAGCGGGATCAAGCCGGCACCGAGGCGCACCAGGCGCGTCAGGCTGCCGATACCACCGCCCTTGGCGCCTTTGCCGGTAAAGAAGCCCATCAACGTCACCGCGGCCACGCCCCACAGCGGCGCGTGCTTGAGGCCCAGGCTGTCTTGCCAGTTATGGCCCATGTTGCGCACCTTGTTCAAAGGCAGCATCAATTGCTGGGACTCGTGGCGAATCTCCTGACGGTGCATTTCCATGCGCAGACGAATCAACGCCTTGCGCATTTCCCGGCGGGAGGTGGTTTTCGGGATTTCAGTGATGCTCATGGCAGCAGGCGCTCCCGGTCATTGGCCAGCTCTTCGAGGGTGGCGTGGAACGGCGTGGACTCATCAAACACCGCCGCTTTCAAGCGCACCCCGCAAAACGCTGCGGCCAGGGTGTAGAACACGCACAGGCTGATGATCCCGGTCAGGCGATAACCGGTGTCCCAGACGAGGATCATCACCAGCGTGGACAGGCCCACCAGCAACAGCAGCGCAAACACCAGCGCCAGGCCGGCAAACAGCAGCAGGCTGACGGTGCGCGCTTTCTGTTCCTGCAATTCGATGCCAAACAATTCGACGTGGCTGTGCAGCAAGCCCAGTACGGCCGCGCCCAGACGTCTTGAGGTGGTGCCCGTGGACGAGCCCGTTTCGCCGATAGACATGATTAGCGCCTTGTGGCCAGCAGGCCGATCAGAAAGCCCACGCCGGCAGCAATGCCCACCGACTGCCAAGGGTTGGCTTGCACGTAATCTTCGGTCGCAGTGACCGCCGCCTGGCCGCGTTCGCGCAGGGAGTCCTCGGTCAATTGTAGGGTTTCGCGGGCCTTGAGCAGGCTTTCGTGGATCTTGCTGCGCAGCTCGTCAGCCTGGTCACCCGCCAGCACCTTGGTGTCATCCAGCAACTTTTCAGTGTCGCTGACCAGGGTTTGAAAATCCGCCATCAGTATTTCTTGAGCAGTCTTTGCAGTTCTTCTGGCCATGGGTATCTCCGTGATTGGCTGATCTGTACGTTTTCGAGTCACCGGCTTCGGTGAAGGTTCAGTGCAATTGTGTGGTACAGCTTTTGCTTTGCCTTGGTGCGCAGGCCCTGAGGCCTGCGCTGAATCTGGGCGGTCGGGCAGGAAGCCTTGAAAAACCTTACCCTAAATAACTGAAATTCGCGGAAAAACCCTATCGGTATCGGCTTGTTGTGTTGATCGCTGCGCTAAAGCGGTTCACGCCCTCTTAAGAGGGGTGGGGCCGGCGGTGCCAATTTAGTGCGCGCAACCCCGGATTGAACCGCTTTGGTGCTTTTTGCCTTTATTGCAGGCCTGCCAACCTCCATGGAAAATTTGCACAGTGCAGTGGACACGCTCGTCCACAGTTCCAATACCCTGTTTATCCTGATCGGCGCGGTCATGGTCCTGGCGATGCACGCGGGCTTCGCGTTCCTTGAAGTCGGTACGGTACGCCAGAAAAACCAGGTCAACGCGCTGTCGAAGATCCTCAGCGACTTCGCTATCTCTACGTTGGCCTATTTCTTTATAGGCTATTGGATCTCCTACGGTGTGAGCTTCATGCAACCGGCGGCGGTGATCAGTGCCGACCATGGCTATGGTCTGGTGAAGTTTTTCTTCCTGCTGACCTTTGCGGCGGCAATCCCGGCCATCATTTCCGGGGGCATTGCCGAGCGTGCACGGTTTGCTCCACAACTCTGCGCTACGGCGTTGATCGTGGCATTTATCTATCCGTTTTTCGAAGGCCTGGTGTGGAACGGCAATTTCGGCCTGCAGGCCTGGCTGCTCGCGACCTTCGGTGCCAGCTTCCATGACTTCGCTGGCTCCGTGGTGGTGCACGCCATGGGCGGCTGGCTGGCGCTGGCGGCGGTGTTGCTGCTTGGTCCGCGCAACGGACGTTACCGCGAGGGGCGCTTGGTGGCGTTCGCGCCGTCGAGCATTCCGTTCCTGGCGTTGGGTTCTTGGATTCTGATCGTCGGCTGGTTTGGCTTCAACGTGATGAGCGCGCAAACCCTGAACAGCGTCAGCGGCCTGGTGGCGGTCAACTCGCTGATGGCCATGGTGGGTGGCACGGTTGCGGCCCTGATCATCGGCCGCAACGACCCAGGCTTCCTGCATAACGGCCCACTGGCCGGGTTGGTGGCGATCTGCGCCGGTTCCGACCTGATGCATCCGGTGGGCGCGCTGGTCACGGGTGCAGTCGCTGGCGGCTTGTTTGTGTGGTTCTTCATCGCGGCCCAGGATCGCTGGAAGATCGACGACGTGCTGGGTGTGTGGCCCTTGCACGGCCTGTGCGGCGTGTGGGGCGGCATTGCCTGCGGCATTTTCGGCCAGACAGCCCTGGGTGGATTGGGCGGCGTCAGCCTGATCAGCCAGTTGATCGGCACGGCCCTTGGCGTGCTGGTGGCGTTGGTGGGCGGCCTGCTGGTATACGGCGTGATCAAGCGCGTGCATGGGCTGCGCCTGAGCCAGGAAGAGGAGTACTACGGTGCGGACCTGTCGATCCACAAGATCGGCGCGGTCAGTCAGGATTGATCGGCGCCTCGTCAGCGGCGTCCGGGTGTGAGTAAAAGCCGTGCAGCAGGCGATAGCGGTTCTGCCGCACCTCATCGACTCGCGCCTGGACCTGTTGGTCCGGCAGGCCTAGCAGGATCAGGGCGTGGGAGGCGAGCATCAGGCTCGACTCCAACAGCTCGGGCACCACTTCGCTGGCGCCCGCGGCTTTCAGTTCCGCGAGCTGGCTGTCATCGCGAGTGCGCACCAGGATCGGCACTTCGGCGTTGATCCGGCGCGCCTCTTTCAACACCGCCAAGGCGACATCGCTGTTGTCCACGGCAATCACCACCAGCCGCGCACGTTCCACGCCGACCGCGCTGAGCAGGGCGCCGCGCCGACAGTCGCCGTAATGCACGCTGCTGTCTTCGGTGGCTGCTTCCTGTACGCGCTCCGGGTCGTCATCCAGGGCGATATATGCCTGTTGTTCCTTGCGCAGAAAACGCCCGATCGATTGGCCGACGCGGCCATAGCCGCAGATCACTGCGTGCCCGCGCAGCTCGGCGTTCAGCGCAGTGATTTCTTCCAGTTGCACTTGCTGGTTGGGTTTGCGGTGCAGGCGCAGGGCGATGCCAGGTGCGGCGCGCAACAGCAGCGGCGTGAGCAACATCGAGCAGAAGGTCGCCGCGAGCAACAAACCGTTGAATTCGTCAGGGATCAACCGGCTCTGCTGCATCTGTGCCATCAATGCAAAGCAGAACTCGCCACCCTGGGCCAGGGCCAGGCCGCTGCGCCAGGCTGTTTCACTGTCGCTGCCGCGCAGCTTGACCAGCACGGCGACCACGCAGCCTTTGACCAGCATCAAGGTAAGGGTCAGGCCGAGGATGAGCAGGCTGTGGCTGACAAACAATTGCAAGTCGATGAGCATGCCGATGCTGACGAAAAACAACCCTAGCAGGATGTCGCGAAAGGGCCGGATATCCGCCTCGATCTGGTGACGGTAGTGGCTTTCGCCCAACAACATGCCGGCCAGGAACGCCCCAAGAGCCGGGGAGAGCCCCAAGAGGTGAGTGAGCCAGGCGGTCAGCAACACGATCACCAGCGCCAGCAGCACAAACAACTCCGCTGAATGGGAGGCCGCCACTTCATGAAACAGCCGTGGCAATAACCAGCGACTGGCGAGCAGCAGGCCGACAAACAACACCACGGTCTTGCCCAGGGTCAGTGGCAGCGCCCAATACCAGGCTTGCTCGCCAGTGCCGGCGAACACCGGCACCAAGGTCAGCAGTAACACCGCTACCACATCCTGGAACAGCAACACGCCAATGGCGTTCTGGCCATGACTGCTGAAGATTTCCCCGAGGCTGGTCAGCTCCTTGCTGACGATGGCCGTGGATGACAGCGCCAGCCCAGCCCCCAGCAACAGGGCGATACCCGGCGCCACGCCCAGGATCATCAGCAACAGCCCCAGTAGCACCCCGCACCCCAACACCTGCAGGCTGCCCAGGCCAAACACCACACGGCGCAGGGCCAGCATCTTGGTCAAGGAAAACTCCAGGCCCAGGGAGAACAGCAGGAACACCACGCCCAGCTCGGCAAGGTCGGGCAACTCTTCGCTGTCATTCACCCAGTCCAGCGCGGTGGGCCCCACGGCCAGGCCGACGCAGAGGTAGCCCAGCACGGGCGGCAACTGCAGCCGGCGAAACAGCGCAATCACCACCAGGGATGAGGCCAGAATGATCAGCAGGTTGGCAAACACACGCATCTCCGTTGTAAGGGGGCAGGCAAAAAGCCGCAAGAGTCGGTGAATCAGTTATAGGCCATGGTGACCTGGGTCAGGGTTTTTGTGGTGGTGGGCTTCATGCCGCCACCGGGCATAGAATGTTGACCTACTTTCTGATCAGGTCCATTCGTCATGCTTCCTGAATGCCAGCTATTAGGCACCGTGGGTTGCCATCTTTGTGAGATTGCCGAAGCCGAAATCATGCCGCTCGTCGATAACGGGTTGCTGGTCGAACTGGTGGATATCACCGACCCCGAGGACCTGACCGACGTCTATGGCCTGCGGATTCCGGTGCTGCGTCGGGTGGACAGCGGTGCGGAACTGGATTGGCCATTCGACACACAACAGGTTGTTGCCTTCCTTCGTTAGGTTTATGCGATGGCAGGTTTCCAAATATTAAGTTACTGTATGTTTGTACAGCGATTGAAATAGAGGGAACGCCCGTGGTGAATGTCGAACAACTGAAAAGCAGCGTCAATCGCATGTCCGCCGACGTGGTGCGCGATGCGGTGAAGGAGCTGTGCCTCGATGGTCTGGTCACGGAAGGCAAGACGCCGTTCAACAAAGTGCACTTCAATACCTGTTTTGCCGAGATCGAGGCGCTGTTCCAGCGCGCCGGCTACCACAAGCAGCTGGATGTGGTGGGGTACCAGGGGTTGTTGTACGCGTTGTACGATCCGGGCCGTTGGGAAGCGGTGGATGTGCTGCGCTGGCTCAAGGAATTCACCGAGGCCGCCAGTGCCTCGCCGATCCTGCGGGCGGAGTTGGCCAAGGCCTGAGATCGGCCCTAGGCTCAATCCCGCTGCATGCGGGATAATGCCCGCCTGTTTGGTCAAAGGCGTCGAGCATTTCATGTCCACCTCCGGTTTTTCCGCGTCCCAACACCAAGCCAGCACGTTGTATCTGCCCCCCGGCCCTTGGGTGACGGTGCTGGATTGCCTGTGCGAGCACTTTCCGGCCATCGGCCGCGAACACTGGCTGGATCGCATCGCGCGAGGCCGAGTGCTGGATATCAACGGCAGCCCGATCGCCCTGGACCTGGCCTACAAGGAAGGCTTGTGCATCTACTATTTCCGCGAAGTGCCAAACGAGAAAGTCATCCCGGTGCAGGAAACCATCCTGTATGCCGACGAGCATCTGGTGGTCGCCGACAAACCGCACTTCCTGCCCGTGACCCCGGCCGGTGAATACGTCGAGCAAACCCTGCTGCGCCGTTTGATTCGCCGCCTGGATAATCCATCGCTGGTGCCGTTACACCGTATCGATCGGCACACCGCGGGGCTGGTCCTGTTCTCGGCCAACCCGGCCAGTCGCTCGGCTTACCAGCAACTGTTTCCCACGCGCCAGATCGATAAATTCTACGAAGCCATTGCGCCAGCGCTGCCGGACCTGACGTTCCCCAGGGTGCATAAAAGCCGGCTGGTCGATGGCGAACCGTTCTTTCGCATGCAGGAAGGTCAGGGTGTCGCCAACACCGAAACGGCCGTGGAGGTGCGCGAGAAAAAGGGCGATTTGTGGCGTTATGGCCTGTTCCCGGTGACGGGCAAGAAACACCAGTTGCGCGTGCACATGACCGCCCTCGGCGCGAGTATCTGTAACGACCCGTTCTACCCAGAGGTGATCAAGGACGCGGTAGACGACTACGCCAACCCCCTCAAACTGCTCGCCCAGGGTGTGCGGTTCATTGACCCGGTCACGGGTGAAGAGCGCAGTTTCCGCAGTCGGATCACCCTCGACTGGTAACCCCCGGAAACGACAAGGCCCGCGCGAGGCGGGCCTTGATGGCAAACGTTAAGACTTACAAGTCTTTGACGGTGCGAACCTGGTCTTTGTTGATGCGGGTGCGCTTGCCGTCAAGTTGTTCGAATTCGTAGAAACCCGAATCTTCATTGTATTTCGGGGTGTCGACGGCCTGGATTTCGCGACCGTCATTCAAGGTGATCACTGTTGGCGAGGCGCAACCGGCGAGGGTGGCGAGGCCCAGTGCAAGCATGAGAGCGGCGATGGTCCGTTGAGTCATGAGTCTGTCTCCGAGAGAATACTTTTTAATAGCTGACCTTGTGACGCGTGCAGCGCCGACAAAGTTCCTTGTGCGAGGTTCATTCTGACACGCCCGATGGCGTCTGTAACAGCTCCGGCGTATTAAGGTTGGCCAGGCGAGGGTCATCCGCCGGGCATTCCAGACCCACGCCGCCCAGTTGTAGAAACAGCTTGCGCGGGCTGCGCTCACCGGCGTGCCACGCGCTGTCTACCGCGTCGCGCAGGCCGGTGGGGACGATGCAGATCAACGGTTCCCAGAACGCACCATGGCGCACCATCACCGGCAGCCGCGGGTTGCGTTGCGCGGTTTCACGCAGCGCCTGGATCAGCCCTGCGTCGATATGCGGCACATCGCACGGCAGTATCAGCAGGTGCGCATGACGTGCGGCGGCGAGCCCCGCCCGGATACCGGCGAGCGGGCCGGGGAAGTCCGGGCTGTCGTCATTCACCAACTGGTCGGCGTAGGCGGCATAGTGTTGCGGGTTGCGGTTGCACGAGATGATCAGGTCATCCGTGAGCGGTCGCACCAAATGTTGCACGTGCGCGATCAAGGGCTGGCCGCGCCATTCCAGCAAGCCTTTGTCCTGGCCGCCCATACGTTGGCCGCGCCCGCCGGACAGCAGCAGCACCGAGCAGGGCAGGAGGGATGAATCGATAGGCATAACGGTTCCGCAGCGGCAGCAAAAGGGGGGCCTGTGATATAACATCGGGCTGTTCCTTCGACAACCGGACCGTGCCATGAAAGCCAAGGCAGATGCGCCCTTCGTACCCCTGAATATCGCTGTATTGACCGTCAGCGACACCCGTACCCTCGACACCGATACCTCCGGCCAGGTCTTCGTCGACCGCCTGACTGCCGCCGGCCACCACCTGGCCGAGCGCGTGCTGCTCAAGGACGACCTCTACAAGATCCGCGCCCAGGTCGCTCACTGGATCGCCGAAGACGTGGTGCAAGTGGTGCTGATCACTGGCGGCACCGGCTTCACCGGCCGCGACAGCACCCCCGAAGCGGTGAGCTGCCTGCTGGACAAACAGGTCGATGGCTTTGGTGAACTGTTCCGTCAGATTTCCGTGGCCGACATTGGCACGTCCACCGTGCAATCCCGTGCCCTGGCCGGCCTGGCCAATGGCACCCTGGTGTGCTGCCTGCCGGGTTCCACCAATGCGGTGCGCACTGGCTGGGATGGCATCCTCGCCGAGCAACTGGACAACCGTCACCGCCCGTGCAATTTCGTACCGCACCTGAAACAGGCTGAGCCTTGTGAGTCCCGTGGGTAAGCCCGGCAAGACCGGCGCTCTGCTGCCGGTGGAAGACGCGTTGGCACAGCTGCTGGCCATGGCCGAAGCCGCGCCGATCCGCGAGCAGGAAACGCTGCTGCTGGCGGACTGCGACGGCCGTGTACTGGCGCAAGACCTGATCTCCACCCTCGACCTGCCGCCGTGGCCAAACAGCGCCATGGACGGTTACGCCGTGCGCCTGGCGGACTGGACGGGGGAGCCGTTGGTGGTCAGCCAGCGGATTTTCGCAGGGCAGGCGCCACAGCCTCTGGCGGCGGGCACCTGCGCCCGCATCTTCACCGGCGCCCCGGTGCCGGAAGGGGCCGACTGCGTGGAAATGCAGGAAAACGCCGTGGTTCACGCCGATGAGCGCGTGAGCTTCACCGAACCTCTGCACGCCGGCCAGAACATCCGCCCCCAGGGCCAGGAAACCACGGTTGGCGAGTTAGTGTTGTCGGCCGGCACGCGCCTGGGCCCGATTGAACTGGGGCTGGCGGCGTCCCTCGGTCGTGATCGCCTGGCGGTGGTACGCCGCCCGCGCGTGGCGGTTTTGTCTACCGGTGATGAACTGATCGAGCCGGGCTTGCCGCTGGGGCCGGGGCAGATCTACAACAGCAACCGACGGGTGCTGTGCTCATGGCTGGCGCGCATGGGTTGCGAAGTGATCGACGCCGGCATCTTGCCGGACGATCTGGAGCAGACCCGCGCACGTCTGGGCGGTTTGGGCAGTGTCGACTTGATCCTGTCGACGGGCGGTGTGTCGGTGGGCGAAGCGGACTTTCTTGGGATCGCCCTGCGTGAAGAGGGTGAGCTGGCGTTGTGGAAGCTGGCTATCAAACCCGGCAAGCCGCTGACCTTCGGCCACTTCCGTGGCGTACCGGTGATCGGCCTGCCAGGCAACCCGGCGTCGACGTTGGTGACGTTCGCGCTGCTGGCACGCCCTTACTTGCTGCGCCGCCAAGGTGTGCAGGATGTCGAGCCATTACGTTTTGCAGTGCCAGTGGGGTTCACCTGGCCCAAGCCGGGCAATCGCCGCGAATACCTGCGCGGTCGTATCGAGCAGGGCAAGGCGATCATCTACCGCAACCAGAGCTCCGGCGTGCTGCGCAGTGCGGCGTGGGCGGAGGGGTTTGTGGAGGTGTTGGAGGGGACGACGCTGGAGATGGGTGACCGGGTCAATTTCATTCCTCTAAGTGAAGTTCTGAACTGAACACAGGTCAAAAAAGTGGGAGCGGGCTTGCTCGCGAATGCGTTGGATCAGCCAGCGCATTGAGTGGCTGACACACCACATTCGCGAGCAAGCCCGCTCCCACAGTTTGTTTTGTGTTTGTCTGTGAGTCAGTAGTCATCCCCACGCTCCGTCACATCCCGCTCCACCGGGCCCGCATCCGGGTCATACCCCACCGGGAACTTGCCCTTCAATGTCCATGCAAACGCAATGATCTCGGCAATCGTGCGGTACAACTCCTCTGGAATGCTGTCACCCAGTTCCATCCGCGCCAGCAGCTTCACCAGCTCGGCGTTTTCATAGATGGGCACTTCGTTTTCCCGCGCCAGCTTCAGGATGGCCTCGGCCAGGGCATCGTCGCCCTTGGCGGTCAGGGTTGGTGCCTGCTGGCCGTCGTACTTGAGGGCGATCGCCTGGCGCGGTGGCGTAGGGTTTTTCATGCGGTCTCATCCACCCAGCGTTGCTCCAGTCCGGTTTTAGGCCCGCGCGGCGGGGTGCCGAGGTGGCAATCGAGGTCGCCGACATTGATGCCCGATGTCACCAGGCGTTCGCGCAGGTTGCCCAAGTGGCTTTCGATCAAGCTGGCGGTAAAGGGCCGGGAGGCCCACAACTGGCTGGACAGTTTGCCCTGGCTCAATTGCGCCTGGACCTGCAAAGGCCCCAGCGGCTCCATGTCGAAAGCCAACTCGACGCGCCAGAGCATCTGTTTGGCGTCCTTTTTTCTTTGCGATCGGGCTGATCCTTGTCCGGCGCCGGCTCTTCGCGTTGGAACTTGACCTGCAACGGCACGATGTCCTGCAGGGTGCGCATGGGGATTTCCAACTGCCAGGTGGTTTGCAGGCGGCCGTCGGCGGTGGTGCCTGTTTGTTCCAGGCTCGACAGCTGATGGCTTTGCAACCGCGAGATCGCCCCGGCGGCCAGGCGCAGCAGGTTTTCCAGGTCGCCTTCGCCTTCCAGTTTTGCCATCAACCGTTCGGGCAGTGGGAAGCCGGCGGGCATCTGGCGCGCGCTGACCTGGCCGAGCGTATTCAGTGGACTGCGCACGAAGTTGGGCAGCACCTGGGCCAGGGTGTTGGCGGCGAGGATGGCATTCATATTGGTGTTGGCGGGTAGGGCTGGCAGCAAATCGGCGACCAGGCGCAGCAAGGCGCCTTTCATATCCAGAGGCGGGATCTGTGGGTTTTGCCCGGCAAGCAGCTTGGCTTCAAGAAACGCGCCGCTGTTCTGGATGACTTGCGCCAGTACCTTGGGATTGCTGACCTGGGCCAGGTCGGGCAGGGCGGCAAGCAAACGCTCGGCGGCGCCGCGCAGCTCGGCGGAGGTCGTGTCGCCGCGCGGCAGGTTTTGCAGCGCGGTGAAGACCGCATCCAGCGAGCCCTGGCGACTTTGCTGGGTCGACAGTTGCTGCGTGACGGCCAACTGATCCTTGAGCCCGCTCAACGGCACAAAGCTCAAGGTCTGCGTATTCTGCACCACAGCGCTGAGCAGGCTGCCGACGCGCAGTGGCTGGGGGCTTTCCACGCTCAGGGTCGCGCCGGCCAGCGCGCTGTTGAGCACGGTGACCAATGACCGATAGATCGCCGGTTGCGCCGTGCCCTGGGGCAGCATCTGGGTGGTCAGCACCTTGGCCTGCAACAGTGTGCCCACCGGCATCTGATCCGTGTCGATGCGGGTGAGGGCGGCGACATTGGCGCTCAAGGCTTGTTGCAGGCTGAGGGTCAGGTTGCCGGTGGGCGTCTGGCTCACCGCCACGTTGCTGCCCAGCGGCAGCGGCTGCGGGCTGCTTGCCTGTACCAATGTCTGGCGACCGCCCTCGAGGGTCAACTTGAGCAACAACTGAAAGGCTTCACCGCCTTGTTTCAGGGCGATGACCTCGGCATTCGCGGTTTTCCCGGGGTCGATCAGGCCGATCTGCGGCTCCAGCAGTTTCAACAGTTCGCCGGCCACAGGCGCAGGGCCGGGCCCGGCTGCCGGAGCAGGTGGAAGCGTAGGAAGGTTGATCTCACCGGTCATCGCGCGCGTCGTCTCTGGGGAAATTGCCCTCTTTAGAGTAGGGCATCACATGTATAATGCCGCCCGTCTGCAAAGAGAGCGGTAAAAACCTCACAACTATTTGATCCAGCTCTCTAAAATCGGTCGCCAAAGCCGTTATTGTGCATTTCTCTTTAACGGCCGCTGCACCGCCGACTTGAACCGTAAAGGCCCGCGATCTTTTGACCAGCCCTCTTCTTGAAGCCGTAGCGCTCTCCTGTGAACGCGACCTGCGCCTGCTGTTCGAGCACCTCGAATTGCGGCTGACGGGCGGTGACATGGTGCAGGTCAGCGGGCCCAACGGCAGCGGCAAGACCAGTTTGCTGCGCCTGCTGGCAGGGTTGATGCAGCCCACGGCTGGTGAAGTTCGACTGAATGGCAAACCCCTCAACGAACAACGCACCGAACTGGCACGCAACCTCATTTGGATCGGCCACGCCGCCGGGATCAAAGACGTGCTCACCGCCGAAGAAAATCTCGGCTGGCTCAGCGCCCTGCATCATCCCGTATCCCGCGATGCCATCTGGCAGGCTCTGGCCGCCGTCGGCCTCAAAGGCTTTGAAGATGTTCCCTGTCACACCTTGTCCGCCGGTCAACAGCGCCGCGTGGCTCTGGCGCGTTTGTATCTGCCGGGCCCGCCGTTATGGATTCTCGACGAGCCCTTCACCGCCCTGGATAAACAAGGCGTCGCCCAGCTTGAAGAGCACTTGGCGCGGCATTGCGAACAGGGCGGCACGGTATTGCTCACCACCCACCACACCCTGACGCGTATGCCCGCCGGCTACCGTGATCTTGACCTGGGGGAGTGGTCAGCATGAGCGTATTCGCCCTGTTGGTCGCCCGCGAAGCGCGGTTGCTGTGCCGTCGGCCGGCCGAACTGGCCAACCCGCTGGTGTTTTTCGCGATTGTCATCGCGTTGTTCCCGCTGGCGGTCGGCCCTGAGACTAAACTGTTGCAAACCTTGTCCCCAGGACTGGTGTGGGTGGCCGCGCTTTTATCGGTTCTGCTCTCGCTGGACGGGTTGTTTCGCAGTGATTTCGAAGACGGTTCCCTAGAACAGTGGGTCCTTTCGTCGCACCCCCTGCCACTTCTGGTACTGGCCAAGGTGCTGGCACACTGGGCTTTTTCCGGCCTGGCGCTAGTCTTGCTCTCGCCGCTGCTGGCGATGATGCTGGGCTTGCCCGTCGAATGCCTGCCGGTGTTGCTCCTGTCCTTGTTGCTCGGTACGCCGGTGCTCAGCCTGTTGGGGGCGGTGGGCGCAGCGTTGACCGTGGGTTTGAAGCGGGGTGGCCTGTTGCTGGCCCTGTTGATTCTGCCTTTGTACATCCCGGTATTGATCCTGGGCAGTGGTGCTTTGCAGGCCGCGCTCATGGGCATGCCGGCGACTGGTTACCTCTTGTGGCTTGGTAGCCTGACCGCCCTGGCGGTAACCCTGACACCCTTTGCTATAGCCGCCGGCCTGAAGATCAGCGTCGGCGAATAATGAGGTCTGGTTAAGCGTTGTCTTAACCAGTAAAGACCCTAAGCTTTTCGCAACGACGAAAAGCTACCGTGATGGATACAGCAATGAACTGGACCTGGTTTCACAAGCTCGGCTCGCCCAAATGGTTCTATGGCATCAGCGGCAAGCTGCTGCCGTGGCTGAGCGTCGCCGCCGTGTTGCTGATCGGCATCGGCCTGGTCTGGGGCCTGGCCTTCGCGCCGCCGGACTACCAGCAAGGCAACAGCTTTCGCATCATCTATATCCACGTTCCCGCCGCGATGCTGGCCCAGTCCTGCTACGTGATGCTGGCGGTGTGCGGCATCGTCGGCCTGGTGTGGAAGATGAAACTGGCGGACGTGGCCCTGCAATGCGCTGCGCCGATTGGTGCGTGGATGACTGCCGTGGCGCTGGTCACCGGCGCGATCTGGGGCAAACCCACCTGGGGCTCATGGTGGGTGTGGGATGCACGACTAACGTCCATGTTGATCCTGCTGTTCCTGTACTTCGGTCTGATTGCCCTGGGCAACGCGATCAGCAATCGTGACAGCGCTGCCAAAGCCTGCGCGGTGCTGGCGATTGTCGGCGTGATCAACATCCCGATCATCAAATACTCGGTAGAGTGGTGGAACACCCTGCACCAGGGCGCCACCTTCACGCTCACCGAAAAGCCGGCAATGCCCGTAGAGATGTGGGCGCCGCTTCTGTTCATGGTGCTGGGGTTCTACTGTTTCTTCGGCGCCGTGCTGCTGATGCGCATGCGCCTCGAAGTGCTCAAGCGTGAATCGCGCACCCGTTGGGTCAAGGCCGAAGTACAAAGCAGCCTGGGAGCGCGCGCATGAGTTTTGCTTCTTTCAGCGAGTTTCTCGCCATGGGCCATCACGGCCTGTATGTCTGGACGGCCTATGGCATCTGCCTGGCAGTGCTGGCCCTCAACGTCGCCGCGCCGATCCTGGCCCGCAAGCGTTACCTGCAACAAGAGGCGCGTCGTCTGCGCCGGGAGACCGATAAGTGAATCCGCTGCGTAGAAAGCGTCTGTTGATCATCCTTGCGATTCTGGTGGGCGTCGGCATTGCCGTCGGCCTGGCCTTGAGCGCCCTGCAGCAGAACATCAACCTGTTCTACACCCCGACCCAGATCGCCAATGGCGAAGCGCCGGTGGACACACGGATCCGCGCCGGCGGCATGGTTGAGAAGGGCTCACTGAAGCGTTCCGGTGATTCCCTCGACGTGACCTTCGTGGTCACCGACTTCAACAAGGCCGTGACCATCACCTACCGCGGCATCCTCCCGGACCTGTTCCGCGAAGGCCAGGGCATCGTCGCCCTGGGCAAGCTCAATGCCGACGGCGTGGTGGTGGCCGACGAAGTGCTGGCCAAGCACGATGAGAAATACATGCCGCCGGAAGTCACCAAGGCCCTGAAAGACAGCGGCCAATCCGCGCCAACGCCTGCCAAGGAGGGCTAAGCCATGACGTCCGCACTGTTTATTCCGGAGCTGGGTCAGTTGGCGATGATCCTCGCCCTGTGCTTTGCCATCGTCCAGGCCGTGGTGCCATTGCTCGGCGCCTGGCGCGGTGATCGCTTGTGGATGAGCCTGGCGCAGCCTGCGGCCTGGGGCCAGTTTGCGTTCCTGCTGTTCGCGTTTGGCTGCCTGACCTACGCCTTCATGACCGACGACTTTTCCGTCGCCTACGTCGCCAACAACTCCAACACGGCGTTGCCTTGGTACTACAAGTTCAGTGCCGTGTGGGGCGCCCATGAAGGTTCGCTGCTGCTGTGGGCGTTGATCCTCGGCGGCTGGACCTTCGCCGTGTCGGTGTTCTCACGGCAACTGCCGCAAGTGATGCTGGCTCGCGTGCTGGCGGTGATGGGCATGATCAGCATCGGCTTCCTGCTGTTCCTGATCATGACCTCCAACCCGTTCAGCCGCATCCTGCCGCAGATCCCGGCGGACGGGCACGACCTCAACCCACTGCTGCAGGACATCGGCCTGATCGTGCACCCGCCGATGCTCTACATGGGTTACGTGGGGTTCTCGGTGGCCTTCGCCTTTGCCATCGCCGCCTTGCTCGGCGGACGTCTCGATGCGGCCTGGGCGCGCTGGTCGCGGCCGTGGACCATCGTGGCCTGGGCGTTCCTCGGCATCGGTATCACCTTGGGGTCCTGGTGGGCCTACTACGAACTCGGCTGGGGCGGCTGGTGGTTCTGGGACCCGGTGGAAAACGCCTCCTTCATGCCCTGGCTGGTCGGCACCGCGCTGATTCACTCGCTGGCCGTCACCGAAAAACGCGGCGTGTTCAAGAGCTGGACCGTGCTGCTGGCCATCGCGGCGTTTTCCCTCAGCCTGCTCGGCACATTCCTCGTGCGTTCGGGCGTGCTGACCTCGGTGCATGCGTTCGCGTCCGACCCTGAGCGCGGCGTTTTCATCCTGATCTTCCTGCTGTTTGTGGTGGGGGGTTCCCTGACGTTGTTTGCGTTGCGTGCGCCAGTGGTCAAGAGCCGGGTCGGCTTCAACCTGTGGTCGCGGGAAACCCTGTTGCTGGGCAATAACCTGGTGCTGGTGGTGGCCGCGTCGATGATCCTGCTCGGCACCCTGTACCCGCTGGTGCTGGATGCCTTGAGCGGCGCCAAGCTGTCCGTGGGCCCGCCGTACTTCAACGCGTTGTTTATCCCGTTGATGGGTTTGTTGATGGTGGTGATGGCCGTTGGCGTGCTGGTGCGCTGGAAAGACACCCCGGTGAAATGGCTGGTGGGCATGCTGATGCCGGTGCTGCTCGGTAGCGTGGCCTTGGCCGTGATCGCCGGGGTTGCCTACGGCGATTTCAACTGGGCAGTGCTCGCCACCTTCCTGCTCGCCGCCTGGGTATTGCTGGCCGGCGTGCGTGACATCTTTGACAAGACTCGCCACAAAGGCCTGATCAAAGGCCTGCCAACCCTGACCCGCAGCTATTGGGGCATGCAGATCGCCCACATCGGCATCGCCGTGTGCGCCCTGGGTGTGGTGCTCTCCAGTCAGAACAGCGCCGAGCGCGACCTGCGCCTGGCACCGGGAGAGTCCATGGACCTGGCCGGTTACCACTTCATTTTTGAAGGCGCCAAGCACTTCGAAGGGCCGAACTTCACGTCAGACAAAGGCACCGTTCGTGTAGTCCGCAACGGTAAGGAAATCGCCGTGCTGCACCCGGAAAAACGTCTGTACACCGTGCAGAGTTCGATGATGACCGAGGCCGGTATCGACGCCGGTTTCACCCGCGACCTGTATGTGGCGCTGGGTGAACCCTTGGGCGACGGTGCCTGGGCGGTGCGTGTGCATGTGAAACCGTTTGTACGCTGGATCTGGTTCGGCGGCTTGCTCACCGGTTTCGGTGGTTTGCTGGCTGCGCTGGACCGGCGTTATCGGGTCAAGGTCAAGAGCCGGGTGCGTGAAGCCCTCGGTCTGCAAGGAGCGGCGGTATGAAGCGTTGGTTGATGGTTGTGCCGCTGGCGTTGTTCCTGGTGGTCGCCGTGTTCCTGTATCGCGGTCTGTATCTGGACCCGGCCGAGCTGCCCTCAGCGATGATCGGCAAGCCGTTCCCGGCGTTTTCACTGCCGACCGTGCAGGGCGACAAGACCCTGACTCAAGCTGACTTGCTGGGCAAACCGGCGCTGGTCAACGTGTGGGGCACCTGGTGCATCTCCTGCCGTGTCGAACACCCGGTGCTGAACAAGCTGGCCGAGAAGGGCGTGGTGATCTACGGCATCAACTACAAGGACGACAATGCGGCGGCCTTGAAATGGCTGGCCGAGTTCCACAACCCTTATCAGCTGGATATCCGTGATGAAGACGGCAACCTCGGCCTGAACCTCGGCGTCTACGGTGCCCCGGAAACCTTTTTCATCGATGCCAAGGGCGTGATCCGTGACAAGTACGTCGGTGTGATCGACGAAGTGGTCTGGCGCGAGCAACTGGCCGCCAAGTACCAGGCACTGGTCGATGAGGCCAAGCCATGAAGCGTCTGTTAGCCGCTGCAGTCCTGGCGCTTGGACTGGTCGGCGTGGCCCATGCCGCCATCGACACCTACGAGTTCGCCAAGGACGGTGATCGCGAGCGCTTTCGCGAACTGACCAAGGAACTGCGCTGCCCCAAGTGCCAGAACCAGGACATCGCCGACTCCAACGCACCCATCGCCGCCGACCTGCGCAAAGAGATCTTCCGCATGCTGGGGGAGGGCAAGGACAACCAGCAGATCATCGACTTCATGGTCGACCGCTACGGTGATTTCGTGCGCTACAAACCGGCCCTCACCGGCAAGACCGCGCTGCTCTGGTTCGGCCCCGCCGGGCTGTTGCTGGCTGGCGTGGTGGTGATGGCCGTGATTGTGCGCCGCCGCCGCGCCGCGCCGACCGATGGTTCCGACGCGCTGTCTCCTGAAGAGCGTAAACGCCTCGACCAATTGCTGGACACCAAGACTGATGATTGATTTCTGGCTCGCAGCCGGCTTGCTGCTTCTGATTGCCCTGAGTTTCCTGTTGATCCCTATACTGCGCGGCCGCCGTGCCCAGCGTGAAGAGGACCGCACCGCGTTGAACGTGGCGCTGTACCAAGAGCGTGTCGCCGAGCTGCAAGTGCAGCAGGACGAAGGCGTGCTCAACGCCGCGCAACTCGACACCGGCCGCGCCGAAGCGGCGCGTGAATTGCTGGCCGACACTGAAGGTGTGGAAAAGCCCCGTGAATCGCGCCTGGGCAAGCCGCTGCCATTTCTGGCCGCGTTTTTGGTGCCAGCCCTGGGTGTTGCGCTGTACCTGCATTACGGGGCCAGCGACAAGGTTGAACTCACCCGCGAATTCGCCCAGCCACCGGTGTCCATGGAAGACATGACCCAGCGCCTGGAACGCGCCGCTGCCGCCCAGCCGGATTCGGCAGAAGGCTTGTACTTTCTGGGCCGTGCCTACATGGCCCAGGACCGGTCCGCCGATGCCGCCAACGTGTTCGAACGCACCGTGGCGCTGGCCGGTCGTCAGCCGGAACTGCTCGGCCAGTGGGCCCAGGCGCAGTACTTTGCCGACAACAAACAGTGGTCGCCCAAGGTTCAGGCGTTGACGGACGAGGCCTTGAAGCTTGATCCGAAGGAAGTCACCAGCCTTGGCCTGCTGGGTATCGCTGCGTTTGAAGGCCAGCGTTATCAGGAGGCTATCGACTACTGGAACCGTCTGCTGGCCCAGCTGCCACCGGAAGACAACTCCCGTGCGGCGTTGCAAGGCGGTATCGACCGTGCTGCCGAAAAACTCAAAGAGAGCGGTGGCACCGTCGCCCCTCAAAAAGCCGCGATGAAAGTTCGTGTGGATCTGAGCGCCGACGTGAAGGCCAAAGCCCTGCCCACCGACAGCGTATTCATCTTCGCCCGCGCCGTGAAAGGCCCGCCGGCACCGTTGGCAGCCAAACGCGTCACCGTCGCCGAACTGCCGATCACCGTCGAACTGGGCGATGCCGACGCAATGATGCCGCAGTTGAAACTGTCGAACTTCCCCGAAGTCCAACTGGTTGCGCGCATATCCCGGGCAGGTGTTCCGACAGCTGGCGAATGGATCGGCCGCAGCCAACCCTTGGCCAGCACCACCACTGCGCTGCAGCAGCTGACCATCGACAGTCCGGATAAGTAATTTCGAGGAAACGCCTATGACCGCACTCGCAAGAATCACCCTGCTCAGCCTGGTATTGGGCCTGAGCGCTTGTGCGGTCCACCGCCCACCTCCTGCGCCCACCGGCCCGACCATTCCACCGTCGGGCCCGTCGACCCAGCCGAGCACCAAGCCGTCCGGCCCGGTGACCCCAGCGCCGAAGCCAGTGCCGACTAAGTCAGCGACGTTCGCCCCACCGCCGGGCGCGGTGAGCCACTGGGACGGCAGGATGCAGGTGTATGTGCTCGACGAACAGCCCGACACCTTCTACCGCCAGCGCACCTACTACCGCTGGAGCAACGGCTGGAGCCGCTCCATCAGCCCGAACGGCCCATGGGAAGAAACCGACGTGCAAGGCGTGCCGCCGGGGTTGAGCAAGCAATACGCGCAATGACAAAAGGCGACCTTTGAAAGGTCGCCTTTTTTATTCTCAACAGCCAACCTGGCCCTCAACCCCCCACTTACCGTCGGCCCAGGTAAGAGGGCGCGCCAAACGTGGTGCGCGGCGGGTGGGACTCGGGTAATGTGGCCGCCGCCGGCCTGGCGGCTGAGGGATTGCTGGGTATACTTTCCAGTGACTATTACCCGGCCAGCCTCTGGCGAGCAGTCAAGATGATTAGCCTGGGCTTCCGGTAGTGCAACAAGCAGGGCGACAAGCGAAGAGGGTGTTTTGATGGCAGGCAGGTTGATCTATCTCATCGGGCCCTCCGGCTCGGGCAAGGACAGCCTGCTGGATGCCGCACGCCCACGTCTGGCCGAGCGCGGTTGTCGCATTGTGCGCCGCGTTATCACTCGCTCGGCGGAAGCGGTGGGCGAGGCGGCGCAAGGGGTTAGCCCGGAGCAGTTTGCCTCGATGCAGGCCGAGGGCGCATTTGCCCTCAGCTGGCAGGCGAATGGCTTGTCCTATGGCATTCCGAAAGTGATCGACGATTGGTTGGCGGCAGGTGACGACGTGCTGGTCAACGGCTCCCGTGCGCACCTGGCACAGACCCGCGAGCGTTATCCGACGTCGCTGGTGTTGCTGCTGACGGTGGATCAGGCGGTACTACGCCAGCGCTTGATCGCACGCGGGCGTGAGGCACTGGTGGATATCGACGCCCGCCTGGCACGCAATGCGCGGTTCACTGCCGAGTTGATCGCGGGGAATGGGGCGGGGTTGTTCGTGCTGGACAACTCCGGTCCCCTGGAACATACGGTCGAGCGCCTGCTGTGCTGCCTCGACCACGGGCACTCGGCATGCGCCTGACGCGGGCGTTGTGCAGTATTGAGGCTATAGGGTTAACTCGACGGGATCACCCGTGTTGGCGAGGGTGAACCCGTTTTTCTGGAAGCAACTCACCGCCCATGTGGACTTTTTATAGCACCGTGCGTAGATACGCTTCTGGCCATTGTTCAAAGTGATTTCGTGTTGAATCAGCGCTGTCATGCACCCTGTCCGGCGTAACGCTTTCAGCGTCCAGGCCAGATGGATTTCGATTTCATTAGCATGCACCAGCGACAGTGCGAACGCCGCAGGCACGGAGTTGACTTCGGCCACCCAGGCTCTGGAAGTGACTTGATGGGGACGCGTTTGTCCCGCCCTCAACTTGATCATCGTGAAAGGTACGCCAGAAAGTGCGGCGCCAAGCAACGCGTTCGCTTGGGTGTAGGCAGTGGGTAGAAAGTGTTTGAGTGCAACGCCCTCCTTGAGCATGGCAATCACCGGTGCTCGATCGTTTTCCTGCAGGGGTCGTATGGTCACGGTCATTTTGCTTTCCTTATGGGAGACAGGCAGAACATTGGCCCATCGGTACTTCAAGAGTATCCAGGCATCTACGCAGGTTCTACTCAACTACACGCCGTTCAGCCGTGTTATGTGGGGCGCGCCTCAGTAAACCCGTCCACCTATTCCAGGCCAGTTCACCGATGCGCAGGGCGACGTCGATGTCTTCTCATGTGTTTACGGTGTCGAGCAGGCAGGTTTTCAATATCCCGTAAAACAGCCGTCAGTCAGCCCCGCGTCTTTTGTGCTTGAGTAAAGATAACTCTAGGGTTACTTTTATTCAGGCCAAGCCAAGGAGGCAGGGGTGCAAAGCAGGTTATTGATCAAAGAACTGCAAGAGGCGGGTTGGGTGTTGGACCGGGTCGCGGGCAGTCATCATATTTTTACTCACCGCTATAACCCGTACACCATTCCGGTACCCCACCCAAAAAAGGACCTGCCGCTGGGCACTGTCAAAAGCATCAGGAAACGCGCCGGCTTGTTTCAGTTTTAAGGAGAACATTCATGCAATACCCAATCTGTATCGAATGGGGCGATGACTTCACCGCCACCGGTATTCAGATCCCCGACATCCCTGGCGCAGTCACCGCTGGGGACAGTTTTGAGGAGGCCTATAACGCTGCGGTGGAAGTCGCCCACATCATGCTGCAAGAGATTGCCGCAGAGGGTGGACCGATCCCCCTGCCAACGTCGGTGGCCAACCATCATGCGCACGAAGATTACGCCGGCATGGGCTGGGGGATGTTGGAGTTGGACATCTCGCCCTACCTGGGCAAGACCGAGAAGGTCAATGTGACCTTGCCCGGTTATGTCATCCAGCGCATCGACCGTTATGTGCGTGAGCACAAGGTCAAGAGTCGCTCTTCCTTTCTGGCGGATGCCGCGCTGGAGAAGCTGGTGCGGTCCTGAGGAAGATTTAAGGGATATGTCCTGATCGTTGGGAAAATAGCGTACTGGCACGCGAAGTGCTTTTTTAGATTTTGTTTTTTTCTTGTTAAAACAACTCGATGCCGCCCGGGATTTTGTGTTGTCGGGTGTTTAAATTGCAACGGAATACCTGGTTGTATCGCCTCCTGTTTCGACGCGCGCAGGTGTTGCGGTTAGAACCAAATCTGCGTTGGTATCGGATTTTTCAGCGTGCGAATTTACCTCTGGAAGGGTTGGTCAACGATCGCTTGGCCGGCTCCCGTTATTGAAACCAAAGGTGTCGCACAATGAATAATTATGACCTGCGCAGTAGGAGCTCTCTGAATAGCGTGCCGGTAGCGGACTTCGGCCCGTTGGGTGTGGGGGCTGGGAGTAAACCGTCTTACACAACGGACCAGGCGGCTAATCAACTTACCCGGGAAAACCTGCGTTTTCATGACCGTAATGGTGATTCGAAAGTCGATGTGAATTACACGGTGGACAACAGCTTCACCCACCAGCAGCAGGGGCGCGTCCGCCAGGCAGTGCAGTCCTGGCAGGATGTCGCCAATATCAACTTTCGCGAGCAGGCGAGTGGGACGGACGGCACTCTCAACATTCGCAACAATCCGGGCGGTGATCGAGGGGTGGCCACCTTTCCTGGCCGTTTCACTACCCAGACTTCAGCCACGATTGGCACGCGCAGAGAAAACGGGGCACCGGCATTGGGCAGTCAGTTTTCGATAACGGCTATCCATGAGATCGGCCACGCCATTGGCCTGCAGCATCCAGGGAACTACAACGGGAACGGTTTCGATTACCTGAACAGCGCGGTCTACGCCGAGGATACCAAGGCGCGTACGGTGATGAGTTATTGGTCGGAAAAAAAACCAGAAGGGACACGACTTCAAAGGGCAGAATCCGTCCGCGCCGATGATGGACGATATTGCAGCGGCACAACGCTTGTACGGGGCCAATCACCAAACCCGTAACACCAATACCACCTATGGCTTCAACTCCAATACTGAGCGCGAGGCGATGAGCCTCAAGAGCGCTGCTGACAAACCGGTTTTCTGTGTCTGGGACGGTGGTGGCGTCGACACGATGGACTTCTCCGGGTTCTCCCAGGATCAGAACATCAACCTGAAAGCCGAATCGTTTTCCGATGTGGGCGGGCTGAAGGGCAATGTGTCCATTGCCAAGGGCTGCACGATTGAAAACGCGATTGGCGGCTCTGGCCGGGACACTGTGTCGGGCAATGAGGCCGCGAATCGGCTCAAGGGCGGCGGAGGGGGCGACACCCTGAGAGGCGGTGGCGGCGCGGACACCTTTGTCTACGACAAGGCCAGCGACTCCACGCCGACTGACCCGGACATGATCCAGGATTTCACCAGCGGTACGGACAAGATCGATGTGTCGGGCGCCTTGAAGGGCGCTGGGTTGAGCGGCCTGGCCTTCACTGATCGGTTCACGGGGCGAGCCGGTGAAGCGGTGCTCAAGCATGACCCCGGCACAGGCCTTTCAAGCCTGGCCATTGACCTGAAGGGAACGGGCAACGCGGACCTATTGATCAAGAGCAAGGGCGCGATCAAGCCAACTGATGTGCAGTGGGGCGGTCAAGCGCCTGAGGTTCAGCCTGCACCTGCACCCGTGCCGACACCCACGCCGACACCCACGCCGACACCGACACCGACACCGCCTCCGGTCCCAACACCCGCTCCCTCCCCGTTGCCGGATAAGGCACAGGAACACGCCGCCGGCTTGATTCAGATGTTCGCCACCACTCTGCTAGCATTTTTCTCGCAGTTGCTGAGCCGGCTGACATCGCCGTCCGGCCAAGCATCCGCGGAAAAAAACCAGTCTTGAACCGCTGCCTCAAGCAGTGGCGACTGTGGCCTGGCGTGAAGCACTGAGGAACCGCAGTAACGCAATCAGAGGGAATGCGCTGCCCACCAGCATCACGCCCAGCCAGCCGCCGTGTTCATACACGCTGCTGGCAATCGCCGAGCCGAAGGCGCCGCCAATAAAGATGCTGGTCATGTACAGCGCGTTCAGGCGGCTGCGGCTGTTGGCGTCGAGGGCGTAGATAGCGCGCTGGCCGAGCACCATATTCATCTGCACGCAGAAGTCCAGGACCACACCGGTCACGGCCAGGCCGATCACGCTGTACAACGGGTGTACAAAGGCCGGCAGGAAACTCAACGCCGCAAACAGCATGGCCAGCAACGAAGCGCGATGGGTATGCCCGGCATCGGCCAGGCGACCGGCGACGGGCGCCGCAATGGCGCCCAGCGCACCGACCAGTGCAAACAGCGCGATCTCGCTTTGGCTCAGGCCGTGGTTACGCGCCAGTTCCAGTGGGGCAGCGGTCCAGAACAGGCTGAAGGTGGCGAACATGCAACCCTGATAGAACGCCCGTTGGCGCAATACCGGTTGCTCACGCAGCAACGTGCCGAGGGAGCGCAGCAACTGGCCATAGGTGGCACTGTGGTCAGGCTGGCGCTTGGGGATGGTGATCAGCAACACCACGCTGATTAACGCCATCAACGCCGCAGCGGCCATGAACATGGCGCGCCAACCGAAGTGGTCCGCCACCACGCTGGACACGGGCCGAGCCAGCAGGATGCCCAACAACAGACCGCCCATGATGCTGCCGACCACGCGGCCTCGGGACTCGGCGGGTGCCAGGTGCGCGGCCAGCGGGATCAGGATCTGCACCGACACCGAGCTGAAGCCGATCAGCAGCGACACCAGCAGGAACAGGTTCGGTTGTTCGGTAAATGCCGCCCCCAACAGGCTGGCGATGGCCAGCACGGTGGTGGCGATCATCAGCTTGCGGTTTTCCAGCAGGTCACCCAGCGGTACCAGGAAAAACAGGCCCAGGGCGTAACCAATTTGTGTCAACGAGACGATCAGGCTGGCCATGGCGGGCGTCAGGCCGATGTCCGGCGCGATCAGCTCGATGATCGGTTGTGCATAGTAAATGTTGGCAACGATGGCGCCGCAGCAAAACGCGAACAGCATCACCATGCTCCGGGTCATGGTGGTTGTAGCGTGGGAGGTAGCGTTCATGGTGTTCTCATAAAAGCGAATGAAAGTGAGGCGAGCCTAAAGACAACACCGTAGACCGGGTAGGCCGCTTGCAGTGATAACACTCATGCCCAGTAATGATGAGTGAATCGTTAACTTTCGGCGCGAAGGGTGATGATACATTCAGGCACAACTGCCGAAACAGGAAATTGAAGGTCATGAAAATCACATTGAACAAGATGCTCCTGGCTTCCACGCTTGCCGCCGCCATGGCCGTGGGCCTGGCCCAGGCCGAGGATGTCCCGCGGGTGGGCGTACGCGGCGCCATCACGGCGATGGAGGGCGACGCGATGCACGTCAAGGTCAACAGCGGCGAGGACGTCATCGTGCACCTGACCCCAAGCACTCAGGTGCGCGCGGTCACCCTGGCCAAGATCGATGAGATCAAGCCGGGCAGCTACATTGGCTCCGCCGCCATGCCCAACGCCGATGGCAGCCTGACGGCGCTGGAAGTGCACGTGTTCCCACCGGCCATGGCCGGCACGGGCGACGGGCATCGCGCGTTTGACTTGAAGGAAGGCAGCAGCATGACCAACGGCACCGTCGGCGACCTGGTGGTCAGCAACGGGCGGACGTTGACGGTGAAATACAAAGGCGGCGAACAGAAGATCGTGGTGCCGGAGGATGTGCCGATCGTCAACCTGGAACCTGGCGATCGCAGCTTGCTCAAGCCAGGGGTGAAGGTGGTAATGTTTGCGGCGCAGGGGGCGGATGGGATCATCACTGCCCAGGCTATCTCAGCCGGCAAGGATGGCGTGACACCACCGATGTAGAGTCTGGCGCAGAACCCAATGTGGGAGCGGGCTTGCTCGCGAATGGGGAGTATCAGTCACTGAATCAGTTGGCTGATACACCGCATCCGCGAGCAAGCCCGCTCACACAGGTTTAGTGCGTTGCGTCAGTTATTGACCCGAGTAAACCTGATCAAACACCCCACCATCATTAAAGTGGGTCTTCTGCACCGTGCGCCAGTCACCAAAGGTCTTCTCTACCGACAGGAAGTCGACTTTCGGGAAGCGGTCAGTGTATTTGGCCAGCACTTTCGGGTCACGTGGACGCAGGTAGTTGTTCGCCGCGATTTCCTGACCTTCCGGCGACCACAGGTACTTCAGGTAGTCTTCGGCGGCCACGCGGGTGCCTTTCTTCTCGACCACCTTGTCGACCACCGACACCGGTGGCTCGGCTTCGGCGGAGACGCTTGGATAGACCACTTCGAACTGATCGCGACCGAATTCACGGGCGATCATTTCCGCCTCGTTCTCGAACGTCACCAGCACGTCGCCGATCTGGTTGGTCATGAAGGTGGTGGTGGCCGCACGGCCACCGGTATCCAGCACCGGTGCCTGTTTGAATAGCTTGCCGACAAAGGCCTTGGCCTTGTTTTCATCGCCGCCGTTCTTCAGCACATAGCCCCAGGCCGACAGGTAGGTGTAGCGGCCGTTACCCGAGGTTTTCGGGTTGGGCACGATCACCTGCACGCCGTCTTTCAACAGGTCCGGCCAGTCCTTCAGGGCTTTTGGGTTGCCTTTGCGCACGATGAAGACCGTGGCGGAAGTAAACGGCGCGCTGTTGTTCGGCAGGCGAGTGACCCAGTTGTCCGGCACCAGCTTGCCATTGTCGACCAGGGCGTTGATGTCGGTGGCCATGTTCATGGTGATCACGTCAGCCGGCAGGCCGTCGATCACCGAGCGCGCTTGTTTGCTGGAACCACCGAAGGACATCTGCAGGGTCAGCTTGTCGTTCGGGTGTTCGGCTTCCCAGTGCTTCTGGAAAGCGGCGTTGTAGTCCTTGTAGAAATCGCGCATTACGTCGTAGGAGACGTTGAGCAGTGTGACGGGTGCGGCCTGGACGGCGCCCGCCAGGGCAAGGCCGGCGGCCAGGAGAGAGGCGCTAACGAGTTTTTTCACTGCTCATTCCTTGTTGTTCGAGACGGTTGTCAATTGAGTAGGGGCAATTTGCCAGCGACTATAGCTGGCGCCGCATAGACGCTTAAAGATTAAAACGTACTTTGCTTATTCCACTTTATGGAAAAGGTTGCTCCCGCAGCGCGAGCAGAAGGCGGCATTTGGCTCATGGCTGTTCTTCTTGCACACCGGGCAGTCGGTTTGCAGCTGTTCGCCCCGCATTGCGCTCGCCAGTTCAGCGGTAAAAATCCCGGTGGGCACGGCGATGATCGAATAACCGGTGATCATCACCAGCGATGAAATCACCTGGCCCAACGGCGTCTTCGGCACAATGTCGCCAAAGCCCACGGTGGTCAGGGTCACGATGGCCCAGTAGATGCCCTTGGGGATGCTGGTAAAGCCGTGCTCCGGACCTTCGATCACGTACATCAAGGTGCCGAACACCGTGACCAGCGTGCACACGCTGACCAGGAACACCACGATCTTCTGCTTGCTGCCCCGCAACGCCGACATCAGGTAGTTGGCCTGCTTGAGGTAGGGGCTGAGCTTGAGCACGCGGAAGATCCGCAGCATTCGGATGATGCGGATGATCAGCAGGTACTGCGCATCGCTGTAATACAGCGCGAGGATGCCGGGCACGATGGCCAGCAAGTCCACCAGCCCATAAAAGCTGAAGGCATAGCGTAACGGCTTGGGCGAGCAATACAGGCGCAACCCGTATTCGATCAGGAAGATCAGCGTGAAGCCCCATTCGATATAGGCCAGCACATCGGCGTAGTTCTGGTGTATCTGGTCGATGCTGTCGAGCATCACGATCACCAGGCTGGCGAGGATGATCAGCAGCAAGATGCCGTCAAAGCGCCGCCCGGCGACCGTGTCACTTTGAAAAACCATGACGTAGAGCCGCTGGCGCCAGTCGTTATTGCTGTCCATAAATCCCGCCTGAAACGAATATCGAGCAAGCCTAGGGGGGATTCGAAGGGCCTGTCCATGCGGGGTTTGCGCAGCACCCGAGCGCCAGCGCGCACCAGCCAACAGGCGAGGATGAACGGCGCGGTCAACGCAGGCAGATGCAGGGCGGCAAAGCCTGGGGTGAGGGTGATTGCCAGCAGGATGCCGAGCAGCGGCAGCCAGGGTTGGCGACGTATTTGGCTCAACGCCACGGCAGCCAGCGCCGGGTTGTAGCTGTGCAGGCCAAGGAGGGCAGTGGCGGGTTCGTCCAGCCACAGCGCGATCAGTACGCCGACACTGGCGCCGATCAACGCCCAGGTGGCCGCGCGGCGGTTGGCCAACCACAGGCCCAACGCAATCAAGGCGCCGGCCACAGGCTGGTCCAGCAGCATGATTTGGGCGAGCCCGGTAAAAGGCGCGGTGAAGATGGCCGAGGCGTCGGGTACGTTCAGGGCAAATGCACGCTCCGGCAGGGTGCCCAGCAGCAACCAACCCAGGCCGACAAACGGCGCGGTGTAGGCGGGCAAATCACTGGGCTGAGTGGCGCGTTTCAACCATTGCCGCGTCAGGATCGCACTCAAGCCACCGCACGCCAGGATCAGCGGCGGCAACACGGCTGACCAGGCGAAGTGCTGGCTGATCAACAACCCCAGCAACACGCCGTTGTAGCTGTACAGCCCTGCCTGGCGTTCGGCCTTGGGATAGGCCCGGCGCTGGGCCGTGAGCAACCCCGCCAGGCCTCCCAGCAGCGCGCCGCCAAGCAAGGTCGGCGCGCCGATCAGGATCGCCAGCAGGCACAGCAGGCCACACAGCGGCTGGCGCTGCAGGAAGATCTGGCTGAAGCCGTTAAGCAGGGCTTCGGCCCAGTCGGGACAGGTTGGGTTGTGCATTTGGGGTCATTCAATCAGGCCGAGTTGCCCTTATCGCAGGCAAGCCAGCTCCCACAGTTGACCGAGTTTTCATGTCGAACATCGATCAAATGTGGGAGCGGGCTTGCCCGCGATGAGGCCCTTACAGACGCTAAATCAACGTCTCGATACGCAATGAGTTCGTCGACCCCGGCTGCCCGAACGGCACCCCCGCCGTAATCACCAAGGTATCCCCACGCTCCGCCATCCCCTGCGCCTGGGCAATCTCCAGCGCCGTGGAACACACCTCGTCTACTTGGCGCAGCCTGTCATTGACCACCGAATGCACGCCCCACGCCACGCTCAACCGCCGCGCCGTGGACAGGTTCGGCGTGAGGTTGAGGATCGGCGCCACCGGCCGTTCCCGCGCCGCGCGCAGACTGGAACTGCCCGACTCGCTGTAGTTCACCAGCACTGCCACCGGCAGGATGCTGCTGATGCGGCGGATTGCGCAGCTGATGGCGTCCGATACGGTGGCATCCGCCTTCGGTCGGCTGACGTCGAGCTGAGCCTGGTAATCCGGGCCGTTCTCCACCTGGCGGATGATCTTGCTCATCATCTGCACGGCTTCCAGCGGGTATTCGCCGGATGCGGTTTCCGCCGACAGCATCACCGCGTCCGCGCCTTCGGCCACGGCGTTGGCGACATCGGTGACTTCGGCGCGGGTCGGAGCCGGTGAGAAGCGCATCGACTCCAGCATCTGGGTCGCCACCACCACCGGTTTGCCCAGTTGGCGGCAGGTACTGATGATGTCTTTCTGGATCTGCGGCACACTCTCGGCGGGCACTTCCACGCCCAGGTCGCCTCTGGCCACCATGATCGCGTCGCTCAGTTCGGCGATTTCCTGCAGGCGCTGCACGGCCGAGGGCTTCTCGATCTTGGCCATCAGGAAGGCCTTGTCGCCGATCAGCTCGCGGGCTTCGCGGATATCTTCCGGGCGCTGTACGAACGACAGTGCCACCCAGTCCACGCCCAGCTCCAGGCCGAAGCTCAAATCGCGCCGATCCTTGGTGGTCAATGGGCTGAGCTCCAGCAGGGCTTGTGGGACGTTCACGCCTTTGCGGTCAGACAATTCGCCGCCGTTCAGTACGGTGGTGTCGATGGCGTCGGCATGTTTGGTGATGACCCGCAGGCGCAGCTTGCCATCGTCCAGCAGCAGGTCCATGCCGGGTTCCAGCGCCGCGATGATTTCCGGGTGGGGCAGGTTGACCCGACGCTGGTCGCCCGGTGTTTCGTCCAGGTCCAGGCGCAATGCCTGGCCACGCACCAGTTGCACCTTGCCCTCGGCAAAGCGCCCGACCCGCAGCTTCGGCCCTTGCAGGTCCATGAGGATACCCAGCGGGTAATTCAGCTGACGCTCGACCTGGCGAATCCACTGGTAGCGCTGGGCGTGGTCGGCGTGGTCGCCGTGGCTGAAATTGAGCCGGAAGATGTTCACGCCAGCTTCCACCAGCTCGCGGATGTCGTCGATACCGTCGGTGGCCGGGCCCAGGGTGGCGAGGATTTTGACCTTCTTGTCAGGCGTCATGTTTGGCAGTCTCAAGGATCAGGATGGCGCGGAAGTCGTTGACGTTGGTGCGCGTGGGCTCGGTGATGATCAAACCGTCGAGGGCGGCGAAATAGCCGTAGCCGTTGTTGTTATCCAGCTCGTCGCTGGCCGACAGGCCGAGGGCTTCGGCGCGCGAATAACTGCACGGCGTCATGATGGCGCCGGCGTTGTCTTCCGAGCCGTCGATGCCGTCGGTGTCACCGGCCAGGGCGTACGCGCCGGGCAGGCCCTTTAGGCTGTCGGTGAGGCTCAGCAGGAACTCTGCATTGCGTCCGCCACGACCATTGCCATGTACCGTCACGGTGGTTTCGCCGCCGGAGAGAATCACGCACGGCGCTGCCAGCGGCTGGCCGTGTTGCACGATCTGTCGGGCGATGCCGGCGTGCACTTTAGCCACGTCCCGCGCTTCGCCTTCCAGGTCGCCGAGGATTAATGGACTGAACCCGGCCTGGCGCACTTTTACGGCGACTGCCTCCAGGGATTGCTGGGGGCGGGCGATCAATTGGAAGTGGCTACGGGCGAGCACCGGGTCGCCGGGCTTGACGGTTTCCGAGGCGGGGTTTTGCAACCAGCTGCGCACCGAAGCGGGGGCGTCGATGTTGTAGCGCTTGAGGATCGCCAGGGCTTGTTGCGAGGTGCTGGGGTCTCCGACCGTCGGGCCGGAGGCGATCACCGTGGCCTGGTCGCCCGGCACGTCGGAAATCGCGTAGGTGTATACAGTGGCCGGCCATGCCGCTTTCGCCAATCGACCGCCTTTGATGGCCGACAGGTGCTTGCGCACGCAATTCATCTCGCCAATGGTGGCACCGGATTTGAGCAGGGCTTTGTTGATGGCCTGTTTGTCGGCCAGGGTGATGCCCTCGGCGGGCAGCGCCAGCAGGGCAGAGCCACCGCCGGACAACAGGAAGATAACGCGGTCGTGCTCCGTCAGGTTGCTGATCAGTGCCAGCACGCGCTGGGCCACGGCCAGGCCGGCGGCATCGGGCACCGGGTGAGCGGCTTCGACGACTTCGATTTTCTGGCACGGCGCGCCGTGCCCGTAGCGGGTCACGACCAGGCCGGTGACTTCACCCTGCCAGACGTTTTCCACGACCAGGGCCATGGCGGCAGCCGCTTTGCCAGCGCCGATCACGATCACACGACCGCTGCGGTCGGCGGGCAGGTAGGGTTCAAGGACTTGCCGGGGGTGGGCGGCGTCGATGGCTGTGGCAAACAGCTCGCGAAGCAGGTGTTGCGGATCGACCGACATAAGCGGGCTCCCGGGGATTCTTGTTATTAGAGGTGCATCACGTTTCGGATCGGAATGCGATCAAATGTGGGAGCGGGCTTGCTCGCGAATGCGGTCTGACATCCAACATCCATGCTGACTGATCGACCTCTTTCGCGAGCAAGCCCGCTCCCACACTCGACCGAATTTCAAAGGTGCGGTGAAGCGGGGTTATTTATCGCGAATCGAGAAATTCGCCATATGTTCCAGGCCCTTGATCAGCGCCGAGTGGTCCCAGTTACCGCCGCCAATCGCGGTGCAGGTGCTGAAGACTTGCTGCGTACCGGCGGTGTTCGGCAGGTTGATCCCCAATTCCTTGGCACCGGCCAGGGCCAGGTTGAGGTCTTTCTGGTGCAGGTTGATACGGAAGCCCGGGTCGAAGGTGCCCTTGATCATGCGCTCGCCATGCACCTCAAGGATTTTCGACGAAGCGAACCCGCCCATCAGCGCTTCACGCACCTTGGCCGGGTCGGCGCCGTTCTTGGAGGCGAACAGCAGCGCTTCGGCCACCGCCTGGATATTCAGCGCCACGATGATCTGGTTGGCGACCTTGGCGGTCTGCCCATCACCATTGCCGCCCACCAGGGTGATGTTCTTGCCCATGGCCTGGAATAGCGGCAGGGCGCGTTCGAAGGTCTGCGGTTCGCCGCCGATCATGATGCTCAGGGTGCCGGCCTTGGCACCGACCTCACCGCCGGACACCGGTGCATCCAGGTACTGCGCGCCGGTTTCGTTGATCTTTGCTGCGAACGCCTTGGTGGCGGTGGGGGAGATCGAGCTCATGTCGATCACGACTTTGTTCGGCGACAGGCCCGCCGCGACGCCGTCTTTGCGGAACAGCACGTCGTCGACCTGCGGGGTGTCCGGCACCATCACGATGATGAACTCGGCCTCCTGCGCCACTTGCTGAGGGTTGGCCAAGGCCACGGCGCCCGCGTCGACCAGGGCCTGCGGAGCCTTGCCGTGGTGCTCGGAGAGGAACAGTTGGTGACCTGCTTTCTGCAGGTTGGCGGCCATGGGTTGACCCATGATGCCGGTGCCGATAAATCCGATTTTAGCCATGAGAAAAGCCTCTTGTTATTCGGTATGTAGCGACCTGTCAAACGCCGCAGGTCCAATGTGGGAGCGGGCTTGCTCGCGAAGGTATTTCATTCAACATTGGCGTCGACTGATGCACCGCTTTCGCGAGCAAGCCCGCTCCCACATTTGGGGTTTGTGTTGTGTCTGTTAGATCGCGTTGTGGGTTTTGAGCCAACCCAAACCGGCTTCGGTGGTGGTCAACGGCTTGTATTCACAGCCGACCCAACCCGTGTAGCCGATGCGGTCCAAATGTTCGAACAGGAAGCGGTAGTTGATCTCGCCGGTGCCCGGCTCGTTGCGCCCTGGGTTATCCGCCAGCTGGATGTGGTTGATCTCACCCAGGTGCGCGGACATGGTGCGGGCCAGATCGCCTTCCATGATTTGCATGTGGTAGATGTCGTATTGCAGGAACAGGTTGTCGCTGCCCACCTGTTCGCGAATCGACAGGGCTTGCGCCGTGTTGTTCAGATAGAAGCCTGGGATGTCACGGGTGTTGATCGCTTCCATCACCAGCTTGATGCCCACGGCTTGCAGTTTTTCGGCGGCGTACTTGAGGTTGGCGACGAAGGTCTTTTCCAGGATCTCGTCGTCAATGCCTTGTGGCCGGATGCCTGCCAGGCAGTTGATCTGGGTGTTGCCCAGCACTTGGGCGTAGGCGATCGCCAGCTTGACCCCGGCACGAAACTCCTCGACCCGGTCGGGGTGGCACGCCAGGCCGCGTTCGCCCTTGGCCCAGTCGCCGGCCGGCAGGTTGAACAGCACCTGGGTCAGGCCGTGGGCGTCAAGTTGCGCCTTGATTTCGGCAGAGCTGAATTCATAGGGGAACAGGTACTCGACACCTTCGAAGCCCGCATCGGCGGCCGCTTTGAAACGGGCAAGAAAGTCCTGTTCGGTAAACAGCATGGACAGGTTGGCGGCGAAACGCGGCATAAGGTTCTCCTTAATCGAGCAGGGAAATGGCAGTCGGCGCATCGTTGCCGACCAGTGCCAGATCTTCGAATTCGTTGACGGCGTTGATCTCGGTGCCCATGGAAATATTGGTGACGCGCTCCAGAATAATCTCAACGATCACTGGAACCTTGAATTCTTCGATCATCTCCTCGGCGCGACGCAGGGCCGGCGCGATCTGGCTTGGTTCGAATACGCGCAGGGCCTTGCAACCCAGGCCTTCGGCGACGGCGACGTGGTCTACACCATAGCCGTTGAGTTCCGGGGCGTTGAGATTGTCAAAGGACAGCTGCACGCAGTAGTCCATTTCAAACCCGCGCTGGGCCTGGCGGATCAGACCGAGGTAGGAGTTGTTCACCACCACGTGGATGTATGGCAGCTTGAACTGCGCGCCCACGGCCAGTTCTTCGATCATGAACTGGAAGTCATAGTCGCCCGACAGTGCCACCACCTTGCGGCTCGGGTCAGCCTTGACCACGCCGAGCGCGGCGGGAATGGTCCAACCCAACGGGCCGGCCTGGCCGCAGTTGATCCAATGCCGCGGCTTGTACACGTGCAGGAATTGCGCGCCGGCAATTTGCGATAAGCCGATGGTGCTGACGTAGCAGGTGTCTTTGCCGAACACCTGGTTCATTTCTTCGTAAACGCGCTGTGGCTTGACTGGCACGTTGTCGAAGTGAGTCTTGCGGTGCAGGGTGGCTTTGCGTTGCTGGCAGTCGTTCAGCCAGGCGCTGCGGTCCTTCAACTTGCCGGCGGCTTTCCACTCGCGGGCCACTTCAATGAACATCGTCAGGGCGGAGCCGGCGTCGGAGACGATGCCCAGGTCCGGGGTGAAAACGCGGCCGATCTGCGTCGGCTCGATGTCGACGTGAATGAACGTGCGACCCTCGGTGTACACCTCCACCGAGCCGGTGTGGCGGTTGGCCCAGCGGTTACCGATGCCCAGCACCACGTCCGACTTGAGCATTGTCGCGTTGCCATAACGGTGGGACGTCTGCAGACCGACCATGCCGACCATCTGTGGGTGATCGTCCGGAATGGTGCCCCAGCCCATCAGGGTCGGAATCACCGGGATGCCGGTCAGTTCAGCGAATTCAACCAGCAGCTCGCTGGCGTCGGCGTTGATCACGCCCCCACCGCTCACCAGCAGTGGGCGTTCAGCCTTGTCCAGCAGCGCCAGGGCTTTTTCCACCTGCACGCGGGTTGCCAGTGGCTTGGCCAGGGGGAGTGGCTGGTAGGCGTCGATGTCGAATTCGATCTCGGCCATCTGCACGTCGAACGGCAGGTCGATCAGCACGGGGCCCGGGCGGCCGGAGCGCATTTCGTAGAAGGCTTTCTGGAAGGCGTACGGCACTTGGCCGGGTTCGAGGACGGTGGTCGCCCACTTCGTCACCGGCTTGACGATGCTGGTGATGTCCACGGCCTGGAAGTCTTCCTTGTGCATGCGGGCGCGGGGTGCCTGGCCGGTAATGCACAGGATCGGGATTGAGTCGGCCGAGGCGCTGTACAGGCCGGTGACCATGTCAGTGCCCGCCGGGCCCGAGGTGCCGATGCACACGCCGATATTGCCGGCCTTGGTGCGGGTGTAACCCTCGGCCATGTGGGAGGCGCCTTCAACGTGGCGAGCAAGGACGTGATCGATGCCACCCACCTTCTGCAAGGCCGAATACAGCGGGTTGATCGCGGCGCCCGGGATGCCGAAGGCGGTGTCCACACCTTCGCGGCGCATCACCAGGACAGCGGCTTCGATTGCTCTCATTTTGCTCATGATTTTGGTGCCTCTTGCGTTTTGTAATTGTATACAAGTGGTGTCTGGTCAAAGTGTATTCACGGCGAGCGGCGCAGGTCAATGCATTTTATGCACGGGTCTTTACGTTCGTCGGAACAGCTTTTTTCGACGTATGGAGCCTTTGTGCGAAAATATTGTATACAAAATTAAAAGTCATTGTGTTCTATTTGTTTGATCGAGCATCTGATCATTCAGACCTCCACCGCTTTCCCAATAACAAAAGAAGGACGGCACCATGAGCGCTTTAACCTTGAAACTCGCCACCCAACTGGCCAGCCAGGCCCTCAGCGCCGGGCGCACCATCTCAGCCGCACCGCTGACCATCGCTGTGCTCGACAGCGGCGGCCATCTGGTCACCCTGCAACGCGAAGACGGCGCCAGCCTGCTGCGCCCGCAGATCGCCATCGGCAAGGCCTGGGGCGCGATCGCCCTGGGCAAGGGCTCACGCCTGCTGGCGCTGGACGCGCAGCAGCGCCCGGCGTTTATCGCGGCGTTGAATAGCCTGGGGCAGGGCAGCGTGGTGCCCGCGCCGGGCGGGGTGTTGATTCGGAGTCAGGAGGGCGTGGTGCTGGGGGCGATTGGAATCAGCGGGGATACGTCGGATATTGATGAGCAGTGCGCGATTACGGCGATCGAGGGGGTGGGGTTGATGGCGGATGCGGGGGTGTCGCCCTGATTTGAGGTGACTGATAGGTCCCCTTCGCGAGCAAGCCCGCTCCCACACTCAATTGGGTTCACACATTTATATGGGTGAATACGGTCAAATGTGGGAGCGGGCTTGCTCGCGAAGAGGGCAACTCGGTATCGACTCTACAACCAAATCGCGTCCCACAACGGATAGTCGCCAATCCGCTCCACCAGTCCCGCCCGCAGGGGATTGGCCACCACATACCTGGCCATTTTGACCAGATCATCTTCCTTGCGCAGCGCGCGATCATGAAAGCTGGTTTGCCAAAGCCTACCTTTGCGACCAGTAGCACCGTTCACGCTTCGAGTGCTCTTGGATTTCACTTGGCACATCAGATCCCCCAGCGAGCCTTTTTGTAGCTCGACCAGCCAGTGGAAATGATCTGGCATCACCACCCACGCCAGCGAGTTTGCCAGTCCTTGAGACTGGGCAAGCCTGAATTGCCAGACGACCAAACGGCCTAGATGAAAATCACTGAATATCGGCGCACGTTCGTGAGTGTTGGTGGTAATCAGATAGATACGGCTGGGTTCGCTAAACCGCCCGATGCGCAGGCGGTGTGATTTGGCTGGATCAGGCATTCCTTAGCCTCTCTTCAGATGGAGTTCTGAGAGGCTAGATCAGCTAGTTAATGCCGATCGGCAGGCTTTTGGCAGGATGTGTCTGGGAGGGCGCTTTCGCGAGCAAGCCCGCTCCCACAGGGGGGTGGCAGTGTTCTTGCTATTTATGTCAGTCCGGCTCACACCCCTTGAGCACCAGTCTGATAATCGTTTGCGCCGCCGCCTCATAATCCGCCTCATCCAGCTTGGCCTTCCCGGTTACCGCCGAGATCTGCCAATCAAAATCCGCATAGGTCTGCGTCGCCGCCCAGATGCTGAACATCAAGTGATTGGGGTCAATCGGCGCAATCAGGCCACGATCCACCCAGCTTTGGATGCACGCGATATTGTGCTTGGCCTGGGCGTTGAGCTGCTCGACCTGGTCCGCACTGAGGTGCGGCGCGCCGTGCATGATTTCACTGGCGAACACTTTGGAGGCGAAGGGCAGGTCGCGGGAGATGCGGATCTTGGAACGGATGTAGTTGCTCAGGACCACCGAGGGCTCGCCGTCCGGGTTGAACGGCGTGGAAGCAGCCAGGATCGGCTCGATAATGCTTTCGAGCACCTCGCGGTAGAGGTTGTCCTTGGACTTGAAGTAGTAATAGACGTTGGGCTTGGGCAGCCCGGCCTTGGCGGCGATGTCGCTGGTTTTGGTCGCGGCGAAGCCCTTGTCGGCAAACTCCTCGCTGGCCGCCCGCAGGATTTTTTCTTTGTTGCGCTCGCGAATGGTGCTCATGAACCAGAGGTTTCCTTGCCAGTACAGGCGGTTGCGCATGGTAGCACCGGCCATCCGCGCGCCTCAACAATGTGCCCATAAAGCGTTGCGCCGCGCTATGCTCGGTCCATCCCTCTCTAATGGAAGCCCGATTCATGGCAGGAAGCAGTTTGTTGGTGTTGATCGACGATATCGCCGCAGTACTCGATGACGTTGCCCTGATGACGAAAATGGCGGCGAAAAAGACCGCCGGCGTGCTGGGTGATGACTTGGCGCTCAATGCCCAACAGGTCTCCGGGGTGCGCGCCGAGCGGGAAATTCCCGTGGTGTGGGCGGTGGCCAAGGGTTCCTTCGTCAACAAGTTGATCCTGGTGCCCACCGCCTTGTTGATCAGTGCGTTTGCGCCGTGGGCGGTGACGCCGCTGCTGATGCTTGGCGGGGCCTACCTGTGTTTCGAAGGTTTCGAGAAACTCGCGCACAAGTTCCTACACAGCAAGGTCGAAGACCACGCCGAACATGCGCAATTGGTCAAGGCTGTGGCCGATCCGGCCATCGACCTGGTGGCCTTTGAAAAGGACAAGATCAAAGGCGCCATTCGCACTGATTTCATCCTTTCGGCCGAGATCATCGCCATTACCCTCGGCACCGTGGCCGATGCGCCATTGACGCAGCAGGTGATCGTACTGTCCGGTATCGCCATCGTCATGACCGTGGGCGTCTACGGGCTGGTGGCCGGTATCGTCAAGCTGGATGACCTGGGCCTGTGGCTCACCCAGAAGCCTGGCCAGGCGGCGCGCAGTATCGGTGGCGCTATCCTGCGCGCGGCGCCTTACATGATGAAGAGCCTGTCGGTGATCGGTACGGCGGCGATGTTCCTGGTGGGTGGCGGGATCCTTACCCACGGCTTGCCGGTGGTGCATCACTGGATCGAGACGGTCAGCCAGAGTGCTGGCGGGGTGGCGTGGTTGGTGCCGACGTTGCTCAATGGCGTGGCGGGGATCATCGCCGGCGCGGTGGTGCTGGCGGTGGTCAGCGGGGTGGGCAAGCTCTGGAACACCGCGAAGGCTTGATCGCGCAATAAAAAAAGGCCATTCAATCGAATGGCCTTTTTTGTGGGCGTTTACTCGGCAATCTGCAACTTGCGTGATTCCGTATAGATGTACCGCACCTTCTCATACTCGAACGGCGAGTTCATCTGGCCATACCGAAAGCTGGTCTGGTAACGCTTGTCTACCGCACGCAACGCCCAGATTTCCGGGTGGTTGGAACTGACTTCCGACACGTTGAGGAAGTTGATCTGGGTTTCCGCGCCGTAGTCGACGATCAGGCCGCCGGTATCGCGCAGGTTCGACGGGCCAAAGATCGGTAGCACCAGGTACGCACCGCCTGGCACGCCGTAGAACCCCAGGGTCTGGCCAAAGTCTTCGCTCTGGCGTGGCAGGCCCATGGCGGTAGCCGGGTCCCACAGGCCGGCGATGCCGATGGTGGTGTTGACCAGCAGGCGGCCGGTGGTTTCCAGGGAGCGATGGCCTTTGAGCTGCAGCAGGCTGTTCAACAGGTTGGGCACATCGCCCAGGTTGTTGAAGAAGTTGCTCACGCCGGTGCGCAGGAAGCTGGGCGTCACGTAGGTGTAGCCGTTGACCACCGGCAGGAACACCCATTGGTCGAAGCGGTAGTTGAAGTGGTACACGCGACGGTTCCACGACTCCAGCGGGTCATACACGTTGAGTGCAGTGAGCGACGAACGCTCGAACTCACGCTGATCCAGGCCCGGGTTGAACTTGAGTTTGGTCAGCGGTTCCTTGAACCCATCGGCGTCGACATTGACCGGCTCATGGGCCTTGCTGTTGTCGGCATTGGCCACGCCTGCGCACATCAAGGCGGCAAGCAGCAGAAGATATTTAGCCACGGAAGAACTCCAGCATGGCGTCGGCGTTGACGCGGTAATTGAGGTTGCCGCAATGGCCGCCCAGCGGGTAGACGGTCAAGCGATCGCCGAAGGTTTTACGCAGGAAGCCGAGGTCGCCTGGGCCAAGAATCACGTCGTCGGCGTTGTGCATCACGGCGATCTTCGGGTTGGTGTGCAGGTAGTCCTTGAGGGCGTACAGGCTGACTTGGTCAACCAGTTGCAACAGGCTGCCGCCGTCGGAGCGGGCGCGCCACATCGGAATCACTTGTTCGGTGAGGTAGCAATCGAAGTCGCACTGCAGCGCACGCTTGAGGAACGGCGTCAGGCTGGTGCCTTCGGTGATCGGGTACTTCGGCGGGATGATCAGGCCGCGGCGGTTGATCAGGTCCGAAGTGAAGGCGATGTCGGCCGCCGAGAAGCGGAACGAAGTACCGATCAGCATGGCCATTTGTTCGTTGGTCAGGTGCTGCTTGGATTGCTGGAAGTCGTAGAGCAGGGCATCGTTCAGGTCGATGTAGCCCTTTTGCTGGAAGTAGCGGGTCAGCTTGCTCAGCACCAATTCATAGAAGGTGGTGGTGTTGTTGATGCCTTTCACCTCGGTCTGCACCAGCTTGTCGAGGTTGGTGATCGAGGTGTAGAGGTTGACCGGCGGGTTGAGCAGCAAGACTTTCTTGAAGTTGAAGCTGCGACGGGTCTCGTCGAGCTTGCTGACGAACGCCGCATCCAGCGCGCCGAGGCTGTAGCCGGTGAGGTAGAAGTCGGTCACCGGCAGCGAAGCGTTCTGCGCGCGCACGGCTTGCATCACGCGGTACATGTCTTCGGCGTCTTCCTGGGTGATACCCGGGGTGGCGAAGCGCGAGGCGGCGCTGATGAAGTCGAAGCTGGTGGGCGACGACAGTTGCACCACGTGGTAGCCGGCTTGGTAATACAGCTTTTTAAGGTATTCGTTGATGCTGCTGTCAAACCGCGCACCGGTGCCCGCGATCAGGAAGATCAACGGCGCGGCGCGATCCTGTTTGGCGATGCGGTAGGTGAGTTTCTTCACCGCCCAGAAGTTGTCCGGCAGGCTGAACTCGCGCTCGGGGCGCATGTTCAGGGTGTAGTCGGACTGGTTGATCTCGTCATCGCTCGGCAATTTCGGCCGAAGGTCAGGCGGGGTAGTGGCGATGGTCGCTTCGAACGGATTCGTCAAAGGGAAGCCATAGGTGGCCTGGTCGATATCGACGGCCAGTGCTGACGCACTCAAAAAAAGGCTGCCCAGCAAGGCAGCGCAGCGCAAGGAACGGAGCATGACTTAATCCCTAGGAGGAAACGTACTTAATGAAGTTCGCAGGCTATGACCGCCGTCCACTCGCCGAAGTGCCATCACGCGGCACGAAATGTCGGAAAAAAGGCGGAATCGGGGTAATAGTAGCCAGACGATACACGTTGACACGTATAGGTAAAAATTAATTGTGTGTATGCGCCTTGCCAACGGCCTCTGGCGCATTAAGCTGAGCGCCGTTTTTGCCTATTGGAGTGCCCCAATGTCCCATCGTTTTCCGTTGATACTGCTGCTTATTGCCCTGCCGCTGTGGCTGGCCGCCAGTTATGGCGCACGCTACGGCTTTATGGAAGATGGCCAGTGGGTGGGGATCTGCGCGGATGAGGCCAGCCGCTGGGAATGCCAGCTGCGTTCAAACCTGGGGTTGATGATTCACTTCAAGGTGTTGGGCTGGGCGGCGTTGATCACGTCGCTGCTGGCGTTTTTCGTGCCGGGGCGGGCGGGGTGGGGGTTGGCGGTGCTGGGGATGGTGTTCGGCCTGCCGGCGCTGGCGTTGTACAACACCACGTTTGCGGTGTTTGCGGTGGTGATTGCGGGGTTGCGGTTGGTCAGGAAGCCTCGGGCTGCTTGATAGAACCTCTTCGCAGGCAAGTCGAAGCGGCGGTTCGACGCTTCGACTTGCTCGCGAAAGCGGTCTTAAGCCTCGCGCACCCGCAGGCAACGCCACAAGGCTGCAACCATGAGCAGGCTGACCATGGCCCAGCCCCACGCCTGCTGGTTCAGCAAGCCTTCACGGTACAGTTGTGGCGCAACGCCAGCGCCGATGATAAAGGCCAGCAGCGCAATCTCCCGACGCGGTCCCGTCACCGGTCGCACCAGGTACACCAAGGCTGGCAGCAGCAGCGCCGCGCTTGGGAAGCTGCGATAGCGCGGATCAAACACCAACGTCAGCATCATCACCGCACCCGCGAACCCGGCAATCGCCACCAGCCAGCCTGCGCGCTGCTCCAGCCAGTCGAATGCCCGCTCACGCCAACCTTCCCGTGCGCTCAACGCCAATGCCGCGTGAGCCAGCACCAGCAGGTTCAACACCAGCAGCAACCCCGCCCACACCCATTCATCATTAAAGCGCGCCGTCACGCGGGTCAGCTCGGCCCAGGTGCCGATGGAGCAAGCCGCCACCGCACCCAACAGCGGCAGGGCAATAGCGGCACGCGGGCTGCGTATACGCCCCCCCAGCACCAGAGTGCCCAACAGGATAATCCCGCCGACGCCCAGCCATAGCGGCCAGTACGGCACGTTGGTCACCGCCCCGGCGAGGATGCCCTTGTCCTGGCGATCCGCATCGAACAGGCCCCAGTAACCGCCCACGGCGCCTTCGCTCGCACGTTTCCAGGGTTGGTCAAAGGCTTCAATCAGGTTGTAGTGCCAGCCATTCGCCTCAGCCATGGCTACAAAACCGCGCATGAACTTGGCCTCATTGACCCGGCTCGGTACGGCGGTCTCGCGCTGGCGGCCTTCGCTTGGCCAGCCGGTTTCACCGATCAAGATGTCCTTGGGTGCAAACTTGTTGCCGAAGGTCTGGCGCACATCGCCCACGTGCTTGAGGGCCTGATCGATGCCCGATGGATCATCTTCCCAGTACGGCAACAGGTGGATAGTGAGGAAATCCACCGCCGGGGCGATTTCCGGGTGTTGCAGCCAGAACTCCCACACATCCGCGTAGGTCACCGGCTGCTTGATCTGGCTTTTGACGGTCTTGATCAGCTTCACCAGCTGTGCGGCGGTGACTTCCTTGCGCAGCAGCGCTTCGTTGCCGACGATCACGGCGGTGACCACATCCGGGTGGGCGTTGGCCGAGGCGATCAGTTCGTCGATTTCCTTTGCGGTCGCTACCGGGTCGCTGCTCACCCAGGCCCCGGCCATCACCTTCAGTCCATGCTTGCGCGCCATGTCCGGCAAGGCTTCCAGGCCGGTCATGGAATAGGTGCGAATGCACTCGAAGCGGGTGGCAAGCAGGGCAAGGTCGGCGTCCATGCGTTCGGGGCGCAGGGCGAACGGCTGGTCGAACGGCGATTGATCCTTATCGAACGGGGTATAGGACGCGCACTGCATCTTGTGCGTGGCGCTGGCGACATCGGGCAGCACGACGGGCCGGCCGAGGCCATACCAATAAGCAAAGAGGGCCAGCAGGCCGAGGATCAAGGCGAAGCAATAGGGCAGGGCAGGGAAGCGGGCAGTCGCAGGCATGGTCGGCTTATCTGGAGGAGCAAAGGCGCGCATCTTACCCGGATTTTCCCCTTCTCAGTGGGGATGCATAATTTTGACATGCAAAGTTCAGGCGGGATTTTGACGCAGGGTCCTACAAAACATCCTACTGGCGATGTGATGTCGTTCCTTGCTTGCAGGATGTCGTTGACAGAGCAGGTCGAACACCCGGGCAGGTTGATGATCGAGGTGTCAGTACTCCGCTGACGGCGCACTACCGTGATCGATGCGCGTGAAGGGGGCGCGGTGCACCACATAACAACAGGTTGACGTCGCTCGGCATTCGCCGGGCGCAGCACTTTCGGGGAAGTACTATGAAGATGCGACGACTCTTGGGCGCAGCTGCCACTCTGGTAGTTGCGATGAGCTCCACACTGGCCAGCGCCGACAGCAAGACCCTGAGCATCGGCTATGTGGATGGCTGGTCCGACAGCGTGGCCACCACCCACGTGGCGGCAGAAGTGATCAAGTCCAAGCTCGGTTATGACGTGAAACTGCAAGCCGTCGCCACCGGGATCATGTGGCAGGGCGTGGCCACCGGTAAGCTCGACGCCATGCTCTCCGCCTGGCTGCCCGTCACCCACGGCGAGTACTGGGCCAAGAACAAGGACAAGGTGGTCGACTACGGCCCCAACTTCAAAGACGCGAAGATCGGCCTGATCGTGCCGGAGTACGTCAAGGCCAAGTCCATCGAAGACCTCAAGACCGACACCACCTTCAAGAACAAGATCGTCGGTATCGACGCCGGTTCGGGCGTGATGCTCAAGACCGACGAAGCCATCAAGCAGTACGGCCTCGATTACAAACTGCAAGCCAGTTCGGGCGCGGCAATGATCGCCGAGCTGACCCGTGCCGAAGACAAACAGGAGTCCATTGCGGTCACCGGTTGGGTGCCACACTGGATGTTCGCCAAGTGGAAACTGCGTTTCCTGGACGATCCAAAAGGAATTTATGGCGCTGCTGAAACCGTCAACAGCATCGGCAGCAAAGGCCTGGAGAAGAAAGCGCCGGAAGTCGCGGCCTTCCTGAAGAAATTCCAGTGGGCCTCCAAGGACGAAATCGGCGAAGTGATGCTGGCGATTCAAGAAGGCGCCAAGCCTGATGCGGCGGCCAAGGACTGGGTTGCCAAGCACCCTGAGCGTGTCGCCGAATGGGTCGGTAAGTAAAACCCCAGTTACAACCCTGTGGGAGGGGGCTTGCCCCCGATGGCGATGGTCCAGTCAGAGTGTTTTTGACTGACGCTCCGCCATCGGGGGCAAGCCCCCTCCCACATTAATTTCACGCCTCGCAAATCTTCCTGTGCTCGCGCAAACCCTCGCTACACTCCCTCTAATACTAAGGTCGTCTGGAACCTGTTCCGCAGCCGCATACAGTGGATACGTTCCAATAATAAAAAAGCTGTGCTGCGAGGATAAAAACAATGAACGACAGCATTTACCTCTCGATTCAAAACAGCCCGCGTTTCAAGGAGCTGGTGAGAAAAAGGGAAAGGTTCGCCTGGATTCTCTCGGCGATCATGCTAGGGCTTTACTCCGCTTTCATCCTGTTGATCGCCTACGGGCCACAATTACTGGGGGCCAAGATCAGCCCCGGTTCGTCGATCACCTGGGGCATTCCCCTGGGCGTCGGGCTGATTGTGTCCGCTTTCGTCCTGACCGGCATCTATGTGCGTCGGGCCAATGGCGAGTTTGACGACCTGAACAATGCGATTCTCAAGGAGGCTGCGCAATGATCCGGCGTCTACTGGCAATATTGGGTGCTTCGATCTTTGCTCCAGCCGTTTGGGCGGCGGACGCATTGACCGGTGAAGTGCACAAGCAACCCCTGAACGTTTCGGCCATCGTGATGTTCGTCGTGTTTGTCGGCGCCACCCTGTGCATCACCTATTGGGCCTCCAAGCGCAACAAGTCGGCAGCCGACTACTACGCGGCCGGCGGCAAGATCACCGGTTTCCAGAACGGCCTGGCGATTGCCGGTGACTACATGTCGGCGGCGTCCTTCCTGGGGATTTCCGCGCTGGTCTACACCTCCGGTTATGACGGCCTGATCTATTCGATCGGCTTCCTGGTGGGCTGGCCGATCATTCTGTTCCTGATCGCCGAGCGCCTGCGTAACCTGGGCAAGTACACCTTTGCCGACGTGGCGTCCTATCGCTTGGGCCAGACCCAGATCCGCAGCCTGTCGGCTTGTGGTTCGCTGGTGGTGGTGGCGTTCTACCTGATCGCGCAGATGGTTGGTGCGGGCAAGCTGATTCAACTGCTGTTCGGCCTGGACTACCATGTAGCGGTGATCCTGGTGGGTATCCTGATGGTGCTCTATGTGCTGTTCGGCGGCATGCTGGCGACCACTTGGGTACAAATCATCAAGGCCGTGCTGTTGCTGTCGGGGGCCTCGTTCATGGCGCTGATGGTGATGAAGCATGTCAACTTCGACTTCAATGCCCTGTTCTCCGAGGCGATCAAGGTTCACCCTAAAGGTGAGGCGATCATGAGCCCCGGCGGCTTGGTGAAAGACCCGATTTCAGCGTTCTCCCTCGGGCTTGCGTTGATGTTCGGTACGGCTGGCTTGCCACACATCCTGATGCGCTTCTTCACCGTCAGCGACGCTAAAGAAGCGCGCAAGAGCGTGTTCTACGCCACAGGTTTCATCGGTTACTTCTACATCCTGACCTTCATCATCGGCTTTGGCGCGATCCTGCTGGTCAGCACCAATCCGGCGTTCAAGGATGCAGCAGGCGCCTTGATGGGCGGCAACAACATGGCGGCGGTGCACCTGGCCAACGCGGTGGGTGGCAGTATCTTCCTGGGCTTCATCTCGGCCGTGGCCTTCGCCACCATCCTCGCGGTGGTTGCCGGTCTGACCCTGGCCGGTGCTTCGGCGGTGTCCCATGACCTGTACGCCAGCGTGATCAAGAAAGGCAAGGCCAACGACAAGGACGAGATTCGCGTCTCGAAGATCACCACGATTGCCTTGGGCGTCTTGGCTATCGGCCTGGGTATCCTGTTCGAAAGCCAGAACATTGCGTTCATGGTCGGCCTGGCGTTCTCCATTGCTGCCAGTTGTAACTTCCCGGTGTTGCTGCTTTCCATGTACTGGAAAAACCTCACCACCCGTGGTGCGATGATTGGTGGTTGGCTGGGGCTGGTCAGTGCCGTTGGCCTGATGGTGCTGGGCCCGACCATCTGGGTGTCGATCCTGCACCATGAAAAAGCCATCTTCCCTTATGAGTACCCGGCGCTGTTCTCGATGATCATTGCGTTCGTCGGCATCTGGTTCTTCTCCATCACCGACAAGTCGTCGGCGGCAGAGAAAGAACGTGCGCTGTACTTCCCGCAGTTTGTGCGTTCGCAGACTGGCCTGGGGTCGAGTGGGGCTGTTAGCCACTAACCGCTGTAACCGCTACAAAAAAATGCCCCGGTCGTGAGATCGGGGCATTTTTTTGCTTTTATTGGTAACGGATTCCACAAAACTGTTTCTCAAATCCTGTATCAATAAAAGTGCCTTCACCTTGGCTGGGTCAACCACGATCCATTCTAGTGGCCGGCTTGCCGACGATAGCCCTCCTTGAACCTGGAGCTATGCTTGTGGGCCTCATCGCTGGCAAGCCAACGCCTGCGGAGGTCGGTGCTGGCAGAAACAAATAAGGCCTCCAGAGGAGGCCTTATTCAGTGCAACTAAGCGGTTGAATGCTTACTTGCGATCTTCCAACTGGGTGATGTCACGCGACTCGTAGCCGGTGTACAGCTGGCGTGGGCGGCCAATCTTGTACGGGCTGGAGAGCATTTCTTTCCAGTGGGAGATCCAGCCCACGGTCCGCGCCAGGGCGAAGATCACGGTGAACATGCTGGTTGGAATGCCGATCGCCTTGAGGATGATCCCCGAGTAGAAGTCGACGTTCGGGTACAGCGAGCGTTCGATGAAGTACGGGTCGGTCAGGGCGATCTCTTCCAGGCGCATGGCCAGTTCGAGTTGCGGATCGTTCTTGATGCCCAGTTCCTTCAACACTTCGTCGCAGGTCTGCTTCATCACGGTGGCGCGCGGGTCGCGGTTCTTGTAGACCCGGTGACCGAAGCCCATCAACTTGAACGGATCGTTCTTGTCCTTGGCCTTGGCGATGAACTTGTCGATGTTCGAGACATCGCCGATTTCATCGAGCATGGTCAATACGGCTTCGTTCGCACCGCCGTGTGCAGGGCCCCACAGTGCGGCGATACCGGCGGCGATACAGGCGAACGGGTTGGCACCCGAAGAGCCTGCCAGGCGGACGGTAGAGGTGGAGGCGTTCTGTTCGTGGTCGGCATGGAGGATGAAGATCCGGTCCATGGCCTTGGCCAGCACCGGGCTGATCGGTTTGATCTCGCACGGCGTGTTGAACATCATGTGCAGGAAGTTTTCCGCGTACGTCAGGTCGTTGCGCGGGTACATCATGGGTTGGCCCATGGAGTACTTGTAAACCATTGCGGCCAGGGTCGGCATCTTGGCAACCAGGCGGATCGCGGAGATTTCGCGATGCTGCGGGTTATTGATGTCGAGGGAGTCGTGATAGAAGGCCGACAGGGCGCCGACCACGCCACACATGACGGCCATCGGGTGGGCGTCGCGACGGAAGCCGTTGAAGAAAGTCTTCAACTGCTCGTGAACCATGGTGTGGTTCTTCACGGTGCTGACAAACTGGGCTTTCTGCTCGGCTGTTGGCAATTCGCCATTTAGCAGCAGGTAGCAGGTTTCCAGATAGTCCGATTTCTCGGCCAGTTGCTCGATCGGGTAGCCGCGATGCAGCAAAATGCCATTATCACCATCGATGTAGGTGATCTTCGACTCGCAAGAGGCGGTCGACATGAAGCCTGGGTCGAATGTGAAACGGCCCGTGGCCGTCAGGCCCCGTACGTCGATAACATCGGGACCAACGGTGCCGGTTAAAATGGGCAGCTCGACGGGGGCTGCGCCCTCGATGATCAACTGCGCTTTTTTGTCAGCCATGTGGCCTCCTATTTATGCTTCAAATCATCAGACAGACCCCCCACGCAGGGCCCGCACCACTATATTGATATAAATCCAGATGTCAATTTGCCTAAAGTCTTGCAGCAGAAGGCTTTAACCGTACTTTTTCCTCGAAATTGACTGCCGTTTACGCCTTTTATTCCCCCAGCGCAATCCGCTATTAGGGTGAGGAGTGCGCGTTGTCATTAGTAACCTAACTGTCTATACTCGGCCACCGACCGCCAAGGGCTTTTGGGCTTGCTTTCATTGGGGGTCGCACTCCCTGGGTGGTGCTTACCTGACCAGTGCACTCCCCAACAACTTTGCCCTGATTGTTAGGGGCTCTTCAGTGTGAAAAAAAGCCGTGAATAGCCAACGACCTGTAAACCTAGACCTAAGGACCATCAAACTCCCCATCACCGGCGTTACGTCGTTCCTGCACCGTGTTTCCGGCATCATCCTGTTCCTGGGCTTGGGCATCATGCTTTATGCATTGAGCAAATCCCTGGGTTCCGAGGAAGGATACGCCGAGGTGAAGGCATGCTTGACCAGCCCGCTGGCCAAGTTCGTAGCATGGGGCCTCCTGTCCGCTCTGCTCTATCACCTGGTAGCCGGTGTGCGCCACTTGATCATGGATATGGGCATCGGTGAGACGCTGGAAGGCGGCCGCCTGGGCTCGAAAATCATCATCGCCATTTCCGTGGTGCTGATCGTTCTGGCAGGAGTTTGGATATGGTAACCAGCGTTACGAATCTGTCGCGTTCGGGCCTCTATGACTGGATGGCACAGCGTGTGTCTGCGGTCGTTCTCGCGGCTTATTTCATTTTCCTGATCGGATACCTCGTTGCAAATCCGGGCATCGGCTATGAGCAATGGCATGGCCTGTTCTCCCACAATGCAATGCGAATCTTCAGTCTGCTGGCCCTTGTTGCCCTGGGCGCACACGCCTGGGTCGGCATGTGGACCATCGCGACCGACTACCTGACGCCGATGGCGCTGGGCAAGTCCGCGACCGCAGTACGTTTCCTCTTCCAGGCAGTCTGCGGCGTCGCGATGTTCGCTTACTTCGTCTGGGGTGTGCAGATTCTTTGGGGTATCTGATTCATGGCTAACATTCCAACTATTTCATTCGACGCCATCATCATTGGTGGCGGCGGTGCTGGCATGCGCGCTGCGCTGCAGCTGGCCCAGGGCGGTCACAAGACTGCCGTGATCACCAAGGTGTTCCCGACCCGTTCCCACACCGTATCGGCCCAGGGTGGCATCACCTGCGCCATCGCCTCCGCCGACCCGAACGATGACTGGCGCTGGCACATGTACGATACCGTCAAGGGTTCCGACTACATCGGTGACCAGGACGCTATCGAATATATGTGTCAGGAAGGCCCGGCCGCGGTGTTCGAGCTGGACCACATGGGTCTGCCGTTCTCCCGCACCGAGCAAGGCCGTATCTACCAGCGTCCATTCGGCGGTCAGTCGAAGGATTACGGTAAAGGCGGGCAGGCTGCCCGTACTTGCGCCGCTTCCGACCGTACCGGTCACGCGCTGCTGCACACCCTTTATCAGGGCAACCTAAAAGCCGGTACCACGTTCCTGAACGAGTACTACGCGGTCGATCTGGTGAAGAACGCGCAAGGCGAGTTCGTCGGTGTGATCGCCATCTGCATCGAAACCGGTGAAACCACCTACATCCGTGCCAAGGCTACCGTGCTGGCGACTGGCGGTGCAGGCCGTATCTACGCGTCGACCACCAATGCCCTGATCAACACCGGTGACGGCGTCGGCATGGCACTGCGTGCCGGCGTACCGGTACAAGACATCGAAATGTGGCAGTTCCACCCGACCGGCATCGCCGGCGCTGGTGTACTGGTGACCGAAGGTTGCCGTGGTGAAGGTGGCTACCTGATCAACAAGCACGGCGAGCGTTTCATGGAGCGTTACGCTCCGAACGCGAAAGACCTTGCTGGTCGTGACGTTGTTGCCCGTTCGATGGTTAAAGAGATCATCGCCGGTAATGGCTGTGGCCCGAATGGCGACCACGTGCTGCTGAAGCTCGATCACCTGGGCGAAGAAGTGCTGCACAGCCGTCTGCCAGGTATCTGTGAGCTGTCCAAGACTTTTGCTCACGTTGACCCGGTGGTTGCTCCGGTTCCGGTTGTTCCAACCTGCCACTATATGATGGGCGGCGTGCCGACCAACATCCACGGCCAGGCGATCACCCAGAACGCCGAAGGCGAGGACGAGATCATCCACGGTCTGTTCGCTGTAGGCGAAGTGGCTTGCGTATCGGTGCACGGTGCCAACCGTCTGGGCGGCAACTCGCTGCTCGACCTGGTGGTATTCGGCCGCGCTGCCGGCCTGCACCTGGAAAAGGCGCTGACCGACGGCATCGAATACGATGACGCGACCGATGCCAACATCGAGGCTGCACTGGCTCGCCTGAACGCTCTGAACGAGCGCACCGATGGCGAAGACGTGGCTACCCTGCGTCGCGAGCTGCAAAGCTGCATGCAGAACTACTTCGGTGTATTCCGTACCGGCGAATACATGCAGAAGGGTATTGCCCAGCTGGCCGATCTGCGCAAGCGCATCGCCAACGTCAAGATCAACGATAAGAGCCAGGCGTTCAACACTGCTCGTATCGAAGCCCTTGAGCTGCAAAACCTGCTGGAAGTGGCCGAAGCGACCGCAATCGCTGCCGAGGTTCGCAAGGAGTCCCGTGGTGCTCACGCCCGTGAAGACTTTGAAGATCGCGACGACGAAAACTGGTTGTGCCACACCCTGTACTTCCCGGGTGACAAGCGCGTGACCAAGCGTGCCGTGAATTTCTCGCCGAAGACGGTTCCGACGTTTGAACCGAAGATTCGGACTTACTAAGGGTGGCTGCCATGTTGAAAGTCAGTGTTTACCGCTACAACCCTGATCAGGACGCTGCGCCGTTCATGCAGGAATTCCAGGTCGATACCGGTGGTAAAGACTTGATGGTGCTGGATGTACTGGCACTGATCAAAGAGCAGGACGAAGGTTTCTCCTATCGTCGCTCTTGCCGTGAAGGTGTGTGCGGTTCCGACGGCATGAACATCAACGGCAAAAACGGCTTGGCGTGCATCACGCCGCTGTCCGCCGTGGTCAAAGGCAACAAGCTGATCGTTCGTCCACTGCCAGGTTTGCCGGTTATCCGTGACCTGGTCGTCGATATGAGCATCTTCTACAAGCAATACGAGAAAGTTAAGCCGTTCCTGCAGAACGACACGCCGGCTCCGGCCATCGAGCGTCTGCAGTCCCCGGAAGAGCGCGAGAAGCTCGACGGTCTGTACGAGTGCATCCTGTGCGCTTGCTGCTCGACTTCGTGCCCGTCCTTCTGGTGGAACCCGGACAAGTTCCTGGGTCCAGCTGCCCTGCTGCAAGCCTACCGCTTCCTGGCAGACAGCCGTGATACCAAGACGTCCGAGCGTCTGGCTTCGCTGGATGACCCGTTCAGCGTATTCCGCTGCCGCGGGATCATGAACTGCGTCAACGTATGTCCCAAAGGCCTGAACCCGACTAAGGCCATTGGTCACATCCGTAACATGCTGCTGCAGAGCGGCGTGTAACCGACGTTGTAGTAAAGGCAGGACCGTTGTGCCCGTAAATGCTACGGCGCAGGCTTCAACCGGCGCCGTAGTTTTAACTTGAGCAGCGACTTACAAAGCCGCGGCTCTTATTTTGAAGAAATGAGACAAGCAGGGGCATTCGGGTTGGTACCCGAACTATCAGCGTGATCCTAAGTGGCTTGTTTTGGTCGCTGCACTTGGCCTTTTGCAAGCAAACTCGGTGTTTTCGCCGGTGGTGTCCCCAAATCGAGGGTGACCAAGCATGCAAGAAAGCGTGATGCAGCGCATGTGGAACAGCGGCTATCTTTCAGGTGGTAACGCTGCCTATGTGGAAGAGCTTTATGAGCTCTACCTGCACGACCCTAACGCTGTGCCAGAAGAATGGCGCACCAAATTTCAGACGTTGTCTTCAGACGGCAACGCTGCCACCGATGTATCGCACGCAACAATTCGCGATCAGTTCGTGCTGCTGGCAAAGAACCAGCGCCGCGCCCAACCGGTTTCTGCCGGCAGCGTGAGCAGTGAGCATGAGAAGAAGCAAGTTGAAGTATTGCGACTGATCCAGGCCTACCGGATGCGTGGCCACCAGGCGGCCCAGCTTGACCCGCTGGGGCTCTGGAAGCGTCCTGCACCTGCTGACCTGTCGATCAATCATTACGGCTTGACCAATGCCGATCTTGATACGACCTTCCGTGCCGGCGACCTGTTCATCGGCAAAGAGGAAGCGAGCCTACGCGAAATTCACGAAGCGTTGCAGCAGACATATTGCCGCACCATTGGCGCTGAGTTCACGCACATCACCGATTCCGAGCAACGCCACTGGTTCCAGCATCGCCTGGAAGGTGTGCGTGGTCGTCCGGTGCTGTCTGCCGACGTACGCAGCCACCTGCTCGAGCGCGTCACCGCTGCCGAAGGCCTGGAAAAATACCTGGGCACCAAATACCCGGGCACCAAGCGTTTCGGTCTGGAAGGCGGCGAAAGCCTGATCCCGATGCTCGACGAGCTGATCCAGCGTTCCGGTTCCTACGGCACCAAGGAAATCGTGATCGGCATGGCTCACCGTGGTCGCCTGAACGTGTTGGTCAACACCTTCGGCAAGAACCCGCGTGAGCTGTTCGACGAGTTCGAAGGCAAGAAGAAAGTCGAGTTGGGTTCCGGTGACGTTAAATACCACCAGGGCTTCTCGTCCAACGTGATGACCACCGGCGGTGAAGTTCACCTGGCCATGGCCTTCAACCCATCCCACCTGGAAATCGTTTCTCCAGTGGTCGAGGGTTCGGTCCGTGCCCGCCAGGATCGTCGTAACGACACCACCGGTGAAAAGGTCCTGCCGATTTCCATCCACGGTGACGCGGCATTCGCCGGTCAAGGCGTGGTCCTGGAAACTTTCCAGATGTCGCAGACCCGCGGCTTCAAGACCGGCGGTACCGTTCACATCGTCATCAACAACCAGGTTGGCTTCACCATCAGCAACCCGCTGGACGCGCGCTCTACCGAGTACGCCACCGACGTTGCCAAGATGATCCAGGCGCCGATTCTCCATGTGAATGGTGATGATCCGGAAGCCGTGCTGTTCGTGACCCAGCTTGCTATCGACTATCGCATGCAGTTCAAGCGTGACGTAGTGATCGATCTGGTTTGCTACCGCCGTCGCGGTCACAACGAAGCCGACGAACCAAGCGGCACCCAGCCGTTGATGTACCAGCAGATCACCAAGCAGCGCACCACCCGTGAGCTGTACGCCGAAAGCCTGACCAAGGCCGGTGTGGTTGACGATGCACGTGTTCAGGCCAAAGTCGATGAATACCGCAACGCGCTGGACAACGGTCTGCATGTAGTAAAAAGCCTGGTTAAAGAGCCGAACAAAGAGCTGTTCGTTGATTGGCGTCCATACCTGGGCCACGCCTGGACTGCGCGTCACGATACGTCGTTCGATCTGAAGACCTTGCAGGAATTGTCCGCCAAACTGCTGGAAATTCCTGAAGGTTTCGTGGTCCAGCGCCAAGTGGCGAAGATCTACGAAGACCGCCAGAAGATGCAAGCCGGCGGCCTGCCGATCAACTGGGGTTACGCCGAAACCATGGCGTACGCGACCCTGGCGTTCGAAGGTCACCCGATCCGCATGACCGGCCAGGACATCGGCCGTGGTACGTTCTCGCACCGTCACGCGGTATTGCACAACCAGAAAGACGCGGGCACCTATATCCCGTTGCAGAACCTGTATGAAGGCCAGCCACGTTTCGACTTGTACGACTCGTTCCTGTCCGAAGAAGCGATTCTGGCGTTCGAATACGGTTACTCGACCACCACGCCAAACGCGCTGGTGATCTGGGAAGCTCAGTTCGGCGACTTCGCCAACGGTGCCCAAGTGGTTATCGACCAGTTCATCACCAGCGGCGAGCACAAGTGGGGTCGCCTGTGCGGTCTGACCATGCTGCTGCCACACGGTTATGAAGGTCAGGGTCCTGAGCACTCCTCGGCCCGTCTGGAGCGTTACCTGCAGCTGTGCGCCGAGCACAACATCCAGGTGTGCGTGCCGACTACGCCGGCCCAGATCTACCACTTGCTGCGTCGCCAGGTGATCCGCCCACTGCGCAAGCCGCTGGTAGTGCTGACGCCGAAGTCGCTGCTGCGTCATAAATTGGCCATCTCGACCCTGGAAGATCTGGCGGATGGTTCGTTCCAGACCGTGATCCCGGAAATCGACGCGCTGGACGCGGCAAAAGTGACGCGCCTGGTCCTGTGCAGCGGCAAGGTCTACTACGACCTGCTGGAAAAACGCCGTGCCGAAGGCCGCGAAGACATCGCCATCGTGCGTATCGAGCAGCTTTACCCGTTCCCGGAAGACGACCTGATGGAGGCCATCGCGCCTTACACCAACCTCACTAATGTGGTGTGGTGCCAGGAAGAACCGATGAACCAGGGCGCGTGGTACAGCAGCCAGCATCACCTGCGTCGCAGCATCGGCAACCACAACAAGGCCCTGGGCCTTGAATATGCCGGCCGTGATGCTTCCGCTGCACCTGCGTGTGGTTATGCGTCGATGCACGCCGAGCAGCAGGAAAAACTGCTGCAAGATGCTTTCACTGTTTAACGCCTTCGCGCTGACTGAAACCGAATTTTAAGGACCCACAGATAATGGCTATCGAAATCAAAGCCCCGTCATTCCCGGAATCGGTTGCCGATGGCACCGTTGCCACCTGGCACAAGAAACCAGGCGACGCTGTAAAGCGTGACGACCTGATCGTCGACATCGAGACCGACAAAGTCGTGCTGGAAGTGTTGGCCGAAGCTGACGGCGTGCTGGGCGCAATCGTTGCCGAAGAAGGCGCTACCGTGCTGTCGAACCAGGTACTGGGCTCGATCGAAGAGGGCAGCGCTGCTGCTGCCGCTCCTGCCGCTGCCGCTGCACCAGCTGCTGCTTCGGCTCCAGCCGCTGCTCCGGCTGCTGGTGGTGAAGATCCAATCGCTGCACCGGCTGCCCGTCAGCTGGCTGAAGAGAATGGCATCAACCTGGCTTCCATCAAGGGCACCGGCAAAGACGGCCGTGTGACCAAGGAAGACGTGGTTGCCGCTGTTGAAGCCAAGAAAAACGCTCCAGCTGCCGCACCTGCCAAGGCTGCTGCCCCGGCTGCCGCTGCTCCAGTGTTCGCCGCTGGCGACCGCACCGAGAAGCGTGTACCGATGACCCGCGTACGTGCCACCGTGGCCAAGCGTCTGGTTGAAGCACAGTCGAACATGGCGATGCTGACCACCTTCAACGAAGTCGACATGACCGAAGTCATGGCCCTGCGTTCGAAGTACAAGGATCTGTTCGAGAAGTCCCACAACGGCGTGCGCCTGGGCTTCATGTCCTTCTTCGTGAAAGCCGCCACCGAAGCGCTGAAACGCTTCCCGGCAGTGAACGCTTCCATCGACGGCAACGACATCGTTTACCATGGCTACGCAGACATCGGCGTTGCCGTGTCCAGCGACCGTGGCCTGGTGGTTCCAGTACTGCGTAACGCCGAGCTGATGAGCCTGGCCGAAATCGAAGGCGGCATCGCCACCTTCGGCAAGAAAGCCCGTGACGGCAAGCTGACCATCGACGAGATGACCGGCGGTACCTTCACCATCACCAACGGTGGTACCTTCGGTTCGATGATGTCGACCCCGATCGTCAACCCACCGCAAGCCGCGATCCTGGGCATGCACAACATCATCCAGCGTCCGATGGCCATCAACGGCCAAGTCGTGATCCGCCCAATGATGTACCTGGCGCTGTCGTACGATCACCGCCTGATCGATGGTAAAGAAGCCGTGACTTTCCTGGTGACCATCAAGAACCTGCTGGAAGACCCGGCTCGTCTGTTGCTGGATATCTGATTGAAGCAGCTGCAAGTTGCGAGCTACAAGCTGTAAGAAAAAAGCAGCTTGGCTTGCCGCTTGCGGCTAAAAGCTTGTCGCAAATAGAGGATCTATTTTCATGACACAGAAATTTGACGTCGTAGTGATTGGTGCAGGTCCTGGCGGCTACGTTGCCGCTATCAAGGCCGCACAATTGGGCCTCTCGACTGCTTGCATTGAAAAATACACCGACAAGGAAGGCAAACTGGCATTGGGCGGTACTTGCCTGAACGTTGGTTGCATTCCTTCCAAGGCGCTGCTGGACAGCTCCTGGAAATTCCACGAAGCCCAAGACGGCTTCGCGATCCACGGCATCCACCATGCCGGCGTGACTATGGACGTACCTGCAATGGTCGGCCGTAAAGCCAACATCGTCAAAGGCCTGACTTCCGGCGTTGCCACCTTGTTCAAGGCCAACGGTGTGACTTCCCTGCAAGGCCACGGCAAGCTGCTGGCCGGCAAGAAAGTTGAAATCACCAAGCCAGACGGTTCGACCGAGATCATCGAAGCCGAGAACGTGATCCTGGCTCCAGGCTCCCGTCCAATCGACATTCCGCCTGCTCCAGTTGACCAGAACGTGATCGTTGATTCGACCGGTGCCCTGGAATTCCAAGCCGTGCCTAAGCGCCTGGGCGTGATCGGCGCTGGCGTGATCGGCCTGGAACTGGGTTCGGTGTGGTCCCGCCTGGGTTCCGAAGTCACCGTGCTGGAAGCCCTGGACACGTTCCTGCTGGCTGCCGACACCGCTGTATCGAAAGAAGCCCTGAAAACCCTGACCAAACAAGGTCTGGACATCAAGCTGGGCGCTCGTGTGACCGGTTCGAAAGTCAACGGTGAAGAAGTTGTCGTCAACTACACCGACAAGGATGGCGAAAAGACCATCACTTTCGACAAGCTGATCGTAGCCGTTGGTCGCCGTCCAGTGACCACCGACCTGCTGGCAGCCGACAGCGGCGTGACCCTCGACGAGCGCGGTTACGTGCACGTTGACGATCACTGCGCGACCACCGTGCCGGGCGTCTACGCCATCGGCGACGTGGTGCGTGGCATGATGCTGGCGCACAAGGCTTCCGAAGAAGGCATCATGGTTGTCGAGCGCATCAAGGGCCACAAAACCCAGATGAACTACGACCTGATCCCATCGGTTATCTACACCCACCCGGAAATTGCATGGGTCGGCAAGAACGAACAGCAGTTGAAAGCTGAAGGCGTTGAAGTTAACGTCGGCACCTTCCCGTTTGCCGCTTCTGGCCGTGCCATGGCAGCCAACGACACCGGTGGTTTTGTCAAAGTCATTGCTGATGCCAAGACTGACCGCGTATTGGGCGTCCACGTGATTGGCCCAGGCGCAGCAGAACTGGTTCAGCAGGGCGCGATCGGTATGGAATTCGGCACCAGTGCCGAGGACATCGGCATGATGGTCTTCTCCCATCCGACGTTGTCCGAAGCGCTGCACGAAGCCGCGTTGGCAGTGAATGGCGGCGCCATCCACATCGCCAACAAGAAGAAGCGCTAAGCGAGATAATAAGAAACCACGGCGGAGTTGCCCGTCGTGAGCCTTGCGCGCAAGACTCACCGCGGAATATCCGCTGGACGCAGTCTTGCGCAGCTTTACGGGCCTTGAGCCCCGCAAGTTGCGCAAGCAGCAGTCACAGGTGGCGCGGCACTCATAATGAGCGCAGCGCCGAATGCGCAGTACCTAACGAAGACGGTAAAAAGCATGAATCTTCACGAGTATCAGGGTAAGCAGCTGTTCGCTGAATACGGCCTGCCAGTTTCCAAGGGCTACGCAGTAGACACCCCGGAAGCAGCAGCAGAAGCTTGCGACAAAATCGGCGGCACCGAGTGGGTTGTCAAAGCCCAGGTCCACGCTGGTGGTCGCGGTAAAGCGGGCGGCGTTAAGCTGGTTCGCAGCAAAGAAGACGCCAAAGCCTTCGCACAGCAGTGGCTGGGCAAGCGTCTGGTGACTTACCAGACTGATGCCAATGGCCAGCCAGTCACCAAGATCCTGGTTGAATCGTGCACTGATATCGCTAAAGAGCTGTACCTGGGCGCTGTCGTTGACCGTTCGAGCCGTCGCATCGTGTTCATGGCTTCCACCGAAGGTGGCGTGGACATCGAGAAAATCGCTCACGAAACCCCAGAAAAAATTCTGAAAGCCACTATCGATCCACTGGTGGGCGCTCAGCCATTCCAGGGTCGCGAGCTGGCTTTCCAGTTGGGTCTGGAAGGCAAGCAAGTTGCCCAGTTCGCCAAGATCTTCGTAGGTCTGGCCAAACTGTTCCAGGATCACGATCTGGCCCTGCTGGAAGTGAACCCGCTGGTGATCAAGGCTGACGGCGATCTGCACTGCCTCGACGCCAAGATCAACATCGACGCCAACGCCATGTACCGTCAGCCTAAGCTGAAGACTTTCCACGATCCGTCGCAAGACGATCCGCGCGAAGCGCACGCCGCCAAGTTCGAACTGAACTACGTAGCACTGGAAGGCAACATCGGTTGCATGGTCAACGGTGCTGGCCTGGCCATGGGTACCATGGACATCGTCAACCTGCATGGCGGCAAACCAGCCAACTTCCTCGACGTGGGCGGTGGTGCTACCAAGGAACGCGTAACCGAAGCCTTCAAGATCATCCTGTCCGACTCCAACGTCGCCGCAGTACTGGTCAACATCTTCGGCGGCATCGTTCGTTGCGACATGATTGCCGAAGGCATCATCGGTGCAGTGAAAGAAGTCGGCGTTAAAATCCCGGTTGTTGTTCGCCTTGAAGGCAACAACGCTGAACTGGGCGCTAAAGTACTGGCAGAAAGCGGTTTGAACATCATCGCGGCTACCAGCCTGACCGACGCTGCTCAACAAGTTGTCAAAGCTGCGGAGGGCAAATAATGAGCGTCCTGATCAATAAAGACACCAAAGTTATCTGCCAGGGTATTACCGGTTCGCAAGGTAGTTTCCACACCCAGCAAGCCATCGAATACGGCACCAAGATGGTCGGTGGTGTAACGCCTGGTAAAGGCGGCACCGAGCACCTGGGCCTGCCAGTGTTCAACACTGTGAAAGACGCTGTAGCTGCCACTGGCGCCACCGCCAGCGTGATCTACGTTCCAGCTCCTTTCTGCAAGGACTCGATCCTGGAAGCAGCATTCGGCGGCATCAAGCTGATCGTTTGCATCACCGAAGGCATTCCTACCCTGGACATGCTGGACGCTAAAGTTAAGTGCGACGAGCTGGGCGTAGTCCTGATCGGCCCTAACTGCCCAGGCGTGATCACTCCAGGCGAATGCAAGATCGGCATCATGCCAGGTCACATTCACTTGCCAGGTAAAGTCGGTATCGTTTCCCGTTCCGGCACCCTGACCTACGAAGCTGTCAAGCAAACGACTGACGCCGGTTTCGGCCAGTCGACTTGCGTCGGCATCGGTGGTGACCCGATCCCAGGCTCGAACTTCATCGACATCCTGAAGCTGTTCCAGGAAGACCCGAAGACCGAAGCGATCGTGATGATCGGTGAGATCGGCGGTTCGGCTGAAGAAGAAGCGGCTGCCTACATCAAGGCACACGTGACCAAGCCGGTTGTTTCCTACATCGCTGGTGTGACTGCCCCTGCGGGCAAGCGCATGGGCCATGCTGGCGCAATCATCTCTGGCGGCAAAGGCACTGCAGACGAGAAATTCGCTGCGCTGCAAGACGCAGGCGTTAAAACCGTGCGTTCGCTGGCAGACATCGGCAAGGCCCTGGCCGAGCTGACCGGTTGGGCTGTCAAGTAAGCCTCGCGCTTAACTGACGCTTCACCACACAAAGGCCACCTTCGGGTGGCCTTTGTGCATTCTGAAGTTGGTGAAGATCTAGGTGGGGGAGCGGGCTTGCTCACGAAAGTGGCGTGTCAGTCAGCTTGCGAGTGGCTGATACACCGCTTTCGCGAGCAAGCCCGCTCCCACATCCGGTCGCATTTCAAAATTTAGATATGAAAACGCGACATAAAAATGTCGCTTATCGGACAGTTCGCCCCCCAACAGTGCGTTTGACCCGCAAATTCGTTAGGCTAGCCGCCTCTTTATGCGTGCGCATCCCAAAAGGAAGCCCCGCGCTAGACCGGTCGGCTCCCATAAGGGCCGACAGTATTTCCCTCATCCATAGGGAATCCCTCTCTAAATTCCGATTCAGTAGTGTGGTATTTCCTCAAATGAAAGTGTTGAAAAGCCAGGATGTCCTGGCGTTGGGCTTTATGACTTTTGCCCTGTTCGTGGGCGCCGGCAACATCATCTTCCCGCCTATCGTTGGTTTGCAGTCCGGGCCTCATGTCTGGATGGCAGCGCTGGGCTTTTTGGTCACCGCAGTGGGTTTGCCGGTGGTCACCGTGATCGCCCTGGCCAAGGTGGGTGGCGGTATGGACGCGCTGAGCAGCCCGATCGGCAAGATCGCCGGCGGCCTGCTGGCGGCGGCGGCGTATCTGGCGGTAGGGCCGCTGTTCGCCACCCCGCGTACTGCGACCGTATCCTTCGAGGTGGGCCTGGCGCCGCTGACCGGCGAAAGCCCGCTGGCACTGTTCCTCTACAGCTCGGTGTATTTCCTGGTGGTGTTTTTTGTCTCCCTCTACCCAGGTCGACTGCTGGACACCGTAGGTCGCTTCCTGGCGCCGCTGAAGATCATCGCGCTGGCCATCCTCGGTATCGCCGCATTCGCCTTGCCGGCCGGCGATGTAGGCGTCGCTACCCAGGAATATGTGGCAGCACCGTTCTCCCAAGGTTTCATCAATGGTTACCTGACCATGGATACCCTGGGCGCCCTGGTATTCGGCATCGTGATCGTCAATGCCATTCGCTCCCGTGGCGTCGAGTCGCCGAAGCTGATCACCCGCTACGCCATCATTGCCGGCCTGATCGCCGGTGTGGGCCTGGCACTGGTGTATATCAGCCTGTTCCGCCTTGGCTCGGGCAGCCATGAAGTCGCCGCCGGTGCTGCCAATGGCGCCGCGGTATTGCACGCCTATGTGCAACACACGTTTGGCTCCCTGGGCAGCGGCTTCCTGGCTGTGCTGATTTCCCTGGCGTGCCTGGTCACGGCGGTCGGCCTGACCTGTGCCTGCGCCGAGTACTTCAGCCGGATCCTGCCGTTGTCCTACAAGACCCTGGTGGTGATCCTGGCGCTGTTCTCGCTGTTCGTGTCCAACCTGGGTCTGACCAAGCTGATTGCCTTCTCGATCCCGGTACTGACCGCGATCTACCCGCCGTGCATCGTGCTGGTGGCGTTGAGCTTCTGCAAAGACTTCTGGCTAGAGCAGGGTCGTATTGTCGGCCCGGTGATGCTGGTGTCGTTCATCTTTGGCTGCATCGATGCGCTCAAGGGCGCTGGCCTGGCGGATTGGATGCCTGCACAGTTGGCCAACCTGCCGCTGAGCGAGCAGGGCCTGGCGTGGTTGGTGCCGTCGGTGATGACGCTGGCTGTGGCGTTTGCGGTTGATCGTATGCTGGGCAAGCGCAGCGAAGCGATCGCTTAAGCTACGTTTTCCGCTGTACTGAAATGCCTCGTATCAATCGATACGGGGCATTTTTTATGCTTATGAGACAACAACCTTCTAAAGTTGGAGCTCGGTAAATGGGGAGCGGGCTTGCTCCCACATTTGGACCGCGCCCGCCACTCCATTTTTTGTGTAACAGGACCCACATGTCGTTCGTCGAAGCCAATCAGATCCATCTGCTTGCCGCCCTCTGGTTCGTCCTGTGCTGGGGCGGCTATACCCGTTACGCCGCCTGGAAAGCCCGCGACACAGCCTGCCTGGCCAGTGTGTTGCATCTGTATCGCGAAGACTGGATGCGCCGCATGCTGCTGCGCGACAACCGCATCGCCGACGCCAGCGTGATCGGTAACCTGGAGCGCAACGCCTCGTTCTTCGCCTCCAGCACCTTGATTATCCTCGCCGGCATTCTCACCGTGCTCGGCGCTTCCGAGCGCGCGGTGTCGTTGCTGGCGGATATTCCCATGGTGCAGCAGGCTTCCCAGGGCATGTCGGAGATCAAGCTGCTGTGCCTGGCGCTGGTGTTCGTCTATGCGTTTTTCACATTCAGCTGGTGCATGCGGCAGTACAATTTCGCGGCGGTGCTGGTGGGGTCGGCGCCGATGATCGGTGAGCGGCATGTGTCGGAGCAGGAGCGCAATGCGTTTGCCCTGCGGGCGGCGCGGGTGATCTCCATGGCTGCCAACCAGTTCAACTTCGGCCTGCGCTCTTACTACTTCGGCATGACCATGCTGGCGTGGTTTGTCAGCCCCTGGTTGTTCATGTTGATGAGCAGTGGGGTGGTGTTGGTGCTGTACCGTCGGGAGTTTCATTCCGACGTGCTGCAAGTGATGGTGTATACGCAGACGGACACACCGCCGCCGGAAGCGGTTAAAGAAGCCGCTTAACTAAACCTTCAGATAAAAACCCCAGACAAAGTAAAGCCCGCTATCTAAGCGGGCTTTCTTTTTGCAGCCAAGCTATTTCAAGCCGCGGTCTCAAGAACCGGTGGCAGGGGTAGCAGGTGCTGCTTCTTTTGCGGCGGCTTCGTTCGATTCAGCCTGAGCTTTGGCAGCATCGGCGTTTTCTTTCGCAGCGTCGTTCACTTTATCCTGAGCCTTCGCCATGTCTTTCTGAGCTTGCTCAGAATGCGCGGCGGCGTCTTGGGCTTTGTCTTCGGATTTCTTGTCGCAGGCAGCGAGACCGAGGGCAGCGGCGAGCATCATGGAAATAGCTAAAGTCTTGCGCATGGGTGTTTCTCCTTATTGAAGATATCTACTGGCCTTTCGAGCATGGCGGTTCGGCATTAGTTCCTTTTATTCCATAGATATATAAATCGCTGCCTAACCGGAACTTTTGTCCGGACCCTCGATTTGGTGGATCAACATTAATAAGAGTCTTTAACGAATGACCGAAAATCCCCTGTTGGCGCGCGCGGCGCGCTTTGTTTCGGCCTTGCGCCATTGCCAGGTGCTGGGCATTACCGCTCATCAGGCCAGCGAGGAGGGCATTACCTTGATCATGCCCTACGCCCCGCATTTGGTGGGCGATCCCCGGTCGGGCGTGATCCACGGCGGCGCGCTGACCTCCCTGATGGACACCGCCTGTGGCATGGCCACCCTTTGTGTATTGCCGGAATTCGAGGTGTGCCCGACCCTCGACTTGCGTGTTGACTACATGCATCCCGCTGCGCCGCACCAGCCGGTGTACGGCTTCGCCCAATGCTACCGGGTGACCACCGACGTGATCTTCACCCGTGGTTTTGCCTACCAGGATGATCCGCAACAACCCATCGCCCATGTGGTGGGCACGTTTATGCGCATGGGCAAGCGCCTCAAGGGTGCGCAAGGGTTGGGCAACACGATCAAGGGAGCGCAGGCATGACGCACCGATTCAAGACCCGCCTGGAACAGGCCCATGAGCGCGGCGATTATGAGGCGTTGCTCAACCTGATCCCCTACGCCAAGCTCATCGGTATCGAATGCACTCGGCTGGGGGATGAGCTGCTGTTCCGGCTGCCCGCCAACAAGGACAATATTGGTAACCCCATATTGCCGGCACTGCACGGCGGCGTGATCGCCGGCTTCATGGAGCTGTCCGCCGCGCTGCACCTGCTGGTCTTCACCGGTGCGCCGGGCATTCCGAAAATCATCGACTTTTCCCTGGATTACCTGCGCGCCGGGCAGTTTCGCGACACCTACGCCAAATGCCAGGTCTGGCGTCAAGGCCGACGGGTGGCAAACGTCGCGATCACTGCCTGGCAAAGCACTGCCGCAGAACCCATCGCTACCGCCCGCGCGCATTTCAAGATCGAGGAATCGAGCCGCCCTTGAAATCCTGGTCTTAGCCCCCAACTTTGATGACAACCCGCCGCCAACCCTCAAGGGCGCGGCCACTGCCATCCAATTGGAGTTTGATGACCATGAGTGTGGAAACTCAAAAGGAAACCCTGGGCTTCCAGACCGAGGTGAAGCAACTGCTGCACCTCATGATCCATTCGCTGTATTCCAACAAGGAAATCTTCCTTCGCGAATTGATCTCGAACGCCTCTGACGCTGTCGACAAATTACGTTTCGAAGCCCTGTCCAAGCCTGAGTTGCTGGAAGGTGGCGCCGAACTGAAAATCCGTGTGAGCTTCGACAAGGACGCCAAGACCGTCACCCTCGAAGACAACGGCATCGGCATGAGCCGCGAAGACGCGATTACCCACTTGGGCACCATCGCTAAATCCGGTACTGCCGACTTCATGAAAAACCTGTCGGGCGACCAGAAGAAAGATTCGCACCTGATCGGCCAGTTCGGCGTGGGCTTCTACTCGGCCTTCATCGTGGCCGACAAAGTAGAAGTGTTCAGCCGCCGTGCCGGCCTCGACGCCAGCGAAGGCGTGCACTGGTCGTCCAAAGGTGAGGGCGAATTCGAAATCGCCACTATCGACAAGGCCGACCGTGGCACCCGTATCGTCCTGCACCTTAAATCGGGTGAAGACGAATTCGCCGATGGCTGGCGCCTGCGTAACATCGTCAAGAAGTATTCCGATCACATCGCCCTGCCGATCGAACTGCCAAAAGAACAGGCTGCCGTTGAAGGCGAAGAGGCTCCAGCCCAGGAATGGGAAGTGGTCAACCGCGCCAGCGCGCTGTGGACCCGTCCGCGTACCGAGATCAAGGACGAGGAATACCAGGAGTTCTACAAGCACATCGGTCACGATTACGAAAACCCGCTGAGCTGGAGCCACAACAAGGTCGAAGGCAAGCTGGAATACAGCTCGCTGCTCTACGTACCGGCGCGTGCTCCGTTCGACCTGTACCAGCGTGAAGCGCCGAAAGGCCTGAAGCTCTACGTGCAGCGTGTGTTCGTGATGGACCAGGCGGAATCCTTCCTGCCGTTGTACCTGCGCTTCATCAAGGGCGTGGTCGACTCCAACGATTTGTCGCTGAACGTTTCGCGGGAAATCCTGCAGAAAGATCCGATCATCGACTCTATGAAGTCGGCGCTGACCAAGCGCGTACTCGACATGCTGGAAAAACTGGCGAAGAACGAGCCTGAGCAATACAAAGGCTTCTGGAAAAACTTCGGCCAGGTCATGAAAGAAGGCCCTGCGGAAGATTTCGCCAACAAGGAAAAAATCGCCGGCCTGCTGCGCTTTGCCTCGACGCATGAAGAGGGCGGCGAGCAGGTTGTGTCCCTGGCCGAGTACCTGGCACGCGCCAAGGAAGGTCAGGACAAGATCTACTACCTGACTGGCGAAACCTACGCCCAGGTCAAGAACAGCCCGCACCTGGAAGTCTTCCGCAAGAAAGGCATCGAAGTGTTGCTGCTGACCGACCGTATCGATGAGTGGCTGATGAGCTACCTCAACGAATTCGATGGCAAGTCCTTTGTCGACGTGGCCCGTGGTGACCTGGACCTGGGTAACCTGGACTCCGAAGAAGAGAAGAAAGAAGCCGAAGAAGTCGCCAAGTCCAAAGAAGGCCTGGTTGAGCGGATCAAGGCGTCCCTGGGCGATGCCGTCAGCGAAGTGCGCGTGTCGCACCGTCTGACCGATTCTCCGGCGATCCTGGCGATCGGCGAGCAGGACCTGGGCATGCAGATGCGCCAGATCCTCGAAGCCAGTGGCCAGAAGGTTCCGGATTCCAAGCCGATCTTCGAATTCAACCCGGCACACCCGCTGATCGAGAAACTCGACGGCGAGCAAAGCGAAGAGCGGTTTGGCGACCTGTCGCACATCCTCTTCGACCAGGCGGCCCTGGCCGCTGGCGACAGCTTGAAAGACCCGGCCGCCTATGTGCGCCGCCTGAACAAGCTGTTGGTTGAACTGTCGGTTTGACCTTGAAGTAAAAAAACCCGCTTCGGCGGGTTTTTTCGTTCTGGCGCTCCAACAGGGAGCACGTTGCGCCGAATGGTTAATTCACCTCAACTGGAGTAAACGATGAGCCAAGTCACTGTACGTTCCGTGGTCTATCAGATTGATGGCCAGTCCTATGAAAGCCGCCTGGCGTTCGATGCCAGCCACAAGGGCCCGCTGCCGGGGCTGCTGATGGCGCCGAACTGGATGGGCGTGAGTGCGGGGGCTGAGGAGATCGCCAAAAGCGTGGCCGGCAAGGGCTACGTAGTACTGATCGCCGACCTCTACGGCCAGACTGTGCGCCCTTCGAATGGTGATGAGGCCGGCGCTGCGATGATGCCGCTGAAGAACGACCGTGCGTTGTTGAACAAGCGCATGCAGGCGGCATTCGAGCAACTGCAGGGCCAGACCGAGGCCGCCGTTGATACGTCAAAACTGGCGACCTTTGGTTTCTGTTTCGGCGGTTGCTGCTCCCTGGAACTGGCGCGTACCGGTGTGCCGGTCAAGGCTGCCATCTCGTTCCACGGCACCCTCGACACGCCGAACCCGGCGGACGCGAAGAACATCAAAGGCTCTGTGCTGGTCCTGCATGGCGCATGCGACCCGTTGGTGCCCAAAGAGCAACTGCCGGTGTTCGAAGATGAAATGAACGCGGCGGGCGTGGATTGGCAATTGCTGAGCTACGGCGGCGCGGTGCATTCCTTCACCGACCCGCATGCAAACGTGCCGGGCAAAATGATGTACGACGCGAAGACTGCCAAGCGGGCGTTCCAGTCGATGCATAACCTGTTGGATGAAGTGTTCAAGGGCTAAATCTCTAGCGCTTGTTCGGGCCTCTTCGCGAGCAAGCCCGCTCCCACATTCGACCGCATTCCTACAGGGTAAATGGGGTCGAGTGTGGGAGCGGGCTTGCTCGCGAATGCTATCTCACAGGCAATTCAATTCTTTCGGACTCACCCGGCACCGTCGGCCAATCCCCAGCCGCCCAGCGCTGCCTGGCCTGTTCGATCACCGCCGGATCACTCGCGACAAAATTCCAATTAATCCGCCGTGGCCCATCCAGTGGCGCGCCGCCAAACACCATCAGGTGGCAATCGCTCTCGGCGAACAGTGTCATTTCCTGCCCGGCCGGCAGTACCGCCAAGCTGTGCACCTCCAATGCTTCCCCCTCCAACTGCGCCTCGCCCTCCAGCACATACACTGCCCGTTCCTCATGCTCATCAGGAATCAGCAGGGTCGTGGCCGTTTGCATGCGTACCTCGGCATACAACGTGGGCGATAGCACCGGCACCGGCGATTTGAGGCAGAAACCATCACCCGCGATCAGGCGGATCTGCACGCCGAGGTTGTCACTCACCGGCAGGCTCGCGGCCGGGTGATGGCTGTAATGCCCCGGCCCCGTTTCGTGGTCCTTTGGTGATGCCAGCCAGACTTGCAGCCCATGCAGGCTGAAACCTCTGGCCTTGAGCGCCTCAGGTGTACGCTCGACGTGGGCAATCGCGCTGCCGGCGGTCATCCAGCTGACATCGCCGGCGTGCACCACCTGGTCCGAACCCAGGCTGTCTTTGTGCTGCAAAGCGCCTTCGAACAGATAAGTGAGCGTGGACAGACCAATATGCGGGTGTTGGCGGATATTCATGCCCTCGCCCGGTGCATAACGGGTGAGCAGCATATGGTCGAAAAACACGAAAGGCCCGACGCTGCGGCATTCTCGCGACGGCAGCGGGCGCAGGATCGGTTGGCCTTCGACCTCTTCGGGGCGAGGGCGGATCACGGTGAGGGTGGTCATGGTGCGTCCCAATCTGAGCGGGTTGGATGCTGCTGAGCATAACCCGCTCGGTAGGATGTTGCCGCTATTGGCTGAAGGCACCTTCCGACAGCTTCGTCTCAATGCTGACGTCGGCGGTGGTCATCAGCTTGTGCACCGGGCAGCGATCCGCCACACGGTGCAGCTCGTCGCGTTGTTCGTCGGTGAGGACGCCCTTGAGCGTCAGCGTGACGTTGAGTTTGTATTTACCCTTTTGTTCTTCAGCGGCGTCATGGGTGACTTCTACAGTTACGCCGGAAAGCGGGATGTCTTTCTTCTGTGCGTAGAGCTTGACGGTCAATGCTTTGCACGACGCCAGCGCGGCGTCGAAGTAGTCGTGGGGGGAGGGCGCCGAATCATCGCCGCCCAGGCTTTTGGGCAGGTCGGTAAACAACTCATGGTTGTTGATATTGACGCTATGGCGGAAGTTGTCTTGGTTCAGGGTATTTACGGTAACAGGCATGGTAAACCTCACAGGGTGACAGGATGAAGGTCATGCAGTTATAGAGCATGCTGGCACTTCGGTGTTCCGCGTTTTTTGCCGGATGAACCCCGGTGGGGCGCGCAAGGTCTACCCGTATCAGCCCTTATCGAGGTGTTACCGTGCCCTGGACCCGTCTGACGCTTGCCCTGTTGTTCACCGCCGGCAGCCTTGTTGCGCAGGCCCGCGACTATGCCTACAGCGATGCGCACCTGCATTACGTTGATTTCTTTCAGGAAACGGCGGGCATGGACAAGCTGCTCAAGGCGATGGCCGACAACCGCATTGAGCATGTGATGATTTCCGGCATTCCGGTCGCGAAGAAGTGGCACGAAGACGAACCCAAGCGCCCACGTTATTACGCCGGTGATGACGCCGATGCTTATTGGTACAGCGCCACCGACGTGATCGTTGCGGCAGCGGTCAACAAGCTGACCCCTGAACAGCGTCAGCACTTTCATCCGTTCCTGTCGGGCTTCAATCCTAACGACAAGAACTCGGATGCCCATATCCAGCGCATGCTCGACCTCAACCCAGGGCTGTGGCAGGGCATCGGCGAAGTCTTCACGCGCCATGACGACCTCACGGCCATCACGGCGGGCGACACGCCGCGCGCGAACAACGAAGCCATGACCCGCATCTATCACCTCGCAGCGGAAAACGACCTGCCGGTGATGCTGCACTCCAACATCACCTCCAAACGCGAGCGTAACCCGCTGTACCTCGCCGAAGTGGAGGAGCCGCTGCGCAACCATCCCCACACGCGCTTTATCTGGGCCCATGCCGGCACCAGCAAGGAAATCCACCGCCACCAGGTGCAGATGGACTTTTTGCTGCCCACCTTGAGCCGCCTGCTGGAGGCTTATCCCAACCTGTATGTTGACCTGTCCTGGAGCATGCTCACGCCGTATCTGCTCGATGACGCAGGCCAGCCTCGCCCGGAGTGGGTAAAGCTGGTGGAACGCTTCCCGGAGCGCTTTATGCTGGGCTCGGATGTCGTAGGGCGGTTCAACAAGCTGGGTAAGGAGATGCGCCGCTTTGACCCTTTTCTCGATGCCTTGCCTGAGGATGTGGCGCAAAAAGTTGCGCGGGATAACTTTCTTGCCGTCCTGCCTAAAGCGAACCAAGAGGGTGCAGCCCGTTGATATCGCGTTTTGGTCTTACGCAACGGCCGTAACGGGCCGATAACTTTCAAGAGCCAGCTGCAAATGGATGCAGCGCGTTTGGAAGGAGCCAAGGCATGAGTATCAGAAGTCTGAATATCGCCCCGCGCGCGGGATTGGGGTTTGGCGTGTTGGCGTTGATGGTGTTTGCCCTGGGCGGCTTTGCCCTGTTGCAGATGGCCAATATGCGGCAGCAGTCGGATCAGGTGGAAAACAACTGGCTGCCCAGCGTGATGGCGGTGGGGGATATGAGTCAGGACCTGCTGCGCATCCGTGCGCTGACGTTGCGCCTGCTGGTCAACCGCGACCCCCAGGCGCTGGCGCAGAATGAACAGAAACTCACTGAAATCAAAGCCAACCTGCATCGCGCTCGAACGTTGTATCAGGGCTTGATCGTATTGCCCGCCGAACAAGTGTTATTTGATCGCTTCAAGGCCGAAGAGGCGCGCTACCTCGAACGTCAGGAGCAGGTGGTGACCTTGTCCAAGGCCAATCAACTGGAGGATGCGATCCGGGTGGTCAACGGCGAAATGAACCAACTGGCTGACGAAATGGCGGCGACGCTGCGCGAACTGGTGACCTTGAACAAGACCAGTGCCAACCAGGCCGCAAGCCTGGCACAAAGCGTATTCAGCCAGTCGCGCATTTGGGTGATCGGCATGATTGTGCTCACGGCGCTGGTCACCATTGGCCTGGCGGTATTGCTGACGCGCAGTATCGTGCTGCCGCTGGCACAGTCGTTGAAAGTGGCCCAGGGCGTCGCGAGCGGCGATTTAACCGGTGAGATCAGTGTCCGTGGCCGCGACGAACCGGCGCGCTTGCAGCAGGCGCTCAAGAGCATGCAGGAAAATCTGCGTGACACCATCCGGCGCATATCCGAATCGTCGAACCAACTGGCGTCGGCTTCCGAAGAGCTGAGTTGCGTCACGGAGGACGCGACGCGTGGCTTGCATCAACAGAGCCAGGAAATCGAGCAGGCCGCCACGGCCGTCAACCAGATGACCGCCGCGGTCGAAGAGGTGGCAAGCAATGCAGTGGCCACGTCGCAGGCGTCGCGCGAATCCGACCGCATCGCCCAGCGTGGGCGTGAGCAGGTGCAGCAGACGGTGGTGTCGATTGAAGCGCTGGCCACCGATGTGACCGACAATGTGACGCAGGTCGAGGACTTGGCGCAGAAGGTCTATGGCATCAGCAAGGTGCTGGACGTCATCCGCTCGATTGCCGAACAGACCAACCTGCTGGCGCTGAATGCGGCGATCGAAGCGGCACGTGCCGGGGATGCCGGACGTGGTTTTGCGGTAGTTGCGGACGAGGTGCGCGCCTTGGCCCACCGCACCCAGCAGTCGACCCAGGAAATCGAACAGATGATCAGCGGGATCCAGCAGGGTACCGATCAGGCGGTCAGCTCGATGCAGCAGAGCAATACACGGGCGCGCTCCACGCTGGATATCGCCAAGTCGGCAGGCACGGCGTTGGAGGAAATTGCCTCGGCATTTACCCTGATCAATGAGCGTAACCTGGTGATTGCCAGCGCGTCTGAGCAACAGGCGGCAGTGGCGCGTGAGGTGGATCGCAATCTGATGAACATTCGCGATTTGGCGCACCAGACGTCAACGGGGGCGAATCAGACCAGTGCCGCGAGTCACGATTTGTCGCGGCTGGCGGTGGACCTGAACACGCTGGTGGCGCGGTTTTCGGTGTAGGGCGGGAAGCCGAGGGGCCCCTTCGCGAGCAAGCCCGCTCCCACACTTGACCGAGTACCTTCTAAAGAAATGCGGTCAGTGTGGGAGCGGGCTTGCTCGCGAAGCAGGCGACTCGGTCCTGAGTTGATTGCCCACAAAAAAGCCCCGAACCAGTCGGGACTTTTTCATGCGATCAAGCGACAGGCCTTACTTACCCTACCAGCGTTTCAGCACCAGGGTGGCGTTAGTGCCTTGGCGCACCAGACGTCAACGGGGGCGAATCAGACCAGTGCCGCGAGTCACGATTTGTCGCGGCTGGCGGTGGACCTGAACACGCTGGTGGCGCGGTTTTCGGTGTAGGGCGGGAGACCGAGATGGCGCCATCGCAGGCAAGCCAGCTCCCACATTTGACTGTGTTTACAATTCAAACTGTGGGAGCTGGCTTGCCTGCGATAGAGGCGGCGCGGTCTTACCTGTAATCACCCACAAAAAAGCCCCGAACCAGTCGGGACTTTTTCATGCGATCAAGCGACAGGCCTTACTTACCCTACCAGCGTTTCAGCACCAGGGTGGCGTTAGTGCCTTGGCGCACCAGACGTCAACGGGGGCGAATCAGACCAGTGCCGCGAGTCACGATTTGTCGCGGCTGGCGGTGGACCTGAACACTCTGGTGGCGCGGTTTTCGGTGTAGGGCGGGAAGCCGAGGGGGCCCCTTCGCGAGCAAGCCCGCTCCCACACTTGACCGAGTACCTTCTAAAGAAATGCGGTCAGTGTGGGAGCGGGCTTGCTCGCGAAGCAGGCGACTCGGTCCTGAGTTGATTGCCCACAAAAAAGCCCCGAACCAGTCGGGGCTTTTTCATGCGATCAAGCGACAGGCCTACTTACCTTGCCAGCGTTTCAGCACCAGGGTGGCGTTAGTGCCACCAAAGCCGAAGCTGTTGCTCATCACGGTGTCGATTTTTGCATTCTCAACGGTTTTGGTCAGGATCGGCATGTCAGCCACCACCGGATCAATCTCGTCGATGTTGGCCGAGCCGGCCATGAAGTTGCCTTCCATCATCAGCAGGCAGTAGATCGCTTCGTGAACGCCGGCGGCGCCCAGGGAGTGACCCGACAGGCTCTTGGTGGAGCTGATGGCTGGCGCCTTGTCGCCGAAGACCGCACGCACGCCTTCCATTTCCTTGGCGTCGCCGACCGGAGTCGAGGTGCCGTGGGTGTTCAGGTAGTCGATTGGGGTATCTACAGTGGACATGGCCATCTGCATGCAACGGATGGCGCCTTCACCGCTCGGGGCAACCATGTCGTAGCCGTCGGAAGTGGCGCCGTAGCCGACGATTTCCGCGTAGATCTTGGCACCACGGGCCAGAGCGTGTTCCAGCTCCTCGACCACCACCATGCCGCCACCGCCGGCGATGACGAAACCGTCACGCTTGGCGTCGTAGGCGCGGGAGGCCTTTTCCGGGGTTTCGTTGTATTGAGTGGACAGCGCGCCCATGGCGTCGAACAGGAACGACTGGCTCCAATGCTCTTCTTCACCGCCGCCGGCGAATACGATGTCCTGCTTGCCCAGCTGGATCTGCTCAACCGCAGTACCGATGCAGTGTGCACTGGTGGCGCAGGCGGAGGAGATCGAGTAGTTCACGCCCTTGATCTGGAACGGCGTGGCCAGGCAGGCCGAAACGGTGCTGCCCATGGTCCGCGTGACACGGTAAGGGCCAACGCGCTTCACGCCTTTTTCGCGCAGGATGTCCAGCGCTTCCATCTGGTTGAGGGTCGATGCGCCGCCGGAGCCGGCGATCAGGCCGGTGCGTACGTTCGATACCTGGTCGTCGCTCAGGCCGGAGTCGGCGATCGCGTCTTTCATGGCCAGGTAGGCATAGGCGGCAGCGTGGCCGACGAAGCGATAGATCTTGCGATCAATCAGCTCTTCGAGGGGCAGGTCGATGGAGCCGGAAACCTGGCTACGCAGACCCATTTCGGCATATTCCGGGTTGAAGCGGATGCCAGGGCGACTTGCACGCAGGTTAGCGGTGACGGTCTCTTTGTCATTGCCCAGGCAAGAAACAATGCCCAGACCAGTGATAACGACGCGGCGCATGCGGATAACCCTTAAAAGTTGTCAGTGGAAGTGAATACGCCGACCCGAAGGCCTTCGGCAGTATAGATCTCGCGACCGTCGACGCTCACCGAACCATCGGCGATGGCCAGGTTCAGCTTGCCCTTGAGGACGCGCTTGATTTGAATGTTATAGGTGACTTTCTTGGCGGTCGGCAGAACCTGGCCAAAGAACTTCACTTCGCCCGAACCCAGGGCGCGGCCGCGGCCAGGCAAACCTTGCCAGCCGAGGAAGAAACCGACCAGCTGCCACATGGCGTCAAGGCCCAGGCAACCTGGCATCACTGGGTCGCCTTCGAAATGGCAGGCGAAGAACCACAGGTCCGGGGTGATATCCAGCTCGGCGACCAATTCACCTTTGCCGTACTTGCCACCCTCTTCGCTGATATGGGTGATGCGATCCACCATCAGCATGTTCGGGGCGGGCAGTTGCGCGTTACCTGGGCCGAACAGCTCACCGCGACTGCAGCGCAGCAGGTCTTCCCGAGTAAAGGCGTTTTGTTTGGTCATGCGAGCTCCTCAATAATCCCATGCGGCAGGGTAGGGTAAATCTTCCCGAACCGAATGAAGCGTTCATGCCTCATGTCGGCAGCCTACACATAGACTATTGCGTTGTAGTGAAAGTCACAGCGGCAAGGTACTGAATGTACACTTGTTCACTGAAATTTTAAACCGGGCCTGTTTATGGGCCCGTTCGGGTGCCTAAGACTGCCGCACTTTCGTCTTTCACGCCAGTCGGACTTGGCTGATGGCGCGGCGCTATTGCACCCAACGTTGTAGGATTTGCTGCAAATCCGTGCGTTTGAACGGCTTGGCCAGGTAATCGTTCATTCCCGCTGCCAGACAGGCTTCACGGTCGCCCTGCAAGGCGTTGGCAGTCAGGGCGATGATCGGCAGGTCGGCGCAACCCGGCAACTGCCGAATCTGCCGGGTGGCTTCGTAGCCGTCGATCACCGGCAGCCGGCAATCCATCAGGATGGCGGTGAAAATCAGGCTCTCGGCGCTGCGGATCGCCTCGGCACCGTCGGTGGCCAGGCTCACTTCAAAGCCCAGGCTGCGCAGCATGGCTTCGACCACGGCGCGGTTGACCGGGTTGTCTTCCACCAACAGCACATGGCGACCATCGCCTGCGCCGGTTTTGCCGTCGGCGTCGCTGGCGATGGCCGGCACGCTGTGCTGGTCAATGGCCAGCGGAATTTCCAGGGTGAACACCGAGCCGCGGGCTTCTTCGCTCTGGGCGCGCAGGGTGCCGCCCATGCGTTCGGCCAGGGTTCGGGCGATGGGCAGGCCCAGGCCGGTGCCGCCGTAACGTCTTGAAATGGAACTGTCGGCCTGCTGGAACGCATCGAACATCAATTCCAGGCGTTCGGCGGAAATCCCGATGCCACTGTCGCGCACGGTGCAGGTGAACCACACCAGTTCATGGTCGAGGGTCTGCCAGTGTGGCTCGATGCTGACGTTGCCGTGCTCGGTGAACTTCAGCGCGTTGCCGATCAGGTTCACCAGAATCTGACGGATCCGCGTCGGGTCGCCCTGCACCCGCAAGGTATCCATCCCTGGCGGAATCGACAGCTCCAGCGCCAGCCCGCGCTGCTGGGCGCTGTGCTGAAACGCCTGGGCGCAGCTGTTGATCAGGTCCGCCAGGTTGAACGGAATGTGCTCCAGCTCCAGCGCCGCGCGCTCGATACGCGAGAAGTCGAGGATATCGTTGATCACCTTGAGCAAATGCTCGGTGGACTCCGACGCCAGCGCCGCGTACTCGGTCTGTTCTTCGGTCATCTCGGTGGTTTCCAACAACTGCAACATGCCCAGCACGCCGTTCATGGGTGTGCGCAACTCATGGCTCATCATCGCCAGGAAATCCGATTTCGCGTTGTTGGCCCGCTCGGCCTCTTCGCGAGTCTGGATCAACTGGGCCATGGCCTGTTGCTGTTCGCGGCTGGCCTGGTTGAGGCCTTCGGCGAGGTTGTTGATATGCCGAGACAGGTCGCCCAGTTCGGAGTCGTCCACGATCGGCAACGGCGTCTTGTAGTCGCCTTGCTGGATCGCCTTCACCGCATGGCCCATGGCGCTGATCGGCTGCGACAGGCTGGCGGCCAGGCGCCGTGCGAGCAGGAAGGTAAACAGGAGGGCGAACAGCGCGAGGATGCCGGCCTTGAAGAGGATCTCCTGCTGGCGCTGGCTGAAGGCATCGTTGGACATGCCGACGATCACGCGGCCCAGGTAGTCAGCGCGCGGGGCCTTGGATTCGTTGAGGTTGTCCTGGAAGAAATCATTGCCGAGCTGAATGTGTTGCAGGCGGATCGGCGCCTGGAACACTTTGACTGACAGCGACCGGTCATGTTTCTCCGACGGTTGCTCGACATACACGAGGATATTCTCGCTGCTGTCCTGGATTTCCAGGAAGCGCACATGGGGCGTGGCCAGCGTGGCGCGCAACAGGCTGTCGAGCACGTCATTGTTGCCGGAAATCACCCCGTACTCGGTGGCGGGCGCCAGTTGGTTGGCGATCAACTGGCCGGTGTGGTCCAGTTCCTGGCGCAGGTCCTGGATACGCACGAAGGTGAAGAAGCTGATCAACAGCAACGTCAGCAACAGCGCCGGGCCCAGGGTAATGAGCTGGGTGCGGGTGTTGATGTCCCAACGACGACGCAAGGTCATGGGCGTTTTTCTCCTTCGGCCAATCGGGTGGCGACACTGGCTTCGTCCACCTGTTCGATCCCCAGTGAGCGCGCGACTTGCGGGTTGCCCACGACTTTGAAGCGTTCCGGGTACAGCGAGTGCGGCCAGTTGGCCGGCGAGTGGTCGAGCAGGCGGTCGAGCACGGCAAGCCAGTCGGCCTGGTCGCTGTAAGTGCTGGCCAGGCTGCCGGCCCGCACGAAGCCCGCGTTCGGGCCTATCAGCGGCAACTGCTGGGCGTAACTGCTCAGCAACAGGTTCTTCGCGGTCTTCGGGTTGTACAACTGCGGGTCGTCGAGGCCGAGCAGTACGTCACTGTTGCGGAACAGGGTCTGCAGCGGCCGACTGTCAGTAATGTTGTCCCAGAGCTGCGGCACGATTTCCAGGCCCAGTAGCGTTGCGTGCTGGCGCAGTTCAGGCAGCAGGAACTCGCTGCCGGCGCCATAGAGCACGCCGATACGCCGGGCCTGCGGCAGGATGCTCGCGATCAGGCGTAGTTGGCGATCGAGCGGTGGGTCGCTCCACAGCAGGCTAATGCGTGGGTGCGGCATGGCGCCCAGGCGCTGATGGGCTTGCAGGCGGCTGATGCGCAGCACCAGGGTCGGTGGGCCCTGGGGCTCTTGCAGGCGCCAGTCGAGGCCGGGCAGGTCCAGCAGGATCAAGCGCGTGGTTGCCGGTAGGCGGCCGGGTGCCGGCAAGTCTTTGAGGGCGGTAAAGGTGATACGGTCTTCCGGGCGTTGCTGGGCCAGGGCCTGGGCAAAGGCCTGCACCCCGGCGCCGTCTTCGGCGGCGGTCAGCAGGATGTCGGCGCTCCACGCCGGCGCGGCCATCAGAAGGCAGGCGAGCAGCACCGCTCGCCGCCAGAGTCGAGTGATAAACAGGCCGGTCATCCGTGACGAGTCGCCCATGTCAGAACTCTAACTCGGCACTGAAGTAGAGCACGTGGCGATGGTCATAGTTGTTGTCGGCCCAGGTCGTGGGCTGGTTGTCGAGGCGTTCTTGCAGCATGCCGGCCAGCTCCACATTGGCTTTGCCCAGGGCAATGCGCTTGGCCACCCGCAGGTCGACCCGTTCGAAGCGATATTGGTTGAGTGCGTCATCGCCATAGTAGAACAGCGCACTGGACCAACCCTGGCCCCATTCACGCAACCAGCCGGCGGAGCCGCTGTTGCGGGCGGTCTGTGCTTTGTCCAGCGGGTTGCTGGTGCTGGCGTCGACGTAAGCGTAGGTAAGGCGCAGGCGGTCGGCATTGCTCACGCGCCAGTCGAGCTGCGACTCGGCGCCGGTAAACCGGGCGCTGTTGGCGTTGCTGGCAATGTATTGGTTATTGCGCAGCGGCGAGCTGATCATGTCGGTGATCTCGTCGTAGAACAGTTTCACGTCCATGTTCAGCCCGATGTCGGCAAAGAAGCCGTTGTACCCCAGTTCCCGTGACTTCATCATCTCTTTATCGAGGTTGCCCGGGCCCCGGGTTTTTACGAAGTATTGCCCGGTGGTCTGCCCATAGGCCGGGGAGCTGAGGTTGGTGACGCGATAACTCCAGTTGACGTTGTTCTCGAACATGTCCGGGGAGCGGATCGCCTCGGAGTACACCGCGCGCAAGCCGTGGCGCGGGTTGATCAGGTAGTTGACCGCCACCCGTGGCGTCAGCGAGTTGCCGCTCAGGTGGGTGTCTTCATACATGGCGCCGCCTTGCAGTAGCCAGTGCTCGCTGGCGCGCCATTCCAACTGGCCGAACAGGCGCCAGGTGGTGTCGTCCAGGGTGCCGTTGAAGTAGGTGTCGGAGTCGGCGCGGTCGTAGCGGTAGTTCATGCCGCTGACCAGACGCAGGCTGTCGGACAGGCTGAGCGTGTCCTGAATCTCCAGGTCGTAGCGGCTTTCGCGGGTGCTCTGGTCGATGTCACCGCACACGCTTTGGCTGGCACCGTCGCGCCACTGCTGCAGCACTTGGTTGGCCAACGCCTGCTCGGCGGCGTTGCCCGGTGGTGCGCTGCCCTGGCTGTAGGTGTCCATGTGCCGGGCCAGCAGTTCGGCGTAATTGGGGTTCATCTGCCACAACTGGGTCAGTTCGGGGCTGAATGAGACTTTGGCGTCACAGGCTTTCCAGATCTGGCGGCGGTCCCACTGTTGGGCGGAGCCCTGGATGTACAGGCTGTGATCCGGGTTGAAGTCGAAGTTCCAGCGCAGGGAGCCGGCGTAATCCTTGGCGGTGACGTCGGAATTGTTGCCGCCTTCGGTAATCCCTGCGAAGACCGGGCTGTAGGTATACGGCCGCTGGTTGGTGCCTTCCTTCGCGTCCAGCTGCAGGTCGATGCTTTGTTGCGTGTTCAGCGTTTGGCTGATGGCCAGGCTGAAGCGGTTGAGACGGCGGCTGTCACGACGGTCTGCGCCGGTGGCATCGCTGTCGAAGCCGTCGTCCTGTTGCCCGGAGAGGGACAGGCGCAGGTCACCGGTTTCCCAGCCCGCGCCCTGGCTGGCATAGAAATCATTGATACCGCGTTCGCCACGCACCACTTTTAACCGCGTGCCGTGGCTGTTGGCCGGCGAGCGCGTAAGAATGTTGACCACCGCCATCAGCGCATTGGCGCCGTAGCTGACGGTGTTGGGGCCACGGAACACTTCAATGCGCTCGATATCTTCCATGGCCACCGGAATATCGCTCCAGTCCACGGTGGCCAGGCCCGCGCGATACACCGAGCGGCCGTCGATCAACACCTGCATGCGCCGCGCATCGCTGGCACTGGTGCCGTGGTAGTTCACCGCGGCCTGGTTGCCGGTGGTGTAACCGACCATCATCCCCGGCACCAGCCGCAGCAACTCGCTGATGTCCCGCGCGCCGCTGGCCTTGATCAGCTCGCGGTCGATCACGGTCATGCTGCCGGGCACCGCGGCGGCCGACTGCTTGAGGCGCGTGGCCGTCAACACCTGGGGCAGCGGCTGGCTGTCGAGGAACAGATCGTCGGCCATGGCTGGCGCGCTGCACAGCAGCATCAGCCACAGAGATGAACGGGGAGGAGGGGCCAAATACACGGCACGGCCTTGATAATTACGGATAGCCGCCCATGTTAACTGAGGTGGGGCCTTTTGCCAGTCGTCGGACTTGCAATTGCGTCATGAAAATGTGGCATTTTCCGACAAACGCACGAATTGATACGGGGGCTGGCCGCCAGCGGGTCGGCCCGTATAATGCCGCCATCGCCACTGGTATGGATTAACGGATTGCATATGACTGAACAGCGCCCTATTGCGGTCCTGGGAGGCGGAAGTTTTGGTACCGCCGTGGCAAACCTGCTGGCCGAGAACGGCCACGCCGTGCGCCAGTGGATGCGCGATCCCGAACAGGCCGAGGCCATTCGGGTGCACCGGGAAAATCCGCGTTACCTTAAAGGCATCAAGATTCATCCGGCGGTCGAGCCTGTCACCGACCTGCTGGAAACCCTTACAGCGTGCGACCTGTGCTTCGTCGCGCTGCCGTCCAGCGCCTTGCGCTCGGTGCTGGCACCCCACGCCGAGCGCCTGGCCGGCAAGCTGCTGGTCAGCCTGACCAAGGGCATCGAGGCGCAGACCTTCAAGCTGATGAGCGAAATCCTCGAAGAGATCGCTCCCCAGGCGCGCATTGGCGTGCTGTCCGGGCCGAACCTGGCAAGGGAAGTTGCCGAACACGCGCTGACCGCCACGGTTGTCGCCAGTGAAGATGAGGAACTGTGCGAACGCGTCCAGGCCGTGTTGCATGGCCGTACTTTCCGCGTCTACGCCAGCGGCGACCGCTTTGGCGTCGAGCTGGGCGGTGCGCTGAAAAACGTCTACGCGATCATTGCAGGCATGGCCGTCGCGCTGGGCATGGGCGAAAACACCAAGAGCATGCTGATCACCCGCGCCCTCGCCGAGATGACCCGTTTTGCGGTGAACCAGGGTGCCAACCCGATGACCTTCCTGGGGCTGGCGGGCGTGGGCGACTTGATCGTCACCTGCTCCTCGCCGAAAAGTCGCAATTACCAGGTCGGGTTCGCCCTCGGTCAGGGCCTGAGCCTGGAAGACGCGGTCACACGACTGGGAGAAGTGGCCGAAGGGGTCAACACTCTCAAAGTGCTCAAGGCCAAGGCCCAGGAAGTGGGCGTCTATATGCCGCTGGTCGCCGGGCTGCACGCGATCCTGTTTGAAGGCCGCACCCTGAACCAGGTCATCGAGTTGCTGATGCGCGCCGAGCCCAAGACCGATGTCGACTTCATTTCCACCAGTGGTTTCAACTGAGGAACGCGTCATGAACGATCCGAAAGCAGCCCCCAAGTACGAATCCATTGCCCTGCGCATCCTGTGGATGCTGGTGTTTGCCCTGGTGTGGCAGGTGGCGCAGTTCCTGCTCGGCGCACTGGTGGTGGTGCAACTGATCTACCGCCTGGTCTACAGCGCCCCGAACCTGGGCCTGATGAACTTCGGCGACAGCCTCAGCCAGTTCCTGGCGCAGATCGGCCGCTTCGGCAGCTTCCACACCGAACAGAAGCCGTGGCCTTTCGCCGACTGGCCGACCCCGCGCGCGCCCGAGGGCGAAGCCGCCCACAGCGTGCCGCCGGCGCCGCATCCGGTGCGTGATGAAGAGCCAAAGCTGTGAAGCTGTGGATACTGCGCCACGGTGAGGCCGAAGGGCATGCCCGCACCGATGCCGAGCGCAACCTCACCGAGCACGGCCGTGGAGAAGTGTTGCGCAGTGCCGCGCACCTGATCGACCAGCCCCTGAGCGCGATCATCGCCAGCCCCTATGTGCGGGCGCAGCAAACTGCGCACCTGGTGCGCGATGCATTAGGTTTCGAACCGGAAATCCGCACGGTGCCGTGGCTGACCCCCGAGGGCAACCCGCTGCTGGTGCTGGAGAAGCTCGACACCGATGACAACGTGCTGCTGGTCAGCCATCAACCGTTGGTGGGCAGCCTGATCAGCTTTTTGCAGCACGGTCACCTGCGGCAGCCACAGCCGATGCACACCGCCAGCCTGGCGGAACTGGAAGGGGATTTCCCGCTGGCGGGGCTGATGAACCTGGTCAACGTGAAGAATCCGTAGGCTTTATCGCGGTTTTGTGTGTGCTATATAGTCAACCAAGCAAGTGCTTGGTTGGCTATCGTCGGACCACAAAGGAGCGCGTCCCATGCCCGTCGCTTTTCGTTTGCCGTTGCAGGTCTTCTTCGAACGTGAAGCGCGACATCCGCGCCAAACCTTTCTGGTGCAGCCCGTCGGTGATGGCGAGGTGCAAAGCCTTACCTGGGGCGACGTTGGCCACCAGGCTCGCTGCGCCGCGAACTGGCTGCGCGCCCGGGAGTTGCCCCAGGGCTCGCACATTGCGTTGATCTCGAAAAACTGCGCCCACTGGATCATTGCCGACCTGGCGATCTGGATGGCCGGCCATGTCTCGGTGCCGCTCTACCCCAACCTCACCGCTGATTCCGTTGCCCATGTGCTGACTCATTCCGAGGCGGCGTTGGTGTTGATCGGCAAGCTTGATGATTGGCCAGCCATGGCGCCCGGTGTGCCTAAGGATGTGCCGACCATCAGCCTGCCGTTGTGCCCGTCGGGCGAGTTCGATTTCAGTTGGGCCGATCTGCAGGCCTCCTCGCCGATTCAGGATGACCCGGCACCGGCCGCCTCGGACCTGGCCACCATCATTTATACCTCCGGTACCACGGGCCTGCCCAAAGGCGTGATGCACAGCTTCGGCGCGCTGGGGTTTGCCGCGACCCGTGGTACGGCGTTGTTTGGCTTGGGTGAGGGCGACCGGTTGTTGTCCTACCTGCCGCTGTGCCACGTGGCGGAGCGGATGTTTGTGGAAATGGCCTCGATTTACACCGGGCAAACAGTGTTTTTCGCCGAAAGCCTGGAGACGTTTCTGGTGGACCTACGCAGGGCGCGTCCGACCGCACTGTTTGGCGTGCCGCGCATCTGGACCAAATTCCAGATGGGCGTCTACGCCAAGGTTCCGGCAAAACGCCTTGACACCTTGCTGCGCCTGCCGTTCATCGGCAAGCGTGTGGGCCACAAGGTGCTCGCCGGCCTGGGCTTGGACGCGTTGCGTATCGCGCTTTCGGGGGCAGCGCCTGTGCCTGAAGCGCTGCTGCGCTGGTATCGGCGGCTGGGCCTGGACGTGCTTGAGGTGTATGGCATGACCGAGAGTTGCGGCTACTCCCATGTTTGCCGTCCCGGTCAGCAAACCCTCGGCTGGATCGGCCTGCCTTGCCCCGGTGTTGAAGTGCGTATCGATCCTGCGGGGGAAGTGCAGGTGCGGAGCGGTGCGACCATGCTCGGCTACTACAAGGACCCGCAGAAAACCGCCGAGACGATCACCGCCGATGGCTTCCTGCGCACGGGGGACAAAGGCGAGCAGGACACCGAGGGCCGTCTGCGCCTGACCGGACGGCTGAAGGAGATCTTCAAGACCAGCAAGGGCAAATACGTGGCCCCGGCGCCGATCGAAAACCGCCTGGCCGAACATGCGCGTATCGAGCAGGTGTGTGTGGTGGGGGATGGGTTGAGCGCGCCTATTGGTTTGTGCGTATTGTCGGCGGTGGAACAGGACCCGCAAGCGCTGCGCAGCAGTCTTGAACGTTGGTTGGTACAGGTCAACCAGACGCTGGACAAGCATGAGCGCCTGCGCCAACTGGTGGTGGTGAAAGACAGTTGGGCAGTGGAAAACGGCTTTTTGACGCCGACCTTGAAGATCAAACGCAACGCGATCGAATCGACTTACGGTGAATATTTCCAGCGGTGGAGCGAGCGTTCCGAAACGGTTCTGTGGCAGGATTAGGGCCGTAATAAAACCAATAAGGACAATTCCATGAGCCTGTGGCGCACCCAACCGAATATCGAACAACTCAACGCGATCCAGAAAAACACCATCGGTGAACTGCTCGATATCCGCTTTGAAAGCTTCGACGACGATTCCCTGACCGCCAGCATGGTAGTCGACCATCGCACCCATCAGCCCTACGGCCTGTTGCACGGCGGCGCGTCGGTGGTGTTGGCCGAGAGCGTCGGCTCTATGGCGGCCTATCTGTGTATCGACCCGAGCAAGTTTTATTGCGTCGGCCTGGAGGTCAACGCCAACCACCTGCGCGGTGTGCGTAGCGGGCGGGTGACGGCGGTGGCCAAGGCGATCCATATCGGTCGCACCACCCAGGTCTGGGACATCCGCCTGATAAGCGATGAGGGCAAGGCCAGTTGCGTGTCGCGCCTGACCATGGCGGTGGTGCCGCTGGGCGAGAACCCGCCGGCGCGATAGGTGTGGCGTGAGTGTCATCATTCCTGGCAGTTACAGTCATTGCTGTGCCGGCTGGGCATGGTGACAATCAATCTCTGTTTTTGTAGATGGATCCGGTATGTCGCAGCACGTGTTTTTTGCTCACGCCAATGGCTTCCCCTCGGCTACCTACGGCAAGTTGTTCGCCGCCCTGGCCCCGGAATATACGGTGGCCCACCTGCCGCAGCACGGTCACGACCCCCGATTTCCGGTGGACGATAACTGGCAGAACCTGGTGGACGAGCTGATCCATCACCTGGAACAGCAACCTGAGCCGGTGTGGGGCGTGGGCCATTCCCTCGGTGGCGTGTTGCACCTGCACGCGGCCATGCGGTGCCCACAGTTGTATCGCGGGGTGGTGATGCTGGATTCGCCCGTGCTGACCCGCGCGGACCGCTGGGTGATTCGTGCGGCCAAGCGCTTGGGTTTCATCGACCGCTTGACCCCGGCCGGACGCACCCTGGGCCGTCGCGAGGAATTTACCGACCTGGAGGCGGCGCGCAGTTACTTCGCCGGCAAAACCCTGTTCCGTGGCTTTGACCCGGAATGCTTCGACGCTTACCTGCAACATGGCCTGTATCAGGTGGGCGATCGCCTGCGCCTGCGCTTCGACCCGGCCACCGAAATCAGCATCTACCGGGGCGTGCCCCACACCAGCCCCGGCCAGGTGCGCCAGTTGAAGGTGCCGCTGGCGGTGGTGCGCGGTCGGCAAAGCCGGGTGGTGATGCGTCACCACGCCAATGGCGTCGGGCGCCTGCCCATGGGCGAGATGCTCACAATGCCTGGTGGCCACATGTTTCCCCTTGAACGCCCGCAAGACACCGCGGCCTTGATCAAGAACCTGTTTTCCCGCTGGGAAGCCCGCGAGCGCAGCTGCGCATGAGCACGCCGGTCGAAGAAGTCCGCCTGAGCCTGCCGCATATCGAACTGGCGGCCCATCTGTTTGGCCCCGAGGACGGTTTGCCGGTGATCGCCCTGCATGGCTGGCTGGACAATGCCAACAGCTTTGCGCGACTGGCGCCGAAACTTCAGGGCTTGCGCGTCGTTGCACTGGATATGGCCGGGCATGGGCATTCGGCGCATCGTCCTACAGGTGCCGGTTATGCCTTGTGGGATTACGTCTATGACGTGCTGCAAGTCGCTGAGCAACTCGGGTGGAAACGTTTTGCATTACTTGGTCACTCTCTCGGCGCGATCGTGTCCCTGGTGCTGGCCGGCGCGTTGCCGGAGCGTGTGACCCACCTGGGATTGATCGACGGCGTGATCCCACCGACCGCCAGCGGTGAGAACGCCGCCGAGCGGCTGGGTATGGCTTTGCAGGCGCAATTGAACCTGCAGGAAAAGCGCAAGCCGGTCTATAACACCCTGGATCGAGCGGTCGAAGCGCGCATGAAAGGGGTAGTGGCGGTCAGCCGCGAAGCTGCCGAACTGCTGGCCCAGCGCGGTTTGATGCCAGTGCCGGGCGGTTACACCTGGCGCACCGACAGCCGTCTGACCCTGGCTTCGCCGATGCGCCTGACCGACGAACAAGCGATGGCCTTCGTGCGGCGCGTAGCTTGTCCTACTCAATTGGTGGTCGCTGCGGATGGCATGCTGGCGAAACATTCCGAATTGCTTTCCCAGCTACCCTTTGCAGTCAGCACGCTGCCAGGCGGCCATCATTTGCACTTGAATGAGGAGTCCGGCGCGGTCCTTGTTGCAGACTGTTTCAATCGGTTCTTCTCCGCGCCTTGACTTGGGGCGGTCAACTGCCGAGGCTGGGCGGATTGATAGGGAGTCAACCATGAACTACTTCAACACCGCTGTGACCTCCGATGGCCAGGGCTCGTTGATCTTATGAGCGTGCGTAACGGATGTATCCGTATCCTGGGCTTGAGCCTTTTGAGCCCACTGGTATTCGCCGCCGACGTACCGGGCAGCCAGGACCTGCCCACCGTGGCCCGTCAGGTCGATTCGCAAATTGTCGACTACCGTCCCGCCGAAGAAAAAGAACGCATCTACCCCATGGGCGCGATCCGCAAGATCAGCGGCCAACTGCGTTATGAAGGCCAGGCCACCGCCCGCGGCCAGACCTCCGCCATCACCTATGAACTGCCCCCCGAACACAGCTCCAGCGCCGCGTTTACGGCAACGCGTGAAGCGTTGCAGGAAAAGGGCGCGCAGTTGTTGTTCTGGTGCCAGGCCCGGGATTGCGGTGAAAGCAGCCTGTGGGCCAATGAAGTGTTCGGCAACGCCAAGCTGGTGGGTGCCGACGGCCAGCAGGAATACCTGCTGCTGCGCCTGGCGGCTCCCCAGGAAAACTCCCTGGTGGCGCTGTACGGCATCACCCGTGGCAATCGCCGCGCCTATCTGCATGTAGAGCAGTTGGATGCCAGCGCGCCGTTGGCCGACCTGTTGCCCACCTCCGCGACCCTACTGCGTGAGTTGAAAAGCACCGGCGAGCTGGATTTTCCCGCACTGGGCGGCGACCCTGACGACACCTGGCTGACCCTGATTTCCCGTGGCCTGAACCTGGATGCCACGTTGCGCGTCAGCCTGACCGGCCCGACCGCTGAGGCCTGGCGCCAGGCGCTGGTTGACAAGGGCGTGCGCGCTGCGCGCATGGAAATCGGCACGGGTGACGCCAAGGGCCTGCACCTGCATCTGATACGCTAGGCGTAACAGGGCGAACGGACCCGTGCCGTTCGCCTAAGCTGTCTTCCTACAGTCTTCCTTTCGAGATCCTACATGCTCAATAACGATCGCCTACTGGTGCAAATCCTGCTGCTGGTGCTGTTCGGTGCCAGTTTCTGGGTGATGGCGCCGTTCTGGTCGGCGCTGTTCTGGGGCGCGGTGCTGGCGTTTGCCAGCTGGCCGTTGATGGTCCTGCTCACCCGCTGGCTGGGGGGCGGGAATCCTTGGCCGCCGGCATCCTCACGTTGGGTTGGATGCTGCTGGTGGCGCTGCCGCTGGTGTGGCTGGGTTTCAACCTCGCGGATCACGTGCGCGATGCAACGGCGTTGATCAAGGATATCCAGGTCGACGGCTTGCCGGAGGCGCCTACCTGGCTCGGCTCGATCCCCTTTGTCGGCGAACGGCTGGTGGCGATGTGGGACAGCATTGATCAGCAGGGCGCGGCCTTGATGGTCAGCATCAAGCCTTACCTGGGGCAGGTCGGCAACTGGTTGCTGGCGCGCAGTGCGCAAATCGGTGGGGGGATTCTGGAACTGACCCTTAGCCTGGTATTCGTGTTCTTTTTCTACCGTGATGGGCCGCGCCTGGCGATGTTCGTTCACCGCCTGTTGGAACGCTTGATCGGCGATCGTGCTGGCTACTACATCGAACTGGTGGCCGGCACCGTACAGCGGGTGGTCAACGGCGTGATCGGCACCGCCGCCGCGCAAGCGCTGTTGGCGTTGATCGGCTTCTTGATTGCTGGCGTACCGGGCGCGCTGGTGCTGGGTATCGTCACCTTCCTGCTCAGCCTCATCCCCATGGGACCGCCGCTGGTATGGATCCCGGCCACGGCCTGGCTGGCCTGGAAGGGCGACTACACCTACGCGGTGTTCCTCGGCGTGTGGGGCACCTTCATCATCAGCGGCGTGGACAACGTGCTCAAGCCGTACCTGATCAGCCGTGGTGGCAACCTGCCGCTGGTGATCGTGCTGCTTGGCGTGTTCGGCGGCTTGATTGCGTTTGGGTTCATCGGCCTGTTTATCGGTCCGACCCTGCTGGCGGTGGCCTACAGCCTGTTGATGGATTGGAGCGCAACCCATGCCCAAGGACGGCGGGAAGATAAACCCCTGTAACTGACCGGTAGAAATCATTGTGGGAGCTGGCTTGCCTGCTCCTGCATGAGTCCGTGTTGGCCCTTCAGACCCTGGGCAACCACATCACGGCGGTCAGCCCACCACCCGGTGTTTCCTCCAGGTCCAGCCGACCGCCGAGGCGTTCCGCCGCCTCCTTGGAAATCGTCATGCCCAGGCCGACACCGCCGGAGTTGCGATTGCGTGAGCCCTCCAGGCGATAGAACGGCTCGAACACCGCCTCACGCTTGTCAGCGGCGATGCCGGGGCCGTGGTCGATCACACGGATCACCAAGGCCTCGCGGCTGTCCGTCAGTTCGATGCGCGCCGTACCGGCATAGCGCAGGGCATTGTCGATCAGGTTGTTGAGGCACGAACGCAAGGCCATCGGCTGCACCTGCAGCGGCGCGCAGGTGCCGGCGAACTGCACGTCGGCGCCCTGGTCCTGGGCGTTTTCGCTCATCGACTCCACCAGCGCCTGCACGTCCAGCCAATGCCGGGCTTCGCTGGTGCGTTGCTCGTGCAGGTAGCTCAGGGTGGCGTCGAGCATGCCGATCATGTCGTCGAGGTCCTGGCGCATCTGGCCCTGCAGCTTGGTGTCGTCGATCTGTTCCAGGCGCAGCTTGAGGCGTGACAGCGGGGTGCGCAGGTCATGGGAAACCGCGCCAAGCATGCGCGCACGCTGGCTGACCTGTTCGCGGATACGCCGTTGCATCAGGTTAAAAGTCGACGCGGCCTGCTGTGCCTCACGCGGTCCCGATTCGTCGAGGGGCGGGCTGTCGAGGTCCAGGCTCAAGCGCTCGGCGGCTTCGCTCAGGCGCTGAATCGGACGGCTCAGCAACTTGGCACCGTACCAGGCCGCAATGATCAGCGAGATGAATTGGAACGTCAGCGGCACCACCGGGCCGCCAAACCACGGGCGCTTGTGCTTGGGCAGAGGCTTCATCGTGCCGTCGGGCTGTTCGACAAAGGTTTCCTGAGGCGGCGGGGGCGGGCCGTAATAGCGAAACCAGGAGAACGCCAGCACGTGGGCCAGGATAATCGCTACCAGCAACACGCCAAACAGTCGACCGAATAACGTGTTGAAGCCGTTACGCATTAACCGATGTCCCGTGCATCGAACAGGTAGCCTTCGCCACGCACGGTCTTGATCAGGTGCGGGGCCTTGGGGTCATCCCCGAGTTTTTGCCGCAGGCGCGACACCAGCAAGTCGATGCTGCGATCAAAGGCCTCAATGGAGCGGCCTCGGGCGGCATCCAGCAATTGCTCACGGCTCAATACCCGGCGCGGGCGCTCGATGAACACCCACAGCAGGCGGAATTCTGCGTTGGACAGCGGCACCACCAGGCCATTATCGGCGACCAGTTGGCGTAACACGCTGTTGAGGCGCCAGTTGTCGAAGCGGATGTTGGCGCGCTGTTCGGTGCGATCATCGCGCACTCGGCGCAGGATGGTCTGGATCCGCGCTACCAGCTCACGCGGCTCGAATGGCTTGGACATATAGTCGTCGGCGCCCAGTTCCAGGCCGATGATCCGGTCGGTGGGTTCGCAGCGGGCGGTGAGCATCAGGATCGGGATGTCCGACTCCGCGCGCAGCCAGCGGCACAGCGACAGGCCGTCTTCACCCGGCAACATCAGGTCAAGCACCACCACATCGAAGGTTTCGGCTTGCATGGCCTGGCGCATCGCGGTGCCGTCGGTGACGCCGGTGGCCAGGATGCCGAAGCGCGCGAGGTAATCGATCAGCAGTTCACGGATCGGCACATCGTCGTCAACGATCAGCGCGCGGGTGTTCCAGCGTGTGTCATCGGCGATCACTGCGCCTTTTTGCTCGTCGTTCAAAGAGACGGAAGGGGTCTGCATAATGCGATCATCTGCCTGGTCGTTGCGGTCAGCATAGGCGCCCAGCCCCATGGCTGGAAGTGCTGGTCGGTGGGTCGTGCGTGCGAGGCTAGCCGAGGGGCGTGTTGGGGGCGTGTCGTGAATGTATCAACTTTGAAATAATTGCAGAAAATGCCCGCCCGATGGCGGTTGGTCAGTATTTACCGATCATCGGATCCCGCAACGGCGCCGCTTGCGCTACAATCCGCGCCGATTTCGACTTGCCTGAGAGCCCATTCCAATGTCCGTCTGCCAGACTCCTATCATCGTCGCCCTGGATTACCCCACTCGTGACGCCGCACTGAAGCTGGCTGACCAGTTGGACCCGAAGCTTTGCCGGGTCAAGGTCGGCAAGGAACTGTTCACCAGTTGCGCCGCGGAAATCGTCGGCACCCTGCGTGATAAAGGCTTCGAGGTGTTCCTCGACCTGAAATTCCACGATATCCCGAACACCACCGCTATGGCGGTCAAGGCCGCCGCCGAAATGGGCGTGTGGATGGTCAACGTGCACTGCTCCGGTGGCCTGCGCATGATGAGCGCCTGCCGTGAGGTGTTGGAGCAGCGCAGCGGTCCTAAACCTTTGCTGATCGGTGTGACCGTACTCACCAGCATGGAACGCGAAGACCTGGCTGGCATCGGCCTGGACATCGAACCCCAGGAGCAAGTGCTGCGCCTGGCTGCCCTGGCGCAGAAAGCCGGCCTCGACGGCCTGGTGTGCTCGGCGCTGGAAGCCCAGGCGCTGAAAACCGCGCACCCGTCGCTGCAATTGGTGACCCCGGGGATTCGTCCGGCGGGCAGCGCCCAGGACGATCAGCGCCGCATCCTGACGCCGCGCCAGGCACTGGACGCGGGTTCCGATTATCTGGTGATCGGTCGTCCGATCAGTCAGGCGGCGGATCCGGCCAAGGCGTTGGCGGCAGTTGTCGCTGAAATCGCCTAAACAACGGGTAGGCGCTGCTGACTTGCCAGCGATGGGGCGCTTGCTACCGCTGGCGGCTAAACCGGCATCCCTGCCGGTTTAGCCGCCCAATCCCTGTCGAATTGCGGCCAGCGTTTTTGGGGGAGTGGTTACATTGGGTTCAGCTGCGTCAGCTGACCTTGAGCACCAACTTCCCGAAGTTCTCCCCGTTGAACAGCTTCATCAACGTCTCCGGGAACGTCTCCAGCCCCTCCACGATATCTTCCTTGCTCTTGAGCTTGCCCTGGGCCATCCAGCCGGCCATTTCCTGCCCGGCAGCGGCAAAGCCTGCAGCGTGATCCATCACCACAAACCCTTCCATGCGCGCGCGATTGACCAGCAGTGACAAGTAATTGGCCGGACCTTTCACGGCTTCCTTGTTGTTGTACTGGCTGATGGCGCCGCAGATCACCACGCGGGCTTTCAGTGCCAGGCGGCTGAGGACGGCATCGAGAATATCGCCGCCGACGTTATCGAAATACACATCCACGCCTTTGGGGCACTCGCGTTTGAGTGCAGCGGGCACGTCTTCGCTTTTGTAATCGATGGCGGCATCGAAGCCCAGCTCATCCACCAGGAATTTGCACTTGTCGGCGCCACCGGCAATGCCCACCACACGGCAGCCCTTGAGTTTGGCAATCTGCCCGGCAATGCTGCCCACGGCACCGGCCGCGCCGGAGATCACCACGGTTTCGCCGGCCTTTGGCGCACCGGTGTCCAACAGTGCAAAGTAGGCGGTCATGCCCGTCATGCCCAAGGCAGACAGGTAGCGCGGCAAAGGCGCCAGTTTCGGGTCAACCTTGTAGAAGCCACGCGGCTCGCCCAGGAAATAATCCTGCACGCCCAGCGCACCGTTGACGTAGTCGCCGACGGCGAACTTCGGGTTGTTCGAGGCAATCACCTTGCCCACACCCAGCGCGCGCATCACCTCGCCGATGCCGACCGGCGCAATATAGGACTTGCCTTCATTCATCCAGCCGCGCATGGCCGGGTCGAGGGACAGGTATTCGTTATGCACCAGCACTTGGCCGTCCTGGGGCGTGCCCACCGGGACTTCCTGGTAAGTGAAGGTGTCCCGGGTAGCCGCGCCGACCGGGCGCTTGGCGAGCAGGAATTGGCGGTTGGTCTGGGCGGTCATGGTGGCGACTCTTCTGGAAATGAACCTGAAGTGATAGCCCTTCAATGGGCAGGGAGCAAGGTTCACCGAGGGCGCGAATGCCGGTCGATAGGTGTTGCTGATAGTCGCCAGGTGGCCCTTATCACTGCGATCCATGCAGCCCCAACCGGCGGTTTGATAGTGCTGACGCGTCCGGCGCGGCGTTGGCTAGACTCGACCCACCGCTTTTTCTCCCACAGGACATCTTCTATGAGCATGACGTTTTCCGGCCAGGTCGCTCTGGTGACCGGCGCCGCTGCCGGTATTGGCCGCGCCACCGCGCTGGCGTTCGCCGCCGAAGGTTTGAAGGTCGTGGTTGCCGATTTGGATGCAACGGGCGGTGAAAACACCGTCGCCCTGATCCATCAGGCCGGCGGCGAAGCGCTGTTTGTGCGCTGCAACGTCACGCTGGAGGCGGATGTCCAGCAATTGATGGCCCAGACCCTTGCCGCCTATGGTCGCCTGGACTACGCCTTCAATAATGCCGGGATCGAAATCGAAAAGGGCAAGCTGGCCGACGGCAGCCTGGATGAGTTCGACGCGATCATGGGTGTCAACGTCAAGGGCGTGTGGTTGTGCATGAAGCACCAGTTGCCGTTGCTGTTGGCCCAGGGCGGCGGGGCGATCGTCAACACCGCGTCAGTCGCGGGGTTGGGCGCGGCGCCGAAGATGAGTATTTATGCGGCTTCCAAACATGCGGTGATTGGCCTGACCAAATCGGCTGCCATCGAGTATGCGAAGAAGAAAATCCGCGTCAACGCGGTCTGCCCGGCCGTGATCGATACCGATATGTTCCGGCGAGCCTATGAAGCCGACCCACGCAAAGCTGAATTTGCCGCTGCCATGCACCCGGTGGGTCGCATCGGCAAGGTCGAGGAAATTGCCAGTGCGGTGCTTTATCTGTGCAGCGACGGTGCGGCGTTTACCACGGGTCAAGCCTTGGCGGTGGACGGTGGTGCGACCGCAATCTAGGACCTCACGCCGCCCTCCATTCGAAAAGGTTTGGGGGGCTGTGGGGCGTTTCCATAGATGGCGGAGTGCCCCGTCAGAATGTGTATCAGCAGGTAAATAATCCAACAAAATCAATGATTTAATAAGTATTGGCAGGCGGTCGAAATGGGCTTCTGTGCTTAACTGTTCCGGGTTGAATAACAGACAGTTGAAGTGAGTGGCGCATGGATTTAGGGATCGATCGACAAGCCCTTGTACCGGTGGTGCAGCAAATCATCAGCGCAGTGACGCAATGGATTCGCTCGAGTGGCGCGAGCCCCGGCACGCGCTTACCGTCCATTCGACAGGTGGCCCTCGATAACTTGCTCAGCCAATCCAGCGTGATCGAAGCGTTCGAGCGGATGGTTGCCCAGGGTGTGCTGGTTTCCAGGCCCGGTTCGGGTTTCAGCGTGGCCCAGCCGCCCGCTTTGCCTGAGGACCTTTGGTACGAAGGTGCGGAGCGGGGATGGGGCACCTTCGTTGATAGCCCACTGGGCGAGCTGAAGTTGGGCTGCGGCTGGTTGCCGGATGCCTGGCGTGAAAGCGATGACATCAGTTACGCGATTCGTGAGGTCACTCGAACCGACACCGCCGGCCTGTTCAACTACAGCACGCCATTGGGGTTGCCGGCGCTGCGTGAACAACTGTTCAAGCGTCTGAGCCGAATCCACATTGCCACCCACCAGGACCGTATCCTCACCACGGCGGGCGCAAGCCATGCCCAGGACTTGCTGATACGCACCCTGCTCAAGGCCGGCGACTGCGTGGTGGTCGAAACGCCCGGGTACGGCAACCTCTATCGGCAATTGGCTTTTCACGGCGTGCAACTCCTGCAAGTCCCGCGAACCCCCGGAGGCCCGGATATTCCGGCGCTGGAAGCGCTGCTGCAGCGGCATCGGCCCAAGTGCCTGTTCATCAACAGCCTGTACCACAATCCCACCGGCTCCAGCCTGTGCCGCACGGTGGCAGAGCGTTTGCTGGAGCTGGCGCGGCGCGACAATTTCCTGATCGTTGAAGAGGATGTTTTCGGTGACCTGCAACACGCCAGTTGCACACGCCTTTCAGCACTGCCCCATGATGATCGGGTGATCTACGTCGCCAGCTTTTCCAAAACCTTGAGCAGTGCCTTGCGCGTGGGTTACCTGAGTGCCAGCGCCGCGATCATCGCGCAGTTGGCCAGCCTCAAGACCCTGACCGGTTTCGGCACTTCACGCTTTGCCGAAGCGGTGGTGGTCACGCTGCTCGCAAATGGCACCTACCGCAAATGGGTACAGCGCTTGCGCAAGCGGCTGAACACGCAAATGGCAGCTACGCTACAGGTGCTGGAGGACGAGGAGTGGGAGGTGTTCGCCATACCTGCAGGCGGTATGTTCCTGTGGGCTCGTCCGGGAGTAGGGGACTGGTCACAGTTGCAGGCATGTGCCCGACGGCTCGGCGTTCTGTTGTCGCCGGGGGCGCTGTTCAGCCCAACCAGCGAGCCCAGTGAGTGGCTGCGCATCAACGTGGCCTATGCCGCTGATCAACGGGCGTTGGCGTTGTTCCGCGCCATGGGGCCCGCCAGATCGACCTCGACCATTCTGAAAACGACGAGTGTGTAGCTTTTTGCCATTATTGTGGCGCCAACGACTTGTGTTCAGTGCCCTGTGGTTGCGACTCTCGCCTGTGTAAACAGGGCTCGATGGCAACCGCCATTGCAAGAGGATTCAAGTGCAATGATTTCGGCCGTGCAACGACAATTCGCCAACCTCGGTATGGCAAAAAAACTGGGCCTGGGCTTCACCCTGGTACTGCTGCTGACGGCGTTGATCGCAGCGATCGGGGTGTGGTCCCTGCAAACCATTGGTCAGCGTTTCGAAGGGCTCAAGGCCATGTCGTCGCTGAACAGCGGTTTACTCAAGGTGCGCCTGATCGAGCAGGACTACGCGTTGCACGCCGACCCCAAGGCCGTCGACGCCCTGCATGAAAGTGTCGATGCCTTGGCGGCTCTTGCGGCCAGTCTCAAGGCCCAGTCGGCGGCCAACGTGCCGGTGATGACCGATGTCGAGGAAGCCTTGGCCGCCTACCGCAAGGCGTTCGATGAGTTTGTCGAATTGACCCAGACCAAGGACCTGGCGTTGGAAATGGCCAGTTGGTCGGTGTCCAGCGTGGCGAACAATCTGGATGTGTTGCAGGCCGGGCTGGCGGATGACGGCGCCTATGGCCTGAAGGAAAGCCAGGGTAAGGAAGGCGCTGAGTTTATCGAGCAGGCGGGGCAGGTCAGCCAGGTGTCGCGCCTGATGCTGCAGGCCATGAATGAAGCCCATGTACGCCTGAACCAGAGCCGTAAAGTCGATGAAGACACCAGCGAACAAGGCAAGATCGAGCAAGCCGACCAGGCCCTGGCCCAGGTCGAGCAACTGAAGACCTCGGTCAAGGACTCTGGCTACCAGACCGTGCTCAACGAAGTGGCCGGGCATATCGCCGCCTTCAGTGAAAAACTCGGTGAGTACACCGGGCTACTGGCTCAAGAGAAGGTGGTCTACAAACAGTTGCATGATCGGGCGGACCAAGTGGTCAGCCGGGTCAACCAGGCATACGACGCCGAAGACCAGTCCATGCAGGCGCAGTTGAAGAAAAGCTCAATGCTGATCCTCGGTTCTTCGGCCCTGGCCTTGCTGGTGGGGTTGATAGCGGCGTGGGTGATCACCCGTTTGATCGTCGCACCGCTGCGCAGCGTGATTGCCGTGGCGCAGCAGATCGCCGCCGGCGATTTGAGCGGGCGCATGGAGGTCAACCGCCGTGATGAAATCGGGCAGTTGATGCAGGCCATGCAACAGATGGGCAACGGGCTTAGCCAGATGGTCAGCGGCCTGCAAGCCGGTATCGAGCAACTGGCCAGTTCGGCGCATTCCTTGTCCAGCGTCACCGAGCAGACCAATGTCGAGGTCAGCAGCCAGAAAGAAGAAACCGAACAGGTCGCCACGGCGATGAACCAGATGACCGCCACCGTGCATGACGTGGCACGCAACGCCGAAGAGGCCGCGCAAGCCGCACAGACCGCCGATGAAAAAGTCGATAGCGGCCAGCGGGTCGTGCGCCAGAGTTTGCAGCGCATCGAGTTGTTGGCCACTTCCAGCTCCAGTGCGAGCGCCAGCATCGAGAGCCTGAGCGCGGAGATCCAGCATATCGGCAGCGTGTTGAGTGTGATCAAAAGTGTGGCCGAACAGACCAACCTGCTGGCGCTCAACGCCGCCATCGAGGCCGCCCGCGCTGGCGAGCAGGGTCGTGGTTTTGCGGTGGTTGCCGATGAAGTACGGGCCTTGGCAAAGCGCACTCAACACTCCACCGAAGAAATCGAACGACTGGTCAGCACCTTGCGCAGCGCGGCACAGTCCTCGGTGCAGCAGATCCAGCAAAGCGGGGAGTTGGTGAAGCTGGCGGTGAGCGATGCCCTGGAAACCGAAAGTGCCTTGGGCAGCATCGCGGTGGCGGTGTCGTTGATCCAGCAGATGAACCAGCAGATTGCCGCGGCGGCCGAGGAGCAAAGCTCGGTGGCCGAAGAGATCAACCGCAGCGTCACCAGTATCCGCGCCAGTGCCGATCAGTCGGCGTTGAGTATGCAAGGCAACGCCGCGTCGAGCATTCAGCTTGCGCAGTTGGGGGCGGAACTCAAGGGCATGGTGGGACACTTCCGCCTGTGATCGCTGCACGTTGGCAGCGACCGCAGGGGAAGGGCGGTCAGGCGTTGTTGGCGAGGAAAGTCAACAGGGCTTCGTTGACGAAGTCCGGGTTTTCCCTTGCGCTGATATGGCCTGCTTCCGGAATCAGGATCAGGCTGCAGCCGATCAGCCCGGCCATTTCCTCGGACTCGGCGGGAGGGCGTGGTTTGTCCTGCTCGCCGCACATCACCAGCGTGGTATCGGCGTCCAGGCGTGGGAGCTGCTCCAGTATGTCTTCGCGACTGAAGATCAACCGACCCAGGGGCACGATGCTCTGCAACAGGCGCTCCTTGGAGTAACCCTGCAATTGCTTGCGGAAATCCTGGTACAGCGCTGATTCGCGGTCGATGCCCGGGCGGAAGAAGATCGGCGCCACCACATCCAGCAACGGCTCGGGGATCGCGCCGGCGTCTTCGATCATCTTGAAGAGTGAGAAATAGTACTGGCGCGTGGCCTCGGGCTCGGCGCCCAGGTAGGTGTCCATCAGCACCAGGCTGTTGATCCGCTCGGGAGCCCGCAGCGCCAGGCGTGCGCCCCACATACCGCCGACCGAGAGCCCCACCAGGTTGATCTGTGCAATATCCAACTGGTCAATCAGGGTCAGGGCCTGGCGTGCCAAGTCATCAAGGGAGCGGGTTTGCGCCGGCAACGAAGCGGATTCACCATGGCCCCACAGTTCGGGCACGATCACCCGGTACTGTTGCGACAGGGCCTCGATCTGTGGCGACCACATGTCGGCGTCCCACAGGTAGCTTGAACCGAGCAGGACGACTGGGCCGGTGCCCTGGTCTACGTAGTGCAGCGGTTGTCCATCAATGACGGCGACGGGCATAACGGGCCTCTGACTTCACGGAGTAAGGGGCACTTTTTTACGCTAGTCGGGCGCGCGGGGATAGATGCAAAGTGATGGCATCTTGTGAAGCCATGAGGTTGTAGTGAGCCGGGCAAGCCCGCTCAACACAGGCTCGCCCCACGACCGCACAATCAGTCGTAGATGACTTTTTTCTTCCACTCGGCGTCGGCATCCACCACTTTGAGGCCTTCGGTAAGTTCGTTGATTTCGTCTTCGGCGGGCTTGCTGTTGGTCAGCACCGTCGAGTTCGCGCGGACCAGCTGGGCTTCCAGGTGTTGCAGCTGCGCGCTGTAGATCGCCGGCTCCGGCTGTTTACGCAGGTACTGCACGCCACGCTCGAATGCCAGGCGTGCCTGGCCCGGCTGAGCCTGTTGCAGGGCGTGCTGGCCAAGGTTGTTGAAGAACTCGATATGCAGCAACACCAGGATATGGCGGATTTCCCGGATCCAGTGCTTGGCCTCGTTGGCCGGCAGGAAACCGTCCTGGGCGGCGCGGGTGACCTGGCCGTGCAGGGCTTCGAGCAGGAAACGCACGTCCTTGGCCTTGGCTTCGGTCTGGATCGGCGCAGGCGGGTTGTTCACCGGGATCGATTCGCCCTGGGCCACCAGCGCATTCAGCTCGGCGATGCGGGCTTTCAGCGCTGCGCTGCCTTTGTTGAGGTTCAGCAGGCGCTGGTTGACGTTGAGCTCCAGGCGGATGATCAACAGTTTGAGTGCCGGGGTCATCAACTGGCCGGGGAAGGTTTCGGTGATTTCACCGCAACGGCGCAGACGATCATTAAGCTCGATCTCGGTGCGCTTCTTTTCAAGCTTGTTGTTTTCCACCACGTGGTTCATGTAGCCAATGGCGATCAGTATTGCGATCCCGGCTATTACCAGCAGGGTGATCATGAGTGGTGTCACCGGTGTGACCTCTTTATAGGGTTTACAGTAGAGTGTAGTGACTGGGCCATCCGGCGGATAGGACTGATCGACCAGTTGCCCGGGTAGTTTGCTTCTATATAGATAGGCGCTCCCTGCATGGATGCACATTGCCATCATTTGCCAGCGTGAACTATAGCGTCTTGTCGGGCGCCAGAATATAGGCGTCAAAGCCCGGCCGCGCACAATCTGCCCGCAAGCCCGCAAAGCAGGTCGAAGTCATTGATTTTAATAAATTTATCCTTGGGGGTTGACGACCTTTCAATCCATCCATAGAATGCGCGCCACTTAACGCGTAAAGCACACAGCGAAACGCGGCTAGGTAGTGAATGTTGTACGTGTGTCCCCTTCGTCTAGTGGCCTAGGACACCGCCCTTTCACGGCGGTAACAGGGGTTCGAGTCCCCTAGGGGACGCCAATTTGCGGGAATAGCTCAGTTGGTAGAGCACGACCTTGCCAAGGTCGGGGTCGCGAGTTCGAGTCTCGTTTCCCGCTCCAAGTTTAAGCAGTGTGGCTCTCGGGCGGCACTGAGTGAAACCAGGGCATGATCTTCGGATCTAACCTCTGGGCACTGAAATACACACCATGTGTTTCAGTTGTGTGTCCCCTTCGTCTAGTGGCCTAGGACACCGCCCTTTCACGGCGGTAACAGGGGTTCGAGTCCCCTAGGGGACGCCATTTGCGGGAATAGCTCAGTTGGTAGAGCACGACCTTGCCAAGGTCGGGGTCGCGAGTTCGAGTCTCGTTTCCCGCTCCAATTTAAGCAGTGTGGCCTTCGGGTGGCACTGAGTGAAACCAGGGCATGATCTTCGGATCTAACCTCTGGGCACTGAAATACACACCATGTGTTTCAGTAGCGTGTCCCCTTCGTCTAGTGGCCTAGGACACCGCCCTTTCACGGCGGTAACAGGGGTTCGAGTCCCCTAGGGGACGCCATTTGCGGGAATAGCTCAGTTGGTAGAGCACGACCTTGCCAAGGTCGGGGTCGCGAGTTCGAGTCTCGTTTCCCGCTCCATATTCAACAAAAACGCCGATCAGCAATGATCGGCGTTTTTGCTTGTGCGCGTTTTATCGTGCATTCGCCGCTTTGGCCAAGCGCAATGTGGCCTCGCGGATTTCTTCCTGGTTCAGCGATGCGAAGCCCAGGCGCAGCGCATTTTCCGCCTGGTCCATCGGTGAGAACTGTCGGCCGCTGCGGACGACCAGCCCGTGGTCCAATGCGCTTGCTACCATCCGGTCGACGTTTATCTGAGCGTCGAACCGCACCCATAGCGCCAGCCCGCCTTCTGGCTCCCGTACACTGATCCGCTCGCCGAACGCCTCATGCAGGCACGTCTGCAAGGTTTCACGGCGGGCGCGGTATTCCTTCGACACCCGGCGCAGATGTTTCTTGAGTTCGCCGTCGTTGATCAGGTCTGCGAGCATGGTTTGCGCGACTGCATCGGCATCGCCCAGCATCAATGCGGCGTTGCTGTGCAGGGCGTCGACCACCTGCGCGGGAGCCACCACATAACTGCAGCGAAACGTCGAGCCGAGGGCCTTGGATAAGGAGCCGACATAGATCACATGGCGCTGGGCGCGATCGCTTGCCAGGGGCAAGTAGGGCCGCCCATTGAAGTGATACTCGTGGTCGTAATCTTCTTCGATGATGCAGAAGTCGTGCAGCGCCGCCAATGCCAGCAACTGTTGCCGCCGTGCTGCGTGCAGGCTCACGGTGGTGGGGAACTGGTGGTGCGGCGTGAGATAGATCATCCGTACCTGATGTTCGCGGCACAGGCGGTCGATCTGGTCCGTGCGACAGCCTTCTTCGTCGATGTCCACCGTGACCAGTTGCGCGCCCAGCTTGCGGAAGATTTCCCACGCCGGTGGGTAACTCAGGCGCTCCACCAGGACCACGTCGCCGGGTCTGAGCAACAGGCTGGCGGTCAGGTACAGCGACATCTGGGTGCCTTGGGTCAGGCAGATGTTTTCGGCGCTGACCGTCAACCCACGGTTGTTGCGCAGCATCTCGGCCAGGGCGCAGCGCAAATGGTAGCCGGTGCCCTCGCTGCCGTAGCGCAGGGTGTTGGACGCGAAGCTGTTGCGTAGGGCGTTGCGGTAATAGCGGTGCAACACGGCTTGGGGCAGCAAGCGGTGGTCGCTGGTGCCGTTATCGAAAAACAGCGCGTCATGCCGATGATTCAGCGCGGTCACCTGGGCGTTCTGGGTGAAATACGCAGCGGTGGTCTGCGCCAGGATGGGCGGAGCGAAGGACGCTTGCGCGCGACTCGGCAGTTGTTTTGACGTCAACTGCGCATTGACGAACGTTCCGCGCCGCGGCTCGCTGACCAGCCAACCCTTGGTCAAGGCCTCTTCGTAGGCCAGGATCACGGTCTTGCGGTTGACGTCGAGCAACTGCGCCATCTCCCGTGTGCCCGGTAGCAAGGTGCCGGGCGCCAATCGTCCTTCCACGATTGCGGCCACCAGGCCTTCGGCAATCTTGCGGTAGGACGCCTGCCTGGCAGTGTCGTCCAGCTTGAGCAGCGGGCGCCATTTTCGCATCTGGACCATCTGAAGTATCCAAAACTGGAGGTTTTAATGGGCCTAGTCTAACGCAACAATCAAGCCTCACTCACCCCGAGGTTGTTATGAATACACGCCATATCGTCGAACTGTCCCCCTCGGGGAAAACCTTTGAGGCCGGTGACGAACTGTTGCTGGATGCGATGCTCGCCAACGGTTTGTCGGTGCCGTTTTCCTGCCGACGAGGGGCCTGTGGCTCATGCAAGGTGGTGGTCGCAGAAGGGACATACCGGGCCAAATACCTGGCGCCGGATGCACCCGCGCCGTGTTATCCGTTGGCAGCCAATGAAATGCTGTTGTGCCAGAGCCACGCCTGCGGCGACATGCGCCTGGAAATCCCCGGATGGTCGCTGGACACGCCCGCGCGGGTGGTCGAGGCGCAGGTCGTGAGCAAGCGCGCACTGAGCCCCGACATCATTGAACTGGTGATGATGCCGGACAGGCCGCTGGTGGTGCGGGCGGGCCAGTATCTCAAGTTCTGCCTGGTCGATGGCGACTCGCGGTGCTTCTCGATCGCTAACCTGCCGGCCGAAGACGATGGGCGCCTGGTGTTTCAGATTCGTCAGGTAAGCGGTGGGCTGTTTTCCGAGACGCTCCTCAGCGACCTCGATGCCGGTGATCTGTTGCAATTGGAAGGGCCGTTTGGTGCCTGTACCTGGCAGGAAACGGATGACAGCCCTGTCGTCCTGTTCGCCACCGGCACCGGTTATGCGGGCATCAAGCCGATCCTGCTGACAGCGTTGGCGCGCAACGTCGAGGTCACGCTGTACTGGGGAGGGGCGCAACCTGCGGATTTTTATGACCGTGCATTCCTGGCTGACGCGAGCGCCGCGCACCCGGGTTTTTGCTGGCATCCGGTGCTGGCGTCGCAGGGTAGGGTGCAGGAGGTTGCGTTGAGTCACGGGCATGCCTGGGAGCAAGCGCAGGTGTACGCGTGCGGTAACGCCGCAATGATCCGCCAGGCCCGCGAGCAGTGTCTCGACGCGGGCTTGCCGGCGCACCGGTTTGTTGCCGAAGCCTTTGTGCCCAGTGGTTGCTCAGGCGCGCAAACGCCCTTGCCCGCGTTTGACCCGATCTGGGAAAAAGTCGGCCCCCGCTACTCGTTTGACGGCATGCTGGCGGCACGTGACCAATCCATCCGTGCCCTGGCGGCGATTGCGAGCCGCCTCAAGGTTGGCATGACCACCGGCGAAGCCCTCGACATGGCCGCCGAGCAGCTGCAGGCCATGGGCGCATCCCACACCTGGCATCCGACCTATATCCGCTTTGGCGACGACACGGTCCGGCCCCCCCGCGAAGGGATTGACCGCCAGCGCAGGCTGCGCGCCTCCGATATCGCCGTGGTCGACCTGGGCCCGGTGTGGGACGGCTATGAAGGCGATTATGGCGATACCTTTGTGTTCGGTGATTTGCCGTTGCACCTGGCATGCCGCGCGGCACTGCACGAGGTCTTCGACGAGACCCGCGAGGCCTGGTTGCGCGGCCTCACCGGGCGCGAACTCTATGACTTTGCCGAGCAAAGCGCGGTGTCAAAAGGCTGGAGGCTGGCGCGCAATCTCGCGGGGCATCGCCTTGCGGATTTTCCTCACGCATTGTTCGAGTGCAAGGACCTGGCCGATCTGGAGATCCCACCGAGCGAAATGGCCTGGGTGCTGGAAATCCAGCTGTGCCATCCCACGGAACCGGTCGGTGGTTTTTTCGAGGATATATTGATGCTGCAAGCGTGAAGAGCCCGCCTTTGCGGCGGGCTGCTTTACATCAGCGCTTGGCTCAGAGCTTCGGCAGTTGGCCGATACGGCCCATCATTTCAGTCACGATCTGCAGGTCCAGCAGGAACTGGTCGACGGTCTTGAATTCGTTGTCGGTGTGCCCGGTGTACTTCACTTCCGGACGCGCCAGGCCGAATTGCACGCCGTTGGGCAGTTCATGCACGGAGGTCGCGCCGGCCGATGTGCCGAACGTGTGATCCATGCCCAGGTTTTCGCTGGCCACCGCCAACAGCGCTTTGACCCACTCACCTTCAGGGTTGCGGTACATCGGTTCGGCCACCGAGTAGGTGAAGTCCACTTTGACCTTGGTTTTCTTGTCCCAGGCGCTCAGCTTGTCGGCGATCTCGGCCTTGAGTTTTTCCGGCGACTTGCCCTTCGGCACGCGCAGGTTCACCGCCAGCTTGAAGGCTTTGTCATCCAGGCCGACAAAGGTCAGCGAAGTGGTCAGCGGGCCCATGAACTCATCGGAGAAGCCCACGCCCAGCTTGCCGCCCAAGTAGTCCAGGCCCCAGTTGTCGGATGCATAACGGGCGGCGTCAGTGATGTGGTTGTGCTTGAGGGCGATCTTGCCATCGACGCTGTGAATCAGCTCCAGCATGCGCGCCACTGGGTTGACCCCGGATTCCGGCTCGGACGAGTGCGCGGACACGCCGGTGACGGTCAGCTTGACGTCTTTGCCATCGACCTTGGTGGCCACTTCAAAATCACCACCGTTGCGCTTGGCGTATTCGGTGCCGGCCTTCTGCAGGCTGGCGGCCAATTCGGCAGGCTTGTCGCTGACGAACGTTGCCACCGAGGCCGACGGAATCTGGTTGGTGGCCATGCCGCCGGTCATCGCGATGATTTCCGCGCCTTTGCCTTCACCCTTGCGACGCGGGAAGGTAGCCATCACCGTGCCGTAGCCTTTCTCGGCAATCACCACCGGGTAGCCGCCGTCCAGCGCCAGGTTGTACTGCGGTGTCGGGTTCTTTTCGAAGTAATACGGAATCGCGTCGCCGGAAGTTTCTTCGGTGGTGTCCACCAGCAGCTTGAAATTGCGCGCCAGCGGCAGTTTTTCTTCCTTGATCACCTTCATGGCATACATCGCTACCACGATGCCGTTCTTGTCATCCTCGGTGCCACGTCCGTACATGCGGTCGCCGATCAGCGTGACCTTGAACGGATCGAGCTTGGTGCCGTCTTTCAGCACCCAATTTTCCGGCGTCACCGGCACCACATCGGCGTGGGCGTGGATGCCGACCACTTCATCACCGCTGCCTTCCAGGGATATTTCGTACACACGGTTGTCGATGTTGCGAAAGTTCAGGTTAAAGGCCTTGGCCAGGTCCTGGATCTTGCCGGCAATCTTGATGAATTCCGGGTTCTTGTATTGCGGCAGACCGTCGACATTAAAGGTCGGGATTTCCACCAGCTCGCGCAGGGTTTCGGTGGCGGCCTTGCCGTATTTCACACGGGTGTAGATGCCGAGCAGGCGATTGATTTCGTTCTGCTGGTCGGCGCTCAGGGTTTTATTGTCGAGGAAGGCATTGATCGCCGGGCCCACGTCGCTGGTTTTGCCCATATCGCCCTTGGCCAGTGTGCCGAGGAAACCGCGAAAATCGGTGACGGACGTTTCGCTGAAACTCTTGAGAATCGCCGTGCTCTGGTCTGGAGTGATGTTAGCGAACGCGGGGCTGGATAGGGCCGAGAGGCTCGCGGCGAACAGGGTGGCAGCCGCCAATTGCTTGAGTGGGAAGTGCATGGAGAGAAGCATTCCTTTGCAGGTAGTGAGTGGGAAGTTTCTGATCAATCTGTCAGAAACATTTCCACACACTACCACTACTCAGGTGCCACTGGTCAATGCTGGCCAGGGTGGGGCTCGGGGTACTCCTCGGTCACGTTCAAGGCTCTAGCGTAGGGCCCATCCCACAATTGCGCATGCAATTCCCCGACACGCTTGGCCATCGCTTCGCTGCGCATCACCACTTCCAGGTTGCGCGAATTATCCAGATACCCACCCAACCAGTTACTGGTGCCGATCCAGGCAACCTGGCCGTCGATCTCCATGGTCTTGCTGTGGATCACCCGCGCATACGGGATAAAGCCTTGCTTGGCTTGCGGCAGGGTGACGATCTTGACTTGGACGTTGGGCAACACCGCCAGGCTTTTGAGGTAGGGCAGTTCCAGCGCGTCGGTGTTCCAGTTGGACACCATCAGCTTGATCGACACCCCACGTGCCGCTGCCGCGCGCACGGCGTTGTCGATCACCGCGTAGTACGGACGCGTCTTGTCGGGTCCGTAGGACAGTGGCGCGTAGTCCAACAGTTGCACGCGCACCTCGTGCTTCGCTTCGTTCAGCAGGCGTGGCAGTTCCAACTGTGAGTCGCCCACGCCCGGTGGGTTGTAGCGTTGCGGGCTGGCGACCAGGTAGTTGCCGGTGCGCGGTGGTGCATTGCGTGTGACAGGCAGCGGCACCGGTTGGTTGTCGGTCAAGGCCTGCTGGGCTTTCCAGTCCTGCTCGAAGATCGCTTGCACCTGGCTTACCACGGTCGGGTCGGTGATGCGCAGCCCGGTTTCGTGGATGTGTTCCAGTGAGCGCCAATCGAAATTCTGGCTGCCCACGAAGGCCTGCTTGCCGTCCACTACCAAGTATTTGGCGTGGATGATGCCGCCGCTCACACGCGCGTAGGGCAACACACGAAAGGTCAGGTTGGGGATCGCCCGCAAGCGTTCCAGAGTGGAGGCTTCCGACAACTTGATGCCTTTTTCTTCCAGCAGAAAGCGAATCTTCACACCGCGTTTACCGGCGGCTTCCAGGCGTTCAATCACGCGGTCCATCACCGAGCCCGGATGATCGACGGCGTAGAATTGGCCGATATCGATGCTGCTTTTTGCACCGTCGAACAGTTCGCTCCATACCGGGCCCGGTTGACGCAAGTCGTCGGTGCCGAGGGCGGTGTCCACCGGCACGGTGTGCACCAGTTCAAACCCCGGAATCGAAAAGTCCGCCTGGACCAGCGGACTCATGAGCAAGCCTGCCAGGCCTGCAATGCGCAATTTCAAGGAAACGGACATAGGGATTCCCATCGGAAAAGAAAAGCGGGCGCATTGCGCGCCCGCTGTTACGGTTACGCCGTGCGGCTGTGCAGCGGCGTCGGCACCAGGTGCGGCACGTCACTCTGCACGCGGGCGCCGGTGGCGGCGCGGATCAGCAGGATTTTCAGCTGATCGTTGATACGCTCCAGGCTGTCCTGGAAGAAGTTGTGGAACACCACGCAGAACAGCGCGATGGCGATCCCCAGGCCGGTGGCGAACAAGGCCGTCCCGATACCACCGGAAATCTGCCCTGGATCAGACACACCCGCCGTGGCCAGCGCCTTGAAGGTGTCGATAATGCCGAGGATGGTGCCCAGCAAACCCAACAGCGGGGCGGCGGTGGTGATGGTTTCGATGATCCACAGGCTGCGGGCCAGTGGCGCACGAGTGGTCAGGTATTGGGTTTCGATCACGTCATCCAGGTCCTTGCGCGAACCTTGCGAGGCTTTCTGTGCCAGGACCGGCAACACCATGCTCAGCGGCAGGCTGTCACGGCGGATCAGGCTTTCCGGCAGGTCGCGCTCGCTGTGCACATTGGCGCCCAGCACCTCGGTCAGCGCACGGGCTTGCCTGCGTACATAGGCGAAGTAAATCCCGCGTTCGATGGTGATAAAGATCGCGATGGCCATCGCGGCATACATCACATAAAAGGTGATGTCGTGGAGCAGGTTCATGTCCATGTTCACTTACCTCGCAATTAGAAGTTGGCTTCCAGAGAAACCGTCACGGTGCGTTCCAGGCCTACGATGTAGGCAGGGTCGCCGTCGCGGAAACCGCTGTAGCTGGCCGCATTGGTCTTGGTGGTGTAGACGCCGTCCAGGTATTTCTTGTCGAACAGGTTGTCGACGTTCAGGCGCAGGGTCGCGTCCTTGACCACCTTTTTGTCCACCGGCAGGTAAATACCCGCGCCGGCGTTGAACACGGTGCGGCCGGAGATGGCTTCGTCGTTGGTCAGGTCGCCGTAGAGCTTGCTGGTGTACTTGCCGCCGAAGGTGCCGTAGAAACGGCCGTCGTCGTAGCCGATGTTGGCGGCCAGCATGTTTTTCGGCACGTTGGCGAACTGCTTGCCGCTGGTGGGCAACACGATGGCTTTGCCGGCGTTGTAGACGGTCAGGTCGTCTTGCTGCTCGGCCTTGGTGTAGGTGTAGGAGGTGTAGTAGTTGAAGTGATTCGGCAACAGGCCGCTCCACTCCAGCTCCAGGCCGCTGTTGTTGACGGAGCCGGCGTTGATGTCGGCGAAGTCGCCGTTGATGTCGCGCGACGACACCTGGCGATCCTTGAACTGCATGTAGAACAAAGTGGCGGCCACGGTCATGTCTTCATCGGTGTAGCGCCAGCCCAACTCATGGTTCCAGCTGGTTTCCGGCTTGGAGTCGATGGAGCCGACGCCTTTGTCGTACAGCACGTAGTTCTGCGGGATGCGCATGTTGCGCGACAGGCTGTAGAACAACTGGTCGCGTTCGTCCAACTGGTATTTCAGGCCGGCGTTGGGCAGCAACTTGTTGTAGGTCTGGTTACGTTTTTCCGGCTGCTCGGTGAGGCTGCCGTGGTTGGTGCCGTCGCGCTTGACGTTCATGTAGGCCAGGCCCGCGATCAGGGTCCAGTCCGAGTTGATGTACCAGGTGTCCTGGGCCCAGACCTTCTGCGCCGGGGTGATGGTGAAGCGGTCGCGACCCTGGATGGTGTTGCCGTTGGCATCGGCCACGGCGTCGTTGGAATCCGGCCAGGTGTCCACCGGCTTGCCATTGGACTTGAGCGGAATGAACGGCTGGGTCTGGCTTTGGCGTGCGCGTTCGTACCAGTAGCCGACTTGCAGGCTGTGGTCGCCCAGGTCCCAGTTCAGTTTGGTGGTGATGCCCGGACGCCAGGTCTGGGTGCGCGAAGGGCGGTAGTACACACCGCTGTTCGGGGTGCCGTCGGCGTTGTATTGGGCGCCGGTGGGCAGGTTGCCCAGGTCGAATACGCCACCCTGGTTCGAGCCGCGGTTCAGCGCATAGCTGGACGAGCCGACACCGCTGCCGTTACCCCAGTAGTAATACGGGATCACCGACAGCGCGAGGTTGTCCGCCAGTTTGAACTGGGTATTGAGCACGGCGGTGAACGTCTGGAACGGGTTCTGCGCCAGCGCGTAGTAGCTGTTGTACTTGCCGTTGCTGCCCACGGTAGGTGTGGCGGGGTAGGGGTCGTACTTGCGGCCGTTCTGCTGGTACTGGGCCTTGGTCAGTTGGCTGTAGCTGTTGTTGTCCTGCTCGTGGTACTTGAGGATCAGGTTGGCGGTGTTGCCATCGCCGGCGTCGAAGAAGCTGTTCCATTCGACCTTGTCCGCGCGCACGGCGCCCGAACCGCGCCACATCTGGCCTTCGGTATGCGACGCCGACAACCAGTTGCTCAGGCCGTTGATCTCGCCGGTATTGAGACGGGCAAAGGTCTTGCGCGTGGCGTTGCTGCCCATCACCTGTTTGACGAATGCCCCGGTTTCCTTGGTCGGGCGAATGGTCACGATGCCGATGTTGCCGCCGCTGGAACCGATGTGCGGACCGTCGGCTTCCGAGGAACCCTGGGTGACGAAAATCTGCTCAATGTTTTCCGGGTCGCCCAACAGGTTGGAGTACAGCGCGTAGTTGCCCGAGTCGTTGATCGGCATGCCGTCCACCGACATTCCCACCTGGTCGGAGTTGAGCCCGCGCATGGTGAAACGAAAGCCGGACAGGCCAGTGTTGTCTTCGCTGGAAATGTTCAAGCCTGGGGTGTACTTGAGCTTGTCCACGGCGTTGCCGGTGGCGGTCTGTTTATCCAGCGCTTCCTTGGTTACGGTGGAGCGGCCCTTGATGCTTTCTTCCTGCACCATGTAGCCGCCACCTGCCGTGGCTTTGCCCTGAACCCCAATAGTCCCGACGTCGCTGTTGTTGGTGTCGGCCATGACCATTCCCTGGCCCATGCTTGCGGCAACGAGTGCCAGATGAATCCGTGTGAACCTCATCTCTGTCGTCCTGGTGTCGGGTGCTTATTGCACGCTGTAGTTGAAGGTGGCGGTGAAGCGCTGCTCATTGCGGCCCCCGAAGGCTTGCTCGGGGAACGGCTTGACTTGCTTGATGCGACGCAAGCTGTTGGTGGCGGCCCGGTTGAGCAACATGCTCGAGGCCTGGGTTTGCAAGCCGGAGTCGAGAACCCGGCCCTGGCGATCGACCAGCAACCAGACCACCACTTCGCCGGTCGGGCGTTCGAGGGAGGCCTGACGCCCGGTGGGATACTGCTTGTAGGTGTCCAACTCGTTGCGCAGCCCCTTGAGATAGCCGCCTTCCAGTGCTTGGCCATCGACCTTAGGTGGCGCAGGCGGCGCGGGCGTCGGCGCGACCTGTGCCACAGCCGCCGGTGCCGGTTTGGCAGTGACCGGTGGCGGAGCCGGTGCAGGTGTCGGTTGGGCGACTACGGGCTTGGGCACAGGTTTCGGCTTGGGCTCATGCTTGGGTTTGGGCAGCGGTTTTGGCGGCGGTGGCGGCGGGGCTGGCTCGGCCTCTTCATCCTCGATCACCGGCGGTGGCGGCGCTTGTTCCACCACCGGCTCCGGGATCACTTCCGGCTCCGGCTCGACCAACGCCAACTCGACCGCCGATTCGTCATAAACCGGCTCGACCTTCAACGTCTGGGACTGGATACCCACTGCAATCAGGACCAGGGCGATCAGGGCCGGAACGCTGCCCAGCAGCTGACGCGCACGAAACAATACGTACATGATCAGGACTTACGCGTAGCAATGGACACGGAGGTAAAGCCACCCAGGCGCAGGGTGTCCATCACTTCCACCAGGCGCGAAACCTCCACGCCTTTGTCGCTGTTAACGATGATGGTCGACTTGGTGTCGGGCTTTTCCGCCGCTTTCAGCGCCGGCACCAGCGCGTCGACCGTGAGGTCCTTGCCATCCAGTTGCAGCTGGCCTTCCAGGCCCAGTGTCAGGATGAATTTTTTCTGTGGTTTGAGCTGCTGCGAACTGCTGGCGCTGGGCAGTTGCGTCTTCATGCCGAGGGCCGGAATCACGTTCAGGCTCACGAGTACGAAAAACACCAGGAGGAACATCATCACGTCGATCATCGGGATCAGTTCGATGTGCGCCTTGCGTTTTTTCGGTTCGTCCCAGGTTCTCATTCCGCTACCCCGTTATTGAATTAGGGGCGACACGCTAACAACCAAAAATGACCGATTGGTTAACTTTAATTGACGTTTTGAGGGCTCTAGGACGCGTCTTACAGGCGAATCTCAAGACATTTTTGTGACGTAACAGAATTGACATGTGGCAGGAGCACTCTCAAAAACTTTACTTCGAGGGCCCCTGGAAATGAGCCGTGAGCTGCCACAAATATCCACGCCGCGACTGTTAATGCGCGCACTGGAAAACCATCAGGCCGAGACGTTGTGGGGCCTCGCCAACGGTCCGAACATCGCAGATAACACGGCGAGCATTCCCTCGCCTTACACCCTCGAAACGGCGCAGAACTTTATCGAGGGCATGCAGCAAAAATTTCACTCGGCCCACCTGTTGAGCCTGGGCATGCATCGGCGTGACTGCGGTGAACTGATCGGCATCGTCAGCCTGCGCATCAACCCGGCCCACCGCTATGGACATTTGGGCGGGTGGGTAGCGGCGGATGCGCGCAACCAAGGGTATGCAGCAGAGGCGGCGCGTGCGCTGATGGACTACGGTTTTGCCGAACTCGACCTGCACCGTGTGGGCAGCCAGTGTTTCAGTCGCAACAAAGAGTCGGCGCGGGTCATGGAGAAAATCGGCTTGCGGTACGAAGGCTGCATGCGCGGGGCGTTCCTCAAGAACGGCGTGCATGAGGACATGCTGGTGTTCGCCACGGTGCGTGAGGATTGGGAGTTACGGCGGTGAGTGGTGAGGTTGATCATGGCCGGCGCCGGGTGCTTGCCGGGCTGGCCGTCGCCACCACGTTTTCGATCCTCAGTCCGTTTGCGCGCAGTGCCGGAGTGGACTATCCGTTCACCCTCGGCGTGGCGTCCGGAGACCCGTTGCCCGACGGGTTTGTGATCTGGACACGCCTGGCGCCTTTGTTCAATGCCGCGGATGGCCGGGGTGGCTTGAGCCGATCGGTGCCGGTGCGTTGGCGGGTCGCCAGCGATGCCGCCATGAGCCGCGTGGTGCGCCAGGGCGAGGTCATGGCCAGCGAGCGCTGGGGGCATTCAGTGCATGTGGAAGTCGCGGGGCTGGAGGCGGGCCGGCCTTACTGGTATCAGTTCGAAGGGCTTGGGGCACAAAGCCCGGTGGGGCAGTCGCGCACGGCGCCGAACGTGCATGCCATGACGTCGGCGCGCCTTGGGTTTGTCTCGTGTTCCCACTGGGAGCGCGGTTATTTCAGTGCCTATCGCCACTTGGCAGAGGAGCAGCCCGACCTGGTGTTTTTTCTCGGCGACTACATCTACGACAGTTCCTACGCGGCGGATTCGGGCAAGATCATTCGCTCCCACGGCAGCGGCAATGCAGTGAGCCTGAGCGACTATCGCAACCGCTATGCCCTGTACAAAACCGATCCGGATCTACAGGCCCTGCACGCCGCCGCACCGAGCGTGGCGACCTGGGATGATCACGAAGTGCAGAACGACTACGCCAACCGCTGGTCCCAGGATCCCAGGGTCCCTGTCGCACAATTTATGCAGCAGCGGGCGGCGGCCTACCAGGCTTACTACGAGCATATGCCGTTGCGTGCCAGCAGCTTGCCGAAGGGGCCGGACATGCGCATTTATCGACGCCTGGACTACGGCCGACTGGCCCGCTTCCACGTGCTGGACGGTCGGCAATATCGTTCCGAACAACCGTGCATTTTGGCCAATGGCAGTCACCAGGGGCATATTGCCGATAACCTCTGTCACGACTTGCGCGACCCTGGCCGAACCCTGCTTGGTTGGCAGCAAGAGGCCTGGTTGGACCAAGGGTTTGCCCAGTCGAAGGCGCAATGGAACATCATCGCCCAGGACCTGCTGGTGGCCCCGTTGACCCAGCGTGACCTGACCAACCACAAACCGGGACGTTGGACCGACGGTTGGGATGGCTACATGGCCAATCGCTCACGGATGCTGGCTTCCATCGAACGTAACCGGGTCAGCAACCCGGTGTTCTGGGGCGGTGATATCCATTCGTTCTGGGTGACGGATCTGCAGGCTGATGGCAACAACCCGGACTCGCAGGTGGTGGCCACGGAATTTGTCGGCACTTCAGTGACGTCCGACGGCCCGCCCTTTGACGCGTTCAGCAAGCTGCTGCCGCTCAACCCGCATGTGAAGTTTTTCGACAGTCGCCAGCGGGGGTATGTGTCGGTGGAGGTGGAAGCACACAAGATGCTCACGAACCTGCGTGTGATTACCGACCCCCGCGACTCGGCGGCCACGGTGTCGACCCTCAAGTCATTTGTGGTGGAGTCGGGGCGGGCGGGGGCGATTGAGGTTTAAGCGATTTCGTAGCGCACCGACAGCGCACCCTTTTTCTCCGACAGGGCCAGGATGCTCACCTGGCCCAATTCGCTCAGCGCCTGCACGTGGGTGCCGCCGCAGGCATACGCGGGCAATTCGCCGAAGCCGACTTCGCGGGTGCCGTCTTCCAGGTTCATGCGGCGCGGGTAATCCGCGGCGATCCATTGGTTGACCTGTTGCTGGAGCGCCTCGGCTTCCATGGCTTGCGCCGCTTCGCCACGGATGAAGGTGATCTTGCCTTCGCCGGGCCAGTGATGAGCCTTGATCGGCATCCAGCCCAGGGCCTCGCCTGCGTTGCCGATCAGGTGCCCGGCGGAATGCAATCGGGTGTGTAACGTGCGGCGCTGTTCATCGACCCGAGCGGTGATCGGACCGGGTTCCAATGGGCGGTCGACATAGTGCACCACGCGGTCGGCTTCCTGGGTGACGCGAAGTACAGTGCTTTCACCGAGCCAGCCGGTATCGAAAGGTTGCCCGCCGCCCTGTGGGTGAAAAATCGTCGACTGCAGGATGACTGCAAACTGCTCCCCGTGAGGTGTGCAACTCAACACCTCTAGCTCGGCAGTCAGGTGGTCGTGGGTAAAAAACAGGCGCTCGGTCATGATCTACATCCGCATCAGGGTTCTGCGGGCAGTATAAATAGTGCGTGGATAGGTGATAATCCATTCAATTATCAATGGACCTGTGCACCATGAGCATCAATCTTCCTTTGCCGCTGCTGGGCGAAATGGCGATTTTCGTCAAAGTGGTGGAAACCGGCAGCTTCTCCGAGGCCGCCCGGCAGCTGGGGGCTTCGCCTTCCTCGGTGAGCCGCAGCATTTCTTGCCTGGAGAAGGCCCTGGCGACGCGCTTGCTGCAGCGCACCACGCGAAAGTTGCGCCTCAGCGAAGGCGGGGAGGAGGTGTTCAAGCGCTGCCAGGAGATGGTCAGCGCGGCGCGCTCGGTGATGGAGATCAGCGGCCAGTTCACCCATGAAGCCGAAGGGCTGGTGCGAGTCAGCGTGCCCAAGGCGTTGGGGCGGTTTGTGGTGCACCCGCATATGCCGGAATTCCTGCGGCGTTATCCCAAGGTGGATGTGCAGTTGATCCTGGAGGATCGCCAGGTGGACATGATCGATGACAATGTCGACCTGAGCATCCGCATCACCGACAGCCCACCGCCGGGGTTGGTGGGTCGGCAGTTGTTGCCCATCGAGCATTTGCTGTGCGCGACGCCGCAGTACTTGGCCGCACACGGTACGCCGGGGCATCCCCATGATCTGCTGGCGCACAGCTGCATCTACCTGGGGGAGACACCCGGTGATTCACGCTGGAAATTCCGCCAGGCTGGCAAGGCCGTGACGGTTGCGGTGCGCGGGCGTTATGCGGCGAACCACACCGGGGTTCGGCTGGATGCGGTGTTGCAGCATGTGGGTATCGCCAGCTTGCCGTATTTCACGGCGCGCCACGCGTTGGAGGAGGGGCGGTTGGTGCAGGTGTTGCCGGCGTGGGACTTTATTGCGTCCTACCATGGCGAGGCGTGGTTGCTGCATTCGCCCACGCGGTATCTGCCGCCGAAGTTACGGGTATTTATCGATTATCTGGTGGCGTGCATGGCGAAGGAGCCGACGTTGCGTCGGCCCATTCCAGGTCGCTGATCAGTGCTTGCTCTGGTCGTCCGGCATGGCCAGTAGCTGCTTTTCCTGGTTCCAGTCGAACGGTTCGTCGTTCTGTTCGGCTTCGAAGCGACGTTCTTCCAGCGCCTGGTACAGGTCCAGTTCTTCGTCGGGCATGAAGTGCAGGCAGTCACCGCCAAAGAACCACAGCAGGTCGCGCGGCACCAAGTGGGCAATCTGCGGGTAACGCAGGATGACCTGGCTCATCAGGTCCTGGCCCAGGTACTGGCTTTCGATCGGGTCGATCGGCAGCAGGGCGCGCAATTCGTCGAAGCGCTCCAGGAACAGTGAATGGCTTTCCTCGGGCACCTGTTCGGCTTCGCCGACGGCAACCAGGATGCTGCGCAGGTGGTCGAGCAAGACGAGATGATCGGCAACGACGTTGGACACGAGATAAGTCCTCTAAAGCAAAAACGGGCGCGAGAGTATATAGCTCTCGCGCCCGTATTTATATGACCACTGGGATCAGCGGACTTTACCCTCAGCCTGGGTCAGCTCTTCCTTGCTGAAATCGTCCACGTCGATCACCTTGCGCCGTGCCGCTTCCGCCTCACGCAAGGTGTGCGCTTCGGCCGGCTGCAACACGCCTGCGTGCAGCGCTGCGTCGATGGCGTGTTCCCCGGCAGTCGGCTTGACCTGCCCGCTCTTGAGCGCCATGTGCAGTTTCTTCTGCAGCGGATGGCTGGCGCCGAGCAGGTCGTAGGCATGTTGCAAGGCGCCTACCGGATCTTCCGCCGATTGCGGTCGGTAGCAGCCGGCCAGCAACTCTTCCAGGGTCGGGTCGCCCTTTGCACGGCCGATCACCGCAGCCACTTCGGCATCCAGCGCATCCGACGGCCCGGTATGGCGACGGCCGAACGGGAACACGATCACGCGCAGCAGGCAGCCCAGCACCTTGTTCGGGAAATTGCTCAGCAGTTCATCCAGCGCACGTTCCGATTCGCCGAGGCTTTCTTCCATGGCCCAGGCAAACAGCGGTTCCAGGTGATCCGGCGAATCCAGGTCGTGATAACGCTTGAGTGCGGCCGACGCCAGGTACATATGGCTCAGTACATCACCCAGGCGTGCCGACAAGCGTTCGCGACGCTTCAACTCGCCACCCAGCAGCATCATGCTCAGGTCAGCCAGCAGCGCGAATGCGGCAGCCTGGCGGTTGAGTGCACGGAAGTAGCCCTGGCTCAAACGATTGCCCGGCGCCTTCTCGAAATGCCCCACCCCGAGGTTCAACACCAAGGTACTGGCGGCGTTGCTCACGGCAAAACCGATGTGTTGCATCAACAGCCCATCGAACTCCTTCAATGCCTGGTCATGGTCGTCGCGACCGGCCAGGGCCATTTCCTTGAGCACGAACGGATGGCAGCGGATCGCGCCCTGGCCGAAGATCATCAGGTTGCGCGACAGGATATTCGCGCCTTCTACGGTGATGAAGATCGGCGCGCCTTGCCAGTTGCGGCCCAGGTAGTTGTTCGGGCCCATGATGATGCCCTTGCCACCGTGCACGTCCATGGCGTGGCTGATGCACTCGCGGCCGCGTTCGGTGAGGTGGTACTTGAGGATCGCCGACAGCACCGAGGGTTTTTCCCCCAGGTCGACGGCATTGGCGGTGAGCATGCGTGCGCTGTCCATCAGCCAGGCGTTGCCGCCGATACGCGCAAGGGCTTCCTGGATACCCTCGAAGGCCGACAGCGGCACATTGAATTGCTCGCGCACCTGGGCGTATTGGCCGGTCACCAGGCTGGTGAACTTGGCCGCGCCGGTACCCACGGCGGGCAGGGAGATCGAACGGCCCACCGAGAGGCAGTTCATCAACATCATCCAGCCTTTGCCGAGCATTTCCTGGCCACCGATCAGGAATTCCAGGGGGATGAACACATCCTTGCCGGCGTTGGGGCCGTTCATGAAGGCGGCGCCCAAAGGCAGGTGGCGACGGCCGATTTCCACGCCGGGGGTGTCGGTGGGGATCAGCGCCAGGCTGATGCCCAAGTCTTCCTCTTCACCCAGCAGATGGTCCGGGTCGTGGGCCTTGAAGGCCAGGCCGAGCAAGGTCGCAACCGGGCCGAGGGTAATGTAGCGTTTTTCCCAGTTCAGGCGCAGGCCGAGTGTTTCCTTGCCTTCCCATTCACCTTTGCAGATCACGCCAGTGTCCGGCATCGCGCCCGCGTCGGAGCCGGCCAGTGGGCCAGTCAACGCGAAGCAGGGGATGTCATCGCCACGGGCCAGGCGCGGCAGGTAGTGGTTGCGCTGTTCTTCGGTGCCGTAGTGCAGCAGCAGTTCGGCCGGGCCGAGAGAGTTGGGCACCATCACGGTCGATGCCAGGTCACCGCTGCGGGTGGCGAGCTTCATCGCGACCTGGGAGTGGGCATAGGCGGAGAAGCCCTTGCCGCCATATTCCTTGGGAATGATCAGGGCGAAGAAACCGTGGGTCTTGATGTGTTCCCAGGCCGCGGGCGGCAGGTCCATGGCCTGGCCGATTTCCCAGTCGCTGACCATGGCACAGAGTTCTTCGGTGGGGCCATCGATAAACGCCTGTTCTTCTTCGGTCAGTTGCGCCTTGGGGTAGGCCAGCAACTTGTCCCAGTCCGGGCGACCGCTGAACAGTTCGCCGTCCCACCAGACGGTGCCGGCGTCGATGGCATCGCGCTCGGTCTCGGACATCGGCGGCAGGACTTTCTGGAACCAGCTGAACAGTGGCTTGGTGAAGTATTGGCGGCGCAGGTCGGGCAGCAGCAGGGGAGCGGCCACCAAGGCGATCAACACCCAGAAGATCAGCAGCAGCCAACCCGGTGCATGGCTCCAGGCGCCCATCGCCAGCAGGTAGACGGCGACCACGCCCAGGGCGGGCAGGGGCGCGACGCGGCGGTGTGCGAGGTAGGCAATGCCGACCACCAGCACCAGTATCCACAACAACAGCATATTCAATCCTCCGTGAAAACAGGGGCGAAACCACCAGGGAGCTTAGTCGGCATCCGAACAAGCGGGGTGATCAGGGTGTAACGAGATTTGGCCGATTCGTCGTTATCTCCAAGACAGGCCTGTGGTTAGACTCCAGGCTTCCTTCGGAGATAAAGCTCATGGATACCTACCTGAGTCCCAGCCGCTTCATCGATAGTGACCACCCTGCGGTGGTGGAGTTCGCCGAAAAACACCGTGGAACCCGTAGGGATTTTAGTGACCAGGCAGTCAGCCTCTATTACGCCGTGCGTGAGGCGATTCGCTATAACCCCTATACCTTCAGCCGCGATCCAGACACATTAAATGCCAGCTTCGCCCTGTCCACCGGCGAAAGCTATTGCGTGCCCAAAGCCACCTTGCTCGCCGCCTGTGCCCGCCACTGCGGCATTCCGGCGCGCATCGGCCTGGCGGATGTGCGCAATCATTTGTCGACGCCACGCCTGATCGCGTTGCTCAAGAGTGATGTATTTGCCATGCACGGTTATACCGAGCTTTACCTCAACGATCGTTGGGTCAAGGCCACGCCGGCGTTCAACCAGCAACTGTGCGATGTGTTCGATGTACCGCCGTTGGATTTCGACGGCCTCCACGACAGCGTCTTCCACGCGTTCAATCGCCAAGGCCAGCGATCGATGGAGTACGTGGTCGACCACGGGCAATTTCCTGACGTGCCCGAGGCCTTCTTCTTCGCCCACATCCAAGCGTGTTACCCCCATCTGTTTGCCGAGGATATGCCGCCGTTACTGGGCGACATGCAGAGCGATTTGAGCCGCGTGTGAACCGGCGTATGCTGCTGCCTTCATCTAGCCATGTTCATCAACAACAAAGGCGCGGTCATGCTGAAAATCTGGGGTCGTAAAAATTCATCAAACGTCAGGAAGGCACTGTGGTGCGCCGAGGAACTCGGCCTGGACTATGAAGCAATTGATGCGGGCGGGGCTTTTGGTGTGGTCGACACGCCGCAATACCGGGCGTTGAACCCCAACGGCCGGGTGCCGATGATCGAAGACGGTGACTTCGTGCTGTGGGAGTCCAACACCATCGTGCGCTACCTCTGCGCCAAGCAGGCTTGCCGCTGGTATCCGACAGACGTGAAAGCCCGCGCCAACGCGGAAAAGTGGATGGACTGGACCACGTCGACCTTTGCCGAACCGTTCAAGATCGTATTCTGGGGCGTGCTGCGCACCCCGGCGGAAAAACAGAACTGGGACACCATCCACGCCGGTCGCCAGGCCTGTATCGATGTGCTCAAAACCGTTGATGAAGCGCTTGCTACACAGCCGTATCTGTCGGGCAACGAGATCGGCATGGGCGATATCCCGTTGGGCAGCTTTATCTACGCCTGGTTCGAAATGCCCATCGAACGGCCCGCAATGCCCCATCTAGAGGCCTGGTATGCGCGCCTGCAGCAGCGTCCGGCTTACCGCAAAGCGGTCATGACCGCGTTGACTTAATACTGACTATTAATACAGGTGACTGTACTTGTGCGGCGCGGGCAAGCACCATGCTTGTCATGCGCCGCCGTTGAACTACCTGGGCTGCGCCCTCATCTACTCTTTCTATTCCCTTCTTTGGTGCGTAATCCGATATGAGTTCCGCTCTGTCCATCCGGCAGCTAACCAAAACCTACGGCAACGGTTTCCAGGCCCTGAGTGGTATCGATCTGGACGTTGCCGAAGGTGACTTCTTCGCCTTGCTCGGCCCCAATGGCGCCGGCAAATCCACCACCATCGGTATCCTCTCGACCCTGGTCAACAAGACCAGCGGCACGGTGAATATCTTCGGCCATGACCTGGACAAATCCCCGGCGGCGCTCAAGCGTTCCATCGGCGTGGTGCCCCAGGAATTCAACTTCAACCAGTTCGAAAAGACCTTCGACATCGTCGTGACCCAGGCCGGCTACTACGGCATCCCGGCGAAAGTCGCCAAGGAACGCGCCGAGCAGTACCTGACCCAACTGGGCCTGTGGGACAAGCGCGATGTGCCGTCGCGTTCGCTGTCCGGCGGCATGAAACGCCGGCTGATGATCGCCCGCGCATTGGTGCACGAGCCGCGCCTGCTGATCCTCGACGAGCCTACTGCCGGCGTGGACATCGAACTGCGTCGCTCGATGTGGACTTTTCTCACCGAGCTGAACGAGAAGGGCATCACCATCATCCTCACCACCCACTATCTGGAAGAGGCTGAGCAGCTGTGCCGCAACATCGGCATCATCGACCACGGCACCATCGTCGAAAACACCAGCATGCGAAACCTGCTGGGGCAGTTGCATGTGGAAACCTTTTTGCTCGACCTGAAAAACAACTTGTCGGCGCCGCCGCAACTGCTCGGCTACCCGAGCCGCCTGGTGGACAGCCACACCCTGGAAGTGCAGGTGGACAAGGCCATGGGCATCACCGCGTTGTTCACGCAGTTGGCAACCCAGAACATCGAAGTGCTGAGCCTGCGTAACAAAACCAATCGCCTTGAGGAGTTGTTCGTGTCCCTGGTGGAGAAAAATCTGGCGAAGGTGGCGGTATGAGTTCCGAACTGCAACCCAACCTCGTCGCGCTGCAAACCATCGTCTATCGCGAAGTGAAGCGCTTTACCCGGATCTGGCCGCAGACCCTGCTGCCGCCGGCGATCACCATGGTCCTGTACTTCGTGATCTTCGGTAACCTGATCGGCCGCCAGATTGGCGACATGGGTGGCTTCACTTACATGGAGTACATCGTGCCGGGCCTGATCATGATGTCGGTGATCACCAACTCCTACGGTAACGTGGTCTCCAGTTTCTTCGGCAGCAAGTTTCAGCGCTCCATCGAAGAACTGATGGTGTCGCCGGTGTCGCCCCATACCATCCTGATCGGCTACACCCTCGGCGGTGTGCTGCGTGGGTTGATGGTGGGCGTGATCGTCACCCTGTTGTCGCTGTTCTTCACCCACCTGCAGGTGCATCACCTCGGGGTCACCATTCTGGTGGTGGTACTGACGGCGACGATCTTCTCGCTGCTGGGTTTCATCAACGCCGTGTTTGCACGCAACTTCGATGATATTTCGATTATTCCGACCTTCGTGCTGACGCCGCTGACCTACCTGGGCGGGGTGTTCTACTCCATCAGCTTGCTGCCGCCGTTCTGGCAGACCGTGTCGTTGGCCAACCCGGTGCTGCACATGGTCAACGCCTTCCGCTACGGCATCCTGGGGGTGTCGGACATCAAGATCAGCGTGGCGATCACGTTCATGTTGGTGGCGACCGTTGTGCTGTATATCGGTTGCGCGAAGTTACTGGTGAGCGGACGCGGGATGCGCACGTAAGCGCTGACCTGAACGCGGTCAAAAATGTGGGAGCGGGCTTGCTCGCGAAGGCGGTATGTCAGTTACAGAATGTACTGACTGATCCACCACCTTCGCGAGCAAGCCCGCTCCCACATTTGGTTTTGTGTAAGGGCTTCAGACCTTCAGTGCCAGTTCGATCAGCCTATGCAGCTCTTCAACCGTCAGCGGCGTGGTCGAGAATAGAATACGAAACACCGTTGGCGCCGCCAGCAGATTGATCAGGTGATCCACGCTCGGCGGGCTGCTGTCCGGATAGCGATCGACAATCGCCTGAAACTGCCCGCTCAGGATGCTCACGCAATAGCCTGGCGTCTGGCTGCACTGCACATCCCGCATCATGTTCCGTCCAGGCTCCGAACTCATCTCATCCAGATACTGCTCGGCCCAGGCCTGCAGGTCACCGCGCAGGCTGCCGGTATTCGCCGGCTCGCTGTCCGGGCGCATCCGCGCCAACGCCACATCCGCCAGTAGCACAGAAAGATCGCCCCAACGCCGGTAGATGGTCGAGGGCGTAACCCCCGCGCGCGCAGCGATCATCGGCACAGTGACGCTGGAGCGCTCATGGGCTTCCAGCAGTTCACGCACGGCTGAATGGACGGATTCTTGTACCCGGGCACTACGGCCCCCCGGGCGGAGGCCTTCTTTTATCGCCATGATTGTGACCTTAACACAAAGAATTTGCTTTAAGCCTGGCCTGGTAGCACACTGCACAAAAGCAAAATATTAGCTTTAGCGGAGCGTGCGTATGTCCAACCCGATTTCTCAGCGTTCCAGCCTGGTGTTCCTCGCGATCACCTTGCTGACGTTTCTCGCCGCCTCCAGTGCGCCGACGCCGTTGTATCACCTGTATCAGGAGGGCCTGCATTTTTCCGCAGGCATGCTCACGCTGATCTTTGGCGTCTATGCGTTGAGTCTCCTGGTGGCACTGCTGACCGTTGGCTCACTGTCGGACCATCTGGGACGCAAGCCGGTGATTTTTACCGCGTTGATCTTGAACATGCTGGCGATGCTGCTGTTTATCAATGAAGGCAGCGTGGCCTGGTTGATTGCCGCACGTACGCTGCAGGGCTTTGCTACGGGCATGGCCACTGCCGTACTGGGCGCGGCACTGCTGGACACGGATCGCCAGCAAGGTCCACTGGTCAACAGCGTAGCGCCGTTGCTGGGCATGGCCTGCGGTGCGATGGGCAGCAGTCTGCTGGTGGAGTTCGCGCCGCTGCCGACCCAGTTGATCTACTGCACGCTGTTCGTGCTGATGCTGCTGCAGGCCGTTTACGTATGGCGCCTGCCGGAAAGCGTCAGCCGTATCCCTGGCGCACTGGCTTCGCTGCGCCCGACCTTGCACGTACCGCCCCAAGCGCGCCGGGCCTTGTGGTTGTCGCTGCCGGTGGATGTGGCGGTGTGGGCGATGGGCGGGTTCTACCTGTCCCTGGCGCCGTCACTGGTACGAACCGCCACCGGTTCGACCTCCAACCTGATCGGTGGCGGCCTGGTGGCGGTGTTGACCGTGAGCGGCGCATTGATGATCTTCACGCTGCGCAATCGCCCAGCCGACAAAGTGCTGCGCCTGGGGGCCGGCTTGCTGGCAGTCGGTGTGGCACTGATCCTCACGGCCGTGCACAGCGCCAGCGTGCTGCTGTTTTTCATCGCCACCCTGATCGCCGGCAGCGGTTTTGGTGCGGGCTTCCTCGGTGCCCTGCGCAGTGTGGTGCCGCTGGCCTTGCCCCATGAGCGCGCGGGTTTGATGTCGGCGTTCTATGTGCTGAGTTACCTGGCGTTCTGCCTGCCGTCTTTGCTGGCGGGCAATCTGATTCGCCGCTTTGGTCTGATCGTCACCACCGACGGCTACGGCGCGGTACTCATCCTGCTGGCCCTCGGCGCACTGGTCGGCCTGCTGTGGCAGGATTCGGCGCGCGCGAGGGCGACGACAGGCGGCTGATGAGTAATAATCGCCTTCCGTATCGCCTGACTGAGATTCAAGCATGAAGATCATCCGCAGCAAGGACTTCACCGGCAGCCGGGCCTGGGAGGCGCTGGACATCGCCAACATGAACGGCATCACCACGCGCCTGCACTGGACCGACCAGCCGTACCGCTGGCACGTCAATGACGGCGAAGAAGTGTTTGTGGTGCTGGATGGCCGGGTGCAGATGCACTATCGCGACAATGGCTTCGAGCAGGTGGCGGAGCTGGCCGTCGGCGACATCTTCTACGCCAGTGTCGGCACCGAGCACGTGGCACATCCCCAAGGCCCGGCGCGCATCCTGGTGATCGAAAGCGAAGGCAGCGTTTGACCCCTATATTGGTAAAGTAGATAACAGTTAGAGATATTACCCGTTATATAGATATTCGATCAAGTTCTACCATGGTCTCAACCTCATGCGAGGAAGAGGATTGCCATCATGACCTGCTCGAATACCATCAGCTACAAACCCTTCAGTCACTTGACCCGTCCACGGGAAGTGATCCGCCAATTCACCCCCAACTGGTTTGCTGCCACCATGGGCACCGGCGTGCTGGCGCTGGCCTTGGCCCAATTGCCGGCCGATGTGCCTGGCTTGCACGCGATTGCCGAAGCGCTGTGGTTTTTCACCATCGGCTTGTTTGTGCTGTTCAGCGTGTTGTACGCGGCCCGTTGGGTGATGTTTTTCGATGAGGCGCGGCGGATATTCGGGCACTCCACGGTGTCGATGTTCTTCGGCACCATCCCCATGGGGCTCGCGACCATTCTCAACGGCCTGCTGTTGTTCGGCCTGCCGCGGTGGGGCAGCGACGTGATCCCCCTGGCTGAAGCGCTATGGTGGCTGGATGTCGCCATGGCCCTGGCCTGCGGCGTGCTGATCCCGTTCATGATGTTCACCCGCCAAGAACACAGCATCGACCAGATGACGGCTGTCTGGCTGCTACCCGTGGTGGCCGCCGAAGTCGCCGCCGCCAGCGGTGGGCTGCTGGCACCGCACTTGGCGGACGCCCATTCACAGCTGGTGATGCTGGTGACCAGCTACGTGCTGTGGGCGTTTTCCCTGCCGGTGGCGTTCAGCATCCTCACTATCCTGATGTTGCGCATGGCCCTGCATAAGCTGCCTCACGCCAATATGGCCGCGTCGAGCTGGCTGGCGTTGGGGCCCATCGGCACCGGTGCCTTGGGTATGTTGCTGCTGGGGGGCGATGCGCCGGCGATCTTCGCGGCCAATGGTTTACCGGGCGTCGGTGAGATGGCCAACGGTCTCGGCGTGGTCGCGGGGATTACGCTGTGGGGCTTCGGCCTGTGGTGGATGCTGATCGCGGTATTGATCACCCTGCGTTACCTGCGCGCTGGTATTCCGTTCAATCTGGGGTGGTGGGGCTTCACCTTTCCGTTGGGGGTCTACGCCCTGGCCACGTTGAAGCTGGCGAGCCTGTTGCACCTGGGTTTCTTCAGCGTATTCGGCAGTGTGCTGGTGGTCGCGTTGGCGCTGATGTGGTTGATCGTGGCCAAGCGCACGGTGCAGGGTGCTTATAAAGGTGAGCTTTTTGTTTCGCCGTGCATTGCAGGACTAGCGAATAAGTAAGCCGGATTAGGTAAAGTCGTGGCCTGAATGCTTTTACAAAAAAACAGGCCACGCAGGAACACGGACGATGAGCCACCCCTCGCAATTCACTTTGCTGCGCACACGGCGTTTCCTGCCGTTTTTCATCACCCAGTTGCTGGGCGCGTTCAATGACAACATCTTCAAGCAATCGCTGATCCTCGCCATTCTCTACAAGCTCACCATCGACGGTGACCGCTCTATCTGGGTCAACCTCTGCGCCTTGCTGTTTATCCTGCCGTTCTTCCTGTTCTCGGCGCTGGCCGGGCAGTTTGGCGAGAAATTCAACAAAGACGCCTTGATTCGCGCGATCAAGATTGGCGAGATCGTGATCATGGCCGTGGGGGCGACGGGCTTCCTCACCAACCACTTGGAAATGATGCTGCTGGCGCTGTTCGCCATGGGCACCCACTCGGCGCTGTTCGGGCCGGTGAAGTACTCGATCATGCCCCAGGCTTTGCACGATGATGAATTGGTGGGCGGTAATGGCCTGGTGGAGATGGGCACGTTCCTGGCGATCCTGGCCGGCACCATTGGCGCCGGGATCATGATGTCGTCCACCCATTACGCGCCGGTGGTGTCAGTGGCGATCGTCGGCGTGGCGGTGCTGGGCTATCTGGCCAGCCGCAGTATCCCAAGGGCAGCGGCGTCGACCCCTGGGTTGCGTCTGAACTGGAACATTTTCAGCGAATCCTGGGCCACCTTGCGTTTGGGCCTGGGGCAGACGCCCGCGGTTTCGCGTTCGATCGTCGGTAACTCGTGGTTCTGGTTTGTAGGCGCGATCTACCTCACGCAAATTCCCGCCTACGCCAAGGAATGGTTGTACGGTGACGAAACCGTGGTGACGCTGATCCTCACCGTATTTTCGGTGGGCATCGCGCTCGGCTCGATGCTCTGCGAAAAACTCTCCGGGCGTAAGGTAGAAATCGGCCTGGTGCCGTTCGGTTCATTCGGCCTGACGGTGTTTGGCCTGCTGCTGTGGTGGCACTCCGGCGGCTTCCCGCAGAACGTGCAGGCCAACGACTGGCTCGCCGTGCTCAGCTACGGCCAGGCCTGGTGGGTGTTGTTCGATATCCTTGGCCTGGGCGTGTTTGGCGGCTTCTATATCGTGCCACTGTACGCACTGATCCAGTCGCGTACCGCCGAGAACGAGCGCGCGCGGGTGATCGCGGCCAACAACATCCTCAACGCACTGTTCATGGTGGTCTCGGCCATCGTGTCGATCCTGTTGCTGAGCGTGGCCAAGCTGTCGATCCCCGAGCTGTTCCTGGTGGTGTCGCTGCTCAACATCGCGGTCAACACCTACATCTTCAAGATCGTTCCCGAGTTCACCATGCGTTTCATGATCTGGCTGCTCAGCCATTCCATGTACCGGGTGGAGCATCGCAACCTGGAGGCGATCCCGGATGAAGGCGCGGCGTTACTGGTGTGCAACCACGTGTCGTTTGTCGATGCACTGTTGATCGGCGGCGCGGTACGTCGGCCGATTCGCTTTGTCATGTACTACAAGATCTACCGCTTGCCGGTGCTGAATTTCATCTTCCGCACCGCCGGGGCGATTCCGATTGCCGGCCGTCACGAAGATATCCAGATCTACGAAAAGGCCTTCACACGCATTGCGCAGTACCTGAAGGAAGGCGAGTTGGTGTGCATCTTTCCCGAGGGCAAGCTGACCGCCGATGGCGAGATGAACGAGTTTCGCGGTGGTGTGACGCGGATTCTGGAAGAGACGGCGGTGCCGGTGATTCCGATGGCGTTGCAGGGGTTGTGGGGGAGTTTCTTCAGCCGCGATCCGAACAAGGGCTTCTTCCATCGCATCTGGTCGCGGGTGGTGTTGGTGGCCGGTGAGCCGGTGGCGGTAGAGGCCGCGACGCCTGCGCAGTTGCAGGAACGGGTGGGGGTGTTGCGGGGGAGTGTCAGGTAGTTGTGGGCTGGGTTACTGGCCTCTTCGCAGGCAAGCCCGCTCCCACACCAGGCCGCGTTGTTCTAGCGAACGCGGTCTGGTGTGGGAGCGGCGGTTCGACAGCGGTAATGGATCAGGTGCTGATCTTGAGCCCAATGAGCCCGCAAATGATCAGCGCCACGCTGGCCAACCGGAACAACGCCATGGACTCCCCAAACAGGATGATCCCGGCAATCACGGTGCCCACGGCACCTACGCCGGTCCAGATGGCGTAGGCCGTGCCCAGCGGCAATTCTTTCATGGCCAGGCCCAGCAGGCCGAGGCTGACGGCCATGGCGGCAATCGTCAACGCAGTCGGCAGCGGTTTGCTGAAACCGTCGGTGTACTTCAGGCCGACGGCCCAGCCGACTTCAAACAGACCCGCGAAAAACAGAATGATCCAGGACATGATGACCTCCTAACGTTAGGTGGGGTCGTCCCCGGATTAGGCGCTGGAAGCGTCGCGGGGTCGTCCCCGCGAAGCTCGGTAGAGTGCCGAAAAGTGCTCGGCTGATCAAGTTTGCGGGGTGTTCTCCAGCACGCGGCGGTCTTCCTTTTCGCTCATGCGGCGGAAGTAGGTGGACAGCAACGCCCCGGAAATATTGTGCCAGACGCTGAACAGTGCACTCGGCACCGCCGCCAATGGCGAAAAATGGGCGCTGGCCAAGGCGGCGCCCAGTCCTGAGTTCTGCATGCCGACTTCGAGCGCCAGCGACTTGCGCTGTGCCAGAGGCAACTGGAACACGCGGCCGGTGAAGTAACCCAGCAGGTAACCGAAGCTGTTGTGCAACATCACCACCGCCATGATCAACAGGCCCGACTCGGCAATCTTCGCCTGACTCGCCGCAACCACCGCTGCGACGATGATCACAATGCTCACCACCGACACCAGCGGCAACACATCCACTGCATGGCGCACCCGCTCACCGAGCACGCGTTGCGCCAGTACACCGAGCACGATCGGCAGCAGCACCACTTGCAGGATCGACCAGAACAACTCCATGAACGACACCGGCAGCCAGGCCGACGCCAGCAGCCAGATCAGCGCCGGGGTGAGGAGCGGGGCGAGGAGGGTGGTGACGGCGGCGATGGCGACCGACAACGCCAGGTCGCCACGGGCCAACCAAGTCATCACGTTGGACGAAGTCCCGCTCGGGCAGCAACCGACCAGGATCACGCCGACGGCGATTTCCGGCGGCAGGTGGAAGGCCTGGCACAGCAACCAGGCCATGCCGGGCATGATGACAAAGTGCGCGACCACGCCCAAGGCCACGCGCCACGGATGGCGGGCGACTTCGGCGAAGTCATCAATCTTGAGGGTCAGCCCCATGCCGAACATCACCAGGCCCAGCAACGGAACGATGGCGCTTTTCAGGCCGATGAACCAGCTGGGTTCGAAGAAGGCGACGACGGCGAAAACCAACACCCAGTAGGCGAAGGTATTACCGACGAAGCGGCTCAAGGCGGCGAGTGCGCGCATGGGGGTGTCCTTGTTGTCAGTTAGGTTCGGTAATGCTGATGTCTGCCTGGGAACCCAATCAAATGTGGGAGCGGGCTTGCTCGCGAATGCGGTGTGTCAGTCGCTGAATATGTTGACTGATCCACCGCATTCGCGAGCAAGCCCGCTCCCACAGTTTGATCTTCACAAGGCGTTAGATGCCCTGTGGGGTCTCTTCACCGCCGAGTGCTTCGACCAGCGCGGGGATGAAGTCCCCAAACGTCAGCATCATCAGGGTAAAACTCGCATCCAGTTGGCCCAGGGCTTCGTCGCCGCCGTCCTGTTCCGCCTGGTCCTGCAGCAGGTCTTCGAACTTCAGGCGCTTGACGGTCATCTTGTCGTCGAGCATGAAGGACAGCTTGTCCTGCCAGGCCAGGGACAGTTGGGTCACGACTTTGCCGGTGGTCAGGTGGAGTTGGATCTCTTCGCCGGTCAGGTCCTGGCGCTTGCAGCGCACGATGCCGCCGTCTTCGTGGGTGTCACGCAGCTCGCATTCGTCAAGGACAAAGAAGTCATCGGCCGGCTTTTGGGTGGTAACCCAATCGGTCATGATCGCGGTTGGCGCGGTTTTAACCGTGAGTGGACGAACCGGCAGGGTGCCGATCACTTCACGCAGGGTCGACAGCAGGTCTTCGGCGCGTTTCGGGCTGGCCGAGTTGACCAGGATCAGGCCCTGTTTTGGCGCAATGGCGGCGAAGGTCGACGAGCGACGGATAAAGGCGCGTGGCAGGAAGGCCTGGATGATTTCATCCTTGATCTGGTCGCGTTCCTTTTTATAGACCTTGCGCATCTGCTCGGCTTCGATCTCTTCGACCTTCTCCTTGAGTGCATCACGCACCACGCTGCCCGGCAGGATACGTTCTTCCTTGCGCGCGGCGATCAGCAGGAAGTCACCGCTGACGTGAACCAGGGGAGCGTCTTCACCTTTACCAAAAGGCGCGACGAAACCATAAGTGGTCAATTCCTGGCTTGCGCAAGGGCGCGCCAGTTTGGTGGCCATGGCCGCTTCCAACGCCTCGGCATCAACAGGCAGATCTTGGGTCAGGCGATAGATAAGCAGGTTCTTGAACCACATGGGGTGAGTCTCTCCTTTATACAAAGGGGGGCATTATTCTCTTGATAACGTCCCAGGCCAACCCTGCCTAAGCCATTGGAAGCTATCAAAAAAAAGATTTCAGAAAGTGCTTGCCAGACTTAAGGTCGCTCCGTAGAATGCGCGCCACACCGAAACGAAGGGTGATTAGCTCAGCTGGGAGAGCGTCTGCCTTACAAGCAGAATGTCGGCGGTTCGATCCCGTCATCACCCACCATTCGCTTCATGTGTTACGCGCAGCGGTAGTTCAGTCGGTTAGAATACCGGCCTGTCACGCCGGGGGTCGCGGGTTCGAGTCCCGTCCGCTGCGCCATATTCGGTAACCTGGAACACTGAACGCCAGGTCACCACAAGAAGCCCGCTCAATGAGCGGGCTTTTTTGCTGTCTGGGGTTTGCAAAAAGCCAAAAAACACCGCCGATCATTTCCGATGACCGGCGGCGTTTTTATTGGGCGATTAGACATCCCCGCGTGTAGTCACCCTGAAGGTGCGCGGTTCACCCATAGAATCGGCGTGGCTCAAGCATTATCGAGAATGGTATCTCATTGGGCGGCCAGTCAGCGGGTAAGCGCAACAGACTCGCATTTGACGACGTAGAAGCCCGTTTTTGCTGGGGTTTCTCGTGGCTGAGAAAATATTTCAAATAAATTGCATTTAAATCAAGACATTGCGGATTTTTGGTGTATGATGCCGCCCACACCGAAAGTGAAGGGTGATTAGCTCAGCTGGGAGAGCGTCTGCCTTACAAGCAGAATGTCGGCGGTTCGATCCCGTCATCACCCACCATTCGCTTCAAGTGTTACGCGCAGCGGTAGTTCAGTCGGTTAGAATACCGGCCTGTCACGCCGGGGGTCGCGGGTTCGAGTCCCGTCCGCTGCGCCATATTCGGTAACCTGGAACACTGAACGCCAGGTCACCACAAGAAGCCCGCTCATTGAGCGGGCTTTTTTTCGTCTGCGTTTTATCCTCTCCGCGCTCTGCCATTGTGCACTGCCTATTCGCCCTGAACTGTGTGGGTGCGCCATGACGTGGGGGAATACCCCCATGCACATTGGTTGATTGCGCCCTCGGCCGCTTAACCGTTTATCTATAGCCACGCGAAGACTTCCAGGCGAGTGACCGGCAGCAGGATGCTGCGGGGGCTCGCTCTCCAACATAAAAATAGTCTGCAAGGGGAACGGCTCTCTATGAAATATCCACTGCGTCCGTTGGTGTTCTGGCCAACGTTCCTGATCCTGCTGGCGGCGGTGATCGCCAGCTACATCGACCTGAATGCATTCCTTGCGGTCAGTAAACAGCTCAACAACCTGATCCTGAAAAACTTCTCATGGCTGTTCAGTGCCGGCTCGTTTGCCATGGTGGTGCTGACCGCGATCGTCTACTTCTCCGCGCTGGGCAAGGTGCGAATCGGCGGCGAAGACGCCCAGCCGTTGCTGAGCAAATGGCGCTGGTTCATGGTGGCGCTGTGCACCACCCTCGCGGTGGGCGTGCTGTTCTGGACCACGGCCGAACCGCTCTATCATCTGTATGGCCCGCCCACCAGCCTGCCGATCGAGGCGGGTAGTTCGGCGGCGAAGACCTTTGCCATGTCGACGATGTTCCTGCACTGGACCATCACCCCCTACGCCATCTACCTGGTGCCCTCGCTGGTGTTTGCGTTGGTGTTCTACAACCGACGCAGCAATTTCTCCATCGGCGCCATGCTTGAACCGTTGCTCGGTGAAGCGCGGGTCAAGCGCTATGCAGGGCTGATCGACACCCTGGCGATGTTCGCCCTGGTGGCCGGCATGGCCTCGTCCCTGGGTACCGGCGCGCTGACCTTGGCCGGGGGGCTGGCTCAGTACATCGGCGGTGAAACCACACCGTTGCGCCTGGCTATCATCATCGCGATCATCGTTATTACCTTTGTCGCCTCGGCCGCCAGCGGCCTGCAGAAAGGGATCGTGATGCTGTCCTCGTTCAATACTTGGATCATGCTCGCCCTGGGGCTGTTCGTGCTGTTGTGCGGGCCGACCCTGTACATGTTCAGCCTTGGCGTCGAGTCCCTCGGCGTGTACCTCGACACCTTCTTCAGCCGCAGCCTGTTCACCGGCGCCGCCAGTGGCGACACCTGGCCACACAGTTGGACGGTGTTCTACTGGTCGGTGTGGTTTGCCTGGGCGCCGGTCAGTGCGTTGTTCCTCGGCAAGATCGGGCGTGGCTACACGGTGCGTGAATTCATCCACATCAACATGCTCTACCCGGCGTTGTTCACGGCGGTGTGGATCTGCATCTTTTCCGGCACCAGTCTGTACTTCGATGCGCTGGGCGACGGCAGCCTCAACCGTGTGCTGAACGAGCAGGGCGTGGAACACGTGCTGTACCAGATGTTCCAGCAGTTGCCGGCCAGCGGTCTGATGATCGCGTTCCTGCTGTTCGTGGCGTTCATCTCCTTTGTCACCGCCGCCGACTCCAGCACCGATGTGATCGCCAACCTGTGCAGCAAAGGCGTGACCGCCGATTCCGACCTGGATGGCAACCCAGCGTTGAAGATCGTCTGGGGCGTGATCATCGGCTCGGTATCGTGGGTGATGGTCTCATTCGTCGGCATCGACGGGGTGAAGATGCTCTCCAACCTCGGCGGTCTGCCGGGGATGCTCCTGGTGTTGCTGGCCAGCACCTCACTGATCTTCTGGTTGAAAAATCCCGCATTGCTGGATGTGAAACGCCATCAGCGGACCCCCGCAACGGAACTGCACAGCGCCAGCCCGGCGCCGGATTTCGCCCGCTGATCGATTGAACCGCTGTTGGAGTTACTGATGGAAATCGTCACTGAATTTGCTTACACCGTGCGCGAAATCGAGCACTGCCTGATCCCCTTGAAGGACGGCACCCAGCTGGCCGCACGCATCTGGTTGCCGGAAGTCGCCGGCCTGCAGACCTTTCCGGCGATCCTGGAATACCTGCCGTACCGCAAGCGCGACGGCACCGCCGTGCGCGATGCGCTGACCCACCCGTGGATGGCGGGGCAGGGCTATGTGTGTGTGCGGGTGGATATGCGCGGCAACGGTGAGTCCCAAGGCTTGATGGCCGATGAGTACCTGCTGCAGGAACAGGAAGACGCCCTTGAAGTGATCGACTGGCTGTGCCGGCAACCCTGGTGCGACGGCAATGTCGGCATGATGGGCATCTCCTGGGGCGGCTTCAATGGCCTGCAAGTCGCGGCGCGCCAGCCCGAGGCATTGAAGGCGATCATCACCTTGTGCTCCACCGATGACCGTTATGCCGACGACATCCACTACAAGGGCGGCAACCTGTTGATGGAAAACTTCGGCTGGGCCGCCACCATGCTCAACTTCAGCGCAGCGGTGCCTGATCCCTTGCTGGTCGGCGACGACTGGAAAGACCTCTGGCACCAACGCCTGGACGCCATGCCGCTGCTCGCCGAAACCTGGCTGCAACACCAGACCCGCGATGACTACTGGCGCCACGGCTCGGTGTGCGAGGACTACGCGAAGATCAAGGCGGCCGTGTATGCGGTGGGCGGCTGGGGCGATGCCTATCGCAACACTGTTTCGCGCCTGATGCAAAACCTGCCCGGCCCGAAGAAGGCCATGATCGGACCGTGGATTCACAAGTACCCGCATTTTGCCGTGCCCAACCCGGCCATCGGCTTCCTGCAAGAAGCCAAGCGCTGGTGGGATCACTGGCTCAAGGGCATCGATAACGGGGTGATGGATGACGCATCCTGCACCTTTTACTTACAGGATATTCTGCCGCCGAAGGGCAGTTATGCCGAGCGGCCGGGGATCTGGGTGCAGACGGCGGGCTGGCCCGACTCGCAAGTGCAATGGACGGATTTCAGCCTGGGTGAACATGGCCTGAGTACGGGTGCACAACCTTTGGCGGCGCCGCGCAGCATTTGTTCGCCGCTGACCACCGGCCTGCACCAGGGCGAGTACTGCGCTATCTGGTTTGGCCCCGATGGCCCGACGGATCAACGTCGCGATGACGCCCAGTCGCTGTGCTTCGACTCGCAGCCGCTGACCGAGCCGCTGTCGTTGCTCGGCGATGCACGGCTTAAGTTGCGTCTGGCAAGTGACACATCCTGTGGTCAATTGGTCGCCAGGCTGAATGCGATAGCGCCGGATGGGCAGGTCACGCAAGTCAGCTACGGCGTGCTTAATCTCACACTGCGTGAGGACTTTTCCCAGGTAACGCCTGTCGTCCCAGGTCAACCGATGGATGTGCAGTTGAACCTCGACCACATCGGCATGCGCCTGCCTGCCGGCTACCGTTTGCGCCTGGCGCTCAGCACGGCGAGTTTCCCGTTGCTGTGGCCGAGCCGCGAGCTGACCACTTTGACGTTGCTACCAGGCCTGCAAAGCCTGCAACTGCCGGTGTTTACCGGCGAGGCGGTGGAGTGCCCGTTCGAAGCGCCGCAGTCGGCTACACCGGTAGCGATGGAAGTCTTACGCGGTGCCGCGCCGAAACGCACACTGATCGAAGACGTGGGCAGTGGCGAAGTCTGTGTGAAAATTGAAGACGACCTGGGTTCGGTGCGTTTTACCGACCATGGCTTGTCAGTGGACCAGCGTTGCACCGAGCAATACCGCACCTTGCCCTGGGATCCGCTGTCGACGCGGGCCGACATCGAATGGCACTACTGTGTCGGCCGCGACCAGTGGGCCGTGGAGGTGGAAAGCCACCTGAGCGTGCACGCCGATGCCGAGTGGTTCTACATCGAAGCGGAGCAGACCGCCTGGGAAAATGGCCAACTGGAACATCGTCGACAATGGAGTAAGCGCGTGGCCAGGGTCGCACTGTAAGCAGGCAAGTGGCAGGATGCCTGTCAACGTGATCTCTGCGGGCCTGGGGTAACCTGGGCCCGTCATTGCCAATGGACTTGCTCATGTCGCGCCGAAATGTCGATCTTCCGCCCCTCAACTGCCTGCAGACGTTCGAAGCGGCCGCACGCCATTTGAGCTTTACCCAGGCGGCCCATGAACTGAATCTGACCCAAAGCGCGGTTAGCCGCCAGGTCAAACGCCTCGAAGAAGACTTGGCCCGTCCGCTGTTTTATCGGCTGGCCCAAGGCTTGAGCCTGACCCCTGCCGGGGTACGTTACTTCCGTACCGTCCAACGCCTGTTGCGTGAGCTTGATCGCGAGTCCGCCGAGTTGCGCAGGCGTGGTGCCGATCGCCAGTTGACCCTGGCCAGCACGCCCACCATCAGTTCTATCTGGCTTGCCGGCCTGTTGCCGCAGTTCCAGCGCGACCATCCGGACCTGGATATCCGCATCCTGTGCAGCGAAAGCCCCAGCCACTTGGATGTCAGCGAATATGACCTTGGTTTGTTCTATCACTTGGATGAACTGGCCGCGCCCCACGGCCTTGAGCTGTCACCGGTGTTCGACAGCGAGCAGGTCATCACCGTGTGCAGTCCCGGCTACCTTGAGCGCCACGGCCCAATTCGCGACCTGCACCACTTGTTGCACGCTCACACCTTGCTGATCGTCGAGGACCACCACCACGATTGGCTGACCTGGGCCGACTGGTTCGCCGACGCCGGTGCCGACTACTACTCTCCGCGCCATGCGTTGCGCACCAACAGCTATCAATTGTTGATGCAATCGGCGGTGATGGGGCACGGCGTCGCCTTGGGGTGGAAGCGCTTGCTGGAGACTGACCTTGAGTCCGGACGCCTGCAAATAGCCTTGCCCCACAGCATGCACAGTCGCGGCCGCCTGCACCTGATGCAGCCGCATCATCGCAATCCGCCCGCGGCGGTGCGCAGTTTTCGTCAATGGTTGCAGGCACGTACCGCAGAGGCTGGACTCGCTGACTGAGTGTCAGTGCTGGCCGGTATTTTTCTTTTGGTCTGGCGCGTCGCCAGGTGTTCGAAGCAAAAAGAAGCGGTGCCGAACACGGCGATCAGGGTGAGTACGATCATGCCGAGGGTTGAGCTTTCCACGGTGACTTCCTACGGGTGATGGGGTAGGTGCTCACGGTAGAGGCAGGGGTGATAAGGGCTCAATAGACCCGACGCAATCCTTACGCCGTCGGGCCTGATGTTATGCATTCTTTACGGGGCGTTGCGGCTGTGGCGGTAATCGCTGACCGCTTCGTACACCGCTTTGCGCAAGCGGTTGATACCGCCGATAGGGCGGTGTTCCGCTACACCAAACCAGGGGTTGAACGATTGGTTGTCGCACGCCAGGTTCTGCTCGGGTGTATCGAAATCCTGCGCCGGGATGCGCACCTTGGCCACCGTTTCATAGGGCGCATCGCTCTCCTTCCATTCGATGCTGGTGTCTTCGATGGGCATGAAGGTCTGCGGGTTCTGCCGCTGGATCTGCAGCACGAAACACGCAGGTATGCGGTCGGTGGACAACTGCTGGCTCAAGGCGCTGCGCAGGAAGTTCGGCAAGTCCTGGTTTTGCTTGGGCAGTTGATATTCCGGGCAGCTGAGCGGGTCGGGCGCGACGCGGAACTTGGCGTTGGCCGCCCCGAACTTGTAGGGCGAGACCGAAAAGTACGTCGTTTGCGTCGGGCTGGCCGGTGCGGGGGCCAGGGTCGCCAGGGCGATAAACAGGTGGCGCACCTGCCAGGTCCGCGGGTCTGCCTTGGGGAAGAACGCCAGGACTTTCTTGCCGTCCGCTTGTGCGCCGATGTTCTGCGCATACTCCGCTACATCGCTGACAAAGAAGTTCGGGTGGCTGAACATCACGAAGTCCTGTTCCGTGCGTGCCTGTTGATCGGCCAGCAGTTGTTTGCCCGGCACGTCCAGCAGCTTGAGTGCCATGCCCCGCGCATCCCGGATGCTGTCGAACTGTGGGTAGGCGTTGCCGTTGGACAGTCGCATCATCGCCTGCCAGGTCTTGCCCGGCTCGGCGAACACGCCCTGGCGCAGCGCCGGGTCGAGATCGGCCAACACGCTGACTTCGGCCTTGACGCAACCATGGGCCTTGGCATGGGCATCGCGCAGGTAGCGCGTGCCTTCGCGGTGCTGGTCAACGATGCGCACGGCCGTCTGGATAATGCCTTGCGTCATCGCTGCTTCGCCCGGCGGAATCTGCTCATTCGGCGACACCGGGCCGCTGTGTTGCCAGGCGTACCAGGCGGTAGCGGCCAGCCAGCCGAGCAGGCCGAGGCCCACCAGCCACAGCAGGGTCTTGCCCAGAAACGCGCCGATGCGCAGCCATAGGCGGGCGAGCAGGGAAGGTCGGTCGTAGGGGGATCGAATCATCATGGCAGTTGTTGCTCCAGCGGGCCGCCCAGTACTTTGAGGTATTCCAGCAGCGCCCAGCGTTCCTGCGGTAGCAGGCCACGGCCGATCACGCCATTGCCACGACTGCCGGCACGGAATTCGTGACCGCTGTTGTGGTTGCCGGTGATTTTGGTGTCGAACAGAAAGGCATTCTTGAACGCACCGGTCTCAAAGCCGAGGTGGCGCGGGTCGTAGTTGAAGGTGCCTTTATAGAAGGTGGTGCTGCGCTCGTCCTGGGGCGAGAGCAACTGATAGATCGTCGGCACCGAACCGTTATGCAGGAACGGCGGTGTCGCCCAGACGCCTGCCAATGGCCGCGCCTTATAAGCTCGCAGTTCACGCACGCCAATGGGCAGGCCGTAGCCGTCCAGGCGCGGGCGCTCGTCTGGGGTCACGCCGGCGGCGCGGTAGGCATGTTCTTCGACGAAAGCGGTGACGTAGGCGAGGCCCTTGGCCACGGACATTTTTTTCAGGTCCAGTGGCTCGGTCGGCGTGGGGTGCAGTTCGACGTTGAGTTTGGCCAGTTCCGCCAGGTCCCATTGCAGGGCGCTGAGGTCGTAGCGCTGATCGGCGATGTTGCTGGCAGTGCCGGGGTCGGTGCCGATGTAGGCCACTGGCAGCATTTTCAGCTGTTGCACAGGACGGCCGTTTTCCTGGGTGGCGGTGGGCACATGGCAGCCGGCGCAGTTTTCGGCGAACAGTACGCGGCCTTGGGCGGCGAGCGGCTTATCGATGGTGCCGAACAGATCCTCGGGCCAGGTCGGGGCCTTGAGGCGTTGCAGGGTTTCTTCGATCAGGTTGAGGTCGCGCACCCTTACGCTGGAGGGGTAGCGCGCATCGCCCTGGAGCGGTTGGCCGGCGTCGTCGAAAAAGGTCAGGGTCGCGCCGACACCCAGCGCTTCGCCGATGTTGCGTGCCATGGGCTGTTGGGCCGAGCCGTTCCATTGCACCCAGTCGAAGGTCCAGATATCCCACAACTGCGGGTAGTCCACCGGCGCATTGGCGACGCGATAGTTGTCGGGAGAAATGGCGTCGCCAAAACTGGCGTTGGCAATGCGGCCAAAGGCGTCCGTGCGGCCGGGACCTTCTTCAGTGGGGTAGAGGCCACGGTGGGTATCGTTCCAGGCCACCTTGAGGAATTTGTTCAGCGACTGCTTGAAGTCTTGGCGCAGTTGTTTGTGCTCGGCGTCGTAGCGATCTTTCAGCACCTGGCGGGCAAAGCGTTCGAACTTCCATGGGTTGTAATAGGTGGCCGCCAGGCTCGCGACCAGGGCCTGGCCGAAACTGCCGCCGCGCAAGGTCGGCACGCTGGAGGGCAGCACGTGCTGGGCGGAACCGCCGTCGATCCGCAGGGCTTGGTTTTTGTAATGCAGTTCGCCGGTGTGGCAGGCGGCGCAGGTGATATCCAGGTACTCGACGTTGCTGCCGGCGTTTTTGTGCCGGGCGAAACCCACGGGCAGGTTGCCGGGGTTTTGCGCCGTGGGCAGTTGCTTGGGGTCGACCAGGAAACCGAAGCGGGCCAAATACGCTGGCGTGGCAAAGCGCTGCTCGGAAAACGGCAATTCCAGGGCAGTGAACCAGTCGTAGTGCAGGCCTTTTACCTGGGTGCCCTGGGGCGTGAAGTAGTAGGTCTGGCGGTCGGCGGCACTCCATTGGTCCTGGTAGTGCACCTGCTCCACGGGCACGTAGTCCGGCAGCTTGGGGTTGATGGTGTAATAAAGCACCACGGCCAGGATCAGGCCCAGTGCTATTAATATCAGGAGTAAAACACGGGAAAAAATGCGCAAGATGGCTATCCTTGTCTCGGCCTTGTCGAGGTGTCGCGTTGTTATGCCACTACGCCACAAGGGCGGCAAGTGGCCATGAGCCTGGTAGCAGGCGGCCCCACGATCCTTCGCGGGGCCCCATCATGAATGAAAATGCTTTTAAACACGTGAACTTATCAGAAGTTTCCTGCTCACATGCCGGTAGCCATTGGTCGTGGCCGCCTGATAAGCTCGCGACTTTATTCGAATGCCCTATTGGCGCATGAACAAGGAAATAGCATGAAACAGCATCGGTTGGCGGCGGCGGTGGCCCTGGTTAGCCTGGTACTTGCGGGTTGTGATTCGCAGACCAGCGTAGAGCTGAAAACCCCGGCGCAGAAAGCTTCCTACGGCATCGGCCTGAACATGGGCAAAAGCCTTGCCCAAGAAGGCATGGATGACCTGGATTCCAAAGCAGTAGCCCAAGGCATCGAAGATGCTGTCGGCAAAAAAGAGCAGAAGCTCAAAGACGACGAGCTGGTTGAAGCGTTTGCCGCACTGCAAAAGCGTGCTGAAGAACGCATGACCAAGATGAGCGAAGAGTCGGCAGCCGCCGGCAAGAAATTCCTCGAAGACAACGCCAAGAAAGACGGCGTCGTCACCACCGCTTCCGGTCTGCAGTACAAGATCGTCAAGAAAGCCGATGGCGCACAGCCTAAGCCGACTGACGTGGTGACTGTGCACTACACCGGTAAACTCACCAACGGCACCACCTTTGACAGCTCCGTGGATCGCGGTAGCCCGATTGACCTGCCGGTCAGCGGCGTGATCCCAGGTTGGGTCGAAGGCCTGCAACTGATGCACGTCGGCGAGAAGGTTGAGCTGTACATCCCTTCGGACCTGGCCTACGGCGCACAAAGTCCAAGCCCAGCGATCCCAGCCAACTCCGTGCTGGTATTCGACCTGGAGCTGCTGGCCATCAAGGATCCAGCCAAAGCAGAAGCACCTGCAGCACCAGCCGCCAAGAAGTAATCGGCGCCTGAACATACAACGCCCCGTCTAGACGGGGCGTTGTTGTTTCTGGGGGGCATCGTTCTAAATGGGGGAGCTGCGCAGATCCAAACGAACGTCTGTGGCAGGTAACAGTCTGATATAAGACTCGAGTACGGGTAGCCGCACATCAACGCCAAGTCAATGAAATCTTGGGTTTTTTTTCAGTGCGCAAAAAATGCCCGATCTGACTGAAAGCCTTGTAACACGTGGCTTTCAGCGCGGAAAATAGGCTCTGTTCACAAGGTTATCCACAATTTGTGTGGATAACCTTTTATGTCGCCTGGAACTGGAGTGACAGATGAAACCACCCTTCAATTTCACCCGTTTCCTGCCCATGGCCGCGCGTCTCCTAGGGCGTGGACGTTTGCCGACGTTACTGTTCGCGGTGGCGGCCAAGGGCTCCAGCCAGGGCAATCGCCTGGGCAAACTCAAGGATGACTTCAAGTTGCTCCAGGCGCTGTGCCTGGCCTACTGGCGCGGCGAGTACCGGGCGATCAGCCCCAAGGCGCTGATCTCGGTGGTGGCGGGGTTGATGTATTTCCTCAGCCCGATTGATGCCATTCCGGACTTTATCCCCATGTTCGGCATGCTCGACGACATTGCCGTGCTGGCATGGGTCATGAAGACCCTGGAAGGCGAACTGAGCGCCTTTCGTGCCTGGCGTGACGCCCAGCGCCCGGAAAAGCTCGCCGTGGTTGAGCGACTGCCTGCGACGCCCGCGCTGCTGGCCAAGGAAAACCCGCAAAAAAACGGATGACACGGTATATCCCCCTGCGACCTTTGTGGCTGTTAGGATTACACTCCTAAGGAAAGAGCTTACTCAGTAAGTGTTGTTATCCTACGGGGCGGTCATGGATATTCAGATAATTTCACGCAATGGCGAACCCGAATACGCGGTGTTGCCATGGGATCAGTACCAGGCGCTGCTAAAAGCTGCCGGTCAGCAACAACCGACGTTACCTCCTCTCTCATCGACTGCCCAAGCCGCCCCTGACCAGGACCTGCGCCCGCTTGCAGACCTGCGCGGCTTGCGTGAGGCCAAGGGCCTGGCGATCGAAACCCTGGCACGCACTGTGGGGATCAGCCCCTCATATCTTGGATTGATTGAAAGTGGTGAACGCCAGCCGGATGCCGCGATCCGCCGCAGCCTGGCCTGGGAATTGGGCGTTGCAGGTTGGAGGGATGAATCTTGAGCCTACGTATCAGCCGTCAACACTGGGATGGATTACTCAACGAACTGGACCAGGCTCGCCGCCAGCGCCATCTGCTGACCTACCGCGCGCTGCTGGAGCGCCTGCAATTTCCCACGCCCGCCATGCAAACCCTGGCTGCCGCTTTGGAGCACCTGGCGGCGCTGGACGCCAAGGCCGAGCAGCCGTTGCGCAGCTCGCTGGTGATCAGCCAGGGCGCCAGTCGCCTGCCGCGTACCGGTTTTTTTGAATGTGTGGAGCGCCTGGGGCGTTTCAGTGGGCCGTCCGATGGCGTGGCCGCCGCGTCCTGGCACGCCTCCGAAGTGGTGCGGGTGTTCGAATACGAGTACCCGGAATCCGCCGAGGCTTAAAGCGCCTGGGGTAGTGCGTCCATGCTGTCGATCACATGGATGCTATAGCCGGCCATATCCTTGGCATGGTGCTTGGCTTGCGATGCCAGCTCCGCCAACTGGCTGGCATCGAGTTGTCCACAGGCCTGTGGATACAAATGCACCACGCCGATGGACAGTGACAGCAGCGCAAACTCCTGGCGTACGCCCTGGCGGTTGAGCGCCACGAAACAACCGGCCTCCAGGTGTTCGGCGCGGTAGAAACGTCGGCATTGGGTGTGGAAGTCATCCAGCAGCTGATTAAGGCGTTTACGCCAATCCTGCGGGCCCAGCACCAGCAAAAAGTCATCGCCGCCGATATGCCCGACAAAGTCGCGGCTGGGGTCGACGCGGTCGTTCAAGCACTGCGCCAGGCACAACAAGACCTCATCCCCACGCCCATAGCCGTAGATATCGTTAAACGGCTTGAAGCTGTCGATATCCACATAGCAGATCACCGATTCGCGCTGTTGCTGCAACAGGCGCGTCAGGCATTGCTGGATCGGCACATTGCCCGGCAGTAGGGTCAGCGGATTGGCGTAGCGCGCTTGCTGGATCTTCAACTCGGTGATCAGCTTGAGCACATCGATCACCCGGCCCAGGCCCAGATAATCACCATTGAGCGTGATGATAAAGTCTTCTTCGATGCGTTGCCGTGCACGGCTGGTGAGCAAACGGCTGACCTGCTGCAGAGACTGGCTCAGCTCCACCGCCAGGAAGTCGGTGCTCATCAAGCGGCTGATGGGTTTGCGCGCAAACAGGTCGGTGGCGAAGGGTTTCAGCAGCGCGTCCGACAGCGAATGCCGGTGGACGATACCGATCGGGTGCCCGCGCCCATCCAGCACCGCCAGGGAATTGAGGTTGGCTTGGCGCCGGAACGCTTCCAGCACCTGGGCGGTGGCGGTGTCCTGATCCACCGCCGGTTGTTCGTTGAGCAAGGCGCTGAGGTCGCTGCCTTCATCGTTCAGCGCCACGTTGGCGCTGTCAGGCTTGGGCAGCATCAGGCGTGCTTCCTGCGGCGGTTGCTCCTGCGGACGGCAGAGCAGGTAGCCTTGAACCAGGTCCACCCCCATCTCGGTCAGTACCGCCAACTCTTCAGGCAGCTCGATACCTTCGGCAATCACTTGGGCACGCGACGCCCTGGCGATTTGCAGGATGGAGCCGACAAATTCCCGCTTAAGCGCATCCTGATGGATGCCGTCGATGAAGTGTCGGTCGATCTTCACGTAATCCGGGCGCAACTCCGACCATAGACGCAGGCTGGAATAGCCGGCACCCAGGTCATCCAAGGCGATCGAGAAACCCATGTTGCGGTAGTGGTGCAGCGCCGTTTGCAGCAGGTCGATATCGTTGGTGGGGGTTTGCTCGGTGAGTTCGATCACCACTTGGCTCGGTGGAATGCCGAAGTCATGCAGCAGTTGCAGGGTGCGCCCCGGCTGATGCGCGGTTTCCATCAGGGATTGCGGCGAAACGTTGAGGAACAGCTTGCCCGGCAGCTTCTGTTCACTGAAGCGGCGGCACGCGCTTTCACGGCAGGCGATCTCCAGTTCACTGAGCCGTCCGGCCTGGCTGGCCACGGAGAACAGGGCGACGGGGGAGTGCAGCGGGCTGTTGGACGGCCCACGACTGAGGGCTTCATAGCCGAGAATGCGTCGGTCAGAGAGGCTGATGATCGGTTGGAACAGGCTGTGCAAACTGCCTTGAGCCAGGATAGAGCCCAATGCATTCAGCTGTTCGGTCATGGTCATGGCGATCTCGATCGAAAAAAAGGACCGCAGGCTGGCAGCCTGCGGTCCTTCATTTCACGACAGAATGATGTCTATATGATGACACTCCAGGGAGCCATCACATTAAATCGCCATCATTTACTGCTTGGCCACCTGTTTGGTGATCTTCAGGTAATCCAGCAGGATCCGGCCCGTCTCGGCCAGGTAGGCGTCGTCTTCCGGCTTGGTTTTTTCGGCTTCGGTCGGCAGCGCGTCTTCGTCTTCTTTCTTCAGCTCCTTGAGTGGATCTTCACCCTTGGCCTTGCGGCGGATGTTTTCCAGTGCAAGTTGCTTGTTTTCGATGTCGGCGTGCTGCGCGCGGCGATCCACTTCATTGAGGCTGACGGTTTTTTCTTCCATCAGCTTCTTGGCCAGGGCCAGCTTGTCGCGGATGAACACGAACTCGGCATCCTTGGCGGAGCGGGTGTCGTGGTCGGCCTTCAACTGCGCCAGGAATGGCTTGAACGGGTCAGAGGCCGGCTTGATCGCAGGGCGGATGGTGTCCCATGGCATGGCTTCCGGCAGAGCGCTCTCGCCGATTTCCTTGGTGTCGATGATCGACGGGAAATCGATGTCCGGCAGTACGCCCTGGTGCTGGGTGCTCTGCCCGGAAACCCGGTAGAACTTGGCCAGTGTCAGTTTCAGCTCGCCATGGTTAAGCGGCTGGATGGTCTGCACGGTGCCTTTGCCGAAGGTCTGGCCGCCGATGATCATCGCGCGGTGATAGTCCTGCATGGCGCCGGCGAAAATCTCCGAAGCCGAGGCCGACAGGCGGTTGACCAGCAACGCCATAGGGCCTTTGTAGAAGGCGCCTGGGTTCTCGTCTTCCAGCACGTCGACACGGCCGTCAGCGTTGCGCACCAACACAGTCGGGCCCTTGTCGATGAACAGGCTGGTCAGTTCGGTGGCTTCCTGCAGTGAACCGCCGCCGTTGTTGCGCAGGTCGATGACCACGCCGTCGACTTTTTCCTTCTGCAGTTCTGTCAGGATTTTCTTAACGTCGCGGGTGGTGGACTTGTAGTCCGGATCGCCAGCGCGGAAGGCCTTGAAGTCCAGGTAGAACGCCGGGATTTCAATCACGCCCAGCTTGTAGTCCTTGCCATCCTGCTTGAGGTTGAGGACTTTCTTCTGCACGGCCTGGTCTTCGAGCTTCACCGCTTCACGGGTGATGGACACGATCTTGCTGGTCTGGTCGTTCGGCGCATTGGTGTGCGGAATCACTTCCAGACGCACCACGCTGCCTTTCGGCCCACGGATCAGCTTGACCACTTCGTCCAGGCGCCAGCCGACCACGTCGACCATCTCTTTGTCGCCCTGGGCAACGCCGATGATCTTGTCGGCCGGAGCGACCTGCTTGGTCTTGTCCGCCGGACCTGCCGGCACCAGGCGCACGATCTTGACCTGGTCGTTGTCGCTTTGCAGGACGGCACCAATGCCTTCCAGCGACAGACTCATGTTGATATCGAAATTTTCTGCGTTATCTGGCGACAGATAATTGGTGTGCGGGTCGTAGGACATCGCGAAGGTGTTGATGTAGGCCTGGAAGATATCTTCGGCACGGGTCTGGTCCAGACGTGCGAGCTGATTCTTGTAGCGCTTGGTCAACAGCTCCTGGATGGCCTTCGGCTCTTTGCCGGCGATCTTCAGGCGCAGCACTTCGTCCTTGACGCGTTTGCGCCACAGGTCGTCGAGGGCGGCGGTGCTGGTCAGCCAAGGCGCGTCCTTGCGGTCCACCAGAAGGGTTTCCTTCTGGGTGAAGTCGAGCTTGTCGACGCCTTTGTCCAACTGGCCCAAGGCGAAGTCCAGACGCGCTTTGACGCGGTCCAGGTAACGCTTGTAGATGGTAAAGGCGGGTTGCAGGTCGCCGCTCTTGAGGAAGTCGTCGAACTGCGTCTTCCACTTATCGAACTCGGCGATATCGCTGGCCAGGAAGTAGCTGCGCGACGGATCCAGCAGCTTGAGGTAGCTGTCATAGATGATCACCGAGCGCGCGTCGTCCAGCGGCGGCTTGCTGTAGTGATGACGCTTGAGCAACTCGACGACGTTAAGGCTGGCAATCACCTCATCGCGATCCGGCTGAAGGTTGTCCCAGCTGTTGGCTGCGAACGTATTGGTCGACATCGACGCGAAGCCGAGACCAATGAAAAGAGCGAGGGCGGTGCTGGGGAACAAATGCTTCATGCTGATTCGACGCGGGGGCAATTGATAACGCATATTAGGCCGTCTTTGAGGGAGCCGGTTCCATATGGTCCGGTCGCATAATGCAAAAAGCCCGGCGATACAGCTACGGGCTCAGTCCAGACTCACTATGGAGGCACTGTGAAAGCATTGCAAGGCGTTGACGGTCATGTGGAGTGGTTGGACGAACCCAGTCCTACCTGCGATGTAGGGCAAGTTCGCATTCGCGTGGCGGCAGCGGGCCTCAATCGCGCCGATTTGTTACAGCGCGCGGGGCTCTATCCGCCGCCACCGGGTGCCAGCCACGTGTTGGGCCTGGAGTGTTCCGGGGTGATCAGCGAAGTGGGGGCGGGCTCATCCTGGCAAGTGGGCGACCGCGTGTGCGCACTGCTCGCCGGTGGCGGCATGGCCGAAGAAGTGGTGGTGGATGCGCGCCACGTACTGCCTGCGCCGGAAGGCTTGTCGCTGATCGAAGCGGCGGCGCTGCCTGAGGTGTACAGCACGGCGTGGCTCAATTTGTTCCAGTTGGCGGGCCTCAAGCCCGGCGAGAAGGTGCTGCTGCATGCCGGCGCCAGTGGCGTTGGCTCTGCCGCAATCCAGCTGTGCAAGGCGTTTGGCAGCCCGTGCTGGGTCAGCGTTGGCTCGGCGGACCGCCTGGCCTATTGTGAGGAACTGGGTGCCCAAGGCGGCGTGGTGCGCACCGACGGGATCGAAGGGCTGCGGGATTTCGGGCCGTTCGATGTGATCCTCGACCCGGTGGGTGGCAGCTATGCGGCGCTCGACCTCAAGTTGCTGGCCCTCGATGGGCGCTGGGTATTGATCGGCTTGATGGGCGGTCGCGACGCGCAGCTGGATCTGGCCCAGGTGCTGGGCAAGCGGATTCAGCTATTGGGTTCGACCCTGCGCAGCCGCAGTGATCAGTTCAAGGCTGATCTGTTCAGTGACTTGAGCCAGCATGTGTGGCCGTTGTTTGTTGAAGGGCGGTTGAGCCCGCAGCTGGCCAAGACTTTCCCGATCAAGGATGCCGAAGCGGCGTTCGCCGAGTTGGCGACTAACCAGATTTCCGGGAAATTGGTGTTGGTGATTGACGAAACCCTGGTCTGACCTGGATTGAAATGCAGTCAATGTGGGAGCGGGCTTGCCCGCGAAGGCGGTGTATCAGTGAAGAATATTTCATCTGACACATCGCCTTCGCGAGCAAGCCCGCTCCCACATGTTGATCGCATTTCAATTTCTGAAGGGGCTGTGTCAGGTCCAGTGGTGGATCGGCCAGCCGGCCGTTTCGGCATGCTCGCGCAATACCGGGTCCGGGTTCACCACTTGCGGGTAGTCCACCTTGAGCAACAACGGCAAATCATTGCGCGAGTCCGAATAAAAGTACGCGCCTTCCAGCGATTCGCCTGCCTGCTCAAGCCACTCAAGCAGCCGCGTGATCTTGCCCTCGCGATACGTCAGCACATCGACCGTACGCCCGCTGTACACACCATGGCTGACGTCAAGGTTGATCCCCAACACTTCATCAATGCCGATCCGCGCCGCAATCGGCGTGACCAGGTGCGTGCCCGAGGCGGAGATCACCAGGATCCGGTCGCCATTGGCACGGTGGCGGGCGATGGTTTTGGTGGCGTCGCTGTAGATCAGCGGCTCGATCACGTCTTCGACCCAGGGCTCCACCAAGTGCTCGATTTCTTCCGGCGTGCGGCCGATCATCGGCTCCAGGCTGAAGTCCATGAACTCTTCCATCCGCAGCTTGCCTTGGCTGTAGGCGTCCATCAGCTCGTTGTTCTTGCGCATGAACGACTCAGGGTCGACCCAGCCCAGCCGGCCCATCTGCTCACTCCAGAGGGTGGCGCAGTCGCCATGGATGAGGGTGTCGTCCAGATCAAAAATTACCAATGCCATCCGTCATGCTCTCTCAAATGAAACGTTGCATCAGGCTACTTCACACAGGGCACTGGGGTCGATGGAAAGTGCCAGGCGTTGCCCGTCCGGATGCAGGTCATCGGCCGAACGGTTGAGCACATCTACCACCAGTTCTACACCGCGTGCTTCGATGCGGTAGCGAATCACGTTGCCCAGCAGGCTGTGGCTGCGCACCAGCGCATTCAGTTCGCCGGTGCGGCTCAGCTCAATGGCCTCCGGGCGAATGGCGATACGGCTGCTGATCGGGCGTTGCAACAGTTGGGTGGCCTTGTCGGCGTCGAGCAGGTTGTAGTTACCGATGAACCCGGCGGCGAATACATCCACCGGCGCGGTGTAGAGCGTTTCGGCATCGCCGCTTTGCACGATCTTGCCCTGGTTCATCAGGAAGATCCGGTCGGACATGGTCAGCGCTTCTTCCTGGTCGTGGGTCACGAAGATGGTGGTCAGCCCCAGTTCGCGTTGGATCTGGCGGATCTGTTCACGCAGGTGCTTGCGAATCCGCGCATCCAGCGCCGACAGCGGCTCATCCAGCAGCAACAGGCGCGGACGGGTGACCAGCGAGCGGGCCAGGGCCACGCGCTGGCATTGGCCACCGGACATCTGGTGCGGGTAGCGGCCGGCGAGGTCCTTGAGTTCGACCAATTGCAGCACTTCCTGCACGCGTTTGTGACTGTCATCGGCGTTGACTTTTTGCATGCGCAGGCCGAAGGCGACGTTCTGTTCCACGGTCATGTTGGGAAACAGCGCGTAGCTCTGGAACACCATGCCGATATGGCGTTTCTGCGGGCTCAGCGGGACGATGTCCTGGCCATCCAGCAGAATTTTCCCACTGTCCACTGACGTCAGGCCGGCGATGCAGCGCAGCAGCGTGGACTTGCCGCACCCGGACGGGCCGAGCAGGGTGACGAACTCGCCCTTGGCGACTTCGCAGTTGATGTCACTGAACACCGGGGTGCCGGCGTAGCTTTTTTGCAGGTGTTGGACGCTGACGAAGCTCATTGGCTTTTGTCCTTGTTCAAGATGTTGGCGGCCCAGGTCAGCACCAGCACAAAGAAGAAATAGGAAATCACGACGGCACTGGTGAAGTGACCGCTGCTGTTGCGCATGTTGTTCAGGTACACCTGTAATGTTTCGTAGCGGGTGCCCACCAGGATATTGGCGAACACGAACTCACCGAACAGGAACGAGAACGACAGCAGCAACGCCACCATCAAGCCTTTGCGCAGGTTCGGCAGCACCACCAGGATCGCCGCTTGCCAGGTGCTGGCGCCGAGCAGTTGTGACGCGTCCATCAGGTCGCGCAGGTTAATGGCTTGCAGGTTGTTGGTGATCGCCCGGTACATGAACGGCAGTGCGACGGTGAAGTAGCAGCCGATCAAAATCCACGGCGTGCCCACCATCGCCATCGGCCCGGAGCCATACAGTTGCAGCAAGCCCACCGACGACACCACGGGCGGCACCGCGAAGGGCAGCAGGATGAGGATGTTCATCAGCGCATCGAGCTTGGGGAAGTGGTAATGCACCACGAACAGCAGCGGCAGAATCAACACCACCGACAGGATCAGCGCGCCCACACACACCAGCAATGATTGCCCGAAGGCCATCAAGAAGCGTGGGTCGCTCCACAGCTGCACGTACCATTTCACGGTAAAACCGGCAGGCAGAATGGTTGCTGACCAACTGCTGGCAATGGAGTAGACAAAGGTGCCCGCCAGCGGCAACACCAGGATCGCAAATAACAACCACACCACTACCCGATGGTAGAGGGAGGCCGGGCCGGCTTCAGCGCGAGACATGGTAGCTCCTCTTGAGCAGCAGTTGATGGACCACGGTGACTACGGTCATCAGCGCCACCAGCACCACGGCCAGGGCGCTGGCCAGGTACGGGTCGAGGGACACATCGCCGGACACCAGCCCCGCAATGCGGATCGGCAGCACGTTGAAGTTGCCGGTGGTCAAGGCGTAGACCGTGGCATAGGCGCCGAGGGCATTGGCCAGCAGAATCACGAAAGTGCCCAGTAGGGCAGGGGTGAGCACCGGCAGGCCGATATGCCGCCAGAACTGCCAGCCATTCGCGCCCAGCAGGGACGCCGACTCACGCCAGTCTTCGCGCAGCGCATCGAAAGCCGGGTACAGCAGCAGCACGCCCAGCGGAATCTGGAAGTAGGTATAGAGGATGATCAACCCGGTTTTGGAATACAGGTTGAAGTCCTGAATGATCCCCGCCTGCTTGAGCATGATGGTGATGCTGCCGTTGAAGCCCAGCAGGATGATGAATGCGAACGCCAGTGGCACGCCGGCGAAGTTGCTGGTCATGTTGGCGAAGGCGGTGACGAAATTGCGCAGCGGCGAATCCACCCGGCGCAACGAGTAGCTGCCCAGCGTGGCAATGATGATCCCGAAGATGCTGGAGTAGAAGCTGATCTCCAGGCTGAACTGGATGGCTTGCAGGTAGAACTTCGAACTTAAGATCCGCGTGAAGTTTTCCAGGCCCCAGCCAGCCTCTTCGGTTTGCAGGCTGTTGATCAGCACCCACACCAGCGGGGCGATTTCGAACACGATAAAGAACAGCGCGAAGGGCACCAGGCACAGCAGTGCCAGCCATTTACCACGGATCATTTCAGCAGCTCCCGGCATGCAGGTTTGTCGTGGGGCACGCCCAGCAACTCGCAGACGGTGCCGCACAGCTCGGTCTGTTTTGGCGTCGCGTTGGGGTCCAGGCTGAAGGCATCGCCAAGGACAAACAGCGGCACTTCACGCTCTTCTGGCAGCAGGCCGTTGTGGGAACGATCGTTGTTCATGCCATGGTCGGCGGTCACCAGCACCTGGTAGCCCGCATCGAGCCAGGCTTGCAGGTAGTCAGCCAGGATGATGTCGGCCGCCCGTGCGCTGTTGCGGTATTGCGGCGTATCGAGGCCGTGCTTGTGGCCGGCGTCGTCGATGTTCATCGGGTGCACCACCAGGAAGTTCGGCGCGTGCTTGAGGCGCAGGCTTTCGGCGTCGGCAAACAGGTGGGAATCCGGGTAGTGGTCATTCCAGTAGAAATGCCCGTGCTGGATCGCCAGTGCCTTGTCGTCGGTATGACGGTCGCGGGCGGCAAGGAAGGGCGTGCGGTTGTACAACTCGCTGACCCAGTGGTAAGCCGCCGCTGCCGTGGTCAGGCTGGCGTCGGTGGCGTAATGGAAAATGCTGCGCTGGTTGGACAGGCGCGAGACGTTGTTGTGGACGATGCCGCTCTGGATCGGAGGCACGCCGGTGAGTACGCATTCATACAGCGGTCGGGACAGGGCGGGCAGTTCACATTCCAGTTTGTAGAGGGCTGCGCGTCCTGCGCCGACATAGGCCTGCAAGTGCCCCATGGCGTGTCGGGCCACCTCAAAGTTCAGGCCGTCGAGCACGACAAGGATGACATTGTGCTTCATGGGGGGAGGCGCTCCGCAACAGTAGACTTGACTCAATTTCTCTGACACAAACGGGTCAAATTGTGGGAGCTGGCTTGCCTGCGATGGCGGTGCATCAGTCGACACAGAGGTTGAATGTCAGACCGCTATCGCAGGCAAGCCAGCTCCCACACTAACTGCATTTCAGGCTGGGAGCCTGATTACTTCATCTCTACGATGACCTGCTCGTTCCACAACTGCGGCAGCTTCTTGGACGTCGCTTCCCAGGCTTCGGCATCCTTGATCGGCTGCGGGTTGGCCTTGGTGTACTGCTCGCCCGGGATCAGGTTCTTGGCGATGTCGGCCGGCAGTTTCAGGTCGGTTTCAGCGCGGATCGGACGCGCATTGCCTTTCGCCAGGTTGAGCTGGCCGGCGTCGCTGAAGATGTATTCGCGGGTCAGCTTGGCGGCGTTCGGGTGTTTGGCGTATTTGTTGATGATGGTGGTGTAGCCGGATTTCACCGAGCCATCCGATGGGATCAGCACCACGTAGTCATCCGGGTTGGCCATCTTGGCCTTGTAGCTCAGGCCGTTGAAGTCCCAGACGATACCCACTTCGACTTCGCCTTTTTCCATGGTGGCAATGGTCGGGTTGGACAGGCCGAGACGACCTTGCTGGGCAATCTTGGTGAAGAATTGCAGGCCTGGGGCGATGTTCTTCTCGTCGCCCTTGTTGGCGATGGCGGCAGCGAGTACGGCGTTGGAGGCCTGGGCCGCGGTGCTCACGTCACCAACGGAGACCTTGTATTTGCCGGTCTGCAGGTCAGCCCAACTGGTAGGAACCTCGGAACCGTGCAGCAGCTTTTTGTTGACGATAAACGCGATGGTGCCGGTATAGGCCAGGGCCCAGTGACCGTCTTTGTCCTTAGCCCAATCCGGCACCTGGGCCCAGGTGGACGGTTTGTATGGCTGGGTGACTTCCTGCTTCACCGCAATCGGTCCGAACGCCGCGCCCACGTCGCCGATATCGGCGCTGGCGTTGTCTTTCTCGGCCTTGAACTTGGCAATCTCCTGGGCCGAGCTCATGTCGGTGTCGATGTGCTTGAGGCCGTAGGTCTTGGCCAGGTCTTCCCAGGTGCCCTTCCAGTTGGCCCAGTCATCGGGCATGCCGACACTGTTTACAGCGCCTTCTGCCTTAGCGGCAGCTTCCAGGGTTTTTAGATCGGTATCAGCGGCCATGGCGGCGGTGCACATGGCAATGGTCGAGCCTAACAGTGATGCCAGGAAAAGCTGTTTCATCCGAAGCTCCTTTGGGCGTTTTCAACGCGGCGGTTTTTTCTGCGGTGTTGTTGGTCTAGGTCAGAGCAATACCTGAGCCAATCTAGACGCGATGGATGACAGTTTCATGTCGATGTCGTTTTTAAAGCCTCGATGTCGCTCAGCGCAGACTTAGCGTAGACCATGCTCAAGTGCCCGTAGTGACTGGACTTGGCCGATGTATTGCAGGGTGTGCTGCGAGGGATGCACACGGACTGTCATCTGTCGGTCATCTGTAATGCCTAGGCTGGCACGCAACCGTGCAAGCCCATTTACGGAGCGGTTTGTGCACCTTGTCGGTGCTGGTCTAGTCCAGATAGGTAACGTTGATGCGTGATGAGGCAATCAAAGCGGTGACATCCATCGGCCTGGCGCTGCAAGAGCAGATCGACCACGGCCTGTTGCCACCTGCCAGCAAATTGCCCGCCGAACGCAAGCTCAGCGAGTTGTTTGGTACCACCCGGATTACGGTGCGGGAAGCCTTGTTACAACTGGAGGCCCAGGGGCAGATCTATCGCGAGGAGCGGCGCGGCTGGTTTGTCTCGCCGCCACGGCTGGCCTACAACCTGATGCAACGTAGCCACTTTCACGCGATGGTCAGCGACCAAGGGCGGGTGGCGTCCACGGAAGTGATTTCCGCGCGGCTCCAACCGGCCTCGGCGGCGGTGTGTGCGTGGTTGCAGTTACCGGCGCTGTCCAGCGTGATCCAGATCTGCCGGGGCCGGCGGATTGACGGGCGCTTGGTGCTGTATGTAGAGCACTACCTGAACCCGCAGTATTTTCCGGGGATCCTGGCGTGTGATTTGAATCAGTCGATGACTGAGCTGTACGCGCGAAAGTACGACCTGCACTACGGTCGAGTGCGCTTTGAAATCGTGCCGACATCACTGCCGGTGGAAGCCGCCGCTGCATTGCGTGTGTCGGTGGGCAGCCCGGGCTTGCGTATCGCCCGGGTCAATTATGACCAGCACCAGCGTTTGATCGACTGCGACCTGGAGTTCTGGCGGCATGATGCCATCCACGTTGGCGTGGATGTTGTGTAGCCACCGGACTGAATGACACACCACAAACCCACAGTTGAATCGAGCCAGAGGCATGACCGATCGGTGGGTTGTCAGGGTGTGAGCGCGTCGATCAGCTGACCCACATTGGTCTCCAATTCTGTCACCGGCTCCGCACTGTCCACATTCAACACCAGCAGTTTCGAGCCCCCGGCGCTAACCGCCGCCTTGACCGCCTCACTCGGCTGACGATGATGCAGCACCACCGCCACCTCGTTGTCCTTCAACTCGGTACTCAGTTTCTGCAACGCCTCAGGTGTCCAGTCAGCGTCGGGCCGCGCATCGGTACTGAGCACTTCCAGGTTCAAACTGCTGACCAGGTACGCGAAGTGGTCACTCAGGCTGACCACGCTCAGGTTGTCCGCCTTGGCCAGTCGCGCTTCGCTGTCGGCGGTGAGCTTGAGCAGGCGCTGCTTGAGGGCGGCGAGGTTGGCATCGATCTTCGGCTTGGCAGCAGGGGCCAGGCGGCTCAGGTCGGCGGCCAGCACATCGGCCATGCGTCCCATGTTGTTGCTCGACTGCCAGGGCTGGCTGTTCAAGCCGTCGGTGACACCCGGCTGCACCGCAATGCCCGGCAAACCGCCGTCCACCGGGCGTGCAGCGTCGACTTCGACGATGCGGATGTTGCTGCGCCGCGCCACCGGGTACAGCGGGTCATCAGCCCACAACGAGCGCAGGCCGATGGCGGCGTCGGCGTCCAGTGCCAATTTGTTCAGGGCCGGGGCGCCACGGCCGGTGAAGTAGGACACTTGCCGCGAACCGGGCAGGTTGGCCGGGGCGGCGCGCTCAAGCTGTACGTCGGTGCCTTTTAATAGCACCTCAGCCAGGCCGTAGGTGATCGCAAGCGAAGCAAGCACTTTGACCGGCTTTGCCGCGTGGGCAGCCGGTGTGGCCGTTTCAGACGCCATCAGTGGCGTGGTGAACAAACAAGCCATGGCCAGGGCCAGAGGATGAAGAACGGAGCGCATTATCCAAGATTCCCTTTGAGGCTGGGCACAGTGCCGCGCGCGATGGCGGCCAAGGCGAAGGCGATACCGGCGACCAGGATGATGGCAGCGCCGGACGGCACGGGCAGGTCGAAGATGATCGGCAGCAGGATCCCGCACAGGGTGCTGACGGTGGCAATGGCGACCGAAACCCAGAAGAAACCCTTGAGCGACTGGCTCAACAAACGCGCCGCGGCTGCCGGAATCACCAGCAATGCACCCACCAGGATCGCGCCGATGACCTTGACCGCCGCGACGGTGATCAGCGTCACCAGGATCACGAACAGGTAGTCCAGGGTTTTCACGGCGACGCCGCGCACCGCCGCCAGTTGCGGATTGAAGCTGGCCAGCATGATGCGGTTGTACAGCGGCAGCGCCAGGGCCATCACCAGCGAACCGACAACCGCCAGTACCAGCAGGTCGTTGCCGTTGACCGTCAACACCGAGCCAAACAGCACGTTCTCGAGGATGTGCACGTTGATCTTGCCCGCCAGGATCAGCAACAGGCTCGCACCCAGCGCCAGGGACACCGACAGGAACACGCCGATCAACGTATCCGGCGCCAGGCCGGTGCGATTGCGCAGGTAGTTGAGCAGGATGCCGAACAGCAGGCAGTAGCCGAACAACGCGCCATACGGGCCGGTATAGGGCTCACCCAGCAGGATGCCTACGGCCACGCCCGTCAGCGCGGCGTGGCCGACCGCTTCGGAGAAAAACGCGAAGCGCTTGACCACCACCAGCGTGCCCAGGCCGCCCAGCACCGGGCCGATCAGCAGACCGGCGAGCAGGGCGTTGACCACAAAACCGTAGGCCAGCGCCTCCGGCAGGTAACCGGAAGAGGCCCAGCCCTGGACCATCAAGCGAAAGGCTTCATAACTCATTGCGCCGGGCTCCGAGGGTGGGTGGAGAACAGGGTGAGCAGACGATCCGGGGTCAGGGCCTCCTTGGGTGTGGCGTCGAACAGCACGCGGCGGTTCAGGCCGGTGACGCGATCAGCCAGACGGCCTACGGCCTCCAGGTCATGCTCGATCCACAGCACCGTGATCCCGGCCAGGCGCCAGTCATTGAGCAGGCGCTCGAAGACCTGGATACCGGCTTCGTCGAGGGCCGACATGGGTTCATCCAGTACCAGCAATTGCGGCGCCGGGATCAGGCCCTGGGCCAGCAACACGCGCTGGCGTTCACCGCCGGACAGCGCGCCCATGCGCCGCTTGCGTTTGTCCTGCATGCCAACGCGCTCCAGCGCGTCCCCAATCGCGCCGGCGTAATGCTTGGACAAACCAAGAAATGCAGGGCGCCGTTGGCACATAGCCGCCATGAAATCATCCACGGTCATCGGCAAACCACGGTCGAATTCCAGGGCCTGGGGCACATAACCGATGGTGCCGGGCGCGGCCGGCCAGTGCAGGCTCAAGCGGCCCTGGTGAGGCGTTTGCCCGAGCAGCGTCTTGATCAGCGAACTTTTGCCGCCACCGTTGGGGCCGACCAGTGCATGGATACTGCCCGGCCGTACCTGGAAACGCACGTCATCAAGGATCACGGTGCGACCCAGGGTCAGCGATACCTTGTCGAATTCAAGCGTCGGACCGACGCTGACCGCACTCAACTGTTCCGCCGCCGTCATGCCCCCGACTCCTGAATCGCCCGCACCACGGTATTGAGGTTGCCGGTCATCTCCACTTCGTACTTCTCGGCGCTGTATTCGCCGTAGGAAATATGTGACAGCGGGTACAGCTTGACGCCCGACTCGCGCTGGATGGTGTCGACGTAGGTGGACGGGAAATCCATCTCCGAGAAGATCACCTTTACGTCCAGGGCGCGCAGTTCATCGATGGTTTTTTTCAGCTGGCTCGGGCTGGGTTCGATGCCGTGGGCGGGTTCGACCACGGCGGTGACTTCCAGGCCGAATTCGCGCAGCAGGTAGTCATAGGCTGCGTGCACAGTCGCCACGCGCAGGTCCGGGTTGGGGGCGCTGGTCAGCTTGGCCAGGGCATCGGCGCGCATCTGGCGCAGACGCTTGCCGTAGGCACGGGCATTCTGGGTGTAGGTCTTGGCGTTGTCCGGGTCGAGCTTGCCCAGTTCGCGGGCGATGTTATTGACCTGGGCAATCGACGCACTGATCGACAGGAAGGTATGCGGGTTGACCACCTTGCCGGCACCGCGCGCGGCGTTACCGGTGGCGGCCAGCAGCGGCACGTTGGCGTTGGCCTCGATCACCGGGATGTCCGGACGTTCGCTGGTGGCAATCATGCGGTCGGCGAAATCATCGTGGCCGACGCCGTTGAGCACAATCACGTCCAGGGTGCCGATACGTTTGATGTCTTCGGCGCGCGGCTCGTAGGCATGCGGGTTGAAACCGGCCGGAATCAGCGGTACCACCTCGGCCTTGTCGCCGACGATATTGGCCACATAGCTGTAATAAGGATGCAGGGTGATGCCGATTCGCAGGCGTTTGTTCGCCTCGGCGTTGGCGAGCGGGGCGAGTATCAGGCTGAACAGGCCAACCAGCAACAGGCGCAACAGGGGAGATGAAATGGACATGGGCAATCGGTCTTCTCGTTCAGTGACGGTGCTGGCGGGTGACGCCGGCATCGAATTGCGCAACCACTTGCTGCCAGCCGGCTGCGATCAGCGCCTGGTCAGTGAGGTCGGAGGGAGCGGCGAGGTGGGCTTGGCGATTGAGCCAGATATCCGGCTCGGCCCCGTGCACGCGCATCAACAGCGAGCCGCTGGTGCCGGGCGCCTGGCTCAAGCCCAGGTAGGCCGAAGGTTCCAGCAATTGCCAACGATGATCACCCCGGCTGACCGAACTGGCGTCCTGGGCAAAGGGTGCGAAGCCTTCTTCGGCCAGTTGCGCAGGGCTGGGCAGTGCACTTTGCTCCTGCTGCAACAGCTGGATCTCATCCAGGGTCACCCGCAGGTCGGCGTAGATGCCTTGCTCGGCGGCGCTCAGGTCGCGACGGGCATCCAATTGGTGGCTGGGTACTGCCGCCACTTCCTGGGTTTCACCGTGCAGCGCGATCACCGAACCCGCCACCGCCAGGATGATCAGGCACAACAACAGCACATAGAGGGTTTCGTGGCCGGCACCGGCGGGTCGTACAACCTGTGTGGTACTCATTGCGGCTGGATATCCGCTTGGTCGATTTCCACCACGTGGCCTGGGCCCGCATCAAACAGCACATAGAACTCGGCCGACGGTTTCTTGAAGGTCAGGGTCGAGTCCTCACCCAGCTTGCCAGGCATCAGGATGGTTTCGTCGTAACCGATCACGTCCAGGGTCACGCCGGGCGCGCCGCTGCCGTCGGAGAAACCGCCTTTGCACTGGATCTGCTCGCCGGGGATTTCCTTGCACTCGCACATCGGGTTGTGGGCCAGGGCAACAGTACTGAAGCCGGCGCACAGCAACAGAACGCCGCAGGCGCGGGTCAGGCGCATCAAAGTCATGGTTTAACTCCTTGCTTGTTCAGCCAGGCAATAGTGGCAGGCGAGGCCTGGCTCAGCGGGATGGAGCCCTGGTGCATGCTGCCGTCCCAGCCTTCCATGGTGACCCACAGTTCGGCATCGGCTGGCGTGCGTTCCGGGATCGGCAGGCCGGCGCCCATGCGGTAGGGGGTGCCGAAGAAGATCACGCCGGCGGCGCGCAGGCTGCGTGGCTTGCCGATGCGCAGGTAGGTGGCCTTGACCTGGTTGGCGCAGGTGTCACACAGGGCGGCGTTGAAAAACTTCATCGGGCCGGCCGGGTCGGGGCGCGGGCCTTCATTGCGAAACTCCGCGAGGGTCAGGCTCCAGGGGCCTACCTGCACTTCACCGGCCACGCGCTCGCCGATGCCGGTGTCGCCGCGAAACAGCGCGGCGTCGGCGAAGTACTTGGGCATGAAGCCCAGAGGGATCAGCAACAGCAGCACATTGATGTGGAAGCGCCATTTCAGCCAGAAGGCCCGCAGTGGCGAAGGCGGTACAGCAGCGACCTTGCTCATGAGTTGGCCTCCGAAGTTTCAGCCTGCAGGGCCGGGATGGACGCTGGCTGTTTTTGAGTCTTGGCTTCGCGCTTGAGGGCATTGAGGGTGGCCAGGGCGGTGCGCTTGGTCCAGATCAGCAGGCCGCTCAACACCATCATGCTCATGATCAGGCCAAAGAATGCCCAGATCAGCTTGATCCAGATCCCACCAAAGTCGCCGGTGTGCAGGGGGCGCATGGATTCGGTGACAAACTCCAGCTTCGAGCGGTCGGACAGCAAGTGCGCCGCCGCGACTTCGCCGTCATAGGGGTTGATCTGTGCGGTCTGGAACATCAATGGGTACCAGCCGCGCCCGCTGATCTGCAGGTGGCTGTAGGCGTTGAGCGGCATGCTGATGAAACTGGCCTCCAGGCCAGGGATGCGCTGGGTGGCGATCTTGAGCGCCTCGTCCACGGGAATCATGGGGGCCGGCACGCCGGGTGCCGACATCGGCACCTTCTCACGGGCAATCACCGGGATGACCGGTTCGGTGGAAATCGAGATCTGGTTGTCTCCCAGGATCGCCCGGATCAGGAACCAGATGCCGGTGACGGAAATCACCGCAATAAACCAGATCGACCAGATCCCGCTCAGACGGTGGAAGTCGCCCCAGAAAATCCGCGCGCCGTGGCGGATACGCAGGGTCGGGCGCAGGAAACCCTTCCAGAAACGCTTGTACACCACCAGCCCGGTGACCAGCGACGCCAGCAGCGGGATGCCCAGTGCCGACACCAGGTACCAGCCCCAGCTGTAGCCATTGGTGAATGGCACCAGCCACCAGCCGTGCAGGGCGCGGGTGAACTGCTGGAAGTTGAAGGACGGGCTGATGCCCTGGATCGCACCGGTATAGGGGTTGACGTAGACCTCTACCGAACGCCCGTCGGGGTAGCTGAGATTGACGCTGAGGGCGAAATGGGATTCGTCGGGGCGACTGATCGACTGGACGAACACCTGCGGTTCATCGCGCTTGATCGCGGCGATCACCTGGTCATAGCTCAGCGGTTCGGCATCATCTGTCGGCTTGCTCGCGCGGATATCCGGGTTGGCCAGCCAGACGATCTCCTGGCTGACCACCGCCAGGGTGCCGGTGACGCAGACGATCAGTACGAAGAACCAGATGGGCAAGGCCAGCCAGCTATGGACGAGAAACCAGAGTTTGGAGCGTGACTTCTTCGACATGTGAATGAGGGTCTTGATCGGAGAGGGGCAGTGAAGGCCCGGAAAAGGCCAGTCGTAGCTTTTGCTGACGCGACAGGCTGTATCTAAGTTAAGACGGATGAGAATGAGAAATCCCTAACCCCGATATGAAAGAAAATGTTTCAGGTTCACATTCAGGGCGTTTTAACGCCTCGATCGAACACGAAACATGTTCCAAGCCATCACCCTGGCGCCCTTGATGGGGTGGGGCCGCTGCGTAGGATGGGCTTATGCCGTTGAGTGAGCCCTATCCAAAGCGAGCCCTAAGAAAAATGACTGCCAGAACCCTTTACGACAAACACATCGATTCCCACACCGTGTGCCCCCTGGATGACCAGGGCCATGTCCTGCTTTATATAGACCGCCAGGTGATCAACGAATACACCAGCCCCCAGGCCTTCAGCGGCCTGCGCGACGCCGGGCGTAACGCATGGCGCCCCGGCACGGCGTTGGCCGTGGTCGACCATGTGAACCCCACCACGCCCAAACGCATCGCGGCGATGCCCGATGCCGGCGGGGCGCGGCAAGTGTCCTACCTGGCCGAGAACTGCCGGGACTTCGGCATCGAACTGCTGGACATCCTCGACAAGCGTCAAGGCATTGAGCACGTGATCGCCCCGGAACAGGGGTTTATCCTGCCGGGCATGGTGATTGCCGCCGGTGACAGCCACACCACCACCTACGGGGCCCTGGGTGCCTTCGGTTTTGGCATCGGTACTTCGGAAATCGAACACCTGCTGGCTTCCCAGACCCTGGTCTACAAGCGCCTGAAGACGATGCGCGTGAGCGTCGACGGCGACCTGGCGCCGGGCCTGACGTCCAAGGACGTGATCATGGCGCTGATCGGCAAGATCGGCGCCTCGGGTGCCACCGGCTATGCCATTGAATTTCGCGGCTCGACCCTTGATGCGTTGAGCGTCGAGGCGCGCATGACCATCTGCAACATGGCAGTGGAAGCCGGTGCGCGGGGCGCGTTCATGGCGCCGGACGAAAAAGTCTTCGCCTACCTCAAGGGCAAGCCGCGTGCGCCGCAAGGCGAGCTGTGGGACCAGGCGCTGGCGGGCTGGCGCTTGCTGCACTCGGATGTCGGCGCGGTGTTCGACCAAGAGGTGCAACTCGACGCCACCACCCTGGAGCCCATGGTCACCTGGGGCACCAGCCCCGACCAGGCCGCGCCCATCGGCGCCCGCGTGCCCGACCCGCAGGACGTCAGCGACCTGATTCTGCGTCAGGACATGCGCCGCGCCCTCAATTACATGGGCCTGGAAGCCGGCATGCGGCTGAGCGATATCGTCATCAGCCACGCATTCATCGGCTCCTGCACCAATGCGCGCATCGAGGACCTGCGCGACGCCGCCAGTGTAGTGCGCGGCAAGCACGTGGCCGAGCACGTACGGGCGATGATCGTGCCGGGCTCCACCGAAGTGCGGGACCAGGCTGAAGCCGAAGGGCTGGCCGCGATTTTTATCGACGCCGGCTTTGAATGGCGTCAGTCCGGTTGCTCGATGTGCCTGGCGATGAATGATGACGTGCTGGCTCCCGGCGACCGCTGCGCCTCCAGCACCAACCGCAACTTCGAAGGTCGCCAGGGCGCGGGCGCACGTACCCACTTGATGAGCCCGGCGATGGTCGCCGCCGCCGCCATTACTGGCCGCCTCACTGATATCCGCCACGTTGGAGCGCGCCCATGAGCCTGCAACCGTTCACCCTGGTCACCGGCAAGGCCGCGCCGATGCTGGCGGCCAATATCGACACCGACGTAATCATGCCCAAGCAGTTCCTCAAGGGCATCGACCGCAGCGGCCTGGACCGTGGGCTGTTCTTCGACCTGCGCTTCTTGCCCTCCGGCGAGCCCAACCCTGAGTTTGTGCTGAACCAACCGGCCTGGCAGGGCGCGAGTTTTATGGTGGTAGGGCCGAACTTCGGCTGCGGCTCCAGCCGTGAACACGCGGTGTGGGGGCTGAAGCAGATGGGCATCCGCGCTTTGATCGGCAGCAGCTTTGCCGGGATTTTCTATGACAACTGCCAGCGTAACGGGGTGTTGTTGATTACCCTGGACGAGGCGGTGCTGCAGACGTTGGGCAAGACCGTCAGCCAGGCGGACCAGGCGCAGATCAGTGTCGACCTTGAAGCCCAGCAGATTCGCCTGGCGGACGGCGAGGTGATTGCGTTCCAGATTGATACGTTGCGTAAGTCTGCGCTGCTGCTTGGCCTGGACGCCATCGGCAGTACCTTGCAGCGCAGTGACGAGATCAAGGCCTTTGAACGCCGCCACCTGCAAGCCAACCCCTGGCTCAACTGACACACCCAGCTCTAAAAGCAGGAGCGGGCTTGCTCGCGAGTGCAGTGTGTCAGCCAATACATGTCTGACTGACCCACCGCTTTCGCGAGCAAGCCCGCTTTCACTTTCTTGATTGGGTTTGCAACGCTATGGGCTAGATCGAGAGCCCTTTGAAGTGCTCCTGCAAGAACTCTACGCAGGCGCGCAGCTTCCCGGAATACGCCAGCCGTGTCGGGTACACCGCCCACACATTCGCGCTCTGGGTATATCCGTGCAGTACCTGCACCAGCTTGCCTTGTTCCAGCAGCGGCTTCACATCCCACATCGAGCGCAGCAACACCCCGCGCCCATCCAAGGCCCACTGCAACACAATCTCGCCATTGTTCGACGACAGCGGCCCTCGCACGCGCACGCTTTCCTGGGCGCCGTCGCGTTCCAGGTTCCAGATGCCAAACGCGTTATCGCGCTCTTTGAGCACCAGGCAATCGTGCTGTTCCAGGTCGCTCAAATGTTGCGGTGTGCCGTGGCGCTGCAGATAAGCCGGGGCGGCGCACAGTACCCGGCGGTTGCTCACCAGCCGGCGGCCGATGTGTTGGCCGGGAATGTCGTCGCCCACGCGGATCTCCAGGTCGAAGCCTTCGCTGACGATGTCCACCACGCGGTCGAACAGGTCCAGGCGGATTTCCAGGTCCGGGTATTGTTCTGCCATCAGCGACAGGGCCGGGGCCACATGGTTGCGGCCAAAGCCGAAGCTGCTGCACAAATGCAGGCGCCCACGGGGGCTGTCGTGGGCGTCGGAGAGTTCATCGGAGAGTTGCTGGAAGTCCTCCAGGATGCGCACGGCCCAGCGCTGCACCCGCTCGCCGTCTTCGGTCAGGGCGATGCGCCGGCTGGTGCGGTGCAGCAGGCGGGTGGCCAGGGTGGTTTCGAGGATCTGGATACGCTTGCTGACATACGCGGGCGACAGCCCGAGTTCATCGGCTGCCGCTGCGAAGCCGGCCTTGCGGATCACGGTCAGGAACACCCGCAGGTCTTCGGGTAGGGGCACGGTATCTTTCTTGTTAGTCATCAGAAACAGGCGTGGCGGCATGAGCCGCCAGAATAGCACCGCTTGGGCGCGCCTTCCGGCACGCCCGGGTGTTGTCGCTTACTCGGCGGCCATCTTGGCCTGGGCCGCAGCCTCGGCAGCCCGAGCATGGCGGCCGCGCTTGAGCGCGATAGGGGCCATTTTTTCGCGGTCCAGCTCACCTTCCCAGGCGGCCACTACCAGGGCGGCCACGGCATTGCCGATAATATTGGTCAACGAGCGGCATTCGGCCATGAAGCGATCGACGCCGAGGATCAACACCATCGCCGCCACCGGCACCGTCGGCACCACCGCCAGGCTGGCGGCCAGCGCCACGAAGCCCGCACCGACCACCGCACCCGCGCCCTTGGAGGTCAGCATGGCCACCGCCAACAGGGTCAACTGCTGCTCCAGTGGCAAGTGGATGTTAGTGGCCTGGGCCAGGAACAGCACCGCCAGGGTCATATAGATGTTGGTGCCGTCGAGGTTGAAGGTGTAGCCGGTCGGCACCACGATGCCCACCACGCCCTTGGAGGCGCCCAGGCTTTCAAGTTTCTGGATCAGTTGAGGCAACGCCGACTCCGACGAGCTGGTACCGAGCACGATCAACAGCTCTGACTTGATGTAGCCCATCAATTTGAAAATGCTGAACCCGGCGTAGCGGGCGATGCTGCCCAGCACCACAGCAATAAAGAAAAACGCCGTGACATAGAAGGTGCCCACCAGTTTCAGCAGGGGCAGCAACGAACCGACACCGTACTTACCGATGGTGAACGCGATCGCACCAAAGGCACCGATCGGCGCGACCCGGCTGATGATGCCGACGATGCGGAAGAACACTTCGCTGGCCTGATTGATCACGCCCACCAGCGGCCGGCCCTTTTCACCGACCATTACCAGGCCCACGCCAAACAGCACGGAGACGAACAGCACCGGCAGGATTTCACCCTTGGAAAACGCATCGAAGAATGTCGCGGGGATCACATGCAGCAGGAACCCGGTGATGCCTTCGCCATGTTCGGCCTGGCCGACAAAACCGGCGATGGCCGAACTGTCGAGGGTCTTCACATCGATATTGAAGCCCACGCCCGGATGCAGCAGGTGCGCGGCGAGAATGCCGATCAACAGGGCGATGGTCGAGACCACCTCGAAGTACAGCAGCGCCTTGCCACCGACCCGGCCCACCTGTTTTACGTCGTGCATGCTGGTGATGCCGGAGACCACCGTGCAGAAGATGATCGGGCCGATGATCATCTTGATCAGCTTGATAAAACCATCGCCGAGGGGCTTGAGGTCGATGCCGATCTGCGGCCATTGATGGCCGATCAACACGCCCAGCGCGATAGCGATGAGCACCTGGATATACAGGGTTCCCAGCAGTTTTCTGATTGTCATTGTTATTATCTCGGTACGTTTCTTGGGGCAAAGCGAACCCGTCGCAGGCCATTGGCAGCCTGCGAGGCGTGTGGGTCAGGTCACGGGTTTACTGAGTGGTTCAGCGAAGGAAGGTCAGGACTTCGCCCAGCAGCAACTCGGGGGCTTCTTCGGCGATGTAATGGCCGGCCGGCAGGGCCTTGCCGCGCACGTCGGTGGCGACTTTCTGCCATTCCTTGAGCGGCTCGAAACAGCGGCCGACCGTGCCTTCGGCACCCCACATCACCAGCAACGGCAGGTTCAGGTGGTTACCGGCGTCGATGTCCGCCTGGTCGTGCTCAAGGTCGATACCGGCGGCGGCACGGTAGTCCTCACAGAGGCCAGTGGCGGCCCCCGGCAGTTTCAGGCAGCGCAGGTACTCGGCGAAGGCTTCATCGGTAAATGGCTTGAGCCCGGCGCTGCGACTGCCCATTACGCTGCGCAGGTACAGCTCTGGGTCGCTTTCGATCAAGGCTTCCGGCAACGGCGCCGGGCGGATCAGGAAGAACCAGTGCCAGTAGGCGCGGGCGAAGGCTTCGTCGGTCTGTGCATACATCGACAGGGTAGGGGCGATGTCCAGCAGCACCATGCGCTGCACGGCGGCGGGATGGTCCAAGGCCAGGCGATGGGCAACGCGGGCGCCACGGTCGTGGGCCAGCACCGAAAACTGCGCGAAGCCCAAGGCCTTCATGAGCTCGGCGCTGTCCCGGGCCATTTCGCGTTTCGAATAATTGGAGTGGTCGTCATTGGCTGGCGGTTTGCTGCTGTCGCCATAGCCACGCAGGTCGGCGGCCACCACGGTGAAGTGTTCAGCCAGTTGTTCGGCGACTTTGTGCCAGATGACGTGGGTTTGCGGGTGCCCGTGCAACAGGAGCAGACCGGGACCTGTACCGCCTTGGCGGTAACTGATGTCCACGCCGTTGACATGGCACTGGTCTTTTTGGAATCCGGCGAACATGGAATGACTCCTCTTTGTAATTGCTTGCATCCTGGAATCACACAGCGTTCGGGGCAAGGGCGAAAACGTGGAGGGGTTGTTCATGAAGTGTGTAGGAGCTGGCTTGCCGGCGATGAAATCGACGCGGTGCGCTGGTAGAACGAGTTGTGTGCATCGCCGGCAAGCCAGCACCTACATTTGATAGATGTTGCCTCAGCTATTTCAGGCTTGCTTGAACATCTCCATGGCACGCTGGCGGATCTGTGCTTCGGTCAAATCTTCCTTATGCGTGGCCAGGAACCACAGATGCCCGAACGGATCCTTCACGCTAGCGGAGCGGTCGCCGTAGAACTGGTCTTTCGGCTCGGACACGACCACAGCGCCCGCAGCCACCGCTTGCTTGAACTGCGCGTCGACATCCTTCACATACAGATGCAAACCGACACTGGTGTGTTCATCCGGATTGCGCAGCGCCATTTCATCGCAGGGCGTGCCCAGCATGATTGCCGAGTCACCAATGCGCAGCTCGGCATGGCCGACTTTGCCATCGGGCATGTCCAGGCGCATGACCTGGGTGGCGCCGAAGGCTTTCTTGTAGAACGCGATGGCTTCAGCGGCATTGTTGATGCCCATATACGGCGTGACGCTGTGATAACCCTCGGGAATCGGTTTAACGCTCATATCGTTCTCCTTGATGGTGGTGGAGGGACGGCCTTTTAACTATAGGCCACGGATTGCGTGGCCTGCGGACAGCCGACGAGGTGTCCGCCAGGCAACAGTGAGCGGGCAGATTGCTGCGCCCTAAGCGCGCCGGGTCAGCGTTCTTACCGCCAAACCGCCTGCTTCGAATGCCGATGAGGTGCGCCAGTTCATCCTGACCCGTTACAAAGGCCAGATCGCCGCTGGTTTCTGATTATGAGGGTGTCACTTCAGTGATTGGGAGGTGGGCTCCAACAGCTGTGCCCCTGGCCCGCACTCGCCGAGTTTGTCATCCTGATTACGCAACGGACATGCCTCCAGCGACAGACACCCGCAGCCAATACAGCCACTGAGCTTGTCGCGCAGCAGCATCAGCTTGTTGATGCGTTCATCCAGGTCTTCGCGCCACAGCGCCGATAAACGCTCCCAATCCTGGGCATTGGGCGTGCGCCCGTCCGGGAGCGTCTGCAACGTCTCGCCGATCGTCGCCAGCGGAATGCCCAAACGCTGGGCGATCTTGATCACCACCACACGCCGCAGCACATCCCGTGGATAGCGGCGCTGGTTACCGGCATTGCGGTTGCTCTTGATCAGCCCCTTGGCTTCATAGAAATGCAGGGCCGTGACCGCGACGCCACTGCGGGCGGCGAGTTGGCCGACGGTGAGTTCCTTGTTGAGCATGAAAAAACTCCCAAACAGCGCTTGACCTTGACTTAACTAGAGGTTTTACCCTGCGTGGCATCGAATCGCAAGATTCTGCCTACAGAGAAAGGGGAGTGTTCATGCAGGTATTAGAGAAAAATCGCAGCTTCACTCAATTGATCGAGTTTCAGATCGAGCCCCGGCAGCAACGGGCCCTGGTGGCGGCGTTGACCACTCAAAGCGAACGCCTGGCCCAAGGCCATGGCGGCTTTATCAATGCAAGTGTGCAAGTCAGCGATGACGGCCGGCGGGTGCTCAATTACCTGCAATGGCGCTCGCGGGAGGATGGCGAGGCGGCGTTCAAATGCTTCGAGCACGGCGAGGAGGATTTCTGGACGCTGATTCGCGCCCACCAGGCCACGGCCGTGACCTTCGGTTCGTTCCAAGTGCTGCGCAGCTTCGAGCGTAGCCACGATAACGCATTGCACTGCCGTCTAAATGGATAGGTGCAGCATGCGCTCGCCCTGCACGTTTTCGCCTGGGCGGCGTTTGTTCACCGCCAACTCGCCGATCTTGATCAGGCGTGTGCGCGTGACGTTGCGGCTCAAGCCCAGCAGGTTGGCGGTGTGCACCTGGTTGTAATGGCTGAAACGGTAGGCGGCGCGGAGCAGGGCGTCCTCGACCTTTTCATGCAGGGCCCCGGCCTGTTCCTCAAACAGCTTTTGGAAGGCCCGCGCCAGCAACGCTTCGGCGCTGTTGTCAGTGCCGTGCTGGCTGTCGTCCTGACGCTCGATGCGCATGTTCGACAGGCGTAAATCGTCGCGTTCGATCACGCCATCGCGGCAGATCAGCAGGGTGTGGTGAATCACGTTTTCCAGCTCACGGATGTTGCCCGGCCAACTGTAGCTCTTGAGTTTGTGCTCGGCCTCGCGGCTGATGGTGATCGGCCCGTAACCCAGGCGCTGGCTGTAGGCTTCGATAAAATGCCGGGTCAGCGGCAAGATATCGCCTGGCCGGTCACGCAAGGGGCTGAGCTCCAGGCTGACCACGTCGAGACGGTAGTAGAGGTCCTCGCGAAAATGCCCGGCATTGATGGCTTTTTCCAGTTGCACGTTGGTGGCGGCCAGGACCCGCACATCAATCGGAATGCTCTTGCGCGACCCCAGGCGTACCACTTCGCGTTCCTGTAGGACGCGCAACAGCTTGACCTGGATCGCCATCGGCAAATCGCCGATCTCATCCAGAAACAACGTGCCGCCGTCGGCCTCTTCGAACCAGCCGGCCTTGGCACTGAGGGCGCCGGTGAAGGCGCCTTTTTCGTGGCCGAACAGCTCGGCTTCCACCAGGGATTCGGAGAACGCACCGCAGTTCACCGCCACGAATGGCCGGTTGCGCCGCGCGCTGAGGTTGTGGATATGCCGTGCCACCAGCTCTTTACCGGTCCCGGTCTCGCCGATGATCAACACGCTGGCTTCGCTGGGCGCCACTTGCTGGATGTGGTCGAGCAACGCCTGGGATTTAGGGTCTTCGAAGACCTGGGCCGTGGCGCGGATCGACGTCGCGAGGGCGGGCGAGGGCGGTAGGGTCAAAAGCTGCATGGGCACCTCTCTTAGGAATAGAACGTTGGAATCGGCAGGGCTTGGTTCAATGCCCAATCCCCGAGTTCGTGGAGCTTGTAGTCCACCGGGTCGTGCAGGGTTTGCGTGCGCAGGTTGCGCCAGTGGCGGTCCAGGCGCAGCGATGCGTGGGTGGAGCGCGCGCCGGTCACTTCGAACAGGCGGCTGCACAAGTCGAGACCTTGGCGGGTCGCGGCGACCTTGGCGGTGGCGATAGCGATAGCCAGTTGGCCACGCTCGTTTTCGCTGAGGTTCGGGCCCTTTGCCCAGGCTTGGTCGAGCAACTCGGCGGCGCGCTCCACCAGCAGGTGCACACCTTCAAGGGCGACCCAGAATTCTCCGTAGTGATGCAGCACGTAAGGGTCCTGGCGCACGTCTTCGGCACTGGATTTATGCCACGAACGGGTTTCGGTGAGCGTGTAGTTGCGCGCTTCTTCGAAAGCGCCTTCGGCTATACCGAGGAACATATGCGTGAAGGTCAACTGCGCGATCAACGGGCGCAGGCAGGCAAACGGCGTGCTCAGCGGGCCGGGATCGAGCAGCAGTTCGGATTCTTCGACGCGCACCCGTTCGAAGCTCGCGCTGCCGCTGTCGGTCTGGCGCTGGCCGATATTGTTCCAATCGTTGTGCAAAGTGATGCCGCTGCGGCCGCTGGGGATGGCGGCGATCAGCAGCTTGCCGCCGGCGGTTTCATCCACCGCCGAGGCGATCAGCATTTCCGAGTCGCTGGCGCCGGAGCAGAAGCTCTTTTTGCCGGAAAACTCGCGCCAGCCGCCGAAATCCTTGACCACCGTGCGCGTGTCCAGCGGGTTGAGGGCATTGCCCCAAAACCAGTTTTTTCGTGCAGTCTGTTCGAACCAGGGCTGCCATTGGTCCGGGCGTGAAAACAGGCGCACGGTGGCGAGCATCAAGTGGTGAAAACCGAAGACATGGGCGATCGAACTGTCGACCTTGGCGAATTCGCGCACGATGCCGAGGGTGTCGCTCCAGCGTGCGCCGAGGCCGCCGTATTGGATGGGAATACTCAGGGCCAGCAGGCCGCTCTGGCGCAGGGCGTCGCGTTCGGCTTTGGGCGTGCCACCGCGCTCGTCACGCTCGACGGCGGTGCGGGCGAATTCGGCGGCCAGCCGTTTGGCGGTCTGCAAGGGGGAGGGCAGGACGCTGTGGGGGTTGGCTGTCACGGGGGATTCCTCTATTTGCCTTGTAGGCGCTGGCAAGCCGGCGCCTACAGAAGGGCAGCGGTTCAGGCCTTTGTCGTCGGCAGTACATCGTTGGCAATCATTTCGCCGAACGGGCCAGTGAGGTTGGTGACGCCGCGCCCGGCAAGGCTGGCGTAGGGTTCCGGCAGCAACGGGAACACCAGCTCGGCGAAGCGATAGGCTTCTTCCAGGTGCGGGTAGCCGGAGAAGATGAAGCTCTCGATCCCCAGGTCTGCGTATTCCTTGATGCGCTCGGCCACTTGCTGCGGGTTGCCGACCAACGCGGTGCCGGCACCACCGCGCACCAGGCCGACGCCGGCCCACAGGTTGGGGGCGATTTCCAAGTTGTCGCGGCGCCCGTCATGCAGGGCGGCCATGCGGCGCTGGCCTTCGGAATCGAAGCGCGAGAAGGATTTTTGCGCGGCGGCGATGGTTTCGTCGCTGATGTGCTCGATCAGTTTGTCGGCGGCTTTCCAGGCGTCCTCTTCGGTCTCGCGCACGATCACATGCAGGCGGATGCCGAATTTCACGGTGCGCCCGTGGCGTGCGGCGCGCTCACGCACATCCGCAAGTTTTTCCGCGACGGCGGCCGGCGGTTCGCCCCAGGTCAGGTACACATCGACCTGCTCGGCGGCGAGGTCGTGGGCGGCATCGGAAGAACCGCCGAAATACAGCGGCGGATAAGGCTTCTGCACCGGCGGATAAAGCGCTTTGGCGTTCTGTACGCGCAAGTGTTTGCCTTCGAAATCTACCGATTCGCCCTGCAATACGCGGCGCCAGATCTGTAGGAATTCGTCGGAGACTTCGTAGCGTTCGCTGTGGTCAAGGAAGCTGCCGTCGCCGCGGTTTTCGTCGGGGTCGCCGCCGGTCACCACGTTGATCAGCAGGCGGCCGTTGGACAGGCGGTCCAGGGTCGCCGCCATGCGTGCCGACACGGTGGGCGAGATGATGCCCGGACGAATGGCCACCAAGTAACGCAGGCGTTCGGTCAACGGCACCAGCGCCGAGGCGATGACCCAGGAGTCTTCGCACGAGCGCCCGGTAGGAATCAGCACGCCGTGGTAACCCAGGCTGTCAGCCGCCTGTGCGACTTGCTTCAGGTAATTGAGAGTGACCGGCCTTGCACCTTGTGTGGTGCCCAGGTAATGACCGTCGCCGTGAGTGGGCAGGAACCAGAAAACATCCATGACAAATCCTTAAGCGATTTTCAGCAGAGAGGGGGCGTGCGCAGTGAACAACGGTGCTGCACGTTCTGCCGCCAGTTGAATACGGGCTTTTAATAGGTCGCTGGTTATTTGGTAGTCGGTGAAGTCCGCCTCGGTGGCGTACACGCCGACGGGCAGGGTCAGCGCCTGGAAGAAGCTGAACAGCGGACGCAACTGATGATCGAGGACCAGCGCGTGACGTTCACTGCCGCCGGTTGCAGCCAGGAGCACGGGTGTGTTGACCAACGCATTGAGGCCGATCAGGTCGAACAAATGCTTGAGCAAACCTGGGTAGGAACCGCGATAGATCGGCGCCGCGACGATCAGCAGGTCGGCCTGTTCGATGGCCAACAGTTGCGCCTCGACATCGGCGGGCAACTCATCGCGCGACAACGCGCCGCCGAGAGGCCGAGCGATGTCGCCCAGTTCGATCAGGGTGGTCTCGATCGGCAGCAACGTAGCGATTTCAGCCAGTACAGCCTGGGTCAGTACGAGGGTGCGGGACGGACGCCAGGTTCCGCCGGAGAGGGCGACGACATTCAGGGGACGGGTCATGAACAGTTCCTTTTTCAACAGTGGTTCATAGCAAAGGGGTACAACCGGTTGAGCAAGAGCTGTACCAACGGGTGCAGGCCTTGAACGGCGTGGGTTGCAGGCTCACTGCTGAAAAATGCGGGTGTTGGCTGCCTGGTGATTTGTTGAATGACTGTTGCTAGCGAAACAGTTGCGTGGGCAACAGTGCTGTCGCCGTGCAGCATCATTTATAGAGGGTTACTTTTATTCCGTAAATGAACGTATTTCCATATTTATAGATCTTAAAGGAATATGAAAGCGCCGCTATCGAAGGTGCTTCAGCGGTTGATAGCAACTATCACGGCAGGTGATTTTTCCCTGCGCGAGGGCGGGAGTAGCCTGTGTTCATTGACTCGAAACCTCCTTTGCAGGGCCACCGCCATGAACCGATTCCTCGCTGTTTCCTTATTGATTGTCAGTGCTGTCCTTGCCGGATGTGCGACCCATCCATCGCCAGAGATGCGCCCTTACACGGCCGAAGAAACCAAACAGTTGGCCCTGGAAGCGTTGAGTCGTCGTGGTTTGTCATTTGATGAATATCAACAGCAGCGCGCTGCACTCACCGGCCAGCCACAGAAACCCTTCGGCTTTGATCGCCAAGGCGAAATGAACGCCGAACGCAGTGTGACCCTGCATGGTCGTCCCAGTTGAGCCTGCGTCCGGCCGCAAAAAGCCCGAGGTTTCCCTTAAGGAACCTCGGGCTTTTTGTTTTCCATGGGGCGACTTCAGCCTGTTAAGCTGAATTTCAGGAGCGTTCCTACGCACATTTACATAAAGTGGTCCTTCTTTAATGGCATTCGATCGGTTAAACCTGACGACCTCTGTCCCGGTCCGTGCCCCTGAGACGCTGCTCTCGGGAACCTGCTCTGCGAGTTTTCAATGTCATGAATAAACGTCCGCTGTATTTCGACTACGCCGCCACCACCCCGGTGGATGAGCGGGTCATCCAGGTGATGGTCGAGTGTCTGGGCTTCAATGCCAACTTCGGTAACCCTGCGTCCAGTTCCCACGCGTTCGGCCAGGCGGCCCGGCACACGGTCGAACAGGCGCGTCGTCAGGTGGCCGAGTTGGTCGGTGCCAACCCGGAACAAATCGTCTGGACCTCCGGCGCCACCGAATCCAACAACCTTGCGATCAAGGGCGTGGCCCAGGCGCGAGGTGTGGCGGGTGGGCATATCATCACCAGCCAGATCGAACACAAGGCCACCCTGGATACCGCGCGACAACTGCAGGAAGCGGGCGTGGCCGTGACCTACCTGGTGCCGGATGCCGAAGGCCTGATCAGCGCCGATGCTGTCAGTGAAGCCTTGCGCGAGGACACCTTCCTGGTGTCGCTGATGCTGGTGAATAACGAATTGGGCACCCTCAACGACATCCCGGCCATCGGCGCTCGCGTGCGTGAGCACGGTGCGTTGTTGCATGTGGATGCGGCGCAGGGGGCGGGCAAGGTGGCGATCGACCTGGCGCAGTGGCCGGTGGACTTGATGTCGTTTTCGGCCCACAAATTGTATGGCCCCAAAGGTATCGGCGCTTTGTATGTCGGCCCGCGGGCGCAGCAGAAGGTGTTGGCGCAGATTCACGGCGGCGGTCACGAAGGCGGCCTGCGCTCCGGCACCTTGGCAACGCATCAGATTGCCGGCATGGGCACCGCGTTTGCGTTGGCGGCGGCGTCTTTTGCCGAAGAAAAGGCGGTGATCGTGGCTCTGCGCCAGCGCCTGCTGGACCAGTTGGCGTCGGTGGCCGGCGTGCGCCTCAATGGCAGCGCCACGCAACGTATTCCACACACCCTGAGCCTCACGTTCAGTGAAGGCGAATTCAATGCCGCTGCGTTGAGCGCGGGGATCGCGTTCTCTGCGACGTCCGCCTGCAATTCGGCGAGTAACGCGCCGTCCCATGTGCTGCTCGCCCTGGGCCATGATGCACGCAGCGCCGGCCGTACCATTCGCTTGAGCCTGGGCCGGTTTACCACCGAACAGGATATTGACCAGGCAGTGCAGTTGATCAAGTCAGCCCTGGCCAGTGCACCGGCCTTCTGGGCGGTCTGATTCATCTATCGCAACACATAATAATTATTCGTGGTTAGCAGGAGACACAATGAGTACGCAGCCTTTGACCCATGGAACGGTTCCCCAGCGCCTGGCGCATACCCGTGAACTGATGAGCCGCGAGGGCATTCACGCCCTGCTGGTGCCGTCGGCCGACCCGCACCTGTCCGAATACCTGCCGGGTTACTGGCAGGGGCGGCAATGGTTGTCGGGGTTTCATGGTTCGGTGGGGACGCTGATTGTCACTGCGGATTTCGCCGGTGTGTGGGCCGACAGCCGTTACTGGGAACAGGCGACCAAGGAACTCAAGGGCAGCGGCATCGAACTGGTCAAGCTGCAGCCGGGCCAACCCGGGCCACTGGAGTGGCTGGCCGAGCAAACACCGGAAGGGGGTGTCGTCGCGGTGGACGGTGCAGTCATGGCTGTGGCGTCGGCGCGAACCCTGGGTGGCAAGTTGGCAGAGCGTGGCGCCCGACTGCGTACGGATGTCGACCTGTTGGATGAAGTCTGGAAAGACCGCCCGGCATTACCGAACCAGCCGATCTATCAACATTTGCCACCGCAGGCCACTGTCAGCCGTGGTGAAAAACTCGCCTCACTGCGCGCCGCCTTGAAAGAGAAGGGCGCCGATTGGCATTTCATTGCAACCCTGGATGACATCGCCTGGCTGTTCAACTTGCGTGGTGGTGATGTTTCCTTTAACCCGGTGTTTGTGTCCTTTGCATTGATCAATCAGCAGCAAGCCACGTTGTTCGTGGCGCTGAGCAAAGTCGATGGTGAGCTGCGGGCGGTGCTGGAGCAGGATGGCGTGACGCTGCGCGACTACAGCGAAGTGGCTGACGCGTTGCGCGCGGTGCCTACGGGCGCCAGCTTGCAGGTGGACCCGGCGCGCGTCACCGCTGGCCTGCTGGAAAACCTGGATGCTGGCGTCAAGCTGGTCGAAGGGCTTAACCCGACCACATTGGCCAAGTCCCGCAAGAGTCTTGCCGACGCGGAACATATCCGCCAAGCCATGGAGCAGGATGGCGCGGCGCTGTGCGAATTTTTCGCCTGGCTGGACAGTGCGTTGGGTCGTGAACGTATCACCGAACTGACCATTGACGAACACCTGACTGCTGCGCGCACCCGTCGGCCCGGTTATGTATCGCTGAGTTTCAACACCATCGCAGCCTACAACGCCAATGGCGCAATGCCGCATTACCATGCCACTGAAGAAGAGCATGCGCTGATCGAAGGTGATGGCTTGTTGCTGATTGACTCGGGTGGCCAGTACCTGGGCGGCACCACGGATATCACGCGGATGGTGCCTATCGGCACGCCGAGTGACGAGCAGAAGCGTGACTGCACCCGCGTACTCAAGGGCGTGATCGCCTTGTCCCGTGCACACTTCCCGAAAGGGATCCTGTCACCACTGCTGGACGCCATTGCCCGCGCGCCGATCTGGGCGGAAGGCGTGGACTACGGCCACGGCACCGGGCACGGTGTAGGCTATTTCCTCAATGTGCATGAAGGCCCGCAAGTGATTGCCTATCAGGCCGCCACGGCACCGCAAACGGCGATGCAGCCGGGGATGATCACTTCCATTGAGCCGGGCACCTACCGTCCGGGACGTTGGGGTGTGCGCATCGAGAACCTGGTGCTCAACCGCGAAGCCGGCAAGACTGAGTTCGGCGAGTTCCTGAAGTTCGAAACCCTGACCTTGTGCCCGATCGATACGCGCTGCCTGGAGCCCGCGCTGCTGACGGCGGACGAGCGCGAGTGGTTCAACGCTTACCACGCTGAGGTGCGTGCGCGGTTAAGCCCGTTACTCAGTGGTGCCGCGCTTGAGTGGCTGCAGGTACGCACTGCGGCTATTTGATCGCTTGCAGTTCAGGGGCCTGGGCCAGGGCGTCGGCCATATAGTCGACGAATGCCTTGACCCGGGCTGACTGGCGACGGTTGGGCGCCGACACCGCATGGATCGGCAGCGACTGCGCGGTGTAGTCCTGCAACAGTGCGACCACGCGGCCGGCCTTCAAATCGTCGTAGAACAACCATAGGGGCGACAGCGCAATGCCGAGCCCCGTCAACACCATTTCCCGCACCGCTTCGGAGTTGTTGCTCTGGGCGTTGCCGGTGATGCGCACGCTGTGTCGCGTGCCCTCCTTTTCGTACACCCACTGGTTCTGGCTGCTGAGCAGGTTGAAAAGCAGACAGTTGTGCTGGCTGAGCTCATGCGGGGTTTGGGGCGCGGGATGGCGGGCCAGGTAGTCCGGGCTGGCCAGGGTGACCCGGTGGGTGGTACCGATCTGTCGTGCAATCAAGCCACTGTCGCGCAATTCGCCAATTCGCAGAGTCACGTCCAGGCCTTCGCTGACCATGTCCTGCAGGTGATCGTTGAGTTGCAGGTCCACCTGCACGTCAGGGTATTGCTGCAGGAAATCGCTGAGGCGGGCAGCAATATGCAGGCGCCCGAAACTGACCGACGAACCGATGCGCAAGGGACCGGCGATCGCCTCTTTGCCGGTCTGGAAACTGTGTTCGGCAGCGTCCACGGCGGCGAGGATTTCACGGCAATGGCTGTAGTACCGTTGACCTTCGTCGGTCAGAGACAGTTGGCGCGTACTGCGGGCAATCAACTTGCCGCCCAGTTCGGTTTCCAGGGCGCGCAGTATTTTGCTGATGGTGGGCTGGGTGGTCTGCATTTCCCGGGCGACGGCGGAAAAACTGCCGCGTTCAATTACCCGAACGAAAATCGCCATTGCGTTGAGTTTGTCCATGAGCTGTCCGAACCATGCCAAATGGGCATGAGCACTATAGCTTTTTAGCGTCTTATCAGCATGAGTCGGCAGACGGATCATGGGCGTCATCCTCCTATGACACGAGATCGCCAACATGACTGATATGCACGCTTTGATTGTGGACGCCGTGGATGCGCCGTTTCGGCTGACGACAATGCCCAAGCCAGTGGCCGGCGCTGGCCAAGTGCTGGTTCGGATTCGCGCCAGTGGCCTTAACCCATTGGACGGCAAAATTCGCGCAGGCCAGGCTGCTCATGCGCGCCAACCTCTGCCGGCGGTACTCGGGATGGACTTGGCGGGCACCGTTGAAGCCGTCGGCCCTGGCGCGGGTGGGTGGCAGGTTGGCGATGATGTGTATGCGTTGGCAACCGGGATTGGCGGCGCACAGGGCTCGCTGGCGGAATATGCGGTAGTTGATGCGCGCTTGCTGGCGAAGAAACCCGCGACCTTGAGCATGCGTGAAGCGGCGGTGTTGCCGCTGGTGTTGATTACGGCTTGGGAGGGTTTGGTGGACCGGGCTCAGGTAGGTTCTGCACACAAAGTGTTGATCCAGGGGGGGCTGGCGGGGTAGGGCATGTCGCGGTGCAATTGGCGCTTGCTTACGGCGCGCAGGTGTATGCCACAGGCTCTGCCAGGCATCGCTCGGTCATCGAGGGGCTTGGCGCGACGTTCATCGATTATCAGCAGCAGACGGTTGAAGCCTATGTCGCGCAGTACACCGCGGGCGAAGGTTTCGACATTGTGTATGACACCGTCGGCGGGGAGACGCTGGATGCATCCTTCCGAGCGGCCAAGACCTATCACGGTCATGTAGTGAGTTGCCTGGGATGGGGGCAACACAGCCTGGCGCCGTTGTCCTTTCGTGGGGCGAGCTACTCTGGCGTGTTTACCTTGTTACCGTTGTTGACTGCAAAAGGGTGTGAACATCACGGGCAGATCCTTTCCGAGGCCGCGCGGTTGATCGATGCCGGTAAGCTCAAGCCGATCATGGATGGGCATCAATTCGATTTGCACAGTGCAAACGCCGCTTACGATCTGCTAGCAGGCGGCGCGCAAGGGCGCTTGGCGATCGAGATCTAACTCAAGGCTTCACGCACGAAATCCAGACGGTCCTGACCGAAGAACAACTGTTTGCCTACAAACATGCTGGGTGCACCGAACACGCCGCGTTGAACGGCCTGTTCGGTGTTGTCTTTGAGGGCAGCCTTTACACGTTCTTCATTAGCCAGTGCCAGCAGCTCATCCGGGTCAAAGCCATGTTCGGTGAGCACGGCAGCCACCACGGTGGGGTCTCCCAAGTGGCGGCCATCGACCCAGAGCGCGCGGAACAGGCAATCGACAACGTCCTGGAAACGTTCAGGGTGGTGAAATTGGACGCCGGTGATCACGCGCATCAATACCAGGGTGTTGATGGGAAAATGCGGGTTGAACTGGAGCGGCACGTTGTAGCGACGGGCATAACGTGCAAGGTCATCAAACATGTAGCGACCTTTTGCGGGAACGGTGATTGGAGAGGCGTTGCCGGTGGCCTTGAACACGCCGCCCAACAGCATGGGCTTGTACACCAACTGCGTACCGGTTGCCGCGCACAACGCCGGCAGTTGAGTGTAGGCCAGGTAGGTGGCAGGGCTGCCGAGGTCAAAGAAGAATTCCAAGGTTTTACTCATGGTCGATGCTCGCTGCTTATTGTTATGGGGCGTGCTCACCAGGGTTCATTCCAGGGGCGCAGGTCCAGTTCGAAGGTCCAGGCATCGCGTGGCTGGCTATGCAGGTACCAATAGTTATCGGCGATGTGCTCGGGGTTGAGGATGCCGTCCTGGTCCTTGAGCGCGTATTTTTGCGGGAAATTGTCGCGAATGAAGTCGGTGTCGATGGCGCCGTCGACCACGATATGGGCGACGTGGATGTTCCTGGGGCCCAATTCCCGCGCCATGCTCTGCGCAAGCGCCCGAATTCCGTGCTTGGCCCCGGCGAATGCAGCAAAACCTGCCGCACCGCGCAACCCTGCGGTGGCCCCTGTGAACAGAATGGTGCCTCGATTGCGCGTGACCATGCGCTTGGCCACCTCGCGTGCATTCAGGAAGCCCGAAAAACAGGCCATCTCCCAGATCTTGAAATACTTGCGCGCGGTTTCTTCGAGGATGCTGCACGGGACGTTGGCGCCGATGTTGAACACGAAGGCTTCGATGGGGCCCAGGTTGGTTTCGATGTTTTCGATCAGTGCGATGACGTCGTCTTCCTTACGTGCATCGCAGGCAAACCCATGGGCCTCGCCGCCTGCAGCTTGAATACTGTCTACCAGTGGCTGCAGTTTGTCGGCACTGCGGCGTGTCACGCAGGCCACATAGCCTTCGCGGGCAAAGCGTTTGGCAATGGCGCCGCCGGTTGCGTCACCGGCGCCCACTACCAATACGATTTTCTTGTTGTGCGTCATGGGAACTCCGTTGGCTCGATAGTCGAGCAGGAGTTTAGACGCAGCGCCGCGAAGGGCTGGATTTGTATCTGGAATTTAATAGGAGCAGTCAGGGGATGACTGCTCGAGCAACTATTTACAGATGACGATCATGCTTCGGCTGGTATAGCCGGCAGGATTGAGGCCGAAGGGGTAGTCCCCTGGTTCCTCGGAGTTGTCACCGGACTTTGCGATAACCCGATAGCCCTTGGCGCCGCAAGAGTTGGTTGCGCTGGTGTAGCACTGGTCCCAGGAAGAAGACAGGCCGGAACAGTTGATATGCAGCCCTTTTTTGCCACGTTTCACTTCTGTCTTGGTGGTCGCGGCACAACCGGCAATCGCCATGACCATTAACAGTATAAAAATTCGCTTCATTCCTATCCTTAATAGCCACCCTGCAGTGCTACAGGCGGCTCTACTCGCTCTCGGGTGTCGCGTTAGCGCTGTCCTTGTCGGAGTTCTCCATGAATGACATTTGTTGACCGCTTAAACATGGCCTAAATGAGCGCCAAATGCCAGAGCTACATTCAAACAGCCTTCAATCGGCTGGAACCAGCGGTTTTGAGTCGTTGCGCATCGTCACCGTTGCGCCTACGGAGGCCAAGATGATGCAAATGATAGCCAGCCACTGCGCGAATGACAGGTGTTCGTGCAGGAACAACAGGCCGGAGAAGGCGCCAAACGCTGGTTCGATGCTCATGAGCGTGCCGAAGGTGCGGGCGGGAAGGCGCGTCAGTGCGACCATTTCCAGGGTATAGGGCAGAGCGGTGGACAGAATGGCCACACCGATGGCGATAGGGATCAACGCGGGGGTCAGCAATGCGCTGCCTGCATGGACGATGCCGATAGGGGCAACAAACAAGGCTGCGATCATTACGCCAAGGGCGGCGGTCTGCACGCCGTTGTCATTACCGGCTTTCTGACCATACAGAATGTAGAGCGCCCAGCAGACCCCGGCACCCAGAGCGTAGCTCGCTCCCACTAGATCGATCCCGCTGCTCGCTTCGCCCAGTGGGATAAGCAAGAGCAAGCCGATGATCGCCAGGGCAATCCACAGGAAGTCGACTGCGCGTCGAGAGGCATAGATAGCGACAGCCAACGGGCCGGTGAATTCCAGGGCGACCGCAATCCCCAAAGGTACGCTGCGCAGGGACATATAGAAGAGGAAGTTCATGCCGCCCAATGCCATTCCATAGATGATCACCGTTCGCAGGGACTTTGCCGTCAACGTGGCGCGCCATGGGCGTAATAGAAACAGCATGATCACGCTGGCAAAAATCAGGCGCAGTGCCGTGGTGCCCTGTGCCCCGACGATAGGGAACATGGTCTTGGCCAGCGAGGCGCCGGACTGGATGGAGGCCATGGCGATCAGCAGCAGGCCAATGGGGAACAATGTCGCGCCCAGGCTGCGGGGGGAGGTGGTCATTTGGGAGTGTTTGTCCAAAGTCATAGTAAAAGAAGCATGGGCGCTATG
>NZ_CP162752.1:4625000-6177894 GCF_054668065.1 Pseudomonas sp. S3_A09
CAGGTACGAAAGTAGGTCTTAGTGATCCGGTGGTTCTGTATGGAAGGGCCATCGCTCAACGGATAAAAGGTACTCCGGGGATAACAGGCTGATACCGCCCAAGAGTTCATATCGACGGCGGTGTTTGGCACCTCGATGTCGGCTCATCACATCCTGGGGCTGAAGCCGGTCCCAAGGGTATGGCTGTTCGCCATTTAAAGTGGTACGCGAGCTGGGTTTAGAACGTCGTGAGACAGTTCGGTCCCTATCTGCCGTGGACGTTTGAGATTTGAGAGGGGCTGCTCCTAGTACGAGAGGACCGGAGTGGACGAACCTCTGGTGTTCCGGTTGTCACGCCAGTGGCATTGCCGGGTAGCTATGTTCGGAATAGATAACCGCTGAAAGCATCTAAGCGGGAAACTAGCCTCAAGATGAGATCTCACTGGAACCTTGAGTTCCCTGAAGGGCCGTCGAAGACTACGACGTTGATAGGTTGGGTGTGTAAGCGCTGTGAGGCGTTGAGCTAACCAATACTAATTGCCCGTGAGGCTTGACCATATAACACCCAAGCAATTTGACTACTCTAACGAGCATCAGATTGCGGTGTGTGAAGATGATACGAACCGAAAGTTCGATATCTCACAAAACACCGATCTGTCACATACCCAATTTGCTGAAGCGAGGCCACCAGGTCACGACTCAGTACCCGAATTTCTTGACGACCATAGAGCATTGGAACCACCTGATCCCATCCCGAACTCAGCAGTGAAACGATGCATCGCCGATGGTAGTGTGGGGTTTCCCCATGTGAGAGTAGGTCATCGTCAAGATTAAATTCCGAAACCCCATTTGCGAAAGCAGATGGGGTTTTGTTTTGGGCGGTCGAAAAGTACGTAGAGACTCATTGCCGTGCGCTGCTGGTCAACACCGTCACCGATAACAGACCATTGAAGCGCCACTCCTCATGAATCCCCTCTTTTTGCATCCCGACCAGCGCACGCTCTTCCTCTACGACTTTCCTCATAAAAGCGGCTCATGAACCTGCCGTTGGGCAAATGGAGACAAAGTGTTTCCGCATTTTTGGTATGGTGCAGCACATTTTCACAAGGACTGATCTTTCAACCGCAGGAAGCGGCGTCGACCTTCTTCAACGAGATGCTGTAGAAATGCCTGAACCTATACCGATCAAGGATCACGAAAAAGAAAACCGCTTGGTCAACAAACGCCTGCTTGCCTGCGCGCTGTTGGTTATTGGCATCACCTGCGCCCTGGTGGCACGCATGTACTTCCTGCAGGTCGTGCAGTTCGACTACCACTCCACTATTTCCGAGAACAACCGCGTCCACGTGCTGCCTATTACGCCGACGCGTGGGTTGATCTATGACCGCAACGGCGTCGTGCTGGCTGACAACCGTCCCAGCTACAACCTGACCATCACCCGTGAACGCACCACCGACCTCAAGGGGGAGTTGGACGCCATCGTCAGTTTGCTGCACTTGCCGGCAGAAGACCGTGCTGTATTCGACAAGGCACTGAAGCAAGCGCGGCACCCCTTCGTTCCTGTGACATTGTTTTATGAGCTGACCGAAGAGCAGATCGCGCTGCTGGCCGTGAATGAGTTTCGCCTACCGGGTGTGGACGTAGAACCGCAATTCGTTCGTCACTACCCCCTGGGCGCTCACTTTGCCCATTCCATCGGTTACGTAGGGCGGATCAACGAGAAAGAATCCAAAGCCCTCGACTCGGTGGAGTACCGGGGCACCCAGTCCATCGGCAAGACCGGGATCGAGCGCTTCTACGAGTCCGAATTGCATGGCCACGTAGGCTATGAAGAGGTCGAGACCAATGCCCAGGGCCGCGTACTGCGTGTGCTCAAGCACACCGATCCGATTCCGGGAAAAAACATTGTCCTTAGCCTCGACGTTCACCTCCAGGAAGCCGCAGAAGAGGCCTTGGGTGATCGACGCGGTTCGGTGGTTGCCCTCGACCCGCAGACCGGTGAAGTGCTGGCGATGGTCAGTAAGCCAAGCTTCGATCCGAACCTGTTCGTCACCGGTATCAGCTTCAAGGAATACGCCGCCCTGCATGACTCCATCGATCGGCCGCTGTTCAACCGCGTCCTCAGGGGCCTCTACGCGCCAGGCTCGACCATCAAGCCGGAGGTCGCCATCGCCGGCCTGGACAGTGGCGTCGTCACCGCCCAGACCCGCGTGTTCGACCCGGGTTACTACCAACTGCCGGACTTCGATCACAAATACCGCAACTGGAATCACAGCGGCGACGGCTGGGTAGATATGGACGCCGCCATCATGCGCTCCAACGACACCTACTTTTACGACCTAGCCCACAAGCTCGGCATCGATCGCCTGCACGACTACCTGGCTGAGTTCGGCCTGGGTCAGAAAGTGTCGCTGGATATGTTCGAAGAGTCAGCCGGCCTGATGCCCTCCCAGGCCTGGAAGCGCGCCACCCGCCGGCAACCCTGGTTCCCGGGTGAAACCGTGATCCTCGGCATCGGCCAGGGTTACATGCAGGTCACACCGCTGCAATTGGCCCAAGCCACAGCGCTGATCGCCAACAAGGGCGTGTGGAATCGGCCTCACTTGGCCAAGACCATCAATGGCGTGCCTCCCGTGGATGAAAACCCGATGCCCAACGTCGTCCTCAAGGACCCGCGTGATTGGGAGCAGGTCAACCACGGCATGCAGCTGGTGATGCACGACCCACGCGGCATTGCCCGCGCTGCCGCACAAGGTGCGCAATACCGCATCGCCGGCAAGAGTGGTACGGCACAAGTGGTCGCGATCAAGCAGGGTGAGCGTTACAACCGTGAAAAGACCCTGGAACGCCACCGCGACAACGCCTTGTTCGTCGGTTTCGCGCCAGCCGAACATCCGAAGATCGTGATTTCGGTGATGATCGAAAACGGCGAGGCCGGCGGTCGTGTTGCAGGACCGGTAGTGCGCCAGATCATGGACGCCTGGTTACTCGACCAAGAAGGTCACCTGAAGCCGCAGTACGCGACCCCGGCTAAAGCACCCGGAGACCCGAAGGTCTAATCAGGTTTGCCACCCGTCCCACTGCTCTACACCTTCATAGGCAAGCCAGGGCACCGCATGGGATGTCCAAATATGCGCGGTGGGCCTGACGCCTGGATCATCATCCAGCGTCGCCACCCGCACAATGACGTGAGGTTGGTGCCCGCGCTCCGCCATCAGGTGCGAACCGCAGCGCGAACAGAAATGCCTGAACTTGCCTGGCGACGATTCGAACGACGCCAGCAGGGCTTCGCCCTGGGTCCAGCGAAAGTGTTCACGCATCACGCCCGCCGTCGCCACAAATGCTGCCGCATGCACCTTGCGACAGCTGTCGCAGTGGCAGTGGCTGATGGGCATGTCGAGGCCGTCCACTTGGTAGCGCACGCCTTTACAGAAGCAACTTCCATTCAACGGGTCAGTCATAACGTATAGCCGGTTCAAGGATGGGGTCATCATGATTGCTTACAACCCAAGGTTGCGCATTATTTGATGTCGCCTACTGTCAATGGAGGAGGTGACTTATGCACGTATTAGATCGCATCGAACGAAAAGTCCTGCTCAACGCTTCACGTAAACAGGTGTGGGAAGCCCTCACCGATGCCGAGCAATTCGGCAGTTGGTTTGGTATCGCCCTCAGCGGCAAAAGCTTTGTTGCCGGGCAAACCCTTGAGGCGCCGATCACTTATCCCGGTTACGAGCATGTGATCTGGAAGGCCAGAATCGAACGCATCCTGCCGCAAACACTGTTCTCGTTCCGGTGGCACCCCTTCGCGGTGGAAGAGGGCGTCGACTACGACCAGGAAACCCCGACACTGGTGGAGTTCACCATTGAGGACCGAGCACCGGGCATTCTACTGCGGGTGGTCGAGTCGGGGTTTGACGCAGTGCCTGAGGCACGGCGGCAGAAAGCCTTCAAGATGAATTCCCGTGGCTGGGATGAGCAGATGGGCAACATCGAAACTTACCTGAGCCAAGCCCGTCAAGCTTGACCGCAATGGGCATCATGCTTGATGCCCACTTTTCTAACCTATTCAGCCTTCACCTGCACCTCACCGCCTTCGGCACCTGCCAGCACTACCTGATGCTTGGCCGCATCCACCGCCAATACCTTTGTGGTGACTTCATCGGCCTCAACGGATTTTGACCGGCGGATATCGACAGCGTGGGCGACGAGGTTGGGCGGACAGAAGCGCGGCCAGGGCAACCGCCTGACACAGGCAACGGTGATCAGAAGTCCACAGTCGCCGACAGCTTGGCGACACGTGGATCGCCCTGGCTGAGGAAACCGCCCTGGGCTGATTCCCAGTACTTCTCGTTGGCAACGTTTTCCACGGTGGCACCGAGGGTGACATCCCGCTGAGCCACCTTGAAGTTGTAGCGTGCGCCTATGTCGAAGCGGTTCCACGCTGGCAGGCTCAGGTTATTGGCGGCGTCGGCATACTGGCCACCGGTGCGCAGCATGCGGCCGTTGAGCGTCACGCCCTGCAGGCCAGGCACATCCCAATCCACGTTGGCATTGAGCTGGAACGAAGGCACGCCGATCGCGCGGTTACCGTCGTTGGCACCGTTTTGCGTGTCCTTGAGCTCGGTCTTCATGACTGTCACACCGCCCAGCAAGCGCAGGCCGCTAACCGGTTCGCCAAACACGTTCAGCTCCACGCCTTTGTTGATCTGCTGGCCCTCTCGCACGTAGCGCGCTGTCGTAGCATCAATGACCTGTACGTAGCCGGCTCCAGGCTGTTCGATGCGGTACACACCCAACGTCGCCCCATAGGTGCCCATGTCGACTTTTACCCCGGCTTCAATCTGCTTGGAGCGTGCCGGTGCATAGGGCTGGCCTCCGCCAATAACAGTCCTGTTCCCGGAGTTGACAGGGGAAGTCGGACCTTGGGCCAAGCCTTCAATCCTGTTCGCGTAGAAGGACACATGTTCCCAGGGTTTGAAGACGAGGCCGTAGACCGGCGTAGTGATCGACTCGTCATAATTGGCCGTGCGGGTACCGCTCATGTAGTTGTAACCCTGCACAACGATCTGCTGGCGGCGTGCACCGACCGTCACCAACAGGCGGTCGTCGAAGAGCCCCAGGGTGTCGGACACTGCCGTACTGCGCACAAAGGTCTTGGCCGTGATGGTCGGGTCGCTGAAATCGGTGCCAGGGGTATTGCGTGGATTATTCAGGGCCGGTGGCGCTCCCGTCACAGGGTTGTAGATGTTGGTTAGGGTGCGTGGGGTGGCGAACACATAGGCATTGCGCGCCTGGGTCCAGATGCCGGCCAGGCCGAAGTTGAGACGATGGCTCACAGGGCCGGTCTGGAATTTGCCATTCAGGCCACCCATCAAGCTGCTGTTGTCTTCCTCATGCGCGATGGTCGAACCGCTGGCGGTTGCATTGCCAAGGTTATCGGTCAGCGTCACCGACGAGTACTGCCCCATTTCACGGGTGTGCTTGGCCCCGCCTGCCGCATAAACCGTCCAGTTGTCGTTCAAGTCGTACTCGGCGCGCAGCATGCCCAGGGTGTCTTCAAGGTTGGTGTTGCTCCAGCTCGGCGCGTAGTTGGTGTCAGCCGACGGTGCATCCGGGATATGGGTGGCCGTGCCCAGGAACACCGAGTTGCGCCCGCCGTTGATGCGTTGCTTCTGATACACAAAGTCACTGGACAGGCGCAACGCATCGCCGCGGTAATCCAGGCCGACCGCAAACAGTTTCGAGCGCTGGTTTTCATCATCGATGCCGGTATCGCCTTCGCGCTGGGACAGGTTTACCCGCGCGCCAAAACGGTTGTCTTCACCGAATCGCTGGCCTATGTCCAAGTGCTCGCCCACTCGGCCATCGCTGCTGATATCGGTGCTGAAGCGACGCAGCGGGACGTCGTCGGCGCGCTTGGGTTGCAGGTTCACACCACCGCCGATCCCCGAACCGCCTGGCGTTACGCCGTTGATAAAGGCATTGGGTCCCTTGAACACTTCCACGCGCTCCAAGGCGTCAGTGGAGATGATCTGGCGCGGCAGGATGCCGTACAGGCCGTTGAAGGAAATGTCGTCACCGTTCAGCGGCAGGCCACGGATCATGAAGGTCTGCGCCTGGTTGGCAAAACCTGACGCCTGGCGCACGGACGAATCATTGAGCAGCACATCACCGACAGTTTCGGCCTGCTGGTCGCGAATCAACTTTTCGGTGTAGGAGGCCATGCTGAACGGCACATCCATGATGTCCTGGTTACCCAGCACACCCAACTGACCGCCGCGTGCCACCTGGCCGCCAGCGTATACCGGAGGCAGGGCGTTTGGAGCGGGCGCTTCGGCGTTGATGCTGGTGGCGCCCAGTTCCAGTGTGTTGCCATCCTGACGGTTGTTCGCATCCTCCGGAGTGGCGGGTGTTGCGGCGTGGGCTGTGAGGCTCATGGAGCAGCAAAGGGCGAGCAGGGTAGGGCGAAATGGCACAGCAAAGGTGGCACGGATGGGCATGGTCGATCCTGACGGCGAACCGTTATGTGGGGAAAAGGGCAACAGCGTTGCGCGTCCTCACTGCGCGGATACGACTCCGTCGTGAATGATAGTAATTATTATTAACGTCTTGCAACAAATTTATGAGATTCAGGTCTGCGCGCGCGGATGCCGAGTAGAATCACGCCCTGAAAGCGATTCCTGAGGTGCGGTACGGTGGATTTACAGCAGGGTTTTGTCCTGACCCGGCATTGGCGAGATACCCCGGCGGGTACGGAGGTCAGCTTCTGGCTGGCCACCGACCAAGGCCCGAGGTTTGTCCGTCTACCCGTGCAGACGTCGGTGATGTTCATCCCCGAGGCCCATCGCAAGCCGTTGGATTGGCTGCTCAAGGGCGAGCGCGACATCGAGTTGCGCCCGTTGCAGCTCTGCGATTTTCATCATCGCCCCGTGCTGGGCCTGTATACGCGCCAGCACCGCCAAGCGATGGACGTGGAAAAACGCCTGCGCGCTGCCGGGGTTGATGTCTACGAAGGCGACGTGCGCCCACCCGAGCGCTACATGATGGAGCGCTTCATCACCGCACCGGTGTGGTTCGGCGGCACACCGGACGCCACCGGCGTGCTCTGTGACGCGCAGATGAAGCCCGCGCCCGACTACCGCCCGTCGCTTAAGCTGGTGTCCCTCGACATCGAGACCACCGCCCAGGGCGATCTCTACTCCATCGCCCTCGAAGGCTGCGGCGAGCGCCAGGTGTACATGCTCGGCCCGCCGAACAAACCCGCCGCCGTGGACTTCAAGCTCGACTACTGCGACACCCGCGCCCAACTGCTCGAACGCCTCAATCAATGGCTCGCCCTGCACGACCCCGACGCGATCATCGGCTGGAACGTGGTGCAATTCGACCTGCGCGTGCTCCACGAACATGCCCAGCGCCTCAATGTGCCGCTCATGCTCGGGCGGGGTGAAGAACCCATGGCCTGGCGCGAACACGGCAGCCGCAACCATTACTTTGCGGCGGCGGCGGGGCGCTTGATCATCGATGGCATCGAAGCCCTGCGTTCGGCCACCTGGAGCTTCGAATCCTTCAGCCTGGAAAACGTCGCGCAAACTCTGCTGGGCGAGGGCAAGGACATCTCCACGCCGTACCAGCGCATGGACGAAATCAACCGCATGTTCGCCGAGGACAAGCCCGCGCTGGCGCGCTACAACCTCAAGGACTGCGAACTGGTCACGCGGATTTTCGAGAAAACCGAACTGCTCAAGTTCCTGTTGGAGCGCGCCAGCGTCACCGGCTTGCCGGCCGACCGCAACGGTGGCTCCGTCGCTGCGTTCACCCATTTGTATATGCCGCTGATGCACCGCCAGGGGTTCGTCGCGCCGAACCTGGGCGATAAACCGCCCCAGGCCAGCCCCGGCGGTTTTGTCATGGACTCACGCCCGGGCCTCTACGAATCAGTGCTGGTGCTCGATTACAAAAGCCTTTACCCGTCGATCATCCGCAGTTTCCTGATCGACCCGGTGGGCCTGATCGAAGGCCTCAAGCACCCCGACGACAACGAGTCCGTGGAAGGCTTTCGCGGCGCACGTTTCTCTCGCACCCGGCATTGCCTGCCGTCCATCGTCGCGCGGGTCTCCGAAGGCCGTGAAGTGGCCAAGCGTGAACACAATGCCCCGCTGTCCCAGGCCCTGAAAATCATCATGAACGCCTTCTATGGCGTACTCGGTTCCAGTGGCTGCCGCTTCTTCGATACGCGGTTGGCCTCGTCGATTACGATGCGCGGCCACCAGATCATGCGCCAGACCCGCGAGCTGGTCGAAGCCCAAGGTTACGAGGTGATCTACGGCGACACCGACTCGACTTTTGTCTGGCTCGGCAGTGCACACGGCCAGGAGGACGCGGGGCGCATCGGCCGGGCGTTGGTGCAGCACGTCAACGACTGGTGGCGCGAGCACCTGCAAACGGCATTCGGGCTGCAAAGCGCCCTGGAATTGCAGTATGAAACCCACTTCACCCGCTTCCTCATGCCGACCATCCGGGGCGCAGAGGAGGGCAGCAAAAAACGCTACGCCGGGCTGGTGGTGCACAGCGATGGCCGTGAAGAAATGGTCTACAAAGGCCTGGAAACCGTGCGCAGCGACTGGTCGCCCCTGGCGCGCCGATTCCAGCAGGAACTCTACCAGCGCATCTTCCATCGCCAGCCCCACCAGGATTACATCCGCGACTATGTGCGCCGTACCCTCAGCGGCGAATTCGATGAGTTGCTGATCTACCGCAAACGCCTGCGCCGTCAGCTGGACGACTACGAGCGCAACGTGCCGCCCCATGTCCGCGCCGCGCGCCTGGCCGATGAGTACAACGATCGCATGAACCGCCCGCGCCAGTACCAGCGCGGTGGCTGGATCAGTTACGTGATCAGCGTCAACGGCCCGGAACCGCTGGAAGTGCGGCACGCGCCCATCGACTACGACCACTACGTCACCCGGCAACTGCAGCCGGTGGCGGATGCGATCCTGCCGTTCGTGAATGACGATTTCAGCACCCTGGTGGGCGGTCAGATGGGCCTGTTTTAAAACGCTTGATTCGTCCGGGTGGGAGCCTGCACTCTCTGTCACTGATGACCACCCAGACGGCGCTTGCACCATGACCCTGATCTCTCTGACCGGAACCACGGTCGAACTCTTGCCGCTGCAAAGGGAACACAAGACCGCCTTGCTCGAAGCCGCAGCCGATGGCGAATTGTGGAACCTCAAGGTCACCAACGTACCGGGCCCGGACACCGTCGATCAGTACATCGACACCGCCCTTGCAGGGCGTGACGCCGGCAGCATGATCCCGTTTACCTTGGTGCGTCGTGATGACGGCCAGGTGGTGGGTAGCACGCGGTTCTGGAAGGTCGACCGGATCAATCGCAAGCTGGAAATCGGCCATACCTGGCTGGCGCTGTCCACGCAGAAAAGCGCGATCAACACCGAAGCAAAGCTGCTGTTGCTGACCTACGCGTTCGAAGTGCTCGACTGCGTGCGCGTGCAATTCACCACCGACGAACTCAACGAAAAATCCCGCGCCGCGATCCTGCGGCTCGGCGCCGTGCAGGAAGGCATTGTGCGCCACGAACGCATCATGCCCGACGGGCGCAAGCGCAACTCGGTGCGCTTCAGCATCATCGACTCGGAATGGCCGCAGGTGAAGGCCAACTTGCAGGCCAAACTGCAACGCTAGGAGGAAAAGCCCATGTACACCCTTTATGGCATCGACGAATCCGGCTCCTGCATGATCGAAGTCGCCCTACAGCGCTGTGCGGTGCCGTGGCGACGGGTGGACGCGGCCTCCTGGGCAGAGGGTGAGGGCAGTGATGAGCTGGCCCGGATCAACCCGCTCAAGCAGGTACCCACCCTGATCACCCCCGATGGCCAGGTGTTGACGGAAAGCGCCGCGATCCTGATCCACCTGGGCTTGGAATATCCCGCCTCGGAGCTGCTGGCCGGCGACCGCGCGCAGATCATTCGCGGCCTTGTGTACATCGCGGCCAACTGCTATTCGGCGATCGGCATCATTGACTACCCGCAACGCTGGCTCGGCGACGTCAACGAAACCGTACAGGCGCAGCTGGTGACAGGCACTCGACGATACTTGCACCAGGCCTGGGTGGTGTTTGCCGATCAGTTCGATGGGCAGTTGTTCGCCCCGAACGGCGCGCCGAACGCGTTGGGCGTGATGGCGGCGGCGGTGTCGCGTTGGGATGAAGCGCGGGAGGTGTTGAACGGTCTGGCGCCGGGCTTTGCCCAAAGCCTGGCGCAAGTGGATGCCGACCCTGTCGTCGCCCCCGTATTTGCGCGGCATTGGCCCGCGTGGAAGGTCTCATGATGTTTCCGAAATCAGTGGAAACAATGACAGGTGCGCCCACCAAACCCTTGCGTAGCGGGCGTCTTGTCCTACGCTTTCGTAACGTGGTGTAGGAATCATCCTTGAATTTGACTGTCGCAGACATGAAACTCAAGAACCCTGCATGGAATACAAAGGAGGTGCGCATGCTCATCCGGTCGCTGACCCTGGCTACCTTGATGGCTTTTACGGGGCCGCTGTTGGCTGCTGATGATATCAACCCGCTCAAGCAAGACTTGGGCAAGGCCCGGCCGCTGGTAGTGGTAGAGCTTGATTCCGGCAACGACACCTTGGCGACCCTCAAGAAACAGTTGGACGAGCCTGCGACCAAGCAGTCTTTCGAAGAACGCAGCATGGTGTTCTACACCGTGAAGTTTGGCAGCATCGGCGCCGAAGGCGAGAAGTTCGCCAAGGACCCCAAGGACAATAAAAAGCTCACGCCCCCGGAAACCAACGCACTGATCCGTGCCCTCAAACTGGGTGCCGGCAGTGGCACCAAAGTGATCCTGGTGGGCAAGGACGGCGAGAAGAAAGTCGAGAAGACCGTGCCACCGGATACCCTCGACTTGAAGGAATTCTTCACTGCCATCGACCAGATGCCGATGGCCGAGAAAGAAACCGCCGCCGCCCCGGAGCCTGAACCTGCGGCCCCTGCGCCAGCCAAGGGCGCCAAGCCTGCCAAACATGGCAGCAAGCCTGCACCGCAACAGCTGGATGACTGAACCCAAGACCCTGTAGGCGTGAGTGCCTACAGGGTTTTTTGTGGTTTTCGCACCGGAAACGGAAAGTAGAAAAACCGCAGGAACGCCACCCGCTTGATCACTTCCCCGATCAACAACGGCGCCACCACCGCCACCACAAAACCGATGCAGGCCGCGGCAAACGCGTGCAGCCCCAGGCGCTCCATCAGGTCGAAGGTCTTGTGCTGGATTTCACCATGGAAGATCAGCAGGATCAGGGTGTTCTGGCCGATGTAGGTCATAGCCCGCGTGACCCAGGTCGAGACCATCAGCACCTTTGCCAGCGCCCAGCACGCGTATACACCGATCACGGCGGGCAGGGTGGTCCATAACCAGTGGTCGTAGCGCCGCTGCGCCAGGTCCATGGTGTCCCAGGTGAAGGTGAATACTGCGATAAACAGCGCGACGGAGACCACCAGCGTCAGCCAGGAGCCCGAGTGGGCGCGCAGCCAGTCGCGCAGCAGGTAGCCGACAATGAAGTAGGTGCTGCTGATCAGCGTGATATCCAGGCTGAACGGCAGGCCCGGCAGGACCCAGGTGTGCCCGCCCAGCGTGACCGGCAGTTGCCAGAACCAGGGCAGCATCCACACGCCCACGATCAATTGCAGCGTGACCAGTGCGCAACTCAGCAACAGCGACAGCTTCAGGCGCTGGATCAGCCGCAGCATCAGCCAACTGAACAGGATCGCCACCCAGAAGTGCGGCAGAAACCACAGCGCCTGCCATGGGATGGTGTCCACCGAGGCATACAGCACGCCGCCGATATCCGGCAGCAGCGGCTGGCCCCGCAGGAGGCTGCGCACGATCACGTAGATAAGCATGGTGAAGAAAAACGGCTTGAGCAGGCCGTCGGCCTTGCGCACCGCCATCTCCACGAAGGGCTGCTCAGGCTTGAAAAACACCCCGGACAAAAAGAAAAACAGCGGCAGGATGAACGACGCCAGCACCGGATACAGCAGGTCCGGCGAGGTGGCGACGAACCAACTGTGGGCGAATACGATCACCAGGATGCCAATGCCCTTGGCAATGTCCATTTGAATCCAACGATGTTTCACCTGAACCCCTCCCTCTAAAAAAACCACCGCCCTTGTAGGAGCTGGCTTGCCAGCGAAAATCGTCAACGGGAATGCGCGGCATGAGTCATGCCTTGCGCCACGGCTTCAACCACAGCCCCATGCCCAGCAACACCACTGCACCGGCCAGGGTGCTCAGCCCCAGTTGCAGCCACACGCTTTCAATCCGAAACAGCGCCAACGCCGCCACACCCATCAGCACGGCATTGAGCAGCCAGCTCCGAGCCCAGGGCAGGGCGCTGAGCAAGGCCTGGCGTTGCATCAGCAGCAGCGCGGTGCAGATCACCCCGGCCAGCGCCGCCAACGGAATGCCTGCCAGGCCAAACACAAACGGCAGGACGCCCAACAACAGCGCATTGACCAGGCTGCCGAGCAGTTCGCAGCGCAGCGGCTGGCGCGTATCCCCGGCCGCGTAGGCATAACGCGCGAGCAAGGCGTTCCAGGCGCCGAATACCAGCGGCACGGCAAACCACGCCAGCAGCAGCGGCAACGGCGAGTCCAGCGATTGCGCGGGCAGCAGCAACGCCACCAGGCTCGGGGCCGCCGCCACCAGGCCGACACCGGCGGGCAGAGTCAGCACGCTGGCGGTTTCCAGGCCGCGCTTGAGCAGGGCCAGGCGCTCATCGCCCTGACGACGGCTCATCATGCCCAGCAACACCTGGTTGAGGCTCATCAGCGCAATCAGCGGCAGGTTCATCAGCTTGCGCGCCAGGTTGACCCAGGTCACCGCGCCTTCACCCAACAGCGATGCCACCAGCCGTTCAATCAGCGCCAGGCCCTGGCTGGCGCCGTTGCTCAGTAACAATGGACCGATGCGCTGCCCCAATTCCCGCAGCAGCGCCCACGGCAATTGCCAGCACCACGGCCGCCAGCCCTGGCGCCACATCGATGGCAGTAGCGCCAACGGCATCAACAAGCTGCCGGCCAGGCAGGCCAGGGCCAGGGCGTGCGGTTGGGTGGCGGTGCCGGCGAGGGCGAGGTAGGTCACCGGTGGCAAATTGAACAATAACGAACCCAAGCCAGCCAGCACGAAACGTTCGCTGGCCTGCAACGGGATGCTGAACAGTGCGTGCAGCATCAACCCCGGCACGCACCAGGCGACGATCTGCAAGTTACTGCTGGCGAGCGCCGTGGCACTCGCCGCCAGGCCTGGCCCGAGCAGTTGCACCAGCCACGGCGCCAGCAGCGTCAGCAACAGGCTGGTGACCAGGGCGATCAGCAACAGTGCGGGGAACAACGCGGCCAACCAGCCCAACCGCTCGTCGTCCTTGCGCGCCAGATACAGCGGCAGCGCCGCGGCACTCAGCACGCCGCCGGCCAATGACATGCGCAGCGCCTCCGGCAAAAACAGTGCGATCAGGAATGCATCACTGCGTTCGCCCGCGCCCCAGGCCGCCACCAGCAGCCATTCACGGGCAAAGCCCAGGCACAGGCCCAGCAGCGTCGCCAGTGTCAGCCAGGCGGCGGAGCCCAGCATCAGGGCTGTGCGCCATCAAGCACGGGTTTGCCGAATACCACACGTTTCACCTGAGGCAGGCGTGCCGGAAACAGTCGACGTGCCTCCAATACGTTGATGCCGACCATCAGCCAGAACAGCGCGACCATCACCACCGCAAAGCTGAAGTAGTGGTCGAACAGGCCGCTGACCAGCGCCGAGAGAATTCCGGCTGTGGTGCCCAGCCACAGCGCGTTGTCTTTGGTCAGGCGGATCGGGCCGCTTTCCGGGCGGGCTTCACGCCACCAGCGCACGGTGACCGCGATAAAGAACAGCATGCCGACGATGCCGGTCTTGTAGATGTAGTTCAGCCACAGGTTGGAGATGCCCAGCAAGGGCGTGCCAGGCACGGGCGGATCGACCTTGAAGCCGATACCGAACGGGTACGACACCATCGCCTGCGGAAACATGCGGTACTCGTCGAAACGCACTTCGGTACTGGCGTTGCTCGAAGAAAAAATCGTCGCCAGGCGTTCCTGCAGCGGTGGATAAGCCATCACCAGCACGGCGGTCAGCGCCGCGCCGATCATCAGCAGACGTCCGGTGTAGGGCACCCGGCGCGTGGCCATCCATAGCAGCACCAGCGCCAGGCTGACCATTGCCCCACGGCTACTCGCCAACAGCAAGGCCGCCGCGCCCAGGCACGCCACGCCCAGTCCCAGTGCGCGTTTCCAGCCTTGTTCGGTCATGCCGAAACAAAACGCCAGGGGCAGCAGCAGCGCCATGATTCCGCCGATGGCATTCGGGTGCATCCACGGCGAGCCCATCCGCGAAGACATGGCTTCCAGGCCGAATTTCAGCATGTCGAAGTTGCCGTAATTGAACAGTGCCAGCACCGGCGCAATGCCGGCTCCGGAGCGTGTGCGCACGAACACCGCAATCGACAGCATCAGCATCGCCAGGCTGCCCAGCAGCAGGGCGATCACCAGGGACTCGCGGTGCTTGTGGTCCACCAGCAACTTGGCGCAGAGGAACACCCCCGACAAGTTCAGCAACCAACGCAGCCAGTTGGCCACGCCGCTGCTGTCGGCGTGGATGGTGACCTGACCGACAATGAAGGGGAACACGCTGAACACCATCAGCCACAACAGCATCTGGTCGGTCGGGCGCCGGGTGAGGCTCGGCGTATCCGGCAGGCGTACCAGGAAGTTTTGCCAGAGGACCGCGCCCCAGGTCATCGCCAGGATAGCTTCGCTGACGGTACTGCGAATGCCCAGGTTAACCGTGGAATAGGGCATGAACGTGGCAACCAGGGCAAACAGCAGCAGGCCCCAGAACGGAAAGCGTAGGATGGTCACCGCGCCGGCCAGGCCGATCACCGCGAGGAACGCCTTGGCCGGTGACAGCAGCAGGGCGGCGGCGCCAAACAGGAGGCCGAAGAGGATGGCGACGAGGCTGGGCAGGTTCACTCTCACTTCAATTCCTCGATCAGTTCGGCCAGGCGTCGGCGGTAGGCTTGATGGTTGAAGCGTTGCGCCCATTGCCGGCGTTGCTCGGGTGATTCTTCTTCCGCGCGATCGCCGAGGCTGAGCATCAATTGCGTCAGCGCCGGACCATCGGTGGGGGAAAAACGCGGTGCCGAGGGCGGGGTGATTTCATCCAACGAGGTACCGCTGGCCACCGCCACCGGGGTGCCGACGCTCAGCGCTTCGATCACTGGCAGGCCGAAGCCTTCGGCATAGGAAGGCTGCCATAGGCGCGAAGCCTGGCGATAAAGCGCATGCAACTCGGCATCCGACACACCGCTGAGCGCACGAATGCCCGGCAGGGTGCGCTGGGCCTCGGGCAAATGGTCGAGGCTGCCCACCAGTACCAACTCCGGCACGGCGGGGGACTGGCGTCGCGCCTGCTGCCAGGCGTCTACCAGGAACGGCACGTTCTTGCGCAACTCGCGGGTGCCCACCAGCAACCAATAGCGTTCAGGCAATTGGCGTGCACTGAGATCCGCTGCCTGTTCGGAAAAGGCATCGACCTGGTTGGGCAACACCCGAATCTTACCCGCAGCCTTGGGAAACAACCGCGCGGTTTCATCGGCGCTGTACTGCGACGGCGTCCACACCCGATCGGCGCTGTGCACCGCGTAGGCAATCGACAGGCGATCACTGGTCTTGTAGATCAGCGCCTTCAGACGGTTGGCGTGATAGTTGTCGAGGGTGATTTGGAACAGGTCGTGCAACAGCACCACCGTACGCAGCCCCTTCGGGTGGGGCGGCAATGGCATGCCCATGTTGAAGGTGCTGATGTACAGGTCGATATGCTGCTCACGCAACGCACGCGGCAAAAAGCCGGCCTCGAAACGCAGGCGATTGTGTGGCTGGTGCATGGCGGTTTTAGCGCAGCCCCAGGCCGGGCAATGGGCCCGCAAGCGGGTTTCATCGCCCAAGGGAGCCACGGTGAACCGCTCAAGCTCGATGCCCGGCAGGCCGTGCAGGGCGCTTTCCAGCGCGTACACCTGGCGGCTGATGCCCGATTGCGGCGAGGTGCCGACGGTGCGGTAATCCAGGCCTACACGCATGCGGGCTCCTTTTGATTCAGGGGCGAAAGGCTGGCGTACACCTTTTCCAACTGGCTGGCGGCGACGCTCCAGTCGTGGGCGCGGCGCACATAGGCGCGGGCGGCTTCGCCCATGGCCGCGGCGGCATCGGGAAATTGCAGCAGGCGCACCACGGCGTCCGCCAGGCTCACAGCGGTCTGCCCGCCGAGGTAGTCCAGGCCTTCCACCAGGTCCAACCCGGACACGCCTTGTTCGGTACTTGCCAATGGCAGGCCCGCGGCCAACGCTTCCAGCACTTTGAGCTTGGAACCACCACCATGGCGCAACGGCGCCAGAAACACCGAGCAGCTCGACTGCAGTTTCAGCAGGTTGGGCACAAACCCTTGCCATTCAATGCGCGGGTCCGGCCAGCGCTCACGCCAACTGTCCGGCATGCCGAAGCCACACACACTCATTCGCGCCTGCGGGCAACGCTCCCAGACCTTGGGCAGGATTTCGTCCAGGGCCCATTCGATGGCGTCCACGTTGGGCGCGTATTCGTAGTTGCCGAGGAACAGCACGCGGAGGGTCGACGGGTCCGGTCGGGCGGTGGCGAAGTGATCGCAATCCACGCCATTGACCACCACTGACACCGGTTTGCCGGCGATGGGTTCCAGGGCCTGGGCGTCGCTGTCGGTCACCGCCACCACTTGGGTGGCCTGGCGCATCACGCGCCGTTCCCAGCGGGTGTAACGCCATTGGTCATAGCGAATGAACGGCAGCGACCAACCCGGCAAGCGGTCGTAAGTGGCCGCGCCTAGGGCCGATTCGACGTTGTGTTCGGTCAGCACGAACGGCTGGGATTTGCGCGCCAGCGCCTCTTCATAGGGCTGGAAGCTGTAGGTGTGCTCGATCTGCACCACATCCCAATGCTCGTTGAGCAGTTGGTTGAACCGGTCCTGCAACGCGCCCGACAAGCCATTCACGCTCGCCAGCAGCGGGTAGGGCGCAAACAGCCCGGCGAGCAGGGTCTTCACGCTGCGCAGAGGGCGACGCGGCAGGATGATCAGTTGTTCGAGAAACGCCTCCAGCACCTGGCGGTCGGTGAGTGACACCGGATGTTTGTCATGCAGCAGCAAGGTGATCCGATGCCCACGCGCGGACAGGCTGCGCAGCAGGTGGAACTGGCGCGTCTTGCCGCCGCTGGTGGCGGGCCAGGGTGAGTAGGGCAGGATCCATAAAATGCGCATGGCAGGCCTCACTCCCATAACAGAATTTGCAGGTTCGACTTGACCGGAACGGTCAGGCCATTGGTGCCGCTTACCGGGGTTTGTGTGCCGTGCAGCGGGTCGTACAGGGTGGCGCTGGCCAAGCCCGGCAGGTGCGCGTTGCCGCCCTGGGCGGACCAGAAGAACCACAGCTTGCGCCCATCGGTGCGGGTCCAGCCGATGCTGAACAGGCCATCGGGCAGCGCGTCGGCAGCAGGCGGATCACCCGGCGTGAGCTTCGGCCCGCTGACATCAAGGAAGTTCTTCAGTGCGGTGTAGACCGGCTTGGGGTTGGTGTCGATATCCAGCAGGCCATAGGAGCGGTCACGCACGCTGGCGCGCTGGTCGAGGTCGCTCAAGGTGAACAGGAAAATCTTGTCGTAATCCATCGCGCTCATCAGCGCCAGGCGACGAACCACGTAGTCGGCCTGGGCCTGAGGGGTGATGAGGTCCTGGGCGTCTTTTGGCCCCTTGTACGTCGACCAGCCCCACTCGGTGCTCCACAAGGTTTGCACGCCACCGTTGCGCAGGGCCTGGTTGAGCTGGGCGGATTTGGTGAAGAAGTCCAGGTTGGCCGGGTCGTTGCCTTCGGGCAATTGGGTGTAGGGGTGGTAGGAGATGATGGTGTTCAGACTGGCCACGCCCAGCGCGCCCAAGGCGTCGAACATGGTCTGGCCGTTGGGCATTTCACTGAAAAACGCCATACCGGCGGCGACCACCGGTTTGTTCGGGTTCACGGCGCGTAACGCGTTGGTGGTAACGGTCAGAAGATTCGCGTAGCCGGCAGGATCCGCCACCGGGCGCCAGAAACCGATCAAGTTCGGTTCATTCCAGACTTGCCAGGCATCCACGCTGGGGTAGCGCTGTGAGAGCAGCGCCATGCGGTTGGCGAACACGTTGGGATCTTGCGGCGGGTACTGGTCCGGGTACTGCGACATCGGTGGCGCGCTGGTGATAAAGCGTGCCGACCCGACTAAGTAAAACACCGACTTGATCTGGTTCTGTTGCAGCTTGCCCACCAGCTCATCGAGGGTGGCGAGCTTGTACTGGTTCTGCGCGGTTTCCAGCTGATCCCAGTGCAGATCCAGGCGCACCCACTCCAGGCCCAGGGCCTTGAGGCGGTCGATCTGCTTCTGGTAGCGCTCGGGGCTGAACCACAGAAACTGCGCATTCACCCCCAGGAAATCCTTCCACACCACTTCCTTGGTGCCCTTGAGTACATGGCTTTCGGCATCCGCTTGGCGTCCCCACAAGAATGCGGTCAAGCCCAGGGCTGCAACCACCGCAAAGGTGGCGAGGTAAGTGCGTTTACGCGCCATAAGGGGCTCCGGTGATGGCCTGCTCGAAGAGCTGCTTGAACTTCTGCGCGGTCAACGGCCATAGGCGTTCGCGGCCGATTTCCCCGGCCCGCTCGGCCCAATCCCGCGCCAGCAGTGGCGTGCGTGCCAAGCGCAGTAGCTGTTCGCCGAGCGCGGCCACATCCCCTTCGGGGTAGATCGCGCCGTTGCCGCTGGCGACTTCCTCGGCAAACGCACGCGCGTCGGAGGTGATTGCGCCGCGCCCACAGGCGGTGGCCCAGGACAGCGCGCCACTGGTGCCGCGCTGGCGTCCCAGCAGGCCGAGTTTTTTCGATTCGCGATAGGGCAGCACCATCACATGGTGGGCCTGAATGGTCTGGGCGATCTCATCGGCCGGCAGGTTCAGGCGCCAGTCGATTGCGTCGGTCAGCCCCAATTCCGCGATCTGGGCATTCAACTGCTCCAGGTAGTTGCCGCCCGCGCCGAACGCCATTTCCGCCGCAGTGCCGCCGGCCAGGGTCAGGCGCACGCGGTCGCGCAAGTGAGGGGCTTGCTTGAACACATTCGCCAGGGCCTGCACCAGGTCTTCAATACCTTTGCCGCGGTAGATAAAGCCGAAATACAGCAGGCGCAAGGTGTCCAGCGACGGCAATGCTGCCGGTGCAATCGCCAGGTTGGCATGGTTGATCACCGCGACTTTGCCGGCCGGCAGTTGCATGCGTTGGGTCAAGCAGTCGGCGCCCAGTCGGGTGAGGGTCACCAACCGGGTCAGTCCCTTGGCCACCTGGCGTTCTTCGCGCAGGGTCAGCGGGTCGGCCAGCACCACCGCCGCCTGCGGCAATGGGCTGGGCAGACGCGCCATTAGGTTCAGCGGAAACGGCAACTGTTCACGTCGCCACACGATGCGCTCCGGGTCATGCACGGTGGCCGTCAGTGGCAACTGCGGGTAAGCCTTGCGCAGTTCACGCAAGGCCAGGAATTCCCCGAGCCGCCCGCCGCCCAGCTCAGCGTGCACCAAGTCGACGGATTGCCAGTCGAAAGCTGCGATGGCTTGCTTGATCGCCTCGGAGTTGCCCGCGACCCCGGCCAACGGCGTCAGCACCGTCACACCGAGGTGTTCCAGTGCCGTGCGGAAATGGTTCGCGTAGTCGGCGATCCCGTTCTTTTCCGGCGGCAAGGGCGCGAGCAGGGCGATACGCATCAGAACGCTCCCCGGTATTTACCGATGGTCTGCAACACCTTGCCCGGCACTTCGAACTTGCGACGGTTGATGATGATGCCGTCCACCTTGCCAAACGCCGTGTTGAGGATCGACAGCGCATGCTCCACCACCGGCACGGTACTTTTGCGGGCTTCCACCACCAGGCCGATCAGGTCGGCGCGGCGCAGGTTGATGAAGGCTTCGCGGTTATCCAGCAGGGCCGAGGCGTCGAGCAACACCACTTCACCCGGTGCGGCGGCTTCCACCCCGCCGACCCGCACATTGATGCCGTTTTCATGCAGCAGCTGGCGCAGTTGCTCCACCACAAAGGTCACCCCTTCGCCATGGCGCGCCGAGGTCAGGCCCAGGGTCACGCCGTGCTCGGCAATGCGGTCGGGCTGCAGCAGACTGTACAAGCGGTAGATGCTCGCATTGAACGCGTTGGTACTTTGCGCGGTGGAGGTGTCCAGCTCCGGCAGGGTGGTCCACAGTGGCAAGCCGAACTTGCGTTCCACCAGGCCACCGTCGTGAATCCGCTGGTCGAGCAGGTAGCACAAGTAGATCACCAGCAGGCCGACCACGATGGCAAACGGAATCGCCAACACCAGCATCACCAGGGTTTTCGGGAAGATGCGGCCCGGGTTCAGGGTGGCCTCTTCGATCACGGCGATGTTGCTGATCTGGCTGTTATCCAGCTCGCGGTCGATGCGGGACTTTTCCAGGTTATCCACGTACAGCGCGTAGTTGCGCTCGGTGGTGTTCAGTTCGCGGGAGAGGCGGGCCAGCTCCGGCTCAATCTCCAGGGCCTCCTTGCGTTGGGCTTCCAGGGTCAGCAGTTGTTTCTGCTGTTGAACCAGCTGGGTTCGCAGCGCCTGGTTGTTGCTGGTTTCATCCAGCAACACGCGCTGCAAGTGAATTTCCAAGGTGTTTGGCGCACGGTTCTCTGACGCTTGCACCGTGTTGCTCTCGTTGTTGACCTGCATCTGCATTGCCCGAATCGACGCGTCCAGGGCTTTGACCGGCGGCGCGTTGTCGGTGTAGGTGCGCATCATGTCGGCCTTTTCCAGCAGCTTCTGGTTGAGCAGGCGACGCAAATCCTGCTGCTGCGGGTTCAGTGCGATCTGGCGCACTGTGGTGACTTCCTTGGGTTGGCCCTTGAGCTGAGTGCGTGTGCTCTGGATCGCACTGTCGGACGAAGCGATCAGCCGCGTGGTGTTGAAGGTCTCGCCGCGCAGCACGTTGATGCGCTCGGACAAGTCTTCCAGGCGGTCGGTGATGCTCGCGGCGCCGATCTTGTTCAGGTGGGTGAGGATCTGTTCCTTGTAGCTCTTGATCTCGGTCGCGCTGTTGGCCACCTGGCCTTCATAGAACGCGTACAGGCTCTTGCGGCCCAGGGCCTCGGTGCGCTCGTTGATGTAGGTCTCGACCCAATCCTTGACCACCGCCTGGGCGATTTCCGGGTCGCTCCATTTGAAGCTGATGTCCATCACCGTGGAACCGGCGGCGTGGCTCACCTCGAAGTTCTTCTCCAGGCCGGCAGCCAGACGTTCGACCGGGGAGGTTTTTTCGACGATACCGACGGTTTCCATGATCACGCGCACGCCGTCGAACACCGCACCCACGCCGCTCTTGACGTAGTACTTGGTGCGCTTCCAGAAACCCTCCGGCGGCGGTGCGTTTTCGATCACTTCCAGATAATGCTCAGCCACCGCGCGCACGATGGGCCGGCCGGTGAGCAGGCGCTCCTCGTCGACAATCGGGTCACGCTGGGTGCTGGGCATCACCAGCGCCTGGCGGTTGCTGATCTCGATGGGCAAGGTCGAATCGCGCCCAGGTTTCACCAACAGCCGCGCGGTGGACTCGTACTTGGCCGGCAGCAGGAACGCCCCCAGCAGGATGATCACCAGCGCGGCAATCGCCGCCAGTTTGAACTCACGCCGGAAGATGAAGAACAAGCGCAGAAGATCACGAAAAGAACGGATCTCGATCATGGGATGTCGCTCCTTTAGTTATTGCCGCCGCTGGTTCGGGTGTAGTTGTAGCCAACCCCAATGGACTTGGTGAACGGGATCAGTTGGTTCATGTAGGTATCGACCCCTTGGATGCGCTCGCCCACGTTGGATTTGGGCACGAACACCACATCGCCGCGTTGCAGGTGCACGGGTTTGCGGCCGTTGGGGCCGGTCTTGAGTAACTGGCTGAAGTCCAGGAAGTACGCGCGATATGCACCCTGGGCGTCTTCGCGCAGCAGGGCGACCATGCTCGCGTTGCCCGCCGGGCTGACCCCGCCGGCACCAATGATGGCTTGTTCCAGGGTGTTGGCCGTGCCGAGTTGCACCGCCGTCGGGTTGTTCACCGCGCCGCCGACGATGATCGAGCTGCCCGGCGCCTGGTTGATGTTCACGGTCACGCGCGGTTCGCGGTAGATGGGCGCGAGTTTGCTGGTCAACTCTGTGGCCAGTTCCGAAGGCTGGCGTCCGGCGACCTGGACCGGTCCCAGGAACGGGTAGTTGATCTTGCCGTCGGTCTGCACCGTGTACAGCGTCAGCTCATAGATGGTGCTGACGTTGAACGCCGACAGCGTCGGCATCTCGCCGGCATCGCGCACGATGCGCAACTGGTCGCCGATGCGGATGCGTTCCACCGCCGGCGGCAGTTGGGCAAGCTGGTCGAGGGCGCGTTTGCCTTCCTCGACGGTTTTGTCATCGGGCGGGACGATGCGTGCCGGCGTATTGCAGGCGGCCAAGGCCATCATGGCCACGACAAGCAGGGTTCGTTTCATCAAGGGGGACTTCCTGTAGGGCATGATGCTCACCTCCAATAACCGGGAAACATGCTGATGCGCCGCTTGAGGGCGAGGGGGAGGCGACGCTCCAGATGGCCCAGCCGGTAGCCGAGCAGTTTGAACGCACTGCGTACCAATACTTCGGGGGCGCGGTACAAGGCACCGGCTTTGCGCAAGGCCGCGAGTTCGGCCAGCACATAGCGCTTGCCTTCGCCTCCCGCGTCGCCAAAGGCCTGCTTGATCCACGGTTCGCGACCGTAGAACACGCCAATATCGAAGTAACGGTGAAACTCATCCAAGAGCTTGTAATCGTGGGAGTGATGCACCAGCGCCGTGGCGGCGTAGCGCACCTTGTAGCCTTCGAGCAGCATGCGCGCCGCCACATAGGCGTCTTCGCTGCCGATCACATCCGCCGGAAAACCGCCCACCGCTTGCAGCACACTGCGCCGGTACACGGAAAACGAGTCGGAACTGAAGCAGGTCTTGATCCCCAGCTCCGGCGCATCGGCCAGGCTCTTGCTGCGGCTCTGTTCGGGGTAGTTGAAGTGCCGCGATTGTGCACCCAGCACACCCGCATCGGGGTGGGGTAACTGGCGGCCGTACGCCACGCCGTTGAGCGGGTCCTGCTGCAATTCGGCGAGCAGATTGGCGAAGGTCTCGGGGGTGGCGGGAATCGCGTCCTGGGTCATCACGATCAGCGCGTCGCCGGACACTTGTTCGCTGGCCCAGCGCCGCGTGCCGCCGTGGTTGAAGTCACGCGCGTCGATCACCTCGACCCGTGCGCCGAACTCGCGAAAGCGCGCCACCGTGTCATCGCTGGAGGCGCTGTCCACCACCAGCATCTCGTCAGGTTGCAGGGTTTGCATGCGCAGCGCCGGCAGTAGACGCGCCAGGTGGCTGGAGGCGTTGCGGGTCGGGATAATCAGTGACGTGCGCATGTTATTTCTTCACGTCTGCCGGGGCGCGCCCGTAGATGTCGTCGAAGCGCACAATGTCGTCCTCGCCGAGGTACTCGCCGCTCTGCACCTCAATCATCACTAGGTCAATGATGCCGGGGTTGGTCAGGCGGTGTTTGTGCCCGGCCGGAATGTAGGTGGACTCGTTGGCGTTGATCAGGAATTCGCGCTCGCCGTTAGTAATTTGCGCCGCGCCGCTGACCACCACCCAGTGTTCGCTGCGATGGTGGTGCATCTGCAGTGACAGCGATGCCTGAGGCTTGACCACGATGCGCTTGATCTTGAAACGGCTGCTTTCCTCCAGCACGGTGTAGGTGCCCCACGGCCGGGTGACGGTGCGGTGCAGGCTGTACGCCGGATGGTTTTGACGCTTGAGCTCGGCGACGATGTAGCGCACATCCTGGCTGCGGTGGGCGTCGGCGATCAGCAGGGCATCCGGGGTGTCGACGATGATCAGGTCACGCACACCCACGGCGCCAAGTACACGCTTGGGCGAGTCGATGTAGCAGTTGTGCACGTCATGCAGAATCGCTTCGCCATTGACCTGATTGCCATGAGCGTCGCTCGGGGTGAGCTGGCGCAGGGCTTCCCAGGAACCGATATCGCTCCAGCCAATATCGCAGGGGACCACGGCGACTTGCGTGGACTTCTCCATCAGCGCCACGTCGATGGAAATATCCGGCGCACTGCCAAAGGCCTCCGAGTCCAGTTCACGCTGGCGCGAGGTCTTGTTCTGCAGACTCTGGCTGTGGTCCAGGGCGGCACGCGCAACCTCCAGCACGTCAGGTGCATGGGTGGCGAGTTCGTCCACCAGGGTGCTGGCCTTGAAGCAGAACATGCCGGCGTTCCACAGGTGCTTGCCGCCATCCAGGTAGGCCTGGGCAGTGGCCAGGTCGGGTTTTTCCACAAAGCGTTTGACCCGGTTGCCCGTGCCCAGCCGTTCACCTTGTTCGATATAGCCAAAGCCGGTTTCCGGCTGGTCCGGCTGGATGCCGAAAGTCACCAGGTAGCCGGCTTCGGCCAGGTCCCGGGCCTGGGTCACGGCCTCGGCGAACGCCACTTCATTGAGGATCAAATGGTCGGCAGGCATCACCAGCAACTGCGCCTCACCCCCGAAATGTTCTTGCACATGCAGCGCCGCCACGGCGATCGCCGCCGCGGTGTTGCGACCGAACGGCTCCAGCAGCAGGTCCAGGGGCAGGTGGGCCTTGTTGACCAGGCGATAGTCATCCAGGGTGCGGAACAGCAGGTCACGGTTAGTCACGGTTAACACGCTTTCCACGCCGGGCAATTTGGCGGCGCGCTGGAAGGTTTTCTGCAGCAGGCTCTGGCCGTCGCGCATGCGCATGAACGGCTTGGGCATGTTCTGCCGAGACACCGGCCACAGCCGAGTGCCCGAACCACCGGAAATGATGCAGGGAATTAATCCGTTGAGTGTGTTCATCAATAGACTTCCTTGGTGGAAAGGACGGCCGGGACCGTCATGAAAACGATGTACAAGTCAAACCACACCGACCACTTGGAGATGTACTCCAAGTCGTACTCGACACGTTTCTGGATCTTGAACAGGGTGTCGGTCTCACCCCGGTAACCATTGATCTGCGCCCAGCCGGTAATGCCCGGCTTGACCCGGTGCCGGGAGCTGTACTCGCTCACCGCCACCTCGAAGGGAACCCCGGCCGCCTTGGTGGCGGTGGCATGCGGACGCGGGCCGACCATGGACATGTTGCCCAGCAGCACGTTGAACAGTTGCGGCAGCTCGTCGATGCTGGTCTTGCGGATGATGCGGCCCACGCGGGTGATGCGCGGGTCTTCGCGAGTGGTCTGGCGTTCGGCGGTGAAGTCGCTCTGGTCGGTGTACATCGAGCGGAACTTGAACACGCGGATTTCATTGTCGTTGTAGCCATAGCGGTTCTGGCGAAACAACACCGGGCCCTTGGAGTCGAGCTTGATGGCAATCGCCGTTGCCAGCATCACCGGCGACAGCGCCACCAACGCCAGGCTGGCCAGCAGCAAATCCTCACAGCGCTTGATCACCGGCGACCAGCCACGCAGCGGCAACTGCGAGGTGTTGAACATCAGGATGCCGCCCACGTCGGTGATTTTGCTGTGGCCGTAGCGCAGGGCGGCCATGTCCGGCACCAGCACGACGTTCACCGACAACTGCCGCAGGCGGTTGACCAGGCCGTGAATGCGTTGTTCGGCAGCCCAGGGCAGGCAGATCATCACCTGGTTGACCTGCTCGGCGCGGATCAGTTTTTCCAGGTCGCGGGTGTTGCCCAACAGGGGCAGGTTGCTCAGCTCCTTGGGAATGCGTTCGGTGCGGTCATCGATGAAGCCGACCAGGCCGGAACGAATATCGCCGTTGCGCTGCAAATGATCGGCGACATGCACCGCGGTGTCGGTAAAGCCCAGGATCACCGTACGTTGCAGGTATTTGCCGGCACGCATCAGCCGGCGGTACAGGCGCAGCATTACCAGGCGTTCAAGACAAAACAGCCCCAGGCTGACGATGTACCACGTCACCAGGTTGCGTGGGGTCAATTGCGGGAAGAACTGCAGAATCTGGTACATGAACAGCAGGATGCAAAAAGCCGCCGTCCAGGCCTTGATCTTGGTTTTCAGGCGCAGCCGGTTGCTGAACAATTCTTCGGAATAGATGCCCAGGGCCTGGAACAGAATAATGGTCAGGACCGCGAAAAACACCAGCAGGCCCAGGAAGTGGGCGCGCAGCTCAGGGTCTATCGGGTCCAGGAAGAGTACCAGGACCAGTGGGGGCAAAATGGCCGTCAGGCCATGGATCAACTTGACGAAAACAACAAAGAACTCAACAAAACCGGCGCGCGTTAAAAACAAACTGTCGACAGACGACTTCTCTCGCATAAAAACATCCCTCATTGCACTCCAGACTTCGCTGTTTGATTGTTTGTTCAATAAAGCAGCAGGCTGCTTTGGCGCGCTGGACAAACTGGCTACTCTGGGTAATACGCAACTTCCCATTCCAAATGTAGCTATCCATTTGAATGGATTTTGCAGGGTGGTGACTGGGGTGGTGACTAAAGGCGTGCGTCCTTACTGAGTCTTGTCAATTAATTGACTGCCGTGCGGAAGTGGCGTGCTAGATAGGTTAATTAGTCTTTTTTGAGGCATTTTATTGACGTTCCTTGTCTGGACACTCGTTAATAAGGTGTGTTTTTGAGTGTAGGAACAAATGTCGGATTTTTCCTGCTTAAAGGAAAAACCTTTTTTGAGGCGAGGAAGGAAAGGGGGACAAATAGAGCGTGGCAGGGCGTACTTACCGCCCTGCCACCGGGGCGTTCGCCCGATCAGAAGTTGCCTTTTAAACTAACGGTGAAATTGCGTGGTTCGCCGTAGAAGTTACCCCAGGAGGCGGTACCGACTGTGTTGTAATAGCTTTTGTCGAACAAATTGTTGCCGTTGAGCGCCACGGTCCAGGTGTCGTCGATGCGGTACGCCATGCGTGCGCTCCAGGTCGCATACCCGGCCTGTTCGAGCTTGATGGTTTGCACGCGGTAGTTGCTGCTTTGGGCATTGACCCCGGCGCCCACGCTCCATTTCGCCAGCGCGCCGTCGAGCTGGTAGTCACCCCACAATCGCAGCATGTGCCGAGGCACGTAAGTGTTGGATGAACCGCCTTCGACCTGGCTGTCGATGTTTTTCAGAGACTTGGTCTGGGTGTAGGTGTAGCCGCCGAAAAGCTGCAGGCGCTCGAGCAATTCACCGCTGATTTCGGTCTCCACGCCTTGGGCGCGCACTTTGCCGGTGTCGGTGTAGCAATAACCATCGGCGGAAGTCGGGCACATCGTGGTGTAGTCGGATTCGGCGCCGTTTTTCTCGATGGCGCGGAACAGTGCCACGGAGCTGTTGAGGCGTCCGTCGAACCATTCGCCTTTGATCCCCAGCTCGTAGTTGTCACCGATCTTGGGCTTGAGTGCCGCGCCATCGACGGTGGCGTAAGAGCTCTGCGGCTGGAAGATATCCGCGTAGCTGGCGTACACCGACAGGTGCTCGTCGAGGTCATAGATCAGCGCGGCGAACGGGGTGACTTCACCGGTTTCCTTGGTGCGTGCGTCCTGCACTGCCCATTCACCCCAGGCCAGGTTGTTGGACTGGCGACGGTTCTCGTACCAGCTCACGCGGCTGCCGACGATAAACATCAAGGGCTCGGCCAGGCGCAAGCGCAAGGTCGCGTAGGTGCCGTATTGAGTGGCGGTTTCCTTGACCGTGCCGCCGCGATACATGTTCGGCCAGAAGGTGTTGTCATCCGGCTCAGGGAAGTGGTGGTCGGGCTGGTAAATGCTCTGGCGCTTGGGCAGGTTCTGGATCGCGTACACATCGTCCTGGGTGCCACGGCTGCCGTTGGCGCCGAGGATCAGCTCATGCTCCAGGCCAAAGGCTTCGAACTTGCCGTCCACATAGGCATCGAGGCCGAAGTCCTTGTGGTCGTAGTCCATCAACGCAGCATAGGAGTTGGCCGTGGGCGCCGGGTTGCCATAGTTGATGGTGCCTTCGCTGGCGGCATACTTGGTGTCTTGCAGGTTGCGGCTGTGGACCGCCGCGACCTTGAGTTTCCAATCATCGTTGAAGTGATGGGTTACATCAGCGAAGAACGTGGTGCGCCGGCTTTGCCAGTCGTTCCAGGATTGGCCCAGGCAGGTCGAGCGGCTCAGGTTGGCGCTTTTGCCGTCGGCATAGCGCGGCAGGCCGCCCCAGCACGGCGTGGCGTCGACATCTTCGTAGCTGGCGCCGACGCCCAGGGTGGTGTCCGGCGTGAGGTCGAAATCCAGCGCGCCGTAGAACGCCTGGTCCTGGCGCTTGGCGATGTCCATGTACGACCCACGCGTCTGCTGGCTCACCGCCGCGCGACCACGCAGGGTGCCGCTGTCATTCAACGGACCGCCGGTGTCGACATCGGCGCGGTAGTTGTCCCAGGTGCCGGCCGATAGCGACAAGCTGGTGGTGGGCTTGGCCTGTGGACGCTTGCGCACGAAGTTCACCGCACCGCTGGCGGTGCCGGCGCCCTTGAGCATGCCGGCGGCGCCCTTGAGGACTTCCACGCGGTCATAAATCGCCATGTTCGCGCTGAAACTGTCGGCCTGGACGTAGTCCTTGCCCATGTCCAGGGGCACGCCGTCGTACTGGTACTGGCCGAGCATCTTGAAGCCTCTGGAGTAGAAGTACTTGCCGCCCATGGGTGACTCGTAGGTGGTGATGCCGGGCGTGCGTTCCATCACGTCGTCGATGGTGGTGACGTTCTGGTCGTCCATGAATTGGCGAGTCATCACACTCACCGATTGCGGCGTTTCCCGCAGGCTGTGTTCGCCCTTGCCGATGGTGACCGCGCCGGTGGTGTAGGAGCCGGTGCCGTCGGTGGTGGCGCCCAGACGTTCGCCGTTGATCAGGGTGGCGCCCAGGTTCAGCGAACCGGTATCGGCCACTTGTGGCAGCAGCATCCAGGTGCTGTTGCCCTGGCGTTGGGCTTGCAGGCCCTGGCCGCGTAGCAGTTGTTCGAGGGCCTGCTGAGAATCAAAGCGGCCACTCAAACCCGGGCTGGTTTTGCCGGCGACGCTGGTGGCGTCGTACGACAGGCTGATGCCGGCCTGGCGGGCGAACTGGTCCAGTGCTGTTGCCAGGGCACCGGCAGCAATGTTCCAGTCGCGGGCCTGGGTGTCGCTGGCCGGGGTTTCGGCCATCACGGCCACGGGCAAGGCGCTGCTCAGGCAGACGCCAAGCAAGGCGGCCTGTACCGCACGCTTGAGGGGGGAACGAGGGGAAGGGAACGCTTGCATGACCGCGGGATGCTCCTGAAGGAAGTGGATAAAACTGGCCTGTTGATCGGCCTTTCCTTACAGGTCGAGCGGCAATGAGAATTCACCTCATTTATTTTTGAAAATTTACACGCGCGGTGAAACGGTCACCCAATAGCGGCTGCGGTACGTGACATCGAGCTTGAGCGACTGCGCCACCAGGCCCAGCACCTGATCGGTGTCGTCCAACTGATAAGTCCCCGACACCCGCAACCCGGCCACTGCCTCGCTGCAGCGCAACAAGCCGTTGCGGTAGCGACCCAGTTCGGTGAGAAAATCGTCCAGGCGCATGTGGTGGGCGCTGATCACGCCATCGCTCCAGGCCCAGGGATCCAGGCCGTTGGCGACCGCCGGGCGAATGCCGCTGCGGTTGAACACCACCTGTTCGCCGGGCTTGAGGACCTGGCGTGCGCTGGCCGTCTGGCTGTCGGCAAACACCGCCACCGCGCCTTGCTGCACGGCGAGCAAAGTGCCGTAGGCGTCTTCGCGTACCAGGAATCGCGTGCCGAGGGCGCGTAGGTAACCGTCACGGGTCTGGACCCAGAAAGGGCGGTCGTCGGCCCCGGTATTCACCACGATTTCTCCCTGGCGCAACTGCACCAAGCGTCGGTCTGCGTTGAGCGACGCATCGATCGCGCTGGCGCTGTTGAGCTGGATCCGGCTGCCATCGTTCAATGCCACCCAGCGCCGTTCGCCGGTCGCGGTGCGATAGTCGGCCATCCAGGCGGGCAGGGGCGTGTAGTCGCGACCGAGCCAGGTCAAGCCCGCGGCGCCGGCCACCAGGCCCAGCAGTTTCAAGCCCTCACGGCGACTGATGCGTTGGCGCGCCCCGCGCAGGGCATGCCGGCCGACCTGGGCCGGTAGATGATTGAAATCGTCATTCATCGCTGTCACCCGCTGCCACACCCGCTGGTGTTCGGCGCTGGTGTGCAGCCAACGTTCGAAGGCGGCGGTGCTGGCATCGTCGGCGACATTGAAACGCAGGGTGATCATCCACTGGATCGCCTGGTCGACCAGCTGCGCGTCAGTTTTCGACATAACGCAACCGGTAACACGCGTGCAGCGCCTTGGACAGGTCCCGTTCCACCGTGGCCTTGGACACGCCGAGACGCAGGGCGATCTGTGCGCAAGTCAGGCCATCCAGTTGCGCCAGCAAAAGGCTTCGCGCACGCGCGGCTTGAGCTGGTCGAGCAGACGGTCGATACGTTCCAGGCTGTCGAGGATCAACAGGCGGGTTTCTTCCGACGGCACCTCGACTTGCGGGAAGTGCGCGAGGCTTTCCAGGTAGGCGCGCTCCAGTTCGCGGCGGCGGTATTGGTCGATCATCAGGCTGCGGGCGATGCTGCTCAAGTACGCGCGCGGCTGCTGCAAGGTTTGCTGCCTGCGCGCATTAAGCAGGCGCACGAAGGTTTCCTGGGCCAGGTCGGCGGCGTGTTCGCGGCAGCCGGTGCGGCGGCTCAACCAGCCGCGCAGCCAGGCATGATGGGCATGGTAAAGCTGGCCGATGGCGGCATGGTCCAGTGGGTGATCGCTCGACATGGGCATCCTGGCGCAGCTGTCTTAATTGATAATGTTTCGCATTCTAATCGTTGCTCATGACGCTTCGCAATTGCCGCAGCGCAATGTATCCAGCACAATTTTTTGTCCGCCCTGGATGCACGGACTAATCTGCAGGCTTTTCCCGGTGGAAGGCTTGAGCATGATCGACCTGGCGACCCTGGCGGTATTTTCCGGTGCTGTGCTGTTGTTGCTGTTGTCCCCGGGGCCGAACATGGCCTTTGTGGTCAGTCATGGCGTCACCCATGGTTGGCGCGGGGGGATGGCATCGGCCCTGGGTATTGGCGTGGCCGACGTGCTGTTGACCGCCTTGACCGCTACCGGGGTGACGGCGTTGGTTGCCAGTTGGCCGCCATCCTTTGACGTGATCCGGTATGCGGGGGTGGTCTACCTGTTGTGGCTGGTGTTCAAGACCTTGCAGAAACGCCCCGTGCCGAATGCGGGGCACATCGACCGTGTGCCCTTGGGCCGGGTGTTTTTGCAGGCCATGCTCAATAGCTTGCTCAATCCCAAGGCGTTGCTGTTTTTTGTGGTGTTTTTGCCGCAGTTTGTACGGCCGGAAGCAGGGGACATTGCGGTGCAGTTGATGGTGCTTGGGGGGTGTTGACCGTGATTGCAGCTGTATTTCATGGGCTGTTGGGCATTTTTGGTGGGGCGCTGAGTCGGTTTTTTGCCCGTCGCTCACAGGGGGCCTGGCTACAGAAATGGGGGTTGGCGACGGTGTTGACGGTGTTGGCGGTGCGCTTGGCGGTGATGTCTCGCCCAACCTGACTTGAAGAGAGTACGGCTGATCAATGTGGGAGCTGGCTTGCCTGCGAAGGCGGCCTGACAGCCGACCTGGATGTTGGATCAGGCCGGGTACCTATCCGTTATTTAGGTAACGGCTGCTATGGGTTTCGCCCTTACGGCGACTCACTTTGGAAAGGCCGGAATGCCGGCCCAGCCCAAAGTAAGCAAAGGGCTTTTGCCCCAACACTCGGCACCTCGCCTAGGCTCGGTGTGCCCGTAATCCGACAAGGATTTGGGGGACCGCCTTAGATCAAGATCAAGAGCGGCTCCCTTCGCATCGTGGTTAGCGTTTAGATACCTACGACTATCGCCGACAAGCCGGCGCCTGCAGCTGCTTGGCAGAGTCAGCCCAACCGTGCCGCCGCGCGCGCGACGATCTCACCGCGCACTCTGCGCGATTCGACGGTGCGCTTGTTGGCTTCTTCCAGCACGTGCTGGGGCGCGGTGTCCGGGCGGCCGGAGTCGAAGGGTGGCGCGGGGGCGTATTCAATCTGCAACTGCACCAGTTGCGCCGCCGCCTCGCTGTACAACTCGGCCGCCAGGGTCAGGGCGAAGTCGATGCCGGCGGTGATGCCGCCGCCGGTCAGCAGGTTGCCGTCACGGACCACGCGTTCGTGTACGGGGATGGCGCCGAGCGGGGCGAGCAGGTCGTGGTAGGCCCAGTGTGTCGTCGCCTTGCGTCCCCGTAGCAAACCTGCCGCGCCCAGTACCAGCGAGCCGGTGCACACCGAGGTCACATAGCGCGCGGTCTGTGCCTGGACCTTGAGGAAATCCAGGGTCTGCGGGTCTTCCATCAGTGCGCCCACGCCGGAACCGCCGGGTACGCAGATCACATCCAGGCGCGGGCAGTCGGCGTAGGTCATGGTCGGGGTAAACACCAGGCCAGTGCTGGAGGTGATGGGTTCCAGGTCTTTCCACACCAGGTGCAGGTTCACCTCCGGCAGTGAACCCAGCACGTCGTAGGGGCCCGTGAGGTCCAGTTGCTGGATGCCGGGGAACAACAGAAAGCCGATCTGCAAGGTCATGAATGAAGCTCCGTGAAAGGGGTGGACGGCTTCACTCTAGAGGCCTAGGCTTTGGCGAATACGCCATTGAAGCCACGAATCACGCCAATCATGCCTCGAATCGTTCACGTCCTCGCTTTCGATAATGCCCAGGTGCTCGATGTGACCGGGCCGCTGCAGGTGTTCGCCTCCACCAATGACCTGGCGCGCCAGCGCGGCGAACCCTTGCCTTACGCGGTGTCGGTGATCGCCGCCCAAGCGGAACCGGTGATGACCTCCGCCGGCCTGGCCCTGGTGGCCGAGCCGTTACCGGCTGCGGACGCGCCGTGCGATACGTTGGTGATCGCCGGCGGTTGGGGCGTGTACGGCGCTGCCGAAGACCCGGCCCTGGTAGATTGGGTGCGCGAGAAAGCCAAGCACACCCGGCGCATGACGTCCGTCTGCACCGGCGCGTTCCTGCTGGCCGCCAGCGGCATGCTCGACGGTTGTCGCGTGGCCACTCATTGGACCCGTTGCGAAGAGCTGGCGCGCAAATTTCCTTCGTTGACGGTGGAGTCCAACCCGATTTTCATTCAGCAAGGTGCAGTCTGGACGTCCGCCGGTGTCACCGCTGGCATCGACCTGTGCCTGGCGCTGGTGGAGGAAGACCTGGGCCGCGCCATCGCCCTGGAAGTGGCGCGGCACCTGGTGGTGTTCCTCAAGCGCCCCGGTGGTCAGTCCCAATTCAGCGTGACCCTGTCCCTGCAAAAAGACGACAGCCGTTTCGCCGAACTCCACGCCTGGATGGCCGAAAACCTGACCCTCGACCTGAACATCCCCACCCTGGCCGCCCAGGCCGGCATGAGCGAGCGCAGCTTCGTGCGCCACTACCGTGCCGAAACCGGCCAGACCCCGGCACGCGCCGTCGAATTGATCCGCGTCGAAACCGCGCGCCGCCAACTGGCGGACAGCACCGCATCGATCAAACGCATCGCTGTGCAGTGCGGGTTTGGCTGTGAAGAGACCTTGCGACGCAGCTTCCTTCGCGCCCTGTCGGTGACGCCCCAGGCCTACCGCGAGCGCTTTTCGCCAAGCAGTTCCAGCAGCGCATCAAGCGTGGCGTGTGGCGCTTCCTGAGGAATATTGTGGCCCACGCCCGGCAGCACCTGGCGTCGGTAAAACCCGCTGAAATGCTCGATGTCATCATCCTCGTCGGGCGGCGGGCCCACGCCATCATCGGCGCCGCACAACGAAATGCTCGGCACTGAAATTGTCGGTTGCAGGGCCAGCGCGGCTTCAATGGATTCCAACGCCGGGTCGCCGGGCGCGTACATGAAACGATGGCGATACGAGTGAATCACCACCTCGACGAAATCCGGGTTATCGAACGACGGCGCGGTCTGCTCATACAGGCCCGGCCCCTCGGCCCAGGACGGCGACCACAGTGCCCACAACAGCTTGCACAGTTCACGCCGGTTGGCGGTCAGGCCGTCCACGCCGCGCTGGGTGTGAAAGTAGAACTGATACCACAAGCGATGCTCCGTCACCGGCGCCCTGGGCTTCAGTGACTTGGCGATGTCCTGGATGTTGTAGCCATCCCCGGTCACCAACCCGCGCACCCGCTCGGGCCACAGCGCCGCGACGATACACGCGGCACGCCCACCCCAGTCATAGCCGGCGAGGGTCGCCTGGGGAATGCCCAGCGCATCCATGAAATCCAGCAGGTCCTTGGCCAACGCCGCTTGTTGCCCGGAACGCATCACCTGCTCATTGATAAAACGCGTCGGGCCATAACCGCGCAGATACGGCACTAGCACCCGACACCCGCGCGCGGCGAGTACCGGCGCGATCTCGTCATAGCCGCGCGGGTCGTAGGGGAAGCCATGCAGCAGGATCACCGGCGTACCGTCGAGTGGGCCGTGGGCTTCATAAGCCACGTCGAGCAGGGTGGTGCGCACGGTGTGCAGGGGGAAGGCGATGGTCATGGCGGGCTCCTGTCAGGTGCTGGAACTCTAGCCGAAAGGCGTGACGGCAGGGTGCGGGATTGAAGGCTGGGGCGTTACGTGTCCAGGCCGAGGTCGGCGCGGCACAGCACATGCTTGAAGTGATGCCGCCACAGGTCCACGCCCAGCTGCCCCGACCGGTCCAGCGACGAACCCATCGTGAGATCGCTGATCAAGGTCGGCTGCAACCCCGCGTCAAATAGCGCAAACCCCGCCGCCAGCACACAGGTGTCGGTCTGGATGCCGCACACCAGTACGCGCTCTGGCCCGAGGCTTTTCAGGTAGGCAACGGTCTCGGGTGTCGGGGCGTAACCATGCTTGATAAAGATGCGGTCGGCTGCAATCAGGCTCTGGTCATTCGGTGCCGGTTGCCAGCCGAGCTGCCGGGCGAAGGGCGTGATGCTTTCGTCATGGCGTTCCACGGTGGCGACTGACGGCATGCGCCCGAGCAGGGCGTTGATGCCGTCCACCAGCCACGTGGGCGGGTTGAAGGAAGGTTGCACGTCGATGATCAGCAGTACCTGGCGCATGGCGTTCCTGTCCGTAGTCGAGGGCCTGCCCATTGTGCACAGGCCACTTCAGGGTTGCCAGGTGGTTTTCTGCCCGCTGAGTTTACGGTCCAGAAACGATGCCGCACTGATCAACGCCAGGTGGCTCAAGGCCTGGGGTGTATTGCCCAGGTGCCGGGCCTGGTTGTCGAACTCTTCGGCGTAGAGGCCCAGAGGGTTGGCGTAACGCAGCAGTTGTTCGAATTCCAGGTGGGCCTTTTCCACTTGCCCGGCGCGGGCCAGGCATTCGACGTACCAGAACGAGCAGGCTGCAAACGCGCCTTCGGTGCCTTGCAGGCCGTCGATCTGGCTGTCGTCGTTGCGGTAGCGGTAGACCATGCCGTCGCGCACCAGGCTTTTCTGAATGGCTTCCAGGGTCGAGAGCCAGCGTGGATCGGTCGCCGCGACAAACCTCACCAACGGCATCAATAGCATGGAACCGTCGAGCGCCGTGGTGCCGGTATGCTGCACGAAATGCCCGCGTTCTTCGTTCCAGAAGTTGCTCCAGATGTCGGCGTAGATCGCTTGGCGAGTCTGGTCCCAGCGTGCAAACGGCGCCGGCAACGAACGCTTGGAGGCCAGGCGGATGGCGCGGTCCAGCGCCACCCAGCACATCAGTCGTGAGTGCAGGAAGTGATGCTGCTCGCCACGCATTTCCCAGATGCCCACGTCTTTGGTGTTCCAGATTTCACAGACCTGATCGGCCACCTCCACGGTGTGTTTCCAGCCTTCATGGGAGATGGCCTCGCCGTACTTGTTGACCAAGTAGACGGCATCCATCAGTTCGCCATAGATGTCCAGTTGGATCTGGTCGAACGCCTCGTTGCCGATGCGTACGGGTTTGGCACCGCCGTGGCCGGCGAAATGGTCGAGTTCGGCCTCCGGCAATTCCTGGCGGCCGTCGATGCCGTACAGGATATTGATCTTGGTCGGCTGGTTGCAGCAGTCGCTGACCCGGCCTTTGAGCCAGCGCATATAGGCATTGGCTTCTTCGACAAAGCCCAGGCGCATGAAGGCGTAGACGGTGAACGATGCATCGCGGATCCAGGTGTAGCGGTAGTCCCAGTTGCGCTCACCGCCGGGCGTCTCGGGCAGGCCAAAAGTGGCGGCGGCGATGATTGCGCCGTGTTTGCGCGAGGTCAAAAGGTTGAGGGCCAGGGCCGAGCGGTTGACCATTTCGCGCCAGCGCCCGCGGTAGTTCGATTGCGCGATCCAGCCGCGCCAGAACGTCAAGGTGTGGGCCAGCGCCAGGTCGGTGCAGCGGCTGTCCACCCGTTCATCCTCCTGGCCACCGAGGACGAACTCGGCGCCTTCTTCCTGGCCCAGGGTAAAGCTGGCCACGGCGGCACCGTCTTTGATCTGCAGCGGGTAGCTGCCGGACAATCGCAGACCGGGTTGGCCTTCGGCACTGAAGCACACCGTGCCATCGTCACGGGTGGCTTGGGTGGGCGTTCGCGCGTAGTCGTGGCGTACCGCACAGCGCAGATGAATGTCGGCCTTGCCACTGACCACACGCACCCGGCGGATCAGCAGCGGCAGGTCATCAACGTCCTCGCTGATGGCCAACAAGTCAGTGATCTCCACCACGGCCTCGTCGCTTAGCCAGCGCGTTTGCAGCACGTTGGTGTCGGGCAGGTAGATCTGTTCGCGACGGGCGTTGGGCAGGTCCGGGGTGAGTTGGAAAATGCCGGCGTCGGGACTGTCCAGCAGTGAACAGAAGATCGACGGGCTGTCGAATTCCGGCCAGCAGAAGAAGTCGATGCTGCCTTTGTCGTTAACCAGTGCGGCACTGCGCATATCGCCGATGATGCCGTGGGCATCGATGGGGCTTTGTTGTTCGTTCTTCAAATCAACCATTGCCACGGAACTCCGGATAAAGGCTCATGCCGCCATCAATAAAGAGCGTGCTGCCGACCACATAATCGGACGCATCGCTGGCCAGCCACACCACGGCGTTGGCCACGTCTTCCACGTCGCCGACTCGCCCGTAGGGGATCAGCTTCAACAGTTCCTTCTGCGCTGCGCCTTCGGTGGCCGCGCGATTGATCGCGGTGCGTATCGCCCCAGGCGCAATGCCGTTGATGCGGATGCGCTGTTCGCTGACTTCCTGGGCGAGGGTGCGCATCAGCATCTCCACGCCGCCCTTGGACGCTGCGTAATTCACATGCCCGGCCCAGGGGATCAGTTGGTGCACCGAACTCATGTGGATGATTTTGCCCGCCGCCCGCGATACGCCTTCGCGCACGCCCTGGCGGTTGAAGATGCGCACCGCCGCGCGGGCACACAGGAACTGGCCGGTGAGGTTGACGCCGATCACCGCGTTCCAGTCCTCCAGGCTCATGTCCACCAGGTTGGCGTCCTTCTGCATCCCGGAGTTGGCCACCAGGATGTCCAGGTGACCGAAGGCATCCAGGGTCTGGGCAAAAAGACTTTCCACATCGTCTTCTTTTGAGACGTTGGCGCCGATGGCAATCGCCCGGCCCCCCTCGGCGTTGATCTGCTCTGCCAGGGCCTCGGCCGGTGCGGCCTGGCTGTTGTAATTGAGCACCACGGCCGCTCCGGCTTGCGCCAGCGCCTTGGCCGCGCCGGCACCGATTCCGGAGCTGGCACCGGTCACCAGCGCTACTTGTTGCTCCAACGAAATACGCATTGCTCGCCGACCTTGAATTCGTGAGTTCAAGTAGCTGACTGATCGCGCGCAAAGGAAGTTCACCCGTGTGAAATTAGCGACTACAACCATGGTGAAAAATGGAATAACAGAACTATAAAAAATAACCATAAGATACTAAAAAACCGCTCAAAAGCGTTTGACAGGCTTTTTCGCCGCGTGTCTTATAGGCACACATCAACCCGCTCCGTTGGTAGTTCGGAAGTCATCGCGGGGCCACCTATAAGAGAAATCCATGTGCCATTCGGCCGATATAGGGGAACTACCCGTTCTGGTAAAAGCAGCGGCCTTAGTTGGCGTGCATAAGTTAGTTGGCGTGCCTAAGTTAGTCATCTTCGATTGCGATGGTGTCCTCGTCCAAAGTGAAGAAATAACCCTGTCTGTATTGATCTCCATGCTTAATGCTCTTGTTCAGGGCGACACGATGCTTGAGGTGACACATTTCACCGAACACTTTCGTGGGCGGAAGATTGCTGAGTGTTTGCGCGAAGCCGAGCAGATATTAAATATCAGTGTGGACGAAGTGTTTGAACAACGCTTTCGCGAGCGAGCGCTGCACGCGCTGACACTCGGGTTGACAGCGACGGAAGGAATAGTCGAAGTGCTGGAAAGTTTGGAAGTGCCTTATTGCGTCGCCTCGAGTGCACCACGCAACAAGATAGAACACTGTTTGCGCCTGGCTGGACTGTTTTCTTATTTCGAAGGGCGGATATTCAGCTGTTATGAATTGGGTCGTTGGAAACCCGATCCCTTGGTGTTTCTGACGGCTTGTCGCACTTACAGTATTGATGTGAGTGATGCGCTGGTAGTTGAAGACAGTGTGACGGGTATCCAGGCAGCCGTTGCTGCCCAAATAAAAGTGCTGGGCTTTGGTCCACCGCATCGGCATGCGCAATTGGCCGCGGCGGGAGCATTGCCGATTGCCGACATGCGTGAAGTATTGACCATTTTCAATTGACTTATTAACTCAGGGAGGCGGCGTTGTGAACACACTTGGTTACCTGGAACGGCTCAAACGCAACGATCAATCTTCAGAAGTGTGGTGGGATTCGTCGCCTGCCGTGTACCTGCCGTACAAACAACACCTGCTGGAAAAATACCCGGCGGCCGCGGTTTATATAGAAGCGTTGATGCCGGATGAGTTTTCCCAACCTTGGGGCTTGTGCAGTGCGACCACCAACCCCCGGTTGGTGACGGCCGTGATCCTCGATAAGCGTGAGTATTGGTCCTCACGTTTCAACTTGGCCAACCTGTCTCCCAGTGAGTTGCGCAAGCAGTTGTACAACGAGGTCATTGTTGAAGGTGCCGCGACGCTGATGCCACGGTGGGTGCAATCGGCACAGGTCGAAGGTTGGATTTCCGCCCAGGTCGACCCGGTTGACGTGCGCTGTACCGAACGGATGATCACCCGAGGGTTGGAGTTGCAGCGCCTGGCGCCGAACGTGATGGTCAAGGTGCCCGGCAGTCTGGAAGGGCTGGTCACGGTCGAACACCTGGTGGCCCAGGGTGGGTCGGTGAATATCACCTTCTGCTTCACGGTTGCGCAGTTCCAGGCCGGTATCCAAGCCATCGAGCGCGGCTTGGCGACTGCGCGCAGCAACGGGATCGACACCGGGCGCTGCAAGTACGTGATCACCTTCATGATCGGGCGTTTCGCCTGCCAGCCCGAGTTCACGCTGCAGGCTGCCGAGCGTGGTCTGGCCTTGAGTGCCGAGGAACTGCGCTGGGCTGAGTTGTTGATCTACGAGCAGATCCAGGCGCTGGTGGCGGCCTCGAGCGTGCCGGTCAAGACCCTGCTTTCCAGCATAAAGGTCGATGTGGACGAACGTGGCAACAAGCATTGCTGGCATCTGGAGAAGACCGGGCAGACGGCGACCTGCTACACGCTGACACCGGAGGTGGTGGAGTTCCTGATCGAGCGCGAAAGCCATGGCAAACCCGTCGTACCCGCGCTGGAGCACCAGAAACCGCCCACGTCGACCTTTGCGAAGCTGATTCGCATCCCCTATTTCTACGAAGCCTACTTTGTCGACAGCATTGAACCGTACGACTTCGGTAACCATGAAGCCTTTATCAACGCCTGCAATGAAGCCAACAGCGCGCATCGGCGCCTGGCGGATTACTGCGTTCGGCTCTGCCCAGTGACCAGACCGTTCAAACGCGCACTCAACGCGTTGCTCGCCGCCGAATTTGGGGTGATTGCATGAACAGGATGATCGGGTTGTGGGCGCACCCACGTTCGCGCTCCACGGTGCTTGAGCGCGTATTTATCGAGCGGGGCGATTTCGAGGTCTTCCATGAGCCTTTTGCGCATATGGCATTCTCCGAGGACTCGGCAATCCCCTCTGATGAGTGGGATCACAGTTTGCCCACGACTTACCAAGGCATTAAAGAACATCTGCTTGATGCCCGTGAGCGTGCGAATGTCTTTCATAAAGACATGTGTTATCACTGTTTGGATGACTTGAAAGTTGATATTGGCTTTCTCGCGCAACAAGACAATATCTTTCTTATTCGCGAACCCGCCAGCAGCATTATTTCCCATCATCGGGTGCATCCCGAAATGCCCTTGCAGGCCATCGGGCATAAAGCGCTGTACGACATATTTTGTGTCGTCACCAAACTGACGGGGAAAGTGCCTTATGTGATCAATGCCGATGATTTGGCCGCAGAACCGGAGCGGGTGATTCGCAAATTGTGTGATCACTTGAATATAGAGTTTCTGCCACACGCCATGACGTGGAAACGTGAGTGCCCACAACAATGGAAGACGTGGCGTAGTTGGCATGTCGAAGCGGAAAACAGTGAGCGGATAGTTTCGCCAGATAAGCAGGGCGTCGATATTGAAGCAGTTGAACAGTATCCGAAGTTAAAAGCGATGTATGAATACCATCGAACGTTTTACGCGCGCATGAATGAATTTTGCCAATAGGGATTGTTGTATGAAAAAGTTGATTGTTACTGGAGCGGCCAACGGAATTGGCCGAGCCACTGTGGAATTGGCGATTCAGCAGGGTTATTTCGTGATCGGTGCGGACAAGGATGCCGAGGGCCTTAACGTGCTGCAAGGTCTGTATGGTGCTGATGTATTCGAGGCGCACAGTGCTGATTTCTCGGATATGGCTGTTATCAAGGGGTTTATCCCAACGCTTTATGAGCGGCATGCAAGTATTGACGGCCTGGTCAATAACGCCGGTATTTATCACGGCAAAAGTGTCTATGCCTACTCCGATGAGCAGATAGACGAGATCCTCACCGTCAACCTCAAGGCACTGGTTTACCTCTCCAAGGACTTCGCCGAACGGGAAATGCAGCATGAAGCCCCGCGCAGCATCGTCAACATCGCTTCGGTGGCCGGTGAAGTGGGCAGCTGCGATGCGCTCTACGGCGCCACCAAGGCGGCGGTGATCGGCCTGACCAAGGCCAATGCCTGGAACTTTGCGCCGTTCGTACGGGTGAACGCGGTCTCTCCGGCACTGATCCATGAAACCGCCATCTACGGCACCATCCCCGAATACCGACGCGCCGAGTACGCCCGCCAGGAAGTGCTCAAGGAGCCGATCCTGCCCAGTGGCGTGGCCGAGGTCATCTTGCTGCTGGTGGGCGATGCGATGCGCCATATCACTGGCAGAGTGATTCCGGTCGACAATGGAGCCTACCCACGATGAGCCTTCCGGTACGTAAGAGGAAACTGTTGCTGGTGGGCGCTGGCAACCTGTGCCTGCAGATCCTGAAGATTCTGGGGCCGAAAAACGCGTTCGAGTTTGTGGTGTTGGGCCGCAATGAGGAGGCCACGATCCGGCTGTGCAACCTGGTGGCGTTGTCCTGTGCGCAACTGGGCCAGTTTATCGACATCAAACCGGTGATTGCCGACCTGACGGACATCGGCAAGGTCACGCGGCTGTTACGTGAAGAAGCCCCGGATATGCTGGTGAACTGCGCGTCGTTGCAGTCATGGCGGGTCATCACCGGGTTGCCCAAGCTGTCGTTCGAGAAGCTCGACCAGGCCCAGTTCGGTCCCTGGCTGCCCATGCACCTGACGTTGATGCATTGCTTGATGCAGGCGGTGAAAGCCTCCGGCATCGCTACCAAAACCGTGAATGCGGCGTTCCCCGATGCGGTCAACCCGATCCTGGCGCGCATCGGCCTGGCGCCGGACATTGGCGTCGGTAATGTGGCCAATCTGGTTCCGGCCGTGCGCCTTTCCATCGCACGCTTGCTTGAATGTGCACCCGCTGATGTGCAAGTGCAGCTGTATGCCCAGCACTACTTCAGCCACTACGTGCCGCGCGGTGGTTTGCCACCGCGTGCCAGCTACCGCCTGCTGTATGACGTGCGCAATCGGCCAGAGGTGGCGCGCCTGCCGGCCGAGGCGATTTTCTCAACGGTGAAGTCCGAGTTCCGTCGCCTGGGCGGGGTGGATGGGCAATTCCTCACCGCGTGCTCTGCGGTCACGGTCATCGAAGGGCTGTTCTCGTCCGTGCCGGTCCTGGTGCATGCGCCGGGTCCTCTCGGGCTTCCGGGCGGCTATCCAGTGTGGCTGCACGAAGGGCGGATCCAGGTGCAGTTCTCCGAGGCTTGTCCACAGGATGAGGCGGTGCGCATCAATAGCATCTGCCAGAGCCAGGACGGCATCGACGAAATCCACTGTGATGGTTCGGTCACTTACAACCCGCACTGCATGGCCGTCATGCAATCGATGCTGGGGTACTCCAGGAACACCATGTCCATCGAGCAGTCCGCCGAGTTTGCCCATGAGCTGGCGAGTAAATACCTGGCCTTCAAAAATTCAACCTGGTAGGTGTGTGATGAATCAGATATCGGGGCGCAAGCACAACGATGTACCCAGCTATGCCAGGCAATATTCGGCGGATTTCGTCGAGCGTTGGGATGAGCTGATCGATTGGGAAAAACGCAAGGCCGGGGAGGGCGGGTTCTTCGAAAACCTGCTGCGCAGCCACGGTGTGCGCTCGGTGATCGACGTGTCGACGGGCAGCGGTTTCCATGCCGTCCAACTCAAGCAGGCGGGCTTTGAGGTGGTTGCCACGGATGGCAGCAGCACCATGTTGACCAAGGCGCGGGCGAACTTTCGCAAACATGGCCTGGACATTCAGTCCCATTATCGCGACTGGCACTCACTGGATCCCCAGGAACTGGGCCAGTTCGACGCCGTGGTGTGCCTGGGCAGTTCGCTGTGCCATGTCTTCGCCGCCCACGATCGGTTGCGGGTGTTGGCGAGGTTCAGGGCTTTGCTCAAACCGGGTGGTTTGCTGATTGTGGATCAGCGCAATTTCTTCGCCATCCGTGCCGGCAACTACAAGGCCAGCGGAAATTACTATTACTGCGGTAAGAACGCGTCGGTCAGCCTGGGACAGGTCGATGAGCACCTGTGTGAGTTCATCTATTCCTTTGATAACGCGGAACTGTACCGGCTGCAGGTCTATCCCCTGTTGCCGGGCGAATTGAAGGGGGAGGTGCTCAAGTCCGGGTTCACCCACCATGAGAGTTACGGTGATTTCGAACTGGACTACGACATGATGGATTGTGATTTCGTCATCCACACTGCGCGCGCCGAATAAGGAGGGCTTGATGAGCACACTCGTACAGAGCAATGCGCGCCCCTTGGACAGCGTCGTGCTGGCGGTGGTCCTCACCGGGTTCGTGGCCAGCACTTATGGTTTTGGCGTTTACCTGTTCGCCAACCTGGTGGTGGACATGCGCCGCGACATCGGTTTCGACTACACCACCGTGGGCCTGATCACCGGCGGCGCGCAGATTGGTTTCCTGCTGTTTTCATCGGTTACCAGCTATATCAGCCGGTTTTTCGAGGGATGGAAAATCAGCCTGGTGTCTACGGTGATGACGTCCCTGGCGCTGCTGGGGTTAAGCGTCAGTAACAGCATCTGGTTGTCGGGGGCGCTGTTGATCTTGCTCGGTGGCTGTTCCGCTTCGGTGTATATCCCGTTGGCGGAGATCGTTACCAAGGGCTTCAGCCCGGGCAATCGCTCGCGGGTCATGGGGCTGATTTCCAGCGGCACCAGCTACGGCGTATTCATCAACGGTTTGCTGGTGTCGTTTCTGACACTCAATGGTGGCTGGCGCTCGATCTGGCTCACCGCCGGGCTGATCTCGGTGGCCCTGTGTGGGGTGGCGTGGTTTCTGTTGCGCAACCTGGCTGCGGGCCAGGACGCCGGGTTTTCCGGCGAGGACACCACCGCCTTTGACCGTCAGCAACCCTGGCTCAGTCGCTCGTTGTACCTGACCTGGGCCATTGCCTTTCTCAATGGCATGGCGTTGCTGCCGTTCCAGACTTACCTGGCGCCGTTCCTGCGCGATGAATTGGGTGTGTCGGTACGGGACGCCGGGTTTATCTGGACCACCCTTGGTGCCGTAGGCATGGCGTCGGGTTTTCTGGTGGGCTGGATCGCCGACAAGGTGGGCGTGCGCGCGTCGCTGGCAATGTGTTTCCTGAGCGCGGGGCTGGCCGCCGCCCTGGTGTTCAGTTTCAACAGCCTGCCGTTGTTCTATCTGGCGGCGTTTCTGTTTGCGCTGGCGTTCTATCCCATCTTCGGGCTGGTCCCCAGTTATATCGGGCAAATCGTCCCGGTCAGCCGTCTGACCCAGGCCTTCGGTATTGCCAACGTGTTGATCGGCCTGGGTGGCGTGTGTGGCAATTTCCTGGGCGGGTTTTCCAAGGATTTGACCGGGTCGTTTTCGACGGTCTACTGGGTGGTGGCGCTGTTGCTGTTCGTGCAATGCGTGATGGTGTTCCTGTTGGGTAAACGGCCCATTTCGGTCGGGGAGGGCGAGCAGTCATGAGTTATTTTCCAGACACTTCAAACCAGAACCTGCACGCCTTTGCGTTCAGCCGCCGGCGCGCCGGGCATCCGAGCATGAAACACAAACCCGTGGTCATCTGGATGACCGGCCTCTCCGCGTCCGGGAAGTCGACCATTGCTGATGCGTTGGATATCGCGCTGCAGGAGCTGGGGCGAATCACTGCCATTATCGACGGCGATTCGGTACGCGGCGGGCTGTGCCGGGACCTGGGGTTTACCGACAGCGACCGCGACGAGAACATCCGTCGCGTCGCCGAAGTGGCGCGGTTGATGCTGGAGGCGGGGTTGATCGTGATCGTGGCGCTGATTTCACCTTCGTCGGCCAGCCGGCACTTTGCGCGTTCGATCATCGGCAACGAGTTTTTCGTCGAAGTGCATGTGGATGCGCCGTTGGAAACCGCGGAAAAACGTGATCCCAAGGGTCTGTATAAAAAAGCCCGCGCCGGGTTGATCAAAAACTTCACGGGTATCGACTCCCGCTACGATGTACCGGTGTTTCCGGAAGTGCATTTGGATACCCAGGCGCTTTCAGTGGAACAGTCGGTCGCGACGATTCTTGATTGGGTGGCGCATAACGACGGTTGCACCTAGCCGTCTGTCTTTGCGCGAGGATGACGCTGTCTGCATGCTGAAAAAACAAGGTAATCTGCGCCATCGCAGGGAGAACGCGTTTTTTCAGGAGTAGGCATGACACATTTTACGGGCACTGCAAAATCGATCCGTTTGATTGGTGGGGCCCGGGTGTTGGATTTTATCAATACCACCAACGGCCGTCGTCCTGGCACTTCGCTCAAGGTCATGGAAGAACGGCTCACCAGTCTCCAGTTCTTCTTCGAGTGGGCAGTGCACGCGTCGTTGATCTCGGCCCGAGAGTTTGACGACTACAAGCCGATGGTGTTCGAGTCTTCGATGGCCTACCAGCCGGACCTGGATGCGATCATCGCGTTCAGGGAATGCCTGTACGCGGCGTTCTATCCGTTGTCGTTACAAGGGGCCGCGCCCGATGACGCGTTGCAGCACATCAACCGGGCCTTCCAGCAAGGCGTTGCCTGGCGGGTGCTGTGTTCTGTCGATGGCAAACCTGCCTGGGCGTGGAAGCCCTGCACCACGACGCAGGAGCTGACGACCATGGTGCTCGGGCGCCTGGCCATCGAGGCCACGCAGTTACTGGTGTCCGGTGAACTGCACGCATTGCGCAGTTGCAGCGCCACTGATTGCGATTGGGTGTTCCTCGACATCTCCAAGAACAAGCAGCGCAAATGGTGTCAGATGAGCGTGTGCGGCAGCCGTGAAAAACTCAGTCGTCTGAGGCAGGTGGGCAGCACACACTCGTTTCGAGGTGATATGACGGGTAGCAATTGCTCCGCTTAATAGGAAGCATTACTATTCACGCCCCGCCTCCCCAGTGCACCCGCGATGATCCCTCAGCCGCCCCGCAGAACAGGCTTTTTCGAACATTACGAAGAGTTGATCGGAACCTGGACGCGCCGCCTGAGAAACCGTCAACAGGCCGAAGACCTGGCCCATGACACCTTTGTGCGGGTGCTGGAGTCAAAATCCAGCGAGGTTGAGCAACCGCGCGCTTATCTGCATCAAACCGCGCGCAACATCGCAGTGGATGCCTATCGACGTGAAGACCGTCGCGAAGCTATCACGCTGGAAGCCTTTGATCAGCGTTCGCCCAACAGTGGCGACCCGGAGCATTTCATGCACGCGATCCAGTTGGCGGACTCTATCGAGCGGGCCTTGTCTGAGTTACCGCTCAACTGCCGCAAGATTTTCATCTGGCAGAAAATCGAGGGCCTGACCCAGCAGGAAATCGCCGAACGCCTGGGCCTGTCTAAAAACATGGTGGAAAAGTATATGATCCGCACCCTGCGGCATCTGCGCGACCGCCTGGACGCGATGGCGCCATGACCCAAGGATCTTCCACGATGGACAACCGTGCCCGAGACGAAGCCGCGCAATGGTTTGTGCGCCTGCAGGACGCCGAGTTGAGCATTGCCGAACGCCAGCGCTTCGACGCATGGCGTAATGAGCATCCCGATCACCAATATGAATTTGATGTGCTGCAAGGCCTTTGGAGTGCCACCGGCTTGCTGCCTAAAGCGCGCTTGCAGGCGTTGTGCGAAGCCCCGGTGGAGCGGCCCAAGCGGCGTGCCGTGTTGCGTTATGCGGTGGCCGCCGGTGTGATCGCGGTGGCCCTGGGCTTGGGTCTGTTCAGTGGGCTCGATCATCCGAAACCCTACAGCGCCGAGTTCAGTACAGGTGTGGGTGAACATCGCCAGGTGGCGTTGCCCGATGGCTCGGTGATGGACCTCAACAGCCGCACCGTGGTCGCGGTGCAGTATGAAAAAGGCCGGCGTGGCGTGGAACTCAAGCAGGGCGAAGCCATGTTCAGCGTCGAGCATGACACCAGCCGACCCTTTGTCGTGGCTGCCGGGGCAGGGCAGGTGACGGTGACCGGCACGCGCTTTGATGTGCGCCGTGATGAAGGCCAGACTCGCGTGATGGTCGAGGCCGGAACCGTGAAGGTACAGGGTGATTCACCGGACAACCTGGTGACGCTGACGGCTGGCCTGGGCACCCACGTCGACAACAAAGGATCGGTGGCAGCGGCCTACACGGTGAACACTGAAGAATTGACCGCCTGGCGCACGGGCAAGCTGGTCTTCAACAACGCTTTGCTGGGCGAAGTGGCACGCGAGGTTTCGCGCTACCGCGAGCGTCCGTTGCGGGTCAGTACACCTGCGGTGGGTAACCTGCGCCTGACCAGCGTGTTCAAGGCCAACGACACTGACGCCTTGCTCAAGGCCTTGCCGCACATCCTGCCGGTGGCCTTGCGGACCTTGCCGGACGGCAGCCAGGAAATTATTTCACGCTGACATTCAGGTTTTTTTCGAGTTCTTCGTCTTCTCCTGCAACTGCAACTGGTTTGCATTAACAGCCGCATACTCTTGCGATCACAGGATTAGGTTCGACGTGAAAAAACTCGCCATCCACAACAATAAAACTTCCCGCTGGGCGCCGCTCGTCCTGGCGCTCGCAGTCAGTGCCACGCTCCCTGCGGCCTACGCCGCCGACGCCATTCATATCCAGGCCCAGCCCCTGGGCGCGGCGCTGAGCCAACTGGGCCAGCAAACTTCCCTGCAAGTGTTCTTCAGCCCCGATCTGGTCGCGGGCAAGCAGGCGCCGGCGGTAGACGGCAACCTTTCCCCTGAACAAGCCCTGCGCCAATTGCTGCAAGGCAGCGGCCTGGATTACCAGATCGACGCCGGTTCCGTGACCCTGCGCCCGCTGAACAGCGGCACCGGTGAAGCCGGCTCGCCCCTGGAGCTGGGTGCCACTGATATCAAGGTGGTCGGCGACTGGCTCGGCGATGCCAACGCTGAAGTGGTGCAGAACCATGCTGGCGCGCGCACCGTGATCCGCCGCGAAACCATGGTGGAGCAGGGCGCAATGAACGTCGGCGACGTGCTGCGCCGTGTGCCAGGTGTACAGGTGCAGGAATCGAATGGCACCGGCGGCAGCGATATTTCCCTCAACGTCGGCGTACGTGGCTTGACGTCACGGCTGTCGCCACGCTCCACCGTGCTGATCGACGGTGTGCCGGCTGCGTTCGCACCCTACGGGCAACCACAACTGTCGATGGCACCGATTTCCGCCGGCAACCTGGACAGCATCGACGTGGTGCGCGGTGCTGGCTCCGTGCGTTATGGGCCACAAAACGTCGGTGGCGTGATCAACTTCGTGACCCGTGCCATCCCCGAGAAATTCTCCGGCGAAGTCGGCACCACCCTGCAAACCTCTGCCCACGGCGGCTGGAAGCACGTGGAAAACGCCTTTATCGGCGGTACCGCCGACAACGGCATCGGCGCCGCTTTGCTGTACTCCGGGGTCAATGGCAACGGTTACCGCAACAGCAATAACGCCAACGACATCGACGACGTCATCTTCAAGACGCACTGGGCACCGACCGATCAAGACGACTTCTCGCTGAACTTCCACTACTACGACGCCAGCGCCGATATGCCCGGCGGCCTGACCCAGAAGCAATTCGATGCCAACCCGTACCAATCGGTGCGTGATTGGGACAACTTCAGCGGGCGCCGCAAGGACGTGTCCTTCAAGTACATCCGCCAGATCGATGACCGTACCCAGGCCGAAGTGCTGACTTACTATTCCGACAGTTTCCGCGGCAGTAACATCGCCAACCGCGACCTCAGGACGATTGGCTCTTACCCGCGCACCTACTACACCTTTGGCATCGAGCCGCGGGTGTCCCATGTGTTCGATGTGGGCCCGAGTACCCAGGAAGTCAGTGTGGGCTATCGCTACCTCAAGGAAGGCATGCATGAGCAGGCCACCAGCCTGAACCTGGTCAACAATGTGCCGACGCCGGGTGGGCAGAGCGACGGTCACGTGTATCAGGACCGTACGGGGGGCACCGAGGCCAACGCGTTCTATATCGACAACAAGGTTGATATCGGCAAGTGGACCATCACGCCGGGCATCCGCTTCGAGGACATCCGTACCGAATGGCACGATCGCCCGGTGGTTGCATTGAATGGCACCCGTACCCAGGAAAAACGCCGCGAAGTCCACAACAACGAACCGCTGCCGGCCTTGAGCGTGATGTACCACGTATCCGACGCCTGGAAACTCTTCGCCAACTACGAGACCTCGTTTGGCAGCCTGCAATACTTCCAACTGGGTCAGGGCGGCACCGGCGACCAGACGGCCAATGGTCTGAACCCGGAAAAGGCCAAAACCTACGAAGTGGGGACGCGCTATAACGACAATGTGTGGGGCGGTGAGCTGACGTTCTTCTACATCGACTTCTCGGATGAGCTGCAATACGTCAGCAACGACGTGGGCTGGACCAACCTCGGCGCGACCAAGCACACCGGCATCGAAGCGTCGGCCCATTACGACTTGTCGAACCTGGACCCACGTCTGGACGGCCTGACCGCCAATGCCGGCTTCACCTACACCAAGGCCACCTCGGAAGGCGACGTACCGTTCAAGGGGCGCGACCTGCCGCTGTACTCCCGTGAGGTCGCCACACTGGGCCTGCGCTATGACGTCAACCGCTGGACCCACAACCTGGATGTGTACGCCCAGTCCGGCCAGCGCGCCCCCGGCACGACCAGTACCTACATCACTCAAGGCACGGCTGACGGTCAGTACGGTGATATCCCAGGCTATGTCTCAGTCAACGTGCGCAGCGGTTACGACTTTGGCGAGCAGTTGTCCAACTTGAAACTGGGCGTGGGCGTGAAAAACGTCTTCGACCAGCAGCACTACACCCGCTCCAGCGACAACAACTCCGGGCTGTACCTGGGGGAGCCCCGCACGTTCTTCGTACAGGCCAGCGTCGGGTTCTGATCGACACATTGCCGCTCTTCCTGCTCAGGTCGAGCGGCGCTGCCTGCCGACAGACCGTCTTGTCTCTCACTCGATCAGATGCTCTTCCTACTTCGATTCTGGAAACTTTCAGCGGTCTCAGGAACCGGTTCCTACTGTTCTGCCACACAGAAGATGCCTGCCTTTGCTGGCTTCCTTGACGACTCAAAGTCAGGCACCTGAATACACCGAACTGGAGAACTGGAATGTCGGTATCAGCATACAATCAGAGCGTCGCTCCTTCCCTCGATAACGCCTCCCTCGGAGATGCTAAGCCCGGTGCCGAGCGATCTGCTGCCGCATCAAGTGTCCAGCTTACGGTAGGCGTCAATTTCACTGCGCAGTCCAATCACGCCGGCCCGGTATTCGGTGGCCCGCCGCCGCGTCCACTGCCGGAAAACTTACGCCCGAATCCCGGCCCGCCACCACGTCCGAACCCCTCGTTGCCAGACCCCTATTACTCGAAACAAAGTAACGAGCAATTGGCACAAGGCCTTTTGAATAATTATGACGCGTTCAAAGGGCGCTGGCCTTCACGTTATGTCACGGAACAAAGTCTGCAGAAAGTGGCCAAGCAGCCGTTGACTGGCAACCCTTACAAGGACCCGAATATTCGATTGGCGAACGAGGTGCTGCGGCGTCCCGGGTTGCTGCAATCGCTCGATCGCAACGGCAGTACCGGTGCGTTGGATGGCCGCTTGTCCAGGGACGATATCACCAGTTTTGTTCGTTCGGACAATCCGTTGAAACTGAGTGACGACAAGCAAATCGTTCAAGACATGCTGAATAATTTCAATGCGCTGAAGGGCGGGTACTTCAGCAGCACGATTAAGCTCAGGGAGCTCAATGCACGTGCAACGCAACCGTTGTCCGGCAATCCCTACAACGACCATCTCATCCAGCTTTCGCGGGAGGTCATGGCACGTTCTGATCTGAGATCAGCGATGGATAATATTTACAGCTGGCAGCGCGATGGCAGGATTTCTCGCCAGGAATTGTACACATTGCTGGGTTAGACCTGGGGCTCCCTGCCGTGCGCTAGGCGGCAGGGGGCGGCAAGCGCTTGACGTAACCCTGCACCCCAATCACATGGAACTGATTGCGAAGATCTACCACAAAGAAAATATCCAGCGGCCATTGAGTGCCGCTGGGGGCCTTCATCTACCGGATTAGGTCTGGACCATGAACTCGACATCATTTGAACCCCGTCACTCCCAGTACAACCCCTCGAATTTGGCGGCACTGACACAGGAGGCAAAAAATCCACGAGAGCCGCAGGGTCTCAACCTCACATCCTCGCCGAGGTTCAGCTTCAAGGCGCCCACCGCCGAAGACTTTGACAAAGGTTCTCGGGTGTTCACGGAGGAGTCGGCGCCCAGCGCTGTGACTTCCCTGTTAGCGAGTCTTTGGAACAAGTTGTCCCGCCGCTGAGTAATGCCGTTTTACACGGCAGGATTTTCCAACGCATGGATGCGCGGCAGGTGAGCTGGTTACAAGCGCTTAAGATTCCCCAGGGTCTATCCAGCGTTTTGGACGAGCTTCTTCGGAACCGTTGTTTCCTGCGGGCCACTCAATCGCTGCTTGTGCCATCTTGATTTCGAGGCCCTTTCGAGGATCAGGCAATCAAGGCCCAGGCTACGGAATCTAGATTAGGGTGGAGGTGAATCATGATTGGTCGTGTCAATAATCCGAGCTATACGCAAACGGCTGGGTCCAACGCACCAGGGCCAACGGGGAGTGGTCAGTCTCGCTATGAGGTCGATGCCCGCGCATTGGGTAAGCCGCTGCCGGCCGCGCAGCCAATCAACACCCGTTTCGCGAACGGCGCCGACCGGCACTTCGACGGCCAGAATCTGTACGGAGGCATGACGAAAGTTGGCAACCCCTTCGTCAGTTCCGACGACCATCTGCTGGCGACCGACTTGAAGAACAACCTGTCATTGCTGGACGCTTTCAAGAAAGATGGCCGGCTGACCCAGGGTTCTTTACAGGAGATCGCCAAAGAGGAACCCAGCAGCAGCAAAGTCTCGGAACGCACCATCATGTTGGCGCGAGAGATACTCAACCGACCCCGACTGAACGAAGCGATAATTGCGAAGGGCGGTGAAATCACGCATGACAGTTTGACCAGGGCTGGTGACTCAGAGATCGGCAATACGAACCCCAACACGCAAAGCGCGGATCCGTTCCATGCGAAAACCGACGCTCAGGTCGTCCAGGCATTCAGAGGCGTGTTTGATGACTTGCGGGATAAGTCGGAAGACCGCTCATTCTTTTTCGAAAAACATCGGTACGTCAAAAAAGACACACTCATCGAGATCAGTAAGGATCCGAACCAGACGGATAAGAACGGCGAGCCTTTACGGGATGTGCGCACCGGGTTTCCGTTGAAAATGTACAGCGAACAACAGGTATACCTGGCCAAGAACCTGATGGAGCGGCCGGGTTTGATGGCCTCTCTGGACAGTTATAAAGCCAATGGCTACAACCTCTTTGGCAGTCATAACGATGATGGCTGGTTGAAGAACTACAGCATTGACCGCTGGCTGGAGAACGACAAGGAAGAGAAGGGGAAATAACGTAGGCAGGCGCGCATCAGCGGCTTGAAAGCATCAAGCCGGCGATGCCGCCCTGTGTTCAGACGCGCAGGATTTTTCCACTGACCGCCACCGCCGCAAGCAACCCTCCAATTAACAGAAAGGCAGTGGCCAGGCTGCTGCCATGGGCGATGAACCCGATCACGGCAGGCCCTGCCAAAATCCCCGCATAGCCCAAGGTGGTAATGGCCGGCACGGCAATGTGCTCTGGCATGACGTTCTGTTTGCCCACAGCGGTATAGAGTACCGGGACGATATTGGAGCACCCGGCGCCTACAAGCGCATAACCCAACAACGCCACTTCCCAGGCCGGGGACAATGTGGCGAGGAATGTACCGGCCGCAGCCAGTGCGCCACCGGCCACGATCACCCGGGTAGCCCCCAGCCGGCGCACGATGGCATCACCGGTCAAGCGCCCGGCCGTCATGGTCAAGGCAAAGGCTGCGTAACCCAGGCCAGCATAGGCTTCGTCCAGGCCGCGCTCGGCACTGAGGAACACCGCACTCCAGTCGAGCACCGCACCTTCGGCCAGGAACACGACAAAGCACAGGCAACCGATGAACAGCACCACGCCGTGGGGCACGGCAAACGCCGGACCGGAACTCTCACTGCCGTAAGGCAGCAAATGCGGTGCAGCCTTGAGCAGCGCCGCCAGCGTGATCACAATCACCACCAGCGTCGCCTGCAATGGCGACAGTCCCAGCCCCAGCAGCCCCGAAACGCCCGCTGCACCGACAATCCCGCCCAGGCTGAACAGCCCGTGAAAGCCCGACATCATGGTCTTGCCGCTGGCTCGCTCGACGATCACCGCCTGCAGGTTGACCGTAGAATCCACGGTGCCGAGGCCAGCGCCAAACAGGAACAACCCCGCCATCAATAGCGGAATCGAACTGACCGTCGCCAGCGTTGGCAACGCCAGGCAGATCATGATCGTTCCGGCACTCAGCACGCGTCGGCAGCCAAAGCGCGACGCCAACGCACCGGCGGCGGGCATGGCGATGATCGAACCGACGCCCAGGCACAACAGCAGCAGGCCCAGGGTGCCTTCGCTCAGATCGGCACGGGCCTTGGCATAGGGCACCAGCGGCGCCCAGGCTGCGATGCCGAAGCCAGCAATGAAGAAAGCGATACGGGTCGACATTTGCTCTAACCGCCCGGGAACCACGGGCGCTGAGGTGGGAATGGCAGTCATGAAAAATCCTTGGTTTTGCGTTCTACGAACGATGTCCGGCGTGACATCCTTGCACATCAGGTCGTGGTGCGCGAGCCGGGTTCCCTGGGGGAAGTCGTGGTCGTGAATTTTATTTTTACAAACCCGGAACGTCAGGAGGGTTCGTCGCCACACAAACGGTATCGAGTGTGTACGAGGCGGTCTGGAAGGTGCGTAATCCCCGTGGGGGCTTTTGAACCCCTGGGCCCTCGCGGCGGATTACCACCTTCCAGGCCGCCTCCGAAACCCTATCAGGCAGGCGTTTGCCTATCGACGCTGACTTCAACCTCCTCGGCGCACACTGTCGCAAAAGACCATGGCGACGGCGCGCGGACTTCGGCCTGATGAAAACGTCCGTTCAGGGGATTGAACGTGTAGTGCTTGCAGGATGGTGTGCAGCGTCGAGATCCCACACAATCTGCCCCTTCTTCAGCGCATGCACAGGTGGACGACCCCATGACCCTGTTCTACGACGCCCGCGGCAATATCTATGGCGTGGTCAGCCCGGCCTCGTTGAGAGACGCGGGCATTGCTGTACCCGAGAGCGCTGAGCTGGCTGCGCGTACGCGCAGCAACTGGACGTCGGCGGCCATCGCCTCCGAATGTAGTTGGGGCTCGCTGCCGCGTCCAGCCAGTGCCAAGTCTCATCGCTGCGATGGCTTGCTGGTCGGGCCGTTCCAGGCCGAGCCGCCCTTTGACTTGATGATTGTCAACACCGACGGTTCCTTGGCCGAGCGCAGTGGCAATGGCCTGACGATTTTTGCCCAGGCACTCACTGACCAGGGCCTGCTAAGCGGGGCCTGTGAGTTGAGGGTGCACCACGACAAATCGGACGCGGTATCACCCGTGTCGACATGGGTTGAACCGGCAATCCGTGAACAGGTTGCGGGGTTCTGGCTTGAGTTGGGGGTACCTGGTTTCGGGCCTGAGGTGGTGGGGGCGCAGATGGAGGTGGATGAAACTGAACTGAGTCATGTGAGCGAGTTGGCGGCGATCAACCCTCAGTGGGCGGCCAGCCAATTTGTGCGGGTGGGCAACCCCCATTGCGTGACACTGGTCGAGCAGGTGTCGGCATTGCCGGACAACACTCAGATGCAGCAACCCGCACTGTACGAGCCCTTGAAGACCATTGCGTTTGCTCCCCCGGCGGGTGGTGGTCGGCCCTGTCCGGCAGGGGTCAACTTGCAATGGGCGGCGCGCCAGCCCGGCAATCGAATCATCGCGCGCGTGTTCGAACGGGGGGAGGGGCCCACCGCGTCTTCCGGAACCAGCGCCAGTGCGGTGGCTTGTGCCGCTTGGCGGGCGGGCTGGGTGGAGAGTGGTGAGGTTGCAGTGGTGATGCCGGGTGGCATTGCGCCAGTTCGCTTGCACACCCAGGCCGAAACGTTGCTGAGCGTCAGTCTGTTCGGCACTGCGCAGTTGCAAGAATGAAGTTGTTTAACGGCTGACACTGTTAACCGGTGTCAGCCATTTCTATGTCAGTTAGTCATGCCGATGTAAGTCGGTGTAGGGCATTTCTTGTTATTAAGAAATGGCACGCTGGCTCGTTTTATTATTGTGTAAAAGACACTTCCAGCTTAGTTGTACGAAACTTCTTTTTTATTTTAAAACGGTCGATTCCTCCCCGAAATGACTAAGCTTTGAGACGTTCCAGCGCCTTTTCTCGATAACTAATTCTCTGTTTGGCGAGAGGGCCTGTCTCCGGGTGTTCATTTATTAACGGCGGGTAACAACGGATGGTTAACGCGTTTGTTTTGTCACGTTTCAATCTGGTTCTTCCACATATAGATATCGACTTGCAAGTCCTGGCATTCAAAGGCAGTGAAGTCCTCGATCAACCGTTTTTCATTCACATACAGGTGGTCAGCGAAAACCCTTCCCTTGATCTGGAAGCGCTGCTCCACCAACCCGCCTACCTGGCTTTCGGCGAAGCGGACGACGGTTTGCATGGGCAGGTCTACGCCGTTGGCCGGGATGACCCAGGTCGGCGCACCACGCGCTATCACCTGACCCTGGCGCCCCGCCTGGCTTACCTTGCGCACCGACGCGACCAAAGGATTTTCCAGCAGCGCAGCGTGCCCCAGATCATCGCCGAGGTCCTTGAGCAGCATGGCATCCTGGCGGATGCTTACGCCTTCGAGCTTGGCCCCGTGGTTTATCCGCCGCGTACGTTCTGTGTTCAGTACGCTGAGAGTGATCTTCACTTCATCCAGCGGCTGTGTGAAGAGGAGGGCATTCACTATCATTTCCGTCACAGCGTGGACGCCCACCTGCTGGTATTTGGCGATGACCAAACGGTGTTCCCGCGTTTGCCCGTGCAATGCTATAGCGCTCCTGGCGGGCCGCACGCCGATACGCCGGTTATCCAGCGTTTCGACGTGCGCCTGGGCATCCGCAGCCAGAAGACGGTGCGTCGTGATTACGACTTCGAACATCCTTCCGTGCACCTGCACGACAGCGCGGGGGCCGCGTCGACACTCCCACTTGAGGACTATCAGTATCCCGCAGGATTCACCGGTCATACCCGTGGCAAGCAGTTGGCACGGCGGAGTCTGGAGCTTCACCAGCGCGACCGGTATCGGGCATTGGGCAAGAGTGATCAGCCAGTGCTGCGCAGTGGGCACTTCCTTGAGATACGCGATCATCCCGACCCCTCCTGCAACGACCTGTGGCTGATCACGTCGGTGCGTCATGAGGGTTATCAACCCCAGGTGCTGGAGGAAGCGACGCCGGCAACCGACGTATTCCAGGGCTATCGCAATCGTTTTACCGCAACACCCTGGCAGGCCGTGCATCGACCCTCTCTCAGGCATACCAAGCCGACCATCAATGGCAGCCAGACCGCAACCGTGACCGGGCCCGCCGGTGAGGACGTGCATTGCGATGTGTATGGCCGAGTGAAGGTGCGCTTTCACTGGGACCGCCTGGACGAGGCGGATGATAAAAGCAGTTGTTGGTTGCGGGTGGCGTCCGGATGGGCCGGTGACGGGTTCGGTGCAACGATGATCCCGCGTGTGGGCATGGAAGTGCTGGTGACCTTCCTGGACGGGGATCCCGACCGCCCCCTGATCAACGGCTGCCTGCCGAATGCATTGCATCGGCCGACCTATCCCTTGCCACTGCACAAGACTCGCAGCGTTTTGCGCAGCAGCAGTTCCCTTGGCGGCGAAGGCTCCAACGAGCTGTACCTGGAAGATCGCCGGGGCGAGGAACTTGTCTACCTGCGTGCGCAGCGGGACCTGGAGCAACGGGTGGGCCATGACAGTCGGCTGGAGGTCGCAGGGGAACGGCAAGAAGTCATCCATGGGATCAGCACGACTCACCTGGAAAGCGAAGAGCATCGTCAGGTCACCGGCGACCGCAAAGTGTTGCTCAGGGCGAGCGACTACCTTGATGTGCATGGCGATAGCCGGACCCACGTGGCACAGACCTTGGTCATTGAGGCAGGGCAGCAGCTCCACCTTAAATCGGGTGCCAGCCTGGTGATTGATGCCGGGTCACAACTGAGCCTCAAGGCGGGTGGAGAGCATCTGGTCATCCAGGCGGGTGGCATTTTTAGCAGCCGTCCCATCGCGCTGGGCGGTTCGGCGTCTGTTACCCAATTGGCGAGCGCTTTCAGGGTGGCCGGTATGCCTGAGGTCTCCAAGGTACAAGGCACGATCATGAACTTGGCCAGGCAACTGGGAGCGGACTATTGCCCGGTGTGTGAGCATTGTCGCGAAGGCCTGTGTGATCTGCCAGGGAGGGCGGCCTGATGCAGAACTCGCCAAGTCAATGGATAAACCAACAGCAGCAGGCAGGGCGAAGCCTGTGCCTGATCCTCGATGGGCAGAATGCCGCGCATCAGCCACTGCTGGCGGTGCGCAGTTTGTCAGACTACCGCAGCCTCTATGCCGAGACTGCGCTGGCGGATCTCATGAGGGAGGGCCCCGTGATCTTGCTGTTGAAGCAGATGAGCGAGCCTGCATTACGAGACCTCTTGCAACAGCCTGAGAATAACTGGGGCTGGCTGGGCAGTTTACCGTGCAAGGACCTGACTGGGGTGACTCGGCACTGGCGCGACCGTTTGCTGACGGGCCCGGAGGGCGAGCAATCGCTGTACCGCTTTCACGACAACCGTACCCTGGCACGTGCGCTGGACTATCTGGGTGCGGACCACTGGCCGGTCTTTCTTGGCCCCTTGATCAGCGTGTGCTACTGGCACGAAGACCGCTGGCGCACGGCTGACAACCCGGCTGTCGGCGAGTATCCGCTGCCTGACCCGGTTCCTTGGCTGAACACGCCCAACCCGAACGCCGAAGCCATCCTGCACGCCAATATTCTGCGTTACCTGTTGGCTGTACACAGCGAAGAACTGGTCGCTTTGGTGGAATTCCAGGACCCGAGAATCTGGCTGGGCCAAGTCTTGGAGCTGGCGCGTGTCTGGCAATGGAGAGGGCCGGAACAATTGGAGTTTCTGGTGTTGCGACGGTTGGAGGAGGCCACACGCAACAGTCTCATTCGGTGGCAACCGCTGGTTGGGGAAGCGCCAGGTGATCATTTTGAACGGGTGGTGGAGCAGTGGCGATCAATGGAGGGAAAGGATGAATAGGCGAAGGCTTGGTGCGTGGGTTGTGGTGGGGATGCTGACGCTGACAGGCTGTGCGGGCAAGCCGGTTGACCACTTTACGCTGGAGGTGGATCTGCCGGCGGAGTTCCGCTTCATCGGGGGAGCCAACTACGGGCCTGCGACCGGGGAAACCTGCACGCTGCCAAGGCGTCGGGGCAAGAGGCCGGAGCGGAAGATTTTTATTGCGCGTTACAAGCCTGTGGCCGAGCGCGTGAGTGTTGAACTGCCGTTGAGTGAGGTGATTGAAGGTTGCCCTACGGTTTTGCGAAGTGTCGATTTTGATATGTATGCGAAGTGGGGTAAGCGAGATACGGATGTGGGGGGCGATCGTGCAGGCATCGCCATTCGAGATCGCTGGAATGATCAACCTGGCATGCCCGAGTCAGGTGTGCAGGAACTGATTGGGCAATGTCAGTGGCGCTTCAGGACTGTGGGGCCGTTTCATGCGATCAGGAAACTTCTGCAATGTCGTTCGAAGAATGCAATAGGGCCGTTGCAGGAGTCCCTGGCCGGTGGTGCTGCTCAACGTGATCGGTTAGCGGGGAAAACGCTCAGGCTGGTGCTGACGGTCACGGACAAGGAAGAACCGGCTGTTGGTGATAACTGGGTGGTCGTTCCGGGTGGCTGGAAGCGTTGTAAAGGTAAAAGCTTTGAAGACCTTTATGCGTTTTGTAACGGCAACACCTCCGACTTTAAACCGATAAAAATGCCGGATGGTCGCGTTTGTGATGTTTATCCATCGTGTCAATAACAAGGAGCAAGGTCATGAAGCAGGATGCATGGAAGCAATCTTTTTTCAGTGATAGCAAGCCAGCCTGTTCACTGCGCGGGCATTGGGTGAGCTTTTGCCTGGTCGACGAACTGGGCGTGGGAGCGGCGTATGGGGGACTGCCATACACCGTCCACGATAGTGCAGGGCAGGAGTACAAAGGCAGGCTGAATGGAGAAGGGTTTGCCAAGCTAGACAATATTTTCTGTGGGCCTGTGGTACTTGTTCTCGACGATCTGTATTCAGGAACAGAGCCCCCCTATCTACAACTGATGTTGCGCCCCACCTACAAACTTCCTATCACCGAGCTTCAAGTTCGGGCTGAACAGACTCGGTTTGCCGCCTCTGATGGCCAGCGCCTCGACAGTAATCCTGCTCAGCACAAGGCCAACCGGTTCTATCAAGTGGAAGTGCGTGATTTGGTCCGCCATGTCGCCCATTTGCCACCGGTTGCGCAGCGGAGTCATCAACCCCTGCGACACGCGTTGAACATGATGGGTGAGCTGGGATTTGGACCACCTCAATCAAACTTGGTAGGAGTCGTGTTGTTTCCCAACAACCACACCGCTCTGGAAGTTCGACCACTCAGGGCCTTTCGCCCGATGCTTTCAACCGACGACGGTTTCTGCGCCTTGAACCTTTATCAGTTGGCATTGATGGCCACCTTGAGTTATTGCAACTTCGGCCAAGTGCCACCTGAAAAGCCCCACGACCACGTTCGCTTTCCCCTTGATCCCAGCATCGGGCATCTATTTGCCGAAGAGCTTTCGGGTTTCCATGAGGCCTGGCGATTTGATGCAGAACAAGTCGACCGTTTTTTCCCCCTTTACGAAGAGGTCCCTTACTCCCAGCGTTTTGAGATTTTGCCCTTCGATCCAGAGCTATACCCACAAAACCAACCGGAGCTGCAGGAAAAGCAGGAACATCCAGCGAATGTGCACTTTTTCGATGATGAAGCGCTTGGTACGGATACTCAGGCGTTTATTACCCATCACGATGAAGTAATCCTGATCGCGGTGCGTGGTACCGCCAGTGGTGCGGACGGGATGCGAGATGCAAACGCTCATCAGGTCCCTTACACGGAAGGAGTCGGCAAGGCCCACCAAGGTTTTTATCAGGCTTACCGGGCAGTGCGCGATTTCGTATTGCACTACCTCGACCAATTCCATACCGGCCAACGAATTATCATCTGCGGCCACAGCCTGGGCGGCGCAATCGCTTTACTCCTCGCAGAAGGTCTGCGCAGGGCTCCGGAGTGCAACTACAACATCCTCCTCTACACCTACGGCGCCCCCCGCGCCGCCGACTCTGAATTCACCCAAGGTGCTTCAACCCTGGTCCACCACCGTATCGTCAACCACAACGATCCCGTCCCCAGCGTCCCGGCCCCTTGGATGAACACCACCGCCAAACTCTGGATCCCAGGCGCCGTCACACTGTTCAGCGCCCCTGCACCGGGCGGCCTGCTGTTCGCCGCCGGGTTGGTGCGTTTTGGCGCAAACCCTTACCAACACCACGGCGAACAGCACCATTTCATGCCGATCATGCTGCCGGATGGCACACAGTCTTCGGTGTTGTGGAAACCCGGTTGTGAATCCATCCAAGAGGCCGGTTGCAACCGAACCTTGCAACTGCGTGGCGACATGCCCGAGCGGGATAACCTGCTGAGACAGCTGTTCCAGGCCAACCAGCACTTCATGACTGCCAGCTACATTCCGGCGGCGTGGGCAACGCTACGTCGCTGGCAGCAAACCCAGGAAAGCAACGGCCCACTGGTCACGCCAAGCGAGTTCGAGCTGCTCGACCTGGCCCTGGAGACCATGCGCCAACAACTGCGCAACAAGCGCCGGGAACTGGCCCGCCTAAGGTCTGCCAACGACCGAGGCTATGAACACAACGAAGCCCTGAATACCGAGATCGACCGCTTGCACACCAGCCGTGAGCGCCTTGCGACTCTGCGCTGGCGCCGCCTGGAAGCCCGTGATGTCTACGGCAGTCAAGCCCATAGCGCCAACGTGCAACCCAGCCTCAAGCGCTGGTTCAGCCACCGTGAAAACCGTGAGCCGTCGCAAGTCGCCAGCATTCCCCCCGCGCAGCATCACGAATGGGGGAGGGTGCAAACGCTGGATATCGACTCGATTGTCTGAACCCGGTTTTACACAAACTCAACCTGCGCCGGCTGACGCCGCATCAGCACCTTGCCGTTGCGGATCGAGTACAGCGGCAAGCCCTGACTGCGGATGACCTCATAGTCGCTGTCCGCCGAAAGGATCAGCAGGTTGGCGGGCCGTCCGGGTTCCAGACCGTAGCGGTCACCCAGGGCCATGGCCTTGGCACTGTTGTCGGTCACCAGGTCGAGGGCGCTTTGCAGGTTGCGGTAGCCGAGCATGTGGCAGATATGCAAACCGGCCTCCAGCACCCGCAGGATGTTGCCGTTGCCCAAGGGGTACCAAGGGTCGACGATGGAATCCTGGCCGAAACACACGTTCATGCCGGCCTCCAGCAGTTCATTGACCCGGGTGACGCCACGGCGTTTCGGGAAGCTGTCGAAGCGTCCTTGCAGGTGGATACTTTCGGTGGGGCAAGAGACGAAGCTGATCCCCGAATGCCCCAGCAGGCGGAAGAGTTTGGCGCAGTAGGCATTGTCGTAGGAGCCCATGGCCGTGGTGTGGCTGGCGGTGACGCGGGCACCCATATCGCGGCTGCGGGCTTCTTCGGCCAGCACTTCGAGAAAACGTGAATGGGGGTCGTCGGTTTCGTCGCAGTGCACGTCCACCAGGCAGCCGGTACGTTCGGCCAGGTCCATCAGGAACTTCACCGAACTCACGCCCTGGTCGCGGGTGTATTCAAAGTGAGGGATACCGCCGATTACGTCGGCCCCCAGGCGGATGGCTTCTTCCATCAGTTCGCGGCCGTTGCGGTACGACTCGATGCCTTCCTGGGGGAAGGCGACGATTTGCAGGTCGATCAGGTGCTTGCTCTCTTCGCGCACTTGCAGCATCGCCTTGAGCGCGGTGAGGTCCGGATCGGTGACGTCGACGTGGGTGCGCACGTGTTGGATACCGTGGGCGGCGAGGGCCTGGATCGTCTTCTTGGCGCGGGTCTTGGTGTCTTCCTGGGTGATGGTGGCTTTGCGCTCGCCCCAGCACTCGATGCCTTCGAACAGGGTGCCGCTCATGTTCCAGCGGGGCTCGCCGGCCGTCAGGGTGGCGTCCAGGTGGATATGCGGTTCAACGAAGGGTGGAATCACCAGGTTGCCGGCGGCGTCCAGGTCACCAGATGCCAGTACGGGCGCTGTCGTTTGTGGCGTGATGCTGGCGATCCGGCCATGTTCCAGGTGCAGATCATGCAGGCCTTCACGGTTGCGCAGGCGGGCGTTGATGATGTGCATGGGCAAGTTCCTCTTGGCTAAAAACAATCAGGCAGACAGTCGCCAGATCATCAGCGCTATACCGATGTCCAGGCGATCATAAGCGTTATCCAGCGTCAGCCCGCACAGGGCTTCGATGCGCTGGACACGGTGCGTTAATGTATTGCGGTGCACGGCCAGCCGCTGGGCGGCGGCCACAAGGTTACCATTCTCATGGAACCAGGCTTCCAGGGTGGGCATCAGGCTGGGGCCATGGTGCAAGTCGTGGCGCAGCAATGGGCCGAGGCGTTCATTCAGGAATTGATCGAGGAGGGCGCGATCACGCACGCCGCTGAGCAGCTTGAGCACGCCCAATTCGTCGTACACGCACAGCCCGGCACGCTCACTGAAGCGCCGCGCAGCCGCCAGTGCCTGGCGGGCTTCATCCTGCGCCTGGGCCAGGTGTGCCGGTGGGTGCGCTGCGGCGCTGAGGCCGATAAACAGTTTGAGCGGCGCCAAGCGTAGATTCAGCGGATTAAGCCAATGGGCTAGCTGTTGGCGGTTGGTCAACGCCGCCACGGCATCCGGCGCGGGCAGCAGGACTGTCCATTGGCCGGCTCGTCCCTGCACCGGCAAACCGGCCGAGAATTGCCGCAGTCGACGGCTGATAACGTCGTGTTGTCGCGCCAGTTGCGCTTCCACCGAAGCCGCATCACCCTGGGCAAACAGCAACTCGTTGCCTTCCAACTGCAGTTGCACCACTTGCCAATACCCGGCCAATGGCATGCCCAATTGCGTGGCCCGGTGCAGCAACAGTTCCAGGGATTGGTAGTCGCCGGTCAGCAAGCGCTCAAGCACATCATGCCGCGAGCGCCCCAGTTGTTCGGACTGGATCAGCGCCGAACCAATGGCCTGGGTTACCAGCACCATTTTCAGCGAGTAGGGCTGTTCGATCAACGGCATGCCGGCGGCTTCGGCGGCATCGAGTAAACGCTGGGGAATCGCCTGGATATACGCAGGCCCGGTCAGCACTACCAAGCCAGCCACTTGACGCTCGCAGGCTTCCTCAAGCAATTGCAGCAGGTTGGTTTCGTCGCGCGGGTGATTGATCCCGGTGACGAACACGAGCTCGCCACCGAGCACCCATTCCGCAATCCCGCTGTTTTCTGCCACATAAGGCCAGCGCACACCGTTATCCAACCCGGTCTCGCCAGCGCGCAGGCGCATGGATTCCAGGCCCGGCAGCGCCAGTACATCGGCAATGGTCAAGCTCATGCCTGGGCATCAGCCAGAGGCGCACGCACGCGTAGGACGGCGGTGAGCACGATGTAGGTCAGCGACGCTGCAACGATACCCACCAACGGCGCGACCCAGGGCGAATTGAACGCCAGCACGGTGCCAACGCCATAGGCCGCCAGCCCCGGCCAGTTGAATGCCGGCAGGCGCGCATCCGCCAGGCGCGGGTAGCGGCCGCGATAGCGATAGAAGAAGTCCGCCATGATCACCCCACCAATCGGTGGGATCACCGTGCCCAGCAGAATCAGGTAAGGCACCAGCATGTCGTACATGCCGAGCAACGCCAGCAGGGTGCCGATCACGGCGCCGGCCAGGGTGACTGTCTTGCGGCGTTTGGTGCGCAACAGGTTGCAGCCGGCCACAGCGAAGTTGTAGATCGTGTTGTCCTGGGTGCTCCAGATATTGAGCAGCAACATGGCCATCGCCGCCATGGCAAAGCCTTGCAGCAGCAACACTTCAACCACGTCCGGTTGCTGATAGACGATGGCACCGTAGGCGCCAATCAGCACCATCAATCCATTGCCGATGAAGAAGCCGATCAGGCTCGCCAGTACCGCCACTTTGGCCGAGCGCGAAAAACGCGTCCAGTTGGTGGCCTGGGTCGCGCCGCTGACAAAGGTGCCGAACACCAGGGTGATCGCGGTGGACAGGTCCAGCTCACCGCTCGGCACCACCGCCAGCAGCCCATCCAGCCCGCCGACTTTGACCGTGGCGACCCACATCGACAGAAACAGCAGGATGCCCATGGCCGGCACCGCGATGTAGGACAGGATTTCCAGCCCGCGATAACCAACGTAGGCCGTGGCGCAGAACACCAGGCCGAACAGCACCATCAACGCCAGTACGCTGCCCTGGCCCAGCTCGAAATATTTGCCCAGCACCACGGCGGCAGTGGCGGTGCCCCAGGCGTACCAGCCGATCTGGGTGAAGCCGAGGATCAAGTCGCTGAGCTTGCTGCCCATTTCGCCGAAGCAGAAGCGTCCCATCAGCACCGAATTCAGCCCACTCTTGAAGGCGATGTAACCCAGGCCTGCGGCGTAGATACCCAGCAGCAGGTTACCCAGGGCGACGACGCCGAGCATGTCGGTAAAGCTGAACGCCACTCCCAGCTTGCCGCCGGCAAACATGGTCGCGGTAAAAAAGGTAAAACCCAGCAGCACCATGGCAGTAGACGCCAGGCCCTTGCGCGCATGCATCGGGACTTCGCTGAGGGGGTAATCGTTGCCCGGTTCTTGCTGCGTCATGTGCCTTGCTCCTGAATGAGTGACGCAGGCCTATTGCACCGCGCGTGCCACATCGGGCAGCAGTGACACACGCACGGTAGGGTTTGTGCACTGTGCACAGTATTTATAGCCAAAACGGGAAGGAGCGCGGGAAAGAGTGTTCGGCGTGCCCAATCGGGCACGAAAGCGGTGCAGCCGTGATACAAATTGGATCAGTCGAACAGCGTCTGGGTGATCTCGCCACGGTGGAAGGCAAATGCAGCCTCCAGATCACTTTCGATGGTGCGCCCACGAGACAGTGGCGGCAGGTCATTCAGCCGGAAAAAGCCCACTTCGGTGGTCTCGAACCCTGCCATCGGAGCCGACTGATCTACCGGTTCACAGAGGAAGTACAGCTTATAGAAGTCGCGCACATCCGGCCGATACAAGCCCTTGGCCTTGTGCGTCACGCTGTATAGGGCGCGCGCCGTCACCGTCAGCCCGGCTTCCTCGCGAATCTCCTTGACGATATTTTCCGCCGCCGACAAACCGATATCCGCATAACCTCCCGGCAACGCCCAGCAGCCATCGGTCAACTCCCGTACCAACAGAATTCGATCGTCTTGGATGACCGCCCCGCGCACGTCGATCATCGGCGTCGAGTAGCGTTGGGCAAAATCCGTGACCAGCCCGGTGATGCGCTCCAAGGGCACATTGCCCAGCTGCGCGAGCATGCTGTGGGCAATCTCGGCAATTTCTTCCAGGCGCTCGCGCTCGAAATCATCGGTACAAAAGTGCAGCCCTGTGGACGCCAACGCCTGCAAGCGTTTGGCCTGGGCCAGCCAGGTGTTTTCCATGGGTTACTCCCGGAGTTTCTTGGTCATGTACACCCGCCGCAGGCCATGTTTTTCGGCCCGGTGGGTCTCGATACAGCCACGACGGGTGTACAGCGTGATGTTCTCGTGCATGGCTGCGTTGGTGTATAGACGAATGGCCGCGAAGCCGGCATCCAGCGCCTGGTGTTCGGCAAAATTGCAGCGGGCTCCTCTGGACAGTCGATCAGTCTGCCGGCGCTTCGAAGATGTCTTCGATAGGTCGTTCGAACACCTTGGCGATCTTGAACGCCAAGGGCAAGCTCGGATCGTAGCGGCCGGTCTCGATGGCGTTGACGGTTTGGCGTGACACACCCAGGCGTTCGGCGAGGTCGGCCTGGGACCAACCCAGTCCCGAGCGCAACTGGCGCATCAGGTTGTTCATTGGTAGCGCCTTGTGCCGATGATCGTGGCGACGCACCAGACGCCGCCCATGATCGGCCACACCATAAAGGCCGACAACCGTGGGAAGCCAGCGGTTTCCAGGAAGCCGTAACTGAAGGTCGTCAGGGCCGTGCACACAAAGGCCACGGCCAGTGCGTCCAACTGGATCTTGCGGCCTATTTCATCCATGGCGTTGAGCCGGCGGATGATCGCAATTGCCATCGCGATCATCGGAATGACCGGCAGCAAAGCCAGGGCAACTCGGGCGGCGCCGTTGGGCATGGACGACATGTAGGCGCTGGAAACCACCACGCACAGCATATACGCCAGCATTGTCACCGCGAATTCCACCAAGAAGCGTTTGACCGACATAGTCATCTCCGTAAGTAAAGGGTGCTTTACATTAAGTGTAGGCCATTGGGGTGTCAAGGTCGCTTTACATGGATAAATGCCAGGCGCAAAAAAACCACCCGAAGGTGGTTTTTATGGACGCAGTCGATTACTCGCCGCGATAGATGCAGCCGCTGGTGCAGGTCTCGTGGATGCGAATCGCACTGAGCTCAGGCAGCAGAGGTTTCAACTCATTCCAGATCCACTTGGCGAGCACTTCGCTGGTCGGGTTTTCCAGGCCAGGGATGTCGTTGAGGTAGTTGTGGTCGAGGCGTTCATAAAGCGGCTTGAAAATCGCCTTGATCTCCGAGAAGTCGCGAATCCAGCCGGTATGGGGATCCAGGTCGCCGCTCAGGTGGATCGCCACCTTGAACGAATGCCCATGCAGGCGCCCGCATTTATGGCCTTCCGGTACGTGGGGCAGGCGGTGGGCGGATTCGAATGTAAATTCCTTGAAGATTTCCACGGTATGACCTGTAGGGCAGGGTTTTAAAGGGCTCTGTGCGATTGTCAGCTTTTGGTGTACTGATCAATGTACTGATTGGTCGTTGCTGGGCGTTGTTGAGGTCATCCATTCAGCAATTGCCGATTGGCGCCAGGCGACCGAATTGGGGCCTATTCTAACCTGTTTTGGGAATGTGCCCTCCCTGATCCGCCGATAAACTGTATTCCGACCGAGGCCGGTAGTACGAAGCACCTCACCGAGGCGCAGGAAGCGATCAATATTTTCTGCAGTAGTCATAGGAATACCTCGCCACGCCGTTGCCGGGTGGAATGATTGGTTGCGGGTGTCCTTGCCGCACTGGGCGGCAGAAGGTGGTTTAGGATTACGCCGCTTTTCGGGCTTCTGATGCAGCCATGCGCCGCCGCGTGATATGCAGCTGCAAGCGGTACGCTTTGAAGCGTCGGCCGTCCCCGGCACGAATCTCTGGCGCCAGGTACGAGAGGTCTTCTTCCAGCTGGCCGAAGTAGTAGAGGTGCTCGCCATCCCCACCCCATTCAGGCTGGGCGGTTGCCCAGGAGCGTGCGGCTACGCAGGACGAGCAAGTTTTGAAGGTGGCCATGTCGCCCTCCCAGCATCGCTGATGAGCTGGTACTGCTGGCCAGGTTGGATCGGGCCGTAGCATTCGCAGCATTGGTGCTGCTTGCGCGCTACGGGCATGGTTTCCGTTTGAAAGTCGGACATACGAATACCTCGCCCGCCGCTCACCGGCAGGGATCTATGGTTTAATGAGAAGGATTCTTAAAGGAGAGCGAGAAGGATAGTGCGTGGGGGGCTGCCTCGTTAACGCGGATGTTTTCGAGCAACCTCAATCGTAATGCTGGACTCGCGATGTCCCTTTCTTAAGCCTTGATTCTCGGATGGAAACGCCAAAGGAAATGCGTTCATGAAGTACAGCTGGATTGTGATTGCTTTACTGCTTTGTGCCTGCGTTAGCGGCCCAAGCCCTCAACAACTTGCAGAGCAACGTTTATGGGAATATCAGTTGCTTATCCATATCTCTAGGTTCAAGCACTACCCAGAACAAGCTCGCCTCAATGGGCTGGAGGGCACAGTTGCAGTCGAGTTCATCGTCGATGCTCGAGGCAACCTGTCGCACCAGAAAGTCATCAGCTACTCAGGGTCAGAATTTTTTGTTCCGGAGGCAAAGGAATTGATTTCGGCTGCATCCCCTGCGCCCGCGCCTCCACCTTCAATCCTTAAGAATGGTGGTGTTCATGTAGTTGCCCCCTTTGTGTATTGCCTCGCACAGGGTATGTGCCCAAAAGATCTGGTTACCCATCAATATCGCGGAGAATAGCCCTAAGGCGATTGCGCACCATGTCGACGCTGGCGTCTGGTGACTGCTTCATGACCTCCAAGCAGTCGCCGAGGTAGATCTGGTACTCACTCATGGCCTCGGCCCCTTGTAGATGAAGACGTAGGCGAACCAGAGGGTGGCGATCATGGCGTTACCTCGCGGCGCGCCCACCAACAGACCGGACCGTCGTCGGTGTCATGGATGGCCAGGCAGAACCAGCCTTCACCATCCGGGCGCTCGGGCTCCCAGTAGCTGCAATCAGGGTCGTTGGATTCGAAGTAGCGGTCGGCAATCGCTTCGTCTGCATATTCAAGGCTCACCATCTGAACTTTCAGGCCCTGCTCAGTGATCCATGCTTTGCACTTGTCGTCGTCACCCTCTTCAAAGTTAGGCATGTCGGGGTGCTGGAACATTCCGTTTTCGTCCCGCCGCACCAGTCGGTGATTTATCAGGCCGATTCGATCCAAGCGCTCAATCTCTGCCAAGAGTAGGGCCGCTGCCTTGACCATGTCACGACGCCGATCAGCGCTTGGTTTGCACGTCTCCTGCTTCCAGGGCCATGCCGTACTGCGCGTGGTCGGCTTTCCCGCAAGACTTGCGTAGGTCGCGCCGGCTTCGGCAAGTTCGCCATTCACGTAAAGATCGTCGCGGTACAGCGAATAGCCTTCGGCTGAAACTTGGCGCTGACGTTCGACGACCACATCTCGCGCCGCGCGATTGAGGTGGATTGCAATTTCTTCAGGCATGACTTCGTCCTTGCCGCTATAGCGGCTGACTTTGAAATGGGAGGGGGAGGGGGGAACGAAAGAGTGAGGCGCTAATTCCAGCGAACGTCGAGTTCTGAAATTTGTTGCTGCAGCTGCTCTATGATTTCAAACCAAGAATCGAAACCATTTGATTCGTTCTTGACCAGGAACAGGTAATAACCTCCGGTTTCACCAGCGCGGTCATCCTGAATTTCTATCGTCCAACCGGCGTATTCGCCTGTCAAAACTGTTCCAGTACGAATGATCTGCATGTGTTGGTCGGAATCCAGTGAATTTCTGAAATGGCAGCTGTACTTTTTACATCAGCTTGAAAAATGTTGGTACTGCGGCATTCTCCCTCGTTACGAGATCATGGGCATTCACAACCGTCATGCCGAGGCGTTCGGCGATTAGGACTTCCAGTCGCGCACCCTGTGACCGCTCCCAGTCCGGCAACAGGGCGATCACACCGCACAGTTCCAGGCGCGTGAGGTCGTAGGCCATGTAGTCGGCCCACTGCGCGCCCTCGACGATGGCTTGGTCTACTGGGTTCTCGACGACGAAGCCCCGAGCGCGGAGTCGGGCGGCCATGGCGTTGAACGCGGGAAGTTGAAGTCTTCGAAGCCAGTCATCGGCCCGGCCAATTAGACACGGTTGATGCGAGAGCACGCGGCCGTCACGCCTGGTGCAACCGCGGCGCTGGTCCGCTCAACCGCACGGTCAATCGGGCCTTGAATGAAATCGTGCAGCGACTCGTTCGCCGGCGGGGTCGTCGATGTTACGGCGGAGATCATCCTGACCAGAGAATCGGTGACTACCTTGCGGATGTTTTCTATGGGCATCGGGAAGTCTATGGGGTAAATTTGACCGTTTTGGGGGAGTACTTATGAGTTGGTTTGAACTTGATGCTGAAGGAAGTAAATATGCAGGATTTATCCAGCATGAACAAAGTAAGGCAGTAACTTTAAGTGGGCTGGAGATTCCGCCGAAAATTGAAATAGTCAGCGAGCCAGATCTCGGTGTTATGCTCATTGGTGTTGCATCTATTTTGTCAAGTTTGGTAATTGGTTTCTTTACATATAAAGTCCAGAAGAACCAAATACGAGCCAACGCAGCGTCGCTCCGGAACGTGTGGATGGAGCAGCTTCGAGTCGCTTCGGCTGAATTTCTCCAGTGTGTAGCGATAGTTATAAATATGCTAGACCAAGAAGAGTTTTCTTCAGAAGATATCGCAGTGATAATGTCTAAGAAGCGAGATGCGCTCTTTCTCCAAATTAAAATAAAGTTTTATGTCGGCACTAAAAGTGAATTGGCAAAAGAAATCAATAGCCTGTCATCTAAGGTATTGGTTGATATTAATTCATTCGTGATGGGTGAGTTTTCCTCGTCAGATCTCAGAGATGAGCTAAGCCGCCTTGAAAATTTAATAGTGGACCAAATTGAAAAAGCATGGGGGCAAGCGAAAAAAGACCTTAGCCTACCGGCGGACAAGTAATCTATAGCCGTTGCTAAATTCGCCGAGGCCAGCGAACAAATCGATTGCACTGGGCATGTGCGTCCTATGCCGGGCCATGCCCGGGCGATGGAGTGGGGAGAGTTACGCGGCGCGTGCTTGGCGTTGCTCAGTGCGCCACGGGTCGTTGGCCCGTGCCAGCGCAGCCATCGGCGGGGGGCTGACGCTATTGCCGCACATGTGCACTTGCTGGGTTTTGGTGAACGGCTTACCGTCGGCACCATGGCTGATGATGTAGTCGGCCGGGAAGCCCTGGGCCTTGTATAGCTCCGCTGGCTTGAGCATCCGTAGGCAGATGTCGACGATCACGTAGGGTGTGCCTTGAACCATCACCGTGACCAGGGCGAGCCGGTCCTTGGTAGTGATGGTCGGTGAAGGCGCATCGCAAGCGCTGACGTTCTCGGTGCCGTAGTAGCTGATCAGGAAGGCAGCGACCCGGAGGGCGCCGGCTTCGTGCTCTGGCGAGAGAGTGAGCGACACCAGTGAGCTCTTGCCCCCACCACCGGCGGTGATGGTCGGCGCCGGCTCTTCCAGGCCTTGGCCCACGCTGCCGCCGAATGCCCGCTCCATGAATGCGCTGACCAGCCCGTGGTGCTGGCCGCTGGCGCTTACGGTGTGTAGCGGGTCGTTCACGTCCCGTGCATCGCAGTTGCCGCGCAGGTGCACTAGGTTCGCCGCCACTAGTTGCTGCTGGCTGCCGGTGTTTGTGACCGTGGTCATCGGGTCTTCGATGCTCTTGGCGTCGGTGGTGTTGAAGCCGCCATTCATCTGGGCCATGAACACCGTGGAGATGCCCATAGCGTGAGCGGCACCGGCCGGGCGCTGATAGTTACCGCCGCTGGTGATGGTCGGCAGAGGCTCGTCCAGCGCCTTGCCCGCATCGTTGAATCGGAACTTCACCAGGTGCGCGGCTGCGAGAGCGTGCTTCACGCCGCCAGCGACCACGGTGCCCAGTGGTTGATCCAGACCAGGCACTCGCGGCACCTGGCCAGGCCGCTCGCCGTACCCCGACTGAATCAGTGTGGGGCTGATCAGCGTCAGCTCGCCGCGATTGGCGCAGGTCACCGTCGGCAACGGGTCGAGCGGGTCGTTGATTCGGTCGCTGCCCTGGTGCGTGGCCGGCCCGATGATTGGGCTGACCACCGAGAAGGCGCCGCCCTTCGGGTAGGAAGTGACGGTGCGCAGCGGCTCGTCGGCTGACTGCACTGCCTCGCCGGACCAGTTGGCGATCGGCACAATGAATGGCGCCGCGCTATCGATGACGAACTTCTTCATGCCCTTAGCAACGCGCCGCAATGTGGCCGGGGCCAGGTCTTTTTTGCGACCGAAAATGCTTTTGCCTAGGTCGTTGAAGTCGATGCAGTCAGCGGCTGTTTTCCACTTCTGCTGGCCTTTCGTGGGGTTTTTGGCGTGGGTCGGCTCTGGCCACACGATTGGCTGGCCGTCGCACCGGGCGATCATGAACAGGCGTTCCCGGCTGGTGGGCGCGCCGAAGTCGCACGCCTTGATCACCTTCCATTCAACGACATAGCCCATGCCTTCCAGCAGGGCTACGAAACGGCGCCAGGTGCAGCCGCGCTGCTTTGGATCGGGAATAAGGAACTGCTGGCCCACCGGCACGACCTCGCCAGGTGCCGCTATATTGCCGTCCAGCTTCACCACTCGCCCGGTGGCCTTGTCGCGCTTGGCGATCAGTCGGCCCCATTGCAGGATCTGTTTCACGTTCTCCAAGCTGATTACCCGGGGCCGCTTCTTTCCTCCCCACTTGAGGCCGATCCACGACAGGTTGCGGATCTCGCGCTTGCGCGGCTGCCCGCCGGCCGCCTGGCTGTGATGGGTGCAGTCCGGCGACATGTGGAACCAGCCCACGGCCTTACCGCCGCACTCGGTGTCCGGATCACCCTCGAACACGTCGGTGGTGAAGTGCTTCGCTCCCGGGTGGTTCACGGTGTGCATGCTGATCGCTTGCGGGCTGTGATTCTTCGCCACGTTCACCGCGCGGCCCAGGCCCATTTCCAGACCGGTGCCGGCGCCGCCACCACCACAGAAGAAGTCGACAACGATCTCATCGTCCTGAGGGTTGAAGCCGAGTCCGTATTGGGTTTTGAAGTCGAAGGGGTGTTTCTTCTGTTGTGCGGACATAAGGTTACCTCGCATGAGGGGTTCGTGCGATCATTTAAATAAAAGGGAGGGGGGCACATGGATTCAAAGACGAGAAAAACGGCACATGCACTCAAGTTTTTTTGGTTCTTTTCAAGTGCAAGCATTGTGGTTTCATTTGTAATTGCGATTTGTGCTTATCGCTTAAAGTTTGGCGGCGCTCTATCAGACAATTCTTCGGACTGGTCAAACTTTGGTAGCTACATGGGTGGGATCTTCGGGCCCTTGGTTTCATTTGTCACGCTGCTTGCCGTTTTGAAGACGGTTTACTTACAGCGTGAGCTTTTAGACGCTCAACGAGAAGAATTCGACCGAATGAATGCTGTCCAGCAGCAAACATTCGAAGCTCAGCTGAACCAAAACTCCTCTATTGCTGAGGACGCTAAACGCAAACGTGTTTCGGAATTCCAAGACACTGTTTTGCAGTTGTTAAATCAACAAATTTCTTTGCAGCAAGAAATCATTGAGTCGATAGAGAAATACGAAGCAAAAATACACTCGAATTCCGCTCTCCATGACTACCAAAAAACTAATGCGATGTTAAGAACAGCTAGCGAAAAGGCTAAAGTTCTTAATATAGTGACAGAACTCTCTCAGCTTTCCGTCGCTGTAGCAATGTTTGAATATAATAGCGTTGCGCAAATCAGGAGAATTGTCGTAGAAAAGCTTGATGGAGTGCTTCCTTGGTTCTCTGAACTGCCTGAAGAGCCCGGGATTCAATAGCAAAAGTTGGCAGCCCCGGCTTTGGAGCTGCCATTTGCTTATTTAGGATCAAAAGCACCACGATAGAGCGAAGCGCTGCTGCCGATCCGCTCTTGGAGTACTGCTTTGAATTCCTGGGCAATGTCTTCGCGTTGGACCTCTTCTCCAACCCAGCGCAGCTTCAGAAGTGGCTGCGAGCCGCTGGTAATGACCGACAGGCGCAGCGTGATTACTTGGTGAAAATGAGGGAACCCGCTGCTCGCCGCCGATTCATATGGGTATCCCATATAAAAAATCAGGAAACGATCATGGAGAGAGTTGTTCTTGTTGTAGAGGATGAGCCCGTGCTTCTGGAGCTGGCCCAGGAGGTTCTGGATCTTGAGGGGCTTCAGACCATTGGCGCTCCAAACGCGGATAAGGCTCGGCTGATTTTGGAATCCACGTCCAACGTTGGGCTAGTGATTACCGATATAAAGATGCCAGGGACAATTAATGGATTTGAATTGGCGTGGCTGATTTCTGAGCAATGGCCAGAGATTCCTGTCCTCGTAACATCAGGCCATCAGCGTGTTCGGGCAGACGAGCTTCCGCCAAATGCAAGATTTCTCCCAAAGCCTTGGCTTCTTGGTGATTTCATCGACCAGTCGGTTGCAATGCTTGGCGTTCAACCCTGAGCACACCGTAGCGCCTCCAGGATCGCTTACAAAAAGGTCTCCGTGTGGTCGGATAGGCCTCGCCGTCTGGCGTGATTCGTTGATATGGGGTATTACGGGTGACCGGCATGGAGCCGGATCAAGGAGGAAAGCGTGGACGAAAAGCCTTCAAACAAGCTACTTGCAGAGCAAAGCGGCCTGACCATAGCTGAAGTCGGCACGTACTTGACGGAGCTTGTGTTGCAGCCTGACGGAAGCTGGATCGCTTACTTTGGCACTGAGATCGATCGCTCGCCAGATGCTAGGTCAAAGTTGAATGCAGCACGAACGTTATTGATCCCAGCCTGGCTCGCAAAGCTTTGGGTTGATCGCGATATTGGGTAGGCGCCGTCCTCCGTTACCTGTGGTGGCAATTTGGTTTGGGTTGGAGTATTACGGGTGACCGGCATGGAGCCGGATATAGGAGAGGGTGATGTTTCCAAACGAGTGCTGCGAAAGATCAATGCAATCTTATGACGGCGACGACAACCTTGGAAATTTCCAGGTTATCGGCGGTCGTGATGCGGTGGATGAAGAGTTGCTCGTTAAGTGCAAGGATTGCCATGACGAATGGAGTAGGCGGTACCAGAAGGGTGGCACGCTGATCTGGATGAAAACGAAACAAGTTTCTCAGCCCTCATAACCGGCCCGCCAAATTGACTCAAGCACTGGCGCGCTTGAGCTGCTCCGTCAGTTGAGTTGGTAGCCCGCGCAGCGTCAGGGTGCCGCCGGCTTTGTCGAACTCGACCTTGTCACCCAGCAGGTGCGCCTCGAAGCTAATCGACATGCCCTCAGCCCGGCCGGTGAAACGCCGGAATTTGTTGAGCGTCTTCTTGTCCGGTGGCAGAGCCTCGGAAAGTCCGTAGTCCTTCGCCTTGATGAAGTCATAGAAGCTCTTCGGGCGGTCTTCGTCGATCAACTCCGACAGTTCGCCAAGGGTGATCGGCTCGCCCAGCTTGGCCTGGGCCATTGAGTAGTTGACCAGGGTGTGCGTCTTCTCGCGCGCCGATTCTTCGGGGATATCCTCGCTTTCAACAAAGTCGCTGAATGCCTTGAGCAAGGTCCGGGTTTCGCCTGGGCCATCGATCCCTTCCTGGCAACCGATGAAGTCGCGGAAGAAGTCGTTCAGCCGACGCCCCTGCTTGCCCTTCAGGTACGAGATGTATTGTTTCGACTGGCGGTTGGTCTGCCACTCGCTGATGTTGATGCGTGCGGCCAGGCGGATGTGGTCCAGGTCTAGGCGCTTCACGGTCATCAGGGCCAGTTCTTCAGTCATGGTCACGGCTTCGGTTTCCTGCACCAGGGCGATGACCAGGCAATCGGTCATGCCTTGCTGATAGTGGCAGAAGAGGGCGTGCCCACCGGTGGTGAGGTTCGACTCTTCCAACAGCTTGGTCAGGTGCTCGACGGCGATGGTGCTGAAGGCCAGGAAGTCGGTTACGCCGGCCAGGTACTTGCCGAGCCATCCGCTGAATGGGTATGCGCCTGATTCCTGGTGGAAGAACCCCCAGCCCTTGCCGACCGTGGCGTTGTAGCTTTCGTTGAGCTGGCTCATCAGATCGTCGCGGGCCTGGCTTTCGATCTGCTCGGATGCGCCCACGAACAGCACGGCCGGGCTACCGTCTGGCTTCTTGTCGATCTTGTGGATGACGCTATGGCGTACAGGCATTTCGTTTACCTCAGGTAAGCGCCGCCCTCCGTATCCGGTGGTGGCAATTTGGTTGGGGTTGGGGTATTACGGGTGACCGGCATGGAGCCGGGTCAAGGAGCGAAATGAAACTCTTCTTAAGCCACAATTCAAAAGATAAGCCTACAGTCAGGCACGTAGCCTCTTACTTAGAGGAGAAAGGATATGAGGTGTGGCTGGATGAGTGGGAGATGACGCCGGGCGATTCACTCATCTCTAAAATTTCAGAGGGTGTTGAAGGTGCTGATAAGCTTTTAGTGTTCCTGTCGCCAACTTCAATTGAATCCGAGTGGGTTAAAAAAGAAGTTAATGGCGGTCTGATAATGGAGGTGGCCGAGGAGAAGGGTCTCGGCAATAAGTTTGTAATACCTGTTTTGATTGAGGCTTGTAAGGTTCCATTCATGCTGCGCGAAAAACTCTACTCTAATTTTACGGATAAATCTTTCGAAGACGCTTGCGAGGAATTGGTCTCAGGTATCGAAGACAAAGCTAGGAGAAATAAGCTTGAGCCTTATTCAAACGCAGTAATTAAATCTTATGATTTGGGGCAGCGTAAAGATGGAAAGTTTGCGTTGATTGTTGAAGTGACCAGCAACCTTTCACCTATAAATGGATTGACGGTTGAGATTCACACGAACGGGTTCTTACACACTTCAGAGCGTATAGGCGCCTCTGGCGATATAAACCCTACTGGTGTGATAATGACAAGCTTTTCGAACACTACCACTAATTCTGATAATGTTTTTTTCTTCAGGAGATTTACAGGGCCTGAGATTAAAAAAGGAGTTAGTTATTTCGTTGAGTTTATATCAGAACAACCTGTAGTAATAAACTCCCTTGGTTATGCTGATGGATACGGCAAGAAAGTCTGATATTTAGAGTTTTTTACCTGAGGCGCGAGTTGCTGCCTAGTGTTAGGCAGTAACGCAAACTGTTGCTGGACGCAGCAATTAGGGTGGGTTATTCGTCGCCGTCGTCTTCGGCGTTCATTTGGAGTGATTCGGCAAAACCTGCTTGCCGTAATTTACGCGCCACGTTTTCAGATACGGCCATATCGTGGCGCGTAATTGCAAGCAGGTCGGCGGACTTCTCGGCGCCCAGCGAGTGAGCATGTGTGTTCAGTCGCCAGATAGTCGTTCGATCCTTTGTCTCGCCCAGGTCGGCGGTGAGCGCTGTAAGCCGTTCGCGCATCCTCTCGCGGAAGTAATGGCGGATGATGTCGGACCGTCCTTTGACCTTTGGCGGCGCCGGTGGCAGATCCTTGGCCCGGCCATTCAGCACCAGTAGCTGCACCGCTTCGCTGACTTCCTCGATCTCATGCCAGCGCATCAGTTCGTCGAGCATCTGCCGGGTTCCGTACGGGACCGTGTGCCGCAATTCCTGCTCGCCCAGTTCCTGCCGTTTCTCGGCAAGCTTGGCTGTGCGTTCCTTCTGTTCGGCTGCCATGGCCTACCTCTTCTATTCCGCTGGCCGGCAGTGAGAGCCAGGTTTGACGTTTGCGTTGCTGGATGCGGGCTATGCGGCGCATCGTTTTCCGCCAGCGCGAGACTTTGGATAGTCGATTCCGTGGGCGGCAATAATTCGGTCAAAAGTTTTGGAGCCGATAGCCAACTTCCCGCAACACTGGCGGCGGGTTATCCCCAGCTCTTTGAATGCCTTGATCCATTCTGCGAATTTTGCGTCCCGAGCCTCATCAATTAGCTTGCGCACCAAGTTTTTTGCGCCGCCTCGGGTTGGTGTCTTGAAGGTGATGTCATACCTGGCGGCGTGGTTGTAGATGAGTCGCCGACTGACACCAAGGGCGGCCGCAACTTCGGTCTGGGTGTGCGTGACGCCAAGCTGACGTATCTGCTCAACCAGCTTGAGCCGCGCCTGGGTGCGGATGTCCTCCTTGTCGAGGGGTAGGGAATCTGCTTCAACCCGGCGTCGAACGAATGGCCTGGGCGCTGGAGGCATCTGGTTGCTGTAGGTGATGGGCTTTGGCTTGTAGCCGATTGGCTCGGCCACTTCGATCTTGCCGCCGGCTGCCAGGTACTGCTCAACCTGGGCGGCCAGTTCATCCGAGGCCGGGCGCAGCGCCTCGACCAGGCTGAGGTGGTTGCTGATCATGCTGACCTCACTTGATGCGGATCGAACTGTCGCCGCGCTCCAAGTGAGCCCAGTTTGGTTCGGGAAGGAGTTCGTGTTCGGCGTCTTCCCCAGCATCCATGCGCTTGCGGACTTCGGCGTTGTGGTCGCGGATTTCTTTGAGCTTGGCGGCGATAGCCTTTTTGTCCGGAGCAATGCTCGACTTCACAGTGGTCAGTTCGTCCGGCACTGCATCTTCGTTGTCCACGATGACCCGTTCGCTGCCCATGGCCAGAGTGATGGTGAAGAGCGGCCGCTTTATCGACTTGATGTTGGCGGCTTCCATGTTGCGGCGCAGGTAATCGCTGATCTGCGACACGCTGTTGGACTTGATCCGCTTTAGTTCAGCCAGGCGCTCGATTTCGTTGTCGATGGCCGTCACGTCGCTTTCAATGTTCCGGCGCAACATGACGATGTTGTCGGCCTTGTCGTTGAAGTCACCTTGCACTTCGTCCATGGCATGCTGAAGAGCCTCTTTCAAGCCCTCATAATCGGTGTCGGCCATGGCCTGGAGCTCAGCCAGCTTGCCGGTCAGTGCGTAGAGTTGAGTCATGCTGCGTCCTCAGTCAATTTTTCCAGGGTGGCTTTACGCTCTTCGAACGCCCGGGTGATCCGCGCGATGAAAGCCGGCTCGTTACGGCGTGTTGCCTCACGAATGTATTTCACGTTCAGTGTCTTCAGCTCGTAGGCGGTTACCGCTTTGCCGATGGTCTCGACAGCCGAGGCGAGCCAGTCAATGCGCTCCTGTTTTTGGCGCAGAATTTCGGCGTCTTTGTCTTCAGCCTTCTCGATCTTGAATTCTTCGGTGATGTTGTCGACATAGGTGGGGTCGTCGAACATGCCCAGGTAAATGTCAGCTGCGAAGCCCAAGGCTTGCAGGCACTTACCGATGCCATCGGTGAGGGACTTTTTCGCCGTATCCCAGTCAGTAAGGATTTTCCCCTGCTGTAGGTATACGAATGGTGTGTGGCCGTACTGCTGGATTGTGCATTTCTGCCCGGCCTTGCCCGTGTACCAAAGCTCTACCTTTACGGTATGCACTTTCGCGCAGATCATTGGCGCTCCAGGCCACTCTTTCGTTGGCGCCTGAAGGGGCGCGCCTTCGTCAAAGCGATCTTCGAGAACTGTCCAGCCCCAGCCTTCACCGCACGGGCCAAACAGCTCTGTGGCCCGATGCATCAGGTAAGTGGGCCTGATGGCGGTACCCTTGAAACCGCCTGCGCCGGTAAATTTTTTGGTGACCTCGGGGTCGGTAGTTTCGACTTGGTCCCATATCCTGGTGTTCTCGGACATCACTTGTTCCTCCAGCCGTCAGCACGCTTGGCCAGCTCTTTGAAGGCAGCCGACGGCAGCCTGCTCATGTACTTTTTGTTGTCGCGATACCATTCTTCCAGGGCGGCTTTGGGCGTCTGGATGGCAACGATGTGGGAGACCTGCTGCTTGTACGAAGTCGAGTTTGAAACCTGAGAGTGGAAAGTCCGGCTCACCAGTACGGTGTTGGTCATTCCCTGCTTGACCAGGTTGTTCAGTTCTTCCTGGGATTGAACAGCAATGGCACCGGGGTGCTTCTGCTGGAACAACCGGTAGCAGGCCTCGCGCACAAGCTCGGTGCTGCCGTACTCCACATATTCAACGTCAGGAATGCCTTTCTCGATCTTCTCGGCCACCTCATCCAGGCGTCCGGTGTCGATCCAAGCGTTTTTCGACACCTGTTTCAGGTCCCATCCGCTGACTGTTTGGCGGTCGCGCTCAAGCTGCAGGTGTTCAGGGAGGATGTCGTAGCCGTAGGTCAGATCGGTGTCGCACACGAACAGCGTGCCGACGTAGAGCTTTCCTGGTCGGGAGGGCAGGATGTGGCCGTACTTGGTGCCGATGACGTCGCTCATGGGAGGCTGCATACGCAGGCACATGCTGCGAATCTCAGCTTCGTCATCTTCGGTGAGGCCAGACACGATGAATTCCACGCCCTGATTCTGCCGGTGCGCTGGAGTCTCATTGATGCACAGCACCTCAGCGTCGAACTGGTCGCTATGTCGGAACTCAGGCACCCATTGTTTATTGCCGTTTAGGACCTTCACGTCGTAGCCGTTGCGAGTCAGTACCAGCAGGGCGATCTTGTAGCCTTCGCCGAAACTTCCGATGGCATCCGAACGGTCAGCCTTGGAAGTGCTGCCCAGCACCAGCGTGCTGGCTTCCAGCCTTGCGAAGCGGCTGGTGATGAACAGCTGGCCGTCAGCAAAGGCGTATTCGAAAGGTGACTCACTATCCAGGGCGTTCTGCACCAGCTCCCGGATGGCCTCTTTCAGGCCCCAGTGGCGGACATAATCGCGGGACAGGGGAAGTTCGTAGGATTTGGAACGGATGCGATCTGCAATTGCTGCGAGCATGACTATCTCCCGCGCCATCCTTGCGGGGCGCTGTGCGGAATAATTTATTGGGTGATCAGGCCGCCGAGGGCGGACCCCAAGAAAACGATGGTGAGGAAGGTCAGACCAACGATGGCCGACAGAGCGCGGATGGCGCGGCGCCGGTGCCGCTGGCGGGTGGTCATAGCGACCGCTGCGTCTGGGCTTGGCGCGTAGGACCGAAAGCCATGTTCCAGCGCGAAACGTGGCGCTGGTGTGGTGTTGCATCGGCGCCCGGGTAGACCTCTTGCCCACAGCTCGGGCATTTGGCTTGATCATCACAAATCGCCACCCGGCAGCACCGCGTGAACATTGTGCTGTTCGTGGGGGAGCAGAGAAATACGCTGATCATGCCTTCACCTCGTAAGCGACAGTCCACTCACCGCACAGGCAGGCCCTGCCGCTCCAGGCGTGAACATTGGGTATGCCGGCGTCATGTGCCAGCGAAAGAGCGCCCAGCCACTTGGTGTGGGTGAAGGCCAGGATCATTCTGTCGGCGGGTAGCTCCTCGATTTGCTCGTCGATCAGCGATTTCACTATTGGCGTGGTCATGCAGCCTCCTTGCGGTGCCTGGTGATTTTCAGCAAGCGCTTGCAGTAGTGGTTGAATTCATCGACGGTGATTGCGTCGCCGGTGAGCATGTTGGTGATCATCCGCACCACGACGGCTTGGGCGCCTGGCTCGCTGCTGGGATGCTCAAGCGCTTCAAGCGCCTCATCGATCAGGATGTGCGGGCTCATAGGTATGCATCCACGTCGTCTTCGCGCTCTTCCCGTTCCGCTGCTACAGCGTCTTCGGCGTAGGGTCTCAGCAGCGCCACAGCGATCTTCTCGACCGCTTCAATCGGGCGCTGCTGGCCCAGTAGGTCGGCTGCGTGGGACCGGGCATCGCTCTGGCTGCCGAGCATTGCCGACAGCAGCAGGCGGGCAAACGAATCACGCTGGTCCAGGCCGTCGATCTGGCGCTGGTTCAGGTGGCCCTGCAAGACCGTGCAGAACCGGTCGAACGTCACCACCTGCGGCTGGCCGTAGCGGCGCTTCCACTTGATGTCGACGCCGCACACCAGGCGCTCTGCCGAATGCTCAAGCCAGTCCGTCACCTCATCGCCGTCGCTGAACTCTGGAGGCAACTGAGCGTCGTAACGCTCCTGGCATATCTTCAATGCTGCGTTCATGGTCGCCTCCAAAGTGGCGGGTTGTTCACCTGTATTCGTCAACACTCATGCCTCCCGCTGGTTGCCGATGGGCGCGGGGGAGGAGTGCTGACGTAATAGAGGTGGGGAAGGGTGCAGGCGCCCGGCACTGCCCGGGATGTGTCGAGTCTGGCCAGCTATGCCCTCGGACTCGCCTGCGGTGTTCTTCTTCATTCGGGTTAGGCCTACCTTTCGGCTGATGCGCGGTGACATCGACGACCCTGCTTTCCGCTGCCTGTTAGGGTATTGGGCGAAGCCTTGAGGCTTGCTACGCCACGCGGGTGAATCGTTGATCTACTTCATGGCCGTATCTCCTGTTGTTCGCTGACTGGGCAGGCAGTGGCCACCTATCGAAGCTGCATTGGAATGTCGGTCCTGACTGTGACGATTGGCTGCGTCCGGGTGTATCGCATTGCTCGCCAATCCAGCTCAGCTTTTTTCATGACCCGCCGACATTCCGATACAGCCTCTTCAGGGAGCTCATCTTGTTTGAAATAAGTGGCAACAGTTACAAGGCTGTGCCAGCATCCGGCCACAGACTTTTGCAAGGAAGCTGAACAATGCTCGATGCTCTGGAAGGCACGCCACTCTGGGTTTACGGCGCATTTCTTTTGGTCTGCTACTACGGTTTTAGTGCCAGGAAAACCAGTCGTGAAAGTCAGCGGTCGCTGATCATCACACCGGTTGTTTTGGTGGTCTGGTCACTCCTTTCTCTCAGCTACGCGGAGCGCGTTGAGTTGACCGTGGGCAGTTGGGCCACGGGAATGCTTTTAGGTGGCTTAGTCGCATTTGCACTATTTCCTCGACGCGGACTGACTTTGGACGAGGGGGGCAAGCACCTGATCGTTCCTGGGACATGGAAAGTTCTTGGTATCTCGCTTCTCTTTTTTGCCGTGAAATACTTCATCGGTTATCAAGCTGCCGTACATCCAGAATTCTCGGCCACTGTGGAAATGCTCGTCCTTGCTGGTGCCGCATCAGGGTTTACGGTCGGCTTGTTCTGCGGACGCACGGGTGTCTTCTACTTGGCGTGGCATGCACTTCGAGATGTCCATGAAAACAAACGCACTATCTGAACTCGCTCCTTGATAGCTCGACGCGCTCTCTTAGAGAGGATCGGGCGGCCGCCTTGCAGTCGGCCGCCGTCATTCGATGACCGCCTTCGCATTCAACGACGCTAACGCCGCTGGTGTATCCATGCTCAGCGTTGAGCCTGTTTGCCTCATGGAGGCAGGCGGCCAGGCTGTCATCGGCAAATACCTGCAGTTCGCCGCGCTGGGTGATGTGAATGACTTTGTTCACGGTCCTGCTCCGGTGGTTTTCCCGCTGCCCACCGCTCTGGATGGGCATCAGTGAAAAGGTCCGTCATGCTGCGAACAGCTCTTGCTGGTGAAGCTGAGGCGTGCAGCGCTGGACTCCAGCTCGTATGGCTGATTCCAGCAGTTCGGCGTCTTGCTCAAGCTCAGGGAATTGCCCGGCAAATTCGCTAACCGCGCTGCGCAGCCCGGCTGCCTCACGCTGCAGAGCTGGAATCACTATGCTGATCATGTTGCCGATCGTGCGCAGATCCAGGCTGCATTCCCGGCAAAGCCGGATGTAGTCGAGCATGTACTTCGGCATTTCATTTACTCCCGGTTGTCATCCCAAAGCCCGCTCGTTGAACGGGCTTCAGTGATGCTTTCCGCCGTGACCCGCTACTGGCGTCGGTCACCGGCTTGAATCAAATGTTCTTCCAGCCGCGGGCCTTTCGGCTTGTTCTCCCGCTGGATAACTGTTCTTGGCGCTTTACGCTGCACGCCCGGGTCAGTTGCCAACCCTTTGAACCGTTTAGGCCGGTTCATCGCTGCCTTTGAATCTGGGCCGGTATTGATCCGGCAGGGGGTGTAACCAAAGAGCGGCGGGCGGAGGCCCTTCGCAGTGGCTGTGTGTCGCTGCGATGGAATGAATATAAGTGAGCTTATTTTATTCGTCAATAAGCAGGCTTATATATTTTCCTGCGGGCGATAAAAAGCCCGCTCAGCGGCGGGCTCTTTCACAAGTCACAGTATTCTCGCCAACCGATCCTTACGGTGTCGCCGTTCAAGCTCTCGATGCGAATGCCGGCGGTATCTCCGATCTCCTGGATGACCTGGTGCCAGGCCTCGGAGCTTTCGTCCTCTCGCCTAGAGACGACGACGGCTTGCACCTTTTGCACGCCTGGGGCGGCAATGATGCGCTGTAGACGGCGACCTACAAGCTCGTAGGAATTACGTTGCTTTGCCGAGGGGTAGGGTGCCTGGATCATGCTTCGCTCCTTGCGATAACTGTATGAATGAACAGTATTCTTGCTGGCAAATATTGGCAAGAGGGCAACAAGAAGTTTCATGCATAAATGCATATTTCTGTTGCCGGAGAGTTTTGGGGCAGGGTCGCGTCAGGCAAATTCGCAGGTATAGAGAAGCTCGCTCACTGACTGGCCTGGATAGAAAGCCAGTAGCGACCCAAGTAGGAGCGTAGTACGGTCCGCTTTCAACAAGTTGCCCGGTCCGTCGCTTGGTAGACCACGGAGCGGGACAGTCATGGCATGGAGGTCAAATGGACGTTACTCGACAGGTCAAGAAAGAAGAATTGGATGCAGCCTTGGTAGCGTTTGCCCGTTACAAAATCGGGGAGATAAGAATCTTCGACCTGGAGCAGGCAATGAGCTTTGAAGTAGGCGAGGCCCTATCCAGAAGCGGGCTGGTCAGGTTTTCAATTGCGAAGATGGTGTCCGGTCGTTATCGCATCAGCGATGAAGGGGAGAATGCGATCACAGATGCCGGTCGAGATCGCCTCAAGGTGATCCGAGGATGACGCGGCTTTTTGGCGAAGGATAGGCAGCAAGAGCCCGCTCAATGGTGGGCTCAGATCGGGTAGGGCGTCAGTTTGACCCCTGGGCTTTCAACCTGGCTAAGCCCTGTTTGATGTGCCCGGCATTCTCGCCGATCGCCTCCAAAGCGCCACGTACGTTGCCGCCGACCTCAGCATTGCCTTGTCCTTCGATGAGCAGCGTAAACTCCATTAGTGCAGCCTCCAGGGCGAGTTGGTTCTCATAGATTCGCTCAAGGGTGTCTGGGAGTGAATATTCGGTATGGGGCATAGCTTTGGCTCCAGTCATTGATGCTGGAAGAGTAGTCGACGGCTGCTTGGGAGCGCGAGCAAATCGCAGACAAAGAAAAGCCCGCGATGGGGAGTAGCGGGCTTAAAGGATGTTCTCTAGGAGCTGTAGTAACCATAAGCGCCCGACTGTGAAAGGGATGTGAAATGTGTGCTCAGTAGGACGTCGCGATTGCCTTGGCGAGTTGCATATCGGACATGAGGGGCGACCTATAGCTCAATCGATAGTGTCGAGATGCTTGCTCAAACTGGGCGCCGCGAATCTCTCCGTCCGAACCGATGAACGTCAGGGCGTCGGTCTTGGCTGACTTGAAAACCTTCGGCGGCTCGGTCGTGAGGGATGTGGTTGCGCCAATTAAAATGGTTGGCGCGGAGATTGTGAGAAATATCGCGGCAGCGATAGGGTTGGCGCCATCACCTGATACGGCCTGCGTGCTGACCGATGCCAGTAGGGCGATCGCCAGGGTCTTCCATGAGTCCATTCTTCGTTGCTTCCATTGCGTCCAGGGAGCGCCACAATAGCAGAGCAGGGCGCTTGCCAGAAACAAGAAGCCCGGCGCTGGGCCGGGCTCGCGAATGCCGAAAGGCCTTTAGTGTATGAACTTGGCGGCGGTAAAAGCGATAGCTGCAAGCCCTGTCGCTACCCCTACAAACTTCCAAGTCTGCTCATTAATCGTCTTATGAAAAGAAACGGCAAGGTCCTGAATATCTTTGCTACTGGCACGAACAAACGATGAGAGATCGTCTTTTGAGACCAGATTGGAAATATCGACTTTCGTGGCCATATGCGATTCAATTCCGTCCAGGCGCATCTCCACGCGCACAAGCTTCTCCCGAATATCTTGGGATGCTTTTTCAAGTGCTACTACGCGAGCTTCCATTGTGTCGCCTCCAGGTGGTAGGCCTGATCCATCAGATTTGCCTGAGCGAAACCCCACGACATTATCATTTGCCATTCTTAGCTCCATTATGGTCGCCCATGATTATCCTTGCCATGGTTATTGCATTCAGGAACCTGGTGTTTCCACACCTAGCGCATGTCACGGGGACGTATACGAGACCAAGCTCTTCATCTTTGAATAGCGGGTGAGCAATGAAGGCAACGTCATCTTCAGTTTTTTCTACCTTGAAGTGTTCATGGCCGCATGCTTCACATGGCCTGTTGCACTTCATGAGATCTAAATAGCGCTCGACCTGGTCCGCTTTTAGCGTTAGCGCTTCGTCTATTCCTATATCATCATCGGTCTTCATTTGTGCTCCTTGATGGAGGCCAAACAGATCGGCACTCCCTTTTACCCTCTCCTATTGTTGGCCCTGCAAAGGTCACAGCATCGATCAGTAAAACGTCTGCAGCGCCTGAACAAAAAAACCGCGGATTTATAGTTGCCCTCCACGCCATACCACGCGCCTATTCGTGCGTGCTCCGATTTATCTGCCCCGCCTTCACCTCATTCGCATACCCCACCAGCCTGTCGGCTTCCTCATAAAGCGTACCTACTAACCCCGCCAGGGCTATGGCGTCTGCATCGCTGAGTTTTTCTGCGAGCTTACCTAGGTCGATACAGGACTCCTCAAGGTTTGAGGCGATCGCCTTGAGATCGCGGCGCAGTTGCTGGTTTGGCTTCGTGAGGGACATTGGGCCTCCTGAAAAGCATCAGTAAAACTTCTGCAGTGCCTGTACAACCACGCCCACTATCCGACAGTTCTCGTCTACTGCCTCTATCGGGTAACTCGGATTCAGCGGTTTCAGGAACAGCCGGCCGCCATCGCTGACGAGCTTCTTGAATGTCGCTTCGTTGCTGTCCGGCAGCTTGGCCACCACCAGCTTACCTGGCGCAACCTCGGCCTCGGTGTCCACCAGGATTAGCGTGCCTTCGGTGATGCTCTGGCCGGCGGGCGCTGTCATCGAGTCACCTTTGACTGTCAGCCAAAACGCTGGGCCTTTGGAGTCGTACTCCGAAAATGCGTAGGTGTCCGAGATTCCAGCCGGGTAGGGCTCTACTGCTTCCGCCCAGGCGCCGGCGGCAACCCAGCTCACTACCGGATAGCGGAATGATTTGGTGGGCTGCGCCGCAATAGAGATATTTGACTCTGTAGCGCTCACACCTGTCATTGGCCCGGTATTTTCGGAGAGCCAAATAGCGTTCACACCACACACATGGGCGATCTTCGGCAAGTGTGCGCTTTGAAGGTTTTTCCCGGTCTCCAGCTGGGAGATTACCGGTTGCTCAACACCCACTTTTAAGGCGAGCGCCTTCTGCGTCAGCTTGGCGTGGTTGCGTGCGGCTTTGATTCGTTCGGCGAGTGTGCTCATCAGCTGAAATTTATAAGTTCCCTTATCGGCTTGCAAATAAGTGTCCTTCTACTTAGGATATAAGCAGGCTTATCAGGAGGGTGCTCTTATGACCCCTATCGAAAGGCTCGTCGACTTCTTCGGCGGGCAAACCAAAACCGCTATAGCGCTCGACGTTTCTCAAGCCGCAGTTTCGTACTGGGTTGCCGGGATTCACCCGATGCGCGCCGAAAAGGCTTTCAAGGCAGAAGAGTTGACCGGTGGAAAAATCACTGCTCGCGAGCTGTGTATTCCCCAAAAGGGCGCCCAGTCCGCCGCCTGACATCCCTGTCCGCCGTTCCATTGAAGCCAGGTTAGAAGAGAGCAGTCCCCATGCAAACGTCCAGTTCCAGACACACCGTACAAACCCGTGATCAGGTGCTGGTCGCCCACGCAGCAAACCAGATCGCCCGCACCAGCCTGAGCCAGGACGACTTCGCCCAGGCGCTAAGCCGCGAGCTGTACCTGTCGATCCCTGATCGCGCCAAAGAGAAGGTCGTCCCTGATTTCAATTCGCCCCAACTGACCGGCGACGTGAGTGAGTTCGTGAAGGCGACCGGCCGCTGGCTCAAGCGTGTACAGCGCTGGCTGAACGGCGATCAGGAAATGCCGTCATGGCTGGAAGAGTCGTGGGTCAACGCCCTTGAGCCTGAATACCGCGATCACTGTCTGAACGAGCTGGCGAGCCGACACGGCTTGACCGGTGCCCGCCAGATGACCAGCGAACAATGTGCGAACAAAAGCTTCGGTGCTTTGATCCGTGCTCTGGGTGATGTGATTGACACCGGCAGCGAAGTGTTTGACGACCAAGTGATGTGCGAGCAAGACCTGCCGCACTTGCCGGCCTTCGCCAAGCAGTGCCGTCAGGTTGAAGCGAAGGCGGGGGAGTTGCGCCGCAAGGCTGAAGCATTGATCAACGGCAAGCCTGCACTGAAATCCATCGCCTGAATTCCAGGCACAAAAAAGCCGACGTACGAGGTCGGCTTTTTCTACAGCGGTAAACAACTGGAGCGAATCATGCACCAACACACCGAATCGATCAATAGCCCCAACAATCTCGTGCCACGTTTCTCGCAATCACAAAACGTGGCGCGGACAATGTCGTCACGAGAAATATCCGAACTTTTGGATGCTCGCCACGATAACGTGAAGCGCACCATTGAGCGCCTCTCCGAAAAGACCGTGGTGAGGTTTACTGCATCGGAGGAAACCTCTCATGACGGGCCTGGATCAAGGCCTATGACGGTATACCTGGTCAACAAGCGGGACAGTTTCATTATTGTCGCTCAGCTCAGCCCTGAGTTCACGGCAGCGCTGGTTGATCGCTGGCAGGAACTGGAAGCTCAGGTGGTAAGCCCTCAACAACTGACCACCCTCGAAATCCTGAACATTGCCATGGAGTCTGAAAAGGCCCGCTTGATGCTCACCGCCCAGGTCGAGCAGCAGGCCACGAAGATCCATTCCTTGGAGAACCTCTTCAAGGAAGGCATGACCCACACCCAGTTCTGCAAGGGCCTCAATGGCGTCAACGTAATGCAGGTGGGGAATTACCTGGAAGCACGGAGTTGGCTCTACAACGAGAGCAAGTCCGGCACCCGCCACCGTGTTGGCTCGTACGCCCGCGACAAGTACATGACCGAGCACCAGGTCGAAGTCACCCCGCACGGCAAAGACCCGTTTATCTCCTATACGCCCGTTCTGCTGAAGAAGGGCGCCGCACGCCTCTACGACCTGTACCTGGCCGGCGAGCTGCCCATGAAGAAGACCTGGGACGGCCTGTTCACCCATGACAAAGCAATGCGAGGTGCCGCGTGAGCATGGGCCTTATGGTCGCCGCGATGAAACTTCGCGTCGGAAACCCATTGCGCAAGCTGGTGCTGATCAAGCTGGCCGACAACGCGAGCGACGTAGGCGAGTGCTGGCCGTCCTATCAGCACATCGCAGACCAGTGCGAGATCAGCAAGCGCTCTGTCATGAACCACATCACTGCTTTGTGTGAGGCGGGGCTGTTGCGCAAGGAGATCCGGAAGGGTGGCCCGAAGGGGAATTCGTCAAACGTTTACTTCCTCACTCTCGACGGTGGTGGTGCACCTCCTGCACCAGGGGTAGTGCAGCAGGTTCACCCGGGTGGTGCAGCAGGTTCACACCCTAGTGAATCTCCTGCACCAGGGGGTAGTGCAGCAGCTGCACCCAGAATCAGTAACTCTCTTGAACCAGTCATGGAACCGGTCATTGAACCAATTACGCCCCATGCTACCGCCAAGGTCGTGACGGGACAGGTCGTGCCATTCGTTCCCCAGCAACCACGAGTTGAGATTCCCGCCGACATGCCGGGGCCGAAAGACCAGACCTGCAAAACCTTTAAGGTCTGGGCGAACTACGCCATGGCCTACCGCAAGCGTTACGGCGCCTGGCCGGTGTGGAACGCAAAGATTGGCAAGCAGATGGCGCTGCTGGTTGACCGCCTTGGTGCGGACGTCGCCCACCACGTCGCCGCCCACTTCCTGAAAGCCAGCGATGCCGCCGTTCTGCGTAAGTGCCACAGCGTCAACGAGCTGCTGGTCAACGCCGAGAGCTATCACACGCAGTGGGTGACCGGGCAGCGCATCAACGGCACAACTGCCCGCCAGATGGAGCGGACGGAAGCGAACCACTCCGCAGCGGAGCAGGCAGCCCAGATGGTTCTGGCCAAACGCCAAGCAGGTGACCGCAATGAATACCTTTGAAATGAATGACCAGCAGGTTGCCGGGCTGGCCGCTGCCATCTGCGCAACTGCCGAGGCCATGGGCCAGGAAATGAATCCGGGGACCGCCGCGATGATGGCCGAAGACCTCTGTGCCTACCCGGTGCCTGTCGTCAAGGCGGCGCTGAAGGCGTGCCGCTTCGAAGTGAAGGGCAAGCTGGCTATGGCCGACATCCTGCAACGTGTCCAGACATCCGACGGTCGTCCAGGCAAGGACGAGGCCTGGGCCATCGCCATGACCACCAACGACGAGTTTGAAACGGTGGTGCTGACCGACGAGATCCAGCTGGCTTTGGCCGCTGCGAAACCCATCTTGGATGGCGGCGACAAAATCGGTGCGCGCATGGCGTTCATCGACGCCTACCAGCGGTTCGTGGGTCAGTCCCGCGAGGACGCGAAGCCAGTCAACTGGCACGTATCCGTAGGCTTCGACGCCAACCGCCGTATCCAGGCTGTGACCAAGGCGATGGAGCTGAAGCGCATTCCTCGTGAGCACGGCCAGAAGTACCTAGCAGACCTTAGTGTCGAGCCTGTCACCGAAGACGGACGCGCTATCGCCGGTCTGCTCACTGGCAACGTTACCCGGCCAGAGCCGGTGATCCGCGAGAAGCTGGAGCTGGTGAAGAACTCGATGATGGAAATGCGGAAGGCCAGTGCTGAGCGGAAAACCGAAATGCGGATTGATGCGGCAAATGAGTTGGCGGATCGCAGGGCTCTGCTGATCAAGCAGGCCCAAGATTTGGAAGCGAAGAGGGCGGCGCAATGACCAAGTCAGCAAAACCTCGCCCAATGCCCGTATACCTGGTTCTGCGCCGCCTTGTAGATCCCGCCACCGGCAAGGACGTGGCCGCGTTCGTGCCGTCCTCCGACGCAGACCGGTCGATCCTGCGGGAGCGGGATTTCCGGATCAACACGAAGATCCGCGCCGACCTCAAGCAGCCACGCAACCCACGGTTCAACGGCTTGGTCCACGGCCTGGGCCGGGTGCTGAGCCAGAACATCGATCGGTTTTCCGGGAAGCAATCGCATGATGCGATCAAGACCCTGCAGTTGGAGTCGGGCGTGTACTGCGACGAGGAATTGTTCGACATCCCTGGCCTGGGCCAGCTCACCCGCAAGATCCCCCGCAGCCTTTCCTACGACTCGATGGGGGAGGAGACATTCCAAGACTTCTGGCGGCAGTGCTGCGCGTACCTGGTGCTGCATGACTGGCCAACGCTCACAGAAGAGCGCCTGACCGAAATGGCCGAGTTCGAAGCATTCAAGGAGGCTGCATGACGATTGAGCGCAAGCCGCCCAAGCCAAAGAGGTGCCGTGTCGCAACGTGCAGGGCCTCATTCGTGCCTGCGCGCCTGGGCCAGGCCGTATGCAGTCCGAAGTGCGCACTCGTCGACGGGCCGCGCCACGCGCCGAAGGCCCGCAAGGCCCTGGACCAGATCGAGCGCGCCGAGATCAAGGTCCGCAAGGAGAAGCTGAAGAGCAGGGCGGACCACCTGCGCGAAGCCCAGGCCGCAGTTAACGAGTACGTACGCCTGCGTGATGCGCACCTGCCGTGCATCAGCTGCGACTCGACGCCGAACGACAACGACCTCATGACCGGCAGCCGGTGGGACGCCGGGCACTACCGATCAGTCGGCGCCTGCCCAGAGCTGCGTTTCGAGCCGCTGAACATCCACCGGCAGTGCGTGAAGTGTAATCGCAACCTGTCCGGCAATGCCGTGGAGTACCGCATCCGCCTGGTGCTGCGCATCGGCGCCGAGAAGGTGGCTTGGCTGGAGGGGCTACACCCGCCCTGCAAGTACACCGTGGAAGAGATCAAGGCCATCAAGGCCAAATACCGGGCAAAGACCAGAGAACTGAAAAAAGGTGAAGCCGCATGACCTATCGCAACGTTGTTTCAGCAGTAGTTCGAGCCCTCGCGGCCGAAACCATCAGTTCCGCCGGCGGCTGCGACTTTGAGCCGAAGGTGCAATGTGCCAAGCAGAAGGGGGAGATTGTCGGCAAGGAGGCAGCATTTCTGCAGGACTGCTGGGTGTTCGGTCGGCTACATAAGACGTTGACCCCGGCTCACTGGCGGGTGCTCGTTGCGAAGTACTCAACGCATCAGGAGCACAAGCACGACGCCATTCTTGAGCTGCTTAACTCGGTGTGCACGCCGGCGCCGAAACGCTTCCGGGAATGCGCTGTGCTGACCTGGGCCATTCCGCAAGTGGCAGGGGCCGAGGGCAAGCGCTCCGCCGCGGTGCTGCCGGCTGCCTGGTACGACATAGCCAACTGGGATAACGACGGCAAGCCGGAATCGACTCGTTATCGGTGGCGGTCTTCCATACGAAAAGCTTTGGATCGTCAGATGAATGATGCGCTGGTGGCCGCTCAAGAGCTCCTTGACGCGGAGGGGCTAATTGAGACGTTCGCTGCATAATAAATTGCCGCGGCGATGAACTGGAAAGGTGGCCTATATGACCCCAGCTTTGTGAGATGGGCGGGAGCTGGAAACGAGCTTCCCGCCGACAAGTTCTAATGAATTAAAAGGACTCAGTACCTGGCTCTGTAGTCCGATCACATGGCCGCGTTGAAACCACCTTGCTCCAGCCATTCTTCTAGTGGTTTCGCTTTCAGTGGGGGTGTGAACAGGTATCCCTGCGCCTCTGAACACCCCCAGGGCGTAATTAGATCTAAGATACTTTTGGTCTCGACTCCCTCTGCTACGACTCGATACCCTAACCCTCTCGCAAGCTCGATTAGTGTCTTAACTAACCTCTTATCTTTTTCGTTTGTGTCCAGATTGCTGATCAGTGACTGGTCTAGTTTTACCGTACTGACCGGAAGTTGCCTTAGGTATGTCCAGTTGCTGTAGCCAGTGCCGAAGTCGTCCACGGAAATATCAATGCCTAACCCACGGGCGCGCTCTAGCTGAGTAATAACTGCCTTTGGGTCTGACATGTGCATACTTTCAGTGAATTCAAGTTCTAGATTTTTGGGTAGGAGTGCGCCGTCGTTTATGTACTCTGTGATTTTGTTTACGAATTTTGAGTTTTCAAGATCACTGACAGTCACATTCATGGAGATTCGTAACTCAATACCTTTGCGCCTCCATACTTTCGCTTGGGAAACTACGGCATGAAGTACCCAAAAGGTAATCGAATGCATCAACGCAGTTTTCTCTGCCAATGGTATAAATTCTGCAGGGCTGATAGGTCCGAGCGTAGGGTGATTCCACCGGATCAAGGCTTCAACACTTTCACATGCTAGGCTAGGTAACCTGATTTTCGGCTGGAAAACTAGGCTCAGTTGATTTCCAGATCGAACGGCGTCAGGCAAGGAACTCAGTAGCACAAATGCTCGCTGCTGAGCTGCGTCCAACTCAGGCTGATACATTGTCCATCCCAAGTTACGAACTCTGGCGTCGTCGGCAGCGCCTACCACCAGGCGTAGCCAGTCCCTCTCTTCTGCATCAGCGATCTTCAAAACTCCAATGCCTGGCTGCATAGGTATTGGAATTCCTTGACAATCAACCGGTTCGCAAAAGTTAGAAAGAATGTCAAGGCAGAGGCGCTCGACCGGCTCGCCAGCTTTCAAAAGAAACCCAAAACGTGTGGGACTAATTTTGTACAGAAGATAATCTTTAGGTAGTAAAGACTGAAGTCTAGTCTTTACGTCGAGCATTAATTTTTGAGAAAAGCTGTAACCAAGTGCTTTTACTACGTCATTCAAAAATTTCGGAGATATTACGTCCACCGCAAAAAGGTCATGCTGAATGCCGCTGGAGCTTGCCATGCGGATATCTTCTTCCAATCTAAGTCGATTGAAAAGTCCAGTAGGCTGATCAATGAAGTTCCGTGAGCGTAAGCTTGTAATCCTCATTACAACGAGTTGAGCAAAATAAACGAGCATTCCCGCATCTCGCTTGCTCATTGGTTCTCGAGCTGAAGTATCTATTATGCATAGGCTGCCCAAGGAGAAACCATCACTTGTGAGAAGTGGTGCGCTAGCGTAGTAGCGAATGAAGGGCGGGCCGGTGACCATAGGGTTATCTTTGAAGCGCTCATCATCTCGCGCGTCCAAAACCTCTAAGGGCTTTCTGTCGCGTAGCGAGTGGGCGCAGAACGAAACGTCCCGTGGTGTAGTGTGTTCTTCAATCCCAATCCGAGCCCTGAACCATTGGCGGTGCTTATCGACAATAGAAATTAGCGCGATGGGAGCATTGAAGTATTCTGAAGTCATCGAAATCATTTTTTCGAAGACTTCATCGTCTTGTTCATTTTGCGGGCAGAGGGCCTCAACGCGTTTTAAGCGTTCTGCTTCGTACTCAGGAAAATGGGCGTTTACGTCCATAATTAGCCTCGTGTATCACGACCATATGGCTAAACGGTATCAGATCCCCTGCAGACCTACGACTTCATTTACCTATCGCTCCAATAGGTTAGACCCGGTCACACGTATGGCGCATACCCCGGATACGACCGTTTTACCGTTCGAAAGGATGTAGGCAAAAATCTGGAAAGCCCTGGATAGGTTTTAATCGGCGGAGCTACAAGCAAAGTTCGGATACCCAAAAAATGTTGCACTGAGTGAGAAAATGAGAGATTATTTATTCATCCTATCGATCTTGCGCGTTAGGAAGTTGCACTGCGAAGCCCGGCTAATATGTCGGGCTTTTTGTTGCTCTCAGTCTGTCCAGAGTCGAAAATAGAGATTCCGACTATAAACTGGGAGAGCGTCATGGTTTTGCGTGGCATGGCACAGATGCATGTCGACGACTTGGCGGAACGGTTCAAGAAGTTGGTTGTACGGCAGGCTGGCAACGCGGATATTCAGTTTGCGTGGGTTGTTTTTTATCAGGGCAGAATGTTCGGAGCTTATTCAACGGCCGAGCTTGCACTGAAGAAAATAACGGATATTGAGCACTGCATCAGCATCGACGAGGCCCCAGTCCCTCAAACTTCAAGCGACTAAAGTTTTTATGAAGCCCCGCCTAGAGCGGGGTTTTTTATTGCCAAAATGCAGGCGAAAGACCGGAAAGACCCTCCTGCTCAATCGACGTTCGAGGATCTACCGATGACCTACATCACCCGCTGCAAAATGACTCTTCGCTCCAAAGGGCCTGTTCAGGGCTCGACGGAATCACTGACCCGCCTGCACTTCGGCGCCGTGTGGTCTGCCAATCCTGCGGAAGAGGATGCGATCTACGGCAAGTACACCCCGTACGGCGAATACGTCGTGAATGTGGCTGCCGACCGGGCCGAGCATTTCGAGGAAGGGAAGGACTACTACTTCGATATCTCGCCGGCTTTCTGATTCACCTGTAGCCAGGACAGCCTTCGGGAAGGCCTGGACGTCGATAGCCGGTAGTGCGACATACGGAATCAACACCGGCAGCCCGTGCACCCTGACCTCACTGTGCTTCCAGGGTGGCGCGAGACACTAACGGCGCGATCGATGCATTGGGGCGTTGACGCTGGGATTGTCTTTGGCAGACAGCGGGAAAGACCGCGCACCTATTCAGGGCCTCAGCATTCGCTGGGGCTTTTCTCGTTATGAGGCACGGAAAAATGTCCCGCACGATCCAATCCGACAATTACGTGCCGGGCGTTTCCGGCTGGAAGTTCAACAGCGTCACTGGCGAGTTCGAGATTCATAGTTCTGACGCGTCGACCAGCGCCGAGCCTCGGCTTATTGGTGTGACTGCGGGCTCTTGGTCGAATTTCGATCTGCCGTCCAATGCTGTGGAGTACTACGCCTTCATCGGTGCGGAGCTGGATAAGATCCCGGCCGATTGCCGCGCTAGTGCTGATATCACAACCGAGGATATCTCGTTTGATCGTGACGGCTCGGATGTTCGTACAACGCTGACCTATGAGCGCTTCGAGACTTGCGAAGAGGTCGCGGATCGTATCGAAAAGGCTTCGGTGTCCGCTCAGATGAATGGCTTGGTTGGTGGTGGCTTCAGCATCTTCCATAACGGCCAGATTCGCGTTCGACTTGGAAGTCTTGAAGGGCCAAGCCCTTTCGTTGTCGCCGACGGCAAGGTGTATTTGCGCGATGACCTGGTGACGGAGGCGTCGATAGCCAAAGCCAAGGTCGCGAGTGAGTGGTCGGTCCGGGTTGAGCTGTCTCCGACCGGCCAGCCGTATGCTGCTGGGTTCGGAATCGGCATTGGCGTGGCGGGCGAGTTAAAGCCCGACATCATCGTGAAGGCATCCCACATGGAAATCCTGCCTGATGGCCTGGTGAAGATCACCCAGGCGCCCAAGTAATTCGCGACAACCATTCTCTTAAAACATGCCCCACGGAGTCGAGCGCATGGAGTACTTACAGCGCCTGCTCGACAAGATCGACAGGTTCGAATTGTTGATTGCGGGCCTTATCGGCGCCGTTGTTGCGAGCTGGTGGCACAAGGACGACTTGTCCGACTGGCGCGCCTGGATGATCTTCCTCATCACCGGCATGGCCTGCTCGATCTACCTGACGAGCATGGTCAGCACCTACTTGGGCGTGACCGAGCCGAAGATCGTCGCCGGTATCGGCTTCCTGCTGGGTGCCTTCGGCGGCTCGCTCCTGGCGGCCATCAATCGAGCCATCAAATCCGCTGACCTCTGGGCGCTCATTCGACAGCGGTTCGGGGGAGGCAATCCACCATGAATCTTGAACTGATCAACTCCATCGCCTGCGGCCTTATCGCGCTGTGGGCAGCCTGGTGTGTATTGAGCGGGAAGGTGAGGGACGGCATTCTCGGGAAGCTGATCTACTCGACGGTAGCCATCAGCGGTTTCGTCGTCATGGCTCGCAGCCAGAACATCTTCTTCGGCCCGACCAGTGCCGGCCTGACGCTGCATGTTTCCCTGGCCCTGGCCGGTGGCCGGCATATTTTCATGGTCACATACTGGCAGCAGGTGAAAGCCTGGCTATGCCGCACGCTGAACTGTGAGCACTGCATGCGTTGCGACAAGGCGCCAGGCGGAATCGAGCGGCGAGGCAGGTAAGTCGCGACACTTTTGCGAGTCAGCAAATTGTGTCGAGACGTTATGGAAAAACGCAACCGTGAATTGGTCGCACTAGCCGCAACCAACAGAGTAGCGAAAGAGTCTGCATATCATTACGCCGAGTAGTTGGGTTGCCCCCTCATATACTGCCTAAGTTCATGAAGTGTGGAATCTACCTCGCCGTAAGCCTTTTTCAATGACTCGAATGCAGCGTTCATATGAGACTCGCTAGCATACGCGACGGAATAACCGGTGTGATCAGAAACCCATCTGGTTTTATCTGAGAGCAAATCGATCATTTGCCGAATGGTGCTGATTACATAATCCTGTTTTGAAAGCGTCACGTGATTGCCAGAGTGGCAAGGGTGACCTGGGTGCCAGTGATAGCCTGAGCACTCTCGGATTAGGCGCTGCATAGCGTTGACTGATTCCTTCGGCACCTGAAACCCGGCGAAAAAAAATCTTGTCATACGGAATTCAATAGCTTTACCCGCGAGCGGGATGAACTTCGCGAGAGCAGAGCTGATTTCAGGTTGAGTAGTTGTGGCCGCTGTCGAAACGCCATAGACGTCATTGCGTGCTCTGGCCTCAGCACTACGTTGCCATCCTTGAAGAACACTAGGCGGAAAATCCTCAGGAGCCCTGTCTACTAGAGTGGCGTGCGTTGCACATAACCAAGCTCCATTTTCATATGCCCTGCGTTGCTCTGGAGTAAGGGACGCGTCGTATCGAGGCCCATTGGTGGATGCAGCGGTGATGTGAGCAGCGTTGCCGATATTTATTAAAGTGTCGCCTGAAAGGGACGGGCCATGAGTAGCTTTCTGGCAGGGTGGGTAAACGCACATAAATCGTACGTTTAAGGCCAGACGAAGCTTTGTGATGTCTGAAAAATTGTCCCTAGTCATTGCAAGTCCCTGAGCGTTTATGAGGGTGTCTCTTAACAAGATACCGCTGCAAGCTTCCTTGCACTAGGAGAGATTCCACTCCAAATTCGCCGACAATTAACCAATATTTCAACTATCAGCGTGACCTCATGACAGTTAGGCAACCCGACTGGGAGGCGATCGAACGAGCCCCTCCGAGTCGGATTTCTTCTTGGTTAAGTCTTGACTAGGCGCCATAGGACGCCCCCGCCCAGTGCAAGCACGAGTGCCGATTTCCAGGTGAAGAGCCTTTTCAGCCATGGCCAAGCAGCGAGCGTGGCGAGGGTCAGAATCAAGGCAATCTCTGCTTTTTGCATTTTGTAGCTCCGTTTACTAGTTGAGCTACCCATCCTCCACAGTTAACACGCCCACGAGGGCTGTATTCGCCCCACTTTTTGGTCTGAAATTGATTGGGGCGTGTTTGAATAATCAGGTGCTCAGTGGAAAGACCCTATCCTCCTAATTCATTGCTTGAGCTTTCGGGTCTCTCTGATCTCGGCATACGTCTAGTTCCAGCCCCCGAGGTGTGGGAATGGCTGCAAGCCGAGATCCTTGCCAACACCGGCAGCATTCACAACGAAGACCATGCCCATCTACTAGATTCAGACATCCGGGTCATGTGGGCATCGTCAAGCTTCGAGAAGCAGGGTAGGACTGTTCTGGGCCAGGCCGAACAGGTGGCGTTCCGCGCCGGTGGCTGGCAGAAAGCGCGGATGGAGCAACAGATGCGTGATTGGTTCGGCGATGTGCCTGCCTTCATCATCACCCTAGCTGCTGACTACTGCGCCCAGTGCAGCGACCTTGAGTTCTGCGCGCTCCTGGAACACGAGCTGTATCACCTGGCTCACGCGACCGACAAATTCGGTCAACCAGCATTCACCCAAGAAGGTGCACCGAAGATCAAGCTGCAGGGCCACGACGTCGAAGAGTTCGTCGGTGTCGTCCGCCGCTACGGTGCAAGCCCTGACGTTCAAGCGTTGGTGGATGCTGCAAACAGTCCTGCTGAGGTGGGGAAATTGAACATTGCGAGGGCCTGCGGAACCTGTCTGCTGAGATCGGCCTGATTCTTGACAGGCTCTAGACGGATGAGAATTTATGGCAGCCCTGAAAAATGAGGTGAAGAGCTTCATCGTTCAGGCGCTGGCGTGCTTTGACACCCCATCCCAGGTGGTGGAAGCCGTCAAGAACGAATACGGGGTTGTGGTGAGCCGCCAGCAGGTGGAGACGCACGACCCAACCAAGGCTGCGGGGAAGGGGTTAGCAGTTAAGTGGGCGACCTTGTTTCAGGACACGCGAACGCGATTCCGTGAAGAGACAGCTGACATCCCGATCGCCAACCGTGCCTTCCGGCTCCGCGTCATGAACCGTTTTGTGGAGAAGGCCGAGACGATGAAGAACATCGGATTGGCAATGCAGATCCTGGAGCAGGCCGCGAAAGAAACCGGTGACATCTACGTCAACAGGGCTCGAAAAGAAGAGGCTGGGGAAGAACCAGCAATCCCGACCCGCATCCAGGTCGACGTGGTGGATGCGAGGAAGCCGAATGCCGAGCCTTAATGTTCCGCAGGCTCAGTTCCTCACGCTGCCTCATAAATTCCGTGCCTTCGTGGCTGGGTTCGGCTCAGGCAAGACCTGGGTGGGCTGCTCGGCACTCAGCAAGCACTTCATGGAGTGGCCCTGCGTTAACGCTGGCTACTTTGCACCGACTTACCCGCAGATCCGGGACATCTTCTATCCGACCATGGATGAGGTGGCCTACGACTGGGGGCTTAAGACCAAGATCAACCAGGCAAACCACGAAGTTCACATCTACAGCGGCCGGCAGTACCGCGGCACTGTGATATGCCGCTCGATGGAGAAGCCCCAGACCATCGTCGGCTTCAAGATCGGTCAGGCCCTTGTGGATGAACTGGACGTGATGAGCTTGCTGAAGGCTCAGCAGGCCTGGCGCAAGATCATTGCCCGGATGCGTTACAACCTGCCTGGACTAAAGAACGGGGTGGACGTCACTACCACGCCTGAGGGCTTCAAGTTCGTCTACCAGCAGTTCGTGAAACAGCTGCGTGACAAGCCTGTGCTGAACGACATGTACGGCCTGGTACAGGCCAGCACGTTCGATAACGAGCTGAACCTGCCGGATGACTACATCGCATCTCTGATGGAGTCGTATCCGCCGCAATTGATTCAAGCCTATCTCCGTGGGCAGTTTGTCAACCTGACGTCTGGCACGATCTACACAGCCTACGACCGCAAGCTCAATGGGTGCTTCGACACAGTGCAGCCTGGTGAGCCCCTGTTCATCGGAATGGACTTCAACGTCGGCAAGATGGCGGCAATTACCCATGTTAAGCGCGACCAGGGGCTGCCCAGGGCCGTGGATGAGCTGATCGACGGCTATGACACGCCTGACATGATCCGACGCATCAAGGAACGCTACTGGCAGCACGATGGCAACGATTTCAAGAAGACCTGCGAAATCAGGATCTACCCGGACGCTTCGGGTGATTCGCGCAAGTCCGTGAACGCCAGCATCACTGACCTGGCCATGCTCAAGCAGGCCGGCTTTGCGGTCATCGCTCCAGCGGCAAACCCGCCGGTGAAAGATCGAATCAACGCAATGAACGCCGTCTTCTGCAATGCGCAGGGCGAGCGCCGCTACCTGATCAATTCGCTCACCTGTCCGACCTACGCCGATGGCCTGGAACAACAGGTGTGGGGCGCGAACGGGGAGCCAGATAAAACCGCCGGCATCGATCACGCGAACGACGCCGGCGGCTACTTCATCCACCGCGAGTACCCAATCATAAAACCGGTCACCGCTATTAAAATGGGATACGCCCGATGAGCAACGACGTCTCCTTCAAGCGGGCGGAATACATCGAAGCGCTGGGCCGCTGGGCTACCGTCCGCGACGTCTGTGCCGGTCAGCACCGGGTTGTCGATCGGCTCCCGTACATCAACGCGCACGATAAGTCGCCGGAGAACGAAGACAGGAATCGAGCTTACCGCGAGCGCGCGGTGTTCAAGAACGCCACCGGGCACACCCGTAACGGGCTGCTGGGCCTGGCCTTTCACAAAGATCCAACGCTGACAGTGCCGAAGAAACTGGAGTACCTGCAAGACAACGCCAACGGCTCCGGGGTGAGCATCTACCAGCACTCCCAGGGCACGCTTGAAAAGGTGCTTGAGGCTGGCCGCCACGGGCTATACGTCGACTATCACCAGGACGACGGCATCGGCGGTCACTCGGTGATCCTGTCCTATTGCGCCGAAGACATCATCAACTGGCGCACAGGTATGGTGAACGGTCACAGCGTGCTGACGCTTGTGGTGCTTCGCGAATCGCCTGAGATTCCTGACGGCTTCGGCTACAAGACAGCTGAGCAGTACCGGGAACTGGCGCTGGAGGATGACGGTTTCGTCTGCCGTGTTTGGCGTAGGTCCGGACCTAAAGGTGGTGGGCCGTTAGCAGTCATCGACGAGTTCAAACCCGAAGGCGTAACCGGTCGCCTCAAGGAGATCCCGTTCACCTTCGTCGGCGCGCAGAACAACGATCCAAGCATCGACGAGTCGCCGCTGTACGATATCGCCATGATCAACCTGGGCCATTACCGGAACAGCGCCGATTACGAAGACAGCGTCTTCTGGTGTGGTCAGGCCCAGCCATGGATTTCTGGCTTGGACGAGCAGTGGCGCGACTGGATGGAGAAGAACGGCGTTTACGTCGGCTCTAGGGCACCAATGATGCTGCCGGCCGGCGGCCAGTTCGGTTACGCGCAGCCATTGCCGAACACGCTGGTCAAGGAGGCAATGAACGACAAGAACCAGATGATGATCGAACTCGGGGCGCGGATGGTCGTGGCGTCTCTGTCGTCCAAGACGGCAACCGAGGCACGCGGCGACCAATCGGCGTCCACTTCGGTGCTGGCCGGCTGTGTTGCAAACGTCAGCGAGGCATACACCCGGGCAATCATGTGGTGCTGTGCCTACATGGGCATCGCTGAAAAGAAGGTCGCCTACCAGGTCAACCAAGAATTCGTAGAGCTCACGGCTGATCCGCAGATGATCACGGCCTTGGTCGGCTTGTGGCAGAACGGCGGCTTTGCGAAAGCAGATCTTCGGGCATACCTGCGTAAGTTGGGCCTGATCGCGCCAGAACGGACAGACCTGCAGATCGATGGCGAATTGCAAGAGCAGGGGGACGGCCTGGGTCTGGACAACGAGGACACACCAAATGGCGGCAAACCAAGCAATCCTTGATGCCACGATCCGGCACGCGGTCTTCCTCGAAAAGCTGAAGGCGGGGGAGGTGGGCAAGTTCGCTCCCTTCCTCAAGGAAATTGACCGTTCCATTCGCGACCGGCTGACCCAGTCGGATTTGACCGAGTACAACGTCAAGCGCCTGGAGGCGCTGCTCAAGGAAGTGGATAGCCTGCTGCTGGGCATTTTCGACCGCTACAGCGCACAGCTAAACCTCGACTTGATCGACATCGCCAATTACGAAGCGCAGTTCGAAGCGACAAGCTTGGCCAAGTCGGCCCCGGTGGGCGTTACGCTTGATGTGGTGGCTCCTACAGCTGCGGCAATTCGGAGTGCAGTGCTGACGAACCCGATCAGCGTGCGTGGCACCGGCGGCGGAAAGCTGCTGAAGGCATTCATCAAGGGCTGGACAGGCGCCGAGCGTGAGCGTGTCACCGGCACCATCCGGCAGGGCTTCTTCGAAGGGCAGACGAACTTCCAGATCATCCGCAACATTCGCGGCACCAAGGCAGCAGGGTACAAAGACGGCATCCTGGCTACCACCAACCGCAATGCCAGCACGGTCGTGCACACCGCTATTCAGCATGTGTCGTCCCAGGCCCGGATGGAGGTGGCCAAGGCCAACACGGACATCGTGCAAGAGATCCAGATGGTGGCCACGTTGGATAGCAAGACCAGCCAGTTGTGCCGCTCGATGGATAAGCGCAAGTTTCCGGTGGATTCCGGTCCAAGGCCGCCGTTCCACCCGAACTGCCGAACCACGTTCATCTTGCTGACTAAGCTCAGCGCGATGTTCGCCAAGGGCGCAACGCGTGCCTCGGTGGGTGCTGATGGCGGGCAGCAGGTCAGTGCTGACCTCGATTACTACCACTGGCTCCAGCAGCAGCCGGCCTCGTTCCAGGACGTCGCCATCGGTCCTGTCCGGGCCAAGCTGTTCCGGGAGGGCGGACTGACCGTCGAGCGCTTCGCTGAGCTGCAGCTTGATCGCAACTTCTCGCCGCTGACCCTGGTGCAGATGAAAGGGCTTGAGCCACTCGCATTCGAGCGAGCAGGGATCTGATATAGGATGATCGCTCTTATCAAGGAGCCATCATGGATCAAGCAATTCAGGGACAAATAGAGCAGGCACTGAAAGGGCTCTTCGAAGCCGTTTCGATGCTCCAGAAAGCGTACCCCGGAAAACCATTCACGCCGGATGGCCGCTTGGTCGGCGACATTGGAGAGGTGGTTGCGAGCCTGGCTTATGGCTTGACCCTCAATGAAGGGCTAACCAAACATCATGATGCGGTCACGGATGATGGTCGTAACGTGCAGATCAAAACTACATTCGGAACCAGCCTCACATTCCCCGTGCATCATGTGCCGGACTATTACCTGGGCATTCGAATGAATAGAGACGGCACGTTCGAGGAAATCTACAACGGGCCAGGTCACCTCATTCAAGCGCAGCTCGCCGCTCGAAAAGCTACCAAGACAGGCCTTCATGGAGCGTTGATGCCGATGCTGAAGCGCATCAATCAAAGTGTTCCTGAGTCAGAGCGGATACCAAGACGCTAAATTCAATACAAAGCCCGGCCATGAGCCGGGTTTTTTTATGCCTGCAAAGCGGGCGACCAAACCCAAGGGGTGAATCAACGTGGCAGAAGAAAACGAAATCGACCTGGAAAACCCGGCAATCAAGGCCGCTATCGCGACTGCCGTTGAAGCCTCTGTTACCGGGCTGAAAACCAAAAATACCGAGCTGCTGGGAAAGCTGAAGGACACCTCCACCAAGCTGACCCAGTTCGAAACCCAGTTTGAAGGCATCGACATCGACGCCGTCAAAGGCTTGCTCAGTCGCGCGGGCCAGGACGAAGAAACCAAGCTGCTGACCGAGGGCAAGGTGGACGAGGTGTTCAATCGCCGCACCGAGCGTTTGCGCGGTGACTACGACAAGCAGTTGAAGGCCATCAGCGAGCGTGCCGAGAAGGCCGAATCCTTCGCCGCCAAGTTCCAGGGCAAAGTCCTGGGCGACTCGGTACGCGGTGCCGCACTGAAAGCTGGTGCTCTCCCCGAAGCAACAGACGACATCATCCTACGCGCCAAAGGCGTGTTCACCCTTAACGAAGATGGCGATGCAGTCGCCGTTGATGAATCCGGCCAGGTCATCCTCGGTAAAGACGGCAAAACCCCATTGACTCCGCTCGAATGGGCGGAATCTCTGCGCGAAAGCGCACCTCATCTGTGGCCAAGGGCTTCAGGGACATTCGCCCCGGGCGGGGGTGGCGGCAAGGCTGCATTCAAGCGCTCCGAAATGACCTCCGAGCAGAAGCGCGACTTTCAGCGCAAGCACGGCCAAACCGCATATCTCGCATTGCCCAAGTAAGGGGATTGATCCATGGCTACAACCGTTAACAGCGACCTGATCATCTACAACGATGAGGCGCAAACCGCATACCTGGAGCGTGTCCAGGACAACCTGGATGTATTCAACGCATCGTCCAACGGCGCAATGGTGCTGGACAATGAACTGATCGAAGGCGACTTCCGCAAGCGCGCTCTCTACAAGCTGAACGGCTCTCTGGAGCACCGCGACGTCAACTCTGACGGCAAGGTAACTGCCAAGAAGATCTCCGCCGGCGAAGCTGTTGGCGTCAAAGCTCCATGGAAGTACGGTCCATACCAGACCACCGAAGAGGCGTTCAAGCGCCGCGGTCGTCCGGTCGAGGAGTTCTCCCAGATCGTCGGTGCCGACGTCGCTGATGCGACCTTGGAAGGCTTCATCCAGTACGCAACCGCTGGTCTGCGCGCTGCCATCGGTTCCAACGCTGACATGGTGGTTTCGGCCAACATCGAAACCGACGGCAAGAAGACGCTGACCCGCGGCATGCGCAAGTTCGGCGACAAGTTCGGCCGTATCGCTCTGTGGGTCATGCACTCCAGTGCTTATTTCGACATCGTCGACGAAGCGATCACCAACAAGATCTACGAAGAAGCTGGTGTCGTGATCTACGGCGGCCTGCCTGGCACCCTGGGCAAGCCTGTACTGGTGACCGATACCGCGCCGGCGGACGTGATCTTCGGCCTGCTGCCAAACGCGGTAACCATCACTGAGTCTCAGGCCCCGGGCTTCCGTTCCTACGAAGTGAACGACGAAGAAAACCTGAGCATCGGCTACCGCGCTGAAGGCACCGTGAACATCGATGTGCTGGGTTACAGCTGGAAAGCCACTACTGGCGGTTCCAACCCAACCCTGGCTGCGGTCGGTTCTGCTGCCAACTGGGTCAAGCACGCGGGCAGCAATAAGGTTACCGCCGGCGTAATGATCAAGCTCACTGCGACGCCTCCTGTCTCTGGCGGCTAAGCCTCAAACTTAACGCGCGGTCAGCAATGGCCGCCTTGGAGAAACACATGGAACTGACTTACAGCAACCAGCTGAGCGGCTTCGACCCGGAGAAGCGTTATCGCAATCCGGAACACTTCGATAAGCCCGAAGCGGGTGTGACAAGTGTGCTGGTGATTGGCGATTGGCCGAGCGTGGTCAATGCGTACGAAGCAGCCGGCATCGATGTGTCGGTGAAGGAAGCCAAGCGGGTGCAGATTGTTGGTGCGGCAGACCAGGCCGAATTGGTAAAAGCCATGGCAGCTTTGCGTGCTGAGCATGGATCAATCCAGATCCTTGTTGACGGGCTGGAAGCTGGCGAAATCCATCGTCCAGAGTCCGGCGAACTGGCGTTGCGCTTGTTTGATGTACTCGGAAACATCCATGCTTCGGTTGGAGAGCTTACCACTGAGCGTGACGGCCTGGTCCTGACTGTCGACGCGCTGCGCGAAGAGATTGGGGCCCTGAAGAATGGCTCGATTAAACCGCCGAGTGATGAGGCTGAAGAAATCGCGGCGCTGAAGGCAACGCTCGATGAGGCCAAGGTCCAGTACCGGGCTAATGCCTCGAAAGAGTCCCTGGAAAAGCTCGTAGCTGAGCTGAGCAAGGAGTAATACTGCTGGCTGTCGTTGATCCGGCAGCCAATCTTCAAACCATTCCAGCGAGTTAACGCATGACACTCATCATCGAGGACGGAACCGGCAAGCCTGATGCCGAAAGTTACGCGAGCGCGGAGGATCTGGCCCTGTATGCCGTGAAATTCGGCACGGTCATCCCTGGGGGCGTTCCCGAGCAAGAAGCTTTGCTGCGCCGAGCCGCCTTGGCGATGGATGGCAAGACCTGGAAAGGCCGCAAGATGAGCAGCGAGCAGGCGTTGGCCTGGCCGCGTCGGGAAGTGCTGTTGGATCACGAGATCAAGCCGAACAACTACCTTCCGGCGAGGATCCAGTACGGGCAGATGGCCCTGGCCGCAGAAATCCATCAGGACGATATCGACCCGGTGGAAAAACGCAAAGGCGCCGTGCTGCTGGATCGTGTCGAAGGTGCGGTGACCCGGCAGTACGCGGCGATCCCAAACACCAGCAACCGGCTACTGCCAGCGGCACCTGATCGGCCAAGTGCTACGCAGTTTGCGGATTACCTGCAAAAGCGCGGGCTGTTCGCTGTCCGGGCCTAGTTTGGAAACTGTTCTGTCAGTTGAGAAAGTAGATGGCCGACGTCCGTTTGAATTCCGTAGACACAGGAGAACCATGCCTGTGAAGCTGGGTCAGCATTCACGCTTACCAGGATATTAGCTGCAGCAGTGCTTACTGCGGGCTCAAAATAAAACTCTTCAAGCTCAGTGCGATCGCGCTTTTTTCCATCGATCGTTCCAGTTTTTGCGTACCGCTTCAGTTCCTCCTTGAGAGATCGGAACCCCTGCTGAAGCTTATCTTTCTCCAGTCGATTGAAGCTGGATTTACCTGCGTGCAATGCCATTAAGTCATTGGCCTGAGAGCACAGACTGCGCATCCTGGAAATGACTTCGAGTGCGTGCTGATTTTCAGTGGTCATCTTGATTTCCTTTTCTTTTCCGGCGGCTTGTTGAGCTGTCGATAGTAACCGCCCAATAACGCATATGCATCTGGAGCCACCATGGCCTTCTACGACGAAATGGCCGTGATGGCTCTGGAGATGATCACAGAGTTCGGCCAGGCAGTGACCATCAGCAAGACGGAGCCTGGCGAGTACGACCCGGAGCTGGGCGGCGAGGCGCCGGGCGCAACCGTCGAGCAAATCGCCCAGGGCATCCTGCTCGACTTCACCGGCCAAGAGTTCCAAAACAACAGCCTCATCAGGCAGGGCGACAAAAAGCTCAAGATCGCCCCGCAGGGATTAGCTTGGGTGCCCGGGCTGCTCGACAAGGTGGCCGCCCAAGGCCGCACCTGGTCAATCGTACCTCCGCTGAAAGAGATCAACCCCGCCGGCACACCGATCCTGTACGAGCTGCAGGTACGGTCGTGAGCCGCGCAGGCGCCGGACAATCCGGCAGCTTCGCCCTGAGTCTGGCCGAGTTCGCCGCCCAGACCAGCGAAGCCATCGACGCCAGTGTGCGCGAGATCATCATCGAGGTGGGCAGCAGCCTGATTCGCATGTCCCCCGTGGGTAACCCGGAGATCTGGGCGCAGAACGCAGTGGCGACGCAGTACAACAAAGCCGTCGACGATCACAACAGCGCGCTGCGCAGTGATCCGGCCAACCTCACGAAGGGTGGCAGGCTGAAGACGGGCCGTAAGCTCAACGACGGCATGGACGTAAAAGCGCCCGAGGGCTACGTCGGTGGCCGGTTCCGCGCGAACTGGCACATCTCGCTGGGCGTTGTCGAGAGTGTCACCTTCGACGATGTAGACCCGAGTGGAACCGAAACCACAGCGGCGCTTGTTGCTGCGATGAGCGACTTCACCGCCGGCCAGATGGCCTACATCATCAACAACCTGCCCTATGCCATCCCGCTGGAGTTCGGCCATTCGACCCAGGCCCCCGGCGGCATGGTCCGGGTAACCGTGGCTCGCTTCCAGCAGATCGTGCTAGAGGCCATCAGGAACAACCAGGTATGAGTCACGCAATCATCGCCTCGATCTATGAGGCCAAGCTGATCGCCTGGAATGCTGGCAGGTCGGAGAAGCTTAAGATCGTTTTCGAGAACACGGCGTACACGCCGGCGGCGGGCGAGACCTACCTGCGAGCCTTCACTATCCCGGGCGACACGGCGAGCAACACGCTCGGCGGTGATCACCGTCTGTTCACCGGCGTGTTTCAGGTCAGCATCATCGCGCCGGCGAGCACCGGCAAGACCAAGACCAACCCTATAACCACCGAACTGGTTGACCTGTTCCCGCTATACGCCAGGGACACGCAGGGCGCCGTCACCGTGGTGACCATGTCGCCAGTTGACCCAGGGCCCGGCATCACAGGCGATTCAACTTATACCGTTCCAGTCTCGCTCTTGTACCGAGCCGACACCAACTGATCCCGCCCATTGGGCAAACCCAGAGACCCGCCATTGAGCGGGTTTTTCACATCTGCAAAGAGGAAATACCCCATGGGCTACAAACTCCCGAACGGCGGCACCTTCCAGCACGCCGCAACCTACGCGACCGCACTGGCGTTCACTGCCATCAGCAACGCTGCCGAGGCGGTCGCCACCGTTGTAGGTGGCACCATCGCTGCCGGCGATATTGTTCTGTTGACGTCTGGCTGGAGCAAGCTGGATAGCAAGGTGGCGCGCGTGAAGGCGGCCACCGCGACGGCTATCACCCTGGAAGGTATCGACACCACGGATACTCAGGTTTTCCCGGCAGCGGGCGGCGCGGGCACGATGCGCAAAGTGCTGACCTGGGTGCAGATCCCGCAAATCTCCGACGTGGCCTTCTCCGGCGGCGAACAGAACTACCTGGATGTGGTGTTCCTCGAGGATGACCAGGGCAAGCAGATCCCCACCGACAAATCAGCGGCAAGTATGGTGCTCACCATCGCTGATGACCCGGCCCAGGCGTTCAACGGGGTGCTGATGAAGGCGGACGCCGGCAAGCAGATCGAAGCGGCGCGCCTGAACCTGCCCGGTAACGACACCCTGCTGTACGGCACCTACACGTCGTTCTCCAAGCAGCCAGCGGTGTCCCGTAACAACCTGCTGACTCGTACCGTCAGCTTGGCGTTGCAGGCCGAGCCGACCCGCTACCTGACTGCGGCGGTGTAACCCATGGCTAAGATCCGTATTGCGCAAAAGGCTACGTTCAATGCGCCCGTGCTGATCCCGATCGTCGGCAGCGAACCCGAGAAGGTCGAATTCACCTTCAAGTACCGAGATCGCACCGAGCTTGCCGCTCTGTTCGATGAATGGAACGAGGCGCGGAACAAGGCGCGGGCCGCGCTGGGCGACAAGCCTTCTTGGTCGGAAGTGGTTGCCGTGGACACCGAGCAGCAAACCCAGCAGATCAAGGACCTGGTAGTCGGCTGGGGCTTCGATGACGAATACAGCGACGACAACATCGTCGCATTCGTGAAGTCCTGCCAGGGTGCCGCCGAGGCAGTCGTTAAGGCCTACGAAGGCGCTTACAGCCAGGCCCGACTGGGAAACTGACCGACGCTGCCCGCGCCATGTACTCGCCGAGCGTGCCCGACGCGATTATCGGGATGTTTGGCCTTGCCCATGGCGACCTGGTTGAAGAAGTGGAGGTCTGGCCCTGCAACTGGCCAGCCTTCCTTCTTTTTAACCGAATGTCCACCCAGTGGCGAGCAGGCGCCGGCGGCGCGATCGGTCTCGACTACAGCTGCATCCGCGACGTGGCCGGCTTCCTCGGCATCAAGAAAAAGAAACTCGCTGAAATCTTCCCAGACCTCCAGGTGCTGGAAGGAGAGGCTCTGCGCGTCATGGCGGAGGAGAGGGAAAACAGCCCGTAACCGCGGGCACTTATTCAAGGTGAGTCGATGAACATTGCAGAACTCGGCGTCAAGATCGACTCGGCCGATGCAATCCAGGCGAAAACGAGTCTGGATGAAATGGCGAAGGCCGGCGGCCGGGCCGAGCAGTCCGCCGTTTCGCTGATGAACGAAATGCAGGCGCTGGAGAAATCAATTTCTACCAGTGCCAAAACCACCCAGGACTTGGCAAAGCAGCGTGACGCTCTTGCCAAGCTGACCAAGACCGGCGCCTATGGCGAGGCCGAGGCGGCGAAGATCTCGGCACAGCTCGACAAGCAGCAGATTGCCCTGGCCAAGTCTGCGATGGATGAGCAGAAGGCCTTGAACAGCCTGCTGGGGGCGATTGACCCTGCTCGCGGCGCTCTGGCCAAGCTGGATACACAGGTCGAGCAACTGGGCAAACACCTGGACGCCGGCCGCATCAGCCAGGACCAGTACAACACTGCCCTGAGCAAGATCGACAAGGACTACGCCAAGCTCGAAAAGACCACCACCGGTTTCGACAAGCTGCGCCTCGGCACCCGCCAGGCGCAGGAAAACGTTGTGCAGTTGGGCAACGCGCTGTCGTCGGGGGATTGGGGTAGCGGCGTTCGTGCCGTGGCTCAGTTGGGCGCCGGTGCTGGCGCTGGTGCGGCTGGACTGCTCGCTATCCTGGCCCCGCTGGCCCTGGCCACTGCAGCCGTCGGTGGCCTCGCCGTTGCCTACTACAAGGGCAGCGAAGAGCAGGACCGCTATAACAAATCACTGATCCTTACTGGCAACTACGCCGGCGTGAGTGCCGGACAGTTGGGCGACATGGCTCGGCAGGTCAGCGCTACCGTGGGCACCACCGGCCAGGCGGCCGCAGTCTTGGCGCTGCTGGCAGACAACGGCAAGATCGCCGGCGAGAGCTTCACTGGGATCACCCAGGCCGCCGTGTCGATGCAGGATGCCACCGGCAAGGCGGTCGGCGAGACTGTTGCTGAGTTCGTCAAGCTCGCCGATGACCCGGTAAAGGCATCTGCTGCGCTGAACGAGCAGTACCACTACCTCACCGCTTCGGTTTACTCGCAGATTGCCGCGTTGGAAGAGCAGGGTGACCACGCCGGCGCCGTAAAGCTGGCGACTGAGCAATATGCCGATGCGATCAACGAGCGCACGCCGAAGATTCTGGAGAACCTGAGTTTCTGGGAGAAAGGCTACAACGCGGTTGCACGCGCTGCGGACAACCTCAAGAATATCGGGCGCCCAGACATTGGTGCTGATATTGAACAGGCCCGCCGAGATCTGGCTAGCGCGCAGTCGGGTGACGTTGGCTTGTTCCAAAACAAGCAGGAGATGATCGATCTCTATCAAAACCGCCTGAATATGCTCGAGGACCAAAAGGCGGCGCAGGCTGAAATAGCCAAGTTGGAAGGCGACCAGGCAAAAGCTCAACAGGCCGCTGTCACGTCCATGCAAAAAGTCGACGCGCTCACCAAGTCTTCATGGACTAATGAACAGAAGCGGGCCAATGCGCTCAAGGACTACAAAAAGCAACTCGACGACATCCGTAAGGTTGCGCCGAATGACCCGCGCCTGGCCCAGGCAACGATCGACAAAAACATCGCCAACATCAACGACAAGTTCAAAGACCCGAAAACCGCCGGGACCCAAGTTGACCTGACCAGCTTCAACGACGCGAAGAACGCACTTGCGGCGATCACCGACACCTACAAAAACTACCAGAAGGAACTGGAAGCGGCGCAGAAGGCCGGCCTGCTGTCTGAGGAAGACTATCTGCTGCGGCGCCAGGCGCTGATTGGCAATCAGCTCGACCAAACCACGGCGGCGTACGAGGCTGAGATTGCCGCACTGGAGGCAGCGAAGGGTAAGAAAACCACGTCTGCCGCGCAAAGCATCCAGCTGGACCAGAAGATCGCCGACGCACGCGCAGGGATGGTCAAGGCGCAAAAGGATGCTGACAGCCAGCTTGAGGTGTTGGCGACCAACGAGACTGGGCGACTCGCCAAGCAGGAGCGGGCAATCAGCACATATGTGCAGGCGCTCGGGCAACAACAGCGCGCCCTGGAGCTTGCCGGCCAACGTGCAGTTATCGGCGTTGGGCAGGGCGATCGCCAGAACGCACTCAGCGGTGAGCTGAACAGCCAGCAAGATCGGTTCGCTCAGCAGTCGCTGGAGTTGGCCAACCAGAAGTCCGACCCATCGCGGAACATGTCGGAGGAAGAGTTCAAGCGTAAATCGCAGGCGCTCGCGGACGCTAACAAGGCGGCTACCGACCAGATCCGGCAGAACTACGCGGATGTGGAGAATGCCCAGGGCGATTGGACGAAGGGCGCCACGGCGGCCTGGGACAATTACCTGGATTCGGCGCAGAACATTGCCGGCCAGACCAAAAGTCTGTTCAGTAACGCCTTCAGTTCCATGGAGGACTCGATCGTCAACTTCGCCATGACCGGGAAGCTGTCGTTTGCTGACTTCACCAAGTCGATTCTGGCGGATATGGCGCGCATTGCTACGCGTCAGGCGAGTTCGGCATTGCTGGGCAGTTTGGTGGGGGCGGCAGCGAGCTACCTCGGTGGTAGCGCTGCCGGAGGTGGCAATGGAATGGCGGCCGGGTCTGCTGGTGCCGCGTCGTCGAACCTCGGTGCATCCCAGGCTGGCTATTCAAACACCTACTTTCCGCAAGCCAAGGGCGGCGCATGGTCGGGCGGTGTGCAGATGTTCGCCGACGGCGGCGCGTTCACCAACTCCATCGTCAGCAAGCCCACGGCGTTCGGCATGGCCAACGGCAAGACCGGCGTCATGGGCGAAGCTGGTGAGGAAGCAATCATGCCGTTGACCCGGACGTCGAGCGGCAAGCTTGGGGTTGTGGCCATGGGCAGCGGTGGGGCTGGCGGCACGCAGATCAATGTCGAGGTGCACATCGACGGCGACGGCAACGCGTCGTCCTCATCCAATGATCCCGGCTACGACCTGTTCGGCAAAGAGCTGGCGACGTTCGTCGAGCAGAAGTATCAGGAGCTGCGGACCAAGGACATGCGCCAGGGCGGCGTCATCAACAAAGCAATCAAGGGGCGCTGATGGCCATCGAACGATTCATCTGGGAAACGGAGAAGGGCGCGGAAGGGGATGTTGCCCAGCGCGTCCGCACCAAGCAGTTCGGCGACGGTTACGAGCAGTCAGTCGAGGACGGCCTCAACAACCAGTCCCAGTCCTGGCCGCTCGTCTTCACCGGCGCCAAGCCTCGGGTGATGTTGATTAAGGCGTTCCTTGATCGGCACAAGGGGGCAAAGGCTTTTCTCTGGACTCCGCCCCTCGGGGAGCTTGGCCTCTACAAGTGCAACGGCTACAAGCCCGTTCACCGCGGCGGACAGGTCTACGCCATCAACGCCAATTTTCAGCAAACCTTTCACCCCTGAGATAACCGCCCATGGCACTGATCACGGACATCCAGAAACTGGAGCCCGGCGGCGAGATTCGCCTGTTTGAAATCGACGGGACCGAGTACGGCGCCGATTACCTGCGTTTCCACGGGCACGCGATTCCGCACACGCCCGAAGAGCTGCTGGCCTACGAGCACTCGGAAGAGGATCTGCCAGCCAAGTCCATCTGGTGGCAGGGCGAGGAATACGCGGCGTGGCCGGTGCAGATCGAGGGTATTTCCTCCAGCAGCGACGGCACCGCCTCACGCCCGACGTTCGCCGCCGGCAACATAAACGGTCGCGTCACGGCGCTGTGCCTGGCTTTCGAGGACATGCTCAAGTTCAAGCTGACGGTCCGTGAGACGCTAGCCCAGTACCTGGATGCGGCGAATTATCCGAAAGGCAATCCAACTGCCGACCCAACCCAGGAGGCGCTGGAGATCTGGTACATCGACCAGAAAACCAGCGAGGACGGCGAGGCGGTGGTATGGGAGCTCTCCTCCCCGGGTGAGATCGATAACCACGGTCTGCCCGGGCGCCAGATGACGACGTTTTGTCACTGGGCCATGACAGGGGGATACAGGGGCCCTGACTGTAACTACACGGGGACAGCGATGTTTGATGACGAAGACAACCCCACGGATGACCCCTCGAAGGATCAGTGCAAGGGCTGTCTGTCGTCCTGCAAGCTCAGATTCGGCGAAAACGAAGAGCTAAATTTCGGTGGATTTCCCGCTGTGAACTTGATCAGCAGGAGTTGACTATGCGCAAGCACATCATCGCGGCGATCCAGGCGCACGCTGCAACCGAGTACCCGAGAGAGTGTTGCGGGCTGTTGTTGGCGATAGGGCGCGCGCAGAAGTACTTCCCATGCAGGAACATCGCCACAGAGCCGAACGAAGAGTTTCGGCTCGATCCCGAGGATTACGCCGCGGCGGAAGATTTGGGCGAGGTGATCGGGATCGTTCACTCGCACCCGGATGCCACCAGCCGGCCGTCACCGCATGACTTGGCCATGTGCGAGGCCACGGCCTTGCCCTGGCACATTCTGAGTTGGCCCGAGGGCGACCTCAGGTCGATCACGCCAACGGGCAGCACGCCGCTGCTCAATCGCCCATTTGTTCATGGGGTTTGGGACTGTTGGGGTATTTGTGCCGAGTGGTACCAGCGCGAATGGGGTCTGGAATTCGAAGCCTTCAAGCGCGCCGACGGCTGGTGGGAAAACGCGGAAAGCGCCAGCCTGTACGAGCAACACTACGAGGCGGCCGGGTTTGTACGCGTCGACCGGCCGCAGCGCGGCGATCTGATCGTCATGCACGTCGGGCGGACGGTTCACCCGAATCATGCCGGGATCTACCTCGGCACCGATCCGGTGCTACCAGGGGAAGAGTCGGGCGCCTTCGGGCCTGGGCCGTTCCTGCTGCATCACCTTTATGGACGACCTTCAGAAATCATCGTCTTCGGCGGTCCCTGGCATGAACGAACACGCCTGATCCTCAGGCACAAAGACGTAATACAACCAACATGATGTGGCATTGGCTTAGGAGGCGAGCGTGAGAGAATTATCAAGTTGGCTCACGGCGCAAAGCCACGCGAACCTGGCGCGCTTTGCAGAGCGGTTGCCTCATGAGTTGGAACAGGTAATCGTAACCAGTGCGATGACTGAGGCTGCCATGGAGTACATCTACAGCCTCTACGATCCGTTAATGTCCACTCACCTCTTGGAGGAGGTATTCCGGATCATGGCAGTTCTTCAGCCGAAGGTTCTGGCAAAGACAGAAGTGCCTCATTCACCTTGAACGAGATAGCGTCTAGATTGGCAAAAACCTTTACGAGAGCATGTTCGGGAATGTCAGGATGCTGAATCAGGCCGGCGAACAAACTCAAAGCCGAAAACGTTGTTATCAAACCCACCGAAAGCTGCTTGAGACTGTGCAGGCTGAATTCCTTGGCGAAAGCTGAGTCATCGCTGTTCCTGCGCATGATGTTAGTGGCTTGGGCAGCCTGCACTCCCTCGGGAGAAGGTGTCCATTGCCAATGTGCGACCTCGTTTCGCAATAGCGATAGCTTCCGATATTCGCCGATAGCTTTCGAGAGCCTTGCGTTCAGCTCAGAACTGATTGGCGGTTGCTTCGCTTTCGCCATGTCGAGGATGGCTTTTGTCATGCCTCCGGCTTTCAGGTTCAGGGATTGAATCAAGATGTACGCAGTCGCGGCGGATACTCCGGAGAGCGTCACGAATAGGTCAAGAAGAGGTGGGTCGCATAGAGCGTGATTAATGACGATCTGCCCAATCTCCTGCTTCATTTCATCACTGGGGCCTGCTCTATAGCCCCAATTTTCGTATTCGTTGCCCATAGCGACCTCCAGGTCCTAAACGCGCCGATATTGGCGCAACCCCAGTCCTTGGGCTTGCAGGCGAAGGACTAAAGTATTGCCGAGCCTTTCTTTATTTTTTTTGGGGTGGTGGTGGTGGTGGTGGTGGTGGTGGTGGTGGTGAAAAAAAATTATCTGGCAGTTTTTTTGTGTTTTTTGGCGAGCTATTGAATTCTTCGTTCCCGGTTACACTTTGCAGTTTATCAGCGATTTTCTTATCATTGCTCATCTTTAACTTCTTCAATGAATTCAATAAACTTAATGTCTGAAATATTAATAAGTATTGAGTTGATTTGATTGTTTGTGTACGTCTTCGTATCATCCATCCAGCGGGGATTTCCTATCCATATCACTCCTGTTGATATTTCGTTTGGATATGATTTGACTGCGCCGCATAGGCGCCTGTCATCTTTAAAGTTTACAATTACTTTGCTTTCTGAGTTTTGCCTTAAAATATGTATAAAGTCATCTGCAGATGCTTTTTTTGTTATTTTGTATCTTCTGGCCTTATCGAAAATTATATCGCGATTGCTTGCGTAAGCTAAAGCGCAACCCATAATTGTTGCGAGAATGATTGAGTATATAGTTGTATGCTCGGCGCCCCACTCTCCAAAGCTTACGAAATGGCCTAGAAAATAAAAAAGCTTTTCTAATAGTCCAATCATTAGGCTTATTATTGCTGTAAGAACTAGCGCTTGAATTACTCGCTCAAACTGAGTGGGCTTAGGTGCTGATGCAAACCAGTAAAAAGTCATCATTGCAAAGAAGCCAGGAAGCAACTGCTGTAAAAGCGGAATGATTTTCTCTGAAACGTCGTCCATTGAACGGGCGGCCTGTCCTAGGGTGGCTGAGGTCAAAATGCTACTATCTGACGCTGTCGTATTGCCACTGGTATTCCATCCACGCTGGATGCCTAGACAGGCCCGGCGTGCTATTGGATTAATGCTGGTGCTACCATTCTGGTTCGCCGCCGAAGGACGCCATGATGAAACTTGATAAAGAGATAGTGCGCGAGATCCTGCTTGCCGTCGAAGCTAACGACGATGCTCAGAGCTGGATGACTTTGAAAATTGAAGGCAGGTCTGATAAAGAGCTCTCCTATCACGTGATGCTTCTTGATGAGGCTGGACTGCTATCGGGCATCAGCCTGGGCGGCATAGGTCATTTTGAATGGCAGCCCAAGCGGCTTACGTATCGGGGTCATGAGTTTCTGGATGCGGTGCGTGATGGCGAAGTGTGGAGGCGAACTAAGGAAGGTGCCGAAAAGGTTGGCGGTGCAGGCCTTGGAATGCTTGTCGAGCTGGGAAAAGCCTATGGCAAGCAAATTCTCAAAGAGCGCTTGGGCATTGAACTGCCGTAATCACACAAACCAAAGAGGCAACGACATGCGGATTTTGATAGCTGCGGCGGTGGCGATGTTGGCGGGGTGCGCCTCATCGGCGATCTCAGTGCGGGATGCGAAGCCGGTACCGTCCGATGAGGTCTATGCCTTCCAGACTAAACCGGCTGGCGAGAGCGGAAAAATCACCGTGGTACGCGACTCGGGCGCTGTCGGCTCTGGCTGCGACATTGTTGTTTATGTCGACGGCCGCAGGGCTGCAAAAATCGGTACTGGTCAGCGGGCTACATTCTACCTTCCCCCGGGATCGCCCAATCTGGGCGCCGGCCTAGCGGGCTCTGGCTTGTGCGCAGGCGCTGCAATTCGAACCATCGCAGCGACGGTTCAGCCTGGCAAGGAAAGCCTGTACCGCATCAGCGGCGACATGGCCGGGTTCTACATTGGGCCCTATGTCGATTACAACTGAACCAAGAAAGCCATGAAGCCGCCTCCGGGCGGTTTTTTATTGTCCGGAGAAAGTGATGCAGGCATCAGCGATCAACTATCAACCCATGACAACGATTCGTCTGCACGGGCAGTTACGTCAGTTCGGGAAGTCGTTCAGGCTCGCGGTGAAATCGCCGGCGGAGGCGATCAAAGCGCTATGCGTGCAGATCCCTGGATTCGAGCGGTTTCTTTCGAATGCCAAGTCTCGCGGCCTTGAATTCGCGGTGTTTCGCGATAAGCGCAATATCGGGGAGAAGGAGCTGAGCTACAACGGTTCCGGAGACATCCGCATTGCGCCCGTGGTCGTAGGCAGCAAGCGCAGCGGCATTCTTCAAACCATCGTCGGTGCGATCTTGATTGTTGTGGGTGTTATTTTCTCTGCAACGCCTTTCGGTACTCCGCTCATAGGAGCGGGCATTGGTCTTGTCGCCGGCGGTGTTATTCAGATGCTGAGCCCTCAAGCCAGCGGGCTTAAAACCAGCGCTGCGCCCGAGAATACCCCCGGCTACGCCTTCGGCAGCGCCAAGAACACCACGGCATCCGGTAACCCTGTACCGCTCTGCATCGGCGAGCGCCGGTGGGGCGGCGCGATTATCAGCGCTGAGATCTACGCAGAAGATCGCATGTAACTATCACTTGCAGCACCGTAGCCGCCCATGAGGCGGCTTTTTATTGCCTGGAGGAAAGCATGGGCGCAGCACACAAAATCGACGTTTATGGCGCCAAGGGCGGATCGGATAAGCCCAAAACACCTACTGAAGCGCCGGATAGTCTGCGCTCTGTCGCCATAGCCAAAATGCTGATCGCCGTGGGCGAGGGAGAGTTCGAAGGCACGCCTACCGCGCGAGACATCTTCCTCGACAACACCCCGCTTCAAGACCCCCAAGGCAACATGAACTTCCCGAACGTTAAGTGGGAGTGGCGCACCGGGGCGGTAGACCAAACCTATATCCAAGGCATCCCGTCGATCGCGAACGAAACAACGATCGGTACGGAGCTGCGCAGTGGCACGCCCTGGGTTCGAGCCATCACCAACACTCAGCTTTCTGCTGTGCGCGTGCGCTTTGCCTGGCCGGCACTTCAATCGGTCGATTCGGGCGGGAACATCAACGGGTACACGATTGGCTACAAGGTCGAGTTAGCAACTGACGGTGGTGCGTACCAGGAAGTGCTGAATGAGGCCGTGTCCGGAAAGACTACAAGCGTCTACGAGCGCACGCGCCGCATCGATTTGCCGAGGGCGAGTTCGGGTTGGCGGATGCGGATCACTCGACTGACTGCAAACCAGAACAACAACAAAATCTCCGACACCATGCAGATTGCTGGCTTCACCGAGGTAATCGACGCGAAGATTCGCTACCCGAACACCGCGCTACTCTTCATTGAGTTTTCCGCAGAACAGTTTCGCAGCATCCCGGCCGTGACCGTGGGCTGCAAGGCTCGAAAATGGTCGGTACCGAGCAACTATGACCCCGCATCGCGCACATACAGCGGCGTGTGGGACGGTACCTTCAAGGAGGGCTACACGAACAATCCGACCTGGGCGACGCTCGGCATCACCACGAACGACCGCTTCGGCCTCGGCCGCCGCATCAAGCCGTGGATGGTGGACAAGTGGGAGCTGTATCGCATCTCGCAGTACTGCGACCAACTGGTGCCGGACGGGAAGGGCGGCCAGGAGCCTCGCTTCATCTGCAACCTGAACCTGCAGAGCAAGGCTGACGCATGGTCGCTGCTGCGTGATATCTCAGCCATCTACCGTGGCATGACTTACTGGGCCCAGGGCCAAGTGTTCACCCTGGCTGATATGCCTCGGGCTACCGACTTCGATTTCGCCTACACCCGGGCGAACGTCATCGATGGCAAGTTCACCTATTCCAGCGCTTCGGAACGCACCCGCTACAGCCGTGCGCTGGTCAGCTACGACAACCCGCTGAACAACTTCGACACCGACGTCACAGCTGTGACCGACCAGAAGCTGCAGCGACGCTACGGCGATAACCCACTGGAGATCAGCGCCATCGGCTGCACCCGCGAATCCGAAGCCCAGCGCCGCGGTAAGTGGGCGCTGCTGACCAACTCCAAGGATCGGGCCGTAGGCTTCAAAGTCGGCTTGGATGGCCGTATCCCGCTGCCTGGTTACGTGATCCCAATTGCTGACGAATTGCTTGCTGGCCGGCCGGTCGGTGGGCGCATCTCGGCGGTGAATGGCAAGGTCATCACCCTGGATCGCGACACCCAGGCCAAGCCCGGCGATCGGCTGATTCTCAACCTGCCCGACGGCAAATGCGAGGGCCGCACCGTGCAACTGGTCAGCGGCCGGCAGGTCACCGTTACCGTTGCCTACTCCGTTGCGCCCGAACCCGAACTGGTGTGGGCGCTGGATGCCGACGATCTGGCAATCCCGTTGTACAGGGTGGTAAGCGTGGCCCGGCCGGAGCCAGGCGTGTTCGAGATCTCGGCCGTGCAGTATGACCCGAGCAAATTCGCGCACATCGACACCGGCGCGCGCCTGGAAGAGCGCCCAATCAGCGTTGTGCCGATCACCGTCGTTCCGGCGCCGGCGAGCGTCACGCTGACGTCGAGCTACGCGGTGAACCAGGGCATCGCCATCAGCACCATGAACATATCCTGGCCCGCCGTGACCGGAGCGGTCGCCTATGACGTGGAGTGGCGCAAGGACAGCGGCAACTGGATCAAGCTGCAGCGCACGGGCACTACAAGCGTGGATGTCACCGGCATTTACTCGGGCGCCTACCTGGCCCGCGTGCGTTCGGTGAGCGCCTTCGAAATCTCGTCGATCTGGAAGAACTCCGACCTGACCAACCTGGAAGGGAAGGTAGGCTTGCCGCCGGCGGTTTCATTCCTGACCACCACCAGCGAACTGTTCGGCATCGGCATCAAGTGGGGCTTCCCTGCTGGCGCCGAGGATACCCAGCGTACCGAGCTGTGGTACGGCCCTGCGAACGACCTGGGAGCGGCGACCAAGCTGGCCGACCTGGCTTACCCGCAGGCCGATTACCGGATGCAGTCGCTTCTGGCGGGCGCAACCTTGTTCTTCTGGGCGCGCCTGGTGGACCGGACCGGCAACGTCGGGCCGTTCTATCCGGTTGGCAACGGTGTAACGGGGATGGCGAGCGCAGACGCCGATCCTGTGCTGGACTTGATCGCCGGCCAGGTTGGGCGCACTGAGCTTGGTCAGGACATCCTGGACGAGATCGATAAGATCCCAGGCTTGCAAGATCGGATCAACGCCTTGGACGGTCTGAAGGGTTACGACAAGGATGCCACCTACCTGAAAGGTCAGATGGTCGTGGAGGGCGGGAGGATCTATCAGGCCGTCCAGAGCGTTCCCATCAATACTCCGCCGCCCAACGCTACCTACTGGCTTGATGTTGGCCAGTCGGTAGAGACTGCGAATGGACTGGCACAGCAGGTATCCACCAACACCGCCGACATTACCAAGCTCGACGGCGTGGTCACCGCCCAGGCATCAAGTCTTCAGGTGCTGCAGGCGGCGTACAGGGATGACACCGGCGAAGGCGAACTCGCGGATGCGCTACAGGGGTTTAACGCCAAGGCGAGCTTTGCGCAGGAGGTGAAGACCCAGGCCACGAAGAACGCGGCCATGGTTCAGCGTACGACTGAGTTGGCCGCCGAGGTGGGCGATGTCAGCGGATCTGTGACCGACTTGGAAAGCGTTGTGGTCAACGACCGCCAGGCCACGGCCCAGGCCATCCAACAGATTGGGGTGCAGATCGGTGATAACTCAGCTGATATCCAGACGGTAAGCCAGGCCCAGGCCAGCACCGATGGCAAGCTCTCCACCATGTGGTCGGTGAAGATGCAGCTCAACCAAAACGGGCAGTACGTCGCGGCGGGGATTGGGCTTGGCATCGAGAACGTGGATGGTCAGTTGCAGAGCCAGTTCTTGGTGAGCGCTGACAGGTTCGCTGTGGTGAACAACATCAACGGGATTCTTTCTTCGCCATTCGCGGTGGTGAACGGTCAGGTTTTCATGCGCTCAGCCTTCATCCAGGACGGCAGCATCACCATGCTGAAGATCGGAGAGGCGCTGCAGTCCGACAACTATGTCGCTGGTGTTCAAGGGTGGCGCCTCGATAAAGCCGGAAACTTGGAGTTTAACGGCCCGGCACCTGGTGGTGGTCGCCTGACGATGACCAATCGTGCAATCAAGGTGTACGACGAAAACAACGTCAAGCGGGTGCAGTTGGGGGATCTGACAGCATGATCGGAGGAATCAGGATATGGGGGCCTACTGGCCTCCTTGAATTGGATGAGAACTCATTCACCGTGAGGGTTGTTTATTCAGCCCTTATCGGCACGGTGGGCAGTAGTACTTTTGTATCCATCCCCGGAGTGAAACCCTCTACTCATATCGGGATATGTTTGCCTAATGGGCAGTACTCAGGGGACCCATCCGGCCAAGACGCAAGTTTGTCTCAGTTCGATGTACAGATGCTTACGGACGGAGTTCAGGTTTGGTTTAGAAATAGAAATATGCCAACCGGCAGAGTTGGGACATCAGTTCAGCGACTTCTAGTATTCAGGTATAGATAATGTCACATGGACTAACATTTAATAATAACTCAGATGTTGTAACGCTTGACTCTGAGTTTGCACGGCTGGTTGTTATACACAAAGGGATCTATGGGCCGGGTGGCGGTGATTTTCCATCGGTGATCACGTCGCAAGAACCACCGTTAATTTTTGTCAGACCTTCAACCGGGGGCTTCCAATGGGTGAGCCTTAAGGGCTCTCCCGGAAACTGGACGGGGTTCATCAACGGGGCAAGCGGAGGGTCTGGGTCTTTTTTTGTTGCGGCCTATGAGTCCGCACCAACTGCCAAATATGGTCTCAGGTTGTGGGACGGAGACGCAAAACAACTATTCGACAATGGAACGCCTTGCGCACAGTTTACGGATGTAGTTGCTGGCTGGGCTTATGGGGGCGCATCGAATCCTTCTGTAGGGCGATGGATTTCCACGTTCTATGCCGCTGTTCCTTTGAATACCGGAAACTACATGCTGATCAATAATATTGCGATGAATATACCGGGCGGAAGCACCTTCTCGCTTCTTTCTTGTTTCTGGGATTACGCAAACAATCGTGTCGTTGCTCAGCTGCAAAATATTGGGGACTTTAACGGTTCAAGTTTCTTCCTGCCGTTAATGTTTGCAAAGCCAATTTCTTAGGAGGCTTAAATGGCCTGGTATAAAACAGGAACTGTTGCCGTTGCGGCCGACAGTAACGCGGTAATTGGCACCGGCACGGCATTTATAGCAAACGCGCGAGTGGGTGATGCTTTCCGTGGGCCGGACGGCCGGTGGTACGAGATCACCAACATCGCGAGCAATACGGCCATTTCCATAGCCCCGAATTACCAAGGGGCGACAGTCGCTGCAGGGGTGTACACCATTGCCCCGATGCAGGGCTACGTCAAAGAGTCAGCTGATCGGCTGCGCGCCATCACCGACCAGTTTAAAGACCTGGATCAGGAGGTGGCCAATGCGCAGGCCTCGGCCGCTGCGGCAAAGTTGTCAGAGACCGACGCCAAGACATCTGAGACCAACTCCAAAGCATCCGAAACCAGTGCCTCTACGTCTTCCACCACCGCCACCGGCGCCGCGACATCTGCAACGGTATCCAAGAACGCAGCGGCCACCTCTGCGACCAATGCCGCTACCTCTGCGGCCAATGCGCTGACACAAGCCGACCGGGCGAAGACCGAGGCCGATAAGCTTGGCAACGCCAATGCCTTCCTCGCCGCGGTTGACTCGGTTTCCGGAGTGGTGCCTCGCTTTAAGGGCGCTGTTCAGGTTGGATCTTCTGGTGGCCTAACTCTTCGCCGAGAAGATGTCACAGATCCAAACTCGACGGCGAATGTAAGGTTTGTTTACTCAGCTGATAACAGTGTGCGGCTGATTGATGATGCTCAAGGTTTGACCCGAATTCAGATAGGCGCGCTTGGTGGAACTCTTTTTGGTGGTGTTATTACTACCAATGGCGGCGGAGTGAATATCAGGGCTACTGCGGACACAGAGAATGCGTTTCTTTGGTTCAGTGATAAAGCAGGCGGAAATCGAGGTGCGGTTTATTGTGAGCCGTCAGGCGCTCTGAAACTTTCCCCAGGGTATGGACAGTCTGGCGCAGGTCCAGCTGTAACAATCACTAAGGCTGGCGTGCTGGTCACTGGTGCTGGTGTGACTCTAAGTGCTGGCGTGTTTATAACAACTTCCGGGGATATTATTTCCAGTATTTGGGCTGGCGGAAACCTCTCTGGATTTATTGCGTTTATTGATAGGAAGGTTGATCTAAAGCTTGACTCGGCTGCCGCCGATTTTGCAATTATCTATCCCAATGGTGGCACTGCAGCTGCTCCGGGGAACATTGTTTCGGCATCTAGATTTACCTCAGACAACCCATTTCCTGGGTTTCATGTGATGACGGTATTAGAGGTCCTAATTGGGGGCGTCTGGTCAGAACCCAGGCTTGACGGTAATGCGGGTAGTGGTGGCGCATCCTACGGCGCATATGCACAGCAGATCCTGCCGACGGACAAGATCATCTGTCAGGCTGGTGCGAGTGGCGTTGCATTGCCAAGCGCTTCTACCGGAGGCGGGCATGGCTATACAGGTGCAGTTCTGACCACCGCACCAGTGCGCGTAAAGGTCTGGAAACTTAAGGGGGCGATCTAATGATTCGATTTTACGCAAGGGTAGGCTCGAACTTCTTCGAGGGCGACGAGACGGACAAAGGCCCTGATGAAGGCTGGATCGAAATGGAAGGGGAGAGGCCCCAAGGCGATAACAGCATGGACTACACGGCTCAGGCCGATGGCACATGGGCAATTACCCAGGAGACGCTGATCGCAAGGTTGAGCGTGTTGGAAAACGCTTGGCGTGAAGAGCAGATGCCGATCGCCCAGCAGACGGTTACAGCAATCGACTTTGGCGAGGAAGACATCGTTGGCTCCATAGAAGACTGGAAGCTGTACTGGCGCGCCCTGCGCAAGTGGACAGCGGACAACCCTGACTTCCCCGACATGAGCAAGCGACCAGTTCAGCCAGCCTGAGCCGGTAAAGAACACACCAGCCGCCTTGAGCGGTTTTTTTGTGCCTGGAGAAAAGCATGCCGATCACTGAGCAGCAGTTGCTGCAGATCCTCCCTAACGCCGGCCACCAAGCCGGCGTTTTTGTTCCTGCCCTGAACACGGCTATGAACCGCTATGGCATCGTGGGCACCGCGCGCGCAGCTGCATTCATCGCCCAGGTTGGGCACGAATCCGGCCAACTGCGCTACGTGCGCGAGATTTGGGGGCCCACTGCGCAGCAGCTCACGTACGAAGGCCGTGCCGATCTGGGAAATACCGTCAAGGGTGACGGCTCGAAATACCGAGGGCGCGGACTGATCCAGATCACCGGGCGGGCGAATTACGCTGCCTGCGGCGAGGCGCTGGGCCTGGACCTCATCAGCAACCCGGAACTGCTCGAGCTGCCCCGGCACGCGGCGATGTCTGCGGCCTGGTTCTGGTCCACCAAAGGGCTGAACACGCTGGCGGATCAGGGTGACTTCACGAAGATCACCCGCCGCATTAATGGTGGTCTCAACGGCCTGGAAGATCGCTTGCAGTTGTGGGAGCGGGCGAAAAAGGTGCTGGCATGACGCCGGTGCAGAAGCTGCTCGCGCTGCTGGTGGCGGTGGCCATCGGCTTCGGCGCTGCCTGGCAGTTGCAGGACTGGCGCTATGGCACAAGGCTGGCAGGCATCGGCAAGGCCCAGGCTATCGCCGTCACCAAAGCGGGCAACGATGCCCGCGCCGAAGAACAGCGCCGCCAGGCGTCCGTGAACAAGGAGGCAAGCAATGCGCGAGAACAGAACAAAGCTGCAGATGTTGATGCTGGTGCCGCTGATGCTGCTGGTGACCGGTTGCACGTCGACGCAGGCAAGCTTGCCGCCAGTGCCTGCCCCGGCGATTCCGGAGTTGCCCAGCGAGGCGCGTCAGCCACCCGCGCCGCAATGGTGCTCTCCGACCTGCTCCAGCGGGCTGACAAAAGAGCGGGAGAATTGGCTGCTGCGTATGACCGAGCCCGAATAGCTGGGCTGGCCTGTGAGCGGAGCTATCAATCGATGACCTACATTCGTGGTCGAGAAAATTAGCATGATCTCAGTTCATTTAGGAAAAGCAGAATAGGACTCCGTCGACTGAGTGGCGGCAGCACATGGGCTATGAGCGGCATCTGTCCGCAGCCTCCAGAGCTTGTCAATTAGCTCTGAGGCTGGGCGGACTACACTTTTTTTGCCAGAGTGCTTCCATAATCTTGAACGACTTCCGCTGTGGGACTCATTCCATAGAAGTAGTGGATGTCGTTGATGCCTCTCTGGTAGTCCTAATATTGACAAGAAAAGCCATCACACTCGGCTTTTCACTTATTTTGAAAGGAGCTAAGTCTTTTCAACGACCATCGTCTGACGCCTTCAGAAAATGTAGGACGAGGAGGCCAGACAGTGATTCTTTCGAAATCTATTTCTAAAGCGTCGCCGACAAAGCGCCCTTTAAAGGTGCGGACATCAGTGTAGACCGTCTCACCCGTTCTACTTAGGAACGGGGTTCGCGAAACCGCGTTTAAGTCGTTTCCAGTTCGTGTGTATGGCACCGGGCTACCAACATCGAGACCGGTGCCTTTGATATAGGAGTCAATTTTTTTGAGTACATCATCGGGTTTTTCTACAGTGCGCCAATATATGAAATGACCGTCGTCAGTAAATACCAAATAGACGTGCCAAGGGGCGGTGGCTGGTCTCTCTCCTTCGGAATACCACACTTTCTCGCGCGCGCCAGAACTGACGCTTGTTGTGCAACTAGAGAGGAGCAATAGGCAAAATGTAGCAATCAATAAGCGATTCATATTTCCTTCCTTGAGTTAACTATCCGGCTCGAAGCGCCGCGCGCCGGCTGGCTCTAAAAATTTTTAACTACTTTTGCCTTGCCGATCCGTAAAGTTTGTTCAGTACTCTTAACTCAAGCACTGCCACGAAAACGCAGAGCGCCAAAATCCAAGACTGAAGACTCTCTTACGATGGAGTCACCCCAACAGACCAGCGCTCACAAAAGCGAGCCCAAGATCATCCCGAAGGATATATGGAACGCCTAGAAGCTGCGAGGGCACTGACCTCAGCCACCATTGAGCGTTATACGTGGCAATCGATGCAGCTGCATTCGATGTCCGTCAGCGATGACGCTTCGAACCTTTCATCTATTGGAGTATGGAGAATTGATCTTCATTCCTCCGCGCATTTTTTTCACGCCCGGCTCCATATCCGCCGGGCACTCGCCCTGAAAGCTGCCATTGATCACTGTTTGTTGCCTTTCAATTTTTCCATTTAGCTCGAACGACGTATCGGCCGTCAGTACATAGGATTTCGCAAGGTCACCTTTGAAAGATCCGGCCATAATCGCCTCAGGGCAACGTGATTTGAAACTGTAGCTATCGACGTTACCGCTTTTAGATTCGATTTTGCACTCCTGTTCGAAGTCACTCCAGAGGTCGTCATCTATAAGCCTGTCTTTCTCATGGTCGACGCATATTTCCCAAGAAAATGGCGAGGTGGACGGCGTAACCTTCCACAAACCTGAAGCGCGTTGCAGACGCAGCGATGGTTCAGCGGCTGACGCCAAAAATGTTACTGAGAAAGCAATTGCAGTCGACAACAATATGGCGAAGAACTTCATCATGCATCCTATTTGTAGATGATCACGTTGAGCAGGATACTTCGAAAACAAGTGCTCCTCGCTTCGAAAGAGTCATTGATTCCCAGCTGCGCGCGTAAACTGCCCACGGCATGGTCAGCGTTACTCGCGTAGCCCGCAATACCCAATGTGCTCCAGCACATGCTCAACGAATTATCGCCATCACCAACGACGGGGATAACGCCGTGATTGCGCTGCGGGCATGCCAGGCGTATGTCAGGGCTATTGCGCGCTGACGGGCCGGATTAGTTCGGAGCCTTTGTTACGCACATTGCCCACGGCCGTGTCGACCTTGAACCATTCGAAGACTTCGGCCGGTTCGCCTTGGTGCAGCACCATCTGCTCGGCGCGTTCCTTGGGCGTGGCCGGGTCCAACCATTCCCGGGCAAGATCCGGTGTCAGCACCACGGGCCGCCGGTCGTGGATGTCCACCATGCCGCCAGCGCTGTCGGCGGTAATGATGACGAAGCCGTCATGCTCACCTGGGCCTTCATCAGCATCCGGTAGCTGACCGATTGCGGCACAGAATATAGGTTCACCATCCCGCCGGCGGATCAGGTAGGGCTGCTTCTTTGCCCCGCCTTCATCCACCCATTCAAACCAGTTATCGATTGGCGTGATCGCCCGGTGCGGCCAGATAGCCCGAAAGAACGGGCCGTGGGCGACTTTCTCCACGCGTGCATTGATTGGTGCCGCACGATCTTTCGCCCAGTGCGGTCGCCAACCCCAGCGAACGGGATCCGCATGGAGCATGTCGCCCTGCATGTGCAACAGCGCAACTGCGGAAGTCGGTGCGACGTTGTAGCGCTCAATTGGTTGATCTCCCACGGAGTTCGCCAAGGCATTGGGCATGCTCAAAGCTGCAACAAAGTCATGGATCCCTCGGTATTGCGTCAGTCGTCCGCACATGATCCTTCTCTCCAAGCGTCAACTAAGCCTAGCTGGTACTGTGGGACTGGGTTTGACGAATCTCGCCTAGAAGCCGCTGATTCTCCCTGAACAGCTGGTCGCGTTGGTGAGCAACCAATTCCAGGCTTCGAACTTTTCCGGAAAGCTCTGAGTTCTCGAAGTTGTTCCGTGCGATATTTTCGAGAGCTTTTTTGAGCGCAGCCTCCGCCACGGCCTTGCCGGTGACCAGCAGATCATTCATCTGGACCAGTCCTGCGATATTCGCCCGGGCCTTTCTCAGTAAAGCTTGGGTTTGGATGAGCTCATCCTCGAGCAGGGCGCATTGATGTTGGTACATTTCCAGAGGCGTAGGGCAGCCAAGCCACTCAGAGGTGTCTTCGTCGATGTTCATGATGGGTAAACTCAAATGCTGTATATGTATACAGTAATCGAGGCCTTACGGATTTGGGAGTGGTGTTCGTCGGCAGGACGCCAGGCATGGATGCATCTTGTACCAATCGTTGTTCCCTTGAGGGACGCTTCGGGACCTCAGAAGTCGCTGAAACCCCTTGTCTAGCGCCTTTGGAATACTCCAGCTAATCCGCACAGCCTGATCATTTAGGTCGGCGAAGTGGTTGGTGTAACAAGATCGGCCCATTCCTGCATCATCCCTCGGCGCTGATCTAGATAGGTGGCGTGGTTATACACGTCACGGATGAAGCTACTATCGGCGTGCGCAAGCTGTCTCTCAATCCAGTCACGGTTGTACCCACGTCCGTTCATCTCGGTGGAGAACAGGTGACGGAACCCGTGTGGTGACTGGATGCCGGTGAGCCCGCAGGAATCCATGACGTTGTTGGCGTAGTTTGTCCCGATCGGCGCGGTGGTGCTGTTGCGGTTGATGAACACGTACCGCTTGTCGCCGGTGATGGGGATCATGCTCTCGAGTATGGCGATGGCCTGTGTCGATAGCGGGACTGCGTGATCCCGTCGCATCTTCATTTTCGCGGCAGGCGTGGTCCATATCGCGGCGTCCAGGTCGATTTCCGACCATTCGGCGTGTCGGACCTCACCTGGACGGGAAGCGGTGTAGATCATCAGCATCAGCGCGGCTTTCAGCTGTTGGCCTGAGGCGCAGTCGCGGATCGCCGCCATAATCCTGGGCATTTCGCTGAACGGAAGGAATGGGTGCGGCTTGTGCTGGCCCATCTTCTCGGTCACGGCGTGCATCTCGGCGGTTGGATTCGCCTCGATGACGCCAGTAGCGATGGCATAGCTGAACACCTGGCTCATGCGCTGGCGTACCTTCACGGCAGTGGCCACAGATCCCCGCTTTTCCACCCGGCGAATCAGCGCAATGACATCGGCCCGCTTGATAGCGTCGATCTGCCGATCGCCAAGCGTTGGCAGAACATCCAGCGCCATGGCATTGCTGATCACCCTGTAGGTGCCCGGCGAAATGCTCCCCTTCCTGAACGCCAGCCATTCGTCATAGACACGACGGAAGGTTTGCCCGCCTGCCGCGATCATCCCGGCTTTCTTTTCCCTTCTTGAATCGCGCGGATCTACTCCATTTGCGATGTCCTCTCGCGCCTCGTCCCTACGTGCGCGCGCTTCCTTAAGGCCGGTCTCCGGGTAAGTCCCGATCGAGATGCGCACCTGCTTTCCAAGCCATGTAAATCGAAAATGCCAACTCTTTACGCCGCTTGGCGCCACATAGAGTGAAAGGCCGAGCGAGTCGGGGATGGTGTATCCATTTTCCCTGGGCTTTGCCTGCTTCGCTGCTGTGTCCGTGAGTGCCACTAGTACATTGCTCCACGCGTTCAATTTTGAATGTACTGGATAATGTACTAACTGTTTTGCATTGGGAAGGTATTGAATGGTACGCGGTGATACGCCTAAAGCTAAGACTAGCGGGCGCTTATGGAGATGGTGATTCGAGGCGGTTTGTGGCGGGAGGCTACCGTGGAATTCTTGAAGATTTCCACAGTGTTTTCAGCTCGGTCGGTGTCTGGCAGGCGGCGAGTTTAACAGCTTGATCCGTCGCTGCGCATACCGTCCCTCTGTAGGGCGCGGCTTGGGGCAAAATGTAGATTGCAGGTGGCGAGGGAGCTTGCTACCGATGGAGGCCTGACAGCCGGTCGCGATCTACCTGTTATCCCGCGATCCAAAATGTGGGAGCGGGCTTGCCTGCGAAAGCGGCCCGACAGACGACCACAATCTAACTGCTACCCCGCACTCCAAATGTGGGAGCTGGCTAGCCTGCGAAGGCGGCCCGACAGACGACCACAATCTAACTGCTACCCCGCACTCCAAATGTGGGAGCTGGCTTGCCTGCGAAGATGGCCTGACAGCCGACCACAATCTAACTATTCCCCCGCACTCCAAATGTGGGAGCTGGCTTGCCTGCGAAGGCGGCCCGACAGACGACCACAATCTAACTGCTACCCCGCACTCCAAATGTGGGAGCTGGCTTGTCTGCGAAGACGGCCTGACAGCCGACCACAATCTAACTATTACCCCGCAAACCAAATGTGGGAGCGGGCTTGCTCGCGAAAGCGGCCTGACAGACGACCACAATCTAAGTGTTACCCCGCACTCCAAATGTGGGAGCTGGCTTGCCTGCGAAGGCGGCCTGACAGCCGACCTGGATGTTGGATCTGACCGGGTATATATCCGTTATTTAGGTAACGGCGGCTATTGGTTCCGCCCTTACGGCGGGTCACTTTCGAAAAGCGCGAAAGTAACCAAAGCGCTCTTGCCCCAACACTCGGCACCTCGCCTAGGCTCGGTGTGCCCGTAATCCGACAGGGATTTGGGGGGCCGCCGCCACGCGCCATCCATGGCGCGGGGCGGCTAAACCGGCATCCCTGCCGGTTTACCCCCCAAATCCCTGTCGAATTCCGGCCAGCGTGTTTGACGGGGCGCCTAAGATCAAAAGCAAGAGCAAGAGCAAAAGCAAGAGCAAGAGCAAGAGCAAGAGCAAGAGCAAGAGCCGCTCGCTTCGCATCGTGGTTAGCGGTGAGGTGGCACCTACAGGGGCTGTAGGCTCTCGCCCAATCGGCCGTTGTCCGCCAATGCCAGAAACTCATCGCCCAGCCGCTGGCTTTCGCTCATCGCGGTCTGCCAGTATTTGTTGCGGCTAGGATCGTCACCCATGAAGCGCTTGAAGTCGCTGCGGTCCGGCAGTTTGCCGTGGGGCAGGCGGGCGAGGTAGTCCTTGGACGGTGCCAGCAGCAACACGTCCTGCAGACCTTGCGGGTTGCTGCGCCGCCACGGCAGGCCCTTGTCGAACCAGCCGGGGATGACCCGGTCGGTGAAATGCGGGTACAGCACGATGTCGTCGCCGTGGTAGGGCAGGTCGAGGTGGTAGTCCAGCAGGCCGCCGTCGCGGTAGGTGCCGGCGCCTGCGCCCGGCAGGTCGCGCACGCCTTGCATTACCATGGGGATCGAGCCCGAAGCTAGCAGGGCCTGGCGCAGGTTACCCAGTTCCAGGGCCAGGAAGCGCGACGGGAAATCCTTCAGTGGGTGCACCGGTGGCGCCTGGCGCGGGTCGTGGATGATCAGCCGCTCAAAGTGCCGCGACAGCCGCGCGCGGCCGCGCAGGTTGTCGGCGATCACCGACGACAGGCCCAGCCCGAGGCGCCCACGGTGGTCATCGGCGAGCAGGCCGTGGCTCTTGACCACCATGATGTTCAGACGATAGTTCGGGTTATCCAGTAGCTGTGCATCGCGACCGGCCAGCAGGTCGTCGAGCATGCGTTGGCAGCTCTGGCTGACCTCGGCCATGGTCACGCCTTTGGCAAAACGTTGCTCGTTGTACAGACGACCGAGGTCCAGCAGGCCTTGCACCGGGTCGGGCAGGCACGCGCTGGCAAATCGCCAGGAGCCGATGGACGCCCCGATCAGCGCCCGTTCCCGTGGCGCGCGGGGCAACCAGTCACCGAACAGCGCCAGGTCCAGGCCCTGGATACCCAATGCCTTGGGGCCGCCGGCCGCGCCGGGCAGGATGCCGACGTCGGCCGGTGTGAGGCCTTGCGCACGAATACGAGCAAAGGCGCGTTTGCCGGCCTTGAGGGTCAGGGCGGGAAACTTGATGTGGATAGCTGTCATACCGGTCTCTGTTCGAGCGAGCGGGGCATTATAGAAAATCTCGCGGAATGTGTGAAAAGGCCTTGCCTGGAATTGCCATGGTGGCAATTCAGTTTCAGTTAAGTTGCAGCGCGTACGGTGACCGGCGTAGGAAAACATCCTGTAACGGAGACATATCATGAAGCGCCTCACCGCTCTGGTCGCCGCCGGTATGATCGCCCTCATGGCGACCCAGGCCCGAGCCGTGGACCCCGACAAGCCACTGAAAGTGCCTGCCACTGTTACTATTGTCGCCTTCGATAAACTGGAAGCCGCGGCCCTGGCCCTGCACCCCGGCTCGACGCTGCTGGATACCGACCTGGACGAGGCCTACGGCAAGTACGTCTACGAGGTCGAATTGGAAGATGCCAAGGGCATCGAATGGGACGTTGAATTGGACGCGCTCACCGGGCAGGTTCTCAAGAATCATCAGGAAACGTAATGAAGGTTAATCTATGCGCCAGCAGTCGTGCCGCGCTGGTGCTCATGGCATTCTGCTCCAGCCTGGCGGCCCGCGACCTCAATCAGGATGAAGCCTTGTCGCTGCGCCAGCAGGGGGTGATCCTGCCGCTGGAGCAGCTGTTGCACCAGGCCATGGCGCGGTATCCGGGTTCCCGCCTGCTGGAAGCCGAACTGGAAAAGAAGCACGGCCAATATGCCTATGAAGTGGAACTGGTGACCACCGAAGGCGTGGTGCGCGAGATCAAGCTGGACGCCAGCACCGGTGTGCTGATCAAAGATGAGGAAGACTGATGCGCCTGCTCTTGGTGGAAGACAACGTCCCCCTGGCCGATGAATTGCTGGCCGGGCTGCAACGCCAGGGCTATGCCGTCGATTGGCTCGCCGATGGTCGCGACGCCGCGTACCAGGGGCGTAGCGAACCCTATGACTTGATCATCCTCGACCTCGGGCTGCCCGGTTTGCCTGGGCTTGAGGTATTGGCGCAATGGCGTGCCGCCGCGCTGGCCACCCCGGTGCTGATCCTCACCGCCCGCGATTCCTGGGCCGAGCGCATCGAAGGGCTCAAGGCCGGCGCCGATGATTACCTGAGCAAGCCGTTTCACCCCGAGGAGCTGTACCTGCGCATTCAAGCGCTGGTGCGTCGCTCCCACGGCCAGGCCAACCAGCCCACCTTGCAATCCGCCGGCCTGCACCTGGATGAAGGCCGCCAGTGCGTGCTGCGCGATGGCGCAGAGATCCCGCTGACCGCCGCCGAGTTCCGCCTGTTGCGCTACTTCATGCTGCACCCCGAACAGATCCTGTCGAAAAGCCATTTGGCCGAGCATTTGTATGACGGCGAAACCGAACGCGATTCGAATGTGTTGGAAGTCCACGTCAACCACCTGCGGCGCAAGTTGGGCCGCAGCGTGATCGAGACCCGCCGCGGCCAGGGTTACCGGTTTGGCGCCAGCCCTGCATGAAGTCGATCCAGCGACGCCTGAGCCTGGGCCTGGTCAGTGTCATGGTGATCGTAGGCGTGGTGCTGGCACAAACCAGCTTGTGGCTGTTTGAAGCCGGTTTGCAGCGTTACCTGGAAGCCGGGTTGCGCAACGACGCCGAGAACCTGCTGGTGGCGCTGGTGCGTGGTCCTAACGGTGTGCAGTTGGATGAACAACGCCTGTCGCCAGCCTATCAGCGTCCGTTTTCCGGGCACTACTTCCGCATCGACTTTGCCGACACCCACTGGCGGTCCCGCTCGCTGTGGGACCAGGAACTGCCGCGCCTGCCCGAAGTCGGGATCAAGGGCAATCTGCAACTGGGACCGGAAGGCCAGCAACTGCTGGTGCTGCGCTCGGACTACAAACGCTTTGGCCAGCCGATTTCCATCAGCGTGGCCCAGGACTACACCCCGGTGCGGGAAAGCTTCCGTCTCATGCGTCAGATCGGTCTGGTGCTAGGGCTGGCGGCGCTGCTGCTGGTGCTGATCCTGCAACGGATCACCGTACGGCGCGCCTTGCGCCCGCTGGAAACCGCGCGCAACCAGATCGCCCAACTGCAACAGGGCCAGCGTTCACAGCTCGATACCCAGGTACCGCTGGAACTGGAACCGTTGGTGGCGCAGATCAACCACCTGCTGGCTCACACCGAAGACAGCCTCAAGCGTTCACGCAATGCCTTGGGCAACCTCGGCCATGCCCTCAAGACCCCGTTAGCCGTGCTGTTGAGTGCCGCGTCGAGCGACGCGCTCAAGGATCGCCCCGAGCTGAGCAAGCTGTTGCGCGATCAATTGGAGCACGTGCAACAACGCCTCAACCGTGAACTCAACCGCGCGCGCCTGGCCGGGGAAACCCTGCCGGGCGTGCTGTTTGACTGCGAAAAAGAACTGCCCGGCCTGCTCGCCACCCTCAGCATGATCCATGGCGAACACCTGGACCTGAACTACCACGCCGCGTCCGGCCTGCAACTGCCTTGGGACCGTGAAGACCTGTTGGAGCTGCTCGGCAATCTATTGGACAACGCCTGCAAATGGGCGGATGCCGAGGTGCGCCTGACCGTCACGGAGACTGGCCGCAACTACCTGTTGGCGGTGGAGGATGACGGTCCCGGCATTCCCGAAACCCAGCGTGACCAGGTGTTCAGCCGTGGCACGCGCCTGGATGAACAGATCCATGGTCATGGCTTGGGGTTGGGGATCGTGCGGGACATCGTCGAGGTGTGGGGCGGGGTGTTGCAGTTGCAGGAAAGCGAGCTGGGTGGGTTGAAAGTGCTGATCGAATTGCCGAAGCGCCAAGGATAAACCTGGCGCCTCGACAATTGTCTGGTTAGACCCTGAACTGATCCATCAACCCTTGTTGCTGATTCGCCAGGCTGTTCAACGCCTGGCTCACCCGTGCCGATTCATTCGCCTGTTCCGACAGCGACTCGGTCACATCGCGAATAGTCGCCACGTTGTTGTTGATTTCCTCGGCGACGGCACTTTGCTCTTCGGCGGCGCTTGCGATCTGCAGGTTCATGTCGCTGATCACCGTGACGGCATCACCAATCTGGCGCAGGGCCGTCACGGCTTGCCCGACCTGTTCGACACTGCCCTGGGCCTGGCGATAGCTGTTACCCATGGACCCGACAACCGCTTCGGTGCCGTTTTGCAGGTGCTCGATGACCAGGCGGGTTTCTTCCACCGACTCCTGGGTCCGCTGCGCCAGGTTGCGTACCTCGTCGGCCACCACTGCAAACCCACGGCCGGCCTCACCGGCGCGGGCGGCCTCGATGGCGGCGTTGAGGGCCAGCAGGTTGGTCTGCTCGGCGATGCCGCGAATCACTTCGAGCACCGAACCGATTTTTTCGCTGTTGGCAGCCAGGCCTTCGACCTGGGTCATGGCCGTGCTCATGTCCGACGCCAACGCCCCGATATTGTGAGTGGTGTGCTCAATCACTGTCAGGCCATCACGGGTGGCTTGGTCGGCGTCGCGAGCGGCTTGTGCGGCCTGCGCAGCGCTGCGTGCCACATCCTGGGCGGTGGCGCTCATTTCGTGAGACGCCGTGGCCACCTGGTCGACCTGGCGGTACTGCTGCTCCATGCCGGCGCTGGTTTGAGTGGCAATGGCGGCGGATTGGTCCGCAGTACCACGGGCGTCCTGAACCGAGCGTTTCACCTCGGCAATGATCGGTTGCAGTTTGTCGAGGAAGCGGTTGAACCAGCCGGCCAACTGGCCCAATTCGTCCTGTTTGTCGTAGGCCAGGCGGCGGGTAAGGTCGCCTTCGCCGCTGGCGATGTCTTCGAGCATGTGCGCCACACCGAGGATCGGGCGGGTCACGCTGCGTGCCATCAACCACACCAGGATCAAGCCGACCACCGCAGCCAGCAGGCCCAGGCCCAATTCCAGCAAGGTGCCACGGGTGTTCTCGGCGTCCATTTGGGCTTTCAGCGCTTCAGCCGGGCCTACCAGGACTTTCTCCGGCACATCCAGCAGCACGCCCCACGGCTTGCCCTCCGGGATGGGCGCAAAGGGTGCCAATACCTTCAGTTGATGATCGGTGCGCAGGCTACGAATATGCGTGCTGCTGGCCAAAGCGTCGATCAATTGCGCGCCGTTGGCGGTATCGACCTGATCCAGGCGCTGGCTGAGCTTGCTCGCGTCCGGGCTATAGCCGGCGAGCAAACCGGTGGGGCTGAGGATGCTGACCTGGGTCTGACCGTCATACAGCTTCTGGCTGGCCTGTTGGCTCACGGCCTGCAGGCTGTTGAGGTTGATGTCCACCGACAGCGAGGCAATGACTTTGCCGTTGGCCATCAACGGGAAGACGATGCTGGTCATCAGCACGTTTTGCCCGTTGATCCTGTAGAAGTATGGCTCGATGACGCACGGCTTGAGCAGGGTGCGTGGGCAGGTGAACCAGGCGTTGGCCTTTTCACCGCTGGGGCCGACGCTGGTGTCGGACATGTCGCTTTCCGGCAGCGCCATCGACTCCAACTTGCCGGGTGTCGGCTGCGACCAGTACAGGGCGAAGCGGCCCTTGTCGTTACTGCCGAGTTCAGCCTGGCCGGCGAACAACTCATCCTTGCCGTCCAGGGCATTGGCTTCGAACACCAGGGACAGGCCGAGCAGATCCGGGTTGGCCTGCAGCGCGGCCTTGACCTGGCGGGTCAGGTCTTCGCGGGTGTCGAAGGCATCGAGAAAGCGCTTCTCGGCCTGTTCACGCAGGAACAGCACCTGGCGGGAAAAACCATGGCCATACTGATAGGCGTCCATGAACTGGCGGCGGATGCCCAGCGCCTGCACTTCGCCTTGGGCCTCGATGCGCGCCTGGGCGGCTTCATCCAGCATCTGCATGCTGGACGCCTTGACCTGCTGCGAACTCTGCTCCATGCGATACAGCGACAGACCCACCAGCAGGGTCACGATTCCCAGCAGGCAGAGGCCAGCGAGCAGGGTGATTTTCCATTGAATGGAGAGCTGCCTAAGCGACATCGGTACGTCCTTACCTGAAAACACATAGAGCTCGGTTATCGGCTGATTTCAACTTTTCTTTATTCAAACGATCAATTTAAACTTGCTTTGTGATGAGGTGCTCGCTCACCACAAAAACGCCTTGTTCACTCCCTGCTTTTGACATGAGCGCCCACCTGCTGCACAGTGCGCGCCCTCTAATAAGACCTCCTTCACGCCTGCACGCTGGTTGCCACCCGATGGTCGCCTGGGCGCGGGCATGCCTGTTTTTTATGTTTTTCTGCTTGAGGTAACCATGATTAACGCAGTCATTGCCGCGGTCGGCACCATGCTGGTGCTCAGTTTGTCCCGCGTGCATGTGGTCATCGCCATCATCGTCGGCGCCCTGGTGGGTGGTTTGACCGGTGGCCTGGGCATAGACGCCACGCTCAAAGCCTTCAATGGCGGTTTGGGCGGTGGTGCGACCGTGGCGTTGTCCTACGCCTTGCTCGGCGCTTTCGCCGTGGCAATTGCCAAATCCGGCCTGGCCCACGCCCTGGCTGACAAGGCGCTGCTGCTGGTGGACCGCCAGGACGCCAGCGGCGGCGGCCACGTCAAATGGCTGCTGATCGGCCTGCTGTGGGTGGTGGCGATTGCCTCGCAGAACATCCTGCCGATCCACATCGCGTTCATTCCGTTGCTGGTGCCGCCGCTGCTCTACGTGCTGACCAAGCTGCAACTGGACCGCCGCCTGATCGCCTGCGTGATGACCTTCGGCCTGATCACGCCCTACATGTTTTTGCCGGTGGGCTTCGGCAATATCTTCCTCAACCAGATCCTGCTGGCCAACGTGGCCAAGAGCGGCGTGGATATCAGCCAGGTCAACGTCACCCACGCCATGAGCCTGCCGGCACTCGGCATGGTCGTGGGCTTGCTGGTGGCGGTGTTTATCAGTTACCGCAAGAAGCGCGTGTACGACCTGGAGAAAATCGAGCGGGTCGAGCAAGTGGCGGTGCAATACAACCCGCTGACGCTGCTGGTGGCCGGCCTGGCGATTGCCTCGGCGTTCATCATCCAGCTGTGGCTGGACTCGATGATCATCGGCGCCCTGGCCGGGTTCCTGATTTTCTCGGTGTCGGGCATCGTGCGCTGGCGCGATACCGACGATCTGTTCACCGAAGGCATGAAGATGATGGCGATGATCGGCTTCATCATGATCGCCTCGTCGGGCTTTGCCGAAGTGCTCAAGGCCACCGGCGACGTGCGCTCGCTGGTGGAAACCTCGGCGGCGTTCATCGGCCATAACCGTGGCGTGGGCGCGTTGCTGATGTTGCTGGTGGGGCTGCTGGTGACCATGGGCATTGGTTCTTCGTTTTCCACGGTACCGATCCTGGCCGCGATTTTTGTGCCGCTGTGCGTGCAACTCGGCTTCAGCCCGGTGGCCATTGTGTGCATCGTCGGCACCGCCGGTGCACTGGGTGATGCCGGTTCGCCGGCCTCGGACTCCACCCTCGGCCCGACCTCCGGCCTGAATGTCGACGGCCAGCACCACCATATCTGGGACACGGTGGTACCGACGTTCCTGCATTACAACCTCCCGTTGCTGGCGTTTGGCTGGTTGGCGGCGATGACGCTCTAACAGCCTCGCCGCGCATATCTGCAGATTCGTCTCGGTGGCGGCGCCTGCCGCCGCCTTTGTCGGAAGAGTCTCGGGCTTGGGTAGTGATTTTCTGAAATCGACCTGCACTCGGCAGGGGAAGATCGTTGGACTGTCGATGGTCTTTATATTCCGGAGCTTCTTACCCGACGTTGACGTACTCCGATGAAAAAAGCCGTCCTTTTGCTCGCCATTCTGATGATGACAGCCTGCGTCACGGCGCCGGAAAATCTGATTGTAAAAAACGGCTATGCCGTTGACACCACACACACCTCCCCAAACCAGAACGAGCGGATTCGTTTTTTAGTCCTGCATTACACGGTCTTTGACGACAAAAACTCCCTGGATGCGCTGACCAACGGCACCGCCAGCGCGCATTACCTCGCCTATAGCACTCCGCACAAGCACCACAACCTACCGGTGGTTTTGCAGTTGGTGCCGGAGGCAAAACGCGCCTGGCACGCCGGCGTCAGTCATTGGGGAAACCGGGCCAACCTCAATGACACCTCCATCGGCATCGAGATCGTCAACGCTGGCTTCATTGAAGGCCCCACCGGGCGGCTGTGGTTCCCCTACACTGAAGCGCAACTGGCGCTGGTCAAGCACCTCGCCGCGGACGTGATCAAGCGCTACGCCATCGAGCCGCAAAACGTTGTCGGTCACAGTGACATTGCTCCTTTGCGTAAATCCGACCCCGGTCCGTTGTTTCCCTGGCAGGCGCTTTCCGAACACGGTATCGGCGCATGGCCAGACGCAGTCACGGTACACAAGCACCTGGCCGGGCGCCCTGAATCTCAAACGGTTGACGTGAGCATTGTGCAACGCGCCCTTGCCACTTATGGCTACACGATCCCGCAGAGCGGCGTGTTGGACGACGAAACCCGCCAGGTCATCCGGGCGTTCCAGATGCATTTCCGGCCTGCGGGTATCTCGGGTATCCCTGATGCCGAGACCGAGGCCGTTGCATTGGCCCTGGTGGAAAAGTATCTGTCCTGAACGCCGCAATGGCCGAGCTGGAGCAGTAAGTGCGCGCGCCATCAGACGTTGGGGTCCTACAGAATCCGCGCGATTGGCCGTTAACCTCTCAAGTCGCCACTAATAAGAGAGAGAAAAGCCATGCGTCTGAGCCTCAAGGCCAAAGTCCTGTCCCTCGCCGTAGTGCCGGTGCTGCTGTTTGCCGTGGTCATCAGCCTGACCACCGTGTGGATTTTGCAGGGCCAGGCGCGCAACGAGGTGGAAGAAACCCGCCAGCGCCTGCTCAACGACGCCAAGGCCACCCTGCAAAGTTATGTCGAAGTGGCCATGAGCACCATCAAGCCGCTCTACGACGCGGCCGCGCCTGGCGATACCGCTGCGCGTGCGCAGGTGGTCAAACTGCTGTCCAACACGAGCTACGGCAAGGACGGCTACTTCTTCGGCTACGACTCCGAGACCATCCGCCTGTTCAAGGGCAACAGCCCCGACGGCGTGGGCAAGAGCTTCAAGGACAACCGAGACCCCAATGGCGTGTACGTCAACCGAGACCTGGTCAAGGTCGGCAAGGACGGCACCCACTACCTGCAATACAGCTCGACCCAGCCGGGCCAGACCGAATTGGTGCCCAAGATGGGCTACACCGAATACCTGCCGAAATGGGACATGGTCATCGGTACGTCGGTAAACCTGGACGGTATTGAAGCCCAGGTCGCGGTGGTCGAAGCCAAGGTGCAGAAACGCATGGAGGGCGTGCTGCTGAGCATTCTCGGCGTGGCCGTGGTGCTGCTGTTGGTGATCGCTGCCGTTGGCATGCTGCTGGCCAATACTATCCTGCGTCCACTGCACTTGATGAAAGCCAACCTCGACGACATCGCGGCCGGCGAAGGTGACTTGACCCGCCGCCTGGCCATCACCAGCCAGGACGAACTGGGCGATCTGGCGGGGGCGTTCAACCGTTTTGTTGACAAGATCCACGGCCTGGTGCGCCAGATCACCGAGATGACCAGCCAACTCACCGGCCTGGTCAGTCAGGTTTCCGACCAGGCCCAGCGTTCCGAACAGGCCATGGAACGCCAGCGCCACGAGACCGACCAGGTTGCCACCGCGATCAACCAGATGTCGTCGGCTGCGCAAGAAGTGGCGCGCAGTGCCCAGGGTGCCTCGGTCGCTGCCCAGCAAACCGATGCCGAAGGCCAGGCCGCCAAGCGTGTGGTGGACGGCAGCATTGCGCAGATCCATGCGCTGGTGAACGACATCCGCAGCAGCGGCGTGTCCCTCGACAGCCTGCAGCAGGACGTGTCTTCCATCGTCAGTGTGCTCAGCGTGATCCGTTCCATCGCCGAACAGACCAACCTGCTGGCACTCAACGCCGCCATCGAAGCCGCAAGGGCAGGCGAGGCTGGGCGTGGTTTTGCGGTAGTGGCCGACGAAGTACGCGCCCTGGCCAGCCGCACCCAGACCAGCACCCAGGAAATCCAGGGCATGATCGACCGCCTGCAAAAAGGCACCGAGGCCGCGGTGGAGGCCATGCGCCGTTCCAGCGATGCCGGCGACGGCACCTCGGCCCAGGCCAACGAAGCCGGGGCCTCCCTGGACACCATGGCTCAGTTGATCGGCACCATCAATTCGATGAACGCCCAGATCGCCAGCGCCGCCGAAGAGCAGACCGCCGTTGCCGAGGAGATCAACCGCAGCGTGCATCAGATCGCTGTGGCGGTGGACAGCGTCGCCGACGAAACCCAATTGGGCGCCCAGACGTCCCGCAGCTTGGCGGAGCTGGGTCAGCGCCTGGGGCAGTTGGTCGGCCAGTTCCGGATCTGATCAGCCATAAGAGGGCTCATCTCCTGTCACGGGCCGACCCGCTTCAGTGTCTGGTTGAACGCGATACCGTTATAGGTCGCGCATCAGCAGGCCGAAGCGCACATCCATCTCCGCCGGGACCGGCACGTACACCGTGTGCCCATCCCCCGGCGCGACCTCCACAGCCTCGTCCTGGCTGTTGTGCATTCTCTCCAGGTCAAAGTGGAAGTTGCCGGCAGGGGTCATCAATTCCAGGTGATTGCCCAGGGCGAAGCGGTTTTTCACCTTGACCTCGGCCAGCCCGCCCCGGCGCTCGCCAGTCAGCTCGCCGACGAACTGCTGGCGTTCGGACACTGAGCTGCCGTTCTGGTAGTTCTGGTATTCATCGTGCACATGGCGGCGCAAGAAACCTTCGGTGTAGCCGCGCTGGGCCAGGGATTCGAGGTCGGTCATCAGGTTGCGGTCGAAGGCGCGACCGGCCACCGCATCATCAATGGCCTGCCGATACACCTGGGTGGTGCGCGCGCAGTAGAAGTGCGACTTGGTGCGGCCTTCGATCTTCAGTGAGTGCACGCCCATCCGGGTCAGGCGCTCCACGTGCTGCACGGCGCGCAGGTCCTTGGCGTTCATGATGTAGGTGCCGTGCTCGTCTTCGAAGGCGGGCATCTGTTCATCGGGGCGGTTGGCCTCTTGCAGCAGGAACACCTGATCGGTGGGCGCGCCAGTGCCCAGGGTGGGTTGGCATTGCTGAACGATATCCCCCGTGGCGTTTTCCACAGCCGGGGTCGCCTGATATTTCCAGCGACAGGCATTGGTGCAGGTGCCCTGGTTGGCATCGCGCTTGTTCATATAGCCCGAGAGCAGGCAGCGTCCGGAATAGGCCATGCACAACGCGCCGTGCACAAACACTTCCAGCTCCATGGCCGGCACTTGCTGGCGGATCTCATCGATTTCTTCCAGAGACAACTCCCGCGACAGAATTACCCGGCAGATGCCTTGCTGCTGCCAGAACTCCACACTGGCCCAGTTCACCGTATTGGCCTGCACCGACAAGTGGATCGGCATCTGCGGGAAGTGCCGGCGCACCAGCATGATCAATCCGGGGTCGGACATGATCAGCGCGTCCGGCCCCATGGCGATCACCGGGGCCAGGTCCTTGAGGAAGGTCTTCAACTTGGCGTTGTGCGGCGCGATGTTCACCACCACATAAAAACGCTTGCCCAACGCGTGCGCTTCCTGGATGCCGAGGGCCAGGTTGGCGTGATCGAACTCGTTATTGCGCACCCGCAGGCTGTAGCGCGGCTGGCCGGCGTAGACCGCATCGGCACCGTAGGCAAAGGCGTAACGCATGTTTTTCAGGGTGCCGGCGGGCGCGAGCAGTTCGGGGGCGAGGATGGGAGGCATGGGCACGGGTCGCAAAAGGTCGCGAAGGTAGCCGAGCGGCGAGGGCGGTTTATTGATCCAGGTCGTCCTTTGGGCTTTTTGTATCGCTGTGTATCGGCGGGGGCTGTGGATACGTATCGATTTATCCGCGCGGTTTTCCGACACAGGCGTGATACCTCAGGGGCTTCTAATTGATTCCAACGAGGCACACCGCCTCCAACCCTGAAAACCTGGAGTCAACCGCCATGAACACCAAAGCCATCTACGCCGCCTGCCTGTTTGCCGCCCTGAACATCTGCACCTTGTCGGCCCGCGCCGAAGCCGCCACTGCCGCGCAAACCTACACCTACGGCACCCACCTGGACATCAAGCAAGTGGTGTCGATGAGCCAGGACTCCAAGCCCGCCTGTGGCGTGGTGAATGCGCGCATGACCTACCTGGACTCCCACGACAAGACCCAGGTGCTGGATTACCTCAAGTTCGGCGACGGCTGCATCGGCGACAACTGAGTCGCGCTGACCTCTCCCATTTTTTGCCACAGGAAAACCGCCATGAACCATCTGACCCGCTTTTTGACCGCCACCGCCTTTGCCCTCGCCGGCACTGCCGTGCACGCCAACGCCGCGGTGGAGAAAAGCAGCTGCGCCGCCAGCACGTGTTTCCAACTGACCCCGGTGCAACACGGCGCCGGCCATGACCTGCTGGTGGAGGACGGCAGCCGTCGCACACCACTTGGCCAGGCGCTGGACCACCAGACGGCGTGAAGCCGTCTCCCCACTCGATAAGGTGAACACCATGCTACTCATCGCATTCCTGGGCGGCGTCCTGACCGTCCTCAGTCCTTGTATCCTGCCGGTGGTGCCGTTTCTGTTCGCCGGCGTCGACCGCACCCGCCGTTCGATCCTGCTGACCCTCGGCGGCATGGTCCTGACCTTCGCGCTGATTTCCAGCCTGGCCGTGGTCAGCACGGAGTGGGTAATACAGGCCAATAACACCGGCCGCCATGTGGCGCTGATCGTGATGGGGCTGTATGCGCTGTCGCTGATCTCGGCACGGATCGGTGGCTGGCTGGCCCGCCCCTTTGTGGTGTTGGGCAACCGTCTCGATCCTGACAGCCGCACGCTGTCCGGCCCGCTGAAGTCGGTCCTGATCGGCGTCGCCACAGGCCTGCTGTGGGCGCCGTGCGCCGGGCCGATCCTGGGCGTGATCCTGACCAGCGCGATGCTGCAAGGCGCCAATGCGCAGACCAGCCTGTTGCTGGTGGCCTACTGTCTGGGCAGCGCCTTGTCCCTGGGCACGTTGATCTTTGCCGGGCGCGGCTTGGTCAATCGACTCAAGGCCTCGATTCCGGTGACCGGTTGGCTGCGCCGTGGGGCAGGTGTGGCGGTACTGGCTGCAGCAGTGGTGATCTCCACCGGTGCGGACAAAACCTTACTCGCCGGTACGTCGTCCGAAGGTGTCAGCAGCCTGGAAAAGGGTGTACTGGAAAACGTGCCCAAAGTTGTGGATTACGTGGTGAGCAAGGTCAAGGCCGACCCTGGCCAGGACAATGCCAACGGTGCCATGCCGTCGCTGGCCGGCGCGGTCGAGTGGCTCAACTCACCCGAACTCACCCGCGAATCCTTGAAAGGCAAAGTGGTGCTGGTGGACTTCTGGACCTATGACTGCATCAACTGCCAGCACACGCTGCCGTATGTGAAGCAATGGGCGAAGAAGTACGAGAAGGACGGCTTGGTGGTGATCGGCGTGCACACCCCGGAATACGGCTATGAACGCATCATCGGCAACGTCAAGGACCAGGTGCGCAAGCTGGGTATCACCTACCCGGTGGCCATCGACAACAACTACGCGATCTGGCGCAACTTCGACAACCAGTACTGGCCCGCCCATTACCTGATCGATGCCAAGGGGCAAGTGCGTTACACCCACTTCGGCGAAGGCCGTTATGACGCGCAGGAGCAGATGATCCAGACGTTGTTGAGCGAAGCCAAGGCCATTCAGTGATGCGGTCTATGCTTGTTCAATAACCGAGGGCACTCCCAGGTTTCGCTGCGGACTAAGCAACAGGGTCTACAAGGGACCTCTGCTTTTCTGACATGGACCGGACATGAATCAAACCAATCTGCAATTCAAGACCCTGCTGTTGTTGCTGGGCCTGGTGACCATCGCGTTTATCTGGATATTGCTGCCGTTCTACGGCGCGGTGTTCTGGGCGGTGATCCTCGGCATCATCTTTGCCCCGATGCAGCGGCGCCTGCAGCAGCGCTTTGGCTGGAACCGCAACCTCACTTCCCTGGCCACCTTGAGTGCCTGCCTGATCATCGCGATCCTGCCGGTGATCATCACCAGCGCCTTGCTGGTGCAAGAGGGCGCGACGCTCTACAAGAACATCGAAAGCGGCAAGCTGGACGTGGCCGGGTATATCGAGCAGTTCAAGAATGTGTTGCCGCCGTACTTCCAGCACCTGCTGGACCGTTTCGGCATGGGCAACCTTGAAGGGTTGCGCGAGAAAATCGTCAAGAGCGCAATGCAAGGCAGTCAGTTCTTTGCCACTCAGGCATTCAGCTTCGGCCAGGGCACGTTTGATTTCCTGGTGAGCTTTTTCATCATGTTGTATCTGCTGTATTTCCTGCTGCGCGATGGCCCTGAACTGGTACGTAAGGTGCGCACCGCGGTGCCGTTGGCCGAGCCACAAAAGCGCCGGTTGCAACTCAAGTTCAATCGGGTGGTGCGTGCCACGGTCAAGGGCAACGTGCTGGTGGCCGTGACCCAGGGTGCGCTCGGCGGGTTGATCTTCTGGTTCCTGGATATTCCCAGTGCATTGCTCTGGGCGGTACTGATGGCGTTTCTGTCGTTGTTGCCGGCGGTGGGCGCGGGGATTGTCTGGGGGCCGGTAGCCGCCTACTTCTTATTGAGCGGCGCAATCTGGCAGGGCGTGGTGCTGGCGCTGTTTGGCGTGTTTGTGATCGGCCTGGTGGACAATGTGTTGCGGCCGATCCTGGTGGGCAAGGACACCAAGATGCCGGATTACCTGATCCTGATCTCGACCCTGGGCGGTTTGTCGGTCTTTGGCTTGAACGGCTTCGTGATCGGGCCGCTGGTGGCGGCCTTGTTCATGTCCAGTTGGGCGTTGTTCGTGGAGAGCAAGCCGCGAGTCAAGTTGCCGTTGCCCTAAAAGGCAGCTTCAAGCTTGAGGCTTGCAGCTGCTTCACGGCTGCTTATAAAAGGACCACTGATGGCTTCGCCATCGCGGACCAGGTACCAGCAGGCGAGCAAGCCCAGCTGGCGAAGAGGGGCGGGGACGGCGCTGCCGATGACGGACATGATCTGAATAGTGGCCATAAGGACCTCCGATTGCTATGGAGGTCACTGTACGGGGCAGGCTGATCTAGGAAAAATCACCTGGCTCGATAGTCGACATCGACGCGAGACGTCAGTCCACCACTTGATCGAGCATGTTCACCACTTCCTGCTCGCTGAGCAGACCCTTGCGCACCAGGTTTTCCGCCAGCAGCGCGAGGAATTTGGCGCTGCGGTGGCCCTCCAGGTGCTTGAGTTCGGTGAGGGCGCTGTAGACTTTGCTGGATGTGCAGAGGCCAGCGGTGCGGTGCGGGTTTTGCGTGGGCATGGTCAGTCGTCCTTGTTGTTATTGGGTGGACAGGATCGATAGTGGAAGGCTGTCGTGACACAAACATGACAGCGCAAGGCCGGTTCGAGCAAGTAGACATTGGTGTCGATGATGTGCGATTGCGCACCGGGCATTGTCCTCAGAGCGACCTTGACGGCATGAATCCGGACTTTCCAGGCAAAAAAAGGCCCCGCAATCCGGCGAGGCCTGTTTCAGACGATCCGCTTACCAGCCGCGACCGTAATAGCCGTGGGGAGGGCCGTAGTAGCCGCGTGGTGGACCGTAATAGCCACGCGGTGGGCCGTAATACACCGGCGCCGGACGATAATAAACCTGCTGTTGCACATACACCGGTGGCGGCGGTGCGTAGTAGACCGGCGGCGCGGCGTACACCGGCTGCGGTTGCACATACACCGGCTGCTGCACGTAGACGTCACGCGGCTGGCTGGCAACCACGGAGCCCACGACGGCTGCGCCGACTAAAGCACCCAATACGGCCGGGCCACCCCAACCACCACCATGGGCGGAGGCTTGGCCTGCCATCGCGAGTGCGCCAACCAGCAAGGCGATCTTGGGGATTGTACGAATCATGGTCATTCCTCGGTTAGCCCCAGCGCTTGTGGTCTGCAATCAATAGACTCAAGTAATGTCGCGGGGATACTTTTAAGACAACGTATTTCTGAAAAACAGCACAGCCGCTAGGTAAAGGTTGTGTAAGGTCTGTACCCAATTGCTTACTCAAAGGAGTTATCCATGCAGATGCACCCCAACAAGGACACCCAACTGTGCATGTCTCTGTCGGCGCGTCCCGGGAATTTCGGCCTGCGGTTTCATAACCACCTGTACGAGCAGTTGGGTCTGAACTTCTACTATAAAGCCTTCAGCAGCCAGGATTTGCCCGGCGCGATCGGTGGTATCCGCGCGCTGGGCGTGCGGGGTTGCGGGGTTTCCATGCCCTTCAAGGAGGCTGCCATTGCCTTAGTGGATGAACTGGACGATTCGGTTCAAGCCATCGACTCCCTGAACACCATCGTCAACACCGACGGGCACCTCAAGGCCTATAACACCGACTACATCGCCATCGAGCAACTGCTGAAGAAGCATGCCGTGCCTAAGGACTCGACCTTCGCTCTGCGTGGCAGCGGCGGTATGGCCAAGGCCGTGGCCAGTGCCTTGCGTGACGGTGGTTACGCCAATGGCGTAATCGTTGCGCGCAACGAAGCAGCAGGCCGGGCGCTGGCGCAGAACCTGGGATATGAGTGGCGAGCCGAATTGGCGGATATGCGTCCGCAGATGCTGATCAACGTGACGCCCATCGGCATGACCGGCGGGGCTGAGGCAGACGCGTTGGCGTTTGACGCTGATGCGGTGGATGTCGCGGAGACTGTGTTCGATGTGGTTGCGATCCCCTCGGAAACACCATTGATCGTGCGTGGAAGGGCCCAGGGCAAGCGGGTGATTACCGGCTTGGAAGTCATTGCCATCCAAGCGCTGGAGCAGTTTGTGCTCTATACCGGCGTGCGGCCGACCGATGAGCAGTTTCAGGCGGCAGTGGCCTTCGCCCGAAACTGAAGCCTTGCCTGGAACGAACGTGGGAGCGAGCAAGCCCGCTCCCACACGTTGACTGTTTTAGGCCTGTTCCAGTAGCGCCAACCGCTCTTCCAACGCTGCAATCCGCGCTTCCAGCTCTTCAATCCGGTCCACGGAAACCCCAACCCCACGCTCTGCCGGGCTACCCCGCGCCGCAATAATCGTCTCGATGTCCGCCGGGTCACCCAGCGCATGGGTATACCGATCTTCCCGTTGCCCGGCCTGACGCGGCACCAGCAGCGCCAACCCTCGCGCAATCAAACGCTCAAGCTGGTGCACCACCTGCTCAGTATCTTCAAAATCATGCATGCGCCCGCTGCGGGTGAGCAGTTCGTTGACCGTCTGCGGCCCTCGCAGGAATAACAAGCCAATCAGGATGACCTGGGCTGGCACCAGTTCCAGCGCCTTGTCCACCCGATGTTCCCAACGGTCGGCGCGGCTGCCCATCACCAGGCGGGTAAAACCCTGGCCCTCCAATGCGCGCAGGCTTTGGCCGACCTGGCCCTGACTGAGGTTCATGACGGGTTCGCGACTGGTCTTCTGGTTGCAGGCCAGTACCAGGGCATTGAGGGTCAGGGGATAGGTTTCCGGGTTGGTCGCCTGTTTTTCGATCAGGCAGCCCAGGATGCGGATTTCCGTGCTGTTCAGGCGCGGCTCAGGGGTCTCGGTGTCGTGCTCGGCGGTCATCGCGCTTTCCCTATGCAGTGAGCTCACTAGCGTAAGCCGGAAAAAATAAAAGACAAGCGCCCGGCATGTCTATAATCGCCGCTGGTTCAAACCGTGACATTACCCAGAGACTGCCATGACTATTTCCCTGTACGCCGCCTCCATCCCGGTCTTCAAGCAAATGCTCACCGCCCTGAGCGGTGTGTTGACCAAAGCCGAAGCCCACGCCACCGCCAAGAACATCGAGCCGAACGCCTTGCTGCAGGCACGCCTGTTCCCGGACATGTTCCAACTGGTTCGCCAGGTGCAGATCGCTGTCGACTTCGCCAAGGGCGTTTCCGCACGCCTGGCCGAGATCGAAGTGCCGAAATATGAAGATACCGAAGTCACCTTTGCCGACCTGCAAGCCCTGATCGCCAAAGTGTTGGCCTTTGTCGACACCATCAAGCCCGAGCAGATCGACGGCAAGGAAGGCATCGAGATCATCACTCGCCCAGGCACGCCGAAAGAAAAGCGCTTCAGCGGCCAGTCCTACCTGCTGACCTACGGCCTGCCGCAGTTCTTCTTCCACGTCACCACCGCCTACGCTCTGCTGCGTCACAATGGCGTGGAAGTGGGCAAGCGCGACTACATGGGCGCTTTCTAAGCATCCAGCCACAAAAAAGCCCGGGGTCGTTCTTCAGTGAACGGCCCCGGGCTTTTTTGTGGCTGGCGATTAAGCCGGCTGTTCTTCCTTGCCCAGGCAAGCGGCGGCAGTGAACAGTACATCGGTGGACGAGTTCAGCGCGGTTTCCGCCGAATCCTGTAGCACACCGATGATGAAACCCACGGCGACTACTTGCATGGCGATGTCACTGGGAATGCCAAACAAGCTGCACGCCAGCGGGATCAGCAACAGCGAGCCGCCCGCCACGCCGGAAGCACCGCAGGCGCAGATGGCCGCGACCACACTGAGCAGCACGGCAGTTGGCAGGTCGACGGCGATGCCCAAGGTGTGCACGGCGGCCAGGGTCAGCACGGTGATGGTGATCGCAGCACCGGCCATGTTGATGGTGGCACCGAGTGGGATCGACACCGAGTAGGTGTCTTCATGCAGGCCCAGGCGTTTGCTCAAGGCCAGGTTGACCGGGATGTTCGCCGCCGAACTGCGGGTGAAGAACGCGGTGATACCGCTTTCACGCAGGCACATCAGCACCAATGGATACGGATTGCGGCGCAGTTTCCAGAACACAATGGCCGGGTTGACCACCAGCGCCACGAACAACATGCAGCCGATCAGCACCACCAGCAGGTGGGCGTAGCCGAGCAGGGCGCCAAAGCCGGAAGTGGCCAGGGTCGAGGCTACCAGGCCGAAAATGCCCAACGGCGCAAAGCGGATCACCACACGCACGATCAGCGTGACGCCGTTGGACAGGTCGTCGAGTACGGTGCGCGTGGTCTCGCCGGCATGACGGATGGCTACGCCCATGCCGATGGCCCAGGCCAGGATGCCGATGAAGTTGGCGTTCATCAGCGCGCTGACCGGGTTGTCCACCACGCTCAACAGCAGGCTTTGCAACACCTCACCAATGCCGCCCGGTGCGCTGACCGTTGCATCATGGGTTGCCAGCACCAGCGAGGAGGGGAACCACATGCTGGCAATTACCGCGACGACGGCGGCAGCAAAGGTGCCCAGCAGGTACAGGAACAGGATCGGCTTGATATGGGTTTCCTGGCCGTGCTTATGGTTGGCGATCGACGCCATCACCAGCACAAACACCAGGATCGGTGCCACGGCTTTGAGCGCCGTGACGAACACCTTGCCGATAAACCCGGTGGCCTTGGCCGCCTCGGGCAGCAGCAGGGCGAGCAGGATGCCGGCGATCAGGCCGATGACGATTTGCGTGACCAGGCTGACGCGCGCCAGTCGTTGCAGGAGGGATGGGGCAGCAGTCATAACACTTGTCTCTAGTTTTTGGAGGCACAGCGGCGTACGCAGAAATGGCTGTAGGACGCGGATCGCGAAGTCTAGCACGCTGTAGGAAATGTCCTCGCCTGTGCGGCATTGCGTCACCCGCCCGTCCCAGTCTTTGCAAAATCCTGTTAAGATTCCGTCCTCTCATCTTTCCTTCCGTCAGCGGGCCCTTCGGGCTGTCGTTGATGTCGTCGTTTCTGGAGTTTTCATGTTGTTTCCCATCCTGCTGCTGTCAGCCGCCGGCTTTACGGTGCTGACCACGGAATTCGTCATTGTCGGCCTGCTGCCCTCCATCGCGCGGGACCTGAATGTGAGTGTGTCCCAGGCTGGGCTGCTGGTGACCTTGTTCGCGTTTACCGTGGCGGCCTTTGGTCCGTTTCTGACAGCCTATTGCGCGCGTTTCCCACGCAAACGGCTGTTCATCAGCATCCTGATCCTGTTCGGCGTGGCCAATACGGTGGCGGCGCTGGCACCGAATATCTGGGTGATGGCATTGGCGCGGTTGATCCCGGCGCTGGGGCTACCGGTGTTCTGGGCGTTGGCCAGCGAAACGGCGGTGGACATCGTCGGCCCGGAATTCGCCGGGCGTGCCATCGAGAAGATCGGCTTTGGTATCGTCTGCGCCACGGTCTTCGGCATTCCGGTGGGTACCTTGATTGCCGATATGTTCGGCTGGCGCGCCGCGTTTGCCATCCTCGCGGTGGTGGCGTTGGCCAAGGCCTTGCTGCTGTTTATCTACCTGCCGGTGACCCAGCCCAAGAATGATGAAGTGACGTTGCGCTCGCAGTTCAAGATCCTGCGTAACCCGCTGATGCAGGCGCATATCCTGCTGTCGACTCTGGTGTTCAGCGGCATGTTCACGGCATACACCTACTTAGCGGACATCCTGGAGCGCCTGGCCGGTTTCGACGGTACGTTGGTGGGCTGGTGCCTGATGGGCTTCGGTGCCGTCGGGCTGATTGGCAATTCGTTGGGCGGGCGTGCGGTGGATCGCCATCCGTTGATCGCGTCGATGGTGTTCTGTGGCTTCATGATTGCGGGCATGGTCGCGCTGGTGCCAGCGATCCATTCCACCATTGGCCTGGCGGCGGCGATGGCCGTGTGGGGCGTGACCCAGGCGGCGATGTTTCTGGTCAGCCATGTGCGCTTGATGAAGGCCGCGCCTCATGCACCGGCATTTGCGGCGTCACTCAACATCGCCGGGGCCAACCTGGGAATCGGCCTGGGCGCCATGGTGGGTGGCCATGTGATCGACACCCTCGGCTTGGGCAGCCTGGGCTTTGCCGCGTCCGGGTTTATCCTCGTGTCGATCCTGCTGGCGTTGTGGCTGATGACCGCCAAGCAACCGGTCGCCTCCCAGGCCTGAGCCGTCAGGGCAGGGTGGTGAACAGCTCCCGTCGAGCGCCTTCGGTAATCGCCACGATGCCGGGGTGCTTGACCTTGCGTTCCACCGAGATCGCGTAGAACGACTCGGTCACCGCCACGGTCTGGCCAATCAGCGCCACGCCGTACTGGCGCACCACTTCATCGGCAATCACGCTGGGGGCGATAAAGATCCCGCTGCCGGATTGGCCGAATGCCTGCATCAAGGCGCTGTCGTCGAATTCACCGATGATTTTTGGTTGGATCTGCTGTTCGGCAAACCAGCGCTGCAAACGACTGCGGACCACGGTTTCCGCCCCTGGAATCAATAGTGGCGCGCCGTGCAGGCATTGTGGGAAATCCCCGCCGTATGTGTCAGCCAACGCCTGGGTGGCGAAAAAGCTGATGCCACACTCGCCCAACTTCTGGCTGTAGCCCTTGATGTCCAAGTGTGTCGGCATGGGGCTGTCGGAAATCACCAGGTCCAGGCGCTGGATGGCCAGGTCGGCCAGCAGGCGTTCGAGCTTGTCTTCGCGGCAGGTAATGCGGATCGCCTCGCTCAACTCCATGGTCGGCGCAATCAGCCGGTAGACGATGGACTTGGGCACCACATCCGCCACGCCGACGCGGAACAGGATCTGCTGTTCATTGGGCTGCGCGCGCAGCATGGCCTCCAATTCATTGCCGGTCTGGAACATCTGCTCGGCATAGGGCAGGGCCTGGCGTCCGGCTTCAGTCAATTCCAGCTGACGGCCGACGCGCTGAAACAGCGCGATACCAAAGGTTTGTTCCAACAGGCTAATCTGCCCGCTGATGGTCTGGGGCGTGAGGTTAAGCTGCTCACACGCACGCACGATGCTGCCAGTCTTGGCCACCACCCAGAAATAGTGCAGTTGTCGGTAATTGAGCATGGCAACCATCACTTCGTAAAAATCGAAGTATACGCGAGAAAAATACGAATTTTCCTGAACTGTTCACCTGCATAGAATGCCTCGCTATCGCGGGGCCACTATCTGGACCCAATGGTTCTAACGAGGAAGACATCATGAAACTCAATTCCCTGGGCGCGGCATCGTTGCTTGCGCTTTCATTGGTGGTGATCAGCGGCTGCGATCAGGTCGAAAAAAGCGCGCAGCAGGTGCTGGGCAAGGCCACCGAATCGGCCAAGCAAGCCATCGATGACACGCATAAGGCGGCCGAGCAGGCATTGAGTGAAGCGACAAATGGCCTGATCAACCCACAGAAGAAGGATGATCAGGAAGAGAAAGAAACAGAATCGAACAGCAAAGAAGCCTAATTTTCCCGCACAACGTCAGGACTGACCTATGGATTACCTTTTACAACTGGCCGCCAGCCCCACCGCCTGGGTTGCCCTGGCGACCTTGATCGTCATGGAGATCGTGCTGGGCATCGATAACCTGATCTTCATCTCGATCCTCACCAACAAGCTGCCGGAGCAGCATCGAGCCAAGGCGCGGCGCATCGGTATCAGCATGGCGTTGGTGTTGCGTCTGGGCCTGTTGAGTACCATCGCGTTCATCGTGCAGTTGACCGCGCCGGTATTCGAAGTGTTTGGCCAGGCGTTTTCGTGGAAGGACATGATCCTGATCGCCGGTGGCCTGTTCCTGGTGTGGAAGGCGACCACCGAGATCCATCACAGCATGGACCCGGAGCCGGAAGAGAAGGAAACCAGCGCCGGCAACGTCGTGGCCATCGGTTTCGCCGCGGCCATCGGCCAGATCCTGTTGCTCGACCTGGTGTTCTCCATCGACAGCATCATCACCGCCGTGGGCATGACCGAGCACTTGCCGATCATGATCATTGCCGTCGTGACCTCGGTGATCGTAATGCTGGTGGCGGCCGAGCCGTTGGCCAAGTTCATCAACGACAACCCGACCGTGGTAATGCTGGCCCTGGGCTTCCTGATCATGATCGGTATGACGTTGATCGCCGAAGGCTTCGGCGCCCATGTGCCTAAAGGCTACGTGTATGCGGCCATGGCGTTCTCGGCGGCGATCGAGTGCCTGAACATCGCCCGACGTAACCGTCACAAGCGTTTGCTGGCTGCCCGTCAGTAACCGCTGCACCCAATAGGCCGGCTGCGCTCACAAGAGCCCAGCCGGCTTTTGCTGTCTGTTAGAATTCGCGCACTTGATAGCGTGAGGTCCACCATGAACGAGCCGATTCGTCTTACCCAGTACAGCCATGGCGCGGGATGCGGTTGCAAGATATCGCCCCAGGTATTGGAGGTGATCCTCGCCGGTAGCGGCGCACAGAACCTCGATCCCAACCTGTGGGTGGGCAACGCGTCGCGCGATGACGCGGCGGTGTACGCGATTGATGACGAGCGCGGCGTGGTCTCGACCACTGACTTCTTCATGCCGATTGTCGATGACCCCTTCGATTTCGGCCGGATTGCTGCCACCAACGCAATCAGCGACATCTACGCTATGGGCGGCGACCCGCTGATGGCCATCGCCATTCTCGGCTGGCCGGTCAATGTGCTGGCGCCGGAGATTGCGCGGGAGGTGATCCGTGGCGGCCGTTCGGTATGCGATGAAGCCGGTATTCCCCTGGCGGGCGGTCACTCCATCGACGCCCCGGAGCCGATCTTCGGGCTGGCGGTGACCGGCATCGTGCAAAAGCGCCATATGAAGCGCAATGATACCGCTACCGTCGGTTGCCGCCTGTATCTCACCAAGCCCATTGGCATCGGCATCCTGACCACCGCTGAGAAGAAGGGCAAGTTGCGCGAGGCAGACATCGGCCTCGCACGTGACTGGATGTGTACCCTTAACAAGCCTGGCAGCCGTTTCGGCAAACTGGCGGGGGTAACGGCCATGACCGACGTCACTGGCTTCGGCCTCTTGGGCCATTTGGTGGAAATGGCTGACGGCAGCGGGGTGTCGGCACGCATCGAATACGCAAAAGTCCCACGCCTGCCTGGGATTGAGGACTACTTGGAGCAGGGCTGTATGCCGGGGGGGACCCTGCGCAACTTTGACAGTTATTCCAGCAAGCTCGGGCGTCTGCAGGAGCTGCATAAGCGCGTGCTGTGCGATCCGCAGACCAGTGGCGGGCTTTTGATAGCGGTCACCCCCGAGGGCGATGCCGAGTTCCATTCAGTGGCCGCGGAACTGGGCCTGAGCCTTGAGCCTATCGGCGCATTGGTTGAGCGACAGCGCCACGCGGTAGAGGTGTTTTAATGGCGACTGACATCACTGACTACCGCGACATCTTCCTCAATGACCGGCCGATGATGGACACCCGCGCGCCGGTCGAATTCGTCAAAGGCGCGTTCCCTGGGGCCGTCAACCTGCCGCTGATGACCGACGATGAACGCCAGCGTGTCGGCACCTGCTACAAGCAGCAGGGCCAGCAAGCGGCAATCGTGCTCGGACACGAACTGGTGTCCGGCGCGATCAAGGCGCAACGCATCGAACAGTGGGCGCAGTTCGCCCAGGCCAATCCCGAGGGCTACCTGTATTGCTTTCGCGGCGGTCTGCGTTCGCAGATCGTGCAGCAATGGCTCAAGACCGAGGCGGGCATTGAATACCCGCGTGTCGGCGGCGGCTATAAGGCCATGCGGTCCTTTTTGCTGGAGACCGTCGAGCAAGCGGCCACACAATGTGATTTCGTGTTGCTGGGCGGTATGACCGGCACCGGCAAGACCGAAGTCCTCGGCCAGTTGCGCAATGCCCTGGATCTGGAGGGGCATGCCAACCATCGCGGTTCCAGCTTCGGTAAGCGTGCTACGGGCCAGCCGTCCAACATCGACTTTGAAAACCGCCTGGCAGTGGACCTGCTGAAGAAACGTGCCGGCGGCATCGAGGGATTCGTGGTCGAGGACGAGAGCCGCATGATTGGCAGTTGTGCGTTGCCGTTGCCGTTGCACAAGGGGATGCAGACTTATCCCATGGTTTGGCTGGAGGACAGCGTCGAGGGGCGAGTCGAACGCATCCTGCGCGATTATGTCGTGGACCTGTGTGCGGAGTTCGTCGACGTATTTGGCGAGCAGGGCCACGCGCTGTTTGCCGAGCGGCTGACCCAGAGCCTGGCCAATATTCACAAGCGCCTCGGTGGCGAACGTTTCCAGCGACTGCAAGCGGTGATGCAGGACGCCCTGGCGGAGCAGGCGCGCAGTGGCGCAGTGGATTTGCATCGGGTCTGGATCGAGGGGCTGCTGCGCGAGTACTACGACCCGATGTACGCGTTCCAGCGTGAAAGCAAAGGCGCGCGGATCGAGTTTGCCGGGGAGCAGGGCGCGGTGTTGGAGTATCTGCGCGAACGAATGGGGTGAACTTTTCGGGTGCCATCGCAGGCACGCCGGCACCCACAGGCTGGTGTGTGAACACCGTCAAACGTGCAAGCTGGCGTGCCTTCGATGAGCGCCTGAAGCTCATCCAAAACCTAAAGAAGCACCGCTCCGATCAACCCACACACCACTCCCACCAGCATGGTCAATCCGGCAACCGTTGCCAGCACTCGCGCATCAAAGTCCTTTCGCAGCATCAGCAGTGACGGCAGGCTCACACTGGGCAAGGTCATCAACAGGGCCACGGCCGGGCCGGTGCCCATGCCCAGGGCCATCATGGTTTGTACGATAGGTATCTCTGCCGCCGTAGGAATCACGAACAACGTGCCGACAATCGCCAACGGCACCAGCCACACCAGGCTGTTGGTCATGGCCCCATCCACATGCGGGAACAGCCACACCCGCGCCGCGCCCAGGATCAGCACCGCCAGGATGTAGACCGGGATGGTGCTCCAGAACAGTTGCCACAGGGTGCGCAGCCAGCGGCTCAGGAAGGGTTGGGACTCGACAACGCTGACTTCGGCCATCGCCTCCAGCGCTGGCTCAGGAACCTGATCCGGCCGCGAAATGCGCTGCGCCACCAGCGACACACCCACCACCAGCACAATGCCTGCCACCAAGCGTAACGCGGTAAAGCCCCAGCCCAGCACAAAGCCCATGAATACCAGGGTGGCAGGGTTGAGTACCGGGTTGGCGATCCAGAAGGCCAGCGCCGCGCCCACGGACACCTGCTGGCGGCGCATGCCTGCCGCAACCGGTGCCGCGCAGCAGCTGCACATCATCCCCGGCAAGGCAAACAGCCCGCCGCGCAAGGTAGACCCGAGTCCGGCACGGCCAAACAGGCGCAGCAGCCAATCGCGGGGTATCAGCACTTGCAACAGCGAACCGAGGATCACCGCCAGCACGGCGGCCTTCCAGATCGCGAGGAAATACACTTGGGCATAGGCCAGCGCAGCGGCCAGTGGCGCGCTTTGCTGATCGTTGAGGATCGAAGCGCCGATGCTGTGGTTGTCGGCGGCCACGAAGGCCTTGAGGTAGTAGGGCGACCACTTCACGTAGTAGAGGCCAACACAGGCAATCAGCAGGAACAGCGCTGGTTTCCACCAGAAAGACCAGCCTCGGTTGGGCTGGGATGAAGTGACGTTGGGCATGGTGTGAGTCCGCAGGTGAGTCAATAGCGACGCATCATACGCTGTCAGCTATCGGCACTCACTTGTGTCGGTGCCGGGCACCCTTCGGCGCCGTCGTTCAAGCCTTGCTTGTAGTTGCGGCTCAGCAAGGAGGCCTTGCCGTTGTGCCAGGTCAGCGTCAGTACATACAGCGTGTCGTAGTCGCTGCCGGACCAGTCGTCGGTGATGGTGTGTTTTTCGCCCGACGCTTCACTGGCCACCTTGTTGATCAGCTCCGGCAGGTAGCCGTGGGACCATGCGGTGTAGATGGTGGCGTTGTGGTACTTGTCTTCCACCAGCTCGTCGGCGAGGGCGCTGGTGTCATTCGCGGAAAACTTGATGTTCACCGGCAGGCCCAGCTTGATGGCGCTGGGGCTGATGGTCATCAGCGGTCGAATATAGCTGTAGGAATTGTCCAGCTCGCCTTCTTCCACATTGCGTGTCGGGTTGGCGGCGAAGACGAAATCGGCCTTGCCGAATTTGTCTGGCAATACCGTGGCCAGGTTCATTGCCCGGTTGAGGCCCTGGCAATTGAGTTGCCCCAGGCCCCCGGCGGGTTTTTCACCATGGCGCAGGAACACCAGGGTTTGCACGCCATCCACGGGTTCGGCGCTGCTGATGCGCGATTCCAGGGTCAGGCCGAGAGCGCCGCCAACCAATAACAGCGGCAACATGATGTATGAATATCGTTTCACATGTCGCGCAAGGCACAAAGGCTTGATGGTCATTAGTGTCGAGTCTTCAGTGCATCGGGTTAAGGCGGACAAGCCCGGCCCCAGTAACGCATCCGGCGTCCTGCGGTGTTCCCTGTCGATATAACGCGTTGCCTCCATTCACTGTTTGAGCGTACTTGAGAGTGCCCGCGGGCCTATTGGTTCGCCCAAACGGGATAATAGCCAGCAGTTATTGCGCATTGATGACTCATGCAGGACGCGTGGTAGATGACTATCATGGTTGCTTTCTGCCCAGGTACTTGCGATGAACCCACTCGCCGCTTTCCCGATCAACAGCAAATGGCCTGCTCAGCATCCCGAGCGCTTGCAACTCTATTCACTGCCGACGCCCAACGGAGTGAAAGTCTCAATCATGCTCGAAGAGCTGGGCCTGCCCTATGAAGCGCACAAAGTCAGCTTCGAGACACAGGACCAGTTGTCTCCCGAGTTCCTGTCCCTGAACCCCAACAACAAGATCCCCGCGATCATCGACCCCAATGGCCCCGGCGGTTCGCCACTGGCGCTGTTCGAGTCCGGCGCGATCCTGATCTACCTGGCGGAAAAAACCAGCCAACTGCTCCCCGAAGACCCGGCCACCCGCTATGAAACGATCCAATGGCTGATGTTCCAAATGGGCGGTATCGGCCCGATGTTTGGCCAGTTGGGTTTTTTCAACAAATTCGCCGGCAAGGCCTACGAAGACAAGCGTCCCCGCGATCGTTACGCCACCGAATCCCGGCGTTTGCTCGACGTGCTGGAGAAACGCCTGCTGGGCCGGACCTGGATCATGGGCGACGAGTACAGCATCGCCGATATCGCGACCTTCCCGTGGATCCGCAACCTGATCGGCTTCTACGAGTCCGGTGACCTCGTGGGCATTGCCGACTTTCCTAACGTGCTGCGCGCGCTGGACGGTTTCGTCGCACGGCCGGCAGTGATCCGTGGCCTCAATATTCCGAGTTAAAGCATGCCGACTTTCGATTTCAAACAGCTGGACGTCTTCAGCCGTGTGGCGCTCAAAGGCAACCCGCTGGCGGTGGTGTTCGGTGCAGACAGCCTGACTGACCAGCAGATGGCGGACTTCGCCAATTGGACCAACCTCAGTGAAACCACGTTTTTGCTGACACCGCGTGATCCAAGGGCTGACTATCGGGTGCGAATTTTCACCACCTTGACGGAGCTGCCGTTCGCCGGGCACCCGACGCTGGGCAGTTGCTACGCGTGGCTGCAGGCCGGCGGGGTCTCAAAAGGCGAGGAGATCATCCAGGAGTGCGAAATCGGCCTGGTGCGTATCCGTCGCCAGGGCGAAGAACTGGCATTTATCGCGCCACCGTTATTGCGCTCCGGGCCGCTGGAGGCCTCGTTGGTTGAACGCGTGCGCTTGGCGCTGGGCCTTGCACCCGAGGCCATCGTGCGCAGCCAATGGGTCGACAACGGCGCGGGCTGGCTGGCGGTGATGCTGGCTGACCGCAATCAGGTACTGGCTCTACAACCGGACTATTCGCAACTGCTCGGTTTGGCAGTGGGGGTGATTGCACCGTGCGACCCTGCTCACGACGATGTGGACGCGCAGTTTGAGGTCCGCGCCTTCATCGCGGGTGATGGCGCCCCGGAGGACCCGGCCACCGGCAGCCTGAACGCTGGCGTCGCCCAATGGCTGCTGGCCGAGGGCCTGGCGCCTGAGTGTTATGTGGTCAGCCAGGGCACGGCCATTGGACGGGCGGGGCGGATTCGCGTCGAGCGTCAGGGCGATGAAATCTGGGTTGGCGGCGCGGTGGCCGTCTGTATCGAAGGGCGACTGCAGCTCTAGATCAATGAATTGTTACGGGCGGCGCAATACACTATTGGCCCCTCGGCGTTTGTGCTGCCGGGGCGAAGGGGCATAAGCTTTCGCCCCAAAGATTTCTGCCTTCTGATAGGAAAGCCATGACCAGCCAGTTCCCCCAAGCCCGCCCACGCCGCCTGCGCCGCTCTCCGGAGCTGCGTGGTTTGTTTCAGGAAAGTGAATTCACCCTCAACGACCTGGTGTTGCCGATCTTCGTCGAAGAAGAAATCGACGACTTCGTGCCCATCACCAGCATGCCCGGTGTATTGCGCATCCCTGAGAAAAAACTGGCCGGTGAAGTCGAACGCTATGCCCGTGCCGGCATCAAGTCGGTCATGACCTTTGGCGTGTCACATCACCTGGATGCCAGCGGCAGCGACACCTGGAAGGAGCGTGGCCTGGTCTCGCGCATGTCCTCGATCATCAAGGACGCCGTGCCGGAAATGATCGTGATGTCCGACACCTGCTTCTGTGAATACACCGACCACGGCCACTGTGGTGTGATGCACGGTGCCCATGTCGACAACGATGCAACCCTGGTCAACCTCGGCAAGCAAGCCGTGGCTGCCGCCCGCGCCGGTGCTGACGTTATTGCGCCTTCGGCAGCGATGGACGGCCAGGTCCAGGCGATCCGCCGCGCGTTGGATGATGCGGGCTTCACCCATATCCCGATCATGGCGTACTCGACCAAATTCGCCTCGGCCCTATACGGCCCGTTCCGCGAAGCCGGGGGCAGCGCGCTCAAGGGCGACCGCAAAAGCTACCAGATGAACCCGATGAACCGCCGTGAAGCGGTGCGCGAGTCGCTGCTGGACGAGCAGGAAGGCGCGGACGCGCTGATGGTCAAGCCAGCCGGTGCCTACCTCGACATCATCCGCGACATCCGCGAAGCCTCGCGCCTGCCGGTGGCGGCGTATCAGGTCAGCGGCGAATACGCGATGATCAAGTTCGGCGCCCAGGCGGGTGCGATTGATGAGGATCGCGTGGTGCGCGAGACCTTGGGATCGATCAAGCGTGCAGGTGCGGACCTGATTTTCACCTACTTCGCGATGGACCTGGCGCTGGCCGGGATCTAAGCCCATCCCCACGGTAGGCGTTGGCAAACCAGCGCCTACCGTTTTTTCGGTGTGTCAGCGCTGCGCAAACGCCAGGTTCAACCCCAGCCCCGCAAAGGCCGCCGCAAAGCTGCGCCGCAACCAATTCTGAACCCGTGGCGATTCGATCACTGCGCGGCGAAATACATTGGCCAGCAGGCCATACACCACGAACACCGCAAACGTCATCCCCATGAAGACAGCACTCAGCACCAGCATTTGCAGGGCCGGCGCAGTGCTGCCAGGCGTGACGAACTGGGGCAGGAAGGCCAGGAAAAAAATCGTCAGCTTAGGGTTGAGAATGTTCATCAACAGTCCGCGCAACATCAGGCTTCGTGCACTGGACAGCGTAGGGGTTTCGCTGACCGCAAAGGCCGAGCGGTCCCTCCAGGTGGCGTATGACACGTAGAGCAGGTAGGCAACGCCTGCGTACTTGAGCATATCGAACGCCAATGCGCTGGTGTGCAGCAGGGCGGAAAGGCCGAGTACCGACGCGAGCAAATGCGGGATGATCCCGGCGGTACAGCCCAGCGCTGCGAATACACTGGCGCGCTTGCCGGCGGTGAGGCCGGTGGACACCGTGAATATCACACCGGTGCCGGGGATCAATACGACAATCAGGCAGGTAATCAGGAAGTTCAGGCTGAGCATGGCATTCAAACTCCGTGTACGAATGGTCGATGACCGATCCTGTCACGTTTTACGGGTCACTGGCGAGTGCACAAGGTGGGCGAACCCTGGTTAGACTTGCCGGTCGATATCTGCAACGCCTGGCCCGTCGCCATCCAAGGAAGCCCAATGTATTCAAGCCGCCTGTTCCTCTGCCTTGCCACTTTGCTGGTGCTGGCCGGTTGCTCTACCACGCGCAACCCGCAACAGCCGGAGCGCAGCGAGGCCGAGGTGAAGGCGCAGATCGTGCGCCTGCTGCCGGCCCAGGTGCCTGACCGCAAAGGTTGGGCCGAGGATATCTACACCGCCTTCGACACCCAAAAAATCTACCCCAGCACAGAAAACATCTGCGCCGTGCTGGCGGTTACCGAGCAGGAATCCACTTTTCAGGTCGACCCGCCGGTACCGAACATGGGCAAGATCGCCCAGGATGAAATCCTGCGGCGTGCCGGAAAAGTCCACGTACCGGCGTTCGTCGTACGCAGCGCACTGCAACTGCGCTCGCCCACCGGCAAGACCTACGCTGACCGCCTGAGTGCCGCGCGCACGGAGAAAGACCTGAGCGCCATCTTTGATGACTTCATCAGCATGGTGCCCCTGGGCAATACGCTGTTTGGTGGTTTCAACCCGGTGCATACCGCAGGCCCGATGCAGGTGAGTATCGACTTTGCGCAAAAACAGGCGCGGGGTTATCCCTACACGGTGGACGGCACCATTCGCCGCGAAGTCTTTACCCGCCGGGGGGTATGTACTTTGGCATCGCGCATTTGCTCGGCTACCCAGTGAACTATGACCAGCCGTTGTACCGCTTTGCCGACTTCAATGCTGGCTGGTACGCCAGTCGCAATGCCGCGTTCCAGGCCGCCGTCAGCCGTGCGGCGGGCAAAGAGTTGGCGTTGGATGGAGATTTGATTCGCTACGGTTCACTGCTGCCGGGCACAACTGAGCTGGCGGTGCGTTCATTGGGCGCCAAGCTGGACATGCGCAACCCCAGCATCCGCAGCCAGTTGGAGCAGGGCGAGCAGCTGGATTTCGAGGACACCACGCTCTACAAACGCGTGTTTGCCCTGGCCGACAAGGCGGCGGGCAAGCCGATGCCACGGGCGATCCTGCCGGGCATCGCGCTCAAGAGTCCCAAGATCACCCGCAACCTCACCACCGCCTGGTTCGCCAAACGGGTGGATGAGCGGTATCAGCGTTGCCTGAAACGCTGATCAATTTTTGTTCGAGCGGGGCTCCTGTGGTGAGCGGGCTTGCCCGCTCACCACAGGACGGCTCCTCACTACAAAGCGCCGCCACAGCCATACCCACAACCACACCACCGGGAATGCCAGGATCACGAACGGCAGCACATAGCTTGACCGCTCTAGGGCGTCGGCGGTGCCTTCCACCAAGTTGTCGCCCAGGTTGTTGAACATCCGGCTGAACCGTGACTGCTGGTTCGCACCGTCGGAGGAGCGGAAATTCAGGGTCACACGGTTAGTGTCGAGTCGGCGTTGCTGGCCGGCGGCGACCTGCGCCAGTTCCTGCAGTTCGTTTTCAATGCCCGCCTGTTCCTTGCTCAAGGCAATCAGGTCACTGACGGTGATGTCTTTGCGCTTGGCCAGTTCGTCGAGGCGCAGTTGCTGGGATTGCAGCCGATCCTGGCGACGGCGCACATCGGCAACGGCATCGGCCAGGTCTTCGGCGGTGGTAATGCGCTGGCCGAGCGTGCCACCTTCAGCGGCCATCGCGACCATCGGCTCAACACCGGTGGGCGCGATGCGCAGGATGATCTGACCGCCACTGCCGTTTTCGGTGATGCCGAGGATATTGCAGGCGCCAAAGCGCGCGGTTTCGCAGGCTTCGCGGGTGGCCTGCATACGCGGTGCGAGCAGGGCGCCGGGCAGGGCCAGGCTCAGTTCGTGTTCGTAGGCCAATTGAGCGCCGGCACGGCTTTGTTCGCCGTTGATCACCCTCGCGCGCGAAGAGTCACTGGGCGAGCAGCCGACCAGCGCCAGGCCGGCCAGTAGCATCAAAATTGGTCCACGAAGTGGGTGGGATTTGCCGTCCGTGTGGCGCATTGCAGTTCCTTGAAGGGGGCGGTGCGGCGATTAAAGCGGGTCTGGTGGATTAACGCAAAGCATCACGGGGGATTTGCATGATGGATGGTCATGGCCGCTGGTACCGGCGAGGCGTACATCTCAACCCTCATGCTAAGGAAGAGCCCGTCATGATCACTCACGTCGTACCAGAAGGCTTTGTTTCACTGCCGCGCAGCAGTCCCTTGCTTGATCTGCTCGGCCCGGCATATTGCCGAGGGGAGGGACTGCAATTGGAAATCGGCCTGCGTGCCGACAATCGTCACGCCAATGGACGCGGCACCGTGCATGGCGGAGTGTTGGCGACCCTCGCAGATATCGGCATGGGTTATGCGATGGCGTTTTCCAGTGAGCCGCCGTTGCCGTTGATTACCGCGAGCATGACCTTGGATTACCTGGGTGCAGTGCAGGTGGGGGAGTGGATTGTGGTGCGCTTGGAACATCACAAGCGGGGGCGGCAGATGGCGTTTGCTACGGTGAGCCTGCAGGTGGGGGAGAAGGTGGTGGCGCGGGCGAGTGCGGTGTTTGCGGTGCCGCGTTCTGACTGACGATTGGAGGTCAAATGTGGGAGCTGGCTTGCCTGCGATAGCGGTGGGTCAGGTTAACCATCGGGTACAGGTAGACCGCCATCGCAGGCAAGCCAGCTCCCACATTGACCGTGTCCTTTCAGGGGATCGAGAAGAAGAAAAGGCCCGGTTTTCGTGGAACCGGGCCTCTTCTATGTTGCTCTTTGAATCAGCTGCGTTCGAGAGCGAGGGCCACACCCTGGCCGCCACCGATGCACAGCGTTGCCAGGCCTTTCTTGGCATCGCGCTTGATCATTTCGTGCAACAGCGTCACCAGCACACGGCAGCCTGATGCGCCGATCGGGTGGCCGATGGCGATGGCACCACCGTTGACGTTGACCTTCTCTGCATCCCACTCCAGCTCTTTGCCCACCGCCAGGGATTGCGCGGCGAAGGCTTCGTTGGCTTCGATCAGGTCCAGGTCGCCCAGGCTCCAGCCGGCTTTGTCGAGGCAGCGGCGGGTGGCCGATACCGGGCCAATGCCCATGATGGCAGGGTCTACGCCCGCATTGGCGTAGCTGGCGATGCGCGCCAGTACCGGCAAGCCGAGGGCCTTGGCCTTGTCGGCGCTCATCAGCAGCACTGCAGCGGCGCCGTCGTTGAGGCTGGAGGCGTTGCCGGCGGTGACGCTGCCGTCTTTCTTGAACGCAGGTTTCAGTTTGGCCAGGGACTCGGCAGTGGTGCCGGCGCGCGGCTGCTCATCCACGGCGAAGGCCACCGGGTCGCCTTTGCGCTGGGGAATCAGGATCGGGGTGATCTCATCGACGAAGCGGCCCGCTTCGATAGCAGCAGTGGCTTTCTGCTGGGACGCCGCAGCGAAAGCGTCCTGGGCTTCGCGGCTGATGCCGTACTTGTCCACCAGGTTTTCGGCGGTGATGCCCATGTGGTAGTCGTTGAACGCATCCCACAGGCCATCGATGATCATGCTGTCGATCATTTTGGCGTGGCCCATGCGCAAACCGGTGCGGGCGGCTGGCAGTACATAAGGGGCCAGGCTCATGTTTTCCATACCGCCGGCGATGATCACTTCAGCGTCACCGCAACGGATGGCCTGGGCACCCAGGTGCAGGGCCTTGAGGCCGGAGCCGCAGACCTTGTTCAAGGTCAGGCTCGGCACCGCGTGGGGCAGGCCGGCGAGGATCGAGGCCTGGCGTGCCGGGTTCTGGCCGCTGCCGGCGGTGAGTACCTGGCCGAGGATCACTTCATCCACTTGGGCCGGGTCGAGGCCGGTCTGTTCCAACAGGCGACGGATCACGGCGGCGCCCAGTTCCGGAGCCGGAATGCTTGCCAGCGAACCCTGGAAGCTGCCCACGGCGGTGCGGGTGGCAGCAACAATCACGACGTCTTGCATGGAATCTGTCCTCACTGGAAGTGCATTTCTGGAACGTGGTCCGGGACGATCAGTTTACCGGCGGTCTTGCTCACAATCTCTTCAACGCTGACGCCAGGTGCGCGTTCCTTGAGGACAAAAGCGCCATTTTCGATTTCCAGGTAGGCCAGGTCGGTCAATACACGCTTGATGCAGTGGGCGCCGGTCAGCGGCAGGCTGCACTGGCTGAGCAACTTTGACTCACCGTCCTTGGACGCGTGGGTCATGATCACGATGATGTTTTCTGCACCGGCCACCAGGTCCATGGCGCCCCCCATGCCTTTGACCAGTTTGCCGGGGATCATCCACGACGCGATGTTGCCTTGTACGTCCACTTCAAACGCGCCAAGTACAGTGAGGTCGACGTGGCCGCCGCGGATCATCGCGAAGGACTCGGCGGAGGAGAAGATCGACGCACCGATGCGAGCGGTCACGGTCTGCTTGCCGGCGTTGATCATGTCGGCATCAATGGTTTCTTCGGTAGGAAAAGGACCCATGCCGAGCAGGCCGTTTTCCGATTGCAGCATCACTTCCATGCCTTCGGGGATGTAGTTGGCCACCAGGGTCGGAATGCCTATACCGAGGTTGACGTAGAAGCCGTCCTGCATTTCGCGGGCGACGCGTTGAGCCATTTGTTCGCGGGTAAGAGCCATTTTAGGTGTCCTTATTATTCGGGCTGGAGGCGGATTATTTGCGCACGGTGCGCTGTTCGATGCGCTTCTCGAACGTGCCGCAGATGATCCGGTCGACGTAGATGCCAGGGGTGTGGATCTGCGCCGGGTCCAGCTCGCCCGGTTCGACGATTTCTTCCACTTCGACCACGGTGATCTTGCCGGCGGTGGCGGCCAGTGGGTTGAAGTTCTGGGCGGTGTGGCGATAGATGACGTTGCCGAAATGGTCGGCTTTCCAGCCTTTGACGATGGCGAAGTCGCCGGTGATGGACTCTTCCATCAGGTAGGGACGACCGTTGAATTCGCGGGTTTCCTTGCCTTCGGCCACAGGCGTGCCAACGCCGGTAGCGGTGAAAAAGGCCGGGATGCCGGCGCCGCCAGCGCGCATTTTTTCGGCCAGGGTGCCTTGGGGGGTCAGCACCACTTCGATTTCGCCGCTGAGCAATTGCTTCTCGAACAGCGCGTTCTCGCCGACGTAGGACGCGATCACCTTGCTGATCTGCTTCTCTTCGAGCAGCACGCCCAGGCCGAAACCGTCGACGCCGCAGTTGTTGGAAACCACGGTCAGGTCGCGGGTGCCTTTGCGCTTGATCTCGGCGATGAGGTTTTCGGGAATGCCGCACAGGCCAAAACCGCCGGAGAGTACGGTCATGCCGTCTTCCAGGCCTGCCAGTGCTTCCTCGTAGGACGCCACGCGTTTATCGAAACCTGCCATATGCACCTCTTTTATTGTTTGTGGGCCAGCCAATGAACCGAGTGTTGCTCCGGCTGATTGATTTGTTAAGTTGTTTTTTAAGGTTGATTGATTTAAAAAACAGCATAGTCGCCGAACCGTTTGGAGTCGCGTCATGACAGTTAAACAGATGCGCGCGTTTCTCGCCGTGGCCCAAAGCCTGAGTTTTGCCGCCGCCTGCGAGCGTCTGCACCTTTCCCAATCGGCGTTGAGCCTGACCATCAAGGGCCTGGAAGAAGGGCTGGGCGGGCGTTTATTCAGCCGCAATACACGCAACGTTGCCCTGACGCCTGAGGGCGAGTCCCTGCTGCCCCTGGCGCGCCGGCTGATTGCCGACTGGGACAACGCTGAAGACGAACTGCGCCAGCGGTTCACCTTGCAGCGTGGCCGAGTGACCGTCGCGGCGATGCCATCGTTTGCGGGCAATTTGCTGCCACCGATCCTGAAGACATTCCGCGCGCGTTACCCTCAAGTGAATGTGACCGTGCATGACTTGATCAATGAGCAGGTGCTGGAGATGGTGCGCGACCGGCAGGTGGAGTTGGGCGTGGCGTTCGAGCCTGCGGAAGGTTCATCACTGGCGTTTACGCCGTTGTACCTTGATCGCTTCATCGCAGTGGTGCCTGGTGATTCGCCTTTGGCAGAGTGTGCTGAAATCGATTGGAACACCTTGCTGGAACAGCCGTTCATCACGTTGCAAAGGCCTTCCACAGTGCGGGTGATGCTGGAAGAACACCTGGGCGCTCTCCACATGAAGCTGCCGGTAGCCCTGGAAAGCCATCAACTGGCGACGGTGGGCAAGATGGTTGCCAGCGGTTTGGGCGTCAGCGCTGTGCCCGCGTTGTGCGCACGGCAAATGGAGGAGGCGGGCGCTCATTGCATCACCTTGAGCGATCCGGTGATCGAACGGCCGATTGGTGTACTGACCAAGCCAGGGCATGAGCTGTCGGCGGCGGCGCAGGTGTTGTTTGATATTTTCCGGGATGAGGCGGCAAAGGGGCGGTTTCCTGCATTGTTATAAGACAGGCATTAAAAAGCCCGCTTGCACTAACAAGCGGGCTTAACTGTTTAATGCTGTTATCAGCAGTATCTATCAATCACTTTAACGTTCGATTGGCCTTTGAGGTTCTGCCATTCGGTATTAAGTGTGTGGAAGACCTGCTCGATGAAGTTGCGATCGGCGGCGGCTTTCTTTCCGACATAGCCCTGGCCACGACGGTACATTTTCAGACGCGCTGCCAGTTCACGGTTATTGCGGTCGAACTCGGCTTCTTCGGTGTGGGGCGCCAGGCAGTCGATTTGGACTTCGCCCGATTTGCCAATCCACAGGATATGGTCGTCGAGTGTGTCTTTCTGCGCTGCGAACATCTCAGCCAATTCTTCGATAGTTGGTTGGTTGTTCAGATTCATGTGTAAGCCCCTTGACCAGTTGGCGATCTATCAGTTGGTTCGTTAAAACATCTTTAGTTGTCTCCGGTTAAGAAAACCGGGCGTCAGCGACTGTCTGCCGAATACGGGCAGGGTCTTGAACCTGATGCATGTAGTCTTGCTGATGAACTGCTACGCAATGCTTTCATAACGAAGACAAGCCGCATTTGAGCGCCTTGTACCGAGCCTCTCGGTCCGGTCAGCTTCATCAATCCGCCTTGTGGGCAGTGCACATCCGGAAAAAACAGCTCGGCGGTCAGACGAGCTTGTTCAAAACGCTTGTTACCAACGCTCCCGATCCGGGAGACGTCTCGATAATGCAAGGACAAAAACGTTACGTCAACGATTATGTAGTGATTATTTTTTATCACTACATAAATCGCCGTGAGGACGGGAGAATGCAGGAAAACGTGACTTGGGCGTCATTTTCTGGAGGGGGGAGTCGTAGGGCCGAGCCAGTGAATTCGACACAAAGCTCGGTAGGAGCCCGCAAGCCAGCGCCTACAGTTTTGATTGGCGGTGTACGGGTTACCGCAAACGGTCGGTCAACAGCGGCAACAACCGCTCGCACGACGCCTGGATCTTCACGTGCAACAGCTCATCCCCTCGAGTCTTGCCCAAGTTGATGGCAATGACCGGCTTGCCCTGTTCGACCATGGCTTTGCACAGGCGAAACGCCGAGTAGGCCATCAGCGACGAGCCCACCACCAGCAAACCCTCGGCATGCTCTACCGCATTCATCGCCCTGGCGGCTGTCGCCGGGGCTACGTTTTCGCCAAAAAACACTACATCCGGCTTCAGGCGCTCGCCATTGCAATGGGGGCAGCGGGGAACCTGGAAGTGTTCTTCAAACGCAGGATCGAGCAAGGTGTCGCCATCCGGTGCTTGCACCGCGTGGACGTGCGCCAGGTAGGGGTTGTCGATTTCCATCTGCCGCTGGATCGCATCACGCTGGCTGCGCAACTGGCAGTCCAGGCACAGCACCCGGTGCAGGCTGCCGTGCAGTTCGATCACGTCATGGCTGCCGGCTTGATCATGCAGGGTGTCGACGTTCTGGGTGATCAACCCGCTGATTCGCTCACGTTGTTGCAGCGCCGCCAGCGCCAGGTGCGCCTTGTTCGGTTGCGCGATGCGTACCCTCGGCCACCCCAGCATTGCTCGCGCCCAGTAACGGCGCCGCGCCTGCGGAGTGGCGAGGAATTCCTGGTACATCATCGGCGCCTTGCCCCGGCGCACGCCTTCGCTGTCGCGGTAATCGGGAATACCAGACGACGTGCTGATCCCCGCACCGGTCAATACCAGAAAACGCCGTTCCGCCAAGGCCCGGTACAGGGTGTCGAGGTGCTCCTCTGTATGTTCCAGCGTGTCGAGCATGGGTTCCCCTATTCGCCGCGGATGTATTGCTCCAGCTGTTTGATCAGGTCGGCCTGGTCGGCAATGGCTTCTTTTACAAGGTCACCGATGGAGAGCAACCCCAGCAGTTTGCCGTCTTCGACCACTGGCAGGTGGCGCAGGTGACTGTCGGTCATGATGTTCATGCACTCATCGACCTTTTTATGGGTGTCGACGGTGATCACCGGAGAGCTCATCACCTCATGGACTTTTGTGGTGACCGACGACAGCCCCTTGAGCATGATTTTTCGTGCGTAGTCACGTTCGCTGATGATGCCTACCACCACGCCATCCTGGACGACCGGCAAGGCGCCGACGTTTTTCTCCGACATCCGCACCAGTGCTTCAAACACGGTGTGGTCATGTTTGATGACATGGACTTCCTGGTTTTTCTGGTCCTTGGCTTTGAGCACTTGTGCAACGGTTTTCATGGCGGCCACTCCGGTGTTGTTGTTAGTGGGTCAGGGTCCCCATACAGAATCCTAGACGGCCCACGCCGCGGCAAGGTCCAAAGCGGCGTTAAACCCGTCGAAAAACGTCATTCGCCGGATTTTTTCGGTGTTTAACCGGCATTTGTCGGTTTTTTCGCCCGCTTGGGGCTGGCCGCCGTCTTGCGGGGCGCGCTTTTACGTTTCTTTTTCCACGGTGTGGCGCCTCGACCTGCCGGGCTGGCCGGGCCAGTGATGGTCATGCGCATGCCATTGCAGCGCGCGACTTGCTTGCTCATCCAGGCCGCCTGTTTGGCGACGAATTCTTCCAGGCTCATTTCGCCGCTTTGCACCATGTCCAGCGCCTGCTCCCAGATCGCGGTGGTGCCCGGGTCAGCAATCGCGCGGGGCACTGCATCGATCAGGCTGAACGCCGCCGGCGTGGCCGACAGCGCCTTGCCGTTCTTCACCAGGTAACCCCGGTCCAGCAACCCCTGGATGATGCCGGCGCGAGTGGCCTCGGTGCCGATGCCAGTGGTGTCCTTGAGCTTTTGCTTGAGCAGCGGATCTTCCACCAGCTTGGCGACGTTTTTCATCGCCTTGATAAGGTCACCTTCGGTGAAGGGCTTGGGCGGTTGGGTCCACAGGTCCTTGAGGTTGACCTTGGCCACCGCATAATCCTGGCCCTGCACCAATGCCGGCAATGCTTGTGGGGCTGGCGCTTCCCGCCCTTTTGCCGGCGCCAGGGCTTCTGGCAACGCGCGTTTCCAACCGGGTTCGATCACCACTTTACCCACCGCGCGCAACGCTTGCCCCGCGCAATCGAAGTCCGCCTGGGTGCGGTCGTATTCATGGTTGGGCAGGAACTGCGCCAGGTAGCGTGCACGAATCAAGGTGTACACCGCGCGGTGCTTGCCGGTGAGTTGCCCCACGTCCTTGCCGGCACCGGTAGGGATGATGCCGTGGTGGGCGCTGACCTTGGCGTCATTCCACGCCCGCGAGCGACGCTGGGTCTCGATATGTGGCATCAGTTCGTTCACCGCGGCATCGGCGCGCGCCAGTGCAGCAAGAATCTTCGGCGCTTCGCTGTGCTGGCTCAGTGGCAGGTAGCCGCAATCGCTGCGTGGGTAGGTGATGACTTTGTGGGTTTCATACAGCGACTGGGCAATATCCAGGGTTTCCTGGGCGCCAAGGCCGAGTTTCTTGGAGCAGATTTCCTGCAGGGTGCCGAGGTCGAAGGGCAGGGGGGCAACTTCGCGCATGCGCTCGGTGCGCAGCTTGACCAGCCGCGCGGTGGCGGCGTTGCGCATGGCGTCGGCGGCGTCTCGCGCCAGTTGCGGGTCGAGGCAGCGGCCCTGGTCATCACAGGCATCCTCGGCCGCGCGCCATTGGGCGGTGAACGTGATGCGCTCGTGCTGCAGGTCGACATCGATGGCCCAGTAAGCCACCGGTACAAAATCGGCAATACTGCGGTCGCGGTCCACCACCAGGCGCAAGGTCGGCGTTTGCACCCGTCCCACGGGCAATACGCCCTGGTAGCCGGATTGGCGCCCAAGCAAGGTAAACAGGCGGCTCATGTTCATGCCGATCAGCCAGTCAGCGCGAGAACGGCCCAGGGCCGAGTGGTACAGGCTGAAGGTCTCGGCGCCGGGCTTGAGGGCCGCCAGGGCTTTGCGGATGGAGGCGTCGTCCAGCGCCGACAGCCACAGCCGCTGGATCGGTCCGCGATAGCGGCAATGCTCCACCAGCTCACGGGCGATCATCTCGCCTTCACGGTCGGCATCGGTGGCGATCACCAGTTCCTGGGCCTCTCCCAGTAAACGCTTGACGGCCTTGAACTGGTTGGCGGTCTTGGGTTTGACGCGCATCTTCCATTTTTCCGGGACGATCGGCAGGTCGGCCAGTACCCAGCGCTTGTACTTCTCGTCGTAGGCGTCGGGCGGGGCGGTTTCCAGCAGGTGGCCGATGCACCAGGTGACCGTGACGCCATTGCCCAGCCAGCAGCCGTCGCCCCGGCGACTGGCGCCGAGTACGGCCGCGATATCCTTGGCCTGGGAGGGTTTTTCACAGAGGTACAGCCGCATGGTCATCACATCAGATCGGGTTGATGCCTTGCAGGATGCTCAGTCGGAGGGCTTTGATCAACCTTTATCTGTATGGATGTACAGCAATTTGTGTGGTCATCACAAAACAAATGTGGGAGCGGGCTTGCTCGCGAAGGCGGTGGATCAGTCAACTTTTCTGCGACTGATCCACGCTCTTCGCGAGCAGGCCCGCTCCCACAGGGGTGTTCCAGTGTTCAGGAGACCGGGTTAGTTCTTATCGATATCCACATGCCGCGTTTCCTTGAGGCAGATCATTCCCACAATCAGGCTCACGCCGGTCACCACCACCGGGTACCACAGGCCATAGAAAATATCGCCGGTGTACACCACCAGGGCGAACGATACGGTCGGCAGGAACCCGCCAAACCAGCCGTTGCCGATGTGGTAAGGCAGGGACATCGAGGTGTAGCGGATACGTGTCGGGAACAATTCCACCATCAACGCTGCCAGCGGGCCGTAGCACATCGCGGCGATCAGGATCAGCGCCACGATCAGTACCACCACCATGGTCTTGTTGACCTGGGCCACATCCGCCGAAGACGGGTAGCCGGCGAGGGTCACGGCGCCGCGCAGGGCTTTTTCGTCAAACCCTTCGATCCGCACGTCGCCCACGCTCACCTGTACCGGGCTGCCGGCCGGAGCGGCGGCGCTGCTGTAAGGCAGGCCCTGCTTGACGAGGAAGGTCTTGACCTTGTCGCACGGGCTGTCGAATTTCGCCTTGCCCACCGGGTCGAACTGGAAGGTGCAGGTGGCCGGGTCGGCCAGCACGGTGATCGGTGCCTGGTTGCTGGCCTGGTCCATCGCCGGGTTGGTGTAGTGCGCCAGACTCTTGAAGATCGGGAAGTACAGTGCGGTCGCCAGCAACAGACCGAGCATCAGCACCGGTTTGCGTCCCACTTTGTCCGACAGCCAGCCAAAGAAGATGAAAAACGGTGCGCCAATCACCACGCTGATGATCAGCAGCATGTTGGCCAGGGCAGGGTCCATTTTCAGGAACTGCGTGAGGAAGAACAGCACATAGAACTGCGCCGCATAGAAAGTCACCGCCTGGCCGCCGTTGATACTGAACAGGGCAATCAGCACGATCTTGAGGTTTTCCCATTTGCCGAATGAATCGCGGATCGGCGACTTGCTGGCCTTGCCTTCCTCTTTCATTTTCAGGAACGCCGGCGACTCATGCAGGCTCATGCGGATCCAGGTGGAAATACCCAGCAGCACGATGGAGAACAGGAACGGAATGCGCCAGCCCCACACTTCGAACTGGTCCCCGGTGAAGTAACGGCAGGCCAGCACTACCAGCAACGACAGCAACAGGCCGAGCGTTGCGGTGGACTGAATCCAGCTGGTGTGGAACCCACGCTTGCCCGCAGGCGCATGCTCCGCCACATACGTGGCCGCGCCGCCGTATTCGCCGCCCAGCGCCAGGCCTTGCAGCATGCGCAGGACGATCAGGATGATCGGTGCCGCAATACCGATACTGGCGTAGGTCGGCAGCAGCCCGACGCAGAAAGTCGCCACGCCCATCAGGATGATGGTGACCAAAAAGGTGTATTTGCGCCCGATCATGTCGCCCAGGCGGCCAAACACTAGTGCACCGAACGGGCGCACCACAAAGCCAGCCGCGAAGGCCATCAAGGCAAAAATGAACGCCGTGGTGTCGTTGACCCCGGCAAAGAACTGCTTGCTGATCACCGCCGCCAGGGCGCCGTAGAGGAAAAAGTCATACCACTCGAACACCGTCCCCAGGGACGAGGCGAAGATGACCTTCTTGGATTCGTTGCGGGTGATGGCGGTATTGACCGCCGCGCCCAGGGGTTGAGCTTGTTCTGACATCGGGTAGCCCTCACAGTGATTATTTATTGTTGTTCCACTGTCGGCGCCAACCTCAGCGCCGGTTGTCCTACGGGTCATGCGGGTGCAGTCATTTCTCTCTCGGGGGCAAGGTTCCTTGTAGTCGGCGAAAGGATCAGCTGGGCGGCCTTCTCCGCGATCATCAGCGTAGGCGAACAGGTGTTGCCGGACGTGATGCGCGGCATGACGGACGCATCGGCGATGCGCAATCCGGGCACCCCGTGCACCCGCAGTTGAGCATCCACCACCGCGTCTTTATCGCTGCCCATGCGGCAAGTGCCGACCGGGTGGAAGATCGTCGTCCCGATACGCGCGGCGGCTTCGTGCAATTGCTCTTCGGACTGCAGCGAATCGCCCGGCAGGTATTCCACCGGTTTGAACTGGCTCAGGGCGGGTGCGGCAACAATACGGCGTGTCAGGCGAATCGCGTCGGCGGCCACCCGCAAGTCTTCCGGATGACTGAGGTAGTTAGGGCGGATAAGCGGTGCGTCCGCCGGGTTGGCCGAGCGAATGTCGATTCGTCCGCGACTTTGCGGGCGCAAGTCGCAGACAGATGCGGTAAACGCCGGAAATGCGTGCAGCGGTTCGCCAAAGCGCTCAAGCGACAGCGGCTGTACATGGTATTCGAGGTTGGCCGACGTCTGTTCCGGGCCCGAGCGGGCAAACGCGCCGAGTTGGCTGGGCGCCATCGACAACGGGCCGCTGCGGTCGTACAGGTAGCGCAGGCCCATGCCCATCTTGCCCCACAGCGTGCCCGCGATCTGGTTGAGGGTGCGGGCGTTTTCCAGCTTGTAGATGAGCCGAAGTTGCAGGTGGTCTTGCAGGTTGCCACCGACGCCCGGCAATTCATGCAGTACGTCGATACCCAAAGGTTTAAGCACATTGGACGGGCCAATCCCCGAGCGCTGCAGGATGCCAGGCGACCCGACGGAGCCGGCGCACAGCACGATCTCCTTGCGCGCTTTCCAGCTCACCTGTTGGCCATGTTGGCGCGCGATCACCTGGGAGGCCCGACCGTTTTCCAGCAGCACGCGGTTTACGTCCACGTCGGTCAACACCGTCAGATTGGGGCGCTGGCGGACCGGCTTTAGGAACGCCTTGGCCGCGTTCCAGCGTACGCCGGCCTTTTGGTTGACCTGGAAGTAGCCGCAGCCTTCGTTGTCGCCCTGATTGAAGTCGTTGACAGGGGCGATGCCACTCTGCGCTGCCGCATCACGAAAGGCATCCAGGATCGGCCAATGCAGGCGCTGCTGTTCGACGCGCCATTCACCGCCGTCGCTATGGAATTCCGAGCCGCCGGCAAAGTGGTTTTCGCTCTGCTTGAACAGCGGCAGCACGTCTTTCCAAGCCCAACCTGCGTTGCCTTCTGCCGCCCAGCCGTCGTAATCCTGAGCCTGGCCGCGCATGTAGATCATGCCGTTGATGGACGAGCAGCCGCCCAGCACCTTGCCCCGTGGGTAACTCAGCGCACGGCCTTGCAGGCCTTCCTGGGCTTCGGTCTTGAAGCACCAGTCGGTGCGCGGGTTGCCGATGCAGAACAGGTAGCCGACGGGAATATGGATCCAGGGGTAATTGTCGCGGCCGCCGGCTTCAAGCAGCAGCACCCGGTGAGCAGGGTTGGCGGACAGTCGATTGGCCAGCAGGCAGCCGGCGGGGCCGGCGCCTACGACGATGTAATCGTATTCAGCAGTAGCAATGGGCATCGCAAGCCTCGCTTGTTTTTCTTATGGTTCCATCCTAGTTGTTAGTTTTCGTCTTAAAAATGTTAGTTTTTACCCAGCTGCTGTGCGTTTTTAAACAGCGTAACCGAGGCTCATGCAATGGAGGCGTTATGTTCGACTGGAACGATCTGCGGTACTTTCTCGAGTTGCAGCGCAGCGGCCGCCTGCTCACCGCCGCGCAACGCCTGAAAACCACGCATGCCACCGTGGCCCGGCACATCGAGGCCATCGAGAAGAGCCTCGGCACCGCACTGTTTGTGCAGCATGCCCAGGGCTACGAGCTGACCCCCGCCGGCGAAGCCCTGCTCAAGCATGCCGAAGCCATGGAAAATGTCGCGCTGCTGGCCGAAGACGAACTGACCCACTCCGCCGCGCCTCTGGGCAAGATCCGCCTCGGGGTGGCCGAAGGGTTGGGCGTGATGTTCCTCGCCAGCCGCATGGGCGGGCTGTTCGATCGCTACCCCGGATTGGAAGTGGAATTGGTGGCGGTGCCGCGCTTTGTCAGCATCCTCAACCGCGAAGCGGAAATCAGCATCCATCTTGAGCGTCCAAGTGTCGATCAACTGGTCACACGCAAACTCACTGATTATCGCCTGGCCCTCTACGCCAGCCGCACTTATTTGGACCGCAACCCACCGATTGAGAAGCGCGAAGACCTCGCGGCACATGCGTGGATCGATTACGTGGACGACTTGCTGTTCAGCCAGGAACTCAAGTTTCTCAGCAGTTTCTGCCGCAACCCCAAGGTGGTGTTCCACAGCACCAGTGTGATCGCCCAGCACCAGGCCGCGCGATCCGGGTTGGGGATTGCAGTGTTGCCGTGCTTCATGGCCTCGGGCGATCCGGAATTGGTGCCGTTGCTGCCGGGGGAGGGGATCCAGCGCAGCTACTGGATCAGCTCGCGCCGGGAGTTGCACAAGTCGGTGCGGTTGCGGGTGTTGTGGGATTACGTGGTGGAATTGTGTGCGCGCGAGCAACGTTTGTTGCTCGGCGAACCCCTGTAGCCGCGTTAGAGTTTCACCACCTGATGCACCTGCTCCGCGCAAGCCCGCGCATCCTCAATCATCTTCCCGAACGCCGTGCTGACAATCTCGTCATGGCCCAACCATCGCACCTTCTGGCTCAGGCGATAGTGGTAGCGCAACCCGCCAGCCTGTCGTGAACCCTCCAGATCCATGTCGTACCAGGGCGAGCGCACCTGGCAGCCAGGGATAGTTTTTTCCATCTGCCCGCCGCTCAGGGTGATGGTGTAGTCATGGGTTTGCGGATTACCCAGATCCAGCTCGGCCTGCTGCCCTTGTCGGCGATAGTTGATAAAGCCATCCCAACGACCCTTGAGCGATTCATCGCTGTACACATAGTCATTCGCCAGCTTTTCCAGCGCCCGCTGGTCATTCATCTGCGCCGTGACGGTATACCCGTCATGCACCACAAAGCCGGTGGCCGCGCGGGTGATGTGGCAGTCGCTGATCTCGTTGCCGAAGTTGGCGCAGATGTCCTGGTCGGTCGCGGTGCTGCCTTGCTGGCGGTCGGCGACGCTCAGTTGCATCAGCGGCAGGCGGCTGAAGGTGATCGTGGCCTGGGTGGTGCCGGCGCCTTGCTGGTCGTAGCGCACCTGTTTGTCCAGGCGCAGGGTGGTTTCGGGACGTTCCAGGGGGATATGTTCTTCGCGCACTTGACCCTGCGCGTCGTTGACCAGCACCCAACGGTCCTGGATGTCGGGCATGACTTGGCCGGGAGCAAACACCGGGTTGGTCGGGTCGAGCCACCACACCTGGCCGTCCACTTCGGCGCGCACGATCGCGTGGTTCGGCGCCTGGGTGCCGGGGATCAATAGCGATTCGACCACATCACCACGGCTGACCCAGGCGGTCTCGGCCTTGATGCCAGTGGCTTTGAGCAAGGCGGTCAGCAGGATTGCCAGGTCCTTGCAGTCGCCATAACCGTGCTGCTCGATTTCATCGAGGTTGAACGGCACATAGCCGCGCTCGGTCGCACGCCAATCACCCAGGTAACGGTAGTGATCGTTGATGTGCTGCATCAACGCGGCCACCTGTTCCGCCGGCGCCAAACCGCGTACGGCCTTTACAGCTGCAGCACTTTGCGGCGGCAGGTTGGCACCGAGGATCTGGTTGTAGGCTTGAGCGAAACCACCGAAGTACGCCTGGCGCTCCAGGGCGCTACCCACCTCGATACGCGGGATGCGCAACAACGCGGCGTTGGACGCTTCGTTGATGTAGTTGAGATAGGTCGGGGTCTTCTGCACCACGTCCAGGGTCTTGCCGTTCTGCGACACGCTTACGTTGAAACCCTCGAACAGTTCGCTGCGCCACTGGAGGGGGCGCTCTGCCGTAAACCGCGCTTTGAACCGGTCGCGCCGCGCCGGGCTGGGGCCGAATTTGAGGACGTAATGAAACTGGGTCATCAAGGGCTTGGCGGCGTGGTGCTCGCGCACGGTGTAGCGAATCTGCGTGCCGACGCGCAGGTTGGGGAAGGCCAGGGAGGTCTGCTTATCACGGCTGAAACCCTGGTCCGGGTTGGGCGCGGTGCGGGTGTCGATTTGCGTGGCATCCAGGGCCACCGGCTTGGCGCCGGGCTGGGTGGACTGCGCGCTGAGCACTTCGAAGGTGTCGCCCTCGGAGTAATCGAAGTCGATGCGCGAAAGCATTTCGCGGCCGTTCGGCTTGAGGATCGTATAGCGGTAGGTGGTGGTGCAGTCGGTACTGGCGTCACGGTTGAAGTGGCAGTGCAACTCGGTGTCGCTGGCCAGTGGCGCTTCGGCCAGGGGCTGTAGCGCGGCGAACACGCCAGGAGCGGCAAGCCCCAGGCTGAGTGCAATCAGGGGGCGGTGAAACGAAAAACGGTACATGGGCGCCTCAGGTGACACATTGAAACAGCTACCCCGACGGGTAGCGAGAAGGCGCTGGATGATAATGGGTCGCAACTGAGAAAGCCAGGATTGTTCGACAATTATTACGGCTGAAAGGCCCGTTCTAGAGCCTTTTCTTTGATTTGTGTCAGTCGTCTCGCAGTTCGAAGTCGGCGCTGGCTAGCTTCTCTCCGTTGATCAGCACGTGGACCACGTGTTTGCCGGGGTAATGCTTACGCGTGGTCAACTCGCGGATATGTTGCTCGCGTCGCAGGCTGTGACGCTCACCCGCGCCGAGGGTAAACGCCTTGAGCTTGAATACCTTCGCCGCACTGTGGCCGGCGCTTTTCACGTAGTCGATGGCGTAGTCCACCACCAGCTTCTGTGGCGTGGCGGCCGTAGATTCGAGGGTGAAGGAGAGGTTGATGCGTTCGCCCAGGTTGATCACCGCTGGCGTGACCTGCAGGTGGTGGATCTGCACCTCGGCCTTGGCGCCGGCGCCGATGATCGTCAGCGCGCGGGTGTTGCCTTGCTTGATCAGGCTGCGCAAGGCATGGCGGGCGATCCACGCGGTATGAGGGTTATCCAGGCTCCAGCCCTCGATCAGGCTGAGCACCCAGTCCGGATGATCCTTGGTGATGTCATTGAGGTGGTTGGCCACGGACTTGCGCACGTAGAGACTGCTGTCGGCCTTGAGGTTGTCGAGGATCAACGCGCACAGCTCAGGGTCAGCCTGCACCTGGGCCAGGCGGAATGACCACGGCAGGCGCGGTCTTGAACCTTCACTGGCGAGGCGGCGCACGTGCTCGTTGTCATCCAGCGACCAGGCTTGCATCACCGCCAGCGTGCGCGGGAAATCGTGCAGCAAAAAGTGGCGGATGGCGAATTCGGCGGAGCCAAAGGTGGTGAAGTACTTGAGCGCGGCCATGGAGCGCTTGAAGTCATCCAGCCCGTAACTCGCCACGAAATGCGGCAGGAACAGGCTGACAAACGCGCTGTTCAGGCGCGGGGCCAGCGCGTAAAGCACCTTGAGGGTCTGCGGATAGTCCAGCGGGATCACCGCGTACAGACTCTCGCTGACCCGCGCCATGCGCTGCATCACCGACAACTCGGCCAACCCGGCCTTGGCGTGCTTGAGGAAGCCCTTGGCGTCGAACGCCGGGTACACCGCCGTCATCTCATTGGCGATGTGTTGCAGGCGTTCGACGTTGAAAATGTCCTTGAGGGCCGGGGCGCTTTGGTCGGTCATCGGTGATTCCAGTGGCGGTTAGAGAAACCAGCGGTATTCCCGCGCGTGGATCTCTTGTTGGAAGGCCAGATGGTCCTGGCGTTTGTTTTCGCAGTACACGTCGACAAATTCGGCGCCCAGCTTATCGCGCAATACCGGTTGATGCTGCATGGCGCGCACGGCGTCGAGCATTTCCAGGGGGAAGTCAGTGCCGCTGCTGCGGTCCTCGTTCAGCGGGGCGATGGGTTCGTGCTTGGTTTCCAGGCCGTGCTCCAGGCCGACGAGGATCGCCGCCAGCACCAGATACGGGTTGGCATCGGCACTGGCCAGGCGATGCTCGATGCGCAGGTTGCGTGGGTCGGACTCGGGGATGCGCACGCACGCGTCGCGGTCTTCAAAACCCCAGCTCGCACGGGTGGCGGCGTTGACCGTAGCGCCCAGGCGGCGGAAGGCGTTGTGGTTGGGCGAGAAGATCGGCATGCAGTGGGGCAACAATTCCAGGCAACCGGCCACGGCATGGCGCAACGGTTGCTGCTGGTGCGCCGCCAGCAGGTTATTGCCCGCGCCGTCATACAGGCTGACATGCACGTGCATGCCGCTGCCGGGGTATTGCAGGTAGGGCTTGGCCATGAAGCTGGCGCGGTAACCGTGCTTGAGCGCCACGCCCCGGGTGCTGCGGCAGAACAGGGCGGCCCAGTCGGCGGCGCGCATTCCATCGTCGAGGTGACCGAAGTTGATCTCAAACTGACCGGGTCCGATTTCAGCGGTTATCACCGTAATGTCTACGCCCTGGTCCTTGGCGGTTTGCGCCATGTCGTCCAGCACTTCACTGAAGCGCGACAGCCGTTCGATATGCAGGTTGGGCTGGTCGTCGGCGTCATCGCTCAGTGGGTCGCGAGCAAATTGCGGCAGCCCGTTGTCGAGTTTTTTGTCGAACAGATAAAACTCCAGCTCGAACGCCACCACCGGGTGAATACCCTTGTGCTGCAGGCGCTCCAGCACTTTGGCCAGCACTTCACGGGGTTCGAATTCGATGGGCGCTTCGGTGCCGTCTGATGTGATCAGCATCTGACCCAATGGCTGCGATTCCCAACTCACCGGCTTGAGCGTGCCCGGCACCAAGCGGCGGTTGGCATCCGGGTCGCCGTCGTTGAAGCAATAGTCGCCAATCTTGAACAGCCCGCCCTGGACCCCCAGCAGCACGGCGTTTTGCGGTAGCTTCAACGGGCTGCCGGCGGCGACTTTTTCCAGCATCTCGATGGGATAACGCTTGCCGTAGAAATGCCCGGGAATGTCCAGGGCGATCAGGTCGACATAGCGCACGTCGGGATGGTTCTGGCGAAAGGTCCGGACTTCGGCCAGTAACGTGGAGGCATGGCTTTTCACGGGTGCAGCTCCTAGTTGTAAACCCACAACACGCGGGCGGGCAGGTCGGTCAGATTGGCGTAGCGGCAATGGGCAAAGCTGGCCAGGTGAAAGCTGTCGCCGGGGCCGAGGGTGACGGAGTCGGCCTCACCCTCTACCCACAGCGTCAACTCGCCCTCCAGCACAAAACCGGCCTGCTCGGCGCGGTCGCTCATGGTTTGTTCGCCGCTGTTGGCACCGGGCGCCAACAGGCTGTCGAGCATCGAAAAGGCGCCGTTCATGCTCGGCGAGACGAGGATGTCGGTGATGCCATTGGCGTAATACACCGTGCGCCGCTCGTTGGGGCGCGTGATCCAGTCCACGGCCTTGGGCTTGGGCTGGCTGTAGAAGTAGGTGGTCGGGACATCGAGCGCGTGGCTGATGGCGGTGAGGTCCGCCACCGTCGGGCGTGACAGGCCGCGCTCGACCTGGGACAGGAAACCCACCGAGCGCTCGATTTTTTGCGCGAGCTGGGCGAGGGTAAGCTTTTTGTGCTTGCGCAGGTCGTGGATCAGCGCGGCGAGGGTGGCGAGTTCTTCTTGTGGGGTCATGAAATTTATTTCGATAAATTTCATGAAAAATTACAGGATTTATTTCACGCAGGCAATGACGTCCTTAAAGCGGTTGGGTGTGAGGCTTGATTGAATGATCATGCGCGCTAGCGGTCCGAAGTTGGGTACGCACCATTCATTGAAGGAGCACCCATGAAGTCCAGATCCCTACTCGCCTGCCTGCTGGTCGCCACCAGCCTGTCCACCGCCAGCTTCGTCGTGCAGGCCGGTGATACCCCTCAGGAAACCGTGCAACCTTCGAACATCAACACCCGCGACCTGAAAGAAGGCGACCGTGCGCCTGATATCCTGATGCGCAAGGAGTCGGCTGTCAGCGACTGGAAAAAACGCGGCCTCAAACAGCCTGAAGAAGACAGCCAGTGGGCGCGGGTGGGCGATAAATTCGTGCTGCTCAAGACCACCAACGGCACCATCCTTGAGATCACGCCCGTCAAGAAATGACCTTGCATTTCTGCCCTGTTCTTGAGTTAAGGTAACCGGCTGAAAAGTCCGCGTTACCTTCAAGGAAAGAGAGCAGGATGCTTGCCACAATAAGAAACTACCCCCGCACCGTTAACCTGCTGCTGTCCGCCACGTTGCTGCTCACGCTGGCCAAGGCAATCACGTTTCCGTACCTGGTGATTTACCTCACCAGTCACTTCGCCCTCGATATCACACAGGTCGGTCTGGTGATCGGCAGTTCGCTGATCGTCGGCTCGCTGCTCAGCGTGTATGGCGGGTTTCTGGTCGACCGTATCAACAGTTATCGGTTGCTGCTGGCCTTCAGCGTGTTGTTTGTGCTGGGCTTCATCGGCACCGTGCTGGCGCGGAATATCTGGGCGTTCTACAGCTGCCTGATCCTGATCAACCTGGCTTACGCGGTAATCGATATCGCCGTCAAAGCCGGCTTCGCCAGCCTGTTGCCCGAAGATGCACGTAGCGAAGTGTTTTCCATCAAGTACACCCTGACCAATATTGGCTATGCCGTAGGGCCTTTTTTCGGGGCGATGATTGCCAAGCTGGATATCAGCTTGCCGTTCATCCTTTCGGCGCTGCTGGGGGTGAGTTTTTTCCTGCTGTACTGGCGCTGGGGCGACCGTACTCTGACGACCGTGGATGCCACGCAAAAGCCAGTGCCGTTCCTTGCCGTCGGCCGGGTGTTGTTAAGGGATCATCGCCTGGTCTGCTTCACCCTAGGCGGCGTGCTCAGCGCCGTGGTGTTCGGTCAGTTCACCGCGTGGCTGTCGCAATACCTGGTGACCACCACCACCGCCGAATACACCTACACCGTGGTCAGCGCTGTGCTGACCACCAACGCGGTGTTGGTGATTACCCTGCAATACGTGATCGGGCGGCGTATTTCGCACCGCTACCTGGGCCAGTGGCTGATCGCGGGTCTGGGCATGTTCATGTTGGGAATCGTCGGATTCGCGCTGTCCACCAGTGTGTTGTGGTGGGTGCTGGCGATGGCGGTGTTCACGGTGGGGGAGATCATCGTGTTTCCGGCCGAGTACATGTTTATCGACCGAATTGCCCCGGACCACCTGCGCGGCATGTACTACGGGGCGCAGAATCTGTCCAACCTGGGGGCGGCTCTGGGGCCGGTGCTGTGTGGGCTAGTGCTGGCCAGCCTACCGGCCCACTACATGTTTTACATGCTGGGAGCGTTCATCGTCGGGGGCGGGGTGTTCTATTTCATCGGGGCGTCGTTAAAGGCAAATCATCCAGCGTGAGCTTGCCCATGGTGTTGCTGTGCAGTTCGTACCGCAACTCTTCCACCATCTTTTCGACTTCTTGCGGGGTTTGCAGCCGATTGGTGCTGATCCCGGTCACCACCAGGTCGACCCGGCCGGTTTCGGCGTCGTAGACCTTGAGGGTCAGCGACGCGTCCCTGCACAGGGTGAACTCACACGTCAGTGGCGACAGGCCTTCTTCGATGCAATTTCGCAGTTGCGAGAGGGTAAACATGCAAGTTCCTTCAGGGCAAAATGTTCGTTCCCTGAAGGGTAGGGCGCGCCTCGCGTTGCAATAAGGCGAATTCGCACTAGCCACACTAGTGCATTTGCACTTTCATGGCCTACTTCTTAACACGCAATTCCCCGGCAAACAGCCCGCGCTCACGGGCCCAAACGATGGCCGCGCTGCGGCTGTGCACGCCCAATTTCGAATACACCGTGGCCACATGGTTACGCACGGTATTGGGCGCCAGTGTCAGGCGTGAGGCGATCTCTTTGTCGGCCAGGCCCTCACAGATCAGGCCGAGCACGTCACGCTCACGGGCGGTGAGGTCGGTGTAGGCGATATTCGGCTTGTTGGGGCTGTTGACGCTTTTGGCGTTGGCGAGTTTTTCGATCAGCGTCTGGCTGAACCACGAGGCGTCCTGCATCACTTCCTCGATGGCCGCCACCAGCTCCAGCTCGGAGCGTTTGCGTTCGGTGATGTTCATCATCACCAATAGGTAGCACGGCACGTCCTCAATGATCACGGTGTCGGCGGACACCACGCAGTCGATCACCTCATTGCCTTTCTTGCGCACCTTGAGGTCCTGGCCGTCGAGGTTGCCGGCTTTTTCCAGGGTGGTGAACAACTGCGCGCCCGCCTGGGGGCTGTCGATAAAGCTGATGTCTTCGATGGACTTGCCGATCAGCTCTTCGCTGGTGTAGCCGGTGATGCTCATGAAGGCTTCGTTGATATCCACTACCTGGCGGTTGCTGGCGCTGCACACCAGGGTCGGAACGGGCGTCAGGCGGAAGGATTTGGCGAAGCGCTCCTCACTCTGGCGCAGCGCGATTTCTGCTTTGCGCCGCGGCTCCAGATCCATGAACGAAAACAGCATGCAGTCTTCTTCGTTCATGTCCAAAGGCTGACCGGCAACAATCACCAATTTGCTGCCGCCCTCAGGCAAACGCAGCTCGGCCTGCATCTGCGGGATGGTGGCGCCTTCACCCAGGCGCTGGATGGCCAGGTCCTTGCGTTCGGCCTGTTCCAGCACATCCAGCTCATAGACGGATTTACCGATGACCTGGTCGCGGTTGTAGCCGGTCATTTCCAGGAAACCCTGGTTGACCTTGATGTAACGCAAGTCACTCAGGCGACAGATCACCGCCGGCGCCGGGTTGGCGTTGAAGGTTTTTTCGAAGCGCTGTTCGGCGCTGGCCCATTCGGTGGCGTCGCTGAGGATCAGTACCAGTAATTCAGGCTCGCCACGGGAGTCGGTGATCACCAGGCTGCGCAGGCGGTGGACCCAGGTTTTCTCTTCATCGGCAGTGGGCGTGACTTCCACCACCACGTCGCTGAATTCATCGCCCGCGGCCGCTCGGGCCAACGGGTAGTTTTCTGGCTGTATTGGGTGGTTGTTGCGGTAGCGCAGGGCGAAGCGCTTGGCATATTGCTGGCCATCGGCCCCTAGCCCCATCACGTCGCCCACACCATGCATGGCGAGGGCTGCTTCGTTGGCCCAGAGAATAGTTTGATCCATCTCGGCCAGAATCACACCGTCGGACAGCCCGGAGATGATCTGCTGCAGTTGGCGACGGTTGGTTTCTTTGGCTAGAACGTCCTGGGTCATGAGATCTCCGGGGTTTTGGGCGCATGGAAAGTACGACATCCGCACCTCAGGATAGTGCAAAGAAAATCCGCAATACGGGGTACGAATGCACTAGATGACCTGGTGCATTTGAGCGGGGACGGCAAGCCGCAGGCTCGCCAGACTGAAATGGTCAATCACTGTAAAAGGATCGAACATGACCACTGTCTATGAAGCCAACCGTTCGCTGTTTCGCGTGTCCTGGAGTTCCGTGCTGGCCGGTAGTGCAATTGCGCTGGTGACCTACCTGGTGCTGAGTGTGCTGGGAACGGCCATCGGTGCCAGCGCTGTCGACCCGATGAAGGCGGGCAACCCGCTCAGCGGTTTTGGCACGGGCGCGGGGATCTGGCTGTTCGTCTCGACGCTGGTGGCAATCGGCGTGGGGGCCTTTGTGGCTGGGCGGACCGCCCCGGATCGTGGCGGCCTGCACGGCGTGCTCACCTGGACCCTGACCACCTTGCTCACTACTTGGCTGCTGGCCGGGCTGGCCGCCAGTGTCGTCGGCACCGCCGGTAATGTGGTGGGCAAGGGCCTGTCGGCAGCCGGAAGCGGCATCGCGGCGGCAGCGCCGGGCCTTGGCGACAGCGTCAAGCAGCAACTGAACGAGCAGGGCATCCAGCTGGATTGGAACAGCCTGCAAGGTGAACTCGACACCTTGCTCAAGCAAAGCGGCAAGCCTGAGCTGGACCCGGCCAACGTCGAACAGAAATCCGATCAGGCCGCCGCCGATGGCAAACAGACCGCCACCGACGCTGCGATCAACCCGGCCCAGGCGGGCGATCAGTTGAAGCAATGGTTCGAGCGTGTCAAAGCGTCTGGTGAGCCTGCGTTGAATGCTGCGGATAAAGACGCGTTGGTCAACATCGTTGCTGCCCGCACCGGTAAGAGCAAGGCAGAGGCCACGCAGATCGTCGACAACTATGCCCAGGCTTACCAACAAGCCATGCAAAAGGTCGATGAGTTGAAGCAGCAGGCCGAGCAGAAAGCCCGTGAAGCCGGTGAAGTGGCGGCTCAACAACTCTCCCGTGCGGCTTGGAGCACCTTGGCTATGTTGCTGCTGGGCGCAGCGCTGAGTTTCTTTGTGGGACGCATGGCCCTGACCACGCGTCGAGTGCCGTTGGCTTAACGGCGTGTGCAGCAAGGACGCTGCTTTTCGCCGGCATCAAACCTGCCACCGTCGGCAGCCATCCGGTTGCTGGATCAGTTGGGCAGGTGCGGATGACAGGTCGGCATCAACCTCAATGAATGGGTAAAATGCCGGCCTTTTACGCGTATCCCGCAAAGGTGCCCCTTGAGTGCAGGCAAAGCTGTCGGACTGTTATTACTCACATCCATGCTGGCGGCGTGCGGCACCTCGCCGCCACGCACGCCCAATGACCTCTGCGGTATCTTCCGCGAAAAGGACGACTGGTACGACGCCGCCAAAGTCACGCAAAAACGCTGGGGCGTGCCGATCCAGGTGCCGTTCGCCATCATGTATCAGGAGTCCGGCTTCCACCAGGACGCCCTGGCCCCACGCAAATACCTGTTGTGGATCATCCCCTGGGGCCGCGTTTCCACCGCTGCCGGCTACGCCCAGGCCAAGGACGAGGTGTGGAACGACTACCGCAAGAGTACTGGCCGCAGCGGCGCCAGCCGCCAGGACTTCGACGACGCCATCGACTTTGTCGGTTGGTACATGGACAAGACCTACACCGTTAACGGCGTATACAAATACGACGCTTACGGCCAGTACCTGAACTACCACGAAGGCTGGGGCGGCTACCGCCAGCGCACCTATGCCGCGAAGGCGTGGTTGCCGCCAGTGGCCAGCAAGGTACAGGCGCGTTCGCAGATGTATGCGGCGCAATATGCGCGGTGCAAGGATGATTTGGGGCGGGGGTTTTGGAGTCGGTTTTGGCGGTGGTTGTAAGAGGGTAAACGCTGTTCCCCACGCTGCATGAATAGTGCAGCGTGGGGGAGGATCTACATCTTGATCAACCAGCCTACCAGAGGCACTATCATCAACGTACTCAACGCCATGGAAGTGACATTGCCTATATACGGATGAAAGTGTACGGGCAAGCGCCCCGCAATCGCAGAGGCCAGTGGCGGAGCGATCAGCGCCCCGAGCAGTGCACTTGAAGCGATGACTGTCCAACTGCCACCATGGGTCAATACAGCCGCCGGGACTACAGAGACCAGCGGAACGTAGGTCGGATACCAGCCTCGTTTCATCCACTGTTTTCGCCAGATCGCGACGCCCAACGCCGATGTCAACGCTTGGGCCGCCAGCAGGGGCAAGACCAGGCCTGATCCATACGCCGGGCTGATCGGGTTCAGTGCATAGGCCACCAGCACACCTGCCAGCAACCCGAGACTGGCGAGCTCGTTGCCGAAAAAAGGCGCTTCGGAAAAATCTGCCAGCACCCGACGCAGGCTCCAAACAATACCGTAAGTGGGCGGTCTGGCGGGTGCTGGCTTGGCGGGGGCTATGTAGTCAGAACTCACCAACGACGGCACTCGACGACACAGTACAAACGCAATGACACTGCCGATCGCCATGCCCACCACGTTGCCGATCACCACTGGAAGACCCAGTGGAACGCATACGAAGTTCACGATCAGCATGCAAATGGGTGTCACCAGCAATGCGCCCAATACAGCACCGTTTACAGCAACTTTCCAGCCACCGCCGAACATCAGCACCATGGCTGCCGGTAACGAGACGAATGCCGCAAACGTTGGCTGCCAGGTCTGTGCAGTGACGCTCCAGCCCCACAGAAGATTACTCAGCATTAGCCCCAGCAGTGAACTTGTCACCAGCCAAGGCCATAGCCCTGTTCCGTAGGAAATAGAAAATCCTTGCCAGGCTTTACCGTGCTTGCTCGCCCACCATGCCAGGTAGGCGCCGCTCAACAAACCGAGTGATGCCAATTCGTGCTTATAGAAGGCTACTTCGCTGATATCCCCGACTATCCATCGAAGCCAGGCAACAGGATGGGGCAGGCTTGCAACCATTTCGGCGTAGCCCGGCCATGACCATTGATTGCTGAGCGCCACCCAGAGCACCAGTACCATGCTGGCAAACCCCAACATCAGGACGGTGAGATCTACCCTGGACCGGCGGGCCCTCGTTTCGGTAATGAAGGTTTTCATATAGCGCCCTCCGATCAGCGTGGAAGGGCAGGGTGTCGGGAGTAGCCGAGCATTTGATCGTAGAGATCAATGCGTCGATCACGCTGCAGGTCATTGAGGCTGTTCCAGATCGGAGCACTGCGGGCGCTGGTGATATCAACGTCGGCGAACAGGATTTCCTGGCGATTGGCTGAAGCTACCGCGCCAATCGGCCAGCCGTTGGTTCCGGCAATCAACGAGCATCCGAGGTAACGCGCTTCACGCTCTTCGCCGATGCGGCTGGCGGCAGCGATAAACACGTTATTGACGTGGGCGGCGGTCATCGTCAGGTACGACGCCATGCATTTGCCTGCCTCATCGAATAGCGGCGGTGGCGTCCATACCCAATTGTTCAGGCTGCAAATAATATCGGCGCCCTGCTGGCTGAGAATACGTGGCACCTCCGGGAACCAGATATCCCAACAAATCAGCAAGCCAATACGGCCTATCGGTGTTTCAAATACTGGAAATCCGGTATCACCCGGAGTGAACCAGAGTTTTTCCAGGTTCCATAGATGTGCCTTGCGGTATTTGCCGATGAACCCGTCGGGACCTAGCAGCACAGCTGTGTTGAACAACTGCATACCGTCTATTTCACACAGGCCTGTCACCAGGTACACCTGGTGTTTGCAGGCAAAATCTATCCATGCCCGCACACTTTCGCCGCCTGGAATCAGCTCGGCATGATCAAAGGCATCCTGGCGACTGCTGAAGAAATACCCGCAATTGGTGAGCTCGGGCAGTACGATCAGGTTGGCTCCACCGTTTGCAGCTTCGGTCGCCAGTGCAAGACTTTGATGCAGGTTGCTGGACCGGTTGTTCATGCCAACCTGAGGGTCCAGTTGGATGACTGCTACGCGGGCGGGGCTTGCTGGTTCGCTCATGGCGGTGACCTCTTATTGTTATACAACCGGGAGTCGGTTGGGCGTTTATAAGAGGCGACCGAATGTTTAATTGAAAGTCAGGTGATTCCCCTTGAGTTGTAGTCTCTTTCTTTTATGGTTCGGCTTTGTAGATTGGGTAGTCATGCATGGTAAAGCCTCCGTTGAAATTGGCTTGGGTTCTATTACAAATGGCTATCACGGTATCAATTGCTCCCCTGAAGCAGGGCTCTGTCCAGCCCGAATCTACGGAGAAGGATTCGCCGCAGAGGTACAAACCCCCTGAACGACACCGCGTTAACTCGAGTGCATGCCCTCCAGCGACGGTTCCACCTTCACACTTGCCAAACCCACCCGATTCTGGGAAAACCCACCCTTTTGTACCGTCAACGAGCGCCCTATGAGCACCGAAGAACTCCGAATCACCGACATCCGCCCCGGCACCGGCAAAACCGTGGTGAAGGGCGCGCTGATCACCACTCAATACACCGGCACCCTGGAAGACGGCACGGTGTTCGATTCTTCCTGGGAGCGCGGCAAGCCGTTCCAGTGTGTGATTGGCACCGGGCGCGTGATCAAGGGCTGGGACCAGCTTTGTTCTAGGTGACACTACGATGTATCCTGCTCTTTTGAGCAGCAGGAAGCAGGCAGTATGCCGTCAGCCATTCCCTACATTCGCTTTAGCAGTGCCCGTCAGACCACAGGCAGCAGTGCCGAACGTCAGCAGCAGATGGTGACCCAGTGGCTCACAGAGCATCCTGAGTACACCCTGTCCGAACTCACCTACAAAGACTTTGGCAAATCTGGCTACCACGGTGAACACGTAAAGGACGGTGGTGGCTTTGCCAAGCTATTGGCAGCCGTCGAAGCTGGTGATATCAAAGCTGGTGATGTTGTGTTGGTAGAAGCCATTGACCGTACAGGCAGGCTTCACCCGCTGGACATGTTGAACAAGGTGATAACACCAATCCTTGCTGCCGGTGTATCCATCATCACCCTTGATGACAAGGTGACGTATACCCATGAATCAGCAGCAAGCGGTCACTTGTTCTTGCTTGTAGCCAAGATACAAGCAGCGTATGGCTACTCAAAACAGCTGAGTGAGCGTACAAAGGCCAGTTATGCGATACGCCTTGAACAAGCCAAAGAAGGAAATAAGGTAAAGCGGAATACGCCTATCTGGCTTCACAGTGATGGCAGGTTGAATGATGATGTTGCACCCTACATCAAGCAAACATTCGAACTGTATGTGTCTGGTGTTGGCAAGACGGCGATTGCTAATCGCCTGAGAGCTAGCGGAGTACCAGAGTTGGTAAAATGTTCTGGACCAACTGTAGAAGCATGGTTAAGGAATCAAGCGGCGATTGGTAATTGGGAGTATGGTAAGGATGATCCAGACAAGCCCTCTCAGATCATTCTTGGTGTGTACCCACCAGTAATTTCCAATGAATTGTTCCTGCAAGCACAACACAGAAAGAGCGCCGTAGCAACAAAGCCCAGAGAACGAACCTCAAAGAATTTTCTTGTTGGTATTGTGAAGTGCAGTGTGTGTGGTGCAAACCTAATCATTCATAATAAAAATGGTAAGCCTAACAATATGAGGTGTCTTACACACCATCGTCTTAAAGATGCTGGTTGTACGAACAAAGAAACAATACCTTATCAAGTTTTTCACTTTGTCTATTTGCAGACTGCACCAGCATGGATTGACAAAGCGATGAAAGTTATTCAACTAACCGACAATGAAAAGCGAAAGCTTACCCTTACTACTGAACGTAATGAAGTGACAGCCTCAATCCAAAGGTTGGCAAAGAAGATAGCAAAAGTAGACTCAGTGGAGTTAGAGGCTGAGTTTGATTTGGTAAATGAACGTCGTGCAGCAATTGACATTGAGTTGAATATATTGGGGCGCACAGACGACGATGGTGTTGAGTCTAAGTCCAAGTCAAACTATGTTGGTTATGAATCAAATTTGGAGCATGATCGTCTTGCCTTCCGTGACCCTATACAACTTTCTGCATTGCTCAAACAAGCGGGGTATTCAATAGTCGTACAGCCGGGAAGAAAGCTTTACCTGCCTAATGAGAATCATCCATGGGTTTATGCTGGTGTCGTTCGCAAGGGAAACATGACATTGGGTTACCGCATTCGTAATGGTGAAGAAGAATTCACTATTTCTCAAGCCATACCTGAAGTGCCTGATGTACGTTTATATGGAAACATTCCGAACGGGGATTTAGTACATATTGCGGAACGATCATATAAATACGCTAAACCTCCAACCCTACTCAATTCGACCGACAAACACAGCCGCAAGGGAGTATCTGTGCTGAGATTTGAAAGTGCGGACATTGCAATGGAGTACATGAAGTCTGGAATTGAAACAGACTCAAAATAGTTGACATTTGTGTTCGCGATACACGAAACGGTATTGACAATCATTCTTATTTGTGTCATAATGTCTTCATTGGAGTTGATCAGGTCACACCGTCTTTCCAGTTGTTTTTTAGCCAGCAGCTGCGGTTCCCTCTAATGTAACCCTTGCCCATTCCTTCTCGGCGTTGCACTGTGGTCTGATCCTCCAACAATCTCTCTCCTGAACAAAAAACCCATATCCCTAACCGGTGTGGGTTTTTTGTTTGTCCATAGCGAACACAATTAACACTTCCTAATTATCTAACGAGGTAGCATCTTATGCATACAACCCATTGCATCGCCTGTAATAAAGAATTGATCAACCGACGCCCACAAACGAAAACTTGTAATGCTGCCTGTCGTGCAAAGTATTGGAGGCAATCAAGAGTAACAATGATTCCAGTATCCATCCTGTTCAGTCTCACCAACTACGCACTGTTGAAGGCTGCTGCTAATACTGCTGGTGCTTCGATTAATCAATATGCGCATGATCGCGTAATGTGCAATGAGAGTTCGCAATGAAAATATTCCTCAATCAAGAGTCTGTGAAGCAGTTGGAAGCATTGATGGTGCGCACTGGCAATACTAATCCAACTCACATGGTAAACGTGATGATCAGTACTATCACGAACAACCTCAGAAAAGCTGACGCGAAGAAAGCTGCAAATATCTAACCACCATAATCCAAAATACTTAACCACAAGTCAGAGGATCACAACCCTATCGAACAAAAGGAATAGAGCATTGAATTACATCGTCGTCCATAAGCCATCACAACTCATTCAGAAAGTGATAACCAGTTCAACACCGCTAACACCAAGCAATGACTATAGCTTTTATGAAGTCTCAATCATCGTACTGAACCACTTTTATAAACTACATAAGAAAGCAATTGCCAAAGGTGTGCATGTGTCTGTCGGTGAACTTATGGCTAGCTCTCCAAGCTTTAGAGAACAAGTCAGTAATGGTAAATAAAGTAAGGTTGAGCTTGTTGCCGCTCGTTATCGCTGAGCCTCTATAAGGCGCCTACAGCCCTAAATATCTGCCACCCTAGGCCACCCTATAGCTTGCCACTTTTAAGCCTCTGTAAGCCACGTAAATCAAGGGTTGAATATGTCAAATCAGCCTTATGTCAGCCTAGTTTCAATACAAACAAACCAAAAGGATAAACAACAGATGAATACGCCACTACTCGAAAGGCACTTGGCGGTGCTTCAACTTAAACATTACCTATCACTGCGCAATTCAGCAATTGCAGTTGGCGACAAGGTTGAAGCTCGTAGAGCCACAGACATCATCGACAAACTGACAACTGAGTACGGTGTGTCAGCGTTTTATGAAGCTCAGGAGAATTCAAATGAGTAGTACTAGTCTAGATTATTTTACGGCTGGCCTCGCAAAAGCATTTGAACGACGACGTGCAATGCAACAACAAACAAAACAACATCTGGTACAAGTACAGAGCGCTGATAGCGTTGAAGGTGATGCAAATACAATCACCACCTTTAACAACACCATCACTAAGCTCAGTGAGGAACAATACCAAACCACCATCATTCAGTTGATGGTCAATCACATTCGACAAAAGAAGGAAAAACAAAATGACTGATAAAATTACCATCAAGGGCGTACCACCAAAATGGGATGATGCTGAGTTCGAAGCTCGTGTTGATAGCTGGGTTAATGTCTACCGGGGGACTACGCAGAGTATGGACCATGTACGGTCACCATTAACTCACGACTTCCTTGAGCTAGTAGCTTCGAAAGTAGCAGAGGGTTACACAGTGGCTCGTAATCAAGCAGTCACACATGAATCACTCAATCATTCGTGTTGGATGATTAAGCCAGACGATGCGCAGCAGAAAGATATTGATGACATTCGAGTGCGAGTGAAGGCTGAATATGTTGAATTCTTACGAGCTGAACACGTCCGATATCAAGACTTGCTACGTCAACAACTATTGCAGGCAGCTGAAGCGAAAGAGCAGAAGAAGCTCGACGACGCTCGTAACAAACGACTGTTAGAAATCGACAAAGAGGTGAGCGACACATATTCCTCACTTGTTATTCCGGGGTAATCCAGTGACAGACGCTGCTAGCGATACCTGCTAAAAGCTCCCACAACGGCTTTACAGAGCGTTCCTGATGCAACCCTACCCAGCGTAGCCCCGACAGCTTAAAAGGCTGTACGGGGCTTTTTTTTGCCCACAGGAAAGGTGGTGAACTGCTCCACTTTTCTAAACGAGAATGATCACTAAATGAGAATAGGTCTTGACAGAATGTGTTTTTACCTGTAGAATGGGCATTCAGCCGCCGAGCGTAGCGAGGTGGGTAAAGCAAAAGCTTTATATTTAAGAATATGTATATTCTCTGCTAGCAAGCAGAGTAAGTATATTAGAGATAGATAAGAGGAGAGAGAGGATACACCTCTCTAATAAAAGAGTATTATCTTTAAAGAATAATATTACAAGGTAACTACCTTGTATAACTATTAAGAATAACTCTTCTGAGTAAACTCAGGGTAAGATCAAAAGCGAGATGGCTTCGCTACTCATCTCTTCTGAAAGGCATTCGCTGACGCTCACTGGCGGACACGTCTTTGTATGAGAGTGGTTAAACTCTAGATGCCATCGCTGATTGTCAATCAGAACATATCAGCATCTTCTGTGTCTCACACAGAAATCATTTGAAGAACATTCAGGCAAGGAGGAACGAAGTGGAACCAAATACCAGACGTTCACCTCCCACCGTTAAGGTGATACAACATTCTCATCAATCATACTCTTGATGGTTCACCATCGTCATTTGATGATAGCTGTAACGCTCCATAGTCGCGCCTGAAAGGCTTTACGCTCAACTCAATACCAATCCAAGCCTACCGACCTCTGACTGCCCACACAGCGTCAGGGGCTTATTGTGGATGATGATATTTTCCATTTAAAAATTCGTACTACATTCCGGTTGCCATCATGGTTGATCGCTATCAGGAGCATTATCAGGGATATAACTACACCCATCACATACGAATTTACACACCACCTCCGCTACAGCCCTGATTTTATAAGGGTTGAGTCATTTTTGCGTTAAGCACAAGTCTCACTTTCTCCCTGATTTCCTCGCAAGCAATGCAATCTGGTTGATTTTGAGAAGAAAGCTAGTCACAGCCAGTGCTGGATGATCACCCATCAGCAAGCTAGCTACAAACCCCCTGTGATAGCCGCTGGGCGTTGTTAGCTCCTATCCTATGGCATCCTTAGGTACCAGTGGCAATACCGTCGTGCGTCACTCAGAAGCGTCTGAGCCATAATCTTTGTAGCCTCTCACAGACTATTTTCCCGACAGACGACAACCTCGCCATATCGCCACGGCAGACGTGTTGAACCTTACACGGAGTAAACCCCAACCCAACAAGTCGCCAGCGTGGCATTTAGGGTGTACATCAGGCACCACAGCATAGCTGTACATAAAGTATCCAAAACGAACTTTGAAAGAACGTGAATACATTTATTGACACACCCTGCGTGACACATCAAAATGTGATACATCCTAAATGACACGCAGGGGCTTCAGCATGTTTATCCGTGCCTACCTTCGGGCATCAACCTCTGAGCAAGATGCCAGCCGTGCCAAAGCAGCCCTTGTATCGTTCGCTGCTGAAAATGGTCATAAGATCGCAGCCTTCTACATAGAGAACGAATCAGGCACGAAGCTGGAACGTCCTGAGCTGTTCCGTCTTTTGGAAGACAGTCATGAAGGCGACGTGCTGCTGATTGAACAAGTCGACAGACTCTCCCGCTTGTCTCCTGCTGATTGGGCAACACTGAAAGCTAAGATCGCATCTAAGAAAGTGACAGTGGTATCCCTCGACCTGAGCACCAGTCACGCAGTATTGAAACCAACCGAAGGTATGAACGACTTCACAAAGGGAATGATTGCAGCGATCAATAGCATGTTGCTCGACATGCTGGCTGTAGTCGCCCGTAAGGACTATGAAGACCGTCGTCGTCGTCAGGCTGAAGGTATCGAGAGGGCGAAGCAGCAGGGTTCCTACAAAGGGCGTCAGGCGGACACAGAACTGCGCAACCGCATTACAACACTGCTGAATGACGGCAAGAGTATTCGTTCAGTTGCTGGGCTATTGGAGTGCAGCACAACCACAGTCCAAAAGGTGAAGGCATCTATCAATCCAGAGTTATAAGCAAAGCTCACAGGTGTAACGAGAAAGCCGGGTGAGCTGGTGCATTCCCACTCGGTTAAACCTTCCTATACGCACTCCTACGCAGTCCTATGCGTCACTTCAGACACCCCGCCGGATTTCTGCATTCTTTGACGGGGGTGGTCTGCCAAAAAACCTAGGGCGTTAAACCCATCAGACCAATATCCATACCTACCGGATTTGGCCATCTGCAAATAAGGATTCGACTTGGAGTCGAGAACCTAAATACAAGGAGGTTGAATATTTTTGGGGAGTATTGTTCCTCCTCTAGTACTCGTTCTACATTGAAATAATCAAGTTACTAGAAGCTCGATCTAAATGCGGAGTCTGAAACGGGAGGCGGAAAGTCACAAGTACGCAAATGATCCATTTAAATGGAGTTATGGGTAGAAATATTTGTACAGGAATATCGTTAGAGAACTAAATCCAAGCAGGTATGGTGAGATTAAATCAAGTGTCTCTCGGTATTTGATCCAAGCTTCTAGTCGATACTTTGTCTCGGCAAGCAGCAGCTTGCGAAACTCTGCCTTACTCCAACTTTCTGTATAGTCATTTAGGTTGATGTGTTCAAAGTAAGTGTATTCTCCATGGTAATCATTACTTCCTGTTGATGGATACGCAATGGTTCTCTTTAGGAGGCCGGTCTTTATATATGTTGGTGATTTTAATCCGGGTTCATCACCTCCATAGATGTCGATCTTTCTTCCAAGCAATCCTCCCACTGATTCGCTTTCGTGATCATAATAGAAAATCTTGAAATCATTTAGCATTCTATTTGACCAGAAGTTATATAATTGGGCATGATATTTTTCTGAATATGCAAAATACCTTAACATGCAGCACGTTACAGCGAGTGCCAGTAAGTATTTGAGACCCGCGTGGTTCGTAAATACTATCTTAAAGATGAAGGTGTTGGCCTCTTTGATTTCTGCGCCACTTGCAATTAGAGCTATTAATAATAGTGAGACAAATGTTAATGCTCTTCGCTTAGACTTGAATCCTGTGTCGTCGTCCATGGCATTTCTGAATTCATCCACAGTCATGTTGGCTTTTTGTGTCATGGCGACCCTTTAAATTTAGCTTCAAGCGAAGATGTCACAAATTCGGCCGCGACCGGCTCGCAAGCCCAACTAACTGTTGGGTTTGAGAGGGTTTAGCTCTTTTGGTTCATCGTAACTATAACTTTTAGTATTGTGCGTTGCTTCAGGTGGCGTCCGGGTTTATAAGCTTCGATTCACCTAGAAAAAGTCTGCCTGTAATTAGGTATGGTCGTAATTTTCTTAGTCTTCTGTAGTAGGCGAGTAGGACGCGAAGCTGATGTAGGGCGTCTATGTTGAGGTATGCAAAAGACGTTCTGTAGCCTTCCCATTGCATTAGTCGAAAGAAAAACTCTATTAGTTCATTTAAGCGCACATTTACTTCCGCTGTGAGGTTTGCATCAGCAGGGTTGCGGTCATCGTCAAATCCAGAGATTCTATTGTCTTTGAAGTATCTGTACACGCTTGCATAATATTGTTCAAGTGCAACGTAGGAGTCGTCGTTTTGGATTTGCAATGCGGATATTTCAATCCGTCTAGCAAGTTCTGGTAGTAGATCTAGTTTAATATGTCCCGGCGAGTTAAATCGCAGTTCGGTAACTTGTGCGCGATGAATCGACGGAGTCACAGCGTTGAGTCCAGTGAACAGATGCACTGCACTAAAGCCACCAGTCCAACTGCCAGCTAGGCGACTTAAAGCTCCCCGCACAGCGCTGCGATCCAAGTGTTCTAATCCATAGTGAAATGAATACAGTTGCTGGTAAACTTTCGGAATGACTGATATGTCGTCGAGGTACATATCTCCATCAAGTCCCAGAAAGTATTCTTCGCTGACTTCTTCGGCTAATTTTGCAGCTGCTTGAGTTGCGATTGCTGGAGCAAGATATGAATCTTGGTCGGGTAAATATTCCTGAGGCAAGTTTTGCCAAGTGGTTTGCTGTATCGAGTTTCTTCTGTTGGGGGCTGATCCGGTGTGGAAAATAATTAGCCATTCAGACTCCTGATACACCGTAAGAAGAGTTTTTTCTTGCTCAAGATAATCTCTAAGCGATTTTCGTCCAATGGGAATTACACACCACCTATTTCGAGTTTCAGTACAGTCCAGCCATGCATACAGTAAGTCGTTACCAAGCTCACCTTTGTACAAGCTCAGTAACGGCCCTTCGAACTCGATAAGGTCGGCATTCCAAGAATGTTTGGAAAGAACTTTTGGTTCGACCTTTGGACCAACGATTCTAGGAAAACTCATGGTATAGATCTCAAGGCCGATATGCTGCTCTGCAAAGCACTTGCCGAAAATGGATGCAAGTCAAAATGACCGTAGCGATCAGCCGAGGTACATGCACCGTCAGCGGGAGTTATCAGTACGTTCGCTGCGTACCCTCCGAAGATTTTGCGGGCTTTAGGAAAGCTCCTTTGTACACTCTGAAATGCGCTAACACTTTGGTCGTAAGAGCAATACATGGATAAACCCCAGCATGAGCATTTTTCAGCTGGATCGGTTGCCTTGAGCAGTCTTGGCGGATTGCGGACACCTACAGGAGCGAAGCACTCTGCGCTCACCGGGTTGGCTACCCACCTCCAAGCATCCCTTTGAATAAGAACAGACCCTTGTGGGGGGCACTGGAAGCCCCTGATACATAACTCAGTTAGCTGAGCACTATACGTATATGACATAAAAGTCCCTTTTTACGCGCCAAATCTGCGTTAAATATCATCGAGCCATCATTTCACAAATGCCTCACGTTAGAAAGCTCGCTCAAATACTGTATTTTCTGACGAGTGGCTATGAAAAGGCTACAGCTTTAGGGGACTTCACCGCCGTAACCAAGCGAATGAGTATCGTTTGTGAGCTTGGTTGTTTTGAGCTAATGGTAGTGTTACATACGAAAATGTTGTGACCTGGGCTTGATGGGCATGCAGGTGGGCGGTGTACGTACCTTGTTCGTGCCGGCGCATCTGGCCTATGGCGAGCGATCGATGGGTGCGCATATCAAGCCCAACAGCAATCTGCGTTTTGAGATTGAGTTGTTGGAAGTACTGACGCGGGACGATTGAGGGCGAGTGAACATGGACGTTGATTCACCGCTGTTGCCGGGGTGCTCTGTCGCGGGCATTCAGGTCGTTGAGCTGGACAGCAGTGATGAGCAGGAGCTGCAGCGGTTTTTCGAGCGGGCGCCGGATTACTTCATTGCGGTCAACGGCGAGCCGGCCACGGCGACCGAAGCGCATGAAGAATTGCAGGGACAGTTGCCCGCAGGGTGGGCATGCAGCCGGATGTATTGGCTGGGTTACCGCGATGTGGAAAACCGGCTGGTCGCGGTGGTGAACATCGCGGCGGACTTGCTGGCCGTTGGCGTGTGGCATATCGGGCTGTTGCTGGTGGATGCACGCTTGCATGGCACTGGGCTGGCGCAGCAACTGCATGGGGATCTTGAAGCCTGGGCGGTTCGCAATGGCGCTCACTGGTTGCGGTTGACAGTGGTCATCGGCAACGCCAAGGCGGAGCGCTTCTGGCAAAAGCTTGGCTATGTGCAGGTACGCACCCGCGAGGGGATCACCCTGGGCCGCCAGGTGAACCGGGTATCGATTCAGGTCAAGGCGCTGACAGGTGGGCAGGTGGGTGATTACTTGGCGTTGGTTCAGCGGGATCAAGTGGATGCGCCTTCCTGAACCCATCCTGAAGAATTTTCTTATTCCCCATGCGGACACTTTCCTACGGTTTACTCTCCCATCATCGGGGCGTAAGCTTCGCGCGTTTTCATCAATAGCGGAGACCCTCAGTGGGTACTTGTTCGAGTGACAGTAGTCGGCCGGTTTCGGTAACCGGCACAGGCTTGGCAAGGTAACGCGCATTTTTCCGATGCCGTTGTCTCGCCACTAAAAGCGAGAAGCGGCATCCCGGCAGCGGCCAGTCCTGGCACCTGCCCGAATCCCTCTCATCGACGCTGACCAGCACCCGGTTCACCTCGGGATGCTACGGACGCGCCTGCCTTTTGCGGCAGGCGGGCCACGCTGGCTGTGCCTATAAAACGGGCGCGGTGCAGACGGCGGTACCTGCACGACGGTTTTTTCCTCGCGCAGGAGTAACACCATGAACTTGACTCTGTTGAAAGAGTTCTTTGCCGGCTTCCTGCGGACCCGGCACATCGCCCGGCATTTCCGCCGCCTGGCGATGCTCGATAGCGTGACCGACGCCAGCGTCAGCCGCGAAGTGCCGCCGACACTGGCGCAAACCCTGGTGGTTTCGGCCAACAGCAGTGCGGTGCAGCTGCTCGGCACGCTGGGCAGCCACTCTGAGGGTTTGAATACCCAGGAAGCTGACGCTCTGCGCGTGCAATACGGCCTCAACGAAGTCGAGCACGAACAGCCGCTGCCAGGGTGGGTGCACCTGTGGCACTGCTACAAAAACCCGTTCAACCTGTTGCTGACCTTGCTGGCGGTGATCTCCTGGCTGACCGAAGACATTAAGGCCGCCACGGTGATTTTCTCCATGGTGGTGCTGTCGACGCTGCTGCGTTTCTGGCAGGAGGCCAAGTCCAACAAGGCCGCCGATGCGCTGAAAGCCATGGTGAGCAACACCGCCACGGTGCTACGCCGCGATGAAGCCAAGCGCATCGAATTGCCGATCAAGCAATTGGTGCCGGGCGACCTGATCGTGCTGTCGGCCGGGGACATGATCCCTGCCGATTGCCGAGTACTCAGCGCCAAGGACCTGTTCGTCAGCCAGGCGGCGATGACCGGTGAGTCGATGCCGGTGGAGAAGTTCGCCCAGCAGCAGGACACCAAGACCCGCAACCCGCTGGACTTGGAGAACATCCTGTTCATGGGCACCAACGTGGTGTCCGGGGCGGCGACGGCGGTGATCCTGACCACCGGCAACAGCACCTATTTCGGTGCCTTGGCCCAGCGTGTGACCGCGACTGACCGTGCGACCACCTCGTTCCAGCACGGCGTCAACAAGGTCAGCTGGTTGCTGATCCGCTTCATGTTTGTGATGGCGCCATTGGTGCTGTTCATCAACGGTTTCACCAAGGGCGACTGGACCGAAGCACTGCTGTTCGCGCTGTCGATTGCCGTGGGCTTGACCCCGGAAATGCTGCCGATGATCGTCACGTCCACCCTGGCCAAGGGGGCGGTGTTTCTGTCGCGCAAAAAAGTCATCGTCAAGCGCCTGGATGCGATCCAGAACTTCGGCGCCATGGATGTGCTGTGCACCGACAAGACCGGCACCCTGACCCAGGACAAGATTTTCCTGGCGCGCCATGTGGACGTGTGGGGTGAAGAGTCCGACGATGTGCTGGAAATGGCCTACCTCAACAGCTACTACCAGACGGGCTTGAAAAACTTGCTGGACGTGGCGGTGCTGGAGCATGTGGAGGTGCATCGCGAGCTGAAAGTCGGCACGGCGTTCCAGAAGGTCGATGAGATCCCGTTCGATTTCAATCGTCGCCGCATGTCCGTCGTGGTCGCTGAGCAAGGCCAGCCGCACCTGTTGATCTGCAAGGGCGCGGTGGAAGAGATTTTGTCGGTGTGCAACAACGTGCGCCATGGCGACGTCAATGAAGCGTTGACCGAAGACCTGCTGGCGCGCATCCGCCAGGTCACTGCCGCGTTCAACGAAGAAGGCCTGCGCGTGGTCGCCGTGGCCGCGCAGCCGATGGCACCGGGTCGCGACACCTATAGCCTGGCGGATGAGAACAACCTCACGCTGATCGGCTACGTCGCCTTCCTCGACCCCCCAAGGAAAGCACCGCGCCTGCGCTCAAGGCGCTCAAAGCCCACGGCGTTGCAGTGAAAGTGCTGACCGGTGATAACGAGTTGGTCACTGCCAAGATCTGCCGCGAAGTGGGCCTGGAGCAACAGGGCCTGCTGATGGGCAACGACATCGAGGCCATGACCGACGCCGAACTGGCCAAGGCCGTGGAAACCACCAATGTGTTCGCCAAGCTGACCCCGAGCCATAAGGAACGCATCGTGCGCTTGCTCAAGGCCAATGGGCATGTGGTGGGTTTCATGGGCGATGGCATCAACGATGCCCCGGCGCTGCGTACTGCTGATATCGGCATTTCGGTGGACAGCGCGGTGGATATCGCCAAGGAAGCCGCCGACATCATCCTGCTGGAAAAGAGCCTGATGATTCTGGAGGAGGGCGTGCTGGAAGGCCGGCGCACCTTCGCCAACATGCTCAAGTACATCAAGATGACTGCCAGCTCCAACTTCGGCAACGTGTTTTCGGTGCTGGTGGCCAGTGCGTTCATCCCGTTTTTGCCGATGTTGCCGATGCATCTGCTGGTGCAGAACCTGCTGTATGACATTTCGCAGATCGCGATACCGTTCGATAACGTCGACGCGCAAATGCTCAGCAAACCTCAACGCTGGCAGCCGGGAGATGTCGGCCGTTTCATGCTGTTTTTCGGGCCGATCAGCTCGATCTTTGACATCACCACGTTCGCACTCATGTGGTATGTCTTCGACGCCAATACCCCCGACCACCAGACCCTGTTCCAGTCCGGCTGGTTTGTGGTGGGGCTGCTGACCCAGACGCTGATCGTGCACATGATCCGCACCCCGAAAATTCCGTTCCTGCAAAGCCGTGCCGCGATGCCGTTGATGGTGATGACCGGCGTGATCATGGCGGTGGGCATTTTCCTGCCGATGGGGCCGCTGGCGCATTACTTCAAGTTGCAGGCGCTGCCGTCGCTGTACTTCGTATTCCTGCCGGTGATCCTGCTGGCGTACATGGCGCTGACCCAGGCGGTGAAGGGCTACTACATCCGTAAGTTTGGCTGGCAATAAGCAGGGAGGATGTCCTATGCAAGCAATCAACAACATCAACCTCGAATCCCTGGTCGACACCCTGGTCAGCCTCACTGCGGCCTTTGTCCTCGGCGGCTTGATCGGCTTCGAGCGTCAGTACCGCCAGCGCACGGCGGGCCTGCGTACCAACGTGCTGGTGGCGGTGGGCGCGGCGATCTTCATCGACATGGCCAGCCGGCTCGGTGGCGCGGAAGGCGCGGTGCGGGTGGTGGCCTACGTGGTCTCGGGCATCGGTTTTCTCGGTGCCGGTGTCATCATGCGGGAGGAGGGCAACGTGCGTGGGCTCAACACGGCGGCCACCCTCTGGGCATCGGCGGCAGTGGGGGCCTGCGCGGGTGCCGACCTGGTCCTCGAAGCGCTGCTGGGCACGCTGTTTGTGCTGGCCGCCAACACCTTGCTGCGCCCGATCGTCAACAACATCAACCGTCAACCATTGGACGTGGTATCGGCAGAGGTCACCAACATCCTGTATGTGATCGCCCGGCGTACCCAGCAGAAAGCCGTGCTGGCCTTGCTGGAAGCAGAGCTGGCACGTTGCAACTACCCGGCCAGCGACGTGGACGTGCGCCCCTTCGGCACGGAAGAAGTGGAGATCGAAGCGACCCTGGCCGTCACGTCGGTGGACGGTGACGAACTGGATGCGCTGGTAGCGCGAATCTCGATGTCGACCCTGGTGGTGCAGGCATTCTGGAGCCCGAGTACCACCGAGTAGTTCCCGGCCGTCAGGCGTTATCCCGTGCAAAGCGGACTAAGCTACTGCGAGGAAAAGTCCTACAATCAATCGAGATTATCCCTTCATTTGATAAGCCGCGCCGTTGTTAAGGTTGCGCCCTTGCGCCTCAGGAACCAAGGCGCAGCTCAACGTATTGACCGTGATTTATCAAAAGGAGGGGTCTTTACTACCTGTAGTGTCATGCAGAGTTATCAGCACCGTTTGTCGGAACTGTTACTTTTCACAGGTAGATAGGTCCCGTGTGATATGTAAGCGTACTGATCCCTCGGGGAGTCTTATGAGCAAAGCTTTAATTGTGGATGATCACCCTTTTATCCGCGCCACCGTGAAGTACCTGTTGAAGCAAGAAGGCTTCGATGAAATCTATGAAGCGGGCAATGGTGCCGATGCCATGCAGCTGGCGCGTGAGCGGCGCCCGGATCTGATCATTCTCGACCTGGCCATGCCCAAGCTTGGCGGATTGGAGGTGATCAGCCGGATCAAGGCGCTGGAACTGCCTTGCAAGATCCTGGTGCTGACCTCCTATCTGGCCGTGTTCTTCTCCACCCGCTGCATGCGCGCCGGGGCCATGGGCTTTGTGGCCAAGACGGGTGAACTGGACGAGTTGCAAAAGGCGATCAGGGCGATCCGGTCCGGCTACAGCTGCTTCCCCAGCGTGGCCACCAGTTCAGTGCGCCGTGACGATTTGCAGACCACTGAGCAAGAGCTGGTCAATTCGCTGTCGGACCGCGAAGTGACGGTGCTGCAAAGACTGGCCACAGGCCTGACGAATAAGGAAATCGCCGAGGATATGCTGTTGAGCCACAAAACCATCAGCACCTACAAGACGCGACTCAAGGAGAAGCTGCGCATGTCTTCGGTGGTGCACCTGTCCAAGTTCGCCCAGCGCAATCATCTGATCTGAAATGACGACCACCCGGCTGTTGAGATTCACGGCCATCCTGCTGATCGGGTTGTTTTCCCCTGCAGCGATGGCCCTGGATGAGCCGCACACCCTACAGCTCCTTGGCCACGCGACCCTTGAAAACCCAGGGCTGGAGCTCGATGAGAGCGACTGGCGCTGGTTACGCCAGCGACGCACATTGGTGATGGGGGTGTCGGCGCCGGACTACGCACCTTTTGACTTGAGCAATAACAAGGATTTTGAAGGTATCACCGCTGACTACGCGTGGCTGATCAGCCTCATCTTAAGCGTGCCTATCGAAGTTCGACGCTATGACACCCGCGATGAGGTGATCGAGGCACTCAAGCTGGGCCAAGTGGATTTAGTAGGATCGGCCAATGGTTACGAAGCCGCCGACAAGGGCCTGGTGCTGTCCCGTTCCTACGCCAATGATCAACCCGTGCTGATAACCCGCGCGGGTGACAGTCATTTACTGAGCGCCGACCTGGCCGGCAAACGCGTGGCGATGCTCTACCACTACATGCAACCCGACGCTGTCCAGGCCTATTACCCCAAGGCGCAACTGCTGTTGTATGGCTCGACCCACCAAGCCATCGGCTCCGTGGCGTTTGGTCAGGCGGATGTGTACCTCGGCGACATTATCAGTGCCCGTTATCTGATCAAAAAGAACCACCTCAATAATATCCGTATGGCCGATTTTTCCGGGCTGGAGGTCAATCCGTTCGGGTTTGCTTTCACTGCGGATAACATCCGCCTGCTGAATATCATCAACGCAGCGCTGGCCGTGATCCCCGCCAGTCAGCAAATGAGCATCCTGCGCCGTTGGAGCGCCGCAGACAGTGGGGTTCTGGAGGCAGACCGACTGCGCTTGAGCGACAGTGAGCAGCGCTGGCTGGAGAAGCACCCGCGGGTAAAGGTCGCGGTGCTCGACAAGTTCATGCCGCTGTCATTTTTAGATGAGCGGGGGCAGTTCGTGGGGCTGAGCGACGAGGTATTGTCGCGGATCAGCTTGCGCACGGGCTTGAAGTTCGAGATGGTCCACGGCAATTCGTTAACTCGGCAAATTGATGAGGTCAGCAGCGGGCAAGCGGACATGCTCGCGGTCATCACCCCCAGCGTCGAGCGTGCCGAAAAGGTCCGCTTTACCCGACCTTATCTGTCCAATCCTTACGTGTTGGTGGCGCGTGCCAGTGATGAACGGCTGCTCACCCTGGAAGACATGCCCGGTAAACGCCTGGCGTTCATTGGTGGCAACAGCCTCGGTGCACAGATAGCACGCGACTATCCAGGTATCCAGTTTGTCGACGTCGGGAACCCTGAGGCCGCCATGGACCTGGTCGCGAAGGGGAGTGTCGATGCGACTATCGTGTCGTTGATCAGCGCACGCTACATGATTGCGCGCAATTATCGAGACCGTCTGCGTATCACCACCACGATCGGCACGGAACCGGCACGCATTGCCTTTGGCGTCAACCGCAGCCAACTGGAGCTGTATTCGATCCTCGAGAAGGCGTTGTTGAGTATCACACCTGAGGAAATGGACGAACTGAGCAACCGTTGGCGCAGTGAGATCATCATTGATGACAGCTACTGGAGCAGCCATCGCAATGTGATCATCCAGGGGTTTGGCCTGGCTGCGTTGCTGCTGCTGGTGACCCTGGGCTGGGTGCTCTACCTGCGCAACTTGATCCACAAGCGTGCCCAGGCAGAACAGGCCTTGAGCGACCAGATGCGGTTCATGAGCGTGCTGATCGACGGCACTCCCCATCCGATCTACGTGCGCGATCGCCAAGGCCGCTTGATGGCTTGCAACAACGCTTACCTGGATGTGTTTGGCTTCAAGTTGGAGGACGTGATCGGCAAGACCGTGGTGCAAACCGACACGGGCAACCCGCCGCAGGCTCAGTCGTTCCATGCCGATTACTTGAGCCTGATGGAGCGCGGCGAGCCGCAGATCCAGGATCGCGTGCTCAAGGTGCCGGGTGGCGGTGTGCTGACTATTTACCAGTGGATGCTGCCGTACCGTGACAGCAACGGCGCCGTCGTGGGCATGATTGCCGGTTGGGTGGATGTCAGCGAACGTCAGCGCCTGCTTGGCCAACTGCAGGAAGCCAAGGAGGAAGCGGACGCCGCCAACCGTGCCAAAACGACGTTCCTGGCGATCATGAGCCATGAGATCCGCACCCCCATGAATGCGGTGATTGGCATGATCGAATTGGCCCAGAAAAACGCCGAGCAGGGCCGTGTCGATCAGGATGCGTTGGAGGTGGCTTCGATGGCATCCCGGAGCATGCTGGAGTTGATCGGCGATATCCTGGACATTGCGCGCATTGAAACCGGTCACCTGTCCCTGAGCCTGGAACAGGCCAATCTCCATGAGTTGTTGGCGTCCGTAGCGCGGGTGTTCGAAGGGCTGGCGCGGGACAAGGGGCTGCTGCTGCAAGTCGAGCTCGACCCGATGATCGACCGGGCGGTGCTGATCGACCCTTTGCGTTTCAAGCAAGTGGTGTCCAACCTGCTGGGCAACGCTATCAAGTTTACCGCCACCGGGCAGGTGCGCCTGGGGGCCCAGAGCACACCGACATTGGCCGGTGATCACTTGAGCCTCAGGTTGTGTGTGGAGGATACGGGGATTGGCATCAGTGCCGAAGATCAGCAGCGCTTGTTCAGCCCCTTTATCCAAGGCAGCAACAACGACCAGTCGGCGCGCAGCGGTTCTGGCCTGGGGTTGGTGATCAGCCGCAACCTGTGCGAAATGATGGGCGGCCAATTGCATTTGAGCAGTGTGTTGGGCAAGGGGACGAGGGTGGACCTGACGTTGACGCTGGCCACGGCCACGGCCACACCGGTTTACGCACCTGCGCCTCCCGCGCCTGCGACTCACGCGTTGAACCTCCTGGTGGTTGACGACTACCCGGCCAACCGTCTGTTGTTAGCTCGGCAACTGAGCTTCCTGGGGCATCGCATCGTCACGGCCGAAGACGGCGCCGAGGGTTTTGCGCTCTGGCAGGACGGGCAGTTTGATGGCGTGATCACTGATAGCAACATGCCGATCATGGATGGCTATACATTGGCACGTGATATCCGTGCCCAAGAGCGCCAGCGTGGGCTGGTGCCATGCCTGTTGCTGGGGTTCACCGCCAACGCCCAGCCCGAGGAGACCGAGCGCTGCCGGCAGGCGGGCATGGACGGCTGTCTCTTCAAACCGACCGGCCTCGATGATCTGCGCACGGCATTGGCATCGCGCACCGCGGCGCCGGAGGAGAAAGAGGTCGTGCCGGTATGTGACTTGAGTACGCTGGTCGCCCTGACAGGGGGCGATACTGCTGGGCTCAACGAGTTGCTGGCGCCATTGCTCGACAGCCTGGCAGAGGACCGCTTGGTGCTATCGACGCTGAGAGCACGCACGGATTTCGGCAAGTTGCATGACCTGGCCCATCGCGTCAAAGGTGGGGCTCGTATGGTCAAGTCGCAGGCGCTGGTCGCTTGTTGTGAAACGCTGGAGGACGTGTGTGAAAGGAGGGACCGTGATGCGTTGGCGGCTACGGTTGACGCGATTGGCCATGCCATGGATCGCTTGCATCACAGCTTGAGCACGTGCATCAAGCAGTCTTGACCCAGGTGGCTAGCCATTCGGTGGATTTGGGAGAACTCCTACGTTGGACGGGAATAAGCCTGATTTTGTCCTCGGGATATGTCTGGAAAATGGGCCTCGCTCACTGACGAGCGCTGCATGCCCAGGGTTCCGCCATGCCAAACAAAGCATTGACCATACTGATTGCCGATGAACAACACCTGCAACGCCTGCATATCGAAAAAATGCTCAACCGGTTGGGGTACTTCCGAATCGTACCGGTGGAAACCCTTGAAGAGGTCCTGTTGCTCACCGCCATCCCGGCCCGGCCGTTTGATGTGCTGATCATCAATTCGGGGCTGACGGCCCACGCTTGCGGGCCTCAACCTCAGGCACACCATGTGCTGGTCTACGATTATCTGGACCTGAGCGCCCGCACCGCTGATGCAACCCCGGCGGTGCTGATGCGGCTGCCCGGCATGCCTGATAACGTCAACCTCGAACACTTCATGGACATCATCGACCCACCCGCAGCCACCACCGGCCTGCGCGTGCTGCCGTGGCTGCGGGAGTTATCCCGTGCGCCCGTGGCCGGTGTTTAATCCCACTTTGGCGCGATACCCTTGGGGCTGGTCAGGCGATGGCCGCGTTCCAGTTCGGCAATCTGTGCCATATCGGCAGCGCTCAAGGTCAGTTGCAGGGCCTTGAGGTTGCTTTCCAGGTTGGCGCGCTTGGTCGATGATGGGATCACGGCGTAGCCCAATTGCATGGCCCAGGCCAGTGTCACTTGCGCCGGGGTCGCCTGATGGCGCTCGGCGATTTGCTGGATCACCGGGTCCTTGAGCACCTCGCCGTAGGCCAGGGTCATGTAGGACGTGACCTGAATGCCGTTGGCGGTGGCGAAATCCACGACCTTGCGGTTTTGCAGATAGGGGTGCAGTTCGACCTGGTTGGTAGCGATGTTTTCGGCCCCAACGGCTGCAATCGCCTGTTTCATCAAGTCGACCGTGAAGTTGGAAATGCCGATCTGGCGGGTCAGGCCCAGGTGCTTGGCTTCCAGCAATTGGCCCATGAATTCGGCGACAGGTACCTGGTTTTCCGGTGAGGGCCAGTGAATCAGTGTCAAGTCCAGGTAGTCGGTCTTCAGTTTGCTCAGGCTTTCACGCAGGCTTGGAATCAGCTGGCCTTCGGCGAAGTTGGCGATCCAGATCTTGCTGGTGATAAACAGCTCGTCACGCGGGACGCCACTGTTGGCAATCGCCTGGCCGACGTCGGCTTCGTTCTCGTAGATCTGCGCGGTATCGATCACGCGGTACCCCAGTTCCAGGCCGGTGCTCACGGAATCGATCACCACCTGGCCTTGCAGGCGGAATGTGCCAAGGCCGAAGGCTGGGACGTTTTGCGTTGGGATAGACATCGGTAACTCCTGAAGGGGTGTGAACAATGGCGTTGAGTATCCGCCCGTTGTTCCTTCGGAAAAACCGCCGAATCCGAAAAGGACTCTTTACCGCAAATCACGAATAGCAGCGCCGTGAACAGCTCGCGGCGTGCTATCGATTGGTCGCGCATTGCCGCATGAGCGACCTGAGCTGCGGACGCTGGATCAGGTGTCGCCGGGTTATCGCGACTGATGTAGAGTCGTGCTGCCGTCTCAATCGTAGGAATTCGCCGCATGACCCAGGAATCCCGTTTTTCCCGGATGGACCCGGAAGTGCGCAAGGCCAATCTGGTCCAGGCCACGCTCACGTGCCTCAAGCGTGATGGTTTTCAGGGGGCGTCGATTCGCAAGATCAGTGCCGAGGCCGGGGTGTCGGTGGGATTGATCAGCCATCACTATTCGGGCAAGGACGAACTGGTGGCCGAGGCCTACCGCACCATCACCGATCAGGTCATGAGCCTGCTGCGCGCGACCATGGCCAAGGCGCCGCCTAACCCTCGGGAGCGCCTGTCGGCATTGTTCCGCGGCTCATTTTCCGCCGAATTGCTCGACCCGCACTTGCTGGACGCCTGGCTGGTTTTCTGGGGCGCGGTCAAGACAGCGCCGGCGATCAACCTGGCTCACGAACACTCCTATGGCGAGTACCGCACCATCATGCGTTCGGCCCTGACCGACATGGCCAGGGAGGAGGGCTGGAAGCACTTCGACGCCGATCTGGCCGCCATCGGACTGAGCGCGCTGCTCGATGGGTTGTGGCTGGAGTCGGGGCTCAACCCTGGCACGTTCACGCCGGAGCAGGGCATCCAGATCTGCGAAGCCTGGGTCGATGGCCTGCAGGCCGGTGGGCGCCAGCGTTATCAGCTCAAACCCTGAGCCTTCTCCAGCCGCCTGGACGCACGGTTCAGGCCGGCCGTTTACCCCTCCTGAAAATATTTGCTGATTGCCGATTGCCTTCTTACTGAACACTTGTTTAGTATCGTTTCGTGTCGCACCCCTCAAGCCAACTAAAATAATTCGAGGAAGCCATGACTATCGATTCGCCCGTGCTCACTCAGGTGCAAGCTGGCGTTGCCTGGATCACCCTCAACCGTGGCCCGCAGCGCAATGCCTTGGACATTCCCACCCTCAAGCACCTGCACGCCTTGCTCGATACCTTCAACACCGACCCCGCTGTGCGTGTGGTGGTATTGACCGGCAACGGTCGCAGCTTCTGCGCCGGTGCCGACCTGGCTGAGTGGGCCGCCGCCGAAGCCCGTGGCGCCCTCGAAACTTATGGCTGGACCGACACTGCCCACGCCTTGATGACCCGCCTGCACACCCTCGACAAACCCACGATTGCCGCAATCAACGGCACCGCTGTCGGCGCGGGTATGGACCTGACCCTGTGCTGCGACCTGCGCGTCGCCGCCCAATCGGCGCGCTTCAAGGCCGGTTACACCAGCATGGCCTACTCGCCGGATGCCGGTGCCAGTTGGCACTTGCCGCGCCTGATCGGCAGCGAGCAAGCCAAGCGGCTGCTGTTCCTTGACGAGCTATGGAGCGCCGACCGTGCCCTGGCTGCGGGCCTGGTCGGTGAAGTGGTCACGGATGATCACCTGCACGCCCATACCACCGCACTCGCCACGCGCCTGGCCAACGGCCCGACCTTTGCCTTCGCCCAGACCAAGACCCTGATCCGTGACGGCGCCGAGCGCAGCCTGCCCGCGCAACTGCAGGCCGAACTGGCCGCTGGGCTGTTGTGCGGACGCAGCGCCGACGGTACCGAAGCCTTGCGCGCCTCCCTGGAAAAACGCCTTCCGATTTTCAGCGGCAAATAACAACAACACCTCCGAACAGGTAGCGCCATGAATTTCCAACTCAGCCAAGAACAAGACATGTTGGTGGACGCGGTACGCAGTTTTGTTGCCAAGGAATTGTTGCCCCATGAAGAGGCGGTGGACCGTGCCGACGCGGTCTCGCCCGAGCTGGCTGCGCAGATTCGCGACAAGGCCATTGCTGCCGGTTTCTATGCCTTCAACATGCCGGAAGAGGTGGGGGGCGGCGGCCTGGATTACCTGTCCCAGGCCCTGATCGAGCGGGAGCTGTCCAAAGTCTCGTGGGCCTTGCATGTGTTTGTCGCGCGGCCGTCCAAGATCCTGATGGCGTGCACCGGCTCACAGATTGGCGACTACCTGTTGCCCTGTGTGCAAGGCAAGAAAGTCGACTGTTTTGCCTTGACCGAACCCGGCGCCGGTTCCGATGCCAACGCCATCAAGACCCGCGCCGTGCGCAGTGGCGATGACTTCGTAATCAATGGCAGCAAGCACTTTATCAGCCATGCCGGGCACGCCGATTTTGCCATCGTGTTCGCGGTCACCGATACCTACGAACACAATGGCCGGCAGCGCAATGCCGTGACCTCGTTCCTGGTCGATCGTGGCACCCCCGGCATGACCATCCGCCGTGGCCCCAAGTGCGTAAGCAACCGGGGTTATCACACCTATGAAATGTTCTTCGATGACTGCCGCGTCCCGGCTTCCAAGGTGCTGGGCGAAGTGGGCAAAGGCTGGGAGGTGGCCAATGCCTGGCTCACGGCCGGCCGTGTGATGGTGGCCGCCAACTGCGTCGGCCAGGCCCAGCGCGCCCTGGATGTGTCGTTGCAATGGGCGGCGGACCGCAAGCAGTTCGGCCAGCCGATCGGCACCTACCAAGGCGTGAGCTTCAAGCTGGCCGACATGGCCACACAGATCCGGGCCGCTGAACTGCTGACCCTGCACACTGCCTGGAAGATGGATCAGGGCAGCATGACCGATGGCGAGGCCGGCATGGCCAAGCTGTTCGCCAGTGAAACCCTGGGCAAGGTCGCCGATGAGGCGGTGCAGATTTTTGGCGGTATGGGCTTGATGGATGAAGGGCCGGTTGAACGTATCTGGCGTAACGCACGGATCGAGCGGATCTGGGAAGGCACTTCGGAAATCCAGCGCCATATCATCGCCCGTGAACTGTTGCGGCCGCTGTTGCGCTGATCGGCGAGGAGAGCGTATGTCCCAGGCTATTCGCGACAATCTCAAACGCCTGCTGGCGCCCCGGCACCTGGCTTTCGTTGGTGGACGCAGCATGGCGCGTGCGCTCAAGCGCTGTGCCGACGGCGGATTTACCGGGCCGATGTGGTTGGTCAACCCGCAGCATGACAGCCTTGATGGCATCCCCTGCGTGCGCCGCGTGACCGATTTACCGTGCGGGCCGGATGCGGTGTTTATCGCCACCAATCGCGAGTTGACGCTGACCTGCGTGGCTGAGCTAGCCGCTATCGGCACGGGTGGTGCCATATGCTACGCCTCCGGTTTTGCCGAGACGGGGGCCGGCGGTGCAGCTCTGCAGCAGCAACTTCTGAAGGCTGCGGGCGATATGGCCTTGCTTGGCCCCAACTGCTACGGCCTGCTTGACTACCTGCACTGCTCGGCGCTGTGGCCGGTGGCCCATGGCGGCAAGTCGGTAGAGAAGGGCGTGGCGGTGCTCACCCAGAGCGGCAACTTCGCCTACAACCTGTCGATGAGCGACCGTTCGCTGCCAGTGGCCTACATGGCCTCGGTCGGTAATCAGGCGCAACTGGGCGTTGCCGAGCTGATGGACGTGTTGCTCGATGAGCCGCGCGTCACCGCCATCGGCCTGCATTTGGAAGGCTTGAAGAATGTGCCGGGGTTTGCCCGAGCAGCGCACAAGGCGTTGGAGAAAGGCATTCCGATCATTGCGCTGAAAACCGGCGTGTCGCAGATCGGTGCGGAACTGGCCTTGAGTCACACCAGTTCGCTGTCGGGCTCCGACGCGCTGTACGACAGCTTGTTTGCGCGCCTGGGCGTGATCCGCGTCAGCGGCCCCGTGAGTTTTGTCGAAACCCTGAAGGCCGCCGCGTGCGGCAATCTTCCGGAGGGGAATCGCTTGATTGCACTGGCCTGTTCTGGTGGCGATGCGGGGCTGATTGCCGACTACGCCGAACGCAATCACCTGGCCTTGCCGACACTGGACGACGACCAACGTGCTGAACTGGCCCAGGTGCTGCCCAGTTACGCCAACCTGGTCAATCCGCTGGATTTCACCACCGCCATCTGGGGCGACCGTGATGCCCTCGACGCGATGCTCGACACCGTGCTGCGAACCGCCGCCGACGCCGCCATGCTAGTGCTGGATTACCCGGCCGAATTCACGGGTGAGCGCAAGGAGTGCGACCTGTTGCTGGAGCTGTTCTGCGCCGCGCTCGGTCGCCATGGCAAGACCGGGTTCGTCACTTCGGCACTTCCCGAACTGTTGCCGCCCCATGCCCGCGAGCGCCTGCATGCTCAGGGAATTGCTGCGCTGCAAGGCGTAGAGGATGCATTGGCCGCTTGGGGGCGGATTGCCGACTACCCGCGCAACCGCCGCGTGTTGCTGGAGCGAGGAGAATCGATCCTCGAACCGTTGTGCCCAAAAGCCCTGGATGACAGAGGCGAGGCCTTGGACGAATGGGCCTCCAAGCAAGCCTTGCGTGCATTCGGCCTTACGACACCGGCCGGCGTATTGAGTACGCCGGGCAGGGCGGTCAGCGATGCAGAAATGCTGGGCTATCCCCTGGTGCTCAAGGCGGTCAGCGCGCAGTTGCCGCATAAAACCGAGGCCGGTGCCGTGGTGCTGAACCTGCAAAACGGCAGGGCCCTGACCGCTGCACTTGAGCAGATGCGCGCGCACATCTCGGCTTATGCACCGCATGTCGTCTTCGATCAATTGCTGCTGGAGTCGATGGCTACACCGCCGTTGGCGGAGTTGATCGTGGGCATCAAACGCGAAAACGACTTTGGCCTGGCCCTGGTCATCGGCGCCGGCGGCATCCTGGTGGAGTTGCTCAAGGACAGCCGCAGCCTGTTGTTGCCGACCACCGACAGTGCCATCCGCAACGCCTTGCTCAGCCTGCGCAGCGCAGCATTGCTGCAAGGTTTTCGCGGGCGTGAAGTGGCGGATCTGGACGCCCTGGTGACGGCCATTCGTGCCGTGGCCGACTACGCCTGCGCCAATGCCGGGCAGTTGCTGGAGCTGGATGTGAACCCATTGTTGGTCAATGCCCAGGGCGCCACGGCGGTCGATGCGTTGATCCGTCTAGGAGATGAACATGTACGATAAAGCGATGACCGGTGGCCAGGCCCTGGTGCGACTGCTGGCCAACTATGGCGTCGACACGGTATTCGGCATTCCCGGTGTGCACACCCTGGAGCTGTATCGCGGCCTGCCCGGTAGCGGCATTCGCCATGTGCTGACGCGCCATGAGCAAGGTGCCGGCTTTATGGCTGATGGCTACGCGCGGGTCAGCGGCAAGCCGGGGGTGTGTTTTGTGATCACCGGCCCCGGCGTGACCAATGCCGCCACCGCTATTGGCCAGGCCTATGCCGATTCGATTCCGATGCTGGTGATTTCCAGCGTCAACAGCACCGTCAGCCTCGGCAAGGGCTGGGGCATCCTGCATGAGACCCAGGACCAGCGCGCGATCACGGCGCCGATCACCGCGTTTTCGGCGGTCGCTCTGAGCGCTGAGGACTTGCCTGAACTGGTCGCCCGTGCCTACGCCATCTTCGACAGCGAGCGACCCCGCCCGGTGCATATCTCGGTGCCGCTGGACGTGTTGGCCGCGCCAATCCAGCGCGATTGGAGCAACGAGGTCGTACGCCGGCCAGATCGCGGTTTGCCGCCGGCCAAAGCCCTGGATCAGGGCGCGGCCAAACTCGCGGCAGCCAAACGCCCAATGATCATCGCCGGAGGCGGTGCGTTGGCGGCTGGCGAGGCATTGCAGCGCTTGAGCACGCAGTTGGCGGCGCCGTTCTTCACCAGCGTGGCCGGCAAGGGTTTACTGCCTGTCAATGACCCGCTGAATGCCGGTTCCACCCTCTGCGTCGAACCCGGGTGGCAACTGATCAGTGAGGCGGATGTGGTGCTGGCGGTGGGCACGGAAATGGCCGATACCGACTATTGGTGTGAGCGTTTGCCTCTCGGCGGCGAGCTACTGCGGGTGGATATCGACGCGCGCAAGTTCAATGATTTCTACCCCTGTGCCGTGGCGCTTAAAGGCGATGCGCAGCAGACCGTGCTGGCCTTGCTGGAACGCCTGCCGACCACCGCGCGCAACGCTGAAGCCGCCATCTCGACAGTGGCGGCGTTGCTGCACGCGATCGAATCGGGGCACGGCCCGTTGCAGTCCATCCACCAAGCCATTCTCGACCGTATTGAAGCCGAATTGCCGGCCAATGCGTTCATCAGCAGTGACATGACCCAGTTGGCCTACACCGGCAATTACGCCTACCGCAGCCGTGCGCCGCGCAGCTGGTTGCATCCTACCGGCTACGGCACCCTGGGCTACGGCCTGCCTGCCGGCATCGGCGCCAAGTTTGGCGCGCCACAACGGCCGGGCCTGGTGTTGGTAGGCGACGGTGGTTTCCTCTATACCGCCCAGGAATTGGCCACCGCCGTGGAAGAACTGGACAGCCCGTTGGTGGTGCTGTTGTGGAACAACGACGCCCTTGGCCAGATTCGTGACGACATGCTGAGCCTCGATATCGCGCCCATCGGCGTGCTGCCCCGCAATCCGGATTTCGCGCTGTTCGCCCAGGCGTTCGGGTGCACCGTGAACCAGCCCCGCAACCTGGATGAATTACAGACGGACCTGCGCAACGCTTTCAAACGCAATGGCGTGACCTTGATCGAGTTGAAACATGCCTGTGCCTGTTGACCTTTGGAGAGACAAGATCAGGGGGGGGACCCCGACTGGCTCGATCATCTGCTGGCCCAACGGGCGGCGCACACTGTTTGAGGACATCCCATGAAGGTTTTGATTGTTCACGCCCATCCTGAACCGCAGTCATTCACCGCGGCCTTGCGCGATCGGGCGGTCGCCACGCTGGAGGGCCTGGGGCATGCGGTAAAGGTCAGCGATTTGTACGCCATGCGGTGGAACCCGGTGGCGTCGGCGGCGGACTTTTCGTCGCGGGAAAATCCGGATTACCTGGTATATGCCCTGGAGCAGCGCCTGGGGGTGAAGAAGCAGTCAATCGCCGCAGATATCCAGGGCGAGTTGGACAAGCTGCTGTGGGCTGACCTGTTGATCCTCAACTTTCCGATCTTCTGGTTCTCGGCGCCGGCGATGCTCAAGGGCTGGATCGACCGGGTGCTGGTGTCGGGGGTGTGTTACGGCGGCAAGCGCTTTTATGATCAGGGCGGGCTGGCGGGCAAACGGGCGATGATCACGGTGACCCTGGGCGGGCGCGAGCATATGTTCGGTGAGGGCGCGATTCATGGGCCGCTGGAGGATATGCTGCGGCCGATTCTGCGCGGGACGTTGGCGTATGTGGGCTATGACGTGCTGGCCCCGTTTGTGGCGTGGCATGTGCCGTACATCAGCGCTGAAGCGCGGCAGGATTTCCTGGTGGCGTATGAGCAGCGGTTGCAAGGGCTGGCGGATGAACAGCCCTTGGTGTTTCCGAAGCTGGCGCAGTTCGATGAGGCGCTATACCCCCTATCCTGAGCGGATTACCGTTTAAATGTCAGTCGGTCTTGCGTTGTTCCCGCAACCTTTCGGCCGCACTGCGCAACAACCGCTCGGTGCCATTCCAGCCCAGGCAACCATCGGTCACCGATACGCCGTATTTCATCGACGCGCTCAGCGGCTGGCAGCCTTCGAACAGATGGCTTTCGAGCATCATGCCGATCAGCGAGGTGTCGCCCTGCAGGCGCTGGTCCAGCACCTCGTTGAACACCGCCGGTTGGCGCAACGGGTCCTTGCCGCTATTGGCGTGGCTGCAATCGACCATGATGCGCGCCGCCACCTTGGACTTGGCCAGATCGTGCTTCACCTGTGCCACGCTTTGCGCATCGTAGTTCGGCCCACGGTGACCTCCGCGCAGCACCAGGTGAGTGTCAGGGTTGCCTGGGGTCTGGATGATCGCCGGGTGGCCCTGGCTGTCGACGCCGAAGTGACGGTGCGGGTGGGACGCCGAGCGCATCGCGTCACAGGCAATTGCGACGCCACCGTCGGTGCCGTTCTTGAAACCCACGGGCATGCCCAGGCCGCTGGCCATCTCGCGGTGGATCTGCGATTCAGTGGTGCGCGCGCCAATCGCGACCCAGCTGAGCAGGTCATCGAAGTAGCCGGCGGCCATGGGTTGCAGCAGCTCCGTGGCGACCGGCAAGCCCAGGCGCAGCATTTCACGCATCAACTGGCGGGACAGCGTGAGGCCGGCGGCCATGTCATCGCTGCCGTCCAGGTGTGGGTCGTAGGCCAGGCCTTTCCAACCAATAGTGGTGCGCGGTTTTTCGACGTAGGCGCGAATCACCAGCAGCATCTGGTCGCTGACTTCGAGCGCGAGCTTCTTTAGGTTGCGCGCGTATTCCATGGCCGACTCAGGGTCGTGGATCGAGCACGGGCCGACAATCACCAGCAAACGCGAATCTTCGCCATTGAGGATGGCGCGCACGGCGTGGCGATGGGCGTGGACTTGTTCGGTGAGGAACGGGCTGAGGGGCAGTTGGTGCTTGAGCTCAAGGGAGCTGGGCAGGCGCTGGGTCAGGGCTTCATTGGCGCTGGTCAGTGCAGAAATCGGCAGAGCGGCGGTGGCGGAGTTCATATTCAAGGCTTCCTGGGCAAGCGGCGGGCTGTTCCCGCGCGCTCTGCCCTACTGGGGTGTTCGACAATTGGCCGTATTGGCTACGTGTGTTGGCTTGCCACCAAGAGGTGACCGATCGGAGGCGGCAGGCTGTCCCGAGCGGAGCTGGCTAAATCGCCATGCGGTGGAGGTGTCGTAGCGGTAATAGGTGGCGTAGTTCATGTCGTGTGTCCTTTAAGTGTTCTGCGAAATTAATAGAGGCCTGAAAAAACAAAACCCCCGGTCGGGGAGCCGACCGGGGGTTTAGATTTCTCTGGTAGGCGACCCCTTGAGTAGTGGGCGCCGATTTCAGGTATCAGGCGCGCCAGTGGCTAAACCAATACCCAAAATAAAAGCTTACTGCTGCGCTCGAACCGTTCACACGGGTAGCCGATACCGCGCGCGGGGCGCTGGTAGCAGGGCAGACCTGAGTGTGGGTGAGTTGCAACATGGTGTGTCTCCAAATGATTGGCAGAGCTTACTTGACGCACACCGGTAGTTTCAATCAGAAATTTCTATTGTCATGGGCTACTTACGACTATGGGGTGAGTGCCGATATGCTGTGGACACTCTAATTGGGATGGATACGGACAGATGGCGTTTCACTTACGCGCAGCCACGGACCTTGACCTGCCGTTCGCACGCACCCTGACCTTTGAGGCTATGAGCCATTACTACCGGCAATACGGGCTGATGTGGTCCAACGATGGTTTTGACGTCGCCTGGGCTGGCCGTGAAAACTGGCTGATCTGCAATGACGACGGGGTGATGGGCTTTGTCAGCCTGAGCCGCGACAGCCGTGCGCTCTACATCCGAGAGCTGCATATGCTCGAAACGTGTCGCAGATTGGGTGCGGGCAGTTGGGTGTTGGAGCAGATGGCGCTCAAGGCGCAGGCGTTGGGTTTGCTGCGTTTGACGGTATTCAAGACCAATCCGGCCAGGCGGCTCTATCAGCGTAGGGGGTTGAGCATTGTCGGTGAGGAGGACTGCTTCTGGCGTATGGAGCGTGTCTGCCCATCCCGCTAAATCATGCAGTCAATCCTAATAGGCGCATACTGGCTTCAGGAGACGACCTCCTGATCGTTGTTTTGGCCATCAGCCTTAATAAAGGATGATCCCTTCTTTCATGCCCAAAAGGACCGCTACCTTATGGGCTTCTCCACGCCGTCCCTTTTTGCGCCCAGCGAGCACTTGATAGGTGGTTGCCGGATTGGCTTATGCAGCATTACGGATTCCGGGCGTAGTTTAAAGCCGTTCAAGTTCGTTTAATAAAGAGATGAGCGTGTCACCTCTTGAGGTGTGCCAAATAGGAGCATGCATTCAAATGAGTGGAATCGGTTCGCGTTTGAGGCAAGAAAGAGAGCGACTTGGCCTGTCGCAAAAAGTCTTTGGTGAAATAGGCGGCGTTGAAGCCAACGCACAAGGCAAATACGAAAGTGGAGGGCGCGTGCCCAAGGCCGACTACTTGTCGCGTGTTGCCGAGAGAGGCGTTGATGTGTTGTACGTGCTGACCGGCGTGATTACGCCGATTCAACTGAAAAACCTCAGCCAGATTGAAGAAAAGGTACTGGGTGACTACCGCGTAATGTTCAAGGAAGACCAGGCTGCTATACGCCGCTTGACGGCAACCCTGGCCGAGCACTCCATTTTGCAGAGTAGAAAAATCAAGCCGCAGCCCCGGAATTCCTGACCTATTGCCCAGCAAATAGAGCCGTTCGCCACTCGGTGGATGGCTACTGTGTGTTCAAACTCTATATATATGACGCTTGCAGCTAGGTCTGCGCCTTGGTTTTTTGCTAAGGTGTTCAGCAACCTATAAGACCATATCGCGAGGTGTCTGCTTGATTAGGGTGCTAGTAGTCGATGACCATGATCTCGTTCGTACAGGCATTACACGAATGCTGGCTGACATCGATGGCCTGCAAGTAGTCGGCCAGGCCGAGTCCGGGGAAGAGTCCCTGATCAAGGCCCGGGAGTTGAAACCCGATGTGGTGCTGATGGACGTCAAGATGCCTGGTATCGGCGGTCTTGGCGCCACGACCAAATTGTTGCGCAGCCATCCGGACATCAAAGTCGTGGTGGTGACTGTGTGTGAAGAAGACCCGTTCCCGACGCGCTTGTTGCAGGCGGGAGCGGCGGGTTACCTGACCAAGGGCGCGGGCTTGGCGGAGATGGTGCAAGCCATTCGCCTGGTGTTTGCCGGCCAGCGCTACATAAGCCCGCAGATTGCCCAGCAATTGGCGATCAAATCCTTCCAACCCGTCAGCGACTCACCGTTCGATGTGCTGTCGGAGCGGGAAATCCAGATCGCCTTGATGATCGTCGGTTGCCAGAAGGTGCAGACCATCTCCGACAAATTGTGCCTATCGCCCAAAACCGTCAACACCTACCGCTATCGCATTTTCGAGAAGCTCGCCATCAGCAGTGATGTTGAATTGACCCTGCTCGCGGTGCGCCACGGCATGGTGGACGCCAGCGCCTGACATGAGCACACCGTTTGATCCAAGTGCCTTTCTCTCAACCTGCAGTGGCCGCCCCGGCGTGTACCGCATGTTCGACAGCGAGGCGCGCCTGCTGTATGTCGGCAAAGCCAAGAACCTGAAGAACCGCCTGGCGAGCTACTTTCGCAAGAGCGGTCTCGCGCCGAAAACCGCCGCGCTGGTGGCGCGCATCGCCCAGGTCGAAACCACCATCACCGCGAATGAAACCGAGGCGCTGCTGCTTGAGCAGACGTTGATCAAGGAGTGGCGCCCGCCCTACAACATCCTGCTGCGCGACGATAAATCCTACCCCTACGTGTTTTTATCCGACGGCAACTTCCCACGGCTGAGCATTCACCGTGGCGCGAAGAAGCAGAAGGGCAAGTATTTCGGCCCGTACCCGAGTGCCGGCGCGATCCGTGAGAGCCTGAGCCTGCTGCAAAAGACCTTTTTTGTGCGCCAGTGCGAAGACAGTTTCTACAAGAACCGCACCCGGCCGTGCCTGCAGTATCAGATCAAGCGCTGCAAGGCGCCTTGCGTGGGCTTGGTCGAGCCGGCCGAGTACGCCGAGGATGTGCGCCACTCGGTGATGTTTCTGGAAGGGCGGAGCAATGCCCTCACCGATGAACTGTCCGGTGCCATGGAGCAGGCCGCCAGCACCCTGGACTTCGAGCGCGCCGCCGAGCTACGTGACCAGATCTCACTGCTACGCCGCGTCCAGGACCAGCAGAGCATGGAGGGCGGCACCGGCGACGTCGATGTGATCGCGGCCTTCGTCAACCCAGGCGGCGCCTGCGTGCACCTCATCAGCGTGCGGGGTGGTCGGGTACTGGGCAGCAAGAACTTTTTCCCACAGACCGGTATCGACGAGGACGTGGCCGAAGTCATGGCGGCCTTCCTTGGGCAGTACTACGTCAGCAGCCCCGAGCGCGATTTGCCGTCGGAGCTGATCGTCAACGTGGTGCATGAAGACTTCCCCACGCTGATCGAGGCGATCCACGAACTGCGCGGCCGTGAGCTGGACATCAGCCACCGCGTGCGTGGCACCCGCGCGCGCTGGCAGCAACTGGCGGTGACCAACGCCGAACAGGCCCTGAGTGCGCGTCTGGCCAATCGACAGCACGTCGCCGCACGCTTCGATGCCCTGGCCGAAGTCCTCAACCTGGACGAACCGCCGCAGCGCCTGGAGTGCTACGACATCAGTCACTCCAGCGGCGAGGCCACCGTGGCGTCGTGCGTGGTGTTTGGTCCGGAAGGGCCGATCAAATCCGATTACCGGCGCTACAACATCGAAGGCGTCACTGCCGGCGATGACTACGCGGCCATGCACCAGGCCCTGACCCGGCGTTTCAGCAAGCTTAAGGACGGCGAGGGCAAACTCCCGGATATCCTGCTGGTGGACGGTGGCAAGGGCCAGTTGTCGATGGCGCGTGACGTGCTCAACGAACTGGCAGTGCCCGACCTGATCCTGCTCGGCGTGGCCAAGGGCGCCACGCGCAAAGCCGGTTTCGAGACGTTGTACTTGAATGATGCCGCCCATGAGTTCACCTTGAAGGGCGACTCACCTGCGCTGCACCTGATTCAACAGATCCGTGACGAAGCCCACCGTTTCGCCATTACCGGTCACCGCGCCCGGCGTGGCAAAACCCGGCGAACCTCAACCCTGGAAGGGGTGGCGGGCGTCGGGCCGACACGGCGACGCGACTTGCTTAAACATTTTGGTGGCTTGCAAGAGCTATCCCGTGCCAGCATTGACGAAATAGCCAAAGCACCCGGTATCAGTAAAAAGCTCGCTGAGTTGATTTATGCGAATCTGCATAGCGAATAGAATGCCTTTCCACCTCGTAGCCAGTTGTGCCGATGAATATCCCTAATCTGATCACCGTTCTACGCGTCCTGCTTATTCCGATTTTCATTCTGTTGTTCTATTTGCCGTACGAATGGAGCTATGCGGCCTCCAGTTCCGTGTTCGCCTTCGCGGCCGCCACCGACTGGCTCGACGGTTATCTGGCCCGGCGCCTGGAGCAGAGCACGCCGTTTGGCGCGTTCCTGGACCCGGTGGCTGACAAGCTCATGGTGGCCGTCGCCCTGGTGTTGCTTGTGCAAGAACACGGCAACCTGTGGCTGACCCTGCCCGCCGCCGTGATCATCGGCCGTGAGATCGTCGTTTCCGCCTTGCGCGAATGGATGGCTGAAATCGGCGCTCGCGCCCACGTGGCCGTTTCCAACATGGGCAAATGGAAAACTGCTGCGCAGATGCTTGCGCTGGTCATCCTGCTAGCCAACCCGTCGCACTTCACCTTCTGGGTCCTGCTGGGCTACGCCTTGCTGCTCGTCGCGGCCGGCCTGACCCTGTGGTCCATGCTCCAGTATTTGCGTGCTGCCTGGCCACATCTGCGCACCACTGTTGAAAAGAAATAAAACTTTTTTGAATCAAAGGGTTGACCGCTTCTGATAATTCTATAGAATGCGCATCACCAAGTCGCGGGAATAGCTCAGTTGGTAGAGCACGACCTTGCCAAGGTCGGGGTCGCGAGTTCGAGTCTCGTTTCCCGCTCCAAACACAAAGAAAAAGCCACTCAATAGAGTGGCTTTTTTTTGCCTGTAATTTGGCTTTTCTACAGGGACCTTCAGCTCGCGCCTGGTGTTGGGCTCCGTGCTTAAACCTCCTGGTATCCAGCGACAGTGATTTCACTCGACTGGCGTCGCGTCTCCGGGAGGGGCGGCACACGGTTTATGGGCTCGGCGAAGCGAAAACCCCACCGCCGTTCGTGCCGGCCTGCGACAAGTATCATTTATACCGAGTTGCTCCGCGAACACGCGTCCGCCTTGAGCAGCAGCGATACACGGGCCGTAGTGCTTTCGGTAAACGTCAAGCCGACCCCGTCGACTTGATTAGTGGCATAATGATTTCACGTGTTTCTCAGTGGACGCATGGATGCCATGTTCAAGACGCTTACTTTTCTACTGCTGTTGATCTCTATCACGGGCTGCCAGAGCCTGACCCGACCCGCCGACTACAACGCTCCACTCGTTGGCCTTCGCTGTATGTGGATCGCCGGCCAGAAGCCGTTTGAGCGAGATAATCTGCGGTATATCGAACGCTACGCGGGTTATGGAAATGCCACGTGCAAGGCCATGCTGGGCAAGTTGTATCAGGAAGGCGGCTACGGCGTCGATCAAGACTTCGGCCAGGCCCATGCGCTATTTGTCGAGGCCGCCCAGCTTGACCCGGCTGTGAATGTGCTCTTGGGGCAGATGGCCGAGCGCGGTGAGGGTGAGCCGGTGGACTATGTCAAGGCACGTGAGTTTTACCGCCTCTCGGGCAAGAACGCCGTGTTGCAACTGGGGCGACTCATGGAGGAGGGCAAGGGTGGCCCGCAGGATTTGCCGGGTGCGCTGGCGCTGTATCTGGATGCGGTCGAACGCTGCCGCGATGACGCCTGGGAGGCGATGAACCGTCTGCGTAGAGCAGGGCAGCCGCTCAATGAAAGCCAGGCCCAGCGTTATCAGCAACTGTGGATGAAAGGTTTCGTCAGTTTGCAGACGCGACGTCTGGCGGTAGGGGAAGTATTCGAGGCCGTCAATGCCTCGGGTGCAGCCAAGACCGTGACGTTGGCGTATCGCTTCAAGTCGGACAGTGGCCTGCCCCAGGTGACGATGGTCAAGGGCTCGGGCGATGCCAATGTGGATCAGTGGATCATGAAGGCCGCGGCGCGAATCACCATGGGCGACTCGGCGCCATTGACTGACAGCTCGGGTGAGATGGAGATCAAATCACCCTTGGTTTTTCCTCCTCAAGACACGCCACGCACGTCACACCTGAATTGGATCTGCGGCAGGAAACCCTGTGCTTGATTGCGTCTTCGCTATCGTTTGAGGGTACGTAATGTCTCGTTCTCATCACCGGATGATCATGCTGGGCGTTGTCCTGATGCTGTCGAGCACGATCAGCCTGGCTGCCAATACGCCTTGCTCAGGTCGCAAGGGTGGGATTGCCGGTTGTGATGGGGACGTATTCCTGTGCAACGACGGCTCCATCAGTGCCTCGAAAAGAAGTTGTCTGGCCTACACCGGTAATCAGCAGTCACGGCCCGCGTTGCAACCGCTGCAAGGTCGTACGGGCAGCTGCGGCTGCGGCAGTGGTACTTACTGCACCGGCCCGCGGGGTGGGGTGTACTGCCTCACGCCCGCCGGACAGAAAAGTTACCGGCGGCGTTGATATCTATCCCACAAGTGTCCGGGCATTCTTTGTGTCCAGAGGCTCGAATGGCTTACACACGTGACCGATTCAAGGCGGCTGAATGGGTGTCGAGGGGCGGATAAATACGCCGGCCGGCAATGCTGGTGTGAGGCGCAATCATCAATCAACGGCTGTCTTTGCGCGATGAATTGAGGGTTGCCCTTCACCGCCTTCACTTGATAGCTACGACTCGATCAACTCCCGCACTCGCGCCGTCAAGGTGTCTATCGCAAACGGCTTGGTCAGCACCTGCATCCCCGGCCCGAGGCTGTTGTCGCCGATGATGGTGCTTTCGGCATAGCCGGTGATGAACAGGGTTTTCAGCGCCGGCCGTACTTCTCGGCCAGCATCGGCCATCTGTCGACCGTTCATGCCGCCGGGCAGGCCGACATCGGTGATCAGCAGGTCGATATGCACGTCGGAGCGCAGGATCTTGAGGCCGGTAATGCTGTCGCTCGCTTCGATCAGGCTGTAATCGAGTCCGCCCAGTACATCCATCAGCAGGGTGCGCACACTGGGTTCATCGTCCACGATCAGGATGGTCTCGCCGCGCTCGGCCGGGGTGGCGCTGGTACTGTCCAGTTCAGGATCGGCCTCGATGGCCTGCCCCTGGTAGCGCGGCAGGTAAAGGCTGATCGCCGTGCCGCGCCCGACCTGCGATGCAATCCGTGCCTGCCCGCCGGATTGCTTGGCGAACCCGTAAATCATCGACAGCCCCAGGCCGGTACCCTGGCCGATGGGCTTGGTGGTAAAGAACGGATCGAACGCCTTGGCCATGATTTCGGGCGTCATGCCCGTGCCGGTGTCGCTGACTGTCAGCGTCAGGTATTCCCCTTCGGTCAAGTCGTGGGCGCTGGCGGTGGCAGCATCCACGCATACATTGGCGGTTTCAATGCGGATACGCCCGCCGTGGGGCATGGCGTCCCGAGCGTTGATGCACAGGTTCAGCAGGGCGTTTTCCAACTGGCTGGCATCCACCAGTGTCGGCCATACGCCGCTGGCACCGAGGGTGTCGACCGTGATGCTGGGGCCTACCGTACGCTGGATAAGTTCGCCCATGCCTTCCATCAGCACGTTCACATCGGTTGGACGTGGGTCCAGGGTCTGCCGGCGCGAGAACGCCAGCAGACGATGGGTCAACGCCGCCGCGCGCTTGGCCGCACCCTGTGCGGTGCTGATGTACTTGTCCACTTCTTGCCAGCGCCCTTGTGCGATGCGCAGCCCGGTAAGTTCCAACGCCCCGGAGATACCTGCGAGCAGGTTGTTGAAGTCATGGGCGAGGCCGCCGGTCAATTGGCCCACGGCTTCCATTTTCTGTGACTGGCGCAGTTTTTCTTCGGCCTGGATCAATTCGACGGTGCGCTCGGCCACGCGTTGTTCCAGGGTTTCATTCAGGGCGCGCAGTGCGGCAGTCGCACGGTCGCGCTCAGCCTCGACAGAGCGGCGACTCTCCACATCGATGACCACGCCCGGCAGCGTCAACGGTGTGCCATCTTCGGCAAGGTCAACGCGCCCATTGGCTTCGATCCAATAATATCGACCGTCATCGCGACGCACGCGGTACTGGTGGGCATAGGCGCCACCCCGGGCAATCGCAGCATGGATGGCCGTGGTCAGTCCCTCCCGGTCTTCCGGGTGTACCGAGGTCATCACCTGCGCGAGGCTAAGGCCCTCATGGCCCAAGGCTGGGTCCACGCCAAAGGCGCGGGCGAAGGCTTCATCGATGCTGAAGCGGTCGCTGGGAATGTCCCAGTGCCAGGTGCCGATGATTGCGCCTGCAGCCAGCGCCAGTTGCACACGCTCCACGTTTTGCCGCGCCACTGCCTCGCTGATGCGCAGACGCTCCTCGGCGTTGCGGCGTTCAGTGACGTCGCTGAAGATAATTGCGATTTGCCGGTCAGCCGGATCACCAACGCGCACCGCGCGTACATCGAACCAGCGCTTGAATGCTTCGGCATAGCTTTCGAAGGTTGCCGGCTCACCGGTCTTGGCCACGTGCCCGTAGGTCTCGAACCAGAACTGTTCCAGGTCCGGCGCGAATTCGGTGACCCACTTGCCGCGCAGGTCGACCCCGGCTTGATGCTCGAAGGCCGGGTTGGCTTCGACGAAGCGGTAGTCGATCGGTCGGTCATCGGCGTCAAACTTGACCTTGACGATGGCGAACGCCGACTCGACCGTCTCCAGGATTGTGCGAAAGCGTTCTTCGCTCTGACGCAGTGCGGTGTGCTCAACGCGCATGCTGGACAGGTCGAGCACCGCCTGGCGGTAGCATGCTTGCGTTTCATCCACAGAGCGCTGCGCCGCGCCATTGCCAGGTGAACCTGACAACGGATCAAGGCCTGCGCCTTCCAGCAGGGCACGCAAATGCAGGACTTGCGCCTCCAGTTCTGCACGAGTCAGGTTTTTCACTGCTGTTTCCATAGACGAGTTAGAGGGGCTCCCAGCCGCTGTATGACCGGCGCCCCTGTCACAGGGTTCAATTGTTGCGGCGCGCGGCATCCCGGCAAGTAACGTCGGGTTTTCCGTAGCTGGCTACTCTTTCAGGTCTGCATCGCGCAGGCGCACATCACCTGTCGCAGCACTGTCCTTGCCGGGGCCTCGACCCCACTGTAGTGCGCCGGATGCGCAGCAGGTCTTGGTACGCTTCAGCGCGTTTCGTCTCGGCCACCCGCTTGGCTTCAGAAAAACGCAGCCAGGCATCGGCATCCGCCAGGCTAGTGTCAATGATGTCGTAGGCGGCTTTCTCCAATCGATCTGCTTCGTAGAACAGTTCGGCATTCCTTGCGAGTTCGTCCGGGACGAAGGGTGTCGATGCTTCACGCGTGTTCGCGGCCATGGCCTTTACCTCAAGGTCGTCGTAGGCGAGCGCGGTGAAGGGCGCCTAGGGTGCCGGGTTCGTAGCTCGCACAAGAACTGACACAAGCCGTTCTTGTGTCTGGGGTCCTGCTTAATGGAGAGGTAAAAGCGCAGAATCGTTCAAGTTAGTGCAAGGTTGGGGGCGTTGAGCCTTCAAACTGCCCAAGCGATGGGTCGGGCAGGGCGTACAGGAAATGTACGTCGATGTACATTCCCTGTGCGCTGCACGTCTTGCGGTGTAGAGTGGCGTGCAATTCCCTGGCAAAGGTAACCCCCGGATGTCGCACACCGCAAAACCGCGAGGCAAGGCCCAGGACACCGGCTGGCGAGGCTCGGTCGACGTGTGGCTGGACGCCGCTTACGCCGCCTTGAAAGAGTCCGGCATCGACGCCGTACGCGTCATGCCACTGGCCAAGCAATTGGGCTTGTCGCGTACCAGTTTCTATTGGTTCTATGAGGACCGCGAGCAATTGCTCGCCGCCTTGCTGACCCGCTGGCGCGACAAGAACACCGGCAACCTGGTGCACCAGTGCGAACGTTATGCCGAGAGTATTTCCGAAGCCATCCTCAACGTCTTCGAGTGCTGGTTGAACCCGGAATTGTTCGACTCGCAATTCGAATTTGCCGTACGCAGTTGGGCGATGCAATCGGCGGACGTCTCGGCAGAAATCGCGTTGGCCGATGACACCCGTATCAACGCGCTGACCGGTATGTTCCGGCGTTTTGGCTACGATGAAGAGGCGGCCGATGTGCGTGCCCGGACCATCTACCTGACGCAGATCGGCTATATCTCGATGAACACCACCGAGGATGTGGTGGTGCGGTTCCGGCGTATTCCCCAGTATGTCAGCGTGTTCACCGGCAAGGCGTTGAAGCGGCGTGAACTGGACCGCTTCTATGGGGCATTTGGCTACGCCGAAACCGCACCGGGCGTATTTGAGCTTTTTTAGAGGTCCTTGACCAAGCGCAACGCATCGTAGATCGCCGCATGGGTATTGCGTGCGGCCACCGCATCGCCGATCCGGAACAACTGGAAGCGGCCCTCGGCGTGGGTCACGATATTCTGCACGTTGCCGGCAATCAAATCGTGCTGCTCGACCGCGCCGCCGTTGCTGGAGTGCGCGCGCAGGTCGAAGTACAGGTCGTCCAGCGGAACCGTGCCATGGTTGATCACCACCTGGTCGACCACCCGCTGTTTGTGCACCGTGCCGTAGTCACTGCCAAAACGGGCGACCAGCCGACCGTCGCGTTTCTCCACCGACTCGACCCGATAGGTCACGGTAAAGATCACGTCCAGGTCCTGCAGGCTGCGCATGTAGGGCACCAGGTTCATGGCCATGACTTCCGGGGCGAACGCGCGGTCCGGGGTGACGATTTCGACGCTCGCGCCGCTTTGCGCAATCACCTCGGCGGCTTGCAGCGCGGCATGGTCGCCGGCATCGTCGAAGATCAACACATGACGCCCCGGTTTGACGTCGCCGGAAATGATGTCCCAGGTCGACACCACCAGTTCATTGCCCTCGGCGAGCACCTCGGTATGGGGCATGCCGCCGGTGGCGACGATTACCACGTCCGGCTCATGGGCCAGCACCGTCTCGGCCTCGGCCCAGGTATTGAAGTGGAATGTCACGCCAAGGCGTTCGCACTGGGCCATGCGCCAGTCGATGATGCCGATCATTTCGCGACGCCGCTCGCTCAGGGCAGTCAGGCGGATTTGCCCGCCGGGCCGGTCTGCCGCTTCCAGTACTGTCACCTCATGACCGCGCTCGCCGGCAACCCTTGCGGCTTCCAGCCCGGCCGGGCCCGTGCCGATAACCAGCACTTTGCGCTTTACGGCCGCCTTGGGAATGTCGTGGGGCATGCTGGTTTCCCGGCCGGTCGCCGCGTTGTGGATACAGTAGGCAGCGCCACCCTGGTAGATGCGGTCCAGGCAGTAGTTGGCGCCGACACAGGGCCGGATATCCTCTTCGCGCCGCTCGATGATCTTGCGCACGATATGTGGGTCGGTCATATGGGCGCGGGTCATGCCGACCATGTCCACCTTGCCCGATGCGATGGCGTAGCGTGCGGTGGCGACGTCCGGGATTTTCGCCGCGTGGAAGGTGGGGAATCCGGTGGACGCGCGGATCTCGCCGGCAAACTCCAGGTGCGGCGAGTTGCGCATGCCCTGGATCGGAATCACGTCGGTCAGGCCCGCGTCCGTATCGATGTGCCCGCGTACCACGTTGAGGAAGTCCACCAGCCCGCTGTCCTTGAGCATGTGCGACACCTGCAGGCCTTCGTTGGCGGTGAACCCGCCCGGCAGCGCTTCGTCACCGGTGTAGCGCACGCCCAGCAGAAAGTCTTCACCGACGCGCTGGCGAATGCCGCGCAGGACGTCGAAGGTAAAGCGCATGCGGTTTTCCAGGGAACCACCGTAAGGGCCCTCTAGCTCGTTGGTCAGTGGCGACCAGAACTGGTCCATCAAATGACCGTAGGCTTGCAGTTCCAGGCCATCCAATCCGGCCGCTTTCATACGCTCGGCGGCGTCGACGTAGTCCTTGATGATCCGCTCGATGTCCCAGTCTTCCAGCTTCTTCGGGAAGGAGCGGTGTGACGCCTCGCGGCGGTGCGAGGGCGAGACCACCGGCAGCCAGTCGGCCTTGTCCCAGCGTGTACGACGGCCCAGGTGCGTTAGCTGAATCATCACCGCCGCGCCGTGTTCGTGGCACTCATCGGTCAGGTCCTTCAACCAGCCGACCACCTCATCTTTGTACGCCAGCACGTTGTTGAACACCGGCGGACTGTCCCGTGATACGGCGGCGGAACCTGCGGTCATGGTCAAGGCCACGCCCGCCTTGGCGCGCTCGACGTGGTAGGCGCGGTATAACGCCTGCGGCATGCCGTCCACCGGGTAGGCCGGTTCGTGGGCCGTGGTCATGATCCGATTGCGCAGGGTCAGGTGCTTGATTTTGTAAGGCTGCAGCAGGGGATCGCTGGACATTATTCTGTGCTCCGTAGTGGGCATCATCAGGCTCGGCGATCTGAAATTAGGATAAATGTACATAGGTGTCAATCATGGTTGACATGCATGTACATTTTTATTGCGGGGCCCTGAACTCATCGCTAAGATCGGCCTCACCCCTTAGGAGGACGCCTGATGAATGCTCATGTGCACTATCGGAAAAAAGCCTGTGCCTACCTGCTCGGCCTTGCGCTGGGAGCCAGTGCGGCGGTGACCCAAGCAGAGGAAAAACCACCGGTCCGCATCGGTTGGGTGAACTGGTCCGACACGGAAATCACCGTCAAGCTCGCCAGTACGGCCTTGCAAGAGCATCTCAAGCAACCGGTCAAGTTGGTGATGGCCGACATCGGCATCCAGTTCCAGGCGCTGGCCAACGGCAACATCGACCTGATTCCGATGGTCTGGCTACCCAGTACCCACAAGGCGTTCTACGACAAGTACAAGGACCGGCTCGAAGACCTTGGCGTGCTGTATGAAGGGCGAATCGGCATGGCCGTGCCCACCTCGGTGCCGGTTGCAGAAGTCGCCAGCGTGGAGGACCTGAACAAGCCTGGGATCCGCGAGAAGTTCGACGGCAAGATCTTGACCTCCGAAGTCGGCAACGGCCAGTACACACTCACCGTCAAGGCGATCGAGGACTACAAGTTGACGGGCTACAAGTTGGTGGGGTCTTCGGAAAGCGGCATGCTCAACGAGATGGACCGCAATCTCAAGCGTGACAAGTGGTCATTGGTCAACGCCTGGAGCCCGCACTGGATGTTCTCCAAATGGTCGCTGCGCTACCTGGAGGATCCCAAGCAGATCTTCGGCGGCGCCGAACAGATCCACGCCATGGCCCGCAAAGGCTTCAGCCAGGAACACCCCGAGGTGGCGTACTTCTTTGCGCATTTCTCCCTCCCCCAGGCCGACCTCGAAGCGTTGATGATGCAGGCGCGGGAGAGCACGGCAGACAAGGCGGTGGCGGCGTATTACGCGGCGAACAAAGCGCGTTTTGAGGGGATGTTCAATCCAGAACTGGTTTCCCGCACCCGGTAAGCCTGCTTATGCCTGCGACTTGAACATCGGCAAACGCGCCAGCATCCAGTCCAACAGCTCCTGGGCGGGGGCTGCCAACGGGCGTGCGGCCTTCACCAGCAATTTGGCTTCCACCCCCAGCAGTAGGGGGTGATCGATCAGCACCGATGCCAGCTCGCCATTTTCGATCTCCCGAGAGGCCGCGAACTCCCCGGCCAGCGAGGCAAAGTCGCCACTGGCAACCAGACGCTTGAGCGCCGCCAGCGAATTGCTGACCAGGGTCGGGCGCACCTGGATCTTCTCGGCATACTCAAGCAGGGTGATGGCGTGCCCGATGCCGAAGGTGGTGGGGGTGAGGACCAGCGGGCATTCGAGCACGTCCTGCACACTGGCCATGCTGCCGCGCACAGCCAATGGGTGGTCGGGGCGCACCAGCAACATCACCGGCTGCAAGGAGGCAGCGCGAAACTCAATGTGCGGGTGCGTCGGCGGGTTGTACGCCAGGCCAATGTGCGCACGGTTTTCAGCGACTTCGTTGAGCACATCCACCACCGGCAGGATATCCAGCGTGACTTCCAGTTTGGGGTACTGCTTGCAGAAAGGCGCGAGCACGTTGTCCACCAGCACATCGACATACCCTTCACTGATCACCACGCGCACATGGCCTTGCTGCAAGCCCTTGATCGCCTGCAACTGGTCTTCGAGTTTCTCCTGCTGTGAACGATAACCGCGCCAGAATTCAAGCAAATGCGCGGCCGCCTCGGTCGGTTGTACGCCACGGGCCTGGCGCTCGAATAGCTTCGCGCCGAGTTCTTCTTCCAGCAGTTTGATCTGGCGGGTGATCACCGACGGCGAGGTGTTGATGCTGTCCGCCGCACCCCGGATAGAACCGTGCATCAGCACTTCATGAAAGTAGCGCAGGCGTTGTTGATTGATCTCTCGCATGAGGGTCACCGTCGTAAAGGTTGCGTTGCCTATAAAGCAACACTACGCGAACTTAGTTGCTCTTGCTGGCGATAATGGCGCGGCGCACCATGGATTGGCAAGCCCGCAGCACCCACAAGAATAATGGGAGACACGTATGCCAACCGCTCCGGCACCCGCAACCAACGAGGCCATTGCTGCCCTCTACCACAAACTCAATTGGCGGCTGTTGCCGCTGTTGTTCATCGGCTACGTCTTCGCTTATCTGGACCGCATCAATGTCGGCTTCGCCAAGCTGCAGATGCAAAGCGACCTGGGCTTGTCCGATGCGGCGTACGGCGCCGGTGCCGGGATTTTCTTCGTCGGCTACGTGCTGTTCGAATTGCCCAGCACCCTGATGCTGCCGCGCATCGGCGCGCGCAAAACCTTCAGCCGCATTCTGGTGCTGTGGGGCATCACCTCCGCCTGCATGCTGTTTGTGCGCGACGTGCCGACGTTTTATGCCATGCGCTTTTTGCTGGGTGTGTTCGAAGCCGGTTTTGCACCGGGCATGATCTATTACCTGTCCCGTTGGTACGGCCCGAGCCGCATGGCGCGGGCGATTGCCATCGTGTTTATCGCCGGGCCCATGGGCGGCATCCTGGGTGGCCCGATTTCAGCGTGGCTGATCACCACGTTTGCCGGCGTCGGCGGCCTGGCCGGGTGGCAATGGATGTTCCTGATCGAAGGCCTGCCCTGTGTGTTTCTCGGCGTGCTCATGTACGTCGTGCTGTGTGATCGGCCCGCAGACGCGCCGTGGCTGAATGCCGCCGAAAAGCAGTTGCTGGAAACCGAACTGGGCACTGCGAGCGCGCGCAGCCATTCATTTCGTGCCGTGTTGCGCGACCCCAAGCTATATGTCCTGGCATCGGCGTACTTCTGCATCATCTTTTCGATCTACGCCATGAGCTTCTGGCTGCCGGCCGTCATCAAAGCCCTGGGCGTCAACGACACCCAGCAGTTGGGTTGGTACGCCGCGTTGCCTTATGTCGGCGCGGCACTCGGTATGTATTGGATCGGACGGCGTTCGGACCGCCTCGGCGAGCGACGCCTGCACTGCGCCATCCCTGCTGCCACCGGCGCCGTCCTGCTGATCCTCTATCCCCTGGCAGGCGGCAACCTGCTGGTGTCGATGGCACTGCTGACCCTGTCGATCAGCATGATGTTCATGGCCTACACCGTGTTATGGGCGATGCCCTCCGAGCACATCAAGGGCGAAGCGGCCGCGGGCGGCATTGCCTTGATCAATACCATCGGACTGTCCGGTGGTTTCTGGGGCCCGGCCATGATCGGCTGGGCCAAAACCGCTACCGGCAGCCTCGACACGGGGCTCATCGCCGTGGGCTGTGTGTTCCTGTGCGCGGCCTTCGTGATCATCGCAACCAAACCGCGAACACGCACCGGGCAGACGGGCGATTACATCCGCAGTCATTGAAACCAACGAGGAAACCATCATGCTTTTATACCTGTCGACCTGGGCCGAGATCGGCCAGTTCCTTGAGCGCAGCCGCACCATCGTGATTCCGATCGGCTCCAACGAGCAGCACGGCCCCACCGGTTTGTTGGGCACCGATTGGATGTGCCCGGAGATCATTGCGTGCCAGGCGCAAAAAAGCGCCGATATCCTGATCGCGCCAACGTTCAACATAGGCATGGCCCAGCACCACATCGGCTTTCCCGGCACGATCTCGCTGCGACCCTCGACGTTTATTGCCGCCATCGGCGACTGGGTGCACTCGCTGGTCGCCCACGGCTTTGAAAAGATCCTGCTCCTCAATGGTCATGGCGGCAATGTCGCCTCCATTGAAGCCGCATTCTCCGAGTTGTACGCCGAGGCAAGTTTCGCCCGGCGCCCTGCGGGATTCGCGCTGAAGTTATGCAATTGGTGGGACCTTGAAGGTGTCGGTGAACTGGCCAAGGAACAGTTCCCCACCGGGCACGGCATTCATGCCACACCGTCGGAGATAGCGGTGACCCAATGGGCCTACCCGGAGGCGATCAAAACCGCTGACTACTCGCCTCAAATCGCGCCCTGGGGCCCGATCCGTGAAGCCTTTGATTTCCGTGCGCGCCATGTGGACGGGCGCATGGGTTCAGACCCGGCGCAGGCCAGCCCGGACAAGGGACGTGATCTGGTGATGATGGCTGCGCGAGGTTTGATACAGGAAGTCGAAGCGTTCAGTAGTGAGCCGATGCCAACGCCTTACGCGAGAGGCTCAGGCGTATGAAAACCTGTCACGGGCCGCTCTCAACGCGTCGCGAACGGCATCGGTGCGCAACTGCAGTGTCATTTGCGTCTCGTCGATCACGATTTCCGCGACGATCAACACGCAGATCAGCGGCGCGGTTACGAACCAGTGGCACCAGCACTGGGTCGCCAGCGACACGGAAACGCCGATGATCCACAGCGCCAGCACCCACTTTGGCGCGTGCTGTTGCAGCGGCACCCAGAACCGTTGCAGCCTTTTCAGGCGGGCCGTGTGCAGGCGCAGTGACTCTTCAAGGAGTGACAGGGAAGGGCTCATGTTCACACTCGTTAAGTTATCCGGGCACGACTGGGGAGGGACTTCCCCAGCCACGACAAGTTGATGCGGTCAACTTCTATCCAATGCCCGCTTTGAGGTGCTGCGATGCAGCTTTTGAACGCAATGCACATACATTCGGCGTCCAACAGGACAAAGCATCGATAGCGTTGAATGGGTCTGAACAGCCTGGAAAAGATGTGCATGACGGGCCGGGTTTACTCAAAGGTTCCAACTGAGTTCGAACAGCGTTCCGCCGTTTTCCATTTTTCGACACGTCACCGCGCCACCATGGGCAATGGCAATCGCGCGCACCACCGCCAGGCCCAGGCCACTGCCGCCCTGGGCGCGTGAGCGAGAGTTTTCGCCGCGCTGGAAGGCTTCGAACAGGTGCGTCGCAAAATCCTCATCAATGCCAGGGCCGTCGTCGCGTACCCTCAGGTAGTGAACGCCGTCGCGCGTGCTCAGGTGCACATTGACGTTGCCAGGTGTCGCGTGCCGACGCACGTTGTCCAGCAGGGCCAGCAAGGCCTGGCGAATCCGTGCAGGGTCGCAGCGCAGGGTGCGGCGTTGTAGGTCCAGTTGCAGGGTAAAACCAGCAGCGGCCAGGCTGGGTTCGAACAGCCGCACATCGTCCTCAACCCCTGCGGCGAGGTCGGCGTCTTGCACGTTGACTTCCAGGTAGCCGCTGTCCCCCAGACCGACCACGCGCAAATCCTCGATCATCCGTGCCAGCCCTTCGACCTGCCCAAGCAGGCTGTAGAATTGCGCCGTGTCCGGCTCGAACACCCCCTCGGCCAAGCCTTGCAGGCGACCGCGCAGGATGGTCAGTGGCGTGCGCAGTTCATGGGCAATGGCTGCATTCCAGAATGCTTGTTCCTGTGCCATACGTTTCAAGCGTTGGGCCATGCTGTTGAAGTCATTCACCAAAATAGCCGCCTCACCGATGGACTCGTCGCCGGCCACGGCTTGCACATCGAGATCGCCGTCCGCCAGCTTGCGCAGGTTCTCGGCCACCGAGTTCAATGGCATCAGGATGCGCCGCGACAACTTGGTGGCGACAAATGCGCCGACGGCCAGGCTGACGCAGGTGGTCAAGCCCATCCACGCCCATTCGGCATTGGCCGGCATCCACTCGTCGACCTGCTCGTCCGGAAGTGGCCAGTAGGTCCAAAGCAGGGCGTAGAACACATAGGAGCCGATCACTGCCAGGGCGACCACGCACAGCACCACGACCGACATGGACAAGATGATCTGGCGGCTCAAACCATTGAATAGTTTCACGCGCCACTCCCGAACCGATAACCCACCCCGCGAATGCTCGCCGGCACGCCTTGCAGCCCAAGGTCTTCGATCTTGCGGCGCAACTTGCTGATATGGCTGTCGACTGTACGTTCCAGGCTGTCGCTTTCCGGCGAGCACAGCGCCAACAATTCCGCGCGGCTGAACACGCGTTTCGGCGCTCGGGCCAACTGGGCCAGCAGTTTGAACTCGGTGACGGTCAGCAGCAGCGGCAGGGCGTTGCCCGAGATGTTCACCGTGACCTGATGGCTCTCGATATCGATCTCAAACCCATCCACCCGCAACACGCTGGCGCTGACACCGGATGTGTAGTTGACGGAGCGCCGCAGCACCGCCTGGGTGCGGGCCACCACCTCGGCCGGGTTGAACGGCTTGACGATGTAGTCATCGGCGCCGATACGCAAACCCATCAACTTGTCCATGTCCTGGTCCTGTGCGGTCAGCATGATCACCGGCGTGTTGCCGCGATGGCGCACTTCGGCCAGGACTTGCCAGCCATCGACATGGGGCATCAGCACATCCAGCAGCATCAGGTCTGGCTTGAGGCTCAGGTGCAGTTCCAGCGCGCGCCGGCCATCAAGGGCGTGGGCGGTACGGAAGCCGCTGCGCTTGAGATAGGCGATGAGGATATCCGCGATCTCGGGCTCGTCTTCGGCGATCAGCACCAAGGCCTGGTTCTCTCGGATGCTGTTGGGACGGGGTGTCGATGCAACGGGGTAATCGTTCATAGTCTGCTCGGTGAAGAGGCCTTGTCGTGATTGCCGCTCCATGGCCCACGCTGTCAGGTGTTGATCATAGCTTCTGGGTAAGGGCGCCCAACATCTGGTTGGCGGTGGAAATCACTTTGGAATTCATCTCGTAGGCCCGCTGCGTGGTGATCATATTGACCATCTCTTCAACCGTGCTCACGTTCGAAGTCTCCAGGGCGCGCTGCAACGTGGTGCCAAAGCCGTTGAGCCCCGGCGTACCGACTTGGGGCGCGCCACTGGACGCGGTTTCCAGGAACAGGTTGTTGCCGATTGCCTGCAAACCAGCCGGGTTGATGAAGTCGGCGGTCTGCAGGTTGCCGATCACTTGCGCCGCGGAGTTGCCGGCCAGAGTGATGGACACCGTGCCGTCCTGGCCGACGGTGAAGGTCTTGGCGTTGTCCGGCACCACAACGGCGGGCTCCAGGGCGAACCCGCTGGCGGTGACCACCTGGCCATTGGCATTCAGGTGGAAGGTGCCGTCACGAGTGTAGCCGGTGGTGCCGTCCGGCTGCAGCACTTGGAAGAACCCTCGGCCATTAACGGCCAGGTCCAGCGGTTGCCCGGTGGTCTGCAGGCTGCCGGCGCTGAAGTTCTTCTGGGTGCCGACGATCTGTACGCCGGTGCCCAGTTGCAGTCCTGACGGCAATGCACTGTCCTGCGTCGACTGCGCGCCCGGCTGGCGCTTGATCTGATACAGCAAGTCCTGGAACTCGGCACGGTCGCGTTTGAAACCGGTGGTCGAGACGTTCGCCAGGTTGTTGGAAATGGTCGTCAGCTGGGTGTCCTGGGCCGACAAGCCGGTTTTTGCGACGTACAGGGCTGGAATCATGGGGTTCTCCGTGTGACCCGTTCAAGGGGGCACTGTGATGAACCTGATTGTGCGCAACCAACGTGCGCATTCATGGGAGGTTTTGTGGAGGAATGATGGAGAGGGCAGTTTTTTTCCGGCCATGCGCATTTAAGCCAGGCTCGATCAAACTCGCAGTAGAGCGCGCGGTCTGCGGTGGCAACGTTGTCGCTGTTTTGGGAGGCGCCGGTGTGCACAAGGGGGGTGGAGTTTTACGGGAGGTTCGATGGAGGGGGCGTGGAGCCGATGGGAAACGCAATCACAGGGGTTGGATAAATTTCACATACACCTGCTCAGGGTCGTGGTCGTCCAGGTTGTCGATCTGCCCGCTCGGCACGAATCCAGCCTTGGCAAGCAGCGCCTGGGCTGCGGTGTTTGACGCATTGGTCGACGCAAACAGCTTGGGCGTCTTGCATGCCGCCTGTGCCGCGGCCAGCAATCGCAGCGCCACACCTCGACGCTGGTGCGCCGGCGACACGACGACCAGCGCCACAAAGCCGTGATCGAAAAAGTCATGGGTCAGCACCAGGTAACCGGCGCATCGGCCAGCGGTGTCGACGGCAACCAGGCATTGTTGGCGAATCACAGCATCGTGGATGAACACGCGACGATGGGTGTGAGCGGTTGCGTAGGTGTCCAGTTCGATCAGGGCACGCACGTCGTCGGGTGTGGCTTGGCGAATGGGATCTTTCGCGTGGTTGCTGTCGTTAGGCATTGGAAGCGTCCTGCCAGTGTTGGAGTGCTGCTTTGACAGAGCCTACTCCATGGGTTGCTGACCTGGAAACACCCTTCCTTTCCAACGTTGCCTTCTGGCTTTTGCGCAGCCTCATGTCGATATCAGACCAATCTATGCCGCTCCCAGGCTATTTTCGATGAAGTCAGGCCGCGTAAGGTGACCCATCATTAAGAAATGATGATCGCCTGACTCTTCAGTCAGTACGCCCTAACGTCGATCACCGAGAACAACAAAAACAATGAATAGCCTGAATTCCAACGATTCCAACGGCCAGTTGGCGCAAGGCTTCAAGCCGCGTCATGTGACCATGCTTTCCATCGCAGGCATTATCGGTGCGGGGTTGTTTGTCGGTTCCGGGCATGCGATTGCGGCGGCGGGGCCGGCGGTACTCCTGGCTTATCTGTTCTCCGGCACACTGGTGGTGCTGGTGATGCGCATGCTGGGGGAGATGGCGGTGGCCAATCCTGACACCGGGTCTTTCTCGACCTATGCCGACCAGGCCATCGGTCGCTGGGCCGGGTTCACCATCGGTTGGTTGTACTGGTGGTTCTGGGTGCTGGTGATCCCTATCGAGGCCCTGGCCGCCGGGCATATCCTCAACCAGTGGTTCCCGCAGATCGACGCTTGGCTGTTTGCCTTGTTGTCGATCTTTTTGTTGGTGGTCACCAATTTGTTCAGCGTGTCCAAATACGGCGAGTTCGAGTTCTGGTTCGCCATGGCCAAGGTCATTGCGATCATCGCTTTCATCGGCCTAGGCTTTGCGGTGCTGATGGGCTGGATTCCCGAGCGGGAGGTCAGCGGGTTGAGTCGGTTGATGGAGGAACACGGTGGGTTCGCGCCCAACGGGCTGTCGGCGGTGGTCGGGGCCTTCATCACCATCATGTTCAGTTTTATCGGCACGGAGGCGGTCACCATCGCGGCGGCCGAGTCCAGCAACCCCGCGCAGAACATCGCCCGGGCCACGCGCTCGGTGATGTGGCGCATCGGTGTCTTCTACCTGCTGTCGATCTTCGTGGTGATTTCCGTAGTGCCATGGAATGACCCGTTGCTGGCGTCGGTCGGGTCTTACCAGCGTGCACTGGAACTGATGAACATTCCCCACGCCAAGTTGCTGGTTGACGTGGTGGTGTTGATCGCCGTGGCCAGTTGCATGAATTCCTCCATCTACATTGCCTCGCGCATGCTGTTTTCCCTGGGCAAGCGTGGGGATGCACCCGCACTGATGAAGAAAACCTCGGCGGCCAGTGTGCCGCGGGCTGCGGTGATTGCCAGCACCATCCTGGGCGCGGGCGTAACCCTGTTCAGTTACTTCGCGCCGGCCGGGTTGTTCCAGTTCCTGCTGGCCAGTTCGGGTGCCATCGCCTTGCTGGTGTACCTGGTGATCGCCGTGTCCCAGTTGCGCATGCGCAAGATCCTGCGCCAGCGCAACGTCACGTTGACCTTCCAGATGTGGCTGTTTCCCTGGCTGACCTGGCTGGTCATCGCGTTCATCTGTGCCGCATTGACGGTGATGCTGGTAACGCCTGAACACCGATTTGAAGTGTCATCGACCATCGGCCTGGCCCTGGTGATTTCCCTGGTCGGTTTGCTGACTGCACGACAGCCGGAACGCACGCAAAAAACAGTGGGCGCAGCCTCACAGCTATGAGTGGCCGCCCTGTAAGCAGCATCGTGTTCCTGCTGCTGGACCAGTTCACCCTGATGTCACTGGCTTCGGCGGTCGAACCCTTGCGCATGGCCAACCAGCTGTCGGGCCAGGAGCTCTACAAGTGGCACACCGCGAGTTCGGACGGTAACCCCGTGTGGGCCAGTGACGGTGTGCCCATCACCCCAGAGGGTTCGATATTCAGCGTGCCGCCGGCCGACATTGTGATTGTCTGTGGTGGCATTGGCATCCAGGGCACTGTGACCGGCGAACTGGTCAAGTGGTTGCGCGGCCAGGCGCGTTACGCCAAGCGACTGGGCGGTATCTGCACCGGTAGCTTTGTGTTGGCACGGGCCGGCTTGCTGGATGGCTATGAATGCAGTGTGCATTGGGAATGGTTGGCGGCCATGCAGGAGGCCTTTCCACGGGTCACCGTCAGCTCCAGTCTGTTCAGCCTTGACCGTGACCGTCTCACCAGCTCGGGCGGCACGGCGCCCTTGGACATGATGCTGCACCTGATTGGTCGTGATCACGGGCACGAGCTGTCAGCGGCCATCTCCGACATGTTTGTGTACGAACGGATTCGTAACGAGCAGGACCATCAGCGCGTGCCCCTCAAGCACATGCTCGGCACCCAGCAGCCCAAGTTGCAGGAAATCGTGGCGTTGATGGAGGCCAACCTGGAGGAGCCGATCAACCTGGATGAGCTGGCCGCGTATGTCGCGTTGTCCCGTCGCCAGCTTGAGCGCATGTTCCAGAAATACCTGCACTGTTCGCCTTCGCGCTATTACCTGCGGCTGCGGCTGATCCGTGCGCGGCAGTTGCTCAAGCAGACGCCCATTTCCATCGTGGAGTTGGCGGTGCTTTGCGGCTTTGTGTCCACGCCGCATTTCTCCAAGTGCTACCGCGAGTACTTCGGCGTGCCGCCCAGTGACGAACGCTCGATCACCGACAGCGAGCGAGCCATCGTGATCAAGCCGGTGATGCACGCGTTGCCTACCCCCGTGCCCATGAATGTAATGGAGCAGGCGCGGGGCGAGGCAACGTTTGCCAGTGTGAAAAACCTGAAGTCCTGAACTCAGCGCATGTGCAGGATGATCGGGCTGCTGCTCGCCGGGTCGGTGTGCCCGCGCAGCTTGCCCACCGCGTTGGCGTCAACCGCGCCCCCGTTGTTGCCCCAGGTGCTACGCACGTAGCTCAACACCTCGGCGATTTCCGTGTCGGACAGTTGCTCACGGAACGCCGGCATGCGGTAGGCATCCGGCACGCCAGACGCCACCACGCGTTGCGAGCCGTTGAGGGTGATGTTGATCGCCGAGGCGCTTTCCTTCGCCAGCGCCGAGGTGGCCCCGGCGAGGGGGGGCATCCACTCGGGCTGGCCCTTGCCGTCGAGGCCATGGCAGGAGGCGCAGCGGGTTGCGTAAGTGTGGGCGCCGGGGGCGTCTTGCACCGCTGCCACCGCCTGATACTGCCAGGGGGCGCCGTCGCGCTGCGGGTCGCCGGGCAATGACTTGAGATAGCGGGCGATGGCCGCCAGGTCGTCGTCCTGCATGAACTGCGTGGAGTTGTTGAAGGCTTCGGTCATCGAGCCGTAGACCACTGCATGGGCGTTGCGCCCGGTCTTGAGGAACTGCACGATCTGCGGTTCGCTCCAACGGCCCAGCCCTGTGTTGGGGTCCTGGCGCAGGCTGGGTGCGTACCAGCCATCGAGCAGGGCGCCGGCGAGGAACGGCGCGCCGGCTTCGTCCAGGGCTTTTTCGTTGAAGGCCAGGCCGCGTGGCGTGTGGCAACTGCCGCAGTGGCCGGGGCCCTGGACGATGTAGGCGCCGCGGTTCCACAGGGCGTCCTGGTCGGGCTTGGCGGCGTAAGTCGCAGTGGGGGCGAACACGCCATTCCACAGCGCGATGGGCCAGCGCATATTCAGCGGCCAGGGAATATCACTGGGGATATTCGGCTGGTTGGCCGGTTTTATGCCCTGCATGAAAAACGCGTACAGCGCTTTTATGTCGTCATCGCTGAGTTTCACGTAGGACGGGTAGGGCATGGCCGGATACAGCCGGCGGCCGCCCGGTGCTACGCCATGGCGCACCGCACGGTCGAAGTCGGCCAGGCTGTAGGTGCCGATACCCGTGGATTTGTCCGGCGTGATGTTGGTGGCGTGGATCGCCCCCAACGGCGTGGCCATTTCCAGGCCCCCGGCGAACGGTGCCTTGCCCGCCAGACTGTGGCAGGCCACGCAGTCGCTGAGACGGGCAACATACTCGCCACGGCTGACCAGGGCGGGTTCGAAGGTGGCGCCCGCCTGTTCCTGTTCGAACGGCGTAGCCGGTTCACGGGTGACGTACCAGGCCAGCAGGCCTGCGGCGACCAGGCAGGGCAGCGCCAGCCAGCCTGCGGTTCTTGCGAATCGACGGTTGTTCATGGGCGTTTCCTGAAGGTCAGCTGAAAGTGTGTCGGCTCAAGGGCAGGCTGCGCACGCGCTGGCCTGTCAACTGTGCCACCGCATTGGCCACGGCCGGTGCCACGGCTGGCAATGGAGGCTCGCCGATACCGCCCATTTTTTCGCCACTCTCGACCACCCGCACATGCACCCGCGCCATCTGCGCAGGCGCCAGGATCGGGTAAAGGTCGTAGTTGCGCGCCCGGGGCTTGCCGTCCACGTAGACCGCTTCTTCCAATAAGGTCTGGGACAAGCCCAACGCCACGGCGCCGTTGACCTGTGCCTCGACAATCGCCGGGTTGACGATGCTGCCGGGGTCGATGGCCTGCCAGATATCGTGCACCTTGACCTTGCCATTCTCGATCGACACTTCCGCGATCGCCGCAGTGTGGGAACCGAACGGCGAAGCCATTGCCACGCCGCGTGCGCGCCGGGTGCCGTCCTCGGCGGTAAAGGGGCCGCGCTTCCAGCCACCGGAGAGTTCACCCGCCGCTTGCAGCAACGTGGTCAGCCGTGGGTTGTCGCGCAGCAGGTGCAGGCGCAGCTCATAGGGATCATGCCCCCCCTTGTCCGCCAGTTCGTCGAGGAACGACTCGTAGAAAAAGTCGTTGAGCGAATTGCCCACCGAGCGCCAGTAACCGAGCATCGGTGCGCCTTTGACGTAGATCTGCGCGATGCGTTTGTTGGGGATCGCGTAGGACTTGCCCGACAACCCTTCAACGGCCGTGGGGTCGATCTTATCGCCCTGTTTGCCGGCGAGTGCCTCGGTCGGGCCTTCGGTTGCACTGACCGCTTCGATGGCCACCGGTAGACCTTTGTCATCCAGCGCGGCACGGAACTTGACCACCGCCAGTGGGCGCAGTACATCGCGCAGGAACTCTTCCTCACGGCTCCAGATCAGCTTGATCGGACGGCCCACCGCCTTGGCCAGTGCAATGGCCTGCGGATAAGGGTTAGCCGAGTCATACAGGAAGTGCCGGCCGAAAAAACCACCGAGTAGCGGCGAGTGCAGGGTGATTTGCGCAGGGTCTAGGCCGGTGCGTTTGGCAATGTCGGCGCGGAACATGTCCGGCGCCTGGTTGGGCAGCCAGATTTCCAGCGTGCCATCGGGGTTGAAGCGCGCCAGGGCCGACGGCGGCTCCAGCTGGGCGTGGTTGAGGTATTGGTTGTGGTAGGTCGCCTCGACCTGGGTCTTGGCGCCTTTCAACGCACCGGCCACGTCACCTTCGTTCTCGTCGTCGCGGGTCGGGCCCTGTTGGGCCGCTAGGAACTCACGGTGCTTGTCGCTGGAAAAATCCGCCGGCATGACGCGCAGTGCCGAGTCGGCAGCCGCCTCCTGCCAGTCGACCTGGATCGCTTCTACCGCACGCTTGGCATGCCACCAGCGTTCAGCCACCACGGCCACTGCGCCGGGCAGCACGTGCACCGAATGCACGCCTTTCATGTCTTCGACCTGCGACTGGTTGCGCAGGCTGCCCACGGTCATGCCCAGGCGTGGCGCATGCTGGACGGCTGCGTGAAGCATGTTGTCGACTTTCAGGTCGATGCTGTAGAGCGCCTTGCCAGTGGATTTGTCGTAGGCGTCCAGGCGCTTGACCGGTTTGCCGATCCAGCGGAATTGGCTCGGGTCGCGCAGGGTGATGCTGGCGGGATCGGGCACTGGCATGTCGAGGGCGCTACTGGCCAGTTCGCCATAACCCAGCGAACGACCGGAAGCCGCGTGCACCACGCGGCCAGGCTGGGTAGTCAGTTCGCCAACCGGTACGCCCCATTGTTTGGCGCCCGCCTGCAGCAGCATCGCACGGGCCAGGGCGCCGAGGCGGCGCATGGTCGGGTAGCTCATGCGCACCGACATGCTGCCGCCGGTGATGCGCAGGCCGTTTTCCATCACCACATAGGCTTCGCCGGGCGGGGCGGCTTCGACGATGAACGTCGCGGGGTCGGCATCCAGTTCTTCACCGACAATCTGCGCCATGGCGGTGTGCGTGCCTTGCCCGCCTTCCATGAAGGGGCTGAGCAGGCGCACGGTGCCGTCCGGACGAATCTCCAGGAACGCCGGCACCTGGGTGCCGCGTTCAGCCGCGGTGGCGGCTTGCACCCGGCCCGCGCCCAGTGGCAGGCCAAAACCAATCACCAGCGCACCCACGGCCGTACTCGCCAGAAAGCGGCGGCGCGAAAGGTTTACCGGCGCGTCGAGCAGTTCGTTGATGAGGTTCATCAGACGCCCCCCTGCTTGGCCAGGTCGTCGACAGCCGCATGGATGGCGTTATACGTGCCGCAACGGCACAAGTTGATCATCGCCGCGTCGATCTGCGCCTTGCTGGGCGCCGGCGTGTGCTTGAGCAGCGCAGTGGCCGCCATCACTTGCCCGGACTGGCAGTAGCCGCATTGCGCCACCTGATGCTCGACCCAGGTCGCGACCACACGCTTGCCCACTTCATCGGTTTCAATCGCTTCGATGGTGGTGATTTCTCGTCCGACCACCCCGGCCACCGGGGTGACGCAGGAGCGCACCACGTTGCCATCCACCAGTACCGAACACGCGCCGCACTGGGCCAGGCCACAGCCATACTTGGTGCCAGTCAGGCCCAGGTCATCGCGGATCACCCACAGCAATGGCGTGTCCGCGTCGGCATCGACCTGATAGGCCTTTTGGTTGATTCGTAATTCCATGGCTCACCTGCTGATCGACGGTAGGTGCGGCCTGTTTTAGTCATGAACGCAGTGGCCGCTTATTGTCGAACTCTAGACCAGCGCGCAAGGGCTATCTATCCATTAGTCGATAAGTCGGAGGATCAGGCAAGTATTCAACAGGATTGTGCGACTACGATTCAGCGGTTGGGCGCACGAAGTCTTCCTCGAAGTGCTCATGCTCACCCCGCGTATCACCCTGGCGCCGCAGCACCTCCATTTGCCGCAGTTCCACCCGCCGAATCTTCCCGGATATGGTCTTGGGCAGCTCGGTGACGAACTCGATGCGTCGCACCCGCTTGTACGGCGCCAAATGCTCACGGGCGAAGGCCAGAATATGTTGGGCCAACGCCGCGCTGCCGGGTTCGTCATGGGCCAGGATCAGGAATGCCTTGGGCACCGCCAGGCGCAACGGGTCGGGGCTCGGCACCACGGCGACTTCCATGACGGCCGGGTGTTCGATCAAGGCGCTTTCCAGTTCGAATGGGCTGATGCGGTAGTCGGAGGCCTTGAACACATCGTCGGCGCGACCGACGAAGGTGATGTAGCCGTCGGCGTCGATCTGCGCGGTGTCGCCGGTGCGGTAGTAGCCGTCACGCATGACCTCGGCGGTTTTCTCCGGGCTGTCCTCGTAGCAGAGCATCAGGCCGAGCGGGCGCACGTCCAGGGGCAGGGCGACTTCGCCTTCGTTGCCGGGAATGCCATCCGGGTCGAGCAGGGCCACCTGGTAGCCCGGCAACGGGCGCCCCATGGAACCGGGCTTGAGCAACTGGCCGGGCGTGTTGCCTACCAGGGCAGTGGTTTCCGATTGGCCGAAACCATCACGTAACGGCAAGCCCCAGGCCTGTTGGATCTGCTCGATGATTTCCGGGTTCAGCGGCTCACCCGCGCCCACCAGCTCGCGCAGGCTCAGGCGCGGTCTGTAGCTGGCCAGGTCTTCCTGGATCAGCATGCGCCACACCGTCGGCGGCGCGCACAGGCTGGTTACGCCGTAGCGTTCCAAGGCACTGAGCAAGGCCGGCGCGCTGAATCGCGCGACGTTATGGATAAAGATGCACGCACCGGCATTCCACGGTGCGAACAGGCAACTCCAGGCATGCTTGGCCCAGCCTGGCGATGAGATATTCAGGTGCAGGTCGCCCGGTTGCAGGCCGATCCAGTACATGGTCGACAAGTGCCCGACCGGATAGCTCTGGTGGCTGTGCAGCACCATTTTCGGCTTGGAGGTGGTGCCGGAAGTGAAGTACAGCAGCATTGGGTCGGTGGCCAGGGTGCGGCCTTGCGCCTCAAACTGTTCGGGGTATTCAAAAGCCGCGTTGTGCGCGACCCAGCCGGCAGGCGCCGAACCCACGCAGATACGGCTGCAACCCTGAGCCAGGCCGGCGAACTTGTGCACATGCGCTTCGCCGACCACCACGTGACGAACCTGGCCGCGTTCGATACGGTCGCGCAGGTCATCGGGGTTCAGCAACGCCGTGGCGGGAATGACCACGGCGCCGAGCTTGAATGCAGCCAGCATGGTGTCCCACAGCGCGACATCGTTGCCGAGCATCAGCAGCACACGATCACCCCGGTTTACACCGAGGGCGCGTAGGTGGTTGGCCACCTGATTGGAGCGCGCAGCCAGTTGCTGGAAACTGTAACGCTGCTCGCTGCCGTCCTCCTCGACGATCCACAGCGCATCGGCCGGATTGCCTTCGGCCATCGCATCGAAATAGTCCAGGGCCCAGTTGAATTTGCCCAGTTGCGGCCAACGGAAATCCCGTACGGCGGTGGCGTAATCGGTGCGGTGAGCGAGCAGAAAATCCCGAGCGGCCAGGAAGGGCTGGGTCATGGTGGCTGTCCTTAATTATTGTTGTGGGACTCCCCCAGCTGAACCGAGAGGCTGGACCGAGTATAGGCACGCATAAATCAGAGCAGAACGCTCAAAAACACCGGTACGTTGTGCAAAAAAGTCATGGGTGTCGAACCGCAAAGCGGCGTGATTGACGATAAAGACGTAAAAGTCCAATATGGAATTATAAGTACAAAGTTAACGGCTTCGTTTCTTTCTTCAGGTCTGCCAAACCAACAACAACTTGCGAGAACACCACCATGAAGAAGCGCTCCCTTATCACCGTCCTGGCCCTGGGCCTGCTTGCGTCCAGCCACGCGATGGCCGCCGAGAAAACCCTGCGCATCGGCATCGAGGCGGCTTACCCGCCATTCGCGTCCAAGACCGAGGAAGGCAAGATCGTTGGCTTTGACTACGATATCGGCAATGCGCTGTGCGCGCAGATGAAGGTCAAGTGCGTGTGGGTAGAAGGTGAGTTCGACGGTCTGATTCCTTCCCTCAAGGTGAAGAAAATCGACATGGCCTTGTCGTCCATGACCATCAACGAAGACCGCAAGAAGTCGGTGGACTTCACCCACAAGTACTACTTCACGTCATCGCGCCTGGTGATGAAGGAGGGCGCCGTGGTGGATGACCAATATGCCAGCCTCAAGGGCAAGACGATCGGCGTGCAGCGCGCCACCACCACCGACCGTTATGCCACCGAGGTGTTCGAGCCCAAGGGCATCAACGTCAAGCGCTACAGCAATAATGAAGAGATCTACATGGACCTGGCAGCCGGTCGCCTCGATGCGATCTTTGCCGACACCATTCCCCTGAACGACTTCCTGCAGATGCCACGCGGCAAGGGCTATGCGTTTGTCGGCCCGGAACTCAAGGACCCGAAATACGTGGGCGAGGGTGCAGGGATCGCGGTGCGCAAGGGCAATACGGAGTTGGTCGGCCAGTTGAATGCGGCCATCGATGGCATTCGCGCCAGTGGCGAGTACCAGAAGATTTCGCAGCAGTACTTCAAATCCGACATCTACGGCGATTGATGACCTTTGTAGGAGCGAGCAAGCTCGCTCCTACAGGGGTAAATCCATCAGCCCTTCAACTCTTTCAGGTGTTTGTAGACCGTCGCCCGTCCCATGCCCAGCACATTGGCCACATAGTTCGACGCGCTCTTGCCCTTGAACGCCCCTTCGGCATGCAGGGCCAGAACCAGCTCGCGCTTGTGGTCACGGGTCAGCAGGTTCAGGCTCAACTGGCGCTCACGCATCCACGCATGCAGGAAGGTATTGATGCGCTCCTGCCAGTCATCGCGAAACAGCGAGTCTGGTTGCGGGATCAGTTTGCTCGGTGACAGAAACAGGTCCAGCGCCGCCTTGGCGTTTTCAAACAATGAAATATTCAGGTTGATGCACAGTACCGCCAGTCGACGGCCTTTGTGGTCATGCAGCACGGTACTCAGGCTGCGGATTTTCTGACCGTCCCAGTTGAGCTTTTCGTACGGGCCGATGTTTACATCGCTGACATCGTCGCTGAGCATGTCCTCCAGCGCCGAATCATCGCCTATGCTGCGCTTGGACAAGTTGTTGGCGATGTAATCGACTTTTTGCGAGCGCAGGTCATGCAACACCGCTTCGGCGTGGGGGAAAAACAGGGTAGCGATGGCGTCGGCCATCGCACGGAAGTTCTGCATGACCTTGTCTTGTTCAGCGGTGTTCATCAATGGGGCTCCAGGCGGGCAGGGGAGAGCATACCAGCGTCGAGGCCGAACCGCGTCAGTGCCTCCGGCAGCGGGGCGCCGCGCACCAGTGCCGCACTGGCCTGGCCCATGGCCGGCGAGGTCTGAATGCCATAACCCCCCTTGCGCCGCCACCCAAAACAGGCCCGCTACCTTTGGGTCAAAACCTGAGAGCAGATCACCGTCGTGCACAAAGCTGCGCAGGCCGGCCCAGGTTCGCGTCGGACGGCGGATGGTCAGGGTGGTGGCTTCCTCGATCTGGTAGATGCCCATGGCGATGTCCAGTTCTTCGGGCTGGATGTCCTGGGGTTCGACCGGGTCGGCATTGGCCGGTGAGCCAAGGAACATGCCGGCGTCGGGTTTCATGTAGAAGGATTCGTCCAGCGCCACCAGCATTGGCCAGTGGTGGCTGTCGACCCCTTCGGGGCCGGCGAAGATCAGCGCCGAGCGCCGCTTGGGCTGCAAGCCGATGGACGCGGCCCCGGCGAGCCCGCCGATGTGGTCGGCCCAGGCGCCGGCGGCGTTGATGATGACTGGCGCGGTGCAGGTCGCGTCCTGGGTCTGTACCTGCCAGATGCCGTCGGCGTCGCGGCTCAAACCGAGCACATGACTGTCGGTGCGTACCTCGCCGCCGTTGCGGCGGATGCCACGCAGGTAGCCCTGGTGCAGAGCGTCGGTGTCGATGTCGCTGGCGGTGGGGTCATACAACGCGCCGTGGACTTTTTCGCGGCGCAGGATCGGCAGTCTCGCACAGGCTTCGTCGGCGCTGAGCAGTTCGACCTGCGGCACGGTGGCCTTGGCGCTCAGGTACTGGTCGTTCAACTCAACCGCATCGCCAATGAAATCCACCGTCATTTCGCCCCTTGGCGTGAGTAACGGATGTTCGCAAAAACCAGGTGGCGGGTTATCGAAAAACTCACGGCTGGCCAGGGTCAGCGCCCGCACCTGCGGGGTGCCATAGGCGGCGGTGTACAGCGCCGCCGAACGCCCGGTGGAGTGATAGGCCGGGTGGCTTTCGCGCTCCAGCACCAGCACTTTGCCGTGCTGCGATAACCAGAACCCCGTGGACGCGCCGGCAATGCCGCCGCCGATGATGATGAAGTCTGCGTGGCTCATAGCTGTCTCCAGAGGGCGTTGGCCAGTGCGATGTCTTCCAGGCCCAGGCCGATGGAGCGGAAAAACACAGGGCGCTCGTAGGTCGGGCGCTGTACCTGTTCGCTGAGCAATTCGGGCAGGTCACCGGCCACTGCGCGCGGATCCCAACCGTATTGTTCGGCTGCGATTAACATTTCACCGGCCGAGCCAGGGGTGGTCCGGCGATAGTCGCAAAATACCTGCATTGTGTTGAGGCGTTGCGGCGGCACTTCATGGGCGCGTGGGGCGTTGGTGCTGATCGACGTGATCAGTGCCGGCTTGCTCAACCGCGCCGGGTCGAGCACCGGTCCGGCCGACGACGTACACAACAGGATCACATCGGCGTCTTCCACCGCCGCCTCGCAACTGCTGGCGATGACCACGCGTGGGTCCAGGCCTTTGAGTTGCGCGATGGTATCGGTGGATGCGTTGGCCAGGCTGGGTGAAAACACGCTGATGCGCTGCCAATCCCTGAAGCCTTTCACATAATGCAGGTGCGCCTGGGCCACCTTGCCACTGCCGATGATCGCCAAGCGTCGCGCCGATAAAGGCGCCAATGCATCCACTGCCAGGGCTGTGGTGGCGGCCGTGCGGGCGGTGGTCAGTTCGGCTGCATCGCATAGCAGCAACGGTTGGCCGGTCTGCATCGACATCAATAATGTCCAAGCCGTCACCAGCGGGCCTTGTTCACGCACGATATAGGGCGAAGTCTTGACCCCGTACACCCCATCCTCGGCCAGCACGCCCAGGTAGTTGATGAAGTCGCCCGCCGCTTGCGGGAACTCCACGAGCTGCTGCGCCGGCTGCACCGCTTGCCCGGTCGCCAGGTCACGGAACAACTTGCGCAGGATAGACGGCACATCGATTTGGCCGAGCAGCTCGCGGGCCTGGGCCTGATGGATCACGTGGGGTGTGCTGGACATGGGTGTCTCCGCGGGTGAACTTATTTGTCCATTATGGACTTTTAGTTCTGTCGAGCAATATCCCGCGAGAAAAAAGCACGCGCCTCACTTGCCCCGGTTCCGATTCATCAGACTGCCCGGCACCGCGCCCCGGCGGGCTGGCGCAATCAGTGGGCGTTGTATTGAAACCCGCCGGACAATTTCCCCTTCAAATAGCTGACCAGCGCACTCACCGCTTTCGGCACATGTGGCGAGTACGGCCGGATCAGGTAGATCTCATCGGCAAACGCCCCCTTGAGCGTCCAGCCCTTGAGCACCTGCACCAATTTGCCGCTGGACAGGGCAGCGTGGGCGCTGAAATCCGGCAGCAGGGCGATGCCCAGGTGGTTGAGCGCCGAGTCGCGCAGGGCTTCGCTGTTGTTGGTGGCGAAGCTGCCGGCGATGGGCACGGTGAGGCGTTCGACGTTTTTAGTGCCGCGCTCGAAGGTCCAGGCGGGCTGATCGGTGCCGCGAGGGTAGAACAGGCAGTTATGCGCGGACAGATCGCCAGGTTCGCGGGGTTCTCCGTGACGTTGCAGGTAGTCCTGGCTGGCGACCAGCACCGAGCCGGTGTCGCACAGCTTCCACGCCACATGGGTTTCCGGCACCTGGAAACCGTGGCGGACGGCCAGGTCGTAGCCCTCGGCGGCCAGTGAACTCAGGGCATCCGACACGTCGAGCTGTAGGCGTACCTGCGGGTATTGCTGCAAAAACTCCGACAGATGCGGCACCAGTTGCTGACGGGCAAATGCCACGGGCGCTGTCAGTCGTAGCAGACCGCGAATCTCTCCCACCGAGTCGCGCACCGACGAGAAACTGCGGGCGATCTGTTCATAGGCGCTGCGCACTTCGCGGGTCAACGAAAGCCCCGCATCGGTCAGCCTTACACTGCGTGTAGTGCGCGTCACCAGGCGCGTGCCGGTGGCCTTTTCCAAGTCGGAAATACGCTGGCTCACGGCGGACTTGCTCACGCCCAGTCGTGCCGCCGCAGCGGTATAGGTGCCTTGTTCCTCCAGCACCGACAGCCAATGGATATGGGTCCACAGCCCTTCGATCTCGGCCTTTTCCATGATTGTATTGTTCGCATTGATGGACAATAAGTTCTGGATTCTGCTCTGGTTTGGAACAAAGCGAAAGCCTATCGTGGTCCTCACTGTTACTCACCTGGGATCTACTGCCATGACCACCACCATCGAGCACTACATCAACGACCAGCGCGTGTCCCGCGATGATCGCTATCAGGACGTCTTCAATCCGGCCACCGGCGAAAAGACCGGTCGCGTCGCCCTGGCCAGTCGCCAGACCGTGTCCGAAGCCGTTGCCGCCGCCCAGGCCGCGTTCGCCGGTTGGGCCGACACGCCGCCGATCCGTCGCGCCCGTGTGCTGTTCGAATACCTTCATCTGCTGCGTGAGCGCAAGGACGACCTGGCGCGCATCATCGTCGCCGAGCATGGCAAGGTCTTCACCGACGCCCAGGGCGAAGTCGACCGTGGCATCGACATTCTCGAATTCGCCTGCGGTATCCCCAACCTGCTCAAGGGTGAGCATTCCGACCAGGTTTCCCGCGGCATGGACAATTGGACAATGCGCCAGCCCCTGGGCGTGGTCGCCGGCGTCACGCCGTTCAACTTCCCGGTGATGGTGCCAATGTGGATGTACCCGATCGCTATTGCGGCGGGCAACACGTTCATCCTCAAGCCAAGCCCGACCGACCCGAGCGCCTCGCTGTTCATGGCCGAGTTGCTGCGTGAAGCCGGTTTGCCCAAAGGCGTGTTCAACGTGGTGCAGGGCGACAAGGAGTCAGTGGACGCGCTGATCGAACACCCGGACGTCAAGGCGGTGAGCTTTGTCGGCTCCACGCCGATTGCCCAGTACATCTACGAAACCGGCGCCCGCAACGGCAAGCGCGTGCAAGGCTTGGGTGGCGCGAAAAACCACATGGTGGTGATGCCGGACGCCGATATCGAAAAAACCGTCGACGCCCTGATGGGTGCCGCCTACGGCAGTGCTGGCGAGCGTTGCATGGCCATCTCCGTAGCGGTGCTGGTGGGCGATGTGGGCGACAAAGTCATCGCCGCCCTGACCGAGCGTGCCAAGCACCTGCGCATCACCGACGGCCGTGATTTGAAGGCCGAGATGGGCCCGATCGTGTCCCGCGCGGCGCTGGAGCGCATCAGCGGCTACATCGAACAAGGCGTACAAGCCGGCGCGCAATTGCTGCTCGACGGGCGTGACTATGTACCCACCGAACCGGGCCTGGAAAATGGCTTCTGGCTAGGGGCGACGTTGTTCGACCATGTGACTGAAGAGATGAGCATTTACCGCGAAGAAATTTTCGGCCCGGTTCTGGCGTGCGTGCGCGTGAATGACTTCGCCGAAGCGATCAAACTGGTCAACGCTCACGAATTCGGTAACGGTGTGAGTTGCTTCACCCGCGACGGCAACATCGCGCGTGAATTTGCACGGCGGATTGAAGTGGGCATGGTCGGCATCAACGTACCGATTCCGGTGCCGATGGCGTGGCACGGGTTTGGCGGCTGGAAGAAGAGCCTGTTTGGCGACATGCACGCGTATGGCACTGAAGGTGTGCGGTTCTATACCAAGCAGAAGTCGATCATGCAGCGCTGGTCGGAGAGCATCGAGCAGGGCGCCGAGTTTGCGATGCCGGTGTCCAAGTAATTTAAGTACACCTTAGGTCCAATGGGGGAGCGGGATTGTCCGCGATAGCACAGTGTCAGATCAGCAGGTCTGGCAGGGATACAGCGCTATCGCAGGCAAGCCCGCTCGCACATTTTTTCGCGTTCAGGCCGTGGCTTGTGTGGGGTTCAAGCGCTCGATAGAGCGTTCCACCGTGGTGTTGGCAATCTCCAGCCAATGCCACACCCCCGCAATCCAACGCCGTCGCTGCGGTTCATCGCCGACCCGCCCGCGTGCTCACATCCACCCAAACCGCCAGTACCAGAATGCTGCCCTTCACAATCATCTGCCAATAGCTGTCCACGTCCAGCATCGACATGCCATTGTCCAGGCTGGTGATCACCAAGGCCCCGAGCAATGCGCCATACACCGTACCCGAACCACCGCGCATTGACGTACCGCCAATAAAACATGCTGCAATCGCATCCAGCTCACCCATATTCCCCGCCGACGGTGAGCCGGCAGCCAGGCGAGCCGTGTTGACCAACCCGGCCAGGGCACACATCACGCCCATGATGCCGAAGATCCACAGTTTCACCGCCTGTACGTTGATGCCCGACAGGCGCGTGGCTTCCATATTGCTGCCCACCGCGTACACGCGACGGCCGAATACGGTCTGGCTGGTGACGTAGCTGAATACGCCCAATAAAACCAGCAGAAGCAAGACCGGGACGGGAATCCCGTCGTAGCTGTTGAGCGTCGTGACAAACCCCGCCAGTACGGCGCCGATCACCGCCACCCGCACCAGGTCACGTACCAGCGAGTGCGCCGCCAACCCATGCAGCGCGCGATTGCGCCGCTGCTTCCAGGTCAGGAAAACGGTCAGTGAAAACAACAGCACGCCCAGCCCGATCCCCACCGAATGCGGCAGGTAACCCTGGCCCACGTACACCAGCGAAGGCGACACCGGCGCGATGGTGGTGCCGCCGGTGATCCCCAGCAGAATACCGCGAAACGCCAGCATCCCGCCCAAGCCGACAATGAACGAAGGGATGCGCAAATAGGCGGTCATGTACCCATTGGCCAGCCCGATCATCAACCCGCACAACGCCACCAGGCTCAAGTTGGCCAGCAATGGAATGTGATAAACCACATCCAGGATCGCCGCCAGCCCACCCAGCAACCCGAGCAACGAGCCCACCGACAAATCGATCTCGCCGCTGATGATCACCAGCACCATGCCGCACGCCAATATCCCGGTGATCGACATTTGCCTCAGCAAGTTGGACAGGTTGCGCGGGGTGAGGAAACCGCCCTCGGTCTGCCAGCTGAAAAACACCCAGATCACCGCCACGGCGATGACCAGGGCGAGCATTTTGTAGCGGGTAAAAAGGTGTTTGACCTGATTCATCTACACGGTCTTCCGATCATTATTGTTGTGTTGGCTGAGCGCAGCGGCGAGCACTTGTTCCTGGGTGAGCCCCTCGTTGATGAAGTCACCGCGCAATTGGCCGTCGCCGATTACCAGCACGCGGTCGGAAACGCCGAGCACTTCGGCCAGCTCCGAGGACACCATGATGATCGCCACGCCTTCGGCCGCCAGCGCGCCCATCAACTTGTAGATCTCATATTTGGCACCCACGTCCACGCCCCGTGTGGGCTCGTCGAGGATCAGCACCTTGGGCTTGGCCATCAGCATTTTCGCCAGCACGGCCTTTTGCTGGTTGCCACCGGACAGGCTGGTGATCGGCAGGAACGTGCTGGCGGTCTTGAGGTGCATGCGCGCGATCTGCTGGTCGATGCTGCCCAGTTCGGCTTCGGCATCAATGCGGGTTCGGTGCGCATAGCTGTCGAGCACCGTCAGGGTGATGTTCTGGCCCACGCCCAGGTCGGGAATGATGCCTTGGCGCTTGCGATCCTCGGGCACCATGCATAACCCGGCGCGGATCGATTTGAGCGGCGTGCGTGTGTCGATCACCTGGCCGTACAGCCACACCTCGGCGCTGTAGCGGCCGGGATAGGCGCCGAACAGCGCCGACACCAGTTCCGTGCGCCCGGCGCCCACCAACCCGGCGATGCCGAGGATTTCACCACGCTTGAGCACAAAGGACACATCGTCCACACGCTTGCGCTTGGGGTTGTCGACATCATGGCAGGTGACGTTGCGCGCCTCGAAAATCACCTCGCCCACCGCATGGGGCTCGGTGGGGTAGAGGTTGCTCATCTCGCGGCCGACCATCTGGGTGATGATCTTCGCGATGTCCATATCGGCCATGGCGGTGGTCGCGATGTGCTTGCCGTCGCGGATCACCGCAATGGTGTCGCACACTGCCGCCACTTCATCGAGCTTGTGGGAGATGTACACGCAGGCCACGCCCTTGGCCTTGAGGCCACGGATGATATCGAGCAGCACCTCGATTTCCGAACGGGTCAGGGCCGAGGACGGCTCGTCGAGAATCAACAGTCGCGCCTGCTTGTTCAGGGCCTTGGCGATTTCCACCAGTTGCTGGTAGCCGCCGCCGTACTGCGACACGGGCAGCGCCACGTTCATGTCCGGCACCTTGAGCTCGCGCATCAGCGCTTCGGCGCGGTGGAACATCGCCGGGTAGTTCATGCGCCCACCCGGCAAGGTCAGTTCGTGGCCCATGAAGATGTTTTCAGCCACCGACAGGTCGGGCACCAGGGTCAGTTCCTGGTGGATGATCACGATGCCGGCGGCCTCGGTTTCGCTGATGGACTGGGCCTTGAGCGGCTGCCCGTCCCAAAGGATTTCACCTTCCCAGGTGCCGTACGGGTAGACCGCCGACAGCACCTTCATCAAGGTGGACTTGCCGGCACCGTTCTCGCCGCACAGGCCAACGCATTCCCCTGGCCGCACCCTGATATCGATGCCGTTCAGCGCGTTGACACCGCCAAAGCTTTTGACGATGCCGTTCATTTGCAGCAGGTAGTCGGACATGGCGGTCACTGCCCGGCAATCTGCTCTTTGGTGTAGAACCCGTCTTTCTCCAACAGGTCGATATTGGCCTTGGTCAGCGGGGTAGGGGTGAGCAGGATGGTGTCGACCTTTTTGCTGCCGTTGTCGTATTGCGAGCTGTAGGTGGGTTTCTCATTGCGCGCCAGCTGCACCGAAAGCTTGGCGGCTTCCGAGGCGATCAGCTTGAGCGGCTTGTACACGGTCATGGTCTGGGTGCCGTCGATGACGCGCTTGATCGCGGCCAGGTCGGCGTCTTGCCCGGAGATCGGCACCTTGCCCGCCAGTTTCTGTGCGGCCAGGGCCTGGATCGCGCCGCCGGCGGTGGCGTCGTTGGAGGCGACGATGGCGTCGATCTTGTTGTTGTTCCGAGTCAGGGCGTTTTCGACGATGCTCAGGGCTTCGGTGGGGTTCCATTCCTTGACCCACTGCTGGCCGACAACCTTGATGTCGCCCTTGTCGATGGCCGGTTGCAACACCTTCATCTGGCCTTCGCGCAGGACCTTGGCGTTGTTGTCGGTGGGCGCGCCGCCGAGCAGGAAGTAGTTACCCTTGGGCGCCGCTTGCAACACGCCGCTGGCCTGCATTTCGCCGACTTTTTCGTTATCGAAGGAGATGTAGGCGTCGATGTCCGCGTTGAGAATCAGGCGATCATAGGACACCACCTTGATCCCGGCCTTCTTGGCTTCGGCGACGGCGTTGGTGAGCACGGTGGCGTTGAACGGCACGATGACAATCACGTCGACGCCACGTGAGATCAGGTTTTCAATCTGCGAGATCTGTTTCTGTTCGTTGGCATCGGCCGATTGCACGAAGACCTTGGCGTCGAGTTTTTCCGCGGCGGCGACGAAGTAGTCACGGTCGCGGGACCAGCGCTCCAGACGCAGGTCATCGATGGAGAAACCGATCTTCGGGTGGGCGGAATCGGCCATCGCCGGCAGGGCGAGCAGGGCCAGGGCCGTGGCGATAAGTGTGCGTTTGAATGACTTCATGGTAGTGCGTCCTTTTATTGTTGTTGGAAAGACACAGCGTGATGCGGGTAAGACTGTAGAGCGTCCCTCGACGCTCTGTGCAGAGATTTGTCGCGCAAATGTCACCGGTAGATAAAGCGATTCACCACGCCTTCAAGCATCTCCTGGCGACCACTCACCGCCTGCGGGTCCAGTTCGTGGGCAAATGCATGTTCGGCCAGTGATTCCAGGCTGAACTCACCGGCCAGCACGGCCTGGCCCAGCGGTTGCTGCCAACCGGCGTACCGTTGGTCCTTGAATTGCTGCAACCGATCGTTCTCGACCATCGCTGCCGCGCGTTCCAGTGCCAAAGCCAGTACATCCATGGCCGCCACATGCCCGTGGAACAGGTCCACATCATCCAGGCTCTGGCGGCGTACCTTGGAGTCGAAGTTGTAGCCGCCATTTTTGAAGCCCCCGGCCTTGAGGATTTCATAGGTGGCCAGGGTCATTTCCTCGACGCTGTTGGGGAACTGGTCGGTGTCCCAGCCGTTCTGCGGGTCGCCTCGGTTGGCGTCGATGCTGCCGAAGATCCCCAGGGACACGGCGGTGGCAATCTCATGATGAAAGCTGTGCCCGGCCAGGGTTGCGTGGTTGGCCTCGATGTTCACCTTGATCTCATGTTCCAGGCCGTACTCATGCAGGAAGCCGAACACCGTGGCGCTGTCGTAATCGTATTGGTGCTTGGTGGGTTCCTGGGGCTTGGGCTCGATCAGCAGGTCGCCCTTGAAGCCGATCTTGTGCTTGTGCTCCACCACCATGCGCATGAAGCGCCCGAGCTGTTCGCGTTCGCGCTTGAGGTCGGTGTTGAGCAGCGTTTCATAACCCTCGCGGCCGCCCCACAACACATAGTTGGAACCCTTGAGGCGCAGGGTGGCGTTCATTGCGCTGAACACCTGGGCGGCGGCGTAGGCAAACACTTCCGGGTCCGGGTTGCTGGCGGCGCCGGCGGCAAAGCGCGGGTTGCTGAAGCAATTGGCGGTGCCCCACAGCAGCTTGATGCCGGTGTGTTCCTGATGGCGTTCCAGGTGGTCGACCATCTGTGCGAAGTGGTGGCGATACTCCTTGAGCGAGCTGCCTTCGGGGGCGACGTCCGTGTCGTGAAAGCTGTAGTAGTCGATGCCCAGCTTGGAGAAAAATTCGAAAGCGGCGTCTGCCTTGCCGATGGCCAGTTCCATCGGGTCGCCACTGCGCTGCCACGGCCGCTTGAACGTGCCCACACCAAACATATCCGCCCCAGGCCAGACGAAGGTGTGCCAGTAACAGGCCGCCATGCGCAGATGTTCGCGCATGGGCTTGCCGAGGATGAGCTTGTTGGCATCGTAATGGCGAAAGGCGAGGGGGGCATCGCTGCTGGGGCCTTCGAAGCGAACCTTCTCGACACCGGGGAAGTACGGCATGGCGTTTTCCTTATTGTTCTTGGCGGTGACTCGATACTAACAACGGCGCTGCGCCTGCCGATTACGAAAATCATCAAGAGATGGTGCGATTTTGCGTGACAGGGGCTAGTCTGTTTTGACCGGCTTCAGGATAAAAACAATGAAAACCCTACCGCCCGTGCACCGCATTGCCCTGCTGTTCAACGGCAGCAAAATCTACGACCGTGGCATTATCGCCGGCATCGGCAATTACCTGAGCAGTACCCGCGCGTCCTGGGACTTGTTCCTCGAAGAGGACTTCCTGTGCCGCCTCAAAGGCATCGAGCGCTGGCAGGGCGACGGCATCATTGCTGACTTTGATGACCCGCTGATTGGCGAGGCGCTGGCCGGGAGCAAGCTGCCCGTGGTGGCGGTGGGGGGTTCCTACGAGGATGTGCGTGCCTATCCCAAAGGCATGCCCTACGTGGCCACGGACAACTACGCCTTGATCAAGCTGGCCTATGAACATTTGATCGAGGCCGGCCTGACGCGGTTTGCCTGTTTCAGCCTGCCCGAAGCCCAGGCCAATCGCTGGGCCCAGGAGCGCGAAAAAGCCTTTCGCCGCCTGCTGCAACGGGACGGATTGCAGGTCGAGGTCTATCGCGGGTTGGGCACCAGCGCACCGCTGTGGGACAGCGCCGTCGAACAGCAAATCGCCTGGTTGCACAGCCTCCCCAAGCCTATTGGCATTATCGCGGTCACTGACGCCCGCGCCCGGCAGTTGCTGCAAGCATGTCTCACGGCCGGCATTGCCGTGCCGGAGGAAGTGGCGCTGATCGGTATCGACAATGATCCGCTGACTCGGACGCTCACGCGGGTGCCGTTGAGTTCGGTTATCCAGGGCACCGAAACCATGGGCCGCACGGCCGCCGCGCTGTTACACCAGATGTTGCACGGCAAGCCGTGCAGAGGTGAGCAGATCCTGGTGCCGCCGGATGCGATTAATGTGCAGGCTTCAAGCTTGCATCAACCCTTGGGTAATCCGTACGTGATGCAGGCGCTGTTGTTTATCCGGCAGTACGCCTGCCAGGGGATTAAGACGGCTCAGGTGGCGGGATATGTGGGGGTATCGCGTTCATCGCTGGAGACACATTTTCGCAAGGCGCGTGGCTGCAGTGTGCATGACGAGATCCTGCGCTTCAAACTCGCCGCTGCCGCCAAGGGCCTGCAGAACCAGGCCCTGGCGATTGCCGATATTGCCCAGGCCTGCGGCTTCAAATCGGCGCAGTATCTGCACACGGTGTTCCGCCGCGAGTTTGGGTGTACGCCACGCGAGTATCAGCAGAGTGAGGCCTAGAACACGGCCTTGACTTGCAAGCCCAGCACCAGCGCGTTGTCGATGTTTTCGCCCGAGAATGCCCCCGGCTCGATGATGTACTGCACATCCGGGCGCAAGGTCAGCCAAGGCGTGGCCTGGTAGCCGTAGCTGAGTTCGATCAGCTGTTCGGCATTATTCAGGTTGGGGTAGTCGTTCCCGGCGTTGAGCGCGGCCAGTTCCTGAACCTCGCGGCTGCGCGGGTTGGGCACGGCGCGACCATAACCCAGGGCCAGGGTGTCACGCGGCCGGCCTTCGAACGGTTTGTACAACACCACGCCGGCGCCATACCACCTGCTGAACGGCGAGGCCGCTTCGCTGGCGGCGGAGTATTGGCCGAAGGCGTGCAGCACGCGGCCGGCGGAGGACTCCGAGGCCCATACGGCCTGATCAATCAACAGGTAGTGACCACCGCGACCGCTGACCTCCTTGTTGCTGCCGATGCGTTTCACGTCGGAACTGTCGTAGTAATAGCCCAGCTTGTATTCGCCCGGCAGGCTGCCCGCGTGTTTGTACACCAACTCGATCGGCACCACGGTGCCGGTGGTGTGCTTGGGCCCCAGGTGCCAGGCGCGGCTGGAGTTGCCATTGCTTTGCGGGTCGACGTTGAACGCGGCGACGCGCAGTTGCCAGTTGGGGGCAAAGTCGTATTTCACCCGCGCACCCAGGTGCGCATTCGGGTAGTTGGTCCAGCCGCTGCCGCCGGACATGTTCAGCGGATGCCCGCAGAAACCGGCGTTCATGAAGTTGCACAGAATCCCGCTGTCCAGGCCGCCGAGGTCGTTGCCCATGGCCATGTAGCCGAGCTTGACGTTCAGCGCCGGAGTAAAGAGCGTGCGCTCGTAACTCAGCTCGGTCAGGCGAGTGTACAGGCCGCCGTAGTTTTCCTGGATCGGCAGGCGGTTGCCCACCAGGTCCTCGGAAGCGCTATTGCCACGACGGTCGTTGAGGGTGACCTGGATGCGGTCGCCATTGTTGAAACCGTAGAGCTTGCCCAGGTCGAACTGCACGCCGAGCTTGAGGTTCTGCGAGTAGCGCGCCGAGCGGTGTTGGCCGCCGTGGGCGTTGTAGGCGGTTTCGCCACTGTAGTCGCCGGTAAAGCGGATGCCTTGCGCGTCGAGCTCATGGCGCAGGCCACCCCAGTCGCCGGTCAGGGTGGTGTCATCGGCTTGCACGGGCAGGGCGGCACCCAGGGCAAGGCCCAGCAACAGGCGCCCAAGGGGAATGTGAGAAGTGGGGGTCATGCGGGTTCTTCCAAACAGAAGGCGCGGTGCCGGGGGAGGCACCGCGCGAAGAGGGGGTTATGGCAGGGCGTAGGCGATCACGTAGTCGCCACGGTCGGTGGACTGGCGTGCGCCACCGGCAGTGATCACGATGTATTGCTTGCCGGTTTTCGGCGACACGTAAGTCATCGGGCCACCCTGGCTGCCCACGGGCAGGCGGGCTTTCCAGACTTCATCACCGTTGCCGCTGTTGAAGGCGCGCAGGTAGAAGTCCTGGGTGCCGGCGATAAAGATCAAGCCGCCCTGGGTCGACAGGGTGCCGCCGAGGGTTGGCAGGCCGATCTTGATCGGCAGGTGCATGCGGATGCCCAGGGGGCCGGTGTCTTCAACGGTACCGACCGGTACTTGCCAGGCGACCTTTTGCGTCTTCATGTCGATCGCGGTCAGGGTGCCGAACGGTGGCGCCTGGCACGGAATGCCGGCCACCGACAAGAAGCGGTTCTTGTTCACCGCATAGGGCGTACCCTTGAGTGGCACGGCGCCCATACCGGTGTTCAGCGCTTCGCCACCGGACGAGGCCTGGGCCTTGTTTTGCGACGGCACCATCTGGATCCACAGGCCCAGGCGCATGTCGTTGACGAAGATAAACCCATGCACCGGGTCGGTGGAAATGCTGCCCCAGTTCATGCCGCCCAGCGAACCCGGGAAGCTCAGGGATTTATCAGTGCCTGGCGCAGTGTACAGGCCTTCGTAGCGCATGCCTTTGAAGTCGATGCGGCACAGCAGCTGGTCAAACGGCGTGGCACCCCACATGTCCGATTCGGTCAGGGTCTGTGCGCCGATCTGCGGCATGCCGACCGATTTTGGCTGGGTGGGCGAGTAGGGTTCGTTAGGGATGTTGGCGGCCTTGACCGGGACTTCCTGCACGTCGGTCAACGGCTTGCCAGTGGCCCGGTCGAGCACGTAGATCTGCCCGGCCTTGGTGCCGATCACTACCGCTGGCACCGCTTTGTCGCTGCCCGGCGGGGTGAAGTCGATCAGGCTCGGCTGCATCGGCAGGTCGAAGTCCCACAGGTCATTGTGGACGGTCTGGTACACCCATTTTTCCGCACCGGTGGAGGCGTCCAGCGCCAGTACCGAAGCGCCGTATTTGTGGTTGAGCTGGGTGCGTTCCACGCCGTAGATGTCGGTGGACGAACTGCCCATCGGCAAGAACACGGTGTTCATCAGCGGGTCATAGGACATCGGCGCCCAGCTGTTTGGGGTGCTGCGCACGTAGGTGCTGCCGTCGGCGGGCGCCTGCTTGTCTTCCGGGTTGCCTGGGTCGAAGGCCCAGCGCATCTGGCCGCTGATCACGTCGAAGCCACGGATCACACCGCCGGGCATGTCGGTCTGGACGTTGTCGGCCACGCGACCGCCCACCACCACGGTGGTGCCGGCGATCAGTGGCGCGGAGGACAGCTGATAGTAGCTGTCCGGTACGTTCCCCAGGCCGGCTTTCAGATCCACCTGGCCGTGGGTGCCGAAGTCTTCGCAGAACTTGCCGGTGTCGGCATCCACGGCGATCAGGCGTGCATCGATGGTGTTGGTCAGCAGGCGACGCTGGCACTGCGCACCGGCGGGAACGCTGGCAGGCATGATCGGCGAACTGTTGGGCTGGGTCGGCTGGGCAATCGGCGCGGTGGCGTCGAAGTAGGCCATGCCACGGCAACGCTGCCACACCGCCGATTTGGCGTTGACTTCGTTCTTCCACAGCTCTTTGCCGGTGTCGGCGTCGAGGGCGATCAGGTTGTTGTGCGGCGTGCAGATGAACACTTTGTTGCCGATCTGCAGGGGCGTCAGTTGGTCTTCGGCGCCGTTGCCGTCGCTGATGGCCACGTCGCCGGTGTGATAGGTCCACGCCACCTTGAGCTTGTTGACCGTGTCGCGGTTGATCTGGTCCAGCGCGGCGAAGCGGCTGCCCCCTTCGGTATTGCCGTAGTGCGCCCAGTCTTTCTGTGCGTCGGCCGCAGCCACCGGGGTGATGCCTGGGCCGGCACCGGTCGGCGCCACGCTTGGGTGGGCGACGAACATATTGCCTGCCGCCACTGCAACGCCCGCCGCCAGTACGGCCGCCACGGCATAGGCGCCGCGCGCAGGCTTATTGACGAGCAGCGGGTAGACCAGCGCCACCACCATACCGATGGCCGCAAACATGAAGAGTCGCGAGAACAGCGGCCAGAACACCAGGCCCACATCCGCCACCGCCCAGATGGCCGTGCCGATCAGAAAGGCTGCGAACACCCATGCGCCGGCAGGCTTGCGGCAGGCGATCAACAGCCCGGCGATTGCCATGATTGCGCCGCCGATCAGGAAGTACCAGGAACCTCCCAGGCTGACCAGTTTGACGCCGCCAATGGCCAGCGCGAGGCCGAGCAGGGCGATGATAACGCCCAAGCCCAGCAATAATAATCTAGAGACGCCAGCGGCGCGCGATGCTCGTTTCATGTCGAAAGGACTCGAATGTGAGAGGGCAAAGACGCGATTTTAGCAAGATAAGTAACTGGTTAGTACATTATAGTCCTGCAATAGACTATTACAGGTACTGCGATGATGACGTGTGGCTAAATGTCGCCCAGGGCGCAATGCAAGTGTGGTGAGCGGAGCAAGCCCGCTCACCACTGTGATGCGCTGAATGGGAGCAGGTTTCGCGCCCGATCAGAACTTAAAGCGACCTACCAATCCTTTGAGCTGGCCCGAAATGTCCGTCAACCGACCTGACCCGGTCTGCGCCGAGTGGGCAAAACCTTCGACCAGTTGCGCGTCGGCATGGATCTGCGCGATGTGCCGGTTGATCTCTTCGGCCACTTGGTGTTGCTCTTCGGCGGCCGTGGCGATCTGGGTGTTCTGGTCGCGGATCGAGTCCACCGAGCCGCGGATCTTGTCGAAGCTGTCGCGTGCCTGCTGGATACGTTCCACGCTGGTGTGAGACACCAGCAGGCTGCCTTGCATCTGCTGCGTCACCTCCTGGGTGCGGCGGGCGAGGTTGCCGAGCAGGCTGTCGATTTCGCCGGTGGAGTCGGCGGTGCGACGGGCGAGGGCGCGGACTTCGTCGGCGACCACCGCAAAACCTCGGCCTTGGTCGCCGGCGCGCGCCGCCTCGATCGCCGCGTTGAGCGCCAGCAGGTTGGTCTGCTCGGCAATCGAGCGGATGGTGTCGAGGATGGTGTTGATGTTTTTGCTGTCCTGCTCCAACTGCTGCATGGTCTGGGTTGAGCGTTGCAGGTCTTCACTGAGTTTGAGCACGCTGCCGGTGGCTTCGCCGATGTGCTGCTGGCCGTCGTGCACGTCGCGGTAGCCTTCGTCGGCGCTGGTGGCGGCGGCGCTGCAGGAACGCGCGACTTCGTTGGCGGTGGCCACCATTTCGTTGAACGCGGTGCTCACCAGTTCCACGGCTTCGCGTTGGCGACCGGCCGCCTGGTTCATGTTGTGGGCCACTTCGCGGGTGTCGGCGGCGGCGCTCTGCAGGTCGGACGAGGCGTTGCCGATGCGTTGCACCAACTGGGCGATCATGCTCAGGAACTGGTTGAACCAGCCGGCCAGGCTGGCGGTTTCGTCCTTGCCTTGCACCTTGAGCTGGCGCGTCAGGTCGCCTTCACCTTCGGCGATCTCTTGCAGGCCGTCGGCTACGCCACGGATCGGGCGCACGATAACGCTGGCAAAGCTGGCACCGACTATTGCGAACACCAATGCCAATACCGCTGCAATGGCTGCAATCAACCAAGTCAGGCGCGTGGCGCCGGCCATCACTTCGTCGCGCTTGATCAGGCCGATAAAGCGCCAGCCCAAGTCTTTGGAGCTGACCATATTGGCCATGTACGCCACGCCATCAATCTCGATCTGGGTCACGCCGTCGCCGCGTTTAGCCAGTTCGGCATAGTTCGGGCCCAGGTCGGCCAGGGGCTTGAAGTTGTGTTTGGCATTGCTGGGGTCCACCAGCACGTTGCCGTTGCCTTCCACCAGCATCAGGTAGCCGCTGTCGCCCAGCTTGATGTTGCGTACCAGTTCGGTGAGCTGCTTGAGCGACACGTCCAGGCCGACCACGCCGAGGATATTCCCGGTGGCATCAGCGACGGTGTGTACGGTGCCGATCAGCGTCACATCATCCGGCGCCCAATAGTAGGCACCGGTGCGCACGGTTTTACCCGGCGCGGCGATGGCCGCTTGATACCAGGGGCGCACGCGCGGATCGTAGTTGTTGAGTTTGGTGTCGTCGGGCCAACTGGCGTAGCCGCCGTCTTTCAAACCCAGGGACAGGTAGGCAGTGCTGGGATGGCTCTTGGCGAACTGGTCGAAGATCTCCAGCAGCTCTTTATTCGTGGGGGTGAGCGGGATTTGTGCGGCGTCGGCGCCGGCGTAGCTCTTGAGGTCCTTGGCCGCGACAACGCGCGGGTCCTTGGCCACATAGTCGACGTTCTGGCTGATGCCATCGAAGAACTGCTTCATGCCGTTGTCGATCTGGCGGATCTCACGGCCACTGCTGTCGAGGAAATTGGCTAGGGCCCCCTCGCGCAGATTCAACACGACCAGCACGGCCACCAGGATAACCGGCACGCACGCGATGGCGGCAAATGCCCAGGTCAGCTTTTGCTTGATATTCATGACTTCACCCGCGGGTATTTATAATTTTGGCAAGGAGAAAACAGTAGCGTCGAGCGTCGCATGTGTTGTTATGAGGGGGGTGTGGCCCATGCGTACTCCCTGTATATCGACTGAGGGAGCACGCACTTGAGGCCGAAGGGAGGGTTTAACCGATGCGCTCGCCACCCAGCGCATCACGCTGCATCGACTGCAGGTTTTTCTCGATGGTTTCGCAGATGGTGTCCATCTGGATCTGGTGTTCGCTGGAGTTGAACGGGCTTTGCAGGTCGGTGCCGATGCGCTCGATGGCCAGCAGCATGAAGCCCACCACCGTCGAGGCCAGCGGGGTGAACCAACCCAGGGACTCCACCAGGCCCACCGGTACGATCAGGCAGAACAGCGAGATAAACAGGCGCGGGAAATACACGTAAGGGTAGGGTAGCGGTGTGTTGGCGATCCGTTCCATGCCGCCCTGGGCGTTGGACAAATCCACTAGGGTCGACTCCAGCCGTGCCAGGCGAATGCTGTCGAGGTGACCGACCTTGTACTCCCGTGCCAGCAACGCCGCTGAACCGGTGAGGATATCGTTGGCAAAGTTGTTGGTGGCGCCGTTACGCGCAAACTCATCGCCGGGGATAAACGCGCGGACTTCTTCAGGGCACGGTTGGCCCTTGAGGTGCGCGGCCAGGCAATTCACATAGGCTACATGGCGACGCAGCAGGGTGGCCTTGACCGGGTTCACTTCGTCGTCGGGATCGTCCAGCAGGGTCAGTACCTGGCGTGCAAAACTGCGCGAGTTGTTGACCATCGCGCCCCACAGGGTACGGGCTTCCCACCAGCGGTTGTAGGCGCTGCTGTTACGAAAACTGATCAGCACCACCAGCGCCGAACCCAGCAGGGTCAGGGGCATCAGCGGCAGATTGATCTTGTAGGTGAGGAACAACATGAAGTCCACAGTGACGGCGACGTCCCACAACAACAGCCAGAACAGCGCCCAGCCCACGTAGCCCATGGTTTTGATGATCAGGCGGTACTTTTTGATGATGGCGGCTTTCAAACGAGGACCTCGCGAGCGGTAAGCAACAGTGCTTAAGCTCGGACGCGGGTTCACAGCAAAGGTTCGCCTGATGCCTGAATCGTTTAAGTGCCGCGAATGTCGATCTCTTGCTGGCGCAGCACCTCAAGCGCTGCCAGCACGACATGCGCTTGTCCAATGACGTTGCCCGCCATTACTTCATGGTCGTCTATTCATGATGGTTTCTCATTCGGGCGAGTACGTTGTTTTTATCGATGGCACTGACCACCTCAATGCCAAGTTTCACCCAAGGACTGCCTGCTGCGCCTGGGGGACCTGAGCATGATGTTCAACGCACGGTTGGAGGCGCAGCGATTTGTCGACCAACTGCAAGGGCGCATTGGCGCACTCAAATTCGGCGGTGCGCCGAGCCGTGATGCTGTGCAGGGGGAGGCTGATCCTGGCTCAGTGCTGGGCGAGGATGCACCCGAGTAAACCCGGAAAGCGCGCCTCAAGCACCTCGGCACGCAACGAATTCAGATGCGTGGTGCCCGCGCTGCGGGTGTGCACCAGCCCGGCGTCACGCAACACGCGAAAGTGGTGGGACATGCTCGACTTGGGTCGCCCGCCATCCAGTTCGCCACAGGTGGCCTCGGGCACGCCGGCCAGGCAGCGCACGATTTCGAGGCGAACCGGGTCACTCAGCGCGTACAGCAGGCGTTCGAGGGTCAGGTCTTCAAGGGGAGGGTGTTTAAAGGCTCGCATGAAATGAATCATAGCAGGGGGGTATCGTTGAATACCATAGTTCGATTACCATCGAACTATCGAATCACTCACTCGCTCTTGGAGTTCTTCATGTCCGCTTTGTTCGAACCGTTCACACTCAAAGACGTCACCCTGCGTAACCGCATCGCTATTCCGCCGATGTGCCAGTACATGGCCGAAGACGGCATCGTCAACGATTGGCACCACGTGCACCTGGCCAGCATGGCCCGTGGCGGTGCCGGTCTGGTAGTGGTCGAAGCCACCGCTGTCGCGCCGGAAGGCCGCATCACCCCCGGCTGCGCTGGTATTTGGAGCGACGCCCACGCCGAGGCCTTCGTGCCAATGGTCAAAGCCATCAAGGCTGCTGGCTCGGTGCCGGGCATCCAGATCGGCCACGCCGGCCGTAAGGCCAGCGCCAACCGCCCGTGGGAAGGTGACGACCATATCGCCGCCTCCGATGCCCGCAGCTGGGAAACCATCGCCCCGTCGGCCATCGCCTTTGGTGCCAACCTGCCGCAAGTGCCGCGGGCCATGACCCTGGACGACATTGCGCGTGTGCGCCAGGACTTCGTCGACGCTGCCCGCCGTGCGCGTGACGCCGGCTTTGAGTGGATCGAACTGCATTTTGCCCACGGTTACCTGGGCCAGAGCTTCTTCTCCGAGCACTCCAACCAACGCACCGACGCCTATGGCGGCAGCTTCGATAACCGCAGCCGTTTCCTCCTGGAAACCCTGGCCGCCGTTCGTGAAGTCTGGCCGGAAAACCTGCCACTCACTGCACGTTTCGGCGTGATCGAATACGACGGCCGCGACGAGCAGACCCTCACCGAGTCCATCGAACTGGCCCGTCGTTTCAAGGCCGGTGGCCTGGACCTGCTGAGCGTGAGCGTCGGTTTCACCATCCCTGACACCAATATTCCGTGGGGTCCGGCGTTCATGGGCCCGATCGCTGAGCGCGTGCGTCGCGAAGCCGGTATTCCGGTCACCTCGGCCTGGGGTTTTGGCACCCCGCAGCTGGCTGAAGGTGCATTGCAGGCGGGTCACCTGGACCTGGTCTCGGTGGGCCGTGCTCACCTGGCAGACCCGCATTGGGCATACTTTGCGGCTAAAGAACTGGGCGTCGATAAGTCGTCCTGGACCTTGCCTGCGCCGTATGCACATTGGTTGGAACGCTATCGCTGAGGCGAAATAGCCTGCGTTCATCATCGAAAGCCACTCTCAGGAGTGGCTTTTTTTCATCTGTCGAAAAGTAACGAATGAGAACGCATGTCAATCGGTAATGAGTTGCTATAACATGCGCGGCAAAATAATTGGCAAATATGCCGCTCCATTTGGCTCATTTACTAGGTCATTCCCATGCGTCGTACCCTGGTTTCCCTGTGTGTGCTTCAGGCGTTTTCCCCGTTGAGTTGGGCAGAGGTCGAGTCGGCTGAAAAAGCCGGCATCGAGTTGCAGGCCACCAGCATCACCGGCACTGCCGACTATGAAACAGCGCAGGGGCCGGTGCAGGGCTACCACGCCACACGCTCGGCGAGCGCGACGCGTACCGACACGTCGATTCATGAAACCCCGCAGTCCATCAGTGTGGTCTCCAAAGACGTGGTCGAGGACATTGGTGCTACCCGCCTGCAGGACGCGCTGGATTACGCCGGCGGTGTCGGGCGTGCCAACAACTTCGGCGGGCAGGGGCTCACCACCTTTACCGTGCGCGGCTTTACCACCGGCGAGTTCTACCGCAACGGCTTTCCGATCAACCGTGGTTACCCGAACATGCCGGACGCCAACACCATCGAACGCCTGGAAGTGCTGCGCGGCCCGGCGACCATGCTCTATGGTCGTGGCGATCCGGGTGGCACCTTCAACGTGGTCTCCAAGCAACCGCTGGCCGAGCCTACGGTGACCCTCGGCAGCCAGCTGGATGATCAGGGCATGCAGCGCGCCACCCTCGACGCCTCCGGCCCGCTGGACGAGCAAGGTCGCCTGGCCTATCGCCTGAATGTGGTGGGCGAGGGCGGCGAGACCTTCCGTGACCATGTCGAGACCGAGCGTTACGGCGTGACGCCGGTCATCACTTGGCAAGCCACCGACGACACCAAGGTGATCTTCGAAGGCGACTTCATGCGCAACAATCACCCGCTGGATCGTGGCCTGACGCGCTTTACCAATCAGAAAGGCACCGCGTCGCGCGATACCTTCTGGGGGGATAAAGATGTCGGTAAATTGCACAACGACAACAACATGGCCCAACTGCGTTTCGAGCACCTGCTCAACGACAATTGGACCCTGGGCGGTGGGTTTCAGTGGTTGGACGGTACCTTGCAGGGCAACGCGATTGAAGCCAATAGCCTGGCGGCGGACGGTCACACGCTCAACCGAAACTTCAACTACCGCAAGCTGGAATGGACCGATAAAGATGCCCAGCTCAACCTGACCGGGCATTTCTCCACGGGGGCTTTTGATCACACCTTGCTGACGGGGGTTGAGTTTGAGGATTACGACTATAAGTCGATCATCCAGCGCTCCAGTGCCGCCTACACCAGCGATATTTTCAACCCGGTCTATGGCAAACCGCGCCCGGCGCTGACCAGCACCCCGACTCACGATAAAGAAAACCTTAAAACCTACTCGGCATTCATTCAGGATCAGGTCGCGCTGACCGAACGTCTGAAAGTGTTGGCGGGTGCGCGCTTTGAACGCTTCGAGCACGAGTACGAGACCTATGTAGCGGGTGGTAAAAACTGGAAGGCCAGCGACAACTCGGTCACTCCACGCGTGGGTGCGATCTACGACCTGACTGACACCCTGGCGATCTATGCCGACGCAGCACGCTCGTTCAAGCCCAATACCGGTGCTAGCAGTGGCGGAGTTGGATTTGAACCTGAAAAGGGCAAGTCGTATGAGATGGGCATCAAATGGGAAGGGTTGGATCGCCAGTTGAGCGTTGATGCCGCGATCTATCAGATCGACAAGAAAAATGTGCTCACCACCGATCCTTTGGACCCGAACTCAAAAGTCGCCGCTGGACAGGTGCGCAGCCGTGGGTTCGACCTGAACGTTGCCGGCAACCTCACCCCGGAATGGCGTGTCATCGGTGGCTATGCGTATGTGGACGCCGAAGTGACCAAAGACAACACCATTCGGGTCGGCTCGCGGTTGGCCAACATCCCGCGCAATAGCTTCAGCTTGCTGAACGTGTACGAATTTCAGGATGGCAGCCTTAAAGGGCTTGGGTTGGGCGCCGGCGCCAAATATGTCGATGAGCGCGTTGGCCAGACCTCCAATACGCCGTTCTCGATGGACGCCTACACCGTGGTCGACCTGCTCAGCTACTACAAGGTCAACGACAAAGTCCGGCTGAACCTGGACGTGAAGAACCTGTTCAACCGCGACTTTGAAGAAGGCGCGTTCGGGAACTTCTACGCCTACCCAGGCGAGCCGCGCACGGTGCAGGTCGGTATCGCCTACACCCTCTAACGGCGTACACAGGTAAAAATGTGGGAGCGGGCTTGCCCGCGAATGCAAAGTGTCAGTCACTGAATGTATTGGCTGATACACCGCATTCGCGAGCAAGCCCGCTCCCACATTTGGATCGAGTTACACCCGATAAAGCCCGGTTGCCGGCTCCCGCTTCAGAGCGGCGTCAGCACATTCATCACCGTATCCAACGCCACCCGCGTGTCATCCAACTGCACCAGCGACGCATGCCGCGCGCCCAGCGCGTCGCGGTTCTGGATTGCGGTGAGAATCGCCTTGTGCCGGGGCAGGCTCAGGCCCTGGATGTCCGGGCGGCGGTTGGTGATGTTGATCGACTCGCGCAACGGCAGCGACAGCATATTGCACATGTAGGCCAGCAGGTCGTTGCGGGTGGCGTCGGCAATCGCGCGGTGGAAGTCCAGGTCGGCCTGAAGCAGCTGTTCGTGGGTCTGCGCGGTTTCCATGCCCAGGTAGGCTTGTTCGATGGTGGCGATGTCTTCATCGGTGGCGGTGGTCGCAGCCATGGCGGCGATTTCCGGTTCGAGGATGCGTCGCACGCCGGCCAACGTGTTGAAGAACTCACTGTGGGGCGTGGACTGCATCAACCAGGACAATACGTCCGGGTCGAGCAGGTGCCATTTCAACCGAGGCCGCACCACCGCGCCCACCCGTGGCTTGGAATACACCAGGCCCTTGGCGCTGAGCACCCGCGTAGCCTCACGCAACACCGAGCGGCTGACCTTGTACTCCTCGCAGAGCGTGGCCTCCATGGGCAGCCGTTCTTCAGGCTTGAAGCGACCGGAAACGATGTGCATGCCCAAGTCCTGAACGATCTGGGCATGCTGGCTCTTGCGCGGCTTGGACGGCTGGTGATCCATGACTACAGGGAGGCTCTGGCTTGAATTCGCCGCATCATAGCATCCCAATTAATGGGAATGCCTTGGGACTTCCGCCCCGCGGCAACCCACCAGGAAGTCAAAGTCACAGCCCTGGTCGGCCTGCAGCACATGGTCGATGTACAGCTGGCGATAGCCGCCGACGATGAGTTTCTGCGGCGGCGCCAGGTCGGCCATGCGTGCCGCCAGCTCTGCGTCGGGGATGTCCAGGTGCAAGCGGCCGTTGGCGCAGTCCAGTTCGATCCAGTCACCCTCCTTGACCGTGGCCAGCGGCCCGCCGGCCGCAGCCTCTGGCGCCACGTGCAACACCACCGTGCCATATGCGGTGCCGCTCATGCGCGCATCGGAAATCCGCACCATGTCCGTCACGCCCTGGGCCAGCAGCTTGGCGGGCAGGCCCATGTTGCCGACTTCGGCCATGCCTGGGTAACCCTTGGGGCCACAGTTTTTCATGACCAGGATCGAGTTGGCATCCACGTCCAGTTCCGGGTCATTGATGCGCGCCTTGTACATGTCGAAGTTCTCGAACACCACCGCACGACCTCGGTGCTGCATCAGTGCCGGGCTGGCGGCGGACGGCTTGAGCACCGCACCGAGCGGCGCCAGGTTGCCGCGCAACACGCAGATGCCGCCATCGGCGCGAATCGGGTTGTCGAGGGTGCGGATCACTTCGTCCTGGCCGTAGATCGGCGAGTCCTGGGTGTTCTCGCCCAGGGACTTGCCGTTCACGGTCAGGGCATTCGGGTGCGGGATCAGGTTGGCTTCACCGAGGCGGCGCAGCACGGCGGGCAGGCCGCCGGCGTAGTAGAACTCTTCCATCAGGAAGCGGCCCGAGGGTTGCAGGTCGACAATGGTCGGCATGCCACGGCCGATGCGGGTCCAGTCATCCAGGTCAAGTTCGACGCCGATGCGCCCGGCAATGGCTTTGAGGTGGATCACCGCGTTGGTCGAACCGCCGATGGCCGCATTCACGCGGATCGCGTTTTCGAACGCCTCTTTGGTGAGGATCTTCGACAGCTTCAAGTCTTCGCGCACCATTTCGACCGCACGCATGCCCGACATATGCGCCAGCACATAGCGCCGTGCATCCACCGCCGGAATCGCCGCGTTGTGGGGCAGGGAAGTGCCCAACGCCTCGGCCATGCAGGCCATGGTCGACGCGGTGCCCATGGTGTTGCAGGTGCCTGCCGAGCGTGACATGCCGCCCTCGGCCGCGAGGAAATCATCCAGCGTAATCGTGCCAGCCTTGACCTGTTCACTGAGCTGCCAGACCACTGTGCCCGAGCCAATGTCCTGGCCCTTGTGCTTGCCGTTGAGCATCGGCCCGCCGGTGACGACGATGGCTGGCACGTCGCAACTGGCCGCGCCCATCAGCAGGGCGGGGGTGGTTTTGTCGCAGCCGGTCAATAGCACCACGCCGTCAATCGGGTTGCCACGGATTGCTTCCTCTACGTCCATGCTTGCCAGGTTGCGGGTAAGCATCGCGGTAGGGCGCAGGTTCGACTCGCCATTGGAGAACACCGGGAACTCCACCGGGAAGCCGCCGGCCTCGATCACGCCGCGTTTGACGTGCTCGGCAATCTGGCGGAAATGCGCGTTGCAGGGGGTCAGCTCTGACCAGGTATTGCAGATGCCGATGATTGGCTTGCCATGAAACTGATGGTCGGCAATGCCCTGATTCTTCATCCAGCTGCGGTACATGAAGCCGTTCTTGTCGGCGGTACCAAACCACTGGGCAGAGCGTAGGCCGGGCTTTTTATCAGGCATGATCGATTCTCTTATTGTATGACTATATGTTCTATGCGTGCTTAAACATAAGCGCAAAAACGCTGCTTTGGAAGAGTTGTTTTGTAAATAGTCATACTATATAGTCGGCTTCAACAGAGGTATGACCCTGGCGGATTTCCGCGAGAGGCGTCCCCCGAGCTTCTATAAAAACAACAATCGGAGATCGACCCCATGAGCCAGGAACTGCGGCTTATTCGGCGCATCACGCTGAAACTGATTCCCTTCCTGATCCTGCTGTACCTGATCGCCTACGTGGACCGCTCCGCTGTGGGCTTTGCCAAGCTGCACATGGGCGCCGACGTCGGCATCGGCGACGCCGCCTATGGCCTGGGCGCGGGGTTGTTCTTCATTGGCTACTTCCTGTTCGAGATCCCCAGCAACCTGATGCTCGACCGCTTTGGCGCACGGCGCTGGTTTGCGCGCATCATGATCACCTGGGGCGCTATCACCATCGGCATGGCCTTCGTGCAGGGGCCGCACAGCTTTTACGTGATGCGCTTTCTGCTCGGCGCGGCAGAGGCGGGGTTCTTTCCGGGTGTTCTCTACTACATCACCCAATGGTTTCCGGTGCGCCATCGCGGCAAGATCCTTGGGCTATTCATCCTGTCCCAGCCTATTGCGATGATGATTACCGGCCCGGTGTCCGGTGGTTTGCTGGGCATGGACGGCATGCTTGGTCTGCATGGCTGGCAGTGGCTGTTCATCGTGATCGGCACGCCGGCGATCCTGCTGACCTGGCCGGTGCTGCGCTACTTGCCGGACGGCCCCAAGCAGGTCACCTGGATGAGCGAGGACGAAAAGGCCTGGCTCACCGGAGAGCTCGCCAAAGACCTGCAAGCCTACGGCCAGACCCGCCACGGCAACCCGCTGCATGCCCTGAAAGACAAGCGGGTGTTGCTGCTGGCGCTGTTCTACCTGCCGGTGACCCTGAGCATCTATGGCCTGGGCCTGTGGTTGCCGACGCTGATCAAGCAATTCGGCGGCAGCGACCTCACCACCGGCTTCATCTCCGCCGTGCCGTATATCTTCGGCATCATCGGCTTGCTGATCATCCCGCGCAGTTCCGATCGGTTGAATGATCGCTACGGTCATCTTGCGGTGCTTTATGTGCTCGGTGCCATCGGCCTGTTCTTCAGTGCCTGGTTGAGCGTGCCGCTGCTGCAAATGGCGGCGCTGTGCCTGGCGGCGTTCGCGATGTTTTCCTGCACGGCGGTGTTCTGGACCTTGCCGGGGCGCTTTTTTGCCGGCGCCAGTGCGGCGGCGGGCATTGCGCTGATCAACTCGGTGGGCAACCTCGGTGGCTATATCGGCCCGTTCGTGATCGGTGCGCTCAAGGAATACACCGGCAACCTGGCGTCGGGCTTGTACTTTTTGTCCGGGGTGATGGTGTTCGGGTTGGTCTTGACCTTCGTGGTCTACCGCTTGCTGGAGCGCAAGCACGTGCTGCCTGCCGACCAATTCGCCGCCAGTGCCCGTGGCGCTACACGTACTTAATCTGGGAGAAGTTTCATGCGTTTAGTTCAGTTCGAGTTAAGCAACGGCGAACGCCGGGTCGGCGTGGTAGAGGGCGATAGCCTGCGTGAAGTGCAGACGGCACGCAGCGTGCGCGAATTGGCCCTGGCCGCCATCGAAGCCGGCGTCGGCCTGGCACAACAGGTCAATAACCTCGGCCTGGGCGACAGTCACGACTACGCCACGTTGCTGGCCGACCTGAAGATCCTGCCGCCGCTGGACCACCCGGACCCGGCGCATATGCTGATCAGCGGCACCGGCCTGACCCACCTGGGCAGCGCCTCTGCGCGGGACAAGATGCACCAGGCCGGAGACGACACCGCACTGACCGACACCATGCGCATCTTCAAGTGGGGCGTGGAGGGCGGCAAGCCCGCGGCCGGCCAGGCGGGGGTGCAGCCCGAGTGGTTCTACAAGGGCGATGGCAGCATCGTCGTGCGCCCCGGCGCAGCTTTCCCGGTACCGCCGTTTGCCGAGGATGCCGGTGAAGAGCCGGAGATCGGTGGCCTCTACGTCATCGGCCCGGACAGCAAGCCCTATCGTGTCGGGTTCGCGGTGGGCAATGAATTCTCCGACCACGTCATGGAGCGTAAGAACTACCTGTATCTGGCCCATTCCAAGCTGCGCAGTTGCAGTTATGGCCCGGAGTTGCGCGTGGGTGAGTTGCCCCAGCACCTGGCGGGCACCAGCCGTATCGTGCGTAACGGTGAGGAAATCTGGCGGAACGAATTCCTCAGCGGCGAGGCCAATATGTGCCACAGCCTGGAGAACCTCGAATACCACCACTTCAAATACCGTCAGTTCCTCAAGCCTGGCGACGTACACATCCACTTTTTCGGCACCGCCACGCTGTCGTTCGCGGACGGTATCCGTACCCAGCCGGGCGATGTGTTCGAAATCAGCCAGGCCGAGTTCGGTGCGCCGCTGGTCAACCGTGTTGGCAGCAGTGATGCGGCTTTCGAACCCGGCAACGTCATTACCCTTTAAGGAGAAAAACATGACCTCGTTCCTCGGCCACAACTACATCGGCGGTCAGCGTAGCGCCAACGGCAGCGTCACCTTGCAAAGCGTCGACGCCACCAGCGGTGAAGCCTTGCCGCAGCATTTCTACCAGGCTACGCCCCAGGAAATCGACGCCGCCGCCAAGGCTGCCGCGCAGGCTTATCCTGCCTACCGCGCGTTGAGTGCGGCACGCCGCGCGCAGTTCCTGGACGCAGTGGCCGATGAGTTGGACGCGCTGGGTGATGAGTTTGTCGAGCTGGTCTGTCGCGAAACCGCGTTGCCGGCCGCGCGTATCAAGGGCGAGCGTGGGCGTACCAGCGGCCAGATGCGTCTGTTCGCCACCGTGTTGCGTCGTGGTGATTTCTACGGCGCGCGCATCGACAAAGCGCTGCCTGACCGCCAACCCATGCCGCGCCCGGATTTGCGTCAATATCGCATTGGCCTGGGACCGGTGGCCGTGTTTGGCGCCAGCAACTTTCCCCTGGCCTTCTCTACGGCGGGCGGTGACACCGCCGCCGCGCTGGCGGCAGGCTGTCCGGTGGTGTTCAAAGCCCACAGCGGGCATATGGCGACGGCAGAACGCGTCGCCGATGCGATCATCCGCGCGGCCGAAGCCACCGAGATGCCGGCGGGTGTGTTCAATATGATCTTCGGCGGCGGTGTCGGTGAAGCACTGGTCAAGCATCCGGCCATCCAGGCGGTCGGCTTTACCGGCTCGCTCAAGGGCGGCCGTGCATTGTGCGACATGGCGGCAGCGCGCCCGCAACCGATCCCGGTGTTTGCCGAGATGTCGAGTATCAACCCGGTGATTGTGCTGCCCCAGGCGTTAAAAGCACGGGCCGAAAGCGTCGCGCGTGACCTGACGGCATCGGTCGTCCAGGGCTGCGGCCAGTTCTGCACCAACCCTGGTCTGGTGATCGGTGTCGCATCGCCTGAATTCACCGCGTTCACCCAACAAGTCGCCCAATTGATCGGCGACCAACCGGCACAGACCATGCTCAACGCCGGCACCCTGAGCAGCTACGGCAAAGGACTGGAGAAACTCCTGGCTCATCCGGGTATCCAGCACCTGGCGGGCAGCCAACAGGCCGGTAACCAAGCGCAACCGCAGTTGTTCAAGGCCGATGTACGCCTATTGATCGACGGCGATGAAGTGCTGCAGGAAGAAGTCTTCGGCCCCACCACGGTGTTCGTCGAAGTCGCCGACCAGGCCCAACTCAGCGCCGCGTTGCACGGCCTGCACGGCCAGCTCACAGCAACGATCATTGGCGAGCCGGCCGACCTGCAACAGTTCGCCGAACTCACTCCCCTGCTGGAGCAGAAGGTCGGCCGCATCCTGCTCAACGGTTACCCGACCGGTGTGGAGGTCTGCGATTCGATGGTGCACGGTGGGCCGTACCCGGCGACGTCGGACGCCCGTGGCACTTCGGTCGGCACCTTGGCCATCGACCGTTTCCTGCGCCCCGTGTGCTTCCAGAATTACCCTGATAGCCTGCTGCCCGACGCGTTGAAAAACGCCAACCCGTTGCGTATCCAGCGGCTGGTGGATGGCACGCCATCTCGCGACCCGCTGTAACGCACACCTGAGAACAATAAAAATTCAGGAGGCATCATGTCGTGTATCGCCGTTACCCCGCACCGTGCGCAATTGGGCGAGGGGCCGTTCTGGGATGCGCCGACCCAGGCGCTGTACTGGGTCAATATCGCCGGCAAACAGGCGCTGCGCCTGATGGGCGGGCAATTGCAAGTGTGGCAGTTGCCCGAGCATGTCTCGGCGTTCATCCCGTGTGAAAGCGGCGATGCCTTGGTGACCCTGAGCAGTGGCGTCTATCGGCTCGACCTGGCCACTGAAGCCCTGACGCTGCTGTGCGTAGCGGACCCGCAACCGGGTAACCGCGGCAACGAAGCGCGCTGCGATGCCAGCGGCCGCCTGTGGCTGGGCACCATGCAGAACAACATTGGCGAGCAGGGTGAAGACCTGCCCATCACCCGACGTTCCGGTGGCCTGTTTCGCGTAGATGCAGATGCGCAGGTCACGCCGTTACTCAGCGGCCTGGGCATTCCCAACACCTTGCTGTGGAGTGATGACGGCCGCCACGTGCATTTCGGCGACAGCCTGGACGGCACGCTGTACCGGCACGCTATCCAACCCGACGGCCAACTCGCCCCAGCGCAGACCTGGTTCGGCCCACACGAGCGCGGCGGGCCGGACGGCTCGGCCATGGACGTTGACGGCTACATCTGGAACGCCCGCTGGGACGGCAGTTGCCTGCTGCGCCTCACGCCCGACGGCGAAGTGGACCGCATCGTCGAACTGCCCGTCAGCCGTCCCACCAGTTGCGTATTGGGTGGCCCGAACCTCACCACCCTGTACATCACCAGCGCCGCCAGTCCCTTGGATCACCCCTTGGACGGTGCGGTGTTGGCCATGGAAGTTGATGTCCCTGGAAAACCCTGTCATCGCTTTGCTGGATAAAACCCAAGACTTAAAACAACAACAAGGAGTCACCCGTATGAATCGTCGTCGTGGTTTGCGTTCCCTGTGCTGCGCCGCTGTGGCGGTCTCGGCCATGAGTTTGAGCGGGCTGCTGCTGGCCGCTGAGGAAGTGAAAATCGGTTTCCTGGTCAAACAGGCCGAGGAGCCGTGGTTCCAGACCGAATGGGCCTTTGCCGAGAAAGCCGGCAAGGAACATGGCTTCACCGTGATCAAGATCGCCGTGCCCGACGGCGAGAAAACCCTCTCGGCCATCGACAGCCTGGCTGCCAACGGCGCCAAGGGTTTTGTGATCTGCCCGCCGGACGTTTCCCTCGGCCCGGCCATCGTCGCCAAGGCCAAGGCCAACGGCTTGAAAGTCATCGCGGTGGACGACCGATTCGTGGATGCCAAGGGCAACTTCATGGAGGACGTGCCGTATCTGGGCATGGCGGCCTTCGAAGTCGGCCAGAAGCAGGGCGCCGCCATGGCCGCCGAAGCGAAAAAACGCGGCTGGGACTGGAAGGACACCTATGCGGTGATCAACACCTTCAACGAGCTCGACACGGGTAAAAAACGCACCGATGGTTCGGTCAAATCCCTGGAGGAAGCGGGTATTCCCAAGGATCACATCCTGTTTACTGCCGCCAAAACCCTGGATGTCCCAGGCAGCATGGACGCCACCAATTCGGCCCTGGTGAAACTGCCCAGTGGCGCGAAAAACCTGATCATCGGCGGCATGAACGACAACACCGTGCTGGGCGGCGTGCGCGCCACCGAAAGCGCCGGCTTCAAGGCGGCCAACGTGATCGGCATCGGCATCAATGGCACCGACGCCATTGGCGAACTGAAAAAGCCAAGCAGTGGTTTCTTCGGCTCGATGCTGCCTAGCCCCCATATCGAGGGCTATAACACGGCGCTGATGATGTACGAGTGGGTCACCAAAGGCACCGAGCCTGCCAAATACACCGCCATGGATGAGGTGACCTTGATCACCCGTGAGAACTTCCAGGCCGAACTGACCAAGATCGGGCTGTGGCAATGACCGCTGCTGCCTTGCGATTTGACGGCATTGGCAAAACCTTCCCCGGGGTCAAGGCGCTGGATGGCATCAGCTTCAGCGCCCACCCTGGGCAGGTGCACGCGCTGATGGGCGAGAACGGCGCGGGCAAGTCGACGCTGCTGAAGATCCTCGGCGGCGCCTACATTCCCAACAGCGGCACGCTGCAGATCGGCGAGCAGGTCATGGCCTTCAAAAGCGCCGCCGACAGCATTGCCAGCGGTGTGGCGGTGATCCATCAGGAACTGCATCTGGTGCCGGAAATGAGCGTGGCCGAGAACCTGTTCCTCGGGCATTTACCGTCGCGTTTCGGTGTGGTCAACCGGGGGCTCCTGCGCAAGCAGGCCCTCGCTTGCCTCAAGGGCCTGGCGGATGAAATCGATCCGGCCGAGAAACTCGGGCGTCTGTCCCTGGGCCAGCGCCAACTGGTGGAAATCGCCAAGGCGCTGTCCCGAGGCGCCCATGTAATCGCCTTCGACGAGCCCACCAGCAGCCTCTCCGCGCGCGAAATCGACCGCTTGATGGCGATCATCGCGCGTCTGCGCGATGAGGGCAAAGTGGTGCTCTACGTGTCGCACCGCATGGAAGAAGTATTCCGCATCTGCAACGCGGTCACGGTGTTCAAGGACGGTCGCTACGTGCGCACGTTCGAGGACATGAGCGCGCTGACCCATGACCAGTTGGTGACGTGCATGGTCGGTCGCGATATCCAGGACATCTACGACTACCGTCCGCGTGAGCACGGCGAAGTGGCGCTCAAGGTCGACGGCCTGCTGGGCCCCGGTCTGCGTGAGCCGGTCAGTTTCAACGTGCGCAAGGGCGAGATTCTTGGCCTGTTCGGGCTGGTAGGCGCAGGGCGGACGGAGTTGTTCCGCCTGCTCAGCGGCCTGGAACGTGCCAGCGCCGGGCAACTGGAGCTCTGCGGCGAGCCCTTGCACTTGCAGTCACCACGGGACGCCATCGCCGCCGGCGTGCTGCTGTGCCCGGAAGACCGTAAGAAGGAGGGCATCATTCCGCTGTCCAGTGTCGCCGAGAACATCAATATCAGCGCACGCGGTGCCCATTCCACGTTCGGCTGGTTGCTGCGTGAAGGCTGGGAGAAGGGCAACGCCGATCAGCAGATCAACGCCATGAAGGTCAAGACACCCAACGCGGCGCAAAAAATCATGTACCTCTCCGGCGGCAACCAGCAGAAGGCCATTCTCGGCCGCTGGCTGTCGATGCCGATGAAGGTGCTGCTGCTGGACGAACCCACCCGCGGCATCGATATCGGCGCCAAGGCCGAGATCTACCAGATCATCCATAACCTGGCTGCCCAAGGCATTGCGGTGATCGTGGTGTCCAGCGACTTGATGGAGGTGATGGGCATCGCCGATCGCATCCTGGTGCTGTGCGAAGGCGCGCTGCGCGGCGAACAAACCCGTGAGCACGCGACTGAATCCAACCTGCTGCAACTGGCCTTGCCGCGCAGCGTGGCGAACTGAGAGACGACTATGACCACTCAACACAACGTGCTGCCCACCGCGCGCAAGCCGCTTGACCTGCGCGCCTTGCTGGACAACTGGGCGATGCTGCTGGCCGCCGTGAGCATCTTTTTGCTGTGCGCCTTGCTGATCGACAACTTCCTCTCACCCCTGAATATGCGCGGCCTGGGTCTGGCGATTTCCACCGTGGGCATCGCCGCCTGCACCATGCTGTTTTGCCTGGCGTCGGGGCACTTTGACCTGTCCGTAGGCTCGGTGATCGCCTGCGCCGGCGTGGTGGCGGCGATTGTGATGCGCGACACCGACAGCGTCATGCTCGGCATTGGCGCTGCGCTGCTGATGGGCCTGATGGTAGGGCTGATCAACGGCATCGTCATCGCCAAGCTGCGGGTCAATGCGCTGATCACCACCTTGGCGACCATGCAGATCGTGCGTGGCCTGGCCTACATTTTTGCCAACGGCAAGGCGGTGGGGGTGTCCCAGGATCAATTCTTTGTCTTCGGCAATGGCCAACTGATGGGCGTGCCGGTGCCGATCCTGATCACTATCCTGTGCTTTCTGTTCTTCGGCTGGCTGCTCAACTACACCACTTACGGGCGCAACACCATGGCCATCGGCGGCAATCCGGAAGCCGCGTTGCTGGCGGGCGTGAATGTGGACCGCACCAAGATCCTGATCTTTGCCGTGCATGGGGTGATCGGGGCGTTGGCCGGAGTGATATTGGCGTCGCGCATGACTTCCGGCCAGCCGATGATTGGCCAGGGTTTCGAGCTGACGGTGATTTCGGCGTGCGTATTGGGCGGGGTGTCGCTGAGCGGCGGGGTTGGGATGATCCGCCACGTGATCGCCGGTGTGTTGATTTTGGCGATCATTGAGAATGCGATGAACCTGAAGAACATCGACACCTTTTATCAGTATGTGATCCGCGGCTCGATCCTGCTCCTGGCCGTCGTCATCGACCGCATGAAGCAACGCTGAGTCATGCCCTGTGAAGACTAGATGTGGGAGCGGGCAAGCCCGCTCCCTAAGGTTTAATCGGCGGAGAATTTGAAGACGGTGTTCTGGGTGTAAGTCTGCCCTGGGTTCAGGCGGGTCGAGGCAAACTTGGGTTGGTTGGGCGCATCTGGAAAATGCTGGGTCTCCAGCGTGAACCCGCTCCAGTGCAGGTAGGTCTTCCCAGCCTTGCCCTTCACCGACCCATCCAGGAAGTTGCTGGTGTAGAACTGCACCCCAGGCTCCGTGGTAAACAGCTGCAAACGCCGTCCGGACTCAGGATCATGCACCTCGGCCGCAAGCTGTTTCACATCACCTTTGGTATCCAGCGCCCAGTTGAAGTCGAACCCACCCTGTTTCGGCTCGGCGAATTTGAGCTGCGGGTGATCGTCCTTGATGTGCTGGCCGATCGGCGTGGGCTTGAGGAAGTCCATCGGCGTGCCTTTGACAGGTGCCAGTTCGCCGGTAGGGATCAAGGTGGCATTCACCGGCGTGTAATGACTGGCATGCAAGGTAGCGACTTGCTTGAGGATGTCGCCATTGCCCGCACCGGCGAGGTTGAAGTAGCTGTGGTTGGTGAGGTTGAGCACCGTGGGTTTGTCGGTGGTGGCGGTGTAATCGATGTGCAGTTCGTTGTTGTCGTTGAGGCGGTAGGTGACCTCGGTCTTCAGGTTGCCGGGGAAGCCCATTTCACCGTCCTTGGACAGGTAGGTGAGGGTCACGCCCACGGAGTCCTTGGCCTTGACGGGCGTGGCTTTCCATACGTGCTTGTCGAAGCCCTGGGCGCCGCCATGCAGCGAGTTGGGGCCATCGTTGAGCGGAACCTGGTAACGCTTGCCGTCGAGCTCGAAGGCACCGCCCGCGAGGCGATTGCCGAAGCGCCCGATGGTCGCGCCGAAAAACGCCGTACCGCTTTGATAGCCCTGCACGTCGTCGAAGCCCAGCACCACGTCCTCGACCTTGCCGTGCTTGTCCGGCACCTTCAGCGACTGCAACACGCCGCCGTAGGTAATCACCGTGGCTTGCATGCCATGGCTGTTGCGCAACACGTACTGTTCGACGGCGGTGCCGTCGTTGGTTTTACCGAAAGGTTTGTGCTCGCTGGTAAGGCCTGCAGCCTGGGCGCCGCCACTGGCGACCAGCATGGACAGGGCGAGGCCGGAGAGCAGGTAACGAGGGTGCTTCATGGTCGAACTTCCTTTTGTTGTTTTGGGTGGAATAGTTCTACTAATGTGCGATATTTTGTCGGTTGGACAGCGAATTTATAGCCTTTAACGCCGTTTTTGCAAAATAAAATAAGACTAATTAAGCGAGGCACCTCTATATGAACACTCAGCATGCGGTTTACCCCGACCTTGAAGGCAAGACTGTCCTGATCTCCGGTGGCGCCTCGGGTATTGGCGAATTCATGGTGCGCGCCTTCGCCGCCCAGGGTGCCAAGGTCGGCTTTGTCGACCGCGCCCAAAGTCAGGGCGAGCGCCTGGCGGCGCTATTGAGTTCGCGCGGGCACACCGTTGAGTTCGTGAATTGCGACATCACCGATGAGATCGCCTACAAGGCTGCCATTGGGCGCTTCGAACACTCCCTGGGACCGATCTCCGTGCTGGTGAACAACGCCGCCAATGACGCGCGCCACACCTTGGAGGAAGTCGACTCGGAGATGTTCGACCGGCTCATCGCCGTCAACCTCAAGCACGCTTTCTTCGCCGCCAAGGCCGTGGTGCCAATGATGAAAAGCGCGGGCGGCGGGGCGATCATCAACCTCGGCTCCGTCGGCTGGATGATGGCCTCCGCTGGCTACCCGGTGTACGCCGCCAGCAAAGCCGCCGCCCACGGCATGACCCGTGCGCTGGCTCGTGAACTGGGACCGAGCCGCATCCGCGTGAATACGCTGGTGCCGGGTTGGGTGATGACGGAAAAACAACTGGCGATGTGGGTCGACGATGCCGCCAAGGAACTGATCAGCCGCAGTCAATGTTTGCCGGGCAGCGTGCTGCCGGAACACATCGCCAACATGGCGTTGTTCCTTGCCTCTGATGCATCGGCGATGTGTTCGGCGCAGAACTTTATCGTGGATGGTGGGTGGGTCTGAGTCGGCCCCGTTCGACTCACGGTGGCAGAGAGCTTATGGGGGAGCGGGCTTGCCCGCGAAGGCAGAGCGTCAGTCGGCACATGTACCAACTGGACACACCGTTTTCGCGGGCAAGCCCGCTCCCACACACCGCTCTGCATCGTTTATTCGATAGGGTAACGCTTGAACGCCGGGTGCTGCTCCAGCCGCTCGGCATGGCGCTTGAGGTTGGGAAACGCATCTGCCTTCACAACCGACGCCACGGTGAACTGGCTGAACGACCAGGCCACCGCCGCCGTAATCGAGGCCTGGGTCAGCGCCTCGCTCTCAGGCAGGTGCTTTTCCAGCAGCGAGTAGGCCGCGAGCAATTGCCCGCTGACGCGATCCAGCCAGGGCGCATGTTGCTTCTCGGCTGGACGCAGGTTGTGTTCGTAGACGATTTGCACGCTTTTCTCACAGGCCGCCAGGGCCAGCCCGAGTGTTTGCAGGTCCTGGGCGCGTGCGTTGGGTTGCTGCGCGAGCAGCTTTTTATCCAGCGGGGCCAGGGCTTCCAGGTAGTCCAGGATCAGGCTGGAGTCCATCAACACCGTGCCATCGTCCAGCACCAGGGTAGGCGCCTTCACCACCGGGTTGATCTGGGCGAACTCGTTGAAGGTGCGGAATACGGACAGCGGTTCATGCACAAAATCCATCCCGTACACGTCCAGGGAAATCGCCACGCGGCGTACGTAAGGCGAGTCCAGCATGCCGATCAGTTTCATGAAGCCTCCATTGCTAACAAGGTGATGGCTCAAGAGAGTAAGGGCTGAGGATCGGCGTGCGCAATGGCCCCCCATCATTGCTGATAGGCGACCGCCAGTTGTCTTCACAGGATGGGTCATGATGTCTGCGCGGCGGTCGTTCATGCCGGGCTCCGCAGGTTCTGGCGGCTGGCGCCAGGTGGCTGGCCGGTAATGCGCTTGAACGCGCGGCTGAATGCCGCCTGGGAGGTATAACCCAGGCGCAGCGCGACTTCTTCGATAGGCAACCGCTCCAGGGTTAGCCATTGGCTGGCCAGGCGCATGCGCAACTCCGTCACGTAGCGCAGTGGCGGGATCCCCAGGGTGGCCTGGAAGCGCTCGGCAAACACCGACCGGGAGGTATGACAATGCGCAGCCAATTCCGCCACGCTCCAATCGCGTCCAGGTTGCTGGTGCAAAGCGAGCAGGGCACCGGCCAATCGCGTGTCGCGCAACGCCGCCACCAGTCCCGATGCGTTACCGCAGGCACATTCCACCCAGCCTCGCACGATCATGGCGGCGACCACGTCGGCCAGGCGCGCGAGGATGCCGGAGTAGCCGATGCGCGCAGCGGATACTTCACGTTCCATCACCGCCAGGATCGGCATCAGGCCGGGATAACGCTGGCCCTGGGCATCGATCAGCATCAAGGCCGGCATCAGGCTGCCGAGTCCCTGGATACTGCCAAGTTCGAACGCCATGCAGGCGCTGAACAGCAACGTACTGGGCGGCGTGTCGGGCGAGGCATCCACGGCGCACACGGTATCGCCCAGGGAGGTCGCGTCAAAGCCGTTGATGTCCTGCACCGGCCGATCCGCCGTGGATGACAGCGCATGGGCGCCGCCATGGGAGATGAACACGGCATTACCCGCCGACAACTCGAACAGGCTGCCGTCGTCGGTACGCAAGGTCGCCGTCCCGGCGGCAAGGAAGTGAAAGTAGGCATGTCCGGGTTTGGCCTCAAAGCCCATGCCGAAGCTCGGCCCGGCCTGGATACGCCGGTATTGCACCCCACTCAGGCGCATGCCGCGCAGCAGCTCGTCGATGAGGCCGGAGGACAGGTTGAACGGGGCCGCTGGGGTCATGGTCGGGGTTTCAGTCAAAAACTCAAGGGTTTGCATCATAGATCATCCGGATTGACCTACCTAGACTGGCCGTCGCGCTAATTTCCCGAGGATGTCGTGTGATGAATGATTGTGTAGCTCAAGCCTCTGTCCGTTCGCAGGCAGAGCCCGCCACCCCAGCCTGGATGGCGGTGTTTTCCCTGGCCATGGGGGTGTTCGGGTTGTTGACGGCGGAATACCTGCCAGCCAGCCTGTTGACGCCAATGGCGGTGGACCTTGGGGTGTCCGAGGCGCTGGCCGGCCAGGCCGTGACGGTGACGGCAGTGGTGGCGTTGTTCGCCGGGCTGCTGGTACCCGGCCTCACGCGTGGTATCGACCGGCGCGTGGTGCTGCTGGGGTTCTCCCTGCTGATGATTGCCTCGAACCTGTTGGTGGCGTTCTCTTCCAGCCTGGCGGTGCTTTTGTTGATGCGCATTTTGCTGGGTGTCGCCCTGGGCGGTTTCTGGAGCATGGCGGCGGCGGTGGCGATGCGCCTGGTGCCGGCCGCGCTGCTGCCCCGTGCGCTGTCGATCATCTTCAGTGGCATTGCGGTAGGCACGGTGGTTGCCGTGCCACTGGGCAGCTACCTCGGTGGTATGTACGGCTGGCGCAGTGCGTTTGTGGCCGCAGCGGCCGTCGGTGGGGTGACGCTGGCATTCCAGCTGTTCACGCTGCCACGCCTGGCCCCGACGGGCACCGCACGCCTGCGCACGGTGCTGGACGTGCTGTTGCGCCCGGGCATCGCCATCGGCATGTTTGGCTGTGTGCTGGTACACACCGGGCACTTCGCGCTGTTCACCTACATCCGGCCTTTTCTGGAAAGCACCACGGGGGTGGGCACCGAAGGGTTGGCCTTGATGCTGCTGGGGTTCGGTGCAGCCAACTTTGTTGGCACGCTGCTGGCCGGTTGGATGCTGGTACGTTATCCACTCGGCACGTTGGTGCTGATGCCGGTATTGGTGGGCCTCGCGGCACTTGCCCTGGTGTTGCTGCCAGCCTCGCTGCCAGGCCAGGCATTGCTGCTGGCGTTGTGGGGCATGGCCTTTGGCGGGGTGCCGGTGGCGTGGTCGAACTGGGTGGCCCGCGCCGTGCCGGATCAAGCGGAAAGTGCCGGTGGCATGGTGGTGGCGTCCGTGCAATCGGCCATTGCGGCGGGTGCGGCCGGTGGGGGCGTGATGTTCAGTCTCAGCGGCATCGGCGGGGTGTTTCTCGGTGCCGGTGTGTTGATGGTGCTGGCCGCCTTGTTGATTGCGCTGCGGGTAAGCGTGCCGCGCAGTGGAGCCCTGGGCGTGCCGTTGCATCTTTGAAGCGGTCTTGGGATCAGTGTGTGACGCGCCATCAACCTTTGGTTTAGTCTGGAGCGCTTCGCTGATCGCTAACGCCTCTGGAGCAGTAAGCATGACCGATTACGTACCCCCAAAAGTGTGGACCTGGGACACCGAGAATGGCGGCACCTTCGCCAGCATCAACCGACCGATTGCCGGCGCGACCCATGACAAGGAACTGCCGGTAGGCAAGCACCCACTGCAGCTGTATTCCCTGGCCACGCCTAACGGTCAGAAGGTCACGATCCTGCTGGAGGAGCTGCTTGCGCTGGGTCACAGCGGTGCGGAATACGATGCCTGGCTGATCAAGATCGGCGACGGCGACCAGTTCGGCAGCGGCTTTGTCGGAGTCAACCCCAACTCGAAGATCCCGGCGCTGCTGGACCGCAGCGGCGCCACGCCGATCCGTTTATTTGAGTCGGGCGCGATCCTGCAGTACCTGGCCGAGAAATTCGGTGCGTTCTTCCCCACCGAACCTGCGGCCCGTGCCGAATGCTTGTCGTGGCTGTTCTGGCAGATGGGCAGCGCGCCGTACCTGGGCGGTGGTTTCGGGCATTTTTATGCCTATGCGCCGAGCAAGATGGAGTACGCGATCAACCGCTTTGCCATGGAAACCAAGCGTCAGCTCGACGTACTCGACCAGCGCCTGGCAGTGAGCGAATACATCGCGGGCGATGAATACACCATCGCCGATATCGCGATCTGGCCGTGGTATGGCGGGTTGGTCAAAGGTCGCTTGTATGGCGCGGCGGAGTTTTTGGCGGTGCATGAGTACAAGCATGTGCTGCGCTGGGCGGATGCGATTGAAGCGCGACCGGCGGTGCAGCGGGGGCGGCGGGTGAATCGGGTGTCCGGGGAGCCTGCCGAGCAGTTGGCCGAGCGCCATTCTGCAAGCGACCTGGATTAAAACCGTAGGAGCGGGCTTGCTCGCGAATGCGGTGTGTCAGTCAACCGATTCATTGGCTGATCCATCACATTCGCGAGCAAGCCCGCTCACGCAGTTGGATTTGTGTACTCCGAGCTATTTGTAGCGCTGCTCGAACACTGCCACCTGTTCAGGCTTGATCAGTTCGAACGGCACCCACACCTCCGGCTCAATCGCCTCACCCTTGATCATCCGCACCGCCGCCTGCACTGCCTGGGTCGCCTGGGCCTTCGGGTCCTGGAACACCGACGCCGTCAGCAAGCCCCGCTTGATCGCCGCCAGCCCGTCGGGCAAGCCATCGATACCCACAATCGCCACATCGCCCTTGGCTTTACCCGCTTGCTGCAACGCCATGGCGGCACCTATCGCCATTTCATCGTTATTGGCCACGATGGCATCGAACTGCGTACCCGCCAGCAGCCAGTTACTGGTCAGGTCCATGCCTTTGCTGCGTTGCCAGTCGGCGCTTTGCTGCTCGACCACCTTGATACCGGGAAAGTCCTTGAGCACCTGTTTGGCGCCCTCGGTGCGGTCATGGGTGGCGTTTTGTGCAAGGTCGCCCATGATGATCGCCACATTGCCCTTGCCAGCGAGTTTTTCCGCCAGGTAGCGCATTTGCAGTTGCCCGGCCTCGATGTCGTTGGAGGCCACGGTAACCACGCCTTTGGGCAGGGTGCGCTCGTCCGGGTGACGGTTGACGTACACCAGTGGCGTCTTGGCTGCCACGGCGGCGCGGGTCATGTTGGCGGTGGCGGCGGTGTCCACCGGCAGTACGATCACCGCGTCGACCTTCTGGTTGAGGAAACCTTCAACCTGATTGAGCTGACGCACCACATCGCCCTGGGCGTCTTCGAATTGGATCTGCACGTCCTGCTGCCTGGCAGCGGCTTCCAGGCCGGTGCGCACGTAGGTCATGAAGTTATCGTCGACCCGAGCAATGCTCACGCCGATGCGATAGGCGGCGAAGCTCCATTGGCTGAACAACAGCAACAGCGTGGCAGCAAACAATGAATAGCGATTCATAAAGGTGATCCTTTTATTGTTATAGGGTGAATGCCTGGCGGAAACGCTCCAGGGCCAACTCGCTGTCGCCGCTGGCCCAGCCCTCCAGGGCGACCACGCCGCTGTAGCCCATGGCGTGCAGGGCCCTGGCAATGGCAGGGTAGTGAATTTCACCGGTGCCGGGCTCCTGGCGTCCCGGCACGTCGGCCACCTGGATTTCACCGATGGCGCTGCCGGCGCGCTGGATCAGCTCGATCAGGTTTCCTTCGCCGATCTGCGCGTGGTACAGGTCCAGGTTCATCTTCAAGTGGGGGCTGCCCACGGCCTCGATCAGCGCCAGGGTATCGTCGGCGCGGGCGAAGGGCGTACCGGGGTGGTCGACGTCGGTGTTGAGGTTTTCCAGCAGGAACACACGGCCGGCGTCTTCCCCCAGGCGGGCGATTTTTTCCAGGGTTTTGCAGGCGCTCAGCCACATGCGACCGGTGGTCTGGCTCACGGGTTGAACGGGCAGGCCGCCGTCACCCAGGCCGGTGCCGTGCAGGTTGAGGCTGGGGCAGTTCAAGTGTTCGGCGACGCTCAAAGACTCACGGGCGCTGTCGAGCAATTGGCGGATGCCGTCGGGGTCGGTGAGGGTGCCGCTGATATAGCCCGTCATGGAGGTGAAATCGACGCCGGTGGCGGCCAGGGCGGCGATGTCCTTATTGGTCCAGTTCCAGATTTCCGCGCTGAACCCTAGCGCGTGAATACGTTTTACGCGCTCGATGAAGGGCAGGTCGAGAAACACCATCTCGGCACTGATCGCCAGTTTGAATGGGCTCATATGGCCACCGCCTTGCCGGTTTCGAACGACTCGATGCAGGCACGGGCAATCGCCAGGGCCGCCCGCGCATCCTCTCCGCTTGCCATCGGCTTGGCGCCGCTGCGCAGGCAGTCGACAAAGTGGTTGAGCTCGGCGATGTAAGCGTCGCGCAACAGGTCGGTGTCCAGGCGCTGGGTGTCGGCCTGAATGCCTTGGGCCAGGTAGCGCAAAAGGTCGGAATCGTTGAGGCTGCCCATGCTCAGCATGCCGGCGCTGCCGAACACTTCGCCGCGTACGTCGTAGCCATACACGGCCTGGAAATTGGCCTCGGCGGTGGCGATGGCGCCGTTGTCGAAGCGGATCGCAACCACGGCGGTGTCGAGGAAGCCTTTGCTTTTGTATTCCGGGGCAATCAGTGCGTCCGCCATCACGTAGACCTGCACAGCCTCGGCGCCGGGGTTGAGGTAGCGCAGGGTATCGAAGTCGTGGATCAGGGTTTCGAGAAAGATCACCCATTGCGGCGAATTGGCCGGGTTGTTCAGCGCCGGGTCGCGGGTCAGCGAGCGCAGCAACTGCGGAGTCCCGATGCGGCCGGCGGCGACGTCGAGGTGCGCGGTGCGAAAGCTCTTGGCGAAACGCCGGTTGAAGCCGACCTGCAGCGGCACCCGCGCATCGGCGGCGGCAGCGATGGCGCGATCGGCTTCATCGAGGGTGATGGCCATGGGCTTTTCGCAAAAGATGCCCTTGCCGGCGCGGGCGGAGCTGATCACCAGCTCGGCGTGGCTGCGGGCAGGGGCGGCGATGAGTACGCCGTCGATATCCGGGTCGTCGAGTAACTGCTGCGGGTCGGTATAGACCTTGCTCACGCCTAATTCAGCGGCAAGGCGAGCGGCCTGGCCAGGCGTCGGGTCGGCAATTGCCGCCAGGCTGGCACCGGGGATATGCCGAGCTGCGGTCAAGCCGTGGAAACTGCCCATGCGACCGGCACCGATCAAACCCAGGCGGATGTTCTGTGTACTCATGAAATAACCCCTTGTTGTTATTGGCCCCAGGACGGTCCTGATGGGCAAATGCACATGAGCAAGGGATATGCCAATTCATAACTCATTGATAAAAAAGGGTTAATGTTTATGTGAAAACAAAAAGTGTTCATTCTGATGACATGTCTATACTGGCATGTCAAAAACGTGAACATGGAAACGGCCCTCATGAGCATGGCGTTCAGCGTGCAAGACCTTGATTACCTGACGGCCCTGGGGCCTGCCGCGTTGAATGATGGCCCGGTTCCCGCGCTTGAGCAGGCATGGCACGACTGCCTGGCCGGCCAGGTCGAGCGCCCGGCGCACGTGCGCCAAGTGATCTGGGCGTCGTGGCGGCGCAGTGTCGAGGCGGGTATTGACCCGGCAGACAACGCGTACCGCTTCGTCGCCGCGGACACCCTGGCCGCCACCCAGGCCGACCACCGCGTGCTGATCGCCGCCGCCGCGCAAGTCATGCACGGTTTGCTGGCCTACAACCCGCGCGGTCATATCAACCTCACCGACGCCGATGGCACCACCCTGTATTTCTGCGGGCTGGACATCACCCCCGTGGGCAGTCGCCTGCTGGAATCGGTGCAAGGCACCAACTGCACCGGCCTGGCGCTGGCCGAGGATCACCTGGTGTACGTGCTGGCCGAGGAGAATTTCGGCATCGGCCTGCGCCAGCGCCGCATGCACTGCGCCGCCGCACCGATCAAGAATACCCAAGGCCAGACCGTGGCCATGCTGACCCTCACCGCTGAACCCGGCTGGTTTCACTTCCATACCCTCGGCACGGTGCAGGCCGCAGCCGAAGCCGTATCGCGGCAGATGGCGCTGCATGGTTTGTTGGAAGAACAGCAAACCGTCCTCGAAGTGCTCAACGAAGGCCTGGTGGTGCTGGATGAGCGAGGGTGTATCAAGGCGCTCAACCGCTATGCGCGGCAACTGTTCGGGGTGGGGCTGGAGCTGATCGGTCGGCCGTTCCAGCAACTGGGCCGTAGCGAATTAAGCGACTCGATGGGTGAGGCCGTTCGCGACCGCGACTGCACCTTCCACCTGCACAACCGCAGTCAACTCGCCTGCCTGGTCTCGGTGTGCCCGCTGGAGCAGGGCGGGGTGATCGTGTCACTGCGAGAGAACCGCCGCATCCGCGAAATCACCCGGCGCATTATCGGCACCCAGGCCAGCTACACCTTCGACACCATTCAGGGCAGCTCGCGGGCGATCCAGGACGCGCTGCACCTGGGGCGCATCGCCAGCCGCAGTGATTCTACCACCCTGATCCTTGGCGAAAGCGGCACCGGCAAGGAGCTGTTCGCCCAGGCCATCCACAATGGCAGCGACCGCTGCAACGGCCCGTTCGTGGCGGTCAACTGCGGCGCGATTCCACGAGACCTGGTGCAAAGCGAGCTGTTTGGCCACGTCGAAGGTGCGTTCACCGGCTCGGCCCGTGGCGGCTCGGCGGGCAAGTTCGAACTGGCGGATGGCGGCACCATCTTTCTCGATGAGATTGGCGACATGTCCTTCGATGCCCAGGTCAGCCTGCTGCGGGTGTTGCAGGAAGGTGAAATCACTCGGGTGGGCGCGAAAAATTCGCGGCAAGTGGACGTGCGCATCATCGCCGCCACCCACCGCAACCTCAGCCAGGCGGTTGCGCAGGGCGCGTTTCGCGAAGACCTCTACTACCGCCTGAACGTGCTGAACCTGACCGTGCCGCCGCTGCGCATGCGCCGCGAAGACATTCCACTGCTGGCGCGGCACTTCCTGGCCCGCTGCGCACGCTCGCTGCGTAAATCGGTGCAGGGCTTTTCGCCGGAGGCGATGGCATTGCTGTCGGCCTATGGCTGGCCGGGCAATGTGCGCGAGTTGGAAAACAGCATCGAACGGGCGACCAACCTGGCGATGGGGGCGCTGATCGAACCGGTGGATCTGCCGCTGGAAAACCGCCAACGCGCCCCGCTGCGCGCCTACGAACCGCAAGCCGCCCAGGACCTCAGCAGCCACGAAAGGCACGCCATCGTCGCCGCACTCACAAACACTGGCGGCAACATCCGCCTGGCTGCGCGACAACTGAACGTGTCGCGGGGTGGGCTGTACAACAAGATGAGTCGGTTTGGGCTGAATGCCGCAGATTTCCGCAGCCCCTTGTAGGCGCTGTGTGTCAGTGACCCATGTTTTCCGACGTCACGATCTGCGGCGGGATATACACCCGCTGCTGTACCGGATCGAACGCCTCAGTGCTCTGCAACTGCACCATCAACTGCACCAGCGCTATTGCTGTCTGCCCCGGCTGCGAATCCATCACCACATCAATCAACCCCTGGCGCAGTGCGTGGCGTGACAGCTCGGTCGACTCCTGCAAGATGCAACACAACGCCGGCCGCTTGGGCAACTGTGCCAGGGCGCTGATGATGCCGTCACCGCCGCCGCCCACCACGCATAACCCGCGCAGGTCGCTGTGGCGGCTGAGCAGGTCGAGGGTGGCTTCTTCGGTGATATCGCAGTTGTCGAGGTTGATCAGCGGCTCCAACGGCTTGAGCCCCGGCGCGTGCTCGGCCAGGTAGCTGTGCAGGCCTTCGACCCGCGCCTGGTGGCCGAGAAAACGATGGCCGCCGAGCAGAATCCCCACGCTGCCTTTGCGCGCGCCACAGGTGCGCGCGAGCAGCCAGCCCATGGTGCGGCCGACCACATGGTTGTCCTGGCCTACATAGGGTTCTTCGGCCTGTTCGTGAATGTCCGATAGCAGGGCAACCACCGGCACGCCGGCTTCGCGAATCTGCTTCAGGCAGGCGTTGATCAGCGGGTGGGCAAAGCTGACCACCGCGAGGCCATCGCACTGCACGGCCAGCTGTTCGATTTGCGCAACGATGGCGGCGGGCGTGCGATCAACGATGTAGTCGAACTGGCACGTCAGGTTGGCGCCCGCATGCTGCTCGGCGGCGGCGCTGATCGCGTGCGCCAGGCTGGCATAGAACGCCTGGGCGGTAGCCAGTAACAGGATGCCGAAGCGATAGGTTGGCCGGCGTTCGCGGATACGCTGGCCGATCAACCGCGCCGCGAAATACCCCACGGCTTCGGCCGCCTGGAACACCTGCTCGGCGGTTTCAGGATTGACCGGCGCGCGTGCATTCAACACGCGGTCAACGGTGGCCACACTGAGCCCGGCATGGGCGGCAACGGTGGCGATGGTTGGGCGTTTTTTGTTGTTCATGACAGGCCCCTTGAGCGTCTTGATAGAAAACTATCAAGCCCCGCTGGGCCTGGATGATAGCTTGATAGGGAATGGATTCAAGGCCTTGAGGGTGAATTACCCGTTCTCTATGGTGGGTTTCACACAGCACCAGAAACCACCCGCTTGTGGAGAACAATAACAATGCCTGAACACACCGCTCCTATCTCGCGTCGCGACTACAGCCTCACCGGCCCCGAAGCCGCCCGCGCCTTTGATAAAGGCCTGGTCTCGGCCAGTTGGTACCAATCCCCCATCTCACGTAAGCGCATGAAAGAACTGATGCAGCGCCGCGACGGCCCGGCCCTGCTCGACACCGCTATTTGGGTGAGCGCGCTGTTTGCCACCGGTTTTGGTGGCTACTGGTTCTGGGGCACCTGGGCCTGTGTGCCGTTCTTCCTCGCCTACGGCGTGCTGTACGGCACCGCGTCCAACCCGCGCTGGCATGAAACCGGTCACGGCACCGCGTTCAAGACCCGCTGGATGAACGACGTGCTGTATCAGGTCGCCAGCTTCATGTGCATCTTCGAACCCCATGTGTGGCGCTGGAGCCATGCCCGCCATCACACCGACACCATCGTGGTTGGCCGCGACCCGGAGATCGTCGAACCGCGCCCGCCGAGCTTCTTGATGATGTTCTTGAGCCTGTTCAACCTGCCCCTGGCCTGGAAGACGTTCAGTGGCGTGGCGCGCCATGCCATTGGCAAGATGAGTGCCCAGGAGGCGGACTTCATTCCCGAATCCGAATGGCCCAAAGTGTTTCGTGCGGCGCGCATCTGGGTCGGTATTTATGCCGTGGTGATCGGCACCGCGTTGTACCTGCACAGCTGGCTGCCGCTGATGCTGGTTGGCCTGCCCAGCCTCTACGGCGCCTGGCTAGGTTACCTGTTCGGCCTCACCCAGCATGTCGGCTTGGCCGAAGACGTGCTGGACCACCGCAGCAACTGCCGCACCATCTACATGAACCGCGTGCTGCGTTTTATCTACATGGACATGAACTACCACCTCGAACACCACATGTACCCGATGGTGCCGTACCACGCGCTCGCGCAATTGCACGAAGAAATCCGCAGCGACTGCCCGCCGCCTTACGCCAACCTGTTCGAGGCGTACAAGGAAATCTTGCCGACGATCTGGAAGCAGCGCAGCGACCCGACCTACTTCATCCAGCGCCCACTGGCACACAACCCCCGTGGCGAGGGAGCTTGCTCGCGCTGGGCTGCGCAGCAGCCCCAATAAACCCAGCGCTTATTTTCAGACAAACCTGAACGCTCGATCGTGGGGCCGCTTCGCAGCCCAGCGCGAGCTCGCTCACTACAAGGTAAAAACACCATGAACGATCAATGGATCGACGTCTGCGCCGTGGGCGAAATAGACGCGGAAGACGTGCTGCGCTTCGACCACGGCCCGCATACCTACGCGGTGTACCGTTCGGCCGAGAATGAGTTTTTCGCCACCGCCGGCCTGTGCACCCACGAGAACATCCACCTGGCCGACGGCCTAGTGATGGACCACGTGATCGAGTGCCCCAAGCACAACGGGCGCTTTGACTACCGCTCGGGCAAGGCCCTCGGCGCGCCGGTGTGCGTCAACCTCAAGACCTATCCGGTGCGGGTCGAAGCGGGGCGGGTGTTGCTCGCCGTCACGGTGTGATGATGAACGCCCCTCTGATCATCGTCGGCGCCGGCCATGCCGGTGGCCGTGCGGCACTGACCTTGCGTGAAGAAGGCTACACCGGGCGCCTGATTCTGATAGGCGATGAACCGCACTTGCCCTACGAGCGGCCGCCGTTGTCCAAAGGCCTGTTGCAGGGCACAGCGGACCTGGCCGGATACAGCTTGTGCGACCGCGCACGCCTGGCCGAACTGGGCATCGAGCACATTGCGGGTAACCCAGTGACGCATCTGCAGCCGCAGCAGCATCGCCTGCAACTCGCCGACGGCCAGTGGCTGCCGTATGCCGGTCTGCTGCTGGCCACTGGTGGCCGGGCGCGACGCTTGCCCCAGGAGCAGGCCCATGTGCTTTACCTGCGCACCCATGACGAGGCGCTGGCCCTGCGCAGTGCGTTGAAGGCTGGTACGCGGCTGGTGGTGGTCGGTGGTGGCTTTATCGGCCTGGAAGTGGCAGCGACGGCACGTGGCCTGGGCTGCGAGGTGACGCTGCTCGAAGCCGGCCCGCGCCTGGCGGGGCGGGTGTTGCCGCCGGTCATCAGCGAGGCGCTGCTGACGCTGCATCGTCAGCACGGGGTCGACGTTCGCTTGAATATGGCCTTGGAATCCATCCAGGCCGACGCCGTGTGGCTGGTGGACGGGCAACGCTTGCCCTGCGACCTGGTGGTGGTTGGCATCGGCATGCAACCCAATATCGAATTGGCCGCAGCGGCGGGGTTGGAAGTAGGGCAGGGCATTCGCGTCGATAGCCACCTGCGCACCAGCGCGCCGGGCATTTATGCCGCCGGTGACGTGTGCGAGTTTCGCTTGGGTGGCGAATACCAGCGCCAGGAAACCTGGCGCAACGCCGAGGCCCAGGGGCGGCATGCGGCGCTGAACCTGCTGGGTCGCGAGCTGCCGTTCGAGGCACTCCCCGGTTTCTGGTCCGACCAGTACGACTGGGGCGTGCAGACCGTGGGTGTGATTACACCCTTGATGGTCAGCCGCCCATTGGCGAGCGGTGGCATGCTGCTGTTCTACGTGGATGCCGATCAGCGCTTGCAAGGTGCCTGCGGCTGGGCACCGGGCAACAGCGTGGCCAAGGACATAAAGCTCTGCGAACGCCTGATCAGCGCACACCTGTCGCTAGCCCCCGCCAGCCTGGCCGACCCCGAGCTGTCCCTCAAACACCTGCTGCGAGGCTGATATGCGCCAATTCCTGGTGTTCCAATCCCTGTGGGCCATGCAAACTGAACCCGGTTCGCTCGATGCCCAACTCGACCGCATCAAGGCCGCCGGTTTCGACGGCATTACCGACCATTACTTCAAGCCCGCTGAGGTCGCGCGCCTGCACGCCGCCGCCACGGCCAGGGGCCTGCAGATCGAAGGCCAGTTGTTTCCGCAAACGGTGGACGACCTGGCGGCCGCGCTGGATGTGATCAGCGGCTACGGCTGCCACCACCTCACCCTGCAAGCCGACGTACGCCCGCGTACCCAATCCGAGGCGGCCCGATTGGTCGAAGGCTGGCAGCGCCTGGCCGAGCAGGTGGACTATCCGGTGCTGCTGGAAACCCACCGTTATCGGCTCACCAATGACCTGCTGTTCACCCTCGACTTGCTGGCACAGATGCCCGACTTGAAACTGCTGGCCGACCTGTCCCACTACGTGGTCGGGCGTGAACTGCCCGAGCCTGGCGCCGCTGAGGACGACGAGCAGATTCGCCAAATTCTGCGCCACAGCTGGGGTTTCCACGGCCGCGTCGCCAGCAGCGAACAGGTGCAGGTCTCCCTGGACTTTCCCCAGCATCAAGCCTGGGTACGGCGTTTTACCGAGTGGTGGCGCTACGGGATCGAAGACTGGCTGACCCGGCCCGACACACCGCAGAGCCTGGCCTTTACTTGCGAACTGGGCCCGCCGCCCTATGCGATTACCGGCGCGGACGGTCGCGAAATCAGTGCGCGCTGGGCAGAAGCGCTGAAGATGCAGGCGTTGATTCGTGAAGTGTGGGAAAGCTGTCGGAAATGATCTGCTAATCTGCGCGGGTTCAATCTCGCCCTTTAGCCTGGACTTTCACCATGACGCCATCCTCCGTTCAGCCGCCCCTTGAGCCGCAATCTGTCTGCCATCCCATCACCAGTAGCGCGATTTTCATGGTTGCCACCGTCGCCCCCGGCGGTGAAGACCAGGTGCGTGGCTGGTGCGCGGACCTCGCCGGGCTGGTGCGCTCGGTGGGCAAGCGGGTGCCAGCGGGCAACCTGACCTGCGTCTGCGGGTTTGGCTCGGACGCGTGGGACCGACTGTTCGGTGCACCGCGCCCGGCGGCGCTGCACCCATTTCGCGAGTTCGGTGTGGAAGGGCGCAAAGCCGTGTCGACACCGGGGGATATCCTGCTGCATATCCGCGCCGAACAGATGGACCTGTGCTTCGAACTGGCCACCCACGTGATGGCGGCCCTGGGCGACAGCGTGAAGGTGGTGGATGAGGTCCAGGGTTTCCGCTATTTCGATATGCGCAGCATCATCGGCTTTGTCGACGGCACCGAGAACCCGGTGGGGCGCAAGGCCGTGGGGTTCACCATCGTCGGTGATGAAGACAACGAATTCCGAGGCGGCAGCTACGTACTGGTGCAGAAGTACCTGCATAACATGACCGCCTGGAACAGCCTGACAGTGGAGGCCCAAGAGAAGGTGATCGGGCGTACCAAGCTGTCGGATATCGAATTGGACGAAGAGACCAAGCCCAGCAATTCCCACAGCGCGCTGACGGTCATCACCGACAAGAACGGCGAGGAAGTGAAGATCCTGCGGGACAACATGCCTTTCGGCCGGCCGGGCGCAGGCGAGTTCGGCACCTACTTCATCGGCTATGCGCGCTCGCCGGAGCCTCTGGAATTGATGCTGGAAAACATGTTCGTCGGCCGTCCGGTCGGTAACTATGACCGCCTGCTGGACTTCAGCACGGCGGTCACCGGCGGCCTGTTTTTCGTGCCTTCGGCCGACCTTCTGGAGGAACTGGCCGAGCGCAAACTGTAGGCGCGAGCTTGCTCGCGAAGGTCGTCAACGATAACGCGGCGCCGCCCTTGTGTGCTTCGCGGGCAAGCTCGCTCCTACAGCAAGCCGGTGCTGACTGCCACGATCAGGAAGATCCCCAGCAACGCGCGATAGATTACGAACGGCCAGGTGGAGAACCGCTCCAGGAACTTCATCAGGCCCCAGATCGCAAAGAACGCCGAGATGCTCGCGACCACCAGGCCGAACAGCAAATGGGGCCAGGTATGGGCGGGCATATCGGCATGCAACAGCACCCACAGCTCCTTCAGGCCGGCGAGGGCGATGGCCGGTAGGCCGAGCAGGAACGAGAACCGCGCGGCCTCTTCACGCTTGAAGTTGAGGAACAGCGCGGCGGTGAGGGTGGAGCCGGAACGTGAGACGCCCGGAATCAGCGCACCAATCTGTGCGATGCCCACGATCAACGCATCCCGCAGGCGCATCTCACTAACCTCTCGGGTATGGCGTGCGCGCACTTCGGCCACCGCCAGCAGCACGGCCATGACCACGCAGGAAATGCCGATCACCATCAGCCCGCGCAACGGCGAGTTGCACGCATTCAGGGTCGAAGACAGCACCAGGCCGGCAATGCCGATAGGGATGGTCGCCAGCACAATCGCCACCGCCAGCTTGAACCAGCGGTCGTTGTAGTCACCTCGGCGTACCGCGCCGATGCTGCCGGTGGTCACTTGGCGCACATCGCGCCAGAAATAACTGACCACCGCCGCCAGCGCCGCCAATTGCATGGCCGCGGAAAACGCCGAGCCGGGGTCCTGCCAGCCGAGCAGGGCGGGTACTACGCGCATATGGGCGGTGGACGACACCGGCAGCAGCTCGGTAATGCCCTGGATCACGCCCAGGATGAAGATCTGCAGGTAATCCAGGGAGGCAAAACCTACATCCAGGCCGGCGGAACAGACGTTGCTCACAATACGTGTCCTTGAAAGAGGGGAGGCAATTTCGCGGAGTTTATTCGAAATGTTTCAGGGGGTTGGGGCAGGCAACACCTATTTGCAATCGGTTCAGCAAGTAGAAAGGTTGGTCGCTCTATTGGCCTGCCCCCAGGTTTTGTGAACAATGGCGCCCTGTGTTTTTTCACCGAGAGTCTCATGCCCGAAGTCACCGTCGAATTGATCCAGACCGGCCCGGAGCACGCCGAGCTGATCCGCAATCTTTACCAGTACTACGCCTATGAATCTTCTGACTGGGAACAGGAGGATGTCGAGGCCGATGGCCGTTTCTATATCCATGACGAACACCTGAGCCGTTACTGGCAGGACCCGCAATGGAGCGCCAACCTGCTGCTGGTGGATGGCTATATCGCTGGTTTCCTGTTGATCGAAGGCAGCGAGCTGCCGGGCATCGACGCCCTGGAGCTGGCCGACGTGTTCGTCCTCAAGCGCTATCGCCGCAAAGGCATCGGCCGCGCCATCGCCAGCCAGGTGCTGTGCAGCGGCGAAGCCGATTGGCTGGTGCGCTTCTATGATCAGGACGAAGTGTCCCAGGCGTTCTGGCGCACGGTGCTGGATAACCTGCCGCGTCCGGTGCAGACGATTGAGCTGGAGGATGACCCGCAGTTGGTGAGTTACCTGATTACGCGGGCGGCGTTGCACTGATTGACGCGCGCCGGCTCATCCCTGAAAGAGGCTTCGGCCTCTTTTTTTTGCCTGTGATTTAGCTATCAATGTTTTTATATGCTTAAAAAAACATTTACAAGGATGATGCTTGCTGTGAATATGTTCAGGCGAATTTAAAAAAACAAAAACATCCGCGGTACTGATTTCGATCAGGCCATAACAACAACGACCTAACACAGGCTTGAAGCCGGCTCCTGCCCCTGGCCGGTCTTTTCAGCGAAGGAGAACATCTCCCGTGAATCGCTTACTCAATGGAACGCTGTGCGTCACCCTTGCATTGGGCGCCGGCCTTGCGCAGGCCGAGACCGCCTTGCGTGTCGGCCTGAACGCCGATATCCGTAGCACCGAACCCGGCGTCAACCGTGACGAAAATACCGACACGGTGATGCTGCACATCGTCGAGGGCCTGGTGGCCCACCGTGAAGACGCCTCCGTCGGCCCGTTGCTGGCCCGCGAGGTCAAACGCTCTGACGACGGCATGACCTACACCTTCACATTGCGCGACAGGGTGCACTTCCAGAACGGTGCGACGCTGACCGCCCAGGACGTCAAGTGGACGTGGGAGCGCTACCTCAACCCCAAGACCCAATGGCGCTGCCTGGCAGAGTTCGATGGCCGCGGTGGGGCGAAAATCACCGGCATCGACACCCCGGACCCCCTCACGGTTGTCTTCCATCTCGACCAGCCCAGCGGCCTGTTCCTGGCCTCGATGGCGCGCCCCGATTGTGGTGGCAGCGGCATCCTGCACCCCGACTCGCTGGCGGCGGACGGCAGCTGGAAAGCGCCGATTGGCACCGGCCCGTTCAGCCTCGGCGAATGGAAGCCCGGACAGTACGTAGTGCTGTCGCGCTTCAAGGACTACAGCCCGCGCGATGACGCCGGGCCGGACGGCTTTACCGGCAAGAAGACCGCCCTGGTCGACGCCGTGCGCTTCATGGTGATTCCCGATCCTTCGTCGGCCAAGGCCGCCTTGATGTCCAACAACATCGACCTGTTGCCCAACGTCAGCGCCAGCGACGCCCAAGAGCTGAAATCCACGCCGGGTGTGCAGATCTCGTTCAGCCCGATCATGGCCATCTGCGGCCTGCTGTTCCAGACCAACGACCCGCTGCTCAAGGATGTGCGCATCCGTCAGGCCATCGCCCATTCCCTCGACTACGGGCAGATGGTCACTGCGCTCTCCAACGGCACCTCCGAGCCGAACAACTCGGCGATCCCGCAAACCAGTCCGTTCTACAGCGCCACCGCCAAGCAGGGTTATCGCTATGACCCGCAGGAAGCCCAGCGCCTGTTGAAAGAGGCCGGCTACCACGGCCAGCCGATCAAGATGATCGTCAACAAACGCTATTCGCAAATGTTCGACATGGGCCTGCTGAGCCAGGCGATGGCCGTGGCCAGCGGCTTGAACATCCAGATGGAAACCCTGGAATGGGGCACCCAACTGGAACGCTACCAGAGTGGCAACTACCAGATGATGGCGTTCTCTTACTCCTCGCGCCTGGACCCGGCCACCAGCTTCGACTCGCTGATGGGCGACAAGACCAAGGAACCGCGCAAGGTCTGGGACAACCCACAGGCCCAGGCGGTGCTGCGTGACGCGGTGCGCGAGAGTGACACGGCCAAGCGCCAGGCGCTGTTCGACCAGTTGCACACCATGATGATCCACGACACGCCGATGGTGATCATCTACAACGGCACGGTCGCCGCAGCGCTGCGTGACAGCGTCAAGGGCTTCCATTCGTGGCCGGTGTCGTCGCCACGGCTGTGGGGCGTCAGCCTCGCGGCGCAATAACGGGGCCTCCAGCATGTTGCGTTTTATCCTGCAAAAACTGGCCATGGCGGTCCCCACCCTGTTGCTGATCTCAGTGATGGTGTTCGCGCTGATCCGTCTGATTCCGGGTGACCCGGCGCTGCTGATGCTCGGCGACATGGCCGACCCGCAAAGCCTGGCTGACATGCGCCACACCCTCGGCCTGGATCACTCGCTGGTGACGCAGTTTCTGATCTGGTTCAAGGCCGTGTTGAGCTTTGACCTGGGGTTTTCCATCAGCACCAAGCAGGCTGTGTTGCCGCTGATTCTCGACCGCTTCAGCGTCAGCGCGACCATCGTGCTGGTGGCTGTGCTGTTCGCCACGCTGATCGCGGTGCCCATTGGCCTGATTGCCGCGTGGAAACAGAACAGCGCGCTCGACCTGGGGCTGGTGTCCATCGCGACCTTGCTGCTGTCGATCCCCAGCTTCTGGCTCGGGTTGCTGTTGCTGCACGCGTTCGGCATCCAGCTCGGCTGGTTGCCGGTGGTGGGCTACGTCAGTTTCTCCCAGGCGCCGTGGCAAGCCATGAGCTACATGGTGCTGCCGGTGGTGACCTTGACCCTGGTGGAAGTCGGCGCGATCACCCGCATGGCGCGGGCCAGCACCATCGAAGTGCTGCGCCTGGAATACATCGCCCATGCCCGGGCCAAGGGCTTGTCGGAGCGCGCGGTGTTGTGGAAACACGCGTTGCCCAACGCCTTCGCGCCGACCTGGACCCTGGTGGGGCTGATTCTCGGCAACCTGCTGGGTGGCATTGCGGTACTCGAAACCGTGTTCACCCTGCCAGGCATCGGCCGGCTGATGGTGGACGCGATTTTCGCCCGCGATTATCCGGTGCTGCAGGGCTGCTTGCTGCTGATCACCTTTATCTACGTGCTGGTCAACCTGTGTGTGGATCTGCTCTATCCGCTGTTCGATCCAAGGGTGAAGTTATGAGTTCGACTATTGCCGTGCCCGTAGCGGCCAAGCGTCGGCGCGTGTGGGCGCCGGCCAACGCCTTGATCGGTGGCGGGCTGCTGGTGGTGTTGATTGCGCTGGCGTTGATGGGGCTGGTGTGGTCACCGTTCGACCCGCTGAAGATCGACCTGATGTCGCGCTTCCAGGCCCCGTCGGCTGCCCACTGGCTGGGCACCGACGAATTTGGCCGCGATGTGTTCAGCCGTCTGTTGATCGGCGCGCGCACCAGCTTGTGGGTGAGCCTGTTGACGGTCAGCGTTGCCGTGCTGGCAGGCACCTTGATTGGCATGCTTGCCGGTTACCTGCGCGGCTGGACTGACCGCGTGTTGATGATGTTCAACGACGCGCTGCTGGCTTTTCCCGGCATCCTCATGGCGCTGGGCATCATGGCGATCATCGGCGCAAGCAAGTACGGCATCGTGCTGGCCCTGGGCATCGCCTACACGCCGTCGGTGGTGCGCGTGGTGCGCGGCACCGTACTGTCCCTGCGTGAGCTGGAGTACATCGAAGCCTCGCGGGTGATCGGCAACTCCGAGCTGTACACCATGCTGCGGCACATCGCGCCGAACTGCCTGGCGCCATTATGCGTGCTGGCCACCAGCATGTTCGGCTGGGCGCTGCTGTCGGAAAGCGCCCTGAGCTTCCTCGGCCTGGGCGTACCGCCGCCGGCGGCGACCTGGGGCAACATGCTTGCCAGCAGCCGGCCGTACATCGCTTCGGCACCCTGGCTGGGGGTGTTCCCCGGGCTGTTTATCTGCCTGACATTGCTGGCGATCAACCTGTTTGGCGACGCCCTGCGTGATCGTCTTGACCCCCGGATGAGGAAGTGAACATGTCCGCCGATCCTGTTTTGTTGAACGTCGAACACCTGAAGATCCGTGTGGGCGAACACGGCCCATTGGCGGTGGATGACCTGAGTTTCAGCATCGCGCCGGGTGAGATCGTGGCGCTGGTGGGGGAGTCCGGCAGCGGCAAGACCATGGCTGCCCGCGCGGCCATCGGCCTGCTGCCGTTGCCGATGCAAGTGTGCGGCGGACGTCTGGATTTCCAGGGGCGTGACCTGGCGAGTGTCAGCACTGAAGCGCTGCGTGCGATTCGCGGCGCCAGCATCGGCATGGTGTTCCAGGAACCGATGGTGTCGCTCAACCCGGCATTGAAAATCGGCCAACAGATGAGCGAAGCGCTCAAGCTGCACACCGACCTCGACCCTCCACAAATCCGCGAACGTTGCCTGACCATGTTGCGCCGTATCGGCATCAAGGCCGCCGAGCGCTGCCTGGAGTCCTATCCGCACCAATTCTCCGGTGGCATGCGCCAGCGCATCATGTTGGCCTCGGTGATGCTGCTGCGCCCGGCCTTGCTGATCGCCGACGAACCGACCACGGCCCTCGACTGCCTGGCGCAACTGGACGTGATCGAGTTGATGCTCGAACTGACCCGCGAGCAGGGCACCGCGATCCTGTTTATCAGCCATGACCTGTCGCTGGTAGCGCGGTACGCCCACAAGGTGGTGGTGATGCGTCACGGCAAGGCGGTGGAGCAGGGCAGCATCGAAGACATCCTGCTCGCGCCCAAGGCCGAGTACACCCGCCAGCTGTTGGAAGCGTTGCCGCGTCGGGGCGTGCTGGCGCCTTTGCCGGTCAGCAACGAGCCTTTGGTTGAAGTGGATCAGGTGTGCATCGAGCACCCTGGGCCGACCACGTTCTGGGGCAAGCGTCAGCACACCCGCGTGGTGCATTCCGCCAGCCTGGTGATCGCCCCCGGCGAAACCCTGGCGCTGGTGGGCGGCAGCGGCTCGGGCAAGACCACCCTCGGGCGTTCCCTGGTGGGCCTGATCAAACCCTGTGCCGGCTCGATCCGCTTCAAAGGCGTGGACATCCTCAAGGCCGCCAACCGTACCCATCGCCTGCAATGCCAGATGATCTTCCAGGACCCCTATTCGTCCCTGAACCCGCGGATGAAAATCGGAGAAATCCTCGCCGAACCGTTGCGCCACGAACCCGGCCTGAATGCCGCCGAGCGCCGTGAACGGGTAACGCAAACCCTCAAGGACATCGGCCTGGGCGAGCAGTTTGTCGAGCGTTTCCCCCACCAGCTCTCCGGCGGCCAGCGCCAGCGCGTCGCCATTGGCCGGGCATTGGTGCGACACCCGCAACTGGTGATTGCCGACGAACCGATCTCGGCGCTGGACATGACTATCCAGAAACAGATCCTCGAACTGTTCGAACGTCTGCAGGCGCAGTACGGTTTTGCCTGCCTGTTCATTTCCCATGACCTGGCGGCGGTGGAGCGCATTGCCCATCGGGTTGCGGTGATGCATCAGGGCAATGTGGTGGAAGTGGGCGCGCGCGAGCAGATCTTCGATCACCCGCAGCACCCGTACACCCGGCAACTGCTGGCCGCCGCCAGCCCGCTGGAGCAACTGCCGGACGGTGGCTACCGAATACGACCGGCCATTTAAACCCCTGATTTCACCCGGCGCGCAGACCCTCACGTCTGCGCGATGGGGAATGTCGTGCCCAGAAAAACAATAAGACCTACTCACCATAACGACTGCCAGGAGCCAAGAACATGCACAACAACACTCTCAACCTGATCTTGAAGGGCGTCGGCCTCATGAGCGGGGGGCTGCTGTGTGCCCCGGCCCAGGCTGACTTCATCAAGGACAGCAAGGCAGATCTGGACCTCAAGAACTACTACTTCAACCGCGATTACCGTGAAGACGCCGGGCAATCCAAGCGTGAGGAATGGGCCCAGGGATTTATCCTCAACCTCAAGTCTGGCTTTACCGAAGGCACCGTCGGCTTTGGTGTGGACGTGGTAGGCATGCTCGGCCTCAAGCTCGATTCCAGCCCGGACCGCTCCGGCTCCGGCCTGTTGTCCAGGGACAACGATGCCACGCCGGGCAAGCCGAGCTATTCCAAGCGCGCCCATGACGAGTATTCCAAGTACGGCGTGACCGGCAAGGTGCGCTTCGCCCAGAGCGAGCTGCGCAGCGGTTACCTGCTGCCGGACCTGCCGACTTTGCAGCCCAACACCAGCCGACTGTTCCCGCAGACCTTCCGGGGCACTCAGGTGACGTCCACGGACATCGCCGGGCTGGCGTTGATCGGCGGGCAGATCGACCAGACCAAGCAGCGCGAATCCACCGAATACGAAGACATGGGGCTGACCAGCCAGAGCGGTGCCTACAAAAGCACCGCCAAGAGTGATCGTTTCCGCTTTGCCGGTGGCGATTACAAGCTCACGCCGGGGATGACGTTGAGCTACCACTTTGCGCAGTTGGAGGATATCTACCAGCAGCATTTCGTAGGGCTGAAAAACAGCTTCGCCCTGGGCGGTGGCACGCTCAAGACGGATATCCGTTATTTCGATGCGGACAAGTCCGGTGCTGGCTTGGCGGGCAAGGTGGATAACCGTGCGCTGAGTACGCGGGCGATGTTCAGCTACAAGGGACACAGTCTGGGTGGGGGGTATCAGGAGCAATATGGGGACACCCCGTTTACTTATGTGGACGGGACCAATACCTATCTGTTTTCCGAGTATCAGTTGAGTAATTTCTCGCAGACCAATGAGCGGGTCTGGCATGCGCGCTATGACTTTGATTTTGCGGCGCTGGGTGTACCGGGGCTGACGTTTTCAACGCGTTGGGCCAAGGGTGATCAGGCGCAGGTGAAGGGGTTTGCGGGGGAGGGACGTGAGTGGGAGCGGGATATCGATTTGGGGTATGTGTTTCAGTCTGGAACGCTGAAAGGGGTGTCGTTGCGTTGGCGCAATGGGTTGAGCAAGGCTAACTATTTACGGGATATGAATGAGAACCGGGTGATTGTCGGTTATACCGTGGCGCTTTGGTAATGAAAGTGGGGGCGACGTGGTGTGAGTGTGGGAGCTGGCTTGCCTGCGATGGCGGTCTGTCGGTGTACATGTCCATTGCGACAGGGGTTGCGTGTGTGGTTAAGGTCTGGCCGGTTTCGAGCGTGCTTCGAGGCCGGGTCGGGCCCGTCAGGGGCATGGGGGCGCGCCCCTCATCCCTTGTTGCGTGCCACGCGCAACTTGCTCGCCACATCCAGGTGTCGATGCAGCAGCGTCGACGCCCATTCGTTATCGCCTTGCTCCAGGGCATCCAGAATCGCCAGGTGTTCACAGCACGAGACCTTGACCCTTTCCTGATTGTTCACGGTGTGGAACTCGGTCAGTCGACGCAACCGGTTCTGCTGCTGGATCGCCTGCAGGATGTAGCCGTTGCCCGATGCCGCCGCCAACAGTTCGTGGAATTCGGCGTTGTATTCGATAAAGCGTTGCCCATCGACTTTGCCTTCCAGCAGTTCCATCTGGCGTTCGCGGCAACGACGGAATTGTTCGGGGTTGATCTTGAAGGTCGGCTCCAGCAACCCGGCTGGCTCCAGCAGCATGCGGAAGCGGTAGCTCTCGAAGCGAGTCTGCGGGCTATTCAGCGTCGGCAGGAACTGCCAGCCGTGCCCGTGCTTGCGTTGCATCACGCCTTCGTCGGAAAGGCGCAACAGGCAGCGGCGCAGCACGCTTTTGCCGACCCCATAGCGGCGCAGCAGGTCGCTCTCGGAGATCTGGTCGGGCAGCACCTGGTTCAGACGGTCGTCGATCAGCCGCGTGTACAGCTCGTCCTCTTCGTTGTGCAGCTCGGTGAAGTGCTGCGCCAAGCCTTCGGTGGTTTCCAGCGGTACGCGATAGCCCTGTTGCGGCAGCGGCTCAATGGCTTTTTGTTCGGCCAGGTACGCCAGTGCGCTGCGAATGGGCGAGCGCGAGACGCCCAGGCGTTGGGCCAGTTCCACTTCCTTGAGGTGCAGACCGGGTTGCAGGTCGCCGCTGGCGATGGCGGCAAGGATCTGGCCGGCGACTTTGGTCTGCAGCGAGGTGAGTTGGGACATGGTGCGAGGTCGTTCCTGTGACAGGGGAGGCAAGGATACCCGGAAAAACTGAATTATAGGGGCCTCAAATACATCAGGTCCGCAGCGAATAAAACTTTATCTGCACTATTTGAAATATAAAAACATCATTGAGGACCCATCATGACCTACATCCCGCTGCCCAGAGCCTTGCCCCATGAGCGCGGCGTCGACCCGGCCGGCGTTGTTGACTTCCTCCAGGCCGTGACCGAGCAAGGCCTAGAGCTGCACAGTTTCCTGCTGTATCGCCAGGGTGCGGTGGTGGCCGAGGCGTACTGGCAGCCCTATTCGGCGCATCGCCTGCACGTGCAGCATTCGGCCACCAAGAGCTGGACGGCCACGGCGATCGGCCTGTTGATCGACGACGGTCGCTTGAGCCTCGATGCCAAGGTGGTGAGCTTTTTTCCCGAGCTGTGCCCGCAACCCATCAGCGCCAACCTGGCGGCCATGACCGTGGAAGACCTGCTGACCATGCGCACCGGTCACACCCGTGGCATTTCTGGCGGCGATTGGCGCAACCTGCAAAGCAGCTGGGTCGAAGCCTTTCTCAATGAGCCGGTGGACGAGCCACCTGGGCAGTCGTTTATCTATAGCAGTGCGTCAAGTTTCATGTTGTCGGCCATCGTCACCCAGGTCACTGGGCAGACGATGCACGCGTTGTTGCAGGCGCGCGTCCTCGACTATCTGGGCCTCGATCACCTGGAGTGGGACCTGGCTCCCGGTGGGTTCAACTCTGGAGGCAATGGCTTGAGTTGCACCAGCGAAGATTCGTTGAAGTTTGGCGTGTTGCACCTCAACCACGGCCAATGGCAAGGGCGCCAGTTGCTGTCGCCAGAGTGGGTCAGTGAGGCCACGCGCAATCAGGTGCAGGACGTGTGGATGGGTGAGTTCGACGGCAAGCAGTACCTGCCGCGCGACAAGAACAAAGCCAATGAAGCCCAGCGTGAAGGCTATGGCTACCAATGGTGGATGACCGAACACGGCGGTTATTACGCCTCGGGCGTGTTCGGCCAGCAGTGCATGGTGCTGCCGGAACAGGACACGGTGATTGTCTTCACCTGCGGCCTGCGCCTGGGGGAAAAGCGCTTGCACGCGGCGCTGTGGCAGCACCTGTTCCCGGCGCTGGGGCGTACCGCCGTTGATGCCAATGCCAGCCAGGCGCAACTGGATGCGCTGATCGACGGCCTGCGCCTGCCGACGCTGCAGGGTTTGCAAAGCTCGCCCGCCAGCCGTGCACTGCAGGGCCGTTTCGCCATTGAACCGAATGAGGATGGCGTGCGCGAAGTGGCCTTCGATTTCCAGGCGGATTACTGCGATTTCACCCTGGTGGATCATCGCGGCACTCATCACGTGCGCGCCGGTTTCCGACAGCCGATCGAGACCCTCACCAGCCTCACCGGCAATTACTTGCACCACCAGTATCAGCCTGAACAGACCGCCGTGGTCGCGCAGGCCTGCTGGTCCACGGAAGGTGAGTTACGTATGGACTGGCGCTTCGTCGAAACCGCCTTTGGCGACCACGTTACCGGCCGCGTGCAAGACGGGCGCCTGCGTTTCGACCGGGGCGTCAACACCAACGCCGGTGCCCTGCAACGCCCGACCCTGATCGGCTCACGAATCCCGCTTTAAGGAGTACAACCGATGACCTCTTCCCTGTGGGCACCCTTTACCGCGATGCGCCCCTTCAACCGCCAACCGATGCTGTTCGACCGCGCCGCCGGCATGCACTACACCACCACCGAAGGGCGCGATGTGCTCGATGCGATGGCCGGGTTGTGGTGCGTCAATGCCGGGCATGGCCAGCCCCGTATCGTCGAGGCCATTCGCGAAGCGGCAGGGCGCCTGGACTTTGTGTCCTCGTTCAAAATGAGCCACCCGGCGGCGCTGACCCTGGCGGATCAGTTGGTTGCCAAAGCGCCGGCCAACCTGGACAAGGTGTTCTTTACCAACTCCGGTTCCGAGGCCGTGGACACCGCTTTGAAGATCGCGCGCGCCTATCATCAGGCCCGAGGCGATAGCCGGCGCACCAAGCTGATCGGCCGCGCCAAGGGTTACCACGGCATGGGGTTTGGCGGTCTGTCGGTGTCGGGCATCGGCCGGCAGAAGCGTGACTTCGGGCCGTTGCTCGGCGACGTGGCGCACTTGCCGCTGCCCTATGACGCGGGCTCGCGTTTCAGCCTCGGCCAGCCGGAGCAGGGTGCGCATTACGCGGATGCGTTGCTGCACTTACTGGAAATACACGACCCGGCTACGGTGGCGGCAGTGATTGTCGAACCGGTCACCGGCTCGGGTGGGGTCTACGCGCCGCCCCTGGGCTACCTGCAAAAGCTGCGCGAGATCTGTGATCGGCACGGCCTGCTGTTGATCTTCGATGAAGTCATCACTGGCTTCGGCCGCGTGGGCCATGGATTCGCCGCCGAGGCCTTTGGCGTCACCCCGGACTTGATGACCTTGGCCAAGGGCCTCACCAACGGCGCGGTGCCCATGGGCGGCGTGCTGGTCAGCGGCGCGGTGTACGAGGCGTTCATGCAAGGCCCGGAGCAGGCCATCGAGCTGATGCACGGTTACACCTATTCGGCCCATCCACTGGCCTGCGCCGCCGGTTTGGCGACCCTGGAGGTGCACGAAGAGCTGGGCCTCAATGCGCATGTGCGGCAGATTGCGCCGTTGTGGCAGAACACCGCGCTGGCCTTGCGTGAGCAGGCGCTGGTGCTGGATGTGCGTGCCATCGGCCTGCTTTGCGCGGTCGAGCTCAAGCCCCGCGAGGGCGCCCCCGGAGCGCGGGCGGCAGAGGTGGCCCAGCGGTGTTTCGAGGCGGGCGTGCTGGTGCGCGCCTCCGGCGAAAATATTGTGCTGTCGCCGCCACTCATCATCAACCAGGAACAGGTCGCGCAGGTGTTCAGCACCTTGGGCAAGGCACTTGAGGCGACGCGATGAATCACCTGGATTTTTACATCGACGGGCAGTGGGTCAAGCCCCTCGGCGGCGACACCTTGCCGGTGGTCGACCCGACGACGGAGCGAACCGTCGCCACCATCAGCCTCGGCACCCTGGCCGACCTCGACCGCGCCGTCACCGCGGCCAGGCGGGCCTTCGACAGCTATGGGCAATGGACGCGCGAGCAACGCCTGGAACTGCTGGCGGCGATCATCGATGGCTATCGCCAGCACAGCGAAGCCCTGGCGCAATGCGTGCACCAGGAAATGGGCGCGCCGCTCTCGCTGGCGCGCAGTGCCCATGTGCCCGCGGGGTTGGGCCACTTGCAGCGTGCGTATGACGTGCTCAAGACATATGCCTTCGAATACGCCCACGCCAGCACCCTGATCAGCCGCGAACCGATAGGGGTGTGCGGCCTGATCACACCGTGGAACTGGCCACTCAACCAACTCACCTGCAAGCTCGCGCCGGCCCTGGTCGCGGGCTGCACGATGGTGCTCAAGCCCAGTGAAAAGGCGCCGCTGTCGGCGATGCTGCTGGCCGATATCCTGGACCATGCCGGGGTGCCCAAGGGCGTGTTCAACCTGGTCAATGGCGACGGTCCTACGATGGGCGACGGCATCGCCCGGCATGCCGGGATCGATATGGTCTCGTTTACCGGTTCCACCGGCGCGGGCATCGCTGTGGCCAAGGCGGCAGCGGACACGGTCAAGCGTGTCTCTCAGGAGCTGGGCGGCAAGTCGGCCAACCTGATTCTTGCCGATGCGGACCTGGACGCTGCCGTGCGACACGGTGTGAGCAGCTGTTTTCGCAACAGCGGCCAGTCCTGCAATGCGCCGACGCGCCTGCTGGTGCCCCGGGCCTTGCAAGCGCGGGCGGTGGCGATCGCCCAGGAGATTGCCGCGCAGGTCTGCTTTGACGATAGCAATCCAGCGACTGCCATGGGCCCCCTGGCCAACCAGGCGCAGTTCGAACGGGTGCAGGCGCTGTTGGCGGCCGTGGACATCCCACCGGTATGCGGTGGTGCAGGGCGGCCGCAAGGCATCAACCGCGGCTTCTACGTGAGGCCCACGGTCTTTGCCGATGTCCACCCCGACCTGCCGATTGCCCGCGAAGAGGTGTTCGGGCCGGTGTTGGTGATCATTCCCTACGACAGCGAAGAACAGGCGATTGCCATCGCCAATGACAGCCCCTATGGCCTGTCGGGTTACGTCACGGCCGGCACGCTGGAAGGCGCGCGCAGGGTCGCCCGCCGTCTGCGCACGGGGATGGTCCATCTCAATGGCAGCAAGGCGGATAACGGCGCGCCCTTTGGCGGGTACAAGCAGTCCGGTAATGGCCGTGAGTGGGGGGTATTTGGCCTGGAGGACTATCTGGAAGTGAAATCGCTGTTTGGCTATCAGCCTAACCTGGGATAAACAGCGCCTGCTGCATCACCTGCGGCGGCTGCCCAAACGCCCTTAAAAACGCCTGACGCATGCGCTCGCGATCCCCAAACCCGGTTTCGCGGGCCACCACCTCAACCGGGTGGCGACTGGTCTCCATCATCGCCCGTGCGGCTTCTACCCGAAGGGACTCGATGGCCTTGGCCGGCGTTTGCCCGGTTTCTTCACGGAACACTCGGCTGAACTGGCGCGGACTCAGGCGGGCGACATCGGCCAGGGCTTCCACGGACAGATCGTGGGTCAGGTTCTCGCGGGCGTAGGCCAGGGCCAGTTGTACGCGGTCCGATTTCGGGTCCAGTTCCAATAGCGCCGACAACTGCGATTGCTCACTGCCGCGCCGCTGGGCGATCACCAGCTTGCGCGCGATGCGGCGTGCCAGGTCGCTGCCCAAGTCGTTCTCCACCATGGCCAAGGCCAGGTCGACGCCGGCACTCATGCCGGCGCCGGTCCACACGTGGCCGTCGACGATAAACAGCTTGTCTTCTTCCAGGCGAATGTCCGGGTAGCGCTTGCGAAAGGCCGGGGCGTGAATCCAGTGGGTGGTGGTGCGCTTGCCTTCCAGCAGGCCGGCTTCGGCCAGCACGAAAATGCCCATGCACAATGAGGCGACGCGCCGCGACTGGGCCGAGGCGGCCTTGACCAGTTCCAGCAGGTTGGCTTCCGGCAGGCGGAATTCCAGGTAGCCGCTGACGATCAGGGTGTCGTAACCCTCCGGCCGGATCGGCGTGGTGTTCACCGAGAACCCTTGGGACGTCATCACCGCGCCGCCGCTCTCCGAGACCAGATGAAATTCATAGGCCGGCTCGCCGCGCAGCAGGTTCGCGCACTCGAACACCGAACCCAGGCTGAGGCTCAGGGATTGGAAGTTCGGGTAAACCATCAGCGCAACGCTGTGCATCGTCATTCTCCAAAGGGCGCGGGAAGGGGGATTGTCGGCGCGTGCCGGGTAAACGGCAACTGCCTTCGCGTCATGTCCGGAATCCTTGCGGATCTGACATTGTGCGGGTCTGGACAGCCTCCTAAGATTCCCTCAACGAACTAGACGACTGGTCTAATCGGACGGGATGAAGCATGAACAGCGAAACCAAAAGTGCAAAACAGACCATTCTGGATACCGCGCAACGTCTTGTCGGTCGCAAAGGATTTTCTGCGGTAGGCCTGAACGAAATATTGCAAGCCGCCCAAGTACCCAAAGGTTCGTTTTATCACTACTTCACCTCCAAAGATGCGTTCGGCGTCGTATTGCTCGACCACTACTTCGACCACTACGTGCACGGCATGCAGCAATTGTTCGACCAGCCGGGTTTAACCCTTCACGCCAAGTTGATGCGTTATTGGCAGTCTTGGATCGACAACCAGACCGGCTGTACCGATGCAGGCAAATGCCTTGCCGTCAAACTCGGTGCCGAGGTGTCAGACCTTTCAGAGCCGATGCGCCTGGCCCTGCAGCGCGGCACCGCACGCACCATCGGCTTGCTCGCCGAGGCCTTGCAGCAGGGCGTCGACGACGGTTCGGTCATCATTACGCAACACCCCGAAAGCCTGGCCCAGCGCCTGTATGCGTTGTGGCTGGGGACCAGCGTCATGAGCAAGATCACCCGCACAGCGGCGCCTTTCGACGAGGCACTGGGGTTGACCCGGCAGTTGTTGGGGCAGCCTGAACAGACTGACAACCACACTTATCGAGGCACTGGAAAATGAAAGTATTAATGGTACTGACCTCTCACGACCAGCTCGGCGATACCGGGCGCAAGACCGGCTTCTGGCTCGAAGAGTTTGCCGCCCCCTATTACGCGTTCAAGGACGCCGGTGCCGAGATTGTGCTGGCTTCACCGGCCGGCGGCCAGCCGCCTCTGGATCCGGTAAGCGACCAGCCGGACTTCCAGACCGAACAGACCCACCGCTTCGCCGCCGATACGGCTGCGCAACAGGCCCTGGCGACCACGCTGAAGCTGGATTCGGTCAACGCCGATGACTTCGACACCGTGTTCTACCCAGGCGGCCACGGCCCGCTGTGGGACCTGGCGGAGTCGCCGGTGTCGATCGCCCTGATCGAGTCCTTCGAGCGCGCTGGCAAGCCGATCGGCTTTGTCTGCCATGCACCGGGCGCCTTGCGTCACGTCAAGGCGGTCAATGGTCAACCGTTGGTCAAGGGGCGTCGCGTTACCGGGTTCTCCAACTCGGAAGAGGCAGCGGTGGAACTGACCGATGTAGTGCCGTTCCTGGTTGAAGATGAATTCAAGCGGTTGGGCGGCCTTTATGAGAAAGGTGCTGACTGGCAATCCTTTGTCATTACCGATGGTTTATTGGTAACCGGGCAAAACCCTGGTAGTTCCAGTGACGTCGCCAAAGCCCTGCTGACACTCACCGCTTAACTTAACTAACCGCTTACGGCATTGGCGACTTTTATAAGTCGCCAATGCTTTAGCACGTCCAGAATTTGGAAATTATTGAATGACTGACAATGTGCTTAATACCCCAGTAAAGCTGGGTCACCATACGCTGAACAACCGTATTGTGTTGCCGCCGTTGACACGCCAGCGCAGTGCCCAGCCGGGTGATATCGCCACCGACTTGATGGCTGACTATTACCGCCAGCGTGCCAGTGCCGGTTTCATGGTCAGCGAAGGCACACAGATTGAACCGCGTGGCCAGGGTTATGCCTGGACGCCAGGCATCTACACCCCGGCGCAGATTGACGGCTGGCGCAAGGTCACCGACGCGGTGCACGCCGAAGGCGGGGTGATCTTCGCCCAGCTGTGGCACGTTGGCCGGGTGTCCCATAACGCCTTGCAGCCAGACGGCGCGGCACCTGTCGCACCGTCGGCAATCCAGGCGCTGCAGGCCAAGGCCTTCATCGAAACGGCACCGGGCGAGGGTGAGTTGAAGCAACCGCCTGTGCCGCGTGCCTTGACCACCCTGGAGATCGAGGAACTGGTTTGGCACTACGCCCAGGCGGCGCGCAATGCGCTGGATGCCGGGTTCGATGGGGTCGAGATCCATTCGGCGAATGGTTACCTGGTCAACCAGTTCATCTCGGCCCACGCCAATCAGCGTGACGATGAATACGGTGGCTCGCTGCACAACCGCCTGCGCTTTCTGCGCGAGATCGTCGAAGCCGTCAGCGCAGTGGTCGGGCCAGAGCGCCTGGGGGTGCGTTTCTCACCGCTGTTCAGCGGCACTGATCAGGACCGGGTGTATATCGGCCTGGTGGAAGACGACCCGCACCACACCTACCTCGAAGCGATCAAGGTGCTGGAGGCGTCGGGCATCGCCTATGTGTCCATTGCCGAAGCCGACTGGGATAACGCCCCGGTATTGCCCGAATCGTTCCGCCGCGCAGTGCGCGAAACCTTCAGTGGGCGCATCATCTATGCCGGCCGCTACACCGCTGAACGCGGCGCTGATTTGGTCGAAGCCGGGCTGGCGGACTTGATCGCGTTCGGGCGGCCGTTCATTGCCAACCCAGACCTGCCGCAGCGGATTTTCAACGGATGGCCGTTGAATCCGCTGAAGGCCGAGGGTTTATATGGCGGGACGGCAGCGGGGTACATCGATTACCCGGTATACGCCGAGTAGTCCCGCAAAGCTGACCCATGTGGGAGCTGGCTTGCCTGCTCCCACACTGGATCTTCACAAGGCCACGATCAGCGTTACTCCACCCGCAACACAATCTTCCCAATATGATCCCCACCCTCCATCCGTGCATGGGCCTGGGCGGCGTCGGTGTAGGCGTACACCTTGTCGATAATCGGCAAGCAACGCCCGGCGGCCAGCACCGGCCAGATGTATTCGCGCAGTTGCTCGGCGATGGCGGCTTTTTCGTCTTTGCTGCGTGCCCGCAGGAGTGAGCCAGTAATCACCGCACGTTTGGCGAGGATGCTCAGCAGGTCGACATCATTGGCCTTGCCGCCTCCCAGGAACCCCAGCATCACCAGGTGACCGTCCATGGCCAGGGCCTTGAGGTTGTTGTTGAAGTACGAGGCGCCCATGATGTCGAGGATCACATCGACGCCCTGATTGTCGGTCTGCTGCGCAATGACGTCGGCAAAATCCTGCTCGCGATAATTGATGGGCTCGGCGCCCAGCTTGGCAATCGCTGCACACTTATCGGCGCTGCCAGCGGTGGCGAAGGCCTGGATGCCGAACTCGCGGCACAGCATCAGTGCGGTGGTGCCGATACCGCTGGTGCCGCCATGGATCAGCACGCGCTGGCCGGTGTGCGCATCGCCGAGGCCGAACAGGTTGGCCCATACGGTGAAGAACGTTTCCGGTACCGCAGCAGCTTGAATCCAATCCATGCCTTCAGGAATGGGCAGGGCCTGACTGGCCGGCACGCTGCAAAACTGCGCGTAGCCACCGCCGTTGGTCAGAGCACAGACTTTGTCGCCCAACTGGTATTCGCTCACGCCTTCGCCCAGCGCCACGACTTCACCGGCTACTTCCAACCCTGGAATCGGACTGAAGCCCGGTTTCATCGGGTACTTGCCGGCGCGTTGCAGGGCGTCAGGCCGGTTGACCCCGGCGGCATGCACGCGGATCAGGATCTCGCCGGGGCCTGCGACAGGCACCTCGGCGTGGCGTGGTTGCAGCACCTCAGGCCCGCCGGGGGTGGTGATTTCGATCAGGGTCATTTCTTGAGGAAGCGTCATTTCAGATTACCTGCAGCGATGAGCGTATGGGTTGGGACCGTGTCGAGCGGCCGACGGTTCAGCACAATCATGCCGAGTTCCAGTGCCAATGCGACCACAATGGCCCCGGCAGCGATCATGAACAACAGCGCATGCTGGCCGCCGCTGCTGTTGAACAGCGCCGAGTAGGCAAACCCGGACAGCGCCTGGAACGTCGCGAAGGACACCGTGGCGCGGCTCCACGCCACGTGTTGCTGATGATGGTTGGGCAGCAGTTCATGCACCCGCGCCAGTGCCAGCGGCACGATACCTGGCGGGAAGGAACCGAGGACCACCGCGAGCACCGCCAGGGCGGTAAAGGAGCCGGTAAACGGCAACAGGCCGACCGCAATCGCCTGCACCACCAGCACCACGCGGATACTCAAGCGGGCACCGAGTTTGTCGGCGAGGAACCCATAGGTCACCGGCCCCACAATCGCGCCCAGGCCGTACATTACCCAGATCATTGCGCCGATATGCGCACCGTCACCCAGGCCTCGGGCCACGTAGTCGACCAGGAACACCATCGCCGGCACCAGGCCCGCGGCCATGAAGGCGTACTGGGCAAACAGCAGGTACACGCCGGAGGGTGTCCGCGCTGAAGTGCCCGTGGGGGCCGCTGCTTCATGCAGTGTGCCGGTGGGCCAGGCGAACCAGCTGGCGCCCGTCAACACCAGCGCCAATAGGCCCAGGCCAAACCAGGTCTGTTGCAAACCCAGGTTCAACAAGGGCGGTACGAGGGTGCCGGAGCCAGCAATGCCCAGGCCGATACCGAGGAAGATCGCGCCGCTGGCCAAGCCACGGCGTGCCGCCGGTACGTGGGGCAACACGGTCGCCGCCACCAACACCATGATCGCGCCACCGGCAATCCCCGACAGCAGCCGCCAGGCGAAGAACCACACCACCGAAAACGGGAAGCCACAGGCGAAGAACGCCAGGGTCACCGCCACCATCATCATGCGCAGCGCGGTCTTGTTCGAGGTGCGCTGGGCGATGGGGCGGCCGAGCAGCGCGCCGATCAGGTAACCCACCAGGTTGGCGGCGCCGAGGTAGACCACATCATTGGCGGAAAACCACTGCGCCTGGATCAAGGTCGGGATCAACGGCGTATAGGCGAACCGCGCCAGGCCGATACTGACCAGGCTGGCGCAGAGGCCGGCAAAGATGGGCAGCCAGACTGAGCTGCGGGGTGGGGCGTGTGTGTCGAGCATGATGGCGGTCCCGGGTATTTTTCTCTGGCGCCCAGCATATCCGGGTTTTCTGATGCAATAATGCTGCGATTAAACGGCCCACCGATGCATATATGCATCACGAGGAGCAGGCATGAATTGGGATGATGCACGGGTCTTTCTGGCGGTCTGCCGCGAATCCACACTGCGCGGCGCCGCACGGGTGTTGGGCGTGGATCAGGCCACGGTGGGTCGGCGGGTCAACGCGCTGGAAAAGTCCTTGAGCGCCACCTTGTTTCTGCGCACGTCCGAAGGTTACGCACTCACGGCAGTAGGCGAAGCCGCGTTGCTCTCGGTGGAGAAAATGGAACGCTCAGCCCTCGACCTGGAGCGCCAGATCCAGGGCCTGGATGACCGCCTGACCGGCACCGTGCGGGTCAGCACCACCGACTCCCTGGCCATCGACTTCCTGATTCCGTCGATTGCACGCCTGCACGACAAACACCCCGACGTGCGCGTGCAACTGGATGCCTCCACCCAGATCCTCAGCCTGGCCAAGCGCGAAGCCGATATCGCCGTGCGCAACACCCGCCCGGACAACCCCGACCTGATCGCCCGGCGCATTGCACGCTGGCCGGTAGGGCTGTTTGCCTCTCAGGACTACATCGACCGCCACGGCGTGCCGGAGCAGGGAAGCCTGTTCGAAGGCCATGACCTGGTCGTCTACCAACCCTACCTGCAAAGCCAGAAGGACATGACCCTGGTCGCTGAACCCCCGGGGCGCGGGCGCATTGTCGCGGCCTTGAGTTCCAGCCTGCTGGTGCGCCGCTCCATTGCGGCCGGCATCGGCGTCGGCGAGATCCCGGTGTACACCGGCGAACGTGATGGGCTGGTGCGTCTGTGGCCCGAGCGCACGCGGCCCTTGCCGTATGACGTGTGGCTGGTGACCCACGCCGACCTGCGCCATACCGCACGGGTGCGGGTGGTGATCGATGAAATTGTCGCGGCATTTGCGGGCACGGGGGAGTAGTCAGCACAGGCTTGCAATTTCCTGTGGTGTGGCGGGCCCACAATCGCCTCCGATATCACCGTCGCGCAGGTGCCGGCGGTGTTCACCCAGGCAGGTCGCTTATGAACGAATCAAAAACTCAGGATATTGGGCTGTTGTTTCTGCGGGGCAGCGGGGCGCTGTTCCTGCTTTGGGTACACGGTTTGCCCAAGGTGTTGAACTACAGCGAACAGCTGAAGGTGATCGAAGACCCGTTTCACTTGGGGGCGCACGTCACGCTGTTGCTGGCGATTTTCGCCGAAGTGCTGTGCCCTTTGTTGATCGTTGCGGGGGTGATGGTGCGCCTGGCGTGCCTGCCGATCCTGGCGGTGCTGTTGATCGCCATGCTGGTGGTGCACCCGGAGTGGACGTTGTTTGAGGGGCAATTCGGCTGGTTGCTGTTGATCATCTTCACCAGTGTACTGATTGCCGGGCCGGGGCGGCTGGTACTGAGCCAACGTTTCTCTTGAGCAAAAAAAGGCCGGGCAAGCCCGGCCGAAATAAGGAGAGGGTGGTACAGGTATTTCAGCGGTTCAGGAACGCCAGCAGGTCTTCATTCAAGGCCTGGGCATGGGTCACGGCGAATCCGTGTGGCGCCTCTTTGTAGACTTTCAGTTCGGCGCCTTTGATCGAGGCCGCGGCGACTTTGCCGGTGGTCTCGAACGGTACGATCTGGTCGCCGTCCCCGTGGATGACCAGGGTCGGTACGTCGATCTTGGCCATGTCCGGGCGGAAGTCGGTCTCGGAGAAGGCGGTGACGCAATCCACGGTCGATTTGAGGGACGCCAGCATCGCGATTTGCAGCGTTTGGGTCAGTACGCCTTCAGAGACCGTCTGGCCCTTGTTGATGCCGAAGAACGGTGTGTTGAAATCGCTGATAAATTGCGCACGGTCCTTCAGCAGGCCGGCCTTGATGCCGTCGAACACGTCTTTGGGCACGCCTTGCGGGTAGTCTGGTTTCTGGCCGAAGATCGGCGTGACCGCACCCAGCAGCACCAGGCCGGCAACGCGAGCACTGCCGTGGCGCGCGATATAACGCGCCACGTCGCCGCCGCCCATGGAGAAGCCCACCAGGGTCACGTCCTTGAGGTCCAGGTGTTCGATCAACTGCGCGATATCGTCGGCGAAGGTGTTGTAGTCGTTACCGGTCCACGGCTGGTCAGAGCGGCCGAAGCCACGGCGGTCGAACGCGATGGTGCGAAAGCCACGGCTGCTGAGGTATTCCATCTGGTATTCCCACATGTCGGCGTCCAGTGGCCAGCCGTGGCTGAACAGCACGGGCTTACCGCTGCCCCAGTCCTTGAAGTAGATCTGGGTACCGTCTTTGGCAACAAAAGTGCTCATGGAAAACTCCTTGGGTAGCGAAAAAAGCTCAGCGTCACTATTGGTGTAAACCGTACGCGGGGCTTGTACGGGTGTGCTTGGTTGGGCCTACCAGCTGAATTTCAGCTCGACCCCCAGGTAATTGCTGTCATCACCACCGGCATCACGCAGGGTCTGGCCGACGTCGTAGTGCACGGCCTCGACGGCGCCGGTGAGGTTGGGGCTGAACACATAGTCGGTGCGCAATTGCGCGTAGGCACCGGTCCAGCGATCACCCTGGCCTGCGGTGCCGGCCACCGGCAAGTTGGGCTGGGTGTACACCGCATCGCTGGTGGTTTGGCGCCAGAGCAGGCCGATGGCGGTTTGCACGCTGAGCTTGTCGATCGGCTTGACGGTGATCGACGGCTTGACGTGAATCAGGTTGCTGTAGCCCGTGTAGCCCGCCAGGGAAAAGTAGTAGCCGTTGGGGAACAGCGGGTTGAACGTACCGACAGTGCCATCCCCGGTCTTACGGTCGCCCGAGGCGATGTCCAGTTGCAGGCCCAGGCGCGGTTTCCAGGCCAGGCTGTCGAAGGTATAGCCGGTGCGACTGCCGCCGGCCCAGGCGCGGATATCCTTGTTGCCCACCGAACCACTTTGCAGCATCGCTTCGACGTCCCAGTCAAAGCCCATGGCCGCGCCGCCCAGGCGTGCGTCGAACAGGTGGCGGGTTTCGTCGCCGTCTGCGTCCAGGTAATGCGCCGCGCTGCGTTCATACACGCCGTAGTAGGCCGACAACTCGTTCTTGCCGCCCACCAGGCGCTCGACCCGCACCATGTGGAAGCGCGCGTCGCTGTTGGACTTGTCGTCGAAATGCCGCCCGTCCTGATACTGCACCGGCTGGCTGGCAATCCCGATAAAGCGCCAGTTGGATGTCTCCCAGTCGGCCCACAGCGCGTCGAAGGATTGCCGCACATTCGGGCCGTCCCGCGATGAGATGAAGCGCTGCAGGTCGAAGGCGAAATCCTGACGCCCGACACGTGCCTTCAGCATGCCGCTGCTGAAGGCATTGACGTACTCGGCAAAGGCCAGGCGCAGGTCGACGCGATTCTGGTCGGCGCCGCCGATCGTCGTCTTGTCATACGCACGCACATCTTCGAGCTGGGTGAACACTCGCCAGTTTTCGTTCAGATGCAGGTCGGCATGCACCTGGAAGCGTTGGATCAGGTAGCGATCACGCTTCACATCGCGCACGCCGAAACCACTGGCATCGTTCATCTCGAAGCGCTCGCGCAGGGTCGCGCCCAGAGACAGGTAGGTAAACGGGTTGGCACCTGACAACGGGATGTACTTCAAGCTGTCCAGCGGTTGCGTGCGCAGCGCCGGGTTTTGCAGTACCGACCAGTCTTCCTGCCAGCGATTGGCCTTGATGGCCGGGCGTGTCGCTTGCTCATCGGCGTGGACGCTGCCGGCGAGCAGCGGCCACAGCACGGCCAGGCCCCAGCCTGTGCGACGGGTCATTTTGCCGCGTTGAGTTGATGGATCTCGGCGACGTAACCGCCCGGGAACTCGACCAACGCACTGCGACGGTCTTTACTGTCGAAGGCGGGCACCACCACTTTGGCGCCGGAGCCGGTGGCCTTGCCCAAGGTGGCCGTCAGGTCAGCCACTTGATAGCCGGTGGTTTCATGGCCGAACGGGTAGGGCAGTTGCCCGTTGGTGACCAGCACTGCCATGCGCCCGAACGGCGACTCGATGTCGACACGACGATAGCTGCCGCTGGCTTGACCGATATCCACGCCACGCGCGTGTTTGTCATCGGCCAGGACTTTGCCGTGGGAGAAGCCCAGGAACGACTTGATAAAGCTGTCGGCACGGTCGGGGCTGAGGTACACGCGGTTTTCCGGCACGGTCTGGAACGCGGCGTAATCCGGGGTCTTGGTGTGCCAGTAGAGCTGCATGTTCACGCCGCCTGGCCACTGCACCACCGCGTCACGCCCGATCGGATCCGGGAAGTCGCTGACGATCACCGCCGCACCGTTTTCCCGGGCCGCCTTGAGTGCCAGGTCCATGTCCTTGACCAGGTAACCGTTGCGCTCCTGGCCGAACGGGTGCGGGATCGGCGTAGTGAAACCAAACAACGACACCGTGCCCGCCGGGGTTTGCAGCAATTGCGAGGTGGTGCTGCTCGGCACCGGCAGTACATTTACTACCACCTGGGGGTGCTTTTGCCGCCGAAGGTGGCCAGGAAACTCTGGGCAAAACGGTCGACATCGGCCGGCGCTACGTAAACATGGCTGGTGTCGTATTGCGGTGCCACGGCCACTGCGGGCGTTGCCGCGAACGCACTGCCCATCATTTGGCCGGCCAGCAGCGTCAGTGCCAGGGAAACCTTCATCACTCGTTTACACATGCCCACTCTCCAGCACTGTCTATCGGATCGAAGCCATGAGCTTAGGGACGAGGCGGCGGTGCGAATTGTACAGGCGTGCTTGATTGAACGATTCAGCGTCTATGCTAGTCATCTGACTTCAAGCATCCGATTACACAGGTGAACGTAATGGCCAAGACTTACAGCTACGCCGCCCAGAATGCCAAGGATTCCCTCAAGCCCTTTACCTTCGAGCGCCGTGCGCCGGGGGCGGATGACGTACAAATCGATATTCTCTATTGCGGCGTGTGCCACTCCGATCTGCACACCGCCCGCAACGAATGGAACAACACCCTGTACCCCTCTGTGCCCGGCCATGAAATCGTCGGCCGTGTCACGGCGGTGGGCACCAATGTCAGCACGTTCAAAGTCGGTGATTTGGCCGGTGTCGGCTGCATGGTCGACAGCTGCCAGCACTGCGCGTCCTGCGCCGAGGGCGAGGAGCAATACTGCGAGAACGGCTTTACCGGCACCTACAACGGCCCGGTGTTCGGCGGTGAAAATACCTTTGGCGGCTATTCGGACAGCATCGTGGTCAAGGAGAAGTTCGTGCTGCGCATCTCCCACGATGATTCCAACCTGGCCGCCGTGGCGCCGTTGCTGTGCGCGGGTATCACCACCTATTCGCCGTTGCATCACTGGAAGGTCGGCCCCGGCAAAAAGGTCGGGGTGGTAGGCCTTGGTGGGCTTGGGCATATGGCCGTGAAGATCGCCCATGCGATGGGCGCGCACGTCACGCTGTTCACCACGTCGCCGAACAAACGTGAAGACGGCCTGCGCCTGGGCGCCGATCAAGTGGTGGTGTCAAAGAACCCGGACGAAATGGCCAAGGTCGCCAACAGCCTGGATTTCATCCTCAACACTGTCGCCGCTCCGCACAACCTCGATGCCTTCCTCAACCTGCTTAAGCGTGACGGCACCATGACCCTGGTCGGCGCCCCCGACAGCCCGCACCCGTCGCCGACGGTGTTCAACCTGATCTTCAAGCGCCGCAGCCTGGCCGGGTCGCTGATTGGCGGCATCCAGGAAACCCAGGACATGCTGGACTTTTGCGCCAGGCACGGGATTGTCTCGGACATCGAAATGATCTACATCCAGGGCATCAACGAGGCGTATGAGCGGATGCTCAAGGGCGATGTGAAGTATCGGTTTGTGATTGATATGGACAGCTTGAAGAAGGAAAGCCACGCGGCCTGATACACACTGCGTGTCCAAAGGTGGGAGCGGGCTTGCTCGCGAAGGGTGGGTGTCAGTTAACGTATGTGTAACTGACCCACCGCATTCGCGAGCAAGCTCCCTCCCATATTTTTTATATGTCTATTCACGGCTCAAGGCCGCTGCGGCTTCACCGACGTACCGAACGTGTTGCCCATACGCACGCTGGTCGCCGCCGGGGTGGCTAAACCGACCTTATTGGGCGGGCGCTTCTCGATGGAAATATTCTGCGCCTCGCGGTTTTTCTGCGTCGCCTTTGTGGCATTCGTGTCATTACCCATCTGTTGGCTAAGGCAGCCATAGTCGGGCGCCTTATAGCCATCCACCGTGACCTCTGCGCAATTGTCGGCATGGGCGAGCAAGGGCAGAGCGGCGCACAGCAACAGGCTGACAAGGGACGGTAACGCTTTCATCAGGGCCTCCTGGCGGGCCCGAAGGAGTGGGCCGATAAGGCTGCAAAGTGTAGTGCAGCAGGCTTCTCATCACCGTGATGTTTTTTTTGCTATCACCGTAACATCAGATTCATAAACTGGCCTCAGGATGACGGTTTTCTAGGGCGCGTCGGCCGTGCAGCGATGCAAAGCAGGGGGTGAACAGGGGGCCTGGAGGCGCGTCGCGTGCGCCCTGGTCTTGCTGTTGCTGCTGGCCGGCGGTCGTCCGGCGCAGGCAGAGTCACCGCTGCTGTCGTTGAATCTGCCGGCGCAAGACCTGGAACACGCACTGCAAGCCTACAGCCGCGCCACCGGGATGGCAGTGCTGGTGGACCGTGAGTTGACGCGGGGCCGGCGTTCCATCGGGGTGCGCGGGCGCTTTACCGCGCAAGAGGCATTGGCGATGTTGCTGACAGGGAGTGGCCTGATGGCACGTTATGCACGCAGCGATGCGTTTACCTTGCAGGCACCGCAAGTCAGCCCGCCGACCACTTCACGTGGTGCGGCGGCACGCAGCGCCGCGCGGATCAACAACAGCTACGCGTCGGCGTTACAGCAAGCCATTGAGACCAGCTTGTGCCGTTCGCCGCTGACCCGGCCCGGCAGTTTTCGTGCGCTGGTGCAGGTCTGGGTCAACCCGGACGGAGTGATCGAACACAGTCGGCTGGTCAGTTCCTCCGGCGATGAACAACGCGATGAAGCACTGGTGCGCAGCCTGAGTGCGGCCCGGGTCGAACGCCCGGCACCCAGCTCGCTGCGCCAACCGGTGACTTTACTTTTGATGCCTGACACAACAGGAACGCGCATGGAATGCAGAGCAGCAAAAGGAGCCTGGGGCGGATGAAAGACACCGGGCACAGTACGATGGTCAGCTTGTTCCTGGCGTCCTACGAAGACTTCAAGGTGCGTTTGCGCAAGCGCCTGGGCTCGGAGGACCTGGCCAATGACGTATTGCACGAGACCTACCTGCGGGTCGATCGTATGGAAGTGCCGCCAAACCTGGCGCAACCCAACGCGTACCTGTACCGCATGGCCTTGAACATCGCCGCCGACCGCCGCCAGGCCGACGCGCGTTTGCTCACTGGCAGCGAGGTCGAAGAACTGCTGCAAAGCGCCGACGAAGCCCAGGACCCGTCACGCGTGGTGGGCGGCCAGAAAGAAATCCAATCCCTGGTCAAGGCGCTGTATGAACTGCCGGCACGCCGCCGCAAAATCCTCATCGCCGCCCGCCTGGAAGAGGCGCCGCACCTGGAAATCTCCCAGCGTTTTGGCATTTCCACGCGTATGGTCGAGAAGGAAATCAAGGCCGCCCTGGGCCACTGTGCCAAGCGCCTGGAAAGAAAAGTGATTCAGCGGTTCGGTCCCGGTGCCGGAAAACCGTCTTAGTGTCGAGTCCCTGATAAATCCGTGAGTACGTGCGCGCTTGAATATTTTTAACCTCTCCACCGCCCGGCCATCCGCCGCCAGCCCCCTGCACGATGAAGCCCGCGAGTGGCTGGTCCTGTTGACCTCGGGGCGTGCCACCGTGGCTGATGCCAAGGCGCTCAAAGCCTGGTGCGCGCAGAGCCCGGAACATGCCCAGGCATTCGAGCAGGCCAAGGCGCTGTGGCAGCAATTGGCCCCGGCTCTGGAGCACGTCTCGCCACCGCGCAGCTTTGGTCGTCGCGCCTTCCTGGGCGGTGCGATCGCCGCATCGGCGGCCGTGGTGATGGTGCGAGTCGGCGTACCCGGTGGCTTTGCCGGGCTTACGGCGGACTACCGCACCGAAGTCGGCGAGCAACGCCAAGTGGTGTTGAGCGAAGGGATCAGCCTGGAACTCAATACCCAGACCCGCATCAGTCGGGTGGGGCAGGGCATTGAATTGCTCGAAGGTGAAGTCGAGGTGGTTACCCACGTTGCACAACCGCTCAAGGTCCAGGCCGGCGAGGGCTGGGTGAGTGCGGCGCAGGCGCGGTTCAATGTGCGTCATACCGATCACACGGTCTGTGTCACCTGTATCGAGGGTTCGCTGTCGGTGGACGTTGCCGGCAACAGTGTGAGCCTGGGCAGTGGTCGACAACTGACCTATGGCAGCGCCGGGGTCAGTGAAGTGATCACGGTGGATACCCAGGCAGTGGTGGCCTGGCGTGAGCAGGTGCTGGTGTTCAACAACGCCACGCTGGCGAAGGTGGTGGATGAGATCAATCGCTACCGGCCGGGGATGCTTGTGTTGCTGAACAACGAGCTGGGCCAGCGCCGCGTGCAGGCGCGGTTCAGCCTGCAACAGCTGGCCGGGGTGGCGTTGTTGATTCGCGATGCGTATGGCGCCAAGTGTACGGAATTGCCGGGTGGGGTGGTGTTGTTGAGTTAGTTCAACGGCCCCACCACCTGTCGATACCGTTCCACCCCCTGCGGCGTCTGTCGCACCAGGCTGATCTCCAATCCCAGTGGATCCTCGCGACGGTTACCGCTCAACTGTCGCCACCCCTTATCGGCTTCCCAAACCCGCACCTGCAAATCACTGACGCCGGTTAACACCACCACCCCATCCTTTGCCGCCGGCAGAGGAAAGCGGTCCCGCGCTGGGGCCGCTGCCCGATACAGCGAATCGCCCTTGAGCCACCACCGCACCCGTTGCAGCCCATCGCCTGCGACCGGGGCGCTGCGGATCACGTCCAGTCGAAAACCCTTACTGTCGGAACTGCGCACCGTGACTGCCGCCAGCCCCTCGGTTTTAGCCGCCCCGTCTTCCGGCGCGCTGGGGAGGGTGAGTTCGACACTGGCCCGTAAACTGATGTCCCGCTGCATCTGGTTCAATGCCCTCAGCAGCACCTCGGTCTGTTCCGTACTGGCCTGCAAGTGCTGATCGGCGCGGGTAACGCTGTCCAGGCCGCGCCAGGCGATCAAGCTGACCAATGCCATGAGCATGATCGCCACCATCACTTCTATCAGCGTGAAGCCCTGCTGGGACTGATTCATGGCAGGCGCTCCACGCGCATCAAACCGGCGGCGTCGCGTTGCAGGCTGAGACTGTGTTGCCCATCGGAGAGCACTACCCGCAGCGGCGGGCTGATCCATTCGGCATTCAGTACCAGGGTCTGGCGCGGTTCGATGTTGATCTGCATCGGTGTGCTTTCCCAGAGGCGCGGGCGCAGTTGACTGTCGCCCTGGAAGGATTCCACATGCACCCCATCATCACTGCGACGGTTGAAGCGAAAGCCCTTGGCGTCGGCGCGCCAGGTGATGGGGCGACCATCGGCGTGGGCTTCGGCCTGGGCCACTTGCAGCAGTTGGCTCAGGCGCTCGGCGTCCTTGCGCAGCAGGTGCAGTGGGTCAGGTTTGATCGTGAGGCTGATGGCGGCGCTGGCGATGCCGATAATCACCAGCACCACCATCAACTCGATCAGGGTAAAACCTTGCTGTTTCATCACGGGCTTCCTGGAGAACTGGCGAGTCTGTGAAATAAAAGCGTGCGAATTGACCTGTAGGCTGGTGCCACGGACAAACAGGAGGTCCCTCCGATGACATTCGCCCATCGTTTCACCCTGGCTCATGGCGTGCAGGCGCTGGGTGTGTTGGCCGCCTTGGCGGGTGTGGCGGTCTGGACGCCGCTGCTCCTCACCAGCGCCGAATCCCACACGCCCCAAGCGACCCCCCAGGCATTGGCGGCACGCAGCGATAACCCGGCGTTGCAATGGTTTTCCAATACGCCGACGGCGCTGCAGGTCAAAGTCACTGGCGTGCTGGCTGGTGCCCGGGGTGCGGTGGCGATCCTCAGCCTGAATGACGGCCCGCCGCGCAGCTTTCTGCTGGGTGAACGCCTCAGCCCAGGCGTACGGCTGACGGCCATCAGAGGCGACGGTGTGGAGATCGAGCGCGGTGGCGAGAAGCTGCACGTCAACCTCGACACGTTGCCGGAGGGGCCCGCGTTGCCGCGCCTCACTCGGCCATGACCTGGGTGTCCAGGCGGGCCAGGGGTGGCGCTTCGCGGCGGGCGTCGAGCACCTGCAGGTTGACTTGAAACAGGCGGCCATCGGCGTTGATGCTCTGCTCACAACGCAGTTTCAAGCGGCCCTGGTCGCACTCGAAGGTCCGCTTGCCGCTGCGCAGGTGCCCCTCCAGGCGCAATTCCGCCAGGCGACTCTGCGCCGCCAGCAACGCGATGGATTTGTCGCGCAACAAGCCGTTGCTCTGGGTCATCAGCCCCGCCACGCGCACGGCAGCGGCCATGGCCACGGCGATGATCGCCAGCGCCACCAGCACTTCAATCAGGGTAAAACCTTGCTCCTTGCGACGGCCGTACATGGCGCTCTCAAAGCCGGGAAACAGGCCCGCAGACTAGCGCCGGCAGTTGACCGATTGGCGACCGAAACTCCCGAGGATTTTCAATACGACTGACATGTGTTCTTGCAACACTGCGCCACGAATTGCACTCAAGCCAAGGAATGTCGAGATGGATATCGCGCGCCTAACGTCCCCATTGCCAGGCCCTCGCGGGCAGCGTGGCTTTACCTTGATCGAGATCATGGTGGTGGTGGTCATCCTCGGAATCCTCGCGGCAATGGTGGTGCCCAAGGTGCTTGATCGGCCGGACCAGGCACGGGCCACCGCAGCGAAACAGGATATCGGCGGGTTGATGCAGGCGTTGAAGCTCTATCGCCTTGACCACGGCACTTATCCGAGCATGAACCAGGGGTTGAAAGTCTTGGTGGAGCGCCCGGCGGATGCGAAGAACAGCAACTGGCGCGCTTACTTGGAGCGCTTGCCCAACGACCCTTGGGGCAAGCCCTATCATTACCTCAACCCAGGCGCCAACGGCGAAGTGGATGTGTTCTCGCTGGGCGCCGACGGCCAGCCGGATGGCGATGGCGTAAATGCCGATATCGGCTCCTGGCAGTTGTAAGGCCGGCCATGAAACGGTATTCGCCCCCAGCGGCGAAGCAGCGCGGCATGGCGATAATCAGCGCCTTGCTGATCGCCGCGGTGGTGGCGGTGCTGGCCGGTGCCATGCTCACGCGCCAGACCGTGTTCACCCGCAGCCTGGAAGCCGAGCAGTTGCGCATCCAGGGCCAGTGGCTGTTGCAGGGTGGCCTTGAACGCAGCCGCCAGATGCTCTGGGACGCGCGCCAGAAGGACGTGCTGACCCGCCTCGATCAACCCTGGGCGCGTGCCCAGGGTGGCGCATTTGAGGGGCGGATTGTGGACGAGCAGGGCAAGTTCAACCTGCGCAATCTGGTCAATCGCCAGCAGGTGGACAGCGAGCAATTGCAGAGTTTTGAGCGACTGTGCCGACTGATAGGTGTCGATCCGACGGTGAGCCGGCGTATCAGCCAGCGGGTGATCGCCTCCTATGAACCGCCCGCCAAATACCCGATGCTGCGCAGCCTGGATGACTTGAGCGGGATCGAAGGCCTCGACCCCAACCTGTTGCAGCGCATGCAGGCCTATATCAGCGTATTGCCCGGTCCTACCTGGGTCAACGGCAACACCGCCAGCGCCGAAGTGCTCAGTGCGGTGGTGCCGCAGCTCAGCCTGTCCCAGGCCCATGGGCTGGTGGCCGAGCGTGACAGCGGGCATTGGTTTATCAACCGGGGGGATTTCGTCAATCGCCTGCGCTTGCCGCAGGTGGCGGTGGACGCGGTGCAGGTGGGCATTACCAGTGAGTGGTTTCGCCTGCAGGGCCAGGCTCGCCGTGAGCAGCGGCGGGTGACGGTTGATGCGTTGTTGCATCGCCCCGAAGACCGCGAGCCTCGGGTGATCTGGTCGCGGGTGGGCGTATGAAACGCTTGCGCATAGGCTTGCCGCCGCTTGATCAATTGACCGCTGAGAGCCAGGTCAAATTTGCCTGGCTGGACCGTGGTGTGGTGATTGAAGAGGGTTATGAAAGCTTGGCGCAGGTGGGTAGGAACCGTCAGGCAGTAGAGTGTTTTCTACACCCTCGCGACAGCCTGCTCACCAGCCTGGAGTTGCCGCCGCTGCCCGCCGCGAAAACCGCAGCCGCCGTGGCCTGCGCTGCGCAGGCGTTGATCTTGGGACCAGTGGAACAGATGCAGGTGGCTCACGGCCCGCGCGAAAGCGATGGGCGTGTGCAGGTCGCCTGGGTGCCCAAGGTCGGGTTGGAGCGGCTCGCGCAGCTGCCACTCAAGCTGCGCGGTCTGTACCCGGCACCCTTCGCCTTGCCGGTGGGCGCCGCGGCGCTGGATGACGGCTATCTGTTGACGCGCGACAGCCTGCAACAAGGCGCGGTGCATCCGCTCGGCTTGCAGGCGCTGGATGTGCAACTGGTAGACGCGGCGCAGCGTTGGAGTGGGGGTGTTCCCCATTGGGGTTTGCACGGGCGTCTGCGGCGACCCTCGACCGTTGGATGGGGCAGGGCGCTCGCCTGTGTTGCGTTCGCCACCGCCCTTTGGACCCTCGGCCTCAACCTGTACGCCGCACGTCAGGTGGAGGAAGGCCAGCGACTCAAGGCCTTGATGAGCCAGCAGGTGCGTCAGGCATTTCCACAATTGCCGGTGGTGCTCAACCCTTTGCAACAAGCCCGACAACAGGTGGCCGCCCGCCAGACCGGCGCTGCCGCCGATCCAGGCCAACGCTTCACCAGCCTGTTGCAACTGGCTGGCAGCAACCTGCCGTTCATGGTGGGCAGTGTCGACAACCTGAGCTTTGAACAGGGCCGTTTGCACGTGGAATTGCTCGCCGACAGTCGTAACCCGACGGCCGAGGGTGAATGGCAGGCCGCACTGGCCCAGGCCGGCTTCACTGCCAGCCGCGATGGCCATGCCTGGACCCTTGGCCCGGCGCAGGCTGCGGAGCAACCCGTAGGTGCCGGCGATGAGTAACGTGAAGCGACTGCGCGGCCAGGCCCAAGTGTTCTGGAGCGGCCTGGCCCTGCGCGAAAAACGCCTGCTCGGCGGCGCCGGCCTGGTCCTGGCGAGCCTGCTGACCTGGCTGGTGCTGGTGCAGCCGGCGTTGAAGAAGATCGATTACTGGCAGGCCGAAATCCCCAAATTACGTGCTCAAGCCGAAGCCTTGCAGGTGTTGTTGCAGGACGTCGCCGCGCCGAGGCAGGGCGACGAAACCGCGCTGCGTCAAGCCCTGGACAACGCCGGCTTGCACGGCCATTACCAGTTGCAGGCGCTGGAACCCGGCGGTTGGCGCCTGACCTTCGACAACGCCCCGGCCGAGGCGGTGCTGGGTTGGCTGCTGGGCAATGCCCGTTCGTTTTCCCTGGAGGTGTCCGAGGCGCGTTTGCAGCGTGCCGTCGATACCGTCGATAACTCGGCCGGCACTGTGTCCGGGACCGTTCGCATGGATCAGGCGCTTGGCGCTAAGGAAGCTTCATGAAGTGGTCAGTCCCGCCTTTCCGTATGGTTGCACCCCTGCTGGTACTGGCGTTGAGTGCGTGCAGCAATCCGTCAACTGCACCCTTGCTGGTGGACAGTGAACTCGGCCAACCCCTGGCCGACACGCGTCGTAGTGGCGAGACCGTGCTGGATCGCCAGAGTGAACCTGCACCTAAACCTCCCGTACAACACCGAGTCACCAACAGCGCACGTGGCCACGCCCCAGCGGTGGTCAAGGCACGCAACCCGCTGGGTGACCAGCCCGTACAGCTCAACTTTGTCGACGCGGATATCCAGGCGGTGGTGCGCGCACTGTCCCGTGCCACCGGCCAGCAATTTTTGGTGGACCCTCGCGTGAAGGGTAATCTCACCCTGGTCAGCGAAGGCCAGGTACCGGCGCATCAGGCCTATGACATGCTGCTGGCGGCGCTGCGCATGCAGGGCTTCAGCGTGGTCGATGTGGGGGGCGTCGCCCAGGTGGTGCCTGAGGCCGATGCCAAGCTGCTCGGCGGGCCGATCTACACGGCCGGCAGCAGCGGCATGCAGACGCGTACCTTCCGCCTGCAATATGAAAACGCAGTCAACCTGATCCCGGTGCTGCGCCCCATCGTGTCGCCGAACAACCCGATCAATGCCTACCCCGGCAATAACAGTATTGTCATCACCGATTACGCGGAAAACCTCGCACGTGTCGCGCAGATCATCAACGGCATCGACACCCCCAGCGCCATCGACACCGATGTGGTGAGGGTGCAGAACGGCATCGCCGTGGACATCGCCGCCATGGTCTCCGAGCTGTTGGAGACCCAGGGCGCCGACCAGACCCAGAAGATCAACGTGATCGGCGACCCACGTTCCAATTCGATCATCATCCGCTCCGGCAGCCCGGAGCGCACCGAGCTCGCGCGCAACCTGATCTACAAACTCGACAACGCCCAGAGCAATCCGAGCAACATGCACGTGGTGTACCTGCGCAACGCCCAGGCGGGCAAGTTGGCCCAGTCGCTGCGTGGGTTGCTGACCGGTGAAAGCGATTCCGGCGTCAGCGACGATGCCCGTGGCAAGCTCAGTGCCATGGGCGGCAATGGCAAAAACACCGAAGGTACGAGCAATGCGCAAAACAGCAGCGGCACGCCCACCGGCAGTGGCGTGCAGTCGGGTTATGGCCAGTCCACCGGTTCGACGACGGGCACCAGTGGTACCCCCCAGGATCAGGACACTTCGTTCAGCGCCGGTGGCGTGACGATCCAGGCCGACGCCACCACCAACACCCTGCTGATCTCCGCGCCGGACCCGTTGTACCGCAACCTGCGTGAAGTGATCGACATGCTCGATCAGCGCCGCGCCCAGGTGGTGATCGAAAGCTTGATCGTGGAAGTCGGCGAAGACGATGCCACCGAGTTCGGCGTGCAATGGCAGGCCGGCAACCTCGGTGGCAAGGGAGGGTTTGGCGGCGTCAACCTGGGGGGCAGCGGTGTGAACAGCACACCTACCAGCAAGACCAGCATCGACGTACTGCCCAAGGGCCTGAACGTGGGCCTGGTCGATGGCACCGTGGATATTCCCGGCATCGGCAAGGTGCTCGACCTCAAGGTGTTGGCCCGCGCGTTGAAGAGCAAGGGCGGTACCAACGTGCTGTCCACGCCCAACCTGCTGACCCTGGATAACGAGGCCGCAAGCATTTTTGTAGGGCAGACGATTCCGTTCGTCACCGGCAGTTATGTGACCGGCGGCGGGGGCACGAGCAACAACCCGTTCCAGACCGTGCAACGTGAAGAGGTGGGGCTCAAGTTGAATGTGCGGCCGCAGATTTCCGAGGGCGGTACGGTGAAGCTGGATATTTACCAGGAGGTCAGCACCGTGGATGAGCGGGCTTCGGTAACGGCGGGGACGGTGACCAATAAGCGCGCTATCGATACCAGTATTTTGTTGGATGACGGGCAGATCATGGTGCTTGGCGGGTTGCTGCAGGATGGGTATAGCCAGAGTAACGACGCGGTGCCGTGGTTATCGGATATTCCGGGGTTGGGAGCGTTGTTTCGTAATGAGAAGCGCAGTGTGAGCAAGACCAACCTGATGGTGTTTTTGCGGCCTTACATTATTCGGGACAGTGGGGCGGGGCGCAGTATTACGTTGAACCGGTATGAGTTTATGCGCCGGGCGCAGGGTGCGTTGCAGCCGGAGCATAGTTGGGCGATGCCGGATGTGCAGGCGCCGCAGTTGCCTTCGGTGGAGAAGGCGATTCCTGGGCAGCAGGGGCCTCGGGCGGTGATAAGGGCGGTGCCGCAGTGAGCGCCGGGTACATATCCGTTGCTGCGAGGTGGGCGCTGGCTTGCCTGCGATGGCATCAACGCGGTGTTTCTGATGGACCGAGGTGCCTGCATCGCAGGCAAGCCAGCTCCCACAGAAAAGCAATCTGCGGTACACAAAAAACTGCTTTTGATTTTAGGCGCACCGTCAAACACGCTGGCCGGAATTCGGCAGGGGTTACGGGCACATCGAGTCTAGGCGAGGTGCCGAGTGTTGGGGCAGGAGCCGTTTGCTTACTGTGGGGCTTTTCCACAGTGACCCGCCGTGAGGGCGGAACCCTAAGCCGCCGTTACCGCAGCAACGGATATGTACACCCCTCCAAAGGGCAAACCCAATGAGCCTATTGCCGTACGCCTGGGCCAAATCCCAACGCATCCTCCTGCGCCCCGGCGACCAAGGCATGCTACTGACGGTTTGCCCCTCAACCCCCGGCTGGTCGATCAGCGAAGTCCACCGCCAATTCGGCCAAACCCACCTCGAACAAGTACGCGATGACGAACTCGACGGCCTGCTCACCAGTGCCTACGCCGACACTGGTAGCGCCGCCGCCGTCGTCGGCGCGGCTGAAAACGAGGTAGACCTCGACCGCCTGATGCAAGATATACCCGAGATCACCGACCTGCTCGACACCCAGGACGGCGCGCCAGTCATCCGCATGATCAACGCCTTGCTCACCCAGGCCGCCCGCGACGAGGCCAGCGACATCCACATCGAACCCTACGAAACCCACTCCGTAGTGCGCTACCGCGTCGACGGCACCCTGCGTGACGTGGTGTCGCCACGCAAGGCGTTGCATGGCGCGCTCGTGTCACGGATCAAGATCATGGCCCAGCTCGATATTGCCGAAAAACGCCTGCCCCAAGACGGTCGTATTGCCCTGCGCGTGGCCGGGCGGCCCATCGACATTCGGGTGTCCACGGTGCCCACCGGCCATGGCGAAAGAGTCGTCATGCGCCTGCTGGACAAACAAGCTGGGCGCCTGCAATTGGAGACCCTGGGCATGGCGCCGCAATTGCTGGCACGCCTGGATACGCTGATCCGCCAACCCCACGGCATCGTGCTGGTCACCGGCCCCACCGGCAGCGGCAAGACCACCAGCCTGTATGCCGCCCTGGCGCGGCTGGACGCGAGCACCAGCAATATCCTTACCGTGGAAGACCCGGTGGAGTACGACCTGCCGGGCATCAGCCAGATCCAGGTCAACGCCAAGATCGACATGACCTTCGGCCTGGCCCTGCGGGCGATCCTGCGCCAGGACCCGGACATCATCATGATCGGCGAAATCCGTGACCTGGAGACCGCACAAATCGCTGTGCAGGCATCACTCACGGGTCACTTGGTGCTGGCGACCTTGCACACCAACGATGCGGTGTCGGCGGTCAACCGGCTGATTGATATGGGCGTCGAACCGTTCCTGTTGGCGTCATCGTTGCTCGGCGTGTTGGCCCAGCGCCTGGTGCGGCGCCTGTGCCCGCACTGCAAGCAGGAAGACCCGTCCGCTCCCGGTACTTGGCGCCCTGTGGGCTGCGCACAGTGCAACCAGATCGGCTATAGCGGCCGTACCGGGATCCATGAGTTGTTCTGCGTCGACGACGATGTACGCAGCCTGATCCACCAGGGCGCCAACGAGCAGGACCTGCGCCTGGCCGCCCGTCGCGCCGGGATGTTCAGCATGCGTGAAGACGGCGAGCGCTGGGTGCACAGCGGCGCCACCGCGCCGGAAGAAATCCTGCGTGTAACACGGGACGCCTGATGAATCGCTATCGCTATGAGGCCGCCGATGCCAACGGCAACGTCGAGGCCGGGCATGTGGAGGCCGACAGCCAGAGCGCGGCGTTTGCCAACTTGCGTAGCCGAGGCTTGACGGCGTTGCTGGTGCAGATCGAGGGTAATCAGCAAGCCGCGGCCGGCAGCAGCCTGTTCACTGCCAAGCTGTCGGACAACGACCTGGCCTGGGCCACGCGGCAACTGGCAAGCCTGTTGGGCGCGAGCCTGCCGTTGGAAGCCGCGTTGAGTGCCACGGTGGAGCAGGCCGAGAAAAAACATATCGCCCAGACCTTGAGCGCGGTGCGCGCCGATGTGCGCGGCGGCATGCGCCTGGCGGATGCGTTGGCGGCGCGGCCACGGGATTTTCCGTCGATTTATCGCGCGCTGATTGCGGCGGGGGAGGAGTCCGGCGACCTGGCCCAGGTGATGGAACGCCTGGCCGACTACATCGAAGAACGCAACAACCTGCGCGGCAAGATCCTCACCGCGTTTATCTATCCTGGCGTGGTGGGGTTGGTGTCCATTGGCATTGTGATTTTCCTGTTGAGCTATGTGGTGCCGCAGGTGGTCAGTGCGTTCTCCCAGGCGCGCCAGGATTTGCCCGGGTTGACCCTGGCGATGCTCAATGCCAGCGATTTCGTCCGCGCCTGGGGTGGGTTGTGTTTTGCCGGGATGGTCGGTGGTTTCTGGAGCTGGCGCCTGTATTTGCGCAACCCGGTGGCACGTTTGAGTTGGCATAGCCGGGTGTTGCGCTTGCCGCTGATCGGGCGTTTCGTGCTGGGCCTGAACACTGCGCGGTTCGCCTCGACCCTGGCGATTCTCGGCGGTGCCGGGGTGCCGCTGTTGCGCGCCCTGGAAGCGGCGCGGCAGACCCTGTCCAATGATCGCCTGAGCCAATGTGTCAACGACGCCACCGCCAAGGTGCGCGAAGGCGTCAACCTGGCCCCAGCGCTGGCGGTGGAAAAGGTGTTCCCGCCGGTGTTGATCCACCTGATCGCCAGCGGTGAAAAGACCGGCGCGTTGCCGCCGATGCTGGAGCGTGCGGCGCAGACCCTGTCGCGGGATATCGAGCGCCGGGCCATGGGCATGACCGCGTTGCTGGAGCCGTTAATGATTGTGGTAATGGGCGCCGTGGTGTTGGTGATCGTCATGGCGGTGCTGTTGCCGATCATTGAAATAAACCAGCTGGTCACCTAGCTCACCCGACCGACCTCGGGTGCCTTGTAGCGTCACATTTTCACACCCTGCGCGGGCTCCAGCCACGCCTGCTGAAACCTCGCTGTCACCTGCGCCCAAACCGCTCGAAACCGTGACCAAAACACCCGAGAATCTTTTTAAAAATCAAGGCGTTCCTCCCGAGGTTTTTTCCCATAACCGTCATCGGAAACTGCGACTTTCTCTCCCATGGTTTTACCCCTGGCCACCCCCGTAGCTACCCCAGGTAGTTCAGGCTCGGGACCGAAGCCATGGCGTCATGCAAGAGCCCTCTACCCCAAACGTACAAACACGACGAAAGGAGATTCTTCATGTTTAAGCGCAACGTTCTCGCGGTATCCGTGACCCTCGCCGCACTGTGCTCGGCCCAGGCTGCAATGGCAGACATCAACGGCGGCGGCGCGACTCTGCCACAGCCGCTGTATCAAACCGCTGGCGTACTCACCACTGGCTTCGCTCCGTACATCGGTGTGGGCAGCGGCAACGGCAAATCGGCGTTCCTGAACAATGACTACACCAAGTTCGTGGCTGGCGTGACCAACAAGAACGTGCACTGGGCTGGCAGCGACTCGAAGCTGAGCGCCACTGAGCTGTCGACCTATGCGTCCACCAAGCAACCTGCCTGGGGCAAGCTGATCCAGGTGCCTTCGGTAGCCACTTCGGTTGCCATTCCGTTCAACAAGGCAGGCACCAACGCGGTTGACCTGAGCGTTGACCAACTGTGTGGTGTGTTCTCCGGTCGTTTGACCACTTGGAACCAGATCACCAACTCCGGCCGCACTGGCCCGATTGCCCTGGTGTATCGCAGCGAGTCCAGCGGCACCACTGAACTGTTCACACGCTTCCTGAATGCCAAATGCACCGAAGCCCAACCTTTCGCTGTGACCACCACCTTCTCTTCAAGCTACGGCGGTGGTCTGCCATCGACGGCGGTGGCCGCCACTGGCAGCCAGGGCGTGATGGATGCATTGAACGCCGTTGAAGGCCGTATCACCTACATGAGCCCGGATTACGCGGCGACCACCCTGGCCGGTCTGGATGACGCCACCAAAGTCGCCAAGGTTGGCGGTGTTTCCCCTGCACCTGCCAACGTCTCGGCTGCAATCGGCCTGGTTCCAGCGCCAACCGAAGCCCGCGCTGATGGCTCGTTCATCGACGCTACCAACCCGGACAACTGGGTGCCGGTGTTTGCTGCCACTGCAAGCGGCCCAGCCACCTTCGCTTACCCCTCCAGCGGCTACCCGATCCTGGGCTTCACTAACCTGATCTTCAGCCAGTGCTACGCCGACGCTACCCAGACCACCCAAGTGCGCAGCTTCTTCGCTCGTCACTACGGTGCTTTCGGTAACAACGACACCGCCATCAGCAACAACCGCTTCGTACCGCTGCCAGCCAACTGGAAAAAAGCCGTGCGTGACACCTTCGCCACAGCTTCCAACGCTCAAGGCATCGGCAACACCAGCGTCTGCAACGCCATCGGTCGTCCGCTGTAACCCAAGCTTCCACGACCCGCACTACCGATCAGCAACGGCCTGTGCCGTTGCTGATTTTTTTGCGTTAACAGCCCTGCATGAACTTTCCATGACAGAAGTTCAGTCCCGCGCCTTGCCAACCGCCTAACCCTCATACGTGAGGCTGTCTTGCTCCCAGGCGATAACAAAGAAGGAAGAGTCCCGATGGTCCGCTGCAAAACACCGGTTAACCTCAAAGCCCCAGTGACCGTCCTGCGCCTCAAGCCTTTGGCGCAGGCCATCGCCTTGTTGATGGTGGCCGGTAATGCCCAGGCGGCTACGGCGTTCAGTTCCGGCTGGTTTGCCGACAAGGGCGCTTCCCAGGCGAGCACGGCCGCGCGGACCGGTGCCGGCCAGGTGCCCGGAATTCCTTCGCTGAACCAGCAGGCACAGGCCAAGCAGCAGTTGGCGCGTTCCATCAGCACGTTGAACACCAGCGTCGCGGCGATTGCGGCTCAGCAGGCGGCGCAAGCGGCGGGGCGTCAGGCAGCGTTCGGTCAGGTCTCGAACATCCCAGACGGTTTGGGCAAGGGCGGCCTGCAGGTCGATAACAGCCTGACCCAGGGCTGGACCAACGCCAAGGGCCCGATCCAGAGCCAATCCGGCGGCAAGACCACGGTGACCATCGAGCAGACGGCCGACAAGGCGATCCTCAACTGGGAAACCTTCAACGTCGGGCGCAATACCACCGTCGATTTCCAGCAGCAGTCCACTTGGGCAGTGCTCAACCGCGTCAATGACCCGAATGCGCGGCCCAGCGAAATTCAAGGCCAGATCAACGGCGCCGGCACGGTGATGATCATGAACCGTAACGGTGTGGTCTTCAGCGGCACCAGCCAGGTCAACGTGCGTAACCTGGTGGCGGCGGCCGCGACCATGACTGACGACCAGTTCACCCAGCGCGGGCTGTACGTCGACACCAATGGTACTCAGCCCACGTTCACCGACGCGGCGGGCAAGGTTGAAGTACAGCGCGGCGCGCTGATCCAGACGCACACTGCCGCTACCTCCACGGACTCAGGCGGCTATGCCTTGTTGCTGGGCAGCGAAGTGGAAAACGCCGGGACTATCATCACTGCCAAGGGCCAGGCCACCCTGGCGGCCGGCGACAGCTTTTACATTCGCAAGGGCGTCGGTACGGCGGGCAACGACCGCTCCACCACCCGTGGCAACGAAGTGGCGACCAGCCTCAAGGCCGGCAGCACCGCGGGGAACGTCACCAACAGCGGCCTGATCATGGCCTCCACCGGCGACATCACCCTGACCGGCCACCAGGTGCAACAAAACGGCGTGGCCCTGGCCAGCACCTCGGTGGATACACGCGGCACGATTCACTTGCTCAACGCCGCCAGCGACACCCGCGGCAGCGTGACCCTGGGCGAAGGCAGCACCACCGCGGTCCTGCTCGACGCCAGCGGCAGCACGGCCCTCAACAGCCAGAAAGACAACGGTCTGATCAAGCTCGACGGCACGCCCGCCAACCTGATCACCGGGCAGTTCAATAACCTCAGTGCTGTGGTTGACCGTACCGATCAGTCGCGCATCGAGATTGTCAGCGGCGGCACCGTGGACTTCCAAAAGGGCTCGATCACGTTGGCCACCGGCGGCCAGGTAGCGGTCAGCGCCGGCCAGCGCAGCCTGGTGCGCGATGGCGCGATGATCGACGTGTCGGGTGCCATCGGCGTCAAGGTGGCGATGGAGTCCAACGCCATCAAGATCAACGTGCAGGGCAATGAGCAGCGCGATGCGCCGGTCAACCGCGACGGTGGGCAACTGATCAACAATGATGTGTGGGTCGATCTGCGCGAGCTGGTGTTCGTGCCGGCCGGCACCAACGGCTACGCCACCGACCGTTGGTACACGGCCGGCGGCTTGCTGGAAGTGGGCGGCTACCTCGGCACCCAGGGCCACTCGGTGGGCGAATGGATGGCCCAGGGCGGCACCGTGACCTTTACCGGCAAGGAGGCGGTGACCCAAAAGGGCGCGCAGATCAACCTGTCGGGCGGCACCGTGGATGTGCAGGCTGGTTACATTCAGCAGACCTGGCTCAAGGGCCCGGATGGCCGCTTGTATGAGGTGTCGAAAGCGCCGGGCGACATTCTCTACTCCGGTTTCTACAAGGGCTATGAAGACACCAGCGTCCGCTGGGGCCAGACCGAGTCTTACTACAACCCGCTGATCGCTCCCCAACGCCGCTATGAAGCCGGTTACACCGTGGGCCGCGATGCCGGCAAGCTGGTCATCGGTACCTCCAGCGCAGTACTGGAAGGCCAGGTGATCAGTGATGTGTTCCAGGGTGATCGCCAGACCCAGGCACCGACGATCAACCTCGACGGCTACCAGCAATCCCAGAAAGCCAGGGCCCAGCGTGCGCAACTGATCATTGGCCAATACATTCCGGTCTACAACAAAACCACCGGCACGCTGCGCTATGCCCTGAGCGGTACGTCCGACCAGGTGCTGATCGACAGCAACACGCAGAAAATCGCCGACGGCCTGGACCTGGGCACTGTGCTGCCGTCCGATCGCCAGGGCAAGATCCTGCTCGACAGCGATCAGCTCAATGGCGCCCGGTTGGGCGCGGTCAAAGTCGCTGCCAAGCAACAGGTGAACGTCAATGGGGCGCTCAGCGTGGCGGACGGTGGCGATATCACCTTGTTCGGGCCGGGTGTGCAGATCAATGCCAACCTCACCGCCCACGGCGGCAGTGTCAACGCCGGCAACATCCTCAGCCAGGTCGACCCGCTCAAGGCCGGCGAGGTGACGGACACGATCCTGGCCGGTGGTTCGAATGTGAACGTCGCCGCCGGCGTCAAACTGGACACCAGCGGTCGCTGGAATAACCTGGCCCTGGACCCGGCCGCCAGCGCAGGTGTGGCCTATGTGAACGGCGGCAAGGTATCCCTGCGCAGTGCCAGCAATGTGAACCTGGCCGCCGGCAGTGTCGTGGATGCGTCTTCCGGGGGCACCCTCGGCGTGGATGGCAAACTCACGGGCGGCAAGGGCGGCAATGTGACCCTAGGCGCCCTGGGTGCCCTGGCCTTGGAGGGTGACGTGCGCGGCTATGGCGTCAACGGCGGCGGCACCCTGGCGTTGCAGGCGCATAAAGTACAGATCGGCGAAAGCACCAATGCGGTGGGCAGCGACACCCTGAAACTGGCCGGTGATTTCTTCAACAAGGGCTTCTCGGCCTACGACATTACCGGCAATGAAGGGCTGATCGTCACCGACGGTACTCAGGTCGACGTCAGCCTGCCGGTCTTTCGATTAGGCGCACAGGCCTCGGGTATGCCAACCGGTAGCGATCCTGCCACCGCACTGGAACGCTGGACGCCGCCGCTGTATCAGGAAGACGCTGCCAAAGGCGTGCTGACCCAACGCCGGGGCGCCGGTGTGAGCCTCACCGCCGGCCATGTCAATTCCACCGCCGCGCAATTGGCGACCACGGCGCTCACCGTCGGCCAGGGCGCGGTGATCCATGTGGACCCCGGCCAGGCGATCAACCTGCGCAGCGTCGGCCAATTGACGATGGACGGCACGCTCAATGCCTGGGGCGGCAACGTGAGCCTGGGCGGCTTGACGACGGGCGCCTCGGAAGCGGTGAATGCCATCGGCCATGGCCGCTCGATCTGGGTCGGCGAGCAGGCGGTGATCGACGTCTCGGCACGGGCTGCGACGGCGGTGGACAACCGTGGGCGCACTTATGGCCTGGTGCGCGACGGCGGCAGCCTCAACATTGGCGGCACGTTCGACCTGAACACCGGCCTGGCCAAGGCCAGTGATTTGTTCGTGGTGGTGCGTAACGGCGCGCGCCTGGAGGCCTCCGGCACCCAAGCCCTGATAAACGTGCCGGGGCAAGGCGCTGTGCAAGCGGCCAGCAATGGCGGCAGCATCACGCTGGCGTCCAATAACGGCTTGTACCTGGAGGGCAGTTTTGTCGCCAGGGCCGGGGGCGCCGGTGCGGCGGGCGGTAGTCTCAACGTGGCGTTGGACACCCCGTATTACCAGAAGGCATCTGTCACCGATCGCGTCCTCAAGGTGCGTGAACTGGTGTTGGGTCAGGCGCATCAACCGACGGCGCTGGCTGGCACTGCTGAAGACGCTGCCGCGAGCCTGGCGTATGGGCAGGGGCGGTTGGGTGTGGATCAAGTCAGCGCGGGCGGTTTCGATAACCTGGCGCTGTTGAGCAACGGCCTGTTTAGCTTTGACGGTGACGTTACCTTGAACATGGGCCAGAGCCTGCGCCTGTACAGCCGTGGATACGGCCTCAGCGACAATGCAGCAGGCAACTCGCGCATCAACCTGTCCGCGCCGCACCTGCTGTTGGCGGGTTTCCTCGCACCTGAAGAGACGGGCAAAGACCTCTATGTGCGACCGGTGCCGGTGCTGCCGGCCCCGTCCCAGCGGGCAACCGAGGCGCAATTGACGGCCACCGGCAGCCTGATCGACGTGCGCGGCAATGTCATCTTCGGTAACCGCAGCCACGTGTTTCGGGCGGACAACAGCCAGGCCAGCCTTGAGCGTCGGGGCTTCGACCAGGTCAACCTGACCAGCCAGGGCGACCTGCGCTTTCTCGCCGGTGCGGCCGAGAATGACATCATTACCGGTGTCAGCACGCAGTTGCTGACCCAGGGCGATATGACCTTGCGCGCCGCGCAACTGTACCCGGCCACTGAAGTCAGTGCCCGCGTCATCGCCGGCTACCGGGGCCAGTCGACCACCACCTCCCTTGATCTGGATTTTGATCCCTTGCGTACGCTGACCATCGGTCGCGTGGGCAGTGCCGACGCGCCTATCCCTTATTCGGCGTTCGGCCGCCTGCAACTGGGCGCGGCCACGGTGCGCCAAGGTGGCGTGGTGCGCGCGCCCCTGGGGTTGATCGATATCGGCAGCATGGGCAGCAGCGTTGTGCAACTGTTGCCAGGCAGCCTGACGTCGGTGAGTGACAAAGGCCTGGTGCTGCCCTATGGCGGAACGCTGGACGGCCAGGTCTACAAATACAACGGCAAGACGGTGAAATTTATCGGTCAGGGGGGCGTGGTCACTCGCGAAGGTGACCTGAATGTCGGGGTCATCCTCGGTGGCAAGACGATCAGTGTGTTGCCTGACGCCACGTTAGACTTGTCCGGCGGAGGCGATTTGCTGGGTGCCGGCTTTGTTTCAGGGCGCGGTGGTTCCACGGATGCGCGCTACAACCCGTTGGTGCAGTTTGGTGCCAGTGGCGGGTTCGTGCTGCCGGGGCTGTCCACCAACCCGATCTATGCGATTGTACCGGGGATCCAGCCAGGCGCCGCGCCGGTCGCGGCGGAGGGCGGGGCCGTGACGCCGTTGGTCGGCCAGCAGATCACCATCGGCGCCGGTGTGCCCGGTTTACCGGCGGGCACTTACACGCTGATGCCGTCGACCTACGCGTTGATGCCAGGCGCCTTCCGCGTCGAGATCAATGGCCTGGCCGGGCAGGGCAGCGGGACCGCGACCACCTTGATGCGCAACGGTTCGTGGGCCACTTCCGGGCACCTGTCGATCGCCCATACCGGGATCAGCAACAGCGTGGCCAGCCAATTGACCCTGACCTCGGCCGACACCCTGCGCCGCTATTCCGACTACAACGAAACCCGTTACGCCCAGTTCGCCAGGGCCGATGCGGCCAGGTTGGGTGTGCCACGGCCGATGCTGGAGGCCGATGCGAAGACCTTGAAACTGGCCCTGCGTCCGGGAGACGGCGCCGAGGCCTTCTCGTTCCAGGGCATCGGGCGCTTCGGGGCCGCATCGGGAGGGTATGGCGGCACGGTGGCAGTGATCGACCGCAGTACCCAAGGAATCGAAGTGGTCGGCGCGGGGCAGTCGGCGACAGCCGGGTTCGCCGGCATCACCTTCAACGCCGACAGCCTGAATGCACTGGGGGCTTCGCGGTTGGTGGTGGGGGGATGACGGTTGTGGAGTACGGCCAGTCCGGGAACTTCATTTACCTGGCGAACGGGGTCAATCGCGCCGATAGCAACGTGATCTTGCGAAATGGCGCAACCCTTGCGGCGCCGGAAGTGTTCCTGGTGAGTAACACCGGCTCGATCATCGTGGAGCAGGGGGCCTCGATCAACACCCTGGGGCGCGGTAATGCCAGCTACGATGCCCGTGACGGCTATATCTACCAGGTGGCCAACACGCTGGCGGTGTCCAATGGCCTGCTCAACGTGATCAGTGCGCCCAAGGTGGGCAGTGTGATCAGCCAGGGGATCAATATCGGTGCCTGCAGCAGTGGGGTGTGCGGTGGCCAGACCGGGCTGTACTCCAACGGCAGCATCGTGGCCCTGACCGACAGCACCTTCCAGCTCGGCGAACAGGTGCGTTACGGCACCCGTCACCTGAACCTGGGCGTGAGCACCCTCAATCTGGGCAGCGCCGAAGCCCTGGCCGCAGCGGCGGCGGCGAATCGCTTGCCGGCCGGGCTGACGCTCAGCCAGGCACTGCTGGATCGATTGCTGCGCGGCGATACGCAGTTCGGCGCCCCGGCGCTGGAAACCCTGCAGCTCTCGGCCCGCGACGGATTCAACTTCTACGGCAATGCGGTACTCGACACCTATGACCCGCTCACCGGCAAATCGCTGCTGAGCAACCTGATGCTATCCACCCCGGCCCTGTACGGCGCCGGGGGTGCCAACGACGTGGCGTCGATCCACACCGCCAACCTGATCTGGCTGGGCGCGATCACGGCGCCGGGCGCGGTGGTAGCGGGTGGCGCGGGCACCGGCAGCGGGCGCCTGGACGTCAACGCCGAACGGATCGAGTTCGGTTATGGCGCCTTTGGCCAGCCGAGCAACGTGAAAAGCTTCGACCGTCTGGCCCTGGGCTTTGCCAATGTCACTCTCAACGCCAGCGAGCGCATCACGGCCAACCATAAGGGCAGCCTGTCGGTGTATCAGCGCCAGGGCGCGTATGACCCGGTCAGCGGCTTTCAGTACAGCGGCGGCAACCTGACCATTCGTACGCCGTTGATGACCGGTGAAGCCGGCTCGGTGAACGTGATCAAGGCGGGCGGTGCGATTGATATCGGCGCGTCCGCCGGCCCGCGTGGCACGGCCAGCGGCCAGGGTGCCGAGCTGTCGCTGCAAGGCGAGAGCATTCGGGTGGCCAGTGCGGTGGTGCTGCCCAGCGGCAAAGTCAGCCTCAGCGCCCGTGGCGATGTGGTGTTGACCGACGACGCCTTGATCGACGTGGCCGGTCGCGCCATCCCCTTCAACGACGTGACCCAATACGGCTGGGGCGGCGACGTGCTGCTGGACAGCCGCAGCGGCAATATTCTGCAGGCGGCGGGATCGACCATCGACCTGTCCGCCAAGCACAACCAGGCCGGTAAGCTGCGCGCTGTGGCAACGGACGCGGCCGGGGGCATCGTCGACCTGCAAGGCAAGATCCTCGGCAGCAGCAGCGGCCACTACCTGGCCGGCGGCACCTCAATACCGTACCTGGCCGGCACCGTGGAAATCCAGGCGCAACGCCTGGGCAGCAGCGGCGCACTCGACCAACAGTTCGCCGACCTCAACCAGCGCCTCAACAACGGCGAAGTCTTCGGTGCGCGCAGTTTCCAGCTCAAGCAGGGTGACCTGACCATCGGTAACGGGCTCAAGGCCGGCACCATCAGTGTGTCGGTGGACAATGGCAGCCTGCGCGTCAAAGGTCTGGTGGACGCCAGCGGCGAGCGGGTCGGCAGCATCAACCTGGCGGGCAAAAATGGCCTGACCCTGGACAGCACGGCGGTACTCGACGCCCATGGCAGCAAGCTGCGGGTGGACAGCTACGGCAAGATCATCGACGCGCCGAACCGCGCCAGTGTGGTATTGGGGTCGGGCACCGGCCAACTGACCCTGGCCGATGGCGTGCGCATCGACCTGCGCCATGGCACCGACGGCGCGGCGGGCAACGATGGGCGCAATCGCGGCACCCTGGCGCTGAACGCGCCTCGGTTGTTCAACCCGGACGGCAGCAGCAATGACATCAATATCGATGCCAGCGGGCGCCTGACTGTCCAGGGCGCACGCTCGATAACCCTCAACGGCATAGCCACCTACGACGATGCGCCGGAAAAAACCGACCCGACCGCCAGCGGCAGACCGTATCAGGAGATCACCCAGGGTTACCTGGATGGCAAGCACGCCTTGAGCGAGGCGTTTATCAATGCGGCGAAGAGCAACCTGAACTTGCTGAACAACAAGCTCGCCGGGTTGAACAACGCCACTTATGCCGATGCCTTCCATCTGCGTCCTGGCGTGGAAATCGTCAGCAAGACCCCGGACGGCGATTTGGTGGTGCAGGGTGATCTGGACCTGTCCGGTTACCGCTATGCCAGCCTCAACCCCAATAGTCAGAAGGACAACTCTATTTATGGTTCCGGCGAGTCCGGCAGCCTGACCCTGCGCGCCGGCGGCGACCTGAATATCTACGGCAGCATCAACGACGGCTTCGCCAAGCCGCCGGTGTCCGAGGATGACAAAGGCTGGGTGCTGTTGCCGGGTGTCGATTTCAGTGGTGGGAATATCGTGGTGCCGGGCAACGGTGTGACCCTGGCGGACGGCACCGCCTTCCCGGCCGGAGCCACGCTTAACTACGACTTGCCGATCAAAGGCTTGACGGTGGCTGCCGGCACGCGCTTGCCGGTCGTCGCGACATTGGCCCAGGACCTGGTGCTGCCCGCTGGCAGCGTGTTGTCGGCCGATGTGCGCGATGGCAGCGGTAACCTGCTGTTCGCCGCCGGCACCTTGCTCAGCCAGGCGCAAACCCTGGTGGCGGGCACACAACTGGGCGCCGGCATGCTGTTGACCGAGGGCACCCGCCTGCAAGCCATGACCTGGCCTAAAGGGGTGCCGTTGCCCACCGTGCACGGTGCAACGCTGGCCAATAACAGCGTATTGCTCAGCGGCAACAAGGCCTTGCCAAAAGGCGGGTTGATCCCCGCCGGCACCGATGTGAAGTTGCCCAACGGGGCGACGTCGGTGCAATTGCGCGTCGGCGTTTCCGGCGCCGCCGGCCAGGTATGGGCGATCTCGCCGATGCTGGCTGAAGGTACTCAATCGTGGTCGTTGCGTCTGGTGGCAGGCGCCGACACCGAGGCGGCTGACAGCCGTATCCTGCAAGCCCATCCGCGCAGTGGTGAGATCCACTTGGCGGATAACCACTACGGCATGTTCGCCAAGGAAATGCCGGCCAAAGGTGTGCAGACCTGGACCGCCCAGGCAGTGATTGATATGGGATTTGCCGGGGTGGTCGTTAAGGAGGGCGACCCGATTGACCAGGCGGTACTCGACGGCTTCGGGTTGGGTTCAATCGAGGACTTCTGTGCCGCAACGCCGGAGTACTGCAAGCCCAAGGTGACGTATGTGTTTACTCAATATGCCGCGGATGATTTGGCCAATAATGGGATCAACGTCGTCGTCGGCACCGAAATGACCGATGCTTTTTTCCAGAGTATCGGTTACCCCTCGGTTGAGGAGGTGTGTGCCACTGCTCCGGACTATTGCCTGCTGAAGGCAGACAAGGAATACGCCGCCGTACCCTCAAGCACGCGATTCAGCGTCATCCGCACCGGCATAGGTGACCTTGAGTTGTTGAGTGCGGGCAGCCTGAGCATGGATTCGTTGTATGGCGTCTACACGGCCGGCACCTCGTCGACCGGCACCTTTGCCGGCGACCCTTACAACCTGCCCAAGGCGAAGCCGGCAGGCGCTGACCCTGCGGCCAAAACCGTGCTGAATGACACCGGCAGTTTCTTTGAAAAGTTCGTCAATGGTTCGCCCACCAGCATCTACCGTGCCTGGTACCCGGAGGCCGGGGGCAACCTGACGCTGACTGTCGGCGGCGACCTGACCGGCAACATCACCAGCGTCACCGGTTTGAACCCTGCGCGACCCAACCCACGGGATGCCGGCGTGGACTCGGCGGCCGTCGGCAACTGGTTGTGGCGCCAGGGCAGCAGCGACGTGGCGACAGGCGGGCAAGCCCAGCCGACGGCGTGGTGGATCAATTTCGGCAGTTACACCGCGACGACGGCGGCGGACAAACTGCTCGGCTTTACCGGCTTCGGTGCCCTCGGCGGCGGGAACGTGGATGTCGATGTCAGCGGCAACGCCGGCGTATTGAACACGCTGGGCTACAGCACCCACCATGTCGAGGCGAACCCGCATAGCCAGGGCCTGGTGCTGGCCGTGGGCAGTACGGGCCGTGTCGCCAGCGATGGCAGCCTGCAGTTGACCGGTGGCGGCGATCTGCGTGTGCGCATCGGTGGGGCACTGAACCCGGCCAGCGTCGCCGATAGCGGTGACCATCGCGATGGTGTACTGGTCAACCTGCGGGGTGACGTGCAGTTGCGCAGTGCCACCGTTGGCAGCGTCGACGTGATGTATGGCAGTGTCGCCGGCGTCCAGAGCCCCGGCGAAACCCGTGCATACGATCCACTGGTCGCGACCCGTGGGGTGGCTCGCGGCGGGATGACCCTGGTGCCAGGTGACGCCACATTCAACCTGCAGACCCTGGGTGACCTGGTGGTGCAGAACGTCGAAGACCCGGGGCGAGTCGTGCTTTCCCATCTGTCCCCCTTCGCTCAAGGGGCTGAACAGGGCACCGGTACCAGTTGGTTCACACTGTGGACCAAGGGCACGTCGATCGACCTGTTTTCCTTGGGCGGCAACCTGACGCCCTTCAGCCGATCCGACGCGACGGCCGACTTGGCGGTGGTCTATCCGTCGATCGTCAGGGCTACGGCCGCCAGCGGCAGTCTGTATTACGGTAAAGCGGCCCAGGCGCAGGCCAACGGCGACAACAACTACACCTACCCACTGCTATTGGCGCCCGGCGAGAACGGCCAGCTGCAGTTCATGGCCCAGGACTCGATCTACGCCGGCGGCATGACCGTCAGCCAATCCGGGACGGCGCAGAGCACCACGGCGACCCCTTGGCATCCGGCGTATCAGGGCCGCATCGGTAACGCGGTGAAGGCCAGCAACCTGTCGGTCAACGGCAACTCGGGTAGCCAGCCGTTATTTGTGTTCGGGCCGGGTACGGCTGCGCTGTCACCCGGTGGCAGTGCTGAACCTGCGCGTTTCTACGCGATTGACGGCGATCTGGTTGGGGTCAGCAGTGGCCGAGTGATTGCGTTCGGTACAACGGTGGGCAGCTTGCACGAAGGCCAGACCTGGTATGAGGGCAATGGATCGGTATGGATGATGGCTGGACGGGATATTGTCAGCAGCGGTCGGCGCTTCGGTCAGGACTCGCTTGCTGTTGCAGGCATGCGCACCCAGGACAACCTGATCATTCACGACAACCCTAACGACATCTCCGTGGTGTCCGCCGGACGCGACATTCTCTACAGCAACTTCCAGGTCGCTGGCCCCGGCCTGCTGGAGCTGTCGGCGGGACGCAATATCCTCCTGAGCGGTTCCGGGGCGTTGGGTGAGTCCAGCGTGACCAGCCTTGGGCCCCTATTGGCCGGGGACAACCGTCCTGGGGCGAGTATCGTCATGCAAGCAGGTGTCGGCCCCCATGGACCGGATTACCTGCGCTTCGTCGAGGCGTATCTGAACCCCGTCAACCTGGCGCAACCTGGCGAGTCGATTCAAGGCAATAAGGTCGCCAAGACGTACGAAAACGAACTGGTCACCTGGCTCGCCGAGCGCTTCGGTTTTGTCGGCGATACCGCACAGGCACGCGCCTACTACGCGGCACTGCCCGCCGAGCAGCAACGGGTGTTTGCCCGCGACCTGTACTTCGCCGAACTCAAGGCCGCGGGGCGTGAGTACAACACTGACGGCAGCGTGCGCCAGGGCAGTTACCTGCGTGGTCGTGCCGCCATTGCAGCGCTGTTCCCGGACAAGGACGTGGCCGGCAACCCGATTGCCTACACAGGCGACATCACACTGTTCGGCGGCTCGGGTGTGCACACCAACTTCGGGGGTTCGATCCAGATGCTCACCCCAGGCGGCAGCCAGACCTTCGGCATCGAGGGCGAAGCGCCGCCGTCGACGGCGGGGGTGATTACCCAAGGCGCCGGCGATATCCAGCTCTATTCCATGGGGAGCATCCTGCTCGGCCAGAGCCGCATCATGACCACCTTCGGGGGTTCGATCATGGGTTGGACCAGCGAGGGCGACATCAACGCCGGTCGAGGCTCCAAGACCACCGTGGTGTACACACCGCCCAAGCGTGTCTATGACAACTGGGGCAATGTGGCCCTGTCGCCGTCCGTGCCGAGCACCGGTGCGGGGATCGCCACGCTCAACCCGATTCCGGAAGTGCCGGCGGGGGACATCGACCTGATCGCGCCGTTGGGCACCATCGACGCGGGCGAAGCGGGCATTCGTGTGTCGGGTAACGTCAACATCGCCGCCTTGCGTGTCGTGAACGCGGCGAATATCCAGAGCCAGGGCAAGTCGTCCGGGGTGCCGGTGTCTGCTGCGGTCAACACCAACGCCATGACGTCGGCCAGCGCGGCGGGGGCGGCGGCGTCCCAGGCGGCGGAAGACGTGGCGCGCAGCCAGCAGGCGGCGGCCAAGCAGGGCCGGCCGTCGATCATGACGGTTGAGGTGTTGAGCCTGGGCAACGAACCATTGCCGCAGGAGTCTGCACCGGCGCAGAAAACCTCCGGCTACAACCCTGACAGCCCGGTGCAGGTACTGGGCGCGGGGCCGCTGAGTGAACAGGCGCGGGCACGGCTGACGGAGGAGGAGCGCAAGCAGATCAGTTTGTAAGGCGTTTGAAGGCCGTGTGGGAGCGAGCCAGTCGCGCCGCCGCTCCCACATTTTCGCCCTGTGTTGGGCTTGCGATTACGGGCTGTCCTTGAGGGTCTTGAACGCCTCGATGCGTTTGATCAGGCGCGCGTTCTTCGCCGAATCGGCATTACCAAACAGGAAGGAGAAGTCCGACGTCAGTTGGGAGGTGCCGGCAATCGCCGCGTACTGGTGGCAGTCGTTGCAGTTCTTGTTTTGCACGTAGGTTTCGAGGGTGGTGTTGGCGACGACGACACTCTGGTCGCTGACAAACGGTCCATAGGACAGCGGCACCTTCACGTTGGGCCCAGGGCCCGGATCGTTGGGCGCGTTAGGCGTTTTGGACCACAGCACATTCACCAGTTTGTAGTACTGGAACACCGATTGGCCCTGGGTCTTCTGGGCGAAGGTCTGCTGCACAGCGGTGTTCAGCATCTGCAGGTCCTGGGGCGTGGCATTGACCCGCGTGGCCTGCACCGGCTGATCAAGGGGCGTGCAGTCGGGCGGCGTGTGGGTGGCATCGCATTGCACCCGTGCGACGTTGGGCGTGCAGGCATCACCGGTGCAGGTCGGGTTGTTGAAACTGTAGCCCTCGGGCGCAGCCGTGCCGTTGTCCGGCACGTTGTCGACCTGCTCGAAGGTGGTCCAGATGAAGTTCGGCTGAGTCTGGGTCTTGTTGATGATGTGCAAGCCCACCAGCCCCACCACTTCCTGGGTGCACTGCAGCGTGTCGGGGCGCTGCAGCCAGGCGACGGTGGTCAGGTAACGCCCGTACAGCTGGGGTTTGTTGGTGAGTACGCGCCAGGCCGCCTTGAGTTCCAGGGCGCCGAGTTCTTCCTGGGGCAGTGCTTTGGCCGGCAGCTCGCGCACCAGTTTGCCGGCGGGCAATGACAGGCCGGCGGGGTGCCGGTTGTCGCTGTTCTGCGCCACGATCAGTTGGTTGGCGGCGTCGTACAGCCCGTTATCGACGATGTAATCGAACTCGGCCTTGCCGACCTTGCGCTCGAAAAACACCAGGTTGCCCGACTGGTCCGTAAGCCAGCCACCGGAAGCCTCCATGATTGAGTCCGGCAAGGTCACCTGGGTGCCGCTGGACAAATGGAAACGGTGCTTGCGGTTGATCGCGCTTTCAGACGTGGCCGCCATGAATTTACGCGCGCCCGTGGCAAACGCCTTGAGGTTGCCGGTGGCGGTGCAATTGGACGGCACCAGGGTTTCCACGCCCCAACCCGAGGGTTTGGGGGCGCCGGGCAGGAAGATCTCGCTAGCATCCTTGTAGCTGGCCCACACCGGGGCATTGCCCATGGGCTGGCCGGACGTTGGCGGTACGCCGAACTGGGCCGCGGTGCTTTGCGTGTCCGGCTCACCGGCCAGGCTCGGGTCGGCTGGCCAGCCGGGATTGACCGGCCAGTTCATGGCGATGAACAACTGCCAGCCGAAACAATTGAGAAAGTCCTGCTCGGTGCCAAAGTTGTTCACCGGCAGGAAGCCGCCGCTGGTGGGATCGAACACCAGTTGACTGACGCAGCTCTGGGCGTCCGAGGCCGCAATGGCCGGTGCGGGGGCGAGGGGGAGAAGGGCGCAGGGTATCCAGCACAACACACTCAAGCGTGCCCGACGCAGCGGGCGAAGCCATTTGTTCATGGTCGCATTCCTTGCTCAAGACTCAAGAAACGGCCGCCCATGCCAGGCAGGGGCGGCCGGCAGGCACTCAGACGCCAGGCACCAGCGCCAGGCCGCTTTCCCACGGGTGCTGGGTGGCGCTGGGGTTGGCGGCTTCGCTGGGGTTAAGCGCGCGCACGCTGATCAGCCCCGGCACCGCGTTGCTGCTGACGGTGACGGTCATGATGTAGCCCTGGGTGCCGCCGCTGTCGGTCTGCCCTGGAATCGCCGAGGCATCCGGCAGGAATTCCGTGACCTGGGCAGTGATCCCTGGATTGGAAAACTGCACCCGCGCATCCGCCGCAGTGGTATTCGGATCGGCCCCTTGCACCACCAGCACGAACTGGCCTGAGCTGCCGGGGGCAAAGCTGGCCGGCAAGTCGCTGGGGGACTGTCCGTAGAACAGGTCAATCGGCAGCAACTGCACCGGCCAGGGTTGCGCATCGGTGGTGTTCGCCGCTACGCAATCGCATTCCTCGGGCGTGGCGGTGAGCGGTGCCGGGGTGACGCTGAGGGCCACACTCAGCTCGTTGGCGATCACCCACACGTAATCAATCGGCGTGCCGTTGATGGTGATTTCGTTGATCGAGAACCCCGCGCTTTGGGGCACCTCGAAGACGGCTTGCAGGATCTGGTCGGACTTGTTCGGCCCGGTGCCGGCAGTGCCTCGGGTGACATGCCAGTAGCTGCTGACATCCTGGCCTTGAGGGCCTTTCCAGGTGCTGAAGGATTTCGGTTGTTGCAGGTACAGGCCGATGGGGTTGGTCAGTGAAATCAGGGCTTTGACGGCTTCCTGGTTAGCGGAGAAACCGATATGCGGATCGGAGTTGCGGTAGTTCTGCCCGTATTGGGCGCAGCAGATCAGGCTCTGTTGGTTGGCGCTGCTCTTGATCGGCCGCAGGATGGTGGCCGCGGCCGCGAGGTAGATCTCGGCACTCAAGGTATTGGGGCCGGAGGTCAGGTGCATCGCGCCGCCCGACACGCCCGGTATACGCACAGTGCCGCTGTTCCATTTGTTCACGGTGTCGTAGGCGGGCTGGCCGGTGGTCGGGTCAAGCACCGGCTCGCCGGCCTTGCCGGTCGGGCCGTTGGCGGTGTAGCGCAGGTACAGGTCTTCGATCTTCACTTGCGGGTCGACGTACGCTTTGTACAGCCCGAGCACGGCCTGCGGGTCGATGTTCCACATGGTCAGGAAATAGGCCGGGTTCTCGCTGGTGAACATGATGCTGCGCATGTTGCCGTCGGGGTCGCGGGTGATCGACCACTCGCAATATTCATCCAGCCAGCCCCGTGGGCCCGAGGGTGAAAAGTCAGCGTAGGGGCCGTTCCAGTTGATGGACTTGCACAGCACGCTGGGGATCTGCAGCTGGGTCGCTTTCGGGTCCGGGTACAGCGAATACAGGGTGTTGTTGAGCGTGATCTGACCGTGGTCGGTCAACTGCATCACCTGGTCAAGGGTCATGGCCTTGCCGCCCAATTGTGGGACCACGGCGGCGCCGTCGTTGTAGAAAAACGTCCACAGCCGGTTGGGGAAGGGCTGCCAGGTGATGGTCACTGGCGTCTGCGTGCCGTAGCCGCTGTCCAGCGGGTTGTAATAGCCCGAACGCGGTGCGTCATTGAGGTTGGACCAGGGGTTGCCGATCACCGACATCTGGGTCCAGCCGGTGACGTTGTTGTTCCAGTCGGTTTCGAAGGTCGGCAGCTGGTTTTCCAGGCCCAGCTTGTTGTAGTCCTTGGGGGCTTGCTCGGCAGGCGAGGTGAATTGGGTGAAGGGCGTGCTCATGTTGGTTCTCCAGCATTGGTGTTGGTGGAGCAGCAACCGGCGTCCGGAGCGGGGCCGGCGGAGGTTTGGCGTGGGTCGTCCCACACCAGTTGGGCGATAAAGCCAGGCAGGGGCGCGTATGCATCGGGCGTCAACACCTGGCCAGTATCGGGATGGGTCACGATCAGCGATAACTGCGCCGCATCGGTCGGTTTGAGGTTCAGCGCCTGGGCGTTGCGCGCGGCATTCAGTGCGCGGGAGACGCCTTGGGTGATGCAGCGGCCCTTGTCATCCACCAGGCCCATGCCGATGCGGCTGAAGCGTCCGACGTAATGCGGGTTGTTGGCATTCGCGTGTTGCGCCGTGGCACCGGGCTGATTGAGGAAGACGTCGACCAGATAGGTGTCGTGGGTGCAGCGCACGTGGTCGAACACCACCCAGGGGCCGGTGGCTACGGACTGTTTCTGATGGCAGCACGCAGCCTTGGCCGCGCCGAACTGTGGAGCCACTGGGATGCCGTAGTCGTAGCCGATGTGCCGGCTGTCCTGGGCCATGTCGCCGAGGCTGGTGTAGCGCCAGGCATCGGCGCTGGTGAAGGTCACCTCATCGGCCTGGTGCCCGGCGAAGGGTTGCAGCAGGCATTGGGTGGTGTACTGCGCCGCCGGATTGGCGCGGATCCAGACTTCCAACATGCGGTCGATATTGGCGTGATAGGAGCAGAACACCGGGTCGAACGCGGTGTAGGCGTTGTCGGCCATGTCACCGCCGATCCAGCCGTGATAGTTATCGTGGGGCTGCTCGTAGAGCCCGTCGAAATTCAGTGTGCGGTTGGGGTACAGGTTGTTCGGTTGCGGCGGGTCGAAAAAGGTGATGTTGGCCCAGGGATAACCCGGCACTCCCTGGGGCTGGCTGAACGTGGTGAACGCGAGCGCATCGACCACCTGCTGCTGGAAGATCCGGCTCATGCCATACAACTGGGTCCGCTCGAAACGAAAGGCCTCGCCTTGGGTATAGAACAGCGGGTTGCGCTGCACATACCGGCAGTCGACGCCCTCGACCGGCGTGCTGGCGCAGACCTTGGAGCAGCCGTCCTTGGCCGCCGCATAACGCAACGGGTTGCGTCGTACTTCGCCGGTCTGCGGGTGCACATAGGTTTCATCGAGAAACGCCTGGGGCAGGCCGGCCTGAGGGCTGCCGTCAACGCTGGCATCTACGGCCATCCAGTCCCAGTAAGGAATCGCGCAGTCGATCAACGCTTCCAGGTACAGCAGATAGGCGCGATGCCACAGGGCGAAGGCTTCCTGGTAATGCAGGCACCAGTTGGTATGGATATAGGCGTAACGCTGCCAGGGCGAGCCGCTGTCAGGGTCGCCGATGTGCATCACGTCATCCAGTTTGGCACGGTAAAGGTTCAGCGCCTCGGCGCTCAGCGAACGGATGTCCTGGCGCACGCGTTTGACCGGGTACGGCAGCGCCGGTGGCGGGATGCGCTCGGCCAGGTCGAATGGCGAGATGCTGTCCAGCCGCCAACCCTGGTTGACCCACAGGCGGAAGGTTTCCAGCGCGTCGATCGGCCAGAATTGTTGCGGGTCGGTGGTCAGCGGCATATTGCGCGAAGCGAGGTGCTGGTAGATGGTTTCCGACCAGGTCTTGACCGACGCCGGGTCTTCCAGGAACACATCGTAGGCATTCATGCAGCCTATCCAAGTGGCCGCGACGGCGGCGCGCTGGCTGGCGGGTATCCAGTAGGGCGCGCTGAAAAGTCCTTGGATATCAGCGGTCCATGTCGGTTTCGCGACTATCATAAGATCCCTCTCATGCCGCCATGAGGCCAGGTGTTGGCCGGGCTGCTAAGCTGAATCGATGTTAACTAGCCACTGCGCAGGATTTGTGCAAATTGGCCCGTCATTGCGACGGATTCATTGCAATTTTCAAGGACGATTTGGAACCGATGACAGACGCCATGGATTTGAAGATTCTGGGCAAGTTGCAAAAGGATTGCGACCAGAGCCTGGAATTGTTGAGCGACAGTGTGGGGCTGTCATCCACCAGTTGTTACCGGCGGATCCGCCGCATGGAAAGCGTGGGGATTATCAAGGCGAAAGTGGCGGTACTGGATGAGCGCAAGCTGGGGATCCAGGTGACCGCTTTTTTTCTGATCAAGCTGGATCGGGACAGCAATGATATTGATCGCAGGATGCAGCACATACTCTTGAGTCATCCGGAGATTCAGGATTGTTATTTGATGACGGGGGAGTTTGATTTTGTGATGGTGGCGAAGTTTCGGGATGCTGCGGAGTACACCGAGTATATCTATCGGTTTTTGGAGACTTATCGGGATATTCCGATTCGGACTTATTCCTCGACGTTGGTGGTGCGGACGGTTAAGAAGTCTTATGAATTGCCGTTGCAGGGGGTTGGGTTTTGTTCTGGGGGGTGAGTACATATCCGTTGTTTAGGTAACGGCGGGTATGGGGTCCGCCCTTACGGCGGCTCACCCGGCGTCCTGCCGGGGCGCCCCAGATCAAAAGCAAAAGCGCGGCGGCTTTAGTGCCTCGGTTCAGGTCTGGCGTACTCGTAAAAATGTGGGCGCTGGCTTGCCTGCGATGGCATCACCTGGGTGTGCCCGATGTACCGATTCGCCTGCATCGCCGGCAAGCCAGCGCCTACACGTAACTGCCTTTGATCCAACCACCAAGAATTGCCCCCCACCCAATCCAAAATGAAGCTTTCATGACAAAAGTTCGGTAGCCCATGGCCACTCCCGTCTCCTCTGTGTAACGCGCTTGAGCCCACCAGAAAGGTGGGCTTTTCAGCCGCAAGCAGGATGCCAGGAGTGGGGCAATGGGAACTATGGAACGTTACTCGAAAGTCGGCATGCAGGAGCTCGATCAGCGCCTGTCAAAGATCGTCGAAGCCGCGCGCAAGAAGCCGGTGTCGGTCTATCGCTATGGCGCCCCCTGGGTCTGGATCGTCTCTCAGGACGATTGGCAGGGCACCCGCAAGGAAGTCTCCAGCTACATCCCGGCCAGCCATTCCCTGGTGTTGCTGCGCCCACAGATCGATGAAGTGCTCGACCAGCACCGTGACTGGCTCAACGCCGAACCCGCGATGTCGATCGCCCCACAGACCATCCTGCAGATCCTCCTGCTGCAACTGTTGTACTCGGTGCCCAGCGAGCAGCAATTGCATGAACAGCTGAACTACAACCTGCTGTTCCGCTGGTTCGTCGGCCTGGACCTCAACCAGAAGGTCTGGAGCATTCATGCCCTGACCCGCGACATCGCCACGCTGCTGAACAACCCGCGTGCGGTGCAACTTATCCAGAAAATCATCGGTGACGTGTTTTGTGGCGCCTTGCTGCACATGCCGGAGTTCTCGTTGAACTTCGCCTTGTTGCACACCTGGCTGGCACGCCACGGCAGCACCTCGATCACCAGCAATTGAGCAGGCCGCACGCCGGACATCCGGCGATGGCGCAAAAAATCAGACAGTCAGGGGGCGGTGTGGAGCATCTGTTCAAATTAACGTTGGCGCTGTGTTGCGTGACGCTGGGGAGCCTGGCGCAATCGGTGTCGGCCGAGGAAGACGAGGGCGCGCGCAAGGTCGACGTCAACGAGTACTTCGTGCGTGGCAATACGGTCCTGGATGCGGCGACGATCGAGGAAGCGGTGTATCCGTTCCTGGGGCCGCAGAAGACCTTGGGCGATATCGAAGGCGCCCGCGATGCGTTGCAGAAGATCTACCAGTCGCGTGGCTACCAGTCGGTGTTTGTCGAGTTGCCGGAGCAGAAGGTCGATGACGGTATTGTCTACCTGCAGGTGAGCGAGACCAAAGTCGGCCGGGTGCGCGTGGTGGGTGCCAAGCATTATTCGCCGGTGGAAATCCGCGAGCAGGTGCCGGCTCTGGAGGAGGGCGCGGTGCCGGACTTCGCCACGGTACAGACACAGTTGGCGGGCCTCAATCGTGGCGCTGGGCGCCAGGTCACGCCGCTGGTACGCGAGGGGCAACGCCCCGGCACCATGGACGTGGATTTGCAGGTGGAAGACCAGAACCCCTGGCACGCCAGCCTCGGCCTGAACAACGACTACAGCGCCGACACCGAGAAGCTGCGCTCGGTAGCGACCCTTGGGTATGACAACCTCTGGCAATTGGGCCACAGCATTGCCTTGACCTACTTCACCGCGCCCCAGGACACCGAAAATGCCAAGGTGTGGTCGGGCTCCTACAGTGCACCGCTCAACGAGCGCTGGACCTTGCAGTTCTCCGGTTACCAGTCCGATAGCAACATTGCCACCATCGGTGGCAGCAACGTGCTGGGCAAAGGGCATTCATACGGTGTGTCAGCCATCTACAACCTGCCTGCGGCGGGTAACTGGGCCAACTCATTCTCGTTAGGCGTGGACTTCAAAGACTTCGACGAACAGATGAAATTCGGCGCCAGCAGCGACCAGGTGCCGCTCAAATACGCGCCGTTCACCTTGGGTTACAACGGCTTTCGCTACACCGAGCAATCGCAATTGGGCTTGGGCCTGAACCTGGTGGTGGGCACCCGCGCGTTCTTTGGCTATGGCAGCGATGCCGAAGCGTTCGAGTACAAGCGCTACAAGGCCAGTGCCAGTTTTGCCGTGCTCAAAGGTGACCTGAATTACACCTACACCTTCGCCAACGATTGGCAGTCGGCGACCAAGGGCGGCTTCCAACTCGCCTCCGGCCCCTTGGTCTCCAACGAGCAGTACTCCGCCGGTGGCGCCACCTCCGTGCGCGGTTACCTGGCGGCCGAACGCACCGGGGACGAAGGGTATTTGCTCTCCCAGGAGTTACGCACGCCGTCCCTGGCCAAGTTCCTCGGCAGCTATGTGCAGGAGTGGCGCTTCTACGCGTTCGCTGAAGGTGCGCGCATGCGCCTGCACGACCCGCTGCCCGAGCAAGAAGACGAATACAGCCTGGCCAGTGTCGGCCTGGGCACCCGCGCCAGTTTGAGCAGATGGTTGTCCGGCAGCCTGGATTGGGGCTACCCGCTGCTCGATGGACCGAACACCCAGAAACAGGACTCGCGACTGCACTTCAGTGTGCAGGCGACTTTCTGACTTTTTCTTCCGGAGACTTCACCCATGCAACGCCTATTCCTGAGCCTGTTGATCTGCCTGGGCTTCACGCTCCCGGCCACCGCCCACGCCTGGTGGCAGGACGACTGGCACTACCGCAAGCAGATTTCGGTAGACACCACCGCCCAAGGCGCCGCGATCAACCAGGCCCTGGGCCGCACCGCGCTGTTGGTGCGCCTGCACACTGGCAACTTTACCTTTGATGGGGTCAAGGATGACGGCGCCGACCTGCGTTTCGTGAGTGCCGATGACAAGACGGTGTTCAATCATCAGATTGATAGCTTCGATCCGTTGATGGGCATGGCGCTGATCTGGGTCGATGTGCCCAAGGTCGAAGGCGGCCAGCGCCAGGACTTGTGGATGTACTACGGCAACCAGAAGGCACCGGCCACCGCCAACGGCCAACTGACCTTCGACCCGAACTACACCGCGCTCTACCATTTCGACGGGGCCAACGGTACACCGGCCCGGGACACCACGGCCTACGCCAACACCGCGTTGAACGCCACCGGTGTGAGCATCGACGGAGTGATCGGCCGCGCCTTGCAGTTCAACGGCCAAGCGTTGATGTTGCCGGCCAGCCCTTCGCTGCAACACGCCGCAGGTGGCGCGTTCACCTTCAGCGCCTGGTTGCGCCTGGACCAGGCCAGCGGCGAGCAAGTCGTTCTGGCTCGACGTGATGGCCCTCACAGCCTGTTGCTGGGGCTGAACCAGGGCATGCCGTTCGTGGACATCGACGGCCAGCGCGCCGTGTCGACTCAACCGCTGAACCCCGGCCAATGGCAGCACCTGGCGTTCACTGCCGAGGGTGACAAGGTCTCGCTGTATGTGAATGGCCGCGAAACCACCACCCTGGCCGTCGCTTTGCCGGCGTTCAACACCCCACTGGCCATCGGTGCCGATCTGCCCGAAGCCGGCAGCACGCGGCCGCCATTCGCCGGGGCCATCGATGAGCTGCGCCTGTCCAAAGTGGCGCGTCCGGCGGCACTGTTGCTGGCCGATGCCAGCGCCCAGGGCGCCGAGTCAAAACTGGTGGCCTACGGTGTGGATGAAGAACAGTCCGGCTTCGGTTTCGGCAGCCTGGGCTTCCTGCTCAACGCCGTTCCGGTGGATGCCTGGGTGATCATCCTGGTGCTGGTGGCGATGATGTTCCAGTCATGGGTCATCATGTTGCGCAAGAACCGCCAAGTCAGCCGTGTGAGCAGCGCCAACGAGGTCTTCCGCGAGCACTTCGCGCAGATCGGCACGCGCCTGGAGATGTACGCCGACGATGCCCCGCTGGGCGAACGCCTGGCTCATTCTTCGCTGTGGCGCCTGTACCTGGTGGCGGTGAAGGAGATCCGCACCCGCCGCGCTCAGGGCGCCGACACCTCGTCGGTCTCCGCCGCCACCATCGAAGCCATCCGCTGCTCCATGGACGGCGTGCGCACCCGCGAAAACCAGGCGCTCAGTTCCAAGCTCTCGACCTTGTCCAACGCCATTGCCGGCGGCCCGTACATCGGCCTGCTGGGTACCGTGCTGGGGATCATGGTGGTGTTCCTCGGCACGGCCATGGCCGGTGACGTGAACATCAACGCCATCGCCCCCGGTATGGCGGCGGCGCTGCTGGCCACGGCCATGGGCCTGTTCGTCGCGATCCCGGCGTTGTTTGGCTACAACCGCCTGATCACGCGCAACAAGGAAGTCAGCGCGGACATGCGCGTGTTTGTCGATGAGTTCATCACCCGCCTGGCGGAGATGCACGGCGAGAGCCAGTACAGCGAAGCGGCGCACCGTCGTGACCACCATGCGCCGGTTCTGGCCTGAGGAGAATCGCCATGGCTTCCGTAAATGCCTCCCACGACGATGACGATGACGCCGCCGTCGACAGCATCAACATCACGCCCCTGGTGGACGTGCTGATGGTGGTGCTGGTGATGTTTATCCTCACCGCCACCGCCCAGGTGTCGGGCATCCAGATTCACCTGCCCAAGGCCAGCGCCTCGGTGTCGTTGTCGGAGGCCAAGACCAAGGCCATCTCCGTGAATGACGGTGGCCAGGTGTTTCTCGACGCTTACCCGGTGACGCTCGGCGAGCTGGAAGAACGCCTGCGCATCGAGAAAGCGCTGAACCCGGATTTTCCGGTCATCGTACGTGGCGATGCGATGGTGCAGTACCAGAAGGTGATCGAAGTGCTCGACCTGCTGCGCCGACTTGAGCTGTCTCAGGTCGGGTTGGTCACCGGCAAGCCGAGCCAGGGCTGAACCATGACTGCACAGATCCCGATCGCGCCCTTGTCCGTAAAAGAGAAGCCGCCGTTGCGCCCGTTGAAGTGGGGTGCCGGCCTATTGCTGGGCGCCGTGGCGGCCTGGTGCTTGTGGCAGTGGGCCAATGACATGAGTGGCGTGCGCCGCGAAGCGCCGAAGGTGCCGACGATCATCCCGTTGCCGCCACCACCGCCACCGCCGCCGGAGAAACCCAAGGAGCCTGAGCCCCAGGTCGAAGAAAAAATCCCGGAGCCGGTGCCAAGCCCAGAGCCCGAGGAGGTCAAGCCAGCCGAGGAAGCGCCGCCTTCGCCTAACGAGGATCTGGCCAACCCGATGCAGATCGACGGCGACGCCCAGTCGGGCAATGACGGTTTCAACATCGGCGCCGGCAAGGGCGGTGGCCTGGCCGGCAGTGGCGGCGGCGGTTTGGGGACGGGCACCTATAAGCAGTACCTGGCCGGCACGTATCAACGGCTGATGCGCGAAGACCCTGAGCTGCGCAAGAAGGCCTTCTCGATACAGATAGACCTGTGGTTGGGCGCCGACGGCCAAGTCACCAAGGCACTGGTGGCCAAGTCCAGCGGGGATGCCGAGACCGACGCGCAGATGCTCGCCTTGATCCAGGCACCGCGTGCCACCCAGAAGCCGCCGGCGTCGCTGACGCTGCCCATGCGCCTGTCCCTCAAGGGCCGGCGTCCGGATTGAACAAACCCTTTTACAACGGTTTTTTACAGGAGTTGCGTACACATGATTTCCCCCGTGAATCGACTGACCCTGGCGGTCGGCATGGTCATCGCGACCCTGGTCGGCCAGGCGGCTGCCGCCCCGGTCGCGCCCTCGGAAAACGTCACCATCAACCTGATCCGCCTGTTGGTGCAGCAAGGCGTGCTGACCCAGGACACGGCCAATGGGCTGATCGCCCAGGCCGAAAAAGAGGCACAGCAGGCACGCCAGGCCAATGCCGCACCGGTGGTTGCTGCAGGCCCGACTGCCGCACCCGGCGATGTGCGTGTGCAGTACGTGCCGCAGGCGGTGAAGGATCAGATTCGTGACCAGGTCAAGGCCGAGGTCATGGCCACCGCCAAGCAGGAAAACTGGGCACAGCCCAATACCTTCCCGGACTGGGTCTCGCGCATCAGCTTTGACGGTGATATCCGCCTGCGGGACGAGTCGCGTTACTTCTCGGGCAATAACAGCAACGAGATTGTCGACTACGCCAAACTCAATGAGAGCGGCCCGTACGACACCAACAAGGACACCAACATCAAGCTGCCACCGCTGCTCAACACCACCAAGGATCGCGAGAACCTGTTCCGCCTGCGTGCGCGCCTGGGCATGAAAGCGGTGCTGTCGCCGGACTGGACCGCCGGCATCCGTGTCGGCACCGGCTCCGACAACAACCCAGTGTCCACCACCCAGACCCTGGGCGGCGGCTTTGGCAAGAAAGACATCTGGCTTGATCAGGGTTACCTGAGCTGGAAGGCCACCCCGGACGTGACCCTCACCGCCGGGCGTTTCGCCAACCCGTTCTATTCCACCGACATGATGTATTCGGGTGACTTGAACTTCGACGGTATCGCTGCCAACTTCAACCATGCCCTGAACAGCCAGTGGGGCCTGTTCGGCACCTTGGGTGCGTTCCCGGTGGAGTACACCTCCGACTCGGCCAGCAGTAACGGGTTCGACAAGGAAGACAGCGAGACCAAGTGGCTGTTTGGTGGTCAGATCGGCGCCAACTGGAAGATCAACCGCGAAAACAGCCTCAAGGGCGCGGTGGCCTACTACCACTTTGATGATATCGAAGGTGAACGCTCCGGCGCTTGCCGCCCCTGGTCCGGCCAGCCGGCCTGTGACAGCGACGGCTCGCGCCTGGCCTTCATGCAGAAGGGCAACAGCGTGTTCCTGCTGCGCGACATCGCCCCCAACCCGGCCACCCCTGGCCTGACCCCGCAACCGCAGTTCGTGGGCCTGGCGTCCAAGTTCGACGTGCTCGACCTGAACCTGGCCTGGGATGCCGAACTGCCCAGCGATTTCAAGCTACGCACCCAAGGCAACTTCATTCACAACCTGGCCTACGACAAGGGCGAAATGCTCAAGCGCAGCGAAGGCGAGATCGTCAACAACATCAACAGCAAGGGCCAGTTTGAAAGTGGCGGCAATGCGCTGATGGTCTCCTTCACCCTCGGCAGTGCGCTGGAAATGCGCAAGCGCGGTGATTGGAACGTGTTGGCCGGCTACAAGTACATTCAGCCTGACGCCCTGCCTGACGGCTTCAACGATTCGTCGTTCCACCTGGGCGGCACCAACGCCAAGGGGTACTTCATTGGCGCCAACTACGGCATCGAAAAGAACATCTACGCCAGTGCGCGTTGGTTGAGCGCCTCGCAAGTGTATGGCGCGCCGTTCGAAGTCGATGTGATGCAACTGGAACTCAACACGCGCTTTTGATGCGCAGGGAGATGCCACATGAACACGCGAATCTGCGGGCTGTTGCTGCTGCTGGTCACCACTGGCGCGTCGGCTGAAGGCATGGAGGAGCGCCTGCGTACGCAACTGCGCAGCACCACCCAGCAATTGCAGGCCCTGCAAAGCGAACAGGCCCAGGCCAGCGCCGCGCGGATTGCGGCTGAAAACCAGGCCAAGCAGGCCCAGGCACACATCAAGCAGTTGACGGCTGAGTTGGACAAGGCCCGTGGCGTGGCCGAGCAAATGGCCGGTCAGCAACAGAGCCTGCACAGCCAGGCACAGGCGCAGGTGGCGGCCAGTCATGAGCAGATCGGCAAGTTCAAGAAGGCCTATGACGAACTGCTGGTGCTGGCCAAGGGCAAAGAGGCCGAGCGAGCGCGCTTGCAGGCACAACTGAGCGAGCGTGACACACAAGTGCAGCAATGTTCAGTCAAGAATCAACAGATGTACGGCGTGGCTCAGCAGTTGCTCGCGGCCTACGAAAAAATCGATGTGGCCGAGGTGATGAGTATTCGCCAGCCCTTCGCCAGCAGCGCGCGGGTCAAGTTCGAGGAACTCGCCCAGGGCTTTGGCGACGATTTGTACAAGAGCCGTTTCGATGCGCCCCAGGCAACCGCCAATCATTGATAGACAGGGAAGAGATCACCATGAGCGAATTGATCACCAGCGTCACCCCCCAGAGCCTCACCGAGTTGCTGCAGGAGGCCGGCTACCGGGTCAACCAGACCGAACAAAACGGCATCGTGCAATTGCTCAGCGCCAGCCAGGGCATCGGCTTTGCCGTGCGCTTCGGTAACCCGGCGGCAGAGCAGGGTGCGTATGTGGATTTCACCTACAGCTGCGCGCTGCGGATCCAGGGCGAATTGCCCGAAGGTTTGGCCCAAGTGTGGAACGCATCGCGACGCTTTGCGCGGTTGTCGGTGCAAGGCGAGTTTTTGTTGATGGAAATGGACGTGGTGGTGGCGGGCGTCGGCGCCACGCACCTGCGCAGCCATTTGGAATTGTGGGACCGCCTGTTGCAGGAGTTCATCGTCTACCTGCGTGAATACAGCCAGCAGGCGGCGCAGTTGCAGGCTGAAGCCGAGGCACCGGTATTGTGAAGAAGCCAACCCTGATGGTCGGCGCGGGTGCGTTGGCCTTGCTGGTGGTGGCGGTGGGCTTGAGCCTGCGGCCGGGCAGCGACCCGGTGGCGGCGCAGCAACCGGCACCGGTGCTCAACCCTGTATCGGCCGGACCGGCGGTGGCCCGCCTGGGCAATCAGCAGATCGACCTGACGGAACTGAAAACCGTGCTGGCCAGCCTGCCTGCCGAGTCCCGCGAGCAATTGCGCGGCAACCGCAGCGCGTTGGAGACCTGGATCCGTTCACGCCTGGCGCAAAAGGCCGTGCTCGAACAGGCGGACGCCCAGGGCTGGCGTCAGCGCCCGGACGTGGAACAGCAGACCCGCGCCGCCGCCGAGCAAATCGTGTTTCGCGACTACATGCTGTCGGTCAGCCAGGTGCCGGCCGATTACCCCAGCGCCGCGGAGTTGCAGTTGGCCTACGACAGTGGCAAGGCGCAATGGGTGACGCCGCCGTTGTACCAGGTGAGCCAGATTTTCCTGGCGACCCATGACCCGCAAACCGTCGACAGCGTGCGTCGCCAAGCGCAGGAACTGAGCCGTCGTGCCCAGGCTGCGCCGGCTGATTTCGCCGCCCTGGCCACGCAGTTTTCCCAGGACACCGACTCTGCCGCGCGCGGTGGCGACTCGGGCATGCAGCCCTTGCAACAGCTGGTGCCGGAAGTCCGCAGTGCGGTGTCGCGCCTCAAGGTCGGCGCGGTGTCGGACGTGGTGCAGAGCGCGGCGGGGTTTCATGTGCTCAAGCTCACCGGCCAGCAACCGGCGCGTACTGCGACCCTCGACGAACTGCGCGAACGTCTTACGCAGGCTCTGCGCGCCCAGCGTCAGGAACAGATCGCCAAGGCCTACCTCGAAGGCATGCTCAACACCGCAACCCTGAGTATCGACGGCGCCGAACTGAACAAGGTGCTGGAGTAACCCGCGTCAACCCGCATTGGATGCACAGACCGACAAGACAGGGAGTCTCCCATGGCATTTCTAGAACCGTCCGCCCCGCAGGTGCCGTCCTCTTATCGCGCCCCGGCGGAGGGGCGCAGTCGCTGGCTGGCCCTGGCCCATGAGATCGACCCGGAGGTGGCGCGCTACTTTCTGGTGAGCGCGCGCTGCGGCTGTTTCATGCAGGCGGCGCGCAGTCTGAATATCAAGGCGACGCTGTTGCGCAAGCGCCTGGCGCAGCTTGAAGAGCACGTGCGCCATTCGCTGTTCAGCTACCAGGGCAATGGCTTGGTACTCAGTCGCGACGGCCAGCAATTGCACGCCCAATTGATTGCCCTGGCCCATGAACGGCGTTTGCCGGTCACGGAGCAGCCGCTGATTCGGCTGGCGGTGGCCGAACCGATCTTGCACGACATCCTTGGGCGCGACCTGATCGCCTTGCTGCGTCGCAATGCCAGCGTGCGCCTGGAGATCATCTCCATCGACAGCCAGTTGTCGCTGCAAGCGGTGGATGTTGACGTGGTGCTGTGGCTGTCGGACGCCGATGGCCCCGTGCCTGGCCCGAGCTTTGCCACCGAGCCGCCACAGGCCCTGGCGCGCTTGCACTACGTGCCGCATATCGCCAAGCGATATTCACGGTTGACGACGCGGCCAGACAGCCTGGAAGACCTCGACGACTACATGCTGGTGCAATGGCAGCCCGATGCGCAGGTGGGCGCCTTGCGGGCTTGGAACCATGTGGTGGAACAGCGCCTGGCGGCGGTGGTGCAGGTGCATGCGTATTCGCTGATGCTGGAGATGATCCGCTGTGGCGCGTGCATTGGGTTGCTGCCGCATTACATGAGCAGTTTTGACCGGGGCTTGGTGGCGTTGCCGGGGTTGTTGACCGAGAGCATGCAGCGGCAGGTGTGGCTGGCGGTGAATGCGCAGGTGGCGGATAGGGAGGCAGTGCGGATGATTGTGGCGTTGATTGTGGGGACGTTTGAGGGGCGGCGGGAGTGGTTTGACTGACGGTTTAGATTGCATGTCAAACCCGGTTGAAAAGGTGGAGCTGGCTTGCCAGCTCCCACGGAAAAGCCTACTGGCAGGCCTGAATTCAGCGCTGTAGGACGCCGCGAAAGGTCGTGCTCAGGGCTCGCAAGGTTTCCCTGGAGCGCACGTCACTGATACGGCTGTAAAGCACCACTTCACTGACTGGCAAGGGCGGCAAGCCGTATTGCTCGCTCACCTCCACCGCACCCGTCGGCGCCACGCGATGGGCGAGGGCCGCCACGCCGAGCCCGGCGCTGACGGCGGCGCCCACGGCCATGACGCCACCGCCAACGAACACTTCGGTCCAGTCGATGCGTGCCTCATCCAGTGCGCGTGTCGCCAGGTGGCGAACGCCGCAGGGCGCGGCCATGGTGGCCATGCGCAGGGGCGTGCCGGGACTGTGTTGCCAGGTCGGGGCGGCGAACCAGCCAAAGCGTTCCACCGCCAACACTTCGCCGTCTTGGCGGTCGCCCTCGTTGCGCACGATGACCGCGTCCAGCTCATTGCGATCAAAGGCGGCGACCAGATCGCGGGAGGAGGCGATGCGCACTTCGAGGATCACCAAGGGGTCATAGGCGGCCAGGCGGCTGAGCCAAGTCGGCAGGTCGGGGCCGGCCACGTGGTCGCTGATGCCGATCACCAGGCGCCGTAGCAAGGGGTTGCCCATATCGGCCAAGGCGCGTTCATGGGCATTGAGCAGGGCGCGGGCGGCGACGATGAACTGTTCGCCGCGGGGCGACAGCCGCACATGCCGAGGCGTGCGTTCGAGCAGGCGATAGCCGAGGCGTTCTTCCAGGCGTTTGAGCTTGAGGCTGATCGCCGCCTGGGAGGTGTCGAGGGCTTCGGCAGCGCGAGTGAAACTGGCGAAATCGGCTACCAGCACAAAGGCCTGGACGGTGTCGATATCCAGCGGTTTTAGCGCGTCAGTCATATTGACTCCTTATCGCACCTATATTGGCTGATATCTTGTTGAAATGATCGTCGCTGCGCAAGCTGATCCCTCATCTTGCACAGGAGTTTTCGCATGTTTGCCAAACAATATTCACACCGCTTGCCTGCTGACTACGACATGGGCGTGATTCGCCGCCGCGCCGCGCAACTGGGGCCGTTGTGGGATCACGCCGAGGGGTTGCTGTTCAAGGCATTTATCGCCCAGGAGCACGGCGGCAATGTGTATTCGTCGGTGTACCTGTGGGCAGACCCGTTGCAGGCCGCTGACTTTTTACTCGGCGAGCGTTTTCAGAAGGTGCTCGATAGCTTTGGTCGGCCGCACATTGAGAGTTGGTTACCGCTGGATGTGCAACGTGGCCCGGCGCAGGGTGCGTTGAGCTTGTATCGCGAGGAGTGGCCGCTGGCGCCGGGAGCGGACAGGGCGGCGGTGCTGGCCGAGGAGAAGCAGCGCAATCGGCAGCTGGCTGACAACAGCGACACCTTTGCGGTGTTCCTGGCGCTGGATGTGCAAGCGTGGCGTTTGGTGCGTATTACGTTGTCGGCCAAGGCACTGGATACGGAGCACCCAGGTAGGGGTTACCAGGTGCTCTATCTGGCACAGGGCGTTGCGTCCCTGCGCTAACTGCTCCAATCTTGCTGGCCTCATCCCTATCCTTCAGGAAACCTGTGATGCAGGCCACTCGTTTGACACTTATTTGTCATGCCGTGACGCCACAGCAAAAAAAGGGCAGCTTCCCCGATAACGAGTCCGTTGCGATGGACTGGCAACATGCGGGCCTGTCCCTTGCCGGCCGCTATAAGAAAAGCCTGCGCCTGGTCTGCGGCCCAGAGGCGCGTACCCGCCAGACAGCAGGCTTGTTCGGTCGCAATCCCCAGGTGGATAACGCCTTGCGTGATGGCGACTTGGGTCGTTGGAAAGGTAAGGACATCGATGATATCGACCGTGAGGAGCTGATGGATTGGCAGGGCAACAGCGCCAGCACATCCCATGGTGGCGAATCGGTGGACCAGGTGTGCACACGGGTAGGGCAATGGATGAAGTCCCTGGAAACCCAACCCGGCCATATCGTCGCTGTCACCCACCCCTTTGTGATCCGTGCCGCAATGTTCTACGCCCTGGGGTTTCCCATTTCGATGTTCTACCTGATCGATGTCGAACCGCTGTCTGCCACTGAACTGCGCTTCAACGACGTGTGGCGCCTGCGCCTGAAAACTCACGCCTAGCCGCCTGAACATGGCAAAATCCACGCCCCGCAATGAGAGCAACCCATGAAACGCATCCTGATCATCGGCATTGGCGCCGGCAACCCTGACTACATCACGATGCAGGCCGTGAAGGCGCTCAATCGCACCGACGTGTTTTTCCTGATGGACAAGGGCCAGAGCAAAGACAAGTTGATCGACCTGCGTCGCGAAATCTGCGAGACCTACATCACCGAGCCTGGCTACCGTTTCGTCGAGGCCGACTGCCCCGAGCGTGTGCGCGGCGATATCGACTACACCACCGCCGTGCAGGACCTCAACCGCGACAAGCAGCAGACGTTCGAACGCATGATCAACGAAGAAATGGCTGACGGTGAAGTGGGCGCTTTCCTCGCGTGGGGCGACCCTGCGTTGTATGACAGCACCATCCGCATTCTGCAGGCGATTCTCGCCAGCGGCCGCAGTGAGTTCGAGTTCGAAGTGATCCCTGGCATCACCAGCGTGCAAGCCCTGGCAGCCCAGCACAAAGTGCCGTTGAACCGAATTGGCAAGTCCGTTGAGATCACCACCGGACGCCGTTTGGCGGCGGGGCAGGCGAGTGATGCCGACACGCTGGTCGTGATGCTCGACGCCGAAGACTCCTACCGCACCCTGGCGGATCAGGACCTGGATATCTACTGGGGGGCCTACCTGGGCACGCCGGATGAGATCCTGATCAGCGGCAAAGTCAGTGAGGTAGCGCAAGAAATCGAACGGGTGCGCAAGGCGGCGCGCCTGCAAAATGGCTGGATCATGGACACCTATCTGTTACGCAAACCCTGAGGTAACGTCCCATGCTCAAACGCTTCGTCCTGGCGCTGACGCTGGTAGTCGGCACCGCCCATGCCGACGATGTATTGCACACCGACTTGCCTTTGTCGTACCTGGAACAGGCCCAGGGCGATGCGCGTAACCAGCCTCTGGTGATTTTCCTGCATGGATTTGGCAGTAACGAGGAGGACCTGTTCGGCATCAAGGGCGCGCTGCCGTCCACCTGGACCTACTTGTCGGCCCGTGCGCCGATGCCAGTGGACCCGCACGGCTACCGCTGGTTTACCAAGACACCCGGAGACGGTGATTACGATGGCGAAACCGCTGACCTGCAGCGCAGCGCCAAGCTGATCGAAGACTTTGTCGGCAAAGCCACCGCCAAGTACCACACGCAACCGGATCGGGTGTTCCTGGTGGGCTTCAGCCAGGGTGCGATCATGTCCTACGAGGTGGGCCTGCGCCGGCCGGAACTGCTGCGCGGCATTGCGGCGTTGAGTGGCAGCGTGTTGCCGGTACTCAAGGCTGAGCTGCAGCCGAACGCGTCACTGGGCAAACTGGCGATCTTTATCGGCCATGGCACGTTGGACCAGGCTTTGCCGTATGTGTCAGCGACACGGGCGAATGAGGTGCTGACCGGGTTGGGATTGAAGCCGGAGTTCCATGGGTACCCCGGCATGCCGCATACCATCAGCGAGGCGGAAGTGCAGGACCTGAAAGCCTGGTTGGAAAAAAGCCTGCACTGACCGTCGAAAGGTTATTTGCCGCCGGTAATCTGTTTGACCAACGCCGCATGCCCCTTGGCGTCATCCGCCCGTGAAATAGCCTGGATCACCAGCAGGTGGTTGCCCGAACCACCCAGGAACGTGGAGTTCAGCGTCTTGCCGCCGCCCTGGGTGGCGGTGCTGTCTACCTGGCGCAGGCCCAGGCCTTTGAACGTCAGTTTCTTCTCGCTCTGTTTCTTGAAGTCAGGCAGCGCAGCGCTCTGGTCCTTGACGAACCCGGCCACAGCGCCATCCAGGAATGGCGCGTCGTTGTCGCCGATGGTTACCCCATCGTTACGCACGGTTTCGGCGACGATCACCACACTTTTCGTGGTCTGGTTCGCATACATCGTGCCCTGGGTGTCGGCGGTGCCATCCTCGGCCTTGCCGGCCGGCAGGGTGTCGGCGACGTAGGCCTTGGGCAGTTTGAAGGTGAACTTGCCACCCAAGGTGGAAATGGTTTGCGGGGTCGGCTTGGAAGCGGCGAATACGCTGCCGGCGGTCAGCGCGAGGGCCAGCAGGACGGCGGTCTTGGTGAAAGTGGCCATGAAGCGCTCCGGGGATGAACGAAATTGCGCCGTATTCTGTCAGAAATTTCGCAAAATCGTTCATCCATAGCCTCACACCTTGTCGGACTCTTCCTCAAGTCGGTCCATCTCAAACAATCGCGCCAGTTCTGTCCGGGCTTCCTGGGCGGTTTGCATGACTTTGGCGGCGTCGTCGTACACCGCGTGTTGCGCGGCCAGCACTTGCAGGTCGTGGTTCTTGAAGCGGGTGATGCGCGCATCGGCCTGGGCCTGGCTCAATCCGAGGCCGACCAGGGTGCGACGGCTCATTTCCAGGCTGGAGTAGAAGGTCTCGCGAATCGGCGATGCGTCCAGGTCCACCAGGCGGTGCACGTGCTGGCGGTTACGCGCGCGGGCGATGATTTTCATGTGCGGGTAGAGATTGCGCACCAGCTCGGCGGTCTTGATGTTGATCTCCGGGTCGTCCATGGCGATCACGAAGAATTCCGCCTGGTCGACCTTGGCGGCGTGCAGGATCTCTGGGCGCTGCGGGTCGCCATAAAATACCGGCATGCCGCCGAAACTGCGGGTCAGTTCGATGGTTTCCACCGACGTGTCCAGGGCAATGAACGAGATGTTCTGAGCTCGCAGGATCCGCGCCACGATCTGGCCCATACGGCCCATGCCGGCGATGACCACACGGGGCGCGTCGCTTTCGATGGTGCGGTACGCCTCGGGGATTTCCACTGGTTTGACCTTGGGCTTGAACAGCTTCGGGCACACCAACAGCAGCAACGGCGTCACCGCCATGGACAGGGTGATGGTCAGCACCAGGATGTCGTAAAGGTGCGGTTCGAACAGGCCCTGGTCGCGGCCTATCTTGAACACCACGAAGGCGAACTCACCGCCCGCTGCGAGCACCACGCCCAGGCGCAGGGCGCTCTCGCGATTGAGATCACCCACCATGCGGCCCACGGCATACAGCAGCGGCAGTTTCAAACCGATCAGCAGCAGCGTCAGGCCGATCACCACCAGCGGTGAGCTGAGCAGCAGGCTGAGGTTGGCGCCCATGCCCACGCTGATGAAGAACAGACCCAGCAGCAGGCCCTTGAACGGTTCGATCTGGGATTCCAGTTCGTGGCGGTATTCCGAGTCCGCCAGCAGCAGGCCGGCGAGGAATGCGCCGAGGGCCATGGACACGCCCACCAGTTCCATCAACCAGGCGGTGCCGATTACCACCAACAGTGCGGTGGCGGTGGACACTTCGCGCAGGCCGGTCTTGGCGACGACGCGAAACACTGGCCGCAACAGGTAGCGTCCGCCGATGATCACCACCGCAATACTGCCGAGAATCTGCAACACATGCTGCAGGCCCTGGGCTTCGGTGGTCGGGTGATCGCTGCCGGCCAGCAACGGCACCATGGCGATCAGCGGGATCGCGGCGATGTCCTGGAACAGCAGAATCGCAAAGGCCAGGCGGCCATGTGGCTGGTTCAGCTCCTTGCGCTCGGCCAGGCTTTGCAGGCCAAACGCGGTAGATGACAAGGCCAGGCCCAGACCGAGCACGATCGCACTGTTCCACGACTGGCCGAACAGCCACAACGCCACCGCGCCCATCACCAGGCCCGTGAGCAGCACCTGCGCCAGACCTACGCCGAACACGGCCTTGCGCATCACCCATAAACGCTTGGGCGACAATTCCAGGCCGATGATGAACAGCAGCAAGACCACGCCCAGCTCGGAGAACTGCGCGACGCTTTGCGGGTTGCCGATCAGGCCCAGCACCGACGGGCCGATGATCACGCCGGCGAACAGATAGCCCAGCACCGCGCCCAATTGCAGGCGTTTGGCCAGGGGCACGGTCAACACGGCGGCGAGCAGGAACACCACGGCTGCTTGTAACAGGTTGCCTTCATGGGGCATTAGGAACTCCAGGATCTTCAAAGCCAATCAACAGACGGGTATTAGAGCGCCTTTTACATTTCGATAATTGTGTTTTTGCCGCGTATGCGTGTGATGGAGCAACGTTTTTACAAGGGACTGAGCGCACTGGGGTCGTTGCTGAAGGATGTACAAACAATTTTTCGACCCCTGCGAGTGGAAGCCAGGCCACTTCATCTTCTAGTTTTAGGCTCTTGAGTTTGTATTCCCTGGGTGGAATATTTTCATGAGTTGGAACATTGAGTACCCGGATGAATTCGGCACCGGTGGTATGAGGGGCACGCCCTGTGGCTGAAAAGCTGTATGACGTGCATTTGGAAACATTGCGTAAAGAGGGCCGTACCCATGGCGAAGCAATTCGCTGAACTTCAAGCTCGCATGACGCCGCAGGCGCGTGCTGAAGCGCAGCAGCTGGTCCAGCAACATCTGCAGGAAATGCCTCTGCATGAACTGCGCAAAGCTCAGCAGTTGAGCCAGCAAAGCCTGGCCAAGGCATTGAATATCAACCAGGCCGCCGTCTCCAAGATGGAGCGGCGCACCGACATGTACATCAGCACGTTGCGCGACTATATCCGTGCGATGGGCGGCGAGCTGGAAATCATTGCGACGTTTCCCGATGGTCAGGTCAAGATCGACAATTTTGCCTGCTGAGCGCGGTCGCGAACGCCTGGCCTCAAGGCAATGCTGCTCGCCGGCCAGGGCGTAGGGGATCTGGAACTCATCGTCCCAGCCCCCGTGGCCTGAGGTTTGCACGCGATGAGCGACTTTTATCGCCGGCGAATCATGCAGGTGCTCGCGCAGCCCATACGCGAACAAAATCCCGAATTCATGCCATGACTATCTATCCATGTGGGCAATCGGCTGCGGTTCCACGGGCGCGAGATTGACTGGCCTGCGGTACAGGCCCACCGCCAGGCCAACAATGATGATCCCGATCGAGATCAGGTTCGGTGTGGAAATGCGCTCGTCGAGGATCAGCATCGAACTGGTGATACCAAACACCGGAATCAGCAACGACAGCGGCGCCACGGTGGACACCGGGTACAGCTTGAGCAGCGAGTTCCAGCCCCAGTAGGCAAAGTGCGTGGCCAAGTAGACCTGGAACAGGATCGAGAGGATCGCCGTCAGGTCGAGGCTGCTTTGCAAACCTTCGAATGCCGCGCTGCCGTGCATCAGCCAGGCGGTGAGGAACAGCGGGATCGGCGGGATCAGGCTGGCCCACACCATGAACGAGAAGATCTCCTTGACCCCGGATTTCTTGATGATCACGTTGCCTACGCTCCAGGCCACCGCACTGAGTACGATCAGCAGGACGCCCAGCACCGCATGGTTGCCTTCCTGAGTGGAGATGATCCCGGCCAGGCCAATCAAGGCCAGCACGGCGCCGATCATCTGCGCACCACGGATTTTCTCCTTGAACAGCACAAAGCCCCAGCCCATGGTGAAGAACACGCTGAGCTGAATGATCAACGACGCAATACCGGGACTCACGCCCACCTGGATGCCGTAGTTGATCACGCCCCACATGCCCAGCCCGAAGATAAAGCCGTAGGCGGCCACGTAGCTGAACTTGACGGCGGGGCGTTTGATAAAGAACACCAGGGGCAGGGCGGCGAGGGCAAAGCGGATGCCCGTGAGTACAAACGGATCGATGGCGCGCAGGCCCAGTTTGGTGATCGGGAAGTTGACCCCCCACACCAGGGTAACGAGCACGGCCAGAAACAAATGTTTTTTCAGCATGGACCCTCCTTGGGTCAGGCGGCACAGCGCGATCGCGATGTGCCGCCGGGCAGTCAGTTCAAGGCGAAGCGTTTTTGCATCAGGCACAGCCCGGCGATTTCCATCAGCAGGTTGTCTGCCGAGGCGCGTTGGGCGGTGGACAAGCTTGGCAGGGTTGCCAGCAACGCGCGCACTTTACGCGGATCGAAGAACGGCACGTTATTCAATGCCGGGCCGCTCAACACATCGTTGATCATTTCATACAGCTTCGATTGCGGGCTTTCGGACGCCGGTGGCGCGCGGAAGTACTGCTTCTTGCGATCCAGCACAGCCTGGGGCACGTAAGGGCGCATGGCTTCGCGCAGGGCGTACTTTTCGGTGGCGCCGCGTACTTTCATGTTCACCGGCAGGCGGCACGCGGCCTCGATCACTTGGTGATCGAGCAGCGGTGGGCGGCCTTCCAGGCTGCCGGCCATTTCCATGCGGTCACCCAGGGAGGTGAGCACCACGTTGGGCAGGCTGGACTTGGCGACCATGTACAACGAGCGGTTCACCGGCTCCCAGCCGTTGAGTGCCCGTGGGCTCAGACGGTCGTAGAACTCGCGATAGGCATCGGTATGGCTGAAACGCTCATGGAAATCGTCGCTGTACAGCTGCGCCAGGGGGCCGAACAACGCCGATTGAGTTTGCAGCCAGGACACGCCGTGGCCCAGTTCGTCCTGTACCCATTTCACGTCATTCTTGCCGCCAGGCAGGTAGCGGTCTTCACTGGCGTGCAGGCGTCGGCTGAGTTCGGCAATCGCCGACGGGTCCTGGTTTTCATGGTTGTACAGCACCATGTCGCGACGATAATGCGGGTAGCCGCCGAAGACTTCGTCGGCGCCTTCACCGGTCAGTACGGCGCGCATGCCCTGGTTCTGCACGTATTTGCACAGCAGGTACTTGGCCACGCTGTGAGCGTTGGCGAAGGGTATTTCGGCGTGCCAAAGGGCATTTTCGAAGTTGTCCGCCATGTCGGAAGAGTTCACCGACAGCACGTTGAGGTGGGCACGGTTATGCCGGGCGGCCACTTCGGCGTACTGGCGTTCGTCGTAGGCTTGCTCGCCCTCGAAAGACAAGTGGAACGCCTGCAAAGATTGGCCGGTCAACTCGGTGGCGATGCCCAGCATGGCCGACGAATCGAGGCCGCCGCTAAGGCACACGCCCACCGGCACATCGGCGTGCAGGCGCAGGCGTACGGACTCCTCGATGGTGTTACGCAGGGACTCGATCATCTCGGCTTCGCTGCGCTGTTCGGTCGCCTCGGCATCCGGGAAGTCCCAGTCCCAGTACTGTTCGGTCTGCAGGCCGCTTTCGTCGGCGATAATCCAGCAACCCGGTTTCACGCTGCGGATGTTGTTGAACACGGTACGGTCGCGCAGGATAAAGCCGCGATTGGCGTAGGCTTCGTGGTCCCACTGTGCCGGCACGCCGGCTGCAAGCAAGGCTTTGATCTCGGACGCGAAGTACCAGGCACCTTCATGTTCGGTGTAGTACAGCGGCTTGACGCCCACCCGGTCGCGCACGGCAAACAGCTTTTTGCGCAAGCGATCGAAAATCAGGATGGTGAACTCGCCGCGCAGTTGTTTGAGGCCACGCACGCCATGGCGGCGGTACAAGTGCATGGCGATCTCGCTGTCGGACGAGGTCTTGAAGCGGCAACCGTAGCCTTCCAGCTCGGTGCGGATGCGTTGATAGTCATAGAACTCGCCGTTGACCATCATCACCAGGTCGCCTTCGTCGGCAACGATAGGCTGGGTGCCGTTACCCAGGCCGACCAGGCCCAGGCGTACGTAACCAAAGGCCGCTTGGCCCTTGGGGTCGAACCATTGGCTGGAGCTGTCCGGGCCGCGATGATGGATGGCACGCAGGGCGGCATCGAACATGTTCGGGTTGAACGCACGAGGTTGTTTGGCAAAGACGCCAATGTATCCACACATGACAATTACTCTATTGAATTTGTAGTGATCAGCAGCACGCTGGTTTCAAACGGTGGTGACCGGTTCGTTCATCACCTGCAACTCGGGCAGCACCACTTCGGGGTGTATGCCGATGGAGCTGAGGATCTCGGGCATGGCCGAGTAGTCCGCTTCGCCGGTCTCGGTAAATTGAGTCGGTAGCAGCAGCGATGGATCGCCGAATACTTCGAGCAGTTGCGGCAGGATGATTCGCCACGCTGAAATCTCGCGCATCGGGAAGATCCGGATGGAGTTGGCGATGCCGCGGGTGAACAAGGCGGTTTGCTGCGCGGTGAAGCCACCGACGACCTGCTGCACGAACAGCGGAAAGATGTGTTTGTGCACCAGTTCGTCTTTTTTGTGCAGGGCTACCACATGGCGGAACACCGGCTGGATGTCCGGCGCGTTGCTGAGGTCGGCCAGGTAGTCGCTGATGAATGTCTCCGAGACCAGCGAGAAGGCCAGGCGATAGATCTTGAAATCCGCCTCGGACAAGGTGGCCTGGGCCTGGCTCAGGTGGCGGGTCAGTTCCAGCTCCGGCCATTTGATGCGCATGCCGCGTTGGGTGATCGCCAGCTCACACATGTTGATCGAAAACAGCGTGTGATAAGCCTCATCCGCCAGGGTTTCAGAAATCGTCGCGGCGCTGGCGGAGCTCAGGCGCGAGCCCAGCTGCAGCAGGTCGATGCAGGACGGGCAGATGATCTCGGTTTCGATGGCGATGGTTTTCTGGTTGTAGATCACCCAGCCGGCCGACAGGATCAGCAGCTTCAGGGCATGGGGGTAAGCCTGGTAATGCGGGTCATGGGCGAAAGGTAACAGGGCCTCGAGAAAGTCCGGCGCCTGCAGGTCCAGCTGGATATCCGGGCGTTGGGAATCGAGCTTGATCTGTGCGCGTTTATGCCAGCTGCGTTCGATTTTGATCAATCGTTCATCGGTCGCGTCATTGCTGCGATAAAGATCGTCTTGAGTGCTGTGCTGAAACATGGTTTCACCGGGTTAATAGTGAGTTGTGACGGCCATCCATGGTTTGCCGAGGTGTGCCCGGCAACGTTCACGACCGGGAGTTACACCGCTGGCGCGGTCTGGATCTTGTCCTTCTTGCGATCCAGGAAGTCGGCCAGGCGATCCTGTGTGCGGATGTCGGAAGACACCACGGCGGCGATCAAGGCTTCCGTCATCAGGCCGTCCTGCTGGCTCTGATCGACAATGCGTGGCAACACATGGGTCACCGCGTAGTTGGTCATGGGCAGGTTGCCGGCGATCTTGTGTGCCAACTCGGTGGCCTTGAGTAACGCCTGGCCGACCGGCACCAGGTACTGGGCCACGCCGCGTTCATAGCTTTCCTTGGCGTAGAGCGTGCGGCCAGTGAGCATCATGTCGGTCATCAGGGCGATGCCGGCGATACGTGGGAAGCGTACCGAGGCGCCGACGCCGACATACAGGCCACGCATGGCTTCGGGCAGCGAGAAGAAGGCGCTGTCATCCACCACGCGCAAGCTGCAGGCGGTGGCGATTTCCAGGCCGCCACCGATGGCGGCACCGGTAATGGCGGCTACCACGGGCACCTTGCCAAACTGGATCAGTTCGAAGGTCTTGTGCCATTCGCGGAAGGCCTGGACGTTATCGATGACCGATTGGTCGCGGATTTCCGACAGGTCCAACCCCGTGCAGAAATGCTGGCTGGTGCTGTAGAGCACGGCGGCACCAATGCCGTCGGGTATGTTGGTGAAGGTATCGCGCAGTTCGTGCATCACTTCCAGAGACATCGCGTTTCGCTTCTGCGGGCGGTTGAGACCCACCATCAAAACGGCGCCGTCTACGCTTACGTCCAAGTAGTTTTTGCCACTCATTTTCCGAATATCCCTTCGATATGAACCCAACTTGGGGAGCGACGATTCTAGGTGGCAGAGTGATGGCCCGCTTGCTATGTCAGGTCATACTTTGACAAAATTGGGCCATGCCACCGACCTTCAGTTTTTCTCCTTATGAACCCGATAGCCCCGAAGCGGTGGTGACGCTGCGCGAGTACCCGTCCGGTACGGTGTTTCCACGGCATACCCACCGGCGCGGGCAGTTCGCCTATGCGTCCACCGGCGCGTTGAAAATGTTCACTGACCTCGGCAATTGGGTCGTGCCGCCGCAGCGCGCCATTTGGGTGCCGGCCGGGATATCCCATGAGATGCACATGCGCGGCGACGTGGTGATGCTCAATACCTACCTGAATGACGACGCGGCCCAACGCGCCGGGTTGCAGGACTATTGCCAGGTATTTGGTGTCTCGCCGCTGTTGCGCCATCTATTGGAGGCGGCGCTGGCGATTGGGCCATCGGCGTCGCCGAGCGTGCGCGATCGGTGTGTGCTGACCCTGCTGATCGATGAAATCGGCGCCATGCCCGAGTTGCCCCTCAGTGCGCCATTGCCCTCCGAAGCGCGGCTGGCCCGTTCTTGTCAGCGTTTCCTTGAGGCACCGACGCAGAAAATTTCCATCTGCGAGATGGCCGACTGGTCGAGCATGAGCCGGCGCACCTTTACCCGTAACTTCCGTGAATGCACCGGCATGACCTTTGTGTCATGGCGCCAGCAGGTGTGCCTGTTGGAAGCGACGGCGCGGCTCAGTCATGGCTCGTCCATTACCGATGTGGCGTTCGAGTTGGGGTTCAGCAGCTCCAGCGCGTTCACCTCGGTGTTTCGCCGTAACCTGGGCGACTCACCGGCGCGTTACCTGGCCAAATCCAAGGCTGCTTCCATCTTCTGAAAGAAAGGGGGGGCCAACGCGGTGCCTTTTCCCCCAGCGGTACGACGTTGAGCCGTGGCCTTTGTTACTATCGCCGTCCCTTGTCACCCGGAGTCACCGGCCCATGCAACACCAGTGGGATGAAATGCACCGCACCCGCAAGCCCACGTTCCTGATGTGCGGTGAGCCTCAGGGCGATGTGCTTAATCTCTATGTCCACGGCTATTCGGCGTTCTTCAACCGGCAACAACTGGGCAGCTTCAAGGCACAGTTGGCGGGTATCGAAGGCTCCACCAACCTGATGTTGTTCTGGCCGGCGGGGCATTTCCTGGAGAACCTGTTTGCACCGTTCAAGGATGTGATCGGCGCGATGCTCGGCGGCGGCAGCCTGGGCGCGGCGACTGTCGGGTTGGGCAAGGCGATTGCGTATTTCCTCGACCACTACAAAAGCGTCGAGGCCCATGTGGACGAGGTCGCCAGGAGCCTGCTGCCGGAACTGGCTCACTACCTGCACAGCGAGTCCCTGGCAGTCCGGCGTATCAACCTGATCGGCCATTCCCTTGGCGCACGCATTCTGGTCAAGAGCCTGCTCGCCAGCCCCGACACCGCCCGCGAACTGCCATTGGACAATCTGCTGTTGATGGGCGGGGCAATCTGTACGTCGAGCCCGTGGGATGATGTATCAGCGCCGCTCAACGGGCGTGTGATCAACTGCCACTCCAGCAAAGACTGGGCGCTGGCGCTGAAACCGGATACTGAGCGTTGCATCGGTCGCTATGCGATCCCGGTGACGCCGGCGCTCAAGGCCAAGGTCACCAACGTGCACCTGGCGACCTTCGATCACGCCGCCTATTGGCCGCAGTTGCAGACGGTGGTGCAGTACACCGACCTGCTGCACGAGCGACGCGGCATGATCCGCTCCGACCAGCGCAGCGCTGAAGTGCGTTTTGCCGAAGAGGACGCGGAGTTGTTCCCGGCGTTGGTACAGGCGCGACCTGAAGAGTTGAAATTCCTCGCCGAACTGATGGCGCAAAAACGCAGTGCATCCATAGACGCCACTGCGCGCGAGCCGCTCAAGCTGGCCATTGAGTTGCAGCGCATGGGCGGCGATACCTTTATGAACCTGGCCCGAGGCCATGGCGTGAGTTACCGCCAGATCGCTGAAGATGTGGTGCAGCGGCTGGGGATCAAGTTCGATGAGCCTCTTGATAGTGTCGCGCTGGCCGATCTTGAAACCGAGGTCGCCGAAAAACTCATCGAACAGTACAAAGACAAGCTCAGCAGCGCGGATCGGCAGGTATTCGACGCCGAACTCAAGGCCGCCGCGCAAAAGGAGCAGGGGCTGTTCAGTCGTTTTGACGTAGGCCGGTCGGCCACCACCGCGTTGAGCGGTACGGCGCTGGCCGGGCTGACCGGGTTTATCCTGCGTCGCGGTGCGGCCACGGCGATTCCGGTGGTGGGGCAGGCGGTGGCGGCGGCGATGCTATTGGTCAGCGGCGTGCGCGCGTTTTCCGGCCCGGCGTATTCGATCACCACGCTGGCGGTGCTGGTGGTCGGCGTGATTCGCCAGCGCATGGAGCGTGAAGCGCTGAACCAGGAGATGGACCTGGTGGTGCAAGTGGTCGAAGCGTTCGACCTGCCGCGGGACACGGTGATGCGCACCGTCGCGTCCGACTGATAAGCTGCGCCTCTATCGAGAGTGTTTGCCTGGGATACCGCGTGAAATTCAGCCTGCCAAAAATCGCTACTGCCCCATTTTGCCCGCCGGAAGTGGCCGGTTCCGTTGCCGTTGATCCCAAGGCTTCGTTTTTCAAGCGCGCGCTGATGTTCGCCGGCCCAGGCCTGCTGATCTCCATTGGCTACATGGACCCCGGCAACTGGGCCACGGCCATCGAGGCGGGCTCACGCTACGGTTATAACCTGTTGTTCGTGGTGCTGCTGGCCAGCCTGGCGGGGATGGCGGTGCAGTGCCTGTGCTCGCGGCTGGGCATCGCCACCGGCAAGGACCTGGCGCAGCTATGCCGCGAGCGCTACAGCAGGCGGTCTGCACGCACCCAGTGGGTGTTGGCGGAAATCTCCATCGTCGCCACCGACCTTGCCGAAGTGCTGGGCTGTGCCCTGGCATTCCACTTGCTGCTGGGGGTGTCGCTGACCACCGGCATTGTCATTACTGCCTTCGACACGCTGCTGATCCTGGCCCTGCAGAACCGGGGTTTCCGTCGTCTGGAAGCGATCATGCTGGCACTGGTAGCGACGATCGGCGTGTGTTTCTTCATCGAACTGGTATTGATCAAACCGTACTGGCCTGACGTGTTCAGCGGTTTTACTCCGTCACTGTCGGCCATCAGCGATGCTGCACCGCTGTACCTGGCCATCGGCATCCTCGGTGCCACGGTGATGCCGCATAACCTCTACTTGCACAGCTCCATTGTGCAAACTCGCCTGATTGGCAAGGATCTGGCCAGCAAACAGGACGCGGTCAAGTTGGCGCGTATCGACACCATTGGCTCGTTGGCCCTGGCCTTGTTGGTCAACGCCGCGATTCTGGTGCTCGCCGCCGCAGCCTTCCACAAGACCGGCCACACCGACGTGGTCGAGATTCAGGATGCCTATCACCTGCTTGATCCATTGGTCGGCGGTGCCTTCGCCAGCATCCTGTTTGGCATTGCCTTGCTGGCCTCTGGGCAGAGTTCCACCTTTACCGGCACCATCGCCGGGCAGGTGATCATGGAGGGCTACCTCAACCTGCGTATTCCTTGCTGGCAACGGCGTTTGATCACCCGTGGGCTGGCGTTGATCCCCGCGTTCCTGGGGGTATGGCTGATGGGCGACGATGCCATTGGCAAATTGCTGATCCTCAGCCAGGTGGTGCTCAGCCTGCAGTTGCCGTTTGCGCTGTATCCGTTGATTCGCATGACCGGCGACAAACAGCTGATGGGGCCGTTCGTGAATCGGCTGCCGACACGCTTGCTGGCGTGGTTTCTGTTTGCGCTGATCAGTGGGGCGAATGCCTGGCTGATTGGGCAATGGGTGTTTGGATAGACGCAACAAAGCTCACCGATCCCAATAAGGCACCCCGCCAAAGCACTCTACAAAGTAATCAATCACCGTCCGCACCTTCAGCGACAACCGTCGGCTCCCCGGCCACAGGGCTGCAATCTGCTGTGGCTCCAATGTTGTCGCCACTTCGTACTCCGTCAGCACCGCCTGCAAAGTGCCCGCGCGCAAACTGTCGCCGATCAACCAGGAAGGAAACACCACCAGTCCCAACCCTTGTTCGGCGGCGTGGGTGAGGGTGTCGGCATGGTTGCCGGTGATCGGGCCCTTGACGCTATAAGGTGCCCAGTCGCCCTGGCCCTTGCGGAAGAACCAGCGTTGCTGGCCGGTGATGCCTTTGTAGGCCAGGCACTGGTGGTTGATCAGTTCGTCAGGATGTTTGGGGGTGCCATGTCGGATCAGGTAGGCAGGGCTGGCGGCGATGCGAAAGCGTTGGGGAGCGAAGATGCGTGCCTGCATGCTGGAGTCGTTGAGCACACCGATGCGAAAGAGCAGGTCGGTGCCGTCTTGCAGCGGGTCGACGTAGGTGTCGGTTTGCTGGATATCCAATTGCAGTTTTGGATAACGCCGGCACAACTCGCCCAGCCAAGGGGAGAGATGGCGCTGCCCGAACACCATCGGCGCATTGATGCGCACCAGGCCGCTGGGCTCGCTTTCCTGTTCCTGCAGCGCCTGGCCGGCGGCTTCCAGTTGTTCCAGCATCAAGCGGGCATGTCGCCCGAGCAGGCGTCCGGCTTCGGTAGGGCTGACTGCGCGGGTGTGACGGTAGAGTAACTGCTGGCCGAGGGCCTGTTCCATCAGCTGGATCTGCCGGGAAATGGAGGAGGGCGCCAGGCCCTCACGGCGCGCCACTTCGGAAAAGCTGCCTAAGTCCAGCACGGCGACGAACAGGCGCAGTGCCTTGAAGCTCAGTTCATTCAAGCCTTGCATGGTGTCTCCAGGCTGTGCGTTTTGCGCAAAGGTGTTGTAGGCATGCTCCCATTTATCGCATAGGACTGCCACCGGATAATGCGCGCCATCCAATCCTTTGTTGATGTGCAGGTGATGTATGCAAGCGAGTTCCATTGAGGGTGTGGCGCACGCCAAGCCGAAAAAAATGTCCTGCGGCTACTGCTTTTGCCGCTGGTGATACTGGCTGGCATGGGATTGTCGATTGAAGCCGGCCTGCTCGGGCCATTGGGTGTGCAGGTCGGGCATTTGTGGGCGACATTGAGCATCTTTGGCGTGGGCTCGGCCATCCTGTTTCTGCTGCTGTTGTTCAGCGGCCCGCAAAAAGGCCCGGCACTCTCCGAGCTGCCACGTTGGCAGTTGATCGGCGGTTTCCTAGGGCCGATCTATGTGGTGGTGCTGACCCTGGCCACGCCCCATATCGGCATCGCGATGACCATGATCGCGATTCTCTCGGGTCAAGTTGGCAAGAGCGTGCTGATCGACCATTTCGGCTGGTTCGGCACGGCGCGCAAGCGGGTCAATGGCGAACGCTGGATCGCCTTGACCTTGATTGTGGTGGCACTTGTTCTGATTGCACGAGGTTAAGGCGATGAATCTGATTCTGTTACTGGTTGTTGTGGTCGCCGCAGGTGCGGTGTTGAGTGTGCAAGCCGCCATCAATGGTCGCTTGGGCCAGACGGTGGGTGTGTTGCGCGGCAGCCTGGTGACCTTTGTGGTCGGGGCGATTGTCACCGCGTTGTTGATTCTGTTCTTTGAGCCTGCCCAGGCGGTGAGCTTGCTGGAGGTGCCGAAATGGCAACTCACGGGGGCCTTGTTCGGCGTGGTGTACATGATGGTCATGGTCGGCGCAGTGCCTGTCGTCGGCACGGCGGTTGCGACGGTGGCGGTGATCGTCGGGCAATTGGGCATGGGCATGCTGATCGACAACTTTGGCTGGCTGGGCAACCCGGCGATTGAGTTGTCGGGGGCGCGGATCGTGGCGATGGTGTGCCTCGCCCTGGCCCTGGTGTTCATGTACCGCAGCAATACCCGCACCGACTGACGGTTTGAACCATCGCCGGCGGGCCGCAGTCACTGATTAAGGTGCCGGCGCCCGCCGCACCGGGACGACCATGAAAAAGGAGTCTGACTATGCCAGATAAAACCTGTGCCTGCCCACACTGCAAGTGTGTGCTGGGAGCTGACGCGGTAATGAAGGACGGCAAGGGCTATTGCTGTCAGGGCTGTGCGGAGCACCATGCCCATGGTGAGCCGTGTGCGGCGGCAACCGGCTGCGAGTGCGCCAAGTCCGCCAAAAGCTGACATGTTTGCGGGAGCCGGCCTGCCGGCTCCTATTGCCGCTCGAGTTCGAGCCGCAAGCTATGGTCCGCCAGGTTTCGACGATGCTTTACAACCCCGCTCGTGCGACGCCCCTCCAGCGCCAACACCACCGTTTGCGCATCACGTAGATCGTCCGGCAACGGTTGGAACACGTTGAGTACCGTCCAGCCAGGTTGATGTTGCACGCTCACTTGGCATTCGACATGCCGGGTAATCGGCCCGAACAGGGTGTCCTGGGTGTAGTCGATCTGTGCCTTGCCGTTGACCGATTGTGTTGAATCCATTGTCTCTCTCCTTGATCAAGCGGGTGGCGCGCGCTTCCGAGCTGCGCCGGTATAAGCCAATGATCCCCGCGGGTCGCAAAAATTCACTCGGATTGTCGGGCGGTGGTCATTACCATGGCGGCTCACCCTTGCTTGATGTGCACTCCATGGCCCTGGCTGCGCCGCCCGACCTCAGTGATCACGCCGTCCCCGTGCAGCCCCTGGCGCGCACTTATCCGCGTGGGCTGTACGTTGAACCCCATAGCCATGACTGGGGCCAATTGCTCTATGCCATGAGCGGCGTGATGTGGGTCGAGACACCGCGCGAAGCCCTGGTGGTGCCGCCACAACGCGCCGTTTGGCTGCCGCCCGGGGTGGCGCATGGGATTCGTGTGGTGTCGGATTTGCAGATGCGCAACATCTACCTGCGCCCGGCACTGGCGGCCACGTTGGACAGCCAGGTGCAGGTGATCGAAGTCGGTGGGTTGCTGCGTGAGTTGATCGTCACGCTGGTGGAGGAGGGCGATAGCGGCGAGGCGGCGTATTACGACGCCGTGGTCAGCCTGGCCTTGCTGGAGTTGCAGCGGGCGCGGCGTTCGCAGATCCGCATCGCCATGCCGGTGGGCGCTGACCGACGGCTGATCACTGCGTGCCAGGCCATCATGGCTGCGCCCTCCCTGGAGGTTGCTTTCGAACATCATGCCGAAACCGCCGGTGCCAGCGTGCGCACCTTGTCGCGACTGTTCCAGAACAGTTTGGGCATGGGCTTCGCCGAATGGCGCCGCCAGGTGCAATTGGCCACCGCAGTGGCGGAGTTGATCCAAGGCCAGTCTGTCAGTGCCATCGCGCGCTCCCTCGGTTACTCCCCCAGCAGTTTCAGCGACATGTTCCGCCGCGAACTCGGTGTGGCGCCTTCGCACTACGTCGACTGAGGGTTTGGCCGAAATCCTGAAACACTTGGCCGATGCTTCAGGAAGGTGCTCTCTACACTGAGCGCATTCACCTCTAAGGCACGGTCCTCATGAACTACCTGATTTCCCTCGCCATCGGTTTGTTTGTCGGCGTGATCTACGGCGCCTTGGATTTTCGCTCACCCGCACCGCCGGCCATCGCCCTGGTGGGCCTGATGGGCATGTTGCTGGGCGAAAAGCTCTGGCCCATGGGCCGGCAGCTGATAGGCGCCTGGTTCTCCTGATCTCTTTTTTCACTTCGATGGATATTGGCCATGAACGCACTGCAATTTTCCGCCACCGGTGACCTCGCCGCCCTCCACTTCGTTGACGTCGCCACTCCGGTGCCGGCTGCCGGTGAAGTGCTGGTGCAGATCAAGGCCGCCGGTCTTAACCCCAGCGACGTCAAAAACGTGCTCGGCCGCTTTCCCTACACCACATTGCCGCGCATTCCCGGCCGCGATTTTGCCGGGGTGGTGGTGGAGGGGCCGCAGGACCTGGTAGGCCAGGAAGTCTGGGGCACCGGCCGCGACCTGGGCTTTTTTGCCGACGGTTCCCACGCCCAATACCTCACCGTGTCGGCCAAGGGCGTGGCGCCTAAGCCCAGCCATCTGAGTTTTGCCCAGGCCGCCAGCCTCGGTGTGCCGTACACCACCGCCTGGGATGCGCTGGAACGCAGTGGCGTGACCAAGGGCACGCGCTTATTGGTGATGGGGGCCAATGGCGCCGTGGGCAGCGCAACCCTGGCCCTGGCGAAAATCCGTGGCGCACAGGTACTGGCCGCTGTGCGCCGGCCGGAGCAGGTCGAGGTATTGCAGGCGCAAGGTTTCGACGCGATGACCTTGGGTAAACCCGAAGACCTCGCTGTGCAGGTCAATGGGGTGTTCAAGGGCGGTGCCGATGTGATCTTCGACACCACCGGTTTCTGGCTACCGGCGGCCGTTTCCGCGTTGGCGCCGTTCGGACGCATCGCCATCATCGCTGCGCCGGGGGATGGCTATGTACAGTTACCCGCCCTGGCCTTGTATCGCAAAGGTGGCTCGGTAGTGGGGATCAATTCGTTGCTCTACACCTGCGAGCAATGCGCGGTGATGCTGGAGCAGTTCGGACGTTTCTTTGATGACGGCTTGCTGCCGCTGCCCACCGGCCTGCGTGAAGTGGCGCTGGCCGATGGGGTGCAGTGCTATGAGGCGGTGAATCAAGGCAGCGCAGACAAAATCATCCTCCTGCCTTGATCCTGTCGGTCATGCCTGCGGAACGCCTTTTTCCCAGGCTGACCAGTTCTTGAGGATTGCCTGTACCAACGGGTTGCCCGTGCGGTACAGGTTCTCCAGCGCTGGCACAAAACCGCCCTGATCCGCGTACTTCAGCAGGTTGTCCACTTCGCTGTAGCCAGGGTACGGACGGTCGAAGTCCGAGCCTGCACGTACCACCGCCAGGCGCTGGATATCCACCAGACCTTCGCGGCTGGCGCGCAGCAGTGCTTCGTAGGTGGAATTGTCTTCCTGCTGGGTGGTGCAGTATTCGCCTTTGTTGTCGGTCAGCAGCTTGGTCCAGACTTCGGCGCGTTCGCTCAGGCGCGTACCGGAAAACCAGGTGTTGCCCGCCAGGGTGTCGCAGCGGGTGACTTGCGGCGGCTGGTTGGCCGGCGCGGCGGGATAGTGTTTGCGCCAGGCGGCGGATTCCTTGCTTTCAGTGAGTTCGACGTTCTGCGACAAGGCGAATGCCTTGGCCTGCAACTTGGGGTTCAGCTCGAACACTTCGGTCTTGTAATCCAACGGGGGTTTCTCGTTGGGGCCTTTGGTGTTGATGCCGATGTAGCCCGTCGGCCAATCCTTGGGCGCGTCCCGCGAATCCAGCTCCCACTGGGTGCCGAACTCCACCAGGTAGTGGGCCCAGGCGGCGGTGCCGATGGTGCCGTGTTTGGGGCTGATGCCGGCGATCCCCGCGATCAGGAAGTAGCTCTTGCGCAAGTCGAATTTGGGCGACAACGCCAAGGCCAGCGTGGACGCGGCAGCGTTGGTCTGGCCCATGCCGGTGACCAACAGGCACACGTCCTGGGTGTTGCAGCGGATCACCGGGTATTCGGCGGACAGTCCTGGCACGCGCACTTCCTGCTTGAGTTCCAGGCGATCGATCCAGGTTTGCGCCTCGGGGGCGAACATGGTGATCAGCATGACCTTGGGTTTGATCGGCGCAGGTGTATCAGCCAGTACCACGTGGGGCAGCAAGGCCAGGCCGATGGCTATTGAGAGACGTGTAAACGCTTTCATCTAAAGCTCCTTTATCAGAATTGGTAGCCCACGCCGGCGTAGTAACCCCAGCCGTCGGAACGGGCGCGGAAGTTGCCTTCGCCGAAATTCAACTCACTGCCGTCTTCCCAGTTGCCGCCGTTATGGAAGTAACGGCCGACCAGGGTGAAGCGCAGGTGGGTAAACGAGTACAGCAGCACGTTGGTCGCCACCAGGGAGTTGGCGGTTCGCGCCGGGTTGTCCTTGTGCAGGTCGGAGCCGAAATCGTAGTTGGTAAAGCCGATGTAGGTCAGCGAGGCGCCGTTATCAAACTTGCCGATGGGCACGATGTACTTCATTTGCGCGCGGTAGCCGTCCCATGAATATTCATTGCTGGCGCCGTAGTTTTCCCACTGGTAGCGCCCGTAGAAATTGGCCGACAGGTTCACCCGCGAATGGGTGTCGATGTCGGTGCCGAGGCCGCTGTACAGGGTGTTGGCGCGGTTTTCCTTGCGGCTGCCGTGGTCGTAGATCCAGTCGAACGCCACGTACCATTCTTTGAATGGCCCGATCGCCAGGCTGCGGCCGGCCAGGTAGTCGATGGAGATACGGGGTTCGTGTTCCATGAACACCGGCGAACCATGGTCCCACACGCCTTTGTCATTACTGTTACCGATGGTGAGGATCTTCGGCACGTCGATATAGCCGTACAACTCGAAGGGCCCCTTGCGGCCGAAGTACTCGTATTCCAGGTAGATGTCATCCTGCGGCTTGGGGCCGAAGCTAATGTCTTTGCTGCCGATCAATGTCAGGTCCTGGTTGAACCAGTCCGACAGGTACACGCCTTTTTTCGCCGGGCTGGCTTCAGGGCTGAGGGTTTCGCCCTGTGCTGAGTCATCGATGGGTTTGGCCTGCGCCAAAATGGGGGCGCTGAGTACTCCCGTAACGGCGGCCAGTAGCAAGGAAACACCAAAGAGGGCAGGACGCCTTGAGGTGGAGTGCATTGAAAATCCCTATTCGTACGCGGTTTGAACCCGATGCTTCGGGTAAGGATGAACTTGGCAGGCAAGTTCGTACCGCAAACGTTTGCACAGGCTGTACCAAGTTTGCTCAATGGCTTGATCAAACTGAAAAAAACGCGATTTAGTCGACCTTTTGGTCAGAATTGACTGGGTGTCATTTTCTCACTGCACTGGAACAGATGCATCGCGGTTTCCCGTCGATAATCGCTCGGCGTCTGGTGCATCTCGATGCGAAAGTGCCGGTTGAAATTGGACAGGTTGGCGTAGCCCACTTCAAAGCAGATGTCCGCCACCGACATGTCGCTTTGCAACAGCAGCCGGCAGGCGCGCTGGACACGGAACTTGCGCATCAGGTCGATGAACCCGTGGCCGGTGTTGCGCTTGAAGAAACGTGAGAAGCCCGGCTCGCTCATCTCCAGTTGCTGTGCGATTACCGACAGGCGCACATCGCCGGTCAACTCGCGCATCAGATAATCGAACGCCTGGTTGATGCGTTCGGCGCTGCGTGCATCCAGCGTCGGCGCATAGCAGGGGCTGGCCAGGGCCTTGACCTGTTGCGTCGGGGCGTTCTTCAGGGTATCGAGCAGTTGCAGGAACAGGATCAAGCGTTGCAGGCCGTGGGCGGTGCCGATGGCTTCCATCAAGCGCGCAGCCTGCAACGCGGTGTCGCCAGTGAATTCCAGCCCGCGGCGGGCATGCTCGAACAGCGGTTGCAGGTCACCGAGCTCTGGCAGGGTTGTGCGCAGGGCGAGGAGGGCGGCGCCGTCGAATTGCAGTACCACATCGCGGCCGGTCAGGTAATCGCCGGGCGCCAGTTCGCCGATCCAGTCGTGGGGCAGGTCAGGGCCGATGAGGGCCACATGCCCGGCACTGAACGCACCGATGTAGTCGCCCGCTACCAGTTTGCCGCTGCCTTGACGGATCAGGTGGATTTCAAATTCGGGGTGGTGGTTCCAGCGCGCCAGGTCATAGGGGTAGTCGTGTTCAAACCAGCGAAAGCAATGCTCTGGCTCGGGCAGGATCACTTCGAGTTCGGCGGGGCGGTGCTCGAACAGCTTGGCGCGGCTGATGGGCATGGCGGGGATTCTTATGATGCTTGGAATCGCTCCAAAATACGCGCCTCGGACAGGGGCGCGCTACCCCTGGTTTTGCCTGGCACTGATACTTTTTTAACCTTCACACCAAGGTTAAAAAAGTACCACTCGCTCATCCTCCACGCGTTTGTGGGGGCTTGGTCAAGCTGCTGTAATCGGCCCTCAACAACAAAAACAACAGGTAGAAACCGCTATGTCCAAGCTCCCGCAAGCGTTGTTCCTGCTTTCCGGCCTGGCGCTGGCCATACCCAGCCACGCCGCCGACACCGTGACCATCGCCACGGTCAACAACAGCGACATGATCCGCATGCAGCGCCTGTCCAAGGTGTTCGAAGAGCAGCACCCGGACATCAAGCTCAACTGGGTGGTACTGGAAGAAAACGTGCTGCGTCAGCGCCTTACCACCGATATCGCCACCCAGGGCGGGCAGTTCGATGTGCTGACCATCGGCACCTACGAAACCCCATTGTGGGGCGCCAAGCACTGGCTGGAACCCTTGACTCAACTGCCGCCCGACTACGACGCCGACGACATCTTCCCTTCGGTGCGCCAGGGCCTGTCGGTCAACAACACCCTGTACGCCTTGCCGTTCTACGGCGAAAGCACCGTCACCTACTACCGCACCGACCTGTTCAAGCAGGCCGGGTTGAGCATGCCCGCGCATCCTACCTGGAGCCAGCTCGGCGAGTTCGCCGCCAAGCTCACCGCCAAGGACAAAGGCCAATACGGCATGTGCCTGCGCGGCAAGGCCGGCTGGGGTGAAAATATCGCCTTGCTGAGCACCATGGCCAACGCCTTTGGCGCACGTTGGTTCGACGAGCAGTGGAAGCCCGAGCTGACCAGTCCCGAGTGGACGGCGGCCGCCAACTTCTACGTCAACACCCTCAAGCAATATGGCCCGCCGGGCGTTTCCAGCAATGGTTTCAACGAAACCCTGGCACTGTTCAACAGCGGCAAATGCGCGATCTGGGTCGATGCCAGCGTCGCCGGCTCCTTCACCACCGACAAGAGCCAGAGCAAGGTCGCCGACAGCGTTGGTTTCGCCGCCGCGCCTACCGAAGTCACCGACAAAGGCTCGTCCTGGTTGTACGCCTGGTCCCTGGCGATTCCGGCCACCTCCAAGCACAAGGACGCCGCCAAGGCGTTCATCAGTTGGGCGACATCCAAGGACTACATCCAGTTGGTCGCCGACAAAGAAGGCATCACCAACGTACCGCCAGGCACTCGCCAGTCTACCTACAGCGAGGCGTACTTGAAGGCCGCACCGTTCGCCCAGGTGACCCTGGAGATGATGAAGCACGCCGACCCCGCGCATCCTTCGGCCAAGCCAGTGCCGTACGTGGGCATCCAGTACGTGACCATTCCCGAGTTCCAGGCGATTGGCACCTCGGTCGGCAAGCTGTTTTCGGCGGCGTTGACTGGCGGTATGTCGGTTGACCAGGCCTTGCTGGACGCCCAGTCCACCACCGAGCGCGAAATGAAACGCGCCGGCTACCCGAAATAACTTCAACAGGACTTTTCCATGAAACGACTTGAAGGCAAGAGCGCACTGATCACCGGTTCGGCGCGTGGTATCGGCCGCGCCTTTGCCCAGGCCTACATCGCCGAAGGCGCCACCGTGGCCATCGCCGACATCGACCTGCAACGGGCCCAGGCCACCGCCGCTGAGTTGGGCCCACAGGCCTATGCCGTCGCCATGGACGTCACCGATCAGGCGTCCATCGACGGCGCAATTACCGCGGTGGTCGCCCAGGCTGGCAAGCTCGATATCCTCATCAACAACGCCGCATTGTTCGACCTGGCGCCCGTCGTCGACATCACCCGCGACAGTTACGATCGGCTGTTCTCGATCAACGTCGCCGGCACGCTGTTCACCCTGCAGGCTGCGGCGCGGCAGATGATCAGGCAGGGCCACGGCGGCAAGATCATCAACATGGCCAGCCAGGCCGGGCGCCGGGGTGAGCCGTTGGTGGCGATCTACTGCGCGACCAAGGCGGCGGTGATCAGCCTGACGCAATCGGCGGGGTTGAACCTGATCAAGCAGGGGATCAACGTCAACGCCATCGCACCCGGTGTAGTGGATGGGGAGCATTGGGATGGCGTAGATGCATTGTTTGCCAAGCACGAGGGCCTGGCGCCGGGCGAGAAGAAGCAGCGCGTAGGGACGGAGGTGCCGTTTGGGCGCATGGGCACGGCGGAAGACTTGACGGGTATGGCAATCTTCCTGGCTTCCAAAGAGGCCGACTATGTGGTGGCCCAGACCTACAACGTCGACGGCGGCAACTGGATGAATTGAACTCCGGCAGCGAGTGTTTTACTCGGCAAAACTGCGGTCGAAGAAATAAATATCCCCGGGCTTCAGGTTTTCCACCGTTGCCTGGGGCCTGCCGCCTTCACCTTGCTTTTTACGCCCCGTCTCGCGCAAATACCCCGCCTCAGTCAGCTTCAGCAAGCGCTGACGAATACTGGTCTTCAACACCGGCCGCGCCAGCACCAGGGAAAAAATCGTGGTCGCTTCCGGCGCGCTGAACTCATTGCCCAGGAACATCAACGGCAAGCTGCTGTACAGCGACTTGGAGAACAAGCGTTCCTGCACGGCGGCCACGATGCTGTTGTGATCGAAGGGCAGCTTGATGCTGCCATCGGCCACTGCCTTCAGTGAAAACCAGTCTTGGTGCTCACCCAACTGCGTCTCATCGCTCACGATCGCCAGGTAATAGGTGGACGACGACCAGCAGCGCGGGTCGCGAAATGCATCGCCCACCGTACCCACTTGCTCGCTCCAGGCCAGGCTCAGCCCGACCTTGTCACTTGCACGCAAACGCTCCACCGCAGCCTGGAGGCTCAGATCTTGCACATCGCCATTCACCACCACACCCGGTAGCGCCCAATGCCCGGCGAACGGCTCGGCCTCGCGCTTGTTCAGCAACAGTTTCAGTTCGCCAGCGGCGCGGCAGTAAAACAGTACGCACAGGTCGACCGTGTGCAGGTAGGGGCTAAGGGGCATGTTGACGTCCTTCTAGACAGCTGTGGGGCACAGTCTAACGAATCGAGCAGATATGTCATGTACTGGCTCAAGCGTAGATAACCAAATGTTTCTTGCAATGAAAGTACATGACATGTACTTTTGTTTCCAGGCCACAGGAGAACCGCCATGACCCTCGCGAAAACTGCCATTGCTTCATTCGATGTCGACGCCCAGAAGAGCTTCACGCCACTGTGCCCCAACGAATTGCCGGTGGCCGGCGGCGACCAGATCGGTGCCGAGCTCAACTACATGGCCAGCCTGGCCGGCCATCGCGTCGGCAGCAAGGATGCCCACACCCCGCATGCGCCCTGGGTGGTGTCGCAGCACGGCGAGATGTTGCAACCCACCGGCCTGGCCCATGCCGATGTGACCTGGGTGAGCCATTGCGTACCGGGCACCGAGGGCTTCACCTTGCTGGACGCGTTGCCTACGCCCTATGACTATGACTACTTCATCTGGAAAGGTGTTGAACCCGACCTGCACCCCTACGGCGCCTGTTACCACGACCTGCACGACAAACTGTCCACCGGCGTGATCGAGTACCTGAACGCCCAAGGCGTGACCCGCGTGATCGTCGGCGGCCTGGCCCTGGACTACTGCGTCAAGACCACCGCATTGCAATTGCTCAAGGCCGGCCTGGAGGTGATCCTGCATTTGCCGGCATGCCGAGGTATCACGGAGGAGGGGGTGTGCAGGCGGTCAATGAGTTGCTCAAGGCTGGTGCCGTCATCAGCAGCACCCGCGAAGAACTGGCCGCGATGGCCGCGCGTTAAGGAGAGACACCATGGAAAGTGCCTACGACTACGAAACGCCCGTTATCCAGGGTTTGCTCGACACCGATTACTACACCTTCACCATGATGCAAGCCGTGTTGCACCAACACCCGAATGTCGATGTGGAATACAACTTCATCGTCCGCACCAAGGAGAAACTCGGCCACTTGATCCCCGAACTGCGCGCCGAGCTTGAGAAAATGGCCGGGCTGCACATGCGCGAAGGTGAACTGCGCTTTCTGTTCAACCCGCGCTTTCGCGAATACCTCACCCCGGATTACGAGCGTTTCCTCGGCCTGTTCCGCTTCAACCTGCGTTACGTTCACGTCAGCGAAATCGACGGCCAACTTAACATCCGCGTGGTTGGCCCGATGCTGCACTGCATCATGTTCGAACAGCCGGTCTTGGCCCTGGTCAGTGAGCTGCGCAACCGCGACAAATACCCCGATGTGACCCTGGAAGACGTCACCCGCAAGCTCTACCAGAAGTTCGACTGGTTGGAGAAAAACCTCAGCCGCGAAGAGCTGGCCGACCTGCGTGTGTCCGACTTTTCTACCCGGCGGCGCCTGTCATTCAAGGCCCAGCGCGAGGTGGTCGATATCATGCGCCGCGACTTCCCCGGTCAGTTCGTCGGCACCAGTAACGCGCACCTGGCCTACGAATTCGACCTGCCGCTGATCGGCACCATGGCCCACCAATGGCTGATGGTGCACCAGCAACTGGGGCGGCTGCGCGAAAGCCAGAACGCTGCGCTGGAAAACTGGGTGCGCGAATACCGTGGCCGCCTGGGTATCGCCCTGACTGACTGCATCAGCACCGACTTTTTCCTCAAGGACTTCGACCTTTACTTCGCCAAGCTGTATGACGGCCTGCGCCAGGATTCCGGTGACCCCATCGTCTGGGCCGACAAGGTGCTGGCCCGCTACAAGCAACTGGGCATCGACCCGATGACCAAGGACTTGATGTTCTCCGACGGCCTGAACTTCGAAAAATGCCTGCCGATCCTGCGCCACGTGCGTGGCAAGGCCCGGTTCGGGTTCGGCATGGGCACCAGCCTGGCCTGCGATGTGGAGGGCGTGGAGCCGTTGAGCATCGTGATGAAGCTGGTGCGGGTGCATGGCGAACCGGTGGTTAAATTCTCGGACGACCCGGTCAAGAACGTCTGCGAAGACGCCTCGTTTTTGCAGTATGCAGCCAAGGTATTCAACGTCGGCCACGTGGAGGTGTGACATGCAAGACCGTATCGTGCAGGAACTGAATATCGACCGCACGCTGGTGAAGGGCGGTGAGGCCAACGAAATCCAGCGGCGCATCGACTTCATCAAGGCCACTTTGCGCGGCTCCGGCTGCAAGGCGTTGGTACTGGGCATCAGTGGGGGTGTTGACTCCCTCACGGCCGGTCGTCTGTGCCAGTTGGCAGTGACGCAATTGCGCGACGAAGACTACGCCGCGCGCTTCATCGCCATGCGCCTGCCTTATAAAACCCAGGCCGACGAAAGCGACGCCCAGGCCTCCCTGGCGTTCATCACCCCGGACCAGATCGACACGCTCAACATCGCCGCCAGCGTCGACGGCCTCATGGCCAGCCTGACCACCACTGAAGTCAGCGCCGCCCATGTCGATTTCATCAAGGGCAACGTCAAGGCACGCACGCGGATGATCGCCCAGTACGCCGTGGCCAACTTGCATGACGGCCTGGTGGTCGGTACCGACCACGGCGCTGAAGCCTTGATGGGATTTTTCACCAAGTTCGGTGACGGCGCCTGCGATCTGGCCCCGCTGTCAGGCCTGACAAAAACCCAGGTGCGCCTGCTCGCCACGGCCCTTGGCGCCCCCGACAACCTGGTGCACAAACACCCCACCGCCGACCTGGAAGAACTCGTACCCGGCAAGCTGGATGAATATGCCTACGGTTGCACGTATGCAGAGATCGACGCCTACCTGATGGGCGAACCGGTGAGCGAGCGCGTGAGAACCATTGTCGAGCAGGCCTACCTGAAGACCGCCCACAAACGCGCGCTGCCCATTACCCCCTTGTAGGCGCTGGCGAGCCAGTTGCTACAGGGGATTTCGGTCAACGTTCGATTGAGCGGCTCCAGCGCGCATTCCACTCCGGCCGCGCCTGGTTGACCTGGTCCCAATCAATTGAAATCGCGGTCTGCAAGTAACCCTGCATGGCTTCGACCCGTGCCCGGGTCTTGTCGGTGGTCGGCGTGGTCGGGTTCGATGGGATCTGGTCACCTTCTTCCAGCGCCGGGGCCTGGGCTTCGGCGGTGAGCAGGAAGGCTGCCAGTTTCTGCGCCAGTTCCGGCTGGTCGTTACGGGCAATCACACATTCAGCCACGTTCAGCACCACCGCACCTTCCTTGGGTTGCGCATATTCCATGGGCACGCCGAGCAGTTTCTGGGTGGCGACCTGGGTGGGCGTCAGCGGGAAGATCGCGGCTTCGTCGGTCTGCACCATTTCGGAGATCTTCGCGGAGCTGGCGATGTATTCCAGCACATTGGGGCCGACAGTTTTCGGCCAGGCCTTGAAGCCGGGGTCCACGTTGGTTTCGTCGCCGCCCTGGATACGGTTGAACATCAGGAAACCGTGCAGGCCGAAGGTGGATGAAGCCAGGGACTGGAACACCACTTTGTCCTTGAAGCGCGGGTCGGCGAGGTCCATCCAGGAGGTGGGCGCGGCCCAGCCTTTTTCCTTGAACATCTTGGCGTTGTAGCCCAGGCCGGTGACGCCGAGGGTTACGGCCACGGCTTCTTCCTTGATCTTCGCCTTGGCGGGGATCTGTTCCAGGGTCGGGCTTGGCGCCAGCTTGTCGCACAGGCCCATGGCGATGGCGCGGTACATGATCCCATCATCGAGGAACATCACGTGCATCTGCGGGTTGTCTTTGTTGGCCTGGACCTTGGCGAGGATGTCCGACGAGGTGCCGGGCACGATCACCACGTTGACGTTATTGGCCTTTTCGAACGCGGGCAGCACCTTATCGGCGTACACCCGCTCCATGGTGCCGCCGTTCATGCCCAGGTACAGCGTGGGCGCGGCGTGCGAGGTGGAGGCGAGCAGGGCGAGGGACAAGCAGGACAGCGCAATACGTGGGTTCATGGATGTTTTTCCTCTCAGGCTTCGAAACGACGGATGGAAAACGCTTCGATGGGTTGGCGGCTGGCTCCGTCGCAGACGATCTCTGCCAGGGCTTCACCGACCGCAGGACCGAGCTGGAACCCGGCGCCGGCAAAGCCGAAACCGTGGAGCAGGCCGGGTTGAGTGCTGCTGGGGCCGATCACCGGTTCATGATCGGGGAGGTAACCTTCGGTGCCACTCCAGGTGCGGATGGCCTGGGCACCTTTGAGGAACGGGTACAGCTCGCCGGCATTGCGCAGGATCTCCAGCACCGCGGCCTGCCCAGGTCGTGCTTGCTGCGGGCCGAGGGCAAAGCCGCGACCGCCGCCGAGGATGCAATTGCCCCGGGCGACCTGTCGTGCATAGATCCCACCACCTTCGACGCCAGTGCTCACGTCCATCACTACCGGCAAGGGCTCAGTGACCAGCATCGCCGGGTGTGCCGAAGTCATAGGCACTGCTTCGCCAAACTGCTCGGCCACCGCACCTGCCCACGCCCCTGCGCAATTGAGCAGCCACGGCGCTTGCAGATGCAGGCCGTTGGCGCAGTGCACCTGGAAGTGCTGGCCGTCATGCTCGATACGCGTGACCTGCGACTGTTCATAAATGTGCGCACCGCGGTGTTTCGCCGCGCGAGCAAAGGCGGGCGACACCAGACGTGGGTTGGCGTGGCCATCTTCCGGGCAGAGCGAGGCGCCTACGGCGATATCACCCACCCACGGGAAGCGTGCACGCAATGCGGTGTAGTCGAGCAACTGCAAACCCAGGCCAAATCCCCGTGTCTGCTCGGCATACGCCTGCAACGCTGAGAAATCGGCGTGACTGCGCGCCAGCTTCAAATGCCCGGAGCGCACGTATTCGCCGTCAATGCCGATCAATCCCGGCAAGTCCGCCCACAGCTGGTGGGCGCGTTGCGACAGTGGTAACTGGTGCAATGGCCGGCCTTGGCGCCGCACGCCGCCATAGTTGACGCCGCTGGAATGGGAGCCGCAGAAATCCCGCTCCACCAGCGCCACCCGCTGGCTTTTCTGCGCCAGCATCAGCGCTGCCGAGGCGCCGACGATCCCGCCGCCCAGTACGATGACGTCGATCATGGCTGTACCTCCACGCCAAACGGGAGCGGTTTGATCGGCGCCTGGCCCCGCAAGCGGCCGACGTGTTCGATGGCCCGACCACTGCGTTCGGCGACAATCTCCGCTGCCGCCAACCCGCACATCCGGCCCTGGCAGCGGCCCATGCCTACCCGACAATGGGCCTTGACGCGATTGATCTCCCAGTGACCTTCATCCACCACCGCGCGTACGTCGCCGACGCTGACTTCTTCGCAACGACAGAGGATCAACTTATCGGGGGCTTCGGCTGCCCATTCCTCCGGGAACGGGAATGCGGTTTCCAAGCCATGGCGAAAGCGCTGGATGGCCGTCAGTTGTTGCTCCAGCACAGCAGGGCGGCGGTGATCGATGGCAATGCGCGAATCCTCGAGCACGGCCAGCGCCGCACGTTCACCCGCCATTTGCGCCGCATCCGCGCCCATGATTCCGGCGCCATCGCCCGCCAGGTACACGCCATTGACGCTGCTGCGTCCGGCGCTGTCCCGATGGGGCAACCATGCGCGGTTCAGGGCACTCCAAGCGAATTCACAGCCGAGCAAGTCCGCCAGCTGCGTCTCGCTGCGCAGGGCGTGGGCGAAGGCCACGGCGTCGCATTCCAAGGCCTGATCATCCCATTGAATGCCGCTGACCCGTTGCGCGCCGTCGATCTGTTGAAGCGTGGCGCCTTGATGCACGGGAATCCCATGGGCCGTCAGCCAGGCGCGGTAATACAAACCTTTGGCTAACGTCGCCGGTTGCCCTAACAGCGCGGGTAATGCACGGCACTGGGCACTGAACGGCGCGCTGTCGAGCACCGCCACCACCCTGGCGCCGGCCTTGGCGTATTGATAGGCGACCAGGTAGAGCAACGGCCCGCTGCCACAAAACGCGACGCGCTCACCGATGGCGCAGCCCTGGTACTTCAGCGCGATTTGCGCCGCACCCAGGCTATACACGCCCGGCAAGGTCCATCCCGGCACGGGCAGGATGCGGTCGGTGGCGCCCGTGGCGACGATGAGTTGCGCGTACTCGATGCTTTCGGCGCGGCCGTTGTTGAGCATGTCCAGGCGCCCGTCCTCGGCATTCCACACCAGGGTTTCAGGGCGGTAGTCGATCAGGGGGGCGAGCTCATCCATCGTGCGGTGCATGGCTTGGGCCTTGCGCGCTTCAAATCCGTAGATCTGCTTGGCGGTGCGTTGAAAGCCCAGCGGTTGACGTCGATAAATCTGCCCGCCGCCGCGCAAGCTTTCATCCACCAGGCAAGGTTTGATGCCGTGGTCGAGCAACGTGCGCGCCGCGCTGATTCCGGCCGGGCCTGCGCCCACAATCACCACGGGCTTCATGGTCGGCGCCCCGGATCGCGGCTGATGGCCTGGCCTTCTTCCAGTAGCGTCGAACAGGCGCGCACGCGGCGCCCGTCTTCAAGCCGCACCCAACAATCCTGGCACGCGCCCATCAGGCAGAAACCGGCCCGTCGTTCGGCGCTGAAGTCACTGCCACGCAGGTGTTCGGCGCAGGTCAGTACGGCGGTCAGCAGGGTGTCACCGAGCAAACCGCTGGCAGGTTGCCCATCAAGGGTGAAGGCCAGGGCCGGGCGCTGGGTTTCGGCCAGGCGTTTGAACAGGGCCATCAGTGTTTCCCCACCAATACACGGTCCAGGCCGTAGACCCGGTCCAACAGGATCATGGTGGCCGCTGTCAATGCAATCACCAGCGCCGACACCGCCGCCATCATCGGATCGATGGACTCGGTGGCATACACATACATGCGCACCGGCAAGGTCTGGGTCGCCGGCGAACTGACGAAGATCGACAACGTCACCTCATCGAAACTGTTGATGAACGCCAACAGCCAGCCGCCCGCCACGCCGGGCAGGATCATCGGCAGGGTGATCTGGCGAAACAGCGTAAAGCGGCTGGCACCCAGGGACTCGGCAGCCTGCTCGGCGCTGCGATCAATACCAATCGCGGCGGCCAACACCAGGCGCAGCACGTACGGGGTGATGATCACCACATGGGCCAGCATCAGCCAGGTGAAGCTGCCATTGACGCCCATCAGCGCGAACAAGCGCAGCATCGCCACGCCCAGCACCAGGTGCGGGATGATGATCGGCGACAGGAACAACGCGCTGAAAAAATTGCGCCCTGGGAATGTGTACCGGCTGATCGCCAAGGCCGCTGGCACGGCAATCAAGGTGGCCAGGGTCGCGGCGGTGAATGCCAGAATGAGGCTGTTATAGAACGCCTGGATGAAATCCGCGCGCTCGAACACCGCGCGAAACCAACGCAGGGAGAAGCCCGACGTGGGCAGGCTCAAGGTGTTTTCCGGCGTGAAGGCCACCAGGCACACCACCACCAGTGGCGCCATCATGAACAGCACCACCACACCGTGGAAACCGAGGGCCAAAGGACCGTTTCTGGACATGCGCTTAAACCCCCAGGGACTTTTTGTAGCGGCCTTCGACCATGCGGTTCCAGCTCAGCATGATCAGCAGATTGACCAACAGCAGCACCACCGCGATGGTCGCGCCCATGGGCCAGTTGAGTTCCGAGAGGTATTGGTCGTACACCACGGTGGCGACCATTTTCAGGCGACGACCGCCGAGCAGGCCAGGGATCGCAAAGGAACTGGCGGCCAGGCCAAACACGATCAGGGTGCCGGACAGCACGCCGGGCATGACCTGCGGCAACACGATCTTGCGCATCACCGTGGCCTGGCTGGCGCCCAGGGACAACGCGGCTTGTTCAGCCGACGGGTCGAGCTTCTGCAGGGAGGTCCACACCGGGATGATCATGAACGGCAGCATCACGTGCACCAGGGCAATGATCACCGCGAACGGCGTGTACAGCAGCTTCACCGGGCGCCCGCCGAGGAACTGGATGACCTGGTTCGCCAACCCGTCTGCGCCAAGCAACAGGCTCCAGCCAAAGGCGCGCACCACCACCGAAATCAGCAAGGGCGTAAGGATCAGGATCAGGAAGATCGAGCGCCATGGCGTGCCCATGCGGCTGAGGATGTAGGCCTCGGGCACACCGATCAGCACGCACAGCAGCGTGACCAGTGCACTGATCCAGAAGGTGCGCCAGAAGATCTCGTAGAAGTACGAGTCGCTCAATAGCGACAGGTAATGCGCGAAGGTCCATTCATCGGCCTTCACGCCCACCTGGTAGTCGAACACGTTGAACGACAACACCAGGGTCAGCCCCAACGGCAGGATCAGCAACCCGGCAAACAGCACCAGGGCGGGCAATGACAACAGGTAGCCCCGGCTCATGCGTGCACCTCATCCTTCGCCAGCACGCGTAGCAGACTGGCTTGCCAGTCCAGGCCCACCGCCGCACCGCAACCGAGCGGCGCGCTGCCGTCGTTGCTGCGCACCACGGTGATTTCGCCCAGGCTGGTGTGGATGCGATACAGCCATTGGCTGCCGAAAAAGTAGCTGTCGAGGACCTTGCCTTGCAGTCGGCCGCTGCCTGCGTCGACCAATTGGATCTTTTCCGGACGCAGGCTCAGGGTCAGTTCGCCGTCGCCGCTTTCGTGACGTACTTGTGGGCTTCCCAACAGGTCGTAGTCGCCCGGCAACAGGTTAGCCTTGCCGACAAAGTCCGAGATGAAGCGGGTACGCGGGTGTTCGTAGAGCTTGTACGGTGCGTCGATCTGGGTCACGCGCCCGGCTTGCATGACCACCACGCGGTCGCTGATGGACAGCGCTTCGGCCTGGTCGTGGGTGACCATCAAGGTGGTGATACCGACGGCGCACTGGATGCGGCGGATTTCGAACTGCATCTCTTCGCGCAAGTTGGCGTCGAGGTTGGACAGCGGTTCATCCAGCAGCAACACCGGCGGCTCAATCACCAGTGCGCGGGCGAGGGCCACGCGCTGGCGTTGGCCGCCGGACAGTTCACGCGGGTAACGGTCGGCGTGGGGGGCCAGGCGCACCAGTTCCAGCACAGTCTTGACCTTGCTGGCGATCTCGGCGGCCGGCACTTTGCGCATCTTCAGGCCGAAGGCGACGTTGTCGCGCACGCTCATGTGCGGGAACAGCGCGTAGCTCTGGAACACCACGCCCAGGCCTCGACTGGCGGGCTTGGCGTGGGTGATGTCACGGCCGTCGAGCAGGATCTGCCCGCCACTTACATCAACGAAGCCGGCGATCATTTGCAGCGTGGTGGTCTTGCCACAGCCCGAGGGGCCGAGCAGGGAAACGAACTCGCCTTTTTCCACCGCAAGGTCAGTGGCGACCACCGCATCGACGGCGCCATAGCGTTTGCTCAAGGCGTTGAGTTGGAGAAATGCCATGTCTGCGTTCCACCTTTTTTGAGTCGCGTCGAAACGCGCTTTTTTGTTTTGGGCAGATGCGAATGAGGTGTAGCCGGTGCGTTGGCGCTCGATCTTGAGTCGGCTGCCGTTAGTTGTTCAATTCGCCCCTGTGGACGCAGATTAGGACGAAGACTAGGATGGGCGGAAGATGGAATTTCACTGAATGGACTACTATTTTCAAATTTATTCACTCACCGGAATTAACTAAGATATTGGTTATTATGGATTCCACTGACCGAAATGATGGCGGTAAAGAAGTGGGTGCCGGTGCGGTGTCTCGGCTGTTCGCGCTGCTGCGCACCCTGGGTCAGGTGCCGGAGGGCGGCGAACGCGTTACCCAGCTCGCGCAACAGGTGGGCCTGTCCCAACCCACCACTCACCGGCTGCTGCGCAGCCTGATGGACGAAGGCATGGTCGAGCAGGACGCACGCAGCAAGCGCTATCGCCTGAGCCTGGAGTTCTTCGCCCTGGCGGCGCATGCGGGCAAGACCGGCAACCTGCGTGACCTGGTGCGGCCAAGCATGTTGCGCCTGAGCGCATCATTGGGTGATTCGCTGTTCCTGCTGGCGCGTTCAGGCTTCGATGCGATCTGCCTGGACCGCAGCGAAGGCCCGTACCCGATCCGCACCTTCACCGGCGATATCGGCGGGCGCGTGGCATTGGGTGTGGGGCAGGGCAGCCTGGCGATCCTGGCGTTCTTGCCGGAGGAGGAGCGCGAGACGGTGATCCGTTACAACTTGCCACGGCTCAAGGACTTCCACCTGTATGACGAAGTGCTGCTGCGCTCGGAAGTGGAGAACGTGCGCAACCTGGGCTATGCCGCACGCAATACCGGGGTGTTGGAAGGCATGGCGGGGTTGGCGGTGCCGATCCTCAATCGTGACGGACATGCGGTGGCGGCATTGAGTGTGGCGACCATCAGCGATCGGCTGGGGCCGAGCCGGTTGCCAATGGTGGTGGAGTTGTTGAAGCGCGAAGCGGCGGCGATCGGGCCCCGGATCAATCCGTTTGATCCGACGTTGCGCCGGCCCTCACAAACCTTCGGCGGGTAACGATTTCAGCCACGATGAAGAGCAAAAAATGGGGGAGCGGGCCTCACACACATTCAGATGGCGGCCAGGGCGACTGAGGTGGCCGCCGTGCGGGTCTCCACGCCCAACTTCACATACACATGCTCCAGATGCTTGTTTACCGTCCTCGGGCTCAACCCCAGAATATCCCCGATATCCCGATTGGTTTTCCCGCACGCCACCCAGCGCAGCACCTCTACCTCACGCTCGGTCAACTGAAACCGGGCTGACAGCAGCCTCTGCGCCGGCTCATCTTCAAGCGTCAACACACTCGGCTGCTGCGCCTCCCGCGCCGACAACAAAATACGTGACGTGCGCAAATGTGCCGCCACCCGCGCCAGTACCTCGTCGGTCTGGATCGGCTTGGTCACGTAGTCACTGCCACCCACTTCAAAACCCTGCACCACGTGCCTGGTGTCGGTCAGCCCGGTCATGAACACCACCGGGATGTCCGCACTGGCGGGTTGCGCCTTGAGCCGGCGGCAGGTTTCGAAGCCGTCCAGGCCGGGCATCATTGCGTCCAGCAGGATCAGGTCCGGGCGCCGGCGTTGTACGCGGTTCAACGCGCTGAGGCCATCGAGGGCCACCAGCACCATATAGCCCGCGTCGTCGAGGGCGTCAGAGAGCATCGCCAGGTTATCCGGCGTGTCGTCGACGATCAGCACAACGCCGGGTTCAGTGCTGCGGGTGAGTGCATTCATCTTCGGCCTCCTTGAGGGTGCGGTTGAGTTCATCCAGGCGAAAACCCTTGAGCAGCCCGCGTACCTTGCTGATGAAAGGCTCGGTGTCGGGCTGCTGCGCAAGGATCGTGTCGAGTTTTTCGTGCAGGCCGCGCACGTAACCGATGGCGCTGAGTTCGGCGAGTACCGCCAGGTCTTCGGCGCCGGGCAGCACACGGGGAGGCGGTGGCGGTATCGAGCGCTGGGTGCGCCGTAGCCAGTGCAGGTCCAGGTGCTGTTGCAGGCGCCCGAGCAGCTCCGGCGTGCGCACGGGCTTGGCCAGGTAGTCGTTGCAAGCGGCGGCAATGCTGCGTTCGCGGTCGTCGGTAAAGGCGTTGGCCGAGATCACGATGATCGGTGCGGTGCACAGCGCATTACGGCGGATCAGGCGGCTGGTTTCGTAGCCATCCAGGGTCGGCATCGACAGGTCCATCAGGATCAGGTCCGGCGCCAGCAGCGCCACCTGGCGGATCGCGTCCTGGCCATTACTGGCCTGGATCACCTCGAAGCCCAGCGGCGTGAGCATGCCGCTGAGCACCTTGCGATGGTCTACATGGTCATCCACCACCAGGATGCGCCGCCGCTCGCCTTGATAACCGATGATGTCGTGCTCCACATGCACCACCGCTTGCGGCGCGCGCACCTGAGACAGGAACAGCCGCACCTGGAAGCAGGTGCCCTTGTCCAGCTCGCTGGTTACTCGCAGTTCGCCGCCCATCAACGCAGTCAGCATGCGCGTGATAGTCAGCCCCAGGCCCACGCCGTTGTCCTGGCGCATCAGGTCGCCGCGCTCGAACGGCTGGAATATCCGCTCCAACTGCCCAGGATCGATGCCGATGCCGGTGTCGATAATCTCGAAGTTGGCGGTCTCGCGCATATAACTGACCCGCAGGCGCACTTCGCCGCTGTCGGTGAAGTTCACGGCGTTGCCCAGCAGGTTGATCAGGATCTGGCGCACGCGTTTTTCATCGCCGCGCACCACCGCCGGGATCTTGCCCACGCAGTCCAGGCGAAAACGCAGACCCTTGTCGTGAGCTTGCGGGGTGAACATCTGCTCCAGGTCGTGGAGCAGCTCGGGGAAGGGGATTTCGGTGAGTTCCAGGCGCAACTTGCCGGCCTCGATCTTGGCCACGTCGAGCAAACCGTCGATCAATGACACCAAGTGCGAACCACTGCGCAGGATGGTCGCCAGTGCATCCTGATGCTGTTCGGGCATGGCGCTGTCGCGCTGCAGAATCTGGGTGAAGCCAAGGATGCTGTTGAGCGGCGTGCGCAGTTCGTGGGACAGCCCAGTGACGTAGCGGCTCTTGGCGGCATTCGCGGCTTCCGAGGCTTCCTTGGCTTGCTGCAGGGCCTGGTCGGTGAGGCTGTGGGCGTCGATTTCCTGCATCAGCAGCAGGGTTTGGCGGTCGGATTCCTCCTGGGCTACGCCACGGCTTTCGCGGGTCAGCACCACCCACCAGGCGAGCACCGCGGCCAGGACCGAGAGGGTCAGGAACGCCTTGAAGAACGCCTGGTACAGGGTTTCCGAATGGGGCAAGCCCTGGGCCGCCTGTACGTAGATCAACGCCAATGCGCCGGCCAGCATCAGCACCAGGGCGAGCAACAATCCCAGGTAATGGGCCAGGCGTGTGTGCAGGCGCGGCATCATCGTGTTGGGCAGCAGCCAGCGCAGTACGCCTTCGAACTGGGTGACCAGGCGGGCGTGGGGCTTGCAACGATCACCGCAGCGCGCATCCAGCGAGCAACACAGTGAGCAGATCGGCGTGCTGTAGGCCGGACAGAACGCCATGTCCGCGGTCTCGAACGGGTTGCTGCACAGCCCGCACACCGCGTGGGTCGCGGGGGCAACCGGGTGAATCAACTGCACGTCGCTGGTGCGGGCGATGTAGTACTTGCCCTGGGTCAGCCAGGCCAGCAGCGGCGCCATCACCAGCGCCGTGCTCAGGGCCACGAAGGGCGGTGCCGCCTGGGCCAGGGCGCCGAACAGGCCGAAGTGGGCGAGGATCGACAGCAACGACGCAATCAGCATCGAGCCGACGCCCACCGGGTTGATATCGTAGAGGTGCGCGCGCTTGAACTCGATGTGCCGGGGCGACAGGCCCAATGGCTTATTGATCACCAGGTCCGCCACCAGCGTGCCGATCCACGCGATCGCGATATTGGCGTAGAGCCCCAGCACCTGGTCGATGACGTCGAACACGCCCAACTCCATCAACATCAGCGCGATGGCCACATTGAACACCAGCCACACCACGCGACCGGGGTGGCTGTGGGTCACGCGGGCGAAAAAGTTCGACCAGGCCAGGGAGCCCGCGTAGGCATTGGTCAGGTTGATCTTCATTTGCGAAATGATCACGAACAGCACCATGGCGCCGAGCGCCCATTCCGGCGAACTGAACACGTAGCGGAACGCAACCAGGTACATCTGGGTCGGCTCGGCAGCGCGTTCCATGGGGATTTCATGTTGCAGCGCGAGAAACGCCAGGAACGCCCCGGCGAACATCTTCAAAGCGCCGGGGATGATCCAGCCGGGGCCGGCGCAGAGCAGGGCGGCCCACCAGCGCTTGCGGTTGGCAGCAGTTTTTTCCGGCAGGAACCGCAGATAATCCACCTGTTCACCGATCTGCGTCACCAGCGACAACGCCACCGTGCAGGCGGCGCAGAACGCCAACAGGTTGAAGCCGCCGCCGTCACCGCTGCGTCCGACAAAGCTGGTCCAGTCGCTGAAGGCGTCGGGGTTCTTCCACCCCACAAAGCCATACGGCAGCACCAGCAACAACAGCCAGATCGGTTGCGTCCACAGTTGCAGGCGGCTGATCAGCGTCACGCCGTACGCCACCAGCGGGATCACCAGCAGCGAGCAGATCACATAGGCCAGGGCCAGCGGGATATGGAAATACAGCTCCAGTGCCAGCGCCATGATCGCCGCTTCCAGGGCGAAGAACAGGAAAGTGAAGCTGGCGTAGATCAGCGAGGTGATGGTGGAACCGATATAGCCGAAGCCGGCGCCACGGGTGAGCAGGTCCATGTCCACGCCGTAGCGCGCGGCGTAATAGCTGATGGGCAGGCCGGTGAGGAAGATCACCACGCTGATGGCGAGGATCGCCCAGAAGGTGTTGGTAAAACCGTAGTTCAAGGCCAGCACGCCGCCGATGGCCTCCAGCGCCAGGAACGACACCGCGCCGAGTGCGGTGTTGGCAATGCGCAGCTCCGACCACTTGCGGAAGGACTTGGGGGTGTAGCGCAGGGCGTAGTCTTCCATGGTCTCGTCGGCGACCCAGGTGTTGTAGTCGCGGCGGATCTTGACGATGCGCTGGGTGCCGGAAGGAGGGTGCACGGCGGGAGACTCCGGAAAGAGGGCGGGTGTTAATGAGCAAGTTCCATGCCCCGATTCAAAATGTGGGAGCTGGCTTGCCTGCGATGGCGGTGGGTCAGGCATGGGGAAGTCGGTTGATACACCGCCATCGCAGGCAAGCCAGCTCCCACATTGATCGGTGCTGTCAGGGCGGGCGGGATCCTGCTCGAAAATGGTGCGCAGTGGCATACGTCAAATGACGTACGCCGTTACGTCAGGCTGCGTATACCCGCCCCAGTCCTCTGCCGCCATGCTGGACTCCTCATTGCAGAGGAGTCGCCCCATGGCACCACGATTGATCCGCTCCACACCGCTGTTGGCCCTGTCATTGCTGGCGGCCGCTCTGTTCAGCCAGGGCGTGCTGGCCGATAACGAAGGCCTCGCCGTGACCCCGACCGAAGTCACCGTCGGCCAGTTGCACTCCGCCACCGGCACCATGGCGATTTCCGAAACCGGTTCGATCCAGGCCGAACGCTTGGCCATCGAACAGATCAATGCCTCTGGCGGGATCCTCGGACGGCAGATCAAGGTGATCCAGGAAGACGGCGCCTCCGATTGGCCGACCTTCGCCGAAAAAGCCAAGAAGCTGCTGGTCAACGACAAGGTCGCCGCCGTGTTCGGCTGCTGGACCTCGGCCTCGCGCAAAGCCGTACTACCGATCTTCGAAAAGGAAAACGGCCTGCTCTACTACCCGACCTTCTATGAAGGCCTGGAACAGTCGAAAAACGTGATCTACACCGGGCAGGAAGCCACCCAGCAAATTCTCGCCAGCCTCGACTGGATCGCCAAGACCAAGGGCGCCAAGACCTTCTACCTGGTCGGCTCCGACTACATCTGGCCGCGCACGTCGATGAAGATTGCGCGCAAGCACATCGAAAACGTCCTGCACGGCACCGTGGTCGGCGAAGACTACTACCCGCTGGGCAACACCCAGTTCGGTTCGCTGATCAACAAGGTCAAGCTGAAAAAGCCTGATGTGGTGTTTGCGGCGGTGGTGGGTGGGTCCAACGTGGCGTTCTACAAACAACTCAACGCGGCGGGCGTTAATTCGGCCAAGCAGACCCTGCTGACCCTGTCGGTCACCGAGGACGAACTGCTCGGCATCGGCGGTGAAAACATGGCCGGTTTCTATGCCTCCATGAAGTACTTCCAGAGTCTGGATAACCCCAACAACAAAGCCTTCGTCGAGGCCTTCAAGGCCAAATACGGCAAGGACGCAGTGATCGGCGACGTGACCCAGGCGGCCTATCTGGGGCCGTGGCTGTGGAAAGCGGCGGTGGAGAAGGCCGGCAGTTTCGACGTGGATAAAGTTGTGGCCGCGTCGCCTGGCATCGAGCTGAAAACCGCGCCGGAAGGCTACGTGAAGATTCACGAGAACCATCACCTATGGAGCAAGTCGCGCATCGGTGAAGTGCAGCCCAACGGTCAGTTCAAGGTGATCTACGAGTCGGATCTGATCGAGCCGAATCCGTTTCCCAAAGGCTACCAATAACCCCGGTCTTGACGCTGACCTAAGTGTGGGAGCGGGCTTGCTCGCGAATGCGGAGTGTCATTCGCCGGTGTATTGACTGATCCACCTCATTCGCGAGCAAGCCCGCTCCCACCTAAAGCGGAAGCAGATTGCAATTCAACCTGGCGCTCAGGAGACCATCATCATGGAATGGCTATCGGAATTTGGAGCCATCGCGGCGATGCAGGGGTTCAACGGCTTGTCCGTGTTCTGCGTGCTGTTGCTGATGGCATTGGGGCTGGCGATCATCTTTGGCCAGATGGGTGTGATCAACATGGCCCACGGTGAGTTCCTGACCATCGGCGCGTACACCACCTACGTGTGTTCCAGCCTCACGGCGCACTTTGCGCCGGGCTTTCAACCCTATTACTTCTTCTTCGCCATTGCCCTGTCATTCCTGGTGGCCGGTGCGATTGGCTGGCTGGTGGAGTGGGCGATGATCAGCCGCTTGTACAAGCGCCCGCTGGACACTTTGCTCGCCACCTGGGGGCTGTCGCTGGTGATGCAGCAGACCTTCCGCTCGGTGTTCGGCGCCCGTGAGGTCAGCGCTGAACCACCGGCCTGGTTGATGGGCTCGGTGAATTTCACCGATGCCATCGAGATCCCGCGCAATGGCCTGTTCATGATGGCCCTGACCCTGCTGCTCACCGCCGCGATCTTCCTGATGCTCTACCGCTCGCGTTGGGGCCTGCAAGTGCGCGCCACGGTGCAGAACCGCCTGATGAGCCGCGCGGTGGGCATTAATACGCGCAAGGTCGACCGCATGACCTTCGCCTTGGGCTGCGGCGTCGCCGGGGTGGCCGGCGCGGCGTTCACCACCATCGGCTCCACCGGGCCGACGGCGGGCTCGCAGTACATCGTCGACACCTTCCTGGTGGTGGTCTTCGGCGGCGCGCAGAGCCTGTTCGGCACCATCGCTTCGGCTTTCGTGATTGCCCAGACCCAATCGCTGTCGGAGTTTTTCCTCAGTGGCTCGATGGCCAAGGTACTCACCTTGTCCTCGGTGATTCTGATCCTGATGCTGCGCCCGCAAGGGTTGTTCTCCATCAAAGTGCGCAAGTAGAGGCGAGCGGATGAAGGCTTTAGACAAGCTGCTGGGCGGCCAGCAAAACCTGATCGGCATCGTGTTGCTGGCGCTGTTGATCCTGGTGGTATTCCCCCTGACCCTGGATGCGTTCCGCCTGAACATGGTCGGCAAATACCTGACCTATGCGTTTGTCGCGGTGGGCCTGGTGTTGTGCTGGGGCTATGGCGGCATCCTCAGCCTGGGGCAGGGCGTGTTCTTTGGCGTCGGCGGCTACTGCATGGCAATGTTCCTCAAACTGGAAGCCTCGGACCCCGAAAGCACCAAGATCCAGTCCACACCGGGCATTCCGGACTTCATGGATTGGAACCAGATCACCGAGCTGCCGTGGCTGTGGCAGCCGTTCCACAGTTTCAGCTTCACCTTGGCGGCGGTGATTGCGGTGCCGGTGCTGCTGGCGTTCATCATCGGTATGGCGCTGTTCAAGCGGCGCGTGGGCGATGTGTATTTCTCCATCGTCACCCAGGCGATTGCGCTGATCCTCACGGTGCTGATCGTCGGCCAACAAGGCCTGACCGGTGGCGTCAACGGCATCACCGACCTCAAGACCCTGCTTGGCTGGGACCTGCGCACCGACAGCGCGAAGATGATCCTGTACTTCATCAACGCCGGGTTGCTGTTCGGCTGCATCTTCATTGGCCGCTTCATCCTTGCTTCCAAGCTCGGCCGGTTGCTGATGGCGATGCGCGACAAGGAAGAACGCGTGCGTTTCTCCGGGTATGACGTGGCCAGCTTCAAGATCTTCGTGTTCTGCGTGGCCGCCGCGTTCTCGGCGATTGGCGGGGCGATGTTTGCCTTGCAGGTGGGCTTTATGTCGCCGTCGTTCGTGGGCATCGTGCCGTCGATCGAGATGGTGATCTTTGCGGCGGTGGGCGGGCGCATGTCACTGCTCGGTGCAGTGTATGGCGCGTTGCTGGTGAACTACGGCAAGACTTACTTTTCCGAGTCCTTCCCCGAGTTGTGGTTGTACCTGATGGGCGGGCTGTTTATCGCGGTGGTGATGTACTTCCCCAACGGCCTCGCCGGTTTGTGGGACAGCCATGGGCGTCAGGCACTGGCGAAAATGTTGCGGCGTAAACCTGTAGCGGCGACCCCGGTGAACGCACCGTTAACACCCAAGGCCACAAGCAAAATCCTGGAGACCCAGCCATGACCGCCGTCGGCTTTGAAATGAAAAAACCGGTGCTGGCCATTGAAGGCCTCACCGTGTCGTTCGACGGCTTCAAGGCGGTCGACAACCTTAACCTGTACATCGACCGCAATGAAGTGCGCGTGGTGATCGGCCCAAACGGCGCCGGCAAGACCACCGTGCTTGACCTGATCTGCGGCAAAACCCGCGCCACCAGCGGCAGCATCCAGTTCGATGGCCAGGAGCTGACCAACATGCGCGAGTACAACATTGTGCGTGCCGGCGTGGGCCGCAAGTTCCAGAACCCGTCGATCTACGAAAACCTCACGGTGTTCGAGAACCTGGAGATGTCTTACCCGGCCGGTCGCAAGGTATGGGGCGCGCTGTTCTTCAAGCGCAACGCCCAGGTGATCGCCCGGGTGGAGGAGGTGGCGCGGGAGATCTTTCTCGGCGACCTGCTGCAACAACAGGCCGACCTGCTGTCCCACGGCCAGAAGCAGTGGCTGGAGATCGGCATGCTACTGATGCAGGACCCCGAGTTGCTGATGCTCGATGAACCGGTGGCTGGCATGAGCGTCAATGAGCGCGCGCAAACCGCCGAGCTGCTCAACCGCATCAGCCAGGGCCGTTCGGTGCTGGTGATCGAGCACGACATGGAGTTCGTCAAAAGCATCGCCCACAAGGTCACGGTGCTGCACCAGGGCAAAGTGTTGGCCGAGGGCAGCATGGCATCGGTGCAAAGCAACCCGAAAGTTATCGAAGTGTATTTGGGCCACTGAGGAGCCGCGCATGTTCAAGATCGACCAGTTGTCCTGCGGCTACGGGCAGAGCCAGATTCTCCATGACTTGAACCTGAATGTCGCCAAGCGCGAGATTGTCGCGGTGATGGGCCGCAACGGCATGGGTAAGACCACGTTGTTCAAGAGCCTGATGGGCATCCTGCCGCAGTGGCAGGGCCAAGTCAGCGTGGATGGGCAGGATGTCTCGGCGCTGGAAACCCATGAACGGGTCGCGCGGGGGATCGCCTATGTGCCCCAGGGCCGCATGATTTTCCCGAGTATGACCGTGCTGGAAAATATTCAGACCGGCTTGCCGGCATCGGCACGCGGCAAAGTGCCGGAAGACTTGTATGCGCTGTTTCCGGTGCTCCACGACATGCAGTCGCGAAAGGGCGGTAACCTGTCTGGCGGGCAGCAACAACAACTGGCGATAGCCCGGGCGCTGGCGACCAACCCCAAAGTGTTGTTGTTGGATGAGCCGACAGAGGGTATCCAGCCGTCGATCATCAAGGACATTGCCCGCACGCTGAAGGAAATCCGTAACCTGCGCGATTTGACCATTGTGGTGTCGGAGCAGGTGCTGTCGTTTACCCTGGACATCGCGGACCGTTTTCTGGTGATCGAGAAGGGGCGGTTTGTGATTGAAGAGACCCGCGACCGAGTGGATGAGGCGATGATCAGCCGGTACTTATCGGTGTGAATGCAGGTTGGGTTGCCGCTTCGTAAGTGCTGGTTTTAACCTATGTTTTACTGGAACCGTTGCTCTTTGTGTGGCCACAGATGGATGTCGACAAACTGTCCAGCCGAACGTTGGTCGGCTGTGATGCATCTACTCCCTGAGGTGTTGCCATGGTAAATACTCAATACGGTCAAAATTACCCACTCAGTTTCAATAGGCCTGATCTTGACGGGCAACCCACCTCGCGGGAGGACAAATACAAGAACACTTCAAATTTGAATCTGGTAAAGACGTTTGGGAATAACTTTGATTACTTCGTCAATACCAAGACCGGCTTCGTGGACCAGGCCAGACTCCGTGAAGTGGCGGCTCGTCCGCTGACCGGTCATTCCGTCGACGACAATATGACGCTATTGGCAGGCGAAATCCTTAATCGCCCGGACGTGAACCGCAAGTTGGATAAGTTGAATGAGCGCGGTATACACGACGGTCTAGTTGACCGTGAAAACGTTGAACAGCTCGTTGATTACTACACGAGCGATGACGCGTCTGCCGGCCAGCAGTCCAGGGCCGGAGAGCCGAGCACTGCACCGTCATTTTCGCAGGCTTACCCTGCGCAATATGAGCGCCCCATTAATAACGTCGGAGCGTTCAACCAGCCCGCAATGAATCATTCACCGGGGGACTATCGCGCGCCTTCGAATACCACGGTTGCACGGGATTTTGCCGATAACTTCAGCTACTTCCAGGGCCCGTCCGGCTTTGTCACACGTGCAGTCCTTGAGGACGCTGCCAATCGTCCGTTGACCGGTAACCCGGTAGAAGACCGGATGACACTGCTGGCCAACGAGATTCTCAGCCGTCCTGAAATGAGTCATTTGCTCGATGCAATCAACCACAGTGGCCTTGAAGACGGGCTGATCAGCCAGGGGGACGCGAACAGGGTGGTTGATTACTACCAATCCCAAGAGACACCGTCCATGCAGAGTTGGGCCGGAAGGTACACCGGTTCCATGCAGCGCCAACGTGTTGAAAACACCTATGACGAGTACTATCGCCCGCAGGCATTCGGCAGCATGTCCGCATCGTCGCAAGGCGAAGGCATGAGCCCGCAGAGTGGTGAGGTTTTTCGTGAGTTGAGAGGTGCCACAAACGCTGATTTGGCGAAAGAGCTGGGTAATAACTTTGACTACTTCGCTCCCAACGCCAATGACAAAATCAGCCAGCAATCATTACGTGAAGTAGCAAGCCAGACGATGGACGGCAATCCCGTGAACGATAGGATGACCCTGCTGGCCCGGGAGATCCTTAGCCGGCCGGAGTTCAACCGTCAGTTGGACTCCGTTACCGACAGCGATCTACCGGACAGGCTGATTGGACGCGATACAGTCCAAACATTGGAGTTATGACTTTTCATGCTCAGGTAGAGCGCCTTGCGGGGGTGTCGGACTGAACGTCCTGTCGGGCAACGTTCAGTCGTCGCTGGGTGTGATCATCCTTTCCGGCCGCACCTGTCGCTCATAATCTTCGGCGGTTATCAGCCCTAGTTGCACCGCCGCGTCCTTGGGTGACAGGCCCTCGTCCGCGGCCTTACGGGTGATCTGCGCCACGCGGTCATAGCCCAGCACCGGGTTCAGTGCGGTCGCCATCAATAATGAGTGCTCCACATTGTGCGCCAGGCGCCGGCGGTTCACTTCCAGGCCGCCCAGCAGCTTGTGGGTGAACAGGCTGGCGCAGTCGCTGAGTACCTCGATCGAGTGCAGCAGGTTGTGGATCAATACCGGCTTGGCCACGTTCAATTCGAAGGTGCTGGAAGCCCCCGCCAGGGTGATGGTGGTGTGGTTGCCGATCACCTGCATCGCCGCCTGCACCAGCACTTCGGCGATGGTCGGGTTGCGTTTGCCGGGCATGATCGAAGAGGTCAGGCCGTCGTCGGGCACGATCAATTCACCCAGGCCGCAGCGCGGCCCCGAGCCAAGCAGGCGGATGTCATTGGCGATCTTGGTCAGTGACACGGCGAGCACATTCAATGCCCCAGAGGCTTCTACCAAGGCATCGTGGGTGCCCATGCCTTCGAACTTGCACGGGTTGGTTTCGAAGCGTTCGCCAGTGAGTCGGCTGATTTCCTCGCAGAACGCCAGGTCAAAACCCGCCGGTGTATTCAGTCCAGTGCCCACCGCTGTCCCCCCTTGGGGCAGCAGGCGCAGGCGCGGCATGCACGCTTCGATGCGCGCGATGCCGTGCTGGATTTGCTGGGCAAACGCGCCAAATGCCTGGCCTTGGCTCATGGGCACCGCATCCATCAGGTGGGTACGGCCGATTTTAAGCACCTCCTGCCAGGCGTCGGCTTTGTTATCGAGCGCATCACGCAGATGGCCCAGCACAGGCAGCAGTCGACCGCGCAGTTCCAGCACAGTGGTCAGGTGCATCACCGTGGGGAAGCTGTCGTTGGACGACTGTGAACGGTTCACATGGTCGTTGGGGTGCACCGGCGACTTGCTGCCCAGTTCGCCGCCGAGGGTGAGGTTGGCGCAGTTGGCGATCACCTCATTGGCGTTCATGTTGGTCTGGGTGCCGGAGCCGGTTTGCCAGATCGACAGCGGGAAATGCTGGTCAAGGTCGCCTTTGGCCAGTGCTTCGGCGGCCTGTTCGATCGCTTGCGCCAGGGCCGGCGCCAATACGCCGAGGCGTGCATTGGCACGCGCACACGCACGTTTTTGTTGGCCAAAGGCGCGGATCAGGCTGGCGGGGAACGGCTGCTTACCGCCGAAGACCTCCAGCGCCCGTTGGGTTTGCGCGCCCCAGTAGCGGTCGGCCGGTATGGACACGGGGCCGAACGCGTCATGTTCGATTCGCAGAGTCGTCATCACGAGGCTCCGTTAAAGCGCAGCGCCGGCAGCACGCCCGAGCACGCGTTGGTATTCATCCTGGGCAGTCTGTTGGGAGAACTCCCCGGACCATTTCGACACCACCACCGTCGCGACGCTATTGCCGATGGTGTTGCAGGTGGCAATGGCCATCGACATGAAGCGGTACACGCCGAACAGCAGCGCCAGGCCTTCTGCCGGCAGCACGCCGATGGCCGTGACCGTCGCGGCGAACACCACGTTCAATGCCCCAGAGGCTTCTACCAAGGCATCGTGGGTGCCCATGCCTTCGAACTTGCACGGGTTGGTTTCGAAGCGTTCGCCAGTGAGTCGGCTGATTTCCTCGCAGAACGCCAGGTCAAAACCCGCCGGTGTATTCAGTCCAGTGCCCACCGCTGTCCCCCCTTGGGGCAGCAGGCGCAGGCGCGGCATGCACGCTTCGATGCGCGCGATGCCGTGCTGGATTTGCTGGGCAAACGCGCCAAATGCCTGGCCTTGGCTCATGGGCACCGCATCCATCAGGTGGGTACGGCCGATTTTAAGCACCTCCTGCCAGGCGTCGGCTTTGTTATCGAGCGCATCACGCAGATGGCCCAGCACAGGCAGCAGTCGACCGCGCAGTTCCAGCACAGTGGTCAGGTGCATCACCGTGGGGAAGCTGTCGTTGGACGACTGTGAACGGTTCACATGGTCGTTGGGGTGCACCGGCGACTTGCTGCCCAGTTCGCCGCCGAGGGTGAGGTTGGCGCAGTTGGCGATCACCTCATTGGCGTTCATGTTGGTCTGGGTGCCGGAGCCGGTTTGCCAGATCGACAGCGGGAAATGCTGGTCAAGGTCGCCTTTGGCCAGTGCTTCGGCGGCCTGTTCGATCGCTTGCGCCAGGGCCGGCGCCAATACGCCGAGGCGTGCATTGGCACGCGCACACGCACGTTTTTGTTGGCCAAAGGCGCGGATCAGGCTGGCGGGGAACGGCTGCTTACCGCCGAAGACCTCCAGCGCCCGTTGGGTTTGCGCGCCCCAGTAGCGGTCGGCCGGTATGGACACGGGGCCGAACGCGTCATGTTCGATTCGCAGAGTCGTCATCACGAGGCTCCGTTAAAGCGCAGCGCCGGCAGCACGCCCGAGCACGCGTTGGTATTCATCCTGGGCAGTCTGTTGGGAGAACTCCCCGGACCATTTCGACACCACCACCGTCGCGACGCTATTGCCGATGGTGTTGCAGGTGGCAATGGCCATCGACATGAAGCGGTACACGCCGAACAGCAGCGCCAGGCCTTCTGCCGGCAGCACGCCGATGGCCGTGACCGTCGCGGCGAACACCACGAAGCTGCCACCCGACACCGCCGCCGCGCCTTTGGAGGTCACCAGCATGATCGCGATGATGCCCAGCTGTTGTTCCCAGCTCAGCGGCACTCCGTAGGCATTGGCGATAAACAGCACGCACAGCGACATGTAGATCGAGGTGCCGTCGAGGTTGAACGCATAGCCGGTGGGCAGCACCAGGCCAACGCTCTGTTTGGAGCAACCGAATTTCTCGAGTTTTTGCAGCAGGCGCGGCAGGGCGCTTTCCGACGAGGCGGTGCCGAGCACGATGAAGATTTCATCCTTGATATAGGTGAGGAAACGCCACAGGCTGAAGCCGCTCAACCGGCATACGGCGCCGAGCACCACACAGATAAAGAATGCGATGCCGACGTAGAACATCAACACCAGGTTGGCCAGGGACATCAGCACCGCCGTGCCATTGCTGCCAACCGCGTAAGCCACCGACCCGAAGGCACCCAGGGGCGCGAACTTCATGATCAGGTTGATAAACTCGAAGAAGCACTCGGAGATGCGGTTCAGGCCGTCTTCGATCACTTCGCGGCGTTCGGGCTTCAACGCCAGCAGGGCGAAGCCGAACAACACCGAGATCACCAGTACTTGCAGCAACTGGCCGCCGGCGAAGGCACCGACGAAATTGTCCGGAAAGATGCCGTAGATAAAGTCCAGGGTCGACGCCGGCGCATGCCCCTTGGCCACGGCGGCACTCGCGGCGGTCGCGGCGGCGCTGCTCGGGTGGGCGTCGTGCATGCCGGAGCCGATCTGCAACAGGTTGCCCCACAACAGGCCGATGGCCAGGGCAATGGTGGAGACCACTTCGAAGTAAATCAACGCGCGCAAGCCGACCTTGCCGACGCGCTTGATATCGCCGGCCGAGGCGATGCCGTGGACCACGGTGAAAAACACCAGCGGCGCGACGGCGGTCTTGATCAGCTTGAGGAAGATATCGCCAAGGATCTTGAAACCGGCGGCCAGCTCGGGGGCGAGAAAGCCGAAGGCGATGCCGAGGAACATGGCGGCGATGACCTGGAAGGTCAGGTCCTTGTAGAGCGGTTTTTTTGCGGTGGTGGATGACATGTCTGTGCTCTCATTGTTGTTATGGTTCGGGTGTTACACAGGCTTGTGAAACGAAAGAGAACCCCTGTGGGAGCGGGCTTGCTCGCGAAAGCGCTCTGTCAGTTGATGCATTGGTTGACTGAGGCATTGCATTCGCGAGCAAGCCCGCTCCCACAGTTGGATCTTCATCCGCGTTGGCGTCAGCGTTTCACGGCACCCTGGCGCGCCAGCGCGATATCCACCATCTGCGGCGCCAGCCCCAGGTAGTTGGCGGGATCGGTCAGGCGTTGCAGCTCGGCCAGGTCCAGTTGCGCGGTGGCTTCACCCTGGGCGAGCAGGGCGTCGAGCAAGCTGGTGCCCTGGTCGTTAGCCATGCGGCACGCGGCATACACCACATCATGGGCCACTTGGCGGCCAAGGGCCGGGGCGAGGCCCATCATCACGGCTTCGGCGACGATCAGGCCCTGGGTCATGTCGAGGTTCTTGCGCATGCGCTCGGGGCGCACCTCCAGGCCGGCGAGCATAAAGGTCGCCTGGCCGAGGGACGCGGCGCTGAGCGCAAAGGCTTCGGGAATGGCGATCCACTCCGCCTGCCACGGGCCGGTGGAGCGTTCGAAGTCCTGGATCATCGCGTCGAGCATCAGCCCGGCGTGTTGGCGCACGCCCTTGGCGGCGGCGTACATCAGCTCGCAGGAAATCGGATTGCGCTTTTGCGGCATGGTGCTGCTGGCGCCACGGCCCTTGACGAACGGCTCGTACACTTCGCCCAGTTCGCTGGTCATCATCATCATGATGTCGAGTGCAATCTTGCCCAGGGAACCGGTGACCAGCCCGAGGAAGTTCAGGGTCTCGGCCAGGCCATCGCGGGCCACGTGCCAGGTGGCCTGCGGTACGCCCAGGCCGAGTTCGCTCATCAACGCTTCCTGGACTTCCAGGCCTTTGTCGCCGAGGGAGGCGAGGGTACCTGCAGCCCCGGCGAACTGGCCGATTTCGACGCGTGGGCGCAGTTCCACCAAGCGCTCGGCGTGGCGATCGAACATGCTCAGCCACACCGCGCACTTGTAGCCGAAGGTGATCGGCAGCGCGTGCTGCAAGTGTGTGCGGCCGGCCATGGGCGTGTCGCGATAACGCTCGGCCAGGCCGGCGAGCAGCCCGCGCACGGTCTGGATATCGCGCTCGACGATGGCCAGTGCGGCGCGTACTTGCAGGACCACGGCGGTGTCCATGATGTCCTGCGTGGTGGCGCCCCAATGCACGTAGCGGCCCGCTTCACCACAGATCTTCGACAGTTGCTCAACCAGCGGGAGGATCGGGTAACCGACGATTTCTGTCTCGTGCTGCATCAGCGCCAGGTCCAGGGCTTCGTACTGCGACAGCGTGGCGATCTGCTCGGCCGCGTCGGTCGGGATAACGCCGCAACGCGCTTCGGCACGGGCCAGGGCCACTTCCACTTCGATATAGCGTTCGATCAGGGCTTTATCGGAGAACACGCCGCGCATTTCGGCGGTGCCGAACATGTCGCGGAACAGGGCGGAATCAAAAACGGTACTCGACATGGGAAAATCCTAATTGTTATTTTTAAACCATACATATTTTATATGTCCGTACATTATGATTGCGCTTGTGCTGATACACTGTCAACTCGATAACGAGGGTAAAAATGGAAAGCGTGAGCCAGAGGCGTTATGCGGCGGTTGCCAAGGATTTGATCGACCAGATTGGCAGCGGCCATTACCCGGTGGGTTCGTTGTTGCCGACTGAGTTCGAACTCTGCTCGCTGTATGCGGTGAGCCGCCACACCGTGCGCGCGGCCATTGACCAGTTGCAGGGGCAGGGCATGGTCTCGCGGCGCAAGCGCGTGGGCACGCGCGTCGAAGCGTCGTCGCCCCAGGGGGGTACTCCCAGGCGATGGCGTCGGTGGCCGACCTCGTGCAAGTGGCCGAAACCCATATCCGCGATATCCAGGCGGTGCGCGAGTTCGTTGTCGACATCGCCCTGGCCCGGCGCCTGGGGTTGGAGCCGGGCGGGCATTACTTCTGTGTGTCGAGCATCAAGGTCGATGCCGGCGCTGGCAATGCGCCGTTGTGCTGGACCGATGTATATGCCGAACAGACCTTTGCCGAGGTGATTCCTGAAGCACGCAAGCACCCGGATGAACTGATCGCGGCACTGATCGGCAAGGCCTTCTCGCGGCACATCGATGTGGTGGACCAGCAAGTGCGCCCGGTACAGTTATCGTCCGAATTGGCCGCCAGCCTCAAGGCGCAGAGCGGTGCGCTGGGGCTGACCATCATTCGCCAGTACCGCGATGAGGCCGGCGTGCTGATCGCCGTATCGGAATCGGTCTACCCTGCCGACCGTTTCACCCTGACCATGCAGATGAAACGCGACAAACGCTAGGCCACGTTGAAAAACGCCACCTTGGTGCTCAAGCGATCCGCCAGCTCCGCCAGTTCGTGATTGGAATTTTCCACCTGCTCGGAGCCCGCCGCCGATTGCACGGTGGAGCTGTGGATGCGCGTGACGTTCTGTGCAACCTCTTCAGCCGCCGCGCTTTGCTGCACGGAAACACTGGCGATCTGCGCGTTCATCGCATTGATCGCGCCGACTTCCTGGCTGATCTTGCCGAGCGCCAACTGAGAGTCGCGGGTCTGCGTCACGGTGGTCTGGGCCAGGCTGCGGCTGCGTTGCATGATGTCGGCGGCGTCCTGGGTGCCGCTTTGCAGCTTGCCGATCATGTCGCGGATTTCCTGGGTGGACTCCTGGGTGCGCGTCGCCAGGGAGCGCACTTCATCGGCCACCACCGCAAATCCTCGGCCATGTTCACCGGCACGTGCGGCCTCAATCGCCGCGTTCAGCGCCAACAGGTTGGTCTGGGCGGCGATGGCGTTGATCACTTCGATCACGGTTTCGATGTTTTCACTGTCGCTGGACACCTGGTTGACCCGAAGGGTGGCCTGGTCGAGGATCGTCGCCAATTCTTCGATGGACACGGTCACTTCGCCCACCAGGCGGTGGCCGCTGTCCACTTCGGCGTCGGCCAGGATAGTCGCCTTGGATGCGGCGGAAGCGTAGCCCGAGACCTCGCTGACCGAGGCGGCCATTTGCGTGATTGCGGCGGCCACGTGCTGGGCTTCGCTGGTCTGCAGGTTGATCTGCTGGCGGTTATCGCTGGCCACTGACAGCAGGGTGACCGAGGAATGGCGCAGGGCCTGGGCTGCCGAGCGCACTTCGCTGATGGTGTCGCTCAGGCGTGCCAGGGCGTTTTTCAGGATGCCCATCACGCTGTCGGGGTAGCGGGTCTCGATGCGCTGGTCCAGCTCGCCATCGGCCAGGCGGCGGATCGCCTCGGCGACTTCCTCCGGCTCTGCGCCAAGGGTGGCCTTGACCTTGCGGATAATCAGCAGTGACACCAGCACGCTCAAGATGATCGCGACGGCGCTGGCCAGCACCATCAGCATGGCAAAGGTGCCGGCAGCCGATTGCACGGTATCCAGGCGTTGCTTGATGTGCGCTTCTTCGAAGTCGATCAGCGCATTCACGCGTTTGAGCCACTCGGTGTAGTGGACCGAAGCCTGGGCCAGCAGCAAGTCCTGGGCGCCGGCAATGTCATTGCTGCGACGCAGGTTGATCACCCGTTCGGTGGACGCCAGGGCCTGGGTCTCGATGGCCTTGATATCACCCAGCAGACGGGTTTCCTCGGCGCTGGCGGTGGTGTTGGCGAACAGGCGGTCCAGCATCACGGCAGAGTCCTGGTAATCGCGCTTGAGCTGGTCGATCTCGGCCAGATGGCGGTTGAGCGCCGCTTCATCCTTGACCAGTACCGCATCGCGAATGGCGATGGCGCGGTTGTGCACGCTGCCACGGAAGTTGATCGCGTAGCGCTGGACGACGGCGGCTTTTTCACCGACATCCTTGAGCGTACTGTCGATAAAACCCACGCGTTGAATACCGACGGCAGTGATCAGCACCAGCAACGACAAGGTGGACGCGAAGCCCAGCCCGATACGCATTGCCAACGACATAGGGTTTTTCATAAAAGGCTCGATATTCAAGGGGGCAGGAGTGATGGCTAAAAGCTATCTTCGCGGTGGAATCTAACGACCTGCCTGCCTGGCGTCCAATCAGTAAATACTTAAGCTGTCATCGAGCGAATTGATGGAATAAAACCGCGACACCGTCGTTAATACGTCATCCAACGTATTTCCCGTTTTTCCTGGCCGCCTGAGACTGGATCCCACGCACCCCGTCATCCGTCCAGGAGCCAGTCCATGACCGAAACGCTGATCAAAGTCGACCTCAACCAGCCTGTCACCGAGAACGAGCAGATCCATAACCGCTGGCACCCGGACATCCCCATGGCCTGTTGGGTCAAGCCGGGCGATGACTTCATCCTGGAAACCTACGATTGGACCGCCGGCGCGATCAAGAACAATGACGACGCCAGCGATGTGCGCGATGTCGACCTGTCGACCGTGCACTATCTGTCGGGCCCGGTGGGTGTACACGGCGCCGAACCGGGGGATTTGTTGGTGGTGGACTTGCTGGATATCGGTGCCAAGGCCGATTCCCAGTGGGGCTTCAATGGTTTTTTCTCGCGGCAGAACGGCGGTGGTTTCCTTACTGATCACTTCCCCAGCGCGCAGAAAGCCATCTGGGACTTCAAAGGCATGTTCACCCGTTCGCGGCATATCCCCGGGGTGAACTTTGCCGGGCTGATCCACCCAGGCTTGATCGGTTGCCTGCCCGACCCGGTGATGCTCGCCGACTGGAACCGTCGCGAGCAGGAGCTGATTGACACAAACCCGACGCGCGTTCCGCCACTGGCCAACGCACCGCTGGCCGCCACTGCCCACATGGGCAAACTCACCGGGCAGGCCCGTGACGATGCGGCAGCGACCGGCGCACGCACAGTGCCGCCGCGCGAGCATGGCGGTAACTGCGATATCAAGGATTTATCCCGGGGCTCGAAGATCTTCTTCCCGGTCTACGTCAACGGCGCCGGGCTGTCGGTGGGCGATCTGCACTTCAGCCAGGGCGACGGCGAAATCACCTTTTGCGGCGCGATCGAGATGGCTGGTTGGGTGCACATGAAGGTCGAGCTGATCAAGGGCGGCATGGCCAAGTACGGGATCAAGAACCCGGTGTTCAAGCCGAGCCCGATCACGCCGAACTACAAGAATTACTTGATCTTCGAAGGCATTTCGGTGGACGAACAGGGCCAGCAGCACTACCTGGACGTCAATGTCGCCTACCGCCAGGCGTGCCTGAATGCGATCAACTACCTGACCAAGTTCGGCTACTCGCCGGCCCAGGGTTACGCGCTGCTCGGCTCGGCACCGGTGCAAGGGCATATCAGCGGCGTGGTGGACATCCCGAATGCCTGCGCCACATTGTGGCTGCCGACGGAAATCTTCGAGTTCGACATCAACCCCAACGCCAGTGGCCCAACTCAATTTCTCGACGGCAGCATCGACCTGCCCATCGCTCCGGACCTCTAGCCATGCCGACCTACGAATACGCCTGCGACACCTGCGGCACCTTCACGATGTTGCGCCCGATTGCACAGCGCAACGAACCCAGCCAATGCCCGTATTGCGCAGGGCCCGGCGGGCAGTTGCGGGTGTCGGCTCCGGCGCTGCAAACCCTGTCGGCCAACCAGCGCAGGGCCATCGCCGGCAACGAGCGCAGCGCCAACGCGCCGCAAACGGTCGGCGAATACCAGGACAGCCGCAAACACCCGGCCGGTTGTAGTTGCTGCGGCACCCGCAAGAAGGTCGAGCCCAGCAAGGCCAACCCCTTGGGGCTCAAGACCCGCACCGGCCCACGGCCGTGGATGATCAGTCACTAGAACAGGAGCGTTGTAATGCGCCATGGCGACATTTCCAGCAGCCCGGACACCGTCGGTGTAGCGGTGGTGAACTACAAGATGCCGCGCCTGCACAGCAAGGCCGAGGTCATCGACAACGCAAGCAAGATTGCCGAGATCATTGTCGGCATGAAACAGGGCCTGCCCGGCATGGATTTGGTGGTGTTCCCGGAATACAGCACCATGGGGATCATGTACGACCATGACGAGATGATGGCGACCGCCGCGAGCATTCCCGGCGAGGAGACCGCGATCTTCTCGGTAGCCTGCCGCCAGGCGAATACCTGGGGCGTGTTCTCCCTGACCGGCGAGCGCCACGAAGAACATCCGCACAAGGCGCCCTATAACACCTTGGTATTGATCAATAACCTGGGCGAGATCGTGCAGCGCTATCGCAAGTGCATTCCCTGGTGCCCGATCGAGGGTTGGTATCCGGGGGATCGCACCTACGTGTGCGACGGGCCCAAGGGCATGAAGATCAGCCTGATCATCTGCGACGACGGCAACTACCCGGAGATCTGGCGAGACTGCGCCATGAAGGGCGCCGAGCTGATCGTGCGGTGCCAGGGCTATATGTACCCGGCCAAGGAGCAGCAGGTGCAGATGTCCAAGAGCATGGCCTGGGCCAATAACTGCTATGTGGCGGTGGCGAATGCGGCGGGGTTCGACGGGGTGTACTCGTACTTCGGACACTCGGCGATCATCGGCTTTGATGGGCGCACCCTGGGCGAGTGCGGCGAGGAGGAGATGGGCATTCAGTATGCGCAGTTGTCGGTGTCGCAGATCCGCGATGCGCGGGCCAATGACCAGTCGCAGAACCATCTGTTCAAGCTGCTGCATCGGGGCTACACCGGCATGCATGCCTCGGGCGATGGCGACAAGGGCGTGGCGGATTGCCCGTTCGAGTTCTATCGCACCTGGGTCTTGGATGCGCAGAAAGCCCAGGAAAACGTGGAGAAAATCACCCGCAGCACGGTAGGCGTCGCGGAGTGCCCGGTGGCGAATTTGCCCCATGGTGGTCAAGAAAAGACGGCGGGGTAGGGCATGCGCTTTACCTTTGAACCGGCCCAGGTGATGGCCCTGCTGCGCAGCCGGATCATCGGCCAGGAGGCGGCGCTGGCCCAGGTGGAAGGCTTGCTCAAGGTGGTCAAGGCCGATATCAGTGAGCGTGACCGCCCCCTCAGCGTCAACCTGTTCATGGGGCCGACCGGTGTCGGCAAGACCGAAATCGTGCGCCTGCTGGCCCAGGCGCTGCACGGTCGTGCCGACGGTTTCTGCCGCATCGACATGCACACCCTGGCCCAGGAACATTACGCGGCCGCGCTGACCGGCGCGCCGCCGGGGTATGTGGGCAGCAAGGAGGGCATCAGCCTGTTCAACAGCGAGTTGATCCAGGGCACCTACAGCCGGCCGGGGATCGTGCTGTTCGATGAACTGGAAAAGGCCAGCCAGGAGGTGGTACGCAGCCTGTTGGGCATACTGGAAAACGGTCAGCTGACCTTGGCCGGCGGCACGCGCACGTTAGACTTTCGCAACAGTCTGATCTTCATGACCAGCAACATCGGCGCGCAACAGGCGCGTCGGCATCGCCTGCGTTTTACCCAGGGCTGGCGACGTCTGCTGCGCGTGTGTGTAAGGGGTGAGGCACAGGTGTTGGAAGAGGCGCTGCATGGGCATTTCGAACCGGAGTTTCTCAATCGGATCGACCGTATCCTGATGTTCGAGCCCATCGACGCGCAGTGGCTGGAGGCGCTGCTGGCGGTGGAACTCGACAAACTCAACCAGCGCCTGGCGGTGCAGCAGCGCTCGTTGGTGCTGGATGCGCAGGCGCGGGCTTGGCTGTGCCGCCAGCACGACATGCGATTTGGCGCGAGGGCGCTGGCCAGGCGCTTGCGGGTCGAACTGGAGCCCGCGATTGCCGAATGCTTATTGCAAGGTAATGCCCGACACCTGAGTGCGACAGTGCGCAACGCCTGTTTGGTGGTCGAACCCGAAAGCACAGGAAGATAGGATCCACTTACGGTATAACCCTCGGACGCTTTAGTTCTTCGAGGCCCCGTTTTTTCATGCAAAGCCCTTTGCAACGCCCGCTGTGGCAGATCTACCTGATCTTTCTGGCACCGATGGTCCTGTCCAACTTCCTGCAAAGTTTTTCCGGCACCCTCAACGGTATCTATGTCGGGCAAATGCTCGGTACCCAGGCGTTGGCGGCGGTGTCGGGGATGTTTCCCATCGTGTTTTTCTTCATTGCCCTGGTGATTGGCCTGGGGGCGGGCGCCTCGGTGTTGATCGGCCAGGCCTGGGGGGCCCAGGAAACGGCAATGGTCAAGGCAATCACCGGCGCGACCCTGACCCTGGGCGCGCTGGTGGGTGTGGTTGCCGCAGTGTTGGGCAGCCTATTTGCGCGCCCGGCGCTGCAGGCGCTGGGCACACCGGTTGATGTGCTCGACGATGCGGTCGGCTATGCGCAGAAGATGATGCTGATCATGCCGCTGCTGCTGGTGTTCATCCTCTACACCCAGCTGCTGCGCGGTGTCAGCGACACGATCTCGCCGTTGCTGGCGCTGATGGTCTCGACCCTGGTCGGCCTGCTGCTGACGCCGGCGCTGATTCGCGGCTGGGTCGGCCTGCCACCCATGGGTATCCAGAGCGCGGTGTATGCCGGGCTGGTGGGCAACGCGTTAGCCATGCTGTTTTTGATCTTGCGCCTTCGGCATAAAAACCATGTGATGGCACCGGACCGCGAACTGCTCGCCGCCTTGCGCCTGGACCGTGTGATTCTTGGCAAAGTCCTGCGTATCGGCTTGCCCACCGGCCTGCAGATGGTGGTGCTGTCGCTGTCGGAATTGGTCATCCTCGCCTTGGTCAACGGCCATGGCTCCCAAGCCACGGCGGCCTATGGCGCGGTGACGCAGATCGTCAACTACGTGCAGTTCCCCGCGCTGTCGATTGCCATCACCGCGTCGATTCTCGGCGCCCAGGCGATTGGTGCCGGGCGTTTGGAGCGCATCGGCCCGATCCTGCGCACCGGCCTGTTGATCAATACCTGCCTTACCGGTGGCCTGATTGTGCTGGGTTACGTCTTGTCGCACTGGTTGCTCGGCCTGTTCATCACCGACGACGCGGCGCGGGTCAATGCCGAGCACCTGCTGCACATCATGCTGTGGAGCATCCTGGTGTTTGGCTTCCAGGCTGTGATCGGCGGGATCATGCGCGCCAGCGGTGTGGTGCTGATGCCGGTGGTGATCTCGATTTTCTGTGTGCTCTGCGTTGAACTGCCGATGGCTTACCTGTTGAACGCCCACTTCGGCCTGGAAGGGGTGTGGATGGCGTTTCCGGTGACCTACCTGGCCATGCTGGCATTGCAGACTGCGTATTACCGCCTGGTGTGGCGACACAAGCAGATCAAGCGGTTGGTGTAAGGCTGAGGCCACGCAACAACAGCTCCAGGCCCTGCAAACCTTGCTCCAGCCGCTCGCCCGGATGCTCATCCCGGGCGATCCACAGGGCGGTGTTGACCAGGCTGCCGTTGATCAATTGCGCCAGCGCGGCGCTCGGGGCGGGGCGGATGACACCGGTTTGCATCAGGGCTTCCAGCCGTTGGCGCAACGACTCGACACACTGTTGCTGGGAGCCGGTATCGCCCAATACGGCGGGCGCATCCTGCAACACAATGCGCTGGATCTCGTCGTCCTGAGCCATGCGCAAATAGGCGCGGCAACGTTCGCAAAAGCCGGCCCACGGATCCGTTGCTTCATCTGTAATGCGCTGCAAGTGTGTGTCCATCTCACTGTCGAGTTGGGCAACCACGGCGGCCAACAGTCCTTTTTTGTCACCAAAGTGATGGTACAACGCGCCGCGTGTCAGGCCGGCGCGGGCGGTAAAATCGTCCATTGATGTGTTCGCGTAGCCTTGGGTGGCAAAGGCCTTTCGGGCGCTGGCGATCAGCCGGGCACGGGTGTCTTCGATCATTTCGGCACGGGCTCGGCTCATGGTAGGTCTCACAACGGGCAAGTGAACGATTGACATACGTCGCGTATGTTACGCATGATTTGCCACATACGCACCGTATGTATTTTGCCTCGGTCATTGCAGATAGCAAGTCGCAGGCATTCAGGAAGAGGTCCAGCAGGATGGCAAACCCTTACGCCGAGTTATTCCAGGTCCCCGGCGCCCGGGCCTTTGTACTGGCAGGCATGCTGGCGCGCATGCCCGTGTCGATGACAGGGATTGGCTTGATCACCATGCTTTCCCAGGTGCACGGCGGTTACGGCCTGGCGGGTTCGGTGGCAGCGGTATTTGCCCTGGCCACGGCGTTTTGCGCACCCCAGGTATCACGGCTGGTAGATCGCTACAGCCAGGGCCGGGTGCTGCCGGTGGCCGCGCTGATCGGCGGTGGGGCTTTGTTGATGGTGCTGCTGTGCACCCGCTTGCAGGCACCGAACTGGACGTTGTTCCTGTTTGCCGCCTTGGCCGGTTGCATGCCGAACATGTCGGCCATGGTGCGTGCGCGCTGGACCGAGTTGTACCGTGGCCAGCCCAAGTTGCAGACCGCGTTCGCCCTGGAGTCGGTGCTGGATGAGGTGTGCTTCATCATCGGGCCACCCATTTCGGTGGGTTTGAGCGTGGTGCTGTTCCCCGAGGCGGGGCCCTTGGTGGCGGCGCTGTTACTGGCGGTCGGCGTCACCACCTTTGTATTGCAACGTGAGACCGAGCCTCCCGTCCATGAACATCAGGACCATCACGGCGGCTGGCTGATTGCATCGCCCTCGGTGCTGATCCTGATGATCCTGCTGCTGGCCATGGGCGTGATCGTCGGCGTGGTGGACGTGGTCAGCGTCGCCTTTGCCCAGCATCAGGGCCAGCCGGCGGCGGCGAGCATTGTGCTGTCGGTGTACGCCATCGGTTCGTGCCTGGCGGGGCTGGCGTTCGGTACCCTCAAGCTCAAGGCACCGTTGCCCAGGCAGTTCCTGTTCTGCGGCGTGGCCACCGCGTTGACCACCTTGCCGTTGCTGCTGGTGAGCAACATCCCGGGGCTGGCGGTGGCGATCTTTATTTCCGGGCTGTTCTTCGCCCCCACGTTGATCGTGTCCATGGCCCTGGTGGAGCAGATCGTGCCCGCCAGCCGCCTGACCGAAGGCATGACCTGGCTGATCACCGGCCTCAGCATCGGCGTGGCCATCGGCGCCGCCAGTTCCGGTTGGATGATCGACCACTTTGGCGCCACCAGCGGGTTCTGGGTCGCGTTGGTGGCCGGGGCGGTGGTGCTGGGGGCCGCGGTGCTGGGGTATCGGCGGTTGGGATAATCGGCTTATCGCTGGGCAAGCGTCTGCACTGTGGTGGTGCGGAAAATCGCTCAAGGCTTGGCGAGTCAGGTCATTGAGGGTCAGTTTCTTGCGGGTCGCCGCCAGGGCCGCCGCCAAGTGCAGGTCATGGCCGACCCGGACATTGAAGGAGCCGTGCAAGGCTTCTCCGGTGTGTGGCCCAGGGACTGGCACGTAGTGAGGTAGTAGCCCAGTCGACGCAGCAGCGTGACGAGTTCGGGCCAGGTAAATGCCATGTGCTCATCGAGCAGTTTGGCGAGCAGCTTGTTTTGGGCAAGGCGTTTCCTGCGTGTAACTAAATTCAGTTGCAAAAAGTGGTGTTCGTCAATGCTAGCCCGACGTTGTGCGGTCTTCCTGAGACTGATGTAACCCTTGATGACACCTCGCCTTGCGCCTCCCATCCCCCCGCTAATTTTTCCCTCTCCGGTTCGTTTTATAGGGACGACGTGCCTTTGTGCTTCCTGCCTATTGCTCCGGACTCCAAGAAATGAATGCTGAAGACTCCTTGAAACTTGCTCGCCGGTTTATCGGGTTACCCCTGGAAAAACGCCAACTGTTCCTGCAGGCCTTGCAGAAAGAAGGCGTGGACTTTTCCCGGTTTCCGATTCCGGCAGGGGTGCAATTGGAGGATCGCCAGGCGCTGTCCTACGCGCAGCAGCGCATGTGGTTTCTCTGGCAATTGGACCCGGCCAGCGGGGCCTACAACCTGCCGGGTGCCGTGCGGCTCAAGGGCGCGTTGAGCCTTAATGCGCTGGAGCAGGCGTTTGCCAGCCTGGTTGCGCGCCACGAAACCTTGCGCACCGTGTTCCAGCGCCAGGCGGATGAACGCCTGTTGCAGGTGGCGGCCGACACGTCGTTGACCGTCGAGCAACTCGATCTGAGTCACCTGGCCCTCGCCGAGCGTGAAGAGGCCGTCAACGCCGCTGCGACCCGTCAATCGCTGCTGCCGTTCGACCTGGAAAACGGCCCGCTGCTGCGCGTGCAACTGCTCAAACTCGACGCCCAGGAGCACGTGTTGCTGCTGACCCTGCACCACATCGTCTCCGACGGCTGGTCGATGAACGTGCTGATCGACGAGTTCATCCGCTGCTACGACGCCCATGAGCGCAGCCAGGCCCCACAATTGCCGGCCTTGCCGATCCAGTACAGCGACTACGCCCTGTGGCAGCGCCGCTGGCTCGAAGCCGGCGAGCAGGCGCGTCAGCTGGAGTACTGGCAGGCGCGCCTGGGTGATGAGCACCCGGTGCTGGAGCTGCCCACCGACCGCCCACGCCCGGCCATGCCGAGCTATCAGGGCACGCGCCATGATTTTGCGATCAACCCGCAGCTGGCCGCGCAATTGCGCACCTGTGCGCAAAAGCACAACGTCACCCTGTTCATGCTGTTACTCGGCGCGTTCAACGTGCTGCTGCATCGTTACACCGGGCAGGGCGATATCCGCGTCGGCGTGCCGATCGCCAACCGCAACCGCACGGAAGTCGAAGGCCTGATCGGCTTTTTCGTCAACACCCAAGTCCTGCGCACCGAGCTGACCGGGCAAACCCGTATCACTGAGCTGCTGCAAAGCATCAAGGAACACGCACTGGGCGCCCAGGCCCATCAGGAGTTGCCGTTCGAGCGGCTGGTGGAAGCGCTCAAGGTCGAGCGCAGCCTCAGCCATACGCCGCTGTTTCAGGTCATGTACAACCACCAGCCAGTGGTGGCCGACATTGCCGGCGTCAGCACCGCCTCCGGCCTGGAGCTGGCGCTGGTGGAGTGGCAAGGCCGTACCACCCAGTTTGACCTGACCCTCGACACCTATGAAAAATCCGGCACCCTGCACGCCGCGCTGACCTACGCCAATGACCTGTTCGACGCGCTGACCATCGAGCGCATGGCCGGGCATTGGATCCGCCTGTTGCAGGCCATGGTGGCGGACGGCACGCAGCGTATCGGCGAGTTGCCGATGCTGGCCGCAGATGAACAGCAATTGCTGGTCCACGCGTGGAACCAGACCGCCGAGGCGTACCCGACCGAGCGCGGCATCCATCACCTGATCGAAGACCAGGTGCAGGCCACGCCCGACGCGCCGGCGCTGGTGTTCGGCACCACGACGCTGACCTACGCCCAGCTGGATGCGCGTGCCAACCAGCTGGCCCATGCCCTGCGCGAGAAGGGCGTAGCCCCGGACGTGCTGGTCGGAATCTGCATCGAGCGCTCCATCGAAATGGTGGTCGGTCTGCTGGCCATTCTCAAGGCGGGTGGCGCCTACGTTCCGTTGGATCCTGAATATCCCCAGGAACGCCTGGCCTACATGATCGAGGACAGTGGCATTCAGTTGTTGCTCAGCCAGCACAGCCTGTTGCCAGTGCTGCCTGTCGAGGGTATCCAGGTGATTGCCCTGGACCAGCCTGCCAGTTGGCTCGATGGCTACAGCGCCGAGTCGGCAAACGTCCCCCTTCACGCGCTGAACCTGGCCTACGTGATCTACACCTCGGGCTCCACCGGCAAGCCCAAGGGTGCCGGTAACAGTCATCGCGCACTGGTCAACCGCCTGTGCTGGATGCAGCGGGCCTACGGTCTGGATGCCCGCGATGCGGTCCTGCAGAAAACCCCGTTCAGCTTCGACGTCTCGGTGTGGGAGTTTTTCTGGCCGTTGATGACCGGCGCACGCCTGGTGGTCGCGGCCCCTGGCGAGCATCGCGAACCGGCCCGCCTGATCGAGACGATTGGTCGGCACGGCATCACCACGCTGCACTTCGTGCCCTCGATGCTCCAGGCGTTTATCCATGAGCCCGGAGTGCAGGCCTGCACCAGCCTCCAGCGCATCGTGTGCAGCGGCGAAGCCTTGCCGCTGGATGCGCAATTGCAAGTGTTTGCCAAGTTGCCTCAAGCCGGGCTGTTCAACCTCTACGGCCCGACCGAAGCGGCCATCGACGTCACCCACTGGACCTGCGTCGACGAAGGCGCCGACAGCGTGCCCATCGGCCGTCCAATCGCCAACCTCGGCACCTACGTGCTCGATGCCCAGCTCAACCCGGTGCCCGCTGGCGTCAGCGGCGAACTCTACTTGGGCGGCATTGGCCTTGCCCGCAGTTACCACCGGCGCCCGGCGCTCACCGCAGAACGTTTTGTGCCCAGCCCCTTCGGTGACGGCGCGCGTCTGTATCGCACGGGCGACCGCGTGCGTCAGCGGGCCGACGGGGTGATTGAATACCTTGGCCGTCTCGATCACCAGGTCAAGCTGCGCGGCCTGCGGATCGAGCTGGGTGAAATCGAGACACGCCTGATGCAACACCCCTCGGTGCGCGAAGCCGTGGTACTGGTGCAGGGTGGCAAGCAACTGGTGGCGTACCTGGTGCTGGAGGACACTGCGCCGGTCGACCTCAAAGCCTGGCTGCTCAGCAGCCTGCCCGAGTACATGGTGCCCAGCCATATGGTGCCCCTGGCCAAGCTGCCCGTGACCGCCAACGGCAAGCTCGACCGCAAGGCCCTGCCATTGCCGGATGTCGCGCCACAGCAGGCCTTTGTCGCCCCGGAAGACGACCTGCAGAAAGCCGTGGCGGCGATCTGGAGCGATGTGCTGGGTGTGGAACAGGTCGGCCTGGACGACAACTTTTTCGAACTGGGCGGCGATTCGATCATCTCCATCCAGGTGGTCAGCCGTGCGCGCCAGGCGGGTATTCGCCTCAGCCCACGGGACCTGTTCCAGTACCAGAGCGTGCGCAGCCTGGCGCTGGTGGCGACCTTCGAGCAGGCGACTGCTATCGATCAGGGGCCGGTGACCGGCGAGGTGATCCTCACGCCCGTCCAACACAGCTTTTTCGAGCAGGCGATCCCGGCGCGTCAACACTGGAACCAGTCGTTGCTGCTGACCCCGCGTGAAGCCCTTGAGCCCGCGCGCCTAGAGGCCGCCTTGACTCGGTTGATCAACCACCACGACGCCCTGCGCCTGCGTTTTGTGCAGCAGGCAGACGGTTGGCGACAAGCTCACGCCGAGCCGGTTGCCACCGCGTCGTTGTGGCAATCCCAGGTTGCTGACGAGGCCGAGTTGGCCGCGCTGTGCGACGAGGCGCAACGCAGTCTCGACCTCGAACAGGGCCCGCTGCTGCGCGCGGTCCTGGCCGTGATGGCCGACGGCACCCAGCGCCTGCTGCTGGTGGTGCACCACTTGGCGGTGGACGGTGTGTCGTGGCGCATCCTGCTCGAAGACTTGCAACAGGCCTATCGCAACGCCGCGTTGCCAGCCAAGACCAGCGCCTACCAGCTGTGGGCGCAGCAGTTGCAGCGCCATGCACAGACGCTGGACGAGCAACTGCCGTATTGGCAAGCGCAGACCGCGAGTGCCGATCTGCCGTGCGACAACCCCCAGGGCGGCCTGCAAAATCGCCTGGGCAGCCTGCTGGAGATCCGTCTCAGTGCCGAACACACTCGGCAACTGCTGCAAGATGCCCCGGCGGCCTACCGCACCCAGGTCAACGACCTGCTGCTGACCGCGTTGGCACGGGTCATCAGCCGCTGGAGCGAACAGCCCGCCGCGCTGATCCAGCTGGAAGGCCATGGCCGTGAAGACCTGTTCGACTCGGTTGACCTGAGCCGCACCGTCGGCTGGTTCACCAGCCTGTTCCCTGTGCGCCTGCACGCCGATGGCGAGCTGTCGGCGGCGATCAAATCGGTGAAGGAGCAACTGCGCGCCGTGCCGCACAAAGGCATTGGCTACGGCCTGTTGCGCTACCTCGGCACGCCTGACGCCCGCGAAGCGTTGTCAGCCTTGGCCGCGCCACGCATCACCTTCAACTACCTGGGCCAGTTCGACCGCCAGTTCAATGAGTCGGCGCTGTTCGTCCCGGCTACCCAGGGCAGTGGCCAGGCCCAGGACCCGCAGGCGCCGCTGGCCAACTGGCTGACCGTGGAAGGGCAGGTGTATGGCGGTGAACTCGCTTTGCAGTGGGGATTCAGTCGCGAGATGTTCGACGTGGCGACGGTCCAGCGCCTGGCCGATGACTACAGGGCGGAACTCCAGGCCCTGATCGAACACTGTTGCGCCACGCCGGCGGGGCAGGTCACGCCTTCGGACTTCCCTCTGGCACGCCTGACCCAGCAGCAACTGGACGGCTTGCCCATCGCCGGGCCGGCGATTGCCGATCTCTACCCATTGTCGCCGATGCAGCAGGGCATGTTGTTCCACACCCTGTATGAGCCTGAGGCCGAGGCTTACATCAACCAGTTGCGCCTGGACATCGAAGGCTTGGACCTGCTGGCGTTCGGCCGTGCCTGGCAAGCCGCGCTGGACCGCCATGACATTCTGCGCAGCAGCTTCCACTGGCTTGGCCTGGACAGCGCCCATCAGGTGATCCAGCGCCAGGTCGATGTGCAGTTGCATGTGATCGAAGACATCGACGCCGACTGCGATGCGCTCGCCGTGGCCGAGCGCGAGAAAGGTTTCACACTGAATGCAGCGCCGCTGTTTCGCCTGATGCTGGTACGCGGTGCCGGTACGGCCTGGCACCTGATCTTCACCAGCCACCACATCCTCATGGACGGCTGGAGTAACGCGCAGTTGCTGGGTGAGGTCATCGCTCATTACGCCGGGCACGCCGTGCCAGCGCCGCTGGGGCAGTTCCGCGATTACCTGGGTTGGCTGCATCAGCAAGCTTCGGGCGAGACGTTCTGGAAAGCCACTCTGGCACCGTTGCAAACGCCCACCTTGCTGGCGCAGGCGCTGCGTGTACCGACCGAAGGCAAAGGCATGGCTGAGCATCAGGTGCTGCTGGGCGACGACTTCACGCGTGCCCTCGGCGAGTTTGCCCGCCGCCACAAAGTCACCCTCAACACCGTGCTTCAAGGCGCCTGGAGCTTGTTGCTGCAGCGCTATACCGGGCAGGACTGCGTGGCCTTTGGCGCCACGGTCGCGGGGCGCTCGGCACCGTTGCCGGGAATCGAACAGCAACTGGGCCTGTTCATCAACACGCTGCCCATTGTCAGCGCGGCCTCGCCAGCGCTGTCGGTGGCCGGTTGGCTGAGCGAACTGCAAGCGCTCAACCTGAGCTTGCGCGACCACGAACATGTGCCGCTCTACGACATCCAGGACTGGGCGGGGCAGCAGGGCGCTGCGTTGTTCGACACCTTGTTGGTGTTCGAAAACTTCCCGGTGGCCGAAGCCTTGAAACAAGGCGCGCCCGCCGGCCTGACGTTCGGACGCCTGCACAACCATGAGCAGACCCACTATCCGCTGACGCTGGGGATCGAGTTGGGCGCCAGCCTGCGCCTGGAGTTCGGCTACGACCAGGCCCGATTCAGCGCGCAGCAGGTTGCTCGACTGAGCGGCAACCTGCATCACCTGCTGGTGCAGATGCTCGCAGACGCCCAGGCACCGCTTGGCAACCTGCGCCTGCTCGACGCCGCTACTCACCGCGACGTGCTCGCTCATAGCCGGGCGACCGGTGCCGCCCCGCGCCAGCTGCGCGTGCACGAGCGTATCGCCGCCCAAGCTGCCGCCACGCCTGACGCGCTGGCGGTACAAGCGGGCGACGCGCGCCTGAGCTACGCACAGCTGAATGACCACGCCAACCGTCTTGCCCATCGCCTGCTGGCGCTGGGTGTTGGCCCAGGCCAGCGCGTCGGCCTGGCGGCCCGACGTGGCCCGCAGTTGATCGTCAGCCTGCTGGCGGTGCTCAAAAGCGGCGCCGCCTATGTGCCGCTGGACCCGAACTATCCGACCGAACGCCTGGCCTACATGCTGGCGGACAGCCGCCTGGACCTGCTGCTCAGCGAAACCGGGCTGCTGGCCGACCTGCCACTGCCCCAAGGGCTGGCGCGTTTGGACTTCACCGCGTCGGGCGCAGAGTTGGCCGACTACCCGTCGACCCCTCCCGCCAACCATGCCGCCGCTGCCGACCTGGCCTATGTGATCTACACCTCCGGCTCGACCGGGTTACCCAAGGGTGTGGCTATCGACCATGCCGCCCTCAGCCAGTTCTGCGACAGCGCCGAGGCTTACAGCCGCTTGAGTGCTTCTGATCGCGTGCTGCAATTTGCGACGTTCAGCTTTGACGGCTTCGTCGAGCAATGCTACCCGCCGCTGTGTGTGGGCGCGGCGTTGATCATGCGCGGCGATGAGCTGTGGGATGCCGGGCAACTGGCCCGCGAAATCGTCGAGCAGGGCGTGACCCTGGCGGACTTGCCGGCTGCGTACTGGTATCTGCTCGCCAAGGAATGCGCCGTCGACCGACGCACCCTGGGCAACCTGCGCCAGGTCCACGTGGGTGGCGAGGCGATGTCGGTGGAAGGGCTGCGCGCCTGGCACACTGCCGGTCTGGGCGGCGTGCGCCTGGTCAACACCTACGGGCCCACCGAGGCCACCGTCGTGTCCAGCGTGCACGACTGCCAGTTGGCGGACGCCAGCGATGCGTTTGGCGTGCCGATTGGCCGGGCCATCGAAGGCCGTGCCTTGTATGTGCTGGACAGTGGTTTCGAACTGCTGGCCAGCGATGGCGTGGGCGAGCTGTGCATCGGCGCCGAGCACGGCCTGGCGCAATGCTATTTTGACCGCCCGGCGTTGACCGCCGAGCGCTTCCTGCCGGACCCGTTTTCCGCCGTGCCGGGTGCACGGCTCTACCGCAGTGGCGATCTGGCCCGTTACAACGAGGCGGGTGCGCTGGAGTACGTCGGGCGTATCGACCATCAAGTGAAAATTCGCGGTTTCCGCGTGGAAATGGGCGAGATCGAAGCCAGCCTGCAAGCCTTGCCGTCGTTGCGTGAAGCGGCTGTCATCGCGCAACCGAGCGCGACGGGCACGCAATTGGTGGCGTATGTGGTGCCCGTTACGGCGCAGACGCTCGACCCGCAAGCATTGGCGGCCACCTTGCGCCAGTCCCTGCCGGACTACATGGTGCCGGGGCAATGGGTCATCCTTGAGGCCTTGCCGTTGAACAGCAACGGCAAGCTTGACCGTCGCGCATTGCCGGCGCCGGACCTGAATCAAGCGCGCCAGGCCTACCTGGCACCGCAGAATCCCCTTCAATCGCGATTGGCCGTCATCTGGCAAGCGGTGTTGCAAGTGGAACAGGTGGGCCTCAACGACCACTTCTTCGAACGCGGCGGCCATTCGTTGCTGGCGACCCAAGTGGTCTCGCGGGTGCGTCATGACCTGAAGCTGGAAGTGCCGTTGCGCGCACTGTTCGAACAACCGACGCTGGAAGCGTTCGCAGCCGCTTGCGCCGGGTTGCAGACCGCCCCGGCGCTGCCGCTGGTGGCGGTGACGCGGGACCAGCCGCTGGCGCTGTCGTTCGCCCAGGAGCGCCAATGGTTCCTCTGGCAACTGGACCCGACCAGCGCGGCTTACCACGTGCCGAGTGCACTGCATCTGCGCGGACGCTTGGACGTCGCGGCGCTGGAGCAGGCGTTCCAGGTTCTGGTGCAGCGCCATGAGCCGCTGCGCACCACTTTTATGGAAGAGGGCGAGCACACCTGGCAAGTGATTCATCCGCGCTTGGCGATGCCGATCGAACGCCAGCGGGTCGCGGCGTCGGCGATCGAACACGCGGTGGCGCAGGAAATCCAGCGTCCGTTCGACCTGGTCAATGGCCCGCTGATGCGCGTCAACTTGCTGGAGGTCGAGGCCGAGCACCATGTGCTGGTGATCACCCAGCACCACATCATCTCCGACGGTTGGTCGATGCAAGTGATGGTCGACGAGCTGGTGGCGCTCTATCAGGGCCAGGCTGAGTTGCCTGCGCTGCCGATCCAGTACGTCGACTATGCCCAGTGGCAACGTGACTGGATGGCGGCCGGTGAAAAACAGCGCCAACTCGACTACTGGCGCACCCGTTTGGGCACCGAGCATCCGGTGCTTGAGCTGCCGCTGGATCACCCGCGGCCGGCGCTGCAAAGCCATCGTGGCGCACGCCGGCAAGTCCAGCTCGACAACGCGCTGGTCGCTGAGCTTAAGGCGCTGGCCCAGCGTCAGGAAGTGACCCTGTTCGTGCTGCTGCTGGCGTCGTTCCAGACCTTGCTGCATCGCTACAGCGGCCAGTCCCGGATCCGTGTCGGCGTACCGATCGCCAACCGTAATCGCCTGGAAACCGAGCGCCTGCTGGGCTTCTTCGTCAACACCCAGGTGCTGCAAGCCGACGTGCACGGGCAGATGGCCTTCGACCAATTGCTCGCCCAGGTCAAGCAGCAGGCCCTGGACGCCCAGGCGCATCAGGACCTGCCGTTCGAACAACTGGTCGAAGCCCTGCAGCCGGAGCGCAGCCTTAGCCATAACCCGCTGTTCCAGGTGATGTTCAACCACCAGGACAACCTGCGTGCAGCCCCGCTGCAATTGCCGGGCCTGGACCTGCAAGCGGTGGATTGGGCCGGGCACAGCACCCAGTTTGACCTGAACCTGGAGACCGAAGAGTCCGCCGAAGGCCTGTGGGCGTCCCTGACCTATGCCACCGACCTGTTCGATGCCACCACCGTCGAGCGCCTGGCCGAGCACTGGCAAAACCTGTTGCGCACCGTGGTGAACGATGCGTCCCAGGCCGTGGATGAGCTGGCGATGCTCAGCGCACCGCAATGGCAACAGATGGTCGAGGCCTGGAACGACACGTCGGTGGATTATCCCCGCGAGCGTTGCGTGCACACGCTGTTCGAGGCCCAGGCACTGGCACAACCGGACGCGCTGGCGCTGCAGTTCAATGGTCAGGCGCTCAGCTACGGCGAACTCAACCGCCGCGCCAATCGCCTGGCCCATCGCCTGATTGCGGCGGGCGTAGGCCCGGACGTGCTGGTGGCGGTGCATGTCGAGCGTTCGCTGGACATGGTGATCGGCCTGTTGGCGACCCTCAAGGCGGGTGGCGCGTATGTGCCGCTCGACCCGCAGTTCCCGGCGGACCGCTTGGCCTTCATGCTTGAAGACAGCCGTGCGCGAGTGTTGCTGACCCAGTCGCACCTGGACGGCAGCCTGGCGCACCCGCAGGGTGTGCAGGTGCTGATGGTCGAGGCGGATGACGACGCCGCCGAGCACGACCCGCAGGTCAACGTCACGCCGGAACACCTGGCCTACGTGATCTACACCTCCGGCTCCACCGGCACGCCCAAGGGTGTGATGGTGCGCCACCAGGCGCTGTGCAGCTTCACCTGCGGGATGGCCGGCACCCTGGACATCGGTGCTGACGCCCGCGTCTTGTCGCTGACCACCTTCTCGTTCGACATCTTCGCCCTGGAGCTGTACGTGCCGCTGACGGTCGGCGCCACCGTGCTGCTGAGTGGCCAGGAACTGGCCCTCGACCCCGAAGCCATCATCGACCTGGTGCACAGCCAGTCTGCCAACGTCCTGCAAGCCACGCCGTCGACCTGGCGCATGCTGCTGGAGAGCCCGCGTGCCCAGCTGCTGCGCGGTATCAAATGCCTGTGCGGCGGCGAAGCACTGCCGTCGGACCTGGCCCAGCGCCTGCTCGACCTGCAAGGCCCGCTGTGGAACCTCTATGGCCCGACGGAAACCACTATCTGGTCGGCAGCCCATCGTCTGCACGAGGCCCAGCCTTTGGTCGGGCGGCCTATCGCCAATACCGCGTTGTTCATCCTCAATGCCGGCTTGACCCCAAGCCCGGTGGGCGCGGCCGGTGAGTTGCTGATCGGCGGCGTCGGCCTGGCGCGCGGTTACCACGAGCGCCCCGCGCTGACCGCCGAGCGATTTGTGCCTAACCCGTATGGTGCGCCGGGCGAACGCCTGTACCGCACCGGCGACCTGGCCCGCTACCGCGCCGACGGTGTGGTGGAGTACATCGGCCGGGTCGACCATCAGGTCAAGGTGCGTGGGTTCCGTATCGAACTGGGTGAAGTCGAAGCCTGCCTGCGCGAGCAGGCCGGTATACGCGAAGCCGTGGTCCTGGCCGACAACGATCGTTTGATCGCCTACCTGGTCAGCTCCGCGCCCGACGCGCCGGAGGTCTACAAGGCGGCCCTGCGCGAGCGCCTGCCGGACTACATGGTGCCGGCGCACCTGATGTTCCTCGACAGCCTGCCCCTGACCCCCAATGGCAAGCTCGATCGCAAGGCATTGCCGGCGGTGGACGCGGCGCTGTTGCGCACCGGTCATGTGGCGCCCGTGACGCCGCGTGAACAGCAGGTCGCGGCCATTTGGGCCGACGTGCTGGACCTGCCGCAGGTCGGTCTCGATGACCACTTCTTCGAACTGGGCGGGCATTCGCTGCTGGCCACACGGGTAGTCTCGCGGGTTCGCCAGGCACTGGCGCTGGAAGTGGCGCTCAAGACTCTGTTCGAACACCCGCTGCTGGTTGACTTCGTGCAGGCCCTGGGCGAGGAGGGCGTGGTTGCGCCGGCCTTGCTCAAGGCCGACCGCCGCCAACCGCTGCCGCTGTCCTACGCCCAGGAACGCCAATGGTTCCTCTGGCAACTGGACCCACACAGCACCGCGTACCACATCCCCAGCGCCTTGCGTTTGCAAGGGCAGCTTGACCTGGGGGCGCTGCAACGCAGTTTCGATACCTTGCTGGCGCGCCATGAAAGCCTGCGCACCCATGTGCGCCAGGACGCCGCGGCTACCGTGCAGGTGATTGAGGACTCGGGCCTGATCGAAATCGACCTGGCCGACACCGATGAAGCCAGCCTCAAGGCACGGGTCGCTGAGGTGGTCGCGCAGCCGTTCGAGCTGCTGCGCGGGCCGCTGCTGCGGGTCAAACTGCTGCGCCTGGCGGCTGATGATCATGTGCTGGTGCTGGTGCAGCACCACATCGTCTCCGATGGCTGGTCGATGCAACTGATGGTCGAGGAACTGGTGCAGCTGTATGCCGCCTTCAGCCACGGCCACATGCCAGACTTGCCGGCCTTGCCGATCCAGTACGCCGACTACGCCCTGTGGCAGCGCAACTGGATGGAGGCCGGCGAGAAGGCCCGCCAACTGGCGTACTGGCAGGCCCAGTTGGGTGGCGTGCAGCCGGTACTGGAGTTGCCTTTCGACTACCTGCGCCCGGCGGTACAAAGTCACCGTGGCGCACGCCTGGGAATCGAGTTGCAACCGCAACTCTTGGCCGGTTTGCGCCGCTTGGCCCAAGGCGCCGGTGTGACGTTGCCGATGGTGCTGTTGGCGTCCTACCAGGCGTTGCTGCACCGCTACAGCGGCCAGGAAGACGTGCGCGTGGGCGTGCCGATTGCCAACCGCAATCGCCTGGAAACCGAGGGGCTGATCGGCTTCTTCGTCAACACCCAGGTGCTCAAGGCCGATATCCACGGGCAGATGAGTGTCGTGCAACTGCTGCAACAGGTACGCCAGCGTTCTCTGGAGGCCCAGGCCCACCAGGACCTGCCGTTCGAGCAACTGGTAGAAGCCCTGCAACCCGAGCGCAGCATGAGCCTGAGCCCGCTGTTCCAGGTGCTGTTCAACCATCGCGTAACCTCGGCTGCCCATCACCTGCAGCGCCTCACCGAACTCGATGTCGAGGTGCTGAGTTGGGATGAAGGCGTGGCCCAGTTCGACCTGGCACTGGATGTGGAGGAAAGCCAGGCGACCCTGCGGGCTTCCCTGAACTACGCCACCGACCTGTTTGCGCCCGCCACGATTGAACGCATGGCCGGCCACTGGCAGAACCTGTTGCAGGCGATGGTCGCCGACCAACAGCAACCCATCAGCCAACTCAACCTGCTGGGCCAGGACGAGCAACACCACATTCTTCAACTGTGGGACCAGACCGACGCCGGCTTCTCGGCCAAGCGTCTGGTCCACGAATTAGTCGCCGACCGCGCCCGGGAAAACCCGGATGCAGTTGCGGTGAAATTCGACGCACAAACCCTGAGCTATGGCGAGCTGGACCGCCAGGCCAATCGCTTGGCCCATGCATTGATCGCCCGTGGCGTCGGCCCCGAAGTGCGCGTGGCGATTGCCATGCCGCGCAGCGCCGAGATCATGGTGGCGTTCCTGGCGGTGATGAAAGCCGGTGGCGTCTACGTGCCGCTGGACATCGAATACCCGCGTGATCGCCTGCTGTACATGATGCAGGACAGCCGCGCGCAGTTGCTGCTGACCCACACCCGTGCCTTGCAGCAACTGCCGATCCCCGACGGCCTTGATAGCCTGGCAATTGATCGTACCGAGGAATGGGCAGGCTTCAGCGACACGGCTCCGCAGGTAAAACTGGACGGCGACAACCTCGCCTACGTGATCTACACCTCCGGCTCCACCGGCATGCCCAAGGGCGTGGCGGTGTCCCACGGCCCGTTGGTGGCGCACATCATTGCCACCGGCGAGCGTTATGAAACATCGCCGGCCGATTGCGAACTGCATTTCATGTCGTTTGCCTTTGACGGCTCCCACGAAGGCTGGATGCACCCGCTGATCAACGGCGCCAGCGTGCTGATTCGCGATGACAGCCTGTGGCTGCCGGAGTACACCTACCAGCAGATGCATCGCCATCACGTGACCATGGCCGTGTTCCCGCCGGTGTACCTGCAACAGTTGGCCGAACATGCCGAGCGCGACGGTAACCCGCCCAAGGTTCGTGTGTACTGCTTCGGCGGTGATGCCGTGGCCCAGGCCAGCTATGACCTGGCTTGGCGCGCACTCAAGCCGACCTACCTGTTCAATGGCTACGGCCCGACGGAAACCGTGGTCACGCCGTTGCTGTGGAAAGCGCGCAAGGGCGACCCCTGCGGAGCCGTCTACGCGCCGATCGGCACACTGCTGGGCAATCGCAGCGGCTACGTGCTGGATGCGCAACTCAACCTGCAACCCATCGGCGTCGCCGGCGAGTTGTACCTGGGCGGTGAGGGCGTGGCCCGGGGTTATCTGGAGCGTCCGGCCCTGACCGCCGAGCGTTTTGTGCCGGACCCGTTCGGCAAGCCCGGCAGCCGTGTGTATCGCAGCGGCGACCTGACCCGTGGCCGCCCGGATGGTGTGGTGGATTACCTCGGTCGCGCCGACCATCAAGTGAAAATCCGGGGCTTCCGTATCGAGCTGGGCGAGATCGAAGCCCGTCTGCGCGAACAGGACAATGTCGGTGAAACCGTCGTGGTGGCCCATGAAGGCCCGACCGGCAAACAACTGGTCGCCTACGTGGTACCGGCAGACACCCTCCTGGCCGATGAAAGCGAGTTCCGCGACAGCCTGCGCCGCGCTCTGAAAACCCACCTGCCGGACTACATGGTGCCGACGCACTTCATGTTCCTGGCGCAAATGCCGCTGACCCCCAACGGCAAACTCGACCGCAAGGGCTTGCCCGAACCGGACGCGAGCCTGTTGCAACAGGCCTATGTGGCCCCCGAAACCGAGCTGGAACAGCAGATCGCCGCGATCTGGGCCGACGTGCTGCGCCTGCCGCAGGTGGGCCTGAACGACAACTTCTTCGAAGTGGGCGGCCATTCCCTGCTGGCGATCCAGATCACCTCGCGGGTCCAGGCCGAACTGGGCCTGGAAGTGCCGTTGCTGGAAGTGTTCCAGACCGAAACGCTGCGCGCCTATGTACAGGCCGCCGCCACCTTCCGCGCCGGCAGTGCGGAAGATTTTGATGACCTTCGTGACTTTTTGAGCGAACTAGAGGCGATTTGACCCATGCTTTCCAACCCTAATATCGATCTGGTTTCGCGCTTCCTTCGCCTGCCTCTGGAACAGCGCCAGCAGTTTTACCAGCGCCTGCAAAGCCGGGGCATGAGCTTCGCTCAACTGCCGATTGCCTCGATCCGTGAGGACGGCCAGATGCTGCCGTTGTCCTACGCCCAGGAGCGCCAGTGGTTTCTCTGGCAACTGGACCCGGACAGCGCCACTTACCATATTCCCGGCGCACTGCGTTTGCAGGGCCGTCTGGACTTGGCGGCGCTGCAACGTGCGTTCGACAGCCTGCTGGCCCGCCATGAAAGCCTGCGCACACGCCTGGTACAGGACGGCGAGCGCCTGCTGCAAAACGTAGCGCCTGAGGCGCGCATCGAGATACGCCAGGACGTTGCCGACGAACAGCAATTGCTGGCGCGCGTCGGGGCTGAGATAGCCCGGCCTTTCGATTTGCAGGCGGGGCCGCTGTTGCGCGTGAGCTTGCTGCAATTGGCCGAAGACGAGCATGTGCTGGTGATGGTGCAGCACCACATCATTTCCGATGGCTGGTCGATGCAGGTCATGGTCGAGGAACTGGTGCAGTTCTACGCCGCGCACAGCCAAGGCCGGGAGGTGCAACTGCCGGGTTTGGCGATCCACTACGCCGACTACGCGCTGTGGCAGCGCAGCTGGATGGAGGCCGGGGAGAAGGCCCGTCAATTGGCCTACTGGCAGGACCTGCTGGGCGGTGAGCAACCGGTGCTGGAATTACCCCTGGACCATCCGCGCCCGGCGCAGCAAAGCCATCGCGGCACCAGCTTGCAGGTGCATCTGCCGGCGGACCTGGTGGCCGGTATCAAGCGCCTGGCCCAGCATGAGGGCGTAACCCCGTTCATGCTGTTGCTGGCCTCGTTCCAGACCCTGCTGTTTCGCTACAGCGGCCAGTCGGACATCCGCATCGGCGTACCGAATGCCAACCGCAACCGCGTGGAAACCGAACGGCTGATCGGCTTTTTCGTCAACACCCAAGTGCTCAAGGCCGACCTTGACGGGCAGATGAGCTTTGCCGAACTGCTGCAGCAGGCCAAGCGCCGCTCCCTGGAAGCCCAGGCGCACCAAGACTTGCCGTTTGAACAACTGGTGGTGGCGCTGCAACCTGAGCGCAGCCTGAGCCACAACCCGCTGTTCCAAGTGATGTTCAACCACCAGACCGACGCCCAGGGCGGACGCGATGGCCAGCAATTACCCGGCCTGCGGGTGGCGCAGCTGGATTGGGAAAACCAGACCACGCATTTCGACCTGAGCCTGGACACCCATGAGTCCGCTGAAGGCCTCTGGGCGGCGTTGACCTATGCCACCGACTTGTTCGAAAGCGCAACCATCGAACGCTTGGCGCAGCATTGGCAGAACCTGCTCCAGGCGGCAGTGAGCGCACCTCGCAGCCGTCTTTGCGCGCTGTCGATGCTCGATGCGCCCGAACAACAGCGGATGCTCAAGGACTGGAATGCCCCCGCCACCGTCGCGGCACCGCATGCCGTGCACCAGTTGTTCGAGGCCCAGGCCCGCGAACATCCGGCGCGCCAGGCGCTGGCCCTGGATGACCAAACGCTCAGCTACGGTGAACTGAACCGCCAGGCCAATCGCCTGGCACACTACCTGATCGCCCATGGCGTAGGCCCGGAAGTGCTGGTGGGGATCGCGGTCGAGCGCTCCTTTACCATGGTGGTCAGCCTGTTGGCGGTGCTCAAGGCGGGTGGTGCCTACGTGCCGCTTGACCCTGAATATCCGCGTGAACGCCTGGTACATATGCTCGATGACAGTAACGTGCGTCTGGTGTTAACCCAATCCCACCTGCGCGATCGTTTGCCATTGCCGGCCGATCTGACGGCGCTGGACATCGACCTGGCCGACGCGCAGCTGGCGCAGTGTGCCGAGCACAACCCGCCTACCGCGTTCGAGCCCCGCAGCCTGGCGTATGTCATCTACACCTCCGGCTCCACCGGCAAGCCAAAAGGCGTTGCCATCAGCCATGCGGCATTGAGCGAATTCGCCGGTATCGCGGCCGAGTATTCGCGTCTGGTCGCGGACGACCGCGTACTGCAGTTCGCGACCCTTAACTTCGATGGCTTTGTCGAGCAGCTGTACCCGGCCCTGACCTTGGGCGCGACGGTCGTGTTGCGCGGGCCGCAGTTGTGGGACGGCGCGGACCTGTACCGACAGATTATCGACCAAGGCATCACCCTGGCCGACTTGCCCACGGCCTATTGGAAACTGTTCCTGCAGGATTGCCTGGCAGCGGGGCCACGGCCCTATGGCGCATTGCGCCAGGTGCATATCGGCGGCGAAGCGATGCCGTTGGATGGCCCGGTGCTGTGGCGACGCGCGGGGTTGGGGTATGTACGCCTGCTCAATACCTACGGGCCGACCGAGGCCACGGTGGTGTCCAGCGTGCTCGATTGCAGCGATGACAACGCCGTGATGGGTGCGACGGCCAGCCCGATTGGCCGCGCGTTGCCGGGGCGCGGCCTGTATGTGTTGGACCCTGACCTTAACCTGTTGCCGGTGGGCGCCGTGGGTGAGCTGTACATTGCCAGTGCCAGTGGCCTGGCCCGTGATTACCTGCAACGCCCGAGCCTGACTGCCGAACGTTTTGTCGCCGACCCGTTCAGCACCCTGGGGGAGCGTCTTTACCGCACCGGTGACCTGGCGCGTTATCGCGCTGACGGGGTGATCGAATATGTCGGTCGCGTCGACCATCAGGTCAAAATCCGAGGGTTCCGTATCGAGTTGGGTGAGATCGAAGCGCTGCTGTTGGCCCAGGAGGCGGTGCGCGAAGCCTTCCTGCTGGCCGCCGACAACCAGTTGGTGGCCTACCTCGTACCGGCCCAGCCGTTGTCCGCGGCGGAACAGGCTGCGGCGGGCGAAACGCTCAAGGCCACCTTGCGTGAGCAACTGCCCGATTACATGGTGCCTGCGCACCTGATCTTCCTCGACCGCATGCCGTTGAACCCCAACGGCAAGCTTGACCGCCAGGCGCTGCCCAAACCTGATGGCGGCGCGGTGCAACAGGCCTGGCAGGCACCGGTTACGCCACGGCAACAGCAGGTTGCGGCGATCTGGGCCGATATTCTTGGCGTCGAGCGTGTGGGCCTGACCCATCACTTCTTCGAGCTGGGCGGGCATTCACTGCTGGCCATGCAAGTGGTCTCGCGCATTCGTCAGGCTTTGAAGCTCGAAGTGCCGCTCAAGCTGCTGTTCGAACAGCCGCGCCTGGAGGGGTTTGTCGCCGCACTGGCAACCCAGGACCCAGACGCACCGACCGCGCCCGCGCTGTTGCCGGTAGGGCGGGACCAGCCGTTGCCGCTGTCCTACGCCCAGGAGCGCCAGTGGTTTTTGTGGCAACTGGAGCCGCAAAGCGCCGCGTACCACATCCCCAGCGCCTTGCGTTTGAAAGGGCAGCTTGACTTGGGCGCACTGCAACGCAGTTTCGATACCTTGCTGGCTCGGCATGAAAGCCTGCGCACCCATTTGCGCCAGGAGCGCGACCGCACGGTTCAGATAATTTCGCCGCAGGTGTCGTTGCAGATAGCGCACGCCGAGGTGCATGAAGCGCAACTCAAGGCACGGGTCGAGGCCGAAATCGCCCAACCCTTCAATCTGGAACAAGGGCCTTTGCTGCGGGTTTCGTTGCTGCGCATCGCCGCTGATGAACATGTACTGGTCTTGGTGCAGCATCACATCGTGTCCGATGGCTGGTCGATGCAACTGATGGTTGAAGAGCTGGTGCAACTGTATGCGGCCTACAGCCAGGGACAGGTGTTGCAATGGCCGGCGCTGCCGATTCAGTACGCCGACTACGCCGTATGGCAGCGCAACTGGATGGAGGCGGGCGAGAAGGCCCGTCAACTGGCGTATTGGCGCGACATGCTCGGCGGTGAGCAGAGCGTGTTGGCGTTGCCGTTCGACCACCCGCGTCCTGCTGTGCAAAGCCATCGTGGCGCGCGCCTGGCATTCGAACTGCCCGGCGCGTTGACCCAAGGCCTCAAGGCCCTGGCCAAGCAGCAGGACGTGACCTTGTTCATGCTGCTATTGGCCTCGTTCCAGACCTTGCTGCATCGCTACAGTGGCCAGGAAGAGATCCGTGTCGGGGTACCGATCGCCAACCGCAATCGCAGCGAGACCGAGCGTCTGATCGGCTTCTTCGTCAACACCCAGGTGCTCAAGGCCGATCTCCACGGGCAGATGAGCGTCGAGCAACTGCTGCAACAGGCCCGGCAACGGGCGCTGGACGCCCAGGCTCACCAGGACCTGCCCTTCGAACAACTGGTGGAAGCGCTGCAACCCGAGCGCAGCCTGAGCCACAACCCGTTGTTCCAAGTGATGTTCAACCACCAGACCGACGTGGGCCAGGCTCAGGTTCAGCAGCAACTGCCGAATCTTTCGGTAGAGGGGTTGGAATGGGAAAGCAAGACGGCGCATTTCGACCTGGACCTGGATATCCAGGAATCCACCGAAGGTATCTGGGCCACGCTCGGCTATGCCCAGGACCTGTTTGAGGCCAGTACCGTGCAACGCATGGCGCGACACTGGCAGAACCTGTTGCAAGGCATGGTTGCCGACCCACGGCAGACTCTCAGCCAATTGAACCTGCTGGACAACACCGAACGGCAGCAGATCCTTCAACGGTGGGACCAGAGCGACGCAGGTTTCTCGGCCAAGCGTCTGGTTCACGAGTTGGTGGCCGACCGCGCCGGGGAAACCCCCGAAGCGGTGGCGGTGAAATTTGGCGAGCAACAGCTGACTTATGGCGAGCTGGACCGCCAGGCCAATCGCCTGGCCCATGCATTGATTGCCCGTGGCGTCGGCCCCGAAGTGCGCGTGGCGATTGCCATGCCGCGCAGCGCCGAAATCATGGTGGCGTTCCTGGCAGTGATGAAAGCCGGCGGCGTCTACGTGCCGCTGGACATCGAATACCCGCGTGACCGCCTGCTGTACATGATGCAGGACAGCCGTGCCCGATTACTGTTGACCCATTCGACGGTGCAACAGCGCTTACCGATTCCAGACGGCCTGGAAGCCCTTGCCGTGGACCAGACGCAAGCCTGGTCCGCCAACGACGACAGCGCACCCGAGGTCGTGCTGGATCGCGACAACCTCGCCTACGTGATCTACACCTCCGGCTCCACCGGCATGCCCAAGGGCGTAGCGGTGTCCCACGGCCCGTTGGTGGCGCACATCATCGCCACCGGCGAGCGTTATGAAACATCCCCGGCCGATTGCGAACTGCATTTCATGTCGTTTGCCTTCGACGGCTCCCACGAAGGCTGGATGCACCCGCTGATCAACGGCGCCAGCGTGCTGATTCGCGATGACAGCCTGTGGCTGCCGGAATACACCTACCAGCAGATGCATCGCCATCACGTGACCATGGCCGTGTTCCCGCCGGTGTACCTGCAACAGTTGGCCGAACATGCCGAGCGCGACGGTAACCCGCCCAAGGTTCGTGTGTACTGCTTCGGCGGTGATGCCGTGGCCCAGGCCAGCTATGACCTGGCTTGGCGCGCACTCAAGCCGACCTACCTGTTCAACGGCTACGGCCCGACGGAAACCGTGGTCACGCCGTTGCTGTGGAAAGCGCGCGAGGGCGATCCCTGCGGTGCCGTCTACGCACCGATCGGCACGCTGTTGGGCAATCGCAGCGGCTACGTGCTGGATGCGCAACTCAACCTGCAACCCATCGGCGTCGCCGGCGAGTTGTACCTGGGCGGTGAGGGCGTGGCTCGGGGTTACCTGGAGCGTCCGGCCCTGACCGCCGAGCGCTTTGTGCCGGACCCGTTCGGCAAGCCCGGCAGCCGTGTGTATCGCAGCGGCGACCTGACCCGTGGCCGCCCGGATGGTGTGGTGGATTACCTCGGTCGCGTCGACCATCAAGTGAAAATCCGGGGCTTCCGTATCGAGCTGGGCGAGATCGAAGCCCGTCTGCGCGAGCAGGACAGTGTCGGCGAAACCGTGGTGGTGGCCCAGGAAGGGCCGAGCGGCAAGCAACTTGTTGCCTATGTAGTGCCGCTCGACCCGCTGCTGATCGACGACGCAGTGGCGCAGTCGACCTGCCGCGAAGCCCTGCGCCGCGCCCTGAAAGCCCGGTTGCCGGACTATATGGTGCCCACGCACCTGATGTTCCTTGAGCGCATGCCGCTGACGCCGAACGGCAAGCTTGACCGCAAGGGCCTGCCGCGCCCGGATGTCAGCCAGATGCAGCAGGTGTACGTGGCGCCGCAGAGTGAGCTGGAGCAGAAGATCGCCGCGATCTGGTCCGACGTGCTGCGTCTGCCACGTGTTGGTTTACACGATAACTTCTTCGAATTGGGCGGTGACTCGATCATCTCGATCCAGGTGGTCAGCCGTGCCCGTCAGGCCGGTGTGCGCTTCACGCCCAAGGATCTGTTCCAGCACCAGACGGTCCAAAGCCTGGCGGCCGTGGCCCGCGAAGGCGAGGGCGCGGTGGTGCTGGATCAGTCGGCATTGACCGGTGAGTTGTTGTTGCTGCCCGTCCAGCAGGCGTTTTTCGCCGATGACATCCCCCAGCGTCACCACTGGAACCAGTCGGTGGTGCTACAGCCTCACCAGGCGTTGCAGGCGCCGCTGCTGGTGGCGGCGCTGCAGGCCTTGATCGTGCATCACGACGCCTTGCGCATCGGTTTCGTCCAGGGCGCGGCAGGCTGGAGCGCGGCGTATCGCGGGCCGCAGCAGCATCAGGCCGAGCAGGTCCTGTGGCAGACCACCTTGAATGCGGTCGAAGAGTTGGAGGCCCTGGGTGAGGAAGCCCAGCGCAGCCTCGACCTGAGTGAAGGGCCGCTGCTGCGTGCGGTGCTCGTCGACCTGGCCGACGGCTCCCAGCGCTTGCTGCTGGTGATTCATCACTTGGTGGTGGACGGCGTGTCCTGGCGCATCCTGCTGGAAGACCTGCAAACGGCTTACCGCCAAGTTGCCCAAGGTGCCACGGTCGTGTTGCCCGCCAAGACCAGCGCGATCCGGGCCTGGGCCGAGCGTCTGCAAGCCTATGCACGCAGCGCCGCACTGGCGCAGGAACTGGCCTGGTGGCAGACGCAGTTGCAAGGCAGCCCAACCGGCCTGCCGGGGGCCGATCCACAGGCCAGTTTGAGCAACCGGCATGCGCTGAGCGTGACCACCCATCTGGATCAGGTCTTCACGCGGCGTCTGTTGCAGGACGCCCCCAGTGCTTACCGCACCCAGATCAATGACCTGTTGCTGACCGCACTGGCGCGCGTCGTTGTGCGCTGGACCGGTGACGCGTCGATGTTGATCCGCCTGGAAGGCCATGGCCGTGAAGACCTGTTCGACGAGATCGACCTGACCCGTACCGTCGGCTGGTTCACCAGCCTCTACCCGGTGAAGCTGGTGCCGACCGATTCGCTGGCCGGCTCCCTCAAGCAGATCAAGGAGCAGCTGCGCGCGATTCCCGACAAGGGCCTGGGCTTTGGTGCCCTGCGTTACCTGGGGAATGCCGAGGCTCAACAGGCCCTGAGCGAACTGCCGCGCCCACGCATCACCTTCAACTACCTGGGGCAATTCGACGGCAGTTTTGACGGCGGCGAACAAGAAGGCTTGTTCGTCCCCTCCGGTGATGGCAGTGGTGCCGAACAGAGTGGCGAGGCCCCGCTGGGCAACTGGTTGGAAATCAACGGCCAGGTCTACGCGGGCGAATTGAAGTTGAACTGGAGCTTCAGCCAGCAGATGTTCGACGAGGCGACGGTACAACGCCTGGCGGATGACTACGCCGCGGAACTCAAGGCGTTGATCGAGCACTGTGGTGTCAACCAGGGTGTCACGCCTTCGGACTTCCCGCTGGCGCGTCTGTCCCAGGCGCAACTGGACAGCTTGCCGGTGACGGTGGCTGACATCGAAGACGTTTACCCGCTGTCGCCGATGCAGCAAGGCATGCTCTTCCAATCGCTGTACGGCGAAGGCTCGGGTGACTACATCAACCAGATGCGCATCGATGTCGAGGGCCTGGATGCACCGCGCTTCCGCCAGGCCTGGCAGGCGGCGGTGGACAGCCATGAGATCCTGCGCAGCGGTTTTCTCTGGCAGACCGAGTTTGAGCAGCCGTTGCAGGTGGTCTACAAACAGATGCGCATGCCGTTCGCCGAGCTGGACTGGCAAGGTCGTCCTGACAGCAGTGCGGCACTCGATAGCCTCGCCGAGTCGGCGCGGGCCCAGGGGTTCGTGCTGGAACAGGCGCCGTTGCTGAGCCTGACGGTGGTCCGTACGGGGGCGTCCCGTTATCACTTGATCTACACCAACCACCACATCTTGATGGACGGCTGGAGTGGTTCGCAGTTGTTTGGCGAGGTGCTGCAACATTACGCCGGTGAACCGCTGCGTGCGCCCATCGGGCGTTACCGCGATTACATTGCCTGGCTGCAGGCGCAGGACAAGTCGGTCAGCGAGGCATTCTGGAAAGCGCAACTGCTCAACCTGCAGGAACCGACCCGCTTGGCCCGTGGCCTACAGGCTGCGCAAAGCGAGGCGCTGGCGGTCAACGGCGAGCACCGTCTGAACCTGGACGCCAGCCAGACCGCTCAGCTCAAGGCCTTCGCACAGCGCCATAAAGTCACCCTCAATACGCTGGTGCAAAGCGCCTGGCTGCTGCTGTTGCAGCATCACACCGGACAGGCCACCGTGGCGTTCGGCGCCACCGTGGCAGGCCGTCCGGCGCAATTGCGCGGTATCGAACAACAGGTGGGTCTGTTCATCAACACCTTGCCCGTCGTTGCCACGCCGGATGCACAGATGACGGTCAGCCAGTGGCTGCAGCAGATCCAGGCGCAGAACGTGCGCTTGCGTGAGCAGGAGCATACGCCGCTGTTCGAGATCCAGCGCTGGGCCGGGCTGGGGGGCGAAGCGCTGTTCGACAGCATTCTGGTGTTTGAGAACTACCCGGTCTCCGAAGCGCTGGAGCAGGGCGCACCCTCGGGGCTGACGTTTGGTGCCGTCCACAGCCTGGAGCAAACCCATTACCCGTTGACCGTGTTGCTGGGCATCGGTGACACCTTGGGCATGGAGTTCAATTACGACCGCCACGCCTTCAGCGCGGCGCATATCGAACAGTTGGCCGAGCACTTCCAGCAGCTGTTGCAGGCATTGGCAGTGGACGGCACCCAGCGTTTGGCAACGTTGCCTTCGCTGGCCAGTACCGAACGTGAAACGGTCCTGCATGCCTGGAACGCCACAGCCGCGGACTACCCGCTGCACCTTGCGGTGCATCAGCTGATCGAAGCCCAGGTGGTGCGCACACCGGACGCACCGGCGCTGGTATTCGCCGGGCAGGTGTTGAGTTACGCCGCGCTTAACCGTCGGGCAAACCGCCTGGCGCATCGCCTGATAGCAGCCGGCGTTGGACCGGACGTCCTCGTGGGACTGGCGGTTGAGCGTTCGATTGAAATGGTCGTTGGCCTGCTGGCGGTACTCAAGGCCGGTGGCGCTTATGTGCCGCTGGACCCGGAATACCCCCGCGATCGATTGGCCTACATGCTGCAAGACAGCGACGTGAAGCTATTGTTGACCCAGGTGCATTTGCTGGAGCAACTGCCGATTCCAACGGGCTTGCACAGCCTGGTGCTGGAGCAGGGCGATGAGTGGTTGCAGGCCTACGCCGAGCAGAATCCGCTAGTCACCGTCGATGGCGAAAACCTCGCCTATGTAATCTACACCTCGGGCTCCACCGGCCAGCCCAAAGGCGCGGGTAACCGCCATTCGGCGCTGACCAACCGGCTGTGCTGGATGCAGCACGCGTATGGCCTGGAGAGCAGTGATACGGTCTTGCAGAAGACGCCGTTCAGTTTCGACGTGTCGGTGTGGGAGTTCTTCTGGCCGTTGATGACCGGCGCGCGCCTGGTCGTGGCAGCGCCGGGCGACCATCGTGATCCGGCCAGGCTGGTGAGCCTGATCAACGCCGAGCACGTCACGACGTTGCACTTTGTGCCGTCCATGCTCCAGGCCTTCTTGCAGGATGCCGGCGTCGGCGCCTGTCATAGCCTGCAGCGCATTGTGTGCAGCGGTGAAGCGCTGCCGGTGGATGCCCAGCAACAGGTGTTCGCCAAGCTGCCCCATGCCGGTTTGTACAACCTGTATGGGCCGACCGAAGCGGCAATCGACGTGACCCATTGGACCTGCGTCGACGAAGGGCGTGACGCCGTGCCGATTGGTCGGCCGATCGCCAACCTGGGCTGCTACGTATTGGACGGCAACCTGGAACCGGCACCCGTTGGCGTGTTGGGTGAACTTTATCTGGGCGGCGTCGGCCTGGCGCGCGGTTATCACCGTCGGCCGGCGCTGACCGCCGAACGCTTTGTGACCGATCCGTTCGGCAGTGGCAGCCGTTTGTATCGCACCGGAGACCTGGCGCGTTATCGCGACGATGGGGTGATCGAGTACGCCGGGCGCATCGATCACCAGGTCAAGCTGCGTGGCTTGCGCATCGAGTTGGGTGAAATCGAGGCCCGCCTGCTGGAGCACGCGTATGTGCGTGAAGCGGCGGTGCTCGCCGTGGACGGCACGCACCTGGTGGGCTACCTGGTGCTGCAGGCGCCGAGCGAGGACTGGAAAGCACAGGTGGCGATGCACCTCGCGGCGCAGTTGCCGGACTACATGGTGCCGGCACAGTGGGTGGTGTTGACACAGATGCCGCTGAGCCCCAATGGCAAGCTGGACCGCAAGGCGTTGCCTAAACCGGAGGCGCAAGGTGCAGGCGCGTATCAGGCCCCGCAAAGCGTCATCGAGCAGCAGGTCGCGGCGATCTGGCGGGATGTCCTGGGTGTCGAGCGCGTAGGGCTGAACGACAACTTCTTCGAGTTGGGCGGTCACTCCTTGCTGGTGCTGATGCTCAAGGAGCGTATCCGTAAAGTCAGCGGTGTCGGCTTGTCCGTCAGCCAGTTGATGCTTAACCCGACCGTACGCGGCCAGGTCAACTGCCTGCAGGGCGACGCGCGCAGCTCGTTGATCGTCAAGCTCAACAGCCAGACCGAAGGCACGCCGTTGTTCATGTTCCACCCAAGCTTCGGTTCGGTGCATTGCTACACCGCGATTGCCCTCGCGCTACGGGAGCAGCGTCCGGTGTTCGGGGTGATCTGTCGTGCGCTGGCCGAGGCGGGGGCAGAGGTGCCCGAATGGCAAGCCATGGTCGAGGATTACGCCGAGCAACTTCTGTTGGCCCAGCCCCAAGGCGCCTTCCGCCTGGCAGGCTGGTCGTTGGGTGGCAACCTGGCGATGGAAGTGGCCTACGTGCTGGAGCAAGCGGGACGCGACGTCGAATTTGTCGGCTGGATCGACTCCGCGCCGCCGCAGTGGCTCACGCCCTATTGGCAGGCGGTCGTCACCGAGGATGACCGTGAAATCTCGGCGAACGAGCGGCGTGCGGCCTTGTTGGGCGTGATGTTCCCGGCGTTTGCCGAGCGGATTCAGGCGGCCTGGCAGCAATGTCAGCGCGATGCCCAAGACGAAGCGGGGCAATGGCAAGGGTTTATCGCCTGGGCCGAGCAGACCCTGGGCGAGGCCTTTACCGGTATCAAGGATGAGTTGCTGCGTGGCAACGAGGCGCAGATTTCCTGGGAGGTCGACCGCGCGCTCAGTGAGCGTCTGTCGGCGGCGGACTTCAAGCCGATCAAGGCCCCGGTCAGTTGCTGGTGGGCGTCCATGAGCCGCGCCGGCCAATTCAAGGACCTCATTGAGCAGCACATGGCAAGCACCCTTGTTCAGGGGCGGATCGAGCGTTCAGTGGTGATCGAGACTGATCACGACGGGATCATCGACAGTGCCGAGTTCATCCGTAGCCTGGTGGCGGCCATGGGATAACACCTCAAATGATGAACACTGAACCTGTGGCGAGGGGGCAAGCTCCCTCGCCACAGGGGAGGGCGGGCACAAAAAAGCCCGATGAAAGCAGCGCTTCCATCGGGCTTTCGATTGGTCGCCGCAAGGGCGATCAAGGCATCACATCAGAAGTCCCAGCGGGTGCTGAACATCACGTTGCGCGGCTCACCGTAGGCCGCCGAGTTATAGAAGCCCACGTTGGTGTAGTAGGACTTGTCGAAGATGTTGTTGAAGTTGACAGTCGCCGAAAGGTTCTTGGTGACCTGGTAGCGGGTCATCAAGTCCACCAGCCAATAGGCCTTCTGGGTGATGTCCTGGTTGGTGTTGAGCTGCGAGTTGTAGATTTCATTCCAACCCTTGCTCTGCCAGCGCAGGCCGCCACCGATGGTGAACTTGTCGAGGTCGCCCTTGAGTTTGTAAGTGGTGTTCAGGTTGACCTGGTGCTCAGGTTCGAAGGTGGAGATCTTCTTGTCGTCTGCGTCCCGCACGATCTTGTGGGTGTAACCGCCTTGTACTTGCCAGCCGGGCGCCAGCTCACCTGAGATTTCTGCTTCGTAACCCTTGGTGACGGCCTTGGAGCTCTTGAACGCATAGTTTTGCGGGGAAGGAGTCTGGTTGTTATAGGCATCGTCCGGGATGGCACGGTTGTCTTCATGCACTTCGAAGTAGGCAATGCTGGTGTTCAAGCGACCGTCGAGAAACTCGCCCTTCAGGCCCAGCTCGTAGTTTTGGCCTTCGTCCGGTTCCAGCAACGTCTGGTTGCGGTCTTTGTACGTGCTTTCCTGGGGTTGGAAGATATCGGTGTAGCTGGTGTACACCGAGAGATTGTCGTTCAGGTCGTAGATCACGCCGGCATACGGCACGAACCGACCGGTTTCCTTGTAGGAAGGGTTGATACCGGTGACGTGGTAGTTGGCGACGCGCCCACCGAGGATCACGTGCAGGTCATCCATCACGTTCAAGCGTGTGGTCATGTAGTAGCCGGTCTGGCGGATGGTATCGTCGTTGTATTGCTGGACGGGGCCGTAGATCGGCTTGGCGATGTGGCCATTCCAGTTATAGAAATCGACTTTGTTGCCGCCTGGCCATTCTGGCGACCAGTACCCCTTGCCTTGCCAACGCGACGTGCCGATCGAGCCGCCCACCACCAGTTCATGTTCGCGGCCGAACAGGCTGAAAGGCCCGGTGGCGTAGAGGTCGGCCGAAGTGCTTTTGGTTTCACCGGTGTATTTCTGACCGTTGATCTCGGCGGTGCCATCGGCTGCCGGCTGGACAAACTGGATCGAACCGAGGTCGGCATGGTAGCTGTTGATCTTGTGGTCGAGCTGGAATTTAGTGACCCAGCCGTCACCCATATCATGCTCAAGCATGGCAAAGGCGGTGCGGGTGTTCTGTTCCCAGGAACTCCAGGTGGTGCCGTTGTTATAGGAGCGTGGCATCTTGTTGATGCTGCCGTTGGAGTTGACCAACGGGAACGAACCGGACCAGCTGGAGCCTTTTGGAATGTTGTCCTGATAGTCGAAGCCGACGGTCAACATGGTGTCGGGTGACAGGTCGAACTCGGTAATGCCGTAGTAGGTTTCGGTCTTGCGCGAGTAGTGGTCCATGAAGGACTTTTTGTCCTGGTACGCCGCCACTGCACGGCCCCGGACATTGCCGCTGTCGGTCAACGGGCCGCTCACATCCACTTCGCTGCGATAGTTGTCCCAGGAGCCGGCCCCCAGTTGCACGTGGCCCTTGAACTCCGACGTCGGCTTCTTGCGGATCAAGTTGATGGTCGCGCCCAGGGAGCCGGCGCCGTTGAGCAGGCCGGTGGCACCCTTGAGCACTTCGACGCGGTCATAGATCGCCATGTCGCTCAGGGTGTTCCCCGCCGAGTAGCCGACGTTGCGCACGGTGGACGGAATACCGTCGTACTGGAAACTGTTGACCGAGAATCCACGCGAGTAATAGTTGGTACGGTCGGTGTCATAGGCCGATACGGTGATGCCAGGCGTGTGGCGCATCACGTCATCGACGTTGTTGAGGCCGAAGTCCTCGATATGTTGCCGGGTAATCACCGTGATCGACTGTGGGGTTTCCCGCGGGGTCAGGGTCAGCCGCGTGGCCGTGGCAATGGTGCCCGGCGTGTAGGAGCCGGAGCCCTCGGTGATGTTGCCCAGCACGTTGCCGGTCACTTGGGTCGGACTCAATTCCAGCCCGGCGGACGCGCCGGCGGCGGTAACGGTCAGCGCGTTGCCACTGAGGCTGTGGGTGGTTGAAGTGCCTGCCAGCAAGGTGTTGATCGCCTGCTGTGGATCCAGTTTGCCTTTGATCGCAGTGCTGTTTTTTCCTGCTACGTCGGTCGGGCTGTACAGCACCTGCAGGTTGGCCTGGCGGCCGAATTCCTGCAGTGCACTCCCCAGTGCCTGTGCTGGAATGTCCAACTCGATCTCCTGTGCCTGCACATAGCCGGCAACCGGCAGCGATACCGCAAGGGCAAGCGCGCTCGGCAGGAGGTTGATGTTCAGGGCCCTGGTTAGCGCTTTGCTCAGTGGGCTGAGACCGAGTCGTGCTGACATGGATGGTTTCTCTTCTGTGTTTTAAGTGGGCAAATTTTAAAGTTTATTGAGGTTGGTTCTCATTACCACTAGTGAGACGTTTCTACTTCGGAAAACCGGAAAAGAAAATTTCATGCAGGCTCCATCTCGTGCACCACCTGGCCGGCGCGCAGCCGTACGAGCTGATCGGCGATGTCGAAATAACGGTCGTCATGGCTGATCACGATGATGGTTTTGCCCAGGCGCTTGAGGTCCGGCAGCAGTTCGGTATAGAAAATTCGACGGAAGGCCGGGTCCTGGTCGGCGGCCCATTCGTCGAACACCAGCACTGGGCGTTCTTCCAGCCATGCGTTGACCAGTGCCAGGCGCTTGCGCTGGCCGGTGGACAGGTCGGTGGTGCTGAATACGCCGTCCTTGACGCTGACCTTGTGCGCGATCTCCAGGCGTTCCAGGTATTTAGTCGCGCTGTCCAGTGACTGGGTGGCGCTGCCCTGGACGAGGTCGTCGAACAGGTAATAGTCGGCGAATACCGTGGTGAACAATTGGCGATAGTCATCGCGCTCGGGGTCGGTCACGGCCTCGCCGTTGAGCAGGATTTCGCCGGACTGCGGCGGGTAGAGCCCCAGCAGCAATTTGATCAGCGTGGTCTTGCCACTGCCGTTTTCGCCGACGATAAACACGATGTCGCCCTGGGCAATGCTCAGGTTGATCGGCCCCAGGTGAAACGGCTCGCTGCCTTCCACGGCCGGTGGGCTGTAGCTCACGTTGCGCAGTTCCAGTCTGTTGACGATCGGTGTCGGCGCCTCGCTGTCATCCATCAGCAGGTGCGGTTCCGGAGAGGAGAAGCGCTCCGACAACTCGCTGATACGCCCAAAGGCAATCTTCGCCTTGCCCACCACGGGCAGGTAACCCAGCAGGTGTTCCAGCGGGCCTTTCATGTACAACAGCACCAGCACGAAGCCGGTGATCACGGTCGGGTCCGGGTTCGGGTTATAGGCCTGCATCGCCAGGGCCAGGCCGATGACGACGAAGAACAGCATCGAGCCGAAGGTCTTGGCGAGGATATAGATGTTGACCGAACGCACCTGAATATCGCTGATGCGGTCCGCCGTTTCCTGGATACGGTGGGTGTTCATGCGAAAGCGTCGTGGCCGATGCATGCGCAGTTCCTTGGCGCCGGACGCGATGGCGTTGTAATAACGCTGCAATTCGTCTTCATGGCTGCGTGCCAAGTCAAAGCCTTGGATACCTTTGCCGCCGGCGATGAACTGCACGGCGCTGCCAATCACGATGGCGACGACCATCATCAGGAACATCGGTACCGACAGGTAAGCCAGGTAGCCCAGGCAGCCCAGCGTCACCGTGGCGGCAATGGCCAAGGGCGTGAACGCGAAGGAGAAGTCGCTGATGGTGTCGACATCGTGGGTCAGCACCGGGATCAGTCGATGGGAGCGGTAGCGCTCGATTTGCCCGATGGGCGCCGACAGCACTTTTTCCCCCAGGTCTTTGCGCAGGGCGGCAATTATCCGTTGGCCGACGTAGTTGGTGCCGATGTCGGAAATGATCGAGCTGACCAGGGCCAGCACGCACAAGGCTGCAAAGGTCAGGATCACGCCCTGGGTCATGCCTTGTGGGGAGTGCAGGGCATTGTTGATCGTCGCCAGCAGCAACGTGATGGCCAGGCCGCCGGCCATGCCCAGGGCGACGGAGACGGTCACGATGGTGCGAAAGGGCCTGAGCAATGCGAGCAGACCGTTGAAGGCGCCGCGCTTGGGGTCGGTCATAAATACTTCCCGGAAAGTGAAAAAGAGGGGGCTGGGCACACAGACCCTTACCCATGACAAACGAAGTGTCGACGCGACTATTTAGCTCGGTGTGCCGGGCGGTGGCCGGGGTGGATAAATTGCGCGTGGGCTGGTTCGTTCTTGTGGTGTAGGCGCACGCGTATTGGCGCGTGCCTGATCTATCCAGCGAGAGCGAGACAATGACGAAAAAGAATCTGGTGTACGTGTGGTCCCTGCGCAATGCCGCGGCCGACAAGGCCGGGCAGCCGGTGGCGTACAAGGACCATGAGCGCTACATGATGTCGGTGCTGGAATCCCTGGTGGGGGCGCTGAACGACACGCCGCTGGGCGAGGCCTACAACCTGGTGGGCGTGGTGTATGACGATGACGAGCAGAACCCACGGGACCAGCAATTGGTCAGCGACTACGGTTTTGCCTACCAGCCGGGTCGCCAGTGGCTGTATCCCGCCGACCTGCGCGTGCAGGGGCGCCTGGTCAATGATCTGTTACTGAGTGTGCCGTCGACCTATCGGCGCCTGCCTCGGGGCAGCGCGGAACATATCGCCGGCAAGCAGGATTTCGAACGCCGCCTGCATGACACGCTGGTGGAGTTGAAGGCCGATATCGTGGTGCTGGACGGCCTGCTGGTGATTCTGGACGAGCTGGTGCGCCCCGGTGCGCCGTTTGCCCGTCGCATCATGAACATCCACCCGGGTATCACCCGCATCGAATCGCCGTACGAGCGCCGTGGTGCGTATGCGACCTGGAATGCCCTGTACGGCGCGCGTGGGCTGACGGTCACGGATTGGGCGACCAAGGCCACGACGCCCTCGGCGCCGCTGTACCTCACCGGCGCGTCGTTCCACTACGTGGACAACGGCATCGACTCGGGCGAAGTGTTCCACGACGTGCTCAAGACCGAGATCTCGCCGGAGGACACCATCCTTGAGTTGCGTTGGAACAACTTCAATAACAGCCTGTTCCCGGCGTTGCATGAAGGGTTGGCGTTGTTGGCGCAGCAGGGAATCTAAAGCGGGCACAGTTAAAAATGTGGGAGGGGGGCTTGCTCCCGTGGCGGCCTGACAGCCGAGTGCCATCTAACGGTTAGGCTGCGATCCAAATGTGGGAGGGGGCTTGCCCCCGATAGCGGTGTGTCAGTCAATTCATCAGGTGACTGATTCAGCGCCATCGAGGCCTCGGTATCTACACAATTCTAGGTATGGCGCTGGACCTGTGGCGAGGGAGCTTGCTCCCGTGGCGGCCTGACAGCCGAGCGCCATCTAACGGTTAGGCTGCGATCCAAATGTGGGAGGGGGCTTGCCCCCGATAGCGGTGGGTCAGTCAATTCATCAGGTGACTGATTCGGCGCCATCCGGGCCTCGGTATCTACACAATTCTAGGTATGGCGCTGGACCTGTGGCGAGGGAGCTTGCTCCCGTGGCGGCCTGACAGCCGAGCGCCATCTAACGGTTAGGCTGCGATCCAAATGTGGGAGGGGGCTTGCCCCCGATAGCGGTGTGTCAGTCAATTCATCAGGTGACTGATTCGGCGCCATCCGGGCCTCGGTATCTACACAATTCTGGGTATGGCGCTGGACCTGTGGCGAGGGGGCTTGCTCCCGTGGCGGCCTGACAGCCGAGCGCCATCTGACGGTTAGGCTGCGATCCAAATGTGGAGGGGGCTTGCCCCCGATAGCGGTGTGTCAGTCAATTCATCAGGTGACTGATTCGGCGCCATCCGGGCCTCGGTATCTACACAATTCTGGGTATGGCGCTGGACCTGTGGCGAGGGGGCTTGCTCCCGTGGCGGCCTGACAGCCGAGCGCCATCTAACGGTTAGGCTGCGATCCAAATGTGGGAGGGGGCTTGCCCCCGATAGCGGTGTATCAGTCAATTCATCAGGTGACTGATTCAGCGCCATCGAGGCCTCGGTATCTACACAATTCTGGGTATGGCGCTGGACCTGTGGCGAGGGAGCTTGCTCCCGTGGCGGCCTGACCGCTGGCCTGGATGTTGGATCAGACTGGGTACATATCCGTTATTTGGGTAACGGCCGCTATGGGTTCCGCCCTTACGGCGGGTCACTTTTGGAAAGGCCCAAAAGTAACCAAAAGGCCTTCGCCCCAACACTCGGCACCTCGCCTAGGCTCGGTGTGCCCGTAATCCGACAGGTATTTGGGGGGCCGCCGCCACGCGCCATCCATGGCGCGGGGCGGCTAAACCGGCATCCCTGCCGGTTTACCCCCCAAATCCCTGTCGAATTCCGGCCAGCGTGTTTGACGGGGCGCCTGAGATCAAAAGCGAGATCAAGAGCGGCTCGCTTCGCATCGTGGTTACCTTGGTCGCCGGGGTTGCTACAGCGTTGTGTAGAGACTTATACCGCCGAGGGCGGTAGGTCGGTACTGATACTCTGACGGGTACACCACCATCGGGTAAGTCCCCTCCCTCATTTGATCTTCTGCGTTATTACAGGTCGCGCACGACCCTGAAGCCAATCCAATCCCCCCGCGTCTGCGGGTAGATGTTGTTGCGGTTGCCGGAGCGCGAGAACACCGGCGCTTCTCCCCAGTCATTGCCGCGAATCATGTAGCCCTCGCAGTTTGGCTCCATCCATGCGCTGCCGTCGGTAGGCGCGCCGATGTAGTTGGAGTGCTCGCAGTCGGCCACTCGCTCGTAGACGTTGCCATGCATGTCGTACATGCCAAACGCATTCGGCGGGTAGCTGCCGACGGGCGACGAGTAGCTGTAACCATCGGCCGGGCCATAGGTGTTGGCGTGCTTGGCGATGCTGTAGTCCTTGCCCTCGTCGAACGGGAAGGGGAATGGCCCGGTAGAACCGGCGCGCGCAGCGTATTCACGTTGGGCTTCGCTGACCATGTGGTACTGCTGGCCGGTTTTTTTCGACAGCCAGGCCACGTACTGCTTGATGTCGTTCATGTCCATGCACACCGCCGGCTGGCGTGGGCCCTGGGGGTAGCGCGGCTTGCTGGCAATGCATTCGCGGCCGGGGCGGGTGTCACCGTCGGCGATCTTCACCCCGGTCTGGCGGATGTAGCTGTCCCATTCGCCGGCGGTGATGTGAAAGCGGCTCATGGCGAACGGTTTGGCGAAGGTCACGTCGTGCATCGGGCCTTCATCCGGCTCGCGGCCGACTTCATCGTCCGGCGTACCCATGGTGAAGGTGCCGGCAGGCAGCACCACCATTTCCGGACAGTCCTTGCAGTCCTTGAACACTTTGCCGGGTTGTGGCGCGGCGGCCTGGGCCAGGTTGGGCAGCAAGGCGCTGCACAGGGCGGAAAGCGCCAGGGCTGTGAGCGGTTTGTTCATGTGGGCCTCTCATTCAAAGGGGAAAAGGTGGGTGTCACGCCCGCTGGCTCAGCAAGGTCATGAAGCGCTGGATCTCGGCGGAGGAATTGAGCAGGCCGGGGGCGGTTCGGATCACCGGGCCGACATCGCGGTCCACGGCGTCGATCACCACGCGGTTTTTCATCATGTAGGCCGCCACGGCATCACTGTCCTGGCCGTTGACGCGGAAGAAGGTGAAACCGGCCGACAGTTCAGGGCTGTGGGGGGTGACCAGTTCGATCTTTGGGTGTGCCAGCAACTGGTCTTTCAGTTCGGTGTTGAGTGCATGAATCCGCGCCTGCACCTGCGCCTTGCCCAGTTGCAGATGCAGCTTGAAGGCTTCGTCCGCCGCCCAGCGATGCTCGAAGGCGTGGTAGCCGCCCGGGGTCATGACGGTGGCGAAGTCCTTGTCTTCGGAGAAGGTTGGCACCATCGGGGTCACGTCGTTGTTTTGCGGGTCGCGGGCGCAGACCAGGCCCGTGCCGCGTGGGCCGAACATCCACTTGTGGGTACCCGCGATGAAAAAGTCGCAATGCATATCCGGGAAGTCGAGGTTTTCTACGCCGAAACCGTGCACGCCATCCACCACGTAAAGGATACGGTCCTTGTCGTCACGGTTGCGGTTGTGTTCTTCGACCAGCTTGCCGATCTCGCCAATGGGCAGCTTCACGCCGCTGCCGGACTGCACCCAGGTCATACCGAGGACGCGGGTGTTGGGGCGGATATTGCGCTGGATGTTGCCCAGCACCTCGTCGGCAGACACGCGGTTGGCGCTGTCGAACAGGCGAATCTTGCGGACCTGGGTCTGCTCCTTGCGCACGCGAAAGTCCAGGCTGTACTCGGTGGCATAGTGTTCGTGGACGGTGGTGAGGATTTCCTGGTCAGGTCGCACCTTGATCCCGCCGTAAATCATCGCCAGCCCTTCGGACGTGCTGCCGGTGAGGGCGATCTGCGGCGGGGTGGCCTTCAGGTAGCGTCCCGCCCACTCGCGCACCTGGCCTTCGCGCTTCCAGGTTTCCTGCAGGTCCCAGTCCATGGCCAGCCCTGGGTTGCGGTCGATCTGTGCGCGGTAACGCTCGATAGCCTCGCGCACCGGCTTGGGGTGGGTAGCCACCAGGAAATTGGAAAAGTGCAGGTAATCCGGGTCCTGGTTGAACAGTTGCTTGAGCCCCGTCCATGGGTCATCGGTTGCAGGGGCGGCAAGGGCCTGCGGAAGCAGGGCGGCGCCCAGTGGCAGGCTGGCAGCAAATACACCAGCCTGCTTGAGAAAGGTACGGCGGTCGGTCATGGACGGGCTTCTGGATGATTAGCGGTTGGCCAAGGGTTTGGCGGCTTTTTGTACCTGGTCCCACACCCGCAGGAAGTTGCCTCCCCACAGCTTGGCGATATCGGCCTCGGAATAGCCGCGCTGGATCAATTCGGCAGTGACGTTGCGTATCTCGCCGACGTTGTTCCAGCCCTGGATGCCGCCCCCGTCGTTGAAGTCCGAAGACAGGCCGACATGATCGATGCCGATCTTGCGCACGGTGTAGTCGATGGCATCCCCCAGATCCTTGAGGGTGGCCTTGGGTTCCTCGTCGAGGATGCCGTACAGCGCGCTGGCGTACTCGCCGAACCTGTGCTCGGGCCAGGCGGCGATGATTGCGTCGCCCGGCATCAGCGCCACGGCCAGATTAGGCAGGGGCGGCAGGTCGAAGCGTGCGCGCAGGGCGTTGAGCTTGTCCTGGGTCGGCTGGCTCAGGGGACGCAGGTAGGCGGAGAAGCCCACGATCTGCACGACGCCGCCGCTGTTCTTGATCAGTTGCAGCTCTTTGTCGCTCAGGTTGCGCGGGATATCCACGGAGGCGCGCGGCGCCGAATGGGACGCCACCATCGGTGTGCCGCTCAACTGCGCCACTTGCTCCAGGGCCTTGGTCGACATTTGCGACACATCGATGATCACCCCCAGGTCATTGAGGCGGTGCACCGCTTGCTTGCCAATGTCCGACAAGCCGTCAAGGGCGTCGGTGGAATCATTGAAAAACGGCAGCGGCCGCGACGAGTCCGACCAGGCATTGTTGCCCACATAGCTGAAGCCGAACATGCGCATGCCGCGCGCCGCCCACAGGTCCAACTGGTTCAAGTCGTTGCCCAGCGGGTAGGCGTTGAGCATGCTGATGAAGATTGCGAACTTGCCCTCGCCATGCAGGCGCCGGAAGTCATCCGGGGTGTAGGCGATGGCGACCTGGTTGGGGAAGTCACGCACCATGCCGCTGATGATCTTGTAGCGCACTTCCTGTTCGTTGCGCGCGGCTTCGACAAACCCATCGGTGGGTTTGTGCGGGGCGTTGGGGCCGTTCCAGATTTCCGGCCAGCCGAAAATGGTCAACGCTGCGCCGGACAAGCGCCCGCGTGCCGCCTTGGCCAGGTCGAACTGACCTTCGCCGTCCTTGTCCGCCTCGTTGCCTGCGGTACCGAAATCCACGGGCACGGTGATATGGCTGTCAAACGACAACAACCTATCCTGCATTTCATCGGCCTGCTTGATCACCGCCAACGGGTAACCGGCATTGCCCTTGAACCAGTGATCCCAGACCAGGAAACCGGCCCCGGCACCGATGGCCAGTGCCAGGGGCAAGCCGATATACAGCGCCTTTTTCGAACGTGGTTTTGTCATTGCCATCTCAGTCAGTTGAGGCCTTCGCTATCAGGGAGGAACGAGTGATGGGTGGGGAAATTTAGGCGGGCAGGGCGCGCCGGTAAATTTCCCCGGCGGGCAAACGTTCTAGCTCTGATAAAGCCGTTTCCTAAGGTAGACAATGACCATCTCTCGACGTGGGTTCATCGCAGGCCTGGCGCTGACAGGCGCGGCTGTGCCGGCCGCCTTCTATGCCCATCGCGAGTTGACGCGCGAAGAAGAATTCCCCATCACCCCCGGCGAAGCCACGGTGGACCTGGCCGACACCGCCGGCCAGCACCTGGCGAACACGCTGCGTGGGGTTTGGGACCTGCGCCTTGAAGGCCGCGACGCCGGCCTCAAAGGGCTGCCACTGCAAGATTTGCAACTGCTGCTCGACATCGCGCCCCGTGGACGCGGTCTGCGGGGGTACCTGGACACCGCAGACCATCTGCGCGCCGAGGGCGAGCCGCGTTACCGTGTGCTGGGTGACCTGCTGACAGGGGAGAGCGCCGTGCTCTATTGGCGCCTGATCGACCGCGCTTCGGCCGACGGCGCGCCGGCCTATGAATTCAAGATGACCCTTGATGAGGTCTGGGCTGCCTTTGCCAACGCTGGCAGCAGCACCCTCAGTGGGCAGATCCTCGACCTCGACCGGCCGCTGGCTTTAGTTGAGCGCGACAATCGTTTCATTGCCCACAAGCAGTGGTTCCCCGAGGCTCGCCAGCGCATTGGCCTCAATCCGACCCTGCTGGCTTGGCTGATTGCCCCCGAGCACCGCCTGTTTCACCAGCTGTGGCACGCGACCCGCGACCAGTGGCACAAGCTCTCCGAAGAGAAACGCGATGCCCTGCGCGGCATCGGCTGGCAACCCGGCCCCCGCGGCCAGGAACGCGATGCGCGGGGAAAACACAAGGACCGCAACGGCTCGGGGATCGACTTTTTCTTTATGCATCGGCACATGCTCGGCACTGCGCGTTCAATGCAGGATCTGCCCTCGTGGCCGCAATTTCCCGAACCGCAACCGGCCCTGGAGCTGGATCGCCTGGGCTTCCTGCGTTACTTCGACAACCACGATGGCTTCGCGCTGCCGCCCACCTGGTCGGCCCCGGACGATACCGAGTACACCCAGTGGGTCAGCGACATCAAGGCTGCCGAGACCTATCACAGCAACTTCCAGGTCTGGGAGTCCCAATACCGTGACCCACGTTACCTGGCTAAATTCACCCTCGGTCAACTGGGTTCTGAGATGGAGCTGGGTCTGCACGACTGGTTGCACATGCGCTGGGCTTCGGTGCCGCGCGACCCCTCCAACGGCGCCCCCGTGCCCATGGCTCGCGACCCCGCCGACTTCGCTGCGCGCTGGTATGCGGCGGAAAACGATTTCCTCGGCGACCCATTTTCCTCTCACGTCAACCCGGTGTTCTGGCATTTCCATGGCTGGATCGACGACCGCATCGAGGACTGGTTCCGCGCCCATGAGCGCTTCAATCCGGGCGAAGTCCAGCGCATGGAAGTCAACGGCGTGGCCTGGTTCGCACCGGGCCGTTGGGTGGAAGTCGGCGACCCCTGGCTGGGCCCGGATACCCATGGCTGCAGCACCACGCCGGGGTTGCAGATGGGCCGTTCGATGGAGATGGACCCCGAGACCATGAAGCTCGCGCTGCGCATTACCTTTGGCGAAGACGAACACCTGTTGCAGGGCCTGTTCAAGCGCGTGCCGAGACGACCGTGGTACGCCCGTCACCTGAAATTACCCCCCGCCTGAACCTGTAAGCCGGCAAGCCGAGCCAGGGGCTGGAAGACCGCGTCAATCATGCGGGGGGCCGTTACCGAGCGTCCCCCTGAGATCGACATTCGCATGGCGGCACGGTTGGATGGCGGCGGCGACGGGAAGGGGGGCCAATCCTAGAAAATCGGATTAAAAGCTCGCCAGCTTGGAAGGACGCGTGGCAGTACGGGTGCACTTGGCCAGTGCCTGTTGCACATCCGCCAACAGGTCGGCCACGTCCTCAAGCCCTACCGACAAACGCACCAATCCCTCGCTGATGCCGTGCGCCGCGCGCTCCTGCGGGGTGTAGGTGGAATGGGTCATGCTCGCCGGGTGCTGGGCCAGTGACTCGGCATCACCCAGGCTGACCGCACGGGTAAACAACTTGAGCGCATTCATGAACCGCCGACCGGTTTCGATGCCGCCCTTGAGTTCGAAGGCGATCATGCCTCCGGGCATTTTCATCTGCTGTGTCGCCAGTTCGTACTGCGGGAACGAGCGCAATCCCGGGTACGTCACCGACTGCACGGCCGGGTGTGCCTGCAAGGCTTCGGCCACGGCCTGGGCGTTGCTGCAATGGCGATCCATGCGCAGGGCCAGGGTCTTGAGGCCGCGCATAAGCAGCGAGGCGTCCTGGGGCGACATCACCGCACCGGTCAGGTCCTTGAGGCCTTGCAGGCGAATGCGCTGGGCCAGGGCTTGGTTGCTTACGGCGATGCCCGCCGTGATATCGCCGTGGCCGCTGAGGTACTTGGTGGCCGAGTGCACCACCACGTCGGCGCCCAGCTCGAGGGGGCGTTGCAGATAGGGCGTGCAGTAGGTGTTGTCGACGACCAGGGTGACGTTCGGCTGCTGGTGGGCGAGGGCGGCCACGGCAGCGATATCCACCAGTCGCAGGTTGGGGTTGGCCGGGGTCTCGCAGTAGATCATGCGGGTGGCCGGGGTGAGTGCAGCTTGCAGTGCCGTCAGGTCAGTGAGGTCGACGTGCCGCACTTTGATACCGAATTCGCCGATGCCATGGTGCAGCAGGGCGAAGGTGCAGCCGTACAGGGTCTGGCTGACGATCACTTCGTCGCCAGGGCGCAGCAGGGTCCAGAACGTCGCGGCAATCGCGCCCATGCCGGAACTGAACGCCACTGCCGCGTCGCCGTTTTCCAGGGTCGCCATGCGCGACTCCAGCAGCGCCAGGGTCGGGTTGGAAATACGCGTATAGAAGTGCCCACTGGCTTCGCCGGCGAAACAGGCAGCGCCGTATTCGGCGGTGGGAAAAGCAAAGGTGGCAGACAGATAAATCGGCGGAACGAGCGCGCCGTGATGGTCCTTGGGGTCATAACCGTGGTGGATGGCGCGGGTGGAAAAGCCGAATGCATTGTGTTTATTGTTCATGTCGGGCGCTCCTTATTTCCTACAATGCTATGCTCATAATTGAAGATGAACTTTGCGATATTTGCCGCTAATTCCCGCACCACGGGATGAAAATCCGCTAAAAACAACAATCAGAGGCAAGTTATGCCCGTCAGCCTGGATCGTACCGACAAAGCCCTTTTAAACGCGTTGCAAGGGAACGCCCGTCTCACGGTGGCCGAGTTGGCCGACCGCGTATCCTTGACCACCTCGCCATGCTGGCGACGGGTGCGTAACCTGGAAGAGAGTGGGGTGATCAGTGGTTACCAGGCGATCCTCTCGCCCAAGGCCTTGGGGTTTGGGGTGACCGCCTTTGTGAGCATCATGATGGAGAGTCACACCCAGGAAATCGCACGGGCTTTCGAGCAGCGGCTGCTGGAGATACCGGAGATCGTGGCGTGCCATAACGTCTCGGGGCGCTATGACTTTTTGCTGGAAGTGGTGGCCAAAGACCTGGAGTCGTTTGGCGAGTTTGCGCGGGAGGTGTTGCAGACGCTGCCTTGCGTCAAGGAGATTTATTCGAGCTTTTCTTATAAGTCGGTCAGGGCGTTGAGGGTGATTCCGTTGCCGGGGTGATTGGGCAAATCCGTTATTTGGGTAACGGTTTTCGACACACTCCCCACGCCCAAAAATTGGTCACCCATTCTTACCCCAAATTGGATATTCCGCCCCCAAGGCCCGATGACTAACCTAGCCATCAATCCCCACTGCCCTGGAGCACCCCCATGCAAACCCGTACCGATTTCTACACCGCCTCCCCAGACGCCATGAAAGCCATGCTCGCCCTGGAAGCCGCCGTCGGCAAATTGTCCATCGAACTGCCGCTGCTGGAGCTGGTGCGCTTGCGCGTTTCACAAATCAACGGCTGTGCTTTCTGCCTGGATATGCACACCGCCGATGCCCGCAAAGGGGGCGAGACCGAACGCCGCCTGTACACCGTGTCGGCCTGGCGTGAAACGCCGTTCTTCACCCCGCGTGAACGCGCCGCCCTGGCCTGGGCCGAGAGCTTGACCCTGATCAGCCAGACCCATGCTCCGGATGAGGACTTCAACGCACTGGCCGCCGAATTCAGCCCTCAGGAGCAGGTTGACCTCAGCGTGGCGATCGCCACCATCAACAGTTGGAACCGCTTGGCCGTGGGTTTCCGCAAGATGCCCAAGTAAGCCTTAAAAGTTGACCGACGCACTCAGGCGCGCGTTCAAGGGCGCGCCCTGGAACAGATAGTCATCGCCCATGTACTCGCCCGCGTCGCGCCAGTAGCGCTTGTCGAACAGGTTGTCGACGCTCAGGCGAAATACCGTTTCATAGCCGCTCACCTTGGTGGTGTAGCGGCTGCCTACGTTCACCACGGCGTAATCGCCCACCTCCACATTGCCGCTGCGATTGGCGTACTTCTTGGCGCTGTATTGCACACCGCCCAGTACCGCCAGGCCGTTCACCCACGGCAACGCATAATCCGCATACACACTGGCGCGCAGCTTGGGCACGTTGATCGCTTGGTGGCCCTCATAGTCCGCGGTACCACTACCGGTCACCCGTGCGCGAATCGCCGTCACGCTGGTTGCGATCTGCAGGCGCTCGGTGGCCCAGCCGTTGGCCGACAGTTCCAGCCCGGTGTTTTTCTGCTCGCCCTGTTGCACATAGGTGAAGAGGCCGGCGCCATCCGGCTTGGCGTACTGGTAGGCCTGGCGGGTCTGGAACACCGCGGCGGCAAAGCTGATGCGACGCCAGTCGTATTTCACCCCGGCTTCGATTTGCCGTGAGGTGGTGGGCGCCAGGGTCTCATCAGCGTTGCTGGCGAACCACGGCGCAGTGCCGCCCAGGGACAAACCTTTGCTGTAGCGGGTGTAGAGCGAGATGTTTTCCACGGGCTTGTAGATCAACGACGCTTGCGGCAGGAAGACGTATTGCTGAGTGTGGCGTGTCTGGTTGCCAGTGGTCCCGTCGAAAGCTTTTTCATCCAGGCGTACTTCGCGGCCGCCGAGGAGGGTTTGCCATTGTTCGTTGAGGCGGATGCGGTCGGTGACGAACAGGCCATATTGACGGCTGTCGAGGTTGCGGTGGCTGTCGTTCAGTGGTTTGTCAGTGGGCATGAAGCTCGGTACATCTTCATCGATATTGGCGGTGCCGATGAACTCGTTCACCGATTTGCGCTTGTCGATCACGCGGCGAAAAGCACTGGTGCCGAAGGTCAGTTCATGGCCGATACCGCCGGTGTCGAACAACCCGGTCATGGCCGCCTGCACTTCGTCGTCGCGGCGGGTGTCGTCCGGGCTGCGGTAGTCGTAGACGTCGTAATTGCCTTCAGGGCTGAAGTAGTTGGGCACGCTCGATGAGCTGCAGCTGGTCGACCCATAGCAGCCCCAGGCAAACGAACTGTAGTCATCGATCACCACCTTGCTGCGCGCGGCGCTCACGCTGCCTTTCCATTGATCACTGAAACGGTATTCGAACTTGCCGTTGAGGTTCAGCGAGTCGATGCCCACCTGCCTGGAACCGGTCTGGTGACCCAGCAGTGTTTTCGGCGAGGCATTATGTGGCACTTCGGTGCCGCCCAACAGCTGGTAGCCCGGCACCGAGCGCTGCTGCTTGTTTTGGTACTCGGCGTCCAGTTGCAATACCGCGTCAGGGCTGATGTTCCAGTCGAAGGCCAGGGACACGAAATCGCGCTGGCCATTGGCGTGCTCAACATAGGCGTTGAGGTCTTCATGGGCCACGTTGGCACGCAGGCCGAACTGTTGCTCACTGCCGAACCAGCCGCCGACATCGGTGGCCACATAGCCGCTGCCACGGTCGTCGGTGGAGACGGTCACCGAACGCACGTCTTCCGGGCGCTTGGTGACGTAATTGATCACGCCGCTTGGTTCCGAGATACCGCTTTGCAGGCCCGCCAGGCCCTTGAGCACTTCCACCTGCTGCTTATTTTCCAGGGCGACGTTCTGTTCGCCGGTGATGGTGCGCCCATTGATCTTGTAGCTGCTCGCCGCATTCAGCGAAAAGCCGCGCACCACGAAGTTTTCGTAGTAGCCGATGGGCGCATAACTGTCACCCACCGAAGCGTCGTTGCGCAGCACTTCACTGAGCAGGCGCGCCTGCTGGTCCTTGATCAGCGCGGCGTTGATCACCGTGATCGAAGCCGGGGTGTCGAGCAGTGGTGCGTCATCGAAGCCGCCCACCGAGGCGGTTTCACTGCGGTAACCGGATTCATCCTGGCCCTGGACGTTAACTGCCGGCAGTTCGATTTCCGCCGCCAGGCTGCTGCCAATGCCACCACTGAGCAGCAGGCCGAGGGCGAAACGTGAGGAGACGACGGGACGAAAACGCAAAACCATGGGGGCAGGGCCTTAAAGCGCGGGGCGGGGGGCGCATAAGCTAGGCATAAGTGCGCACTTTTACAAGTTTTCGAGAATGACTCGCGGCTTGAGACGCTTCGTCTCAAGCCGCACACCCATCAGCCCGCGCCTCGACACGCCTTGCTGGACCTGCGATAGACAAGGCTTCCCTCATCATCGCAGGAGAACATCATGGCAATTACTGGAAAAGTCGCGCTGGTCACCGGCGCCGGTCAAGGCATTGGCCGGGCTATCGCCTTGCGCTTGGCACAGGACGGTGCCGACATCGCCCTGGTGGACATCAATGGCGCCAGGCTCGAAGCCGTGGCCAGCGAAGTCGTGGCGCTGGGCCGCCAGGCTTCGGTGTTCGTCGCCGATGTGTCCAAGCGCGAGCAGGTGGTGGCAGCGGTAGAGCACGCGCACCAGACTCTGGGTGGCTTCGACATCATCGTCAACAACGCCGGGGTCGCGCAGATCGACTCACTGCTGGAGGTCAGCCCGGAACAGGTCGAGCGCACCCTGGGTATCAACGTACAGGGCGTGCTGTGGGGTATCCAGGCGGCCGGCAAGAAGTTCAAGGCGCTCAAGCAGAAGGGCAAGATCATCAACGCCTGTTCCATTGCCGGCCACGAAGGCTTTGCGTTACTGGGTGTGTACTCGGCCACCAAGTTCGCCGTGCGCGCCTTGACCCAGGCCGCGGCCAAGGAGCTGGCGAGCGCCGGGATCACGGTCAACGCTTATTGCCCGGGTGTAGTGGGCACCGATATGTGGGTCGAGATCGACAAGCGCATGGCCGAAATCACCGGCGCTGATGTGGGCGCGACCTACAAGAAGTATGTGGATGGCATTGCCCTGGGCCGTGCAGAAACGCCGGAGGACGTGGCAGGGTTGGTCTCGTACCTGGCAGGGCCGGACTCCGACTACATGACCGGCCAATCGCCGCTGATCGATGGTGGCCTGGTCTACCGCTGACCCTCCATCTCCCCCGTAGGGGCCGGCAAGCCGGCTCCTACGGTGTTGCGGTGTGGGTCAGTGCCGCGGTTTGCCGGGCATGTCGATGCCCAGTTGGTTGACGCGGCGGTACAGCGTCGCACGGGAAATTCCCAGCGCCTGGGCCGTTGGCAACGGCTTCCAGCGATGACGAATCAACGCATCCAGCACCACCTGGCGTTCCGGACTCGCGCGATCTTCCGTCAGTGCCGCAACCTGTTCCCCACGCACTTCCACCGGCAAATCCGCCACCTGAACCGTACCGCCCTCACACACTGCACAGGCGTACGCCAGCACATGCCGCAGTTGCCGCACATTGCCGGGCCAGGCGTAACCCAGTAGCAGTTGCAACGCCGAAGGGGCGATGCCGACCGAGACCCTGCTGTTGCGCGCTTCCTGTTCCAGCAGCCGATTGATCAGGGCCAGCTTGTCGGTCCGTTCGCGCAACGGTGGCAGGCAGAAGCGTGCGCAACCCAGGCGAAAGAACAGGTCCTCGCGAAACCGGCCTTCACTGACCAGTACCGACAAATCACGGTGGCTGGCACAGATCACATGGATATCCACTGCACGGGTTTTCGCTGCGCCCAATGGCGCCACTTCACCCTCGGCCATCACCCGCAACAGGCGCGTCTGCAAGGCCAGCGGCATGTCGCCGATCTCATCGAGGAACAGCGTGCCGCCGTCGGCCTGCACCAACAGCCCCGGCATGCCTTTGCTGGACGCGCCGGTAAAGGCCCCGGCCACATAGCCGAACAGCTCGCTTTCAATCAGGTTTTCCGGGATCGCCGCGCAGTTCACCGCCACGAACGGCCCCGTGTGACGGGCGCTGCGCTCATGCAACTGGCGGGCAAACACCTCCTTGCCCGCACCGGTTTCGCCTTGTACCAGCACTGGCAGGTTACGGTTCTTGACTCGCAGGGCCAGGCGCAGATGCTCCTCCACGCGCGCATCGACCAGCGGGATCACCGCCGCACGCGCCGGTTTGCGTCGCGGGGCATTGACGCGTACGTGCAGGACCCCCGGCTCCCCCAACCATGGCAACTGCTGGGTGGCATCGTGGGTCACGGCGCGCAAGGCGTCCAAGTCGAATACATCACCGATATGCTCCGGCACCTGGCCAAAGCGCCGGCGCAGAGCCTGGCGCGCCTTGCTGTTCAGGGCATGCAGGCGGCCGTCCTGGTCCCAGGCCAGCAGCAGGTCGGGCTGGCTGTCCACGTATCCCGGTGTGCTGTGGGCCTGCAGCACCCAGTGCTGGCGGGCGCTGTGCATGAAAAAAGCGTTTTCGATGGCCTGGGCGCTCTGGGCTACCATCTGGCGCACCAAGTGCTGGCTGCGGCGGTCATCCGGAGATTTGAGTGCCGAGGCATCCATTACCCCCAACAGATTGCCTTGAGGGTCGAAGATCGGCGCGGCGGAGCAGGTAAGGCCGATGAAGGCTGCGCGGAAGTGGTCGCGCTTGTGCACCGTCACCGCTGATTGGCTGGTGAGCACCGTGGCCACGCCGCAAGTGCCTTCTTCGGCTTCCGACCAACAGGTGCCGAGGTACAGGCCGGCCTTGCGGCAGTCGTTGCGGATCGAGGTGTCCACGCGATGGTCGATGGTCTGGCCCTGGGCGTCGGTCAGCATCACGCAGTAATCGGCATGCCGCACGCGGTGGTGCAGTTGCCCGACTTCTTCGCTGGCAATGCGCATGAACAGGTCGGCGCGCTCGCGGCACTCCCTGAGCAATGGTTCGCTAAGGATGCGCGGCCCCTGCAGGGAACCGGGGTCCAGGTGATGTTGCTCCATGGAGCGTCGCCACGAATCGAAAATCAGCGACGGCACCGGAGCCTGGGGCAGGCGATCGGCGTTGCGGACCACACGACTGACGCAGTCGACGTGTTCTCTGGAGTGCGCGGCGAGCATAAAGCCTCCGGTTCTCGATCTTTGTTGTTATGCCCGTTATTAAGCGCGCATGCGTCGGGTCGGACAAGCGCGGGCTGACCAACTGCCCAGGATGAGACGCAGCGTCTCAAACCGCCCGAGACGCGGCCCGCACGTTGCAATGCCGCGTCTCATTCTGCGCTGGCTTGTCTTAGCGGCACAACCGTAAGGAACTGCTCTGGGTCAAGGCTTTGCCAGGTTTTTGCTGGCCTTGGCACAGGCTGTGCTGAAGGGCTTGTAGCTGGCCGCAGCCAGCCTTTTGTGCGTCGAGACAACCTGGAGAACAACAAGATGTCCACTCACCTGTCCACCGATCAATTGCTGCATGCCTACACCGTGATGCGCACCATCCGTGATTTCGAAGAACGCCTGCATGTGGAATTCGCCACCGGCGAGATCCCCGGTTTCGTGCACCTGTACGCCGGCCAGGAAGCCAGCGCCGCCGGGGTCATGGCTCACCTCAATGATGAGGATTGCATTGCTTCCAACCACCGCGGCCACGGCCATTGCATCGCCAAGGGCGTGGATGTGTTTGGCATGATGGCCGAGATCTACGGCAAGAAAACCGGCGTATGCGGCGGCAAGGGCGGCTCCATGCACATTGCCGACCAGGAGAAGGGCATGCTCGGTGCCAACGGCATTGTCGGCGCCGGCGCACCGTTGGCGGCCGGCGCGGCGCTGGCCTCCAAGCTCAAGGGCAGCCAGGGCGTGGCCGTGGCGTTTTTTGGCGACGGTGGTTCCAACGAAGGCGCGGTGTTCGAGGCGATGAACCTGGCCTCGATCATGAAACTGCCGTGCCTGTTCGTCGCGGAAAACAACGGCTATGCCGAGGCCACCGGTTCCGGTTGGTCGGTGGCGTGCAAGGACATCGCCGAACGGGCCGTGGGCTTTGGCATGCCGGGAGTGATCGTCGACGGCAATGATTTCTTCGCCGTGCACGCAGCGCTTGGCGTCGCCGTGGAGCGTGCGCGCAAGGGCGACGGGCCAACGTTGGTGGAAGTGAAGTTAAGCCGCTTCTACGGCCACTTCGAAGGCGATGCACAAACCTATCGCGGCCCCGACGAAGTGAAAAACCTGCGGGAAAACGCGGACTGCCTGGCGCTGTTTCGTCAGCGTTGCAGCGCCGAAGGCTGGCTCGATGCGGCGCAATTCGAGCGCATTGATGGCGAGGTCGCGCAGTTGATCGAGGACGCCGTGCGCCTGGCCAAGTCCGACCCCAAACCCCAGGCCGCCGACCTGCTCAGCGACGTCTACGTCGCGTATCCCTAATAACAACAATAGGTGGAGAGAATCTTATGGCTCGCAAAATCAGCTATCAGCAGGCAATCAACGAAGCCCTGGCCCAGGAAATGCGCCGCGACAAAAGCGTGTTCATTATTGGCCAGGATGTGTCCGGCGGCACCGGCTCACCTGGCGAGCAGGATGCCTGGGGCGGCGTGCTCGGCGTGACCAAGGGTCTGTACCCGGAGTTTCCCGAGCGCGTACTCGATGCGCCGTTGTCCGAAGTCGGCTACGTGGGCATGGCGGTCGGTGCTGCCACCCGTGGCATGCGCCCGGTGTGCGAATTGATGTTCGTCGATTTTATCGGCTGCTGCCTCGACCAGTTACTCAACCAGGCCGCCAAGTTCCGCTACATGTTCGGCGGCAAGACCACAACGCCGCTGGTGATTCGCGCCATGTACGGCGCCGGCCTGCGTGCGGCGGCCCAGCATTCGCAGATGCTCACTTCAATGTGGACCCACATTCCCGGCCTCAAGGTGGTGTGCCCGGCCACGCCGTATGATGCCAAGGGCATGCTGATCCAGGCGATCCGCGACAACGATCCGGTGATTTTCCTTGAGCACAAGATGCTTTACAGCCTGCAGGGCGAGGTGCCCGAAGAGCTGTACACCGTGCCTTTCGGTGAGGCCAACTTTGTTCGCGAGGGCAAGGATGTGACCCTGGTGACTTATGGGCGCATGGTGCATATCGCCCTGGAGGCCGCCGCCCAGCTGGCACGACAAGGCATCGACTGTGAGGTGCTGGACCTGCGCACCACCAGCCCGCTGGATCAAGACAGCATCCTTGAAAGTGTGGAAAAGACGGGCCGCTTGGTGGTGATCGACGAGTCCAACCCGCGTTGCTCCATGGCCACTGATATCAGTGCGTTGGTCGCCCAGCAGGGCTTTTCGTTCTTGCGCGCGCCGATCCAAATGGTCACCGCGCCGCACACGCCCGTGCCGTTCTCCGATGCACTGGAAGACCTGTACATCCCCAATGCGGCGAAGATCGAGGCCGCCGTGCTGAAGATCGCCGACAAGAGGACCGCCGCATGATCCATACCTTGACCATGCCCAAGTGGGGGCTATCGATGACCGAGGGCCGTATTGATGTCTGGCTCAAGCAACCCGGCGACCGGGTAGAGAAGGGTGAGGAAGTGCTGGACGTGGAGACCGACAAGATCTCCAGCAGCGTCGAGGCACCGTTCACTGGCGTGCTGCGCCGTGTGCTGGCGCTGAGTGACGAGACGCTGCCGGTGGGCGCATTGCTGGGGATTGTGGTAGAGGGCGAGGCCACCGAGGCAGAAATCGATGCGGTGATCGAACATTTCAACGCCGGGTTTGTTTCCAGTACCGCCGAAGCAGAGGCCTCGGGGCCCAGTGCGCAGAAGGTTGAAATAGGCGGGCGTTTGTTGCGCTATCTCGACTTGGGCGAGGGTGGCATTCCGTTGGTGCTGGTTCATGGATTCGGTGGCGACCTGAACAACTGGCTGTTCAACCAACCGGCATTGGCCGCCGAACGCCGTGTGGTCGCCCTTGACCTGCCAGCGCATGGTGAGTCGGGCAAGCAACTGCAACGCGGCGATGCTGATGAGCTGAGCCAAGCGGTGTTGGACCTGCTTGATCATCTAAAGCTCGACCGCGTGCACCTGGCCGGCCACTCCATGGGCGGGCTGGTCGTGCTGACCGTTGCCGACCGGGCGCCCCAGCGCGTCGCCTCACTGACCCTGATCGCCAGCGCCGGTCTGGGCATGGACATCAACGGTGATTACCTGCAAGGGTTTGCCGAGGCCAACAACCGCAATGCGCTCAAGCCGCAATTGATCCAACTGTTCAGCGATCCCGCGCTGGTGACGCGGCAGATGCTGGAGGACATGCTCAAGTTCAAGCGGTTGGAAGGAGTCGACCCGGCATTGCGGCAGCTCAATGCCGCGTTGTTCGAAGGCGGACGACAGAGGTTGGACAGGCGTCATGTGGTGGGCCGACAGCCGAGCCTGGTGATCTGGGGCAGCGACGATGCAATCATCCCGGCCAGTCACGCCGAGGGGTTGGACGCCCAAGTGGAGATCTTGCCGGGACAGGGCCATATGGTGCAGATGGAGGCGGCGGAGCGGGTCAACCACTTAATTGGCACTTTCCTGAAATAGCGCCCGCAGTCAGGCGTGACGCTTCAGGGTCTCGCTGGGCAACTCCTTGAACAGGGCGCGGTAGCTGTTGGAGAACCTTCCCAGGTGCCAGAACGACCAATTCATCGCCACTTCAGCGACGGTGGTCTCACGGGTCTGCAACAACTCCCGCCGCGCCCCATTCAACCGGCGCAGCCGCAACCACTGCGCCGGGCTCATCCCGGTGTAGGTCTTGAACCCCTGTTGCAACTGACGCAATGGCACGCCGGCAATCCGCGCCAGTTCCAACACGTTGACGATCTCATCCGGAGCATCCGCCGCCCATTCGCCGATGCGCGCCATCAATCGCCGTTCTTCGCTGCGCCGCTGCAACGAGTGGCGGTCCAGGCATACGCAGGCGTTGTCGAGGATGAACAGGCAGTCTTCCAGCAATTGCTGGGTGAGGGCATCGCGGCTGGCGGGGTCGATTGCTGTGGACAGGCGGGTGAGGGTGCCACTCAACCAACGACTGAACAGTCCATTCTGCTGGCAGGTCAGCGGCGCCATGAACAGGCCTTCAAGTTTCGCCACATCCAGCCCATGGCGTTGCACGAATTGCGACCCGAACACCACCGCCACTTCACGGTAGTTTTCCGGGGTGATCCAGGTGTTGTGGCTTTCACCGTTCAGCAGGTACAGCGCGTTGTCACTGCCGTCGAAACAGAAGGCCAGCGAGCCTGGCGGTGCGTTGAAATGCTGCTCCACGCGGGTGTTCATGCACTCTTCGTACACCTGCACACCTTGCAGGTCCAGGTAGCGGATTCGCCCGGCGAAATGCCCTGGGGACATCTGCTGGTACTGCTGCACCCAACCGGGTGTCGCACTGCATTGAGCAGCCACATCACCGGTGGTGAAGGCCTGTACGCGCAAAGCTGTTGCCTGTGTCATGGGTAACCTGGGCGCACTCTATTGGTGCGTTGTGGTTCGTGCAAAGTGGATAGATGCCGCAGGGGCGGCGGCATCAAGATAGACCTCAATGCGCCAGGAGTACAAGCCGGCGCATGCACCCAACCCATGACGAGGTCCTTATGAACGCCCCCTTCGATCAGCTGTCCGCCTGGCTGAAAGAACACAAGATTACCGAAGTCGAATGCGTGATCAGTGATTTGACTGGCATCGCACGCGGCAAGATTGCGCCCACCAACAAGTTCCTGCATGAGCGAGGCATGCGCCTGCCGGAAAGTGTGTTGCTGCAAACGGTAACCGGGGACTTTGTCGACGACGATGTCTACTACGACCTGCTCGACCCGGCTGACATCGACATGATCTGCCGTCCGGTGTCCCACGCCACCTATGTGGTGCCGTGGGCCATCGAGCCTACCGCGATCGTCATCCACGACACCTTCGACAAACAGGGCAACCCCATCGAACTGTCGCCGCGCAACGTGCTGAAGAAAGTCCTGCAGCTCTACACCGACCAGGGTTGGCAGCCGATCGTCGCGCCGGAAATGGAGTTCTACCTGACCCAGCGCTGCGAAGACCCGGACCTGCCGCTGAAAACCCCGATTGGCCGCTCCGGTCGCGCCGAGACCGGTCGCCAGTCGTTTTCCATCGACGCCGCCAACGAATTCGACCCACTGTTCGAAGACGTCTACGACTGGTGCGAAGCCCAGGGCCTGGACCTCGACACGCTGATCCACGAAGACGGCCCGGCGCAGATGGAAATCAACTTCCGCCACGGCGACGCCCTCGACCTGGCCGACCAAATCACCGTGTTCAAGCGCACCCTGCGCGAGGCCGCGCTCAAGCACAACGTGGCCGCCACGTTCATGGCCAAGCCGGTGGCCGACGAGCCTGGCAGCGCCATGCACCTGCACCAGAGCGTGGTCGACATCGCCACCGGCAAACCGGTGTTCGTCGATGCCGACGGCAAGATGAGCCAGCTTTTCCTGCACCACATCGGCGGCTTGCAGAAGTACATCCCCAAGCTGTTGCCGATGTTTGCGCCCAACGTGAACTCGTTCCGCCGCTTCCTGCCGGACACCTCGGCGCCGGTCAATGTCGAATGGGGCGAAGAAAACCGCACCGTTGGCCTGCGTGTGCCCACCTCCAGTCCCGACGCCATGCGCGTGGAAAACCGCTTGCCCGGCGCCGATGCCAATCCCTACCTGGCGATAGCGGCTAGTCTGCTGTGTGGCTACCTCGGGATGATCGAACAGATCGAGCCCAGCGCGCCGGTGGAGGGCCGCGCCTACGAGCGCCGTAACCTGCGCCTGCCGTTCACCCTCGAAGATGCGCTGGCACGCATGGAGGATTGCGCCACGGTCAAGCAGTACCTGGGCGACAAGTTCGTGCGCGGCTACGTCGCGGTCAAGCGCGCCGAGCACGAGAATTTCAAACGGGTGATCAGTTCCTGGGAGCGCGAGTTCCTGCTGTTGAGCGTCTAAAAAAACCAAAAAAGGGGTGTCGATATGCGTCTTGTGAAACAGCTTTTTCCGCTGGCCCTGGTGGCTGCGTTCAGCAGCGCCAGCCAGGCGGCGCCGACGGTCAGCGTCTACAACTGGACCGACTATATCGGTGAGACCACCCTGGCCGACTTCCAGGCCAAGACTGGGATCAAGCCGATCTACGACGTGTTCGACTCCAACGAAACCCTGGAGGGCAAGTTGCTGGCGGGACGCACCGGCTATGACGTGGTGGTGCCGTCCAACCACTTCCTGGCGCGCCAGGTGAAGGCCGGTGCGTTCCTCAAGCTGGACCGCGCGCAACTGCCCAACTTCAAGAACCTCGACCCCAAGTTGCTAAAGCTGTTGGAAAAGAATGACCCAGGCAACGCGCACTCGGTGCCGTACCTGTGGGGTACCAATGGCATCGGCTATAACGTCGACAAGGTCAAAGAGGTGCTGGGCATCGACGCTATCGATTCATGGGCGGTGCTGTTCGAGCCCGAGAACATCAAGAAGCTCAACCAGTGCGGCGTGGCTTTCCTCGATTCGGCGGACGAGCTGTTCCCGGCGATCCTCAATTACATGGGCAAGGACCCGCGCAGCGAGAATCCCGAGGACTACAAGCAGGCCGAGGCCAAGCTGCTGACGCTGCGGCCGTACATCACCTATTTCCATTCTTCCAAGTACATTTCGGACCTGGCCAACGGTAATATCTGCGTGGCCTTCGGTTATTCCGGCGACGTGTTCCAGGCGGCCAACCGTGCCAAGGAAGCCAAGAATGGTGTGAAGATCGCCTATTCGATTCCCAAGGAAGGCTCCAACCTGTGGTTCGACCTGCTGGCGATTCCCGCCGACGCGAGTCACCCGAAAGAAGCCCACGCGTTCATCAACTACCTGCTCGACCCTCAAGTGATCGCCAAGGTCAGCGCCTCGGTGGGGTATGCCAACGCCAACCCGGCGGCCAAGGCGTTCATGGACCCGGAACTGGTGAATAATCCTGAGGTGTACCCGTCCCAGGACGTGCTCGACAAACTCTATATTTCCACCACGCCGACCCCGGCAACCATGCGCCTGATGACCCGCGCCTGGAGCAAAGTGAAGACCAACAAATGATTCAGTCGACTGACCACGCCCGGTCCTACTACCGGGCTACGGCCAACGCTTTGACGGAGCGACCCGCATTGGGCACTGAGCTGACCGCCGACGTGTGCGTGATCGGCGGCGGTTTCACCGGCGTTAACACCGCCATCGAACTGGCCCAGCGCGGGCTCTCGGTGGTCCTGCTGGAAGCCCGCCGTATTGGCTGGGGTGCCAGCGGGCGCAACGGCGGGCAGTTGATTCGCGGTATCGGCCATGACGTGTCGGGATTCGGCAAGTACGTGGGCGAGGAGGGCGTGCGTTACCTGGAGCGCGCCGGCATCGACTCGGTGGCCTTGGTGGGCGAGCGTATCCGAACGCACCGCATCGACTGCGACTTGCGCTGGGGCTTTTGCGAGTTGGCCAACACCCCGGCGCAATTCGCGGCGTTCAAGGGCGAGCAGGCGCACCTGGCGGCGCTGGGTTACGCCCACGAAACGCGTCTGGTGGGGCCGCAGGATATACAGCAAGTAGTCGGCTCGCCGGTGTATGCCGGCGGCCTGGTGGACATGGGCTCCGGGCATCTTCACCCGTTGAATCTGGTTTTGGGTGAGGCTCGGTTGGCCGAATCCCTCGGGGTCCGGATTTTCGAGCACACCGAAGTACTCGAACTGATCCACGGCGACACGGTGCACGTGCGCTGCGCCGGCGGCACGGTGCGCGCCGCTAGCCTGGTGCTGGCGTGCAATGCTCATCTGGAGGAGCTGGAACCGCGCCTGAGTGGCAAGGTACTCCCGGCCGGCAGCTACATCATCGCCACCGAGCCGTTATCGGCGGATCTGGCCAACCAACTGATCCCGCAGAACCTGGCGCTGTGCGACCAGAAGGTCGGCCTGGATTATTACCGGTTGTCCGCAGACCGGCGCCTGTTGTTCGGCGGCGCCTGCCATTACTCCGGCCGCGACCCGGCGGACATTGCCGCTTACATGCAGCCGAAAATGCTCAAGGTGTTCCCGCAGCTCGCCAATACGGCCATCGAGTTCCAGTGGGGCGGCAAGATCGGCATTACCGCCAATCGCTTCCCGCAGGTCGGTCGCTTGAAGCAGTACCCCAACGTGTTTTACGCCCAGGGGTATTCCGGGCATGGGCTGAACGTGACGCATTGGTGCGCGAGGCTGTTGGCCGAGGGTATCCAGGCCGGTCACAGCACCGGGCTGGATATTTTCAGCCAGGTACCGCACATGACGTTTCCCGGTGGCAAGGCGCTGCGGTCGCCGCTGCTGGCGTTGGGGATGCTGTGGTATCGCCTGCGGGAATTGATTTAACTGACGCCCCCCACCTGTGGAGCTCCATCAATGCTCAGATTCGGTGAGCACCTTGCGAAAGGTTTCTACCAGCGGCCGCAGGTTGACGCGGTGCCACGCCGCCCACAGCGGGGTGGTGTAGTTCAACCACGGCAGTTCACGCAACACCACGCCGGGCGGGGCATTACGGCTCAGGCCTTTTTGCACCATGGCCACGCCCAGCCCTGACGCGACCAACCCCAGCGCAGTAAACGGCTCCCCGGCTTCCATGGGGATCTGCGGGGTGAAACCGGCGCGGATGCAGGCGGCGACGAAGTCGTCGGCGGGGTTGGCGCCGGGTTTGCGCTGCACGCCGATCCACTCCTGGTCCGCCAGGTGCTCGGGCAACAACTCGCTCTGACGGGCCAATGGATGATGCTCGGGCAAGGCCAGCAGCATGGGGTCATCCAGCACTTGCCGCGCGATAAGGTCCGGGTCGTCGGCGGCGGGTGGTTCGCCAACCAATGCGATATCCAGGCTGCGTTGGCGTAGGCCTTCCAGCTGTTCGAGAGACGGCAGGTTATACAGCTTGATATGCACGGTAGGCCGGTCGTCGCGCAACACGCGCAAGGCATTGGGCAGTACCCCGGCATGCATGGCGTTCTCGATATAGCCGATGCACAGGCCGCCTTCCTCACCTCGGCCCAGGCGCCTGCCCAAGGATTCCAGGCGGTTGGCGTGGGTCAGCAAGGCCTTGGTCTCGGCGAGGAAGGTCTGGCCGTCACGGGTCAGGCGGATGCGTTGCTGACTGCGTTCGAACAGGGTCAGTCCCAGGCGCTCTTCCAGCTGGGCTATCTGTCGGCTCAGCGGTGACTGGGAGATGTGCAAGCGCTCGGCAGCACGGCCGACGTGCTCTTCCTCGGCGACGACTTCGAAGTAGCGCAATTGGCGCAGGTCGATCATGTTAGACCTCTAGGGACTCAAGTTGGTCGCAGTATGTCTTGGACGGTCCGATCTGCGCAATCTAGGATCTGCTCAACGGTCACAGCGACCCCTGAACCCAGTGAGGATCTACCATGAGCTTGAAAGACAAACTCCCAGGCCAGCTCGGCTTCGGCACCGCGCCGCTGGGCAACATGTTCCGCGCCATTCCAGAAGACGAAGCCCAGGCCACTGTCGAGGCTGCCTGGAATGCCGGCGTGCGCTACTTCGACACCGCGCCGTTCTACGGCTCGGGCCTCTCGGAAATCCGCCTGGGCCACGCCCTGTCGCAGTACAACCGCGATGATTTCGTGCTCAGCACCAAGGTCGGCCGGGTGATCCTCGACGAAATAGAAGACAGCGCCCGCGACCTCGGCGAAAAAAGCGGCGTGTTCGAACACGGCCGCCCGAACAAGATGCTCAACGACTACAGCGCCGACGCCACCCTCCGCTCCATCGAAGACAGCCTGACCCGCCTGAACACTGACCGCCTGGACATCGTGTGGATTCACGACATCGCCCAGGACTTCTATGGCGACCAATGGCTGGAGTACTTCAACCAGGCCCGCACCGGTGCCTTCAAAGTGCTGACCCGCCTGCGTGAAGAGGGCGTGATCAAGGCCTGGGGCCTGGGCGTAAACCGCGTCGAGCCGTGCGAACTGACCCTGGACCTGACCGAAGCGCAGCCCGACGGCTTTTTGCTGGCCGGCCGCTACACACTGTTGGACCATGATCGTGCCCTGCAGCGCCTGATGGACGCGGCCCTGGCGCAGAACGTCGAGATCGTCGTCGGTGGCCCCTACAGCTCCGGCATCCTCGCGGGCGGCGCGCACTTCGAGTACCAGCAAGCCAGCCCGGCAATCATCCGCAAGGTCGAGCAAATCAGGGCGATTGCCCAGGCGTTTGGCGTCAGCGTGAAAGCGGCGGCGCTGCAATTCTCCCTGGCCCACCCGGCCGTGGCGGCAGTGATTCCAGGCGCCAGTCGTCCGGGGCGGATTGCCGAAGACGTTGCGGCGTTGTCAGAGACTATTCCGGCAGCCTTCTGGCAGGCCCTGCGCGAGGCCCGATTGATTTCGGACCGTGCACCACTGCCGCTTTAACTTCAGGAGTTCAACCGATGAAAATTGATGTGAGCGGTAAAGTAGCCATCGTCAGCGGCAGCACGGCCGGCATTGGCCTGGGCATCAGCCAGGCGCTTGCAGCATCCGGCGCCACCGTGGTGGTGATCGGGCGTGAAGCGGGCAAGGTGGATGACGCCTTGGCGAGCATCCGCCAGGCCGTCCCCGGCGCGGACCTGCGCGGGCTGGTGGCAGACCTCGGCACGGCCGAAGGTGCAGAAAAACTGTTCGCCGCCGAACCGCGCGCCGACATCCTGGTCAACAACCTGGGTATCTTCAACGATGTGGATTTCTTCGAGGCCCCGGACAGCGAATGGGCACGCTTCTATGAAGTCAACGTGATCTCCGGTGTGCGCCTGGCGCGGCATTACGTGCCGGGCATGGTCGGGCAGGGCTGGGGGCGAGTGATCTTCCTGTCGTCGGAGTCCGGCGTGGCGACCCCGGCGGACATGATCAACTACGGCGTGACCAAGAGCGCCAACCTGGCGGTGTCGCATGGTTTGGCCAAGCGCCTGGCGGGTAGCGGCGTGACGGTTAACGCGGTTTTGCCTGGCCCGACCTTTACCGACGGCCTGGAGCAGATGCTCAAGGACGCCACCGCAAAATCCGGGCGCAGTGCGCGGGACGAGGCGGATGTGTTTGTGCGAAACGCACGGCCAACCTCGATCATCCAGCGCGCAGCAAATGTGGATGAAGTCGCCAACCTGGTGGCGTACATTGCTTCACCCCTGTCTTCTGCCACCACCGGTGCCGCGTTGCGGGTCGACGGCGGTGTGGTCGACAGCATGGCCATCTGAATGGTTTTCTATTTTCTGGAGTAATTAACGTGGCAACAGCGTCTTCTGTGATTGAAATCCCTGTATCGGCCGATCAGGTCTGGCAATTGATCGGCGGCTTCAACAGCCTGCCGGACTGGTTGCCGTTTATCGTCAAAAGCGAGGCCCTTGATGGCGGTCGCGTGCGTCATCTGCAAACCGCCGATGGCGGGGTGGTGGTGGAGCGTTTGCAGAGCTTTGATAACGTCGGCCGTACTTACAGCTACACCATTGAACAGTCGCCATTTCCGGTGAGTGCATACCTGGCAACGGTGCAGGTCGAGGCGTTGGGTGAAGCGTCGGCGAAAGTGACCTGGTCCGGTGTGTTCACGCCGGCGGCAGGCACCACGGATGCGGCGGCGGAAGAGTTGTTTGCGGGTGTTTACAGCGGTGGGCTGGAGGCGTTGCGGGCCAATTTCCCAGGCTGACCCGCGTCCCCTGTAGGAGCCGGCAAGCCGGCTCCTACAGGGTGTTGTGATGCATGCGTTATTCGGGCATGAGTTGTTGGCGGCACTCCAGAACCAGGCGTGCACCGCCTCGCTCACTCGTACCCACTTCCAGCCTGAACCCATGCAGGTTGATGATCGCCGCCACAATCGACAAGCCCAATCCAAAGCCGCCTTGCTGGTCGCTCTCATCCACGCGATAGAAGCGCTGGAACACCGCGTCACGTTCCGCTGCGGGTATGCCGGGGCCGGAGTCGTGCACTTCAAGGCGCGTGCTGCCGGCGTCGTTGACCCCACGCAGAATCACCTCGCCGCCCGGTGGGGAGAACTTGATCGAGTTGCTCAGCAGGTTGGCGAGGGCTTCGAACAGCAATGCGCGGTCGCCGGTGATCCATGGCAGGGACTCCGGCGTTTCGAGCCGCAATTGCAGTTCGCCTTCTTCGGCCAGGGGCAGGTAGAAGTCGTGCAACTCGCGCAACAGTGGCAGTGGATCCATGACCAAAAAGCCTGAGCGACGCTGGTGGTCTTCCAGTTCGGAGATACGTAACAGCCCCCGGAAGCGCGCCATCAGGGTGTCGGTTTCGGCAATCGCGTCATCCAGTTTCACCGCGTAGTCCGACTCCGCCTCGGCCTCCTGCTTGATGCGGTACAGCTGCGCACGCAGGCGCGTGAGCGGGGTGCGCAGGTCGTGGGCGATGTTGTCGCACACGCCCTTGACCTCGTTCATCAGCTTCTCGATGCGATCAAGCATGGCGTTGACGATGGCCGCGAGCATGTCCAGTTCGTCGCGCCGATTCGACAGCGGCAGACGGTGGGTCAGGTCGCCGGCGACGATGGCTTCGGCGCTGGCCTGGATCCCGCGAATCCGCCGCAACGGGCGACGACGCAACAAATGCCAGCCCGCAGCGCCAGGGATAATCGTCAGGGAAAGCGCCCACAGCAGGGCATGCCAGATGATACGGGTCACGCCGAACAGCGAGCCGTTGGCGCGTACCAGTACCAGCCAGCGGCCGTCATCGGTATGGGTGGCGACGGCGTCGCAGCTGTCCTTGGGCAACTTGGGGTCGTCGGAGTCGACGCAGTTGGTCAGGGCGTGGATCTTGCCGTCCAGGGGCAAGTCGGGCGGCACCGCGCGGATCGGTCCATTGAGAGGGCGGAACTGCTCATCGAACAAGCCGTAGGCGTCCACGCCCTTCATGTCGAAGGTCATGCTGGTGGTCAGGGCTTCCACCAGTTCCTCGCCGTCAAAGCGCTGGAACAGGTGCTGGCGCTGCATCAGCGAATGGCGCGACAGGTCGCCCAGATAGCCCGACACCTCGTAGTACAGCACCCCCATGAGGATGCAGCTCCAGGCCACGAACAACGAACTGTACAGCGCCAGCAAGCGGCTGCTGGAAGAGCGCCAGCCCTTAGAGGGGTTCAGCAATGACATAACCGGAACCTCGTACCGTGCGGATCAGCGGCGTGAGGCCCGGTGGGTCGATCTTCTTGCGCAGACGGCCGATGTGCACGTCGATCAAGTTGGTGCCGGGGTCGAAGTGATAGCCCCAGACTTCCTCGAAAATCATCATCCGCGACAGGATCTGCCCAGTGTTGCGCATCAGGAACTCCAGCAACTTGTATTCGGTGGGCAACAGGCTCAGGGGCTGATCGGCACGACTGGCTTCACGGCTGATCAGGTTCAGCTCCAGGTCGGCCACGCGCAGGGCGGTTTCGAATTCCTGGACGGTGCTTTTGCGCCGCAGCAGCACTTCAACGCGAGCGGCCATTTCATCCGAGGCGAACGGTTTGGTGAGGTAGTCATCACCGCCGGCACGCAGGCCGCGCACACGTTCGTCCACATCGGAGAGGGCGCTGATCATCAGGATCGGCGTCGACACACCGATAGTGCGCAGCGTGGTGACGATGGCCAGGCCATCGAGTTCCGGCAGCATGCGGTCGAGGGTGATCAGGTCGTAGTCGCCACTCACGGCGCGGACCAGGCCTTCGCGGCCGTTGTCTACCCAATCTACATCCAGTCCATGGCTACTCAGCTCGGCGACGATCTCGCGGGCCGTTACGGCGTCATCCTCGATAGTCAAAATACGGGTCATGGTATTACCTGGTGATCGATTCACACGGGAAGACCGCAATCGCCAGCAAGCCGGCGCCTACGGAAGTGCGGGCATTTTGCCAAGAAATCGCTGAACGCTTCCTAAATAAAACTTCATATTGGCAAAACTGACACATCTTTCATGACCGGCTAACGGGAATGCATAACGCCCGCCCGCAACGGCCCTTTCTTGCAAGTTGCATGGTTTGAGTAAGTTCAATTTACTTAACTTCATGATTTGTAACGGTTTTAAATTTTTTGCTGCCTGGCATGGTGCCTGCACTGTCCCTTTTGAGACTTGTAACACTATTTTTCTGCCTTGGAGCACAACAACAATGATCACATCCTCATCCACGCTGCAAGAATCGAGCACGCTCTCCGGGGTTTCCTGGGGGGCGATTTTTGCCGGGGCGGCCGCTGCGGCCGCATTGTCCCTGATCCTCGTGCTGCTGGGCTTCGGCCTGGGCTTTTCGGCGGTGTCGCCGTGGGCTGACAGTGGCATCAGCGCCAAGGGGCTTGGCATTTCCACGATTGTCTGGCTGGCGTTTACCCAGATCGTCGCATCCGGGCTGGGCGGCTATATTGCCGGTCGGTTGCGGGTGAAGTGGGCGAATATGCACGGCGATGAGGTGTACTTCCGCGACACGGCCCATGGGTTCCTGGCCTGGGCTGTGGCCACGTTGATTACCGCAGTGCTGGTGGTCGGTTCGGTGAGCAGTGTCGTCAGTGGCGGCGTGAAAGCCGGTGCCAGTGTTGCAGCCGGCGCGGCCAGCGGCATTACGCAAGCCGCCGGCAGTGCCGCCAAGGGTGTCAATGGCGGCGACTTCGACTACTACGTCGACAGCCTGTTCCGCGATGACCGCCCGGTAGCCGTCAGCGATGACGCCGCCCACGGCGTGGTTGCCCGCATCTTCACCCGCACCCTGAGCAATGACGGCCAATTGGCCGCTGAAGACCGTGCCTACCTGGCCCAGTTGATCAGCCAGCGCACCAACCTCAGCCAGGCAGATGCCGAAGCGCGTATCGACAAAGTCTATGGCGATGCCCGCAAAGCAGTGGAAGACGCCAAGCTTAAAGCCAAACAAGCCGCTGACACCGCCGCCAAGGTCGCTGCCTACACGTCGCTTTGGACCTTTGTTGCTCTGTTGATCGGCGCGTTCTTCGCCAGTTTCGCAGCCACCTTTGGCGGTCGCCGTCGCGATGCCGTGGTGTATGTGGAAACCGAACACTTCGTCCGTTAATTCATTCAAGGCCCGTTCTTTCAAGGAGAGCATCATGCGTTCACTACTGCTTTGGTTCCTCGGTGTGCCTATTCCTGTGATCATCCTGATCGCGATCTTCATGCACTGATTACCGTTTCATCCAAGCCGCGCCTGAGTAACAGGCGCGGCTTTTTGCTGCAAGGCCAGCCAGCTGGTCACCAGTAACACACTCGCGACTGATGTCATGATCACCAATGGCGCAGAGGTGCCATCGGACATCAACCCGGTCGCCCAACTGCTCACCGCCGTCAGCAACATCTGGGTGAAAAAGAACAGCCCGGATGCCGTTCCCGCGATTGCGCCATAAGGCTGCAGCACCGACAGCTGACAGGCCGGAATCGTCATACCCACCGATACCATGATCAGTACCATTGGCAACACAATCGCCAGCCATTCCCCTGGCAGTGCCGTTGTGGCCAGTGCAAGAGTGACGCTGCCCAGCAGATTCAGGCCTATCCCCACGGCGATCAAGCGGTCCGGGTCAAAGCGCCTGACCAGGCGCCGGAACAGGTTCGCGCCCAGCATGTAGCCGCTGATCGTGGCGGCGAACACCAGGGCATACGCCGTGGCGGACAGATGGAAGCCGCGTTGCAGCAGCGCCGATGACTCACTGATAAACGGAAAGTAGGTGCTGTACACGCAACCGATGGCCAAGGCGTAACGCAGAAAATAACGATCGCGCAGCAACTGGCCGTAGAGGCGCAGCAGTCCCTGCGGCGGGGCGGCGGCGACTTCCGGCGGGCGGGTTTCGGGCAGGCGGCGATACACCACCCCGCACAGCACAGCTCCGATCCCCCCCAGCAGCACGAACAGCCCGCGCCAGTTGATGAACGGCAGCATCAGGCTGCCCAGTACCGGCGCGGCCATGGGTGAGATGGCCATGGCCATGGAGATCAGGCCGAGCAGGCGTGCCTGTTCGTCGCGGTCGAAGTAGTCACGCACTATCACGCGGCCGATCACGGTGGTGCAGCAACCGCCCAAGGCCTGGAACAGGCGCGCGATGATCAACACGGCGAGGTTGTCCGCCAGGGCGCACGCTGCCGTGGCGAGGACATACAGGAACAACCCGACCAGCAATACCGGACGGCGGCCGAAGCGGTCGGTGAGTGGCCCACTGACCAGCAGCGAAATCGCCGAGCCGAGGGCGTACAGCGTGAGGGTCAGTTGCAACTGGCTGTCGCTGGTGTGGAAATAGTCAGCCATGGCGGGTAGGGCCGGCAGGTGCATGTCCAGGGTGACGCGTGGCAAGGCGATGAGCGCGGTCAGCAGCATCAGCCAGAACCCAGTGGAGAGGGCGCGTTGAGTCATGGGGCGTCTCGAAGCAAGGAGTAGAGCCCGGACTCTAGCTGTATTGTGGTTTAATCCTGAGGACCACTTATGCCTTGTTTGATAGGACCACTATGAGCCGAGGAAAAACCGCATCCGTGCTCGACCTGCCGCGTCCCGACACGCTGGGCGCGGGCAAGCAGCAGGGCGCCTACGAAGCCTTGCGCGGGGCGATCCTCAACCGGCAATTGCCGGCGGGCAGCCGCTTGCCCTCCACGCGCAGCCTGGCCGAGCGCTGGTGGGTGTCACGTGGCACGCTGGAAGCCGTGTTCGACCGCCTGCACAGCGAAGGCTACGTAAAACGCGTCGCCGGGTCTGGCACGCGGGTGTGTGCGGTAATCCCGGAGCAGTTCATCGCCGCGCCGTTGGCCAAGGACATACCTCGTCGCCCTGCGGAGCCTGATCCGCCGGATGTCGGTGTGCAGAGCCATGTGCCCTTTGTCGCACGCCGCCCGGATGCCAGTCTGTTTGACCTGAAGACCTGGGCCCGCTGCATCTCCCGTGGGTTGCTGGCAGCAGGGCCGGGCGTGCTGGAAGCATCGCACCCGGCCGGCCTGCCTGAATTGCGCGCACAGATCGCCGACTACCTGCGCAGCTATCGCGGCCTGCACTGCGAGGCCGATGAAGTGATCGTCACCACCGGCATCCGTCATGCCCTCGACTTGATTGCGCGCAGCGTACTCAAGGCGGGCGAGACGGCCTGTGTCGAAGACCCCGGCTACCTGCCGGCGCGGCGTCTGTTCGCCCTGGCAGGCGCCAATGTGCAGGGTATTCCCGTCACTGCCGAGGGCCTCGACACTGGCCAACTCCCTGAGAGGGCGCGCTTGGCCTATGTCACACCGGCGCACCAGGCGCCGCTGGGCATGACCCTGTCGGTATCCCGTCGCCTGGCGTTGCTGGACTGGGCCGCTCGCGCCGACGCCTGGGTGGTCGAAGACGATTACGACAGCGAGTACAACTACAACACCGCGCCGCTGGCGGCGCTCAAATCCCTGGATTCGGCCGACCGCGTGATCTATTGCGGCAGCTTCAACAAGAACCTGTTCCCCGGCTTGCGCGTAGGCTTCATGGTGTTGCCCAAGGTGTTGCGCCGCGGACTGTTGCGCACCTTGCAACTCACCGGGCATTCGGTGGGGGCCACTGATCAATTGGGGCTGGTGGAGTTCCTGCGCAGCGGCGCCTTCGTACGTCATTTGCGTGCCTCGCGCCAAGCGTACCAGGCCCGACGCGATACGTTGCTGGAGTGCCTGGGCGGGCACTGCGCGGTCAGCGGCCAGCAGGCCGGATTGCATTTTGTGATGTGGCTGCCGGCGGGTGTCGAAGAGGTCGATTTCTGCAACCGCGCTGCTGAAGCAGGTTTGACGCTGCAGCCGCTGGGCAAGTTCTGTCACGGGGTGACCTTGCCGCCGGCGGTGATCATTGGCTACACCGCGCTGACCCTGGCGCAGATCCGCTACCACGGCCGCGCGTTGGCGCAGTTGTGGTAGGCGTCGTCAGTCGTCGAACCCGACTTGCTCGTGAATCTCATCCACTTTCAACTCCAACCGGTACGCCACCGCAATAAACAACGCCTGGCACAGGCACAGGGTGGCGCTCAACGAGCGGAAGGCAAACGACGAACCTTCATTCACCAACAGCACCGCGTTCGCCCGCTTGGCCAGGGGCGACAGGTTGCTGTCGGTGATGATCAGGGTCTTGGCCTGATGATGCTGGGCGATGCGCAGGCAATGCTGCGTCTCTTTGCCGTAGGGCGTGAAGCTGATGGCGATCACCAGGTCATTGGCGCGCACGCTGCGCATCTGTTCGCGGTAGCTGCCGCCCAGGCCTGAGATCAGATGGATGCGTTTGTTGGTGTGCTGCAGGTTGTAGACCAGGTAGTCCGCCACCGCGAAGGAGCGGCGCACGCCGACCACGTAGATATTGTCGGCATTCACCACCAGGTCCACGGCTTTGTCGAAAGCGACATCATCCAACTCCAGCCCCAGGCGCTCGATGCCGGACAGGGTCGCGTTGACGCACTCGCGCGCCAGGTCGCCGCCGCTGGCTTTCTGCGACTTGTTGGCGATCATGCTGCGGATGCGCTGCTGATAGTTCTGCACCGGCGTGGTCTTGTGGGTGTAGGCCTCGCGGAACAGCGCCTGCATCTCACTGAACCCACTGAACCCGAAGCGCTGCGAGAAGCGCACGATGGCCGACGGGTGCACTTCGCACTCGCGGGCGATGTCGCTGATGCGGTCGACCATGATCCGGTCGCTCTGCTGGCTCATGTAGCTGGCGATACGCTTGAGTTGGCGCGGCAGGCTCTCGTATTCGTCGGTGATCAGTTGCAACAGGCGCTCGGCATTGATCGGAGGGCTGGCGATGGTGTCTTCCAGGGTGGTCTCGGGATCGGTGCGGGACATGGGTAATCCTTCTGGCGTTTTTGTCTGTTGCGCTGATGGGTAGCGCAAGTCTACAGGGTAGGCGCAAAAAAATACCTTGGCATCACGGCCGGCGTGGCCTGCTGAAACGATGCACTGTGGTGGGAGTGCCCCTGTACGAGCTTAATGGAAAAAATATTCCAATGAAAAAATATCTGGAATAAATATTGATTGGCGTCGCCGGACGTTCTAGTCTGCTCCCACCAAGAGCGTTTTGCCGTCGCCACGTCGGTACAACGCAGGCTGATAAAAATAACAGGAGCCAGCATGGGCCAGACTCGTTTTGCCAGTGGGCGTCAATTGGATCTGATTTGCCTCGGGCGCCTGGGCGTCGACCTTTATGCGCAGCAAGTGGGTGCGCGGCTTGAGGACGTGTCCAGCTTTGCCAAGTACCTCGGCGGTTCCTCCGCCAACATCGCCTTCGGCACCGCCAGGCTGGGCCTCAGGTCGGCGATGTTGAGCCGGGTCGGCGATGACCATATGGGGCGCTTCCTGGTGGAGTCCCTGGCCCGCGAAGGCTGTGATGTCAGCGGCATCAAGGTCGATCCGGAACGCCTCACCGCGCTGGTCCTGCTTGGTCTCAAGGACCGCGAAACCTTTCCCCTGGTGTTCTACCGCGAAAACTGCGCCGACATGGCCCTGCGCGCCGAAGACATCAGCGAAGCCTTTATCGCCTCCAGCAAGGCGTTGTTGATCACCGGCACGCATTTCTCCACCGACGGCGTGTACAAGGCCAGCATCCAGGCGCTGGATTACGCGGCCAAGCACAACGTCCAGCGCGTGCTGGATATCGACTACCGCCCCGTACTGTGGGGCCTGGCGGGCAAGGCTGATGGTGAAACCCGTTTTGTCGCCGACCAGAATGTCAGCCAGCATGTACAGAAGATCCTGCCGCGCTTTGATCTGATCGTCGGCACTGAAGAAGAATTCCTCATCGCGGGGGGCAGTGAAGACTTGCTCACTGCGCTGCGCAAGGTGCGCGAACTGACCCCGGCGACCCTGGTGGTCAAGCTCGGCCCGCAGGGTTGCACAGTGATCCACGGCGCCATTCCCGCACGTCTTGAAGACGGCGCCATCTACCCCGGTGTGCGTGTAGAAGTGCTCAATGTGCTCGGTGCCGGCGATGCGTTCATGTCGGGCTTCCTCAGCGGCTGGATCAACGATGCGAGTGACGAGCGTTGCAGCCAGTTGGCCAATGCCTGTGGCGGCCTGGTCGTCTCACGCCACGCCTGCGCCCCGGCCATGCCCACGCCGGCGGAGCTGGAATACCTGTTCAACAGCCCGGTACCGATTACCCGACCGGACCAGGACCTGACCCTGCAACGTCTGCACCGTGTGACGGTGCCGCGCAAGGCCTGGAAACAACTGTTCGTGTTTGCCTTCGATCATCGCTGGCAGCTGGTGGACCTGGCGCAGAAAGGCGGCCAGGACCTGGCGCGCATCAGTGACGCCAAGCAACTGTTCATCCAGGCCATTGAGCGCGTGGAGAAAAAACTCGCAGAGCAAGGCGTCGAGGCCGACGTCGGCCTGCTCGCTGACCAGCGCTTCGGCCAGGATGCGCTCAACGCCGCCAGCGGTCGCGGCTGGTGGATTGCGCGTCCGGTGGAAGTGCAGAACTCGCGTCCCCTGGCGTTCGAACACGGTCGCTCGGTGGGCAGCAACCTGATTGCCTGGCCCCAGGAGCAGATCATCAAGTGCCTGGTGCAATTCCATCCCGACGACGAGCCGCTGCTGCGCCTGGAACAGGAAGCGCAACTCAAGGCAGTGTACGAAGCGTCGATTGTCAGCGGCCATGAACTGCTGCTGGAAGTCATCCCGCCCAAGGATCACCCGTCGACTTACCCCGACGTGCTCTACCGCAGTCTCAAGCGTCTGTACAACCTGGGTATCTACCCGGCGTGGTGGAAGATCGAGGCGCAGTCGGCCGAGGACTGGAAGAAGCTCGACGAACTGATCCAGGAGCGCGACCCGTACTGCCGTGGCGTGGTGCTGCTGGGCCTGAATGCGTCGGCCGAGTTTCTCGCCGACGGCTTCCAGCAGGCCAGCCAGAGCACGACCTGCCGAGGGTTTGCCGTTGGCCGCACGATCTTCCAGGAGCCGAGCCGGGCGTGGATGGCGGGGGAGATTGATGATGAGGTTTTGATTCAGCAAGTCCAGGCCACCTTTGAACAGCTCATAAACGCCTGGCGCAGTGCCCGAAATTAAACACGGTCAAATGTGGGAGCGGGCTTGCTCGCGAGCGCGGTGGGTCAGTTAAAGAATTGCGATCTGATAGACCGCATTCGCGAGCAAGCCCGCTCCCACATAACGCAAATCTCACCAGGCTCAAGTCAGATAAAAACAAAAGGTGCAGCCATGCCCGCAATCCGAATTGGCATCAACCCGATCTCCTGGAGCAACGATGACCTCCCCGCCCTGGGCGGCGAAACGCCTCTGAGCACCGCCCTGAGCGAAGGCAAGGACATCCGCTACGAAGGCTTCGAACTCAACGGAAAATTCCCCAAGGACGCCAAGGGCGTCGGCGATGTGTTGCGCCCTTATGACCTGGCGCTGGTCTCCGGCTGGTACTCCAGCCGCCTGGCCCGGCGCTCGGTGGCTGAAGAAATCGAGGCCATCGTCGGGCATGTCGAGTTGCTGAAACGCAATGGCGCTACGGTGCTGGTGTACGGCGAGGTGGCCGATTCAATCCAGGGCTCGCGCATCCGCCTGATCGAACGCCCGCGCTTTCACAGCGAACAAGCCTGGCAGGACTACGCCGACAAACTCACCGAACTGGCGCGTTTCACCCTGTCCCAAGGCGTGCGCCTGGCGTACCACCACCATATGGGCGCTTATGTTGAATCTCCGGAAGACATCGACCAACTGATGCGCCGTACCGGCCCGGAAGTCGGCCTGCTGTTCGATTCGGGCCACTGCTACATGGGCGGCGGCGAGCCCATTGAGGTGCTGCGCAAACACATCGACCGCGTCTGCCACGTGCATTTCAAGGACGTGCGCAAGGCGGTGGTGCAACTGGCGCGCAACCAGATGTGGAGCTTCCCCGACTGCATCGTCAACGGCACTTTCACCGTGCCCGGCGATGGCGATATCGACTTCGCCGAATTGCTCGATGTGCTGCTGGCCGCCCAATACGAAGGTTGGCTGGTGGTGGAAGCCGAACAGGACCCGGCGGTCGCACCCAGCTATATCTATGCAAAAAAAGGCTATGACACCTTGCGTGCGCTTCTCAACGAGAGGACTTGAGTGATGAGCTTGTTGGTCAAAAGCAGCAAACGCGGCCAGACCATGGTCGCCCTGGAAGCCGGACGCCTGGAGTATGTGGGCTTTTGCGCCTACCGCCTGAGCCTGGGGGAAACCCTGCCGGTCAGTGCCGGTGATAAAGAACTGTGCCTGGTGCTGCTCAGCGGCCGGGTGAACATCGAAGGCGAAGGTTTCAACTGGCAGAACCTGGGCGATCGACAATCGGTGTTTGAAGACAAATCCCCGTTCGCCGCCTACCTGCCGCCGGGCACTGATGCCCTGGTCACCGCGTTGAGCGACGTACAGATTGCCGTATGCGCCGCACCGGGCACCGTGGGCTACGAGCCGCGTCTGATCCGCCCGGAAAATTGCAAGCGCAGCGTACGCGGCAAGGGCGCCAACACCCGCTACGTCTGCGACATCCTGCCCGACAGCGAGCCGGCCCATTCCCTGCTGGTGGTGGAAGTACGTACGCCGTCCGGGCATTCGTCGAGTTACCCGCCGCACAAGCACGACACCGATGACCTGCCGCACCAGAGCTTCCTGGAAGAAACCTACTACCACCAGATCAACCCGCCCCAGGGCTTCGTGTTCCAGCGCGTTTACACCGACGACCGCAGCATCGACCAGGCCATGGCCGTGGAAAACAGCGACCTGGTGGTGGTGCCCAAGGGGTATCACCCGGTTAGCGTGCCCTATGGCTACGAGTCTTATTACCTGAACGTGATGGCCGGCCCCAAGCGCGCCTGGCATTTCCATAACGACCCGCAGCACAGTTGGCTGCTGGACCTTTAATCAGCGGTTTGGACGGAGAACAACAAGAATGAAGTCGCCTCTACGTTTCGCCCTTAACCGTATGGTCGCGCCCAACCTGTCCCTGCCGGATTTCATCCAACTGGCCGTGGCCTTGAAATGCGATGCCATCGAGATTCGCAACGACCTCAAGGATCGTCAGATCGAATACGGCACCCCGGCCAGCCGCGTGCGTGAATTGTGTGCGGCCCAGGGCATCACGGTGCTGTCGATCAACGCGCTGTACCCCTTCGATGTGTGGAATGACGAGCGCCGCGCCCAGGCGATAGCGCTCGCCACGTATGCTCGCGAATGCGGTGCGCAGGGCTTGGTGATGTGTCCGTTCAATGAACCCGGCGACACCCGCAACGAAGCCCAGCGTGCCGCCGGTTTGCGCACTGCGTTGAGCGAGCTGGCGCCGATCCTGCGCGAGTACGGGATTCTCGGGTTTATCGAGCCCCTGGGCTTCGAAGAATGCACCATGCGCCGTAAGCGCGTGGCGGTGAACGCGATCCAGTCCATCGGCGGCCTGGATGTGTTTCGCCTGGTGCACGACACCTTCCATCATCACCTGGCCGGCGAACATGAGTTTTTTCCGGAGTTGACCGGGCTGGTGCATATCTCCGGTGTGGAAGATGCCGAGGCGCCGCTCCAATCGATTCGCGACGGTCACCGGGTGCTGGTGGGCGAGGGCGATATCCTCGGCAACGCCGCGCAGATCGACACCTTGCTCAGCAGCGGTTACAGCGGCTACCTGTCGTTCGAACCGTTTGCGACAAGCGTGCACGAGCTGGCGGATATCCAGCAAGCGTTGGGCGCGAGCATTGCCCATCTGAACAAATCCCGGAACTGACAGCGGATAACTTGTGGGAGCGGGCGAGCTCGCGAAGGCGGTGTGTCAGTCACCGGATTGACTTACTGACCCATCGCTTTCGCGAGCAAGCCCGCTCCCACATGGGATCACTGTTGATCGACAGATTTGCATTCATACAAGGTGCGAACATGACCACAACAAGATTGACCATGGCCCAGGCCCTGGTGAAGTTCCTGGATAACCAATACATCGAAGTCGACGGCGTACAAAGCAAGTTCGTCGCCGGCGTGTTCACCATTTTCGGCCACGGCAATGTGCTGGGCCTGGGCCAGGCCCTTGAACAGGACGCCGGCGACCTGGTGGTGCACCAGGGCCGCAACGAGCAGGGCATGGCGCATGCCGCGATTGGTTTCGCCAAGCAGCACCTGCGCCGCAAGATCTACGCCTGCACCGCCTCCGTCGGCCCGGGTGCTGCGAATATGCTTACCGCGGCGGCGACCGCCACCGCCAACCGTATCCCGTTGCTGTTGCTGCCCGGCGATGTCTACGCCAGCCGCCAGCCCGACCCGGTGTTGCAGCAGATCGAGCAGTTCCACGACTTGAGCATCAGCACCAACGATGCGTTCCGTTCCGTCAGCAAGTACTGGGACCGCATCAACCGGCCTGAGCAGCTGATGACGGCGGCGATTCACGCCATGCGCGTGCTCACCGATCCTGCCGAAACCGGCGCGGTGACCCTGGCGCTGCCCCAGGATGTGCAGGGCGAGGCTTGGGATTACCCGGACTACTTCCTGCAAAAACGTGTGCACCGTATCGACCGCCGCCCGGCCACCGCCGCGATGATCGGCGATGCGTTGGCGGCGTTCCGGGGCAAGCGCAAGCCGCTGATCATCTGCGGTGGCGGCGTGAAGTACTCCGGCGCCAATGCCGCGCTGCAAGCCTTTGCTGAACGGTTTGATATTCCCTTCGCGGAAACCCAGGCGGGTAAGAGCGCCGTGGTTTCCAGTCATCCGCTGAACGTCGGCGGGATTGGTGAAACCGGCTGCCTGGCGGCGAATCTGCTGGCGCCCGAAGCGGACCTGATCATTGGTATCGGCACGCGCTACACCGACTTCACCACCTCGTCAAAATCGCTGTTCAAGCATGCCGAGGTGAAGTTTCTCAACCTCAATATCAGCCCCTGCGATGCCCTGAAACTCGACGGCGTACAGGTGTTGGCCGACGCGCACGTCGCCCTCGAAGCACTGGCCGATGCCTTGGGCGATTACCGTTCCGGCTGGGGCGGGCAGATCGCTGAGGCCAAGGCGCAGTTGGAGGCCGAAGTGGACCGCGTGCATCAGGTGGAGTATGCCGGCGACGGTTTCGTGCCTGAGGTCGACGACCACCTGGACCGCACGGTGCTGCGTGAATTTATCGAGCTGACCGGCTCGTGCCTGACCCAAAGCCGCGTGCTGGGTGTATTGAATGAGGCCCTGGCCGACGACGCGATCATCGTCGCCGCCGCCGGCAGCCTGCCCGGCGATTTGCAGCGTGCCTGGCGCAGCAAGGGCGTCAACACCTACCACGTCGAGTACGGCTATTCGTGCATGGGGTACGAGATCAATGCGGCCCTGGGCGTGAAACTCGCGGAGCCGACCAAAGAGGTCTACGCCTTGGTCGGCGATGGGTCCTACATGATGCTGCACTCGGAACTGGCGACCTCGATCCAGGAGCGGCGCAAGATCAACGTGGTGCTGCTCGACAATATGGCGTTCGGCTGCATCAACAACCTGCAGATCGGCAACGGTATGGACAGCTTCGGCACCGAATTCCGCTACCGCAACCCCGAGAGCGGCAAGCTTGACGGTGGCCTTGTACCGGTGGATTTCGCCATGAGCGCAGCGGCCTATGGCTGCAAGACCTACAAGGTCAGCAGCGTGGAACAGCTCGAAGCGGCACTGGCCGATGCACGTAAGCAGACGGTTTCCACGCTGATCGATATCAAGGTGCTGCCCAAGACCATGATCCACGGCTACCTGTCGTGGTGGCGGGTGGGCGTGGCGCAGGTCTCCACCAGCGAACGCACGAATGCCGCCGCGAAAAAACTCAATGAACACCTGGCGAAGGCCCGGCAGTACTAATAACAAGAGGAGTGTTTGTATGTCTTTGAAACTGGGTGTGATCGGTACAGGCGCTATCGGCCGGGACCATATCCGTCGCTGCAGTCAGACCTTGCTCAACAGCCAAGTGGTGGCGGTGACTGACATCAACCTGGAGCAAGCCGCCAAGGTGGTGGCTGACTTGAACATCAGCGCCGAGGTGTACGCCGACGGCCATGCGCTGATCCATTCACCCGAGGTCGAAGCGGTCCTCGTCACCTCCTGGGGCCCGAGCCACGAAGAATTCGTGCTGGCCGCCATCGCCGCCGGCAAACCGGTGTTCTGCGAAAAACCCTTGGCGGTCACCGCCGAAGGCTGCCGCAAGATCGTCGATGCCGAAGTAGCTTTCGGCAAACGCCTGGTGCAGGTCGGCTTCATGCGCCCTTACGATGAAGGCTATCGCGCCCTCAAAGCCGTGATCGACAGCGGCCAGATCGGCGAGCCGCTGATGCTGCACTGCGCGCATCGCAACCCGACGGTGGGCGAGAACTACAAGACCGACATGGCGATCACCGACACCCTGATCCACGAACTGGATGTGCTGCGGTGGTTGCTCAACGATGACTACGTCTCGGTGCAAGTGGTGTTTCCGCGCAAATCCAGCAAGGCGCTCGCCCATCTGCGCGACCCGCAGATCGTGCTGTTGGAGACCGCCAAAGGCACGCGCATTGATGTGGAAGTGTTCGTGAACTGCCAGTACGGCTATGACATCCAGTGCGAAGTGGTGGGGGAGACCGGCATCGCCAAGCTGCCGGAGCCGTCCCAGGTGCAACTGCGCAGCGGCGCGAAGCTGTCCAACGCAATCCTGATGGATTGGAAAGATCGGTTTATCGGCGCATACGACGTGGAGTTGCAGGCGTTCATCGACAGCGTGCGTGCGGGACAGGTCGGTGGACCGTCGGCGTGGGATGGCTTTGCGGCGGCGGTGGCGGCGGATGCGTGTATTGAGGCGCAGAACAGTGAGCAGATTGTGAAAGTGAGCTTGCCGGACCGCCCACACTTCTACGGCTGACCGCGATCCCACAGATGGAAAGCAGTCAGTGTGGGAGCGGGCTTGCTCGCGAATGCGATGTGTCAGTTAAAGAATGTGTATCTGACACACCGCATTCGCGAGCAAGCCCGCTCCCACATTTTGATTGGGTTTCCCCTTCATTAAGGAGTGTATGCATGCGCATCGGTCTAGTCGGCTACGGCCACGGAGGGCGCGTTTTTCATGCGCCGCTGATTGCAACCCTGCCAGGTGCGACGTTTGTCGGCGTGGTGACTCGCTCACTTGAACGCCGCCAGCAACTGGCAACCGACCACCCCAGTGTCAGAGCTTTTGACAACATCGGCCAGATCGTTGAAGTCGGCGTCGACGCTCTGGTCGTCTCCACCACCCTCAAAGGCCGCCCAGCCCTGGTGCTGGAAGCCATCGAACACGGCGTTGCCGTCGTCAGCGACAAACCCTTCGCCGCCAACGCTGAACAGGCCCAGGCGCTGATCACCGCCGCCGAGCGCCAGGGCACGCTGCTCAGCGTGTACCAGAACCGACGCTGGGACTCGGACTACCTGACCCTGCGCAAGCTCATTGATGCCGGCGCCCTGGGCAAGATCACCCGCTTTGAATCCCGTGTGGAGCGCTACAGCCCGCAAGCCGTGGGCAACGCCAGCGGTGGCGGCTGGCTGCGCGACCTGGGCAGCCATTTGGTCGACCAGGCGTTGCAACTGTTTGGCCCGGTTGATCGTGTATTCGCCCAACTGCACTACACCGTCGAACACCCCACGGTAGATCACGGCTTCTTTGTCTCGCTGACCCATGCCAACGGCGTGATCTCCCACCTGTGGGGCAGCGCGTTGCAAAACAGCCAGGCGCCGCGCTTTCGGGTCAGTGGCAGCGCAGGCTGTTACACCGTCGAAGGCCTCGACGGCCAGGAAGAAGCCTTGATGGCCGGCAAGTCGCCGAAAACCGAAGGCGAGCATTGGGGCGCCGAAGAGCATCGACGTTGGGGATGGTTCGAGCAAGGCCCGGAGCGCGAGCGGGTACCGTCGGAGAAGGGCTGCTGGACGCAGTTCTATCGACAGTTGCAACTGGCTGTACACGGGCAGGGACCGCTGCCGGTGGATGCCTATGACGCTCTGGAAACCACCCGTATATTGGACGCCGCACGCCTGAGCGCCGAGCGCCAGCAGGTGGTTTCAACAAAAATAGAATAAAATTCTAAAACAGGTTGATATGGAAATTATTTTCCAATAAAGTCTTTTCCAGGTTGCATAAAGTACGTTCGGCTTGATCCGCGCGACTCAACAAAAACAAGATCAAAACAACCAGGTACCGTCAGATGAAAATCTTCAACGCTGTACTGCGAGTTTTACGCCCCGCTCTTGCGCCACGCGGTCTGCCCCGCGCCCGGCCGTTCTACTTCTCCTTCCTTAATGTGCTGTGCGTCGAAAACAAAGGTGCGCTGGTGTGCTGTATTCCGGGTGCCCCCGTCGTCCGGCTGCCTGCAGAGCTCTGATAAACGCAACGTCCAAAAAACCAACAAGAAAGTGGAGACAGACCGTTCATGAAGACCCCGATCCGTTTTACCGCGCTGGCCCTGTCCATGCTGCTCGCCAGCGGTGTTGCCTCTGCCGCCGATCTGAAGATAGGCGTGAGCATGTCCGCCTTTGATGACACCTTTCTCACCTACCTGCGCGAAGACATGGACAAGCAAGCCAAGTCCTATCCCAAGGGTGATGGCGTGCAATTGCAGTTCGAAGACGCCCGTGCCGACGTGGTCAAGCAACTGAGCCAGGTCGAGAACTTTATCAGCCAGAAAGTCGACGCGATCATCGTCAACCCGGTGGATACCGCGTCGACGGCCAATATCATCAAGGCCGCCACCGCTGCGAAAATTCCGCTGGTGTTCGTCAACCGTCGTCCTGACAGCCCAACATTGGCCCCCGGTGTTGCGGCGGTGACGTCCGATGACGTCGAGGCCGGGAAGCTGCAGATGCAGTACATCGCCGAAAAGCTCGGCGGCAAAGGCAATATCGTGATTCTGCTGGGTGACCTGGCGAACAACTCCACCACCAACCGTACCAAAGGTGTGAAGGAGGTCCTGACCAAGTACCCAGGCATCAAGATCGAGCAGGAACAGACCGGTATCTGGCTGCGTGACAGGGGCATGACCCTGGTCAACGACTGGCTGACCCAGGGCCGTGACTTCCAGGCGGTGCTGTCGAACAACGATGAGATGGCGATCGGTGCCGCCATGGCCCTGAAATCGGCGGGCAAGAAAGGCGTGTTGATCGCCGGTGTCGACGGCACGCCGGATGGCCTGAATGCGATCACCAAGGGTGACATGACGGTGTCGGCCTTCCAGGATGCAAAGGGCCAGGCCGACAAGTCGGTGGAGACGGCGCGCAAGATGGCCAAGAACGAGCCTATCGAGCAGAACGTGGTGATCCCGTTCCAACTGATCACCCCGGACAACGTCAAAGACTTCAAGTAGCCCCTGGATAACAACAATAAGCCGGCAGGGCGGTTTCGGTCGCCCTGCAGATGGAGTACCTCCTTATGCTCGCTCAAGCGACTGTCTCGCAGCCTCCCAGTCTTCAGCCTCAGACGCTGGAAGAACCCTACCTGCTGGAAATCGTCAACATCAGCAAAGGCTTTCCCGGCGTCGTGGCCCTGGCCGACGTGCAACTGCGGGTGCGCCCTGGCACCGTGCTGGCGCTGATGGGCGAGAACGGTGCGGGCAAGTCGACGTTGATGAAAATCATCGCCGGCATCTACCAGCCCGACGCCGGGGAAATCCGCCTGCGTGGCAAGCCGATCGTGTTTGAAACGCCCCTGGCGGCCCAGAAGGCTGGGATCGCGATGATCCACCAGGAACTCAACCTGATGCCGCACATGAGCATCGCCGAGAATATCTGGATTGGCCGCGAGCAGCTCAACAGCCTGCACATGGTCAACCACCGCGAAATGCACCGCTGCACCGCCGAACTGCTGGCGCGCCTGCGCATCAACCTGGACCCCGAGGAACAGGTGGGCAACCTGAGCATCGCCGAGCGGCAGATGGTCGAGATTGCCAAGGCCGTGTCCTACGACTCCGACATCCTGATCATGGATGAACCGACATCGGCCATTACCGAGAAGGAAGTGGCCCACCTGTTTTCGATCATTGCCGACCTCAAGTCCCAGGGCAAAGGCATCGTTTACATCACCCATAAAATGAACGAAGTGTTCGCCATCGCCGATGAAGTGGCGGTGTTCCGTGACGGGCACTACATCGGCCTGCAACGCGCCGACAGCATGAACAGCGACAGTCTGATTTCGATGATGGTCGGTCGTGAGCTGAGCCAGTTGTTCCCGCTACGCGAGACGCCCATCGGCGACCTGTTGCTGACGGTGCGCGACCTGACGCTGGACGGCGTATTCAAGGATGTGTCGTTCGACCTGCACGCCGGTGAAATCCTCGGTATTGCCGGCTTGATGGGCTCGGGCCGTACCAATGTGGCGGAAACCATTTTTGGTATCACCCCCAGCAGCAGCGGCCAGATCACTCTGGATGGCAAGGCGGTGCGCATTAGCGACCCGCACATGGCCATCGAGAAAGGCTTTGCGCTGTTGACCGAGGACCGCAAGCTCAGCGGCCTGTTCCCCTGCCTGTCGGTGCTGGAAAACATGGAAATGGCGGTATTGCCGCACTACACCGGCAACGGCTTTATCCAGCAGAAAGCCCTGCGTGCGCTGTGCGAAGACATGTGCAAGAAGCTGCGGGTGAAAACCCCGTCCCTTGAGCAGTGCATCGACACCTTGTCCGGCGGCAACCAGCAGAAGGCTTTGCTGGCGCGCTGGCTGATGACCAACCCGCGTCTGCTGATCCTCGATGAACCCACCCGTGGCATCGACGTGGGCGCCAAGGCCGAGATCTACCGATTGATCGCTTTCCTCGCCAGCGAAGGCATGGCCGTGATCATGATTTCCTCCGAATTGCCCGAAGTGCTGGGCATGAGCGATCGGGTCATGGTGATGCACGAAGGCGAGTTGATGGGCACCTTGGACCGCAGCGAAGCGACCCAGGAAAAAGTCATGCAGTTGGCCTCCGGGATGACGGCAGTCCACTGACGTACAGAATAAGAAGGTGAAGGGCTATGAACGCAATAACAGATAACAAACCCGCGACGGTACCCACCAAAAGTCGTCGACGCCTGCCCACCGAGCTGAGCATCTTCCTGGTGCTGATCGGCATCGGCCTGGTCTTCGAGCTGTTTGGCTGGATCGTGCGTGACCAGAGCTTCCTGATGAACTCCCAGCGCCTGGTGCTGATGATCCTGCAAGTGTCGATCATCGGCCTGCTGGCGATCGGCGTGACTCAAGTCATCATCACCACGGGTATTGATCTGTCCTCCGGCTCGGTGTTGGCGCTGTCGGCGATGATCGCGGCGAGTTTGGCACAGACTTCCGACTTTTCCCGTGCGGTGTTCCCGAGCCTGACCGACTTGCCGGTGTGGATCCCCGTAGCGATGGGGCTGGGTGTGGGACTGCTGGCGGGTGCGATCAACGGCAGCATCATCGCCGTCACCGGTATTCCGCCGTTCATTGCCACCCTCGGCATGATGGTCTCGGCCCGTGGCCTGGCGCGTTACTACACTGAAGGCCAGCCGGTGAGCATGCTTTCGGACTCGTACACGGCCATCGGCCATGGCGCGATGCCGGTGATCATCTTCCTGGTGGTGGCGGTGATCTTCCATATTGCGCTGCGTTACACCAAGTACGGCAAGTACACCTATGCGATTGGCGGCAACATGCAGGCCGCGCGTACCTCGGGGATCAACGTCAAGCGCCACCTGATCATCGTGTACAGCATCGCCGGTCTCCTGGCTGGTCTGGCGGGTGTGGTGGCCTCGGCACGTGCCGCGACCGGCCAGGCCGGCATGGGCATGTCTTATGAGCTGGATGCGATTGCTGCGGCAGTGATCGGCGGCACCAGCCTGGCGGGCGGGGTAGGGCGCATCACCGGCACCGTGATTGGCGCGCTGATCCTTGGGGTGATGGCCAGCGGGTTTACCTTTGTCGGGGTGGACGCGTACATCCAGGACATCATCAAGGGCCTGATCATTGTGGTGGCGGTGGTGATCGACCAATACCGCAACAAGCGCAAACTCAAACGCTGACTGAATTTCCTGTCTGACGCGAGACAAGTTGTGGGAGCGGGCTTGCTCGCGAATGCGGTGTATCAGTGCCGGATGTGCTGACTGATACTCAGCATTCGCGAGCAAACCCGCTCCCACATGGGATCCCTCGTCGATCAGTTCTAACCGTTTGTCTTCTATATAGCTCCACAACACTGAATTTCTTGCTATAAACGCACTCCGATGACCATTCGCCGAGCCCGTCCTGGTGCTTTTGGGGGTTATCTCGGAAAAATTGCCTGTCTTTTCAGTTGCTGCGCCCTCAAGTCGGCCTTAGACTGCCGCCCCTCGTAAATTGAGTGCCGGGTGGCGCTTGAAATGGATGGCGCCCTTCCGAGACCTGCAAAGGTCGGCCGGAACGCTCCCTTATTCGCCTTAATGCACGTATTTTTTATAGAGAAATCAATGACAAAGGAAAAGTTGCTGGCCATGCCGGCGGATGACTACATGAATGCCGAACAGCACGCTTTTTTCGAGAAGTTGCTGCAAGACATGAAAGTGGAACACCACGAGCGCATTGAACAGAACCGTATCGCCATTGAAAGCCTGGACACCCCGGCCGACCCGGCCGACGCCGCTTCCGTTGAAGAAGAGCGTACCTGGCTGGTCAACGCCATCGACCGCGACCAGCGCATGCTGCCGCAACTTGAGCGCGCACTGGAGCGTATCAAGGAAGATTCCTTCGGCTGGTGCGATGACAGCGGCGAGCCTATCGGCCTCAAGCGCCTGCTGATCAGCCCGACCACCAAGTACTGCATCGAAGCGCAAGAGCGCCACGAGCAGATCGACAAGCATCAGCGCCAAGCCTGATGCGGTGAAGCGGGGGGCCGTCCTGCGGCTCCCCGGGAAAGACCCGTTACACCCCGTCTATTGATCTGCTGCAAGCTACCCCACTAAAGGCCCATGGATAATGGCCCGATAGTGGCGTTTAATGCAGCGACAATAATGACAAACAGTGGGGTAACGAAGATGGCTGGAGACGGATCTCTGATGGGCGCAGCAGTGTCACCGCAAGCGGTGGCGCGCGGGCTGCCCGGCTGGCTGACGCCACTGTTGCAGAGCGCCGCCCTGGTGTTGGTCCTGCTTGGCTTGGCGCTCGCCAGCCTGCCGCTCTACCTTTGCCTGCCACTGGCCCTGCTGGTGATCTGGCTGCCTCGCCTGAAAAGTCGCGCGCCTGCCAGCGCGCCTTCTGAGGTCGGCGATGGGATGGGCGAGTTGACTCGCGACCTGTCCTACACCACCAGCCATAACGCCCTGTCCGCAGCCGCGGTAGCCTATTCGGTCAAGCAACTGGCGGCTCGCCTGCAGTCGCAATTGGGCGCGGCCAAGCAGATTGTCAGCAGTGCCGAAGTAATGATCGGCACCGAAAAGCTCACCTCTCAACTCAGCCGCGACGCGCTGGGTGCCGCCAGCCAGGCCCATCAACGCAGCACTGAAGGCCGCGAAGTGCTGACCCAATCGATCACCCGCATGCATCAGCTCAGCCAGCGTGCCAACGCCAGTCGTGAGCTGATCGAAGCCTTGAGCCTGCGCAGCGAGGAAATCCAGCGGGTGACCCTGGTGATCCAGTCCATCGCCAGCCAGACCAACCTTTTGGCGCTTAACGCCGCGATCGAAGCGGCGCGGGCCGGTGAGCATGGGCGTGGGTTTGCGGTCGTCGCGGATGAGGTGCGCGGGTTGGCAGGGCGTACGGCTACGGCCACCGATGAAGTCGGCGTGATGGTCGCGGATATCCAGCAACGCACCGTCCAGGTGGTGGAGCAGATTCGTCAGCTCTCGACCGACTTGCAGACTGGCGTTGAACAGGTAGAGCACGCCGGCGAGCAGCTGCAAAACATCGCCAGGTTGTCCGCAGATGTGGAAGGCCAGGTTAATGAGATCGCCCAGGGCACTGACACCAATCGCACCCAGCTCGACAGCTTGTTCCATGCTGTTGAGCAGATGCGCAGCGACCTGGCCGTCAGCGACCAGCAAACCCGTCAGTTGGCCGATGCCGCCGTGCAGATGGAAGGGCAGGCCGAAACCATCAGCGAGCGTCTGGCGGAAGTAGGGCTGGATGATTATCACCAGCGCATCTATGACCTGGCCCGTGAAGGCGCCAGCCAGATTGCCGCGCAGTTCGAAGCCGATGTGCAGCAGAACCGCATCAGCCTGGATGATCTGTTTGACCGCAGCTACACGCTGATTGCCAATACCAGCCCGAGCAAATACCACACCCGGTTCGACGGCTACACCGACCAGGTGTTGCCGGCGATCCAGGAAGCGCTGTTGCCACGGCATGAAGGCTTGGTCTTCGCCATTGCCTGCACGCCGCAGGGCTATGTGCCGACGCACAACAAGGCGTTTTCCCATGCGCTGACCGGCGATGTTCAGGTGGATGCCGTGCAGAACCGCACCAAGCGCAAATTCGAAGACCGCACCGGGATCCGTTGTGGAAGCCACCAGCAGGCAGTCTTGCTGCAAACCTATACCCGCGATACCGGAGAGCTGATGCACGACCTGTCGGTGCCGATCATGGTCAAGGGTCGGCATTGGGGCGGCTTGCGGCTGGGCTATAAGCCCGAAGAGATGAAAGGCGGGCGCTAGGGATTATTGCTGTTTATGCAATGGAGCTATTCCGGGGATAGCTTTTTCCAACGCGAGGAAAACCGTAGCATGGCCAACATTGTTAGCCAGCTAACTAATGCTGCGGAGAAGCTCCATGCAAAACAAAGTCGATGTCGCCGTGATGATTGGCAGTGGCGTACCCCAAACCCTGCGTGCGCTGGGCCAGAAGGCTTGCTGGGTGGTGTTGCTCAACGGTGAGCAGCGCGGCACCGCCTTCGCCAGTCGTGATGAAGCTGAAGAGTGCAGGGCCGCCTGGCAGGCGCTGTTGCGCCTGGAGCAGTCGGACAGCCTGCATTGATTCGGCTTACTGTGATTGATGCAGGCGTTGATTCAGTTCATCCACGGGAATCGCCCATTCAGCGTCGTCGCGCAGCTCTTCCTTTAGAAAGGCAGCTTGCTGATCGGACCAGAACGGTGCATCGATCAGTTTCACGTCCTCAGGCAAAGGGTGCGCGACGATAAAGGCGTCGATGGCTTCCGGGGTTGAGTCCAGGCCCAATTGTTCAAACAGGGTTTCCAGGGTAGGGATTGGCGCGTCCATTTCGTTCTCCATGCAGGGTGGTCGTTATGCATGGGAGGGTTGTGGTGCAGCAGAGTTCTATCGGATTATCAGGAATTGAGTGCCCCGGAATCCACGGCGGCCTTCAGGGCCTTGGCGGATTCTTTTGCGGCGGTGGCCGCCGCGTCGACGGTTTTGAACCAACGGTCTTTTTCCACCTGGTGGGTGGTGACGGTGGTCAGCGGTGGCTTGGCCCGCATGATGATCACTGCTTGGAACTCTCCGTCGACTTCCCTCGCGTCGCCATGGATGAAAAATTCGCCGATATCAAATTCCGTCACGTAGAGCCTTCCCTTGGAGATAACTGCACTGGAGAAACCTGGGCCCGCAGGGCACAAACTTCAGTGGACGGGCCAGTATGGCAGTTGTTGCGGGTCGGCGGCGCAGTTAAGTTATCGGACGGACGAAACGACCGCTCCATGAGGTGCTTGCAACTGGGCTTCAAGTTTCTTGGCCAGTTCGCAGGCCTTGACATGGCCGCTGCGAAAGCCTTTTATTCGGCCGCTGAGCACTTCACGGATGTGGAAGAAGTTTTTGCCGGCAGGTACGACTTGGAAAAGAACCGAATCCGAGTACCCCTCGAAGCCGCCCAAGCAGTAGTATTGAGCCTCGCCCTGAGATGATGGACGGGTGTGCGAAGACATTGCATTGTAGGTTGATCGTTGCATGGCCTGCTCCTTTCGATCGATCCGGTTGACTTGATTGCAACGTTTTGGGTGGTTTTGATCGGTGCTGCTGTTTTAGTATTGTCGTCGGCGATCTGCGCCCGGTTCCATGACAGCGTGTTTATTTGTGTTTGCTTGTCGGAAAACTGCATTTTTAATTGGGTTATTCTCTGAAGTTGGTCGGCCCGTATTCTCGGGCCGTTTAACCTGTGATCTCCTGTGGTGCCTGATGACCTTGCAAGGTCCATCGCGTACGTCCGTACTAGTCTTGCGGCGCGACAGTGGGTTCTTCTTCAGTTTTTTAAAGAATGAGTGATGGGATCGTGCCGTAATGGCCGTTTTTTTGTGCTGCCCGCTCTGGCGGGCGGCGCTCTTTTTGATGTGGGGGCGTTTCCTTGGCAGTCAGTAATCTGGATATGCACGCGTTGTTCGTGCTGGGTGATTTGCGCGCAAAGTTGGTCAAGCAGTTTCAATCCCGTTTCGTTTACATCACAGAGCAGACGCCGGAAGGTATCTACATCGCCGAGATCGATACCGAGGCAGCGATGGTCGTGGATGACAAGCCGCGTCTGGAGCTCAAAGTGGGCGATCACTTCCGCGCAGCGGTATTGCCCAGCCGTGAAGGTGGCAAGTTCGAACTGAAGTTCCGCGACATCAAGTTGACCGTCTACGGCCTGGGCGACTACGCCTTTGTGTCGTCGGCCGAAGGCCATGGCATCGTGTTCAAGGAAGGCCACAGCGTGATGCTGGTGTTTGCCGCCAACGAGCAGCTGCAAGAAGGCCTGACCAAGACCCTCAAAGCCGTGACCGGCAAAGCCGCCAAATGGCGCAAGGGTGAACTGGTGACGTTCAAGGCCAGCGAATAAGCATAAAATTCCGCGAACACCCGCTATCTCCCGGAACCTCTACTACAGTTGAGTTGACTTAACTATTCAGAGGCTTCGCGCTTACGTAGCAAAGCCGTCCGCTGTCTGCTGCGATATCGCGAGGTGCAAGGGCATGAAAGGATTGAAAACACTGTTGGCGGCCTCCCTGACGACGCTGGGGCTGTCAGTGGCGGCATTGCCGGTGTCGGCCGCCGAGGCCCCGGTGCATTTTGCCGACCTGAACTGGGAAAGCGGCAGCCTGATCACCGAAGTGCTGCGGGTGATCGTCGAGAAGGGATACGACCTGCCCACCGATACATTGCCTGGCACCACCATCACCCTGGAAACCGCCCTGGCGAAGAACGACATCCAAGTGATCGGTGAAGAATGGGCGGGCCGCAGCCCGGTGTGGGTCAAGGCCGAAGCCGAAGGCAAAGTGGTCGGCCTGGGCGATACGGTCAAAGGCGCAACCGAAGGCTGGTGGGTGCCGGAATACGTGGTCAAGGGCGACCCTGCCAAGGGCATCAAGCCCCTCGCGCCGGAGCTCAAGAGCGTGAAGGACTTGGCGCGCTACAAGGATGTGTTCAAGGACCCGGAATCTCCAGGCAAGGGGCGCTTTCTCAACAGCCCCATCGGCTGGACCTCGGAAGTGGTCAACAAACAGAAGCTCAAGGCCTACGGTTTGGACGACAGCTATGTGAACTTCCGCAGCGGCTCGGGCGCGGCACTGGACGCCGAGATCGCCTCATCGATCCGCCGGGGCAAGCCCGTGTTGTTTTACTACTGGTCGCCGACGCCGCTGATGGGGCGCTACAAGTTGATCCAGTTGGAAGAGCCGCCGTTTGATGCCGAGGCGTGGAAGACCCTGACGGATGCGGATAACCCGAATCCAAAACCTACGCGGTCGTTGGCCTCCAAGCTGAGCATCGGCGTCTCGACGCCGTTCCAGAAGGAACACCCGCAGATTGCCCAGTTCTTCGAGAAGGTCGAGTTTCCGATTGAGCCGCTGAACAAAGCCTTGGCGACCATGAGTGAAAATCACACGGCGCCACGGGAAGTGGCCCAGGTGTTTCTGAAGGAACATCCGCAGGTGTGGAAGGCTTGGTTGACAGAAGATGTGGCACAGAAGGTTGAAGCCAGCCTGAAATAACACTGCGCATGTACTGTAGGAGCCCGGCTTGCCGGCGATGGCGTTCTATCGGACGCCATCGTCGGCAAGCCGGGCTCCTGCGTTCAAGTGTTTAGAACCTGGTTTGTACTGCCAGCTCGAATGTCCTTGGCGCACCAAGGTAGTAAGCCGGCGACACATGGGCAAACTCGGCATACACCTCATTCGTCAAATTGCGTACCCGGCCCGTCACCGAGGTGTGCGAGTCCACTTTATAGCGCAGGAACGTGCCGAACAGCGTGTAGGCCGGCACTGTCTGGGTGTTGGCATTATCTGCATACACCTCGGCCACATAACGCGCATCCACGCCCCCTTGCCAATCTTCGGCAAAATCATAGGTCAGCCACAGGTTGCCCACGCGCTTGGGCACGTTGGTTGGCGTATTGCCTTTGCGCGAGACCACCGCGCCACTGGCGATTTTCTCGTTGAAGTCGTCGTACTCGGCGTCGACCCACGCGAAGTTACCCTCCGCCAGCAACCTTGGCGTGATGCGTAACGAACTGGCCAACTCGATGCCTTTGGATGACTGCGCGCCGACCGGAATACTGTTGGTCGGGTCCTGCGGGTCGGTCACGGCAAAATCCTTACGCTCGATCGTGTAAGCGGCCACGGTGGCCGAGCCTCGGCCGTCCAGGTAGTCGAATTTGCTGCCCACTTCCCACTGTTTGCCCGTCGAGACATCAAACACCTGCGTGGTGGTGTTCGGCTGCTCGGCGGCCGTGCTGTATTGCACATACACGTTGGCCGATGGGATGAACTGGTAAGTCAGGCCGACGCGACCGGTCACCGGTTCCCAGCTGCGCTTGAAGTGGCGGGGATTGGTGGCGGTGATCGCACGGTGGTTGGTGACATCCAGGTCGATAGCGTCGTAACGCAGGCCGGTGAGCAGCGAGAGTTTATCCGTGAGCCCCAGCCGGTTCTCCACGAATAACGCCTGGGTGGTGACCTCGTTGGTCTTGTCCTTGCCGAACTTCTCACGGGTTCGCGGGATGTCGTAGAAGTGCCCGGGGTTGTAGTTGTTCGGGTCCACGCTGCTGTTGCCCGGCACATTCAGCGGGGTGTTGGTGGTGCTATTGACCTTGTACTCGAAACCACCGGACCAGGTGGTCGACAGGCCGAAAAGGCTGTTGTCGTGGCGCAGCTCGAACTGGTTGCCGTTCTGTTCGCCCTGATGGCGCACTTGATAGGCCGTCGAACGGTTCACCGCACTGTTGTCGGCGTTGTACTGGTAGGTTTCCAGGTTGCGGTAGTCGCGCTGGCTGTCCAAGTGGTAGAGGGTGTTTTTCAGAGTGGTGCTGTCGTTGAGGCGGTAGTCGATGATCGAACGCGCCCAGATCGTGCGCTGCTCATAGCGACCGTCGGAAACGTTGTAGTTGTTGAAACGGTTGTGCTTGTCGATCTTCAGCTCGCCCACTTTGGGGTTGAGCACCGGTGTGCCCCAGTAAGGGCTGTCTTCATGCTCATCCTGGTATTCCAGCGCCAGGGTATGCGACAGGTTGGGCGTGAGGTCACTGAGCAGGGAGAACGCCAGGCTCCAGGCCTCGCGTTGGTCGCGGTCGATGTAGCTATGATTAGTGTTGCGGCTCACGTCCAGGCGCGCGTAGTGCTGCACATCGGCGCCGGGTTCGGTCAGGGCGTGATTGACGCCAAACGCCATGCCGGCGGTGTCATAGCTGCCATAGGTGAGCTGGCCTTCGGCCGCCTGCTCTTCGCGGGTGGCCAGTTTGGTCACGTAGTTGAGCGAACCGCCCACGGAACCGGCACCGTTGATCAAGGAGGAGGGGCCGCCTACCAGCTCTACCCGGTCGTAGATCCACGCATCCACTGGCCGGGCCAGGCCGGTCGCGACATTGATTCCGTTGAACATCTGGGTGATCTGGCTGCTGGTAAAGCCGCGGTAGGAGACAAAACCGCCAAATCCTGGCGGGGCGCTGGCATTCACGCCAGGCAAGGTGTTGGCTGCGTCGCGGAAGGTCTTGGCGCCGTGGCGTTCGATGTCATTGCGGTTGGCGATAGCCACCGACGCCGGGGTTTCGCGCACACTCAAGCCCAAGCGCGAGGCCATGCCACTGGATTGGTCCAAGGCCAGGCCAGGCTCGGCGGTTTGTTCGCCATCAATGGTGGTCGGGGCCAACTCAAGGGCCCAGGCACAGACAGGCAGGCAGCCGAACAGGCCCGCCAACAGGGGTAGATGTTTCATGGTTGAATCCTGAAAAACTTGGCTTGAAAACAACGCACAGCCGCCCGTACATCCTTGCGGAAACGGTGGTCAGTGCAGATTGGAAAGCGAAGGGATCAGGCGAAAGCAGGCGGTGCGCGCGGATTAGCCGCAGGCCAGGTGAAGCGGGCAGGGATGTCAGCAGCCAGGACAATGGCCGGCGGTGGTGCATGGGGCTGTGGCAACACCGCCACATTCAGGCTGGAACTCAGCGCCGGGCCCATGCCACCGGTGGAACACAGCGGGCAACCAAAGGCCTTGGACAGCGTCGGCAGGTTCTCTTCAGTCGAGTTGGACGGCTTGGGCGCCTGAGTACGCGGGTCCACCGTACAAAACCGACCGCCGATGCCATTGAGCTGCATCCCGACCATCTGCCCGTGACCGATACTGCAGGCGAACACATTGAACAGGACGCAGCAATAGAGCATCCAGGCAATGAGCGAGCGGTCGGCACGGGCGATTTTCATGGGGCGGCACTTTACCATCAGCCGCCGACGAAATGCCTGCAGAAAATCTCAGGACGACTATCCTGTTTCGCACCTTTTCAGGGAGAGCCAGCCATGAGCTTCGTTGTCGCACGATGGATTGTCGGGGTGTTTACCTGCATCAGCATGGTCCACTTGTACTGGGCCGCCGGCGGCAAACTCGGCAGCCTCGCCGCCATCCCCCAGCTGCCCGGCGAATTCGCCAGCGGCCCAAAACCGGCCTTCAAGCCCTCGGCGCTGGGGACGTTCCTGGTGGCGATGGGGCTGGTGGCCATTGCGCTGCTGGTGTGCCTGCGGGCCGGATTGTACTTCTCGGCGGTGTCCCATGGGGCGTTGCAGTGGGGCATCAGCGCAATTGCGGTGGTGATGTTCGCCAGGGCGATTGGGGATTCGGAGTTGGTGGGGTTTTTCAAGAAGGTCGGTGGGTCGCGGTTTGCGAGGTTGGATACGTATTTTTATTCGCCGTTGTGTTTGGTGTTGGGGGCAGGGTTGTTGGTGGTGGCGTGGGGGTGAAGGGCTGATTGCTCGTCAGGATGGGCAGTCCTTATTAAAGGTTGAATGAAGTACAAGTTGGACATCGAATCGGGCATTTTCTTGGCTTTTCCTCGTTTCAGGTACGCGCCGAATTCATGCGCCACGTACTCTTTTCGGTATGTTTTTTTTGCGGTAGCTCACAGGCGTCAATATATAATCGCCAAAGGTCAAATTCGTCGACCTTATCGCCAGGGCTTTAATCAAAGTTGATACATAGGTGCAGACAGGCAAACCCAACAACGAATGCCATGCAATTCGTAGGTCACGTCATTGGCGACAGCGCCTCGCCGCGAAATGTTCTTGGGGCACCATAACCCACGCATTTTTTTGGTTTCGAACGATCGCTTGAGGCATTCCGTTGCTTTCCCTACTTGCCCAGACATTCCGATATAAGAGTTTCTAGTGTGTAGATTTGGATTGTGCGAGACCTTCCAGTCTTAGGCATTGTCTTCATTTGGAGCAGTGAGCATCTAACTAAAGATCGCTAGGGTATGTTCTGACTCATTGTTTCTACCATTAGGTCATGTTTGGTTTTTGTTAAGCAGTGATTTTCGTATTGATTTTTTAAAGTCTTCAATTGTCCCGTCGTCAAGGTGGCTCATTTTTTTGCAAACCTTTTAGTTAACGTAATCAGCATTTTTTTGTTTCCTTCAAAATGTAAAACGGGGACCATTTTCTTTAGGAAGAGCGGTTAATACATTCAGAAAGGGCTGACTGAACACGGGGAAAAACCACTAAAAACCAACCCAAAGGCTACACAAAAAAGCGACAAAACTGATTGCAGCGCGGCAGAGCAAATAAAAATCGCTCTCATCCTTGCCCGATTTTCCGACCTGGCCGTCATGGTTAATAGAACCTCCCTTACGCAGGATTTCCCATGTCGCGCCTTGCTCGTCCCTTGCACCCACTGGCCTTGTCAGTGGCGATGGCTTTTGCCGCCGTGCCGTTGCTGACCGTCCAGTCCACCCATGCCGAAGAGAGCAGCAGCGCTGTGGGCCGCTTCTCGATTCCAGCCGGTGATTTGAGCCAGGCACTCAATAGCCTGGCCGAGCAGGCGGGCCTGGTGCTGGCGTTTGATGCAAGCCTGACGCGTGGCAAACGCAGCCAGGGGCTAAGTGGGCAATACGACACCGACGTGGCGCTGACCCAATTGCTTTCCGGCAGCGGCTTGCAAGCCTTGAAGCTCTCCGCCGACCGCTACCGCCTGGAATCCATCCCGGATAACGGCGGGGCCATGGAGCTGCAGGCCACCACCATCAGCGGCGCGTACCAGGCTGAGAGCCCGACCGGGCCGGTGTCCGGTTATGTGGCCACGCGCAGTTTGTCGGGCACCAAGACCGACACCGCGTTGATCGAAACGCCGCAGTCGATCTCCATCGTCACCAAAGACCAGATGCGCGCGCAAAACGCCGAGAGCCTCAACCAGATCCTGCGCTATAGCGCTGCCGTTATCCCGGAGACCCGTGGCGCCACCGCATCGCGCCTGGACCAGTTGACCATCCGGGGGTTCTCGCCGGCGACCTACCTCGACGGCCTGCGCATGCCCTCAAGCCGTGATGCCTTGCCGCAGAAAGACGCCTTTGACCTGGAGCGCGTGGAAGTGCTGCGCGGCCCGGCGTCGGTGCTGTACGGGCAGGGTACGCCGAGCGGCGTGATCAACATGGTCAGCAAGCGTCCTTTGGATACGCCGTTTCATGAAGTGGGTGTGGAGTACGGCACCTTCAACAAGAAGCGTACGACCTTCGACTTGAGTGGCCCAATGGACGACCAGGGCGTGTATTCCTACCGCGTGGCCGGGCTTTTCGACGACGCCGATGGCCAGGTCGAGCACACTGAGACGCGCCGACAGTCACTGTCCAGCGCCTTCACCTGGCGCCCGGACGACGCCACCTCGTTGACCCTGCTCGGGCATTTCCAGAAGGATCCCAAAGGTGCGTCCTACGGCTCGGTGCCGGCCTGGGGCTCGGTGCTGCACAGCCCGACCGGGCGCAGTATCGATGTGGATTTCTACGACGGTGAAAAAAACTTCGAGAAAAGTGACCGCGAGTACTACAGCATCGGCTGGGCGTTCGAGCATCACTTCGATGACGTGTGGACCGTGCGCCAGAATGCGCGTTACCTGCGCAGCGAAGGCCAGTACCGCAGCCTCTACAGCAACTACCTGATGGCGGATTACCGCACCATCCGCCGCTCGACCATCGCCAGCGATGTCGACCTGGATGCCTATACCCTCGACAACCAGGTGCAGGCCAAATTCGACACCGGCCCGTTGCAGCACACCCTGCTGATGGGGCTCGATTACCAGAACACCAGCACCGACACCCTGTCCGGTTCTGGTGTATACACAGCGGGCCCGACCCTGGATATTTTCAATCCGGTCTATGGCGCGGCCGTGCCGGTGCCGGCCTACACCACCGACGGCACCTCGCGCAGCGAGCAGACCGGCGTGTACCTGCAAGAACAGATGAAGTGGGACAAATGGGTATTGCTGCTGGGCGGTCGCTACGACTGGGCCAGTACCGATAACAGCACCCAGACCCTCAGCAGCGGGGCAAAGAGCAAATCCTCTCTGGACAGCAAAGCCTTCACCGGTCGCATCGGCCTGGTCTACCTCTTCGACAATGGCCTGGCACCGTATGCCAGCTACGCGGAGTCGTTCAACCCGCAGTCAGGCACCGGCTACGGCGGTTCGGTGTTCAAGCCGACCGAAGGCAAGCAGTATGAAATCGGCATCAAGTACCAACCACCAGGCAGCAACAGCTTTATCACTGCGGCGATCTTCGACCTACGCCAGACCAATGTGCTGACCACCGACCCAGACCCGACTCACCTGTGTGGCACCGGACGCTGCCAGAGCCAGGACGGCGAAGTGCAATCCCGAGGCTTTGAACTGGAGGGCAAGGCCAGCCTCAACGACAACCTGGACATCACCGCGGCCTATGCTTATCTGGATAACCGCATCAGCAAGTCCAACAACACCGTGCGGTATGCACCCATCAGCGACATCGGCGTAGGCCCGGCCATCGCCGCCGAAGGTACCACCACCTACGGCGTGCCGCGTCACACTGCCTCGGCGTGGGCTGACTACACCGTCCACGATGGCAAACTCAAGGGCTTCGGCGTCGGTGCGGGGGCGCGGTATGTCGGCTCGTCCTGGGGGGATACCGCCAACACCCTGAAGGTCCCGGGCTACACCCTGTTCGATGCGGCGGTGCACTACGACATTCCGAACATCGCCCGCCTGAAGGACAACCTGCGCCTGGCGCTCAATGCCACCAACCTGGCGAATAAAGAGTATGTCGCGTCCTGCTACTCCTATTCGTGGTGCTGGTATGGTTCGCAGCGCACCGTGCAGGCGAGCGCGACCTACCAATGGTGAAGTGAGGGCTGTTCAACGGCCTGACTGCCCGCTGCGGCAGCTAGCTGAAACATTGCGCAATAAGGCAATTTAATGGCCCCTTTGTAACAAAATCCTCGCCAGAATCGCTTTTATTTTCAGGTGGTTAGGTGAGGATGCAAATGCGCACTGTTGGATTCATGCTGATCGCCTGTTCCCTGGCCGGCGGCGCGGCTGCCGTGCAGGCTCGGGAGCTGCGCGAGGGGGACAAGTACATGTGCAGCTGGGGCGCCGGCACCGCCGCCAGGGCCCAGGAGCTCAAGCTGTCGGGCGTGTCGCTTTACGCGGCGCGGCAGAAGATCCAGACCATGAAATTCAACAAATCCTGGATGCGCATGATGGCCATGGGCATCACCGAACAAACCTACGACAGCCGTTCACGGCTTAAGCCCGAAGCGATTCGGCAGGGCTTCTACCAGGATTGCGTGCGCTACAAAGTCGCACGCAAATGACGGCTTAATGTGACAGCGGCGAGCTGGCATCAGGGCGAGGCCCTGTAGGCCGTTTTACAAATCCACGACATTCACTGCGTTTCTATTTGCCTACAATTGCGTCCTCTATTAGGGAGGCCAGTATGCAAACGCTAATCCGCGTAGCGACGCAGGACGATGTCGACACGGTCTTCACCATTCGCACCTCGGTGGTGCAAAACCATTTGAGTACCGAGCAAATGGCCGATCTGGGTATCACGCCGCAGGTGCTGGCCGACAGCATCCGCGCGGCGCCCTGCGTTTGGATCGCCGAGGTGGATGGTCAGCCCGCCGCCTTTGCCATGGTCGACCTGGCCGAAGGCGAGGTGTTCGCAATGTTCGTGCACCCGACTTACGAGAATCGGGGCCTGGGCCGTCAACTGATGGCGGTGGCCGAGGCTGCGTTATTTGAACGCCACGACCGCTTGTTCCTGATCACCGACGGCCGCGACGGCATCCGTGCCAACGGGTTTTATCAGCGGTTAGGCTGGAGCGTGGTCGGCCCAGTGGACGGCGATGATGTGCGTTATGAGAAGAGCAGGGCGCAGTAACGTCATGAACGCACCAGAGCCGGCATCGTCCAACAGCTTTCGCTACTTTGTGCTCGGCGTGCTCTGCGCCGCGGTGTTGCTGGGAATCTATTTTGTGCGGCTCAACGCCGAGGTTGACCGCGAAAGGGAAGCGGCCAATGAACGCTTGGCACTGTGCCGGCAAGTGCAAAGTGTGGGGCGTTCGGTAATGCCACGTAGCCCTGAACCGCAGGAAGCTTGCAAGTCGTTGAATGGCACGCCGTGATAATCGAATAGCCCTTTTTTATAAGTGGAAATAGGGTGGGTAGTTGCACCAAAAAGTGGCACTTATAGACCTCGCTACCTTAAAAAATGTGTGGTTATTGAATGACTTACAGCGTTTTTAATCCGACGAAAGGATTAAAATAATCTTGTTGCGGCTTTTTACAATCGTTACTATAGCCGGGCGTTCACCTCCCACGGTTTATGCATTTTTAAATCCCAAGTTTCCATCAGCTACTTGGGATTTTTTTTGCCTGCAATTTGACCTTCGCGTCAGACTTCACTGTCAGCGAACTCCGCGCGCATCCGCCCATTGCGTTTGGCCTGGTACAACAACTTGTCGACCTCTTCGACAAATCCCAGCATCGGGCTGTCGGGTTTCACGATGCACGTGCCGACGCCCAGACTCAGGGTCAGCAGGTTCGACACCGCCGAAAAACCATGCTCGATCTGCTGCTGGCGAATCAGGTGCAAGCAACGCTGCGCCACCTGCCGGGCGGATTGCGCATCGGTTTCCGGCAGCAGCCACACAAACTCTTCACCACCGATACGCGCAATGAAATCCCGTGGCCGGTTAGCCGCCTGGGACAGGGTATGTGCAACCTGGCGCAGGCATTCGTCGCCTTTGATATGGCCGTAGTGGTCGTTGTACTGCTTGAAAAAATCGATATCCAGAATGATTAACGACAGCGGTAGCTGGCTGCGCTGGGCGCTGGTCCATTCGCGCTCCAACACGGTGTCGAACATGCGCCGATTGCCAATGCCGGTCAGGCCGTCCTGGTAGGAATATTCTTCCAGTTGTTTTTGCAGGCGCAGCAGGTGCTCTTCGGTCTTCTTGCGTTCGCTGATATCGAACATGAACCCGATCAGCGCTTCGACTTCGCCGTCCTTGCGCACCACGTGCACCACATCGCGAATCCACACGTAGTCGCCATTCACCGTCAGCGCGCGATAATCCGCCTCGTGGTCCACGCCGGCGCGGGATTGCGACACACAGAAATTCACCACGTATTCACGATCATCCGGGTGCATGCGCTCGACCCAGTCGTCCACGCTGACCCAACTCTGCGGGGGCCAGCCCAGCAGGGTTTCGATCTGCGGGCCGATATAGTTGAAGGTCATGGTTTGCCAATCGATGCGCCAGGGAATGGCCTTGGTCGACTCCAGCAAGGTCTTGTACACATCGCTGTCGGGCTGGCTCGGCGGGTCGATGCTCATGGTGGTTTTGCTCAAAGTGATGGCCAAAGGCCAACAGCGTCTTGTGATCGACGCGCCGAGTCAAGCGCTCGCCGGAGCAGCAGACGAGAGGTCGAAAAGACGGGTTTTCTGGCGTCAGTGATTCGGCGTTTTCAGGGCGAAATGAGGCCCGGCTAACACTTTTGCATGGATGCTTTCATGCCCTGCAGAACCTCATCTACGCTGTCTCTATCTCAATGACCGGGTGAGGCCCGGGGATGGGGACTTGTCATGATTTCATTCGTTGAATTCAACCGCATCATGGCTTCGGGTTTCCTGCCGCTGGCGTGCGATTGCACCTTGAACAGCGACGGCTCGTTGCGCATCAGCATCTTCGAGCCAGTGTCGGGCCGGGTTGATTTGCTGCTGACCGGCGTGTCCCCTGACGGTTTGGATAGCATCCGTTCCATCTCAAACCTGATTGGCGAGTTGCGCACCGAGATCAAGGCCGGGCGCCGTGGTTTTGCGGCGGTTGGCTAGCCGTTGACGCTGTGGGTCGGCGTATCGAGCGCGCCGTAATAGCGCCAGCAGCAATGGCGGTGTTCCGGCACGATCACGCAGCCGCTGAGGCTGACGATCAGCAATGCGGCAATCAGCAGGTAAAGTCGGCGGGACATGGTGTTTCCTCTTCGGTTGATCAGCGTTAATCCTTCAACGTCGCCATCTGCGTAAATCCGTCGCGAAGCTTTCAAACATTTCATCAAGCCCCTTCATCCCCTGGGCAATACTGCCTGCGTAAATAATCCGCGCGTCCTGCGACGGATTTTTCGACTTGCCCCGTTCAACCCATCAGCAACCGGCACTTTCGCTCGTTGCATGAAGGAGTTGCCATGAGACCCCTGGCCACAGTGCGCTTTGCCTTGCTTGCTCCGCTGACACTCGCCGCGTTTGTCAGCACCTCGGTGTTTGCCCAGACCGAAATCATCATCCGCCAGGCGCCGCCACCGGAGCGTGTGGAAATGGTTCCCGTGGAGCGACCGGGCTACGCCTGGGACCGTGGCCATTGGCGCTGGGAAGGGCGCGGCTATGGCTGGGTGCCAGGCCACTGGCAGCCGGTGATGCGCAATGCGCGTTGGGCGCCCGGCCATTGGGAGGCCCATGGTCCGAACTGGTACTGGCGCGAAGGGCATTGGATCCGCTGACCGAGAATTGCCCGATTGAAAGACTCTGATCCGGACGTTGAACTGCTCGCACGTATCGGCAACAACGACCCTGCGGCCGTCAACGAAATGGTGACGCGCAAACTGCCGCGTCTGCTGGCGCTCGCCAGCCGGATCCTGGGGGATGCCGACGAAGCCAAGGACGTGGCCCAGGAAAGCTTCCTGCGCATCTGGCGCCAGGCGGCGAGTTGGCGCAGTGGCGAGGCGCGTTTCGACACCTGGCTGCATCGGGTGGCGCTCAACCTGTGCCATGACCGATTGCGTCGGCGCAAGCAACGTCCTTTGTCCGAGGAGGAGGTGCTGGAGCTGGCGGACAGCGCAGCGCCTCTGGATGAGCAATTGGAAAGCGCCGACCGCAGCGCACGCATGGCCGCCGCCTTGGCCGCTTTGCCCGAGCGCCAGCGCGAGGCGATTGTGTTGCAGTACTACCAGGAGCTGTCGAACATCGACGCCGCGGCCCTGATGAACATCAGCGTCGAGGCACTGGAGAGCCTGCTGTCGCGGGCCCGACGCCAGTTGCGCAGCCAACTTGCCGATACATCCGGGCTTGCCCGCCCAGGAAGGGGAACATCATGACACCTGAACGATTTGCTTATCTGGCCGACGCCTATGGGGCCGACCTACAGCGTTGGCCTGTGGCTGAACGCGGCGCCGCCCAGGAGCTGCTCGACAGCGCTAACGCCAGTGCCCGTGAAGCGTTGAATCAGGCCGGTTGGCTCGACGCCGAACTGGACAGCCATCAACTGGCCTTGACCGACCCGGCGCTGGCTCGGCAGATCCGTCAGTCGGTGCCGCGTCGCGCGTCGTTCTGGTCGCGCTACGCCGGTTGGTTGTCACCGGCAGGGCTGGTGGGCGCCGGCATTGCGGGTGTCGTCACCGGCATGCTGGTGGCGTCCATGAGCGTGCCATTGCCATGGGTGTCCGCCGAGGTATTGCCCAGTGTGTTTGACCAGGGCGATGCGCAAGTCATCTTTACCGTCAACGCCGAGGAAGCCGAGCAATGAGCGCCCAATCCCTGAAACCGTGGCTGCTGGTCTCGGTATTGCTCAATGTGTTCTTGATCGGCGGGCTGGCTGGTGGTCTTTACCACTGGATAGCCAGCACCCAACCTGCCGAAGTGGTGGTCAACCAGCATGGGTTGCGTCAGGCCATGGTCAAGTTATCGCCGGAGCGGCGCAGGGAATTGCGCCAACTGTTGCGTCATAACACCGCCGATAGCCAGCCGCTGATCATGGCCGGGCGTGCGGCGCGCCTGGGGGTAATCAAGCAGATGGAAGCGCCGACGCTGGATCGGGGAGCGTTGACGACCGAACTGGCCCAGGCCCGCGAAGCCGACATGGCGCTTCGTGCATTGGTGGATAGCACGCTGGCGCAGTTTGCCAGCACCTTGGCGCAGGACGAGCGGCAAAAGCTGGTGGAGGCGTTGTACCAGCGTGGGCAAGGGAGGCCCAAAGGCAAGCTCAACGCGCCAACAATGGAATCAAAGTAGCAGGCAAAAAAATCCCGCCTGGAGAGGCGGGATCGGGCTTCAGGCGTGCCCGTGCATCACGCCGGGAACAGCTCGCTCAGTTTCATGGCCAGCATCATGTCGCCTTCGGTGCGCAGCTTGCCGCCCATGAAGGCCTGCATGCCGTCGGTCTCGCCGCTGACGATACCTTTCATGGTTTCAGCGTCCATCACCAGGGTGACCTGGGCGTCTGGGTTTTCGCCTTCCAGCAATTCGCAGGTGTTGTTTTTCACCACCAGCGAGAAGTTCTGGGTGTCGTCGATACGGAAACCGAACACCAGGTCCAGGCCGTCAGCGGCGGCTGGGTTGAATTTGGCTTTCATTGCTTCTACAGCTTTGGCTACGTCAGTCATGGTTTCGATCCTTTAGGGTAGAGTCCAGTGACCTTGGGGTCACGGTTGGCCGCAGTTCATCGGAACGTGATGAGCTGCGGCGCCTTCAACAGTTGCAAGTGGGTATGACTGTTGAAGGAAGCCAGTGCCACCTCGCGACCGCGGAATTTCAGCTGGTTGAGCGAGGTGTTAACAATTTGCCAGTTCAGTTCGAAGGCCTGGGCGGCAGGCATTCGGGTAATCAGGTGGAGCAGGGCGGTGATGGTGCCGCCGGAGGTGAACACGGCGATCTTCTGCGCGTTGTCCGCCGCCTCGAGCATCCGTTGCAGGCCTCCCTGCACACGCTCCACGAAACCCAGCCAGCTTTCCAGCCCCGGTGGGTCATAGGTGCCGGCCAGCCAGCGCTCGATGATCAGGGCGAAGATACGCTGGAACTCGCTGCGGTTCTGCGCGGCATTGCGCAGAATTTCCAGGGCTTCAGGTTCGGTGGTCAGCAGGTCGGGGAGCAGGGCGCGGATGATTGCGTCGGCGTCGAATTCGTTGAAGGCGCTGTCGATTTCCAGCGCCGGCACCGGCAGGCCCAGGGCGCTGTACTGATCGAAGGCGGCGGTGGCGGTGTGCTGCTGGCGACGCAGATCGCCGGCCACACAGCGGTCGAACACCAGGCCCATGTCGGCCAAGTGGCGGCCGAGCACTCGTGCCTGTTCCACGCCGACGGGCGACAGGACGTCATAGTCGTCTGCACCGAAGGAGGCCTGGCCATGTCGAATCAGATAGATGCTGCCCACGTCCGTTTTCCCGGTACGTTGAAAGTCTGGCGAGGTTATGAGGATGCCTGCGAGCTGTCAATGAAAAAACATACGCTTGTTTTAAAAGCTCGTTGGAGGGCGCCTGGTGGCGGTTTGAGCACTGGCTCCCGGCAAGCCCCGTCGGTATGCTTGGGCAATCCGCGCCTGGCGCACCGCACCTGTAAGGAGAACTATGGATTTTCTGGCCGAATACGCGAGCTTTCTGGCGAAGACCGTGACCCTGGTGGTCGCTATTCTGGTGGTACTGATCAGTTTCGCGGCCCTGCGCAGCAAAGGGCGTCGCAAATCCGCCGGCCAGTTGCAGGTCAGCAAGCTCAATGACTTCTACAAGGGCCTGCGCGAGCGCCTGGAATCGACCCTGCTCGACAAGGACCAGCTCAAGGCCCTGCGTAAATCCGAAGGCAAGGCCGAAAAGAAGAAGGGCAAGCAGAAAGCCGAGGCCAAGCCACGGGTGTTTGTGCTGGATTTTGATGGCGACATCAAGGCTTCCGCCACCGAAAGCCTGCGCCATGAAATCACGGCCTTGCTGAGCCTGGCCACGCCGAAGGATGAAGTGGTGCTGCGCCTGGAAAGCGGCGGTGGCATGGTCCACAGCTACGGCCTGGCCTCATCGCAGCTGGCGCGTATCCGCCAGGCAGGGGTGCCGTTGACCGTATGCATCGACAAGGTCGCAGCCAGCGGCGGCTACATGATGGCGTGCATTGGCGAGAAAATCATCAGTGCGCCGTTTGCCATCCTCGGCTCCATTGGCGTCGTGGCGCAGTTGCCTAACGTCAACCGCCTGCTGAAGAAGCACGACATCGACTTCGAAGTGCTGACCGCCGGTGAGTACAAGCGCACCCTCACGGTGTTTGGCGAAAACACTGAAAAGGGCCGCGAGAAGTTCCAGGAGGACCTGGACATCACTCACCAACTGTTCAAGAACTTCGTCTCGCGCTACCGCCCGCAGTTGGCGATTGATGACGTGGCGACCGGAGAAGTGTGGCTGGGTGTTGCAGCGCTCGACAAGCAATTGGTCGACGAACTGCAGACCAGCGACGAATACCTGGCCACCAAGGCCAAGACCGCCGAGGTGTTCCACCTGCATTATGCCGAGCGCAAGAGCTTGCAGGAGCGAGTCGGGCTGGCGGCCAGTGGCTCAGTGGACCGCGTGTTGCTGACCTGGTGGAGCCGGTTGACCCAGCAGCGCTTCTGGTAACCCGACCTCCAGAACGTAGACGCCCCCCTGTGGGAGCGGGCTTGCCCGCGAATGCGATGTCTCAGTCAGTGCATCTGCTCCTAACACACCGCATTCGCGAGCAAGCCCGCTCCCACATTCAGTTCGGTGCCCGCAGGGGGAGTTGTGGTGGGGCTGAAGGTATCGGGTTACGCATCAACATCCCCACCACCAGCGCCCCCATCAACCCCAATACGCCCGCCACCCACAACACCGCGCTGAACCCACCCACGAACGCCTGTCGCGCCAGCGGCTGCACCAGTGCGCGTGCCGACTCCGGCAACAAACCCATCGCTGCCGACATATCCCCGGCGACTACGCGTGAAGCAATGCCGTTAACCTGAGCCTGCCATTGTGCGCCGATGCTTGCGCTCAACAACTGCTCGCTATGACGGCTCAATAACGCCCCGTACACGCCGATCGCCAACATGATCGCGCTGAAGCGCATGGTGGTGCTCATGCCCGAAGCCATACCGGCACGGTCTCGCGGCACACAGACCATGATGTTTTTCTGCGTGTCGCCATTGAGCAGACCTGCCCCGGCGCCTGTAACTGCAATCGCCAAGGCAAAAGGCAGGTAACCTCCCACGTTTACCGCCCAGGCACTCAAGAGGTTGCCACTGCCCACCAGTGTCAGGCCACCAGCCATCATCGTAGCGGGTGTCAATCGCCCCGCCAGGCGTGCGCCAATGCGTGGGCAGATCAACAGGGTCAGCGCAAACGGCAACATGCCCAGGCCCGAGTCAATCGCGGAGAACCCCAGGCCGTTCTGCAGGTAGAACGGCAACAAGGTCATCATCACTTGGGCGCAACCGGCGTAGGCAAACATCCCCAGCAAGGCTCCGATAAAGCGCGGGTGGCGGAACAGTTGCAGGTCGACCATGGGCCGCTGTTGCACACGTTCGACGAGGACAAATACACCCAGTAATGCCGCGCCGCCGATGAGCCGGGCGTAGGTCAACGGGTTGTCCCAGCCAATGCGATTGGCTTCGATCAGGCCCCACATCAAGCACAACAGGCTGGCGCTGAAGGCCAGGCTGCCCCAGGGGTCGAGCCGTGCCGACTGGGTATCGCGGGATTCCGGGATTGCACGCAGTACCAGCGCCATCAAGGCCAGGCCCACTGGCAGGTTCAGATAGAAAATCCAGCGCCAGCCCAGGTACTCGGTGATCAAGCCGCCCAGGGTCGGTGCGGCGGTCATGGCCACGCCCATGCAGGCGCCCCAGAAGGCCCAGGCTTTGGCCCGTTCCACATCGTCGTGGAAGGTGTGGCCGATGGTGGCGAGTGCCGAGGTCAACAGCAGGGCTGCGCCGACGCCTTTGATCGCGCGAGCGATGTCCAGAAACAACGCGTTGGGCGCGGCACCGCAGCCGAGGGACGCCAGGATAAAGATGCTCAGCCCCCAGACCAGGGTTTTCTTGCGGCCGAAGCGATCGGCGATGCTGCCGGCGGGTAACAACAGTGCGGCAAAGGCCAGCATGTAGGCGCTGACGACCCATTCGATGTCGGCAAAATTTGCTCCCAGATCACGGGCGATGCTGGGCAGTGTGACGGCGACGATGTTCGTGTCGAGCACGATCAGCGAACAGACGCCGGACGCCGTCAATAAGGTGAGGCGCGGACTGACTCGGCTCATGATTGAATTACCTTGCAGGCAATGCGGAAAAGACAGTTGACGGACATTGCAAAGGCTCTCTAGTGTTCACGTGCCGTTAGCTTAATCTCGGCCGGCGACGTCTTTGTTAGCCGCCGTGAAGCACTTCATTACCTTTGAGCTAATCCTGTTATGGACATCCGTCATTTTCGCTACTTCCTGGCTGTAGCCCGCCAGCGCAACTTCACCCGGGCCGCCGAGCAGTTGGGCATTGCGCCACCGACGTTGAGCCGCCAGATCCAGGACATGGAAACGACGCTGGGTACGCGCTTGTTCGTCCGCCAGCAGCGCGAGGTCAGCTTGACCGAAGCCGGCGCCGCCTTGCTGATCGAAGCCGAAGCTACCGTGCGCCAGTTCGAGTTCGCCCAGCGCAATGCCCAGCGCGCTGGGCGTGGCGAGATCGGTCATATCCAATTGGGCTACGTGGCGTCGGCGGTGTATTCGGGGCTGTTGCAGCGGCAAATGCAGGCGTTCGCCCAGGCGTTTCCGGATGTGAGCGTGAATGTGCGCGAATGTGCGATGGCGACGTTGCCTGGCGCGGTGGCGGACGGACGTGTCGATATCGGTTATATCCGCTCGCCCATGACCCTGCCTGAGGGTGTCGAGGCGGTGCGTCTGGACAGTGAGGGGTTTGTATTGGCGCTGCCGCAGGACTCGTGGCTGCTGGGCCTCAAGGCCATCGGTTGCGAGCACCTGCAAAACGAGACGTTCATCTTGCCGGAGCAAATCAGTGGCACCTTGCAGGTGGCCGCGCAAGGCGGCTACGCGCCGCGCCTGGGGCCGCAACCCGGTGGATTGGTGGCGGTGGTGGCGCTGGTGTCACTCGGGCAGGGTGTGGCGGTGGTGCCGGCGTCAATGGTGGGGCATGTGAGTTTGCCTGGCGTGGTGTACCGCAGCATTCAGGGCAGTGACGCGTCGTCGTGGCTGTCGCTGATTCACCGGCGCTTCGAGCAAGCGCCGGCGGTGGCGCGGTATCTCCAGCAGATCAAGCAGACAGTCGCGGCTGTACCGAGTCGGCCAGGCGCGTAAGGATCAGGCAACACGACACGGCGCCGGCATCCAACACCCCGAGGGAGCGTTCGCCCAGGCGACTGGCGCGGCCGATCTTTGCCACCAGGTCCTTGGTCGAGTCGCGGCCCTGTGATGCGGCGGCTTTCATTGCGTCCAGTGCTTCGCTGAAGGAGGCCCCCGTGGCGTGTGCCTGCTCAAAGGCTTCGACCGCCGGTATCAAGGTGTCCATCAGGCACTTGTCGCCCACCCCCGCTTCGGTAATGTCCTGCAACGAGGTCAACCCGCCGCGCAGCAAATGAGCAAAAGTCGCGGCGTCGATGTCGTCGCTGTTGCGCACTTCATCGGCCATGCCGATAAACAGGCTGCCATACAGCGGACCCATGGAACCGCCGATGCCCTCCATCAGGCTGAGGGTCAGCTCGTCGAGTGCTTCGGCCAGGGTCAGTTGGCGTCCTTCGAGGGTGCGCCCGCAATGGGCGAAGCCCTTGGCCATGTTGATGCCGTGGTCGCCATCGCCGATGGCGCCGTCGATTTCACTGAGGTATTCACGGTTGGCGACGATCACGCTGACCAGGTCGCTGACGATGGCGCCGCCGTCGCGGGTGGAAAAATACTGGCTCATGGTTCACTCCGCCTGGGTCATGCCGATGGAGCGGCAGGGTTGATCGATCAGGGTTGTAAGCTCGGCGTCGAGGCCGAGCAGGGTCAGGGTTACGCCCATCATTTCCAGGGACGTGAAGTAATTGCCCACATAGCAACGGTGAATCTTCAAACCTTTGGCCGTGAGCTGTTTTTCGACCTCGGCGTAGAAAATATACAGCTCCATGACCGGCGTGGCGCCCAGGCCCGAGACCAGCACCACCACGCTGTTGTCCTGGCTGAAGTCGCGGTCGGCAAGGATCGGCGCGAGCATGCGTTCGGCCATGGCGGCGGCCGGTTCGATCGGGATTACGTCGATGCCCGGTTCGCCATGATGGCCTATGCCGAGTTCCATCTGGCCGTCGGGAATCTGGAAGTTCGGCTTGCCCACTGCCGCAATGGTGCACGGCGTGAGGCCGATACCAATCGAGCGGCAGTGGTCGACGGTCTTCTGCGCGACCCGGATCACGCCGTCCAGGTCGTAATGCTGGGCGGCAGCGGCGCCACCGATCTTCCACATGAAGATTTCCCCGGCCACGCCACGGCGCTTGGCAATCTCGGCTTTGGGCGCGGACGCCACGTCATCGTTGGCGACCACGGTGCGGATACGCATGTCTTTGCTGGCGGCCATTTTCATCGCCAGCTTCACGTTCATGTTGTCGCCAGCGTAGTTACCGTAAAGGCAAGCCACACCTGCGCCATGGTCGGCTGCGCGAAACGCGTCGAAAAAACTCTTGGCAGTGGGCGAGGAGAAGATCTCGCCGACGGCCACCGCATCCACCAGTCCCGGGCCGACATAGCCGAGAAAGGCCGGTTCATGGCCCGACCCGCCCCCGGTGACAATGCCGACGCGGCCAGGCCCAGAAGGCTTGGCCTTGACGATGACGCGTGGGTTGGTCTCGTACTGGCGCAGTTCGGGGTGCGCGACCAGAATGCCGCGCAGCATGTCCTCGACCACCTGGTCCGGATCGTTGATGACTCGATTCATAACGCGGGTTCCTGTTCTTGTTGTTAACGGTAGGCGCAGAAGCGGTGGGTGCGTGGTCAGGGTTGCAGAACCACCTTCAGCGACTTATCGCCGCGCTCCATCACAGCGAACGCTTCCTTGAAATCCGCCAGCGCAAATGTGTGTGTCACGACGTCGCGCATGTCGATCTTGCGGTTGCCGATGAAATCGATGGCGCGCGGGTACATGTACGGTCCCAGGTGCGAGCCCAGCACGTCCAACTCCTTGCGGTCGCCAATGATCGACCAGTCCACGGTGGCCTCGTCATTGAACACGCTGAATTCGACGAAGCGGCCCAGCTTGCGCAGCATGGCCAGGCCCTGGTTCACCGCCTTGTGGTGCCCGGTGGCCTCGATGTAGATATCACACCCGTAGCCGTCGGTGATCTCGCGGATTTTCGCCAGCACGTCCTCCTCGGCCGGGTTCCAGACCTCGTCGGCGCCCATGCGCAGGGCGAGGGCGGCGCGCTCCGGCTTCATGTCCAGGACAATGAGCTTTTTCGGGTTGCGCATGCGCACCGCGCCGATGATCCCGAGGCCTAGCGTGCCAGCGCCGGCGACCACCACCACGTCGTCGAAATCCACATTGGCGCGTTCCGCGGCGTGCAGTGAGCATGCCAGTGGTTCGATCAGGATTGCTTCGTCCGGGGCGATAGAGTCCGGCACTTTGTGAATGATGCCTTCCTTGGTGAAGATCATGTACTGGGCCATGGCGCCCTGCACATTGTTCTGGAAGCCATACAGGTCGTGCTTCTGGCACATCCAGTATTGACCGTGGTTGCAGAAGCGGCAGCCCCAGCACGGCACGATTTGTTCGGAAATCACCCGGTCACCGACCTTCACCCCTCGTTTCTCTGCGCCTGGGCCCAAGGCAACCACGCGGCAGACGAATTCATGGCCGGGGATCATGGGCGGTTTCACGTAGCGGGGTTGTTCGGCGTCACCCCAGAACGACGGGGCGCCGCGATAGGTCTTGATGTCGCCCATGCAGATGCCGCACAACTCGACTTTGGTGAGGATTTCATCGGGGCCCGGCACGGGCACGTCGACGGTTTCCAGGCGGTAATCTTCCGGGCCATGGCAAACCACGGCCTGCATGGTTTTCGGGATGACCGGGGACAGTTGTTCAGGTGTGCGTTCGGTGACGGTGGACATGACAAAACCTCACGACAAGAAGATGAATTACTGAATGCTGTAGCCGCCGTCGATCACCATGTTGGCGCCGGTGATCATCTGTGCGGCATCGCTGAGCAAGTACAGCGCCAGCCCGGCGATTTCTTCCGGCTGGGCAAAGCGGCCCGCCGGGATCTGCAATTTGGCCTTTTCACCCACTTCGCCGGCCCAGGCTTTCTTGCCCAGGGCTGTCTCGACGATGGTCGGGGAGATGGCATTGACGTTGATCTGTGGGGCCCACTCCATGGCCAGTACCTTGGTCATGCCGACAATGGCGGCCTTGCTTGCGCAGTAGGCGACATGCCGGTCCAGGCCAATCACGGCGGCCTGGGAAGCGAGGTTGACAATGCGCCCGCTGCCTTGGGCGAGCATGTGCCGGGCGCAGGCCTGGGCCACGAAGAAGCTGGCCTTGAGGTTGATGTCCAGGGTGGTGTCCCAGGCGCTTTCGCTGACATCGACGGCCTTGTCCAGCAGCACCACGCCGGCGCTGTTGATCAAGTAATCCAGGCGTTGGAAGTGTGCGAAAACCGTATCGATGGTGTGTTGTATCTGGCCGATCTGACCGAGGTCGACGGCAATGCCCAGATGCCCGGCGCCCAGGCCGGCGGCTACCTCGACCACCGCGGGGTCACGGTCCAGCAGGGCCACGCGCGCGCCGCGTTCCACCAGCAGGCTGGCGCAGGCCAGGCCGATCCCGGCGGCGCCACCGGTAATCACCGCGCAACGGCCGGTCAGGTCGAAGGCTTGGTTCCAGAATCCAGACATGAATAACTCCATTTTCGAAAACGGTGGCGGTCCGATATGGGGGCGGTGGCGCCCCCACATTTGGCACGCATTTACAGGTCAAAACCGTTATTTGCCGCCGCTGACTTGTTTGTACAGTGCATCGGCGTTGGCATTGGTGACCGGCACCCACGGCAGGATGTAGTTCTTGGCCGTGCCGTCACCCCATTTCACCTCCTTGGCATAGCGCTCCCAGATCACCGACTGCGGCTTGTAGTCCTTGCCGGCCAGTGCGCGCAGCGCCACGTCCAGCGCGCCCTGGGACTGTGCCTGGGCGTCTTGCAGGAAGGTGGTGACTTCGTCTTTTTTCGCCGCCTGGATCGCGTCGGGCATCCCATCGATCGAGGTGACGGGCACATCCTTGGAGGTCAGCCCGTGGGACTTCAGGGCCTGTACGGCGCCGAGGGCCATGTCATCGTTCTGCGCGATCACGCCGTTGATCCCTTTGGGGTGGGCGTTCAGCCAGTCTTCGGTCAGTGCCAGGGCCTGGGCGCGGTCCCAGTTGGCGGTCTTTTTCTCGATGATCTTGATGTCTGGGTGTTTGCCCAGCACTTCCAGTTCGCCTTTTTCCCGGTCGATCTGCGCCGACTGGCCAATCGGCCCCTGGATGATCACCACGTTGCCTTTGCCATTGAGCTTGTCGACCATGGCCTGGGCCTGCAGGCGGCCGCCCTCGACATCATCGTTACCCACATACGGCACGGAGGCATCGGCTACTTTCGTATTGGAGGCGATGACCACCACGTCGTTGCTCATGGCCGCCTTGACGGTGCCGACGCCGGCCTTGGTGTCGATCGGTACGAACAGGATGGCGTCGTAGCGTTGGGTCACCATGTTTTCGATCTGGTTGTTCTGGGTGAGGGCGTCGTAGTTGCCGTCGAACACGGTCAACTGCACGGTGCCGTCCTTGACCGCCGGGTGTTCCTTGAGCTCGCGGACCCAGTTCTGCATGAACTGGCCCTTGAGGCCGTAGACGGCTGCGCCGACCTTGTAGGTCTTGCCATCGGCGGCCATGGCGATACTGCAGGCGAGCAGGGAGAGGGCCGCTGTGGCGGCCAGGGTGGTACCAAGTTTCATGAGTAGAACTCCGGTTATTGTTGTAGGTCGTTCTCTAGCGTTTTTTCTTGCGCCACACGTCGATCAGTACTGCGAACACGATGATCAGGCCCTTGGCGACCTGTTGGTAATAAGAGGACACGCCGAGCAGGTTCAGCCCGTTGTTGATCACCCCGATCAACAGTGCGCCGAACAGCGTGCCGACAATGCTGCCGGTGCCGCCCGACAAGCTGGTGCCGCCGATCACCACGGCGGCAATCGCGTCCAGCTCATAGGAAACCCCGGCCTGGGGCAGGGCGGAGGTGGTACGGGCCGATAGCACCACGCCAGCCAGTCCGGCGAGCAGGCCCGAGACCACGTACACCGAAAACATCACCTTGCGCACGCCGATGCCTGAGGTGCGTGCGCTCTTTTCATTGCCGCCCACCGCGTACACATAGCGGCCGTAAGTCGTGTAACGCAGCACCATCCAGAAGATCAGTGCGACCACGGCAAAGATGATGATCGGCACGCCGATCGGGCCGATCTTGCCGATGCCCAGCGCCAGGTAGGCGTCGGGCAGGTCGGTGATCGGGCTGCCATCGTTGAGGATGAAGGTCATGCCGCGCGCAATGCTGAGCATGCCCAGGGTGGCCACGAACGGCGGGATCGATAAGTTCGCGACCATGAAGCCGTTCACCACGCCAAGCATCGCGCCTGCAAACATCCCGGCACTGACCGCTGCCAGCAGGCCATAACCCTGGGTCGCGACCATGGCGCTGCACAACCCGGCAAAGGCCAGGATCGAACCCACCGACAGGTCGATGCCCTTGGTCAGGATCACATAGGTCATGCCTACCGCGAGGATGCCGTTGATGGAGGTCTGGCGCAGGATGTCCATCCAGTTGCGCCAGGTCATGAAGTACTCGCTGGAGAACGCCATCACCACGCACAGCAGGATAAACACCAGCGGCAGGCCGAAACGGTCGAGGGACAGACGCAGGCGATTGCGCGGCGCGGCAGTAACGGGGGCTGTGATGGTTTTGGCATTCATGAGGCAAGTCTCAACAAGGCTTCCTGGGAAAGGGCGGTGTCGGTGCTGATGGTCACCAGCCGGCCGCCCTTGAATACGGCGATGCGATCGCTCAGGTGCAGCAGCTCCGGGGCTTCCGAAGACACCACAATGGCGGCGCCACCGCCGCGTACGAATTGGTCGAGCAGGTGGTAGATCTCCTGCTTGGCGCCTTCATCGATGCCGCGGGTCGGTTCGTCGCACAGCAGGCAGACCGGCTCGGTGGACAGGCATTTGGCGAGTACCACTTTCTGCTGGTTGCCGCCGCTCATGGACGCCACCGGTAATTCCAGGGACGTGGTCTTGATCTGCAGGCGCTTGACCATGTCCTCGGCCAGCTGGGTTTCCTTGCGCGCATTGATCAGCGACCAACTCGACAGGCGCTTGTAGGCCGACAGGGCAATGTTGGAAAGAATGCTGCCGGTGAGCACCAGACCGCTGTCCTTGCGGTCTTCGGTGACCAGGGACATGCCGGCATTGATGGTCGCCTTGGGCAGTCCGATCGGCATGGGTTTGCCTTGCAAGGTGACGCTGCCGGAGTCCGCGACCGTGAGGCCGTAGATGCAGTTGAGGAACTCGCTGCGCCCCGAGCCCATCAAGCCATAGATGCCGAGGATTTCGCCTTGGCGCAGTTGCAGGCTGATGTCGTGGAACTCCCCGGCGCGGCTCAGGTTGTCGACTTGCAGGCAGGTGTTGGCAGCGCATTCGCGGCCGACCTTGTGGTCGATGCGGGTCAGTTCCTGGCCGACGATGCCGCGTACCAGATGGTCGCGATCAATGTCCGCCATGCGCCCGCTTTCAACAAAGGCGCCGTCGCGGAAGATGCTGTAGTCGTCGGCGATCTGCGCCAGTTCGCTCAGGCGGTGCGACACATAGACGATGCCGGCGCCCTGGGCAGTCAGGCGGCGGATGGCCTTGAACAGGGTTTGCGCCTCGTGTTCGCCGATGGCCGAAGTGGGTTCGTCCATGATCATCACCTGGCAGTCATGGCTGAAGGCCTTGGCGATTTCCACCAGTTGGATCTGCGCGACGCTCAAGCGGTGCATCGGGCTGGTGGCATCGACGTCGAACTCAAGGCTGTCGAGCAATTCGCGGGTGCGGCGGTTAAGGGCCTTATTGTCGACGATGCAACCGGCGCGGCGTGGTTCGCGCCCCAGCCAGATGTTCTCGGCGACTGTCATGTAGGGGATAGGTTCCAGCTCCTGGGTGATCATCGCGATCCCCGCTGCCAGCGCTTCACTCGGGCGGTTGAACTGCACCGGCGCGCCGTTGAGCAGAATGCTGCCGGCGTCACGCTGGGTGATGCCCATCAGGATGCTCAGAAATGTCGATTTGCCCGCGCCATTGCCGCCGCACAGGGCGTGGACGCTGCCGGCCCGCAGAGAGAGGCGCCCGTCACGCAAGGCTGGGACCCCGGCGTAAGCCTTGGCGACGTGTTCAGCCTGGAGCAGTAATGGCCTGGCCATTGGCGTGTCCTCGTGCTGTGAATTCTTATTAGGTCGCACAGTCATGTTTCGCTGTGAGCATATGTGTATCAAATGAAATTCTGATCAGTCAATCTCTTTCATGTAAAAGCCATAATTCTGATCTTATCCGTGAATAACGCCTATTTAGGCGCCATTGACTGGCGAGTCAGTTAAATCATGCTTGACAGTGAGGGGTGGTTGATCGCGAAATGTGTGAGCATAATTTCACTGACTGATCATATGATCGGTCATAAACACGATCACAGCAGTGGAGCCAGACGCCATGAACACACCTTTCCCGGTGGCTATCGGATGCGATGAAGCGGGTTTTGAGCTTAAAGAGCTGTTGAAGCGCCATATCGAGGCGCTGGGTTACCCGGTGACCGACTTCGGCACCCATTCCACCGCGCCCGTGCTTTACCCGGACATCGCCCTGGCCGTGGCCAACGCGATCAATGCCGGGCAGCAGCGGCTGGGTGTGTTGGTGTGTGGCACCGGGATTGGCATGGCCATCTCCGCCAACAAGGTGTTGGGCATTCGCGCGGCCCAGGCCCACGACACCTATTCGGCGGAGCGGGCGCGCAAGAGCAACGATGCGCAAATCCTGTCCATCGGTGCGCGGGTGATCGGTGCGGAGCTGGCCAAAAGCATCGTCAAATCGTTTTTGGAGTCGGAGTTTGAGTCGGCGCGTTCCGGCGCCAAGGTCGAGCGTATCAATGCGATCGAGCGCGACGGGCATCAGTAGTGGACTAAACGGGGCAAGAGTCGGGAGAATGCGCCTTTGACGCCGAAACGGAAGCCCGTCCCCATGAGTGACAGTACCCAGCGCATTGCCAGCGATATCGATCAGATGACCGAAGTGGCGATGCTCTATTACCTCGAGAACGTCACTCAGGAAGCCATCGCCAAGCGCTTCGATCTGTCGCGGGCAAAGGTCAGCCGCCTGCTTAAGCGTGCGCGCGATGAAGGGATTGTCGAGGTGCGCGTGCTGCAGCATCCGGCAATGAACAATGAGCTGGAGCGCGCGTTGGTGGAGCGCTTCAAGCTGGATCGCGCATTGATCGCCGTCGACCACAGTGAGCCTGACACCCAGCGCTCGGCCGTCGCCAGCCTGGTGGCCAACTACCTGAACAAGACGTTGAGCGACGGCATGATTGTCGCGGTGGGCATGGGGCGCAACGTCGGGGCCGTGGCCGACAACGTGTTCTTGCCGGTGACACGTAATTGCACATTTGTCTGCGCCATCGGTGGTTCGCTCAAGGCCGGCGAATACATGAACCCCGACCATATCTGTCGGCGCCTGGCGCTGCGCTTCGGGGGGGAGAGTGAAAGCTTGTATGCTCCGGCCCTGGTGGCGAACCCGGAATTGCGCGGGGTGCTGATCAATAACGACACCGTGCGCTCCACGCTGGATCGGGCGCGGCGTGCGGATATTGCGTTGATCGGTATTGGCGACATGAGCGAAAACAGCAATATGGTGCGCATGGGGTGGTTTTCACCGCAGGAAATCGCCCAGGCGCGTTTGTCCGGCACTGTCGGCGACATGATGGGGTATGACTTTATCGACATTCACGGCCAGCCTGCGGTCAACGCCATACAGGGCAGGGTGATTGGGTTGACGGTGCCGGAGTTGTTTCGCATCCCGGATGTGGTGGCGATTGCCAGCGAGAACACCAAGGCGGCGGCGACCCTGGGGGCGTTGCGGTCGGGGGTGATCAATACGCTGGCCACGACGGTGACCAATGCGCACACCATTCTGGCGTTGGACGACGCTACCCGAAAATCCTGACGCCTGCAGGGGGGTACAGATTTAGTAATAGTTTCGCGCTGTAGGAAATTTGTGTTTCAGATGTAGGATTCAAGTCCTTTTGCTATGTCAGGACTTGCATGAACACCCTCTCGGAGCCCCCCAGTCGTCTTTCCCCAAGACTTACGCTGCCGCTGTTCCCTCTGAAGCACCCCGTATTCCGACTGCTAACCTTGTACCGGTCCACTGACCGCGCCTTGCCGTGCCCGGCATTCTGAAAATCGATGACTGAAGAGACTCAATAAATGGAATGGTTAGCGGATCCAACGGCCTGGCTCGGCCTGTTGACCTTGATTGTGCTGGAACTGGTGCTGGGCATCGACAACCTGGTGTTTATCGCGATCCTGGCGGACAAGTTGCCACCGGAGCAGCGTGACCGCGCGCGGTTGATCGGCTTGTCCCTGGCGCTGCTGATGCGTCTGGGCCTGTTGGCGAGTATTTCCTGGCTAGTGACCTTGACCCAGCCGTTGTTCGAGGTGTTCGACAAGAGCTTCTCGGGCCGTGACCTGATCATGCTGTTTGGTGGTGTGTTCCTGCTGTTCAAGGCCACCATGGAATTGCACGAGCGCCTGGAAGGCCATGTGGCCCAGCGTACCGGCAATGTCGCCTACGCGATGTTCTGGCCGATCGTGGCGCAGATCGTGGTGCTGGATGCGGTGTTCTCCCTGGATGCGGTGATTACCGCCGTGGGCATGGTGGACGAGTTGGCGGTGATGATGATCGCGGTGATCGTGTCCATCGGCCTCATGATCGTGGCAAGCAAGCCGCTGACCCGCTTCGTCAATGCGCACCCGACAGTGATCATGCTGTGCCTGGGTTTCTTGATGATGATCGGTTTCGCCCTGACCGCCGAAGGCCTGGGTTTCCATATTCCAAAGGGCTACCTGTACGCGGCGATTGGTTTCTCGATCCTGATCGAAGTGTTCAACCAGATCGCCCGTTCACGTCGCAAGAAATCGGCCCAAGGCGTGCTGCCGGTGCGTGAGCGCACGGCCCATGCCGTGATGCGCTTGTTGGGTGGTCGCAGCCTGGCCGTGGAAGAAGTGGGTGAAGAGGTCGCTGACCTGTTGGGCGAGCCGGATGCCGCGCAAGGTCCGCTATTTGACCGACGTGAGCGCGTGATGATCAGCGGTGTGCTGCAGCTGGCCGAACGCCCGATCCGCACGTTGATGACCCCGCGGGCCAAGGTCGACTGCATCGATCTGGCGGACGATCCTGACAGTATTCGCTTGAAGCTGATGCATTCGTCCTACTCACGGCTGCCATTGATCCGCAACGGCGCCGTCGATGAGCCGCTGGGCTTCGTGCACAAGAAGGAATTGCTCAAGGAATACCTGGCCGGCAACGAGCCGAACCTGGAGCACCTGGCACGCCGGGCGATCAATTTGCTGGAGAGCTTTTCGATCCTCAATGCCCTGGAGCAAATGCGCCAGGAGTCGACCCATATCGCGTTCGTGATCAACGAGTTCGGTGATTTCATGGGGGTGTTGAGCATGACCGATATCCTGGAGTCCATCGCGGGTGAGTTGCCGGACGCCAGCGAAATCGAGGGCCCGGATATCGTCGAAGAGGGCGATGGCTTCCGCGCCAATGGCGCCTTGAACCTTAACCTGGTTCGCCAGCGCACCGGCTTCAGGGCGACTGCGACCGAGAACTACCAGACATTGGCCGGCCTGGTCATGAGCCTGCTCGACCGCCTTCCGGTAGTGGGCGATAGCCTGGAACATGAGGGCTGGCGCCTGACGGTCGCGGCGGTGGAGGAGCGGCGGGTGACGCAAGTTTGCCTGACGCCTTTGCCTAAGGCGTAACGGCGGGTAGTTGGGTGTACTGCTTGAAGGCACTTTTCAGCGCTTGCTCGCCAAGGCCGGGAAGGGCTTCGAGCAGTCTCTGGTTGTGGTAGACCAGCAGCATCGGGATGCGGTCGACACTTGGGTGTCGTGGGGTGTCGAGGCAATCAAGGATCAAGATTTTGACGTGGTCCTTGTAGTGTTCGCTGATGCGCATGAAGCGTGGCAGTGCGTCACTGCACGCCGTGCAGTCATGTGACATAAACACCACAAAAACGGGCTGCGCCGTCTCCAGTTCGCGCTCAAACGCAGCCTTGTCCGCAATCACGGCATTCACATAGTTCATCGACATTCCCCTCCAGGCATGGCTCACGCTAAGGCGGGAAGGTGTTCGGGTCTACTGTCAACCTTCACAGGTCGCCGTTACGCTCCACCCGTTCACGCGCCTTGCGTGCCTGGCTCGCACATTTCTTGTATTCCAGATTGTCTCGTGAGGCCTTTGCCTGGCGGTAGCCATGGTGGTTCTGACTGGTGTAGTTGGTGCTCAAGGCGTCATTGAGCTTGCGTAGTTCCGCTTTGCATTCGCGACGGTCGTTGTTGGCCGAGGCACTGCCGGCCGTCAGGAAAGCGAGCAAAACCAGAGTGAGACGGAGCTTCATCAGGGCGGGGTCCTTGGCGGTAGAGATGCGCCAAGGCTAGTCCAGTGTGGGGATTTTTCCAGGCTGCATGCGCACTGCAACGGTGCGCGGCAAAGTCGTTGTGGCGCACTCGATTGAGGCCTGTCACCGGCATTTGGGGCCTTGGGTAGCAACGTGATTCCAGATGCTGGCGTAACGCCTTGCTGCTCATGAATAGTCATCTGACTGATTTATAACAAATTTATATGCGTCATATTTTTCTGTTACCGCGTGTGGCACACTTTCTGCTGTCTATTCCGTTGTTACATACTAAGTTCCGGTATAGCGGAATACACAACTTCTGGAGTGCTTGTCATGCATCACCGACCTTCCGTGTTTAAAGCGTGTGTTTTTCTCTTCGCCGCATCGGCTTCCCTCGCCAGCATCGTGCAGGCGGCGGACAGCAAGCTCGATGATGTGCTCAAGCGTGGGCACTTGATCGTGGGTACAGGCAGTACCAATGCGCCGTGGCACTTCCAGGGAGCGGATGGCAAGTTGCAGGGGTTTGATATCGACATCGGCCGTATCGTGGCCAAGGGCTTGTTCAACGATCCGAGCAAGGTCGAGTTCGTGGTGCAGTCGTCTGACGCCCGGATTCCCAACCTGCTGACCGACAAAGTCGACATGAGTTGCCAGTTCATTACCGTTACCGCCAGCCGTGCCCAGCAGGTCGCCTTCACCCTGCCGTACTACCGCGAAGGCGTGGGCCTGCTGCTGCCGAACAACAGCAAGTACAAAGAGATTGAAGACCTGCAGGCCGCCGGCGACGGCGTCACCGTGGCTGTGCTGCAAAACGTCTACGCCGAAGAGTTGGTGCACCAGGCGCTGCCCAAGGCCAAGGTCGACCAGTACGACAGCGTCGACCTGATGTACCAGGCTGTGAACTCCGGTCGCGCCGATGCCGCCGCTACCGACCAGTCCTCGGTCAAGTACCTGATGGTGCAGAACCCAGGCCGCTATCGCAGCCCGGCCTACGCCTGGAGCCCGCAGACCTATGCGTGCGCCGTCAAGCGTGGCGACCAGGACTGGCTGAACTTCGTCAACACCGCGCTGCATGAAGCCATGACCGGTGTGGAGTTCCCGACCTACAAGGCCTCGTTCAAGCAATGGTTCGGTGTAGACCTGCCGGAACCCGCGATCGGCTTCCCGGTTGAGTTCAAGTAAATCGAAAACCTGGGGCGCCGCTGACGGCGCCTCAATCAGGTACTGCTGACCATGAACTATCAGTTGAACTTTGCCGCCGTATGGCGCGACTTCCCCAGCTTGCTGGCGGGGCTCGGCCTGGGCCTTGAGCTGGCGCTGCTGTCGATTGCCATCGGCTGTGTGATCGGCCTGATGATGGCGTTTGCCATGCTGTCCAAGCACCGTGCGTTGCGCGTCTTCGCCTCGGTGTATGTGACGGTGGTGCGCAATACGCCGATTCTCGTGCTGATCCTGTTGATCTACTTTGCGTTGCCCAGCCTCGGGATTCGTCTGGATAAGATCCCTTCGTTCATCATCACCCTATCGTTGTACGCCGGTGCCTACCTGACCGAAGTCTTCCGCGCCGGGCTGTTGAACATTCCCAAAGGGTTGCGGGAAGCCGGGCTGGCCATCGGTCTGGGGGAGTGGCGTATCCGCGCCTACATCACCGTGCCGGTGATGCTGCGCAACGTGCTGCCTGCGCTGTCGAACAACTTCATTTCGCTGTTCAAGGACACTTCGCTCGCCGCCGCCATCGCGGTGCCGGAGCTGACCTACTATGCCCGCAAGATCAACGTCGAAAGCTACCGGGTGATTGAAACCTGGCTGGTCACGACCGCGCTCTACGTGGCTGCCTGTTACCTCATTGCCATGCTGCTCCGTTACCTGGAACAGCGTCTGGCGATCCGTCGTTAAGCGAGGTTTCCATGTACGAATCCCCCAGCTGGCTGCATGAGTTGTGGATCGCCCGGGAGACCCTCTGGGCGGGTTTTCAAGCCAGCGTTTATGTGTCCGCGTTGGCGATTATCTTTGGCACCCTGATCGGCATCGTCGCCGGGTTGATCCTGACCTACGGCAAGTTCTGGATGCGTGCGCCGTTTCGGCTGTATGTCGACTTGATCCGTGGTACGCCAGTGTTTGTACTGGTGCTGGCGTGTTTCTACATGCTGCCGGCGCTCGGTTGGCAGATCACCGCGTTCCAGGCCGGTGCAGTCGGGTTGACGTTGTTCTGCGGCTCCCACGTCTCGGAGATCGTGCGCGGTGCGCTGCAAGCCATTCCCCGTGGGCAACTGGAAGCGGGCAAGGCGATCGGCCTGACGTTTTACCAGTCCCTGGGCTACGTGTTGCTGCCCCAGGCGCTGCGCCAGATCTTGCCGACCTGGGTCAACTCTTCCACGGAAATCGTCAAGGCTTCGACCCTGCTGTCGGTGATCGGCGTGGCCGAGTTGCTGCTCAGTACCCAGCAAGTGATCGCGCGCACCTTCATGACCCTGGAGTTCTACCTGTTCGCAGGCTTTATGTTCTTTGTCATCAACTACGCCATCGAGTTATTCGGGCGCTACATTGAAAAGCGGGTGGCCTTGCCATGAACCAACCTCACACCAACCAACCGCTGCTGAACGTCCGTGGCCTGCGTAAGCAATATGGCCAGGTGGAAGTGCTCAAGGGCGTCGACCTGTCCATGCAGCGCGGCAACGTGGTGACCTTGATCGGCTCCAGCGGCTCGGGCAAGACCACGCTGTTGCGTTGCGTCAACCTGCTGGAAGAGTTCCAGGGCGGGCAGATCACCCTGGATGGCGAGTCCATCGGCTACAGCGAAATCGCCGGCAAGCGCGTGCGCCACCCTGAGCGGGTGATTGCCCAGCACCGTGCGATGACTGGCATGGCGTTCCAGCAATTCAACCTGTTTCCGCATCTGACTGCGCTGCAGAACGTCACCCTGGGCTTATTGAAAGTTAAGAAAATGCCTAAGGACGAGGCGGTGGCTTTGGCAGAAAAATGGCTGGACCGCGTAGGACTTCTAGAGCGTCGTAACCACTTCCCGGGTCAATTGTCCGGCGGCCAGCAGCAGCGTGTAGCGATTGCCCGCGCCATTGCCATGAACCCCAGCCTGATGCTGTTCGACGAAGTCACCTCGGCCCTCGACCCGGAACTGGTGGGCGAAGTACTCAGTGTGATCAAAGGCCTGGCGGAAGAGGGCATGACCATGTTGCTGGTCACCCACGAAATGCGCTTTGCCTATGAAGTCTCGGACAAGATCGTTTTTATGAACCAGGGCCGCATTGAAGAGCAGGGCACCTCGAAGGACATCTTCGAACGCCCGCAATCGCCGCGCCTGGCGGAATTTCTCAAGAACATTCGTTTTTAATCAGGAGCATATTGTTATGAGCATCACTCGTTACGGTGCCGGCAGCACAGCCGGCGGTGGCCAACCTCGTCCTTTCGCCCGCGCGGTGGAAGCAGACGGTTGGTTGTACGTCTCAGGCCAAGTGCCTGCGGTGGACGGCGAAATCATCACCGGCGGCATCATCGAACAAACCCGCCAGACCATGCGTAACGTGGTGGCGATCCTCGAAGAAGCCGGCTACGAGCTCAAAGATGTCGTGCGCGTCGGCGTGTGGCTGGAAGACCCGCGGGACTTCTGGAGCTTCAACAAGGTGTTCGGCGAGTACTTCACCCCGGAACACGCCCCGGCGCGGGCCTGTGTGCAGGCGAACATGATGGTCGACTGCAAGGTGGAGATCGATTGCGTGGCGTACAAGAAAAAAGGCTAAATGCCTGGATCCTGACGTCGCTACAAATCCAATGTGGGAGCGGGCGGGCTCGCGAATGCGGCGTATCAGTAAATGCATCTGTCGCTGAGCCACCGCATTCGCGAGCAAGCCCGCTCCCACAGGGGGTATGTGTTGATAGCAACATTCTGACCGGACCGAAACCGCCATGACCGAAGACACCATCAAACGCCGCGCCAAAGGCCTGGACCGTGCATTCGATATCCTCGATTTCCTCAAGGAAATCGGCCAGCCCCTGCGCCCGAATGATATTGCCAGCGGCATCGGCAGTCCCAAGTCCACCGTGTACGAATTGGTCGCGTCCCTGCTTGAACGGCGCATTCTGGAAACGGTGGGCAAGGACGGTCACGTCTACCTCGGCCGTCAGCTGTATTTCCTCGGCCAGGCGCACTTGCGCCATTTCGACCTGACCCGCGAGGCCGACCATGCCCTGCAGGAGATCGTCAGCCAGACCCACGAAACCGCGCAGATGTGCCTGCTAAACGGGCGCAAATACACGGTGGCGCTGATGCGCGAGGGCGAGCGGCATTTTCGTATCTCCTCGGACATCGGCGAAAACGCACCGATTCCGTGGACCGCGTCCGGGCGCCTGTTGCTGGGGCACTTGAGCGACCAGCAGATCATCGACCTGATCGATCACGACGATTTCATCCTGCCGGACGGCCAGCGCCTGCCGCTGGATACCTTCCTGGCGCAAATCCGTCAGGCCACCCTCGATGGCTTCTTTTCCTTCGACAGCGTGGCCGACACCTTTACCCACTGCTTTGCCGCCCCGGTGCGGGATGCGCAAGGCGTCAGCATTGCGACCTTGTGCATCGTCGCTCCACGGGCCGATGCCATCAAACACTACAACGACTATCGCCGGGTGTTGATCGACAGCGCCAACAATCTGGCCCGGCGTATCAACGAATAGGAGTTTTCCATGTCTGCCATCAATGCCGTTGAAAAGGGCGCCGCCGCCGTCGGGGCCTACCTGGTCCGTGACGTCAGCCTGCCTGCCCTGGTGCTGCACCGTGACGCCCTGGAGCACAACATCCGCTGGATGCAGGACTTTGTCAGCAACAGCGGCGCCGAGCTGGCACCCCATGGCAAGACCAGCATGATGCCGGCGTTGTTCCAGCGTCAGATCGAGGCGGGTGCCTGGGGTATCACTCTGGCCAACGCGGTGCAGACCCGCGCCGCCTATGCCGGTGGCGTGCGCCGTGTGCTGATGGCCAACCAACTGGTGGGCGCGCCGAACATGGCGCTGATCGCCGACCTGCTGGCCGACAAGGATTTCGACTTCCATTGCATGGTTGATCACCCGGATAACGTCGCCGACCTGGGCCTGTTCTTCGCCGCCCGTGGCCTGCGCCTGAACGTGATGATCGAATACGGTGTGGTCGGTGGCCGTTGCGGGTGCCGCACCGAGCAGGAAGTGCGCGACCTGGCCAGGGCGATCAAGGCGCAGCCGGCCCTGGCCCTCACCGGTATCGAAGGGTACGAAGGCGTGATCCACGGCGAGCACGCCATCAGCGGCATCCGCGACTTCGCCGCCAGCCTGGTGCGCCTGGCGGTGGACCTGCAGAACAACGGCTCTTTCGACCTGCCCAAGCCCATCGTCACCGCGTCGGGCTCGGCCTGGTACGACCTGATTGCCGAGTCGTTTGAGCAGCAGAACGCCGCCGGCCGCTTCCTCAGCGTATTGCGCCCCGGCAGCTACGTGGCCCATGACCACGGTATCTATAAAGAAGCGCAATGCTGTGTGCTCGACCGTCGCAGCGACCTCAACGAAGGCCTGCGCCCAGCCCTGGAAGTCTGGGCCCATGTGCAATCTTTGCCGGAGCCAGGCTTCGCCGTGATCGCCCTGGGCAAGCGCGACGTGGCCTACGACGCCGGTCTGCCGGTGCCGCTCAAACGCTACAAGGCCGGTATTCTTCCAGCTGAAGGCGATGATGTGACTGCGTGCAAAGTCACTGCCGTGATGGACCAGCACGCGTTCATGACCGTGGCGCCAGGGGTTGAGCTGCGCATTGGCGACATCATTTCGTTCGGCACCTCCCACCCTTGCCTCACGTTCGATAAGTGGCAGGTCGGCTGCCTGGTGGATGAGCAATTGCAGGTGATCGAATCCCTGGAAACCCGATTCTGAGTGTAAAGCCATGACCCGTTTGTCTCCGCGCATCGCCCTCATCGGCGAATGCATGATCGAACTGCAACACCGCGCTGACGGCAGCCTGCACCAGAGCTTCGGTGGCGACACCTTGAATACGGCGGTGTACCTGCGCCGTGAGCTGGGCGAAACCGGCAGCGTGGATTACGTCACCGCCCTGGGCGATGACAGCTTCAGTGATGCCATGTGCAAGCAATGGAAGGATGAGGGCCTGGGCCTGGGCAGGGTCCAGCGCCTGCCCGGACGCCTGCCGGGTTTGTACTGCATCCAGACCGACGCCAATGGCGAGCGCAAATTCCTTTACTGGCGCAACGAAGCCGCCGTGCGCGACTGCTTCACTACGCCTGCCGCCGAACCGATCCTGGCCGCTTTGCCGGACTACGACGTGGTGTATTTCAGCGGCATTACCCTGGCGGTATTGGGTGATATCGGCCGCGAGCGCTTGCTGCAAACTCTGGTCGAGACCCGTCGCCGAGGGGGCAAGGTGGTGTTTGACAACAACTATCGGCCGCGTCTCTGGGCCGGTATTGAAGCGGCGCGCACTGCGTATCACCGCGTATTGGCCGAGGTGGATATCGCCTTGCTGACCGAGGACGACGAACGCGCGCTGTTTGGTTATGCCGACAGTGAGCATGTGTTCGCGGCGTATCCTGGCATTGACGAGGTGGTGCTCAAGCGTGGGGCAGATGACTGTCTGATCCGCTGGGCGGGGGAGCGCTTTGCGGTGCCGGCGGTGAAGGTCGAAAAGGTTGTCGATACGACGGCGGCGGGGGATTCATTCAGCGCGGCGTACTTGGCCAGTCGGCTCAAGGGCAGCTCGCCGGAGCAGGCTGCATTGGCCGGGCATCGGTTGGCAAGCCGGGTCATCCAGGTGCCTGGCGCACTCATTCCTCGCGTGTAAACCAAACCCGTGTGGTGAGCGGGCTTGCCTCGCGCTGGGCAAGCCTGCTCACCACAAAAAGCCGGTTTGACACCCGATTCATCAGTCGCGGTAGAACACCTGCACCAAGTGATAGCCGAACTTGCTCTTGATCGGTCCGTGAACCACCTTCACCGGCTTCTTGAAGATCACCGCATCAATCGCCCCCACCATCTGCCCGGGTCGCACTTCACCCAGGTCGCCGCCACGCTTGCCGGATGGGCAGGTGGAGTACTTCTTGGCCAGCACATCGAACGCTTCGCCCTTGGCTATGCGCTGCTTGAGTTGTTCGGCTTCTTCACTGGTTTTCACCAGAATGTGACGGGCTTGGGCTTTCATTGATCTCTACCAGGTGTGCGACGGCGCGCGATTATGCCTGAACTCATTCTTCGACGCTGATCATGCTGCGGATTTTCGTGGCCAGCAGGTCGATGGAAAACGGTTTGGCCACCATGTCCATGCCGTCCTCCAGGAACCCCTGGCGTTCGGCGGCTTTCTCGGCGTAACCCGTCATGAACAACACGCGCAAGCCAGGGCGATACTGGCGGGCGATCTCTGCCAGTTGCCTGCCGTTCATGCCCGGCAGGCCTACATCGGTCACCAGCAAGTCGACACGTAAATCCGACTCCAGCAGCGGCAACGCCGTCCGGGCATCCGCCGCCTGATGTGCGGTGTAGCCCAGCTCGTCGAGCACATTGACCACCAGCATGCGTACCGCGGGGTCGTCCTCGACCACCACCACCGCTTCACCCGCCAGGGCCACCGGCGCTTCACTCAAGTGCGGCGGCAGGCTGCTTTCCAGCGCGGTGCCGTACAGGCGAGGCAGGTACAGGCGCACGCACGTGCCCTGGCCCGGCTCGCTCTGGATTGTCACATGACCGCCGGACTGCTGGGCAAACCCGTAGATCATCGACAAACCCAGTCCGGTGCCTTGGCCAATGGGCTTGGTGGTGAAGAACGGGTCGAACGCCTTGGCAAGGATTTTCGGCGCCATGCCGGTGCCGTTGTCGCACACGCCGAGCATCACGTAGTCGCCGGCCTTGACCGGTTCGAGGGTGGTGATGTCGGTGCCATCCAGGTAGCTGTTGGCGGTTTCAATCAGCAGTTCGCCGCCATCGGGCATGGCGTCGCGGGCGTTGATCACTAGGTTGAGCAGGGCGTTTTCCAGTTGGCTGGCATCGGTGTTTACCGGCCAGATGTCGTGGCCCAGTTTCACCTTGAGCGTGATGTGCGCGCCTTTGGTGCGGCGGAACAAGTCCTCCAGGGAGGCGACCAATTGGTTCGGATCCAGCGGGCGCCGGTCCAGCGACTGACGGCGGGAGAACGCCAGCAAGCGGTGGGTGAGGGCGGCCGCGCGATGAGCGGAGGACACGGCGGCATCGGTAAAACGGCCGATTTCGTCACTGCGCCCGGCAGCGATATAGCGCTGCATCAGGTCCAGGCTGCCGATGATGCCGGTGAGCATGTTGTTGAAGTCATGGGCGATGCCGCCGGTGAGCTGGCCCACGGCTTCCATCTTTTGCGCATGGCGCAGGGCGTCTTCGGCGCGCTCGCGTTCGAACATCTCGTTCTGCAGGCGCTGGTTGGCTTCGGCCAGGGCCTGGGTGCGCTGGGCCACGCGCTCTTCAAGGTTTTCGTTGAGGTGGCGCAAGGCTTCTTCGGTGAGTTTGCGTTCGGTCTCATCGATCACAAAGATGTAGAAACCGTTCACCGAGCCGTCATTGCTGAAACGCGGCAGGTACTTCATCAAGGCGTGGCGGGGGCGGCCGTCGCGGTGGGGGGTGATGGTCATGAAGCTGCAGGCCTTGCCCTTGAGCGCGGCGGCGATCTTGTCTTCACGACCGGCATACACCTCGTCGCCGAGCACTTCACGGATGGTCTTGCCGTATAGCTCCTGGGGCGTCATGCCGTACCACTCCAGGTACGCGCTGTTGTTCAGGCGGAAACGCTGTTCATGGTCGACATACCCGATCAGCACCGGCATGGCGTTGATGATCAACTGCAGCTCGGTCTGGCTCTGGCGCAGGGCTTGCTCGGTGTGTTTGCGCTCGGTGAGGTCCAGTGCGGCCCCGAGGAAGCGCGCCGGACGGCCTTGATGATCTTTGTAGCAACGGCCACGGGCAAACACCCAGCGTACCTGGCCGTCCGCTAGCAACAGGCGGTATTCCTCGGCGTATTCGGTGCCGAAAGTGATGCAGTGCTTGATGCTGCCCGCCACCATGCCGCGGTCTTCCGGGTGCACGCCGTGCAGGTAGTCGCTGATCGGCAACAGGCGCGCATCGCTGGGGTCGACGCCGTGCAGGTAGGCAAAGTGCGCGTCGGCGATAAAGCGGTCTTCGCCGATGTCCCAGTCCCAGGTGCCCACCGCGTCGGTCGCCGCCAGGGCGAGCTGCAGGCGTTGTTCGGTGTTGTGCTGGGCCTTGCGGCGTTCGTTGGTTTCGATGGCGGTGACCAGGATGCCGGCCACGCGGGTGCTTTCATCGCGGATAGGGCTGTAGGTCAGGTCCAGCCAGATTTCCATGTCGCGATTGTTGCGCTGCAGCACGAAGCGCTGCTCGCTGAAGGTGCGTACCTGGCCACTCAGCACGGCGTCGTAGACCGGTGCGGTAAAGCTTTCCAGCTCCGGCCATGTCTGGTGCGCGGGCTGGCCCATGGCGGCGGGGTGTTTGTTGCCGGCCAACTGGGCAAAGCCGTCGTTGTAGAGTTGCGTGAGTTGGTCGCCCCACAGCAGGAGCATGGGCATTGGCGAGTGAACAACGATGTCCACGGCGGTGCGCAGGCTTTGCGGCCAATCGTTGGCCTCACCGAGCGGGCTTTGTGCCCAGTCCAGCCGCGCAATCAATGCGGCGGCTTCGCTGACGGTGGATGTTCCCTTCATGTTAAAGCCCTGAGCGTAACGCTTTGAAAAATGACAAGACCCATTATCCCGTGACTCGGGAACGGGTGACTACCCCCGAAAAATAGCATGCATTCGGGGGTTATTTTCAAATGAGTACGACAGCGCTGAAACCTTTCATCCTTGAGCGAGTTCAGGGCGGTCGCGAAACTGCTCCAGAGCCTGCGGATTGGCCAACGCGTCGGTGTTCTTCACCGGCTCGCCGTGCACCACATTGCGCACCGCCAATTCAACGATCTTGCCGCTGATGGTGCGGGGGATGTCGGTGACAGCGAGGATCTTGGCCGGTACATGGCGGGGCGTAGTGTTGGCGCGGATCACCTGGCGGATCTGCTGCTCCAGGGTTTCGTCGAGTTCGACACCCTCGTTGAGGCGCACGAACAGCACCACGCGCACGTCCTCCTGCCAGCGTTGGCCGATGGCCAGGCTTTCCTGCACCTGGGGGATTTTTTCCACCTGGCGGTAGATCTCGGCCGTGCCGATCCGCACGCCGCCGGGGTTGAGCACGGCGTCGGAGCGCCCGTGAATCAGCAGGCTGCCGTTGGGGCGCTGTTCGGCGTAGTCGCCCTGGGCCCAGACACCGGGAAACTGGCTGAAATACGAAGCGCGCAGTTTCTTGCACTCCGGGTCGTTCCACAGGCCAATAGGCATGGCCGGGAAATGCCGGGTGCACACCAGTTCGCCTTTCTCGCCGATCAGCGGCCGGCCCTGGTCATCCCACACTTCGATGGCCATTGCCAGGCTCTTGCACTGCATTTCGCCGCGCCGCACCGGCAGCACCGGGTTGCCGATCACAAAGCAGGAGACGATGTCGGTGCCACCGGACATGGACGACAGGCACAGCTGCGCCTTGATCTCGCGGTACACGTAGTCGTAGCTCTGGGGCGACAGCGGCGAGCCGGTAGAAATCAATCCTTTGAGGCTACCCAGGTCGTGGCTCAGGCGCGGTTGCAAGCCGGCTTTTTCCAATGTGGCGAGAAACTTGGGGCTGGTGCCGAATACGCTGATCTTTTCTGCGTCAATCAGATCGATCAGCCGTTCCGGCCCAGGGTGAAACGGCGAGCCGTCATACAACACCGCCGTGGCGCCGATGGCCAAGACCGACACCAGCCAGTTCCACATCATCCAGCCGCAGGTGGTGTAGTAGAACAGGCAGTCGTCGCGAGACAGGTCGGCATGCAGGCCGTGTTCCTTGAGGTGAGTGAGCAGTACGCCGCCGGTACCGTGGATGATGCACTTGGGCACGCCGGTGGTGCCGCTGGAATAGAGGATGTACAGCGGATGATCGAACGGCACCGCGACGAATTGGGGTTCGCCGCCGGGTTGGTAGAAGTCTTGCCACAGCGCGACGCCAGCGTGGGTCTGATAGTCCGAAACCTGGGCCTGGGGCCGCGCGTACGGCACGATGATCAGTTGCTCCAGGGACGGCAGGCGTTCGAGGATTTCATTGAGCTTGGCGCTTTGGTCGATGTCTTTGCCGGCATAACGATAACCGGCGCAGGTGATCAACACCTTGGGTTCGATCTGGCCGAAACGGTCGATCACGCCCTGGGTGCCGAAGTCCGGCGATGAGCACGACCAGATCGCGCCGAGGCTGGTGGTGGCGAGCATGCCCACCAGGGTTTGCCAGGTGTTGGGCATGCACGCGGCGACGCGGTCACCCTGGACAACTCCGGCGGCGCGCAGGCTGTGTTGCAGGCCGGCGACGTGGGCGGCCAGTTCGGCGTAGGTCAATTGCTCGCGCTGGCCGTCTTCGCTGAGGGCGACCACGGCGGGGTGGCCGTCGCGGCGGCGCAACAGGTGCTCGGCAAAGTTCAGGGTGGCGCCGGGAAACCATTGCGCACTGGGCATCTCGGCGTCCTCGATCAGCACCGCCGTCGGCGGGCTGCGAAATTGCACGTCGAAATAGTCCACGATCGCCCGCCAGAAATCCGGACGGCGGTCGATGCTCCACTGGTGCAGCGCCGGGTAATCGCTGAGCTGCACGCTATAGCGTTCGTTGATGTAGCGCCGGAACTGGTCCATCCGCGTGTGGGCGATGCGTTCGGGGGAGGGTTGCCAGAGGATGTCGGACATCAGCGAGGTCTCTTGTTCTTATCTAGGTCTTCCACACAATACAGTTCAAATGTGGGAGGGGGTTTGCCCCCCCACATTTTGAACTCCAGTGTCTCGTGTTACTGGGCCAGCCAGCCGCCATCGATGTTCCAGGCGGCGCCGCGCACCTGGCTGCCGGCTTCGCTGCATAAAAACAACACCAACTCACCCAGCTGCGGCGGCGTCACAAATTCCAGCGACGGCTGCTTCTCCGCCAGCAAGTCATGCTGAGCCTGCTGCGGGTCTACGCCGTTGGCGGCGCGATCATCAATCTGCTTCTGCACCAGTGGCGTCAGTACCCAGCCGGGGCAGATGGCGTTACAGGTGACATTGCTGGTGGCCGTTTCCAGGCCCACCACTTTGGTCAGGCCGATCACGCCATGTTTGGCCGCGACGTACGCCGCCTTGCCCACCGAGCCGACTTGCCCATGCACAGACGCGATATTGACGATACGCCCCCAGCCCTTGGCCTTCATCCCCGGCAAGCTCAAGCGCGTGCTGTGGAACACCGAAGACAGGTTGATCGCAATGATCGAGTCCCAGCGTTCGACAGGGAAGTCTTCGACCGCCGCCACATGCTGAATGCCGGCGTTGTTGACCAGGATGTCCACGCCACCGAATTCACGCTCGGCGTAGGCGATCATGTCGGCGATCTGCGCTGGGTCGCTGACGTCGGCCGGGTGGTGGCCGACCTTGCCGCCGAACGCCTGCACCTGGGCGATCACCGCGCTGGCGTCGCCGAAGCCGTTGAGGATCAGGTTGGCGCCGGCCTTGGCCAGGCTCAAGGCGATGCCCAGGCCGATACCGCTGGTGGAACCGGTGACCAGGGCGGTCTTGCCGTTCAATGTCGTCATGAAAACCTCACACAATGCCGGTGGCGTAGAAAGTGCCGATCACCACGAACACCGCGAGGGTCTTGATGATCGTGATACCGAAAATATCCTTGTAGGCTTCGCGGTGCGTCAGGCCGGTGACCGCGAGCAGCGTGATCACCGCGCCGTTGTGGGGCAGGGTGTCCATGCCGCCGCTGGCCATGGCCGCGACGCGGTGCAGGACTTCAAGGGGGATATTGGCCGCATGGGCCGCCGAAATGAAGCTCTCGGACATGGCCGCCAGAGCGATGCTCATGCCGCCCGACGCAGAGCCAGTGATACCGGCCAGCAGGGTCACGGTAATCGCTTCGTTGACCAGCGGGTTGGGGATGCCTTTGAGCCAGTCCGCCAGTACCAGAAAGCCCGGCAGCGAAGCGATCACCGCACCAAAGCCGTATTCCGACGCCGTGTTCATCGCTGCCAGCAACGCGCCGCTGACCGCACTTTTACTGCCTTCGGCGAGCTTGCTCTTGATCGCCGAGAAACCGAACACCAGCACCACGATAATCCCCACCAGCAATGCCGCCTGCACCGCCCAGATCGCGGTGAGCTTGGCGATTTCGGTGGTCACCGGCGTGGTCATGCCCGGCAGGGAGAGGCTGTGCGTTTTGCCGTACCACTGCGGAATCCAGTGAGTGAACAACAGGTTCATCACGCCCACCAGGATCAGCGGTGACAGCGCGAGCCAGGGGTTGGGCAGCGCCAGGTTGTCGGCGGTTTCCGGTTCGTTGCGCAGTTCGGTGCCGTAACCTTCACCGGCGCGCTGGGCCTTGTTGCGTTGGCGTGCCAGGTAGAGCATGCCGGCGCAGAACACGAAGATCGTGCCAATCAAGCCCAGCCATGGCGCGGCCCAGGCGGTGGTGTTGAAGAAGGTGCTGGGGATGATGTTCTGGATCTGCGGCGTGCCGGGCAGGGCGTCCATGGTGAACGAAAACGCGCCGAGGGCGATGGTCGCCGGGATCAGACGTTTCGGGATATTGCTCTGGCGGAACATCTCCGCCGCGAACGGGTACACCGCAAACACCACTACGAACAGCGACACACCGCCATAGGTGAGCAGTGCGCAGACCAGCACGATCACTAGCATCGCCTGGCGCGTGCCGAGCAAGCGGATCGCCGCCGCCACGATCGAACGTGAGAAGCCCGACAGCTCGATCAGCTTGCCGAACACCGCGCCGAGCAGGAATACCGGGAAATACAGTTTGATAAAGCCGACCATCTTCTCCATGAACACCCCGGTAAAGGCGGGTGCGACGGCGGACGGATCGGTCAGCAGGACAGCGCCGAGGGCGGCGATGGGGGCAAACAGGATAACGCTATAGCCACGGTAGGCAGCCAGCATCAGCAACGCGAGCGCTGCCAAGGCAATGATCACACTCATGGTGTGTCTCCATCGGATTGTTATTTTTGTGGGTGATACTGTGGGAAGGCTATAGCGAGATGCGTGCCAATTAACTAACTGTTTGAAATATAAGGATAAATTATAGCGATTGGATTGGCGTTATCAGATTTGTCCCGTATTCGAGACTCATAAATATCAAATGTGGGAGCGGGCTTGCTCGCGAATGCGGTATCTCAGCAACGAATTAGGCGGCTGGCACACCGTATTCGCGAGCAAGCCCGCTCCCACATTGGACTGTCTTCATATTTGGAATGAAGTCTCTCTATTGAGACTGAGTGAGGTCCAGCGCCACCATTTTCTTGTACAGCGTCGAGCGCCCGAGCCCTAATCGATTGGCCGCCTCTATCACATTCCCCTCACACGCCCGCAACGCCGCGCCAATCACCTGCCGATCAAACCGCTCCCGCGCCGCGCTGAAACTCTCCCCCTCGACCGCCGCCACCGCGCTGGCACGTTCCACCGGCGTAAAGGTGCCAATCGCCGCCCGAATCTCCCTGGCATCCAACACCAGGTCATCACTCAGCAACGCCGCCCGCTCCAGCACATTGCGCAGCTCACGGATATTCCCCGGCCACGCATGCTGTGCCAGCAGCGCCAACGCCTCACGGTCCAGCTCATGCTGGCTGCGCAGTTCCTCAAGAATCGCCTCGCTCAACGCCGGGATATCCTCCAGGCGCTCACGCAGCGGCGGCACCTGGATCGGCAGCACGTTCAGCCGGTAATACAGGTCCGCGCGGAATTCGCCACGTTTGATCGCCGCTTCCAGGTCCATGGACGTGGCCGCGATCACCCGCACATCGCTGTGCAGCATCTCGTTGGAGCCCACCGGTTCGAATTCCTTTTCCTGCAACACCCGCAACAATTTGCTTTGCAGCGGCAGGGGCATGTCGCCGATCTCATCGAGGAACAGCGTGCCACCCTGGGCAATCTGGAATTTACCCGGACGGCCCTTGCGGTCGGCGCCGGTAAACGCACCCGGCGCGGTGCCGAAGAACTCGGCCTCCAGCAGATCAGCGGGAATCGCCGCGCTGTTGATGCTGACAAAGGCCTTGTGCGCACGGCTTGAGGCGCCGTGAATCGCCTGGGCCAGCAACTCTTTGCCGGTGCCGGTCTCCCCCAGCAGCAATACCGGCGACTCGGCGCTGGCGCTGCGTCGCGCCCGGCGTTTGACTTCGAGGCTGGCGGCGCTCGTGCCGATAAAGTGCGCGAAGTTGTATTTGCTCTGGCGTGAACGCAGCAGCGAGCGTGTGGAGGCCAGTTCCTGCTGCATGCTCAGGTAGCGCTCGATCAGCGGCGACAGGTTGCGCAGTTCATCAAACAGGGCAAAGCCGATCGCCCCGATCACCGCGCCGGCCTCGTTGTGGATCGGCAAGCGCATCACCACCAGCGGGCCTTTGGGTGTGTCCTGGATGTCCAGCAGGATCGGCTGGTCATTGCGCACCACCTGGCGCAACAGGCTGTTGGAAATCACCTGCTCGCACGGCTGGCCGATGGCTTCGTCGGCGCTCTTGAGGCCGAAACGCTTGGCGTAGCGCTCGTTCATCCACACGATGTTGGCGTCGCGGTCGACGATCACCGTGCCTTCGCTGGACTGCTCGATGATCTCGAACAGCGACTGGATGGCCAGGCCACGAACCTGCTGGTAGTCCTTGAGGTTGTCGGTGATGTTCATATTTATGCCGTCACACAAGTGGGGGAGCGCTTACAAGGGGATATGCGCCGCTGCCAGCAGCTCTTTGGTGTAAGGGTGTTGTGGTGCATCGAACACCGCATGACTGGCGCCGCGCTCCACCACCTGGCCGTCCTTGATCACGATCATATCGTGAGCCATGGCGCGCACCACCGCCAGGTCATGGCTGATAAACAGGTAGGTCAGGCCGTACTTGTCTTGCAGCTCACGCAGCAACGCCACCACTTGTTTCTGTACGGTACGGTCAAGGGCCGACGTGGGTTCATCCAGCAGCATCAGCGCCGGCTTGAGCACCAGGGCGCGGGCGATGGCGATGCGTTGGCGCTGGCCGCCGGAAAACTCATGGGGGTAACGGTGACGGCTGGCGGGGTCGAGGCCCACATCCTTGAGCACCTGGATCACCTGCGCATCGCGGTCGGCCAGGCTGCACGGCGCGTGCACCTCCAGGCCTTCGCTGATGATTTGTTCTACGGTCATGCGTGGGCTGAGGCTGCCGTAAGGGTCCTGGAACACCACCTGCATCTGCTTGCGCCATGGGCGCATCTGCTGGTTATTCAGCGGGTCGAGGGCTTCACCCTGGAAGCGGATGCTGCCGGTGGAGTCCAGCAGCCTCAGAATCGCCTGGCCCAGGGTGGACTTGCCCGAGCCGGACTCGCCGACAATCCCCAGGGTCTTGCCGCGCTGCACGCTGAGGCTGATGCCGTCCACTGCACGCAGGTAGGTCTTGCGGCGGAACAACCCACCGCCAAGGCGGAATTGCACGGTCAGGTCATCCACCTGTAACACCGTCTCGCGTTCGTCGCTGCACAGCGCATCCGCGTCCGGTTCCGCATCCAGCAGCAGACGGCTGTAGGGGTGTTGCGGCGCATTGAACAGGGTCTGGCAGTCGGCCTGCTCGACAATCTCGCCAGCCCGCATCACGCACACGCGCTGGGCAATGCTGCGCACCAGATTGAGGTCGTGGCTGATCAGTAGCAGCGACATGCCCAGGCGCTTTTGCAGGGACTTGAGCAGCAGCAGGATCTTGCGCTGCACCGTTACATCCAGCGCGGTGGTGGGTTCGTCAGCGATCAGCAGTTCCGGCTCGCAGGCCAGGGCCATGGCGATCATCACCCGCTGGCGTTGCCCGCCGGACAGTTGATGGGGATAGGCCTTGAGCCGTTCCTGGGGCTTCTGGATGCCCACCAGGTCGAGCAATTCCAGAATGCGGGCCTGGGCTGCCTTGCCACCGAGGCCCTTGTGCAGCAACAGGGTTTCGCCGATCTGCTTTTCGATGCTGTGCAAAGGGTTCAGGGAGGTCATCGGCTCCTGGAAGATCATCGCAATCCGGTTGCCGCGCAGCTTCTGCAGGGTCGCCGCCGACGCGCCGATCAGTTCCTGGCCACGGTACTGGATGGAACCGGTGGTTTCAGTGCCGGCTTCGGGGAGTAATTGCAGGATCGAGTGGGCGGTTACCGACTTGCCCGAGCCCGACTCGCCTACCAGCGCCAGGCATTCGCCGGGGCGTACGTCCAGGCTCAGGTTGCGCACCACGGTCTGGCCGCTGAAGGCGACGCTGAGGTCGCGAATTTCGATCAGGTTCATAGGCGGTCACTCATGAGCGGGGGTCGAAGGCATCACGCAATGCCTCGCCGATAAACACCAGCAGCGACAGGATCAGCGCCAGTGTGAAGAACGCCGTCAGGCCCAGCCAGGGCGCTTGCAGGTTCTGCTTGCCCTGGGCGATCAACTCGCCCAGCGAGGCGCTGCCTGCGGGCATGCCGAAACCGAGGAAATCCAGGGCGCTCAGGGTTGAAATTGCGCCGGTCAGGATAAACGGCAAGTAGCTCAAGGTGGCGGTCATGGCGTTGGGCAGGATGTGCCGGCGAATGATCTTGCCGTCACCCAGGCCCAAGGCCCGAGCAGCCTTGACGTATTCAAGGTTGCGCCCACGCAGGAACTCTGCGCGCACCACGTCCACCAGGGCCAGCCAGGAAAACAGCGCCATGATCCCCAGCAGCCACCAGAAGTTCGGCTCGACAAAGCCGGACAGGATGATCAACAGGTACAGCACCGGCAACCCGGACCACACTTCCAGCACGCGCTGGCCGATCAGGTCCACCCAGCCGCCGTAATAGCCCTGCAAAGCCCCGGCCGCGATGCCGATGGCGGCGCTTATGGCCGTGAGCGCCAAGGCAAACAGGATCGACACCCGTGCGCCAAAGATCACCCGCGCCAATACATCCCGCGACTGGTCATCGGTGCCCAGCCAGTTCACCGCCGATGGCGGGCTGGGGGCAGGGCGGGTCAGCTCGTAGTTGGGCGTGTCGTCGCTGAACGGAATTGGAGGGAACAGCATCCAGCCGCCGTCCTGCTCAATCAGCTTTTTCACGTAGTCACTGCGGTAGTCGGCCTGAAATGGCAACTGGCCGCCGAACGCCTGCTCGGTGTAGCGCTTGAATACCGGGAAATACAGTTCGTTCTTGAAACTCAGTACCAAGGGCTTGTCGTTGGCGATCAACTCACCGCCCAGTGTCAGGATAAACAGGCCGATGAACAGCCACAGCGACCACCAGCCGCGACGGTTCTTCTTGAAGCGCTCGAAACGTCGGCGCGCCACGGGAGACAGGTTAAGCATCAGGCGTTCCTCGCGGCAAAGTCGATACGCGGGTCCACCAGGGTGTAGCAGAGGTCACCGATGAGTTTTATCAAGAGGCCGAACAAGGTGAAGATGAACAGCGAGCCAAATACCACCGGGTAATCGCGGGAGACGGCGGCTTCGTAGCTCATGCGGCCCAGGCCATCCAGGGAGAAGATCACCTCGATCAGCAGGGAGCCGGCGAAGAATACGGCGATAAACGCCTGGGGAATCCCTGAGATGACCAGCAACATGGCATTGCGGAATACGTGTCCATACAACACACGCCTTTCGCTCAAGCCCTTGGCGCGGGCGGTCACCACGTACTGGCGCGTGATTTCATTCAAGAACGAGTTCTTGGTGAGGATGGTCAGGGTGGCAAACCCGCCGATGACCAGCGAGGTGACTGGCAATACCAGGTGCCAGAAATAATCGGCAATCTTGCCCACGGTGCTCAGCTCTTCGAAGTTTTCCGACACCAGCCCGCGCACCGGGAACCAGTTCAGCGACGTGCCGCCAGCAAAGACCACGATCAGGAACATCGCGAACAGGAACGCCGGCATGGCATAGCCGATGACAATCGCGGTGCTGCTCCACACATCGAAGCTGCTGCCATGGCGCACGGCCTTGCGAATCCCCAGGGGGATCGACACCAGGTAGGTGATCAGCGTGGCCCACAGGCCGAGCGAGAGGGTGACCGGCATTTTTTCCAGAATGAGGTCGATCACCGTCTTGCCGCGAAAGAAGCTGTTACCAAAGTCCAGCTGGGCGTAGCTCTTGAGCATCAGCCACAAACGCTCCGGTGCCGGTTTGTCGAAGCCGTATTGTTTTTCGATGTCTGCGATCAACTTCGGGTCCAGGCCGCGGCTGGCGCGGGAGCCGCCGCTGATGCCTTCGCCGGACGATCCGCCGACGGCACCGCCGCCAATGCCTTGCAAGTGGGCAATGGCTTGTTCCACCGGGCCGCCCGGAGCTGCCTGGACGATCACGAAATTCACCAGCAGGATGATCACCAGCGTTGGGATGATCAGCAGCAGGCGCCGCACGATATAGACAAACATCAGCGCGCACCTCCGCGTTTTTTCAGCTCAGCGTTCATTTGCTCGTTGGTCAGGGGCGTGGGGCTGATTTCCCACCAGGTTTCCAGGGCTTCATCGTTTTTCGCCTCGATGGCCGGGCGGCCGAAGCGGTTCCACCACGCGGCAGAGGTGCCGGGCGGATAGTAGTTGGGGATCCACAGGTAATTCCATTGCAGTACCCGGTCCAGTGCGTGGGCGTAGGTGAGCATCTGCGCCTGGGTGTCGGCCTTGACCAGGCCCTTGATCAGGCTGTCGACGGCCGGGTCCTTGAGCACCATGTAGTTATTGGCGCCGGGGTCAAAGGCGGCGGCCGAGCCGAAGTAGTTGTAGAGTTCCATGCCCGGCGAGGTGGTGACCGGGAAGCCGGTGACGATCATGTCGTAGTCCCGTGCCATCACCCGGTTCACATATTGGGAGGCGTCGATACGGCGGATATTCAGGGTGATACCGATCTGCGCGAGGTTGCGTTTGTACGGCAGCAACAGGCGTTCGAGGCCAGATTGGGCATTAAGGAAGGTAAACTCCAGCGGCTCGCCCTCGGCGTTAACCAGCTTGTCGCCGTGCGGTTTCCAGCCGGCCTCTTCCAACAACGCCAAGGCTTGCAGCTGTTTGTCGCGGATCATGCCGCTGCCGTCGGTCACCGGTGCCTTGAACACCTGGGTGAACACCTCGTCGGGCACCTGGCCGCGCAAGGGTTCAAGAATCGCCAGTTCCTCTTGGGTCGGCGGCTGGGTGGCTGCCAGCGGGCTATTGGAGAAGAAGCTTTGCTGGCGGATGTACATATTGCGCATCATCTGCCGGTTGGCCCATTCGAAGTCCCACAGCATTGCGAGGGCCTGGCGCACGCGGCGGTCCTTGAAGACTGGTTTTTGCACGTTGAACACATAACCCTGGGCCGGTTGCGGCATCTCCTTGGCCAAGTGCGCGCGTTGCAGGCGGCCATCATCCAGGGCCGGGCCGTTGTAGCCGATGGAGTAACCGGTGGCAGAAAATTCGCGGTTGAAATCGTAGGCACCGCCGCGCAATACCTGGCGGGCCACCTCGGTGTCGCCGAAGTACTCCAGGCTCAGGTGATCGAAGTTGTACAGGCCACGGCTGACGGGCAGGTCCTTGCCCCACCAGTTCGGGTCGCGGGTGAAGGTAATGGTGCTGCCGGAGTCGATCTTGCTGACCTTGTAAGGGCCGCTGCCCAGTGGGGCTTCATAGCCGCCGCCGTTGGCAAAGTCGCGGGTCTTCCACCAGTGCTCTGGGAACACCGGCAGGGTGGCGATATCCAGGGGCAGGGTGCGGTTTTCATTGCTGGAGAAGTCGAAACGCACTTGGCGCTCGCCCTCGACCTCGACGTGCTTGACGTCGGCGAACAGGGTGCGAAAGCGCAGACTGCCCTGGGTCATCAGCAGGTCGAAGCTGTAGCGTACGTCTTCGGCGGTGATTGGCTTGCCGTCGGCGAAACGTGCCTTGGGGTTGAGGAAAAACTGCAGCGACAGGCCGTCATCGGCGCGCTCCATCTTTTCGGCAACCAGGCCGTAGACGGTGTAGGGCTCGTCCAGGGAGCGCTGGGCTAGGGGCGCATACAGCCAGCCGTCGACCTGTGAAACCCCGATGCCTTTGTCGATATACGGCAGCACGTGGTCGAAGCGCCCGATCTCGATGGCCGAACGGCGCAGGCTGCCGCCCTTGGGGGCATTCGGGTTGGCATAGTCGAAATGGGTAAAGCCGGCGGCGTACTTGGCCGGTTCACCGTAAACGGTCAGGTACGGTTGGGGCGCCGCGATCACGACGCTGCTGGCCAGCAGCAGGGCCAGTGTCGAACTAAAAATGTAGGAAAAAGCCAATCGCATTGTCAGCCTTGAATGCCGTGTGAAGTAGAAAAGGGATTTGTACGCTAACGGCATCAGCGTCGCCAGTCATCACATGCACAACGGCCCACCAAAAGGCGGGCCGTCGTTTAGACCATCAGCACAGACAGGATCAGTCCTGGCGGCTGGTGACTTCCAGCAGGTGGTAGCCGAACTGGGTTTTCACCGGGCCTTGCACGGTGTTGACCGGGGCGCTGAATACGACGGTGTCGAATTCCTTGACCATCTGGCCGGGGCCGAACGAACCCAGGTTGCCGCCGTCGCGGCTGGATGGGCAGCTGGAGTTGGCTTTGGCGATTTCTGCGAAATCGGCGCCGCCTTCGATTTGGGCCTTGAGTTCGTTGCACTTGTCTTCAGTGGAAACGAGGATGTGACGGGCGGTTGCTTTGGCCATGGGGAGTAACTCCTTGAATGAAAAGGGTGAGCCTACCGGATTCAGGCGGTTATTTCTTGGCAAAGTTCCGTTGGAGTGGTGGTGTACATATCCGTTACCGAAAAAACGGATTGGTACACGATCAAACCAAAAACGCCGCCTCCAACAACTGCCGCGTATACCCATGCTGCGGCGCAGCAAAGATCTCGGCCGCATCTCCCTGTTCCACTACCTGCCCATGCTTCACCACCATCAACTGATGGCTCAGCGCCTTGACCACCGCCAAATCATGGCTGATAAACAGATAGGTCAAGTTGTACTTGGTCTGCAAACTGCGCAACAACTCCACCACCTGCCGCTGCACCGTGCGATCCAGCGCCGACGTCGGCTCATCCAGCAGGATCAGGCGCGGCTTGAGCACCAACGCCCGGGCAATGGCAATGCGCTGACGCTGGCCACCGGAGAACTCATGGGGATACCGATGGCGCGACTCTGGATCCAACCCCACTTCCTTGAGCGCCGCAATAATCGCCGCCTCTTGCTCGGCCGGCGTACCCATCTTGTGGATGCGCAACCCTTCACCGACGATCTCACTGACACACATCCGCGGGCTCAGGCTGCCGAACGGGTCCTGGAACACCACCTGCATTTCCCGGCGCAGCGGGCGCACCTGCTGCTGGCTGAGTGTGTCCAGTTGCTGGCCTTCAAAACGAATGCCGCCCTTGCTCGCGATCAACCGCAGGATCGCCAGGCCCAGGGTGGATTTGCCCGAGCCGCTTTCGCCGACAATGCCCAGGGTCTGCCCCTGGGGCAGGCTGAAGTTGATGCCGTCCACCGCCTTGACGTAATCGACGGTGTTGCGCAAAAAGCCCTTCTTGATCGGGAACCAGACTTTCAGGTTATCCACCTCCAGCAGTGGAGGGCCGATTGCATTGCTCGCAGGTCCGCCGCTGGGCTCAGCCGCAAGCAGCTCCTGGGTGTACGGATGCTGGGGCGACTGGAACAACGTTTCACAATCGGCCTGTTCGACGATGCAACCCTTTTGCATCACGCACACGCGATGGGCGATGCGCCGCACCAGGTTCAAGTCGTGGCTGATCAGCAGCAGCGCCATGCCCAGGCGCGCCTGCAGTTCCTTGAGCAATTCGAGGATCTTCAACTGCACCGTCACATCCAGGGCCGTGGTCGGCTCATCGGCGATCAGCAGCTCCGGTTCATTGGCCAGGGCCATGGCGATCATCACCCGCTGGCGCTGGCCGCCGGACAGCTCATGGGGCAGGGCCTTGAGGCGCTTGTGCGGTTCGGGAATGCCCACCAGGTCCAGCAACTCCAGGGTGCGCTGGGTGGCGACTTTACCTTGCAGCCCCTTGTGCAGGCCGAGCACCTCGTTGATCTGCTTCTCGATGGAATGCAGCGGGTTCAACGAGGTCATCGGCTCCTGGAAGATCATCGCGATACGGTTGCCGCGAATATGGCGGATGGTTTTTTCTTTCAGCGTGAGCAAGTCCTGCCCGGCATAGTTGATGGTGCCGGAGGGGTGCCGCGCCAGCGGGTAGGGCAGCAGGCGCAGGATCGAATGGGCGGTCACCGATTTGCCCGAGCCGCTTTCGCCCACCAGAGCGATTGTCTCGCCACGCTTGATGTCGAAGCTGACGTTGTTCACCACGCGGTGGTGATGGTCGCCCGTGACGAACTCGACGGAGAGGTCGCGGATTTCGATCAGATTGTCCTGATTCATCTCATTTCCTCGGGTCGAAGGCATCGCGAGCGGACTCGCCGATAAACACCAGCAAACTCAACATGATCGCCAGCACGGCAAAGGCACTCATGCCCAGCCACGGCGCTTGCAGGTTGGATTTGCCCTGGGCCACCAGTTCACCCAGAGACGGCGAACCGGCCGGCAAGCCGAAGCCGAGGAAGTCCAGGGCGGTGAGGGTGCCGATGGCGCCGGTGAGAATGAACGGCATAAAGGTCATGGTCGACACCATCGCATTGGGCAGGATGTGCCGGAACATGATCGCGCCGTTCTGCATGCCCAACGCCCTGGCGGCGCGCACGTATTCCAGGTTGCGCCCGCGCAGGAACTCGGCGCGCACCACGTCCACCAGGCTCATCCACGAGAACAGCAACATGATGCCGAGCAGCCACCAGAAGTTGGGTTGCACAAAACTCGCAAGGATGATCAGCAGGTACAGCACCGGCAATCCGGACCAGATCTCCAGGAAGCGCTGCCCGGCCAGGTCGACCCAACCGCCATAGAAACCCTGCAGGGCCCCGGCGATCACGCCGATGATCGAACTGAGTACCGTGAGGGTCAGGGCAAACAGTACCGACACGCGGAAGCCGTAGATGACCCGCGCCAGCACGTCGCGGCCCTGGTCATCGGTGCCCAGCCAGTTCACGGAAGAGGGCGGCGCCGGCGCGGGCACCTTGAGGTCGTAGTTGATGCTCTGGTAACTGAACGGAATCGGCGCCCACAAGGTCCAGGCGTCCTTGGCCTTGAGCAGTTCCTGGATATACGGGCTCTTGTAGTTGGCCTCCAGCGGGAATTCACCGCCAAAGGTGGTCTCCGGGTAGCGCTTGAGCGCCGGGAAATACCAGCCGCCGTCGTAGTGCACGGCCAGCGGCTTGTCGTTGGCGATCAGCTCGGCGCCCAGGCTCAGCACGAACAGGCTCAGGAACAGCCACAGCGACCACCAGCCACGCTTGTTGGCCTTGAATCGCTCGAACCGGCGGCGATTGAGGGGGGATAGATTCATCTCAATGCTCCCGGCTGGCAAAGTCGATACGCGGATCGACCAGGGTGTAGGTGAGGTCGCCGATCAGTTTCACGATCAGCCCCAGCAGGGTGAAGATAAACAGCGTGCCGAACACCACCGGGTAGTCGCGGTTGATCGCCGCTTCAAAACTCATCAAGCCCAGGCCGTCCAGAGAGAAGATCACCTCCACCAGCAGGGACCCCGTGAAGAAAATCCCGATGAAGGCCGAAGGGAAACCGGCGATCACCAGCAACATTGCGTTGCGGAATATATGGCCGTACAGCACACGGTGATTGGTCAGGCCCTTGGCTTTGGCTGTAACCACGTACTGCTTGTTGATCTCGTCGAGAAAGCTGTTCTTGGTCAGCAGCGTCATGGTGGCGAAGTTGCCGATCACCAGGGCCGTGATGGGCAGCGCCAGGTGCCAGAAGTAATCGAGGATCTTGCCGCCCCAGCTCAGTTCGTCGAAGTTGTTCGACGTGAGCCCGCGCAAGGGGAACCAGTCCAGGTAACTGCCGCCGGCAAACACCACGATCAGCAAAATCGCAAACAGGAAGGCCGGGATCGCGTAGCCGACAATGATTGCCGAACTGGTCCACACATCGAAATGGCTGCCGTGCCGCGTGGCCTTGGCGATCCCCAGGGGAATCGACACCAGGTACATGATCAGCGTGCTCCATAGCCCGAGGGAGATGGACACCGGCATCTTTTCCTTGATCAGGTCGATGACCTTGGCGTCACGGAAGAAACTGTCGCCAAAATCCAGCTGGGCGTAGTTCTTGACCATGATCCACAGACGTTCCGGCGCCGATTTGTCGAAGCCGTACATCTTTTCGATTTCCTTGATCAGCGCCGGGTCCAGGCCCTGGGCGCCACGGTAGCTGCTGGAACCGGCCACCGACACTTCGGCACCGCCGCCGGCAATGCGGCTGGTGGCACCCTCGAAACCTTCGAGCTTGGCGATCATTTGTTCTACCGGCCCGCCGGGGGCGGCCTGAATGATGACGAAGTTGATCAGCAGGATCCCGAACAGCGTGGGGATGATCAGTAACAGGCGGCGAAAGATATAGGCCAGCATTTAATCGCCTCCGCTCGCCGGATCGGCGCTTGTTTCCAGGGTAACCGCAGGTTTTACGTCGGGTTTGGCCCACCAGGTGGCGGTGCCGACGTCGTAGCGCGGCGGGACTTTGGGATGGCCCAAGTGATCCCAGTACGCCACGCGGAAGGTCTTGATATGCCAGTTTGGGATCACGTAGTAGCCGAACTGCAACACACGGTCCAGGGCCTTGGCGTGTGCCACCAGGCTCTTGCGCGAATCGGCGTCGATCAGCTCTTCCACCAGTTGGTCGATGGCCGGGTCCTTGAGGCCCATGTAGTTACGGCTGCCGGGCTTGTCGGCGCTGGAGGACTTCCAGAACTCGCGCTGTTCGTTCCCCGGCGAGGTGGACTGCGGGAAGCTGCCCACCAGCATATCGAAGTCCCGCGAGCGAATTCGGTTGATGAACTGTGAGACGTCCACCCGACGGATCACCAGGTCGATACCCAAGTCGGCCAGGTTGCGCTTGAACGGCAGCAGGATGCGTTCGAACTCGGTCTGGGCCAGCAAGAACTCGATGGTTACCGGTTTTCCGCTGGTGTCGACCATCTTGTCGTCGACGATGCGCCAACCGGCTTCCTGCAACAGTTGGTAGGCCTCGCGCTGCTGGGTGCGGATCATGCCGCTGCCGTCGGTCTTGGAAGGTTCGAAGGCCTGGGTGAAGACTTCAGGCGGGATCTTGCCGCGCAGCGGTTCGAGGATCGCCAGTTCATCCGGGCCGGGCAGGCCGGTGGCCGCCATCTCGGAGTTCTCGAAATAGCTGCGGGTGCGGGTATAGGCGCCGTTGAACAGCTGCTTGTTGCTCCATTCGAAATCCAGTAACAGGCTGATGGCCTTGCGCACGCGCACGTCCTGGAACATCGGCTTGCGCATGTTGAACACGAAGCCCTGCATGCCCGTGGGGTTGCCGTTGGGGATTTCTTCCTTGATCAGGCGCCCCTGTGCAACCGCCGGGATGTTGTAGGCGTTGGCCCAATTCTTGGCGCTGAACTCCAGCCAGTAGTCGAACTGCCCGGCCTTGAGGGCTTCGAGGGACACGGTGCTGTCGCGGTAGTAGTCAGTGATGCGGTTGTCGAAATTGTAGAAGCCTTGCGTGATCGGCAGATCCTTGGCCCAGTAATCCTTGACCCGCTCGTAGCGAATCATGCGCCCGGCCTTGACCTCGGCGACCTTGTACGGCCCGCTGCCCAGCGGCACTTCGAGGTTGCCCTTGGCAAAATCACGGGTGGCCCACCAATGCTTGGGCAATACCGGCAGTTGCCCGAGGATCAGTGGTAATTCGCGGTTATTGGTGCGCTTGAACTTGAACAGCACCTTCAGTGGGTCTTCGGCGACCACCTCGTCGACGTCGGCGTAGTAAGTGCGATAGATCGGCGAGCCTTCCTTGATCAGTTCCTGGAAGGTAAACACCACGTCTTCGGCGCGGATCGGGTGGCCATCATGAAAGCGTGCTTCGGGGCGCAAATAGAAGCGTACCCAGCTGTTGTCCGGGGCTTTTTCGATCTTGCCGGCGACCAGGCCGTATTCGGTGATGGGCTCGTCCAGGCTTTGCATAGCCAGGGTGTCGTAAATCAGGCCGAGGTTGTCGGCTGGCACGCCCTTGCTGATGTAGGGGTTGAGGCTGTCGAAGCCGCCCATGGCCGACTCGCGGAAGGTGCCGCCTTTGGGCGCGTCCGGATTCACATAGTCGAAGTGCTTGAAGTCGGCGGGGTATTTTGGGGGTTCGTTGTAGAGCGTCAACGCATGTTGCGGGGCGGCTTGGGCCGCGGTGCACAGCAGCAGGCCGCCGAGCAGTGCAGTACGCAAATACATCATTGGGCTTTCTCCGAAGCTTTCAGCCACCACGCGCTCAGGCCCAGGCTATAGGGCGGCGTGGTGACAAAGGCGAACCGGTTGCGGTACGCCAAGCGATGATAGTTGAGGTACCAGTTGGGAATACTGTAATGCTGCCACAGCAGCACCCGGTCCAGGGCACGGCCGGCGGCCAGTTGCTCTTCGCGGGTCTTGGCGGCCAGCAGTTGTTCCAGCAGGTGATCGACAATCGGGTTGGCGATGCCTGCGTAGTTCTTGCTGCCCTTGATCGCCGCCTGGCTTGAGTGGAAGTACTGCCACTGCTCAAGGCCCGGGCTCAAGGTCTGGTTAAGGGTGATCAGGATCATGTCGAAGTCGAATTGATCCAGGCGCTGCTTGTACTGGGCGCGATCGACGGTGCGCAGGCGCGCGTCGATGCCGATGCTGATCAGGTTTTCGACATAGGGCTGCAGGATGCGCTCCAGGTTCGGATTGACCAGCAGTATTTCGAATCGCAGCGGCTGACCGTCCTTGTTGAGCAGGCGTTGGCCGGAGAGTTTCCAGCCGGCGTCGCCGAGCAGGGCCAGGGCGCGGCGCATGGTTTCGCGGGGGATGCCACGGCCGTCGGTCTGGGGCAGGCTGAACGGCTGGGTAAACAGGCTGGCCGGCAATTGATCGCGGTACGGCGAGAGCATCAGCCATTCATGCCCGGTTGGAACGCCGGAGGCCGAGAATTCGCTGTTGGGGTAGTAGCTCAAGGTGCGTTTGTAGGCGCTGCTGAACAGGGTGCGGTTGGTCCATTCGAAGTCGAACATCAGCCCCAGGGCTTCTCGCACCTTGGTCTGGCTGAAGATCGGTCGCCGGCTGTTCATGAACAGACCCTGGCTCTGGGTCGGAATCTGGTGCGCGATCTGCGCCTTGATCACGTCGCCCCGATTAACCGCAGGGAAGTTGTAGCCATTGGCCCAGTTCTTGGCCTGGTGCTCAATGTAGATATCGAACTCACCGGCCTTGAACGCTTCGAAGGCCACGTCGCTGTCGCGGTAGAACTCCACTTCGACCTTGTCATAGTTATAGAAACCCCGGTTGACCGGCAGGTCCTTGCCCCAGTAGTTCTTCACCCGTTCGAACACCAGTTGCCGGCCAGGCGTGACCTTGCTGATGCGGTACGGCCCGCTGCCCAGCGGCGGTTCGAAAGTCGTCGCCTTGAAATCGCGGTTTTTCCAATAGTGCTGGGGCAGGACCGGCAATTCGCCCAGGCGCAGGATCAGCAACGGGTTGCCGGCGCGCTTGAACACAAAGCGAATGCGATGCCGGTTGAGGATATCCACCCGTGCCACCTCCTGCAGGTTGGTACGGTATTGCGGGTGGCCTTCGGTCAGCAGGGTGCGATAGGAAAACGCCACGTCATAGGCGGTGATCGGCTTGCCATCGTGGAAGCGCGCTTCCGGGCGCAGGTTGAACACCACCCAACTGCGGTCCTCGCTGTACTCCACCGACTGTGCGATCAGCCCGTAACTGGAGGTCGGCTCGTCGCCGGAGGGCGCGTACAGGCCGGTGCCGACCATCAACGGTTCGTTCAGCTCATTGACGCCGTATTGCAGGAAATTGGGGGTGGAGACCGGGCTTGAGCCCTTGAAAGTGTAGGGGTTGAGGGTGTCGAAAGTGCCAAAGGCCATGACCCGCAATGTCCCGCCTTTCGGCGCTGCAGGGTTTACCCAATCGAAGTGGGTGAATTTGGCCGGGTACTTGAGCACGCCGAACTGCGTATAACCGTGGCTCTCGGTAATCGCCGCGTTCGCACCAAAGCTCAAGGCCAGACTTATTAGTAGAAGGAGGGGACGCTTCAAGTCAGAGATCCGATCCGGGCGGCTTGGGCTTTATGATCGGTACAGTAACAGCTTGTTCCGGTTGGAAAAAGCCGGTCGGATGATGGAGCGCCCATGTGGGAGCGGGCTTGCTCGCGAAGACGGAGTGTCAGTCACCGAACATGTCGAATGACACACTGCCTTCGCGAGCAAGCCCGCTCCCACGTTTGCTCCCCGGTGCTCTTGGGAGGGCTTATCTTGGTCCGGAAACCACCAGCATCTGCCCCGGCTTCAACGCCTGGCCAGTACGTGGGTTCCAACGCTTGAGATGTTGCATCTCAACGTTGAAGCGCTTGGCGACGATGTACAGCGAGTCGCCTTTCTTGACCTTGTATTGCACCGGCTTCTTGCTGTCGGCCTTGGCCACCCGCTTGCGCGTGTCCTGCATCACCAGGGTCTGGCCGACCTTGAGGGCTTGGCCGTTGAGCTTGTTCCAGCGCTGCAGGTCATGCACATCGACCTTGTTGGCCTTGGCAATCAGCGTCAGGTTGTCGCCACTGCGTACCTTGTAGTTGCGGGTACGGCCGGCAACGCGTGCGGTCTCGACTTCGTCGAACACCTGCTTTTTCGGGCGCATCGCCAGCAATTCTTCAGGCTTCATCGTCGAAAGGGTGCTGGTGAGCAGTTGTGCCTTGGAACTCGGCACCAGCAGATGCTGCGGGCCATCCAGGGTGGTGCGTTGTTTCAGCGCGGGATTGAGCTGGAACAGTTCGTCTTCGTCGATCTCGGCCAGCGCGGCAACCCGTGACAGGTCCATGCTTTGCTTGACTTCAACCACCTCGAAGTACGGCGTGTTGGCAATCGGGTTCAGGTTGACGCCATAGGCCTCGGGCGCCAGCACCACCTGGGACAGCGCCAGGAACTTGGGCACGTAGTCCTTGGTTTCCTGGGGCAGGGGCAGGTTCCAGTAGTCGGTCGGCAGGCCGAGCTTTTCGTTGCGCTCGATCGCCCGGCTCACCGTGCCTTCACCCGCGTTGTAGGCAGCCAGGGCCAGCAGCCAGTCACCGTTGAACATGTCGTGCAGGCGGGTCAGGTAGTCAAGGGCGGCTGTGGTGGAGGCGGTGATGTCGCGGCGGCCATCGTAGGCACGGGTCTGGCGCAGATTGAAGTAGCGCCCGGTGGAGGGAATGAACTGCCATAGACCAACCGCATCGCTGCGCGAATAGGCCATCGGGTTGTAGGCGCTTTCAATCACTGGCAGCAGTGCCAGTTCCAGCGGCATGTTGCGCTCTTCAAGGCGTTCGACGATGTAATGAATGTAGAGGCTGCCGCGTTCGCCGGCATTCTCAAGGAAGGAAGGGTTGCTGGCGAACCACAGGCGCTGTTGTTCGATACGCGGGTTGACGCCTACACCGTCCTGCAGTTGAAAGCCTCGTCGCATACGCTCCCAAACATCCTGGGGCACTTCGGGAGCCGGCTTGTCCGAAAGCCAGATGACGGGTTTCTGTTTGATCTTGGCAGTAAGGTTTGGCTTGGGTTGCACGGTGGATTGTGCGGTGAAATTGCTTGATTGGCAGCCCGCCAGCGTGGCGGACACAGCCACCGCCACAGCTTGAGCCAGGCGGGTCAATGCGTCTGAATGGTTGGATTTACGAATAGATGACGACATTGGCTGGAAGTAAGTTCCGGGCAAAAATGTCGGGCGATTCTAGAAACCCGTTTGGTTCCGGTCAACCATTCAGAAATTACGTATCAGATTGCTTCCTATTAGAACTTATCTTTCCAAGCCCTCAGGCTAGCAAATACCTCGGCCCCAGAGCGGTTGTCGCGACCACTCCGTTCGTCCGCTTTTTGTTTAACGGATGTTTCAGAGGTGCGCAGAAAGGGGTTGGTGCGCTTTTCCAGGGCCAGGTTGGAAGGCAGCGTGATCTCGCCACGTTCCCGTAATTGGCGGACGATTTCCACCCGTTGGGCGATATCGGCGTTGTCCGGTTCCACGGCCTGGGCAAACTTGAGATTACTCTGCGTGTATTCGTGGGTGCAGTACACCAAGGTGTCAGCGGGCAGGGCGGCCAAACGTTCAAGTGAAGTGTGCATCTGTGCTGGCGTGCCTTCGAACAGGCGCCCGCAACCGGCGGCGAACAGGGTGTCGCCACAGAACAGCACGCCCAGGTGATAAAAGGCGATATGCCCCAGGGTGTGGCCCGGCACTGTATAAATGTCAAAATCCCAGCCGAGCACGCTGATGCGATCGTTATCGTTCAGGGCTACGTCCCGCGCAGGGATCTTTTCGTTGGCCGGGCCGTAGACCTTGGCGTCAGTCACCCGTTTGAGGTGTTCGACGCCGCCGACATGGTCATGGTGGTGGTGAGTGATCAGGATGTCGCTCAGGGCCCACTCAGGGTTCTGCTTTAGCCAAGCCAGCACCGGCGCGGCATCGCCGGGGTCGACCACGGCGCAGCGCTGGGTACTCGGGTCTTGTAACAACCAGATGTAGTTATCGGTGAAGGCGGGCAGGGCACTGATCTGTATCATTCTTCGATTCGCCAAGCTGAACACATTGGTGCATCTTAGAACGTCTAGGCGAGTTGGAGAATGCAATGACTGATAAAGCGTTCGCCCAGGCCGATCCTGAGTGGCTGGCCCTGATCGGCGCAGCCCGCGAATGGCTGTCCGGTCCGATCGGGCAATTTTTGCTGGACGAGGAACGGCGCATGCTCGAAGACGAGCTGGGCCGGTTCTTTGGTGGCTACCTGGTGCATTACGGTCCTTCGGCCGAAACGCCGCCGTGCGCCCCCCAAGTGCAGCGCAATGTGCGCCTGGGCGCGCCGTTGCCAGGGGTAGAGATCGTCTGCGAGGAACAGGCCTGGCCCTTGAGCGAGCACGCTGCCGACGTGGTGGTGTTGCAGCATGGCCTGGATTTCTGCCTGTCGCCCCACGGTTTGCTGCGCGAAGCGGCGAGCAGCGTACGCCCTGGTGGCCATTTGCTTATTGTCGGGATCAACCCTTGGAGCAGTTGGGGCTTGCGCCATGTATTCGCCCACGACGCCTTGCGCCAGGCGCGCTGTATCTCGCCGCAGCGGGTAGGAGACTGGCTGAACCTGCTGGGCTTCGCGCTGGAGAAACGCCGCTTCGGGTGCTATCGTCCGCCGCTTGCGTCGACCAAGTGGCAAGCCCGCCTGGCTGGCTGGGAGCGCCGCGCAGGTGCGTGGCAATTGTCGGGTGGCGGCTTCTATCTGCTGGTGGCGCGCAAGATCGTGGTTGGGTTGCGGCCGGTGCAACCGGTACGCCGCGAGCCGATGGGCAAGCTGGTGCCGATGCCGATGGCCAAGGTCAACCGCAAGCAAAGCGATGCATGACCCTCTTTTTGAATGAATACCGAGCAACCGATGACCGATAGCGTAGAACTCTTCACCGATGGCGCCTGCAAGGGCAACCCGGGCCCTGGCGGCTGGGGCGCGTTGCTGGTGTGCAAGGGCGTAGAGAAAGAGTTGTGGGGCGGCGAGCCTAATACCACCAACAACCGTATGGAACTGATGGGCGCCATTCGCGGCCTGGAAGAACTCAAGCGCCGCTGCAACGTGCTGCTGGTGACCGACTCGCAATACGTGATGAAGGGCATCAACGAGTGGATGGTCAACTGGAAGAAACGCGGCTGGAAGACGGCGGCCAAGGAACCGGTAAAAAATGCCGACCTGTGGCAACTCCTCGACGAGCAATGCAATCGCCATGACATCACCTGGAAGTGGGTGCGTGGTCACATCGGCCATCCTGGCAACGAGCGCGCCGACCAATTGGCCAACCGTGGCGTGGACGAAGTGCGCGGCTACAAGCAGAGCTGATGCCGACTCACGTGTTAATATCGCGGCCCTTGAATCACACCACACCGTTGAGAGCTGAACCCTGATGGCCATCCGATCTGTTGTACTCGATACCGAAACCACCGGCATGCCGGTGACCGACGGCCACCGGATCATTGAAATCGGCTGTGTCGAATTGATGGGTCGGCGCCTCACCGGGCGTCACTTCCACGTCTACCTGCAACCGGACCGCGACAGTGACGAAGGCGCGATCGGCGTCCACGGTATCACTGACGAATTCCTCAAGGGCAAGCCGCGTTTCGCTGAAGTCGCCGATGAGTTCTTCGAATTCATCAACGGCGCCCAGCTGATCATCCATAACGCGGCGTTTGACGTCGGCTTCATCAACAACGAATTTGCCCTGATGGGGCAGACCGATCGCGCAGACATTTCCCAGCACTGCTCGATCCTCGACACCTTGATGATGGCCCGTGAGCGTCACCCCGGCCAGCGCAACAGCCTCGATGCCTTGTGCAAACGTTATGGCGTCGATAACTCCGGCCGTGAACTCCACGGCGCCTTGCTCGACTCCGAGATTCTTGCCGACGTCTACCTGACCATGACCGGCGGGCAGACCAGCCTGTCCCTGGCCGGTAACGCCTCTGACGGCAGCGGCTCGGCGGAGGGTTCGGGTAACCGCCCTTCGGAAATCCGCCGCTTGCCGGCCGACCGCAAGCCAACCACGATCATCCGCGCCAGTGAGCAGGATCTGGCCGAGCATGCGGCGCGGTTGGAAGCGATTGCCAAATCGGCGGGTGCGCCGGCGTTGTGGTCGACCCTGACCCAACAATGAGTCAAACCCCTCAGGAGCCGGCGAGCCGGCTTCTACTGTGGGTTACCGCGCTTTAAAAATCTTCATTCGCGTCATCGCCCCCAAGCTTCTACCCTTGAGTGCATAGCCCTCAGGACTACAAGCACTCATGTACAAAGACCTGAAGTTTCCTGTCCTTATCGTGCACCGTGACATCAAGGCCGACACCGTTGCCGGTGACCGGGTCCGAGGCATCGCCCGAGAGCTGGAACAAGAGGGCTTCAGTATTTTTTCCGCCGTGGATTACGCCGAGGGGCGACTGGTGGCTTCCACCCATCACGGTTTGGCGTGCATGCTGATCGCCGCCGAGGGCGCTGGCGAGAATACCCATCTGCTGCAAAACATGGTCGAGCTGATCCGCCTGGCGCGGCTGCGGGCACCCAACTTGCCAATCTTTGCCCTGGGCGAGCAAGTTACCCTGGAAAACGCGCCCGCCGACGCCATGAGCGAGCTCAACCAACTGCGCGGCATTCTCTACCTGTTCGAAGACACCGTGCCGTTCCTTGCGCGGCAAGTCGCGCGCGCGGCCCGCACTTATTTGGATGGCCTGTTGCCGCCGTTCTTCAAGGCGCTGGTGCAGCACACCGCCGACTCCAACTATTCCTGGCACACCCCCGGTCATGGCGGTGGCGTGGCCTACCGCAAGAGCCCGGTGGGGCAGGCGTTTCATCAGTTCTTCGGGGAAAACACCCTGCGCTCGGACCTGTCTGTGTCAGTGCCCGAACTGGGCTCGCTGCTGGACCACACCGGGCCTCTGGCTGAAGCCGAGGCCCGCGCTGCGCGCAACTTTGGCGCCGACCACACCTTTTTCGTCATCAACGGCACGTCCACCGCCAACAAGATCGTCTGGCATTCCATGGTCGGGCGCGATGACCTGGTGCTGGTGGACCGCAATTGCCATAAGTCCGTGCTGCACTCGATCATCATGACCGGCGCCATCCCGTTGTACCTGTGCCCCGAACGCAACGAGCTGGGGATTATCGGTCCGATTCCCTTGAGCGAGTTCAGCCCCGAATCCATCCGCGCCAAGATCGACGCCAGCCCGCTCACCCGTGGCCGCCCGCCGAAAGTGAAGCTGGCGGTGGTGACCAACTCCACCTACGATGGCTTGTGCTACAACGCTGAGCTGATCAAGCAGCAACTGGGCAATAGCGTCGAGGTGCTGCATTTTGATGAGGCCTGGTACGCCTACGCCGCGTTTCATGAGTTTTTCGCCAGGCGCTACGGCATGGGCACCTCGCGCACTCCGGACAGCCCACTGGTATTCACCACCCACTCGACCCACAAGCTGCTGGCGGCTTTCAGCCAGGCCTCGATGATCCATGTGCAAGATGGCGGCGCCCGCCAGTTGGACCGTGACCGTTTCAACGAAGCCTTCATGATGCATATCTCCACCTCGCCGCAATACAGCATCATTGCTTCGCTGGATGTGGCGTCGGCGATGATGGAAGGTCCGGCCGGGCGTTCGCTGTTGCAGGAAATGTTCGACGAGGCGTTGAGTTTTCGCCGCGCGTTGGCCAACTTGCGCCAGCACATTGCTGAAGAGGACTGGTGGTTTTCGATCTGGCAGCCGCCGTCGGTAGCCGGAATCGACCGCGTCGTCACCGCAGATTGGCTATTGCACCCTCAAGATGACTGGCATGGCTTTGGCGACGTGGCCGAAGACTATGTGCTACTGGACCCGATCAAGGTGACACTGGTGATGCCCGGCCTCACTGCGGGAGGTGCCCTCAGCGATTGCGGGATTCCCGCAGCGGTTGTCAGCAAATTCCTCTGGGAGCGGGGCCTGGTGGTGGAAAAAACCGGGCTGTATTCTTTCCTTGTACTGTTTTCCATGGGCATCACCAAGGGCAAATGGAGTACCTTGCTCACCGAGTTGCTGGAATTCAAGCGCAGCTACGACGCCAATGTCAGCCTGGCCAGTTGCCTGCCCTCGGTTTTTGCCCAAGGCCCGACGCGCTATCAAGGCCTGGGCCTGCGCGACCTGTGCGACCAATTGCACAGCTGTTACCGCAGCAACGCCACCGCGAAACACCTCAAACGGATGTACACCGTTCTGCCGGAAATCGCGATGAAACCCGCCGACGCCTACGACCAGTTGGTCAGGGGTGAAGTGGAAGCGGTTTCCATCGACGCCTTGCCAGGGCGCATCGCAGCCGTGATGCTGGTGCCTTATCCGCCGGGCATTCCGTTGATCATGCCGGGCGAGCGCTTTACCGAGTCGACGCGCTCGATCATCGACTACCTGGCTTTTGCCCGGACATTCGATAGCAGTTTCCCCGGTTTTGTCGCCGATGTTCATGGGTTGCAACACGAAGATGACGGCAGTGGTCGTTGTTACACCGTTGATTGCATCAAGGGTTAAGGATGTTTATGCAAGCTGTAATGAACCCGAAGTATCCAGGGCTCAGTGTACGCGTCGCCGACGAAGGTTTTGATGCCTACGTGTGGGGTAATGATTTCAGCTTTGAGGTCAGCGCCTACGGTGAGCCACAGATGGGCAAGCGAGTCGATCAATGGCCCGTGGAGCGAATATTGCCGTACCGCAAGTGTTATGGCATCGACCCTGAAGAGTTCGCCAGTTTCCGCGATGCGCCCGACAGCGCAATCTTCATGGCCTACCTGGATGATCGCCCGGTGGGACATATCGTGGTCAGCACCAATTGGAATGGTTTTGCCCATGTCGACGAGCTGGCAGTGGCCTTGCCCGCGCGACGCCACGGGGTAGCCAAGGCGTTGTTGGATGTGGCGCAGTTCTGGAGCCGCAAGAAAAACCTGCCGGGCATGATGCTGGAAACCCAGAACAACAACCTCGGCGCCTGCCGATTGTATGAGCGTTGCGGTTACGTGATGGGTGGGGTCGACCACCTGCGCTATCGAGGCATTGACCCGCAAACCCGCGAAGTGGCGATATTCTGGTATCGGTTGTTCAAGGTGTAGGGGGGAGGGGTTTTGTGTCGCTGGCGAGCAGGCCCTCGGCCTTTTGCGTGACGATCTCCAGCAGCGCATTCAGCGCCGGGGTGGTCACGCCGTCCTTGAGGGTGAGCGCGTACAGGCTGATCAGGATCGGCGGCGACACCGGGCACGCATCCAGCCCAGCCTCCCGTGCGCCGAACGCGGTGAAGGGGTCGACCACTGCCAGGCCTTCTCCGGCTTCCACCAGGCTGCGCATCATCTGATAGGTCTGTACGCGCGTCTGCACCACCGGCTGCGGGCGCAGGGCTTGCAGCTTGGCGTCCAACAGGCGGCTGAGCGGGTCCTGGCCTTCCAGGCCGATCATCGATTGTCCTGCCAGCTCCTGTAGCGCGATGTATTTCTGTTTGGGCTTGAGCCAGCCATGGGGGGCGAGCAACTGCAGTTTGCCCTGAGCCAGTACGGTGCTGTGAATCTGCGGGTGTTCCGGGTCATGCAAGCTCAAGCCCACATCGGCTTCGTGCAGCAGCAGGCTCCTGACGATCTCTCGGGTCGTCTGGCTCGACAGGTTGCACGGAGTGTCCTGGAAACGCCGGCGCAGTAGCGCAATGCTGTGCGGCAACAGCTGATTGGCCAGGGGCGGCGTACAGAGGGCGCGCAGGGTCGGGGCGTGAGGGTGTTTCAAGCGGCTGGCCAGTCGTTGCACCGGTTCCAGCGCTTCATAGACATGGGCGATTTCGGCTTGCAGCTCGAGGGTTTCCCGGGTGGCCTGCAAGCGTCCACGCACACTGGCGAACAGCATGAAACCAAGCTGCTGCTCGGCGTCCTTGAGCGCCGCGTCTACATCGCCCACGGAAAGTTGCAACCACTCGGCGGCCGTGCCGAGGTGTCCGGTCTGCAAGATGGCCTGAATCACTTCGATATGACGTAAACGCATCGCCGGAGTCTATGTGCAGCGGGCTGCGTATTCAATAGAATGGCTGCGCTGATCATCAACGACCACAGCCGGCTACCGGCATTAACAACAAGAACAGGTCTGGTCTCATATGCCTTTACCCTCGATATTCCTCGGGGTAACGGCCAAGCAACTGCTGGTCCTGGTGACCGTCGGCTGCGTGGCTGCTTATCTCTTCGACACTCAACGCGAAATCCCGCCGGAAAACCTGGCACTTGAAGCCTTTATTCGCTCCCAGGAACAGGTGGTCGAGCAAGTGGGCTCGGTGCTGGGCGTGGAGTTGGTCAGGCAGGTGGTCGCGCATCCGGGCTACAACTCGGCAGGCTACCAGCGTTCGATGTATGCCGTCGAAGGCGAGCGGGGGCAGTTGATGGTGACGCTTAAGCAGGTGCAGGGAGAGCAGGGTATCGAGGTCACGGAGATCCGTCGTCCGTGATCACCCCAGCCCAGTCAATGCCTTGAATGGCCAGGACTGAGCAGGTGAATAGGCGAGGTCTTATGACGCGAGGGTGGTTTGCGATTCGCGCACAAGAATGGTACCTGATTGGATCAACTTGAATTCGTCGCCTTCCAGTTTCTCTACACGGTCGCCAATGGCCAGCTTGTAGGTGGTGGTAGGTGCCGAGCCAGCCAGGTCGCCTTGCGCCGGGTTGGATTCCTGGAACTCATGCACCGAATACACGCGTCCTTCTGCGTCTCTGGCATGAAACTGTCCGACTAATACTGCTGCCATCTGTTTAGAACCTCTGGAGATAAACACTCTATTTGCGGTTCTGTAGACCGTCACGGAGCGGGGTAGTTTACTTACGGAATAAAAATACTATTCGCTGATATTTTCAGACTCTTCCTACGGGTCGTAATGCCGGGCAAACGCCCGCAGGAATATCAAAACCTTCTGGTGAACACGCCGCGAAGACTTTATAACTACAAGCTCCTTTAGTCAGACGTCGGGAAACCCCAATGAGCAAGGTCTACACCGTAGCCGTCGTGGTCGGTAGCTTGAGAAAAGACTCGATCAACCGTAAGGTCGCGCTGGCACTGGCCGAACTGGCCCCTGCCAACCTGCAGTTGAACATTGTGGAAATTGGCGATTTGCCGCTCTACAACGAAGATATTGACGGTGCGACACCGCCGGCAGCCTACAGTACTTTCCGCAAACAGGTGAGCTCATCCGACGCGGTGTTGTTCGTGACCCCGGAATACAACCGCTCCGTGCCCGCCCCGCTGAAGAATGCCATCGACGTCGGTTCTCGACCTTATGGGCAGAGCGCATGGAGTGGTAAGCCGGGCGCGGTCATCAGCGTATCGCCAGGTGCGATTGGTGGATTTGGCGCCAACCATCACCTGCGTCAGTCCCTGGTATTCCTCGATGTGCCCTGCATGCAGCAGCCGGAGGCCTATCTGGGCGGCGCGGGCAGCGTGTTTGACGAGGCGGGCAAGGTGTCGGAAAAGACCAAGCCGTTCCTGCAGGCATTTATTGATGCCTACAGCAAGTGGGTGGCAAAACAGCACGCTTGATTGCTATGGACCCGGCGATGACCGCCGGGTCTTTTTCGCGCGTTGTCAGGCCAGCTGATCTGCCAGCAATAACGCCAACGCGGTCCGCTACGGCGCTTCCCTGTGTTAGCGCAACCAGTTGGTGCGCGCCAGTTCGATCACTTCATCGCCACGGCCACTCATCACCGCCTTGAGCATATACAGGCTGAAACCCTTGGCCTGTTCCAACTTGATGGTCGGCGGCATCACCAACTCCTGGGTCGCCGTGACCACGTCCACCAGCACTGGGCCGTCGTGGGCGAGGGCGCGGCGCAGGGCCGGTTCCAGGTCTTCGGACTGCTCCACGCGAATGCCCAGGATGCCCATGGCGTTGGACATGGCCGCGAAGTCCGGGTTTTTCAGCTCGGTGCCGGCATCCAGGTAGCCCGCAGCCTTCATTTCCATCGCGACAAACCCCAGGGACGAGTTATCGAACACGATGACTTTCACCGGCAGTTTCAACTGTGCCAACGAGATGAAATCCCCCATTAACATGGCGAAACCGCCGTCACCCGACATCGAAATCACCTGGCGATCCGGGAAGGCTGCCTGGGCCCCGATGGCCTGGGGCATGGCATTGGCCATCGAACCGTGGTTAAACGAACCGATCAAACGACGCTTGCCATTCATCTTCAAATAGCGCGCAGCCCACACGGTGGGCGAGCCGACATCGGCGGTGAAGATCGCATCGTCATCTGCCAATTCACTGAGCAAGCGTGCGACGTATTGTGGGTGAATCGGCCGATTGGCTTTCGACGGCTGAGCCAAGTCGTCCAGCCCCTGGCGAGCTTTCTCATAATGTTTCAAGGAGGTTTCAAGGAAGCTGCGATCAGTCTTGCGCGTCAAGCGCGGCAGCAGGGCGCCGATGGTTTCGCTGACATCCGCGGCAATGCCCAGGTCCAGCGTGGCGCGACGGCCGAGGGCCTGGGGGTTGCGGTCGATCTGGATGATCTTCGCGTCCGTTGGGTAGAACTGGCGGTAGGGGAAGTCGGTGCCGAGCATGATCAAGGTATCGCAGTCGAGCATGGCGTGATAGCCGGAGCTGAAGCCAATCAGGCCGGTCATGCCCACGTCGAACGGGTTGTCCCATTCCACATGTTCTTTGCCGCGCAGGGCGTGTACCACGGGAGCGCCGAGGGCGTCAGCCAGCGCCACCACCTGATCGTGGGCGCCGGCACAACCGCTGCCACAGAGCAGGGTGGTTTTCTGGCTGCTTTCCAGGATTTCGATGAGGCGTTGCAGGTCCTGATCCGCAGGCAGCGTGCGTGGCGCATGCAAGGCTGGCCATGGCTTGAGCTTGTCTTCCACTTCCAGCAGCGACACATCGCCTGGAATCACCACGACCGCGACGCCGCGATTGAGGATCGCCGAACGCATGGCGCGGTGCAGCACGTGGGGCATCTGCTCGGGGTTGGTGACCAGTTCGATGAAGTGGCTGCACTCCTTGAACAATTCCTGGGGATGGGTTTCCTGGAAGTAGTTCAGGCCGATCTCCGACGATGGGATCTGCGCGGCAATCGCGAGCACCGGCACATGGTTGCGATGGCAGTCGAACAGGCCATTGATCAAGTGCAGGTTGCCCGGCCCGCAACTGCCGGCGCACACCGTCAATTCGCCAGTGGCCGCCGCTTCGGCGCCTGCGGCAAAGGCCGCCACTTCTTCGTGGCGCACATGCATCCACTCGATGCTGTCCATGGTACGCAGGGCGTCGGTGAGGCCATTGAGGCTGTCGCCGGTCAGGCCCCAGATGCGCTTGATGCCCGCCTGTTCAAGGGTGGTCGCCAATTGCTGGGCCAGGTTGATTTTCGCCATGAAGAACTCCAATCGTCAGTGAGGTTAAAAACTGCTGATCAATAGGGGACAGTTCGATCACGGCGGATGTTCAGCCTTTAATGTGAAGATTGCGTCATGGCTGCCCGGTATTGCCGGGTACGCCGCGCAAGAAACCACTGGTCACGTACCAACGCCATACACGGCGCGACGTTGGCCTTGGGCAAATGGCCGCGGCTGAGCCGGCGCATCTGATAGCGCACGACGGCGAGGATGGCCAGTGACGCCAGGGGCTTGCGCTTCCAGTCGATGGGCTTGAGTTGCGGGTTGGGGTCGCGGCCTTCGCGCCAGTGTTGGATCAATTGCGGCTCCAGCGTCAATGCTGTGGCGATCCCGGCCATGGCGACGCCACTGTCCAGTACCTGTTGCACGATGGGCAGGCGACGGATACCGCCGGTGACCAGCAGCGGCATCGTGGCGATCGTCGCCAGTTGACTGGCGAATTCCAGGAAATACGCCTCACGCGCCAGGGTGCGACCGTCACGCGCTTCGCCTTGCATGGCCGGTGCCTCGTAGCTGCCGCCGGATAACTCCAGCAGGTCGATGGGCAGCGGGTTGAGCATTTCGACCACGGCGCGTGCGTCGGCTTCTGCAAAGCCACCCCGCTGGAAATCGGCGGAGTTGAGTTTGACGGATACACAAAACGCCGGGCTGACATTGGCGCGCACTGCCCGGATTACGTCCAGCAACAGGCGCGCACGGTTCTCCAGGGAACCGCCCCAGCGGTCGGTGCGCTGGTTGCTCAACGGCGACAGGAACTGGCTGAGCAAGTAGCCGTGGGCACCGTGGATCTGTACGCCGGTAAACCCGGCTTTTTCGGCCAGGCGTGCGCTGGTGGCGAAGCGCTGGATCACGTCCTGGATGTCGTCCTCGGTCATGGCCTTGGGTGTGGCAAACATTTTCGAGAAACCGCCGAGGTCGAGCGCGACGGCGGACGGTGCAAGGGCTTGCTGGCGCAGGTTGGCTGGCGTCTGGCGCCCTGGGTGGCTGAGTTGTACCCAGAAGTGCACGCCGTTGCCGCGGGCGACGTCGGCCCATTCACGAAAGCTCGCCAGATGCTGCTCATCTTCGAGGGCCACGCCACCGGGGCCGGTCATGGCCCGGCGGTCGACCATCACGTTGCCGGTGATCAACACGCCTGGCTTGCCGTCCGCCCAGGCCTTGTACAGTTGCTTCAACTCACGGGACGGCGCCTGATTGCCATCGGCCATATTTTCTTCCATCGCCGCCTTGGCGATACGATTGGGGAGGACCTGGCCATTGGGCAGTTGCAGGGCTTCAAAGGGTGACATGGGTTGACTCCTGAGTGGGGGAAGCCTCAGGCTAAGCTTAAAGTTAACTTTAATGTCAAGCAGGTGCCGTGATGAATATTGGGGAGCTGGCAAAGCAGAGTGGGCTGGCGGCGTCGCGTATCCGCTTTTATGAGGCCGAGGGCCTGATCAGCCAGGTCGGACGCCAGTCCAATGGGTACCGGCTTTATGCGCCGGAGGCCCTGCAAACCCTGCAACTGATCCAGAGCGCGCAACAGGCAGGCTTTACCCTGCAGGAGCTCAAGGCGCTGATGCCTGCGCCGGGCGAGCACAAGCGCGAAGAGTTGATCGAGGCGCTGGAGCGCAAGGTCACGCAGATCGAAGCCATGCAGGCGCAACTGGCCCATAGCAAGGCGCAACTGCTGGGGGTGATCGAAGCGGTACGGGCGCAGCCGGAAGGGGTGCCATGCAGCGTAGGGCAGAGGCAGGTATTAGGATTGATCAGCGAGAACCTGTAGGAGCGAGCTTGCTCGCGAAGACCTCACAGACAACACGTTCATCCAGGATTCACGCGTTATCGTTGACGATCTTCGCGGGCAAGCCCGCTCCTACGGTTTATTGGCGACGACGAAACAACGGCAGCGGTTCATCCGTTGCCGCCTGGTACGTCACCGAAAAGTCCTTGAGGCTTTCCAGGGCTTCGTACGGGTCTTTGTCGGCGCGCAGGGCGAACGCATCGAACCCGCAACGGCGCAGGTAGAACAACTGGTCGCGCAGCACGTCGCCAATCGCACGCAGCTCGCCTTTGTAGCCGTAACGGTCACGCAACAAGCGGGCGTTGGAGTAGTTGCGGCCGTCGGTGAACGCCGGGAAGTTCAGCGCGATGACCTGGAAGTGTTCCACGTCTTCACCGATCTCTTCGGCTTCTTCATCGGCGTCCAGCCACACACCCAGGCCGCCGTCGCGGGCCTTGAGGGCGTGGCCGTGTTCGCGCCACAGCGCCAACGGCACGATCAGGTCGTCGCAGTTGGAGATGCCGTCAAAGCTCGCGTCCTTGGGCAGCAGGTGCCAGGTTTCGTCGAGGACTTCGTTGTTCTTAATGATTCGCTGCATAGACGCGCTCCTTGAACAGGTCGATGCCGATGCGCTGGTAGGTGTCGATGAAACGTTCATCTTCGGTGCGCTGTTCGATGTACACGTCGATCAGCTTGCCGATCACCTCAGGCATGGCTTCCTGGGCGAAGGACGGGCCGAGGATCTTGCCCAGGCTCGCATCGCGGCTGGCGCTGCCACCCAGGGACACTTGGTAGAATTCTTCGCCTTTCTTGTCCACGCCCAGGATGCCGATGTGGCCGACGTGGTGGTGACCACAGGCGTTCATGCAACCGGAGATGTTCAGGTCCAGCTCGCCGATGTCGAACAGGTAGTCCAGGTCGTCGAAACGGCGCTGGATCGATTCGGCAATCGGGATCGACTTGGCGTTGGCCAGCGAGCAGAAGTCGCCGCCCGGGCAGCAGATGATATCGGTCAACAGGCCGATGTTCGGCGTGGCGAAACCGCCTTCGCGCAGTTCGCCCCACAGGGTGAACAGCTGGCTCTGCTCAACGTCCGCGAGAATGATGTTCTGTTCGTGGGAGGTGCGCAGTTGGCCGAAGCTGTAGCGCTCGGCCAGGTCGGCGACGGCGTCCAGCTGTTTGTCGGTGATATCGCCTGGGGCAACGCCGGTCGGTTTCAGCGACAGGGTCACTGCCACATAGCCTGGCTTCTTGTGCGCCAGGGTGTTGCGGGTGCGCCAACGGGCGAAACCGGGGTGTTCTTTGTCCAGTGCTGAGAGCTCGGCGTCCTGATTGCTCAACGCCTTGTACTCAGGGTCGACGAAGTGCTTGGCCACGCGGTGCACTTCGGCTTCGGTCAGGGTGGTCTGGCCGCCGCGCAGGTATTCCATCTCAGCGTCGACTTTCTGGGCGAAGACCTCAGGGGTCAGCGCCTTGACCAGGATCTTGATCCGGGCCTTGTACTTGTTGTCACGACGGCCATAGCGGTTGTAGACCCGCAGGATCGCGTCGAGGTAGCTCAACAGGTCCTGCCATGGCAGGAATTCGTTGATGAACGCACCGACCACCGGAGTACGGCCGAGGCCGCCACCAACCAGTACGCGGAAGCCCAACTCGCCGGCCTCGTTGTGCACCGGCTCTAGGCCGATGTCGTGCACTTCGATGGCTGCACGGTCCGAGGTCGAGCCATTGATGGCGATCTTGAACTTGCGCGGCAGGTAGGCGAATTCTGGGTGGAAGGTGGTCCATTGACGGACGATTTCACACCAGGGGCGTGGGTCGATCAGTTCGTCAGCGGCCACGCCGGCGAATTGGTCGGTGGTCACGTTGCGCAGGCAGTTACCGCTGGTCTGAATGGCGTGCATCTGCACGGTAGCCAGTTCAGCCAGGATGTCCGGCACATCTTCCAGCGCCGGCCAGTTGAACTGTACGTTCTGGCGGGTACTGATGTGGGCGTAGCCTTTGTCGAAGTCGCGGGCAATCTTGGCCATCATGCGCGTCTGGCGCGACGTCAGTTGGCCATAGGGCACGGCCACCCGCAGCATCGGCGCAAAGCGCTGAACATAAAGGCCATTTTGCAGGCGCAGAGGGCGGAACTCTTCTTCGCTCAGTTCACCTGCTAGGTAGCGTCGGGTCTGATCACGGAACTGCTTGACGCGGTCCTCGATGATGCGCTGATCGTATTCGTCGTATACGTACATATAGGTCCTGTTCTCGGCAAATCTGCGCGCACGGCCGCGCACTCCCAACGGAGCCGGGGCAAGATACCAGTTTGCGTTTATGCGCAAAAGTGATGTTTGAGTATATGCAAATAACCAAATCGACTAATGAGAACCGTTATCGCCATACCCACATTTGTCATGCGGGCAATCGTCAACTTTACTGTGAGCGTGTTTGAACGTAATCACCTATAAAACCGACAAGAGGCGATGCGATGAGTAACCCGACAAAAGCCCGTAAACCCGACAGTACCGTAGATGCCTGGGCCATTCTGTTCCTGATCATTCTGGTGGTGGGAACTGCCGTGTTTTGGGTAAGCCACCAGTAAACAGCCTCGATTGACTGTCGCAATGCCATTATCATGACGGTCAAATATCCGGGGCTGAACATCAATGTCGAAGGTGCTGATTGCGTGCGTGTGGTTGCTGGGATCGGCGTACGGGGCGATGGCCCATGCCACGTCGGTGGTGTTTCTCAACCCTGGCATGTCGACGGAAACCTTCTGGGTCAGCTACGCGCAGTTCATGCAGGCCGGAGCCAAGGACCTCGGCCTGCATTTGCGTGTGCGCTATTCCGAGCGTGACACCCGCAACACCCTGAATCAGGCGCGCGAGGCACTGCAAGGCAGCGAGCGGCCGGATTACCTGGTGTTGGTGAACGAGCAATACGTTGCCCCGCAGATCCTGCGCATGGCCCAGGGGAGCGGGGTCAAGCTGCTGATTGTGAATAACGCGCTGACCGCCGATCAGGTGCAATTGCTGAACGCCCGCAACGACGCCGACGTGATGGGCAGCATGGTCGCCAACGACGAGCAGGCCGGTTATTTGATGCTGACCGACTTGCTGCGCCAGCACGGCCCTGCAAAGCCTGGCGAATCCATCGACCTGCTGGCATTCTCCGGCACCAAGACGACCCCGGCCGCGCAGCTGCGCGAAAAGGGCCTGCGCCGTGCCCTGGCTGAGCACCCTGAAGTGCGCCTGCGCCAGTTGGTCTCCGGCGAATGGAGCCGCCAGCGCGCGTTCGAGCAAGCGGTGCTGTTGTTCAAGCGCTACCCGCAGACCGCGCTGGTGTGGTCGGCCAACGACGAAATGGCGCTTGGCGCCATGCAGGCGCTACAGGACAGTGGGCGGGTGCCGGGTCAGGAGGTGTTGTTCAGTGCGGTGAACAGTTCGCCGCAGATTTTGCAGGCACGGCTGGATGGACGGCTGAGTACACTGGTCGCCGGGCATTTCACCCTGGGCGGGTGGGCGATGGTGTTGATCCATGATGATGCCAAGGGCGTGCCAATCGACGCCCATGGCGGGCGCGACCGCCAGGAAGCGCTGTTCCAGTTGATAGACGCCACCCAGGCACAACGGTTGTTGGCGCCAGCGGCGCCAGTGGATTTCCGTGCACTGTCTGCCGTCGGCAAGCCGGCGTCCTACCGTTACCCCTTCAGCCTGCAACTGCTGCTGCGCTAGACGCCGGCCAACAGCAGCACCAGCTTGACGATACCGAACAACGTCAGGGCAAACACCACCGTGAACAGAATGCCCAACGCTACAAAGTGGCTGGGCCTGCCGTGGGTAAAGTCGCGAGCGCGGTTCTTGCCGCTTTGCACGCCAAACGCGGCCGCGATCACGCTGTGCAGCATCTGCCAGAAGGTAGGGGGCTTGTTGTTGATTGGATCGTCCATACATCCCTCGACACCAGGTGTGTGAGGGATAGCATAGACAATCCAGCCGGGCTTAGTTGTCGTGGGCTTAGTTGTCGTAGCCCAGGTTCGGCGCCAGCCAACGTTCGGTCACACTCAGGTCCTGGCCTTTGCGCGCGGTGTAGCTCGCCACCTGGTCCTTGTCGACCTTACCCACGGCAAAGTACTGCGCCTGCGGGTGGGCGAAGTACCAGCCGCTGACGGCCGCCGCCGGGAACATCGCGTAATGCTCGGTGAGGAACACGCCGCTACGACCTGCATGCATTTCGCGGGCCTCGGGGTCGAGCAGTTGAAACAACTGGGCTTTCTCGGTGTGATCCGGGCACGCGGGGTAGCCGGGGGCAGGGCGGATGCCGCTGTATTGCTCTTTGATCAGCGCCTCGTTGTCCAATTGCTCATCCTTGGCGTAGCCCCAGTGCTCTTTACGCACCTGCTGGTGCAGCCATTCAGCGCAGGCTTCGGCCAGGCGGTCGGCCAGGGCCTTGACCATGATCGAGTTGTAGTCGTCGCCCGCGTCCTGGTAGGCCTTGGCGACTTCTTCGGCACCGATACCGGCGGTGGTGATAAAACCACCGATGTAGTCAGTCACACCGCTGTCCTTGGGCGCTACGAAGTCGGCCAGGGAGAAGTTTGGCTTGCCATCGGTCTTGATGATCTGCTGGCGCAGGTGGTGCAGTTTTGCGATCGGCTGGCCGTCGTCGCCGTAGACTTCCAGGTCGTCGTCCTGCACCTGGTTGGTCGGCCAGAAACCGAACACCGCACGGGCGCTGATGAGTTTTTCGTCGATCAATTTCTTGAGCATTTCCTGGGCATCGGCGTACAGCGCGGTGGCCGCTTCACCGACGACTTCGTCAGTAAGAATGCGTGGGAATTTGCCCGCCAGGTCCCAGGAAATGAAGAACGGTGTCCAGTCGATGTACTCGGCCAGCACCTTGAGGTCGATATTGTCCAGCACCTTGGCGCCGGTAAAGGTCGGCACCACCGGGCTGTAGGTGCTCCAGTCGAACTGTGGCTTTTTGGCGATGGCGGCGGGATAGCTCAGGCGCTCGGTGCGGGCGCTGCGGTTCGAGGTGCGCTCGCGCACTTCCACGTATTCCTCGCGGGTGCGTTCCACGAAGCCGGCTTTCAGTTCCTTGGACAGCAACTGCGTCGCCACGCCCACGGCGCGGGAAGCGTCGGTGACGTACACCACGGCATCGTTACTGTACTTGGGCTCGATCTTTACCGCCGTGTGCGCCTTGGAGGTGGTGGCGCCACCGATCATCAGCGGCAGGTGGAAGTCCTGGCGCTGCATCTCGCGAGCCACATGGACCATCTCGTCCAGGGACGGGGTGATCAGGCCGGACAGCCCGATAATGTCGCACTTCTGTTCCTTGGCCACCTGCAGGATCTTCTCTGCCGGCACCATTACGCCTAGGTCGACGATGTCATAGCCGTTGCAGCCGAGCACCACGCCGACAATGTTTTTGCCGATGTCGTGCACGTCGCCTTTTACGGTTGCCATCAGGATCTTGCCCTTGGCTTCCGGCTTGTCGCCTTTTTCCAGTTCGATGAACGGGATCAAGTGCGCTACCGCCTGTTTCATCACGCGGGCAGATTTCACCACCTGGGGCAGGAACATCTTACCAGCGCCAAACAGGTCGCCGACGATGTTCATGCCGGACATCAGCGGGCCTTCGATCACTTCGATCGGGCGCGCGAACGACAGCCGCGATTCCTCGGTGTCTTCCACGATGTGCGTAGTGATGCCTTTGACCAGCGCATGTTCCAGGCGCTTGTTCACGTCCCAGCCACGCCATTCTTCGGTCTCGGCTTCCTTGACGCTGCCGTCGCCCTTGTACTTGTCGGCGATGGCGAGCAGGGCGTCGGTGCCGTCCGGCGTGCGGTTGAGCACCACGTCTTCCACGGCATCACGCAGCTCGGCCGGGATCTGGTCGTAGATCTCCAGCTGGCCGGCGTTGACGATGCCCATGGTCAGCCCATTGCGGATCGCATACAGCAGGAACACCGAATGGATTGCCTCACGCACCGGGTTGTTGCCACGGAACGAGAACGACACGTTGGACACGCCGCCGGAGGTCAGTGCATACGGCAGCTCGTCACGGATGTAGGCGCAGGCGTTGATAAAGTCGACGGCGTAGTTGTTGTGCTCTTCGATACCGGTGGCGACCGCAAAGATGTTCGGGTCGAAGATGATGTCTTCCGGTGGGAAGCCGACTTCATTCACCAGGATGTCGTAGGAGCGTTTGCAGATCTCTTTCTTGCGCGCTTCGGTGTCGGCCTGGCCGGCTTCATCGAACGCCATCACCACCACCGCAGCACCATAGCGCTTGCACAGCTTGGCGTGGTGGATGAACTGCTCCACGCCTTCCTTCATGCTGATGGAGTTGACGATGCCCTTGCCCTGGATGCACTTGAGGCCGGCCTCGATCACGTCCCACTTGGAGGAGTCGATCATGATCGGCACGCGGGAGATGTCCGGCTCGCCGGCGATCAGATTGAGGAAGGTCACCATGGCCTTCTTCGAATCCAACATGCCCTCGTCCATGTTGATGTCGATCACCTGGGCGCCGGCTTCCACCTGCTGCAGCGCGACTTCCAGGGCTTCGGTGTAGTTATCTTCACGGATCAGGCGGGCGAACTTGGCCGAGCCGGTGATGTTGGTGCGCTCGCCGACGTTGACGAACAACGAGCTGCGATCGATGGTGAACGGCTCCAGGCCTGACAGGCGGCAAGCCTTCGGAATATCCGGGATCTGGCGCGGCGCGTAACCGGCCACGGCCTTGGCGATGGCCTCGATGTGGCCCGGCGTGGTGCCGCAGCAGCCGCCGACAATGTTGAGGAAGCCGCTCTGGGCGAACTCTTCGATGACCTTGGCGGTTTGTGACGGCAACTCGTCGTATTCGCCGAATTCGTTGGGCAGGCCGGCGTTCGGGTGGGCAGAAACGTGGGTGTTGGCCTTGTTCGACAATTCTTCCAGGTACGGACGCAGCTCGCTGGCACCCAGGGCGCAGTTGAGGCCCACGGAAATCGGCTTGGCGTGGGCCACGGAGTTCCAGAACGCTTCGGTGGTCTGGCCCGACAGGGTACGGCCGGAGGCGTCGGTGATGGTGCCGGAAATCATGATCGGCAGCTCAATATTCAATTCCTCGAACACGCCTTGCACGGCGAAGATCGCGGCCTTGGCATTGAGGGTGTCGAAAATGGTTTCGATCAGGATCAGGTCGGCACCGCCTTCGATCAGGCCTTTGGTGGCCTCGGTGTAGTTTTCCACCAATTCATCGAAGGTCACGTTGCGGTAGCCGGGGTTGTTCACGTCGGGCGACAGCGAGCAGGTGCGGCTGGTCGGGCCGAGCACGCCTGCGACGAAACGCGGCTTGTCCGGGGTTTCCGCCGTTTTGGCGTCGGCGATCTTGCGCGCCAGGCGTGCGCCTTCTACGTTTAGCTCAAACGCCAGCGCTTCCATGCCGTAGTCGGCCATGGAAATGCGCGTGGCGTTGAAGGTATTGGTTTCGAGGATGTCGGCGCCGGCATCCAGGTAGGCTTTTTCGATGCCGCCGATTACGTCTGGACGGGTGATCACCAGCAGGTCGTTGTTACCCTTGACGTCGCTGGGCCAGTCGGCGAAGCGTTTGCCACGGTAGTCATTTTCCTCAAGCTTGTAGCTTTGGATCATCGTGCCCATGCCGCCGTCGAGGATCAGGATACGTTCCTTGAGGGCTTGATGAAGGGCTTGCAGACGAACGCTACGATCGGACATGGGACTACTCTGGTCAGGCATTTCGGAGGGCGTGAATCATAACAAACCTGTGCCGATTTAGAGCATGCGCAGTTTTTGCATGAATATCGTTCATGTTGCTGGGGAGTATGGCCCGGTAGAATCACCGGCAAATTTTCAGCGCACGCATTGAACCGGGACCCGATACATGTCACTTCGCCTCATCACCAGCGCCGTCCTGGCGCTGGTCGCTTGCATCGCACAGGCTGACGGACCCGCCCCGGCGATTTCGTACACTCGCGACATTCAACCAATCTTTACCGAGAAGTGCGTGGCCTGCCACGCCTGCTACGACTCCGCCTGCCAGCTCAACCTGGGCAGTGGCGAGGGCGCGGCCCGGGGTGCAAACAAAGTGCCGGTCTATGATGGCGAGCGCAGCCAGGCGACCCCGACCACGCGGCTGTTCTATGACGCCTTTGGCAAGCAGGCCTGGCAGCAAAAGGGCTTTTACTCGGTGCTGGACGCCCAGGGCAGCCAGGCGGCCTTGATGGCACGCATGCTGGAGCTGGGCCATAACGCACCGCTGCAACCCAACGCCAAGTTGCCTCAAGATATCGTACTGGGCCTGAACCGTGAAAACATGTGCGCCATGCCCGGCGAGTTCAATGCCTACGCCGGTGCCCATCCCAAGGAAGGCATGCCGCTGGCGGTCACCGGCCTGACGGACCAGCAATACCAGACCCTGCAACGCTGGCTCGCGTCCGGCGCTCCTATCGATGAACAAGGCCTGGCGCCCAGCGCCAAGGAAGCCCTGCAGGTGCAGCAGTGGGAAAACCTGTTCAACCAGCCGGGTGCGCGGGAGAGCCTGGTGGCGCGCTGGTTGTTCGAACATCTGTTTCTCGCGCACATCTACTTCGAAAACGGCGAACCGGGGCATTTCTTCCAGTGGGTGCGTTCGCGTACGCCCAGCGGCCAGCCGATCGATCTGATCGCCACCCGTCGCCCCAATGATGATCCAGGCACCCGTGTGTATTACCGCCTGTGGCCGGTGCAGGGTGTGATTGTGCATAAAACCCACATCGCGTACCCGTTCAGTGCCCAGAAGATGGCGCGGATCAAAGAACTGTTCTACGCCGGCAATTGGCAGGTCAACGCCTTGCCGGGCTATGGTCCAGGCCGTCGCGCCAACCCCTTCGAAACCTTCGAAGCCATCCCGGCCAAGGCGCGTTACCAGTTCATGCTGGACAACGCCGAATACTTCGTACGCACCTTTATCCGTGGGCCGGTGTGCCGTGGGCAGATTGCCACGGACGTGATCCGTGACAACTTCTGGACCCTGTTCCAAGACCCGGACCACGACCTGTACATCACCGATGCGCGCTATCGCGGCCAGGCTACGCCGTTGCTGGCGATGCCGGGGCAGAACGATGACGTCGGCAGCGTGCTCAGCCTGTGGCTGGCGTACCGCGACAAACGTAATGAATACGAGGCCCTGCGCCGCGACAGCTATGCTGACTTGCCGCCGCCAAGCTGGTCGACCCTGTGGGCGGGCAATGACAATGCCTTGCTGAGCATCTTCCGCCACTTCGACAGCGCTTCGGTGACCAAAGGCCTGATTGGCGAGGTGCCGCAAACCCTGTGGCTGTTCGACTACCCGCTGCTGGAGCGCACCTATTATCAGTTGGCGGTGAACTTCGATGTGTTCGGCAACGTGTCGCACCAGGCCCAGACCCGGTTGTATTTCGACCTGATTCGCAACGGTGCCGAGCAGAACTTCCTGCGCCTGATGCCGGCCGATTCCCGCGAGGGCTTCTTGGATGACTGGTACCAGAACAGCGGCAAGCTCAAGCTATGGCTGGACTATGAAGCCATTGATGACGATAAACCCACTGGCCTGCACCTGAATGAAAACGATCCGAAGCGCGACTTTGCCAACCAGTTGCTCACGCGTTATGGCGATTTGAATGCGAGCCCGGATCCGATCAACCGCTGCACGGGCGCCTATTGCTCGCGTGACGGCGTGGACCCAGCCATTCAGGATGCGGAGCAGGCGCTGAGCCGCCTGACTTCACGCCCGGCCGCCGGGCTCAAGGTCATCGACCAACTGCCTGAAGCGACGATGCTGCGTGTCGAGACCGCCAGCGGTAAGCGTGTGCTCTACAGCATGCTGCGCAATCGTGCCCACAGTAACGTGGCGTTTCTGCTGGGTGAGGCTTATCGCTATCAGCCGGGCTTGGACACGGTGACGATTTATCCTGGCGTGCTGAGCAGCTATCCAAACTTTATGTTCAATATCCCTGCCCAGGAAGTGCCGGAGTTTGTGGCTGAAATGGAGCGGGCCAAGGATGCCAAGCGTTTCGAGAAGATTGTGGACCGCTGGGGTGTGCGGCGCAGTCATCCTTTGTTTTGGCAGTACTTCCATGATGTGTCGCAGTACATTCGGGAGACTACGCCGGTGGAAGAGGGGGTGTTGGATATGAATCGGTATCAGAACTTGTGAGATCTTTTCGGAGTGCATATCCGTTGCTGCGGTAACGGCTGATATTGGTTCCGCCCTTACGGCGCCTTAGATCAAAAGCCAGAGCAAGCGCGACTCGCTTCGCATCGTGGATACGCTTTTCGTCCTCTTTAGGAGCCGGCTTGCCGGCGAAAAACGTGAGAACGCCGCGTTTTGTCTGGTTACCCGCGTCATCGTTAACCACCATCGAAGGCAAGCCAGCTCCTACAGGGACTGCGTTTGCCCTTGCCTTTGCTCTACACCACTCAGGCCGCCGTGCTCTTGCGGCCCCCCAAACCCCTGCCGGATCACGGGCACACCGAGTGTTGGGGCAAGAGCCTTTTGGTTGCTTTTGGGCTCTTTTCAAAAGTGGCCCGCCGTAAGGGCGGAACCCATAGCAGCCATCACCCAAATAACGGATATGTACACCCCCCTAAAAAACCTATCCCGACAAAAACACTAGGACTTTGTACCTGCGTAATATTTTGGCGTAAACTGCTGGCAAGCCTGTGAGGAGTTTCCATGACTGCCATAACCATTACCGACGCCGCCCACGATTACCTGGCTGACCTGCTGTCCAAGCAGAACACCCCGGGTATCGGCATCCGCGTCTTTATCACCCAGCCCGGCACCCAATACGCCGAGACTTGCATTGCCTACTGCAAGCCTGGGGAAGAGAAACCTGAAGACACCGCCCTGGGGCTGAAAAGCTTCACCGCGTACATCGATGCCTTCAGCGAAGCCTTCCTCGACGACGCCGTGGTCGACTACGCCACCGACCGCATGGGCGGCCAGTTGACCATCAAGGCGCCAAACGCCAAGGTGCCGAACGTCAACGCCGACAGCCCGGTGAACGAGCGCATCAATTACTACCTGCAGACCGAGATCAACCCAGGCCTGGCCAGCCACGGCGGCCAGGTCAGCCTGATCGACGTGGTCGAAGACGGCATTGCGGTGTTGAAATTCGGCGGCGGCTGCCAAGGCTGTGGCCAGGCGGACGTGACCCTGCGTGAAGGCATTGAGCGCACCTTGCTGGAGCGTATTCCAGAGCTCAAGGGCGTGCGTGACGTGACCGACCACACGCAGAAAGAAAACGCCTACTACTGAATAAGGCGTTCACTGCGAGCAGAAAAAACGGCGCCCCGTGAGCGCCGTTTTTTTATGCCTGGGTTTCAGGGGCGGTAAAGGTGAGCATGGCCCGCGCGATACAGCGACGACTCACTGAAGCTGTCACTTGCCAACACCCGGCCCACCACAATCAATGCCGTGCGCCGAAAGCCTTTGGCCGCCACCTTCTCGGTAATGTCACTCAACGTGCCCATCGCCCAATCCTGATCCGGCCAGGTTGCCCGGTGCACCACGGCAATCGGGCAATCCGCGCCGTAGTGCGGCAGCAGCTCAGCGACGATCTTCTCCAGGTGATTGACCCCCAGGTGGATCGCCATGGTGGTGCCATGCCGGGCCAGGCTGTCGAAATCCTCGCCGGCGGGCATGCGGGTTTTGTCGGCATAGCGGGTCAGGATCACGCTTTGGGCGATATCGGGCAGGGTCAGCTCGGTTTCCAGCAGGGCGGCGCAGGCGGCCACGGCGGTGACGCCGGGAATGATCTGGAAGGGAATGCCCAGCTCCCGCAGATGGCGGATCTGTTCGCCAATGGCGCCATACAGGCTCGGGTCACCGGAATGGACGCGGGCCACGTCCTGGCCGTTGTCGTGGGCGGTTTTGATCAGGTCAATGATCTGTTCCAGGTGCAATTCGGCGCTGTTGACCACCGTTAGCGCCGAATGGCCGTCCAATACCGCCGCCGGAACCAATGAGCCGGCATAGATGATTACCGGGCAACTACGGATCAGCCGCTGGCCTTTGACGGTGATCAATTCCGGGTCGCCGGGGCCTGCGCCGATGAAGTAGACGGTCATGGTGGTTCCTGTCGAAAAACGGGCGAGCATGAATGTTGCTCATGATCGGGGGCGGCAATTATCGGGATTTTAGCCGGCGCAGGCTAATGCAAAGGTGGCTTGGGCGGTTTTTTTGCGAGTGATCAACAGGCGGGCAGGGCTGCCTGCAAGGTGCTCGGCGAGTGCCAGCGCGGCGCTTTCGGCGATGCCATAACAGCCGGTGTGGGCAAAAGCGATGTCGGATTTGTGGCTCAGGCGGTGTTCAAACGCCGCCAGTTGCTCGGCGCTGAAACACTGCAGTGGCAGGTTCAGCCTCTGGGCCAGAGCCAGTAACCCCGGTTCATTCTGTTTGCGATCGATACTGGCCAGCGCGCTAATGCGGTGACGCTCGATACCGCCCTCGGCGAGGGCCGAATCGAACAGCGCCAGCAAGGTGTGAAGATCACAACCCCGCTGGCAACCCAGGCCGATCACCAGGGTCATGCCGAGTATTGGTCGTCACGGTTGCGGCGGAACAGCCACGCGCTGATCAGGCCCAGTGCGAGCCAGAAAGCGACGTTGGTCAACTGTGAAGCGATCTTGAATTGTGCTTCCAGGGCTTGCGGTGCCAGCATCGAATGCACTTCGGGCTGTGGCGCGCCAATCACGTGGGGGACGGCGAGGATCGCCACGCCCAGCACTTTCAACAGCCAGTTACGACCAAATACGATCAAAGCGATGCCGGCAGCCGTAGAAGCCGCAGTGCCGATCCACCAGGTCTGGCGCAGCGCCAGGTCCGCGGCGGCAGTGCCCGGCAGCTCAGGCGGCAGGCCCATCGTCGGTGCCAGCACGAAGGTTGCGTAACCGGCCAAGCCCCACAGCAAGCCTTGGGCGGTGCGGGTTGGCGCGCGCAGTGTGTAGAGACCGGCCAGCATCAGCGCAAAACCGACCGCGACCACCAGATTACCGCCTGTGGTGGAGAGCACGCGCTGCCAGCCGTCTTCCGGCTCCCAGGCTTCGGCATCGTGGGTGTGGGCGGCAGCGCCTTCGGTGTGTTCGTGGGCCACTTCGGTGGCGGCCGGGGCCTTTTCAAAGGTTTCCGCCTGCAGAATCAGCGGGGCGACCCAGAAGCTTTGCAGCAAGGTCAGCAACAGGGCGGCCAGCAGGCCGGTGAAACCTGCAGTTTGCGCGATACGCTTGATCATGTCGGCAGGTCTCAGTGGCACGGGAACGCAGCGCTGTGGCGGGTATCGTGGGCAGCGTTGTGCACGGCCTCGATGTGCGAGAAACCGGCAAAGTACACCAGGCACGCACCAAGGATCGACGCGCCGATGGCGGCGGTCAGGCGTTGGCTCAGGGTGGCGGTGCTGCTGGCGGAGTGCGAGGTGCTGCTGACGATCGACATGGCGCGTCCCTTTCAGGTGTCTGGGTGAAACGAGCGCATGGAAACCCCGCGAGCCAGGCACGCAGGGTTTGAACAGCGCCCGCCCACCGCGGGTTTGTTATCTGAATTTTTCGGGCCGGTCTCCGGGCTTGCGAGGGGCAATGTGCCTAATAAGCATCGCCTTCCCATGCCGTCGAGGCACAGTGGATCTGACGCTTCACTCGCTTACCGTTGCGGGGGCAGCACCGGACTGGTCATATCGCTATGACGCACCGGTTTCCCGTTTCACCCTGTGAAGGGCACCCGAAACAAGATGTGTAGGAGAGCATGGGGGTGGGAGGGGAGTCAATTGGGGTGTGTACATATCCGTTGCTGCGGTGATGGCTGAAATGGGTTCCGCTCCTACAGCGAACCGCCTTTGCTCTACACCACTCAAGCCGGCTGTCAGGCCGCTGTGCTTTTGCTTTTGCTTTTGCTTTTGCTTTTGATCTTGATCTTGATCTTGATCTTGATCTTGATCCTAAGCGCCCCGTCAAACACGCTGGCCGGAATTCGACAGGGATTTGGGGGGTAAACCGGCAGGGATGCCGGTTTAGCCGCCCCGCGCCATGGATGGCGCGTGGCGGCGGCCCCCCAAATCCCTGTCGGATTACGGGCACACCGAGCGTGAGCGAGGTGCCGAGTGTTGGGGCAAGAGCCCTTTGGTTACTTTGGGGCTCTTTTCCAAAGTGACCCGCCGTAAGGGCGGAACCCATTTCAGCCGTTACCGCAGAAACGGATATGTACACTAACCCAACCAATCCAACCCCATCATTGACCATCCCCCAAGCACTGCGTAGCCTTACACCCTTCGAGGTTCTTCGGCCCAGGCCGAAGCTAAGAAGGGAACGCGGTCCAAGCCGCGGCTGCCCCCGCAACTGTAAAGGGTTCAGCTGACTGCCACGCCACTGCCGACAAGGCGGGAAGGCGCAGCCAGCGCCGGTCGCAAGACCCGCAAGCCCCAAGCCAGGAGACCTGCCTCGCAACCGATTTTCTACTTCAACCGGGCGGGGTGATCCGGTGACGAAATCCGCTGCTGCGCGCCGTCGCAGGGCCTATCGTCCCGTATGCCCGCCCCCAAGGGCATCCGATGAAAACACTGGCCAAACTCCCCGTCACCATCGTCACCGGCTTCCTCGGCTCGGGCAAGACTACCTTGCTGCGCCACATGCTCGATAACGCCCAGGGCCGTCGCATCGCCGTGATCGTCAACGAATTCGGCGAACTGGGTATCGACGGTGAAATCCTCAAGCAGTGCTCCATCGGCTGCACCGAAGAAGAAGCCAACGGCCGCGTCTACGAGTTGGCCAATGGCTGCCTGTGCTGCACCGTGCAAGAAGAGTTCTTTCCAGTGATGCGCGAGTTGGTGGCCCGTCGCGGCGACCTCGACCATATCCTCATCGAAACCTCCGGCCTGGCCCTGCCAAAACCGCTGGTACAAGCCTTTCAGTGGCCGGAAATCCGCAGCGCCTGCACCGTCGACGCTGTGATCACCGTGGTCGACAGTCCGGCCGTGGCCGCCGGCACCTTCGCCGCTTTCCCGGACCAGGTGGATGCCCAGCGCAAGCTCGACCCGAACCTGGACCACGAGTCGCCGCTGCATGAGCTGTTCGCCGACCAACTGGCCAGCGCCGACCTGGTGATCCTCAACAAGAGCGACCTGATCAGCCCTGAAGACCTGGCCCGTGTGCGCCTGGAAGTCGCGGAAGAACTGCCGCCCGCGGTGAAGATCATTGAAGCCAGCAGCGGTCGTTTGCCGTTGGACGTGCTGATCGGCCTGGGTGCCGGCTCTGAAGAGCATATCGACGGTCGCCACAGTCATCACGACCATCACCATGACGGTGAAGACGATCATGACCATGATCACGACGCCTTCGACTCCATCTCCATCGACCTGCCGCAGGCCGATGAAGCGCTGCTGCTCGACGCCCTGACCCAGTTGGTGGTGCAACACGGCATCCTGCGCGTCAAAGGCTTCGCTGCGATTCCGAACAAGCCGATGCGCCTGCTGATCCAAGGGGTGGGTACGCGTTTCGACAAGCACTTCGACCGTGCCTGGGGCCCGGACGAAGCACGCATCACACGCTTGGTGCTGATCGGTCAGGACCTCGACGCGGCGGGCCTTGAAGCGCAACTGCGCGCAGCCCTCAGCGTTTAACCCATGCACCTGCTCAGGACCCAGCCCGGTGGTTTCGTCTCGGACGACAATATTGCCGACCTCGGACAAACCCCCGCTGATCTGGTGATCCTGTGCAGCGGCGATTCCAGCCTGGCGCTGCTGGCCGAAGCGGCCCAGCAGTTGCCGGACGATTACCCCAGCTTTCGCTTGGCCAACCCGATGCAGGTGCAGAACCATGCCTCGGTCGACCTGTATGTCGATGAGGTGCTGCGCCACGCCAAGGTCATTCTGATTTCCCTGCATGGTGGCATCGGTTATTGGCGTTACGGCATTGAGCGTCTGGTGGAATTGGCCGAGCGTGGCGTTCAACTGATTCTGGTGCCGGGGGATGATCGCCCGGACCCTGAGCTCAGCGGACTAAGTACCGTCGGCGCCGAAGAGCGTGATCGCCTCTGGCACTTCCTGCGTCAGGGCGGCCTGGGCAATGCCCTGGATTTCTATCGCTGCCTGGCCAGCACTTACCTGGGCCGTGATTACGCCTGGGCCGAGCCGCAAACCTTGCCGCGCACGGCGATTTATCACCCGCACCGTGCCAGCGCCCGGCTGAATGATTGGCAGGCCGACTGGAATGCTGAGTGGCCGGTGGCGGCGGTGTTGTTCTATCGCTCGCATTTGCAGGCAGCCAATACCGGTTTTATCGATGTGTTCTGCCAGCGCTTGCAGGCGGCGGGTCTCAACCCGTTGCCGATGGCGGTGGCCAGTTTGAAAGAACCCGGCTGCCTGGCGGTGGTCGAGGACCTGCTGGACGAGGTCGGCGCGGCGGTGATTCTCAACACCACCGGCTTCGCCCAGTCCAGCCCGGAAGCGCCGCACTTGCGGCCGTTTCGCCGCAATATCCCGGTGATCCAGGCGATCTGCGCCCAGGACAACCAGCCCGGCTGGGAAGCGAGCGACCAAGGTCTTGGCCCCCGCGACCTGGCGATGCACATTGCCTTGCCGGAGCTGGACGGGCGGATCATCAGCCGGCCGATCAGCTTCAAGGACCTGGCCTGGCGCAGTGAGCGCAGCCAGTCGGATGTGGTGTGCTACCGCGCCGCGCCGGAGCGCATGGATTTTGTTGCTGAGCTGGCGCGGCGCTGGGTCGAGTTGGCGCGAGTGCCGAATGGCGACAAGCGCATCGCGCTGATCCTCGCCAATTACCCGACCCGCGACGGTCGTATCGGCAATGGTGTCGGCCTGGATACGCCGGCGGCGGCGTTGAATATCCTGCGTGCCCTGCAGGCCGAAGGCTACCCGGTGTCGGATGCATTGCCGGAAAGCGGCACGGCACTGATCCACGCTTTGCTCGGCGGCGTTACCAATGACCTCGACAGCCTCGACCTGCGCCCCTGCCACCAAAGCCTGGGCCTGGAGGACTACGAGGCGATGTTCAGCCGCTTGCCCGCGGCCAATCGCCAGGCGGTGCTGGAGCGCTGGGGCACGCCTCATCACGACCCGATGTTCCGCGATGGCCGCATGATGGTCGCCGGCCTGCGCCTGGGCCTGACGTTCGTCGGTATCCAGCCGGCGCGGGGTTATCAGGTGGACGCCAGCGCCGTTTACCACGACCCGGACCTGGTACCGCCCCACGGTTACCTGGCGTTCTACTTCTGGTTGCGCCACACCTACGGTGCCCACGGCGTGATCCATGTAGGCAAACATGGCAACCTTGAATGGTTGCCGGGCAAGGGCGTCGGCTTGTCGGAAAACTGCTGGCCCGATGCGCTGCTGGGGCCGCTGCCGAATATCTACCCGTTTATCGTCAACGATCCGGGCGAGGGCGCCCAGGCCAAGCGACGCACCCAGGCGGTGATCATCGATCACTTGATGCCGCCCCTGACCCGTGCCGAAACCTACGGCCCCCTGCGTAACCTTGAGCTGCTGGCGGACGAGTACTACGAAGCGCAACTGCTGGATCCGCGTCGCGCCCTGGAGTTGCAGAAAGACATCCTCAAGCTGGTGCGCGAAACCCGCATCGACCAGGAACTTGAGCTGGAGAGCGACGCCGACGCCGCCGTCTGGCTGCCGCGCCTGGACACGTACCTGTGCGACTTGAAAGAGTCGCAGATCCGCGATGGCCTGCACATCTTTGGCGAGTCGCCGGCAGGTCGCCTGCGTATCGATACTTTGCTGGCCTTGCTGCGCATCCCGCGTGGCGATGGCCGTGGTCCGCAATCGAGTCTGCTGCGTGTGTTGGCCAAGGCCTTTGACTTGGGCTTTGATCCGCTGGATTGCGCTTTGGCCGAGCCCTGGACCGGGCGCCGTCCCCAGGTCTTGCAGAAGATCGATGCGCAGTTGTGGCGCACCGCCGGCGATACCCGCGAGCGCCTGGAGCTGTATGCCGCGCGGCTGATCGAACAGGCGCTGGAGGGGCCGCTTGAACAGCTGGAAGAGCCCGGTTGGGAGGATGTGAAGGCCGTTATCGAAAGCCTGCGCATCGTGGTGGCGCCGCGTCTGGACGCTTGTGGCCCGGCGGAAATGTGTGGCTTGCTGGATGCCCTCAGTGGCCGTTTTGTGCCTGCCGGCCCAAGTGGCGCGCCGAGCCGCGGACGTTTGGATGTGCTGCCGACGGGTCGCAATTTTTTCACCGTCGACGTGCGCAACCTGCCCACTACCACGGCCTGGCGCATCGGCTTTCAATCCGCCAACCTGATTCTCGAGCGACATTTGCAAGACCACGGCGACCACCTGCGCCAACTCGGCCTGTCGGTATGGGGCACTGCCACCATGCGCACCGGCGGCGACGACATCGCCCAGGCCATGGCGCTGATGGGCGTGCGCCCGGTGTGGGCGACCGGCAGCCAACGGGTGGATGATTTTGAAATACTGCCGATCAGCCTGCTGGACCGCCCGCGTGTCGACGTGACCCTGCGTGTGTCCGGGTTCTTCCGCGATGCCTTCGCCAACCTGATCCGCCTGTTCGACGCCGCGGTGCAGGCAGTGGCGGCGCTGGATGAACCGGACGATATGAACCCGCTGGCCGCCAAGGTGCGCAGTGAGCGTGAGGCGTTGCTCACATCTGGCCTGGACGCAGAAGCTGCGGCGAAACAAGCCGGTTGGCGCATTTTCGGCGCCAAGCCGGGCGCCTATGGTGCGGGCGTGCAGGGCGCGGTCGACGGTCGCCTGTGGCAAAGCCGTGAGGACTTGGCCGAGGTTTACCTCAACTGGGGCGGCTACGCCTATGGAGGTTCCGATGAAGGCACCGCCGCCCGTGCGCAATTCGCTCAGCGCTTGAGCCAGGTGCAGGCGGTGCTGCAGAACCAGGACAATCGTGAGCACGACCTGCTGGATTCCAACGACTACTACCAATTCCAGGGCGGCATGCTCGCTGCCGTGGAAACCCTCAGCGGTGACAAGGCCGCCAGCTACCATGGTGACCACAGCCAACCGGACCTGCCGAAGATCCGCACTCTGAAGGAAGAGCTGAACCGGGTGATCCGCTCCCGCGCCGCCAACCCCAAGTGGATCGAAGGCGTGAAGCGCCATGGCTATAAAGGTGCATTCGAGATGGCGGCGACCGTGGACAACCTGTTCGCTTTCGACGCCACCACGGCGCTGATCGACGATCATCAATACGCGCTGCTGGCCGATGCCTACCTGCTCGACCCCGACACCCGCGCCTTTGTGCAGCAACACAACCCCGACGCTTTGCGGGACATGACCGAGCGCATGCTCGAAGCCCAGCAGCGGGGCATGTGGCAGGAGCCGGGGGCGTATCGCGAGGCGCTGGAAAACCTGTTGCTGGATATAGAAGAGGACGGCTAAAGGCGGGCTCGTTGTGGTGAGCAGGCTTGTGTCGCAGAATTTGAAGAGGGATCGCATGACTGATATTCCCCATTTCCCGCTGTCCGCCGTAGTCGGCGCCGATGACCTGAAACTGGCGCTGTGCCTGACTGCCATCGACCCGAAGATCGGCGGTGTGCTGATCGAAGGTCCGCGCGGCATGGCCAAGTCGACCTTGGCGCGCGGTTTGGCGGACCTGTTGGCCAGTGGTCAGTTCGTGACGTTGCCTTTGGGCGCCACCGAAGAGCGCCTTGTGGGCACGCTGGACCTGGACGCCGCGTTGGGCGAGGGGCGGGCGCAGTTCTCACCCGGGGTCTTGGCGAAGGCCGATGGCGGCGTATTGTACGTCGATGAGGTCAACCTGCTGCCCGACCACTTGGTGGATGTGCTGCTGGACGTGGCCGCCAGCGGCACCAACCTGATCGAGCGCGATGGTATTTCCCATCGCCATTCGGCGCGCTTCGTGCTGATCGGCACCATGAACCCGGAGGAAGGTGAGTTGCGACCGCAGCTGCTCGACCGTTTCGGTTTCAACGTGGCGTTGAGTGGGCAGACCTTGCCGGTCGAGCGTGGGCAGATCATTCGTCGTCGCCTGGATTTCGACAGCGACCCGGCGGCGTTCTGCGCACAATGGGATGAGTCGCAGGCAGCCTTGCGAGAGCGCTGCACTCAGGCGCGGGCGCGGCTGGATGCCATCGCGCTGGACGATGAGACGCTGGCTCGGATCACCGAACGGTGCTTCGCTGCGGGCGTCGACGGGTTGCGTGCGGACCTGGTCTGGTTGCGCGGCGCTCGGGCCCATGCCGCCTGGCGGGGTGCCCATGCTATCGGCGAGGAAGATATTGAAGCTGTGGCGGAGTTTGCCTTGCGCCATCGCCGCCAAGAGCAGGCCACTCTATCGAGCCCACCGAGTGAAGGGCAATCGCCCAAGTCCTCCGACGCTTCCCCAGGCCAAGGCCAATGGGGTGACATGCCCGCACCGGCCTTGCCCACGGGCGCACGCCGGGAAATCCCCACCTGGCCAAAAAAGCCCTAGGCATTCGCCCCCGACCTGACGCGGGGGCGGATGCCCGCCCCAACGCGGGGCAACTGGACAGAGGCAGGCACGGCAAGGCGCGCAGCGCGAAACAGGGCTCGATCAATTGGCCGGGCACCTTGCTCGGTGGGCGCCCGCAAACCCGTGAGGATCTGCTTTATCACCTGCGCAGTCGTTCGGCCCCCGCGGCGTGGCTGGTGATTGTCGATGCGTCGGCGTCCACCCGGCGACATCACGCGCTTTCCGACGCCAAGGGCGTGTTGGCGCAGTTGTTTGATGATGCCTACCGCCAGCGGGCACGGATGGCGTTGTTGACAGCCAGCGGGCATTCGCCCAAATGGCAGGTCCAGGGATTGAAGGCGGCGAAGGGCTTGGCGGGTTGGCTGGACCAGTTGGGCGCGGGCGGCGGCACGCCATTACTCGCGGCGCTTGTAGAGGCCAGGCATTGGCTGGCACTGCGGCGTGCGCGTTACCCGGCTGAGCAACAGCGGTTGCTGGTGATCACTGACGGACGACTCAAGGATATCGCCGGGTTACCGTTGCTGGAGTGCCCTGGCGTGCTGGTGGATATCGAGCGTGGGCCGATCAGGTTGGGTCGGGCTCAAGAGTTGGCGGCTGGGTTGCAGCTGGATTATCGGCATATCGATGACTTGTAGCGCCTGGACGATCGCTTTCGCAGGCAAGCCAACTCCCACATTTGATCGGCGGTGCAGTCAAAATGTGGCCGCTGGCTTGCCTGCGATAAGGCCCTCCAATACACCAAAAATCCTTCAGCCCGCCCCCGGCACATTCGGCCAAAGGTCCGCCACCAGAAACAGCCGCTCAGCTTCCTCCCAATCCTCACCCACCTGCACCAGTCGCACCAGCAACTGCGCCGGGGCCATGGGGTCCAGGTCGGCCAGCCAGCCTTGCATCTGCGCCTCGCTCCACACCTGATCCGCCGGGTAATGCGCCGGCGCCAGCCACGCATGCCGGGGCAGGGGTTGCCAGCGGCCCGGCTGGCTGAGGCTGACAAACGCTTGCCAATCGCGCTGATGCAACCAGCGCCCACGCAGGTGCTGCGGATGGGCGCCGACGGGGGCTTGAGCCTGGCCGGGCCAAGGGTAGAGCAGGTAACCGCCCAGCCACAAATGCGCATCGAATTGCTGTATATCCAACGCCGCCAACGCCTCGCGGCTTTCCGCACGCGCTGATATCGGCAGTTGATGCTGGGCCAGATGAGCCAGTTTGCGGTCCAACCGATCATGGCAACCTGGCCCCAGCCATTGCGCCGTGTCCTGGCCGTTGCCATCCTGTGGCCCAAGATAAAGTTTGATCGCCAGCTCCAGGTGATGCACCCCATCGCGGTCGCGCAGCAGCATGTCCAGCTCGCCGAGGGTATGCCCGGCACGCCGGATCGGCAGGTTGGCGGCCAGCAATTCCACGCCCGGCGCATGTTGCACCGCGAACTGCCACAGGCGTTCGTAATAGAGGCCCAGGCGCCGCGTGCGTGGCAGGCTGAGCCATTGCTGCAAGGCGCCGCTGTCCTGATCAAGTTGGCGCAGCCAGCGTTCCAGTTGATGCGGTGCCTGCACCCAATCGCTGCCGGCCAGCGGGTGGCGTTGCGGCCACGGTGTGTGCGCGAGCATCGGCGGGGCGAGCATTACCCACGCCAGGTCGCGCACCTCGGGGTGGCGCAGCTGTCGGGGCAGGGTGTGCAGATCCGGGAACACAGTCATGGTCCGAGCATAGCCGTTTAAAGGTTGCATGGGTGGCTGAGAACTATTGTCATCAAGGCTTCATGGCGACAAAGGATTTTGCCTGGGGCGGCCTTTCGCCCATAATCCTTCTTTTTGCCACACCCCACATCCCGCAGGAGCCCCATGGAGCAATTTCGCAATATCGGCATTATCGGTCGCCTGGGCAGTACCCAGGTGTTGGACACCGTCCGCCGGCTGAAAAAATTCCTGCTGGAACGCCATCTGCATGTGATCCTCGAAGACACCATCGCTGAAATCCTCCCCGGCCACGGCCTGCAGACTTCATCGCGCAAGATGCTCGGCGAAGTCTGTGACATGGTGATTGTGGTCGGTGGCGATGGCAGCCTGCTGGGTGCGGCCAGGGCCTTGGCTCGGCATAACGTGCCGGTGCTGGGGATCAACCGTGGCAGCCTGGGGTTCCTCACCGATATCCGCCCCGATGACCTGGAAGTCGAAGTGGCCAAGGTGCTCGACGGCCATTACCTGGTGGAAAACCGCTTCCTGCTGCAAGCTGAAGTGCGTCGCCACGGCGAAGCCATCGGCCAGGGCGATGCCTTGAATGACGTGGTGCTGCACCCCGGCAAGTCCACGCGGATGATCGAGTTCGAGCTCTATATAGACGGCCAGTTCGTGTGCAGTCAGAAGGCCGACGGCCTGATCGTTGCCACGCCTACCGGCTCCACGGCCTACGCACTGTCGGCGGGCGGCCCGATCATGCATCCCAAGCTGGATGCCATTGTGATCGTGCCGATGTACCCCCATATGTTGTCGAGCAGGCCTATTGTGGTCGATGGCAACAGTGAGCTGAAAATCGTGGTGTCCAAAGACATGCAGATCTACCCCCAGGTGTCGTGTGACGGGCAGAACCATTTCACCTGCGCCCCCGGTGACACCATCACCGTGAGCAAGAAGGCACAGAAGTTGCGGTTGATCCACCCGCTGGACCACAACTACTACGAAGTGTGCCGCACCAAGCTGGGCTGGGGCAGCCGCTTGGGGGGTGGAGGCGACTGATGCTCGATCCCGCGCGTAGCTACGACCTGATTGGTGACGTGCACGGTTGCGCCCATACCCTTGAGCACCTGCTCGACCTGTTGGGCTACCACAAGCAGGGCGGCACCTGGCGTCACCCGTCGCGCATGGCGGTGTTCCTCGGCGACATCATCGACCGTGGCCCGCGCATCCGCGAGGCCTTGCACATCGTCCACGACATGGCCGAGGCCGGCCAGGCGCTGTGCATCATGGGCAACCATGAGTTCAACGCCCTGGGCTGGACCACGCCCGCACCGCCAGGCAGTGGCAAACAGTTCGTGCGCGAGCACAACCCACGGCACGCGCGGTTGATCCACGAGACCCTGACCCAATTCGAACAGCACCCGGCCGACTGGCACGACTTCCTCGGCTGGTTCTACGACATGCCGCTGTTTGTCGATGCCGGACGCTTCCGCGTGGTGCACGCCTGCTGGGATAACGGCTTTATCGATCCGCTGCGCGCGACTTTTCCGAACGGCTGCATCGACCAGCATTTCCTGCAGGCCGCCGCCGTACCGGGCAGTTTTGCCTGTAATGCGTTCGACCGCCTGCTGCGTGGCACCGACATGCGCCTGCCGGATGGCTTGACGCTGACCGGTGGCGATGGCCTGACGCGCTCATTCTTCCGCACCAAGTTCTGGGAAGACGACCCCAAGACCTACGGCGATATCGTGTTCCAGCCCGACGCCTTGCCGGAACCGGTGGCGCGTACGCCGTTGTCGTCCACCGAAAAGAATTCCCTGCTGCGCTACGGCGTCGACGAACCCTTGCTGTTCGTCGGCCATTACTGGCGCAGCGGCAAACCGGCGCCGATCCGACCAAACCTGGCCTGCCTGGACTACAGCGCAGTGCTGTACGGCAAGCTGGTGGCCTACCGTCTGGATCAGGAGACGCGGCTGGATCCGAATAAATTCGTATGGGTCGACGTTGAGCGGCCCGAGGTCATCAAATGAGTGCTGTGGCGGTATTACGCTTACCCTTGAGCGTCGACCTGGGCGGCTTTGTCCTGCTGCTGCAACGTATGCAAGTCCCCCATCGTGTCAGTGAAGAGGCGGGTGAGCAGGTGTTGTGGGTGCCCGAGAACATCAGCGACGACGTGCGCGTACTGTACCAACGCTTTCCTGCCGGGGACCCGGACCAGCAACTGGATATTCCCGAGCAGGCTCCGGTCAAGCGGCCCGGGTTCATCCAGCAACTGCGGCACAGCCCGTTGACCGCTTTGGTGCTGCTGGCAAGTATCATTGTTGGCGCCGTGACCTTGCTCGGTGAAAACCTGCAAGCCATGAGCTGGCTGACGTTCCTGCCATTTCGCATCGTCGGCGAGTACATCCAGTTCACGCCGCTGGCCGATAGCCTGGCGGCGGGGCAGTGGTGGCGGCTGGTCACCCCGATGCTGATCCACTTTGGCATCCTGCACCTGGCCATGAACGGCATGTGGTACTGGGAACTGGGCCGGCGCATCGAAGCGCGCCAGGGCAGCATCAACTTGCTGGGCCTGACGCTGTTGTTCAGCCTGGTGTCCAACTACGCTCAATATGCTTATGGCGGCCCCGGCCTGTTCGGTGGGTTGTCCGGCGTGCTGTATGGCCTGCTCGGGCATTGCTGGATTTTTCAATTATTGTCGCCTAACCCGGCCTATCGCTTGCCCCGCGGGGTGCTGGTGATGATGCTGGTATGGCTGCTGCTCTGCCTGTCGGGGCTGGTCTCGATGATCGGTTTCGGCGAAATCGCCAACGCTGCCCATGTCGGCGGCCTGGTTATCGGTTGCCTGACGGGTTTGCTGGGTGGGCTATACAGCCGCCGCAAAGCGTCTATTTGATAAGGAAGAGCCTTATGTCCTCTTTTGCTGAAATGATCGAAAACATCACGCCGGACATCTACGAGAGCCTCAAGCTCGCCGTGGAGATCGGCAAATGGTCCGATGGCCGCAAGCTCTCTGCCGAACAGCGCGAACTGTCGTTGCAGGCCATGATCGCCTGGGAAATCCAGAACCTGCCGGAAGACCAGCGCACCGGCTACATGGGCCCGCAGGAATGTGCGTCCAAGTCCGCGCCGGTGCCGAACATCCTGTTCAAGTCGGATGCGATCCATTGATTGAAATTGGTCGCGGTGCAGTCAGCAAAATGTCGGCGCAACTCGGTGAGCCGACCGTTCAATATGCGTTTCGCCTAGGCGATGCCGAGGTACCGGTCAATCCATTGATCGGTACTCACGTGCGCCTGGAATACCTCGGTGCCATTCATTGCAGCCATTGCGGCCGCAAGACCAAGACCAGCTTCAGCCAGGGTTACTGCTACCCGTGCATGACCAAGCTGGCCCAGTGTGACCTGTGCATCATGAGCCCCGAGCGTTGCCATTACGATGCCGGCACCTGCCGCGATCCGGGCTGGGGCGAAAAATTCTGCATGACCGACCACGTGGTGTACCTGGCGAACTCGTCGGGGATCAAGGTTGGCATCACCCGCGCCACCCAGTTGCCGACGCGCTGGCTGGACCAGGGCGCAAGCCAGGCGCTGCCGATCATGCGCGTGGCGACGCGCCAGCAGTCTGGGTTCGTCGAAGACTTGTTCCGCAGTCAGGTGGCCGACAAAACCAACTGGCGCGCGCTGCTCAAGGGCGACGCCCAAGCGGTCGACCTCAAGCAGGTGCGCGATGAGCTGTTCGCTTCTTGCGCCGAAGGCTTGCTCGGTTTGCAGGAACGCTTTGGCCTGCAGGCCATCCAACCGGTGACCGACATCGAACCGATCGAAATCCGCTACCCGGTGGAGCAGTATCCGGCCAAGATCGTCAGCTTCAACCTGGACAAGAACCCGATTGCCGAAGGCACGCTGCTGGGGATCAAGGGCCAATACCTGATCTTCGACACCGGCGTTATCAATATTCGTAAGTACACGGCCTACCAGCTCGCCGTGCATCAGTAGAAGGATGCCACCCATGCGCACCGAACAACCGAAGATGATTTACCTGAAGGACTATCAGGCGCCGGACTACCTGATCGAAGAGACGCACCTGACCTTCGAGTTGTTCGAGGACCACAGCCTGGTCCACGCGCAGCTGGTGATGCGCCGCAATCCTGAGCGCGGCGCGGGGTTGCCGCCGTTGGTGCTGGATGGACAACAGCTGGAATTGTTGAGTGTGAACCTTGCCGATCAGGCACTCGGCCCTGATGACTACCAACTGACCGACAGCCACCTGACGGTCCAGCCGAAAAGTGCGAGTTTTACCCTGGACACCACGGTAAAAATCCACCCGGAAACGAACACCGCCCTGGAAGGCCTGTACAAGTCCGGCAGCATGTTCTGCACCCAGTGCGAGGCCGAAGGTTTCCGCAAGATCACTTACTACCTCGACCGCCCGGACGTGATGAGTACCTTCACCACCACGGTCATCGCCGAACAGCATCGCTACCCGATCCTGCTGTCCAACGGTAACCCGATCGCCAGCGGTCCTGGCGAAGACGGCCGCCACTGGGCAACCTGGGAAGACCCGTTCAAGAAGCCGGCGTACCTGTTTGCCCTGGTTGCAGGTGACCTGTGGTGTGTCGAAGATACGTTCACCACCATGACTGACCGTGTCGTAGCGCTGCGCATCTACGTCGAGCCGGAAAACATCGACAAGTGCCAGCACGCGATGACCAGCCTGAAGAAGTCCATGCGCTGGGACGAAGAAACCTATGGTCGCGAGTACGATCTCGACATCTTCATGATCGTGGCGGTGAACGACTTCAACATGGGCGCCATGGAAAACAAGGGCCTCAACATCTTCAACTCCAGTGCGGTGCTGGCCCGTGCCGAAACCGCTACCGACGCCGCGCACCAGCGGGTCGAGGCAATCGTCGCCCACGAATACTTCCACAACTGGTCGGGTAACCGCGTGACCTGCCGCGACTGGTTCCAGCTGTCGCTCAAGGAAGGCTTCACCGTGTTCCGTGATTCGGGCTTCTCCGCCGACATGAACTCGGCCACGGTCAAGCGCATCCAGGACGTGGCGTACTTGCGCACCCACCAGTTCGCCGAAGACGCGGGCCCGATGGCCCACGCGGTGCGTCCGGACAGCTTCATCGAAATCTCCAACTTCTATACCCTGACCGTGTATGAAAAAGGCTCCGAAGTGGTGGGCATGATCCACACCTTGCTCGGTGCCGAAGGATTCCGCAAAGGCAGCGATCTGTACTTCGAACGCCATGATGGCCAGGCCGTGACCTGCGACGACTTCATCAAGGCCATGGAAGACGCAAACGGCGTCGACCTGACGCAGTTCAAACGCTGGTACAGCCAGGCCGGCACGCCACGTCTGGCGGTGAGCGAGTCCTACGATGCGGTGGCCAAAACCTACAGCCTGACCTTCCGCCAGAGCTGCCCGGAAACCCCGGACAAGGCGGAAAAACTGCCGTTCGTGATCCCTGTGGAATTGGGCTTGCTGGACGCTAAGGGCAGCAGTATGGCCTTGCGCCTGGCCGGTGAAGCGACCGCTGGCGCCACGTCGCGCGTGATCTCGGTGACCGAGGCCGAGCAGACCTTCACGTTCGTTGATATCCCTGAGCAACCGTTGCCTTCGCTGCTGCGCGGGTTCTCTGCGCCGGTCAAGCTGAGTTTCCCGTACAACCGCGATCAACTGATGTTCCTGATGCAGCATGACAGCGACGGTTTCAACCGCTGGGATGCCGGCCAGCAGTTGTCGGTGCAGGTGTTGCAGGAGCTGATTGCCCAGCATCAACAGGGCCAGGCGTTGCACATGGATCAGCGCTTGATCACCGCGCTGCGCAGCGTGTTGAGCGACGAAAGCCTGGACCAGGCGATGGTTGCGGAGATGCTGTCGCTGCCGGGTGAAGCCTACCTGACCGAAATCAGCGAGGTGGCGGATGTGGATGCCATCCACGCCGCCCGCGAGTTTGCGCGCAAGCAATTGGCGGATAACCTGCATGAAGCCCTGTGGCTGCGTTACCAGGCCAATCGCGAGCTGTCCAAGCAAACGCCGTACGTGGCGGCCGCCGAGCACTTCGCCCGTCGCGCATTGCAAAACATCGCGCTGTCGTACCTAATGCTCAGCGGCAAGCCGGAAGTGTTGGCGGCGACCCTTGAGCAGTTCGACACCAGCGACAACATGACCGAGCGCCTGACCGCGCTGGCGGTGCTGGTGAATTCGCCGTTCGAAGCGGAGAAGGCCCAGGCCCTGGCGGTGTTTGCCGAGAACTTCAAGGACAACCCGTTGGTCATGGACCAGTGGTTCAGCGTGCAGGCCGGCAGCACCTTGCCGGGCGGGCTGGCGCGCGTGAAGGCGTTGATGGAACACCCGGCGTTCAACATCAAGAACCCCAACAAGGTGCGCGCCTTGATGGGGGCCTTTGCCGGGCAGAACCTGATCAACTTCCACGCGGCGGACGGTTCGGGTTATCGCTTCCTGGCGGACCTGGTGATCGAGTTGAATGGTTTCAATCCGCAGATCGCTTCGCGGCAGTTGGCGCCGTTGACCCGCTGGCGCAAATACGACAGCGCACGCCAGGCGCTGATGAGGGCAGAGCTGGAGCGCATTCGGTCGTCTGGTGAGCTGTCGAGCGATGTGTTCGAAGTGGTCAGCAAGAGCCTGGCTTAAGCTGGAGCGATGAATAAAAAACGGCCTGTTCGACAGGCCGTTTTTTTTCGCCTCAGATAACCGGCGGGCGAGGGGAGTCCAGGCCGATATCGATGGGGAAACGCTCGGCGATGATGCCGTGCGGTACACCCAGTGGTATGGCGCTGGCATGGTCGAGACGGGTGACGTGCTCGGCCGACAATTGCACATTCAACGCGCCCAAGGTGCTGTCCAGTTGGGCGCGAGTGCGCGAACCCAGGATCGGGATCAGTGCGGTGGTGGAGCGGCGCGCCTTTTCCCGTAGCCAGCCGATGGCAACGTGGGTCGGGGAGGCTTCAACTTCGGCGGCGACCGCCAGCAGGGTATCCAGCACGGCGGTTTCACGGGCGCTGTGTTCGGCGTGCACCAGGATCCCAAGTTTATTGGCACGGTTGTCGTCCTGGGTGTTGCGGTACTTGCCTGTCAGGAAGCCACCGCCGAGGGGCGACCACAGTGTTGCAACCAGGCCCAGGGCTTCTGCCATCGGCAGCAATTCGCGGTCGGCGGTGCGCTCGACCAGACTGTATTCCACTTGGATGCCGATGATCGGCGCGAAGTTGCGCACTTCGGCCAGCAGGTCGGCGCGGGCAATACGCCAGGCGGGAAAGTTGGAAAGGCCGGCGTAGTGGATCTTGCCGGCGCGGACCAGGTCGTCGAGGCCGCGCAGGATCTCTTCCATGGGCGTGACGTTGTCGCTCATGTGCGCCCAGAGCAGGTCGATCCGGTCTGTGTTCAGGCGTTTGAGGCTGTCTTCCACCGAGCGAACCAGGTTCTTGCGATTGTTGCCCAGCCTGATCGTGCCTTCATCCGATGGCTGGGAGCGCAAGGTGTACTTGGTGGCCACCACCAGGTTGTCACGCTCGGTGGCGATAAACTCACCCAGCAGTTTTTCGGCCTGGCCGAACTGGTAGCCGTTGGCGGTATCGAGAAAGTTGCCGCCGGCCTCAAGGTAGCCGTCGAAGATTTGTTTGGCTTCATCGCGTTCGGCGCCATGGCCCCATCCCGTACCGAAATTAGCGGTGCCCAAGGCCAGTTCAGATACCTGCAGACCGCTGCGGCGGCCAAAGACTTTATTGCGCATACAAGGACTCCTGAGGCTGTGATGGTTCATACATGTTTATCAACATGTATTAAATATGATGCTGGTAATGTATTCGGTCAAGAGGCTTTTTCACTGCTGACGTTTTCTGACAGGGGGCTCTGCTAAGCTGCATCACTTTTTTTCTCGGCAGGCATTCCCGTGTCGCGCACCACTCGTCTACTGACTTTGCTCCAGGCCTTGCGGGGCAAGAAACGCCCGGTGACTGCTGCCGTGCTGGCGGCGCAGCTAGAGGTGTCCGAGCGTACGCTTTACCGCGACATTGCCGAATTGACTGCATTGGGCGCGCCGATTTTCGGCGAGGCGGGGGTTGGATATGTGTTGCGAAGCGGCCTGTTTCTGCCGCCTTTGATGCTGAACGCCGAGGAAACCGAGGCTATCGTGCTCGGCTTGCGTTACGTGGATCAGCGCGGTGATGACGTGCTCAGCCGCGCCGCCGCCAATGCTTTGGCGAAAATCGCCGACGTGCTCGACCCGGCCGCTCAGGAAGCCTTGCGCAACCCAACGGTATTGCCCGGCCCGCCAGGGTTCGGTTATCCGGAAAACCGCGTACCCCTCAACGTGTTTCGCGAAGCCATTCGCAGCCAGGCCAAATTGCAGATCGATTACGCAGACGCCAGCCAGACCCAGAGCCAACGTCTGATTTGGCCCCTGGCCTTGGGGTTCTTGAACGAAGTGCGGGTGATCGTCGCCTGGTGTGAATTGCGTGGCGCGTATCGCACCTTCCGCACCGACCGCGTGGCGAGTGCCCAAGCCCATGGCGAGCGTTATCCGGGGCGGCGCAGTGATTGGCTACGGGCCTGGCGCAAGCTGATGGAACAGAATGAGGACGGGCCGTTTACTCCTGACAAAAACTGACACAACCCTGGCTTAGCATGGCGTCACCAATCACCTACAAAGGAGCTGTGCCATGTCTATTCCCGAGTTGGCGCCGGCCATCATGGCCTACCTCGAGGCGGCCAACAGCCGTGACACCTCGGCTGTCGCCGATTGTTTTGCCGACGACGCCAATGTGTTCGATGAGGGGCAGCATCAAGTCGGCACCGTTGCCATCGCGCGCTGGATGGAAGACACCGCGCGCCGTTACCAGCCGCGGGTCGAAGTGCTCAAGGTGCAACACCGAACGGGCAAGGTGCTGGTCAGTAATGTGGTGTCTGGCAATTTTCCCGGAAGCCCGTTGGAGCTGCGCTACACCTTTCGATTGAACGAGCAGGGTAAGATTTCGCGACTGGATATTTCCCTGTAGGTCATACTGGCGGGCATGACTTTCGACTCGCCCCGCGCTGCCTACCAATACGCCATTGCTCAACCGGGCTTCGTTGCCGACGACGCTCAGCGTCGAGCGGTCGACGCGCTGCAAGCCTGCCATGAAGCCCTACATCGGGGGCGTGCGCCAATCATCGGCGTCTACCTGTGGGGGCCAGTGGGGCGTGGCAAGACCTGGCTGATGGACCAGTTCTACCAGAGCCTGCGGGTGCCTGCGCGGCGCCAGCACTTTCATCACTTCATGGCGTGGGTGCATCAACGGCTGTTCCAACTGACAGGCACCCATGACCCCTTGCAGGCCCTGGCGCGCGAGCTGAGCCAGGAGGTGCGCGTGCTGTGCTTCGATGAGCTGTTCGTCAATGACATCGGTGACGCGATCATCCTGGGACGCTTGTTTCAGGTGATGTTCGAGGAAGGCGTGGTGATGGTCTGCACGTCGAATCAACCGCCTGGGCAGTTGTACGCCGATGGCTTCAACCGGGAGCGTTTTTTGCCGGGCATTGCGGCAATAGAACAGCATATGCAGGTGGTGGCCGTGGACGGCGAAAAGGACCACCGCTTGCACCCGGGCGTGGCGTTTCAGCGCTATTGGGTCAATCAACCCGACGCGCTGGCCGGTGTATTCAAGCAATTGGCGCAAGGGCAGGCGGTGCAGAGTGGGCCGGTGACTGTCGGTCATCGCTCGATCATCGCGCAGCAGTCCAGCGACACAGTGCTCTGGTGCAATTACGCGGACCTGTGCGAGCAACCCCTCGCGGCGATGGATTTCATGCTGCTGTGCGATCGCTTCAAGGCGATCCTGTTGGGTGAAGTGCCCAACCTCAGTGCGCAAAAACGCCCCGGCCGGATCGCCCGAGGTACCGAAGATGGCGCACAGCGCGTGGAGGCGGGTGATCGCGAGTTGCCGCAATTGTCGGTGCACGATGACAGTGTGCGTCGTTTCATCGCCCTGGTGGACGAGTGCTACGACCGCAAGGTGCCATTGTTCATCGAGGCGCGGGTACCTCTGGAGTGTCTTTATACCGAGGGTTACCTGGAGTTTGCGTTCCGTCGGACATTGAGCCGCCTGCGGGAAATGCAGTTGCTGCGTTTCGCCTGAGGGTGTGTGAAAAAACACAGGAATCGGCTGATTGTCGGCTTTCAACGGCACAGCCTTGGCGCTTTCATGCGCATTTTTGTAGTTAATCTCCTTCATCTGTGTCCGGCTCCACGCTTACAATCGTGCCCCTATAGGGAGCCGATTCCCTTGTAGTCGTGATTGAGGACGGAAATGGACACCCCAGATATCCTGGTGCTGCAAGCCAGCTATACCAATCCCGTGCATGCGCAAGCCATTGGCCGCGTGCTCAACCATTACGCCGAGGACCCGATGGGCGGTGGCCACAGCCTGCCTGCCGATCTTCTGGAGCAGTTGCCGGGCGAGCTGGCCAAGCGACCTCATGCCTTCAGCGTGCTGGCGTTTGTGGGAGGGGAGCCGGCAGGTCTGGTGAATTGTTTTGAAGGGTTTTCCACATTTGCCTGCCGTCCGCTGGTCAATGTCCATGACGTGGTTGTGATGGATGCGTTTCGGGGGCTGGGGTTGAGCCAGAAAATGCTGTTGAAGGTCGAGGAAATCGCCCGTCAGCGGGGCTGCTGCAAAATCACCCTGGAGGTGCTGGAGGGCAATGCGGTGGCTCAGTCGGCCTATCGCAAGTTCGGTTTTGATGACTCGATATTTGATCCAGCCCACGGGCGCATGTTGTTCTGGAGCAAACCGCTTTAATCAATCACAGGCAAAAAAAGGCGCCATTAATTAAATGGCGCCAAGTTCACCTTAGCCATAGGAGCAGGATGGTAAAGGGCCGTGCGGTTAACGCAGTTGAATCAAGTGTTCGGTAGTTCCTCGGCGGTAGATTGACCGGCTGCCTCTTTCTTCACGTTCTTCCCATCAGCCTGCGCGGTTTGTTCTGCAGTGCCGTGAGTCTTTTGCTGCATGAACGTGAAGTTGTTGTAGAACTCCTTCGAGCGCTCGGAACCACCTTCGGCGAAGGCGGCGGCGGAGGTCAGGGTCATCAGGCTGGCAAGCACCAGGGTCGAGAGTTTCATGGCAGTATTCCCATTAAGAGTGATCGGTATCCGCTCTGTCCTTGATCAGATTCATGGGGCGAGTTTGAGGTGAGTTTATTAAGTAGGAATTAACTCGGAAAAAACCGCGAAGTTAACAATTTCGTTAACTTCGGGTTAAAAGATCTTACAGCTTCCAGTCCAATGCCAGAGTGATCGAACGAGGGTCACCCCAATACACGCCATTGTAAAAACCGACACGTTCGTAATATTTTTTATCAAATAGATTGTTGACGTTAATGGATGCCGAAACATGTTCGTCAAACTGGTAGCGCGACATCAGGTTGACCACGGTGTAGGCCTGCTGGGTGATCTTGGTCGGAGTCGTGATGAGGTCGCCGTCCTGGTTCCGGCCACCCGTTGGACGCCCGGCAAATTTGTAGAACTCGCTCTGCCAATTGACCGCGCCACCTACCGTCAACCCTCGCCATTCACCCGGCAGGCGATAGGCTGTCGACATCTTCAGCAGGTTCATCGGCTGATCGGTGTTGTTGCGTTGCTTATCGCCGTTGACCGAGTGGGTGTACGTGTAGCCTGCGGTGAGATTCCAGTCGGGCATCACTTCGCCTGACACCTCGACTTCAAAGCCCTGCACCTTGTTGCCTTTACCACCGGATTTATAGAACTGCTCGCGGGTCACCGGGTCGGGTGGCGCGGCGTTGTCGAGTTCGGCCACGTTATCCTGGGTGCTCCAGAAGTACGCGGTGGCCAGGTTCAACCGCTCGTTCAGCAGGCTGCCCTTGAGGCCGATTTCGTAGTTGCTGCCCACCACCGGTTCCAGGTATTTCTTGCTGGCGTCGCGTTCGTCCTGCGGGTTGAAGATATCGGTGTAGCTGGCATACACCGTGTATTGCGGTGTCAGGTCGTAGAGTAGCCCGGCGTAGGGCGTCCACATGTCGTTGTGGGTCTGGCGGGTTTTGGGTTCGGGGATACGCTGGTTATTGGCGTCATAGTCAACAGGAGTGCTTTCGATTTCCCAGCTGCCATACCGGCTGCCCAGTACCGCGTGAAGTCTGTCGGTCAGGCTCAGTCGAGTGGCCAGATACCCGGCTTTTTGTTGTTTGCTTGAGTGAGGGCCCTTGAGCCCAGTGGTACGGTCGGGGAACTTGACGATACCGCCCATATCTTGCCAATCAGGGATGGTTTCGTAGCCTTCGGGTGTGCTGTAACGCTGGTAGGGCGAGGAATCCCGCTGCTCCGACTCCCCATACCCCACCATCAATTCATGCTCGCGCCCCAGCAGTGTGTAGGTGCCGGCGAGGTTGAAGTCCACGGCATCCATTTTCGACGTGCCCACCATCTGGTTGGTCCAGGCGGTCATGCCGCTGCCGTCCGGATTCGGGAAGCCCGCGCCGCCGTAATAGACCTTGCCGTCGGTATCGCTCTGTCGGTGGGTGTAGGCGGCTTTCAGGCGCCAGTCCTCGGACAGTTTGTGGTCAAGGGAGGCAAAGGTGGTCTTGTCCTTCAGCGGCCAGGAGCTCCAGTCGGTGGCCATATTGGCGGAGCGTGACAGGCGGGCCTTGCCGCCATCGCTGTTCCAGTAGGGCAGTGTGCCCCATGAGGTGCCCTGAACATGCTTGTTCTGATAATCGAAGCCTACGGCTACCACGGTATCGTCTGTCAGGTCGGCCTCGAGAATGCCGTAGCCGACTTCCCTTTGCAGAGCGTAGTTGTCGCGAAAGGATTGGCTGTCGCGGTAAGCCATCACGGTACGTCCGCGCAGGCGCCCGTCAAATGCCAGCGGGCCGCCCACATCCAGGTAACTGTAGTAGTTGTCATGGCTGGCGCCGCTGACGCCGGCCTTGGCTTGCCACTGTGAAGTCGGGCGTTTGCGGATCATGTTGACCGTGGCCGAGGGATCGCCTGCACCGGTAGTCAGGCCGGTCGCACCGCGTACCACTTCGATACGGTCGTAGATGATGGTGTCGGCGTCTGACTTCATGCGCCCGAATGTATTGAGCATGCCATCCACCTGGAAATTGTTGATGGAGTAACCGCGCGATGAGTAGCCGGCGCGGTCCGAATCCAGGTGTTGGACGGTCACCCCGGTGGTCTGGCGCAGCGCATCGGTCAATGTATTGAGATTGAAATCATCCATCTGCTGGCGAGTGATCACCGAGATGGATTGCGGGGTGTCTTTGACCGACAGGTTCAGGCGGGTGGCGGTGCTCATGGAACCGGTGGTGTAGGCCCCGGTGTGCTCGGTGGTGGCACCCAGGCCTTCGGCGGTGATACTGGTGGCACCGAGTTCGAGGGCGTTGTTTTCGGGGTCGGTTTCAGCCAGCAGATCCGGGCTTGCTACCACAGTGAACAGGCCGAGGGTGAAGGTCATGGAACGCGTAAAGGGCGCGAACATCGCGGAAGACTCCTTGTCGTCTTTGCAGCCTTCTCAGTAAAAGAAGGCCTTGGCTCAAAGACGAAAGGAGGCGCGGAACTTTAGGGTTAAACGAGAATGATTGTTATCTTTCTATTGCAAGGGCTCTTGTAGCACCACGTCGGTGGTGCGCTTTTTCGGCTTGATCAGGCTGAAGTCGATCAGGCCTTTCTGCTGACGCTCGTAGGGGTTGCCGATCATCAAGGGGCGAGGCGTGAAGCTGTCGCTGACCAGGCTCTTGCTGCGGTCCCATTCATCGAAACTCAGGCCCGCCAGGTCCGCCCAGGTGTGGATCAGTTGGGAGCTGCTGTACGGGCGTTGCAGGTCGCCGGCGAAACTCCAGTCGTGGCTTTCGCGCCATTTGGGGGAGGCGTAGGCCATGAACGGGATGGTGTACATCGGCGCCGTCGGCTTGCCTTCGTTGCGCCCCAAGGTGGTGTGGCCGGCGGAGTCGAAAACGTCTTCGCCATGGTCCGACAGGTACAACAGGAAGCCATTGGGGTCGGTCTTGGCGTAGTCCTTGATCAGGCTCGACACCACAAAGTCGTTGTACAGCACGGCATTGTCGTAGCTGTTATAGGTCGGCAACTGCGCATCGCTGACGCCCTCCGGTACGCCTTGGCGATCGGTGAATTTGTCGAAGGTCGGCGGATAGCGGTACTGGTAGCTCATGTGGGTGCCCAAGAGGTGCACCACGATGAACTTGCGTTCGGCGGGGTCGGCCAGCGCCTTGGAGAAGGGGGCAAGCACGTCACCGTCGTACTGGCGAGCGTTCTGGTTGCGGTTGTTGTTCAGGTACACCTGCTCGTCGGCCTGTTCGGAAAAGGTTGTGAGCATGGTGTTGCGTTTGGTCATGGTTTGCTGGTTGGTGATCCAGTAGGTCTTGTAGCCGGCCTGCTTCATCACGCTGACAATCGACGGTGTCTTGAGGTACAGGTCCGGATTTTCTTCGTCGGCAAAGGTCAGCACCTGTTGCAGTGCTTCGATGGTGTAGGGGCGCGGTGTGATGACGTTATCGAACACTGCCAGTTGATCACGCAGCTTGTCCAGTTCGGGCGTGGTGTTGCGTGGGTAGCCGTAGAGGCTCATGCGCTGGCGGTTGGTGGATTCGCCGATCACCAATACCAACGTTGACGGCTGGCCAGCCATGCTGTCCTTGAGGTTTTTCAGGGGCGGGATCTGGCTGGCGCTGGTCAGCATGCCTTGCATGTTGTCCAGCTGTTCGGTGTAGCGGCGATAGGCAACAATCATCTGCCATGGCACGGCAGGCTCGATGCGGGTTTCGAAGCGATCAATAGCCTGTTCCATGTTATCGCTGGTGGCGATCTGCTTGACCAGCGGATAACCCACCACAGCCAGCACAATGGCGGCCGCGGCGAGCATCGACTGACCGCGAGGCAGATAGACCGGGCGCAAACGGGTCCAGAGGAACACGGCGAAGGCGGTATGAGCGATGAACGCCAGCACGATCCACCAGGCAAAATACTGGGTGGCGTATTCACCGGCTTCCGAAATGTTCGACTCGAACATGATGAAGATGACGCTTTGGGAAAATTCCTGCTGGTAGATGAAGAAATAACCCAGGCTGGCCATGGAGCAAGCCCACAGCACGACGCCGATCAACGCGGCGAGCAGGCGCGTACGGCGGGGGAACAGCAACATGGGCGCCAGCCACAGCGCGCTCATGAAGAAGGCTTGGCGAAAGCCACTGAAACCGGAGGTTCCGGTCAGTTGGATCAGCAGTTGGGTAATACCCGAGAAGTACCAGAAGAACAGAAACAGCCAACCAAGACCGGCCCAATCAAAGCCTTTCGCAGACGTAGTGCTGCGTTTGAACATCGCCATCCAGCGCTCCAACCCGATAATTTTTTCAGTTGACGCGCAGGGGCGCGCGCAACAGAGGCCACCCTTGCATGGGGCGGCCCTTCGGGCGGGAGTATCGGGAGAGGTATGTGAAAACTTTGTGAGATTTTTGTAGCTGTTATCTTACAAAGTGATCGCAAGACTCAGCAGAGTGCGGGCTGGACGCCGGCGGGCTGGTCCAACTGGGCTTGGATGATGTGCGAACGCAGGCGCATGACTTCCTGCTGCAGCTGTTCGCGTTCGTCTTTCAACTGGCGCAACTCATCACGTCGAATGGTGACATAGAGGGTCTGTGGCGGACGATTCATCTGTGCAGTGCTCATTGCTTACCTCGCAAATAGCCGGTATGTCGCGGTGTGCCAGAACGCTTGAGTCGAGGTTCTCGGCAGCAGTCGAGGCTAATTCTGAATTCTTTTTGCGGGCAATGGAACTTTTTTATTTTTGATGGTCCTGTGACTTTTTGTGCCGTGATGGTGAAACGATGGCAACTTTTTTCCATGAAACTACAGGTATCCGCGCTGGACTAACCCTCATTAGCCTCATTGCGCTATAAACTATGTCACACATTTTTTAGTAGTTAGGAGCATCAGCACATGCAACTGGGGATTATCGGACTAGGCCGCATGGGCGGGAATATTGCACGGCGCCTGATGCTCAATGGGCATACCACCGTTGTTTACGACCGTAACGAAGCATTTGTAAAAGGCCTGAGCGAAGAGGGCGCTACCGGCGTTGCCGATCTCAAGGCCCTGGTTGCCGGGCTGCAGAAGCCGCGCACCGTGTGGGTGATGCTGCCAGCCGGCGCACCGACCGAAGACACCATCAACGAATTGAGTACGCTGCTGGAAGACGGTGATGCAATCATCGACGGCGGCAACACCAACTATAAGGACGACGTCCGTCGGGCCAAGGCGCTGGCGGAAAAAGGCTTGCACTATGTCGACGTCGGCACGTCCGGCGGCGTCTGGGGCCTGGAGCGTGGTTACTGCATGATGATCGGTGGCGACGCCGAGACCGTGCAGCGCCTCGATCCTATCTTCAAGAGTCTGGCCCCTGGCCTGGGCAACATCCCGCGCACCAAGGATCGCTCAGACAGCGCTGACCCGCGCGCCGAGCAAGGCTATATCCACGCAGGCCCTGCGGGTTCCGGGCACTTCGTCAAGATGATCCACAACGGCATCGAGTACGGCATGATGCAGGCGTTCGCCGAAGGCTTTGACATTCTCAAGACCAAGAACTCGGAAAACCTGCCCGAAGACCAGCGCTTCGACCTGAATGTGGCCGATATCGCTGAAGTCTGGCGCCGTGGCAGCGTGGTGTCTTCCTGGCTGCTGGACCTGACCGCTGACGCCTTGGCCACCGACCCGAAACTCGACGGCTATTCCGGCTCGGTTGCCGACAGTGGCGAAGGCCGCTGGACCATCGAAGCGGCCATGGAGCAAGCCGTGCCGGTGCCGGTGCTGTCCACCTCGCTGTTCGCACGCTTCCGTTCGCGTCAGCAGAGCACCTACGGTGACAAAATGCTTTCTGCCATGCGCTTCGGCTTTGGTGGTCATGTGGAGACTTCCAAAAAATGACCGCCAACGGCAAGAAACCCAAGGCCGAACCCGCTCCACCCACCACGCTGTTTCTGTTTGGTGCCCATGGTGACCTCGTTAAGCGCCTGCTCATGCCGGCGCTGTACAACCTCAGTCGTGATGGCCTGCTGGGCGACGGCCTGCGTATTGTCGGCGTTGACCACAACGCCATCAGCGACGCCGATTTCGCCAAGAAACTCGAAGACTTCATTCGCACCGAAGCAGCGAGCAAGGTCAAGGGAAGTGGTGAAAACGCCCTGGACCCTGAGCGGTGGGCGCAATTGGCCAAGGGCATCAGCTACGTCGAGGGGGATTTCCTCGATGACAGCACCTATGCCGACATCGGCAAGAAGATCGCTGACAGCGGGACCGGCAACGCGGTGTTCTACCTGGCCACTGCTCCGCGCTTCTTCAGCGACGTGGTGCAGCGCCTGGGCAGCGCCGGCCTGCTCACGGAAACCGAAGACGGCTTTCGCCGCGTGGTCATCGAGAAGCCCTTTGGCTCCGACCTGGCCACCGCTGAGGCGCTGAACGCCAGCCTGCTCAAGGTGATGAGCGAGAAGCAGATCTATCGCATCGACCATTACCTGGGCAAGGAAACGGTGCAGAACATCCTCATCAGCCGTTTCTCCAACGTGCTGTTCGAAGCGTTCTGGAACAACCATTACATTGACCATGTGCAAATCACCGCCGCTGAAACCGTCGGCGTTGAAACCCGTGGCAATTTCTTCGAGAAGACCGGCACTCTGCGCGACATGGTGCCCAACCACCTGTTCCAGTTGCTGGCGATGGTGGCCATGGAGCCTCCCGCTGCCTTCGGCGCCGATGCCGTACGGGGTGAAAAGGCCAAGGTGATTGGCGCGGTGCGCCCTTGGTCGCTTGAAGATGCACGGGCCAATTCGGTGCGCGGGCAGTACACCGCCGGTGAAATCGGCGGCAAGTCGCTGCCGGGCTATCGCGAAGAGGCGAATGTCGCCCCGGACAGCAGCACCGAAACTTTCGTCGCCCTCAAGGTGATGATCGACAACTGGCGCTGGGTCGGCGTGCCGTTCTACCTGCGCACCGGCAAGCGCATGAGTGTGCGCGACACCGAAATCGTCATCTGCTTCAAGCATGCGCCCTACGCGCAATTTCGCGATACTGAGGTGGATGAGCTCAAGCCCACCTATTTGAAGATCCAGATCCAGCCCAATGAAGGCATGTGGTTTGACCTGTTGGCGAAAAAGCCCGGGCCGACCCTGGACATGGCCAACATCCAGCTGGGTTTTGCCTACAAGGACTTCTTCGAAATGCAGCCGTCGACGGGGTATGAAACCCTGATCTATGACTGCATGACCGGCGACCAGACCTTGTTCCAGCGCGCAGACAACATCGAGAACGGCTGGCGTGCAGTGCAGCCATTCCTTGATGCATGGAAGGAAGACGATGGGATCCAGACCTACAAGGCCGGTGAAGATGGTCCGGCTGCCGCCGACGCCTTGCTGGCCCGTGACGGCCGCACCTGGCATAGCCTCGGATGAGTGATGCCGCGATCCATCCCATCCGTTTTATCCTCAGTGATGTGGACGGCACGTTGCTGCATCCGGATCACAGCCTCAGCCAACGCACCGCCGACGCGGTGCGTGCCTTGCGTGACAGCGGGGTGTTTTTCAGCCTGGCCAGCGGGCGTCCACCCAAGGCCATGCTGCACTTGATCGAAACCTTCGGCATCGACGTGCCCGTCGCTGGTTTTAACGGCGGTACGCTGATCCATCCCGATGGCAGCATTCTGGTTGCCCATCATCTGCCGGCGGAGGCGGCGCTGGTGACGTTGGCGTTGTTCTCGGCTGAGCCGGAGGTGGAGGTCTGGGTGTTTGCTGACGGCGACTGGTTGCGCCGCGACCCGGCAGGGCCGATGGAGCCGCGCGAGGCTGAGGGACTGGGCTACGGGCCGGTCGTGGTGGAGAGCTTTGAACCCTACCTGGACCGTGTGGACAAGATTGTCGCGGCCAGCAACAACACGCAGTTGCTGGTGGAGCTAGAGGCGCAGTTGCAGCCCAAGGTGCAGGGGTTGGCCCAGGTGTCGCGTTCACAGCCGGTGTACCTGGACGTGACTGCAATGTTGGCCAACAAGGGCGAGGCCTTGAAAACCTTGGCGGCGCACCTCGGCATCGCCATGGAGCAGACCGTGGCTATAGGGGATGGCGGCAATGACCCTGCCATGTTTCAGGTGGCCGGGTTGTCGATTGCCATGGGCCAGGCTGAAGAAACCGTCAAGCGTCAGGCCAGCGTGGTAACCGGTAGTAATGTCGAGGACGGTGCCGCAGAGGCCATCGAGCGGTTTATTCTGGCTGCTCAATAAGCGTCGCGCGTTTTAACACTGAACTTGCGCTGATCTAAACCGATAAGCGCAAGTTGCAGTGGCGGATTACTTAGGCATTGCCCACGATTGCAACTGGTAGCCACTTTTATCGAGTTCGGCACGGGCCTGCAACAGCAAGTCTTCAAGTTGTGCCGGGTCGGTATAAGCACTCGACGACAGTTGTTTGCTACCAATACGGGTATTGGTTCGGTCGATGACGCTCAGGCTGAGGGCGCCATTGCCGTCATGCCAGGCCACGCACTGAAAGGGCTGGAAGGCACGGTCTGCGATCAAAAGAGCTTCGTTGATGCGGAGCGGGGCGTTCATGTGGGTTCTCTCTCATTGCCCATTCAAGTGAGTGCCGGCGGTTGGGCTGACCGTGCGGCGGGTTACTTGTACTGATGCACGATGGCGGGGTACGGGTCACATGTTAAAGCAACTATTTTCGATATTTAGTGATTAACGTCATGTAAGCGGCTGTTTTGAAAGCTGAATGGAAGTCTCGTCGACGCCTAACTTTTTCAGTCTGAACACCGGCTGATGGCTTTTTGCCCCGACTTATAGCGAAACGATACAAGGCCAGCGTCAAAACCTTGCTAGGGTAAGCGGCAGACGTCACAAACTATTGTTTCTAAATAACTTTAACAATGTTGACGCCAAGGAACAGTCATGGGTGGACCCCCCGTTCAACGTCGATTGCTAGTGGTTGATCCCTGTGACGACTGCCACGGGCTGCTGCCCGGTTTGCGTGCGGCGGGGTGGGAAGTCGACAGCTGCACCTTGGAAGGGGTCGGTGACCGGTCTTGCGATGTCGGCCTGTTGCGCCTGCAGCCCTATCACCTGGAACGTCCTGAAGCGGTCAAAGAACTGATCAGCCGCAGCGGCACTGAGTGGATCGCGGTGCTCAGCCAAGACGTGCTACGCCTGCAGAACGTCGGTGACTTCGTCTGCGAGTGGTTCTTCGATTTCCATACCTTGCCCTTCGATGTGGCTCGCGTACAGGTCACCCTGGGCCGCGCGTTTGGCATGGCACGCCTGCGTGGCAAGGGCTACACAGCGGTGGATGAACCCGAGCATGAGCTGCTGGGAGACAGTCGACCGATCCGCGAACTGCGCAAATTGCTCTCCAAACTGGCGCCCACCGAATCCCCGGTATTGATCCGTGGCGACAGCGGCACCGGTAAAGAACTGGTCGCCAAGACCCTGCACCGCCAATCCCAACGTCACGCCAAACCATTTGTGGCGATCAATTGCGGGGCGATCCCTGAACACTTGATCCAATCCGAATTGTTCGGGCATGAGAAGGGCGCGTTTACCGGTGCACACCAGCGCAAGATCGGGCGGATTGAAGCGGCCAACGGCGGCACCCTGTTTCTCGATGAAATCGGCGATCTGCCGATGGAGCTACAGGCCAACCTGCTGCGCTTTCTTCAGGAAAAACAGATCGAGCGAGTGGGGGGCAGCCAGCCGATTCCGGTGGACGTGCGGGTATTGGCGGCGACTCACGTCGACCTTGAAGCCGCCGTAGAGAAGGGCACTTTCCGCGAAGACTTGTACTACCGGCTCAATGTCCTGCAAGTGGTCACCGCGCCTCTGCGTGAACGGCATGGCGACATAGCGATGTTGGCCAACCACTTTTCACGTTTCTACAGCCAGGAAACCGGCCGCCGCCCACGCAGTTTCAGTGACGATGCGTTGGTCGCAATGGGTGAGCACGCCTGGCCAGGCAACGTCCGTGAGCTGGCCAATCGCGTACGCCGTGGGCTGGTCTTGGCCGAAGGACGGCAGATAGAAGCCGTTGATCTGGGATTGCAGGGTCAACAGGCAATTTCGCCGCCGATGGCTACACTGGAAGACTACAAGCACCGCGCCGAACGTCAGGCGCTGTGCGACGTGCTCAACCGGCACAGTGACAACTTGAGTGTGGCGGCCCGTGTACTGGGGGTTTCCCGACCCACGTTCTACCGGTTGCTGCACAAACACCAGATCCGCTAGGGCGGGTAAACCGAAAAGCCCCGCAACGACCCTTATCGTTGCGGGGCTTTTCCTTGTTTCGACTACCCGTAGTAGGCGCGAGCTTGTTGGCGAATACCGTCGTTTCAGTTAGAAGTAATAAGGGAATTTCAGGCTGAACGTAAAGTCCGGCGCATCATCCGTCATCCCGATCGCCAGGTTCGGCACAATCGTCAGGTTATCCGACGCCGCAATGGTCATGCCCACGTTGAAGTAGCCTGCGTTGGCATCGCTGGACACCACCGACTGCCAGTCCCCACCGTCAGGCTTGAGCTTGCTCTTGCGCTGTATCAGGTCGGAGACCGAGAACGACATACTCATCTTTTCGTTCAGGGCGAAGGCTACACCGACGCCGAGCTGGAAGCTGTCGCCCAGCCTGACTTTGCCGCCGACCTTCTGATTGACGTCACTGCTGATGTCGTCAAACGAATCTTCGAAGTTATGGGTGTACGAAAGCGAGCCAAACAGCACGGCCGGGTCGAAGGTCTTGACCAGCGAGATGCCCGGTGTGATCGACCAGACACCGTTACCGGTCGGCAGGCTTTCCGGTACATAGAGGTTGTCGTTGGTAGTTTGCCTGACCAGCTTGATGCCGAAGGGTTCTTTACCGGTCGGCGCCTTGACGCGTACCGAAACCACCGCGTCCGGCAAGGTAGGGGTTTCATCGAGGAATTTGTACGCCACGCCGAAGTTCACGTCACCGATGGTTGGATCGCGGCTGACGTCTGCTTCAGAGGTGGCAGTGGCATCATTGCCGGCGCCGCTCGATTGGTAGGTCGATTCGCGGTACACCACCGGCACGTTGACGTCGAACTGCCAACGGTTATCGACGTTGTAGCGACCGGTCAGGTCCAGGGTCCAGCTATCGGCTTTGATCCGGTCCAGGTTGATATTGCCGAGGAAGATAGAGTCCAACGCCAGGAAGCCGTTGAGGGTGAGCTGGCGGGCATCGTAACGCGCGTAGGTGATACCGGTTTCAACGCTGAACTTGCCGTTGCCGAAAAAGCCGCTGGCCTCGTTATAGAGGTTGCTCACGCTTTGTGCAGGGGCTGAGTCGTCCTTGAGTGACTGACCGTAAGAACTGCCGCCACCACCTGCACCACCAGAGGCTGCTGCTGCGCCCGTACCTGCCACGGTCGTGCCACCTTTCTTGAAGTCTGCCGGGGACTTGGCCAGGCGCTTGGGCGCGGGTGCCGCGGGTTGGTCCTCCACCTGGCGCACCCGTTGCTCTAACACCGCCAGGGCTTTTTGCTGTACATCGTACCGCTGCTTGAGTTCCAGAAGTTCCTGTTTGAGGGTCTCGATATCGGCGTCTGGCGCGGCATACAACACGGATGCGGGCAACAGCGTACTTAAACAGACCACCGCACGTAGCGATAACGATCGATGCATGAAATAAGCCGTCCTGTTCTGAATGCGAAAGTGCCGAGGGTCAGCGTAGTTCAATAACCGAGAGTGCGTAGGCCTTTGAGTTGATCCAGGTTGCAGTTCAACGCCGGGTTGTTCAGGCCGTTATTCATCACCACATTGAGTTGGGTCATATTGGTGACGAAGTTGGCATTACCGGTCAGGACGATGGCCTGGCCCAGATTACCGCCACCGATTTGTTGGAGGCTGTTGCCTTGATTATTCTTGGACTGGATCGCCATCTGCAGGCCGCCGTTTCTCGCCGAAACAGCAATATCGCCCGCAGCGCTGGTGCCGTTGACTATTCCACCTGCCAGCAGTACCTGCCCGGATTGCACGACATTCGTGGGGGCCAAGCCATTTTCAGTCACGTTGATACCTACATTGTTGTAGCCCGTATTACCGTCACCGGCTGTACGTACGCTCTGAGTGACGCCTTGGCCACTGCCCAGGCCTGCTCCGCCGGTCACGGTGCCGGTGCCCGGCCCCTGGTTCGTGCCTGAACCTGATGAGCCGGTGGTTTGTACATAGAATTGCGGTGTGATGGTGGACGCGTCGACCTGCATGCTTGCCGTGCCCTTGATGATGTCTCCGGCAGCGTTTTGAAACGTGCTGCTCATGACGATGCCGAAGCTGATAATCCGCCCCGGCATCACATATCGACCGCGCAACTCGGCCATTTCCGAATCCTTGAGTTCGATCGGTTTAAACCCCGATGAAGCATAAGCGGGCATTGAGGCTGCCAGACACAAGACCGTCAGCCAACGGGAAGTGTTCATCTGCTGCTCCTGGAGCGTCCTGCCCCTTATTGCGCTTCTGTTAAAAGAAGTCGCTCTGGATGAAACCGAAATCCATCAGCTCTGCATCGCCTACGGGCCTGAACTCATTCATCTGGTTTTTGGCGGTCAGCGGTGTGGGTGGGTCGAGCAAGGCGTTGGCCTTGTCGTAACCTTCACCCAGGATGGCGAAGACAATGCCATTCCAGCCTTTGACGAAGTCGTCGTGTGAATAGCGTTTATGGCCCAGCACCGGGTCGCCGATATAGACCCAGTCCTTGTCCGCGCGCTGTAACACCACGAAGTGCTTGTAGCCACGAATCTCCAGCAGCACCACCACAGGGATTTTCACGGTCACCAGGGTCTCTGGCCCGATCTTGTAACCCCGGGCACGCATGCCGATGCTTTCGAGGTAGCGCTTCATGTCCAGCATGGAAAAACCCTGGGTACGTACCAGGTCTTGGTCTGCATTGACCAGCATGCCTTTGATGACGTGGTCTTCGTCTACGTCCAGCCAATAGCCCTGGCGCAGGATGGTGGCGAGTGCCGCAGCACCGCAGCTGAAATCGGTTTTCTGTTCCACCAGGTTGGCGAACCGGCGTTCACGGATACTCTCGACCTTCTTGTAGATGACTGCACCGCCAGGCATGGCGGAGATCGCCATGGTGCCTGCCCAGGTTGGGCCGGTGAGCAACATCAGGAGGGTAAGGGTCGCGAGGCGCATGATCGTGTGACCTGTTGGACACTGGAATAAAAAAGGGCCTTGTTGCCAAGGCCCGATTGGATCAGAAGCGCACGCCGCTGGTGCAAACGGTGCAACCTTGACCGATCGACAGGCTGTTGCTGCCTTGGTTGCCGGCGCCGGATTGCAGGTTTACACCTGTGTTGCCGGAGTTGCGGTTAACCGAGTTGTTGAGGCTGGAGTTGTTCGATACGTACTGAGGTTTGCCATAATGGCCATACCCGGAAGTAGCGGTGTTGAGGTAGCTGTTGGCGAGCGAGTTTTGCTCGGTGTTGGCGGCCGCTGCGATGTTTTTGCCATCAGCGGTGGTGATTGCCAGGTTGTTTTTACCTTGGTTGCCTTGACCGGCTTGGCCGTTGTAACCGACGTTACCGGAGTTGCCGTTAACCGAGTTGTCCAGGGAGGCATTGTTTTGCGTGCCTTTGTTAACGAAGTTGTTCAGACCGCTGTTTTGATTCACATCGACCACGGCGAACACGCTTGCATAGTCACCTTTGGCACTGGAGATGGCGCCAGAGTTGTCTGCCTGGTTGCCACTGCCAGCCTGAGCGTTCACACCGGTGTTACCGCTGTTGCTATTAACCGAATCATCGGCAGAGGCGTTGTTTTCGGTGTTGGTGTCGTCGAAGCGGTTGCCTGCGCTGTTTTGTACGTCTGTCACGACAGAGGCAACAACACCGGTTGGTTGAGGCGCAGGGTGCCAGCCATTTGCTTGAGCAGCAGCAGCCATGAGTGCGGCGAGAGCGAAAACCAGTGGTTTCAGAGCCATTTGAGGTTTCATGGTGTTTCTCCTTGCTTCTAATTAGTTGGTTAAGTGTTGGTACGGTCTAACGTGTGCTACCAAGCTGTTACTTGATAGTGATGCCCAAGGTGTTAGCCACTCGGTTCCCCACCCCGGCACTCTGGTTCACCTGAATCACTCCTCGGCTGCCGGTGAAGGCCTGGTCGCTTGTCACGACCTGGCGGCTGCCAGTGGTGGGGGTGAGCCCTGAGTCGGTTGCCAGCGTCGTCGTGTTCTGTTGCAACAGGACGCTGTCGTCGATGCTTTGCGGGCCAGGGTTGAGGCTGATCCGCACGGCATTGATTGATTGGTTATTGGCCCCGACCGACTGGTTGATGCCCAGCATGCCGTTGCCATTGGTAAAAGAAGTGCCCTCGATCGTCGCCTTGGCGCTCAGGGCGGGGTCGACCTTGCCATCCATATTCTGGACAGTGCGGGTGGAGGCCTGGCCCCCGAGCGCTACGGCGCGATTGTTGGCCGATTGCTGTTGGTTGCCCGCCGCCTGATTGATCATCACGTTGCCGACATAGTCTTTGCCGCTGTTGTTGATCACCGCAGTGTTGTCGGCCATGGCCGCGGCGCTGCCCAGCAGGGCCAGAATGAGCAACGAACGGTTCATTATTTGCCCCCCATCATGCTGCCGATGTTGTTCAGGGGCGCCATGCCACGCTGGATCGAGTCGCTGATCTGCCCGCCCATGCTGCTGCCCGCACCATGACCGGCTGCCGAGCCGGCACCCAGGGTCGACATGCCGTTTTGGGTGGCGGTCAAGTGGTTCAGGTTGCTGGTGGACTGAATCGAGCGGGCAATGCTTGAGCCGCTGCTGATGCCGCCAATCGCCGAATCACTGAGTTCGCCGGTGGCGCTGATGATGTCCCGGCTTGGATTTGCGTTAGCCGTGGTTGGGTAGGGGTCTTTGCCGAATGAAGGTCGACCGTACATGTGCCCTTGTACGTCGCGGCCCGTCACAATAACGCCGTCACCCGCAAAGCTCGGAACACTGATGCCGGCACTGAGTAAACAGCTGATCAGCAATACGTTCAGCGACGCTTGATTGAGTGTGATCACGGCGGTCTTCCTTATGCTTCGCGCTGACCCTAAACAGCGCTGTAAGGGATAGAGCAGAAGCCGTGCCGCTTTCTATTTGTCTTGATTATTCATGGGGTTAGGTTTTTTGTGGGGCAAAGTGATGTCACGGCTGTTTCATCCGTGAGACAGCGCCAAGTGGAACCCTTGCACTTCTGTCATCGCACAAACGTTTCATCCCGCTGTATCAGTGTTGAAACACTGTCCATGACAAAACCATGAATCCGCTCCGCACGGGCGATTCAGGCCGACAGTGTGTTAAAAAAACGTACACTCCACGCGCACAGAACCCTGTGCCTGTAGGCAATGGCTCAGCCTTTCGGTGCTTTACGCGGGATGGAATTGAGTACGGGGTTGCCGTCCTGGTTCTGGGTCAGGTAGACCGGCAGAACCTTGGGCAGGGAGGGAACGAGGTTGTTGACCTCGTTGATGTTGTAGATGCCGCCGATGCGGATCGTGCCGGTGTTGGCGTCGGCGAGCATCACCGGTTTGCTCAGGTAGCGGTTGATCAGCGGTAGCGCGTCGGCCAGGGCCAGGTTGTCGAGGATCAGCTTGCCCTGGCGCCAGGCCAGCGCCGTGTCGTTGGGACTCATCGTCCTTACGCGCGGCGTGGCATCGCCGTGTTGGAAGTTGGCCTGCATGCCAGGGGTCAGTGGCACGCTGCCATGCACTTTGTCGCTGGAGATCTGCACCGAGCCTTCGAGCAGCGTCACGCGCACCTGGTCTTCATACTTCCACACGTTGAACTGAGTGCCCGTGACCCGCACCTGGCCTTCGCCGGCGTGCACGATAAACGGATGCGCAGTGTCATGACTGACCTTGAAGAACGCTTCGCCTTTCTTCAGCGTTACGCGGCGCTGGTCTTTGTAATTGCTATAGACCAATTGGGTGCCCAGGTTGAGTTCCACCTGGCTGCCATCCCCGAGCGTCACCTGGCGCAGGCCATGGGTGGCATCAAAGCGTTCATAGGAACTGGGCAGCCATCCCGCTTCCCAGCCGGTAAAGGCCGCCAGGGGCAGGGCGACCAGACAGATCGCGGCCGCTACCGCATAGGTGCGCAGGCGACGACGGGGCTTGAAGGGCACCACCGTTGTCGTGGGTTCATTGCGTGGCAGGTGGTCGGCGACGTCCCAGATTTCCAGCATGGCCGCGTACTCGAAAGCATGCAGCGGGTGGGCATCGTGCCATTGTTCAAAAGCCCGACGTTCACTCGCGGTGCAATCAACCGCGTGCAGGCGCATGCACCAATGCGCGGCAGCGTCGGTGATGGCGTCGTATTCGGCTTCTGAAAGGGACTTTTCGGTCATTGACTCATCCTGATTTCCCACATTCTAACCTCCGCAGGCCGGTGGCGAGAACAGCCGTCATGGCGATTGCACATCAATTGGAACTTATTCTTGTTTGAGAGCGCCTAAAAAATTCAGGACATTCCCACAATGGAGAACGAATATGCTGAAGAAAACCTTAGTCGCTGTGTGCGCAACCACTGCACTGCTCAGTGCTGGCGCAGCCCTGGCGGATAAACCGGGGGCGGGCTGGATTACCATTGAAAAGGCTATTGAAGTCGCCAAGACCAAGGCCGGTTATGTCGAGGTTTACGCGGCCGAAGCCGATGACAATGGCTATTGGGAAGTCAAAGGGCGCAAGTCCGACGGCACAGTCTATGAAGCGCGTATTGATGGCGCGTCGGGCAATGTTCTGCGCGATCAGAAAGACTGACGCTGCCCGCCGGGAGCCCGTTCGGGCTCCCAGCTCCAATGGGGCGCCGGAACATTTAACGCGTACCCTGTTCAGGGTCGAGTGCGCGCCCCATTTCACAAATAAGCCTGGCAACGGAGTCGGCGTTGCGCAGAATCGTGTCAATGCGTTTGTCGGCTGATGCGGTATCTAAAAATGCTCTACGTGCCTCATCAATGCTCGTGCTGGCTGTGGTTTCCAGGATTGCCTTGGCGGCTAGATCTTCCGAGTTGGAAGCGTCCATGGTGACCCAATTACCGGAGTTGCCGGAGGTGCCAGAGCTCCCGGACCTAGGGTACCAACGCGAGAACAGCTGATTAAACGGCGTGCGCAGCGACAGAACGTTGTGCTGAAAGGCTTGCAACAGTGTGTGTTCGAACCTGCCTCTTTGATTCGTGGTGTCAATCAGGTCCGCGAAGGGCCGACGCGCCTCTATGTAGGTGATATCTTCGGCGCGCGCGTAGAGATGGGCGAACTCGTGAATCAGTGTGGCCGCTCGCGCATGGCCGTCAATGTTGAAGGGTTCGGTCAACAGAGTGATGTACTTGTGCCGGAGTTGTTGATCAAAAAACAGCTCGGTAAAGAACACTTGGTTTTTTCTGTCGCCGGAGACAGTGAACGCGATCACCCTTTGCGAGGGATTTCTGTTCGCCCCGACCACAAAACGTGAGGTGTCCCACCCGTCGAGGTCCGGGTCTACCAAGGCTTTGCACAGCGGGGTGATGGCATCATGCACTTTCTTCAGGAGGCCAGCATCAACGTTTTTGACGTCAAACAGCCGCTTCAGGAAGTCATCAAGGCGTGTGCCGGGCGTCAGGCGTCGGAGTTGAACCAGGTTATGCATCGCGCGCAATGCGTAGAGGCGTGCGATGTCCAGGGCCTCGATAATCTGCTGGGCCTTGATCGGGTAGATTCGGCGAATTTCATCCATGCCAGTCGCTTCGATATTCATGTCAAGCGAGGCGTTCAAACGCGTCACATAATGATTACCCAGCCGCGTGATCGCTTGGCCGTATTGCAGCGGGTGATAATGCGGGGCCAGCACCTGTTGCTGCCGAGGGGTACGGGATAGCAGCGGGCCGTCACTGTTGGTGGACAGGCCGGCGATCCTCAGTTGTGGGCTATTTTTGATCGGGTAAACCTTGCCCTCCACGGCACCGTAGAGCGACCTGCCGTCGGCAGCAGCGTAGAGGCCGGTTTCCGCCTGTTTTTTCAAATCTATCAACGCCACTTGGCTGGTTTCGTAGGTTTGCAGGCGTGTGCGCCTGGGGTCGATCACGTCGATGTCCTTGACGGTCGGCGCGACGACTGTGTCGGAGGGGCTCAAATCGCGTTCGTTCACTTCTTTGTAGACAGGGGGAGCTGCTTTGGGAGCTGGCGTGCGCATCAGCCGCTCCAGCCTTGCCATTGTTGCAACACCAAGAATGAATGAGCGCAGTGCATCCTGCCAATGATGCTGTTGCAGTGCCTCGGCAGAGTCTTTGAACAGTTTATAGCTCTGCCAGATCACCACCGGTATCTGCAGCGTTCCTGGCAAGAATTGCGCGACGATCCGCACGCCGCCGCTCAAGAGGCTTTTGACGGTGCCCCATAAACCCGCGCCATCGGGGTCCTGCTGGTGTTTCAGCATCCGCCCCATCACCACTTGGTTGTCCTGATAGAGCTGCTTGATGGCGTGACCTCTTATTGGGTGATTGGCCAAGGTGATGTCGGAGGTGGCACCTGCTGTGCTGATCAGCAAATTTTTATACGTCGTCTTATCTGCGCCTTCCAGGTGGGCGATGATCCAGTCCTGCAGCATGCCTGGGGCATTCAGGTGGAGGAGAAACTGCGCCTGGTGCTCGAACTCCATGAAGCACTGCCCTGGGTAGTAAGGCGCATAGAGAATCAACGGCCCAGTAGCACCGGCACCCATCACGTAAAGACCCAGTGCCTTGACGATTCTGGCGCCAGGTGTCGCAATCATCTCAAGGGGCCGAATACTTGCAGTGGCGCCCGAAATCGTGGCTCGGGCGACGGCGTCCGGCATGTCGAAGACCTGACGAATCAGGTTGTAGCCAGCCTCCGATAACCGCTCCTGCAGTTTCAGCGCATGGGCCTGTTGCAACAGTTGCCAGGGTAATTGCCGGATAAAACGCAGCTCACGCTCCAGTGCACCTGGTTGCCCTGAGGCTAGTTTCTCTTTCAGGTAGTCCTGAGTGGCCTGGGCGATGTTCAATTTAAGCAGGAGTGGCCGGATCGTTGATTCGGTCAGTTGGGTTACCGCCGACTCCACAGTGAAGGCACTCGCCTGCTCATTGATGTGGGCCAAGGCGTAATCGGTGAGGTTCTGTCGTTGACCACCCATGGCAAGCCGTGGCGTGATAAACACGTCTTCCGGGTCAACAGAATAGTCCACCAGCATCTCGTTCAGCGTGTCGTGAACCCGCTGGCGTAGCGAGGAACACTCATACAGATAGTCTTTTTGATCCAGGGTGTTGAGCCGATATTGCTCAAGTAACTCAGCATGGTGCTGCTGTTCAGCAGGGCTCGCCATGCCGAGCCAAGCGGGTAGTGAGCGTTGTGCCATAAAATGATGGGCGAGCTGTGCAGCCCCCCCAAGGACAGGGGTAGGCAGTACCGCCATAAGATTTAACAGTGCTTTGCCATTTGGCTTCTGTGCCAACCAATGGGCCCTTTGTGCGATGTAGTGGTCGATCCAAGACTGCTGGCGATTTTCGCTGATCGGTTCGGTGATCAGCCAGAATGCCCCCAAGCTGTAGTTGGCATGCGGCTGGCGTTGGCGCGGGTCCAGGTTTTCCAACAGTGCCAAGCACGCGCAGGGGTCGCTCAGGCGCTCCTCAAGCTGTTGTTTTGCCACGGAGGGAGAAACGAAACTTTCCAGGCCCCAGGCCGGTGTCCAGAGAATGGCGCGACCCGAATGCTGGTGATCAAGTCCACCGCGCTCGGTGATCATCAGGCAATTGGCCAGGCTGTGCCGCAGTGCTTCTTCATCGCGTTGGACGGTGATGCGATAGGCATCGGGGATAAACCCTTCCAGGTCTTCCCGTCGACGACGGTCAGGGTTGAACGGGTCAAACACGGCTTGAATGATGGCCTCATCCCTGGCGTCCAGGGTCTTGTTAAGACGTCGCAGATAGGCCTGGTGGCGTATCGCGTTGGACATCATGACCCCCATCTGCGGTAGCAGGTCCTGAAGATGTTTACGGGGGGCGTCGTGGATGCCCTGCTCTTTGTAGTGGGCCAACACCTGATTGACGATCCGATTGAGCGACCTCACGTCCACATGAGTCAGTTGCTGCCCATAAGCGGTGTGGTCTGGCTTGTAAACGCCGTAATGGCGGGTTTCAGGGACCGGGCCAGCCCCTTCGGCCAGACGTGCGGCGAAATGATCCGCCAGGCTATGGCTGTCCAGTGGCAGCACAAGGGGGTAGGGGGGCGCATCGTCGGTGTAGCGATTGATGTACACCCGTTCAGGGTCGACTGCCTGCCGCTCGCGGCTCGACAAGGCTTCGGCCAGCGGGGCGGTGATCGACGGCAGTGGTTTGACCAGGTTCTCCAGCGCGTCGGGGATATCAATCAACTGTTTATGCGCCTGCTCCGCTCGTTTAGCGGCGACCGAAATGGGCCGAAGCGGGTCGGCCAACACTGAGTGGGTGGTCCAGCGGTGCGCAGTGTCCAGCGTCAAGAGCTTGTCATCGATCATGAAGCGCACGTCCATGGCATGATCCAGCAACGCCGAGAGGTTGATATCGCCGCGTTCGCGTCGGAATTGGCCGAGCACGTAGATCAGGTTCTGTTTCTGTTTGTCGATGATGCCCTCCATCAGGTGTTCAAACACGTTGCCGACGATGAGGTTGCCGCTGACCGACGGTTGGTTGAAACCGATAAACCACAGGCGCTCCTCCAGGGACAGAGCGTTGTAGACATCATCTTCATAGGCCGGGGCCTTAACCATTGCCTTCAGGGTATGAATCAGGTCGTCGTGATCGGCCAGTACCTGCAGCCCCTTGGGCGGCGAGTAAAACCAGGTCTGCACATCGCTGATCATCACCGAATTGGTCAGTTCGACGAAGTGAGACGCGCGCTCCCAGAACCTCACCGTCTCGACACGTAATCCGTCACTGGCGTGGGAGCGCGGCGCGCCGTCCGGAAGGTAAAGCGCGGCCAGTTTATCGGCGTGTTCAGGCGTAATGATTTCACTCTGGCGTTTGAACAGTAGGTCGATCCGAGCCTTGTGCGCCATGGTGTGTGCCAGGAATTCACGGCGTGAGGTGCCGTTTGGCGACTCTGTGTTCCAAAACGTCTCAAGGGTATTCTGCAAGAACGACGACAATTGTTCTGATGCCTGCTTCAGGCCATCTTCCCAGCGGGTTGCGTTGTTGGCGGCGGTGATGGCGTAGGGATGGGAGTACTCGCGGGTCTGCCCCGCCGGCCAGGCTTGCTGACGGTAAAGCATCAGGAGCGCCTCGCTGATCGACAGCGAATTGACCCACTGCCGTGGCTTCCCTTCGGTGGATAGCAATTTGAACAAGTTGATTCGGGTTTGGCTGGGCTCAAGCCCGGGGAAGAGTGGGTGGAAGACCGACCTGAGCAGCGACTGGAGCATCATGTCGAGGCTGGGCAATTTCACCAGCTCGGCGAGCACGGCTTGCAGGTTGAGCGTTTGCTGCTGCTCCACGGCTTTTCTCTGCTGGTCAAATACATCGCCCTCAATATCCACTGGTGTCAGCACCAGAGGGGATGACAGCTTCAATCCCGAACGCGTGCCCAGCGCAATGAACTGCAAGAGCTCATCGGCTTTGGCCGGCGTCTTGAGGCGTTCAGTCAACTCACTTAGCAACAGAGTCCGACTGTCGAATTTTTCCAGCCCGCCATAGGGCGTGTAGAGAAAGGCGCGGGTGTAGGTGCCTGTTGAACTCATCATGAAACTGCCCACCAGTTCCTGCTCGGTCGGGCTGTTTTTGTTCAGCCAAAGCGTCTGGGCGATCATGGGGGGCACCTGCTTGCCCCGTACCTCATGGCTGCTCAAAGGCAGATTGCGCAAGAACCCCCTGTCGTTGGCATCAATGCCAAAGTGTCGTTCGCGATCGCGTTCCTTCCAGACCGAACGCAGGACTTCAGGAAAAAAGTAAGGCGGTTGTACCTGACTCATAGGGTGGACCCTCAAAGGTGCGGAGGCGGTGCGAATAGCCCGTCCGGGACGTCGTGAGCCTAGAGTCGTGGTACGCGGGTTCGGCAGTAGATATGTCTGATGCGCCGGGCTGCTTGTCGTGGTCGACAGTCACGCGCGAAACACTGTTTAATCGTGACTGCCGATTGTTCGTACGCACTGCCCCTTCCAATAATTAAACGGGAGCTACCGATGTCTGCATCGCCTTTGGATCACGCCCCTTCAACCACGCACCTGAGCTATGAGGCCTTGACGCTGCTGTTGCAGCGCATCTTTATCCGGCAGGGCACGTCTGAATCGGTGGCTCAGGTACTGGCCGAAAACTGCGCCAGTGCCGAACGCGACGGGGCCCATAGCCACGGGGTGTTTCGCGTGCCCGGCTACGTCTCGACGTTGAACAGCGGCTGGGTCGACGGCAAGGCAGTGCCCATCGTTGAAGACGTTGCCAGCGGCTTTGTGCGGGTGGATGCGGTGAATGGTTTTGCCCAGCCGGCGCTGGCAGCTGCCCGCTCACTGTTGGTGGACAAGGCCCGCAGTGCCGGCATTGCGCTGCTGGCCATTCACAATTCCCATCACTTTGCGGCGTTGTGGCCCGACGTCGAACCCTTTGCCGAAGAAGGCCTGGTGGCGCTGAGTGTGGTCAACAGCATGACCTGTGTGGTGCCCCATGGCGCCGACCGGCCGTTGTTCGGCACCAACCCGATTGCGTTCGCTGCACCACGGGCGGACGGCCCTCCCATTGTGTTTGACCTGGCCACCAGCGCCATCGCCCACGGCGACGTGCAAATTGCCGCGCGCAAAGGTGAGCGCCTGCCGCCGGGCATGGGCGTCGACAGCCTGGGTCAGCCGACCCAGGACCCCAAGGCCATTCTTGAAGGCGGTGCGCTGTTGCCGTTTGGCGGGCACAAGGGCTCGGCGCTGTCGATGATGGTCGAGTTGCTGGCCGCCGCGTTGACGGGCGGTAACTTCTCGTTCGAGTTCAATTGGTCGGATCATCCAGGTGCGCGCACGCCATGGACGGGCCAGCTGGTGATTTTGATCGACCCGAGTAAAACCACCGGGCAAAACTTTGCCGAGCGCAGCCAGGAGCTGGTGCGGCAGATGCATGCGGCGGGGTTGCGGCGCTTGCCGGGGGACCGGCGTCATCGCTCGCGGGCGAAGTCGCAGGAAATCGGTATAGAGATTAACGCGCAGGATTTAAAGCAGTTGCAGGAATTGGCCGAAGATTGACGGGGGCTGCGCCAGCAGCGCAGCCCCCGTTGCTCAGTTACGGCGACCGAGCAGCAGGCCCACCACCAGGCCGAAACCGGCGCTGATCGCCACGGTCTGCCATGGGTGGCCACCGATGTAGGTCTCGGTGGCATCGACCACCGGCTTGCTGCGCTCGCGCACATTGGACACCGAGTCCAGGGCTTGTTTGAGCTTGATGGCGACCTGCTCACGCAGGGTTTCACCTTCTTCGCCTACCAGGGAGGCGCTGCTTTTGAGCAGTTTGTCCGATTCTTCGATCAACGCGGTCAGTTCGCTGAAGGCTTGATCCTTGATTTGGTCTTCGACAGCTTGGGCAGCGGATTTGCGGGCCATTGTGTGACTCCTTGCGGGTGAATGGGACAGTGATCAATGGAGTGCCGGGCGATGGCAAAAGTTGCAGTTTTTTTGCTAAGGCCCGGCCTTGAGCAAAATCCGAATCTGGAATATTCGACCTACAGTGTAAGATGTCGCCTATTTATGCAGCAGGTAATTCAACATGAGCTTCAATCTCGCCAACAAGACCCTCGCCGAACGCGCCGAGCTGGAAGATGAAAAGTCGCGTCTCTACGACCTGTGGCAAACCAATCTGGGCAAGGCCAAGGGCGAGGCCGCGCGGTTGTTCGGCGAGCGCGCCAAGCGTAAGGGCAAGTGGGCCGAGTGGGTGCGCGCCGAACTCGACGGCATGTCGCCGCCGGAGTTTTCGAACATGGTGCGCAGCGAAGTCAACAAGCTGATGGCCGCGGCCAAGTAAAGCTCGCCACAATCGCTTCACGCACTTTCAGCAACAGCGGATCAAGCTGCGCCTGGGTACGCCAGCCCAGTTCCACCGGGTAGCGCGGCAAGGCCAGCGGGCAGGGCAGCACGCGCAGGCCGGTCATCTGCGCGATGGCCTGTGCCGCATGCCCAGGAATGGTCGCCACCGCCTGACTGCCCTTGAGCAGAAAGGGCAGCGCGGCGAAGTGGCTGGTGGACGCACATACCTGGCGGCTCAGCCCCAGCGCCGCCAAGCCCTCGTCAGTAATCCCGATAAACCCGCCGGATGACACCAGCACATGCTCGCGTGTGACGAATTCCTCCAGGCTGATGCTGGCTTGGTCCGAATCCACCAGACAGCGGTAATCGCCTTCTCCCAGTACTTGGCGACTCAGCCGGCCCTGAGCAAAGCCACCGGCTGTGATAGCAAGATCCAGGGTGCGGTCGAGGAGGGCGCCCGCGACGATCTGGCTATGGGTCTGACGGAAAATCACCCGCAGCCTGGGCGCCCGTTGTGCGATGGCCTCGATCAGCCGGCGGCCGTACGCAATTTCGAAATCATCGGATAAACCCAACACCACTGACCGACCCTGATAGTGCTGATTGTCCGGATCAACCATGGCCAGGCTCTGCCGGCAGCGTTCCAGTGCTTCACTGATTACCGGTTTCAGTTGATTGGCCCGCAAGGTCGGCGCCAGGCCACGCCCGGTGCGCACGAACAATTGATCACCATACACCTCGCGCAAGCGCCGCAAGCCTGCGCTGACGGCCGATTGCGTCACGCCCAGGCGCAAGGCGGCGCGGCTGGCGCTGGACTCGTCATGCAGGGCTTCGAAGGTTTTCAGTAGGTTCAGATCGACCTGGGCGATATTGATTTGGCTCATATCATTCAGCACTGAAGTGGGCTATATTCATGATCGAGGCTGACGGGAGAATGGGCAACCCCTTTATCTGGAGTGAATGCGATGCCTGTTTCTACTGTGGCGGCCCTGCAAATCGGATCCCTGCCTGGCGGCAAGGGCGAAACCCTGGCGCAGATCCTCAGTTATGAGGACGAGATCCTGCGCAGCGGTGCGCAATTGGTGGTAATGCCCGAGGCGCTGCTGGGTGGCTATCCCAAAGGTGAGGCATTCGGCACGCAGCTGGGTTATCGGCTGCCGGAAGGTCGCGAAGCCTTCGCGCGTTATTTTGATAATGCGATCGATGTGCCAGGCCCTGAAACGCAGGCGCTGGCAGGCCTGTCGGCGCGCACTGGCGCCAGCCTCGTTCTCGGTGTGATCGAGCGCAGCGGTAGCACGCTGTATTGCACGGTGCTGTATTTCGAACCGGCGGGCGGTCTGGTGGCCAAGCACCGCAAGTTGATGCCTACCGGCACCGAGCGGCTTATCTGGGGCAAGGGCGATGGCTCGACCCTGCCGGTGATCGATACGGCAGTGGGACGTGTCGGCGGCGCGGTGTGCTGGGAAAACATGATGCCGCTGCTGCGTACGGCGATGTACGCCAAGGGTGTGGAGGTCTGGTGCGCGCCGACGGTGGACGAGCGCGAGATGTGGCAGGTGAGCATGCGCCATGTGGCCCATGAGGGACGTTGCTTTGTGGTGAGTGCGTGCCAGGTGCAGGCGTCGCCCGAGGCACTGGGGGTTCAGGTGGCGAACTGGCCGGCCGAGCGTGCGTTGATTGCAGGTGGCAGTGTGATTGTCGGGCCCATGGGGGACATTCTGGCAGGGCCGTTGCTTGGAGAAGCCGGGCTGCTGACGGCGCAAATCAACACGGATGACTTGGTGCGTGCGCGGTATGACTATGACGTGGTGGGGCACTACGCCCGGCCGGATGTTTTCGAACTTGTGGTGGATGAGCGGGCCAAGCCAGGCGTGCGCTACATCACCGACTAAAACGCAATCGTTCGGTGTGCAGCGTCGGTTGCATGGCGGTCACCAGGTGGCCGTGTTGGGCATGTCCAACGTACCACGGTCGACAAAGCGCATCGTGCCGAACAGTCCACCCGCCAGTTTGCCGCGCAACACGTAGGGCAGGTTGTTCAAACTCTGGGTCTGGCTCAGGCCCAGGGTCTGGCGCAAGACAGAAAACGCCGAAACACTGACCGGCACCGTCAGAACCGTCTCGGAAAAGCGTGGGATGGATCCGCTTTGATCACTCACCCCTGACGCCAGCGGCCGGCCATTGACCTCCAGGTCCAGGGCCACGCCGTTGTAGTCGATCGCCGTGTCATTAGGGTTCTGCACCCGCATTTTCACGGCGAATCGCACTTCCAGGTCCTGGCTTTGCAGGGGCTCGAGACCCACCACGTTGATGTTCACCGGGTCGCGGTTGGGGAACAGCGCGCAGGCGCTCAGGGTCAGTAGCAACAGCGATAGAACCATGAGCTTGCGCATTGATAAGTGCTCCTATTTCGTGACGTCCGGGTCCTGCATCACTTTAAGGGTCGAAGACTCCGGATCAAATTCATCTTCTTCCAGCTCTATGAACTCTTCCGGCAGGAAAATGTTCAGCAGGATTGCACAGAAAGCCCCCACGGTGATCGGCGATTCGAAGATGTTGTGCAGCGCCTTGGGCAAGTCACGCAGCACTTCCGGCACGGCGGCCACGCCCAGGCCCATGCCCAGGGAAATCGCCACGATCAGCACATTGCGCCGGTGCAGCCCGGCTTCGGCGAGGATCTTGATGCCGGCCACGGCCACGGTGCCGAACATGATCAGCGTGGCGCCGCCCAACACCGGCTTGGGCATCAATTGCAGCACCGCGCCGATCATCGGGAACAGCCCCAGCAGCACCAGCAGCCCGGCGATGAAGTACGCCACGTAGCGGCTGGCCACGCCGGTCAACTGAATCACCCCGTTGTTCTGGGCGAAGGTCACCATCGGCAGGCTGTTGAAGGTGGCCGCCATCGCCGAGTTGAGGCCGTCGGCCAGCAGGCCGGACTTGATGCGCTTGATATACAGCGGGCCCTTGACCGGCTGCTGGGAAATCATCGAATTGGCGGTCAGGTCACCGGCCGCTTCCAAGGGCGATATCAGGAAGATCACCGCCACCGGGATAAACGCCACCCAGTCGAACGAGAAACCGTATTTGAACGGCACCGGCACACTGATCAACGGCACCTGGGGCAGTGCCGCCATGTCCACACGCCCCATCAGCCAGGCCACCACAAAGCCCAGGGTCAGGCCGATCACGATGGAGCCCAGGCGCAGGAACGGGTTGTTGAAACGGTTGAGCACCACGATAGTCAGCAGTACCAGCGCAGCCAGGCCCATATTACTGGCCGCGCCGAGGTCGCTGGCGCCGAAACCGCCAGCCATGTCAGTGACTGCGACTTTGATCAGCGACAAGCCCATCAAGGTAATGATGGTGCCGGTGACCACCGGGGTGATCAGCTTGCGCAGCTTGCCGATGAACTGGCTCAGCACCACCTCGATAAACGCGGCGAAGAAGCAGATGCCAAAGATCGTCGAGAGGATCTCATCGGTGCCGCCGCCCCGGGCCTTGACCATGAAGCCCGCGCTGAGAATTACGCTGATGAAGGAAAAACTGGTGCCCTGCAGGCACAACAGCCCCGAGCCGATCGGGCCGAACGTGCGCGCCTGCACAAAGGTGCCGAGCCCCGACACAAACAGCGCCATGCTCACCAGGTACGGCACTTCGCTTTCCAGGCCCAGCACGCCACCGACGATCAGCGTGGGGGTGATGATTCCGACGAAACTCGCCAGCACGTGCTGCAACGCGGCAAAAATCGCCGCGGTGAAGTGCGGGCGGTCTTCCAGGCCGTAGATCAGGTCGGATTTATAGCGCGGGCGGGGGGCTTGAGCGTCAGACAAAATACGGGCTCGGGTCAGAAAATGGAGGCGCAGGATGCCAGAAAGCGCCGGTCGTCAGAAGTGTAAAAAAATATTTATGAATGACCTGCGGGAAACCCCAGGCCCTGCCGATATCGAGGATAGGCCCACATACCAACGACAACAGTGGTGACCACAGGTCGGAACGGCGCGTTGACGCCGACTGATCGTTTCGCAGCAGGGACGCTCGCAAACACTACTTCTGAGAGCCCCCCTATGTCCCTTCGCCAATTGAACATTGCCCCTCGAGCGTTTCTCGGTTTCGCCTTCATTGCGTTGTTAGTGATTTTACTGGGGGTGTTTGCGGTCAACCGCATGGCACAGATTCGGCAATCCTCAGTGGAAATGACCGCGACCCAACTGCCCAGCGTGACGTCGCTGGGGGTGATCACGGAAAACGTGCTGCGCCTGCGCATCCTGTCGTTCCGCGTGCTGGTCAACCGCGAGCCTGCCAGCCTGCAAGAGGCCGAAACGCGCATAGGTGTGCTCGTTGACAAGGTCAAGACCGCCCAGGCCAGTTACGCTGCGCTGCCCGCCGGCCCGGAAGAAGCCGCGCTGTACAAAACGTTTATGGTCACGCTGGACAACTACCTCAAGGCCCAGGCCGACATGCTCGCGTTGTCCAAGCAGGGCAAAGTGGATGAAATGCGTGCGCTGATCAACAGCCGCATCAAGGACGGCACCGACCAGATGGGCGAGCAATTGAATAAGCTCATCGCCATCAACGTGGCCGATGCCAAGACCGCCGACACTGATGCCGGGCAGAGTTACGACGGCGCGATCACCGGCGTGATTGCGGTTTCCGTCGCTGCCGCATTGCTCACCGTGCTGTTGGCCTGGTTGTTGACCCGCAGCATTGTCACGCCACTGCGCAAAGCCGTAGAAGTCGCTGAAACCATCGCAGGCGGCAACCTGAGCAAAGCGATCGAAGACGACGGCAAGGACGAACCGGCGCGCTTGCTCGGCGCCCTGGCCACCATGCAGGCCAACCTGCGCCAGACCATCCAGCACATCGCCGGCTCGGCCACCCAGCTTGCCTCGGCAGCGGAAGAGTTGAGCGCAGTCACCGAAGAAGCCTCCAAAGGTTTGCAGCAACAGAACAACGAAATCGACCAGGCCGCCACGGCAGTCAACGAGATGACGGCGGCGGTAGAAGAAGTGGCGCGCAATGCGGTGTCCACCTCCGAGGCGTCCAGCCAGTCCAACCAGGCCGCCCGTGAAGGCCGCGACCGTGTGGTGGAAACCGTCGGCGCCATCCAGACCATGACCCAGGACGTACAAAACACTGCGGCGATGATTGAAGGCCTGGCCACCCAGGGCCGCGACATCGGTAAGGTACTGGACGTGATCCGTGCGATTGCTGAGCAGACCAACCTGCTGGCGCTCAACGCCGCCATTGAAGCGGCTCGCGCCGGTGAGGCCGGGCGTGGCTTTGCGGTGGTGGCCGACGAAGTGCGAGCGTTGGCCCATCGCACCGCGCAGTCGACCCAGGAAATCGAGAAAATGGTCGCCGGCATCCAGAACGGCACCGGTGAGGCCGTGCAATCGATGCAGCAGAGCAACCAGCGCACCCAGACCACCCTGGAAATGGCCCGCGCCGCCGGCGTGGCCCTGGAGCAGATCACCCAATCCATCAGCCTGATCAACGAACGCAACCTGGTGATCGCCAGCGCCTCGGAAGAACAGGCCCAGGTGTCCCGCGAAGTGGACCGCAACCTGGTGAACATCCGTGACCTGGCGACCCAGTCGGCGGCCGGTGCCAATCAGACCAGCGCAGCCAGCCACGAACTGTCGCGCCTGGCGGTGGATTTGAATGGAATGGTGGCGCGTTTCGTTATCTGACCTGAAATGCGCTCAAAATGGGGGAGCGGGGGCGTGCTCGCGAATGCAGTGGATCAGTCAAGACGTCTCTCGACTGACACACCGCATTCGCGAGCAAGCCCGCTCCCACATGGGGTTTGTGGTGTCAGAAATCAGCGGTTCCAGGCGTTGGCGTTGACCAGGTTCTTCGGCTTCTCACCGGCCAACGCCTGCAGCAAATTATCCACCGCACATTTGGCCATGGCCTCCCGCGTCTCATGGGTGGCCGAGCCGATATGCGGCGTGGCCACCACGTTGTTCAAGCGCAACAACGGCGAGCTGTGATCCAGCGGTTCCTTCTCAAACACATCCAGCCCCGCTGCCCGAATGGTGCGCTGTTGCAACGCCTCCACCAGCGCGGCCTCGTCGACCACCTTGCCCCGCGAAATATTGATGAAGATCGTCTCCGGGCCCATCCGCGCAAACTGTTCTGCGCCTATCAATTTCTCGGTTTCGGCGGTGAGCGGCAACGTCAGGCAGACAAAGTCGGCCTGTTGCAGCAAGTCGTTCAAGCTGCGGTACTGCGCACCGAAACGCGCCTCCACCGCCGGCTTGGGCGAATGGCTGTGGTAGATCACCGGCATGCCAAAACCAAAATGCCCACGCTGGGCCAGCGCTTCGCCGATGCGGCCCATGCCGATGATGCCCAGGGTCTTGCCATGCACATCGCTGCCGAAATGCGCTGGGCCGATGTTTTTGTTCCATTGGCCGGCGCGGACCATGTCGGCCAGTTCGACCACGCGCCGGGCGGTGGCCAGGATCAATGCAAAACCGGTGTCGGCGGTGGTTTCGGTGAGCACGTCGGGTGTGTTGCTGAGCAAGATGCCGCGCGCGGTGAGGTAGTCGATATCGTAGTTGTCGACGCCGACCGATACGCTGGCCACGGCCTCCAGCTGTGGCGCCAGGTCGAGCAACTTGGCATCCAGCCGTAGGCTGGCACCTAGCAGACCGTGGGCGCCGGGCAGGGCATCGCGCAATTTGGCCAGGCCGGTGTCGTCCAGTGCTTCGATCAGCGTGACATCGGTCTGCTCATGCAGGCGGGCCATCAGTGGCGCAGAGAGTTTCTTGTACAACACGACAGACTTTTTCATGCGGTCTTTACCTTTAATTCCAGGTTGGGCGCCGGCGTGCGATCACTGGCGCCGGGCTTGAGAAAAATCGTCAGTACCACCGACAGCAGCAAGGCGCCGCTCATCAGCAGGTACGAAGTACCGGGCGAACCGGTGCTGCTATTGAGGTAGCCCACCAGGTACGAGCCGCCAAAGGAGCCCAGGGCGCCCATGCTGTTGATCAGCGCCATGGCGCCCCCGGCGACGTTGGCCGGCAGGATTTCCGGGACAATCGCAAAAAAAGGACCGTAGGGCGCGTACATGCAGGCGCCGGCAATCACCAGCAAGGTGTAGGACCACCAGAAGTGTTCGGCACCGAGCACGTAGGACGCGTAGAAAGCAATGGAGGCAATCAGCAACGGTGGCCATACGAAACGCTTGCGCTTTTGCAGCTTGTCCGAGCCCCACGACACCGCCAGCATGCCAATCACGGCCGCCAGGTAGGGCAGCGCCGACAGCCAGCCGGCCTCGACCATGTCCATCTGCAAGCCTTGCTTGAGGATCGACGGCAGCCACAACACGAAGCCGTACACACCAATGCTCCAGCAGAAGAATTGCAGGGCCAGGATGATCACCTTGGGCGAGCGGAAGGCTTCGGCGTAGTTCTTCACCGCCTTGATCCCGACTTGCTCGGCGGCCAGCGCGGTTTCCAGGTCCTGTTTCTCAGAGTCGCTCAGCCACTTGGCATCCTTTGGACGCTCATCGGCCAGCTTCCACCAGATAAACGCCCACAGCACGGCCGGCAGGCCTTCGATGATAAACATCCAGCGCCAGCTGAAATGCTGCACCAGGTAGCCTGATACCACCGACATCCACAGCATGGTCACCGGGTTGCCGAGGATCAGGAACGTGTTGGCGCGTGAGCGTTCTGCCCGGGTGAACCAATGGCACAGGTACACCAGCATCGCCGGCATCACCGCGGCTTCGACCACGCCGAGCATGAAGCGGATCACGATCAGCATGTAGGCGTTGGACACCACGCCGGTCAGGGTGGCGAGGCCGCCCCACAGGATCAGGCTGACGAAGATCAGCTTCTTGACGCTGCGCTTCTGCGCGTAGATCGCTCCTGGCACCTGGAAGAAAAAGTAGCCGAGGAAAAACAGCGCGCCCAGCAGTGACGACATGCCGGGGGTGATCATCAGGTCTTCGGCCATGCCGGAGGCGGCGGCGAAGCCGTAGTTGGCGCGGTCCAGGTACGCCAGGCTGTAGGTGATAAAAACGATGGGCATGATGTACCACCAGCGGCGGGTGGCGAGTTTCACGGTTTCCATGGGGTTGCTCCTGAGCTTGTTGTAGTTGTGGCAACAGGTAGTGGGTTAGGCAACGGATCGAATCGGTAACTCTGAACGGGCTGGCAGGCCTTCCATATCGCCACGGCTTTGCACGGCGCGGCTGCCGATCCAGTTGCCGCGCTGTACCGCCTCGGGGAAGCTGAGGTTTTCCAGCAGGGCGCTGATCATGCCCACGGCAAAACCGTCGCCGGCGCCGACCGTGTCCACGACCTTGTCCACGCGCACGGCGGCGACAAAGCCCTGGTCCATATGAGTGCGGTAGTAGGCACCGTCCGGGCCAAGCTTGATGGCCACGGCTTCGGCGCCTTGGTCGAGGTAGAACGCGGCGATGTCGGCCGGGTCATCGAAACCGGTGAGCAGGCGGCCTTCACCCAGGCCCGGCAAGACCCAATCGGCCAGGCCGGCGAGGGCGTTGATTTCACGGATCATCGTCTGTTGGTTGGCCCACAAGGACGGGCGCAGGTTGGGGTCGAACGACACGCTGCGTCCGGCTTTGCGCATCTGCGTCATCAGCTCCACGGACAACTCACGTGTCGCCTCAGACAGTGCGGGCGGAATGCCGGTGGCATGCAGATGGCGGGCTTGCAGCAAGGCAGGACTGATGGCTGCGATCGACAAATGGCTGGCCGCCGAGCCCTTGCGGAAGTACTCCACCTGAGGATCATCGCCGGTTTCTTCACGGGATTTGAGTTGAAAACCGGTGGGGTGTGCCGGATCGACCGCCACGTGGCGGCAATCCAGGCCTTCCTGGGTCAAGGTGTCGACCACAAAGCGCCCGAGCGAATCGTTACCGACCCGGCTCAGCCAGGCCACCTTGAAACCCAGGCGTGACAGGCCGATGGCGACGTTGCTGTCGGCACCCGCGATCCGTTTATGAAATTGAGCCACGTGGGCCAGATCGCCGGTTTGCTCGGCGACAAACATCGCCATGGTTTCACCAAACGACAGGATATCGATCTCAGACATAAGCACGCTCCGCACGAGGTTGGCCCAGCAGGGTGAGGGTGGCGACCTGCTGCGCGGTGACCGCGACCAGGTCATCGCCTTGCAGCGGGAATTCCACGGCCCGGCTAATACCTGGAGTCATGTGCTTGAGCAGTTGTTCCCACAGATGCAGGTCGGTGGCGCCAGGCGGCATGGCCACCAGCTTGCCGTCGGCGCGGCGGGCCACGGCCTTGCAGTGCAGGTAATCCACATGCCGACCCAGCAGGCGTGCAGCGGTGAGGGCGGATTGGTCCTGCCACTGCCAGTTGCCGATATCGAAGGTCATCTTCACCGGCAGGCCCAGGCGTTCCACCTCGGTGAAAAAGCGCTGCATGGGTTCGATGCGGCCGCCGTGCAAGGTCTGGTCGTTCTCTACCAACAGTTGAACCGGGTGGCGGTTGAGCAGGGCGTGCAGGCTTTCCAGGTCGTTGGTGTCGGTGAAGTAGCCAAGGGATACTTTCAACCAGCGTGAGCCGAACGCCTGCGCTCGATCGAGGGTGGCCGCGAGTTCTGCATTCGGTTGGGCGCGGCCGGCGACCCACAGTTCCAGCGGCGATGAAAACACCGATTCCAGGCCATGCTCGGCAGTGGCCTGGGCCAAGGCTTTGGGTTGCTCGACGGTCAGCAATTCTTCACGCCATTCGATACGTTGGGCGCCGGCGGCCCTCAGCAGCTCGACAAAACTCAACTGGCCCTGCTGGCGGACGAGGTCGGCGCCGTAGCTGGAGAGGCTGATTGAAACGGGGTATTTATGCATTGTTGGTTACCTCTGAAACCGGTTTCATTTTTTCTGAAAAAAATACTTTCCGTAGGCGCGAGCTTGCTCGCGAAAAACCTGAGAGCGCCGCGTTAAACCAGGATCGCTGCGCTATCGTTGGTGTTTTTAGCGAGCAAGCTCGCTCCTGCAAGGGGTTGTGGAGCCTCGGATGATCAGTTGGGGCATGAAGTCCAGGGTGCGGGTCGGCGTTGTGTCACCGCGCAGACGTTTGAGCAAACAGTCGAAGGCGCTGGCACCAATCGCTTCGGTCGGCTGGGCGAGGGCGGTAATACCGGTGCCTACCAGCGGATACCAGTCGAGGTCATCCAGGGCGATCAGGCCGATGTCGTCGAACAGGTTGCAACCCAGGTTCTTCAGGGCGCGGGTGCAGGCCAGTGCTGCGACGCCGTTGGCACAGAACAGCGCCTTGGGGCCAGGTTTTGCGAGAAAGGTCTGCAGGTGTTGTTGCAGCGCGTCATCCAGTTCTAGCACGGCGCCGGTCAATGCCGGGCGGCTGGCAATCTCAGCCTTGAAACTCTCCAGGCGTTCCAAGCGTGAACTGGTGCCATCGGTGGGTTCGCTCACCATCAGCACATCGCGATAACCCTGCTGCTCCAGGTGTTCTACCGCCATACGCACTGCCGCCGGGTTGTCCAGACCAACCAGGTCGCTGTGCAGCGGCTCGACCTTACGGTCCACCAGCACCAGGGGCATTTCCCGTTGCAGTTCCAGCAACTGGTCGAGGTGATGGCCGAGGGTGTTCACGATCAGCCCTTCGATGTTGTAAGAACGCAGGGCCGCCAGGTGCTGGCGCTCTTGTGCGTCATCGCGGTCGGTGTTGCACACCACCAGGCTATAACCGTGCTGGCGGCAAGCGGTTTCGACACCGTGCATCACGGCAATGGAATAGGGGTTGCGGATATCGGCCACCAGCATGCCGATCAGGCGGGTGCGGCCACGTTTGAGACCACGGGCCATCTGGTTGGGGCGGTAGCCGAGGTGTTCGATGGCTTGCTCGATGCGCAGTGCAATGGCATCGGAGAGCAGGGCGCGGTCGTCGCCGATAAAGCGTGACACGCTGGCCTTGGACACACCGGCGCGCTCGGCCACATCAAGCATGGTCACACGGCTGCGCTGGGCGGCAGAGAAATTGTTCACGGTCATCGACCTTCTGTTTTTATTGGAATGACTGAAACCGGTTTCAGGAAACCATCAAATGAGGAAAGTCGTCAAGCTGTTGTAGGACAAAGTCAGATGACCGGTGCGTCAAACTGCCACATGCAGCCAGGTCGCTATCAGCAGCAACAGGGCCGGTGTTGGCTTCCTCGGATAAGTCGATTCAGTTGTGCGTGCCCATAAGGCACCGAGACGGACTAAGTGAAGCGATTAGCGCCCAGCGTGTGTGGGGCGTCTAGCAGGTGTGTGCCGTGTCAGCCGAACAGTCCGGCGGCAATATTGATCGAAAACCCCAGGATCGCCGTGTTGAACAAAAAACCGATCAACGATTGGCCCAGCACCACTTTGCGCATGGCCCGGGTGGCGACGCCCACATCGGAGGTCTGCACCGCTACACCGATGGTGAAGGAAAAGTACAGGAAGTCCCAGTAATTGGGCGTAGTCAGGCCCTCGGCAAAGCGCAACGCCGGTTCCTTGCCGTCCCAGGTGTAGTAAAGGCGGGCGTAGTGCACGCTGAAAATCACCCCGATCAGCAACCACGATCCGATCACCGTCAACCCGGTGAACCCGTAGTGCAGCAGGCGCTCGGCATTGGCCAGATCCTTGCTGCCCACCAGCTCGAACGTGATGGTCGCCAGGCTGGCAATGGCGGCGATGCACACCGTGAACAGCACCAGGCCGGCATTTTCATCTTCGATCTCGGCGATGCGCTTTACGTCCTCGGCCTTGGCGCGGCGGGTCAGCCACAGCATCAGCACCAGGTAGGTCCAGACGCCGGCGTTCCAGCCGATGAGGACTTTGCTGACCAGCGTGTCGGCCGGCACCAGGATGCCCACGGCAATCCCGAACACGGCGGCGGCGGAGAGGCGAGGGTGGGTGCGGGCGAGGAAGGGCATGAGGGCTCACAAATCACGGTATGTGAGCAGACTGTACCCGATCCTTATGGGAGCTGGCTTGCCTGCGATGCAGCCACCTCGGTACATCAGGCATACCGAGTTGATGCCATCGCAGGCAAGCCAGCTCCCACAGGGGAAAGGGAAAATTGTGCTAGCGGCTTTTTTTCTTCACCAACTTCATCACCACCACAAAGAACACTGGCACAAACACCACTGCCAGCGTCGCCGTGATCATCCCGCCAATCACCCCCGTACCAATCGCTTGCTGACTGGCCGAGCTGGCGCCGGTTGCAATCGCCAGCGGCACCACGCCGAGGATGAACGCCAGGGATGTCATGATGATCGGCCGCAGGCGCAAGCGCGCAGCTTTCAAGGTAGCGGTGACCAGGTCTTCACCCTGGTCATACAGGTCCTTGGCGAACTCGATGATCAGGATCGCGTTCTTCGCCGACAGGCCGATGATGGTGATCAGGCCGACCTTGAAAAACACATCGTTGGGCATGCCGCGCAAGCCCACCGCGATGACGGCACCGAGAACACCGAGCGGCACCACCAGCAATACCGAGGTGGGGATCGACCAGCTTTCATACAGCGCCGCCAGGCACAGGAACACGATCAACAGCGACAAGCCCAACAGCAAGGGCGCTTGAGCGCCGGACAGACGTTCCTGCAACGACAAACCGGTCCATTCCTGGCCCAGGCCTGCCGGCAACTGGCTGACCAGGCGCTGGATCTCGTCCATCGCTTCACCGGTACTGTGGCCCGGTGCCGCTTCGCCGGAAATCGCGATGGCCGGGTAGCCGTTGTAGCGGGTCAGCTGCGTCGGGCCCTGGGTCCATTTGGCTTCGACAAAGGCCGACAGCGGCACCATCTTGCCAGCGTTGTTGCGCACGTTGATTTTCATCAAATCCGCCACCTGGCTGCGCTGGTCGCCTTCGGCCTGTACCACCACCCGCTGCATGCGGCCCTGGTTGGGAAAGTCGTTGATGTAGGCCGAGCCGATGGCCGAGGACAGCACATTGCCCACGTCGGCGAAGGACACGCCCAGCGCGTTGGCCTGCTTGCGGTCCACCTCCAACTGCACTTGCGGGGCTTCGGCCAGGGCGCTTTCGCGGACGTTGGCCAGGATCGGGCTTTTCTCAGCGGCAGCCAGCAATTCGGTACGCGCCGCCATCAACGCGGCATGGCCGACGCCCCCCGGTCCTGCAGGCGGAACTCGAAACCACTGGACGTGCCCAGGCCGTCCACCGGCGGCGGCAGGACCGCGTAGGCAATCGCATCCTTGAGCTCGCTGAAGGCCATGTTGGCGCGGTCGGCAATCGACGAAGCCGAATCATCGCTGCTGCGCTCAGACCAATCCTTGAGCGTGGTAAACGCCAGCGCCGCGTTCTGCCCCGAACCGGAGAAGCTGAAGCCCATGATCATGGTGGTGTCGCCCACCCCAGGTTCCTCGGCGTTGTGCGCTTCGATCTGCTCGGCCACCTGCACCGTGCGGTTCTTGCTCGCGCCCGGCGGTAGCTGGATGTCGGTGATGGTGTAACCCTGGTCTTCCACCGGTAGGAAGGAGGAAGGCAGGCGGCTGAACATCCAGCCCAGGCCTACCAGCAGCACCAGGTAGATCAGCAGGTAACGGCCGCTACGCTTGAGGGCATAGGCTACCCAGCCTTCATAGCGGTCGGTGAGCTGTTCAAAGCGCGTGTTGAACCAGCCGAAGAAACCGCCCTTGGCATGGTGCTCGCCCTTGGCGATCGGCTTGAGCAATGTGGCGCACAGCGCCGGGGTCAAGGTCAGGGCGAGGAACGCCGAGAACAGGATTGAGGTGGCCATCGACAACGAGAACTGCTGGTAGATAACCCCCACTGAACCGGCCATGAACGCCATCGGCAGGAACACCGCCACCAGCACCAGGGTGATGCCGATGATGGCCCCGGTGATCTGGCCCATGGCCTTTTTCGTCGCTTCCTTGGGCGACAGGCCCTCGGTGGCCATGATGCGCTCGACGTTCTCCACCACCACAATGGCGTCGTCCACCAGGATACCGATGGCCAATACCATGCCGAACATGGTCAGTACGTTGATCGAGAAGCCCAGCAACAGCATGGTGGCAAAGGTGCCCATCAGGGCTATCGGCACCACCAGCGTCGGGATCAAGGTATAGCGCACGTTCTGCAGGAACAGGAACATCACCGCAAACACCAGCGCCATCGCTTCGAGCAGGGTATAGACCACCTTGGTGATCGAGACCTTGACGAATGGCGAGGTGTCGTACGGGATTTTGTACTCCACATTGGCCGGGAAGTAGCGCGACAGCTCGTCCATTTTCGCCCGCACCAACGTCGCGGTGTTCAGGGCGTTGGCGCCCGGCGACAGCTGTACGCTGACGGCGGTGGACGGCTTGCCGTTCAGGCGTGTGGAGAACTGGTATTCCTGGCTGCCCACTTCAACCCGCGCCACATCGCCGATGCGCACGGTCGAACCGTCCGGGTTGGCTTTTAGCACGATATCGGCAAACTCGGCGGGCGTCGAAAGCTGGCCCTTGACCAGGATTGCAGCGGTGATTTCCTGGGTGTTGGTGCCGGGCAAATCCCCGATGCTGCCGGCCGAGACCTGGGCGTTCTGCGCGCTGATCGCAGCGTTCACGTCGGCCGGCGTCAGGTTGAAGCCGATCAATTTCTGCGGGTCGATCCAGACGCGCATAGCGCGCTCGGCACCATACAGCTGGGCCTTGCCCACACCGTCGAGGCGCTTGAGTTCGTTCATCACGTTGCGCGCCAGGTAATCACTCAGCGCCACGTCATCGAGCTTGCCGTCGTTGGAGGTGAGCGTTACCAGCAGCAGGAAGCCGGCGGAGACTTTCTCCACCTGCAAGCCTTGCTGGGTCACCGCCTGCGGCAGGCGCGGCTCGACCGCTTTGAGGCGGTTCTGCACGTCCACCTGAGCCATTTCCGGGTTGGTGCCCGGCTGGAAGGTGGCGGTGATGGTGGCCGAACCGAGGCTGCTCTGGGACTCGAAATACAGCAGGTGATCGGCGCCGTTGAGCTCCTGCTCGATCAGGCTCACCACGCTTTCATCCAGGGTCTGCGCCGATGCACCGGGGTACACCGCGTAGATCTCCACTTTCGGCGGCGCGACGTTGGGGTACTGCGCCACCGGCAGTTGCGGGATCGCCAGCAAACCGGCCAGCAGGATAAACAGGGCGACCACCCAGGCGAAGATCGGGCGGTCAATAAAGAACTGCGGCATGACGGGTTATTCCTTTACGAGCGGGCTGTCGTCCACTTCAACTTTTTCACCGGGGCGCGCGTGTTGCAGGCCTTCGACGATGATGCGGTCACCGGGCTTGAGGCCGCTGCTGACGATCCAGCGATCGTTGATCACCGCCCCCAGCTCGACCGGCTGTTGGCTCACGGTCTGCCCGGCGTCCAGCAGCAACACCATCGGGATACCGGCGCTGTCACGGGTGATGGCGCGTTGCGGCACGCTGATGCCTTGTTTATCGACCGCTTGTTCCAGGCGCACCCGCACAAAGCTGCCGGGCAGCAGGTCGAGGTCGGGGTTGGGGAACTCGCTGCGCAGGATGATTTGCCCGGTGCCAGGGTCGACACTGATCTCGGCAAACAGCAACTTGCCCGGCAATGGGTAGAGGCTGCCGTCGTCCTCGATCAGCGTAGCCTTGGCCTGGTCCTGGCCGACCTGCTTCAAGCTGCCGGCGCGGAAGGCGCGGCGCAGGTCGTTCAGTTCGCGGGTGGACTGGGTGAGGTCGGCGTGGATCGGATCCAGTTGCTGGATGAGCGCCAGCGGTGTGGCCTCGTTCTGGCCGACCAGCGCGCCTTCGGTGACCAGCGCCCGGCCAATGCGCCCGGAAATCGGGGCGGTCACGGTGGCGTAGCCCAGGTTCAAGCGCGCGCGTTCGACGGCGGCTTTGTTGGCGGCGACCTCGGCGTTGGTCTGGCGCACGGCGGCGCGGGCGTTGTCGTAGTCCTGGCCGCTGATGGCATTGCCTTCCACCAACTGGCTGTAGCGCTGTTCCTGCAGGCGCGCCTTGAAGGCATCGGCCTCGGCCTTGCTCAGGTTGGCCTGGGCGCTGTCGAGGTCGGCCTTGAACGGTGCGGGGTCAATGCGAAACAGCACGTCGCCCTGTTTGACATCATGGCCTTCCTTGAACACCCGTTGCATCACCACGCCTGCGACCCGTGCGCGCACTTCGGCGATACGCGGCGCGGCAATGCGCCCGCTGAGTTCGCTGGTGATGGCCAGGGGCTTGGCTTCAAGGGTTTCGACGCGCACTTTGGCCAGGGGCATTTCCGGCGCCTCGGCGGCGGAGTCGCCACATGCGCTCAGGGCCAGGGTGAGGGCCAGCAGGCAAAATGGCGCAAACAGATTCTTCGACATGCTTTTATCCCAATATTGACTGGCGCATCCTAAAGTCACCTGCGCCTTGGTGCTGTGAAGCTGTGTAGCTCGTCTGTGAAGAAATGTAAGGTGCGACCCATAGTCGGCAGAGGGCGTATATCCTTGCACAATCCTGCAAACAGCAACGATCAATGTGGGGGGCGGGCTTGCCCGTGAAAGCGGTATATCAGCCAAAAAATCTGCTCACTGAACCACTGCTTTCGCGAGCAAGCCCGCTCCCACAAGGGTCTGTGCACAGCCGACGAACCGCATTATTTGGAAACACCATGCCCAACATCCTCCTGGTGGAAGACGACGCCGCACTCTCCGAGCTGATTGCCAGCTATCTGGAACGCAATGGCTACCACGTCAGCGTGCTCAGCCGTGGCGACCACGTCCGCGAACGCGCGCGCCTCAACCCGCCGGACCTGGTGATCCTCGACCTGATGCTGCCCGGCCTCGACGGCCTGCAAGTCTGCCGCCTGTTGCGCGCTGACTCGGCGGGCCTGCCGATCCTGATGCTCACCGCCCGCGACGACAGCCACGACCAGGTGTTGGGCCTGGAAATGGGCGCCGACGACTACGTGACCAAGCCTTGCGAGCCACGGGTATTGCTGGCGCGGGTGCGCACGTTATTACGGCGCAGCAGTTTGTCCGAGCCCCAGGTGGCCAACGATCAGATCATCATGGGCAACCTGTGCATCGACCTGTCGGAGCGCACGGTGACCTGGCGTGAGCAGCCGGTGGAGCTGTCCAGCGGCGAGTACAACCTGCTGGTGGTGCTGGCGCGGCATGCAGGCGAAGTGCTGAGCCGCGACCAGATCCTGCAACGCCTGCGGGGCATCGAATTCAATGGCACTGACCGTTCGGTGGACGTGGCCATCTCCAAGCTGCGCCGCAAGTTCGACGACAACGCCGGTGAGGCGCGCAAAATCAAGACGGTGTGGGGCAAGGGCTACCTGTTCAGCCGTTCCGAGTGGGAATGCTGAGCCATGTTCCGTGTATTGCTGCGCCTCTACCTGATCACCATCGTCACCTACAGCCTGGCGATCTACTTGATCCCGTCGCTGGTGATCCAGCTGTTCGAACACCGCTACATGAACTACAACATCGAGCAGACCCGCGGCCAGCAGAAGCTGATCGTCAAGCAATACCTGCGGGCGCCGGTGGAGCGCTGGTCCCAGGTCACCGAGCAACTCGGTCGTGATTTCGCGCCGCTGAAAGTGCAGTTGTTGCTGCGCCAGGACGCCAGCTACACCCCGGCCGAAGAGACGCTGCTGGAACGCGGCAAGTCGGTGGTCCGGCTGGGGGAATGGGGTTGGATGGAGGAAATCAGCTCGCCGATCAATGAGCAGTTCGTGGTCAAGCTGACTGTACCGCCCGATCCGATGGACATGAATGTGCTGTACTGGGCGATCAACGTGCTGATCGTCGCTGCACTGCTGGCCTGCCTGCTGGTGTGGTTGCGCCCGCACTGGCGCGATCTGGAACGCCTGAAAAGCACCGCCGCGCAATTGGGCCAAGGCAACCTGGCCGAGCGCACGGGTATTCCGGCCAGTTCCAGCATCGGCAGCCTGGCCTCGGTGTTCGACACCATGGCCGACGACATCGAGCACCTGCTCAACCAGCAGCGCGACCTGCTCAACGCGGTCTCCCATGAGCTGCGCACGCCGCTCACGCGCCTGGATTTCGGCCTCGCCCTGGCGCTTTCCGAGGACTTGCCCGAGGCCAGCCGCGAACGCCTGCAAAGCCTGGTGGCGCATATCCGCGAACTGGATGAGTTGGTACTGGAGTTGTTGTCCTACAGCCGCCTGCAAAACCCGGCGCAGCTGCCGGAGCGGGTCGAGGTGGTGCTCGATGAGTTCATCGACAGCGTGCTGGGCAGCGTCGATGACGAACTGGAAAACCCCGAGATCGTCATCGACGTCGCGCTCGACTGCGCCGTAGAGCGCTTCAGCCTCGATCCGCGCCTCACTGCTCGTGCCTTGCAGAACCTGCTGCGCAATGCCACGCGTTACTGCGACAAGCGCATCCAGGTTGGGGTGAAGGTGTGTGCCAAGGGCTGTGAAATCTGGGTGGACGACGACGGTATCGGCATCCCCGTGGACCAGCGCGAGCGCATCTTCGAGCCGTTCTACCGGCTCGACCGCAGCCGCGACCGCGCTACCGGCGGGTTTGGCCTGGGCCTGGCCATCAGCCGGCGCGCCCTGGAAGCCCAGGGCGGCACCTTGACGGCATTGGCTTCACCGCTGGGCGGTGCGCGGTTTCGCGTGTGGTTGCCCACCGTCGCCTGATCAGAGCACTTTGACCGCGCGGCCGATCGCCTGGATCGGCCCAGTGGGTTTGCCGGTCGGCGAACCGCGCGGGTCTTCCAGGGTCAGTTCGAACAATTGGTTCTGAGTCAGCGGTGGCAGCTTGTCCAATGGCACCGACAGCGTCTGCCCCGGCGTGACCAGGCCCAAGGATACCGGTCCCTGCCAGCCGTCGCCCTTGGTCCAGAACTGCAGGGCCTTGTCGGCCGGCACTTCCATGACGCCCAACGGGATCAACTGAATCTGCTGATCATTGCTGGCCTGGATCACCCAGCCCGGTGCCTGGCTTTGCGGCGCCACCAGCACCACCACGAAGCTTGGGGCGGCAGTGGGCGGGCGGGTCAGCAGCAACCCGGCCAGCACCAGCGTGGTCAACAGCCCAGCACCGGCCAGGCCGCGCCACACTGCCAGCAGGTCCCACCAGCGTGTACCGGCACTGGCAATATTGCGTTCGATACGCCGCCACAGCTTAGAGGAGGGCGGCACGGGCTCCGCCAAGGCCGTCAGCGGCAACAGGCGTTGCTCCCAGGCGTCCACGGCAGCGCGTAGTTCGGCATCGTGTTTGAGGCGTTGTTCGACTTCAGCGCGCTGTTCGCCGGGTAGGGTGCCCAGCACGTATTCGCTGGCCAGTTCGTCCAGTGGGTTGCTCATGCCATGCACTCCCGCAGCGCGGCGAGGCTACGTTTGATCCAGGCCTTGACGGTCCCCAGCGGGGTGTCGAGTTTCTGGGCGATTTCGCTGTGGGAATAACCGTCGACATAGGCATGCAGGATGCACGTGCGACGGACCGGGTCGAGTTGCTCAAGGCAGGTGTGCACTTGCCCTGAGCGTGCAGTGAATTCAAACGTGTCGGTTGCAGCGACCTGTTCGTGTTCATCGCTCAACGGGACTTCGCGGTATTGGTTTCGTACGAAGTTGAGCGCCAGGTGCCGGGTCACACTGAACACCCAGCCACGGGCCGAGCCGCGACTGGGGTCAAAACTGCCGGCACCGCGCCAGATCTTGATAAACGCATCGTGCACGATATCTTCGGCCAAGGATCTGTTCCTGGCGATGCGCATCGCTACGCCGAGCAGATGGCTGCTTTCCTGCTCGTAGAGTTGGCGCAAGGCGCGTTGATCGCCACGGGCGCAGGCCTGCAGACAGGCTTCGTAATCAAACACGTATCACCGTCCCCTCAATTGCTGAACCCCTGTAGGAGCGAGATTGCTCGCGAAAAACGTTAACGAAAACGTGGGCATTCAGGCTGTCCGTGGCGCTCTCAGGTTCTTCGCGAGCAAGCTCGCTCCTACAAGGTGTGTAGGCAGTTTCGGGGCAGCGTAGCTCAGTTTGCTCAGTTGGCCGCCCAGAAGATGTAATCGGCCTGGTATTTCACCACTTCCTGCTTGCCTTTGTTGGCTGCCGTGCACTCTGTGTTCGGTGCCACGCCGCCCTTGAGGGCCACGCGCTGGATGTAACTCACGCCGCTCATCACGCCTTTGCCTTCAGCGGGGTTGGCCTTGACCAATTGATACGGCAAGTTGCCCGCGCCCGATGGCGCCACGGCCAATTGGGTGCCGGTGATTGTCGAACCGTCCTTGGCCTGCCAGGTGGCCGGTGGGCCAAAGTAGGTGCCGACTTGCTTGCCGCTGCGGTCATTCAACACCGCTTTTGGCCCGACAAACGTCCACTCGGTCTGGCCGGCAGCGTTGGCCTTGTCGCGGCACTCGTAGGTGATTTCGCCGACGCCGGTGGTTTCCAGCGCCACCTTGTGGCCGTCCGGCACCTTGATGCTGTCAGGCAAGCCAGTCTGGGCGAATGCGGCCGGCGCGGCGGCCAGCAGTGTAGTCAGGCAGAACAGTGCTTTAGCGTTCATGGGTACTTCTCCATTTCAGTAAAACAGCGGGGTTTCTGAAAGGACTACCCATGGCGCGTACGATTGGATGCAGCGATTAGAAAATAAAGGTGAGAGGGCGCACACTGTGCCCCCGCTTTACCCGGAGGAGAGATTGGCAATGACTGGTGTACACACGTCTGCTCAACAAGGTTTCTCTACCCAGGCCGTCACCTACGCCCAAGGCCGGCCGGACTACCCCAGGCAACTCACGGGCTGGCTCGCCGACACTCTGCGCATCGATGCACAATCGAGCGTGATCGACCTGGGCGCCGGCACTGGCAAATTCACCCGCCTGCTCAGCACCCTGGCACCGACATTGACCGCCGTCGAGCCGGTCGCGGCCATGGGCGCGCAGTTGACCAAACTGTTGCCGGATGTGCGCCTGGTCAATGGCACTGCTGAGTCCATCCCACTGCCTTCTGCCAGCACCGACGCAGTGGTGTGTGCCCAGGCGTTCCACTGGTTTTCCACTGAAGCCGCGCTCGCAGAAATCCATCGCGTACTCAAACCTGACGGTCGGCTTGGCCTGGTGTGGAATGTCCGCGATGAGTCGGTGGATTGGGTCGCCGCCATCACCGAGATTATCACCCCGTACGAGGGTGATACGCCGCGCTTTCATACGGGGCGTTGGCGTGAGGCCTTCACCGGCGAGTATTTTTCCGACCCCGAAGTAACCTGTTTTCCCTACAGTCATGTCGGCAGCCCTCAGGAAGTGATCATGGACCGCTTCCTTTCCGTGAGCTTTATTGCCGCGCTGCCGGATGCACCCAAGGCGGTAGTGACTGCGCAATTGCAGGCCTTGATTGATACGCATCCGGCGTTGAAGGGGCGCGACACGGTGGCCTTTCCGTATCAGACCCAGGCTTATGTCTGTCACCGTCTGAGCTAAAAGGCATAAAGTCAGATCACATTGATATAAGTCGTTATAAGAAAAATCGCTATCCTGCGGCCAGAAATTTATAAGGCCGCAGGTAGCTGTGATGGATGTGGGTAATTTTGGTTTTGTAATTGCTGGCCTGATCGTTGGTTTTATCGTGGGCATGACCGGTGTGGGTGGGGGCTCGTTGATGACCCCGATCCTGCTGTGGTTCGGCATCAACCCGGCCACCGCCGTGGGCACTGACCTGCTGTATGCCGCCATCACCAAGTCGGGTGGGGTGTTGGTGCACAGCAAGAACAAGAATATCGATTGGGCCATCACCGGCTGGCTGACCCTGGGTAGCGTGCCTGCGGTGTTGTTGACGCTGTGGTTCCTGGCCAGTCTGCATACCGACCCCAGTGTGATGAATGCGGTGATCAAGCAGGCGCTCGGTGTGGTGCTGCTGCTGACGGCCTTGGCGATTCTGTTCAAGAAAAGTCTGTTGGCGTTTGCCCAGCGGCATGCGGGTGATAGCTATCACATGAGCCCGCGGAACCTGAATGCGCTGACAGTGGTGACTGGCGCGGTCCTCGGAACCATGGTGGCGCTGACGTCCATCGGTGCTGGTGCGCTGGGAACGGTGGCGTTGTTTATTCTGTATCCGTTCCTGGCTACGCGGCGATTGGTGGGGACTGAAATCGCGCATGCTGTGCCGCTGACCCTGGTGGCGGGGTTGGGGCATGCCAGCATGGGGAATATGGACTGGCATTTGTTGGGGTTTTTGTTGATGGGGTCGTTGCCGGGAATCTATGTCGGCAGCCATATGACGGGCAAGCTTCCGGATGGGGTGTTGCGGCCTTGTTTGGCGGTTATGTTGATGGCGATTGGTTACAAGCTCGCGTTCTGATGTTGGCTGGGACGGCCTTAAAGCCGTCCGGTATTCAACGCCGAACTCGGTCAACATGTGGGAGCTGGCTTGCCTGCGATGGCATCACCTCGGTGTAACTGACATACCGAGTTGCCTGCATTGCTGGCAAGCCCTCCAAATCAATGTTGGATTACGGGCACACCGAGCTTAAGCGATGTGCCGAGTGACTCAACCCCGGCCCGGCCCATTCCCAATCTGCCAGACAAACGGCGGCTCAACCCCATTAACCACCCAATCCCCCACAATCCGCGCCTTATAAATCACCGGATTATGCGACGACACCGTCCGCGCATTCCGCCAATGCCGGTCCAGCGCCTTACCCTGACGCACATCCGACGCCCCCAGAGCATTGAACAACTCACTGGTGGCACGCTGAATCAACCCCGACACCACCACCTGCGCCGTGGCCGACTCAATCTCGGCCGCTACATTGGCTTCACGCTCAACAATATCATCCCTCCCAAACCGCGCCAGGTACGCCCGTTGCGCCGGCAACGTGGCTTTCAACGCGCTTGCCTCGGCGGCATAAACCAGCGCCGCCACTTCGCCCACTACCTGTTGAACCTGCGCGTCCTGGCTGACATGGGCCGCATTGCCATGGCTGTAGATGCGCTTACGGCTGCGCACCTGGTGTGCCACGTCGCGCAGCGCCGCGCGGCCAATACCCGCCAGGCTGGCGAGCAGCACCAACTGATAGAACGCCGTCTGGTATTTGAACCGCGTAGCAAAGTCGATAACGTTGTCCGCCTCCACCACCGCATCGGTAAAGCGCGACGTGCCGCTGCCCGTGGTGCGCTGGCCAAAGCCGTCCCAATCATCACTGTGCACCACCCCAGGCTGGCGGGCGCGGGTGGCGGCAATCACATCGGCGCCGGTGTCGCTGCGTTGGGCATACACGTCGATCCAGTCGGCGAAGATGCTGCCGGTGCTGTAGAACTTTTCTCCATTGAGCTTCCAATGGTCACCGTCGGGGCTGACCTGGGTGACCACATCGCCAATGGCCACGTTGCCGATTTCGGTCCAGGCGCAGCCGACGATATCGCCCTCTACGAAGCGCTTGAACCACAGGTCGCGACCGGCACTGGGCGGTGCATTCAGGCGGTCTTCGGCAAAGGCAAAGTGCCCGCGCAGGGCCTGGGGCACGTTGGAGTCGGCTTCGGCCAGTTCGATCAGCAGTTCGAACAACTGCGGCAGGGAAGCGCCCCCACCGCCGTACTCCACCGGCACGCGCACCGCGCCAAAGCCGGCGGCTTTCAGCCACTGGATCGGCTCGTGGGGCAGGGTGCGGCGCTGTTCGCGCTCTAGGGCGCCCTCGGCGATGCGCTGAAAAATCGGGCGGAAGCGTGCCGCCAGAGTCGGGTAGTCGACGCCGGTAGACAGCGGGTTGATGACGTGTTGTTCGGTCATGGGCAAGGTTCCTGGGCAGTGATCGGTACAGGGGGATTGCACAGTCCGTGCCGGGTGCCAGCGCCCGTATTTGCGGGGTAGACCCTTCGGCCACTGTTGCCCTGGCAACAGCTGATCGACAAACCAGCACACTCTGCGACATCGTCGCCGACACCTCGAAGTCGGCCCAGAGCCCCTGGCATGGGCGTTTCACCGGCCTGGCACGCTTGCTGCTCAAGCCCCGGGTACATCCCTTTGTGCGAGGTACCGTTCGATGAGTCAGCAAGCCGTGAAATTTGCCTATTGGGTGCCCAACGTCAGCGGTGGGCTGGTGGTCAGCAAGATCGAGCAACGCACTCACTGGGGCATTGATTACAACCGCAAACTGGCGCAGCTTGCAGAAGCCGCCGGTTTCGAGTACGGCCTCACCCAGATCCGTTTCACCGCCGGCTACGGCGCCGAAAACCAGCATGAGTCCGTAGCGTTCAGCCATGCGCTGCTGGCGGCGACCACCACGCTCAAGGTGATCGCCGCCATCCTGCCCGGTCCGTGGCAACCGGCGCTGGCGGCCAAGCAACTGGCGACCATCGACCAGCTCACCAACGGCCGTATCGCGGTGAATATCGTCAGCGGCTGGTTCAAGGGCGAGTTCCAGGCCATCGGCGAACATTGGCTGGAGCACGACGAGCGCTATCGTCGTTCCGAAGAGTTCATCCGTGCCCTCAAAGGCATCTGGACCCAGGACGACTTCACCTTCAAGGGCGACTTCTACCGTTTCAACGAGTACACCCTCAAGCCCAAGCCACTGGGCCAGCCGGAAGTGTTCCAGGGCGGCAGCTCGCGGGCGGCGCGGGACATGGCCGCACGGGTGTCGGACTGGTACTTCACCAACGGCAACACCCCAGAAGGCATCAAGGCTCAAGTCGACGACATTCGAGCCAAGGCGGCGGCGAATAACCATTCGGTCAAGGTCGGCGTCAACGCGTTCGTGATTGCCCGCGACACCGAGGAAGAAGCCCGTGCCGTGTTGGCGGAGATCATCGACAAGGCCGATCCGGAGGCCGTGAATGCCTTTGGTGATGCAGCCAAGCAGGCCGGCAAGGCTTCACCGGAAGGTGAGGGCAACTGGGCTAAGTCCAGCTTCGAAGACCTGGTGCAGTACAACGATGGCTTCAAGACCAACCTGATCGGCACGCCGCAGCAGGTCGCCGAGCGCATCATCGCGCTCAAGGCGGTGGGGGTGGACCTGGTGCTCGCCGGTTTCCTGCACTTCCAGGAAGAAGTCGAGTACTTCGGCAAGCGCGTGTTGCCGCTGGTGCGTGAGCTGGAGGCCAAGGCTGCGATCAAGAACGTGGCGTGAAGACCACCACCGCCGCGCGCAATTTGTTATTGCCGAACCGGCACATGCGTTCGAACTCCCCATGGCTGACCGGCAAGTGCTGGCAGTCCAGGGGCTGACGGTGCTGGCTGTGGTCAACGTCCGGGTCGTGAAGGTAGACGAAGTCATCGTCGCAGTCGGTGACTATTACCCAGTGCGGTGACTTGGATCGGGTGAGGCGGTAGCTGCTGATCAGCACCAGCGGCTGGCCGCCGTCGCGTAATACCTGGGGCAAGTCCAGCGCGCCGCCGAACACTTGCTCGACGTCACTACTCGCTAATTCCTCTTCGAAAGCCTCATGCACCAGGCGCATGACGTCCTTTTTATGCGCATCACGCACGCCATCCAAAAACAGCGGCCCGCGCACATTCACCTGCATGCGCACCGCAAAGCCCCGGCGCCAGGCGGCCAGGGCCAACCCTTGGGGGCTGCATCCGCCGTGGCCGGCGGTCATGAACACGGTGGTCGCTTCGCGCCAGATCTGCAGCTCTTCGCGGCGTTGTGCCACGCGTTTCGGCACCAGCGCGCCCATAGCCATCAGCAGGCAGGCAGCGCCACAGGTGAAGTCAGTGGTCTGCTGGTAATACGGCACGCTTTGCGGGCGCGCATCCTGATGCTGGACGATGCGTTTCTCCAGGCGCAGGGCAGCGGTGTGGTCTTCGTAGTAATCGTTGATCAGGGCAAAACGCCGGTAGCCATTGCGTTCATACAGGGCGAGGGCGCCGGGGTTGTCGGTGCGCACCTCCAGGCGCAGGTAGGCGCAGTCGTGTTCCACCGCGATGGTTTCGATACGGGCGAGCAACTGTTTGCCCAACCCCAGGCCGCGCGCGTGCTCGGCAATGGCGATGGAATACAGGCGCGCCAACGAGGTACCGCGGTGGAACAACACCAGCCCATAGCCGAGCAGTTGCCCGTCATTGTCCGCCACCAGCAACTGGCCATGGGCGCGGCTGACCATCCACTGGAAACTGCGCGATGACAGCCGGTCGGTGGTGAAACAGTGCTGTTCCAGTGCCACCAGTTCAGGCACATCGCAGGGGGTTGCAACGCGAAAGCAAAGAGCCATATGACCGCCGTAAAAGTTGCGTAACGAAACGGGACTTCTCTAAAAGATCGTGCTTAATAGAAAAGGTCGAGTTCTCTAAAGCGGATCAAATATTATGTCGGCGGTACAAGGTCATTGGCGTGAAGTATCCGAGCAAACAGTCGCGGCGACAATAACTAATACAGGTTATTTTCCCGTCCCCCTCAAAGGAACCCGTCAAGTAGTGATCATTGTCGAGCGCAAGGAAGATTGGGCCTCCTACTTCCCCAGCGAAGACATCGTCACCGCGCAGGAATACCTGGAGCAGACCCGGGAAAGCGAGACCGGCAAGCGTGTGCAGGTGATCAACCTGTGCCGCGGCTACAAGTACCTGGGGCACGGTTATTACTGCTCGCTGCTCGCCGAAGCCCGTGGGCACAAGGTAATTCCCTCGGTGCGCACCATCAGTGAACTGACCAGGAAGTCGCTGTACGGCCTGGCCCTGGACGACCTGGACAAGACCCTTGATAAAGCCCTGAATCATCACCTCTATAGCAATACCGAAGGCTTTACCCTGACACTTTATTTTGGTCGAACCAATATAGAGCCATTGCAGGATTTGGCCCGTCAATTGTTTGAAGCCTTCCCTTGCCCGATTCTGTTAGTTGATTTCAAAAAGAATAACGGTTGGCACATAGAAGGGGTCAAGTCCGGCGTGTTGCACAAGTTGCGCGATGATCAGGAAGATCAATTTGCCCACGCCCTGGACAACTTCAGCCGCAAGATCTGGCGCCAGCCGCGCTCACGGAGACTGGCGCGTTATGACCTGGCGATCCTGCACGATCCCCAGGAGCAATTGCCGCCGTCGAATGCCAAGGCGCTGGATAATTTCATCCGCGTGGGCAAGGGCCTGGGCATCGATGTCGAGTTGATCGAGCGCAAGGACTACTCGCGCCTGGCTGAATACGATGCCTTGCTGATCCGCGAAACCACCAGCGTCGACAACCACACCTACCGCTTCGCCAAGAAAGCCGAAAGCGAAGGCCTGGTGGTGATGGACGACCCGGCGTCGATATTGCGCTGCACCAACAAGGTCTACCTTACCGACTTGCTCAACAGCCACCAACTGGGCATGCCCGCCACAGAGATTCTGTACAAGGAGCGACCGGAAGACTTCGAACGGGTCGGCGAGCGCCTGGGGTTCCCGCTGGTGTTGAAGATCCCCGACGGCTGCTTCTCGCGAGGCGTGATCAAGGTAGAAAGCCAGGACGCCTTGCTCAAGGCCACCGCCGAGTTGTTCGAGCATTCGGTGCTGTTACTGGCCCAGGAATTCTTCTACACCGAGTACGACTGGCGCATCGGCGTACTCAATCGCAAGCCGATTTTTGCCTGCCAGTACTTTATGTCCAAGGGCCATTGGCAGATCTACAACCACAAGGCCATCGGCCAGGACATCAACGGTGAGTGCCGTACCCTGGCGGTCCACGAAGCGCCCAAAGCGGTGGTGGAACTGGCGGTGAAGACCGCCAACCTGATCGGCGATGGCCTCTACGGCGTCGACCTCAAGCAGTCCGGCGACAAAGTGGTGGTGATCGAAGTCAACGACAACCCCAACCTGGACGCGGGCATTGAGGATGCCTACTTGCAGGACGACCTGTATGGGCTGGTGCTGGAGGAGTTCGTGCGACGTCTGGAGTTGAAACGTCAGGGCCAGGTTTGGTGACCCGGCGATGATTCAGCGTTTTCAACTGGCCGACGGCAAGCTGTACGGTGGGGAAAGTGACGATGCCCCGATCCTGTTGTTCAACAACCCTGACCTGGCCGAGCGCGAGTGGCTGCGCGACCACCATAAGCTCGACGAGCACGCCCTGGCTTCGGCGCTGGACCCCGACGAAGTCTCACGCATCGAGTTTCATCCGGACAATCTGTTCCTGATCTGGAAGCGCCCGGAAAACTACTCCGGCGGCGGCAACCTGGTGTTCGAGGTGTCGTCCTGCGGCCTGCTGTTTTCGCCCAGCCGCCTGCTGGTGATTGCCACCGACGAAACCCCGCTGACCGGTCTCGGCAAGCGCCGCCCACTGCACACACCGCTGGATGTGTTGCTGGACCTTTTGCTCAACAACATCCACCACTATCTGGGCCATCTCAAGGTGATCAAGCTGGTCGCCCGGGAATTGCAGCAGCAGTTCAACGCGTCCATGAGCAACCATCATCTGATGCAGATGTTCAGCCTCAGCGAAAGCCTGATCTATTACATCAACGCGCTGCACAGCAACGGCGCGGTGTTGTCGCGGCTGCGCAACCATGCCGAGAAGGAGCACTTCGACGCGGAAATCCTGGCGCTGATCGATGACCTGATCATTGAGAACCATCAGTGCTACAAACAGGCGGAGATTTATTCCAACGTGTTTTCCGGGCTGATCGATGCGCGCGGCAACCTGATGAACAACAGCATGAACAACCTGTTGCGCAAGCTCACCCTGATCAACGTGGTGTTCCTGCCGCTCAACCTGATTGCGAGCATTGGCGGCATGTCGGAGTTCAGCATGATGACCGCGGGCACGCCCTGGTGGGTGTCGTACCCGTTGTTCCTGCTGGCGATGGGGCTTGGGGCGGGCTTGATGGTGGTGGGGCTGAAGCGGATAGCGGGGGGCGCCAATGTCGTGTGAACATGCCAGCGATGCAAACACCTCTGTACATCAGGCATATCCAGTTGAGGCTATCGCAGGCAAGCCAGCTCCCACATTCGACCGAGATAGAGAGTAGGAAACGGGTCAGTTCTAAGGCCGCCGCGCTTGGCTGAGAGATCAGTCGCCTCTGCTTTTCTGTGGGAGCTGGCTTGCCAGCGATGCAGACACCTCGGTACATCAGGCACATTCAGTCGAGGCCATCGCAGGCAAGCCAGCTCCCACATTCGACCGAGATAGAGAGTAGGAAACGGGTCAGCTCTAAGGCCGCCGCGCTTGGCTGAGAGATCAGTCACCTCCCTGCTTTTCTGTGGGAGCTGGCTCGCCAGCGATGCAGATAACTCGGTACATCAGGCACATTCAGTTGAGGCCATCGCAGGCAAGCCAGCTCTCACATTTGACTGAAATCGAGAGTAAGAAACGGGTCAGCTCTAGCGAAGTGCCGAGGGTTGCGGCGAGAGCATTTTTCTTACTTTTGACTGGGCCGGCATTCCGGCTGTTCGAAAGTGAGCCGCCGTATGGGCAACCGTCTAAGTCTGCAGGGTCAGGACTTCAAAGCCATCCGCGGTCACTGCCACCGTGTGCTCCCACTGCGCCGACAGGCTGTTGTCCTTGGTGACCACCGTCCAGCCATCCTTGAGGCTGCGCACTTTCGAGCTGCCCTGGTTGAGCATCGGCTCCACGGTAAACACCATGCCTTCACGCAGTTCCAGACCGGTGCCGGGACGGCCAAAGTGCAGGACCTGTGGTTCTTCATGCATCTGCCGGCCGATGCCGTGGCCGCAATACTCGCGCACCACGCTGTAGCCGTTGGCCTGCGCATGGCTCTGGATGGCATGGCCGATATCACCCAGGCGGGCGCCGGGCTTGACCTGGCGGATACCGGCCCACATCGCTTCGAAGGTCTTCTCGACCAGGCGCTGGGCCTTGGGCGTAACGCTGCCGATCATGTACATCTTGCTGGAGTCGGCAATGAAGCCACCTTTTTCCAGGGTGATGTCGATGTTGATGATGTCGCCGTCCTTGAGGATTGCCTTGGCGCTGGGCAGGCCATGGCACACCACCTCGTTGATCGAGGTGTTGATGCAGAAGGGGTAGTCGTACTGGCCCAGGCTGGCAGGGCGGGCCTTGAGGTCGTTGCGGATAAAGGCTTCGACGGCGGCGTCCAGCTCCAGGGTAGAGCGGCCGGCGGCGACAAAACCGTCGAGCATGGTGAAGACCTGGGCCAGCAGGCGCCCGGCTTCACGCATCACGACCAATTGTGCGGCAGTCTTGATCATCAACTGCGCCCTCGGATCAGATCAGGTTTGTCCAGCAGCAGTTTGTTGATCAGCTCGTTGTAGGGCAGGTGAGGATTGAGTTCGGCGAGCAGGCCGATCTTGATCCAGAACTCGGCCTGGGCGTTGATGGAGCGGTCCATCGCTGCGCTGGCCAGGCGTAATTGTTCGTGCAGGTGGTCGGTGATCTTGACGATGCCCATGGTCATCACTGTGCAGTGGGAATATACAAAGCGTATACGTTTCGTATATAGAACGTAAACCCCCAGCCGCTAAATGGCGCTTGGCCATTGACTTGATCGCGGGCCGCCGGTTAGTTTCGTCACATGACTTTTCAAGCCTTCCGCAGCCAGCCAAGCATTATTACCGCCATTCCTCATTTGGCGGGATAGCGCACGGCTGTACCCAGACCCGCCCTAGAGGCGGGTTTTGTTTTTCCGTCTCCAGGGTCTTTGACAAAAAGCCAGGAGACATCCATGAGTAGCTGCACCGCGCCTCACACCACCGACCCGGGACTGCTCGAGCATTACGTGAAGAAGATTCTTGCTGCCCCGGTGTACGACCTGGCGGTGCGTACGCCCTTGCAAGCGGCCCCGGCCTTGTCGGCATTGCTGGGCAACCAGGTGTTGCTCAAGCGCGAAGACTTGCAGCCCACCTTTTCATTCAAGATCCGCGGCGCCTATAACAAGCTGGTGCAGCTCACGCCTGAGCAAAGGGCCCGTGGCGTGGTCACCGCGTCGGCGGGTAACCATGCCCAGGGTGTGGCCCTGGCAGCGCGCGAGTTGGGGATCAAGGCGCGTATCGTGATGCCCGCCAGTACCCCGGAACTCAAGGTGTTGGGCGTACGTTCACGCGGTGCGCAAGCCGTGCTGCACGGCGCGAGTTTTCCTTTTGCCCTGGCCTATGCGCTGCAGTTGGCCGAGTCGTCCGGGTGCACCTTCGTGTCGCCCTTCGACGACCCAGACGTGATCGCCGGCCAAGGCACAGTGGCTATGGAGATCCTGCGCCAACAGCAGGGGCCGCTGGACGCGATCTTCGTGCCGGTGGGCGGTGGTGGCCTGATCGCCGGCGTCGCCGCCTACGTCAAATACCTGCGCCCGGACGTGCGCATCATCGGCGTCGAACCCGAAGGCTCCAGTTGCCTGTTGGCGGCGTTGCGTGCCGGTGAGCGCGTGGTGCTGCCCAGCGTTGACGGGTTTGCCGACGGTACGGCGGTGGCCCAGGTCGGCGCCCACGGGTTCGAGATCTGCCGGGACTGGGTGGATGAAGTCATCACCGTCAGCAATGACGCGTTGTGCAGCGCAATCAAGTTGATCTACGACGACACGCGTTCCATCACCGAACCTTCCGGGGCGTTGGCGGTGGCGGGCATTCGCCAATACGTCGCCGCTCACAACCTGCGCGGGCAGACGCTGGTGGCGATCAATTCGGGAGCGAACATCAACTTCGATAGTTTGCGACATGTTGCCGAAAGGGTCGCTGCGCAAAGTGTCGTTTGACCTTAAGTCCAGGGTTAAACGTTTAATCGCAGCCGTTCGACGACGATTCCATTGACGCTGTTCAACCTCTATAACCAGGCACAGTGCTTATGAGGAAAAGTTACAACGAGCGCTGACTTTGCCGAGTACGCTTGGGTGTTACAAGCGTCTTCCAGGGCCGGCAAGACGCGGCGGGCGAGCGTCCGCCAGATTCATAACAATCTGTTGGCAGTCTCAGAAAAGGAGAGGTTGACCATGCTTTCGGAATTAGAACTTCGCAGCATTATTGAAGGAAGTTTCCTGCCCAGACGGTGCGAATGCACCAAAGCCGAAGATGCCTCGCTGACGATCAAGGTCTACGATGACCGTGACCGCGACCGGGTGGATTTGGAAGTCAAAGGAATCGATGCAGACAAACTCGACAGCAGTCGAGCCATTTGCAACCTGATCACCGGGTTGCGCGAAGACCTCAAGCACACCCACGCACCTACCCTGCAACGAGTGGGAGGGCGCGGCTACTATTAGCCGGAGCGAGCTTGCTCGCGAAAATCGGCAACGATAACGCGGGTAGCCTACTACTCAGTGGCGTTTTAAGTGCTTCGTGAGCAAGCTCGGTCCTACGGTGGTTCGCTTCAATTCTGGAAATCGCAGGCATCGGACATCTTCCGATAGCTCACGTCTTCCACCTTGCCTGCCTTGTCCAGAAACTTGATATCGGCCTTGATGACTTTGCATTCGTCGGTCTGGGCTTCGTTCATGGCCAGGACCTTGTCGATGTTCATCGGCAGGCCATAGTGGTAAGGCACGGGTTTCACGGCGGCTGTTTGATCGTCGGCCTGGGCCAGGCCTGACACAGCCGCCAGTGAAAAGGTGGCACCGAGCATCAATGTGCGCAGTTTCATGGTGGTTCTCCGCAAGTGGGTACAGCGTCACTCTCGACTTGCGGGATTAACCATCGATTAATGTTTGCCTGGCTGACAAAACCTTCATCTTCACCAGCTCATGCGCACGCCGGCGGTGCCGCTGACCCCCTCCATCGCGTTGCTGTCCAGGTGGGTTTTGTAGTCTGCCGCCAAGTAGACGCTTACCGTTGATGGTGCCGGTGCCACCTGCAGGCAGCGTCAGGCTGTTATTGCCCAGGAGATCGGTCAGGCCGGCACTGCTGCCGCTGTCGCAGATGAAGGTGTCGTTGCCCGGGCCGGGAGTGAGTGCGCAGGCAGCGTAGGACTGTTGTGGTGTGGTGTACTGCAGTGAGAGAAGGCCGACAGCTAAAACGGCGCGGGTTGATAAGCCGTTGCTTTTTTGCATGGGTCTTTCCTGCATTTGTTGTAATTACTGCTCCTGTTTTGGGTTTAGCACAGTTTTCCCGCTTGGCAATGTGTGTATAAACGCGCGCAGGCCACGGAATACGTGGCCTGCGTGGTGGCACATTGCTCATGTTGCTGCTGGGTTCAACTCACCTGGCGGCGGTAAGGCAGGTCTGGACCGGTCTTGGTGCAGGTCAATGCCGCGGCGCGAATCGCAAAGCCCAGCATGGCGTCGATCTGGTCGCGGCTGAGCTGCTGCAGGCCGTCAATCGAGTCAAATTGTTGCTCGGTCAACCAGGCAATCAACGCGGCCTGGAAGGTATCGCCGGCCCCCACCGTATCGGCCATCACCACCTTGACGGCCGGTTGTGACCAGTGGCCGTGCTGGCGACTGAACACACTGGCGCCATCGCCGCCTTGGGTCAGGAACACCAACTGGCAACGGTGCTGCAGCCAACCCTGCAACACGCTTTCCGGGGACTGTTCGGGGTAGAGCAGGTGCAGGTCTTCGTCGCTGACCTTGATCAGGTCGGCATGCTTGACCAACTCTGCCACGCGGTCGCGCCACAGCTGGATATCCGGCTGCGGGTTGAGGCGCACGTTGGGGTCGAGGCTGATCAGGCGCTTGCCGCTTTCGCGCTTGACCAGGCTCAGCAGGGTGTCGCCGATGGGTTGCACCACCAGGGAGAACGAGCCGATATGCAGGCCGCGAATGTCATCACCCAGCTCAGGCAGATGGGCGACTTCCAGCAGTCGGTCGGCGCAGCCTTCACCACGGAAGTTGTACTGCGGTGAGCCATTGGCGCCCACGGCGACCATCGACAAGGTGGTCGGCGCGGCAAATTCCACCAGGAACTGCTCGCTCACGCCCTCATCCTTGAGCACCTGCAATAAGCGGCGACCAAGGAAGTCAGTGGACAAACCGCCGAGCAAGCCTGCCTCGATACCCAGGCGGCGCAAGCCTACCGCGACGTTGAACGGCGAACCGCCGGCAATCGCCTTGTAATTGACCTTGGACGCCTGCCCGCTGGCATCTTCCTCGCTGAAAAAATCAAACAGCGCTTCACCACACACCAGATACATAGTCGTTCGCTCTTAAAGGGTTGCCACAAGCTGCTGATAGCGCTCGTAGGCTTGTTGATATGCGCTGACACTGGCCGCTACCGGCAGCGTACGGCTGGCCGGGTCAACGCTCACGCACTTGTCGCACAGGCTGGCCAGTGACTCGCCGGACTGGCTCCAGGCCGCCTGAATCGCGGCGCCCAGCGCGGCGGCTTCACTTTGTTCGGTGCAGACCACTTCGGTGTTCATGATATCGGCGACCATCTGCCGCCAGATCGGGCTTTTCGAACCGCCACCGATCAAGCGGATGCTCTGGCTTTGCAACCCTGTCTGACGCAGCAAGTCCAGGCCGTAGCGCAGGCCGAAGGTCGTGCCTTCGACCACCGCGCGACACAGATTGGCGCGGGTCAGGTTGGTCATGGTCAGGCCGTGCAGGCTGCCGGTGGCGTGGGGCAGGGCGGGCACGCGTTCGCCGTTGAGAAACGGCAGCATGCTGACGCCGTCCGCGCCAATCGGCGCTTGCTCGACCAAGGCATTGAACGCGGTCAGGTCCAGATCGAAGAGTTCGCGGATCACCCCGGTGGCGTTGGTCAGGTTCATGGTGCAGATCAGCGGCAGCCAGCCACCGCTGGATGAGCAGAACGTGGCGACCGACGCCTGCGGGCTTACGCTCGGCTGGTCGGCAAACGCATACACAGTGCCCGATGAACCCAAGCTCATGGTGATCACGCCAGGCGCAATGTTGCCAGTGCCGATGGCGCCCATCATGTTGTCACCACCACCACTGGAAACGATGGCATTGGGGTTGATGCCCAGGCGTTCGGCAATTGCCGGAAGAATCGTGCCGACGCTTTGATCGGCCTCGATCAGTTGCGGCAAGGCGTTTTCAAGGCGCCCACTCGGGTCGATGTGCTTGAGCAGCGCCACATCCCATTCACGGGTGCGCACGTTGAAGTAGCCGGTGCCTGACGCATCGCCGTATTCCGCGACGGCGCGACCGGTGAGCCAGTAATTGAGGTAGTCGTGGGGCAGCAGGATATGCGCGATACGCGCAAAAATGTCCGGGTGCTGTTCGCGGGTCCACAGCAGCTTGGATACTGTGTAGCCCGGGGCAATCGCCACACCGAGGCGTTCCAGAGAGCCGCTTTCGCCGCCCAGGTGCTGCAAGAGTCGCTCGTTTTCCGGCGCAGTCTCGGTATCGCACCACAGCTTGGCCGGGCGCAGTACGCGGCCCTGGTCATCCAGCAGCACCAAACCATGTTGCTGGCCGGAAACGCCGATGCCGAGGATGTCCTGGCCATCCACGCCCGCCTGTTGCAGGGCGCGGTGGGTGGCTTCGGTAAAGGCGTCCAGCCATTCCTGGGTGTGCTGCTCGCGACGGCCATTGGCGCCGCTGATCAGCGTGTGCGCCGCAGCGCCCAGGCCGAGTACCTTGCCGCTGGAGGCGTCGAGGACGATGGCCTTGGTGCCTTGGGTGCCGCAGTCGATGCCGAGAAACAGGTTTTGCTGGGTCATGAGGATTTGCTCAGCAGTATTGTTTTTTTGGAGTGGAAACCCTATCAACGGTGGGAGCTGGCTTGCCTGCGATGGCGGTGGTCCGGTTAGCCATGATGTGACTGATAGATCGTTATCGCAGGCAAGCCAGCTCCCACCTATTTAATTCGGTTTCTTCAGTAGATGTTGCAGTGTTGCGGTGACGCCGTTGTCACGCAAGCTGACAAAGCAGCGCTCGAAAGCTGCCACAAACCCAGGCGAGTTGGGAATAGCCGTACCAAAAATCTCTTCCACCGCCAACAGGCGTTGGCTGATCAGCGCGTCATCACTCACCAGCCCCTGGCAAAACTCAGCCCGCGGATCCGGGATCTTGTAGCTCACCCCGTTTTCATCCACACCTTTCAAATACAACGCCCAGGCCGCCACCACCAGCGCGGCGCGCTCAGTCTCGCGGCCATCGGCGATCAACCGGTTAATGGTCGGTACGGTGAACTTGGGAAACTTCGACGAGCCATCCGAACACACGCGCTCCAACTGATCGGCAATCGCCTGGTTGGAGAAGCGATCCACCAGCGTCTGCTTGTAGTCCGTCAGGTCGATGCCCGGCACCGGTGCCAGGTTCGGCGTGACGTCCAGGTCCATGTAGGCGCGCATGTAGGCGACAAACACCGGATCGTTCATGGTCTCGTGCACAAACCGATAACCCTTGAGAAACCCCAGGTAGGTCAGCGCCAGGTGGCTGCCGTTGAGCAGGCCGATCTTCATTTCTTCATAGGGGGTGACGTCATCGGTGAACTGCACGCCGACCGTTTCCCAGGCCGGGCGACCGTTGACGAACTTGTCCTCCAGCACCCATTGCACAAAGGGTTCGCACACCACCGGCCAGGCATCGTCGATGCCGTGATCATCATGCAATTGCAGGCGGTGCGCGGTGCTGGTCATCGGCGTGATGCGGTCGACCATGGCATTCGGGAAACTCACGTTGGCCTTGATCCAGTCGTGCAGTTCGGCATTGTGCAGGGCGGCGAAGGCCAGCAGCGCCTTGCGCGTCACGGCGCCGTTGTGCGGCAGGTTATCGCAGGACATCACGGTAAATGCCGGAGTGCCGGCGGCGCGGCGTTTGGTCAACGCGGCACAGATAAAGCCGAACACGGTTTTCGGTGCGCTCGGGTGCGCCAAATCATGCTGGATCTGCGGCAGGTGGGCCATGAACTCACCGTTGCTGTCGTCGATGCAGTAGCCGCCTTCGGTGATGGTCAGCGAGACGATACGAATTGCCGGGTCAGCCAGCTTGTCGATCAACGCCTGGGCGCCGTCTTCGGCCAGCAGCATGTCGCTGATCGAGCCGATCACACGCACTTCGGTGTCATCGGTATCGCCCAGTTCATACAGGGTGAACAGGTAGTCCTGGCCGGCCAGGTCGTCGCGGGCCTTGCGGTCTTCGGCCCGCAGGCCGACGCCGCAGATGCTCCAGTCCAGGCCAACGCCGGTGTTCATCAGGGCGTCGGTGTAATACGCCTGATGTGCGCGATGGAAGCCACCGACGCCGATATGGGCGATGCCCTGCGTGGTACTGGCGATCTCATAGGTGGGCAGCTTCACTTGCGGTGCCAACTGGGCGAGGTTCTGTTTATTCAGTTTCATCAGCAAAGTCTCGCGAAATCAGGCGGCAGCGCGCAGTGGGCGGGCCACGGCAACACCGTCGGTGTCGAACAGATGGCAGTGCGCCGGGTCCAGGTGCAGGTGCAGCGTCTCGCCGTACTGGCTGGCCATGTCGCCGCGAATCCGCATGGTCAGCGGTTCGCCATTGGCGGTGATGACATGGCAGAAGGTGTCGCTGCCCAGGCGTTCGCCGACGTCGGCGGTGACGGTCAGGGTGGTTTGGCCCGGGGAGGCAATTTCCAGATGTTCCGGACGAATGCCCAGGGTCACTGCACTGCCCACGCTCAAGGTGGCGCCACTCAGCGGCAGGTTGATCAACGTGCCAGCGTCCAACTGCACTTCGCAGCTTTGGCTTTCAACACGGGTGACTTTGCCCTTGAGGAAACCCATCTTCGGCGTGCCGAGGAAACCCGCCACAAACAGGTTGGCTGGCTGGTGGTACAACTCCAGCGGCGAGCCGACTTGCTCGATACGGCCACTGTTCAGCACCACCACCTTGTCGGCCAGGGTCATGGCTTCAACCTGATCGTGGGTCACGTAGATCATGGTCGCTTGCAGCTCTTTATGCAGGCGCGCCAGTTCCAGGCGCATCTGTACGCGCAGGGCGGCGTCGAGGTTGGACAGCGGTTCGTCGAACAGGAAGATCTTTGGGTTACGCACAATCGCGCGACCGATGGCCACACGCTGGCGCTGGCCACCGGACAACTGCTTGGGCTTGCGCTCCAGCAACGGTCCCAGTTCCAGGATGCGTGCCGCCTCGCTGACCTTGCTCTCCACCAGCTTCTTGTCGACACCGGCCAGGTCCAGGGCAAACGACATGTTCTTGCGCACGCTCATGTGCGGGTACAGCGCGTAGGTCTGGAACACCATCGCCAGGTCACGCTTGGCCGGGGTCACTTCAGTGATGTCGCGGCCATCCAGTTCGATGGTGCCTTCGCTGACTTCTTCCAGGCCGGCGATCAGGCGCAGCAGGGTGGATTTACCGCAGCCCGACGGGCCGACGAACACCACGAATTCCTTGTCGTTCACTTCCAGGTCGATGCCTTTGATGATCGAGAAGCCTTCGAAGCCTTTTTGCAGATTCTTGATTTTCAGGTTGGCCATGATGAGCCTCCGCTAGGAATTATTATTTAACGGCGCCAAAGGACAAACCGCGCACCAGCTGTTTCTGGCTGATCCAGCCAAAGATCAGGATCGGTGCGCAGGCCAGGGTCGAGACGGCGGACAATTTGGCCCAGAACAAGCCTTCGGGGCTGGAGTAGGAGGCGATCAATGCGGTCAACGGCGCGGCGCTGGAGGAGGTCAGGTTCAGCGACCAGAACGCCTCGTTCCAGCACAGGATCAGCGACAGCAATACGGTGGACGCCAGGCCGCCTTTGGCAATCGGCAACAGTACGCGGACCATCTCTTGCCACAGGGTCGCGCCATCCAGGCGGGCGGCTTCGAGGATGTCCTTGGGAATGTCCTTGAAGTAGGTGTAAACCATCCACACCACAATCGGCAGGTTGATCAGGGTGTAGATGATGATCAGCGCAATGCGTGTATCCAGCAGGCCAAAGCTCTTGGCCAGCAGGTAGATCGGCATCAGCACGCCCACGGGTGGCAGCATCTTGGTGGACAGCATCCACAGCAACGTGCCTTTGGTGCGCTGGGTCTCGTAGAACGCCATGGAGTAGGCGGCCGGCACCGAGATCAGTAGGCAAAGCGCCGTTGCGCTGAAGGAAATCAGCACCGAGTTCCACGCATAGCTGAAGTAGTTGCTGCGCTCGTTGATGTGCAGGTAATTCTCCAGCGTCGGCGTGAAGATGAACTGCGGCGGCGTGGCGAACGCGTCGATTTCGGTCTTGAAGCTGGTCAGCACCATCCAGAAGATCGGGAAGAAAATCAGGATCGCGATGGCCCAGGCCAGGGTGCCGAGCAACAGGCTTTGCAGGCGGCGGGATTGTTGAAGCGTCATGGCGCGGCCCTCAAGGCTTGTCAGTCAGGTTTTTGCCGATCATCCGCACCAGGATGATCGCCGCGATATTGGCGATGACCACGGCAATCAAGCCGCCGGCCGAAGCCATGCCCACGTCGAACTGCACCAGCGCCTGGTTGTAGATCAGGTAGGCGAGGTTGGTCGAGGCGTAGCCGGGGCCGCCGTTGGTGGTGGTGAAGATTTCAGCGAACACCGAGAGCAGGAAGATCGTCTCGATCATCACCACCACGGCAATCGGGCGGGCCAGGTGCGGCAGGGTCAGGTGCCAGAAGATCGCGATGGCGCCGGCACCGTCCAGGCGCGCGGCTTCCTTTTGTTCCTGGTCGAGGGACTGCATGGCGGTCATCAACAACAGGATCGCGAAGGGGAGCCACTGCCACGACACAATGATGATGATCGACAGCAATGGGTAGTGCGCCAGCCAGTCCACCGGCTCGGCGCCGAAGAACTTCCAGACGGCGGCGAGAATCCCCGAGACCGGGTGGAAAATCAGGTTCTTCCAGATCAACGCACCGACGGTGGGCATGATGAAGAACGGCGAAATCAGCAACACCCGCACCAGGCCGCGGCCGAGGAACTCACTGGCCTCCAGCAGGGCACTGATCAACACGCCGAACACCACGCTGATCAGCAGCACGCTGCCCACCAGCAGTAAGGTATTGGTGGCGCCGGGCAGGAACCCCGAGTCGGTGATGAAATAGGTGAAGTTCTCCAGCCCCACGAACTCGTTTTCGCCGGGGTAGAGCAGGTTGTAGCGGATCAACGAAAAGTACAGGGTCATGCCAAGCGGCACGATCATCCACAGCAGCAGCAAGGCCACCGAGGGGCTGACGAGGAACCAGCCGGGGTTGGCCAGGCGGTTTTTGGGTGTGGTTGTATTCATGGTGATCAAAGCCAGTCGATTACATGCAGAACCAGAGTCGGAGCGCGATCAAATGTGGGAGCTGGCTTGCCTGCGATGGCATCATCTCGGTGTAACTGACAGACCGAGTTGTCTGCATCGCAGGCAGGCCAGCTCCCACAAAAGCCCTGCTCCCACATTTATGGTGGTGAGCCTGGACTATTTGGGATAACCCGCCCGCTTCATTTCACGCTCGGTGGTGGTCTGTGCGGCGGTCAATGCTGCATCCACCGTCTGCTGACCGGTCAGTGCGCCCGAGAAGAACTTGCCGACCTGGGTACCAATCGCCTGGAACTCAGGAATGGTCACCAACTGGATACCGATATACGGCACCGGCTTGAGTGTCGGCTTGGTCGGGTCTGCGACTTTCAGCGATTCGAGGGTCACCTTGGCAAACGGCGCGGCCTTCATGTACTCGTCGCTGTAGGTGGATTTGCGCGTGCCTGGCGGTACGTTGGCAATGCCGTCGGTCTTGGCCACCAGCTCGCCATATTCCTTGGAGGTTGCCCAACTGGTGAACACCTTGGCGGCATCCTTGGCCTTGGAGCTGGTCGGAATGGCCAGGCTCCAGGAGTACAGCCACGAAGTGCCTTTGTCGGTCTTCTCGTGGGGGGCAAAGGTAAAGCCGACATGGTCAGCCACTTTGCTTTGGGTCTTGTCGGTGACGAATGAGCCGGCCACGCTGGCATCGACCCAGATCGCGCACTTGCCGCTGTTGAACAGCGCCAGGTTTTCATTGAAACCGTTGCTGGAAGCACCCGGCGGGCCGGATTTCTTCATATTGTCGACGTAGAAGTTCAGCGCGTCTTTCCATTCAGGACCGTTGAATTCCGGTTGCCACTTCTCGTCAAACCAGCGCGCACCGTAGCCGTTGGCCAGGGTGGTGATCAGCGCCATGTTCTCGCCCCAACCGGCTTTGCCGCGCAGGCACAGGCCGTATTGCTCTTTGGTCTTGTCGGTGAGTTTGCTGGCGAATTCGCCGATCTGCGTCCAGGTCGGATGCTCAGGCATGGTCAGCCCGGCGTTCTTGAACAGGTCGGTGCGGTAATAGGTGATCGAGCTTTCGGCGTAGAACGGCAGGGCATACAGCGAGCCCTTGACGGACAAACCGTCACGCACCGAAGGGAACACATCATCGAGGTCGTAGGACGCCGGCAGATCCTTCATCGGCTCCAGCCAGCCCTTGGCGCCCCAGAGTGCAGCTTCGTACATGCCGATGGTCAACACATCGAACTGCCCGCCCTGGGTGGCGATGTCGGTGGTGAGGCGCTGGCGCAGCACGTTTTCTTCGAGCACCACCCAGTTCAGCTTGATCTCCGGGTGCTCGGCCTCGAAGGTTTTCGAGAGCTTTTGCATGCGGATCATGTCGCTGTTGTTGACGGTGGCAATGGTCAGGGTCTGCGCGCCAAAGCTGACGGCGCTGAGGGTCATGCAGGTCATCATGCAGGTAGAGGCAAGCAGTGCTTTTGCTGTGAACTTCATCGCGCACTCCATTTCCGCGCCCAGGGGGCTACAGAAGGACAGTTATTGTTGTTGTGTCTTCCTACGGGTTGTCAGGAAGAGTGTGCGTTGATTACAGCCTTCTCAAGACGATGTGACAAATCCTTGGGAACACTGGTACTGATACTTTTTTGCACTTCCCTCGGGCTTGGGTAAAACGTTTCACTGATTGTTCAGCCGAAGGCATAGGCCCGGCAGTCCTGGGCAAAAAGCGCTGCAATCGGACTGCGTACACTTTTCGCCCGGCGAGGCGGTCAGGGGTTGATATAGCCGTGAGGATAGGGGGTCTTCGGTTTCGCGATAAGGGCATCCATCCAGTTCTTTTCCAGTGGGCTTATAGGCGTGTTGCCCTCCACTATTTTTATGCCTTCACGCTCCCACTGAGTCATGACCTCTTTCAGTTTTTGCGTGTACTCCCGAGCGGGGCTGGCAATACCGGCCCACGGGTCGACAACCCAGGCATCCGCCCACTCGGGTTCCGAGAAGTCGACTGTTCCTGCAGGTATTGCGGACGGGCCGCCTACCACGGTAAATGCATGAGCGTCTGAGGCTTTCCATTCGTAGGCATTGCCACCGCTCTTTTTGATGATGTCCCTCGACAGCAGGGCCATTTCTCCGCAATTGCCGGCGCCGGCTTTCAAAATTATGTCAGAGCGATTCCGCGCACTGCTGGGAATGCTTCGACGCAACCATTCGACGGTCTGGTTGGCGGCGTCTGCGCGCGCAATATCCGATGCTGAGCGTATCTGATTGCCTGGGCCTAGCCCGGTGGCCGTCATGGAACGGGTCACCGTGTCTTTTACCTGCTGCGCCAGGAATTTGTTCTGCTGCTCGGCTGTTAAGGTCGAGAAGTTCGCGGGAGTTGTCAAAGCGGTTACTCGATTTGGCTTCAGGGCGATATTCGTCTTGCCAATCGCTTCGCTACGTTGCAATTGATAGAGCACCTCGCGCTGTTGCTCCTTCGTCATGTTTTTAACGAAGGCCCCTAACTCATCGACATCTTTTTTCTGGTAACCCGACCGCTTGAGTTCTGCCAGCGCCGAGTCCAGTTTGGGCAGGGCGATGAATTCGGCATCCAGTGGTGTTCTGGACACGCCTTGGCGGATGCTGAATTTATTCCGATAACCATTGACGAGCGATATGTCGTTGGGTGTGGTTTTAAAGAATTTGAGTTCGCCGGATGACGCTGTATTCAGCTTTGCGTAATAAAACTGTGCGGTGTCCGCCTCGATCACCAGGTATTTTTGGGAGTCCCCAGGCGTTCGACCGTTAACAATGACCGCACGAACTTCGCGCTTGTCGTCACTTATATCGCTGATGCTGTTGAGCTTGATAACACGCGTTTCCTGGTTCAGTGCTTCGTTGGTTTGCCCAACGTAAAAGCCAAACTGTGGATCATGTTTGATGCTGCCGGTGATCAGCGATTTGTAAGTGATGGGCTGCTTGTCCAAGGTCGGGTGAAGGTGTGGCCCCGTTTCGCCATCAATCACTTTGTAGCGGCGTCGTTCGAAGACGACAAATTGATCCTTTCTCAGAAACTTCGACGGCGAGGGGAACAAGCGCACGTGCTCAAGCGCTTGCAGCTCCTGGGTCAATTCGTTGGGCGTGTTTTCAACGATCTTGGAGAAGCAGGTGTCATTGGCGCCACGTTTGATTCTGCCGCCGACGGACGGTGCCTCACAGATCGCCTCGAAATTATCCAAGGGCCTAAAGTGGTCGGCCGACTCCAAGTCCGTGAGCACACTGGGATTTTTGGCGTTGTAACGGTATACCTTGCCCTCATTGACCAGGTCGAAGCCATTGGCGCGGGGGAGGGTGTACGCATCGGCGGCCAGGGGCTTTTCAGTGACCAGGGCTTGAGTGCCACTGGAGAACGTCTCTTTATGCAGGGGGGCTGATGTATCCGAGATAAAACCTTCCAGGGCGGGGCCATAAGCCGCCTGTGTCTTGGCGTCGTAGGCGTACCAATTACCGTCTTGGAATACCGTGCTGACCTTGACTTGGTTGTGGGTGCCGGAACGTATGACCCTGCCCTCGGCCATATCTGCCGTTTGCGCTGCAAGGTGGCTTTCCTGCATTCGGCTCAATGCGTTGATCGAATTCGAGGTGCTGGCGGCAGTTATATCCTTGAGAGCAATGTCCTCGGCTTCATCTGCGCCAAACTTTTCGACAAACTTGGCAGAGACCTTGGCCGTCGCCCACGCAGCACCTGTTTTTGCTAGCGTCCATATTTTCCCAGCGCCTTCGGTAGCCACATAGAGCGCGATATCAACGAGCAGGTCACCTGCTGCTTTGGCGTATTCACCGTGATAAAGATCTTCAAGGCTGCTGCTGCCTGGAATGGCGCGTAAGAGGCCTTTGAAGAAGTCGCTGGGTTCTACGCCATGTTCAACTGCATTGTGCAATCCACGGTGGCTACCGACAAACGTACTTTTGCGCAGGTAGACCGTGTCAACCAGCACCTTGGCGAGGTCCTCCATTCTGTTGCTGTCGTAAACGGAAGATGCGTCACTTGCACTGCGTTCAAGGAAGCGCCTTTCACGTAACTCAGGGCGTTTGTCACCGTCTGTGGTCTCGTTGAGGATAAATTGTTCGCTTTCCCTTAATACAACATCGGAGGTGACGCCCTGTTTGGGCTCCGTGCCGTTTTTGAGCGCATCCATGTCGAGAGCCACGCTGACTTTTTTGTCTAGCGGCGTTGATGGATCAATGTCGGGAATTCTGACTATTTGCCCGGTTGCCGGATAGACCGCGAAATCCCGCCTCACGCCTTCGTAGACGGACGTGATGATGATGCCACTGGCGGTCCCTTCCACTTGCAGAAGTTCCACCGTTCCAAAGTTAAGGCTATTGCGCTCCTCCAACGGCAACTTGCTGAGCATGTCTTTGAACAGGGAAATCGTATGGCGCCTGCGCGGGGTGAAGTCTTCCTGGATGGCGTTGTCGAATTGCGCGTTGATATCTGGCAACTCGTGTGCTTTTTTGCGCAGGTCTTCGACGTTCAGGCCTGGTTGTTGTGTACTCCAACTTTCACCCAGGCGGCCAGCCTCATAGACCTCGACGATGCTTGCGTTAATACCGGAAAAGATCCCGCCCGCCACTTTTTCCCATAGAACCGGCCTCTCAAAATCGATGCTTGCGCCAAACTTTTCTTTCAATGGCGCCAGGGCCATGGCCCTTCTGCTTGGGGGGGCGACGGTTCGCAGGTAACGTTTGGCTTGCGAGGTCTCATTGATCTGAGTATTGAGTTTTTCCTGGCTGTCGTTCAGCTGCTCGAGGCTATATTCGTCGTTGTTGTTTTTCCCAAGATGGTTATTGATGACGGCCCAATCAATCACTGGGTTCAGTTGGGCGACGGCCTGCAGGCGGTTTTCCTCTGCTGAAATGGGCTTGATGTTATGAAAGTCCATGACTTGCTGGTAAGTCATGTTCGCGCTGGCACCGGCGGCTATCAGTTCGATTCGATTTACAGCACTTGAAAAGTTGACCCATTCTGGGGAACCAAGCTTCAACGTCGACGGTAGGTCTTTGACCAGCAAATGTGGCGCTGCACCGGACATCAATAGGCGGGTGACTGCCGGACGAAGGTGGGTCGGGACCTGTTGGGTATCAGCCAAATGTTGGCTTAAAAGCTCACTGAGCTTGCCAGCGCCTAAGCCCCAGTTCGCAGGCCACATGAAGTCGAAACCTGCAACGCGATTGCGCTGGGTGCCGGCCGTTGGATCAAGCGCTAGCACAAGCGCGGTCAATAGCCATTGCTTTAGGCTGGTTGGGGTAGCAGCGCCCTTCATTGCGGTTTGCAAGTGTGTGGCGAGCTCCAGGGCGATGTCACTGGAGAGAAGTTGTTGCAGTGCCTGATCAGGGTCGCTGCTCAGGTTGGAAACGCCGGAACTCAAGAAGCTGAGAAGGGTGCTGTGGTTTCCAATAGACGTTTTGACGAGCTCACCCACCGCGCTGCGTTGCTCAGCACTCAACGGTAAGTCAGTGGACAAGAAGCCCCATTGGTTGCCCAGGGCAGGTGCCTGCGGGATCTGGGTTTGCAACGCCTGTAACAAATTATCGACCTGTGCGGCCGACGTGGCGCCATACCAGCCGTGGTCTGACAGAAACTTCTGGAGTGTCGTGGTGCCCTTGGGCTGGTGGCTAGAGTCCGGATCCACCGTAAAGCGGGTTGTGGCGTCGTTATCAACATTCCCGAATTTAAGCTGATGAATCAGCGCATGCCTGTCATTGCTGTCGCCTAACGCGATTTTGCGCTGGTTCAACCAGCTCACGATTTTCCCTGGGTTTTCAGGTGGCGTTGGAAATGCCAATGTTCGGCCCATCAGCTCCGTATGGCGTGTGAACGCCTCGCTGTCGTAGTCGGTACTGATGGAATAAAAATTGGCCAACCATTCAAAGGATGCGCTGCTGTCGTTGGCCTGAGCCAGCGTGATCGGTTTTCCATGTGCGGTGAATGCCTCGGCAGCGGTCAACACTGGGGTGAGTACGTCAAAATGCTGTTCCGGGTATCTTTTCGTAAAATCAGTGGCTGTAAAGCGTTGCTCAACGCCGTTGACCTTACCGATCAGTGCGCGGTCCGTTGGGTCAAAGCGCAAGGTACTTAGGTCGATGCCCTGTTTCGCGGCCCACTCGGTAAAGCCGCTGCTTTTCAGGGCTTTGTCCAAGTAAGCGCGCCATTGTCCGAACAGGCTGTTGGCCGGGACCGGCTCAACCTTTTTTGAGGCAGGGGGCGTCGGGTCGCTCTTGAGCTCAAGCATCACGCGATGCGCAGTGCCGACCAGTTCGCCTTCGGCGCGTGCCAGGATGTCTTCTGGGGTGTCGAGGTCTGGTGCCGCGTTTACGGGCGGTGCGGGGTCGCTCTGTGGCACATTGACCTTGGCTGCCGCCGCCAGGGTTTCAAGCGGCGAAAGGTTCATTGGCTTCCCAGTGAGCTGTGAGATGACGGCCTGCTGCACCTCGCGCACGCTGAGCGAGCGGGCATCGTCAGTGGGTGTACCCACCAATGCCTTGAAGCCGTCGACTTGGGTGATTTCGGCACTTCTGCGCAGACTCCCTTCGCGCGCTCTTCGCGCCCAGCCAGGGTTAGGAGCGTCATTTTGAGGCGGTCCTTCTTCCGCGTAAAAACGCAGCACCTCTGAAACCTCTGCAGAGTGTGCACTCGGGTAGAAGACGTAATCGCCTGAGCCTGTCGCCATACGTTCTACCGCCAGTTGTACTTGCGGCCAGACCTCGGACCAACCGGAGAGGTCGTTCAACACGAATGTGGTTTCGACGCCATTGACTGTGCCTTTTAAGGCCCCGTCCGCCGCATTGATCCGGACGCTCGACACTTCAAGATTTTTTTCCTGTGCGAACGCTGTAAAAGCAACGCCGTTCAGCACATCCTTAAGGTTGTTACGTACCAGGTTGAAGGTCGAATATTCGGGCAGTTCTTCAATCTTGATCCCAAACAACTTGCCCATCGCTTGGCTGCTCAGGCGGGCCAGGGCCTGATCGGCGTCCTTGACCTTTTGTGCCACCGATGCGGGCTCGAAACCGGCCAGTAGTCGGCTCAACTGAGGCGGTGGCAGGTTTGCGACGTGTTGTTTTGCCTCTCTTTGGCGCTGTTGGACTGGGGCGTATTGAGCCGCGTAGTAGGTATCGGTGTTACTTATCGAATGGAAGTTTCTCTCTTTCATCAGCCAGTCGATCGCTATCAGCGTGTCGTCGCTGTTGTAGCGGGGCGCGCGCTCCAGATAAAAGCTTGCGACGTCCTCCGCGGGTGCATGCTCGCGGTCGTGGAACGTGATGTCCCCGCGCATTTTTCTTGCCGCAGTCAAAACCGCAGATGAAGCGGCGGCCCATTCAGGATTTTGTGCCAAAGAGAAGCTGAAGGTTTGATTGTTCCTCTGGCCGGTCAGGTCTCCATTGGCCTTAATGACAAGACTGGAAATATCAATGCCTTTGGTTTGGGCAAAGGTTTTGAAAGGCACCGCGTCGAGCGCGTCAGCCAGTTCGTTCCAGGCGAGGCCGAACGTTGAGCTGGGCGGTACAGCAATTGGGACTGCACGAGCAGGGTTGTATGGGATTGCATCCACCCGAATGCGGATCAAATAATTGGCAAAATTAATCGCCAGTTGGCTGTCGCTGTCTTCAACCAGAGCATTGGCGAACTGCTGGATCGAGGTGTTACCCGCGTTTTGCGCAGGGTGGGCGTTTTGCAGGTCTCGGCGAACTCGAGAAAAACCAATGCCGTTGTTGGGCATGGCACGCGCCGGGCTTTGGAGTATGTCGTCAATCAGTTGGGTGTAGGTTTTTTGCGGATTGAGCGCGCTCGGCTGGTTCAGGAGCCGTTCGACTTCGTTGTGCAGTGCTCTTTCGTCTGTGAGTGTCTCACCGGCGCCTTGTATCAATTGACTGATCTGTTCGGCCAGACTTGGCTGCTCGTCGGTCACCGTGTATCTGAGCAGGTCAAGTATTCGCTGCGGGGCGTGTTTCGGCATATCGACTGCGTATTCGGGCTGCGGGCGGTCTCTATGCCTGTTTTGACGAGCCTGAAAAAGTCTGATGACGTTGGAGGCCACCGAATGTTCATCGGCTGCGTGCAGGCTTTGTAGTGTGGGGGCCGTGGGCGTAATAGAGGTGGCCAAGCGAACGCGGTGAACGCCAGTCATAAGTGGAGGGCCTTATATCTGTGTGTGAACATACGCCATCCAACGAATGAAAAAGAAGTGTTGGGCGTGTGTTCACTAAGTGGCTTGGCACTTCGTAAGGTTCCATTGCGTGAAGGCCACGGTTTAAGGCCCTGATCTGTAGCCGTTTGCTGGTGTCGTAAGGTGCTGGCCGCGGTTTTCTTCGGTGAGCCGTTGCACTGCCAGGCGTCGGTAGTGGGAGGGTGTCATGCCCTTGAGTTGCTGAAAGCGCCGGTTGAAGTTGGAGATGTTATTGAAGCCCGATTCGAAGCACACATCGGTCACGGCCTTGTCGCCGTCTGCCAGCAATTCGCATGATTTGCTGATGCGCAACCGGTTCACAAATTCGATAAACGTGCGCCCGGTGGCCTGTTTGAATACCCGGGAGAAATAGGTGGGTTTCATTCCCAGATATTCCGCCACTTCCTCCAGCGGCAACTCACGGGCGTAATGGGCGAAAATGTAGTCCACCGCGCGGTTGGTGCGGTCGATGCTGTGCTCGTCGGCCAGCTGCGGGGTAGTGGCACCCGACAGCAACTGGTAGTCCTCACACGCACTCAAGGCTTCCAGCAGGATAAAGAAGTGCCCCAGGCGCGCCATGCCCTGGGCGTCCTCGATGCGTTGCATCAAGGTCATCGCCTGGGTAATCGTGCGTTTGCAGCGAAACTCGATACCGTACTGCGCACGCTCCAGCAGCGGCGCCAGGGTCTTGAGTTCGGCGAAGATCTGGCTGCCACCTTCAAACAGCTCATCGGTGAAATTCACCAGCATGTCGCGTTTGGGCACCACCTCGTCTTCCTCCACTTGGCTGATCCAGTTGTGGGGCAGGTTGGGACCGGTGAGAAACAGGCTTTCCGGGTAGAAGTTACCGATGTAGTCGCCGATGAACACCTTGCCGGAGCTGGCGACGATCAGGTGCAGTTCGTATTCCTTGTGGAAGTGCCAGCGCACCAGCGGGCAGGGGAAGCCGTGCTGGCGATAGATGATGGACAGGCCGTTGTGGTCGTCCATCAGCTCGTAGGAAGGGTCGGTGATTCGCGTTGCTCGGGTCATGCTGCCGTCGCTTTATTGTGGTTGCTGCCTTGGATAATGCCCCCTCGCACGCGACCTCGCCAGCACTCGTGTTTATACGATGCGGTTTTTCGCCTCGATCCACTGGGACATGTACTGCGTACTTTTATGGGCGTGATGGCGCAGCATGCTGCCGGTGAAGTTGTCCCGGCGATGGGCATTCAGATGGCTGCGGCACTGTTCCAGGCAGGCCACCAGCGCCGGGCCATGCATGGCCTGGTCATAGCGGCGGGCGAGCAGTTGACGGCCATGTTCTTGGGCCAGGGTCCAGCGTCCGCGGTCCTGGTAGAGCGCCACGGCAGCCGCCGCCAAGGCAGGTGCGCTGTGTTCGATCATGCCCGGCCATGGCTGTTCATCACCCATGGCCTCGGCGCCGATGGGCGTGGTGACGTTCGGCGTGCCGCAGAGCATCGCGTCCGCCAGTTTGCCCTTGATGCCGGCGCCGAAGCGCAGGGGCGCCAGGCAGATACGCGCGGCGGTCATCACCTGCAAGGCATCTTCGGCCCAGTTCATGACATGAAAACCCTGCGTCGGGTTATGCAAGGCGGTGGCTTTGGGCGGGGTGTAGGCGCCATAGATGTGCAACTGCGCCCCCGGCAACTGCTGGCGGATCAGCGGCCACAGGCTGTTTTTCATCCAGAGCACCGCATCCCAGTTGGGCGCGTGGCGGAAGTTGCCGATGCTGAGAAAGTGCGCGCGGTCTTCAAACGGCGCGAAGGCTTCGGTCGGTGGCTCCACCATCAGCGGGCACCAGTGGAGCAGGGCGGGTGGCACCTTGAAGTGCTCGGTGAGCAGGCGGATTTCCACGTCGGAAATCATCAGGCTGATGTCGCAACGGTAGATGGCCGCGATCTCGCGCTTGGCCAGGTCGGTATCGGCCATCAGTGTGAACTCTGCCTGCAGTGCCGGGGAGAACAAGGCACTGAAGTCGTCGCTGTCGGGGTGCGCCTTCAAGTGATCCTTGAACCGCTGGTGACGTGCGTCGCGCAGGCTCTGCAAGTCGGAGGTTTCCAGCACGCGCAGGGCGCTTGGGCAGCATTTCTCGACGCGCCAGCCGAACTGTTCTTCCATCATGAAACGGTCGAACAACACGATATCCGGGGCCAGATCGCGGATAAAATCATCGAAACTGCTGTTATTGAGCTCGATGGCGCACTCGGCGATACCCAGGGCAGGCAAATCGGCCTTGTGTTCGCCAATCGTCGCTGGGCTGCTGAAGGTGATGTCCCAACCTTGTGCAAGAAAGCTTTCAAGGATCTGCATCATATGCCCGCCTGCGGCCGAGGAGCGGGGTTCCGGCCAGACGTATCCAATGACCAGGACTTTGGTGGCAGGGGCATTCATCGACATCGTTTTCCTTGAAGGGCTGGGCGCAAAGCGCGCAATTAAACCATAACCGAAGGCATGACAATTTATCGCTGGCGGTAGGTAGACACCGTAGTTTGTGGTTAACTTCGACCTCTCGAATTCGTTAAACCCACATCAGCATAAGGATTCCGTTCATGGCTCAAGTCACCCTTCGTGGTAACCCTGTCCAGGTTGAAGGCGAATTGCCGAAAACCGGTTCCACCGCTCCTGAGTTCAGCCTTGTTGCTGTCGACCTGTCGCAAGCGTCCCTGGAAACCTTCGCCGGCAAGCGTAAGGTCCTGAACATCTTCCCAAGCGTTGACACCCCGACCTGCGCCACTTCGGTGCGCAAGTTCAACGCCCAGGCCAACGACCTGAGCAACACGGTCGTGCTGTGCATTTCCTCTGACCTGCCGTTTGCCCAGAAGCGTTTCTGCGGCACTGAAGGCCTGGACAATGTGCTGAGCCTGTCGGACTTCCGCAACGCCGACTTCGCAGTGGACTACGGCGTTTCGCTGGCTGACGGCCCGCTGCAAGGCCTGACCGCCCGCGCCGTGGTGGTGCTGGACGAAAACAACAACGTGCTGCACAGCGAACTGGTGCCTGAAATCGGCCAAGAGCCTAACTACGAAGCAGCCCTGGCTGTTTTGAAGTAACTGTTTCGGTACGTTACTGTCGTTTTGCAGTAACACGCGTGATGCAAGATTGCGGCCTGGCCTAGTCCAGGCCGTTTTTATTTGTAGCTCAGATGCTTAGCGAAACCGCCGTAGGACTAAGTCGCATAAGTTAAAAGTTGTAAGCCCAAGGTAAATAGCCGGTAAAGGCGCTTTTCTAAATGCGCCCCAGTGCTTATCTTTCAGCCTCCCCAAGAAGAAGCTCTCGCGCCCAATGGTTGATCACTCCATGCAATCCTCCCCCCGTAAGTCCCGCCGCTGGCTGTTCGGCCTGCTTGTGTTGCTGGTTATCGCCGGCCTGTGCTGGAAATTCTGGCCCGGCAGCCATAAAGACGGCGCCGAGAAGCCCGCGGGGCATGCCGGCAAAACGGGGATGATGCGCCCAGGCTTCGGTGGATCCACCGGCCCGGTGCCAGTGCGTGTGGCGCCTGCGGTGCTGGGCGAGTTTCCGGTGTACTACAAGGCGTTGGGCACGGTCACCGCACTCAACACCATCAATGTGCGCAGCCGGGTGGGCGGCGAGCTGGTGAAGATCGCCTTTGAAGAAGGGCAAATGGTCAAGGCTGGGGATCTGCTCGCCGAGATCGACCCGCGCAGCTACCAGAACGCCTTGCTCCAGGCCCAGGGCACGCTGATGCAGAATCAGGCCCAGTTGAAAAACGCCCAGGTCGACGTGCAACGTTACCGCGACCTGTATGCCCAGGACAGTATTGCCAAGCAGACCCTGGACACCGCTGAAGCGCTGGTTTTGCAATACCAGGGTACGGTCAAGACCAACCAGGGTGCGGTGGATGACGCCAAGCTCAACCTCGAATTCACCAAGATCCGCGCGCCCATAAGCGGCCGTGTCGGCCTGCGTCAAGTGGACGTCGGCAACCTGGTGGCGGCCAACGACACCACGTTCCTGGCCGTGATCACCCAGACCCAGCCGATCAGCGTGGCCTTCACGCTGCCGGAAAACACCCTGGAAACCGTGCTCACCCGCTACCACGCCGGCAACAAGCTGCCGGTGGAAGCCTGGGACCGTGGTGATGTGAAGCAACAGGCCGTGGGTGTGCTGCAAAGCCTGGACAACCAGATCGACGTGACCACCGGTACCCTGAAATTCAAGGCACGCTTCGATAACAAGGACCAGGCGCTGTTCCCCAATCAGTTCGTCAATGTGCACCTGCTGGCCGATACCTTGCACAACGTAGTGCTGGCGCCGTCGGCGGCGATCCAGTTCGGCAACACCGGTACCTTCGTCTACGTGCTCGACGGTGACAAGAAGGTCAAGGTGCAGCCCCTGGTGGTGGGTGATACCGACGGCGACAACACCGTGATCAAAGAAGGCCTCAAAGCCGGCGACCGCGTGGTCCTGGAAGGTACCGACCGCCTCAAGGATGGCAGCGAGATCGAAGTGGTGAACGACAGCAGCGAAGTGCCGACCACCCCGACCGAACACCTGCAAGGCAAGCCAGCGGCGAAAGGGGAGACCGGCACCACCGCTGGCAAGGCGCAAAAGGTCGGTTCATGAACCTGTCGCGGCTGTTTATCCTTCGCCCGGTCGCCACCACGCTGAGCATGCTGGCCATTGTTCTGGCCGGCATCATCGCGTACCGCTTGCTGCCGGTGTCGGCCTTGCCCCAGGTGGATTACCCGACCATCCGCGTGATGACCCTGTACCCCGGCGCGAGCCCGGACGTGATGACGAGTGCGGTCACCGCGCCGCTGGAACGCCAGTTCGGGCAAATGCCGGGCCTCACGCAGATGGCCTCCACCAGCTCCGGCGGTGCGTCGGTGCTGACCCTGCGTTTCAACCTCGACATCAATATGGATGTCGCCGAGCAACAAGTGCAGGCCGCGATCAACGCTGCCACCAACCTGCTGCCCAAGGACTTGCCGGCGCCGCCGGTGTACAACAAGGTCAACCCGGCGGATACCCCGGTGCTGACCCTTGCGATCACTTCCAAGACCATGCTGCTGCCCAAGCTCAATGACCTGGTCGACACGCGCATGGCGCAGAAAATTGCGCAGATCAGCGGCGTCGGCATGGTCAGCATCGCCGGCGGCCAGCGCCAGGCCGTGCGCATCAAGGTCAACCCCGAAGCCCTGGCAGCCAATGGCTTGAACCTGTCGGACGTGCGCACGCTGATCGCGGCGTCCAACGTCAATCAGCCCAAGGGTAACTTCGACGGCCCAACGCGGGTGTCGATGCTCGACGCCAACGACCAGTTGGTCTCGCCCCAGCAATACGCCGAACTGATCCTCGCCTACAACAATGGCGCGCCGCTGCGCCTCAAGGACGTGGCGCAGATCGTCGACGGCGCCGAAAACGAACGCCTCGCCGCCTGGGCCAACCAAAACCAGGCCGTGCTGCTGAATATCCAGCGCCAGCCAGGGGCCAACGTGATCGAGGTGGTGGACCGCATCAAGGCGCTGCTGCCGAGCATCACCGACAACCTGCCGGCCGGCCTCGATGTGACGGTGCTCACCGACCGCACCCAGACCATCCGCGCCTCGGTAAAAGACGTACAGCATGAATTGCTCATCGCCATTGCCCTGGTGGTGATGGTGACCTTCCTGTTCCTGCGCCGGGTCAGCGCCACGCTCATTCCGTCCATTGCCGTACCGCTGTCCCTGGTGGGCACCTTTGGCGTGATGTACCTGGCGGGGTTCTCCATCAACAACCTGACGCTGATGGCATTGACCATCGCCACCGGGTTTGTGGTGGACGATGCCATCGTGATGCTGGAGAACATTTCCCGTTACATCGAAGAAGGCGAGACCCCGCTGGCCGCCGCACTCAAGGGCGCCAAGCAGATCGGCTTCACCCTGATTTCCCTGACCCTGTCGCTGATCGCGGTGCTGATTCCCCTGCTGTTCATGGCTGACGTGGTGGGGCGCTTGTTCCGTGAGTTCGCCATCACCCTCGCGGTGGCGATCCTGATTTCCCTGGTGGTGTCGCTGACCCTCACGCCAATGATGTGCGCACGCTTGCTCAAGCGCGAACCCAAGGAAGAAGAACAAAGCCGTTTCTACAAGGCCAGCGGCGCCTGGATCGATTGGTTGATCGCGCGTTACGGCAGCATGTTGCAGTGGGTGCTCAAGCACCAGCCGCTGACCCTGCTGGTCGCCATCGCCACCCTGGGCCTGACCGTGGTGCTGTACCTGGTGGTGCCCAAGGGCTTCTTTCCCGTGCAGGACACCGGGGTGATCCAGGGTATTTCCGAAGCGCCGCAGTCAATTTCCTTCGCCGCTATGAGCCAGCGCCAGCAGGAATTGGCCAAGATCATCCTGGCCGATCCGGCAGTGGAAAGCCTGTCTTCCTACATTGGCGTGGACGGCGATAACGCGACCCTCAACAGCGGGCGCCTGCTGATCAACCTCAAGGCCCACGGCCAGCGCGATTTGAGCGCTGCCCAGGTGATCACGCGTTTGCAGCCGGAAATCGATAAGCTGGTGGGTATCCGCCTGTTCATGCAGCCGGTGCAGGACCTGACCATTGAAGACCGCGTCAGCCGCACCCAGTACCAGTTCAGCATGTCCTCACCCGATGCCGAGTTGCTGGCGTTGTGGAGCGACAAGCTGGTGCACGCGTTGAGCCAGTTGCCCGAACTCACCGACGTTGCCAGCGACCTGCAGGACAAGGGTTTGCAGGTGTACCTGGTGATCGACCGCGATGCGGCTTCGCGCCTGGGCGTCAGCGTGTCGACCATCACCGACGCATTGTATGACGCGTTCGGCCAGCGGCAGATTTCCACCATCTACACCCAGGCCAGCCAGTACCGTGTGGTATTGCAGGCCCAGTCCGGCGAAACCCTGGGGCCGGAGGCGCTGAACCAGATCCATGTGAAAACCACCGATGGTGGCCAGGTGCGCCTGTCCAGCCTGGCCCATGTGGAACAGCGTCAGGCCCAATTGGCGATAGCGCATATCGGTCAGTTCCCGGCAGTGATGATGTCGTTCAACCTGGCCCCCGGCGTTGCGCTGGGCAAAGGGGTGGAACTGATCAACCAGACCCAGAAAGACATTGGCATGCCGGTGGGCGTGCAGACCCAGTTCCAGGGCGCGGCCCAGGCCTTCGAAGCCTCGTTGTCGAGTACCTTGTTGTTGATCCTGGCGGCGGTGGTCACCATGTACATCGTGTTGGGCGTGCTCTACGAGAGCTATATCCATCCGATCACCATTCTCTCGACCTTGCCGTCGGCGGCCGTGGGCGCCTTGCTGGCGTTGCTGCTCAGTGGCAATGACCTGGGCATGATCGCGATCATCGGCATTATCTTGCTGATCGGTATCGTCAAGAAGAACGCGATCATGATGATCGACTTTGCCCTCGACGCCGAACGCAACCAGGGCCTCGACCCGCAGACCGCGATCTACCAGGCGGCACTGCTGCGCTTTCGGCCGATCCTGATGACCACCCTGGCTGCGCTGTTTGGCGCGGTGCCGTTGATGCTCGCCACGGGATCCGGTGCCGAATTGCGTCAACCCTTGGGCTTGGTGATGGTCGGTGGTCTGCTGGTCAGCCAGGTGCTGACTCTGTTCACCACGCCGGTGATCTACCTGTACTTCGATCGCCTTGGCCGTCGCTGGCGTAAAGAGCCGCAAAGCCTGGAGCCGGTTGAGTCATGAACCTGTCCGGACCTTTCATTCGTCGGCCGGTAGCGACCATGCTGCTGAGCCTGGCGATCATGTTGCTGGGCGGTGTCAGCTTCAACCTGCTGCCGGTGTCGCCGCTGCCGCAGATCGACTTCCCGGTAATCGTTGTATCGGCGAGTTTGCCCGGCGCGAGCCCTGAGGTGATGGCGTCTACCGTGGCCACGCCGCTGGAGCGCTCGTTTGGCTCGATTGCCGGCATTACCACCATGAGCAGCTCGTCGAGCCAGGGCTCTACTCGGGTAATCCTCGCATTTGACTCCGACCGTGATATCAACGGCGCAGCGCGGGAAGTGCAGGCGGCAATCAATGCCTCGCGCAACCTGCTGCCCAGCGGTATGCGCAGCATGCCGACCTACAAAAAGATCAATCCGTCCCAGGCGCCGATCATGGTGCTGTCGCTGACCTCGGACGTGCTGCAGAAGGGCCAGTTGTACGACCTGGCCTCGACCATCCTTTCGCAAAGCCTGTCCCAGGTGCCCGGTGTGGGCGAAGTGCAGATCGGCGGCAGTTCGTTGCCGGCAGTGCGCATCGAGCTGGAGCCCAAGGCCCTCGACCAGTACGGCGTGGCCCTCGACGACGTGCGCAACACCATCGCCAACGCCAATCAGCGCCGGCCCAAAGGTTCACTGGAGGACAGCCAGCGCAACTGGCAGATCCAGGCCAACGACCAGTTGGAAAAGGCCAAGGACTACGAGCCGCTGCTGATTCGCTACCAGAATGGCGCGGCGTTGCGCCTTGGCGATGTGGCCAAGATCAGCGACGGCGTCGAAGACCGCTACAACAGCGGCTTCTTCAATAACGAACCGGCGGTGCTGCTGGTGATCAACCGCCAGTCTGGCGCCAACATCATCGAGACGGTCAGGCAGATCAAGGCGCAGCTGCCGGCGTTGCAGGCGGTGTTGCCGTCCAGCGTCAAGCTGAGCCTGGCGATGGACCGTTCGCCGGTGATCACCGCCACGTTGCACGAAGCCGAAATGACCTTGCTGATAGCCGTCGGGCTGGTGATCCTGGTGGTGTACCTGTTCCTGGGTAACTTCCGCGCCTCGCTGATTCCTACCTTGGCGGTGCCGGTGTCGCTGGTGGGTACCTTTGCGGTGATGTACCTGTACGGTTTTTCGTTGAACAACTTTTCGTTGATGGCGTTGATCCTGGCCACCGGCCTGGTGGTGGACGATGCCATCGTGGTGCTGGAGAACATTTCCCGGCATATCGACGAGGGTGTGCCGCCGATGAAGGCCGCGTACCTGGGGGCCCAGGAAGTCGGCTTTACCTTGCTGTCGATGAACGTGTCGCTGGTGGCGGTGTTCCTGTCCATCCTGTTTATGGGCGGGATCGTCACCAATCTGTTTCGCGAGTTTTCCATCACCTTGTCGGCGGCGATCATTGTGTCGCTGATCGTCTCGCTGACCCTGACCCCCATGCTCTGCGCACGCTGGCTCAAGCCCCATGTCAAAGGCCAGATGACCGGTTTGCAGCGCTGGAGCCAGAAGATCAACGACCGCATGGTCGCAGGCTACGCCACCAGCCTGGACTGGGTGCTGCGCCATCGTCGCCTGACCCTGCTCAGCCTGTTGCTGACCATCGGCCTGAATGTGGCGCTGTACGTGGTGGTGCCGAAAACCTTCATGCCGCAGCAGGACACCGGCCAGTTGATCGGTTTTGTGCGCGGCGACGATGGGCTGTCGTTCAGCGTGATGCAGCCGAAAATGGAAACCTTCCGCAAGGCGGTGCTCAAGGACCCGGCGGTGCTCAGCGTGGCCGGCTTCATCGGCGGCAACAACGGCACCAACAATGCGGTGATGCTGGTGCGTCTGAAGCCCATCAGCGAGCGCAAGATTTCCGCCCAGGCGGTGATCGAGCGCCTGCGCAAGGACGTGCCGCTGGTGCCGGGCGGGCGGCTGTTCCTGATGGCCGACCAGGACCTGCAATTCGGCGGTAGCCGCGACCAGACCAGCGCCCAGTATTCCTACATCCTGCAAAGCGGCGACCTGGCGGCACTGCGCCTGTGGTACCCGAAAGTGGTGGCCGCCTTGCGCGAGCTGCCGGAACTCACCGCCATCGACGCCCGCGAAGGCCGGGGTGCGGCGCAGGTCACGCTGATTGTCGACCGTGACCAGGCCAAGCGCCTGGGCATCGACATGGACATGGTCACGGCGGTGCTCAACAACGCCTACAGCCAGCGGCAGATTTCCACCATCTACGACAGCCTCAACCAGTACCAGGTGGTGATGGAGGTCAATCCTAGATACGCCCAGGACCCGATCACACTTAATCAAATGCAGGTGATCACTGCCGATGGCGCGCGGGTGCCGTTATCGACCATTGCCCACTATGAGAACAGCCTGGCCGACGATCGCGTCAGCCACGAAGGCCAGTTCGCCTCGGAAAACATCGCCTTTGACATGGCCCCCGGGGTGACGGTGGAGCAGGGTACGGCCGCCATCGAGCGGGCGATTGCCAAGGTCGGGTTGCCGGAAGACGTGATCGCCAAGATGGCCGGCACCGCCGATGCCTTCGCGGCCACGCAGAAGGGCCAGCCGTTCATGATCCTGGGGGCGTTGGTGGCGGTGTACCTGGTGCTGGGTATTCTGTATGAGAGCTACATTCACCCGCTGACGATTCTTTCGACCTTGCCGTCAGCCGGCGTCGGCGCGATGCTCGCGATTTACCTGACCGGTGGCGAGTTCAGTCTGATCTCCCTGCTGGGGCTGTTCCTGCTGATCGGCGTGGTGAAGAAAAACGCGATCCTGATGATCGACCTGGCCTTGCAGTTGGAGCGCCACGACGGCATGAGCCCGCTGGAGTCGATTCGCAGTGCCTGCCTGCTGCGTTTGCGGCCGATCCTGATGACCACTCTGGCAGCCATCCTCGGTGCGTTGCCGTTGCTGCTGGGCGCGGGCGATGGCGCGGAAATGCGTCGCCCCTTGGGCCTGACCATTATCGGCGGCCTGGTGTTCAGCCAGATCCTGACCCTCTACACCACCCCGGTGGTTTACCTCTATCTCGACCGCGCGCGCCATCGCTTCAACGCCTGGCGCGGCGTGCGTACCGATGCTGCCCTGGACACTGCGCTATGACCGATTCAATCAACGCCAATGCACCGCAGTCCCCTGTAGGCGCCGGCTTGCTGGCGAAAAACTCACCGTTACCGCGTACTTTCAGGCTGTGCGCGTTTTCGTTGACGACCTTCGCGAGCAAGCTCGCTCCTACAATGGGATTGGCGTTGTTGCTCAGTGCTTGCGCTATTGGCCCCGACTACCAGCGCCCGGAAGTCGTGGAACCGGCGCAGTTCAAGGAAGCCCAGGGCTGGCGTCAGGCTACCCCTAGTGACTCCCTGGCCCGTGGCGCCTGGTGGGAACTGTACGGCGACCGCCAGCTCAACGACTTGGTGATGCGCCTGAACACGGCCAACCAGACCGTGGCCCAGGCCGAGGCGCGCTTCCGCCAGGCCCAGGCGCTGGCGCGCAGTTCCCGTGGCGCTTTTTACCCCACCGTTGACCTTAGCGTGGGGAAAACCCGCGCCAGTCAGGGCACCGGCAGCAGCAACGCGAGCCTGAGCAGTTCCAGCAGCGGCATTCGCGACACCCTCAATGCCCAGTTGGGCGTGAGCTGGGAAGCGGATATCTGGGGCAAATTGCGTCGCGGCCTGGAAGCCAACGAAGCCAGCGCCGAAGCCAGCTCGGCGGACCTGGCGGCGATGCGCCTGAGCCAGCAATCGGAACTGGTGCAAAGTTACCTGCAACTGCGCGTCATGGATGAACAGACGCGCTTGCTGCAAGCCACGCTGGAGACCTATCAACGCTCCCTGCAAATGACTGAAAACCAGTACCGGGCCGGGGTCTCCGGCAAGGACGCGGTGGCCCAGGCACAAACCCAGCTCAAGACCACCCAGGCCAGCCTGATCGACCTGATCTGGCAGCGTGCCCAATTGGAAAACGCGATTGCCGTGTTGATCGGCGAGGCACCGGCCAACTTCAACCTGGCGGTGAGCAAGGATATCCCGGCACTGCCGCAGATTCCGGTGAGCCTGCCGTCGCAATTGCTGGAACGCCGTCCGGACATCGCCTCGGCCGAACGCTCGGTGATCGCCGCCAACGCCAATATCGGTGTCGCCAAGGCGGCCTACTACCCGGACCTGAGCCTGAGCTTGGCCGGCGGCTACTCCAGCAGTACCTACGCCGACTGGATCAGCCTGCCGAATCGCTTCTGGTCGGTGGGGCCGAAACTCGCCATGACCCTGTTTGACGGTGGCCAGCGTTCGGCGGAAGTCGACCGTACCGTGGCCTCCTATGATGAGACGGTGGCCAAGTACCGCCAGACCGTGCTGGATGGTTTCCGCGAAGTGGAAAACTACATGGTGCAGCTCAAGGTGCTGGAAGACGAGGCGGTGGTCAGCAACGAAGCGCTGGAGGCCGCACGTGAATCGCTGCGCCTGACCCAGAATCAGTACAAGGCCGGCCTGATTGCCTACCTGGACGTAGTCACCGTGCAAGCCACGGCCTTGAGCAACGAACGCACGGTGCTGACCTTGCTGCAGACGCGCCTGGTTGCCAGCGTGCAATTGATCGCGGCATTGGGCGGCGGTTGGGACGGGCAGACACCGATCGCGGACAAAAAATAAACATAAACCGAGCCATTGTGGGAGCGGGCTTGCTCGCGAATGCGGAGTGTCAGTCACTGAACATTTGATGATTCACTGCCTTCGCGAGCAAGCCCGCTCCCACATTCGGCCGCAACTGACCCTCGGGTTCGAGTAGCTGTTGAGCCATATGATTGACGTCAAAATGCCACTAATGGCGCTCTGATAATTAATCAACTGTTCAATAATTATTCTCGCTACAATCGCCCGCTTTGCCACCTGGTACGGGCGTCTTAGTCCCGTTGTGCACGAGAAGTCCCATGCTCATCGGTAGTTATTCACCCTCCCTGGTCGTGATCTCGCTGTTCGTGGCGATCCTGGCTTCCTACACCGCGCTGGACCTGTCCGGACGCATCGCCACCGCCAATGGCCGCGCTGTCTATTTATGGATAACCGGCGGCGCCATCGCGATGGGCGTAGGGGTCTGGTCGATGCACTTTATCGGCATGCTGGCGTTGCGCTTGCCGTTTGCCTTGGGCTTCGACCTGGGGATCACGGCGCTGTCGTTGTTGATCGCGGTGTTGTCGAGCGGCTTTGCCTTGTGGCTGATCAGTCAGCCGCGTTTACCTGCCTGGCAACTGGCGTTTGGCGCGCTGGTCATGGGCACCGGCATTGCGTGTATGCATTACACCGGCATGGCCGCGATGCGCATGACGCCGGGCATTGACTATGACCCCACTCTGTTTGGCGCTTCGTTGTTGATCGCCGTCGCGGCGTCTGGCGCTGCGCTGTGGATCGCCCATAACTTGCGTCGTAACGCGCCGTATGTGCGCCTTGCGCGTGGGGGCGCCGCGGTGGTGATGGGCTTTGCCATCGTCGGCATGCATTACACGGGGATGGCCGCGGCACGTTTCGCCGATGACAGCGTTTGCGGTGCTGCACTGAACGGCTTGAGCGGCAAGGGGCTGGACAACCTGGTGCTGGTGACCACCCTGGCCGTGCTGGCCATCGCCTTGCTCACCTCGTTGCTCGATGCACGCCTGGAAGCGCGTACTGCAGTGCTGGCCGATTCCCTGACCCTGGCCAACCAGGAACTGACCCACCTGGCCCTGCACGACATGCTCACGGGTTTGCCCAATCGCACCTTGTTGGCCGATCGCATTCAACAGGCCATGCAGGTCGTGAAAGAGCAGGGCGGTTGCTTCGCGCTGATGTTTATCGACCTCGACGGCTTCAAACCGGTCAACGATGCGTTTGGCCATCACATGGGTGACCAATTGTTGCGTGAGGTCGGCCTGCGCCTGCGCGAAGACTTGCGCAGTCAGGACACCTTGGCGCGCATTGGCGGCGATGAGTTCGTGTTGCTGGTGCAACTGACTCAGCCGGACGATGCCCTTGGCCTTGCCGAGCGCCAAGTGATCCTGATCAACCGAGCGTTCCAGGTGGCCGAGCATGAGCTTAAGATCTCTGCCAGCGTGGGCATCGCCATGTTCCCGGGCAACGGCCACAACCCCCAGGAATTGCTGATGAACGCCGACGCCGCGATGTACCACGCCAAAGGCATGGGCAAGAATGGCTACAGCTTCTTTGATGCCTCGATGAACACCAATGCACGCAAGCAATTGCAACTGCTGCAGGACTTGCGCAATGCGGTGGAGCAGGAGCAATTCCGCTTGTACTACCAGCCCAAGTGCGACGCGGTCAGCGGTATCCCGGTGGGGGCCGAGGCCCTGCTGCGCTGGGAGCATCCGCAACAAGGGCTACTGCTGCCGGCGATGTTTATCGAGCTGGCGGAAAAGACCGGCCTGATCATTCCGATCGGTGAATGGGTGCTCAACGAGGCCTGTCGCCAGATGAGCCTGTGGTACGCCCAGGGCTACGAAGACTGGCGTATTGCCGTGAATCTGTCGGCGTTGCAGTTCTGCCACGCCGGGTTGGTCAAGAGCGTGGCCGACGCCCTGGAGCGGCACCAGTTGCCGGCTAATAACCTGACCCTGGAAATCACCGAAACCACTGCCATGACCGACGCCGATGCGAGCATGACCGTGTTGCAGCAGCTGTCGGACATGGGCGTCGATTTGTCCATCGACGACTTCGGCACCGGTTATTCCAGCCTGATGTACCTCAAGCGCCTGCCGGCCAACGAGCTGAAGATCGACCGGGGTTTTGTACGCGACCTGGAACACGACAGCGACGACGCCGCCATCGTTTCCGCCATTGTCGCCCTCGGCCAGGCCCTGGGGCTGCGCATTGTCGCCGAAGGCGTGGAAACCGATGTGCAGCAGAGTTTCCTCACCCGACTGGGGTGCAACTCCCTGCAGGGGTATCTGCTGGGCCATCCGTTGCCGGCGGAGGGGTTCATGACGGACATCCAGCGCGCCGAAGAGGCGGTAGCGCCTGACAAAAGCCGTGCGTGACGGTTATTCTTGGATCCAACCCTTAGCATCAGGTTGAATCAGGAGACCGCACCCATGGACAAAGTCGTCATCATCACCGGAGGCAGCCGTGGGATTGGCGCCGAGACGGCCTTGCTGGCCGCCCGCCAGGGCTATCGCATCTGCATCAACTACCAGTCCGACGAAGACGCAGCCCATCGTGTGCTCGAACAGGTGCGGGCGCTGGGTGCCCAGGCCATTGCCGTGCGCGCGGATGTGAGCATCGAGGATGAAGTGATCGCGCTGTTCCATCGGGTGGACGCCGAGTTGGGCCGTGTCACCGCATTGGTCAACAATGCCGGCACGGTGGGGCATAAATCCCGCGTGGATGAGATGTCCGAATTCCGCATCCTGAAAGTCATGAAGACCAACGTGCTCGGCCCGATCCTCTGTGCCAAGCATGCGGTGCTGCGCATGTCGCCCAAGCATGGCGGGCAGGGTGGTAGCATCGTCAACGTGTCGTCAGTGGCGGCTCGCTTGGGTTCGCCGGGTGAATACGTCGACTACGCGGCCTCCAAAGGCGCACTCGACACCTTCACCCTGGGCTTGTCCAAAGAGGTGGCGGGTGAGGGTATTCGTGTCAACGCCGTGCGGCCTGGCTACATCTTCACCGACTTCCATGCCCTGAGCGGCGACCCCGACCGGGTCAGCAAGTTGGAATCCGGTATTCCCATGGCCCGAGGCGGGCGCCCGGATGAAGTGGCGGAAGCGATTATCTGGTTGCTCTCGGATAAGGCGTCTTATGCCACCGGGACGTTCCTCGATTTGGGCGGTGGTCGTTAAGCCCCTGCTGCTTACGTCTGTAGATGGCGCAGCACGTCGTAACCCTTGCGGGAGAACGCCTGGAGCAGGCTGGCTTCGGAATTGTCCGGAATGCTGTAACCGTTGCTGGCCGAGCCCTCTATCTGTCCATTACGGCGATGGCTGGCATACAAGTAACGATCGTCTGCGTTATCGAGAAATCGCAATACCTTGTCCAGGTCGATCGCCAACAGGGCGCCCCATTGGCGCTTGCATTTCGCGTAGCTGTTGCGTGCGCGTTCTTGTGTGGCCTCTTGTGGAGTGGGGTTCCTGCTCAAAACGATCGGATAATACGCCCCAATGTTTCCATGGCTTCCTCCGATGCCTCGGTCCACGGACTGCCGTAATTCAGGCGAATGCAGTTCCTGAAGCGCTGGGTCGCCGAGAAGATCGGCCCCGGCGCAATGCTGATGCCTTGCGCCAAGGCCATCTGGAACAACTTTAACGAATCCGTCTGCTCCGGCAGCTCCAGCCACAGGAAATACCCGCCGGCGGGTTGGCTGACGCGCGTCTGCGCCGGGAAGTAGCGGGCGATGGCCGTCAGCATGGCGCTTTGCTGTTCCTCCAGGGCATAGCGCAATTTGCGCAGGTGCCGGTCATAACCGCCGTGCTGCAAGTAATCGGCAATCGCCGCCTGGGCGGGCATTGAAGGGCAAAGCGAGGTCATCAACTTCAGGCGCTCAACCTTTTGCGCAAAGCGCCCGGCGGCCACCCAACCCACGCGATAGCCGGGGGCCAGGCTCTTGGCGAAAGAGCCGCAATGCATCACCAGGCCTTCGGTGTCGAACGCCTTGGCGGGTTTCGGCGCCTGTTGGCCGTAATACAGTTCGGCGTACACATCGTCTTCGATCAAGGGCACTTGATGGCCGCGTAACAGCTCCACCAGTGCCTGCTTCTTGGCTTCCGGCAGGGTTGCGCCCATGGGATTCTGGAAGCTGGTCATGGTCCAGCAGGCCTTGATCGGGTAGCGCTCCAGGGTTTGCGCGAGCGCGTTGAGGTCAATGCCATCGCGCGGGTGCACGGGGATTTCCACTGCCTTGAGTTTCAATCGCTCCAACACTTGCAGGCAGGCGTAGAACGCAGGGGCTTCGATGGCCACCAGGTCACCGGGTTCCGTGACGGCTTGCAGGCACAGGTTCAAAGCCTCCAACGCGCCGTTGGTGATCAGCAGCTCTTCCATCGGCAGCATCAACCCGCCGACCATGTAGCGCAGGGCAATCTGCCGGCGCAGTTGCGGGTTGCCCGGCGACATGTCGGTGACCACCAGGCGCGGGTCCATCTCACGGCTGGCGCTGGCCAGGAGCGCGCCAGGCGCGGCAGTGGAAACAGCATAGGGCTGGGGAACGCCGAGCCGAACGGTACGGTGTTCGGGTCCTTGATCGAATCGAGTACCGAGAACACCAGTTCGCTCACATCCACTTCGGTGGACTCATGCACCTGCTCACTCACCACCGGCTCGGAAAACGGGCTGGGGGCATGGGTATTGACGAAGTACCCGGAGCGTGGCCGCGCGCGGATCAGGCCACGGCGCTCCAGCAGGTAGTAAGCCTGGAACACCGTGGACGGGCTGATGCCGTAGGTCTGACTGGCATAGCGCACCGAGGGCACTCGCTGGCCGGGGCCCAGCACGCCGGAGCGGATCAGTTCTGCAATGTCGTCGGCGAATTTTTCGTAGCGTTTCATGAATATCCAAAAGATTTACGGTAGGAGCCGGCTTCTACAGGTTGCGAGGGTTCAGCGGTTCAGCGGTGCGACAAAACGGCTGTCGGCAGCGCTGTAGATCCATGGTTCATCCACATCCGTCACCTTGAAGCGCAAGGTCTGCGAACTGCTCGCAGGTTTATCTGCCAGCAACGCCACCGACACGGGTACATCGCTGATTTCCCCCGGCGCCAGGCTGATCTCGGTCTTGCCTTGCAACTGGAAGCCCTCGGCGTCCACCAGCTCCAAGCGATAGTCCTGGCGCTGCTGCGTCTTGTTGATCACCTTGAGGCTGTAGATGTTTTCGATCAAACCCTGGGCGTTCTCGCGGAACATGCCCCGGTCCTTGGTCACGTCCAGCGACACCATTGGCCGCTCCACCAACGCCACCACCAGCGCCGCAATCATCACCAGCAGCACGGCACTGTAGCCGATCAGACGCGGCCTTAGCAGGTGCGTCTTGCCGCCTTGCAGTTGATGTTCGCTGGTGTAGCTCACCAGGCCGCGCGGGTAGCCCATTTTGTCCATGATCGAATCGCAGGCGTCGATGCACGCCGCGCAGCCGATGCACTCCATTTGCAGGCCGTCGCGGATGTCGATGCCAGTGGGGCAGACCTGCACGCACAGCTGGCAGTCGATGCAGTCGCCCAGGCCGACGTCGGCGGGTTTGACCTCACGTTTGCGCGGGCCACGCTGTTCGCCGCGTGCCACGTCATAGGAAATGGTCAGTGTGTCTTTGTCGAACATTACGCTCTGGAACCGCGCATACGGGCACATGTGCATGCACACCGCTTCACGCAGCCAGCCGGCATTGATGTAGGTGGCGCCGGTAAAGAACAGCACCCAGAACAGGCTGACGCCGCCCATCTGCCAGGTCAGTAGTTCGGCCGCCAAGGGGCGGATCGGCGTGAAATAGCCGACAAACGTCAGACCGGTCAGCACGCTGATGCCCAGCCATAACGTGTGCTTGGCCGAGCGTCGCGCCAATTTGTTCAGGCTCCAGGGTGCGGCTTGCAGCTTGATGCGCTGGTTGCGCTCGCCTTCGGTGACTTTTTCGCACCACATGAACAGCCAGGTGAACGAGCTTTGCGGGCAGGTGTAGCCGCACCAGACGCGACCGGCGAACACCGTGATCGCAAACAGGCCGAAGGCGCAGATGATCAGCAGCGCCGACAGCAGGATGAAGTCCTGCGGCCAGAACGTCGCACCGAAGATGTGAAATTTGCTTTCAGCCAGGTCCCACAGCACCGCCTGCCGATCGTCCCAGTTCAGCCACACGGTGCCGAAAAAGGCCAGGAACAGGAAGCCCGCACCGCTCACGCGCAAGGTACGGAACAGCCCGGTGAAACTGCGGGTATGAATCAGGTTGTCACTGGATTTGGCCTTCACCTTCTTTGGGTGTGTGGGCTCAAAGATTTCCACGGTTGGGATGTGTTCGCTCATGGTCATTCGCTCATCAGCCTCCATCAGGCGGATGAACTATGCGCGTGACGCTGTTTGCATAACAGACTCAGGTATGGCGATAAAAAGCGGATCAGAAGGTGCGCGGGAAGATCGCTGCGACAATGTGCTGCACCCCGTGGCGTCAGGGGTGCAGCGTTATTTTGAATGCGCTGACACAGATCAATTAAATCAGCGAACCAGGTTCTTCTGCCTTCACGTGCTGACGCCCGTCATGGGCGCCGGCCACGGTCAGGGCATCGGCCTCCGCTTCAGTGATGTAGATCCGTTCGGCGGCCAATTCCACGTAGGACATGGATTTGTCGAGGTCGGTAACAATATTGACCCGAGTCGCCGGCACGCTCTGTTCCTGGCCGTTGTCATCGAGCATGAAGTAGCACAGGTGGTTTTCGATACGAATGGGCATGCCGTTCTCCTTATTCATGGGCTATGAGGATTAGGGGGCAGCAATGTGTGGGGGTTCCAGGCAACTGACTGGCGGTCACCGCTGTCCATCCTTTACCAACCATGACAAAGGACAGCTTCGATGGACGCTTGGTGGCTTGAAGTGTGGCAAACCCTGCAGGCTGAATTCGCCGACATTGGCGACGCCAAGCAGCTCACCCAGATCACCGTGCGCCTGCTGATCGCGGCGACCCTGGGCGGCATCCTTGGCTTTGAGCGAGAGAGCAAGGGCAAGGCCGCCGGGGTGCGCACCCACATGCTGGTGGCGTTGGGCGCGGCTTTGTTTGTGATGGTGCCGCAAATGTCCGGCAACCAGGCGGATGCCATGAGCCGGGTGGTGCAGGGTGTGATTGCGGGGATCGGCTTCCTGGGCGCGGGCACGATCATCAAGGGCAAGGATGATGAAGAGGGCCACGTCAAAGGCCTGACCACCGCAGCCGGTTTGTGGATGACCGCTGCGATCGGGGTGTCGGCCGGGTTGGGCCGGGAATCGACAGCGGTACTCAGTACGTTACTGGCCTTGGTGGTGTTCAGCGTGATGCCGAAGATCGTCAAGCGTTTCGAGAAGGACTGACGATCACTGGCGGCATGGTCGTAGGGGGTTCCTCCACCGGCGGTGGCTCATTTTCGGGTGGTTCTTTTTCCGGAATGGGCTGCGGTTCGGTGGGCGGCAGGGTCGGTTTGTCGATATTCGGGTCCGGCGTTTCTGCCGGGATCGGGATATTCATCGGTGTGGCCTCCTTTGTGCTTTGCTCTATCGGTGGACAGCCGCCGGGGCGAATTGATTCCCCGCCCGATGGCGGCATATCCAGCTGAACTTTTAACCGGAGCCCAGGCTCGGACCTATTACGGTCATGCTCAGGAAGAGCGCGGCCGCCTCAGAATTCGGATCAAGCAAAGAGCGTCCACAGGGCGTAAGGGGAAGATGCTCGATGACTGCTGAAATAGAATCTTTGTTACCACTGTCCCAGGCACTGTTGCTGCCCAGGATTGCGATCGAAAGCACCACCCCCGTGATTGATGGCGGCGAATTTGCCGTGAAGGCCGTGGTCGGCCAACAGGTCAATGTCACCAGCAAAGTGTTCGCCGATGGCCATGACAAGCTCGCCGTGCTGATCCGCTGGCGCCCGCTGCAGGATGAAAGCTGGCACAGCGTGGTCATGACCGACGTGGGCAACAACGGCTGGGAGGGCACGTTTACCGTGACCCAGCAAGGCCCTCACGAATACTGCATCGAGGCCTGGATCGATACCTTCGCCAGCTTTTGCTATGAGCTACGCAAGAAACATGAGGCCGGCGTGCCGGTCAGCCTGGAGTTGCAGGAAGGCCGTAGCCTGGTGCTGCAAGCCGCCGAGCGCAGTTACAATGAGCTGCGCGATCGCCTGATGTTGCTGCACCATGAACTCTCCGGGCTGCTGGAAACCGAGCAGGTCGCGCAGTTCCTGCACGAAGACAGTGCACACCTGATGACCCAGGCCGATCATCGCGCCTATTTGAGCATCAGCACGGTTTACCCGATTGATGTGGAGCGTGAGGCGGCGCTGTTTGCCAGCTGGTATGAGCTGTTTCCACGCTCGATCACTGACGATCCTGCGCGTCACGGCACCTTTAATGACGTGCACTCGCGGCTGTCGATGATCCATGACATGGGCTTCGACGTGCTGTACTTCCCGCCGATCCACCCGATCGGGCGTAGCCACCGCAAGGGCAAGAACAACTCGCTGACCGCCGGCCCGGACGATCCGGGCAGCCCTTACGCGATTGGCAGCGAGGAGGGTGGCCATGAAGCCATCCATCCGCAACTGGGCAGTCGCGATGACTTCCGTCGCCTGGTCCAGGCGGCCGCCGAGCATGGGTTGGAGATTGCCCTGGACTTCGCGATCCAGTGTTCCCAGGACCATCCATGGCTCAAGGCCCATCCCGGCTGGTTCAACTGGCGCCCGGACGGCACGATCAAATACGCGGAGAACCCACCGAAGAAGTATCAGGACATCGTCAACGTCGACTTTTATGCCGCAGATGCCATCCCGAGCCTGTGGACGGAACTGCGCGACATCGTGGTGGGCTGGGTGGAAGAGGGCGTGAAGACCTTTCGCGTCGACAACCCCCACACCAAGCCGCTGCCGTTCTGGCAATGGCTGATCAGCGATGTCCGGTCCAAGTACCCCGAGGTGATTTTTCTCGCCGAAGCCTTCACCACCCCGGCGATGATGGCGCGCCTGGGTAAGGTCGGCTATTCCCAGAGCTACACCTATTTCACCTGGCGTAACACCAAGGCCGAGTTGAGCGAATACCTGACGCAGCTGAACGAATCACCGTGGCGCGAGTGCTACCGGCCGAATTTCTTCGTCAATACGCCGGACATCAACCCTGCCTTCCTGCACGAATCCGGCCGTGCCGGCTTCTTGATCCGTGCGGCACTGGCCACCATGGGCTCAGGGCTCTGGGGCATGTATTCAGGTTTCGAATTGTGCGAATCGGCCCCGGTGCCGGGTAAAGAGGAATACCTGGACTCGGAGAAATACGAAATCCGCCCACGGGACTACACGGCGCCCGGCAATATCATCGCCGAGATCGCCCAGCTCAACCGCATCCGCCGGCAGAACCCGGCGCTGCAGACGCACCTGGGGCTCAAGCTCTACAACGCCTGGAACGACAACATCCTGTATTTCGGCAAGCGCAGCGAGGATGGCAGCAACTTCATCCTGGTGGCCGTGAACCTTGACCCATTCAACGCCCAGGAAGCCCATTTCGAGTTGCCGCTATGGGAGTTGGGCCTGCCGGACGACGCCCAGACCCAGGGCGAAGACTTGATGAACGGCCATCGCTGGACCTGGTATGGCAAGAACCAGTGGACGCGACTGGACCCACAGATGCCCTTTGGAATCTGGCGTATCAGCCATTCCCCAGCCTGATGGAGATCCCCGGTGGGAGCGGGCTTGCCTGCGATTGCGATGTGTCAGTTCAGGTACTGACAGACCGTTATCGCAAGCAAGCCAGCGCCCGCACTGGATCGTATTCCGGCCACAGAATTTTAGTGTTTTCAGGAGTTTCCAATGGCGAAGAAACCCAACGCTGCCACCTTTATCAAAGACCCGCTCTGGTACAAAGACGCGGTGATTTATCAGGTTCACGTCAAATCCTATTTCGACTCCAATAACGACGGTATCGGTGATTTTCCCGGCCTGATCGCCAAGCTCGACTACATCGCCGATCTGGGCGTGAACACCATTTGGTTGCTGCCGTTCTATCCCTCGCCACGCCGTGACGATGGCTATGACATTGCCGAATACCGTGGCGTGCACAGCGACTACGGCACCATGGCCGACGCCAAGCGCTTCATCGCCGAGGCGCACAAGCGCGGGCTGCGGGTGATCACCGAGCTGGTGATCAACCACACCTCCGACCAGCACCCCTGGTTCCAGCGCGCACGCAAGGCCAAGCCCGGCTCGGCGGCACGGGACTTCTACGTGTGGTCGGATGACGACCAGAAATACGACGGCACGCGCATCATCTTCCTCGACACCGAGAAGTCCAACTGGACTTGGGACCCAGTCGCGGGCCAATACTTCTGGCACCGTTTCTACTCTCACCAGCCCGACCTCAACTTTGACAACCCCCAGGTGATGAAAGCCGTGTTGTCGGTGATGCGCTACTGGTTGGACATGGGCATCGACGGCCTGCGCCTCGACGCCATCCCGTACCTGATCGAGCGCGACGGCACTAACAACGAAAACCTTCCTGAAACCCACGATGTGCTCAAGCAGATCCGCGCCGAAATCGACGCCCATTATCCTGACCGTATGCTGCTGGCCGAAGCCAATCAGTGGCCGGAAGACACGCAGCTGTACTTCGGTGACAAGAAGGGCGACGACGGCGATGAATGCCACATGGCGTTTCACTTCCCGCTGATGCCACGCATGTATATGGCGCTGGCCCAGGAAGATCGCTTCCCGATCACTGACATCCTGCGTCAGACTCCGGAAATTCCGGCCAACTGCCAGTGGGCGATCTTCCTGCGCAACCACGATGAGCTAACATTGGAAATGGTCACCGACAAGGAGCGCGATTACCTGTGGAACTACTACGCCGCTGACCGTCGCGCGCGGATCAACCTGGGTATTCGTCGCCGTCTTGCACCGTTGATGGAGCGCGACCGTCGTCGAGTCGAGCTGCTCAACAGCCTGTTGCTGTCGATGCCCGGTACGCCCACCCTGTACTACGGCGATGAGATCGGCATGGGCGATAACATCTACCTCGGCGACCGCGATGGCGTGCGCACGCCGATGCAATGGTCCATCGACCGCAATGGCGGGTTCTCTCGCGCCGACCCGGCCAGCCTGGTACTGCCGCCGATCATGGACCCGCAATACGGCTACCCGTCGGTGAATGTCGAGACCCAGGCCCAGGACCCCCATTCGCTGCTGAACTGGACCCGGCGCATGCTGGCGGTGCGCAAGCAGTCCAAGGCGTTTGGTCGTGGCAGCTTGAAAATGCTCTCGCCGAGCAACCGCCGCATCCTGGCCTATACCCGTGAATTCACCGGCGAAGATGGGCGCAACGAGATCATCCTCTGCGTGGCCAACGTGTCGCGCAGTGCCCAGGCGGCCGAGCTGGACCTGTCGGCATTCGCCGGCATGGTGCCGGTGGAGATGCTGGGCGGTAATGCCTTCCCGCCCATCGGCCAGTTGAATTTCCTGCTGACCCTGGCGCCCTATGGCTTTTATTGGTTCGTGCTGGCGCCGGAAAACCAGATGCCCAGCTGGCACGTGGAGCCGGCCCAGAGCATGCCGGACTTCACCACGCTGGTGTTGAAAAAGCGTATGGAAGAACTGCTGGACGAACCGTGCCGCGCCTCTTTGGAACAGACCGTGCTGCCAGCCTGGCTGCCCAAGCGCCGCTGGTTCGCCGGCAAGGACACGGCCATCGACAGCGTGCGCATTGCTTATGGCGTGCGCTTTGGCGACCCGCAACACCCGGTGTTGCTCAGCGAACTGGAAGTGACGGCCGGTGGACAGGTCAGTCGTTATCAGTTGCCGTTCGGTTTCCTCGGCGAAGATCAGTTCACCAGCGCCTTGCCGCAGCAATTGGCGTTGGCCCGTGTGCGGCGCGTGCGTCAGGTGGGGTTGGTGACCGATGCCTTCAGCCTCGAACACTTTGTCCGCGCCGTGATCCAGGGGTTGCAGGCGGGTACCCTGCTCAACACCCATGAAGGCGAGCTGCGCTTTGCGGCCACCCCGCACCTGGCCAAGCTGCAACTGACGGATGAGTCCGAGGTGCGCTACCTGTCGGCCGAGCAGTCCAACAGCTCGGTGGTGGTGGGCGAGAGCCTGGTGCTCAAGCTGATCCGCAAAGTCGCCTCCGGCGTGCACCCGGAACTGGAAATGAGCGCCTACCTGACCGAAGCCGGCTACCCGAATATCTCGCCGTTGCTGGGCTCGATGATTCGCCACGACGCCGAGGGCCAGGACAACCTGCTGATGATTGCCCAAGGCTACTTGAGCAACCAGGGCGACGCCTGGGGCTGGACCCAGAATAACCTGGAGCGCGCGATCCGCGACGAACTGGCCGAAGCCATGTCCGAACAGGAACAGCACTACAACGCCCTCGGCGAGTTGGCTGACTTTGCCGGGTTGCTTGGCCAACGCCTGGGCGAGATGCACCGGGTGCTCGGCGCGAAAACCACCAACAAGGACTTCAAGCCGGAAGTCACCACTGTCAAGGACACCCAGGCCTGGGCCAAGGATGTCGGCGCGCAATTGGACCGCGCGTTGCAACTGCTCAAACTTCATCAAAGCCAGTTGAACCTGGCGGATCAAGCGCTGGTCAGTGAATTGCTGGCGCAGAAAAAAGCCATCGCCAGCCATGTGCAGGCCCTGGCGAAAGCCACGGCCGGCGGATTGCGTATTCGGGTCCATGGTGACTTGCACCTGGGCCAGGTGCTGGTGGTCAAGGGCGATGCCTACCTGATCGACTTTGAAGGTGAGCCGGCGCGCCCACTGCATGAGCGACGCGGCAAGCACAGCCCGTATAAAGATGTGAGCGGCGTGTTGCGTTCCTTCGACTATGCAGCGGCCATGGCCTTGAATGTACAAGGGGTGGATCACTCGCCCGAGGCGGACCAGGCGCGCAAACGCGTGACTGACCGTTACCTGAAAGAAGCACGCCAGGCCTTTATCCAGGCCTATCAGTCCGCTACGTCTACACTGGCGCATGACTGGCAGGATGCCAAAGGCCAGGACGCAGCGCTGACGTTGTTCAGCCTGGAGAAGGCCGCGTATGAAGTGGCCTACGAAGCGGAAAACCGCCCGACCTGGTTGCCAGTGCCCCTGCAAGGGTTGCACGGACTGTTGAGCGGGCTTGCGCCTATATCGAAAACTGCACGCGGTGGGGAGACGTCATGAGCTTTACAAATAAAGAACCGCTGCAACCGAAGTTGACGGCATTGCCGGCGTCCAAGGACGTCGAAGCGCTGGTACGCGCCGAACACCATGACCCGTTCTCGATTCTCGGGCCACACGATGATGATCACGGCGGCCAGTTTATCCGTGCGTTCCTGCCTGAAGCGTTGAGTGTCCAGGTACTGGCCCGCGACAGTGGCGAGCAGATCGGTAGCCTGGACGCGAGCCAGGTGCCCGGTCTGTTTGTCGGGCACTTTCACACGCGCCAGGCGTACCTGTTGAAAATCCAGTGGGCGGGTGGCGAGCAGATCACGGAAGACCCTTATAGCTTCCAGCAACTGTTGCTCGGTGAAATGGACCTGTACCTGTTCGCCGAAGGCAATCACCGCGACCTTGGCAGCTGCCTCGGTGCCCAGGTGACCAGCGTCGACGGCGTGCAAGGTGTGCGTTTTGCGGTGTGGGCACCGAATGCTCGGCGGGTGTCGGTGGTGGGCGACTTCAATATCTGGGACGGTCGCCGACACCCGATGCGCCTGCGCCATCCTTCCGGCGTGTGGGAGATCTTTATCCCACGCCTGCAGCCGGGCGCCGCCTACAAGTACGAAGTGCTCGGCGCCAACGGGATCCTGCCGCTCAAGGCCGACCCTGTGGCGCTGGCCACCCAATTGCCGCCGGACACTGCGTCAAAGGTCGCCGAGCCCTTGCAGGTCGACTGGCAGGACCACGCATGGATGCAGTCGCGGGTGGAAAAGCAGAAGACCACCGCGCCGCTGTCGATCTATGAATTGCACGTGGGTTCCTGGCAGGCCGAGCTGGACGAGGCGGGCGAAGTGGCACGCCAGTACAATTGGCGCGAGCTGGCCGAACGTCTGATTCCCTATGTGCAGCAACTGGGCTTCACCCATATCGAGTTGATGCCGATCATGGAGCATCCGTTCGGCGGCTCGTGGGGCTATCAGGCCTTGTCACAATTCGCACCGACGGCACGCTTTGGCTCGCCGCAGGATTTCGCCTATTTCGTCGATGCACTGCATCAGGCCGATATCGGCGTGATCCTCGATTGGGTGCCGGCGCACTTTCCCACGGATACCCACGGCCTGGCGCAATTTGACGGCACCGCGCTGTACGAATATGCCAACCCGCTGGAAGGTTTCCACCAGGATTGGGACACGCTGATCTACAACCTGGGCCGCACCGAAGTGCATGGTTTCATGCTGGCTTCGGCGCTGCACTGGCTCAAACATTTCCACATTGACGGGCTGCGCGTGGATGCGGTGGCCTCGATGCTCTACCGCGACTACTCGCGCAAGGCCGGCGAGTGGGTACCGAACCGTCATGGCGGCCGCGAAAACCTGGAAGCGATCGACTTCCTGCGTCACCTGAACGATGTGGTCGCCATCGAGGCGCCTGGCGCCCTGGTGATCGCCGAGGAATCCACCGCCTGGCCCGGCGTCAGCCAGCCGACCCAGCAGGGCGGCCTGGGCTTCAACTACAAATGGAACATGGGCTGGATGCACGATTCCCTGCATTACATCCAGCAGGACCCGGTGTATCGCGCCCATCACCACAACGAGCTGAGTTTCGGCCTGGTATACGCCTGGTCCGAGCGTTTCATCCTACCGATCTCCCACGATGAGGTGGTGCACGGCAAGCATTCGCTGATCGACAAGATGCCTGGCGACCGCTGGCAGAAGTTTGCCAACCTGCGTGCCTATCTGGCGTTCATGTGGATGCACCCCGGCAAAAAACTGTTGTTCATGGGCTGCGAATTCGGCCAATGGCGCGAGTGGAACCACGACCAGCAGCTGGATTGGTACTTGCTGCAGTATGCTGAGCACAAAGGCGTGCAAAGGCTGGTCGGCGACCTTAACCGCCTGTACCGCGAGGAACCCGCCCTGCATGAGCAGGACGACGCGCCCCAAGGCTTCCAGTGGCTGATCGGTGACGATGCGATCAACAGCGTCTACGCCTGGCTGCGCTGGAGCAAGGACGGCAGGCCAGTGCTGGTGGTGGCCAACTTCACCCCGGTGCCGCGTGAGGGTTATAAAGTCGGCGTGCCGTTCAGCGGGCGCTGGAGCGAAGTGATCAATAGCGACGCGGACATGTACGCCGGCTCCAATTACGGAAATGGAGGGGAGATATTTACCCAGGATGAGCCGCACCATGGACAGGCGGTATCGCTGTCGTTGAATCTCCCGCCGCTTGGCGTACTGATTCTGCGTCCGGAACCGCTTTAAAGGCTCTACCGTGCTGGATTCTGTTGTCCGCACTACTGGCAGGGTGCCACAATGGCGCCTTTGTCGTGGCAGTCGGATCGGGCGAATTTCATGAATGGCCTTGAGCGTGGGCAGGACCATGATTGCTTCATAGAGGAGCAGGTGCGAACCGATCGTTTGCACCAGCTGTTCCGGCAGTCATTCGCTGCGATATTCGGCAGTTACCTGGCTGCGGTGATGCTGTGCTGGCTGTGCTGGGAGCGGTTTGACCATCAGGTTATCTTGGTCTGGCTGGTGGTATTGGCGGCGACGTCGCTGATTCGCATCATGATGTTCATGAAGTGGTTTCGCTGCCCCAATGCCGAACGCACTCCAGACCGCTGGGAACGCCGTTACTGGGTTACGTTGCTGCTGTCTGCCGCAACCTGGGGCCTCGGCGCCTTGGCGGTGATGCCCACCGATGATCGGTTGTCCCAGGTGCTGGTGATGCTGTTTACCGTGGGCATGTCGGTCAGCGCCGTGTCCTGTTACTCGGCTTATCGCTACATGACGCTGGCTTCCATGGCCGTGGTGCTGTTGCCGTGCACGCTATGGCTGCTGTTCCAGCCGTCGTCGATGCAAGTGGGCGTAGCCGTTGCGGTGCTGGTGTTCTCCACCTTTGTCGTCAGCGCCACGCGCAAGCTCTCGGATGCTTTGGAGAAGGCCTTTCGCCTGACCCGGCAGATGGAGCGTGCCCACAACATTTCCACCCGCGCCGCACAGACCGACGAACTCACCGGCCTGATGAACCGCCGTGCCTTCTTTGAACATGCCCAGGTGTTGTACGCCCAATGCCGTCACAACCGGCAACCGCTGTGTGCGCTGATGATGGACATGGACCACTTCAAGGAAATCAACGACACCTACGGCCACCAGGCTGGTGACCAGGTGTTGCGTCAGATCGGCGGGGTGATCAGCACGTCGTTCCGCCAAGCCGATGTGTACGGGCGCCTGGGCGGCGAAGAGTTTGCTGTGTTGCTGCCCAATACGTCGCTGGAAACCGCGCGGGATATTGCCGAGCAGTTGATCAAGGCCATTTCGGGATTGGCCTCCGAGCCGGTGCATGGGTTGACCGCCAGTCTGGGTGTGGCGTCCACCCATGCGCAGGATCAGGACTTGCACGGCCTGATGAACACCGCTGACAAGGCCCTGTATCGCGCCAAGGCCCAGGGCCGCAATCAGGTGGCAGTGGCGGAGTAGGGCTCAGGGCATCGCCTTGGCGAGCGCCCGGGCAACCTGGTCGGCGGAGTAGGGCTTGGGCAGGAACTCAAACCCTTCGTAACCGCTGTCGGCCAGTTCCTCGCTGTAGCCAGACGTAAGCACCACCGGCAAGTCCGCGCGCCGTTGCCGCAGTACTTTCGCCATGGCTACGCCGGTCATACCGGGCATCACCACATCCGAAAAAACGCCATCGAACGCCAGGGCGTCCGTGCCGGCCAAGGCGAGGGCCTGCTCCGCGTTGGTGGCCCAAGTGGTCTGGTAGCCCAGATCCTGGAGGATCTGGGTGGCGAAGCGGCCCACTTCGAGGTTGTCTTCCACGATCAGGATGTGGCGTTGCGCGGCATCGTGCGTGGGCGCAGGGCCTTGCTGCGGTTGCTCGTCAGGTAGCGCCTGTGGCGTCGCCTCTGGCAGGTATAGCGTAAAGACCGAGCCTTGCCCTGGGGTGCTGACGACTTCTACGTTGCCCCCGGACTGCTTGGCAAAGCCGAATACCTGGGACAGTCCCAGCCCGGTGCCTTTGCCTACGGCCTTGGTGGTAAAGAACGGCTCGAAAATGCGTTCGACGGCGTCGCCAGGAATACCGCTGCCGGTATCGGCCAGGGAAATGCTCACAAACGGTTGTCGGGCTTCCGCATCGCCCCGGATCCGTGGCATTGCTTCGACAGTGACCACGCGCAGGGTCAGGGTGCCTTGACCCTCCATCGCATCCCGGGCATTAAGGGCGATATTGATCAGCGCGGTTTCGAACTGGCTGGCGTCCACCCGTACATGGCAAGGGTGCTCGGGCAGTTGCACCTGCACGTGGATGCGTGCGCCGGTGACGCTTTCAAGCATTTCGCCAATGTTCTTGACCCGCTGGCCCGCATCGAAGACTTCCGGGTTGAGCGGTTGGCGCCGGGCGAACGCGAGGAGTTGGCTGGTGAGCTTGCTGGCGCGCTCGACGGTGTCGGAAACAGCGCTCATGTAGCGCTGGCGCCGCTCTTCGGAAAGCCCGGGCTGGCGCAGAAAGTCGACCGACGAGCGAATGATGGTCAGCAGGTTGTTGAAGTCATGGGCAACGCCACCGGTCAATTGGCCGATGGCTTCGAGTTTCTGCGACTGGTGCAACGCGGCTTCGGCCTGGGTGAGGGCGGCAGTGCGCTCCATTACACGCTGTTCGAGGGTGGCATTCAGCTCGGTGAACGCCGCCAGGCCTTCGCGTACGGCGGCGTCGGCGCGTACCCGTTCGATATGGGCCCAGGAGCGTTCGGTGACTTCGCCTACCAGCGCCAGGTCGTAGGGTGACCAGACGCGCGCCTTCTTGTGATGCACCGCCATCAAGGCGGTCAGGCGGCCGTCCTTGATCAGTGGGAAACACACCGTCGCCAGGACGTCCAGGGCCTGATAGCTGGCGGCTTCCTCGGGTGGGAACTCCACCCGGTTGTCCTCAACCACCAGTGGCTCACCCGCGCGCAACTGCCGCACTGCCCGTGCGCCGAACGAGGCGAGGCTGTAGCGCCCTACAATGCTGGGCGAGCCCGGTGCCGCCCAATTGCCGCGAATGGTGAAGCCGTCTTCGTCGGCGTCCATGTCCGCGTAAGCGCAGTTGGACACCTGCAAGTGCTCAGCCAGCAGGCGTGTGGTGGTGGACATGATGGTTTCGGCGTCGGTGGCATTGGCCACCGCACTGCCCACGGCATCCAGCACGGCCAGGCGGCGGGCGAGGAACACGGTGGCGGTGGTTTCCGTAACGGTGTCGAGCATGCCCACGACCCTGCCTTGAGGGTCGCGGATCGGGCTGTAGCAAAAGGTGAAGTACGCCTGCTCGGAACCGTTGCCGCGCTCGATCAGCAGGGGGAAGTTCTCGATGTAGGTGGCATGCCCCTCGAACGCCGCATTGGCGATGGGGCCGATGTCTGCCCACGCCTCATGCCACACCTCGCTGAACGGGCGGCCCAGCGCATAGGGCTTGTCCCCCAGAATCGGGATGAAGGCGTCGTTGTACAGCATGGTCAACTGCGGCCCCCACACAATGGATTGGGGGAAGCTTGAGGCGAGGCAAAGCGCCACGGTGGTCTTGAGCACATCCGGCCACTGCTCCAGCGGCCCCAGGGGCGAGCTTGCCCAATCATGCAGGCGAACCCGCTCAGCCATGTCGCTGCTGCTTTGCAGCCAATTCATCGCGAGAACACCTTGTTTGCCACCGCCTGTCGAACGCCTGAAGTCAGGTTAACTATCAACAGACCGGAATGACCGCTGCCAAGTTCAGCGCCATTATCCATGAGATGGCGATTTGATGCTGCAACCGTTTGATCGACCTGCACATTGACTTATTGCGCGCCGAAAACCCCCGTCCAGTAAATCCCTGCATCACTCTTCGGGTCCATGGCATACGCCGCGCCCAGTTCACGGAATTGCGGGTTCATCAGGTTGGCGCAATGGGCCGGGCTGGCCAGCCAGCCATCCACGACTTTGCGTGGGGTATCCAGGCCGGCGGCGATGTTCTCGCCGATGTTCTTCGCGATGTATCCCGCCAGTTCGGCACGGTCGCCAGGGGTACGGCCGTCATGGTCGAGGTGGTCAAAGAAATTGCCATTGGCCATGTTGCGCGTGTGGCTGTTGGCAGCGCTGGCCAGGTCTTCGTTCCAGGACAAAGGTGTGGTCGCGGTAAAGGCCTGGGTGCCGCACTGGCGCGGCTGCGAACGCGCGGTGTTGATCAGGTTCAGCACCTGCCGGCCTTCGGTCTGCCAGTCGCCCAGGCCGCTGGTGAGCAGTGGACGGGCGAGCACGATGCGCCAGTCCTGGCCGCTGTTGCTCACGCCGATATCGACAAATTGTGGATCCAGCACCACGCGGCAGAAGCTTTCGCGCACGGCCTTCATGGCTGCCTGGGCATCCTTGGGGCCGGACAGGCTGATGGCCTGCACGTTGACCATCGGGTACGCGGCCCGCGCCAGCGCCTGCTGCAGGTCACCGACATTGGTGGCCGGCAGCACCAGCCGCGTATCGCTGGTCAGCGGTGGCAGTTCCTGGGAACCCTGGCCGCCGCAGCGCTGCACCTGGCTGCGGTATTGGTTGATCTCTTGTACCAACTGACTTTCTTCATTCGCCATCGCGCTGGCGCAGAACACCGTACTGGCGGCCAGCGTCGTAAGACCCATCATCAATGACAGAACGCGCATGGACGTTACCCTTGAGCTTGAAAGTGCCCATGATGCGCGATGTAACCCGGTCTGGCGCAACGCCTTTTTTGTTTTTTTGCCTCAATGGATGTTCTGGAGGCCGTTGAAAGCAGCAAAGCGGCGCCATGCCATCACGCTGGCCAGCAGGATCAAGCCCAATGCCACGCTGAACGTTGTATGCAGGCCATAGGCCACGGATTGGGGAAGGGCGCGGGTGACATCCGGGCTGGCCCAGGCGAACACCGCCCCCAATGCCCAGGCGCCGACGATCAGCCCCAGGTTGCGTGACAGGTTTAACAGGCCCGACACCGTGCCACGACGCGCGCCCTCCACGTCGCCCATCACGGCAGTGTTGTTGGCGGCCTGGAACAGGCTGTAGCCGGTGGTCAGGATCACCAAGGCGCCCAAATAGACGAATAGACCCCAAGCGCAGGCCAGCAGCAGGGCGCCACAGGCCATCATGCCCAGGCCGGCCAGCGTCATGCGCGGGCTGCCGAGGCGGTCGGTGAGCCTGCCGGCCGGTACGCCGGTGATGGCCGCGACGCAGGGGCCGACCGCCATGACCAAGCCCATCCATTCGGGATCGAGTCCCAGTCCTTGGGACAAGTAGAACGGGCCGACCACAAACGTGGCCATGATCACAGCGGCCACCAGGGCACTCATGACCAACCCGGTGCGCAACGACGCATCTTTTAATGATGGCCAGAAACCTGAGCCGGCCGAGGAGCGCGCGTGGGGCCGATCAACCGGCAAATAGCAACAGGCAAGGGCGACCGCCACCAATCCCAATGGCACGCCAACCAGAAAGATCGCCTGCCAGCCCCACACACTCAGCAACACGCCGCCGACACTGGGCCCCATCGCGGTGCCAACGGCCGACATCGTGCCCAGCAAACCCATCACCCGGCCGGTACGCGCCTTGGTGACGGTGTCACCGACCATGCCCAGGGCCATGGCCATCATCACTGCTGCGCCGAGGCCCTGCAGGACGCGCGCTGCAATCAGCCACGCCAGGGACGACGCCATGCCGCACAACCCGCACGCCACGGCAAACAGCAGCAACCCGGCGAGCAACGACCGCCGCCGTCCGAACCGGTCGCCCAGACGTCCGGCGCTGACAATCACCGCCGTGATTGCCAGCAGATAGGCCAGCACCACCCATTGCACGGCGTGGAAAGAGGCATCAAACGCCCGTGTCAGGCTGGGCAGCGCGACATTGGCGATGCTGGTGCCCAGGGAGGCCAGCAACATGGAAAGGGACAGGCTGACGAGGCTGCCACGTGAGGTGCTTTGCATGGACAATTCCTTGAATGAAGGCAACTGTCACAAATCTACGGTGTGGCTTAACATGGCGGAAGACGCATGGTGTGCAGTTAATACGTGCACCCAACGCCATATAAGGAGTGCTGATGCCCGATCTCAATCTGCTGATCACCCTGGATGTGCTGCTCGCCGAAGGCAGTGTTGCGGCTGCGGCCAAACGCCTGCGTCTGAGTCCTTCGGCCATGAGCCGAGCCTTGGCCCGTTTGCGCGAAACCACCGGCGACCCCTTGCTGGTACGCGCGGGTCGCGGCCTGGTGGCCACGCCCAGGGCGCTGGAGTTGCGTGATCAGGTCAGTCGTCTGGTGCAAGAGGCCAATGCCGTGCTGCGCCCCGTGCAATCCCTGAATATGAACCAGGTGACGCGCACCTTCACCCTGCGTACCAGCGAAGAGTTTGTCGAAAATTTCGGTCCGGCATTGCTGGCCCGCGCCGCCAGGGACGCGCCCGGCGTGCGCTTGCGGTTCATCCACAAGGCCGACAAGGACAGCACCTTGCTGCGCGAAGGCAGCGTCGACCTGGAGACCGGGGTGGTCGACCCCACTGCCGGCCCGGAAGTGCTGACCCAGGCGCTGTTTCGCGATCGCCTGGTCGGCGTTGTGCGCAGTGGCCACCCCCTCAGCTGGGGTGACGTCAGCGTCGAGCGTTATGCCGCAGGTCAGCACGTCTACGTATCCCGACGGGGCCAGGATCGAGGCCAGATCGACGACTTACTTGAATCCCAGGGCCTCACGCGACAGATCACTACCATTGTCGCCGGTTTCGCCGCTGCCATCGCCTTGGCCCGAGACACTGACTTGATCGCCAGCGTGCCGGAACGCTACACCGCCCATCAAACCGAGGGCCTGCACCGCTTTGCATTGCCGCTGACGTTGCCCACCTTCACCGTGGCGATGCTCTGGCATCCCAGGTTGGATGCCGACCTGGCCCATCGCTGGTTGCGCGGATGTTTGCGTGAGGTGTGTGGGCTGCAACAGGTACAATCGGCGCTGCCTTGACGTTAAACCCAGGAATTTGCATGTTCAGCCTTACCCGCTACACCACGCCGTGCCCCGAGCCCATCAATGCTCAGATCCTGCAGATGGTGGTGGACAACCTCACCGATATCAGCAGCGTGGCGCTGCCGCCGAGCAACCTGTTGTACAACATCTACCAGTATGCCATTGGCTTTGAGGTGCATCTTTACCTGGAGGCGCTGAACGGCGCCAAAGGCATCGCCGTCGAGTTGGTGGTGGCGATGGAAGCGGAAAAACTCATCGGCTTTTGCCTGTACCTGCCGGTGAAGGACGATCCGGAGGCCTGCGGCATTGCGTTCATGGCGGTACAGGTCGGTTACCGGCGTCAAGGTGTGGCGCGCGCAATGATGGGTGACGTGTTGAGCCGCTATCCCCATGCGGAACTGGCGTGCTCAGTGGAGAAGGTGCCGGCGTTCGAGGGCATGGGTTTCCAAGTGCGCGGCGCGCGGGGTACCCAGGTGCTGATGAACACGCGGGACTACGGCACGGAGGGCTTGATGGGCGTGCTGGATGTGGCGTCGATCTACCGCTCATTGGAAGTGCGGCAGATTCATACCTACCTGCTGCAAAAGCACGGCAAGCGCGCCATGGTGGATGCCGAGAAACAACGCGATCGGCACCTTGATCAACTGGCGCGCCGGGTGCAGCTGTTTCTACAGGATCGGGGCTGAAAGACAATCCCGCATTGGCCTTACGGCTTGGCGAGGTTGCCGTTGCCGCCAACGCCGTCATCGGTAATGACACGCCCGCCGTGCCGGTTTATTCCTCGCCTGTCAGACGTTATTCACATGCGACTGCGATTGACCATCGCGAGGATGGTCGCCAGCAACTCCTGCTTCGCCTCTTCACGGCTGATCTCGCCGCTGGCTGCCGCCTGGGACAGCGCCTCCGCAGCGCCCAGCATGCCGCGCAGTCCCGCCTGGGACACGCGACCGAAGGGCGACAGCGCGTCGCGGCATTTATCGAGGAAGATCGCCTCGTACTGGCGCTTGAGTGCTTCCAGCTCCGGCGAGCTGCTAAGGGCCGCAATCACCCCCGGGATTTCCCAACCCTGCAATAACACGCAATCCACATAGGATTCGGCGATCACCCAGGCACGCTCGTCCAGCGTGTCGCCACTGGCCGCGATGGCGTTGGCGAAGACCTGATCCTGGCGCGCATCGAAGTCCTCATACAGCGCCGCCAGCAATCCGGCACGGGTGACGAAATGGTCGTAAACCACCGGCTTGGTCACCCCCGCCAACTCCGCCAGGCGGCCAAGGGTCAGGGCTTCGGTGCCTTCATCGCGCACCAGTTGCCAGGCCACCTCCAAGAGTTGGCGCAGGCGATCTTCACGGGACAGGCGACGGCGGGGGAGGTGGATTCGCTGCTCGACATGCTTATATACCAAAAGTAACTTACTAATCGTAACTTAAGCCTAGGCTAACCCCAAAGGGAGTCAATGTCATGCACGCACTCATCGTTGTTGCTCATCACGACCCGCAATCCCTCACCCATAGCGTGGCTGCGCAGGTGTCAGCCGGCCTTACTGCATCGGGCCACACCTTCGAAATCGCCGACATTGCCGCGGAAGGTTTCGACCCGCGCTACGCCGCCGCCGATCACTTAGTGCACCGTACCCGCGCCACGCCTCCGGCCGACGTGTTGGCCGAACAGGCCCGCATCGACCGCGCCGATGCGCTGGTGCTGGCATTCCCGATTTATTGGTGGTCGCTGCCGGGCCTGCTCAAGGGCTGGATCGACCGCGTCTTCGTCAACGGCTGGGCCATCGATTACGGCCCCGACACCCCGGTGGTGAAAAAGCTGCGGCACTTGCGGGTGCATCTGCTGGCGCTGGGTGCAGCGGACGCCGATGCGTTTGATCGACACGGCTACGCCAACGCGATGCGCACGCAAATTGACTACGGGATCTTTGATTACTGTGGCGCGCAGGTGGTGACGTCGGCGTTGTTGCTGGAGTCGGAAAGCGGCGCGGCGCAGGCGCATCTGGACGAGGCCAGGGCCTTGGGCAAAGGGCTGTTCGAAACCGAAACCGTGGCGGGTTGATTCAACCTTCGCGAAACAGGTCGTGGGCGTCAAGCAGGCGGTAGGCGATTTCCGGACGTTTCTCCATGCCCCGGCGGATGGCTGCCGGGATGGATTGGCGGGTCTTGCGGCACATGCCCGGCAGCTCGTCGATCACGATCTGGATACCGCGCATGCTCTTGACCTCGGTATGGCCGGGGGCCACGTGCACGCGGATGCCTAAAAGTTCGTACATCCGCTGCTGCATGTGCTCCAGGTCTTGCAGGCTCTTGAGGTCTTCCAGCCGGTCGAGCAGTTTTTTCTCTTCCTGGCGTGTCAGGTTGAGAATGCGCAGGTCGGCACCAGGCGCTTGCAGCAGTTGCTCGCGGTCGCAGACGCAGGCGCCGGGTGGGCAGGGTTGGCGAATTGTCATGTGCAGTGCCTCCCCATTCCGACGCCACCCCTTTAATAGCTCAACTGAACCCCAAGACTGCCCAAGGCCTTCCAGTATTCAGGATAGGTCTTCGCGACGCAGTCCGGGTCCTGGATGCGGATCCCCGCGACTTTCAACCCCGCCAGCGCAAAGCACATGGCGATGCGGTGGTCGGCGTGGGTGTCGATCAGCGCGTTGCACGAGGTGCCGGCCAGGGCCGGATCGCTGGCCACCAGCAGGTCGTCGCCTTCGATGGTCGCCAGGCCCGGGCGGATCTCGTTCAGGCCGTCATGCAGGGCCTGGACGCGGTCGCACTCCTTGACCCGTAGGTTGGCCAGCTCGGTAAAGCGCACCGGGGTGTTGTTGAACGCGGCAAGTACCGCCAGGGTCGGGATGGCGTCCTGCATCTGCGAGCCGACGACCGTGGCTTGCATGTTTGGAAACTGCGCGATCACGGCCTGGGCCTTGGCATCCGGCTGGGTGAAATCCTGGGCGGCCACGCCGATGTCGATGCGGCCACCGGTCAACACTTCAGCGGCCCACAGGTAGGTCGCGGCGGAGGCGTCGGGTTCGATCAGGTAGTCGTGGGCGGTGTAGCCGGTGGGGGCCACGCGCCAGGTGGTGTCGTCGACCGCTTCAACCTGGGCACCGAAGGCGCGCATGCAGTCCAGGGTCAGGTCCACATAGCCACGGGCACCGATGTCCTTGCCGGTCAACGCCACTTCAATCGGCGCTTCGCCACAGGCCGCGAGCATCAGCAGGGCCGATACGTATTGGCTGGACAGGCCGCCGTCGATCTCGAAACGCTTGGCCTTGATCTTGCCGACGCCGTGTACGGTGACCGGTGGGCAGCCGGTGGGGCTGTCGACCAGGATGCCGTTCTGGCCGAGGGTTGCCAGCAGCGGGCCGATCGGGCGTTTTTGCATGTAGTCATCGCCGTCCAGCACCACGGTGCCTTCCACGGTGGCGACGGCAGCGGTGAGGAAGCGCATGGCGGTGCCGGCGTTGCCGAGGAACAGTGGTTGCGACGGCAGTTGCAGTTTGCCTTGGCCGGTGACGACGAAGGTGGTGTCGTCCGGCTCGTCGATGGTTACACCCATCTGGCGCAGGGCTACGGACATGTGGCGGGTGTCGTCGCTCTTGAGCGCGCCGCTGAGGCGGCTGGTGCCGTTGGCCAGCGCGGCAAGCAGCAGGGCGCGGTTGGTAATGGATTTGGAGCCGGGGGGCGCGACCTTGCCATTGAGGGGGAAGTTGGGCGGTGTAACGGTCACGGTTTTCTGCGAACTCAAGGTACAAGGCTCCTGATTCAAGGCAAGGTGGAACGGAGTGGCCGACGGGCGGACTGGAATAATCGGGCATAGACGCCGTGCTTGTCGAGCTTGGGGTCGTGGCCGCTGATATTTACTCGGTGTATGTGGGAACTGGCGTGCCTGCGATGCAGGCGCCTCGCTCCCTCTGATACGCCCAGCAGTCCTTTACCGCTTCGCCAACCAATACGCGTGCAGTGCTCGTGCTGCCGGTTCGAGTTCGCTGACGCGTTGCTGGTGTGCTTGCACGTCCAGGTCGGCGGGCAGTTCGAAGTTGTCTTGTTCGGCGCACCAGGAGATTTTTTCCAGCAGTGCTGCCTGTTCTGCCGGCAGTGCCGGCCAGTTGCCGATGGCCGCGCCGCGGATGTAGCCAAAACACCATTCTTCGGCCAGGGTCACGTTCTGGCCCTGGTGTTCGGTTTCGTCGAAGCGAGCCTTGAAGCCCTGGGCATCGGTGGCCAGTTGGCTTGCCAGGGTGTTGATGTGGCGCACGCACAGTTCGAGGAAGGTTTGCGCTTCATCCATGTTGTCCCACTCCGGGTTCTGGCCGCCCCAGATCGCCGGGAACCACTCAGCCACATCCACCTGCGCCGGGCTGGACACCAAGGCGGTGAAGTAGCCGTCGAGTTCGGCCAGGTTCAGCACCGAATGGTCGTCGCCGTACTTGAGCAGGGTGTTTTCGATGAACTCGAATTCGGCAGGGGTGAGGGGGTGGGCGTGCATGGGCATATCCTTTAAACGTCGAGCGCCGCGAATGGGGCGGCCTAAAGCGCGAAGGATGGCGTGTGTGCCGGGTTTTATCCAGCATTTTGCAGGGTTTTTACCAGCGCCGTTGGCACAGCTTGCTCACACACATCGAACCCACCACGGCCAGGATGATCGGTACCAGGAAGTCGTGGTCGATTCGGGTGAACTCCGCCACCAGCACAATCGCGGTCAACGGCATGCTCATGCTGGCGGCCAGGAATGCCGCCGCGCCGATGATCGCAAACGCGCCCAAGGGAACGCCGGGCCACGCCAGGCTCCAGGCGCCGCCGAGGATGATTGCCAGTAACGCGCCATTGGCGAGGCCGGGGGTAAGCAAGCCGCCTTCGGCCCCGGCGCGCAGGCTGCTGGTGGTGATCAGCACTTTGACCACCAGCAATAAAGCCGCCAGGCCGATGCTTAACTCGTTGTCGAAACCCAACTGCGCAGGGCCTTTGCCATTGCCGAGGATTTGCGGCAATACCATCGCCAAGCCGCCGATGATGGTGAAGTTGATCAATGCCAGCACCGGCAAGCGCCAGCCTCTTGCAGCCTGTGCCCGCGCCTTGCCGGTGAGCCGGGTGAAAGCGTACGCAGCCACGCCGAATAGCGGGCCGCAAACCACCGCCCAAGCGATCAATTCAGGGCTCAATACGAAGTTCGGGACCTCATATTGTAATTGCGCACCCAGCCCGATCCACGCCACCGAGGCCGCAATCGCCGAGGTCGCCAGCGCAATCACCGCCGCTGGCCAACTGAACGCGCCCACCAGTACTTCCAGCACAAACACCGCGCCACCCAGCGGCACGTTGTAGACCGCCGCCAGACCCGCCCCGGCGCCGCAGGCGACGAGCAGGCGATGCATCTGTGGGTCGAGTCGCGCCCGCAGGGACAACCAGGTGGCGGCCAATGCCCCGATTTCCCGCGGTGCCACTTCACGGCCCAGCGGCGAACCCAGCGCCACGGTGATGATCTGCAGCACGGCGTGGGCGAGGGTGGTCTTGGGCGGCATGATCGGCATCTTTTCCGCGACAGCTTGCTTGATGCTCACCAGCGGCCGGCCATAGCGATAAATTGCCCACCAGCCCAATCCCGCCACCAGGCCGCACACCACCAGCACCAGCAGACGCCGCTCGGGCGCAGCCGCCGTGACGCCCAGCAAGAACGTTTCATGGCTGACCAGGCTGTCGAGACTATAGCCGTAGGCCAGGTGCTGAATACCGTGCAGGAGCAATGCCAGCAGCATCCCGCCCAACCCGGCACCGATACCGGTCAATACGACCACCAGGGCCAGGATCAAGGTTGAGCGAAACGTAGTCGGCATAGGCGGCTCCAGGCAATGGCCCTGATTGTATAGCCGATAAATCGGCCGCCTTGGGTGAAATGTATCGGTGCTGCATGAAGTGATCACTCACAACATTCCATCACATTGGCCTGTCCCGTTTTTGGCCGATGTGCCGTGACGTTCCCTTGTTATAGTTCGGGCCTTATCACTCGCCAGTCAGGGATCACTGCCATGTCCGAATACCACGCTTTTGTCGTCGAACTCATCGGCAACGTTGCCCATGTGCAGATCAACCGCCCGGAAAAGATCAACGCGATGAACGCCGCGTTCTGGACCGAGATCATCGACATCTTCCAATGGATCGAGGACACCGACGCCGTGCGCGCCGTGGTGCTTAGCGGTGCAGGCAAGCATTTTTCCTCCGGCATCGACCTGATGATGCTGGCCTCGGTGGCCAACGAGTTCGGCAAGGACGTGGGCCGCAATGCGCGCCTGCTGCGCCGCAAGATCCTTGAACTGCAAGCCTCGTTCAATGCCGTCGATAACTGCCGCAAGCCGGTGCTGGCGGCGGTCCAGGGTTACTGCATCGGCGGCGCCATCGACCTGATCAGCGCCTGCGACATGCGCTACGCCGCCGAGGGCGCGCAATTTTCCATCAAGGAAATCGACATTGGCATGGCCGCCGACGTCGGCACCTTGCAGCGCCTGCCGCGCATCATCGGCGACGGCATGCTGCGCGAACTTGCCTACACGGGCCGCCAGTTTGGCGCTGAAGAGGCGCGCAGCATCGGCCTGGTCAATCGCGTCTATCCCGATCAGGACAGCCTGTTGGCCGGCGTCATGGAAATCGCCCATGAAATCGCCGTCAAGTCGCCGATAGCCGTCACCGGCACCAAGGCCATGATCAGCTACATGCGTGACCATACAGTCAATGATGGTCTGGAATACGTTGCCACCTGGAACGCGGCTATGTTGCAATCCAACGACCTGCGCGTGGCCATCGCGGCCCACATGAGTAAGCAGAAACCCGAATTCGTGGATTGACTGACATGACCCCAGGCTGGATTACCACAACGTTGCTGGACAACGACACCCCCGGTGGCTGGGCCGTCGCCCGCAGCCGCGAGGGCTTTTTACACGACACCAATGGCCCCTTGTTTCCCCGGGAGTGGCTCAAGCGCCAGGACCTCTCGGTGTTCGCCGAACACGGCATTGGCCACCTTGATGGCGAACCGGTGTACCTGCTGGAACTCGATGCCCCTGCTGAAGTACCGGGCTGCGGCTGGCAGGGTCTGCGCGGCTTCATGCTGCAAGGCGACCACACGCTTTACAAAGTGCTGGGGTATGCGGCACAGATCGGTACCTGGGCGCGTGAACACAGGTTTTGTGGGCGTTGCGGCCAGGCCATGGTCCAGGTGCCACGCGAGCGGGCGATGTATTGCGAGGCCTGCGACTTGCGCAGCTACCCACGGATCTCGCCGAGCATGATCGTGCTGGTGACCCGTGGCGACGAGATCCTGCTGGCGCGTTCGCCACGTTTTGTCACGGGGGTGTACAGCACGCTGGCGGGTTTTGCCGAGCCGGGCGAGTCGGCCGAAGACTGTCTGATCCGCGAGGTACGCGAAGAAGTGCAGGTAGAGGTCAAGAATATCCAGTACATGGGCAGCCAATGCTGGCCGTTCCCTCATTCGATGATGCTGGGCTTCCATGCCGAGTACGCCGGTGGTGACATCGTGCCCCAGGCGGACGAAATCGAGGACGCGCAGTGGTTCAACATCCACGACCTGCCGCCGTTGCCGGCCTCTCGCTCGATTGCGCGTTACTTGATCGACCTCTACCTGGCCCGTCGACTAGGCCACGCTGAACCAGTGCTGCCAGGCTAGGCGCACTGTCAGGCCAAGGACCACGGTGATAAACACCGGGCGAATGAATTTGGCGCCGCCGCTGATCGCGCTGCGTGCGCCAAAGAACGCGCCGCACATTACCGAGATGCCCATGGCCAGGCCGACGATCCAGTCCACCGAGCCGTTGATGATAAACACCGTCAGCGCCGCCGCGTTGCTGACGAAGTTCATGCTGCGCGCCACGCCGCTGGCTTTCACCAGGTCGATGGGGTGCAGCAGCATCGTGCTGACGGTCCAGAACGCCCCGGTTCCGGGGCCGGCCACGCCGTCGTAGAAGCCCAGGCTGAAGCCCTGGGTGGATTGCCATTTCTTCTTGATCGGCGCATCGGCGTCCAGCGGTGCCTTGGGCGTGCCGCCAAACAGCAGGTACACGCCACAGGCGAACACGATCACCGGCAGCATCTTGTTCAGGGTTTCGGCGGGCAGGTAGTGGGCGACTACGGCGCCGGTGAGGGCGCCGACCAGCGTGCCGACGATGGCATGCACCCACTGGCGCGGATGGAACAGCTTGCGGCGATAAAAGGTGAAGCTGGCGGTGGCCGAGCCGAAGGTGGAACTGAGCTTGTTGGTGCCCAGCACCAAGTGCGGTGGCATACCGGCGGTGAGCAGCGCAGGGGTGGTGAGCAAACCGCCACCGCCGGCGATGGCGTCGATGAAGCCGGCGATAAAGGCGACAACGGCCAGGATGGCGAGGGTGGTGAGGTCTACGCTGAGTTCGAAGGGCATGGGCTGGGCTTATGATTGGCAGGGCGCTAAGCGAAAGGCCGCCATCTTACTCGCCAGCTAGACGCAAATCCAAATGTGGGAGCGGGCTTGCACGCGAATGCGGTGTATCAGTACCCGATGTACCAACTGACACTCAGCATTCGCGAGCAAGCCCGCTCCCACATCTTCAACTGCGATCAACCGTGACGTTTTTCGATCCATTCCAGCGCCGTGCGCCAGATACAAATCCCCAGGAAGTAAGCCGACATTAACGACCACAGCCCGAACGTCCACGGGTTGGTATTCGGGTAATCCACCACCATCAAAAAGCTGCACAGCAGCCAGATCGTGGTCACCGCGATATTGATCGGCATGAAACGCTTCACCCGGAACGGGTGCAGGAATTTCATCGGCGTCACGGTCAGCAGGGCCAGGCCGATCACCGTCAGCAAGGTGACCCAGGCTTCCGGCTGGATGATATAGACGCACAAGGCCACCACATTCCACGCGGCGGGGAAGCCCACGAAGTAGTTGTCCTTGCTTTTCATGTTGACGTTGCAGAAGCAGAACAGCGACGACACCAGGATCACCGACACCGCAAACAGGTGGGTGAAGTCCGGCAGGTCGATGTAGCGGTAGATGAACAACGCTGGAATGAATACGTAGGTGAGGTAATCAATCACCAGGTCGAGCACCGAACCGTCGAAGCTCGGCAAAACCGTGCTGACATTCACGCGTCGCGCCAGTGAACCGTCGACACCGTCCACCACCAACGCCAGGCCCAGCCACAACAGGCAGGCCTTGGGTGAGTTTTCCAGCAGCGCCAGGGTAGCCAGAAAGGCCAATACCACACCGGTGGCGGTAAAGCCGTGGGCGCCCCAGGCTTTGAGTCTGGCTACATGCAGGGTCGATATCACGGGCGGTTCTCCAAAAGGTGAAACGGGGCAGCCGACAACGTGACGCCGTCGAGTCTGGCCGGGGAATGCAGGTATCGACCGGGAAGGGGGTAAGAAGGTTCACCACCCCGGCGTATCACTTAGCGTAGCAAGCGTAGGACGTTTCGGCATCAGCCCTGGCGGAACACCAGCGCCTTTAAGCCACTTTGCACATCAATGTCAGGAAATTCCGGCGGGTTTTGTAGCCGTTCAACAAAATGCAGGCCCGGAGCCTCGCGGGTGACACCGTCGATCAGGAAGTCTTCACCAAAGGCCGGATCGTTCATGCAAGCCAATACAGTGCCTTGTGGTGCAAGCAGGTCCGGCAGGCGGCGCAGCACGCGCTGGTAGTCCTTGGTCAGCAGGAAACTGCCTTTCTGGAACGAGGGTGGGTCGATGATCACCAGGTCATAGGGGCCGCTATGGGTGACTTTGGCCCAGGACTTGAACAGGTCGTGGCCCAGGAAACTGACTCTGCTCAGGTCATGACCATTCAGGCGATGGTTGTCACGGCCACGGCTCAAGGCACCACGCGCCATGTCCAGGTTCACTACGTGGTCCGCGCCACCTTCGATGGCCGCCACGGAAAACCCGCAGGTATAGGCAAACAGGTTGAGCACGCGCTGGCCCTTGGCCTGCTCGCGCACCCAGTTGCGGCCGTAGCGCATGTCGAGGAACAGCCCGCTGTTCTGTTTTTTACCCAGGTCGATCAGGTAGCGCAGACCGCCTTCAGTAATGGTCAGCTCGTCGACAGGGTTGCCCGCCAGCCATTCAGTGGTGCTTTGCGGCAGGTAGCGGTGTTGCAGGGCGACGGTGTACGTACCGAACTCGGTTTGCAGCAGCTGTTTCAGGGCGTCCAGTTGTGCAGCGTCCGGCTCCTTGAACAACGCCACCAACAGCACGCCTTGCAACCAGTCCACCGTCAGTTGCTCCAGGCCCGGCCAGCAGCGGCCACGGCCGTGGAACAGGCGACGGGTTTCAGCCGGTGGGTTCGCCAGGGCGGTGAGCAGGTGAGTGTGCAGGGTGGCGAGTACGTCTGGGGTCATCGTTAAGCGTCGGTCGTTGAGCGGGCGGCATTTTAAACACAATTGCGGGCTTTCGTCCTGCTGGAGCATAACGTGCTGGTAAAACGAAGCCTGGGAGTGATTCATGCTCAAAATTCAACGGTGAACGCCTGATAACAGGCAAAAAATCCTCCAGCACCGACATAAACTGGAAAAAAACGCCGGAGGTGCCCATGAACGGTTTCACGAATGCGGTGATTGATCAGCAAGAGTTGGATGAGTGGCGCGACGCCCTGGCTTCCCTGGTCACCCACGCCGGCCCCGTGCGGGCGCGCCAGATCCTCGACCTGCTGGCTCAAGACGCCAGTGCTGCGCACATCGACTGGAAACCCCGCCACGGCACGCCCTATATCAATAGCATCAGCGTGGCGCAGCAACCGGCATTCCCCGGCGACCTTGCTACCGAAGAACGTTTGGCCTCGCTGGTACGCTGGAACGCCTTGGCCATGGTGGTGCGCGCCAACCAGGCCTACGGCGAGCTGGGTGGCCATATCGCCAGTTACGCCAGTGCGGCGGACTTGTTCGAAGTGGGTTTCAACCACTTTTTCCGCGCGCGCAACGAAGGGTTTGGCGGCGACCTGGTGTTCTATCAGCCGCATTCCGCGCCGGGCATCTACGCGCGGGCGTTCCTTGAAGGGCGCTTGAGCGAGCACGACCTGGCCCACTATCGACAGGAAATAGGCGGGTCCGCGCATGGCGCACGCGGCCTGTCCAGCTACCCGCACCCGTGGTTGATGCCGGACTTCTGGCAGTTTCCCACCGGATCCATGGGCATCGGCCCCATCAGTTCGATCTTCCAGGCGCGTTTCATGCGCTACTTGCAGCATCGCAACTTGCAGGACACCCGCGACCGCCACGTCTGGGGCGTCTTCGGCGATGGCGAGATGGACGAGCCGGAAAGCATGTCGGCCCTGACCCTGGCCGCCCGCGAAGGCCTGGACAACTTGACCTGGGTGGTCAACTGCAACCTGCAACGCCTCGACGGCCCAGTGCGCGGCAATGGGCGAATCATCGATGAGCTGGAAGCCTTGTTCGCCGGCGCGGGCTGGAACGTGATCAAGCTGGTGTGGGGCTCGGACTGGGATGCGTTGCTGGCCAATGACGCTGACGGTTCGCTGGTCAACACCTTGTCCAACACCGTCGACGGTCAATTCCAGACCTTCGCCGCCAAGGACGGTGCCTACAACCGTGAACACTTCTTCGGCCAGAGCGAATCCCTGGCCCGGCTGGTCGAGGGCATGAGCGATGAGCAGATCGACCGTCTCAAGCGTGGCGGCCACGACATGGTCAAGATCCACGCGGCCTATCACGCCGCACGTCGGGTCAAAGGCAAACCCACGGTGATTCTGGCCCAGACCAAGAAAGGCTTCGGCATGGGCGAGGCCGGGCAGGGCAAGATGACCACTCACCAGCAGAAGAAGTTGGACCGTGATGCGTTGATCGCCTTCCGCAATAGCTTCCAGTTGCCGCTGACCGATGAACAGACCGAATCACTGAGCTTCTTCAAACCGGCCGAGGACAGCCTGGAGTTGCGCTATCTGCACCAGCGCCGCACTGCGTTGGGCGGCTACGTGCCCCGTCGCAGTCAGGGCGCCAGCCCGGTCGGCGTGCCGGCGGTTTCGGCATACGCCGGCTTCGCCACGGCCGCCGACGGCAAGGAAATGTCCACCACCATGGCCTTCGTGCGCATGTTGACCAACCTGCTCAAGGATAAAGCCCTGGGCCCACGTATCGTGCCTATCGTGGCCGATGAAGCGCGGACATTCGGCATGGCCAACCTGTTCAAGCAGATCGGCATTTATTCAAGCGTCGGTCAACGCTACGAGCCGGAGGACATTGGCTCGATCCTCAGCTACCGCGAAGCCACTGACGGGCAGATCCTGGAGGAAGGTATCAGTGAGGCCAGCGCCATCAGTTCCTGGGTCGCGGCGGCGACCAGCTATTCGGTGCATGGCCTGCGCATGTTGCCGTTCTACATCTATTACTCGATGTTCGGCTTCCAGCGCGTCGGCGACCTGATCTGGGCCGCCGCCGACCAACGCGCCCGTGGCTTCCTGCTGGGTGCCACCGCCGGACGCACCACCCTGGGGGGCGAAGGCTTGCAGCACCAGGACGGCAGCAGCCACCTCACCGCTGCCACCGTGCCCAATTGCCGTGCCTACGACCCGGCGTTCGCCGGGGAATTCGCGGTGATCCTCGATCACGGCATGCGCCAGATGCTGGAGCAGGATGTGGACGAGTTCTACTACGTGACCCTGATGAACGAAAACTATCCGCAGCCGAGCCTGCCGGAAGGGGTTGAAGCGGCGATCATCAAGGGCATGTATCGCCTGCAAGGCGCGGCCGGTGCCCAGGTGCGCCTGCTCGGGTCGGGCACGCTGGTGCGCGAAGCCCAGGCAGCGGCACAGTTGCTGGCGGACGATTGGCAGGTGGCGAGCGAGGTGTTCAGCGTCACCAGTTTCAGCGAGCTGGCGCGGGATGCGCGGGAGGTGGAACGGTGGAACCGCTTGCACCCGCAGGCAGTGGCGCGGGTCAGCCATGTGAATGAATGCTTGCCCCACGGCGCGCCGGTGATTGCGGTGTCCGACTATGTGCGGGCAGTGCCGCAGATGATTGGCTCTTACTTGGGTTCCCGCTACACCGTACTGGGTACGGACGGCTTTGGGCGCAGCGATACGCGGGCGGCGCTGCGGGATTTTTTTGAGGTGGATCGCCATCACCTGGTGCTGGCAGCGCTGACGGCGTTGGCGGAGCAAGGCAGCCTGGCGCCGCAAGTGTGTCAGCAGGCGATTGAGCGCTACGGCCTGCAGGCGGAACGCGACGCTTCCTGGAACGCCTGAACCCGTAAAAGCCCGGCTTGCCGGCGATGGCGTCCGTAAGGTCGCCATCGCCGGCAAGCCGGCTCCCACCGTGTTTTTCAGAGCGTGGCGATCAGGGCGGGGCCAAACGCTTCCTTCAGGAAACCTGGGGCGATGTACCGCTCGTAATGCGCCTCTGACAGCAGGAAAAACTCCCGGTCAATCGCATCCCGAAGATCCGCCAGGCTGCGTTCGCGAAACTCTGGCAGCAATGCCAGCCCATACGCATCCAGCTTGGAAATCACCCGCGCACCCCGTGCAATCAGCTGGTACGCCCAGCAATACGGTGACTGGTGCGGGACGAAACGGATCTTGCGGTTCTCCAGTTGCTGACGCAGCAGGTGCGCATCAAACACCTCCAGCTTGCTGGCCATCACCTGCACCAGCAATTGCTCCAGGCGCAGCCACACCGCCTGTTTCTCGTCGGCGTTGTAGCCGTTCCACTGGATCACTTCATGGTGATAACGCTTGCAGCCCCGGCAGACCAAGTCCCCGTAAACGGTGGAACACAAGCCGACGCAGGGCGTCTTGATGGTTTGATTGGGCATAAAAACTATTTAACGGGTATCAACACCAAACCTGTAGGAGCCGGCTTGCCGGCGATGGCGCCCGCATGATCGCCATCGCCGGCAAGCCAGCTCCTACACGTTAGTCCCAGCTCAGCGCGCCGCCGGTCTGGTACTCGATCACACGGGTTTCGAAGAAGTTTTTCTCTTTCTTCAAGTCCATGATCTCGCTCATCCACGGGAACGGGTTAGTGGTCCCTGGATACTCTTCTTTAAGACCGATCTGCGACAAGCGACGGTTCGCGATGAACTTGAGGTAATCCTCCATCATCGCCGCGTTCATGCCCAGTACACCGCGTGGCATGGTATCGCGCGCGTATTCAATCTCCAGCTGAGTCCCTTGCAGGATCATCTGGGTCGCTTCCTCTTTCATCTCGGCATCCCACAGGTGTGGGTTTTCGATTTTGATCTGGTTGATCACGTCGATACCGAAGTTCAAGTGCATCGACTCGTCGCGCAGGATGTACTGGAACTGCTCGGCCACGCCGGTCATTTTGTTGCGGCGGCCCATGGACAGGATCTGGGTGAAGCCGCAGTAGAAGAAGATGCCTTCCAGGACGCAGTAGTAGGCGACCAGGTTGCGCAGCAGTTCCTTGTCGGTCTCGACGGTGCCGGTTTCGAACTTCGGATCGGAGATCGAGCGCGTGTACTTGAGGCCCCAGGCGGCTTTTTTAGCCACCGATGGAATCTCGTGGTACATGTTGAAGATCTCGCCTTCATCCATGGCCAGCGATTCGATGCAGTACTGGTAGGCGTGGGTGTGGATCGCTTCTTCGAAGGCCTGGCGCAGGATGTACTGGCGGCACTCCGGGTTGGTGATCAGGCGGTACACGGCCAGGACCAGGTTGTTGGCGACCAGGGAGTCGGCGGTGGAGAAGAAGCCCAGGTTGCGCATGACGATGCGGCGTTCGTCGTCGGTCAGGCCTTCGGGGTTTTTCCACAGAGCGATGTCGGCGGTCATGTTGACCTCTTGCGGCATCCAGTGGTTGGCGCAGCCGTCGAGGTATTTCTGCCAGGCCCAGTCGTACTTGAACGGCACGAGTTGGTTGAGGTCGGCGCGGCAGTTGATCATGCGCTTTTCGTCAACGGCGACGCGGGCGGCGGAGCCTTCCAGCTCGGCGAGGCCTTCGGCGACGTCGAGTTTGTCCAGGGCGGCCTTGGCGCGGATGATCGCGGCGGAGTCGTTGGCGGTCACGTTACGGGCTTCCAGCGCGGCGGCGGCGCCGGCGCCGTCGAGACGGTCCATGTTGGCTTCGCTGGCGTGGCCGGCATTGGCGCCCTTGATCACCGCTGCACCGGTGTCTTCGTTGTCGACTTCATCCCAACTCAGCATTGAAATACTCCTTCCTGATCTGTTCTGACGGCGTGTGAACCCGTCCAAAAATATGCAATTTGCAGGCTACTAGGCATTGAAATACTGCGCATAATGTGGTCGGTAAATACCGATACTGCACACTATGTAGTGGTCTGTTCTGTTTGTGGGCACACTATATGGTGTGTGGTGACGATGGTCAACGACACAAGCGGGCATCGATCTTCACTGATCATCACCTGGGTCCTTGGACCATGCATGGACATTGCGGGCACCATCGCCGCCAAGCCGGGCTGTGACCGGTGTATCACCAGCCGCGCAGGCGTTCCCATACCTGTAGGTCGCCATTCGCTAACACCGCGGTATAACTGCCGAATTGGGTTCCGGTGGCGCAGGCGTGGTTTGGCAGGATGCGCAGCCGAGTACCCAAGGGGAATTGGGCGACCACATCCACACCCTGGAAATGCGCCACGCCATGCTCCTGATTAGCGCTGCTCAACAGCAACCCCTCGATCGGCGTACCGCGCTCATCACAGACCTGGCCGTAGCCAAAATCCTTTTTCTGCGATTGCGTGCCGCGATCCCGGCTCATGGCCATCCAGCCGGCATCCGTGATGATCCAGCCTTTTTCTGCCTGATGGCCGATCACTGTGGTCAGTACGCTCAAGGCCAGTTCATCGGTGCTGCATACGCCAATGTTGTGCATCACTAGGTCAAAGAACGCGTAGACCCCGGCGCGCAGTTCGGTCACACCCTCCAGGCTGATGGCCGAGAGTGCGGTCGGGGTAGAGCCGACGCTGACCTGGGCGCAGGGCAGGCCGGCGGCACGAATCCGCTCGGCCGCCTCGACGCAACGGGCGCGTTCCTGCTCGGCGATGGCTTGCAGGGCTTCGGGCGTATCCAGGCCGTAACTTTCGCCCGCGTGGGTCAGCACACCGGTGAGGGTGTCGCCGAGCAGTCGGGCGATGTCCAGCAGCAAAGGGTCGTGCGGCTTGACCCCGGTGCGGTGGCCGTCGCAATCGATCTCGATCATCACTGCAAAGGTTTCGTCGTGCTGGCGGCCAAAATCGATAATCGCCTGGGCACCGGCCAAGCTGTCGGTGATCAACGTCAAGCCGCAGCCCCGGCGACGCAGCGTCAGGGCCTGGGGCAGTTTGTGCGGGGCCATGGCCACCGCGTAGAGGATGTCATGGATACCCAGCGCGAAAAAATACTCGGCTTCTTTCAACGTCGACACCGTGATGCCGCTGGCGCCCGCTGCGATTTGTGCGGCCACCACTTCGGCGCACTTGTGGGTTTTGACATGGGGGCGCAACTGCACGCCCAGGGCGTCGGCGCGCTGCTGCATGCGCTGGATATTGCGCTGCATTTTCACGCTGTCGATCAAGGCGGCAGGGGTCTCCATGGTGCGGGCTCCACAATGAGGGGCAGGGTGTAAATTGACGCCCTGTCCAGGACTGGATATGTTGTCTTGCATGAAAAATACCTCTCCCAACGATACTCACCTGATCAGCCAGCTCGAACAGATCGCCGAAGGCTTGAGCAAGACCTTCAGCCCGTTCTGCGAAGTGGTGCTGCACGACTTGCGCGACCCGCAGCACTCGATTCTGGCGATCCATAACAACCTGTCCGGACGCGCGCCGGGCGACCCGACCACCGAGTTGGGCCTTGCGCGCATTGCCGACCCCGGGTACCCGCAAGTCATCGCCAATTACCAGAACCAGTTCAGCGACGGCCGCCAGGTCAAAAGCACGTCGATCGGCATCAAGGGCGCTGGCGGCGAGTACGTGGCGGCCTTATGCATGAACGTCGATCTCTCGTTGTTCCGTGGTTTGCAGGGCATGCTGGAACAGTTTGGCTCGGTCAGCGGCGACAAACTCATCGAATCCCTGGACCCATCCGGCGCCGATGTCATCCGTGCGCGTATCGACCAGTTCGCAGCGCGCCTGGCCACCACCCCGCGTGCGCTGAAGGCGGCGGACCGACGTGTACTCATGCAGGAGTTGAAAGACTCCGGCTGCCTGGATATTCGCCGGGCCATGGAAACCGTGGCCTCGCACCTGGGCGTCTCGCGCGCGGCGGTCTACACCTACGCCAAGTAACGCGCTATCGCTTCAATCTCGACGAGATAGCCGTGATGCAGTTCGGGCACCGGCACTACGGCGCGGGCAGGGCGGTGCTCACCCAGTGCGGCGGCGTAGACCCTGTCGAATGCGGGCCAGTGCTCAACGCCGGCCACATACACGGTGACCTTCACCAGATCCGCCGGCGTTCCACCGGCGGCGTTCAGGATTTGCAATAGATTGGTCAAGGCGATCCGAGCCTGCTCGGCAAATGTCGCCGACAGGTTATGCCGACCGTCCGAGCTGACCGGCAATTGCCCGGAGATATACAACGTGTCGCCGTGGGCGATGGCCTGGGCGTAATGCCCGGCGGGCGGGGAAGCCGTCGAAGTGTGGATGCTGTTCATGAGGCCTCACTGAGCAGGGCCGCGTACTTTTCGATATCGACATTGCCGCCGGTGACGATAATGCCTACCCGCTGGCCCTTGAACCGGCCTGCTTCGTTGAGCAAGGCCGCCAGGCCCAGGCAGCCAGTAGGCTCGACCACCATTTTCATGCGCTGCATGAAGAACTTCATCGCCGCCACCAACTCGGCATCCGACACGGTGAGGATGTCGTTGACGTTGTCACGGATGATGGGGAAGGTGTAATTGCCCAGGTGCTGGGTCTGAGCGCCGTCGGCAATGGTCTTCGGCGTGTCGATATGCACGATGCTGCCGCTGCGAAACGAGCGCTGCCCGTCATTGCCGGCTTCCGGTTCCACGCCATACAGCAGGCAATCCGGCGACAAGGCACGAGTCGACAACGCTGTACCCGAGAGCATGCCACCGCCGCCGAGACCAACGAACAAGGCATCCAGCGGTCCGGTGGACTCCAGCAGTTCCTTGGCAGCCGTGCCTTGCCCGGCGAGGATGTGCGGATGGTCGTAGGGCGGGATCAGGGTCAGGCCCTGTTCAGTGGCCAGGTTGCGGCCGATCTGCTCGCGGTCTTCAGTGAAGCGGTCGTACAGTACTATGCTGGCGCCATATTCACGGGTGGCGGCAACCTTGGCGGCCGGTGCATCGGTGGGCATCACGATGGTCGCCGGGATGCCCAGCAACTGCGCCGCCAGCGCTATGCCCTGGGCGTGGTTGCCGGATGAAAATGCCACCACGCCGGCTTTGCGCTGCTGCGGGTTAAATTGCGACAGGGCGTTGAACGCGCCGCGAAACTTGAACGAGCCTGCACGTTGCAGGTGTTCACACTTGATGAACACCTGTGCACCGGTCAGCGCGTCGAGGGTGCGCGAGGTGAACACCGGCGTCGCGTGCGCAACGCCTTCCAGGCGTTGCGCGGCGTCGATGACGTCTTGGTAAGTGGGCGATGGCATGAGCGGACCTCGTTGTCTGATGCTGGATAAAATATCCACAAAAAGACAAATAGTAAAGTGTCGTATGTCCATGCTAGCGTTTCGAACTTCTCTGACCGTTAGAGGATTCGACGTTGATTCGACTCACCGACTACATCGCCCAGTTCTCCCGGTCCGCCCTTGCGCCATGGGCTGACCTTACACCCTGGGCACTGGCAACCCAGGCGCCTGCGGTCGTTCGCCAGTTGTTGGCCAGACTCCCGGCCGACGAGTACATCATCCAGGATGAAATCGCCATCCACCGTACCGCCACCGTCGAGGCTGGCGCGTTGCTCAAGCCACCCCTGATCATCGGCGCCCACTGCTTTATCGCCAGTGGTTCACTGCTACGGGGCGGATGCTGGCTGGATGAGCATTGCATCATCGGTCCCGGTGCCGAGTTGAAGACCTCGTTCATGTTCAGCGGCAGCAAGCTGGCGCACTTCAATTTTGTCGGCGATTCGGTGTTGGGGCATAGGATCAACCTGGAGGCGGGGAGCATCGTTGCCAACTACCGCAACGAGCGCGATGACAAGGAAGTGCGGGTACGGGTTGACGGGACCTTGCAGCGCACGGGGTGCGACAAGTTTGGCGCGTTGCTCGGCGACCAGTGTCGGATCGGCGCCAATGCAGTGTTGGCGCCGGGGGCGCTGCTAAAGGCTGGAAGTGTCGTGGGCCGGGGGCGGGTGTTTGATTGCGAGAGCAATGCAGACATATACACTTGAGGGCTGGAATCATCCTCCACGAGGCCCAGACGATTGACGACGTTGGTGGTGGCTACATGAATCTAAGTCGGAGGCTGAAGAGCTGCGGTCTTCTTGAATCTGTACCGACGATTACAGATTTTCCCATGTTGTAACAAGGAGGTTTCAATAAGTGAAGTATCCGCTCTCGCGATGGTTAACGGGCGAGAGATCGTTTAAAGCGGCAATGTTGAAAAGACCATGGTGTGTCGACGCGATATTAAATAGAATTAATCTCATTTGAGACTCACTCGCGCCGCGCAGGTCGCTCGCCATGAATGATGTTGTAGTTCCGACCCACGCCCCCGAACTGACCTTGTCGAGCCTGTACCGCGACCACCGCAGCTGGCTGGAAAGCTGGCTGCGCCGGCGTCTGGGCAATGCCTGGGATGCGGCTGACCTGAGCCAGGATACCTTCTTGCGTGTGCTGGCCAGCGCTCAGCCGATCGCGCAGATGCAGGAGCCGCGGGCCTATCTGGTGACGGTCGGCAAGCGCCTGCTGGTGAATTTCCATCAGCGGCGCAGTCTTGAACAGGCTTATCTGAATGCCTTGGCCAGCCTGCCGGAAGCCTGCGTGCCGTCGCCCGAACAACGCTGGCTGCTGCTGGAAACCTTGCAAGCCCTGGATGAATTGCTCGATGGCTTGCCGGTGCTGGTCCGCCGTGCGTTCCTGTGGAGCCAACTGGAAGGCCTGGGCTATCGGGACATCGCCGAGCGCCTGGACGTGTCGGAGCGCACGGTAAAACGCTATATGGCCCAGGCTTACGAACATTGCCTGCTGGTGGACCTGTGAGCCGTGACGTTGCCCGCGCCGCGGCGCAGTGGTTGGCGCTGCTGGAATCCGGCGCCGCCACCGAGCGTGATCACGCCGCCTTGCAGCATTGGCGTGACAGCCATCCCCAGCACGAACAGACCTGGCAAAAAGCCCAGACCTTGCGCCAGCGTTTCAGCGACTTGCCCCAGGCCCTGGCGATGGCCAGCCTCGATCGCCCGCAACCTGGGCGCCGCGCCGTGCTCAAGCGCGCCCTGGGAATTGCAGCATTGGTGCCGACCGCCTGGCTGATCAGCCGTCAACTGCCCATCGAGGCTTGGCGTGCCGACCTGCACACCGCGACCGGCGAGCGCAAGCGCATCCCGTTGGCCGACGGCGGCAGCTTGCAGCTCAATACCGCGACGGCGGTGGACGTGGACCTGGCGCAGCGACGCATCACGTTGGTGGACGGAGAGTTGGCGTTGAACGTACCCGGCGCGGCGGCGGTGACCGTGCGGACGCGCTACGGCGAGTTGAGCGTCAGCCAGGCCGATGTGTGTGTAAGGCAGCAGGCCAGCGGTTGTCTGGTGTCGGTGCTCAAGGGCTCAGTCCAGGTGCGGGACCTGAACGGTCAAATGACGACACTGCAGGGCGGGCAGCAAGCGCCGCTGAAAGCCAGCGGCTTGGGGGCCTGGGTGCCGTTTGATGTAGTGCAGCTGGGTTGGCGCGACGGTGTGCTGACTGCGCAGAACCAGGCGCTGGGTGACTTCCTGCGGGAGCTCGAGCGTTATCGGCCAGGCGTGTTACGTTGGGAACCGAGCCTGGAAACGTTGCGGGTGACCGGCAGTTTTCGCCTGGACGACACCGACCGCATCCTCAACCTGCTGGCCTCGACGTTGGGGCTGGAGTTGCACGCACGCACGCGGTATTGGGTCACCCTCACACCGCGCAAATCCCTGGCCTGACACCCCCTTTCAATGGGGTGCGGCCAAGAAGGCGATATCAGATAACGTGGGCGCGTTGCAGCTCGGTCAAGGACAGTGCCTTGAATTGCGCCAGCATCGGGTCACGCCGGTCCCTGGGGTGCTGCAAGTCCACGGCGAGTTCCTGGCGAATGCTGCTCGGACGGTTATCCATCACCAGCACGCGGTCACTCAGGTACAGCGCCTCGTCCACATCATGGGTCACCAGCAGCAAGGCGATCGCGTGGTGTTTGGCCAGTTGCAACAGCAGGTCCTGCAGCTTCATGCGGGTGAAGGCATCCACCGCACTGAAGGGTTCGTCCAGCAGCAACACCTGCGGGCGTGAATACAGTCCGCGTGCAATCGCCACCCGTTGCGCCATGCCGCCGGACAATGCCTTGGGCAGCGCCTGGGCAAATCCCTTGAGGCCGACTTCCTCAATCAGTTGCATGACCCAGGCCTTGTCGTAGTGCTTGTCATCGCTGAAACCGATGTTCTGCTCCACCGTGAGCCAGGGCATCAGCCGAGGCTCCTGGAACACAAAGGCGACTTCGCCATCGGGGCTGCGCAGTTCGCCCTGAAAGTCTTTTTCCAGGCCGGCAACGATTCGCAGCAGGGTGCTTTTGCCACAGCCGCTGGGGCCCAGCAGGCTCACGGCCTCCCGAGGTTGCAGGGCCAGGCGCACGTCTTTCAGCACGGTGGTGTGGGCGAAGCTTTTACGCGCTACATGAATGTCCAACAGTGGCTGCACGCTCATTGTCCTGCTCCCTGGAACGTATCGCGCCAGGCCAGGCAGCGCTTTTCCAGCGTGGCGAGCAGGCCATCGCTGACTTTGCCCAGCGACGCCAACACGATGATTGCCGCCAACACGATATCCGGCCGCGAGGTCTCGCGCCCGTCGCTGAGCAAGTAACCCAGGCCTTTGGTGGCCGCGATCAGCTCGGCCGCCACCAGAAACATCCACGCCAGGCTCAAGCCACTGCGCAACCCGGTGAACAGGCCAGGCAGGGCGGCCGGCAACAGGATGCGACGCACCAGGCGCCACCGACTGAAGCCGTACATTTGCCCGACTTCCACCAGCTTGCGATCGATGTCGCGGATGGCGGCGACACCATTGAGGTACACCGGGAAGAACGCGCCGATGGCGATCAGCACGATCTTCGAGGTCTCGTCGATGCCCAGCCACAGCAGCAACAGCGGCACCCAGGCCAGGCTCGGAATCGAGCGCAGCCCGGCGAAAGTTGGTTCCAGGTAGGCTTCGGCCTCACGACTCAAGCCCACCCAGGCGGCAAACACCAGCGCCAGGCTGGCACCGATGGCAAAGCCCAGCAGCACCCGGCCCAGGCTGGCACTGATGTGTTTCCACAGTGAGCCTTCGGCGAGGTCCGTGAGGGTCACGGCGATCTCACTGGGCGCCGGCATCTGGTACGACGGCAACCAACCCACTCGAACCACCACCTCCAGCACCAGCAGGATCAGCACCGGCAACACCAGGCCCTTGAGCCGCCTCGGCCAGGCACTGCGATTGATCGCCACCGGCTCGACCAGGGGCAATGCTTGGGTTTTGCTGGTCATCACGCGCTCCTTAGTGGCCGAACGAGGTGTCGATCAACTGGTCGATCACCTGGTCCACGTTCACGCCTTTGCGCACCAGTTCTTCGGACACCAGGATCGGTGCGGCCGCCTTTGACGACACCACGTCCTTGCTGTTCAGGAAGGGTGTGCTCAGGTCGGTACGCGACAGTTGCAGCTTGGCCACTTCCAACGGCAGGCCGGATTCGTCGGCGAGCAGCTTGGCGAATTCATCCGGGTGCTTCACCGCCCAATCGCGGGCCTTTTCATACGCGCCGAGTACTTTGGTGATGGTCTGCGGATGCGCCTTGGCGAACTGCTCGGTGACGCTGACCACGCCGTAGCTGTTGAAGTCCTTGTTGCGGTACAGCAGGCGCGAACCGGCCTGGATTTCACTGGCGGCCATGTGCGGGTCGAGGCCGGCCCAGGCGTCCACGTCACCTTTTTCCAGGGCGGTACGACCGTCCGGATGTTGCAGGTGCACCAGTTCCACATCGTCCTTTTTCAGCCCGGCCTTTTGCAGGCTGCGCAGGGTGAACAGGTACGGGTCGGTGCCTTTGGTGGCGGCGATTTTCTTGCCTTTCAGGTCGGTGACGCTCTTGAGCGGCGAATCCTTGCGCACCACCAGAGCGGTCCATTCGGCGCGGCTATAGACGTACACCGACTTGATCGGGCTGCCATTGGCGCGACTGAGTACGGCAGACAGGCTGGCGGAAGAGGCGAAATCCACGCCGCCACTGTTGAGGTATTCCAGGGAACGGTTGCTGCCCTGGCTCAATACCCAGCCCACCTTGGAGTGCGGCAGGGCCTGTTCCAGCCAGCCGAAGTGCTTGAGCACCAGACTGACGGGCGAGTAATAGGCGTAGTCGAGATTGACTTCAGCGGGGTCGGTTTCAGCGGCATGGGCCAGTGGTTGCAGGCACAGGGCGAGGGCGCATGCGCCGAGTAAGCGTTGGGTGAAGGGTTTCATGGAACAGCTCCGGCAAGGCATTGAGAGAAGGCTTTCTTATATTCAGAAAAATTAAATGGCATGTTCCATCATGCTTTTCAGGAATATGCAGTCTCTGTGCCATCTAGCCTGTACGTGTGTTTCCGGGGCTTTAGGGAAATGTGGTTGTAGCGGGAGAAGGCAAACTGTTGATCCACTGTCGGTGGTGCAACAGTTCGCATATATCCATAAAGAATAAATAAAGAGTTATATATTCCTTTTAATGTTCTGGTCGATGGCGCATTTTGAGGGCCTGGGCATTCGTGCGGATTGACCCAACAACCAAAAGGAAAGCCGACATGACCATTAAAGCGATCAACGTGCGCAACCAATTCAAGGGCGTGATCAAGGAAATTCTGCTGGGGGAAGTGGTGTCGGAAATCGACGTACAGACCGCGTCCGGCATTGTCACTTCGGTAATCACCACCCGCTCGGTGCGTGATCTGGAGTTGAAAGTAGGCAGTGAAGTGATTGCCTTCGTAAAATCGACAGAAGTGTCCATCGCCAAGTTGTGAGTACACCTTGATAGGTGCAAGCCTTGGACTTTTTCAGGCCTGAGTCCCCTGGTGGGTGAGGCTCGGGTGTGTGGCCGCCACCTCCAGGTTGAACATCGGCGTGCCTTGGAACCCCTGCTGTAGCCGGTTGCGGCGGCCGGCAAAAACAGTAACAGCAGGGGTGCGGCACTCGTTGCGAACAGTTGTGAGTCAGGCCTGACGGGTGCGCAGGGCGCGTTCCATGCGTTGCAGGCCTTCTTCCAGCATCGACCGTGGGCAGCCGAAGTTCAGGCGCACGAACTGCTGGCTGTCATCACCGAACTCGATACCGGCGCTCAACCCGACCTTGGCCTGTTCCAGGAAAAACTGCTGCGGATCGTCCAGGCCCAGGGCGCTGCAATCCAGCCAGGCCAGGTAAGTACCTTGCGGTGCGTGCATCACCACGCCAGGCAGGCGGGTTTGCACGGCGTCGAGCAGGTAGTCGCGGTTGGACTGCAAGTACTGCACCAGCGCGTCGAGCCAATCACTGCACTGACTGTAGGCCGCGCGGGTAGCTTCCAGGCCCAGAGGGCTGACGCTGTCGACCATGCCGCAACGGGCATTGTTGAAGCGTTCGCGGATCTCGGCGTTCTGGATCACCGCGAAGCAGGTCTTGAGGCCGGCGACGTTGTAGGCCTTGCTGGCCGACATCAGGGTGATGGTGCGCTGGGCGATCTCGGGACTGAGGCTGGCGGTGGGAATGTGGCGACGGCCGTCGAAGCACAGTTCGGCGTGGATTTCGTCGGAGATGATCAGCGCGCCGTTTTCCAGGCAGGCGTTGGCCACGGCCAGCAGTTCTTCACGGGGGAAGACTTTGCCCATGGGGTTGTGCGGGTTGCTCAGCAACAGCGCGCCGGCGCCGGTCAATGCCTGGCGCATCGCGGGCATCGGCGTGAGGTATTCGCCGTTGACCTGCTCGAAGGGCACTTCGATGCGTGGCAGGTTCCAGTGGCCTGGTGCCAGGCGGATCGGCCGGTAGTTGGGGGTTTGCAGCACCACCGGCTGGCCCGGCTGGACAAACGCGTGCAGCGCCATGTTGAAACCCGGCTCGACGCCAGGCAGGAACAGCAGTTCATCCGGCTGCACGCGCCAGGCGTACTTGGCCCACAGGTCGGCAGTGATCGCTTCACGTACATCCGGCCCGGCGACACTGTAGCCGAGCACCTGCTGGTCGATGCGCGCGTGCAGGGCTTGCAGCACGGCGGGTGGGGCGGCGATGTCCATGTCGGCGATCCACATTGGCAGCACGTCTTGCGGGTAGCGGCTCCACTTGGTGCTGCCGGTGCCGAAGCGGGGGTGGATCGTGTCGAAATCAAAGCTCATGGGGGGCTCGTATCAAGGCGTCAGGTGCAGGAATGGCGCTGATTCTAGCGCCATTATTTTTATAGGCCAGAGCTGATTGCCACCGCAAGTTGCCGGTGTGCCTGTTCCAGGGCGCGATTGACGGCTTCTTCACCGCGCACCATGGCCGGCAGGTAGACGAAATCCACCGCGTGAATGCCCACTGTAGACAGGATGGTGCTCATGTACGGCGTCAGAAAGTCCGGTTCATGACCCTTGCGGGCGTTACCCGAACTGACCAGCACAAAGGTGCGCCGGTCTTGCAGCAAGCCGACTTTGGCGAACTGTTCATTCACCGTAAAACTGCGCTGGATGCGCACCACATGGTCGATCCAGGTCTTGAGCGCCGCCGGCACGGTGAAATTATGCACGGGAGTGCACAGGATCAGCAGGTCGCAGGCCTCCAGTTCAACGATCAGTTGTTCCGAGAGTGCCGTGGCGCTGCTGCCGAGTCCGCCGGGTGTGGTCAGCGCGTTGGCATATTCACGGGTCAAGGGTGGCAGTGCTTGGCTGCCATAGTCGCGCTCGGTCACCTCGGTGTCGGGGACCAGGTCGCGCAACAGTGCACGGGCCAGTTTGAAGGTCTGCGCGGCCTTGCCGTGGGGGCTGAAACTGAGGAGCAGGGCCCGGGTCATTGGCTCAGGTCCTGGGAAAAGTGCATGCCCAGGGGCAGTAGGCCCTGGCGGAAATAGAAGCGCTGGGCCAGGGCCATATGCATGCCGGTGTCCAGTACCAGCCAGCGATAGCCACGGGCGCGGGATTCCTCGCGCACCCGGTCCAGCAGTTGTTCACCCAGGCGCCGCCGTTGCAATGTGGCGTCTACCACCAGGTCATCCACGTAGATAAACCGGCCGTACAGGGTGTTTTCGGTCAACCGGTAGCCGGCCAGACCCATCACGTTGCCATTTTCGCGTGCGGCCAGCAGGCGGTAGCCGTTTTGCCGTTGGCGCTGGATTTGCTCGGCAAACGCCGTGGCGTCGGTGAGGTGAGGGCGCAGCTGTTGCATCACCGCGAAGCTGGCAATCAGATCGGCCTGGGTTTCCATCTGGGCAAATTCGACATGTTCATTCATGGTTTTTGGTTCTCCAGGTGTGCCTTGACCGCCGCCGGTACTTTGCGAAAGCTGATGGCGACGCGATTCAGGGCATTCATCAAGGCAATGGCCAGGGTCAGGTCGGCGATTTCCTTCTCACTGAACGCCGCCGCGACGTCTGCATAGTCCGCATCCGGCACCTGGGTTTGCGCCACCGGGGTGACCACCTCGGCCCAAGCCAGGGCGGCACGTTCACGTGGGGTGAACAGCGGCAGACCTTCGCGCCAGGCGGCCAACAGCATGATTTTTTCCAGGCTCACGCCGAGCTTGAGCAAGTCGCGGGAGTGACTGTCCAGGCAATAAGCGCAGCCATTGAGTTGCGAGACGCGCAGGTACACCAGGTCGATCAGTTCTTTTTCCAGGCCGCAGCCGTGGATGTAACTGTGCACCGAACCCAGGGCTTTGTAGCCGGCGGGCGCGGCCTGGGCGTAATCGAGTCGGTGGTTCATGGGCGATCCTTGTGACGGTGAAGGGATGCGCCATTTTCATGGTGGGTCGGCTGGGCGGACAGGGGCATGATTGGACAAGTGGGTTGGGACATGATCAGACTTCGTGCTGTCTTCCCGTCGAGCCAATCGCGATGTCGTCACTGCCCAAATACCAGGAAATCTACCGACGCTTTCGCCAGGCCATCGATCAGGGCCAGTTGCGCCCCGGCGAGCGCGTGCCCTCGGTGCGGGCGATGGCGCAGGAACTCAAGGTGGCGCGAGGCACGGTGGAGGCGGCGTATCAGTTGCTGGTCAGCGAGGGCTTTTTCGAGGCGCGCGGGCAAGCGGGGACGGTGATTGCCGAGGCGCTGCCGCAGGTACCGATGAAACCCATGCCGGCTGCGCTGCCAGTGACTTCGGGCCCTTTGCCGCTGCAAATGGGCCTGCCGGCCTTGGATGCTTTCCCTCGCAAGCTGTGGGCGCGGCTGGTGACCCAGCAAGTGCGCCGCACCGACGCGAACAGCCTGGCGATGGGCGATGAGCGCGGCACCCAGGCGCTGCGTGTGGCGATAGCCAGCTACCTGGCGTTGTACCGGGGCGTGGAGTGCACGCCGCAACAGGTGTTTGTGTGTGCCGGATACGCGGGGGGCCTGACGCTGGTGTGTGAAGCATTGGCGATGGCAGGGCAGCGGTGCTGGTTTGAAGACCCTGGGTATCTGCATGCGCGCCAGTTGTTGATTCATCAGGGTGTGGAGCTGGTGCCGGTACCGGTGGACCGTGATGGGCTGGATGTTGAGCAGGGTATTTCGCGCGGACGTGAGGCACGGTTGGCGGTTGTCACACCGGCGCACCAGAGCCCGCTGGGTGTTGCGCTGAGCCCGGCGCGGCGACGGGCGTTGCTGGCGTGGGCGCGGGAGCAGGGCAGTTGGGTGGTGGAAGATGACTACGACAGTGAGTTTCGCTATCGCGGGCAGCCATTGGCGGCACTCAAGCGTCAGGATGGGGATGATCGGGTGATCTATGCCGGGAGTTTCAGCAAGATGCTGTTTCCGGGGTTGCGGTTGGGGTGTCTGGTGGTGCCCACGGCGCTGCTGGCTAGGTTTGAGCAGGGGGCTCGGGTGTTGCAACAGCGGAGTGCGCAGTTGTTGCAATTGACCGCAGCGGACTTTTTGGAGCAGGGGCATTTCACTCGGCATTTGAAGAAGATGCGGCAGTTGTATGCGCAGCGTCGGGGGTATCTGGTAGAGGCGTTGCGGCTGCATTGCGGAGCGTTCTTGCGGGTGGATGAGCAAGCGGGAGGGATTAATTTGCTGGCGCGGTTGGTGGTGGATGTGCCGGATTGGGCGGTGGCTGAGGCGGCTGAGCGGGCGGGGTTGGGGGTTAAGGCGTTGTCTGCCTGGACGTTGGAAGGTGGGCAGGGGCAGGGGGTGTTGATGGGGTTCACGAATGTGGCTTCTGCTTCGGACGCTGTGGTGGTTGCTCAGGTTTTGCGTGCGGTGATTGCTGAGTATCTATCCGTTCCTCTGGTAACAACGGCTACTGCAGGGGCGGGTTCGTCAGAAAGAATCGGTCGGCTCTAAGGCGGCCCCGCGCTGGCAGGTTGCGAGAACAGCGCTCCCACGCACGGTGGGAGCGCGCAACCGGTCAGTGCTTGACCGGTGTCGGCAGGGTCACAAGGTTGACGTAGCCATCCCAGAATTTCTTCTGGTCCACGCCGAACACCACCTTGGCCTTCTGCGTGCCCACGGGCGCGCCTTTCGGGTAGGCCAGTGCGCGACCGTAGTCCGCGCCAAACGTGGCGTCCACATCCACCCACAGCTCGCGGGATTCGGTGACGATCCCAGGGTTGACCAGGTACAGCGCCGGCAAGCTGTCCCAGGTGAAGCTGTGGTAGCTCGGGTCCTTGTCGAACAACGGCCCGAACTCATGCGTGTACAGGTCGGCAATCGCGCCTTTCTGTGCAATCACGCGCTGGTACACCGTTTTGTCGAAGGTGACTTTCTCGCACACATCATTGGGGAAAATCACGTGTTCGATCGGCGAGCGCAACACGATCTTCGCCGCCTCCGGGTCGAACCACCAGTTGAACTCCGCCGCCGGCGTGGTATTGCCCGGAATTTCCAGGGCGCCGCCCATGTACACGATGCGTTTGATCAGCGGCACGATATCCGGCGCCGAACGAATCGCCAGGGCGACGTTGGTCAGCGGGCCGACGGCGAGGATCGTCACCTGGTGCGGGTTGGCGCGCACGCTGTCGACAATGAACTGCGCGGCGGCCTCCTTGCGCAGTTTCGTGTGGGTGGCCAGGCCGTCCGGTGGTGCGACCAATTGTGAGGGTGATGTGGGGCGCGGGTTTTTGAACGCCCCCGGCCAGCCGGAGCCGAACAGCGCTTTTTCTGCCTCGTAGGTGGCGTAGTCGTGCAGCAGCGGGTAGGCGGCGCCGGAGTAGACGCCGACCTCTTTATCCACGCCCATGCGTTCCACGGCCTTCAGGGCGTCGACCTGCTCCTGATCGACCCAGGCGTTGCCGCTGACCAGGGTCATGCCCAGCAGCTCGATGCGTTTTTGCGCATGCAACTGGGCAAGCATGATGAAGGCCTGACCGTCATCGTTGAGTACGTTGAAATCGGTATCGAAGATGACCTTTTCCGCCGCCTGCGCGGTGCCGGCACACAGACCGACCGCAACAAGCAGCGCACAGCGTTTCAAGAAGCCTTGCATGGTGAGTCTTCCGAAAAAATTGTTGTTATCAACGGTTCACCAGTTTCGCCGGCAAGGCGATGACCAGGAAGCTGCTGAGGATCAGGCAGCCCGCGAAAAACCACAAGGCACCGGCGCTGCTGCCTGTGACGTCGATCGCAACGCCCATCAATGAGTTGCTGACCAGGCCGGCGATATTCGCCACCGAACAGGCCAGGGCGAAGCCGGTGGCCGCCGCGGTGCCTTTGAGAAAGGTCGCCGGCAGGCTGAAGAACACCGGCACGGCGCCGATGATCGCCGCCGAAGCAATCGCGAACAGCACCACCGTGGCCACCACGTTATGGGTGAAGAAGGTGCTCGTGGCCATGGCCGCCGCGCCGATGAAAAACGGCACGATGATGTGCCAGCGGCGTTCGCGGTGTTTGTCCGAGCTGGCGCCGATCAGCAGCATGCCGAGCAGGGCGGCGACGCTTGGCAAGGCGGTGAGCACGCCGATATGGAACGTGTCGGTGACCCCGGCGTTGCGGATGAAGGTCGGCATCCAGAAGCCCATGGCGTAGGCGCTGAGCAGGATCGAGAAGTCGATACCGCCGAGCATCCATACCTTGAGGTTGAAGAAGCCGTCGCGGAAGCTGTGCTTGCTGGCGGAGCCTTCGGCATCGTCCTTGCGCAGTTCGGTGTCCAGCAGGGCCTTTTCCTCATCCGACAGCCATTTGGCTTGCTGGTAGGTGTTGGGCAGGGCCCAGAAGGTCAGCACGCCAAGCAAGACGCTGGGCACCGCTTCGATCAGGAACAGCCACTGCCAGCCACGCAGGCCGCCCATGTGGTCGAAGTGGCCCATGATCCAGCCGGACAGTGGGCCACCGATCACGCTGGAGAGCGGCAGGCCGATCATGAACAGCGCAATGATGCGCCCGCGTCGGTGGGTGGGAAACCAAGTGGTCAGGTAGTACAGGACACCCGGCAGAAAGCCCGCTTCGGCAGCGCCGAGCAGAAAACGCAGAATGTAGAACTGGATGGTGGAGGTGACCAGCATGGTGCAGGCCGAGAGCAGGCCCCAGGTGATCATGATGCGCGCGATCCAGATCTTTGCGCCGACCCGTTCCAGCACCAGGTTGCTCGGTACTTCGAACAGGATATAACCGACAAAGAACAGCCCGGCACCGAGACCGAACGCGGTTTCGCTGAACTGTAATTGGTCGAGCATCTGCAGTTTGGCGAAGCCGATGTTGATGCGGTCCAGGTAGGCGGCCAGGTAGCAGAAGCACAGGAAGGGAATCAGCTTCCAGGTGATCTTGTGGTAAAGCGTGTTGACCGGGTCGGCGACGGTGGTCGCGGGCGCTGCATTCGCAATGGGCATTGGGTGTCTCCTGGCGGTGACTTATGGTTTTTATACAGCCGCTTTTGTTCCAGCACTTCGGAGTGCTGTAGAAGCGACTTCCAAAGGCAGTGTCAGAAGACTGAGGAGGGCCTGTTGGAGGCGATCCATAGGGAAACCGGGCTTAGGTGGGAGCTGGCTGGCCAGCGATGGCATCGGCGCGGTGTCACTGATACACCGCAGCGTCTGCATCGCGGGCCAGACCGGCTCCCACAGGGATCGGTTGCCACATTTGAATGCGTTCCAAGGCCGGGCCTCAGTTTTGTGCAAGACCGCGCTCTATGGCGCAGTTCTTAATAACGTCTTATTGCTCCCTGAACTTGCGCATCGCCTCCTGCTTGCTCACCACATCGCCATATTTGCTGTCGATATCGAACAGGTTGGCTTCATGGGGCGCGGGGTGTCGATCGCCGACGCATTCGCGCACGACGATGGTGCGAAACCCGTGTTGCACCGCATCCACCGCCGTGGCGCGGATGCAGCCGCTGGTGGAACAGCCTGCCAGCACCACGGTGTCGATGCTCTGTGCATGCAGCATCGGCGCCAGGCTGCTGCCGAAAAACGCACTGGCGTACTGTTTGGTGATGACGACTTCCTCGTCCAGTGGCAACACCTCGGCACAGAACGCGGCGAGTGGGTTGCCTTCGACCATGTCTTTCATCACCGGGGCTTTTTTCACCCAGATCCCGCCATCGACGAAATGGCCGGGATGGTAGCGGATATTGGTGTGCACCACTGCAATCCCGTGCAGGCGCGCGGTGGCCAGCAGTTCCACGCTTTCGGCCACGGCCGTGACTACACCCGGCGCGAACAGCGGCGCGCCTTCGGTGGTGTAGCCCTGCATGAAGTCGATCATCAGCAGCGCGGCTTTCTTGCCAAAGCCGATGCGGTTGCCCCACACGCCCTGGTAGTTGGCGTCGGCGGATTGTTCGCTCATCGTTTCACTTCCCTCAGTAGGCGCCGGAGAGCAGGGCGCCGGCACCGGGAACGATGGGTTCCAGGTCCAGGGCCTTGAGCATCGCGTAGGTGGTGGCAATGGCGGCGGTGAGTACCGGTTTGCCGGTTTGCGCCTCGACCTTGGCCACCACCGGCAGCGACTGCATCTGCACGCAGGCGGACAGCACAATCACATCGACGCCTTCCAGGTTCATCCCGGCGACGATGGCCGGCAGGTTGGCCGGGTCGTGGCGGGCCACTTCGAGGTTGTCGGGAATCTCCAGGGCGCGCCAATCCACCACCTCGAAGCCTTCTTCGCGGATGTAGTTCACCACCAACTCGGTCAGCGGTTTCATGTACGGCGCGACAATCGCGATACGCTTGGCGCCCATCACTTTCAGGCCTTCGATCAAGGCGCCGGCGCTGGTGATTACCGGGGCGTTGGCGTCGTTGTCGGCCGTGGCTTTGCGCAGGCGTTGTTCGGAGTTGCGGTGATAGCCCAGGCCCATGGCCATGATCGCTACGAGGCAGGCGTAGCCCAGCACATCGACCTTGGCGTCGGACAGCTCGACGGCACAGCGGTCGGACTCGCCGTCCATGGCCGCCAGTTCTTCCTTGCGTACTTGCTTCATGCGCATGCGGCTGGAGTGAAAGGTGAAGCGCTCGGGACGGATCGCCTGGCGCGCGGTGAGCATCGCCGGGATCTCGGTTTCCATGGTGGTGTTGGAACTCGGCACGATCTGGCCGATGCGGTAAGGCTTCTGCATGGTGCTCTCCATTGTTATTGTTCGAGGAAATCGCCGAGGGCGAGAAAGAAACCGTCGAGGTCATCCCACGGAATCATGTGTCCTGCGTTCGGCACGCGGGCGACCTGGATGCCGGGTTGCAGGTCCTGGATCTCGGCAATGTCTTCATCGAGGATCACGCCGCCGCGTCCGGCCACCATCAACAGGGCAGGGGCCTTGAGGTGGGGCAGGTCGTGGTGGAAGTCCACCGCGTGGAAGTCATTGAAGGCTCGCACGATGGCGGGTTCGTAGCAGGTGTGCAGCCATTCGGCGCGCAGTTGCAGTTGTGCCGGTGTCCACGTGGCGCAGAAGGCGCGCATCGCCTCCGCGTCCATGCCGACCAGGGATTGGCGGATGGAGTCGACGTACCATGGCAGCTTGCTCGGGTATTCGCGTCGGCCCGGACCGGAGACCGGAGGGTCAATCAGCACCACGCGCTTCACCCCTTCAGGGTGTTTGACGGCACTGCGCACGGCAAAGCGTGCCCCCATGGAGTGGCCCATCAGGTGGTAGCTGTCCAGGTTCAGCGCATCGGCGAAGGCACCAATGTCCTCGGCGCAGGTGTCCGCGCTGTAATCCAACTCGGGACCGGTCGAGGACAGGCCGCGACCGCGCACATCCAGCACGTAGGTGTCGAACTGCGCCCCCAGGCGCTCGGCGACAAAACCCCAGGTGATTGCCGGGCTGGTAATACCGGGGATCAGGATCAGCGCCGGGCCCTTGCCGCCATAACGCAGGTAGTGCTGACGAATACCGTTGGCCTGCACGTTGGCGCCGTAGAGAAAGGTACTCACGCGGCCACCCCCGATTTCAGTTCCTGGGCGTACAGGTCATAGCCATAGACCCAGGCCGGATCTTCTTGGGTGCGCAGCCAGGTATTGGCGTTGGACACGGCCTGCACGCGCGACGCGCGCTCCTTGCGGTTGGCCTCGTAGAGTTCAAAGGCTGTGCGGTAGTCGCTGATGCCGGTTTCCTGCAGGCAGCGGGTGAGCATGGCGGCGTCTTCAATGGCCATGCCGGCGCCCTGGGCCATGTGCGGCTTCATCGGGTGGCAGGCATCGCCGAGCAACACCAGGCGGCCACGGCTCCACAGTGGCAACGGATTGCGATTGCGCAACGGCCACTTGGTCACGCTTTCGGTGGATTCGATCAGGGCTTGGACGGTGGGGTGGTAGCCCTGGAAGGCGTCGAACATCTCTTCGCGGCTGCTGTCGACGAACGCGCCCTGAAAGTCCCATTCGGCATGGGGCACACCGGTCACGTAGTAGTACTCGTCGCGCTTGCCGGTGGTGTAGTAGACCATCATGTGGCGGTCTTCGGTCCACCACTTGATGCAGTCTTCGAACTTCAGGTCGTATTTGGCGAGCTGGTCGCCACGGATCAGCGCACGGTGCGCGACCCAGCCGCTGTACAGCGGCTTTTCCACGCCCAGCAGTACTTCGCGGATCTTGGAGTTGATGCCGTCGGCGCCGATCACGATGTCCGCGTAAGTCACCTGACCGTCGGCGAAGGTCAGGCGTACCTGGGTGTCGGTTTCCTCAAGGCTTTCCAAGCGTTTGTTGAAGTGCAGGGTGCCGGGCTTGAGGGTGGACATCTGCAGCGCATGCAGGTCGCCACGGTGCACGGTGATGTAGGACGCCCCGTAGCCGGTGAGGGGGATGCGTGACAGGTAGTCGCCGCTTTCTCCGCAGCGGCTGAACCAGTGCTCGGGGTGCGAGCCCATCAGGTCAAGCTGCTTTTCGATGCCCATGCGGCGGAAGATTTTCATGATGTTGGGGCCCATGTGGATCCCCGCGCCCAACCGGGAAAACTCCGGCGCTTGCTCATAGACATCAACGTCGAAGCCGGCTTGCTGTAGCAGGGTGGCAGCGGCGGCGCCGCCCAGGCCCGCGCCGACGATGGCGATTTTCTGAGTGCTTCCCATGGGGCGTGTTCCTCTCTCTTTTTGATTTTCGGCGGCGTCTGTCCGCAAGGTTTTTAAAGTGTATACGCTCATTTTTTAAAATGGGAAGCCCGCCTTCGCAAATTTATTTTTTGGCCATAATTGTCCTGTGTAACGTTATTGTGTCTGTAAATACTGGGTATGTTTCGATAGGTAACGTTTTTGCGCGCCGCTTGCAGTCTGACTGTAATTCGGGTCTTATCGTTATTAAATGGCGTATACGCTATAAAAAATGCACTAGAGTGAGGCGTGCTGCCTGAACTTGGTGCAGGCCCACAGGAGACAGGAAAATGCCGGTAAGCGATTGCGAACTGACCCAGATGTTTGAGCACGTGTTGAAGTTGTCCAAGGTCGACCCGACCCAGAGCGTCGCCGTGCTCAAGAGCCATTACTCGGACCCCCGCACCGTGCGAGCCGCGATGGACGCCGCGCAGCGCTTGGGAGCCAAGGTGTATGCGGTGGAGTTGCCGTCGTTCAACCACCCCAGGGCGATGGGCAACGACATGACCGCCTACTGCGGCGACACCGCGCTCACCGGCAATATCGCCGCCCAGCGTGCCCTGGAGGCCGCCGACTTGATCGTCGACACCATGATGCTGCTGCACTCGCCGGAGCAGGAACAGATTCTCAAGACCGGCACGCGCATTCTGCTGGCGGTGGAACCGCCGGAAGTACTGGCGCGCATGCTGCCCACCGAAGCGGACAAAGTGCGCGTGCTGGCGGCCGAGCAGTTGCTGAAAAAGGCGCGTTCGATTCACGTAAAGTCCCGCGCTGGCAGCGACTTCCGCGCCGCCTTGGGGCAATACCCGTCAGTGACGGAATACGGTTTTGCCGACGAGCCTGGACGCTGGGATCATTGGCCGAGTGGCTTCCTGTTCTCCTGGCCCAACGAAGAAACCGCCGAGGGCGTGCTGGTGCTGGACATCGGCGACATTTTGCTGCCGTTCAAGACCTACACCCGCGAGAAGATCACCCTGGAGATCGAGAAGGGCTTCATTACCAAGATCCACGGTGGTTTCGAGGCCGAATACCTGCGTGATTACATGAAGTACTTCAACGATCCCGAGGTGTACGGCATTTCTCATATCGGCTGGGGCCTGCAACCACGGGCACAGTGGACGGCCATGGGCTTGCATGACAAGAACGACGGCATGTGCATGGATGCGCGGGCGTTCTATGGCAATTTCCTGTTCTCCACCGGGCCGAACACCGAAGTGGGCGGGACGCGCAAGACGCCGTGCCATATGGATATTCCGCTGCGTCATTGCGATGTGTACCTGGATGATGAAGCGGTGGTGATTGCCGGGGATGTGGTTGCCCCCGTGGAATCCCTGGCTCGCTGAACATCCAGGTGGGAGCTGGCTTGCCTGCGAGCGCGCTCGCAGGCAAGCCAGCTCCCACATTTTGATAGGGTTTCTTCAGCGATTGCCTTGAGTCCGTTCAGCAAGCCCGCCATCATGCTTCCCCATCGCCAGCCACTCATCGAGCCCCGCCGTGCCTGATTCCTACGTCTTTTCTGAACAAGTTGGCCACCTGCTGCGCAAGGCCTACCAGCGCCACCTGGCGATCTTTCAGCAGAATGTCGGCGACTCGCAGCTCACCGCCGTGCAGTTCGTCACCTTGTGTGCACTGCGCGATCACGGTGCAAGCTCCCTGACGGAACTGGTCAAGGCCACTGCCGTGGATCAGGCGACCATTCGCGGTATCGTCGAGCGCCTCAAGGCCAAGGAATTGATCAGCCTGGAACCCGACCCGCAGGATAAACGCAAAGTGGTGGTCGACCTGTCCCCGGCAGGCGCCGAACTGGTCGCCCAGACCGCGCCGCGCGCCGCGCAGATCAGCGAATTGACCATGAGCAATCTCAACCCGGCCGAAAGGGTCGCGGTGCTGTTCCTGTTGCGCAAGATGATCGACGACCCGCAGGACTGACATGCCACACCCCCGCAGAAGGGGGTGAAACAGGAATATGGCACCGAATTTGCTCTGAGTTGATGTAGTAGCCACTTCATCAGTCAAGTGTGTCGTGAGACCTCAGGTCCGCGACGCTTTTTTTGACTATTTCATGTAGTGCCTACTTCACCAACTGTTACGGGCGAAGCGAATGATCAGCCAGCACATCACGGTAACGCTTGAAGTCAACGGGCGAAAAAGCGACGTCAGCGCCATGGCGGACACACCGCTGTTGCTGGTGCTGCGCAATGACCTGGAACTCAATGGCCCCAAATACGGCTGCGGCCTGGGGGAGTGCGGTGCCTGCACCGTGATCATCGATGGGGTGGCGGCCCGTTCCTGCGTGTTTCCGCTGTCGGGGGCCGTAGGCCGCGAGATTGTCACCCTTGAAGGCCTGGGCACGCGCGACGCGCCGCACCCGGTACAACAAGCCTTTATCGACGAGCAGGCCGCGCAATGTGGCTACTGCCTCAACGGCATGATCATGACCACCAAGGCCTTGCTCGACCGCAACCCCAACCCCAGCGAAACGCAGGTGCGCAACGAGCTGTCGGGCAACCTCTGCCGTTGCGGCACCCATATCGAAATCCTGCGCGCGGTGTTGCGTGCGGCCCGCCTGATGACTGTGGATTGATGACCATGACCGACACTTCCCTTTCCCGTGACCAGTGGCTGGCCAAGACCGGCGTTTTGTTGATCATCGACGATGTCCTGCCGCCTTCGGGGCCGGTGGCCAAGGGCGGCACGCCTACGGTGAAGCCCAAGGAGCTGGGGCTGTTTATTGCGGTGAACGATGATGGTTTGGTGTACGCGTTCAATGGTCATGTGGACCTGGGCACCGGTATCCGCACTTCGCTGGCACAGATCGTCGCCGAAGAGCTGGACCTGACGATGGAGCAGGTAAAGATGGTGCTCGGCGATACCGAGCGCGTGCCCAACCAGGGGGCAACCATTGCCAGTGCGACCCTGCAGATATCAGCGGTGCCCTTGCGTAATGCGGCAGCCGAAGCGCGGCGTTTCCTGTTGGCGCGGGCGGCGGGGCGCCTGGGTGTCAGCACTGCCAGCCTCAAGGTCGACGCCGGCGTCATCCACGCTGCAGACGGGCGTACCACGACGTATGCTGAACTGGTCAGCGGCCAGCATGACCAATTGCGCATCAGCGGTGATGCGCCGCTGAAACCCATCGAGGACTATCGCCTGGTGGGCAAGGGCGCTGCTCGGGTGGATATCCCCGGCAAAGCCACTGGCGAGCTGACTTACGTGCACGATATGCGCGTGCCGGGCATGCTCCATGGCCGGGTCATTCGTCCGCCGTACGCAGGGCTCGATTGCGGCGACTTTGTCGGCAACAGCCTGCTGAGTGTGGACGAATCGTCTATCGCTCATGTCCCCGGCATCGTTGCGGTGGTGGTGATCCGGGATTTTGTCGGCGTGGTTGCACTGCGTGAAGAGCAGGCCGTCAAGGCCGCCAGTGAATTGCAGGTGCACTGGAAACCCTGGAACCACGGGTTACCGGACATGACGGATGTCGAACAGGCTATCCGCGACAATCCCCGCGTACGCCGCACCGTGCTGGATCAGGGCAATGTCGACGAAGCCCTGGGGGGCGCGAGCCAACGCATGCCGCGCAGTTATCTCTGGCCGTACCAGATGCACGGGTCGATCGGCCCCTCCTGCGGTGTGGCGGATTACTCGCCAGCCGGCAGCCGGGTGTGGTCGGGCAGCCAGAACCCGCACCTGTTACGGGCCGACTTAGCGTGGTTGTTGGCGTGTGATGAAGCGCTGATCGATGTGATTCGCCTGGAGGCCGCCGGTTGTTACGGGCGCAATTGCGCCGACGATGTGTGTGCCGATGCCTTGCTGCTCTCCCGTGCCGTCGGCAAACCAGTGCGCGTGCAATTGACCCGCGAACAGGAACACCTATGGGAGCCCAAGGGCACTGCACAATTGATGGATGTCGACGGTGGCCTCAACGCCGACGGCAGCATCGCCGCCTACGACTTTGAGACCAGCTATCCGTCCAATGGCGCACCGACTTTGGCATTGCTGCTGACGGGACGTGTGGAACCGGTGGCGGCGATGTTCGAAATGGGCGACCGCACCTCGATTCCGCCCTATGACATCGACACTATGCGCGTGACCATCAACGACATGGCGCCCATCGTGCGCGCCTCATGGATGCGTGGCGTATCGGCCTTGCCCAACACCTTTGCCCACGAGTCCTATATCGATGAACTGGCCTTCGCCGCTGGCGTCGATCCGGTGGAATACCGCTTGCGCTACCTCAAGGACGAGCGCGCCATAGACCTGGTGAAATCCACCGCCGAACGTGCCAACTGGACGCCGCGCACCGCACCGATGCAAACCGCCAGCGACGACCATCTGCTGCGTGGCCGTGGCTTTGCCTACGCGCGTTACATCCACAGCAAGTTCCCCGGTTTCGGCGCGGCCTGGGCGGCGTGGGTGGCGGATGTGGCGATCGACAAGCAGACCGGCGATGTGTCGGTGACCCGCGTCGTGATCGGGCATGACTCGGGAATGATGATCAACCCAGACGGGGTGCAGCATCAGATCCACGGCAATGTGATCCAGTCCACCAGCCGTGTGTTGAAGGAGCGGGTGACGTTTGAAGAGTCGACGGTGGCGAGTAAGGAGTGGGGCGGTTATCCGATCCTGACGTTCCCCGAAGTGCCAAAGATCGACGTGATGATGATGCCGCGCCAGGACCAGCCGCCCATGGGCGCCGGTGAGTCGGCCTCGGTACCCAGTGCGGCGGCGATTGCCAACGCGATCTATGACGCCACCGGCATCCGTTTTCGCGAGCTGCCGATCACCCCGGAACGCGTGCTGGCAGCATTGAATGCGGGCACCCTGGGCGAGCCAGCCAAGTCGCCTGAGAAACGCCGGAAGTGGTGGTTCGGCGCACTGTTTGCCACCTTGGGCGCGGTGCTGGCGACGGCCTGGCCGTTCCACGCTGAAATTCCACCGATAGCGCCACCCAGCGCCGGCACCTGGTCCAAGGCGACCCTGGAGCGCGGGCGGTTGCTGGCGGCGGTGGGCGATTGCGCGGTGTGCCATACGGCGCCTGGTGGCGCGACCAATGCCGGTGGGCTGGCGATGCAGACGCCGTTCGGCACGCTGTACAGCAGCAATATCACCCCGGATGTGAAGACCGGGATCGGCGCCTGGTCATACCCGGCGTTCGAGCGAGCGATGCGTGACGGCATTGGTCGAGACGGGCGCAACCTGTACCCGGCGTTTCCCTATACGGCGTTTCGCAATATCAATGAGGCGGACATGCAGGCGCTGTATGCCTACCTGATGTCCCAGGTGCCAGTGAGCCAGGCGCCGACGCCGAATGCCATGCGCTTTCCGTTCAATATCAGGCCGTTGATGGCGGGTTGGAATGCCCTGAACCTGCGGCGTGGCGAGATCTCGCCGCAGCCTGAGCGCAGCGAACAATGGAACCGCGGCAACTATCTGGTCAACGGCCTGGGCCACTGCGCCGCCTGCCATTCGCCGCGTAACCTGATGGGAGCGGAGAAGGGCGGCAAGTCGTTCCTCGCCGGTGGTACGGTTGATGGCTGGGAGGCTCCGGCCCTCAATGGGTTGTCCAACGCGTCGACGCCGTGGACCGAGGACCAACTGTTTACCTATCTGAGCACCGGGTATTCCGATGCCCATGGCGTGGCAGCGGGCCCGATGGGGCCGGTGGTGAGTGAGTTGTCGAAACTGCCCAAGGCGGATATCCGTGCGATGGCGGTGTACCTGGCGTCGCTCAAGGGTGATGCGGCGGCCGAGGCCCCGGCGGTTACGGCGGCCAATGTGCCGAATCCCGATGGCCGTCGGGTGTTCGAAGGTGCATGCAAGGCTTGCCATGCGGATGGCCTGGGACCGAAACTGTTTGGGGTGAGCCCGTCGTTGGCCACCAACACCAACGTGCACAGCGACCAGCCGGATAATTTGATCAAGGTGATTCTGCAAGGCATCAGCAAACCGGCGACCCAGGATCTGGGTTACATGCCGGGGTTCAAGGACAGTTTGTCCAATAGCCAGGTGGCGGATCTGGCGGCGTATCTGCGCGCGCAATTTGCGCCGAATGCGCCGCAGTGGAAGGGGCTGGAACAGAAGGTTGCCCACCTGCGCGCCAACCCCGGTACGCACTGATCGTTCAACGCCTATGAGGAGCAGATGGGGGCGCTGGCTTGTTACAGCGGAATCGGTGTTACACCCCGCACCACCAAATCACTGATAAACCCCAGCCAATCCTGCTGCTGCGCCTTTTCCGCCAGGTCTTCGCCCAGGAACGAACTTAGCGTGTGGCGGTTGGAGTTATAGAAGTAGCACAGCGAGGCGATCATCAAATACACGTGCTTGAGGTCCACATCCAGGCGAAACACGCCTTGGGCCTGACCCGCCTCGATGATCGGCCGCAGCACGCCTACCGCTTCACCCGACAGCCGCCGCATCTCGCCGGACTGCCGGGCATGCTTGCCCTGGTGCAGGTTCTCGATACTGAGGATCGCCACGAACTCCGGGTGCTTGACGTAGTAATTCCAGATAAACGCCACCAGGTCACGCAACGCCTGCTCCGGTGCGTCGAGGTTCAGCTTGAGCTTGCTTTCAGCGTGGTTGAACTGCTCGTAGGTGTGCTCCAGCACACAGACGAACAGGTGTTCCTTGCTGCCGAAATAGTAATAGAGCATGCGGTCGTTGGAGTCGGCTTCCTTGGAGATGCTGTCGACCCGCCCGCCGGAATAACCGTCGCGGGTGAACACCTTGACCGCCGCCTGGAGAATACGCGCGCGGGTCTGGTCAGCCTGTTGGGCGCGGATACCGGTTTTCTTGATCGCCATATCAAAGCGCCTTGCACGACAGTCAGGGCGCGAAATATAGCATGGGGTTTTTCGCGTCCGTTCTATGACCGACAAGTTCTGTAATAAAAACGCCATTGCGCTGGGGATTAAATCCGCGGCGGGCTATTTTGGTGCGTCTCAATAACTAGAGTAGCCATGGATGAAATACCAACCCTTCAGCCGTACCTTGATTGCCACCGCTCTGGTGTTGACGGTCAGTGGTGTGCAAGCCGCGTCCCAGGCCCCGGTGGGCGGTGAAAATGGCATGGTGGTGACGGCCCAGCATTTGGCAACTCATGTGGGCGTGGATGTGCTCAAGGCCGGCGGCAACGCGGTCGATGCGGCGGTGGCCGTGGGCTACGCGCTGGCCGTGGTGTACCCGGCGGCGGGTAACCTGGGCGGCGGCGGCTTCATGACCGTGCAACTGGCGGACGGGCGCAAGACCTTCCTTGACTTCCGCGAAAAAGCCCCGCTGGCTGCCACCGCCAATATGTACCTGGACAAAGATGGCAATGTCATCGAAGGCCTCAGCGCCAAGGGCCATTTGGCCGTGGGCGTGCCCGGCACCGTCTCGGGCATGGAGCTGGCCCTGAGCAAATACGGCACTCTCAAGCGCGCCCAAGTCATCGCCCCGGCGATCAAACTGGCGGAAAACGGCTTCGAGCTGGAGCAGGGTGATATCGACCTGCTGCACACCGCTACCGGCGAGTTCGAGAAAGACCAGGACATGCGCGGGATCTTCCTGCACAACGGCCAGCCGATGCAGGTCGGCCAGAAACTGGTGCAGAAAGACCTGGCCAAGACCCTCAAGGAAATCTCGGCCAAGGGCAGCGACGGTTTCTACAAAGGGTGGGTCGCCAAGGCATTGGTGGATTCCAGCCAGGCCGGCAAGGGCATCATCACCCAGGCGGACCTCGACAAGTACAAGACCCGCGAACTGGCGCCTATCGAGTGCGACTACCGTGGCTACCATGTGGTCTCGGCGCCGCCTCCAAGCTCCGGCGGCGTGGTGATCTGCCAGATCATGAACATCCTCGAAGGCTACCCGATGGCTGACCTTGGCTATCACTCGGCCCAGGGCCTGCACTACCAGATCGAAGCCATGCGCCATGCCTACGTGGATCGCAACAGCTACCTTGGCGACCCGGATTTCGTGAAGAACCCGATTGAGCACCTGCTGGACAAAAACTACGCGGCGAAACTGCGCGACGCCATCGAACCGCAAAAAGCCGGTGACTCCCAGGCGATCAAGCCGGGTGTGTCGCCCCATGAAGGCAACAACACCACTCACTATTCCATCGTCGACAAGTGGGGCAACGCGGTGTCGGTCACCTATACCCTCAACGACTGGTTCGGTGCGGGCGTGATGGCGAGCAAGACCGGGGTGATCCTCAACGATGAAATGGACGACTTCACCGTCAAGGTCGGCGTGCCGAACATGTACGGCCTGGTCCAGGGTGAAGCCAACGCCATCGCTCCAGGCAAGGCGCCGCTGTCGTCGATGAGCCCGACCATCGTGACCAAGGACGGCAAGGCGGTGATGGTGGTCGGTACGCCTGGCGGTAGCCGCATCATTACCGCGACTTTGCTGACTATCCTGAATGTCATCGACTACAAGATGAACATCCAGGAAGCCGTGGACGCCCCGCGTTTCCACCAGCAATGGATGCCGGAAACCACCAACCTTGAAACCTTCGCGGTGAGCCCGGACACCCAGAAGATCCTCGAAATCTGGGGCCACACGTTTGCCGGTCCGCAGGATGCCAACCACTTGGCGGCGATTTTGGTCGGTGCGCCGTCCCTGGGGGGCAAGCCGGTGGGTAACAACCGTTTCTACGGCGCAAATGACCCGCGTCGTAACACGGGCCTGTCGCTGGGCTACTAAACGCTGCTCATCGCTGTAGGGGCGTGCTCGCGAAACCTCACAAGCTCGCCCCTACAGCACTTTATCGACTGCGGCGAATGCCGCTTTCCGACGCGCTTCCCAGTCCCCTCGGATCACCACAACCGTCTCCTGATGCTGCTGCATCCACGCCAGGCTTTCCTGGAAAAATGCCTGGCGGTCCGCCAGTGCCGGCTGGCAGCGTTGGCCGTCGGCGGTCCATTCCACATCTTCCGGTGACAACAACAGGTGCAGGTCGTAGTGGCGGGCCAGCAGTTCGCTGTCGAGCCAGGCCGGGTAGGCGCCGAACAGGGTCTGGCTCCAGAGCTTGTTGGTCAGCAGATGTGTATCGAGGATCAACAGTTCAGGCTGCTTGGCGCGGGCGTCGTCTTCCCAGGCCATCTGGCCACGGGCGATGGCCGGGATGTCCGCCAGGGTAGTGTCGCGTTGATGGTGATCGATGAAATAACGCACGTATTCACCCACCATCAACCCGCCGAAATGCGCCTGCAACTCCGCCGCCAGCCAGCTTTTACCGCTGGATTCGGGGCCCGCCAGTACCACCACTTTCATGCGTGCAACGCCGGGTCGGCGCGCCATTCGCGCCAGCCTTGCACGGCGATCACGGTGAACAGCGCGTAGAGCGCGGCGGTGAGGTACAGGCCTTTGTAGAGGAATAGCCCGACGAAGATGACATCCACGGCGATCCACAGTGGCCAGCACTGCACGCGTTTCTGCGCCATCCACATCTGCGCTACCAGGCTGAAGCCGGTAAGGGCGGCGTCGAGCCAGGGCTGGGCAGCATCCGTCCATTGGGCCATGGCGGCACCGAGCAACAGGCTACCGACTGCGCCCACCGCCAGGCTGGCCATGATCGCCGGGACACCGAGGCTGGTGACCTGACGTCCTTGCTTGACCTCGCCGGCACGGGTCCACTGCCACCAGCCGTAGACTTGCAACGCGGCGTAAACCACTTGCAGCAGCATGTCGGAATAGAGTTTCACGTCGAAGAACACCCAGGTGTACAGCAACACCATCACCAGGCCGATGGGCCAGCACCAGGGGTTTTGCTTGACGGTCAGCCACACAGCGATCACCCCGAGGGCGGCGGCGAACAGTTCAAGCCCGGACATGGTGGTTCCTTGGGAGAATGGGAGAGGGCGGTGATTGTAACGAAAGAAGATTGGCGTAGGAATTAACTGATGGGGTGAGCGGGGCTAGCCCGCTCACCCCCGGATCAGACCTTGAATTGACGCAGCAGGCCGTCGAGCTGTTCGCTCAGACCACGCAAATGCGCACTCGCCACACTCGACTGCTCCGCCGCCAATGCCGTGCTGTGGGACAAACCGGCCGCCTCGGTGACGTTCTGGTTGATGTCCTCCACCACATGCGCTTGTTGCAGGGTGGCGCTGGCAATCGAGGCGTTGAGGCCGTTGAGGTTGCGCAGTGACTCGCCGATGGCGGTCAGGCTGGCGCCGGCCTGGCCGGCTTGTTCGATGGTCAGCTGTGAGGCGCTGTGGCTGTCGCTGATCACCTTGACCGCCGCTTCCGAGTGGCCTTGCAAGCGCTCGATCATGCCCTGGATCTCGGCGGTGGATTTTTGCGTGCGCTGGGCCAGCAGTCGCACTTCATCGGCCACCACGGCGAAGCCACGCCCTTGCTCGCCAGCGCGTGCTGCTTCAATGGCCGCGTTAAGGGCCAGCAGGTTGGTCTGGTCGGCAATCGAGCGGATTACTTCGAGCACGCTGCCGATCTGGGTGCTTTCTGCCGATAGGGTGCGAATCACTTCCACCGCCTGACTGATGGTGCCGGAGAGCTGATCGATCTGCTGCAGGCTGCTGTCGATATTCACCTGCCCTTGTTGGGCCTGGGCCTGTGCGTCGCGCATTTCGCTGGCGGCGTGTTCGGCATTCTTGGCCACATCCTGCACGCCGTAGGTGACTTCGTTGATGGCGGTGGCCACCAGTTCCATCTGCTGGGACTGTTGCTGGCTACGGTCATGGGCCTGGGTCGCGTTGCTGCCCAGCTCCTGCGAGGATTGGCCCAAGGCGTTGGCGCACACCTGCAACTGGCCGACTACCTGGCGCAGCTTGGCGGTGAAACTGTTGAAGTGCCGGGACAGTTGGGTGACTTCGTCCTGCCCATGGGTGTCGAGGCTGCGGGTCAGGTCGCTTTCGCCGCTGGCGATGTTGCCCATGGCGTTCACTGCAGCTTGCAACGGCCGCACAATACTGCGGGCGATCAGTGAGACCAGCAGCGCCATCACCAGCGCGATAGCCAGGCCGATGAACGAGGCTTTCCAGACTTGGCTGCTGAACTCGGCCTGCACATCGTCTACGTACACGCCGGAGCCGATGATCCAGCCCCACGGTTCGAACAGTTGGATATACGAGGTCTTGGCCACCGGCGCTTCGGCGCCCGGTTTCGGCCAGCGATAGTTGACGATGCCGGCGCCCTTGGCCTTGGCCAGGATCACGAACTCGTTGAACACGGCAAACCCATCGGGGTCGCGGATGGCCGAGAGGTTCTGGCCGTCGAGCTTGGGGTTGGCGGGGTGCATGATCATCACGGGAGTGAGGTCATTGATCCAGAAATAGTCATCATGGTCGTAGCGCAAGCCACGCACCGCGCTCAACGCTTGCTTCTGGGCGGCTTCACGGGTCATCACGCCGGTGGTTTCGAGACCGTGATAAAACGTCAGGATCCCGCTGGCGGTCTGGACCACGTGTTGAGTCTGCTGGCGCTTGGCCTGGTACAGGTCGTCGTGGATCTGCTTGAGCATCAGCATACCCAGGGCCAACAGCATCAGCACGGCGACTATCAGGATCAGCCACAGGCGTCGGCTGATCGACATATTGCGCAAACTGTTCATGGTCCTGTCACTCCGTGCTTTTTATAATTGTGGGGCTGCATCGACTTTTCCGCCTCGTCTGATAGGCTTTCGGCCTGCATTCGGAAAACCTGAGTACTGTCTGATATTTCACAAGATTTTTGCAGCTCGGGGTTGAAACTCAACACCGTATCTTGTCGTCAGTGAACCATTAAAAAGATCAACAAGGCTTGCCATAGAGCAAGACCTTTGGGGGAAGCATGGATTTTTGGACCGCCATACAGGCATTGATTCTTGGCGTTGTGGAGGGGCTTACCGAGTTCCTGCCGATTTCCAGCACCGGCCACCAGATCATCGTCGCCGACGTGCTCGACTTTACCGGCGACCGTTTCAATGCGTTCAATATCATCATCCAACTGGGCGCGATCCTGGCAGTGGTGTGGGAGTTCCGTGGCAAGATTTTCGAAGTGGTCAGTGGCCTGCCGACCCAGCGCAAGGCCCAGCGGTTTACCGTCAATCTGCTGATCGCCTTCCTGCCGGCAGTGGTGCTGGGGGTGATTTTCGCCGACCTGATTCACCACTACCTGTTCAACCCGATCACCGTGGCGACGGCGCTGGTGGTGGGCGGCATCATCATGCTGTGGGCCGAGCGCCGCGAGCATGAAGTGCATGCCGAAACCGTGGATGACATCACCTGGAAAGACGCACTCAAGGTCGGTCTGGCCCAGTGCCTGGCGATGATCCCAGGGACTTCCCGCTCCGGCTCGACCATCATTGGCGGCTTGCTGTTTGGCCTGTCGCGCAAGACCGCTACCGAGTTTTCGTTCTTCCTGGCGATGCCGACCATGGTGGGTGCCGCTGTGTATTCGGGCTACAAGTACCGCGACCTGTTCCAGCCTGCGGACTTGCCGGTGTTTGCCATCGGCTTTGTGACCTCGTTCATCTTCGCGATGATTGCGGTGAAGGGCCTGCTCAAGTTCATCGCCAGCCACAGCTATGCCGTGTTTGCCTGGTACCGCATTGCATTCGGCCTACTGATCCTGGCGACCTGGCAGTTCGGCTGGATCGACTGGGCGGCCGCGAAGGCATGATGATCCAGCATCCACGCCTGAAGGCGGCGATCTTCCTGCTGCTGTGCGCAGCGCCGTTACTGGGTTCAATCTTGGTATGGCAGCGCGGCGAGACCGTGATCCCGCTGGCGGCCTATGGCGTGGTCAGCGTGATCGCGTTCTTCCTCTACTGGAGTGACAAGCGCAAGGCCCGTACCGACAGTTGGCGCACCCCGGAAAACATCCTGCACGCCGTGGAACTGGCGGGCGGCTGGCCGGGGGCGTTGATTGCCCAGCAAGTGTTCCGCCACAAGACGCGCAAGGTGTCTTACCAGGTGCTGTTCTGGGTGATCGTGCTGCTGCATCAAGTGTTCTGGCTGGACCAGATGTTTCTGGGGGGGACACTGGTTTCAGTGCTTTAGGCCCGGATATCCGCACTGGGCCAAGGATGGCTCAGTGCGGCGGCCCACGGATTCAAGCCGGAGTGAGGGCACGCCGAGCCTAGGCGAGGTGCCGAGTGGTAGGGCGAAGACCGTTTGCTTGCTTTTGGGTCTTTCCAAAAGTGAGCCGCCGTAAGGGCGGAACCCTAAGTAGCGGTTACCGCCGGAATGGATATGTACTCATTCCAACTCAAGCGCATGGTCGGCTTGGAGTCCGCAATCGCAGGCAAGCCAGCTCCCACCTATTGATCGATTTACATCGGATAGGTCTCGGGCGACTATCAGGCCGTCACGGGAGCAAGCTCTCTCGCCACAGGCCGGCGCAACACCGAAAATTGATGTAGATACCTAGGGTGCAACAGCACGTCAAACACCCAGCAACAGCCCGATCTGCGTGCGCTTGGGTAACTTGCTGACCACCAACTGGTGGGAGCGCTGGAGCAAGCCACGCAGTTCATCAGCGCCCAGCGGGTAGGGCGTGTTCATGATGATCCACTGCGCGCGCGCCAGGTAGGGCGCCGGGTGGATGCCTGGGCGGTCCACATGGCCGAGGAACAGTTCCTTATCGACCTTGAACGCCAGCGATTCACCGCGCAGGTTCTGCAGGGCAAACATCTTGTTGCCGGCAATCGAAAATACGCGCACACCGCCCCATTTATAGTCTTCCCGCGCGCCGGGCAGACTCAGGCAGAAACTGGCGACTTGTTCTTCGGTCATTTTCATAGCAAGCGGTCTCCACAGCCTTTGAAGCCTTCTTCCAAGTAGTCGATCCAGGCCCGGATCGCCGGCAGCACACCGCGCCGATGCGGGTAAACCGCTTGCAGCCAGCCGCCAGGCAAGGACCACTCCGGCAGCAGTTGCACCAGCCGGCCGTTAGCCAATTCCTCTTCACAGTACATCATCGGCAGTACGGTGAAGCCCAGGCCCATGATGGCGCTGGTTTTGCGCACGATAAAATCGTCGATACCCAGGCGAGCCTCCATCGCCAGGTCGTGGGCGTTGCCCTGAGGGTCGAGAATGCGTTGATGCACCAGGCGATCCGCCTCCAGCGCGCCGAGGATCGGTAACTGTTTGAGATCCTCAAGGGTCGCCACGTGGCGACCGAGCATGAGCGCGGGGCTGGCCACCAGCACGGTCTGGGCCTGGCGCAGGCGCTTGGTGACCAGCAGCGGGTCTTCATCGCCCAGTTCGCGTACGCGCAGGGCGACATCGATGCCCTCGGCGACCAGGTCGACACGGCGGTTGACCAGGGTCATCTCCAGCTGCACCTGGGGATGAGCCGCAAGAAATCCAGCCACCAGTTCCGGCAAGATGTGCTGGGCCATGCCCACCGGGCAACTGACGCGCAGCCTCCCACGGGGCTCGCTGGACATGCTGGCCACCGCCTCATCGGCCATTTCCGCCTCCAGCAGCATCGCCTGGCAATGGCGCAGGTAGCGCTCGCCGACAGCCGTGAGGGTGAGTTGGCGGGTAGTGCGTTGCAGCAGGCGCGCGCCGAGGCGTTCTTCCAACTCGGCGATCCGCCGCGACAGCCGCGACTTGGGAATTCCCAGCAGCCGGCCGGCGGCAGCGAAGCCACCGGCTTCCACGACTTTGGCGAAATAGTAGAGGTCGTTGAGGTCTTGCATGGGTCAGCCTATTGTCCTGTCAGTGGGACAAACTATCGCATTTCAGGTGCCTTATCAGCTATTGGTTTCATGCGTAGCATCACCACCATCTGATCGCCCCTGACGATCCCAACCGGAGATCCCACATGAAACTGTTGCACATCGATTCCAGCATCCTCGGCGACAACTCGGCGTCCCGTCAGCTCAGTGCTGGTGTGGTCAAGGCATGGCAAGCGGCTGAGCCGGGCGTGGAAGTGACCTACCGTGACGTGGCGGCCGAAGGCCTCAACCACTTTTCCGGCGCGACCCTGGGCGCCCTGGGTACCCCGGCTGACCAGCGCAGTGCCGCGCAACAGCACGAAGCAGAGCTCAGCGCCAAGACCCTGGCTGAATTCCTCGCTGCCGACGCGGTGGTGATCGCCGCGCCGATGTACAACTTCACCATCCCGACTCAATTGAAAGCCTGGATCGACCGCATCGCCGTCGCCGGCCAGACGTTCCGTTACACTGAAGCGGGTCCGGAAGGCCTGTGCGGCAACAAAAAAGTCATCGTTGTGTCGACGTCGGGCGGCCTGCATGTCGGCCAAGCGACCGGTGTGGCCCATGAAGATTATCTGAAAGTGCTGCTGGGCTTCCTTGGCATCACCGACATCGAGTTCGTCCGCGCCCACGGCCTGGCGTATGGCGACGAGTTCCGCAGCAAGTCCCTGAGCGACGCCAATGTGCTGATCAACGAACAATTGTTCGCGGCTGCGTAAAGCTTAGGTAAAACCGTGCTGATCCCCGTTTCATTATGAAACGGGACGTCTAAACTCTGTATTTGGGTCGCCTCAAAACGACCTGACTACGGAGTTTTTTTCGTTTACCCGCGGTCAATACGTTGGCCCAGGTTATGCACGCATGGGTTTATCATCCGGTCGAGCGCCTTGAACATGGACTTTTCAACCCGACATGCCGGTTTTTTTGCAGCAAAGGTGGACATCCTCATGATGCGTCTTTGTGCGGTTATGGTTCTTTCCTTGCTCGGTGGCCTGGTTTCAGTGCACGCCGCGCCAGCGCCGCACCCGCATTGGAGTGTGGGCTTTCATCGCATGACGTTCCTTGATCCGCTGGATTTGCAGCCGATGAAGGCCATTGCCTTTTATCCCTCCACCGGGCTTGAACACACCACGCCGCTGGGCGCCTATCACGTCGCCGCCACGGAAGACGCCAGGATTGCCATCGGCCGTTTTCCGATGCTGATGCTGTCCCATGGCAACACGGGTACGCCGCTGGCTCTGCATGACCTGGCGACGTCGCTGGCGCGCAAAGGCTTTGTGGTGGTGGCGGTGCTGCACCCGGGCGACAACTACAAGGACCATAGCCGCCTGGGCACGGTGAGTAACCTGTATGGCCGGCCCATCCAGATTTCCGAAGCGATCACCGCGACCTTGGGCGACCCGATGTTGTCGCCGTTCGTCAACGTCGACCAGGTGGGCGTGATCGGTTACTCGGCCGGCGGCGAAACCGCGTTGATCCTGGCGGGTGCCAAGCCGGATTTCGACCGCTTGCGCCGCTACTGCCAGGAGCGGCCGGAAGATCGCGACGCCTGCACCACTCAAGGTGAACTGGTGGTGGACCGCCACGACCTGCAACCGCAATCCGATCCGCGCATTCATGCGTTGATGTTGATGGCACCGTTGAGTTTGATGTTCGGCCGCCACACCCTGGCCGACGTGCATGTGCCGGTGCTGCTCTACAGCGGCGACGGCGACAAGTTGGTGGCCGTGGACAAGAACGCCGCGGCGCTTGCACGCAAGCTGCCGGAACCGCCGGACTTCAAGCTGTTAGCCGGGGCAGGGCACTTCGTGTTCATGGCGCCGTGTGACAGTGATCAGTTGGCGGCCATGCCGGCGATCTGCACCGATGCCGATGGCGTCGACCGCGAGGGCATCCACCGCGACCTGATTTCCGAAGCGGGGCGTTTTTTCAGTCACACCCTCGGCCAATCCACCCGCGCCGGAATGCAGACGGCTGATCAGTAAGCGCGCCGCTTGAGCAAAAGGGTCACGCCCAGCGCAGTCACCGATAACAACGCGGCGCAGAAGAAGATCCAGCCATAGCCGAGGTTCAGTGCCACGGCGCCCATCAACGGCCCGGCAATCGCCAAGGCCAAGTCGAAAAACACTGCATAAGCACTCAGCCCCGCGCCACGGCTGCTGTTGGGCACCTGTTTGATGGCCTCCACGCCAAGCGCCGGGTACACCAGCGACAAGCCGAAACCGGTCAGCCCGGCGCCAATCAACGCCACGCCAGTCGACGGTGCCAGCCATAGCAGCGTCAGGCCGAGGGTCTCGATAGTCATGCAGGCGATTGCGGCACGAAAGCCACCAAACCGACTGATCGCAGAGATAAACACTAACCGCGACAGGATAAAACACACGCCAAACACCGTCAGGCAGTACGCCGCACCGGCCCAGCCGCGATTAAGGTAATACAGGGTGATAAAAGTGGTGAGGGTGCCGTAGCCGATCGACGCCAGGCACAGGCTGGCGCCGAATGGCGCGATACGCCCGAACACCGCCCAGAACGGCAGGCGCTCACCGCGCACCACCGGCACCGAGGGTTTATTGCGGATCAGCACCAGGCCCAGCGCGGACAGTACCGCCAGCGCAATGCCGAGGCTGTTGTAGCCGTATTCGGCCACCATCACCACACCCAGCGGTGCACCAATGGCGATGGCGCCGTAGGACGCGATGCCGTTCCAGGAGATCGAGCGCGCCGTGTGTTCGGCGCCGACGGCGCCCATGCACCAACTGATGGTGCCCACGCCGATCAGACCCTGGGCCACGCCCAGCAACAGTCGACCGACAATCAAGATGCTCAGGCTCAAGGCAGGCATGCTCTGTAGACAGGTCGCAAAGAACGTCAGCACGCCACTGACCAGAATCCCTGCCAAGCCCAAGACAATGGCACGCTTGGTGCCCACGGTATCCGACATTCTCCCGGCCATGGGGCGGCTGAGCAGGGTCGCCAGGTATTGCGAACCGATCGTCACTCCGGCCACCACGGCACTGAAGCCCAGTTGCTCATGCACATAGCCTGGAATCACCGCAATCGGCAGGCCGATGCAGATGAACGCGATGAAGGTGTAAAAGACGATGGAAACGATCTGCAGGGTGATCGACAGGGAGCTGGGGGCGGCGGCAGACATGGGCACTCGTTCGCGGGCGGGCGGTGAGTGCATCATGGCAAGGGCCCAAGGGAAAAGAAAGCAGGCTATCTATTAATGAGGGTGCGGCATACCCATGCAAAAAGCCCCGTCACACAGGACGGGGCTCTATCTTGCCGCTTGCAGCTAAAAACGAATGGCTGTTGTTAAAACACCACACCCTGGCTACGCAGGTAATCATCATAGGTACCGCTGAAGTCGATCACGCCGGTGGCGCTCAACTCGATGATGCGGGTGGCCAGGGACGACACGAACTCACGGTCGTGGCTGACGAAGATCAGCGTGCCCGGATAGTTCTCCAACGCCAGGTTCAGCGCTTCGATGGATTCCATGTCCAAGTGGTTGGTCGGTTCGTCCATGATCAGCACGTTTGGCTTTTGCAGGATCAGCTTGCCGAACAGCATGCGGCCTTGCTCACCACCGGAAATCACCTTCACCGACTTCTGGATCTCGTCGTTGGAGAACAGCATGCGACCCAGGGTGCCACGGATCATTTGCTCGCCTTGGGTCCACTGGCCCATCCAGTCGAACAGCGTGACGTCGTCTTCGAAGTCATGTGCATGGTCCTGGGCGTAGTAGCCCAGCTCTGCGGCGTCGGTCCATTTGATGCTGCCGGCGTCCGGGGTCAGTTCGTTGACCAGGGTGCGCAGCAGGGTGGTCTTGCCGATACCGTTCGGGCCGATGATCGCTACGCGCTCGCCCGCTTCAACCTGGAAGCTGAAGTCCTTGAACAGAGGCTTGCCGTCGAAGCCTTTGGCCATCCGCTCGACGATGACCGCCTGGCGGTGCAGCTTTTTGTTCTGCTCGAAACGGATGAACGGGCTCACACGGCTCGATGGCTTGACTTCGGCCAACTGGATCTTGTCGATCGCCTTGGCACGGGAAGTGGCCTGTTTGGCTTTCGAGGCGTTGGCCGAGAAGCGGCTGACGAAGGATTGCAACTCGGAAATCTGTGCCTTCTTCTTGGCGTTGTCCGACAGCAGTTGCTCGCGGGACTGAGTCGCCACGGTCATGTACTCGTCGTAGTTGCCCGGGAACAGGCGCAGCTCGCCGTAGTCCAGGTCAGCCATGTGGGTGCACACGCTGTTCAGGAAGTGACGGTCGTGAGAGATGATGATCATCAGGCTGGAGCGCTGGGTCAGGATGTTTTCCAGCCAGCGGATGGTGTTGATGTCCAAGTGGTTGGTCGGTTCGTCGAGCAACAGCACTTCAGGATCGGAGAACAGCGCCTGGGCCAGCAATACGCGCAGTTTCCAGCCTGGTGACACTTCGCTCATTGGGCCGAAGTGTTGTTCCAACGGAATACCCAGGCCCAGCAGCAGTTCGCCGGCACGGGATTCGGCGGTGTAGCCGTCCATCTCGGCGAACTCGGTTTCCAGCTCGGCCACGGCCATGCCGTCTTCTTCGCTCATTTCCGGCAGCGAGTAGATACGGTCGCGCTCGGCCTTGACCTTCCACAGCTCTTCGTGGCCCATGATCACGGTGTCGAGCACGGTGAATTCTTCGTAGGCGAACTGGTCCTGGCGCAGTTTACCCAGGCGTACGTTCGGCTCCAGCATCACCTGGCCGCCGGACGGGTCGAGGTCGCCGCCGAGGATCTTCATGAAGGTCGACTTGCCGCAACCGTTGGCACCGATCAAACCATAACGGTTGCCGGCGCCGAACTTGACCGAGACATTCTCGAAGAGCGGCTTGGCGCCGAACTGCATGGTGATGTTAGCTGTGGAGATCAATTACTTTACCTATCAATGGGTTGCGAGCGTGTCGGCAGGCGCCTTCAGGCATGCGTCAACAGCGACATCAAGGCGCGAAACCCGGTCGCTGAGCAGAAAATTTTGGATGTGTGTTGGAATTTGGCGCGCATTGTCGCATATGTCAGGCGACAGTTGTATGTCTAGCGAAGGAAGGTTTCGCCAAGGTCTCCGGCATCGCCAGCCACAACAGCGCCAATGCCAGGGCCGCCACGCCGGCCAGGGTCAGGAACGCGGCGTTGTAGCCGGCCTGTTGCACCACGAAACCGGCCAGGCTGCTGCTCAGTGCCGCGCCCAGGCCGAATACGGTGGAGAGGGCGCCCAGGCTGACGTTGAAGCGCCCGGTGCCTTGGGTCAGGTCCTTGACGATGACCGGGAACAGCGCGCCGAAGATCCCCGCGCCGATGCCGTCAAGCATCTGCACGGCAACCAGCCAATAGGGATCACTGGACAGCGTATAGAGCACACCGCGCAGCGGCAGGATGATGAACCCGGCCATCAGCAAGGGTTTGCGTCCCCAGATGTCGGCCTTGAGCCCAACCAGCCAAGCCATCGGCACCATCACCAATTGCGCGGCGACGATGCACGCCGACGTCAGCGGCGTGGCCATCTGCAGATTGATCTGTGAGAGTTTCTGGCTGACCAGCGGCAGCATTGCGGCGTTGGCCAGGTGGAACAGGGCGCAGCAGATGGCGAACAGCAATAGCGGGCGGTTCGACAGCAACACGCTGATACCGGAGGGTTGTTCGTGGTCAGTGTGGTGCTCCGGGTCAAAACCTCGGGCGACGTCATGGTCGATGGCCTCAGCCGACACGCAACTGATCGCGATGACGCTGGCCACCGCCATAAAGGCCATCAGGTAGAACACCACCACTGGGCCGAACAGATACGCCAAGCCGCCGGCCAATAGCGCCGCGACGGCATTGCCGGCGTGGTTGAATGTTTCGTTGCGCCCCGTACGGCGGGTGAACGCGCGTGGCCCGGTGATGCCCAGGGAGATTGCGCTGATTGCCGGAGCGAACACGGACGCGGCGACGGCGCTGGCGGCCTGGGTCAACGCCACCAGGCTGAAGGAACTGACAAAGGGCAGCAGCAGGCAACTGCCGGTCACCACGATGGCGGCCAACGCAACCACTGCGCGCTTGCTGCGGGTGCGGTCGATCAGCGCCCCCGCCGGTCCCTGGGTGAGCAAGGCGGCGATGCCGGCCAGGGTCATGACCACGCCGATGCTGGCCGGGTCCCATTTGTGCACGGCCAGCAAGTAAATGGCCAAGTAAGGGCCGAGGCCGTCGCGCACATCCGCGAGGAAGAAATTCAGGCTGTCCAGGGACAAGGCGTTACGCAGGTCGGAGTGTTTGGCCACGGCGAGGTCTTCGGAGATGGCGTTCAAGGGCAGAACACGCATTGCGATAATGACCCGTGGGGCCTGCGTTAAGTTTCGCCCGCTTCGCGGGGTTTTAATCCGAGAGCACTTGGCTTATTTTCGCAGCCCCGCTGTATTGAATATCTGGAGACGCAATGGACATGCCCTCGGCTCAACAGGCGATTGCCAGCAACAAGGACGCCTGGGACCAATCCGCCAGCCTGCACAAAACCAGCGACACCTGGAACGTGCTGCTCAACAGTGTCGGCGCCGCTGACTTTTCTTGCCTGGACCCCACGCTTACCGGCGTGCTGCAAGACGTTGGGGTAGTCGGTAAGGATGTGGTGCAACTGTGCTGTAACAATGGCCGGGAAAGCCTTTCGTTGTACGGCCTGGGCGCGCGTTCGGTCGTGGGCGTGGATCAATCCCAGGCGTTTCTGCAACAGGCCCGTGAACTGGCCGAAGTCTCACCGCACAACCCTGAGTTCATAGAAAGTGATATCCACCAGTTGCCGCACTCTTTGCAGGCGCGCTTCGATATCGCTCTGGTGACTATCGGCGTGCTGGGCTGGATGCCGGATGTGGAGCAGTTCATGCGTCATGTTGCCAGCACCTTGAAGCCCGGCGGCACGTTGGTGATGTATGAAACCCATCCGTTTCTGGAGGTATTTGATCCACGGGCGCCAAACCCTTTCCTGCCGGCCAGTTCCTACTTTCAGCGCGAGCCGTTTGTGCTGCAGGAGTCGATTGTCTACGAAGGGCAGGGCGAAGTGGCCGGGCCAACGTCCTATTGGTACGTGCACACCCTGGGCGACGTGGTCAGTGCCGCTATCCGCGCAGACCTGCAGATCACAAACCTCCAGGAGTATCCGCACTCCAACCGCGAAGAACTGTACGACCAGTACGAGCACCAGCCTGCGCAATTGCCGATGTGTTTTACGCTGACCGCCACCAAACGTCCCGGATAACGTCATGGGGTGCCACAGGCAAAAAAAGGCCCGCGAGGGGAGGCGGGCCAAGGGATTCACTGGAGTAGGTAAGTTTCACCCTATAGGTCCGAAAGTGAAGGCTTCGTGAAAATGCCGTCGCAAACTTGTAGGGCCTGCCCCTCAGGTGCGCCGCACGAACGTGCGCATGGTCTGCCCGGGACCGGTACTGAATGTGGTCGGCCTGGGCATGCCTTCATCCGCTGCAATGAAAACAAACTCATCCCTGTCGAGCCGATAACTGGCGGGCAAGTGCTTACCTGCATCCTCGCCGATGGAATCGATCCAGGTAATGGTTTTAGGGACGGTGCTGCTGTCGAGGGAGAATCGGCCCGCCAGCAACACTTCGCCCGAGGTGGTCCTCACTTCAAAGCGGTCGTCGGTAATCGTGGTCAGTGCCCCGGGGGCGCTGTGGGCGTCGACGGGGTTGAGCACGCCATTGTCTTCCAATGACGTCTGCTCCCAGGCGCCTTGGAGGGCTTGAACATCCGGGTCTATCAGGGAGGGCATACACATTCCTTTTAGGTGCTGGGGCTGCTTTTTACCACTGGATGGTTGCCTGCGCATAGCCAAGGCTGACACTTGTCGACCCTTGCGCCCAACACACTCACGCGACAGCTTTTCACAATTCTTAGTTAACTTTTGGTTACAACCTGTGGCTAAATAACTGCCAATGGCCATCAACCCGTTGTACCTAAACGGGTCGTGCCGACTGTGTGAATTGTGATTTCAGGTGCTGCTATCCAACCTCGGCCGTTGTGGGCACGCAGGAGCAGCCTGTTCTCTTCTGACGTGTGACGAAATCCCTTGAAACTCATCATTGTTGTTCTTTACGTTGCCTCGATTGCGTATGTACATCTGCGCGGCCGGGTGCGGCACAAGCTGGGTCGCCAGCTCAGTGATCATTCGACCTTCCTGGCACCGATCAACTGCTTTCTCTATCTCTTCTCCAAGCTGCCCAGCCGACCGTATCTGTCACCCAGTGATTTTCCCGACCTGAGTCCGCTCCAGGAACATTGGGAAGAAATTCGCCTGGAAGGCCAGAACCTGATGCGTGCCGGGGAGATCAAGCGCTCGGATCAGTACAACGACGTGGGTTTCAACTCGTTCTTCAAGTCGGGTTGGAAGCGTTTCTACCTGAAATGGTATGGCGACAGTCACCCTTCAGCGATGAAGCTGTGCCCGCGCACCACTGAGCTGGTGCAGAGCATCGGTTCGATCAAGGCCGCGATGTTCGCCGAGCTGCCGCCGGGCTCCAAGCTGGTGCGCCACCGTGACCCCTATGCCGGCTCGTACCGCTACCACTTGGGCCTGGACACCCCGAACGATCCTGGCTGCTACATCAATGTGGATGGCGAGAACTATTACTGGCGTGATGGCGAGCCGGTGATGTTTGACGAGACCTACATCCACTACGCCGAAAACACCACGCAGCAGAACCGCATCATCCTGTTCTGCGACATCGAGCGGCCGATGAAATACCGCTGGGCGGCTGCGTTCAACCGCTGGTTCAGCCGTAACGTGATGGCGGCTGCAGGTTCGCCCAACGATGCGGGTGACAAGACCGGCGGGCTCAATCGCGCCTTCACGCGTCTGTACAAGATCCGCCTGCGTGGCAAGGAACTGAAAAAGCGCAATCGTACGCGCTACTACCTGGAAAAATGGGCGATCTTCGCTGGATTGGCAGCTATTTTCCTGCTGATCTGAGGATCGCTTTGTGGGCGCCATTCATTCCGGTGGATGGGCGCCCAGTTTGTCCCACATCTTCTTGCTGATCTTCTGGCGATTGGCATACCCCGCCCAGGGGTCCGCTTTCAAAGCGTTCAAGCGCTGCAGCACATTGGCGACGGTCCATTGTTGCGCACCGCGTAACCCCTCCAACTCCTCGCGGCTGACCGGTACCGACACTGGCAAGCCAGGCCGTGCGCGCACGGAATACGCCGCTACGGTGCTGGCACCGCGGGCATTGCGCAGGTAATCGATAAAGATCTTGCCGACCCGGTTTTTGGGGCCCGATGTCGCGGTAAAACGTTCGGGCAACTGCTCGGTCATGAACTGGGCGATGCCCTTGGCGAACGCCTTGACGGTCTCCCAATTGTCTCGGCGCGCCAACGGCACGATCAGGTGCAGGCCCTTGCCGCCGCTGGTTTTGACGAAGGCTTGCAACCCCAGCTCATCCAAAACCGACAGGGTGAGTTGCGCGGCCTCCAGCATGGCTTTCCAGGGCAGTGCCGGGTCCGGGTCGAGATCGAGCACAAACAGGTCCGGGGTTTCGATCTTGTCCGAGGTGGCGCCCCAGGGGTGAAACTCCACGCTGCCCATTTGTACTGCGCCGATCAATGCGCCGACGTTGTCGATTTCCATCAGGCGTGCATGGCCAGGATCGAGAGACTGATCCAATTGCTTGATGTTGGGAATGGCCAGACGCTCCGAGTGTTTCTGGAAGAATTGCTCGCCTTCGATACCCTCGGGCGCTCTCAGCAGTGAGACAGGACGATGGCGCAGGAAGGGCAAAATCCATTGGCTGATGGTGTCGTAGAATTGCGCGAGTTGCTGTTTTTGTGTGCCGCTTTGTTTATCGATCACACGGTCTGGGTGGGTGATGTTCACATCGCGACTGGTTTTTTTCACCGGCTTCTTTGAGTGGACCGTGCGTGGTTGCTCATGAACAACCTGCGCCACCGGCTTGTCGGTGCGCAGCCCGACAAACACTGCCTGGCGGACCACGCCTTCGCGCGTCCACTCGGCAAACTGCACCTGCGCGACCAACGTCGGTTTGACCGAATGCACACCACGCGCTTGGGCGCTGGACAGTGGCTTCGCCAGGGGTGACGTCTCGCACTCCAGCGGTGTGAGCTGTGCGTAAATGGCTTTCAGCGCCGCCTGATCGAAACCCGTTCCCACACGGCCCGCGTACACCAGGCCCGTGTCGTTATTCACCGCCAGCAACAGCGCGCCGAAGCCACTGCGTGAACCCTGGGGCCGGGTGTAACCGACGATCACGAATTCCTGGGACAGCCGGCATTTGAGTTTGATCCAGTCGGCACTTCGACGGGAAACGTACGGGCTGCCCAGGCGCTTACCGATCACGCCTTCGAGGGCCAAGTCGCAGGCGCTTTCAAAGATGTCCCGGTGGTGCGCGGTAAACGCTTCGGAATAGCGCAGCAATGTGCTGCGGCTACCGGCCAGTGCCTCCTTTAGGGCGGCGCGGCGTTCCTCGACCGGCGCCTGGCGTTGGTCCTCGCCATTGAGAAAGGGCGCGTCAAACAAGTAGTAGACAATGTCCAGGCTGCGGCCGATATCGAAGGCATTTTGCAGCGCCTGAAAGTCCGGCAGGCCGTCGCCATTGAGGCTGACCACCTCACCATCCAGCCAGCTGTCCTTGAGCTTCAGTGCCTGCAAGGCCTTGACCTGACGCGGCAGACACTCGGTCCAGTCGTGCCCGTTGCGGGTGAACAGGCGCACCTCACCCGCTTGGATACGTGCGAGCATGCGGTAGCCGTCGAACTTGATTTCGTATTGCCAATCGCCCTCGGGTGCACGATCCACCAGGGTGGCCAATTGTGGGGTGAATTGCTCGGGGAGGGCGGTTTTCCTGGCCTTGGCCCGCGTCTTGGGTTTGCCCACTGAGGCATCGCTGAGCACGCTGTTCGGCTGGGCCTGGACGATATCGTAGTCGTCGGCCGAGCGCGCCTGTGGGTCCTTTTCCTTGATCAGCAGCCATTGTTCCTTGTCGCCGCTGCCCTTCAAGCGCGTGCGCACCAGCGCCCAGTCACCGGAGAGCTTCTCGCCGACCAGGGTGAATTTGAGCTTGCCGGCTGCGTAGGCCTTGCGGGGCTCATCGTGGGGCTGCCAGATGCCGCGGTCCCACACGATGACATCGCCTGCACCGTACTGACCCGCTGGAATGCTGCCTTCAAAGCCGCCATAGCTCAGGGGATGATCTTCGACGTGGACGGCCAGGCGCTTGTGGCTGGGATCCAGGCTCGGGCCTTTGGGGACGGCCCAACTGAGCAGTACGCCGTCGAGCTCCAGGCGGAAGTCATAGTGCAGGTTGCGTGCGTCATGCTTTTGAATCACAAACGACAGCGCCGAGGCTTTGCGTTTGCCTGCTGGCGCACTGCCTGCCGGTTCGGCGGTTATCCCGAAATCACGTTTGCGGTTGTATTCGCTCAAGGGCTTGGACATGACTTAGGAGGCCTTGGTGGATTTCTTCGCGGCAGGCTTCTTCGTGGGTTTGCCGGCCAGGCTACGCTTGAGCAGTTCCGTCAGGTCGATCACATCGGCGGACTTGCGTTCTTCGCTGTCTTTGCTGGTTTCCACATCCTCGATCTTGCCGGCCTTGGCCTTTTTGGCCACCAGCGCCATGATTTTTTCCTGGAAACTGTCGCGGTAGTCGTCGGGCTGCCAGTCGGCGCTCATGTCGTCCACCAGGCGCTTGGCCATGTCCAGCTCGCCCTTGGCCAGGCTCGGCTTGGTCACGTCGCTGCCCAGCTCCAGTTCGTCCAGGCTGCGCACTTCGGCAGGCCAGCGCAGCATTACCAGCACAAGTGCCGAGTCCAACGGCATCAAGGCCGCCAGGTGCTGCTTGGTGTGCAGCACGACATTGGCCAGGGCCACTTTGCGGGTTTTCCTGAGGGTTTCCCTTAGCAATGCGTAGACCTTGCCGCCACGCTTATCCGGCGCGAGGAAGTAGGGGGTGTCGATGTTCTGCAATGGGATCTGGTCGCTGGCGACAAACGCGATGATCTCGATGGTCTGGGTCGATTTGGGGTGGGCCGAGCGGATTTCCTCTTCGCTGAGCACCACGTAGCGGCCTTTCTCGAACGCAACGCCTTTGACAATGTTGTCCTTTGTCACTTCCTTACCGGTGGTCTTGTTGATGCGTTTGTAACCCACCGGGTCCATGCTGCGTTTGTCCAGCCAATCAAAGTCGACGCCTTGAGAGGAGGTGGCCGAGACCAGTGAGACCGGGATGTGTACCAGGCCAAAGCTGATGGCGCCTTTCCAGATTGCCCGTGGCATAAGTGCGATTCCTTACGAAGAGGCTGTGTTCTGGTGACTGGAAAGCGGCGGGAAAAGTTTCTCCGGTCAGATGCGCGGACAGATCGTGTTACACCTGATGAGAAACTATTTAGTGTCGAAAGCCGAACCCAAGGCGTAGCGTGTTATCGAAAGCACGTACTCCTCGCCCCAGAGAGGCTTCGTCATGAACAGTTGCAGGCGTCACGTTGCAGCCCTGTTGTTGGGTCTGGCCCTTGTTCCTATGGTCCAGGCGCAAAACCTGCCCGGTAACAACAACGGCAACAACGGCCCGATCCACCGGGCCAATCCCAATAGCATGCAGGGTACCCAACAGAATGCTCCGGCGGTCCGCGGTATCCAGACCGGGCCGACTACGCGCACGCCGACCCTGGAAAACGGCGGTATCGGCAATAGCTATCCCAAACGCAATGCCGCGCCCAGCCGCCCAGCCACCGAAACCAAAGCCCCCACTTATGATGCCAACGGCAATCGCCGGTAAGGATTCCGCCTTATGTTTCTACGCAAAAGCCTGCTAGCCGCCCTTTGCGCCACCACGCTGCTGCCGTTGACGGCAGCTTACGCCGCCGACGCCCAGCAGTTCCCCAGTGAACAGGGCAGCATCAGCGCCACGCCGATCGCCAAAGGCCTGGACCACCCATGGGCGGTGGCCTTTCTGCCGGACAAGCAAGGCTTCCTGGTGACTGAACGCCCTGGCCACCTGCGCTTTGTCAGCCCCGACGGCAAGCTGTCCGCGCCACTGAAGGGGGTGCCTGAAGTCTGGGCCAAAGGGCAGGGCGGTTTGCTGGATGTGGTCTTGTCGCCGGACTTCAAGGAGGACCGCACGGTCTACCTGTCCTACGCCGAAGGTGGCGGCAAGGACGGTACCGCCGGCACCGCGGTGGGCCGAGGGCGCCTGGCGGCTGACCTCAGTGGCTTGACCGACTTCAAGGTGATCCTGCGCCAGGAGCCCAAGCTGTCGACCGGCAACCACTTCGGCTCGCGCCTGGCCTTCGACCGCGATGGTTACCTGTTCGTGACCCTGGGGGAAAACAACGATCGTCCGACCGCCCAGGACTTGGACAAGCTGCAGGGCAAGGTCGTACGCATCTACCCGGATGGCCGCGTACCGGATGACAACCCCTTCGTCGGTCAGCAAGGCGTACGTCCGGAGATCTGGTCCTACGGCCAGCGCAACCCCCAGGGACTGGCGCTTAACCCGTGGAGCGGCACGATCTGGGAAAACGAACATGGGCCGCGTGGGGGGGATGAGATCAACATCATCGAGCGGGGCAAGAATTATGGTTGGCCGTTGGCAACCCACGGCATCAACTACTCGCTGACACCGATTCCCGAAGCCAAAGGCAAAACGGTGGAGGGCACAGTACCGCCGCATCACGTGTGGGAAAAATCACCGGGTATCAGCGGCATGGCGTTTTACGATGCGGATCGCTTCAAGCCCTGGCAGCACAACGTGTTTATTGGTGCGTTGGCCACCCAGGAGTTGATCCGCTTGCAGTTTGATGGCGACAAGGTGATCCATGAGGAACGCTTGCTCGGTGGGCTGAAGGCGCGCATCCGCGATGTACGACAGGGGCCGGATGGCTTTCTGTATGTACTGACGGATGAGGAGGATGGCGTGCTGTATCGAGTGGGGTTGAACCAGGACTAAGCGTTGGGGCCGGCAAACCGGCCCCAACTGTTTTACAGCCCTAGCTCGGACAGCCCTGGATGATCATCCGGGCGCCGGCCCAGCGGCCAGTGGAACTTGCGCTCGCTTTCTTTGATCGGCAGGTCGTTGATGCAGGCAAAACGATTGGCCATCAGGCCATTCTCGTCGAATTCCCAGTTCTCGTTGCCGTAGGAGCGGAACCAGTTGCCCGAATCGTCGTGCCATTCATAGGCATAGCGCACCGCGATGCGGTTATCGGTAAACGCCCACAACTCCTTGATCAGCCGGTAGTCCAGTTCCTTTGCCCACTTGCGAGTAAGAAAACCTTTGGCTTCTTCGCGGTTATGCGCGAATTCGGCGCGGTTGCGCCACTGGGTGTCCAGCGTGTACGCCAGGGACACCCGCTGCGGGTCGCGGGAGTTCCAGCCGTCTTCGGCCAGGCGTACTTTTTCGATGGCCGACGCGCGAGTGAACGGCGGCAGTGGCGGACGTGTTTCTGCAGTCGATGACATTGGACGGTTCCTCAATGAATAAGGTTTATCGGAAGTTGCGCCTACCAGCGGGTTCAAAGTCCCAATAACGTTCGCGCCATGCATTGCGCATTATCGGCAGCTGTTGAATCGCCCATCACTAGGGCAACGGTAATGGCGCCATCGATCAGGATCAGCAGTTGCGCGGCCTGCCGCTCGGGGTCGGGGGTGCCATGTGCTTGACACAGTTCAAGTGCGTACTCGAACAGTTTCTGTTTATGGGCCTTGGCCAGCAGGCGCACCGGGTCGCGTGGGTCACCGGTTTCGCCACTGGTGTTGATGAAGGCACAGCCACGGAAGTCGGCGGTGCCGAACCAATCCTTGAGCGCGCTGAACAGCGCCAGCAGGCGTTCTCCCGTGCCTTCACGGCGTTCGACTTCATCGCGCAGCCACTGCATCCAGCGTTCATCGCGACGTTGCAGGGCGGCAATCACCAATTCGTCTTTATTGGCAAAGTAGCGGTAAATACTTTTTCTCGAGACACCGGCGGTCTTCACCAGAAAGTCCATGCCCGTGGCGGCGATGCCATGGCGATAGATCAACTTCTCAGTAACGTCGAGAATAATGTCGCGGGTTTCATTGCGGTTCATTTCGTTCATGTGGCTAACAGTAGAACGATCGTTCTTCATAGTCAATTAACATTTTTCCATGCGCCGCAGCGAGACCTGAGCACCCCCATGGTGTAAGCTCGGGGCCTCTTCGGATTCGACCCATTGCGAGCCTTATGCCGTCGTTCTTCAAACGCTCCCTGCTGCCCAAACTGCGCGGTTTCCCCCTCAGTCCCGACGCCCTTGAGGTACTGTCCAGCGCAGACGCTTATCGTCGCTGCCTGCTGGAGAAGATTGCCCAGGCCACCCGGCGCATCTATATCGTCGCGCTGTACTTGCAGCAGGACGAAGCGGGGCAGGAGATCTACGACGCCCTGCACGCCGCCAAGGCTGCGCGGCCGGAACTCGACATCGTGGTGGTGGTTGACTGGTTGCGTGCCCAGCGCGGCTTGATCGGTGCCGGCAAGCAGCCCGGCAACAGCGCCTGGTACCAGGCCATGACCCAGCGCCACAGCAGCGAAGTGCCGGTGTACGGCGTGCCGGTGCAAACCCGCGAGTTGTTCGGCGTGCTGCACCTCAAGGGCTTCGTGATCGATGACTCGGTGCTGTACAGCGGCGCCAGCCTGAACAATGTGTACTTGCACAAATTCGACAAGTACCGTTTCGACCGCTACCACCTGATCCACAACAAAGCGCTCGCCGATTCCATGCAGCACCTGGTGGAGCACGGCCTGGTGGCATCCAAGGCGGTCAATCGCCTGGACCTGCCCAATCCGCCCACCACCCGTAGCCTGCGCAACGACATCGGCGATTTGCGCAGCCGCCTGAAACACGCGACTTACGACACCACGGCGGGGCAGTTGCCCAATGGTCAACTGTCGGTCAGCCCCTTGCTCGGGGTCGGCAAGAACAACCCCCTGAACCGGGTGATCCTCGAACTGATTGCCAGCGCCCAGCATCAGCTGACCATCTGTACTCCGTACTTCAACCTGCCGCTGCCGGTCACCCGCGAAATCAACCGCGCCCTGGCACGTGGGGTGAAGATCGACATCGTTGTCGGCGACAAGACCGCCAACGATTTCTACATCCCGCCCAGCGAGCCGTTCAAGGTCATTGCTGCGCTGCCCTACCTCTACGAAATCAGCTTGCGCCGCTTTGCCAAGCGCCATCAGCCGATGATCGACAGCGGCCAGTTGAACCTGCACCTGTGGCGCGACGGTGACAACACGTACCACCTCAAAGGCATGTGGATCGACCAGCGCTACACCTTGCTCACCGGTAACAACCTCAACCCGCGCGCGTTCCGCCTCGACCTGGAAAACGCGTTGTTGATCGATGATCCCAAGCATGAGTGGCTGGTGCCGCGACGCACCGAACTGGCGCAGATTTTCCAGCACACCACGCGTATCGAGCGTTATCAGGACCTGCAAACACTGCCGGACTACCCGGAGGCCGTTGGCAAGTTCCTGCGCCGGGTCAGCCGCGTTCGTATCGAACGATTGCTGTACCGCATCCTGTAAACCTGCAGGCAAAAAAAGACCCAGCCCCTTCAACCGGGGACTGGGTCTTTTTTGTCTGTCGCTTAGTTCAAGCCCAGCTTGCCACGCAAGGTGGACAGGTCTTCCGCCAGGGTGTTGACCGGGCCCACCAGGGCCTTGCGGTCGTTTTCCTTGACCTTGTCGTAGGTCTCGAAACCACCGTCCTTGGTTTTGTACTTGGCCAGGATCTTGTCCACGGTGGCGAAGTTCTTGTCGACCTTGGCCAGGAAGGCTTTGTCTTGTTTCTCGATCTGGCCACGGAACAGGTCGACGATTTTCTTCGCGCCGTCGATGTTGCCCTGGAAGTCATACAGGTCGGTATGGCTGTAGCGGTCTTCTTCACCGGAGATCTTGGTGGCGGCGACTTCTTCAAGCAGGGCTGCGGCACCACCTACGACTTTTTCCGGTGGGAAAGTCAGGCCATCGACGCGCGTCTTGAGGTCGTTGACGTCGGTGTTGAGCTTGGCAGTCAGCTCTTCCAGGCCTTGGGTAGTGTTCTGCGAGAACAGTACATACTCGATGCGGTGGAAGCCGGTGAAGTCATCGGCGGTCACGCCCTTTTCATGATCGTCGACGCGGGAGTCGATGGATGCGTCGAGGTCGCTGAACAGCTCGGCGATCGGCTCGATGGACTCATAGTGCACGCGGGTCGGCGCGTAGAGTTTCTTGGCGGTGGCCAGGTCGCCCTTGTTGATGGCGTCGGTAAAGGCTTGGGTCTGGGTTACCAGCTCGCCGATTTCTTCGGTGACGTAGATTTTGTAGTCCGACACCGGCCCGACCAGGTCCAGCGGCGCGGTAGCGGCGAAGGCTGCCAACGGCGAAAGGGTCAGCAATAACGACAACGCGATAGACGACTTTTTCATGGGACGGTTTCCGCTCTGGGGTGTGTTTTAGGTCTGGGCAGTGGTGTGGGGGTGCGTTGCAGCCAGCAGCGTGCGCCCGATGAAATCCTTCGGTCCCGTGACCCCCGGCAAGGTGAAGAAGTACCCGCCGCCGACCGGCTTGAGGTATTCCTCCAGGGGCTCGCCGTTGAGCCGGGTTTGCACGCTGATAAAGCCTTTCTCCAGGTCAGCCTGGTAGCAGATGAACAACAGCCCCATGTCCAGCTGACCGTTTTTGTTGACGCCGTTGGAGTAGTTGAACGGTCGACGCAGGATCAGGTTGGCCTGAGTCTGCGGGGTGCGCGGGTTGGCCAGGCGAATGTGGGCATCGAGCTTGGTCACCTTGCTTTCCGGGTCCTTGCTGTAGTCGGGCACCTGGGTTTCTTTGTCGCCGTCCATGGGTGCGCCGGTCGGCTTGATGCGGCCGATGATGCTTTCCTGTTCTTGCAGCGGGGTACGGTCCCAGCGCTCGACGAAATTGCGGATGATGCGCACGGCCTGATAGCTGCCATTGGCCGCCCAGGCCGGTTCATCGCTGCCCGGTTGCACCCACACAATCTGATCCATGGCCTTGGTGTCGTTGGAGTTCGGGTTGGCCGAACCGTCACGGAAGCCGAGGAAGTTGCGTGCGCTCTGCGCGGGTTCGCCGGGTTTACTCGGTGCCTGGGGCGGCACGCTGCCTTCCTGTTTCCAGCGCACCAGCAGCAGGTCGGGCAGGTTCTTCACGATGTCGCGCAGGGCGTGGATATTGGTGTCCGGCGTGTTGGAGCTGAACTGCAGGCTCAGGTCACCGTGGCACTGCGCCGGTTCCAGGGCGTCGTTGGGGAAGCCAACCATGCGGCTCAGGCGTTTGGGCTTGACCGCGCCAAGGCCGAAGCGCTCATCGAACAGCGATTCGCCGACGGACACGGTAATGGTCAGGTTGTCCGGCGTGACCACCGGGCCGAGGATACCGGAGTCGGTAGGTGGCAGTTTCGGGTCGACTTGCGGCACGGTGCCGCCGGTCATCAGGAAGGCAATGCGTGCGTTCAAGGTGCGGAACAGGCGCTCCAGGTCCTCGCGGTCGCTGGCCAGTACATCGAATGCCACAAGCATGCCGCAGGCCGGGCGCGGGGTGACGATACCGCTCTGGTGGATGCCGAAGAAGTCGTGGTGATCCTGGGTCTTGTCGCTGCGCGGCGCGGTGGTGACTTGTTCCGCGGCGGCGGCCATGGCCGGGCAGGTCAGGGCGCTGCCGGCAATGGCGGCGCCGGTGGCGGCCATCCCCAGCAAGACACGGCGGCGTTGGTGGTCAAATTGTCCTGAATCACTCATGTGTGCGGTCGTCTTCACTTCAGGCCGGAAAGGCCAAGGGCGGGGTCGATTCCATCGAGTGCAGCGGCCAGAGCCTTGGCCTTGTCGGCGATCTGCTGGCGCTGATCGGCGGTGACGCTGTCGTAGTGGCGGTACTGGCCGTCTACTTTCAATTCGTTGAGTTGGCTGTCGAAGGCCGTAAGGGCGCTGTCCACGTTAGGCAGCAGGTCGGCGGCGGACTTGGTCAGCAAGGGGCGCATCAGGTCGACGACTTTGTGCGCAGCTTCCAGGTTGGCGGCGAAACCATTGAGGTCGACATGGCTGTAGCGTTCCTCTTCACCACTGACGGCACGTACATCGGCCAGGCTGTTGAGGTTGCGCACCACAATGCTGACCAGTTGCTCCGGCGGCAGTGACTGGGCGAGCAGTTGTTGCTTGAGGGTGGTGACGTCGGTCAGCAGACGCTGGGCAATCGGCGCCAAGCCGTCGAGACTGCGTTGCTGGAACAGGCTGTATTCGAGCCGGTGGAAACCGCTGAAGGCCGGGTCTTGCTCGCGCTTTTCAAAATAGTCGGCGCGGGCGTTGATCGCGTTGTCCAGCTCCGCCAGGCGTTGCGACGCCGGGGCCAGCCGTTGGTAAGCCTCGCGCGCCGGAACGTAGAGCGCTTGAGCCTGGGCCAGGTCGCCAGCGTCGATGGCTTGTTGCAACGCGGTTACGGCCTTGATCAATGCACTGCCCTGGCCGCTCAGGTACACACGGAACTCCGACAGCGGCCCAATAAACGCCACCATCGACGGCTTGGCCTTGGCTTGCGCGTCGGATTCCGCGGTCGGCGTCACGTGCAAGGTACCGCGGGGATTGCTCAGCAAGCCGCAGGTGATCGCGTAGTCGCCCGGCAGCAGGTTGGCGTTGATCACCTGGCTCAGGCCTGGGGCGATGTTTTCCCGTTCTTCGACCACCAGCACACCGTCGAGGATTTCCCATTCCACTGCACGGTCGGAGCGGTTGATGATGCGAAAGCTGGCGCGGCCAGCGGGCACGCTCAGTTCATTGGGCTCGCAGGCGTGGCCATGGAGGGTCACCGCGATTTCATTGTGGTTGGTCTGGCGCTTGCTGGCCGCCAGTTGCGAAGCGTAATAGAACAGGCCACCGGCAGCGATCATCACGACCACCGACCCCGCCACGGCCCAGCGCAGGGCGCGGGGTGGCGAGGAGGGCTGAGGAGTAGGGTTGGACAAGAGGCGGTCCTTACTGGCTGGAAACGGAAGAAGGTGTGGCCGGTGCGGTGGGCAGGAAGAACATCACCAAGGCCACCACCAGATAAATCAGGTAGGCGCCGAGGGTGCTGATGGTCGGCGCTTCCTGATAGCCGAACATCCCGGCCAGTACTGAGCCCAGCGGGCTGTCCATGGGCAACGCGGCACTGAAGTCGAACAGCACGGTCTGCAGGTGATTCCACACGCCTGCTTCATGCAGGGCCTGCACCGAATTGGCGAGGATGCCGGCAGCCACCACCAGGATAAACAGGCCGGTCCAGCGGAAAAACGCCCCCAGATTCAGGCGCATGCTGCCGGTATAGATCAGGAAACCGACGATGATCGCGAGGATCAGGCCGAGCAGGGCGCCTATGGGTGCGGCTGGTCCTTCGCTCTGTTGGAACACGGCCAGCAGGAAGAACACGGTTTCCAGGCCTTCGCGGGCCACGGCGAAAAACACCATGAGGATCAGCGCGGTGACCTGGTGTTTGGAACCGGCCAGGGCGTGGTCTAGGGATTCGTGCAAGGAATGCTTGATGGACCGCGCCACTTTGCGCATCCAGAACACCATGGAGCTAAGGATGCCCACGGCGACCAGGCCAACCACGCCTTCAAACAATTCTTGCTGTTTTTGCGGGAACTCGGCGCTGACCAGTTCCAGGCCCCCTCCGACCAGCAGGGCCAGTGCAGCAGCGAGAAACACGCCGATCCACACGGCGGGCATCCACTGGCCACGGCCGGTCTGTTGCAGGTAGCTGGCGATGATGCCAACGATCAATGCGGCTTCAATGCCTTCGCGCAGCATGATGAGGAAAGGAACGAGCATTCGGCACCGCGTCACAACTAGATAGGGTGCTAATTTGTAACATAATGATACTCATTGCTAAACAACAATCCTTGACGTTTGCTGAACATGGGCTGAACGGTGGTGGCAATGCGCGTCCGCCCTTATGATGCGTGCCATTCTTTGCGCAGCTGGATACGCGGTTCACCATGTCGGAAAAAGACACCATCTCCATTCATCTTGTGCGTGAAGCTTTATTGCAAAGCTGCGCGCCGGGGGCGGCCAGTGCTGAAGTGCTGCACGACGCCGGGATAGACCCGCAGTGGCTCGCCGAACCTACCGCGCGGGTTTCGGCCACTACCTACGCACGCCTATGGCGCCTGTTGGCACGCCGTACCGATGATGAGTTCTTTGGCATGGACCCGCGCAAGCTCAAGTCCGGTAGCCTGGCGTTTCTCTGCCGCGCTGCAATGGCGCAGCCAACCCTCGCCACCAGCCTGGAGACCGCGCTGGGGTTCCTGTCACTCATGCTGGAGCGGATGCCCGCTGAGTTGGTGCGTCAACAAAGTCTGGCGGAGATCGTGCTGGTCGAGCCCGAGGCTGAACCCAATCGCGCCTTCACCTACTTTACCTACTGGATGATTGTGCACGGCGTGGCCTGTTGGCTGGCAGGACGACGTATTCCAATCCTGGCGATTGAGCTGCGCTGCGCAAAACCGGACTTTTGCGCTGACTACCAGGTGATGTTCTCCGACAACCTGCGTTTCGATCGGCCCCGTACGCGGATGATCTTCTCTGCCGACTGCCTGGACCTGCCAATCAAGCGCACCCCGGAAGAACTCAAGCGTTTCCTGGCTCACGCACCGGCCAATATCCTGGTCAAATACCGCGATCCCGACAGCCTCGCCACCCGCATCAAGCACGACCTGCGCCAGCTCCCCCCCCAAACCTGGCCGGAGACTGAAGGTCTCGCCGTCAGCCTGTGCATCTCCGCCTCAACCTTGCGGCGGCGCCTGGCGGAGGAAGGGCAGACCTACCAGGGCCTCAAGGACAGTGTGCGCAAGGAATTGGCGATTGTGTGGTTGGCGGAGCCACAGATCAGTTTTGCCGAGATCGCGGAGCGGTTGGGGTTTGCGGATACGAGTTCGTTTTATAAGGCGTTTCGTAAATGGAGCGGGTCGAATCCGGGGCATTATCGTGGGCTGATTTTAAACTTGGGTGTGGCTGGGGATTCAAGTCCTGTACCTGAGTGTTGAGTAACTTAATAGTCGTCCTCATCCTGATCGTCAGGGGGAGCGTAAAAATCTCGAAGGTCTATGTATTGATAGTTGCTATCGATAACGGTATTTAGAACACTCATTCCGAGTTCGGGATCGTTTGATTTTAAGGTGGTGTTGTTGTTGGCATATGCTTTTTCAAGCTCCTCAAATAAGGACTTTTCAAATATGCCCCACGCTTCAAATGAGATCAAGGTTGAGTGCTCTATCATAAACGCTTTTAGGGCTGGCCAACTGAGGAAACCTTCGGATTGCGCTGAGCAAAATGTCCGAAGAAACTTCAATGAATCTTTGTATTGTTCACCAATGGATGCTCCGTGCCCCTCTGGCGAGTACTCAAACGCGACTTTTTTAATGATCCTATCCAGCATGCAATCGTCCTCGATAGCAAACGTGCGAACAAAGCGTTCGAGCATTTTAAAAGGCGCAACGTTGACCACGGTGATGAAATACGGCGCTAGCGTTTCTGTTCGTTCATTTTTCCACAAAAACGCAAAGCCATTGTTACTCTGCGCTCGTCCCTTGGCGGCGATATACTTGGTGGCTGTCTGCATCTGTTCAACGTACGCTGAAATACGTTCTCTTGCCCCTCCTCGGTAAAGCTCCATGTCATAAAGAGAAATATGAAATCCACCTAAGTGCTCATCGCTCAACAAGACGCTCAGATTGCCCTCTATAAGTTCTTCAGGTGGTACCAGTTCTAATTTAATCTGATCGTCTCTTTGGATTGGTCTTAGGCATACAACTCGTTTGTTGCCCCATACGATTTCGTTGAAGATATAGTGCCTAAGCAATACCGGCCAGTCGGGTGAGACCACAATGCTAATGACATCGGACCCTGCAATAAAAGGGAGGTACTGTTTTATCTCAGCGGTATAGGCGCCCAATTCTGTGCCCGCTTGTCGCGTGGGTCCAGACTGATTTTTTAGCTCAACCACGACTACCGCTTCACTTTCAGAAGAGTAGAGGAGAAAATCGGGTTTCAGTATGTCGCCTGGATCAAGCGATATGTTTTCATTGGCAGAAATCACAATGTTGAAATTCAGGGCGTCCAAGCAAAATTCATAGCTCTTAGTTATGTACCCTTCCTCAATAGACTTTGGTTCTGGTACATCACTCGATTCCACCAGCTCCCCGAAGCCGTCGACATTCTCCAATTGCTCTGCCATCCACATTTGCATGGCTGCTTCATTCGCAAAAATCGCCATAAACCTTCCGTAGTTCAGCACCAACGTTTGATAAAGATTGCATCAGTTTTTTGTAGTATGGCCGAAAGGATGCCATAGGCGAGCAGCTTGATGCCATGGTGATGTCGCTGTGGCTATGTCAAAAAAAGCCCCGTGACCGAATGGACCACGGGGCAAAAAATTGGCTGGATGCGACCAACCAAAGGAGCTCTTTACATCACTTGGCGCTGGCGACCACCGTATCCGGCTGCCAGCCGCCCCCCAGCGCTTTGTAGATCGCGACAATCCCGCGATACAAATCCACTTCGGCCTGGGCCTGGGAGTCTTCGGCGGCCAGGCGCTCACGTTGTGCGTCCAGCAGCACCAGGAAGTCCACGGTGCCTTCGCGGTAGCGGATCGCGGCCAGGTCGGCGGCGGCGCGGCTGGATTCGCTTTGGCGGATCAACGAAACCAGGCGTTGCTGACGTTTGCCGTAGTCGCTGAAGGCGTTTTCGGATTCTTCCAAGGCCAACAGGACTTGCTGCTCGTAGGTCGCCAGGGCGCCGTCCGCCTCGGCATCGGCGCCGCGCAAACGGGCGCGCACGCTGCCCAGGTCAAATGCTGCCCAGGTGATGCTTGGGCCCAGGGCCCAGGCATTCGCGGCGGACGAGCCGATCTGCGAGCCTCGCCCGGCGGTAAAGCCGAGGAAGCCGCTGAGGCTGACCCGGGGGAACAGGTCGGCCTTGGCCACGCCGATACGCGCCGTGGCAGCAGCCAGTTTACGTTCGGCGCTGAGGATGTCCGGGCGACGTTGCAGCAATTGCCCTGGATCGCCAATCGGCAACGCCTTGGCAATTGCCGGCAGGTTTTTCGGGCCCAGGTCGACGCTGAGCTTGTCGGGACGCTGGCCGAGGAGGGTGGCGATGCGGTTACGCTCGCGCACTTGTTCGGCTTGCAGTTGCGGCACGCTGGCCTCAACCGCCGCGAGACGCGCGTCGGCACGCTCCACGTCGAGCTGGTCGCCCACACCGGCATCCCGCAGGCTGACGGTGATGGTGCGCGATTCCTGCTGGTTCTTCAGGTTGTCCAGGGCAATGCGTTCACGCAGTTGCGCGCCACGCAGTTGGCCGTAGGCGTCCACCAGTTCGGCAATCATGGTGACTTGCAGCTGGTACAAATCAGCCTCGGCGGCCTGCTGGTCGGCGTCGGTGGCTTCCAGGTTGCGCTGGATGCGACCGAACAGGTCCAGTTCCCAGGCCATGTCCAGGCCGAGGTCATAACGCTCACTGTTAACGCGCTTGGTGGTCTGGCCCGGGATTTGCCCCTTGGCCAGGTCACTGCTGGCACGGCTGGTGATGGTCGGCATGGCGTCATTGCTGGCGTCATCGCGGATCGCCCGTGCCGCCCGCAGGCGAGCAAAGGCGACGCGCAGATCCCGGTTACCTTGAAGCGCCTGGGTTACCAGTTGGTTGAGGGTCGGGTCCTCGAACTGTTGCCACCAGATGCCTTCGAACTTGGCGTGGTCATACTGCTTGGCATCGGCAGCGGCCGTGATATTGGCCGCCTCCGGTGTCTGGGTTTTGTAGTCCGGGCCCACGGCACAGGCGCTCAGCGCCAGTACCAACAAGCTCGGCAGGAATACTTTCACACTCATTGCTGTGTCTCCAGCTTCAAGGCCTTGGCCGCTTTGCGCGCTTCGCTGCGCTCTACATAGCGACGGATCAGTACGTAGAACACTGGCGTCAGCAACAGACCGAAGAAGGTCACACCGATCATCCCGGAGAACACCGCCACGCCCATGGCATGACGCATCTCGGCACCGGCACCGCTGGACAACACCAGTGGCACCACACCCATGATGAAGGCGAACGAGGTCATCAGGATCGGCCGCAGACGCAGACGGCAGGCTTCCAGTACCGCAGCGAGCGGATCGAGGCCTTCTGCCTGTTTGTCCTTGGCGAACTCGACAATCAGAATCGCGTTCTTACAGGCCAGGCCTACCAGAACGATCAAGCCGATCTGGGTGAAGATGTTGTTGTCGCCACCCGAGATAATCACCCCGGTAATCGCCGACAGCAGTGTCATCGGTACGATCAGGATCACCGCCAATGGCAGGCTCCAGCTTTCGTATTGGGCGGCCAGTACCAGGAACGCCAGCAGTACGCAGAGCGGGAACACGAACAGCGCAGTGTTACCTGAGAGGATTTGCTGATAGGTCAGGTCAGTCCACTCGTAGGTCATGCCGTTGGGCAGTTCTTCTTTCAGCAGTTTCTCGATCGCCGCTTCAGCCTGGCCCGAGCTGTAGCCCGGTGCAGCGTTGCCGTTGATTTCAGCGGTGATGAAGCCGTTGTAGTGCATCACGCGGTCCGGGCCCGAGGTGTCGCTGACCTTGATGAAGGTCGCCAACGGGATCATCTCGCCTTTGTTGTTGCGCACTTTCAGCTGGCCGATCTGGTCTTCATCCAGGCGGAACTGCTGCTCAGCCTGCACGTTGACCTGGTAGGTCCGGCCGAAGCGGTTGAAGTCGTTGGCATACAACGAACCCAAGTAGATCTGCAGGGTATCGAAGATGTCGCTGATCGCCACGCCGTGGGTCTTGGCCTTTTCACGGTCGATGGCGGCATCGACCTGGGGCACGTTGACCGTGTAGCTGGTGAACAGGCCGAACAGCTCCGGCGTGGTACGGCTCTTGGTGATGATGTTCTGCACTTCTTTGTACAGCTCGTCGTAACCCAGGTTGCCACGGTCTTCGATCTGCAGGCGGAAACCACCAATCGTACCCAGGCCCTGTACCGGCGGCGGTGGGAAGATCGCCATGTAGGCTTCCTGGATGTCGCTGTATTTACCGTTCAACGCGCCGGCAATCGCACCGGCTGACATGCTCGGGTCTTTACGTTCGTCGAACGGTTTCAAGGTCACGAACACGATGCCGCTGTTCGGGCTGTTGGTGAAACCGTTGATCGACAAGCCCGGGAAGGCTACGGCAGCTTCCACACCCGGTTGTTTCAGCGCGATGTCAGACATGCGCTTGATCACGTCTTCGGTGCGGTCCAGGCTCGCGGCGTCCGGCAATTGGGCGAAGGCCACCAGGTATTGCTTGTCCTGGGCCGGTACGAAACCGGTCGGGGTGTGGGCAAAACCGAACCAGGTCAGCACCATCAAACCGGCGTACAGGAACAGGGCGATGCCGCTGCCGCGAATCACACGGCGTACGGTGCCGACATAACCGTGGCTGGCTTTTTCGAAGAAGCGGTTGAACGGACGGAACAACCAGCCGCCGAAAATCTTGTCGAGAATCTTGGAGAAACGATCCTTCGGCGCGTCATGGCTGCGCAGCAACACCGCGGCCAGGGCAGGGGACAAGGTCAGCGAGTTGAACGCCGAGATCACCGTCGAGATCGCAATGGTCAAGGCGAATTGCTTGTAGAACTGCCCGGTCAAGCCGCTGATAAAGGCAGCTGGAATGAACACCGCACACAGCACCAGCGCCGTGGCGATGATCGGGCCGGTCACTTCGCTCATGGCTTTTTCAGTGGCCGGGAACGGGTCCAGGCCCAGTTCGATGTTCCGTTCGACGTTCTCCACCACCACGATGGCGTCGTCCACCACAATACCGATGGCCAGTACCAACCCGAACAAGGACAGCGCGTTGAGCGAGAAGCCAAACAGGTGCATCACCGCAAACGTACCAATCAAGGATACCGGCACGGCCACCAACGGAATGATCGAGGCGCGCCAGGTCTGCAGGAACAGGATCACCACCAACACAACCAGGATCAACGCTTCGAACAGGGTGTGCACCACCGCTTCGATGGAGCCGCGCACGAAGATGGTCGGGTCATAGACGATGCTGTAGTCCATTCCTTGCGGGAAGCTCTTTTTCAGCTCTTCCATCTTGCCGCGCACTTCGTTGGAGATCTCGATGGCGTTGGAGCCAGGGCGCTGGAAGATCGGGATCGCCACGGCCGGCTGGTTGTTCAGCAACGAACGCAGCGCGTATTGGCTGGAACCCAGCTCTACCCGTGCGATGTCTTTCAAACGAGTGATTTCACCGTTATCGCCGGAACGGATAATGATGTTCTCGAACTCTTCCTCGGTCACCAGGCGACCTTGGGTGTTCACCGACAACTGGAACGCGGTGGCGGTCGGGGCAGGTTGCGCACCCAGGGCGCCGGCGGCCACTTGACGGTTCTGCTCACGGATCGCGGTCACCACATCGGTGGCCGTCAGGTTGCGCGAAGCGGTCTTGTTCGGGTCCAGCCACACCCGCAGCGAATAGTCGCCCATGCCGAACAATTGCACGTCACCCACACCGCCCAGACGCGCCAACTCATCCTTCACGTTGAGCAGGGCGTAGTTGGACAGGTACAGCATGTCGTAGCGCTGATCCGGAGAGGTCAAGTGCACCACCATGGTCAGGTCGGGGGAGGCCTTGTCCACGGTGATACCGATGCGCGTCACTTCCTCAGGCAGTTTCGGCTGAGTCCGGGTCACGCGGTTTTGCACTTGCACCTGCGCGTTGTCCAGGTCGGTGCCCAGGGCGAAGGTGATGGTCAGGGTCAGCTTGCCGTCGGCGGTCGACTGCGAGGACATGTACAGCATGTTCTCGACGCCGGTGATGGCTTGCTCCAACGGAGCGGCCACGGTTTCACCAATGACTTTGGGGTTGGCGCCCGGGAAGTTGGCGCGTACCACGACGGTCGGCGGCACCACTTCCGGGTATTCGCTGATCGGCAGTTGGAACAGCGAGATCGCACCGGCGATCAGGATCAGCAGCGAGAGCACTGCTGCGAAGATCGGCCGCGAAATGAAGAACTTGGAAAAATTCATCTTGAGTCGTATCCCTTAACCGCGTGGGGTCGCAGCGCTGGCAAGTTTCGGCGCGGCTTTATCCGGCGCCACTTGTTCCAGATTGCTGGCTTCAAGCGCTTGTCGTTGTTGGGCCAAGGCGGCGAGGGTTTCCTTGCTGGCCATCGGAATGGTTTCCGGGGCGACCGGCGACCCTGGGCGCACGCGCTGCAGGCCCTTGACGACGATGGTGTCTTCTTTGTTGAGGCCACTGCGCACGATGCGCAAACCCTCGATCTTCGGCCCCAGTTCCACTGAGCGATAAGCCGGCTTGTCGCCTTCCATCACCAGCACGAACTTCTTGCCGAGGTCGGTGCCGACGGCTTCGTCGTTGATCAACACGGCGGAGTAGGTGCCGCTGCCAACCAGCTTCAAGCGGGCATACAGGCCAGGGGTGAATTCGCCTTTGCTGTTGTCGAACACGGCGCGACCACGGATGGTACCGGTGGCCGGGTTGACCTGGTTGTCGACGAAGTTCATCTGGCCCTGGTGCGGGTTGCCGGTCTCGTTGGATAGGCCCAGATAAACCGGAGTGGTCGCACCGCGACGGCCTTGGCGAGCCAGTTCGGTGTACTTGAGGAACACACGCTCATCAGCGTCGAAGTAGGCGTAGACCTTGTCGGTGGAGACCACGCTGGTCAGCGCGGTGACGTCGGCGGTCACCAGGTTGCCGGCGGTGATTTCGGCACGGCTGACACGCCCGCTGATCGGCGAGGTCACACGGGTAAAGCTCAGGTTCAACTTGGCCAGGTCCAACTGCGCCTGGATCCCGGCGACGGCAGCGCGGGCTTCCTGGGCAGCGGTGGTGCGCGAGTCGGCCAGTTCGGCGGAAATCGCATTGCTCTGGCGCAGGCGCTCGCCGCGTTGGGCTTCGTTATCGCTGCGGGTGGCGGCGGCGCGGGTTTGTTGCAACTGGGCTTCAAGGCGGCGGACTTCAGCCTGGAACGGACGCGGGTCGATCTGGAACAGCAGGTCGCCTTTCTTTACCAGGGCGCCTTCGGTGAAGGCCACCTGATCGATCTGGCCGGACACGCGCGGACGGACCTGAACGGTTTCCGGGGCTTCCAGGCGACCGGTAAATTCGTCCCACTCGTTGACCGGTTGTTCCAGCACCTTGGCCACGCTGACTTTGGCAGCAGGCATGGCGGCCGCTTGTTCCGGGGTCTTGCCGCACGCGCTCATCACCACCACGGCCAAAACCGCCAGGGGGAAGCGCAAATGTTTGAGTGACTGTTCCATGAGGTGCATCCGCCAATGTATTTGAGATGGGCGGATCATGCGCGGCGCTGTGCTATGTCACGAATCGAATGAAGCAAAGGTAACTATCATTCGGAATGATATAAGCGCGAGATTAGCCCTCTAGTATGGGGGTTTCGTTAGGGAGCTATCAATGAGATTAATGGCAAAAGTCTTTTGCCGTGCGGGTAAGGAACCTGAATCGTGGCATAGAGGCTGGCGGATGCGTCGCACGATACTGCGAGCGTTATCCGCACGTCGGCATGGAGCGTCCCAGCCAAAATCCGTCAGGGGAAGGGGACGATGTGGCCGTCTCGATTGCCCGCGCGCTGCCGGAATCTGCGCAGGTCAGCCAGACGGTCCGCCCGTTGTTCTCTTGGAGGCGGGCACTGATTTGATCCTCGTCGCCATAGCCTCCGACCTCATTTATGAGGTGCTCAAAGAGGCGTCTGATTAGGGCCGGGGGGGGACGAGCAAGAGTGCCTGCTCCATGCTGGCAAGCTTGATTTGGGTCTCCTCATACTCCTCGGCAGGCTGAGAGCCCTCAACAATCCCGCACCCCGCGAACAAATGACAGTGCCGAGGGGCGATCAGCGCCGAGCGCAGAGCCACCAGGAAGTCACCGTTACCCTGTGAATCCAGCCAACCCACAGGCGCCGCATACCAGCCCCGGTCGAAGCCTTCGTGGCGACGGATGAAGTCCATGGCGGTCGCAGTTGGCAATCCACCCACCGCCGGCGTTGGATGCAGCGCGTGGATACCGTCCAGCAAACGCTTGTCCGAGTTGAGTTGCGCCATGATCGGCGTGCTCAGGTGCTGCACGTTGGCCAGCTTCAGCAGGTGGGGGGATGACGCGGCCTGGAGGTCGCTGACCTTGCCGTCCAGGGCTTGGGTAATGGTCTGCACCACCAGTCGGTGTTCATGTTGCTCCTTGGGATCGGCCAGGAGCCGTTCACCGATAGCGTGATCCTCGTTGGCCGTCATGCCACGTCGCGCGCTGCCTGCCAGGGCATGGGTGGTCAGACGACCCTCCTGACAACTGAGCAACCGTTCGGGCGTGGCACCCATGAAGCAATGCTCGCCACGGTGCAGCGCGAACAGGTGGGACGCGTTGCTGCGTGCGTGCAGACGCTGCATCACTGCTCCACTGTCGAGGGACGCGTCCAGTTGGTACTCGATATGCCGCGCCAACACCACTTTGTTCAAATCGCCAGCTGAAATGGCCTGCAATGCCCTATCGACCTTACCCTGCCATTGCCGGGAAGGCAGTGCAATGCGTTCGATGACGTCGGGCGCAGTGGCCGTCGCGGCGGGAGGGTTGAGCAATTGTGCATAGGCCGCCAGGCTGTCGCGAGCCAATGCCTGCGGGTCGCTGTCGGGTCCGACTACCCGCTGGCAGCGCAGCCAGCGGCCGTGGGCGTCTTCGCTGAGCAGCCAATGGGCCAGATGAAAACTGGCGTCAGCGAAGGCGGCCCAATGGGGGGCGCACGGCCGCTGTTCATCGAAGCGCATGCCACCCAGCAGCAACGGTGCCTTGGACCCAACGATTACCGCGTCGGCGCACAGGGCGAACCATTGGCGGTCCACGTCGAGCATGCGCCGGGGGCCGCTGGCCTCGATCTGCCAGGCGCAACCCAGGCCGAACAGCGCCAGGTCCGGCGAGTGCGTGCACCAGAAGAACCCCTGCCTGTGGGCTTCATAAAGGGCCAGGGCTTCCAGCGTCGGCGCGGCGTATGAAGAAACAGCCATGACTGGCCTTTGATACGCCACCGCACGCTGGTGCGCGGTCTGGAACACCTTGAGCAACGCGTTCTCGTTCATACCACCTTGCTCTTTTTCTGCAGCCAGAAGGCGGTCTGCTCGGCGATGTACCAGTGGATGATCTGGTTGAACAGCCCCTCGATAAACTCACCGTCCAGCCCGACCGCCTGCGCCCATTGACGGCGCTGCGGCAACATCGCTGCGACGCGCTCCGGCGCGGCGATGCTGGCCTGGTCAGGTTTGAACGCGGAGGCGGCCTTGACGTACTGCATGCGCAGGCCGAGGGCGTCGATGATCTGCTGGTCGAGGCTGTCGATGGCCTGACGAATGTCCGAAAGGCCGGTGCAGTGTTCCGGGGTTTTCATACCGAGTCTCCCTGAAGGTAGGCAGTGCGTTGCAACAGGTGATGGATCACCGGTCGTGGTTGGTGCTTGAGGTAAAAGTGGTCGCCCTCGAACAGGCGAATATCCGGGGTGTGATGGCTGAGATCGGCCCAGTCGCGGGCCTGCTCAAGGCTGACTTCCGCGTCATCACGGGCCAGCAGCACATCGAGTGGCGCCGTCAAGCGGGCAAGCTGCTTGGGCCGCCAGGTTTCGATGGCCTGGTAGTCGCTGCGCAGGGTCGGCAGGAACAGCGCACGCAGTTGCGGGTTGGCCCACAGGCCGGCGGCGTCGGCGTCCTGGCGCAGGATATCGGCGATCAGCGTGGCGTCGTCCTGGCGGTGCAGGTCACTGGGCGGTTGCCGGTGCGCAGGCGCGTGGCCCGAGACGAACACATGGGTGGCTCCACAACCTGCCGCCTGCAGGCGCACCCCCACGGCGTAGGCGAGGGCGGCGCCCATGCTGTGGCCGAATAGCAGCAAGGGCCGGGCGGGCAGCGTTTGCAGCGCTGCGGCAATGTGCATGGCCAGGCTCTCCAAGCACGGGATATGCGTTTCGTTGAAACGCTCTTCACGCCCTGGATACTGCACGGCCAACAGGTCGATATCCCCCGGCAGGTGCGCCAGCCACGGACGAAAAAAACTCGCGCTGCCCCCGGCATGCGCCAGGCACACCAAGCGCGCCCGCGCCAGTTCGCTTTCTCGCAGCACGCGCAGCCACGGCGATGCAGCGCCGTTCATAGCGCCAGCACCTGCTCTGCCAGGGCCTTGCGGTTGACCTTGCCCAGGCGCGTCAGCGGGAACTCGCGCAGCACCTGCAAGCGATCCGGCAATTTGTAGGCGGCCAGCCCACGTTCACGCAGCCAGGCGTTGATCGAGGCCAGGTCGACCTGCTCGCCGTGGGCCAGCACACAGGCGCAGCTGCGTTCCCCCAACAGCTCGTCGGCCAGGGCCACCAGCGCTACATCGCGAATCAGTGGGTGGCCGAGCAGCAGGTTCTCGATCTCTTCCACGGGGATTTTCTCGCCACCGCGATTGATCACGTCCTTGCTGCGTCCCTCGACGATCAAATGCCCTTCGGGTAGGCGCCGCACCAGGTCGCCGCTGCGGTAAAAACCGTCGGCGGTAAAGGCGCGCTGGTTCTGCTCGGCGGCGTTGTAATAGCCGCGAATGGTGTAGGGACCACGCACCAGCAATTCACCAATGGCACCAGGTGCTACCGGCTGGTCGTCGGCGTCGACGATGCGGATCTCATCGTCGGCGGTCAGCGGTAGTCCCTGGGTGTCAAACACCAACGCCTGCGGATCATCCAGCGGCGTGAAACACAGTAAACCCTCGGCCATGCCGTACACCTGTTGCAGGCCGCAGCCCAGGGCCGGGCGGATGCGTGCGGCAATCTCGGCCTTGAGCCGGGCACCGCCGACCTGCAGCCATTGCAGGCTGCTCAGGTCGTTATCGGACCATTGCGCGACTTCCAGCCACAGCAGTACCAGTGGCGGGATCAGGGCGGTGTGGGTGATGCGTTCGCGTTCGATCAGTTCGAAGGCGGTGTCCGGGCTCGGTTCCGGCGCCAGCACCAGGGTGGCACCGACGCTGAACACGCCCAGCGCACCGGGGGAGGCGAGGGGGAAGTTGTGCGCCACCGGCAATGCGGCGAGGTAACGCGTATCGGCATCGAACCCACACGCCTGGGCCGCCAGGCGCGCATTGCACGCGTAGTCATCATGGGTGCGCGGGATCAGCTTGGGCAGGCCGGTAGTGCCGCCGGACAGCAGCAACACTGCCACCCCTCGCGAATCTGGCTGCGACCATTCGCGCGGGCTGGCGACACACTGCGCCAGGGGCACAAACTCCTCGGCGGCGCCGACCACCCACACCTGTTGCAGGCTCGGCACTTGCGCACGCAGCGTGCGCGCCAACGGGCGATAGTCGAAGCCCAGATGCTGATCGACAATCACATAGGCCACCGCCTGGCTGAGGTGCGCCAGGTGCGCCAGTTCATGTTCACGATGGGCCGGCAACGCAAACACCGGAATGACGCCCAGGCGCAGCAGGGCGAAGGTCAGGCTGAAGAATTCGGCGACATTCGGTAACTGCACCAGCACCCGCTGGCCAGCCACCAGCCCGCGCTCAGCGAGACCGGCGGCCAGACAGTCGGCCTGATGGTTGAGGTCGGCGTAGGTCCAGCGCCGAGTGCCGTCTACCAACGCTTCTTTGTGCGGCGTACGCCGGGCCTGCTCGCGCAGCAGTTCGCCCAGGGGCGCGCCGCGCCAGTAGCCTTGCTCGCGGTAGCGGTGGATAAAGTCGTCGGGCCAGTCAGTACATCCATCAAGCATGGCAATCTCCTTGGGCAGTCGGGCAGCTCAACAACTGGGCGCCGTGCAAATTCAACGGGTGCGCAAGGCCGGTGATATGCACCGCTTGTACGCCGGTGTGCGTGGCCGGTTGCAGGCGCAGCAGCGGGTCATCGCCGGCCAGTAAGTTGAGGGCGGGGTGATCGTCGGGGTGTACGCCCAGAAGAATCGCGGCCAACCCGGTGGCGCCATTGGGGTGCACCCTGCGCGCCGGGTGCTGGGAAGGTGAGTAGGGCGTGACCAGGAATGGCAGGCGGTCATGGCGCGGGTACACGAAGCGAAAGCGTGTTTGACTGCCATCGGCGCAGGTGCGTCGCCAGTTCACCGTGCGCCCCATGTGCACGCCGCAGGCCGCGAGGCTCTTGAGGCGCGGCGCCAGGGCCGGGTCTTCGCACAGCAGGGCGAGGTCGCAGAAGCCTTCGCCCTGGGCGGCCCAACGCAACATGCGCCGTCCGGCCCCCCGGCCGGCGAGGCAGTCGATGGGCCACTTGAACAGCCAGGCATGCCGAGGCGTGGTCAGCAGTTCGATGATCGGCCCCTGGCTGAACCAGATGTGCGCGTGTTGCGCGCTGGCCTCGGCAGTGGCGTAAGTGACCTCGAAGCCGGCAGCGCGGAAATTCGCTACGGCCTGGTGCAGATCGCGCACCCACAGCAGCACATGGCTGCATGCGGAAGAGGGTTGGGCAGTGTTCAAAACGGCAGGGCTCCCAGCAGTTGGGCGGTGTCGTCACCGCAAGGGGGGTGTACGGCGTCGGCACGGGCCTGGAGTTCGGCCAGTGGCAGTGCACGCGGCACCGGTGGTTCGATCAGTTCAGGCATGCCGATCAGGCTGTTCATTTCGCGCCAGGCCATGGACACCTCGGTGGCCCACACACCGCTGCGCAGGCGGCGTGCGGGTTCATCGATGTCGCGACACAGCTCGCCGAGGGCGACAGTGACTGCATCGGGCCAGACCTGGTTGAACACCTGGTGGTAGCTCGCCGGGGTCTGCGGGTCGAGCACCACCATGGTCGGACCGGCCAGGCGTTCGCTGCCGGGGCCGGCCATGATCAAGCGGTCGGTGTTGTCCCGTGGGGCGTGCAGGCGCGGGTTCCAGAGCACCGGGCCATGGGTGTCACCCAGGCTCAGCACGCCGGCTTCGCAGCCCACTTCGAGGCGATGCAACAGGAAGGAATGGTTGTCCGGGTCCTGGGGGTGCACCTGGTTCTGAATGCGCAGGCTGATCGGTACACCGTTGAAACGCGCGTTGAGCCGCGTGAAGGGTTGCGTCCCGACTCCGGCACCCGGCGCTGCGAACACCCAGGGCCGCATACCCCCGGCGAGACGCCCGAGAATGTCCAGCAGCGGGTAGGCGACCTGACTGTTGCAAGCTGCGTCGATATACGCCAGCCCCTGCTGTTCGCGCAGGTACTCGGCCACGGTGAGAAAACGCCGGATCGCGAGGATATTCGGGTACAGCGTGTTCACCGCATAAGCCGCGCGGCCCTGGCGCGCGGCCTGCATGCACGCAGCGATTTCGCGGTGGTGCACCGGGTGTTCCTGGAGCACATGGATGCCCCGCCGCAGCAGGTGCTGGGCCAGCTCGCTGCCGGCGCCGCCGGTGGCGCCTGAGCGCACCACCACGCAGGCGATATCGACGTCATCCGGCACTTGCTCCACAGCCTCGTACAGCGGCACGCCATAGTGCGCGGCGCAGGCGCGGGAGTAGGCATTGCCGCGTGACAGGATGCCCACCAGTTCGTAGTCGGCTTGAGCGCGCGCCAGGGCTTGCAGGTAAATACGGCCGAACGCGGTGCCAGCAATGACCACGCGTTTGCGTACAGGCGGGCGGCTCATGACCAGGTCACCGGCAGGCAGTGGGCGCCGCGAAAAAACGTCGCGGTTTTCCATTGCACTTCGCCGCAGCGTTGCAGGTCGGGCAGGCGCACCACCAGGGCGTGCAGCGCCTCCTGCAATTCGACCCGTGCCAGGGCCGAGCCGATGCAGTGATGCAGGCCATGGCCGAAGCCGAAATGGCCGTTGGCATCCCGATGCAGGTCCAGCGCCTGCGGGTTTTCAAAGCGTGCGGGGTCATGGTTGGCGGCGCCGATGGAGGCGAACACCGCGTCGCCCTGGCGCACCAGGGTTTCACCGACCTGAATGTCTTCCAGCGCGTAGTGCACAAACATCGCCGCCGAGGCCAGCGGGATGTAGCGCAGCAGCTCTTCGACCGCCTGCGGTATCTGCTCGGGATCGGCCTTGAGCTGTTGCCACTGGGTGGGGTTGTCCAGCAGCACCTGGATGAAATTGGGGATCTGCGCGGCACTGCCTTCGTAACCGGCGACCAGGATCGCAATGCACAACAGCAGCAATTGCTCCTCGTTGAGGGACTCGCCTTTGTCGTCGGTCTGGGTCAAGGCGGTCATGAAGTCATCCCGCGGTTCGCGTCGACGCTCGGCCACCAGGCCTTTGATGTACGCGGCCAGTTCACCCAAGTGACGTTGGGTTTGGGCTGCGTCCTCGGTGCGGGTTGACAGCAGTGAATTGTTCCACACCTTGAAGCGATCACGGTCCTGAACCGGTACACCGAGCAGCTCGCAGATCAGTGCCAGGGGCAGCGGCAGGGCGTAGTCGTTGACCAGGTCGGCAGGCGGGCCGGCGGCGAGCATACGGTCGATCAACTGGTGAGCGTAATCGCGGGCGTGGGGGCGCAGGGCTTCGACGCGGCGACGGGTGAAGGCCTGGGCGGCGCGCGAGCGAATTCGCGTGAGTTGCGGCGGGTCCATCATCACGATGCCACCGGCGATGCGCGGAAACGCGCGGGGGCTGTCGTCGCGGCGAAACGCCTCGCTGCGGCTGAAGCGCCGGTCGCCCAACACCAGGCGAACATCGTCGTAGCGGGTGGCGAGCCAGGCGGGGGCGCCGATGGGCATCTGGATGCGCAACAGCCCCGGTGCCTGCTGGGCATGGCGATAGGGCTCGGCCAGCTTCAGGTCGGTGAAGCAGTTGAAAGGGTAGTCCAGTGGGGTCATGGCAAGTCCTTGGCGGTGCTGAAGTCGGGCAAATGGTCGAGCAGTTCCAGCTGCAGCGCGGGGTCTTCCAGATGGGCCTTCAGTGCGGCGCGGCTCAGGCGTTGGGCCGGGACCTGAGCTACGAATACGCGATGGCCCAGGCTCGCCAGCGGGTGTGCGGCGGCGGGCAGGCTGCGGTTGCCGTGGAAGCCGGCCCGCGCCAGTGCGCTTTGCCATTGCATTAGGTCCAGAAATGTGGCGCTGCTGAGTTGGCGCTCGTCGCTGGCCTGGTTGAGCATGAAAGCCTGGGAGGCCATCACCCAGAATGCTTCCTGGGTCGGTTCGCTGAACACCAGCCAGCCGCCCGGTTTGAGCAAAGCGAGCAGGGTGGCCAGGGAACGTTCGGTGTCGCGGGCCGCATTCAGCACGCCACCGGCGACGATCAGGTCCCAGGTCTGGCTTGGATAACCCTGGGCCAGGGCTGGGCGGTCGATATCGAACACGCCGTGGCGCACCCACGACCAGCCCTTGAGCCGCTCGGCGGCTTGCTCGCTGAAGTAGCGCGATACGTCGGTGCACAGGTAATCCACATTGGCATTGGCCAACGTGGGCAACACCGCCTGGGTGGTGGAACCGGTGCCAGCGCCGACTTCCAGCACGTGCAGCGGCACACCGGCCGGCTGGCGTGCGGCCCAGGCGCCGATCCAGTGGGCGACGGCGCGGTGCTGGTATTGCGCCGCCAGGCTTTCGCGGTACAGCGCTGTCGCGCGTTCGGTGCGGCCTTCGGGAAACAGCAGATGCACCGCCGCACATTCACCGCGCATCAACGACGGCAACTGCCGCGCATTCTCCCGCGCATAGTCGAGGGTGCCGCTGCCGCCGGTATTCCGCGCCCAGTCCACGCTCAACTGCGCCCAAATACGTTCAAGGGCGGCATCGCTCCAGGCATCTGCGTCGAGGGTGGGCTGCAACCTATCGGCGGCACGTTGCAATAGGCCCTGGGATTGCAGCACATCGAGCCAGCGTGCAATCAAAGGCCGGTGACCGGGGGCAATGCCGGCCAGCGCCAGGCTGTGTGCCACGTCATTGAGCGGTGCAGGCAGCAGCCCGCACTGCTCAAGCCCATTGAGCATGGAGAGCAACGCGGCATGGCCCAATCGGTCATTGAGTCGCACTGCCTCCCTCAGCTGTGCGGCTTCAAATTGTTGATCGAGCGCCGCCTCGGTTGCGGCCAGGTGATCGTCTACCGGCATGCTCGCGCAAGGACGCGGGACCACGAACAGCGTCTGACCGTGCAGGGCCGCGGCATTGACTTGGGGATGGTCCATCGCGCGCTCACGCCAGCGTTGATGCGCGAGCTTGATGCTGGCCAAGTCGTGCCATTGCTCCGTGAAGCCTTGGACGCTGCAATCGAGGTGCGCCGCCGCTCGCTCCGCGAGCTTCCAGTCACCGGAGCGGTTGCTGACGAACAGCAACTGTTGCAGGTGGCTGAGATCACTCAGCGCCAGCGCGGGGAAATCCAGCAGGCACTCCAGCTGTTCGGCGCTCATCATCACTACCGCGGGGCGTTGGCGCTCAAGCAAGGCCAGCAGCCGGGCGGGCGCCAACTGATGAACGCCCAAGTCGGTAAATGCAGGCAGTTGCCAGGGCGCAGTGGGCAGGTCGATCAGCAGGGTATCGACGTTCATCGGGAAACTCCTGTGGCATGGAACAGACGTTGCCCGGCGACGGCCAGCGGGTCGGTCGCGGCGGGCCATAGGTCGAGCAACTCAAAACCCGCGGCGTGCAGGGCCAGGCGCCAGGCGTCGGGTGAGAGGAACACCTCATCGGTGGCCCTTGGCGGGGCGCCGGCTGGCGGGGATAGCAACAGGTGCATGAAGGTCAGCATCGCCGGGTTGTCGGCGATGGATTCGCTGAACAGCAGGGTGCCGCCGTCGCGCAGGCAATCGCGGATTCGCGCCAGGCTGCGCGGCAGGTCGCAGGCGTTGTGCAGCACGTTGCCGGCAATTACCAGGTCCTGGCTGCGGGGTTCGATGCCTTGTTCGCTGAAGTCGCGATCGAGGTCGAGCAGGTTGAATTGCACGCCTGGCTCCAGGCGGAACTGGCGACGAGCCGCGCCGGTAAACAGGGCGCTGAGGTCGGTGAATCGATAGACCTTTTCGCGGTCTTCCAGGGCCGCGAGTACAGCGCGGGTGGTGCAGCCGGCGCCGGCGCCGAGTTCCAGCACTTGCAGCACTTCGTCGGCCTTGCCGGCCTCCCGCGCGCGGGCCGCCAGCGCCTGATTGATCGCGGCGGTGAAGTGGTTGTGCTGGTACGCACCGAGTACCGCCACCGGGTCCCCGGCAAGCACCAACAAAGGCGCCAGGGCAATCTGGTCGCGCAGCAACTCGGGCAGGCGCTCGATGACCTGGGCATGCAGTTGCGCCATGCTCGGCGGGAAGCCCAGTTCCGCATACAACTTTGGTAGATCGCCGATGGCTGCTTGTGGCGGCGTGCCGTGCCAGGCAAACCGGTCGTTGTCTTCACGCACGGCTCCGGCACGCGACAACGCCGCCAGCCAGCGCCGCACAATCCAGGCATGGCGCGGTGCCGTACCGAGGGCCTGGTTAAGGTGTTCGGCTGTTCGCCACACCTGCATCGGCAAGGCCTGCGTATGCAGGAGCACGTCAGCCATGACGCCCAGGCTCAATTGTTTCAGTGCGTTGAGGGCGGTGTTCATAGGCAACCTTCTTCGGCGTATTGCAGGTGTTCGAGCGGGTGGTCCAGCAGGTTCAGCGTGCGGATCGACGAGGTGCGTTGCAGGCGTTCAAGGCTGGCGGCGGGCGGCAAGGCGTGGGCGGCGTGATGGCAGCCGGGGCGGATTTCGCCTTCGAGCACACTCACTACGGTGATCGCCGCCATGGCGCCGGTCAGTGCCGCATTGCCGGCGCCGCTGAGTACCAGACTGCGAGTGCACGCTTGGCCGTCGCAGAGACCATCGAGTTGCAGCAACAACGTGACAAAGGGTGGCTGGCCACTGAGGTCCAACTGGCTGGCCGTGCATAAGCGTTGCACCGCTTCGGCACGCGGCAGGTTGTGCGCCTGGTCGAGGGCGTTGAGCACATGCCCGTCGGTTATCACGTTGAACCACTGGCCTGTCTCCAGGTGCAGGTCCCTGGCCAGGCGTTCGCCTTCCTCGTTCAAGTAGGGCAGCACATGCACCGGGCCGGGGAAACACGGCAGCAGCACATCGCGACGGCGCCTCAGTGCGCGGCTGCACCGGCCGTTGTGCCAGGCCGCCAAGGGCTCGCTGGAGCCGTCAACCGCACCTTGCAGGAAGTCGTCCGCGGCCACCGCCGTGAATTGGTCGCGCAGGCCGAAATAGCTGGTCAGGCCCTGCACCCGAGTGAACCCTTGCGCAGCCAGCCAGCGCGGTAGCAGGCCGGTGAGCCCCGGTTGCAGGCCCGCGCCAAGCACCGCGCTACGCCCGCGCCATAGGGCCGGGTCGAGGTGTATATCGCCGGCGGCGTCGACGTAATGTGCATCGGCTTTCAAGGCGGCCTGTGCGGCACGGTCCGCCACGCGCCAGGAGGGGCCGGCGCAATTGAGCAGCACGTCGCAGCCACGGGCGAACCTGGCCAGTGCGGGCGTGTCGTTGAAGTCCACGGCCGTCCATTGCAACCGAGCATCCGGCCATTGCTGATGCAGCCGCGCCAGGCAACGCGCGCCGGTGTGCGCGTCACGCCCGCCCAGGCGCAGGTTGTGCAGGCCCAGGCTCAACAAGGCCTGCGCGCTGGCCAGGCCGACGTCACCACTGGCACCCAGCACCCCGATCAGCATGGCTGGGCCTGCGCATTCAGGCGCCAGCCGCCGGCGCGCTGACGGTCATGCCAGAACCCGGCATAACGACCGTTGAGGCTGAGCAGTTGCGCGTGGGTGCCCGATTCCACCAGACGCCCCTGGTCCAGGACCAGGATCTGGTCGGCGGCCATGATGGTCGGCAAGCGATGGGCGATCACCAGCACGGTCGAGTTTTGCATCAGGCGCTGAATCGCGGCTTGTACGAAGGCTTCGTTGTGCGGGTCGAGCGCGGCGGTGGCTTCGTCCAGCAGCACGATGGGCGCACGCTTGAGCAACGCCCTGGCCAGTGAGACGCGCTGGCGTTCGCCCCCGGATAACGATGCGCCGCCTTCGCCCACCGGCGTGTTCCAGCCCTGGGGCAGGCGTGCGACGATTTCATCCACACCGGCCAGCCGTGCCGCTTCGGCGACGTCGCGGGCACTGGCGTCCGGGCTGCCCACGCGGATGTTCGCTTCCAGGCTGTCGTCGAACAGGTACACGTCCTGCATCACCAGCGACAGTTGCGCCATCAGCGCCTCGCTGGACTGTTCACGCACGTCCACGCCGCCGACCTTGACGCTGCCCGTGGTGGTATCGAAAAAGCGCATCAGCAGGCGAGTGACGGTGGTCTTGCCCGAACCCGAGGCGCCGACAATCGCGGTCATTGAATGGGCCGGGGCGCTGAAGGTCAGATCCTGCAGCACCGTCGGGCCACTGGGGTAGGCGAAGCTCACCTGTTCGAAGGCCAGGCTGCCCGGCGCGGACAAGGGCTGGCTGACGACGGGCTCGGGCAGCGACGGCTCACGCAGGATGCCCACCAACTGATCCAGGTCGTTGCCGGCCATGCGCAATAGACCGCTGCGTGCAGCAGCTTCGGCCAATGGCCCCACAAACCGCGCTGCCAGGGCGAGCAGGGCAACCAGCTGGATGGCATCGATTTCACCATGGGCAGCCAGGGTAATGCCCACGCCTACCAGCAGCGCGAACGCCAGCTGCACGGTCAAACCGCCAGCGAGCAGCTTGGGAAAGGTCTGCGACAGCATCGAACCACCGGCCTGCTTTTGCGCCTGATTGGCCGCCTGCAACGGCGCGTAGCCGTCCTGGGTGCGACCAAACGCGCGCAGTACTTGCTGGTAGCGGGCGAACTCCACCACCCGGTTGCCGGCCAGGGTCGCGGCGGCTTCCACCCGCGCATCGTTGCTGCCGATGGCGGCGGCCGACCAGTGATGGGCGAAGTAGATCAACGGCGCACACAGCACGGCCGTCAGGCCCAGGCGCCAGTCGAACACGAACAGGGTCAGTGCCACGGTGGCCGGCACCACTACCCCGGACACCACCGGCCCCAGGTAATGGGCAAACAAACCGGTGACCATCAACGTGCCGCTGGTGGCGCTGCGCGACAGGCGTCCAACCTTTTCCGAGTTGAACCAGCCCAGGGGCAGGCTGACCAAGTGCTGGCCGAGACGATCATGCAACGTCGTCAGCACCAGCAGAGCTAGGGCAAAACCCTTCATGGCCTGCTGGTAGTGGGCGATGCAGGTCAGCACTACCATCGCCGCCAGGCCCGCCAGCCAGGTCATGGCGCTGGGCAAGTCGCCGACGAACAGCGCGTGCAGGATCGGCACCAACAGGGCCACGGCCAGGCCTTGCAGCACGGCACTGGTCACCAGCCACGCCAGGTAACGGTAGAGACGCGAGGCATGGGGCGGGCCCAGTAAGGTCACAAGGCTACGGATCACAAAGACATCTCCAAGGCAGGGGTTTCGGCACCTGCTCGCCACATTCGGGCATAGGCGCCGTTGGCTTTCAGCAGTTGTTCATGGCAGCCGCTTTCCAGCACGCGGCCCTGGTCGAGAACGACGATCTGGTCGACCCCGCTGATGCTTGCGAGGCGATGGGCAATCACCAGCACCGTGCGACCACGTGCCAGGGCCGACAGGGCGTCCTGGATCAGCGCTTCGGATTCGGGGTCGGCGTGGGAGGTGGCTTCATCGAGGATCAACACCGGCGTGTCCGCCAGCAGGGTGCGGGCGATGGACACGCGCTGCGCTTCGCCACCGGAGAAGACCGCATCGTCGCCGATCACCGATTGATAACCCCGGGGCAGGGCCTGGATACGCGCATGAATCTGCGCCGATCGCGCCGCCGCCACGACCTCCGCATCGCTGGCGTCGGGGCGGCCGAGGCGCAGGTTATCGGCGACTGTGCCGTGCACCAGCTGCGCGTCCTGCAACACGAAGCCCACGTGTCGATACAACTGGCGCGGGTCGATCTCACGCACATCGGCGCCACCCACGCAGATGCGGCCGGCGTTGACGTCATGAAAGCGCGGCACCAGCTTGGCCAGAGTCGACTTGCCGGCACCGGATGCACCGACCAATGCGGTGACGCTGCCGGCTGGACAGTGCAAGTCGACGCCCTTGAGGATCAGGTGCTCGGCGTCGTAGCCGAACTGCACCTGTTCAAAGCGGATGTCGCTGCCTTGGGGTTGGACGCAGGCCTTGGGCGTGGGCAGTTCCTCGACGTCCAGCAGTGCTTCGATGCGATCGGCTGCTGCCAGGGCCGTGCGCTGGGCCGTGAGGCTCTGGTTGATCACCAGCAGCGATTGCGGGATGACCACCGCTACCAGGGTTTCGGCGAACAGTTCCAGCGGCGTGATCCAGCCGTACGCCAGCAACAGGCTGCCGACCCCCAGGCTTACCAGCAGGATCACCGGCACACTCAGGGCCATCGAAGAAAAGGCTTCCAGGCGCAGCAGCGGCCTGACCCAGCCGGCGTACTGCTCGCTGAACTGGTTGACCGCCTGCTGATAGCTGCGATGCGCCTGGCCGACCTGGCCGAACGCTTTGACCACGGCAATGCCGTGCACGAACTCGACAATTGCCGCGCTGACCCGGGTCATGCTCTTGTCCAGCAACTGCATCTTGGCGCCGAAGCCGCGCATCATCAGGGTGTAGGCCACTGCGTAGATGGGCAGCGTCAGCACCGCCAGCAGCGCCAGCCGCCAGTTCAGCGTGGCCAGCCACAGCAAGCCCGCCAGCGGGGTGACGATGGCCGCGGTGAGTTCCACCGCATGGTGGGCGACCAGGTGGTGCAGGTCTTCGAGGTCATCCTGCACCACCTTGCGCACGGCGCCGGAGGTGGTGTCGGTGTACCAGCCCAACGGCACGCGCCCGAGCTTGTGCACCATGGCTTCGCGCAAACTCGATTGCAGCCGGTGGTCAGCCACATGGGTCAACCACAGCGCCACGCCGCTGGCCATCCACCCTACGCTCAGGGCGATCACCACCAGCGCGGCCCACAGCCACAGGGTTTGGCTGTCGGCGCTGCCGGCCAACAGCAAGCGGCCCAGTTCGGTGAGGCCGATAAAGGGCACCAGGTTTACCAATGCGCCGAGGGCGGCGAACGCCACACCGAGGCGGATGAGGCGATTGACCGGGCGTTTCAGGGTATCCAGGGCAGTGGTCATGAGTTTTTCCGAAGGGCCTCAAGCAGGTGCCCAGTAACGGTGTGGACGTGGGGCGGTTCGATCACGCTGAAATGGTTGCCGGGCACGTCGATCAACTCGAAGCGGCCCAGGCAGGCGTCTTCCCAGAACGGCGCGGCCAGATGACCGACGCCGCCGGTGATACCAAACGATTGCTGCTCCAGGCAGCGCAGGTAGGTCATGTTGCCGAGGAACGGCGGCGGGTCGAATCGCGCCGCACGCATGCTGTGGCGGCACACGCGGAACAGCGTCGGCACCAGTTCGGCGCCGATCGGTACGCCGGCCTGGCCTGAGGCCAGGTGCGCGTATTCGGCCAGGCGCTCCTCCTGGCTGCGCGCCGATTGCTGTTGTACCGCCAGCGCCAGCGCGTCCAGCCCCGGATCGCCGCTCAACGCCGCCATGGCCCCGGCCGGCACGCGGCGGTTGTCGCGTGCCATCAACAGGTCGATGGCACGGTACACGTCGTAGTCTTCGATGTGCGCACCGAACACGGTTTTCACCGGGTCCAGGTTCAGGTTGGGCACGAAGATCGCCTCGTAGGCCAGTTCTTCGTCGGTGTCGATGAACATCGGGATGCTGTCGATCAGGCTCAAGTCGACCACCTCCATGCCGCGTTCGAGCAAGCGTCGGGCAACCTCAGTGGCCAGCAGGCCGCCGAGGCAGTAGCCGATCAGCTGGAAACGTTGATGGCCGTCGGCAATCAAGCGCTCGGCGTAGTCCTCGGCCACGCTCTCGATCAGGCGTTTGGGCTCCAGCGCCAGGTACTGTTCGGTGTCCGCCACGGCAAAGCCAATCACCGGACCCGCCTGCTGGTCGGCAAGGGCGCGGCCCAGGTGCTGGAAATAATCCAGGGTGCCGAGGGCCGCATGGAACATCACCCGCACCGGGCCGGCCTCACCCCCGCCAAACGGTACCACCAGCGCGTTGCTGCGGGATGAGCGTTGCGCTTCACCGCTGGCGGCAACTCGGGCCGGCGTGGTTTTGCCCTGATTGAGCAGGCGCGCGAGGGCGGCGACATTCGGCTCATTGAGCATCTGCCGCAACAAGGTGTCGTAGCTCAGGCTTTGGGCTTGGGGCAGTTGCTCACGCAGTTGGCCGGCGACACGGGCGAGGATCAGCGAGTCGGCGCCTTTTTCATAGAAGCTGTCCTCGACGCCGATCTGCGCCAGCCCCAGGGCGTCGGCCCATACGCGACACAACTCGGCGGTGAGCGGATCGCTCGGCGCTTCTTGACTGCTGGAGGCCTGGGCATCGGCGGCAGGGCGCCAGCCGGCCAACGTCTTGCGGTCGACCTTGCCGTTGGCGGTCAGCGGCAAACGGTCGAGTACCTGCAGGTGCGCTGGCAGCATGTAGTCCGGCAGGCGCTGGGCCAGGGCGCGGCGTAGGCTGTCGACACTCAGACGCTGCACGCCGGCCTTGAAGCGCGCGGCGAATACCTGCATGCCGAGGGCGGCCAGCGGGTGGTCGGCCTGGGGCAGGGCAGGCAGGCATTCGCCACCGAAGGCCTTGACCCGCGCCTGCCAGATATCGGCGTCACGTAGACCACTTCGGCCCTGGTCGTGGTCGCCATTGACCGGCGTCATCATGAAGCCCTGGGTCAGCAGGATCGGCGGCCACTCACCGGTGGGTTCGCTGAACACCAGCCAACCGCCGGGACTGAGCAATTCGGTGATCTGGCCGAGGGCGTTATCGATGTCTTTGACGCTGTTGAGCATGCCCGCACACAGCACGATATCCACGCTGTTGCTGGCCAGACCCTGAGGGCGGATGTCCTGGTCGATGTCCAACACGCCATAGCGCACCCAGGCCTGTTCAGCAAAGCGTTGCTTGGCCGCCGGCAGGAAAAACGCGGTCATGTCGGTAAACAGGTAGTCGACTTCCAGCCCATCGAGCAAGCCGATGACCGGCGCGCTGGTGGCGCCAGTACCGGCGCCAATTTCGAGGATGCGCAGCGGGCCATCGCCTTGATGGTGGGTGGCCAGGCGATTGATCAGCGCAGCAATGCAGTGGTTGTTGTAGCGCGACACCGCGTCACCGCCATACAGCTGCAATGCCAAGTCCAGTTGGCCTTGGGGGAACAGCAGGTCGAACGGGTTGACCTCGCCCTTGAGCAGTTGCGGCAGTTGCCCCACATGCTTGAGCTGGTAGTCGAGCAGCGCCTGGCTGCACAGCCCCGAGGCGACCGCCTGTTCCACCCGGCCCCACGCCAGTGCCGGGTTGGGCGCGGGTTGCGCGAGGCGGTAGTGCGAGTGGGTGTAGCGCAGCAAACCAGCCTCGCACAGCGCGCCCAACCAGCGGCGTACCAGCCAATGGTGACGCGGCTCGGCGTGCAAGGCGTGCAGGATTGTGCCAGCGTCCGGTTCGGCCCGTTCGCCGCTGAACAGGCCGGCTTTGAGCAACACCTCCAGCATTGAACTCAATGCGGCGGCACTCAGGTCAGCCTGATACTCGCGCACCTGTTGCGCGTCGAAACTACCCACCTGGCTGTCGGCATAGCGTTTGACCGCCGTAAGCAACGACGCGCCTGGAAGCGGCTCGGGTTCGGCGCGTGCGGCGGTGACGAACGCCAACAGGTCGCCACTGACCAGGCTGACCGCACTGTCCACGCCGGGGGTGGCGAGCAGTGCAGCCTCAACCTCACCCAGCTCCACCCGGTGCCCGCGAATTTTCACCTGGCCGTCTTCACGGCCCAGGAATTCCAGTTCACCCCCCGGCAGGTAGCGGCCACGGTCACCGGTGCGGTACAGGCGCTGACCGTCGAGCGGATGAGGAAAAAAGCGTGCGTCACTCAAATCCATATCGCCCAGGTAGCCCTGGGCCAGGCCGACACCGGTGATATACAGGTCGCCCGGCACCCAGGTCGGTGCATCGCGCCAGTGGTGGTCGAGTACCCGAAAGCCTTGGTTGGCCAACGGCAGGCCGTAGGGAATGCTGCGCCACGCTGGGTCGATGGCGCCGATAGGGTGCAGGTTCGACCAGATCGAGGCTTCAGTGGCGCCGCCCAGGCCCACCAGTTTCAGTTCGGGCAGCAGCGCCTTGAGTTGGGGGGCAGATTCAGCGGGATCCAGTCACCGGAGAGCAAGGCCAGGCGCAGGCTGTCCAGTGGGCGGGGTTCGGCGTGCAGATAGTCGGCGAGCATGTGCAACTGTGCCGGTACCGAGTTCCACAGCGTGACCTGATGGCGCTGCACCAGCTCGGCCCAATGCGATGGGTCGGCGCCGCGTGCGGGGTCGGGCAGCACCAGGGTTCCGCCCACGGCGAGGGGACCGAACAGGTCATACACCGATAGGTCGAAACTCAACTGCGCCAGGCCCAGTACGCGGTCATCGGCGTTGACCTCGAAGCGTCGGTTGATGTCTTGCACGGTATTGAGTGCGGCACGATGGCTGATCATCACGCCTTTGGGCTCGCCGGTGGAGCCGGAGGTGTAGATCACGTAGGCAAGGTGATCGGGGCTGCCTTCGAGCAGCTCGAAATCCGCGCCTGCCGAGGGCAGCCGGTCCACGCTGTGCCACTGCGATGTCTCGGGCAACGGCGTATGGGGCTGCGCCAGGGAATGCCCCAGCACATGCCGCACCTTGGCGCTGCGCAGTACGCGGTCGCGGCGTGCGGCCGGAGCGTTGCTGTCCAGGGGCAGGTAGGCGGCGCCGGCGAGCAACACGCCGTAGGCTGCCACCACCTGGTCGAGTCCCTTGGGCATCAGGATCGCCACCGGTTCCTGCGCGTCGCATCCCGCCTCACGCAGGGCTGACGCCACCGCCAGCGCGCGTTCGGCAAGGGCGGCGTAGGTCAGGCTGCCACTGGCATCGATCACCGCCAGGGCGTGGGGATGTTCCCAGGCCATGGCCAGCAGGCCGTCATGCAGACGGCCGGTGGGCAACGGGGCGGCGGTAGCATTCGCCGCCAAGCGTTCACGCTGCTGCCAGGCCGGCAGCGGCACTTGCACCGGATGTTCCCAGGCTGCCGGGTCCAGGGCCAGCAACTGCAATTCGGCGACGAACGCCTGCTGCATGTCGTCCACCAGGCCGTCGGGAAACACGCCCTGGCGCACGTCCCAATGAATGTGCAGGCCATTGGCGTCATCCATCACCTGGCAATCGAGGGTGACTTGCGGCGTCTGGGTGATGCCGTGGCCAACCCGGCGTTGACTGGCCGGCGGCGCCTCAATCCCCAGGCCGATGGCGCTGGTGAAGACCACCGGCATGGCCGCCGCTTCACGCCCGCGGCGGCGACCGATTTCGCGCATGACCTGGATGCCGGAGAACAACCGGTGCTCCAGGTCGGTAAACAATTGGTTGCCCAACTGGCGTGCCTGGGCGGTGAAGTCCAGGCCCTCGGGATCGTTGACCTGCAACAGGCTGACCGAGGTGAAGTCGCCCACCAGGCGATCCACCTGTGGATGCAGCGGCAGGCGGTTGAGCAATGTCAGGTTGAGGCTGAAGGCGGGTTGCTGGCTCCAGCGTTGCAAGGTCGCGGCATAGGCTGCCAGCACTACGATCGATGGGGTGAGGCTACGTTCGCTGGCTGCGCTTTTCAGGGCAGCCCATGGCCGCGGCTCAAGCCACGCCGAGTGTCGCTGGAACCGTGGCTCGCGGGTGTCTTCGCCGCTCAGGGGCGTCGGCAGTTGCGGTGCGGCGGGCAATGCGTCGATGCGTGTCAGCCAGTAATCACGGTCGCGTTGGTGGCGGCTGCCTTCGAGCAAACTGCGCTCGGCCAGCAGGTAGTCGCGAAAGGTGATGTCGAGGGCTGGCAAGGCTGCCTGGGGATTCTGCAGCAACAGTTCCAGCTCATTGAACAGCAGCTGCGCGCTGGCCCAGTCGGCGATCAGGGAGTCCATGGAGAAGTGCAGTGTGTCGCCGTTGTCACTGCGGCTCAGGCGCAGCTCAAACAGCGGCCAGACCTCGGTGGGGTAAAGCTTCTGCTCCATGGCCTGGCGAATCTGTTGCACCGTATGCTGGTGCTGCGCGCGGGTGGCGCCACGCAGGTCGGCAATGGTCAGCGAATAGTGGGCGACGTCGGCCAGCACCCGCTGCGAGCCTTCACTGGCGATCACCGCGCGCAGCATGTCGTGGCGAGCGATCAAGCGGTTCCAGGCCAGCTCCACCTGCTGTGGGTCCAGGCTTGGCCAGCTCAGTTCCAGATAGCCATGGCAGGCCACATTACCGTAGCCGAAGGACGATTGGCGGCCCAGCAGGTAGGCGTTCTGCACATCGGTGAGAGGGAAGGGCGTGTGGCGTTGCGCCGGATCAGCCAGCACGAGCGGGCGTTCCTGTGTCTCTAGCAAGTGCAGGATCTGTTGCTTGTGTTCGCGCAATTGCGCCAGGCGCTCGGTGTCGAGCAGGCCCTGGGGTGCACGGAATTTCAGTTGTCCGTCCTGGGGCCAGAGTTCGACGCCCAGGGATTTGAGTTCGCTTAGCAGTTTGGCGGCGGGCATGGGTACAGCTCCTGGGAAAAAGGGAGGTTGCGCGGGCATCAGATGACGCCTTCTTCAAGGGTGTGCGGGGTGGGCAGGCGTTCGAGGGTCTGCGCCACTTCCAGCAGGCTGGCGGCGCCGAACAACTGGCCCATGGGCAGTTCCACGCCAAGGCGGCCGCGCAGCATTTCGAGAAAACGCGTGGCCAGCAGGCTGTCGCCACCCAGGCGGAAAAAGTTGTCGTGGCGCGATACGTTCGGCACCTTGAGCAAGTGCTGCCAGAGCTCGGCGATCACGTGTTCGCCGGCGCTCAGCGGTTGCTCATCCAGCGCCACGCGTGACTGGGCAGCGGCGGTCAAGGGGGCGAGCAGTGCACGGCGATCGACCTTGCCGTTGCTGTTCAATGGCAGGCGTTCAAGTACCAGGACCTGTTCCGGGCGCATGTACGCCGGCAGGCACTGTTCCAGGTGTTGCGCCAGCACCTCGGCGCAGGTGCTGGCAGTGACAGCGGCCATCAGACGGTTGTCGACGACCAGCGCCACGGCGCTGTTCACACAGGGATGGCGAGCCAAGGCGGCTTCGATCTCGCCCAGCTCGATGCGATGACCACCGATCTTCACTTGACTGTCGGCCCGCCCGAGAAACTCCAGCAGGCCATCAGGGTGGTAGCGGCCGAGGTCACCGGTGCGGTACCAACCGTCCACAAAACGTTCGGCATTCAACTGCGGCGCGTGGCGATAACCGCGCGCGACGCCGGCGCCGCCGATCCACAATTCCCCCGTGACCCAGTCCGGGCAGTCACGGCCCAGGGCATCGACCACCCGGTAGGCCTGGTTGGTCAACGGCACGCCGTAGGGGATCGAACGCCAGCCCGGCAGTGGTGGTTGCACCTCGAAGTGGTTCGACCAGATCGCCGCTTCGGTCGCGCCGCCAAGGGCGATAAAACGGCAACTGGGGGCCTGGTCTTGCAGGCGTTGCGGCAGGTCGAGGCCGATCCAGTCGCCGGACAGCAGCGCGACCTTCAGATCCAGGCGCTGACGGTCTTTGGCGTTGGCTTCCAGCAGCATGTCGAGCAGCGCCGGCACGCTGTTCCACAAGGTCACGCGGTGCTGTTGCAGTGCCTTGAGCCAGGCCCGTGCATCGCGGCGCTGGTCTTCGTCGATCAGCACCAGGGCGCCGCCCACCGAGAGCAGGCCGAACAGGTCGTATACCGACAAATCGAAGTCCAACGCCGACAGGGCGAGGCCCCGGTCGGTGGCCTGGACGTCATAACGGCGGTTGATGTCGGCCACGGTATTCATCGCCGCACGGTGTGTGATTTCCACACCTTTGGGCTGGCCAGTGGAGCCGGAGGTGTAGATCACATACGCCAGCTCACCCGCCGCGAGAGGCCGTGGTGCCGCTAGCGGTTCGGCTTTCAGCGCGCTGGATGGGTTGAGGTGTTTGACGCCGGGCAGCTGCGGGTCGTGCTCGGCGAGCATCAGGGTCACGCCAGCCTGTTGCAGTATTCGCTGGCAGCGCTGCAACGGCTGGTCGACACCCACCGGCAGGTACGCGGCGCCGGCCGCCAGAATGCCCAGTACGCAGGCGACCTGCTGCGGCCCTTTGGCCAGGGACACGGCCACCAGGTCGCCGGGTGCGACGCCTGCATCCATCAGGCTGTGGGCGATACGCAACGCACGGTCAGCCAGTTCGCCGTACTTCAGCGTGCCGTGTTCACCCCATAACAGTGCCGGGCTTTGCGGAGTCTGGCGCGCCTGTTCAAAGAAGCCCTGGTGCAGCGTCGGGTCGCCCGGCACGCGGTCGCCCGGAGCGTTGAGCTGCGCACGCCGTTGCGCCTGGGCCTGGGGCAGCAGGTCAGGTGGAGCGCTGTCCCAGGCGTGCTCGGCCAGCCAGTTGAGGCTATGCAGGTAAGCGGCGAACATCGTTTCGACCAAGCCTTCGGGAAACAGGCCGACCACACGATCCCAGTTCAGGGCGATACCACCGTTCGCTTCGACGACCTGGTGGTCGAGCCACACTTGCGGGGTTTGTGTCAGGCCGAACACCTGGCGGGCAAACGGGCCATCCACCGGTGCCGCCGTGCCATTCGGCACGCCCAGGGCACTGGTGAACACCACTGGCATGCTCACCTGTTGCTCGCCATTGCCACGGGCCAGTTGGCGCAGCAGGCTGACCGACCCCACGCAGCGATGCTCCAGCGCCTCGCCCAGGGATTGCTGGGTACGCCGTGCGCGGTCGACCCAACGCTCACCCGCCACCGGCACATAACCGAGCAGGGTCAGCGAGGTAAAGTCGCCCATTATTTGGTCGACCTGTGGGTGCAGGGGGCGGCGATCGAACAGCGTGAGGTTCAGGCTTAGGTCCGGGCGTGCGCTCCAGCGGCCGAGGGTTTCGGCAAAGGCACAGAGCAGCACCGCTGAGGCGGTCAGCCCTTGTTGCTGGGCCTTGGCCAGGATCGCTTGCCAGGCGCTGGCATCGATCTGCCCCTGCAGGCGTTCAAAGCGTGGCCGGCCGAGGCTGGCGGGGTCGGCGGCCAGCGGCAATTGCGGGTGGGGGGGCAATTGCGGCAGACGTTCCTGCCAGAAGCGCTGCGCGGCTTGCAGTTCGGCAGGCGCCGCGGCGCACTGCAATTGGTAATCGCGGAACGACAGAGCCAATGGGGCGAGCGCCATGTCGGGCTCACGGTACAAGGCATCGAGTTCGGCGTAGAAACGCAGGATGCTCAGGGCATCGAGGATCAGGTTGTCCAGGCTGATCGCCAAGCGTGTATGCCGGCCATGGGTAACCGCTTGCACGTCGAATAGCGGCCATTGGTGGGGGTCGAACACGCGATGGGCACAGTGCTCGCGCAGGTCGTCGAGGCTGGCGTGGCCCTGGCCGATCAGGAAGGGCGGCACCTGTTGCAGGATGCGCGCCTGGCCGCTGTGATCGAACACGGCACGCAACATTTCGTGGCGCTCGATCAGACGCTGCAGGGCGCGTTGCAGGCGCGGCAAGTCGAGGTCCTCGACGTCGTATTCACGGTAGAAGTGGCAACTCACGCCCCCCAACACCAGGCTGGGATCGCGGCCCAGCCAGTACGCCTGTTGCACCTCGGTCATCGGGAACGACGCATGGCGTTGAGCCAGGTCTGCAACAATGGTGCGCGCGGATTCGGCCCGGACCTGTTGATGCAGAGTGGTACAAAACTGCGCCAACACCGGCTTGGCAAACACCTGGGCGATGCGTGCACCGCCCAACCCGTGTTCGGCGAGCAGGCGCACCAGGCGGGTAGCGCTCAGGGAGTCGCCGCCCAAGGCAAAGAAATTGTGCTCGCGGCACACCTCGCTACAGCCGAGCAGCTGCTGCCAAGCGCGGGCCACCTGTTGTTCGATGACGCCGCAGGGCGGTGTCAGGTTGGCCTGCTGCGCCGGGCTGTGCTGGGCGAGCCAGGCGTGTAGGGCCTTGCGGTCGACCTTACCATTGCCGGTCAAGGGCAACTGCGCGCAGCCGAGGATGAACGTGGGAATCATATACGCCGGCAGGCGCTCGGCCAGGCCCTGCAGGTCAATGGGCGCAGGCTGCGCGGGGCCGTGCGCCTGGCGTACAACCGCCGCCAATTGCTGGCCGGCCAGCAGCACGACGGCGTGCTCCACGCCTGGGCAGGCCAGCAGTGCCTGTTCGACTTCGCCAGCTTCGATGCGATAGCCGTGCAGCTTGAGCTGGAAGTCTGTACGCCCGAGGAATTCGACATTGCCGTCGGGGTGGTAGCGTGCACGGTCGCCAGTGCGGTACCAGCGCTGGCCTTGATAGTCGACAAAACGCTCGGCGCTGCGCACGCGGTCGCCGCGATACCCTTCGGCAACCCCGGCGCCGCCGATCCACAGTTCCCCGGCCACCCAGTCCGGGCAGTCATGACCCTGGTGGTCGACAATGCGCAGGCTGACGTTGTCCAGCGGTTTGCCGTAGGGCAGGCAATGCCATTGCAGCGGTTGGCCGGGGAACGCTTCGAACAGCGTCGAGTGGATCGCCGCTTCGGTGGCGCCGCCCAAGGCCATGAAGCGACAGCCTGGCGCCTGAGCCCACAATCTTGGCGCCAGGTCCGGGGCGACTTTGTCACCGCCCAGCAACACCGCACGCAGCGGCAGGCGGGCGTCGACCGCCGCGCAACCGAGCAACATGTCCAGCAGCGCCGGCACGCAGTTGAGCACGCTGGCGTGGTGCAGCAAGGCCAGTTCACGCCAGCGCAGGGCATCGCGCTGCGCTTCGGGCTCGATGCCAATCACCGCCGCGCCGGTGGACAGAGCGGCAAACAGGTCGAACACCGACAGGTCGAACTCCAGCGCAGAGAGCGCGAGAATGCGATCGTCGGCGGTCAACTGCAGGCGCCGTTGCAGGTCGTCCAGGGTGTTGGCTGCGGCCAGGTGGCTGATTTCCACGCCCTTGGGGTCGCCGGTGGAACCGGAGGTATAGAGGATATAGGCCAGGTCGCTGATCGCGCCGGGCCGGGGGGCTTCCAGCGCGGGGCCCTCGGATGGCAGGGCCTTGAGCAGTAACCGCGCGCCCGACCCGTCACAGATTTTCTGGCAACGCGCCTCGGGCTGGTCGATGCCGATCGGCAGGTACGTGGCACTGCAGGCGAGGATGCCCAGCACCGCGATGACCTGTTCGGGCCCCTTGGGCAGTTGCAGCGCCACCACATCGCCGCGCCGGATACCTTGGTCTTCCAGGTACGCCGCCAGTTGCAGGGCACGCTCTGCCAGCTCGCCATAGCTGATGACGGGAGGGGTGCCTTGCAGCAATGCGGGCAATGTGGGCGTCAGGCGTGCCTGGGCAAAAAACGCTTCATGCAGGCGCTTGACGGGCAGGGCGACACGTTGGCCTTGCACGGCTTGGCGCACTGCCAGTTGCGCGGCGGGGACCAGCGCTGGCGGTGCCTGATGCCAGCTGGCGGGGTCAAAACACAGGCGTTGCAGCAGGTCGGTATAGGCCTTGAACATGCCATCGAGCACGCCGCCGGCGAACAACCCTTCACGCGCATCGAGGTTGACCAGGATACCGCCGTCCAGCTCGGTGACTTGCGCATCGAGCCATACCTGCGGGCCTTGGGAAATGATCCATGCCGGCTGGCCAAAACTGGCTTGTACGCCCTCGGCGAACAGCTCGCCCAAGCCCAGCGCGCTGGTGTACACCACGGGTGCCAGCACTTGCTCACCGCGTTGGCGGGACAGTTCGCGCAACACCTCCAGGCCGGAAAACGCACTGTGTGCGACGTCGCTGTGGAATCGCCGTTGCAGGGCTGTGGCGCGTGCGGCAAACGTGCCGGCGCCCCGGCCGTCCCAGGCCAGCAGGATCGACGAAGTGAAGTCCCCGACCAGACGATCGACGTCGGCATGCAGCGGTGTGCGGTTGAACAGCGGCAGGTTGAGCAATAACTCGGGTGTATCGCACCAGGCGCCAAGGGCCTCACAGAACACCGCCGCCAGCGCCATGGCCGGCGTGAGCCCGTGTTCCCGCGCCTGGCGTTCGAATGCCTGGCGTTCTGACGGCGGCAGCCAATGGTGACGACGGCAGACCTGGCGGTCATCGCCCTGGGGCTTGATCGGTAGGCTCGGAGCACCGGGCAATTGATCGAGGCGCTGTAACCAGTAGTCGCGCGCTTGTTGGTGGCGATCACGCTGCTCGGCGCTGTTCTGTTCCTGGCGCAGGTCGGCCAGGTAGCGGGCAAAGTTGTAGTCCAGCGCGGGCAGGGGGTGTTGGCGGTACAACTGCACCAGGTCGCCGAGCAGAGTGCGCAGGCTCAGGGCATCGGCGGCGAGCATGTCGAGGTTCAGGTGCAGACGGGTGCCGTTGGGCAACAGCGATAGCTGGATATCCAGCACCTGGCCTTGTTCAACGGCCAGCTGACGGTGGGACAGCTCGGCGCGCAAGGCCGCCAACCGTTGCTGCACCTGCTCGGCGCTGGCCTGGCGCAGGTCATGCACCGTCAATCCTGGCCACGGGCTGTGCGCGAGGATCTGCTGGCGGCCGTCATCGAGAAACTGCGCCCGCAACATCGGGTGCCGCGCGAGCAGGGCACGCACGGCCGCTTCCAACCGTATCGGGTCAACGTCCTGGCCATCGAACTCGTTATAGAAGTGCGCGGCCACGCCACCCAACTGTTGGCCGGGGGCGCGGCCGATCCAGTAGGCGTGCTGCATCGGCGCGAGTTCGAACGGTAAGCTGTCGTCGATAGAGGTGCTGATCGGCGCGGTGGCTGTGGGCGCTGTGTCAAGCAGGGCCAGCCAGGCACACAGGCGCGGGTCCGCTACCAGGTCGGCGAAACGTGCGGCCAGGCCTTGGCGGCGCCATTGGCCGGCGAGGCGGATCAGGGTGACGGAATCCAGCCCCCATTCGATCAGGTTGGCCTCCAGGGGCACCTGGTCGGCGGGCAGTCCAAGGGCGTCGGACAGGGATTGGCGCAGCAGTATTGCGGTTGAGGTGCTGGGAGTGGCCATGGCTCAACGTCTTCTCATCGCTAGGGCCCGGACCGGGGTTGGCCCAGGCGCTGGGGGCAGGCAAATGCATGGGGGAAGATGCTAGTCATTCTCATTTTGGCGACTACCCGGATCGAATCGTTTTCGCCCCGTATCCGTTTGCCCAGTGCGGATTGCGCGGGCGCAGCGGCGGGGCATGCCGCCAATACGTCGCGCGATGCGGTTGGAAAATGACTTGAATCGGGTAGAGCTCGGCCCACGCCCTTGACTACCGTCGCTCGCCGCCCTTTTGCAGGGCCTCTTCATGGAGTTGCGGATGTCAGTCGATTCAGGTTTACAGGTGCGCGGCCTGCGCAAGCGCTACAACAATGGCGTCGAAGCGCTACGTGGCGTGGACCTGAGTGTTGGCCCCGGCATGTATGGTTTGCTCGGTCCCAACGGCGCGGGCAAGAGCAGCCTGATGCGCACCCTGGCGACCCTGCAGCAGCCGGACGCCGGCAGCATTCACCTGGACGGCGTGGACGTATTGCGCGGCCCCGACCATCTACGCCGCCGTCTGGGTTACCTGCCGCAGCAATTGGGCGCGTACCCTGGCGTGAGTGCCTGGGATTTGCTCGACCGTTTCGCCTGGCTCAAGGGCCGTACCGACAATCGCCAGCGCCGCGAGGAAATCGAGGCTCTGCTGCATAAAGTCAACCTGCAGCAGGCCGCTCACCGTGCGCTGGCGACCTATTCGGGGGGCATGTTGCGCCGGTTCGGTATCGCCATGGCGCTGGTGGGTTCGCCGCGCTTGCTGATCGTCGACGAACCCACGGCCGGCCTCGACCCGGCCGAACGTAACCGTTTTCATCGGGTGCTGGCGGATGTCGCCGCCGAGTCCATCGTGCTGCTCTCGACCCATATCGTCGAAGACGTCGAGAACCTGTGCAGCCGCCTGGCAGTGTTGGCCGGCGGGCAGATTATTGTCGAAGGTCGACCGGCCGATTTGCTCGCTGCCGAGCAGGGCCGACTGTGGGAAGCGCCATTCAGCCGCGGCGAAACGTTGCCCGCAGCCCTGCATGTGGCCGCCAGCCCCGAAGGCAGTCGCGTGATCGTGCATGGCGAGCGGCCGGCAGACTCGCGCTTCACCCCCCACGTGCCACGCCTGGAAGATATCTATTACCTGGCGCTGGCCCAGGCCGGTGAGGCGGTGGACGCATGAATACCTTCGCGTTGCTGCTGCGTGAAACCTGGGTGGAAGCCCGCGCCGGGCTGCGCAGCGGCATTCCCTTGCTGGTGTTTCTTGGCCTCACCGGCTACCTGCTGATGTCCCTGACAAATGCCGACTACGTGCAGAAAATGGGCGCCAGCGACATTGCCCGCAATGCGCCGAGCTTGATTTACCTGATGTCATGCGGCTGCATGTTCTTCCTGTTTTTTGCCTGGGCCTGGGTGTTTGCACAGCCGGCCCTGCGCGACCGCAAGGCACAGTTGGAAGAGGTACTGCTGGCCTTGCCGCTGTCGTTGCCGGCCTTGCTATGGGGGCGTTTTATCGGCGCGGCGCTGGTGGGCGGGTTGCTCGCCAGCTCGTTGATTGTCGGCTTCCTGGTCAGCCCGGTATTGGGCTGGCTCGGCTGGGTGCCGGCGGCGAGTATCGGTGCGCCGGTGTGGTCGGCGCTGGGGTTTGCCTGGATTGCCTTGCTGTTGCCGGTAAGCACCGGGATCGGCGCATTGTATTACCTGCTGGCGTTGCGCAGCCGTGGCCTGGCCGCGCCATTTGGCCTGGCGACGGTATTGATGCTGTTGTGGATGTTTGCGGTGGTGGTGCTCAAAGGCGGGCATATCAACCCGCTGTTGGCGGCCAGCCTGGACCCGTCGCTGTTTACCTTTGCTCAGGCCCAGATCGAAACCTGGAGCGCCGCGCAGAAGTCCCAGGCGCTGCTGGCGTTGACGCCGGGGTTTTGGCTCAACCGTGCGCTGTGGTGTGTGTTGCCGCTGCTGGTACTGGCCGTGGTATTGGCGCGCACCACTCGCCAGGGCCTGATGGGGCGCCGCAGCGGCGCGGTGCTGGCGGAACCACCGATGCTGCGCAGCAGTGACGTGCAGTTGCCGGGTCCATTGGCGGCCAGTTGTTGGGCGCACGCCGTGTGGCATGAAGCGCGCTGGCAGGTACGCCAGTTGTTTGCTCGGCGGATCTGGTGGGTGGCGCTCGGCTTGCTATTGGTGATGGGCGTGCTCAGCGGCTTTGTCCACGGCGTATGGCACGCGCGCGGGCCGATGGTGCCACGGGCGGATCTGACCCTGCCGCTGTTGTCGAGCGCGTTGTTCCTGGTGATCGCGTTTATCGTCGCGGCGCTGGTAGGCCTGGTGTGCCGTCGTGATGACGTCGAAGGCCTGGGTGCCATGTTGCAGGCCACGCCCGCGCCAACCTGGCTGCGGTTGTTCGGCCGCACGGCCTGTGTGTTGTTGGCCACCGTGACCCTGGCGCTGGTGCCGGGCATTGCCAGCCTGCTGATCAGCGCCATCGCTGCGCCCGACAGCCTGGCACCGGGCTTTGTGCTGATTTACCAGGCGCTGGTGTTCGCGCCGCCGCTGCTGGAACTGGCCACGCTGACGGTGCTGGTGCATGCGTTGATACGTCGCTCGGGGCTGGCTTACGCCATGTCGATGCTGCTGACGTTTTTCCTGGTGCTCAACCACGAACTGGGGCTGGTCAGCTATCCCGCCTATGCGATGGGGATACCGGCCCATGTGGCGTTGTCACAGCTCACCGGCTGGGCACCCTGGTTGCCCTATCTCGGCACCTTGGCGGGCTGGAAACTTGCGGGTTGCGTGGTGATGGTCGGCGTGGCGGCGCTGGTGTTACCACGTGGTCCCGAGCGACGCCGTATCGCTGACTTGCGCCAGCCGTTGCCGCTTGCCATGTTGGCTCTGGGCGCCTTGGGTTTGCTGGGCAGTGGCGTGGCTTTGCAGCGTTACCTGGTGGAGCAGGGCGACTACCAATCGGTGGCCGAGGAACGTGCCGAGCGCGCCGCCTGGGAACAGCGCTGGCTGGCCGGCGCGGCTGCCTGGCAGGTGGCGGGCGGGCGTGTGCAGTTGCGCGTCGATTCAACCGCGCGTCAAGTCGAGGGCCAGTGGACGCTGGACGCCATGGTCGCCCGCCAACTGGATGCCGAGTTGCCCCCAGGCCTGCGGGTGACGGCGGTCAGCGTGATGGGGCAACCGGTCACGTTCGAGCAGGCCACCGAACACCTGCGCGTGCCCCTGGCACAGTGCACGACGAACGCTTGCAGTGTGGAGCTGAACTGGATTGTCAGCGCCAACGGCTGGCCGTCGGAAGGCGAAGCCTACTGGCTGGGGCCGCACGGCGTGTGGCTGGAAGCACGCCGCGTGATGCCGCGCCTGGGTCTGGACAGCGAGCGGCTGTTGCGTGCGCCGGTGCAGCGCAGCGAGGCCGATTTGACGCCCGAAGTGCCTACCTTGGTGACGAATTCCGCCGTCGCCGTGGAGGCCGTTGCACCGGCGGGCGACTGGCAATGGCATGTTGAGATCGACGGGCAGGCCTTTAGCGGTCACAGCTCAGCGCCCATGGATTTTGCCTACAGCCTGCAGGCACGGGCGGATGCCAGTCGCCAGCAAACTGCCGTTGAAGTGCGTGAAGACCTGGACCTGATGAGCGCTTGTGTGGCGCGACGCCTGGGCAGTCGCCCGGCGGTGGATGACGTGAGCCTGTGGCCGACCGGCATGGGCGCCAGTCGCTTGAGCCACGGTCACCTGTTGCTCGCCCAATCGCCAGATTGGGACGCGGCTGCTGCCGGCGTCGGGCGCTCGGCACGCCGTGCGCATATCGCCGAACTGCTCGCCCGACGGATGCTGGTTGATGCCAGCGACCTGCGCCAGGTGCCGGGTTACTTGTGGTTGAGCCAGGGCGTAGCAGGTGCGATCGCTTTGCTGTGTGTGGCGGATGTGGACGGCCCTGAGGCTCGCGCGGTTCTGGTGAAGCTCATGGACGATGACCTGACCCGCGCGCTGGGCAATGACGGCGAACCCGTCGGCACCCTGGCCGATGCCCGCGAACACGGCTGGGCCGCCACTTATGCAGTGCTGGCGAGCCTGGGATGGACCGCTGCGCAAAGCCCCGAACAACTGAAGGCAATGACTGCCGCTATCCGAAACGGCCAGGGATGGCCGGCCGCGATCCAGCCTCTGCTGGGTGCGCCTGATCCGCAAGCGATCGCCGCCGCGCTCACGCGCTGGGGGCCTGCTCAATGAATTTGAATCATCCCTGCCTTTTGGAGTTTTTCCATGTCATCTGCTCTGTTTATCCAGCCGCTGCGCCGTCCCCTCGGCTGGCGGGCCAACGTCTTGACCCAGGCCATGGCGCTGGGTTTGTCCAGCCAGATGTGCACGGCCTATGCCGCTGACTATCAGCCGGAGGCCCCCGCGGAGTCCATTGAACTGGCTCCGCTGACGGTCAGCGCGCGGTTGAGCCAGGAGAGTGCCAAGGATATTCCCTTTGGTCTCTCGGTGATCGATGGGAAGACCCTGGAGACCCGGCGCCTGCGTACCCTGGAAGACGCGCTGCGGACCACGCCGGGGGTGGAGGTGAACTCCTGGGGCGGCGCGAATGACGCCAATGTGCGTATCCGTGGCGTCGGGTCACTGAACCAGATGAGCATGGATGACGGCTCGGTGGTGTTGAATGTGGACGGCGTGCCGATGTCAGTGCGCAATGCGGCGCTGGCCACCCTCGACGTGCAGCAGGTGGAGGTGCTCAAAGGCCCCCAGGGCACGTTACTGGGGCGCAACAGCGAGGCGGGCGCGATCAACGTGACCACCCGTAAGCCGACGCGCGAGCTGGAGGGGTATGTGCGTGGCGAAGTGGGTAACCAAGGCCAGTTCATGACCGAAGGCGCCGTGGGCGGGCCGTTGACCGACTCGCTGGCGGGGCGTATCGCCTTGCGTCGCAGCGGCTTTGATAACTGGGTCGATGATCAACAGAACGGCGACCCGCTGACCAAACCCCGAGACCTGGCGCTGCGCGGCAGCCTGCTGTGGGATAACGACCAGGGTACCACCGGCTTGCTGACCGCCGAGCGCCAGCGCGCCGAGCACTATGCGGGCCTGGAGCTGCTACGCCCGTTTGGCAATCGCCCGAGCCTGGACTACACGCCCGGCACATTCGATGGCAACCAGAAGACCAATGAGCGTTACTCCTTCGAACTCAACCACGACCTGGCGCAGTCGCGCATCACCTCGATCAGTGCCTACACCAGCACCGATTTCAATGCGGTCAAGGGCTACGATCGCAACATCACGCGGGCGTTGTACGGTTCTGCGTTCGAATACCTGATCGAAGACTCGGCCCATGAGCGGGTATGGAGCCAGGACCTGCGCCTGGGGTCGCTGGCGGATGCCGATGTGTTTTGGGTGACGGGGCTCAACTTGTCGCGCTCCGAGCGCAGTTTCGACTCCAACAATCTCACCAACGGCGCGCAGCAGTTGCGCGACTTCAGCACCAACAGTTACGCGGCCTATGGTGAGGTGACGTACCCAATTGCCGAAGACTGGAAACTCACCACCGGCCTGCGTCATACCTGGGACCGCAAGACCTATGGTGGCGATTACTCCACTGGCGGCGCGCTGGTCAGCGACAACCGGCGTTTGCAGGACAATTACAGCACCGGGCGCGTGGCGTTGAGCTACGCGCTGACGCCGCAGACCAATGTGTATGCGGTGCTGTCGCGGGGCTACAAGTCGGCGGGGTTCAACGATTACGCCACGTCGGTCAAGGACAGCGAACCTTACAAGGCGGCCAAGGTAAATTCCGCCGAGTTGGGCTTCAAGCATGAAAGTGCCGGGGGCGACCTGAGCCTGGAAGGGGCGTTGTTCATCACCCGCGTACAGGACGACCACCTGCTGGGCTACGATTTCAACACCCTGGCGGTCAGCGCGGTGAATGCCGACACCCGCAGCAAGGGCGCCGAGTTGTCGACTACCTGGCACGTCACCGATGAGCTGACCTTGGGCAGTGCCGTGAGCTACACCAATGCGGTGGTGACGTCGGATGCGCCGGGTGTTTCCGGCGGTGACGTGGCGGCGGGCAGTCGCGTGCCGGATGTGCCGCTGTGGAGCGGTAATTTCAGCGTCGCCTGGCAGAAGAACCTGGGGGCGTTGCTCGGGTTACCGGCGCCACGCCTGAACACCTTGCTCAATTACCGCGTACAGAAAAACCGCCCGGCCGACCCGCAGAACCACTACGACCTCAAGGGCTACGCCAAGCTGGACCTGCATCTGGGCCTGGAGAGTGGCGGTTCGGAGGTCTACCTGTGGGCCGACAACCTCCTGGATGCGCGCTACGACCTGTACGGCTCGTACTCCACTGACCAGGTACTAACGGGCATGCCAGGGCGTGGGCGTTCGGCGGGCGTGGGGTATAGCTACCAGTTCTGACCCACATCTGCCCCTGTAAGAGCGAGCTTTCTCGCGAAAGAACGTCCCGGTGCCGCGTTAAATCAGGTTGCTCGGTTAGCGTTGACGTTTTTCGCGGGCAAGCTCGCGCCGACAGGGGGGAGGGTCAGAACGTGTAGGTGTAGCCGACGCCCAAGGTTCGGCGGCGTGCCGGTGCACCGTAGGCCACCGGGTCACTGTAGAAACCGTAGGTGTCGTAGGTCTGGTTCAGCAGGTTGTCGGCGAAGGCATAGACTTCGCCGAACTTGCCTTCCAGGCCGGCGCGCAGGTCGAGTTTCTCGTAGTTGTCCAGGTTGAAGTGGTTTTGCGGGTCGGCCGCGCGTTCGCCCATCAAGTGGTAGTTGAGGCTGGTGTTGAGGGTGGTTTCGCCGAGGCTGGCGAAGGTGCCCAGTGGGTGTTTCCAGCTGGCGTTGAAGTTGCCGCTCCAGCGCGGGACATCCGGAGTGCGGTTGCCGGCCGCGACGTCACCAGCCTGGATGCCTTGCACGCCGCTGGTGATCTTGGCATCGAGGTAGGTGGCGCTGGCGGCCAGGGTCAGGCCGTAGTCGAAGCGCCAGCTGCCCTCCAATTCGGCGCCGCGGGTGCGGGTGTCGGCGTTGAAGGCATTGGTGGCGAAGGTCGCCGCGTCGTAGCCGAGCAGGTGGTCGTCGTGCACGCGGGTGAAGAACAGCGCACCGTTAAGGCTGCCGCGACGGTCTTCAGTTTCACTCTTGAAGCCCAGTTCCGCGGCTTTGCTGACGGCGGCCTTGTAGGGTTCGCTGTCGGTGACCTGCGAGGCGTAGTCATTGAAACCACCGGATTTATAGCCCCGCGCCAGTTGCACGTAGACGTTGGTTTGCGGCGTGAGGGCGTAGCTCAGGGCAACGCGGCCGGTGCCGTAGTCGTCGGTCAGCTTGCGTGAGTCCTGCACTGCACTGCTGCCGGAGAAGTATTGGCCGTCGTAGGTCTTGCGGTCCCAGGAGTGGCGGTAGCCGGTGGTGAGTTTCAAGCGCTCGGTGAGGGGGAAGGTCATTTCGCCATATCCGGCGTAGGTGGTGGTGGTGAAATCGCGGTACTTGGCGCCGGAGGTGCCGTAGGTGTTGCGCGGCGTGTCGTAGCTGCGCTCGTTGCGGCTGGCGGCGAGGCCCGCAACCCAGAACACCTCGGAGTCGGGCAGCGAACTCAAGTGCAGGTCCTGGCTCCAACTGCGCTCGAAGGATTTGTCCACCACCCAAAACTCGCTGGGGGTGCCGTACAGGGCGCCCATGAGTTTGCTGTCGTAGGCGATCAGGCCTTCGAAGTCGGCGGTGCCGGTGGCGGTGGTGGAGGTCAGGCGGCTGTTGGCGAAATCATGATCGACCTTGATGGTGTAGCGCTCGGTGGTCTTGTAGTTGTCGTCGAACAGGCCGGGGGTCAGGTTCAGGCTGGGGTCGCTGCCGTAGGGACGCAACACCAGGGAGTTGGTGGCGCGCTCGGTGTTCTGGCGTTCGGCGCTGACCAGCACATGGGTGTCATCGTTGAGGTCCCAGAGCAGGCTGCCTCGGTAGGCTTCGTTACGCGGCTTGGTGATGGGGTGGTTGGTCTGGTCGTTGTCGATCCAGCTGTCATAGCCGGCACGACGCACTGCCAGGCGACCGCTGAGGCTGTCGCTGATCGGCCCGCCGATGGCACCTTCGGTGAGGAACTGGCCTTCCTGGCCGACTTCGCCGCGCACATAACCTTCAAGTTCGCGGGTCGGTTGATGCGTGGTGATATTGACCGCGCCCGCCTGGCCAATCGCACCGGACAGCGTGCCCTGGGGCCCCTTGAGTACTTCGATGCGATCGACGTCCAGGGTGCCGAAACCGAGGCTGCGCGACGACACCGGCACACCGTCGATATTGAATGCCACCGAGCTGTCATCCATCGACATCTGGTACAGCGAACCGACGCCGCGGATCAGTACGTTGAAGTCATTCGGCCCTCCTGAGGAGTTGACGCTCACTCCGGAAGTGTTGCGCAGGGCACTCTCCAGGGTGTCGAGGCGTTGGGTGCGCAGTTGCTCGCCGCTGATCACGCTGAGGCTGATGGGCACTTCCTTCGGGTCTTCCTGCTCCATGCGCGCAGTCACCGTCGAGGCCGGCAGTTGCACGGGCTCGCTGATGGTGGTGGCGAGTGCCGAATTGGCCAATGTCAAACTCATGGCTATTGTTATAGTATTACGTTTGTAGCAAAATTGGCGGGTAGCCGTCGTGTTGCATCGTGCAGACATGATGGGACCTTGACTGAAGATTCTGATCGGCGCGCGTTGCGGGGGGCAGCGGCGATTTGGCGGAGCCTGTGCAGCGCGCCAGATGCTAATAATTATCAATTGCGTAATTCCACCCCGATGTGATCTGATTCGAGCCGTATCCGGTCAGCCAGGAGATTTACGATGTCAGCCGTTCAAGGAGGCGCAGGGGAGCCGATGCCGGTCTCGCGAATCATTACGGGAGGATATGGAAGCGACCTCGGACCAGGGGCGCACTGTCGCGTGACCCGCGTGTCGCTGCAGGACGGGCTGGACATCGTGCGTTGGCAAAGCACGTTCGAACAGCCGATCGAATTGCCCTTGCAAGACGACAGTGATTGCATCCATTTCAGTTTCACCAACCTGCTCAAGGGTAAAGCCTCGTGCAGCTTTCAGGAGGGGCGTCGGCAACGGCGCTATGCAATTGACGAGGGCGCCGGCAGCATCAGCTTCGGGCGTTGCCGCCATGGCCTGTATCACCAGCACGGCGAGATCGATAACATCACCGTGATGATTCGTCCTGAAGTGCTTGAGCAATGGGAGTTGAAACTCGATCCACTGTTGAACAAAGCGCTGGCCTGTGACCAATGCTTCCTCGATGGACACCGCAGTGGCGAAATGAGCGCGACTGCGCACCTGCTCGGCAGCGCTATGGATCAGGGGGCCGGACTGTCACCCGCCCAGCCGCGCAGCAGTCTATGGCTCTACGGGCAGAGCGTTACGCTGGTGAGTTTGTTCCTTGAGGTGCGCCAGGACGCTGAATGCACCTGTCGCGTCAGTAACACCGACCGCCAAAGGTTGGTGCGTGCCCGTGAGCGTCTGCTCGAAGACCTGGGCAAGGCGCCGAGCCTGTCGGAGTTGGCGCGTGAGTCCGGGTTGAGCCAACCCAAGCTGACACGCGGGTTTCGCCAACTGTTTTTCAACAGTGTCTACGGCGTGTTCCAGCAAGCACGAATGATTCAGGCACGCAGCCGCTTGATGAGCGGTGATGAATCCGTGATGCGCATTGCCTCGGACCTGGGGTACGCCAACGCGAGTCATTTTGCGACGGCGTTTCGCAAGCAGTTTGGAATCAACCCATCGACTTTCAAGAACGGCGGCAGAAGCAAATCATTTGGGATTAATGCTTCATAGACCGTTTCAATAGCGGCTATCGCGATAGGTCTAATAGCCTGCGCCAGCCCCGAAGTACCGGGGGAATTTGACGGCCCCCGCTTATTGAGCGCAATGGATTGGTGCCGCCCTAGCGGCAACGAGCCGTTCAGCGAATTTGCTTGCCTACGTTAAATCGAAGCAACATTAGCGCCGCATCGCATGCATCACTCGCATAGTGACTTCCACTGAACGCATGGGCACTCACCGTCGCCCCGTCCAGCAGCATAATGATGTAGGTCGCGAGTGTCGTGGCGGTCTCTTGGGGGTAGTGGCGGGTTATTTCGTCTTCTACAAGTCCATGCAGCTTGCGCTTGTAATCGAGGGCGATCTCTCGGATATCCGAGCGGTCCGGGAATTCGGCCACCGCTCGGCCGAACAAACAGCCTGCGAAGCTGGTCGAGCAGAACCACTGACCTCGCCAATCAAAGATCGAGATGATCTTCTCTTCCAGACTGGGCTTTTCGTCCATGCGCATCTTCAATTGCTTGAGCAGATGATCCGAGCGCTGTAACAGCACGGTTTTGACTAAGTCTTCTTTACCCGCGAAATTACGGTACATCGTCATCCTGGCGACGCCAGAGGCTTCAATGATCCAGTCGACGCCCACGGGGTGAAAACCGTATTGGGAAAACAGGCTGGTAGCAGTGTCGACGACATGCTGCTTTTTCGATACAGACAACTCGGAACTCCAGGCTCGGGCAGTAGAAATGGGCGAAAACCGTAACATTCTGATATAGACCAGTCTATCTCAGTCTTGATTCAGTATTTCGCCCATGCGTCGCAAACCTCAGGTCAATGTCACCGTATCGCCGCCATCCACGGCCAGTACGGTGCCGCTGATCATTGAGTTGGTCGCCAGCAACAGGGCGGCCGAGGCGATATCCTCAGGAAGCGCGATGCGCTTGACCGGCAGTGCTTGGCTGCGCTGGCGCATTTTTTCTACCAGGGCTTCGGGATGCATGCCAGTGTCGACAAAGCCCGGTGAGAGCACGTTGACCCGCACCGGTGAGAGTTCGCTGGCCAGCCCACGTGCCAGCCCCTCGATGCCGGCATTGACTGCGCTGATCAGCGCAGTTTGCGCACCGGCGCGCTGGGCAAAGCGCCCGGAGACCAGCGTGAGCGAGCTGTGCTCGTCAAAGGTGGCGAGCCGGGCAATGTGATAAGCCGCCCAGAACTTGCTGTCGAAGATGCGCTGGGCATCCTCCAGAGAAACGCTACGCAGTGGGCCGAAGGTCAGCGAGGCGGCGGTGACGACAATGTGCTTCCAGCGCGTCGGCCGGGAGAAAAAATCCTCCAGCTGCGCCGGTTGCGTAACGTCCAGTGCCTCGGTTGCCACGTTCGGGCCGATGTCGTGCGCAGCGCGATGCAACCGCGTCGTACTGCGCCCGGCCAAGGTGACTCTCGCTCCTTGCTGGTGGAACAGTTTGGCGATTGCAAAACCGATCCCGGCAGAGCCGCCGATGACCAACACCTCAGTAGTGGGTTCAAACGTAGGCATAGTGGTCTTCCTTCTGGTGTGCGGGCGCAGGGTGCGGGTAATCGAAAATCAACATCTGGCACAACGCGCGCAACCTGGGGCGGAAACCCGCATGCAGCGGATGTTCCCGCCAGCCGGGGAGTACCGACTCGTCGGTAAACGTGAGGATAAAACCCTGGTCGAAGCCCAGTGACCGCTCGCCGCTGTCTGCGATCACCTCCACCGCTACCAAGCCTGGCACCTGGCCGGGAAATGCGTGCAGTTCCTGCAGCAGCGTGGATACGGCGGCCGCGTCAGGGCTTTTGAGCAAAACAATGCGTTTAAACATGAACGTTCTCCCATTCGATCAAGTTGCTCAGGCGCGGGCCGTTGTCGAAATCGCACACCACGGTATCGCCGTGGCTAAGGTGGATACCGGCATCGGCGCTGTTGCGATCGGCGCCCAGGTACAGGTAGATCAGCGTGCCGGGCAGGCGCAGCGACGGGTGCTGCCAAAGGGTTTCGAACAGGTCGTCGGCGTCATAGCACAGGCACGACAGGCCGGTGCTGAAGCCTTGCTCCCAGTGCAGGTCGCCCGCGCGGTAGATGGATGTCTTGCCCTGTATCAGTTCGGGCAGGGGCTGGCGGTAGAGCAGGTGGGAGATGGCGCTGGGTTGTAACTTGGCGTAGGCCAGGTAGTTGCGCTTGGATTTGGCCAGGGCGATATCGGTCAGGTCGTTGCCGAAGGTGTAGCCGATATAGGTCGGGCGACTGTTATCGGCCACCAGAAACAGCGCTACCACTTCAGCTTCTTCGCATGCCGAGAGTGCGCCGCGGTTCATGCGCAGTACGTCGCCGCTGCGCTTGAGGGAGTCGGCAAAGCCCTTGATAAAGAAGGCCGGGCGCTCGCCGTGTTGCGGTGGTTCCGCGACTTTGCTCTGATGGGTCAGGCCAAAGCCGCACACCATGCCTTGGCGTGGGTCGGGCGGTTGCAGGCAGGGCAGCAGCTCGAAGCCGGCAAGGTCCGCAACGGTCAACGGCGCAGGGCTGTGCTCGCGCAGGTATTCCAGCGGCCCGCCGGGGTATTCGCCCGCCGGTGTGTCGCGCAGCAGCGTGTACAGGTCGCTCACCGGATAAAGGGTGTAGGGCCCGGTGGAGCTGGGGCGGGTGACGTAGCGCTGGCCATCCCGCGCGCATTCGAAAATGATCGACATGGGAAGCTCCTAGAGGGTCTTGATTTCGAGCAGGGCAGGCTTGCCGTAGGTGCGCATGTAGGACAGGCAGTCGGCGATCTTTTCCCCGATCTGCGCCGGTGTCTCGGCACTGCCAGGGCTATAGAGGTCAAAGGTTTTCGCCAGGGCGACGAAGTCCACCTCGTTCTCATGAAAGCTGGTCGCCAGATTGGACAGGTCGCTGGGCCGTTGACGCAGGTCGGCAATCCGTTCGGCGTGCTGCTTGGAATTGAGGTAGAGACGGTTGTTGATCACCAGCACCAGCAGGGGAGTGTCGTAGGCGGACAAGGTCCACAAGGCGCTTGGGGTATAGAGCAGGTCGCCATCCGATTGCAGATTGACGCACAGCCGGCCGCTGCCTTTGTGGGCGACGGCCGCACCGATGGCTGCGCCCAGGCCATAACCCAGCCCGGCGCCGCCGCTCATGCCGATATACGCTTCACTGCGCTCGATGGGCCAGAGCCCGCGCACCAGGGTGTCGATTGTCACGCTGCCAGTGTTGGTGAGTACCCAACGTTCATGGCTGATGGCTTCGTGGATAGCGATCAGCGCCTGGGCGATGGTCAAGCCGTCGGCGGGTTGGGTGACTTGCGCCAGCAGCGCCTGGCGACGCGCCTGCTTGTGGGCCGCAATGCGCTGGGTGCGCTCATCGACCAACGTCTGTGCCGTGTGAGTGCGAGACGCCGCCAACGCCTGCGCCGCCTGTGCGATACGCGTGATGGAGGCCGCCACATTGGCGTGCAGCGCCAGGTCGGCGCACACCAGCTTCTGGCTGTCGGCCACCCAACTGCTGATCAACAACGAGTGGGTGCCCAGGGTCGCGATGTAAAGACCAGCGTGGGGTTGCTGTCCGGAGTTGGCGAGCAGCCCATAAAGATCCTGGACTTCCAAGGCCAGCAGAAAGTCGCACTCGCTCATCAGTTGCGCATCGTGGTCCTGGAACACCAGCGGATGGGTATTGGGCACGTTGTAGCGGCCGTTACGTGAAATCACCGCCGCGCCTGTGAGGGTGGCGAGCCTCAGCGTTTGCTCGGCCTGCTCATCGTCCAGTGCGGCGTAATCAATCGCGATCACGGGGTGTTGTGCCGCCAGCATGCGGTCCACCAGTTCGTTCAGTTGCTCATCGTCCAGTGCCGGCAGGCGTTCCGGGCGTACCGCGCCGGATGGCAGCAAGAGTCCCGGCGCCAGTGACTCTTCTTGAACTGCACTGTCGATGGCGACATAACAAGGGGCGTGAGGTTCGGCCGCGCACAGCTTGAGCGCCCGTTGCACCGATTCCAGCGTGGCGGCTTGGGAGACCGGCATATCGGTCCATTTGGTGTAACCCGAGAGCAACTTGTCGATGCCCTGGGACGTGTGGATCCAGTCGATCCAGGGGCGACGCAGTGCGGCGTCGATCGGCCCGTTGCCGCCGAGCACCAACAGCGGGACCCGATCGCACCAGGCGTTGAAGATGGCCATGCTCGCGTGCTGCAAGCCGATATTGGCATGTACCAGCACCGCCATATGCTTGCCGCTGGCCTTGTAATAACCGTGGGCCATTGCCACCGAAATTTCCTCGTGGCAGCACATCAGGATGGCCGGTACGGCCGGGTCGGGGTGATGCACCAGCGAGTCATGAATGCCGCGAAATGACGCGCCGGGGTTGAAGCAGACGTACTCAATGCCCTGGTTGATCAGAAGATCGACAAGCAGATCGGAGAAATACTTCATCGTGCACGCTCCATGTGAAGAGATTCGTTGGGGTGTCTGTCGACACCGGTTGCACAGTGGTAGGGCTGCACATGGGACGTCAGGCGGCAGCCAAGGCCTGTTCGCGTCGGAACGGGCAAGTGAATGGCGTTGTGTTCTCTATCAATGGCTGGCATCGGTTCGAGCAGGTCGGTGTGGAAAAAACGATCGTGTTGCCCGGCTTCCACGCCGATAAAACCCTCGTAGGCCGTGAGCAGCGCACGGTGCGCGGCGATCAGCGGTCCGACTTCGGCAACTTGCACGCCAAGGTAAACGGGCAGCCCCCACGCGTGGCACTGCTCGATCATTCGCGCACTGGCCAACAGCCCACCGCATTTGGCGATCCGAAGGTTCACCGCATCCAGCGCCTGGTGTTGCCACGCCCGCGCCAGGCTGGACGCTGAGGTGACCGACTCGTCGAGCATGATTGCCACGCCATGCTTGAGCCTCGCCTGGCGGTAATCCTCCAGGCTGCCGGGCGGCAAGGGTTCCTCGAACAGCGCGACACCCAGTGCATGAAACTGTCGCGCGCTGCCGTGGAGTTGTTCGGCCGACCAACTCATGTTCGGGTCGACGTACAACGCCAGGGTCGGCGCCAGTGCCCGGATGGTTTCCAGGCGTTGTTGGTTGGCGTGCGGATCACCGGCCAGTTTGAGCTTGAGCGAGCGCAACGGTTTGCGCTGTTCAAGGAACGCCTGAACCGGTTGCGACAGGTCGAGTACCTGGGTGATGTTGATGTGCGCGGGCACGGTGCGGCGTGCCGTCGCGACGGCCTCGGTGATGCGCAGCAGGTAGGTGGACAATGGCAGGCCGGCCTGTTGGGCCAGCGAGTCGAGTACCGCCATTTCCACCACGCACCGCGTGTTGTTACCCAGGTTCTCACTGGCCTCGAATGGCAGGCCATGTTCATATAGTGCGCGCCCCCGGTCGACCGGGTCGCCGCTGGCCAATGCTTTTGCCAAGTGCGCGAAGTCAAGGCTGCGCAGTTGGGTCAGCACCGACTCGCAGTCTTCGCCTGTCACGTAGCGGCGCGGCGCGCATTCACCGATCCCTGTAAAGGCGCCGAGCGTCCAGCTGAGCACCACACTGTCTGAAGTGTGGCGTTGGTGGGCGCCATGCACGAACGGGTTGGCCATGGGCTGGCGTACCAGGTAGACCTCAGGCGGCGTCATAGGCGTAGCGTCCGTTGGCCTTGACGAAATCTGCGGTGAACTGCACCACCTGGCCCATCGCGGGGGTGAAAAACAGGTAGTGCTTGTCCTGATTGACCAGCAGGGTAGAGCCGTTGCGGCACAGGCGCTGGAAGTGACCAACGGTGGCGTTCACATCCACCAGCGGGTCTTTGTTGGCGCAGATAAACAGGCTGGGGGCGTCGATGGGTCGGGCATCGGCCGCCAGGTAGACCTTTTCCAGCGCCAGCAATTTTTTCCGCTCTCGATGTTGCAAATGAGTGGTGGCCAGCGTGTCGTTGCGGATGAATTCGGCCAGATTCGGGTTGGCGGTGAAGTCGTCCGGGTTGAGCCCCGCATCCCACAGCGTCTGCCTGTCGTCCAGATCGATGTCGGCGCGCTCCTGTTCACTGAGCCGGTCATGCATTTTGCCCAGCCAGGCCGAGCAGATGACGAGATTGTCATAGGGCAGCTCGGCGCGGGGGCTGCTTGCGATGGCGGCCAGCACCGATCCGCCCAGGCAGTGCCCGAACAGGCAAAGCGGCACATCGTCGGGCACTTCGCGACGAATGTGTTCGATGGCGGCCGAGGCATCCGTGTGCAACGTACGCACGTCCGGGAACCCATGTTTCTGACCGCTGCTGATACCGCACCCTTCGCGGTCCAGGGCGTAGAACGCGATGCCCAGGTTGGCGAATGCATTACCTACCGACCACAACCAACCGGCGTGGCTTTGCAGCCCATGAAAATACAGGATGGCGCCTTGCGGCTGCTGCGGGCGCCAGGCATGCAGGGCCATCCGCCGGTCTGCCTGAGCCAGGTAGTGGACTTCACGCGCAATGTTGTGCTGAAACAAGTGCATGTTCATGAGTGCCTCTCAAGATCAGAGTTGCTGGATGCCCAGCAGGGACAGGTCGGGTTGGAAGGGCTTGTACTTGATCTGCAGGGTTTTCCTGGCGGCTTTTTCCTGTTCGATCGCCATGGAGATCGCGTTGCCAGGCACAGTGATGACCTTGATTTGTCCCAGGCGCTTGCTGGAACGCTTGGACTCGTACTCGATATTGATCGCCTGCAGATGACCGTCGAGTAACTGGCTGAGGCGCTCCGACTCACCGCAAGGCGCGCCTGCCGCCTCGATGGCCACGGCGTAATAGGGCGTTTCGTTCCAGACCGGGGCGCACAGGTAAAGCCCGGCATTGGGGATGCCACACATCTGCACCGCTTCGTGCAGTTGGGTCTCGGTGATCTTTTCGCCGGTGAAAGAATGCATCACCCCATTACGCCGGCTGAAACTGATACGCGGCACGCCTCGGTAATAGCCGTGCACGCGATAGATATCGCCGGTGTACATGCGCACCATCCCGTTGCCCTGCCACATGACCAGGTGGTATTCGTCGCCTTCCTTGAGCTGATCCAGAGACACGGTCTGCGGCTGCACCTGATCACGTATCAGCGCATCCATATCCACTGATACGGGAATGAACTCGAAAAACGCCTGATCAACCGCCAACGGCTGGCTGTCCTGATCGTCATCCACGGGCAGGGTCACCACGCCTTCGGTGCCGCATGACATGAATGGCAGCACCTTGGCCTGCCCCATGATTCGCTCCAATTGGGGCTTGTAGAGCTTGGCCGACGCTGCAGTCCAGCAACTGAAGCGCTCCAGCCCTGGCCATACATCCGGCAGTGACACCCCGTCGCGGGCCAACACACTCTCCAGCCGGTGCGCAGCCGCAGGGTCGCCTGCCCGCATGAGGCTGCCGGCATGGGCGCCGTCGTGCAGGTCGCGCAGCAGGCGTTCACGGTTTTCCAGCAGGCAATGGTGCAGGGAGAGCAGAGTGCTGGGGTTGATGGCCGTGAGTAATCTGACGTCCTCACCCAGTGTCCACAGCAGCCGTGCATACATCTTCTGCTCATGGCTGGCATCCGGCGTCGGCGTAAACCAGGGCGCTTCATACCAGGGCGGGTTCCAGTCGCCGCTGCCGATCTGCGGGTGGCGGTTGCTGATCGCCTGGTAGGGCAAACCTTCAACGTACTCGTTGCTTGGGTCGCGAACGGTTTGCGTGTCCAGTGTGGCCCACGGATTTGCGTGCAGGGCCGGGTAGTCATGGGCAAAGAACCCCCACATGGCCTTGATGGCCGGCACCCGGTACTGGCGAATCCAGTGCAGCGTGTAGGGAATGCGCTTGGATTGCCCCGTGGTACCGCTGGTTTTGAGCCAGCGCACCACCGGGCTGCAACTGAGTATTCCGCCTTTTTGCTGGCCTTCACGCACCAGGATGTCGCGGAACCCTTCATAGGTCATGACCGGGATATTGGTGCGGGTGATCCTGCCGTTGCAGTGGCTGACCTGAAAACCGTTTTCTTTCCAAAACAACGACTTCTGGCACACGTGAATGATGTCTTCGAGCACGTGTTCCTGGGTCTTTAGGGGCTTGTCGAGCCTTTCCAAATAGTTCGCTTGCGCTTGGGCGCATTCCGCTTTGAAGGTCGGCACCCCGCGCTGCCAATGGCCGATCCAAGAGTCCATCTTGCCCATGCGTTCGTCCTCGATCTTGTGGAAAGAAAAAGAGACCGTGATGTCTCTGTTGAGAGTGTTTAGACGCTCAAAATATATGTGTCAATATGTTTCTGGCTATTGGATCCAATGATTTGGTTTTGGCGGAATAAAATTTTAAGATCGGTTATGAGGCATTAATAAATTGATTTATATAGTTATTTGTCATGTTTATGGCTCTTGCTAAGGGCATTCGAACCCGAAATAAAACAAAATATTTAGAAACATTGTATTGACGGGGAGGCGATAATTTGAAAAAGATGTAGAACGATCAGTATCACAAGGAGGGCGATTCCATGGTTTCGACGATCACGTTGGGCACACAGGGTCTGCAGGTTGGCCGCATAGGGCTGGGCTGCATGGGGATGAGCCAGTGGTATGGCGCCACGGATGACAACGAATCGCTACGCACCTTGCATCGAGCGTTGGAGCTGGGCGTGAACTTCTTCGATTCGGCCGAGGCTTACGGGCCGTTTACCAATGAGCGGCTGTTGCAGCGCGCTTTTGCCGGGCGCCGCGGGGAGGTGGTCATCGCCACCAAGTTCGGTTTCCGCATCGTCGACGGCCAGATCGTTGGCGTGGACAGCTCTGAAAGCAATCTGCAAAGAGTCGTCGAGGCCTCGCTCAAACGCTTGGGGACCGATTACATCGACGTGCTGTATCAGCACCGGTTGGATCCTACGGTTCCCATCGAAGAAGTTGTTGGGGCGATGGGGCGTCTGGTCGAGCAGGGCAAGGTCAAGTACCTGGGCCTTTGCGAGGTGGGCACGCGCACCATCGAGCGCGCCCATGCCACTCACCCGATTTCAGTGATACAGGGTGAGTACTCGTTGTGGGAGCGCAATGTCGAGCAAGAGATCCTGCCGCTGTTGCACAACCTCGGCATCGGCTACGTCGCTTTCTGCCCATTGGGCCGCGGGTTCCTGACCGGCAAGGCGGCCAGCGCTACTCACTACGACGCCAATGACTTCCGCCAGCAAGACCCGCGCTTTCGCGAAGAAAACTTTGCCGCCAACACCTTTCTGACCGAGTCGATTCTTGCGCTGGCCGATTCGTGGTCGATGACGCCTGCGCAGTTGGCGCTGGCCTGGTTGCTCACGCGCAGCCCGCACCTGGCAGTGATCCCCGGAACCAAGCGGGTCGCCTACCTGGAAGAGAACGTGGCTGCCGATGCCTGCGTGTTAAACGACGAACAATCGCACGCGATCCAGGCGTTGCTTGGGCAGTGGGCGGTGGCGGGTGAACGCTACGAACAGCGAATGATGCAATTCATCGACCGATAGGCACTGCCACGGAGGCCGGTATGCAGCCGCACCGCTTGCTGGACGAAACCGAACAGCGGTTTCACCAGAATTTCCTTAACCGCAACGGCAATACCCAAGTGACCACATTGCTCACGGTGCCGGGGTGCGTCAGCCCGCTGCGGGCGTGCAAGGCATTTGGGCAATTGGTCGCCGACTATGCGTTTCTGCGCCAGAAGATAGTGCCTGTCGGCAACGACAGGCATGGGTTCGTGGCAGTCGAAGACGAGGTGCAGGCACTACCTTGCACACCCCCGACATCGTTGCTTCCCGACGTTTTGCTCAAGCTTGAGCTCAACCGTTTGCTGGCCGACCAGGAAGGCTGGAGGGCGCTGGTGGTGACCGACCCCGAGATCGATCAGACCCATATCCTGCTCACGCGCAACCATGCGATCTCCGACGGTTACAGCACCGCCAGATTGGTCAATAGCCTCGCCGGCTACCTGGGTGAGATGCCCGCCAGCCTCGATGATCGAGCGGCGCATGCGTTCCGCATACGCCTGGCGCATTGGCGCGGTTCACCCATCGAGACAGGCAAAGCCAGTTACGCCGATTTTGTCCGGTTGCAGGTCAGTAGCGAGGCCGAAAAACGCATCGATCAACTGCGCACGGCGTCGGGTTTCAGCACTAACGCCATTTGGGGCGGGGTTTTTGCTCATAGCTATCTCAGGCATTTCGGCGTCCCCGCATTCGATTTATTCACCGCGTATTCGCGACGTGAGCCTGGCGCTGCTGGGGCTCCGCTGACCAAGGCCTGCTTGATTGACGTGCGCAAAACCACGCTCGATAGCCAGAGCCCGGATCTGTATGGGTGTATCGAGCGGTATGCGCAGGCGGTGGCCGAGGCCAGGGCGCTATTGGGAACACACGAAGAGACGGTGTTCGACCACACCCCGAGGCCCGCCCTGGCGTTTACCAACACCGGGTCGCTGGAGCGGTTCCTGACGCATCCCGCGGCTTCTGTGATCGGTTTCTCAACGTTGGTCAACCGCACCGGTGGCAACTACGACTTCGTCCTGCACTTGGCCCGGTTCAATGGCACCTGGCATGCAGCGTTGGCCTTCAGTTCGCTGAAAGTAGAGCGCTCAACGGCGCTGGCGTTCAAGGCGCAGATCGAGGCCGTGCTTGAGGCACTGCCTGCTGCGTTCAACATCCCGTGAGGAATTGATAATGGATACTTCCAGCAAGAAGAAATTAACGTTGCTCGCCACCTGCCTGGGGTTCGTGGTGGTGTTGCTTGATGTCAGCGTGGTCAACGTCGCGCTCGAAAGTTTCAAGGCCGAGTTCGCCACCGATGTGCTGCAACTGCAATGGATCGTCAACGCTTACACGCTTTTGTTTGCCTCCTTCCTGCTCACCGGAGGCGCGCTGGGTGACCGGTTCGGGCACAAGAAAGTGTTTTTATGGGGGTACGTGGTCTTTACCCTGGCCTCGCTGGGCTGTGGCCTGGCCCAGACGTTGCCGTCGCTGATTGGCTTTCGAGCGCTGCAAGGCATCGGTGCTGCACTGCTGGTGCCGACGTCCCTGGCCCTGGTGCGTATCACCTTTGAAGTGCCTGCCGAACGCAGCAAGGCGATTGCCTTGTGGGCGGGCGTAGCGGGCATTGCGCTGGCGGCCGGTCCGGTCGTGGGCGGGTTACTGATCGGTGTGTTCGGGTGGCGCAGCATTTTTTTCATCAACTTGCCGATTGGCCTGATCGGCATTGTGTTGTGCCTGATCAACGCACCGCGAATTCCGGCCAATCACAAAGGCGGTTTTGACCTGTGGGGGCAACTGCTGGCGTTGTTTACCCTGGCCAACCTGACCTACACCGTCATCGAGCTGGGCCGCCAGAAAGGTCTGGACCAACGCGTTCTGGTACATGCGCTGTGCTTTCTTGGCGGCCTGCTCGGATTTTTGTGGGTCGAATCACGTACCGCACGACCGATGGTGCCGCTCGCTGTCTTCAACAATGCGGCCTTTAGCCTGGCCTCGATATTGGGAGTGATCGTGAACTTTGTGTTCTACGGGCTGATTTTCGTGTTTAGCATTTTTTTGCAGCAGGTCAATCACTATTCGGTGATCAATACCGGACTGGCCTTTATTCCCATGACTGGCGTGCTGTTCTTCGGCAATCAGTTGGCGGCCCGTTGGTTGCCCAAGTTGGGTGAGCGGCGCCTGCTGTCGTTGGGGCTGGCCATCGCGCTGCTCGGCGTGGTTGCGCTCACGCCGTTCGTGGGTGGGGCGCCTTACGCCCACATTGCCGTGCAGATGTTTGTCATCGGCTTCGGTATCTCACTGACGGTGCCCACCTTGACTGCCACCGCCGTTAACCATGTCAGCAGTGACAAGTCCGGCGTGGCGTCGGCCATCGTCAATGCGTCGCGCCAGGTGGGCGGTCTGATTGGCGTGGCGATCTTCAGTCTGTTGATCAACGTTGCCGACGCCGCCCAGTTCGGCCATGGCTTCACCCAAGTTATCGTCTTGTCCTCGCTGCTGTTGGCTGCGGGCTGGGCGTTGACGCTCGTGTTGCTGCGCAAGCAACCCATGGCCGCGCAATCGGCCGCCTGAAGCAGTGCTCAATAAACCTGGAAACATTGGAGATTGAACATGCAAGCAGTCATGAAGACCGAGGCAAACGACGGCTACGCGCCGCACTCTCTGGACGCCCAGCAAATCCTGGATTATCGGGCCAACGGCTGGATGAAACTGGAAAATGTGATCAACGCCCAAACCGTGCAGATGCTGCTCAACGAGGCCAAGACCCGGATGGGCGAAGTCGCGCGCACCGTCGATCGCAACGATCCCGGCAAGCAGATCGAAAATGCCTACCGCTGGTATGCGCGCTGGGATGAAGTCTCCGCCACCTGTCCGCAGATCAAGGCACTCAGCCACTCGCCGCAGCTGGCCAGCATTGCGTCGCAACTGGCGGGCGAGGAGGTGCGGTTCTATTCGGACCATGTGTTCGCCAAGAACCCCGAGTCCGAAGCCGGCGGTGACACTCCCTGGCACCAGGACTTTCCACATCATCCACTGGACCGGCAAGGAGCGCTGAATATCTGGATCGCGCTGGTCGATCTCACGCCGGAGATGGGGACCATGCAGTTTCTCAGCCGCAGCCACCGAGCGGGCATGCTGGGGCGCTACTTCAATCGCCGCGATAACGTAACGTTGCTCGACGAACATCCTTGGGTGCTGGATGAGTTCGAAATGTCACCGCCTATTTCGCTCAAAGCCGGCGATGCCACCGTGCATGACATGAACGTGATCCACGCGGCTCCCGCTAACAGCTCTAATACGCCACGATGGGTGTATTCAACCCTGTGGTTGCCCGTTTCGGCACGCTACACCGGGGCTTCCAACCACCGTACCGACCCCCTCGGGTTGACGCTGGATATGCCGATGGAGCACCCGAAGTTCCCCATTATCCCAACGCGCTGACAGGCAGGTTACCCGGCCGGCGCCTGCCGGTCGGTGTTTGATTACGCCCAAGGAGTTGAACATGCCACATGTATACCTTGAGTACACCGCAGGGGTAGGGAGTGACGTTAATTTCAAGGAGGCTAGCCAGCGCCTTCATAACACCCTTGTTGAGGTTTCCGGACTGCGGCTGGACTTGGTTAAGACGCGGCTCATTCGATACGACAACTATTTCGTAGGTGATTGCGTTGAGCCTCAGGAGTTCATCCATCTGAACGTGTCGACTGTTTCCGGTAAGGCTGGCGATGATGAAAAACGCCACACCATCAGCCGTCTCCTGCTGGAGGTGCTCGCTGACATTTTCGAGCCGGTGCTGCGCCAGCAGAAGGTGGATATATCCGTACAGATCACTGAAGTGCCCGCAAGTGGCTACGTGCGCATACGATCAACGTTTTTGGAACCATGATGGTTGGATGATGGAATGCATCAAGATGCCCGTCTTCGGCCTCGCCGGGACCGTTGATGTATTCATATCGCGACAGGTTCGCTATCAGCATCGCGGCGATGAAAATGAATGCGCGCCCAGTTTTGCCCCCCTTTACATCGGGCGCGCGGGCGATCGCGAATGGGGGCTTATGACCTGACGCTTCACTTCAACGCCGGATCTCCAGGGTTAAGCTTCCTCCACGACTGCATGCCGGACTGACTTACTCAACTTGAGTTCGGCAGCCTGCTCGTCACCCGCGTTACAGGAGCTCTCCACTGGCCAACTGTTTCCGCATCGGTGTACAAGCCAGCTCAAGACCGGAGGGCGAGGTATAGATAGCTTGAATATCTCCGTGATAGCCACACCGACGGTAGAACGCGGCTGCGTTAGGGGTAGCATCTAAATGGATGTCGAGGATCCCAGCGTTAAAGGCCAGTCGCTCAAGGTATAGGAGCATTGTCTTGCCAATCCCCTGTCCCATGAATGCAGGCAATACGAAAATAGCGCCTATCTCTCCAGACTGGAAATCAATCAGACCTGTTGCGACCGGTATCTCGCCCAACCAGGCAACGTGGTACTCCTTTTCCACCCAAGCCCGATATCGGTCTGTGAGCGGCACATCAGTCCACGCCATTACTTGCTCAGCGGTATAGACGGTAATGCATTGATGCCGGATCGCCTGGAGGCGTATATCAAACGCGGCCTCGGCGTCAGTACGTTTGGCTGGGCGGATCAACAGCATCTTCACTCTCCTTGTCATCAATGAGTTGGAAGGGGAATGAAAAAGCCCCATCCATTTCTGGCGGGGCTTCTAGTCAATGCTTCTGTTCTAAGCGCACATCGCCCTATGGCCCGCCAAAGGCAGTCATCAAGGGGCGCATCATGCTAACGAGATTTGTAGGCGTCATTGATCGATAATCTGGAAATTCGAGCACTGTGTCAAGAAACGAAAATGCGAACTGGCGAGTGGCTCTTTCGGGAAATCTGATCGTGTTCAGACCATTTACTTTGTCCAGACGTCTTCACCAGACGCTTACTGTTCCTCCATGCGGCCGCAGATGTGAAACTTCACTCGCCCGCCGTATCGGCAGGCACGCCATCCGCACGATCCCAAGCCTACTGGCGACGGCCAAGACAGGATTGTTTGAAACTCAGTGTGATGACACGAAGGGCGAAGGGGTTGGCGGTGCCGGCAACGCATAAGCCTGCTTCATCCATGCCACCTCCGCTATTGGCGTGCGTCCGAAGAGGCGTTTGAAATCGCGGCTAAATTGCGAAGCACTTTCATAACCCACCAGAAATGCCGACTTGGCCGCTGTCAGGTCGTTACGCAGCATCAGTAGTCGCGCTTGATGCAACCGCGTCGACTTGAGGTACTGCATAGGCGAGGAATCGGTCACCTTGCGAAAATGTAGATGAAAGTTAGGCACGCTCATCTGCGCTTCCTGGGCGAGGATTTCTACATCCAGACGCTCGTGGTAACAGCGGTGGATTTTGTGAATGGCGCGCGTCACCTTGCCGAACTGACCCTGCTGGGCGATAGCCGCGCGTAGGGTGCCGCCTTGTTCGCCAGTGAGGATGCGGTAGTAAAGTTCGCGCAACATCGCTGGTCCGAGGATTAGCGCGTCGGTGCAGTCGCCCATGACTTCCAGAAAACGCAGGGTCGACTGGCGCAGCGGTTCGTCCATGGGCGAGGCGTACATACCCATAGGCTGAGCCGCGCGGATGTTCCATACCTCATCTACCTGCTGAATCAGCTCGCCGGCCAGATTGAAATCCAGACGTATGTACACCGCCAGCATTGGCTCCGCCTCGCTAGCGTCGGTCTCCATTGTAAAAGGCACGGGCACTGACACCACCAGATAATGCTGGGCGTCATAGATGTAAATGTCATCACCCAGATAGCCGCGTTTCTGCCCCTGACAGAGGATGACGATGCCCGGCTCATATAGAACCGGGGTGCGCTTCAGCGGCCGGTTGGAACGCAGAAAACGCACATCATCCAGCGGACTCAGGTTGTAACCCTCCAGCGGTGCAAGCTGGCCCATCAACTGCACCATACGCGCAGTGCTCGGGTCCTTGGATTTCGGCATCGATTGTACGTTCTCCACTTTTATGCTCAGCCGTCCGTGGAACAGCTCAGCGCTTCCCATTGCTCAATACTCTCCGCCGTCCGCTGCAGCTTGTCACGCACCAGAGCCAGGGCGTCGCTGCCCAGCAGCAGTTGAGCCGGCGGATTGGGGCTGGTGATAATAGTCATCATGGCGCGTGCGGCTTTCTGCGGGTCGCCCAGTTGAAGGCCGCTTTTTTCCTCACGGGCTTTTCGCACCGGGTCGAAAGTCGCATCGTAGTCACTGATGCTGCGCGGCGTACGCTGCATCGAACGACCTGCCCAGTCCGTTCGGAAAGACCCCGGCGCCACGGCCGTTACAAAAATATTGAAGGGCGCAAGCTCTTTGTTCAACGTATCAGAGATGCCCTCCAGGGCAAATTTGCTGCCGCAGTAGTAAGCAATACCTGGCATGGTGATATAGCCACCCATGGACGTGATATTGAGGATACGTCCCGCCCGCCGCTGGCGAAAAAAGGGCACAAACGCCTTGGTCATCGCCACCGCGCCGAATACGTTGACGTCGAACTGACGGCGCATTTCCTCCAGCGACGACTCCTCGAAAACCCCTTCGTGGCCATAACCCGCGTTGTTAACCAGCACGTCCACCGGGCCATACTGATCCTCAACAGCGGCGACGACGGCGTCGATGGCATTAAAGTGGGTAACGTCCAGCACCACGCCATGGGCTCTCTCAGGCAAGAGCGCCTGGAACGTTGCCAGAGAGGATTCGCTGCGAACAGTGCCGATCACTCGATGGCCCTGAGCGAGAGCTTCCTTCGCCAGGGCCTGGCCAAAGCCGCTACTAACGCCCGTGATAAAAATGGTTTTGTCTGCACGCATGGGGCGCACTCCTGAATATATAAGGTCAGGCTATGCTAGGGCGGGGAGTGGTTGGGAACTATGCCTGATTCGATTTTAGTATTGCCTGATCCTATCGGAGTGATTGGCGATCAACCTGAAAACGGGTGGCAAAAAACGAGGCCAAAGGAAGAAAAACGACGGGCTTATTTACCTGCTCCAATGTCTGCTTCGTGTCGCGAGTGGTTTTTCGGTAACGCTGATGTGCATGGGGTCTGGCCGCAGGTGTCGCACCTGCGCTCCAAGGTGTTCGCATTGGCAGTAAAGGCTGTGCGCGCAGTTAATCGCCGAACAGATCGAACATCAGGCGTCGGAACCATTTATTGACGGGGCCCGGTTGTATTTGCTGGGCCAGAATAAGTTGATGGCGATTTCGGTAAGGCAACGGGACTGGCGGGCTTGGAAATGAAAGGGTCTCCATGCCCATGAAAAGCCAGAAATGCTCAGCTAAACAGCCTGCCCGAGGAAACCTAAAGACTCTCAGGGTCTCCGAAAAACATTTTGACTTGGCTCTAGGAAGCTGTTTTCAGACGGAGAAAATTCAAGTGTGCCCCCAGTTTTGCCCCCACTGGCGCGGGATATACGGGCGATCGAGATTGGCGATCTCTGAGGCGTGCCAGGGTGGTCGTCGATGGCTTTCAGTGTTGCTCCTCATCGAATCTGGGTGGGAGAGGGCAGGGCTCAGGAAGGACCAGCTAGTCCGCTCTAGGTCGACAACAGCAACTCCGATCGGCTGTGTTCGACCGAATATTTGTATCCGCGTAATTGGTTTGCTGGGCTTGGAGGTTTCTACGGAACCAGTGGCGATTCAGGAGGTGGAACGACAGCTGACCGTTGCACTACGTCAACGGCTCAGCGAAGCGGCTCAAGTGTCCAGCGACGATTTTGGATTTGTATTAGACGAACGCTAAAAGTATATCGATGTCATTCGGCCGGCATGATGGTTAAAGCGTCCTCTGCTATCAGCCAAAAGCGGTAATCTGCGTTTTATAAAGTGCGAGTTAAGCAGCAAGCCTTTCGCAGGCTTTAGGTGATTATTCCAGTTTGATCGCCTCTATCCCCTCATGCTACGGCTCATTAGGCGTTGGTCTCTCAGAGGGTAGAGGCACCAAGCTTGGGGTTCGCCACGTGAAATAAAGCATCAGGGTCGCGACTAGTGCAAAGGGCAATCCCACCCATAGCGATACCTTGTAGGCCAGTAATACTCCCGCAGCGCCACCAACGAAAGCAGCTAGCAGGAGAAAGTAGGCGTCTTCAATTCCCCTTCCTGGTCTAACAATAAATGTTACTAAGTCTTGCATGCGTGGTTCCTATATAAGAGGTGTTTTTGGCATGTCTTGGCCACCGCTATAAATCTAAGTTTCATCAATTTTTATTGATGCGAGTAGATTCCTCTCGGTGTCAGTGGGGATCAGCCCTGTTGTGTCTGCGAGCAAGACAGCCTGGCCGTTAATGTTGTTCACGGTTACCTCGGCTCGCGCTCGATTTCCGTCATCAATCCCCATGATTTTCCACACGCAAGTCAGCTCATCACCAATGTAAACGGGGCGCTTGAAGCGAAAATTCATAGAGGTGGCCAGCCAACCCAATTGCCCTCCGATTTCCGTAATCAGCGTCGCAGTCAGCAAGCCATGAGCGATGACACCATCAAAGCCTTTTGCTTCCGCGTACATAGCGTTGGAATGCACCGGGTTGTGGTCGCGCGATAGCACCTCAAACTGAACGATATCTGCGTGCGAAAAAGTGCGTTTGATTTCGAAAGTATCGCCTTCCTTAAGTCCTTCAATTGCTTTCTGGCGCATTGCGTTCATTGGCATCTCCGACGATTTAAAACGTATGGTCAATCCCTGGGAATGAGCCCGACTCGACGTCTTTAGCAAAGGCTTTTGCAGCGTCACCCATCACCTTTCTCATATCCGCATACTGTTTGACGAATCGCGGCAATTGACCATCACGAAGCCCTACCATGTCCTGCCAGACGAGTACCTGGGCATCGCAGCCAACACCTGCACCGATTCCGACGGTAGGGATGGAGACTGTCTCGGTGATCCTCGTAGCCACGTCTCCTGGCACCATTTCAATAAGCAGGCCAAACGCCCCTGCACGCTCGAAGGCAACGCTCAAGTTAATCAAACTCTGAGCGTCCTCGCCCTTGCCTTGAATGCGGTATCCGCCCAGCTGGTGTTCTGCCTGCGGGGTAAAACCGATATGAGCCATAACTGGAATGCCTGCGCCTACCAACTTCTCAACCTGCGCAAGCATTTCGATCCCACCTTCGAGCTTTACGGCATGAGCGCCGCCTTCCTTCATGAAACGGGCTGCGGTATGGAAACATTGTTCAGGCGATCCCTGATAAGAGCCAAAAGGCAAATCCGCAATGACCAACGCCCGCTCAGTAGCGCGCGAAACCGCCCTGACCAGAGGCAGCATCTCGTCAACTGTTACCGGCAACGTCGAGTCGTGCCCATAAACGTTGTTGGCGGCGGAATCGCCTACGAGCAGTACCGGAATTCCTGCTGCCTCAAACACCGACGCGGCGTACATGTCATAAGCAGTCAACATGGCCCATTTTTGACCCCGTGCCTTCATGTCTTGTAAATGTGGAATTCTTACCCTGCCGAGACGAGGGCTGTTATAGGGGGCGGTGATTTGATCAGACATTTTGCTTCCTTAATTCAAATGGTCAGCCGTTCGGCAGCAAGAACCACAGCAATGACGATCATCGCGGCTCCCGATATCCGGCTCACATAGGTAGCCGCTGCTGGACGTGAAGCAAGCACCGCTCCGGCGCCGTAGCCAACCGCAAGATAGACGACGCCGCAACTGAAACCGTGGATCAAACCTAACGCGATAATCTGAGCCCCTACTGGCCACCCCGCTGACGCATCAGTGAACTGAGGTAGCAGTGCCAGGAACAACAAAAGAACTTTCGGGTTGAGACCGCTGACGCACAGTCCTTTTATCGCCCAGGCCATCCAGCTACTGTCACCGCGGGATGCTCCTTGAGCAGGCAACGAAGGCTTTAGCAACATGTTGAAGCCGAGCCATAGGAGATAGGCCGCCCCCATTAGCGTTAATGTCAGCAACGCATGGGGTATTTTGACCAACACCCCGCCCACGCCTGCAGCGACGATCAACGTGGCCAAAAGGTGACCGGAAAGCATGCCGACTACGGCGGGTAGAACACGACCTCGCAAACCTGCCGATATCGAGTAGGCCCAGTCGACTCCAGGCGTGATAACAAACAAAAATGATACGGCCCAGAAGGCCATCATCAAAGACACTGTCACGATCAAATCCTTCTTTTTTCATCAGTTCAGTGCGCCGTTTACCGCCCTGAAACACTGTGGTGGAAGGATAAAGAAAGCCAAGTGGTATTATCTTTCGAATAAACCCGCCAAGGCGGACTGCATTAGAAGGTTTTTCTGAATGGATCGAATTGATAAGAAGATTCTTGCGCAGCTACAGCAGGATGGTCGCCAGTCGCTGACAGAATTGGCCGACCGTGTGGGTCTCAGTTTGTCTCCATGCCATCGACGCGTTCGGGCGATGGAGGATGCAGGCGTTATCAAAGGGTACCGTGCTCAGCTATCGGCGACCGAGATAGGTCTGAATTTCTCGTCCCTTGTATTCGTAACCCTTCGAGAGGGGCACCAAAAAGCGGTAGCGGATTTCGAAAATGCTCTACCGCGAGTTACCTATATAGTCCAAGCACAAAGACTTTTTGGCGATCCTGATTATCTGCTAATGGTGGTTACAGCAGATCTTCCAGCCTTTCAGAAGCTTTACGATGAAGAACTGTCTAGGTTACCTAACGTACAGCGTCTCACATCGACGTTAGTGATGAAGCACGTCATCACAGATCGTCCTCTGCCTTTAGAATAAGAGCTCAAGCATTACGAGAGAGTCAGGGGGAAGCAGTCATACCTTTGTCGAATCCCCCGATGTTGAGATACGACTGCTTTGGCGCGAACAAAGACTGTTGCATAGGGTCGTCTATGGCTGATAGCTGCTGCTTTTGAACGACTGGTTGAACCCACAGCCAATAGCTACCACTCAAAGTCAGCTGTAATCGCCCCATTGCAGCCGGTCGCTTCCGGCTGCAACCGATCAAAAGCATTTGCTCATTCACGGGTTTGTGGGGCGGATGAAGCTCATGCGCCTTGAAGGTCGATGACTCAGTGCTTGTAGAGTAACGCCTCAACTACAACGCCAAACGCTGACGAATGTTCACGGCGATTGGGGTAGTAGAGATGGTAGCCGGCAAAGGGTTGGCACCAATCTTCCAACACCCGCACAAGGCTACCGTCGCCAAGCTCCTTCGCCACCATGTCCTCTGGCAGGAAAGCCAAGCCACATCCCGCCACGGCCGCACGCAGAATTGGCACGCTGCTGTTGAATGTCCATTGGCCTTCGACGCGAGCTTTGAGTTCGTGGCCATCCTTTTCGAAATCCCATTGCATCAGGCTGCCGTGAGTCGGCAGGCGCAGGTTGATGCAGTTGTGTGCCGCCAGATCTCCCGGTTCCATCGGGTAAGGCCGATGCCGGAAATACTGAGGCGAGCCGACAACTGCAATACGCAAGGATGGACCGATCGGCACGGCGATCATGTCCTTGGCCACCTGTTCACCCAGGCGCACACCTGCGTCATAACGCTGCGCGACGATGTCGGAGAGGGCGTAGTCGACGGTGATTTCGACCTTGATGTCCGGGTAGTCGGGCAACACCTTCAGCAGCTTCGGCCAGAGGATATTGTTGGCTGCATGTTCGGACGCCGAGATCCGCACGTTGCCGGCCGGCGTGTCGCGAAACTCACTGACAGCAGCCAGTTCCAGTTCGATCTCATCGAAGCGCGGCGCCATCGACTGATACAAGCGCTGGCCGGCCTCGGTCGGCGAAACGCTGCGTGTGGTTCGCGTCAACAGGCGCACGCCCAGCCGAGTTTCTAGGGCGCGCATGGTGTGACTCAGCGCCGACTGCGAAACGCCCAGTTGCGCGGCAGCACGGGTAAAACTGCCTTCGCGGGTGATGACCACGAAGGCTTGCAGGTCGTTGAGATTGGAGCGGGACATTGATGAGAACCTCTCATGAGGAGCGCGTGATTATTCCATGAAAGCAGGTCGCGCACGGATGCGCGACCCTTGGCGCGCTGATCACAAGGTGCGTGCGTAAAAATCCGTCAGTTTGCCGATCGCCGCATCGACATAACGCGGCACCCAGTAGGTTTCGATGTGTGTGGCGCCATCGAGGATGAACACTTCCTTGTCAGTGGTGCCGATGGCTTTCGGGAACGCATCCTGGGTCATGTACAGGCTGTCGGCCTTGCTGCCGGCGATCATCAGCAAGGGTTGATTGATCAACTCGATATGGTCGGTGGCGTCGAAACGCATAAGGTCAATAAGGCTGCTGGTGGTGTATTTGAAGGTCGAGTTCGGGTGCGCGTGGGTTTTCCAGTAGTACTCATAACCTTGGCGATACAGTTCGAAAGGCAGTTTGGCAATCTGCTCATCGGTGAGGTTGGCATCCCCCGAATACAGCACCGCGCCCCCCGCTGCTTCTTGCGCGCGGGCTGCTGATGCCTGTTGCAAACGTTGCTGGATGCTGTCCATTTGCGAGTCGTTGTAGCCGTTGCGCCGTACTCGACCCGAGTTGAACATGCTCACCGTCGCCAGGGATTTGAAGCGTTTGTCGGTTTGCGCCGCCGCCAACGAATAACCACCGCCGCCACAAATGCCGAGCAGGCCCAGACGATTGTCATCCACGCCAGCGAACTGGCTGATGAAATCGGCCATACCGTGGATGTCTTCGATGCGATACGCCGGTTTATCGATGCTGCGCGGCTGACCACCGCTGGCGCCTTGATAGGCCGCATCGGCCGTGATGGTGATGTAGCCCTGTTCGGCGAGGCGCTGGGCATACAGACCGGCGACTTGCTCTTTTACGCCGCCATTCGGATGCGCAACCACCACGGTCGGGTAGATCTTGTTCGCGTCGTAGTTGGCAGGAGTGTAGACGTTGGCGGCGATGTCCAGACCGTTGAGCTTATAGCTGACCGGGTGAATGTTGACCTTGCCCGGTTCGTTGCGGGTGATCGCGCCGTCGTAGGCGAGGGTGAACGGGTTCTTCTTGTAGTCGGCGGCCAAGGCTTCGCCTGCCGAGAGGCCGACCAATGCCGACATGAACGTGGCTTTGAGAGTGTTCTTCACGTGAAGCTCCTGAGCAAAAAAAGGCGGCAGTTGCAAAAGTATTTGGGTCAGTCCAGCTGTTTTTCTTTGAGGAACTGCGCGACCAGGTCAGCGATCTGCACGTTGTTCAGATCCGACATAGGGAAATGGGTGTTGCCGTGAATGCCAATCTCCGGCAGGTGTATCAGTCGCACATCACCGCCATGGCGATTGACCGCGTCACGCCAGAGCCGGGCCATTTTCAGGCGTGCGCGCCAACTGTCCTGAGCGGGCAGATCGACTGCCTGTTCCGGGATGTTGTCGCCGTACAGGATCAGAATCGGAATACGCGTCAGTGCCATGAATTGCTCCATCGGCACCTCTGCGCCTTGCACCGTGTCGAACGCACTGGGGATCGGCGCCGGCACCTCACCGTCAGCAAACACGAAACTGCTGCCCGGTTCGAACGCCACGATGGCTTTGACCTTGTCGTTCTTGATAGCCGTCAACCAGCCCGGCCCGCCACCCTGAGAATGCGTAAACAGGATGCCGGGGCCGATTTTGTCGAACAGCGCCGACACACCATCGGAGACCACGCCCATGTCAAACGGCCCGGTGTTCGGCGTCATTGCCCTGAAAAACTGCTCGCGGGTCTGGGCATCCTGTGCCACTTGCACGCCGTTGAAGTAGCGGGGCCAAAGGCCGATGCGGAACTGGTTGAACCACAGTTGTTCGTCCGGCACAGGCTTGATGGTGGTCTCGACCATGCTGCGCCCGGCATCACCACGCCGGGGCTGATCGATCACATAGACGCCGTAGTGGCGGCGCAGAAAGATGTTCTGAAAACCCTCACGACCATCGGCGGTGGTTTCCCAGGTTTTGGAAAACTGACCCGCGCCGTGCCACATGACGATGGGCAGTTTTCGCGCGTCCACCGGGATTTGATAGAAGGCGTAGGCGTGGTCACCGTGGTAGGTCTGGCCGTTGGGCGTCATCGGTTGGCGCGGGTTGAAGGTGCCCGGTGCCGTGGTCATCGTTCCGCCTGCGGCGAAGCTGCCTTGTTTCTGGATCAGCAGCGGGCCTTCGGGGTGGTTCGCGCAGGCCGCCAACAGGCTCAACAGCGTGACGCTCAGCAAATGTTTTGCAGTTCTCATGTCATTTCCTCGAAGCCGTGAGGGCTTGGACCAGCGCTGCGTTGGCCCGCTCGGCGGTCTGTGCATCGCCATGCTTTTTCAGCAGCTCGGTGACTTGGTGCAACTGTGCCGCACTGAGCCCGACGCGCAGGCTCGCTGCCATGTGCGAGCGCAACTGCGGCTCGACCCCCGGCGTTGCTGCCAGGGCCCCGACAGTGGCCAGTTCACGGCTTTGCCAGTCGAGGTTGTCGCGCTCGAAGATGTCGCCGAACAGGTGGGTTTGCAGGAAGCGGTTGATCACCGGAGCGAACTCGAACACCGGGCCTTTGACCGGGGCGCCGGAAATCTTGGTTTGATTCGCCGTGCCCGCGGCCAGCAGCTCATCCCCGACCGGAATCGCCCAGCTCGGCTCACGCCCCGGCGCATCTTCGATGCCGCGTTGTTTGCGCGCCTGCACCACGGTCATCAATTCATTCAAGGCGTTGAGGCTGCGCGGGAAGCCGACGTAGGCGTAAAGCTGCACGAGAACTTCACGGGTTTCGCTAATGGTCAGGCCGGCATCAAGCCCTTGGTTGAGCGCCGTGTTGAGGTTGGGCATGTCGCTGGTCGCCATGAACGCCGCGATCAGTGGAATGGCTTGTTGCTGGCTCGACAAGCTGGCTGCGCTGGCAAGTGTGTTGGTCATGGTCTGCGATGCCTCGGCTGCTTGAATGGGAACGCTGAAGATCGCCGCAACGCCCAGACAAAGCGCGATAAATGCGGGGAGGGCGGTGCGGTTGCGTACTTCAGTGGTCATCATGAAAGGCTCCGTCCATTGCAGGTCACTGCGAGGTGTGGCTGGATCGTACGGAGGATGTTTGTGGCGATTAACCCCGAAAAGGCGCATGGACTCCTGAGTAAAACTCATGAGTCGACGTTGCCAAAACTGCTGAAAACCTCGCGCGAACCCGCTGTTACGGGGCCTGGAGGTCAGATGACGGTTCGCCGCAAGAGTGTCGAGCGAACAGCTTCGACACATTCCGTAACTTCATTGGCCGGCGTATTGCGCCTCCGAGACCTGCTCCGCCCAAGTGACTGTCTGGCCGTCCTCGGCTTCGGCGATGGCGATGTGGGTCATGCCACTGTTGGCCGTGGCGCCGTGCCAGTGCCGGGTGTTCGGCGGAATCCAGACAGTGTCGCCCGGACGGATTTCCTGACGCGGGCCGCCCTCTTGCTGCACATAGCCAACGCCAGCGGTGACGATCAGCGTTTGCCCCAGTGGATGGGTGTGCCACGCCGTGCGTGCGCCAGGTTCGAAGGTCACCGTGCCGCCGCCGATGCGCGCGGGAGCGTCACCTTTGAATAATCCATCGACGCGCACCGCGCCGGTAAAGTTTTGCGCCGCGCCCTTGATCGAGGGCTGGGTACCGTTCGGGGTAATGCGGATTTCATTAGCAGCCTGGGCTTCTGCGGTCATGAGTGAGAAAGCCACGAGTGGCGCGATCAATCGGTTCATCGGATCAACTCCGGTCAGGCAATGAAAGCGGCGCCCCACGCAGCGCCGCGTTGGGTAGACTCAAAGTCCGGTCATTTTCAGTGCCGATTCCGGCAGGCGTTCACCGTGCACCTGAATTTGCGCCATCCGCTCGTTGATCACGCGCAGATCGTCTCCGGTCAATTGCAGCTCGACCGCGCCCAGATTTTCTTCCAGACGATGCGGTTTCGTCGTACCCGGGATCGGCACGATCCACGGTTTCTGTGCGAGCAACCAGGCTAGGGCCACTTGCGCCGGCGTGGCGTGTTTGCGTTGCGCGACGGCTTTCACCACATCGACCAACGCCAGATTGGCCCTGCGCGCTTCAGGGGAAAAGCGCGGGACGAAATTGCGGAAATCGCTCGCGTCGAACTGCGTGTGCTCGTCGATCTGACCGGTGAGGAAACCGGCACCCAGCGGGCTGAACGGAACGAAACCGATCCCCAGTTCTTCCAACACCGACAGCAGTTCCAGCTCCGGGCCGCGCCAGAACAGCGAATATTCGCTCTGTACCGCCGTGACCGGTTGCACCGCGTGAGCCCGGCGTATGGTCTCCACACCCGCCTCAGACAGGCCAAAATGCTTGACCTTGCCCTCGGCGATCAGCTCCTTGACCGTGCCGGCGACGTCTTCGATGGGTACCTGCGGATCAACGCGGTGCTGATAAAACAGGTCGATGCAATCGGTGCGCAGACGCTTCAACGACGCCTCGGCCACGGCGCGGATATGCGCCGGGCGGCTGTTGGTTCCGCCGCCGCGTGCGCCGGTGACCAAGTCGATATCGAAGCCGAATTTGGTAGCGATAACGACTTGCTCGCGGATCGGCTGCAAGGCCTCGCCCAGCAGTTCTTCATTGGCGAACGGGCCATATGCTTCAGCGGTGTCGAACAAGGTGACGCCTTGCTCGTGGGCCGAACGAATCAGCTTGATCATGCTGGTTTGGTCGGCAGCCGGCCCGTAGGCCGACGTCATGCTCATGCAACCAAGGCCCAGTGCGGACACTTTCAGGCTATTGCCCAACGTGCGGATTTTCATGATGTCACTCCGTACAGAATTCGATTAACGCGTGAGGGGGTGATCGCTCAGCCAGCCATTCACGCGCTCCATGGTCTTGCGCTCTTGCTCACCCTTCATCACAAAACCTTCCAGAACCTTAGTCTTCGGCGTGTGCTTGACGAGCACGCTGCGACTGTTGCCCAAGCCATAACCGCCGTGGGTGTTGAAGGGGATGAGGGTCTTGCCGGTCAGGTCGTGGGCGCTGAGGAAGGCGCGCACGATCGGCGGCGCGGTTTCACCCCAGATCGGAAAGCCCAGATAGATCGTGTCGTAGTCGCTGAGGGCGTGAACCTTGTTTTGCAGCTCGGGTTCGAAGCCGCTGTCACGCTCCTGACGCGCCTGTTCCACGGTTTCCAGATAGTCCTCGGGGTAGGCGTGGGCCGGGCGAATCTCGAACAGATCGGCACCCAGTCCACGCTGGATCAGCCCGGCAACTACGCGGGTATTGCCCGAGCGCGAGAAGTACGCGACCAGAATCCGCGAACCGGAACGCGGGGTTTCATGGGGGCTTTGCGTGTCGGCGAGTGACAGCAGCGGGGCGCTGGCCAGTGCAGCGATGACCGTGCGCCGCAGCGGATCGTGATCTTTGCTCATCGGCCGACGCGTGCCTTGAGGGCCTCGGGATAGCGCTCGCCTTCGATGCGGATCTGCGCCAGCGCAGCATCAATCGCCTTCAGCTCCGCTGCATCGAGCGTGATGTCCGCGCCACCGAGGTTTTCTTCCAGGCGATGCAGCTTGGTCGTGCCCGGAATCGGTACGATCCACGGTGCCTGCGCCAGCAGCCAGGCCAAAGCGATCTGCGCCGGCGTGGCTTGTTTCTGCGCGGCGATCTGACGAATCAATATCACCAGCCCCTGATTGGCTTGCAGCGCCGACTGGCTGAAGCGCGGCACGATGCTACGAAAATCGTCGCTGCCGTAAGTGGCCTCCGCCGACACCGTGCCGGTGAGAAAACCCTTGCCCAAAGGGCTGAACGGCACGAAGCCGATGCCCAGTTCCCACAGCGTCGGCAGGATTTCCTGCTCGGGCTCGCGCCACCACAGCGAGTATTCGCTCTGTAGCGCCGTGACCGGTTGCACCGCGTGCGCACGGCGAATGGTCTGTGCTCCGGCCTCCGACAGGCCGAAATGCTTGACCTTGCCTTCGCCGATGAGGTCTTTCACCGTCCCGGCGACGTCTTCGATCGGCACGTCCGGATCGACGCGGTGCTGGTAAAGCAAATCGATGTAATCGGTTTTCAGTCGGCGCAGCGAACCTTCGACGGCGACCCGAATACGTTCGGGCCGGCTGTCCAGAGTCTGCTTTGTGTTGTCGGCACCGACGGCGAAGCCGAATTTGGTGGCGATCACGACCTGTTCGCGAACCGGGAACAGCGCCTCGCCAACTACTTGCTCATTGAGATAGGGGCCGTAGAACTCGGCGGTATCGAAGAACGTGACGCCTCGATCAACTGCCGTGCGAATCAGCGAGATCGCCTGCTGCGTTTCTGTCGCTGGACCGTAGCCATGGCTCAGGCCCATGCAGCCAAAGCCGAGTGCCGATACTTCAAGTGAGCTGTTGCCGAGTGTGCGGTTGTGCATTTCGTTCTCCCGAATAAGGCGTTGGGGAACAGTAAGCGAGCTACCGAATAGGTACTAGACGCTTAAATCGGCAAGGGTTCATGAAATTTGCTCATCAATCCCAAAACAAGAGAATGGCGCTGTCATGTCGTACGCAGCGAGTATCATCCATCTCCGCATCGCTTTAATTGCTTCAGGTGTGAGATCTCACATCGGTTGCCGGTAATGCGCTTGCTACAGCTTTGAGGCTTTCAGAAGCCATTGCCTCAGTCAGTCTGCGGACCCATGCGGAGCATTCCCGCTATGAACGAGGTAATAGTCTTCGCCCTCTGATAAGGAAGTATCGAATAGCTGCGCAAGTTGGTTTTGCTCCAAGGCATCTTCGACAAGCCAGGGACTTGTTAGCACCACGCTTTGACTGCGCCGCGCCGCGTCAATGGCGAGTTCCGATTGATCAAAGCGCATTCCGATCTTCAAATCTGTCTGCGGTCAACCGGCGTGGGCAAACCATTTGGGCCAGTTCGCATGTGAAGTTGTATACAACAGCGTTGCCTTCACCAAGTCCGAAACTTCAAATAGCCGCAGTGTGCTGCAATACACCCTGACTTCTCCGGGCAGCATTAATTCGGCAGTGAGCCCTAGGGCATGGCCATAGCAATGACGCACCGCAATATCAAGTATCCTGATCGCCGTCTAGGAGGTCTGTGCTCGCATTCAAATGCAATTTGAGTTGCGGATCATCACGAGTAACCGCTGGTATGCGCCTGGAGAACCATGAATTGGCCAGCGCGGGGGAGGCTGACCCGAATTTCATCGTTTGTTCGATTACGCAGCATCCTTTCGTCGCATGGATGCCTGGCAGCTTTTCACTCGAGGTGCGCAACGAATACCTGGCTGCTTACCAAACCAGGTTGCGTGTACCTCAAGCGACGCAAACGCTATTCTTTCATCCACGCGAGGATTACGGTAGCGACCAGCGATAAAATCCAAGCGTGCTGGCGCGCTCCGGTTTTCAATGGAACCCTCGTGCAGGTCAATGTCATGATCAGGCGGCCGACGATTTTACGCGTTGAGATCTCGTCAGCTCACTGCAGAAGTAGTGGGTGTTACGATGATGGCGATACAAGTCCCTTGCTAGGCCGAGTCGATGTCATGAAACCCAGCTTCGAGAAAGTACCCACAGAGGCTGCAACCTCTTGGACGCTATTGAACAGGCGTTTGCCGGATGCGATTCCATTCGAGTGGCATCATCATCCCGAATATGAGTTGACACTCACGCTCAATAGTCGCGGCCATCGCTACATCAGTAATGACGTAGCGCGCTATGACGATGGAGACCTGATTCTTGTAGGGCCGAATATTCCTCATAGCTGGTCTTCAGCGGAGCGTATTGATGAGGATCAGCCGCATGTTGCCTTGGTTATCTGGTTTTCCGCTGCTTGGGCCGACTCGCTTGTGACATTGTTTCCGGAAATGGCTGCGTTTCGCCCATTGCTGGCGGCAGCTCAACACGCGGTGAGTTTCAGTGGTAGGGCCTCCAGTGATGTACGCTCCTCCATCGAGGCAATGGTCAATCAGACGCCGCCCCAGCGCTTGATCGCATTGCTAACGGTGCTCGACAGGCTGGCAAGAGACGCTGATGCTACTCGGATCCTGCCGACGCTAGGCGGTCTGGCGGGTGATCAGATTGTCGAAGACGCGCGTATTCATCGAGTTCTGCATTACCTACATGGTAACTACGCCCGGGCAATCAATGTTGCCGAGTTAGCAGAGCTGGCCTGCGTCAGTCTGTCTGCTTTCCATCGAATGTTTCGCCGGCATACACGCTGTACCGCCTTGGACTATATCGTTCGACTGCGCATCGGCCATGCCTGTGCGTTGCTGATGCAGGGCAACTCGCCGGTATCGATAATAGCGGGGCAGGTAGGCTACTCGTCGCTGGCATTATTCAACCGCCAGTTCAAGGCGTTGAAAGGGCTGACACCTTCCGCGTTTCGTCAAACGCACAGCCATCATTTTCAGTGAAGGTCAGAAATCTAGTGGGTTGATACTCCGATCGTATTGGCTCAAAACGCCATTATCGTACTAGTCGACGCTTCAAATGAGGCTGCCGTGTGCTTATTTAAAAGTGGTTCCATACCTGCATGAATAACAAAAACAGCAGGTAGTTCCCATGAGTAAATACCGTGCCTTCGAAAGCGAAACGCTTCCGCAAGATTATCGAGACAGCATCGTCAAAATGAAGCGCGCCTTGCGCGCGCAGATCGGCGACGTTGAATCTTTGTTTGAACAAGTTAGCGAATTCATCGTTGCTGAAATCGACTCAATCAAGGCGCAGGAGGCGCTCACCGGTTCGGCTTGGCCGATCCTTGAGTTCGAGGATATCGCGGTCGGGAAAGTGAGTGCGGACCAGTTGGCGCTAATCAAGCGGCGTGGTTGCGTCGTGCTCAGAAACCATTTTCCTCGAGAGCAGGTTTTGGGGTGGGACGAGAGGCTTTTGGATTACCTTGACCGCAATCACTTCGATGCAATTTATCGTGGTCCAGCGGACCAGTTTTTCGGAAGCCTGGAGGCATCGCGTCCAGAAATTTTTCCGATCTATTGGTCGGAGTCGCAGATGCAGTTGCGTCAGGATGAGCGCATGGGGGCCGCACAATCTTTTCTGAATCGTCTTTGGAAGATCCATTCTCAAGGGCGGCAATGGTTCAACCCTGATATCAATGCCCTATACCCGGATCGAGTACGGCGTCGACCTCCGGGAACACATTCAAAAGGTCTCGGGCCACACACCGACTCGGGCGCCTTGGAGCGATGGCTGCATCCAGCCTACCTGAAGGTATTCGACAAAATTTACAGCAACGATTTCAGCGCCTACGACCCTTGGGACGCAGCCTTCCGTACTGAAGTCGATGAGTACGCCTACAAAGATACGGTCAAGTGCTCTGCGTTCCGCACGTTTCAAGGCTGGACCGCGTTATCGGATATGAACGCCGATCAGGGGGTACTGCATACCTTGCCGATCCCCAAGGCGATGGCTTACATGCTGCTGCGGCCACTGCTGGACGATGTACCTGAGGATGAGCTGTGCGGGGTTGCGCCGGGCAAGGTACTTCCGGTGTCCCGACAGTGGCATCCACTGCTGTTCGAAGGGCTGAGTCCGATTCCGGATGTCCGTGCGGGCGATTCGGTGTGGTGGCATTGCGATGTAATTCACAGTGTCGCACCCGTGGCAAATCAACAAGGCTGGGGCAATGTTATGTACGTTCCGGCTGCACCTATGTGTCAAAAAAACCTGCGTTACGCCAAGGATGTGTTCAGGGCATTCGCGCAGGGTGCATCACCCGACGATTTTCCTCGGGAAGACTATGAAACAACTTGGGAAGGTCGTTTCACCTTGGAGCGTCTGAACGCGCTCGGACGTGCCGGTCTGGGGCTCGAATGATTGCGTGAGACTGAGCGAATAGCCCACTACCTCGATAAAAAAACAATAAGGTACTGACATGAACTCAATGAACCGCCTTGCAGCCATGGTTTCTCTTGCCGCTTTATTTCCTCTTGTGATTCAGGCCGCTGAAACCAAGGGAAACGTTGAAGTCGTTCACTATTGGACCTCCGGGGGCGAGGCCAAATCGGTGGAAGTTTTGAAGAAAATCATCGAGAAAGATGGATTCACTTGGCAGGACAGTGCAGTCGCTGGCGGCGGAGGCAGTGCGGCCATGACTGTGCTGAAAACCCGTGCTGTATCGGGCAATCCTCCCACCGCCGCGCAGATAAAAGCGCCAGATATTCAGGAATGGGGTCGCCTCGATCTTCTTGCCAGCATTGACGACGTCGCCAAGGCGAATAACTGGGACAGCCTGCTTCCCGAGTCCGTCGCCCAAATAATGAAGTACGAGGGGCATTACGTTGCGGTACCGGTGAATATTCATCGCATCAATTGGCTTTGGCTTAACCCTGTCGTTCTGAAGCAGGCGGGCATCTCCGATGTGCCGACCACTCTTGATGAACTTTATGCTGCTGGGGATAAGCTCAAGGCGGCAGGGTTCATAGCTATCGCACATGGCGGTCAGGCCTGGCAGGACACGACAATCTTCGAAAACCTCGTTTTGAGCGTGATGGGCGTTGATGGTTTCAAGAAGGCCTTTATTGATGTCGACGACAGTGTTTTCACCGGGCCGAAAATGATTGAAGTATTCAATGCGCTGCGAAGAATACAGAGTTATCTGGATCCCGATGGCAACGGTCAAGACTGGAATCTGGAAACAGCCAAGGTCATCAATGGCAAAGCAGGCATGCAAATCATGGGGGACTGGGCGAAAAGTGAGTGGAGCGCGGCGGGCAAGTTTGCCGATACAGATTACATTTGTGTGCCATTTCCCGGCTCGCAGGGTGCTTACAGCTATACCATTGATTCACTGGCGATGTTCAAACTTGCCTCGAAGAATGACACCCCTGGCAATATTGCAGCCCGCAACGACCTGGCCAAAGTAGCGCTGGAGCCGTCGTTTCAATATGTTTTCAATCAAAACAAGGGGTCAATACCCGTCATCAAGGGTTTGGACATGAGTCGATTCGATAGCTGTGCACAAGCCTCTGCAAAGGATTTCGCTGCTGCCGAGAAGACTGGTTCACTCGCTCCGAGCATGGCATTCAACATGTCGACTTCTCAGGCGGTGCAGGGCGCTGTGTTCGATGTCGTGACCCACTTCATGAATGACAAGTCCGCCGATGCTGGTAAGGCTGGCAGGCAGTTGCTGGCGGCGATCAAGGCCGCACAATAAATTGCTTTAGTTTTGAGCTGCTCCGTATACCGAATACGGAGCAGCTATTGACGATGCATCTCCTACTAGCGGCTGCTCGTGCCGCAATCATCACCCCCGCTCTACCACGCTCTGTCTATCTCTGTTGATTCCCCGATAAGAAAAATCGATACCCGGTTAATAATTTCCCAGAGGCGGGCGGTATACCTGCGGCTTTACAGTCACCTCCATCGTTTAGCGTGGACGGTCCAATTACAGGCCTCGTCCGTCGGGACTTCTACAAAAATAAGAAGGTGAGAGCATGAGTAGTGAAACGGTGGATATCAAAGCGTGGATTGACAACCGAAAACTGGTGCCGTACCAGTGGCTGATTATGGGTTTATGTTTTTTCATAGTGCTTTTCGATGGCTTCGACGTCGCGGTGATGGGGTTTATTGCCCCCTCGCTGATTCAAGAGTGGGGGCTTTCGAAAGCGGCGTTTGGCCCGGTGATGAGCGCGGGCATGATTGGGCTGGCGATCGGTGCGCTGACCGCTGGCCCTTACGCCGACCGAATCGGCCGCAAAAAAGTACTACTGACGGCGGTGACTGGCTTCAGCGTGCTAAGCCTTGCATGCGCCTTTGCACGTAATCCCTACGAGCTGGCTGCCTTGCGTCTGCTGACCGGTGTGGCGCTGGGCGCAGCATTGCCAAACACCACCACACTGCTTTCCGAGTATTTGCCGGAACGCAATCGGTCACTGTTCATCACGATCATGTTCACCGGATTCAATATGGGGTCGGGGTTGGGCGGATTTCTCGCTGCGTGGTTGATTCCCCATCACGGCTGGCAGTCGGTGTTGCTCGCCGGCGGGATTCTGCCGATGTTGCTGCTGCCCTTGATGTGGCTGTTGCTGCCTGAGTCGGCGCGTTTTCTCGCCGCACGCAACGCGCCCGCCAGCCAGATTGCCAAGGTGCTGAACAAGCTGGGGGGCACGTTCAGCGCAGCGACGAAATTCGTCATTGCCGAACCGCAAACTCAGCAAAAAGCACCGCTGCGCTTGCTCTTCACCGATCACTATCGTTTCGGCACTCTCGCCTTGTGGGCAACTTACTTCATGGGGTTGCTGGTGATCTACCTAACCATGGGCTGGATGCCGACCCTGCTGCGTGAAGGTGGGCTGTCCATCGAACGGGCCGCGACCATCACCGGACTGTTCCAGATTGGCGGCACTGTCGGCGCCATCGTGGTTGGGTGGGCGATGGACCGGCGAAATCCGAACGCGGTGATTGCCACGTCTTACGCTCTGGGTGGCGCTTTCATTCTGCTGCTGGGCGCCTTCAGCCTTGAATCGGGCCTGCTGGCATTCGGCGTGGTGGCGGCAGGTTTCTGTATGAGCGGCGCGCAAACCGGCCTCAATGCTTTCGCACCCGGTTACTACTCGACGGACTGCCGCGCCACGGGCGTCAGCTGGATGCTGGGTATCGGCCGCTTCGGGGCTATCTTTGGTTCGCTCATCGGTGGCGCGGTGCTCAGCCTCGGGTTGGGGTTGCCGCTGCTGTTTGCCCTGTTGAGCGTGCCTGCCTTTATCGCTGCACTTGCGATCCTGGCCAACGGTCATGCACGGCGCCGAGTCAGTCGGGCCTTGCTGGCGCATTAATCTTTTCAATAAAGGAACTCGTTATGGCACGCATCATTGGTGGCCTCGCTGTATCTCACACCCCGACCATCGGCTTTGCAGTCGATCACGATAAGCAGCATGAGGCCGCCTGGGCGCCGATCTTCCGTGGCTTTGAGCCGATCAAGGTGTGGCTGAAGGAGCAGCAACCGGATGTGCTTTTCTATATCTTCAATGACCACGTGACGTCGTTTTTCTTTGATCACTATGGTGCCTTTTCCCTCGGTGTCGATGATCGCTACGAAGTCGCCGATGAGGGCGGCAATCCACGTGAGTTACCGGGGATCGCTGGTCATGCGGCGCTGTCGCGGCACATCGGCGAGAGCCTGGTGGCGGATGAATTCGACATGAGTTTCTTCCGCGACAAACCGCTCGACCATGGCTTCTTCTCGCCGATGTCGGCGCTGTTGCCGTGCGAGCCGGACTGGCCGGTGGAGATCGTGCCGCTGCAGGTTGGCGTGTTGCAGTTCCCGGTGCCGAGTGCGCGGCGTTGCTACAAGTTGGGCCAGGCGCTGCGCCGGGCGATTGAAAGCTACCCCGAGGATCTGAAAGTGGCCATCGTCGCGACCGGCGGTGTTTCCCACCAGGTGCACGGCGAGCGCTGTGGTTTCAACAACCCGGAGTGGGACCAGCAGTTCATTGATCTGTTGGTCAATGATCCCGAGCGGCTGACCGAAATGACCCACGCCGAGTACGCCGCGCTGGGGGGCATGGAAGGTTCGGAAGTGATCACCTGGCTGATCATGCGCGGCGCGCTGTCGGCCACGGTGAAAAACCTGCACCAGGATTACTACCTGCCGTCGATGACCGGCATTGCCACACTGCTGCTGGAAAATCAGGATCGGCCCGTTCCCGTCGACGTCAACGCGCGGCACTTGCTGCACATGCAGCATCAGTTGGCGGGTATCGAGAGGCTCGCAGGCACCTATCCGTTCACCCTGGAACGCAGCGCCAAGGGCTATCGGTTGAACAAGTTTTTGCATCGCATGATCGAGCCGCACTGGCGTCAGCGTTTCCTCGACCAACCCGAAGCGCTGTTCGATCAAGCAGGGCTGAGCGATGAAGAACGGGATCTGCTGCGACGCCGCGACTGGCGCGGATTGATTTACTACGGGGCGATTTTTTTCGTGCTGGAAAAACTCGCTGCCGTGGTCGGGGTGCCGAATCTGCAGATATACGCGGCAATGCGCGGACAAAGCCTCGAGGAATTCATGAAAACCCGTAATCAGCAGGTGCTCTATTCGGTAGCGGGCAAGGCCCCACGCTAACGACACGGCGTCATCGGCGGCTCGCTCCGGGCCGCTTCGCAACACCCTTGAATGACTTCACTGCGCCCGGCTCATGCGGGCGTAGCGGACTGCTTCATCCCAAAAAAATGGATAACAATAACAATGAAAATCACCGCCAATACACGCGTAGTCTTCACGCTGTCCGCCGTTTGTGCTCTGCCTGTCGAGGCGAGCGCTGCAGGCTTTGTGGAAGACGCCAGGGCCAATCTCAACCTGCGCAACTTCTACATCAATCGCAACTTCACCAACCCGGCCAATGCGCAGGGCAAAGCCGAGGAATGGACGCAGAATTTCATTCTCGATTTCCGCTCTGGATTCACCCAAGGTGCAGTCGGATTTGGTGTGGATGTGCTGGGCCTGTATTCGCTGAAGCTTGACGGCGGGCAAGGCACGGGAGGCACGCAATTGCTGCCGCTGGACAGTGATGGCCGACCTGCCGATCAATTTGGGCGCCTGGCTGTCGCCGGGAAAATGAAAATCGGCAAGACCGAAATCAAGCTCGGCGAGTGGATGCCAGTGTTGCCGATATTGCGTTCCGACGACGGTCGCTCATTGCCACAAACCTTTCGTGGCGGTCAGGTCACTTCACAGGATATCGCCGGGTTGACCTTGTATGGCGGTCAGTTCCGGCAGAACAGTCCGCGCAACGATTCAAGCATGGAAAACATGTTCATGCAGGGCAAAACCGCGTTTGCCTCTGACCGTTTCAACTTCGTCGGCGGCGAATACGCGTTCAACGAAAAGCGCACGATGATCGGCGTGTGGAATGCTCAGCTAAAGGACATCTATCAGCAACAGTATCTGCAACTGGTTCATAGCCAACCACTGGGTGACTGGACGCTGGGCGCCAATCTTGGCTACTTCTGGGGTCGCGAGGATGGCAGTGCCCGCGCAGGCGATCTGGACAACCGCACGTTCTCGGCATTGCTGTCGGCACGCTACGGCGGCAACACGTTTTACGTCGGTTTGCAAAAGCTCAGCGGCGATGATGCCTGGATGAGAGTCAACGGCACCAGCGGCGGAACCTTGGCCAACGACAGCTACAACAACAGCTACGACAATGCGCGGGAGAAATCCTGGCAACTACGCCATGACTACAATTTCGCCGTACTCGGCGTGCCCGGTCTGACCCTGATGAACCGTTACATCAGCGGCGACGACGTGCACAGCGGGGCCGTCACCGACGGTAAGGAATGGGGGCGCGAATCCGAGTTGGGCTACACACTGCAAAGCGGTGCGTTGAAGAACCTCAACCTGAGCTGGCGCAACTCGAGCATTCGCCGCGATTACAGCAGCAATGAGTTCGACGAGAATCGCTTGATCATCAGCTATCCGTTGAACCTGCTTTAAGCGCCTCAGCGGCCTGTGCCTGGATCACCTGGCGGATCATTTCCATCAACGCCTGCGCCACCGGTGAGTGCAGGCAGCCGCTGCGGTAGGTCAGACCAATGGCTCTGGCGGTCTGTTTCAACTCCAGCGGCAAAATGCACAACTCGCCGCTAGTGATTTCCTGTTCCAGTTGATGCGCTGAAACGGCCGCGAGCATGTCCGAGCGTAACAACAGACCGCGAATGATCGCCATGTCGGCGCTTTCCACCACCGGGGAAGGCGCCGGAATGCCGAAACCGGCGAAGCATTCCTCGAGCATCGTCCGCGCCGGTGAGCCAGCACGAGGCAATACCCAGCGCGCGTTGCCCAGATGATTCTGCAAATCGCCGTTGCCGCAGAGCGGATGATCACGCCGCGCAAGCACGACCATTTCTTCCGTCAGCAGTGACTCGCCGACCAGGTCGCTGGCATAGGTCGATGAACGCAGCGCACCCAAAATGAAATCCACATCGCCGGCACGCAACTCGGTCGCCAGCAGGTCGAAGGGACTTTCATTGGTGATCACTTGAATGCCGGGATGCTCTGCCATCAGGCGCACGATGGCCTCGGGCAGAATGCGCGTGCGGCCGAGGGGCAGGGCACCGACGTGCACAACACCGTGCAAGGCGCCGCGAAGGGCGGTGATGTCGGTGTCGATATGGCGCAACTCGTTCAGCGCACGGCGGATTGCAAACAGGATGTCATGACTGGCGCGGGTCGGCTGCAAGCCGCGTGGCGTGCGTTCGAACAGCGATTGGCCGCAGCCGTTTTCCAGCACTTTCAGCGTCGAACTGACGGCCGGTTGGCTCAGGCCCAGCAGACTGGCCACGGTCTGCATATGGTGGGTTTCACAGAGTTTGATGAACACTTGCAGGCGTCGCGCCTGGAACAGATAAAGCGGTTCAATCGCGGCTTTTTCGCCTAGGCCGAGCAATGTAGGCACGCTCCCAAGCTCCGCCAGCACCCGTCGCGCTCGGGGCAGCAAACGCTCTCCGAAATTGGTCAGACGCATACCGTTGGCATGGCGCTCGAACAGCATTACGCCCAGCCGTTCTTCGAATTCGGAAATGGAGCGGGTGACCACCGATTGCGCCCGGTACAGCGCGACTGAAGCCTTGGAGACGCTGCCGTGATCAGCCACGCGGACGAAGGCGCGCACGTGCATCAGGCTCGGCAGTTCAAGGTTTTCCATGGACAAGGGCTCTGCGGGTCGGCGAATTCGACGACTATGCCGCCGATGTTTTCGAGTGGCAATAAAAAAAACGCATACCTCGAACACTCGAACGCATTACTCCGTCGGCGGGGTGCGATGCGATGCTCTTTCGCAACGCTAAAGGAGAATCCGCAATGATCGATTCAACCAAAAACGCGCTGGTCGTCAGCGCCCACTCAGCCGATTTTGTCTGGCGTGCCGGTGGCGCCATCGCTCTGCATGCCCAGCAGGGTTACCACGTTCACATTGTCTGCCTGTCGTTCGGTGAGCGCGGCGAATCCGCCAAGCTGTGGCGCAAGGGCGAGATGAGCGAAGACAAGGTCAAAGCCGCACGTCGCGAAGAGGCTCAGGCCGCCGCCGATATTCTCGGGGCCAGTGTCGAGTTCTTCGATATCGGCGATTACCCGATGCGCGCCGACAAGGAAACCTTGTTCCGCCTTGCCGATGTGTTCCGCCGGGTGCAACCGGAGTTCGTCCTCAGTCACTCGCTCAAGGACCCGTACAACTACGATCACCCGCTGGCCATGAACCTGACGCAGGAGGCGCGCATCATCGCCCAGGCCGAAGGCTATAAACCGGGTGAGAAAATCGTCGGCGCACCGCCGGTCTACAGTTTCGAGCCGCACCAGCCCGAGCAATGCGAATGGCGCCCCGATGTATTGCTCGACATCACGGAGGTCTGGGACAAGAAGTACGCGGCCATCCAGTGCATGGCCGGTCAGGAACATTTGTGGGAGTACTACACGCGCGTTGCCCTGCAGCGCGGTGTGCAAGCCAAACGTAATGTCGGGATCACCTCAACCCGCAACATCGTCTATGGCGAGGGTTATCAGAGTATTTTCCCGCGTGTCACGGAGAATCTGGGATGAGCGAACATATCGGCAAGACTGGCGTTGTCGTGCGCAATATTCAGCGGGCCGAAGCGGCGCTGGTCGATGAGTTGAATCGCTTCGGGGTGGCGACTATTCATGAAGCACAAGGCCGCAAAGGACTGTTCGCGGCTTCGATCAGACCAATTCAACAAGGCTCGGTAATCAGTGGTTCAGCCATCACGGTACTCGTCGCTCCGGGCGACAACTGGATGTTCCATGTGGCCGTCGAACAATGCCGGCCCGGTGATATTCTGGTGGTTGCGCCGAGTTCACCTTGCACAGACGGCTACTTCGGCGACCTTTTGGCCACCTCGCTCAAGGCTCACGGCGTTCGGGCGCTGGTAATTGATGCGGGCGTGCGCGACACCCACACCCTGCGCGAAATGGGCTTCCCGGTCTGGTCCCGCGCCATCAGCCCCCAAGGCACAATCAAAGAAACCCTGGGCTCGGTCAACCTGCCGCTGGTGTGCGGCGGGCAACTGGTGCACCCGGGTGATGTGGTGGTTGCGGATGACGATGGTGTTGTGATCGTGCGACGTACCGAGGTGCAGCAAGTCGTCGAAGCCAGTCGCGCCCGGGCCGACCTGGAGGAACAGAAGGCCTTGCGCTTGGCCAAGGGCGAACTGGGTCTGGACATCTACAACATGCGCGCGCGCTTGGCGGAAAAGGGTTTGCGTTACGTCGACAATCTTGAAGAGCTGGGAGACTGAGCATGGCGCAGACCCGCATTCCCTGTCTGTTGATGCGCGGCGGTACGTCGAAAGGCGCTTACTTTCTGGCCGACGATTTACCGCAAGAGCCTGCGCTGCGAGACCGCGTGTTGCTGGCGGTGATGGGCTCGCCGGATGCGCGGCAGATCGACGGCATTGGCGGTGGTGATTCACTGACCAGCAAAGTGGCGATCATCAGACCGTCAAGCCGCGCGGGTGCAGATGTCGATTACCTTTTCGCCCAGGTGCTGGTGGATGAGCCGCGCATCGATTACGGTCAGAACTGCGGAAACATCCTCGCCGGTGTCGGCCCGTTCGCCATCGAGCGCGGGTTGGTGGCGGCGATAGCCGACGTCACCCCAGTGCGGATCTACATGGAAAACACCGGACAGATCGCCATCGCCCATGTACCAACCTCTGATGGTGAGGTGCGCTATGACGGCGACGCGCGTATCGACGGCGTGCCAGGACAGGCCGCACCATTGATTGTCGAATTCAAGGATATCGCTGGCGCCAGTTGCGGCGCCCTGTTGCCGACCGGCAGCGCCCGGGACGTGATCGACGGCGTTGAAGTGACCTGCATCGATAACGGCATGCCCGTAGTGCTGATCAACGCGCAAGAGCTTGGTTGCAGTGGCTATGAGAGTCCTGCGCAACTCGACGTCAATGCTTCACTGAAACAGCGTCTGGAGTCCATTCGACTGCAAGCGGGGGGACGTATGAACCTGGGAGATGTGAGCCAGCGCAACGTGCCGAAGATGTGCTTGATTGCACCACCGCAAATAGGTGGGGCCATCAGCACACGCAGTTTCATTCCCCATCGATGCCACACCAGCATTGGTGTGTTTGGCGCCGTCAGTGTAGCTGCTGCCAGCCTAATTGAAGGCAGTGTTGCGGAGGGCATGGCAGTTGTGGAGGAAGGTGATATGAAGCGCTTGTCGATCGAACACCCGACGGGCGAGTTTACTGTTGAAGTACGGTTAAAGGATGGGAAAATAGCGGGCTGCGGGTTGATGCGCACCGCCAGACTTTTAATCAGCGGCATCGTATTCGTTCCGTCAGGTCTATGGCGTGATAGGCCAATCGGTTAAATTCGACCCTCCAATTAAGATCAACCGAGCGATCCTGTAGACACGGTTGTTAGTTTTGGTTGCGGAAACCGAACAAATCATGCGGAAAGGATTTACGAAATCCGCGATTACAATCGCGTACCTCACAAACGACAAAGCCCTGAATAATCATGGCTTTGTCGTATCAAATACGGATGAGGCGGTGGGATTCGAACTCATGGACTTGTTACAGTTGACTGTTTCAATTCCATGACTATAACAAGTAGTTTCAATGGGTTATTGCCCAAAGTATTCCGCTTTGATCGTGTGCAAATGTCACTCGGTACGGTCGCTAACGGGCCAGAGTGTGTAAAAATGTCAGATTGGGTTTTCAGGACATCGAAAATGCTCTAGAAAAAATCGTAGAGACAGGAATTTTCGAGTCTGGCGACATCGTGGATCAGTATGCTCTGGAAGCAGCTCTAACTTAGCTCTGGATTATTTCCGCGCTCATTGCCTGTGCCGACTGAACGGCATCGCTAGACTGCCATCTACGGCGACTGACTCATGTCGACCCAAAGCTGCCATCACTGCTTACGACAATCGATTTAGAACAGACATCGAGACTAGTAGAGTAGAGCCTACGCTCTATTGCTACTGATCAAAACAGTTCGTGCGATGGTGGTTGCGAGCAGTAGCGTATGACTTTTCCGAGAAGGGGCTGTCGAACCTTAGGTTGGGGGCATCCTTTTCAAACCATCCAAAGCATGCCCTCAGATGTGCCCCCAATGTAGCAATCCACTGGAAGTGAATGGAGCTCCATGGTTTGTGGAAAGGCAGAAATGATCAGCCGAACAGCCTGCCCGACGACACCTAAAGACTTTCAGGGTCGCCAAAAAACATCTGAATCCGTGACCGCAACCACCGCTCACCCGGATCGTTATCCTGCGACCCACGCCACGCCATATGCAGCTCAAAGCTGCGCACCGGCAACGGCGGGTCCTCCGCCCGCAGGCCTCCCGCCGAGGTCAGCGCCTCGGCCGCATAATCCGGCACGGTTGCCAGAATATCCGTGCCTGCCAGCAAAGTACCCAGGCCGTTGAACTGCGGCACGGCCAGTACTACATGGCGTTTGCGGTCGAGTTTCTCCAGTTCTTCATCGATAAACCCGCTCAAGTCACCGGCAAACGACACCAGCGCATGGGGGCGGGCGCAGAAGTCGTCCAGGCTCAGGGAGCCCGGTACGCTGTCGGCGCGCAGCAGTTTGGGCAGGCTGCGGCGCAACACTTTGCGTTTGGCGTTGGCCGGCAGGTCGGCGGTGTAGCTGACGCCGATGGAGATTTCGCCGGACGCCAGCAGGCCGGGCATCAGGATGTAGTTGACGCGGCGTACTACCAGCACAATGCCGGGGGCTTCGGCGCGCAGGCGTTTGAGCAGTTGGGGCAGCAGCGCGAATTCAACGTCATCGGAAAGGCCGATGCGGAACACCGCAGTGCTGGTGGCCGGGTCGAACTCGGCGGCGCGGCTGACGGCGGTGGAAATAGAGTCCAGCGCCGGGGAGAGCAGGGCGAAGATTTCCACTGCCCGCGCCGATGGCTCCATGCTGCGGCCGGTGCGCACGAACAAAGGGTCATCAAACAGCCCGCGCAGGCGTGACAAGGCCGCGCTGATGGCCGGCTGGCCGAGGAACAATTTCTCGGCAGCGCGGGTCACACTGCGCTCATGCATCAAGGTTTCGAATACGATCAAGAGGTTAAGGTCGACACGACGCAGGTCGTTACGGTTCATCTTGTGTCCTGGAAGAGTCAGCAAACTTGACGAGAGCGGCCATATGTAAACAATGGCCGGCATGAATCTTACGGGGAAAGGCTGGTACTCTGCACAGGATAATTGAGTTTTCCTACGATAGCTGAGGTCTATCCCTCACATGCGGAATCAATGACAGACATGTCGACTATTAATGGCGACCGGTGGCCTTACCCGGAAAGCCCAGATAGAGTTCATGGCATTAGAGGTTACTTTGACGAGGTTTGCGATGTCCCGCACGATCCGTTTTCACAAGTTTGGTCCGGCCGAGGTGCTCAAATGCGAAGAGCATGCAGCCGCGCAGCCCGCACCGGGCGAAGTGCAGGTGCGTGTCGAAGCGATTGGCATCAGCTGGTATGACATCCTGTGGCGCCAGAACCTGGCGTCTTCCCATGCACGCCTGCCGTCCGGCCTTGGTCATGAGATGGCCGGTGTCGTGGTCGCTGTAGGCGATGGCGTGGATGATTTGGCTGTGGGCGATAAGGTGGCCAGTTTTCCGGCCGAGAGCCCCAATGATTACCCGGTGTATGGCGAGCAGATCGTCCTGCCCCGTTCGGCCTTGACCCGGTATCCGGATGTCTTGAGCCCTATCGAGGCGAGCGTGCACTACACGCCGCTATTGATTGCCTACTTCGCGTACGTGGATCTGGCGCGGGTCAAGCCTGGGCAATTTGCCCTGGTGACGGACGCCAGTCACTGCGCCGGGCCGTCCTTTGTGCAACTGGGCAAAGCGCTGGGCATACGGGTGATTGCCGCCACCAAAGACAGTGATGAGCGTGAATACCTGCTGTCCCTCGGTGCGGAGAAAGTCATCGTCACCGAAGAGCAGGACTTGCTGATGCAGATCAACAAGTTCACCGACAACCGTGGTGTTGACGTGGTGTTTGACGGTTTGGGCGGCCCGCAGATGTCGTTGCTGGGCGATGTGCTCGCACCGCGTGGCAGTCTGGTGCTGTATGGCTTGCAGGGCGGCAACCAGACACCGTTCCCGGCCTGTGCAGCGTTCCAGAAGAACATTCAGTTCTTTGTGCACTGTATCGGCAATTTCACCGGCAAGCCTGAACTGGGCATCATCCAGGACCAGGTCGCCTTGCAGCGAGCGCTGAGGGACATCAACCAACTGACTGCCGACCGTGTGCTGGTACCGTTGAAAACCACCGTGTTTCCGTTCAATCAGTTCGTGGAAGCGCATCGCTACATGGACGAGTGCCCGTGCCGCGAGCGCGTTGCGTTGCAGGTTGAGGCTGTTTAGCCTGTAGGAAGATTCTCAAAACAGTATTTCTTACACCTGTCGCATGGGGCAAAAGCGCCATTTGACAGGGCTGCAGCGGTGTTACCCTTCAGCTGCAAGACGGGTACTTTAACCCCTGAAATCTGACCTTTTCACTCACGCCGCCCTGAAATCCAGTGCGGCGTCTTTGTGTGCGCGTGATTTGTAGGCCGGTAGTTATTCATCTGCACTGCTTTTCGGCAGGGTTCTGTATCTATTAATCATTATTCCAGCACTGATAATTGCGCCTTCACTTTCATCTCAAGGACTGAGCAATGATTGAATATCCGATACCGCTATTGCGAGTAGTTGAAACTGATCTCGCGGCAAGCGCAGGACGCCAGGGGAATACATTTTCCCATGTAAAACCTCAATACAATAAGTTGGAAAGTTGGTCGCAGTTATTTGTAAGACGCTTCCTTAACTGGTTGCTCAGATATGTGTAAGAGTTTGTCGGAAACATCCTAGGGTCGCGATCCAGTTTGCCGAGAGTCAGTAAGTACGGGGCTTTTAAGCCTTTCCAGGGGGCGATCCTAATTACGATGGAGCTGATGTCATTTTGTTGCGTGGTGCTAGTGTCTAGTCATTAGCGCACAGGGCTGCGCGCGAATTTCTTACACGCGTAATAGGTCGAGCAAATACTGTCAGCAGTTGCTTGAAACTGATATCCAAACTCAGGTAATAGAATGATGAGCACTATTCACGAACAAGCTATGACGTATGTTTATCAGCAAGTTCTACAACGCTTGATCGGGCACTTTTCTCGTGCAGAGCGAACGGCACTCCAGTTATTGGTCCAGCGAATCGTGGTGGCGGCAGGCGGCATGGAGCAAGTGGGGGGTTACAAAGTGCTGGTGGTCCATGGCGGCGGCAAAGTGAGTAGCTACACATTGGCCTTGCTGCGAGCTGCCCAATTGACCATCGCCGGCCGAGCCCCGCGAACCTTTCGCTTGCGGGTCGCGACATTGCGGCATGCGGGAATGACCCAGGGCATGCTCGACGACCTCAATCAGGGCTATGGGCGCCTGTTTCTGCATGATGATCCAAGGGTTGAGCTGCTGATGGTAGACAACCAGGAAGTGACACCCTTCAACCATTTGCGACCTGCGTCTACGATTGGGCGAGAAATCAGCCAGCGCAACATGTTGATGATCGGCCACCTGAGCGCCGGTGACTGCCGTGCCACATTAAGCAGTGATACCTACTTGGCGCTTGGGGATTTCTACCAACGCGTCACTGCCTGGGATGGCGGGGTCCATGCACTGGTCAGTGGCGATTCCCCGCGTAAACAAAGCCAGCTTCTTGCCTGGCTCAAGAACACAGCACGCGGCGCGGGTATCGCGATCTCGGACACTTGGCCGTCGTCGCTCACCGGGCTGTTCGCGCGCATGGACGAATGGAGTACCGCTTATTACGGTGACGTCTACGGAGAGCACTATGGGGTGAGTGACGACCCCAGCAAGAACGGCCATCGTCACTTGGCTTACATTGGTGTTGCCGATTTGCTGGACGACGTCGACCTGCCATCTTCGCCCATGCTCAACGAGTTCATGGCCTTCACGCCTGACCCGCAGGGTTTTCACTTCAGCCATCCTTCCTATTCCAATCCCCTGCTGATGGCGCACCTGCGTGGGTTGCAGGCCCAATGTCTACGGGACCTGGATTATCAAGAGGGCGTGCAAGAGTTTATCCGGCAGGCCGCACGCCATATGCCCGAGGCGTTGCTCGCGCAGGTGAGGAGCAGTGAAGGGCGCAGCCTGTCGAGCACCTACGCTCAACAGTTCTTTGGCTTGGACGAGACGCAATTGATTTGCCTGTTGTTTTCACCTTTTGTCCATCATGGTGAACGGCTGGAAGGCTATTTGCGACAATGCCATCCGGGCATGCTGGTGGCCTTGCCTGAACTGCACAAAGCCCTGCAGGGCAAACCGTCTGCCGACATGCTGCAACAGTGGGTCACCGATACCAGCGGTTTACCGATGCCTTTGTTGCAACACCTCTATCGCAAGCGTGCGCTGGGCTACTCAAGTGGCAAACTGCGCAGTGCTGACACCATGGCAGAGGGCAGCGCGCAGGCCTGTCAATCGTCCGGGCGATGACGCTGCGCGGCGAACGACAGGCGGATTTCGCGTATCAGGCGGTCTATCGCTACATGATCAACCTGATCAACGAAGTCAGTACCGATACACGAGTAAAACTGCCATCCCTGCGGCAATTGGCGGGACGCTTGAACGTGTCGATCTCGACGGTCCAGTATGCCTACTCGTTGCTTGAAAAAGAGGGCAGGGTTTATTCGGTGGCTAAATCGGGTTATTACGCCTGGCCACTCTCGGCAAATCCGCTGGCGGGCACCAGCGGTGATCCGCTTGATCGGCTCTACGCAGCGGCGCGGCGCCCTGGCATGGTGGTGCTCAGCGGAGATGAACCCGCGCTGCTGGCCTCGCTGGATGGCACGCTGTTGCGTCTGGAGCGCGAACTCGTCCGCCAATATCCGCGGTATTTGCAACCCTGGTCCCAGCCTTGCGGTGTCTGGGAGCTGCGCGCAGCGTTGGCGGCGCGCTATACGTCGTCGCCCACCCGCTGCTGGCAGGCCGATGATGTCTACATCGGTCCCGACCTGCGCGGTGTATTGGACATCCTCATCGAAGTATTGGGCCTGAGGGGGGCGCCGGTGATTGTGGAATCGCCTTGCGATTGGTTGGTCCTGCGCCTGCTCCAGGATGCCGGGGTGCGTGTTATCGAGCTGCCCTGGACACCGGACGGGCGACTGGATCTGGTGAACCTTGATCACTTGTTAAGCGCTGAGTCGGTGCGTCTGGTGTTGCTGTCATCAAGAGTCAGCTTGCCGGCCGGGGTTTCCATGCCACCCCAAGATCGCCTGGCCCTTGCACAATTGCTCGATCAATACGGTTGCTGGCTGCTGGAAAACGACACCTTTGGCGAGTTGGGTTTCGACGAGCCGCAGGCTGCACTACGCGAGCTGGTGAACCCTGAACGATTGATGGTGTTTTCCTCCTTCGAGAAAGTGTTGGGTTCGGAAGCGCCCTATGGCTATCTGCTGTCTCGGCGTATGAACAACGAATTGCAGCGCCATTTCCTGCTGCGCTCCTTTCGTTTATCACCGATCCGTCAGCGCGCCATTGCGCGCCTTTATCACAGCGGGCGGATCGACCAGCACCTGCGTGGGCTGCGCCTGCAGTTACGCCTGCAGGCGGACGAAATGTGCGAGCGCCTGGACCGGGACCTGAGCGACCAAATGACCTACCGTGCGCCAGCTGCCGGCGCAGCGTTCTGGTTGCGCTCCATAAGAACCGTCGATATGCGCCAGGTATTCCAGCGCCTGCTTTCCCAGCAAGTGGTGATTGCCCCCGGCGAACTGTTCAGTGTCAATGGCCTGCATCAGCAGCATTTGCGCCTGAGCCACACCTTTCAGGGGCAACCGGACCTGAATGTCGTCCTGGCGGCGCTAAGCGAAGCATTGCGTCAGGCACAGATGGGATGATTGCGTGAAGTTTCTTTGACTGTTGTAGGATCGATAACGTCGCGAAGCAGTCCAACACTCAGTAAACTGCCGTTTTTTTCCCGAATCCTTCTTTCCGAGGTTTATGCATGACAATCAGTCCTTTTGCGGGCAAGCCGGCGCCAGCCCAGTTGCTGGTGGATATCCCGCGACTGGTCACGGCCTACTACACTGGCCAGCCTGATGCAGCAATCTCCACCCAACGCGTGGCGTTCGGTACCTCCGGCCACCGTGGCAACTCGTTTGAACTGAGCTTCAACGAATGGCATGTACTCGCCATCAGCCAGGCTATCTGCCTGTACCGCGAAGCCCAAGGCATCAACGGCCCGCTGTTTGTGGGGCTGGACACCCACGCACTGTCGACACCTGCCGGTGCCAGCGCGCTGGAAGTGCTGGCCGCCAATGGCGTGCACGTGATGCTGGCTGAGGGCGATGAGTACACGCCGACGCCGGCGATTTCCCACGCGATCATCTGCTACAACCGTGGCCGCACCAGCGGCCTGGCCGACGGCATCGTCATCACGCCGTCGCACAACCCGCCGCAGAGTGGCGGATACAAGTACAACCCGCCCAATGGTGGCCCGGCCGACACCCACGTCACCAAGTGGATCGAAGCCAAGGCCAATGAGTTGCTGGCCAACAAACTGGCCGGGGTCAAACGCATCACCCACGCCCAGGCCCTCAAGGCTGACACCACCCATCGTCATGACTACCTCAACACCTATGTGGCTGATCTGGTCAATGTGATCGACATGGACGCCATTCGTAGCGCCGACCTGCGCCTGGGCGTGGATCCGCTGGGCGGAGCAGGGGTGCGCTACTGGTCGGCGATTGCCGAACACTACCGGCTGAACCTGGAGGTGGTGAATACCGAGGTCGACGCGACTTTCCGGTTCATGTGTGTTGACTGGGACGGCCAGATCCGCATGGACCCGTCCTCCAGCTACGCCATGCAAGGCCTGATTGGTCTCAAGGAGCGTTTCGACGTTGCCTTCGCCTGCGACCCGGACCACGATCGCCACGGCATCGTCACCCCGTCCGGCGGCCTGTTGGCGCCGAACAATTACCTGGCGGTGTCCATCGACTATCTGTTCCAGAACCGTCCTGACTGGCGCGCGGACGCCGCCGTGGGCAAGACTGTCGTCAGCAGCGGCTTGATCGATCGCGTTGCCGCCCGCATTGGCCGTCGTTTGTACGAAGTGCCAGTAGGCTTCAAGTGGTTTGCCGATGGCCTGTTCGACGGTTCGTTGGGCTTTGGTGGCGAAGAAAGCGCCGGTGCTTCGTTCCTGCGCAAGGACGGCACGGTCTGGAGCACGGACAAAGACGGCTTGATCCCGGCGCTGTTGGCCGCGGAAATGACCTCGCGCAAAGGCCAGGACCCGAGCCAGATCTACCGCGGCCTGACGGACGCCCTGGGCGAACCGTTCGCGATTCGTGTGGATGCCAAGGCTACTCCCGCGCAGAAAGCCCTGCTGGGCAAGTTGTCGCCGGACCAGGTCACGTCTACCGAATTGGCCGGGGAGAGCATCCAGCAGATCCTCAGCCATGCGCCGGGCAATGACCAAGCGATCGGCGGGTTGAAGGTGATGACCGAAAACGGCTGGTTCGCCGCGCGCCCATCCGGCACCGAGGATATCTACAAGATCTACGCCGAGAGCTTTATCGGTGAGGATCACCTCAAGCAATTGGTGGAAGAGGCGCAGGTGTTGGTAGACGGTGCTATCAGCCAATAACTGATCCTGTGTAGGAACTTGGGGGACGTCGGCAAGCACTCGACGTTCCCCAGCTCCAACAGGGTCAGGCGAGGTCGACCAAGACAATTTCGCTGTCTTCAACCGCTGTCACTCGCAACACCTGCTCGTCTTCAACCGCCACACCATCTCGAGCTTGTGCACGCAAGCCATTGACTTCAATGAGTCCGGTCGCCGGCACCAGATACGCCCGACGCCCGTTGTCCAGCCGGTATTCGACAGTTTCTCCAGCCCTCAGGTTCGCCGCCACCAGCCGTGCATCCGCACGAATGCGCAAGCTCTCGCTGTCCCCGGCCTTGCCACTGGCCAGCGTCACAAAGCCCTCGCGTTCACCCTTGGGAAACGGCTTGGCACCCCAAGACGGCGGTAAGCCGGCCTCGTTCGGAATGATCCAGATCTGGAAAATCTGGGTCGGCGTGTCTTCCAGGTTGTACTCGCTGTGGGCGATCCCGGTGCCTGCGCTCATCACCTGTACATCACCGGCTTCGGTGCGACCCTTGTTGCCGAGGTTGTCGGCATGGCTGATCGCGCCTTCACGCACGTAGGTGATGATTTCCATGTCGCGGTGCGGATGCTGCGCGAAGCCAGTGCCCGGCGCGATAATGTCATCGTTCCATACCCGCAGGTTGCCCCAGTGCATGCGCTCGGGGTCGTGGTACTCGGCAAACGAGAAGTGGTGATGAGCGTCAAGCCATCCGTGGTGGGCGCCGCCCAGGGATTTGAAAGGTCGAAGTTCAAGCATGATCATCTCCTGTGAATGGCCCTATGATCCTGCAGCTCATAATCGATAAAAAGCGTAAAAACTGCCTTATTCCTATCGGCTAATTAGATTGGTCGCTGGGGTTTTGACTTTCAGTTCATCGCCTAACTGCATGACTGCAAAGCAATTGGCTGGAACTCGGCGTCGATTCCGGCGACCATGGCGCATTTGTCTGAACCCAGCTCATCGCAGGAGTCCGCGTGTCGCAACAAAAGCCTGATCTTCCTCCCGAACTGCGCCCTTTGGCTGAAATGCCGCTATTCAAACGCTTGGCTGCACGCCTGTTTGGCCATGGTCTGACGCGTCTGCGCGCCCAGCACCGGTTCTCCTGGCTGCACGGGCAGGCCGACGGTTTTCGCAGCGGGCATGAGGCGGGCGTGGAGTATGGCTACCGCGAAGGTAAGGCCGAGGGCATCGAGGAAGGTCGTCAGGTGCTATTGATTCGTGACTTCCGCCCGGATGAACACCGAGCGCCGGGCGTGGATGACAGTCTGTTCGATGATTGGCGCCTGCCGCTTACCGCCGAGCTGAAGAAACGCATGAAGGCCGACGTTGCGCGATTGCTGCCGGCTCATGCCCAGCCCAGCGCGGCGCAATGGAAGATGATTTTCAGCGAAACGCCTTCAACCTCAGTGATCGCCGGGGCCGGTGCCGGCAAATCCACGTCGCTGGTGTTGCGCATTTTGCTGCTCACCCATTACCTGGGCTTTGAGCTGAGCTCGATGACGGTGGTGACCTTCACCCGTGAATCGCGCAAGGACTTCATCAACAAACTCATGGAAATTCTCAACCTGTGGGGCCAACCCCTGGGTGTGAAAGAAGCCCAAGCCGTGGTGCGTACCTTTCACTCGCGCATTCTGCCCATGGTGCGCAGTCTCCCGGGCTTTGAGCGCCTGCAAGCCTTCGAAAACCTGAACTCGGGTTTTGAAGACGCCGACAGCAACCCCTTCGACCTGCGTATCAACGAAGCCCAACGCCAGCAGATGAATGCCTGCTATCACCGGCTGCACAGGGAACACCCACGGTTCCGTGAGCTGATTGCGCCGCTGGCGCGCCACGGCCTGCAGCTAAAGGCGTTGGAGCGCGATCACCCGGATGTGCAAAAACGCGTGGCTGTCACTGAGCTGGCCGCCAAGCGCGATGAAGAACTCTGCGATGTGATTGAGGACCTGTGGTTCCGTGCAGGTGCGTGGCCGATCAAGGGCATTGAACCCAACCGCCAGACCATAGAAATCAACGGCGCGCAATTCCACTGCCATGGCTATATCCCTGAGCTGGATGCCTGGGTGGTGCTGGGCTTCGATTCACGGGAAAACCCGCAGACCAGCCGACCTCACTCAAAGCTTTCGGTGCGTGCAGAGTGGGCGGTAAAGCGCACGTTGTTTCAAGCTTTCTGTCATAAGCCATTGATATGGCTGGATAGTTATGAATCATCAAAGCGTCTGCTGAGCAGTGTGGCCGGTGACGCCACGGCCGGCCCCGGCTTTGATTACAAGGTCAAAGGCGAGTTGGCGTCAGCGCCGCTGCTGGACAGTTTCGTCGCGGCCGCCGGATTTATCGAGAACCTCGGCCTGGACGTACCCACTGCTGTCGGGCAGATGAGCTTTGCCAAGGATGACCCGGACCGCTTCTTCTTTGAAGCCTTGAGCATCTTCTGGAAGGCCTTGGAAGATCACCTGCTGGACCAATCGCCACCGATCATGACCTATAACCGGATGTTCTCGCTGTTCGGCGAAAACACCCCGGAAAACCTCAAGCTGCTCAGTGATCCGCTGCTGCGGCCGCTGTCGCACCTGATGATCGACGAGTTCCAGGACGTTTCGCCGCAGATTGTCTCGTGGATCCGCGCCAGCCTGCGCGAGATCCGCAGCCGTGGCCCTGCGATGCATATCGGGCGCGGCGCCCAGCGCTCATCGTTGCTGTGTGTAGGGGATGACTGGCAGTCGATCTATGGCTGGCGGGGCAGTTCGCCCAAGTACTTCATGGCCTTCGACAAGGAGTTCCCATCGCCGTCTACTACCCGCGTGATGCTGGGCGAGAACTACCGCAGTCACCAACACATCATTGATGCGGCCGAGCACATCGTGCGCGCCGCACCGGCGATTCCTGGCAAGAAAGCCAAGGCCAGTGGCGCGCCCCAGGCCTTGGTACCGGTCAAGGTGCTGGAACGGGACGACGCGGCATTGGGTCGGCAGCTGTCGGAGCATTACCAGAAGGGCGATTCGATCTTGATGCTTTATCGAAAAAGTAGCGATAAGTCATTGATTCAAGAGCATATTAGCTCTGTAGTTAATGTGGATTCTAGCTTGCCGCCCCAGGCACGCAGGCTGAAGCAATTGACCTATCACAGTGCGAAGGGCCTGCAGGCGGACGCGGTGTTTATGCTTGGGGATTGCCAGCATGTCACCAGCTCGCCGTATAAAAACCAGGTATACCGGATGGCGGGCCTGGGCAATGCTGGCGACAGCGAGCCCTTTGACAATGCGCAAAAGGACGAAGTGCTGCGCCTGGCCTATGTGGGCATCACCCGCGCCGTGAGCCATTGCTATTGGTACGTGGAAAAGCCCGAAGGCCAGGCAGTGAATGTGCCCAAGGCGTCGGAGCGGGTGGATGGCAAAAAAGCCTTCTTCGATGATCAACGCAACTGAGGGTGCACCGCAGCTAGCCTGTGAGCGGGCTTGCGAATCAGGCCCGCAGGGATTGCGGCGGCACAAACGACTCCAGCTCATCCTCCACCGCTTCGATGATGCGTTCCACATCGGCGGCATTCATTACTGTGGCGCAGGGGATGCCGGCGATGGCGATCAGCGTCTCGCCGCTGGCGCGGTTGAACAATCGAACGATCATGCTGCCGGGCGCGTCCATGCTGCCCTCAAAGCCCATTGGATGGAAATGCCAGCGCATCAACTGGCAGGCGTTGGGGAACGTCACTTTGTTCATGTTGCCCACCTTGTTCATAGAGCGCTTCCTTTAGCTCGTGGCAGGGGGGCCATGACCTTCACTGGTCATGGCGTTCAAGCATTCAAAATAGCATCCGCTCGCAATCGCAAGGTGACTTTTTCGGCCCCGTCTGGCGGTTGTTTTGCGTTAGGTTGATACAGGTCATGTCCTGCTTGAGGTTGGGCAATAGGCCATTAGTCAGAAGAGCCCACTGGCCATTGAAGACTCCGGCAAAATTCGGCAATCTTCACGGTTTACCCGCCGCAGAGCCCTCCATGCCTGACATCGCTCCAGACGATGATTCCCAGCAATCCCACGCCACACGCGAGCTGGTGCTACGCCACCACCTGTGTTGGCGCCATCGGGACCTGGAGGGCGTAATGTCCTACTACCATCCGGACATCCAGTACCACGACTTTTTCCAGAACCGTGTCGTCGGTTACGCCGAGTTGCGTGAATACCTGCAAGCCAGCATGCCGCGCGAGGCCGACGAAGCGATCGAGCACAGTGATCGCATCCGCGCCGATGGCGACACCGCGTTCATCCAGTACCGCATCACCTTGCGTGGCGGCCACGGGCTGGTGTCATTCCGCACCAGCGAAGCCATCACGGTACGTGACGGGCTGATCTGGCGGGTCAATGAATACGCGTCCCTGGTGCATGAGCAGCCCGCCCAGGCCGCGCGGCCTTCGGTCAGCCGCCTGGGCTTGTCGCCCCAGCAGTTGGGGCACATGGCCAATGACCTGCAGCAGTACTTCCAGCACAAACAACCCTACCTGGACCCGGAACTGGACCTGCAGCGGGTTTCAAAGGAATGTGGCTACAGCCGCAATCAGATTTCCTACCTGCTGAACCAGGTGCTGGGGCAAAGCTTCTATCGCTACGTCAACCAGGCTAGGCTCCAGCACTTGCTGGCGGCGCTGGACAAGGCCGTCCCGCCGATAAAGGTCGACGACCTGGCATTCGCCGCGGGTTTCAACTCGCTGTCGGCGTTCTACAGCGCGTTCCGCCAGCACACTGGCCAGTCGCCCAAGGCCTACGTCAAACAAATTTCCCTGCGTGCACGCGCGCAAGACAGCCCCTGACACCGCGCTCTAGGATCCAACCTATCGAAACGAGGTAGGGGATCCCGGCATGCCGGCATGGCGCAACATCAGCTTATGGATGGACCAGTTGGACGAGCCGCTGCACGCGCGGCCGTCGCTGGAACATGACCTGGACGTCAACGTGGCCATTATCGGCGCCGGCTATACCGGGCTGTGGACCGCGTACTACCTGAAACGCCAGGCGCCCGAACTGAACATCGCGATAATCGAAGCCCAGACCGCAGGCTTTGGTGCCTCCGGACGTAACGGTGGCTGGTTGATGGGTAACGTGCTGGGTGAAGACCGCCTGTTGGCCGGCCTGAGGCCAGAACAACGCCGCGCCTCGTTTGACCTGCTGCATGCCATCCCCGATGAAGTGGCCCAGGTGCTGGCGCGTGAAGGCATCGACTGCGACTACCGCAAGGGCGGCGCCCTTTACTGCGCCGCGCGTTACCCTGAGCAGGAAGTCAGCCTGCGTCGCTACTTGGACAAGCTCTACGCCCAGGGCCTGACCGAAGCCGACTATCGCTGGCTCAGTCCGCCACAACTGGCCGAACAGATTCGCATCGCCAAGCCTTATGGCGGTATCTATGCGCCGCACGTAGCGACTATCAACCCCGCCAAGCTGGTGCGCGGGCTGGCGCGGGTGGTCGAGCGCATGGGCGTGACGATCTACGAAAACAGCCCGGCCACGCACTGGCAGTCGGGCAGTGTGCGCACGGCCAAGGCCAGTGTTCGTGCTGCCTGGGTGGTGCCGGCAGTGGAGGGCTATGCCAACACCTTGCCGCTTTTGGGCCGTTACCAACTGCCGGTGCAAAGCTTGATCGTCGCCACCGAGCCGTTGCCGGCCAGTACCTGGGAGGCAATCGGCCTGAGCCATGGCCAAGCCTTTGGCGAAAGCAGCCGCCAGGTTACCTATGGCCAGCGTACGGCGGACAACCGCCTGGTGTTCGGCGCCCGTGGCGGTTACCAGTTTGCCGGGAAGCTGCGCCACGACTTCGATCTGACTGACAGCGAGGTCGAGTTGCGTCGCTACCTGTTCGGTGAGCTTTTCCCACAGCTCAAGCACGTGAACATTACCCATTCCTGGGGCGGCAACCTGGGCATGTCGCGCAATTTCCGACCGCACATGCTGTGCGACCACAAAACCGGCATCGCGCTCTCGGGCGGGTATGGCGGCGAGGGCGTCGGCGCCACCAACCTGGGTGGCCGCACCCTGGCCGACCTGATCCTGGGCCGCGACACTGCGCTGATCCATCAACCCTGGGTGATCCGCGAACGTGGCCTGGACGCACTCAAGCCCTGGGAACCCGAACCCTGCCGCTGGTTGGGCTACAACGCGATCATTCGCAGTTTCGTCCATGAAGACCAGGTGTTGGCCAACCCCAATACCGCCCCTTGGCGCCGCAAGCTGGCGACCGGCGTGGCCGGGTTCATGGAAGGTTTCATGCACTAAGTCGTTTCACTTACACGGGAAAACCCATGAGCATCACTCAATTCAAAGACACGCTGAACGCCCACCTGCCGGACTCGTCGCCCGTCGCCGTGCCCCTGGGTGAGCCCATCGCCGTGGCCTCGACCCTGAGCGTCGAGCGCAACGACGGTGTCGAGACCGGCATCTGGGAATGCACCCCAGGCGTCTGGCGTCGACAGATCAAATCCCAGGAGTTTTGTCACTTTATCCAGGGCCGCTGCACCTTTACCCCTGACAACGGTGAAGTCGTCCACATAGAAGCCGGTGATGCACTGATGTTGCCGGCCAACAGCACCGGTATCTGGGATATCCAGGAGACCGTGCGCAAGACCTACGTGTTGATTCTGTAACGCTTTGATCCTTGATCGCCTGCCATAAAAACAGCCCTAAAACCGCCAGGAAATCGAACCATGAAAGCCATTGCCCTGTTGCCCTTGATGTTGGTGGCCTCTATCGGCCAGGCCGCCGAGACGGTGAAAATCTACAACTGGTCGGACTACATTGCGCCGGACACCACCAAGAACTTCCAGAAAGAAACCGGCATCGGTTTCACCTACGATGTGTACGACAGCAATGAAACCCTGGACGGCAAGTTGATGACCGGTAAATCCGGCTACGACGTGGTGTTCCCGTCCAACCATTTCATGGCCCGGCAGATCCAGGGCGGCGCGTTGAAGAAGCTCGACAAGAGCCAGTTGCCCAACTGGAAGAACCTCAACCCGGTGCTGCTCAAGGCCCTGGAAAACAACGATCCAGGCAATGCCCACGGCTTCCCGTACCTATGGGGCAGCACCGGCATCGGCTACAACATCGATAAGGTCAAGGCGGTCTTGGGTGACAACGCGCCGGTCGATTCCTGGGACTTGATCTTCAAGCCGGAGAACATGGCCAAGCTGCAGAAATGCGGGGTTGCGATTCTGGATAACGGCCCGGAGCTGCTGCCGGCCGCGCTCAACTACCTGGGCTTGCCGCACCACAGCAAGAAGCCCGAGGACTACAAGAAAGCGGAAGACCTACTGATGAAAGTCAGGCCTTATGTGGCGTACTTCCATTCCTCGAAATACACCGCGGACCTGGCAAACGGCGATATCTGCGTGGCGGTTGGGTTCTCCGGCGACATCCTGCAGGCTGAAAGCCGTGCCAAAGAAGCCAAGAACGGCGTGAACATCGGCTACAACATTCCCAAGGAAGGCGCCGCGATCTGGTTCGACATGGTCGCCATGCCCGCCGATGCGCCCAACGAGGCAGCCGGCTATGCGTTCATGAACTACCTGTTGCGCCCGCAAGTGATGGCCAGCATCACCAACTACGTGCATTACGCCAACGGCAACCAGGCCGCCGACAGCCTGGTGGACCCGGCGATCAAGGCCGACACCAAGATCTACCCGAGCCCCGAGATGATGGGCAAGCTGTTCGCGCTGGAAGCCATGCCGCTGAATATCGACCGGGTACGCACGCGGGTATGGAACACCATTCGCACCGGTAAGTAAGTGCGACGCACGCCCCCTGTGGGAGCGGGCTTGCCCGCGAATACGGAATGTCAGTCAATAGATCTGGCGACTGGTGTACTGCATTCGCGGGCAAGCCCGCTTCCACATTTAAACCGAGTACAACCTCGGGCTCAGGGGTTTTCCAGGTCATGCCCCAACGACTGGATAAACAACGAAAACAGCTCCGGCTGTGATGAGATATCCAGCTTCGCGTACAAATGCCGACGGTGCACCTTCACCGTATCCGGCGAGATGTTCAGGCGCTCAGCCATGGCCTTGGACGAGAACCCGCGCAGCACCAGGCGGGCGATTTCCAATTCGCGCTCCGATAGCACGCCGCAGCCAAACTGACTCAATGCATCCCTGATCTGGCTGTCCATCGCCGGCGCTCGCTGGGTGCTTTGCTGCCAGTGCTGCTGCATCAACGGCAGTACCCAGGCCGCCACGGTGGTCATCAGCCCGGTCTCTTCAAGGCTGAAGCGTCGCTGCATGCCCAGCGACAGCGATAAGGTCCCCGCACCCGGCAATTGCAGAATGAACTGCACCTCGTCTTCCAGCACGTTGTCGTGGAAGTAATTGAGGAAGTATTCACTCTGGCGGAAATGGTCCGGCGCCACTTCCTCCAGGCGATACACACCGCTGGCATACCCTTCACGGCAGGCCTGGAAAAAGGGGTCGAGCAAATACAAGCCATTGAGGTACACCAGCATCGACGCTGGTTTGCTGCTGGGCTGGGCGTCGTATTCTTCGAGGGCCTGGGGCGGCCCCTCCAATGGGTAGAAGATCGCCAGGGCGTTATCGAAGGGCAGGCACTGGTGCAGCAACAACACCAGCTGTTTCCAGAAGCGCTCGGTGCCGATGTGCGCGACGGTGCGGCCCAGGCCGGCGTGCATGCCGACTTCGCGAAACAGGCTCATGTGACAGGCTCCCACCCACAAAAGATCGGCCAAGGGTTCGGCTTTTGCCGGGTGTCGTCAAGGGGAGTACGCCAATAGGGGAATTGGCTGATATGAACGTCGCGTTTATCGTCGCCATCATTCAGCGGGAAACATAGCCCGTGACTCATCAGACTTTTCGTTTCTGCCTCACACCAAGAACAACGACAGAGGATAACGATATGAGCACTTCCCCCACGCCCGATGGCGTGCTGAAACCCACCTTGAGTGTCTTCGATGTAGTCGCCATTACCGTATCGGCGGTGACGCCGGCCAGTTCCGTGTTTGTGATTGCGCCCTTTGCCATCCAGCAGGCGGGTAGCGGGGTGTTCCTGGCGTTCGTGATGGCCGGTCTGCTTGCCTTGATGTTTGCCTTTTGCTACGCCGAGCTGGGCCGTGCACACAACAGCGCCGGGGGCGAGTATGTGTACGCCAAGCGCGTGTTTGGTGGCATGGCGGGTTATGCGACGTTCCTGACCGTGCTGGTGATGTTGCTGTTTATCCCGCCGGTACTCGCCACGGGAGCCGCGACTTACCTGAACAACGCGCTGGGCACGAAGTTTGACTCGCAAACCGTGGCGCTGGTGATCGTGGTGTGCAGCTACGCCCTGGGCATCCTCAATATCAAGCTGAATGCCTGGATCACCGGCACCTGCCTGCTGCTTGAAGTGGCGGCGCTGCTGGTGATCGTGGTGATCGGTTTCGGCAACCCGGTGCAACCGGCCAGCGTGCTGTTCCAGCCGCAGATCGTCGAAAACGGCGTGCTGCACCTGGCGCCCTGGGCCCTGGTGATCGGCGCGGTGGGCATCGGTCTGTTTTCCTACAATGGCTATGGTCCGGCGGTGTTGCTTGCCGAGGACATGAAGTGCGGCGGCAAAGGCGTGCACAAGGCGGTGCTGTGGTCCCTGGGGCTGGTGGTGATCATCGAACTGGTGCCCATCACCGCGTTGTTGATCGGCGCGCCGTCGCTCAGTGAAATGATCAGCAGCCCGGACCCTATCGGCTATCTGTTGACCAGCCACGGCAATGAAACCCTCTCGCGGTTGGTCAGCGCCGGGATCTTCCTGTCGGTGTTCAATGCCATCGTCGCCATCGTGATCCAGATCGGCCGCGTAGTGTTCAGCAGCGGCCGCGATGCGCTGTGGACGCCGAGCATCAACAAACTGTTCACGCGCATTCACCCGCGCTGGGATTCGCCGTGGTTGGCTACGCTGTTCCTGGCGATTCCTTCGGCGCTGCTCAGTTTCAGCTCCAACCTGGCCGACCTGACCTCGTTCAGCGTCTTGCTGATCATGCTGGTGTACCTGGTGGTGGCGTTGAGTGCGTTGATGAGCCGGGTGCTGCTGCGTGATCGCGAGCATCCCTATCGCATGCCGCTGTGGCCCCTGCCGGCGTTGGTCGCGGTACTGGGCGCGGGCTATCTATTGGTCACCTTGGTGGCGGCGGCCTCGATCCGCGACATCATGATCATTATCGGCTTGCTGGCCCTGTCGGTGATTCTGTATTGCATCAGTGGCCGGTTGAGTCCGGTCTTCCAGAAATTGTAAGGAGTGGTTATGCGCGCACGTCAATTGGGCATCACGTTGGGACTGGGTACGCCCGGTGAGTGGAACGCCATCACCGATGTGCCGGGAATCCGGGTCGGCCACAGCACGATCAAGACGCTTGTCGACGGCAAGCACGTGCGTACCGGCGTCAGTGTGATCCAACCGCGCGCTGGCGAGGCGCGCCAGCAACCGTGCTTTGCCGGCTATCACGTGCTCAATGGCAATGGTGATGCCACCGGCCTTGAGTGGATCAACGAAGCAGGGCTGTTGACCACGCCGCTGGCCATCACCAACACCCACAGCATTGGCGTTGTGCGTGACAGCCTGATCGCCCTGGAGCGCGAACGCGTGGCGGACCCGGCGGTGTACTGGTGCATGCCGGTGGTGATGGAAACCTATGACGGTCTGCTCAATGATATCTGGGGTCAGCACGTCGGCCCCGAGCATGTGCGTGAAGCCGTGGACAACGCCGAAACCGGTCCGGTGCAGGAAGGCGCAGTCGGCGGCGGAACCGGCATGATCTGCCATGAGTTCAAAGGCGGCATTGGCACGGCTTCGCGATGCTTGCCGGCAGAGCAGGGCGGTTGGACCGTCGGCGTGCTGGTGCAGGCCAACCATGGCAAGCGCCAGGAACTGCGGGTGGATGGCTACCCGGTGGGGCGCCGGTTGATGGAGATTGCGTCGCCCTTTGCCGAACGGGGTACGCCAGGCATGGGCTCGATCGTGGTGATCCTTGCTACCGACGCGCCGTTGTTGCCGCACCAATGCCAGCGCCTGGCGCAACGCGCGTCCATCGGCATTGCACGTACCGGCGGCGGTACCGAGGATTCCAGCGGCGATCTGTTCCTGGCCTTTGCCACCGGTAACCGCGATTTGCCGGCGGCGGATTACGGGCGCAAGGGCCTGCCTTTCAGCAGCGCGTTGCAGATGGTCAATAACGACCATATTTCGCCGCTGTTCAGCGCTGCGGCGGAGGCGGTGGAAGAGGCCATCATCAATGCGATCTTGGCCGGAGAGGACATGCTCACCGATCAAGGTGTCCTGGTGCCCGGACTGGAGGGTGAAACGCTGTTGGAGGCCTTGCACAAGACGGGGTGGAGTGTGTCCCGGTAATCGGGGGCACCTTAAGTTATTAATTCAAGTAGTGGCTGTTTAATGTTGCCAATGACACCCTGCCAATATATTGGATCCACAATTAACAGCGCCGCTCTAGTTGAGCGGCGTTAGTGCTATTTAATATTTAAATAAGTGGAGGTGGGTTTTCGGCGGGCAAAACCAAGTTAACCCAGCAAACACGGCGCGGAACTTTATTTGGGTTGATGATGAGTCAGGTTTTGCCGCTGGAAAAGATGTAGACGAAAGATTTCAAGTTGTGTCAGTTTTCTTACGCCTTCAAAAGAGGCGAGTGATAGGACGATCTCGCCCGCGAGGTTCCTATCGAAAAAAGACTGATGCACTTGCACACAAGGAAGTACGTTTATGTCAAAAGTAAAAGACAAGGCTATCGTATCGGCGGCGCAAGCCAGCACCGCTTACTCGCAAATCGATAGCTTCAGCCATCTGTACGACCGTGGCGGCAACCTCACGGTCAATGGCAAACCCTCCTACACCGTTGATCAGGCAGCCACCCAGCTGCTGCGCGACGGCGCCGCGTACCGGGACTTTGACGGCAACGGCAAGATCGACCTGACCTACACCTTCCTGACCTCGGCCTCTTCGAGCACCATGAACAAACATGGCATCTCGGGCTTCAGCCAGTTCAACGCACAGCAGAAAGCACAGGCCGTACTGGCCATGCAATCCTGGGCGGACGTAGCCAAGGTCACCTTCACCGAGAAAGCCACCGGCGGTGACGGGCACATGACCTTCGGCAACTACAGCAGCGGCCAGGACGGCGCAGCGGCCTTCGCCTACCTGCCCGGCACCGGCGCAGGCTACGATGGCACGTCGTGGTACCTGACCAACAACAGCTACACGCCGAACAAGACCCCGGACCTGAACAACTACGGCCGGCAGACCCTCACCCACGAAATCGGCCACACCCTGGGCCTGGCTCACCCTGGCGACTACAACGCCGGGAATGGCAACCCGACCTACAACGACGCGACCTATGGACAGGACACGCGTGGCTACAGCCTGATGAGCTACTGGAGCGAGAGCAATACCAATCAGAACTTCAGCAAAGGCGGCGTCGAAGCTTACGCTTCCGGCCCGCTGATCGACGACATTGCGGCGATCCAGAAGCTCTACGGCGCCAACTACAGCACCCGTGCCAGCGACACCACCTACGGGTTCAACTCCAACACCGGGCGTGATTTCCTTAGCGCAACGTCAAACGCCGACAAGCTGGTGTTCTCGGTGTGGGACGGTGGCGGCAACGACACCCTGGACTTCTCCGGCTTCACCCAGAACCAGAAGATCAACCTCAATGAAGCGTCGTTCTCCGACGTGGGCGGCCTGGTGGGCAACGTGTCCATCGCCAAGGGCGTGACCATCGAGAACGCTTTCGGCGGCGCCGGCAATGACTTGATCATTGGTAACAACGCGGCCAACGTGATCAAAGGCGGGGCCGGCAACGACCTCATCTACGGCGGCGGCGGAGCGGACCAGCTGTGGGGCGGCGCGGGCAGTGACACCTTTGTGTTCGGTGCCAGTTCCGACTCCAAGCCTGGGGCGGCGGACAAGATCTTTGACTTTGCCTCCGGTTCCGACAAGATCGACCTGTCCGGCATCACCAAGGGCGCAGGCCTGACCTTCGTCAATGCCTTCACCGGGCATGCCGGCGACGCTGTGCTGACCTACGCCGCAGGCACCAACCTGGGCACCTTGGCAGTGGACTTCTCCGGTCACGGCGTGGCGGACTTCCTCGTCACCACCGTCGGCCAGGCTGCGGTCAGCGACATCGTGGCGTGATGCACGGGCGCGGCGCTTCGGCGCCGCGCTTTACCGATGGAGCGTGAACATGCAGCGTTTTTTCAAAATGATCACCGGCGTATTGCAGGTGATGTTCGTGTCGGCAGGAGCCCACGCAATGGCGAGCAGTCTTGTATTACCCACCACCGCCCAATTGGCGGGCCACTGGCAATTGCATCAACACGATCAGGTGTGTGCGCTGGACCTGCTGGAGCAAGCGAATGCCTTGGCTGGCGATGTGGCCTGTGTGGCGCAGTGGCTCGGTGATAAACCCTTGACCTGGTCGCCGACGCCGGATGGCATCTGGCTGATGAACGCCGAAGGCAGCGGCATTACTCACCTCAATCGGCAGAAAGAGGGTGAATATACCGGTCGCACACCCACCGGTCTTGAAGTTGTATTGCAACGCGCACCTTAGTTGCCGTTATAAGCTTATAACTTGAATATATTAGTTGGCCGCTCCGTTAGTTGGGGTTGGGGCAACTATTGCGCGCAATTTGTTTCAGGGAAGATCAGAAAACATGGCGAAGTCCCATGCCGTCGCGCCGTTATTCAAGGCGCTGGGTGAATACAAACGTATTTTGATCAGTGTTGGCTGTTTCACGGCATTGATTAACCTGCTGATGCTGGTGCCGTCGATTTATATGCTGCAAGTGTATGACCGCGTGCTGTCCTCCCAGAATGAAACCACCCTGGTGATGTTGACACTGATGGTCGTGGGGTTCTTTGCGTTTATTGGCACGCTTGAGGCGATCCGCAGTTTTATCGTGATCCGTATCGGCAGCCAGTTGGAGCGGCGTTTCAACCTGCGTGTGTACAAGGCCGCGTTTGAGCGCAACCTGCAACGTGGGCAGGGACATGCCGGGCAATCCCTTGGCGATTTGACCCATATCCGCCAATTCATCACGGGACCGGCGCTGTTCGCGTTTTTCGATGCGCCGTGGTTTCCCCTCTACCTGTTGGTGATCTTCCTGTTCAACGTATGGCTGGGCGTGCTGGCCACCGCGGGCGCAGTGCTGTTGATCGGCCTGGCGTGCCTGAATGAATACCTGACCCAAAAGCCGTTGGGCGAGGCCAGTGGTTATTCCCAGCAATCCACGCAATTGGCCACCAGCCACTTGCACAATGCCGAAACCATCCAGGCCATGGGCATGCTCGGTGCGCTGCGCCAACGTTGGTTTGCAGTGCATTCGCAGTTTCTCGGCTTGCAGAACCAAGCCAGTGATACCGGCTCAGTCGTGACCTCGCTGAGCAAATCCCTGCGCCTGTGCCTGCAATCGCTGGTGCTGGGCTTGGGGGCGTTGCTGGTGATCAGGGGCGATATGACCGCCGGGATGATGATCGCCGGTTCCATTCTGATGGGGCGAGTGCTCAGCCCCATCGACCAGTTGATTGCGGTGTGGAAGCAATGGAGTTCGGCCAAGCTGGCCTACCAGCGGCTGGATGATTTGTTGCGCGAATTTCCGCCGGAAGTGGAGCAGATGAAGCTGCCTGCGCCCAAAGGCCAGGTCAGTTTCGAACAGGTCAGCGCGGGCCCACCCGGGCGGCGTGTGGCGACCTTGCATCAAGTCAGTTTCAACCTGGTCGCCGGTGAAGTGCTCGGCGTTCTGGGGGCATCGGGCTCCGGCAAGTCGACCCTGGCCCGTGTGCTGGTGGGGGTATGGCCGACCCTGGCGGGCACCGTGCGCCTGGATGGTGCGGACATTCACCGCTGGGACCGCGACGACCTGGGCCCCCACATCGGCTACCTGCCCCAGGACATCGAACTGTTCAGCGGCAGCATTGCCGACAACATCGCGCGTTTTCGCCAGGCTGATCCTGAATCCGTGGTACGTGCCGCGCAGCAGGCCGGCGTGCATGAACTGATCCTGCGTTTACCTCAAGGCTACGACACGGTGCTGGGCGACAACGGCGGCGGCCTGTCGGGCGGTCAGAAACAACGGGTGGCGTTAGCGCGCGCCCTGTACGGCGGGCCGCGGCTGATCGTGCTGGACGAGCCCAACTCCAACCTCGATACCGTCGGCGAAGCGGCCCTGGCCAGCGCCATTGTGCAGATGAAAGCCCAGGGCAGCAGCGTGGTGCTGGTCACCCATCGCTCGTCCGCGCTGGCCCAGGCCGACAAGCTGCTGGTGCTCAGCGAGGGGCATTTGCAGGCATTCGGGCCGAGTCAGGAAGTGCTGCGGGCGCTGTCCGGCCAGCAGGAGCCGCCTAGAGAGAAACCGGGCGTGAGTTTCAGTCGTCAGTACCAGGCCGGAAGGAATCCAGGCGCATGAGCAGCATCACTTTTGAACAACGCGACGCGAACTTCTTCGCGCGTATGGGCTGGCTGCTGACGGTGGTCGGGGCTGGCGGTTTTTTCCTGTGGGCCAGCCTGGCGCCGTTGGACCAGGGGATTCCGGTGCAGGGCACCGTAGTGGTATCGGGCAAGCGCAAGGCGGTGCAAACCCTGAGCCCCGGCGTGGTCAGCCGGATTTTGGTGAAGGAGGGCGAACGGGTGAAGCAAGGCCAGCCGCTGTTTCGTCTCGACCAGACTCAGCACCAGGCCGACGTGCAGTCCCTGCAAGCCCAGTACCGCATGGCCTGGGCCAGCGTGGCACGCTGGCAGAGCGAGCGCGACAACCGGGCCAGCATCCTCTTTCCGCCTGAACTGAGCGCCAATCCCGACCCCGCCCTGTCGCTGGTGCTGGAAGGTCAGCGCCAATTGTTCAGCAGCCGTCGCGAAGCCTTTGCCCGGGAGCAGGCCGGTATCCGCGCCAATATCGACGGCGCCACCGCGCAGTTGAACGGCATGCGCCGTGCCCGCAGCGACCTGACCGCCCAGGCCCAATCCCTGCGCGATCAACTGAGCAATCTGCAACCCTTGGCCGACAATGGCTACATCCCGCGCAATCGGCTGATGGACTACCAGCGGCAGTTGTCTCAGGTGCAACAGGACCTGGCGCAGAACACCGGCGAAAGTGGCCGGGTAGAGCAGGGCATTCTCGAATCGCGGTTGAAACTGCAGCAGCACAGTGAGGAATACCAAAAGGAGGTGCGCAGCCAGTTGGCCGATTCGCAACTGCGTAGCCTGACCCTGGAGCAGCAACTTACCTCGGCGGGGTTCGACCTGCAGCACAGCGAAATCAACGCGCCGGCAGATGGCATCGCGGTCAATCTCAGCGTGCACACCGAAGGCGCCGTGGTGCGTGCCGGTGAAACCCTGCTGGAAATCGTGCCCCAGGACACGCGCCTGGAGGTGGAAGGGCACTTGCCGGTGCATTTGGTCGACAAGGTTGGCACCCACCTGCCGGTCGACATCCTGTTCACCGCCTTCAACCAGAGCCGCACACCGCGTGTGCCGGGGGAGGTCAGCCTGATTTCCGCTGACCAGATGCTCGACGAAAAAACCGGTGCGCCCTATTACGTGCTGCGCACCACGGTCAGCGAAGCAGCCTTGGAAAAACTCCACGGTCTGGTGATCAAGCCGGGCATGCCCGCCGAGATGTTCGTGCGCACCGGCGAGCGCTCGTTGCTCAATTACCTGTTCAAGCCGCTGCTCGACCGTGCCGGCTCCGCGTTGACCGAGGAGTAGACATGAAGCACATGTTTATCGCCTTGCTGTTGACCAGCGCGAGTGCCCAGGCCGCCATGGGCCCGTTCGATGTCTATGAGCAGGCCTTGCGTAACGATCCCGTGTTCCTTGGCGCCATCAAGGAGCGCGACGCCGGTCTGGAAAACCGCGCCATCGGCCGCGCCGGGCTATTGCCGAGGCTCTCGTACAACTACAACAAGGGCCGCAACAATTCCCAAGCGACCTTGCCGGACGGGCGAGGTGGCAATTACCACGACGACCGCAACTACAACAGCTACGGCTCTACCTTCAGCCTGCAACAGCCGCTGTTCGACTACGAGGCCTACGCCAATTACCGCAAGGGCGTGGCCCAGGCATTGTTCGCCGATGAAAGCTTTCGCGACAAGAGCCAGGCGCTGTTGGTGCGGGTGCTGACGTATTACACCCAGGCGTTGTTCGCCCAGGACCAGATCGACATCGCGCGTGCCAAGAAGAAGGCGTTCGAACAGCAATTCCAGCAGAACCAGCATTTGTTCCAGCAAGGCGAGGGGACTCGCACGGACATTCTGGAAGCCGAATCACGCTACGAATTGGCCACCGCCGAAGAGATCCAAGCCTTGGACGAACAGGATGCGTCCCTGCGGGAACTGGGCGCCTTGATCGGCGTGCAGAGCGTCAACATCCATGACCTGGCCCCGCTGAACCAGGGGTTTGCCGCGTTCACCCTGACGCCGGCCAACTATGACACCTGGCATGAGCTGGCGATCAGCAACAACCCCACGCTGGCCTCCCAGCGCCAGGCTCTGGAAGTGGCGCGTTATGAAGTGGAGCGCAATCGCGCCGGGCATTTGCCCAAGGTCACGGCCTATGCCAGCTCGCGACAACAGGAGTCCGACAGCGGCAACACCTACAACCAGCGCTATGACACCAACACCATCGGCGTCGAAGTCAGCTTGCCGCTGTATGCCGGTGGCGGTATCTCCGCGTCCACGCGCCAGGCCAGCCGCGCCATGGAGCAGGCCGAGTACGAACTGGAGGGCAAGACCCGCGAAACCCTGATCGAACTGCGTCGGCAGTTCAGCGCCTGCCTGTCGGGGGTGAGCAAGTTGCGTGCGTATCAGAAGGCATTGGTGTCCGCCGAAGCGCTGGTGGTGTCGACCCAGCAAAGCATCCTCGGCGGCGAGCGGGTCAACCTGGATGCGTTGAACGCCGAGCAGCAGCTCTACAGCACCCGCCGCGACCTGGCACAGGCACGGTATGACTACCTGATGGCCTGGACCAAATTGCATTACTACGCCGGCAACCTGCGGGACACCGACCTGGCAAAAGTCGATGAGGCCTTCGGCCCCATGAAGTAGGCCTCTATAACAACAATAAGGATGGTTTCTATGATCACCGATTCGCCGCGTTTCAAACCGTTTACCGCCACCTCCTTGCTGCTGTTGTCCGTTGCGGCGCAAGCGGCCTACACCGAGAACGGCCAGCCAGGGAACGCCGCCAGTTGGCGTTCCAGCGAGTTCCAGAGCGACTGGGGGTTGGGACGCATGAAGGCGGATGAAGCCTACGCTGCCGGCATTACCGGCAGCGGGGTAAAGATCGGCGCACTGGACTCAGGCTTCGATCCCAACCATCCGGAGGCCTCCAGGGATCGTTATCACGCCGTCAGCGCCAGCGGCAGTTACGTCGATGGCAGCGCCTTCAGCACCACCGGTGCGCTTAACCCTAACAATGATTTTCACGGTACCCATGTCACCGGCACGATGGGCGCAGCCCGCGACGGCGTGGGCATGCACGGCGTGGCGTACAACGCACAACTCTACGTGGGCAATACCAACGCCAACGACAGCTTCCTGTTTGGCCCGACGCCCGATCCCAAATACTTCAAGGCGGTGTACAGCGCCCTGGTGGATTCCGGTGTGCGGGCAATCAACAACAGCTGGGGCAGCCAACCCAAGGATGTCAGTTACCGCACCCTCGCTGACCTGCATGCGGCCTACGCCCAGCACTACAACCAGGGCACCTGGCTGGATGCGGCGGCGGACGTGGCCAAAGCCGGTGTCATCAACGTCTTCAGCGCCGGCAACAGTGGTTACGCGAACGCCAGCGTGCGCTCGGCGTTTCCGTATTTCCAGCCGGAATTGGAAGGACACTGGCTGGCGGTGTCGGGCCTGGACAAGGCCAACAACCAGAAATACAACCAGTGTGGCATTGCCAAATACTGGTGCATTTCCACCCCCGGTGCGTTGATCAACAGCACCATCCCCGACGGCGGTTATGGCGTCAAATCCGGCACTTCGATGTCGGCGCCCCATGCTACCGGCGCGTTGGCGCTGGTGATGGAGCGCTACCCCTATATGACCAACGAGCAGGCGTTGCAGGTGTTGTTGACCACCGCCACGCAGCTCGATGGTTCCCTCACCCAGGCGCCCACGACCACCGTAGGTTGGGGTGTGCCGGACCTGGGACGGGCGATGCACGGCCCGGGGCAGTTACTCGGGCCTATGAACGTGAGCCTCGCGGCCGGGCAGGGCGATGTATGGAGCAACGGCATCTCCGACCAGGCCTTGCTGCGGCGCCAGGCCGAGGACGCCACCGAGCACAGCGCTTGGCAGCAGACCCTGATCGACAAGGGCTGGCAAAACGGCGTGGGCGCCAATGCCAGCCAGCAGGACCAAACGGACTACGCTGTCGGCACGGCACGCGATCAAGCGGCCGCGACGCGCATCTATGAAGGCAGCCTGATCAAGTCCGGCGCGGGTACGCTGGTACTCAGCGGCGACAGCACCTATCGCGGGGCGACCACCGTCAACGGCGGGTTGCTGGCAGTCAACGGCTCGCTGACCTCTGCGGTGACGGTCAACGACAGCGGCACACTGGGCGGCTCCGGGCGGATTGCCGCGCTGTCGGTTCACCCGGGTGGCCGCGTAGCACCGGGCAACTCCGTGGGCACCTTGCAGGTGGCGGGTGACGTGAACCTGGGGGCAGGTTCGACCTATGCGGTGGAACTCACGCCCACCGACAGCGACCGTATCGTCGCCGGCGGCAGGGCAATCCTGGGCGGCGGCAACGTCACCCTGGCTTTGGAAAATAGCCCGACCCTGCTTAGCGGCGCGCAGGCGCAAAGCCTGATCGGCCGCCAGTACACCATCCTGCAGGCGGTGGGGGGTATCCAGGGCCAATTTGGCCAGGTGTTGCCCGACTATCTGTTCCTCGGGGGCACCCTCGCTTACGCCACCGACGGCGTGCAGTTGGACGTGGTCCGCAATGACGCCACCTTCGCCAGCGTGGCGGCGACCCGCAACCAACGCAACGTAGCCGCTGCCGCCGAGCAATTGGGCGCGGGCAACCCCGTATATGAAAGCGTGCTGCAGTCGGATTCCATTGCGGTCGCGCAACAAGGCTTGCAGCAACTGTCCGGGGAGATCTACCCGGCGATTGGCGCCATGCTGATCAACGACAGCCAGTCGCTACGTGACGCCGTGGGCGAGCGTTTGCGCCATGTGCCGGTCAACGCTGAAAGCAACCTGTGGCTCAAGGCACTTGGCGCCTGGGGCAAGGCCGACAGCCGCAGTGAGACGGCGGGTTCAACCACGTCCCTCGGTGGTTTGCTGGGCGGCGTGGAGGGTGCGCTGGACGAGCAGACTCGCGTGGGGCTGGTCGCCGGTTACAGCGATAGCTCATTGAACATGGGCAGCGGTACACACTCCTCGGCGTCCATCGACAGTTATCACCTCGGCGCGTATGCCGGGCGCGAGCTGGGCGATTGGCGCGTCAGTGCCGGTGGCGCCTACAGCTGGCATCGCGGTGACGTAAAGCGTGATCTGCACTACGGCGCTGTCAGCGGTAAACAGAACGCCAAGCTGGATGCGCACACGGCGCAACTCTTTACCGAAGCGGCCTACCGGATACACCTGCAACCCTTGGCACTGGAGCCGTTCGCCAACCTGGCATATGTGCACCTGGACAGTGAGGCGTTCCATGAAAAAGGCGCTGCTGCGGCGCTGGAGCGTGGCAGCGATCGCCGGGACGCCGTGCTCAGCACGCTTGGCATGCGCGCACTGAAAACCGTTGCCCTCAATGATCACCAACAGCTGCAGCTTTCTGGCTCGCTGGGGTGGCAGCACAGCCTCACCGCCATTGAATCCGAAGAACACCTGGCGTTTGTTGCCGGCGGGCCTTCATTCGCCGTGCGCAGTTCGCCCTTGCTGCGCGACGCCGCGCTGGTGGGCGTGCAGGCCAGCTTGGCGCTGAGCCCGGTCACGCGGGTCAACCTCGATTACAACGGCCAATTGGGTGGCCGGGAGAAAACCCAGGGTGTGGGGCTGAGCCTCAACTGGCAATTCTGAAGCGATTTACACACGTGCAATAAGAAAACTAAGGAAGGTCACCGTGAATACACGCAAGTCAGGGTTAACTACCGCCATCCGCACCGCCCTGGGCTATCCGCTCAAGGCCAACCGCAGCGTGCCATACGGTGCGTTACTGTGTTGCCTGGCAAGCCTGGGTACCGCCCAGGCCGCACCCTATGTGGAAACCGGCAAGCTGGGCGATGCCGCCAGCTGGCGCAGCAATGAGTTCAAGGCCGACTGGGGCCTGGGCGCTGTGCATGCGGATACCGCGTATGCCGCCGGCTACACCGGCAAAGGCGTCAAGCTGGGGATCTTCGATCAGCCGGTGTATGCCCAGCATCCGGAGTTCGCCAGCCCCGGCAAGGTGGTGACGATTGTCACCGAGGGAATTCGCCAATACACCGACCCGTACATTCCGGTGAAGGCCGGCGATGCGTTTCGTTATGACGGCACACCGTCCCTCGGTTCCAATGGCAAGCTCGGCAACCACGGAACCCACGTCGGCGGAATCGCCGCGGGTAACCGCGATGGCGGGCCGATGCACGGCGTGGCCTTTGATGCGCAAATCATCAGCGCCGAGAACGGTGACCCAGGTCCGGAAGACGGCATCATCCTCGGCAACGATGGCGCGGTGTACAAGGCCGGCTGGGACGCCTTGGTCGCCAGCGGCGCGCGGATCATCAACAACAGCTGGGGCATCGGCATCGGTGACCAGTACGCCAAGGGCGGGCGCGACCCGGCTTTCCCGAATTTCACGGTCAATGAAGCGCAGGCGCAGTTCAATAACATCCGGCCGATCCTCGGAACGATCGCCGGTGGCGCCTACCAGGGCGCGATCGACGCGGCCCGCAGCGGCGTGCTGACGATCTTCGCCGCCGGTAACGACTACAACCGCAATAACCCGGACGCGATTTCGGGGCTGGCGTACTTTGTGCCGGAGATTGCACCCAACTGGCTGTCCGTCGCGGCCTTGCAACAGAACCCGGACACCGCGAGCGCCGATCCGTATGTGATCAGTACGTTCTCTTCACGTTGCGGTTATGCGGCGAGCTTTTGCGTGTCGGCCCCCGGTACCAAGATCTACAGTTCCGTCATCAACGGCACCAACCTGGACAATCTCACCACCGATTACGCCAACTTCAACGGCACGTCCATGGCGGCGCCCCATGTAGCCGGCAGCGCGGCCGTGCTGATGGAGCGTTTCCCGTACATGAGCGGCGACCAGATTTCGACGCTGCTCAAGACTACCGCCACCGATCTCGGCGCACCGGGCATCGACTCGCTGTACGGCTGGGGCATGATCAACCTGGGCAAGGCGATCAATGGCCCGGGGATGTTTGTCACGGCCGAGGACATCCCGGCCGAGTTCCGCATCGACGGCGCCTATGGCAGCGGGCAGTTTGTCGCGGATTTGCCGGGCGTAGGCGCGATTGTCGATGCCAGCAAGCCGACTCAGCGCACCTGCAACGATGTGCATTGCGGGCTGGACCTGTGGAGCAATGACATCGCCGGGCACGGCGGCCTGACCAAACAGGGCATTGGCACGCTGATACTCACCGGCACCAATACCTACAGCGGCCCGACGTTGGTCAACCAGGGCCTGCTGGCGATCAATGGTTCGGTCACCTCGCCGGTGACCGTGAGCCAAAGTGGCGTGGTCGCAGGCTCAGGGCGCATCGGTTCACTGCTGGCGAAAGCCGGCGGCACGGTAGCGCCGGGCAACTCCATCGGCACCTTGAACGTGGCGGGGGATGTGACGTTTGAGGCCGGGTCGACCTACGCCGTGGAGCTGTCGCCCACCAACAGCGATCGTATTGTGGCGGGAGGCACCGCCACGTTGAACGGCGGCACGGTGACGCTCGCGCTGGAAAACAGCCCGACGCTGCTCAGTGGCGCACAGGCGCAAAGCCTGATCGGGCGCCAGTACAACATCCTGCAAGCCGCCGGCGGAGTTAGCGGCAGCTTTGGCGCGGTGCTGCCCAACTACCTGTTCCTTGGCGGCAATCTGAACTATGCGGCCAACGGCGTGCAACTGGACGTGGCGCGTAACGCCAACAGTTTTGCCAGCGTGGGGGCCACGGACAACCAGCGAGCCGTGGCCGCCTCCGCCGAGCAGTTGGGCGCGGGCAATGCCGTGTATGAGAGCCTGCTGCTGGCGCCGGATGCTGCTTCGGCGCAAGGTGCTTTCCAGCAACTGTCGGGGGAGATCTACCCGGCACTGGAAACCGCCCTGGTCAATGACAGCCGCTATGTACGCGAAGCCGTCGGCGAGCGCCTGCGCAATGGAGAGATGGGTGCGACCAGCGAGACCGTCGACACCCGTGGCAACGTGTGGGTGAAGGCCTTGGGCGCCTGGGGCAAGACCGACAGCCGCAGCGACACTGCCGGCTATACGACCTCCATCGGCGGCATGCTCGCCGGGGTGGACGGTGCACTCGACGAGTCCACGCGCATCGGCCTGGTCGCGGGCTACAGCGATACCTCACTGAACATGGGCAGCGGCACGCATTCACGTGCGTCGGTCGACAGCTACCACTTCGGCGCCTATGCCGGGCATGAGATCGGCGCCTGGCGCTTGAGCGGGGGTGCCACCTACAGCTGGCACCGCGCAGACGTGAAGCGCGACCTGCAATACGGCGACGTCTCCGGCAAGCAGAAAGCCAAGGTTGATGCACGCAGCACCCAGGTGTTCACCGAGGCGGCCTATCGCATCAACGTGCAACCGTTAGCGCTGGAGCCATTCGCCAACCTGGCCTATGTGCACTTGGACAGCGATGGTTTCACCGAAAAAGGTGACGCTGCGGCGCTTGAAAGTCGCGACGATACCCGCGACCTGGTGCTGAGCACCCTGGGTATGCGCGCCCTGAAAACCTTCAATGTGAATGACCACCAGCAGTTGGAGGTGTCCGGCACCTTGGGCTGGCAGCACACCCTGAGCAGCACTGACTCGGAGCAGCACCTGGCCTTCGCCTCGGGCGGACCTTCGTTTGCCGTCGAAAGTGCGCCGATGGCGCGTGATGCCGCGTTGGTCGGTGCACGGGTGAGTCTGGCGTTAAGCAAGGAAGCGCGGGTGAACTTCGACTACAACGGCCTGCTGTCCAGCAAGGACAAAGTCCATGGGGTGGGCTTGAGCCTCGATTGGGCGTTCTGATGATTGCTACTTGGCTTTCTCGACATTCAACAACAAGAGAGGCGGCACCATGGGTATCTTTGATTATAAAAACCTCGGGACCGAGGGCTCAAAAGCATTGTTCGCCGATGCCATGGCGATCACGTTGTATTCCTATCACAACCTGGATAACGGCTTTGCCGTGGGGTACCAGCACAACGGCCTGGGGCTGGGCTTGCCAGCTACGTTGGTCGGGGCGCTGTTGGGCAGCACGGACTCCCAGGGCGTAATCCCCGGCATCCCCTGGAACCCGGACTCCGAAAAAGCCGCGCTGGACGCGGTACACAAGGCCGGTTGGACGCCCATCAGCGCCAGCACCCTGGGTTACAGTGGCAACGTCGATGCGCGAGGCACCTTCTTTGGCGAGAAGACGGGCTACACCACGGCCCAGGTCGAGGTGCTGGGCAAGTACGATGACGCCGGAAAACTGCTGGAAATCGGCATTGGTTTTCGCGGCACTTCGGGGCCTCGGGAAACCTTGATCAGCGATTCCATCGGTGACCTGGTCAGCGACCTGCTGGCCGCCCTGGGCCCCAAGGATTACGCGAAGAATTACGCCGGGGAAGCCTTCGGCGGTTTGCTCAAGAATGTGGCCGACTACGCCAGCGCCCATGGCTTGAGCGGTCACGATGTGGTGGTCAGCGGCCACAGCCTGGGCGGGCTGGCAGTCAACAGCATGGCCGACCTGAGCAACAGCAAGTGGTCGGGGTTCTACAAGGACGCGAACTACGTGGCCTACGCCTCGCCGACCCAGAGTGCCAGCGACAAGGTGCTCAACATCGGCTACGAGAATGACCCGGTGTTCCGTGCGCTGGATGGCTCATCCTTCACCCTGTCTTCCCTGGGTGTGCACGACACCCCCCATGACTCCACCACCGACAATATTGTCAGTTTCAACGACCACTACGCCTCGACGCTGTGGAATGTGCTGCCGTTTTCCATTGTCAATTTGCCGACTTGGGTTTCGCACCTGCCTACCGGGTACGGCGATGGCCTGAGTCGCGTGCTTGACTCCGGGTTCTATGAGCAAATGACCCGCGACTCCACCGTGATCGTCGCCAACCTGTCCGACCCGGCACGGGCCACTACCTGGGTGCAGGACCTCAACCGCAATGCCGAGCCGCATAAGGGCAATACCTTCATCATCGGCAGCGACGGCCACGACCTGATCCAGGGCGGCAAGGGTGCGGACTTTATCGAAGGCGGCAAAGGCAATGACACGATTCGTGACAACAGCGGGCACAACACCTTTTTGTTCAGCGGTCAGTTTGGCCAGGACCGGATCATCGGCTATCAGCCAAGCGATCAACTGGTATTCAAGGAGGTAGAGGGGAGTGCTCAATACCGTGAGCAGGGAGGGGACACAGTGATCAGCTTCGGCGCAGATTCGGTGACATTGGTGGGGGTCAACGGGTGGTCGGGGGAGGGCGTTGCCATCGGTTGAAGAGGGTCAGTGGGGGCCCGGCCCCCACTGACCTATTCGATCAGCCTTCCTTACGCACGGTGGCCACATCGGCAGCCTTGACCCGTACACGCTTGCCGGCGATGTCGGTGAACTCGTAGAAGCCATCGGCGGTCTGGGTTTTCGGGGTGTCCTTGGTCAAATACTGCGTGCCATTTTGCAGCGTCACTACGGTTTGCGTCGCGCAACCGGCCAATACCAGAAAAGTGAGTGCAACCAGCGGCAGACCCAAATTCTTCATGTTCATAACCCTTACCTTAACCCTTAAAAGTCCCGCGCCAGAGGCCGCGGGCAACAAATGTTACGCCATCGACTTCACCATCTGATCACTTTTATGCAAAAAGTTGCAGCCGCCATTTATCTATTAGCGATTGCAACCTGGTCTTTGCGACGGCACTCTGTATGCATAACCAGTATTTGATCGCTGCGTACCATGGCCAATCCCCTCGAAGACCCGCTCTATTACCTGCATAACTTCCGCCAGGTCCTGCATTGGCTGGGGCTACGTTATGCGGATCTGCTCGATGCGGACGAACAGCATTTCATTCAGCAATTTGACAGGTTGCCGCAGCCATCCCAGGCGCTTTTGGTGCGCATGGTGATGCGCAAGGGCGTGCATTTCCGGGCGGGCAAACTCAACTACGTGGAGATCGGCTGCACCCACACCGCTGCTGCGCCGTTGCTTGAATTGGGCTGGGTCGACACTCAGTTCTTACTGGCCTTTGAAGAGCTGTTTGCCTTGCTGCAAAAGGGCGAAATCCTCGGCGCGTTCAAGCCCTGGATCGACCAGCCCAAAGGCAGGAAGTCCGATTGGCTGCAAGGGCTGTCGGCACACTTTACCGACCGCCGCAGTTTTGCTGGCTGGTGTCCGGAGCTTGCCGACACGCTGTACAGCCTCTCGATCATGGAGCTGTGCGACCGCCTGCGCCTGATGTTCTTCGGCAACCTGCATCAGGACTGGTCGGAATTCGTGCTGGCAGACCTGGGCATCTACACCTACGAAAAAGTCGAATTCTGCGCAGAATCCCGCGGCCTGCGCAGCCGTGACGATGTGCATGGTTTTCTGTTCCTGCACCAATGCCAGCAGGCTTTTGAGGCCGGTGAAACGCTGGAGCAGGTACTGGCGCAGATCGCAACCTTGAGTACCGACAATCCTTGGCTGGAAAAGCGGCGGGCCAAATTGTTGTTCCAGATCGGTCAACAGTGCGAGCGCATTGCTGAACTGGCATTGGCGGAACAGATCTATCGCACGTGCGCCTATCCCGGTGCCCGCTCCAGGTTGATACGGGTGCTGGAGCGCCAGGAGGACTACGGCCAAGCCATGTCCTTGGCGAACGCCGCTCAACAGGCTCCGGAAAGCGCCGCCGAGCAGCAGCACTTATTGCGTGTGGTGCCACGGCTGCGCCGCAAACTGGGTAAGCCGGCCTTGCCCAAAGCGCAGCCTCGTGCGGTCACGCGCCTGGACCTGGCCCTTGCGCTACCCGAGCCGCTGATGTCGGTGGAGTACTGCGTGCAGGCGCACCTCAGCGAGCCTGATGGGCCGGTGCACTACGTTGAAAACGGGCTGATCAATTCACTGTTCGGCCTGCTGTGCTGGGACGTAATCTTTGCGCCGCTGCCGGGCTCATTCTTCCATCCGTTTCAACGTGGCCCGGCGGACCTGCACAGCGAGGACTTCCGCCCGCGCCGTGCACCGCTGTTCGCTGCGTGTTTCGAGCAGTTGCAGGACGAACGCTACAAAACCACGATTCGCCAGCGTTACAGCGACAAATGGGGGATCCAGTCGCCCTTCGTGTTCTGGAACCTGCTGAGCGAAGACCTGCTGGAACAGGCCCTAGCCTGCCTGCCCGCCGAACACCTGCGCTACTGGTTCGAACGGCTGTTACTGGACATTCGCGCCAACCGCGCCGGCATGCCGGACCTGATCCAGTTCTGGCCGACGCAAAAAACCTACCGCATGATCGAGGTCAAGGGACCTGGCGATCGCCTGCAGGATAACCAGTTGCGCTGGCTGGAGTTCTGCAGCGAATACCAGATGCCGGTAACGGTCTGCTATGTGCGCTGGGCAGAGTCGGCTTGAGCTACAGCGTTGCCGTGCGCGCACTGTGCGAGTTCACGGCCAAGGTCGGTGACCTCGACCTGCGCTTCACACCGTCGCCCAGTGCTCAGGAAGGCATCATCGGCCACCGCACCGTCGCTTCGCGGCGCAGCGCGCACTACCAGAATGAAGTGGCGCTAGAAGGCGAGTACCAACAACTCAAGGTGCGGGGCAGGGCGGACGGCTACGACCCGGACGCCAACCGTCTGGAAGAAGTGAAGACCTATCGCGGTGACCTCGATGCCCAGCCCGCCAACCATCGTCAATTACACTGGGCTCAGGTCAAAGTGTATGGCTGGTTGATGTGCCAGAAACTCAACCTCTCGCACATCAACCTGGCGCTGGTGTACTTCGACATCGTCGGTGAAGGCGAGACGGTGCTCAACCAACGCTTTCAAGCCGCCGAGCTGGAACCCTTCTTCAACCAGCAATGCGCGCTGTTCCTCGGTTGGGCCCAGCAGGAAATGGCACACCGCGAAGCGCGCAACAGCGCCGCGCAAACCCTGGCGTTTCCCCATGCCGGTTTCCGTCCTGGGCAGCGTTCGCTTGCCGAGTCGGTGTACAAGGCGGTCAGTACCGGCCGTTGTCTGATGGCCCAGGCACCGACCGGCATTGGCAAGACCATCGGTACGATTTTCCCCTTGCTCAAGGCGTTGGCGCCTCAGCGACTGGACAAGCTGTTCTTCCTCACCGCCAAGACCCCCGGCCGCAAGCTCGCCCTGGATGCCGCCCAGGTGCTGCATGCCAGCAGTCCTGACCAGCCACTGCGAGTGCTGGAACTGGTGGCGCGGGACAAAGCCTGCGAGCACCTGGACAAAGCGTGTCACGGTGACGCCTGCCCGCTGGCCAAGGGCTTCTACGACCGTCTGCCCGCCGCGCGCATCGCCGCCGCCAAGGTGCGCCTGCTGGACCAGCGCAACCTGCGCGACGTGGCGTTGGCCCATGATGTCTGCCCGTATTACCTGAGCCAGGAAATGGCACGCTGGGCCGACCTGGTGGTCGCCGACTACAACTACTACTTCGATTTTGGCGCCATGCTGTTCGGCCTGGCCCAGCTCAACCAATGGCGCGCAGCCGTGCTGGTGGACGAGGCGCACAATCTGGTCGAGCGGGCTCGCTCGATGTACAGCGCCAGTCTCGACCAGTACCACCTCAAGACACTGCGCGAGACCGCCCCCGAGCCCTTGAAGCAACCCTTGCAGCGGCTTAACCGCGCGTGGAACGCATTGCACAAGGACCAACTCGCGCCGTACCAGGCCTACACCGCCCGCCCCGAGAAGCTGTTGCAGGCCCTGAGCCTGTGCGCCAGCGCCATGGGTGAATACTTCAACGATCACCCCGAATCCCTCAGCGGCGACCTGCAACGCTTCTATTTCGAGGTGCTGCAGTTCGGCAAGGTCGCCGAGCTGTTCAACGAACACTTCATTTTCGACATCAGCAAGCGCCAGCTCAACGGCAAGCGCAGCAGCTCGACCCTGTGCCTGCGCAACGTGGTGCCCGCCGAGTTCATCCGCCCACGGTTGACGGCAGCCCGCAGCAGCGTGCTGTTTTCCGCGACCCTGAGCCCCCGACATTACTACGCGGACTTGCTCGGCTTGCCGGCGGATACGGCATGGATCGATGTGGAATCGCCGTTCAAGGCCGAGCAATTACACGTGCGCATCGTTGATGAAATATCCACCCGTTTCGTCCATCGCCACGCCTCGTTGGAACCTATCGTCGAGCTGATCGCTCGCCAGTACACCCAGCAACCTGGCAATTACCTGGCATTCTTCAGCAGTTTCGATTATCTGCAACAAGTGGCGCAGTTACTGGCCGAGAAGCACCCAACGATCACGCTGTGGCAACAGTCTCGCGGCATGGCCGAAGCCGAGCGCCAGGCCTTTCTCGACCAATTCACCGAGCACAGTCAGGGCATCGGTTTCGCGGTATTGGGCGGTGCATTCGGCGAAGGCATCGACCTACCCGGTGCCCGCCTGATCGGCGCATTCATTGCCACCCTCGGCTTACCCCAGCTAAACCCGGTCAACGAACAGATGAAGCTGCGCATGGGCGCGATCTTCGGCGCGGGTTACGACTACACCTACCTGTACCCTGGTATCCAGAAAGTCGTGCAGGCCGCAGGCCGGGTGATTCGCAGCCAACAGGATCAGGGCGTGGTGATGCTGATCGATGACCGGTTTGGCGAGGCACGGGTACGTCAATTGTTGCCGCGCTGGTGGACGGTGGCTTGACTCATTCCTGGCGTCAATGATGCTGGCGGCTTGAACAGCAAGGGTCCACGCTGGGCAAAACCGTCAAACAGGTCATGCCCATGAGCCAGCACCTCATCAGCGTCAACGGTATTGAGTTAAGTGTTCATATTGCGGGGCCCGAACAGGGCGTACCGGTCTGGCTGCTTCACGGTTTCCCGGAGTGCTGGCACTCCTGGCGCGAACAGATTCCCGTACTGGCAGCGGCGGGTTATCGGGTGTTTGCCCCGGAAATGCGCGGTTATGGCCGCACCTGTTCACCGCCTGAAATAACCGACTATGACCTGTTGACGCTATGCGGCGATATCCAGCAGGCCATGGACCACTTCGGCCATACCCAGGTGGTGATGGTCGGCCATGACTGGGGCGCCGTGGTGGCCTGGCACCTGGCGCTGCTTGAGCCTGAGCGTGTCACACGCTTGATCACGCTGTCCGTGCCATTCGCCGGACGTGCACGGCGGCCAGTGATCGAGATCATGCGCGAGTTGTACGCCGACCGTTTCAACTACATCCTGTATTTCCAGACACCGGGCGTTGCCGAGCAGGAGTTGGACGCCGATATCGAACGCACACTGCGCCTGTTCATGCAGGACCAGGATGTGTTTTTGCAACAGAAACCGGCCAGCGCCACCTTGCTTGAAGGCGTTCCGGCGCCCGGTCCATTACCACACTGGTGCTCCCAGGCGGATCTGGACGTTTATGTGAGCACCTTCGCAGACCACGGTTTCCGCGGCCCGCTGAATTGGTATCGCAATTTCGAACGCAACTGGCAACGCACTGAGTTCCTGGCGGGACAGCAAGTACTGCAACCCACGCTGTTTCTGATCGGCGACCGCGATCCGGTGGGGGTCTTCGAAGCCCACACGCTCAAGCGCATGCCGGATTCAGTGCCACAGCTTGAGCAGCACGTACTGGCGAACTGTGGTCACTGGATCCAGAACGAACAAGCCCGACAGGTCAACGCGCTAATGCTCGGGTTTCTAGGGAAAATCTAAAGGTCGCGCCTCGACCCGGTTGATCCACCAAGCGGATGCTGCGCCCATGCAATTGCAGGGTGCGGTGCACGAGGCGCAGGCTCACGTCCGCCAGCACCGTTGGCACCGACGTCGCTAATCAGCCCTTGGCCTTGGCCAGGTAAGGCGCCAGGCGCCGGCCCATTTCCTCACCCAGGGCTTGCAGCCCGCTCAACGGGCGGATCATCACTTCAAACTCGATGATCTGCCCTTGTTCGTTGAAACGGATCAGGTCGATGCCCTTGAGTTGCTTGTCGCCCACGCGCGCGCTGAATTCCAGCACGACACTCAAGCCATCGCCGGTGGCGAGTTCGCGGTGATAGGTGAAGTCCTCGAACACGTTGATCACCGTATTGAGGATCATCGAGACGACCGGCGCGCCAGGGTACGGCGTATGGGCCATGGGCGAGCGGAAAACAGCGTCGGGCGCCAGCAGGTCGGGCAGGGCCTTGAGGTCACGATTGGCCAACATGGCGTGCCAGCGTTGCAGGGTTTTGGCGGCGGTAGGGGTGAGGTTGAGTTCGGACATGCGCTGTACCTGTTCTTATGATGGGAAGGCGTTCACCTGCCCAACATAAGAGCGGTATCCAAGCAGGGTCAATCACCCTAACTGACAGTTAAGTGCCCGAAATGCACTCAGACCATTTCCAGATAGGAACTTTGAATCGCCCGCGCCAACTCGCGCACGGTGTCGATAAAGTCCGTCAGACGGCTGTGCAATCCCTCTTCAAGAATCTCATCAATCCCGGTATACCTCAGCCGCGCCTCGAACTCCGCCGCCAGCCGCTGCGCCGTGCGCCCATAACTGCCGGGCAGGTCTGCCAGAATATGGCTCAGTTCCTCGATGCAGGCATGCAACGAACGCGGCACATCACTGCGCAACAGCAGCAACTCGGACACGGAACGGGCATTCAGTGCGTTCGGGTACAGCTCGGTGTAGGCCTCGAACGACGACAACGCGCGGAGCAGGGCACTCCACTGGTAGTAACCGCGTGCCGACAAGTCGCTGACTTCTTCCGACTCCTCGCCAAACATCTCGTAGCGCGCATCCAGCAGGCGCAGGGTGTTATCGGCGCGCTCGACAAAGGTGCCCAGGCGGATAAACCGATAGGCGTCGTTGCGCATGATCGTCCCGGAGGTAGCCCCCCGGAACAGGTGCGAGCGCTGCTTGACCCAATCACAGAAGTGGCTGATGCCATGTCGCGCCAGGCCGCCGGCGGCGATGCTGCGCATTTCCAGCCAGGTGGCGTTGAGGTTTTCCCACATATCGGCAGTGATGCGCCCGCGTACCGCGTGGGCATTGCCACGGGCGGCACGTAGGCAGTTGTAGATGCTGGCGGGGTTTTCTTCGTCGAGGGCGAAAAAGTGCAGCATACGCTCGGCGTCCAGCTGTTTATGGCGTTCCAGGTAACTGTCCAGGGTGCCGCTGCTGAGCAACGACATGGCCAATTCATCCAGTCCGTCACTGCGCCCGGCCTGGGGCATCAATGACAGCGAATAACTGACTTCCAGCATGCGTGCCAGGTTCTCGGCACGTTCCAGGTAGCGGGACATCCAGTACAGATCTGCGGCGGTTCTACTCAACATACTCAGCCCTCCACCACCCAGGTGTCCTTGGTTCCGCCGCCTTGCGACGAGTTGACGATCAATGAGCCTTCCTTCAGCGCCACGCGGGTGAGGCCGCCCGGCACCAGGCGGGTTTCCTTGCCCGAGAGCACAAAGGGCCGCAGGTCGATATGCCGTGGGGCGATGCCGTTTTCGACAAACGTGGGGCAGGTGGACAGGCTCAGGGTCGGCTGGGCGATGTAGGCATGGGGCCTGGCCTTGATGCGTTGGCGAAAATCCTCGATCTCGGCCGCGCTGGACGCCGGCCCTACCAGCATGCCGTAGCCGCCGGAGCCCTGGGTTTCCTTGACCACCAGTTGCGGCAGGTTGGCCAGGACGTGGGACAGTTCGTCGGGCTTGCGGCACTGGAAGGTCGGTACGTTCTGTAACACCGGCTCTTCATCCAGGTAGAAACGGATCATTTCCGGCACGTAGGGGTAGATTGATTTGTCGTCGGCCACGCCGGTGCCGATGGCGTTGGCCAGCACCACGTTGCCGGCGCAATAAGCGGCGACCAGGCCGGGCACGCCAAGCATCGACTCGGGGTTGAACGCCTTGGGGTCGAGGAAGGCGTCGTCGATACGCCGGTAAATCACATCCACCGGTTTGGGGCCGTCGGTGGTGCGCATAAACACCTTGAGGTCCTGCACAAACAGGTCCGCGCCCTCTACCAGCTCAACGCCCATTTCACGGGCCAGGAACGCATGCTCGAAAAACGCACTGTTGAAGCGACCCGGCGTCAGCACCACCACGTTGGGGTTGTCCAGGCGGCTTGAGCTCTTCAGGGTCTTGAGCAGCAGGTTGGGGTAGTGGTCCACCGGCGCGATGCGCTGCTTGGCGAACACTTCGGGGAACAGGCGCATCATCATCTTGCGGTCTTCGAGCATGTAGCTCACGCCGCTGGGGGTGCGCAGGTTGTCTTCAAGCACGTAATAGGTGCCGTCGCCATCGCGCACCAGGTCCACGCCGGAAATGTGCGAATAGATGTCTCGGTGCAGGTCCAGGCCGACCATGGCCTTCTGGTAACCCTCGTTGCCCAGCACCTGGTCCGCCGGAATGATCCCGGCTTTGATGATGCGCTGGTCATGGTAGATGTCGGCAAGAAACATGTTCAGTGCATTGACGCGCTGGATACAGCCGCGTTCGATCACGCTCCACTCACTGGCGGGGATGCTGCGGGGGATGATGTCGAAGGGAATCAGGCGCTCGGTGTCTTGCTCGTCGCCATACAAGGTGAAGGTGATACCGGCGCGGTGGAACAGCAAGTCGGCTTCACGGCGACGCTGGGCCAGCAGCTCCGGCGGCGTGTTCGCCAGCCAGCGGGAGAAATCCTGGTAATGCGCACGGCACACGCCGTTTGCGTCATTCATTTCATCAAAGAAAGATCGAGCCATTCCAGTACCTTGTCAGTGCCGAGGAAGCAGGGGGGGCACTGCCGTTTCAAAAAACGCATTTTTTATGAGCCCGTGGCGATGGGTGCCAATGGGCCTGGTCCTTACTTTCTTATGGGGTCGGCTCTGGGTCGGGGGGTAACCAATGCTCCTGTATCCGGGCAGATGAATGGATAAAGCAATGCCTGTGCCGGAATGCCGGAAACCCTCGATTTGTTGGGTATGGGGCGATTCCCACAGGCCAGTGCTCCCATTCATGGTGCACGCTCTGTTCCGATTTGGTGCGTGAACAAACTTGAACTTCATCCGTACCTGATTCTTCTAACAGGGCACGAACCCGCATGGAGCATCGATGTGCCCAGAATCATCTCACCGGACACTCCGGAATCGAGCCTGATCGATCACAGTGAACACAACGCCAAGATTTTCGGCTCGCCCAAGGACCGCCTCGACTTCTATCGGCGCGAAATCCAATACGAAACCTCCATCCTCGCCAACCGTACTGACGCTTATCTCACCGCGCAGTCGTTCCTGGTGATTGCCTTTGTGTCGGGCATGGGGAACCTCAACCCCGAATGGGGCAAGCTGTTCACCTTGGTGGTGCCGATCTTTCTCGCAGTGTTGGGCATCCTCAGTTCCCTCAACGCATGGCCTGGGATCCGTGCGGCGTATGACATCATCGATCACTGGCACTTCAAGCAAAGCGAGCTGTTGCGCAGCGAGCCGGTGATGGGCATGGCGTATGACGAGTCGCCGCTGTTTTCCGAGATGGAGTCGTCCCACAAGGGGTATCGCAAGTCGCTGCTGTTCTCCATGCGCGCACCTTGGTTGTTCATGGTGTTCTGGGTAATGCTCGCCGCTTACGCGTTTTACATCCAGGTCGACAATCCAGGGTCGTAAGCCGATGGAACTTCATCGCACCGGGCATGACCTTAACTCTACCCAGGCGATATTTTCCGAGAGGTAACCATGAGCACAGACAAACAACCCGCCACCGGTGCGGATGCGCCCAAAGACCCGGTTCCGGCGAAAGACCCCAAGGCCAAGGAAAACGACTACAGTCCAGACTTCAAGCCCAAGCCTGAGCCCAAGCCTGAAACCGATGCCGATATCGACACCCAAGGTGGTTAGAGGAGACGGTCATGTCCAAAGAACTCGACGATGAACTCAACGACCCCGGCAATGAAGACCCGGGTTCGTTGATGGATGATGCAGAGGTGCCGCTCAACGATCTGGATGACGCGGCGGATGTGGGTAATACCGAGCGTCAGGACTGAGTATTCACCCGGGCACGTCGTTCATACCACACCAGCATCGGTTGGGTACTGAGGCCATGAACGACGATGCTCAGGGCGATCACCGATAAGGTGAGGTTCACCGCCACCGCGCTGCTGGTGCCGATCAGGCCATGATTGAGCGCGTAAAACAGGTAGTAAATGCTGCCGATTCCGCGAATACCGAACCAGCCCATCAGGCCGCGTTGTTGACGATCAATCAGACGCCCCCAAGGCATCGCCAGCACACTGATCGGCCGAATCACGCAAAACAACAGCGCCGCCATCGGTAATGCCCGCCAATCCCAATGGCTTATCAGCACAATCCCCAACACGGTCACCAGGAACACCTCCATCGAGCGTTCCACCAGGCTGCCGAATGAGAGCATGTCGCCCATCATGACGCCGGCGGCGATCTGGGTGTCCTTCAGTTCGCTCACATCCCCTTGCAACGCCCGGTCTGGCTCGACTTCCAAATGGCCCACCACTGGCAATGCCAGATGCTCCGAAGGCGTTTGTGAGTTTCCGGTGGAGCGGAATTCCGCCTGGCGCAAACCAAGGCCCGCCGCAAACACGGACAGAAAGCCATAACCGCCCACCGCCTCGGCGACCACATAGGCCAGCGCAATCAGAGCGAGGGTCAGGTAATCATTGGGCGAGAGCGTGCTGTCACTGTTGGTGATGCGCAGCCACAACGTCACGCGGCCAATGCCCCGGCCCATCCAGTAGCCGATCAACAAACCGGCCGGCACTGCCCACAGCAAATTCTTCAACACCCAACCGCCCAGCCAATCGCCGTCAAACCCGCCGTGTTGCATGAACAGCAGGGCAAAAATCACAAAGGGGAAGGCGGTGCCATCGTTCAAGCCCGCTTCGCCGGACAGTCCGAAGCGCAGCGCGTCGTAATCCTGAGCGTTATTGACCTGCACCAGGCCTGCCAGCACCGGATCCGTTGGCGCCAGTATCGCGCCCACCAGCAGCGACACGCCCCACGACAGCGTAAACAGGTAGTGCAGCGCGAGGCTGATCCCCAGGATGGTCAGCAACATCACCGGCCCGGCCATGCCAAACGCGATGCGCCAGGTACGGTGCTTGAGCGGCAGGCGCAGTTTCAGGCCGCTGACAAACAGCGAAAACAGCACCGCGACTTCCGTGAGGTGCTCCATCCAGCGTGCCGAGTGCTTGATATCCAGGTGCAGCAGGTCAACACCCAGGGGGCCAATCCCCACACCCAGCAGCAGACACACTGCCGAGGTGGTGACCGGCATCCAGCGCAGATAGGAAGAGGTGAGGGCGAGGGTGAGCAATACGGCGCCCAGTACGGCCATCCATAGAATAAAAGTCATCGAAGGTGTACCGGGCCGTGGTCTATTCAGCTTGGAGGACTGTGGCGGGTCACCGGTTCAATGTGATTGGGTCAATTGCGAACCGATGGGAATTCATGCTGCTCTCCACCCACGTCACGTTGAGCGAGCTGAACTTCGGCTCAGCCGGCGAATTGCAGGACTGTCACCGCTGCCAATCGATAAAAATCACCACAACGACCTCTTTGGACCATAAACGACACGGTCGCAAACTTACCCATTGAACGACTGTTCAGTTTGAACTATGTTGACCGCATCCACCCGTTTGTCACCGGACGGGTTCGCGCTGTTTCTTCTTGAACAAGAGGCTCTGGCATGCGGTTTTCCCCCTTCGTCGAACGAATTGCAGGGCAGGGCGTAGCCGCCTGGGACATCCACCACGCCGCGTTCCAGGCGGCCAGCCAGGGGGAAGACATCATCATCCTCAGCGTCGGCGACCCGGATTTCGCCACGCCATCGTTCATCACCGACGCCGCCGTGAGTGCCTTGCGCGACGGTGACACCCATTACACCGAAATCCCCGGTCGCCCGGCACTGCGCGAGGCCATTGCCGCGCGCTACAGTAAAACGCTGGCACGTGCGTTGAGCGCCGAGAACGTGATCACCGTGGCGGGTGCGCAGAACGCCTTGTTCGTGACCTCTCTGTGTCTGTTGCAGGCCGGTGATGAAGTGCTGGTGCTCGACCCGATGTACGTCACCTACGAGGCCACGCTGAAGGCCAGCGGCGCGACGTTGGTGCGCGTGCCCTGTTCCCCGGAATCCGGTTTTCGCCTCGATGCCCAGTTGCTCGGCGCAGCCATCACACCGCGTACGCGGGCGATTTTCTTCTCCAACCCGAACAACCCGACCGGCGTGGTGCTCAACCTGCAAGAGCTGCAAGCCATTGCCGACCTGGCGATTGCCCGCGACCTGTGGGTGGTGGTGGATGAGGTCTATGAAAGCCTGGTGTTCGACGGTGAGTACCACAGCCTCGCTGCGCTGCCGGGCATGGCCGAGCGTTGCGTGGTGATTGGCAGTTTGTCCAAGTCCCATGCCATGACCGGCTGGCGTATCGGCTGGATCATCGCCACGCCGCAGATGGTCGCACACGCCGAAACCTTGGTGCTCAGCATGCTCTACGGACTGCCGGGTTTCGTGATGGAAGCCGCCACCGCCGCGGTGCTGGCCCATGACGACGTGACTCAGGGCATGCGCGAGATTTATCGGCGCCGTCGCGACTTGGTGATGGCGGGGCTCAGTGCATGCCCTGGCATCAAGGTACAGGCGCCGCAAGCCGGGATGTTTGTGCTGGTGGATGTGCGCGGCACCGGCCTGGGCTCCCTTGACTTTGCCTGGCGCCTGTTTCGTGAAGCCGGCGTTTCGGTACTCGACGCCGCCGCGTTTGGGGCGCCGGCCCAGGGTTTCGTTCGCTTGTCTTTCACCTTGGGCGAGGAGCGCCTGTCTGAAGCCTGCCAACGCATCGCGCACTTTGTCGCCAAGCTCGCCGGTGAACCGCGTATTGCGGCAGTGCCCAGGATCGAAGGGGTGCCAGCGGCCGAAGCCAAAAAGATGATCGAGGTCATCGACCTGCACAAGCGCTTCGGCAATATCGAAGTGCTCAAGGGTATTTCCCTGACGGCCCACGAAGGCGACGTGATCTCGCTGATCGGCGCCAGCGGCTCCGGCAAAAGCACCCTGCTGCGCTGCATCAACATGCTCGAAGTGCCGGACCAGGGCAGCATCCATGTGGACGGCGAAAGCATCAAGCTCAACTACGGCCGTCCCGGCGCGCCCCTGGTCGCGGATGCCAGGCAACTGGTGCGTATCCGCTCGACCCTGGGCATGGTGTTCCAGAACTTCAACCTGTGGCCGCACCGCACCGTGCTGGAAAACCTCATCGAAGCTCCCACCCAGGTCCTGCGCGAAAGCCGCGCCGAGGCCATCGAACGCGCCGAAGCCTTGCTCGAACGTGTCGGCCTCGCGGCCAAACGCAACGAATACCCGGCGTTCCTGTCCGGCGGCCAGCAGCAGCGGGTGGCGATTGCCCGCGCGTTGGCCATGCGCCCCAAAGTCATGCTGTTTGACGAACCCACCTCGGCCCTCGACCCGGAATTGGTGGGCGAAGTGCTGCGGGTGATCCGCTCCCTGGCCGAGGAAGGCCGCACCATGATCCTGGTCACCCATGAAATGGCCTTCGCCCGGGATGTGTCGTCAAAAGTGGCGTTTCTGCACCAAGGCATGATCGAAGAAACCGGCTCGCCGGATGCGGTGTTTATCGATCCACGCAGTGAACGTTGCCGACAGTTCGTCAACGCGCATCAAACTCGCTAACTCCATAACAAGACGGGGCAACATCATGAAATCCAAGCGAATGGCAACGTGGTTGGGCAGTGCAGTGTTGATGTTGGCCGCCGGTTTCAGCTGGGCGGCGGAGACACCCATCGTGTTCGCGGTTGCCGCAGAACCTTATCCGCCGTTTACTGTGAAAGGCGGCAATGGCCAGTGGTCCGGCTTTGAGGTGGACCTGATCCACAAGCTCTGCGAAGGCATGAAAGCCGAATGCCAGATCAAGGAAGTGGCGTGGGACGGCATCATTCCCTCGTTGCTGGCGAAGAAGATCGACGTGATTTTCTCGTCGATGTCGGTGACCGATGAGCGTGAAAAACAGATTGCTTTCAGCCGTGCTTACTACGATTCCCTGTTAGGCGTGGCCGGGCCAAAAGGCAGCGAAGTCGAGATCTCCCCGGCGGGCCTCAAGGGCAAGTTGATCGGCGTGCAGATCTCCACCGTCAGCGCCAACTACCTGAAGAAGTACTACGAAAACATCGCTGACCTGAAGTACTACGACACCCAGGAATCGGCCAACGCCGACCTGATCGCCGGGCGTATCGACTACATGATGGCCGACGACACCGCCATCGCGATGATGGTCAAGACCCCGGAAGCCAGTGGCCTGGCCCATATCGCCAGCGTGCCCTACGACCCGATCATCGGCCGTGGGGTCGGCGCCGGCCTGCGCAAGGAAGACACCGCGCTCAAGGCCCGGCTGGACAAGGCCATCGGCGAGTTGCTGGTGAGCAAGGACTACGACGACCTGTCGCAGCACTATTTCGGCCTGTCGGTCAGCCCGTGCAAGCGCACCGATACCCCGGCGTTTGTGAGCAAGACCTGTGACAGCCCCTACCCGCAAATCGCCCAGAAGACCGAATAACCATGTTCGACCTTCTCAGCTTCGACGAACAAGGGTGGGGCAATGCGTTGCTCAAAGGGTTATGGATGACCCTGCAGATCTCCGCCGGCTCGTTTGCGGTGGGCGTGTTGATCGGCCTGGTGGTGGCTTGCCTCAAGCTCAGTGCGCCGCGGCCCATCGCGCTGTTGATGCGCGGCTACACCACGGTGTTTCGCGCAGTGCCGGAGCTGCTGTTGATCCTGTTGCTGTATTACGCCGGCTCCATGGGCCTCAACGCCCTGATGCTGTGGATGGGCTTCGCGCAGATGAACATCAGCGGACCGCTGGTGGCGATTCTGGTGTTGGGCCTGGTGCAAGGCGCCTATGCTTCGGAGATCTTCCGCGCGGCAATCCTGGCGATTCCCCACGGCCAGATCGAAGCGGCACGGGCGTTTGGCTTGAGCGGGTTTGGCCTGTTCCGCCGGGTGACCTTGCCGATCATGGCGCCGTTCGCCCTGGCCGGCATGTCCAACCTGTGGATCAACCTGATCAAGGACAGCGCCTTGATCAGCGTGGTCGGCACCAACGAGTTGCTGTACACCGCCAAGCAGGCGGCGGGCTCGACCCGTCAATACCTGCTGTTCTACCTCACGGCCGCCGCCTTGTATTACCTGGTGACGCTGGCTTCCAACTACCTGTCCGGGCGCCTGGAGCGACGAATCCGTCGCTGGATGCCGGTTGTCGAGTGAGCGGCCCATGCCTGATTGGATAAGTTACTACGCGGGGCTGATCGCCAAAGGCTTGCAGACCACCTTGTCGCTGCTGGTGATTTCGGCGCTGCTGGGTTTTGCCCTGGCGGTGCTGGTGGCGTTGGCGCGGTTGTCGCGACGCAAATGGCTGGCCCGTGGCGCGCAGGCCTACACCAGCGTGTTGCGTGGCACGCCGCTGCTGATTCAGATCTACATTTTCTACTACGGGCTGGGCAGCCTGTTCGCGCAGTTTCCGATGATTCGTGGCAGTTTTCTCTGGCCCTACCTGCGTGACGGTTACTGGTACATCGTGTTTGCGCTGGTGTTGTCAGTCGGCGCCTATGTCGGCGAAGTGATTCGCGGTGGCCTGTTGGCAGTGCCCAAGGGCGAAATGGAAGCCGCGTCAGCATTCGGCATGACGCCGCGCCAAGCCTTGTTGCGGGTGCGGCTGCCACGGGCGATGCGCCTGTTGTTGCCGACGCTGGCGGGGGAGACGGTGATGTTGCTCAAATCCACCGCGCTGGCCTCGACCATTGCCGTGGTCGACCTGTTGGGTGCGGCCAACGTGGTACGCGCACAGACCTTGCAGATCTATCAGCCGCTGTTGCTGGTGGCGGCGGTCTACCTGTGTCTGACCTTCCTCATCGAAGGCGTCTACGCCATTGCCGAACGGCGCGGCACGCCGCTGCGCAGGTCGGCCGGATGACACAGGACCGCGGGTTGCAAGGGATTGCCCTGTGTTCGCTGGCCTACTTGTTCCTGGCGTTGCAGGACGCGGTGGTCAAGTGGCTGGTGGCGGATTATTCGGTGTTCACCATTCTGTTCTGGCGCAGCCTGGTGGTGGTGATCGTGTGTCTGGTGGCTGGGCGCATGGGCTTGTTGCGGCGGGCCTGGGCATCGGTCAGCCGCCGCTTGCTGATCATTCGCGGTCTGTTGTCGTTGCTGGCGTGGTTGCTCTACTACACCGCCGCCAAGGACCTGAGCCTGGCGGAAATGACCACCCTGTATTTCTCCGCGCCGATCATGGTCACGCTGCTGGCAGCGCTGATCCTCAAGGAGCGCGCCAGCCGTGGACAGTGGATCGCGTTGATCATCGGGTTTGTCGGGGTGATCATCGCGTGCCGTCCCACCCATATGCTCGACCCGTGGCCCATCGCCCTGACCTTGGGGGCGGCGTTGTGCTGGGCGTTTACCTATATCCAGTTGCGCCAGGTCGACCCGAGCAGCACGGTGCTGGAGCAGATGTTGATCACCAACGTGGTGTTTGTCGTGTGCATGGGCGTGACCTTGCCGTGGACCCACACACCGGCCCCTGCACCGGCCTGGCTGGGCATGTTGGCGGCGGGTTTGGTGGGCGGTATCGGACAGTTCCTGCTGTTTGCCAGCTTCCGCCGCGCCACGGCGACGTTACTCGCGCCGTTCGAGTACACCGGGCTGATCTGGGCGTTCATTCTCTCGAGCCTGGTGTGGGGCACGCTGATGGATGGCTCGCTGATCATCGGCGCGGTGTTGATTGCCATCAGCGGCACCCTGGCCATGCTCAGCGCTCGGCACCCGGTGTCACAGGACGTGGTCGGCGCCGAATGCGCCGTGACGCAACCCCTGTACCCAGCAGCGGCAGATGTGCAGCCCGTTGGCGGGGCTGAAGGTGCCGGGGTTGAGGCACCCCTCGAGCCAGAGTCCGTCGAGCATCGCCGATAAGCCGATGGCGGCCAGGTGACTGTCGTGGATTACCAGGTTTTCGCTGTTGGCCAAGTCGTCCAGCAGTTGTCGGATCAATGCCAGGTAGGCGTGATAGCTGTTTTCGTGGGACTGGTTCACGTGGGGCGAGTGGCGGATCAGGCTCCAGAACACCACCCACACGCCGAGCAGATCGGGGTCCATGACCCTGGGCGAGAATGAGGCACTGAGAAACGCGTCCAGGCGTGCCGCAGCGCCTTCGGCCTGTTCCACGTGTGCCCAGAGGGCGCTGGTCAGCTCGTTGGCCAGCTTGTGGTAGGTCTCGGCGATCAGCGCGTCAATGCTGCCGAAATGGTGGTTGAGCAACCCCACTGACACCCCGGCCTCGGAGGCGATTCGGCGCACGGAAATCCCGGCATGCCCATCACGGGCCAGGCAGGTAAGGGTGGCGGCAATCAGCAGGTCCCGGCGTTCGTCGGGGTCGGCGCGGCGCAGTTTGGGCAGGTCGGAGGTCATGGGCAGGCCTTGGATGAAACAGCACAGCGCTCAGATTAGTTGAACGTGTGTTCAATCTCTACCGATTAATTGATTAGAGGAAGGCAAGGCATGGCGAAAGACCTTTCGTGGCAGGAAACCGGCGACGCCGGCAATGTGCTGAATATCGGGGCCTGGCGTTTTGACGGCGACGGCAGTGGGCCGAAGGTGCACCTGCAGGCGGGCGTGCATGCCGACGAAATCGCCGGGATGCTGGTATTGCATCAATTGCTGCCGCGCTTGCAGGCATGTGCCGATCAGGGGCGACTCAAGGGGACTGTTACCGTGGTGGCCCAAGCCAATCCCTTCGGCATCGGCCAGTTTCGCCAGGGTCGCTTGCTCGGACGTTTCCACGAAGCCACCGGGCAGAATTTCAACCGTGCCTTCGACCATTCCCTGGCCATGGAGCGCCCGGCAAGCAACCTGGCGCAATGGCAGAAACGCCTGGTGCAGTTGGCTGCCGAGGCTGACCTGGTGCTGGACCTGCACACCGATGACGAGGCGTTGCCATACCTCTACATCCATCGCCGTTTCTGGCCCGACCAAGGCCTGGCGCTGGCAGCAGCGTTGCAGGTGGAGCTGGTGATTGTCTGGGATGAAGGCGGCGATGGCTCCTTTGAAGAAACCATCATCAATCACGCATCGCCGCAACTGGCCGCCACCATTGAGCTGCGCGGGCAGGCAGACGTCAGCGACGCCCTGGCGCAACAGGATGCCGATGGCTTGTGGGCGTGGTTGTGCGTCCACGGCGTGATCGACGAGGTGGCGAGCATCGCCGAATGGCCAGGCGACGTGGTCGACATGGGCTGTATGGAAACCATCCTCGCCCCCTGCGCCGGAGTATTGGTGTTCGAGAAAAGCCTGGGCGACTACGTGGACGAAGGCCAGCGTTTCGCGCGCATCATCGGCCGCCCCGGTGATCCGACCTCCGAAGTGATCTTGCACGCTGCCCAGGCCGGACGCATGGTCACCGCGCACCGCGAGCGCTTGGTGGCCCAGGGCGCGGTGGTCGCCAAGTTCACTGGCACACGGTTATCCGCCAGCTACAGCGGCGGCGTGCTCGACCCGTAGCGGCGCCTGCAACTGCAGCCACTCCCGCGGGCTGGTGCCGATCTTGCGGCGAAACGCACGGGCCAGCGCCGAGGGGCTTTCATAACCGACTTCATCGGCGATCAGGGCGATGGGGCGACCTTCACGCAGGCGTTTCTGTGCCAGGCTCACGCGCCAGCTCAGCACATAGTCGGCTGGAGTCTGGCCGACCACTTTATGGAAATGCGCGGCGAAACTGGCACGGGACATGTTCGACTCAACGGCCATTTCCTGCACGGTCCATGGGCGTTCGGGGTTGTTGTGCAATAAGGTCATGGCCCGCGCCAGGCGCAAGTCAGCCAAGCCAGACATCATGCCGGTGGTCATGCTGTGATAGGCCATCATGTGGCGCAGGAACTGAATCACCATCAGCTCAAACAGCCGGTTCATCACCGCCTCGCGACCGCAATGTTCGGCAAAAGCTTCGTCGAACAGCCAGTCCAGCGTGCCGGCGATCATTGGGATCTGCTGCAGCGGCATCACGATGGTGTCGGTCAGCGCCACGGACAATGGGTTATCGATCCCCCCATCAAAGCGCAGCGAAGCCGCCACCACCTGGGCGCGCTCGGCTTTTGCCGCGACCAACCGATGGGGCAGGGGGCGCGGCACCAGCACCAGGCTGGGCTCGGGAATACGCAGGGTGCCGTCGGGCATTTCCAGGCTGGCCTGGCCTTCCTTGAGCAAGTAAACCCGGCCGCGCTGCTGCAGATCGCGGGTGTCGAGGGCGCCGTGCAGGGGCCCGCTGTGAAAGGTATCGGCACCGATGCCGAAGTGCACCAGCAGTGTGGACAAGCGATCCATGACTCACCTGATAGCAAATAAATAATAGTTTTAGACGATCTGCGCTATATCGTCGACTATTAGCCTCCATTTGTAAAAAGCGCTTCGGCATCATGGCCTCACGTTCAACGCCTTGAGCGCCTACCCTAACGGAGCAAACGTCTATGAAAACCTTCAAGTTCTCCCGCGTCGCCGCCGCCCTGATCACTGGTGCATTGGCCTTCGGTGCCGCCACCGCCAGCTTTGCCGCACCACAGAAAGCCACCGTGGTATTGGTGCATGGCGCGTTCGCCGACGCCTCCAGCTGGAACGGCGTGATCGCCGGACTCAAGGCCGAAGGCTACCCGGTGGTCGCCGTGGCCAACCCGCTGCGCAGCGTCAAGACCGACTCGGACTACGTCGCCGACATCGTCGCACATACCCCGGGGCCGGTGATCCTGGTCGGCCACTCCTACGGTGGCTCGGTCATTACCAACGCCGTGCATGGCAGCGACAAGGTCAAGGCGCTGGTGTATGTGGCCGCTTTCGCCCCGGAAAAAGGCGAGACCGCGTTCGAACTGTCCGGCCGCTACCCTGGCGGCACCCTGGGTCCGACCCTCGACAAACCGGTGGTCTCCAAGGACGGCGTGACCGACCTGTATATCCAGCAGGACAAGTTCAACAGCCAGTTCGCCGCCGACGTGGCACCCAAGGAAGCCCAGTTGATGGCAGCCGGGCAACGTCCGATCACCGAAGCCGCGCTGAAGGAGCCGTCGGGTGATCCAGCCTGGAAAAGCGTGCCGTCCTATTTCATATACGGCTCAGCTGACAAAAATATTCCCGAGGCCGCGCTTAAATTCATGGCCGACCGTGCCGGTTCGAAGGAAACCGTGGATGTGAAGGGGGCTTCTCACGTGGTGATGGTGTCGAACCCGGCGCGGGTGGTGGCGATCATCAACGATGCGGCGAAGGCTAACGCGCAATAACAGCGCTGATACCACTCGACGATAGGAGCTGGCTCGCCGGCGATGCAGGTACTCGGCACATCAGGCATAGCCAGGTGATGCCATCGCAGGCAAGCCAGTTCCCACATTTGATCGAGATCGGCTTTCCGATTGCAGGAGACCTCAAGGGTTCTCTAAGCGCTCCAGCAACAGGCGCTCCAAAGTGCCCGCCGGCGCAGACTTCACCTAGGTATCTCCAGTGTCGCTCTCAGGCCACCGGACGCCAGGTTTTCCAGGTGTACCCGGCCGCTCAAGTGCTGAGCGATGGTGTGCACAATCGTCAGGCCCAAGCCAGCGCCTTCGGGATTGCCCCGGCTGTAGAACAGCTCGAAGAGACGTTCGCGCTGACTCTCGTCGATGCCCGGCCCCTGGTCGTCCACGGTCAGTACGAAGCGTTTGGCGTCCTGGCTCAGCTTCACGGTGATGACCCCATGTTCTGGAGAGAAATTCGCCGCGTTGGTCACCAGGTTGGTCAGGGCAATGTTGATCGCGCCAGGATCGGTCGTCACACGGTACGGGGCATCGTCGGCATTGAACACCAGTTCCAGGCCTTTGCTCAGCAGCCAGGGTGTCAGCTGGATCAGCGTTTCACGCACGGTTGTCGCGAGGTCGATCGTCTGAAGTGTTAGTTGCCCGGCGCTGGGTTCCAGGCGCGCCATGGTCAGCAATTGGCTGACCAGGCGGCTGGTGCGGTCGACGCCTGTGATCAGAAAGGCCAGTGATTCGCGTCGTTCGGCTTCGGTGCCGGCCTCCAGCAGGTTTTGCGCGTGCACGCGCAATACCGCCAGGGGCGTGCGCATCTCGTGGGCAGCGTCGGCGATAAAGCGCCGCTCACGGCCGAGCATCTCCTGGATCTGCGCGAGCATCCGGTTCAATGCCGCCTGCATCGGCTCCAGCTCGGTGGGCAAGGGCGTCAATTGCATCGGTTCCAGTGAGCCTGAGTGCCGCGCCCGCAACGTGGCGGCCATATCGGCCAGCGGCTTGAGACCCCAGCCGATGGCCAGCCAGACCATTGCTGCCAGGATCAGGCTACCCAACACATTGGGCCATAAAGTATGCCGCACGATGCGTTGCACCAGGTCGGAGCGCACGTCGTCACGCTCACCCACCCAGATGCGCAGGCCATTGTCCTTGTCCTTGAGCACGAAACCGCGCCATTCCCGGCCGTTCAGGTCGTCGATATTGCTGTACCCCGGTTGCGCCGGGGGCACGGCGAATGATGGCGCGCTGGCGGTAAATACCAGCAGTTCGCCTTTTGGGCTCCACACCTGGAAGGCGATCTTGCTTTCGTAAGGGTGCCCATCCACCTTGGGAATGGCCTCGCCCAAGGCTTTGTTAAAGGCGCGATACAGGTCGGCCTGGTCTTTGCTTGCCAGTGGCAGGCTCATGACACCTTGGAGCAGGCGCGCATTCTGCGCCAGTTGTGCATCGTAGACTTCGGCAATTTCGTGATTACTGTCATGCAGGTTCAGCACGCTGATCACCAGCAAACCGGTGAGCAACAGGCCGATGATCAGCGTCAGGGTGCGCCGCCGGATCGAGGTCATCGGCGCTCCTCCACCAGGTAGCCAACGCCTCGAATGGTACGGATCAGATCGCTGGTGAACTTCTTGCGCAGGTGATGGATATGCACTTCCAGCGTGTTGCTTTCGGCTTCTTCGTTCCAGCCGTAGAGCAACTGCATCAATTGGTCACGGGTCATGACGCGGCCGGGCGGTGACAGCAATTCGTGCAGTAGTTGATATTCCTTGGGAGTCAGCAGCACGGGTTGGCCATGGTAACTGACGTGCTGCGTGCTCGGGTCAAGGCAGATGCCTGCGTGTTCGATCACCACCCGTGCACGGCCGGCGCTGCGGCGCAGCAAGGCGCGCAAGCGCGCCTTGAGTTCGGCCAGGTCGAAGGGTTTGATCAGGTAGTCATCGGCGCCGGCATCGAGCCCGGCGATGCGGTCCTCGGTGGCATCGCGTGCCGTGAGGATCAACACGGGCACCGTGGCGCCACTGTCGCGCAGGCGACGCAGCACTTCCAGCCCGTCCATGCGTGGCAGGCCAAGGTCCAGCACCACGGCGTCAAAGGTTTCGCTGAGCAGCGCGTGCAGGGCACTGCTGCCGTCTTGCAGCCAATCGACGGTGTACCCTTCGCGAGCCAGCGCCTGGTGAATACCTTCCCCCAGCGCCACGTCATCCTCGATCAGTAATAGACGCACGCAGACCCCTTGTCAGTTGAGTTTTTTATGGGTGTCGGCCAGCAGGCTTTCGATTTCCTTGCGCCGCCCGGCATCGGCGGTTTCCCGACCGGGCCGTGGCGCGGCCAGCAGGGCTTTTTGCAAGGCATCACGGGCTTCGCCATAACGTTTTTGCCGGTAGAGGTGGTCACCCCAGAAGTAAAGACTATCAATGCCCGCCGGGTTAAGTTGCAAGGCCTGTTTGAGCAACTGCTCAGCTTTGTCGGCATCGCCGAAACCGATCGGCCAGCCAGGTACCCGGTCGTACAGTGCCGCCAGGCTGGTGTAAGCCGAACCTTGCAGGGCCTTGGGGTCAAGGGTGAGGGCGGTTTCCAGGTCGGCCTTGGCCACTTTGACCTTGCTCAACGCGCCGAGCCCGCCCTGAGCGCCGGCCCAACTGCTGGTGACAATCCCCGACCAGATCCACGCTTCGGCGACCTGAGGGCGATCCTGTGTGAACGCTGTCGCCTGGGCGGCCAGTCGTTCGAACGCTTGGGTACGCTGCTCCTCCGGCAGGTTGTATTGGATATGGGCCCAGCGCGTCTGGATGTCATTCAGGCGCTGCTGGTCGATGGAGTCCAACGCCCAGGTGAAGGGGCTCAAGGCGCTGAGCAACAGCGCGGCGAACAATTGTTTCATGGGTTCAGATCCTTATTCACGGGTTTAACGCTCAAGCGGCGGACCAGCGGCAGTTGTTTGCGCAAGCCGCGGTCGACCAGGTTCGGCAACAGGCTGTTGAGGCGCACGAAGAAGCGTTCTGGCCAGCCCAGGTAAAGGTCGCGGCGTTCGTTGGCGATCGCCTGGATCACCGCGGACGCCACGGTGTTCGGGTCGTCGACGTTAGACTTGAGTGCATCGTTCAAGGCCTGCGCCGCCGGGCTGTTCATCTGGGTCCGGGTCGCGCGCGGCGCTACGTACAGTACGCCGACACGCGTGTCGGCCAGTTCCCGGCGCAGGGCTTCGGAAAACCCGCGCAAGGCAAACTTGGTGGCGCAGTAGGTCGCATAGCCGGGGTAACCGATAGAGCCATACGTTGAGCCGACATTCACCACCATGGCGGTCGGTGCCTGCTTGAGCAGCGGCAGCAGCAGCTTGGTCAGGCAGATTGGCGCGGTGATGTTGAGCGCCAGCATGCTGTTGATCTCGTTGTCGTCTAACTGTTCCAACATGGCAAAGTGGTTGATGCCGGCTGCGTTGATCAACAGGTTGACGCCACCGATGGCCTCGGCGGCGGCCAGTACTTTACGGCGGTCGGTGAGGAAGGTCAGGTCGGCACTGACCCAGCACAGTTGCTGCGGATAGCGCTCAAGCAAGCCCTCCAGCGGCATGCGGTGGCGGGCTACGGCGAGCACCTGCGCACCACTGGCGCACAGGGCAGAGGCGATGGCCAGGCCGATGCCACCGCTGGCGCCGGTCAGCACCACGCGAGCATCAGACAGGCGCATGGGGAGTCTCCCCGATACGCGGCAGGGTGCGGAACATGTCGGTGTAAAGGGCGTACACCACCTTTGATGCACGGATCACCGCGGCCTGGTCGTCGGGGTCTTCCAGGTTGTTCATCAAGCGGCGGTAGGTTTCCATGTGACCGATGTCCAGGGAACCGTGAGAGCTCAGGTAGCTGAACGCGGTGGCCGGCAGCTGCAGGCGCTCACGGATGCTACCGGCCGCATGGGTAGCCAGGGCGATGCTGGTGCCTTCCAGCACATTGACCATGCCAAACAGGCCGACCGGGTTGTCACGGGCGATCAGGTCATAGAGGTAGCTGACCATCAGCTCGATAGGCAAACCTGGGCGTCCATCGCGCACCGCGTCTTTGTCTCCACCGCAGGCGGCGATGTCATTGAGCACCCAGTGTTCGTGGCCATATTCGTCCTCGATGTACTCGCAGACGGCCTTGCGCAGCCATTCCAGGCGTGACGGCAGGCGCGCACCGCAGGCCATCATCAATGGCACCGTGTGGCGGACGTGATAGTAGGCCTGGGCCAGGAACGCACGATAGCTTTCCAGGCTGACCTTGCCTTCCAGGGCGTCCCGGATGATCGGCAAATTGAACAGGGCCTGGCGTTCGTGTTGGGTGGCGTCTTGCAGGGTGTCGAAAAAATTCACGATGAGGATTCCTCATTCAGTTCGGGGGTGAGATCGGATTGATAACGGGCGACGATGGCGTCGCGCTTTGGTCGACCATTGGCCGTAAGCAGGCCGTTGGCGGTGGTAAACGGTTCTGCCAGGCGCGTCCAGCGATGCACCTGGGCGTAGTCGGGCAGGCCGGTGTTGGCCTCGGCCACGGCGGCGGCCAGTTGGGCGTCGCTGCAGTCGGCACGCAGGGGCCAGAGCAGGGCGTGGTTCTCCGGCAGGGCTTCGCCATAGACGAATGCCTGGGCGATGATGCCGCCCTGGGTCAACTCGGCCTCGACCCAGTCGGGGTTGACATTGCGCCCGTAACTGGTGACGAACTGATGCTTCTTGCGGCCCTTGAGGTAGAGAAAACCGTCTTCATCAACGTCACCCAGGTCGCCGGTGGGCCACCATGGCGCGTGCAGGTCGGGCTGGTCCAGGTAACCGAGCAGCATCGGTCCCTTGACCAGCACTTCGCCGTCTTCGGCCAGGCGGATTTCAACGTGGGGCAGCGGTCGACCGACACTGCCCGGACGGTGTGCCTCAGGATGATTGAGGCACACCACAGACGCGCACTCCGACAGCCCGTAACCCTCGTAAACCGTCATGCCCAATTGCTGTGCACGTTGCAGCAAGGCCTTGGATACGCGCGCGCCGCCGACGGCAGCAAATCGCAGGCTCTGGGGGTTGAACGCCTTTTGCTCGGCGGCGATTACCAGCATCAACAACAATTGCGGCACCAGGATCAGGCTGTGGGGCTGGCGCGTTGCCAGGCAACCGAGCAATTGGGCGGCGTCCACTGCGCTGGCGCCCTGGATGCCCAGGCTTTTCTGGCTGGGCAAGCTCAAAGTGGCGCCGGCATACAAGGCGGCGTAGCAGCCGAGGTTTTCCAGCAATATCGCGATGGGCAACAACGCCAGGTGGTGCCGCGGGTCCCTGGAATGGCTGGCCTGATGTAACTCGCGGGTAACCCGCAGCAAGCTGTCGGCGCTCAGGCAGACACCTTTGGGGGCCCCGGTGGTGCCGGACGTGAACGTCAGCTTGGCGGTATTTGACGGCATCGCTGGCCGGCCTTCAAAGGTGCGGCACCAGAACTCGCCGGCTTGGCGGTAACCGCCAGCCTGCAGTTCTGCCGCCAGGTGAGGCTCGGCGATCACCCGTTCGGCGTGACTCTGTTCCAGGCAATGGGCGCGCTGGGCCGGGCTGAAGAACGGAGGCAGTGTCAGGCAGGTCAAGCCTTCGAACAGCACTGCCAGGTCCCACAGCATCGCGTCGACGCCATTGTCCAGGGCCAGGGCCACCACCTTGACGCCTTCGTCGCGCAGGCGCTCCTGGCGATAAGCGACTTCGGCGAACAGGGAGGTGTAGTCCATTTTCCAACTGTCACCCCACAGGGCGATAGCACCATCGTTGCGTTCGGCATGGCCGCGCAGCATGGCGTGGAAACGACGGGTTTCAGGCGACATTGCTGGCGTCCTCGTTCGTAGGCAACCCCAGGCGTGAGAACAGGCCCATGTTGCGCAAATGAATGAACCCGGCGCGGATATTGCCGACATGCACCCAAGGCTGGCTCTCGTAGTAGCTGCCCCAGTGCTGGCGCTCATCGCCCAGGCGCTGCGGGTCGGCCGCGCAGAGAGTGACGGGCTTCAAGCCGAGGCGGTGGAAGCTGTTGACCAGACCGATGTTGCCGGTGAACGCCACCCACTCCAGCCCTCCCATGGCCAGCAGCCAGGTAATGGCGATGATGCTCAAGCGCGCACTGCCGGTGTCGCTGGCCGCAAGGTTGCCGACTTCGGCGATGACGCTGCGCTCCACCGGTTGTTCGGCGGCGGCACTGATCAGCGGGTCGATCGGATGGTCGAGGTAGCGTTCCAGGAACAACGGCTCGGCGCTCGCCAGGCGGACGCCGGCGACCGCGCAGAGCTCATCGTTGGCGTGGCTCACGCCAAACAACTGCGGCATGAAGTGGCGAATGTCAGCGCCGTGTGCGACGCGGAAACGCTGTTGGATAAATGCCTCGAAGGCAGGTCGCTGAGGGTCTTGGGGCAGGGCGCGGCAGAGGCGCAGCGGTGCACTGTTTGCCTGGCCGAATAGCAGGGGCAAGGGAATGTTCCAATCGATATCGGGCATTGGCGGTACGCCTCCCAAGTGAAGTTGGGGGCAGTATCGAAGGCATTTCTTAACGAAGTCTGAAGGTGGCGAAAATGATCGATTTGGCGATCTTCAGACTGCCTTAAGACTCCTCGGGGAGGGTGGCGTCGACTCTTCCAAGCCACGTTCGGCCATCCCTTCCCCACAAGGTGTCTTTTTCATGAGCGAAACCCAGACCACACAGCGCTATACACGGTTATCGATGACCCTGCATTGGCTGATGCTGGCGCTGTTTGTTGGCGTCTATGGCTGCATCGAACTCAAAGGCCTGTTGCCCCGCGGCCATGCGCTCAAAAGCCTGCTCCTTGGTGGCCACGCACTGTTCGGCAGCGGGATTTTCCTGCTGGTGTGGTTGCGCTTGCTCGGGCGCCTGGCACCTCGGCCACCGATCGTGCCGCGCCCGCCGGCCTGGCAGACCGGCGTGTCGCACCTTATGCACCTGGCGTTGTACGGCCTGATGATCATCACGCCGATATTGGCCTGGTTGATGCTCAACGCCGGCGGCAAGCCCGTGCCGTATTTTGAATTTGCCTTGCCCTCGCTGGTAGCGCCAGACCCGGTCCTGGCCAAGCAATTCAAGCATTGGCACGAATGGCTGGGCAGTGCCGGTTATTGGTTGATCGGCCTGCATGCGGTGGCTGGGCTTTTCCATCATTACTGGGTGCGAGACAACACCCTGATGCGCATGTTGCCAAAACGCTAGAACCACACAAATCGCGAATAACGTGCCTGATGAAACGTTTCATCTTGCGATAAACGGCTCACGCAAGCGCTTGCGTAAGTAAATGTATCTGATTAGAGTCGGTGGCAATCGGCTCTGATCCAAGGGGCTCGAATACAAAAATAAAAAAATCCAGGAGCTCATCCATGAGCCTTGAACCCTTGCTTGAGATGCAGGGCATCAGCAAAACCTTCAATGGTTTGCGCGTGCTCAAGACGGTCGGCCTGAAGGTCTACCCCGGCGAAATCCACGCGTTGATGGGGGAGAACGGCGCCGGCAAGTCGACGCTGATGAAGATTCTCTCCGGTGCCTACCAAGCCGACCCAGGCGGTGAAATCCGCATTGCCGGTCAGCTCATCCCCACCTTCGACCCCGCCACCGCCAAAGCCCTTGGCATCGCCGTGATCTATCAGGAATTGAGCCTGTGCCCCAACCTGAGCGTGGCCGAGAACATTTACCTGGGCCGCGAATTGCGGCGCGGCTGGACCATCGATCGTAAGGGCATGGAGGCCGGTTGCATCGAAGTGCTGCAGCGCCTGGGCGCCGAGTTCACCCCGGCCACGCGAGTCAGCAGCCTGTCGATCGCCGAGCGTCAGTTGGTGGAAATCGCCCGCGCCCTGCATGCCCACGCCAAGATCCTGGTGATGGACGAACCCACCACGCCCTTGTCATCCCGCGAGACCGACCGCTTGTTCGCGCTGATCAAGCAACTGCGCAGCCAGGGCTTGGCGATCATCTACATCAGCCACCGCATGGCCGAAATCTACGCGTTATCGGACCGCGTCTCGGTGCTGCGTGACGGCCACTACATCGGCGAGTTGACCCGCGATGCACTGTCCGCCGAAGCGTTGGTGAAAATGATGGTGGGCCGCGACCTGTCAGGGTTTTACAAGAAGGAACACGCCGCATATAACCCCGGCAACGTGGTGATGCGGGTGCGCGACATGGCCGACGGCAAGCGCGTGCGCCACTGCAGTTTCGACCTGCATGCCGGTGAAGTACTGGGCATTGCCGGGCTGGTCGGGGCAGGGCGCACCGAGCTGGCGCGGCTGATCTTTGCGGCCGACCCACGCACCTCGGGCACCCTGGAAGTGGTCGGCAAGGCCGTTACCCCACTGCGCACCCCGGCGGATGCGATTCGCGCAGGCGTCGTCTACCTCACCGAAGACCGCAAGGCTCAGGGCCTGTTCCTCGACATGAGCGTGGCGGACAACATCAACGTCTGCGCCTGTGTGCCGGATGCCCATGCCGGCGGAGTGCTGGACCGCGACCATGCGTTGCAGCGATCCAATGATGCGATCAAGTCGCTGTCGATTCGCGTGGCGTCAGGCAAGGTCAATGCTGGCGCCTTGTCCGGCGGCAATCAGCAGAAGGTGCTTCTGGCACGGCTGCTGGAGGTCAAACCCCACGTGCTGATCCTCGACGAGCCCACACGCGGCGTCGACATCGGCTCCAAGTCCGAGATCTACCGCATCATCAATCAATTGGCCCAGGCCGGCATCGGCATCGTGGTGATTTCCAGCGAGTTGCCGGAAATCATCGGCACCTGCGACCGCGTGTTGATCATGCGCGAAGGCCAGCTCGTCGCTGAAGTCGGCGGTGCCTCCGGCCAGGCTATTTCCCAAGAACGCATTATTGACCTCGCCACCGGTGGCGATCAGGTGGTTGCCCATGGCTGAGTTGAATATCGCAACGACAAACACAGCGGAACGCGCACGCGAGCTGATGCGCACGGTAGGCATGTTGCCCGTGCTGATCTTGCTGTTGGTGGGCTTTGCCCTGGCCAGCGAGAACTTCCTGACGATGCAGAACCTGTCGATCATCTCCCAACAGGCGTCGGTGAACGTGGTGCTGGCGGCGGGCATGACGTTTGTGATCCTCACCGCCGGTATCGACTTGTCAGTGGGCGCGATCCTGGCGGCCTCGGCGGTGGTGGCTTTGCAGGCGTCGATGTCGCCGCAGTTCGGCATGTTCGGGATTGCCGCGGGTATCGGCTTCGGGCTGTTGCTCGGGCTGGTCAATGGCGGGTTGATCGCTTTTATGCGCCTGCCGCCGTTTATCGTCACCCTTGGCGCACTGACGGCCATGCGCGGGCTGGCGCGGCTTTTGGCGGACGACAAAACCGTGTTCAACCCGGACCTGCCATTTGCCTTCATCGGTAATGACTCGTTACTCGGCGTGCCCTGGTTGGTGATCATCGCCGTGGCCGTGGTGGCGCTGTCGTGGTTCATCCTGCGCCGCACCGTGATGGGCGTGCAGATCTACTCGGTCGGCGGCAACCCGGAAGCGGCGCGGTTGTCGGGGATCAAGGTGTGGAAGGTGCTGCTGTTCGTCTACGCCATGTCCGGCGCACTGGCCGGGCTGGGCGCGGTGATGAGCGCTTCGCGTCTATTCGCTGCCAATGGCCTGCAACTGGGGCAATCCTACGAGCTGGATGCGATTGCGGCGGTGATCCTCGGTGGCACCAGCTTCACCGGCGGCGTCGGCACCATCGGCGGCACACTGATCGGTGCGCTGATCATTGCCGTGCTCACCAATGGGCTGGTGCTGCTGGGCGTGTCGGATATCTGGCAATACATCATCAAGGGCATTGTGATCATCGGCGCGGTGGCGCTGGATCGTTATCGCCAGTCCGGTGCGCGGACCTGATTTCATACAACAATCACAAGAGAGACCCGCATGAACCTTAAACGCATGTTTCCCGTCATTGCCTTGGCTGCCCTGATGTCCCAAGCCGTCGAAGCCCGTGAGTTGAAAGCCCTCGGCATCAGCATGGGTTCCCTGGGCAACCCGTACTTCGTGACCCTGGCCGATGGCGCCACGGCGCGGGCCAAGGAGCTGAACCCCAATGTCAAGGTCACCTCGGTGTCGGCTGACTATGACCTGAGCAAGCAGTTTTCGCAGATCGATAACTTCATTTCGTCCAAGGTCGACCTGATCCTGATCAACGCCGTCGACCCGTCTGCCATGGCCTCGGCGATCAAGAAAGCCCGCGATGCCGGGATCGTCGTGGTCGCTGTGGATGTGGACGCCAAGGGCGTCAACGCCACCGTGCAGACCGACAACGTCGAAGCCGGCAAGCTGGCCTGCCAGTACCTGGTGGACAAGCTCTCCGGCAAGGGCAACGTGATCATCCAGAACGGCCCGCAAGTGACCGCCGTGACCGACCGCGTCAAAGGTTGCAAGGCCGCACTCGCTGCTGCGCCCGACATCAAGGTGCTGTCCGATGATCAGGACGGCAAAGGCTCCCGCGAAGGTGGCTTGAACGTGATGCAGGGTTATCTCACGCGCTTCCCGAAAATCGACGGCTTGTTCGCGATCAACGACCCGCAAGCCGTCGGCAGCGACCTGGCGGCCAAGCAGCTCAAGCGCAGCGGCCTCATCATCACCTCGGTGGATGGCGCGCCGGATATCGAGAATGCGCTGAAGACCGACTCCCAGATACAGGCGTCTTCCAGCCAGGACCCATGGGCCATGGCGCAGACCGCGGTAAACGTGGGCAATGACATTCTCAACGACAAAGCCCCGGCCGAAGCGGTTACCCTGCTCACGCCCAAACTGATCACCCGCGACAACATCGGTACGTACAGCGGTTGGTCGAGTAAACATTGATCCATTGAGAAGGAACAACGCCGTGGTCACCATGGATGACGTGGCAAGCCGGGCCGGGGTGTCGACATCGACGGTGTCGCACGTGTTGAACGGCACCCGCAAGGTCAGCCCGGCCACCGTGCTGGCGGTGCAGCAGGCGATCCAGGCGTTGGGCTACATCCCCAACACGCTGGCGCGCTCGCTGGCCCGGTCAAGCACCAATACCATGGGTGTGGCGATCTCGGCGTTGTCCAACCACTACTTCAGCGAAACGGTGCACGCGATTGAAACCGAGTGCGCCAAGCACGGCTACATGATGTTGTTTGTCGACACCCATGATGATCCGGAGCAGGAATTGCGGGTGGTCACGGCGCTGCATCATCGGCGGGTGGATGGGATTGTGCTGGCGCCCTCCAATGGCTCCAAGGCGCTGGAGTACCTGCGGGCCAACGAGATTCCAGCAGTGCTGGTTGACCGCATGATGAGCGATCAATTTGACCAGATCGGGGTGGACAACGCCCAGCCGACCCAGGCCCTTATCCAGCACCTGATCGCCCATGGGCACCGGCGGATTGGTTTTATCGCCGGGCGGGAGGGGTTCAGTACCACGGACGAGCGCGTCGCGGGTTATCGCGCGGCATTGCTCGCGGCGGGGCTGGCGTTTGATCCGCAACTGCTGGTCAACGGCGGCTCCAACACTGAACCGGCGCGCAAGGCAACGGTGCAGTTGCTGGGGCTGGCAGCACCACCTACGGCGATTATGGCCGGTAATAACCTGATGACCCTCGGCGCCATGCAGGCCCTGCGTGACGCGCAGATTACCGTGCCGGGGCAGATGGCCCTGGTCGGTTTCGATGATTTTGACTGGGCGGACTTTTTCGAGCCACGCCTGACCCTGATTGCGCAGCCGGTCCAGGCACTCGGCGCCCAGGCCGTGCACCTGTTGTTGCAACGCATGGCCTCGCCTGACGCGCCGCCCCACAGCGTGCGCCTCACGCCGACCCTGCAAGTGCGTAATTCATGTGGCTGTATTGGATTGGAATGACCTCCGTATGAGCAACCCTGTTTCCCTCGGCATCGACCTCGGCACCTCGGAACTCAAAGCGATCCTCATGGACCTCGACGGTGCAGTCCTGGCCCATGCCGGCGTGCGCCTGAGCGTGTCGCGGCGTCATAGCGGCTGGTCCGAGCAAGACCCGCAGGATTGGTGGCAGGCCTGTTTGCAGGCGCTGGCCCAGTTGCGCACGCATGAGGCATTTGCACGTGTGGCCTGTATCGGCCTGTCTGGGCAGATGCATGGCGCGGTGTTGCTGGGGGCGGATAATCGCGTGTTGTATCCGGCGATCCTGTGGGATGACTCGCGTGCGGTCGCCGAGGCTGAACGGTTGGGAACGGCGTTTGCCGACGTCACCGGCAGCCTGCCCATGGCGGGGCTGACAGCGCCGAAACTGTTGTGGCTGAAACAGCATGAGCCGCAGGTGTTCAAGGCGATCGATTGTGTGCTGTCACCCAAGGATTACCTGCGCTTGCGTTTGAGTGGCGAGCGCATCAGCGAGATGTCGGATGCCGCCGGCACATTGTGGCTGGATGTGGCACGGCGTGAGTGGTTCGTCCCGATGTTGCGCGCGACGGGGCTGTCGCCTGCGCAGATGCCCAGGTTGGTCGAGGGCGGTGCCGCGAGCGCGGTGTTGACGGTGGACGGGCTGGGTTTGTCTTCCTCCGTCGTGATTGCCGGCGGCGGCGGTGACAACCCGGTCGCGGCTGTCGGTATCGGTGCGATCAAGGCAGGGGACGCCTTTATCACCCTCGGCACCAGCGCGGCCATCGTCGCCATCACCGACCACGCTGCCGGCAACCCGGCCAGCGCGGTACACAGCTTCTGCCATGCACTGCCGAACCGCTGGTACACCATGGGCGCCATGCTGGCCGGGGCCAGTTGCCTGCGTTGGGTCACGCGGCTGACGGGGATGCCGGATGAACAGACCTTGTTGGACCAGGTGCAGGCGCAATTGCCGATTAAGCAGGCAGTGCCCCTCAGTACCCCGTTGTTTCTGCCGTACCTCGCCGGCGAACGCACGCCGCACAACGATCCGCTGCTGCGCGGCGGATTCATGGGCCTGGGCCATGACTGCACACCCGCTATGCTCGGTTATGCGGTGATGGAAGGGGTGGGTTTCGGTTTGCTGGATGCGCTGCGCGCCGTGCAATCGGCCGGTGCCAACGTTGATGCCTGCGCCTTGGTGGGCGGCGGGGCGCGAAGCGAATACTGGGCGCAGTTGCTGGCCAACATCCTCCAGCGGGAGATATACACGTTGCACGGCAGTGAATTGAGCGCCTGCATCGGGGCGGCGAAACTGGGCTTCCTGTCGATCGGGGAAGGGGACGCGTTGTTGCAAGCGGGAATGCCGGTGAAGGCCCGGTATAGGCCGGATCCCGCACAGCAGGCAGTACTGGCAGCGCGTTATCGCCTGTTTCAGGGTTTACTGGGAGCGGCAAAAGCACTGCACGAACAGGCCACGCAGCCGTGTCAGGCATCGCGCTGATGACTCACGATCACTCATCCGACAGCGGCGGCAAACGCCGTTTCACCGGGGTTTTCTTGACGATCGCGGTGTTGGTTTCGGCATAGGCATTCAGCTTGTCGAGCAGGTTGTCCAGATGATCCATGGTGCGCACATGCAGCCGTGCGATGAAGCAATCATCGCCGGTCACTTTGTCGCACTCGGTGAATTCGGGGATCGCCTGGATCTGCCGTTCCACCTCATGCAGTTTGCCGGGCAGGGGGCGGATGCGCACGATGGCTTGCAGCAGGTAGCCGAAGTGCTTGGGGTCGATGTCGACGGTGTAGTGGGTCAGCACGCCGCGCTCTTCAAGACGGCGCAGGCGTTCGCTGACACTCGGCGAGGACAGCCCGGTAATGCCGGCCAGGGTCTTGAGGGACAGGCGTGAGTCGTCCATCAAAGCGGCGATGAGTTGCTGGTCGATGGTGTCAATCATGGTTTCCACCTAATAAGTAAAGGCAATCCAGTGGTTTGGCCTTTTTTAGGCGCTGGAGCCGCTCCCGAACAGATTGCCATAATTGAGCCTCACTTGAGGAGCTTCAATCATGGACACATCCATCCGTCGTGGTTCGTGGGAAATGATCGCCGCCATGCTCATCTCGGGCACCATTGGCTGGTTTGTACTGGTCTCTGGCGTGTCGGTGATCGAAGTGGTGTTCTGGCGCTGCGTGATCGGTGGGCTGACGCTCTTGCTGGTGTGCGCGCTGCTGGGTTATTTGCGCCTGGACCTGCTGAACGGGGCCAAGCTCGGCCTGGCGATGCTCAGTGGCGTGGCGATTGTTGGCAATTGGTTGCTGCTGTTCGAATCCTATTCCCGTGCCTCCATTGCCATCAGCACAGCGGTGTACAACGTCCAGCCGTTCATGTTGGTGATGCTGGCGGCAGTGTTCCTCGGAGAAAAGATCACCGTGCAGAAACTGGCGTGGCTGAGTATTGCGTTTTTGGGGATGCTGGCGATTGTCACCGCCCATGGCGACCAACAGACCGGCGACGATTACCTGGCCGGCATCGCCTTGGCGCTGGGTGCGGCGTTTCTCTATGCCATTGCGGCGCTGATCATCAAGCGTTTGAAAGAAGTGCCACCGCATTTGATGGCGTTGATCCAGGTGACCACCGGCGCGCTGCTGCTCGCGCCAATGGTGCCTTGGAACAGTTTGCCAGCCACTACCAACGCCTGGGCGGCATTGGTGACACTCGGCGTGGTGCACACCGGTTTGATGTACGTGCTGCTGTACGGCGCGATCCAGAAACTGCCCACGGCAATTACCGGTGCGCTGTCGTTCATCTACCCGATTGCGGCGATCTTCGTCGATTGGATCGCCTTCGGGCATCGCCTGGGCTGGCTGCAATGGTTGGGTGTGGCGGCGATTCTGCTGGCGGCTGCGGGGTTGCAGCGGGGCTGGTGGTGGCCCCGCTCGCAGACGGTCAGTGCGTACCCTGGAAAATGATGTTTTCCGGGTTGAAGTGCTCCACCGCGCTGCCCGGTTGCGGCAAGCCCAGGATATGCCCCTTGATCTTGCCCACCACGTGCATCTCGCACGGTTTGCAGTCGAACTTCAGGGTCAGCACTTCATCGCCGTGGATCAACTGCATCGGCGCGACCTTGGTCTTCACGCCCGTGACACCCTTCGCCTGTTTAGGGCACAGGTTGAACGAGAAGCGCAGGCAGTGCTTGGTGATCATCACCGGTACTTCGCCGGTTTCCTCATGGGCTTCGAACGCGGCGTCGATCAGCTTCACCCCGTGACGGTGGTAGAAGTCGCGGGCTTTCTGGTTGTAGACGTTGGCCAGGAACGACAGGTGCGCATCCGGGTAGACCGGCGGCGGGGTGGTTTCGGCTTTGCGTCCACCGCGTGGATGTGCGGCCACACGGGCAGCGGTCAGCGCTTCGATCACTTCGCGGCGCAAGGCTTTGAGCTGTGAGTTGGGGATGAAGAACGCTTGCGGCGCATCCAGCTGGATATCGGTCGCGTGGTATTCGGTGGTGCCCAGTTGGCCGAGCAGGTCGCGCAAGGTATCCAGCGCCTGCTCCGGCTTGTTGGCCACGCCGAACGGGCCGGGCAGGGTGACGCTGGCGCTGATGCCTTCTTCACTGGTGGCAGTCACGTCCAGCTGCTCTTCACGCAGGCGAGCCACCCACGTCAGGCCGATGCGGCGTTCGGACGAGGTCTTCAACAGCGCCTGTTGCCAGTTGTGGTCGAGGTTGCGGTTCAGCGGATGATTCGGGCGCAGTTGATGCAGGCCGGCCGGCATTTCATTCGGTTCGACGCGGTAGCGATAGCGTTTCTCGCCGTCTTCCTCGAACTCGCCCTTAGGCTCGGCGATGTTGGCGCGGAAACCCACCACTTCACGCTTGACCAGCACGTTGAGGCCGTCGCCATTGGACAGCGGCTCATGGGTGACCACTTGCAGGTCACGCTTGCCGGCTTTTTCCACCACACCCACCGGCAGGCCGGTGAACGTCGGGGTGTCGAAGGCGCCGATGTCGATCTTGCGGTCAGTGACGAAATAGTCGGTGCTGCCACGGTGAAAGGTCTTTTCCGGATCGGGCAGGAAGAAGTGCGCGGTACGGCCGCTGGAAGCGCGAGCCAGGTCCGGGCGGTCTTCAAGGATCTCGTCGAGGCGCTGGCGGTAGTAGGCGGTGATGTTCTTCACATAGCCCATGTCTTTATAGCGACCTTCGATCTTGAACGAGCGCACGCCGGCTTCGACCAAGGCGCGCAGGTTGGCGCTCTGGTTGTTGTCTTTCATCGACAGCAGGTGCTTTTCAAAGGCCACGACACGGCCCTGATCATCTTTCAAGGTATACGGCAAACGGCAAGCCTGGGAGCAATCCCCACGGTTGGCACTACGGCCATTCTGCGCGTGGGAGATGTTGCACTGACCGGAGAACGCCACGCACAAGGCGCCGTGGATGAAAAACTCGATGGCGGCATCGGTTTCGTCGGCGATGGCGCGGATTTCCTGCAGGTTCAGCTCACGGGCCAAGACCAACTGCGAGAAACCGGCCTGGTCGAGAAACTTGGCGCGGCCCAGGGTGCGAATGTCGGTCTGGGTACTGGCGTGCAGCTCGATGGGCGGAATATCCAGCTCCATCACGCCAAGGTCTTGCACGATCAACGCATCGACGCCGGCGTCGTAGAGCTGATGGATCAGCTTGCGCGCCGGTTCCAGTTCGTTGTCATGCAAGATGGTGTTGATCGTGGTGAACACGCGTGCGTGGTACCGGCGCGCGAATTCTACCAGGGACGCGATATCGCTCACGTCGTTACAGGCGTTATGGCGCGCGCCGAAGCTCGGGCCGCCAATGTACACGGCGTCGGCGCCATGCAGGATCGCCTCGCGCGCGATGGCGACATCGCGGGCAGGGCTGAGCAATTCCAGGTGATGCTTGGGCAAGGACATAGTTTTTTTAGTCAGGCTTGTCACGGTTGAGGCGGGCATTGTAGCTGTGAAATGCCTGACCGGCACCCACTCAGGCCTGAGCGGCCATCGCAGTCACTTCCACGCGCATGCCGTCTACGGCCAAAGCGGCAACGCCAACGGCCGCGCGCACGGGCCAGGGCTTGGCAAAGAAGCGTTTGTAGACCTCGTTGAAGGCCGCGCGATCGGCCATATCCGTCAGATAAATGGTCAGGTGCATCACCCGGTCCATCGAGCTGCCGGCCTTTTCCAGGGCGACTTTCAAGGCTTGCAGGGTGCATTCGCTTTGCTGGGTGATATCGCCCAGCTCCAGGCTGCCATCGGCATGGGTCGGGATCTGGGTGGACACCAGGATGCCATTGAAGCCGATCACGTCGGAGGAAATCGAGTCGGCATCGGGGTCCGGGGTGTAGTGCAGGTCGTGGTTGGCCATGGGCGCCTCTGGTTGGCAGGTTCAGAAAGGCGCCCATGGTCCCCGAAATTGACGACAGGGGCAAACTACGCCCAGCGGCGGAACAACACGCTGGCATTCACGCCGCCGAAGCCGAAGCCGTTGGACAGCGCGTATTCGATCGGCATGGGGCGGGCTGCACCGCGCACCATATCCAGGCCATCCGCAAGTGGGTCGGGGTTTTGCAGGTTGAGGGTGACCGGGGCAACCTGGTCGCGCAGGGCGAGCACGGTGAAAATGGCTTCAATTCCGCCCGCAGCCCCCAACAGGTGACCGGTGGCGGATTTGGTCGAGCTGATGGCCGGACTGCCTTTGGCGCCGAACACCGTGTTGATCGCCGCCAGTTCGCCTTTGTCGCCCACCGGAGTGGAGGTGGCGTGAGCATTCAAGTACTGCACCTGGGTCGCATCGATTCCAGCCTGGCGCAAGGCCTGCAGCATGGCGCGTCGCGCACCGTCGCCATCTTCCGGGCCGGCCGTCATGTGATAGGCGTCGGCACTGGTGCCGTAGCCCACCAATTCCGCAATCGGCTGTGCGCCACGTGCCAGGGCGTGTTCGAGTTCCTCAATGACGAGGATGCCGGCGCCTTCGCCCATGACAAAACCGTCACGTGCCTGGTCGAATGGCCGCGAAGCCAGCTCGGGTGTTTCATTGAAGTCGCTGGACAATGCCCGTGCCGCCGCAAAGCCAGCCAGGCTGACCCGATGAATGGCCGCTTCGGCGCCGCCACATACCGCCACATCGACTTCACCGGCACGAATCATCCGTGCCGCGTCGCCAATCGCCTGCACACCTGCCGCACAGGCGGTCACCGGTGCGCCCAGCGGGCCTTTCAACCCATAGTTGATCGACACATGCCCGGCGGCCATGTTGCTCAGGAAGGAGGGGATGGTGAACGGCGACAACCGCCGTGGGCCTTTGCTATCGGTGGTGCGTACCGCATCGGCAATTGCCGGGAAGCCGCCGACACCCGAAGCGATGATGGTGGCAGTACGTTCCTGCGCTTCGGGCGTCACTGGCGCCCATCCGGCCTGCTTCAAGGCTTCATCCGCCGCCGCCAGGGCGAACAGGATAAAGCGGTCCATCTTGCGCTGTTCCTTGGGCGCCAGCAGTCGATCGGGGTCGAAGCCGGCTTCTGGATCCTGCTGCACGCTTTGTACCTGGCCACCGATGCTCACGGCCAGGTCTCCGATCAGTTCTTCCGGTAGCCGGCGAATGCCCGACTGCCCGGCCAGCAGGCGTTGCCAGGTTGACTCCACGTCAGCACCGAGCGGCGTCAGCGCGCCCATGCCTGTCACAACGATGCGTTTATTCATGATCAATCGACTCCGGTTGCGTTGAGGGAACAGACCCTATGGACGTCACTATCATCATGAAAGTAACATGGCGTCACGCAAATAGGCACCGCTCAAAGGAATCCCCCCATGCAACGCAAGTCCCTTACCCGCGACGAATGTCCCATCGCCCGCAGCCTTGAGCGGGTAGGGGAGTGGTGGAGCATCCTGATCATGCGCGACGCACTGCAGGGCCTGCGCCGTTTCGATGAGTTTTCCCGCAGCCTGGGCATCGCGCCCAATATGCTTACGCGCCGCCTGAACGCCCTGGTGGAGGCCGGCATGCTGGAGCGCCAGGCCTACAGTGAGCGGCCGCCGCGCTATGAATATGTGCCGACGGCCAAGGGCGAGGATTTCCGCATGGTGCTGATGTCGCTGGTAGCCTGGGGTAACCGGCATTACGCCGAGGAGGGCACCAGCGTGGAGTTGGTGGAGCGTGCGACGGGCACGCCAGTACAGCCAATGTTGGCCCGTGCGGATGGGCAGCAGGTACCACTTGACCAGTGCATGTTGCAGGCCGGCCCGGCGGCGAGTTCGGGCATGCGCGAACGCCTGGCCTTGCTTGATGCAAAGCGCTGATCAAACGAGTAGTTGACGCCAGAAAATAATCCCTCCAGCGCGCGTAAAGTCGCGGATTTCCGAGCCGATAGCAAGTAGAGACACAGGGTTCTCCGCACGGTTGAGGGTAAGTCCATGTTCAACACAGCACTCAAGACAGCACTGTCGGCCAGGACGGCCGAAGTCACCGAGTTCAAAGGACTGATCGCCGCACTGGAACGCTCCATGGCCGTGGTCGAATTCGACCTGAACGGCAGGGTGCTGCGGGCCAACGACAACTTCCTCAAGACCCTGGGCTACAACGCCAGTCAGTTGACGGGTAAATCCCACCGTGACTTTTGCCCGCCAGCACTGACCAGCAGCCCGGCCTACAGCCAGTTCTGGAGTGATTTGAAGGCGGGCAAGTTTGTCTCGGGTACCTTCAAACGTGTGGATAGCAACGGCAACACCATCTGGTTGGAAGCCAGTTACAACCCGGTGCTGGATGAGCGCGGCCAGGTGTTAAAAGTGGTCAAGTACGCGCTGGACGTGACCAGCAAGGTCGAGCAAGAAGCGGCCACCCGCAGCAAACTCACGGCGCTGGACCGGGCAATGGCGGTGATTGAATTCGATTTGAATGGCCAAGTGCTGGACGCCAACGTGAATTTCCTCAATGTGATGGGTTACACCTTGGCGGAAATCAAAGGCAAACATCACCGGCTGTTTTGCGAACAGGCGCTGATCAATAGCCATGAATACACTGACTTCTGGCGTCGCTTGAACAGCGGCGAATTCTTCGCTGGTCAATTCAAACGCCTGGGCAAGCAGGGGCGTGTGGTATGGCTGGAAGCCAGCTACAACCCGGTATATGACGGCGACGGCAAGCTGACCAAGATCGTCAAGTTCGCCAGCGACATCACCGAGCGCGTGGAAAAGTTCGAAGAAGACTCCCGAGGTGCGTCGCGGGCTTACCATATCTCCTCCGAGACCGAGCGCTTTGCCGAACATGGCACCCAGGTGATCCAGGAGACTGCCAGCGAAATGCGCCGCATCGCCGACAACATCGGCGCGTCTGCGCGGCTGGTGGGGCAACTGGGCGATCGTTCCGAACAGATCACTGCCATCGTCAACACCATTCGCGGGATCGCCGACCAGACCAACTTGTTGGCCCTCAATGCGGCGATCGAGGCGGCGCGCGCGGGGGATCAGGGGCGAGGCTTTGCGGTGGTGGCCGATGAAGTCCGGCAACTGGCCGGGCGGACCAGCCGCTCGACGGCGGAAATTGCCGAAATGATCGGCATGATCCTCTCGGAAACCCGTGACGCAGTGACCAGCATGAACGCCACCCAGGAAGGCGCGCAACGCGGCGTCAGCCTGGCTGATCAGGCGGGTTCGGTGATCCTGCAGATTCGCACCAGCACCAGTGACGCCGTGGAGGCGGTGAGCATGTTCGCGTCGAAGCTGGATGAGTCGGAAGTCATTCCCAAGACCGCAGTGGGTTGGGTAGGTTAACGCCCCCAATGGGAGGCGCGAGCATGCTCGCGAAAAACGCCCGGGCAACGCGTAGATTCAGGATGTACGCGTTATCCTTGAGGTTATTCGCGAGCAAGCGCGTGCCTACCTATAGCAGGGTAAACGGATAGTCGACGATCAGCCGCAGCTCGTTCAGGTCGCCATCGCGCTGGTCGGCGTTTGCTGCCACGATCGCATCACGCACGCGCAACGACAGGTTTTTCGCCGGACCACTCTGGATCACGTACTTGGCCTCAAGATCCGTTTCGTGGTGCGCGCCGTCGTCACCGTAGTCGCCCGCATAGGCGCTGTGATCCGGCGTGTGGGTGCCATTGATATCCGAACCGTTGATATAGCGCCCCATGAAACTCAGTCCCGGCACGCCATAACTGGCCATGTTCAGGTCATAACGGATCCCCCAGGACTGTTCGCCCGGCCCGTTGAAGTCCCCCCATTGCACCGAGTTGGCCAGGTAGACCGAGTCGCCGCCTTCGCCCGCGCCGTTGTTGCCGGTGCCGATGTAGTCAAACGGTGTGTCGCCATGCACTTTCTGGAACGACAGCGTCAGCGTATGCGCCTGCAGGAACGAGTACGCCGCCGCCAACGAGTAGGTGGTGTTGTTGATCGCCCCGGCCTTGGCGCTGCCGGTGTCGAGGGTGCGGTAGAGGTTGCCGTCCAGCGCGAGTGACTGGTCATGGGCCAACGGGATCACGTAGTTGAGGTTGGTATAGTACTGGCGCCAGATGTCTTCCAACTCACCGGCATACACCGTTGCGCTGAGGGATGGGCTGAAGGTGTACTTGCCCCCGACGAAACTTGCACTGTTGGCCGCGATATTGGCGTAGGTCGCGTAGATATCGTGATCATGGTTGCTGGTCATGCCACTGTTGGTGCTGGTGAAGTGCCCGGCTTCCAGGTCCAGCCCGGCGATTTCGCTGCTGGTCAGGTCGAAACCGGTAGCGGTCTGCGGCAACAGGCGCGTGCCGCCGGTGGCGAAGACCGGGGCGGTGGGCTGCATGTCGCCGAATTTGAGCTGGGTCTTGGAGACTTTGATCTTCACCGCCGCGCCCACGGAGCCGTAGGCGTCTTCGGGGTCGCCATGCCGGTCGGTCGGCAGGTTGCCGGTGCCGGCGTCCGCGTGGGTGGCGTCAAGTTTCAACCCGCCATAGGCGTAGGCGTCAACGCTGAAGCCGATGGTGCCCTGGGTGAAACCCGAGGCGTAGTTGAGCATCGCGCCCTGGGTCCAGTCGATGTTATCGGCCCGTCCGCCTTCGCGATTGCGATTCATGTAGTAGTTGCGCAACAACCCGGTGACGCTGCTGCCCTCGATAAACCCCTTGGAGTCCGCCTGGTCGGTGACCGATTCGGCAAACGCCATCTGACTGATACCGGCACACACCGCCAGTGCTAACAGGCTCGACTGTTTAATCATGTTGTGACTTCCCCGGAATAATGAGCGCACGCGCAGAAACACTGCACTTATTGGCTGGCGCATAAAGGTGTATGGGCAGATGTTTGCAGGTGAGCTGTTAGGGTTTTTTATTGTGTTCGGCGTGGCTGCCGAGCTTGATTCTAAGCACAGTCTGCGCGGCCTGCAGCGGGGGACCGGATGAAACTCGATTAATTAAACTTCACTCTTTTTAATCGCCTGCGGGTGTAGCGTGGGGGCTGTCTTAGCCGCTCTGCTTCGACAAAATCCTTTGGTTGCCGCCGCAGAGTCTGCGGCGGATTTTTTTGCGTGGGCGGCTGATTGGAACTGGTTTGTATAAGGAAAGCGGAGCGGGGCGCTTTACTCTTTTACATCCATGAATTCTTCAGCCCATGCCACGTAGCTTTCCGGCAAGGTATAGGTGTGCGTCAGCTCGGTGGCACTGAGGTTATCGGTGCTGTGGGTCAACTGGCGCTGGGCTCGCAGGCTGTCGTAAGTCGCCTTGATCGCCGCAAAGTAAGCACCGTGACCGGCAACCACCACGCGTACGCCGAGGCTCGCCAGGCGCTTGGCATCATTGAGCTTGGGATTGCCATAAGTCACCAGCATCAGCGGCACCGTCAGGTTCTCCGCGATCTTCTCCAAATGCTCGAAATCCGCCACACCGACCATGCAAATTCCATCGGCGCCGGCTTGCTGATACGCCAGGGTGCGCTCGATCACAGCTTCGGTCGGCAACACGCCGGCATTGGTCCGGGCAATGATCGACAACTGCGGATCAACACGGGCTTCCAGCGCGGCGCGGACCTTGCCGATGCCTTCTTCAATAGAGATCAGGTCAGTCGACTTGCGGCCGAATTGCGCAGGCAGCAACGTGTCTTCAATCGTCAACGCGGCCACACCGGCACGCTCAAGTTCTTCGACGGTGCGCATCACGTTCAGCGCGTTACCGTAACCGTGGTCGGCATCGGCAATGAAAGGCAGTTGGGCGACACGGCCGATACGGGTGGCTTGCTCAACGAACTCACTCAGGGTGATCAGCGCAAAATCGGGCGCGGCCAATACCTGCAACGACGCAACGGAGCCACCGAGGATGCCGACTTCAAAACCCAGGTCCGCGGCGATCCGCGCCGACATCGGGTCAAAGACGGAAGCGGTTTCAACGCAGGTTGGGGTGGCAAGCAATTCACGGAATTTGCGGCGCAGGGCTGAGTGAGAAATCTTTGGCATGGGCTTTCCTGGTTCTGGTCATCGTCTTGTGACGATCAATGTCTATTCGTGGTGGTGCGAGATTAACATGCAGGAGCGCGCGGGATGATGACGTTTCAGCATTGGAGGGTATGGAGTGCGGGTTTACGGTTGGGGAGAAGTTACACCAATATTTTCGAACGGGAGTAATCTTTGTATGCGTCACGAGCGGCAACGTTTTCAGTCTTCACATTCGTTTCGTTGCGAGTAGACAATGTGCGCTCTGTTCCGGGGTAGTTCAGCGGTAGAACACTCGGCTCTTAACCGGGTGGGCGCTGGTTCGAATCCAGCCCCCGGACCCACTACATCGCAGGGTCAGAAGGACATATGTCCAGGCACGATAGGGAATCGGATGCAATGGCCGGCATAAACGCCGGTTATGCGGTCTTTCAGTTATCTCGAGCATTGACCTCATCGGGTCTAGACACTGAGAAAGCGCGTGAACGGATTGAGCGCTGGCAGCAGGTGGTCGAACACATGGTGCAGGGCACCGCGCTGTATGGCTCGCGTATACCACTCGTGGATGTGCCTGAATGGGTCACACTGGAGGTAGTCACGGGTGGTCTTGCCACTGGACAGTATCTGGCCGGTGGTGCACTGACCGAGTACGAACGGCGGCTGGCCGCCTCAATCCCAGGCATCCGCCCTGGTTTTGAACGACTTGATCTCAACACCTGGCACCTTACGGATGAGGGAATCGAAGCCCTGCAAAAGCAACTGGTGAACAGCGACTATCGGATCGATGTACCAGAAGAGGCAGCGCTACTGTACGTGGCTTGGCTGTTGGGACAGCAGCGCACGGAGGAGGCACGCAGACTGATTGAGTCGATCGCATCTTTTTTTGAGCAACTGCGTTTCTTTCCAATGGCTTCTGACGGGCTACCGCTCGCGGCGGTGGAAGTGCAGATCTTCGATGTCGGCGATATCAAAAAGCTGCTTTCAAAACTCCCTGCGCAGCAGCGTCTGGCGGTGCAAAAACATGTGGTCGTGACTCGGTTGCCTTTCTACGATGCAGCTATCTCGCTCTTCCTCTTAACGTACCAGGATGATTGGCCTTGTCGGCAATATCCTGAAGGCTGGCTTGAGCAGGCGAATGCGCTAAGTAGTCAGTTCGATGCATCCGGTAGCAATGACATCCTCAACGTTGAACCTTTCAGGGGCCGGGTAGGGGAGTTGTACGCGTTGCTAAGGCTCTGCTCCCGTGACCCAATCTCGCTGACAGGGCGTCAAGTCGGACGTATTCGGCGGATCGTCAATGATTTCGTGTGCAAACATGGTCATCCCGAATCCGAAAATCATCTACAGAGCCGAGCCATACAGCGCCATCAGGTGGCCGCGCCCGAGCATCATCTGATCGCGAAGGCGGTTTCTGAGCGTCTGACCAGCTATACGAGCTCGGAAGGCATCTCTGATTTTTCGTCCCTGTTGGAACCGATTACCAATGAGGAGGCGAAGGCATATTCGCTGAAAACCGGTGTCGCCATTCCACCAGCAGTTCGCCGACGCCTCGAGCGCTGTCGAAAGGGAACCATCAGTCAGTTGATTGACAAGGGATTGATCACATCTGGGGATACCGTGGCGCGAGTACTGCCAGCGATGACGGCCGAAATCTGCAGTGCTGGATTTCGCGATACGACACTGCGCACGTTGTCTATCGCAACGTCTCGTGCTTTTCGGCGACGCCGTTCATTGCTACTGCTCAACCTACAGAGCCAAGTCAAAATCAGTGAGTTGCCTTGGGTGGCGGCCGTTGAAGGTGAACGAGAGGCACACACTGTCGCCGTTGAGGGAGCCAGACAAGCCTTGATCGAATCCTCGGCAACAACTCTCGCTGCTTTCCCTCAGGCAATCCTTCCGAACAAGCTACTTCAGGAGTTTGGTTCGCTTGCTGTCACGGCGAAGCTGGATCTTCCTTTTGTGGAGGAGGTCGCGGCAGACATTTTCATGGGAACCTTTTCGAATAAATTCGTGGAAGCAGCCAGGCGAGCGGCCTCGTTGATAGATGGCACCCTTTACGCCCATTATTACGACATCGACACGAACCAACTGGCGATCCTTCCCGATAAGCCGAAATCAAAGAGCAGAAACTATTTCCAGCGTGACTTGGATACCAGTGATGCATTGGCGAAGCTGTGCGCACAGCGGGCTAATGCACCCTCGGGTGGATGGCATTCAGCAACCAACGGCAGGATCATCGAGCAACAACAGATTTTGACAACGCAAAACCTTTCGCTTCTGTTTGGTGATCTCGGTTTGAAAGCGCTGCTACATCATCGCTTGGGCTCACTTGCTCAGGAGTGCTTCCAATGGATATGCATGCGGCAGCAGATGAAAATCAAGTTCTATCACTCTAGCTTGGTGATGCTCAAAAATACCGCTTATGCCTGGCGCCAGATGGTGTTTTATTTATCCATGCAGGATGACGCCGAGAGGCGTTGCGCAATCGATAGCATCGAAGCTCATTTCACGGCTCAACCCATTGCATTCCGAGAGAGATTTCTACCGGCAATTATGGGGTTGCGTGTAGCAGCTTCCAGGCTCCCGTTGACCCTGAACCGCCGGAAAAGTGAGGGTGCTCAGGTTTTTCTCGGATGGACCACCGAACGACATTGGTTGTTACCATCGCAAACGAATGACATCAGTTAACCGCTCGGCTGTATCGATGAGGCGTGCTTGAACGCCTCAAAAGCGATATCTGTATATCTGGCTGGAGTTCTTGTACAGACGGGGCAAAACTTTCATGCATACATCAGGACCGAAGTCAGGAAGGACGTCCAACGAGAAGAGCTGCGCCAATCGTGATTTGAGTGGAAAACCCTTAAAACGCAGCAATTCCTACTCCAAACCCTCCTCTTAAAGAAATGAGTGGAATCCATCACGGTTTTTCCATTCAAGAAACAAAATAAATCATGATTTTCCGCTTGTTTATTTAGGCCCAATTCGTGAGTTGCCACTCATTAATTCAAACCACTCTAAGCGTCCTGCAAAAAATCTAGCTAACCCCTGCCTCCACCTCTCCTGTGTCTCCGCATGCGCCACTCAGAGCACTTGGTTGCCAAGATTTCTGTCAATACTCATATATTATCCGTCCCCGTTCTCCAAAAGAAACAAGGGGAAAGTGGCAATATATCTATAAATATTTAGCAGTTAGCTTTTTTTAGCATTTCAAAGTTTTTTGCATCTGAATTTTCGATAGGTCTTGACGTTAAATAACATCATTGAGTTCAAATGACTAACTGGAAGTCCTAATCGGCTGCCAATATAACCATAAAGTTATGGGTGTTTTTTAGGAATAAAAAATATTCGAAAATTCTAGAGCGCCCGGTACTTGGGGCTTCCAGCGATTTAGTGTGCCAAGTGAAGCTTGGGAAAAAATTTAGTTTACATGTATTGACAGTGCCAAGAGGCGCTCTTGACCTTCAAAATGGATTTGGGTTTACTGCTCGCCATCCAATAGTTGGACGGTTACAACCCGCTCTTTAAAAAATCGAAAGTGGTCGATCTAAGGTTTGGCGAATATCTCGTAAAAAAAATAGAAACCATAGATCTGACCACATATTAGAGGAATGGTAATTGACAGATCTTCCTGGACATATTTTGGGAACTTATAATCTGAAGCTAGATTCAACCAGTACTATCGCCGAAATAAGACGGCATGAGGAGGCGGTTAGGCGATACGAAATTCTCAAGGACTATTTGACAGGAACAATTAGTGCTGATGTAGCTATGGAGATTCTTTGCATCAAGAAGTCTCGCTTTTACAAGCTACTTAAATACATGACGGGAGCTAAAAGTTACAGGGCACTGGTATCGAATGTGACAGGGAGAAAGCCAGGCCTGACAGTGACAGATCCTGAGACACTGAAGTTAATAGAGGAGATGTTCGAGGAACATTACCCTAGCCACAAGACCATCGCTGCGGTATGGAAACATTGTCAAACCCAAGCCGATAATCGGCGGACGCTTAGGCCGAGTTACCATACCGTCTCGACTTGGATAAAGGCCAAAACAGAGTCGCTTCTTTACGAGATGACTCACACAGGAGACCAAAACAAGCAAAGGTATGGGGCAAAGCCCGGTTATAAAGCTACTAAGAGACCGTTGGAGTGGGTTCAGATCGACCACACTGTTGTCGATCTTATGGTAGTGGATGAGGAAGACAGAAATGTCGTCTTGGGACGTCCTTACATAAGTATAGCGGTTGATTTGCATACACGTGTGATACTTGGTTTTTACGTCTCATTACTTCCGCCAAGCGCTGTATCTGTTGCAATGCTTATGGAAAACTGCGCCTTGCCCAAAGCGGAGTTTCTGAAAAGCCTAGGACTCCCAGAACACTTGCTTCCCTACTACGGATTGGCGGAAGTCATCCACACTGATAATGCAAAGGAGTTCATATCTGACGTATTCGTCCTAAACGCCAAGGACTTTGGCATTGACGTTGAGCATCGAGATATTCCCGAAAAACACCAAGGTGGCCATATTGAAAGTCTGATTGGAAAGTTGATGATCCACACGATCCATCCGCTGCCAGGCACCACAGGCTCCAATGCTCAGCAGGGTAAGCATCTGAAAAGTAACAAGAAGTCTGCAATAGGGCTAACTGGGCTGCGCCGTATGCTGGCCTATGCCCTACACGCCTACCATCAGACGAAACACTCGGAGCTAAATAAGACTCCCGCGCAAGCATGGGAGGGTCACTTTTCTAAAAAACCGAACAGTCGGGTTTTGGAAACGTCCCAGTATGAAGACTTCAAATACCGGTTTTACCCAGAAGTCTCTAATAAGAAAGTCGTGCCGGGAGGTATTGAGATTTTTCGCAGATTTTATTACGGTCGCTTACTTAAGGACATGGTTCGCGACGAGGTGACAGTTAAGTATGATCCACACGATTTGAGTTTCATTTACGTAAAACTTGGCGAGATTTTCGAGAGGATTCCTTGTGTGCGCAATAGTTTCTGTAGGAGTTCGGACTATGAGACATACCGTTGGCAGCGCCAGCAAAAGGGAGATCGAGATGGCACCATGACGAAGGAAGGAGCGCAGTCTTATGGTGAAATTACCAAGCAAAAAAATAAGGAAGTAAAATTAACTACTCAGGAAAAGCGCAGGAGGAAAACGGTAAAAGGAAAAACTGACTATAAAAAACAAGCAGGTTTACACGGCAAAAAATCAGAAGGTGACAGCACACTGAGCCGTGTTGCGCCGAACACACCCAGCACTACCGGCAAGGCAAATCAAACCGGCAAGTCATCTAAGAAGTCGAATATTTTTGATATTGGCGGTTTCTTCAAAAAGACCGAAGATGTTGACTACAACCAGCCTCCGACTTTTTACGATAGCAACTAATTAAACGCCTATATTGTACTTAACCTGAGCGCATGGGCTTGTCTTTGTTGTCTCTTATTTAGACATCAGCCTGAAGGCATTCATGCGCTCACACTTTTGTGAACTCCCATGACAGATTACTCGCACGTACACCCTGCGTCTCAAATTCACTTCAATGAGTCAGACGATGTTCGTCTTATCACCTGTTCCAACGATTTCTGGGTGCACCATCCTAACGCTCAGAAAATCATACTAAGGATGGAAATGGCAATGAAGATGCGGAACAAGATCAACGCACCCAGTATGCTCGTTACATCTCCTGGAGGAGGAGGCAAAACTGCCTTGATTGGTGAGATGAAGGCCCGGAATGCGACGAACGAAAACAAAATGATCTTCGTGACCATGCACCAAAGCCCTAATGGCTACTCACTAAAGGATCTTATCCTGGGCGAACTTGGTTTGGGGGTAGGGCGAAGGGCGCGGCAAGGCCATAACATTACTCCTGAACTTCAATACATCATCAGGACTGAAAATATTCGCGCTATCGTTATTGATGAAATTCATGATGCACTAACATTAACCGAGCTTCAGCAGCGCATCAATCTTTCGCTTCTGAAGAATTTGTCTGGCTCCACCTACGGCCTCTCAGTGTTTGCGTTCGGGGTTCCAGATGCAGCGCGTGTACTTCGGCAGGATCCTCAGCTTGAACGTCGATATCCCGTGGTGGCCCTCAATGGGTGGGAAAATGGCCCAGAGTTTCGCAACTTTGTGTCCAGCTATATCCACCATTTGCCACTGAAGAAAAAAACCAACTTCCAAGATCAAGTGCTCTTCCTGAAAATCATGAAAAAAGGGCAGGGTATCACCGACAACGTCGTGAAAATTCTGCAGGCATCGGCGATGGCCAGCATCATTGATGGTACCGAACACATCAACCACCTTCACCTTGATAACATCGATGAGATCATGGCGAATTTTAACTATGCACTTCGTGGCGCAGAGATGCCCCCGGAAGAAGATGAGCAGTCTGCATAAGATGAAGCATGATCTGTCACTTTTAAAAAAACGCCAGATCGCCCGCGCAGTACTGGAAGGCCTCCACGGCTTCCAGTATCTCTGGCCTGAACGCAGAGAGGTTATCGAGGCTTTGGACAGAGTAGCCAATTCCGATGAAGCCATTTTTCTGATGTTGCGGGGGGCGGCAGGGGTAGGAATCAGCTCAATACTTGAAGAGTTCGCTTCGAAATACCGTAGCCAGGTTATTTTTGTGACGCCGCGTCTTTATTCAAAACGGCTAAACATGATTGGCCAAGTACTTCACGCTCTTTTTCCATATAGCAATTTCCGGAGCCACACATACGTACCGAACAGCTTGATGCAATTCCGTCGGGCCGCGCGAAAAATTATTATTTTCGACGATTTGGATATCATTTCTAACCAAAACGATACGCATGAGGTTCTCTTTGACCAGCTCCAACAGCTTGCACGGTGTCCAAGTGAATTCAAGATTATTATGTCTACGAGGAACAAGAGGCTGCTCGGTGATTACTGCCGGGTAAGGCGCGTCAAAAGCATGGTTGTTCCAGTGTCTGGAATAATATCGGCAGCCGATGTAAAAGACGTTGTTCAAAGATTTTACGACTGGTGCAATGGGCAATTCGATACTTGCGTTCAATTTCCCTGCATGTCTCAACTCTTCAAACGTGAGCAAGATATGCCTATCGACCGCATTATTTATGCGTGTGAAACCATTTATTGCTCAGAACTTTTGAAGGCGTCCAGCAGTTTCAACGAGAAGATGTCTGATTTTACAAAAAAACCAACCACTTCTGGGTCGCTTTATCATGTGTCAGACCTTCGTCATGCCGTTGAATATGAAGCGTTCGGCTGACATACCTCGAGCACAGAGTTCGCCAAATTACGCTATGCAAATGACAGCGTCGCCAAATATTTACCTTCCAACAAAGGAATAGCACCAGTGAAATCGACAAAGCCCGTAGTGCCGGAACCCCTAGCAGACGAAACGCTATCTTCATGGATGTGGAGAGTGAACTCTCAAATACCTATTATCTCCCATGTGCGATTCAGTTCGCCGGAAGGCGAGATCAAAAATCGCGACTCAATGGAACTCTGGGCTGAACGGTTTGAAGATCGTGATCTATTGAATGAAAATGTTTATGTTGAGTTATTCAAAAAAACATTCAATATCTCTCAGGATTGGTTAAGTAAGCGATTTCCTGAATTCAGTCGACCGACCATACCGGCCCAGTTCAGAAGGGCGTTTTGTTCGCAATGCTTTATGGCGTCCTTCGAACAGGTAGGCACTCCGATCAGTAAGGTTCAGTGGTGCTACCTAACCAAGCCATTCTGTGATTTACATCATATTCCACTGCACGACTCTTCGATTTTTTTTATAAATCATGACGATTACACAATTCAGGCATTTGTGTCCTACTGGGATGACCCTAAGTTTAAGGAAAACTGCGATGCCATCTGTGACGTCTGGAGGATGAGGAATAGTCTGGCGCTAAAAGCACAACAGCGCTTGCACAAACTGACTAGACTCGCGTCCAAATCTGGACAGAGTTTCAATGTTCAGATGTTCATGGTGACATTAATGAGGGCCATGATGAGTCCTGCGCTCCATCACGGCTATCCCAAAATCGCATTTCATCATTGGGGTGGCAGCGACCCGTATGCGGGCCTGGGGGTTCACGGCGATTTCTACCAGGAAATCTATCGAAGCACTTCCTTGGCTCGGCTGTACGCTCTTTATTTTAGCGCTATTATTTTGGGCTGGATTACCAGTGAACAAGCGCGGAAGACTCTTCATGAAGGTTATTTTTCGCCTTGGAGCACTGACGCGATATGGTTAATACTCGACAAGACATCAGGAGTTCTGAGCTTGCTTTTTTCTGAACTTAAGCTTTATGAAACGTCATACCTAAACTTAAGATCGATGGAGATCCCTAAATTGATTCGGATTCGTTACGATGCGTAAGATCAGTACACTCACTTGGGTGCCGGGATGTCTAGTGCATCGCCCTGGTACCTTTTCGTATCATCACTTTGTTGTTGTCTTACATGTGGACTTGATTACCTTGGAGATCCTAACTTACTCTCTCCAATTCAAGGAAGGGTGTGATGATATATCTAAGCCATCCTTGATCAATACATTGAATCCTTACGGTTTCTGGTTGTGGCAAGCAGATCAATGTGATTTGAATAGGCACACGGCGTCGGTTTTGGCGTCACCAAGACTTGCCAGGGGGGATTTCGACAGTTTTGGCCCTCTTCGCGTCATCCGGAAATTTCCATCCGCTAAATTGGGCCTCTTAGTCAATCGCCTCATGAAAAGTTTCTACGATTTAAATGCCAGTCACCTCGGTCATCTCTATAGTCCCATACGGACTTCCAACAATCTTCTACTCCAAAGAATCAACCGCTCGGTTGAATACGCTAATGGATTTTGCACCACCCAGGGCTGATTTATCTGTTGCTCATCGACAATAAAAAGTCTTCGTTCAATATCTACGACGTCAAATCAAATATGAGTTTTCGCGCGCAAACCGCCGGCATCATGAATCAAGGCCGCGACTTAGGCACAGCGGACGGCTCGGACGTTGGAGCATTAAACCTGCTGCGCACTGATTCGTTGCATCGGAATAGCCCCGTAATCCACCTTGCGAAAATGGACGGCTCGCTCAGGAATTTAGTCTGGGAGTGTTGACACTGTGTTCCTGTCCGACGCGTGGCGGTGCCATGCACACATTGAACTCGACCAGTGAGGCGAGGCCGGCGACGGGTTTCTGATTTGCCGATGCTGTTGGCAGGGCCACACCTTTCTCGACTCTCGCGTCTAGTCGCATAATCAGATCTGACTTCAGAAATAGAATGGGGAGCACAGGCTCATGGTTCAGGTGAGTGCCTTGGTTTGGGTTCACCGAGCGTTTACAAAAAAGTCGCTCGTAGCAAAGAAAAAATTAGGCATATTTATGCGTAGACGCATTTGATCGGTTCCAGTGCAAACTGGATCATTCCCTGTTTTTTTTCCAGTACTCTCGTACAGACGACAATGCTAATCCCAACTGTGCTGCTGCCTGCTGCTGAGTCGCGCCGACCGCCTTAAGATCTAGCACGGCTCTCTCATTCTCAGCATTCAACGGCTTACCCCGACCCCGCTTTATAAGCGAGCCATTCCCATCAAATTGCTCGCTGAGCGCTTCCATTCCTCCACCAGCGTGAAAATCTGATACCTCGACCTCAGCTTCACGCATTACTTCAAGAGGCTGCTTTCCCTCTTGGTGAGCAATGCACAAGCTAAGCATCGCCACCGGACTGATCCCAAGCGACTCCGCCAGATCTGCAAATTGCTCAAGGGTGATGCTCGTCTGGGCATTTTCTAGCGCACTTACCTTTCGCCGGTGGGTGGCATCCGAGACGTCGGCGTACTTTGCACGTCGTATTACGCGGAGCGCACGAAGCACTCCTGCAAATGCGGTTCTCAATTCCATGACTTGCCCAAAAGTCAGGATATAGCCACAATTGACCAGTGCGAATAAACGTCAATTTAGTGTATTATTCGCCAATTACGACCAGCTTCAGCGCCAGCTATCCCGCGATATTGAGCCGTGGCGCACTGACCCTTGCCCTCAAACCTCAAAGCATCGCCGTCGCGATGGATTCAACGAGAACCCGATGTTTAGAACAGACGATAATGATTTGGCAGGCGTCCCAGGAGTTTTCGGGGAGGGCCTTGCGCACTGGCATGCAGTTTCCAGGATGCTCAGGAAGCACTGGTTCCACCTCACTGTAAAAATGATCGTGAAGGGCAGGGCACAAGAGTTTGAGTTGATGGTGAATGACGAGCCCAAGCTTCTGCAAGTGCTCCAGTCACAAGACGATGAAGTCTTCGTCAAAGAGATTCAGATTGTCACCCCAGCCAACATGAATGGTGGCGACGCTTGGCGGATGGAGAAGGTAGAGAGCTTGGCCCTGGGGCAAGATTCAGATGGTGACGCCGTCTGTGTAGTGACGGTTGAGGGTGGCTCGATTTACCACGACTCGTATCGTTCCGGCCTGGATGTGGCGACATTGACCAATATGCGAATCCTTTACGATCGCAGCGCTGGGCAAGGCGTGCACTGACTGGTCAAAGGAGCAGCGGAAATGGCTACCGCGGATGGTAACGAGTTGTTGAATGATGACCATACTTTTATAGACGGTGTATCGCTGAGCCTGAACGAGGCTTGTGCACTTGTGTCCGAGCGCTTTCCCATGAAAGCTTATTGCGTGGTCGAGCAATGGACTCTTTTCCAAGCAGACGTATCCGCTGATGATCTGGCCAAGATTCAGACCGCCGGGCATCTTCCATTGGTGGTCTTTGCCCATCGAGTCATAGAAGATAGCCGTGGTCGCTTTCAGCCTGGTGATTGGGTGCGGTCGAGTATGTGCACATCGTTCGACGGCAGCATCCTGGCTGAGACGAAGAGCACCGTGTATGTGTTGGTCGGCCCCGGTCGACGCCAAACGGCGAGCCTCAAAACGATTTTCTCTTTTTTCTGATCGCGTATAGCAGTGGTCAGTCCATCTGGTAAGGACACTTAATGCCCGGCTCCATCGATGTAGATTTTCACAGCAAACAGCATTCTGACTTTGATCTCCAGTGCATAGCCGGAGCCATTTCCCAAGGCTTCGCTGAACCGGTTACTGCATACCTCACTGAAGCGTTCATCAAGTCTCGGACATGTGTTGGAGTCGTATTCGGACATCAAGGGGACGACCCTCACGGAAGGTTAGAAGACGGCCGGGTTATCCAAACCGGTGTTGTGGTGATGGCTCAGAAGGAAGGGGGTTATTGGGTCTTATCAGATGAGGCGGGCAGCAGGTATGTGCTTGTCACATTCCGCCGAGATGGTGGGAGCGAGAGTCTGCTCAGTTATTTGCAAACGGCAGAACCGCTATCATAGCTACCTTGCTGAGTCCGACATGAGCGATATTCCTCCAAACGAAAAGGCTCTACCCGAAATCAAGATTGAAGAGTTCAGAGCGCGTTATCCGCAGCTTTTCTCGGATCCTAGAGTCGATGAGATCTACTGTGATCCAGGTTGGGGCGGTCTTCTCTTGGTTTTTTGCGTTACCTTGTAGTCGCATCTAACGCGGCATCCTGACGTCACGCCGGTGACTGTCGCCCAAATCAAATCTAAATTTGGCGAGCTTCATTTCTTTTTGCTGGTGGTGATGCGTACTGCCGTGGAGCAGTTGATTTGGCAGCGGGGCTTTTGCTGAAAACTTGTGAGAGGTGCGGTGCTCCTGGCAGCCTTGTCGGAGGGCAGTGGGTTAGCACGCTGTGTTCGACCCACGACGGTAGCAGTACTGAATAAAGCCGAAGGATCCGACTGATATAACTGGCGTGGCGTGCCGCTTTCGCGGACGGCTGTTGTAAACCGAGCCACTACGCGTCTCGGCCCTGCCGGGCTTCCATCCTCACGTCTTCGGCCGAAGGCCTACGCGCTCCGCTTGCGGGTAGATGAGCCACGCTCCGGTCAATGCTCCATGACGCGGAGTGCATTTTGATCAGACGGCTGAACCTCATTGGCCTGATCGACAGGTTTCGCCCTTGCTGACGACAGTATTCTGAATTCACGCGCGGACACGAACTCGGCTACGTGAACTCAGTGTCAATGGACGGTAGTGCTTTCAAAGGCGCCTCCACTGGGTAGCCACCGAGTAGTGAAGAACTTTGCAAACTCCACCGCTCCTTTGAAATTCAACTGAGATGACGCATAGGATTTCATGAGTAGTGAGCGGGGGAGCGTCCAATCCCATTTTTCCCTGATGAGATTCTCGACTCCTTCTAGTAAGGCTTCGATGTCGTCAGGGTCTAGCTCAGCGATCTTAGCGAGGGCGTCAGCGACATTTTTTTGTGACCCTCCGATGGACAACGCAAGGCCTGAGCTCTCACAACTCATTCCTACATGATTGAACATGAGTACCAGAGCGTCATTGGTTTGGTCACCACGCCAAGTCACTAGATGAGTTTTCGAGTCAGACCCATAGGTGAAGTTGTCTGCCAGTCCGAGTGATGAGAATGACTTTCGGGCTTCTCTGAGCAATTCCTGCGCTTTGCTATCAATGAACGGGCAGGGGGCTGTTTCGGTTAGCACCGCGCGCATTTCCCCTCTGACCTGGTCGTGCACCATAGCGCCCATTCCGTCGAACTGGGGTGGCTGGCCACCCTTCGCGGCAGTGACCACAATCACCTTTTTTTCGATATCAACATCCAGTACCCGCCAGCGGCGACCACCAAAGATAATCCGCTGGCCCTTCATCAAAGGTCGGCTTACCGGTATTGATCCAAGCGGCTTACCTTCTCGTACCAGTCTGAACTCTTCGTCGCTGGTGAAAGCACTGTAGAACTCGTAGTGGTTGATCAGCCGTTCCCCGAGTTCCCCTGGAAGCAACAAACCTGAGCTGTCTTGCACAATCAATTTCTTCTCGCCGAGACCTTTCAGTAGGGAGAAGAAATCAGTCTTGGAAATACTTTTGAATGTCCCGCTTCCAACAAGACCACCCCACAGTTGAGCAGCGCTGGCGCCTCCTTGCTGTGCAATCACTGACAGAATCTGTTGCACCAGAGTTGAAGCGTGTAAACCCTCAGCCCTAGGTGGCTCGAACCAGTTGCCAATCAGCAACCTGATCATCGCGATGGTTTGGACGAGGTTCTGGCGTAGCAGGTCTGACAACAGCGATTGGTCAGTTAGCTCTCGTTCCTGACAGTAGGCTCGGAGCGTGGCAGGTTCGTCGTTGCGGCGGCCTGACCTTCCCAGGCGTTGGCGCAGGCTTGCAACCGATGGAGGCGAACCTATCTGGACAACTGTCTTGATGTTGCCGATGTCTATGCCAAGCTCCAGGGTGGTGGTGCACACGGCGGTTGCTGGCGGTGTGCCTGCTTTGAGCGCACGCTCCGTGTCTTCTCGAAGGTCTTTCGAAAGGCTGCCGTGATGAGGCAGGAATTCGTTGGGCATACCGCTGACTTCACACAGGCGACGCAGGCGGTCTGCGTACCACTCCACCTCCTGCCGACTGTTTGGGAAAACCAAGTTGTTACTGCCGCGCAGCACCTTGTACATGTGTGCGGCGATGGCATGCCTGGAGCCGGACTCGTCTTCTTTCTCTTCTTCGTCAGGGTTCTGGTCAGGGTCGTGATTTGGTACTTCGACAGCACGCAACTTTTGCATCGGCGGCATCATATAGCCGCGCACTTGCACCTGAAGATTCTGGCCAGATGATTTCGACTCAATCACCTGCACCCGTTCTGGATGCCCGGGCCTGAGAAACTCGCTCGCCAGCGACATGTCTCCCAGCGTGGCGGACAAGCCGACTCTCGGCAGGGTTTTTCCGGCTACAAGCTCGACTCGCTGCATTAATGACTGGAGCTGCTTGCCACGCTCGCTGCCAATGAAGGCATGCAGCTCGTCGATGACGATGTAACGCAGGTACTGGAACAGCCCCATCAGGCTTGAACCTCTGTTGACGAACAGCGCCTCTAGCGACTCTGGGGTGATCAGCAACACACCCTTAGGAGACTTGAGAAACTTGTGTTTTTTGCTGGCAGACACATCCCCGTGCCAGGCGACGACGGGAAGATCCAGTTGCTCGCAGAGTTGGCCAAGCCTATCCCATTGATCGTTGATGAGTGCCTTTAGTGGGCTGATATAGAGGACGGCCCCAGCTGGGTCTTGGTGCTCCATCAGGTTAGTGAGGATAGGCAGGAATGCGGCCTCAGTTTTCCCGGCAGCTGTTGAGGCGGCGATAATCACATCCCGATCAGCATCGACCAGCGCGGAAATTGCCCATTCCTGAGCGTCCCTCAATGCTGTCCATCCCTGGGCCCAGACCCACTGCTGAACGTCGGGGTGCAGGCGCTCGAAAGACGAGGATTCAGAGTTTGAAACTTGTGAGCTCATCGTCCGCCTCGATGCTTAAATCATGCTTGCCACCATCATCCTGGGCAACCTGAACGGCGCCTACCAATGCACGCCAGTCCGCTCCAGGGTTCTGCTCCAGCACTGCGAGCAGATTGATGAAGGCCGTGATGGTTGTGCGTGGAGTGCGGAAGTAGGCTTCACCCAACCGTTGGTTACAGTGCGCCATGAACGCAGGGATTGCCTCATCAGGCATCAGGTATTTGCCCGGGTCACCGTAGGCATAAACGTTACGCAGCTTTTGAAGCAGTACGTAGAAGTCTTCTGGAGTCAGGCTGCTTAAGCGGATGACCGGCCCCGACAGGTCGATCAATCCAGATTTGGCAAATGTGTTTTCGGCAAGCCGAGATTGCAACGCGGGGTAGCTGTACAGTCCGCGCCGGGTGTCCATCAGAAACTCAGGCGTACCGCCTAGGACAAAACCAAGGCCCTCGGTCGAGCCTTGCAAGGAGTCATTCAGAATCCGCAAGATCTGCTCGTAGTTGGCGTTGCGTGCTTGAGTGTTAGCGAGCTTGTATAGATTCACGAGCTCGTCCAGGCAAATCATGAGGCCGCTAAACCCCGCCAGGCGTACAAACCGCGACAGCAACTTCAACTGATCGTAGACCGATGCGTCATCAATGATGGTTCGGACACCGAGCGCCGCACGTGCATCTGTCCTGGTAGTGAACTCGCCTCGAAGCCATCGGATGGCGTCCGCCTTGAGCTGCTCGTTGCCTTGTTCAAACCCTTGGCAATACTTGGCAATGACGTCAGCAAAGTCGTAGCCGTTCACCATCTCAGTGAGATCGGCCAAGAATTCCTGAATGACGACTTCACTCTCGACGGCCCGAGTTTTCGCTTCCGATTTTGCCTGAGAAATGAATTTTTCAACGATACCCTGCAGCGCGCCACCATCCGGTTTCGTCCGGGTGGACGTGTTTTTAGCAAGCTCTGCATAGAGGGAGCGTGCTTGTCCGCCTGAGGCATGCAGCCGGCGGTCTGGGTTTAAATCGGCGTGCATCGTGACCAGCTTTCGCTCCATCGCAATGCCCCGCACAAGGTTGAGGAAAAAGGTTTTCCCAGCCCCATATTCGCCTACAACGATCCTGAAGGCGGAGCCGCCGTCAGCGAGTCGATCTATATCTTTGAGAAGGGCGTCGAGCTCACCCGCTCGACCCACCTGGATAAGATGCTGGCCCGCACGAGGGACTACACCGGCTCGCAACGACTGAATGACCGCATCGCGATCCTTTGGGCGTATCGCGCTCATAGGGCTAACTCTTCCAGGATATCCGGGTTGATCTCGATGGGGTCATCCCCCTCAGAGACGGGCATGTCGAACCGCTCAAACGCCATGTCGTTGATGTGCTCAAGCGCGCCGTCGAGCATGAGCTCCATATCTGTGGCAACATCTTCCAGCTCTTGGCGGCTCCATTGTCGGCGTGACACGATCATTCGTAGAAACGCTGAGTGTTCTGTGTCGAGCCCATGTACCGTAGCCGCATGATCAGTTGGCTGATCCCGGATACTCACTTTTACGATAGGTGGTTCAGGAGACTCATCATTGAACACCTCTGCCAGCAGTGCTGACACCGCTGCCGTTTCGCGTTGAAGCTGCGCAATTTTGTCCATGTCCAAATTGAAGCCTCGGGAAGCGTCATTAATGCTTGGCGTACCACCGGCCTGGTTAGGACTAGATTCGGCACCAAGTGCGGGCGTAGAGGACAAGTCCCTAGGAGGGTTGATGGCCGCGCCGTGTAAGTCCCCGTAAAGCATCTGTGGATCCAGCTCAAGTGTTTTATATACACGTTCCAGCAGCCTGACTTCCTGAGGCGAAACGTGTCCGTCAGCTTGAGCGAGATGAACGAGGAATCCAGCTATGGTGCGTTTGGCATCGGCATTCAGAGGGCTTAACTTTTTCTTTAGACTCGCCAGAGTAGGCGGCTGCAGAGTTTGGATTTGCAGGTGGGCTTTGAGCCGTTTCCGATGAGATACGCAAAGATGACTCCAGGAATCGATATGCCGCCCTAGCTGGGTCATCTCATCGCTTGAGCTTTCACCATCTATGGCCGCAACAGCGCTTGCCAAATCCAGTGTTACCACAGCAGCGTGATAGTCCGAAGTTGTCCGCAGGCTTCCATCATCGTCACCCGTCGCGAACAAAACGATCGTGTCCGAATTTTTGGGAGTACGGCTACCGGATAGTACATCTGGCTCAAAGCCGATATTCAAAGATTCGAGGGCTCTTGCCAAGGCTACGGTTGTTCCGCGAGGCAAAGCTCCTGAAGATCCAAAGCGCCCTGCCAGATCCCCGAAAGTCATGACCAACTGCTCATCACCGACTTGGAGTTGCAATTCAGCGATTACATCCTTCGCCGCTGCCGGCCATAGGGCAACCGGCAGTTGCAGAATACCCTCCAGATTTGAGGCTCCCTCAGGGTTTCGACCCAGGTATCTGCTGTATGGGTCGAGCACTATCGTGCATTCATCCACTATAGCTTGCAGCTTGTTGCGCGTTGCTGACGTAGCGGAAACATCCGGTATATCACCCAACGCAATTTCGGGAGCGCTTAAGCGGGAAGAGGCGGAACGATAGGCGATCTTTAGTAGAGTCTTATTTTGGGTAAGCACAAGGCCGTTCGGATAGCGGGCGGAATATTGGGCCGCGAACAGTGAAGCAAACTGATCCGCGCATCTGCTCACGGCAGTGCGGCGGCTGATGTTAGGGTCTGAATGTACCCATGCCATTGCCCACGCCGCGTTCAAGGGATGTTTGTCCAGAGCCATTTGGCCTAATGCCAGTCGTAGCGCAATCGGCAGTTCAAAGCCATTCGACTCAAATCGAGGCGGTGCATTCAAGTACATCTGCGGTTCCACATCCATGAGCTGTATGTGGTTGAGCAGATTCGACGCGTAGTTTCGAAACGATGAGTTGTCCCCGTAGAGGTTTTTGAGACGCCCAATCTCATCAGCGATGGTCGGCAGTTCCGAGCGCGCGGCCTCATCTGTAATTGAATCAACGATTACCCGACGCTCGAGGCCGTAAAAGAAGATGAAGACATACCCTATATCCACACTGGGGGCACAGAGGCCCTCGGACAGCCATTGCAGGTACCCACGTCGTGCTGCAGGAGAAATTCCGCTGTAACTCGGCCAGTAGCCGGTGAGCTTTTCAGTAAGATCCACGTGCGTAATTTGCACGGGCAGTTGCCCGTCAATCAGCGAGGGCTCATGGTTGAATGTGCGATCTGTTTTCTCAGCAAAATAGACCATGCGAACCGTCAGAGCCTTACCACCGACATTGATGGTTTCGTCATTTCCAATCCATCGCGCTTTCGAGGATAGATTTTTAGGCTTGGGGATCGTGAATTGCTGCTCAGGCGAGCCAGCCCTGATCGTATGGAAATCTGAGTCAGAGCAGTGTCCGCTGATCACATCAAGGCTGATTTCAGATTTTTGCTCGTGATTTGACAAGGAGGCGGTCTGACCTATTGAGTCGGCAAGGATATTCGTTTTCAAGCGAGTAGGGCGCTTCAGTGACTCTACGGAAGACTTCTTGATCAGCCAGATGATGCCAGCGATCCCGACCAAAAAAGCAACCGTGAACCGCAGATTAGATGGAGCAGCTGCGATGGCCACGACCAATATCAGTATCAAGGTCACGACGGTCGAAATGCCAAGGCTGCTTTTTTGCTTCCGTGCCATCAAGTGCTCCATGAGGTTCGGCTGGCTTATTGGCAGTATCTGCATTTTTTCGATTGGCGCCAAGCGTGGCATACGCTGTCAGATCGCGCCGACGGAGGTTGAATTCCTCGGGCTACGGGCGTTTTCTGCCTCTCATGATGGGGCAAAGACTGCCAGTCCGAGATCCACCAAGACCTTTTCATCTCATTGGGTTTAGCTAGAAGCTCTCCGTGCTGATATTCCGACTAGCTTCTCCAACGAGCGATGCTTTCAATTTGCGGCTGACTGTTTCCGTTCTTGGGGCTGCCCGCAACGGCTGCTCATAACTGTAAGCAGCGGTCACGATATCCCGCTGTGCATATGAGCGTAAGCTTTTGCCAGCCTGCTACCTAGCCTTGACCGTCCACAACTGATCTACCTTCGTCGTGTAGCTTTGGCTCATTAGGTCTCGACGCATCGCCCATTCAGGCGCCGCAGGCACGCTAGCCAACCGGACGACTCCCTTTCCCCACCGGCCATTGATCTCATCCAGGACGCTCATGACCTTGTCCGCCATCACGGGCTGGGACTGCGCAAACAGGTCATCAGTGAATTCGCCAGGCTGTCGCAAATCCATCAGCAAAACCTCTGCCTTGCTGTATTTAAAGCCCGGTTGGAAGAGGCGATTGACGGCTTCGGTCGCAGCCTTGGTCATGAGTCGAACGTCGTTTGTCGGGTAAGGGAGTTCGACGAGTGCGCCGTTCGCGTACTTCGCTTCTTCGGGATTGAACATGCCCGTCCTGATACTCACGCGGATCTTCTTGCACAGCGAGTTTTGCGCTCTGAGCTTTTCCGCCGCGCGTTGCGTGTAGGTGGCGACGGCCTCCTTGATCGGCTCGATCTGCATCAGCCTGCTGCCGAACATCCTGCTACAGCAAATCTCTTGCTTGGGTGGGTCAGCTTCGCCCAGTTCCAGACATGGGGTGCCAGCGAGCTCCCGTGCCGTCTTTTCGATCACGAGGCTGAATTTCTGGCGAAGCATCGACGGGTCGGCCTTCGCCAAGTCCATTGCGGTCTTGATGCCCATCGTTTCCAGGTGGGCCTTCATGCGCTTGCCAATGCCCCAGACTTCGCCGACATCGGTGTTGCGCAGCGTCCAGTCGCGTTTGAACGGATCGCAGAGATCGACCACACCACCGGTGATATCTAACAGGCGCTTGGCGGTATGATTTGCGAGCTTCGCTAGGGTCTTGGTGCGGGCAATACCCACCCCGACTGGAATTCCCGTGCGCTTGAGCAGGGTGGTGCGCACGTGCCGTCCAAAAGCAGACACATCACCTGGGAGGCCCGTGAGATCGGCGAACGCCTCATCAATGCTGTAAACCTCTAACGCTGGCACCATCGATTCGATGATCGTCATGACGCGCTCACTCATGTCGCCATAGAGCGCGTAATTACTGCTGAAGGCCACGATTCCATGCCGGCGTAGATGGTCTTTGATCTGGAAGTATGGCTGGCCCATTTTCGCAAAAGGTTTGGCGTCGTAGCTGCGCGCAATCACACAGCCGTCGTTGTTGGACAGCACCACGATGGGTGTCTTGGCTAGGTCGGGTCTGAACACTCGCTCGCAGCTCGCATAGAACGAGTTGCAGTCAATCAGGGCAAATACAGGTTCACGTGTTGTCATGATCGCGCACGCTGTATTTCACCACACCCCAGATCACCAGCTCATCGCCCTCCATGACATGCCTTGCCGGATATTTTGGATTCTCCGATACAAGCATCACGGCGTTCTCACGCAGAAGCAGGCGCTTGCAGAATGGCTCCGAGTTCAGCGCTGCGATGACTATGTCGCCGCTGACCGCATCGATGCTCCGATCAACGACCACCAGATCCCCTGAATAGATTCCTGCGCCCTGCATGCTATCCCCATCGATTCTCACCAGGTACACGTGCGGGGCTCGAATATCGAACAGCTCATCAAGGGAGATGTGCTTTTCGATGTGATCAGCCGCAGGGGAGGGGAAGCCCGCTGGCACCTTGGATGAATAAAGGGGCAGCTTCTTACCGCCAGTAGCGAGTGGGCCGAGGATGGTGATGCTCATGATGCAAGCCTTAAAGTTTTAGACTGTACGTATATACAGTTAACGATTTGCTTCGCTTGCGGTCAATCTCATAAGCATCACTATTCGACGGGTGACAGCATGTGCGGACGCTACTCGATCTACGAATCGATGGATCATTATCTGAAGGAGCTCGCGCCAGAGCAGCTTGTGATCAACGGCTACGATCTTTGGCCAGTGGAGCGATACAACGTCGCACCCTCAACCCGCGTGGAAATTATTCGGCCCGTAGATGAAAAGCTGAGCATTGATAAGGTGAAATGGGGATGGTCGCCATTTTGGGCGAAAGGAAAGCGCCCTGATCCGATAAACGCCAGGGTTGAAACAGTCATGAGCGGGAAATTCTTCAGTCATCTCTGGCCAAACGGTCGCGTCCTTGCACCGGCAAACGGGTGGTTTGAGTGGGTCAAAGATCCGGCTGATCCAAAGAAGAAGCAGCCTTACTTCATAACCCTGAAAGAGCAGGCTCCGATGTTCTTAGCTGGTTTAGCTGAGGTTCACCAGGGCCTGGAGCCAGATCCTTGCGACGGCTTCGTCATCATCACCGCCTCCAGTGATCAAGGGATGGTAGATATCCATGATCGGAAACCGCTGGTTTTGGCTCCTGAGCACGCCCGCGAATGGATCGCCTCAGATACTTCCCCTGAACGCGCGCGGGAAATCGCGATGGAACACTGCCGGCCTGCTACCGATTTTCATTGGTATAAGGTGAGCAAGGCTGTGGGTAGTGTTCGTAATCAGGGCCCAGAATTAGTCGAGCCGCTCGCAGGGGCGTCAGACGTCGATGAATGATCAACCTGAGTCGTACATCCCATTGGCTGTAGATGTTGATGGACGGCAACTGGAGCGTTGTCCTGCCTGCCCATGGGTAGTTCTTGTCAGCTTTAATCAAGAACGGACATCGCTTAGATCAACCACCAGTTTTTACACCCGGCATACCTGCGACCGCCCAGGTAGCGGCTCGTACCGTGGGAGTCATATGGTGGAATTATTCGCCCCGAAGAGTTGGACACCATTCGGGTGGCCTGACATAAATTAAGGACAAAATATGTTCAGCAAATCTCAGATCATTACCATCCCAGTCATGATCTCATCGGTATTTTTACTCACCGGCTGCCCGCCACCAGCGTCTTTCACCCAATGGAAACGCGCTTCTACCTCCGTCGAGGGCGTTAAAGCCGCAATGGCAGAATGTGGTGACCCTGTGGCAGGGCCACTAAACCGTTTCCCAATAAACGAAGAGATAATTCACTTTCAGTGCATGCAACGTCTCGGTTTTACCCGTAAAGACGGCTTTGAATACTGTGAAATAATGAAGAACATGCCTGCCTGCGTCGAGGAAAGGCAGGGCCGTCCGCTCAGTTTGTCGCAGCTCGAAGCGTTGCCGTTTGTAGAGGACGAGGCCTTCCACCCAATAAAACCAAATTCAGGCCGGGATGAACGTATGCAGGTCTCATGGCGTAAAGCGGGAGCATCACTCCATTTCTCAGTCCAGGTAGCAAATGATAGTGAAGCCTTGCCGGTGATGTATGCGTGCGGCTATGCGAAGCCACTTGGGTCGAATCTGGACGTCGCAAGCATCGGGCGCACTGCAGAAGTGCAGCATTGCATGATTGATCATGGCTTTGAGCCCAAAAACAAAATCATGCTGGTTTGCCAGACTTACCCACAAGTGACGGGCTGTTCGTCGACAACGCCGTCGAGTTGATACAGATAGAGAGCGGAGTGAAGAGGGGGCTTGTTCGTGAGAGATAAATATCTTCCTAAGTGAACGACGTGATAACTCATCAGCCCAGCTACCCTTTACTACATCGATTTAACCGATACCACTTCCACGTACTTGTACTTCTTCCTCGCAGCCTTCACAGCCTCCTGCTCAGCAAGCAAAGAGCTCAACGTATCGGCCTCGTGAATCAACTCGATCATTTTCCCCTCAAAGTCGTTTCCGACACGTAACGTGACCCTCAGCCTGGGGGTGAATGCTTTCGCGACCTTCTTCTTGGCTGTTGGAGCGACAACGGGTTTCGCGAGCACAACTTCTTCCACACGCTCATTTACTAGAGGAGCAGATATCTGCTCTTCGGGCTGAGGCGTACCGAAAAGGGCACGACGCATTTCTTCTTCAGTTAAATCAGAGTTCATAGAACATCTCAAAGGGGACGGTAATCAGCTTGACGAATTCTACTAGCATGGCTGCTCCAGCGTGTCGGAAACGTGTTTGACTGCTGTGAATTCGCGTTACGTGCTTACAACGTCTCAGCGTGGTGATGGGCGTGCAAGCTTTTGTCGAGTTTTAAGGTTATCAGGCGGTCAGTACCATCGCTCGCTGCATCTACTGCAGTAGAACCGTGGCTATACTGGCTGCCGAGAGTTATGACGCTCGGGGGATTTATGTCCAACACGGCTTTGAAGGTGGGCGAGGTGATCTCTATCGCATCAAGGATCTATTAAGGATTCCAATGCCGATCCCTCCTTATCGGGCGATGTTTTGTGGCCTCGACGTGCCGACGCACATGCCTTCGGTTCATGCCTAGTGTCCAGTGCACAGAGATCGAAGCCGTCACTGCGGATGTAACCTGCGCGCCTCATTGTAATGGGCAGCAGTCGCTCAGCGGAGTGGTTCGCGAGCTTTGCGAAAGGCCAAGTGCGCCATATCATGCGGTCTCGTTCAACCAGGGGCTAATGGAATGGCAATACGACTAAGGCAAGCATGCGTGACTGATATCCCAGCGATCTACCGAGGAGAGGAAAGCTATATTCGGTGTTGGGAGCCAGAGCATGAAATTACCTGGCGGTTGCAATTGGAGCGACACCTGACGCGCTGGGTGGAAAATTTTGAACGGCTTACAATTGCTCTCATGGGCGATGACTTCGCTGGATACTCGCTGTGGGCCCCGTATCAAAACCACGCAGAACTTAGCACTATTCACGTAGTGGCAGAGCATAGACGTAGCGGCGTAGGAATGGCGCTTCTGGAGGCGTATGCGCTGGACGCGGCAGCACAGGGATTCACTCAATTGCGTTTAAGTGTACGGCCTGAAAACCCTGCGAAATTTATGTACCAGAAAGCGGGTTTTCTGCACACCGGGACGGAGGCACATGGATACCTCAGGTATGAGCGCCACGCTTGATGGTCACGTCAGTGACGCCCCAGAAGCCGGTAGCCATCCGGGGCATATGATGGTGTTGAGTTCAGGCATATACAGGCGGAAGCCGGGTTGCAACTTGCCCCCAGCATCTTGTGATCTCTTTAATAATGCCGCTGTCACCCAATTTGTTCGTAGAGACCTCACTTACTGAAAGATGCTCTAACAGCCACTCATCTGTCCATCCCGCCCATTCACCTGCAATGGATTTAAGGTTTCCCTCAAGTACAGGGAAAACTTCAGCCCAAAGGATGCTGTGAATTTCTCGGGGCGAATAACCTGTTTCTAGGACTACACGAGCGACATAGTCAAAAGTCGAGTCAGTGATCTCAGTATCGAGAAAGAACTCTGAAAGTGCCTGCCAAATCTTCAGGCGGTTTGCGTCGACGTTTTCCATGCATACCCGAAGCTTGGACGGCACCCAGCGGCCAGAGGAAATAGTAGCATAAAGCGTTCAGACAGATATTCTCCGCCAAGAAAGGCCGTTTTCGACCCAAAGCAATCGCCTACTCGCAGGCGACCGCGTTCGGCAAGGATGTGACCATTCAAAAGTTCGGGAACAATCTTCCGACCTTGTTCAGCCCCACAAGCCGAATGAATCCCAGCGGGCTGACAGGCTCGGACAGGTAAGTACCGTCCCTCGGATTCATCGCGATTGTCTGCTCACCATTCCACCAAAGCAGATCTCCGTTGTCAGAAATACTCCATAGTATGTAGCTGGACAGATCAAGGCTGTGCCAGCGCTCGGATTTTATGAATTCCCAGCCAGTGTTCTGCTTGCGCAGATTGAGGTTCGGGTTGTCTGAATCGCCCAGAATGGAAAAAAAACCATAGGGACGAGCCCCGAAGTCCTGAAGCACCGCCTCCAGTTCAGCCTTGACCTTAGGCATATCCAAAATTTTTCCTTTTTAAGCTCTCAATCTGATGCCGCAATATAGCTAATGAGGGTGCCCTTTGGTAATTCTCGTTGGTACAGGCGAAGGACATCAGGCAGTTGCTGCCGAATCAATGGTTACAGATCTAGCTTATGCGATCTATTGTTCCGCTGTGAAACGCGTGTAAACGACACTGGTAGGTGAGGGAAATGGGTATCCGTCTAGAAATTTTAGCGCTTGAGCGGCTGTTGCTAGAGCCAGAAACGAGAAAGAATGACGGGCTGCTTAAACAGCTGCTTTCCGACGACTTCGTTGAGTTTGGAGCTGTCGGCAAAAGCTGGACGAAAGCGGAGGTCATCGCTGCACTCACATCACAGATTTTTGTTAAAAGAACAATCGTGGATTTCAGTCTGCGTGTGCTTGCAGATGGTGTCGTGTTAGCAACGTACCTATGCCGTCACCAAAAAGCTAATGGCGACGAATCTTTATCACTGCGTAGCTCCATTTGGAAAACCTACGAAAATGGTTGGCACATGGTGTTTCACCAAGGTACGAGGTCTCCGACTAGATGTTGGTACTAGCGCCGATGAGCATGAGGCGGTGCGTCACACAGCGATAATGACCGTCAACGCGGACACAAATATCCGCATCGACCAGACTCGGAAGGTATGTTCGCCGGCCCCTGACCTTCCAACGGTGATTAGGACGTGTGCTTGAGCCCCCGCTTTACAGGGTGGGGTCATACAAGTTGAGCGCTGCATCCCACTGCATTTCATGATCTTCGACTGCAACATTCCATTCGCAACCAGGCACCGAGATACGAATCTCCGATAAGCACTGACACCAATGTTGTACGCCAACCCATGATGCATTTTGTTGGTTATCAAGGAGCTTAGTGGAGCCCGAGAGCACTAGACCCTTCTTTAGAAAACGACTCGGTTCCAGATTTGTTGAATAGTCAAATGACTCCCAATTAAGGCCCACGCCAAGGGAGAGGAATCGTTCTATTTGATCGTTTACACAGTACCGTCGAACAACCTTCTGAATAGCTGCGATCTCGTTCGAGCTGAGCGGAGCTTTCAGCCGAGCAGCGTAATAGATTGATATTGCCAAAATGTCCTCTCAGAGACGGTAGTCGTTATTGGGATGAAGGATGCCGAGCTTGCCTCCGTTCGACTACGCAAGGTGTTAGCCGGACATTTACAGCGGTATCACCCTACGCGTCGGCTCACTAATCCTGGACGCTTGAAGGACGGCGTACATCCAGCTTGGACGGACTGGCAGCTTTGAGCTTGTCACAGCAATGAGGTGGAATTGTGCGCGTATGTCCCCGTCAGTTGTCCCTGACAAGCTGCTCCTACACCTTTAATCAGGTACGATCCTGAGGACTCATCAACAACTGAGATCGTGTCATGCGTGATGGCTGCTGGCCCTTTCATCTTTTTGGCGCCAACTTCGCCACTGAAGCTGAGGCGAAGAAATTCGTGTGTGAACAGTGGGAGCCGGAGCCCCCTGAAAGCGCGAGCGAAGCCGAGTACGTTTCATGGGAAGAGCGCAATCCAACCTGGCGACTAGCGGAAGAACTTGGGTTCTATATGGATTCAGACTTCGTTGAGCTTATCGGCACCACAGAAGACGTCATAGCGCAAATCCGCAGCCCCTCTGAGAGAGCGCTGTTCAGCTCCAAGGCAACAGAATTTACCCATTTTATTCTGGTGGGGTCGAATGCCATCTGGGGTGACCGTCGTTCGACTTCTACCCAAGTAGAAACGCTGGTGCGCTTGCCGGAGAGCACTGCAACCATCACATATCTCGGCTTGTTCAACTGAGCTGACGGCCTCATAGGTTAGGCATGTTTTCGACCAGGGGCGGGCACTGCAGTAAGGCTAAAATTTGTCCTCATTTTGGGCAAAGTGACGATTCAACTAGGCGTGAAATTATGACCAGACAGCTCGTCTACCCACGAATACGAAATCGAATTGTCGAGCTACTAGAGTGGCTGATTGAATGCGAAAACGAGCCACCTCGGTTCGGTATGAATGAGCTAATCAATTCATGGGAGGACTGGGTGCCACCTTTGTCTTCCAAGGGGTATTTCACCACTCAAGGTTTCACCCCAGCCGAGAGCGAATTTTTGCTAAACGTGAGTGCCGCCATTGAGGATTTTTGCGAAGCGACACCTAACCCGATAGAGCACGACGATGCGGCAATTGCGCTCCCTCAATGGCGCCTTGTCATCGCTGCTGCCAAGCCGACGCTATCTGCTATGAAAGCGAATACCAAAATGTCGGAGGAGAGTGACGACAGGCTCGAGCGTTGAGTTGCTGGCTGTTTAAGCAAGGTATTGCGTACGATTCTGCCAGGGTGCAGCAATCGGTCAGAAATAGGTAAGCGTCCAGTCAAGTCATCTACCGATCCAGCTATCAGCACGAGGATGACTGCTTGCCGCCCATGCCGTAAGGTTCGCTACCAAAATCGCCACAGCCTTCCAGTGGTGGTAATACAGCAAGGAGAGCGAACAATGAACACCTTCAAATCATCAGTTCAAAACGTAGCTGCGGCCATAGGCCTCATCGCAGCAGTGACAGTCGGCGGATGCGTCATGATCCCTTACGACACGCCGGAATCAAAAGCCCAAATCCAGCGCGATCTGAAAATTGCACCATCGGATATTCAAGCCGTATCGGAAACTAACTGGTGCTTGTTCCCATATGGAAGCGAAGGCAGCTGCAGGGCCACTCAGGGCCTGGGAGTGTTGACCAGCAAAGGCCTGATCCTCAGCCTCTACAACAACCACACCTACACTGAAACCGCACGCATCCTCCCAGAACAAGTGCAGTGCGTGAAGACAGTTGGTGGTCGCACTGGAGTCGAACCGTTCGTTGTATTCACCAAAGACCGAGCGATCATGCTCGCCGTCATTACGCCGGGTGGGCAAATGAACGTGCCTGTGAAAGTCAGTTTCTTTGATTATCTGACGAAGCCAGGGCAGCACGTCTTCACTGGGACGGATGGCGGATATGTGCGCAAGTCGGGTCGAAAGCAAACCGTAGGCGGAATGGTGTCAGGCACTGCCATCCCGTGGCATACAACACTCGACGTAACCGAGGTTTTTAACCCTTGCCCGCAGGTTACAGATTAACGATGACTGGCGCGTTCCATCGCAAGCGGTGCGCGCATGCCTAAGCCCGTAGGTGTGAAGGATGAATGCCCGAAGGGCCGAGCCCCCCCGGCGGCTCGGCTCGCGAAAGCCGCCCTTGAAGAGGCTGGTTTCGAATGCCATCTGGGGCGACCGACGTTCGACCACTACCGATGTAGAGCCGCTGGTGCGCTTACCGGAGAGCACCGCAACCATTTCATATCTCGGTCTGTTCAACTCAATTTGACTGCTCGAAAGGGCATGTCTGCGTTTGCATACGACTGCGCGCTTTCGACCCTAAGCAGTCGGTCTCGGTCAGCTTGAATAAGGCAGCAAGAAACGGATAGTAAGTGCTGGACGAATTCCAGCCTGATACGACTCCAACTAATAGGAGTTTAACCATGGCGTTTCGTATAACTGGCCTTTCCCCCGAGCCATTCCAGTCACTGTTTGGATTGCCCGACCAAGAGCTAGCATCTCTCGGGATAAAGCGTTACATGGTCGACAGCAACCCAGGCTTTCCTGACCGTATCGAAATAAAGGATGCAGAGCTAGGTCAGAGTGTGCTTTTACTCAACCATCTCTCTCAGCCAGCCGAGACGCCATACCGTGCCTCACATGCGATCTTCATAAGGGAGTGGGCTACGCAAGCTTATGACGCAGTCGATCAGATACCCGAGTCTATGCGAATCCGTCTGCTATCACTTCGTGCATTCACTGATGATGGGATGATGCTCAATGCCGACGTCGTAGATGGAATAGCGATAGAACCTGTTGTTACTCGGATGTTTGCTGATCCAGGGGTTAGTTACATTCACGTTCACAATGCCAAGCAGGGTTGCTACTCCGGACGAATAGATAGGGCGTAGTCGCCGCAGTCTCGGTGGCTCGTTCCTCTTTCGACTTTTCTGGTCACCAACTTTCCGCTATTGGCCGATTTCTGCCTGTCGTAGCGGGCAGTAATCGGCCAGAACCGGATGTTTAAAGCTGGGGCAATGAACTCGTCGAATTTCTTCCCGCTTTAAGAGTTTGCCGACGCGCTTTTACACACTCTGGGCTGGCAAGTAGAGTTAGGAAATCAACTCGTCCCTTTTTATAAAGTAGGTGCAAATGGTGGCTCCCTTCGTTCTCCAGGGCTTTGATGTTGGATGGGTCGCCACCGACGCCGTCGGGCAGGTTGCGCTCTTCACTACGGGGGGGCCGGGGCCGGTTCCTGATTCCGCAATGCCCTCCGTCGAAAACTCCGAAGAATTTGTCCTTTCATTGCCGGAGGTGTCCGATGTAGATCGGGTCACTGCCAGGGCTGGCGTAAACGCTTTCGTTGAATTTGCCAAACGTGGGTTCTTCGCGTACGACTGGTCAGACGTTCATCGCGATTCACGCCAGGCCTTGAGGGGGTATGAGCTGCAATGCCGCCCACTGAATCCACTGACACTTTTCGATTTGCCTGCCCCTTTACGGGCATTAGCTGAGGCTACTCGGCTATCTGATGTAGCCTTCGGAGCACCCATCATAGTGATAGGTGATCAGGTTTCTTAGCCTTCATTCGGCGATTCGGAGCCGCTTTTTTGGGCCGGAAGCTTTCAGTTGCGTACCGCAGCTCCCGGCCAATAGCTGCGCTTCGCGATTGACGACTTTCGACCCATGGCGGACGTTCAGCAACCTTTCGGCTAAGTACGTACGGTCAAAACGGCACAATCAGTTGTAGCCCTAGCGCCCGCTTCAAGCCGAACGCTTAGACTAAAACAACAGCCCTGACCTATTTAGCTTGTTGAAGGACAAAGCTGGCACCCTGCTCTGTGCAGGATCTTAATCAACGTACAAGGAGGCGTGAGGTGCGCGACAAGCAGATTTGGGAACTGACAGAAAACGATCTGCACGATGTTGGGGTATGGTGCTTTCCGATGGACGAGTCCGTTGAGGATGAATGCACAGTCCGACCTTGTGTTGAGGAAGTAGGCTTGGCGATGATCGTGCGAGCCGAATTTTGCGATGCCGATGGCACTCGTTATCTGGGGTACGTGCACTGGAGTCTGGTTGAACATATTGGCCATCGACAACCCACGCTGTTCCTCAATGACGGCACAGCTGTCTCGTTCTGGGGAGGAATTGTTAAACCCTCCTGGGATGAAGCCTCAGATGAAGCGAAACGGATTTCTTTCCCCATCACATTTAAGTCTGAATCGTTGCTCGGGCTCACGCCGATGGTTGGTTCCTAGAAGGGATGTATTACTTAGATAGCAATGACCAGATTTCTTGCCTTCGATAGGTGAAAGGTAAGGGCAATAGCTACGCTAATCTGGCTTACACCAGAGCCAGAATGCGGCAAAAAAGCCAGCGCATGTCGACCGGCTCTGGCCGTTTCAGCCAATCACCTCAGGCAGAAAACGGCCAAAAGCTGACATTGCGTGTTGCTGAAGTTGACCGACGATGAACCCGTATTGCAGCATGGAATTGACCTGTGGCAGCGCTGTGCGGCCAATCTGTAAGCGCTACCTTCGCACTTAACCGGGGAAGAGGCTCATGATCATGGTCTTGCCGAAGATCGAACTCAAGGAACTGTCGGTGAAAGCGGAATCAGACGGTTTGACGCTGAGTGATCTTGTTCCCATTTGCGAAAGGTTCGACGTTGCACTGCATGATGTGCTGAACGAACTGTCCGTCGCGGTTGCGGAAGGCTATCTACAAGGATCTCTGCTCTATGACTATTGCGACGGCGTTATGAACGGGATCATAAATGCCGTGGTTGAATTAGGCATGACTAACGACATGCCTCAGCCCGCTTTCTCGCTTTACCAAGCATTCGATCAAGGTGAATGGTTCCGCAGTAACGACCCACCGGAGACTGACACCAGTGAGAAATACACGAAGCCGGTGGTCGAGGAAATAATGCGTACCCTTGCAGGCTAGCTTTCACAGAACGAGAGGTTTTCGCTTTTGTGCTGGACGGTAGTGGATCGAATTCCGCTTTTGGCCGATTGCAGCCAGTAGCGAGACGTTGCTTTCGACCTGAAGAGATTTCAACGAAGTTTCACCGACGTACTACGGCGTTCTTTTAGGTGGCAATTCAGGTGTCATCGGCAAGCTCGCTCTGAGGATTTAAGCCCCATGACTGACCGCTTGGTATCAAGCTATCCTGACGTACACCGTGCTTTCGATGCTCTAGAACCAGACGAGAAAACGCGGGTGGCTAATTGTATAGTTCTCTGGGCGGTTGATGAAGTAGGGGGTGACTCTAACGAGGTCGCTGAACTGTTGTCGTGTGGAGGTCGGGCCCGACTTGAGACTATATGCGCTCAAATGGAGGAACAATACTTCTATCTGCTGGAGCGCGACGACGACGGATCTTTTGCTTGGTTTTGCAAGGCCCGCGCATATAGTGCTAGCGTGTTCCTTGCCCGTAATGAACTTGACGACGCGGTCTATGAATCGATTTTCGCGATTGATAAACCGTTCCAGGTTAGTGATTTCTTGTGAAAGCGTTGTGCGGTGTGAGCAACGAAAAGCTGTCGACGACCACTTTCGACCCATTGCAGCGCTTCGCATCCGGCAGAGGTCGGCCAAAAGTAATTGCCGGTCAGCAACGATGAAATAGAGTCTACCGTATGACGAAAGTGTTGGAGACGAGCCTTCAACCCTCTCCCATCGACACGTTTCGTGCGAATCGAGTAATGTAGCTGCGAATTTTTTTGCGCATTTGTTCGAGTCAGCGAGGCTACCTATACAGTGGCTTAAAATTATTCGATTAGCTCATCCAGGTCGGCCAAAACTGTCCCCTGAATAGACCATTAGGAACGTTTATGAATAATCTCGCGGACATAGCTTTGAACTATCTTTGGACGCTGAATTTTTCAAGCGATGATTTAGGGTTTGACGAAGATTGGGTAGTAAAAGAAATTGAGTCTATGTCTCATGAGATGGAACATAATTTCACTGACGCAGAGCGTCAAGCTGTCAAGGAGTCTGCGAGCCGAGCTTTGACGAGGTGGCTATGGGAGCCTGATGAGCACGGCTATACGCCACGCAAACTTCTTAAACCAGAACAAAGAATTTTTCTAGAGTGTATTGCATCAGGAAAATTCAGCGGCCCAGAACTCTGATTACTTCAAGCGGGCAACTCGGCCGTTTGAAAAAAGAAATAGTGTTATTCAGCCTCACCGTTCGACATCGTGATGTCGGGTCGCAAAGTCAGTCAACAGCCGGTTCTTGCCAACTGCCGCTGATCGCGATGTGCTGCAATGGGACGATAGCTGGGGGTCGTCCCGTAGTCTGCACGCCGTCTGTTGAGCAGGCAGTATCGGCCGGAGGAGGGGAGATCAAGGTTGATCTAGGCGCGGCCATTTGCGTGTGAAACAGCAGGATCGGCAATGTGATTGCCCTTGTCGGCTCGTATTGTCCGCCTTCAATCGTCAATTGTCCCAGTTCTGACCGGGACGTGCTTAACCACCATTAGCCCGGTTGAACTGCCAACGCGTGGAACGACCCGCTATGCCGGTAAGTCTACCTGTATCTACTCATGGTTAAGGTGCAGCGCAATGGATAAGACAATCACCGTCGATCAACTGGCTACCACCGACCTTAGATCAATCAATGAGATATGGTTGGGCGGGACGCATATCCAGCTATGCCTATGGCGTGGCGAACACGTCTTCACACACGAAATGATGAGCGAGGGCATCCACTACAATCAGGCACATGATTGGCGCTGCTCGTTTTCCGCTACGTAACGTCAATTTCGTCTGATAGCTGTCGATATGGAGAGCAGCCGTCCCAAGCGCTGAACAAGTTTAAGCCTGCCCAATTCCCGCTGTTTACAATTGCCTGCTGACAAAAAGGATTCTGTACATGCTTTTTTCCCTGCTCGACAAATTTTTCAATCGACCGCTAACTGATGAAGCATTTGCCAAAAAATTTATGGATTCGACTCGTAAAGCTGGATTCAGCGAGAATCTGAATTTTGAGAAGAACGAGTTCCGCATCCGCCATGGGGATGGATCGTACTTCAATCTCCATAATGCCTTTCGCGACTATCAAAATGCAGACAAAGCACAGAAATCCGCCGTTCTGACCGGATACGTATCGACGCTGTTAGAGGCGGGTAGAAAAACCGAGACTGTGTTTGATAATGTCAAAGCACAGCTGCGTCCGGTGATTCGCAACCTTGCCATGCTTGAAGAAATTCGACTGGAACACGCCCGTAAAAATGGCGACAAGCAGTACGATTATGTTTCACAGCCTTTGGGCCGAGACTGCGTTATTCTGCTTGCTGTCGATTCGCCCGAGTCCACTGCCACCCTTACCAATGGCCCCGAAGCACATTGGGGTGTGACGATGGAAGAGGCGGTAAAGATCTCCATCGAGAACCTGCGTGATACGACAAACGAAGCCTTCGGGGAGATTATTCCAGGCCTATACGCTGGGGAGTGGGCGGATGGGTACGACACCAGCAGGGTGTTGTTGCCAGATGTCCTTCAGCGCGTGCCAGTTAAAGGTCGGCCAGTGTTCATGGTGCCCAGTCGAGACGTCCTGATGGTCACTGGAGACAAGGACGAACAGGGAATTCGTCAGATGGTAGAGCTTGCTTTCCAGGCTCTTGAAAGGGGGCGTGCTGTCTCTACCGATATTTACACCTACGAAGGTCGCGATATCATACCGTTTAACTGTGATGATGAAGGGGTCAGCAGTCGGTTGGTTACACTGGAGCATTTGCTGCTGCAGAGTAATTATGCCAATCAGAAAGAGTTGCTCGACAAGCTCAATCTGGAAAAGGGCATCGACATCTTCGTCGCCTCCTACAACCTCTTCCAAATGGCTGACCAACCAAACCAGACGGTATCGATGAGCGCCTGGACAAAAGGTGTGCTGACGCTGTTGCCCAAGACAGATCGCGTCGCGTTGGTTGAACCTGTTGAGGGTGGGGAAGCGACAGTCAAAACCGTCTCCTGGAGTGAACTTGAATCCGAGCTTGGCGATCTGCTGGCTACAGAAGCGGGCTATCCACGTCGCTATCGGACACTGGGATTTCCTTCGGTTGAGCAGCTTAATCGCCTGACTACCTTGTGATCAGTGCTCTACTACTCTGGCGCACTGCAATGGAGGTATCGCTGAGCTGGCAAAGCAGCAGTCGCAATTTATCATTACGATACACTCCCCATTTTGATTGCTTATCCTGGTGGGAAAATTTGGGAGTTTACCGATGTGGGGTTGGTGGCTTCTCTAGCGCTACTGAGTCGGGCCGCAAGATCTGACTGACTTACTTCAGTTGGCGAGCCGCTGTGCGCGGGCAGGCTGTGGCGAACCGAGTTTCGCAAACTCGAACAAGATCTGGCTGCTCAACTGGCTGCGCTTGAGTCGATGAAATCCGATTCTGGCTTGCAGGCCGAGATGCAGTTTAGAGCAAACTACGCGGTCTGCTGGCTGAGTACGGCTACAGCCTGCGTGACGTAATCAATCTGCTTGATCCTACGGCTGCTAAGCGTGGCAAATCGGCTCCGTTGTCTGCGCCTGCAGAGAAGGGTACTCGGAAGGCACGTTCGTTGAAAGTTTACAAAAACCCGCATTCGGGCGAGATCGTTGAGACCAAAGGTGGTAATCACAAGCTGCTTAAAGCCTGGAAAAATGAGCATGGTTCGGATGTCGTAGAGTCTTGGCTTTCGAAGTGAATTACAGTTAGCAGACGCAAAGGCCCTCAATGAGGGCCTTTTTTTTCGCAGTCCGCTTTGCCATGTCAACGCTTCGTACTAGCTAAAGATCCCACCTACTCGGTACCTAGGCCCCTATCGATACACGGGTACAGGTAAAGCTTTGCTGGTTTCAGCCGAAACATTCCGAACGGAGAAAAAACTGGCTACGGCAGGCTACTACTGAACCATCCTGGGCTCTATCAGACGTCGACTTCATAGAACGTTCGCCTTGGATAGCTTTAAACAACATCTTCAAGCCCTGAGGCCTGCCATGCTTAGAAATGCTCCTTTGAGTACAAAGCTACTGCTTATTTTGATGTTTCCCCTGTTGGGCTTTCTGGTCTTCGCCGGGATTTTTGTAGCTGACAAACGAGAGACACTGAGCGAGATGAACCGAGCGGTCACCGCTACCGGCACCGCGCAGAAACTCAGTGACGTAGTAACCACTATCCAGCGTGAGCGCGGCGCAAGCGGCGTGTTTCTGGGCAGCGGTGGTAAGACGATGCAGGACAAGTTGAAAGTCTTACGCCAAGAAACCGACCGTGCGGTGAGCGCGATGCATGCGCAATCGACCGAGGGTCTTATCGCGCCTGACAAGATGCTGCGCGCAATTGATGGTTTGGCCGGACTGCGTCAGCAGGTGGACACGCTCGCAATCAATAACGGCGAGTCCGGCACCCGATTCACCGATCTTATCAAAAATTTGATCGGCTTCTCTTACTCACTGGAAACCAGCATTGAGGATCCGGAAATCCTGCGTGGGCTGAGTTCACTCAATCAGTTCGTAGACATGAAAGAGCGCTCTGGTCGAGAGCGTGTACTGCTTGGCCTGGCATTCAACCAAAACCGTTTTGATGCGCCGCTGTTGTCACGTTTCAGCCGCAACATGGGCGAGTTCTCCGGCTATTTCGAGGCCTTTCAACGCTGGGCTCCTGCCGTGTTCAAAAATAAGCTGGATGCGGTTCTACAACAGCCCGCATCCGTCGATGTAGCTCGCCTGCAAAAACTCGGATTTGATACGCCTCTAGGCGATCCGCTTAATATCAAACCCGAAGACTGGTTCAACCTTTCCACCAGCCGTATCGACATGATGGCTCAGGTCGAGGCTGAACTGGGCCAGACGGTCGTGAGCCTAGCCAATGTCGCGCGTACCGATGCCCAGCGCAGTCTGTATGTCGCAATAGCCACCGTCATTCTGATGTTGATTGCGGTGCTGTGGCTCGCTTCGGTGATTATTCGCAATATCAAAATCGCTGTGGTCGACGTGAACCGCACCCTTATTTCGCTATCCACGCGTGACCTAACTGCCAGAACCCGTTACACCGGCAGAGACGAGTTTGGCGAGATCTCGCGTAACCTGGATAACATGGCCATACAGATCGGTGAAGTGATCCGTGAGATCGGGAGTGCCACGGCGCAGGTCGCGACCGCCGCCGAGCAGTCTTCGGCTGTGGCCCTGCAAACTAGCAATAACGTCGTCCAGCAGCGTCAAGGCACCGATCAGGTGGTCACTGCCATCAGCGAGATGAGCGCCACGGTCAAAGACGTGGCGCGCAGCACTACCGACGCCGCAGAGATGTCGCAGCGCGTTAATGCCAGCACTATGCAGGGCAAGGCTGAAATCGAGAACACCATCAGCTTGATCAAAGGGCTTGAGGTTCAGGCCGAACAAACATCCCGAATCATTGAGGAGCTCAAGGGTGAAAGCTATTCCATCTCCTCGGTTTTGGATGTGATTCGTGGTGTAGCAGAGCAAACCAATCTGCTAGCTTTGAACGCTGCCATTGAGGCTGCCCGTGCCGGTGAGCAGGGTCGTGGATTTGCCGTGGTCGCCGATGAGGTGCGGAATCTGGCCAAAAAGACTCAGGATTCCACCGTCAGTATCCAGAAGATGATCGCCAATCTGCAATCCGGCTCCGACCGTGCCGCCACTTCCATGCAGGAAACTCTAGGGAAGGCTCAAGAAGGCGCGAGCAACGTAGTGCGCGCAGGGGAGTTGCTAGAAGAAATAGCCGAGGGCATCGCGACCATCAGCGACAGCAACATACAGGTCGCCTCGGCGGCAGAACAACAGAGTCAGGTTGCCGAGGAGATCCACCGCAACGTAAACGACATCAACACTCTGGTTATCCAGGTCAGCGCCGGTGCTGAACAAACCGCCGTCACCAGCCGCGAGTTAGCCCGCTTGGCCGAGCAACAGCAGGGGCTGGTGGAACGGTTCAAGGTGAACTGAGTTACAAGTTTTTTTACCGGATGCTCAAATGCCCGAGAGAATGACTTTCGGGTATTTGAGGATTGGTAGGTGAGAGGGTGACGCGCCTATAAGGGCTACTTTGCTCAACGCGATAAACGAGGCTTTTCATGACGCCGGATGAGGTCAGGCCATGGATTATCAGCCGTCCTACGGCTTTCTGAAGGACTGCTTATACCGTTCTGAGTCATACAAGGTGACTTTGGCAGACGCTTACGAACCGAGCTCCCGCGTCCCGCCGTATCTCGGCCCTGCGGGCGTCCATCCTTCACGCCTTCGGCTGTGCCAGCCTGCGCGCTCCGCTTGCGTTGGTTACTCAGTGCGATATGGTCGATACGCCAAGCAGCTCGTCATTTCTCCGATGGGGAAACCACATCTTGCCAGCCATCAATCAACTCCATATTTTGCGCAACGAGCTGGCAGGGCTTGCCAGTTGCCTTGCGACAATTGCTAAGCGCCTGCTTTCGTGCTGTCTTGAGTGAGCGCGCGCCGTAGTACCAGTAAATGCTGCTACTTTCCTTGGACATGGCCATGGCTTTCTCGGTAACGCTCTGAAGATAAGCCTCAGCGCTCGCACGGTCTTCGGGCGCCAGCTTCGAAAGCAGCAGCATTAATGCGCTGTCGTCCATGGCAGGAAGCCGGTTGCTCCTGAGAAAATCTTCGATATGAGGCTTTAAAAGGGTATTGGCCTCTTGTTTGTAGAGCGAGTGCCCATCCCTACCGAATGGGGGTAGCAGCGCCAGTTCAGCATTACCTCCCGCCGAGCGGTAGCCCGCGATCATCCGACCTACAAGATCTGGGCTGAAATACGGATCATTCTCGGCGTAAATCCAGAGCGTTGGCGTTGGGTTGCCTTTGCCAAATTTCGTGAGGTTTCGCACAAGATCAGTTTGATATAACGAGCAATTAGAGTCCGCAGAGCCCACATTTGTGTAGTGGTAAACGCCGCCAGAGATGTTAACTACCGCCGTCAATGGGTGACTTGGTTGAGCCGCGAGGTCTAGCATTGACGCTCCGCCGATAGAGATACCAACACCTACTGCCAAGGATGGATCTACATCTGGACGCTCACGCACAGCCGCCAATGCGGCGCCAAGCTCTCTGCCATGCGCATCGAGAAATCGTGCCACGTTGGGATTGGTGCAAGTTCCCCCTTCATTCATGAAGTTTCCGGTCGAACGACCATAGCCGGGCCATACAATAGATGCGGCAAGCCAGCCACGGTGCGCAAAGTCGTGAGCGATATGAGCAAGCCAATCGGCATGTGCGGCGGACGGAGATGTTGCCGCCGAGCCGTTAACAATCAGTGCAATGGGGTACTTACCCTCCTTTACGGGACGAACGATTAATGCTTCGATTTTCTCAATATGTGAGTCAACCTGGATGGGCAGTAAGAGTTGTTCTTCGCTTACCAGTGAGTCTGCACGGGGTTGGCTTGCAAAAAGCATCAGACCAAACGTGATAGTCCTGAAGCGTAGTATTGATTGCATTTAGAACGCTCGCTGATACGTTAGAAGCCAAGCTTAAACTGGTGCGACAATAGCTGATCGTAAGGTTCTGTCCAACACGTCTTGTGGTTAGCCCGGGATGTCTCATCGCGTATCACTCAATCCAGCACCGTTGGGAAATAGGTGATGTGGAATTAACCTGCTGACACGTGGGGACTTACGCCATTAGTTCTGGAGTTCGGAGGGGCTGTTTCCGGAACTCTTTAGTTGTGTCTGCATATGTTCCGATTAGCAGCTAATCCAACAGGAATTCGTCCTGTTGAGTTATCTGCAAAGCAGTCTTCTCCAAACGCAGTAAAAATTCTTTTCGGGGCTGTCCTCCGCCATATCCGGCGAGTGCTCCATTCGTCGCTATGACACGGTGACAGGGAACGATAATGGATAAGCGATTGTGTCCATTTGCATTGCCCACTGCTTGGCTTGCACCTGGCTTACCGATGGCCCCAGCGATGGCACCGTAGGTTGAAATGGTTCCATAGTCGATTTTTAAAAGCTCTGCCCACACAAGCCTGTCAAAAGAACTGCCTGGCATATGGAGCGGTACTGAAAATTTCTTTAGCTTTCCCTCAAAATAAAGTTTTAGTTGCACTTCGATTTGCTTGATGTGGAGATGCTCGCCAGGCGCAATTGAATACCCATGACGCCCACGCAGTTCGTTTAATTCAGCGGTTAGCGCTGGACGGTCAAGAAATTCGAGGAGTACCAAACCTCGTTCCTCTGCCATGGCAATCATTGGGCCCAATGGTGTAGTCAGATGGCGATAAAGCAGGAGGGACGTTTCAGTTGCCTTACCGGGGGGCATTTGAAATGTTTTTTTGAAAGCATCCCTAAAGCCACTCAATGACTCGTATCCTAAGTCAAATGCTGTGTTATCCAGGGTTTCGCCCGAAGAAATCCGGCCTAGGGCGACACCGAGCCTTCTAGAGCGCATCCATGCATGAAAAGTCATGCCAAAATTTTGTTTGAACCACCTGCGTAAGCGTAACGGATCGATACCACGCGTAGTTAGTTCAGCATCACTCCAGCGAGCGTCAGGTGATGCAGATACAGAGGCCAGTAGCCCCTTGACCCAATCTGGCGCGGAAGCCGCGAGATCTAATGGCTTGCATCGTAAGCAAGGCCGATAACCTGCAGCCATCGCTTCGTTGGCCTGCGAAAAGAACTCTACATTCTCGGGCTTTGGCTTACGTGCACCACATGTAGGGCGGCAAAAAATACCTGTAGTTTTGACAGCAGTGAAAAAAACGCCTTCATAGGCGGTGTCGCTGCATAGCATCGCATTTACCATCTCGCTTCTGGGCGGAAGAGCGTGATTGTAAGATCTCATTAGAGCGTAGCCTCGTCTTCGAATGGGTGTGAAAATCGCTTTCGAGGTGCGGAAAACAGCGGCGATTTTCATGCGGATCACAGATTAATAGGGCGAAGATAACTTTTCGCTTAGGTGTTTTTTTGCTGCCATAAGGTTATTCAGGTCGCTGTAGGTATATGCGTCCAATGGATACTCGAAAAGCTTTCCCGTTCGCAGGAAGCTCTTGGCGAACGCCTTGTTGGCGCCGCATAAGAATTCAGCAATGCTGGAACCAGCGCTTAGCCGTTTGACGCCTAGACTCGTTAATTCATCCATGCCGGGTTGGCCGTTCCAGGCAAGCAGGTTGACGGGTAGCCGCGTTGCCTCGCACAGTGTAGCAATGTCGTTTTCCTCAACCATTCCAGCCGCAAAGATGCCGTCTGCACCTGCTTGCTCGAACAGCGATGCACGGAAGAGGGTCTCTGGCAATTGTCGCGCTGGCTCTACCAAACATCTCAGATAAACGTCAGTTCGTACGTTCACGAACAAGTCTATTCCATGCTTGTTTGCTACCTTCTTTGCCACTTCGATTTTTCGCAAAATCAGATCAGTGCTGCCTGTTCCGTCCTCAATGTTGATTCCAACGGCTCCAGCCCTAACTACGCAGTCAATAACTTTAGCAACCGACTCAAGGTCGTCGGAATAGCCCCCTTCGACATCGACCGTGAGGGGGACTGTAAGCACTCGAACCATTGACTCAACTGTAGTAGTCAGCAGTTTTAGGGGAAGTTGATTGCCATCCTGGTATCCATGCGCCCAAGCAACGGCGGCGCTGCTGGTCGCGACTGCCTTACTCCCTACGCTCTCGACAATACGTGCGCTGCCAGCATCGCTCACGTTGGCGAGTACCAACAAATTATCTTGGTGAAGGTTGCGGAAAACCGCACTTAGTGGCGTCATTCAGTGGTGCCCCGGAGAGAGAAGACTGATGCAGATCGCGCTATCGTAAGCTGACTACACAGACGTCTCCACCGAGAAATCGACAGTGATTTAAGAGCTAGCGAATATAGTTTCTGCGGGCTAGGAATGGGTGAATACCTACTCAAAAGCCTGCTGAAAGACGTTGCCGTACACATCCAGTCATTGCAGGGATCGGATAGATGATTACGATCTTCTTCCATCGCCAACGCTGCACTGAAAGGCAAAGCGATGCAGGTGCATCAGTCTCGCTGGAATAAACCCAGCGATCTTTAAGGATGCATGCGGCAGGCACGTGGATCTTCTTATCACTCGTGCAGAGGACACGTTAGCGCTGCAGCATGAGAAGGATAAACTGAGCTCACTGGCTAGAACGACCACGCGGTAGGCTTATCGAGTAGGAATCTTTGGCTTAGTGGCAGGTTCTGCACTCTCGAGAAAGCCTCGCGCCAACTGCTGATACAACTCAGGGCCCATTCTTGAACTGACAGCCTTGGCGATCAGGGCTACCGCCATGAGACTGATCACCATGCTGTGGCTATTAATCATCTCCATCACAATGATTGCGGAGGTGATTGGCGACTGAGTAACGGCAGCCAGAAATCCGACCATGCAGAGTGCAATAGTGGGCTGCGCGGCCAGATGGAATAGCTCTGCGGTATTGGCGCCGACTGCGGCCCCTACAGCGAGCGAGGGGGCGAAAATACCTCCTGGAATACCAGAGAAGTAGGTCACTACGGTCGCTAAGAAGCGAGTAATGGGGGCGTGCCATGGCAGGACTACATCGGATGCGATGACCTGAGAAGTAATGCCGTACCCACTACCGAACGACATTCCGCCGCTCAACCAACCTAAGATGGCGACGACCAATCCACAGATGCCGGCAAACCACACCGGGTGCAGGCGCCGCCATTGCCAGATGATGAAGTGTGGATGCCGCTGCGGCCATAACAACATTCGACTAAACAAACCACCCAATAGCCCGCATCCAATTCCTATGACTAATGCCGGGACGACAATGTCGAGGTTTATGTCCTGAATGCCGAAGTGACCGAAATAGTTGTAGTTTCCCTGCAAGGCAATGGCAACCATCCCAGAGAGGATAATGGTGCTGAGAAGAACCCCGCTGGTACGGGTCTCCAGCTTGCGTCCAAGTTCTTCTACCGCGAATGCGATCCCTGCCAAGGGCGTGTTGAATGCTGCCGCAATACCCGCTGCACCTCCCGCCAGAATGAGATCCTCGCTGCGCACGATTCGCGCATTGGGCAGGAAGCGGTGAAAGAATTGCATGATGGATGCGGCAACTTGCACTGAGGGGCCTTCACGCCCCGCCGAAAAGCCGCCCGTCAGCGCCAGAGTTCCAAGGCTTATCTTGGCGAAAGCAATGCGCAATGAAACCAGTCTGTTAATGGGCTTACCTTGACGCGCAAGTCGTGTTGCTGCGATTACCTGAGGAATTCCGCTACCTTGGGCGCCCACAAAAAAGCGCGTTGTCAGCCAGACTACGAGCATGCCGATCATTGGGGTGTAAACAAGCGGAAGCCACGCTCGCTCAGCGGTCTGTTGAGCAAACTGCGCCAAGGCCATGTCTGCCAGCCTAGCGAAAGCCACCACCAGCAGCCCAGCAATGGTTGCTGCAATCCATAGCGATACCCTGGTGCGCCAGCGTATGGAGGCGAAGCCTCGGCGTAACAGCATTATCGGCTTGATCACCCGAGGAGCTCCTCTTGAAGTCGCTGTATTGACCGCAAGACTAACCAAATAAGCAGCTCGTTCCAAACAGCTTTGGCGGAGTCGCTCGACAGGATTTTTTTCGCGCCCATGGGTATTCACCTATTCATTGATAGGACTAATACCTCCAAAAAACCGGTTTTACGAGTACCAGGACGGTGAGTATCTCCAGCCGTCCCAGCAGCATGCCAATGGTAAGCAACCATTTTGCAGCGTCAGGTAATGACGAGAAGTTACCAGGGGGCCGATGATTGTGCCTAAGCCTGAGCAGGGTCGAGGATTCGCGGTGGTCGCCGACGAGGTCAGAACTCTGGCCTCGCGCACACAAAACTCCACTGAAGAGATCCGCCGGATTATCCAAGAGCTGCAACTGGCAACAGGCGACGCCGTCGAGCAAATGAAAACGGGAAAACTGCGCGCGCAGGAGTGCATCGAATCCGCTGATCAGGCCTCTACCAGCCTGGATGCAATCAATGACGGCGTTGAGCAAATCGTAGGAATGAACACCCAGATAGCCAGCGCGGCGGTTCAGCAGCACGCCGTCTCGGAGGATATAAATCGCAATGTGACCGAGATTCGTAACGGTAGCCTTGCATTGATGGAGGGGATAGAGGACAACGCTGTGACTGCGGAAGAACTCTCGCTGCTGGCTGGGCAACTGCGTACTGTCGTTTCGCGTTTCAAGCTGTAACGCGACAGAAGGGGAGCTCAACTTGTTGCCTCCCTCCAGCTTTTGCTTACGCTCCTACCGATAGCGCGTTAACACCCAGCATTTTATAGGGGTCTAAGAGTTGAGTCTTCTCCTTCCTGCGAGTGTCTATTCTCTCGTAACGTGACAATACTAATTACTCAGGAAACTCCCATGTCCAAACTCGCAGAATTCCGCCAGCTAGAAAAACACCTCGCCGAACAGCTCCAAGCTCTCGAAGCCCTCAAGGGGGATGCAGGCCTCAAGAAAGAAATCGAATTCGAAACGAAGCTGCGCGATTTGCTCGCAAAATACGGCTACAGCCTCAAGGACGTGATCAACCTGCTTGATCCGCAAGCCGGTCAACGGGCTCCAGTAGCCGAGTCCAAAGTGGGCAGTCGCAAGCCTCGCCAGTTGAAGGTTTATAAAAACCCTCACACTGGTGAAGTCGTCGAAACCAAGGGTGGTAACCACAAAACGCTTAAAGATTGGAAATCCAAGCACGGCGCCGCGACAGTTGAGTCTTGGCTGAGCAAGTAATCACCTTCTGCAAGGAGGCCCTTATGGGGCCTTCTTGCTCACAATTTTACTGTGCGGGATCAGCTATAACGCTCGTTGACGAGTAATATCAGCAGTCTGATGGTCAGACCGTACATTCATATGGTTGACTTAAATCTTTGGCGATACTCACTTGGAGTTACGCCAAAAAACTTCCAAAATTTCCTTATCAAACTTGCCTCATGTCCCAGTCCCGTCAAGTGTGCGATTTCCTTGAGAGGGCACTCGGTGCTCACCAGCAAGTGACGTACGGCATCAACTCTTAGTTTTTCGACCATCTTGCTCGGGGTCTGCCCTGTTGTTGTCCTGTACCTTCTTATGAAGGTACGCTCGCTCATATGCATTCGCTTGGCAAGCGCCGCGATAGACAAGTCTTCTACAAGGTTTTCATTTACCCATGCATGCAGATCAGAAAAAGTGCAACTTCTGGTTTGCAAATCTAAGCTAGAGCTAAACTGACTCTGGTCACCAGGCCTCTTTAAGAATACGACTAAGTGCTTCGCGACTTTCAAAGCTAAAGCGTGCCCTAAATCAGCTTCAACAAGTGCTAAGGCTAAGTCAATACCTGAGGTGACACCAGCTGACGTCCAAATGCGTCCATCGTTGACAAATATAGGCCCACGACGAAGTAAAACATCTGGATGAGTTTTCTCAAGTTCATCATACGCAGACCAGTGGGTTGTAACTTTGCAGCCTGAGAGCGCTCCGGCTGCGCCTAGTCCAAACACTCCTGTACAAACGGAGACCAGACGCGTCACTTTCTCAACGTGAGCCTTAAATACAGCGCTAAATTGGGGATGTTTACAGAATTCGTATATGCCTAACCCACCAGGAACGATTAGCGTATGTGGGGCTAGTGAGCTCTCATCTAGAAGGGCGGTGTGGATATAGGTATCAGGAAGCAAAGCGGCTACGCTATCAAGCGAAACCATCGATAGATGGTAGGGCGGAGCTTTCGGATCTGAAAAATAGTTGGCTGTTGAAAATACTTCTAGAGGGCCGGCCAGGTCGATCAAATTAGCTTGGGCAAAAGCGATGAACTGAATCGTTTTAGTTAGCATTCAGCGGATTCCTGCGCACCTATGTAGTGCGCATGAATCCATTTTTGGCGTGAATCGTCAACCTGTTGTCATTTTTTTCGGACGAAATGATAGCGTATTATGATCACATCGCCACCTTCCTTGAGCCAACGTTAGATTGCAAAAACGGATTCTTTTAACAGTGTTATCGGTTTTAGACACGCATATGATCTGGATTGCGCGTAAATACATCTTCAAAGCGAGGGATAGTTAGCCATAAAATTTTGGTTCAGCTTCAGCGCGCTCGTCGTCATGGAAGACAAGAAAATAATAATTTCATGATAGTCAACGAACTCTGCTGGTTTCCTATAATGCCTAAATTAAAAAAATATATAGAAGCAACACAAAAATGCGAAGAACTTACCATGCAGATGGTAGAAGATGTAGGTGGGATTGTTTTTTCAGTGCGGGCGCTTGAGCATACCTTTTTGCTCGCTAATCTTGAGGTGGAAAAAGCTGCGCAACTCGACGTAAGTGATACCAATAAAACTACCTCGTTGCCTTCCTATATGCTTGCTAGAGAGTTGAAGAAACTGAATTTTTCACTTGAAGCATTGAAAACGTCTATTAAGCGTAACATCGGCGAAAGCCTTAGTTATCTCAATTCACTTACAGCCAATCTCGAAATGGAGATTCCGGATGACCCGGATGATCCGCTTTGGGAGGCATTTCGTGACTATAAGAAAGTGTTGATTAAAAGTGTCCGAACCTTGAAGAAGCTTGATGATGAATTATTTAATGCGGAAATTAGTCTTGTCGACGAATCGTGACGAAGCGCACTAGCATGCGAGCTACTTCCGTATCGCAGTAAAATTAGTTAAGGTTATTGCCTAGCGCAATAATATGCATTATTTCTATTAAAATACTTGTCCAGGCTAGCTAGCTTGTGATGAAAGACGACTGTCGGAGTCGCTATGAATTTCAAGAATTTAGGTATTTCAACTAAAGCTACTTTATGTTTCGGAAGTATCACTGCCATTCTCATTTTCTTAGGTGTTTTCGCTTACGTGCAGCTATCTCACTTAAGGGCCGCCGGACAACAGTTAGCAGAAAATGCTTTGCCGAGTACGCAGACTATCGATGATATCCAAATCTCCTTGCTTAACGCCCGGCTAGAAAGCATCAGGATGCTTGCTAACTCAACAAATGTGGCGGGGAAAAGCGCCGCCGAAGCTAAAGTCCAACATTCGGTGCAAATATTAGAAGAGCGTAGCGATTACTATCGTAAGAACCTCATCGCTGGTGAGAAGGATCGGGAGCAATTCGAGGCTGCAGATCAAGCAATGAAGATTTATATTGCAGGGCTTGCGCAATTGTCAAAGCTTGACTTGTCTGAGCATGAGCAGGCCTTGATATTTGCTAATTCTACCCAAGCGGATAATGCCAGCTCATTTCAGGAAAAACTTAATGTTATTAGGCAGTTAAATGCCGAACAAGCAAAAGCTTTGGGGGTCGAGGCGGACGTTGTTTATAATGAAAGCGTGAATGTACTTGTTACTATTGTTGTCGTTTCTCTTTTGCTTACTATTGTTTTAGCTATAGCATTGACGCGCAGTATAGTAAAGCCTGTGGGGGACTCGCTCAGGCTTGCTGAGGAAATTGCGTCGGGGGATCTTACGCGGCGTCTTGAAATTACGGGCACAGATGAGGTTTCTAGGCTAATGGTTGCCCTCAATCTTATGTCTAAGAATCTCCAGGACACAGTTTTAGAAATTTCTGAAGCGTCCATCCAGCTGAGTTCAGCTGCAGTCGAAATGACCTCCATAACTGAGGCTGCGGATCGGCATCTTCAGCAACAGAATAGCGAAATTGAACAAGCTGCCACTGCTGTAACAGAAATGACTTCCGCAGTTGAAGAAGTTGCTCGTAACGCAACCTCTACCTCCCAAGCAGCCCAGGAGTCTAGTGAGGCGGCTAAGCTCGGTAATCTCCGTGTTTCCGAAACTTTGTCTGCCGTAGAGACTTTGACAGAGCTCGTGGAAAGCTCCGCCTCTCAGGTGACAGAATTGGCGGGACAGGCGGAAGATATAAGCCAAGTCGTAGGCGTAATCAGAAGTATAGCGGAGCAAACCAACCTGTTGGCTTTAAACGCCGCAATTGAAGCCGCACGCGCAGGCGAACAAGGGAGGGGGTTCGCTGTTGTTGCTGATGAAGTGAGAGCGCTCGCGCATCGAACTCAAATTTCCACCTTGGAAATAGAGAAAATGATAACAGCAATTCAGAGTGGATCCTCAACAACAGTCGAGTCAATACGTCGAAGCACTGAAGAAGTTTATAATACTAAAAGGACAGCTGAGGGGGCGGGTCAATCATTGCGGCAGATCACGGATTCCGTTCTTCAAATCAACGAGCGTAACCTACAGATCGCAGTCGCATCGGAGCAACAAGCACACGTCGCTAGAGACGTTGACAGGAGCTTGTTGAGCATTAGATCTTTAGCGATCCAAAGCAGCGAGGGTGCAAATCAAACAATTAAGGCCAGCAATGAACTCAGTCGGCTAGCGGTTAACTTGAACCATCTCGTTCAAAAGTTTAAAGTTTGATATTGGTGCATTTGAAAATACTTTAAGAGCTGCTTTATTGGAATGCGTACCAGGCGCGGTACCCTAGGTGAGCCCGCAGCAAAGCCCAGGAGCCGCCGCTGCGTGCTCGCTGATCTTCCAGCCGCCACCAATCACCTCTCTCAACTTACTTGCACCTAATAAACCCGTGTGTGTCACGATTTCTTACGAAGAGAGGGCTGTCCTATGAACGAAGGATGAATGAAATATTTAAGACTGTAGTATTTGCAAAAGGATTGATAATTGGTGAAGCCACACGCGTATGCAATTTCTTTTGGAGTGAGGGAGTTATCCTCCATGTTTAACATACGCCTCGCTTTTTCCAGTCTCTGCTCTCGCAAAAAGACGATAGGCGTAGTGTTCTTAAATTTCTTAAACCCCATTTGCAGAGAGCGAACGCTAAGGCCTGCATGGGTGGCGACTTCGCACACGGTTAAGTGTGGGTCTACACTGGATGCCATGTATTCTGCAGCCATGTTGATTAAGTGAGGCGTAAGCGTGATGGATCTTTTGGGGCCCAGGATACTCAAAGTGTAATTGTTACGAAAGTTGCAGAGAAAAAAACCTATCAAGCTTTCTTTTAGGCTGTCAGCAACTCTTTTTACAAATATTGGTGATTTTTCCGAAAAATCTAAAATGGTTTCTACGAGTCTCTGGATAGAATTAATCTGCCATCGTTCGCTTGTTCTTTGGTTGAAAAAAATTCTCGATTTAGGGGAGTAGCCTAAGATCAAGGTAAGTTGTTTTGCCATGTCAGCGTTGGAAATATATATCGTTGTGTAGTTTATTCCCTCGGCATAATTCGCGAGAAATATTTCTCTCTGGTCAGCGATTACGAGAGCTCCTCGCTCGACCCTGTGTATTCCATTATGGTTGCGCCATTGCATAAAGCCAGAATGTGGAACTGTAATAGAGAAACCATCCAGTTCGTTCGACGTTCTATATCCCCATCCAGACTGGCTATAAGAAAGACTTACGAATGACGTGCCCATAACACAAAACCTTTTTTCATAGTCTAGCGTCCCGTTCAAACCCGGAGTTATCGACATGAAATTATCGTAGCTTTGGAAGTGCTCTGACGCATCCCCTATGTCATGAAAATGTAGTTTGTTAGCGCCGTAGATATCCATCATTCATTCGTGGTCACAGAAAATTCTATTATAGCTTTTGCCCCGCCCTGCATTCAATTCCGTTTTTATTGCATTTGAATTGATAATCAAAGAAAAGCGCAATACTAAAGAAAAGCGCAGAATTATTTTTTTTTGTTGCTGGTGTTTATAAAAAGTCATATTTATCCTGGTCGCGAGTTGACGGTAGCCCTCTATTTTTAGCCCAATGGCTAGTTGACAATTAGGTGTGGATTGAGCTTGAGGGGTAGAGAGTTATCCATTAGGTTTTGCGCAATAACTATTCATTTCGTTATCATTTACTAAGGGCTGATCATGTTTAATAAAGCACTGAAAAGAAAACTATCCGATTTGGAAGCTAAAAGCAGCGAGCTTAACGAATTGTTTGTGGCTCTTGATCGGTCAACGGCTATCATTGAGTTTAATGCAGAGGGAAATGTGGCAAGTGCGAATAATAATTTTTTGCGCTTGTTTGGTTATCATGCTGACGAGATTTTGTGCAAAACGCACAAAGACTTTTGCCTGGCGAGCTTTGGCCGAAGCCCTGAATATCCTTCTTTTTGGCAGAGGCTGCAGTTAGGAGAGTCATTGTCTGGCACCTTCCCTCGGATTACGAAGAATGGTGAAGTTATTTGGATTGAAGCCACTTATAGCCCACTGTTGGGCGCATCTGGGAAAGTCGAAAAAATAATAAAATTCGCCTTTGATGTAACGGAGCAAGTCGCTCGAGATTCAGAATTGCGCGCGAAATTGAATGCGATTGACAGGGCGATGGCAATTATTGAATTTGACACATGTGGAAATATAATATGTGCAAATCAGAACTTTTTAAATGTTGTGGGTTATGATGTGTCCGGATTAAAAGGGAAGCATCATAGTTTGTTTTGTGAGCCGGAGTTGACGCGCACAGAAGGATACATTGATTTTTGGCGACGCCTGAATGCGGGCGATTTTTTTAGCGGCCAATTCAAAAGAATAGCCAAGAGCGGCAAAACGGTCTGGCTAGAGGCAAGTTATAATCCTGTTTACGATCGTGATGGGAAGTTAATCAAGATTATAAAATTTGCTAGCGACATTACAGCTCGCATTGAGAAAATTGGCGAAGATGCCCAAGGTGCATCACGTGCGTACCATATTTCCGCTGAAACTGAGCGAGTTGCAAAACAAGGAGCGCAGGTCATTCACGAGACAGCGATTGAGATGCGCTCAATAGCTGAGAGCATTGGAATATCTGCGCGATTGGTTGGAGAGTTGGGGGATAGATCGGAGCAAATAACTGCTATCGTCAACACTATACGGGGTATCGCTGAACAGACCAACCTACTTGCGCTGAATGCTGCAATCGAGGCAGCACGTGCCGGTGACCAAGGTCGTGGATTTGCGGTAGTGGCGGATGAAGTCAGACAGCTGGCGGGACGTACAAGCCGCTCTACAGCGGAAATTGCAGAAATGATCGGTAGAATTCTTACTGAGACACGCGACGCGGTGGCGAGCATGGTTTCTACGCGCGATCGTGCACAGCGCGGCGTGATGCTGGCTGATCAAGCGGGAGAGGTTATATCCCAAATCCAAAGGGGAACAAGCGATGCGGTTGAGGCGGTGAGCATGTTTGCTTCTAAATGTGACTGAAAGCAATCTATTATAGGTTGAGTTTAGTAGACCCTCTGATAGGGCGTCTCCGGGTGTCAAAAATACTAGCAGGAATTTCTGCGCTTCAGTTGCGAAAGGCTCTTGAGTCGGCTTTTCGACCACTTTCGTGCGATTGTACATTGAGCGCAGATGGCACCCTTACTATCAAACTTTACGAACCTTGTTCTGGTCGTGTGGATCTTCTTGTTACCGCTGTCCGTGGTGATATCCTTGCGTCCAGGTCCGCACTTTCGTCGCTGATCGAAGAGCTGAGCTTTGAGATCGACGCTTGCCGACGTTCGTTCTCTCAGATCGGTAGGAGATAAGTCTTTTTCCATACCCCGACATTCTTTCCGCTCGTGTGCCTTCATTCTGCTCACGGTAAAATATTCATACCGATTTACCCGGAGCGACCGAAATTGTTTGGTAAAAGGCGATAAAGTCGGGTGGGAGACATCCCGTGCTATACTTATGCGTGCCCACCGTGTGTTTGGCACCCATTACTTTCGAGTGAAGTGATTAGATGAGAATGACCTCGTTTGGTAAGCTCTAACTTGCATTAATGGACTGATTGAATGCCTCACATATGTTTTTCCAGACTCGAAGGGTCGGGCACGCCAAGCAAGTCCACATCACGTTTTATTTCTGTGCAAAGATCGGATTGCCGCGATGCGCAGCTTCGATCCGATAGCGTTTTTTTGAAACGTACCCAGACGAATACTGCTTTAGCGTCGTGACTCATCACTTTGATGGGCAGCTTTCATCGCTTGCCATCCATGGGTAATCCCTCCACCCGCTCGAAGCGCTGTCGCTACCATGATCGCCTCGGCTACATCTTGCTTCGACGCCCCCGCGCTGATGGCTCGCTTCGCATGGTCGGTAATGCAAGAAGAACACTGTGTAGTCACTGCTACGCCAACAGCGATTAATTCCCGCGTGGCTAAATTCAGGCTACCGACATCCTTGTTGAATACAGCTTTGTCAAAGTTGAAAAATGCCGCGACCATTTCGGGGGCAGCCTCTTGGAGATCTCGCACGAAGTTAGCATCAGCCTGATGGTTGTGCATTTTTGTATACCTTTAAATTCATTATTGGAGCGTGGAATTTGATGCTTGGTGCTGCTTGATTGAGTTCACGGTCATGCGGTGGCCAGACTCAAATACTTTAAGCCCACGCTGTGTCAGCTTCCTACCGACCGGCGATGGCGGCTCGTATGCAGCGAGAAAGGCCAGACGCTCAGCCGCACGTTGTGTAAGCCAGTTGACTGACAATCGCTTTTTCCGCATTTTTTCCAAGTCGGAATTAAGTGCTCTGATAATTCGTCGCTGCAGCCATGTGGCCTTGGGCGGCCCTAACAGATCAAACCCTGCGTACAGCAAGCCGAGGCCCGCTGCGATTCCCAGTCCCGTGGACAGGCATTGATCGACTGCAAATGTCATGTAGTTGCTCGGCTGAACAAGCACAGCCAAGGTGAGGCAGAAACCAAGCCCGTAGGGGGCGAGTGTCGGTGACGACATGCTCATCAGCCCCAGAAAAAGAGGCGCAGAAAGCACCAGGATCAACATCTCGAAATCGCCCGAACCCTGCGCAAGCGAACTGAGTACAAACAGGATAGCGACAGGGATGGCGATCAAGGCTCCCCCAGTAACTTGGCGGTTGCCACGCGTGGCACTGGGTGTGAGGAGAATGCCTGGGAGAGCAAGACAGGTAGCACGATCATCATGATGAGTGCGGCTTGTTCTCCTGACAGAGTCCATACCCCGATAGCGCTTAGGAAAACAAGTGAGCCCAGGCGGTAGATCTGCCTCGCTCAACGGTGCAGCGCATCGTAGGAGCGCTGGAAGAGCAGGGAATGATTCGGAGTGAAGGAGCCGGAGGAATCAGTCTCGGGGCGGGTTTGTTAAGGCTTGTCGCGAATGCCCATGTCGACCGCATGACTGTCGTTCGCCCTTGGCTGCATAAGCTGAGCGAGGTGGTTCAAGAGACGGTTGTATTTTCGAGGCCTGCCGGCATCCAACTGATCGTTGGAGACCGTGTTGTTGCTGATCGTGAGTTACAGGTGGTGCCACGTCTTGGCCAATTGGATACCCCGTTGTATGGGACATCTGTTGGACGGGCGCTCTTGGCTCTAGACAAAAAATGAGGACGTTAAGGCTCTGTTTGCAGCTGAAATCGCTACGAAGCAGGAGACGGCAGTATTGTTGACGCTGCTGAAACAGTTGGACAATATTCGCAAAACCGGGATTTCAAGCGATCACGGTGAACTCATCGAGGGCATCACCACGACAGCTGTCGCGCTGGATACAGTGTTAGGCCGTTTTGCAATCTCAATGCCAATCCCTACATTTCGTTTCGAAAGGGCTCGCGATACCTACATTGAGGAGTTATTGCCTTGCAAGGCTGGAGTGTTCAAAGAGATCGGTATAGTCGGCTAGCGCACAAGCGGGACGATCCTGACAAGGTATAGTCCGTCTGAATCTAAGGCGATGAATGCTTAACTCGTTGCCGGCGCCATCAAATTGCTAGTGCGTTGATGATGAAAGCAAGGGCCCCATGGGGCCCCGCAAAGTCAAGTCGTCGCGCGGTTAGGCCGACAGGTACTCGTCCACCGATTTGACGGTGGCGTAGCCGAACTCAAAGGCTGCCATCATCGTTGCATGTGCATGAGCGGCTGGAACGTTTACACCACCAAATTTGAGATCCAAGGTCGCGCAGGCATCGTGCAGCACAGTAACCGGATAGCCCATGTCCACCGCCGCACGAACTACTGCGTCGATGCACATGTGGCTCATCGCGCCTATGACTACGACTTCCTGGACATCAGCGGCTTCCAACTGCTGTTTCAGATCGGTTTCTCTGAAGGCGTTGATGTGTTTTTTTACGACTACAGGTTCATTACCTTGTGGAGCTACATCTGGTTGAATTTCCGCACCCTTGGATCCCTTCGCAAAGATCGGAGCGCCTTCAGCGGACTCATGTCGTATGTGGAAAACAGGAAACCCCTTATCACGGAAGTGGCTGATCACTCGGATAGCATTCTCGACAGCGGTGTCGATGCCGGTCAAAGGCAGCTTGCCAGTGGGCAGGTATTCGTTTTGCAGATCAACTACTACAAGGCCACGTTTCATGAACGATCTCCGGTCAATTATCCGAGCATAGGGAATGGGTGACGAAGGCTCAGATCGGCAGGTAGAGCACCTGCCTTATTCCGAACCCAAAAGGTTTGAGTCAGAACTCCAGTGAAGCGCCATCTTCCGGAATATCGACCCGGCTCTCGATACCTTGCTTTTTGACGTATGTGCGTAGCTCGTCACGAGTCAGAGACATGTGGTTAATTGCGTCCAGGTGCACTGCGACGATTTTCGCGTCCTTCGCAGCCTTTGAGGCGCGTAGAACGTCTTCCTCGCCCATGATGATCGATCCCTTATAGCCGGTCATCATTGCTTTCCCGGCATTCAGTACGATGACTTCGGGATGATATTTCTCAATGGTCTGGTCGACCTCTTTACGCCAGACAGTGTCACCGGCCAGGTAAAGGGTCTTGTAGCCTGGAGCTTGAAAAACAACGCCCATTGCTTCGCCAAGAGGCTTCGCTAAAGCGGGTACTGCATACATTTCGTCGGTGCCATGCTGACCACCGGTCTTGGTGATTTTGACGCCGCCGAATTCAGCTTCGTCAGTCAGTACGCGCACATTTTTGAAGCCTTGGGAGCGGATCAACTTCGCATCCTCCTCGTGCTGCGTAAACAGCGGGATGTCTTTAGGCAGCGCTTTCTGTGCGGCATCGTCCCAGTGGTCAAGATGCGTATGAGTGACGATGACGGCGTCTACACCAGAGATCACTTTTTCGGGCGACTCAGTCAGATCAACCAAGGGATTGCGCAGGTCACTACGGTAGGTATTTTCAAATCCTGGGTAGGTACCCTTTTTGGACAGCATCGGGTCGATCAGAAAGGTCGTGCCGCCGTAGGAGATTTTTACCGTTGCGTTGCGAACTTGCTGTAAGTCGACTTTATGGGCCGCGTCCGGGGAATTGGGAGTGTCGGAGCTCGCAAATGCCGAAGAGGTTGCGGCAGTGCAGGTAAGGCCGAGGGCGATTGGAAGTGTTTTAAAGTTCATCTCGTTAATCCTGTTATTGCATCAGTGACTCCATTCTTGCCCAATACTCTGGGACTCAACAGTGGCCTGAATGACAGATTGCGATATAATCAGGCCATAAACCTGCGCTGTTCTCGAATGTGAGGCTGACTGATGCAATCCACACGCGTTGCTGTTCTGGCTTTTGACGGAGTCAGCCTGTTTCATCTTTCCGTCCCTGGAATGGTGCTTGGAACAGCTCAATCTGCACCCGGTGAACCTCATTACGAGGTCAGTTACTGTGCAGAGGCTCCGGGAATGGTGATAAGCGACCAAGGCATAGGCTTAGCGGTCGATCATGGCCTGGAACTGATGGAGGCATCCGACGTAATTGTCATTCCGGCGTGGGGTGATCATTCGGTCGCAGCGTCTGCAAAGCTTGTGCAAGCCTTACAACGTGCAAATTTCCAGGAAAAGCTCATCGTCGGGTTATGTCTGGGAGCATTCGTGCTCGGCGAGGCCGGGCTTCTTGATGGCAAAGAAGCAACCACTCACTGGGCAGTCAGAGACGAGTTTGGGCGACGGTTCCCAGAAGTTCGTTTCAGGCCTGAAGTGCTCTATGTAAGTGATGGCAACATCATTACCTCTGCAGGAACCGTTGCGGCAATAGATTGTTGCCTTCACTTGGTACGGCAGCGGCTCGGCGCCGATGTAGCGAATCGAACCGCAAAAATGCTGGTGACACCGCCGCACAGGCAGGGCGGCCAAGCTCAATACGTTGAGCATCCTGTGCCGCAGCTATCCAGCGAGACTCACTTGTCTGATGTGCTGGTATGGGCTCGTATGAATTTGGCCAGTGATCTGTCGCTCGACGTAATGGCGGACATGGCGAAAATGAGTAGGCGCACCTTCACTCGTCGATTCAGGGAATCGACTGGCAGTACCGTCTCAAAGTGGTTGAATGCTCAACGCGTTGTCAGAGCGCAGGAGCTGTTAGAAACGACTGACCTGCCTATCGAATGTGTAGCCGGTGAGGCAGGATTTGGAACGCCTTTATCGTTGAGGCAGCAATTCGCTGTGCACCTCGGCACGTCGCCTTCTGAGTATCGGCGAATGTTTTTCCGTGAAAAAAATTGGAAGAAAAAAATAGCGAACTAGATGTTTTTCCAAGAATCAAGCTCGATATTACGCTTAATATATAAATACTAAGTTAGTATAGTATTCAGTCCGCCGCTTAATGTGAAAAACCTTTCAGAGAAGCGGCTTAAACCGCTCTCGATATTCCTTGGGCGTGACGGAGTATTTTTTTGTAAAGTTACGAATAAACGTTGACTCGTCACCTAGCCCACACTTATTGGCGATTGCTTTGAGTGGCGAGTTTGACGTCACAAGTAAGTGGCAAGCCGTTTCTAGGCGAATCTGCTCGACCATTTTACTCGGCGTGCTACCTGTGACTTCACTATATTTACGTGCAAAAGTTCTTTCACTCATGTTCATAAAATTTGCTAGTGAAGATATCGATAAATCGCTATTAAGATTGCTATTTAGCCAAGCGTGAAGATCTGAGAATTGACTGCTTTTTGACTGTAACGTCAAAGATGAGCTGAACTGATCTTGATCTCCTGGCCGTTTTAAAAAAACAACCAGATGTCGTGCTACTTCGAGTGCAGCAGAATGCCCCAAGTCGGCTTCAACCATTGATAACGCCAAATCGATCCCGGAAGTAACACCCGCTGAAGTCCATAAGTCCCCGTCATTAATAAATATAGGGCCGCGCCTTACGTTTACAAATGGAAAGTCTGTTTCCAATTTGTCATAGGCAGACCAATGAGTAGTAACGTGTCGCCCGTTTAGTTTTCCAGCTCTCGCTAGCGCAAATACCCCCGTGCAAACGGAAACTAGACGCTTTGCATTTTCAGCATGTCTTACAAAATGTGTAAAAAACTTTGGATGATCACAAAATTTGTGGATGCCAGGCCCGCCTGGGACGATCAGCGTGTGCGCTCCCGGTGTTTCCGCTCCCAAAACCGCAGCGTTTAATGAGAAATTAGAGAAAATCTCAGTGGTTCCACTTAAAGAAAGGATCGATAAGGAGTAGGGGGGATGATCCGGGTCTGCAAAGTGGTTAGCCGCAATAAAAACATCCAAAGGGCCTGCTAAGTCGAGAAGGCTAACTTCGGGATAAGTCATGAACTGAACAGATCTTACAAGCATTTGTGTTACACCTTCCGGGAGAGCACCTTGTGGGTTCTGGTGATTTTGGCAGAAATCATCAATTTTTTGTCATGTTTTTAACTTATTTTCGTCTATCGTAACTTTAACCTAGAACGCTGCAGCATAGCCCAATCTCACCTAGGGATAAATTTAGTAACTTGAACATCCTTGTGCGATGTATTGGTAATTCGCACGGCCTAATTATTTTTTCGATTTGGAGATTGGTTTTATGTCGGGGCTTATGAAGAGCGCTATGGGGTTCGAAGTGAACATGGATGATGAATTTGCAGATAAGATTTGTAATATTCTTGGGCTGTTGGAGATTGGTTCTTCAGGTGTTGCAGGATGTGAGTTGAGGAAGGTCGCCGAATCGAATAGTTGGATAATCGAATTTTTTTGGCGCGACGAACAATCTATGCATGCTCATTTTCGATCATGTCAACTGCAAGAACTGATTAAGCTGTTGGCTTCTAGATCGCGTAAGATTGTATTCGAATGCGACAGTGAATGAGCCTAATACATATAGATTTCTCAGGCGATTAGTTACCAACCAGCTTTCTCTTAGTTAATCGGATTGCGGTGAGGAAGACGCGCATTCCTTGGAGCTGATGAGGCCTAATAGGCCTCAACAGAATTCCTCCTCAGAAGTCCAAAGTCACTCCGGTGTAAAGCGCACGGCCATCACCCGGGGAATGTAGGGATGCCTGGGCACCGTCCGGGTCATACCAAGCATATTCATAATAACGATTTGTAAGGTTTTTCAGCTGTAAGTCGACACTAACTGATCGTGTCACTTTGTATGTTGCGCCGAGGTTCATCAGCACGTAACCGCCATACGTCCCTTTTTTATTCTCCCGTTCTAGGTAGTAATTGGTCTGGCCGTTCATCCAGGCCGTCAGATGTAATGCTGGTGTCGCGTCGTAGCTGATTCCCGCGTTGTAGAGGTGATGCGGGATGTGGTCGATTTCCTGACCTTTGCTGTTAGGCAACGTGGCACTCGGCTGGAGTATTTTCGAATATTGCCAAGAGTAGGCCATCCAGATATTGGTGCGTTCGTTCGGATACAGGTTCATCTGCAAGTCGTAACCCCAGCGCCGTGTTTCACCAACATTATCGGATTCGCCGCTTGGGTCGTTCAGCCTTCGACTAACTTCCCCCGAGGCCTCTTGCTGCCAATAAGCAACGCGCCCGTCTACCCAGTCATCCGGCGTGAACTTGATTCCGGTTTCCCAGCCCTCGTTGATCGAGGGTGCCAGATCGGTATCCCGGGGAGGTATCTTGTAAGCCGCCGCCCCGGTGCCCACTTGAAAGGTACGTCCCCAGTTCGCATAGAAGCTGGCAACGTCCCAGGGAGAATAGACAACGCTGATCTTCGGCTGCTTGATCAGCCCGTAGTCGTTGATGTCGTAATCTGTGCCGGTCATTTCATTAGTGAAGTCGCCCTGGATCTTGTCGACCCTGTAGGCGGGTACGATCTTCAGAGACTCGAAAGGTTTGATCTCTGCCTGGACATAAGCGCCGTAGGTGTCGAAGTCGAACTGTTGGTCGCGGGTGGTAGCTAGACGTGTGCGGTCTCTAGTGCGATAGCGCTCACTTTTATTTTGCTGCTGCTGTACGTCTGCGCCTCCTTCCAAGGCGAAGTCGTAAAGCCAGCTGACTTGCGGTCGCCAGGTCACGGAGGTTAGCGCGCCATATTGCGTCTCGTAAGCGTCGCGTTCCTGTTGAGCGCTGGTGCTCCAGTATTGCGTCCAACGCCTGTCATCGAAGGTGTTGACGTAGGTCTTCGCTGACCAAGCGAGGTTATCAGCCAGGTCTGTATCAAAATGCAGACTGACTTGGTTCATGCGACGCGTACCCTTGTCAGTAGCGTTGAAGCTGTTGGTCATTTCCGGGTGATGACGTGCATCGTCTTCTCTTAGATAACCTGGCTCCTGAGCTTCAGTTTCGTAGTGACGAGCAATAAGGCCGATACGGTAGCTGTCATCGTCCGGCGTGTAGAACCATTTGCCAGACATTGAAAACTTGTCGGCTTCGGCATGATCCCGGTAGCCATCAGATTTTTGATAGGCGAAAAAGTAATTCTGAGTCCAGTTGCTGCTCTCAATTCCCTTGGCCAGCTGTGCTTCTTGGGTATTGAAGCTTCCATAACGCAGCCGCGCCTTGTTGTAGTCGCCACCTGTGCGGGTGAGCATGTTGACGTTGCCGGCAATGTTGTTCAGACCATAACGCGCATCGCTGGTGCCACGCACCACCTCAATGCTGTCCAGCTCCATGGGGAAAATCATGTCCATGAACGGCATATTGCCGTCGTTGCTGTTGCTCGGAATGCCGTCGATCAAAAGCTTTACGGCATTCACTTCGCCTTCACCGTTAAAGCCACGGAAGGAAATTTTCCCTGAGGTCGTGCCTTGGTTGAATTCAGTGAGCATGACACCCGGTGCGCGACTGAACAGTTCCCAGCTGTAATTTACTGGCATTTTTTCGAGGATGTCTCCTCCGAGAATATCCACCGAGCTGAGAACGTTGCTGGTACTCAAAGGGCCGCTTGCCGAGCCCTGAATGCTGACCGCACCTAGGGTCAGGGTTGAATTTTCGATTCTGCTGGCTTCAGCTAATGCCACTGACAGCGGGCTCAACGCGAGCACGCCTATTGAAAGCAGGGGCCAAAGGGGGCGGGACACAGACAATGCCTTTGCAGGGCGCAAAGTGGTTGAAGCAGGCATAGCACGCACTTCCTGATGATCAAGAAACTTTAAGGGCGTTCAGCGTCCATCGCAGGCCGCTAGAAGGATTTAAAGAGAGCAGCACCGCATGAGGTCAGCGGTGTTGTGATCAGGCGAAAGGGGATGCGCGTGGACTTAGGCTTGGCCAACGAACTCTCGGATGTAGCGTGGGCAACTCAGGATTTTCGAGGGCGGTATTGGGGGTGTACGGCGGTAGGTAGTGCCGGTAGTAGTTGGACGGTAACGCTGCAAGTCCCGCATGACCACAACAGCAGTCGCCGTGCTGCATGACAGGTTTCGATTGCGGCAGCTGCAGGGCATCAATTACTTTGCCGAGGTCTGCAGGAAGGGCGCTCAAGTTCCCACCTGAACAAAAACCACCCCAAAGCATCAGGCGCACGTCTGGTGCCTGTATCGCACGACTCATCGGCATAGCGAACAGATTGAGCAGGACAGCCAGACAGGCAATCCAGGGACGGATACGTTTCAACGAGCTCATAAATGAAATCGCCGCGAAGGGGCAACTATTTAGCCCGCTTTAAAGAGTGAAGTAAATTTTTCCTGGGTGCGCTATTTCGCCACAGGTCATATTGGATCGCAGGGAAGATCTCTGCGTCCAAACAAGACGCCTGCACCAACTGGTAAGCTCGCTCATCAACTTGTTGGATGATGGCTATGTCTCTACGCGCACTTCGAACACTGCTTGCTATTGCCCAACACGGTTCTTTCGTCAGAGCAGCGGACGCCGTTCATCTCACCCAGTCAGCGGTCAGCCTTCATGTTCGGTCGTTGGAGGAGGATTTCAACGCGCTCCTGTTTGACCGTTCACGACGGTTGCCGGTACTGACGGATGCGGGCCATATCGCCGTGGAGCGCGCGAGAGAAATTCTAGCCTTGTATGACGGCATCTCCTCTGAGCTTGGCGGCGACAGCGAGTTACGGGGCAGGCTTAGAATCGGCGCCATCCAAACAGCACTGGCAGGCGTTTTGCCCCTCGCACTGTCTGCATTGCGCGCCCTGCATCCGCACCTGCGCATCACTGTTGCGTCGGGCATGTCTGCTGAGTTGGCCACGCGCGTAGAAGCGGGCGAACTAGATGTTGCGATCACCACAGAGCCGGTGAAACCACACCCTTATGGCCTGGTGAGCACGGTGCTTTACGAGGAAGGTTTCTGGATCATCGCGCCTGTGTCACTCGCGCATGAGGACTTGCAGCTTCTTCTCAAAAGTCAGCCGTTTATTCGCTTTGATCGTCGTGCCTGGGCGGGTCGAACCATTGAGCGGGAGCTTCGCACTATGCGGATGCGGGTGCAGACCAGCATGGAGCTTGATAGCCAAGATGCGATTATCCAGATGGTTTCAAGCGGACTTGGAGTATCCATCATTCCTCTCGCTCAGCAACAAGTCGAAAGCCTGACCACACTCGCCTTTGAGCCGTTCGGCACGCCTCAAAAAACCAGGCGCGTTGTATTACTGGAGCGCGAAGAGCGTCCGCTTAGGCGATTGGCTTCAGCCCTGGCGAACGCCGTGAAAGCTTATTCTCCGCACACCGACCCATGAGTGATACTTGTTGTTTGCTGAATTTTAAATCGTTTTTATTTTAGAGTCCGACTTCTTATCGTGGTGCCCATCCAGACGCATTCTTGAGGGCGACATGAGCACTCCACCTACCGCAGACAATATCCTGCAGTCTCCTATCCTGATCATGGCAAAGCGAGCGGCGTTGATGCGAGCGCAGGGCAGGGATGTCATCGACCTGACATTGGGCGAGCCAGACTTCAACGCGCCGCCACACGTTCTTGAAGCTGCGCACGCTGCGCTCAGCGGTCGCCTGACCTACTCACCGTCTAACGGTATTGAACCACTTCGTCGCGCGATCCGAATGCGCATGAAAGAAATTCGAAACCTCGATTACGCCGATGATCAAGTGGCCGTCGGCTGTGGCGCCAAACAAATCATCTACAACGCTTTTCAAGCGACCCTCAAAAGTGGCGACGAGGTGATCGTGCCCGCGCCCTATTGGGCGAGTTATCCCGCCATGATCAAGATGTGCGGCGCGCGACCGCTGATTGTTTCGACTACAAGAGAACAAGGTTTTCGCCTCACTGCAGAGCATTTGGATGCAGCGCTTAGCCGGGCAACGTCGCCCAAGTGGCTCGTCTTGAATGCGCCGGGCAACCCGTCAGGAGCGCTCTACTCACGTGAGCAACTGTTGGCCATCGCCGAAGTGCTGCGTCGATATCCAGGGGTGATGGTGCTATCAGATGACATTTATTCAGAAATTCGTTACACGGATGATCCCTACCAAACGTTGGCGGCGGTGGCGCCTGATTTGAGAGACCGTATCCTGATCGTGGATGGCGTATCTAAAGTTTACGCAATGACCGGCTGGCGAGTGGGGTGGGGGTGTGGGCCAACGTCATTGATCACGACGATCAGCTCGGTTCAATCACAGAACTGTACTCAGACCAGCACCCTGAGCCAGTTGGCGGCGGTTTCCGCATTGACTGGGCCTCAAGCGTTGGTGGGCGAGCGAAATGCAATTTATCGACAGCGGCGTGATGCTGCTCTACACGTGTTGAGGGCCTGCGAAGCGATTGATATCGCTTGTCCGGAGGGTGCGTTTTACCTGCTGCCTCGTATCAAAACGATCAAGGATGATCAGGCTTTCGCGCTCACCATGCTCGAAGAAGGAGTAGCCACCGTTCCCGGTAGCGCTTTCGGGATGCCTGGGCATCTCAGGCTTTCATTCGCCACTGATGAGTCAATCCTGATTGCAGGATGTGAACGGTTAGTGCAGAAAATTAAGGCAAGTGTATGACCCTCTCTTTGTTGACGGCCTTGTTGCCCATCGCATTATTGATCGTGCTGGGCGTATGGCTCAAACGTCATCAATTTCTGGCGGATGACTTTTGGGCGCAGGCAGAGCGCTTGGCATATTACGTACTGCTTCCTTCTCTTTTTTTCACGGACTCGCGACCGCCAAGCTTGATGGGGTGCCCTTTCAAAGCATGGTCTCGGTGCTCGTGTTGTCGACTGTTGTGGTATCGCTGATGCTGTTGGGCGCAAGAGCACTAATCACTCAGGACAATGCCGCATTTACTTCTGTTTTTCAGGGTGGCATACGCTTCAACAATTACGTCGGCGTTTCTGCAGCGGCGGGATTGTTTGGAGTGCAAGGCATAGCCCTGGCCGCCGTCGCGAACGCGGCGATAGTGCCAACAGTGAACATCCTGTGCGTGCTGGTATTCGCGAAGTACGGATCAGGCGGCAGGATGCCTTTGAGCAAAGTCCTCAAGCAATTGGCACTGAACCCCCTTGTATTAGCTTGCTGCGCAGGCGGATTGTTACAGGGTTTGGGCTTGGGACTACCAGTTGGTATTGAGCCGATGCTTAAGGCCTTGGGGCAAGCGTCACTACCGCTCGGTCTGCTCTGCGTGGGTGCCGCGCTTGAATTCGGGAGCATGAGGCAATGGCTTCGCCCGGTGGGCTACTCGTCGCTGGTCAAGTTTTTAATCATGCCACTGGTTACGCTTTGGGCTTGTCATCTGTTCGGGCTTGAAGGAAAGGCTGCCGTTGCAGCACTCCTGTTCCAAGCACTGCCCACTGCCTCATCCTCATACATCATGGCGCGACAGTTGGGTGGAGATGCGCCGCTTATGGCTGGGATCATTGCTTGCCAAACCCTTCTCGCAGGCGTCGCTCTTCCCATTGTCATAGTGGTAATGACCCAATGGATTGACTTCTAGGCATTTACGAAAAGCGTTCAACGATGCCGTCCTGATGCGGGATGTTTCGCGCACCACTTTTGAGCCGTATCCGTTTTTTTCTTCTATTACGCCGAGATTGTGGCAGTAGTACGAATTCAGATTCTATCTCGAGCTTGGAGTCATCCGGGTCGCCGAGGGGGCTTCAGGATCATGTCCGCGATAGGTCGATGCTGATCCGCCTCCAACCGCCTACGCCATCTCCCGAACTCAGCCACATGGCGCATATCGAGATTAAAGAGGTTGACTGTCCTCCTGACCTCTAGAGAAAAAACCTCCGATAACCCCTATTTACAGGCAATTCTAGCGTCTTCTAAATCCCCAGAAAGGAATCGATCAGATCAAAGGATGACTGATTGCCTAGGCCTGTCTGTACAAGTATGTATTTGCGCGCTAGAGTCGACCATGTGTCTCGACACGTTTGTCCGCAACCTGGGGGCTGTGTGTTCAGCGTAATGCCACACGCGCTCCATAACTGTACTCGTGCGCCCCAAGCGCTTCTGTTGGTTATTAGGAATAAAAACAATGAAAAAATCTATTTTGACCTTATCAGTATTGGCTCTGTGCGCGGCGGCTGGTATTGCCGTTGCCAAGGAGTACAAGGAGTTGCGCTTTGGAGTCGACCCATCCTATGCACCCTTCGAATCCAAGGCCGCCGACGGCAGCCTTGTGGGCTTTGATATTGATCTGGGTAACGCGATTTGCGCTGAACTGAAGGTCAAGTGCAAATGGGTAGAAAGTGATTTCGACGGGATGATTCCTGGCCTCAGGGCCAATAAATTCGACGGCGTGATTTCTGCCATGACCGTGACTTCTTCGCGGGAAAAAGTCATCGATTTCTCCAACGAATTGTTCTCGGTGCCAACATCCTTCGTCTTTAAGAAAGGCTCGGCCTTGAGCGAAGACATCACGACGCTGGCTGGCAAAACCGTTGGCTATGAACAAGGCACCACCGAGGAGGCCTACGCCAAGGCCGTGCTGAACAAGGCCGGGGTAAAAACCCAGGCCTACGCCAACCAGGATCAGGTTTATGCTGACCTGGTCACGGGTCGCCTCGATGCCTCGATTCAGAACATGCTGCAAGCTGAAATGGGTTTCCTGAAGTCCCCGCAAGGCGCTGACTTTGAAGTGAGCAAGCCAGTCCATCACGAACTGCTGCCAGCAAAAACGGCGATCGGTCTGCTCAAAGGCAATGCCGAGCTTAAAGCCCTAGTGAACAAAGGCATACAGGCGCTCCACGACGACGGCACCTACGTGGCCATCCAAAAGAAACACTTCGGTGATCAGAATATTTACAGCGGCAAATAACGACGCTGCGCCCATTCACGGATGGGCGTTTTCCTGATTGACGAAGGGCTTCCCCATGTTAGAAAACCTATTGCAGATGCTGGGGCTGTCGGGCTTCAGCCTCAAGGGCTTTGGCCCACTTTTGCTGCAAGGCACCTGGATGACGGTCAAGTTATCCTTCCTTTGCTTGCTGCTAAGCGTGATTTTCGGCCTGATCGGTGCCAGTGCCAAGCTTTCAACGTCGGCGCTGTTGCGCGTCCCTGCACAGGCCTACACCACGCTGATTCGTGGAGTGCCGGATCTGGTTCTGATGCTGCTGATCTTCTACAGCTTACAGACCTGGCTCACCCAGCTGACCTCAGCCTTAGGGTGGGATTACATCGAGATCAATCCATTCAGTGCCGGCGTGATCACGCTGGGCTTTATCTATGGTGCGTATTTCACTGAGACTTTCCGAGGCGCCATCCTCGCCGTGCCGCGTGGCCAGATGGAAGCGGCCACTGCTTACGGCCTTACCCGCGCGCAGCGTTTCCGCTACGTACTGTTCCCGCAGATGATGCGTTTTGCCTTACCGGGTATCGGCAACAACTGGATGGTCATCCTCAAAGCCACCGCGTTGGTCTCGATTATTGGGTTGGCCGACCTGGTGAAAGTGGCTCAAGACGCCGGCAAGACCACCTATCAACTGTTCTTTTTCCTGGTGCTGGCGGCCTTGATCTATCTGGTCATCACCACTGCATCGAACTACGTCTTGCGCCGGCTGGAAATCCTCTATGCCGCAGGCACCCGGGAGGCCGTGCGATGATCGAACTTCTGCAGGAATACTGGAAGCCTTTCCTCTACAGCGATGGCTATCACATCACCGGGTTAGCGATGACCCTGTGGCTACTAAGTGCTTCGCTTTTCCTGGGCTTTTTGATGGCACTCCCGCTGTCGATTGCCAGGGTCTCAAGCAACGTATGGGTGCGCTGGCCGGTACAGTTCTACACTTATCTGTTTCGCGGTACGCCACTGTATATACAGCTACTGATCTGCTACACCGGTATCTACAGCCTTGCAGCGGTGCGCGCGCAACCCATGCTCGACGCATTCTTCCGCGATGCAATCAACTGCACCATTCTTGCCTTCGCTTTGAGCACTTGCGCCTACACCACGGAAATTTTCGCCGGGGCGATCCGTAACATGAATCACGGCGAGGTCGAAGCGGCCAAGGCATTCGGACTGCGCGGCTGGAAGTTGTATGCCTACATCATCATGCCATCTGCGCTGCGCCGATCGCTGCCGAACTACAGCAACGAAGTCATACTGATGCTGCACTCGACCACAGTCGCGTTCACTGCGACTGTGCCGGACATTCTCAAGGTCGCCCGGGATGCCAATTCGGCAACGTTCCTGACATTCCAGTCGTTCGGTATCGCCGCCGCGATTTACCTCGCAGTCACTTTCTCTCTGGTTGGCCTGTTCCGTCTGGCTGAACGCCGCTGGCTGTCTTTCCTCGGCCCGGCTCATTAATTCAGGGTGTTTGAACATGTACAAATTGACCGTTGAAAACCTGCATAAAAGCTATGGCAGCCACGAAGTACTCAAAGGCGTTTCCCTAAACGCCAAGACCGGCGATGTGATTAGCCTGATTGGCGCCAGCGGGTCGGGCAAGAGCACCTTCTTGCGTTGTATCAACTTTTTGGAAACGCCCAACGACGGCGCCATGGGCCTGGATAACCAGCCGATTCGCATGATGCATGACCGCCACGGCATGCATGTGGCCGACGCTTCTGAACTGCAGCGGCTGCGCACACGGCTTGCGATGGTGTTCCAGCACTTCAACCTCTGGAGCCACATGACCGTGCTCGACAACATCACGATGGCTCCACGCCGCGTCCTGGGTATCAGCAAGAAAGATGCTGAGGAGCGTGCTCGGCGGTATCTGGACAAGGTAGGTTTGCCGTCTCGCGTTGCCGACCAGTATCCGGCTTTTCTCTCTGGCGGGCAGCAGCAGCGGGTCGCTATCGCTCGGGCTTTGGCCATGGAGCCTGAGATCATGTTGTTCGACGAGCCGACTTCGGCGCTTGATCCAGAATTGGTCGGCGAGGTGCTCAAGGTTATCCAGGGTCTGGCCGAAGAAGGTCGAACCATGATCATGGTGACTCATGAGATGAGCTTCGCGCGCAAGGTGTCGAGTCAGGTGTTGTTCCTCCACCAAGGACTCGTGGAAGAGCAGGGCTTACCTAAAGATGTCTTGGGTAACCCCAAGAGCGAGCGCCTGCAGCAGTTCCTTAGCGGCAACCTCAAGTAACCGCTATGCCTTCGAGCGACTCTTCGGTCGCTCATTAGCTCCAAATTACCTTGCCCTTCGTCAGTGACCATGCTCGAGTAAAATTCGCTTGATTATGGTTGTATATACATGATTATATTTATGCGTGACCTGTAGCGTTAAACCAATAAATAGGCTGAGAAAGTCATTTCGAGAGGATTACCGGTGAGCAAGCCATCCCATTTCCGTAATGTCGAAATCCGCGCCGCGCGTGGTAACACGCTGACCGCCAAAAGCTGGCTGACCGAAGCTCCACTGCGCATGTTAATGAACAACCTCGACCCGGAAGTGGCCGAGAACCCAAAAGAACTGGTGGTGTATGGTGGCATCGGTCGTGCGGCGCGTAATTGGGAATGCTACGACAAGATCGTCGAAAGCCTTACCAATCTAAACGACGACGAGACCCTGCTGGTGCAATCCGGCAAGCCGGTCGGCGTGTTCAAGACCCACAGCAGCGCCCCGCGCGTGCTGATCGCCAACTCCAACCTAGTGCCGCACTGGGCCACTTGGGAACACTTCAACGAACTCGACGCCAAAGGCCTGGCCATGTATGGCCAGATGACCGCCGGCAGCTGGATCTACATCGGCAGTCAGGGCATCGTCCAGGGCACCTACGAAACCTTCGTAGAAGCCGGTCGCCAGCATTACAACGATAATCTGAAGGGTCGTTGGGTGCTGACCGCAGGCCTCGGCGGTATGGGTGGCGCCCAGCCACTGGCGGCAACCCTGGCCGGCGCCTGCTCGCTGAATATCGAATGCCAGCAAGTCAGTATCGATTTCCGCCTGAACAGCCGTTACGTCGACGAGCAAGCCACAGACCTCGATGACGCACTGGCCCGCATCGCCAAATACACCAAAGAAGGCAAGGCTATCTCCATCGCCCTGCTGGGTAACGCGGCGGAAATCCTGCCTGAACTGGTCAAGCGCGGCGTACGCCCGGACATGGTCACCGACCAGACCAGCGCCCACGACCCACTAAACGGTTACCTCCCGGCCGGATGGACTTGGGAAGAGTATCGCGCTCGCGCCAAAACCGAGCCTACCGCTGTAGTGAAAGCCGCCAAGCAATCGATGGCCGTACACGTCAAAGCGATGCTTGAATTCCAGAAAATGGGCATTCCAACTTTCGACTACGGCAACAACATCCGTCAGATGGCTCAGGAAGAAGGCGTGGAAAACGCATTCGACTTCCCGGGCTTCGTACCGGCCTACATCCGTCCGCTGTTCTGCCGTGGCATCGGCCCGTTCCGCTGGGCTGCGCTGTCGGGTAACGCTGAAGACATCTACAAAACTGACGCCAAGGTCAAAGAGCTGATCCCGGACGACGCGCACCTGCATAACTGGCTGGACATGGCGCGCGAGCGCATCAGCTTCCAGGGCATGCCGGCACGAATCTGTTGGGTAGGGCTGGGTCTGCGCGCCAAGCTGGGCCTGGCATTCAACGAAATGGTGCGTAGCGGTGAGTTGTCGGCGCCGATCGTCATCGGTCGCGACCATTTGGACTCCGGTTCCGTGGCCAGCCCAAACCGCGAAACCGAATCAATGCAGGACGGTTCCGACGCCGTGTCCGACTGGCCACTGCTCAACGCACTGCTGAACACCGCGAGCGGCGCGACCTGGGTTTCCCTGCACCACGGCGGCGGCGTCGGCATGGGCTTCTCTCAGCACTCGGGCATGGTGATTGTCTGCGACGGTACCGACGAAGCGGCTGAGCGCATTGCACGCGTGCTGCACAACGACCCGGCGACCGGCGTGATGCGTCACGCCGACGCGGGTTACCAGATCGCAATAGATTGTGCCAAAGAACAAGGCTTGAACCTGCCAATGATCACCTCTGTTAAAGGAGCAAAAGCATGAACACACTCAACATCATCCCTGGCCAACTGAGCCTTGCCCAACTGCGCGACGTCTACCAGCATCCGATCAACATCTCCCTCGATGACAGTGCTTCGGCCCAGATTGAAGCCAGCGTTGCTTGCGTGGAACAAATCCTCGCCGAGAACCGCACCGCCTATGGGATCAATACCGGTTTCGGCCTGCTGGCCTCGACCCGCATCGCTACCGAAGACCTGGAGAACCTCCAGCGCTCACTGGTTCTGTCCCACGCTGCCGGTGTTGGCGAACCGATCAGTGACGCGCTGGTCAGGCTGGTCATGGTGCTCAAGGTCAATAGCTTGAGCCGTGGTTTCTCCGGCATCCGCCGCACCGTCATCGAAGCACTGATCGCTTTGATCAACGCCGAGGTTTATCCGCACATTCCGTTGAAAGGTTCGGTCGGTGCATCCGGCGACCTCGCACCCTTGGCCCACATGTCGCTGGTGCTGTTGGGTGAAGGCAAGGCTCGTTACAAGGGCGAATGGCTGGAAGCAACCGAGGCGCTGAAAGTCGCCGGCCTGACGCCACTGACACTGGCTGCCAAGGAAGGGCTGGCGTTGCTCAACGGCACGCAGGTATCCACCGCTTATGCACTGCGTGGTTTGTTCGAGGGCGAAGATCTGTTCGCTGGCGCACTGGCGATCGGTGCTCTGACTGTTGAAGCGGTTCTGGGGTCGCGCTCGCCGTTCGACGCACGCATCCACGCCGCGCGTGGCCAGAAAGGCCAGATCGACAGTGCTACCGCCTACCGAGACTTGCTCGGCGAGCGCAGTGAAGTCTCCGACTCCCACCAGAACTGCGGCAAGGTTCAGGATCCGTACTCCCTGCGTTGCCAGCCGCAAGTCATGGGCGCTTGCCTGACCCAGTTCCGTCAAGCTGCGGAGGTATTGGTCGTCGAAGCTAATGCCGTCTCCGATAACCCATTGGTCTTCGCTGTCGAAGGCGATGTGATCTCCGGTGGCAACTTCCACGCCGAGCCTGTGGCCATGGCTGCTGACAACATGGCATTGGCGATAGCGGAAATCGGCTCGCTAAGCGAACGGCGTATTTCCCTGATGATGGACAAGCACATGTCGCAATTGCCGCCATTCCTGGTGGCCAACGGCGGTGTGAACTCCGGCTTCATGATTTCCCAAGTTACCGCAGCGGCGCTGGCCAGTGAGAACAAGGCACTTGCGCATCCACATTCGGTGGATAGCCTGCCAACTTCCGCGAATCAGGAGGATCACGTGTCAATGGCTCCTGCAGCGGGCAAGCGTTTATGGGAAATGGCTGAAAACACTCGCGGCGTCCTCGCTGTTGAGTGGCTCGCTGCGTGTCAGGGCCTTGACTTGCGCGAAGGCTTGAAGACCTCGACGAAGCTGGAGCTTGCCCGCACCAGCCTGCGCAGCAAAGTGGCTTACTACGACAAAGATCGCTTCTTTGCGCCGGATATCAACGCAGCAAGCGAGCTGTTGGCTTCCCGGTGCTTGAACGAACTGGTGTTGCCAAAGTTGCTGCCTAGCTTGTAATCGGGGGGAAGGGGCGTTTGGCTCCTGTGTGAGCAAGCTGAATTGCTCGAGTCATCCCGCACGAGAGCTACAGTGTTTATGCAGTTTTTTTGCTCTACAGCTATCGGCGACAGGCAGTTGTCGTAGCTGTGGAGCTTTTTCACTTTTGTAGTGCAGGAAACTCACTGGTGAAATTCTGCGTCAAGAGGTTGTCCGGAAAGTAGAAGCAGCAATGGCATTTCGATCCCGGTTTATGATGGAACAGTTCATCAGATGCCTTCAGGCATCAACTGTCTCTATGCGCCCCGTTTACCGGCAGGCGACTGCCGAGTCGATAGCGTGAGGAGGGGTGAACCAAGCGCACGTAAGTCACAATTTTGCTTTGGCTCCAAGTGCGGCGGATAAGTGCTAAGCAAGGTTCGTTGGCGTCGATCTGCATATGTTTGCTTTCGTCAATGCTTGGGTGACAGGCTTCGACGATATGCTCCATTTCATCGGGTTTGACGACGCGCAACAGGTATTTGGCGGGTTGCAAGTGCTCCCCGAAGTCTTGCTTCAGAAATTCTGGCACCAGCTCGGGATTGACGTAACGATCCTCGAGTTGCACGGGCACGCCTTCTTCGCTGTGAACACAGACTAGATGAAAAACTGAAGAACCGGTGGTCAGGCCCAATGCGGAGGCCACCGGCATTGAGGCCGATTCGCGCCCCAAGTGCAGCACACGGCAGGTGTAACTGTGACCTCTGGCGAGGATTTCGTCGGCAATGTTCGTGATACGCAGCAAGTTTGATTGCGGTTTGCTTTCGGCTACGAACGTGCCAACGCCTGAAATCCTGACCAGATGACCTTCTTCGGTCAGTTCGCGTAAGGCCCGGTTGACGGTCATGCGCGAAATGCCCAGTTCTTGCACCAGTTGGTTTTCTGAAGAAATCAGGTCACCAGGTTTCCAAACGCCCGCGCGAAGTTGGTCTTGCACATAATCCTTTGCACGCCGGTAGAGCGCTTGTGGTGCATTTTTGATCATTAGTCAGTCCGTGTTTCAAGTGCGGCAAGGACGCTTGCCAGTGCTTGGAGGAAAAGGTCGTTATCCTCACAGCTTCCGACAGAGACGCGCAAGTACTCAGTGTATCCAACTTCGCGCCACGGTTTTATGATAACCCCTTCACGCAGCAGTGCTTGGTTGATTACTTCGGCCGGATAAGGCGTGCTAAAAAACAGGAAGTTGGCCAAGGACGGTGCGGTCGTAATGCCTTGCTCGTGCAGCGCTACTTCCAGCCGCTGGCGTTCGCTGGCGACATGGGATAGGCAGGCGTTTAGATGACCATCATCTGCCAGTGCCGCAATCGCTGCAGCTTGTGCCACGCTGTTGACGTTGAACGGGGTGCGCAGGCGGTTAATCAGATCTGCCAGCAGTGGATCGCTGACGATACCGTAGCCGATGCGCAAACCTGCCAGGGAATAAGCCTTGGAGAAAGTCCGCAGCAGGATAAACGGTTTGCCGCTGGCCTGAATCAAACCGAGGCAATCTGGGTACTCGGCCTCCCACTGCGCGTATTCGTAATAGGCCTCATCAAACACCAGCAGACACTTCGAGGGCAATGCGTCGAGCAGTTGCTGCAACTCGTCGGCGCTTAAGGTGCAGCCGACCGGATTTGACGGGCATGAAAACATCAGCACATGGGTGTGGGGGGTGAGTGCAGCGATCATTGCCGCTACATCGAAGGTGCCTCTGTCGGTCATGGGAACACCTACCACCCGGGCACCGGCTGCCATTGGGTATATGAAGTGCAACCCGAAAGATGGCACCACGGTAACTACTTCGTCATCGTGGTCTAAAAACACGCGGCTGATGACGCTCAGCAAATCTTCCGAGCCGTTGCCGAACACCAATTGATTCTCGGGTACGTCGAGCTTTTTCGAGAGTGCAGAGCGTAATGCCTGGCAGCCAGCATCGGGGTATAGCGCAATTTCGCTGCAAGCTCGAGCCGTTGCGGCGCTAACGGCGGGTGCTGTGCCCATCGGGTTTTCGTTGCTGCCTAGTTTGGCGACGCGAGTCAGGCCGAAACGCTTGCGCACAGCATCCGAGGCGAGGCCGGCGTTGTAACTGGCCAATTCGCGCACTTCTGCGCGGGCAAGCAGGTTCAAGTCATTGGCATTCATACAGGGTTAACCTCATTAGTGTCTTGCTGGTAGGCATTACGATCTAGGCAGTTCTGCAAGAGTTGCTGCAGACGCGGCTATTCGGCGTTATGGCTGATCTCGTACGGCTGGTCGTTGAATGGGGCTGAGCGGTATCAGTACATTCATGAGTAACATCCTTGGGGAGCAGGATGATCACGCAGCAGACATCTGTATGTGCCTGTATATACCGGTAAGGCAAGATGCAGGCCAATATGTCTGAGCTGCTTTTGATTCCGCAGTTCAGGCTTGTTTCTAGCGAAGTTGACCAGGCTGATGATCGCTACTTTTTAGCCTTATGTAACCGCTGGTTGCGCTTGGAGTGTTACCCATGATGCCTGGTGGGAAAAAACGAAACCTTTAGTGTCGGGGCACCTAAAGCGTTCTAATCGCGAGAGGAGGGTAAGTCGCTCTACCTTAGGCTTATGGCGCATTTTTTGATCGAGCGGCATGATAAATGCTTAATCTTGTATATACATGATTGGTGTTTCAGGCTAAAACACATGTTTCACCCCTCCTGAACCTATTAAGCAACGAGTCGACATGATCTCAAGCCGCTGTTCGCTCCTGATCTATGTGTCCGGTGTCCGCGAGGGGGAACACGTGCTCAAGCGTATGCATGACTCAATGGCCTACCGTAAAAACCGCTGAAGTCGAATCGATGATTCACAACCGGTGCTCGTTGATGGGCGCCTCCTTGAATTACCCAAGAGAGAACTGCCATGACCGTTAGTAATCTGCCCTTTTCCAAAGTCCGCCACAGCCAGGGCCTGGTTTTTTTGTCTGGCGAATTGCCTTTTGGTGAGGACGGTAGCTTTCCTGAAGGTATCGAAGCGCAAACACGTTTGACCTTGATGCGTATTGCCCAGACGCTGGAAGCCGAATCGCTGTCGCTGGACGATGTTGTCAGCGTTACCGTGTACCTGACCGACCGGAGTAATTTCGCCGAATTCAATCGGGCTTATGCATCATTCTTCACGGCCAACCTGCCAGTGCGCGCGACCGTCTGCGCCGGCCTTGTGGTCGATGCATTGGTCGAGATCAGTGTCATCGCGCAACAGCGTGCTTGATTCGGAGGCAGCGTGAACGAAAAACAAGTGGTGGTACTGGGTGCCGGCATTGTCGGCGTATGCACGGCGTTGCATTTGCAACGCCGTGGCTGCGCGGTGACGCTGGTGGACAAAGGTTTGCCGGGGCGTGAAACGTCGTTCGGCAACGCAGGCATCATTCAGCGTGAGGCCATTGAGCCTTATGCGTTCCCGAGGGATCTTGCCAGCCTGATAAACGTGGCAGCCAAGCGTGACATTGGCGTCAATTACCATTTGCGCGCGATGCCTGAATACGTGCCTGCCTTGGTCAGGTATTGGGCCAACTCCGCGCCTAGGCATTACCAGGCCATTGCAGATGCCTTTCGCACGCTGATTGAGCACTCGATCAGCGAGCATTCGGAGTTGATTGATCAAAGCGGTTCGCAAAACCTGATCGTGCGCAAAGGGTGGATCCAGGCTTTTCGTAGCCCACAGCAATTCGATGAGGCGGTGGAGCGCGCGGTACGCGTGAGTGCACACGGCGTGTTGTCTGAGCATCTGGACGGTGTCGCGCTCAGAACGGCGGAACCAGCGTTGAGCGATGCATTGGTGGGGGGCATTCATTGGCTGCAACCCTGGACGTGCATTGAGCCGGGTGAGTTGGTGCAGCGTTATGCCGATCTGTTCGTTCGTGAAGGTGGGGATATTTTGCGTGGCGATGCGCGATCGTTGCGTCAGTCGGGAGCCGGTTGGAGCGTAGACACCGATTCTGGATCAGTCGGCGCGTCGCAGGTGGTCGTGGCGTTGGGCCCTTGGGCTCACGAACTGCTTGGCGAGTTGGGCTACCGCATTCCGTTGTTCGTTAAGCGTGGTTACCACGCTCACTTTGCCGATGGCGCGACATTGAGCCGCCCGGTGCTGGATACCGAACAAGGCTACATGCTGGCGCCGATGAAGCGCGGTATTCGCCTGTCAACGGGGGCGGAATTCGCCAGCTTGAGTGCACCTCCAACACCGGTGCAACTGGGCAAGGCCGAGCGGGCCGCACGGCAGGTATTAGCCTTAGGCCCCCAGGTGGAGCGCACGCCTTGGAGCGGCGCCAGACCCTGCACTGTAGACATGAAGCCGGTGATCGGCGCGGCGCCCTTGCATAAAGGGCTCTGGTTCAATTTCGGCCACGCCCATCAAGGATTTACGCTAGGCCCGGTCAGCGGTCGACTGCTCGCAGAAGTGATGATGGGCGAGGCGCCTGTGGTCGATCCGGCACCCTTTGCTCCCGGACGTTTCTGAGCTGAGCAGCAGTGCATGAACTTTCTCGCCCATCTCCGTCGGACTGGTTGTCGGAGACGGCGTTAGCTTCGACGACTAACACTTCGGCGGTTTGACGGAACTGGGTCAGACACGCTCCCATGACTTGCGGCTGGCAACGCAGGGAGTACGGATCCTGAACCTTGCCGCAGTTCTGGTGCGAATCAGAAACTTCACTGCGTTCGCCCAGCAAGTCACGGTAAGCGCTAGCGGTGTCGATCTGGCTTTTTTGTCCACGAGCGGCATGGATGCGAGCGTCGAACGGCGAGCGCGAGCCCAAGACTGCTTCAACTGTCAAACCACCAATGACCAGTGCGCCAGCGAACAGATCTTCGCCCTCGAACAAACCACGCAATGCGTATGCGGTAGACACCTGTGTGCCATTGAATTTGCCGCCATCGCCTGCCTTCCGGTGATTCTGGTTGCGGTGCTTGTCGTATTGAACTTGCGGAGCGCGGCACAGGCCAATTTCCTGGATAGCAGCGGTCGTGAAATTCGCCAGATCGATAACGGTATGAAGCAGTTCTTTGAAAGCATCCGCCAAAACGTCGAATACCTGGCCAAGGATCCTCGAATCGCCACCGTCAAGGGATTGAAAAACTATACCGCGGCCAATGCTGAGCAAACGCCTGTGACCGAAGCGGATCAGCGACTCCAGGCTATTTTCGATAGATTTGCCGAGAACCATCCGACCACTGCGTCTATTTCCCTGGGGCTCAAAGACGGCGGCTTTGCCGGTTGGCCCGACGACCCGAAAATGGCCAGCTACGACCCCCGAGTACGTCCTTGGTACAAGACCGCCGTGGCGGCCGCGCCAGGCTCAACCGTGCGCACGAGCGCTTACTATTGGGCACCGGATGACATGGTGCTGGTCAGCACGGTTCGCGCTTTCGCCGACCCCAGCGGCAACCCTGTGGGTGTCGTCGGCGTGGACGTCTCGCTCAAGCAACTGACTGAACTGGTTAAAACCATCAAGCTGGGCGACAGCGGGTACCTGATGATGGTCGAAGCCAACGGCAACGTTCTGGTCGATCCGGCGAATGCCAAAAATAGTTTCAAGCCCCTAGCCGATCTGGGCCCCGGCTATACCGAGCTGGCAAAGAGTGGCGATGGCGTGACCCAGGTTGAGATCGATGGCGTGCCCTACATGGTCAATGTGGTCAGTTCTGAAAGCCTGGGCTGGCGCTTCATCGGGCTGATCAAACGCGACGAAGTCATGGCTCAGGCCACCAATCTGACAGGGTTGACTGACTTTAGTGTAATTCCAGGTTAATACCCTTTTGAAAGGTCTCCGTAGCTTAGCTCTATTTCGCCGGCGCTCTCCCAATCCGCTAGTTCTGGGTGCGCTCCATCGTAATAGAGGTAGTTATTTTGCCACCCCAAGTCCCCATACCAAGCGTTAACCCGTGTGACCAATTCGTCGAGAACTTCAATTAAGACGTCGTCGACCATTTTTTGGGCGTTTCGCTCATATGGGTACCGCGCGGCAGTGAAGATGTGCCGGTATGTCTCGATTACGCCCTCATACTGATCAATGCGAAGCTGCTGCCGAATTTGAGCAGGTACCGAATGAAACAAGGTCAACAGGTCATGCTTGTCAGGATTTTTGCGGTCACTTGGAACCTTGTTAAGGTTTTGCAAATGACCATGTGCGGTCTTGAGGGCCGCATTGTCCAATTCGTAGGTTTCGTTAATCTGGCCAAGGTTTCCACTGGGCTTGGAGCAAAAGCTTTTCAGGATGATTTCTATACCGATGGCAGCGTTTATCTGCGCCACATCGACCATGTCAAAGCCTCTTTGCATATGTTGAGCGGCCTTCAAGTAGCGATAGGCTGTTTCGACCATCCAGGCCGTTGAATGCTGCTGCGTCATTGTTGCTCCTTCGAAAGTCTGTCTGTGCAGGCCTGATATTTCCTTGAATTCAGACGCGTGCTTAATCAAGTTGCCCTTACCTGTATAAAGCTGCCCCAAAGGCATTCGATGAATTAGCGTGCAAACGGAACGTCACGTGGGTTTCTCGCTTGCGCTTCCTTCAGTCATTCCGAGATTTGGGCGATGCCCCAGAATTTTGGTTTGTCCGAATTTTGTATGCGATGAAGGCCGTCACTCCGTAAATACACCAGTAAACGGGCGCTGCCGCTAAGCTGGATAGAAAACATAAAGCAGCGCAGACGATGAGCATGATGATGTAGAGGTTAAAAAGCGGTCGATCGTCTCTTTTTCGGATGTGATTGAGACCCATGCAGACCCCTATCATGTAGAGAGTAGTAGCGAAACTCTAAATCCTGAAGGTGACCGAAATTGCCCTATCACCTCTGCCATGATCCTGTTGAAAGAAGATCGGGCCAAGCAGCCAGAAAATGCAGATCGACAGTGCAACTGTCCCCAGTAGCCCCCATCCGAAATAGGTTTTCGCAAAACTGTATTGTCCTTTGCAAAGGCGGCTTTGCAGAAAAGGATAGGTCAGGAGCGCGAGTAAGATTGGCACGAGAAAGGACATCGAAACGTTCCGTCGTTGTATGGAGTGATGTTTTGATTGATTGAAACCTGTACCAGCTTTACTACCTGCAACAACTGATGATCCGAGGAAAACTATCAATTTCAATAGTATCACATAGCCATCAAGCCATCGCCGCCAGCAGCTCGAAAAGTGGTGGGAGGGTAGGTTAGCGGCGCTCATTCTGCTGACGAGGGAGTACAATTAAGCTAATAAATCGACCCATCGGCAAACACTCCGGAGTACCGATCCAAAATGAAGCAGGCGCTTTTACGCCTCCCCAAAAACTACCTTGGTCGTGACTTTGTAGTCGGTGATATCCACTTCAAAACCACCGAGCTCCACAAGGGGCTTCGTGCGCTCGGCTTTGACAGTGCGATTGATCGGGTCATCGCTGTCGGTGATCTGATCGACCGTGGGCCCGGGATGCTGGATGGCCTAAAGCTGCTCGGCGAACCTTGGTTCTTTTGTGTCCAAGGCAATCACGAGCAGATGCTGATAAACGCTTACCGTGAAAACCCACAAGCACGTTACAGCTCCCACGGCGCGGGATGGTGGGCAACGATCGCCGATGAGTCGAAAGGAATGGTGATCGAGAAGCTGGAACAGCTTCCCACCGCCATAGAAATTCAGTCCGCACGTGGCCTGGTCGGTGTCGTTCACGCCGACGTGCCGGCAGGGATTTCTTGGCAAGAGTTCGTTGGGAGCCTAGACAATACTCAGATCGAAGAGATCGCGCTGTGGGGCAGGGAACGGATCATCAAGCATTATCGTGACGGCGTTCCAGGCATCTGGAGAGTTTGCTCGGGACATACGTGGATTCCGAAACCGCTGAGATTGGGGAATTTTCTCGCGCTTGACTGCACGGGAGGAGGGGACGGCCCTTTGGCAATCTACTGTGTCCAAGAAGACGCTATCTATGTTGATGGGCGTCCTGTGTCGCTTGATAGCGCGGAGAGCATTTCAGAGCAGCTGCAAGAGCTCGAGAATGTCATCAGTCAGCTCAAGACAGAAGTGAATGGCAACAGATTGATTGAGTCGCAGAGCCTTAGCCGAAAGGCTGAAGCGTTGGCCAAGCATGCAAACTCATCGTGGATCATCATGAGAGATGAGGACGCTGAATCTGAGAAGCTCATTAACGCGTTGCACGGGCTTAGCTTACTTACTGGCGAGCGCAGAGGTGCCAAGCTTGATGAGCTGAAGGCAAGGTACAGTGGAACGCAGGCGGAGCAGCTGCTTCAGCGGCTTTTCGGCGCCTGATTTACTGCTCTAGACTTCACAAAATGGTTCTTCAAGACGCTTTCGCCACACAAACCGAAAATATATTTTCCCCGCCCCCTTGAAAGTAAAATTTCAAACCGGAGGCCTTATATTTGAAAACAAACAAAAAGCGACGTTCTCCAAAAATCCCCCTTTTTTTCGGCCTGCCTTGAGCTGTGGGGCAATCGACCCGATTGCCTTGATGTTGCTCTATGGGTTTGCGCTCCTTGTGCTTTTCATCTTTTGGCTTCTGATTTCCGGTTTCTCTGCGTTGGAATGCTTGATGGAGGGCGGCGAAGCCAGTGTTGTGTATGCTGATCGCACCTTTGCGACGTCAGTCGCGGCTACTTTTTGATTCCAAAAGACATCAATTTTTGTCGAAAAAAACCGGCCATGTGCCATCTCCAATGTGTAAGTGATGATCCCGCTTTTCAAAGCGACTTAGTTCGCCGACGTCTCAAAGACTTTAGCCCAGTCGCGACTCGCTAGTTCCGAGCAAACATTGGGCGCACCCCCGAAGCATCGTTGGCAAACCTTCAGCATTTCTACCTCAGTACGGTATTGAATGGGATCACCGTATTCGTCGACCAAAACGCCTTTGGCACCAATCAGCAATGCGTGCCCCGCGACTACGTCATGGGCTGACACCGGATATAGAGACAGTCCGCAAACTCCATCCCCAGCAGCGACCTTAGCCAGTCTGTACGCAATCGATGGCATGGGGTAAAAACCTGCCGGCGCACAGAGCTCGCGATTGGTCTGCGATTTGTTGCCAGCAGCAGCGCTCACCATCACCATGCACTCCTTCGAAAGCACCTGTTTCGAAAGGTCGACATAGATCGGGGCTCCATTCCTAACCAAGTGATCCATACCTGCGGCCCAGCTGATGCTATCTGCCTTCCCATCCGGAGTTAATGGCGCATGCACCACACCCAAGACAGGTTGAAGGTCATGAAGTAGTCCTACCGAGACAGCCGAGCCCGACAGTCCCTTCAGAAAATCACTTGTACCGTCATTCGGGTCAACTACCCAGCAGAAGGAGTTGCCGGAAAGTACGTGGCCGGTCTCTTCACCCCACCAATCGCATTGCAAAATTTTTAGCAACTTCTCACGGAGAAATACCTCAATTTCGACGTCGATTTCAGCTTTATCACCGTAACCCCTACGGCCTTCCGGACGTACACATTCCTCTGCCAATAACAAACCCGCCCGCTCCACAACTTCGATCACCTGGGGAAGAATCTGCTGCAGTTGTTTATTGATCATGGCGACCTGACGAGCTAACGGGCGGAGGAGTGAAGGGTGATGCCTTGTCCCTAAACAAATAGACAAAGCTCCTACCATCTTACAGGAGCTGCGAACCAAGCCATCGACTGAGACGATCACCTTGAACGTTTTCCAGTTTGTTGATGGCACCTTTGAGCATTCCGACCATGGCATCTAAATCATGATCGTCCGGAAACCATTCTGACAGCTCGACGTTGCAAAACTCTGAACGGCCTAGCCCCCACTTGAGAACCATATCTCCGGTCGCGCGGAAGTGATCGGCCATATAGATCTGGTGATCGGTCTTCCACCCCCTCCGCTCTAGTTCATCGGTGGCGTTCAAGATGCCCGTGTCACCAAAGCAAAATGCCGTGTCGGGGTAGTGGATACCAGCAAGCGACACCTTCGCCTCACCGACCTCGCTGTTCCAATATGCTAGGTAGTGCCATCCACCCGAAGTGATGTGAGGCCTCGGGAAATTTATGGCTGCCTTGCCGGTGATGAAGTGCTCGTAGGTAACCCTACTAAGGTCAAGATCGAAATTACGCATTACTCGACCTCTTGGATTTTCCAAAGTAGGCCACGACCGCAGCCGTGTCTGCCGTCTGATTAGATGGCAATGAAAAGCGTCTATTCAGCGAAACAAAATTCAACTTGCTGGGAGTTCGTCACTGAGCGATGACTTTGGGGCTTTCGAGAGCGAGGTCGCGCTGGCAACTCGTCACACGACGAAATCGCCAGATTTTTGAGAACTCCCTCATGGCCTAGGCTCGCCAATTCCTCTTGGGTGCGACGCAGCAAAGCGTCAACGGACTCTCCCGACTCAGCGCACAGAGTAATGGCGACCAGGGTCATAGGACTTACTCTGAGCGGGCCGCTCAAAGCCATTATCATCTCCAGCGTGGGGCTTGACTGGGCGCGCTCTAGTTTCGAAACGTATGTTCGACTGCTGACTTCCGCAAGATTTTTCTGGGTCAATCCTTTGCCCGCGCGCATCGCTTTTAGCACGGCAGCAAAAGCAATTTTGAGCGTCATAAACACGTTCCTGATTAGCCAGTCCCTTTTAGCGTGGTTACGCTGTATGAGCCATTTTAGCCATGTGAAGCCAATCACGGTATGGGGATTGGAGTGGCTTCACTCACCAGACTAGGTTGGGATTTTCGCGCCGCCTCTCTAGCGTCTCGCAGTCTTTGCTCAGCGTACATCGCTGAGTCATCCTCAGGCAGCGGGTAGCCGGCCGCTGATAGCGCCTTTGCTCGCTCTTCGATCAGCACCCGCTCAGGATCCCGAGCGGATTGGTAAGTCCTCTCTTTTACCCAATGAGTTTCATCCATTTGCGACTCCTCAGAGGTTGAGTTGAAAACAGAGCAAGTTTTATCAAAGATAGGCTAAGAGAAGTATCAAATTCTTCGGGGCCGTGACACCAAAAATCAGCTGGGAGTGTGGTGGCAAGCGGAGCGCGCAGGCCGAGAGGCCGAGGCGCGAGAATGGAAGCCCTACGGGCCAAGACGCCGCCCTGGCGGGGGGCTTGGTTTACGACAGCCGTCCCCGGCAGGGGCGCGCACCAAAACTAATGTCAATCAATCGCCGATCCACTGCTGCATTCGGATCGTAAGACATAGCGCTCCCAACGAGGCTTGATTGCAGTACCGGTACATACCAACATCAGGGCTTCAGCTTCCTAGTTTGGAGGACTTATGAGTCGTGATGACAAAGACACGGTGTACTGCAATGTTCAAATGCCGATGGCCAAGGGGAGGGAGCTTTCTCGGTTAGTAGGGGAGCTTAGAAAGTCAGGTGCTCATCCCGAGCTAGACTCAGTCTTTGAAGAAATACAGCACGAGCTGAGCTCGTCAATCGAGTTCGTGGAAGAGCAACTCTCCGGCGCAGGCGGATTTGGCCGGCGGTCACACTGAAATAGCTCAGCCACGAAGCCCGCGACCTTAAAAAGAGGTCAGGTGTCCGCATTAAGGAGGAGAACCTAATGTCTAGCGGTGCTGTTGATCAGAATCTGCGTGAGCGAGAGAAGATCAGGAGGAAAGCTTTGTGGGCGCTATCTGATCTTCTGCCAGGCGATCCCAAGGCCACTCCAGTCGTGTCTATGCTCGACGAAATCGCACGCCAGGATGAAGCCGACAGATTGCTGAGAGATGTAGCGAAAGTAGAGGATCTTCGCGACCTTGTCGTTACCGAACCTAGCTCGAGCGGCGTTCAAATTGTTCGTGAAGGGAGCATTCCGGAACCGTGGCGAGAGCGATTCCTCCAAGCGAGCATCGGATCGACTCGGGTTGAAACAGGCCCTTTCCTTGATGATTTTGAAAAATTTATTAATCTTTGGAAGCAGGAAAATCAGTGCTTAGAAGCGTACCGATTAGCTATCGGCAAAAAAATCTAGGAAAGCATCTCAAGTTTCTCGAAACGCATCCGTTTGTATTCACAAGAGCAAATATATAAGGCGTTTCCATGAAGCTTCATGCGACCTCAAAAGCATCTTCTGATTTTCGTCTTTGTAGAGAGTTCGAATGCTGGCGCGGACTAGATTTTGACGAGAAATACACATGCGCAATCGAAGTGCTACCGTCGGCGCGGATCATGATCGAGCTAGACATCGTGAAGCTCAGTGTCACTCCTGACGTCGCACAAGAGATTTCATCATGCCTGAGAGAAGCACTGGCTACTGGTGGTGAGGCAGGTGATCAAGCCGTAGGCGAAAATCGTCCGACTGGATTGTTCAAGGTTCGCAGATTGATTGGAATACGCGGCCATCAATACTCGGCTTCTAGCGAGATTGCGTTTGAAGAGTAACCGTCCGAGCAACACATCTTCCTGATGCCATCGGTTAAGGCGATGGTGTCCACCTAAATTTAAGTGGACACCATTTTTAGCCTTTTTAAGCGGACGCCCATGCCACAAGAACGCCGTTCCTATTCCAAGTCCTTCAAGGCCCAGGTCATTACTGAGTGCGCCCATCCTGACACTTCAATTGCCAATGTCGCCTTGACCCACAACCTCAATGCAAACCTCGTCCATAAATGGATTCGGGTGCATGCGCAGAAAAACCTGGCACTGCAAACTGCCTTCATCCCGGTCAAGACTTCGCCGCCGGTGCCGATGCATCAGGCCCTTCCTGCCACGATCCGAATCGAAGTGCCGCATCCAAAAGGTGTAGTCGTGGTGAGTTGGCCAGCAGAAAATGCAGCGGCGTGTTCTGCTTTCCTACGAGACCTGCTGCGATGATCCGCGTCGATTCCATCTGGCTCGCCACCGAGCCCATGGACATGCGCGCCGGCACTGAAACCGCGCTCGCACGAGTCGTGGCGGTGTTCGGTGCGGCGAAGCCGCACTGTGCCTATCTGTTCGCCAACCGCCGCGCCAATCGAATGAAAGTGCTGGTGCATGACGGCGTGGGGATTTGGCTTGCCGCCCGGCGTTTGAATCAAGGACGCTTCTTCTGGCCGGGTGTGCGACACGGCTCCGAAGTTGAGTTGGATGCCGAGCAACTTCAGGCCCTGGTGCTCGGTTTACCTTGGCAGCGCGTCGGTGCAGGCGGAATCATCTCGATGCTTTAACATCTGCCATGGCGTGCTTGCCAGCGCAATTGGCCCATCAGTCTATCGTCGCCATCAGCCCTCTCTGGCAAAATCGGCGGCATGACTTTGCATCCAAATCTCGATCAATTAAACCCTGAACAACTGCGTGCCCTGGCGGCGCAGTTGATCCAGCGCGTCGAGACAATGGACAAGCAAATCACTCATCACAAGTCGGTCAACGAGAAACTGGCCCACGAGATCGCGCTGCTCAAACGCTTCAAGTTTGCCAAGCGCAGCGAGCAGTTGAGCCCGGATCAAGCCAGCCTGCTCGACGACTTGATCGATACGGATATCGCCGCTATCGAAGCCGAACTTGAGGCGCTGCAACCGGCACCTGTCGAAGCCAAAGTGCGCCAGCAACCCAAGCGCGCACCGCTGCCACCGCAGTTTCCTCGCACACTGATCCATCACGAACCGGACAACAGCCACTGCCAGTGCGGCTGCGCCCTCAAGCGCATCGGCGAAGACGCCAGCGAAAAGCTCGACTACACGCCCGGCGTATTCACCGTCGAGCGTCACATCCGTGGAAAGTGGGCCTGCGAGCAGTGTGAAACGCTAATCCAGGCGCCGGTACCGGCGCACGTCATCGACAAAGGCGTCCCGACCGCAGGCCTGCTGGCCCACATCATGGTGGCCAAGTTCGCCGACCATCTGCCGCTGTATCGCCAAGAGAAAATCTTCGGCCGCGCCGGGCTGCCCATCGCCCGTTCGACACTGGCGCAGTGGGTGGGTCAAACCGGCGTACAACTGCAACCGCTCGTGGAAGCACTGCGCGAGGCAGTGCTGGCCCAGCGAGTCGTCCATGCCGATGAAACACCCGTGCAGATGCTGGCACCGGGTGAAAAGAAAACGCACCGAGCGTATGTCTGGGCCTACTGCACGACACCATTCTCGGCACTGAAGGCGGTAGTCTACGACTTCAGCCCGAGCCGTGCTGGCGAACATGCGCGCAACTTCCTGGGCACTTGGAACGGCAAGCTGGTCTGCGATGGCTTCGCAGGCTACAAGGCCGGCTTCGAAGGGGGCATCACCGAAATCGGCTGCATGGCCCATGCTCGCCGCAAGTTCTTCGACCTGCATGTGGCGAACAAAAGCCAACTGGCCGAACAGGCGCTGCACTCAATCGGCGGCCTATACGAGGTTGAACGAAAGGCCAAAGAGATGAGCGATGAAGATCGCTGGCGATTACGTCAAGAAATGACGATTCCTATCGCGGAGAAGTTGCATGAGTGGATGCTGGCTCAGCGCGAACTTGTGCCCGAGGGCTCGGCCACAGCCAAGGCTCTGGATTACAGCCTGAAACGCTGGGTAGCGCTGACGCGCTACCTCAATGATGGTGCTGTGCCCATCGACAACAATCGGGTCGAAAATACGATCCGGCCTTGGGCCCTTGGCCGTTCGAATTGGCTCTTCGCCGGATCACTGCGCAGCGGTAAACGAGCGGCGGCAATTATGAGCTTGATTCAATCGGCACGCATGAATGGGCATGATCCGTTCGCGTATCTCAAGGATGTACTGACGCGGTTGCCGACACAGAGGGCCAGTGCAATTGACCAATTACTACCGCATCAATGGGCACAGGGCTCCTAACACGCTATGAGCTACATTCAGTCCGACGCGTCTGAATCTAATGGTGTCGATGGAGGTATTTGCCATGCGGGTTTTTTGTCATCCTGACTGTCGAAAATACGCCGCGCCTTGCGGAAATCCTCAACGTTCTCGACAACCCAAGTCCAGATAGGTGACATGCGGATCAACAGTCCCATACCCAGCGGCGTCAGCTCATACTCGACACGTGGCGGAATCTCACCGAACTCCCGCCGAACCACTAGCCCATCCCGCTCCATGGAGCGTAGCGTCTTGGTTAACATCCGCTGAGTCACCCCAGTCATCTGCCTTTTTATTTCGGCATGGCGCATCGTGCCGTAAACCCCCAGGGCATGCAGAATACCTAACGACCAGCGGCTACCTGCGTGAGCAAGCACTTCTCGTCTGACGCCATCATCGTCTTCTCTAAGCGTTCGGCAAATTGTTTCTGCCTGGCTGAGAGCCTCCTGATCGGTCATTTCATTCTCTGGTATCACAGGTGTGCCTTCTTACGAACGTTGCCTAATCGTGCAAGCATTTGTTCATCTTACAGGCAACAGGTCTCAGGAGAAATCATGACCGAAGTGACCCAGCTTTCCCCCCAATCCATTCTCGTTCTAGGCGCCGGTGAGCTTGGGCTGCCGGTTCTGCGCAATCTTGCGCGAGTAGCAAAGCGCGCGCCCGGCTCCACAATCAGCGTCCTGCTCAGGGATTCGACCATCAACACTCAGGTGCCCGAGAAAAAGGTCGAAATCGATGAGCTTCGAGATCTTGGCATCCAGATGGTGGCCGCAGATCTCGTGAATAATTCAATCGATCAGTTGGCTGAAGTGTTCGCACGGTTCGATACCGTAATAGGCTGCGCAGGCATGGTTGCAGGCCGGGAAACCCCGATGAAGCTGGCTACAGCAGCTCTCAAGTCCGGTGTGAAGCGCTACTTTCCTTGGCAGTTTGGTGTCGACTTCGAGGTAATCGGTCGGGGCAGTCCTCAAGATCTGTTCGATGCTCAGCTTGATGTACGCGAATTGCTTCGCGCCCAGGATAAAACTGAATGGGTAATCATCTCGACGGGTATGTTCACCAGCTTTCTATTCGAGCCAGTATTCGAGGTGGTTGACTTCGAAAACGATACCGTGAACGCGCTAGGCAGTCTTGAGACCAGCGTGACGCTCACGACTCCAGAAGACATTGGTGCGTTGACAGCGGAAATTGTTTTCTTCGAACCTCGCTTCCGCGATCAGATTGTGTACCTCTCGGGAGATACAGTGACGTACGGAGAGGTTGCGAGCCTCCTCGAACGTGTACTGGGTCGCCCGTTCAAACGTAACGTGTGGACTGTTCCGTACTTGCTCCAAGAATTGGAGAGAGACCCAACGCATCACATCAAGAAGTACCGCGCTGTGTTCGCCCAGGGCAGAGGCGTGGCCTGGCCTAAAGCAGGCACTTTCAACGCGCAGCAGTCGACTCAAGTCACGACCGCTGAGGAGTGGGCCCGTGCAAATCTGGCAACCTCATCAGCATAAGGGCAGTAGCTGAACGAACGTTCTCGCGCTCGGAGTTGACCTGCTAAAAAGCTCCTCAGTCTGATAATGGGCGCTGATAACCGAAGCTAAGGCGCGGAGAATGGGTCTGGTAATCCAAGACGACCGAATCTTTATCTTATCCGCACCATCTGCCGAGGTCTGAGGCGTCCCACTTCACTATCTATTGAGTTTTCTAAGCGCGAATTCCGAACCACGGTGACTTAACCAAGCGCTTACTAAAGCCTTGCAAATGAGCGTGGTTTTGAGGAGCACGGGGGAGAATGGTGTGGTCAAGGTGTGTCTGCCGGACGCTTACTTTGAAGATGCGAGCGAAGACGTCTGTGAGGAGTCACCCTCAGGCACCACGTCAATCGTGGTCTGCACAATTGAGGGCGGGGGTTATGAGTTGGTATTTCCTTTTATGTGTTACTCGTTCACTGAAGATGATGCGTTTTGGCTGAGCGAGGTCTTGCTTAGCGCCTGCCAAAAAAATCACGAAGCCTTAAATCGAAAGATTTCCGCACAGAATGACTGCAATGACAACGTCACGAGGTTGAACAGCCAGGAACAAACTTCATCCATGCTGCCCGTACGCAATCAAGGCAGGTAGTATGCGCCCGGCGCAGCGGTTAAGAAAATGCTCAGCAGTTGTTATGGAGCCTCCATTTCATGGAAGTCGGCGCGAGCTACATAGAGGTGTTCGACTGCCACGTACGCCAGAGGGTCAGCTCGTGAGGTAAATACGAGCCTCGCTGGCGTCTGTTCGGTGGCGCAGGCGAGGATGAAAAGCAGGTCAGCCTACTCTCGATGAGGCTCCAAACTGGCTGGCCACCCGGTATCCCTATTTCTGAACCAGATCTTTGTACTTTTCTCGAGAGGCGAGAATCTGGTCTCTGAGCTCTTCAGGATCAATCCTCATCCCACCGCGAGGTGTTGTCTTGAGAGTTTTCAAACCGTTGGCTGCCTTGATGAAGGCTCGCTCCTCTGCCTGAATCCATTCAGGACGTTTGTCTTTCCAAAATGACCATGCCATTCGCTGAGCCTCGTTCCTGAGCGGATGAGACCAGTATGTGGCAGCAGAAAGAAATGTCCAAGCTAGGTGGTGACCTTGGTCATTATGTAAGCGGAGCGCGCAGACCTGGAAGGTCGAAGGCATGAGGATGGAAGCCCGCAGGGCCAAGACCCATCGATAGACGGGGCTTGGTTTACGACAGCCATCCCCCAGAGGGGCATGCCCCAAAAATAGGATCTAACGGTTATCGAACCGCGCGCTGATCGTTCTTACGAGAAGCTACACCCATGGCGTAAAGGTCATAAGTCTTTCGCAACAACAATTCGTCATCAGACGATACATGCGCATGAATGAAGACTGTCGACAAGAAACGCTTCCGTTCGCCATTGCCAATCTCAGACCAAACCCTCGGTTGCCCTTGAGCATCTGGGACTGCCAAGCGATCAAGAAGGTACTCCTCAAGGCTATGCAACCGCTGCAAGCCATCGATCAAAATATCGCTGCTCTCAGCCATTACTCGCCCCGCAACCAAATCACACCACTCATTAGTGAGATAGCTTCCAAGATCCCCTCCAGACCACACAGAAACGATGAACCGAGCCTTTTGCCCCAGATTCCATACTACCGGGCGATGCCAAGACGGAACTGGAATGCCCATTACGAACCCTGCAGCCCAAGGATACTTCTCGTGAGCAGCAGATGGCTCGACCAGGTGTTTTTCCCAGCGAGAAACAACGACGTCAATCGGATATTGGTTGGTGCTGGTTGCCAAAATTTGACGAGGCATTCGGATGCTTGGATCTGAAGTATCGTCATCTGCGAAGCGCTGGAACTTGGAGGTCATGAATGTCCTTGGAGGAGGGGAGTGCTAAAGGTGGACGAACCATTGGTGCGGATGAAATGACGCCGCCACTCATCAACGATTGAGATGATCAGTAAGTCACGCTCTGTTGAGATTTCGATCTGCTCACCATCGACCAGCGCTTGCGCATAGCCCTCAGCGAAGGCAGCAGCTCTGTCAAAGTCCGAAGGGGAGTCAGAGGACGCGATGTGGCTGACCAAGCGCTCCCACGCCCTGCGTTGACGATGACCCTGGATGGTCTCGGCAAACGGCACGGCGCCTTTCAAGGAGCGTGCAAATGCGATCGTTGGTAGGTTCAAAACCGGTTTCTCTGGATGTCATAGATATGAAAAACGGTTCGTTTTGAGAAACCTTGAGCCGTATAGGAATTTTCTTTGTGCCGACGCAAACAGGCGCTAACCGGACGCGAACGCGTGGACGTGCTAATGGCACTCAGATATTGTCGCAAGCGTGATTACGCGCTAGCCGCGTGACGACTCATGAAAGGGATAGACGCGATGATTTACCAATGCAACGGATGCAACAGGACTACCTTCGAGATCGCATGCCCGTGGTGCATGGGCTCTCAGGTCTCGCCGTCATCAGAGCTCACGTTGCGACACCTTACGCCGCTGGATCCTTCGTTTTATCCCGACTTTCAATACAGATCTAAAGGCTTGATTCAAGACTTCTTCGGTAAGAAGAAGGAGCAAGCCCAACTGAACGATCTTCTGAACAACGTATTGAGAAAATACGCGGAGCTGAAGCAGCCATACTTTACGAACTTCATTCACACGACTCGCGAAAGCGCAGGTAGCAGCGATGACGCAGGCGTGCCCGGCCCACGTTTGGATGGTGTGTACAGCGAGAGAGAGCTGTTCAGGGAGGTCTTGATTCGCAAAGGCTTTGACGAGCTTGAAGGGCTTCCATCTCTCTTGGACAAGCTGCTGCAGACCACAGCTTTCAACTCCGACTATATGGGGTTCTCCAGAGAGCTGACCCGCCACATTCGAACTGATCTTGCCGACACCTTACGTTCTTGGATTGAAGAGGCAGGAACGACGTTCAGGTCTGACTTGGCTTTGTTCTATTACTACCTGTGGGAAAATGACGTTGCTTTCCCCAATGTTCAATTCAATCCCCAGGCGGATTCTACATCTGGTGTTCCACTCCTCCCGATACAGGTTTTTCGTAATGGCCTGAGCCTTTGCGAGGAGATTTATTTCGATATTCTCGTCGAGCGCCTGGGATCTCAGCTGGAGCATTTCAATCCTAACCAGTTCATCACCATGTACCTAGTGGACGCTATGGACGGATTTCAGTTTGAAGCCTTCCTGGTTGAAATATTCCAAACCATTGGATACGACGTTAAAGAGACCAAGAAGACGGCTGACCAAGGGGCTGATCTTTTCGTCAGCCGCTTCGGCAAAAACATGGTGATCCAGGCAAAGAACTACTCGGGCTCCGTAGGCAATGCGGCTGTGCAGCAAGCCATCTCCGCAAAAGCCTTTTATGGGTGCGACGAGGCCATGGTAGTCACGAACTCCTACTACACGAAATCAGCTAAAGAGCTGGCCAGCACAGCAGGCGTCCGGCTGATCGACAGGGACGGGCTTCAGAGCTATCTGGATGACTACAACCAGAAGCTCATCGAGGTTTTCCAGGCCGAGGAAGAAAGTGCTTAAAAGTTGGCGCCCTTCGAGGCAAAAACCTTAGCCCCGCGACGTCGGTGGGGTTTCGAGATCCGTGACAATAAAAGACGATGCTCAACCGATTGAACAGCAAGCGGAGCGCGCAAGCCGATACGGCTGGAGGCGTGAGGATGGAAGCCCGGCAGGGTCGAGACTTGGCTCCGCCAGGCTCGGTTCACGACAGCCATTCCCGCAGGGGCACGCACAAAGCCAAGCCGGTAACCCCCCAATCGCTATCTCCTCAGCAAGGATTTACACGGTTTCCGGCCCGTAATGATCACCCATCCATGATGAAGGTCTCGCAGAGCCGATTGCACAGAGCAGAGGCGGGAAATCATACGTCATTTCTCGAGAGGTCAGTAAGTGCTGAGGCTAACGCGGTCGCCTGCTTAGGCGTGAACCTAAAGCGCGACTCATCGATTTTGATAGAAATTACGCCATTGGATTCTGTATCCAGGAGAACTGCGTAGCTGTTGTCATCGTCTATGACTTCACCCTCGGCAATGCCGGGCCGAGTGAAGATGGCGAGCCTAACTTCGTCCAACTCGCCCTCGGGCGAACCATCCTTGAACGTGAAGAATCTGTTCGGCGGCAGTTTTGTACTCATGGTCTCGATAGTCCTCAGAAAATATGTCGCATGACTATTTAAACGGAGGCGAAATTCGAAACTTGAGTGGTGGGATTAAAAAGACATCTGCCTGAAAAGTAATTTTGCGCAGCGCTAAAGTTTTGCTCGAAAAAATCCGTTTAAGTTTGTATTTCACGGAAAAGGGCTGTGTTGGAAATGATGAAAGAGCATGATTCTGCAGAAACTATTAGATTCAGGGCCGAGCGCGAATTTTTATCTCATGAAGACGAAGGTGAAGGTGAAGGTGAAGGTGAAGGTGAGGAAGCTAGGTGGTTCGAAGCATCTGTTGAACTCGCAAATAGCCACATAAAGCTCGTCCTAGACGGGTCTGAATATGACTTCACTGCTCAGCAATGCGGGGAGCTAGCTGATGGGCTGTCGACCTTGGTCAAAACGCTCTATCAACGGAGCGCAATCCTCACTGGTATCCCTAATCCGCTGATATTGGATTTTGGTAAGCTATTTCACCAACTGATTGTGTCTCGTACTCAGTCCACACAGCAGGATTGGTTGTGCAATCACGGGTACGACTTGGACGGAATGTTCTTTGGAGCATCTGGATCGTTTCGCTATCCAGATTCGCAAAGCTATTTTCAGCTTTTCATAGGGGTGAACGGCGAGCTATTCGTACCGATCTTGGGGATCGAAGATAGGGTATTCAAGTTCAGCGTTGAGGACGCTTCGTGGTTGTTTGAGCAGCTGTGCGTGGGAGGATACTTGCTAGCTCGGATTGAGAGTTCGTGAGAGGAGTAGCCTACTTCTGCATGGATAACCGAGCATGGCTCATGCTCACGTTTGAAAAACCATCAACCTCTGGGTGGAGCAGAGCAGTTGCAACTGTCGGCTAAATGGGTGCAGTCAGGTTCAGCCTCCACTCGACAATACTGTGGGCTGTGGGGCAAGCGAGGCGCGCAGGTGTATCGGACGAACACCCATAGGGCCAATGTCATTCTAACGACGGTTTTCACCAGATACGTAACTAGGCTAACATGATGGCGATTTGGAATTGCCAGTTAGACCTGTGAGCATCCATACCCGTTGCTCAAGGACTAAGAACCGATGTCAAAAGGCCGTGTCACCCATTTGGGCCGTTGCGAATTCAGACTTTGCAACCTCACCCCCTTGTTGGGGACGCTCCGATTGCACTTCGAGAGCGCGCACAATCCACCGCGTAGACACTGAGAAATCAGATTCAGGCTGCAGTGGTCTCGAACGAACGATTCAGGACGAAAGTGTATGGATAAGGAAAGCATCACGGTAGTGAGAGAAAATCCCTCTCTGAAATCGAGCAGACCTGGCTCTTACCTTGGGTACTCACTGCAGTCCACCCGGATGTGCCTACATCTGTGCGAGGCGCCACGGGGCTCGTTCGTTGCGTTAGAAGTTTTAGACGACGTTGACGTTGAATATGCTGACGGCAAGAAAATGGTTGAGCAATCCAAGAGCGGTATTGCTACTAACCCCATTGCCAATTTCTCTAAAGATTTGTGGAAGACTTTTTCTAACTGGATCGATGCTATTGAGGCGGGTGTAATCGACCTTGGAAAAACTCGCTTCCGTCTCTATGTATTGCAAAGGAAAGAGGGTGCGTTCGCGCACGATCTGCATTACGCGCATACCAAGCCTCAGGTCGAGCACGTGGTACGCGAGATTCGTCAATCCTTTCAAGACGAGCAGCCAGCGGGCTGCAAGCCATATATCGAGAAATTCTTAAGCTACGATCCTGACAAGCGTGCGAATTTGGTCATGGCGTTTGAGCTCGAAACAGGGAATGACCAACTGGTTGAAGGGATCAAGGGCTACCTATCTCTAGCCGTGCCAGATGACCTTCTGGAAGATGCCTGTCATGCAGCAATCGGGTGGGTGAAAAACACCTCAGACGTACTGATTGCAGGCGGTCAGCTAGCAGTGCTCGCTCGTTCGCAGTTCAGCGATTGGATGTCGACCTACAATAGCCGTTTCTCGTTTAACCATCTTCTGAAATACACGCTGCCTCCACCGACAGCCCAGGAGATCGAAGAGGGTCGGCCGTACGCCCTTACGCTGATTCGTCAGCTTGAGCTGATTGAAATGGAACAGGACAGCGCCGATGCCATGTCGGACTACTTGCAGTCGACAACCAATAAGGTGCGGTGGGGGGAACGAGGTCTGGTCTACGAGCCGGAATTCAACGACTTCAAAAAAGCTTGCTGAAAAAGTGGCAGTTTTTCAGTAAGGAAATTCGTCTGCTCTCCATCTACGCTACCGCTTCGGACGTCGACAAAGGCCAGCTGCTGCACCTCAGATGCATGGTGGACAACGCCAAACTTAACGACGTCGACTCCCCGGGTTTTTTCGTTCGCGGGACTTACCACGATTTTTCAAACCGTAAAGACATTGGATGGCACCCCCAATTCAATGATTTGATCGATGACTGATTTTCGATATGTGCTGGACTGAGCCGCTTCTGTCGAACCCGCAGGCGAAGCAAATACATTGAATATGCATATGCACTTCGCGCCCCCCTAAAGGTCGCCGTTTGCGCAGTGCGACCAACCACAATAAGTCCAACAGGTTGACCAGGATGGAGCCTACAAAACTATACGGCAAGGCGAACAATAGCCTTGATGAGGTGTACTTGGTGCAGAACCCTGCACTCGGTGCGATTCTGATGTGGGAGTTTGTTAAAGGGTTCGTCCGTCAGAGCGCCGGTCGTTTGCCGGAGCTGCCTTTACTCTTCGCTGTGTTACCGATTGTGTTTAACGAAACGCTCAGGACAGTAATGTCAGGGACAAATCCCTCTTCCGGATTGCGACTGTTCGCATCGAAATTCTCCAGGGATCAAGAGGTGCTTCTGACATTGCAACGAAGGATGCTGATGCTGCGACCCACGTCCCTGTCCAGTTTGTCTATCGCACTTGAGTGCGGTTTGCTGACACTCAACGTAACTTCCGCTTCAGTTGACTGCACGACCAAGCGATATCCCTCAACGACTCCACTGGCTGTCAGGGAGCTTGGGAAGCACGCTGACAAGCTAGGCGGGTGGTGTGGTTCGCTAACTCTTCAGGAAGTCCAGGCTGCACTACGGATAGGTTTTTAATGAAACTCCAGATCATAAAATTGATTTTGTGGCCAAAAAACGGCCTTCAGTATCGAGAGTTGACGTTCACGCCCGGAGCAGTGAACGTGATCAGCGGTTCGTCAAAGGCAGGGAAGTCGGCGGTTATTCCGATTATCGATTACTGCCTAGCGTCGGAAAAATGTGGGATTCCTGTTGGAACTATTCGCAATACCTGCGGGTGGTTTGGTCTGCTCGTGGATACGGACGAAGGACTCAAGCTTTTCGCACGTGCTGAACCGGGCAAGCAACGATCAACGGATGATATGTTCGCCCTGGAAGGTGATCAGATTTCTATACCTGAAAGGATTGAGGGCAAAAACACAAACCGAAGCAGTGTGAAGGACATCCTGAACAGGTTGTCGGGCCTGCCGAATCTTGGTTTTGGAGACGACGTTCGCTACGGATTCAAAACCCGTCCGAGCTTCCGAGATTTGATGGCGTTCACCTTCCAGCCGCAAAACATAGTGGCTAACCCTGACGTCCTTTTCTACAAGGCTGATACCACAGGCCACCGTGAGAAGCTCAAGGACATTTTTCCGTTCATTCTGGGTGCCGTCACCTCTCAAACGCTGGTTGCATCTTGGGAAATGAAAGATCTTGAGCGTCAGCAGAAGCAGCTGCAGTCAGAGCTCAAAACGCTCGCTGATGCATCTGCGCGGTTGCGCTCCGAGGCTCGCAGTTGGTATTACCAAGCTCGAGAGTACGGGCTAGTACCGAACAATGCGGTGCTCTCGGAGGATTGGACTACCGCGATTCAGCAGCTCAGTTCGATCCTGCAGAAAACCTCTCGCGATGCAGCACCCAAGTTCGAGGCGCTTCAGGCTTCGATCACGACCATAGGCGAATTGAGAAAGCGGGAAGACGTCATCGCCGCGAACCTGTTTACCGGTCGTCAAAAGCTTAACGAGCTGACCCGCATTCGGGGGGATGCCAACGCTTACCTCAAGGCGCTTGATACCATGAAAGAGCGGCTGTCGCTCTCGACGTGGCTGAAAGACTTAGTTGTCGAGCAATCGTCCCCCTGTATTCTGGGATCACAAACTTTGTCAGCGTCTAGTGAATTAGACGCATTGTGTAAGGCACTGCATGGCATAGAGACGCTCTCGGAACAAACGCCCGTAGTATCTGCTTCGGTTGAAAGTGAGCTCGTCCGGCTACGCAGCGCGGTGCGCATCGATGCTGAGGAGCTCGAAGCAATTAAAACAGAGATCAAGGCCATTGAAGCCCTCGACACTCAGGCCAAAGGTCAGGCTCTGCGCCAGTCCGACATCGATCGATATCTTGGTCGGCTCCAGGAGGCTGTTCGGAATTATGAAACGGCGCAACAGGACGAGGGCTTGGCAAAACGGCTGAATGAGGTTGAGAACAAGATAGCAGCCCTAGCACCATCGATTTCTGTTGACCAAGTGCGAGATAAAACTCGCAAGATCTTGAACACACTGAGTGATTACTGCGCCCAGATAACGCCGGTTCTTGATGCCGAGTGGAAGGATGCCCGAATCGGTCTATCGATCACTGACCTTGCGATCAAGGTGCGCCATGATGGGCGTGATGATTTTCTATGGGAGATCGGTAGTGGCGCAAACTGGCTCGCATACCATGTCGCGATGCTGCTGGCCTTGCAGAAACTGTTCTTGGCTAAGAAAACCGTTGAGCATCCAGTACCTCACTTTCTGATTTTCGACCAGCCTAGTCAGGTGTACTTTCCAGTAAAGCGCGCCGCCCAGACTGACGAGGAGCATGAGCTTGACGACGAAGACCGAATAGCCGTGCGCAAGGTTTTCAGGGCCTTGGCTACAGCAGTCAACAGCTCGGAAGGTCGCCTACAAATTATCGTTCTCGATCATGCCGATGAAGGTGTTTGGGGCGGAATTCCTAACGTGGTACTCACTGAAGAATGGCGCGATAAGAAGCTCGTACCGCCTTGGTTTGAGTTACCTAGCTCCTAAGTTGTAAGTAGCCGCAAGAATGTTGGTTTTCGCATGCATTTGAGAACCTTGAGCCCATGAAGTTGAGTCCCTTTTAGCATGTCTATTGATATCGATAAATCTCAGGCAGATCTCGTCAGACGTTTCGTCCTGAGTGTGACTATCCCCATCCTCCATGAGATAGGGCATTCCGCTGCAGTTGTGGCTACGGGAACACTTTTCAAAATTGCAAATCGCTCGTTCATCATCACAGTAAGGCACCTCTTCGACCAAGTCAGTGATCTGACTTTATTGGCTTATCCAGAGAATCCATTGAAAGGTGCACTGCGTACCTTCGGTGATATGAAATTGTATAAGCCTGACGATGACAAGATCGACGTAGCAGTCATTGAGCTGCACTCCCAGGAGACAATCGCTCGCTTGGAGGCAAGATGGCAGTTCCTGACGCTTCAGAACGTTGCCTCGCCTTCGGCCAACCCCGAAAATGGGGCGGTCTTCGTCGCGGGATATCCCGTCGCTCTTACAGGCGAAAATAATGGCTGGACTCATGGTAGCTTTCTGACTGCATACACGCAGCGGCGCCCTGACGTTCCAACTGATTTAAAGGAGCCTTACATTGAGGGATTGGACTTATTTTTCGACTATGGCCGTGAGGCCCAGGCGTTGGACGGTCAATCAGTATTTACTCCTGATTTGGAAGGTGTAAGTGGTGGCTCCGTTTGGGAGCTCGTTGAGTCTCAGTCCATTATTTGGTCGGCGGTAGACAATGTACGTGTTGTGGGAGTCCAGTCCTCTTTCCGCCACTCCGACTTCACTCGGGCTAAGAACTGGTGGGCCGTTGCAAAAGTGCTTGAGCAGATAGACGAAAGGCTGGCTAGCGAAGTCCGAGCAAGGCTTGATAGCAATCTTTCTTGACTATCGCCCTAACAACTTCGATCGATAAATGACTTCGTTGTACGCTTACCCTGGATGGAGAGCTAAGGTCGGGATGGACGATTAGTTGTAAAGTGCTGCCATGGCACGCAGGTCTTTGTAAACATATCTTCGTGCAGCAGAAACATGGAAGTTGCAGCCGGGGCAGGCGTCAGGGGTGACTCAATTGTGTTGCCCCTGGCCGCACTGCAAACCCTCCAAACGACATGCCAGCGTCAACGTACCGGAGAGCTGACTTCATATCCTTCCAGCCCACATAGCTCATCAGCCCTTTGATGTCCCACCCATTGGCGGACGCCCAGGTCGCAAAGCCTCGCCGCATTGAGTGGCTGCTATACAGTTCCGCTGGCAATCCTGCCTCTTTGAAAATGCGGCGTAGCACGGGTATCAGGCTATGCGGCTGCATAGCTTTGCCTGACAGGTTGCCCCAGCGATCAATCCGCTGGAACACCGGGCCTTTAGCGATCCCGGCAACCGTTATCCAATTGATATAGGCCTCCACGGGGCAAAGCATTGTGAGCGCCGGCGTCTGGAACGTAGTTCCTTCATGCTGTCGGTCACCCTTGGTGTAGGGCAGGAAAAAGGTAATGCCTTGACCACTTATGGCATGGGTAGCCAACGATCCCTGCGCAGTTCGTGAGGAGGGGCGCTAATGTACCCAAGAGTTAGTCAAGCAGCAGACTTGCGTACCCTTATTTCCGCTTTGAAAAGAGCGCTAAAGCCCAATCACCTCGTAGGCCCCGATAGCCAACCGGTGTAACGTATTGCCAATTCGCAGCCAAGGGTCGTTCATCGAGGCCTGCGCTATCCAGTCGCGGTCTCTGCCTGCCAGCGGATGACTCTAAACAGAAGGGATTCTCATGTATCTGCGTGCTTTGAACGTTAGAGGTTTCAAGTGCTTTGGTGAACCCTTCACTATCGAACTTCACGACGGGCTGAACGTGTTGGTGGGCGAAAACGGCGCAGGCAAGACCGGTGTAATTAGCGCGGTGCGTCAGCTATTCAATGACTCGGAGTCGGGGAAACGAATCATCGGTGAGCAGGATTTCTACAAGGGTTTTGAGGCAGGTGCTTTCGCCTCGGTGGAGCTCCAGATCCAGGCCACGTTTTCCGACCTTGATGATAAGGATGCCACTGCCTTTAATGAATGGTGCGGGAACCATGACGAAGCGAAGCTCACTTTCATTGCCAAAAACCAAGAGTCACGTGGACGCTTCAAGTATCACACTTATGGTGGGCACGAATTCACCCAGCCCCTAGACCCTGAAACACTCGACTTGATTCACTGTGTTTATCTGCCGCCACTACGTGACGCAGAGAGCAAGCTCCGAGAGGGGCGCCAATCACGCTTGGCCAGACTGTTGAAGGCCCTATGTCGGAAAGAGTTGGACGCTGCCAGAAAGGCCGGTACTCAAACTGCGCTGGAGCAGCGCGTTGGCGACTTCAACCGCGAGCTTTCTCAGAGCGACGACTTTGCCATCAAACTGGCCAACCAACGCATCGGTGAAAGCCTGAAGGCCGCGCTCGGAATGCATCTGTCCCAAAGCACATTGATCCAATTCTCCGAGGTGAGCTTCTCCCGTATCGTTGAAGGTTTGAGACTGCTTTATTTCCCCGACCTCACAAATGCCGACCCCACCCAGTTCCGATCTCTAGGGGAGAACAGCCTGGGGTACAACAACTTATTGTACATTGCATCCATCCTCGCGGAGCTCGTCCTCGAGGTAGAGGAGGGGCGTGGTGAAGAGACCTACCTGCGGCTGCTGCTCATCGAGGAACCGGAGGCGCACCTACACCCGCAGCTCCAACTACGGTTGCTACGACACCTCAAAACGGAGGCAGAAGCGCGAGGTATCCAGGTCATCATCACAACCCACTCAACTGTGATTTCGGCTGCGGTGTCTGTGGAGCACCTGATTCACCTCTCCAATGAAGGCATGCCAATAGCCGTTCCTCTGAGAAAAACAGGGCTTCCTGAGCAGAGCCGGCGTTTTGTAGATCGCTGGCTCGACGTCACCAAGTCAAATCTTCTTTTCTCAAAAGGCGCGATCCTCGTCGAAGGAATTGCAGAGGCAATCGTTGTCCCCGAGCTGGCTAGGATCGTCTTGCATGCTCAAGGGAGGGGCAGGGACTCTTTGGACGATTACGGCGTGTCCGTCATCAACCTTGGCGGTATCTACTTCAAGCATTTCATGCAGCTGTTCTGCGATGTCACGGGCGCCCAGCCTGGTGGTAATGTGCCTATCAGGTGCGCCGGACTCACGGACAATGACCCTTCAAAATCTCTCTCGATCATTGACGATGGCGAAGGCGGGGAAAAACCAATTCCATTCCTTCCGCATGCCGAAGATCACCGGCTGGGAAACAATCCGGCATTGGAGCTTCAGGGGCCGATCAATCAGTCTCAATTCGCACGGTTGTTCGCCGGCAAGTACAAGACCTTCGAGTACGACATTGCGCTGGAGGGCGGCAACCTTACGACCATGCTGAATGTGGCAGCAGATCTCTGGCCCGTTCAGGATGGCAAGGTGGCCGGGAATTTGAGGGAAGATGCAAAACGGGATTTCGCCTCCATGTCCTCTGCTGACAAAGCCCCTTTTGCTGGCGCTTTGCTCGCCAGGCTCGACTCCGAAGAGATCGGCAAGGGGTTGTACGCCCAAGCGCTCGCGGACGCGCTCTTGGCGCGCCCAGCTGATTTCGTCGTGCCGGAGTACATCCGACTGGGCATCCTTTGGGCCTGTGGACTGGAAGATGGACAGGCATGATCGCTCGAGTTGCTGAAGAACCCCCACGCAGGGTGCTCCCCCAATGAACTTCACCCAGGAACAGTTGGATTATCTCGCCTCACCGCTCGATAGGCACGTTTACCTCAAGGCCTGCCCGGGCAGCGGAAAGACGGAAGTGGTTGCCGCGATGGTGGCCAAAATAGTCCAAGAATGGTCTCGGTCACCATCGGGCATCGCAGTCCTGACGTTCTCCAACAGTGCCACGGACGAACTCAGGAACAGGGTTCATAGGTACCTGGGGGAGCCGATCGGCAAACCTCATCTAATCGCTACGTTCGACAGCTTTGTGCTGAACCGGCTGGTGGCGAGCATTGCCAGTGAGATGACGGGATATACCGGCAGGGAGGGTGACTTTCGCATTCGGATTCTGGACAAAGCAGCGAACATCTATCGCACGCGAAATAGCATTTGCAATCGTTGGATCTCTGCGTGCAAATACGACTACGACCTTGGAACGACCAAGTTCGTATTTTCCACTGGCGAACGCGGCCTCGATAAGCAACTGAACGCCGAAACCCTTAATCATGATACCTGCAAAGATCTTATTGCCACTAAGAAGCGGCTGTGGCGAGGAGGTTTTGCCACTTTTGGTGACATCGACATGCTTGCCCTGAAGGCATTCAAGGATAGGAAATTCGACCCCTATTTTTCGCGGATCGCGCGCCGGTTTCCTCTGCTCATCGTGGACGAATGCCAGGATCTCTCTACAGAGCAACTGCGAATCGTGGAGCATCTCGCACGGTTCGGTATGGCGTTCCATTTCGTGGGTGATCTGAACCAGTCAATCTATGGCTTTCGCAAGTCAAACCCAGAGAATGTCACCGACCTCATGGTCAAGCTGAAATTCGACCCGTATGAGCTCAAGTCGAACTGGCGGAGTGGACAGGTCATAGTCGATCTGTGTACCAACATCCTTGGCGGCGAACGGATCATGGGCAATGCAGATATTCCTTCCCTGCAACCACGGATACTCGAATATGAAGTGTGCCCCTCTGAGCTGCTGCCTACGATTCGCACCATGACACAGGGGTACACCAAAGTGGTACTGGTGGCCCGAGGTCATACGACCCTGCAGCGTTTACGTAATGGTGAGACCTTCGAAGGCATCGAACTATTGGCAGTCGCGTGCATCAGCGCCAACACAGGTAACCTTAAGGACATCAAGCAAAGCCTGAGGACGTTTGCAAAGTGGCTGGCCGAAAAGCTCGAGCTGCAGGTCACCAAAGTCGGCCCCTATTGCCCCATTGTCATGGAGTCCAAGCTTGTTTGGCGGAAATTCCTCCATGAAAGCCTGAAATTCATGGTCGCCAATGGTGCTGGCAAGTCCGATCAGACTTGGTCTGCTTGGGTGCGCACTGCAAAGCTGGCGATCCGACGGCTCCCGAATCAACCTTTCGTACCTGTGGAGTTACTGGAGGAGCTGGATGTCCTGAAAAACTTGAACCTTGTGGCTCGCAAAGGGCAGGGTGATAAGCCAGTCTCCGTGCGAGTGTTGAGCCAAGAGGTACTGGAGGGGCCACCAGACACGTTGCGCTACGAAACTATTCACCAGGTGAAGGGCGAAACTCACGATGTCACTGTGGTGGTTTCGTCCCAACAGCCCGGGCCGCACCAGTCTCATTGGCAAGACTGGTTGCGAGATCGCGGATCGGAAGCCGCAAGGTTCGCTTATGTGGCGAGTTCCAGGCCCCAGCATATGTTGATTTGGGCGGTAAAAAAGCTCAAAGAAGAGGATCGACCTGTACTGGCACAATTGGGTTTTGAAGTACCGCCCCCCCCCGATAACCGTCCCTAAACGAGCACATTTGCGATCCCCTCGTTAAATCTAATCACCATTTAGGTCGTTCACTCATGCTGGGCGCGCTGTGCAAAACTTCTGGGGCATGCTTTCGTCAACTTGGCCTTTTGATCTAAATCAGTAGGGTGAGACGATGAGTTTTCAAATGTACATGGAGGTCTCCTGTGTATGAACCGTTCCTCGGCGCCCTCCGTGTATGCTTAAGGCCTCACGGCTAACCGGAGGCAGGGTGCATGCAGCCAGAGCAACCAACCCTGACCCAGTGGTCACGTGGCTCAGAGCATAGCCTTGATTTTTTGCGCTTAGCATCCCGCAGCCCACACTTACAATTTTTGACTAATCGATAAGGGAGCATTCATGGGTAAGCCTTTTAAAGACCGAATTCATGCCATGAATCAGATGTACAAGCTGCCGATCAACGGCACGCCCACGCTACTGACCGATCCTGCGGACAAGCTCAAGAAGTTCAAAGCCACGCTGATGGCTGAAGTTCATGAGATCGATGAAATCGTCGAAAAGATCGAAAAAGGCGATGCTGAAATCGATATAAAGGCCGCCATTGCCGACTTGTTGGGCGACGTGATTGTTTACTGCAGGTCTGAGGCGCTGAAGTACGGCTTACCGCTCGAGGAGGTGCTGGACATCATCATGGACAGCAACGAGAGCAAGCTCGGGGCGGATGGAAAGCCGATCTACGATGAAAATGGCAAGTTCCTCAAAGGCCCGAATTACTGGAAACCGGAGCCCAAGATCAAAAACTTGCTTCTTGGTGCTAACGGCAAAGCGGACGCTTGATCGGAGAAACAGGCTTGAAATCCATCAACATTGGCAAGACGCGTACGCTCAAAGACATCGAGGCGGCCATTCGCAAGATCTGCGATCGTCCGGGGGAGAAATTCCTCATTCAGGCAGACATGCTCAGCGCCCGGCGTGGCGCCATGCATGATGCCGCACGCCTCCAACTGATCGTCACCCTGGCCCGACAGCAGCTGCAGAGCGACTACCTGGATTTTAACCCGCAGGCAGATGTTAAAACGCTCTTACACAACCTCGCTAACTGTTCGCCAGGTATCGCAGCTTTACGTCTTTCCAAGGGTATCCGGCTAGGCGAACTGACATTCAATCGCCGAGAGGTCTTCCAAGAGTCGGTAGAACGAATGCAGGCCATGGATGCAGGTCGGTACGAGGACGTCGTAAATGGCCGGGCCGTCGATTTGATTTGTGTAGCGGGATCGAAGGTTCAGCACCTGCGACCGCTGTTTAGCGCTGCAGGTCAGGTAAAGCCTCCATCTGAAATGACCACCGAGATGCGCAGGCTCATTGACTTTGTCAACAAGCAGAGCGGGCGCACCAGTGTTCCAGAATCATTGATCGAAAGCTTAGGTCTGTTCTGTTCTGAGCTTGTATCCAACACACAGGAACATGCGACCTCAGATCATCTTGGCAACGCGTATTTTGCCCACGTTGAAGGCGTCATGATCGGCTGGAGGCGTCTTGAGGACGACATCTTTGCCGAAGACTTCGACGGCAGTGAGGACTTGCGCCGTTACTGGCAGAGAGAATCTTCTACCACCGACAATAACAAGACAAGCTTGCGGGCGTTGCACATCAGCTTCTTCGACTCCGGCCCAGGATTTGCCTCCAGAATGAGCGGTAAGGCGGTGCGAGAGATGTCGCTCCAGGATGAGCGGGGGTATCTGCTCAAATGCTTGCAGCCGCGTCAGTCCAGCAAGACTCTGGACGCCGCGGGGATAGGTCTGCCTGCCATCTTGAATGAGCTTCGCAAGGTGGGCGGGTTAATCCGTATTCGTTCTGGCCGGCTGTGCATCTACAACCAGTTCGAAGAAAACGATCGGCAGCGTGACCCTGACGACTTCAGGGATTGGGGCAACACCGACCTGGCACCCGTTGCTGGGGCCGTTGTCACCATTATGATTCCATTGAGGGGCATGTAATGGAGCGTTTCTATCAATGGATGTCCGCTGTCAGCGACTTTAGCGGCAGTCATGAAGCGTTGGTCATTTGCTACAACGATTCGGAGCTCTCGGTACAGCACGTCTTCACTGATATCGAAGACGCGCTGAAGGCCCAACGACATCTGCCTGACTGTGTCTACATCGTGGGAACATCTGATCAGTTGTCGGTCTACAACAGCAGTTGGGCTGACGATCAAGACCGCCTGGCCAACCTCCTGAAGCGTGGCGTAAAAAACGCGCGTGTGTGCGTCCATGAATACGTGTTCTTAGAGTGGAATGGCGCGAGCTTCAACGTTCATGTGCTGGGCGGCCAGGAACTTGTCTACCACTATGATCCGAGCACTCTCTTGCGAGATGGTTTAAGAACGCTGATCGAGAAGAACAACGTCATTCATTCTGCTCCGTCCGCGCATTCTTTCAAGCACCCATCCGGCACGCTCAACAATGTGTTTATCCAGGCCCGAGAACTGGCGAGTGATGAGGCCGAAGTTTGCGTGGTGGGGTATGCGATCGCACTCGAATACGGCGTCAGGCTGCGCCAAGCGGCCAAGGTGTACATCGACACCATGGGCATTTACGCCTTCGTGAAGAATGCGCTTGGTCGCTTGGACAGTAAGGCCGAAGTCATGAGTTTTCACTCCTATGAGCGACTCAAGACAATGTACCCTCCAGCAAGTGACTATTTCTGCGTGGTATCGGCTTCCACGTCCGGCGGCATGGCCAAGCAGATGGGGGAGCAGGGTTTCACAGGGGATTGCGTTGCCACCCTGATCGATCGCACGGCGGATGGCCGATACGGGGGTGTCCTGGTCGCCTTGGACGACATTGACTATCCACTGCCGGTCAAGGCGGAGGAAGGCTGCACGCTAATCGAGATCATAGGGGAGAACTTCTCGGCGAAATCAAAGCCTCCCAAATCGATCACAATATCCCTGAAGCATGACCCTAAACGGCTGGCCAAATTCCACAAGTATTTCGGTATGGGGGGAATCATTGGATTCAACCGGTCGAGCACGCCTCGCAAGCTGTTGACGCTCAATCCTGATCTGCTGCTAGCGGACGTTGAATTCAGGAAATGGCTGACCGCTGAAATTGACTGGTCGGTCTCTATGGCGACAAACCTAATTGTGTACGCCGACGATGACGGGTCGAAAAAACTCGGCGAGGTGACCAATGAGATGCTCAGTCAGAAATGGGGCGCTACCAAGTCAATCCGATGCGTGCCTTACAGCGAACTTGATCAAGTCGATTTTGAGACCGTCTCCGGGGTGCTTGTCGCGACAGTGGTAGCGCGCGACGGGGGCATTCTAAGGGAGATCAGTCGTGATCTGCGGGCCTACATGGACGCGTCCGTCCCACGCAGATTCCTTGCACCGATCGGGATTCCACAGAGCGCCAGAGCCTGGGCGCTCCTCAAGACTTTCCTGATGAAGAGCCCCACGCCCCGGGAGTATGGCTTTTCCAACTGGCTGTGCTTACCCATTGGTGATGACGGGAAACAGAACGCCTGGAGTCGCTTGATCACGGTTGCGTCAGCCGGGCAGGTCGATGACGTCGGCTTCACGCCCAAAGTCGCGGAAAAGGTTCGTCATGAGGCTATTGATGAGGCCTCTGAGCTTGTTGAGGAGCACAAGCACCACTTCCTGCCAAAACATGATGGCAGCGCGCTCGCCTTGTCGGATGGGTTTCTGTTCTTCGACCCCTCAAGCAATGTGGGTCGGGACTGCCCAAACGTACCGCAAAGCACAGTGTTCTTCACGATTGCTGCAGTTCTGCAATTCGCTCGCGAACACGACGATCATGAGCTACGCCTTCTGCCGACGGGGTATGAGTCCGTGGTGTTATCACCGGAGTGCTTCCTTCGGTTTAACGACAACGTCCTACAGGCGTCATTCCTCCGGGCGTGTCTACCTTCAGAGCTCGACTACTCAGCAAGCCCGGAGCTGAGCAAGCTGATGAAGGAGTTCATCGCCAAGGTATTTGCCCGCTGGGAGCGGACTTACGGCGATGCCGCCCTGGAGTTTGCCGCTGCACTTGCTACCGGTACGCTAAAACTCACGCAAGAAGACGCCCGGGCACTGCTCGAGGAGGCTATCGAAAACCGTAAGGACAAGGCCTCCAGCCTGTTGGGGTTGCTGCTGCTCACCCAACGCGCGCTGTTCCCAGCCTTTGAAGGATAGAAAAGAGGTTGTAAACCAATTTTCGATGCTGTTAACCGAAGTGGTTTACTGTGCAAAAAGTTGGTTTACAGGTAGCTGTGTGGGGCGCCAGTGACCGGGGTGTTCCCTGAAAACTAACGGTTACCTTAGTTTTCGCAGACTTTGGAGCGGTTAGCTTGAGAAGCTAAGCTATCGCTTAGTTTTTTCCCTGGCTTCGCAAAGTGCTGACGCTCGTGCTCGAGAAAGCGAGGGCAGGGTACCGGAGTGCGCGTGGCAGGCCGAATGATGTATGTAAAAACAGCGTTATTTCTAGCCTCATGAATCTGGCACCTGTGTGTTCTGATTAACCTTGTCGACCATGATGGGTGGTCGCCAGTGGAGAATGGCTACAGGCCCGTGTCACGTGGTTTAGAGGCTCATCAGGAGCCCAACACAGGGGGCGTCGGTGTACTTGAACGCTCGAGGTGTCGTATCTTTCCTATGCTGCATATAAATACAGTTAGTGTTTCTCCGCTGCGCCAAGCAACGCATTGCACAGAATGATCCGCGAACAGCGGCTTCAGGATAGCCAAGTGGGCTTATCATCGGCGCTGTTCCTGATCCTGGCAGACTCAACGCTCATGGCTTCTTGCTCGTTGCACCTCGATTCTATTTTGCGAACTGGAGGGCATTTCGAGGCGGTTGGTCTGCGAATCTCACGATTTCAAACTCTACGTGATCAGGTTTGTCCGTGGGGAGATTGGCCAGCCATACTTGAACACGGTCTTCCAACCCGGCTTCGCAGAGACGCGTATCGGGCCAAAAGTTGTGGGCTCCGTCAGCAATCAGCTGTTTGGCAAGCTCTCGCTCTCGCGCACCGATCAAGCACCAAGCCACGAAGAATCTCTCGTCCCAGTAGCAGAGCATAATAGATGTACTGGGGCGTCAGTTCCGATGCTCAGTTGATCAACTTCGCGGTCGAAACAAACATCCCGTTCAATTGATCCATCAAGGATCCTCCCGCAGGATGTCGACGGCTTTGAAAAACCAACCAATTGCTTGAAATTGACTAAGCCTTACAAGTTTCTTCTGGGCAACGGACAATTGGCGGGTGCCAAACCATGTTTTGGTTCGAGCGCGAGAGCATGAAGTGGATTTAGCGCCGGGCATTTAAATACCTCCATTATTATTAATGACGGCACCGATATAGCAACTATGGATTAGCAGTAGGCGCAATTCGATTCAAATACTAACGTATCGCCTGACGATGCCTGACGTTAAATAAGCACTCGCCAATGTTAAAGTTCGGACGTGTTCGCCAATGTCCAACCAGGCGGTGCAGCAACTGTCGAACGGTAGTGAGTACAGTCGCAATTGACTGTACTCATCTGATTGAGAATGCGTATGTAGCCCGATACCGGTAGCTGCTATGGAGGCGATGGGACTTTTAACCCCTGTCGCGCATGCCCACGCCACGCACAGAGAGACTACGTTCTTGGTCGTGCGAGTGGTAATAGACGTTCTGAGTGGTGCTGAGACTGCTATGCCGCAAGTCCATCTGCAGATCCTTTGGACTACGCAGTGGCGCATCAAACGTTGCAGAAGTATGCCGCAGCCAGTGCGCAGACGCTGCACGCAGGCTATTCATCTCGTGTTCTTCGCGCTCCTCATCGCGCATTCGCGCGACAGCATTATCGAAGACTGATTGGAGGAGGGCGCGTACTTGTCGCCCGGAGAGTCCTGAGCGACCTCGAAGTGTCATCAGCAGAGGCGTCTGCTCGTTCCATTCCGGCAACGGCGAAAGGCCTACAAACCGGCGGTAGCGCTTCAGGTACTTGGAGACGTACTCATCCCTGACTGCGACCTTACCGGCCTTGTTGCCTTTCCCGATCACGTGGTACCACCAGTTGCCCTCTGGATCCTGGCGAAAATCACCCATTACCGGGTGCCAGTTCGGCCGGCCAACGATGTCGGAGACCCGGAGATACATCGCAAACAGAGTGGCGACGATGAATAGAGTGCGTTCGTGTCGCGCTGGCTCATCCTGGGCCATCCGTTCAGCGGTCTCCAGCACGTAGTCCCACTGTAAGGGCGTCAGGGCGCGATTCGAGCCTTCCTCTTGTGGCGCTCCACGGTTAAGGGTGCGCTTCTTGATCATCCGGAAAGGGTTCGCCGAAGCTGTCCCGTCTTCGATCATGTACTCAAAGAACCGGCTGCAGATCGTATAGATCTGGTTGAGGGTGCTCGGAGAAGGCTTGTAACGAGTGACGCTCGAGGCCACGCCAGGCTCTGCATCCCGGAATGTGGCGTCGGGCGTTAACTTCAGGTCATTCGAGGAGTCCTTAGATTGCTTCAGGCTAAATGGCCTCCATTTCTCGTTTGGCATGACAGGATCACCCCAAGCAGATTCGGTCTGATCGCTGGTCACGAAACGGCCGCGTACGACTGGGCCAATCCAGTCTCCTGGAGGGTTACGGCAGAACTCTAGGTAGTCTTCCGCATCTTGGCGTTTGAGCTGAGAAAAAGGCTTCTGCTTTATGATGAGTGCCCATAACAACAACCTTTCAACATGAGTTCTATAAGAAGTGAAAGTTTGGCTGTTGTCCGAAAAGGCGCGAAGGAACTCCCGAGTCGTTAGATAACCCTTGTTAGCCTCCACTGATGCGGGAAAATTTTGAATGTACTGACGAATGCAAGCCATACTAGGTTCACGCAAACTAAAGTCCATATCAATGAAAATTTCGTAGGTCTCAAAAACAGGCATGGGCTGCGTAGACATATTGGTGCACTACCGTATGATTTGTCGCTGATTAAGAACTTCCAGTAATGGGAGTAACTGGAAGTTAGGGCAGGGCGGTTGTATTTTCCATCTTCTTTAATGTGAACTGATGAGCATTGATCGATGGTAGCCCCTGAATGACTCCGTTGCAACTACCCTTGCTCAGCAGACATAGTGTTAGCATGGGCTTGACAAAAGCCTGGGATCTGCACTAAGTAGCGATTGCCCTGTTGGTTTTTCCGCTAATTACTTCGTGTAGATTTTTTGCGCCTCATGTGATGCGCGGAATTTCTTTATATTTAAATATGTATTGTCAGACCAATCTGAATTCGCCGCTTCATTATGGACTTAAACCTTTCTGGATCATTATCAAAATTATTAATCCAATATTGTCAAAGTGTGCGAACTCGATTTTTATTCTTTGGGTGTCATGAGCGTAAAACGGAGTTAAGCTCATTGGAGCGGCTTTGCTCGGCACAAGGTCAGTGGCAATTGTCGTGTAATTCATGCTTCGGGCTCTGCATTTTCGGAATAATATTCGCTTCAACGAAGCTCAGGCAGAAATCAAGAAATGAGTGGAAAAGCACGATTGGTTTTTCCATTTAAATCTTTTGATAGAAACGCACTCTGGGACATCCACTTGTTTTGTTGAATACCCGTGAGAGCCCGATTTTCGTGGGTTGCACGGACTTTAAGTCTGATCAGAACATGGCATTTCCACTTATTTTGTCAATAAATAACGGCGCCATCGAGGGATGGCTACGACCAAGCTACGTATTGTTGATCATGTCGTTCAGGAGCGGCGGCGAGCAGACAAGGATCATTGCGTGATTGCAACACGAACCATGGTGTCCATGACACTGGCCCTTTATTACCGGGCTTTGGAGAGGTTGAAGCGGCTTTGAGAAGCTTCAGCTTAGGCCCTATGAGCATGCGGACGCTAGGCTTAAGCAGGTCTCCGGCAAGACCTTTGGCAGCGCTCGGTCGGCATGGAATGTCCACTTGTTTCGTCTCAGGAAACGGGGGGTGAGAATGTCTATTCATTTCTTCAAAAATCGCTGGAACCCCTGTCTTCCGTGGGCTTCAGGGCAGCCAAAGATGCGCACCTTCGGATCTCAGTCCATTTATTTCTCCATAGACTCGGGAGCTGTTCAATTTGAGGCTAGTCAGTAAATAATGTTATTAATCAGTACCTTACGGATTTTCAGAAAACAGATTTTTCCACTGATTTTGTTAAAAACAACTTGTCGCAATGGCTTGCTGGCTGCGCTCCAGCCCTCAGGGATCAAGGGTTTCAGGGGATTAGCATAGGGCTTTCCACTTAAACCGCGATTGGCGCAAGAGCCTGAACGTCTGCAAAAATCGGAAAGTGGTGGCGCGTAACCTCAAGCACAAGTATAGAAAGTTCCACCCTGACACATTATTTAACATAATATACATTATGCGTAATATCGCATTGCGTATTCAGGGGCAGTGTCTGTCAGATTTCAGCAGGCAAAACCCCTGTCTTGCTCAAACCTGAGCAAAGCCACCATCGACAAACATTTCACTGCCCGTCATGAAGCTGCTCTCATCCGACGCCAGGAACAATGCGGCGGCTGCGACTTCTTCCGGCTTGCCGATACGACCCAACGGAACCTGCGCCGTCATGTCGTCGATGATGGCTTCCTTTTGTCCCGTGCCTGACAGCGCCAGGTCCAGGCCTGGTGTCGAGATCGGGCCTGGTGACAGCACGTTGACGCGAATGCCGCTACCTTTCAGATCGAGCGCCCAGCTTCTGGCGAAATTACGCAGCGCAGCCTTGGTGGCGCTGTACACACTGAATGCCGGTGTGCCCATGGTGCCGGTGGTTGAACCGGTCAGGATCACTGAGCTGCCAGCGTGCATCAGTGGCAACGCGTTTTGCACGGTGAACAGCGTGCCTTTGACGTTGATGCCGAATGTCCGGTCAAACGATTCCTCGGTGATGGATCCGATCGGCTGGAAATCCCCCAGGCCCGCGTTGGCGAACAGCACGTCAACGCGGCCCTTGTCGGCTTTGATTTGAGTGAAAATGCGCGCCAGGTCGTCGAGTTTTGAAATGTCACCCTGGATGGCGATGGCCTCATGGCCAATCAGTGCAAGCGCCTTGTCCAGTTCATCCTGCCGACGTCCTACGATCACGACCTGCGCGCCTTCAGTTGCGAAGCGAATGGCGGTTGCCAGGCCGATGCCGCTGTTGCCGCCGGTAACTACTGCAATTTTGCCGTTGAGCCTGCTCATGGTGAGCTCCAATGAATAAGGTTGAGGCCCAACTGTAGATCTGCGCTATTCTTTTGAATAGTATGCACCTTTTAGTAAGTACCCCCTCGGAGCCTTCATCATCATGGCTAACAACTCATTCAACTGTGGCCTGGAAGCTGCGCTGGCGGTGATTGGCGGCAAATGGAAACCCCTGGTTCTGTTCAACCTGGCGCAGAATGTTCATCGATATGGCGAATTAAGGCGCGCGATTGGCGGCGTGACTGACAAAGTGTTGATTCAGCAACTCAAGGAGTTGGAGCGCGACGAGATCATTGCTCGTATGGACTTTCACGAGATACCGCCGAAGGTCGAGTACTCCCTCACGCCCTTTGGCCAGTCCTTGGCTACGGCGCTGGGCGGGTTGTGCCAATGGGGTACGCAGCATATGCAAACGGTCGAGCGCATCGCCGAACGACGCACGTCTGCCCTCTCCCGGTCCTGAGCCCCTGCCCGATATCCAACTCAACTAAATGACTATTTAGTTGAGTTAAATCAATAAGTTAGAGCCTGAATCGATCGACGGACTGTGACAGCTGGCCTGCCAAGCTAGACAATTCGTCCGTCGTCGACGCCGTCTGGCCGATTACGCGACTGTTACTCTCCGACATCTGCGCAATCATCTCCACCTGATGGGCAATTTCATTGCTGGCCAGGCTCTGCTCCCCGATGGTTCGGGAGATATCGTTGACCATCTCGGTGGTATTCAAGGTGGCCTGGAGAATCTCACGAATTGAGCGCTCCACATCAGCGGTCACCGCCATGCCCTTATCGACCTGAGCAACGCCCTCCTCCATGCTGGCGACGGCTTCGCGCGTGCTTTGCTGGATACGCCCTACCATGCTGGCAATTTCCTGGGTCGAGGCACTGGTGCGCCCGGCGAGGTTGCGTACTTCATCGGCGACCACGGCGAAACCGCGCCCCTGCTCACCGGCACGGGCGGCCTCGATCGCGGCATTCAGGGCCAGCAAATTGGTCTGGTCGGCGATTCCCTTGATCACCTGGATAATGCTGTAAATCGCCTCGGACTCCTTGTCCAGCGTGCGGATTACCTGGGCGGACTGTTGCGCGGAGCGGGCAATGCCGTCCATGTCGCTGACCACCTGATGAATCACCTGGCCACCGTCCTTGGCCAGTGTTTCAGCCTGGTTGGCCATGGCCAATGCTCGCTCGGCATGCCGAGTGATTTCCTCAATGCTCGCGGTCATTTCACTCGCGGCAGCGGCCATGGCGCTTGCCGCCGCGCTTTGTTGCTGGCTGCTGCCAGCCACTTCATGACAGCCGTGGCTCAGTTGCTCGCTCGTGGTATTGACGCCATGGGCGTTGCTGCGCACCACGTCGATCATGCCGCGCAAATCCCGTTGCATGGTGGCGAGGCTGCGAATCAATGCACTGGCTTCATCTTTGCGCACGGGTTCGACAATCGGTTCGCTCAAGTTGCCATGAGCAATGCTGTCGGCAATCCGGCTGGCCGTTTGCAGCGGTCCCATGATGCTGAGGATGACCCAGCGGCCCTGGGCCAACAGCAGTATAAGGCTGGCGATCAATACCACGCCAAGGGTGAAGTTGGCGGCGCTGATGCTCTGCCGAGTGCCGACACTGGCCTGCTGGGTGTTGTTTTCGATCAGCTCACTGAGCGTCGCCATCTGATCTTCAAGCTGGCTGAAGGCGGCGTTGAACGTACCCAGTTCGCCCCGAGCGGCGTCGGGGTCATCCAGCGCCAGGGTGACGATGCGCTCGCCGGTACTTATATAGTTGTCCAGGCTGGGTTTGATTTTTTCCAGGTTTGCCTTGAGCGTGTTGTCCAGCGGCAGCTTGAGGTTATCCGCCAACACCTGGCGAAAGTGCTCGGCATGTTCCTTGAGCGAATCGCTGACCTGCGCCTTCGTGCTGGTACTTTTACCCAGGCCCACCAGCATGGCCGACAGCACATCCGCGCGCAGGGCGTCGTGCATCATGTCGGCTTCCATATGGTTGCGCAGCGCCGTCATGCTGAGCTCGCTGTCCTGCACGGCAGTGCCCATCCGAGTATTTCCCAGGTAGCCGGCCAGGCTCATGATCAAGGCCGTAAGCAGTCCGGTCGCTATCAACAGCATCAGGCGTAGTTTGATCGTCATGCTGATATATCCCCGTGCCTGGTCAGTCGGTTGGGAACCCAACCGCAGAAGCCTCGCTGGTCATGTTATCGGCCAACCATACTGCTTATTGAAGCCTAAGTTTGCGGATCTGCGCAGATCCCTTAAGCTGACCGACCTTTGCTCCGCCCGGAACTGCCCCATGTCTCGACGTATCGCCCACCTCGCCTTGCTGCTGGGTTTGATCACCGCAGTCGGCCCCTTCGCCATCGATATTTACCTGCCAGCCTTGCCGACTCTGGGCGCAAGCCTGCATGCCTCACCCGCGCTGGTGCAGATGAGCCTCACTGTGTTTTTCGTCATCGTTGGGGTGTGCCAGCTGTTCTACGGGCCGATCAGTGATGTGTTTGGGCGCAAACCGCCGATTTACGCAGGCCTGGTAATTTTTGCCGTGGCAAGTGTCGGGTGTGCGCTGGCGCCGACCATCGAAACACTGATTGCCTTTCGTGCCCTGCAGGCGTTTGGTGCGTGCGCAGGCATGGTGATTCCGCGGGCCATCGTGCGTGACTTGTACACCGGGCATGAAGCGGCGAAGCTCATGGCGTTGCTGATGCTGGTGATGAGCGTCTCGCCGATCCTTGCGCCGCTCGCCGGCAGCCTGGTGATCGCGTTGTGGAGCTGGCGTGAAGTGTTTGCCGTGCTGGCCGTCGTTGCCGTGGCCTGCCTGGTGATGACCATCGTGCAACTGCCCGAGACCCATCCGGCCGAACGTCGATTGGGCAAAACCCTGGGCAATGCGTTCAGCAGCTATGGCGCGTTGTTGCGCGACCCGGTCTTTATCGGTTTGTCGGTGGTGTGTGGTTTTGGCTTGGCGACCTTCTTCGTGTTCATCGGCAGCGCACCGTTCGTGTACATCGAGTATTACGGCCTGACGCCGACCCAGTTCAGCCTGGGTTTTGCCCTGAATGCCGCCTCGTTTTTCGCCATGAGCCAACTGACCGCGCGCCTCACTGCACGCTTTGGCCTGGCGCCGTTGATCCGCTGGTCGGTGGTGGCCGTGGCGGCGGTCATGGCCTTGCTGGCGGCCACCACGCTATGGGTCGATAGCCTGGCCTTGATGATGACGCTGCTGTTTATCGGCTTCGGCTTTCTCGGCCTGCTGCTGCCGGCAGCCGGTGTGTTGTCGTTGGAGGATCATGGCGCGGTGGCCGGTTCTGCCTCGGCCCTGCTCGGGGCGATCCAGATGATCACGGCAGCCCTGTCAATGACGGTGGTCGGTGTGTTCGCCGATCACACACCCGCGCCGATGCTGATAGGCATTGCGCTATGCGCTATCGCAGCGATGCTCACCACGCTGTGGACCTTGCGCCGCCTGCCCACTCACCTGGCCAGTGCCCCGCCCTCCTCCTGATCGCTGCCCGTCTGCGCAGCAGGTTCGGATCTCGAATCTTGACTGCGCCTACGGGGCAACATCAAAGCGTGGAAATACCCTGTATGCATAAGTCTGAAGCCAACCACTCGTCGGGCTTCAATGGCATCCATTACAACTATCGTCCGGCGCAAAACTACTAATCCCATAGCACCTTTGGAAACCTATGGAGATTGAAATGACTGACTACCCTCGCCCACCCTTCGCGCCGCAAGCTCAGAACGTGCCAGGTTCGCAGAAAAAAATGGACCCTTACCCGGATTGCGGCGAGCAAAGCTACAAGGGCTCCGGCCGGCTCGCCAACAAGATCGCGCTGATCACCGGCGCCGACAGTGGCATCGGCCGTGCCGTGGCGATCGCTTTTGCGCGCGAAGGCGCGGATGTGGCCATCGCTTATCTGGATGAACATGAGGACGCCAGGGAAACTGCACGCTGGGTCGAGGAAGCCGGACGCCAGTGCCTGTTGCTGCCCGGTGATATCGCGCAGAAAAGCGTATGCCAGTCGCTGGTCGACAAGACGGTCGAGCAATTCGGCCGTATTGATGTGCTGGTCAACAATGCAGCATTCCAGATGAGCCATGAAACGCTTGAAGAGATCTCAGACGAGGAATGGGTGAAAACCTTCGATATCAACATCACAGCCATGTTTCGTATCTGCAAGGCTGCCGTGCCGCATATGAAGGCGGGCAGTTCGATCATCAATACATCGTCGGTCAACTCGGACATGCCCAAGCCGACGTTGATGCCCTACGCCGCCACCAAGGGTGCAATCGCGAACTTCACGGGTGGTCTGGCGCAGTTGCTCGGCAGCAAGGGCATTCGCGTCAACAGCGTAGCGCCGGGACCGATCTGGACGCCGCTGATTGTGGCGACCATGACCGATGAAGACGTGAAGAGCTTCGGCAGCGAAACCCCGCTGGGCCGTCCGGGCCAACCGGTGGAAGTCGCGCCGATCTATGTGCTGCTGGCCTCGGATGAAGGCAGCTATATCTCTGGGTCGCGTTATGCGGTCACGGGCGGCAAGCCTATCCTCTAACCTTTACACCTAACCCTTGTGGGAGCGGGCTTGCTCGCGAATACGGCGTATCAGTCACCGGACTTTGACTGACAAACCGCCTTCGCGAGCAAGCCCGCTCCCACATTTTGATCTTCATCATGTCGGACGTTACAGATCAAACCGATCCACCGCCCGCCGCCGCTCGTTGTCGTCACGCACGTCATAGCTGGCGGTGGTCTGGATATTGGTGTGGTGCGCCAGTTTCTGTGCAATCGACAGGTCATGCTCTTCAATCACCCGAGTAATGAACGAGCGGCGGAAGTCATGAGGCATGATTTTCACGCCTACCTGCTGGCCGCGCTGGCGGGCGATGTAGTAGATCGCATGCTTGGTGATGCGTTCGCGGGTGATATGACTGCCGCGGCGGATGCGGTTGAACAGGAAACTGTCGTCCTGCTCGCCTTCCTTGAGTTGCTCGCGGCGAAACGCCAGCCACGCCTGCAACTTGGCGAATGCCCAGTCCGGCGCGTACTTGATCAACTCCTTGTTACCCTTGCCGATCACCCGCAGGCTGCGCTCTTCGAAGTTGATCTGCGCCAGGTCGAGGTTGACCGACTCCGACTTGCGCATGCCGGAGCCATACAGAATGCCGATCACCGCGGCATCCCGCAGGCCCTGGGGCCGAGGGTCGGCAGCGCAGACTTCCATCATTTCGCGGATCAGGCTGCGCCGCAGGTTGCGGCCCTGGCTCAGGCGCGTGCCCGGTGCAGCCTTGACGGTGCGCATGCGCAACAGGTGTTCCTGGCTGATCAGGTTCAGCCGCCAGGCTTCGTTCATCACACCGCGTACCGCGTTGACATATAACGATGAGGTATTCGGCGCGTAGCCGTCCTCACGCAAGGCAGCGACCAGGGCGATCACGTGTTCGGGCTGCAGCAGATGCCAGTCGATGTCTTCAAGGTTAATGTCCTCGAAGCCCAGGCGGTCGGCCGCGTCTTGCAACACGTAGCGCATGGTCAGTTGGCTGGAGGGTGCCAGGCGGGTGAGGTAAAGGGTCAGCGGGTTGCGGATAGACTCAGTCAAGGTAGATCAGCCTTTGGATTAAATACCTCGAACAAGCCTTTGATTAATCGAGGTATTTAGTGAATTGGCGAAGGCCGAGTCTAACCCAGGACCGGCCCAGGCACAAAATCACGGGGCCGTGTCGTCATCTTCGGTAGGATCCTGCGGCTGGACCTGGGTCTGGCTCCAGTCGCTGTCCTGCTTCTGCATCAGCGCGAACCAGTGTTGACGCATGAACGTCAAGTAAGCCTCAGGGGCCTTGGCAAAATCCTTTTCATCGCCATAACAACCCGGCAACGGCAACTCGGTGCCCTGCTCCTTGTACTGGCTGACGAGCGCCTGCTGTCCGGCCACGCTGCAATCCTTGGGCAACGGCATGCCGCGCAAGGCGCCAGCCTCTTCGTCCCACCAGGCAGCCCCCACGCGATCCAGGCCGCGCAGACGGAATTTCTGCGACTTGCCGACATGCATGATCAGCTTGAATTCGTTGGGGCTAACATCGCTGGTGCAGGTTCGCGAATAGCCCACGGTGGCCTGGGTGATGCCGTCGCCGGTGAGGTCGGTGACCTTGGTCGCCGCCCTGTCAAAATGCAGGGCGGCGTCGAATTCGCAATGCTGCACGTCGTCGTAGAGCATCCACACACGCTTGGGGCGGTTGCCGTCGATCAGGTATTGCGCCGCATAGACGAACCCCGACTGGGTGCCGTCGTCGTCACGCTCGCTGACTTGCTCGGCGAGCACCAGCAGGTTCTTGCCTTGCTTATCGTCCCAGGTGTAGGCGGCGATCTGCTTGCCGCGCACTTCCACGCCGTCCGGCACTTGATCGATGCTGGTCAGCGCCACGCCGTCATCGGCCTGGACTGTCGTGACACTGGCCACGCTCATCAACAACGCCATCAACGATCCCATCAAAGCAGGCCGCAATTGGCCGCGTAAAAGCTGCACGCTATTCATCCGATCACCCTGGCAAGAGACGGCTTACTTTACCGGCACTTGGGGCGCATTGCAGAGAAGATTCTTCACTAAAATTCGTTGGCTGAGCGTAGACGCTCAAGTTGAACCAAACGTCCTACAAACAGTTCCTATTTCCCCCACTAACTAAAGTCGACAACCCGTTAGTTGCTTAGCTGAACCCTAGCTGTCTACCTGTCAAATAAACGAGTTTTTCATCCGCCTTTCATATCTGTTCCACATTTTTACGCTTAATCTTAAACACAGTACTTCACGGCAAGCCGCGCTATATCGTCTAACCTATTGATTACGCTTCACCTTTGGCGCCGTTTCTTAACCTGCGGCCTGGACGTTCGCCCCAATGATTGCTGCTGTTTCCACGCTCCAAGATGCTCTAACCCCGAGGTCATGAATCTTTGAAACCCTACCCTATTCATTGCGTGTCGATCGTTATCCCGGTCTACAACGAACAAGAGAGCCTGCCTGAATTGCTGCGTCGCACCACTGCGGCCTGCAAGCAGCTGGCCTACGAATACGAAATCATCCTGGTGGATGACGGTAGCCGCGACAATTCGGCCCAACTGCTGGAAGACGCTGCGGCTGAAGACGGCAGCAACGTGGTGGCGGTGATCCTCAACCGCAACTACGGCCAGCATGCGGCGATCATGGCCGGTTTCGAGCAGTGCCGGGGCGACGTGGTGATCACCCTTGACGCCGACCTGCAAAACCCGCCCGAAGAAATCCCGCGCCTGGTGGACCAAGCCGCCCTCGGTTACGACGTGGTTGCGACCGTGCGCAATAATCGCCAGGACTCGGCCTTCCGCCGCTGGCCTTCGCGCTTGATCAACCTGGCCGTGCAGCGCTCCACCGGCGTGGCCATGACCGATTACGGCTGCATGTTGCGCGCCTACCGCCGCACCATTGTCGACGCGATGCTGGCCTGCCGCGAGCGCAGCACCTTTATCCCGATCCTGGCCAACGGCTTTGCCCGCCACACCACCGAGATCCTGGTGCACCACGCCGAGCGTGAACATGGCGAATCCAAATACAGCGCCATGCGCCTGATCAGCCTGATGTTCGACTTGCTGACCTGCATGACCACCACCCCGCTGCGCCTGCTGTCCATCGTCGGCTTCAGCCTGGCGGCGCTCGGCATGCTGTTTGCCCTGGCGTTGATCGTCATGCGCCTGGCCTTTGGTGCCGACTGGGCCGGTGATGGCTTGTTCGTACTGTTCGCCGTGCTGTTCGTGTTCACCGGTGGCCAATTCATCGGCATGGGCCTCTTGGGTGAATACCTGGGCCGCATGTACAGCGATGTGCGCGCCCGTCCGCGCTTCTTTATCGAAAAGGTGCTGCGCAACCAACCGGCAGCACCGGCTCCCGTGGTCGTCGTTGACGGCCTGGTGTCTTCCCATACTTCTACTTCTTCTGCTGATCAGGTCCAATCATGAGTTCAAAAGCTGTTGTATTCGCGTACCACGACATTGGTTGTGCAGGCCTTGAAGCGCTGCTCAACACGGGTTACGAAATTGCTGCTGTGTTCACCCATGCCGACGACCCGAAGGAAAACAACTTCTACGGTTCCGTTGCTCAACTGTGCGCACGCAACGGTATTCCAGTGCACGCTCCGGAAGACGCGAACCACCCGCTGTGGGTCGAGCGCATCGCCAAGCTGAACCCGGACTACATTTTCTCGTTCTACTACCGCAACCTGCTGAGCGAGCCATTGCTGGCAACCGCACGCAACGGCGCATTCAATCTTCACGGCTCGCTGCTGCCCAAATACCGTGGCCGCGCCCCGGCCAACTGGGTGCTGGTCAACGGCGAAAGCGAAACCGGCGTAACCCTGCACCGTATGGTCAAGCGTGCCGATGCCGGCGCGATCCTGGCCCAACAGAAAGTCGTGATCGATCGCACTGATACCGGCCTGACCCTGCACGCCAAACTGCGCGACGCCGCCAGCAACCTGCTGCGTGACGCCCTGCCGCAACTGGCTCAAGGCAAGCTGGCGGAGACCGCCCAGGACGAAAGCCAGGCCACTTACTTCGGTCGCCGCACCGCCGCCGATGGCAAGCTGGAATGGAAAAAACCGGCTGAAGCATTGTTCAACCTGGTTCGCGCCGTGACTCAACCGTATCCGGGCGCTTTCTGCGCGGTCGGCGAGCACAAGCTGATCGTGTGGCAAGCCGAAGTGGTCAAGGGCAACGATGGCCAGGCGCCGGGCCGCGTGATCAGCGTCAACCCGCTGCGCATTGCCTGCGGTGAAGACTCCCTGGTGATCAAGTTCGGCCAACGCAATGACAACGGCCTGTACCTGGCCGGTCCTTCCCTGGCCAACGAATTGGGCCTGGTGGACGGTTCCGTGCTGCGCGGCGCCGAGTCCGGCCGCAAGCCACGGCGTACCCGTGTGCTGATCCTGGGCGTGAATGGCTTTATCGGTAACCACCTGTCCGAGCGTCTGCTGCGTGACGACCGTTACGAAGTCTATGGCCTGGACATCGGCTCCGACGCCATCGAGCGCCTGCGCAGCCACCCGAACTTCCATTACGTGGAAGGCGACATCAGCATCCACACCGAGTGGATCGAGTACCACATCAAGAAGTGCGACGTGGTCCTGCCGTTGGTAGCCATCGCCACGCCGATCGAATACACCCGCAACCCGCTGCGCGTGTTCGAGCTGGACTTCGAGGAAAACCTCAAGCTGGTGCGCTATTGCGTCAAGTACAACAAGCGCGTGATCTTCCCGTCGACCTCCGAAGTCTATGGCATGTGCCAGGACCAGTACTTCGATGAAGACACCTCCAACCTGGTGGTCGGCCCGGTCAACAAGCAACGCTGGATCTACTCGGTCTCCAAACAACTGCTCGACCGCGTGATCTGGGCCTACGGCGCCAAGGGCCTGAACTTCACCCTGTTCCGTCCGTTCAACTGGATGGGCCCGCGTCTCGACCGCCTGGACTCCGCGCGCATCGGCAGCTCCCGTGCGATCACCCAACTGATCCTGAACCTGGTGGAAGGTACGCCGATCCGTCTGTTCGACGGTGGTGAGCAGAAACGTTGCTTCACTGACATCGCCGACGGTATCGAAGCCCTGGCGCGCATCATTGATAACGACAACGACGCGTGCAACGGCCAGATCATCAACATCGGCAACCCGGAAAACGAAGCCAGCATCCGCCAATTGGGCGAAGAGCTGCTGCGCCAGTTCGAAGCGCACCCGCTGCGTGGCAACTTCCCGCCGTTCGCCGGTTTCCGTGACGTGGAAAGCAAGGCGTTCTACGGCACCGGTTACCAGGACGTGGCACACCGCAAGCCAAGCATCGAAAACGCCAAGCGCCTGCTGAACTGGGAGCCGACCGTAGAGATGAGCGAAACCATCGGCAACACGCTGGATTTCTTCCTGCGTGAAGCGATGCTCGAAATCGCGGACAAAAAGTAATGGATGCAGGTCTTCGCATCGACGTCGACACCTACCGCGGCACCCGTGAAGGTGTGCCACGGTTGCTCGAATCCCTGGACGAAGCCTCGGTAAAAGCGACGTTTTTCTTCAGTGTCGGGCCGGACAACATGGGGCGCCACCTGTGGCGCCTCATCCGCCCGCAGTTCCTGTGGAAGATGCTGCGCTCCAACGCCGTCGGGCTGTATGGCCTGGATATCCTGCTGGCTGGTACCGCCTGGCCGGGCAAGCCGATCGGTCGCGACCTGGGGCACCTGATGCGCCAAGCCAAGGCGGCCGGGCATGAGGTCGGCCTGCACGCCTGGGATCACCACGGCTGGCAGGCCAACACCGGGCGCTGGAGCGAAGCGCAGTTGGTCGAGCAAATTCGACGCGGCGTGGAGAGCCTGAGCGACATCCTTGGTGAGCGCATTGACTGTTCAGCGGCCGCCGGTTGGCGCGCCGATGAACGCGTGGTGCAAGCCAAGCAAGGGTTCAACTTTCGCTACAACAGCGATTGCCGCGGCACTAGCCTGTTTCGTCCCACCTTGGCCGATGGCAGTGCGGGCACCCCACAGATTCCGGTGGACCTGCCGACCTTCGACGAAGTCGTCGGGCCGGTAGTGGCTGCCAAGGACTTCAATACGTTCATCCTCGACCGCTTTGCCGAGTCGAAGCTCAACGTCTACACGATCCACGCAGAGGTAGAAGGGATTCTGATGGCCAATGAGTTCCGCCAGTTGCTCGCCCAGGCAGGGCAGCGCGGCATCGATTTCAAACCGTTGGGCGAGTTGTTGCCGGCGGACCTGACCACCCTGCCCCAGCAACAGCTGGTGCGCGGCGCCTTGCCCGGTCGCGAGGGTTGGCTTGGAGTGCAGCAGGCATGATTCGCCGTTGGGCCCTGCCCCTGCTCCTGCTGGCGTTTGGCGTGTTTTACCTGCTGCCACTGGCTACCCATGGTCTGTGGATTCCGGATGAAACCCGTTATGCGCAAATCAGCCAGGAAATGCTGCTGACCGGAAAATGGGCGTCGCCGCACTTCATGGGTATCCGTTACTTCGAGAAACCGGCGGCCGGTTACTGGATGATCGCGCTGGGCCAGGCGATCTTCGGGCAGAACCTGTTCGGCGTGCGGTTTGCGTCGGCGTTGAGCACCGGATTGAGCATCCTGTTGGTGTACCTGGTGTCGCGTCGGTTGTGGAATGACCCGCAGAAGAGCCTGATCAGCACTGTGCTGTACATGAGTTTTGTCAGCGTGGCGGCCCTGGGCGGTTATGCCAACCTCGATCCGCAGTTCACGTTCTGGGTGAACCTGACGGGCGTGGCCTTGTGGTTTTGCTTTGACAGCACGACCCGAAACGGGCGACTCGGCGCCTGGGCGCTGTTGGGGTTTGCCTGCGGCATGGGTTTCATGACCAAGGGCTTCCTGGCGTGGCTGCTCCCGGTGTTGATCGCCCTGCCCTATGCGATCTGGCAACAGCGTTTCCGCGAGCTGCTGGGTTACGGCCTGGTGGCGGTGGTGGTGGCGATTGTCATCAGCTTGCCGTGGGCGCTGGCTGTACACCTGCAAGAGCCCGACTACTGGCACTTCTTCTTCTGGCACGAGCATATCCAGCGCTTTGCCGGTGACGACGCCCAGCATGCCGAGCCGTTCTGGTATTACCTGCCGTTGCTGGTTGCGTTCTGCCTGCCATGGGTGGCGTTGTTGCCGTCCACCCTTAAACAGGCATGGCAGGACAAACGCAGCGCAAAAGTCGGCTTTGTGTTGCTGTGGCTGCTGATGCCCCTGGCGTTCTTCAGCCTGGCCAAGGGCAAGCTGCCCTCCTACATCATGCCGTGCCTGCTGCCCTTGGCGTTGCTGATGGGAAGCACCCTGGCCGACAAACTGGCCCAGGGTCGTTACCGCGCAGTGCGTATCAACGGCTGGTTGAACCTGATCATCGGCGTGGTGATGCTGCTGGCGCTGAGCTGGTTCCAACTGAAAAAACCGGTGTATGAACACGGTCAGGAAACACTCAGCCTGGTACTGGTGTTCACATTCCTGTTCGGCTGGATCCTGGTCAACCTGCTGCAGGCCGCACAGCCGCTTCGCTTGTGGGCGATGCCAGTGCTTGGCAGCTGGCTGATGGTCGCCCTGTTGCCAGCCGCGCTGCCGCACTCAGTGGTTTACAACAAGACCCCCGACCAATTCATCATCGATCACCTGCAGGAACTGCAACCGGCCACTGCACTGTTGAGCAATGACCTCGGCGCCGCATCGGCCTTGTCGTGGCGCCTGGCACGGCCGGACGTGACGCTCTACAACACCGTCGGTGAAGTCAAATACGGCCTCGCCTACCCGGATGCCGGGCATCACAAGGTGGATATGCCTCAGGTTCAGCAGTGGATGAGCGATGCGCGTAAAAAAGGCACGGTCGGTGTGGTGATGCGCGTCAAAGGTGACGATGAGCGAGCCGAAATCGCTTTGTTGCCCAGCGACGGCCAGCGCTATGAGCAAGGCAATATAGTGATTTTGATCTTCCCGCAGGTGACGCCTTGATCACCTTGCTGCTGTTAGTGGCCGCGTGCCTGCTGACCTGCATGGGCCAGGTGTCGCAGAAATTCGCCGTGGAAAGCTGGCGTGACCTGCCGGACGGCTGGGCACTGAAACTGCGTTCGCCGTGGTTGTGGTCGGCGCTGATGTGTCTGGGTCTGGGCCTGTTGGTGTGGCTGCTGGTGTTGCAGCGCCTTGAGGTGGGCATTGCCTACCCCATGCTCAGCCTGAATTTCGTGCTGGTCACACTGGTGGCGCGGTTTGTCTTTGATGAGCCCATCGACGGCCGTCACTGGTTGGGCGTGGCGCTGGTGATCGGCGGTGTCGTGCTGCTGGGGCGTCACGTATGAGCCGGGTTCAAGGGTTTGCCCTGGCCCTGGGCAGTGTTGGCCTGGTCAGCGCCGCCCAATTGGGCATGCGCTGGAGCATGACGCGCTTGCCGCTGCCCAACCAGTGGCTGAGCGTCCAGATTGATCTCGACGCCCTCGGCGTGGTGCTCCTGGCGATTCTGGCCTACGCGCTGTCGATGCTCTGCTGGCTCGGCGCGCTCAAGCACCTGCCACTGGGCCGTGCCTATTCACTGTTGAGCATCAGCTACGCCCTGGTGTACCTGCTGGCGGCCAGCCTGCCGGTGTTCAACGAAGACTTCTCCATTTCAAAAACCCTGGGGGTGGCTTTGGTCATCCTCGGTGTGCTGGTTATCAACTCTCGTCGTGCTAGCGCTACAAGTCCCAGGAATGCCCCATGAAAATCAGTGTATTTGGTAGTGGTTACGTCGGTCTGGTGCAGGCCACTGTGTTGGCCGAAGTCGGTCACGATGTCATCTGCATGGACGTTGACAAGAACAAGGTCGAGTCTTTGCAGAAGGGCCATGTGACGATCTTCGAGCCGGGGCTGGCGGCGATGGTCAAGGAAAACCTGGAAAGCGGGCGGCTGCACTTTACCCATGACGAGAAACTCGCGGTCGAGCATGGCGAAGTGCTGTTTATCGCCGTGGGTACGCCGTCGGACGAAGACGGTTCGGCGGACTTGAAGTACGTGCTGTCGGTGGGCGATGCCGTGGCCCGTCATCGCAAGGAACCGGTGATCCTGGTGGAAAAATCCACCGTGCCCGTCGGTACTGGCGACACCCTGCGTGCGCATATCGAAAAAGCCCTGCACTTGGCCGGTCGGCACCTGGAGTTCGATATCGTCTCCAACCCGGAATTCCTCAAGGAAGGCTCGGCCGTGGCCGACTGCCGCCGCCCGGACCGCATCATCATCGGCTGCGAGCGCGAAGACGTGCGCGAGGTGATGCGCGACCTGTACGCTCCTTTCAATCGCAACCATGACCGCATCATTTTCATGGACCTGCGCAGCGCCGAGCTGACCAAATACGCCGCCAACTGCATGTTGGCCACCAAGATCAGCTTCATCAACCAGATCGCCGAGCTGGCCGAGCACCTGGGCGCAGACATCGAAGCCGTGCGCCTTGGCATCGGTGCCGACTCGCGCATCGGTTACCACTTCATCTACCCCGGCTGCGGCTATGGGGGGTCGTGCTTCCCCAAGGACATGCGCGCCCTGATCCACAGCGCCAAGCAAGCCAACTGCTCCAGCGACCTGCTGGAAGCCGTGGAAGCCATCAACCAGCGCCAGAAGAGCAAATTATTCGAACGCATCAATGCATTCTTCAAGGGCAACCTGCGCGGCAAGACCTTTGCCCTGTGGGGCCTGGCGTTCAAGCCGAACACCGACGACATGCGTGACGCGCCCAGCCGGGTGTTGATGGAAGCCTTGTGGGCGGCTGGCGCCAACGTGCGTGCTTTCGATCCGGAAGCCATGCAGGAAACCCAGCGCATCTATGGCGACGATCCACGGCTGATGCTGATGGGTACCCCGGAATCCACCCTGGGCGGCGCCGACGCGCTGATCGTCTGCACTGAATGGCAGCAGTTCAAGGCGCCGGACTTCGACCTGATCCACCAGCGCCTGAAAACCCCGGTGATCTTCGACGGCCGCAACCTCTATGACGGCGAGCGCCTGGCGCGCAAAGGCTTCCAGTACTACCCGATCGGCCGTGGCGACTCCTGCCAGTTGCCGATTCCGCAGCAGCAATGGTTGCCGCAGGTCGTGGAAGCCTAAGACGTGAACACTGCCCAACCGTCCCTGTTAAGCCCCGCGATCCGCCGTCAATCCCTCGGCTTGGGATTGCTGGCGTTGCTGCTGTTCATCGCCGGCAACTGGCATCAGGCAATCATCGGCTTCGACTCACGCTTCGTGCTGTTTGCCCAGGAGATGCTGCGTCATGGGCCCGGTTTCTTTCCGACCACCTATGGCCAGCCTTACGCGGATTACCTGGCTACCTCGACGTTGATGACGTGGCTGGTGTCTTTGCCGTTTGGCGAGGTCACCCGCTTTACCGCCTGGCTGCCTACGGCCATTGCCTCGGCGTTGATCGTCACCCTGGTGTATCGCCTGACGGCCCCTTACTCCCAGCGCTGGGGACTGTTGAGCATTGCGATGCTGTTGCTGAGCAGCAGCTTCATCAGCGAAACCCGCGCGGTGTCCCTCGACCAGATGTTGGCCGCAATCGCCCTGGCGGTGTTCTATCTGGGGTACGCCCACGACCACTTCGGTGCAGGTAAGCGCCTGCATTGGCTGTACCTGCTGCTGATTGTCGGCTTTGCAGTGCGTGGGCCGATTGGGCTGGTCGTTCCCACTGGCGTGTTGTGCAGCTATTACCTGATCAACCGCCAATGGCGCCCACTGTTCAGCTTCGGATTGCTTGCGCTGGCGTTGCTGGTGGCCTGTGTCGGCTTGCTGTTGTTGATGGCCAAGCTGAGTGGCGGCGAGCGCTTCATGCAGGACGTGATTCGCATGCAGTTCCTCGGGCGCATGGATGGCAGCGAAGGTTCCAGCGGCGTGCTGTATTACTTCACCAGTTCCCTGGGCAACTATGCCCTGGCGTATCCGATGGCCGTGCTTGTGCTGCTGGCCATGGTGATCAGCGGACGCCGGGCGCCGGGGCCGGCCTTGCAGTTGGTGTGGTACTGCGCTGCCGCAGGCTTGCTGGTGATGCTGGGCTTGTCGATCCCACAGGCGAAAAAGGCGCGGTATGTACTGCCGATGTTGCCCATGGCGGCGATGATTGCGGCGTATCCGTTCCAAGTGGCGCACGGGCGGTTGTTTGCCTGGTTGCGTGGGTTGATGCTGGGCATCTGGACGTTGTTGCCGACGCTGTTGATCGCCGGATTGCTCTTCGCGCGGCCGCGCTACCCGGAACATTTGAGTCATTTGGGCTGGGTGTACGGCGTGCTTGGGGGGCTGCAGGGAGTGGCGCTGCTGGCGCTGTTCAAGTCGCAACTGCGACAGGTCGGACCGGCTTTTGCCGCGGTACTGGCGGTATGGGCCACTTATATCCTGGTGGTCGAACCGCTGGAACGCAGTGTCTATGACACACGCACCTTTACCCTGCAGGTGCATGAACAGGTGATGCAGCAGCGTGCTCCCGTGGTGTTGCACGGCCTGGGCAAAGACGCCAAGGCGATCAAATACATGGTCAACCTCGACTGCGACCAAGTACCGTTATTCACTCAGCAAGCGGCCGAGCTGAAGCCCATCCAGGCGCCAGCCTGGCTGGTGATGAGTCAAGCGGATTACGAAGGCTTGCAGGACCCGCGCTTTCGCAGCATCACGCCCACCCTGGTCGGTGAGTTTGACCGCAACCCTTACGTACTGCTGCACTTGGCCAAACCGCCGCAACCTTAAAGACTGCGCCGGCCTTCAATTCATTATTTTTGCACTCAACCTGCATCAATATGCATTGGCGCGGTTCTTCCAAGGTGGGCACACTGCACGGGTTCCTTCCCCCAAATGTTGGAACCTTCAAAGGGCTTTTCCGGGCAACCAGACAAGCCTTTTTTTTGCCCGCTGTTTATGGACCCCCTTTCAATGTTCGCTCGCTGGTTCCCCGCTGCTATCAACACCCGCCCCACTGAATGGAGCCGTGCCGCCATCGGCATGGCCTTGGGCACCCTCCTCAGCGTCTGGCTGTGTGCCCAAGTGTTTGGCATGAAGGTGGCGTTGCACCTGCTCGGCCCCCTCGGCGCCTCGGCGGTGTTGTTGTTCGCCGTGTCGTCCGGTGCACTGGCGCAACCCTGGTCGATCATTGGCAGCTACCTGTGCGCGGGCGTGATTGCGTTGCTGGTGGCCCGCGTCCTGGGTCCCTCCCTGGGCGGCGCCTGCCTGGCGGCCGGCATGACGGTGGTGCTGATGTGCTGGCTGCGTTGCCTGCATCCGCCAGCCGGCGGATTGGCGATGACACTGGTGTTGGCGGACCCGGCTTCAGCCGCCCTGGGCTGGTATGAATTGGGCGCCGTGCTGCTCGGTGCCGGCGCCTTGCTGGCCTGCGCGCTGGTTTACAACAACGCGACACGCACGCGCTACCCAAAAGGCGCCGTTGAAACACCCGCGCCTATCTTGGGCAACCCCAAGGCCGCTCGAGACCCAACGATTACTGCCGACGATCTGAAGCTGGCGCTGTCCGAAATGGAACAATTCTACGATGTAGAGCCCACTGAACTGGAAGCGTTGATCCACGCCGCAGAAACCCACGCCCGACGCCGCAGCATCGGTGAGGTACTGGCCAGTCGGGTGCCGTGAGGCACTCATCCATTCACTGCATAAATGCAAAAACAACCTGCATGATTGACGGTTGTACTGGGCAAATTTGCACTGGTACGATCGCGAGATGGTTCGTCCGCGAACATCTTGATAAAGAACAATAAAAGCAGGGAGTTATCGATGACTGCTCAGGTTTCATCCGAGGCAAGCCACGCAGAAACACTTCAGGACGAAGTCCTCGCCGAGGTCCGTAACCATATCGGCAACCTCACCCTCAATCGCCCCGCCGGCTTGAACGCCATTACCCTGAACATGGTGCGCAGGCTGGCGTCCCAGCTAAAAGTCTGGGCCGATGACCCGCAGGTGTACGCCGTGGTCCTGCGCGGCGCCGGTGAAAAAGCCTTCTGTGCCGGCGGCGACATCCGTTCGCTTTACGACAGCTTCAAGAATGGCGACACCCTGCACCAGGACTTCTTCGTCGAGGAATACGCACTGGACCTGGCCATCCACCATTACCGCAAACCGGTCCTGGCACTCATGGACGGGTTTGTCCTGGGGGGCGGCATGGGCCTGGTGCAAGGCGCCGACTTGCGCGTCGTTACCGAGCGCAGCCGCCTGGCAATGCCGGAAGTGGCCATCGGTTACTTTCCTGATGTGGGCGGCAGCTACTTCCTGCCGCGTATTCCGGGTGAGCTGGGGATTTACCTGGGGGTTACCGGGGTGCAGATCCGTGCGGCCGATGCGCTCTACTGCGGGCTGGCGGATTGGTATCTTGAGAGCAGCAAGCTTGCCGACCTGGACAATAAGCTTGACCGCCTGCAATGGCACGACTCGCCACTCAAGGACCTGCAAGGTGTGCTCGCCAAACTGGCGGTGCAGCAACTCCCCGACGCGCCCCTGGCCGTCTTGCGCCCCGCCATTGACCACTTCTTCGCGTTGCCGGATGTGCCGAGCATTGTTGAACAACTGCAACAAGTCACCGTGGCCGACAGCCACGAATGGGCCCTGACCACCGCCCACCTGATGCAGACCCGCTCACCCCTGGCCATGGCCGTCACCCTTGAAATGCTACGCCGCGGGCGTCGCCTGCCCCTTGAGCAATGTTTTGCCCTGGAGCTGCACCTGGACCGCCAATGGTTCGAACGCGGCGACCTGATCGAGGGCGTGCGTGCGCTGATCATCGACAAGGACAAGGCCCCGCGCTGGAACCCACCGACTCTGCACGGACTGGCCCTCAGCCATGTAGAAAGCTTCTTTCATAACTTCAAGAAGGTTGCGAACTAAGTCATGCAAGATATTGAATATACTGAAGAACAGGTGATGATCCGCGACATGGCACGCGACTTTGCCCGTGGTGAAATCGCGCCCTACGCCCAAGCCTGGGAAAAAGCTGGCTGGATCGACGATGCCCTGGTCGCCAAGATGGGCGAACTGGGCCTGCTGGGCATGGTAGTGCCGGAAAAATGGGGCGGCACCTATGTCGATTACGTCGCCTACGCCCTCGCCGTGGAAGAGATCTCCGCTGGCGACGGCGCCACCGGTGCGCTGATGAGTATCCATAATTCAGTGGGTTGCGGGCCAATCCTCAATTACGGCACAGAGTCGCAGAAGCAGACTTGGCTGGCTGACCTCGCCAGCGGCCAAGCGATTGGCTGCTTTTGCCTGACCGAGCCCCAGGCCGGTTCCGAAGCCCACAACCTGCGCACCCGAGCAGAACTGCGCGACGGTCACTGGGTGATCACAGGCGCCAAGCAATTCGTCAGCAATGGCAAGCGCGCCAAAGTGGCGATCGTGTTTGCCATCACCGACCCTGAACTGGGCAAGAAAGGCATCTCGGCGTTCCTGGTACCCACCGCAACACCCGGCTTCGTGGTGGACCGCACCGAACACAAAATGGGCATTCGCGCTTCTGACACCTGCGCGGTCACCCTCAACCAATGCACAGTGCCCGAAGCCAACCTGCTGGGTGAGCGTGGCAAAGGCCTGGCGATCGCCCTGTCCAACCTGGAAGGCGGACGCATCGGCATTGCCGCCCAGGCGCTGGGAATCGCCCGGGCGGCGTTTGAGGCGGCGTTGGCTTACGCCCGTGATCGCGTGCAGTTCGACAAAGCAATCATCGAGCACCAGAGCGTGGCCAACCTGTTGGCCGACATGCAAACCCAGCTCAATGCCGCCCGCTTGCTGATCCTGCACGCTGCGCGACTGCGCAGTGCCGGCAAACCGTGCCTGTCGGAAGCCTCCCAGGCCAAGCTGTTTGCCTCGGAAATGGCGGAGAAAGTCTGCTCGTCAGCCATGCAGATTCATGGCGGCTATGGGTATTTGGAGGATTATCCGGTGGAGCGTTACTACCGGGATGCGCGGATCACGCAGATTTACGAGGGGACCAGCGAGATTCAGCGGATGGTGATTGCCAGGGAACTCAAGCACTACCAACTGTAAACCCGACTTGTAGGAGCCGGCTTACCGGCTCCTACAGGTTTGTGGCAGGTGGGAGACCGGGTTATCTGTCTTTAAAGTCCGGTGCTCGCTTGGCCACAAACGCCGCCATGCCTTCCTTCTGATCCTGCGTTGCAAATGCTGCATGGAACACCCGGCGCTCAAACCGCACGCCTTCCGACAGGCTCACTTCAAACGCGCGGTTCACGCTTTCCTTGACCATCATGCTGATAGGCACTGACTTGCCAGCAATCAAAGTGGCGACTTTCAGCGCCTCTTCCAACAGCTCATCCGCCGGCACGATGCGCGCGACAATCCCGCAGCGTTCGGCTTCCACCGCGTCGATAAAACGCCCGGTCAGGCACATTTCCATGGCCTTGGCCTTGCCCACCGCGCGGGTCAGGCGCTGGGTGCCACCCATGCCCGGCAGTACGCCCAGGTTGATTTCCGGCTGACCGAACTTGGCGCCATCGCCTGCCAGGATGAAGTCGCACATCAACGCCAGCTCACAGCCCCCGCCCAAGGCAAAACCGTTCACCGCGGCAATGATCGGCTTACGGCGGTTGGCGACGCGGTCGCTGTCGCTGAACAGGTCGTCAAGATAGATCTGTGGGTAGGTCAGCTCGGCCATTTCCTTGATATCGGCACCGGCGGCGAAGGCCTTCCTGGAACCGGTCAGCACAATGCAGCCGATTTGCGGGTCGGCTTCCAGGCCATCCAGCGCCTGGTTCAATTCACTGACCAGCTGCGCGTTCAGGGCGTTCAAGGCTTGCGGGCGATTGAGGGTAATCAGCCCAACGCGGCCTTGGACTTCGAGCAAAATGGTTTCGTAACTCATGTATCGGCTCCTTAGAGGTTGCGTGAGATGACCATGCGCTGGATATCGCTGGTGCCTTCGTAAATCTGGCAGACCCGCACGTCGCGGTAGATCCGCTCCAGCGGGAAGTCGCTCAGGTAACCGTAACCGCCCAGGGTTTGCAAGGCGGCCGAACAGACTTTCTCGGCCATTTCCGAGGCGAACAGCTTGGCCATCGAGGCTTCCACCAGGGCCGGCTTGCCGCTGTCACGCAGCGCGGCCGCGTAATGCACCATCTGCCGGGCGACCGCAATTTGCGTGGCCATGTCCGCCAGGCGGAAGGCCACGGCCTGATGTTCAATGATCGGCTTGCCGAAGCTTTCACGCTCGCGGGCATAGTCGCGGGCCGCTTCAAAGGCGGCGCGGGCCATGCCCACCGCTTGCGAGGCGATGCCGACGCGGCCGCCCTCAAGGTTGGCCAGGGCAATCTTGTAGCCTTCGCCCTCTTCCCCTAGGCGGTTGGCGACCGGCACCTTTACGTCCTCGAACAGGATCTGGCAGGTGTCGGACGCATGCTGCCCGAGCTTGTCTTCGACCCGTGCCACGCTGTAGCCCGGCGAATCGGTCGGCACGATAAACGCGCTGATCCCCCGTTTGCCCGCCGCCGGGTCAGTCACGGCGAACACAATCACCACCCCGGCGTTCTGCCCGGAGGTGATGAACTGTTTGCAGCCATTCAGTACGTAATGGTCACCTTCCAGACGCGCACGGGTTTTCAAACTACTGGCGTCGGAACCTGCCTGGGGTTCGGTGAGCGCAAAGGCGCCGAGCATAGCGCCGCTGGCCAGGGGCTTGAGGAACTGCTCTTTCTGCTGGTCGTTACCGAACTTCAGGATCGGCACGCAACCGACCGAGTTGTGCACGCTCATAATGGTGGAGCAGGCGCCGTCACCCGCAGCGATTTCTTCCAGGGCCATGGCGTAGGCCAGGTAGCCGGTGTCGCAACCGCCCCACTGTTCCGGCACCAGCATGCCGAAGAAACCCAGCTCGGCCATTTCACCGATGGCTTCCTTGGGAAAGCGGTGCTCGCGGTCCCATTCGGCGGCAAAGGGTTTCAGGCGTTCCTGGGCAAATTGCCGGGCCGCGTCGCTGATTTGCAGTTGTTCTTCATTGGGCAACATGGTCAGTCCTTAGTACAGGCATTCGACGGCCATGGCCGTGGCTTCACCACCGCCGATGCAAATGGCTGCAACGCCACGCTTGAGGCCGTTCTGTCGCAAGGCCGAGAGCAGCGTCACCAGGATCCGCGCACCCGATGCACCGATCGGATGCCCCAGGGCACAGGCGCCGCCGTGGATATTGACCTTGGCGTGGGGGATGTCCAGCTTGCTCATGGTCACCAGGCTGACCACGGCAAAGGCTTCGTTGATCTCGAACAGATCGACGTCACCCACGTTCCAGCCGGTCTTGGTCATCAACTTGCGGATAGCGCCCACCGGCGCCACCGGGAATAATCCCGGTTCATCAGCAAACGCTGCGTGCCCATGAATCACGGCCAAGGGCTTGAGGCCGCACTTCTGGGCCTCGGACTGGCGCATCAGCAGCAAGGCTGCCGCACCATCGGAAATCGAACTGGCGTTGGCCGCCGTCACTGTGCCGCCGTCGCGGAACGCCGGCTTCAGGCTGCTGATCTTGTCCAGCTTGGCCTTGGGGGGCTGTTCGTCATGCAGGATGGTTTTCTGCTCTTTGCCTACGGTGACCTGCACCGGGACTATCTCGGCGGCAAAGTTGCCATGGGAGATCGCCTCTTGCGCACGGGTCAGGGACGCGATGGCAAACGCGTCCTGGGCCTCGCGGGTGAAGCCGTTGTGCAGCGCGCAGTCCTCGGCAAAGGTGCCCATCAGGCGGCCCTTGTCGTAGGCGTCTTCCAAACCGTCAAGGAACATGTGGTCGAGCACCTTGCCGTGCCCCATGCGGTAGCCGCTGCGGGCGCGGTCCAGCAGGTACGGTGCGTTGGACATGCTTTCCATGCCACCGGCAATGACCACATCAACGCTGCCGGCCAGCAGCGAATCATGCGCCAGGATCGCGGCTTCCATGCCCGAGCCGCACATCTTGTTGAGGGTGGTGCAGCGCGTGGCCTTGTCCAGGCCCGCGCCCAACGCCGCCTGGCGTGCGGGTGCCTGGCCGAGGCCAGCGGGCAGTACGCAGCCGAACAGCACTTCATCCACGGCATCGGTGGCGATACCGGCACGCTCGACCGCCGCACGAATGGCGGCGGAACCCAGCTGCGGCGCAGTCAAGCCCTTGAGATCACCCTGAAACCCGCCCATGGGCGTGCGTACGGCGCTGACAATAACGATGGGGTCGGTCATGGGAACTCCTCCTTATTTGGCCGCCATGCGCAAAGCACCGTCGAGACGGATCACCTCGCCATTGAGCATGCTGTTCTCGATGATGTGCCGCACCAGCGCGGCGTATTCGGCGGGTTTGCCCAGGCGTGGCGGAAACGGCACGCCCGCAGCCAGGGACTCGCGCACTTGCTCCGTCATGCCGGCCATCATCGGCGTTTCAAAGATCCCGGGGGCGATGGTCATGACGCGGATACCAAACCGCGCCAGTTCTCGCGCGGCAGGCAATGTGAGGCTGGCGATGGCGCCCTTGGACGCAGCATACGCCGCCTGGCCGATCTGCCCGTCAAACGCGGCGACGGAGGCGGTATTGATGATCACACCGCGCTCGCCGTCGGCATTCGCCTCGGTTTCGGCAATGGCGGCGGCCGCCAGGCGTAACAGGTTGAAGCTGCCGATCAGGTTGACGTTGATCACTTGGGCGAAGCTGGCCAGCCCGTGGGGGCCGTCCTTGCCGAGGATTTTCTCGCCACGCACCACACCGGCGCAGTTCACCAGCCCATGCAACCCGCCAAACGCCGCAACTGTGGCCTGCACGGCGGCTTCGGCGGCCGCTTCCTGGCTGATGTCCGCCACGGCGCTGCGTGCATTCTCACCCAGCTGCTGGGCCTTGGCCGCCACCGCATCGGCGTTGAGGTCCACCAGCATCACCTTGGCACCTGCCGCTACCAACATTTCAGCAGTGGCCGCGCCGAGGCCCGAGGCACCGCCACTGACCAGGAAGATCTTGTTTTCAATCTGCATTGTTATTCTCTTTAACAGTCCGAATCGTCGAAATAGTCGCCCCAGAGCGCCACTGCGGCAATGGTCAAAGCCCTCAACCTGCCTGACTGGTTTGGCCAGTCATCGACCCCGCCGATCAGCCCGTCAGCTCAATCGATTGGACGGGCGCAGTGCGTGCTTCTAACCTGATGGGCTGCACCGACACAGAAGCCCGCCCCTGAATGATAGTCCGACCCAAACCCAACCTCCTGGGCATCCTGTTTTCCCTCAAGGGGTCAATAGCCAAGCGCATCGCCTTGCGCAGCCTGTTAGTCACCTTGCTGGCCTCGGTGATCGTGCTGGTGGAAACCCTGCATCCGGCGTATTTCTCCAAGGTCAATGCCACGCCATTCACCTTGCTCGGGCTGTCGCTGTCGATTTTCATGAGCTTTCGCAACAACGCCTGCTATGACCGCTGGTGGGAGGGTCGCAAGCAGCTGGGGCAGATGATCATCGATGTGCGCTCGTTGATCCGCGAAACCCAAGTGCTGCGGGATCCGGCCGAACGTGCGGGTTTGCTGCGAAGCGTGTGCGGCTTCGCCCATGGCCTGGTTGCACGGCTGCGGCATGAAGATGAAGCCCAGGCCATTAAGCCGTGGAGCCAGTTCCAGGCCAACCATCCCAACCTGCCCGACAACCTGCTGCAACAGGTCGGCGCACGGTTTAGCGCATTGGCTGAACAAGGCGTGATCAGCGAATGGCGCTACACACAGTTGGAGGCGCGCCTGGTCAGCCTCAGCCAGGTGCAGGCGTCCTGCGAGCGGATCAAGAGCACGCCGCTGCCCTTTCCCTATACCTTGTTGCTGCATCGCACTATTTACCTGTTCTGCATCCTGCTGCCGTTTGCCATGGCCGAGCCGTTGGGTTGGTTGACGCCAGTGTTCACTGCCATCGTCAGCTACACGTTTTTCGGCCTCGATGAAATCGGTGATGACCTGGAGGACCCATTCGGCTTTGACGAAAACGATCTGCCCTGCAATGCCCTCCTGCGCACGCTGGAGCGCGAAGTATTGGCCGCCCTTGGTGAAACCGATCTGCCACTGCCTTTGGAACCGGTGGAATACGTGTTGACCTGATGCGGGTTTGACACCTGCCGTGGTCTGACCGAAGCTGACGGCTTTGCTGCCCACGCTTTCGGACGCCTGCATGTCAAAGTCACGCCGTTACTCCATCGTCGGCCTGTGCGCCCTGCTGTTGATTGTGCTGATCACTTGGTATTTCTCCCGTGCCACCCCGGTGGCCGTACCGCCCACCATTGCCCATGGTTACTCCAAGGCCCTGAAACAGGCGCGTAATGGCGAACCTGGCGCAGCGCGCGTGTTGTACCAACAACTGGGCCGGCCGGACCTGTCCCCCGAGCGTCGTGCTGCGTTGCATGCAGAACTGCCCAACTACCCCAGCCCCCAGGCCCTGAAGCTGGCGGACAAAGACCTGGCCAGCGAGTCGCCCCTGGTGCGCGAGGCGGCCATTCACAGCATTGTCGGCCTGGTGCCGACCGGCCAGCGCACGTTGTTGCTCGGGCCGGTGCTCGACGACCCCGAACAAGCAGTTCGATTTGCTGCCGCCAATGCCTTGCTGGGCCTGTCACCTGATACGCTGGGTCTGTACTTCGGGCCATTGCAGCAGGTCCTCGATGAGTTCGTGAAAAAGCTCAAGGCTCAGCCCGAAACGGCCGAAGGTTGGATTCAACTGGCGCGCCTGTACATCCACAGCGCTCTGTTGCCGGAAGCGCAAAATGCACTGGAGCAGGCTATGCGCTTGCAACCGGACAACTTGCAAGCCGTTGTGGCGCAGATAGAGTTACTGGATAAACAAGGCAAGACCGACGAGTCCCGCCAGTTATTGGCACGCCAATTGGCGGCGCACCCTGAGTCGGCCTACCTGCAGCACGCCTTGGGCATGTGGCTGTTGCACCACGGCGAGAGGCCCTATGCCCTGCTCGGTCTGTCTAAAGCCGTAGAGTTGGAACCGGACAATCAGGATTATCGCTACGACCTCGCCACCACCCTGCATGCCCAGCAGGAACTGGAGGCGGCCCAGCGGCAACTGGAAGAAGTCGTCCAGCGTCACCCTGCCAATCGCAAGGCACGGGTGCTGCTGATCAATTACTGGAAGGAAAGCGGCCAGTTGCAGAACGTCCAGGTTCTGCTCGCACAGCTTGAGCAACAGAATCCGGATGATCCCGCGCTGCAACAAGGTCTGTAGGTTCAGGTTAAACACGTGTAAACCCAGGCCCTTGTTGCACAAATTCTACGAAACGTTGAACCGCCAGAAGCCACTACGGTCAAGTGAATATGGCGCACGCCGAGCCGGCGCGCGCCTCTATTTGAACGTGACCGAGGGCACTCCTTGTCTACATCCAACGAGCTGTTGAGTGAAAAAGCCGCTACCGGCATCGAAGGTCTTGACGACATTCTTGCCGGCGGCCTGTCGCGCAGCCACCTGTTCCTGCTGGAAGGCGAACCGGGTACCGGTAAGACTACCGTTGCGCTACATTTTTTGCAGGCCGGCGCGAAAAACGGTGAGACCTCGTTATATATCACCCTGTCCGAGACCGAGCGTGAGTTGCGCCAGGGCGCCACGTCCCATGGTTGGGACCTCGATGACAATATTCATATCTTCGAACTGACCCCGCCGGAGAGTCTGCTCAACGCCGAGCACCAGCAGAGCTTGCTGTATTCCTCCGACCTGGAACTGGGCGAAGCGACGCGACAGATTTTCGAGGTGGTGGAACGGGTCAAGCCAACCCGCGTGGTCGTCGACAGCCTCTCCGAGATCCGTCTGTTGGCGCAAAGCTCCTTGCGCTACCGCCGGCAGATCCTGGCAATCAAACACTACTTCGTGCGTTATGACGCGACTGTCTTGCTGCTCGACGACCTGACCACCGAGTCTCTCGATAAAACCGTGCACAGCGTCGCCCATGGCGTGATCCGCCTGGAGGAACTGACCCCCAACTACGGCGCTGAACGCCGCCGCGTGCGCGTGGTGAAGTACCGTGGCCAGAAATACCGGGGTGGCTTCCATGACTTCACCATCATGCAGGGCGGTTTGCATGTGTTCCCGCGCCTGGTGGCCGCCGAACACCGTGGCGGCTACAACCGCCAGACCCTCACCAGCGGCATCCGCGAGTTGGATGCGTTGCTGGGCGGCGGGATCGAGACCGGCTCCAGCAGCCTGATCCTGGGGCCTGCGGGTACTGGCAAATCGCTTATCTCGATGATCTTCGCCGCTGCCGCCGTGGCGCGGGGCGAGAAGGCCGCGCTGTTTATCTTTGATGAAGAGTTGGGCCTATTGTTCGAGCGCATGAAAAACATGGGCATCGACCTTGCCGCCTTACAGGCCACCGGTAATTTGTTCATTGAACAAGTAGACGCCGCCGAACTGACCCCCGGTGAGTTTTCGCACCGTGTACGTCGTTGCGTGGACGAACGGGGCATCAAGACCGTGGTGATCGACAGCATTAACGGTTACCAGGCGGCAATGCCGGAAGAAAACGCGCTGATCCTGCATATGCACGAGTTGTTGCTGTACCTCAATCGCCGAGGCGCTGCCACCTTCATGACGGTGGCCCAACACGGGCTGGTGGGCGATATGCAGGCACCCGTGGACATTACCTACCTGGCCGACACCGTGATCCTTTTGCGCTATTTCGAAGCCATTGGCGAAGTGCGCCGCGCCATTTCGATCATCAAGAAACGCACCGGCACCCATGAGTCGACGATTCGCGAATACCGCATCGGCAGTCGCGGCATGACGGTCGGTGAGCCGCTGAACAACTTTCAAGGGGTTTTACGCGGTATTCCAACTTACATGGGTGCCGGTTCTCCCCTGCTCAAGGATGAGGGCTAGTGACGGTCCTTTCTCCTCTCTCCGAACGCGCGATCATCCTCGCGCCCTTGGGGCGTGACGGCGCGTTGGCACTGATGATGCTCAACGAGGCCGGCTACAGCGGTATCGTCGCCACCGACTTGAACAGCCTGTGCGAGGCGTTGGCACAAGGCAGCGGCTTGTTGATCATTGCTGCCGAAGCCTTGCGCGGCGTTGACCTGGCACCGTTGCTCGACTACCTGCATCGACAACCGGCCTGGTCGGACCTGCCCATCGTCCTCATGACCCATCACGGCGGCAGCGAGCAGAATGGCTCGAGCCACCTGAGCCGGCTACTGGGCAACGTGACATTCCTGGAACGTCCGTTCCATCCGGTGACGCTGATCAGCCTGGTCAGCACTGCATTGCGCGGCCGGCGAAGACAATACGAAGCGCGCGATCGCCTGATCGACCTGAGCGAAAGCGAGTTGCGCCTGCAACGTACCTTGGAAACCCTCGAACAACAGGTAGAGGAACGTACAGCGCAACTGCGCCACAACGAAGAAGCGTTGCGCCAATCTCAAAAGATGGAAGCGGTCGGGCAGTTGACCGGCGGCATTGCTCACGACTTCAACAACATGCTCACGGGCATCATCGGCAGCCTGGAGTTGCTGCGCAGGCGCGTGTCCCGAGGCAAGCTCGACGACCTCGACAGCCTGATCGACCTGGGTGTCACCTCCGCCAATCGTGCAGCAGGGCTCACCCATCGCTTGCTGGCGTTTTCCCGCCGGCAATCGTTGGACTCAAAACCCGTGGAGATCAACCAACTGGTGGTTTCCATGGGCGAACTGCTGCAACGCAGCATCAATGAAAGCATCAAGCTGGATATGCGCCTGACCGGTGAGTTGTGGACCGCCGAAGCCGACCCCAACCAACTGGAAAGTGCCCTGCTCAACCTGGTGATCAATGCGCGAGACGCCATGCCGGGCGGTGGCCAATTGCTGGTGGAAACCAGCAACCGCCATCTGGACAACGTATTCACTGCCGCCTATGGCACGTTGACGCCGGGCGACTACGTGGAACTGAGCGTCAGCGACACCGGCTGCGGTATCCCCGAGAACGTGATGGGCCGGGTGTTCGATCCGTTCTTTACTACCAAGCCGATTGGCCAGGGCACGGGGTTGGGGTTGTCGATGATCTACGGTTTTGCCCGCCAGTCGCGCGGACACGTCACCCTCCACAGTGAAGTGGGCAAAGGCACCACCGTCAGCCTGTTTTTGCCGCGATTTATCGGCGAAATCACCGCAAACCTGCCGGCTGACCCGACGCTGCCGCCGTTTGCCAATGCCGGCGAAACCGTGCTGATTGTCGAGGACGACCCCGCAGTGCGTGTGCTGGTGAGTGCGGTGCTCAAGGAACTGGGCTATGCCTTCGTTGAGGCCAGTGACGCCGACACGGCGGTGCCGATCATCGAGTCGGACCAGCGTATCGACCTGATGATCAGCGATGTCGGCCTGCCCGGTATGAACGGCCGCCAGTTGGCGGAAATCGGCCGGCAGATCCGTCCGGACCTCAAGGTGCTATTCATTACAGGGTATGCCGAACACGCGGCGGTGCGGGGCGGGTTCCTGGACCCGGGAATGCAGTTGATCACCAAGCCGTTTACCTTCGATTTGCTTACGGCGAAGGTGCGGGAAATGATCCGAGCGTGATTACCCGATGCCGAAGACAGCAGCAGTGTCCGCTGTGGGCGGTGGCGCCAAGCAACGCGAGTTTACCGAGGGTAACGCCCACTGGGTTGTCCTAAATGACAGTGGCGCTGATAAGGCAGACGCTGACCTTTCAGCGTACGACGATTTAACGTGATCAATACGGAGAGGGTGTTCGCATTGGAACGGAATCGACCCACCGGGCGCCGCTGTTCGACGCGTATGTAAATGGCGTCGGCGGCGCGTTCAACGCGGTTAATCAGATTGCCACAAGGACGTGTCACGCCAACAAGCGTTGTATGTGTTCCTGCAACGTATCCAGGTCAAACGGCTTGGCCAAGATAGGCGCGTTGCGCGTGATGGGGCTGTTGCAGTCGAGGATTTCCTGCGGGTAACCGCTGATGAAAATCACCTTCAATTCCGGTCGCAGCTTGATCGCGGGCTCAGCGATCTGCACGCCGGAAATCCCGCCCGGCAAACGGTAGTCCGTCACCATCAAATCCAAGTGCGGCTTGGTCGCTAGAATTTCAAAGGCCTGCTCCCCATCGATCGCCTTCAACACCCGATAGCCCAGGCCCGCCAGGTATTCACCCAGCACAAACATAATGGATTCGTCGTCCTCGACGATCAGTACGACATCTTGTGCATCTTCACTCATGGGAAGCCTTAGTCCGGTCAGTTGCTGCAATTACGACCATGGGGTCACGCAGAGGTTGCGTTGAGGTGACGATTGAATTCATGCCGAGGCCTGCAACGGCAGGCATACCCGGAACAAGGCGCCCTCGCCTATCTGGCTCTCGACCTCGATGGTGCCACCATGGGCTGCAACGATCTGCTCGGAAATAAACAGCCCAAGGCCCAGGCCCGCCGCCACTTGGTTGGCGGACACACGCTCGAACTGTTGGAAAATACGCTTCTGGTTTTCTGCGCTGATGCCAATCCCATGGTCGCGCACCTCTACCCGGGCTTCGCCATGTTCGCTGTACACGCGCACCTCGACCGGGCTTTTTGCGCCGTAACGCAGCGCGTTGGTCAGTAGGTTGGTCACCACCTGCTCGATGCGGAATTCGTCCCAATGGCCCTCTACCGGGCCGTCGGCAACCAATGCCATGGACGAGTCAGCCGCTGCGACCTGAGGCGCGAAGTTCTCCACCAGGTTGCTGACAAGCTGGGCCAGGTCGAAACGCGCTGGGCGTATCGATAATTTTCCGGTGCGGATGCGCGACACATCGAGCATGTCTTCGATCAGGCGGATCAGGCTCTGGATCTGGCGTTCATCGCGGTCGACCATGGCGTGCATCTTGTCCAGGGTGAACGCGGCGGCGTTGTCCCGGGCCAGGTGCATCTTGCGCAGCTGGGTCTCCAGGATCAGGCCGTTGAGGGGAGTACGCACTTCGTGGGCGACGATTGACATGAAGTCGTCACGCATGCGCACGGCTTGTTCAAGCTCCGCCTGAGTGGCTTGCAGGCGTGTCAGCAACAACTCCTGCTCACGACGGCTGCGCTCCAGGGCCTCGACCTGGAGTTTCATCGCCTTGCTTTGGCGGTACAGGTCGACAAACACGTTGACCTTGCTCTTCACCGCATGAATATCCAGCGGCTTGTGCAGGAAATCCACGGCACCGCTTTCATAACCTTTGAACGCGTAATTGAGTTCACGGCCGGCTGCGCTGACAAACACAATCGGGATGTTCTTGGTCTTTTCGGTTCCGCGCATCAGTTCGGCCAACTCGAAACCGTTCATGCCGGGCATTTGCACATCGAGAATCGCCATGGCGAACTCATGCTCCAGCAACAGGGACAAGGCCTCGTCTGCGCTCAATGCCTTGAATACCTGGCGGTCCTCGCGCTTGATCAGCGCTTCCAGGGCCAGCAGGTTTTCCGGCAGATCGTCGACGATCAGCAGTTTGGCCTGGACAGTACTTAACATGGGGAATATTCCAGGGAAGCCAGCAATGAGCCAATGCGGCTCAGCGTCAGAATGTGGTCGGGTGTGTGCAGCGCCAGGGCTGCGCGAGGCATGACGGCAACGCGTGCTTCAGTGGGGTCTTGCACCACTGTAGTTCCGCCGTGTTGCTTCACGTGGGCCAAGCCGCGGGCGCCGTCATGGTTGGCGCCGGTCAACAAAATGGCGAGCAAGCCCTTGCCATAGGCATCGGCGGCGGATTCGAAGAGGTAATCAATCGCCGGCCGTGAGTGGTGCACGCGGTCTTCCTGGCTCAAGGACAAACTGCGGTCATGCTCCACCGACAGGTGATAGCCGGGGCCGGCAAAATACAGGGTGCCCGGCTTGATCACTTCCTTGTCGCGGGCTTCGACCACGGGCATGGCCACGCGGCGGTCGAACACCTCAGCCAATTGACTGCGACGCTCGTCCGGCAAGTGCAATACGGTGATGATCGGCAAGCCGAAATCGGCAGGCAGCTCGGCGAATATCGTCAGCAACGCCTCCACGCCACCGGCGGATGCGCCGATGACGATCGCTTCTATGCCCCGGACCGATGCCGGGCTGGCAGCCGCTTGATTCATAGTTTCCGGTAGATCCGTTCCTGTTTGACCAAGGGTTCGAACTGTTTGCCGTACACGGAGAAATCCAGCGTCTCCTTGCTGCCCAGCACCAGGAAACCGCGATGGCACAGCGACTCATGGAACAATCCAAACGCGCGATCCTGCAACTTTTTATTGAAATAAATCAGTACGTTGCGGCACGAAATTAATTGGGTTTCTGAGAATACACTATCGGTTGCCAGGCTGTGGTCGGCAAACGTGACATTCTCCCGCAGCGTCTTATCGAAGATCGCGTAATCGTAGGCCGCGGTGTAGTAGTCGGCAAATGAACGTTGACCGCCGGCCTGTTGATAGTTGGCGGTGTAGGCGCGTACGTTCTCCAGGGAAAAGATGCCCTGCTTGGCTTTATCCAGCGACGCCGGGTTGATGTCGGTGGCGTAAATGATCGTGCGTTCCAGCAAGCCTTCTTCGCGCAGCAGGATGGCCATCGAGTACACCTCCTCGCCCGTGCTGCAGCCGGCGATCCAGATCTTGATCGACGGGTAGGTCTTGAGCAGCGGCACCACTTCCTGGCGGATCGCCAGGAAGTGCGTCGGGTCGCGAAACATTTCGCTTACCGGAATCGTCAGGAACTGCAACAACTGCATGAACGCCGCCGGGTCGTGCAGCACGCGCTCCTGCAAAGCGGAAATGGTCGCACAATCAAACTGGCGCAGCGCGTGAGCCACGCGGCGCTTCACCGACGCCCCGGAGTAATCGCGGAAGTCGTAGCTGTACTTGAGGTAAATCGCCTCAATCAACAGGCGCAGCTCAATATCGCTGCTTTTTTCCAAAAAAGTTCGCTCCACTTAAATGCGTTCCATCTTCGGTAGCCATACGCGAATCAGTGAGAACAGACGGTCCAGATCGATCGGCTTGGCCAGGTAGTCATTGGAACCTGCTGCCAGGCAGCGCTCCTGATCGTCCTTCATGGCCTTGGCCGTCACCGCGATGATCGGCAGTTTTTTCCAGCGCGGGTCCTGGCGGATCAAGGCTGTGGCCTCGTAACCATCCATTTCCGGCATCATCACGTCCATCAGCACCAGGTCGATGTCCTCGACTTCATTGAGTTTGTCGATGGCTTCACGGCCGTTACGCCCGATCACCACCACGGCGCCTTTGTGCTCCAGGGCGCTGGTCAGGGCGAAGATGTTGCGCACATCGTCGTCCACCAGCAGGATCTTGCGCCCCTCGAAGACCTTGTCACGGCTGCGCGCGGTCTTGAGCATCTTTTGGCGGTCATGAGACAGCTGGGATTCGACTTTGTGCAGAAAGAGTGTGACCTCATCCAGCAGGCGCTCTGGCGAGCGGGCGCCCTTGATGATGATCGAGCGCGAATACTTGCGCAGTTCCGCTTCTTCATCGCGGGTCAGGTTGCGCCCGGTGTAGACGATCACCGGCGGGAATGAGCAGATGTCCTCGGTCGCCATACGCTTGAGCAGCTCGTTACCGAGCATGTCCGGCAGCTTGAGGTCGATGATCATGCAGTCGTAGATATGGGTGCGCAGCAGGTCCAGGGCGGCCTGGGCGTACCCGACGTCAGTGATCTCGATGTCATCGTCGCCGATCAGGCGGGCAATGCTGTCGCGTTGCAGGTCGTCATCCTCCACCAGCAGCACGCGCTTGACCTTCTGGGTGAGCTTGGCTTCCAGGCGCGCGAACACGTCCTTGAGCTCTTCGCGGGTGGTGGGTTTGACGGCATACCCAATGGCGCCCATGTGCATGGCGGCTTCTACGCGGTCTTCCACGGAAATCACGTGCACCGGGATATGGCGGGTGTTGGCGTGTTCCTTGAGACGTTGCAGCACAGTCAGCCCGGAATGGTCAGGCAGGCGCATGTCCAGCAGGATCGCGTCGGGAATGTACTCTTCGGCCAGGCTGTAGCCTTCGTCGGCGCCATGCGCCACCAGGCAGTTGTAGCCCAGCTCGTGGGCCAGGTCGAAGAGGATACGCGCGAAGTTTGGCTCATCCTCCACCACCAGGATGCAGCGCGTGGCGAACGGGGCCTTGTCGCGGTCGTCGGCGAAACGCGGGATCTGGCTAACATCGGCTACCGGCAACGCGGACACCTTCACAGGGGTCGGAACCGGAGCGGGCGCCACCACCACTTGGCGGGGCTGCTCGATCGGCGCGGCGTCTTCTTCGCGTTCTACGTACTGCTCCGGCACTACCAGGGTGAAGACACTGCCCTTGCCTGGTTCGCTGCTCACGCTGATATAGCCACCCAGCAGGGTCGCCAGGTCGCGGGAGATCGACAGGCCCAGGCCGGTGCCGCCATAGCGGCGGTTGGTGGTGCCGTCCGCCTGGCGGAAGGCTTCGAAGATGCTTTCCTGCTGGTCCGGCGCAATGCCGATGCCGGAGTCGCGTACCGTGAAGGCAATGCCCTCCCCCGGCGCGCGGGACACTGACAGGCTGACCTCACCCTGTTCAGTGAACTTGATCGCGTTGGACAGCAGGTTCTTGAGGATCTGTTCCAGGCGCTGGCGGTCGGTGAACAGCATGGTCGGCGAACCTTCCTGCACGTCCACCTGGAACCCCAGCTTGCGATCGGCCGCCAACGGTTCAAACATTCCCCGCAGGCCGTCCACCAAGCGTGCCACGCTGGCGTTTTCCGGGAGCACTTCGAGCTTGCCGGCTTCGACCTTGGAAATATCGAGGATGTCATTGATCAGGTTGAGCAGGTCATTGCCGGCGGAATAGATCGACTCGGCGAACTTGACCTGTTCGGCGCTGAGGTTTTCCTGGGGGTTCTCCGCCAGCAATTTGGCCAGGATCAGCGAGCTGTTCAGCGGCGTGCGCAGTTCATGGGACATGTTGGCCAGGAATTCGGACTTGTACTTGCTGGAGCGCTCCAGTTCTTCGGCGCGGTCTTCCAGCTCAAGTTGAGCCTTGTTCAGCTCAACGTTCTTGCGGTCCATGGCGTCGCGTTGTTCGGCCAGGGTTTCGGTCTGCTCGGCGAGTTGCTCGTTGGTCTGCTCCAATTCAGCCTGCTGGGTTTCCAGGTGGGCCTGGGATTCCTTGAGGATGCGGGACTGTTCTTCCAGCTCTTCGTTGGCGGTCTTGAGCTCTTCCTGTTGCACTTGCAGCTCTTCGTTGAGCTGCTGGGTCTCGGCCAGCACTTCCTGCAGGCGCTGGCGATAGCGCGCGGCCTCGATGGAGGTGCCGATATTCCCGGCGATCAGTTCCAGCAGCTCGACGTCACGCTCTTCCAGGGGGCGCAGGAAGCCCAGCTCGACCACGCCGTTGACGCGGTCATCGTCGCTGGTCGGCATCACCAGCACGCTGCGGGTCGAACCTTCGCCCAGGCCGGAGCTGACTTTGAAGTAGTCCACCGGCACGTCGTCCAGGCGAATCAGGCGGTCCAGCTGGGCTGCCTGCCCTACGATGCCTTCGTCGCTATAGATCGACTGTTCCTTTTGCTCCTGCTCTCGGGAGAAGCCATAGGTGGCGATACGCTTGAGGCCACCATGCTCTTCACGTACATACAGCGCCGCGACAGCCGAGCCCATGTACTGGGCAAAGAATTGCAGGATATTGCGGCCGAGCATGTTCAATGTGAGTTGGCCGAGCACTTGTTCGGCCAGTTCAGTCTGGCCATTACGCAGCCAGGCCTGTCGCTCAAGGCGGCGTGCTATCTTCTGTTGTGACGCGAGGTTTGCGCTGTAACTGTCTGATAATGAAACTAAATTCTTCCGACCGATATACGCCAGGAAACCACTTAGGCCCAGCACAAATACCAGATACAGAGTGACGCTGATCACGGTAGTGCGAGTGACTTCTTCATTGCGGGAGATGCGGAACTGCTGCTCCATCGCCACCGCGTCATCGTATTCCTTGCGGATCTCGTCGGTCAGGCGCTTGCCACGGCCGGCCTTGACTGCGCTGCGGTAGTCACCGCTCTCGCGCTGCATATCAATCATCGACTGGGCGTATTTGTTCCACTCGTATTGCAGGGCTTCGAGGCGCTTGAGGCGGTCCACCTGCTGCGGATTGTCCGCCACCAGCTCCTGCAGGTTGCGCAGGTCCGCAATGATGCGCGGCTTGGCGACTTCATAAGGGTCAAGGAAATGCTCGTCGCCGGTGATCAGGAAACCGCGCATGCCGGTCTCCAGGTCGACCGTCAGCTTGGACGACTCATTGAGGTTATTGATGACCCGGTCGGTGTGCTCCACCCACTGGATCACCGACAACAGATAGGTGATCAAGACGACGAAAAACACCGCGCTGAGCACGCCCACACCCAAGGGCAGTGCCACGTTTCGGCTGAGGAGGGTACGAAAGCTCTGTTCATCGACGGACGACGCGGGAGTCATGGGCATGCCTTGGCCAAATACGGAAAAACCGGGAGTTTGCCCCAAAGTCGCAAGCAAGACCATTTTTCTAGAACGGTTTTGTACAGATTCCTACAAAGGAACAGGCTATTCTCTCTGGTCTTTTCTATCGCATTGTTTTTACGGCCAGCGGGAACTTGTCATAAGTGCGCGCTTACTCAAGGAAGAGGCCTATCAAAACGGCCGCGTGTAAACCCTCGCCTTTTTTGGGAATTCCATATTATGTCCACACCCCCTTCCACCATCCTTGTCGTCGAAGACGATGCCATCGTGCGCATGCTCATCGTCGATGTTCTGGAGGAGTTGGAATTCAGTGTCTTGGAGGCTGCCGATGCTAAAGAGGCGCTGGCAGTGGTGCAAAACACCGGGCAGGTAATTGACCTGATGATGACCGACGTGGGCCTGCCGGACATGGACGGAAAGCAACTGGCGGCCAAGGTGCGCGAATTGCGCCCTGCTCTGCCCATCCTGTTTGCCAGCGGATATGCCGAGAACATCGACGTGCCGGACGGCATGCAAGTGATCGCCAAACCGTTCTCGATCGATCAGTTACGCGACAAAGTCAAATCGATGCTGTAGGCGCTTTAATACCGGTTTGTGAGTGCCGTCCCCATGGGCGGCATTTTTACGTCAGGCGTCCATAGATTAACGTGACCTTCGGCCCGTAAAACCGGACACTCAGCGCCTGCCCGCGCCATTCATCCTTATTCTTCAAAATGCACTCAGGAAGGACGTAACAACATGATTGGAAAACCGACGCGCCTGCTGTTGGCGAGCCTCTCGATACTCATGAGCAACGGCGTCTGGGCCGACTTCACCGCCACCCCAGGCGAAGCCCGGGCAATCGCCAAGGAAGCCTATCTATATGGCTATCCGGTCGTTGAGATGTACAAGACGCTCTACACCCAGGCCGTTGACCAAGGCGGCACGCGCTTCAAGACGCCGATTAACCGCATGGGGCATTCCGCTCAGGTGCCGGGGCCTAAAGACACTTCGCAATTCAAGCCCAACCCCGACACGCCCTACTCCTTCGTCTGGATGGATCTGCGCAGGGAGCCGTTGGTGCTCACGTTGCCGCGGATCGAGGACGATCGTTATTACTCAGTGCAGTTGATCGATCTTTACAGCCAGAACATCGCCTACCTGGGCACTCGCAGTACCGGCAACAATGGCGGCCACTACATGGTCGCGGGGCCTGACTGGAAGGGCCAGCAGCCAGTGGACGTAGACCGGGTGATCTACAGCGAAAGCAGCCTGGTGTATGCGCTCTACCGCACGCAGTTGTTTGATGAAAAAGACGTGGCCAAAGTCAAGCAGATCCAGAATGGCTACAAGGTGCAGCCGCTGAGCGGCTATGTGAAGCAACCGGCGCCGGACAAGGTGGCTAAAATCGAATGGCCCAAGCCCACGGCCGCCATGACAGACAGCCCACAACTGTTTCGCTACCTGAACTTCATGCTGGCCTACGCCAAGCCTCAGGACAGCGAGAAAGACGTGTTGGCTCGCTTTGCCAAGATAGGCATCGCGCCGGGTGCCCCGTTCAAGCTCAGCCAATTGAACGCGGAACAACGCAAAGCCCTGGAAGAAGGCATAGCCGACGCCAAGGCCGAATTTGCGGCATTCAAGAAAGACAAGATCGATACTCATCAAGTAACCAGCGGCGAACTGCATGGCAGCCGTGACCGCCTGAAAAACAATTACCTGTATCGATACGCCGGGGCCAACCTGCGCCTGTTCGGCAACTCGGCAGACGAAGTGGCCTACATGACCTACTCGGTCGACAGCGAAGGCAAACCGGCCAACGGCGCACGTCACAGCTACACCGTCCACTTTGCCAAAGACCAACTGCCACCGGCGGATGCTTTCTGGTCACTGACCATTTACGACGCCAAAACCGGGCAACTGGTGCCCAACCACAAAAAACGCTACCTGATCAATTCGCGGATGTTGCCTGACCTCAAGCGCGACGCCGACGGTGGGCTGACCCTGGCATTGCAGCACCACGAGCCGCCCAAGGCTGAACAGAGCAACTGGTTGCCAGCGCCGCCTGCGCCCTTCTATGCCGTACTGCGCATTTACCTGCCCAAGCCGGAAGTGGGTAACGGCCAGTGGAAGCTACCGCCTCTGACGCCGCTCAAGTAGGGCTGCCTGGCCGGCGGTGGTTGCCCCAACACGCCGGCCAGCACGGGGCTCAGTGTTTTTTCAACTTGAGGTAGGACTGGTGCAGATCTGACGCCCAGCCATCGATCACGCCTTTCACATCCTCGGCTTTCATCACCTGCGAATCATTAGCCAGCGGCTTACCGGTGCCTTTGCGCACCACCTGGGCGAGCACCTTGCCGCTGGCACCGTCGAGAAACTGCGCTTCGGTGCCCAGGGTGGTTTCCTGGTCACGGATGCCAGTACCCGTACTGACCGCGGCAGCGACCAGTGCGACCGGTACAAACTCATAGGGTTTGAGCCCCTCGGTCTTGCTGCTGACCGCAGTAATGGCCGCTCGTACTACGATCACACCCGGACCGGGGCCCTCGGCCAGGGGCAGCGACTTGACCAGCTCACGTTTGAGCGCCTGGTTGAAGTAATTGTTGATACCGCGCAAGGTGCTGTCCGGAATTTTTGCCGTTGCCTGGGGCTTGGGGTAAAACTGCGTTGGCTCGATATACACAGCGCTATAGCGGTTTAAATCCAATTGCGGATCGACCCAGCGCATCACTTCAGCGCCAGACGGCGACTTGGCTTCTTTCAGCTGGCTGTAGTCCGAGAGAAAACCGGAGTATTCATCCGGTTGCGTAATTTTGCTGGCACAACCCGCCAGTCCGAGCGAAGTGATGCACAGCGTGCTGATCAATAGCGTTAGTTTCATCGGTGAACTCCCTGGCGGTCGGCGCTGGATTGGTGAGCTCTAGGTATAGCTAATCCTGGGAAAATAACCCTGTGCCGACCGCCAGATGTTCAGGCCCTCTCGCGTGGAATCAGGCTCTGCAGCTGCGACGCGAGGAAATTCGCGTCGAAGCCAAAGGTGTCCGGGTCTTTCAGGCCATTGGTCTTCTTCCACAGCCAATCATTTTTATCCGCCGGCAACACCAACGAAACGCTGCCGTGGCGCGCTGCGGTCAAGCCCATGACCGACACGGAGATCAACCCACCCACCCCCATCACATCAGGCACGAACTCCACCGGTTTGCCGGTGATCTGCACCGTCAGTTTCTCGGTCTTGAACGTCGACGTTTCCACCGGCACGCTGGGGCCGCTGGCAACATAGGCTTCACGGTGTACCTCCAGCAACCCGACCGTCTTTACCGGCTCAAGCCACTGCTCGATCTGGCCGAACAACTCATCGAGCTTTTGCGCCCAACGGGCTGACTGCACGTCAAATTGCTGTTTTTTGTGCGCTTCGCTGTCGGCGTAATGACGAAGCATCTCGCCCAGTTGCTGTACATCGTCCATTGCAGATTTCCTTGGGTGAGCCGGGTTGCGAAGCCCGATCATGGCAGATGCAGCCGCTGAACGTACGGCTTAAAACTGATCCGCAACAATGAGGTTTTTCTGAGCCTGTTTTGTTTTGCCCCCGCTTCCTACAGTGCCGCCACTTGGAACCGTGGGAGGACTGAGCATGAGCACAGCAACAATCGGGCAGGCCTATAACTACAAAGTCGTCCGTCAATTCGTTATCGCCACTATCGTCTGGGGCGTGGTGGGCATGGCCATGGGCGTGTGGATCGCCTCGCAACTGGTGTGGCCGGAGATGAACCTGGACTTGCCCTGGACCACCTTCGGCCGCTTGCGGCCCTTGCACACCAGCCTGGTGATTTTCGGTTTTGCCGGTAGCGCGCAGTTTGCTGCCAGCTATTACGCGGTGCAGCGCACCTGCCAGGTGCGATTGTTCTCGGACAGGCTCGCAGCGTTCACCTTCTGGGGCTGGCAGTCGGTGATCGTGATCATGCTGATCAGCTTGCCGCTGGGCTACACCACCACCAAGGAATACGCCGAGATCGAGTTCTCTGGAGCGGTGTGGATGGCGGTGGTGTGGGTGGCCTATGCCATCGTGTTCTTTACCACCGTGGTGCGGCGCAAGACCCGGCATATCTACGTGGGTAACTGGTTTTTCGGCGCATTTATCCTGGTGATCGCCATGTTGCATGTGGTCAACCACTTAGCGATCCCGGTGGATTGGTTCAAGTCGTACCCGGTGTATTCCGGGGCCACCGATGCCATGGTGCAGTGGTGGTACGGGCATAACGCTGTAGGTTTTTTCTTGACCACCGGTTTTTTGGGGATGATGTATTACTTCGTGCCGAAACAAGTCGGACGTCCGGTGTATTCCTATCGCCTGTCCATCGTGCACTTCTGGGCGTTGATCACCCTGTACATCTGGGCCGGCCCCCATCACCTGCACTACACCGCCTTGCCGGATTGGGCGCAGTCGTTGGGCATGGCCATGTCACTGATTTTGCTGGCGCCGAGTTGGGGCGGGATGATCAACGGCATGATGACCTTGTCCGGCGCCTGGCATAAATTGCGCACCGACCCGATCCTGCGCTTCCTGGTGCTGTCCCTGGCGTTCTACGGCATGTCGACGTTCGAGGGGCCGATGATGGCGATCAAGACCGTCAATGCCCTCTCCCACTACACCGATTGGACCATCGGCCACGTACACGCCGGGGCCCTGGGGTGGGTCGCGATGATTACCTTTGGTTCGCTGTACCACATGATCCCCAAAGTGTTCGGGCGCGAGCAGATGCACAGTGTGTCCCTGATCAACCTGCACTTCTGGCTCGCGACCATCGGCACCGTGCTGTACATCGCTTCGATGTGGGTCAACGGGATTACCCAGGGCTTGATGTGGCGAGCGGTCAACGATGACGGCACCCTCACCTACTCCTTTGTCGAAGCCTTGCAGGCCAGCCATCCGGGGTTTGTGGTGCGATTTGCCGGTGGTGTGTTCTTCCTCACCGGGATGGTGCTGATGGCCTACAACACATGGCGTACCGTGCGGGTCGCAGACGTGAACATGGCGCAGCTTGATGCGCGGATCGCCTGAGATGTGGGGCCTGCTGATGGTGGTGTGCCTGTATGGCGCGGTGGAGTACTGCTTGCGCGGTCAGTCGCAGAAGAGCCTGGACGATGCCAGCTTGATGCCCTTTGCCGATGATCCTGAGGTGGCGCGGCGCGTGGAGCTGGCGACCGGCAAGCCCATCAACGCGGTGGCGCCGGAGGACGCCAAGCCGGGCTGGGTTAACCTGGACATGTAAAACTGCACCGGTCATTTCGCGGCCAACTGCGTATGACTAATTGCCGGCCGATGGGTAAGGTGAGGCGACTTTCCGAGTGAGGAACATCGCATGCGCACCATCGGCCTTATCGGCGGCATGAGCTGGGAGTCCAGCGCCGAGTATTACCGCATCATCAACCAGCGCGTGCGCGACCAGCTCGGGCCGCTGCGCTCGGCGCAACTGTTGATGTACAGCGTGGATTTCGGCCCGGTGGAACAGGCTCAGCACGCCGGCCGCTGGGATGACACTGCACTGATCCTCGAAGATGCCGCGCGCCGTCTGCAAGCTGGCGGGGCCGAGTGTGTGGTGCTGTGTACCAACACCATGCATTTGGTCGCGCCGCGCATTGAAGCAGCGGTGTCGATCCCCTTCCTGCACATCGCTGATGCGGCGGGTGCGGCGGCCGTGAAGGCCGGCACGCTGACCGTCGGCCTGCTTGGCACCGCGTTTACCATGGAGCAGGACTTTCTCAAATCACGGCTGACGGCCCAGGGCCTGACCGTGCTGGTGCCCGAGGCGGATGAGCGACAGGCCGTGCACCGGATCATCTATGAAGAGTTGTGTGTCGGCGTGATCAGCGATGCGTCACGCCAGGTTTACCAAGGTGTCATCGAGTCCCTGGCCGCACGCGGCGCCCAGGCGATCATCCTCGGTTGCACGGAAATCAGCCTGTTGATCAAGCCCGAGCACAGCGACCTGCCGCTGCTGGACACCACCGAGCTGCATGCGCAGGCTGCGGTGGCGTTTGCCCTGGATTAAACCGAGGTGCGCAGGCGCGCCATGCTCACGGTGTCGACAAATTGGCCGTCACGCAGGGCGTAATCGCGCAGCACGCCTTCGACCTCAAAGCCGAATTTGCGGTACAGCGCCTGGGCCGCGTCGTTGTCGGCGTACACCGTGAGTTCCACTCGGCGCAGGTTCATCCAGTTGTCGGCCACGTCCAGCGCGGCCGTCAGCAGGCGCGAGCCGACCCCTTTGCCCTGCCACGCCGTCGCCACGCCCATACCGAATGAACCGACGTGGGCTCGGCGTACCCGCAGGTATTGTTCCAAGCCAAGCTGGCCGATCACTTCACCACCGTGCACGGCCACCAGCTGCAGCCGCCGCTCGTTGTCCTGTACCAGCTTGTTACGCCACGCCTCGACCGACTGGAAAGGCATTTGCAGCACCTGACGGCACACGGCCGGTTCGTTATAGAGCGCGGCGACGCCCTCAAGGTGGGCCTCGGTGAAGCGCTGGATCACGATATGAGGTTCAGGTGTGTGCATTGTGTTTCATCCTTTGAAAGACACGTGGCCGAGCAGTTTAGGGGGAAAAGCGCTGCGCTGACGACCACGGAAACGTCCCACATATCAATCGGCCGCATCCTGCATCTGAACGATAGCGGCCATCCTTTCCTGCAACGATACTTGGGCCGGGCCCTGCTACCGGCCTCTCACCCTGTGACCAGAACAATAAGAAAGCCCCACAGAGGAACGCTCATGAGCCGTCTTGAACCCACAGGTCTGTTGCAGGCCTTCAGCACGCTGGTCCTGGATCTGCAGCGACTGGCCCAGCACCAGGAGATCGAGCATTTCCAGCCACAAGCCCTGGCGCGGATCAGCCAGTTACTGGCTTTCGACTGCGCCTGGTGGGGGCGCTCTGCGGTGATCGAGAATCTGCCGGAAGAACACAGCAGCTGCCTGTACCAGCTGCCACCGGGTTACCTGACCGACTGGCAGTCGATCCGCCATCTGGATGTGACCTTCGGCCGCTCCCATGCTACGCCCGGTCAGGCTGTGATCATTGACATGCGCGACCCCGGCAGCGGTGCAGGCTTGAATTGGCTGGGAGAACGCTACGGGATCGGCCAGTTGTTGTGCGTGATCCATATCGCCCCCCACACCTGCCTCAGTGATCACTTGACCCTGTACCGCAAGCCCGGGGCCCCGGGGTTTACCGCGCAAGATTGCCTTCTGCTCGATAATCTGATGCTGCATCTGGTGGCGGCCGTGTCAGCGAACCAGATCCGTACGCTGGTGGCCATGCGTGAAACCCTTAGCAACCCGCGAAACCTGGCGCTGGCGGTCTGCGACGCGCGGGGGGTGTTGCAGTGCGCCGAGCGCGGTTTCGTCGATTTGTTGCTCAGTGAATGGCCAGGCTGGAGTGGCCCGACGCTACCCGTGCCGGTGGATGAACGCGGGTATGAAGGCAAGCACATCCATCTCCAGGTCTGGGGGGTGGGCGATCAATTGCTGCTGGCCGCACGGGGCCACCGGGTGCTGCCCCAGCTCAGCCCGCGGGAAAACGACGTTGCCCAAGGCTTTGGCGAGGGCAAGACGTACAAGGAAGTCGCCCGCGACCTGGGCTTGTCGCCCAATACGGTGCGCCATCACATCCGCGCTATCTACAGCAAGCTCGGGGTCAAGGACAAAGCGCACATCGCACACTTGATGCACGCCCCGCCCGACTGATCCGCAGCACTTTTCCTACGGGTTCTCACACCGTCGCTTTGACGGTCACGGGCGACTGTTGCCCGTTTTCAGCCGATCGCTGCACGCCGCCATCACACGAGATGCCTTGCCATGACTCACACCCATCTGCGTCATCTACCGCTGCTGCTGGGGGGCACGCTGCTGTGCCTGGACAGTCAAGCAGCCGATCTTAACGCGCGCGATTTTTTCAGCGCACCATCCGGCACCAGCCTTGGCGTGTTGTACCTGCCTGGCACTCGCGCCCAAGACTTCCGTGGCCCGGCCGACAGCACTGGCAAGGCCGACCTCAAGGTCAATGCCATCGCCTACCGCCAGGTCTATTTCACCGACGCGTGCGGCACGCTCTGCACCCCGCAATTTATCCTGCCGTTCGCCGATATCGATGCTCGGTTGCCAGGGGCCAGCCGGCGCACCGATGAAAGCGGGTTCGGTGACCCGCAGTTGGGTGGCACGCTGTTTTTCATCAACGATCCGACGTCGCGCACCTACAGCGGCCTGTTAACCCTGATCACGCTGCCGCTGGGCGAATACCACCGCACGCAGCCGGATGTATCCCCCGGCGCCAATCGCTGGGGCGCAACCTTTGTCTACAACTACACCCGTGGCATCGGTGAGAAGTGGGTACTGGAAGCCAATCTCGAAGCCCAGCTGTACGGCAAGAATGACGACTACCTGGGCAGCGAGCTCAAGCAAGACCCGTTGTACCGCCTGCAAGCCTTCGCCTCCTACGATTTCACGCCCGTCACCTACGGTGCCCTGCGCCTGATCCAGGCCACGGGTGGCGCACTGCGCATCGACAATCGGTCGATCGACGACACCCGCAAGCGCTACACCCAGGTCGGGTTCGAGGTCGGGCATTGGCTCGATAAGCAGAACCAAGTGATGTTCAGCCTCTCGCAAAACGTCGCCACCGCCAACGGTTATGCAGGAACCGACGCGTTGTTGCGCCTGGTCCATGTGTTCTGACTTCTGTTCTGGAGCTTGATCATGCACAACTCGTCCCCTACACCCTGGCAGCGGCTGGCGGCCATCGTGCTGTTTGCCGCGATCACCCCGACCATCTTGATGACTGCGCCTGCCGTGGCGGCGCAGTTGGCCGCCCAATGGCAATTGAGCCCGGCACAGATCGGCGACTTGTTTTCCGTCGAACTGGGCGCAATGAGCCTGGCGACCCTGCCCGCCTTCTGGTGGCTGCGGTGCGTGAACTGGCGAGTGGCAGCCTTGGCCGCAGCCGTGTTGTTCATTGCGGCCAACCTGATGTCGACGCTTGCCGACACCTATACCCAGTTGCTGGTCCTGCGCTTGGTCAGTGCCTTGGCGGGCGGTTCGTTGATGATCATCTGCCTGGCGAGCGCAGCCATCACCGCCAACCCCAGCCGTGTCTACGGGTTATGGGTGGTCGGACAACTGATCGTCGGCGCCATCGGCCTGGCGGTATTACCGGGTTTATTCGAACGTTATGGACTGCAGAGTTGCTACCTGATCCTGGCAGGGTTGATGGCGCTGTTGCTGCCGCTGGCACGCGGCTTTCCTTGTGCCCATGCAGCGCCACAAGCAATCGGGACGGCCGCTGCTGGCACACGACGCAAAGCCCTACTGGGTGTCGGTGCGGTCCTGGCCTTTTACATCAGCCTGGGCGGAGTCTGGACGTTTATCGGCGCCCTGGGCGCCACTGCCGGGATTTCCCCACAGCACAGCGGCGAGATATTGGCCATTGCGACGGTCATGGGAATCGCCGGCGCCGCGTGCACGTCACTGATCGGCTCCCGTCTGCCGCGTCAGCAGTTACTGCTGGCAGGCTACGCGTTAATGGCGGCAGCGGTGCTGCTCCTGCTGGGCCAACCCACCCTGGTGCGCTTTACCCTGGCGGCGCTGCTGTTCAAGTTCGCCTGGACCTTCATCTTGCCGCTGATCCTTGCTTGCCTGGCCGACCTCGATCACAGCGGCAAGCTGATGAACGCGTCGAACCTGATGATCGGCGGCGGCTTGGCCATCGGCCCGGCGATAGCGGGTCGGCTCATCGAGGCCAGCGGCGGCTTTGCCGTGCTGTTGATGGGCGGCGCCGTGATCACGCTGCTGTCGTTGGCAATGATCCTTGCCAGCCGTCCCGGACCTGTCGTTGAAATGGAGCCTGTATGAACCGAACCACCGCGTTTTTCTTTGATGAAATGAGCCTTTGGCACAGCGCCAGCTCCCATGCATTGACCTTGCCCGTGGGCGGCTGGGTACAGCCACCTGCCGGCAGCGGGCATGCCGAATCCCCCGAAACCAAGCGGCGCATGAAAAGCCTGCTGGATGTCTCCGGGTTGGGCCATCACCTGCACATGCACAGCGCTGCGCCAGCGAGCGAAGCCGATTTGCTGCGCGTCCACGGCCATGAATACCTGCAGCGTTTCAAGGCGTTGAGCGATGCCGGTGGCGGCGACCTGGGATTACAGGCGCCGATAGGCCCGGGCAGCTACGAAATCGCCCGACTTTCGGCCGGCCTCACGATGGCTGCCGTCGACGCCGTGCTCAAGGGCCTGGCAGATAACGCCTACTCATTGTCACGACCGCCGGGGCATCACTGCCTGGCGGACAGCGCCATGGGGTTCTGCTTCCTGGCCAACATCGCCATCGCGATCGAAGCCGCCAAGGTGCGCAATGGGCTGGGCAAGGTCGCGGTGATCGACTGGGATGTGCACCATGGCAACGGCACACAATCGATCTTCGAGGCGCGCGCGGATGTGCTGACGATTTCGCTGCATCAGGACGGCTGTTATCCCCCCGGTTACAGCGGCGAGCAGGAACGTGGCCGTGGCGCAGGGCTGGGGGCGAACATCAATATCCCCTTGCCACCGGGAAGTGGTCACGACGCCTACCTGCATGCGATGAACCGGATCGTGGTGCCGGCATTGGAGCGTTTCCAGCCGGAGCTGATCATTGTCGCCTGCGGCTATGACGCCAACGCCGTCGACCCGCTCGCGCGCATGTTGCTGCACAGCGAATCCTTCCGCCTGATGACTCGCTGCGTGCGCCAGGCTGCCGAACGCCTGTGCCAGGGCCGTCTGGTGCTGGTGCACGAAGGCGGCTACAGCGAAGCCTATGTACCGTTTTGCGGGTTGGCGACGCTGGAAGAGTTGTCGGGTGTGCGCACCGCGGTGGACGATCCGATGCTCGCACTGGTCGAGCTGCAGCAGCCTAAGGCCGCGTTGCTGGCGTTTCAGAAACAGTGGATCGACCACCTCGCAATCGGCGTCACTCACTAGCCCTTGGACGATGCCAATCGCCACACCCGCGCTATATCCGAGGCCCGCTCACGAAGCAGGCGCGGCGCCTCGCTGCACGCTTGTTCCAGGCTCATCGGCCCCGCAGGCAGGGCAAAGGCTGCCGCTACACCATGGGCATACATCTGTTCATAACCCTCGCCCAGCGTGCCGGCAATCACAATGACCGGCACGTTGTGCTGGCCGGCGATACGGGCCACACCAAAGGGGGTTTTGCCGCGCAGGGTCTGGGCATCGAAACGCCCTTCGCCCGTAATGACGAGGTCGGCACCCCGTACGGCGTCCTCCAGACCTACCAGCTCGGCCACCACTTCCACACCCGCACGGAACTGCGCGCCCAGAAAGGCCTTGGCAGCGAAACCCAAGCCACCGGCCGCACCGCTGCCGGGTTCGTCGCGCACATCCTTGGGCAGCACCCTGGCACAGTGATCGGCGAAGTGACCGAGGGCCGCATCCAACTGTTGGACATGCACGGGGCTGGCGCCTTTTTGCGGGCCAAAAATAGCGGAGGCGCCGTGGGGGCCGCACAGGGGATTGTTCACGTCGGCGGCGATTTCAAAGCGCACCTGTGCCAGGCGTGGGTCGAGGTTTTCAAGGCTGATATGCGCCAGACGTGACAAGGCCAGGCCACCCGGTGGCAGGGTTTGCGCCTCCGCGTCGAACAGCTGCGCGCCCAGGGCCTGCATTGCGCCCGCGCCAGCGTCATTGGTAGCGCTGCCGCCGATGGCCAGGATGATGCGCTCGGCGCCGAGGTCCAAGGCCGCGCGGATCAGTTCGCCGGTGCCGTAGGTGGTGCTGGTGCACGCATCGCGCTGGCCCGGCGGTACCAGTTGCAGGCCGCTGGCTTCGGCCATTTCGATGATGGCGGTGTGGCTGTCGGCCAACCAGCCCCAGCGCGCCTCAACCGTGCCACCCAACGGACCTCTCACCTGCTGGCGGCGCAGCTCACCCTTGCAGGCGGCCAGCACCGCGTCCACCGTGCCTTCACCCCCATCCGCCATCGGGCACTGGATCAACTGCGCTTGCGGCCAGACTTCGGACAACCCGGCCGCGATGGCCTGGGCGACGCCTTCGGCACTCAGGCTGTCCTTGAACGAGTCGGGGGCGATGATGATTTTCATGGGCTTTCTCCGGTTTTTATAACGCCCATGCTGCCAGTTGGCAGGGCTACTGACGCCGGTCCGATGCACAAGTACGGCGGCGCTTTGTTGTTCATTCCGACAAAGCCTGGGGCAACAGCTGTACACCCAGGTAGAGAGCAAGCATGCCGTCCAGGGTCAATGGGTCGACGCCACTGAGTTCGGCAATGCGCTCCATACGGTAACGCAGGCTGTTGCGGTGAATACCCAGCGCATCGGCACAGGCCTGGCTTTGCCCGTCGTGTTCGCACCAACTGCGCAACGTGGCCAGCAGTTGGCCATTGCTGTCCTTGGCGAGCACTTTGCGCAGAGGGTTGAGCAACTCGTCGAGCGCATCGTCGTTGCGATGGCGCCAGAGCATCACCGGCAGGCGATAGCGGTTAAGGGTCAGCAGGCGCGACTGCGGTAGCACATCGCGACCATAGGCCAGCAGATCCCCGACGCGTCGATAGCAGCGACGCAACCCCGCCAGCCCGTCCGCCTGCCCGCCAACGGCCAGGCGCAGGACGTTCCAGCCGAGGGCATCGAGCTTTTCCAGCAAGCGCGGGTTGTCGACCTGCACTGCCGCCGGCCGGCACCACAGCAGTGAGAATTGCGCCGAGCTGACACACCAGCTGTCCGGATAACGCGAGGTCAGCCAGGTACTCAGGGCTTCCGCCGATTGACCTGCGCCCAGTTCGAACAAGTATGGCGTGCGCGGCAGTTGCGGCTTGAGCCCCAGTTGCTGGGCCTCGTCCACCAGGCGCGGCGAGTCGCCGGTTTCCGCCAGGAGCAAGGCCAGCAGGTCATCACAGCGCTGGCGCCGCCATTGTTGCTCGGCCTGTTGGTGGCGGTGGCTGACCAGCATTTCGGCAGTCATGCGTACCAGTTCGGCGTAGGTGCGCAGGCCTTCCGGTTCGCCGGTGATGCCGAGAACACCGATCAGGCGCCCATCATGCAACAACGGCAGGTTGATGCCTGGCTGCACGCCCTTGAGGTGCTTGGCGGTCTGGCCGTCGATTTCCACCACGCGGCCATTGGCGAGCACGAGTTGGGCGCCTTCATGGCGGGTGTTGATGCGCTCGGGTTCGCCGCTGCCGAGAATCAGGCCTTGGCTGTCCATGACATTGACGTTGTAGGGCAGGATCGCCATGGTTCGATCGACAATATCCTGCGCCAGGTCATGATCCAGCTCAAACATGGGGCTAATTCCTTAGAAGCGGGGTTGTTCACAGGCACAGCGCAAAGCAGGGTTCGCTGTGCGCAAGCACAAAGACAGCGGCCTGCCAGGTGGCCGAGACTCAGTGGGCGATCAACGTTACCCTCGCATCGCAAAAAATCATAATAAAGAGAGACTGCCATGTCACAGAGCGCCACGACCCCACTGGCCACCGATGACGATAAAAACGCCATCTACAAGCGCATCACCCTGCGCCTGATCCCCTTCATTTTCATCTGCTATCTGTTCAACTACCTTGACCGGGTAAACGTTGGCTTTGCCAAATTGCAGATGCTCGATGCGTTGAAATTCAGCGAAACCGTGTACGGCCTCGGCGCCGGGATCTTCTTCATCGGCTACGTGCTGTGCGGCGTACCGAGCAACCTGGCGTTGACCAAATTCGGTCCACGGCGCTGGATTGCGTTGATGATGATCGTCTGGGGCACACTCTCCACCTGCCTGCTGTTCGTCACCACCCCGACGCACTTCTACACCTTGCGTCTGTTTACCGGTGCCGCGGAAGCGGGCTTCTTCCCCGGCGTGGTGCTGTACCTCTCGCAATGGTTCCCGACCTTCCGCCGTGGGCGGATCATGGCGCTGTTCATGTCGGCGATCCCGGTCTCGGGTTTGCTTGGCAGCCCGTTCTCCGGCTGGATCCTCAACCATTTTGCCGCCGGCCAAGGTGGTCTCGCGGGCTGGCAGTGGATGTTCCTGCTGCAAGGCATCCCCACCGTCGTGCTGGGCGCCCTCGCCTACTTCCTGCTCAGCGACAGCTTCGCCAACGCCAAGTGGCTTAAGCCCCACGAACGCGCCGTGCTGGAAGCCGACCAGGCGACTGATTTGGCCAACAAGCCCAAGACAACCACGGACTCCCTGGCCGAAGTGTTCAAGAACCCGGCCATCTGGGCATTCGGCCTGATCTACTTCTGCATCCAGAGCGGCGTGTATGCCATCAACTTCTGGTTGCCGTCGATCATCAAGAACCTGGGGTTCAGCGATAACCTGGTGATCGGCTGGCTGAGTGCGATCCCGTACTTGCTGGCAGCCGTGTTCATGTTGCTGGTGGGTCGCTCCGCCGACTTGCGCAAGGAGCGTCGCTGGCACTTGGTGGTGCCGATGCTGATGGGGGCTATCGGCCTGGTGATCGCGGTGAACTTCGCCACCACCCCGGCTATTGCAATCCTCGGCCTGACCATTGCCACCATGGGCGCCCTCACCGGTCTGCCGATGTTCTGGCCGGTGCCTACCGCCATGCTCAGTGCAGGCGCGGCGGCAGGCGGCCTGGCGTTGATCAACTCCATGGGCCAGATGGCCGGCTTCCTCAGCCCGTATATCGTCGGGTTCGTGAAGGATGCCACCGGGTCAACGGATATGGCGCTGTACCTGCTGGCGGCGGTGATCGTGGCCGGCAGCGTGTTGGCGTTGCGGATGACGCGTACCCTGAAGGCATAAGCCTGTGAGAGCCGGCTTGCCGGCTCTCACGCACGTCAGAGCAGACCGCCGCCGTCGATATCGATCACGGCGCCGGTCATAAAACCATTTTCCATCGCCAGCACATACCCCGCCGCGACCTCCTCCGCCTGCCCCACTCGCCCCACCGGCAGCGCGCCACCGGCCTTGGCGAACATCGCCAAGCGCTGATCTTCGGAGAGCCCTGCATAGGCCGGTGTATCAATCACCCCTGGGCTGATCGCATTGACCCGGCGCGGCGCCAGCTCCTTGGCCAACTGCTTGACCAATGCTTCGGTCGCGGCGTTGATGCCGGTCTTGATGAATTGCCCTGCAACTGATTTACGCCCCAATTGCCCGGACGTCAGGCTGATGCTGCCGTGCTCGTTCAAAAAAGGCAGCGCCTGTTGGATCGCCCGCAGTGAGCCCCAGAGTTTTACATTGAAGTTTTCCTGGGCTTCGATCAGGTCGGTTTCGACCAAGGTTTTGGCCCGCACACTCGGCCCCGAGGTGTAGACCAAGTGATCAAAACGCCCCACCGCTTCGAACAGGCGTTGCAGCGAGGCCGCGTCGGTGACGTCAACGGGTTCGCTGCGCAGGCCGTTTTCGACACCGGACACCAGGCGCCGCCCGGCCAGCACCACCTGCGCACCTCGTGCGGCGGCGGCCTGGGCCACGGCTGCACCGATTCCGCTGCTGCCGCCGATCACGATGACGGTTTTGCCGTTGAGGGAAGAGGTCATGGGAAAATTCCTGATTGAGAAAGTGAGCGTTTATCTTCCCAGCTTGGCAATCCGCGAAAAATCCCGGTAAAAGGACAAGATCTTTAAAGGATTTTTACAAATGAGTTCGATCCTCGACCTTGAAGTCTTCGTGCGAACCGCGGACACAGGCAGCTTGTCTGCCGCTGCCCGTGGCCTGGGTTTGACCCCGGCGGCGGCAAGCATCGCCCTCAAACGCCTGGAAACCCGCCTGGGTATCCGCTTGCTGGCACGCTCCACGCGCAGCATGCGCCTGACCGAGGAAGGCCGGCGTTACCTCGACAGCGTGCGCGTGGCACTGTCGGCATTGTCCGAAGGTGAGCAAGCGCTCAAGCAACAAAGCCAGGGGTTGAGTGGGTTGCTTCAACTGGCCGCGCCGTCGGATTTCGGGCGCAACGTGGTGCTGGGCTGGCTGGATGAGTTCAAGGCCGAGCACCCCAATATCCGCCTGCAATTGATGTTGAACGACAGTAACGCCGACCTGTTCCGCGAAACCGTCGACATCGCCCTGCGCTTTGGGGTGCCCCAGGACTCCAGCCTGGTTGCATTGCCGATCGCGCCTGATCACCACCGCGTCGCCTGCGCCAGCCCCGACTACCTGGCCCGTCATGGGACGCCGCGCGAACCGATGGAACTGTCCCGACATAGCGCGCTGCGGTACATGCGCCAGGGCCAAGTGAGCAAGACTTGGCGGTTTCGTCAGGCTGATCAGCTACAGGAGGTTGAAGTGACGGGGGATTTCCTCAGCAATGACGGAGAAATCGTCCGGCGTTGGGCGCTTGGCGGGCACGGTATCGCCTACAAGGCCAGGCTCGACGTGATCGGCGATATCGCCGCCGGCCGACTGGTCGCGCTGTTTGAGGATTGGCAAGGAGAGCCTGCCCCTTTCAACCTGATGTGCCCTCACCGCCTGCAGGTGTCGGAACGGGTGAAGGTGCTGCATCGCTTTTTACAGCAGCGCTGCCAGACACTGCTGAGCACATGAAGAAACCCGCGCAGGGCTTGTCCCAGAGCCTCTGAGTCTGGTATTGCATGGGTACATTTCCCGCCTTGAGGAGTTATCCATGATTTACCGCACATTGGGCCAGTCCGGTTTGAAGGTCAGCGCCTTGACCCTGGGCACCATGATGTTTGGCGAACAGACCAACACCGAGGACTCGCTGCGCATCATCGACAAGGCCTGGGATCAGGGCATCAATTTCATCGACACGGCGGACGTCTACACCGGCGGGCGCTCCGAGGAAATCGTCGGCGAAGCCATTGTGCGTAATCGCCAGGATTGGGTGGTGGCCTCCAAGGTCGGCATCGGCCCGGTGGACGGTTTGCCCAACCGCAGCGGCTTGAGCCGCAAGCGCATTTTCAACGCACTGGAAGCCAGCCTGACCCGCCTTGACACCGATTACCTGGACATCTACTACCTGCACCGTGAAGACCACAACACCCCGCTGGAAGTGACGGTGTCGGCGATTGGCGACCTGATCCGCCAGGGCAAGATCCGCTACTGGGGCCTGTCCAACTATCGCGGTTGGCGCATTGCCGAGGTGATTCGCGTTGCCGAGCGCCTGGGCGTCGACAAGCCGGTCATCAGCCAGCCTTTGTACAACATCGTCAACCGCCAGGCCGAGGTGGAGCAGATCACCGCTGCAGCCGCCTACGGCCTGGGTGTGGTGCCCTATAGCCCGCTGGCTCGCGGTGTGCTTAGCGGTAAATACGCGCCCGACGTTACCCCCGAGGCCGGCAGCCGCGCGGCGCGCCAGGACAAACGCATCCTGGAAACCGAATGGCGTGTCGAATCGCTGCGCATCGCCCAGCAGATCCAGCAGTACACCCAAGGACGTGGCGTGGGGATCGTGGAGTTTGCGATTGCCTGGGTGTTGAACAACTCGGCGGTCAGCTCGGCGATTGTCGGGCCGCGTACGGAGGCGCAGTGGGATGCCTATATTGGCGCGCTTGAGGTGAAGATCAGCGCCGAAGATGAGGCGTTTATCGATTCGTTGGTGACGCCGGGGCATTCGTCGACGCCGGGGTTCAATGATGTGGGGCACTTCGTCTCCGGTCGCTTACCACGCGCATAACCCCTCCACTCTGTAGGAGCGAGCCTGCTCGCGAAGAACCCAAGGACGCCGCAGGCTACCTGATAGCGCTGCGTGATCGTTGACGTTCTTCGCGAGCAAGCTCGCTCCTACAAGAGGCGGCGATAAAGTTTCCTGAAAAACGCCCCAAAACAGCGCAACCCTCTCCCGCCAAAAGCTCCATAATCCCCTTATCTTTTGTATCAACGGTTTTCGCGAGGACAGAGTGTCTAAAGGAGTTGTTTTATCGGTCTTGGCCTCGGTGCTGTTTGCCGTGATGTATTACTTCACATCATTGCTCACGCCCTTGAGCGGCCTGGAGATTTTCGGCTGGCGCATGTTGCTGACCGTGCCGTGCATGACGGTGTTCATGATCGTCAGCGGCGAATGGCGGCGGGTGTGGGAGCTGCTGCAGCTGTTGGCGGCCAAGCCACGCTTGATTGCGGGTGTGTTGCTGTCCTCTGCCTTGTTGGGCGTGCAATTGTGGCTATTCATGTGGGCGCCGCTGAATGGGCGCAGCCTGGATGTGTCGGTGGGGTACTTCCTGCTGCCGCTGACCATGGTGCTGACCGGGCGCCTGGTGTGGGGCGAACAACTGTCCTACCTGCAACGGATTGCCGTGTTTTTTGCGGCCCTCGGGGTGCTCAACGAGCTGTATCAGGCCGGTGGGTTTTCCTGGGCAACGCTGGTGGTGATCATCGGCTACCCGGTGTATTTCATCGTGCGCAAGTACCTCAAGACCGACCATCTGGGTGGGCTCTGGCTGGATATGGCGCTGATGCTGCCGGTGGCGTGGTGGTTTGTGCAGAGTGGCGAGCAAGGCTTTGCGGTGATGGATGCCCACCCGAAACTGTATGCGCTGATCCCGATGCTGGGCCTGATCAGCGCCTCGGCGCTGGTGAGCTATATCATCGCCAGCCGGTTGCTGGCGTTCAGCCTGTTCGGGTTGCTTAGCTATGTTGAGCCGGTCCTGCTGTTAGGCGTGGCGCTGATCTTGGGTGAAGGCATCAAGGGTGGCGAGTGGCTCACCTACATCCCGATCTGGTTGGCGGTAATGGTGCTGGTGTTTGAAGGCTTCAAGCACCTGGTGCATCAACGCAAAACCTGATGCGCAGGCAATAAAAAGCCCGGCCGGGGTCACCCTCGGCCGGGCTTTTTGACGCTTAATCGGCGGTCAATACACCACGACGCACCTGGTCACGTTCGATGGACTCGAACAGCGCCTTGAAGTTGCCCTCGCCAAACCCATCGTCGCCCTTGCGCTGGATGAATTCGAAGAACACCGGGCCCATCAGGGTTTCCGAGAAGATCTGCAGCAGCAGGCGTTTGTCGCCTTCCACGGAAGATCCGTCCAGCAGGATACCGCGTGCCTGCAGTTGATCCACCGGCTCGCCGTGGTCAGGCAGGCGGCCTTCGAGCATTTCGTAATAAGTGTCTGGCGGCGCGGTCATGAAGCGCATGCCGATTTTCTTCAACGCGTCCCAGGTCTTGACCAGGTCGTCGGTGAGGAACGCCACGTGCTGGATGCCTTCGCCGTTGAACTGCATCAGGAACTCTTCGATCTGCCCCGCGCCCTTGGACGACTCTTCGTTCAGCGGGATGCGGATCATGCCGTCCGGCGCACTCATGGCCTTGGAAGTCAGGCCGGTGTACTCGCCCTTGATATCGAAGTAACGCGCTTCACGGAAGTTGAACAATTTCTCGTAGAAGTTGGCCCAGTAGACCATGCGGCCGCGATAGACGTTGTGGGTCAGGTGGTCGATGACTTTGAGACCTGCACCGACCGGATTGCGCTCCACACCTTCGAGGTACACGAAGTCGATGTCGTAGATCGAGCTGCCTTCGCCGAAACGGTCGATCAGGTACAACGGCGCGCCGCCGATGCCCTTGATCGCCGGCAGGTTCAATTCCATCGGCCCGGTGTCAATATGGATCGGCTGGGCGCCGAGTTCCAGGGCGCGGTTGTAGGCCTTTTGCGAATCCTTCACGCGGAACGCCATGCCGCACACCGACGGGCCGTGTTCGGCCGCAAAGTAGGAGGCGATGCTGTTGGGCTCGTTGTTGAGGATCAGGTTGATCTCGCCCTGGCGGTACAGGTGCACGTTCTTGGAACGGTGGGTCGCGACTTTGGTGAAGCCCATGATCTCGAAGATCGGCTCCAGGGTGCCCGGCGTCGGCGACGCGAATTCGATGAATTCAAAGCCCATCAGGCCCATTGGGTTTTCGTATAGATCTGCCATGGTGGCACCTCATCATTCTTGTAATAGACACAGTATTAATGGCGAGCAAGGATGAGGTTGCAGGGTGGCGCACAGGAAAGGCCTCGCACGCTGCGGGCGAGGAAGTCACCAAAGATGAGGGGGGAGCCGAGTAGCTTCATGGGGTCATCAGTCTCTGACGGCTTAGGCTTGCGTGAGCGCAAGTCCATATTCTTGTATGCGTAAATCGATTCTACACAGCGTAACCGTATTTGTCCGTACTCTTATCAAATCCCCATTGCCCTGGCGCGTGCAAGGGGTTTGTTGCAGAGGTAGATGCCCAGCAGGATCACCGCCCCGCCGATCAGCATGGGCAGGCTCAACGGTTCATCCAGCAGCAAAGCGCCGCAGATCACCGCGGTGAGGGGGTTAAGCGCTATAAATACGCCGGAACGTGTCGCGCCGATACGGCGGATGCCATCGTAATAGCCGATATAGGCCAGCGCCGAGCCAAGCACGCCGAGGTACGCCAGGCTCAGCCCCTGCGCAGTCTGCAGGCGACCCATTGCTTCAAGTGTAAAGCGGCCCATGATCAGCGTTGTGAGGGTGAGCATCAGGGTTCCCAGCAGTATCGACCAGGTGACCGTCTGCAGCGGCCCGAGGCTCTGGTTCAAGCCACGGGAACACAGTGAATAGATGCCCCACCCCACGACACACCCGAAGATGAGTAAATCCCCACGCCAGCTGCTGGTTGCTTCATTCAGCACGTGGGGATTGCGACTGACAATGACCACGGCGGCACCCGTCAGACACAGCAGGATCCCAGCGACGTTGCTGGCACCCAGGCGCTCCTTGAACAGCCAACGCGACGCCAGGCCGATCACCGCCGGGTTAAGCGCCACGATCAATGAGGCTCGCGAAGCGTTGATGGACTGCAATCCGTAGAAGAAACACAGGTTGTAGAAAAAAATCCCGAAGAAACCCAGCATCCCCAGTAGCAGTAACTGTCTGGGGCTTGGGCGGGCCAGTGGGATGCGTGCCAAGCCCAGGAATCCCAGTAAGGCCAGGCTGGCCAGCGCGAACCGCAGGCTGGCCGCCAGCAAAGGGTCAACCGTGCCGCTCAGGTAGCGACCGGCCACGAAGGTGCCGCCCCAGATCATGGTGACAGCCGCCAACTTCATATAAGTGATGCGATCTGAGCTCGAATGCACGGGATAGGGCTCTACTGGCTTGAAGGTGCCTGCATTGTTCTGGTAATACAAAGTCATCGTAAAATGAGTGATCACTCATGACCCTGACTCAACTTGAAATCTTCTCGCTCGTGGCCGAGCTGCAAGGCTTTACCAGCGCAGCCCATCGCCTCGGCATCAGCCAGTCGGCAGTGTCCCACGCGATCAAAGGCCTGGAACAGGAACTGGGGGTGGCGTTGTTCAGGCGCCACCAGGCCCAGGTCGAGCTGAGCGATATCGGCGCGCAGTTGCTGGGACGCGCTCGGGCGATGCTAGGCCTGGCAAACACCTTGCAACAGGAGGCCGCGGACGCCCGGGGCATGAAACGCGGGACACTGCGCATCGGCTCATTCGGCCCCACCTCCTCGACTTACTTGCTGCCGAAGATTCTCAACCGGTTCCGCGTGGCGTATCCGGGCATTGAGGTGCACGTGGATGAAGGGCCGGACAGACAAGTCATCCAATGGCTCGATGAACGCCGGGTTGATATTGGCTTTGTGGTGCTGGACCAGGAACGCTTCGACACTTTCCCACTGTTCGAGGACCAGATGGTGGCGCTGCTGCCGTCCGATCATAAGCTGGCTGGCCGCGAACACGTGAGCCTCAAGGACTTGTGCAACGACCCTTTCGCGCTGACCGAGGCCGGGTCAACTGAATTAGTGGTGCGCTTGTTCGACGAGGCGCGGCTGACCCCGAATGTGCGTTATCGCTGCTCGCAACTGCTGAGCACCTTGGAAACCGTCAGCCGGGGTGATGCGGTGAGCGTCGTGGCGCAGGCCTCGTTGCCGGCCGGCCATGATCCTCGCTACGTACAGCGCGTATTATCCCCGCGTGTGCCGCGCCAGGTTGGCCTCGCCGTACTGGACCGGCGCCAGTCTTCCCCGGCGACGCTCGCTTTTATCCGTATTGCCCAAGGTCTGGCGTTGTAGCGACGCATACTGGCCAAATGGTTGGGTACCGCGAGCTTATTTCGGTCGGGCCATCTATCATCGACTGAATCTGATTCCTGCAACAGGCCGTTCACCCCATGCCACTGACCGTCAACGGCCCGCGAAAACGCGCCAGTCGTTACCTGATCACCTCACTGAGTGCGCTGCTGCCGATTGCGCTCGGGGTCGCCATCCTGTACTGGCAAGCCGAACGTACCTTGCAACAAAGCTCGGCCCAGACCGCGCAGGAGGCGGTGCGCCAATTCGACCTGATGCTCGACAACACCGCCCTCGCCGCCCAGGCCTTGCTGCCATTGGCGGGGCAACCCTGTGACAGCGGCGCACAGCTGGCGCTGCGCGAACAGGTCACTCGCAGGCCCTTTGTGCGTGCGACCACCCTGTCCTGGCAAAAAAACATCTATTGCAGCTCATTGTTCGGCAGCAACTACATGTCACCGGTCAACCCGGATGACTATGTGGCCGGCCAGTTATGGCTGATGAATGGCAACCCGGTGACCCCCGACACCGCGCTGCTGGTCTACCGGCTGGTTGACGGTGACAAGGCCGCTTTTGCTTCGATCGACGGCTATCACCTGACCAACGCCCTGCGCCTGATCAACCTATACGCCCATCTGGTACTGCAAGTTGGCCCGAATTGGCTGGGGACTGATGGCAAGGTTCGTGACACGGCGATGCCGGTATTTGCCGTGGCTAACGAGCACTTGGCGTCCGAACGCTATCACTACAGCGTCAACGCAGGCATGCCGGCGGGCGAAGTGTGGCGCTACATGCAGGCCCGTTACCCGGCAATGTTCAGCCTGGTCGTGTTTTTTGGCGTGCTGGCGGGTTTTTTGGCCCACTGGCTGCAAAAGCGCTCCTCGGCACCGACTCAAGAATTGCAACGGGCGCTGGGTGCCAATGAGTTCATTCCGTATTTCCAGCCAGTGGTAAGGGGGGATACCCGCGAGTGGGCGGGATGTGAAGTACTGATGCGCTGGCAACATCCCAAAGAAGGCCTGGTGCGGCCCGACCTGTTTATTCCTCTGGCCGAGCACTCTGGCCTGATAGTCCCCATGACCCGTGCCCTGTTACGCCAGACCGCGGCACAACTGTCGCCCCACGCGTCGCGTTTCAGCCCTGGGTTTCATATCGGCGTCAACATCACCGCACGCCACTGCCAGGATTTGGCCTTGGTGGATGACTGCCGTGAGTTTCTCGCCGCCTTTCCCGTCGGCCAGGTCACCCTGGTGCTGGAGTTGACCGAGCGCGAGCTGATCGTGCCTACCGATATCACCCGCCGCCTGTTCGACGCCCTGCATCAACTGGGGGTGATGATCGCTATTGATGACTTTGGAACCGGCCACTCAAGCCTGGGCTATTTACGTAACTTCAATGTCGACTACTTGAAGATCGACCAGAGTTTTGTCGCCATGATCGGTGCGGATGCATTATCGCTGCATATTCTCGACAGCATCATTGAACTGTCCGGCAAACTCGACTTGGGCATCGTTGCAGAAGGTGTGGAAACGCCTGAACAGTCCGATTACCTGGCCGCCCAAGGCGTGGACTTCCTGCAGGGCTACCTGTTCGGAAAGCCATTGCCGTGCGACGAATTTATTCAATCACTGGTCAGCCATTGAATAGCCATGCACTACCTGCGCTGAAATAATTTTATTTAGCCAAAAGACATGATTTACTCGTAGCACATTAACTACTACAATTTTTTCAGCCTGTGCAGAACTCGCGAGACGGCTTCTTTCTTGAGTCGCCTTAAAGCGCTTGGCTTATAGCTTTGTCTGCAGTTGATATCAGCCAAACACACTATTGGAGTACCTATTTTGTCCAGACTCGCCGAATTTCGCGCAGCCGAAAAAGCCCTTCAAGAGCAGCTTGCCCAGCTGGAGTCCCTGAAAAACGACGCCGGCCTGAAGAAAGAAATCGAATTCGAAGAAAAGCTCCAGGGCCTGATGAAGACCTACGGCAAAAGCCTGCGTGACATCATTTCCATCCTTGATCCAAACCCGGGCAAGTCCAGCGCTGCAGCCGTCAGCGCACCAAAACAGCGCCGCGCCCGCGTGGTCAAGGTTTACCAGAACCCACACACCGGTGAGCTGATCGAAACCAAAGGCGGCAACCACCGTGGCCTCAAGGCCTGGAAAGAACAGTACGGCGCTGCCACTGTAGACTCCTGGCTTCGCGGCTGATCGCACTGCACTAACAAAGAGCCCCGCTTAAGCGGGGCTTTTTTATTTCAACGGTTCGAAATCGAACTTAAATAACGTTTCATTATGTTCAGAACCGCCGGACATTACACACTTAAAGTTTGAGGCTATCGCGCACCGAACTGACTTCGTCCTTGCTGGCTTCGTACGCATCCGCCTGCCCTGCGTATGAAAAAACATACGCCTTATCGGCATCAACCGCGCCCACCAATGTTTGCGAAAGCACGTGACGCCCGTTTTCGGTTATCACACACGTAGTTTCCAACGCGTCAAGATGACTCAATGTTGTAGGGCGCATCTTGCTGCACACACTTTGATAACCACCTTGGGCAAAATCTTTCTGGATGGACTTGCGCATCTCCAGCAGTACGCCTTGAAGATTAACCTTATGCCCCGCTTCAATCGGCGTCCCCGTCAACTCCATCACCATCAAGGTCGCGCCATTTTCATCATTCTTTATCGCACGCTGTCGCGACACCGGCTGGGGTTTGGCAGGTGCGTCACCATCCGGGACAACCTCTTCAACCTGCCAGCCACTGGGCCAATGAATTTCGGGGTCGGCCGCCAGCACGAAGGAACTGCCCAACAGCACACACACAGCGCTCAACAGCGGTTTACGAAATGCGATCATTGTGAAAAATACCCAAGGTTCAAGCGCCAAAGTTTGAGCCCCCGCGCCCATGTGTCGCAAGGCTTGCTTGGGCTTTTTCATTTGGCGCCTGGGGCGAGCCTTGCGTATCATGGTCCGGCTGCACGGATGCCAGCCGCAAGCCAAGGAACCGCTCACATTTCAGAGCCGCGTTTGCCCCATTTTTTCTGGAGGGCCCATGAGCCTGCACGAACTGAACACTTTCCCGGGCGTCACTGCCCAACCGGACACCGCCACCACGAACTTCGTGTTCAACCACACCATGCTGCGGGTCAAGGACATCACCAAGTCTCTGGACTTCTACACCCGCGTCCTCGGTTTCTCCCTGGTTGAAAAGCGTGACTTTCCGGAAGCCGAATTCAGCCTGTACTTCCTGGCCCTGGTGGACAAGTCCCAGATTCCGGCCGACGCCGCCGAGCGTACCCAGTGGATGAAGTCGATCCCAGGTATCCTGGAACTGACCCACAACCATGGCACCGAAAACGACGCCGACTTTGCCTACCACAATGGTAATACCGACCCACGTGGTTTTGGTCACATCTGTATCTCGGTGCCGGATATCGTCGCTGCCTGCGAACGTTTCGAAGCCCTGGGCTGCGACTTCCAGAAACGCCTGACCGATGGCCGCATGAAAAGCCTGGCCTTCATCAAGGACCCGGACGCGTACTGGGTCGAGATTATCCAGCCCGCACCGCTATAACGAAAAAAACCCCATGATCGCTCATGGGGTTTTCATTGCGGCTTCGGATTTACGCCGGAGCGGAAGTGCGGATCAGGTGATCGAAAGCACTCAGGGAAGCCTTGGCACCCTCGCCCACCGCAATCACGATCTGCTTGTACGGCACCGTCGTCACGTCGCCGGCGGCGAACACACCTGGCAGTGAAGTCTCACCACGCGCATCGACGATGATTTCGCCACGCGGCGTCAGCTCCACGGTGCCTTTGAGCCAGTCGGTGTTGGGCAGCAAACCGATCTGTACGAAGATACCTTCCAGGTCAATGGTCTTGAACTCGCCGCTGTCGCGATCCTTGTACGCCAGGCCGGTGACTTTCTGGCCATCACCTTTCACTTCGCTGGTCAGCGCGCTGGTGATCACGTCAACGTTGGGCAGGCTGTAGAGCTTGCGTTGCAACACGGCGTCGGCGCGCAACTTGCTGTCGAACTCAAGCAAGGTGACATGGCTGACGATGCCGGCCAGGTCGATGGCCGCTTCAACGCCGGAGTTACCACCGCCGATCACCGCTACACGCTTGCCCTTGAACAGCGGGCCGTCGCAGTGCGGGCAGAAGCACACGCCTTTGGCCTTGTATTCCTGCTCGCCCGGCACACCCATTTCGCGCCAGCGGGCGCCGGTGGCCAGGATCACAGTCTTGGACTTGAGGGTCGCACCGCTTTCGAAACGAATTTCGTGCAGGTCACCGGCGTTTTTCGCCGGCACCAGGCTGCTGGCGCGCTGCAGGTTCATGATGTCCACGTCGTACTGGCGTACATGGGCTTCCAGGGCGCTGGCCAGTTTTGGGCCTTCGGTTTCCTGCACCGAGATGAAGTTCTCGATGGACATGGTGTCCAGCACCTGGCCACCAAAACGCTCGGCAGCGACGCCGGTACGAATGCCTTTACGTGCGGCATAGATGGCCGCCGAAGAACCGGCTGGACCACCACCGACGACAAGCACATCAAAGGCGTCTTTGGCGCTGATTTTCTCGGCGGCTTTTTCGATCCCGCTGGTGTCGAGCTTGGCGAGAATTTCTTCCAGGCCCATGCGGCCCTGGCCGAAGTTCACACCGTTCAAGTAAACGCTGGGCACCGCCATGATCTGACGTTCGTCGACTTCAGCCTGGAACAGCGCGCCATCGATGGCGACGTGGCGAATGTTCGGGTTGAGCACAGCCATCAGGTTGAGCGCCTGGACCACGTCCGGGCAGTTCTGGCAGGACAGCGAAAAGTAGGTCTCGAAGCTGAACTCGCCTTTAAGGGCGCGGATCTGTTCAATCACTTCGACACTGGCCTTCGACGGGTGGCCACCGACTTGCAGCAGGGCCAGCACCAACGAAGTGAATTCATGGCCCATGGGGATGCCGGCAAAACGCAGGCTGATCTCGGCACCCGGGCGGTTGATGGAGAACGACGGCTTACGCGCATCATCACCATCGGTTTTCAGGGTAATCAGCGTCGTGAGGCTGACAACATCCTGCAAAAGGGCAAGCATTTCCTGGGATTTCGCGCCGTCGTCGAGGGAGGCGACGATCTCGATCGGCTGGGTGACCCGTTCCAGGTATGACTTCAACTGAGCTTTAAGATTGGCGTCCAACATACGGGCGATTTCCTGTTTATTCGGTTTATTGCAGACAAAAAAACGCCCGAGCGAATCTCGCCCGGGCGTTTTGGGGGCGGATGCAGCTTACTTAAGTGCGGAATACCGCCCTTGAGACTTCACAGACTTAGATCTTGCCGACCAGGTCCAGGGACGGAGCCAGAGTAGCCTCGCCTTCTTTCCACTTGGCTGGGCACACTTCGCCCGGGTGGGCAGCGACGTACTGAGCCGCTTTGATTTTGCGCAGCAGCTCGGAAGCGTCACGGCCAACACCGCCGTCGTTCAGCTCAACAATCTTGATCTGACCTTCTGGGTTGATCACGAACGTACCGCGGTCTGCCAGGCCAGCTTCTTCGATCAGTACGTCGAAGTTGCGGGAGATGGTCAGGGTTGGGTCACCGATCATGGTGTACTGGATTTTGCCGATGGCTGGCGAAGTGTTGTGCCAAGCAGCGTGGGCAAAGTGGGTGTCGGTGGAAACGCTGTAGATTTCGACGCCCAGCTTCTGGAATTCGGCGTAGTTGTCAGCCAGGTCTTCCAGTTCGGTTGGGCAAACGAAGGTGAAGTCGGCTGGGTAGAAGAACACAACGGACCACTTGCCTTTCAGATCGGCGTCGGACACATCTACGAAGTTGCCGTTTTTGTAGGCGGTAGCTTTGAACGGTTTTACTTGGCTGTTGATGATAGGCATCGTTGACTCTCCGTCAGGTTTTGTAGAAGGGCTTAAAGTTGATGAAGTGAATCCTACCCACTCTCTGAGCCGATGGCTCATTGGCAAACCTGATGCTGACGATTGGTTTTCCCTATCAGGAAACTGTATTAATAGAAGAAATCTCAAAGTAGCGGTTGCGTCGCCAGGGTCATGCCAAGAAAGGGCGTCGCTTCAACATAGCGCATGGCGGATTTCATGTCGCTCCAGCCGACGTAACTCATCAACGACTTCAAATCCCAGCCGCTGCGATGGGCCCACGTGGCAAACCCACGACGCAATGAGTGGCTGGTGTATTGCTCGGCGGGAATCCCCGCACGCTCCAGCGCCTGCCGCAGCAATGGGGTTACGCTGTTGGGGTGCAACCCCTCCTCCCCCAGGTTGCCCCAGCGATCGATGCCGCGAAATACCGGGCCACGCACCAACGCCGAGGCACTGAGCCACTCGTTGTAGGCCTGCACCGGGCACAGGCGTAACAGCGCCGGGGTGTGATAGGTCTTGCCGAGGTTGTCGCGGTCGCTTTTGCTGCGTGGCAGATACACGCTGATGCCCGCGCCGGGCGTGGCGTGAACATGCTCGATCTCGAGACGGCACAGCTCATCACTGCGAAACCCGCGCCAGAAGCCCAGCAGGATCAGTGCGGTGTCGCGCTTGGCGCGCAGTAGCCGAGGCAGGTCGTGGGCCGCGGCCTTTGCCTCGCTCTCAAGGGACGCCACCACCTGCTCCAGGTGCTTGAGCTGCAAAGGTTCGGCCTGTTTCTCCTGCGCCGGGTGCACGGCGCGAATACCCTTGAGCACTTTGCGCACCACCGGCGCCTTGGTCGGATCGGGAAAGCCCTGGCTCGTGTGCCACTGCGCTAAAGCCGAAAGCCGCAACTTCAGCGTGTTGACCGCCAATACCCCGGCATGCGCCACCAGATAACGCGCCACGCTGTCGCTGGTGGCGGGCAGGAACCCTCCCCAACTCACTTCGAAATGTTCGATGGCGGCGCGATAGCTGCGTCGCGTGTTATCGCGGGTGGCGGCATCGAGATAACGGTCCAGATCGCTCATGGGAGGCCTATTCGTACGGCTGGCAGGTGTTTGCGCGGTTTAAACGCATATGACACGGGATAATACGCCAATATCCCATCTGTTAAATCATGAATTCAAACCGTATTTTGTTCATGATATGATACGTATATACATACCATGTACCACAATACGAAATCGACGGAGACCCCATGGCTCGCGGCGGCATTAACAAAGCAGTAGTCCAAACGGCGCGCTTGGCAATCCTCGCCCGCGGCGAAAACCCCAGCATCGACGCCGTACGCATCGAAATGGGCAACACGGGCTCGAAAACCACGATTCATCGCTATCTGAAGGAGCTGGACGAGAGCGAGACCCGTGCCACCATTACCGAGGCGCCTATCGACGACGAGCTTGGCGAGTTAGTGGCGCGCCTGGCGCAACGATTAAAGGAAAAAGCCCAGGAGTCCATCGACCTGGCCATGGCGCAGTTCGAGCAACAGAAAGCCGCCCTGCTCACCCAGGTCGAAGCCCTTGAAGAGGCCCACAGCCAGCTCAAGCAACAATTTGATATCCAGGCCGCCGCCCTTGCAGAGGAAAGCGCCGCGCTGCAAACCGCCAGCACCAGCCTGCAGACCGAACAAACCCGTAACGCCGGGCTGAGCCAGGCGTGCAGTGATTACGAGTTAAGGATCAGCGACAAGGACGAGCAGATTCGCTCACTGGAAGAAAAGCATTTACACGCCCGGGATGCCTTGGAGCATTACCGCCATGCAATCAAGGAGCAGCGTGAGCAGGAACAGCGTCGCCACGAAGGTCAACTGCAACAGGTCCAGGCTGAACTGCGCCAAGCGCAGCAGAGCGCCATGGTGCGCCAGGATGAAATCACCCAGCTGCATCGCGACAATGAGCGACTGTTGATTGAGCATCGAGTGGCATCGAAAGCGTTGACGGCGCTACAGGAACAATCCCGCAAAGATCAGGCCCAGATGCTCAAGCTGAATGAACAAGTGGGCCTGATTGACAGCGAGCGCACCCTGCTGCAGGAGCGTCTGCGCGTTGCCGTGCTGGAGAGCCAGTCACGCCAGGCAGCATTGGCGGAACACCAGCACGCCAACAAAACCTTGGAATTGGACCTGATCAAGGCCCAGGCCAGCCTTGAGGCATTGCGCCTGGCGACCGTCGTTGCGACGGCGCCAGAGGCAACGCCCGAGGACTGATCAGTCGGCCACAGGCGTGCGCATGGTGACAAACTCTTCCGCCGCCGTGGGGTGTACGCCGATGGTGTCATCGAAATGCTGCTTGGTCGCACCCGCTTTGAGTGCGATCGCCAGGCCCTGGACGATTTCACCCGCGTCCGGACCGACCATGTGGCAACCCAACACTTGATCGGTATCGGCGTCCACCACCAGCTTCATCAGGGTCTTTTCCTGGCACTCGGTCAGGGTCAGCTTCATCGGCCGGAAACGGCTTTCAAAGATCTGCACCTTGTGGCCCTTCTCTTTCGCTTCTTCTTCGGTGAGGCCCACGGTGCCAATGTTCGGCAGGCTAAACACCGCGGTCGGGATCATCGCGTAGTCGACCGGGCGATACTGCTCAGGCTTGAACAGGCGGCGCGCCACGGCCATGCCCTCGGCCAGGGCCACCGGCGTCAGTTGCACGCGACCGATCACATCGCCGATGGCCAGGATTGATGCATCGGCGGTCTGGTACTGGTCATCCACCTCAATGAAGCCGCGCTTGTCGAGTTTGACGCCGGTATTCTCCAGCCCCAGGTTGTCCAGCATCGGACGCCGCCCGGTGGCGTAGAACACACAGTCGGCCTCCAGCACGCGGCCGTCCTTCAACGTCGCCTTGAGGCTGCCGTCGGCCTGCTTGTCGATACGCTCGATATCGGCATTGAATTGCAGATCCAGGCCACGCTTGGTCAGCTCTTCTTTCAGGTGCGTGCGCACCGAACCGTCGAAACCGCGCAGGAACAGATCACCGCGATACAGCAGCGTGGTTTGCGCGCCCAGGCCATGGAAGATTCCTGCGAACTCCACGGCAATGTAACCACCCCCGACGACCAGTACGCGCTTCGGCAATTCCTTGAGGAAGAACGCCTCATTGGAGCCAATGGCATGTTCATGCCCCGGAATCTCCGGAATTTGCGGCCAGCCACCCGTCGCAATCAGAACATGCTTGGCGGTGAAGCGCTCGCCATTGATCTCGACCTGATGCGCATCGACCAGCCGCGCATGCCCTTCGTGCAACGTCACGCCGCTGTTGACCAGCAAGTTGCGGTAGATGCCATTGAGGCGGTTGATCTCGCGGTCCTTGTTGGCGATCAGGGTGGCCCAATCAAAATTCGCCTCACCCAGGGACCAGCCAAACCCACTGGCCTGCTCAAAGTCTTCGGCGAAATGTGCGCCGTACACCAGCAGCTTTTTCGGTACGCAGCCGACGTTGACGCAGGTGCCGCCCAGGTAACGGCTTTCCGCCACAGCCACCTTGGCTCCAAAGCCCGCGGCAAAACGGGCCGCACGAACACCGCCGGAACCGGCGCCAATCACATACAGGTCAAAATCGTAGGCCATTTCACTCTCCTCGGCAGGCAATCAGCATACCGACTTACATGGGGCTGAAAAACGAAAAAGCCACCCTAAGGTGGCTTTTTTAGAACAGGCTGCTTATTGGGTTAATCAGTAAGCCTTGCCAGTCTTGTAGAAGTGTTCGTAGCAGAAGTTGGTCGCCTCGATGTAGCCTTCAGCGCCGCCGCAGTCGAAACGCTGGCCCTTGAACTTGTAGGCAATCACGCAACCGTCTTTGGCTTGCTTGAGCAGGGCGTCGGTGATCTGGATTTCGCCGCCCTTGCCTGGCTCGGTTTCTTCGATCAACTTGAAGATATCCGGGGTCAGGATGTAACGACCAATGATTGCCAGGTTGGAAGGTGCATCTTCCGGTGCTGGTTTTTCAACCATGTCACGTACGCGGATCAGGCCATCGCCAATGTCGTCGCCGGCAATAACACCGTACTTGTTGGTTTCAGTCGGGTTCACTTCCATCACTGCAACGATGGTGCAACGGTATTTCTGGTACAGCTTGACCATCTGGGTCAGCACACCATCGCCTTCCAGGTTCACACACAGGTCATCCGCCAGTACCACGGCGAACGGCTCGTCACCGATCAGCGGGCGACCGGTCAGGATGGCGTGGCCAAGGCCTTTCATCTGGGTCTGACGCGTGTAGGAGAACGAGCACTCGTCCAGCAGTTTGCGGATGCCGACCAGGTATTTTTCCTTGTCGGTGCCCTTGATCTGGTTTTCCAGCTCGTAGCTGATGTCGAAGTGGTCTTCCAGCGCGCGCTTACCACGGCCAGTGACGATGGAGATCTCGTTCAGACCGGCATCCAGGGCCTCTTCGACGCCGTACTGAATCAGTGGCTTGTTCACCACCGGCAGCATCTCTTTGGGCATGGCTTTGGTCGCTGGCAGGAAGCGAGTGCCGTAACCGGCTGCTGGGAACAAGCATTTCTTGATCATATAAGTCCTTACAAAGGGCTGTGCGTACGGAATTCGGCGCAGTCTAATCAGGCCGCAGTCACCTTACAATGGGTCCTGCTGGCGTTGCGATGTCATCATAGAGAAAAAATCTCAGCGTAAGTTCCGCTGATCTTACGAGGCGCATGCTCACCGCCTCGGCGAAAGACGCTTGCCCCTCAATGTATCAAAGGGCTGCACCCTTTTTAGCACGCTTTTGCAACCGGAACACTGACTTGGAATAACGTGCGCTGGATTGCGGTATTTGGCGCTATCATAAGGGCCTTGAACCACACCACGAGATATTTGATAGATGTCAGAACCAAAAGGCGTGAACGGCTACCTGATCACACAGCGAGCGGACGGTTGGCATTTGATCAACTTCCACGGCGACAGCGTCGCCGGCGCATTTCCGAGCGAAAGCCAGGCTATCGCCGTAGCTGAAGTGTTCGTGGATGAAGCGGGGCATGCATCGAGCAAACGGCCGAAAGGCAAGTAAACCTTGCAGGCTGCGCGAAAAAGCCCCGATTAACGGGGCTTTTTCGTGCTCGGAACCGTAACCTCATTGATACCGATCTCGGTAAAACTCTTCCCACCGAATTGAATTATTTTTTATTGATACCTCTATAAGCTGCTCGACTGGCATGCCTTCTGGGGGCCACTGTATGCCAGGGGGCCATGCTGGGGGCCGAACTGGGGGCCAGTCCAATTGGTGGGGCCACTCTGCGGGCCGAGCTGGGCATTCGGTCCTCGGTGGCTCGGGAGCAACTACGGGCGGCTGCCATTTAGTGACGTCAACGACGAACAAGTGCTTTAGAGAGGATGGGTACTTAGATCTATAGTTTGAGGCGCCTAACATCGCGATCATCGAGTTGCGAACAACTCTGCTATCAACGTTATTTTCGTTTGTCGGCGCTTCGTACGTTGCCACTCCACCTACTAATGACACAAGTTCGTACGCTTCTCCGGCGCTATATTTCACTACACGCGTCACTTCACTAGCATTTCCCTCGCAAAATTCCTCTGGGATGTACGACACTTTAACTGTATCCATTTCGCTCATGATAGCGCCTCCCGGCTCATTCCCATCGTCTCAAGCATCCGACCGATACCGCACGTCACGCGCGTAAACGTTCTACTCGCTTCCCTTGAATGCCCGCGCTTTCTGCCTGGTTCGTTTGCCCGCATCGTTACGTTGTCCGCTGGTCGTCAGACGTTGCTCACCTGCACCGCTAAGCGTCAGGAATAACGTTCCGACCAGTGAGCGCCATTGTGAATTAACCGGGAATTGACTGAGTACTGTGAGAAATACTAGTTTTTTAGACCCATTCGGAATCTACAAACGCAGCGTAACTCTCAGTCTCTATTTGCCGCTGAGACAAAAACACCGTCCAACACGACTCGCCCGCTCACATCCGTTAAACTTTCGACCGAATCAATGCAAAAATGCCGCGCAAACCCTAGGTTTACTCGGCATTCGTCTTTTTGGGGAAGTCTTTCATGAAACGCGAACACGTCATGGCTCGCCAGGCCGAAGGCCAGATAACGGCCACTCACATCATCCAGAGCCCGGCCGATCTTGGGGAGTGGATCGTATTCTTCAAGAAAAGCGGTGGCCGCAGTTTTTTCCTGGTGGACGATCAGGACGAGGTTGAGTCTTTCCCTCGCCTGGATGATCTGGTGGAGACTATCCGTGGATTAGGCATCAAGTTTGCCGATATTCAAATGTAGGCGTAATGCTTACTTGCAGACCACGACTACACTGCGACCTTTGAAGTTGCCTACGTCTTGGCCCAAGGTCTTTTCACTTTCCTTGAGTGCAGGCGTGCCTTCGGTGCCGACGATACGGTAACCGGTGCCTGCACAGGAGGCGTCGGCCTTTTCATAGCAACTGGCCCAGGAATTGGCCTCGCCGGAACAATCAATAGTCAGCCCTTGTTCGCCGTTTTTCAGGTAGACGTCAGAGGTGGTCGTGCAGCCGCCGAGTGCCATTACCGCAATCAGTGCAAGAATCTTGTTCATATAGGTTCATCGTCGTAGGAATTGGAAAGAGCGCAGACACTGTCGTGGGGCGTTTGGTCGAGATTATAGCGAACTGCCATCTACGTACACACAGCCATGAAAAAAGCCCGGCCCCGCAATCATGGGACCAGGCTTTTTATCGGATTCGAAGTCGCAGGGTGAAACGGGCGTTATCAGCCGGAAATGCAGTCCTCGCCAGCCTTCTTCACGTCACCCGGACGGATCGGCACGTTAGACATGCTCTCGTAGAGCTTGATACTGCTACCACTGGAGCGTTCATCAATTTCGAAAATCGCTGATGGATCGGCCGAAAACTTTTGCGGCACAATCACCTGCACACCACCTTCCTTATGCGGTTCGATCTGCGGTGGCCGACGGGTTGCCGACAGTTTCTGCACCACACATGCGGCGTATTCCTGTGGCTTCTTCCCGGAAATAACCGCCAAGGTCGGAGGGGTCTGCTTGATATCTGCAACCGAAGCACACCCACCAATCGCCAGGGCCAGAACCAACACACTCCACTTCATACTAAAACCTCCGATAAAGATCCTACGACAGCGGGAATGGTAATTTTCTCCCGCCCACGTAGGATTTATCCGTGATAACTCGGTAAATAACTGTTTTAAATTGTCGACGTCGTTGAAGACGGGCCGATAATAAACGTGCTGGGGCTGATAAACTCCATCTTAACCTACGTATCGTTCTGATTTTTCAGAAAAAGCCCTTCTGGAGCCCTTACCCATGAAATTCATCCATCAGCGTGAGCACCTCAACGAGGGCGACATTGTCGTCATCGAATGCTCGCAAACTTGTAATATCCGTCTGATGAGCGATGCGAATTTTCGCAGTTTCAAGAATGGCGGCCGTCACACCTATCACGGCGGCGCCTTCGACAAGTTCCCGGCCAAAATAACCGCCCCGAGCACCGGGTTCTGGAACATCACCCTGGACGTGGTCACGCGCCGCGCAATCAGCGTGACCCGCAAACCCGCGTTGTCCCACAAGATCCGCATTGTGCGGCGCACCAGCTCCAAGCTGAGCTGATCCGCACACTTCACAGGAAATAGCCGTGACCACCACAAAATACGTAATCAAGTACAAGCTCAACGGCGAACGCCGCTTTGAGTTCGCCCAACTGCAGACCAACAGCGTGGAAGAAGCCAAGCAAGCCCTGGAGAAAATTCACGATGCCAGTGATGAAATCACCGACATCAATGTGAGCAAGGCGCTGTAAGCCAATGCCCGGCCCCACCGCCGACCTGTTCGCCGACGACGTCCTGCAGCAACCCGCAGGGCGTGAGCAAATTGGCGAACAGTCCTACGTATTACGGGGCCTAGCCCTACCCTGGATTGAACGCATTCTGCCGGAATTGCGACGGGTGCTGGCTCAGTCACCGTTTCGGCAAATGGTGACACCTGGCGGTTTTACCATGTCGGCGGCATTGAGCAGTTGCGGCGATCTGGGCTGGACCACCGACACGTCCGGTTACCGCTACTCGCCAGTCGACCCGCGCAGCCAACAGCCGTGGCCACAAATGCCAGAGGTGTTGCGTCAATTGGCGGTGCAGGCGGCGGCACAGGCCGGTTTTTTCGACTTTGCTCCCGACGCCTGCCTGATCAACCGCTATGTGCCCGGCGCAAAAATGTCCCTGCACCAGGACAAAAACGAGCGTCGCTATAGCGAACCGGTTGTATCAATATCGCTTGGCCTACCGGCGATCTTCCTGTTTGGCGGACATGAGCGCAGTGACAAACCCCGGAAAGTCTCGCTGTTCCATGGTGATGTGGTGGTCTGGGGTGGCGTGGATCGCCTGCACTTCCACGGGGTGATGCCGATCAAGGACGGTGTGCATCCGATCATGGGGCCGCAACGCATCAACCTCACGTTTCGCACTGCCGGTTGATTTGACCGCAAGCTTCGGAGTGTCCAGATGCGCACGGCGCGATTAATCTGGCCAACGATCCGTCAAGAGTGCCGACCATGATGACTGAACAAGACCCGCGCTGGGCAGCGATCCTGGCCCGCGATCCCAAGGCCGATGCGCTGTTTGTCTACGGCGTGAAGACCACCGGTGTGTACTGTCGCCCCAGCAGTGCCTCACGTTTGCCGCGCCCGGAAAACATCGAATTTTTCGACACCGCGGCGCAGGCCGAAGCTGCAGGTTATCGCGCCAGCAAACGCGCAGCCGGGGACCAGACGCAGTTGGTTGCGCACCACGCGCAACTGGTAGCCGACGCTTGCCGACGTATCGAACAGGCTGACACCCCGCCCAGCCTGAACGCGCTGGCCATGCAAGCCAACCTCAGTCCCTTCCACTTCCACCGCGTGTTCAAAGCCGTCACGGGATTGACGCCCAAGGGCTACGCCAGCGCCCATCGCTCACGCAAGGTGCGCGATGGGCTCAAAGCCTCGCACTCGGTGACGGAGGCTTTGTATGACGCGGGTTTCAACTCCAACAGCCGCTTTTATGAATCGGCTGACCAGCTTCTCGGTATGAAGCCCAGTGATTACAAGGCTGGCGGTACCAACACTGCGATTCTGTTTGCGGTCGGTCAATGCACGCTGGGGGCGATCCTGGTGGCGCAAAGTGCCCGTGGTGTGTGCGCAATTCTGCTGGGGGACGATCCCGACCAATTGGTACGCGATCTGCAGGACCAGTTTCCCAAGGCCGAACTGGTAGGCGCCGACCAGCGCTTCGAACAGTGTGTGGCACAGGTCGTGGGGTTTATCGAAGCACCTGCGCTCGGCCTGGACCTGCCCCTGGATCTGCGCGGCACGGCCTTTCAGGAACGGGTGTGGCAAGCCTTGCGCGACATTCCACCGGGAAGCACGGCCAGCTACGCGCAAGTCGCCGCACGAATCGGCGCGCCGAAGTCTTTCCGCGCAGTCGCTCAGGCATGCGGCGCGAACAGCCTTGCGGTCGCCATTCCTTGCCACCGCGTGGTACGCAGTAATGGCGATCTGTCGGGATACCGCTGGGGTGTGGAACGCAAGCAGCAGTTGCTCGCTCGGGAGCAGTTGCCGAAGGCCTAGCGAGTGCTTTCTCTTTGGAAACCCACGCAACCCACATTGATAAGCGGATTCATGCGGTGCGGGGTGACGCTCTCAACGGGTGGCACACCACGAAACGTTCCGTTCGTCCAGTGAATAAAACAGAGTGGCCGGGTGTTGTGAGCCCTGTTAAAACAGCCAAAAGCCTCATTAACGCTGGAGAGACATCCCATGAGCACCTGGCCCGACACCCGCATTATCGACCTGCTGGGGATCGAACTGCCCATCATCCAGGCGCCCATGGCCGTGGGCACTACCACCGCCATGGTCATCGAGGCCAGTAAAGCCGGGGCGCTGGGCTCATTACCGGCTGCAGCACTGAGTCTCGCGCAACTGCGCGAAGCGTTGGTCACGGTCCGTGAGGCCAGCCCACGTCCGATCAATGTGAATTTCTTCTGCCACCAACCGCCAGCACCCGACGCCGCGCGTGACCGCCACTGGAAGGACCTGCTGGAACCCTACTACCGCGAACTGGGTGCCGATTTTCAGGCGCCAACACCCGTGTCCAACCGCGAGCCGTTCAACGAAGCGGCTTGCCAGTTCATCGAAGAATTGCGACCCGAGGTCGTCAGTTTTCACTTCGGCCTACCGGAAAAAGCTTTGCTCGACCGGGTAAAAGCCACGGGCGCGAAAGTGCTGTCCTCGGCCACCACCGTGGAAGAAGCGATCTGGCTGGAGCAGCACGGCTGCGATGCAATTATCGCCATGGGCAGTGAAGCGGGCGGGCATCGTGGCTTGTTTCTCAGCGATGATCTCAACACCCAGATCGGCCTGTTCGCCTTGCTGCCACAAGTCGTTGACGCCGTAAGCGTGCCGGTGATTGCCGCCGGGGGTATCGGTGATGCGCGCGGGATTGTGGCGGCCTTTGCCCTGGGTGCTTCGGCGGTGCAAATCGGCACGGCTTACCTGTTTACCCCTGAAGCCAATGTCACCCCTTCGCACCACCACGCATTGCGCCATGCCCAGGCCAGCGAGACCGCACTGACCAACCTGTTCACCGGTCGACCGGCACGAGGCATCGTCAACCGGGTCATGCGTGAGCTGGGCCCAATCAACCCCGCGGCTCCCGCATTCCCTACCGCCGGTGGTGCACTGATTCCGCTCAAAGCCAAGGACGAAGCAGGCTTCAGCAACCTCTGGTCCGGCCAGGCGCTGCGCCTGGGCAGAGACACCACCACCTACGCGCTGACGCGCGAACTGGCGGAGCAGGCGCTGGCCAAAATCACCCCATAGAACCTGCTCCCGCGGCAACTTTGCACTGTACCGGCAATGGCCAACCGCTATATATTCCCATACATAGCGGTTACACCTTCGACCCATAACGCGCCGTACACCCTCAGAGGAGCTGCTTCATGAAGATTCACGCCTCACGCCTGGCGGTCCTGGTCGCTGCCCTCGCCTTCGGTTCGGCGCATGCCGATGAAGTGCAGGTGGCCGTGGCCGCCAACTTCACCGCACCGATCCAAGCGATTGCCGCCGACTTCGAAAAAGACACCGGTCACACACTGGTCGCCGCCTACGGTGCCACCGGCCAGTTCTACACCCAAATCAAGAATGGCGCGCCGTTCGAAGTATTCCTGAGCGCTGACGACACTACGCCTCAAAAGCTTGAAGCCGAAGGTGACGCCGTCAAAGGCTCACGCTTTACCTACGCCGTCGGCACCCTGGCGCTGTGGTCGGCCAAGGAAGGTTACGTCGACGCCAAAGGCGACGTGCTGAAGAAAAACGAGTTCAAGCACCTGTCGATTGCCAACCCCAAAGCCGCGCCCTACGGCCTCGCTGCCACCCAAGTGCTGGCCAAGGAAGGTCTGACCGAGAAGGTCAAAGACAAGATCGTCGAAGGCCAGAACATCACCCAGGCCTACCAATTCGTGTCCACCGGCAACGCCGAGCTGGGCTTTGTCGCCTTGTCGCAGATCTATAAAGACGGCAAAGTCAGCAGCGGTTCGGCGTGGATCGTTCCAGCCGCCCTGCACGACCCGATCAAACAAGACGCGGTGATCCTCAACAAGGGCAAGGACAGCGCCGCTGCCAAGGCGTTGGTCGACTACCTGAAGGGGCCTAAAGCCGCTGCTGTCATCCAGTCCTATGGTTACGAGCTGGCCAAGTAAATGCCGTTATCGAGTGCCGATTTTTCCGCCATCTGGTTGACTGTCCAACTGGCCTCCCTGACCACGCTGATCCTGCTGGTCATCGGCACTCCGATCGCCCTGTGGCTGTCGCGCACCCGCTCCTGGTGGCGCGGTCCCATCGGCGCTGTCGTTGCCCTGCCGTTGGTGTTGCCACCGACGGTGATCGGCTTCTACCTGCTGCTGACCATGGGCCCGAATGGCTACGTCGGCCAGTTCACCCAATGGCTGGGCCTGGGCACCCTCACCTTCAGCTTCGCCGGGCTGGTCGTCGGCTCGGTGATCTATTCCATGCCGTTCGTGGTGCAACCCTTGCAGAACGCGTTCTCCGCCATCGGCACACGCCCGCTGGAAGTGGCCGCGACCTTGCGCGCCAATCCGTGGGACACGTTTTTCACGGTGATTTTGCCCTTGGCGCGACCAGGGTTTATCACCGCCTCCATCCTGGGTTTCGCGCACACCGTCGGTGAATTCGGCGTGGTGCTGATGATCGGCGGCAATATTCCGGACAAGACCCGGGTGGTGTCCGTGCAGATCTATGACCATGTTGAAGCCATGGAATATGCCCAGGCTCACTGGTTGGCCGGTTCCATGGTGGTGTTCGCGTTCCTGGTGTTGCTGGCGCTCTATTCCAGCCGTAAAACCAAGATGGGCTGGAGTTGATGTCGATGATCGATGTACGCCTGTACCTCAAGTATTCGGCCTTTGCCCTGGATGTGGATCTGCATTTGCCTGGTCGCGGTGTGACTGCGCTGTACGGGCATTCCGGTTCCGGCAAGACCACCTGCCTGCGTTGCATCGCCGGGCTGGAGCGTGCCGAAGACGGGTTTATCCAGATCAATGATGACGTCTGGCAAGACAGCCGTAACGGGGTGTTCGTGCCTCCCCATAAACGCGCGCTGGGTTACGTCTTTCAGGAAGCCAGCCTGTTTGTGCATCTGTCGGTGCGGGCCAACCTGGAATTCGGTCTCAAACGTATTCCCCGCCAGCAGCGCCGTGTCGATATGGCCCAGGCCACCGAGTTACTCGGCATCGGCCACCTGCTTGATCGGCATCCCCAGCACCTTTCCGGCGGTGAGCGCCAACGCATTGGCATCGCCCGCGCGTTGCTCACCAGCCCCAGCTTGTTATTGATGGACGAACCCCTGGCCGCCCTCGACAGCCAGCGCAAAGGCGAAATCCTGCCGTACCTCGAACGCCTGCACGATGAGCTGGACATCCCGGTGCTGTACGTCAGCCATGCCCAGGATGAGGTGGCACGCCTGGCCGATCACATCGTCTTGCTCAGCGACGGCAAGGCCCTGGCCAGCGGGCCCATCGGCGAAACCCTGGCGCGGCTTGACCTGCCCCTGGCGCGGGGCGACGACGCGGGTGTAGTGATCGACGGCGCGGTCAGTGCCTATGACCCTCACTATCAGTTGCTCACCCTGCAACTGCCCGCCAGCGCCTTGCACATGCGCGTGGCCCATGCGCCGTTGGCGGTGGGCAAAGCGCTGCGTATCAAGGTGCAGGCGCGTGATGTCAGCCTCAGCCTGCAAGCCGAGGAACACAGCAGCATCCTCAACCGCCTGCCGGTAACGGTCACCCAGGAGATCTCCGCGGACAACAGCGCGCACGTGCTGGTGCGCCTGGACGCCTGTGGCACGCCGTTGCTGGCGCGCATCACGCGCTTCTCCCGCGACCAGCTGCAACTGCACCCTGGCCAGAGGCTGTGGGCACAGATCAAGGCCGTCGCAGTCTTGGCGTAAGCAACCTTTTGGCACGACCGCACACCGCTGCGGTCCATCAGACATACCGGCCTGATTTTTGCCAAGGAACCTGCCCCATGTCTGACTCTGCACTGCCCCGCGACCTGCATTACGTTGACGACACCCAGCCCGGCATCCGCCGTAAGACAGTACGGGGCAGGTTCCAATACTTCGACCCCCAGGGCGTGCGCATTACCGATGCCGAGGAGATCAAGCGCCTGAACGCCCTGGCGGTCCCGCCTGCGTACACCGACGTATGGATCTGCGCCGACCCGCGCGGGCATCTGCAAGCCACCGGCCGCGACGCCCGTGGCCGTAAGCAATACCGTTATCACCCACGCTGGCGCGAGGTGCGCGACAGTGACAAGTACTCCCGGTTGCAGGAGTTCGGCAACGCCCTGCCGAAATTGCGCAAGCAGTTGGAGGCAAAAATCGCCGAACCCGGCTTCACCCGTGAAAAAGTCTTGGCCACGGTGGTGATGCTGCTCGACGCCACACTGATCCGCGTCGGCAATACCCAGTATGCGCGGGACAACAAATCCTACGGGCTGACCACCCTGCGCACCCGCCATGTGGATGTGAAAGGCAGCGAAATCCAGTTCCAGTTTCGCGGCAAGAGTGGCGTGGAGCACCAGATCAGCGTCAAGGACCGCCGCTTGGCCACGGTGGTCAAGCGCTGCCTGGAATTGCCAGGGCAGAACCTGTTCCAGTACCTGGACGAGGATGGCGAGCGCCACACCGTCAGCTCCCACGACGTGAATGACTACCTGCACAGCCTCACTGGCGCCGACTTTACCGCCAAGGACTACCGCACCTGGGCCGGCACCGCCATGGCGCTGGCCGTGTTGCGGGAATTGGAGTGGCAGCCCGAGTCCGATGCCAAAAGGCACGTGGTGGCGATGGTCAAGGATGTCGCCAAGCAGCTGGGCAACACCCCGGCGGTGTGCCGCAAGTGTTACATCCACCCTGCGGTGCTGGAGCATTTCAGCCTCGGCGAACTCTCCAAACTGCCCAAGCCGCGGTTGCGCAAAGGGCTCAAGGCTGAAGAAGTGGCCTTGGCGATGTTCCTTGAGCAACTTGCGGCGGACTTGCCGAAAAAAGCCAAGACGGGTTAGGCTTGGCCTCCCTTCTGATCCGCAGGACGACCGCCGACGTGAACAACTAAGCCTTCCAAAATGTATCTGCAACGAGCCGCCTGGCGCGCTTGTTGGCCTGTCCGACATTTTTTTGGAGGTGCTGATGACTGACGTCAACCGGCTGCCCACGCTTGTTTCCCTGCAACACCTGAGTGTCCAGTTCGCCAATGGCGAAACCCTGCTGGATGACCTGTGCCTGTCCATCGATCACACCCCTACCGGTATAGTCGGCCGTAACGGACGGGGCAAAAGCGTCCTCGCCAAGCTGATCGCCGGGCTGCTGTCGCCCTCCTCCGGCACGCTGAGTGGCCCGCCCGGTACTATCTACGTTGCGCAGAATGTCGTGGTTGCGCCGGGGGAAACCGTCGCCGACCTCACCGGCACCGCTGCGATACTGGCCGCCCTTGACCGCATGGCCCGAGGCGCCGCACAGCCCGATGACCTGGAATTGATCGACGACCGCTGGGGCTTGGCCGAACGCTTGCGCAATGCCTTGGATGCTGCGGGGTTATCGCAGCTGGCTTTTGATACCCCAGCCGATCAACTCAGTGGCGGCCAGTTGGCCAGGGTCGCGATCATCGGCGCGCTGCTCGCCGCTCCGCCGTTGCTGGTCCTCGATGAACCCACCAACCACCTCGACAACGATGGCCGCGCCTGGCTGCTGCGTGTACTTGGCGATTGGCGTGGCGGCCTGGTGGTGGTCAGTCATGATCGGTCATTGCTCAACGCCATGGCGCGCATCGTAGAACTGTCGCCCCTTGGTGTCAGCGTGTATGGCGGCAACTACGATGCCTACCGTCGGCAGCGTGATGCGGAACAACAGGCCGCCATCGCCGCGCTGGACCATGCACGCCTGGAGCGCAGCCGCGAGCGGCGGCGCCTGCAAAAAGACCACGACAACCTGCAACGCAACGCCGCGCGATCACGCAAACATGCGGAAACCGCCAACGTCGACCGTTTCACCAAGGCGCGCTGGAAAGGCGCCGCCACGCAGATCGTCAGCAGCGTGCGCAGTGCGCATTGGCAGCACAAGCACGAATTGGATGCGCAGGTGCGCCAGGCTTATGAACGGGTCGAAGAGGAAACGCCGACGCTGTTGGCATTGCCTGCATCAGCGGTGCCCAACGGACGGCAGGTGCTGTCCTTGATCGACGTACAATTGCCGTGGTTACCGTCAAGCGGCCTCACTGTGCATCTCGCAGGTCCGGTGCGCGTCGCCGTGCGTGGGCCCAACGGATGCGGCAAGTCCACGTTACTCAAGGTACTGGCCGGTGAGTGGCAGGCTGTCGCGGGTGAATGCAGTGTGCCTCTGCCCTGCGCCTACATCGACCAACACCTTGCGCTGCTGGACGATCGACGCTCCATCGTCGAACACCTCAACCTGCTCGACACCCCACTGGCCGAAGCCGAGTTGCGCACGCGCCTGGCGTTGCTGCACCTGGATGCCTCGCGCGTCACCCAACCCACCGGGCAACTCAGCGGCGGTGAACGCTTGAAGGCCGCGATGGCGATTGCCTTATGGGGTGACAAACCGGCGCAACTGCTGTTGCTGGACGAACCGACCAACCATTTGGACCTCGAGTCGGTGATGGCTTTTGAACAGGCGCTGCAGGGTTTCAACGGGGCGATGCTGGTGGTATCCCATGACGCCACGTTCATCCAATCGATCAAGCCAACCCATTTCCTGGATTGGCATCACACAGGTTGGTCATTGACGCCTGCCTGAGGTCATTGCATGCGCGCGTAAAGCGTCCTACGGTAGTGGCCGGATAATCTCATCGAGGAACCCGGCCCTATGCTGCCTTCGCCCCGCAAACGTTACGTCAATGCTGCACTCGCCCATCGACAGCGCTGGCGTGGTCGGGTCGGGCTGATGCTGGTGGCCAGCCTTTCAGTGTTGGCAGGCATGACCGATGCCATCGGCTTCATGGCGAGCGGCGACTTCGTTTCGTTCATGAGCGGCAACACCACGCGCCTGGCGGTAGCGATCAGCGAGGGGGATCTTGGACTGACCGGGCGCCTGCTGTTGCTGGTCGTAACATTCGTGGTCGGTAACGCGCTGGGTGTGGTGGTCAGCCGGATGAGCCGCCGTCATGCGTTGCCTTTGCTGTTGTGCATTGCGACCTTGTTGTGCGGTGCGGCATGGCTGCCTTCCAGCGATACGTTGCCCGCGCTGCTGGCGGCGATCATCGCCATGGGCATGCTCAATGCTGCAGTGGAAGAGGTCAACGGATTGCCGGTCGGGCTGACTTACGTCACCGGAGCGCTCTCACGCTTTGGCCGCGGGCTGGGACGCTGGCTGCTCGGGGAGCGCCGCATGGGTTGGCGCGTGCAGTTGATCCCGTGGGCTGGCATGTTCGTTGGGGCGGTGATTGGCGCGCTGCTGGAACACCAGATGGGCTTGAAAGCGCTGCTGGTCAGCGGCGTGCTGGCAGGGTTGCTGGGGTTGGTGTCGCTGAAGATTCCCCGTCGCTGGCACTTGGGTTACATGCCGCGCTGAAGATAGGAAGAGGTGCTCGCCCGACGTTTAGGCCTCGACGTCCGTGTACTGGTAAAGAGCCATCATGTCGGGCAAGCGGGTGAATCATAAGCGAATGCCCGACGGCTGTCGTGCCAGGCATTTCCTAATTCGACTAAGGCAATGGATTACAGGCAGGTCGCGAGTGCGGCCAAACGGCGCTTGGCCGGCATATTGTCTTCTGCGGCATAGTACTTGATCGTGGAGCCGGCACCCGCGCTTTGCACGTCGACGAAGTAATCGCCAGCGGTGGTGTAGACGGTGTAACCGCCCGCCTCGATTGGCTCCTTGAAGCCGCCGGCATCAACGCCGAACACGCCTTCGTCCTGCCAGCCGAATTGCACGCATTCGGCAACGACCAGGGTGGCCTTGTCCGAAGCCAGCGTCTTGTAGGGCGTGCCTGCGCGCGCCTCTTTCATCTTCGAACCTGCGCAACCGGCCAGGGCCGCCAGTACCAGTGCGCCAATTACCACCTTGTGCATGCCATTGCTCCGTTGGAAAAAACGCGACTGTACCATTGCCGCGGGCTGGACTGACGGCCGCATGAACTTTGTTTCACTGTAAAGGGAGAAGGCGCGGTCTATATTGACCACGCTCATTTTTAGTAGTCTCCCTTCGGCCCGCTCTCCCGCGGGCTTTTTTTCGCCTGGGCTCAGAGCAACCAGCGGAACAGGTAAAACAGCGCCATGCTCAGCAGCACGGTGACCAGCACATTGCGCGTCCAGAACATCAGCCCCACGGCGCTGATACCCGCCAGCAGGTAGGGGTTGGCCGGGCTCAGGTTCAGGTGATGGTCCGCCAGGAAAATGATCGGCCCGCAAATTGCCGTGAGCATGCCCGGCACTGCAAACCCGAGAAACTCCCGCGCGCCACGGTTGAGGCGCACCGGCAGGCGCGGTTCGATAAACAGGTAACGGTTGAAAAATACCACCAGGCCCATGGCCACAATCATGATGTAGATCATTGCTGCCCTACTCCCAGTCGCTTGCAGGCATAACCCGCGCTCATGCCCAGCAAGCCGGACACCACCACCGCCGACTCCCAGTGCAGGAAACTCAACCACACCGAAAACAGCAGCGACACGGCCACGCAGACCACCGTGGGTATGTCGCGCACCACCGGCGTGATCAGCGCGATAAACGTGGCGGCGATGGAAAATTCCAGGCCCAGTTGATCAAGGCCGGGAATGCTTTTGCCGAGCACGATGCCGGCCAGGGTGAACAGGTTCCAGATGATATAGAACGTCAGCCCAACGCCCAGGGCATACCAGCGGTTGAACGTCTCGCGGTCATAGTGACTGACCAGTGCAAAGAATTCGTCGGTCAACAAAAAGCCCAGGCTCATGCGCCAGCGCGTCTTGAGGGGTGACAGGACCGGGCGCAGGTGCATGCCGTAGAGCAAATGCTGAGAGGTCAGCAGCAAGGTCGTCAACACGATGGAAATCAGGCTGGCGCCACTCTTGACCATACCGATGGCGACCAGTTGCGCAGCACCGGCAAACACGATGGCGGACAAACCCTGGGCTTGCAAAGGGCTGAATTGCGCATCGATGGCCATGGAACCGGCCAGCAGCCCCCAGGGCGCACAGGCCAGGGACAGGGGAATGACGGCGATGGCGCCGCGAGCGAAGGCGTAATGAGGTAAGGCAGTGGGCATGGAAACGGCTCATCGACAAACAGTCGACAAGCATGCCAGCGCAACAACGGGCTTGTCTTGAACGATCTTGCTCAGGCCAGCCTCACCGACACCTGCTCCACCGAGTCGCGCGCCTCACGCAGCTCATAGGCATCCTGGTTGAGCCGGTGAATCGTGTTGAGCAAACGCTGGCGCAGCACTTCATCGCCGAGTTTTTCAACGGCGCGCATCAGGTCGAACGCGGCGGTTTCGTTATTGTCCGCGACGGAATCGAGGGTCTTGCGCAGGTTGCGAGTGGCACGGGTCACGCGGATTTATCCTTCTTCAGCAATGGGCAGGCACTTTAGGACATTCGTGTTTCATTTTAATTTCAAACACTTGTGGCGGATTTCAAGGCATTTGATCCATGTCAATTGAAACAGGATTTGACTGTATATATGGATATTCGTATATTCGAATAACTCAATATGCAAAGGCCTTGGCCATGTCGGACGCCATCTCCCCCCCACCCTGTTCAAATGCCTGGCCGATGCCACCCGTGCACGCCTGACGTTATTGATCCTGCGCGAAGGCGAACTTTGCGTGTGCGAACTGATCCATGCCTTGGACGACAGCCAGCCCAAAATCTCCCGTCACCTCGCGCAACTGCGCAGTTGCGGGTTACTGCTGGACCGCCGTCAGGGTCAATGGATCTACTACCGGATCAACCCTGCGCTGCCCGAGTGGGTGACACAGGTGCTGCACATCACCCAGCAAGCCAACCAGCCATGGTTGCACAGCGACGCACAGCGTCTGGATGCAATGGGCGACAGACCACAACGGGCCAGCACCTGCTGCTGAGCCACCGGAGCCTTTATTCATGCTTGTCGCAATTGCCATTTTTATCTTCACCATCGTCCTGGTCATCTGGCAGCCCAAAGGTTTGGGCGTTGGCTGGAGCGCCACCATGGGCGCGATCCTGGCCTTGGCCTGCGGCGTGATCAGCCTGGCGGACATTCCCGTGGTGTGGCACATCATCTGGAATGCCACCGGGACCTTTGTCGCGCTGATCATCATCAGCCTGTTGCTGGACGAGGCCGGCTTCTTTGCCTGGACCGCCCTGCATGTAGCGCGCTGGGGACGAGGGCGCGGCCGACGGTTGTTTGCCTATATGGTGTTGCTCGGCGCACTGGTGTCGGCGCTGTTCGCCAACGACGGTGCGGCGCTGATCCTGACGCCGATCGTGATGTCGATGCTGCTGGCGCTGCGTTTTTCTCCGGCGGCCACGCTGGCGTTCGTCATGGGCGCCGGCTTTATCGCCGATACGGCAAGCCTGCCGCTGGTGGTGTCGAACCTGGTGAACATTGTCTCGGCCGACTACTTCAAGATTGGCTTCAACGAATACGCCGCCGTGATGGTGCCGGTTAACTTCGTCAGCGTCGCGGCCACGCTGGCGGTGCTGTTGTGGTTCTTCCGCCGCGACATTCCGCAGACCTACGACCCCGCCGACCTTGACGACCCTGCCAGTGCGGTCCACGACCGCGCCACCTTCCGCGCCGGCTGGTGGGTGCTGGGCATCCTGCTGGTGGGCTGCTTTGCCCTGGAACCGTTGGGCATTCCGATCAGCGCGATTTCCGCCGTGTGCGCCTTGCTCCTGCTGGTGATCGCCGCCAAGGGCCACAAGATCTCCACGCGCAAAGTACTGAAGGAAGCACCCTGGCAGATCGTGATCTTTTCCCTCGGCATGTACCTGGTGGTCTACGGCTTGCGTAACGCCGGCCTCACCACCTACCTGGCGACCTGGCTCGATACCTTCGCCACTTATGGCGTGTGGGGCGCAGCCATGGGCACCGGTGTGCTGACGGCGCTGCTGTCCTCGGCGATGAACAACTTGCCGACGGTGTTGATCGGCGCGCTGTCCATCGAGTCCAGCCATGCCGTGGGCGTGATCAAGGAGGCCATGATCTACGCCAACGTGATCGGCAGCGACCTGGGCCCGAAAATCACCCCGATTGGCAGCCTCGCCACCTTGCTGTGGCTGCATATCCTGGCACGCAAGGGCATCACCATCACCTGGGGCTACTACTTCAAGGTCGGGATTGTACTGACCCTGCCAGTGCTGTTGATCACCCTCGCCGCCCTTGCTTTACGCCTGAGTTTCTAACGGAGTCACCTCGATGAAAGTCCTGTTCATGTGTACCGCCAACAGCTGCCGCAGCATTTTGTCCGAAGCGATGTTCAATCACCTGGCGCCACAAGGTTTCGAGGCGATCAGCTCCGGCAGCTTTCCCAAGGGCCAGGTCCTGCCGCGCAGCCTGAGCACGTTGCAGGCCGCCGGCATCAGCACCGAAGGTTTGTACAGCAAAGGCAACGACGCGTTCGAAAGCAGCCCGCCGGACGTGGTGATCACCGTATGTGACAAGGCCGCCGGCGAGGCTTGCCCGGTGTATTTCGGGCCGGCGGTGAAGGCGCACTGGGGGCTGGAAGACCCTTCGGACGTGCAGGGTGACGACGCGAGTGTGCAGGCGGCATTCGACGCCACGTTAAAGATCATTGCCACGCGCTGCCGGGCGTTTTTCATCCTGCCTTTTGCCGAGCTCAGCCCTGCCGAACTCAAGACAGAACTCGCTCGCATTGCACAGTTGCAGTCGGAGGCCCCATGACCACCCTGCCCAACCTGGACCCGTCACTGATCCCGCCAAAACCGGACGGTGTGGCCCAGCCACCGCGCATCCTGCTGCTCTACGGATCGACCCGGGAGCGCTCGTTCAGCCGCCTGCTGGTGGAGGAAGCCGCACGCCTGCTGCAGCACTTCGGTGCGCAAACACGCATCTTCAACCCCAGCGGTTTGCCACTGCCCGACGATGCACCGCGTGACCACCCAAAAGTCCAAGAGCTGCTGGAACTGATGCAGTGGTCCGAAGGCCAGGTGTGGTGTTCGCCCGAGCGCCACGGTTCAATGTCAGCGGTGTTCAAGGCACAGATCGACTGGGTGCCGCTGGCCCTTGGCGCGGTGCGCCCGACCCAAGGCAAAACCCTGGCGGTGATGCAGGTGTCCGGCGGCTCCCAGTCGTTCAATACGGTTAACCAGTTGCGAGTGCTGGGGCGCTGGATGCGCATGTTCACCATCCCCAATCAATCCTCGGTGCCCAAGGCATTCATGGAGTTCGATGATCAGGACCGCATGAAGCCTTCCGCCCTGTATGACCGCGTGGTGGACGTGATGGAAGAACTGATGAAGTTCACCCTGCTGCTGCGCGAACGTCCGGATCTGGTGGACCGCTATTCGGAGCGCAAGGAAAGCGCCGAAGAACTCTCGCACCGCGTCAATCAACGGTCGATCTGAGCCCGCCTGCCAGCGTATGCTCGTACCTGCCCCCTGACTGAGTTGAATCGATGAGCGCCGTGCGACACGCCTGGCTGGGCAACTATGAAATCAGCAGTACCGCCTGCACCGGCCTGACCTTTGCCCGCCACAGCCATGATGAATGCGTGATCGGCGTGAACCTGCTGGGCGAAGAAAAAGTCTGGCTCGACCGTCGGGAGTTCGACGCAGGGCCCGGCTCCATCACCCTGTACAACCCCGGCCAGATTCAGGGCGGCGGCGCAGCAGAGGGCGCGCCCTGGCACTTTGTGAGCCTGTATGCCACCGCAGATCAACTGGCGGCGGACCTTGGGCTGGCGCACCTGGAGTTTGATCGGTCGCTGTGCTTCCAGCCCGACCTCGCGCAGCGACTGGCGGCGGCGATCAAGGGGGCACTGAGTACCGACACACTGGTTCGCGAACTGAATGAAGAGGCGTTGGTGCTGCTGTTGGGCCAAGTGGTGAACACCAGCGGTGTGCGCCTGCCAGGCAGCGCCAACACCGGCAAGCCGCTGATCAACCGCGCCCAGGAGCTGCTCGCCGCACAATTGCATCAGCCGCTGACCCTCGATCATCTTGGCGTCGAACTGGGGCTGTCCAAATTCCATCTGCTGCGCGCCTTCCAGAAAGAAACCGGGCTGACGCCCCGTGAGTGGGCCATGCAGTTGCGCACCCGTCGCGCCAAAGGTCTCCTGCGCAATGGGGTGCCCGCCAGCGCGGCCGCACATACCCTGGGCTTTGCCGACCAAAGTCACCTTAACCGGCATTTTCGCGCGGCCTACGGCATTACGCCGGGCGTTTATCAACGCGCGGTGACGCGCTGAACAGCGCAATCTGATCCAAGACAGCGCTTCGGCGCGCCCTCACACTGCCCGCCATCGCTTGAAGGAATGTGGGCATGCTGACGATCTTTTTCTACGCACTGGTATTTGGTTTTGTGTTCTGCCTCTCGCCCGGCGCGGTGCTGGCAGAGACCCTGCGCCGTGGCTTGCTGCATGGCTTCACACCGGCCTTGCTGGTGCAGTTTGGCTCACTGGTGGGCGATGCGGTGTGGGCGGTGATCGGCCTGACCGGCATCGCCCTGCTGATCCAGCATGATGCCGTGCGCGTGCCGCTGACAGTGGTGTGTGCGCTGTACCTGGCGTGGCTCGGCATCCGCAGCCTGATCGACGCCTGGAAGCTGCCTGAGTCAGACGCTGCACCCGCCAGCACCCGGCAAAATGCGCTGGCAGTTGGCGCAGCGATCTCACTGGCCAACCCGAAAAACATCGTCTACTGGGGCGCGTTGGGCAGCGCGTTGTCAGGCATCGTCGGCACCACGCCCAGCCACGGGCAGACGCTGATGTTCTTTGCCGGGTTCATGTTGGCGTCGGTGCTGTCGTGCTTTCTGATCGCGGCGCTGGTCAATGTGTTGCGCCAGAACGCATCACCGTTGTGGCAACGTATCAGTTATGGCACCTGTGGCGTGGTATTGATCTATCTGGCCGTTCTCGCCGCACAGGGTATATAAGTTATATATCCACTAACTTTCGAATGCCAATTGTCTGAACGAACTCTGAACACCGGACAATTTAATTAATCATGCGTTGACATTTTGTAAGCGTCTGAGTAGATTGCCCGTGCCCGCAACTGGGGCCTTTTTTAAACCTCACAAAAGAAGCCAATGGACACAGTATCTAGTCGCTGTCCGAGCACCGCCTCTGCGGGCATCGGGCGCCAAACCCAGAATATGACAGGACTCGCCACACCGGTCCGGTAAGCTGCGCTAGAGCTCGATGCTCCACCGTAACTGCCTCGCCGGTCGCCCGTCCGGTCCCGAGGTGTGTTATGACCTTCAAAGCCCTTGTTTTGCCTGATGTACGCGCACTAGCGGCCGCCCTGCGCGCCAAGCTGTGCCGTGAGCCCGTAGGCTTTTCTCCTGCCCGCTCCGCTTTTGCAGCACCTTCCCCTCAAGTACGCCCGGCTTACCCGCTGGCGCACTGGCGTATCTGCCCGGACAGCGGCCAACGGGTGCAGCACTGGGATCACGCCGACCCTCAAGACCCGCAGAGACCCAAGGTTTCCAGCCTGGCACAAGCCAGCTTGATGCTCGGTCTTTATGTGAGCGCTCGCGCCGCCTGACCCGGCTGGAAACAGCAACTTCCTGATCAATTTCCTGGAGTTCTTTATGAACACGTCCAGTAGTAGCCCGCTGCGCGCTAGTTAACTAACGCACTGTTAGCGGGCCCTGTAGAAGTTAGATGAACACCTTATTTAAACCGATCGCGAAGTTAGCGACTCGGCATGCTTTCGCTCGCCTGTCCTCAGGTAAGTACCGGGTATGTTTTGTCGAAAATTGGCGACAGGAGTACAGACAATGAGCGCCGTAAAAAACACGCCTCTGCACAAAAAGAATGGCACTGACGCCGACACCAAACTGTCGATGCGTGCCGCCCGCGAAGCCCACAACGGCCTGTCGGCCACCCTGGCGAACGTGCGTGCCACCCAGGACGGCTTGACCGAACTGGACGCTTGCGGCCGCCTGCAACGCGAAGGCTATAACGAAGTCGCCCACGACAAGCCACCTCACGCCATCGTCCAGTTCCTGCAGGCACTGAACAACCCGTTCATTTATGTGCTATTGACCCTGGGGGGCATCAGTTTCTTCACCGATTGCTGGCTGCCGATGCAGGAAGGCGAAGAGGCTGACCCGACCAAAGTCATCATCATCATGACCATGGTGCTGCTCAGCAGCCTGCTGCGGTTCTGGCAGGAACACCGCTCGGCCAAATCCGCCGAAGCCTTGAAAGCCATGGTACGCACCACGGCCACCGTGTTGCGTCGTGAACAAGTGGGCTCGCCACCCACCCTGCGCGAAGTACCGATGCGCGAGTTGGTGGCTGGCGATATCGTGCAGCTGTCGGCCGGCGACATGATTCCGGCGGACATCCGTCTGATCGAATCCCGCGATCTGTTCATCAGCCAGGCCGTGCTGACCGGTGAAGCCTTGCCGGTGGAAAAGTACGACACCCTGGGTAACGTCACGCAAAAATCAGCCGGACCGGTGACCGCTGACCAAGGCAACCTGCTGGACCTGCCGAACATCTGCTTCATGGGCACCAACGTGGTCAGCGGACGTGCAAAAGCCGTGGTGGTCGCCACCGGACCACGCACCTACTTTGGCTCCCTGGCCAAGGCGATTGTCGGTTCCCGGGTGCAAACTGCGTTCGACCGTGGGGTGAACAGCGTCAGCTGGTTGCTGATCCGCTTCATGCTGGTGATGGTGCCGATCGTGTTCCTGCTCAATGGCTTCTCCAAGGGCGACTGGGGCGACGCCTTCCTGTTTGCCCTGGCGGTGGCCGTCGGCCTCACCCCGGAAATGCTGCCGATGATCGTCAGTGCCAACCTGGCCAAGGGCGCCACCGCCATGGCCAAGCGCAAGGTGGTGGTCAAACGCCTCAACGCGATCCAGAACTTCGGTTCGATGGACGTACTGTGCACCGACAAGACCGGTACCCTGACCCAGGACAAGATCATCCTCGAACATCACGTCAACGCCTTTGGCCAGCGTGATGATGCCGTACTGTCCCTGGCCTGGCTCAACAGCCATCATCAAAGTGGCATGAAGAACCTGATGGATCAGGCGGTGGTGGAATTTTCGGAGCAGAACCCGAAGTTCAAGGTGCCGTTCGCCTACAGTAAGATCGACGAGTTGCCGTTCGACTTCGTCCGCCGTCGCCTGTCGATCGTGGTCAAGGATGCCGCCGACGACCAACTGCTGGTGTGCAAAGGCGCCGTGGAAGAGATGCTGAGCATTGCCAGCCATGTCATGGAAGCGGGCGCCGCCGTGCCGCTGGACGAGCGTCGCCGTGAAGAACTGCTGGCGATTGCCAACGACTACAACGAAGACGGGTTCCGTGTGCTGGTGGTCGCCACCCGCCACATCCCTAAATCGATGGCGCGCCAGCAGTACACCACCGCCGATGAGCGCAACCTGGTGATCCAGGGTTTCCTCACCTTCCTCGATCCACCGAAAGAAACCGCCGGCCCTGCGATTGCTGCACTGCAACAGATCGGCGTGGCGATCAAGGTGCTGACCGGCGACAACGCCGTGGTCACCAGCAAGATCTGCCGTCAGGTCGGTCTCGAGCCAGGCCAGCCGCTGCTCGGTGCCGAAATCGAAGCCATGGACGACGCGACGCTGCTGCGCCGCGTAGAAGAACGCACCGTGTTCGCCAAGCTGACGCCGCTGCAGAAGTCTCGCGTGCTCAAGGCGCTGCAAGCCAACGGCCACACTGTGGGTTTCCTGGGTGATGGGATCAACGATGCACCGGCTTTGCGCGATGCCGACGTGGGTATCTCGGTCGACACAGCGACCGATATCGCCAAGGAATCGGCCGACATCATCCTGCTGGAAAAGAGCCTGATGGTGCTGGAAGAAGGCGTGCTCAAGGGCCGCGAAACCTTCGGCAATATCATGAAGTACCTGAACATGACCGCCAGCTCCAACTTCGGCAACGTGTTTTCGGTGCTGGTGGCCAGTGCGTTCATTCCGTTCCTGCCGATGCTGTCGATCCACTTGCTGCTGCAAAACTTAATGTACGACATCTCCCAGCTGGCCTTGCCGTGGGACAAGATGGACAAGGAGTACCTGGCCAAGCCGCGCAAGTGGGATGCGAAGAACATCGGTCGGTTCATGATCTGGATCGGGCCGACCTCGTCGATCTTCGACATCACCACCTTTGCGCTGATGTGGTTCGTGTTCGCGGCCAACAGTGTGGAAGTGCAGACCCTGTTCCAATCCGGCTGGTTCATCGAGGGATTGCTCTCGCAAACCCTGGTCGTGCACATGCTGCGGACCCGCAAGATCCCGTTCTTCCAGAGCACCGCCGCCTGGCCGGTGTTGATGATGACCTGCGTGGTGATCGTGCTGGGGATCTACGTGCCGTTCTCGCCACTGGGCACCCTGGTGGGCCTGCAACCGCTGCCAATGGCGTATTTCCCATGGCTGGTAGGCACCCTGATCAGCTACTGCTGCGTGGCCCAACTGATGAAGACGATCTACATCCGCCGCTTCAAGCAGTGGTACTGATCTCCCCCGCCGTTTAAACGGTGGCGGTCGCCCGGCCGCCACCGTGCAACACAAGGAATCACCTTATGCGCGTCTTGATCTGTGCAGGTCGTCATTACGCCGACACCAAAATGTCCCGCCAAGTGCTGGACGCTTACCACCGCCTGCGTCCGGTGCAGGTACTGATCCACGGCGGCAACCAATTCCTCGGCAGTGACGTTGAGGACTGGGCCCGGGAATTGGGTATCGACGTGGTGCGTTACCCGCCCAACTGGCAACGCCACGGCAAGCAGGCGGAACGCCAGCGCAACCATTTCATGCTGGCCGACAGCTGCCCAGACGTGGTCATCGCCCTACCCGGCGGGGACGACACCTGCGAGTTGGTCTGCCAGGCCAAAGCCAGCGGCATTTCGGTGCTGAGCGTAGAAAGCTGAATTCATGCGAGGTGCATCATGCACAAAAAACACACCCCAGCCCGCCAGTACGGGTTTGCCAAATACCGAGCGCGTCGCTACCACGGTGCACGCCCCACCCTGTTGTTACTACCACCGGCCAAGCGTCGCGCGTTGCGGCGCAACCTGATCTTTATCGGGCTGACCCTGGGCATCCTGTTGACAATTGCCTTGTTGTCAAAGGCCCACGCGGCCGGCGGTTCTTATGTGGTCGACGACGGCGCGATCAATGCGCCAGGCGAATGCAACGTTGATGCCTGGCACACCGCCAACCGACACGATGGCAGCACTCACACTGAAACGCTGTCGCCTGCCTGCACCTTTGCCGCGCTGCCTTCGGTGCAATGGGACGCAGCCCTCTCCCGCGCTACCAGCGCAGGCAAGGGTGAAACCCAGGTGAACCCACAGCTCAAGGCACACGTCTGGTCGCGGGAAGACCTGGGACTGGAAATGGCCGTGTCGGCCGGCGCGCACTTTGCACAAGGCCGTCGGCACGGCTTTGAAGGCACCGACTTCAACATCCCGTTGACGTGGCAGCCGTTGGCACCCGTGCGCCTGAATTTGAATGCCGGTTGGTCCCACACCTACAACGACGGAGACCAAAAACACCGACTGACCTGGGGCACCGGCCTTGAGTACCAGGTGGCGCATTCATTGACGCTGGTCGCCGAGCGCTACGGCCAGGATGGCGGCGACCAGGCGTGGCAGGCTGGGCCCAGGTTTCATTTCGGCGAGCGGGTCGACGTGGACCTGGTGGTTGGACGCAGCCTGGTCGGTGACCACACGCAATGGCTTACCACCGGCGCCACGCTGCGGTTCTAGGCCTTGGCTTGTTGCTCCAGGTGCAGTTGCAATTGCGGGTCGATTTGCAACTGCCCGGCCAGCTCATCCAGGTAATTGCGTTCGGCGTCCTGCTGATCGTCCACCATCATCACACTGGCCAGGTACACCTCGGCCGCCACAGCTGGGTCGCCGGCGAGCTCAGCGAAATCCGCAGCATCCAGCGGTTTGGCGACTTCAGCGTCGAGCCACTGCTGCAGTTGCGGGTCCTCGGTATGCCGGCCCAGCTCATTGGAAATCAGTTGCCGCTCATTTTCATCGATACGGCCGTCGGCTTTGGCAGCGGCGATCAAGGCACGCAATACCGCATGGCTGTGGGCCTCGGCTGCGGGGCCGTCGAGCTGGTCGACTGTCTGCAAGGCTTGCTGCGGCGCATTGGCTTGCTGGCGCTGCCAGGCTTGATAGGCCTGAAACGCGGCCATTCCCAGCGAGGCCAACGCCGCGTAGTTCATCCCACCGGAACGCCCTTGAGCGGGACGAGTAGCGGTTGTGCCGCCCAACATCCCACCCAGGCCTCCCAACAAATCACCCAGACCGCCACCGGCCGATGCATTGCCAGTGCGGGTGCCTTTCAATAACCCACCGAGCAGCCCACCCAGTCCGCCGGATGATGCACTGCCGCCTTGCCCTGCGCGCAAAAGTTGTTCAAGTAAATCACTGGTGTTCATGGTGTCACCCTCCTAGGGCGCAGTGTTGGCGTCTAACAACCATAGCCCGACACTGCCGGAACACCATGACCGCCGGGCGGGCACGGCCTATCATGGCGTTACCGCGACTTCGAGAGAACACCCAAGTGAACCGGACTGAGCACATCGCGCTGATGGCGAATTACAACCAGTGGATGAACCGCAAGCTCTATGACGCGGCCCAGACACTGACGGACGCGGAACTGGCGATGGATCGACAGGCGTTTTTCGGCTCGATCCTCGGCACGCTGAACCACCTGGTCCTGGGCGACACCGTCTGGCTCAAGCGTTTTGCGCAGCATCCAGCAGGCTTCACAGCGCTGGCTCCGCTGCACGTTATTGCTACGCCTGCCGATCTCAAACAATTGGCTTTTGCTGATATACGTGAGCTGGCAGCCCATCGCACCTGGCTGGATCAGTTGATTGTCGATTGGAGCCACAGCGTGCAGGAGCCCGACCTGGACCATCGCCTGCATTACCGCAATATGCGCGGCGTGAGCGCCGACAAGGATTTCTTCAGCCTGCTGGTGCACTTTTTCAATCACCAGACCCACCACCGGGGCCAGGCCACGACGTTGCTGACCCAGGCGGGGCTGGAGGTGGGCACTACGGACTTGCTGGCGCTGATCGACTGAACTCGGCATAGGCCTGCATCAAGCGCGCAAACTCGTGCGGCTCGGGCAACTGTGCAAAGCTTTCCACGGCCGGGGTGGATGCCCAGGGCAGCTTCTCGCGGGTCCAAGTCTCCATGAAAGGCACGTAACCGCTGGCGTTATCCAGCAACGCGGCGCGGACATTGACGAATTCATCGATGCCATGGGGCCGTGTGAACAGCCAGCTCATGCAATGGGGGCAGAAATAATGGCGATCCACGCCCTGCAGGCCGCCGATCACAGGGCAGCCCTGGGTGACCGTGAAACCGCTGGCGGGAATCAACGCGCTCAGTGAGAACGCACTGGAAGACATCTTCTGGCAGCCCGTGCAATGACAGGCCATGGTGATCACCGGGGCGGCACTCACGGTGAAACGCACACGCTCACAACGGCAGCTGCCCTCATATGGCAGGGTGTCGACGCTCATCATTGCTTCCTTATTATTGATGGGTAGCGTCTCAGGTTAGCCTCAGGTGCCAGACTTGAACAGGCCTGTCGCCCAAACCGAACGCTGCCTGGTTGTTGGGGTCCTAACCCTAGGTGTCGAGGTTTTTACCGCCCCGCCCTCCCCGCGCGCATTGAGGGTCTAGCGATGTGCGTACCCCCGAGAAGGAGACGCTTACATGGTCATTCACTTCAAGGTTGCAGGTCACTTGGCCTGTGGTCACCACGGCACCAACCTCCCTTCCAGCACCGAGCTGAACCGAGTCAAATGTCGTACCTGCCGCAACACTGACGCCTACAAGGATGCCCGCCGCACCCAGCGCAATGCGGCCCGACGCGTTAATCGCAAAGCCAAGACCCACACCAATATCGACTGGCGCAGTGCCTGGACGCAGCGCCTTACCGACTTGCCAGGCTTGCAGCGTTTGCCGCGCGGGTTCAGTGGTCAGCCGTTCGTGTAATCATGGCGCCACGGGGCCACCTGCCATTTGCCCGCAAGGTTTGCAATCGCCTGTTGCAGCGCTACAGCGCCCCGCGAACAGGGCGTACATCCGGCAAAAAACCGGGCCACAAAAAAACCTGCACAAGGCAGGTTCTATGCGGGCTGCAGCGACGTCCTGAGAGGTCGTGAAACCAAATGATGGTGCCCGAACCCGGAATCGAACCGGGACGCCCTTACGAGCGGGGGATTTTAAGTCCCATGCGTCTACCAGTTTCGCCATTCGGGCGGCAGCGCGTGTTGCAGGGTTGGGAATATATAGATCCAGTCGCTTTGACGCAAGGTCGAACGACAGCTTTCTCGCGCTGCGAGGCTGGCGAAAAAGCTCGGTAGATCAGTGATCTAGGTAGCATCCAGAGGAATAAACCCGGCTCATGGGCGTCACTTGAGCCCTTGCTCGGCGATCCTGATGCCCTCCCCACGGGCATAAACAACAATCCCGACGCACACGTCGGAATTGTTGTGCTGGGAGGCCAATCAGTGGTCGGGATGCTCGCTCGCTACCGAATCGGCAGCGTCCACGTCAGACATATCCTCTTCAAGCGGTGCCTCGTCGTCCGGTGGCAGCGGGATATTGTCGTCATCGCGCTTTGGATCGTGCCCTGTTTCATTATCTGTGCCGCGGGTTACTGCTTGCTGTGAAATATTCCCTGGGGCGTTTTCATTGATTTCCATACGGGCTCTCCTTTCTTACGCTCGGGGTATCCGTGCTTATCATTCAGAGACAGTACATTCTTCAGAGTGCCGGGCATTAGACGAATGGTGAACGCTGCGCCTGTGGCCTCGTCACCACCACCGGGTGCCGTTGCGGGTGATCAATCCGGTGTATAACCGGTGGTATGCGCGTTACAAAATCGGCCAGACTGCGATCCCGGCTCTATGCTTGACACCCGAACCCAGTGCTTGAACCCACCTATCGGAGACGCACCATGAATCCCCACGCCACCGCCCTTGTCCTGATCGAATTCCAGAACGATTTCACCACTCCCGGTGGCGTCTTCCATGACGCCGTCAAAGACGTCATGCACGCGACCGACATGCTGGCCAATACCGCAACCACGGTGCAACAGGCGCGCCAACTGGGCGTGAAGATCATTCACCTGCCGATTCAGTTCGCGGAGGGCTATCCGGAGCTGACGACACGCGACTACGGGATTTTAAAGGGCGTTGCCGATGGCAGCGCGTTCCGCACCGGCAGTTGGGGCGCAGACATCACCGATGCGATCAGCCGTGAACCTGGCGATATTCTTGTGGAAGGCAAGCGCGGCCTGGATGGTTTTGCTACCACTGGACTGGACTTGGTGTTGCGCAACAATGGCATCCACAACCTGGTGGTGGCAGGATTCCTGACCAACTGCTGCGTCGAAGGCACGGTTCGATCAGGTTATGAAAAGGGTTATAACGTGGTGACTCTGGCCGACTGTACAGCGACGTTCACCGACGAACAGCAAAAAGCGGCGGAAAACTTCACACTGCCGATGTTTTCGAAGGTGTTACGGCATACCGAGTTTCTTGGGGCGTTGAACGCCAAGTAAGCAAAAAGGGCAACTGATCTTTCAGTTGCCCTTTTTGCTTCAACCGTTCACCGTCAGGCCTGGATAAGCCCGCACCGGCACCTTGTGCCTCAGCGGCTGTTGGCGAGCCAATTGTGCCTGGACCTGTGCAACAGCCTCCAACACCCGTTGCGCCCATTGCTCGTCTTGCGGATCAACCACCACCACACGAAACCCGTGGTCGAAACCTTCAAGCTGAACGCCTTCAGAATCATCGACGTGCAAGTCGATGTCGAAGGCCGGCGGAAATTTCGACGGGGTGCTCGTCAACCCGCGCTCCGTGAGTGCCTGGTTATGGCGCACGCTGTTGACCACGCCGTCGACGTGGATGCCGTACAGCAACAACCAGCGGCGGATGTAGGACGGGGTGCGGCCGGATGAGGTGTAGACCCAGACACTGCAGCCCTGGCGACGTAGCTCGCGGGTCAGGGAACGGGTGCCGCTGCGCAGGGGTTCGCCCAACCAACGGTGCACACACGCCGGCAAGCGGCTGTGTTCGGTCGCACTGTGGTGGAGCTGGCAGGCCAGTGTGTCGTCGATGTCGAACGAAATACGGATTCGCTGACGCTTGAACACACGCTTGATCGTGTCGAGCACTGGGTACCTTCCCATCAACGGCCCCCCTGATGGGCGGGCGCGGGTGTGTCGCTCAGGAAAAATTCTGTTGGATCCGGAGCATTATCTTCCAGGAACGCTGCGTATTTTTTCTTGATCTTGGGCAATTCGTACAAAGCCATCACGCCATGCTTGGCGGAGTTGCGTATCACCGAGGACGGGTTGAAATAGCCTTCGGCGTTGTCCAGCGTCAGCACGAAAGGCGGCAACCCCTCGCGCATCAGCAGGTAGCTGACGATCAGCGACCCGCTGCGGTGATTGCCTTCAATGAACAACTGCGGCTTGCTCAGGACCCGGACGTAGACACCGGCGGCTCGCTTCCATACGGATTCGTTATGGTGCTTGCAATACCAGTTGTACAGATCCTTGATGCCACCTTCGACATTGTTGAAAAAGTGCACTTCGGTCGCCGCCAGGTGCTGCGCGTATTCCTGCCGGCGTACCGGGTCGCTGCCACACAGTACCGTGGCATTGATCTCCAGCATCAGGTTCAGTTGCTGGAGGTCAAACAGGTCGACACCGCGCGCAACATAGTCGTCAATCAGGGCATAACCTTCAAGCACATTCTGCAGCACTTCGTTTGTGAATGGGTCGCGTGGCTCGGTGAAGTCCTGGCTGAGCTGGGCAAAACGCGACTGGACCTCACGCAGTGCGCGTTCAATCGCGGCCAGGTCAAGACGATGTGTTGCAGGCATTGGCAATCCTGAAAAACGCCGCATGGGTCAGCTGAACTTGCCGCTGATGTAGTCCCCTGTCATTTGCTCACGCGGGTTCTCGAAGATCTGCGCGGTCGGGCCCATTTCCACCAGGTAACCGGTACGGGTGCCCTGGGAAATGTCCACCGAGAAAAACGCGGTGGTATCCGCCACACGGATCGCTTGCTGCATGTTGTGGGTGACCAGCGCGATGGTGTAATCCTTTTTCAACTCGACCATCAGCTCTTCGACACGGCGCGTGGCAATCGGGTCCAGTGCCGAACACGGTTCATCCAGTAACAGCACTTCCGGTTCGGTTGCGATGGCACGGGCGATGCACAGGCGTTGTTGCTGGCCGCCGGAGAGCGACAGGCCGCTGACCTTGAGCTTGTCCTTGACCTCATCCCACAGCGCCGCGCCTTGCAACGCGTGTTTGACGCGGTCGCCCAGGTCGCCTTTGTAGCGGTTCAGGCGCAAGCCGAAGGCCACGTTGTCGAAGATGCTCATCGAGAACGGGTTGGGCTGTTGGAACACCATGCCGATATAACGGCGCACGACCACAGGGTCCACGCCCTTGCCGTAAACGTCTTGGCCAAGGAAATGCACATGGCCTTCGAAACGGAAGCCCTTTACCAGGTCATTCATGCGGTTGAGGCTACGCAGCACGGTGGACTTGCCGCAGCCGGACGGGCCGATGAAGCCGGTAATCTTGTTCTTCTCGATCGGCACATGACTATCACGCACCGCCATGAAGTTGCCGTAGAAAATCTTGTCCAGCTTGCAGTCCATGACCACAGGCGCCTGGGTGACAAACGGAGCGGCTTTTTGCGCAGTTGATACGTTCAAAATTCAGGTGCTCCCGTTCTTAGTACTTGGGCTTGCCGAAGATACGGCTCACGATATTCACGACCAGCACGATCATTACCAGCACCAACGAGGCCGCCCATGCGAGCTCGAGCTGGTTATCGAAAGGCATGCCGGAGAAGTTGTAAATCAACACGGCAAGGGATGCCGTCGGATTCATGACTGCCAGGCTGCCGTCGTGGTAGATCCAGTAGTTGCTGAACAGCGCGGTGAACAACAGCGGTGCGGTTTCGCCGGCAGCACGTGCAACGGCGAGCATCACACCGGTCAGGATCGCCGGCATGCCGGTGGGCAAGACGATTTTCCAGATCACCTGCGAACGGGTGCAACCCATACCGTAGGCGGCATCCTTCATGATCTTGGGCACCATCTTCATCGACTCTTCAGCCGTCAGCACCACGATAGGCAGCATCAGCACGGCCAGCGCCACGCCACCGGCCGGTGCCGAATAAGTCCCAGTGGTCATCACCACCAGGGCGTAGGCGAAAACACCCGCCAGAATCGACGGCAAGCCAGTGAGCATCTTCGCGGCGAAGCGCGAGGCGTTCGCCAGTTTGCTGTCCGGCCCCAGCTCCGCGAGGAAAATCGCGGCCAGGATGCCGACCGGCACGGCAATGGCGGCAGCGATACCGACCATCACGAACGTACCAGCCATGGCATTGCCGAAGCCGCCGCCGGTCTCGAAGCCGGTGGGCGGCAGCTCGGTGAACACTTCCAGGCTCAGGCGCGCGCCGCCACGGGTGATCAGCATGTAGAGCACGGAAATCAGCGGGACGGCGGCCAGCAGCGCGCCGAACCACACCAGCGTGGTCAGCACCAGGCTGCGCAAGGCACGGCCTTCGAACCGCCGCTGCAGGCTCGGCATGGCGACGATGGGCGTAGAGAGATCAGTCATTATTTGGTACCCCGCTGGGCGTAGACCATGATCATCGAACCGATGATGTTTACCAGCAGCGTGATAAACATCAGGACCAGTGCGGCATACATCAACACTTCAATCTCATTCGGGCCGGCTTCGGGGAAGTTCAGTGCCAACAAGGCCGCCAGCGTGTTGGCCGGTGCAAACAGCGAGAGGGAAATGTTGTTCGCGTTACCTACCAACATGGCCAGGGCCATGGTTTCACCCAAGGCGCGACCGAGGCCGAGCACCAGGGAACCGAAGATGCCGGTGGCGGCGGATGGCACCATCACCTTGAGAATCGCTTCCCAGTGCGTGGTCCCCATGCCGTAGGCAGCTTGCTTGGTTTTCATCGGCACACCGGTGAGGGCGTCCTGGGAAACGGCGGCGATGGTGGGCAGAATCATGATCGCCAGTACCAGCGCCGCCGGCAGCAGGCCCGGCCCGCTGAGGGACGTGCCGAAAAAAGGGATCCATCCCAGTTCGGTGTTCAGCCACGCGGTAAGCGGGCGGATGGCCGGGATGACCACATAAATGCCCCAGAGGCCATAGACCACGCTGGGGATGGCGGCGAGCAATTCAACGATGGTGCGAAACACCGCCGCGAGTTTTGCCGGCAGGAAATCCTGGGTGAGAAAAATCGCCATGCTGACGCCGAAAAAACCTGCGATCAGCAAAGCGATAAAGGCGCTGTAAAGCGTGCCCCAAATAGCTGGCAGAATGCCGTATTTACCTTGGTTAACGTCCCAGACACTGCCGAACAGCACATCAAAACCGTGCTTTTCCATGCCGGGAAGTGCCTTGCGCCCTACTTCGAAGACCAGCGCAAAAACCAGCGCCAGCACCAGCACTACGCCTATGCGTGCAAGTGCACGGAAGGTGCGGTCAACCAGGAAATCCTTCGTAGAGGGTGGCTGGCACGCAGAATCCGGGTTAACCGGTACGACAAAAGGTGTGTTCATTGGCTAATTCCGGAACAAGGGGGAACGCTCCCGGCATGGCTGAAAGCCCATGCCGGGAACCGCCTGGCGGCCTTACTGGATGTTGGCGGAAGCTTTACGAACTTGATCGACAACCGATGGCGGCAGTGGGATGTAGCCCATCGAGTCGGCGATTTTCTGGCCTTCGGTCAGGCTGTACTCAACCATTTCACGCATGGCCTTGGCTTTGGCCGGGTTGCCGTTGTCCTTGCGGAAGATCATCCAGGTGTAGGAAGTGATCGGGTAGGACTTGGCGCCATCCGGATCCGGCAGCCAGGCCACCAGGCTTTCCGGCATTTTCACCGCAGCCAGGGCTTCTGCGCCGCTTTCGGCGTTCGGTACGACGTACTTGCCGGCCTTGTTCTGCAACTGGGCAAAGTCAACCTTGGCCAGTTTGGCGAAGCCGTATTCGATGTAGCCAATCGCGCCTGGGGTCTGACGCACAGTGGCGGTCACACCGTCGTTCTTCGGCGATTTGATGAATTTGTCGCTGGCTGGCCAATTGACGGTGTTGCCTTCGCCCAGGTCTTTCTGGAACTCAGGGTTGATCGCGGCCAAGTGCTTGGTGAACACAGCGGTGGTGCCGCTGGAGTCGGCGCGCACGACCACGGTGATCGGCATGTCAGGCAGTTTCACGCCTGGGTTGGCGGCGACGATCTTAGGATCGTTCCACTGGGTGATCTTGCCCAGGAAGATGTTGGAGTACACATCGCGAGGCAATTTGAGCTCTTTAGGATTGCCCGGCAGGTTGAAGGCCAGCACGATTTCACCGGCCGTCATCGGCAGCAGTTGCGCGCCTTCGGCCACCTTGGCGATGTCTTCGTCTTTCATGGCCGAGTCGCTGGCGGCGAAGTCGACGGTTTTGTTCAGGAAGTCTTGTACACCCGCACCGCTACCCTTGGATTGGTAGTCAACGGTGACGCCCTCGGTTTTCTTGCTGAAATCCTTGAACCAAGTGAGGTAGATCGGTGCCGGGAAACTCGCACCGGAACCGGTCAGGCGGATGCTCTCGGCAGCAAACACCGAGGTGGCACTGAGAGAAACCGCAACGGCGAGTGCAGCAGACTTCATCAGACGTTTCATTAAGGAAAATCCTTGTGATTTCGGGCCCGGCAACTCTGCAACAATCTTGTTACGGTTTTATGAACGTGAAGTGGCAAAACGCCTGTTTGTCCCCCTCTCCCCCCGCAATGACGGGATTTGATGTCATTGGTTAGTAACAAAATGCGACTAAGACTTTGCCATCCCCCCCCACGCGAGTTCCGCCCCATGTCCTCCATAGAAGACGCCTTGATGCAGCGCATCCACCGTGAGCTGCTGGATCACAGTGACGAAGAGCTGGAACTGGAATTGTCCGAAGATGGGCACGACCTCAACGCGCTGTTTGACGAGCACGAGGGTGAAAGCAGTGAAAAAGCCGCGCGCAGGATTTATTTCAGCGAACTGTTCCGCCTGCAGGGCGAACTGGTGAAATTGCAAAGCTGGGTGGTCAAGACCGGCCACAAGGTGGTGATCCTGTTCGAAGGACGCGATGCCGCCGGCAAAGGAGGTGTCATCAAGCGCATCACTCAGCGCCTGAACCCCAGGGTCTGCCGGGTCGCCGCCCTGCCCGCGCCGAATGACCGCGAACAGACCCAATGGTACTTCCAGCGCTACGTTTCACACCTGCCGGCCGCAGGCGAAATCGTGCTGTTCGATCGCAGCTGGTACAACCGTGCCGGCGTCGAGCAAGTCATGGGGTTTTGCAACGCGGACCAGTATGAAGAGTTCTTCCGCACCGTGCCGGAGTTCGAGCGCATGCTTGCCCGCTCCGGTATTCAGTTGATCAAGTACTGGTTTTCGATTTCCGATCAGGAACAACACCTGCGCTTTCTCAGCCGCATTCACGACCCGCTCAAGCAATGGAAGCTCAGCCCCATGGACTTGGAGTCGCGTCGGCGCTGGGAGGCCTACACCAAGGCCAAGGAAATCATGCTCGAACGCACCCACATCGCCGAAGCGCCGTGGTGGGTGGTGCAGGCGGATGACAAGAAGAAGGCTCGCCTCAACTGCATCCACCACTTGCTCGGGCAGATGCCATATGAAGAGGTCGAGTTACCGGTGATCGAACTGCCGCAGCGCGTGCGGCAGGAGGATTACTCCCGCAGCCCGACGCCACCGGAACTCATCGTGCCGCAACGTTACTAACTCAGCTGTTCACACAGGAACGGCACACTGGCGAGCCGTGAAGTCGGATGAAACGCCAGTACCCGTGTTGCCACCAACAGGTAAGCGACTTCCTCGGAGGACATGAACGCCATGCCTCCGAGGATTTCGAACGCCCGCGTACTGATACGGTTGATCGCCTCCTGCACGGCAAACCGCGTGGCTTGCGCGCGCGCCAGGTCAGCGCGCAGGAACCGGTTCTGGTCGATCGCGTCCGCCAGCCCACGTATCGCCATCGTCGCGCCCTGCAGATCGATCAGCAGCATTGCGCGATCATCCTGCGAACCTTTGTTGCACGCCAATGCCTTCGACGCCAGCGCAGACGCCATGCCCAGGTAGGACGCCGAGGCGAGCAGCTGGAACCAGATCGCAAACAAGTGCTCACCGGTGCCCTGCTGCACATCGTCCAGTTGGTGATCCACGGCTTTACTGAAATACATCATCGCCTCTGGCACCAAGAGCTTGTTGAAGATCACTTCATGGCTATCGGCTGCCTGCAAATGCGGCACCGACCAGAACTTGTTGCGCTGGATGTTCGGATCACCCGCCAACCCCAGGCCGATACCGATATGCGTCTGGCCTTGCGGGTCGACGTAGTTGACGCCAAAGGTGATCGCGTCAAAGTGATGGGTCATCGTGCACGGCTTCTTGCTGCCGCTCACCAGATAACCCGCGGCGGTCTTTTCAACGGACAGCGTGGACTCAAGGATATTGGCGTGCGCCCGGCCCTCGGCAAAACCCGAGGCAACCAACAGGTTGTTGCGGGCGACCAGGCCTAGCAGCCCCTGAATATCGGGAAAGAAACGACTGGCTGCCATCATGCCGGCCACCGTGTGATGGTGCATGGTCATCATCACCGCCAATGAAGGGCAATGGGCGCCGACCCAGGTATGCACCTGGGCCAAGTTGACGGCACTAAGCCCTCCACCGCCAAGTGCCTTGGCGATGGAAAGCCCTGGAGCGCCGACAGTTCTAAATAACGTGGCCAGTTGTTTCGACTCACCGCGTTCAAGTTCAATAAGCGAGGTCTTTTCTAGAACAGCCACCACGTCCGGAATACAGGCTAAAGCCGCATCTCTTTCTTCACTCAGGAACATATTGATCAACCCTTATGATTGTTTAGGCTTCAAGTAATGTCGCGCATAACGACTGTCCAACTTCGACAGCGGCAATAACATAAAGAAGTCCGCCACATTGAATTCCTTATCCCAGGCCGGCGCACCACAGACCCAACCCCCGCTGCGTAAATAACCTTTGAGTAACGGGGGGACGCGCGGCACATGTCCGGGCTCGAACGTATCAAGGGGGAAAGGCAGGTGGGGCGTTACGCGATAGTCGGCGGGCGCCAGATTCTGCGCGGTAAAGCCGCGATACAACGCTGCTGCATCGTGGCCGCCGTCGGACAGGCTAACGCTTGCGCAGCCCATCAAATGATCACAACCCTCGCGTTCCATGTACTTCGCCAGGCCCGACCACAACATCATGATCACGCTGCCGCTGCGGTACTCGGGGTGAACACAGGCATGCCCGGCTTCGACTGTCCTGGCGCGCAACGACGCCAACCCACTGAGATCGAACTCCCTTTCCGAATAGTAGTGCCCCATGCGCTGTGCAGCGGCCGGGCCCATCAAGCGGTAGGTGCCGACCACGGCTGAAGTGCTGGCGTCGCGGACCAGCAAGTGGTCGCAGTAGTCATCAAACTCATCGGTATTCAACGCCTCTGGATTTTCGAGTTCAGACAACTGGAACGTTTCGGTGAATACTCGATAACGCAGGCGTTGCACCTCACGTATTTCTTCTTGCCGAGTGGCGAGACTGACCACTAATGCTGCACGCGGAAGTTGTGCAGTTAACTGTTCTTCACTGGATACCGACAGAGATCGCATTCCTGTTCCTTTGAGTCGCCATACTAATAAGAGGCACGTAATGAACAGGACACTAACATGCGACTTTATTCAGGCAACGTAAGGAAACTCCGAAACAACTTGCGATCTTTTGTGGTGAGCACGCTCACCACAAAAGGGTGCGTCAACGTTAGAGGGGCGAGCTGCTGACCACCCGCAGCGCCAACCCTTCATACGCATCCAGGGTAATGGTAAATGCCCCCTCCGCCGTCAGGTCGCCCTCCACCCGCTCGTTGATGATGTCCACCACCATTCCGGCAGCAATATCCGGCAAGTGCAGGGTTTCGGTGATCGCCGTGGCACCGAAATTCAACGCAGTGATTTGTGTGCCTTTGCCGGCCGGCAATTCGTGGACCATCACCAGCAGCGCCGAGTTTTCCACCTCTGGCACCAGGATCTGGCGGCTGGCGGCGATGTCATAGGCACGGCGTACCGCGAGGATTTTCTGCAGTTGCGAGGCAAAGGATTCGGGGTCCTGCAACTGGGTGTTCAAGCTGCCATACAGGCTATTCGAACGCGGCATATGGCCCGCCGAAAGCTGCGCATCCGGGTTCAGATCCACCAGGTCATAGGCACCACGGTGAATCCAGCGGGTGTCGCCATCCTGCATCAGGTGTTCGACCTCTTCAGCCGCCAGCGGCAGCGCGCCCACCAAGTCCCACCCCGACAAGGCAAACACCCCAGGCTGCATGGCGTTGTACATCACCAGCAGCAAATGGATCTGACGGATCTGCTGGATATCCGCCGCTGTGATCGCCTCCAGATCACGAATGCCCAGCGCCGCCGTGATGATGCTTGCCGTAGTGCACGACACGCCATTGGTCACGAACTTGAGGTTGTACGGCGCATGCTCGCCGGCCAGGCGCTCGTACATCTGCTCGCGGATGTGCTCGCGCAGGATGTTGCCGGGAAACGTCTGGCCCTGGTACAGAAAGGTGTCATGGGCATGCAGCGTCCAGAAGTGCACCAGTTCCAGGGTCAATTCATCGTGGTTCTGCAGCGCATGTATCAGCGAGCCTGGGTCGATGCCCTGGCGGTGCATTTCACGCAGCATCAGGCGCAGGAACTCGGCATCGCCCATCAGCAGCGCATGCTGGTACGCCGGTCGGGTGATGAAGTCATAGGACAGGTCGGCACCGCCATGGGACATGGACGCAATGTCATCCACGGTGAGGTTCAGCTCCTGAAAGCTAAAGCCGCCGGCCTTGCGGATTGCGCCGCCGAGTAACTGGTTGCCGGTAATCGACAGCGGATGGCTCTCGGACCAGGCCGTACCGTCAAGCTTGCGTTCCACCCCCAGGAAACCATTGGCGTCCAGGCGCAGGATCTTCGCGCCCATCACGTCGATGGCGTGCAGCGCATCACCGATGATCATCTGCTGTGCGGCGAAGGTCGGGTCCAGCCAGTTCAGCGACGGTTGGCCCTCCTTGAAATAATGCAGGTACACCCAGCGGCGCGGCTTGCCATCCACGCCCTGCACCACGTCTGTCGCGCTCCAGTCGGTTTCCTTGACGCCGGGCTCAAAGAAGATCACCCGCTGCAACTGGCCGACGATGTAGTGTTTGTCACGCAACGCGTCGACCTGGGCGGGGCTGAGGTTCTGCGCATCACGGCCTTCGACGACGTCCGGCAGCAACGCCCAGTCTTCTTCGCGAATTTCCACCATGTGGTACAGGCCGGGATAGTCCTCATACGCCATCTCGGCCAGTCGAAAGTCTGCGCCCTTGCCGGTGTGCGAAGGAATCACATCGTCGATGATCACCGCATTGTGCGCCGCGGCCATGCGCGTCAACGCCTGCAACTGGGCCTCGGTGCCCAACTCGGGGTCGATCTCGAAGCTGATGCGGTCGAAGTTGCCATCGATGGTCGGCGTGTGCTGCGTGCCCTTCAGGCCACCAGACTTCTTCAGCGGGCCATTGTGAATACCCTGGATACCGATCTTCGACAAGGCATGCCACAGCGCCTCGTCCCCCAGCGCCTCCAACACCGTGCCGCCCTCGCGGGTCACGATCGACGCCGGGTACGCCGTAAACCACACTGACGACAGGGCCGTGGCATCACGGGGCCGAGTCTGCGCGTATGGCTGCTGCCACAACCGGCCCTGGCCCGAATAGAGCCTGGCGCGCTGGCGTGCCGCGTGCAGCATCGATTGTTCCACCAGCCAGTTCACATGGTTGTTTTCAGCCGCCGTCATAAGTCTGGTACCTGTTGTCGTAAAGCATTGCTCGTGAACATATGAGGGTGGTGTGGGCCATTCGTTGCATTGGAATGAGCCCCCTTCACAGACTGGGCGCAATCAAATGTGGGCGCTGGCTTGCCTGCGAAGGCGTCTACCGGATCTACCTGATCCCTCTGGGCGTCTGCATCGCAGGCAAGCCAGCTCCCACAGCAAAGCGCCCACCGGATACTTAACGGGTATCCCGATACTGCCTCGGCGTAAACCCCGTCGACGCCTTGAACTGGCGGGTAAAGGCGCTGTGGTCGGTATACCCGCACTGCAACGCGACTTCCGTGATCGGCAGGTCGGTGTGCAACAGCCGGTGCGCGTGCTCGAGCCGCACTTTCTGGATCATCTGCCGAGGCGTGAGGTGGAACACGCGCTTGCAGTAGCGCTCCAACTGCGCCACTGAAATGCCGGCGATCCGCGTCAATTCACCCAGGGTCACGCGACGGTTGAAGTGCGCGCGGATGTGCGCGTCCACGGCGGCCAGGCGCTGGTACGCCGGGTGACTTTCGCTGGCGGTTTGCAGGTCGACCGAGATACCGGCCAGGCCAATGATCGCGCCCGTGTGGTTGTACAGCGGCCACTTGTGGGTCAGGCACCAGCCGGGTTCGCGGGTGCCGTACAGGTGCAGTTCCAGCTGATCTTCCAGCACAAAACCCTGCTCCAGCACGCGTCGGTCCTGCTCGGTGTAGCCCGGCCCCAATTGCGCGGGAAAGACTTCGGCACTGGTCTTGCCCAACAGCGGTTGCAACTGCTTGAGGCCACAGCGCTGCACCAGGGTGCGGTTGGCGAGCACGTATCGGGCGTGGGTGTCCTTGATGAAAATCGCGGCATTGGGGATCACGTCCAGCATCGGCAATAGCTGCGCGACACTGCCCAATAACTGTTCGATGTCTTGGGGGCTGCTCCCTTGGCAAAGGGTCGCAAACGCGCTCTGCATCATGACGGTTGATCCCCACTGGTTGCCTTCACGGGTAGCAGATTGCCCGATGCTCGCCCCCCTGTCGAGAAAGCAAAACTGTGCTGATTTCGTCATCGATGCCGGCAAAAAACATCAATCGCGCCGCCGTCTGGAAGTTCACTGTATGGCCACTGCATGCCTATCCAATAACTCACAAGAAGGCGACGCTATGTCAGCTCAAGGCAAGTTCAAGAAACAGCTTTCCCTGATGGACCTGACCTTTATCGGGTTGGGTGCCATCTTTGGTTCGGGCTGGTTGTTCGCAGCCAGTCACGTGTCTGCAATTGCGGGTCCTGCGGGCATCATTTCCTGGCTCATCGGCGGGTTCGCGGTGCTGCTGCTGGGCATTGTGTACTGTGAGTTGGGCGCGGCATTACCGCGCGCCGGCGGCGTTGTGCGCTACCCGGTTTATTCACACGGCCCGCTGCTGGGCTATCTGATGGGCTTCATCACCCTGATCGCGTTTTCCAGCCTGGTGGCCATCGAAGTCGTCGCCTCGCGCCAATACGCCGCGGCGTGGTTTCCAGAACTGACCAAGGCCGGATCCAGCGACCCGACGACCCTTGGCTGGCTGGTGCAATTCGCCCTGCTGTGCCTGTTCTTCGTGCTCAACTACCGCAGCGTGAAGACCTTCGCCATCGCCAACAATCTGGTAAGCGTATTCAAATTCATCGTGCCGTTGCTGGTGATTGGTGTGCTGTTCACCTTCTTCAAACCGGCGAACTTCCAGGTCCAGGGTTTCGCGCCGTTTGGGCTGTCGGGCATCGAGATGGCGGTGTCGGCCGGCGGGGTGATTTTTGCCTACTTGGGGCTGACGCCGATCATCTCAGTGGCCAGTGAAGTGAAGAACCCACAACGCACGATTCCGATTGCTTTGATCCTTTCCGTGCTGCTGTCGACAGCGATCTACCTGTTGTTGCAAACCGCCTTCCTTGGTGGCGTGCCCACGGAAATGCTCGCCAACGGCTGGGCCGGGATCAGCAAGGAACTGGCGCTGCCTTATCGGGACATTGCCCTGGCGTTGGGCGTCGGTTGGCTGGCCTACCTGGTGGTGGCCGACGCGGTGATCTCCCCCAGCGGCTGCGGCAATATCTACATGAACGCGACCCCCGTGTGGTGTATGGCTGGGCGCAGACCGGGACGTTCTTCAAGATTTTCACGCGTATCGATGAGAAATCCGGCATTCCCCGCCCGGCGCTATGGCTCACCTTCGCCTTGTCAGTGTTCTGGACCCTGCCGTTTCCGTCCTGGGAAGCGCTGATCAACGTGGTGTCCGCAGCCTTGATCCTCAGCTACGCCGTGGCGCCGGTCACCGTCGCTGCACTGCGTCGCAATGCGCCACAGATGGCGCGGCCGTTCCGGGTCAAGGGCATGGCGGTGCTGGGTCCGCTGTCGTTCATCATCGCCGCGCTGATTGTGTACTGGTCCGGCTGGAACACGGTTTCCTGGCTGCTCGGCCTGCAGATCCTGATGTTCGTGGTGTACCTGCTGTGTGCCCGCTGGGTGCCAACCGCACACCTCAACATCAAGCAACAAGTGCGCTCGTCTGCCTGGCTGATCGGCTTCTACGCGGTGACCATCCTGCTCTCCAAGCTCGGCAGTTTCGGCGGCATCGGCGTGATCGGCCATCCGCTCGACACAATAGTCGTCGCGGCTTGCGCACTGGGCATTTACTACTGGGGCGCCGCGACGGGCGTACCGGCTCACCTGGTACGGCTGGAACACGAAGCCGATGAAAGCGAAGCGGTTGACGAGCCTCACGCCCCGCTGACGCCCGCGACCTACTGATTCAGGAGCATTTTATGAAGCGACTGCATGTGATCGACTCCCACACCGGCGGCGAACCGACGCGCCTGGTCATGAGCGGTTTCCCGGCGCTGAGCGGCGCCACGATTGCCGATCAATTGCACAGCCTGCGCACCGAGCATGATCAATGGCGCCGCGCCTGCCTGCTTGAGCCGCGTGGCAATGACGTACTGGTCGGCGCGCTGTATTGCGAACCCGTCACGCCGGGCGCGATCTGCGGTGTGATCTTCTTCAACAACGCCGGTTACCTCGGCATGTGCGGCCACGGCACCATCGGCCTGGTCGCGTCGCTGCACCACTTGGGACGCATCCAGCCCGGCGTGCACACCATCGACACACCCGTCGGCCCGGTTGCCGCAACGCTGCACGAAGACGGCGCCGTGACCCTGCGCAATGTGCCCGCCTATCGCTTGCACCAACAGGTGCCGGTGGAGGTGCCCGGCCACGGCGTGGTCTACGGCGATATCGCCTGGGGCGGCAACTGGTTTTTCCTGGTGTCGGACCATGGTCAACGCCTGCAGATGGACAACGTGGATGCGCTCACCGACTACACCTGGGCGATGCTCAAGGCCCTGGAAGCTCAAGGCATTCACGGTGCAGACGGCGCACTGATCGACCACATCGAGTTGTTCGCCGATGACGACCGGGCCGACAGCCGCAACTTCGTCATGTGCCCCGGCAAGGCCTACGACCGCTCGCCTTGTGGCACCGGTACCAGCGCCAAACTGGCCTGCCTGGCCGCCGATGGCACACTCAAGCCCGGCGAAACCTGGACCCAAGCCAGCATCACCGGCAGCCAATTCGACGGCCACTATGAATGGGACGGCGAGCGCGTACGCCCCTTCATCACCGGCAACGCCTACATGACCGCCGACAGCACCTTGCTGATCGACGAGCGCGACCCTTTTGCCTGGGGCATCTGAGCCCTCCCCTGTTTGTACTGAACGTTCCAAGGAGCTAGAACAATGAGCGACAACATCTTCACCGGCTGCATCCCCGCCCTGATGACCCCGTGCACCGCTGAGCGCAAGCCGGACTTCGACGCCCTGGTCACCAAGGGCCGCGAGTTGATCGATATCGGCATGAGCGCCGTGGTGTACTGCGGTTCCATGGGCGACTGGCCGTTGCTCACCGAGGCCGAACGTCAGGAAGGCGTGGCACGTCTGGTGGCCGCGGGTGTACCGACCATCGTCGGCACCGGTGCAGTCAACAGCCGCGAAGCCGTGGCCCATGCCGCCCACGCCGCCAAGGTCGGCGCCCATGGCCTGATGGTGATTCCGCGCGTGCTGTCCCGTGGTGCATCCGCTACCGCACAAAAGGCGCACTTCTCGGCGATCCTCAAGGCCGCGCCAGACCTGCCGGCAGTGATCTACAACAGCCCCTACTACGGCTTCGCCACCCGCGCCGACCTGTTCTTCGAACTGCGCCGCGAACACCCGAACCTGATCGGTTTCAAGGAGTTCGGCGGCGGTGCCGACCTGCGCTACGCCGCCGAACACATCACCTCCCAGGACGATAATGTGACCTTGATGGTCGGCGTAGACACCCAGGTGGTACACGGTTTCGTCAACTGCAACGCCACCGGCGCCATCACCGGCATCGGTAACGCCTTGCCACGGGAAGTGCTGCAACTGGTGGCATTGAGCAAAAAGGCCGCCAAGGGCGATGCCAAGGCCCGTCGCCAGGCCCGTGAGCTGGAGGCTGCGCTGGCGGTGCTGTCGTCCTTCGATGAAGGCTGCGACCTGGTGCTGTATTACAAGCATTTGATGGTGCTGAACGGCGACCAGGGCTATGCCCTGCACTTCAACGAGACCGACGTACTCAGCGAGGCGCAACGCCGTTACGCCGAACACCAGTACGCGCTGTTCCGCCAGTGGTACGCCAACTGGTCGGCGGAACAGAACGTCGCCTGATTCCCTTGCGCGCCGCTGCGGTTCTCGCAGCGGCCACCCTCATTTCTACCAGGACGATCCCATGACTCTGACGGGCAAGATGCTGATCGGTCAGCACGCCACTACCGGCAATCGCGAGGCGATCCGGGCGGTTAACCCCGCAACCGATACCCCCATGGAACCGGCCTATCCGGGCGGCGACCGCGAACATGTCGCCCAGGCTTGCGCCTTGGCGTGGGCGGCGTTTGATGGGTACCGCGAAACCTCGCTGGAAGCTCGGGCCGCCTTCCTTGAAGCCATCGCCGCGCACATTGAAGCCCTGGGTGATGAACTGATCGAGCGCGCCGTCGCCGAAACCGGCCTGCCACGTGCGCGTATCCAAGGCGAGCGCGGGCGCACTTGCGGCCAACTTCGCACCTTCGCCCGCACCGTACGCGCCGGGGAATGGCTGGATGTGCGGGTGGATCCTGCACAGCCGCAGCGCCAGCCTCTGCCTCGTCCAGACCTGCGCCAGCGCCATATTGCACTGGGCCCGGTGGCCGTGTTTGGTGCGAGCAACTTCCCCCTGGCCTTTTCCGTAGCGGGGGGCGATACCGCCTCCGCACTCGCCGCCGGTTGCCCGGTGGTGGTCAAGGCCCATGGCGCGCATCCGGGCACCAGTGAACTGGTGGGCCGGGCGGTGGCGCAGGCCATCCAGGCCTGTGGTTTACCCGAGGGTGTGTTTTCGTTGCTTTACGGTTCGGGCCGCGAAGTGGGGATTGCACTGGTCACCGATCCGCGGATCAAGGCGGTTGGCTTTACCGGCTCGCGCAGCGGTGGCGTGGCGTTGACACAGGCGGCGCAGGCACGGCCCGAACCGATTCCGGTGTATGCAGAAATGAGCTCGATCAACCCGGTGTACCTGTTTCCAGCCGCGTTGGCGGCGCGCGGCGAAGGGTTGGCGAAAGGCTTCGTGGGGTCGTTGACCCAGGGTGCCGGGCAGTTCTGCACCAACCCAGGCCTGGTGATTGGCGTACAAGGGCCTGCGCTGGATCGCTTCATCAGCACGGCCAGTGAGCTGCTGCCCACCTGTGCAGCGCAGACCATGCTGACCCCCGATATTTTCAAGGCCTACGATTCAGGCGTGACAGCACTGACTGAACACGCCAGGGTGGCGGCGAAGGGGTTGGCAGCAGAAGGTCCCAACCAGGGCCAGGCTCACCTTTTCGTGACCCCGGCGAAGGATTTTTTAGCCAATGAACAGTTGCAGGCTGAAGTGTTCGGCGCAGCCTCATTGATAGTCGTTTGCGCCAGCAACGAAGAGATGCATCAGGTTTCCGAACACCTGGAAGGTCAACTCACCGCCACCCTGCATCTGGACGACGACGATTTGCCAAGCGCCAAAGCCCTGCTGCCGGTGCTTGAGCGCAAGGCCGGCCGCCTGTTGGTCAACGGCTGGCCGACGGGTGTGGAAGTCTGTGATGCCATGGTTCATGGCGGCCCCTTCCCCGCCACGTCGGACTCACGTAGCACGTCGGTGGGCACGGCGGCGATCCAGCGGTTTTTGCGACCGGTGTGTTATCAGGACTTCCCCGATGCACTGCTGCCTGACGCGCTCCAGCACGGTAACCCTTTGCTGCTGCGGCGCCTGCTTGATGGCCAGAGGGAGGCGTAGGCCATGTCCGATCCCGATATCGTAGTGGTCGGCGCCGGTATCATCGGCGTCGCCTGCGCCCTGCAACTGGCGCGCCAAGGCCAGCAAGTGTGGGTGGTCGACCAACAGGAACCCGGCATGGGCGCGTCGTATGGCAACGCCGGGCACCTGGCGACCGAACAGGTGTTCCCCATCGCCGACCTGTCGATCCTCAAGCGGTTGCCCGGCATGCTGCTGGACCCCATGGGCCCGCTGCGCCTGGATTGGAAATACCTGCCGCACGCCCTGCCCTGGTTCTTGCGCCTGCTGTTGAACCTGCGCCCGGCGAGCTATCAGCGCACCGTGGCGGGAATTCGCACGCTCAATGAAGGCAGCCTGGGGGCGTGGCAGCGCCTGCTGCACAGCATCGGGCATCCGCAGTTGCTGCGTGAGGACGGCTCGCTGCTGGTGTTTGAGCGCGCGGATTCACGGGACACCCTCAATGCCTTGCAGCAGCGCATGCAACAGCAGCAGGTGCCGGGGGACTTCTGGTCTGGCGACGCCATTCGCCAAGCCGCACCGCAGTTGAGCGACAACCTCCAGGGCGGGCTGTTTTTCCCAGGTACCGGGCACTTTCTAGATCCCTACCACGTGGTCTGCGAACTGGTGCACGCGGCCAAGGCCAGTGGTGTGCAATTTCTTAAACGCCAGGTGCTGGATGGCCGCGTCGACGCGCACGGCGTCTCACTCAGCACCGACCAGGGACCGCTGACCGCACGCCAGGTGCTGATCGCCTGTGGCGCCCACTCGGCCAGACTGACTGCCGCCCTGACCGGCAAAAAAGTCCCACTGGACACCGAGCGCGGCTACCACCTGATGCTGCCCCATGAACACAATCGCCTGCCGTTTGCCGTCACCTCCCTGGAGCGCAAATTCATCATGACGCCCATGACCCACGGGCTGCGCCTGGCCGGCACGGTGGAATTCGCCGGCCTTGATCGCCCGGCGAATATGGCGCGCGCCTGGCAGTTGCACCGGTTGAGCAAGGGGTTGTTTCGCGAGGAGTTGAGTGCAGAAGGTGCAACGCCATGGATGGGGTTTCGGCCGTCGCTGCCGGATTCACTGCCGGTGATTGACCGGGTGTGTGACGGCAAGGTGCTGCTTGCGTTTGGGCATCAGCATTTGGGTTTGACCCAGGCGGCGGTGACGGCCGAGTGGGTTGGGGCGTTGGCGAGGACGGGCCAAGCACCGTCAGTGGCGCCCTATCGCCTGGATCGGTTCTGACATCGCTTGTAGCGAGCAGGCTACTTGACCAACCGTTTCTCCTTCGAGGGGCGATAGCCGAAGTATGAGCTATAGCACTTGCTGAAATGACTCGGCGAGACAAATCCACAGGCCACCAGCACTTCAACCTGTGACAGCTCGGTGTGCTGCAACAGGCGCCGCGCTTCGGTCACGCGCAGTTCCATGTAGTAGCGCTGCGGCGTGGTGCCCAGTTGTTCCTTGAACAACCGCTCCAACTGGCGCCGGGACCGGCCCGCGTAGACGGCGAGCTGATCCAGTTCCAGGGGTTCTTCCAGGTTGGCGTCCATCAGTTTCACCACTTCACGCAGGGGCGCGCTGACGCTGACGTTTTCCGTGGGTTTGATGCGCCGGTAGCGGGATTCTTCAAAGGCCAGGATGTCTTCGATGCCTTCGACCAATGCCTTGCCATGCAAACCTTTGATCCAATCCAGCGCCATATGGAAGGCACCGGACGGGCTTGAGGCGGTGAGGCGGTCGCGGTCAATCACGTAGGGTTCGCTGGTGACGTGGGTCGCCTTGGACACTTCAGCCAGCGCCGGGCGATGTTCCGGGTGGATGGCGCAGCGGTAGCCTTGCAACAACCCGGCACGCCCGAGGAACCAGGCACCGTTCCACAGGCCGGCGAGGCTGATGCCCTGCTCGGCGGCGCCGCGCAGCAGATGGATGAAGTCTTCGCTGGCCTTGAGTTCCGTGCGAAAGCCGCCGCAGATCACCAGCAGCTCAAGGTCTTGCAGGGCCGCCACGTCGATACGCGCATCGGGGCGGATCACCAGGCCAAGGTCGCTGATGACTTCGCCATCGTCACAGCCGAAGGTACGCGAGGCAAACAGGTCGGGACGCAGCAGGTTGGCGGTGACAAAGGTGTCGAGGGTCTGGGTGAATGCGGGCAGGGAAAAATGTTCGAGCAACAGGAAGCCAACGCGGGCAACCGACGCGGGCTGTGAGGTTTCGTTGAGGTAGCGCAGGTTCTTGCCTTTCATGCCACCGCTGAATTGACGTCTTTCCATCGAGGGTTGGCCCACTCTTATTGTTGATGCAATGGGCGCCATCTTAGGGGCAAATGCGTTGGCTGTCTCAGGCACTGATCTTGAAAATAACCCAAACGATCAAAGCCCCCGGCTTAACGGGGCCAGAGGTATCTGATACGGTTTTTTCTTTACTATCTGCATCTGTATCGAAACGCCACCTGGGCGGACAATAGCGCCATCCCAACTCCCTTCCCTCTGGAGGCCTTATGACCAAGATGGCACTTTTCCTGTTCGGCTTTTTGGTGTTGACCATCGGCATCGGCCTGCTGGCGACCATCTCGCCGGTCTGACATTCAGCCGGCAAACAGCATCGGGTACAACGACAGCACCAGCAACCCCGCCATCGCCCCATTGAACATCCGCAACCAGCGCGGCTCACGCAACACATTGCGCAAGCCGCTGCCGCACCCGACCCACACACAGACGCTGGGTAGGTTGACGACGGCGAACACCAGGGCGATCACCAGCACATTGGTCACATAACCTTCGGCCGGCGTATAGGTCGTGATTGCCCCCAGCGCCATGATCCAGGCCTTGGGGTTCACCCACTGGAACGCCGCTGCACCGAGGAACGTCATCGGCTTGCCCTGCTCATCAGAACTGTCGGACATGCCGCCCGCCGTCGCAATCTTCCACGCCAGGTACAACAGATAGGCCGCGCCCACGTAGCGCAACACACTGTAGGCCCACGGAAATACCTTGAACACTTCGCCCAGCCCCAGGCCCACCGAAATCACCAGCAGCATGAAACCAATGCTGATCCCCAGGGCATGGGGCATCGATCGGCGAAACCCAAAGTTCACGCCCGACGCAAGTAACATGGTGTTATTGGGCCCCGGTGTGATCGAGGACACGAAGGCAAACAGCACAAAGGCTGATAACAGGCTGGTAGACATGAACATAACGCGGCATCCAAACGCAGGGGTATGCCAGCGACAGTAGAGGGTTATGGCCTGCCCTGCCCCGTACAGCCACCTCACGATTGAGGCATACACTTTTTTTTGCCAAAGCTTTCACAAACCTTTCACAGACGGGGGCCTATGGTGAACCCAGCTCCTAACAAACATCCTTTTAGCCCGCGCTCCCCACGCGGGCTTTTCTTTGCCTGGGATTTCTCACGGCAAAAAAAAAGAGGCAAGCCATTGCGCATGGCTTGCCTCCGGCTTCGGTTCCTTAGCGCGGACCGCCTCCTGGGCCAGGGCCACCGCCCTGACCATGTCCGCCACCATGCCCGCCGCCACCCCCCGGTGGCATGAATATCCAGCAGCCTGACAGGGTCGACAATAGCGCGACCACGACCGCCGCTTTGGTTAGATAACTCAACTTCATAACCACACTCTCTTACGTGACGAGATTGACTTCTCGCTGGGTAAGACAGCGCCAACTCAAGTGCGTCATGGCTATCGTGTAACCTGATGGTAGGGTTTGTAAGCCCGGCGGTACAAGGTGCCGTCAGTTCTGCGGCCGCTGCCAGGCTGTCCGGCTTTAATGAGAGCACACCTTTCAATTAGCATGAGCGTCCACTCATGGAAAAACTGATTGCCAGAAGGCTCGCCGGGACCCACCAATGAGAGATCTCCCCCCACTGCCACGCTTCGCGCGTTCGAAGTCGCGACCCGACATGCGACGTTCACTTCAGCCTCAGAAGAGTTGCATGTGACCCAGAGCGCCGTCAGCCATCAACTCAAACACCTTGAGGACCTCTGGGGGTTACAACTCTTCCAGCGCGGCAAATCTTTGCGGTTGACCCCAGCCGGCGCCGCACTGGCGCCCATCGTGCGCGAGTTTTTCGTGAACCTGGAAACCACATTGACGGACCTTAGAGAACAAAAAGGCCGGGTTCGGCTCAAGGTCAGCACCACCTATTCTTTCGCTCTGAAATGGTTGCTGCCCCGGTTGCCAGGCCTGTCGCAGCAGCACCCGGAAATTCTGATCACGCTGGAAACCAGTGACAAAGCGATCAACTTTTCCAGCGCGGATTCAGACGTGGCAATTCGTCTGGGCAACGGTCATTACCCGGCCTTGCATTCGGAGTTCATGCTCAGGGAGCAAATTTTCCCGGTGGCCAGCCCTGACCTGCTTAACCGTTTTGGCGCCCCGCACGAGCCCGCCGAATTGTTGCGTTACCCGCTACTGATGCGTGACGGCGCAGACCTGGTGCCCAAGTGGGAAGCCTGGTTCGAGCACGTCGGCGTGGGCGTTGCGGCACTCAAGGAAAGCGTCAGGTTTGCTGACACCAACATGACCATAGAAGCCGCCTTGCTGGGTCAGGGCATCGCCTTGGCGCGTAGCGGCCACGTGGAGGCCGAAATCAACGATGGCAGCCTCGTGAGGTTGTTCAATGTGCCGTTTGCCTCACCGGTCGCCTATTTCTTTGTCTGCCCCAAAGGGATCGAAACCCAGCCTCACATCGTCAGCTTTCGCAACTGGCTGCTGGCGGAGTCGACTCAGGCCCAACAACACTATCGTTGACAGCATGAGCAATGACTCATGCCAGGATGAAGGGACTTCGCTGTTGTCCAACCGCCAGCTTGCTTAACATGACGCATGCCCTTTCCTATCGTAATACTCGTCCTCTTCGCCGCCCTCTTGCACGCCAGCTGGAACGCGCTGTTGCGTGTCGGCGCCGACAGGCTGTGGTCGATGACCGTGATGTGTCTGTCGGTTGCCCTCGTCAGCATTGGCGTTGCGCTGTACCTTCCAGCGCCCGCCGCCGCCAGTTGGCCTTACGCCGCACTCTCGGGTGTCTTGCACGTCGGTTATAACCTGTTCCTGGTGCGCAGCTACAAAGTGGGTGATCTCGGGCAAACCTACCCGATCGCACGTGGCTCCTCGCCCATTTTGATCACATTGTTCGCCTTGGCATTTGCTGGCGAAACCCTCAGCACCAGCGCCCTGTTCGGCATTGCGCTGGTGTCGGGCGGCATTATTTCACTGGCCTTCAGGCAGCGCAGGCTCGCGGTCCCCAGCTTGCCTTACGCCTTGGGCACGGGGTTTTTTATCGCAGCCTACAGCGTGACCGACGGCATAGGCGCACGACTCTCCGGTGCACCGATGGCCTATACCGCGTGGATGTGCGCCCTCTGGGGCGTACTGATGCCACTGGTTTATATGGGCCTGCGCGGTGCCCGCAGCCTGTTTGCCCCGCGCCCGGGGCTCATCCCCGCCTTGATGGGTGGGCTGGTCTCACTGCTGGCCTACGGCATTGTGATCTACGCCATGTCTGAATCGCCGATGGGCTCGGTTTCCGCCTTGCGCGAGACCAGCGTACTGTTTGCGGCATTAATCGGTTATTTCTTCCTGGGCGAGGCACTGACTGTCCGCAAAGTCCTGGCGTGCGCGGTAATTGCCGCCGGCACGATGCTCATCGGCTAGATTCACCTCCCTCACAAAAAGGTTCAAGACATGGCTACCGGCTCTTCAGCTCCCCTGATTCTGATCACCGGCGGAAGCCGGGGTGTAGGCGCGGCAACGGCGCGGCTCGCGGCGGCGCAAGGCTACGACGTCGCCATCAGCTACATCAACAATGAGGCCGCCGCACTCGGCGTGGTGGCTGACGTGCAAGCGCTCGGACGACGCGCCTTGGCCATACGCGCCGACAGTGCCGACCCGGAACAGGTCGCGCATCTGTTCCGAGCCATCGACGAGACGTTCGGCCGCATCGACGTTCTGGTCAACAACGCCGCAATCATCGCGCTTCAATCGCGTTTTGAAGACCTCGACGTTGCGCGCATGCAACGCATCTTCGCGATCAATGCCATCGGCCCGATGCTCTGCGCGCAGCAAGCCGTGAAGCGCATGTCGTTTCGACACAGCGGCAACGGCGGCAGCGTGATTAACGTCTCCTCAGGCGCCGCGCGGTTGGGCAGCCCCAACGAGTACGTCGACTATGCAGCGTCGAAGGGAGCACTGGAAACCTTCACCATCGGGCTGTCCAAGGAAGTCGCGCGCGAAGGCATCCGCGTCAATTGCGTTCGCCCAGGGCATATCTACACCGAAATGCACGCCAGCGGCGGAGAACCGGGTCGCGTGGACCGCGTCAAGGACAGCATCCCAATGGGCCGCGGCGGCGAGCCCGAAGAAGTCGCGCGGGCTGTGCTGTGGTTGGCGGGCGCGGAGGCGTCGTTTATTACCGGGACTTTTCTGGATGTAACTGGGGGCAAGTAAGGCATTTACACACGCGTGACCGGGAAGCCACACTGCCTCGCCAAGCAGCCAGCCAGAATAACTGCTGATCAATTTTCCAAGTAAAAAAACGGGAACCCTGATGGGAATTAAAGTCGCGACGCTAAAGGGAATTTGCTTGCTGACGATGGCAGCCACAGGATTCGACGCGCTTGCCGGAACGTCGGAACAGCGCTATCTGTGTAAGGCGCAAGAAACACTATTATTCGGATGCGACTCCGGGCCGAAGATGATCTCGATTTGCGCATCGCAAGGGTTCTCAGCGACAACCGGCTATGTGCAATACCGCTTTGGCACGCCCGGCAAAATCGAATTGACCTACCCCGAAACACCCAGCCCACCGAAGGGTCACTTCTGGCTCAGCTCCACGAGCTACTCAGGTGGCGGCGAGGCACATCTGCGCTTTACCAATCATGGGGTAACCTACGCGGTTTTCGACCGTATGGTGCGCACAAACTTTACCCCCGGAGAACCCAACGACCCCGAGATGAGCGAGGGAATAGTCGTGCGTCCGCAGGGAAAGAAAGCCACACGTCGACTCTGTACCTCTTCCGAAGGCGGGATTCGCCAGCAGGCTTACACAACCCTAGAGCGTGAAGACTTCGACGACAATCTCGTTCCGTAAGCGGGCGCTTGAACTGAAACGGCAGGCAGCATAAATGGATGAATTGATAAAAGGCCTCGACGGGCCCAGGACTGCTCAGCAGGAATTGTTTTACGACCTGGAGGATGCAGCGGCGGTGATTGGGTGGTCGGTGGTTGAGCTGACCACCTTGGCCGCCAGCGGCAAGACGCCGGATGAGGCGGCAGCATTGATGAAAGTCTGCGCGTTGCTGGCGGCGCAGCAGGAGAAAATTGGGGCGTATGCAGCAGAGGTTAAAGACCAGAGGATCGTCAGGGCCGAGGTCGGTTAAATACGCTGATTAACAGCGTTAAAAAAAGGAATGTGCGAATGCCATTTTCATTGGAAGAAAGAACAGCGCTGCTTGCCCTCAAGGGCGTAGGCCCCACCGTTGTGACTCGTTTGGAGCAGATGGGGATCGATTCGATGGATGTCCTGCGGAAAGCGGATGTCAGTGACATCCTGGCGCAGGCATCGGCGGCATTAGGGTCGACATGTTGGAAAAACAGTCCGCAGGCGCGAGCGGCGATAACGTCGGCGGTGGAGCTAGCGAAAAAGTCGTGAGAGCACGTTCGGCGTGGCGCAGATAACGGAGAGTGCAGTGCTTATTGTTAACGCGGGACTTGATGAGCGGGTTCCGACGAGCTGAATCGCCCTAGGATTCCTAGAGTCATCACGAGTGTCTGCCTCTGGCCGACTGCTGCCTGTCGCCAATAGCTGCAGTCGGCCGATTTTTGCCGTTTGTGACGGGCAGCAATCGGCCAGGAGCAGACACTCAAAAAGCGTGCTGAACGATCAGTTTGTCATGTAATGAAATCATCCAGCTGTCGTACCATCCGCACGTCGACAGAACGGAGGTTGATATGGGAAATGGTCAGGGCAAACGAGTCGTTGTCATTGGTGCAGGCATCGTTGGCGCATCATTGGCGTATCACTTGGCAGGTAAAGGCGCGAATGTCACCTTGGTAGAGGCTGAAGATATAGCTTCGGGAGTGACTGGCGGCTCATTCGCTTGGCTCAATACCTCACACCCCGAACCTGACCCAATTGCGCAACTTCGCGGTTCTGCCATCAAGGAGTACCGCCGACTCGAAACGCAGCTGCCTGATCTGGAGATACGATGGACAGGTGCCTTGTCTTACAGCGTGATGGCGATTGGAGCGCTGCCGATCTCAGGTCATCAAGCTTTGGCAAACCTGGTGTCTCGATCGCAGATTCTCGATCTGGAACCAAATCTCAAAAAACCTCCCCAGTCTGCTATATATACGTCTGAAGAAGGAGCGCTGGACGCAGTAGCGGCTACGTATGCGTTGATCGCAGGTGCCCAGGCGTATGGGGCGCAGATTCTCACTCAGACGCGAGTGCTCGGTTTTGTAACCCAGAGTGCAACGGTGACCGGAGTCAAAACAACAATAGGCATCATCGATGCCGATATTGTCGTACTGGCAGCCGGAACAGGCATCCCGAAGCTGACAGACATGCTTGGAGTGTCCCTGCCAATAGAGGCCTCGCCTGCTATTTTCATCCGTTACAAGTCACAACCCAACCTCGTGCATACCCTCATCTCCAGCCCTGAAATGGAAGTCAGGCAAAGTTCGGATGGTGCGTTGCTGGCGGCAGAAGATTACCTGGGCGACGCTATGGAAAATCAGCCGGCAGCGATAGCGCTTAGAACTGCCAAGACAATCCAGGATGAACTCCATGGTGTTGTTTCCATACATCCGGAACAGGCTTGTGTCGGACTCAGGCCCATGCCTGCCGATGGCATCCCCATCATTGGTTATCTACCAAAAGTGGATGGCGTCTACGTTTGTGCAATGCACCCTGGAGTTACTTTGGCGGCGATAGTAGGACGCCTGGCCAGCGAGGAGATCATCGATGACAAGCCGTCCAGTGCCCTTTGCTCATGCCGGCCCGACCGATTTTTGCAAGCGTAGGGGATCCTCTTGTGGGGCAGCAATCGGCCAGGAGCAGTCGTTCACGTTAAGGCTGCTTTCGACTCTTTACGGCCAATCATCTCGTCCCCCTTTGATGAGGTAGAGCCACAAATCCTGCCATTCCGAGATTTCAGGCGAAGTCGGCGAAACGCTCGTTTTTCGTTCGCCTGACGAGCCTTCAGATACTCTCACGACCTACCATCAGTGCTTAGATCAGCAAGGGGATCGACGGCTTTGCGCTCCCCGATTGGTAACGGCGTGGATAGTCGATCGGGAAGCACTTCAGCCATAGGAAAGCGTGATCCAAGTCCGCAAACTGAGCGTCAAAGAGGAATCCCGCGTCGTGCTTTGTCCTTAATCCAGGCGGCAACCTTGTCGAGATATGCCCAGACATCGCCGTCATCGGGATGAATATAGTTTGAAGCTTTCGGGTCGCTGCCCAGCGCCTCGAAGATGTTGCGCAGCCACCTTTTGCTTCTGGGAACATCCGCTCCCGGCAGCCAGTGCTCAACTTCGCCATGCCTCAGGACGAACAGGCCATACTGATCAAGGCGGTCAAAAAGGTTCTCGGCCTTTTCCTTCGCAGCTCCATTAAGCAGGGAAATTCCGCCATCCGACTTGGGTTTCTTGTCGTCTGAGATAAGGTCTGACCAGACGCCTGCGCGCTCCAATTTTATAGAATCGTGGGGCTTCGGGTAATTTGTGGCTTCCAAAAGGACTGGGAAGTTGGTTTCGGGGTTGAGTGCGTCGATGTCAAGAATAACCGCGACGGGTATCCCGAGTCCCCTAAGCGGTCCGACGATCTTGTTCACTGAATCCTTTCCGTTGGCGTTGAGGAAAAGGGTGTTCGGCGCGCCTCGTCCAGATTCCGCTGCAAGAAGCCGCTCGTTGATCTCTTGGTAGAAGGCTCGGTCCGCGTCCGCTTCGGTGACCACGACGCCTTCGTAAAATACCCCCGACAGAGCGTTTGCGGACCGCAAAAGTGGCTCCTGCATCATGACGCGGATGTCGTCGTTCGAAAGCATTCGAGCAGTAGCACTGCCTTGCTGATAGGTCAGGCGGACGACATTGACCTTTGCTCCAGACTGGATCGCGCCCATCAGGAACTGGCTGCTATGGGTCGATACAAAAATTTGCTTGTCGCCTTGGCCCGCTGTGTGGGCGATTTCGCGACCAAGTTTGTAGGCTAGCGTGGGGTGTAGAAAGGCTTCGGGCTCGTCGATGATCATGATCTTCGGGTCGCCCGCGCGTAGTTCCAGCAGCATGCCCGTAAAGGCCTTCATTCCATCGCTCCACTGATCGATGGTGCGAGCATTCCTCATCCATTCCAGCGTAGCGTCCTCTACGGTGCGCTCATTTGGTGGTGGCGTATTCCCATATCGCAATTGGATTGATGCCCCCTCGGAAATGTCCATGCCAAGATAAAGGCCGAAGGCATCGAAAAGAACATCTCGTAGCGCCTTTCGGCGAGCATCGTCAGTTATAAGCCTAGCAAAAGTGTTTTTCGGGTCCTTCAGATCGCCTCTGTTCTGTCCCGCGGTCAGGCCAATCCTGCTTGGTCCATCGAGAGTGAGCATATGTCGGGCCGCGTACGTTCGAGCAAACTCATTTATGTTCTCATCAGGATTCTGCAAAGCGCCGCGGAAAGCTGGGACGTAGACTTGCGTCCGCCAGGCTCCAAACTTGAGGTACACGTGATCAGCGTGATCCATTTCTCCCTGATTGCGCTTGTGGTCCGTCCAGGCTTCAAGGAGCGCGTCGATCTCTTCAGTAGTGTGTTTGCGGAATTTGAGCCCACCGAGAATTGCACGACGTGTATTTCCGCTGCTGCAGAATTCGGCAATTTCGCGCAGAACCATACTCTTCCCCGAGTTGTTTGGCCCGACGAAGATGGTAACGGCAGGCTCGTCCAACACCAGTGGGTCTGCCCCTTGGGCAGCGCCAAAGTAAAACCTTGCTTCCTCAATGAGCACCAATATCTCCTTTAAAATCATGATTGTTACACATAGGAAGCTGACCACCCGTACCGACACCCTTGCATGCCACGCGTTTGGCCGCAAGGTGCTGTATATCTACCGCGGTGGTTCGTCCAAATAGGAGACCGTTAGCTCCACAACCCTTCATGGATATCGCAATTGCGTAAAAAAACCGGCAGCTTTCGAAAATTTCGCAGACCCACTTAAAGGCGAACATGAAAGCGTATACTAGCGCCAGTGCTTCAGACCGAATAGTCCGCTTCTGGCCGTTAGTGGACGCTCAGGTTCTTTAGTCTCAAGCACAATCCCACGTCCAATCGAGGAGAGGCATACCGATAGCGCGTCTCAGATTTCCCGACAAAAAGGTAGGGCTACGGAAGCGATCCGAAAAATTGCGGAAGCGATGCCCAAATCGCAGGCAATAAAAAACCCCGTAGACGTTAATCTACGGGGTTTCTAAGAGTGGAGGCCGAGGTCGGAATCGAACCGGCGTAGGCGGATTTGCAATCCGCTGCATAACCATTTTGCTACTCGGCCTCAAACGATCAATGTCCTGACTGCTGACACTCACCGCGTAAAAACTTGAGTGGACGGTAAAGCCCTGCCTCTACTCTAACTCATTGAATACATTGAAGTTTTTAATGCTTCGATGCGTTCGATGGGCGCCATTATGTACGTATTTGCCAATGCGTGCAACCCCTTGATTTCAAAAATATTTCGTATTGGCATCAAGGGGTTGCGTGGCTGCCCTACTCTTTGATGTGCAGGTGTTGGTACTGCGGGTCGGCCTTGATTTGGGCTTCGGTGAAGGGCAGCGGGCTGAGTTTTTTCTGGGAAAAGGCTTGGGTCTGGTCCTTGGCGTGTTTGGATGCTGGGTTGCTCGACTCGGAGAACGCGAGTACGCCTTGGGCATGGGGCCCCTGGTCGTCGAAGGTGACGATTTGCAGGTAGCTGGTGCCGCTGACGACTTCGCGCTTGCCGTCGTCGCGGGGTACGGTTTGCATGGCGTTGTAGATCCCCAGTTCCTGCGGCCCGCCGTGGATCGGGGTTTGGCCGGAGACTTGGAGGTCGCCCCAAGTGCTGTTGGCAGTCAGGCCGAGTTTGGCGACGTCGGCGGTGGACGCCAGCATGGCTTCGCGCAGGGCTTTGGCGACATCCGTGCGGTCGATGGCGAGGCCGCGTGGGGTGGTGAGGGGCTGAGCCGGGTCGAAGGCGACACGCCAGGCGTCGGGGATCTGCTGCAGATGCTCCACCAGGTTAATGAAGTGCACCAGACCGATGCCGCTGTCGAGGTTGGCGCGTTGGTCCCAGTTTTTCAGGCGGGCGCACAAGGGCTGCAGGGTGGTGGCGTCGGCATCGAGGTGTGTGGCGCAGAAGGCGAGCAGGTCCGGCATGACTTGGCCGGCCAGGTACACCTCGTTGTCCATCACCATGTTTTGCAGGTCGGTGACGCTGATCGGTTTATCCAGGGACTGCAGGCGCTGCAGGGCAAAACGCGCACGCGGGCCGAGGCCGATGTGGTCCTGGCTGATCACTGGGGAGAACCCGGTGAGCGGCGCCTTGGGGTTGGCCAGCCAGGCCGAGTCGTTGGAGTGCTGCACGAAGTCGGTGCGTTGCAGCTGCGGCAGCTGGTCGGCCGGGAAGATGCCGGCCTGCGCCGCGCGCGGGTCGACGTCCCAGGCGCAGGCGCTGTGGGCGCCGTCGAGCATGATCATCTGCAGGCCGGCACGTGGGTCGCTGCATTGCGCGAGCTTGGCCGCGCTGACGTTGGGCACCACCGACTGGTTCATGTACAGGCTCTGGCCCTGGTCGTCGGCGGCCACGGTGTTGACCCATGGAATGCCTTGCAGGGTGTGCACCGAGGTTTTCAATTGGTCGAGGCTGCCGGCGCGGTTCATCGCGTACCACTGTTGCAGCACGCGGTCGTTGCCGAGGTTGGCGTCACGCAGGCTGAAGGCGTAGCGGTTGTCCCAGTCGAGTTTGCCCGGCCATTGCACCACCGGGCCGAATTGCGAGCTATAGACGGTGTGCGACTGCCCCTTGAGGCTGCCATCAGCTTGTTTGACCTGCACCGTCACCGTGGTTTTATCCATGGCAACGGATTTGCCATCGAGCATATAGCGCGTGGAATCCTTCGGGTCCAGGGTCAGTCGATACAAGGTGAAGTGTTTGGACGTGTCCACGGTGTGGGTCCACGCCACATGCTGATTGAAGCCGATATTGATCACCGGCAAACCCGGCAGCGCGGCGCCCATAACATCCAGTTGGCCGGGGATGGTCAGGTGCATTTCATAAAAGCGCATGCCGCCCACCCACGGGAAGTGCGGGTTGGCCAGCAGCATGCCGCGTCCATTGAACGAGCGATCACGGCCTACCGCCACGGCGTTACTGCCGCGATCGAAGGCGAAGCGTTGCTGATTGGCGGCGGCCAGTTCAAAGGCCTGGGCGTTGGTCGCTACACCGGTGGTGGTTTGGGGCGGCGTCGCGCCGACCAGGGCTTCAGCGAATTGGCCGACACCACCTTCCACCAATAGCCTACGGGTCAGCTTGACCAAGTCTTCAGGCACCAGTGGCCGCACCCACGCGGCCTGGCACTGTGCCGGAGCGCCCTGCTCTTTCAGGTAGCGGTTGTAGCCGGCCACGTAACCTTCGATGCGCTGCTGGATCTGCGGGCTCTGCGCCTTCCAGAACGCGGCGACCGATTCCGGCGTATTCAGCCACGTGAAGAAGACGTCACTGGCCAGGTTGTTGCGCGCTTCGAGGGTCACCTGCTCGGCGCCGAAGAACGTGGCGCGCTCGCCATTTACCGTGACCACTTCATTGGCCAGCAGGCACAGGTTGTCCTGGGCGTAGGCGTAGCCAATGCCGAAGCCCAGGCCACGCTCATCGTTGGCGCGGATATGCGGCACGCCGTAACTGGTGCGACGGATATCCGCCGAGGCTTGCGTCACCTGTTCCCGCGCCGAAGCAGCCAGGCTCAACCCCAGCAACACTCCGACCATACCTACCCTGGACAACCCATTGGAAATAATCACGCAGACTCCACCGTCAGATTTAACCGTCTCACAAGGGGTAATAACCCCACCGTAAGAACGCAAACCAGCAGGGATAATTTAGCGCGAGGGGCGTTTATTTAAGGCGGCGCGAATGTGACAAAACCGATACCGACAAAATTTCTACATTCGGGACTTCATGATTTTGCTCGCTCGTTCGTCTTATTAACCAAGAGCGCTCATTTTTTCCTGATCAGGCTCTGATAAGGAGTTTTTGCATGTATAACCCGCAAGTGCCCACGGATGGACATTCACCGGCTGCCGAGACCCGTTTTGGCAACGGCGCACAAGCATTCGACAAATCGCCCGAACAGCAAGGCAACCAGCGTATCCGCCACCTGCTCAAGTGTTTTGGCTTGCGCACCAGCCTGATCCGGCTGAAGGTCATCGACGCCCTGCTCACCGCCGCCGACAACCAGCGCACCCTTGGGGTACGCGGTGTGCACAACCATCTGCTTGAGCTAGGCATCCCGTTGTCGTTTCTCAGCGTGCGCGAGGTGCTCAAGCGCCTGTGCAGCGAGGGCGTGATCACCCTCAATGCGGATAAAACCTACACGCTCCATGAAGAGGCTGCCAAGGTGCTCGAAGGCCGGGCCTGACCCCCTTTAGAGCTTGACCTTGCGGCGCATGATGCCGTTGATCACCACCACGACCACTGCAACGGCAATGGCGATAGTCTGGAACGTCTTCTCACTGATGACCCCGGTGTTCTGCAAATAGGACAGGCCAAACATCGTCGCCAATACGGCCAGGGCAATCAGAATCGAATATTTCAAACGTTGCTTTTGTGTCATGACGGGTTCCTGAACCTGAAAAATGAAGCGCCGAACCTGCCCTGCACCCCAGGGTAAACAGGTCCGACAGGCGCTCATGTTACAGGCGATGAAAAACTTTGGCTCGGCCAATCAGCCAGTGTGCACCCAACGCTGGTGCAGCCAGCGCGCCAAGGCATCCAGCGCAAAACCCAACAGCCCGATCAGCAACACCATCGCCATCAGCTCCGAGTAAGCCAGCCGATCACGGGTATCGAGAATGTAATAGCCCAGCCCGGCACTGACCCCAAGCATTTCGCAGGGCACCAGCACGATCCACAAAATGCCGATGGCCAGGCGTACGCCGGTCAGCACGTGCCCGACCACACCGGGAATGATCACCCGGCGCAAGGTTTCCCAGCGCGTCGCACTCAAGCTGCTGCTCAGTTGCAGCCAACGCGGGTCCAACTGGCGCACGCCGGCAGCGGTGTTGAGCATGATCGGCCAGACGGCGGCAAACGCCAGCAGGAAATAGATCGGCTGGTCCCCTACCCCCATCAGCATCACCACGATGGGCATCCATGACAGCGGCGAAATCATGCGCAGGAATTGAAAGGCCGGCGTGGTCGCCGCTTCCAGCTTGCGCGAACTGCCGACCACCAACCCCAGAGGAACACCCACCAGCAACGCCAGGAACAGCCCGACGAAGATACGCTTGAGGCTCACCGCTATGTGCAGATACAGCTCACCGCGCCCCAGCAATTCCCACAAGCTCGTGAAGGTCGCGGCCACGGAAAAACGCGCAGACAACCCGTCAGTCGCGCCAAACACCTTCACCCCCAGCCACCAGAGCAACAACAACCCCGCCAGGCCACTCAGCCCGAGCAACCAGCCCGGGAGTTCACGGTTGTTCAAGCGCCGATCTCCTCATGCCGCTCGTAGCCGTCCGGCAAACCAAAGGTCTTCATGCCGCCCACAGCCTCGATAGCGTTACGCACGAAGCGGTCGTCCACCAAGTCCTTGGCGACGAACGCCGGGTCCAGGTCAGCGAGGAATTTCTTGTCGCCCTCGATCAGCGTGTCCTTCAGGCGACGTACCAGCTCCTCGGTGTAGCTGGGGAATGGGTAAGGTTGGAAATCGATGCGGTGTTCATCCCAATTCCCGTGCTGGATAGCACCGTCGGCCAGGTAAGCTGCGCGGTCGCCGGCGGACGGCGCCAGCACCTTGCTCAATACCGGCTCGGCATGCGGGGTGTAGCGGTTCGGGCCGTCCTTGGACAGCAGCTTCACCGCCTCTTCGCGGTTGTCGCGGGTCCAGACCTGCGCCTTGACGATGGCGTTCACGACTTTCTGCGACCACTGCGGACGATTGGCCAAGTCGTGTTCGTGCATGAACACCACGCAGCACGCATGGTTGCGCCACACATCGCCGGTAAAGCGCTGCACGCGGCCGACCTTGAGGTTTTCCGCCAGGGCATTGAACGGCTCGGCGACGATATAGCCGTCGATACGCTGGCTGGCCAGGGCCGGGGGCATGTCCGAAGGGGGCAACACAATCAGGTTGACCTCATTGGCCGCAATCACACTGCCCGCTGCCCGCGCCACGGGCGTGAGGCCGTTGTCGCGGAACAGCTGCTGCACCACCACGTTATGGATCGAATACCAGAACGGAATCGCCACCGATTTGCCGCCCAGTTGTTTCACGTCGGTAATGCCCGACGCCACGGTCAAACCTGAACCACCCACGTGATTCCACGCCACGACCTTGGCCGGAACCTTGCTGCCGTAGCGCGCCCACACGGTCATCGGCGACAGCAGGTGAATCACATTGACCTGGCCCGAGATGAACGCCTCGATCACCTGCGCCCAACTGCGCAGCAGCACCGGGCGCTCGGCCTTGATGCCCTCGGCTTCGAACAGGCCGTTGTTGTGCGCCACCAGCAGCGGCGTGGCGTCGGTGATCGGCAGGTAGCCGATGCGTACCGGCGCGTCCGGCTCATTGGCTGCGCGGGCTTGCAAGCTGCTGAGCAGCGGTAAGGCGCCGGCTGCGCTGAGCACGGCGGAGAGTTTGAGAAAATCGCGGCGCGAGTGGGTCAGGTCATCCAGGCACATGGGCAGGCTCCAGCAGATCAAGGGGGTTGGATTGAGGGCGGCTCGCCTGCCGTAAGGTTTTAAGGATGTCGATACGCAGCGCGCCAATGGCCTCCACCTGTTCTTCCCGTGGTTGCGGCAGGTCGATCAGCCACTCGCCTAACGTCCGCGCCGGGCGGTTACCCAGTAGCAGGATGCGATCGGACAGTAGCAGCGCTTCGTCAATGTCATGGGTGATCAGTACGGCCGCCGAGCCTTGCTCGCGGTTGACCTTGAGCAACAGATGCTGCATGTCGGCGCGGGTCACTTCGTCCAGGGCGCCAAAGGGCTCATCCAGCAACAGCACCTGGGGCTGGCGCGCCAGGCAACGGGCCAATGCAGTGCGCTGGGCCATGCCGCCGGACAGTTGCGCCGGGAACTGCTGGCGCGCGTGTTCCAGGCCGACAGCCGCGATGGCATGGTCGATTCGGCGGCGGCGCTCGTCATGATCCAGATGCGGCTGACGGGCGAAATCCAGGCCGAAGGCGACGTTCTTTTCCAGGTTCAGCCAGGGCAGCAGGCTCGGGTCCTGGAACGCTACCGCTACGCGCGGATGAGGGCCATTCAAGGGCTCGCCCAACACGCGCACACTGCCGCCCTGGGGTGCCTGCAGACCGGCAAGTACCCGCAACAGGCTGGACTTGCCCACACCGCTGGGGCCGAGGATCGACACCACTTCGCCTGGCTGCAAGTGCAGGTCAAAGCCCTGCAACACCGGCCCACTGGCATACCCCAGGCAAATCCCCTGGGCGCTTAATACGGCATGTGTCATAGGTTGGCCTGACGCTGCAGCTCAGTACGCAATTGCACCAGGCTTGGGGTCACGATCGGCACAAACGCCGACTCGCGCCACCGCCGCGCAAAACCACTGCCGTGCGCCGTGAGGTAGGCCTTGCCGCCGCTGGCTTGCAACTCCAATTGCACGGCGCTGGCGGCGGTCTCCGCCAGGGCGATGCGCAGCTTGAACAACGGCACCGGTTCGGCGGCAAAACGTCCGGCGCGCAGACCGCTTTTCAAATCGCTGACCAACTGATCCAGGGTCGCGCGCAGGGTTTCCAGCTCTTCGCGAAGCACCGTGCGAGTCGCGCCCAAATGGTTGGCGACTTCCGCCAGGGAACGACGCGTCAATCCGATGGACATCCCGCACTGCAAGCCCAGAAACGCCGGACGCACCGCTGGCAGGAATTTGCGTGCGTCTTCATGCAGCAACCAGTCGCGGCTCAGCTCCACGCCTTCCAGATCCAGTGCGGCCGTGTTGCTTGACTGCAAGCCGAGCAGATCCAGGTCGCCAGAACGCTGCAAGCCCGCCACCGAGTCAGGGATCGCCAGGATAAACGGCGCGCCACCCTCCGCCAGCTCGACGGCGGCCGCCGCGACAAAACCGCTCCTGCGCAGGTTGGTCACCCAATGCAGGCGGCCGTTGAGGGTCCAGCCATCGTTGGACGGTTCGGCGCTGATCTGCAAGGTCTCGATGCCCGACAAGAACTTCATCGCATTGGATAGCCCCGTCGCCCCCGCCAGCTTGCCGCTGAGCAAATCCGGCAGCAGCTGTTCACGCAGCCGCGCATTCGGACTGTGGAGCAAATATTCGATAAACGAGCGCTGGCCCCAGCACACGAATGCCGCCGCCAGGGAATGACTGGCAACGTTGGCAATGGCTTCCACCGCCCCCGCCACATCGCCGCCCAGGCCGCCCAGTTGAGTCGGTACGCCGATGCGCAATACGTTGGCCTCTGCCAGCCGTGGCAGCACTTCCTGTGGATCGCAACTGCCCACGTCCAAGGCTTGCGCCTGGACATCGAGCCAACGGCTCAAGATTGGGTCAAGCATTCCTGTTTCTCCTTTTGCAGCAGGTGGACCCACTTCAGCTTGCCGGTTTTTCCCAACGGTATTGCGCCAGCTCCGGGTTCAACGGGGTACGCGCAAACACGTTAGCGAAGTTGCACAGGGTGGCCAGGCTCACACCCAGGATAACCTCCAGGGCCTGGCCTTCGGTGTAACCGGCGGCGCGGAACGCTTCGAAGCCTGCGTCACTGACATCGCCACGGGTGGCGATCACTTCACGGGTGAACGCGGCGAGTGTCTCATAGCGGGCGTTGGGCAGTTCGCCGCGCTGGCGCAGGGCGTCGATGACCTCTTCAGGCAGTTTGGCTTTGTTACGCGCCACCGCAGTGTGGCCGGCCACGCAGAAATCGCAGCCGTGGGTGGTGGCGGCAATCAGTTGCACCACTTCGCGATCGGCCAGGCTCAATTCGGCCTTGGCGTTCAAGCCGGAAACGGTAATGTAGGTTTCCAATGCAGCCGGGGCATTGGCCAACACCGCAAGCAGATTAGGAATGAAGCCGGAGCCCTTCAGTGCATTTTCCAGAAAAGGCTTGGCCGCTTCAGGCGCAGTTTCAAGGGTGAGCAAGGGTACACGGGACATGGAGGTGTCTCCTGATGGGTTCGTGTACTAAGTCTGTTGGTTATAAAAAATCGCCTCAATAGTCTAAAGTAGCGATTACTTGCTCTTGAGTCTTTCCCTTAGATGAATTCGTCCAGTGCACTTGTCGATTGGTTATTAGACAGCCTTGAACTCGACACCAGCCTGTTCCATGTGGGTCGCTACTGCGGCGATTGGCATGCGAGCACCCATGGCCTGGCGAGCGCGAGTTTCCACCTGATCGTACAGGGCCGGTGCTGGCTGCATATCGACGGCGACACCACAGCCCATCGGCTGGACAACGGCGATGCGGTGTTCCTGTTGCGCGACTTGGAATATCGCCTCTCCGGCGAACCCACGGCGGCGGGCGCGCAGGAATGTCCCCGCGTGCCAATGGTGCCCCTGGACAGCGCCGCCAGCGATGGCGTCGGCCTGGTGTGTGGTTTTTTTCACTTCCAGTCCGGTTTGTCAGCGATGATCGTCGACACCCTGCCCGCGTGGATCATCTTGCGTGCGGGCGATCCCTCACTGACCGCCGCACGCAACCTGTTCGAACTGATCCTGCAAGAATGCGAGCGCTTGCCTGCGCCCTCTTCCGCGTTGCTTGAACGGCTTTGCCACCTGCTGTTTCTGTACGTCCTGCGCCAACAGGTGCTGGACAACAGCGCACTGGGTGGCCTGGCCGCGCTGGCGCGGCAGCCGGCGTTTGCCGACCTGCTGGAACAGTTGATCGCCCGCCCGGCCGATGCCTGGACCCTGGAAAGCATGGCCGCCTGCACCGGGTTGTCGCGCTCGGCGTTTTTCAAGCGCTTCAATGAACTGTGCGGACAATCGCCGGGGCAGGTGCTGTTGATGATGCGCATGCGCCATGCCTGCCAGTTGTTCAAGCAGAACCAGACGGTGGCGGATGTTGCAGTGGCGGTGGGTTATCAGTCGGTGGCGGCGTTTACCCGGGCGTTTCACAAAGTGACTGGGCAACAGCCTGGCGCTTATCGCAAGGCACAGGCTTAGCGCCGCAACCCGGTGCCGGGCGTGGCGCAGAGTTCGACCAGCCAGTCCACGAACACCCGTACGCGCAGGGACAGTTGACGATGCGGCGGGTAGAGGGCCGAGAGCGCCATTTTCGGTACCGCCAACCGTGGCAACACCTCCACTAACGTCCCCGCGGCCAGTTGGCGCATGGCGTGATAATGCGGCGCCTGGATCAAGCCGAACCCAGCCTCGCAGGCCGCGAAGTAGCCATCGGAACTGTTCACCGCCAGGCCCTTTGGCAGGTTGACGGTCTGCCATTCGCCACCCACCTCGAACTCCAGGCCAAACCGTTTGCCACTGGCGCTGGAGACGTACTCGACCATCTGATGGTTGGCCAGGTCTTCAAAAGACGTGGGAACACCCCTGCGCTGCAGGTAGCAGGGACTTGCCAGGGTCAGTTGATCCATCATTGCCAGAGGCCGCGCCACCAGCGATTCATCCAGGGCCAGGCCACCGCGCAGCACGCAGTCCACACCCTCGCGGATCAGGTCCACGGGGCGGTCATTGAGGCCAATCTCCAACTCGATCTGCGGATACCGCGCGGTGAAGTCCGGCAATGCCGGGATCACGATCAAACGGCCGATGCCCGAGGGCATATCCACGCTCAAAGTCCCACGTGGACTCTGGCGGCTGGTGGAAAACACCGCTTCAGTTTCCTCAAGGTCCGACAGCAATTGCACGCAGCGCTGGTAATACGCGGCCCCATCCAGTGTAGGGCTGACCTGCCGCGTGGTGCGTTGCAACAGCTGTACGCCAAGGTGCGCCTCCAATTGCTTGATCAGCACCGTCACCGAGGCGCGGGGCAGTTGCAGGCTGTCGGCAGCCTTGGCAAAGCCACGCAGTTCGACGATCCGGGTGAACACGCGCATCGCGTTGAAACGGTCCAAACGCCGGCTCCTTGAGCTGATTATTTAGAAATTACGAACAGTGTTAGCGCTTTTAGCCGGTTTATCCCGATTTTGTCCAGCGTGACAATGCAGGCCTTCTCAACAAGGAGTTCCCCCATGCACACTCGCCAACTCGGTAACAACGGTCCCCTCGTCTCCGCCATCGGCCTCGGCTGCATGGGCATGAGCGATTTCTATACCCCCGGCAGCGACACGCGGGAAGCCACTGCAACGCTGCACCGCGCCTTGGAACTGGGCGTCAGCTTTCTCGATACCGCCGATATGTACGGCCCTCACACCAATGAACAATTAATCGGCAAAGCCATCGCCGGCAAGCGTGACCAAGTGTTCCTGGCCAGCAAGTTCGGCATCGTGCGCGACCCGGCACACCCGGCAGCGCGTGGCGTGGATGGCCGGCCGGAGTACATCCGCGAAGCCATCAACGGCACCCTGCAGCGGCTCGGTGTGGAGACGCTGGATTTGTACTACCAACACCGTATCGACCCACAGGTTGCTATCGAAGAAACCGTTGGTGCCATGGCCGAGCTGGTGCAACAGGGCAAAGTGCGCTACCTGGGCTTGAGCGAAGCCTCGGCCGCCACCCTGGAGCGCGCCCACAAGGTGCACCCGATCAGCGCCCTGCAAAGCGAGTATTCGCTGTGGAGCCGCGACCAGGAACACAACGGCTGCCTCGCCGCCTGCCAACGCTTAGGCATTGCGTTTGTGCCCTACAGCCCGCTGGGCCGTGGTTTTCTGACCGGCGCACTGCAAAGCCCGGACGACTTCGGCGCCGATGACTACCGTCGCTTCAGCCCGCGCTTCCAGGGCGAAAACTTCGGCAAAAACCTGCAGTTGGTGAAGCAGGTACAGGCCTTGGCAGCCGACAAAGGTGTCAGCGCCGGGCAACTGGCACTGGCCTGGGTATTGGCCCAGGGCGACTACATCATTCCGATTCCCGGCACCAAGCAGCGTAAGTATCTGGAAGAGAATGTGGCAGCCCTCGCGATCAGCCTCAGCCCGGCCGAATTGGCAACGCTGGAGGCGATCTTCCCCGTTGAAGCGACCGCCGGCTTGCGCTACCCGGAAGCGGTGATGGCCATGCTGGATATCTGAACGAGGGAGCGCCCTCAACAGGCGCTCGCTTTTCTTGCACGATCGTACCTCAAGCTCTTTCCACCCAGGCCGATAGCCCTACGAAGCTCTAACAAAGCCGCGTCGATAATAAACGCTTCGTAAGGACGACCCCATGCCCCCACTGCGCTCCATCCAAGCCCGCTATACCCTGTTCCTGGTGCTGTTCGTCCTGGTGTTATTTGTGTTGACCGTCGTGGGCATCGGCCAGTTGGTCGCCCCCACGCTGCGTCACACCGAAGAGCAGGTGGTGCTCAACCGCATCGCCGAGGTGGCTGAACAGATCCAGGGCGAGCTGAACAAGGTTCAGTCCCAGCAACGCAGCATTACCCAGACCGTCCCGTTGCTCGACAGCGATGCCATCGACAAGGTCCTGCCTGGCCTGGTCGACCAGTATGGCGAGCTTAAAGTCTTCGGTGGCGGGATCTGGCCGCTGCCTAACCAGCGCACACCGGGGCGCAACAAACACAGCACCTTCTGGCACCGCGACGCCTCGGGCAAATTGGCGGTGAATACCTTCTGGAACAGCGACCCCGCCCCCAACTACTACGACCAGAGCTGGTACAAAGGCGGCCTGGCCTCGCCACGCGGCCAGTGCGCCTGGGCCGCCGCCTACAAGGACGACGCCAGCCAGGAGCCGCGCACCAACTGCGCCATGGCCATCCAGCGCGACGGCGTGCCCTATGGCGTCGCCACCATCGACGTGACCCTGGGCTTTTTCAATGACCTGGTGGCCAGCAAAGAGAAAGACATCGGCGGGCAAATGCTGATCGTCGAAGGCGACGGCAAGATCATCAGCAACAGCACGCGTATCAGCAGCCCGGTGGTGCTCAAGAACATCAGCGAACTCACCGGCACCTCCGCGTTCGCCGCCCAGGTCAGCAAAGCCCTGGCCCAACGCGACCAGGCGCTGCAACGCAGCGAGTTCGACAACCAGGGCGTGGCCAGCACCTTTTATATGCGCCCGATCGCAGGCACACCGTGGTTCCTTGCCACCGCCCTGCCTACCGCGTTGATTACCGCCCAGCGCGATGACGTTCTCGGCACCCTGGCCCTGTTGCAAATCCCCATGGTGCTGTTGCTGGTGCTGCTCGCCGCGTATGCGATCCGTCAACTGGTGCAGCGCATGAAGTCGCTGAAAACCAATATCGACGCACTGTCCACCGGCGATGCCGACCTTACGCGACGCATCACCATTCGCGCTGAAGACGAACTGGGTGCCATCGGCCACTCGGTAAACCGCTTTATCGTCTACCTGCAGAACATGATTGGCGAAGTCACCCAAGCAACCGGCGCCATGTCGTCGAGCCTTGAGCAACTGCAGCGGACCTCGGCGCACACCAACCAGATCCTGGTGCGGCATGCCTCGGAAACCGACCAGACGGTCACCGCCATCACCGAGATGAGCTCCACCGCTGACACCGTCGCGCAAAACGCCGCCGAAACCGCCGCGTTCACCCAGCGTGCCAATGAGCATGCCGACCGTTCCCGCGTCGTCGTGGGTGAAGCGTCCAACAGCGTCAGCGCCTTGATTGGCGAAGTGTCCAGCGCCACCCACAGCGTGGAAAACATGCGCCAGGACGCGGCGCGCATTACCGAAACCCTTGGCGTAATCGGTGCGATCGCCGGCCAGACCAACCTGCTCGCCCTTAACGCCGCCATCGAAGCTGCGCGCGCAGGCGAGCAGGGTCGTGGATTTGCAGTAGTGGCCGACGAGGTCCGCGCGCTCGCCGCACGCACTCAGGCCAGCACCTCGCAGATCAACGAAATGCTCACGCGCCTGACTGCCGGCGTCAGCTCCTCGGTAGCGGCCATGGAAAACACCCAGGCCAGCTGCCAGTCGGCGGCGGATGCCACGGCGCGGGTGAACACCGGCCTGGATGAAATGGCCGGCTCTGTCAGCCACATCAACAACCTCAGCACCCAGATCGCCACGGCGGCCGAGCAGCAAAGCGCGGTAACCGAGGAGATCAACCGAAGCATGGTGCAGATCCGACAAATGGTCGAAGAGCTGGTGCAGAGCGGCCATGCCACCGAAACCAACACGCAAAGCCTGTTGGATGCGAATGGTCGGGTAATCGCGCTGATGGGTCGATTCAAAGTGCGCTGATAAACGGCTGAAACACTCCCGTGCAATGTGCGGGAGTGGGACTATTCTGACAGCTCCTAGTCGCAACACAGGAGGTGTGCCATGCGAGCTGCCGAGCAGGCGGTCCGTTTGGAGCGGATCAGTCAGGAACGCTTTATCAAGGCCCCCATCGATGCTGTCTATGACTATGTGACCCAACCGGATCGCTGGCACGAATGGCATCCCACATCCCTCAGTGCCGATACCGGCACCACCGGCTCACTGCCTGCGGGTGCGCGCTTCACCGAGTTCATCGACTTGCTGGGGATCCGCGTCCCCATGAGTTACCGTGTGCAGATCGCCCGGCGCCCTCGCGAATTCAAGACGGTGTTCACCTCCCTGGCCGTTGATGGTTCCATCCACTACTTCCTGCTGCCCCATCAGGGCGGCACGCTGTTCAAGCGGGTGCTGACCTACGAGACCGAGCTGCAATTGGCCACCTTGCATGAGCGCATGATCGAGTTGTCGGCCGTCGCCCTCGATCAGCTCAAACACCGGTTGGAAAACCCACCCTTCGTATAATTTGGAAACATTCCCACCGGCCAGGCGCTGGCTTGCCTGCGATGACAGCGTCATGATCGCCGCCATCCCAACGGCCATCTCCTACACGCGAGTTTCTATGAAAACCACATTGCGCCTGGCCCTGCTGTCAGCCCTCTTCACCACTACCCTGGCCCAAGCTGCCGAGCTGATCCCCATCGACGTGCACCGCGACGCCAACTGCGGTTGCTGCAAAAAATGGATCAGCCACCTGCAAAGCAATGGCTTTAAGGTCAATGACCACGTCGAAGCCGACATGAGCGCCGTCAAGCAACGCCTGGGCGTGGCGCCGCGCCTGGGTTCGTGCCACACGGCCGTGATCGACGGCAAGTTCGTCGAAGGCCATGTGCCTGCCGAACAGGTGCTGGCCTTGCGCAAACGTGACGACCTGCTGGGCGTCGCCGCGCCGGGCATGCCCATGGGCTCACCCGGCATGGAAGTCGAAGGCCGCAGCGAGGCCTATCAAGTCATCGGCCTGACCCGCGAGGGCAAAGACGTGGTGGCGGCTGAATACCCGGCGCAATGATCGCGGGCTATCTGGGGTTATTCTTCGCCGCCTTTGGCGCCGCGACACTGCTGCCACTGCAATCGGAAGCCGTGCTGGTGGGCTTGCTGCTCAGCGGGCATTACAGCCTGTGGCTGTTGCTGGGCATTGCCACGCTGGGCAATGTGCTGGGCTCGGTGGTGAACTGGTGGCTGGGGCGCTGGGTTGAGCACTTCAAGACACGACGCTGGTTTCCCGTCAGCGACAAACAGTTGGACAAGGCTCGCAATCATTACGAGCGCTGGGGGCATTGGACGCTGTTGCTCAGTTGGGTGCCGATCATTGGCGACCCGCTGACCCTGGTGGCTGGGGTGATGCGCGAGCCGTTATGGCGATTCCTATTGCTGGTGACCCTGGCCAAAAGCGTGCGTTATGGCGTCCTGGCTGCCGTGGCGTTGCAATGGGTGTTAATCCCCACTTAATCGTCTCGCAACAGCATCCGAGCACCCTTCTCGGAGCCCTGCCAATGCCCCTGACCCGCGCTTTTTGCATCGCCAGCCTGCTCGCCGCCACCGCCGCCCCGGCATTCGCCGCTACGTACGGTCCCGAGCTGCAAGGCTTTGAATACCCCTACCCGCTTCAGCATTTCGAATTTCAATCCCAAGGCGCGTCCCTGCAGATGGGTTATATGGATGTGCCCGCCAAAGGGCAGGCCAACGGCCGCAGCGTGGTGCTGATGCATGGCAAGAACTTCTGCGGCGCCACCTGGGAAAGCTCGATCAAGGCCCTCAGCGACGCCGGTTACCGGGTGATCGCGCCGGACCAGATCGGCTTCTGCAGTTCCAGCAAGCCCGACCATTATCAATACAGCTTCCAACAGTTGGCGACCAACACCCATCAGCTGCTGGAAAAGCTCGGCATTCAAAAGGCCACCGTCATCGGCCATTCAACCGGTGGCATGCTCGCCACGCGTTACGCGCTGATGTTTCCCGAGCAGACCGAGCAGCTTGGCTTGGTAAACCCCATCGGCCTGGAAGACTGGAAGGCACTGGGGGTGCCCTCCCTCACCGTCGACCAATGGTATGCGCGTGAGCTGAAAGTCAATGCCGACGGCATTCGAAACTACCAGCTCAACACCTACTACGTCGGGCGCTGGAAGCCCGAGTACGAGCGTTGGGTGGACATGTACGCCGGTCTGAGCAACGGTCCGGGGCATACGCGGGTCGCATGGAACTCAGCGTTGATTTACGACATGATCTTCACCCAGCCGGTGTACTACGAGTTCAAGAACCTGCAGATGCCCACGCTGCTGCTGATCGGCACGTCGGACAACACTGCCATTGGCAAAGACGTCGCGCCGCCGGCGGTCAAGGCCAAGCTTGGTGACTATGCCGTGCTGGGCAAACAAGTGGCCCAATTGATTCCTCATGCAACCCTGGTGGAATTCCCGGGCCTGGGGCATGCACCGCAGATGGAGGAACCGGCCCGGTTTCACACGGCGCTGTTGCAGGGCTTGAACGCGCTTTAATCCAACCTTTAACGAGGCACTCGTGAATGTCGGTACAGATCGCAGTCATTGATGATTGGCAGCATGTGGCCAGTGACGTGGTGAATTGGTCGGTGCTAGAGGCCGTGGGCCAGGTGCATTTCCTGCACGACTACCCGACGGACACCGCCACCATGATCGAGCGTTTGAAGGGTTTCGAGGTGATTTGCGTGATGCGCGAACGCTCGACCTTCGACAAGGCCCTGCTGCAAGGTTTGCCGAAGCTCAAGCTGCTGGTGACCGGCGGCATGCGCAACGCAGCCATTGACCTACCGGCTGCCAGGGCGCTGGGCATCACGGTATGCGGCACCGACAGCTATAAACACGCAGCACCGGAGTTGACCTGGGCGCTGATCATGGCCTCTACGCGCAACCTGCTGGCCGAGGCCAACGCCTTGCGTGCAGGCCACTGGCAGGTTGGCCTGGGTGGCGATCTGTACGGCAAAACCCTGGGGGTTCTCGGCCTGGGCAGCATTGGCCAGAAAGTGGCGAAGTTTGCCCAGGTGTTCGGCATGCGGGTAATTGCCTGGAGCGAAAACCTTACGCCAGAACGTGCGGCGGAATCGGGCGTGACCTGGGTCAGCAAGCAAGCCCTGTTTGAACAGGCAGATATTCTTACCGTGCACCTCGTGCTCAGTGACCGCAGCCGGGGGCTGGTGGATGCCGAGGCGCTGGGGTGGATGAAACCGAGCGCTCGCCTGGTTAACACCGCCCGTGGGCCGATTGTGGATGAGTCGGCGCTGGTGCAGGCCTTGGAAAGCGGTCGCCTGGCAGGAGCGGCGCTGGATGTGTATACCGAGGAACCCTTGCCGGTGGACCACCCGTTCCGTCGCCTGCCAAACGTACTGGCCACGCCCCATGTGGGGTATGTGAGCGAACAGAATTATCGGCAGTTCTACGCGCAGATGATCGAAGACATTCAAGCGTGGGCGAACGGCGCGCCCATTCGCGTGCTGGGCTGACGCACCAATCAGGAGCGTGCGCCCCATGGTGTGATTGCCATAACGCCCCCTGTAGGAGCGAGCGTGCTCGCGGAAAGCCCGAGAGCACCGCGTTCTACCTGATGCGCAGTGGCGCCGCGATGGTTTTCGCGAGCACGCTCGCGCCTGCGGCTTAAAGGCCGAATTCAAAGCAGCATATCGTTACAAGTATTTTGTCCTACAAAATCTTCGTAGAAACCCTACGGGCTCTAGGATATGTCCTAGACTGATGACCGATGGGTCCGTTCCAAAACAAAAACCCCGCAAAAAATCGAAACTTTCCAACTCTGCCGTAGGTCCAGTTTTAAGGTAGGCGAGCACGCGTGATTCACGCGAAATGCCCGTCCATCCAATCTTTTTTGGCTAACCGTGCAACTGGCATACGCCTTGCCAGTTTGTACAGTGCTTGCGCGCCTGGCCGCAGGATGCGGTCATCGGAGCTAGTGGCAGCGGGCCATTAGCCGACCAACATGTGGGAGAGAAATATGATCAGTGCCGCTGTAAATATTCAGGGAGAGCGTGTCAGTCAGCCGGTAGGGGGACCTTCGCTGGTCGACCTGCCCACCACTGTGCGGCCGATCGTGAGTCAGAATCCTAATCGCAAGAAAGTCCTGTTCGTGACCTCCGAATTCGCCGACCTGGTAAAGACCGGCGGCCTGGGCGATGTGTCCGCGGCCCTGCCCCGCGCCATGGCCCACCTGCACGATGTGCGGGTGCTGATTCCGGGCTACCCGCAGGTGATGGAAAGCGATAACCCGATCCATATCATCGGTGAGCTGGGTGGCCACGCCGCGCTGCCACCCTGCAAGATCGGGCGAATGGACCTCAAGGACGGCCTGGTCATCTATGTACTGATCTGCCCCGAGTTGTATGAGCGCGAAGGCACGCCCTACGGCGCCAACAACGGCCGCGACTGGCCGGACAACCACATTCGTTTCGCCCGCCTGGGCCTGGCCGCCGCCGACATGGCCGCTAACCTTGCGCAGATCCACTGGTGCCCGGACCTGGTGCACGCCCACGACTGGCCCGCTGGCCTGGCGCCGGCGTATATGCACTGGCGTGGGTCACGCACGCCGACGCTGTTCACCATTCATAACCTGGCCTACCAAGGCGTGATCAGCCTGGCCTCCACGCCGGAACTGGGCATTCCGCCCCACGCCCTGCAGCAGGAGGGCATGGAGTTCTACGGCAAGATGTCGTACCTCAAGGCCGGCATGGCGTACTCCAGCCACATCACCACGGTGAGCGCCACCTACGCCCGGGAAATCACCACCCCTGAATTTGGCTGCGGCCTGGATGGCTTTCTGGCCAGCAAGACCCAGCAAGGCTTGCTCAGCGGCATTCCCAACGGCATTGAAGACAGCTGGGAAACCTCCACCGACCCGCACCTGACCCACAACTTCAACATAGGCGACTGGGAGGGCAAAGCGGTCAACGCCGCTCAAGTGCGCGAGCTGTTTGGCCTGAGTGAATCCACCGGCCCACTGTTCGCCGTGGTCTCACGCCTGGTGTTCCAGAAAGGCCTGGACCTGACTGAAGCCGTTGCCAGCTTTATTGTCGAGCAAGGTGGGCAGATCGCGATCATCGGTCGCGGCGAACCGGAAGAAGAGAATGCCATGCGTGAACTGGCGCTGCGCTTTCCCGGCCAGATCGGTGTGCGCATCGGCTTCAACGAGACCGATGCCCGGCGCATGTTCGCCGGCAGTGACTTCCTGCTGATGCCGTCGCGCTACGAGCCGTGCGGCCTGAGCCAAATGTATGCCCAGCGCTTCGGTTCGCTGCCCGTCGCGCGCAATACCGGTGGCTTGGCTGACACCATCGAAAATGGCGTGACCGGTTTTCTGTTCAATGAATCCACGGTCGACAGCTACAAAGAAGCCTTGAGCCGCGCGTTCAAGGTGTTTGCCTACCCTGGCCTGCTCAATGCCATGCGCTGCCGGGCGATGACACAACCGTTCAATTGGAGCCAGGCGGTGGAACCCTACGCCGAACTGTATGAGCAACTGGTGGCTAAAGCACTGGGGAAATCCGCTAAATAACCAACGGGAGGTCTCTATAGATGCCGTTACGGACTCTGGAAACCTGGCCCCACGGCGCAATCATGCTGGACGCGCAACACACGCGTTTTGCCTTGTGGGCGCCAGACGCGTTTTATGTCAGCGTTGAATTGGAAAACTGCAAGTCCGTCGCCATGCTGCCCCAGGCAGAAGGCTGGTTTGAAACTGAAGTAGCGTGCCCGGCGGGCACGCGCTACCGCTTCAATATCGACGGGGAAATGGATGTACCCGACCCTGCCTCCAGGGCCCAGGCCTCGGATGTACACGGTTGGAGCGTGGTGGTCGATCCCCTCGCCTATCAATGGCGTCACAGCCAGTGGCAAGGCCGCCCCTGGCACGAGGCCGTCATTTATGAGCTGCACGTCGGCGCGATGGGCGGCTATGCCGGTGTCGAGAAACATCTGCCACGCTTGGCCGAGCTGGGCGTGACTGCCATTGAATTGATGCCGCTGGCGCAATTTCCCGGTGAACGCAACTGGGGTTACGACGGCGTCCTGCCCTACGCGCCCCAAGCCTCCTACGGCACGCCCGACCAACTCAAGCACCTGATCGACAGTGCCCACGAACATGGCCTGGCGGTAATCCTCGACGTCGTTTACAACCACTTCGGCCCCGACGGTAACTACCTTGGCCAATACGCCAAAGGCTTCTTCCAGGAAGACGTTCACACGCCCTGGGGCGCGGGTATCGACTTCGATCGGCGTGAAGTACGGGACTTCTTCCTGGATAACGCCTTGATGTGGCTGCTCGAATATCGTTTCGACGGCCTGCGCCTGGACGCCGTACACGCCATCGATAACCCGGACTTTCTCAAACAACTGGCTCACCGCGTTCGTGAGCAAGTCGACACGGGCCGACACGTCTGGCTGATGCTGGAAAACGAACTTAATCAAGCCAGCCTCCTGCAGCACGATTTTGACGCGCAATGGAATGATGACTTTCATAACGTCCTACACGTACTGCTGACCGGCGAAACCGACGCCTATTACAGCGACTTTGCCCAGGCGCCTACCGCCAAACTGGCGCGCTGCCTGGGCGAAGGCTTTATCTACCAGGGCCATACCACTCGCCATGGCCATGAACGCGGCGAACCCAGCGGGCACCTGCCGCCGAGCGCGTTTGTGGCGTTTTTGCAGAATCATGACCAGATCGGCAACCGTGCCCTGGGCGAGCGCCTGCATCAACTATGCTCGCCCCAGGCGTTAGAGGCGGCGACGGCCCTGCTGCTGCTCTCACCCATGATCCCGCTGATGTTCATGGGCGACGAAGTCAACGCCAGCGAGCCCTTCCTGTTTTTTACCGACCACCATGGCGAACTGGCGGAAGCCGTACGCGAAGGCCGTCGTAACGAGTTCGCCGACTTCGCCGCGTTCCATGACCCGCAGCGACGTGAACGCATCCCTGATCCCAATGCGCTGGCGACTTTCCAGCAGTCGGCCCCGACCTTTGCAGACCATCCACACGCCCAGCTCTACCGCCAACTGCTGAACCTGCGCCACCACCACATCGTGCCGCACGTGCCGGGCAGCCTCGCGCTGGGCGCGCAGGTGCTGGCCGACGGTGCCGTCAGCGCGCGCTGGCGCCTGGGTAATGGCAGTCTGCTGCAGATCGACCTCAACCTGAGTGCCACGCCGCTGGATCATCCGGCCGCGGGGCCTGTCCTTTTCGAAACGCCTGCCAACCTCGGTGCCCACCTGCCGCCGTACAGCGCACGCGTTACCCTATCCCCTGTTGGAGAGCACCCTTGAGCGAAGCGAACCTGGAAATCCTCGCCAGCCGAGCGGGACTGGCCGTCGATTGGATCGACGCAAACGGCCGCCCGCAACGTGTAAAACCCGACGCCCTGCGCGCCGTTCTCAAAGGTCTGGGCCACCCGGCCGACAGCGATGCCGAGGTCGACGCCAGCCTGCTCGAACTGGAACGAGCGCAACAAGACACACACCTGCCGCCGCTGATGACCATCGACAGCGGCGAAGGCCTGGACCTGGCCCGCTACTTTGAACCCGACACCCTGTGTCGAGTCAGCCTCGAAGACGGCGAAACCCTGGATCTGCGCCTCGATGGCGACGCGGTGCTGCCGGGCGTCATCGCACTCGGTTATCACCAGGTGCATATCGCCGAACAGACCTTCACCTTGGCCGTCGCGCCTACCCATTGCTACAGCGTGGCCGAGGCCGTCGACAGCCGCCCGGCCCGCGCCTGGGGCCTCAGCGCGCAACTGTATAGCTTGCGCCGCCTGGGCGATGGCGGGTTTGGCGACACCCTGGCCCTGGAACACCTGGCCCGTTCGGCCGCCGAGCGCGGTGCCGATGCCCTGGCGATCAGCCCAATGCACGCAATGTTCAGCGCCGACACCGAGCGCTACAGCCCGTATTCGCCGTCGAGTCGTTTGTTCCTCAACAGTTTGTACGCCTCGCCGGGCTGCATCCTGGGTGAGCGCGAAGTGCGCAATGCCATCGACGCTTTAGGCCTGACGGATGAGCTGCACGACCTGGAACAACACACCCTAATCGACTGGCCCACGGCCGCCAAGGCCAAGCAACGCCTGCTGCGGGCGCTGTATGAGGACTTCCGCCACGGCCAGCATCCACAACACGCCGACTTCTTGAGTTTCCGCCAGGCCGGTGGTGAAGCGCTGGAAAACCACTGTCGCTTCGAAGCCGTGCAAGCGGCGCGTGCCGCCAAAGGTGAAGACCTCGACTGGCGCCACTGGCCCGAAGACTGGCGCAACCCGCAGAGCCCGGCGCTGGTCGCTTTCGCCGCAGCAAACGCGGATGAGATCGGCTATTTCGCCTTCAGCCAGTGGCTGATCGCCCGCTGCCTGGAACGTGCGCAACAAGCTGCCCGCGGCAGTGGCATGGGCGTCGGCTTGATTGCAGACCTGGCCGTGGGCGCTGACGGCGGTGGCAGCCAGGCCTGGAGTCGCCAGGACGAATTGCTTGCGAATCTGACCGTGGGCGCGCCACCCGATATCCTCAACCGTGCCGGCCAAGGCTGGGGCATCTCCGCGTTCTCCCCAGAAGGGCTTAAGCGCCATGGTTTCCGTGCATTTATCGAAATGCTGCGCGCCAACTTCGCCCATGCCGGTGGCTTGCGCATCGACCATGTGATGGGCCTGCAACGCCTATGGGTGATCCCCATGGGTGCCTCGCCGCGTGAAGGCGCCTACCTGTATTACCCAGTGGACGACCTGCTGCGCCTGCTGGCCTTGGAATCCCACCGCCACCACGCGATCGTGCTCGGAGAAGACTTGGGCACTGTACCGGACGGCCTGCGCGAAAAGCTTATCGCGCGCTCGATCCTGGGTATGCGCGTGTTGTTGTTCGAGCAAAACCACGACGGGCAGTTCAAGCCGATCCTCGACTGGCCGGACAATGCCCTGGCCACCACCAGCACCCATGACCTGCCGACCCTCAACGGTTGGTGGCACAGCCGTGATATCGACTGGAACGTCCAGCTTGGCCTGATCGATGCGCCCACCGTGGAGCAATGGAGCGAACACCGCCTGCGCGAACGCCAGGCGCTGCGCCAGGCCTTGAGCCAGGACCCGCAGAACTTCGTCGAAGAAATCCGCAATGAAACCGACCATATGATCGACGCCAGCGTGCGTTACCTCGGCCATACCCGCGCCCCGCTGGTGCTATTGCCACTGGAGGACGCCCTCGGCGTGGAGGAACAGGCCAACCTCCCCGGCACCACCGACACCCACCCTAATTGGCGCCGCCGCCTGCCGGGCGAGGCGTCAAGCCTGCTCGACAATGCCGGCGCAGCACGCCGCCTCGAACTGCTGGCCGTCGCGCGCAACCAAGCCTACGAGCGTGACCGATGAAAGCACTGCCCCTGCGCGCTACCCAGCGCCTGCAATTCCATAAAGGTTTCACCCTGGACGACGCGGTGCCGCTGGTGCCCTACTTCGCCCGCCTTGGCATCAGCCACCTGTACGCTTCACCGCTGCTCAGCGCCCGCGCCGGTTCCATGCATGGCTACGACGTGGTCGACCCCACCCGCGTGAACCCGGAATTGGGAGGCGAAGCCGCCTTGCGTCGTCTGGTCGCCGCGTTGCGTGAACACGGGATGGGCCTGATCCTCGATATCGTCTCCAACCATATGGCGGTGGGTGGTGCGGATAATCCCTGGTGGCTGGACCTGTTGGAATGGGGGCGCATGAGCCCCTACAGCGAGTTCTTCGATATCCAGTGGCACTCGCCCGACCCGCTGCTCAAAGGCCAGTTACTGATGCCGTTTCTTGGCAGCGATTACGGCGAAGCCTTGCAGAACGGCACCGTGAGCCTGCAGTTTGATGCGACCCACGGCGCGTTCTACGTTGAGCATTACGAACATCGTTTTCCGATATGCCCACGGGATTACGCGACGATCCTGGGTAACGATGAATTACTCAGGCCGTTGTCCGACCGCTTCAGCGCCCTGGCCTACCAGGACGATGCTTACCACGAAGCCGCCTGGCTCAAACAGGCACTGGCCGAACGGGCCACTGAAGAACCCGTACGCCAGGCCATCGAGGCGCAGCTGGCGACGTTCGACTTCGACCGCCTGCATAATCTGCTCGAACAACAGGCCTATCGCCTCGCCAGCTGGCGCACCGCAGCCGACGATATCAACTGGCGACGCTTCTTCGATGTCAACGAGTTGGGCGGCTTGCGCGTAGAGCGCACCGCGGTATTTGAAGCCACTCATGGCAAGATCTTTGAACTGATCAGCGAAGGCCTGGTGGATGGCCTGCGCATCGACCATATCGACGGCCTCGCCGACCCGCGCGGGTATTGCCGCAAACTGCGCCGCCGGGTGGATTCGCTGGCGCCGGACCGGCATTTGCCGATCTTCGTGGAGAAGATCCTCGGCGAAGGCGAAACCCTGCGCACCGATTGGCAAGTGGACGGCACTACCGGTTACGAGTTCATGAACCAGCTGTCCCTGCTGCAACATCACCCGGACGGCTTCGAGCCTTTGGCCCAATTGTGGACCCGTCACAGTGAACGGCCTGCGGCGTTCATCGAAGAAGCGCGGCTGGCGCGCCAGCAAATCCTCAACGGCTCCCTAGGCGGCGACTTTGAAAGCGTGGCACAAGCCCTGCTGCAAGTGGCCCGCGACGATGTGATGACGCGCGACCTGACACTAGGTGCCATCCGCCGTGCCTTGCAGGAACTGATTGTGCATTTCCCGGTGTACCGCACCTACATCAGCGCGCGTGGGCGCAGCGCTGCTGACGACACGCTATTCAAGCAAGCCATGGACGGCGCACGCACAACCCTGGGCGAAGGCGACTGGCCGGTGCTCGACCACCTGGAAAAATGGCTGGGCGGTGAGCCCTGGCGAAATCGCCCGGTGGGCCGTGAACGCAAGATCCTCAAGCATGCTTGTGTGCGCTTCCAGCAATTGACTTCTCCCGCTGCCGCCAAGGCCGTGGAAGACACCGCGTTCTATCGCTCGGCGGTACTGCTGTCGCGCAACGACGTGGGCTTCAGCACGGAACAGTTCAGCGCGCCATTGAGCGACTTTCATGCGGTCAACCAGCAGCGCCTGCAGACTTTTCCCGACAACCTGCTGGCCACTGCCACCCATGACCACAAGCGCGGCGAAGACACTCGCGCACGCCTGGCGGTGTTGAGTGAATGCGCGCCGTGGTACGTCGAACAGGTGGAGCATTGGCGCACCCTCGCCGCGCCGTTGCGTACCGATGCAAGCACGCCGTCGGCCGGCGACGAATTGATCCTCTATCAGGTCCTGCTGGGCAGTTGGCCGCTGGATCAGGGCGCTGACTTTGCAGCCTACCAGCAGCGCCTGTGGCAGTGGCAACAAAAAGCCCTGCGCGAAGCCAAGTTGCAAAGCAGCTGGAGCGCGCCCAACGAGGCCTATGAACAAGGCGTCGAAGCGTTCCTTTCACGGCTGCTGCTAAGCGAGGACGGCCGCGCTCTACGGACCGCCATCGGCAATGCCGCTCAAGCGATCGCCCCTGCCGGTGCGCTGAATGGCCTGGCGCAATCCTTGCTTCGTCTCACCGTGCCAGGTGTACCGGACCTGTACCAGGGCGTTGAGTTCTGGGATTTCAGCCTGGTAGACCCGGACAACCGTCGCCCGGTGGATTTCAGTGCACGGCAAGAGGCGCTGGCTACCCCTGCGGATATCGGCGAACTGTTGTTCAACTGGCGTGACGGGCGTATCAAACAGGCGCTGATTGCTCAGGTGTTGGCCGTGCGCATGGCCCATCCCGAGCTGTTCCGCAGCGCCACCTACACACCGCTGGAAGTGGTCGGCAAATACGCCGAGCGGGTGGTCGCCTTTTGTCGCGAACACCAGGGCAAACGCTTGCTGGTGGTGGTGCCACGTTGGCCCCATGACCTGCTTGAAAACGGTGTGCATCCCCAGATCAATGCGCAGGTTTGGGGCGATACACGGGTGAAATTACCGTTCGCCGCGACAACTCAAAACTGGAAGGGACTTTTTCATACAGGCGCAGTCACACCAGACAAGGAGCTGTTGGTTAGCGCTGCCCTGGGGGATTTCCCGGTCAATGTCTTTATCAATCCTGATGATCAAGAAAGCTGAAAATTTTCTGTGAGGAGCATTGTGATGAGTACTGAAGACAAACGCATACGCGAACTGGCGCATCAGATCTGGGAGTCCGAAGGCAAACCCCATGGTGAAGATGCGCGGCACTGGGAGATGGCGCGCAAACTGGCGGAGGCCGAAGCGCTGACGCCGAGCAAGCCCAAGGCAGCCGTCAAACCCAAGGCTGGCGCCCCCAAGCCGCCGGCAAAAGCCAAGCCCGCGACGGCCGCGGCCAGCAAGCCGGCGCCACCGGCCGCTAAAAAGCCAGCCGCGCCGAAAAAGCCCAAGCCTTGACCCCTCACCTCTTGCCGACGCTGTCGGCAAGAGGTGATTTCAACTACCAGACTCTCAGCTGAAATATCGTCAGCAAGGCCGCGTTCGGCCTGAAAAAAGACCCTTGCAGGAGCAACTCAATGCGCAAACCCGATAAAACCCCTTCGACGCCGGGCAATGAGCCGTCGCGAATTCGTGAAGGTTTGCCCTTCCCCCTTGGCGCCACTTGGGACGGCCTGGGCGTCAACTTTGCCTTGTTCTCGGCCAACGCGACCAAGGTCGAGCTGTGCCTCTTCGATGATTCCGGCGAAGTGGAACTGGAGCGAATCGAACTGCCGGAATACACCGACGAAACCTTCCACGGTTACCTGCCCGACGCCCACCCCGGGCTGATTTACGGCTACCGCGTGTACGGCGCGTATGACCCGGCCAATGGCCATCGTTTCAACCACAACAAATTGCTGATCGACCCCTATGCCAAGCAACTGGTGGGCGAACTGAAGTGGTCCGAAGCACTGTTTGGCTACACCATCGGCCACCCGGACGACGACCTCAGTTTCGACGAACGCGACAGTGCGCCCTTCGTGCCCAAGTGCAAGGTCATCGACCCGGCACACACCTGGGGCAATGACCAACCCGTGCGTGTGCCATGGGATCGCACGATCATCTACGAGACCCACCTGCGCGGCATCAGCATGCGCCACCCTTCCGTGGGCGAATCCGTGCGCGGCACCTGCGCCGGGCTGATGGAAGACGACGTACTCAAGCACATTCGCCAGTTGGGCGTATCGTCGGTCGAATTGCTGCCCGTGCATGCCTTCGTCAATGACCAGCACCTGCTGCAAAAAGGCATGACGAACTATTGGGGTTACAACAGCATCGCGTTTTTCGCCCCTGACCCGCGTTACCTGGCCAGCGGCAAGATCGCCGAGTTCAAGGAAATGGTCGCGCACCTGCATGAGCAGAAGCTGGAAGTGATTCTCGACGTGGTCTACAACCACACCGCCGAAGGCAACGAGCGCGGCCCGACCCTGTCCATGCGCGGTATCGACAACGCGTCGTACTACCGTCTGATGCCCGATGACAAGCGCTTCTATATCAACGATTCCGGCACCGGCAATACCCTGGACCTGAGCCATCCGTGCGTGTTGCAGATGGTCACCGACTCCTTGCGTTACTGGGCCAATGAGATGCACGTCGACGGTTTCCGCTTCGACCTGGCGACTATTCTTGGCCGTTACCGCGATGGTTTCGATGAGCGCCACAGTTTCCTGGTCGCCTGTCGCCAGGACCCGGTATTGCGCCAGCTCAAACTGATCGCCGAGCCCTGGGACTGCGGCCCAGGCGGCTATCAGGTGGGTAACTTCCCACCGGGCTGGGTCGAATGGAACGACCGTTTCCGCGACACCGTGCGCGCGTTCTGGAAAGGCGATGACGGCCAGTTGGCGGATTTTGCCGGGCGCATGACCGCTTCGGGCGAGATGTTCAACCATCGGGGCCGCCGCCCCTACAGCTCGGTGAACTTCATCACCGCACATGATGGTTTCACCCTGCACGACCTGGTGTCCTACAACGACAAGCACAACGAAGCCAACGACGAAAACAACCAGGACGGCAGCAACAACAACCTGTCCTGGAACCACGGCGTCGAAGGACCGACCGATGACCCGGAAATCAACGAACTGCGCCTGCGCCAGATGCGCAATTTTTTCGCAACCCTGCTGCTGGCCCAAGGTACACCGATGATCGTGGCGGGTGATGAGTTCGCCCGTACCCAGCACGGCAACAACAACGCCTACTGCCAGGACAGCGAGATCGGCTGGGTCAACTGGGACTTGGACGACGATGGCAAGGCCCTGCTCAAGTTTGTGAAACGCCTGATCAAACTGCGCCTGGCCTACCCGATTCTGCGGCGTGGACGCTTCCTGGTGGGCGACTACAACGAAGATATCGGCGTGAAGGACGTCACCTGGCTCGCGCCGGATGGCAATGAAATGACCACCGAACAGTGGGAAGACAGCCACGGCCGTTGCCTGGGGATGCTGATGGATGGCCGTGCGCAGGAAACCGGGATCCGCCGTGCCGGCGCGGATGCCACCTTGCTGCTGGTGGTCAACGCCCATCACGACATGGTCAATTTCCGTCTGCCACCGGTGCCCGAAGGCGAGTTCTGGACCTGCATGCTTGATACCAATTCCCCAGCAGTGCGGGGCCAGGAGCGCTTTGATTTCGATCATGAGTACGCGGTGACCGGCCGTTCGTTGCTCCTGTTTGAATTGCAGCGTGAAGACGAGGTGTGACATGGCTCCGCATGGAATCCTTCAAGGCTACCGGGGCTATGCGGACACGCACGCCCTGGGCGCGGCCCTGAAGGCACTTCAGGAAGAAGGCCTGGACCAACTGCCCTTGCCGGGCAGCGGTCAGACGCTCGAACGGTTCAGTCGCCTGGCGCAGGTGGCAGGCCATGACCTGCGCTTGTGCAAGCTGTTCGAAGGCCACACCGATGCGCTGGCAATCATGGCTGAACTCAATAGCCCGTCACCGCCCTTGGGTAGCACCTGGGGCATGTGGGCAGCCGAGCCCCCCACCGCCAAGGTGCGCGTGTTCAAAGACGGCCATCGCCTTAAGGTACAAGGGCGTAAGGCCTGGTGCTCCGGCGCCGCGGTGGTCAGCCATGGGTTGTTGACGGCCTGGGACGAAGAAGACCGCCAGCAGTTGGTGGCGGTTGCCATGGATCAACCGGGCATCATCGTGTCGGACGAAGGTTGGAACGCCGTGGGCATGGCCGCCACCGGCAGTGTGGACGTCGTGTTTGACGAAGCCTGGGGGATCGCCGTGGGCGGACCGGGGGATTACCTCGCCCGCCCGGGTTTCTGGCAAGGCGGCATTGGCATTGCCGCCTGCTGGTACGGCGCGGCGCAACGCCTGGCGGAAGTCCTGCGTGACCAGTGCAGCAAGCGCCCTGAGCCCCATGCCCTCGCCCACCTTGGCGCGGTCGACAGCGCGCTGAACAGTGCCGCGTGTGTACTGCGCGCCAGCGCGGAACGGGTCGACCACGCCCCAAAGGCCAATGCCAGGATGTGGGCCCAACAGACGCGGGCCTGCATCGAAGACACGGTCGAGCAAGTCATGCGCCACGTCGGCCGGGCCGTCGGAGCCGGGCCTTATTGCAAGGATCCGCACTTCGCCCAGTTGATGGCGGACTTGCCGGTGTATGTGCGCCAGAGTCACGCCGAACGCGACTTGGCCAGCCTCGGCGAATGCGTCGCCGGTGAACCCCCAGGGAGGTGGCAATTATGAAACCCAATCCGATCGTCGGCCAAGGCACGCCGCTGCATCGCTGGCAGGCGTCGTCAAAGCTGGCCGAACTGCAGTGGATCAGTGTTGAGCAGTTGGTGCCCGAAGGCCATCGGGCGGTGATCGTTGCCCCCCACCCGGATGACGAGGTGCTGGGTTGTGGTGGCCTGATGCAGGGTCTGGCGGCGCTGGGCCGAGCGATCCAACTGATTTCGGTCACCGATGGCAGTGCCAGTCATCCGGGCTCGCGGCGTTGGCCGGTTGAGCGTTTGAGTGTCGTGCGCCCCCAGGAATCGGCGCAGGCCCTGCATCGTCTCGGCTTGCCGCTGCACAGTCTGCAATGGCTGCGCGCAGGGTTTACCGACAGCAAGGTGGCAGCGCGGGAAGAAGAACTGGCGGCCTTCATTCAGCGTTATCTCAAACCCACCGACGTGGTGTTCACCACCTGGCGCGAAGACGGTCATTGCGACCATGAGGCCGTCGGCCGTGCCAGCGCCAAGGCCTCCCTTGCGGTAGGCGCCACCCTGTATGAACTGCCGGTGTGGACCTGGCATTGGGCAACCCCCGAAGACAGCCAGGTGCCCTGGCACCGCGCCCGCAAAATCCCGTTGAGCTGTGAAGCGGTAGCTCGCAAACGCCACGCCATCCATGCCTTCGCCAGCCAGTTGGAGGGCGATCCGCAGATCGGTCTGGGGCCCGTGCTGGCGCCCTACGTGGTGGAGCGCCTGCTGCAACCTTTTGAAGTGGTATTCGTATGAGTGTGGCTACCCCGTATTTCGACCAACTGTTCGCCGGGAACGATGACCCCTGGGCCTTCCGTCAACGCTGGTACGAGCGCCGCAAACGCGCGTTGACCCTGGCACTGCTCACGCGTGCGCGCTACACCTCGGTGTTCGAGCCCGGTTGCGCCAATGGCGAACTGAGCTTCGAGCTGGCAGCCCGCTGTGACCGCTTGCTGTGTTGCGACACGGCATCGGCGGCCGTTGCGTTGGCGCGCAGTCGTTTGTTGGGCTTTTCGCATGCCCAGGTGCAACAAAGCCGTTTGCCCGAACAGTGGCCCACGGGCCAGTTCGAGCTGATCGTATTGAGCGAGTTGTGTTATTACCTCGACGCCGATGACCTGTGCGCACTTATTGATCGTGCCCGCGCGTCGTTGACCGTCGACGGTCAGCTACTGGCGTGCCATTGGCGCCCCGTCATCGAAGGCTGCCCGCACACTGGCGAACAGGTGCACGCCCTGCTCCACGAGCGTTTGGACATGCCCCGCGTGGCCACTCATCACGAACACGACTTCCTTCTCGACCTGTGGAGCCGCGACGGCACTTCGGTCGCTACCCTTGAGGGCTTGCGATGATCGGCATTCTGATCCCGGTACACAACGAAGAGGCGCTGCTGGGCGACTGCCTGAAAGCGGCTCTGATCGCGGCCAGCCATCCGGGTTTACTGGGTGAAACCGTCTTGGTCCTGGTGGTGCTGGACAGTTGCAGCGACGGCAGCACCGCGATTGCCCAGGCCTACCCGGTGCAATGCCTGGAAGTCCAGGCACGCAATGTGGGTCACGTGCGTGGCGTGGGTGCGCGGCATCTGCTCAATCAGGGCGCCCGCTGGATTTCGTGCACCGACGCCGACAGCCGCGTGGCGCCTGATTGGCTGGTGGCCCAATTGGCGCTGGGCGCCGATGCCGTGTGTGGCACGGTCACTGTGGACACCTGGAGCGAGGATTTTGACCCTGCCGCACAGATTCGTTATCACCAGGGTTACGAGGCGCGGGACGGTCACCGGCATATCCACGGTGCCAACCTGGGGGTGAGCGCCAGTGCCTATGTCCGCGCCGGTGGTTTCGAACCCTTGCCGTGCCATGAGGATGTGCAGTTGGTGCGTAACCTGGAGCTGTGTGGCGCCTCCATCGCCTGGAGCCATTCCCCGCAAGTGATCACCAGTGCGCGCCTGGATGCCCGCGCACAGGGCGGTTTCGGGGATTACTTGAAGAGCCTGATGCTCGCCACTTGAAAAAAGCGACATTACAAAATGTAAAACCGACCAATCCTTGTCTATGCTGATGACGCCTTGCTAGCGTTCCAGGGTTGGAGTGCCATGCAACCACTGCGGCAGAGCCTGTGGTGGAAAAAGAGCGTCGTCCCGTCAACGGGCCACGACCCAGCATCAACCGACAAGGATGTGACACCCCATGAAGCTTGCTTCCTTAAGCGACGGCCGTCGCGGCCCTGAGCAAATCTGGAACAGCGCCCCGCAGCTGGCGCAAATTCCTCCTATCTCCCCGTCCTCATTGGTGCCACCCGGCGCACGCGTGGTCATCGTCGCGCCCCATCCCGGCGACGAAGTGCTGGCCTGTGGCGGCCTGCTGCAACTGCTCAGCACGCTGGAACACCCGCTGCAACTGATCTCCATCACGGATGGCAGTGCCAGCCATCCTGGCTCCAACGTCTGGCCGGCCAGCCGCCTCAGTGTGGTGCGCCCTCAGGAAAGTGCTGAAGCCTTGCGGCGCCTCGGCATGCCTTTGCACAGCCTGAAGTGGATTCGCGGCGGTTTCTGCGACAACGCCCTCGCCTCCCGTGAGCCGCAACTGAGCCAGTTCATTGCGCGCTACCTGCAGTCGGGCGATGTGGTGTTCAGTACTTGGCGCAACGACGGCAATGACGACCACGACAGCGTCGGCCGCGCCAGCGCCAAGGCCTGCGCCCTGGTGGGCGCGCAGCTGTATGAACTGCCGATCTGGGCCTGGCACTGGCCCGCTCGCGAAGGCGCGATCATCCCCTGGCAACGCGCACGCAAGGTGCGCCTGGACACCTGGAGCGTGGCGCGCAAGCTTCACGCCGCCCACGCCTATGCCAGCCAGTTGGCCGGTGATCCGGCGATCGGCCTGGCGCCCATGCTGGCCCAGGTGCTGCTGGAGAGAATGCGCGAACCTTATGAGATCGTGCTGTCGTAGCGCGGGGTTTGTATCGCAATGTGTACAGAGCCCACTGGGATACACCGTCTTTAACTCAAGCGGTTTCCTGAAACAGCACAGATACAACGCGGCGTTCAACTGAGCAGCAGGCACACATTCAGCCGCAGGAGGCTCGCCATGCACGCTCAATTGACTCGCCGCTTCACACACCGATCCCTTTTCCTGGCCCTGGCCTTGTCGCAATTCGGTGTGCTGGGCGTGGCCCATGCCGAAATGCCCGACGCGCCCACCCGCGCCGTCACCAGCGCGCAAACGGCCTTCGGTGCCCTCAAGCACATCAAGGCCGGTCTGCTGGATGTGGCCTACGCCGAAGTTGGCCCGGCCACGGGGCCGGCGGTGATCTTGCTGCATGGCTGGCCCTACGATATCGACAGCTACGCCCAGGTCGCCCCGCTGCTGGCGGCCAAGGGTTATCGCGTGTTGATCCCCTACGCCCGGGGCTATGGTGACACCCGTTTCCTCTCGGACAAGACCCTGCGCAACGGCCAACCGGCGGCGCTGGCCAGTGATGTGATCGACTTCATGGACGCGCTGAAGATCAAACAAGCCGTACTCGGCGGCTACGACTGGGGCGCGCGTTCGGCGGACATCGTTTCAGCGCTGTGGCCGGAGCGGGTCAAGGCGCTGGTGTCGGTCAGCGGTTACCTGATCGGCAACCAGGCGGCGGGCAAGAATCCTTTGCCGCCTAAAGCCGAGCTGCAATGGTGGTATCAGTTCTACTTTGCGACCGAGCGCGGTGCCGCCGGTTATCAGAAGAACACCCACGATTTTGCCAAGCTGATCTGGCAACTGGCTTCGCCGCAATGGAAGTTCGATGACGCCACCTTCGACCGCAGCGCCAAGGGCCTGGAGAACCCGGACCATGTCGCGATCACCGTGTTCAACTACCGCTGGCGCCTGGGTCTGGTGCAGGGGGAAACGCAGTACGCGCCCTTGGAGCAGAAACTCGCCCAGGCGCCGTCGATTGGCGTGCCGACCATCACCCTCGAAGGCGATGCCAACGGCGCCCCGCACCCTCAACCTGAAGATTACGCCAAGCGTTTTACCGGCAAGTACGCGTTCCGCCTGATCAACGGCGGTGTGGGCCACAACCTGCCTCAGGAAGCGCCCGAAGCGTTTGCCAAGGCAATCATTGACGCGGATCACCTGTGATGAAGCGCTTGTGTATAGCCGCATTGGCCCTGGCGAGTTCGGCCTGTGCATTGGCCGACAGCGCTCCGTCACCGATCTACGGCGTGACCATTCCCGACGGCTACCGCCAATGGGAATTGGTGGCGCCCGCCCAGGAGGCGGATCCGTTGAACGAGCTGCGCGTGGTGCTGGGCAACAGTGCCGCGCTCAAGGCTTACCGAGAGGGCAAGCTGCCTTTCCCGGATGGCACCGTCCTGGCCAAATTGGCGTGGAAGCATGAACAGTCGCCGGAGTTCAAGACTGCGTCCATCCCCGGCGCGGCGACCACGGTACAGTTCATGGTCAAGGACTCGAAGAAATACGCGTCCACCGGAGGCTGGGGGTTCGGCCGGTTCATCAATGGCAAGCCGGCCGATGAAGCGCAGCACCAGACGTGCTTTGCGTGCCACCAGGCATTGGTGAAGGATCGGGATTATGTCTTTACCAAACTGGCACCCTGAAAGCGCGAGAACGGGTAGGCGATCCACAGCCAGATAAACCAGGCCGGCATCACGCACAGCGCCAGGCGTGTATCCGGCCGCAACGCCAGCAGGCCCAGCACAAACGCGAGAAACGCCAGCGAGAACCAGGCCATCGGCACCCCACCAGGCATCTTGTAGAGGGATTTGGCATGCAGGTCCGGACGTTTTTTGCGGTAGGCAATGTAGGACGCCAGGATCGTCGACCAGGTAAAGATCACCAGGATTGCCGACACGGTTGACACGATGGTGAAGGCGGTCATCACCTCCGGCACGACAAACAGCAACACCAGCCCCAGCAACATCAGCAAGGTGGTAAAGGCCAGGCTGATAAACGGCACGCTGCTCTTGGACAAACGCCGGAAGATCCCCGGTGCATCCCCCAGGTCTGCCAAGCCGAACAACATGCGGCTGGCGGAAAACACGCCACTGTTGGCCGACGATGCCGCCGAGGTCAGCACGGCGAAATTGACGATGCCCGCCGCTGCCGGAAACCCCGCCACCAGGAACAACTCCACGAACGGGCTCTTGCTCGGCGAGACGTGCTGCCATGAGGTCACCGCGATGATGCATGCCAGGGCCAGCACGTAGAACAGGATGATGCGCAGCGGGATCGAGTTGATTGCCTTGGGCAGCGTCTTCTCCGGCGCACGGGTTTCGGCGGCGGCGGTGCCGATCAGCTCGGTGCCGGCAAAGGAGAAAATCGCCATCTGGAACCCGGCAAAAAAGCCGAACAGGCCATTGGGAAACGCGGCCTGCGGGTCCAATAAATGGGTGAATGAAGCCGTGACTCCGGTCGGCGAGACAAACGAACTGGCGATCAGGACCCCACTCACGCCGATCAAGGTCAGCACGGCAATGAGCTTGATGATCGCGAACCAGAACTCCACTTCGCCAAACAGCCTGACCGTCAATACATTCAACGCAAACAACGTGAGCAGCATGCCCACTGCCGGCATCCAGGCCGGCACATGGGGGAACCAGTACTGGAAGAAGCCACCGACCACCACCGCGTCCCCGATCACCGCCACGCTCCAGCTCAACCAATACGACCAGCCCAGGAAAAACGCCGCGCGCGGCCCCAGGTAGGCGCCGGCAAAATCGGCGAAGCTCTTGAAGTTGAGGTTCGACAGCAGCAGTTCGCCCATGGCGCGCATGACGAAATACACAAAGAGCCCGATGATCATGTAAATCAGGATGATCGAGGTGCCGGACAGCGCAATGATCTTGCCGGAGCCCATGAACAGACCGGTGCCGATTGCACCGCCCATGGCCATCAACTGGATATGGCGGTTGCTCAGGGTGCGTTGCAACGCAGGCTTCTCATAAAGCCCGGACGTGGTTGTTTTCATCACAAAACCTCTTGTTATGTTTTTGAGTTTTGGCAGAAGAAAATACGACGGATTGTTGTTATCGGGTGTTGCTTTCGAAACCGTGCAGTACGTTGACGGCGTTGATGCCGATTTCATCGACCATGTAGCCGCCTTCCATCACGAACAGGGTTGGCACTCCGACGCTGGCGATGATTTCACCCATACCGAGGAAGTCCTGGCTGTCGAGGAGGAAGTGGCTGATGGGGTCGTCCTTGAAGGTGTCGACCCCCAGGGAGATCACCAGCACGTCGGGGGCAAAGTCGCGCAGTTGCCGACAGGCATCGATCAGGGCGGTCTGGTAGTGATCCCAGGTGGTGTTTTTGGGCAGCGGGTAATTCAGGTTGAAACCCTCGCCCGCGCCCGCGCCGCGTTCGTTGGCAGCGCCGGAGAAATACGGATAAGACACCGCCGGGTCGCCATGCAGGGAAATGAACAGTACGTCCGGGCGATCGTAGAAAATACTCTGCGTGCCGTTGCCGTGGTGGAAATCCACATCCAGCACCGCCACGCGCTTGGCGCCTTGGGTCACGGCGTGCTGTGCGGCAATCGCTGCGTTGTTGAGGTAGCAATAACCGCCCATGTATTCGCGGGCCGCGTGGTGGCCCGGTGGGCGGCACAGGGCGAACGCACTCTGATGGCCTTCGCCGATCAGCGCCAGGCCGGTCAAGGCGATATCCGCGCTGGTTTTGACCGCATCCCAGGTGGTGCGGGTAATCGGCGAGCCTGCGTCCATGGCAAAGAAACCGAGCTTGCCGTCGATAAACTCCGGCACCTGCTGGTTGGCCAGGTCACGGACCGGCCATACCAGGGGCAATGCGTCATGGCTGCGACCGATGGCGCTCCATTCGGCCCAAGCGGTTTCCAGAAAGGTCACATAGCGCTCGCTGTGGGCGTTGACATAACAGGCCCGATCAAAGCGGCGCGGTGTGATGATATCGCCCAGGCCAACCTGCCTGACGCGGTCACGCACGGTGTCGGCGCGGCTCGGTTGTTCGAATGAAGGTTTCAGCACGCCGTCTTTGAGTTCGGTGCCGTGGTGCAAACGGTGGGTTTCGCTAAAAACAGTCAACATGGGTGGGCATCCGCCAGTAAAAGACAGGGTCTATTTTGTTCTGGCTGGCGTGGGCTTTCTTTGCTTTTACTTGCGCCGCTGATAGGTTTATCGGGAATTTTTTCCTACCTGGCGCGAACTTATGAAAAATAAAACCAAGCAGGTCACGCTTGATGATACCGATCTCGCCATCCTTGCCCTGCTCCAGGAAGACGCGAGTATTTCCAACGCCCAGTTGAGTGAGCGTCTATCCCTGAGCCTCACGCCCTGCTGGCGGCGACGCAAACGCCTGGAAGAAGAAGGCGTGATCAAGGACTACCAGGCCAACCTCGACCGCAAGATGCTCGGGCTGGACATCATGGCGTTCGTGCATGTGCGTTTTGCGATCCATACCGATCATGCGCCGGATGCGTTTGAAGCCGTGGTGAAGGAACTGCCGCAAGTGTTGTCCTGCCACAAGATCACCGGTGATGCGGATTATCTGTTGCAGGTGCTGGCGGAAGATCTGGACAGCTACAGCGAGTTTGTCGAGAGCGTGTTACGGCGGCAGTTGGGGATTGCGTCGATTCAATCGAGCCTGGCGCTGAGGGAGGTCAAGGCGACGAGTCGAGTGGCGATCCCCTTGCGTGAATAAGCGCTGCGCACGCCGCATTTCCAGGGCGACGGCATGGCGATTTGCCGTCACACGGAGGTGAAAAATTCGTTAACCAATTCTCTCTGAAGCCTTTTTCCCAAAAGATCAACATGTCACACTGATGCGAATAATTATCAACACTTTTATTATTCGCCACGGAAGGCATTCGGGGAGAGTCAGTTTCATGTCTGTGCAACAACACGGCGGCAAAGGTTTTTCACCCAGTCTGATGGCGTTGGCCGTCTGTCTTGCAAGTTCACCTGCGGTGTTTGCCGCTGAGGCGGAAAAAGCCGCCCCACTGGAATTGGGCGCCACCCAGATCAGTAGTGAACAGTTGGGCCAGACCACCGAAGGCACCCAGTCCTACACCACCGGAGCAATGGCGACCGCCACCAAACTCCCGCTGACCATGCGCGAGACGCCCCAAGCCGTCACGGTGATCACCCGCCAGCGCATGGACGACCAGGCCATGACCAGCGTCAACGACGTGGTCAAGAACACGCCAGGCCTGTTCCTCAGCCAGTCCAGCGGCCCCGGTCGACATACGTACAGCTCACGTGGCTTCGACATCGACAACATGATGTTCGACGGCATTCCCAGCTCTTATTCCGGCTACGCCAACAGTGTGCAGCCCAACCTGGCGATGTTCGACCGTGTGGAAGTGATCCGCGGCGCCACGGGCCTGGTCACCGGCGCCGGCAACCCGTCGGCGGCGATCAACTTTGTGCGCAAGCGTCCAACCGCCACGCCGCAGGTGTCGATCACCGGTGCCGCCGGCAGTTGGGACGATTATCGCGGCGAGTTCGACGCCTCCAGCGCCTTGAATGACAGCGGCACCCTGCGCGGCCGCGTGGTGGGTTCCTACCGCGACGCCAACAGCTTTCGCAAAGGAGAAGAAAGCGACCACGGCCTGTTCTACGCCATCGGTGAAGCCGACCTCAGCGAAAACACCACTGCCACCCTGGGTTTTTCGCGCCAGGAAGACCAGACCAACTTCTTCTGGGGCGGCTTGCCCATCGGCACCGACGGCCATCACCTGAACCTGCCCCGCTCCACCAACCCCGGCTCCGATTGGGAAAACAAGAAGCTCACCATCGACACTGTATTCGGTGATATCGAACATCGCTTCGCCAATGACTGGAAGCTCCACATCGCCGGCTCGTCATCACAGTTGGATGGCGTGTTCACCGGCACCTACCAGTCGCGCTACCAGACCACGCTGGCGCGCACCGCCTACCAATCGCACCAGGACGACAAACAGTACGGCCTGGACACGTTCCTCAGTGGCCCGGTCGAAGCCTTCGGCCGCACCCATGAAGTGGTGGTGGGCACCAGCAAACGCGTCTATGACGCCACGTCCAAGGAATACAGCCCCTACGACACCAATTACCCGTTCAATGGGGCAAAACCGGACTTCGTGCGCAACGGCAAAGGCCACAACATCACCACCCAGGACGGCGTTTACCTGACCACCCGCCTGAACCTGGCCGACCCGCTCAAGGTGATCCTGGGTGCCCGCGTGGACTGGTACGACTACGATGACCGTCAGGGCGACGGCGACTACAAAGTCACCCGCAACCTCACGCGCTACGCCGGCGTGATCTACGATCTGAACGACCAATACTCCGTTTACGCGAGTTACACCGACATCTTCACACCACAGACAGACCGGGACTTTTCGGACAAACCACTTGAACCTATCGTCGGCGAAAACTACGAAGTCGGTATCAAGGGCGAGTACTTCAACGGCGCACTCAACGCCAGCCTCGCCGTGTTCCAGATTGACCAGAAAAACCGCGCTACCCTGCCCGAGAGCCAAGCGGGCTGCCCGATCATGACCTGCTATGAGGCGTCCGGTATGGTACGCAGCCAAGGTATCGACCTAGAACTGCAAGGCGCACTCACCGAAAACTGGCAAGTCGGCGGCGGGTTTACGTACACCCGTGCGCATTACATCAAGGACACTAACGCGTCCAACAACAACCAGCGTTTCGACACCGACACCCCGGAACGTTTGTTCAAGCTGACCACTTCCTATCGCTTCCAGGGCCCACTGGAAAAACTGCGCGTCGGAGGCAATGTCTACTGGCAGAGCCGCATGTACAACGATGTGGTACTCGCCAACAGCAATACCTATCGCCTGGAACAAGGCAGCTATGCCGTGGCAGACGTGATGGCCGGTTACCAGGTGAACAAGCACCTGGACCTGCAGCTGAACGTGAACAACATCTTCGACCGCACCTACTACTCGGCCATCGGCAACAGCCCGATCTGGGGTCCTAACGACACCTACGGTAACCCGCGCAGCTTTGGCGTCACGGCCAAATACAGCTTCTGACCATCGCCCGATAAGCGGCTACCCGTCCGGGTAGCCGCGCCTAAAGTCCCGCCTCCTGATGCCGATATACGGTTGGCATCACTGAATCCAATAAAAACCAAAAAAATATCTGATTCGCTCCACCCTGCCCCTCACTTTGATTCGGCCAGACCACCTGGAGTAAGTGTGAATGCCCACTCGCACGCGTTTTTTCGAGCACTACCGCAAAGCCGACCGCATCATGCTGGCGCTGGTCTGGCTGATGTTCCTGTTCTCCCTGGGCCTGGCGTTCTGGCACGACACCTTGATGCAAGCCATCATTGTTGGCGGCAGTACCAGCGTGGTGCTCACACTGCTCTACCGTGCGATAGGCGGCAGCCGCGTGATGCGTTGCGCCCTCGGCGCAGGTTTGATGGTCATGGCGGCGCTGCACATTAACCAGGCGCAGGGCGTGATCGAATCGCACTTCGGGATCTTCGCGTTGCTGGCGGTGCTGACGTTTTATCGCGACTGGCTGCCGATCCTGGTCGCCGCCGCCACCATCGCCGTGCACCATGTGGTATTCCATGCCCTGCAACATCGAGGCGTTCCGGTGTTTGTGATGGAGCATCACGGCGGCTGGACCATGGTGTTCGTGCATGCCTTCTACGTGGTGATGGAGACCGTCGCCCTGCTGTACCTGGCCGTGCACAGCCAGGCCGAAGCGGTCGAGAGCCAGGAAATGCTCGAGAAGATGCTCTCCGTCACCACACAGATCTCGGCGCAAACCGCCCAGGGCGAAGGCAAGGTGCACATGTCCCTGGCCAAGCGTTTCGATCACTTCTTGCAACAGATCACCCACCTGATAGACGGCGTTGCGCGCGACTCCCACGGCCTTGGCCAACTCGGCCAGGAACTGGCCAGCGCCAGCGGCACCCTGGAAAAAGGCGCGCGGCACCAATTGGCGGAAATCACCCAGATGACCGGTTCCATGCAGCGTATGGAAGACGCCATGGGCCACATCGCCGTGCATGTCGAACAGGCGGTGGATCACGCTGGCAAGGCCAGCCAACAGATTTTGCGTGGCCAGGAAAGTGTCGGCCGCGCCCAGCAGGAAATCACCCAGTTGGCCTCACGCCTCAACGGCACCCATGAAACGGTGCAAGGCCTGGCCGTACAGGCCGAGCAGATCGGCACCGTGCTCGATGTGATCAGCAGCATCGCCAACCAGACCAACCTGCTCGCCCTCAACGCAGCCATCGAAGCCGCCCGCGCCGGCGAGCAAGGCCGTGGCTTTGCCGTGGTCGCGGACGAAGTACGCAACCTGGCGCAGCGCACGGCAGTGTCCACCCAGGAAATCAAGACCATCATCGAGAGCCTGCAACACGGCAGCCGCCAGGCCGTGGAAGCCATGCACGACAGCCGCCAAGGCGTGGACCGCTGCGTGGAAGACAGCCAGGTCGCCGTCGATATGCTCCGCGCGGTGGGCAGCGACATCGCACAGATCGACGACCTGAACGGGCGAATCGTGACCACCACCCGCGAGCAGACCGAGGCGAACTTGGAGATTGTCGGGCGGTTGCAGTCGGTGCAGAGCATTGCGCAAAGCACCGCCAACGATGTGGAAACCCTGGCTCGCAGCAGTGAGCAGCTGCCGCCGATTGCGGTGCGGTTGGATGCGTTGGGCAGACGCTTCCATCAGTGAAACCTAAGGGGCGTCATGTACCGAAGTTGAACGCGATCGAGATCCGTGGCCGCGTTCCCTTAAAGCGTCGTACCGAGTGCATCAACCAGGATGGAAACATAATCAATGTCCCGCTACTGGCGACACAGGTGCTGCTGAACCCGGCCGTCAGGCAATCCTCGACCCGCATGCGCAAGGCGGGATTGTAGGTCGAGGCGACCATGATGTTTGCCAGTAGCCACAAACCATACCGGCATCAAAGGTTCAGCGATGTAAACCATTGTTAAAGTCTTAATCACAGTTGCGCACAGGCTCCTTGCCTCACCTGGCCCAATTCCTGCCTCCCCCCAATACCCGCAAGTCGCTGCTGACTACGCGGACGACTCTTTGGGCCCCGCCGCCCAACAGCCTGCCCCGATAATCAGTCATCCCCACCGCTATCCCGAGGCCTTCCCCCATGACGAGCCCCTCCACCGAACAGGTCAGCCCCCAGACTCTGCGAAAGGTCATCATCGCCGCCGGCATCGGTAACTTTGTCGAGTGGTTTGACTTCGCCGTCTACGGCTTCCTCGCCACGACCATCGCCCAGCAGTTCTTCCCCAGCGGCGACGCCAGCGCGGCATTGCTCAAAACCTTCGCCGTGTTTGCCGTGGCGTTTGCCTTCCGGCCACTGGGCGGGATTTTCTTCGGCATGCTCGGCGACCGCATCGGCCGCAAGCGTACCCTGGCCATGACGATCCTGCTGATGGCCGGCGCCACTACCTTAATAGGCCTGCTGCCGACCTACGCCGCCATCGGCGTAGCGGCGCCGATCCTCTTGTCGCTGATTCGCTGCGCCCAAGGGTTCTCCGCCGGGGGCGAATACGCCGGGGCCTGTGCCTATCTGATGGAGCACGCGCCCAGCGATAAGCGCGCCTGGTATGGCAGCTTCGTGCCGGTGTCGACGTTTTCCGCTTTCGCCGCCGCCGCGGTGGTGGCGTATGCACTGGAAGCGTCGTTGTCAGCCGAGGCCATGGGCAGTTGGGGCTGGCGCTTGCCGTTCCTGATCGCCGCGCCGCTCGGCCTGGTGGGGCTTTACCTGCGCTGGAAGCTGGACGAGACGCCCGCCTTCCAGGCCGTTAAGGAAGAACACACCGTCGCCCACTCCCCGCTCAAGGAAACCCTGCGCAACCATGGTGCGGCGATCTGCTGCCTGGGCGCTTTTGTGTCACTGACGGCGCTGTCGTTCTATATGTTCACCACGTATTTCGCGACGTATCTGCAGGTGGCAGGAGGCTTGAGTCGGGCGATGGCGTTGCTGGTGTCGCTGATTGCATTGATTTTCGCCGCGGCAATTTGCCCTTTGGCGGGGTTGTACTCCGATCGAGTCGGGCGGCGCGCCACCGTGATGACGGCCTGTGTGTTGTTGATGGTCGTGGTGTATCCGTCGTTCCTGATGGCCAGCTCCGGTTCGTTCGCGGCATCCATTGTCGGCGTGATGTTGCTGGCGGTGGGGGCGGTATTGTGTGGCGTGGTCACGGCAGCCTTGCTGTCGGAGACGTTTCCGACCCGTACGCGCTACACCGCCTCGGCGATCACCTACAACCTGGCCTATACGATCTTCGGCGGCACCGCGCCGTTGATGGCGACCTGGTTGATCAGCACCACGGGCAGCAATCTGTCACCGGCGTTCTACTTGATCGCGGTGGCGTTGCTGGCGTTGGCCGGTGGGTTGGCGTTGCCGGAGACTTCGCGGATTTCCTTGCACGACGTGGGGCCCGAGGGCAAAAGCAGCGCGCCCGTGCTTTCGCGTTAAACGCCCTGCTCGTCAGAGAACCGCACGGCCAGACTCAGGTTCGCCGGATCGTTGATCGCGGCCATGTATTCATCCACGGTGATCTCACCTACGCACGGTCGCGCGCCAGGCATGGGTACGTAACCTTGAGCGATTTTGATGGCCAGGGCCACGGCAGCGCAGCTGGGGATCTCCGGGCCTTTGTCATTCAAGGCTGTCAATTGCACGGTCAATGACAAAGGTCTGCCGTCGGTCCCCAAGCCCTGCACATCGATGTACATCGCGCTTTTACCGTCGCCAAATCGCTCGAACCAGGTGCCCAGGCGGTGCAGCCGCGCCGCCCAGGCCACATGATCCCGTACCACTCCCAGCTTCAGTGCCTGAGCCAGCACCCAGTTGGCGACACCCCCCAATTTGAGCCCCGCGCCAGCTTTGAAGCGCAAGGTATGGGCGCCATACCGACCGGCGAAGATGTCCATGTCCGGCACATCCACATTGGCCAGCACTCGCGTGCCCAACACCGGCATTTTGCGCAGCGTCAGGTCCTGCCAACCCAGCACTTCGTGTACCTGGCCATTCCTGAGTTGCTTGATCGGTTTGCCCGCGTAGGCCAGCACACCTTCGATTGTCGACAGGCCTGGCATCTTGGCCGACGAGGAAATGCCATGTTCGATCGAGTCGATGCGCGAGAAGCGAGACCGGTACTGATCGATGAGCGCAGACGACAGCGTCGGCACTGAGCTGCAACCACTGAGAATGGCCACGCCCGCCTGTTTGGCGTGCACGTCCAGCACGCCCACGCCATTGACGAAGGTGCGGCAGTCGGACAGGTCGCAGTAGTTCACCCCGGCTTCGATGCAGCTCAGGGCAACTGCATAGGACTGCCCTTGGAACGGCCCGCCGGTATGAATCACTAACTGCATGTGCTTCGACAGTAAAACACCCGCGAATCCGGCCCCCATCGCGTCGCCACACCAGCCTTCGCAGACAGTGCCGGGCTGCGCATTCAACTCGTCGAGTTTGCGCTGCAGCTTGTGTGGATCACGGCCCGAGATCACCAGCTCAATGCCCGGCGCTGCGGCCAAATGTCGGCACACGATGCTGCCGAAATTGCCGTAGCCGCCGATCACCATCACCCTGAGTGCCATTCCAGTCTTCCCTGAACCATCGATCATGCGCTGCGCCTGCACCAGGCTGGCAGCTGAGGCGGCCAACGATACTCGATTTCCTAGACCGCCGCAGCCATGCGGCCTCTGGCGCCCCAGGCGAACGTCACGACCATCAACAGCCCCAAGCCCGCCATCGCGGCACCGGCCAGGGAGATCGCCGGATAGCCCAGCCCTGCGTTGATCACCGCGCCACCCACTGCGGCGCCAATCGCGTTACCGAAGTTAAAGGCGCCGATATTCACGGCCGAAGCCAGATTCGGCGCGTCTTTGGCCGCTTCTATTACGCGCATCTGCAAAGGCGGCACGACTGCGAAGCTGGCGATCCCCCAGATAAGGATGCTCACCGCTGCGGGTATCGGCCAACGCATCAGGAATGCGAAGGCCAGCAGGACCAGGATCAGGGCGCTCAGCGAAACGATCAGGGTCCGGTCGATCGAGCGGTCTGCCGCCTTGCCGCCCCATATATTGCCCAGCGTCAACCCGACACCGAACAACACCAGCATGGCCGTGATAAAGGGGGTAGACGCATGGGTCTCGTTGCTCAGGATCGGCGCGATATAGGTAAACACGGTGAACATAGCACTGGAACCCACCACGGTCAGGGCCAGTGCCGCCAGTACCGAACCGCGCCCCAACACCTTGATTTCGGCCAGCACACCGTCGCTTTTCGGCAGCGGCAGGTTTGGCAGCGCGAACCACAGCGCGACCATGGTCACCAGGCCCAGTCCGCCAATGCCCCAGAACGCCGTACGCCAGCCAAGCAGTTCACCAAACCAGGTCGCCAGTGGCACGCCACCAATGGTCGCGAGGGTCAGGCCCATGAACATCGCCGCGACGGCTCCGGCGCGCTTGTCCGGCGCGACCACACTGGCGGCGACGATGGAACCGACGCCAAAAAACGCGCCATGGTTGAGCGAAGTGATGACGCGGGCGATCAACAGGTCGTAATAGCCGGTTGCAAGCGCCGACATCACGTTACCCAGGGTGAAAATGGCCATAAGGCCGACCAGCAAGTGACGACGGGGAATCTTGCCGGTGGTCAAGATCATCAGGGGCGCGCCGAGCAATACCCCCAGGGCGTAGGCGCTGACCAACAGCCCCGCAGTGGGAATCGAAACGCCAAGGTCATTGGCAATAGTGGGCAACATGCCCATGGGCGCGAACTCAGTGACGCCAATGCCAAAGGCACCGACAGCAAGGGCTACAAGGGGTGGATTGATACGCATGGAAGACTCCTCATTTATGCCGCAAATGCTACGATCTACGCTTTAACGGCACTAGACCGTTTAATTGGCAATCACCTTTGCGCGCGAGGCAAAAATGGATTTCAACGGCAGGTCGGGTGAGATGGCTGTATTCGCGATGGTGGCGCAGGAAGGCAGCCTTTCGGCCGCGGCACGGGCACTGGGACTGACACCTTCAGCCGTCAGCCGGGTCATCGCGCGCACGGAACAGCGCCTGGGCAGCCGCCTACTCATTCGCACGACCCGGGCCATCGCCTTCACCGCCGAAGGCGAGGTTTACCTTCGCGGCGCTCGGCGCATCCTGGCCGACATGGCCGAAGTCGAGGACGCCATCGCCGACCAGGGTGCCCCCAAAGGCAGGTTGCGGGTCAGTGCGGCCCTGGGCCACGGCCGCATGGCCATCGTGCCCCTGGTGGCAGCGTTCAGCGCCCGCTATCCGAACATTGTGGTGGACCTGACCTTGGGCGACGAAATAGTCGACATCCTCGGCGGCCAAGCCGACGTCGCGATACGCTTTGGCGACCTGCCAGACAGCCCGCTGACGGCGCGCCGCATCGGCGACACCGGCCAGGTCGTGGTGGCGTCGCCTGACTACCTTCAGCAACACGGCACGCCTCTGGAGCCGAACGATCTGTTGCGGCACAACTGCCTGCGTTTCAACTTCCGCCGGGCCCAACCCGATTGGCCCTTCGCGCAGAACGGCAAGACGTTTTCGCTGAAGATAAACGGCAATATCGAATGCAGCAGTGGCGAAGCACTTGCTCAACTGGCGCGACTAGGCGCCGGTATCGCGCGCATCGGCACGTTCACGGTTGCAGAGGACCTGCAACGCGGTCACCTGGTGCCGCTGCTGGAGCCCTGGAACCCTGGCGACAGGGAGCCGATCCACGTGGTGTTTGTGGGCGGTGCGAGCATGCCGGCGCGGATCCGCGTGTTTGTGGACTTCTTGCTCGAACATCACCGGCTATAAACGCGCAGGCTTGTGCAGGCGCTCAAGCACCTCATCAGCGGCCTCTCGCCATGCCTGCGTCGCGCCTTTATCTCTGAGCACCTCCAGCCCCGCCGCCGTGAAGGTGCCAGGTGTGGCAATGGCGCGACCCAACGCCTCCAGGCTGGTCGACGGCTGGTGGCGGGCGCTGGCCAGGCAGTCTTGCAGGTTGCCCATCACCAGTTGGACGGCCTGCTCTCTGGACAGGCCTTTGTCGGTAAACCACTGCTGAAGATCGCTCAGGAAGAAATAGAACCAGCCGTTCATGCAGGCCGCGACAGTGGCCAACTCGAACGCCTCCTCCTCGTCCAAAACAACCAATGACCCCAGCGCGCCCAGCAGCGTTGCATGGGGTTCACCGCCGGGCGTGACCACCACCGTGGTCTGGTTGATCTGGGCGGCATAGGACAGCATGGCACGGACCACACGCGCCCGCGGGAAACGGCGCTGCAATTCCACAAGCTTCAATCCAGCCACCAACGACACCAGCGTTTGCTCAGGTCTAAGCTGCACTTCATCAGAAAGCTGTTGAACCACCTCCGGGCGCACACCCAGCACCAATAGATCGGCGCCATCGACGACCTGTTGATTGTCGGCCCTCACCTCGCAGTTCCACTGTTTAGCGAGTTGCTGCGCACGTTCCTGGTTGCGCGGCGACAGCAACACCCGCCCCTCAAACCCGCTGCGACGCAGGCCGATCACGACCTTCTCCGTCAACTCGCCGACGCCCAGGATTCCAATCTTCAACACGCTGTCTACTCCGATCAATTCTGTAGTCGAGGCCATCATAGGCACGATTCCCGTATTCATGCAGGCATGGGTTCACGCTACACTCGCTGCTCTGAAGATCAGCCAGGAAGGCAAGCATGGGCACTCAAGGTAAAGACCGACAAATCGACAACATCGAATTCAATGTCAGCGATATTGCCCGGAGCAAAGCCTTCTACGGCGGTGCGTTCGGCTGGACCTTCGTCGATTACGGCCCCACCTATACCGAGTTCAGCGATGGCCGTCTGACTGGGGGATTCACAACGGGGGAGCCGGTGCGGCCGGGTGGGCCTTTGGTCATCTTGTACGCCGATGATCTCCATGGGACGCAGCAGCGGCTCAAAGCCCTGGATGCGCTCATTACCCGCGAGACATTTACGTTTCCTGGTGGAAGCCGGTTCCACTTCATGGATCCGGATGGGTACGAACTAGCAGTCTGGACTGCGCAAACCTAGGCGCCTGGGATACGAGCGCGACACCCAACAGCAGAGTGAACGGATGCCCATGGCCCTACTCTTTACACTGTAGCCAATGGTCATCTGACAAGCCCTCATCTACATAAACGGGGCTGGAACAGCTTGTCGTGCATGAATGGAGGACACATGCGGATCTACATTACAGGTGCTTCATGCGCCGGCGTGACCACACTGGGACAACACCTCGCCACTCGGCTCGGTCTGCGCCAGGTCGATGTCGATGATTTCTACTGGATGCCCACCGACCCTCCGTTCACGACCAAGCGGCCACCCAGCGAACGCGTGTCACTGATGCAACAGGCACTCGGTGACGACGGTTGGGTGCTGACCGGCTCTTGCATGGTCTGGGGAGACGCGTTGATTGCTGATGCAGACGTGATTGTGTTCGTCGTCACGCCAACGCCCCTACGCCTGGAACGACTGGCTGCCCGCGAAAAGGCGCGCTATGGAGATCGAATCGCACCCGAAGGTGATATGCATCAGATCCACTTGGCCTTTCGGGAATGGGCTTCGCAGTATGACGACCCGAATTTCTCGGGGCGCAACCGGGCGTTGCACGAGGCGTGGCTATCACAACTGACGGCCCCGATCTTACGGGTCGACGGGGCTAACAGTGTTGAAACAATGGTGACGGCGGTCGTTCATACGGTGTCGAACATTGCGCAATAGCTGGAAACATGAACGGCTGAGGCTGTCCAACGACGTCCACTGCCCTTATCCTCACAGCTCCCCGCCCACGCGAACCCGGAGCCGCCATGGACCTCGCCACCCTCGCCCTTTTCCTCCCCGCCTGCTTTGCCCTGAACATGGCGCCCGGCCCGAACAACCTGCTGTCGGTGAGCAATTCCACGCGCTACGGCTACCGCACGTCATGCCTGGCCGGCATCGGTCGCTTGCTCGCCTTTGCCGGGATGATCGCCCTCGCTTCGGCCGGCTTGGCCGTGGTGTTGCAAACGTCGGAGTTGTTGTTCTATGGGATCAAGATACTCGGCGCGGCGTACCTGTTTTATCTGGCGCTTCAGTTGTGGCGCGCCAATCCGGAAGCAGAGGCGCAATCGGCCACGGCCAGGGTGGGACTGTGGGCGTTGGCGCGGCAGGAGTTCTTAGTGGCGGCGGGCAATCCGAAGGCGATTTTGATCTTCACCGCCTTCCTGCCTCAATTCGTGGTCCCCGGCGAGCCAGTCACCCCACAATTCGCGCTGCTCGGCGCGATGTTCCTGGTGCTGGAGTGGATCGCCATCAGCGCCTACGCCTATATGGGCCTGCACATGCGGCGTTGGTTTGCCGAGCCTCGGGGCAAGCGGATCTTCAATCGGTGCTGCGCGGGGTTGCTGTCGGCGGCGGCGACGGTGTTGTTGATGGCGCGCCGGGCTTGAGCAATGCATTGTTTGCAAAGCCCGACCGCTCTTGAGGTCAGCTACCTTCTGGCCATTTGGTTTTAATCAAACACCTTCAAAATTTTACGAGCTCTAGAATGACGCAACCATCTGAGCCGCTCTCCCCAGGAAGTCCGGGCGTTGAAGCAGCAGCGACGCTACCATTTAGACCTCCTTTGCCTCCTGCGCCAGCCCCTTTACAAGCCTCCAAGGAGCTTCCCGATGCTCCAGCACCTGGTACATCCCTTTTTCCGCTTTCACCGGCACGGCCTGGCGTGGCTGACTCAGGAACAGCGTCGGGCTTGCGACACTCCACACTCAGCCCCCCTCCCGCACCACCCGCACCGTTGTCAGTGACGCTTGAACGTTCAAAAGCACCAGTAGCACCTGAGCCTCCAGCAGCGATCACACCACTCTGACTCCCATATACCGGGGTATACGCCGCTACGTTTGTATTAACCGTCGTAATACTGCTAGATCCTCCATCCCCCCCTTTATGTCCTCCAGAATCGTCGGTAGCACCTCCCATGCCCCCCTTACCTCCAGCGCCAACATTAATAGTGATGGCCTGGACATTAAGGTCCTTTGAAGGAGGATAAAAGTTGCAGACTGTAGTTGCACCACTTCCGCCACCACCACCGGAGATTCCATTTATGCCCAAATTAGACACATACGTCTCCACAAAATTACCAGTATTGGAACCACCGCCAGCACCACCACCTCCCCCCCAATCAAAGTGACCCGAATGCTTCTAATATCTCCCCACTTGGGAGCGGTATATTTATACTGACCCGCCTTGTTGTAAACCTCGTCTGCAGGGGCGAGTGTAGAGATGAAGGCACTGATGACGATAGCGGCATAGATAAACGAGGTTTTACCGTTCGATGTGCTCATGACCCGTATCGTCCTTAGTTGTTAGCGCGAAGGTTTACTGAACATTGGGACCAAATACACACGGTGTAACCTGTAAGAACTGACAGTTTCTTATACCGAGTCGGCATAAATAACCACCTCAAAAACGCAATAAAGTCCGCTTCATCTACGCAGGCTAGACCTGCCAACCGGCCAACGCCAAGACTGAGTTGCCCCCCTTTAATAACATCTGGAAACAGCCTCTCGATTGCCGACCAAAGCATCGTCTGCTCGCATGACTGCCCCCCATAACAATCAGCCAGATCAAGGAGAGATTCGATGAAAACCCTGGTAGTAGGCACCAGCAAAGGACTGGGCAAAGCCCTGATCGAAGGTCGCGGCGAGCCTGGGGACACGCTGATCGGCGTGTCCCGCAGCCGCCCCGAGCAGTTGGATTACAAGGACGGCGTGGCCGCCCGGCGGATCACGGTGTGAGCAGAGACGAACGCGTCGTCTAAACTTCACACACCGATTCTTCATGGAGACCGACCATGGCCCGCAAAAATACCCTCTGCCTCTGGTACAACGGCAACGCCCTGGAGGCGGCAACCTTCTACGCCGAGACCTTCCCAGACAGCAGGGTCAACGCCGTGCACCTGGCCCCCGGCGATTACCCGTCGGGTAAACAGGGCGACGTATTGACCGTGGATTTTACGGTGCTGGGCATCCCGTGCATCGGCCTTAACGGCGGCCCGATCTTTCCCCATACCGAGGCGTTTTCATTTCAGATTGCCACCGATGACCAGGCCGAGACCGACCGTTACTGGAACGCCATCGTCGGCAACGGCGGCCAGGAAAGCGCCTGTGGCTGGTGCAAGGACAAGTGGGGCTTGTCGTGGCAGATCTCACCGCGCGTGTTGACGGACGCCGTGACCCACCCGGATCGTGCAACGGCCAAGCGCGCATTCGATGCGATGATGACCATGAAGAAGATCGACATCGCCGCGATTGAAGCGGCGGTGGCCGCGGGCTAAGGCAACGCCTTGAGCATGGCCTTGGCCGCCAGGGCGTGGACCTCGCGGGTCGGGTGCCATTCGTCCCAATAGTAATGCGCATCGGCATTGGCACACACCGGTTTTACTTCCGGGTAGGTGGGCTGACACGGCGCGTCCAGGTCCGTGAACCCATTGGCTTGCGGATTGGCACGTAGCGCGTCGCTGAACGCCAAGTGGTCGAAGTAAGTGACCTTCGCCACGCCGATCTGCGCCAACACGGACGGTAATTTCTGCGCGAGCAATTGCTGGTACTTCTTCGCGTTGTCGACGTGGTTGCCCTGCACCACGGCGGGCACGTGGCTGAGGTCCGTAGTACCCACCACCATCACATGCCTGGCCCCCGCCGCCACCAGTTGCTCGGTGGCACTGCGGATGTTGGCCAGGCTCGATTCGCTCAGGGCTTCAATGCTTTCAGGATGGGAGAAGTCGGCCCATTCGAAAAAATCGTTGGCCGAGATAAAGATGAAATACAGCGCCTTGGGGTCGGCCTTGTGGGACTTGGCGGCCTGCAAATGCTCGGCGACTTGGCCGAGCAAGCCTGTGTCCTGGGTTGGCATCATCCACGTGTAGTAATTGCCGTGGCCGCTTTTGGCGCCGCCCACCGCGTAGTCGGTCAACGGTGTTGTCAATGCCTGGGCCAAACCTTCAACGGCGGTCGGGCCATTGCTCCAGCGTCCTTTCCAGTACAGTGGGCCGGGCAGTGCCTGGGCGTCTTTGACCTTTTGCGCGGTAAGCCGGGTGGTGAGCGCTTCGCCCGCGCCATTGTCGGAGTAGCTGTCGCCAAAGGCATACAGATGATCATAGGTCGAGGCGCCAAAGGCGGTCGAGACAGACAGGGTCAGCAAAGCGGCCAAACACGCGCGTCGGATCATCGAGGTTCTCCCGGAGTGTGTGGATAGACTACCGGCTGGTTGAAAGCACGGCCGCATAATTGCGACCCGCACATATCCGGCGACGGCTGCATAAACTCAAACGCGCCCCGTTGACACGCTTCGTAATATTCCATGAAGATGGGGGCCTTATTCAGGGTGTGCCATCCCATGTCTGCAACGTCTTCCGTCAACCTTTTCGCCATTGGCTCTCTTGCCAAGGCGCAAGGTTGCGTTGCGCACGCCCTCAAATCGAAGAAACAGTCGCTCATGTGACCGGGGCGCGCTGTCCCGTCAGATGAGCTGACAGGACATTGAGCCCGATTCGCACAATTCCCCTCTGCCCTTCTGACGGTGACTCCAGCGGTCAATCATCAGGAGAAAGTGCATGTCATCGTTTCAAGGTATCTGGGTTCCCGTGGTCACGCCGTTCCATGACGGCGCCATCGACTTCACCGGCCTGCACCGTCTGGTTAGCCACTTGCTGGAGAAACACGTGGCCGGGATCATGGTGTGCACCACCACTGGGGAAGCGGCGGCGCTGAGTCGCCAGGAACAACTGGCGGTGCTCGATGCGGTGTTGCAATGGGTACCGGCGCACCGCGTGGTTATGGGTCTGGCGAGCTATAACCAGATTGAGCTGCTGCAGTTCCAGCGCGAAATCCTGCAACGCCCGGTGGCGGGGCTTTTGGTGCCGGCACCGAGTTACATCCGCCCGTCCCAAGCGGGTTTGGAGGCGTTCTTCCGCACCGTGGCCGATGCCTCCAGCGTGCCAATCATTCTCTACGACATTCCTTACCGCACCGGCGCTACCTTCGAGCAAGCCACCTTGCTGAACATCGTCGCCCATGAACGCATCGTGGCGATCAAGGATTGTGGTGGCAACCTCGGCAACACCCTTGCACTGCTGGCCAGCGGTGATGTGGAGGTGTTGTGTGGTGAAGACGTGCAGATCTTCAACGCCTTGTGTCTGGGTGCGACCGGTGCCATTGCGGCTTCGGCTCACCTGCAGACCGAGCAGTTCGTGGCGCTGTGCCAGTTGGTGCGGGACAATCAGCTGGCAGAGGCGCGAGCGACTTTTTCGAGTTGCTGCCATTGATCAACACCATGTTCATGGAGCCCAACCCCGCACCGGTAAAAGCCGCGCTGGCCCTGCAAGGCTTGATCGGCAGCGAATTGCGTGCGCCGATGCAAGCCGCCAGTACCGCCGTTGTCGCGCGCTTGCAGCAGGTACTGGACCCGACCCGCTAACGTGCCTGGCGGATGTACGCAACGGCCCGTACGGGTGGACCTAGTCCAAGCCCTGGCAAAAATCTAACAGCCGAAACCGACCAAATGTGGGAGCTGGCTTGCCTGCGATAGCATCACCGCGATACATCTGAAACACCGAGGTGGCTGCATCGCAGGCAAGCCAGCTCCCACAGGGATCAGCGTCAGGCTGAGGTGATGTTGGCGCGAGCCGAGTGCAGCTTCTTGTAACTCTCAATCAGGCGTTGGTGCCGGTCCAGCCCTTCCAGCTTCATGCTGGTCGGCGTCAAACCATAGAAGCGCACGTCGCCCTGCACCGAGCCAATCACCGCATCCATCCGCTCATTGCCAAACATGCGACGGAAGTTGGCTTCGTAATCCGCCAGTTCCAGGTCATCGTCCAGCTCCATCTCCAGCACCGCATTCATCGCCTGATAGAACAGGCCACGTTCAGCCGTGTTGTCGTTGTACTGCAGGAACATCTCCACGCACTCCTTGGCCTCTTCATACTGCTGCAAGGCCAGGAAGATCAGCAGCTTCAGCTCCAGGATGGTCAGTTGGCCCCAGGCGGTGTTGTCATCGAACTCAATGCCGATCAGCGTGGTGATATCGGTGTAGTCGTCCAGTTCGCTCTCGATCAGGCGCTCGACCAACGCTTGCAGCTCTTCCTCGTTGAGGCGATGCAGGTTGAGAATGTCTTCGCGGAAAAACAGCGCTTTATTGGTGTTGTCCCAGATCAGATCGTCCACCGGGTAGATTTCCGAGTAATCCGGCACCAGGATGCGGCACGCGGTGGCGCCGAGGTGTTCGTACACCGCCATATAGGACTCTTTACCCATGCCTTCCAGAATGCCGAACAAGGTCGCGGCCTCCTGGGCATTCGAGTCTTCGCCTGCGCCCGTGAAGTCCCACTCGACGAATTCGTAGTCCGACTGGGCGCTGAAGAAGCGCCACGACACCACGCCGCTGGAGTCGATGAAGTGCTCGACGAAGTTGTTCGGCTCAGTCACCGCCTGGCCTTCGAACGTCGGTTGCGGCAAGTCGTTCAGGCCTTCGAAACTGCGACCTTGCAACAGTTCGGTGAGGCTGCGTTCCAGCGCCACTTCCAGGCTCGGATGCGCGCCGAAGGAGGCGAACACGCCACCGGTGCGCGGGTTCATCAGGGTCACGCACATCACCGGGAACTCACCACCCAGGGACGCGTCTTTCACCAGTACCGGGAAGCCTTGGGCTTCGAGGCCCTGGATACCGGCGAGAATGCCTGGGTACTTGGCCAGCACCTCGGTCGGCACGTCTGGCAAGGCGAACTCGCCCTCGATGATTTCACGTTTCACCGCGCGCTCGAAGATCTCCGACAGGCACTGCACCTGGGCTTCGGCCAGGGTGTTGCCAGCGCTCATGCCGTTGCTCAGGTATAGGTTTTCGATCAGGTTGGACGGAAAGTACACCACCTCGCCGTCCGACTGGCGCACGAACGGCAGCGAAACGATGCCGCGCTCTTCGTTGCCGGAGTTGGTGTCGAACAAGTGCGAGCCGCGCAGCTCGCCCTCGCGGTTGTAGACCTTCAGGCAATAGGTGTCGAGGATTTCACTTGGCAGCTCGTCGTTGGGCCCCGGCTGGAACCAGCGCTCATCCGGGTAATGCACGAATGGCGCATTCGCCAGTTCTTCACCCCAGAACTGATCGTTGTAGAAGAAGTTGCAGTTGAGCCGCTCGATGAACTCGCCCAGTGCCGACGCCAAGGCGCCCTCCTTGGTCGCGCCCTTGCCGTTGGTGAAGCACATCGGCGAATGCGCATCGCGGATATGCAGCGACCACACGTTGGGTACGATATTGCGCCACGACGCGATTTCAATCTTCATGCCCAAGCCGGCGAGAATGCCGGACATGTTGGCAATGGTCTGCTCCAGCGGCAGGTCTTTGCCGGCGATGTAGGTGCCGCCCTCGGAGGTTGAGTTGGGCATCAACAAGGCCTGGGCGTCGGCGTCCAGGTTTTCGACTTCTTCGATGACAAACTCAGGCCCGGCCTGCACCACTTTCTTGACCGTGCAACGGTCGATGGAGCGCAGGATGCCTTGGCGGTCCTTGTCGGAGAGGTCCGCGGGCAACTCGACCTGGATCTTGAAGATCTGGTTATAGCGGTTTTCCGGGTCGACAATGTTGTTCTGCGACAGGCGAATATTCTCGGTGGGGATATTGCGCGTCTGGCAGTACAACTTCACGAAGTACGCCGCGCACAACGCCGACGACGCCAGGAAGTAATCGAACGGCCCCGGTGCCGAGCCATCGCCTTTATAGCGGATGGGCTGGTCGGCAATCACCGTGAAGTCGTCGAACTTGGCTTCAAGTCGGAGGTTGTCGAGAAAGTTGACCTTGATTTCCATGGGGGCACACCAGAATAACGGCTAAACAAAAATGGCCGCCATTATGAGGGGTTTCATCGGGAAGTTTCAGGCTTTTGACCAGTGGCTGGCGAATTGACCAATGTGAATTAACCTTTTCGCAGATGGCGCCGATGGACTGAGTGCAACCATGGAGTAGTCGGAATGCGCAATAACCAGCCCGTAACACAGCGTGAGATTTCCCTCGCGCCTTCGCAAAAACTCATTTCCGCCACAGATGTCCGAGGTGTCATCACTTACTGCAACGACGCCTTTGTCGATATCAGCGGCTTTGAACGTGCGGATCTGATTGGGGCACCGCAAAACATCGTCCGTCACCCGGATGTGCCCCCCGCCGTGTTTGCGCACATGTGGGGCGCGCTCAAACAGGGCCTGCCCTGGATGGGTATCGTCAAGAACCGCTCGAAAAACGGCGACCATTATTGGGTCAATGCCTACGTCACGCCCATCTTCGACGGCAGCAAGGTCGTCGGTTTCGAGTCCGTGCGGGTCAAGCCCACGGCCGATGAGATCCGCCGGGCCCAGGCCCTGTACCGACGCATAAGCCAGGGCAAACCGGGTGTTCCTCGCCAGGACGCCTGGCTGCCGGCCGCTATCAATTGTGTCCCGTATGTGGCAACTGGGCTTACCGGCAGCCTCGCCGGCATGTTCCTCAGTGCGCCCGTCGCCATCGCTGTGGCCGTTGCCGTCGCAGTACCGGTGGGCGTGCTCTGTTCGCGTTGGCGTCAAGGCAGCACGTTGCGGCTGTTGCACGGCGTGGAGCCGTCGACCTCGGATGCCTTGATCGCGCAGATGTACAGCGACGCACGTGGGCCTCAGGCACGCCTCGAAACGGCGTTCCTCAGCCAGAACGCGCGCCTGAAGACCTGCCTCACCCGCTTGCAGGACAGCGCCGAGCAACTGAGTGCCCTGGCCGGGCAATCCGATCAGTTGGCCTCCGCCAGCTCCAAAGGCCTGGACCGTCAGCGCGTTGAAACCGAACAGGTCTCGGCCGCCGTCAACCAGATGGCGGCCACCACCCAGGAAGTCGCCAGCCACGTGCAACGCACCGCCGACGCCACCCAGCAGGCCAACGTCTTGACGGGCCGCGGTCGTGAAGTGGCAAGGGATACCCGTGAGGCGATCGAGCGTTTGTCTGCGGTGGTCAGCGAAACCGGCGTCACCGTGGCGCAACTGGCCAAGGACAGTAACGAAATCGGCAGCGTGGTGGACGTGATCAAAGGCATTGCCGACCAGACCAACCTGCTGGCCCTCAACGCCGCCATCGAAGCCGCACGGGCCGGCGAGCAAGGCCGTGGTTTTGCCGTGGTGGCTGACGAAGTGCGCCAACTGGCGCAGCGCACGTCGCAGTCCACCACCCAGATCCACGGGTTGATCACCCAGCTGCAGGCGTCCTCCAACAACGCCGTGCAAAGCATGGAAAACGGTCAACGCCAGGCCCAGGAAGGTGTGGCCTGGGTGCTTGAGGCGGACCAGGCGCTGGTGGGCATCAGCGAAGCCGTGTCGCATATCACCGACATGACCACCCAGATCGCCGCTGCCACCGAGGAACAGAGCGCCGTCGCCGAGGAAATCAGCCGCAACATCACCACCATCGCCGAACTGGCCGACCAGACCTCGCTACAAGCCCATCAATCCACTGACCTGAGCAAGGAGCTGACGAACACCGCGTCCACCCAATACGCATTGGTCGAGCGCTTCAACCGCTGAGCCTGCACTGAACGTGTCGTGGCAAGCGCGCTTCCTGGGGTGAGCGCGTTTGCCACAAGAAAATCGCGAACCACACGATAATGGCGATATGCTTGGGCACCACCTCCACCCAGCACGAAGCCCGACCATGTCCATCACGGATAACCTCCTCGCCTTCACCTTCGCCGCCACACTGCTGACGCTCACACCCGGTCTCGACACCGCTCTGGTGCTCAGGACCGCCACGGTCGAAGGCAAGCGCCAGGCGCTGCAAGCCATGCTGGGGATCAACGCCGGTTGTCTGCTGTGGGGCGCGGCGGTTGCGTTTGGCCTGGGGGCGTTGGTTGCGGTGTCGGAAGTCGCCTTCAACCTGCTCAAGTACTGCGGCGCCGCGTACCTGGCCTGGTTGGGCTTGAACATGTTGCTGCGTCCCCGTCGCTCATTGACCAACGCCGGGGCGGATGCCAAGCCCGCGGGCAACTGGTTGATCAAGGGCATGCTGGGCAACGTGCTCAACCCCAAGGTGGGGATTTTCTACGTGTCGTTCCTGCCGCAGTTCATCCCCCAGGGCCAACCGTTGATCCTCTGGACGTTCGGTCTGGTCAGCATCCATGTGCTGCTCGGGCTGGCCTGGTCACTGGTATTGATCGGTGCTACGCAACCACTGTCCGGTTTCCTGCGCCGTGAAAAAGTCATTCAGTGGATGGACCGCACCACCGGCATGATCTTTGTGTTGTTCGCTGCGCGGCTGGCGTTCAGCAAGCGCTGATTCGGAACCCACCCAGCCGGCGGCTCCAGTGGCAAATACGTGCACGAGTTGCGTCCGCGATTAGCCCAGGCGTATTGAAAGTTCGATGTCATCGGCAAACGCCACGGACAGGTAGCCGTTCTCCGGTGCGCGCACATGGGCCAGGTATTCAGGGCAGTAATCGGTGTTATCCGCCACCACCAGTGCGCCGGGGCGCAGATGGCTTTCCACCAGGCCGAGCACGTCGCCATACAGCGTCTTGGCGCCGTCCAGCAACAGCAGGTCTACGCTGTCCGGCAGGTCGCTGGCCAGGGTGACCAGCGCGTCGCCTTCGCGGATATGAATCAGGTCACTCACGCCGCCTTCGATGAAATGCTCGCGCGCCAGGGCGATCTTCGAAGCTTCGAATTCGCTGCCGATCAGCACACCACCACCGTTGTCACGCAACGCAGCAGCCAGGTGCAATGTGGACAGGCCAAACGAGGTACCAAACTCGACAATCGACCGCGCCTTACTGCTGCGCGCCAGCATGTAGAGCAGTTTGCCGGTGTCGCGCGACACCGGTAGCCACAGGTCCTTGAGCATCGAATACAGCGCCACATATTCGGTCTTGCTGTGCATCAGCCGCTCGCGCTCATCCTTCGACAGCGTGTTCAGCACTGGGCTGGTAGCGGCGCCGGCTTGGGTATACAACCGTTCGATCAGGGGCGCCAAAGGCGCAGTGGACAGGCTCGACATAATTGATTTCCGTAGAGTTGGGACTAAGATGCGACTAATTCGTCGCATTAAAAGTATGCGAGTGATTTATCGCGTCCGCTATTCGCATTAGCCCTGCCTCCGGAACCCTGTATGACCACCCGCCAGACCCCGCGTATTTCCACGCGCAAACAGCCACAACAGGCACGCTCCACCGAGTTGGTGGCGGCAATTCTCGAAGCGGCTATTCAGGTTTTGGCCAAGGAAGGTGCCACCCGTTTCACCACCGCACGGGTCGCGGAGAAGGCTGGCGTGAGTGTGGGTTCGGTTTACCAGTATTTTCCGAACAAGGCGGCAATTCTGTTCAGGTTGCAGAGTGACGAGTGGCAGCAAACCACCCAGATGCTGCGCGGCATCCTGGCGCAACATGCCGAGGCACCGCTGCATCGCCTGCGCACACTGGTGCATGCCTTCATCAGATCAGAATGCGAAGAGGCCCCGATGCGCGTCGCGCTGAATGACGCGGCGCCGCTCTATCGCGATGCTCCGGAAGCCCTGGAAGTGCGCGCAGCGGGGCAGCAGATATTCGAGGCGTTCATGTTGGAGTTATTGCCCGAGGTGACCGAGCCAACCCGCACACTGGCCTGCGATCTGATCCTGACCACGCTCAGTTCGGTCGGCAAGGATTTCTCCGGCAGTCCACGCACACCTGAAGAAATCGCTGTTTACGCCGATGGCATGGCTGATATGTTTCGTGCCTATGTGAGCGCGCTCAACTATTCCTGAAGCGCCGATACCCCAGCAACGGACTGCACATGAACTTCTTCAAGAAACTGTTCGGCTCATCGACAAAAACGGAAGTACCTGCGCCTACGCCCAATGCAGCGGAGTCGCCCGAACCCGACGCCGCCAACCACGCCGCTCGCCTGGCCACCGCCGAATGCCTGGACCGACACTGGCAGTCCGTGGGCACCGTCGAGAAAGACGTGCGCACAGGTGGGCGCGCGGCGCGGGAAGATTTGGTGGCGCGGTTACAGGCGGCAGGGGTTGGGCATGTCAGGGGTGTTTATCGGGAGAGCGTGGTTTAGCAGTGTTTATTGGTGAGCGTTTTGAGGGGGAGCTATCGGCCAGAAGCGATCACTCGATCCACCTCAGCCTCCAGCTCTGCTGGAAACCAGGAACGATTGCCGCCCTGCTTCCGACTCTATCCACCCAGCACGCCCGGACTGGAACCCGACCTGGTCATTTCAACGGGTCATAGGTGACCAATGTCTTCGGCTCCAGATACGCGCTCATCCCCCACCTGCCCATTTCGCGCCCAAGGCCTGATTGCTTGAATCCACCGAAGGGGGCGCGCGGTTCGTGGGCCAGGGTGTTGATGAGCACGCGTCCCGAATCGATCTGAAGGGCGAGGTTCATACAACGCTCGGGACTTTTTCCCAGCACCAGGGCGCTCAGCCCATAGTCCGTATCGTTGGCAATACTGATCGCATCAGCGTCATCCTCGTAGGGGATGATTGTCAGCACGGGGCCGAAGATTTCCTCACGCGCGATGCGCATCCGGTTGTTGGCCTCAGTGAAAATCGTGGGCTTCACGAACCATCCGGCGTGCAAGCCTTCCGGGCGCCCTTCGCCACCCGACAGTAACCTCGCGCCTTCTTCCTGGCCGATACGGATGTAGCGCTGCACCCGTTCCCACTGTTTCTGGCTCACCATGGGGCCGATGTCGGTGTCGGCGTTGCGCGGATCGCCCGATTGAATCTGTGAGACACCCTCCTTGGCAATCCGCTCGAACTCTGCCAGCCGGCTGCGCGGCACGAGGATGCGAGTGCCCGCGATGCAAGCCTGGCCACTGTTGAGAAATCCGGCCTGCAACACCAGCGGCATGACTGCCTGGAAATCCGCATCGTCAAGCACCACGGTGGGCGACTTGCCGCCGAGTTCCAGCGTCACGCGCTTCATGGTGTCAGCACCGGTTTTGACCAGATGTTGGCCGATAGCGGACGACCCCGTGAACGAGATTTTGGCAACGTCGGGGTGACGGGCGATTTCCTCGCCGACCACATTGCCTCGTCCGTTGACGATATTGAATACACCCGGTGGCAGCCCCGCTTCGTGCAACGCCCTGACCACGACCTGCGTCTGCAACGCGCTCATCTCGCTGGGCTTGATGACGGCGGTGCAGCCTGCCGCCAGCGCGGTGGCCAGCTTGTTGCAGATAAAGCCCGCATTGCTATTCCAGGGTGTGATCAGACCGGTAACGCCCAGGGGCGTCAGAATGACCCTGGCCATGCCGACCTGCTCCTCGAATTCGAACGCTTCCAGTACATTGATTGCTTGCGCGATCACGTCAGCCGCATAAGTCGCCATCGAGCGCCCGCGGGCCATAGGTGCGCCATATTCCACAAGGATGGCTTCCAGCAGTTCTTCCTCCTTTGCCGCCACGGCCCGGTGCATGCGTCGCAGTGCCTCAATGCGCTCCTCCCGGCTGGTAAGCGCCCACGCCGGGAACGCAGCCTTGGCGGCGGCGATGGCACGCTGTGCGTCCAGCGCATCGCCCAGCCGAACCTGACCGATGACTTCCTCGGTGCTCGGGTTATGAAGGTCGAACCATTCCTGACCGTTTGGAATGACGAACTCACCGTTGATGTAGATGTGTTCAATGCGTTGCATGGCAACTCCTCACTCAAAATGACTCGCCTGAACCGAGCCTCTGTGAAGGAAGTTTAAGAAGGGATCATTGTTCCGATAAGCTATCCTTTGACTTATGAAGCATCCGCAATTTCAGGACAATCCATGCACAGAACAGGAATGACCGAACTGGAAGTGGTTCTGGCCGTTGCTCGCCGCAGCAGCTTTCGTGGCGCAGCACAAGAGTTGGGCATGTCCACCACCGCCGTGAGCAGTGCGGTGGCCGGCCTGGAAGCGCGCCTGAAGGTGCGCTTGTTCAATCGCTCCACGCGCAGCGTTGCCCTCACCGACATCGGGCAACGCTATGTGGAACGCATCGCCCCGGCGTTGGCACAGATCAAAAGTGCCGGCGAAGAGGCCAGCGTCGGCCCCGACGAGCCCAGCGGCACACTGCGTATCAATGCACCGCATGGTGGGGCCTATCTGCTGCTGGAGCCGCTGTTCAAGCAGTACGCTCAGCGCTATCCCGACGTGCGCATCGACATCGTCAGCGAATCAGGCATGGTCGACATCGTCGCCGGAGGTTTCGACGCGGGGATTCGCCTGGCAGAGTCGGTGCCACAAGACATGATTGCCGTAAAACTGTCAGATGACATTCGAATGCTTGTGGTGGCAACGCCCGAGTATCTCGAACGCCAGGGTGTGCCCGAGCATCCGCAAGACCTGCTCAGCCACCAGAGCATTGGCATGCGCATGGCCCACGGCGGCCTCTACCAATGGGAACTGGAGCGAAACGGTGAAAAGTTGCAGATGAATCTGCCGGTGCGCTTCATTTTCAACGAGATGCTGGCTATCAAACAGGCCGTGGTGTTGGGCCTTGGCATCGGTTTCATTTCCGAGTGGTTCGTACAGGAAGAACTGGCCAGCGGCGCCCTGGTGCCAGTGCTGGTACCGTGGTGCCCGTCGTTCGGCGGTTTGAGGCTTTACTACTCGGGCCATCGCTTCGTACCGCCGCGATTACGCGCATTGATTGATCTGGCGCACGCGCTGCGGCCCACTGTGGTTTGAGCATGTCGCTATGGGCCGTTTTCGGCCAAAAGCAGACATTAACGTCGGAGATAAACGGCGGCTGATAAGTTGGCAAAATCGGCCAATCAGACGTTCATGTCGATCAATCCGCTAGTCCCTCTCATGCTCGGCCAGCCGGCATGAATGTCCCGCAAGTGGGGCAGTCAACGCCATCGCTCGCCATTTGCATAACCCCCTCGCCGCACTCCGGGCAAACCTGCCCCCCATAACCGGGAGCCATTTCTCGCAGCAACGCGGCTTGCGATGAAACGGCAACAGCCCCTAGCGAAAAGCATGCTCACAATTAGCGTGCCCTGGCTCACCCCCCTACAAAATACCTGTACAGAAATAGCACTACGCATTTTTACAGCGCTCGCAGGATTCTATCGGCCCAAAGAGGGCATTGGGCTGTATCGCCGCCAAACAGTAGTCAGCCCGATAGCCGGACCTCTATTCCTGGCGCTTGCCAGGAACCGGAGGTTACTGACCGTTCATCGGGATTGAGTGATGTCATGACGACATCATTCCAATATAGTTGTACAAGAGTTGTACAAGAACAAATTCTTGTACAAGATTCCACCGACTAGGAAATAACGCCGCGACTCGTTGCCGTCGAACAAAAGAATGCCTGCGCAGGATGCGGACCAAGGGCGAATACATACCCTTGCAGGTGTCCCTAAATTGCTCCTCCCACTACGCAGGTACATCATGCCAACGCACACTCCCCGGCTCTCTACACGGACCAGTCTCTATGCCGGCTATGCCAGCCTGCTCGCGTTTATGTTGCTGATCGCCGCTATCTCGCTGTACGCCCTGGCTAACAGTAATAAGGACTTTTTTCTCTACGTTAATGGCGTTGATGCACGTACCCGCCTGGCCAACACACTGAACGACGCCGCCGCCCAGCGTGCGATTGCCCTGCGTAACATCGCCTTAAACAGCAATGTCACCGCGAGAGGACAGCAGCGAGGCGCGATTGCCGCCAACGAACAATTGGTGGCCAGCAGCCTCGCCGCGCTACGCCAGGCAACTGATAACCATGGTGATGTGTCGCCCAAAGCACGTGAACTGTTCTCAACCATCGAGCAGGTCGAGAGCCGCTACGAACCGGTAGCGCACACCATTGCCGAACACCTGTTCAAGGGTGAAAACGATGAGGCCCTGCGCATGGTCAGCGAGCAGTGCACACCATTACTGGCCGAGCTGACACAGGCAATTGGCGAATACCTGCGCTACACCAACCAGAGAGCAGACCTGCAGGTCAGCGAAAATGACGAACACTATCTGTCACAACGCAACCTTCTGCTCGCCATTACTGCGCTGGCCGTCTTACTAGCAGCGGTACTGGGCTACGTCATCAGCCGCAACCTGCTGCGCGCGCTGGGTGCCGAACCGAGTGAACTCAACCAGCTCGCCCAACGGGTTGCCAACGGCGATTTGCGCGCTAGCGAACGCACGATTGAGCCACCACAAGCCAGCATCATGGCCGCCCTGCTGAGTATGCAGGAGAACCTGCGGGACATGACCAAGGGCATAAACCTGTCTTCACAGACCGTGGCCGAATCCAGCCAGGAGCTTAGCCAATCGAGCCTGAGAAACGCCGAAAGCGTGGCCATGGCACAGTGCGAGGTCGAGCAGATCGTCACCGCCGTTCACCAAATGGCCGCCACCGTGCAGGATGTCGCGCGCAACGCCGAATCCGCCGCCAGTGCCGCCAGCGAGGCCGATAGCGCGGCCCTGTACAGCCAGCAGAAGGCCAAAGATGCCGTGAACATGATCAGCGAGCTGGCCGAGACAATCGAACAGTCCAACATGGCCATGGGCCGGCTGAAGAATGAAACCGGCAATATCGGCGGCGTGCTTGAAGTGATCAAGTCGGTGGCCGACCAGACCAACCTGCTGGCCCTCAATGCAGCCATCGAAGCTGCCCGTGCTGGCGAGGCCGGACGCGGCTTCGCGGTGGTAGCCGACGAGGTGCGCAGCCTGGCACAGCGTACCCAGAAGGCCACCTCAGAGATCGAGGGGCTGATCGCCAGTCTGCAGAAAATTGCCGACGAGACCTCGCAGCATATGCAACGCTGCAAGAGCTCCAGTGCGCAGTCGGTGTCCGGCGTTTCCGAGGCCGGTGACGCGGTAAGCACGATCGTAACCATGATCGAGCGGATCAACGGCATGAACCACCAAATCGCCGCTGCCGCCGAGCAGCAGAGTACCGTTGCCGAGCAGATCAGCCGGGGCATCGTGACCGTCAGCGAAAGCGCCGAGCAATCCGCTGCAGCCTTCCGCAGCGCTCAGCAGGAAAGCGAAGGACTGGCACGCACCAGCGTGACATTGCGAGAGAACATCTCGCGCTTTCAGCTCTAGGGTCTGTTGCCGTTTCATCGCAAGCCGCGTTGCTGCGAGAAATGGCCCCCAATTAGCAGCAGGACGCAGGTAATGGTCCGATTCCTGTAGCAACAGCGGGGGCCATTTTCCTAGCGGCCTTATGGTCTGACCACAATTGTGCAATACCTGCCATTTTTGAGCGTCTGCTTTTGGCCAAAAGCAGACTGTGGACAGGCAGCCGTTGATGTCTCTACGCTGGACAATCTAGTGACAGCACAGCGGTAAAAAAGGAGTAGTCACGTTGGAAGTTGCCATTGATCGAGATAGCGTTCATGCAGGAGATGATCTGGGAAGCCATGCGACGTCGATCACACTCGATCCATCAGCAACGCTGCGCGCCTTAATCGAAGTGATACAAGAAGCCGGCTACTTACCGGGTATCAATGGAGGCAAGGCTACTTGGATTATTTGGTCGTCTGACAAACCAATAGGTGTTTCAGCGCAGCAATGGCCAGCACCTAAATTGACCGTGCCGCCCGAAAGCACCGTTGATCAATATTTCGGAAATACCGAACCTCGCCTTCTGTTCAGATATTGGTGTCAGGCAGATCCAGATGAGGTCTTTTCGAATATCAAGACCGGAAATGAGCCACCTTCACGATTTTAGGATTGGCGGTGGACATTTCTGTCGATCAATGCGGTTCAGATGACTGCTTTGGGTCGAAAGCAGCCGGTCACGACTGACCGCTTTAGACCCGAAGCGAACACTTCTGTGTGCCATACAGGTAATGAAGGATGTGCGGCGCAGAGCCGATCAGCGATTGTTTTCGCCTAGGAGCACGGTTACGCCTCTGCTTTAATCAGCACGCCACTCTTAACCCGCGCATCCAGAATCGCGGAAAACGCCTTAAAATCGTGCGCGGATTCCGGGGCAACATACATCAAGTTGCCAAAGTGGTCGGCGTAGTCTTGAAGGTAAAGGCCATTGCTCCCGTAATACTGTTGCGCAATCTCATTTCCAGCGTCGTTCAAGTCCTCCTCGGTAAATTTGCCATCGCAATACCTGAAGAGAAACTCGGTGGCGGAGAGTTCGCCGCTGATCACGCGGGCGACGGCTTCAGGCTCTTCCTCGGCGTGAAAGTCGCCAGCCCAGCCTTTAATAAAACACCATCTTAAGAACAGCGCTATGTGTGTGCCGCCATGTTCCGGTGGTTGGCCTGCTGGAAAGTATCCGCCATGGTGCCAGCTTGCATCATCGTATTTCATGGGCGTCCTTGAGATGTTTTGCGTTGAAAACGGGAGTTTGATTTATCACGATTTCGCAGGGATAAGGTAGGTCTGTTTTAACGTTCAGCCACCCCACGCAGTATCTTGGGTCATTGAACCGTCCTTATCGACGTGATCGCCAGGAAGGTCGTCGGCCCATCGGGACCGGACGGCCCCCGATAGCACCCTTGCGCCTGGAGGTGATGAACCGCTGCGGCGGTCAGTTCCCAGGCCATGCTTTCATCCTGAATGGCAAAGGCCTGGTCGTCGCCAAACAGGTCAAACCCCGTGATGGCTTGAAGCTGCTTGAGTGGCAGCGCGGCCTCGCGCAATGCAGGGTCGACGCGAGGGTTGCTCCAGGCCCATTTCCAGGTGCTGAATTTACCCGAGTAGCTGCCGATGCTTACGACGTCTGCCACGACGGCCAGCCTGTCGTGGCTGTCGAAGAACTGGAGTACCGCCGTGGATTGTTCGAACCACCAACGGGCCATTTCGCCCAGCCCGTAAACCCGGCTCAACTCCGTCTGTTTCAGTGACAGCTCATCCATCACTTGCGCCAAAAATGCTTCAAATTCATGGTCCGTCATGGACGTCTCCTTGTTGTGCAGGAAAAGCCAGCCGATACCTGACTTCCTCCAGTGTCACGCCGCCCCTTATCAGGTTGCGCTCACTGCCGGCATCCGCGACACAGCCTGCCCTGCGATAAAACCGGATCGCTCTTTCATTAAGGCTCAAGACCCAAAGCGTCACCCCCTGAAACCCACACTCCCTCAATGTCTGCAGGCCGGCCTTCCACAAGGCCAGCCCGGCGCCCGTTTGCCAATACCGGGCTAACACGTAGATGGCCATGACCTCGCCGGTGTTTGCCCCAGCGGCATCTTCGTCACGGCTGGCGCCCACAGAGATCCAGCCGACGACTTGCTTATCCACCTGCGCGACCCACACGTTGGACTCATCCGATTCTAACGCGCGCATCCAGAAGGATTCACGCTGAGCCAGGGTGGCTTCCAGCGAACTCAGGTATTGAGCAGGCATCAGGTCACGATACGCGGCTTGCCAACTGCTGATATGCACCTGGGCAATGGTCTTTGCATCAGAGGGTAATGCCTTGCGGATCATTGAAGTATTCCTGCTTCGTACTCTGGACAACAACGGTAGCGAATACAGGTAACGGATTTATTTTTTCATTCAGTAATCCGCCACCTTTCAGGCTTCGAAAAATTCGCTGTCTGGAAGCACACGCAGGCTGATATGTTTCGAGCCTCACGCAAAGGGAGGTGCCATGCAACCGTTAGCCACCAACGCCGCACTGCTGATCATCGACATGCAGCAAGGCATGAACGAACCGAAGCTGGGGCGACGCAACAACGCGGATGCTGAAGTGCAGATGCAGCGCCTGCTAAAGGCGTGGCGGCAATCCAACCGCCCGGTCGTGCACATCCGGCACATGTCCCGCTCGCCCGACTCGGTGTTTTGGCCGGGCCAGCCGGGGTGCGAGTTCCAGCCCGCGCTGCAACCGCTTGCCCTGGAGCATGTGGTGGAGAAGAACGTTCCGGATGCGTTCACCGCGACAGGGTTGGAGCGTTGGCTGCACGTGCGTGGGATCCGGCAATTGGTGATCGCCGGCGTGATCACCAACAACTCGGTCGAGTCCACGGCACGCTCAGGCGGCAACCTGGGCTTTGCGGTGACGGTGGTTTCAGACGCCTGCTACACCTTCGATCAAGTCGATTTATCCGGGCGCCTTTGGCCTGCTGAAGACGTGCATGCGTTGTCGCTGAGCAACCTGGCGATGGACTATGCCGGGGTTGTAGAGACCGACGAAATACTGGCTCATTGCTGAGTGGAGCCGTCATGCATTCGGTGCACCGAATGCGTCAGCATTGGACCCGCTGAAGATAGTCTTCCAGCGTATCGACATGCGCTGAAGAAACCACCGCCCCAACATACCCATCAGGACGCACCAGCACCCACTCGCCAATCGCCAGCCCATAGATGCGTTGAAAGTGCCCCTGGTCGTCGATCAGCTCGCCGCCGGCCCCAACCGTATGAATCTGCACACCAGGCCGCGCCTTGACTAAGCCACCCGCCACGCCGTAGCCCAGCAGTGTCCAGTGGGGTCCCTGAAAAAGGTTGAACAACCGCAATGCCTGCCCAGCGACACCCCGGACCGGCGCGTCCGGCGCTCGGTCGCCGGCGGCAACGCCGTTGCGCACGGGGTGCTGCAACGCCAGCGAGGACGTGGGGTAGCCGATGTCCAGTTGGTGCACTTCCCTGCCCCGCCGCAGCTCGCCGCTCTTCATCTCGCCGAGCAGTTGGGTGGACAAACCGAGCACCGAGGCGGCGACCGGCCGGCGCTCCTGTTCGTAGGTGTCGAGCAAACCATCAGGCGCTCCATGCACCACCGCAGCCAGCTTCCAGCCGAGGTTGTAGGCGTCCTGCACACTGGTATTGAGGCCCTGGCCACCGGTGGGCGGATGGATATGGGCGGCGTCCCCCACCAGCAGCACCCGGCCCTGGCGGTATTGATCAGCCAAGCGTGCGTTCATGGTGTAGGCCGACGACCAGGTCACGCTGTGTACCTGGAGATCGCCGCGGCCGGTGCGCTGGGCGAGCAGGTGCGTGAGCCCTTCGGCGCTGAAGTCGATGTCGACATCCGCCGGGATCGGCGCCTGGATCTGAAACAGGTCGGTGCCGGCCAGTGGACATATCGCAATCTGGCGCTGCCCATCCCCCTCTCCGAAGCGGTGCCAGGCATCACGTGTGAGGCCGCTGAGTACCACATCTGCCACCAGGGCACGTACACCAAGGGTCTTGCCGGGGAAGCCGATATCCAGGGCGTGCCGGACAAAGCTGCGACCGCCATCGGCACCCACCAGCCAACGTGCACGAACGCTTTCTTCGCCGGCCTTGCCGAGCAGTCGCGCGGTGACGCCCTCGGCATCCTGTTCGAACCCCACCAGCTCACAACCAAACTCAGGCTGGTGGCCCAGTTCAAGCAAACGTTCGCGCATCACCTGTTCGGTCAAAAACTGCGGCACCATCAACGGTTGCTGGTAGGGCTCAGCGGGTGTCGGGGCGTTGGTTTGGGTGAATTCGACGTCGCGGTAGCTGCCATCGTCGCGGTAGCGCCGGTCAGTCGGATAGACTCCACCCACGGCCATCAAACGATCGAGAATCCCCAGGTCTTCGAAGACTTCCTGAGACCTGGGCTGGATGCCCTTGCCACGGGAGCCGGGGAAAGGCTGCTGGTTCTTTTCGATCAAGCGAAAGGTGATGCCCCTTCTCGCCAGGTCGATCGCCAAGGTCAGGCCAGCGCCACCGGCACCGCAAATCAGTACATCGACAGCAAATTGCGTTTTCATACTGGATCACCTATATGTGCAATACGCACATATTAAGAGAGGCCAACACTGTGTCAATAAAAAATATGCAAAACGCACATATATCTGCCCAACTGCGTGACCTGCATGGCTCATTAGTTGAGATCGTGGGGGTGATGAACCGCCCGCAACGCGACGAGGCGATGGTCCGCGAAGCTGGGATTTCCCTGGACCGCGCCCTGTTTCCATTGCTGGTGCTGGTAGAGCGGCTGGGTCCGATTGGTGTGGTCGAACTGGCCGACCGCGTGGGCCGCGACTACACCACGGTGAGCCGGCAGGTGACCAAGCTGGAAAGCTTGGGCCTGGTGTTGCGCCAGGCAAGCGCAATTGATCGCCGCGTGCGAGAGTCGGTGATTACCGATAAAGGCAAGGCCATGACTGACCGTGTCGATGACGCGCGGGAGAGGATCGGTGTGTCGATCTTCTCCACTTGGGAGGAAGGTGATTTCGACAACCTGGTGCGGTTGATGCGCAAGTTTGCAGAGGACATCAAGGCCGATTCAGTGCGTGCGACGGAGGGCATCGCCTAGGGCCATCTACGTTTCCTGTGGCAAGCGGGGCAAGCCCGCTCGCCACACTGCGTCAATCCAATGCCAGTTCCACCCCCCCACCGTTCAACCGCACCGGCCACACCCGCAGGCGCTGGTCCGGCGCCTCCAGGCATTGCCCATCTTCCAAGCGGTAATGCTGCTTATAGATCGGCGCCGCCACCACCAGGTCGCCCTTGATACTGCCGATCAAGCCACGTCCGATAACATTGGCACCGGATTCCGGGTCATGGTTGTCAATCGCGTACAAGGTCTGGTCCTGCGCGCCCGGCAGGTAGAACAGCGCCACTTGCGCGCCGTCCAACCACACCACCACGCCGGAATTGCTCACCAGGTCGGACTCGCTGCACACACGTTTCCAGGTGGCCAGGTTGCGTTGGGTATTGAGCTGACTCATCAGGCAATCTCCTCGGTGACGGGAATCAGGTTGAGTTCGGCCGCCATGATCGGCCGACGCTGACCGCGTTCCTGGACGAAGTGGATGTCCGGGTCGGGGCGTTTGTCGTTGACGAAGGTGCGGAAGCGCTTGAGTTTTTCCGGGTCTGCGAGGGCGTTGGCCCACTCGCATTCGTAACGGTCGACGACTTGTTGCATCTGCGCTTCCAGCTCGGCACCCAGGCCCAGGCTGTCGTGCAGGATCACATCCTTGAGGAAATCCAGGCCGCCTTCCAGGCTTTCGCGCCATACCGAGGTGCGTTGCAGCTTGTCGGCGGTGCGGATGTAAAACATCAGGAAACGGTCGATGTATTGGATCAGCGTGGCGTCGTCCAGGTCGGTGGCGAACAGTTCCGCATGACGCGGGCGCATGCCACCGTTGCCGGCGATGTAGAGGTTCCAGCCCTTCTCGGTCGCGATTACGCCGACGTCCTTGCTCTGAGCCTCCGCGCACTCGCGGGTACACCCGGACACCGCGAACTTGAGTTTGTGCGGCGAGCGCAGGCCCTTGTAGCGGTCTTCGATCTGCAGCGCCATTTTCACACTGTCCTGCACGCCGTAGCGGCACCAGGTGCTGCCCACGCAGGACTTCACCGTGCGCGTGGATTTGCCGTAGGCATGCCCGGTTTCAAACCCGGCGGCGATCAGTTCGCTCCAGATATCCGGCAGTTCGTGCAGTTGCGCCCCAAACAGGTCGATACGCTGGCCGCCGGTGATCTTGGTATAGAGCTCGTATTTCTTCGCCACTTCGCCGATCACAATGAGTTTATCCGCGGTGATCTCGCCGCCCGGAATACGCGGCACCACCGAGTAGGTGCCGTTCTTCTGCATGTTGGCCATGAACGTGTCGTTGGTATCCTGCAACGGCACCAGGGACGCATCCATGATCGGCTGGTTCCAGCACGAGGCCAGGATCGAACCCACCGCCGGTTTGCACACGTCGCAACCGGTATGGCCACGGCCGTGTTTGGCCAGCAGTTCGTCGAAGGTAATGATGCCTTCCACGCGCACCAGGGCGTACAACTCCTGCCGGGTATAGGCGAAATGTTCGCACAGGCTCTTGTCGACGCTGACCCCACGCGCAATCAGCTCATGCTCGAACACTTGCTTGAGCAACCCGGCGCAGCCACCGCAACCGGTGCAGGCTTTTGTCTGGGATTTGAGCAGGCCGAGGTCGCTGCAGCCGCTGTCGATGGCCGAGCAGATCGCGCCTTTGGTGACGTTATGGCAAGAGCACACGGTGGCCGATTCCGGCAACGCGCCAGGGCCCAGGGTCGGCGCGCCGGCGGCGGATGGCAGGATCAGGCTGGCCGGTTCGGATGGCAGTGCGATGCCGTTCTGCATGTATTGCAGCAGGGTGTCGTAGTAGCTGTTGTCGCCCACCAATACGGCGCCGATCACCTGCTTGCCCGAGGCATCCACCACCAGGCGTCGATAGCTGGCGCTGGCTTCGTCGATGAACTGATAGCTGCGGGCGCCGGGGGTGTGGGCATGGGCGTCGCCGATAGAACCCACGTCCACGCCGAGTAACTTGAGTTTGGTCGACATGTCGGCACCCACAAACGGCTCGGCGGTCTGCTTGCAGAGCAGCGCAGCGACGCCTCGGGCCATCTGGTAGCCCGGTGCGACCAGGCCGAACAGGCTGCCGTTCCAAGAGGCGCACTCACCAATTGCGTAGATGTTCGGGTCGCAACTCAGGCACTCATCATTGATTACCACGCCGGCGCGCGGGCCGATGTCCAGGCCCGCCTGCCGCGCCAACGCGTCCTGGGCGCGGATGCCCGCGGAGAACACGATCAGGTCGGTTTCGAGGAACTCGTCATTGGCAAAATTCATGCGGTAACGGTAGTGCTCGCCCGCACTGATGGATTGGGTGGCGCGCGACAAATGCACCCCCACGCCCAACCGCTCGATCTGCGCCTTAAGCGCCAGGCCGCCAAAGTCGTCGAGTTGCACCGGCATCAAGCGCGGCGCGAACTCCACCACATGGGCTTCAAGGCCCAGGCTTTTCAGCGCGTTGGCAGCTTCCAGGCCCAGCAGTCCTCCGCCCACCACCACGCCGCGCCGCGCATTGGCAGCGGCCTTGCGGATCGCGTCCAAGTCTTCAAGGGTGCGATACACCAGTCGTGAATCACCGTCGGCGCCGTCGATAGGTGGCACGAACGGATAGGAGCCGGTGGCCAGCACCAGCTTGTCATAGGCGACGCAGCCGTCAGCGGTAATCACCTCGCAGCGGGCGCGGTCAATCTCCAACACCGGCACGCCGAGATGCAGGGTTACACCCGGCGTCTGGTACAACGAGGCGTCGGACAAGGCCAACGACTCGGCGTCGCGCCCGCTGAAATATTCGGACAGATGCACCCGGTCATAGGCGCGCATCGGCTCCTCGCTGAACACATGCAAACGGTAGTGATCCAGTGCGCCGCGCTCGATCAATTGCGCCACACAGTGGTGGCCGACCATGCCATTGCCGACGACGATCAAGGTTTTGAGATTGTTCATATAAAGCACCCGACAAAGCTCATCACGGTTTAAAAAAGCAAAAAAAAACGCCTGAAACCTTGCGGTTCCAGGCGTCTTTGCCTGTTCTTATGCGGGTTCGGATCAGGCGACTGCGCCGGATTCTCCGCTATTGCCCCTGGTGTCGATCGTCGTTGACCGAAGTGGGTTGTGGGGGAGCTTGCAGGGTCTGTGCCAAGCCGTCGGATACCCCGCTGCAACGCCGCTGGCGTCGACAACCCACGCTAAAACACCGCCCGCGGCGCCTCCAACTGGTGCGCCCCGCTTCATAAATGTGCACACCCCATCCTCTGCCGAACCGTTTTCTGGGGTGCGCGGACTTGCCCCGCGCCTCGGTCTCAGGAGTGTTGCTGCGCAGCCCGGTGCGGGGCAGGCCCGCTCATCACGACAGGCCGCGTTCCTCAACAAACCGCGCCTTGGACAACCTGGCGCGTGACTTGCTAGGAACACCCCAACCGAGCAGTCAACGCTGACTGCCCTCTCACGACAAAGGCGCCGTGTAATCCCCGTTCTCAACGGAGGGTTGCAAGGCGCCTTTTTTGTTTACGCAGGTTTTAGATGGCCAATCAGAGCATACGCAGTGTGTGTCCCTATTGTGGCGTGGGCTGCGGCATCGTCATGCAGGTAGAAAACAATAACGTGGTCAAGGTGATCGGCGACACGGCCCACCCCACCAACTTCGGCCGGCTGTGCACCAAGGGCACCACCTGCGGGCAAGCCATCGCCGACTCCGGCCGCATGGAAAACGCATATGTCCGCCAGGCCCGGGAGCATGACCCGGTGCGCATCGGCATAGACAAAGCCATCAGCGAAACCGCGCGCCGCCTGCGCCACATCCTCGACACGCACGGGCCGCAGGCATTGGCATTCTATGTGTCAGGGCAGATGTCGCTGGAAGCCCAGTACCTGATCAACAAATTGGCCAAGGGCTTCGTACGCACCCACCACATCGAGTCCAACTCTCGGCTGTGCATGGCCAGCGCCGGCAGTGGCTACAAACTCTCCCTCGGCGCCGACGGCCCGCCAGGGTCCTATGAAGATTTCGATCGGGCCGACCTGTTCTTCGTGATCGGCGCAAACATGGCTGACTGTCACCCCATCCTGTTCCTGCGCATGATGGACCGGGTCAAGGCCGGGGCGAAGCTGATCGTAGTCGACCCACGGCGCAATGCCACGGCGGACAAGGCCAACCTGTTCCTGCCGATCAAACCCGGCACCGACCTTGCGCTGCTCAATGGCTTGCTGCATCTGCTGGTGAAAAACGGCCACACCGACCCTGCCTTTATCGCCGCCTTCACCGACGGCTGGGAGGCGATGCCCGCGTTCCTGGAGGACTATTCGCCAGAGCACGTCGCCGTGATCACCGGCCTGGCCGAAGCGGATATCCGCCAAGCCGCCGACTGGATCGGCCAGGCCGCGGAGTGGATGAGCTGCTGGACCATGGGCCTCAACCAGAGTACCCACGGCACCTGGAACACCAACGCCCTGTGCAACCTGCACCTGGCCACCGGCGCCATTTGCCGACCAGGCAGCGGGCCGTTTTCCCTCACCGGTCAACCCAACGCCATGGGCGGGCGCGAAATGGGCTACATGGGCCCTGGGTTACCGGGGCAACGTTCGGTGCTGGTCGAGGCCGACCGCGCCTTTATCGAGGACTTGTGGCAGATCCCCCCTGACAGCCTGCCGCGCCAGGCCGGGGCTGGCACCGTGGCGATGTTCGAACAGATGGCCGCCGGGCAGATCAAGGCCTGCTGGATCATCTGCACCAACCCGGTCGCCAGCGTGCCCAATCGGCAAACCGTCATCAAGGGCCTGCAAACCGCCGAGCTGGTGATCACCCAGGACGCCTTTCTCGACACCGAGACCAACCGTTACGCCGATATCCTGTTGCCCGGCGCGCTATGGGCCGAGGCCGAAGGGGTGATGATCAACTCCGAGCGCAACCTGACATTGATGCAAAAGGCCGTCGACGCCCCCGGCGAAACCTTGCCCGACTGGCAGATCATCGCCAGGGTCGCCAGTGAGATGGGTTTTGCCGAGGCCTTCACTTACGCCTCGGCGTCCGAGGTGTTTGAGGAAATCAAACGCGCCTGGAACCCCAAGACCGGCTACGACATTCGCGGCGCGAGCTACCCGCGCCTGCGTGAGAAGCCGCTGCAATGGCCCTGCGCATCGGACACTGCAGCGGACCGCAACCCGATCCGCTACGTGGACAAAGGCCCCGTCACCTTCGCCACCGACAACGGCAAAGCCCAGTTCCTCGCCCGACCCCATATGCCGCCGGCGGAACTGCCCGATGAGGCGTTCCCCTTTGTACTCAATACCGGCCGTGTGCAGCACCAATGGCACACCCTGACCAAGACCGGCAAGGTCGCCACCCTGAACAAACTCAACCCCGGCCCCTTCGTCGAATTGCACGCCGAAGACGCCGCCCGCCTGGGCATCAAAGACAAGGACCGGGTTGAAATACGTTCCCGCCGCGGCCACGCGGTGCTGCCCGCCGTGATCACCGACCGCGTGCAGCCAGGCAACTGCTTTGCGCCCTTCCATTGGAACGATGTGTTCGGCGACAACCTGGCGATCAACGCGGTGACCAACGACGCCGTCGACCCGATCTCCTTGCAACCGGAGTTCAAATGCTGCGCCGTCGCCCTGGCCCGCGTTGAGCTGATCGGCCTGCAGTCCCTCGACCGCCCTTCCCCCGTAGCTGAGGACACCGCCATGTCGCGCCTCGACGCCTTCGCCGAAATCGCCGGCATCCGCCACCTGTCTGCGCCGCCACTGAGCGACAGTGAGCGCACCTACCTCGCTGGCTTCCTCAGCGGCCTGCAAGCCAACGCCGCACGCCAGGCCGTCGGCATCCCGGCCATGCCCACGAATGCGCCATTGGCGGATGCCTCGCGGCTGTGGCTGAACGGCTTGCTCGGCGCACTGTTCAGCCCTACAGAATCCCTCGCAACCCCCTCCCCGGCCGTCACCTTGTTGTGGGCCTCGCAAACCGGCAACGCCGAGGCCTTGGCCGAACGTTTTGCCAAGCGCCTGCGCGACGCGGGTATCAGCGTGGAACTGAGCGCGATGTCGGACTTCCCGGCGAGCAAACTGGCGAGCACCCACACCCTGGCGCTGATCAGCAGCACCTTTGGCGACGGCGACCCACCGGACAATGGTGAAGGTTTCTGGCACAGCCTCAGCACCGCCGAGACGCGCCTGGAGTCGCTGCGCTTCGCGGTGCTGGCCCTGGGCGATCCGAATTACGACCAGTTCTGCAACCACGGCAAACAACTCGACCAACGCCTGCTGGAACTGGGCGCCACCCGCCTGCTGGAACGCGTCGACTGCGATACCGAATTTGAAGCGCTGGCCGATGCCTGGCTAGTGCGCTTCCAGCAAACCCTCGCCCCGGCAAAACCCGTCGCACTCGCCACACCCGCGGGTAAAACCAAGCTGTATGGTTCACGCCTGCTGCTTAACCGCCAGCTCAACCCGCTGAGCGCCCACAAGGAAACCCGCCAGTTCGCCCTGGACCTAGCCGACTCCGGGCTGACTTATGAAGCCGGTGATGCGCTGGGCGTACGGCCACGCAACTGCCCCGAACTGGTCAACGAACTGCTCGACCTCACCCGCTTGAAGGCCAGTACCTGCGTGAACCTCGACACGTTCGGCGACGTGCCCCTGCAACAGGCCCTCACTCAGCACTTCGAAATCGCCCGGCCCAGCAGCGACACCCTCGCCTTCATCGCCGAGCGCAGCGCCAACCCTGGCCTCAAGCACTTGCTCAACCCCGAACATAAGGCCGAACTGAATGACTGGCTGTGGGGCCGGCAACTGGCGGATGTGCTACAGGAATACCCCATCGAGTGTTCGGCGGATGAGCTGCTGGGCACGCTCAAACGCCTGCAACCGCGCCTGTATTCAATCGCATCAAGCGCCAAGGCCCACCCCCATGAAGTGCACCTCACCGTGGCTGCCGTGCGGTATGGCAAGCGTAAGGGTGTGTCCTCGACCTTCCTGGCCGACCGTGTCGGCGACGGCGAAGTGCCGCTGTTCGTGCAGCCCTCCAAACACTTCCGCACACCCACTGACGGCGACGTGCCGATGATCATGATTGGCCCCGGTACAGGAATCGCCCCATTCCGTGCGTTCTTGCAGGAGCGTCGCGCGCTGGGTCATCAGGGTCGCAACTGGTTGTTTTTCGGCGAACAGCACGCGGCCAGTGATTTCTACTACCAGGATGAACTGCAAGGCATGCAACGCGACGGCCTGCTCAGCCATTTGAGCCTGGCGTTTTCCCGCGACCAGGCGCAAAAGGTCTACGTGCAGGACCGCATCCGCGAACAGGGTGCCGAGCTGTGGCGCTGGTTGCAGGATGGCGCCAAGCTGTACATCTGCGGCGATGCCAGCCATATGGCGAAAGATGTCGACCAGGCCCTGCGCCACGTCGCGCAAACCCACGGCGGGCTTGGCGTTGAGGGTGCCGTGGATTACTGGCGTCAGCTGAGTGAGCAGAAGCGTTATTTGCGTGATGTGTACTGATTGGATACAGAACAATAAGCACTTTGTATTGTGTACAAAAAACCCTAAAGATTTACCGGCTACGGGCCGAAACAGCAGTGATAGCAAATCGCCGCAAACCTGATACAGGCGCGCGACGATTTGGCCGCCCTTCACGCTGATGGTCGTCTCGATGAAAATAAAAAATAAGCTGGTACTCGCCTTTGTCTCGGTTGCTTTCATTCCGGTAAGCCTGGTGGCCGTGATTTCAGTCATGAACGCACGAACCGAAGCGGTGGATCAGTTCATCGACGGCAGCACCCGGGAAATCCGCCAGATCGATGGCAACATCCGCCAATTCTTCGACGGCACGCTGCAGAACGTCGATCAGATGGCCACCGATTCTGTATACACCTCCGTCAACACACTGAAGAACTATCAGCCCGCGGACGCGGCCAGCCAGCCCATGCCCGCCGAAGCGCAAACGGTGATCGAGCGCTTCGCGCGCTATGGCGCCACACACCCAGCAGCAGCGATCCTGTCCATCGGCCTGGAAGACGGCACCTACGCCAAATGGCCGGATGACCCGCAACTGGCCAAGTACGACCCGCGCACCCGGCCCTGGTACAAAGCAGCCATGGCCAGCCCCGGCAAGACCGTGCGCACCCCCGCGTATTACTACGACAAAGACGACGTCGCCCTGGTGGGCACCGCGCGCGCCCTGCTGGAAAACGGCAAGGCCAAGGGCGTATTCGTGGTCAGCGTCTCGCTGAAAAACCTCACCGAACTGGTCAAGAGCATCAAGTTGGGCGAAAGCGGCTACGTGATGCTGGTCGAAGACGGCGTGGTGCTGGTGGACCCGCGCAACGCCGCGCACAATTTCAAGCCGCTCAAGGACCTGGGCGCGGCCTATGCACAGTTGGCCGAGACACCACAGGGCTCCACTGACGTGGTGATCGACGGCGTGCACTACATGGCCAACGTGTGGACGTCCCCCGGTCTGGGCTGGCGTTATATCGGGCTGATCGAACACCGTGAAGTCATGGCCGAAGCCACACGCATGACCTACCTCACCGCCCTTATTGTCGGTGTGCTGGTGCTGATCTTCGGACTGATCGCGGCGGCCTTCTCCAAGGTTATCGTCAAGCCTATCGGGCAGGTCAGCACCGGCTTGCAGTCCATTGCCCAGGGTGAAGGCGACTTGCGCCACGAACTGCAGGTCCAGGGCAAGGATGAAACCGCCGAACTCGCGGGCTGGTTCAACAAGTTTCTCGCGGCGATCCGTCAACTGATCCAACACATCGGCGCGGCCTCGGCCAATTTGCAGAACGCCTCCAAGGTCAACAGTGAGGTGGCGCACAATATGAATGAGGCGGCCGGACGCCAGCGTGAGGCGGTCGAGCTTGTATCCACTGCGTTCAACGAGATGGTCGCCACTGCCAACGAAGTCGCACGGTCCTGCAGCGGCGCGGCGGAATCCGCCGAGAACGGGCACCGTCGCGTGGCCGAGGGCAAGCAGCAGATCGAAGTCACCACCGATAACGTCAACCGCCTGGGGCGCCGCCTGACGGAATCATCCCAGGCCATGGTCGAACTGGAAGCCGGCAGCCGCAGCATCAACCAGATCCTCGGCACCATCCGTGCGATTGCCGAACAGACCAACCTGCTGGCGCTCAACGCGGCTATCGAGGCCGCCCGTGCCGGTGATCAGGGCCGTGGTTTTGCGGTGGTGGCCGACGAAGTACGCGCCCTGGCCAAACGCACCTCCGACTCCACCGGCGAAATCGAACAACTGCTCGGCACCCTGGAAAACAAGACCCAGGAAGTCACGCAAAAGATGGGCAGTTGCCTGGACCTGTCGCGGGCCAGTGTGTCGTCCATCGAAAGCGCGCGGGACAGCTTTGAAGGCATCCAGACGTCGGTCAACGAAATCCGCGACCAGAACCTGCAGATCTCCGCCGCCGCCGAGGAACAACACAGCGTGGCGGAAGAGATCAATCGGCACATCCAGCAGATCTACGACGAGGCCCGCCTGGTGGAAAGCCTGGCCAACTCGGCGCAGGACGATTCGGGGCGGTTGTCCAACCTCTCGGATGAGTTGAATGGGCTGGTGGGACGGTTCAAGTCGTAGGACCCGTGTGGTTTGGTTATACCAGCGAGCACCCGTAGCACTACGCTCGCTGTGAAACCATCCAGCTCAGAAAGGCCTGAAGTCGGGCTGAGAATTTTTCACCATCGGCACTCGGGTTGCGGGCTTCAAACAGGAAGAACGCCACCTGAATCATCATCGTCGGATGCCCCTGGACGAACAGCGCAACGTGCTCTTCGAGTGTCTGCGGCCACGTAGCCGCATCGGGCGAACGGAATACATGGGTCGCCCTGATCAGCTTGCGTGACGCCTCACGCTGCCAGCGAAGCCGCTCCAATTCGCTGTCGGCGCCTGCGATGCGTGTGAGGTAGTCGGTCAAAACCTTTTCGAAGTCACCGTTCATGGCCAAGGCAATTTCCACGGAAGGCCGAAACCGCTCAACGTGCAGCGCAAGGTCCTCACCCCATACACATCGGCAATGGTGCTTGAGCCAGAATCCCCAGCTGTTCAGGTTTTCGGCCGCCACTACTTCCCCACGGCTGCCAATATCGAAATCGACCTTGGTGACTTGCGAATGCCGCCGCTCCAGATCCCGCCGGATTACTTCCAACCGTTCGAGTACCTGTGAAGTCGGCGACTCGCGCAGCACCAGCGTGAGATCAAGATCGGAAACACCAGGGACGGCATCACCGCGCGCCACACTGCCATAGAGGTAGATGCCCTGCACTCCCAGCTCTTCGTGCGAGAGCGTGGTGCAGGCATCTTCAAGCAATGACTGAAACTCGCTCTGCACGGGCGTTTCTGGGATTGTGAGGACAAAACCTTCGGCGTCGACGCCGTTAAAATGCGTTGCACTCACGAACGAAGCACCTCAATCCCCCCCTCCTCCCACGCGAACGTTGATTGGCCCGAGGCGATCTTGCCGCACAATAGCTGCAGGGTTGGCATGGTTGTAGGCTCCCTCACTGAACTGAACGTCGCTTGAAATGCTCATAAAACGCCCACGCTGCCACATTCTTGTCCTTGGACTCCAGCATGATGTCGAAGCGATCGAAAAACTGCAGCGCGTAGTCGTTGGTCCAGCGGTTCCACATTTGCGCGCTGTGGGCGTATAGGTCGCGCTTGGCGACCACCTTCAACAGCGCATCCATTTCCAGTTTGTGCTCGGCGTCGAAACCGAGCGCCTGCAAGACTTCCTGGGGCTGAGAGTAATGCATGGTAGGGCGCACGCCGCGCCAGCTTTCAATCACGCGGGCGACCCGTTCCGAGTGCGGGTCGATGTACTCGTTTTCATTGATCCAGCAATGATGGATATCCAGCACCACCGGCGCCAGGTCGGCAACTTGCAGGCAATGGTCGAGGCCATAGGTTTTTTCGTCGTTCTCGAAGGTGATGCAGTTGCGCGCCACTTCCGACAGCCGCGCCCACACCGCGCGGGTGCCTTCCACACCCAGGCGACCGGCGATATGCACGTTGCATTTGAGGTCCTGGAAGCGCCGGCCGTAGCCCATCATGCGGATCATGTCGGCGTGGTATTCAAACTCGGCCAGGCTGTTTTCCACCACACCGGGGTTCTCCGAACCGAGCACGCAGTACTGGCCGGGGTGGAACGACAGGCGGATATCCGACGCACGCGCCAGCTCGCCAATGGCCGCGAAGCCTTCCTCCAATTGACGCTCGATGGCCGGGTCTGTGTACACGGCGGCGACTTTTGGGTGGCTGTAAAACGGCAGCAAATCGCTGCTCAGGCGCAGCATGCGCAAGGTCGGCGGCAGTTCGGCGACATAGGCCAGCAAGCGCAATTGGGCGGCCAGGTTGTGAGTGACCACTTCCACCAGCTTGTCGCGGGCCACTTGCGGCGTGACGCTGTCCATCCAGCGCAACGTGGTGGTGCGCGGATTGAAGGGGCCCTCGATCAACTTCAGGGCACTGGCGGACAGCAGGCGCTCGGGATGTCGGTACTGGCACGCAAAGCCGATGCGGGGGTGGGTCATGGAGTCGCCTGGCGAAAGCAAAGAATGGAATGATACGGCGTTAGGCCGGCGCCGCCCTAGAGGGTTCCCACTATTTCGAAACGTTTCACGCTGAACTTTCTCACACACGCTGCGTTCACTTCTTATGCGCTGCCCCGTCCAGGGGCGTTGTACAACAAGGAGCCGCCCCCCTATGACTACCCTTCCCGCCTACCGATACGCACCCGGGCCGCTGCATGCGACCTTGCTCGCCGGCACCGTGCCGTTGTTTCTCGGTGCCTTGCTCAGCGACATTGCTTACACCCAGACCTACCAGATTCAATGGGCCAACTTTTCGGCCTGGCTGATTGCCGGTGCACTGGTATTCGCAGGCTTTGCGTTTTTGTTTGCGCTGGTCAACCTGCTCCGTGCCGAACGCAAGGCCGGGCAACCCACACGATATGTCCTGTTGCTGCTGGCCACCTGGATACTCGGCCTGGTCAATGCCTTTCAACACGCCAAGGACGCCTACGCTTCGATGCCCGGCGGCCTGATCCTGTCGGCCATTGTCTTGCTGCTGGCGTTGGCGGCCACCTGGACCGGCCTGCGCTCGGGAGGTGTTAAATGAAAACGTCCAGCACCCTGACCCTATTAAGCGCTGCGCTGCTGCTGACCGCATGTGGTGGTGAAGGCGACAAGACCCAGGCTCGCGGCCCCGACCCCAAGTTGCCGGAACAGCAAAGCAGCCTGCTACCCAGCATGAAGATTGCCGAGCCCGCCCCCTGGGGCGAGCAGAAACCCAAGGTGCCGCAAGGCTACAGCGTCACCGCCATCGCCACTGACCTGGCCATCCCGCGCCAGACCCTGGTGCTGCCCAACGGCGACATCCTCGTTGCCGAAGGCCGTGGCGGCAGCGCGGCCAAGCTCAAGCCCAAGGATGTGATCGCCAGCCTGATCAAGGCCGAAGGCAACACCAAGGTCAAGAGCGGCAACCGCCTGACGTTGCTGCGTGACGCCGATGGTGACGGCACGTATGAACTCAAGACCGTGTTCGCCGAAAACCTCAACGCGCCATACGGCCTGGCATTTGCCAACGGCAAGCTCTACGTGGCCAACCAGGATGCACTGGTGAGTTTCGACTACGCCGACGGCCAGACCAAGGCCGCTGGCCCACCCACCAAGGTCACCGACCTGCCGGCGCAGATCAACCACCACTGGACCAAGTCCCTGGCGGTGAGTGCTGACGGCAGCCAGCTCTACGTGGGTATCGGCTCCAACAGCAACATCACCGAACGTGGCATGGAAGTGGAGATCGATCGCGCGATGGTCTGGCAGATCGACGCCGCGACCGGCGCGCACAAGCCTTATGCAACGGGCCTGCGCAACCCGACAGCGCTGACCCTGCAGCCTGGCACCGGCCAACTGTGGACCGTTGTGAACGAACGCGACGAACTGGGCCCCGACCTGGTGCCGGACTACCTGACCTCCGTGCGTGAAGGCGCGTTCTACGGCTGGCCGTACAGCTACTGGGGCCAGAATGTCGACCCGCGCGCCCAGCCACAGAACCCGGCCAAGGTTGCCGCCGCGATCAAGCCGGATTACAGCCTGGGCTCCCACGTGGCAGCCCTTGGCGTGGACTTCTCTATCCCGGAAATGGGCGAGCAGTTCGCAGACGGCGTATTCGTCGGTGAACACGGCAGTTGGAACCGCGACAACCCGGTGGGCTACAAAGTGATCTTTGTGCCGTTCAGCAACGGCAAACCGTCCGGCGAGCCGATCGACTTCGCCACCGGCTTTCGCGGCGACGACGGCAAGACCCGTGGGCGCCCGGTCGGCGTGACGGTGGATCCAAAAGGTGCGCTGATCATCGCCGATGACTTGGCCAATACCATTTGGCGGGTGACACGTAACCGCTAAGCAAACCGTTTGACATGGTTGCCTGAAGCAACAATATAATTGCTTCAGGCAACTATTCGAGCATTTCAGCATGTCCACTTCCTTGCTTGTCGAACGCGCCGGCATCGTGCGCAGTTTCAATCGCTTCTACACCCACCAGATCGGCGTACTGCAGGAACACCTGCTGCAAAGCGACTATTCGCTCACCGAAATCCGCGTGATGTACGAATTGTCTACCCGCGGCGATCTCACCAGCGCGGACCTGTGTCAGATGCTCAGCCTCGACGCGGGCTACTTGAGCCGATTGACCAGTGGCTTCGAAAAGAAGGGCCTGATCCAGAAAGTCCGCTCCGCTACCGATGCACGGGCGGTGCAACTGCATCTCACCGACCACGGCCGTGCGGTGCTGAAGCCCCTGGAACAGCAGACCCAGAACGAAGTCATCACCCTGCTCGAGAACTTGCCTGAACCACAACAGCGGCAACTCACCGACGCCATGAAACGCATCCAGGCCCTGCTGCAAGGCACGGCGCCCAACTACCTGCTGCGCGATCCTCAACCCGGCGACATGGGCGTGGTGGTGCAGCAACAAACCGCGTTGTATGCCCGTGAATACGGTTGGAACTGGGAGTTCGAAGCGCTGGTGGCGGAAACTGTCGCCAAATACCTGAGGGCGTTTGATCCCACCTGCGAGCGTTGCTGGATCGCGGAAAAAGACGCTGAAGTGGTGGGTTCGGTGTTCGTGATCCGCCACGACGACACCACGGCCAAGCTGCGCATGCTTTACGTGGATGCCAGCGCGCGGGGCATGGGTATCGGCCAACGGCTGGTGGATGAGTGCGTACGCTTTGCCCGGCAGGTCGGCTACCAGCGCATGCAGCTGTGGACGGTGGACGTCCTCAGCGATGCGCGCAAGCTCTATCAGAAAGCCGGGTTCGAATTGGTCGAGGAAGAAACGATGGACAGCTTCGGCAAATCCCTGGTCAGCCAGACCTGGGCCCGTGCGTTGTGAAAGAGGCCCGCGCCGTTGCGGCGCGGGACATCGGACCTTACAGGTCAGTGATTTCCTTGTGACGCGGCACCAGTGTCTTCATCACACTCCAGGCCACCAAGTAGGCCAGCGCGCAGATGGCGAACATGATCATGTAGCCGGTGTGGATGTCACCGACCGACTTGTAGTAGTCGAACACCCAACCGCCGATCTTGGTCATTACCACGCCGCCCAGGCCGCCGGCCATGCCGCCGATACCGACCACCGAGGCCACGGTTTTCTGCGGGAACATGTCCGACACGGTGGTGAAGATGTTGCATGACCACGCCTGGTGCGCCGAGGCGCCCACGCCGATCAGCAATACCGGCACCCAGAAGCTGATGTAGCCCAACGGCTGTGCCAGCAACACCACCAGCGGGAACAGCGCGATCACCAGCATGGCTTTCATGCGGCCATCGTAGGGTGCATCACCGCGCGCCATGAAGTAGCTGGGGAACCAGCCGCCGCCGATGCTGCCGACCATCGTCATGCTGTACAGCACCGCCAGCGGCATGACGATATCGGCGCCTTTCATGCCGTATTGCGCCGACAGGTAGGTGGGCAGCCAGAACAGGAAAAACCACCACACGCCGTCCGTCATGAACTTGCCGAAGGCAAACGCCCAGGTCTGACGGTAGGTGAGCAACTTGAACCAGGAGACTTTCTTTTCCGGGGCGCCGGCCGGCGTTGGGGTGAAGGGCTGCACGGTCTGATCACTGCGGATATACGCCAGTTCTTCGGGCGACAGGCGTTTCTGCTCCTCCGGCTTCTGGTAAAGCGCGATCCACACCACAACCCACACGAAGCCCAGGCCGCCGATCACGATAAACGCCGCTTCCCACCCCCACAGACCGGCAATCAACGGCACGCAGATCGGCGCCAGGATTGCGCCGACGTTGGCACCGGAGTTGAAGATACCCGTGGCCAGCGAGCGTTCCTTTTTGGGGAAATACTCAGCAGTCGCCTTGATCGCAATCGGGAAGTTGCCCGCTTCGCCAATCGCCAGTACCGCACGGGACAACATGAAACCGGCAATCGACACCGGGATCACCGCCAGGCCAATCGCACCACTGATGGCCGCAATGCCCTCGCCCATGGGCACCGAGAACGCATGCATGATGGCGCCCGTGGACCAGATGGCGATTGCCACCACATAAGCCGCCTTGGTGCCGATCTTGTCGACAAAGCGCCCGGCAAACAGCATGGAGATCGCGTAGACGAACTGGAACACAGCCGCAATGTTCGCGTAGTCAGTGTTGCTCCAGCCAAATTGCGTCGACAACTGAGGCGCCAGCAAGCTGAGCACCTGGCGATCGAGGTAGTTGACGGTGGTCGCGAAAAACAGCATCGCGCAGATGGTCCAGCGATAGTTGCCTACAGCTTGGCCAACGCGGTGCGCGTTGATGGGCTCGTTCAAGTTCATGGCATCACTTTTTATTTTTGTTAGATAGGACATATGTAACGTCATATGTCGTCGTACAACTGTGGCTTTTATATCGGGACGCCTGAACGCTGTCAATCTGAAAGATTGCCGCTTAACCCCGTATTGCGTGGGTATTTGAAATATCAGGAAAAATCAGTTGTAGGATGACAAATCCGAAAAACCAGGCTTGGTGCCTTCCCCGGCACATCATCGAGCACGCCGAAAGGCTGCATGCCGATCTTTTCCAGTACGCGGATTGATGCCCCATGGTCCGGTCGCACCAGGCCGAACACCTCGCCCAGGCCGAGCGTCTGGAATGCCAGCGCCAAGGCATCACGGCCCAACTCGGTGGCGTAGCCCTGCCCCCAGGCTTGCGCCGCAAAACGGTACCCCAGGTTGATACGCCGTTCGGCCAGGTAGTCGAGCGGCGCGATTCCACCAAAGCCTATGATGTGATGCGGCGTTTCAGTGCGTGCAATCGCCCACCAGCCGTAGCCCTGGGTGGCCCATTGTTCAAGCCATTTATCCAGCAAGCGTTGCGCCCCCTCAAGACTGGCGATGGGGCCAGAGGGGTTGAACACATTGGTCTGCGGATCGCCGTAGATCGCGAACAATCGCTGCACGTCGCACGCTTGGGGTGGGCGGTAGATCAGGCGTGACGCGACGGCCGACATACGGATTACTCCCCTGTGAATCTGTAAAGTTCAAGCTTTCTGCAAAAAAACGCAAATAGAGCTGAATTATTTCATGTCCGCTTGTATCTGAACTGACAGAGCGGTGCCATCGCAACGATGGCACCTCCCCTGTTCTGCTTTAGAGTGCTCCGCATGAAATTACGTAAGAAAAGCGTCAAGCCCATCGGATTGAAAGACATCACCATCGTCGACGACACCAAGGTGCGCAAGGCAATCACCGCCGCAGCCTTGGGTAACGCCATGGAATGGTTCGACTTTGGCGTCTACGGTTTTGTCGCCTATGTGCTGGGCAAGGTGTTCTTCCCGGACGCCTCACCCAGCGTACAAATGATCGCCGCACTCGGCACCTTCTCCGTGCCGTTCCTGATCCGCCCACTGGGTGGCCTGTTCTTCGGCGCACTGGGCGATAAGTACGGGCGGCAGAAGGTCCTTGCCGCGACCATCGTGATCATGTCCCTGAGCACCTTCGCCATCGGCCTGATCCCCTCCTACGCCTCTATTGGTATCTGGGCGCCGATTTTGCTGTTGCTGTGCAAAATGGCCCAGGGTTTCTCGGTAGGGGGTGAATACACCGGCGCGTCAATCTTCGTCGCCGAGTATGCCCCGGACCGCAAGCGCGGCTTTCTCGGCAGTTGGCTCGACTTCGGCTCCATCGCCGGTTTCGTGCTGGGCGCGGGCGTGGTGGTGCTGATTTCCAGCATCCTGGGCGAAGCCGACTTCGAGTCGTGGGGCTGGCGCCTGCCGTTCTTCCTTGCCCTGCCCCTGGGCATCATCGGCCTGTACCTGCGTCATGCACTGGAGGAAACCCCAGCCTTCCAGCAACACATGGACAAAATGGAGCAAGGCGACCGCGAAGGCCTGACACACGGCCCCAAAGTCTCGTTCAAGGAAGTCGCGACCAAGCACTGGCGTAGCCTGTTGACCTGCATCGGGATTGTTGCGGCGACCAACGTGACCTACTACATGTTGCTCACCTACATGCCGAGCTACCTGTCGCACAACCTGCACTACAAAGAAAACAGCGGCGTGCTGATCATCATCGCGATCATGGTCGGCATGCTGTTCGTGCAGCCTTTCATTGGTTTTATCAGCGACAAGATCGGCCGCAAGCCCTTCATCATTGCCGGCAGTATCGGCCTGTTGTTCCTGTCCATCCCTGCGTTCATGCTGATCACCAGCGGCAAGATCGGCCTGATCTTCGCCGGTTTGCTGATTCTCGCCGTGATCCTCAACTTCTTCATCGGCGTGATGGCTTCGACGTTGCCGGCAATGTTCCCCACCCACCTGCGCTATAGTGCGCTGGCCAGTGCGTTCAACGTGTCGGTACTGATCGCCGGCCTCACCCCGACCGCCGTGGCCTGGCTGGTGGAAAGCACCAACGACCTGTACATGCCCGCCTACTACCTGATGGTGTTTGCCGTGGTCGGCCTGATCACCGGCCTGACCATGAAGGAAACCGCCAACAAGCCGCTGCGTGGCGCCGCACCGGCGGCTTCGGACATGGAAGAAGCCAAGGAATTGCTGCAGGAACATCACGACAACATCGAGCAGAAGATCGAAGACATCGATGCCGAGATTGCCGAGTTGGAAGCCAAGCGCAAGAACCTTGTAGAGCAGCATCCGCGCATCAATTAAAACCTGAACATACAGGGTGGCCCTGGCCACCCTGCCATTGGAGTGTCACCCATGGTTCCAAGCGTCACCGCTTCGCAGTCCTTACTCAGCGCAAACGAACGCGCCGCTATCGCCGAAATAGAAGCCACCACCAGCATCCTGCAATTGGTCACCCGCCTGACCGGGATGCGCTTCGCCGGCATCGCCAAATTCACCGACCTGGAATGGGTGGTGTGTTCAGTCCATGACACCATCGACTTGGGCATCCATGTCGACGACGTGCTCGCCCTGGAAACCACCCTGTGCAGCGAGTTCTGCATCAACCCGCAAACCTTGTTCATCCCGCAGATCAGCCAGAACGGCCGCTACGCCGCCCGCCCGGTGGTCAAGCAATTCGCCATCGAGAGTTACGCCGGCGCCCCGATCTTTCTGCCCGATGGCCGCCTTTTTGGCGCGCTGTGTGCGCTCGATTCCAGGGCGATGCTGTTTGAAGACCCCAACCTGCCAGAAACCCTGAGCCTGTTTGCGCGACTGATCGGCTGCATATTCTTTGCTAATTTGACGTCCGATCATTGACCGGCCGTACTCACGGCTGAACTGCGAAGGGCGTTCATAGCCCACCTTGAACGCCACGCTGGATCAATGGTGCTAGCACGGGGCTGGCTTCAGGCTCATCGAGCAGCGCCGCCAGGCGCGCGAACGACGCCAGCATGCCATCGGTCGCCGTGGCTGGCAGCACGCGCCAGCGGTCTCAATATTTTCCCGGCGCAGCCGATAGCACGTGATACCCCCTGACTTGCAGCGACGCCCTGCGGGAAACAATGCCGAACTCTCTCGCTCCTATCGTCCGCTCACTGTCCGATCGCACCAGCCTGTCGCTGGCGCGCACCTCACTCTTCAGGTTCATGGCCTTGCTGGCCGTGGTCTTTGCAGTCGCCGCTTACTCGCTGATTTTCCTTGCCCAAGAACTGGACCGCTCCGAGCAGGTTGAAAGCGCGTTCTACACCCGTAGAGCCGTGCAGTCTCTGGAAAAATCCCTGCGGGTGACCGTCAAGGACTACGCCTTCTGGAGTGATGCCTACCGGCACTTGCACGTGAAAGTGGACGACGATTGGGCCTTTGTCCGGGGCAACATCGGCGCGTCGCTGTTCGACGACTTCGGCTTTCAAGGCCTGTTCGTGGTCGACGACGCCAACCGCACGGTGTATGCCGTCGTTGACGGCCAATTGCAGACAGTCGAACTCACCCAGTGGCTCGGCGGGCCCATCACTGGAATTATCGAGCAGGCTCGCGCCGGTGCAGACAGCGAGACATCCGCCACGACCTTTATCAACGTGCGCGGCAGCCCTGCTTTGGTGGCCGCCGCCGCCATCACCCCCGGCACCGACCCCACGGTGTTGCCCGACGGCCGACCGGCGTCGGTGCTGATCTTTGTCGACATCCTCGACAGCGCAAAACTGACAGCGATCGGCGATGAATTCGGCGTGGACAAACTGCACATCGCTACCCCCGATGAAATCGGCAAGACCTTGCTCTTGCCCCTCGGCGACAACGGTGCGGCCGGCAGCCTGCACTGGGAGCCGGCTCGCCCCGGTTTGCGCCTGATGGGTGTAGGCCTGCCCTTGTTGGGCCTGGCTGCGTTGCTGGTGTGCTTGATGTCTTGGGTCATTTCGCGCCGCACGACGGCGGCCGCGCTCGCCCTGGACGCCAGCCATTCCTCGCTGCAGAACAGCCAGAATGCCCTGGCCACCAGCGAAGCACGTTTTCGCGATGTGGTGGAAGCCAGTTCCGATTGGGTCTGGGAAATCGACGGCGACTGGCGCTTTACCTACCTGTCGGAACGCTTCGAAGGTGTGACCGGGCTGGTGCGCGATGCCTGGATCGGCGCCACGATAAACGATTTGCTGGAAACCGAAACCGGCCTGCTGTCCCAGTGGCTCAGCGCACCTGGGCGTCGCCCGGATATCAGCGTGCAGTGTCGTTACGTCGATGCACTGGGGCTGGAACGCAGCACCCGGCTGTCCGCACGGCAGATGCCGTGTGGCGGGTTTCGCGGCACCGCCACCGATGTGACGGAAGAAGTCGAAGCCCGTCGACGCATCGAGTTCTTGTCCCAGCATGACGCCCTCACCGGGCTGCCCAATCGCACGCGGCTGCAAGCGTTCCTGGAAGGCAAGTTCAAGGCCATGCCCACCTCGGAGCAGCCCCTGGTCATGCTCAGCCTGGACCTCGATCGATTCAAGCCGGTCAATGACCTGCTTGGACACGCTGCCGGTGATCGGGTGCTCAACGAAGTGTCTTCTCGACTGGCCGACTGCGTACGCCATGGCGATCTGGTCGCCCGTATTGGCGGTGATGAGTTTGTATTGATCCTGACGGATGCAGGTACGCAAGACGAAGTCGAAATCCTGTGCAAGCGCCTGATCGAATCCATAGAGCGCACGATCAGAATCGACGAGCAAGAGGTGTTCGTCAGCGCCAGCATCGGGATCGCCATCGCCCCCAACGATGCCCGCGAGGCCGCGGAACTGCTGCGCTACGCTGACATTGCCCTGTACGAAGCCAAAGCGGCAGGCCGTAATACCTGGCGGTTCTACTCCGGCGACATGAACGCGCGGATCATCGAACGTCGACGCCTGGAGAGCGATCTGCGCTACGGCATCAAGCACGGCGAGCTGCGCTTGTATTTCCAGCCGCGCTATCGCATCGCCGACGGGCAAATGGTAGGCGCCGAAGCCTTGGTGCGCTGGCAACATCCTGTGCGTGGGCTGATTGCACCTGACACCTTCATCCCGATTGCCGAAGAATCGGGGCTGATCCTGGCGTTGAGCGACTGGGTACTCGAAACCGCCTGCGCGTGCGCTGCCCAATGGCCGGAACATCTGTTTGTGTCGGTGAACCTGTCACCCACCGAGTTCAAGCGGGGCAACCTGGTGGAGCGCACACGCCAGGCACTGGCGGTCTCCGGTATCGACCCGGCGCGGGTGGAACTTGAAATCACCGAAAGCGTCATGCTTGAAGATGCCAGCGGCGCACTGGAGGTCATGCACACGCTCAAGCGCTTGGGCCTACGCATCGCCATGGATGATTTCGGCACCGGCTACTCATCCCTGAGCTACCTGCGGGCGTTCCCATTCGATGGTTTGAAGATCGACCGCAGCTTCCTGACCCGCCTGGAAGAAAGCGACGATGACAAGGCAATCATCCACGCGATTGTCGGTCTGGGCCGAGCCCTGGCCCTGACGGTGACAGCCGAAGGCATCGAAACCGCCGAGCACTTGGCAATGCTCAAGAGCGTGGCCTGTGAAGAGGGCCAAGGCTATTTCCTCAGCCGACCGCTGGACTTCGACGGGTTCAACGGCCTGCTGGGCCCGCACGCCAACGTCACGCAGGGTGCTACCTGAAGAAATGACTCGGCGTCTTGCCGAACTGCTTCTTGAACATGCTGGTAAAGGCGCTCGGGCTTTCATAGCCCAGCTCCAGGGCGATATCGATCACCTTCTCCCCCACCGCAATGCGCTCCAACGCCAGCAGCAAGCGCGCCTGCTGGCGCCACTGGCCGAAGGTCATGCCGGTTTCCTTGCGGAACAGGCGCTGGATGGTTTTCTGGTCCAGGCTTAGGCGCTCACTCCAATGCGCCACAGTTGAAGCGTCACCCGGTTCATCTTGCAACGCGAGGCAGATGCGCTGCAGGCGCGGGTCGGCGGGCTGGGGCAAAGACAATGGCAATGCGGGCAGGATGGCGAGTTCGTCAAGGATCAGGTGCATGATCCGCGCGTCCCGCGAGTCCTCGGCGTACGGCGGTTTCAGGCTCACCGACGCCTTGATCAGCTCGCTCAGCAACGGCGAGATGCTCACGGTCTTCGGCTCGCCGGGCATGTTCGGGAAGCGATCCGGGCGCACAAACACGCTGCGCATTTTCAGGGTGCCCACGCAACGCAGGGAATGCACCTGCCCGGCGGGCATCCAGATCCCGCGATTGGGCGGCACCGTCCATTGGTTGAGCGCCGAGTACACCACCATCACGCCTTCGATGGCATAGAGCAGTTGGTGCTTCTCGTGGCTATGCTCGGGGATCACCCAGTTTTCCGGGTAATCCGTGGCGGAACTGATGACCGCCCAGGCGCCTTCATTGATTTCCTGGAGGAATTCGTTCAGTGGTTTAATCATTTCGCCCTTTTTGCGATAGTTGTCGCCCGAATTACGCGAGACAGGCATTCCTGACGAATCTAGCATGAACGCCGAATCATTTTGTAATGGATGGCCGCCTTAAGAAGTGGCCGCCTCTGATTAGCTGCCTTGTATGGAATGCCTGCATGTCGACCCTCACTGCGTCACCCGCCGCTGCAACCACGACACCCCAAGCCAGCCCCTTGGTCATGCGTATCCTCGGCGCCTGCGCCCTGGCGCATTTGATCAATGACCTGATCCAGGCCGTGCTGCCGTCGATCTACCCGATGCTCAAGGCCAACTACGGCCTGTCGTTTACCCAAGTGGGCCTGATCACCCTGACCTTCCAACTGACCGCCTCGCTGCTGCAGCCATGGATCGGCTACCACACCGACCGCCACCCAAAACCATGGCTGCTGCCGGCGGGTATGGTGTGCACCCTGATCGGCATTTTGATGCTGGCGTTTGTCGGCAGCTTCCCGGCGATTCTGCTCGCTGCCGGCTTGGTCGGCGTTGGCTCGTCGACCTTCCACCCGGAAACCTCCCGCGTCGCGCGCCTGGCCTCCGGCGGGCGCTACGGCCTGGCGCAGTCGACGTTCCAGGTCGGCGGCAACACCGGCAGCGCCTTGGGCCCGTTGCTGGCGGCGGCGATCATCATTCCCTACGGCCAGGGCCATATCGCCTGGTTCGGGCTGTTTGCGGTGTTCGCCATCCTTGTGCTGTACGGCCTGAGTCGCTGGTACCGCCACCACCTCAACCTGTTCAAGCTCAAGCAAGGCGGCAAAGCCACCCACGGCCTGTCCAAAGGCCGCGTGACCTTTGCCCTGGTGGTGCTCGCCGTGCTGGTGTTCTCCAAATACTGGTACATGACCAGCCTGACCAGCTACTTCACGTTCTACCTGATCGAGAAATTCCAGCTGTCGGTTTCCAGCTCCCAGATGTACCTGTTTCTGTTCCTCGGCGCCGTGGCCGTCGGCACCTTTGCGGGCGGCCCGATCGGCGACAAGATCGGCCGCAAGAAAGTCATCTGGTTCTCCATCCTCGGCGCCGCGCCGTTCACCCTGGCCCTGCCCTACGTCGACCTGTTCTGGACGGCGGTGCTGAGTGTGGTGATCGGCTTTATCATCGCGTCGGCCTTCTCGGCCATCGTGGTGTATGCCCAGGAACTGGTGCCCGGCAACGTGGGCATGATCGCCGGGGTCTTCTTCGGCCTGATGTTCGGCTTCAGCGGGATCGGTGCGGCGTTGCTCGGTTTGCTCGCCGATACCCACGGTATCGAGTACGTGTACAAACTGTGCTCGTTCCTGCCGTTGGTGGGCATCCTCACGGTCTTGTTGCCCACGACCAAAGGCGCCTGACCTGCCGATCATCGCCTGGCTGTGTGCCATCACGATGAACGCTCTGAAAAACCTGCGTGTGCGCTTACAATCCCGGTTCTAAACGCACACCAGGCAGACCCGGCAAGAAATGACGCTCGACCCTCCTACGATTTTGGCACTCACCGTTGCCCTGGCAGCCGCTGCCGCCCTGTACCTGGCCGTTGAATGGCGCAGCGTGCGCGAACCTTCGCTGCTGTGCTGGAGCACCGGTTTCGCCACCATCTGCATCGGTTCAACCCTCGCCCTGCTGCGCATCAATGGCTACCTGATGATCGGCATCTGGTTTGCCAACGGCTTGCTGGTGACTGCGCACTTCCTGTTTTTGCTCGGCGTGGCGCGGTTCACCCAAACGCGCCTGTCGCGACTGTGGCTGCTGATGCTGGTGGTCTGGCTGGGCATGCTGATGTTGCCGGCCGACCCTTTATGGTCCAAAGCGATGCTGGCTGTGCAGTCACTGTTAGTGGCATTGCCGACGCTGCGCGCCAGTTTCCTGCTACGGCCCCACGGCAAATCCTTGAGCATCGGCGCGGTGCAGTTGCGGTATGTGCTGCTGATTCATGGTGGGTTTTATGTGGCCAAGGCGCTGTCGGTGCTGATCCCCGGCACCTTGATCGACCTGGCCGCCTTCAAAGGCGAGATCATTCAGATTTCCCTGGTGGAAGGCGCCATGGCGATCATGCTGATTGCACTGTCGATGACCGGCTCCGAACGCTACCGCCGCGAACAACAGATCGCCCGCCTCGCCGCCCGCGACCCGCTGACCGCCCTCTACAACCGCCGCGCCCTCGACCTGCGCGCACCGCGCCTGCTTGCCCAAGTGTCGCCGGCGCAACCGGGAGCGCTGTTGCTGATCGACATCGACAACTTCAAATCGGTCAACGACCTCCACGGCCATACCGCCGGCGACCGCCTGCTGATCGCCTTGAGCGAAATGATCCGCGGCGTGGTGCCCCAGGGCGCGCTGGCGGCACGCCTGGGTGGGGATGAATTCGTGATCCTGCTCAACCCGGCGTCCACCGAACAGATCGTCGAACTGGGCAGCAGCCTGCGCGACCAGTTTCACCAACTCGCCTCGCAGACCTTCAACACCCCGGCGCCAGTGACCCTGAGCATCGGCGCCAACCTGTTCGATCAACCGCCGCCGAGCCTGGCGGCGTTGATTGAGCAAGGGGATACCGCGCTGTATGAAACCAAGCGCGGCGGGCGCGACAGTATTCGTCTGGTGGACCGGACCGGCGCCAGTTCCTACGGTTAGAGCTCGTCAACGAGCGTGCTCGTGACGAACGCAAGCACGCTCACCGCCCCCGTCAGCACACACCGCGCATCGAGGTGCAAACGCTCATTCATCCCGGCCTCCGTTCACCACCAGATAAAGCAACGGCCCCACCGACACAAACACCGCCGTGAGCAAAAAATAGGGCAGCACCGACGCCACCGACCGACCGCGCCGCTGCGTATCCCGGTACATCCATACACATGCCAGCACCGCCATCAGGTACAGGTCGATCACCACTTGCGCGGTGTCCGGCCGTGACAGCAGCTCCCGTCCAAAGGCCAGCAGCGACTGATCAGCCGTGAGCATCGTCGCCAGGGTGTACAGTGAAAACCCGAGCAAACCAGCCAGGGCAACATAAGGTCTTTTCATGGTCGCGTCCTTGAAGTGATAAAGGCCCACGTTAGTGATAGGGTTCGACCCCTCGCAATGACCTCGGAGGTCATGATTCCGCCATGGACAACCCTGTTACTGCCGGCGAACAACTGCGCCAATTGCGCCGGCACGCCACGTTGAGCCAACTCGACCTGGCCCTGATCACCGGCATTTCCCAGCGCCACCTCAGTTGCATCGAAACCGGACGCGCCAAGCCGAGTCCCGGAACGTTACACAACCTGTTGACCGCGCTGGAGGCACCGCTGGAGCAGTGCAACCGCATATTCCTCGCCGCCGGATACGCCCCACGCTATGCCGCCACCCCACTCGCCTCGCCCGCCATGGCGGCGATTCGTGAAGCGGTCAGCCATGTACTGCACGCCAACAATCCAGCCCCGGCCATTCTGTTGGGCAGCCAGTGGCAAGTGCTGGCGGCGAATGCCAGTACCGGCGTGTTATTTGAGTTGGTGGGTATTCGTCAGGATGCGGCCGAGGGCGTGAACTTGCTGACGACGCTGCTGCAACCTGGCGGCCTGGGCGATCATCTGATCAATGCCGACGAGATCCGCATCCTGGCCTGGCAACGCGCCACCCGAGAAGCGCTGGGCAACCCCGAACTGGCGGCGCTGCTGGCGGGGTTGCCGACACCCGCCAACACCGACCTGCCCGCGCACCTGCCACCGCTGGTGCTGACCCGTGTGCGCTCAAGCCAGGGCGAACTGAATTTTCTGTCCACGTTCACTACGTTTGGCATGCCCCAAGACATCACCCTCACCTCCCTGCGTATCGAACACCTGATTCCCGCTGACGAGGCCACGTGGCAGGTGATGCGCGGCGCCTATGCGGATTATGCGGCGCTGGTTTTGTGAAATATCTGTACGTAGACTGCCGCCATACCCCCATTTGAAGGCGGCGAAAAAACGTGATGCAAGTTACCGAAGTCTCCATTGCCCAATTGCGCGCTGCGCTTGAATCCGGCCAGACCACGGCCGTAGAACTGGTAAAAGCCTACCTGGCACGGATCGATGCCTATGACGGTCCGCAGTCCGCCACCGCCTTGAACGCCGTGGTGGTGCGCAACCCCGAAGCGCTGAAGGAAGCCGAGGCGTCCGATGCACGCCGGGCCAAAGGCGAAACCCTGGGGCCATTGGATGGCATTCCTTACACCGCCAAAGACAGCTACCTGGTCAAGGGCCTGACTGCGGCATCCGGCAGCCCGGCGTTTGCCAAGCTGGTCGCCCAGCGTGATGCGTTCACCATCGAGCGCCTGCGCGCCGGCGGTGCCATCTGCCTGGGCAAGACCAATATGCCGCCGATGGCCAATGGCGGGATGCAACGTGGCGTGTATGGCCGCGCAGAAAGCCCGTATAACGCCGATTACCTGACCGCGCCGTTTGCCTCCGGCTCGTCCAACGGCGCTGGCACCGCGACGGCGGCGAGCTTTGCGGCCTTTGGCCTGGCAGAAGAAACCTGGTCAAGCGGGCGCGGCCCGGCGTCCAACAATGGCCTGTGCGCCTACACCCCGTCCCGCGGGGTGATTTCGGTGCGCGGCAACTGGCCGCTCACCCCGACCATGGACGTGGTGGTGCCTTACGCCCGCACCATGGCCGACCTGCTGGAAGTGCTCGACGTGGTGGTCGCCGAAGACCCGGACACCCGTGGCGACCTGTGGCGCCTGCAGCCGTGGGTGCCGATCCCGAGCGTCACCTCGGTACGCCCTGCTTCCTACGCTGAATTGGCGTCGACTGCCGAGTCCCTCGCCGGCAAACGCTTTGGCGTGCCGCGCATGTACATCAACGCCGACCCCGACGCCGGCACCAGCGAAAAACCTGGGATCGGTGGCCCGACCGGGCAGAAAATCAACACCCGCGCCAGCGTGATCGACCTGTGGCAAGACGCACGCCAGGCGCTGACAGCCGCCGGCGCAGAAGTGATCGATGTGGATTTCCCGCTGGTGTCCAACTGCGAAGGCGACCGCCCTGGCGCACCCACCGTGTTCACCCGGGGGCTGGTGTCCAAGGAATTCCTCCACGATGAACTGTGGGAACTGTCGGCCTGGGCCTTCGATGACTTCCTGCGCGCCAACAACGACCCGGCGCTCAACCGCTTGGCCGATGTGGACGGGCCGAAGATCTTCCCCCACGACCCCCGCACCCTGCCCAACCGTGAGGACGACTTGGCCGCCGGCATGGACGAATACGTGCGCATGGCCGAACGCGGCATCACCCCGTGGAACGAGATCAGCACAGTCCCCGATGGCCTGCGCGGGTTGGAACAGACCCGGCGGATCGACCTGGAAGACTGGATGGATAAGCTCGGTCTCGACGCAGTGCTGTTCCCGACCGTCGCCGACGTCGGCCCGGCGGACGCCGACGTGAACGAAGCCTCTGCCGACATCGCCTGGAGCAACGGCGTCTGGGTGGCTAACGGCAACCTCGCCATCCGCCACCTGGGCGTGCCGACCGTTACCGTGCCGATGGGTGTAATGGCGGATATCGGCATGCCGATAGGGCTGACATTCGCCGGGCGCGCCTACGATGATTCGGCGCTGCTGCGGTTTGCCTCGGCGTATGAAGCGACGGGCAGCAAACGCCAGATTCCACCGCGCACACCGCCGTTGGCGCCGATGTAACTGACTCAACGCAATCAAAATGTGGGAGCGGGCTTGCTCGCGAATGCGGTCTTTCAGTGACGGATATACCGACTGACCCACCGCTTTCGCAGGCAAGCCAGCTCCCACATTTTTCACCGCATTTCAAATGGACTGAGCGGTGCATCAACCTGTAAAGCCATCGACAGTACACGCCAGAACGCGGTCCAACTGTGGGAGCTGGCTTGCCTGCGATGGCGGTCTTGCAGTGACCGATATGCCGACTGATCCACCGCTTTCGCAGGCAAGCCAGCTCCCACATTTTTCACCGTATTTCAAATTGACTGAGCGGTGCATCAATCTATAAAGCCATCGACAGTACCCGCCAGAACGCGGTCCAACTGTGGGAGCTGGCTTGCCTGCGATGGCGGTCTTGCAGTGACAGATATGCCGACTGATCCACCGCTTTCGCAGGCAAGCCCGCTCCCACATTTTTCACCGCATTTCAAATTGACTGAGCGGTGCATCAATCTATAAAGCCATCGACAGTACACGCCAGAACGCGGTCCAACTTTGGGAGCTGGCTTGCCTGCGATGGCGGTCTTTCGGTGACAGATATGCCGACTGATCCACCGCTTTCGCAGGCAAGCCAGCTCCCACATTTTTTCACCGCATTTCAAATTGACTGAGCGGTGCATCAATCTATAAAGCCATCGACAGTACACGCCAGAACGCGGTCCAACTGTGGGAGCTGGCTTGCCTGCGATGGCGGTTTTTCGGTGACAGATATGCCGACTGATCCACCGCTTTCGCAGGCAAGCCAGCTCCCACATTTTTTCACCGCATTTCAAATTGACTGAGCGGTGCATCACTCTATAAAGCCATCGACAGTACACGCCAGAACGCGGCCCAACTGTGGGAGCTGGCTTGCCTGCGATGGCGGTCTTGCAGTGACAGATATACCGACTGATCCACCGCTTTCGCAGGCAAGCCCGCTCCCACATTTTTCACCGCATTTCAAATGGACTGAGCGGTGCATCAACCTATAAAGCCATCGACAGTACACGCCAGAACGCGGTCCAACTGTGGGAGCTGGCTTGCCTGCGATGGCGATCTTTCAGTGACACATATACCGACTGACCCACCGCTTTCGCAGGCAAGCCAGCTCCCACATTTTTCACCGCATTTCAAATGGACTGAGCGGTGCATCAACCTATAAAGCCATAGACAGTACACGCCAGAGAACGCGGTCCAACTGTGGGAGCTGGCTTGCCTGCGATGGCGGTCTTTCAGTGACGGATATGCCGACTGATCCGCCGCTTTCGCAGGCAAGCCAGCTCCCACATTTTTCACCGTATTTCAAATTGACTGAGCGGTGCATCAACCTATAAAGCCATAGACAGTACACGCCAGAGAACGCGGTCCAACTGTGGGAGCTGGCTTGCCTGCGATGGCGGTCTTTCAGTGACGGATATGCCGACTGATCCGCCGCTTTCGCAGGCAAGCCAGCTCCCACATTTTTCACCGTATTTCAAATTGACTGAGCGGTGCATCAATCTATAAAGCCATCGACAGTACCCGCCAGAACGCGGTCCAACTGTGGGAGCTGGCTTGCCTGCGATGGCGGTCTTGCAGTGACCGATATGCCGACTGATCCACCGCTTTCGCAGGCAAGCCAGCTCCCACATTTTTGAGGGCATTTCAAATCGATTGGGCGGTGCTTCGACCATAAAGCCACCGGCAGTACACGCCAGATCCCAACCTGGAACGCAGTTTAAATGTGGGAGCGGGCTTGCTCGCGAATGCGGTCTTTCAGTGCCAGATATGCCGACTGACCCACCGCTTTCGCAGGCAAGCCAGCTCCCACATTTTCACCTGCATTTCACATCAAGCCATCTGAGGCACCGCAACCAGCAGGATTGCCGTGCCATGGGTCAGCGTCGCCGCCAACACCCCGTAGCGCATGCGCACCAGCGCACAGGCCAACCCTTCGATCAGCGTGAACAACAACACCGGCCAGCCCAACTGGGTGACGCTCAGTGCCAGGAACGCATGGCAAGCCGCAAACGCCACGCCGCTGGCCAGTGCGGCGCGTAAGGGCGCGACATGCTGTTCCAGATAACCCTGCAAATAACCGCGAAACAACACTTCTTCCAATGCATTGGCGCCGTAGGCCAGGACGACCATCCCCGGTAGCCATACCCAATAACCCGGGATCGCTGACGCCTCGATACCCTGGTAAAACCGGAGCGGCACACCGATCAGGCACCCGACGGCGATCCCGACCGTAAGGCCTGACGCGCGATGCCCCTTGGACCAGAGGATAAGTGGCGACAAGTCTGGCGCCACGCGCACGAGCAAGGCGATCAACAGCACCGACAAGCCACCCAGCGCTGCCAATACAAAGGTGTTTGCCGTGAATGCCAGTTGCACCGCGCTGCCAAGCGACCACATGCCCAAAGGGGTCATCACATCGCGCATCAGCACAAAAGCGACCAACAGAATCAGGATGCGCATGCCCGTCAGCGACTGGGGCGTGAGTGCGAACCACAGGCCAAAGAGCAGCAGGCCCGGCGCCAGATACGTGCCGTAGTTAATCAGTACCGCCATTCCCTGGGTAATCATCGGTCGCTCAACCGTGCGCCACCGCAATCATATCGACCTCCACCGCCGCCGACTTCGGCAACTGCATCACCCCCACCGACGTACGCGTGTGCGCCCCGGCGGCACCCAGAATTTCGTGCAACAAATCCGACGCGCCGTTGGCCACCTCACTCTGCTGATCAAAATCCTCGGCACTGCGCACGTACACGGTGATGCGCGGGATCGCCCTGACCTGGTCCAGCGAACCCAACGCCTGTTTGAGCAACCCCAAGCAACGCAAGGCACTGATACCGGCGGCGATTTGCGCCTGGGCCACGGTCAGGCTTGCTCCAACCTTGCCCGGCAGCACGATCGCATCGCCGACGCGGGGGATCTGGCCACTGATGTAGAGGTGGTTGCCGTCGCGAACCAACGGCGTGTAGTTACCGCCGATTTTGAATTCGTCCAACTGATAGCCAAGGCGTTGCTGGGCGGCCTGGTATTTCTCATCGGGTGTCATGGGCGTGAATCCTCGTTTCGGCGCAGCCACTCATCCACCACGTCGCCCAGGGTCTTGGGCTGGTCGTTGCGAATCCAGGCCATAAAGGGACGATCGAATTTGAACCCCGGACCGCAGTGCTCAAGCATGAAGCGGCGTACGTTTTGCGTGTTTTTGTAGTGTGGGGTCACGGGGGTGCTGCGGGTGATGGCGTCGCTGTGCCAATTGAAGTCCATTTGCGTGACGCTCTGATGCCTCAGGAGCCAGCAGCATAGCGCCAAATGCCACGATGAACGCCTGCCAACCGACGCCCATCGTGTTTTTTTACACGTTAGCTGCCGAAGCCGGCGTCCCGCGTATTGACGAACAACGAATAGATCGAATGGCTGCCGGCCATGAACAGGCGGCTGCCTTCGCGGCCGCCAAAACACAGGTTGGGGCAGCGTTCGGGCAGCGAGATATGCCCGATGGCCTTGCCCTGTGGATTGAACACGCGCACACCATCGAGTTTTTCCAGGTCAGCCTTGGGGTCACCATTGCCGCCCCAACCGCACCACAGGTTGCCGTTCTCGTCACACTTGATGCCGTCCAGCGCTGCGTAGTCGAAACCTTCGATGTGCTTGCGACGGGCACCGAGCGTGCCGTCGTCCCTAACGTCGATGGCCCAGATCAGTCGGTTGGGTTTGGCCCGACCTTCCACGACGTACAAGACTTTTTCATCCGGTGAAAAACACAGGCCATTGGGTCCGTTGAGGTCGTCGATCACCCGCGTGACCGTGCCGCTTTCGCCGTCGATGCGATAAACGCCATGGGGCTGGGTGGGTGCGATCTTGTGCCCCTCGTAGTTGTTGCTGGTCTGGAACGGCGGGTCAGTGAACCACACCGAGCCATCCCGCTTGCACACGATATCGTTGGGTGAGTTGAAAGGCTTGCCGTCAAAGCTGTCCGCCAGCACTGTAAGGCTGCCATTGTGTTCGGTACGGGTGATTCGCCGGCCCTCGCGGGTGGTCGTCGAACCTTCGCACACCAGCAGGCGGCCCTGGCGATCGCGGCACATGCCGTTGGAGAAATTGGCATTTTCGCGGTACACCGACAGGCTGTCGGTCACTTCGTCCCAGCGCACGATACGGTTATTGGGAATATCGCTGACCAGCAGGTAGCGGCCATCGCCGATCCACACGGGCCCCTCGGCCCAGCGCAAACCGGTTGCCAACCGTTCGACACTGGCGTTGAACAGGCGCAACTCCAGGAAACTGTCATCGAGCACTTTGATCAGTGGGTCCGGATAACGCTGGCTCAACGGCTCGGCAGCATCTGCCAGGCGAGGCAAGTTACCCAGCACCGCCACCGATGCGGAAACAGCCAAGGAACGCTTGAGGAAGACGCGCCGAGTGTGGTCGGTCCGCGTGGGCAGAGGAGGAAGATCCATCGTGTGTCTCCGTTATTTTATTGTTAGACGGGACGCTATTCTTAACCAGTGATGAGACATCGTACAATAACAATACGATCTCAAAACCCATTCCCAGCAAGACCTGCGTAAATAATCAAAAAATTACTTTCCAAAATCAGCTTGGATATTGCAATGTTGTACGACGACACAAACAGTTACGTGTTGTCCGCCACTTCAACAACAATAAGGAAACATCCATGCCAAACGTCAAAGTACTGATCGGCTTTCTGTGCCTGTTTACGGGTTATGTCGCCGCAGCGCCTGCCCCTGCTGAAAAGGAGGTGGCCCAAGCGGTCGACCAACTGACCCAAGCCATGCTGCACCTGAACCTCAAGCAGCTTCATGCGCTGACGTCCGACAAGCTCACCTACGGCCACTCCAGCGGCAAAGTGCAGAACAAAGACCAATTCATTGCCGACCTGGAAACCCATACCAGCGCGTTCAAGACCCTGGAAATGCAGAACCAGACCATCACCCTGCAAGGCGACACCGCGCTGGTACGCAACCACTTCCATGCGCTGGCGGTGAACAGTGGCGTGGAAGTGCCCACTGATATCGATAACTTCCAGGTGTGGCAGAAGCAAAAAGGCAAATGGCTGTTGATCGGACGCCAGGCCTACAAGTACTGATGACGATCGGTGAGCCGTTGAGCGCGGCTCACCACTCCAGCACCTTGCGCACGCTGAGCAATGCCTCATGCAGGGCTGGCATTGCTACCGAGCCCAAGGCCAGGCGTAGCGCATGCGGGACATGGGCCGAGACGGCAAACGGCTCGGCGGTGGACACGGAAATATTGTCGCGCTGCAACGTCATGGCGACCTGATCGGCCCGGGCGTCTTCCGCCAACGGTAACCATAAGAAATACGACGAGGGATGGCTGGTGTAGGCCAGCCCTTTCAACACCCGCGCAGCCAGGGCCTGGCGGGCCTGGGCGTCCTCGCGCTTTTGCGCCTCCAGTTGTGCCACGGTGCCATCTTCGATCCAGGCCACCGCAATGGCGCTCATCACACCGGGCACGTTCCAGGTCGTGGCCATGATGGCGCGCTCGAGCGTTTTCACCCAATCGCTCGGCGCCGCGACAAACCCCACGCGCAAACCGGTCGCGACACTTTTTGAGAGCCCGCCCACATACACCGTGCGTTCCGGCGCCAGGGTCGCCACGGGTGGCGGTGCGTTTTCGGCCAAGAACGCGTAGGCCGCATCCTCAATGATCATCAGATTGTGCTGACGGGCGATGGAGACCAAGCGCTCGCGCTGGGCCAGATCCATTACCCAGCCGAGGGGGTTGTGCAAGGTCGGCATGCTGTACACGGCACGCACCGGCCGCTTGCGACACAGGTTTTGCAAGGCCTCCAGGTCCGGGCCGGTCGGCGTCACCGGGATCGCGACAATTTCCAGGTGCAGGGTCTCGGCCAGCACCTTGAACCCCGAATAAGTCAATGCATCCACCGCAATCACATCGCCGGGCTTGAGCAACGCCATCATCGTCACCGCCAGGCCATGTTGGGCGCCGCTGGTCAGCAGCACTTGTTCGGGGTCAACGGTGAGCCCTCGACTGAGCAAATGCCGCGCAAACGCCGCGCGCTCATGCAGGCGCCCGGCATGGGGCTGATAGCGCAACAACGCTTCAAGGTCGCCGGACAGCGCGAGTTGGCGCAGCGCCGTACGCAACAAATCTGCCTGACCCGGCAACGCGGGGTAGTTGAAATTGAGATCGAGCATCCCCGCCGTCACCGTCATCTGTCCACTGCCCTGCCCTGGCGGCAACGAGATCTCGCGCACGAAAGTGCCACGCCCGGTTTCGCCGCTGACCAAGCCCATGGCCTCAAGCTCGGTGTACACGCGACTGGCGGTAACCAAGGCCAAGCCATGGTCGGCGGCCAACTGGCGGTGCGTCGGCAGGCGCATGCCAGGCGGCATTTCGCCGCGGCGGATGGCGGCGGCAAAAGTATCGACCAGGGACTTGTAGCGGGCGCGCGGCATTCGGATGTATCCATGACAATTTTTTGATTGTCTTAATGTTCGCCCCTAGGATGACCTGAACGCAACCCCTCCGGCTTCGAGCACTCCATCATGGAACGTACCTCCCCTATCAACACCCTGGACACCCGCACCCAAGGCTGGATCAACGGCTTTATCGGCGTGGTGATTTTCAGCGGTTCACTACCCGCCACGCGCCTGGCCGTGATGGAATTCGACCCGGCATTTCTCACCATGATCCGCGCGGCCATCGCCGCCGCCCTGGGTGTGCTCCTGCTGTGGCTGTTCAAGGAAAAACGCCCGGCGCGCAATCAGTGGGGGCCGCTGGTGGTCGTTGCTCTTGGGGTGGTGATCGGCTTTCCCTTGCTCACCGCCCTGGCGCTGCAATACGTGACGTCAGCCCACTCCATCGTATTCATTGGCCTGCTGCCCCTGGCCACCGCGGTGTTTGGCGTGTTGCGCGGCGGCGAGCGCCCACGTCCGGTGTTCTGGATGTTCTCGATCCTAGGCAGTGTCTGTGTGATGGGGTATGCGTTCGCCCAAGGCTTGAGCGCCGCACCGGCCGGCGACCTGCTGATGCTGCTGGCGGTGCTGGCCTGCGGCCTGGGATACGCCGAAGGCGCCACGCTGTCACGCAGCCTGGGCGGCTGGCAGGTGATTTGCTGGGCTCTGGTAGTGTCGGTCCCCGTGGTGGTGCCCTTGAGTCTGGTCCTCGCCCCCACCCATTTCAGTGGCATCAGCTTGCCGGCTTGGCTGAGCCTGGGTTACGTGTCGCTGTTCAGCATGCTGATCGGCTTTGTGTTCTGGTACCGCGGCCTGGCCCAGGGTGGCATCGCCGCCGTTGGCCAATTGCAATTGCTGCAACCGTTTTTCGGCCTGGCACTCGCGGCGGGCCTGCTGCATGAGCAGGTCAGCCTGGGCATGGTGTTGGTGACCGTCGCGGTGATCGGCTGCGTGGCCGGCGCAAAGAAATTCGCCCATTAACGCTGCGGTGCGACCATCTTGAACTTGATGTTGATGTCGTTGGACACCACGCTGTTACCGGCCCGCTCGCCCTCGCCGATCTTGAAATCGCCGCGTTTGAGGACGAACTCACCGTCGAACACACCGATGCCACCGTGCTCCTTGAGCACCACGTCCACCTTCACGGGGTGTGTGGTGCCCTTGATGGTCAGGTTGCCGCTGATCGTGTAGCGGTTGTCCCCCAGGGCCGTGACGCCAGTGGACTCATACACGCCCACCGGATAGGTCGCGGTATCAAACCAGGAAGCACGTTGCAGTTCGTCGTTCGCATCCGGGCTGCCGGCGTCGATGCTGGCGAGCTGGATCTTGAGCACCGCTTGCCCGACCTCCGGCTGTTGCGTGTCGAAGGTCAAGGTGCCTTCAAATTCGCTGAAGGTGCCGTATACCCGCTGCCCCAATTGCGTGTAGGTGAAGCTGATCTGGCTGGCGGTGCGGTTGACGTCCTTGTACTCCACCGCCTGGGCGCTGGAAACATAAGCAAGGATCAGGGCCAGTACGGCGACCGGGGACATTAGACGTTTCATGCAACGCTCCGCAGAGGAAGGGACACCGGTACTGAGCTGACACGCCCTACCAGGGATTTATTCCATTCAGGCGTTTGTCCTGCTAAACAGAGTAGTCGGCCCACACTAATAAGGACGCTGCATGCACGCCCCTTCACTCCAGGATATCACCGCGCCGGAAGGCATCTGCTACGGCTGCGGCGGCAGTAACCCCCATGGCCTGCACATCAAGAGCCGCTGGGACGCGGACGGAATACACCTGGTCGCCGAACACCTGCCCGAGGCCCGCTACAGCGGCTGGCCGGACCTGGTCTACGGCGGCCTGATCGCCATGCTGGTGGACTGCCACTCCAACTGGACTGCGATGGCCTACCACTACCGCGCCGAAGGGCGCGAACCCGGCAGCCTGCCGCGCATCGACTGCGTCACCGGCAACCTGGGGATCAAGTTCATCAAGCCAACGCCCATGGGGGTCACCCTGACCCTGCGCGCGCGGGCCGACGGTGAGGTCGGACGCAAGACCCGCGTGATCTGTGAGGTGTACGCCGGCGACGTGCTGACCGCCCTCGGCGATTCAATCTTCGTGCGTGTCGACACCGGTCAATTGGCCGCTGCCGCCCATGGTCGCGAGGACTGATCCTGGGCTACATTGACCGCCACCGCTAATCGAGGATGCACCGATGACTCGTCTCACCGCGAAAGACTTTGCCCCCGAACTGCTGGAGCTTTATGACGGCTACGCCCACGGCAAGATCAATCGCCGCGAATTTCTCGACAGCGCCGCGCTGTTCACCTTTGGCGGCCTGACCGCCTCGGCTCTGCTCGCGGCCCTGAGCCCCAACTATGCGCTGGCCGAGCAAGTGAAATTCACCGACCCGGACATCGTCGCCGACTACATCACCTACCCCTCGCCCAAAGGTAATGGCAGCGTGCGCGGCTACCTCGTGCGCCCGGCCAAAGCCATGGGCAAGCTGCCGGCGGTGGTGGTGGTCCACGAAAACCGCGGCCTCAACCCTTACATCGAAGACGTCGCCCGGCGCCTGGCTAAAGCCGGCTTCATCGCCCTGGCCCCGGATGGCTTGACCTCGGTCGGCGGCTACCCCGGCAACGACGAAAAAGGCGTGGCCCTGCAACAGACTGTCGACCCGACCAAGCTGATGAACGACTTCTTCGCCGCCATCGAATGGCTGATGCACCACGACAGCAGCACTGGCAAGGTCGGGATTACCGGCTTCTGTTATGGCGGTGGCGTGACCAACGCGGCGGCGGTGGCCTACCCGGAATTGGGTGCGGCGGTGTCGTTTTATGGACGCCAGCCGGAAGCCAAGGACGTGCCACGGATCAAGGCGCCGATCATGCTGCATTACGGTGAGCTGGATACGCGGATCAACGAAGGTTGGCCAGCCTATGAACAGGCGCTCAAGGCAGCCGGCACGCCCTATGAGGCGTATATCTACAAGGGCGCCAACCACGGTTTCCATAATGATTCGACGCCACGCTATGACGAGGCGGCAGCGAAACTGGCGTGGGAAAGAACACTCGGTTGGTTCAATAAATACCTGGTCTAAGCGTTTACGCTTTCACGCATCCACCCCTTGAACGCCAGCATCGCTGGCGTTTCAGCCCGCGACTGCAAACGCGTCAACCAATAGCTGCCAGTGCTGATGCCGACGTCGAACGGCTGGCGAATCACATCGTTCTCCAGTTGCCGCGAAAACATCATCGCCGGCGCCAGTGCCACACCGATGCCTTGCAAGGCGGCTTCCATCATCGCCAGTGAAGAATCAAAGATGATGCTGCGCGGCACCAGGGTATCGGCGGGCAAACCGGCGGCCTGGAACCACAGGCTCCATTCATCGGCGCGGTAGGAGCGCAGCAAGGTGTGTTTCAACACGTCTTCGGGTGCATGCAGTTGCTCGGCCAATTGCGGCACGCAGAGTACGGTGAGGGGCGCTTCCAGCAGCTCGCAGGCTTCGGTGCCGTGCCACGCCCCCGCGCCGAAGCGGATCGCGTAATCCAGGCCTTCGGCAGCCACGTCAACACGGTTGTTGTGGGTGGACAGGCGCAGGTCGATAAAAGGGTAACGCGTCTGGAACGCGGGCAGCCGTGGCAGCAACCAACCCACGGCAAAGGTGCCGACCGCGCCGACCGTGAGCACTTCGCGGTAATGTCCGCCTTCAAATTGGCTCAGGGTCTGGGCGATGCGGTCAAACGAGTCTCGCACCACCGGCAATAGGGTTTCGCCTTCGCTGGTGAGCATCAGGCCACGGGGCAAGCGCTTGAACAAAGTAACATTCAGTTGCGCTTCCAGGCTTTTGACTTGATGGCTGACCGCCGCCTGGGTCACACATAATTCAATCGCGGCGCGGGTAAAACTCAAATGCCGGGCCGAGGCTTCGAAGGCACGCAAGGCATTGAGGGGAAGATGGGAGCGCAACATGTGTGACCCTAATTATTCTAATGGCAGGTGCGAGATATGATCGTTTGCCCAAAGCCTGCGAACTGCCTACATTGGCCACGCCTGCGCAGGCTCCTCAATCAATCGACCACTCTCATGGAAGCGATATCATGCCTCAACTCCCCCTGTCAGGCGTGCGTAATTTAGGCGCCGCGGCGTTGTTTCTCGCCGCCGGCCACTGCCTGGCCGCCGACGACCTGCGCGCCGTGGTGGACGCCAGCATCAAGCCGCTGATGCAGCAACAGTCTATTCCCGGCCTTGTCGTCGGTATCGTGAAGGATGGCAAGGCGCAATACTTTAACTACGGCGTCGCCAGCAAAGACGCGAGACAGCCCGTCAGTGAAAACACCCTGTTTGAAATCGGCTCGGTGAGCAAAACCTTCACCGCCACCCTCGCCGGCTATGCCGTGGCAAGCGGCAAACTGACCCTCAGCGATCCGGCCAGCCAGTACCTTCCGGCGTTGCGCAACAGCAAGTTCGACCACATCAGCGTGCTCAACCTGGGCACCTACACGCCTGGCGGCCTGCCCCTGCAATTCCCCCGCGAGGCAGACAACAACCAGCACATGATCAGCTACTTCCAGCAATGGAAACCCGACTTTGCCCCTGGCACCCAGCGCCTGTACTCCAACCCAAGCCTGGGCCTGTTCGGCTACCTGGCAGCGCAAAGTCTGAAGCAGCCGTTTGATCAGGTGATGGAGAAAACCCTGCTGCCAAAACTGGGCCTCAAGCACACCTTCATGAAAGTGCCTGATAGCCAGATGAACCTGTACGCCCAGGGCTATGGCAAGGATGGAAAACCCGTGCGCGTCGGCCCCGGCGCCATGGACAGCGAAGCCTATGGCATCAAAACCAGCGCCGCCGATCTGCTGCATTACGTGAGTGTGAACATAAACCCCGCGAGCCTGGAAAAACCCTTGCAGCAAGCGATCGCCACCACTCACACGGGTTATTACAACGTAAACGGCATGACCCAGGGCCTGGGTTGGGAACTGTATCCCTACCCGATCAAGCTGGACGCGCTGTTAGACGGCAATTCGACAAAAATGGCCATGGAGCCGAATCCGGTCAATTGGCTGACCCCACCGCAGGCGCCTCACGCCGACACACTGCTGAACAAAACCGGCTCCACCAGTGGGTTTGGCACGTACGTGGCCTATGTGCCGAGCAAGGCCATGGGCGTGGTGATCCTGGCGAACAAGAACTACCCGATTGCCGAGCGGGTGAAGGTGGCTCATGCGATCTTGAGTGCGATGGACCACTAAGCACTGGCACACATCAAATGTGGGAAACGGGCTTGCCCGCGATGAGGGCGTGTCAGCCGGTAAATTGGGCAAATGACACACAGCTATCGCGGGCAAGCCCGGCTCCCACAGGGTGCTGCAGGGTTCCGGAATCTACATACCGAGCCAGTGCGGCAGCGCCAGCGAAATGAACGGCAAGTACGTGACCATGATCAGGAACACCAACAGAATCATCAGCCACGGCAACGCCGCGCGGATGGTCTGCCCCAGCGTCAATCCGGTCACCGCCGACGTCACGAACAGGTTCAGCCCCACCGGTGGATGCACCAGGCCGATTTCCATGTTGACCACCATCACGATCCCCAGGTGAATCGGGTCAATCCCCAGTTTCATGGCAATCGGGAAGAAGATCGGCGCCAGGATCAGCACGATGGCGGACGGTTCCATAAAGCTGCCGGCAATCAACAACACCACGTTGACCATGATCAAAAAGCCAATCGGCGTCAGGCCTTCGGAGAGCACCCACGCCGTGATTTCCTGGGGGATCTGCTCGGTGGTCAGCACATGGGCAAACAGCATGGCGTTGGCGATGATGAACATCAGCATGATCGCCAGGCGCCCGGACTCCAGCAGCACCTTGGGACAGTCGCGCAGCTGCATGTCCTTGTAGATGAACAGCGCGACAAACGCCGAGTAAACCGCCGCCACCGCCGCCGCTTCGGTCGGGGTGAACATCCCGCTGTAGATGCCGCCGAGGATAATCACCAGCAGCAACAGGCCCCAGAATGCCCGGCGTGCAGAGGTCAGCCACTCACGAAAGGTCGCCCGTGGCTGCGCCGGCAGCTTCTTGATGCGCGCGACAATGTAGATCGCGATCATCAGCATCAGGCCCAGCAATAACCCGGGAATCACCCCTGCCATGAACAGCTTGCCGACCGAGGTTTCAGTCGCCGCCGAATACACCACCATCACGATCGACGGTGGAATCAGGATGCCCAAGGTGCCCGCGTTGCAGATGATGCCCGCGCCGAACGCCTTCGGGTAACCGGAACGGACCATGCCCGCGACGGCGATCGAGCCCACCGCCGCCACCGTCGCCGGGGACGAACCTGACAATGCCGCAAACAGCATGCACGCCAGCACCGCCGCAATGGCCAGACCACCTCGGATATGGCCGACACAGGCGTTGGCAAAATCAATCAAACGCTGCGCTACGCCGCCAGTGGTCATGAACGCACCGGACAGCAGAAAAAACGGAATCGCCAGGAAGGTATAGGCGTCGGAGGTTTCGAATAGCTTGATCGCCAGGGAACTCACCGAATCCTGGCTGAACATCAGGATCGACACTGCGCCGGACAGCCCCAGGGAAATCGCAATCGGCACGCCGAGAAACATGAACACGAATAACAGCAGAAACAGACAGAGCACGGCCATCAGTGACGCTCCTCATGGCTGCCGGCCAACTTGCTGGCCTCACCGGCCTCGTCGGCCAGCCCCAACCCGACCTGACGGTGGGTAAAGATGCGGTAGAAAATTTCCAGGTAGCGGATGAACACCATGGCGAATCCGATGGGCACGATCACCACGATGTCACCGACGTCGATACCATACTGGTCGAGGTCTTCAGCACCGATATGCGCGCCCATCACCGCACTCACCCACTTGTAGCTGGCGATCATGAACAACCCGGCGTAGGCCAGGCAGCACAGGCAGGCGAGCATGCCGAGCACGCGTTGCACCGGGCGCTTGGTCAGCTTGACCAGCGCATCCACGCCAAGGTGGCCGGCGGTGCGTACGCCATAGGAAATACCGAAGAAAATCAGCCAGCCGAACATGGCCTTGGTCAGCGCCACGCTCCAGGTCATGTCCTGGGCCCAGGTCATGGTGTGGTCGCCCAGGGCGCCGAAGAAGTCACTGCTCCACGCCCATTTGTCGGCCAGGGCAAAGAACAGCGTGTAGATGTTGTTGAGCATGACGTAGACGAATGTCACCAGGGTCATGGCGGCCAGCAGGAAGGCAATAAAGCCCTCCTCCAGGTGCTCCCAGACGCGCCTTAGCGTTTGCATGGCAAAACCTCGCGAAGCGGGAATAGGTATCGGGTTGGAAATCGGATCAAACGGTGGGAACTGGCTTGCCTGCGACAGCAGTGGATCAATCGCCCGTTGTATCAACAGACAGACCGCAATCGCAGGCCCGCGCCCCCATTGAATCTGCGCTACTGGTTGGACGCGTCCGCCGCCTTGATCAGATCAGCCCCAATTTCCCCTTCGAACTTCTGCCACACCGGGCGCATGGCTTCGCGCCATAGCTGGCGTTGGTCCGGGGTCAGTTCGATGATTTCGCTGGTCTTGGCATCGATGATCTTCTGCTTGGCCGATTGGTTCAGCGCTTCAGCCTGCTTGTTCACCTCGACGGTGACCTCGACCATGATCTGCTCCAGAGTGCTGCGGATATCCGGTGGCAGGCCGTTCCAGAACGTGGCGTTGGTGATCACCATGTAGTCGATCAGACCATGGTTGGACTCGGTGAAGTATTTCTGCACCTCGTTGACCTTCTGGCTTTCATAGTTCGACCAGGTGTTCTCGGTGCCATTCACTGTGCCGGTCTGCAGGCCTTGATAGACCTCGGCAAAGCTCATCTTGCGCGGGTTGGCGCGGATGGCCTTGAACTGTTCTTCAAGCACGCTGGAGGCCTGTACGCGGAACTTCAGGCCTCGGGCGTCCTTGGGTTCATGCAGCGCCTTGTTCGACGAGAGCTGCTTGAGGCCGTTGTGCCAATAGGCCAGGCCGAGGATGTTCTTGTCCTGCATCGCCGTCAGCAATGCCTTGCCCTGGGCCGCCTGGAAACGGTCGACAGCGGCCAGGTCGTTGAACAGGAACGGCAGGTCGTAGATCTGCACTTGCTGGGTGTATTGCTCGAACTTGGCCAGGGACGGTGCCAGCATCTGCACATCGCCCAACAACAGCGCTTCCATTTCCTTGCCATCGCCGAACAACGACGAGTTCGGGTACACCTCGACCTTTACCCTGCCGGGCAGGCGCTCTTGCGCGAGCTTCTTGAACAGCAGCGCGCCCTGCCCCTTGGGGGTGTTTTCGGCGACCACGTGGGCGAACTTGATGACAATCGGGTCCGCCGCCTGGGCCAGGCCCGCGGCGAACAAGGTGGCGGCGCACAGCAGCGCCCGAGAAAGCTTGAGCATGGGAAATCACCTTCTTATTGTTGTGTTGTAGGGCAAGGTGCCTGATGTCACGCGTGTAGTGAATTTCGATTTTTTGATACCTGCGTTCGGCCTGGACGAACGCTAAAGCAGAGCCGCCAACAGCCGTTGCGCCCGCAACAACACCGGCGCATCCACCATCTGCCCATCGATCTGATAGGCGCCTGCCCCATGGGCACCGGCATCCACCACACGCCGGGCCCAGGCCAAATCTTCGGCGCTTGGCGCCAATGCCTGGTGAATCACCGCCACCTGTTTGGGATGGATACACAGTGCGCCGGCAAACCCCATCTCATAGGCATGCCGGATCGAGCGGCGCAGGCCTTCAGGATCGTCGATGGCCGAGTGCACGCCATCCAGCGGTGCAACCAGGCCCGCAGCGCGGGAATGCACAATCAGCGCCAGCCGCGCCTGGTCCAGGGCGAACTGGGCGGCAGGCGAATTACTGCTCAGGTTCAGGTCCAGCGCCAGATCCAGCCCGCCGAATGACAGGCGTTCCACCTGCGGTGCATGGGCGATCTCGGCCACTGCCAACAAACCACGCGCACTCTCGATAATCGGCCAAATGACTTTGCCGGTTGCCGCCACGACGGCGACCTGGGATGCGCTCTCGACCTTTGGCAACAGGACGCCCGCCACAGTCGGATGAGCCTTGCAGAAAGCCACATCCTCAAAATGCTCGGCATGTTCCGGCGCGTTGATACGCACCCACACCTGAGCGGCGGGGTTGGCCGTCAGAAACGCCCCCAGGTTTTCCCGCGCCTGACGCTTGAGCGGCTCTTCCACCGCATCCTCAAAATCCACGATCACTGCGTCGGCACCGCTGGCCAAGGCTTTGGAGAATCGCTCCGGTCGGCTACCGGGCACAAACAACGCCGAACGTACCAGTGGCTTGGGCATCTGTTGAATTCCTTATGGTTAGATAACGCCGCGCGCGCGCAGGCCGTCGATGGCATCTGTCGAGTAACCGAGCCCGTCGAGAATGCCCTGGCTGTGCTGGCCCAAGCCTGGAACACCGTCCATGCGCGGAGTGAAGGCGGCATTGCGGGCCGGCGGTAGCAGCGCCGGCAACGGACCGGCCGGGCTGTCGACTGCTCGCCAACTGTCACGCGCCTTGAGTTGCGGGTGATCCCACACGCCTTGCATATCGTTGACGCGGGCGCTGGCGATCTGCGCGCTTTCCAGGCGCTGGATCACCGCCTCGGCATCCAACTGCGCGAAGCTGTCGACAATGATCTGACGCAGCACTTCGCGGTTCGCCGAGCGCTTGAAGTTGGCGGAGAAACGCTCGTCGGTCGCCAATGCCGGGGTGAGCAGCACCTTGTCGCAGAACGCCGCCCATTCGCGCTCATTTTGCAGGCCGAGCATCACGGTACCGCCGTCACCGGTGGGAAACGGTCCGTAGGGATAGATCGTCGAATGCGCCGCCCCGGCACGCGGGGGTTGGGGTGCGCCGTCGAACGCGTAGTACATCGGGTAGCCCATCCATTCCACCAGGCTTTCCAGCATGCTGACGTCGATGCGGCTGCCCTTCCCCGTCTTGCCGCGCAGCAGCAGCGCCGAGAGGATGCCGCTGTAGGCATACATGCCCGCCGAGATGTCGGCGATGGAACAACCGGCCTTGGCCATCTGGTCTTCGCCAGGGCCGCCGGTGACGGAAAGAAAGCCGCCCTCGCTCTGGATCAGCAGGTCGTAGGCCTTCTTCTTTTCGTACGGGCCGCCTTCGCCGTAGCCGGAAATATCGCAGACGATCAGGCGCGGGAAGCGCTCGTGCAGCGCCTCGAACGACAGGCCCATGCGCGCGGCTGCGCCGGGTGCCAGGTTCTGCACCAGTACATCGGCGTCGGCCAGCAGTGTGTCGAGAATCGTACCGGCCTCCTCCTGCTTGAGGTCCAGGGTCAGGCTTTCCTTGGAACGGTTGGTCCACACGAAATGCGAGGCCAGGCCACGCACACGTTCATCGTAGCCACGGGCAAAGTCGCCGGCGCCGGGGCGCTCGACCTTGATCACGCGCGCGCCCAGGTCAGCCAATTGACGGGTGCAGAATGGCGCGGCAATCGCGTGTTCCAGGCTGACAACGGTGATGCCGTCCAGCGGTCTTGGGTTAGTCATGACGGTTCCTCAAAGCCAATCGGCCATGGATACGGCGTTGCGCAGGTCCCAGACTTTGTCGATCAGGGCATTGGCCTGGGCCGGTGTGCGGGCGTTGCTGAACTGGGTGAGGCGCTGGAATTTATCCGCCAGTTCCGCACGGCTCAGGGTGTTGCCCGGATCGCCCTTGGGTTCGTCGATAGCGCCGTGCAACGTGCGACCCTCCAGCGTGGTGACGGTGACACGGCCGAGCCAGCGCTGGGGGTAGGCGCCGTCGACTTCAGGGTCGAGGGTCATGCTGACTTTGTCGCGCAACGCCGCGACGGCTGGGTCAGTCAACGCCAGCTCATGGAACTCCGTAAGCCCGGCCTTGCCATGCACGGCGATCAGGCCCAGCACGGTGCCCATGGAGAACTTGGCCTGGTGCACAGAAGCAGGCACGGTCACGCGGCCCAACACATCGATGGCGCCTTGGTGCACGCGGGTTTCCACGCGGGCGATCTGTTCGGCGTGCAGACCTTCGCGCTGCATCAGGTCCAGCAGCGCATCGGCGGCAGGATGGGTATGGCGGCACGACGCATGAAACTTGAACGAGGTTTCCAGCAACGCCCAGCGGCTGCCGAGGTCGGCGGACAGTCTGGCAGGCTCGGCATCAGTGGACATGCCCGCCGCCAGCCCCTGGTCGCCCTCAAGAATATTGCGTGCACCGGTCAACCCGTCCGCCGTCAGGTACGCGGCGAGCAAGCCGTCCGCCGCCGCTTTCGCGGTGTGCAGCTGCTTGGAGTCGGCGGCATCACGCAGGAACTCCCATAACCCGGCAGCCTGGGTGCCCGCGCTGCCCAACAGGTTGATGAATTGTTCTTCGTTGAAATCCAGCAATTTGCCCACGGCAACGGCGGCGGCCAGCGTGCCGACGGTGGCAGTGGTGTGGAAGATGCGGTAATGGGACCGGCCCATGAATTCGCCGATGCGGATACCGGCTTCATAACCGGCCACCGACGCCAGCAGCAAGTCGCTGCCGGATTTGCCAAGGTCCTGGGCGGCCGCCAGTGCCGCCGGGAACACCACAGTCGCCGGGTGCAGGACGGAACTGTTGTGCAGGTCGTCCTGCTCCACCAGATGGGATGAAGCAGCGTTGACCAGCGCAGCGAAATACGCGCTGCTGCTGCCGCCATTGACGATCACCTGCGCCGGGCCGCTGCCGGGGCCCATCTTCTGCGCATAACGTTCGAACAACGGAATCGGGTGCGCCCCCTTGCTCGCCAGCGCCGAGGCCAGCCAGTCCAGGTACAGGTCTTCGGTGCGCGCCAGCACCTCTTCAGGCAGCTGCGCGACGTTCAGTTCGGCCAGGAACCGACACAAGGCTTGGGTATGGCTCATGGTCAGGCCCTCAGAAACTGCGTGGCAGTTCGAGCAGATGCTCGGCCACGTAGGACAGGATCAGGTTGGTGGAGATCGGTGCCACCTGGTACAGGCGCGTCTCGCGGAACTTGCGCTCCACGTCGTATTCGCAGGCAAAACCGAAACCGCCGTGGGTCTGCAGGCAGGCGTTGGCTGCTTCCCACGACGCCTTGGCCGCCAGGTACTTGGCCATGTTCGCGCTCGCGCCAGCCTGCTTGCCGCTGTCGTATTCCTCGCAGGCACGCCAGCGCATCAGGTCCGCGGCTTCGATCTCGATATGCGCTTCGGCAATCGGAAACTGCACGCCCTGGTTTTGCCCGATGGGCCGGCCAAACACCACGCGGTCGCGGGCATAGGCGCTGGCCTTTTCGATAAACCAGCGGCCATCACCGATGCATTCAGCGGCGATCAAGGTGCGCTCGGCGTTGAGGCCGTCGAGGATGTATTTGAAGCCCTTGCCCTCTTCGCCGATCAGACTGTCCAGGGGCAATTCCAGGTTGTCGAAAAACAGCTCGTTGGTTTCATGGTTGACCATATTGGCGATGGGCTGCACGGTCAGGCCGTTGCCGATGGCTTCGCGCAGGTCCACCAGGAAGATCGACATGCCTTCGGATTTTTTCTTCACCTCGGCCAGTGGCGTGGTGCGCGCCAGCAGGATCATCAGGTCGGAATGCTGCACCCGCGAGATCCACACCTTCTGGCCGTTGATCACGTATTTGTCGCCACGTTTGATCGCCGTGGTCTTGATCTTGGTGGTGTCGGTGCCGGTGGAGGGCTCGGTCACCCCCATGGATTGCAGGCGCAATTCGCCGCTGGCGAGCTTGGGCAGGTAGAAACGTTTCTGCGCTTCACTGCCGTGTCGCAACAGGGTGAACATGTTGTACATCTGGCCGTGCACAGTGCCGGAGTTGCCGCCGCAGCGGTTCACCTCTTCAAGGATCACGGACGCTTCAGCCAGGCCCAGGCCGGAGCCGCCGTATGCTTCAGGAATCATCGCCGACAGCCAGCCGGCGTCGGTCAGCGCCTTGACGAAGGCTTCGGGGAAGCCCTTTTCCTCGTCAATCCTGCGCCAGTACGCAGCATCGAATTCCGCGCACAAGGCGCGCACGCCTTCGCGGATCGCATTGAGTTCTTCATTGTCATTGGGGTTCATTACCGGCGCTCCGCCTGTTGTTCTTGGATTATTCGAAATGCACGCTTGCTTGCTGCGCCAGGCCCTCGACGTTGCCGGCCCACAGCTGTGCCACACCGGCTTCGATCACGCGGCCGCCCACTTCAAACGGCTGCGGCGCTATCAAAGGGCGCACGCCGCGATAGGCAAAACGACGCAAGGTTGCACCAGGGTTGGCGCGGCAGAACGCGCGCAGGCTCAGGGTGGCAATCAACGGACCATGCACCACCAGGCCTGAGTAGCCTTCGGTGCCGGTGACGTAGGGGTAGTCGTAGTGAATGCGGTGACCGTTGAAGGTCACGGCGCTGTAGCGAAACAGCAGGGTTGGCGTGGGGTCGACGGTTTCAGACCATCCGCCCTGCTCCAGCGCGTCACCACTGCCGGATTTGGGCGGCGTGGGCTCGCGATAGACGATGTCCTGTTCCTCGCGGATCGCCAGGCGGCCGTCCTGGGAATAGTCGTGGCGCACAGTGACAAACAGCAGCGAGCCGGTGCGACCGGTCTTTTCTTCCACCTGAACGATGGTCGACACGCGCGTCGCCGCCTCGCCCGCACGCAGCGCATGCAGGAACTCGATGCGCCCACCGGCCCACATGCGATTACGGTTATCGGCCGGCGGCAGAAAGCCGCCACGGGCCGGGTGGCCGTCAGTGCCCAGGGCAGTTTCCGGGAGCGGGTCCTGGAAGAAACACCACTGCCACAGCGACGGAATGTCCGCCCCATCCTCGGGAACGGCCTCGCCGAAGGTGGCGGCGATGCGCTTGAGCAGGTTATGGCTGAGGTGGTCGTGGGCGGTTTCGCTTCGGCCGATCCAATCGGTGGCGCTCATGGGGTGCAGGTCCTCGGGCAGTGAGTGTCTTCCCCGGATCATGCAAGCCTGCAGCCGTTCTGAGAATTTGCATTTCAATAAACCGGCGTTCGGTTATGCTGAACGCCGCCGTTCTGTCCCAGGAGTCACGCATGCACTTCGATCTGGCCGACCTGCGCCTGTTCATCCATATCGCCGAATCCCCCAGCCTGACCCAAGGCGCCAAGCGCGCGTTCCTCTCGCCGGCCGCCGCCAGCGCAAGGATCAAAGCCCTCGAAGGCCAGCTCGACACCCGCCTGTTGTACCGCGACAGCCGTGGCGTGGAGATCACCCCGGCCGGTGAACGCCTGCTGCACCATGCGCGGCTGATCATGCGTCAGGTGGATTACCTCAAAAGCGAATTCACCCAGTACGGCGTGGATTCAGCCGGGCATATCCGCATCTTCGCCAACACCACCGCGGTCACCGAATTCTTGCCCGAAGTACTGGCGGGCTTCCTATCAGAACGCCCCGGCGTGACCGTCGACCTCCAGGAACGCCTGTCCCGAGACATCGTGCGCGGCGTACTCGATGGCACCAGCGACATGGGCATCATCGCCGGGCCGGTGGAAGCTTCGGGGTTGCAGGTGCTGCATTTCAGCACGGATAAACTGGTGTTGATGGTGCCGGTCGGGCACCCGTTGGCGGGGCAAGCGTCAGTGACGCTGGAACAGACCCTCGCTTACCAGCACATCGGCCTGCACGAAGGCAGCACCTTGCTGAGCTTCTTGCGCGAGCATGTCGAGCGGCTGGGCAAGCATTTGTCGCTGCGTATCCAAGTGTCGAGTTTCGAGGCGATCTGTCGAATGGTCGAAGCCGGTGTGGGCATCGGCATCATTCCAGAGTCGGCCGCCGTGCGTCACAGCCGCACCATGCAATTGATCGCAGTGCAATTGGATGAACCCTGGGCGATTCGCGAGCGCAGCATCCTGGTGCGAGAGCTGGAGGCGTTGCCCGGCACCATTCGTGCGTTGATTGCCACGTTGATGCCGGACTCGGTCAATGCAGGCTGAGGTTGCGCTGGCGGGCGTCTTCCACTGTGATGTGGCTCAAACGTCCCTGGTCATCGAATAACAGCCAGCCATCGCCGGTGCGACGGATATTCACCTCGTAGCGCGGCCAATGCAGCACAGCACACACGTTGTCACTGCCACGATGGATAAAGTGCCAGCGGGTGTCGCGGTCACTGGCGATATAGCCAAATACCAACCAATCCGCGTCGACGACGATGCGCACCGGGTTGCTATCGAAGCACCCTTCATCACAGCCCGTCAGGCGATACCCCTTGCGGTTGCCGTCGACATCCAGGATCAGCACTGGCTCTTCGTCGTCGCTGTACCGGACCAGGTACTCAACGGTTTGATCGAGTGCACAGAACAACGCGTTGCTTTCCTCTGACTGCGGCGACGCCGGCTCACGCCCCGCCAACCGCCGCTCAGGCAGGCGATAATGCCAGCGCTCAAAACCTTCCAGGGGGCTATGGAGCCACAGGAACTCATTGCGTTCATCACCTTTGAGGGCGCGAACCGAGCCTGGCAAGTCGCTGACGTGCCACAGGGTTTCAAAGCCGCGATCCACGTCCACCACACGCAGTTGCCGGCCTTGGCCGAGGGTCCAGGTGCTGCCATCAAACTGATCGGCGAACACGTCAAGCACCTGCACGCCCAAGTCGGTCGCGGCACGATTGACCAAGTCCAACTTGCTGATGCGCCACACCGTGTCGCGCCGGGTCAGCACCAGCGCCATTTGCCGGCTGTGCGCCAAGACAATCCGCTGGGCCGGCACGGCGAAATGGAACAGCGGCGTGCCGCTGGCATCCGTCACCACTGCACCGACCTCGCCCAGTGCCACCAGATAACGCTCGTCATCCAGCGACACCGCATCGTATACCGAGCGGCTGCCCAGGACCGGGGCTGACCACTGCAATGCCTCGCCCGCGTGCTCCAGCGAGCGCACGGCGGGACGTTTGAGTGACTGGCCGGGCAAGTCCGCCTGCAAACATTTGTCCCGGCTCATTTTGACCAGCGACTGCAGTTGGTTGAAGTTGAGCCCCCCGCGCCCACTGAGCTGGTCGGCGAGCACCGCGTGCACGGTGGCACCGGCGAGCCAGGCCAGGGCCACGGTGTCGGACTTGTGCGCCAACATCGCGTGCGCCAGGGCATCCCGCTCGGCGCAACGGCTGGGATCGTCACGCAGTTGTTCGATCCAGGGTCCGTAAGCGTCCAGGGTTTGGGGCAGCAATATGGCACGTTTTACCAAGGCACCAATCGCCAGACGCCCACCGGCCGCTTCGGCATCGAGCAGCCATTGAGCGGCGCGCGGGCGCTCTTGCGGCAAGCTCCACACCACCTCAACGGCTTGCAACCACAGGCCCTTGGCGATCAGCGACTCGGCCCACTCCAGGCGTAAACGGTCGGCGATCTGCGGCTGCTTGGCGTGAAGCAACACCACCGCATCGGCAAACGCATCATCTCGACGCGCCACCAGCAAGGCGCGCTGCCAGTTCTCGGCCAGGCACAGCAGGCGCACGATGACCGCAGACGGCATGTCCCAGGCGAGAGCGAGGTCGGCGGCCTGCTGGTAGCGCGCGTGTTTTTCCAGATAATCGAGTGCTTCCTGGCGTTCCTTGAGCAGTTCAGCGAGTACGAATACCGCTTCTTCGATACGATTTTCGCGGGCCAGGCGCTCATAGGAGCGGCGGTAGATCTGGCGCAGGTGCTCGGTCAGCCCTTCCTCGAAGCGGTAGGTACGGTTGGGCCCGTGCTGTTGGCTAAGAGTCAGGTCCTCGCGGCGCTGCGGCGTACCGAAGTGCTGTTCACCATTCGATTGCTGGTCACCCAAGGGGATGGCATGGCGCAAAGCTTCGGCGAAATCGCCGTCCTCGAACATCTCCAGCATGCGCTGCATGTAAGCCGCCTGGCGCCTGCCGTACAGCCGGGACAGTTTTGAATGCTCGGTCAGGCGGGTCAGCCAGCGGCGCCAGGCCGCCGGCTTATGACGAGCCGGTTTGGCACGCTGGGGAATGCTTGGGTTGTCCGCGGCTTGCTGCACAGCGCCGATAGGCCGCGCACCTCGGCGCAGGCATTTGTTCAGCGCTACCAGCAAGGCGGTGAAAACAATGGCGCTCAGCAGCATGCCCAGGATCACGCCGCTGATGTCTTCGGTGGTTGTGGCAGACACTGGTGCCAGCGGCACGGATTGGCCTTGGGTGGCCATCCAGATCAACCCTGCAACCAGTGCCAGGGTGACGCCCAGTTTCAACGCCGGATAGGGTACGGGCTCCTCGTTGCCCCATTGGCGTGCAGCCTTGGGGAGCGGCGCTTTCGGTGCGGGTGATTGCCGCTCCAGCAAGGCCCGGATCACGCTCTCCTGCTCGGGGCTGACCGGCGCCAATCCGCCCAGGATCTCGCGTACATCGGTGATCACCGGTTCAGGCAGGGCCGGCACGACGGGCGCATGACAATCGAAGGTATCGAGCAAGGTGTAGGCGCTGATATCAAGCCACTGCCCAGGTTCCAGGGCCTGGGCATCGCGCAACTGCAAAGCGTGCACCTGGCTGCCGCGCACCAGCCACAGGTCGGCGGCCGGTAAAGCGCGCTGCTCCTCGTTGCTCAACTGCGCCGAACACAGACCACGGCCCTGACGCACCAGCGGCCAGCCGGCAAGGGTCTGGCAATCCAGCGCGACCGGCGTGCTGAACTGCACTAAATCGCCGTCGACAAAACGGTAGGCCGTCGCGCCCGTGCGCCAGTGATCCAGCATCAAGCGAGCTCGCTCCTGCAGCGCAAAACGCTCGGCGGGCAACCACATGCCGTCGATGGGTTGATGCCCGGTCAACAACGGCCGGCGGATCAACAGGGATTCTTGCTCAAGCATGGGCAGGCTCATGTTTCAGGTCACACATCACTTGCAAACGCATGGCGCGCTCGGCAACGTTGAACACCAGTAATTCCCGGGCGGTGGTCAGCACCGCCACCAGGCCGCTCATGGGGCAGAAACTCGCACGGGCAATCGGTGCCGTCGTGGTGAACAGCATCTGTTGTTGGCCCTCGGTGTACAGGCCAACGGTGTGCTGGTTCGGCCCCAGCAATACCAGCGAATAGCGTTCCTGCGCCGCCACCTGGTGATCCAGGCCGATGGCGCTCCAGCCGGGCGCCAAGTCGATCTGTACCTTTTTCGCGGGAAAACTGTCGTGGGTCACCAGGCGCCAACTCTGGCGGCCATCCTGGTGAGTGAGTAATGCGCAACCACCAAAGGCGTACTTCCAATGCGGGGTGCTGGCGAACAGTATCTGGCTCACACCGGCAGCCGCACCGACTGCATAACCGTGACTGCGGGCACCGGAAGACGTCGCGGGGTAAGCCACCAGTTGCCCACCCTCGATGCGGGCGTAGATCAACGATAAGGCGTCCAACTGCGCCAGCCCCATGACATTGTCCGTCACCGAGAAACATTCTCCCCTCGGCGCGTGGCCAGGCCGCTGCCAGTGAGCGAGCTGACCGTTTGTATCGAGTAAATACAGGCGCTCCGTCTGATCGCCGCGCAGCCACACCGCGGGCAGAAAGGTCGCGGTGCCCGGTGGCAGGTGCATTTCTTCGCGTGTCGGCTTGTTGACCGAAACGAGACTGGGGATGTTCCAGAAGGTCAGGATATTGCCATCACCGAGCACCGCACCGAGGCTGCGGTAGTTAAAGGTGGCCGCGAGCACGTGCTGATGTTTGCCCCACAGGCGACGTCGCACTTCGAGGTTTTTTTTCTGGTTCTTGTGCGGCAGCTTGATCACCACCATGCCGTGCTCATCGAGCAAACGCAGGGCGACATAGTTGCCGGAACCGGAGATGACCGGTGGCAGGGTCAATGCAACCCGCGCCACCCGGCCGGCAGCGCTCGGTGCCGGCGTGTGCACGGCATTATCGAACTGGCCCTTGAGCAAGCGCACGGCCTGCTGCTCCTCCGGCAGCGGCAGCGACACGCGCCGCGATTTCAAGGCGAACGTCAGGCTGCGCCCATCCAGGTTGCGCGTAATCTGCACGCGGTGGGTGCAGACCTTGGGGTCAGTGGGCGGCAAGCGCTGGCCGACCACCCAGCATTCTCCAACGGCGTGGTCGGCCAGCGCGTCACGCCAGGCCAGCCAATGGTCGTCGCTCACGACCTCGTAGGTGCGGGCGTCGAGCAGGCGCTTGAGCTGCGCCGATGAATCCAGCTCATGCAACTCGGGCGTGGCTTGCAAGATGCCCCAGCGCAATTGCGCCCCCGCCTCTGCGGCACGCCGCGCCAGCAGCATCAACAGCGCCAGGTGCACCAAGCGCGCTGCCCCCAGTTGCAAGGGGCCCGCATCGAACAGCACCACAATCAGACGGTTCGCTTCACGGGCACGGTAGTGCGGGGCGAGGAACATATGCTCACCGCCGACCGCCCGGCGCAGGAATTCGTCAGGCACTTCATCGGCCAGCAGCCATTCACTGGACAGCAGTCGCTCATAGGGGCCGCGCCGATGCAGGTCGCCCAGGCCATCGGGCTCCGGCACTCCGCCCTGGTGCAGGCCGCGCAGCGGTCCGAGCAGAGGGTTGAGTCGACCGAGCAGGTCGGCGAACAGGGGCAGGTGTTGCGGGGCAAACCACTCCAGCCACTGCCGCCAGGGTTGCAGCGCCTCAGGCAGTTGCATGGGTGCCTCTCCAATAGGCGGCGATACGTTGCAGATGCGCAGGCGACACGGCCAGCAGGCGGTCCAGCGGGATCACTGCCTGCGGGTCGTGCCACACCAGCAAGGGCGCGCGTTTGAAGCGAGCGGACAAGGCCTGTCCCAGCAGGTCCTGTGGCACCTGCGGTTCCCAACTGGTCGGCAGCCAGAGATGCGGTGCGTTGGTGCTGGGCGCAGCGTAAGCAACACCGTCGACCCAAGGCAGGTCAGCCATTACGCCCGTCACCACCAGTACATCACCATTGGCAGTGGCTTGCAGCCGCGCCGCATGGTCGGCCGCGAGCAGCGCCAGGCGTGCGTGCAGGCGCCGGGCAGCATCGCCCCAGGCCACGGCGGCCTGAGCCTCGGCGGGCACTGGCCGTGAACGCCAGGCCCAAGGCTGGGTCAGCGCACTCATTCGCTGGGGGTCAGCAATCGAGTGAGTTGTCCCCGCGCCTGCTGCAGAGGTTCGGGCAGGGTCTGGCTATTGAAATTGGCATCGATCTCGCGCAACAGGCCTTCGAGCACGCTACTGGCCGGCGGCTCGGCACGGGAGAGGTAGTCTTCGGCGGTTTCCAGCAGCCGATTCACACGTGACGTCGGCTGCAACGTGGCCTCTTCCACCGCGCTGAACAAATGGCTGTTGCTGGAGGCAGCAAACAGGTCGCGCAACACTTCGCGGCCGTGTTGCTGGGTAACCTGGGTCGGCAACACGTACAGCAGCGGCCACAAGTCGGCGTCGCTGGCTTCCAGGCGACCACTGAGCAATGCAGCGGCCGCGATCAAGCGCTGAGACTTGACGATGCGCCGGTCTGACAACTGGATGCCGGCTTCGCGCAAGCGGCGAATGGCTTGGGCCAGGGCTGGGCGCACAGCGGTCAGGTCGACATGTTTCAGGGCCTGGCCGAGCGTGTCCAGTTGCGCAAGGCCGAGCAACTGTTGCACCGGGCGCTGCTCCGACTGCCAGCCGCCGGCCAGCATGGCTTCCAATTGATTGTCCGGCACCGACTCGACAAACAGATGCAACAGGAAACGGTCGCCGAAGGCCGCCAACGCCTCATCATCCGGCAGGCCGTTGGCGGCGCCGACGCACACGCGCAGCGGGCATTGCACCTGGGTATGGCCACGACGGAAGCGGCGCTCGTTGAGTACGCCCAGCAAGGTGTTGAGGATCGCGGTAGAGCCCAGGAAGACTTCGTCGAGAAACACGATATCGGCTTCCGGCAGCATGCCGCTGACGTCGGTTTCCACCGTGCCTTCGCGCAGCTTTTTCAGGTCTACCGCGCCGAACAGTTCGGACGGCTCGGTGAAGCGTCCGAGCAGGTATTCGAAGTAACGCCCACCCATAGACTGCGCGACACGCCGCACCACCGCGCTTTTTGCAGTGCCGGGCGGCCCGATCACCAGGATGTGCTCCTGGGCCACAGCTGCCAGCACGATCAATTCGGCCAGTTGCTCGCGCCCGACCAAGCCTTCGGTAGCGGCACGCACGGCGTGGCGGATTTGCGCGGCAGCGCTCTGCAACTGAGCAATCATGGGTGTCTTCCCTGAAACCAAAGCGGAGAATCTTGCCTGAGGCTAAGGTATTAGCAAAGCGTTGTTACATACTCATATCAGGAGTCAGCCCATGCAGCTTGAAGGATCCTGCCATTGCGGCGCCGTGACGTTCAGCCTAACCAGTGCCCACCCCTACCCTTACCAGCGTTGCTACTGCTCGATCTGTCGCAAGACCCAGGGCGGTGGCGGCTATGCGATCAACCTGGCCGGCGATGCCCAGAGTTTGAAGGTGCGCGGGCGCAAACTGATTTCGATCTACCACGCCAGGCTCAAGCCCGAGGGTGCCCGCCGGGCCCATGCGAGCAGCGCTGAGCGGCATTTCTGTTCGCAATGCGGCAGCGCCTTGTGGTTGTTCAGCCCCGAGTGGCCGGCGTTGATCCACCCGTTTGCCTCGGCCATCGACACGCCATTGCCGGTGCCGCCGGAACATACGCACCTGATGCTGGGCTCGAAGGCGCCGTGGGTGGAAGTCACGTTGCGCCAAGGCGATCTGCAGTTCGATGAGTACCCCGAAGAGTCCATCGCCCAATGGCATGAGCGTAACGGCGTGACCCGTTAACAGTCTTTGACAGTTTCTCGACAAAGCTGCAAAAGACCGGCGAGCGCTGCGCCCCTAGCATGCGAGCATCCAAATCACCTGTCGGGTGCTCGTCATGCTTCGCACATTGCGCGGTCTTCCGTTGCTCGGTTGCCTGTTGGGCAGTATTGGCTGCCACGGGCAGTCACCTGCCCCTCCGTCAATTGCGAAGGGTGACTACAGCGCGATCATCCGTTACCTGCAAACCCGGATCCCACGGGACATGGCCCAGGACAACATCCCGGGCCTGTCGATAGCACTGGTCAACGGCCAGGAATTGATCTGGGCCCGCGGGTTCGGCATGGCCGACAAAGCCAAGGGCCTGCCTGTCACGCCAAACACTGCATTCCGGGCCGGCGCGATCTCCAAATTGCTCACGGCCAGCGCGGCCCTGCAACTGGTTGAAGAACAGCGACTGACGCTGGATGCCCCCCTGCAGCAGACCCTGCGCGAGTTCTATGTGCGCTCGCGCTTCCACGCCGACCAGCAGGCCGCCGACCGCGACATCACTTTGCGTCGCCTGCTGAGCCATCAGTCCGGCTTGCCCAGTGAACACCTGCGAGACCTGCGCAACAGCTACGCCATGGGGCAGATGCCGATGCGCCTGTCCGGTGTCTGGCTGAGCACACCGCCCGGCACGCAAGTGGCCTATTCCAACCTGGGTTATGCGCTGGTGGGCGCGGCGATCGAGCGCAGCAGCGGCAAGGAGTTTGAAGCCCAAATGCAACACAGCCTGCTCAAGCCGCTGGAGATGGATCGCGCGAGCTTTGTCGGGACCGCTGCCCAAGTAGGCTTTCGCGCCCTGGGCTATCAGGAAGGCGTCGCCAGCACCGATGCGCAACTGCGCGACATCGCCGCCGGCGGCTTGTGGGCCAGCCCCAAGGACCTCAGCCATTACGTGCAGATGCTATTTGCCAAGGGCCTCTACAAGGGCAAGCGGGTAATGGCAAGCCGCTCCATCGATGAAATGTTCACCCAGCAAAACACCGGCAATGCCCTGGACTTCGACTGCCAGATCGGCCTGGCGTGGTTTTTGGCGCCCTGTGGTGACGCGCCGGTCGGTCCTGGGGTGCGTACCTACCAGCACAGCGGCGGTGGCGATGATTTCGCCGCACAGCTGAGCCTGCTGCCGGACCATCAATTGGCAGTGATCATCATGGCCAACGACAGCAATGCCGAAGACCTGGTCGCCAGATTGGCCACTGACACCCTGCGCCTGATGCTTGAAGCGCAAACCGGCACGCCTGTGTGCAGCGACGACTGCCAGTCACCCCGCCATGGGCTCAAGCTGCGCCAAGTGCCGACAGCCATCGACCGTCAGCGCCTGGCCGGGTTTTACGCAACCGCCTGGGGCGTCTTCAGGATCAAGGATGATGAGCAGCGGCTGCGCGGCGAACTGGCGGGTTTCAACTTCTAACTGCTGCGTGACGATCAGGGCTGGCTGCGCGCGCAGAAGAAACTCTTCGGCTTCTGGCTCAAGGACCTCGGTGAACTGGGCCACGTACAACTCGACGTGATCACCGTGCAAGGCCGGCAGATGCTCACCGCGCGCAGCCACGGCCAACGCATCCCCATCGGTGAGCGCATCGACCCGCCGCCGCTGCCCATGGCCTGGGCCGACACGGTCGGCACCTATCAGGTGCTCAACAGCTTTGAGCCCGACGCGCCATTAAGCGGCATCAGCGTGCGCCTCGAAGAAGGCTTCCTGGTGATTCGCGGCCAACTGCATGACGAGCCGCTGACCGACTACATCCTGCTGCCCGTCGACAACGCCCACGCCGTACTGGCCGGGACCGGCTATGGCCTGGGCGACACCGTGAGCCGCCAGATCAATGGCCTGAGCGCTTCGGGCTACGCCTTCAAACGTACCCATCCACCCTTGAGTTTCTGACTGACATGAAAACCCTGATGAGCCCCAAAAACCTCTGCCTGTCCATGACTTCCCTGTGTTTACTCGCCGGAGCCAACAGCGCACTGGCCGAGGACTGGACCTACAGCCTCAACGCCGGTGTGGCCAACCTGCCCCGCTACAGCGGCAGCGATGAGCGCATGACTGCTCCCGTGCTCGGTGGTGCCATCGTCAGCCCTTGGGGGCTTTTTCTCGACACCGACAAAGGCCTGGGCTGGGGTTACGAAGGCAATGCCTTGAGCTTCGAGGCCTACGTCGGTGCCAGTGCTTCGCGCAAGGACAAAAACACGTCCATGCACCTCGGCACCAAGCGTCTCAAAGGCATGGGCGAGATCAAGTCACGCCCGCAACTGGGTGTGAGTGCCAGCTACAACCTGGGCGGCGTGATTGTTGGCGCCACCCTGGAACATGCGCTCAAGGAAGATGACCACAAGGACAGCGGCAAGGCGTTCACCCACGTGGAACTGAGCCTGGGCACCAACCTGTATGAAGGCCGTTTCGGCTCCCTCGACGCCAGCCTCAACAGCCATTTCGGGGACCGTGACTACTTGCAGACCTGGTACGGCGTGACCACCGGCCAAGCCGCACGCAGCCGCTTCAAAACCTACAAGGCGGGCGCGGGCAATATCAGTAATGGCATGAACCTGGTGTGGAGCCTGCCGATCAGCGAGGACACCCAGTTCTCGACCTTGCTGGATGTGCAGTACCTGGCGGATGAAGCCGGCAAGAGCCCGATCGTGGAGCGTCGGTTGCAGACGTCGGTGATGGGTGTGCTGGAATACAGCTTTTGAGGGGGAAGTCGGCATCAACGCTCAACCCCTGAGGAGTGAAATATCCCCTCACTGAGCAGAGGGGAACCGGAGGCCTGGCACTTGCGACGAATAGTCACTGCTGCATGTGGGAAAACACGCAGTCGCTATCGTCGTTCTTCTGGAGTTTACTGATGGTCTCATCGACTCAATCCGCTACTGTTTCGGCCGCCACGTACCAGTCCCCACCACCGGATGCACAGCAACCCCCTTCACCTCAGTCGGCCCCACAAGCACCTGACTGGTTGGAACTCATAAAAAGTACCCCGCGGTATATAGCCGACGCAGAATTGGCGGGAACCTATGCCGCCGCGCTAACCCGCGCAGCCCAAGACTTGCCCTTACCGGTGACCGGAAGTGAGGCCGTTTACCCTGTGCCTGTCGACTCTACGTTCGGGCAATGGCGAAACCACCTCGACAGCCTAGTGGCGGGTGACGATTTCAAGCAGTGGGCCCACGCCAATCGCGTTGACCTATCCCGCCCCCTTCGCATTTTCCCCCCGAGCGACACCACGCCCGGTTGGATACAGGCCTACGCCAAGCCCTCGGCATCCGGTGAAGCCGGTGCGCGCGCCAGCATCCTCGCGCTGGGGGCACAGTTCAGCGACGGCCAATCGTTGCCTGCCTCGTGGCCATTGATCATGCAGACGTCCAAAACGTTAGCGGCGGGCAACATCTGCGTCTCTGTCCCTTCGCCCGGTCGGTCCGACCCCGTTACGCATGCCACGCGCCCCGCTGACCTCAAAGACATTGCGGCCTTCTATGGCGAGCAGGTGCCCCATAGCCGTGAAGCGCTCACAGAACGCGCGAATGACGTCAAACACGCTAACACCTTTCCCCTGCCTGGTGCGGTGCTCTCACCCGCACAATTTGAACTGCGCTCAGAGACCGCGCTGGAACAGCAGCAGAGGGAATGGGGCGATGTTCGTAACAACACGCGCCTGTGCCAACTGTTGTCCACGGCAATCACGCCACCCCCGCCTCTGCCAACGCGACCGACAGCCCTCCCTCTTTCATTGATTCGCCACACACCTCAGAACAGGCTGCGCAACACGAAAAAACCTTGATTGCGCAAATGCTCGACAGTGACGCGTTCAAGTTAAACGTGGACCCCACTTCCTGGTACGTTCAGGATGAGCAGTTGGCACCGGAGGCCAGCGTCAGCCTCAGACGATTCATCACCGACAAGGGGTGGATCGTTCCGCAGACCAAAGACGACATCAACAACTTGATCAAGTCCATTCAACGCGGGCCCTTGCCTTCCATCCCCCATGGCAATCTCACCGGCGCCTTGAGCTGGGCGGCGGCACTGACGCTGGATGAAAAAAAGCAGCTCTACAGCCACATACGCTTTAACAACCTCAAGCTACCGGACTTGGGTGCTTCGCACGCCGTGAACAATGAAGGAGGGGCTTTTACCTACCTGACGAAAAATCGCCATTGGACAGACGCCGAGCTGAACGCCCCACGAGAAATCGTAGATGACCTCCTTCGCTCGCCAAAAGCCCGGACGCTGGAAGCTGCCCTACAGCGGAAAATGGGCGTCGCTGGCGATACCGACGGCTCTGACATGACCCTCGCGGCGATCCTGTTGGGGCTGGATGCACCCACGGCCCATGATGTGGCGAAGAGAAATGAATGTGCCGGTTTCGACCTCGCGGCCCCATGTTTCTATGGGCAGCCGCTGAGTCACATCAAGCAAGCGTTGATCCCCCATTTGGCCGAGAGTGGCCGTTGCACGACCAGGATGGCCCCCGTGGCGGCGTTTATGCTGCTATCAAGTGCCGCGCCGGAACTGCTGGTCAAGGACATCCCCGCTGACGTGACTTACGGTTCACCGGCGTGGGCCACCCTGAAAGCCACAGTGGCCTACATAGAAGCAAAGAGCCCTGGCAGCAGTTCCCTCATGAGCTTTGCTGAAGTCGTAAAATTCGCGGCAATCGATCCGGTTGCTACAGAAGACCAAGCGCTATTGAATGCGGCCAAATTAGACATGGTCATCGATTGGGCGTTAGTGCATGGCGTCCTCTCGCCATCACCTACAGGGCGCTATTCAGACGAGCAGTTGGACACAGCGCAGAAAGCGTTCTCCGAGGTCATGAGCGAGCTGCAAACAACCCCCGGGGACATCACCGCGAAGGTTCCACTGCTCAAAGACCAGGCACTGGAAGAACTGGGGAAGCGCTATAAGAATGTGCCCTTTGAACTGGCCGTGCTCACAACGCCCCAGGCGCGGGCGAATAACGTCCTCAACAACGATATATTACATACCAACACGGGCCCTTATTCCCTATTGGACCTTTATCTCTCAGGCCGAGCGCCAGCCCCGCAGGAGGACAACACATGGTATTCATTGAGAGAACAGGCGCTTCCAGGAACAACCACCGGATTACTTCACCACCTCCCGGATATCAAGTCCGTACACCGCCTTGCTGTGGCCAATTATCAGCAACGCAGGGAAAGCGGGCTGGTCACCCTCAGCAAACATCTCATTGCGCAACAACCGATCAGCGATAGAAAGCAGCTGGAATATGGAAAACTCGAGATTTTCATTGAAGGCACCGTCATCAAACATCGAGTCATCACCAAGTCCGGCGCCGTCAATCTCGACCAATCAACGCCGAGTCAAGATCCGAGCAAGCGCGCGTTGATCATCAAGTCAACGCATGAGAACAAAGTAAAATTCTATGAATTTTGCCCGCAACACAACTATCTGAAAGCCCGCGATGACCTGGGCAGCGCATTCGTTCCAGGCCCTCAAGGGCCATGGATCAAGGCGCCCACACCTCATCTGGCAGGAGAAAAATTCTCCAATACAGCCATCACGCCATTTAGCGTCTCGCAGACCGACAGCCATAAGTTACAAGCCATCACGCCGCCGGCAGACGCCAGTGTCCCGGCATCGTATAACAGTGCACGCAGTCAGTTTCTGGGGGAGTTGCTCTCCAAGCACACCCTCGGTGATGTCGAGCTTGAACAACTGGTGAATGCCAGCGGCCACACAACGCGATTTGACGAAGAAGATGAAGAGTTCGAAAGGAACAGAGAGGTGCTGTTCGCCTCGATGGTTGTCGTGAACCCCATCAGAAACGTGCTCAACGGCGATTGGCTTGCGGTGGCGTCCGACATCGTATTCGATGGTGTCATGTACTTGACCACCGCGGGTCTGGGCAAGGTTGCTGGCGCAGCGGCCAAGCCGGTGAATAGCGCGTTGAAACAAAGCGGTAAACCTTTCGGACGACGGCTGTTTACACAAACACCGGCTCAGCCTTCCGGTGGGCTCAACGCTAATTTCCATAAGTTCTCGCCAGGAAAAACCGGGCAATATGACTTTTCCGACCTCGCCCGAAAACCTGACATCGCGCAAGGCACTTACAAAAGAGGCCTTACCGAATTCTCCACACCAGCAAGGTTCGATAGAACAACCCGCAAATGGTATGCGGTAGATCCAAAGACCAACAAAACGTATGGAAAGCCCTTGGAGGACTTCAAGCCACAGGTGTCTGCAGCGCCTGGCACAAGCACACCTGCCATGACACCTCAGCAGCGCGCACTGGACATAGGATTGAGCCGCGACAATGTCATTCAAATGGGCGGGCCGATGAGGGATCTGAAACTGATTGGCAATGAAGTTCATACCTTCACCGATACCTATAAAGGCACGAACCGCCTCAATGTCGTCGCACACGGTATCAAACGAAATTGGGTTGAGCGGATCACAGGTGACGGTACGAAGATAATCATGGACAACACGCTTTATGATGCGCCTGGGTTAGCGAAGCTGCTGAGAGCAAAGGGTGTGGACCTTACTTCTGCCGATAACGTACGCCTTCTGGTGTGCTACTCCGCTGAAGGCAGAAGCAAAGCATTTGGGCGCCTCTTTCAACAAGAAATAAACAAACCGGTCAAGGCGTTTGAAGGGACCGTCTCATTGACGCATGGCTCGACATCCGTAACCGCCATACGAAACGGAGTACGAAATGAGGTGTTGCGAAACTATCCCAATGGGACGTCGGCAGTTATTGAGCAAGCCACCGATCTATTGACGGAAGGTTTATTTAATGGAAAAGCCATTCCGCACATCCAAAAAAACCATGGTCAAACCATCAGGATCAATATCGCTCCGCCCGGCCTGCCTCCTATACATGACGACCTGAGAATCACTTATAGGCCGCGCCAATTCACTCGATAACCCTATGACTCAACGTACGCCCACGTCATTCGGAATGAGGCGCCGCCCCATTCCGAGTCCAACACCTGCACCTGGCCGCCATGCCACTGCGACACCCGCTGCACCAGCGCCAGGCCCAGGCCGAAGCCGCCGGTACGGCGATCGCGACTCGCGTCCAGGCGCATGAAGGGTTGGAAAATCTTCGCCCGGCCGTCCTCCGGGACGCCGGGCCCGTCGTCACACACCCGCACTTCGTAGCCGCTGCCGAACTTGACCAGCGAGACTTCCACCCGACGCTCGGCGTAGCGGATGGCGTTGCGCAACAGGTTGATCACCGCACGTGCCATAAAGCGTGGCTCGATCTGGATAAAGTCCACCTCGCACGTGCGCAACGACAATTGAATACCTGCCGCCTCGGCCTCCAGGGCCACACTGCCGATCACGCTGTCGAGCCAGCTGAGGGCCTCGATGCTTTCGCGTGTGACCTGGGTGGCGCCACGTTCCAGGCTGGCATAGGTAAGCAGTTCGGAGACCATTTCTTCCAGTTCGCCCAGGTCTGCATACATGTCAGCAATCAATTCGCCACGCTGGCGCGGGTCGGCCTGCTGCTTGAGTTGGTCGAGTTCGAACGAGAGGCGTGCAATGGGCGTGCGCAGTTCGTGGGACACGGCGTTGGTGAGTTCGCGCTGGTTGGCGATCAGGCTTTCGATACGCTCGGCCATCTGGTTGAAGTGCCCCGCCAGCTCACGCACGGTGGAACGGCGCGGCAGCAGGATGCGCGAGCTGAGCTCGTTGTCACCGAAACGTTGCGCCGCCAGACGGATATGCTCCAGATCGCGCCAGTGCGGCCGAACCCAGAAATACAGCACGATCGCCAGGCTCAGCCCCAACAGGCTGTAGGCCCACAAGTACAGCCATTTAGGCTCGTCGGGCAGCTTGATATTGAGCAATTGCGGGCCGCCGTCGAGATTGGCGATGAACTCCATGAAATCGCCACGCACCACCAACTGCCCAGCCGCCAGCAACTGTTGCTCACGCGGGTTCAGCGCCAGGTCATCGCGCTGGACCAGTTTCAGGTGCAGACCGTAATGGGGTTGCAACTCGCCCAGACGCGCTTGGCGGGCATCACCGAGCAAGGGTCGCAACTGCTCGACCAAAGCATAGGCCGGGCCGCGCATGGCCTCGCGGTTATAGGTTTCGTTGGCCTCGGGAAGAAGCTCGTCGAACGTGTAGTTGACCAGCCAGATAGCGCCCGCCAGGCCTAGCGCAAGGATGATGTACAGGCGGATATAGAGCCGCAGCATCTAGGCCTCCCACGCAAACGGGTTGAACAGGTAGCCCTTGCCCCAGATGGTCTTGATGCACACTGGTTCGCGCGGGTTGTCGTTGAGTTTGCTGCGCAGTTTGCTGATGTAGACATCGACACTGCGGTTGAGCCCGTCGAACGCAATGCCGCGCATGCGGTTGAGGATGTCATCGCGGGACAGGATCGTCCCCGAGTTACTGGCCAGCAGCCACAGCAATTCAAACTCCATGGTGGTGAGGTCGATCTTGTCATCGCCAAGGCTGACCACGCGGCAACTGCGATCGATGGCCAGCCGCCCGAAGGCCAGCGCCCCGCGCACCGTCGGCTCCGGCGCCTGACGTCGTTGCAGGGCACGCAGGCGCGCCAGCAACACAGGGGGCTTGATCGGCTTGATCACATAATCGTCGGCACCGGACTCCAGGCCAAGGATATGGTCCAGGTCGTCTTCCTTGGCCGTGAGGATCACGATCGGCGTGTCGGACACCGCGCGAATTGCGCGACACACATGCAGGCCACTCTGGCCCGGCAACATCAGGTCAAGTACGACGATCTTCGGCTTGAACGCGAGAAACGCCGCCAAGGCCTCATCGCCCCGATGCTCCACGCGTACCTCAAAGCCATGCTGCGCGAGAAAGTGCGCGATCAGCCCTGCCAGTTTTTCGTCGTCCTCAACGAGCAAGACCTTGCCCAGCCCCAGGTTTTCCATAAGTTCTCAGTCTGCAGACACGGATTGAAGAGCGGGCATTATAGGTGGCAAGCTGGACAACTGAAGCCGCTGGCCAGGATTGGCCACGAAGGTTCATGTTTTTAAGAGTTTTTAACAAATAACCTGCAATCTTTAACGCCAACCACAGGGAGTTGTATGCGCAAGGATTACCTGGCGTTCTTTGTTTCGCTGTTCTTGTCGCGGCTGGCCGACCAGATTCTGCTGTTTATCGTGCCCTTGATCGTGTTCCAGACTACCCAGAGCGTGGCTTGGGCTGGACTTGCATTCTTTGTCGAGTCGCTGCCGCGTTATCTCGCGTTCCCGGTGTGTGGCGCATTGTGCGACAAGTTCGCGCCGGTGCGCATCCTGCATATCAGCCAGGTTTGCCGGGCGCTGGCTTGCGGGGTGGCCGTGGTTTTGTACGGGGTCTTCGACGGTATCCTCTGGATCGTGCTGCTCTCGGCGCTCTGCGGCGTGTTGACCACCCAGGGCATCATGGCGCGGGAAGTGTTGATGCCTCATGTCTTTCCCCACTACAGCTATGCCAAGACGCTTTCCTATTCGCAGATTGCTGACCAGAGCGGGCTGGTGCTCGGGCCTTTGGTGGCCGCGCTGATGCTGGAAGTGTGGGCCTGGCACTGGGTCGTACTCGGGGTGGCCGGGCTGTTTTTATTGGCCGACCTGGCAATGCGGGCGTGGCAACGCTCCAACACGACACAGCTGGAAACGTTCGAGCAGCATCGGGATATCTGGCTGCAGCCACTGAAGATTGCCTTCGGGCATATCCGCAGCCTGCCGGAACTGAAGCGGATCATTACGCTGGCCGTGGGCGTCAACTTGATCATTGGTGTCACGCTGGCCACATCTGCGGCGATGGTGACCGGCCAATTTGCGCAAGACAAGGACACCTATGCCCTGCTGCAGGCAGCCGGCGCCTTGGTGACCATCGGGATTCTGTTTTACCTGGCGCGGGCCGGGCTCCCGCTGAGGGTGCTGGGCGGGTTGTCGTATTCGATGATTGCGGTAGGTGCAGTGATCATGGCGATCAGCCCCGGCATCTGGCTATACGCCGTGGGCTTCCTGCTGGTCACCGGTTTCGACAAGATGTTCAACGTCTACCTGCGCAGCACCCGTCAGCGGGTGATTCCCGTGCAGGACTTCGGCAAGACCGTGGGCGTGATCACCTTGCTCAACAACCTGCCGCAACCTTTGGCAGGCTTGGCGATAGCAGTGTTGGCAGCACCGCTGGGTACACAGCCGGTGATCCTGCTGCTCGCCGGAATCACCGCGCTGATCGGCGCGGCCGTGGCCTCAGGCTGGCACGCCACTGTGAAAGCGGAACTCGATGTCGGGTGACTCGATCAGTTCCTGCTCGGCCGCCCTCACCCGCTCGATCACCTGGGCGACGTCCTTGGCGTCGCCGTATTGGTAGGCCAGCTTGAGGTAACCCTGGAAGTGCCGCGCCTCGCTTTTCAGCAGGCCGAAGTAAAACTTGCCGAGTTCTTCGTCCAAATGCGGCACCAAGGCTTCGAAACGCTCACAACTGCGCGCTTCGATAAAAGCGCCCACCACCAGGGTGTCCACCAGCTTGACAGGTTCATGGGTGCGCACCACTTTGCGCAAACCCGAGGCATACCGGCCAGCATTCAACTGGCGCAACTCGACTTTGCGCTTTTTCATCAGGCGCATGACTTGTTCGTGGTGCACCAGCTCTTCACGGGCCAGGCGCGACATCATGTTGATCAGGTCCACATGGCTGTAGTACTTGGCGATCAGGCTCAGGGCGGTGCTGGCGGCTTTGAATTCGCAGTTCTTGTGGTCGATCAGCAGGGTGTCCTGATCGGCCAGCGCGGCCTGGACCCAGGCGTCAGGGGTGCGGCAACCGAGGAATTCGTGGATATCTGGCAGGTTCATCGGGCTCACGGGCAAAAGGATCACAAAAGGCCGGCGATTATACCGACCCCGCCGCAGACCACCAGCCACCGGCCTTGATGTGCATCAACATGACGTCTGCCGTGCAGCAACTATAGTTGTTCCAGGCCCACCCTTTTTGGAGATCCCGACCATGCAAGCCATCCGCAGCATCCTGGTGGTCATCGAGCCCGAGCATTCGGAAAGCCTGGCCCTCAAGCGTGCCAAGCTGATCGCCGGGGTCACCGGCGCGCACCTGCATTTGCTGGTCTGCGACAAGAAGCACGAGCACTCGGCGCTGCTGGCCCTGCTCAAGTCGGGTTTGCACGAAGACGGCTATAGCGTCAGCACCGAGCAGGCCTGGAATGCCAGCCTGCATGAAACCATTATCGACGTGCAGCAGGCGGAGGGTTGCGGGCTGGTAATCAAGCAACACTTCCCCGACAGTCCATTGAAAAAGGCGCTGCTGACGCCTGCCGACTGGAAGTTGCTGCGCTATTGCCCGACAGCGGTGCTGCTGGTCAAGACCGCCAAGCCATGGACCGGCGGGGTGATTTTGGCGGCCATCGATGTCGGCAATACCGATGGCGAGCACCGCTCTCTGCACAACGCGATCATTGACCATGGTTTTGATATCGCCAGCTTGGCCAAGGCGCAATTGCATGTGATCAGCGCCCATCCGTCGCCGATGTTGTCGGCGGCGGACCCGACGTTTCAGCTCAAGGAAACCATCGAGGCGCGTTATCGCGAGCAATGCAAGGCGTTCCAGGCAGAGTTTGATGTGGACGACTCACACTTGCACATTGAGGAAGGCCCGGCGGATGTGCTGATCCCGTTCGCTGCCCATAAGTGGCAGGCAGCCGTGACAATCATCGGCACGGTGGCGCGCACCGGGATTACCGGGGCGCTGATCGGCAATACGGCGGAGGTGATACTGGATGCCGTGGAAAGCGATGTGCTGGTGCTCAAGCCCGACACGCTGATGGATCAGCTGGGAGAACTGGCTACCAAGGCCTGACGGGGTCTTCCGAACAACTGCGATCAACTTTGTGGGAGCGGGCTTGCTCGCGAATGCGGTGTGTCAGTGAATGAATAATTGACTGATCCACCGCATTCGCGAACAAGCCCGCTCCCACATTGGGTTGCGCGTTATCCGTTGGAAAATACATCTTTGAGAAAGTTTGGCGCGATATAGCGCTGGTAGTGCGCCTCTGACAGGATAAAAAACTCCCGATCAATGGCATCACGCAGGTCCGGCAAGGGCCAGTCGCGAAATTCCGGCAACAGCACCATGCCGTAAGCCTCCAAGTTGGAAATCACCCGCGCACCACGGGCGATCAACTGGTATGCCCAGCAATACTCGGACTGGTGCGGCACGAAGCGAATCTTGCGCTGCTCCAGCTGGCCGCGCAGGGTCTTGGGGTCGAACACCTCCAGCTTGCCGGCCATCACCTGCACCAACAGCTGCTCCAAGCGTAGCCAGACCGCGCGTTTTTCCTCTTCGTTATAGCCATTCCACTGGATCACTTCGTGGTGGAAGCGCTTGCAGCCACGGCACACGAGATCGCCGTAGACCGTGGAGCACAGGCCGACGCAGGGGGTCTTGATGGTTTGGTTGGACATGGGCAACGACACGCAAATCAGCGAAACAATGCGCCATGTTAGCCCTTTGTCTAAGCGTGATCACCCTTCAAACTTGGTGAGGCAACTTACCTTTAGAAATTTTTTGCCGTAGAATCATCCGGCCTTGTAAGGCGCCAATAATCCGCTGGAAGCTGTTTTCAAAGCGTCACGAGCACAGTCGTTCCTTCAGAACGGTGTTGGCGATGGTCCATGACTCGGTAGGTCAGAGCCCTCGCCAACCCTCATCAGCTCCGTTCTGCAGGCGTAAAACTTTGAAAGCAGCTTCTGTGAGGAATGCCGGCAGCGCTGGCTTTGCGGCCCAAAAAGCCCCTGAGCGCATGCGTGCCGTTCATTTCTGGATGAGCGTCCCGTGGGACCACTGATGAGGGTAATAACTGTGCTTGAAGCCTACCGCAAACATATCGAAGAGCGTGCAGCCCTGGGTATTGTTCCCCAGCCGCTTAACGCCGAACAAACCGCAGGCCTGGTCGAGCTGCTGAAAAATCCTCCGGCTGGCGAAGAAGAATTCCTCGTTGACCTGATCACCAACCGCATTCCACCAGGCGTTGACGAAGCTGCCTACGTCAAGGCCGGTTTCCTGTCTGCCCTGGCCAAGGGCGAAGCCACTTCCCCCTGATCGACAAGAAACGCGCCGTTGAACTGCTTGGCACCATGCAAGGCGGCTACAACATCGTGACCCTGGTTGAGCTGCTGGACGACGCCGCACTGGCTCCGGTCGCCGCCGCCCAACTCAAGCACACCCTGCTGATGTTCGATGCGTTCCACGACGTGGCTGAAAAAGCCAGGAACGGCAACGAACACGCCAAAGCCGTGATCCAGTCCTGGGCCGACGGCGAGTGGTTCCGCAACCGCCCTACCCTGGCCGACAAAATCAGCCTGCGCGTCTTCAAGGTCACCGGCGAAACCAACACCGACGACCTGTCCCCGGCTCCTGATGCCTGGTCCCGTCCTGACATCCCGCTGCACGCCCTGGCCATGCTGAAAATGGCCCGTGAAGGCATCGTGCCGGACGAGCAAGGCAAGACCGGCCCGATGAAGCAGATCGAAGAGATGCGCGGCCAAGGCTTCCCGATCGCCTACGTCGGTGACGTGGTCGGTACCGGTTCCTCGCGTAAATCCGCGACCAACTCCGTACTGTGGTTCTTCGGCGACGACGTGCCTTACGTGCCGAACAAGCGCGCCGGCGGCTTCTGCTTCGGCAGCAAGATCGCTCCAATCTTCTACAACACCATGGAAGATGCTGGCGCACTGCCAATCGAGTTCGACGTTACCAACATGAACATGGGCGACGTGATCGACCTGTACCCGCATGCTGGCAAAGTCTGCAAGCACGGTACCGATGAAGTCATCACCACCTTCGAAATGAAGACCCCGGTGCTGTTGGACGAAGTCCGCGCCGGCGGCCGTATCCCGCTGATCATCGGTCGCGGCCTGACCGACAAGGCCCGTGCCGAGCTGGGCCTGGGCCCAACCGATCTGTTCAAGCTGCCGGAAGCGCCTGTCGACACCGGCAAAGGCTTCACCCTGGCACAGAAAATGGTCGGCAAGGCCTGCGGTCTGCCAGAAGGCAAAGGCGTTCGTCCTGGCACCTACTGCGAACCGAAGATGACCACCGTGGGTTCCCAGGACACCACCGGTCCGATGACCCGTGACGAACTGAAAGACCTGGCGTGCCTGGGCTTCTCGACCGATCTGGTGATGCAGTCGTTCTGCCACACCGCGGCCTATCCAAAGCCGATCGACGTGACCACCCACCACACCCTGCCTGACTTCATCATGACCCGTGGCGGTGTATCCCTGCGTCCAGGCGACGGCATCATCCACAGCTGGCTGAACCGCATGCTGCTGCCGGATACCGTCGGCACCGGTGGTGACTCCCACACCCGTTTCCCGATGGGCATCTCGTTCCCGGCCGGTTCCGGTCTGGTCGCGTTCGCCGCAGCCACTGGCGTCATGCCACTGGACATGCCGGAATCGATCCTGGTGCGTTTCAAAGGCAAAATGAAACCTGGCATCACCCTGCGTGACCTGGTTCATGCCATTCCTTACTACGCGATCCAGTCGGGTCTGCTGACCGTAGAGAAGAAAGGCAAGAAGAATGCCTTCTCCGGCCGCATCCTGGAAATCGAAGGCCTGAACGACCTGACGCTGGAGCAGGCTTTCGAGCTGTCCGACGCCTCGGCTGAACGTTCGGCTGCCGGTTGCACCATCAAGCTGTCGAAAGAGTCGATCACCGAGTACCTGAACTCCAACATCACCCTGCTGCGCTGGATGATCGGTGAAGGCTACGGTGACCCACGTACCCTGGAACGTCGCGCCCAAGCGATGGAAGCCTGGGTCAAGAACCCTGAGCTGATGGAAGCCGATGCCGACGCGGAATACGCTGAAATCATCGAAATCGACTTGGCCGAGATCAACGAGCCGATCCTCTGCGCACCGAACGATCCGGACGATGCCCGTCTGCTGTCGAGCGTTGCCGGCGAGAAGATCGACGAAGTGTTCATCGGTTCGTGCATGACCAACATCGGTCACTTCCGCGCGGCCGGTAAGCTGCTGGAGCAAGTCAAGGGCCAGCTGCCTACCCGTCTGTGGCTGTCGCCTCCGACCAAGATGGACGCTCACCAACTGACCGAAGAAGGCTACTACGGCATCTACGGCAAGGCTGGCGCGCGCATGGAAATGCCGGGCTGCTCGCTGTGCATGGGTAACCAGGCACGTGTAGAACCGAACTCGACCGTTGTGTCGACGTCGACCCGTAACTTCCCGAACCGTCTGGGTGACGGCGCTAACGTCTACCTGGCTTCGGCCGAGCTGGCGGCAGTAGCTTCTACCCTGGGTCGCCTGCCGACCGTCGAAGAGTACATGGGCTACGCAGCGAAACTGGACACCATGGCCAGTGACGTCTACCGCTACCTGAACTTCGATCAGATCGCTGAGTTCCGCAAGATCGCAGCAAGCGCCAACATCCCGGTGATTCAAGCCTAAGGGTGTGTTGACATAAAAAACGCCGCGTATCGCAAGGTACGCGGCGTTTTTTTATGCCTGCAAAACAGCATCGGCAACACCCTAAACCAACTGTGGGAGCGGGCTTGCTCGCGAATGCGGTGTATCAGTCCCGGATGATGTGACTGATACATCGCATTCGCGAGCAAGCCCGCTCCCACATTTTTAACCCTGCGCAGTCGGATAGACCGCATCAGGCTCAAGCAAAAAGCGAATAAACCACTGCAGTGATCGCCACCAGACCAACCGCCGTGACAAACACATTGGACGCCTGCCCACGGTACTTGGCCATGGCCGGCACCTTGCGGATGGCATACATCGGCATCAGGAACAGGATCGAAGCAATGATCGGACCGCCCAGCGCCTCAATCATGCCGAGAATGCTTGGGTTCAATGTCGCCACAATCCAGCACACCACCAGCATGAAGGCGGCGGTCATGCGATCCAGGCGCTTCGCACCCGGACGACGACCCGTCTTCAACACCAGGCCCTTGAGGCCTTCACTGGCACCGATGTAATGCCCCAGGAACGACTTGGTAATCGCCACAAACGCGATCAAGGGGGCTGCGAACTCGATGGTCGGGTTATTGAAGTGGTTGGCCAGGTACGACAGGATCGACAGGTTCTGTGCCTTCGCCTCGGCCAGTTGCGCCGGCGACAGGGTCAGCACGCAGCTGAACACGAAGAACAGCACCATCACCACCATCAACAGATGCGCGCGGGACAGGATCTGCGAGCTGCGCTCATCGGCATGGATACCGTACTGGCGCTTCTGGTCCACCGCGAAGGCCGAGATGATCGGCGAGTGGTTGAACGAGAACACCATCACCGGGATCGCCAGCCACAAGGTGTTAAGCAGCGCGGACGGCGTCGGGACCTGACTGGCGGTGCTGAGGATGCCGCCATTCCAGTGCGGGATCAGGTAAACCGCCAGGAACAGCAAGGCGACGATAAACGGGTACACCATCAAGCTCATGGCCTTGACGATCACTTGCTCGCCGCAACGCACCACGGCCAGCAGGCCGAGGATCAGCACGAACGACAGGATCGCCCGTGGCGGCGGCATGATGTGCAGTTGATGCTCCATGAAGCTGGCGACCGTGTTGGTCAACGCGACGCTGTAGATCAGCAGGATTGGGAAGATCGCGAAGAAGTACAGCAACGTAATCAGCGCGCCGGCCTTGATGCCGAAATGTTCTTCGACAACGTCAGTGATGTCCGAGCCTTCACGGCCAGACAGCACGAAACGGGTCAGACCACGGTGGGCGAAGAAGGTCATCGGGAACGCCAGCAGCGCAAGGATTACCAGGGGCCAGAAGCCGCCCAGGCCGGCGTTGATCGGCAGGAACAAGGTACCGGCGCCAATAGCGGTGCCGAACAGGCCAAGCATCCAGGTGGTGTCCTGGCGGCTCCAGCTCGTGAGGGTTGCAGGTGTCGTTGCATAGCGTTCGTCGACGCTATTGGCCTGATCATTCATCCGGTCGGATCTCCGCATTTACATAGCCGGGACGAGTCAGAAAAACCTGACAGGCAGCGCCCCGACCATAGAAGGGCCGTGATTGTCCGGGATTCTCTTGAATAAGCAAAGACTTAGCTGAGGAACGGTGTACCGGTGCAGGCGCTCTAGGGCCGCCATAAGCGAAGGTTGCGGGCATGCCAACACCATTTGGCGCGAGCGGAAAGTGCTCTTCACGGCTGCACCCAAGTCGTCGCGTTTAAACTGAACTTGGCCTATTTAGAGAATCGGCCTACAACCCAATCAGACGCAAATAGCTATCCAACTAAAATAATAAGCAAAGTGCGGCGTTAATTGTTACACAACCCTACATAGTCATTGAGCAACCACCCACGTTGAAACTAATATCACCCGCAGCAGACCCCACAAAAAAACAACGTCGCTTATTGAAAACAACAGGAATTCGACAATGCGAAGATTTAAATGTGTGCTCATCAGTCTGTTACTCTCATGCATGTTCAGCGCGCACGCCAATAGTGCAGAACAGCTGGAACCTGAAGCGGACATTCAAGCGCTGGCCTCTTCTGCGCAATGGTTGACCACCAAAGTCTATGTTGAGGGGGAACCGGACAAAGACGTCAAGGCCAACTACCCCGGCGTCGTTGGCATATCAATGTGGGATCCACTGCGCAATCGCTATGAATTCTTCTACACCGACACCGGCCGTTCAAAGCATGCCGATGGCGGCGGCGGGTATTTCATGGTCACGGGAGACCGCAAGACCCATATCCTGTTCCCTGATCTCGGCCCGAACAGAACAATCGTCAGGCGCCTGGAGAAACTTGATAACCGTGAATTCACTTACTCTCGCGAAGTACCGCGCAACATGATCCCCACGCAACCGCCCGTACGTATCTATGTCGTGCACGCCCCCTATAAAGGTCCAATCAAGACCGCCATGTCGAATTAATCAAACATCGCCAATACAAACAACAATGAGCAAGGTGCCCAACCATGAATAAACGTAACCCTCTCCATTTATTGTTATTACCTGCACTACTGGCCGCCGCGCTATTGCCAGTTTCAGCGACTGCACAAACCGCTGTTGCGCTGAATGAAAAGACTACGCCCATCACTGCCGATAACGCCGTCATGTTGACCGTATTTCTTAAACATGATCAATCCCGCCCCTTGGGCGAGTTAAAAACGCAACTGGCCAGGCAAGCGTTCCACGCGGTATTTCCACCGCCCGGGGTGGAAGTACTGAGTTGGAACATCACCATTGGCATTGGACAGGTCGTCGTGCTCCGTCTCCCGGCCTCGCGCCTGGCAGAGGTCAACCTGGCAATCGAAAACAGCGCGTGGGGGGTGTACACCACGGAATTTTTTCCTACCTACAATTTCATGCCTATTGCACAGGCAGAGCAAGACAAGGCGCGACGCAGCGCCCAACAGTGATCGCCTGACAGCGGTTGCGCCCCAATGCGCAAAAGGGGCGCAACGGAGCGGCCTCTCGGGAATAATACATGCCCGCATAAATCTATTTAAGAATGGCACCCATTCCTGTAGTTTTCATACAGCACCCGCCCTTCTTCCTGTGAGCCCTGCCATGCCTCGCGTTTCACGCAAACAAGCCGAACTCAACCGCGAAATCATCGTCGAGGCCGCCACGCACCTGTTTCGCGAACGCGGCTTGCACGGTATCAGCCTGTCGGACGTCATGGCTGCAGCCGGCCTGACCCACGGCGGTTTCTACGGGCACTTCGCCTCCAAGGAAGCCCTCGCCACCGAAGCTTGCCAGCAGGCATTCGAGCAAGCGAACTTGGGCTGGCAGGCAAAAATCGATCGCAGCGTAGATCAGCAGGCGGCCCGTGAGGCCGTGATGGGGCCTTATTTGACCGCCACCCATCGCGATAACCCCGGAGACGGCTGCCCAGTGTCGGCATTCGCCCCGGACATGTGCCATGAGCCCGCCGACACGGCCTTGCAACATACGTTTATCGAAGGCGTCGAAAAGTCGCTGGATATATTCGCGCAGTTGCACGATGAAGACCGCCAGGCCCTGCTCGCAAAGTACGCAATGATGATCGGAGCAGTGACACTGGCACGTGCGACACGTGGCAATGACCTGTCGGATGAATTCCTGATTGCTGCACGAAAGGCCCTGTTACCCGTTGACAGCCCTTCACCCGTCCCAGCATGATCGGCCCATGAACCTTATCCAGCTCGCCCTCACCCGTACCACCACCACGACCGCTTCCGGCGGGTCGCGCGGTGGCTGTGAGTGCTTGAGCTAGACACTTCACAGATTCAACCCAAGGCCCCGCCAGCAATGGACGGGGCCTTTTTATTGCTCCGCCCATGTGGCAATCACAAGGAGCAACACCATGGCTGACGCCCTGCTGATCATCGACATGCAAACCGGTTTATACGACGGTCCGGAAAAACCCTTCGAGCGCGAACGCGTACTCGCCACCCTCAACCAATTGATAGCACGCGCGCGCGATGCCGGCGCCCCGATCTTCGTGGCTCGCCACACCGGCCCGGCCGGCTCACCGATTGAAGCCGGCAGCCCGCTCTGGCAGCTGTGGCATGAACTGGAGGTAGACGAATCCCGCGATCACCTGTTCAACAAGACCCGCCCCAGTTGCTTCCTGGGCACGGACCTGGAACAGCAATTGAGAGCTGCGCGGGTCAACGAGCTGGTGATTGCAGGCATGAAAACCCAGTTCTGCATCGACACCACCTGCCGGGTCGCCGTGGAACTGGGGTTTTCGGTGGTACTGCCAGAAGACGGTCATACCTGCATGGACACGCCGGCGCTGAAGGCCGAGGCGATTATCGAACACCACAATGCCACCCTGGCCGGCGCGTTTGTGACGCGTGCAAGCGCCGTCGAGATCAGCTTCTGAGCGCTCAAATACGGCATACTCAGCCCCTCAAACCCTTCAGGAAGAGCCTTCCGATGACCGCCACTGTTCTGGTCCTGGTTGAAACCATCAATGAATACCTGCCCATCATCGAGGGCAATGACTTTCATGTGATTCTGGCACCGACACCCGCCGAACGCGCCGAAGCCATCAAGGCCCACGGCAGCCAGATCAAGGCCGTGCTGACCCGTGGCCCGCTGGGCTTGTACGCCGAGGAAATCGCCGCCCTGCCCCAGCTGGAAATCATCTGCGTGATCGGTGCCGGCTACGAACACGTAGACCTGCAAGCCGCCAGCAATCGCTGGATCGTCGTGACCAATGGCGCAGGGGTGAATGCGCCATCGGTGGCCGATCACGCCATGGCATTACTGCTCTCGCTGGTGCGCGGCATCCCGCAGACCGACGTCGCCGTACGCCGCGGTGAATGGCCCAAGGTGATGCGCCCGTCCCTGGGCGGCAAGCAACTGGGCATCCTCGGCCTGGGTGCGGTGGGCCTGGAAATCGCCAAGCGTGCGTCCCAGGGCTTCGGCATGGAGGTGAGTTATCACAACCGCCAGCCACGCGACGACGTCGACTACACCTACTGCGCCACGGCGGTGGAACTGGCGCGCACCTCGGATTTCCTGATCCTGGCCACGCCCGGTGGCGCCAGCACGCGCCACCTGATCGATCGCCACGCCTTGGATGCGCTTGGCCCGAACGGCTACCTGGTCAACATCGGCCGTGGCAGCGTAGTGGTGACCGCCGACCTGGTCGCCGCCCTTGAACAACGCCGCATCGGTGGCGCAGCACTGGATGTGTTCGACGACGAACCCCAAGTGCCCGATGCTCTCAAGAAGCTCAGCAATACCGTGCTCACTTCGCATGTGGCCGGCTTGTCGCCAGAGGCCGCCCACGACACTGTGCAGCGCGTGGCCGACAACCTGGTGGAATACTTCGCCGGCCGCCCGGTGCTCACGCCGGTCGCCCTGCCCCCGCCCACTAAATGACCGATCAGGCACGCTGATCATCGTCCAACACGCTAACCTATTAAGCCGCCCCGACCTTGTCGCTGGGCGGTGGTGCGCATTAGATTAGGAAATAGTCCGAGGCCTTTAGAATAAGCAGAAGGGATAAGCATGGCGCTGAACGACCAATCGACCCAGATTCGCCCAGGCGAAGAACTTGATGCCAGCCTGATCGATCCCTACCTCAAGGCCTATATCCCGGGCCTGAGCGGCACGCCCACGATCAGCCAGTTTCCGGGCGGTGCGTCGAACCTGACCTACCTGCTGGAATACCCCGGTCAGGAATTCGTGCTGCGACGCCCACCCTTTGGCCACAAAGCCAAGTCCGCCCATGACATGGGCCGTGAATACCGCATTCTCAACCAGCTCAAAGACGGCTTCCCGTATTGCCCCAAAGCCTACGTGCATTGCACCGACGAGTCGGTGATCGGCGCCGAGTTCTACGTGATGGAGCGCGTCAACGGCATCATCCTGCGCTCCGACCTCCCAGCCGAACTGGGCCTGGACGCAACCAAGACCGAGGCACTCTGCAAGAGTTTTATCGACAAGTTCGTCGAGCTGCACCAGGTCGACTACAGCGCCTGTGGGCTGGGCGACCTGGGTAAACCCGAAGGCTATGTGGCGCGCCAGATCCGTGGCTGGAGCGACCGCTACGAAAAAGCCCTGACCCCCGACGCGCCAAGCTGGGAAACCGTACGCACCTGGCTCAATGACAAGATGCCGGCCGACCACCCGACCTCAAGCATCGTGCACAACGACTACCGCTTCGATAACGTGATTCTTGACCCGCACAACCCGATGCAGATCATCGGCGTGCTGGACTGGGAGCTGACCACCCTCGGCGACCCGCTCATGGACCTGGGCAACACCCTCGCCTACTGGATCGAAGCGGCCGACCCAGCGCCGGTGCAACTTATGCGTCGCCAGCCGAGCAACGCGCCCGGCATGCTCACCCGCCGTCAATTCGTCGACTATTACGCCGAGCGCGCGGGCATCCAGATCGACAACTTCGATTTCTATTACACCTACGGCCTGTTCCGCCTGGCCGGCATCGTGCAGCAGATCTACTACCGCTTCTTCCATGGCCAGACCCAGGACAAACGCTTTGCGCAGTTCATTCACATGAACAAGCTGCTGGAGCAGATGAGCCTGAACGTCATCAGCAAATCGTCCCTTTAAGGAACCGCTATGTCCAAGACCCACCTGTTCGACCTCGACGGCAAAATCGCTTTTGTTTCCGGTGCCAGCCGTGGCATCGGCGAGGCCATCGCCAAGTTGCTGGCCCAGCAAGGCGCCCACGTGATCGTGTCCAGTCGCAAGCTGGAAGGCTGCCAGCACGTGGCTGATGCGATCATCGCCGACGGTGGCAAGGCCACTGCGGTGGCCTGCCATATCGGTGAAATGGAGCAGATTACCCAGGTATTTGCCGGCATCCGCGAGCAGTTCGGCCGCCTGGATATCCTGGTCAACAACGCAGCGACCAACCCGCAGTTCTGCAACGTGCTGGACACCGACCTCGGTGCATTCCAGAAGACCGTTGACGTGAATATCCGTGGCTACTTTTTCATGTCCGTGGAAGCCGGCAAGCTGATGCGCGAGAACGGTGGCGGCAGCATCATCAACGTCGCGTCGATCAACGGAATCTCCCCGGGCGTGTTCCAGGGCATCTACTCGGTGACCAAGGCTGCCGTGATCAACATGACGAAGGTGTTCGCCAAGGAATGCGCGGCATTCGGCATTCGCTGCAACGCGCTGCTGCCGGGCCTGACTGACACCAAGTTCGCCTCGGCGCTGGTGAAGAACGATGCGATCCTGAAAATGGCCCTGGCGCAGATCCCGCTCAAGCGCGTGGCCGACCCGAGCGAGATGGCCGGCGCGGTGCTGTTCCTGGCCAGCGATGCATCGAGCTACACCACCGGCGTGTCACTGAATGTGGACGGTGGCTTCCTGTCCTGATCAAGCATTTGGCGGCGGCTGCCGAAAACTCACTGCCAGGCGGTTCCAGCCACTGATGCTGGACACCGCCATGGTCAGGTCCACCAGTTCCTGCTCGCTGAACTCCAACCGCACGGCGGCGAACAGTTCATCCGATACCGTCGAGGTCGGCAACGTCGCGACTGTTTCACTCCAAGCCAACGCGGCCTTTTCCCGTGCCGTGAAGAACGGCGAATCACGCCATACGCACACCGCGAACAAGCGCCGCTCGGTCTCGCCGCGCTGACGTGCCGCCATCGAGTGCATATCTGTACAGAAACCACAGTGGTTAAGCTGCGAGACCCGGATCTTGATCAGCTCCAGCAAGTGCTTTTCGATGGACAAGCCGAAGGTCGTCGCCTCCAGCATAAGCATGCCTTTGAGCGCTTGCGGCGAGGCGGTGTAGTAATCCAGGCGGGGTTCCATGGCGATGGTTCTCTGTCAGTGGGTGCAATCACAGTCCAGCCTAGAGCCCACACGACATAAGCCCTATAGCCAATCAGCCGGTTTATGCAGAGACCATTTTGCACCTGCGGCATGCGCGCGTACTCTTGGCCCGAGTGAATGCACGGGGTAAGACATGGAATTGCACGTTGTCATTAACGGCCGCAAGGATCTGGCCGAACAGTTGTATCAACAGTTGCGTGAAGCCATCGGCTCCGGGCGCCTGGCCGCCGGTGCGCAGTTGCCGCCCAGCCGCTTGCTCGCCCAACAGCTGGGGGTGTCGCGCAAGACCGTGTCGGACACCTACGCCACCCTGACCTACGAAGGATTACTGATCGGCAAGACCGGCCGTGGCACCTTCGTCAATGCCCGAGCGCCACAGACTGAACGCCAGCAAGGCGCCACCGACCTGGCCTGCGCCGCCAACCTCGCGAAGTGGCAGTCACTGCCCTCCCCGATGCGTCACCCCACCCGTGACAGCACGCTGCGTTACGAATTTATCGGCGGTGCCACCAGCCGCAACCAGTTCCCCCAGGATGAGTGGCGTCGCTGTACCCAGGACGCCTTACGGCGCATCGCCCAGAACAGCGGTTTCTACAGCCAGCCCGAAGGCTTGCCGGCGCTGCGCAGCGCCATCGCCGGACACATCGCGTTCTCCCGCGGGGTCAACTGCCGTGACAGCGACATCGTGGTCACGAACGGTGCACAGCAGGCGCTGGACCTGATCGCCCGCGTGGTGCTGGAACCGGGCAGCCTCGTTGCCATGGAAGACCCCGGCTACAGCCCCGCACGCCAGATGTTCATGGCGATGGGCGCCAGCGTCGTCAGCGTGCCGGTGGATGAACAGGGCATTCGCGTCGACCGAATTCCCGACGGCACACGACTGATCTACGTGACGCCCTCCCACCAATTTCCCCTCGGCATGCCGATGAGCCCAGCGCGCCGTGAAGCCTTGCTGGCGCGAGCGTTCGAGCTGGGTGCGATCATTATCGAAGACGACTACGACAGCGAATTTCGCTACGAGGGGCGGCCCACCGACTCCCTGCAAAGCCTGGACACCCGTGGCGTGGTGGCCTACGTCGGCACCTTCTCGAAAACCTTGCTGCCGGAGTTGCGCCTGGGTTACGCGGTGCTGCCGCCGGCCATTTACGGCGCGGTCCTCAAGGCCAAGCAATTGACCGATCAGCACAGCTCGACGCTGCCGCAATGGGCCTTGGCCAAATTCATCAGTGAAGGCTACTTGCTCAAGCATATCCGCCGCTGCCACACGGTTTACGCCGGGCGCCGTGAACGCATCCTGCAACGCCTGGCGGGCGACTTGTCGCCCTGGTTCGAAGCGGTGCCTACCGTGGCCGGGTTCCACATGGCGGCGTTGTGCAAGGTGCCGGTGAACATCCCGTTGCTGATGGAACTGGCACGCCGGGTAGAAGTGGGCGTGTACCCCCTGGACGTGTTCTTCCACGATGCGCCCATACGTCCTGGCCTGATCATCGGTTTCGGCGCCATCGAGACCCTGGACATCGACCCGGCGCTGGATAAGGTACGCGATATCCTGCTGCAGATTGGCTAGTGGATTTTCCTCCGGATTGGTCATTGGTCCCCCAGGCACGGCGGCGTAGGGTGAAGAGGTCTCGAATGACTCGGAAACCTCACCATGAAACGATTGCTCGCTGCCTCGCTGATGCTCGCCTCGCTCGGCGCCTTTGCCCACGAACCGGTTTACAACCAGGAGTTGATCAAGGTGCTTCAAACCCATGCCTTGACCAATGTGCCCGGCAAGAAAACCATTATGCTCACCGTCGATTACGCCCCAGGCCAGGCCACCATGCCCCACAGCCACACCGGCACTGCCGTGGCTTATGTGCTGGAAGGCGCGATCACTTCGCGGGTGAATGATGAGAAAGCGAGAACCTACCAGGTCGGCGAATCGTTCTACGAACCTGCGGGTTCGCGACACTTTGAGTCGAGCAATGCCAGCCAGACAAAACCGGCCAGATTGCTGGTGGTGATGGTGCTGGATGACAACGCTGAAGTGCTGACGCCGCTCCAGCAGTAAGCCTCAAGGTCGCTGGAACTGCCGGCGCAGGTCTTCGATCCGTGGCCGGCACACACAGCCTTCCAAGTGATCATTGACCATGCCCATCGCCTGCATCAACGCATACATCGTGGTCGGGCCCACATACGTCCAACCGCGCTTCTTCAAGGCCTTCGACAAACGCACCGAAGCCGGTGAAGTGGGGTTGCCCGTCCAATAAGCCATGTCCACCACGGTCGGGCGCTCATCTTCACCGGGCTCAAACGCCCACAACCAGCGCGCCAGGGAACCGGTCTCATCCACCAGCTCACAGGCCCTGCGTGCGTTGTTGATGGTGGAAACGATTTTGGCCCGATTGCGCACAATGCCCGGGTCCTGCATAAGCCGCGCAATATCCGCCTCTCCATAGTGCGCCACACGGCGAAAATCAAAACCCTCGAACGCCACGCGGAACTGCTCACGCTTACGCAGGATGGTGATCCACGCCATGCCAGCCTGAAAGCCCTCCAGGCAGATCTTCTCGTACAGCTGAATATCATCCGCCACCGGCACGCCCCACTCCTGGTCGTGATAACGCGGGTATTCCGGCGCGGCCATGCGCCAGGTGCAGTGGGTCTGCCCGGTGTCGTCAGTGGTCAGTCCTGGTGTGTCCATCCATCACCTCACGTGCCGAGCGGTGGATGATAAGCGAAAAAATTTCCACCGCGCCAACCGCTCAAGCCTCGACCTTACCGTCCAACTGGTCAGACCGGGACCTGTCAACCGCCAAATAATTGCTTGTGATTTCAAAAATACCGGGCGTAGACTGGCCCCGCACTGGACTTACCGGTAAGACCACAACAATTAAGCCCTGGAACCACCAGGGCACCGAATAGAGATCCCTCCCATGCTCAGATGGTGCTCGCGTTCGATTTTCCTGCAAGTCGTGATTGGCCTGATGCTCGGCATAATCTGCGGCCTGACCCTTCCCGAATTCTCCTCGCAACTCAAACCCCTGGGTGACGGTTTTATCAAGCTGATCAAGATGCTGATCGGCCTGATCGTGTTCTGCGTGGTGGTCAGCGGCATTTCCGGCGCCGGCGACCTGAAGAAAGTCGGGCGCATCGGCCTCAAGTCCGTGATCTACTTTGAAATCCTCACCACCGTCGCTCTGGTGATCGGCCTGGTGATGGCCTTCAGCACCGGTATCGGCACCGGCGCCAATATCCATCTGGAACAACTGTCGTCGGCCGGCTTGAATGAACTGGCAGACAAGGGTCAGCACATCCGTGGCACCAGCCAGTTCCTCATGGACCTGATCCCCAACTCGGTGATCGGCGCCTTTGCCGACAACAACGTGCTGCAAGTGCTGCTGTTCTCGGTGCTGTTCGGCAGTGCGTTGAACCTGGTCGGCGAAGCAGCCTCGGGCATCTCGCGACTGATCAACGAACTGAGCCACATCATCTTTCGCATCATGGGCATGATTGTGCGCCTGGCGCCAATCGGTGTGTTCGGCGCAATCGCCTTCACCACCAGCACCTACGGGCTGGACTCCCTGCAACACCTGGGCAGTTTGGTGGGCCTGTTCTACTTGACGTGCTTTGCCTTCGTCGGGCTGATCCTCGGTCTGGTGATGCGCCTGTCGGGGCTGCGCATGTTGCCGCTGCTCAAGTACCTGCGTGAAGAACTGCTGATTGTGATGGGCACCGCCTCCTCCGACGCCGTGCTGCCACAGATCATGCGTAAACTCGAACACCTGGGCATCGGCAGTTCTACCGTGGGCCTGGTGATTCCGACGGGGTACTCGTTCAACCTCGACGGCTTTTCCATCTACCTGACGCTGGCCATCGTGTTTATCGCCAATGCCACCGGCACACCGCTATCGATGACGGATCTGCTGACCATTCTGCTGGTGTCGTTGATCACCTCCAAAGGCGCCCACGGGATTCCCGGCTCGGCGCTGGTGATCCTGGCGGCGACCCTCACGGCGATCCCTGCGATCCCGGTGGTGGGCCTGGTGCTGGTGCTGGCGGTGGATTGGTTCATGGGCATCGGTCGCGCGTTGACTAACTTGATCGGCAACTGCGTCGCCACCGTCGCCATCGCCCGCTGGGAAAAAGACATCGATATCCAGCGCGCCAACAAGGTGCTGGACGGCCAGCAAGGCTATGCCTTCCAGGCCAAGAAGCCGGTCGTGCCGGCGCATCAGGAGTTTTGATCCATTTCATGAGCGACACAGGCCAAGATGTGGGAGCGGGCTTGCTCGCGAATGCGGTAGTTCAGCCTGCAAATGGGGTGACTGACACACTGCTTTCGCGAGCAAGCCCGCTCCCACATTTTAACCGTCGTCAATTTGACAACCCTGTTCGCAACATCAAGGAGGTAACGGCGTGATCAGCACCTCAACCGTCGTCAATTCAGTCGTAGAAAAACTCCGCGCCGCGCTGGCCCGCGGGCAGTGGCGTCGCGGCGAAATGCTGCCCGGCCAACGCGAACTGGCCGAACAAATGGGTATCAGCCGCCCCAGCCTGCGTGAGGCGGTGATCGTGCTGGAAACGCTCGGCCTGGTGCGCTCCATGCCCGGCAAGGGCGTGGTGGTATTGGAGACCAATATCAGCGAACCGCACGCCAGCGACGCGGTGGCCGACGCCAGCCTGGAAGACATCCTGCAACTGCGCTACACCCTCGAGCCCTTCATTGTCGGCCTGGTGGCCCAGTCCATCAGCAGCAAAGAGGTGGGCCAACTGCGCCTGACCTTGATGGACATGCGCGAGGCCCTCGACGCCGGCGACGCAGAGGCCGGAATGAACGCCTACATCGGTTTTCACGAAGAGCTGTTTGCCCTCACTTCCAACCCGATCTTCCAGAACGTGGTGCAACAGACCAGCAACGCACTCAAGCAAAGCGCCCAGGTGCTGCGCAACTCGCCAGAGCACCTGGCCGAACGCCTGCAGGAAAATGAAGCCGTTGTGCGCGCCATCCGCAACAAGAACAGCGCCCTGGCCAGCGCCGAAATGCGTCGCCACATCCTTCAGGAAGGCCTGCGCATGGGCATTCGCTTGAACATCCCGGACGACCATCTGGGCAGCTGACTTTTTGGAGACAGGCCATGACCGCTCGCGCCTTGCACTACGACCCTATCCTCCCAACCCTGCGTCTGGTCGCCGGTAAAAAAGCCTTCGGTGGACGACATCTATCCGCGATTGTTCGACGCCATCCTGGAACAGCGTATCGCCCCGGCCAGCCGCTTTACCGAAGAAGGCCTGGGCGAGATCTTTGGCGTGAGCCGCAGTGTGATTCGCCGCGTCCTGGCAAAGCTTTCCCATCAGCAAGTGATCCTCCTGCGCCCCAACCAGCGCGCCCAGGTGGCAGCGCCGGACACGCAGCAGGCGCGGCAGATTCTGGAAGCGCGGCGACTGACAGAAATCACCGTGGTGCAATTGGCCTGTGCGCAAGCAACACCCCTACAGATCCGCCAGTTGCGCGAGCTGATCGCACGGGAACGCGAGTACATTGAGCGTGATCAGCGTGGACCGGCGATTCGGTTATCCGGGGAATTCCATCTGCAACTGGCGGCCGTGGCGGGCAATGCACCGCTGGCACAGTTTCTCAACAGCCTGGTGCCACTGACCTCGTTGATCATTGCGCAATTTGAAGCCAAAGCCTGCACGTATTGCGCGTGGCAGGAGCATGCGGCGATTGTGGATGCGGTGGAGCGGCGCGACTCAACCACCGCGGTGACGCTGATGACCCAACACCTGGATCACCTGGAAGCCAAATTGCTGAGCCAGGCTGTGCCATAAAGCCCACCCTGACTGACTACGAATACAGCGGTGATCTCCGAAATCGCCGACAGCCCGGAGGGTCATGGCACTGCACAATTGTATTCATCCCTACAGCCTTGAACTCGGATGAATAGCGTTATGCAAGCCCTCACTTTCGCACTGGTCACCGCCCTCTTCATTCCGCAGTTCAATGCCTATGTATGGGCGGGCGACGCGTTAACGGCCGGGACTTACATCATCACCCCGGCAGCCCCCGTCTGGCTGCTTGAACAACCCTACGCCGATAGCCCGATGCTAACCGCCCGCACTTTCGGCGGCAGCGCTTACGGCGACTATCACGTCAAGGCCAGCCTTGAGATCAGTTGCTCCCCGCAAAGCCCGACGGCCAGCGTTGCACTGCAGATCACGCCGGCCTCGCTGGGCTTTGACGCGGCGCCATTCGAAGGTCCAGACGCCAGCGCAAATGGGCCATTGCGCATCACCACGGCAACACGCACCGCCATCGATCACCCGGTAAACGGTGTCTGGACCTACGGCGGGGCGTTCCAGATCGGAACGGTATTTGCGCTCAGTACTGCCGTTGCGCCTGACGAATTAGCCTACTGGGCCAGCGATGCCTCACGCGGTCAAACACTAAAACTCTCAATAGCGCCTGCCAACGAAGGCGACAAGCCGCTGACCGCGACCTTCTTATTACCAGTCAATAACAACGGCTTGAAAAGAGTCATCCAGCCTTGCCTGGGTCATGCCAGTTTTTAAGTCAAAAAAAAGCCCCGTATCTCAAGATACGGGGCTTTCTGTCTTGCAGTTAAATCAAACCGCTTGCAACGCCGACTGGCCGCTCAACGCCAGGTCCAGCAACTCACGGTTGGCCACCGCGTACATGGCGTAGTCCGTACCCACAGCGGCACGAATCTCAACCATCATCGCCACCCAACGATCGGCCATGTCCTTGTGCTGCTCAAGCCACAGGGCCACGCGGGCTTCCATGTCTTGCGGCGCATCGGCCATTTGCAGGACGGAGATAGTGATCGCGCGCTGCTGCCAGTCCACGTCGTCGCGGAAGGCCTCGCGGGCCTGGGCTTGCCAGTTGTTGGCCACCGGCAGATCACTGATCTGCTGCAGGTACCAGGGCAGGTCCAGGGCGCTGCCGACGGCGAAGTAGGCCTTGGCCACTTCGGCGGCATCGTGCCCGGTCACGTCAGCCGCTTCGATGATTGGCAGCAAGGTGTACAGGTGCGTCGTACCGGCAACCATACGCGCCAACAACTCCGGCACACCGGCTTCGGTGTATTTGCCGTAGCGGTTCTGCCAGCCTTCACGGGTCGGGCCTTCCAGCAGTTCGTCGAGCTTGAGGCCCAACGCCGCCAGGTGCGGACCGAAATGCGCGGTGTCACGACCAGCGTCCTGCTCGTTGCGACGGCTGCGCAGGAACCAGCGCGTAGCGCGGCGGCCCAGGCGCATCAGCTCATCCATCAGCTCCAGTTGCACATCAGCGGAAACCTGGTGGTCCAGGGCTTCGATCTGGCGGAACCAGTGCGGGAGGTGGAAGATGTCACGCACGATCACATAGGCGCCGGCCACGTTCGCCGGGCTCATGCCGGTGGACTCTTTGAGCCGCTGAACGAAGGTGATGCCCATGTGGTTGACCAGGTCGTTGGCGATCTGGGTGCTGACGATCTCACGCTTCAGACGGTGGCGACGCATGGCCTCGGAGAACTTGGCGACCAGGCTCGGAGGGAACGCGGTTTCCATGTCACGGGTCAGGTACTCGTCATCCGGCACCAGGGACTTGAGCAGCGCTTCCTTGAGGTCGATCTTGCTGTACGAGATCAGCACCGACAGTTCCGGACGGGTCAGGCCCTTGCCAGTCGCGGCGCGCTCGGTGAGCTGCTCCTCGGTCGGCAGGTACTCGATGGCACGGTCCAGCTTGCCACGGCCTTCCAAGTCGCTCATCAGGCGTTTGTACTCGGCGGCACGCTCATAGGCACGGCGCGCAGCCAGGGACAGGGCCTGGGTCTGCTTGTAGTTGTTGCCCAACACCAGGTTGCCGACTTCGTCCGTCATGCTCGCCAGCAACTGGTTGCGTTGCTTGTCGGTCATGTCACCCGCCTGCACCACTTCGTTGAGCAGGATCTTGATGTTCACTTCGTGGTCGGAGCAGTCCACGCCACCGGCGTTGTCGATGAAGTCGGTGTTGGAACCGCCGCCATTGAGGCCGAATTCCACACGACCCAGTTGGGTCATGCCGAGGTTACCGCCCTCGCCCACGACCTTGCAGCGCAACTCGTTGCCGTTGACGCGCAGCGCGTCGTTGGCCTTGTCGCCTACATCGGCATGGCTTTCGGTGCTGGCCTTGACGTAGGTCCCGATACCGCCGTTCCACAACAGGTCCACCGGCGCCTTGAGCAAGGCGTTCAGCAGTTCGGTCGGGGTCAGCTTGTCGGCGGAAATGTCGAAGCGTTCTTTCATCTGTGGCGAGATGGCAATGCTCTTCGCGCTGCGCGAGAAGATACCGCCGCCTTCGGACATGATGCTGGTGTCGTAGTCGGTCCAGGCCGAACGCGGCAGCTCGAACATGCGCTGACGCTCGACGAAGCTGGTGGCCGGGTTCGGGTTTGGATCGATGAAGATATGCAGGTGGTTGAACGCCGCGACCAGTTGCAGCTTGTCGGACATCAACAGGCCGTTACCGAATACGTCACCGGCCATGTCACCAACGCCGACCACGGTGATGCTGTCTTCCTGCACATTGATGCCGCGCTCACGGAAGTGACGCTGCACGCCAACCCACGCGCCTTTGGCGGTGATGCCCATTTTCTTGTGGTCGTAACCGGCGGAACCACCGGACGCGAACGCGTCACCCAGCCAGAAGCCGTAGTCGATGGCGATACCGTTGGCGATGTCGGAGAAGGTCGCGGTGCCCTTGTCCGCTGCGACGACCAGGTACGGGTCATCGTCGTCATGGCGCACGACGTTGGCCGGCGGCACCAGGGCGCCATCCTTCAGGTTGTCGGTGATGTCCAACAGGCCCGAAATGAAGATGCGGTAGCAGGCGATGCCCTCGGCCGCGATCTCGTCGCGGCTGCCGCCCAATGGCAGGCGACGCGGCAGGAAGCCGCCCTTCGCACCCACAGGCACGATGACCGAGTTCTTCACCTGCTGGGCTTTTACCAGGCCGAGCACTTCGGTCCGGAAGTCTTCTTCACGGTCGGACCAGCGCAGGCCGCCGCGAGCGACGTTGCCGAAACGCAGATGCACGCCTTCCACGCGTGGCGAGTACACGAAGATTTCAAACTTCGGCACGGGCTTCGGCAGTTCAGGAATGGCGCGTGGGTCGAACTTGAAGCTGAAGTACGACTTGTTCTGGCCGTTGGCGTCGGTCTGGTAGAAGTTGGTGCGCAGCGTGGCCTTGATCAGGTCCAGGTAGCGACGCAGGATGCGGTCTTCGTTGAGCACCTGGACATCGTCCAGGGCGCTGAGAATCGCTTGTTCCAGGCGTTGCTGCTTGTCTTCCAGGTCGTCGGCGGTCAGCTTGCGCGCCAGGTAGAAGCGGGTCTTGAACAACCGGGTCAACTCGCGGGCGATGTCGGTGTGGTTGTTCAGGGTGCTGGCGATGTAACCCAGGTCGAAGCCCAGGCGGATCTGCTTCAGGTAACGGGCATAGGCACGCAGCAGCGCCACATCGCGCCAAGGCAGGCCCGCGGTCAGTACCAGGCGGTTGAACGCATCGTTCTCGGCGTCGCCATGCACGATGTGCACGAACGCATCCTGCAGGGTGTCGTTCAGTTGCTGGATGTCCAGGTTCACGCCTTCGGCGGCGATGAACGCGAAGTCATGGATCCAGAACTCACGGCCATTGGCATGGCGTAGACGGTACGGGAACTCGCCCAGCACGCGCAGGCCGAGGTTTTCCAGGATCGGCAACACGTCGGACAGCGCCAGCGGGGTGTCGGCGTGGTAGAGCTTGCAATGCAGCTCGCGCTGGCCGGAAACCTGGCCCAGCGGCTGGTAGAAGCTCATCACCAGCGGGTTGGCTTCGGTCAGGCTCAGCAGGTGCTGCATGTCGACCACGGCGGAATGCGCGGCGAAGCGCTCGCGGTAGCCGGCCGGGAAGCCTTTCGGGAAGTCAGCCAGCACGTTGGTGCCGTGGGCTTCGCCGAAGCTTTCGACGACAAGGCTGGAGTAGTCGTCCTGCCAGCTGCGGCAGGCCTGCACCACTTCTTTTTCCAGTTGCAGCGGGTCGATGTCCAGACGGTTCTTCGGGTCAACCCGCAGAATCAGCTGCACACGGGCCAGCACGGATTCGGAGAAGAAGGTCCAGAATTCGCAGTCCGAGGCCTTCAGGCGATCCATCAGCACTTGCTGGATCTTCTGGCGCACTTCGGTGGAATAGATGTCGCGCGGCACGTAGGCCAGGCAGTAGCAGAAACGACCGTACGGGTCCTTGCGCAGGAACACGCGGATCTTGTTGCGTTCCTGGATCTGCACGATGGACATCACAGTGCTGAACAATTCGTCGACCGGGGTCTGGAACAGGTCGTCGCGTGGCAGCACTTCAACGACTTGAGCCAGCTCCTTGCCCAGGTGAGCCTTGGGCTGGAAGCCGGAGCGGCGTTCGATTTCCGCGACCTTGCGACGGATGTACGGAATAACCCGCACGCTTTCGCCATACACCGAGGAGGTGTACAGGCCCATGAAGCGGTGTTCCTTGATCACTTTGCCGTCGGCGCTGATCTCACGGATCGACACGTAGTCCGGGTACGCCGGACGGTGTACACGGCTCGGGTGCGCGGCCTTGGCGAACGACAGCACGGTCGGCTCACGCAGGTAGGCCACGGCGTAGTCTTCGATGCGCAGGTCGTCGGCGGTGAGGCCGGCGCGCAGCAGCTTGGTCAGGCCGAGGAAGGAATCGGCGTCATATTCGATATGACCGCCATCCGCCTCGTCACGTACCACGAATTCTTCATATCCCAGGAAGGTAAAGTGGTTGCCCACCAGCCATTCCAGGAAGTTCTTGATCTCGGCTTTTTCTTCGCCGTCGATGCTGAACTGGCTGGCGTCGATACCGGCCAGCAGGTCCTGGACCTTGGCTTTCATCGGCTCGAAATCGGCCACGGCCACGCGCACTTCGCCCAGCACCTGCTCAAGCTCTTTGCTCAGCACGTTCAGTTCGGCGGCGTTGGCGCAGCGGTCGATTTCCAGGTACATCAGCGATTCTTGCTGGATGCCTTCGCCCTGGGTGCCTTTAGGCAGGATTTCCAGCAACTCGCCCTTGGCGCCACGGCGTACGCTGAGCACGGTGGTCTGCAAGGTGTGGATGCTGTAGCCGCGGCGGTTCAGCTCGGTACGGACCGAGTCCACCAGGAATGGCAGGTCATGGTGCAGCACTTCAACCGCGGTATGGGTCGACTGCCAGCCATGACGTTCGTAATCGGGGTTGTAGACCCGCACTTGCGGTTGGGTATGGTCAAAGCGCTCAAGCAGGCGCCACGCAGAGAGGGTGCAACCGGCCAGGTCGGAAAGGCGACGCTGGGTCAGTTCGTCCAGGGAAATGATGCCGAAGAATTGTTCAGCAAACAGCGCCACTTGTGGCAGTGCCTGTTCACTGATGTGCTGCGCCAGTGCCGCTTGCAGTTGATGCTGGAAGTCGGCCTTGCTGGCTGCGGTGAAGAACGCCATCTGTGGTACTCCGCTTGGGCTTGTTATTGATGGAAGCGTCGCGTGTTATCCCCTTGCGGGGAGACCGTCAGCGCTGTTCGCAGGTTAACCATAGCGAATTCAGCGTGACAGGTGAGTGAAGCTGGACAAGACAGTCAGGTCACATACAACTTCCATTGGATATGCGCCTTACCAGGCGACGGTACGACGGGCAGGTCAGACTCCCGGCACAGGGCACATCCGTTGCGCAGCTTAACGAGTGTGGGAAGCCAGCTGCTTGCGACGCTGCGACATATTCGGTCATCGGTAAGCAGGCGTAGGGTTGCGACTTGGGCAACCCGCAACATCCGGCAAAAAAACCGGCTATTTCAAGGCGTGCGAGTACCAGAAATGACTGATATTGCCCGTCAGGTCATGCACTGGGTCTGACACAGGATGCAGCACAAAATTCGCCGCAATGGCACAATTGCCCCTATTACGCCCTACCCCCTACCAGGATTCCCCATGCTGCAGCTGAAAACCGACGCCCTGATGGTCACCCCGTGCGATGACGAAGAGGACAACATGGCGATGCTTTGCTGTCACGGCAAGAACGGCGAAATGTTCATGCTGACCCGCTACCCGGATGAAGACGAAGTGGAGCTGACCTGGGACTACGAGCCATCGACCCTGGATGGGCTGAAGATCACGCTGAGTGACACCACGCTACGGGTCGAGCTGGCGGCGGGTGACGCCGATGCACTGGGCGGCAAGGATCACCTTGAGATCACCCACGCCACAGCCGCGTCGGATCTGGCCGAAGTCGAAGAAACCCTGCAAAACATCCTCAAAGGCACTGGCACCTACGTCCGCGCGTGATGCCTCCCACACAAAAATCCTACAAGTTTTGCCAAAAATTCCCGTTACGCCGTTAGTCGCCACCCCCCTCGATGCATTAAAGTAAGCCTCCCAAGCCCGGCGTTTTTGCTCGACCGCCGGGCTCATCTCTCCAGGAACCGTCATCGATGGAACATCGTGAAGCGCTGCTTGCGCTGCGAACCTTTCTTTCTACGCAGATTCTCGGCCAGGAAAAACTCATCGATCGCCTGTTGATCGCGTTGCTCGCCGACGGCCATATGCTGGTGGAAGGCGCGCCGGGCCTGGCCAAGACCAAGGCCATCAAAGAGTTGGCGGAAGGCATCGAAGCGCAGTTCCATCGAATCCAGTTCACCCCCGACCTGTTGCCCGCCGACATCACCGGCACCGAGATCTATCGCCCGGAAACCGGCAGCTTCGTGTTCCAGCAAGGGCCGATCTTCCACAACCTGGTGCTGGCGGACGAAATCAACCGCGCGCCGGCCAAGGTGCAGTCGGCCCTGCTGGAGGCCATGGCCGAGCGCCAGGTCAGTGTCGGACGCAGCACGTATGACTTGTCGCCACTGTTCCTGGTGATGGCCACGCAAAACCCCATCGAGCAGGAAGGCACCTACCCGTTGCCCGAGGCCCAGCTCGACCGCTTCTTGATGCATGTGAAAATCGGCTTCCCGGACGCCGCCGTCGAGCGACGTATCCTGCAACAGGCCCGTGGCGAAGCCCTCAACGGCGAAACCAAGCCTGAGCGCCGCGTCAGCCAGCAGGCGATCTTCGCCGCGCGCAAGGAAATCCTCGGCCTGTACATGGCTGATGCCGTAGAGGAATACCTGGTGCAACTGGTGATGGCCACCCGCACCCCCGCCAAGTTCGACCTGGAAATGGCCGAATGGATTGCCTACGGCGCCAGCCCACGCGGCTCCATCGCCCTCGACCGCTGTGCCCGCGCCCATGCCTGGCTGGCCGGTCGCGACTTTGTCAGCCCGGAAGATATCCAGGCGGTGCTGTTCGACGTGTTGCGCCATCGCATCATCCTGTCGTTCGAAGCGGAAGCCGCCGGCATTGACCAGGACCGTGTGGTGCAGCGCATTCTCGACGTCGTTGCCGTCGCTTGAAACCCATGAACGCAAGCGATGGGGTCCGCGTCACGCTCAGCGAGTTGATCGAGATGCGCCATCGCGTGCGCGAAGTGCAGTTGTTTTCCACGCCAAGCCAGCGCAGCCCGCTGATCGGCCTGCATCACTCCAAGCTGCGCGGGCGTGGTGTGGACTTCGACCAGGTGCGCGTGTACCAGGCCGGGGACGACGTGCGCACCATCGACTGGCGTGTGACGGCGCGCACCCAAGAGCCGCACACCAAGTTGTTCCATGAAGAACGCGAGCGACCGATCTTCATCATGGTGGAACAAAGCTGCCGGCTGTTTTTCGGCTCCGGGCAGATGTTCAAGTCGGTGCTGGCCGCACAGGCCGCCAGTCTGATTGGCTGGGCCGCACTGGGGCATAACGACCGTGTGGGCGGCCTGGTGTTCGGCGACAACGAGCACTACGAAATCAAGCCGCGCCGCAGCAAGCAAAGCCTGCTGCAATTGCTCAACCGCCTGGTGCGCGTCAACCAGAGCCTGAGCACCGAAAGCCGCCCCGAAGCCGACGCCCTCGGCATGGCCTTGCGCCGTGGCCGCGAAGTGTTGCGCCCCGGTAGCCTGGTGATTGTGATCTGCGATGAACGCGCGCTGACCGAAGGCGCCGAGCAACAACTCAGCCTATTGTCGCGGCATTGCGACCTGCTGCTGTTGCCGATCTCCGACCCACTCGACCACGCCCTGCCCGCCGCCGGGCTGCTGCGCTTCGCGGAGCGCGGTGCTCAACTGGAACTGGATACGCTCAATTTCGATCTGCGCCAGGCCTACAAGGCCCAGGCCGAAGCCCGCATCGCGCGCTGGGAGCTGCTCGCCCAGAAACTGCGTGTGCTGCTGATGCCCCTGAGCACCCAGAGCGAAATGGTCGAGCAACTGCGCGAATACCTCAACCCGCAACGCCCGGTTAAAAAACAATGAGCAGCCTTGACCAACTGCAGCCGTTGATCGCCCCGCCCGCCGTCGGCTTCTGGCCGCCCGCACCCGGTTGGTGGCTGTTGCTGCTGGTGATTCCGCTGCTCGGCTGGGGCCTGTGGTCACTGCGCCGCTTTTTGCCGGCCCGCCGCCCCATCGCCCGCGCCGAACAGCCGCTGGACCCGCTGCGCATCGCCGCCCTGGCAGAGCTTGCGCTAATGCCCAAGCCTTACGATGGCGCGCCCGCCGGCGCCTGGCTGCAACAGCTCAACGGTCTGCTCAAACGGCTGTGTCGCAACGATTATCCCTATAGCCAGAGCCACACCCTCAACGGCCGCAAATGGCTGGCTTTCCTCGATAACCGCTGCCCCGCCGCCGGCCTCACACGCTGGATGGTATTGGTAGAGGGCGCCTACAAACCCGAATGCAAACTGGACGACAAGGCTATCGCCGGCCTGACCCAAGCCGTCGACACCTGGATTCGCAAACATGTTTGAGTTCGCCTGGCCGTGGATCTTCGCCCTGTTGCCCTTGCCGTGGTTGATGCGCCTGGTGCTGCCGGCCGCCGACAGCGGTGAGCCCGCCTTGAAAGTCAGCTACCTCAGCGACCTCGAAGGCCTGGCCCGTCGTCGCGCCCGCATCAACTTGCCCGGTTGGCGCCAACAAGCACCGTTCGTGGTGCTGTGGTTGCTGCTGCTGACCGCCGCCGCACGCCCGGAATGGCTCGGCGAACCGCTGCCGATCGCCGCCAGTGGCCGCGACCTGCTGGTGGCGGTGGACGTGTCCGGCTCCATGGACTTCCCCGATATGCATTGGCAGGGCGAAGACGTGAGTCGCTTGAGCCTGGTCAAGCACCTGCTCGGCGATTTTCTTGAGGGCCGCGAAGGTGATCGGGTTGGCCTGATCCTGTTCGGCAGCCAAGCCTACCTGCAAGCTCCACTGACCTTTGACCGCCGCACCGTGCGCACCTGGCTGGATGAAGCGCGCATCGGCATTGCCGGCAAGAACACCGCGATTGGCGACGCCATCGGCCTGGCCCTGAAACGCCTGCGCCAGCGCCCGGCGCAGAGCCGCGTGCTGATCCTGGTCACTGACGGCGCCAACAACGCCGGGCAGATCGACCCGCTGACTGCCGCGCGCCTCGCCGCTGAAGAAGGGGTAAAAATCTATCCGATCGGCATCGGCGCCGACCCGGAACAAACCGGCTCCCTGGGCATCCTCGGCGTCAACCCGAGCCTGGACCTCGACGAGCCAGCGCTCAAGGCCATCGCCGACGTCACCAGCGGCCAATACTTCCGCGCCCGTGACGGTGAGCAATTGCAAGCGATCAAGGAGACCCTCGACAAACTGGAACCGGTCGAACAGCAACCGACGCAGGCACGCCCGGCCCTGGCGCTGTACAGCGCACCGCTGGCCCTGGCGCTGGTGCTGAGCATGCTGCTGGTGATTCAAGAACGCTGGCCGAACAACGCCCTGCAACGGTTGTTCAACAAATTGTCGAGCAAGGGGATTTTCCTGCAACAACACCCGGAATGGCGCCAACGCCTCAAACGCCTGCGTTTGCGGAGGCGTCGATGATCGACCTGTGGCCGCACTGGTTCCGCCCCGGCTGGTTGTTGCTGCTGCCGTTGCTCGGCTGGTTGCTGTGGCACCTGTGGCACCGGCAAAAGCGCGCCGGGCGCTGGCAGATGATCTTGCCTGCGGCCTTCCATGCCGTGTTGCTCAGGGGTGGAAACGGCCGCGAGAGCAAATCGCCGTGGGTGCTGCTGGGCATTGCCTGGCTGTTGGCCGTGCTGGCGTTGCTCGGCCCAAGCTGGCAGCGTGTTGAGCAGTCGAGCCAGAAGCCTTCCGATCCGTTGGTGGTGTTGCTGGAACTGACCCCGGAAATGCTCGCCACCGACAGCCCGCCTAACCGCCTGGAGCAGGCACGGCGCAAGCTATATGACGTGTTGCAGGCGCGTACCGACGCACAAACCGCCATCGTCGTCTACGCCGGTAGCGCCCACACCCTGGTGCCGCTGTCGGATGACCTGGCCACCAGCCGCAACCTGCTGGACGCCCTGCGCCCCTCGATCATGCCTGAGGCCGGCCATCGCGCCGACCTGGCCGTCGAGAAAGCCCTCGGCCTGCTCAAGCAAGGTGGCCTCGGCCAGGGACGCCTACTGCTGATTGGTTCTTCGCTGTCCAAACAGGAACGCCAGGGCATTCGCCTGCTGCTGCAAAACGCACAATCGCCCACCCTGTCGATCCTCGGCATCGGCAGCCGTGAAGGCACGCCGGTGACCCAGGAAAGCGGTGAATTTCTCAAGGACGAACAAGGCGCGATCCTGGTGCCGCGCCTCGACAGCCCGACGCTCAAGGCCTTCGCCAGTGAAATGGGTGGGCGCTACCGCGCGGCACGCCTGGACGACAAAGACCTGCGCCAACTCGGCGTGCTCGACCCGCCGCAGACCCTGCGCAACGATGGCCAACTGCTGCGCCTGGACACCTGGGCCGACCAGGGTTACTGGCTGCTCCTGCCCCTGTTGCTACTCGCTGCCTGTGCCGGGCGGCGTGGCTGGTTGTTCTGCCTGCCCCTGCTGCTGTTGAGCGCACCACAGCCCAGCTACGCATTCAGCTTGCAGGACCTGTGGCTGCGTCCCGACCAGCAAGGCCAATACCTGCTGAAGAAAAAACGCCCTGCCGAAGCCGCCGAACACTTCGAAGACCCGCAATGGAAAGGCGTGGCGCTTTACGAAGCCGGCAACTACGCCGAGGCTATCAAGCTGTTTGCCGAAGGCAATGACGCCTACTCCCACTACAATCGGGGTAACGCCCTGGCCAGGTCCGGTGAGCTGGAAGCCGCCATCGATGCCTACGAACAGGCCCTCGAAGCCCAGCCCGACCTGCAGCCCGCCCTGAAAAACAAGGCGTTGGTGGAAGCACTGGTGCAGGAACGCGACGAACCGGAACCGACCCAGCCGGCAAAAAACGAAGATGACGAAACCACTCAACCCGGCCAAACTGCGCAACCGGGCGCCAGTGGGCAAAACGCCACGGGGGGCGAGCCGTCGTCCCAGGGCCAGGGCGAATCCGGTACTGACGACACCCAGGCCGGCAGTCCATCGCCACCCCCAGGCAACGAAGTGCCCGGCAGCGAACTGGGCGACGAACAGACCACCACCCCGCCGCTGCGCCCCGACAACGCGAGCCTCGACGGTGAACACCGTCAGGCCCTGGAGCAATGGCTGCAGGAGATCCCGGACAATCCCGGTGAACTGCTGCGCCGCAAATTCTGGTACGAACAGCAACAACATCAGGACAAGACTCGATGAGCCGCCGCACCACCCTACTGCTCCTGCTCGCCCTCTCGGCAGGCCACGCCCAGGCGGCGAACCTGACCGCCAGCGTCGACCGCAGCCGCGTCAACTCCGGGGAAACGGTGGAATTGACGGTGGAGTCCAGCGATGTCACGCAGTTCGGCAAGCCGGACCTGTCGCCGCTGGATGCGCAGTTCGAAGTCAGCGGCACCCGCCAGATCAACCAGCTCACCACCTTGGGCGGCGATAACCACGCCACCACGCGCTGGATCATCACCCTGCTGCCCAAGGAAAACGGCACAGTGGTCATCCCGCCCCTGCAAGTGGGCGAATACAAGACCCAGCCCATCAGCCTGCAAGTGGTCGAAACCGCCAGCCAGAACACCGCCGCCGAGCTGGCGCCGGTGTTTGTCGAGGCCAACCTTGACCAGACCAGCGTCTACGTCCAGGCCCAGGCACTGTTGACCGTACGCGTCTACCACTCGGTGTCGCTGTACGATGACAGCAGCCTCACCCCCCTGCAGATTGCCGATGCGCGCGTGGAGCAGTTGGGCGAGTCCCGCACCTACGAAAAGGTCATCAACAGTATCCGCCATGGCGTGATCGAGACCCGCTACGCGATCTATCCGCAGCACAGCGGCACCCTGGCGATTCCGGCGCAGACCTTCAGCGCCACGCTGGTGGAGTCGCGCCCACCGCAGGAAAACACCCTGCAAGGCACCAAGCCGGGCAAGCTGATTCACGTCAGCTCTGCGGAGTTACCGCTGGTGGTCAAACCCAAGCCCGCGCTATATCCCGCCGACGCCCCATGGCTACCGGCACGCAGCCTGACCCTGAGCGAAAACTGGAACCCGGCGCCTGAGCATGTGCAGGTCGGCGACTCCCTGACCCGCAGCCTCACGGTCAAGGCCGAAGGCCTGTCCAGCGCACAACTGCCGGCCCTGCCCAGCACCGACGTCAACGGCCTGCGCCGCTACCCGGACCAACCGGTGCTCGGCAACCAGACCAACGACCGTGGCCTGATCGGTAGCCGTGAAGACCGCGAAGCCCTGGTGCCCACCCTCGCAGGCAGCATGGACCTGCCCGCCGTGGACGTAGTGTGGTGGAACACCCACGAAGATCATCTGGAGCGTACCAGCCTGCCCGCGCGCACCCTGCAAGTGGCGATCAACCCGAGCCTGGCCGTCGACACTCCCGCCACGCCCACGGTGATCACCGCGCCGGATGATGAACGCCTGTGGCTGTGGCAACTGAGCACGTTGCTCTTCGCCTGCACCACCCTGCTGGGTTTTGGCCTGTGGTGGCGCGCACGCCGGCAACCGGCCGTGCAACGTGCCGCGCAAACGGGCCCGAGCCCGCGCACCCTGCTCGATGACCTTAAACGCGCCACCCAGGCCAACGACCCTCAAGCCACCCGCCAGGCCCTCGACGCCTGGGCGCGGCAGCAGCCGGAAACGCTCGCGGACATGGCAGCGCGATTTGTGCCATTGTCGGATGCATTGGATGGCTTGAATGGCGCGCTGTACAGCGAGAGTGGGCATTTCTGGCTGGGTGAGGACTTGTGGCGTGCCGTGAAAGCGATTCCGATAGCTGAACGTGAACTGGACCCGGCGGCGGATACCACCAGTTTGCCGCCGTTGTATCCCAAATAGCCTGCTTCCTCCCACACTGGATCTTGGCCTCCCGCGGGCACTGAGTGTGTTTTTGCAGGTAAACTCCCTTCCTTTTCATATTCTCCACGGAGTTCGCCTTGCGTCTGTTTCACACCTCCGACTGGCACCTGGGCCAAAACCTCCATGGCCAGGAACGCGACTTCGAACACGCCTGTTTCCTTGAGTGGCTGCTGGGCCAACTGAAAACCCATCTCCCGGATGTGCTGCTGATCGCCGGTGATATCTTCGACACGGTCAACCCGCCCCTCAAGGCCCAGGAGCGGCTGTATGACTTCATCATCAGCGCCCATGAACAGAACCCCAAGCTGACCATCGTGATGATCGCCGGCAACCACGATTCCGGCTCGCGTATCGAGCTGCCCGCGCCGTTGATGCGGCGCCTGCGTACCCATGCGCTGGGCCGCGTGCTGTGGCTGGATGACGGCCAACTCGACGCCGAACGCCTGCTGATCCCGCTGCCGGATGCCAAAGGCAAGATTGCCGCCTGGTGCCTGGCGTTGCCGTTCCTGCGTCCGGCGGAAGTCACCGGTGCGCACTTGGGTGACGACTACCTGCGCGGCATCGGCCAGGTGCATGAATGGCTGATCGCCGCCGCCAACGCCAAGCGCAAAAAGGCCAGGCGCTGATTGCCATCAGCCACGCGCACATGGCCGGTGGTTCGGTGTCGGAAGACTCCGAGCGCAGCCTGATCATCGGCAATGCCGAGGCGCTGCCGGCCAGCCTGTTCGATAGAAGTGTCGCCTACGTTGCCCTCGGCCATTTGCACAAGCCGCAAAAGGTCAATGGCGAAGAACGCATTCGCTACAGCGGCTCGCCGATTCCGCTGTCGTTTTCCGAAATCGGCTATAAACACCAGATTCTCGACGTGACGTTTCAGGGCCAATGCCTGGTGAGTGTCGAACCGCTGCTGATCCCCCGCTCGGTCGACCTGCAACGCCTGGAAGCCGCGCCCCTGGCCGATATCCTCAAGGCCTTGGCCGAGTTGCCGGATATCGACCTGCTTGCCGAAACCCAGCGCCACCCCTGGCTCGAAGTTCGCGTACGCCTGGATGAACCACAACCCGATCTGCGTCAGCAGATCGAAAGCGCGCTGCAAGGCAAGGCCGTGCGCCTGGTGCGCATCGCCGCCGAATACGCCGGTACCGGCAGCCGTGAGGACGAAGGCGACGACCGCCTGATCGATCTCGACCAGCTCACGCCCCAGGAATTGTTCAGCCGCGCCTGGCAGGACAGTTATGGCAGTGACGTGGATGAACAGACCTTGAAGGACTTCGCCGTGCTGCTCCAGGAAGTGCAACAGGAGGGCGAACAGCCATGAAGATCCTCGCCATCCGCCTGAAAAACCTCGCCTCCCTGGCGGGCCCGTTTGAGATCGACTTCACGGCCGAGCCGCTGGCCAGTGCCGGTTTGTTCGCGATTACCGGGCCGACCGGCGCCGGTAAAAGTACCCTGCTCGATGCCTTGTGCCTGGCGCTGTTTGGCGCGGTGCCGCGCCTGGGCGATACCGGCCAGGCGAAGATGCCGGATGCCGACAGCGACATTTCCATTGGTGACCCGCGCACCTTGCTGCGGCGTGGCACCGGTGGCGGTTATGCCGAGGTGGACTTCGTCGGCGTCAGTGGCCGTCGCTACCGCGCACGCTGGGAAGCCAACCGCGCACGGGACAAAGCCAGCGGCAAATTGCAGAACAGCCGCCAAAGCCTGATCGACCTGGACAGCGACCAACTGCTGGCCAGCCAGAAAACCGAATACAAGACCCAACTGGAACTGGCCCTGGGCCTGAACTTCGAACAGTTCACCCGTGCCGTGTTGCTCGCTCAAAGTGAGTTCAGCGCCTTCCTCAAGGCCAACGACAATGAGCGCAGCGAACTGCTGGAAAAACTCACCGACACAGCCCTTTACACCCAGCTCGGTCGGCGCGCGTTCGACAAGGCCAAAGAGGCCAGGGAAGCGCATAAACAGCTACAGGACCAGGCGACCGGTGTGGTGCCGCTGGCCGCCGAAGCCCGTGCCGAACTGGATCAGCAATTCGACGCGGCGCAACAACACCTCAAGACCCAGCAAGCCCAGCTCAAGCAGCTGGAGTTGCAGCACACCTGGCTCAAGGAACTGCGCGAATGGCAAGAGCGCCAACTCGCCGCTACCGAACAGCTACAGCGGGCGCAGGCCGAGTGGGATAACCAGGGCCAGCAACGTGACGACCTGAGCCGCCTGGATCAGTTGGCGCCACAGCGTCACCAGTTTGCGCGCCAGGCAGAGCTGAGCACCCTGCTTGCGCCGCTGGCCGCGCAGATCCAGTTGCATCGCCAACAACAAGGCGAACTGCATACTCGCCAGGAACAGGCCCAACAACAGCAAGCCAGCGCGCAAACCGCATTGGCGCAAGCCCTGAAAAACCAGGCTGATGCCGTGCCTTTGCTGCGCCAGGCGTTCGAAGAACAGAGCACCCTCGCCCACTTGACCAAAGAGTTGGCAAAGCGCATCGAGGACAAACAGCAACACGAAAGCGCCTGCATCGAAGGCCAGCGCCAGCTCACTGGCCTGCTGGAAAAACAGAACCAGGTCGCCGAACGCTTGCAACGCCTGAGCACCGAGCTTGACCGCAGCGCGGCGCTGGCACCGCTGAGCGACGCCTGGACCGCCTACCGCGACCGCTTGCAACAGTTGATGCTGATAGGCAACCGCCTGAATAAAGGCCAAGCCGAACTGCCGCAGTTGGAGCAACGTGCGACCAGCGCCGCCGAACAGTTCACCCAGCAACGCGAAGCCTTGGACCTGCTGTATCAGGAGGCCGGTGCCGAGCCTCACGCCGTGGCCGAACAGATCCAACTACTGGCCAGCCTGCTGCAAGACAATCGCAAACAGCAGCGCGCGTTCGAAGATCTGACACGCCTGTGGGACAACCAGCAGCAGTTGGACCAACAAGCCGCTACCTTGACGCAAAAGCTCACCGATGCCCAACAGCAGCGCGAGCAGTTGAACCAGGCCGGCCTGCAAACCAAGGCAGAGCTGAGCGTTGCCGAACAGACGCTAAACGTGACCAAACAGCTGCTGGAACGCCAGCGCCTGGCCCGCAGCGCCAGCGTCGAAGAGTTGCGCGAGCAGTTGCAGGACGACCAGCCCTGCCCGGTGTGCGGCAGCCACGAACATCCGTACCACCAGCCCGAAGCCCTGTTGCAAAGCCTCGGTCGTCATGACGAAAACGAAGAAGCCGCGGCGCAGAAAGCGGTCGATACACTCAAGGAAAAGCTCACCGAGTTGCGTGGCGAAGTGGGCGGTTTGATCGCCCAGCAGAAGGAATACCTGCAACAGCAGGAACACCTGGCGACGCAACAGCAAGCACTCAAGCCGAGCCTGGATGCACACCCGCTGTACGCGTCGTTGCTCAACCAGGAAACTGCGAAACGCAGCGCCTGGCTCGAACAGCAACTGGGCCAACTGACCCAGCGCATCAGCCAGGACGAACAACGCCAAGGCGCCCTGCTTAATCTGCAACAAAACGCCGGGCGCCTGCAGCAGCAGTTGCAAGCCGCCCAGGACGCGAGCCAGCAAGCCCGTCAACTGTTGGTCGACCAGCAACGCGAGCTGGCCGGTGACCGCGAACGCCTTGATCAGGAACTGAGCGCCTTCGCCAACCTGCTGCCCGCGGACACCCTGGAAGGTCTGCGCGCCGAGCCGGCCGCCACCTTCATGCAGCTGGACCAGCAGGTCAACCAGCGCCTGGAACAGCTGGGCCATCAACGCGATGAGCTGGCTGAGCAACAAGATCGCCAACAGGCGATCGAGAAGGAACAGACTCACCAGCAACATCGCCAGCAACAACTCGACGCCCTGCTCCAGCAGGTCAACGAGCTGGCGAGCCAACAGCAAACGGCCCAGGCAAAACTCAGCGCGTTACTGGGCGAGCACTCCAGCGCCGAACACTGGCAGCAGCAGCTGGAACAGGCCGTGACCCAGTCACGTCAAAGCGAAACCGACGCAAACAAACAGCTGCAAGAGATCCACAATGCACTGATCGAACTGGCCGCCGACCTCAAGGCCCAGCAGGAACGCGAACACGCGTTGCAGGCCGAACACCATGCCCTCGCCACGCGCATCAGCGAATGGCGTGCCCTGCACCCGGAACTCGATGACGCAGGGCTTAGCCATTTGCTGGCCTACGATGACGCCCAGGTCAGCCAATTGCGCCAACAGTTGCAGCTCAGCGAAAAAGCCGTCGAACAGGCCAAGGTGCTGCTGCAAGAACGCGAACAGCGCCTCGCCGACCACCAGGCCCTGCACAATGGCAATCTTGAGGCCCAAGCCTTGGACAGCGCCCTGGCCACGCTCAACCAGCAATTGGCCGAAGGCGAGAAAATCTGCGCCGAACTGCGCGCACGGCAGTCCGAAGACCAGCGCCGCCAGGAGGCCAACCAGGCCTTCGCCGAGCACATCGCCAAAGCCTATGACGAGTGGCAACGCTGGGCACGCCTGAACGCGCTGATCGGCTCGGCCACCGGCGACACCTTCCGCAAGATCGCCCAGGCCTACAACCTCGACCTGTTGGTGCACCACGCCAACGTGCAACTGCGTCAGCTGGTGCGGCGTTACCGCCTCAAGCGTGGCGGCAGCATGCTTGGCCTGTTGGTGATGGACACGGAAATGGGCGATGAATTGCGCTCGGTGCATTCGTTGTCCGGCGGCGAAACCTTCCTGGTGTCCCTGGCGCTGGCCTTGGGCCTGGCGTCGATGGCTTCCAGCACGTTGAAGATCGAGTCACTGTTTATCGATGAGGGCTTCGGCAGCCTCGACCCGGAATCGTTGCAATTGGCGATGGATGCGCTGGATGGCTTGCAGGCTCAAGGCCGTAAGGTTGCGGTGATCTCCCACGTACAGGAAATGCACGAACGCATTCCTGTGCAGATTCAGGTCAAGCGCCAGGGCAATGGCTTGAGCACCCTGGAGGTCAAATGAGCGAGGCGCTGCTGTATTCATTCCGGCGCTGCCCCTATGCCATGCGTGCGCGGCTGGCCTTGCGCTACAGCGGCGTGCCCGTGCGCATCATTGAAGTCAGCCTGAAGGCCAAGCCGGCCGAGATGCTGGCGCTTTCGCCCAAGGGCACGGTGCCGGTGTTGAGTGTGGCGGGCGAGGTGATCGATGAAAGCCTGGCCATCATGCAATGGGCGCTGGCGCAGCATGATCCGCAGGATTGGTTACTGCAGGGTGATCCGGCGGTGCTGGCGCTCGTTGCCGAGAATGACCAAGGCTTCAAGTATCACCTGGATCGATACAAGTACGCCGAACGCTACCCGGAACTGCCGATGGAACACTATCGGGCCGAGGGCGAAGTATTTTTGCGCAAGCTTGAAGCATTACTGGCGGGCCGCGCCTATTTGCTGGCGGATCATCCAAGCCTGGCGGACATGGCCCTGGCGCCGTTCGTGCGGCAGTTTGCCCATGTGGATCGGGACTGGTTTGCCAGTGCCCCGTACCCCCGCTTGCAGCACTGGCTGGAGCGGTTTCTGCAATCGCCGCTGTTTGTCGCGGTGATGGCGAAGGTTTAGCCCTGGGCCAAATCCAGCAATCGCTCGCGGGCAATCTCAGGCTCACTGTCTACCCCCTGCACAGAAGACAGGATGGGCGCGGAATAGAGGGCCAGTATGAGTGCGGCGAGTCGGATTGCCATGCTGTCGATTCCATGAAGAAAAGCGTCAAAAGTTGAGCGTCAAATTTAAACACATGGCAATGTGATATCAATCATTTTTCTTCCACGCCTGCACAAACGCCAAACCACTCGAACGAGCCAGGCTTCGTTCCAGTGGTTTGGCGTCTGCGGGTGTGCAGGTTATTGCTGGGTTTTGTGATCGAGTGCGGCGTAGAAGTTGGCGCTTTGTTGCAGGTATTTCTGGGTGTAGGCACTGGTGCTGGATTTTTTGCCGGTGACTTCCACGCTGGCTGCTGCTGGCAGCGCAACAGTGGCGGAAACAGCGGAAGCGGCGATGATGGAGAAGAGATTCAAATTCATGTCGGTAACCCTTGTGTTCGTTTGGTTGAGTGGCCGGGGAAGGCCTTGGAACCAAACTTACGCCCGAGGGCTAAGCCTTAGAAATGCTTTGAAACAGTAGCCGCTATTAATAGAATTAATACAAAGGCTCAGGCCCCGCATCGCGGGGCCTGTGGCTTATTGACGCACCAGGAACTTGAGGTCACTGGGCGCATCGATCGGCATTTTCTGCACGGTTTTACCCAGCAGGCCGGTCTTGGGGTCGCGTTCGACCACCACGATTTCATTGCTTTTCTGGTTGGCAATCAACAAAAACCGCCCGCTCGGGTCCAGGCTGAACTCGCGCGGGTGGTCGCCTTCCACGGGACGGCGTTGCAGCTCCTTGAGGTGCGCGGTGGCCGGGTCGATGCTGAACACCAGCAGTTGGTTGGCCGTACCACGGTTGCTCACGTAGAGGAACTTGCCATCACTGGACGCATGCAACGCGGCGCCGGCCTTGTCCGACACCGGCTGCCCGGCGGCGAAGTCCACCAACTGGGTCTGGGTCAGTTGGCCGTCCTTGTAATCAAACACCGCCACCTGTGCGCTCATCTCGGTGGTCAACCACGCATGCTTGCCATCTGCACTGAACAGCAGGTGCCGTGGGCCACTGCCGGGCGGCAGTTGCACCGAGGCCGGGCTGGCCGGCGTCAAGGGCAGTTCAGGGTTGGCCTTGGGGTCGTAGTGGTAGGCAAACACCTTGTCTGCGCCCAGGTCCTGGACGAACACGTATTGGCCATCTGGCGACGACACTACCGAGTGCACATGGTTGGACGCCTGCCGCTCTGGGTTCACACGGCTGGACGGATGCCCGCTCAGTTGCACGGGAGCTGATAGCTTGCCCGTCGCATCGACCGGCAGGGCCGCCAGGCTGCCACCCGGGTCTTCGAGTACCGAATAGTTGGCGACAAACACATAGCGCCCGTCAGCGGCGACGCTGGAGTGGGTCGGCTCGTTGCCCAGGCTCTGCACCTGATTGATCAAGGTGAGCTGGTAATTCTGCGGATCGATGCTGTAGCTGCTGACGCGACCGACCGGGTCGTTCTGGCCGGGGCCGTTTTCGTTGACCACGAACAGGTGTTTCTGGTCCTTGGAGACCGTCAGCCACGACGGGTTGGCAGCCTTCGCGGCCAGTACCGGCTTGCCACTGAACTGACCGGTCCGGCTATTGAACTGCAGGCGATAGATCCCTTCGCTGCTGCCCGCGGTGTAGCTACCCACCAGCAACTCGTAAGTCTCGGCCGGCGCGGCCTGCACCGACATCGCACCGACACTGCCCGCCATCAGCAGGGGCCAGAATTTACGCATCATCATCCGCTTGCTCCTCGTTGTTATTGTTGCCGGTGAACGCACTCATGCAGATCAGGCGGTGCTCGCCCGACTCACCGGTAAGGGTCCAGCTTTGCAAGGTGTCATCGAAGGTAGCTGCCTGGACTTGCTCCAGGCTGAAGCACCAGCGTTTTTCCGCGCGGCCGTCCATGGCGATGATCAGCAGTTTCTCTTTATCGAGCACGAAGTCGAAGGCATGCAGCCCATCGATTTCAAGCATGTCGGAAGCTTCAAGGACGGCAGGCAAATTATCAGTCATCACAGTCTTTCATCAGGTTCAAAGGGCTAATCATAGGCGAGTTTGCCGCCAGGGCCTAAACCATAACGGGCTACCACCGGGTCGCGGCGCTGCGCATTACCTTGCTTGGGCATGTCCTATCCCGCGTAAAGGAATACCCATGACAGACCCCAACACCCCACCTGCCGCACACCCGACCCGACAAGCGGTTGAGGCCCAATTTCGCACCCGCCCGACGTTGCGCTCAGTCACCGCGCAGATGCTGACCACCCACTTGAAAGAACACTACCCGCCGCTGGCGCATCCCGTCGGTGAACTGCGACTGGCCGTACCGCGGGACGGCGGTGGCCGCGCCCTATTGCCGCTGCTGGAGGTGACGCTGGGCTACATGGCCGATGGCAATTTCCCGGACTTGTCTGCGCGCAACAACCTGGATTGCTACCTAGGCGATGCCACCGGCACCCGCCTCACCTTTCAAGCCAATGGTGCTCGCGACTATGACGTGGCGGTGATCGAAGCTGTCATCCGGGAGCTGCCGACACTACTGTTCATCGGCTTTCAAGACGCGCTGGCAACCTACTGGAGCCAGGACAGCGATGCCGGCGGCAGTCGCTGGCAATGGTTGGCCAAGGTCCTGCAAGGCTCGCTGCTGGATTCGGCGATTGGCCAGGCCGGCGCCGCGATGCCCGCACTGAAAACCCTGGCCACGCTGGCCCGCTACCCCGACCGCGCCACCCGTGCACGCCGGCCAGGGCGTGAGGGCGCGGTACACGCCTATACCCTGGAAACGCATCTGGACCAGGCTCGCAGCCGACTCACCCTGCAAGCCATCGACCTCCTGGTGGTCTGCCAGGCGCAGGTGTTGCTGTGTCGCGTATCGGGAGAAATCGAGGCATACGCCGACCTCGATGCCTTCGGCCAGGCATGGGGTGCAAGCATGCAACAACGTTACGGCGCCGACAGGATCACCTGGCAGCAGTACGAGCCCGACGGCAATATTTTCGAGGTGCAAGCCGCACTGATCATCAACCAGCAATTGGATAACCTGGCCGCGATTGAATTGCCCGGCACATCCAGCGTGCAAGCCCTGGAGGACTTGTTTGCCACGGCCACCGACCCGGCGCTCTTGTTCAGCGCCTCATCCAGCACCCCACGGACCACCTTGGCCTCGATCCAGGCAGGCTTGCCTGGCTGGCTGCAGCGCGCCAGCACCGCCGACCGTCTGGCCTATCATCAGTGCCTGCTGGAGCAAGCCGGTATACGCCGACTGACCCTGGGTGACTCAGACTTCGCTGGCGTAGAAACGCTGCGCAGTTATGCCACCGAGCACTTGAATCACCAACTGTGCCTGGACCGCGCGCAGGCGCTCGGCGGCCGACGTCATTGCGATGACGCTGCGCGGGCAGCCGGGTACAACGCAGATGACCTGGAACTGACCTTCCACGTCCCGGTCGGCACACTGGCCGGTGGCTACGTCGAACCGGTCTGCATAAGCCTGGTCGATCTGGCCCTGCAAAACCTGTCGGGTGCGCCCAAAGGCCGTATGACACTGCGCCATCGCGCGGGTCGTGAACTCGAAGCCTGGTTGACCGACGATTACATCCGCCAATTGGTGCAGCGTGTCGACATCGGCCAAAACTACCCTCGTTACCTACGCCAGGCGCTGATGAGCGATACCGACGTCGCGCGAAAACGCCAACGCCTGTTCGAACAGCAGCGCCCGGTTCATCTGAAAACCCAGGCGCTGGAACACAAGATCAAAGGACAGGCGGGCCTGACCCATCGCGGTGTTCGTTGTGTGAATGCCGTGCTCGACCCTGAGCCATTGGCGCAGCAGGTCGACGATGACGCCATTGTCATCCGCGCCTTGGCCTTCCTGCGCAAGCCCGGCGCCACGGCCGACGTCGTACAGAATATGTTCATCATCGAACCCCGCGATACACAGCGAGGGCCGCACGTGCTGTATCGGCCCGCCTATCGCGACGCACTGCTGGAGTTTGCCAATCGCGACAGCCTGCTGGCAGCCATCGCAGTGCCGGGCGCGCTGCAGGACAGCGTCTTGACTTGGCTGCCGGAGACCGCGAGAGCCATCTATAGCAACGGCGGATTCACACAGCCTCACATTGTCAGAGTCGGCATGGGCTCGGAATTCGCCCCGTTGCCCAGCGTTCCCGAGCCTGCCCAATTGGCTGGCGCTGGTGACGAGAGCAGCGATGAAATCCTCCAGGCGCTGAACAATGGGCGCCTGATGGAGTACCTGTTCGGCAGTGAAACCCGGCAGTTGCTGGACCAGGCCGAACGCGCCTCGACGTCCAACAGGGAAAGTCGCTGGGCACTGATAATCGAAGGCATGCAACTGGGGTTCAACACGCTGTTGATGGCCGTACGCGGGCCGCTGGCGGCCGTCGGCTGGCTGATGCAACTGGTACAAAGCCTCACGCAGGACGTGCCGGCCCTGGAGAGCCATGACCCGACGGCAAGGGAGTTGGTTTGGGTTGACCTGCTGCAGAACATCGCCATGCTGCTGTTGCACCATGGCTCGGTGACTGTGGCACCCGACACCGCGGCGCCGGATACACAGGTCATGACGCGCCAGCCTTTCAGACGCAAGCCGACTGGCTCACCGCTGGCGCGAACGGTCCTGATTGAACACGGCAAGATTGGCGTGCCTTCCGAACCGCCCGGTGGAGGCCGTACGCTGCTGGACTTTGACCAATCGGTGGCCGGTGATGCGGCCGCGAGCAAGCTGTTGAACACGCTGCGCGCGGTCAACATTGCCTGGCCTACGCCGCCGCCGAACCCGATCAGCATCGGCCCTCACCAAGGGTTGTACAGGATCGACGGCCTATGGCATGCCTCGGTCGGCGGCCTGTTGTTCAGGGTCAGCATTACACCGGGGTTTGGCGAGGTCTTCATCATTCACCCGCAGAAACCCGACCACCCAGGCATCAAGCTTAAAACCGACGGCAAGGGGCATTGGACATTGGACCGTGGCCTTAAACTGCTAGGCGGTGGTCCCAAGCGGATGGCGAGTTTGCGTGAAGAAAATCAGCGTAGAAAAGCCGAACTTGTCGCGCGCGGGGAGGCACTCAATTCAGAAATCAGCGGCTTGATGCCGCCGTTCCTGGCAACAATGGATCAAATGCTGGACGCCCTCACAGCCTTGAAGAACCAACGCAAAACCGTGCGATTGATCTGGGATCTTCTGCAAAAAGCCACTTCCCGACAAAAACCGGCGCTTGCGGAACGCCATCAGCGGGAAATCCTGGAACACCAGGCGCGGCGCACCGAGTTTAAGATCTTGTTGCAAAACCTGGAAGATCAGTTTGCCCAGTCACTGTCCCCACGCCTGGAAATGGTCAAAGTGGGCAAAGAACTCGAACGGGTCGGGGGCGCCGGTACGCATGTACAGGAGCGGGCCAGAATCCTGGGAACCATTTGGGATCAACAGTTGGCCATCCACACGCTGCTGTTGGACCGGTTGAACGCCATGCGTTTTTCCAGGGCGGGTGAGCCCATGGAGCACATGGCACGCAGGATGTTTATCGATAATCTGTTGGAAGATTTCACGGTCTATGAGGAATACATCAGCAACACCGTTGAATCGGCAAACATCCGCCAGCACATGGCCGAGGTCTCCACGGCCATGGAGCAGACCCTCGAACAGCTGGCGCAAGACTCGGTGGCGGGACGCGCCATACGCCAGGAAAAGCTGTCTCGGATCCAGTTCCCGCAGAACTTTTTTGCCGACAACCTGAAGCTCAATACGCTGAGTTATCTCACCGCCGCCAGCCTTGATAAGACCCATACGTCGGTGGTGCCCCTGGAACGGTTTTACCTCGATCGCCTCGAACAAACCGACCTGTTTGAAACGCTGCAGTCTCACATCGATGTGCGCAGTGGCGCCGAGTACCCGCTTGCCGATCAGCGGGACGTGTATGAAACCGTCCTCAACGAGTACCGCCGTTATGAGGAGGGCATTCGTGCGCTCAAGATCATCAATCCACGCTGCCTGCGCCCGGAGGCCGAGCGCTTGCTGACAGGCCTTGAATATGCCCAGGCCCTGGCGCAAACCGAATTGGAAGGCGTGGTGAGCAAGCAGGAAGCGCTGGACGTCGAATTACCCTTGTCCAAGACGCTGCGCCCCAAGCCGGCCTCCAAACGGGTATTCAAAACGCGCAAGAAGAAATACCTGGTTGGGGACCTCAAGCAGACCAATGCGCAACAGCTTGAAGAGCAGTTCACCATCGTCGATACGCCGACCGGCGAAACCATTGCCACCTTCAACCGGCATGAAGACGGTTGGGAGGCCACCTCCGACACGCCCGCAGCCTCGGCAGAGCCCGCGCCCACGGGTCGATCGCTGGCGACAATCAAAGGCTTGGCCCTGGCGTTGGTCAACGAACGCAAAGGCATTGGTCAACTGATAGAAGCCGAGCAGAAAAAACTCGATTCCGCCCTCACCCGCCAACACGTTGACCCCGGCAACTGGAATGAACTGCTCACCGGGCAAGCTGCAAAACTCACCGCATTGGCCGATGAATTGCTACGCGAACACCTTGAGCAAAAACCGGCGGTACAGCGCCTGATCGATGAATACAGGGACGAAGCGCGGGACATGACCCGGCAGGCAGAGCGTTTATGCAGTGATGCGTATAAGCGCCAATGGCCAACACAGGAGAGCCTCAATTATCTATGGGAACACAAACAGATCGACATCAACCTGACCAGCGTGGCCGACCTGCAACGTCCGACCCTCAGCGGCGACTTCTTCACCGAATACGCCGTGTATGACAAGGCAAAAAAACCGCCGGTGGTGTTGTGGTATGCGCACTTTCACTACGCCAGCGCCGACGCCCCGCCCGCGCACTACACGCGGGCGCACCTGAAGTTGGCGGAACAGCGTAAATACACACAGAAGGATTTGCTCAAGGAACACGTGCAGGCCCATTTGCGCCAGCAGCCGGAACCGTCCGCCGTGCCGCTCAGTCGGGTTCTCTACGTACTGATCACCCCGCCGGTGGACCAGATATTCCTGAAGATCGTGCAGGCCCCACGGCCCCGTCAGTGACAACCGAGCGTGAGGGCGAAGACGCCCTCACGCCCTGGTTCAGTGGGCAAACAACGAATTACCCTTTTGCCCCGCCAGCTTCTCGGGCTTGATCAGGAACCGCGCCAGTGCCGGCAGCAGCCACAGTGCGCCGAACATGTTCCACAGCAGCATGAACGTCAGCATCAGGCCCATGTCGGCCTGGAACTTGATGGCCGAGAAGATCCAGGTGCACACGCCGATCGCCAGGCACAGGCCGGTGAACAGCACGGCCTTGCCGGTGGATTTGAGCGTCTGATAGTACGCCTCTTGCAACGGCAAACCGGCGCGCAGGAAACTTTCCAGGCGGCTGTAGATGTAGATGCCGTAGTCCACGCCAATCCCCACGCCGAGCGCTACCACCGGCAGGGTCGCGACCTTGACGCCGATGCCCATGAACGCCATCAGCGCGTTGCCCAGTACCGAGGTCAGCACCAGCGGCAGCACGATGCACAGCGTCGCGGCCCAAGAGCGGAAGGTGATCATGCACATCGTCGCCACGCACAGGTACACCAGGATCAGGATCGTCAGCTCGGACTCCTTGATCACTTCGTTAGTGGCCGCTTCGATCCCGGCGTTACCGGCGGCAAGGATGAACTCCAGGCCGTCCTTGTTGTTCTCTTTGGCAAAGTCCTGCACCGCATGCACCGCACGGTCGAGGGTTTCAGCCTTGTGGTCGTTGAGGAACACCAGCACCGGCGCCAGCGAGCAATTGTTGTTGTATAGGCCATCGGCACGGGCGATGGAGTTGTTCAGCACATCCGGGTTGCGCGACAGGGTTTCCCATTTCAGGTTGCCTTCGTTCATGCCCTTGATCATCTGCTTGGACACGGTGACCAACGAGATCGCCGACTGCACGCCGTCGGTGTTCTGCATCTTCCACATCAACTGGTCGATGGGCGCCATGGCTTCATAGCGTGAGCAGCCCTCGGCCTTGGTCTTGACCATCACCACCAGCACGTCGGAACTGGTGGAGTAGTTGCTGATGATGAAGTTGTTGTCTTTGTTGTAGCGCGAGTCCGGGCGCAGCTCCGGCGCGCCCTGGTCCAGGTCGCCGATCTTGAGGTTCTGGCTGTACCAGAGGCCGCCACCGAAGGCGATCAGGGCCAGGAAGACCGAGACCGGCGCGACTTTAGGGCTGGCGAACTTCGACAGCAGGCGCCAGAACGGATGTTCGCGATTGGCGTCTTTCTTGCTCTTGGCTATTGCGCGTTTGCTGATACCGACGTAGGAAATTGCTACTGGCAGCAGGATCAGGTTGGTGAACACGATCACCGCCACGCCAATAGAGGCGCCGATGGCCAGCTCACGGATCACGCCAATGTCGATGATCAACAGCGTGATGAAGCCCACCGCATCGGCCAGGATCGCGATCATTCCCGGCAGAAACAATTGGCGAAAGGTGCGGCGTGCGGCGGTCAGCGCGTTGTCCGCCTCGCTCGATTGCAGGGCGATACCGTTGATCTTCTGTACGCCGTGGGAAATACCGATGGCGAAAATCAGGAACGGCACCAGCATCGAGTAGGGATCCAGCCCGAAACCGGCGGCATGCATCAGGCCCAGTTGCCACACCACCGCCACCAGGGTGGTGCTCAAGACCGCAATGGTGCTGCGCAGGCAGTTGGTGAACCACAGCAGCAGGACCAGGGTGATGCCAAAGGCCACGCCGAAGAACAGCACCACCATGATCAGGCCATCGATCAGGTCACCGACTTTCTTGGCAAAACCGACGATGTGGATCTGGACGTTGGGGTTCTGCTCCTGGAATTTGGTGCGGATCTTGTCTTCGAGTTCATGGGAGAACTTGCGGTAGTCGAGGGCCAGCAACTTGCCCTGGTCTTGTGGGTCCGGGTAGGACTCCAGCAGTGGGATGTCAACGATGCTCGATTTGAAATCGTTGGCCACCAGGCGCCCGACCTGCCCGGACTTGAGCACGTTGTTGCGCAGTTGATCGAGGCTTTCCGGCGAGCCGTTGTAGCTCTGCGGAATCACTTCACCGCCGGCAAAGCCTTCTTCGGTCACTTCGGTCCAGCGTACGCTGGGGCTCCACAGCGACTTCAGGCCCGAGCGGTCGACCCCGGAAATGTAGAACACCTCGTCGTTGATCTGACGCAGGGTCTCCATGTATTCCTTGGTGAAGATGTCGCCGTCCTTGGCCTCCACCGAGATACGCACCGTGTTGCCCAGGTTCGCCAGGTCATTGCGGTGCTCCATCATCTTCTCGATGAAGGGATGCTTGAGCGGGATCATCTTTTCGAAGCTGGTGGAGGGGCGAATCAACGTCGCCTGCCAGAACAGGAAAATGCTCACCAGCAGGCAGATCACGATCACTGCCGGGCGGTTGTTGAAGATCAGGCGCTCAAGAAAGGTCGCTTTATCGTTGTGATGACTGCTCATTCTTTCCCCGCCTTCTTATTGTTTTGTCGGTTCGGCGCCATCGGCTTTAGCGACGCGAACGCCACCCTGCCCGGCCAGAATCAAGTTGCCATTGCCTGCCGCCGTGACGGACGAAAGGGAAATCCGGTCCGGACGGTTGAATACGCTGAAGGTCAACCCGTCGTCATGGCTGACCACCACGCTGCCACCATTGCCAACGACAACAATCGAGCCGTCTTCCAGCAACGTCGCGCCGGACAAACCAAACTCCAGCGCGCCCCGCGCGGCGTTGAGTTCAACTTGCTCCCAGGTGCTGCCGAAATCCGTCGACCGGTACAGGTTGCCGCGCAAGCCATAGGCCAGCAGGGTTCGCGGTTGCGCCGTGCTGATCACCCCAAACAGCGAGCCCTCGTAGGGGCCTTCGAGTTTTTCCCAGGTCTGGCCGTCGTCGCTGGAGCGGAACATGCTGCCCTGCTCGCCGACGATAAACAGGCCGGCGTCCTTGATGGAGGCGATGGCGTTGAGGTGGTACTGGTCTTCGTTGTCGAGGCGGTCGCTGACGTCTTCCCAGGTCTTGCCGCCGTCGGTGGTTTCGATCAGCGCGCCATAGGCGCCGACGGCCAGGCCGTGATTGGCATCGTTGAACCACACATCAAGCAACGGGGCTTCGCGCTTAAGATCCTGGTACTGCTGGGTCCAGGTGGCACCGCCGTCGGAACTGGAAAGAATTTGCGCATCATGGCCCACCGCCCAGCCTTGCTTGTCGTCGATGAAAAACACCGCCGTGAGCAACTGCCGGGTGGGCACTTTGGCTTGGGTCCAGGTGCTGCCCTGGTCATCGGAATAGAGAATGTGCCCGCGATCACCAACCGCCACGAGGCGCTTGCCCGCATGGACCACATCGATCATCAGGCCTTTGGCGGCCTTGGGGGATTCAATCGCAAAAGAGGTATCGCTGGCGGCCTGGACAACCGTCGGCAACGCGACAGCGCCAAACAGCGAGAGCGCTGCGGCCAGCATCGCAACCCTGCGTGCGGCGCGTGGGCGGCAGACAACCCAACCCATGACAGGCTCACTCATAGACCTTTCTCCCATTTATTATTGTTATCGCTGCCTTCCGGGGCCTTGAAACCTGCAATCTAGAGCGCCTGGAGGAAGCAGGGGCCATCCTAGCGGGCTTTCGAATCGTCTGACAATCGGCGCTACGTTATCTTTTGTTAACTGAGCCGCTTTCGTCAGAGCCTGAATATAACTGCATTCGCCGGGGTGATCGTCGGGGCCTCAATGAATTTTTATTCCATCTATTGAATTTAGGGAATTTTTATTCCATTAATAAGCCCACTGAAAACAATAATCCAAAGGACCACGGCAATGCGTGAACTCGGAATCGGCTTGATCGGCACAGGCTTCATGGGGCGTGCCCACGCCTTGGCCTTCAATAACGCCCGCGCGGTATTCGAACTGCCGGTACACCTCAAGCTGGCGGCGCTGGCCGACGCCGACACCGAACGCGCACAACGCTGCGCCAAGGCGTGGGGATTTGCCCAGGCCCACGGCGACTGGCAAGCCTTGATCAATGATCCCAATGTCGACGTAGTGGCCATCACCACTCCCAACCATTTGCACTACCCCATGGCCATGGCAGCCATCGCGGCGGGCAAGGCGGTGTACTGCGAGAAACCCCTGGCGGTGAGCCTGGAACAAGCCGACGCCATGCGCCGCGCCGCCAGTGCCGCCGGGGTCGTCACGCGGGTGGGCTACAACTACCAGCACAACCCGATGATTACGTTGGCGCGGCAGATGATTACCGGTGGCGAACTGGGCGAAATCATCAGCTTCCAGGGTGAGTTCAGCGAAGACTTCATGGCCGACCCGGCCTCTCCATGGTCGTGGCGTTGCGAAGTCGAGCATGCCGGCGGCGCCCTGGCGGACCTGGGCAGCCACTTGCTGTCGATGGCGCGCTATCTGCTCGGTGATGTGGTCAGTGTGTGTGCCGATACCCAGACCGTCCACGCCCGGCGACCTGCCATCAACGGCAGCGCGCAGCTCAAACCCATCGCGGTGGATGACCAGGTGCATGCCCTGCTGCGCTTCGCCAACGGCGCGCGCGGCACGGTGAGCAGCAGTTGGCTGAAGCACGGATACAAGAACCACCTGAGTTTCGAGATCAGCGGGACGAAAGGCACACTGGCGTTCGATCAGGAGCGCTTGAATGAATTGCAGGTGTGTCGCGTGGGCCAGGACGGGTTCCAACGCGTGCTCGCAGGACCGGCCCTGCCCGGTTATGCGGCGTTCAGTCCGGCGGCGGGGCATCAGTTGGGGTACAACGAACTAAAGACGCTGGAAGTGCAGGAATTGATCATGGCCATAGCCGGTCAAGGCGCGGATGGCACTGATTTCGAAGCGGCGTGGGAGGTGGAGCGGCTGGCGACGGCGATTCGCGTAGCTGCCCTCGAAGAACGCTGGGTAACAGTGAACGCACTCTAAACCAACCCACCGAACCCTGCGGGAGCTGGCTTGCCTGCGATAGCGATGTGACTGATACACCGCTCTCGCAGGCAAGCCAGCGCCCACACTTGAATCACCTAAATCTTCAAACTCAGCGCAGCGCCCGACGAAGCACTTTGCCCACGGTGGTCTTGGGCAACTCGGTAGTGCGGAACTCCACATACTTGGGCATTTTGTAACCTGTCAGATACTCGCGGCAATGGGCAAGGATCTGTTCCTGGGTCAGGTTCGGGTCCTTGCGCACCACGATGATCTTGACCTTCTCACCGGTCACGCCATCTTCTACGCCAATCGCCGCCACTTCGGCCACTGCGGGGTGCAGCGCCACCACGTCCTCGATTTCATTGGGGTAAACGTTGAAACCGGAGACCAGAATCATATCCTTCTTGCGGTCCACCAGACGGATGTAACCACGGGCGTCCATCACCCCGATATCACCGGTCGACAACCACCCTTCGGCATCCAGCACTTCGGCAGTGGCCTCGGGGCGCTGCCAATAACCTTGCATCACCTGGGGCCCGCGCACTTGCAGTTCGCCCTGCTCGCCAATCTCAGCCAACTCACCGTCTTCGCGGACAAACCGCACCCAGGTCGAGGGCAACGGCACGCCGATGCTGCCGGTGAATTCCATCTCGCGCATGCGCGCAATGTCAATCGGGCTGATGCTCACCACCGGCGAACACTCGGTGAGGCCATAGCCTTCGATGATCGGCAGCCCAGTGACTTCCTTCCAGCGCTTGGCCACCGCCGTGTGCGTGGCCATGCCGCCGGCGATCACCATGCGCAGGTCGGAAAAGTCCCGTGCGCAGAACGCCTCGTTCTCCAGCAAACCGTTAAACAAGGTGTTGACCCCGGCAATCCCATTGAAGCGCTCCTTGCGCAGGATCATCTGTACACGTTTCACGTCCCGCGGGTTGGCGATCAGGATGTTGCGCCCACCCAGGCACATGAACATCAGGCAATTCACCGTCAGCGAAAAAATGTGGTACAGCGGCAGCAAGGTGACGTTGGTTTCCTGCTTGTCCTGGTCCAGTTGATCCCCCACCCAGGCCTTGGCTTGCAACAGGTTGGCGATGATATTGCGGTGGCTGAGCATCACGCCCTTGGCATCGCCGGTGGTGCCGCCGGTGTATTGCAGAAAGGCCAGCTCGTCGAGGTGCATCTCCACCGGGAAATGGTTGAGCGCCCGCCCCTGTTTCAACACCTGATTAAAGCGCACCGAGCCAGGCAGATTGAACGCCGGCACCTGCTTTTGCACACGGCGAAGGATGAAATTCATCGCCGCGCCCTTGAACGTACCGAGCAAATCGCCGATGGCCGCGATCACCACGCGCTTGACGCTGCTGCCGGTGATGACTTTTTCCAGGGTGTGGGCGAAGTTTTCGAAAATCACCACGGTTTCCGCGCCGCTGTCCTTGAGCAGGTGCTTGAGTTCATGGGAGGTGTACAGCGGGTTGACGTTGACCACCACCGCCCCAGCCAGGATCGTGCCCAGCAGGCAGATCGGGTACTGCAAGCAGTTAGGCATCATCAGCGCCACACGCTCGCCTTTCCTGACGCCCTGCCCCTGCAGCCAAGCGGCAAACGCAACGCCTTGCACCTGCCAGTCGGCGTAGGTCATTTCGGTGCCGATGCTGACGTACGCCACCCGCTCGCGAAACTTCTCCAGGTGTTCCAGGAACACCTCGCGCAACGATGGGTAGTCCTCGATACCGGCGTCAATATCCGCCGGGACGCCGGGCAGGTAAGCGTTCAACCAGATCCGTTCGGTGTGTTCCAGGCTTACAGCGTTCATGGCAGTCTCCTTGTTGTTGTTTTTGATAGAGCTACTTTTCGACGATGGCGGTAATGCCCAGCCCGCCCGCCGCGCAGATGGATATCAGGCCGCGCCCGCCGCCGTTCTCATGGATGATCTTGGCCAGCGCCGCCAACTGCCGGCCCCCCGTGGCCGCAAAGGGATGGCCGCAACCCAGCGAACCACCGTTGACGTTCATCTTCGCGCGGTCGATGGTGCCCAGGGGCGCGTCCAAGCCTAGCCGCTCGCGGCAATAATCGGGGTCCTCCCAGGCCTTCAGCGTGCACAACACCTGGGCAGCAAAGGCTTCGTGGATCTCGAAGAAGTCAAAGTCCTTGAAGCTCAGGCCTTCACGTTCCAGCATGCGCGGTACCGCGTAAGCCGGGGCCATCAGCAGGCCTTCGGTGCCATCGACAAAGTTCACCGCCGCGGTTTCGCCGGTGCGCAGGTAAGCCAGCACCGGCCAGCCGTTGGCGGCCGCCCATTCTTCGCTGGCCAGCAGCACCACCGAGGCGCCATCGGTCAGGGGGTGGAGTTGCCGGCCGTGAGCGTACCGTTTTGCCGGTCGTAGGCCGGGGACAGGCCGGCGAGCTTCTCCAGGCTGGCATCGGCGCGCAGGTTATTGTCGCGGGCCAGGCCGCGATGGGGGCTGATCAGGTCGTCGAAGAAGCCGCGTTTGTAGGCCGCCTCCAGGCGCTGATGGCTGGTGAGGGTCAACTCGTCCTGGGCCAGGCGCTTGATCTGCCAGCGCTTGGCCATTTCCTCGCAGTGTTCGCCCATGGACAAACCGGTGCGGGGCTCGCCATTGCGTGGCAGCAGCGGTTTGAAAAACATCGCTGGCCGCACCTTTAGCAATGTCTTCAGCTTGTCGCCCATGCCCTTGGCTCGATTGGCCGCGAGCAAGGTGTGGCGCAGGGATTCATTGATGCCGATAGGCGCGTCGGAGGTGGTGTCGGCACCACCAGCGATACCCACCTCGATCTGACCGAGCGCAATCTTGTTCGCCACCAGCAATGCCGCTTCCAGCCCGGTGCCGCAGGCTTGCTGCACATCGTAGGCCGGCGTATCCGGCGACAACGTGGTAGACAGCAGCGACTCTCGCGCCAGATTGAAATCGCGCGAATGTTTGATCACCGCCCCGGCGGCAAACTCACCGAGGCGTTGGCCGTGCAGGTTGTAGCGGTCGACCAAGCCTTGCAGGGCGGCGACCAGCAGGTCCTGGTTGCTGTCGTGGGCGTATACCGTGTTGGAGCGAGCAAAAGGGATGCGGTTACCGCCGATGATCGCCACGCGTCGGACCGGGGCCGGGTTGAAGCTGTATTCACTCATTCCAGGTTCTCTTTCCAGATGAAAAGGCCACGCATATGGGGTTTGTCACCGGCGAAATTGCGCACTTCGAATTCGCGGCGCGGACCGGTCACCGGGCGGCGCCACAGCGCGACCTGGCCGGGCAGGAAGATCGGTAACTTGAAGTCACAATGCGCCTCGGCCTGGTCCAGGCCGCCGGGCGGTTGCTGGGCAGCGAGCGCGCGGCCCAGCGTCCACATGCCATGGGCGATAGCGCGACGAAAGCCGAACAGTTTGGCGCCGATCACCGAGGTGTGGATCGGGTTGAAATCCCCCGACACCTTGGCAAAACGCCGGCCCAGGTCGGCGGGCAACACCCAGCGCTGGGTACGTAACAAGCCTTCCTCCTGCAACGGCAAAGCGTCCTCCCAGGGCTCGCCGACAGGGTCTTTCGCATCACGGCGCAGGTACAGGCTGTCGCTTTCCCATACCAGTGTGTCGGCACCGTAGGCACGGGTGGCAATACTCAGCGCCTGCCCCTTGGGATGGGCAACCCAACGCTCGCAATACACCTCAATGCGCAACGCCTGGCCTTCGTGCAAACGCTGGTGCTGACGGATGCGATTGGCCAGGTGCACCATGCCACTGGCCGGGAACGGGAAGCTGGGACGGGTCAGCAGCATCAAGTGCAACGGAAACGCCAGCACATGGGGATAGCTCAACGGCACGCCCTGCTCGCGGCGAAAGCCACAGGCGCGGCCATAAGCAGCGATGTCGCCGGCAGACAACGCCACCGCCGAGCGCACCAGGCGCTCCTTGGGCAGCACGGGCGCACCGTCAAGCTTGGATTTGCGCAAGGCACGCACGCCGTCCAGCAGCAAGCGGGTGCGTGAGGGCGGCGGATCGATGATTTGCGTCACGTAGTCCATGGCTCAGGCTCCTAGCAGGCTTTGGCCGCACACCCGTACGACTTGGCCGTTGACCCCGCCGGAAGCAGGATGCGCCAGCCAGGCGATGGTCTCGGCCACGTCGATGGGCTGCCCGCCCTGGGACAGCGAATTCATGCGCCGCCCGGCTTCACGGATCATCAGCGGGATCTTTGCGGTCATCTGGGTTTCGATGAACCCTGGCGCCACCGCATTCACCGTCACCTGCTGCGCCGCCGCACGCGGTGCCAGGCCCTGCACCAGGCCGATTACGCCTGCCTTGGAAGTGGCGTAATTACTTTGCCCGAGGTTGCCGGCGATGCCGGAAATCGACGAGACACAAACGATACGGCCCCCAGGCGTGAGGCCTTGGCTGTCCAACAAGGCATTGCTCAGTTGCAACGGCGCTTCAAGGTTCACCGCCAGCACGCTGCGCCAGGCGGCCTCGGTCATTTTGGCGATGGTCTTGTCTCGGGTGATCCCGGCGTTATGCACCACCACATCAAAAGCGCCGTATTGGCTGACATGGGCTTGCAGCAATGCGGCGGCGTCCGTCGCGGTGATGTCCAGGGGCAGCGCAGAACCGCCGACACTGTCCGCCGCCTGTTGCAGCGACGCCTGGGCCTGGGGCACGTCCACGCACACGACATGGGCGCCGTCCCGCGCCAACACCTGGGCAATCGCCAAACCGATGCCACGAGAAGCACCGGTGACAAGGGCGCGACGACCGGCGAAGGGTTTGTCCCAGTTGACCGTGACGTGACCGTCCACGGGCTTTTCAAGACGTACCACCTGCCCGGATACATAGGCCGACCGGCGCGACAAGAAGAAACGCAAGCTGCTGTCCAGCGCGTCTTCAGCACCGGGCGCCACGTAGATCAACTGCACGGTGATCGCCCGGCGCAGCTCCTTGGCCAGCGAGCGCACCAAGCCTTCGAGGGCGCGTTGGGCGATGGCCTGGGGCAAATCCTGACACTGTTCCGGCGCGGTGCCGAGCACCACCACGCGCCCGTGGTGGCCAAGGCGCTTGGCGTTGGCGTGAAAGAACACATACAACTCATCCAACTGTTGCAGATCGGCCACGGCGCTGGCATCAAACACGGCGCCCTGCACTTTCACCGTGGAAGGCGCCTTGAGCGTGGCCGGGGTGCCGACAACGGTATCGGTAGCCGCGAAAATCCGCCGCACCTCGGCGGCCAGGCGCCCTGCTCCGGCGACGATCACCGGATTGGCCATGCCCTGCTGGCCGCTGCGGTGACGTTGCAGTGGCAAGGGTTGCGGTAAACCAACGGCCTGGGCCAAGCGACGGCCCCAAGGGGAATTAACGAAAGTAAGGTAGCTGTCACTCATAGGTAAACCCACTGTCTTGACGTGTAAACCCGATCAATGTGGGAGCTGGCTTGCCTGCGATGGCATCACCTCGGTGTTTCTGATGCACCGAGTCGTCTGCATCGCAGGCAAGCCAGCTCCCACACTGACCGTGTACATTCAGTGCCACTCAACTGACCGAGGCGTTTTCACCTTGGGCGGTTCGGCGCTTTGGCACGGGCTCCAGCGCTTGCTTGCGCTGCTGCAATGCCTCCAGCAACCCGAAGTCCTGCGGGAAGTCGTCCACCTGGATGCCGTGATCGGCGTATTCCACGTAGCGCCCGAGCAAGGTGTCTTCGTCGTCGCTGATCAGGTCCAGCGCCCGCGCCCTGACGCGCCAGCCGGTGAAGGCCGTTGCGGAGATAGGCATCGGTTCGATCAGGCCTTGCTTGACGGCAGGTTTGAGTCGCGCGTCGATCAGCTCCACCTGCGGCAACAGACGGAAACCCAGTTCGCCGTAGGCCAGCTTGTCGATTTCCGGACGTGGGATGTAGGAGTTGGCCAGTAAGCGGTCACGGGTTTCGCCTGGTGTCTGCACCACGTCGGCCACCTGGGCCAGCAGACGGTCCGACGGTTTGCGCAGTGGGATCCCGAACGGGAATGTCAGGCCACGCACCACCGCCGCCGCAGGTTTCGACGGGTAGTTGTCGAGCACTTCCGCCAGCGCTTCATGGGCCCGCAGCAACGCATCCTGGGCCGACCAATGCACCAACGGCAGATCCGCCTGGGGACGGCCGTCGTCCTCAAAGCGCTTGAGTACGCAGGACAGGATGTACAACTGCGACAGCATATCCCCCAGGCGCCCAGTGATACTTTCCTTACGCTTGAGGGCACCGCCCAGCACGCCCATGGAAATGTCCGAGATCAGCGCGAGTACCACTGACAGGCGATTGGCCTGGCGGTAGTAGGATGCCAGTGCCGGCTCGGTCTTGGCCGGGGCAGCGATCAACCGCCCGCCTGTCAGGGAATGCACCGCTGCACGTACGGTATTGGCCAACACAAAACTCACATGGCCAAACATGGCACTGTCGAAGGCTTCCAGCGCCTTGCGCCGGTCCGGATTACGCGCAGCTTCCATCTCGCGGAACACATAGGGATGGCAGCGGATCAGGCCCTGGCCAAAGATGATCAGGCAGCGCGTCATGATGTTCGCGCCTTCCACCGTAATGGCAATGGGGCTTTGCTGGTAGGCACGGGCCAGGAAGTTGTTGGGGCCCATGCAGATGCCCTTGCCGGCGACGATATCCATGCCGTCATTGACGATGAGCCGCGCACGCTCGGTGACGTGGTACTTGGCAATGGCCGAGATCACCGACGGTTTCTCACCCGCGTCCAGGGACGCCACCGAGACCTTGCGCACCGCATCGCAGGCATACAAGTGCCCGGCCATGCGCGCCAAGGGCGCCTGCACGCCTTCGAACTTGCCGATGGGCAGGCCGAATTGTTTGCGCATCGCGGCATAGGCGGTGGTGCCGCGCACCGCCACCTTGCCCAGGCCGACGTTGGCCGATGGCAGCGAAATCGCCCGGCCGGCCGCCAGGCATTCCATCAGCATGCGCCAGCCGTTGCCGACTTGTTCACGACCTCCGATCACCCACTCAAGCGGAATGAACACGTCCTTGCCGGTGGTAGGACCGTTTTGGAATACCGCGTTCAGCGGCCAATGACGGCGGCCACTGTTGACGCCGGGATGGGACGTTGGGATCAGTGCGCACGTGATGCCGAGTGAACCGGGAGCGCCGAGCAACCCATCCGGGTCTTCTGCGCGAAACGCCAGGCCCAGCACCGTCGCAATCGGGCCCAGGGTGATGTAGCGCTTGTCCCAGGTCACACGGAAGCCCAGTACTTCCTCGCCCTCGTGGGTGCCTTTGCAGACGATGCCCAGGTCGGGAATTGCCCCTGCATCGGAGCCGGCATACGGGCTGGTCAGGGCAAAGCACGGAATGTCTTCACCCCTCGCCAGACGCGGCAGGTAGTAATTGCGCTGGGCATCGGTGCCGTAATGCAGCAGCAGTTCGGCCGGGCCGAGGGAATTGGGCACCATCACCGAAATCGCCGCCGCCGAGCAACGGGTCGACAGCTTCATCACCACCTGGGAGTGCGCGTAGTGGGAGAAGCCTTTACCGCCGTATTGCTTGGGAATGATCATGCCAAGGAACCCGGCATCCTTGGTGTACTGCCAGCCTTCGGGCGACATGTCCTGCCAGATCTGGGTGGTTTCCCAGTCGTTGGCGATGTCGCACAGGGTTTCCACTTCGTTGTCGAGGAAGGCTTGCTCTTCAGCGCTCAGGCTAGCCGGTGCCGCTTGCAGCAGGCGCTGCCAATTGGGCTTGCCGCTGAACAGCTCGGCGTCCCACCACACGGTGCCGGATTCGATGGCGGCGCGTTCAGTGTCAGACATCGCCGGCATGATCGTACGAAACAGGCCCAGGGCCCTACGGGTCAGCAAGGTGCGGCGCAAGGGTTTGATCGTCATCAGCAACGCGGGCGCCACTACCAGTATCGCCGCGACAGCGGTGCCGAAACCGGCCACCACGTTGAACAGGTAACCCGCTGCCAGCCAGATCAGGCCCGTGACCAACCATAAGGTGGCGACAGCTTGTCGATATGCCAGGGCGATCGCTGCTGCGAAACCCACCAGTAACCAGATAACCATGGAGATACCTCTACTCGATTCAGGGTACGGCCTACGTGCGCCAGGTCGGATGACATGCGGCGTAACGCCACACTACAAAATTCGAAAACTATATTCAAATTTTGTTTTGAAATATTTATTTAACGCCTGCACGAAAAAAACGGCGGCTGAATGGGCCGCCGGGTCAACCCGTCATCTAAAGGGATCACCGCCCTGAAAGGTCAGAACGTATAGGTGGCCGACAGGCTCACGACATCGCCGGAGGCATTCACTTTGCCATCCAGACTTGCCGCCCCCAGCCGGTCGACGTTCTGGGTCTTCAACTTTACCGGCTGAACGAACTGGTGGGAGTAAGCTACATCGAGGGTCAGGCCCTCGATTGCCTTCACGTCATACCCTGCACCGAGCGACAGGAAGGTCCGATCACCGTCCGGGATGCGCGGATCACGGGTCGAATTGCGCGTTGGCGTCTGGTCAATGGCCACACCTGCGCGTAAGGTCAGTTCATCGGTCGCACGGAAGTCGCCACCGAGGGCGTACATCCAGGTGTTCCTGTAGGTGTAGGGAATAGAGACGATTGTGATGTCCCCAGACCTGAGTGTCAGGTCCTTGAACGATGACCACTGCGTCCAGACCACACTCGCGCCCAGGGTGAGTCGGTCATTGAATCGGTGTACCCAATCCAGGTCTGCGGTGGCAGGAATGTCCAATTGGGTGCTGGCGTGGGCACCGTCCGGAAACAGCTCAAGCCCCGGATAGGCCACGCCCACTAGCGTACCGCTGCCGCCGAAGGGACTCGGTTGAGTCATGAGATTGTAGGAAAATTGATCGGCATGGATGTTGTACTTGCCAGTCATCTTGTTCTTGATCCTGGCGTGGTAGTTCAAGCCCAGGGAGTCGTTTTCCGTGGGTTTCCAGACCACACCGGAAAACCAGCCAACTGACACATTGTCGACCTTTACTCGCATCAGCGCGCTGCCGACGTCCGACGGAAAAGGAATGCCGCCCAGTTCAGAGTCCGACACCGCCGCCGCTGACAACACGTCGACGTTCTGGCTGACGAACCCCTTGCTGTGCTGGACAATCATCCCTCCGCCAACGGAGAACCGGTCGTTGACCTTGAACGACAAGGCTCCCGTCAAACCCACGGACTTTCGAGTCTGGGTCCCAGGTGGAGCGCATGCCCTGGGGTACGCAGTCGCAACAGACGCCTCTGTGGCGGCGCCTGTCGTTTAACGGGCGATCAGCCCCTTGCGCTCACGCCATCCTCAAGGAACAACGGTGAACGCCGGGGTTGGCTTGACGCTCAAGCTCACCACGGTGCAATTGCCTGCCAGGGGTTGATTGGTCGCCGTCAATACGCCACCGCTGTAGTTGCCAGTGATAGTCGACGCGCCACAATTGGAGCCTGGGTACAGAATCGAGCCCGCAATGGTGTATCCGACGTTGGTCACTGAACCTGCTGTTGGGCCGGTAGCCGTCATGGTCCAAGGCAAGCCCGTGATTTTGGGCAGACTGCAAAGCCCACCACCGGTAATGGCCACATCCGTGATTTTGGCAACGCCAGCGGCGTCGACGTTACCGGTGAAGGTCGCCCCGCAATTGACCGCCGCCTGGTAGGAAGATGGCGATTTCACCGAGATCGTGCCGGGCGCGGAGAAGCTGGTGTTGACAGGAGTGATGCTGTACGCATTGGCCATAGAAGCAACACCCATGCACACAGCCAGGGCAGACAACGACACCAGAGTTTTCAAGTTCATCATTATTATTCCTCATCGATAAAGGCGAGTTTTAATCGCCTGGAGTAATGGCCATGTTCAAAAAGCCCTGCGTAAACCACAGTTCTCTTGATACAGCCAAATCATCAACGCTCTGTTCGACCTACATTGTTCTTCCCTGAAACCATTGCGGTTCGGGTAGAACAAATCTCTTGCATCTGAACATGAGCTGAAATAGGAATAATCTGAGTGATGAGTAGTACCAAACCACGCAACTAAACGCGCAGCCGATCGACGCTTGAAAAAACGGGAGAGTTGCCAACAACTATTAATTTCTCACGTGGAGATAATTAGGAGACATGAACGGGTTACGCGAGCATCCCGTTAAAAAGAAACATCGAGGATAAACGCACCAAGATGCGCTTGGCGCGTTTATCCCTAATGTTGGGGCATTGAACTAGAACGCGTAGGTAGCCGAAACAGAAACAACATCACCTGAAGATTCGGCTTTGCCATTCAGGCTTGCGCCACCGAGGCGATCGACGTTTTGGGTCTTGAGCTTGACCTCTTGCACAAACTGGTGGGAATAGGCCAAGTCAACACTCAGCCCCTTGATTGCTTTCACGTCGTAGCCGGCCCCCAACGACAGGAATGTACGGTCGCCATCCGGGATTCGCGGGTCGCGAGTCGAATTGCGGGTAGGTGTCTGATCAAGGGCGACACCTGCACGCAAGGTCAGCTCATCGGTAACCCGATAGTCGCCACCGAGGGAGTACATCCAGGTGTTCTTGTAGTTGTAGGGAATGGACACAATAGTGGTGCCGCCGGAGTTAAGCGTCAGGTCCTTGAACGAGGACCACTCCGTCCAGGTCACGCTCGCTCCCAAGGTGAAACGATCGTTGAACTGGTGTACCCAGTCCAGACCCGCCGTGGCAGGAATGTCCAACTGCACGCTGGCGTGGGCGCCGTCCGGTGCCAACTCCAACCCTGGATAAGCGGTGTTCACCAACGTACCGCTACCGCCAAACGGACTCGGTTGGGTCATCAAGTTGTAGGAAAACTGATCGGCGTAAATATTGTATTTGCCGGTCATCTTGTTCTTGATCTTGGCGTGGTAATTCAAGCCAAGCGTATCTCGTTCTGTGGGCTTCCAGACCACGCCGGTAAACCAGCCCGCCGAAATATTGTCAACTTTGACACGCATCAACGCATGACCAACATCCGATGGGAAATTGATGCCACCCAGCACCGAATCGGACACTGCAGCGGCAGACAGCAAGTCGACGTTCTGGCTGACGAACCCCTTGCTGTGCTGAACGATCACCCCGCCTCCGATGGAGAACTGATCATTCACTTTGAAGGACAGGGAGCCGGTCAGCCCCACAGTTTCGATTTTGGTGTCCACTGCAAAGTCGCGCAGTTTCGAGTTCTCATCCCAGGTAGAGCGCATGCCCTGGGGCACAACTTGGCTCAAGCCGAACGCGAAGCGATCCCCGAGGGGCATGACCATGAACCCGGTTGGCAACCAGGCCGTAAACCCGCCCTGCCCACCATCATTGTTATTGACCGTAGTCGCCGTCCCATCCGGAAAACCATTGGCATCCAATGGCGTATTGGAAATGGGGTTGCCCGCATAATCAGAGGCATCGCCCTTGTACTTGATCTTGATGCGCGCGTAGTCGACCGTAAATTGCGCAACGTTGTGCTCCACAAACGCCATGGCCGCCGGGTTGTTGTACGCTGAGCTCGGGTCGTTCTTAAACAGTGAACCGCCGGCAAATGCCCGGCCCCACCCTGGCGCCCCGTAGGTCGGTGTTGAAAAACCGCCGGCCTGTGCGGGTGCCGTCGCCATAGCCCCGCCCATCAACGCCAGCCCCAGCAAAACCTGCACATGTTGTTTCTTATTATTCATGCGGCACTCCTTATTATTATCTCTGAGCCAGCCCTGCCGGTTCGTCTTGCGGCTTGCAATTCATGAACTGGCGCCCTGTCGAGGCGCCAGTTTTTCACCGGGTGATCAACCCTTTGTTCTCAGGCCTTCTTCAAGGCACGATGGTCAGTGCAGGGCTTGGGGTAACACTCAGGCTTACCACGGTGCAGCTGCCGCTCAGGGTCTGGTTGGTAGCGGTCAGCACACCACCGCTGTAGCCCACGGTGATGGTGGAAGGCCCGCAATTGGAGGCGGGATACAGAATCGAAGAGGCAATGGTGTAGCCGACGTTGGTCACTGACCCGGCAGCAGGACCGGTGGCAGTCAACGTCCAAGGCAAGCCGGTAATTTTAGGCAGCGCACACAGGCCGCCACCGGTGACGGCGACGTTGGTGATCTTGGCAACACCGGTCGCATCGACGTTCCCGGTAAAGGTGGCGCCACAGTTAACGGTGGCCTGGAAGGACGACGGTGACTTCACCGAAATGGTGCCTGGCGCGGAGAAGTTTGTGCTGACAGGACTGATGCTGTAGGCATTCGCCATCGAAGCAGCACCCATGCAAACAGTCAAAGCAGTCAACGACACGAGAGTTTTCAAGCTTTTCATTGTTTTTCCTCACATGTTATGGCGAATTCATTTCGCCAGGGGTAATGGCCATGATCGAGAGGTCACGGTGAAACTGCAGAACTTCCCTTTCCAGCCAAATCTCAATTCAATTACCGCAACAACATCCGGCGGTTATTCAACAACTTTAAAGGTCGGCGGCATCTTGATAGATACCGTCTTGATTTTGCAGTCTTCGCCGATGGGCACATTCGTGGCTTCCAACTTGCCGGTGGCGTTGTCCCATGTACCGTCGGCAGTGGATGGCCCGCACTTGCCGCCCAAACCAAAGGCATGGACATCCACGGCGATCTTCGACATGGAACCACTCTTGGTGTCTTTTGCGACGAGTACCCAAGGCAAGTTGATGGCTTCAACCCGGCTGCACTTGAGGCCGCCGTCGAATTCGACTTTGTCGACGTTTACCGATGAACCATCAGCCGCCACCTTGCCGGCCACTTTGATGGTGCAATCAGCACTGATCAGCGCGCCTTTTGAAAAACTGATGGGCCCTTGGGCGGTAAACGCACTGCCGGCGGGTTCGATACGGGCGGCCTGGGCCTGGTGATAGGCGATCAGGCCCAGCGCAGCCAATACGATATGGGTGGTGAAGGTGGCAGGTGATTGCATGATGTACGTCCTTCCCTTTAATTATTTTTGTTCGGGTCAAACAACTTTCTGGCAACTGATCTGGAAACGGGCGGGCGATAAAGACCTGCGCGGCATCCAGACCCCGAGTACGCAAACACTGTAAAGTTGAACTTAGAACGGTTTGGCGCTGTTGCTGTACTTCTCCAGATACTTCAAGCGCTGTGACGGCTGAAGATTGGTCAGGGTAATATCCCCCGCGTAATGATTCAGTACCCGGTGATCCATGCGCCGTCGCCACAAGTAAGGCACATAAGCCCAGACAATCATGCTCGCATAGCCATACGGCAGTTGCGGCGACTCATCAAAGTGACGCAACGACTGATAACTACGTGTGGGGTTGGCATGGTGATCCGAGTGCCGTTGCAACTGGAACAGAAAGATATTGGTAACAATGCGATTACTGTTCCATGAATGCCGTGGCGAACAACGCTCGTAGCGACCATTGGGCAATTTCTGACGTTTAAGGCCGTAGTGCTCTACATAATTCACCACTTCCAGCAGCGAGAAACCGTAGATGCCTTGGATGATCAGGAAAGGAATCACTGCTGCCCCCAGCCAGGCGATCATTGCGCCCCACAACACCACGCTGTACATCCAGGCGCTGAGCACGCCGTTCTGCCAGTGCCACGCCGGCAGGCCGAGCTTGCGCAGGCGTTCGCGCTCCAGATTCCAGGCCGAGCGGGCACTGAACCAGACCGAGCGTGGCAGGAAGGCCCAGAAGCTCTCCCCCAGCCGCGAACTGGCTGGGTCTTCTGGGGTTGCAACGCGTACGTGATGGCCACGGTTGTGTTCGGTGTAGAAGTGACCGTAGAACGTCGGGGCCAGGGTGACCTTGGCCAGGAACACTTCCAGCGCATTGGGTTTGTGCCCCAGTTCATGGGCGGTGTTGATCGCGATGCCAGTTGCGGCGCCGGTCGACATGGCCATGCCCAGGTAAGTGAACGCACTCACTTCGCCATGCAGTTGAGTACGTGTGGTGATGTAGCTGGCCGCATGGGACAAACCGCTCGACGGTTCCAGGCTAGCGGCAGCCTGCAACAGCCCACCCTGGATGATCCAGTCGATACCGCCAGCGGCGAGCCAACCGGTGATCACCACCGACGAGATAACAAAGAGCACGCCGGTGTAAACGATCCAGCGGTAGTAACGTTGCGATTCGAGATGGCTGACGGCGGATTCGGGCGGGTTGCTCACGTCTTCACCGAGCAAGCCATCGATCAGCGGGATCAGGCCGAAGATCACCAATACACCTACCCACCAGAGCTGCTGGACACCGGTGGTGATGGCCAAAGCGCCGGACAACAAAGGCGTGGCCAAGGGCATGATGCCCAACCACCACAGGTGACGCTTGCCGTCGGTCCAGATGCTTGGAGCTGCCAGTGTCTGATTCATGGCAGCCTCCGTTGTAGGGAGGCGGAAAACAGGTTCAGGGAGCGTTGGATGCTCCGAGCAATCAACCATGCGATAAAAGACGTTTTTTTCATTTTTATTCGCTCTTAGGCATTTCAAAAATCATTTCAAAAGAAACATTGAAATATTTTTTTAAATAAATAGCGCGGAATCGTTAGGTCGTCAACTAGTTTTTCGAGGCCTTTTTTGTGTGACCGGACAGTCTCTTTTGCAGCCGCTTGGTCAGGTCTCTAGGGCAAGCATTTCGGACGGTACAACCCGCGGTGAGTGCCACGATTATTGGCTTGTCAGGGCGAACGGAGGATGCAGGATTGCCGCGGTTTGCGCTGGCCGCGCACGCTTCGCCAGCTGTTGCACCGCCTCCACCACCCGCGCGGTGGCAGTGATCGGCAACATGTGCCCGCGCCCCTCCACCAACTGCAGCTTCAGCCCTGGGACCTTATCGGCCAGGGCCTGGCCGTGTTTGCGAAAGTCGAGGACCTTGTCCTGCGCGCCGTAGATCAGGCTGATGGGCAGCGTCAATTGCGGGTAGCGCTTGACCATCTCCGGCAGGTCGTCGTTGACCAGGGCGATCTCGCTGGACGCGGCATAGAAGTTATCGGGGCGCATGCCCAGCAGCCCGCCTCCACGGGTGGCAAAATCGTCGGGGGCGCTGTCCGGTGCGAACACGCCTTTGACCACGGCACGGCGCGTCAACAGGCCCATAGGCACCGTGAGGGTGTGAGACACCCAGCGCCGCAGCCAAGCCGGTCGCACCGCCAGTGACCAGAACACCAGCGGCAAAGTGGGTTGTGGATGGGTCAGTGGCGCCACCAACACCAACCCCGACACCGCGTGGGAATGGTCAAGGGCCAGCGCCAGGGAAATCGCCCCGCCCAGGGAATGCCCCAACACTATGGGTTTATCCAGGCCCAGCGTATTGATAAAGGCCGCCACTTGCCGCGCCTGGGCCGGCAGGTCCGCAGCGGTGCCTTTATGACGCGTGGAGTAACCCGATCCAGGACGATCGAGCGTGATAACGCGGAAGTGCTCACGTAACTGCCCGGACAGGGCATACGTCAGGTTGCGACTGCTGCCCATCAGCCCATGAATCATCAGCAGCGGTGGGCCCTTGCCCTCTTCGTAATAATGAAAGCGTTCGCCGTCCACCTCCACAAAACGCCCGCTGCCCGGAACGGCGGCTTCAATGCGCCGAGTCATCCACGCACTAAACCCCCATGAAATGGCGCTCGCGCCTATCAATACAGCCGCAGCGATAACCCATTCAACAGCCATAGCTCGGTCCTCTGCTTCCCTGCTGCTGTCGACCTGACCGGAATTGATCAAAGCCTCAGCTATCGCCCACACCCTGGACCTGAATATCGCGCCTGTCCGTCGGACAAGTCGCACATGAGGAACCTGGGACTAGCGTAGGTGATATTTTCAGGTAGATTATTTAAAATCTTTTTTAAAATAAGTAATTCAATTTTTCTTTGCAATGGTGTTCTATCTAAAAGACACAACAAGAAAAGGAGCACACCCGATGCCCATGAAGGAATGCTTATGAATGCCCAGAGCGACTCAATCGATATCGCCATCATCGGCTCCGGCTTTGCCGGCTTGTGCATGGCGATCAAGCTCAAGAAGGCCGGGTTCACCGACTTCTTTATCGCCGAGCAGGCCGACACCCTCGGCGGCACCTGGCGTGACAACCACTACCCAGGCTGCGCCTGCGATGTGCAGTCCCACGTGTATTCGTTTTCCTTCGCGCCCAACCCGGACTGGACGCGGCAGTTCGCGCCCCAGGCAGAAATCCGTGCGTACTTGGAGCAATGCGCCACGCGCTACGAGCTGGCGCCCTACTTGCGTTTCGGCATGGGCCTTGAGCGGGCGGTATTCGATGAGCAACACCAGCGCTGGCAATTGCGCTTCAGTGATGGCCGCCAGGTCAGCGCGCGGGTGCTGGTGTCGGGCATGGGCGGCCTGTCGCGTCCGGCGCTGCCGGATATCCCGGGACTCGACAGCTTCAAGGGCAAACGCTTCCACTCACAGCAGTGGGACCACGCGTACTCCTTGAAGGGCAAGCGCGTGGCGGTGATCGGCACCGGCGCCAGCGCCATTCAGTTCGTGCCGCAGATTGCGTCCCAAGTGGCTCATCTGGACCTGTTCCAGCGCACGCCACCGTGGATCATGCCCAAGCCGGACCGGGCAATCTCACCTCTCGAACGCTGGCTGTTCAAGCACCTGCCCTTCACCCAACGCCTGGTGCGTAGTGCCTTTTATTGGGCTCTGGAAGGCCGCGTGGTCGGCTTTGCCCTGCACCCACGGCTGATGAAAATGGTGCAGAAAATTGCCCTGCGCCATCTGCATAAACAAGTGGCACGCCCTTCCCTGCGCAAGACCCTGACCCCGGACTACACCATCGGCTGCAAGCGCGTGCTGATTTCCAATGACTACTACCCCGCGCTGTCGAGAAGCAATGTCGAAGTGGTCACCGACAACGTGCTGCGCATCGAAGCAGACGGGGTGATCACTGCCGACGGTATCAAGCACCCAGCCGACTGCCTGATCTTCGGCACCGGCTTCCAGGCCACTGACCCCCTGCCCCGCGACTGCATCATCGGGCGCGACGGCGTGGACCTGATGGATGCCTGGCGAGACGGCGCCCATGCCTACAAGGGCACCACGGTGCCCGGCTATCCCAACCTGTTCCTGATCGTCGGGCCCAACACCGGCCTGGGGCACAACTCGATGATCCTGATGATTGAAGCCCAGGTGACCTACATTCTCGATGCACTTGAGCAAATGCAGCGACATCGCATCGCCAGCGTGGACGTCAAACCCAGCGTGGAGAGCGCCTACAACCAACAGCTGCAAGCCAAACTCAAGCGCACCATCTGGAACACCGGCGGATGCCAAAGCTGGTACCTGGACCCGCGCACGGGCAAGAACACCACCTTGTGGCCGGGCTCGACCTGGCGCTTCAAACGCGTCACCCGCCAGTTTGCGCTCAAGGACTATGTGACCAGTCGGGTGCCGATCCATGCGCCCCACCGTCCTGTGCCTACAGCCCATTCCACTGCCGAAGGGAGCCTGTCATGAAGTCATTCAACGGCCGCGTAGCGGCCATTACCGGCGCGGCATCCGGCATGGGCCGCGCCCTGGCAATGGCCCTGGCACGGGAAGGCTGCCACCTGGCACTGGCGGACAAAAACAGCCAGGGGCTGGAACAGACGTTGGCATTGATCAAGGCCTCCACCCTGGCCCCCGTGCTGATCACCACCCAGGTGCTGGATGTGTCCGATCGCCGGGCCATGGAGGACTGGGCTGCGCGCTGCGTGGCCGAACACGGCCGGGTCAACCTGGTCTTCAACAATGCAGGGGTGGCCTTGTCGAGTACGGTGGAGGGTGTGGACTACGCCGACCTGGAATGGATTGTCGGCATCAACTTCTGGGGAGTGGTCCATGGCACCAAGGCGTTTCTGCCGTACCTGAAAGCCTCAGGAGAAGGCCATGTCGTCAACACCTCCAGCGTGTTCGGCCTGTTTGCCCAACCGGGCATGAGCGGCTACAACGCCACCAAGTTTGCCGTGCGTGGCTTTACCGAATCCCTGCGCCAAGAGCTGGACATGCAACGTTGCGGCGTATCGGCCACCTGCGTGCACCCCGGTGGGATACGCACCGATATCTGCCGCAGCAGCCGTATCGACGCCAACATGACCGGGTTCCTGATCCACAGCGAGCAGCAGGCCCGCGCCGACTTCGAAAAGCTGTTCATCACCGACCCCGACCAGGCCGCCAAGGTGATCCTGCACGGGGTGCGTAAAAACAAACGTCGCGTGCTGATCGGCCGCGACGCCTATTTCCTCGACCTGCTCGCCCGCTGTCTGCCGGCGGCCTATCAAGCCCTGGTGGTGTTCGCCAGCCAGCGCATGGCGCCGAAACCCCGCACACCGGTGCTTGAAACCAACGACGAGCCTCGTCTCTGAACAGGAGCACGCACTATGCTGCCGATCCGCCGTGACATTCATTTCGCCCTGCCCGCCGAGCGCATCAAAAACTGGCATGAACAGGGGCCGTTCATCACGCACTTCTTCAACGCACTGTCGCTGCTATTCCCCCAGGGCGAGCTGTTTTTCATGGACAGCGTGCGCCACTACCGCCAACGCATCGACGATCCAGCGCTGAAGAAAGAGATCCAGGGTTTTATCGGCCAGGAGGCCATGCACAGCCGTGAACACGTGGCCTACAACGATCTGCTGCAAGCGGCCGGCCTACCAGCGCACACGCTGGACCGTCGGTTGAAGTTCATCCTCGACCTGCAGAAAAAACACCTGCCAGCTTCGTTCAACCTGGCCGTGACCATTGCCCTTGAACACTACACTGCGATGCTGGCCGAAATCCTGCTGAGCGACCCGTCTCGCTTCGGCGATTCACTCAAGGGCTACCAACAGATGTGGTACTGGCATGCCCTGGAGGAAACCGAACACAAAGCGGTGGCCTTCGATGTCTGGAACACCGTGATCAAGCCCGGGCCGAAGCGCTATTTATTGCGTACCGGGACCATGCTCACCACCACGGTGTTTTTCTGGCTGGTGGTCTTCGATTTCCACCTGCGCCTGCTGATCGCTGACCGCAAGTCCGGCGGGCACCTGAAAGGCTTCTGGCGCATGCTGAAATTTCTGTATGGGCCCAAGGGAGTTTTCCCACGGATGCTGGTGCCGTGGCTGCATTACTTCAAACCCGGCTTTCACCCCTGGGACCACGACAACCGTGCGCGCCTGGCGGGAATCGACGGGTTGGTCGAGGAGATCGAACAGACTCAGCGCGGGTATTAGGCTTGCGCCAAGGCGGCGCGCTCACGCACAAAGTCTTCCAACTGATCTGCCGGCAGTGCCTTGCTGAAATACCAGCCCTGGATAATCAATTCGGCGCCGGTGTTCAGAAAGGCCAACTGCTCGGCGGTTTCCACGCCTTCCACCACCACACCCAGGTTCAGCGCCTCACAGAAGCGCAGCATACCAGTCATGACTTGGGCGCCTTTGGGGTCGCGCTGGGCCACCACGAAACTGCGGTCGATCTTGATGAAATCCACTGGAAACTGATGCAGGTAGCTCAAGGCCGAAAAGCCGGTGCCGAAGTCATCGATATAGACCTTGGCGCCGATGGCCTGCAGCTTCTGGATGGTTTGGCGCGTGACCTGAATATCGCCGACCAGCGCGTCTTCGGTGATTTCCACCGAAACGTGCCCGTGGGCCTGGGCCAGGATTTCTACGAGGCGTTCACCATAGGCGGCGTCGGTCAGCGTCGCGCTGGAAATATTGATAGTCATCGGCAGGACAAAGCCGAGTTTCTGCCACTTCTGGTACTGGCGAACCGCCTGGGAGGCAACCCACACATCCACGTCCGGCATCAACTGCGCCTGGGCCAGCCATTGCAGGAACTCCCAAGGCGAATGCACCTTGCCCTGGGCGTCACGGGCACGCATCAGCGCTTCACAGCCGGTGCACAGGCCGGTGCGCGTCGAGACTTGTGGTTGGAATTCGAGGTAGAAATCGTAGTCGCTGATTTGCTGGATGCGGCTCAGTTCATTGGCCTGGCGCGCCAGGGCCTTGTGGGAGGCGAGCACCGGATCCAGCTCACGCAGCCGGCCCTTTTCTTCAAGACCACGGAAGGTCATGTCCAGAGACTTGAGGTAGACCGTGCCGCCTTCGGTGGCCTGGCGATGAATCGCAAGCACATACGGCGCATACACCAACGTGCCCAGGCCCAGCAGCGTCAGTTGCAGCGCCACCGCCGCGAAGTCACCATGAGTGCTCAGGTAGGCATTGAGCAGCACCGGCGCTGTGAGTGGAACGCTGACCACCGCCGGCGAGACCCAGCCCATCTGCACCACCGTCAACGCCACCATGGCATTCAACGCGGGTACCACCAGAAAGGGAATGAACAAGCGCGGGTTTAGGATGATCGGCAAACCGAACAACAGCACCTCACTGACGTTGAACAGTGACAGCGGCAGACTCGCCATCGCCAACAAACGCATGGACTGGCTCTTGGAGAACAGCAGGATCGCCAGCAACAGGCATAAAGCTCCACCCGAACCGCCGATAAACGCGAAGCTGCCCAACAGGCCGCTGTTCAACAGGTAGTTGATCGGCTCGCCCGCCGCCGACGCCGCACCGTTCAGCGCCACCGCCTGGTCCAGCACATCGAACAGCGGCTGCATGGCGTACACACCGTGGATGCCGAAGAACCACAGCAGCGAATTCATCAGGGTCACAAACAGGCCGCTGCCGTAAGGCGACTCCAGGGCATGGAGTACTTGGGGCCCCTGGAGTTGCGCCACGTAAGGAATCTGCAGCAGCAAAGACAACACCACCACCAACGCCAGCGCGGTGATGGCGCCCGGTACCACCATATTGATAGTGCCCCGCAGGTTGTGCCCCACCAGGTCTTCATTGACCAACCGAGTCCAGCGGTAACGGTGCAGCCACGCAATCGCCGGCACATTCAACAGCGGCGAAGCAATCGCGATAAACAGGACGAAAGTGGCCGAAGCGCGTGGGTATTCACGCAGGATAAACGTTGCCACCACTACATGGGCCAGACACAGGAACGCCACCGGCAGTTGCGGCAATCGATGCTGGATTGCCAACATGTAACCGATGGACGCAGCGACCAGCAGCGGGATCACAGAGCTGATTTGATTGTGCAAGCCAGCGAAGAACGCCACCACTTGCGCATCGAAACCCAGCATCCGCGCGCATTCGGACAGGATCAGGAAACCGGCAGACACCAGCAGGCAAGGCAGGATCCACAACAAACCTTCGCGGATCGCTCGAAGAGACTCCGTGCTGGCCAAGGCGGCCAGACGTTGGGTGAAGAAAAGCTTGAACAGCGTTTGCGCCATGACCGATCCCTCTGCCCATCGCCCACTGTCCCTGAAAGGCAGGGCCGGAAATACGGGGTTAACGCTACACGTCAAGGCACGCTGAGCGAAAGCCTTTTGCCATTTATCCAGATGTTTTTCCATAATGGATGACAGTCAATTCCTCAGATTTCAAAAGTAATTGAGTTTTGTGACGTGGGCCACTCACTAAATCTGCTTCGGTGCTGATGACCTTCCTGTTATTGTTTTTACTCAATCCTATGCGTGCCTGGACCAACCGCCGGCGATACAAACGCACCCGCCGCCTCGCGGCAGGCCACGGACCAAAGCCCGGCCATTGAATGGAGTAAGCCCTTGTCACCACCCGGCGATAACCACCAGTTGGCACTGGACAGATTCCTCAACGAACACCCCGATGTTGCCGCAGAACTCGAGACCTTGAACCCGCTGGCCGCACAAGCCAAGGGCGAAACCCTGGCACACTACCGCGCCGAACGGCTGCATGAAGCCTTCGAAGCCGAAGCCGAACGTCAGGGCCTGTTTGCTTGGGAGTTGACGCTGAAACTGACCGCCGAGTCCCCCGAAGCCTTTGAAACCCAACGCCTTGACGTCCACAAGGAAGTAGCACAGATGGCGGGGCTGAGCTGGGACGAATACTGCCGGATACATGATGTGGCCGGTTGACGCATTAGCCCCTGAACCATAGGCACCGACGGGCTGCCAAGCCCTCGCACAGCTCGGCAACATCGACGGTTCGCTGCACAGGGTCAATGGCCAATGCTGAACGTAACAACGGCCAGTACTGCCTGGGCAGTTGCCTGGGTCGCGGCAATCGTTGATTGCGTTGAGGCTCTACAGGCCGCCGTCCTTCGGCCATCTCATAGAGCACCCGGGCCGCCCCATACAAGTCGGCGCTAGCCGACGGCAATCCTCCTGCTATCAGCTCCGGTGCCGCATACGCCGGCGTCCAGGCATTCAGCCGGTTGCGGCTCAAAGCCGGCAAGCCCGCCTCTGCCTGGGCTTGCGCGTGACCCAAGCCAAAATCGAACAAGCGTAGCCCCTGCTCCCCAACCATGATATTCGCCGGTTTCACATCGCCATGCAGGACACCCTGCCGGTGGGTGTAGGCCAGTGCTTCCAGCAGTTGCAGGGCCATGGGTTGCAACTCTTGCCATGGCAGTCCTTGAGGACACTCCTGGAGCAGGCGATCCAGGGTCAGTCCAGGCATCACTTCCATAGTGAAGAATGCCACTTGGAGGGCTGTGTCTACCTCGAACGAAAATGCACGCACCACGTGATCATGGCGCAGGCTTCGGGTCAGGGCGAACTCGCTGTAGAGAAGCACATGCGCGTCGGTGGAGGCGGATAGGCTCTCGCCTAACAATTTCAGCGCCACACGGCAGTCTGGCTCGCCGAAAGCTTCATGCAGCAGATCCCGCGCGCGATAGACCACCCCCATGCCCCCGGTGCCGAGGATCCGCTCAAGCTGATAGCGCCCCGCCAGCAAGTTCGGCGGACCTGCCGCTGCGCTCATGGCTGGACTACCACGGCGGTCAGGTCATCCCGTGCCGGCCCCTGCAGCACGCCACGGAACAACCGATCCACCACCTGCCGTGGCGTGCCTGCGCTCATGGCACTCCCCAACTCCTTATGGCTGAGCCCCTGGTACAGACCGTCGCTGCACAACAAAAACACATCACCGGGCTGGGCGCGCAGCTCCAATATCTCAAGGCTCAATGGCTGCCTGGCTCCCACCGCACGGGTCAAGGCTCTTGCGCCAGGATGAGCCTGGGCCAGTTCCGGGCTCAACTGTTGCGTGTCTATCAGTTGCTGCTGCAGAGAGTGGTCCCGCGACAGTTGATACAGCCGCTGCCCTCGCCACAGGTAGCATCGGCTATCCCCTGCCCAGACACAGGCGGCGCGATGGTGCTCCAGTAACAAAACCACCACCGTACTGCCCATGATGCCCGCCACGCCATCGGCAGGTTGTAACTGGCTGTCGAGGCCTCGCAGGCACCGCCCAACGGCCTCGATGCGTTGGTCAAAATCGCCTTGGCCGGGCAGTGCAGCAAGGCTGCGAACCACCCGTTGGCTGGCCACATTCCCGGCATGATGCCCCCCCATACCATCCGCCACCGCCCAACAACCACGTTGCGGGCAATCGAGGAACGCATCCTCGTTGCGTGTGCGGCTCTTGCCTTGCGCCGTGCGCCCGGCGCTGCGCCAGGGCTGTGCACCGCTCACAGTTGCTCCGGCAGGCGGAAGGTGCGCCATGTCGCCATCTGGAATGGGCTCGAGTCACGTTGACTGGTGAGCAGGTAATTGGCCCGCAGGCCGGCCAGGTCAGCCTTGAGAACCTGCGCATCCCTGCCGCTCGCGGGCTCGCTTTGCATCAGGTCGAAAAACCGGAACAACGACCAGGCGCCACTGTCTTTCTCAATGCCCAATGGCCGCTCGGCACCACGCTCCAGCACCAGGCTGCTGCGACCATTCTCCGCCTCGTTTGGCCAATGGAACGCCACCGGCACGATCGGGCCGTGGCGGTACTCCAACTGCTGATCACCCACCCGTAGCGTCGCCCGGCTGACGGCCTGGTCCAGGCTATAGGGCGCCAGCGTGAACCGTACGGCCAACTCCCCCTGATCCTCGGTGAAAAAACCTTGGCGAATGATCTGCGCCCTGGTCAGTTGTTCCAGTAACGAGCGCGACATCGGCAGGCTGCGCCCTTCTATCCCCCGCAGGCGATAGCGGTTGCCCTCAACGACGACGAACGGCCGCAGGTAACTCTCATAAAAGCGTGCCATGGCACCCCGAGGCTTGAAAAACGCCTGGAAATCGCCCAGGGCAACGTCGCTGCCAGCATGCGCATCGAATGGGTAGCGGCGCTGAATGGCTTTCGCATAGAAGCCATAGACTTCGTTTTGATAGTGCTGATTCACAAACCCGTAGGCGTTATCGAGCAGCTGGCGCCAGCTTTGGTCGGCAATACCTTCGAACCACCCTTTGAGCGGCTGCGGGAAGCGAGCCGCCGTATCACGCAGGTTGCCCAGCAGGGGCTGCTGTCCATCCATGCGTTGCCTGGCCATTTTGAACGCTGCCTGCTCCGGTGAACTGTCCCGGCTCACTGCCGACAATTGCAACTGCAGCTCATCCAGCAAGCGCAATGCCTGCGTCAACTCGCCCCCTGGGTTCTGCTGTTCGTCGAGCAATAGGTGCAAGGGCTCGAAGCGGCGTTGCAAGGCACGCCGGGCATTATCCGGTAGCCCCGCGCGGGACAGGCTCCTGGACGTCACCGCGCCCAGCCCGGCGACTGGCTGGACTGCCGTTTCAAGTCGATCGGAGACCGACACTAACCGTGTGTTTTCGCGCACCTGCTGCAACAGCTGCACCAGGGCCGATTGAGCCGATGTAAGGCTTGCGAGATATTCAGCGCCTTGTTGCAGGCTGCCACTTTCGCGCAATCTGATTCGACCGAGGGCGTCGCTCCAGGCGTCGGCGTACTCACTGAAATAGCGCTGCTCCAGCGCCAGCATCAGCCTGCGCAAATCTGCTGCGCTGAGATCGCCGCCCTCTCCAAGGACCCAATTGTCCTGAGCAATGGCATGGACCATCTGAGTGCCCTGCTGTTCGAATAACTGCAGGTATTTCTTGGTGTAAAACCCCGGTATGGGCGGTGCAACCCTGGAAAACGCCGGGCCTTCGGCCAGCGGGTAAGGCTCCAGGTTCCGCGCTTGTTCCCGCAGCGCCCGGTAGACCACCTCCGCCAGTGACTCCCCGCGTAATACCAGGCGCGCCCGGGCGACCAGCGCTTCATCCAACGGCGCCAGAAACGGTTGTTCGAGGAGCCGAGCAAAGTGCTCATTCAGGCGCTTGTTCGCCGAGGAGTCTCCCGACCATTGGCCAGACACATACTCTGCCAGCCAGGCGTTATCACGCCGCTCACGCAGGTTGAGCATCAGGTAGGCACGCAGGCTATCCAGCAGTTGTTCGCGGTCACCCAGGCTGCCTCGCACGCGTCCTTCGAGCACGGTGGCCACGTATGGCAGAAACCGCTGCTGCAAGGTGTGCTCATAGGCTGCGGCCAGCGGTGCAATACTCAGCGCGCCCTGATACAAGCCGGCCCGATCGATCCACCGAGCTTGCGCCTGTGACGAAAACACTTGGGTTGCCGCCAGGCGACTGTCCAGCAGCGTCAGCAACGCATGGCTCTCGTCCGCCCCTGGCGGGGTGCCGGTCTGGGTGTGGATCAGTCCCGTCAGTTGCAATAGGCGCTGATGGTTGAACGAGTAACTGTGCGCCCACACTGCCCCCACTGTCCCGATGACCACAGTCGCTGCCAGCGCCATCCATCCGTGGCGCCGATGTATGCGCTGCCGCTCCGGGGTCAGCAGTCCGGCCTGGTCGGCCTCGGCAAATATCACGCGTTTAAACAACCCCTGGACAAAATGCGGACGTACATCGACGGTCTTCGCACAGGTCAGGTAGAAACCTCGCAGGGCATTGATCGGCTGATTGCGGTTGACAGAAAACGCCGCCTCGATAAACAGGCACAGGGCGTCACCGATGCGTGCGACCTGCCGGGGAAAATCAAGCATGTGCCCTCGGCGCTCGACATTTCGCTCTTGATGCAAGCGCGGAATCAGGTCTCCACCCAGGCGCTGCAACAGGTTCTCGAACACGTCTCTCACCTGGGCGAGGTCCGTACCCAGGTCCCCTCCCAGGACCTGCTCTGTGCCATCGCCCTGCTGAGCATCAAAAAACTCGGCAAAACCGGCCAACCGGTCAGACTGGGTCAATACCAGATACACCGGCACATCCACGTGCAGTGTCTGTTGGATGTCCTGCAAGCGCGTACGCACATGGCGGGCATGACGCTCCAGGTCGTGCTCGTTGCTGCTTGAAAGTGTGTCGGCCGACAACGTGACAACTACGCCATTGAGTGGCCGCGACCTGCGCCGCCACTTGAGCAGATCAAGCAGCGTCGACCATCCGGCTGCATCCACTGAAGGGTCCGGCTGGCCCAAGTAACGGCCCGCAGCCTCGACCAGAACGGCGTCTTCGGCAAAATACCAGTCACACCAAGACGCAGCCCCCAGGGGCGCCGCGTCGGGGTGGTCGAATGGGGACGGCAAGCCGCTGGCCGCCAGCAGGCTGGTCTTTCCACTGCCTTGCTCGCCAATCAACAGATACCAAGGCAACTCGTCTCGCCAACGCTCACTGCGCTCACCGTAGCGTCGTGAGGTTTTCAACGCCTGCAGCGCCTCCTTGAAGCGCGCCCGTACCTGTCGTATTTCCTCGTTGATCAATGCCCGCCGCTGATGGCGCTCATGCTCTTCAGGCTGATTCAACCGAGCGGTACGACGCGCGCCCATCCCGACCATCGCCAGCCCCCACAGCAACAGCAACCCGCTGATGGTCAGCAAACGGGACGTCGGGCTTTGCCAGAAACGGTAGTCATCCACCGCCAGCAACGGCCCGAAGAACCACACCAGCAGCGCACAGGACAGCACCAGCAGCAAGCTATATACCCAACTTTTACGTAGCACCGTACCCACGCCTTTGAAGAATGCGTTCATCCATTGCTCCCTGCGTTACGAGGGTGTCCGAGACAGGACTGACACCGGAAATTGAAGAGGTTGCAGTGCCGCCTCGCGCTCCTGGCTCAGCACCCAGGCAAACCCTGAATACATCACCAGTAAACAGGCCAGCACACCGACAGCGGCCCACATGGCAGAGACGATGCGTATTCGTCCGCGAGGAGCCTTCCCCCTCTCTGGGGAAATGGATAGCGGCACCCGGTCACCCCGCACATGCCTGATCTGGCGGTAAACAGCATCCTGAACCGCTTCGAGTTGCCCCCTTCCCCGCTCCATGACGCGGTATTTGCCTTCGAATCCCAACGCCAGGCACAGGTACATAAGCTCGAGCATGGCAATGTGCTTGACGGGATCGCGGGACAAACGCTCCAGCAACTGGAAAAACTTTTCACCACCGAAGGTTTCGTTGTGAAAGCGGCTCAACAGGCTCCTCTTGGACCAATCGGTGCAACTTCCCCACGGCGTGGTGACTACTGCCTCGTCGATAACACTGCACAGCACATAGCGTGCAGACATCACCTGGCTGGTCTCTGCCCCCAGGTGCAAGGCATGGGCCTCAAATGCGCTGATGGCCGATGAGAGCTGGTCATTGAGCGCCTGCAAGCTTTCCCGAGCGGGGCTGGCCTTGAGCTGGGCAACCTGCGACAGGAGCTCCCAGGCCGCAGCCAACAGCATGTTGGTGCCCATCTTGAAACGCTGCCCCGGCAGGTTGGCGGCGTAGATCATCCGATCTTCCAACTGCTCGAAGCGTGGCGGCGATGGGAAGTCCGTAACGGGTCCCCGTGCCGGTCCGAGCCCATCACGGTCCAGCAATACGGTTTTTTCATCCAGCGGGTATTCACTGTCCATCGTCATGGTATTCAGTTCCTGATAGCCCAGAAGTTGAGTTCCAGCTCGGCGAACTCACCGCTCGCGTGGAAGGCAAAACCACCCGACTGCTCCAACTGCGCGATGTCACGCGGACTGAGTTCGAGCATGAAATAGGTTTTGGCGGCGTGATATGGAATCTGCCGCGGTGCGACCGGCAGCGGCTGTACCTTGATACCGGCCAGGTGCAGGTTCACCAGCTCGCGGATCCGTTCCACGGGACCGATCTTGAGATGCGCTGGCAAACGATGGCGAAGCTCTTCCGAATCACATTGGGCGGTGGCGGCCAAAATGAATGTGGCAGTGCCGAGCAACTTGAGATCGCTGACCGGGCAAACCAGCACCCCGTATTGCCGCTGTTGCAACACCAGCTCGATGGCATGTTGCTCCAGCACCGACGACAACACTGTGCGAAGCCCCTCCATCAGCCCACGAAAGCTCGCCCCCTGATCACCATGCCTGTAGTGCACGGCAAGTTGCGCGCGCTTGTTGTCGTTGGCGAACGTCGACAGCTCACCGAGGATCGACAGCAACTCTCGATACAGCCGCTCCGGTCGCACCTGGGCCTGTACCAGGTAGTGACGCAGGATCAACTCGGCACGATTGATCAGTTGCAGCATTAGAAAGTCGCCGACCTGTGCGCCTGTCGAGGCGCCACTCCCCTGGATTCGCGCTGCAATCGCATCGCCACGCGTCGCCAGCAGGCTGATCACCTCCTTGATGCATGACGACACATAACCGGTGCCCTGGAGATAGATGAACGTCGGCACAAAATCCGCATCCAGGCTTACGCCGTCTTCGGGCGTCGAATCCTGCACCTGGGCGACCTGGAGTTTCACGTAGAACGCATCACTGGGCCCCTCGCCCAGCATCAGGCGCAAGTCCGGGCGTGCGCAGTTGATCTGGCAACGCGAATCGTCGCCAGCGTTGGAATCGCCGATCTCTGTTTCACAGGCGACGTAGCGTGCCAGCACATCGCTTTGCTCCTTCCTGCGCACTTCGACCTGATTCTCCGTCGCCAGCGGCAACGCCAGGTAAACAGCTTGCCTGCCCGCGTTGGCAGGCACCTGCAACACCAAGGGCTCCATCGCGCCGCTCAACTCGAACAAGCTGCCGTCCGGCAATACTCCACTGGCCTGGTTGACAACCACCTTGCCCAGATTGAGGTACTGCAAATCGAGGTCCAGGGTCAGGAACCCCCACGCATCACTGCTCAGCAACCGAGTTCGGTTGAGCTGTCGATGGTAGTAGCGGTCGTTGTGTTGCAAGTGCTGGGGCCGCAACAGCATGCCCTCTTGCCAGATAACGTTATGGACCAGCATCTCAATTCTCCGCCCTGTCAGTCTGAGGGGCTGCCATCCGCAGGCCCGTCTGGTCCAGCACAATGTCGGCACGCGTCAATTGCCCCGGCGCCACCGGCAGCACCAGCCGCCATTGCACATGAGGCAAGTCGCGATAGGCCGCCAGCACGCCGACGTAGCGGCTATGCGGCTCGACACTGAGCTTGAGTGCCTGCTGTTCACCAGGACGCAATTCCAATTCCTCGCCGCTGACCCAATCCTTGGAGAGCGTCTGCTCGGCGCGGTCGTACAGGCTGAAAAAATCGGCGTTTTCAAAGGCCACGGGGTGCCGCAGTTCAAGCAGTTGCACCACCACGGGTGACGGGCGACCGTGAAGGTCGGGGTTGACTTCATCACCTGCGATCAACGTCAGGTCGAGTTTGGTCAGGGTCGAAAAAGGTGAAAGGCTGCTACATCCGGCCAACAGGCACAGTGCTGACACCCGTGACAGGGCAGTAATTCGGTACCTGAACGTCATCCTGGGCACCCTACATTCAGGGTGGAAACCAGGCGTACCTGCTCCCCGTAGGCATTGGAAAAGTCATTGCGCAGCAACTGATCACCCAAGGAGTTTTCGTCAACCAGTCGTCGATAGTGGCGTTGGTAACTCCGCCAATGGGCCGCCTCGGTGAAAAACCTGGGGCGCTTGCCCTCGCGCTCGAAACACGGCAACAACTGCCCAGGCGCAAAGGCTGCCAGTGCACCCCGTACCGCGGCCCGGCAGGCCACGACCATCGCCAGCTGATGAACTTGCAGGTCTCGACAGGCCTCGGCGACGGCTTGCTCGGCAGCGAGTTCACCCGACTCACCAGTGCCCAACAACGACGCCATGGCAGCCTGGCTGTCGGCGCAGACTTTCAACGGGTTGCGAATGTTCAGCACTGGGGAGACCAACGCAACGTTGATCTCGCTGTTGAGCTCATCGCGCGTTCGCAGGCTTTGCTGCAGCCCTTCGATGGCGTGCCTGAACAGCCCTGCCACCTTGATCGCAAGGGCTTCGCGACCTGGCGTATCAAGCGTGTCCAATGGCAGGCCCAATGCTTGCGCGAACTGCGGCCAGAACGCTTGCGAGGCAGCAGGCACGGCGATGACGGGTTCGGGAGGGTTCACTTGCCTGTCGGGTGCGGCCCATGTCGGTACGATCAGATGATCGCGATCCACAGGCCCTTGCATGTGGGATTGGGGAGACACCTGCGTTGACGCATCCAGAGCATCCAATTCTGCCGATGAGTCGACGCACAATTGCTCGCGATCCAGTGCATGAAGAGGGTCAAGCCCGAGGAATGCGTCGTCTGGAATCAAGTCATTCCGAGCAAAGGGCCGCCGTTCATTGGCCACCAGGCGAGCACGAATTTCCAATTGGCCCAGTTGGTACACTTCCCCATCTTTGATCAGCCGCGCTTGCCCCTTGTCCAGGCGTTCCATGCTGCCTGACACCGTGATGCCATTGCTGCTGATATCCGTCAGGAAGTAGTGACCTTCTCGATAACTGACCAGGGCATGATGACTGGAGATCAGGCGATGGGCATCGGGGATGATCCAGTCACACCCCACCCCACGGCCGATCACACCGCCACCCCCCTCAAACGTCTTGCGGGCCAACGGTTCACCGTTCACGACACTGCAGACTTCAAACACTAATTGCATGGCAGAACTCTCCTGCTCACTGCCCACGACGGACAGCCTGGGGATCACCCAAGGGGCGGTAGTCGGCATCGTCAAAGACATAATTGGCGTTACAGCCACTCAACAAACACAGCGCAAGCAACAGGGCTTGCCACGGATGAAAAAACATCAGGTATCTCCCATGAAAACCAGGTGCCAGCACGTCCCCACTCAGCACTCCTCACGTACATCGCCAACGGGGATTTTCAGACGCGCCAGGCGATAAAGCAGCGTGCGGCGGGCGACGCCCAGCTCTCGCGCAGTTCGGGTGCGATTACCACGGTTCTTGTGCAAGCAATCGATCAGGAACACCCGCTCTACCCGCTCCAAGCGTTGGCGTAACGTCGCATCGACAGAGGTATTGGCAGGTGGTGCAGGCAAGGAAAGATGCACCGGCAGGATCACTCCGTCATCGCAGAGCAGTACTGCGCGCTCCACCAGGCATTTGAGCTCACGGACATTGCCGGGGAAGGCATAGCTCGACAGTTGGTCGAGGGCCGCGCTGGACCACGACACCGGTACACGTCCCAGCGCAATGGAAGCCTGTTGCGCAAATTCCCGCGCCAGCAACAACACATCCCCGTCGCGTTCACGCAAGGGCGGCAGTTCGATGGGAAATTGCGCCAGCCTGTAGTAGAGATCTTCGCGAAAACTGCCTTGGGCTACCATTGCGGCGAGGTCGCGATGCGTCGCAGCGATGATGCGCACATCAACCTTGTGTGCCGCACTGGCGCCCAGCGGGCGAACTTCGCCCTCCTGCAGAACCCGCAGCAACTTGGCCTGCAGAGACAACGGCATGTCGCCGATTTCGTCCAGGAGCAGCGTGCCACCATGCGCCGCGTCAAACAGCCCGACATGGTTGCGTTCAGCCCCCGTGAAAGCCCCTTTGCGATAGCCGAACAGTTCGCTTTCCAGCAACCCTTCCGGAAACGCCGCACAGTTTTGCACCACGAACGCTTTGCTTTTGCGCGGTCCTGCAGCGTGGATAGCCCGCGCCACCACCTCTTTGCCTGTCCCCGTCTCGCCACGCAGCAATACGGTGTAAGGCGTCTGCATGACCTTGCCGATCAGGCGGTACGTTTCATCCATCGCCGAACTGCTGCCGATCAGCCCAAATTCTGCACGGGGGGCCGGTGTACGGTCATTCTGGAGGGCGATACTTCCTGTGGAACATTGACGCTTCAGCAGAAGCAGCTGCATCAAGGCAAAACTGCCCAGTTGGCTCAAGGAGACAGAGTAGTCCTGCAAATTTTTCCGGCATTGACTGGCGCATACCAACACGCCGTTGATGGCCTTGCCGCGGTTGAACAACGGCACGCAGGACAGCGCTTTCCAGGGGGATGCCAGCGTTGGCAGAAACCCGCATTCATACACGCTGTCGGTGGGATCTTCCAAGCTAAGGGCCATCTGATGACTGAGTACATGGCGCAGCATCTGCTCATGCTGAAAGTCCTTGGTGCCGACCGGATCGCCGGAGCTAAGCGCTCCGGACAAATGCTGGGCAATCAGCTCAAGCCGGCCAGTGGACTCATCTCGCCAGTACCACTGACTGAGTTCGCATTGGCTCAACTGCGCCACCGCCGTAACACATAGACCGGGCAACGTGGCTTCGTCGCCATCGATACCCAGCCGAATGAACCAGCCAAGCAGCGCGTCGGCGTAAGCCCGCGAATGGGGTTCCTGGTTGGACCGGTCGTCCCTCATTGGCTGAACTCACAGATGGGCATGCCATTCCCCGCCAGGTACGCATGCACATGCGTCAAGGGTTCATCTTGAGCCATCGCCCGCAGCAAGCGGTCCACCACCTGCGGTAACAAATGCAGCTCGATCCACTGGTCAATAAAACGAGCGCCACTGTCTCCGTGGGAGCAATGCTCGGCCATGTGTGCAACCAGTTCGGGCGTATAGCTGAACGCCAGCTTGCGCAGACTTAACCTCTGCCCCAGGCGCTCCAACTTAAGCCTGGTCAAATCATTCAGAATCTCACCCGTCACCGGGTAATACGGCACCACGCGCATTCGGGCCAATAACGCGGGTTTGAAGTGGTCACGCAGCAGAGGACGGATTGCCTCTTGCAGCACGTGCATCTCAGGTCGCTGGCCACCTGCGCACAGCTCACCGATGCACTCGCTGCCCAGGTTGGAAGTCATCAGGATCAGCGTGTTGCGAAAATCGATTTCCCGGCCTTCCCCATCATTGGCCACGCCCTTGTCGAAAATCTGATAGAACAGGTTCACCACTTCCGGGTCGGCTTTCTCGACTTCATCGAGCAGCACCACCGAATATGGGCGTTGGCGTACGGCTTCGGTCAGCACACCGCCCTCGCCGAAACCGACATAACCGGGCGGTGCCCCAATCAAGCGAGACAGCGAGTGTTTTTCCTGAAATTCGGACATGTTGAGGGTGGTAACAAAACGCTCACCGCCATATAACAGATCACCCAGGGCCAACGCAGTCTCGGTCTTGCCGACGCCACTTGGGCCGACCAGCAGGAATACTCCGACCGGCGCATCGACCTTATTGAGCCCGGCGGCAACGGCGCGCAGGTTGCGGTCCAGGGCTTGCACCGCGTGTTCCTGGCCAAGAATGCGCGCGCGCAGCGCATCGGCTAGGCCCAGCACCCGTGCACTGTGTTCGAATGCCAGTTGTTCAACCGGGATACCGGTCCAGCCACTGATGACTTCGGCCACCAGGCGCGGGCACACCTGCTGCGTCGATGTTGGCTGTTCCAGCCAACACTGCTCCAAGTGCTGACGTTCACTTTCCATCGTCTCCATGCGCAGGTTAAGTCCGTGCAACACCTGCTCATCCACGGGAAACCCTTCCTGCCTGTCACGACTTATTGCCTGATGCTGCCGCACACCTTCTGCCTGTTCCGCGTAGAAGCGTTGCAATGCCTCCGGCGCCGTGTCCCGACGGGTACGCAAGCGAGCGCAGGCGGTGTCCAATACATCCACTGCCTTGTCCGGCAACTGACGCCCGGACAGATAACGCGCGCTCATCTGCGCCGCCGCTACCACCGCGTCGTCCCGTACGTAAACGCCATGGCTGCGCTCATACACCGAAACCAGTCCACGCAGGATCGAAACCGCTTGCTCGACGCTAGGCTCGCCAACCAATACAGACTGGAAGCGCCGCGCCAGTGCGGGGTCTTTTTCGAAGTATTTCTTGTATTCCGACCAGGTGGTGGCGGCGATGGTGCGCAGTTCGCCACGGGCCAGGGCTGGCTTGAGCAGATTAGCGGCGTCGGACGCGCCCGCCTGGGCGCCCGCCCCGACCAGCGTATGCGCCTCGTCGATAAACAGGATCACCGGTTTCATCGAGGCGTTGACCTCGTCAATCACGCCCTTGAGGCGCCGTTCGAATTCCCCCTTGATGCTCGCGCCGGCCTGTAGCAGCCCCATGTCCAGGGTCAGCACCCGCACATCCCGGAGAGGTTCCGGCACCTGCGCAGTGACAACGCGCAACGCGAGGCCTTCGACAACGGCCGTCTTGCCGACCCCGGCTTCTCCGACAAGTATTGGGTTGTTTTTGCGCCGGCGCATCAGGATGTCGATCAACTGGCCAATTTCAGCATCCCTGCACAACACCGGATCGATATGTCCTTCACGGGCCTGCCGTGTCAGGTCGTGAGTAAAGCGCTCCAGCAATGAATCAACCGTCGGCGCAGGACCTGGGCAAGGCGCCTGGCCCAGCACGAAACCATGCACCCGTTGCACGTCCAACCGGCTCAATAACACTTGATAGGCACTCCCCGCGTACTGCAGCGGGTGACGCAGCAGTGCCAACAGCAGGGCGCCGTGATCGACCTCAGCCTGGCGCAGTTCCACATGGGCAACCATCAGGGCCTGTTGCAGCCATTGCACAAGCGCCAGGGCAAACACTGGATTGCGCGAAGCACTGGCCTCCCCCTTCGGTTGCAGTGTGGCTTGCAGCTCGCCGGCCTCAATGCCCGCATCCGCCATTGCCCGTACCAGAAGGCCGTCTTGATGCTCCAGCAGCGCCAGCAGCAGGTCCTCCACCAACACTTCCCTGCCCCCGCGTGTCACGCAGCGTTCAGCAGCGCGCACCAAATCCCGGCGAGCCTGGGCGGTCAATGTCTGGATAAGTTGTTGCAGATCCACATTCATCATAATGATTCATCCTTCATGAGCATTGCCCGACACCATGACCACACCATCGGCGCACTCATGTGCCAGCCAACTGGTCCAGCCGAGGCCGCAGACGTTGTGTTCGCCAATGTGCAACGGTCGGATCTCTTCCTCGGCCAGCACCAGGCGCAGGTCATATTCCAATGGATCCCGAGCCGTCAGGCGCACCAGCGAACACAGCAGCGGGTAGTCGGCCCCAGTGGGCAGAAACCCATGGAGTTGCTGCCAACCCAGGCCCTGCAGATGCACCCTGAACTTGCCGCTACGGTCGGCCACCCGGCAGCCCAGCACCTGGTCATGACCGAGCACACTGTTCGCGTTGCCGAGCCGGTTTCGCTGCGGATCGTCGATGACCACCGTGCGCAGTACCCACTGTTCAATGAACAAGCGGTGGTGTTTGAAGTAGTAGCGCAGCACCGTCTCGATCAAGGATGCCGAATGCGACCGGAGGCCAAGCATCCCGAGGTACGGCAGCAGCCGTTCGCAGTTCAATCGCGCGATACTGCGAATCTGCTGTCCGCTCAGGCCGATCAACGCGAACATCTGCTCGGAGAACGTGTCACGCGCGCCTGCCTGGAAACGCGCCCGGTAACGGTACTTACGCCAGACGGGTAGCATCAGTCGTTGCAGACGGTGATGAAACACGTCCAGAAAATCTCGCGTGGTATTGCCACCCACCCCGTCGGCACACGCCTGCTCGCCATAAAACGCCGGCAAGGGCGACCCCGCGCCACACAAGCCCAACAGGTTGAGTCGAAGACGCGCACGCAACTGCTCGTGTTCGATGAAAAACTCCACCCGGTCAATATCGTGACCGGGAAAGCCAAGACCTGGATTGGCGTGAAACTCCAACAGGTCATACAACGCGTCTTCATCCAACAGCGGATGGGCAACGCGCAAGCGTTTGATCACCTGCAAAACTGCCTGGAATAGCGAGTACTCGCGGATGCTCAGGGACAATCGCGTCAAAGCAGGGGCTGCTGCCCCATCCGTGGTGGCCATAGGTACACGTCTCCTTGTGTGCTGATGACTCTTAGTTCGTGGTAGGCGTTGAGGCTGGCGTAAAGCGCGAAGAATTCGTTGAGTACCGACGCGAAGACGAACACTTCGCCATGCCCCAAAAAGCCTTGGGGATCGATGCTCAGATCAATTCGTATCCCCCGAAACGGCAAGCCACGGTGCAATCGGTCAACCGCCGTATGACTGACGGATCGCATTGCGCCCAGCTTCCTCTCGCTGATCTTCTGCGCTTGTCGGTCGTGGTAGCGCGGTAAGTCATAGGTTTGAAGGATCACCTTCAAGGCATTGATATCGCTCAACGACAGATAGTTGAGCGACAGGTTGCTGATCAACCGCCAGAGAAAATCCTGATCCAGGGGGGCGGGAAACTGGCCGTCGGTGCGCAGATATTCCGAAACGACAACCCCTCTGGCGTCTGTTCGCAAGGCAGGTTGATGTCCCCAAGCTGCAATAGCCGAGGCAGATTGTGATTGGTACACGTCAACTCGATCGACAGTGTTTGCTGCGCTGACTCAGGACCGTTACCAAACGCAAGCCAGGTCTCAAGGCCTGCATGTTGTGTCGATGGCCGTTGACGAATGCTGTAACTCGCTGGGCCATCCGACAGGTCGTTATCGACATCATGTTCGAAGGATTCGAAGGGTACGTAGGTCTTGTATCCACGCCCACCCGGTTGCCACCCTGTAACACTGTCAACGGAAAATACGCTCGCGTTTTCCCGTGAATACTCACCGGGGACGAGCAGGTACTCATCCTGCTTCCCGTCCAGGCGGATGGGCACTGCATCATGCTTGAACAGGTTCACGATGGGGGTGCAGTACAGTTTGACGTTCTCCAGGGTGGGCTGCCGGGACTCACCCCATGGACTGCGCAACTCGAAGCGCAACATCACTCCACTGACCTGCTTGAGCAATTCGCCAGGTAATTCCTGCAGTACGCCCAGGCCCCCCCACATCGACAAACAGATACTTGTCAGGGAAGGCAAAATACTCCTGCAGGTGGCGATACCCCGGAAAGGTATTCTGCGGATACGGGATCAACGCCTGTTCCTCGCTGAAACCCACCGGCTGGACCTGGTCGGCACCCAGTCGTAGCGATAACGCCTGACCATCAACCCCATTGACCGGTAGGCCATCGTGGCCCAAAGGCAGCAGCTCGATACCCTCGAGATGACGCAGCAGGCTCAGGTACAGCTCCTGGCTGATGTAGCGATCCCCGGCGAAATGCAGGCGCAACCGGTTGAGGGTCCATTCACTGAAATTCCCTTCGGCGCTCATCTCCAGACGCAGACTCAACACCCCCTGTCCTGCTCGGGAGCCATACTCCAAGGCGTTCAGCTGCAACGGTAGAACCTGCGTGGCATAGCAGGTCCGAAAACGGCATCGCTCGCCATTGACTGCGGCGCTCTCAACCGGCGTTCCCCTCGCCACGCACACGTCAGGACCTGAGTGCTTCAACGGATCAAACTGCAGCATGCTGAACGCAGGCATCGGGCGCATGTAGTTGGGCCAGAGCAAATGCATCAGCGAGTGGGTCAGTTCTGGAAGCTCGTCATCGAGTTTCTGGCGCAAGCGCCCCGTAAGAAACGCAAAGCCTTCCAGCAGCCGCTCTACATCCGGATCCTGACCGGACTCTGCGAGAAAGGGAGCGAGTGCAGGATTACGCTCGGAGAACCGCCGCCCGAGCTGTCGCAACGCGCTGAGTTCGCTTTGGTAATAACGATTAAACGACATCCGGCAAGACCTCTACCCGACCGGAGTCGCCTAGCCGAGCGGTGAACACTACGGGGTGCTGGGTGCCCTTAATCACTAGCGTGGCTTCAATGGCGAAGGCCAGGGCCAGCGGGTCATGGTCCCTCGGCAACGTCTTGACCCGCACATCCTTCAAGCGCGGCTCGTAGGCGCGGATGAATCGCTCGATCAACAAGCGTGACTGAGCCAATGACTCATGCAGGCTCTGGTTCATGTCATTGAGGTCGGGCAAGCCGTAATCCGGCAGCGTCTGCACACTGCCCGCACGGATGCTGAGCATTTTTCCCAGGTGACTCGCGACGGATGTCACGGCACTTGCGGGAGTAGCCGGGCGTTCAAGGCGCTGGAAAAGACTCTGGTGATTGGGCATTCCCTGGCCTCTGCTCATTCTTTGTCGAGCTTGCCGACCAAGGACAATGTGAAATCCGCCCCCATGTACTTGAAGTGCGGGCGCACACTCAAGTTGACGCGGTACCAACCGGGTTCGCCGTCGACATCGCTGACAACGATGCGGGCCGCCCGCAAGGGTCGCCTCCCACGCACTTCGGCACTGGGGTTTTCCTGATCGGCGACGTACTGGCGAATCCACTTGTTGAGTTCAAGCTCCAGGTCAGTGCGCTCCTTCCACGACCCCAATTGCTCGCGCTGCAAGACCTTGAGGTAGTGGGCCAGGCGATTCACCACCATCATGTAGGGCAATTGAGTGCCCAGGCGGTAATTCAGCTCGGCCTCCTTGCCTTCTGGACTGAGACCGAAGTGTTTCGGCTTCTGAACCGAACTGGCGGAAAAAAATGCTGCATTGTCGCTACCCTTGCGCATCGTCAAGGCAATGAAGCCCTCCTGCGCCAGCTCGTATTCACGCCGATCGGAAACCAGCACTTCAGTCGGGATCTTGGTTTCAATTTCACCCATGCTGTGGAAGTGATGCAGCGGCAAGTCCTCCACCGCGCCACCGCTTTGCGGGCCGATGATGTTCGGACACCAGCGAAAGCGCGCGAAACTGTCGGTCAAACGCGTAGCAAAGGCGTAGGCAGTGTTGCCCCACAGGTAGTGCTCATGGCTATTGACCACGTTTTCCTGATAAGCAAAGGTCTTGACCGGGCATTCAAGGGGATCGTAGGGCGTACGAAGCAGGAAACGCGGCACGGTCAAGCCGATATAGCGTGCGTCTTCGCTTTGGCGAAAGCTTTGCCATTTGGCGAATTGAGGGCCTTCGAAATGGTCTTTCAGATCTTTGAGATCCGGTAGGCCGGTGAAACTTTCCAACCCGAAGAACCCAGGCCCGGCAGCTGCGATAAACGGCGCATGGGCCATGCAGGCCACGCTGGATGCGTATTGCATCAGCTTCACGTCGGGTGCGCTGGGGGACAGAAAGTAATTGGCGATAATCGCGCCCACAGGCTGGCCACCGAACTGACCGTATTCCGCACTGTAGATATGCTTGTACAGCCCGGACTGGGTCACTTCCGGAGAGTCCTCGAAATCTTCAAGCAGGTCCTGCCGAGAGATGTTCAGCAGTTCGATCTTGATGTTCTCGCGAAAATTGGTGCGATCAACCAACAACTGCAAACCTTTCCAGGAAGCTTCCAAGGCCTGGAAATCCGGGTGGTGCAGAATCTCATCCATCTGAAGACTGAGCTTCGTGTCGATCTCGGCAATCATCCGATCCACCAGCCGCTTCTTGACGGGCTCGCCACGGTTCTGCGGCTTGATCAGCTCTTCGATGAACGCAGAGACGCCACGCTTGGCAATGCCATACGCCTCGTCGTCCGCACTCAGCAGAGTCTGTGCAACGATGTTGTCGAGAATGCTGTATTGATCAGCGGTTTGTGCAGGCAGTGAGTGCTGTTGTGTCGTCATGCGGTCAGTGTCCTTTTACTGAAAAATGTCAGGCGTCAGGCGTGTCCAGCCCCAGCTCCGCCAATACCCGGGCACGGGAATCGTCATCGGCCAGGGCCTGCTCGATAGCCTTGCGAAAGCTCGGCGTGTTGCCCAACGGGCCTTTGAGCGCCATCAACGCCTCGCGCAACGCCATCAGCTTGTGCAACTCGGGCACCTGCTCTACCAGGTTCGCGGGATTAAAATCCTTCATGGAATTAATGCTTACCTGAATGGCCAGTTCCTCAACGTCTGCATCCTCCTGCAGACGGTTAGGGACGTTCAGCGTCAGGCTCAACGCCTGTTTGGCCAACACGTCATCCAGGGTGTTCTTATCGATCGCAATTGGCTTTCGATCTTCGAGCTTGCGAGCATCTTCACGCTGGGTGAAATCGCCCAGCACCAACAGCTTCAACGGCAGCTCGACTTCTTCCTGCGCCCCGCCTACAGCGGGCTTGAAAGTGATGTTGATACGCTCCTTGGGGGCGACCGAAACGTCTTTGGCCATGGTGTATTTCCTTATTCAGTGGCTCGAAAGCCTATTCAAGTACCGCTTCCAGATCGAAGAGGCACAGCCTGCGATGGGTGTCTTCCTTGCGCTCACGCACTGCGTGGTTTTGTGGCAACAGGTCGCAGCAGCGATACAGAAGCTGGGTGACCTGAAGGGCCAACTCCGGCTCCCAGTGCTCAAGACCTGTGTGTTGCAGTTCGTGGTCCAGGTGTTCGAGCTGGATCTTCGCCAGCTCATGCTTGCCGGCCTGCACACACAGGCGCGCCTGGGCAAGCCGCCAATGAAATCGCGCGCGTTCGCTGCGAGCGGCATACATCCCTTGTTTGAGTTCATGGATCGCGGCTTTGAGCCCGTCCTGTCGCAACCGGGGTGCGACTGCCTGCAAGGCGCTCTCCCAAGGCTCGGCTTCGGTATCAATCACCACGGCGGCTGATTCGGGTGTTTGCAGATGACGGCTGACCTGCAGCGTGATCCAGTCACGGCTGGCGGCGTCGGCAAAAGGGATGCCGTCGTGAAAACAGAAGGACGGCAGGTCCGGCAGACGTTGCAGCAGCAAGGCGAAGGTCACTTCCAACTCGATCATGGCCTGTTCGGCCCGCAAGGCTTCCAGGCATTGCCAGAGCATGTGCAGCCCGTCAAACCAGAACATCGCACCGGCGAGACTGGCTTCGAGTTCAAGTACCAGGTCGGCGTGATGCCCTTGAGCAAAACGCTCCTGATAACGCTTGAGTTTTTCAGGGGCTGGCCCACGCAGGGTGGTAACCCGTTCGCTGTCGGCGTCCGGATATCCGCTCAGGACGAGCCAGTTCAACGTTCGGTTGAGACGCAGGGCGCGTAGATCGGTGGCGTTCTGGCGCAACCACCAGGCACACAACGGACGGGCCTGCTCCTGCAAAGTGCGTAGCAACTTGCCTGCGTCTTTTTCGTTGTCCACCACGGGCTCGGATTTGAGCAATTGACTGGTCGCCTGCTTGACCTGGGCAATGACGCCGCTCAAGCCTGCTGCCGGGGCATCAGCCTGAAGCGCCTGCTCCAGCCGTTGGGCCAATTGCCTGCGAATCGGCAGCAGCAGCGGCGCGTCGTCCCCCAAGTGCCTGCCCCACAGCTCTTCAAGGCTCGTCAGGTGCTCAAGCACGGCGCGGAACAACAGCTGCTGGTTCTGGAGTGGCAGGCCCTGTGCAAACAGAGGCTCAATGCGCAACACCAGCCAGGCGAACGCTGCGCTTCGGGTACGCAGTTTTTCGGGGTAGCTCTCCAACCAATGATGCTCACAGAGATAGCGCAGCAACCCGAGACCCGCCAGCAAGCCAGGATAAGACTCACGTTGGTACAACGCCCAGGTCATCCACACCGCCACGCGTAGATCCTTGGATTGCTGGCGCAACAGGCGTTCGCTGGTTTCCAGGATCTTGTGCCAATCAGGCTGGCGGGTGCCATGAATGGATTGCGCCTTGGTCAACTCGGATTCCAGGCATTCATATTCACTTGAAAAGCGCATATCGCCGCCCGCAAAACATGTTTGCGAACAAGGCGACCTTGCAACCTCAAGATAATAATCACACAGCGTGTCCGAATAAGACATTTCGCACCAGGCGCAACTAACCAATACGTGAGCAGCCAACTAACCGCACTTGAAATACGCATTAGAAGGCATCTGAACCTTGCCCTAACTTCTGCAAAGTTCCCGAACCTTAGCCACGCCCAAATCATTCAGCAAGCGACGGAATGACACTTAATCCTTTTCCTACAACCTTATTAAATGGGCCACTGCGCAGCATTTTGCGCACCCATTCATGCTTATGCGCTCAACTTGACCTTAAAACTTCGACATTCAACCATTCTTCCAACTGAGCAACTAAATGCGCACAGCTGCGCAATTAAATACGGTTTACACCCACAAAGTTCATCCCACACAATCCAAAAAACGAACTTATATAACGCCACACCTCAATGTTTATTGGCCCGCGTACTTTCAGGCACGGTTCTTGTACTAGGCACCTTTCCCAACCCGCGTAATTATCGGTTGGAACTACCTCTTCAATCAGACAAGGAAACCCGTCATGCCAACACCCGCGTATCTCTCCGTCACCGGCGTCAAACAAGGTTTGATCACGGCAGGCACGTTTACCCAGGACTCGGTAGGTAACATTTATCAGGAAGGCCATGAGGACCAGATCCTGGTCCAGGCCTTTTCTCACCAGGTGATCATTCCGCGTGACCCTCAATCCGGCCAACCAACGGGCCAGAGGGTGCATAAGCCCATGATGATCAGCAAAGTCTTCGATAAATCCTCACCGTTGCTGTTCAGTGCATTGACCAGCGGCGAAGAGGTCAAGTGCCGGCTGGAATGGTTGCGCACCTCGTCGGCCGGCACCCAGGAGCACTACTTTACGATTGAACTGGAGGGGGCGACCATCGTGGACATCCAGTCACGCATGCCGAACTGCCAGGATCCGGACAACGCTCATTTCACTCACTTGGAAGACGTTTACTTCACCTATCGCAAGATCGTGTGGACCCACGAAGTGTCCGGCACATCAGGGTCAGATGACTGGCGTAGCCCGGTTGCAGGTTAAACCGGCTTGACGCAGGGACGGCGCCAAGGATGGCGCCGTCCCTGCGAAGGGGCTAAACCATCGCCAGTGGATGTTTGCGTTTGGGTGCGCCAAACACGCGATCAATCGCCTCCAGGTCGTGCTCATCCAGTACCAGCTTGGCGGCGGCCGCATTGAGCCGCACGTGCTCAGGGGTGACGGCCTTGGGGATTGCGATCACGCCATCCTGGCGTAACACCCAGGCCAGGGAGACCTGCGCGGGTGTGACCTCATGGCGGTGGGCGATCTGCTTGAGGGTCGGGCTGGACAACAACTCACCACCTTGGGCGATCGGGCAATACGCCATCAAGGGCAAGTGATGCTGTTGCCACCACGGCAGTAGGTCGAATTCGATGCCACGCTCTTCGATGTTGTAGAGCACCTGGTTGGTGGCGCAGGCCGGGGATGCGAGTTCCTGCAGGTCGGCCACATCGAAATTGGACACCCCCCAACGTCCGATTTTGCCGGCTTCGCGCAGGCGTTCGAAGGCTTCGACGGTTTCTTCGAGGGGGTACTGGCCGCGCCAGTGCAACAGATAAAGATCGATGTAGTCCGTGCCCAGGCGTTGGAGACTGGCTTCACAGGCGCGGGGCACGCCCTTGTGACTGGCGTTGTGCGGGTAGACCTTGCTCACCAGAAATACCTGGTCGCGCTTGCCACGAATGGCTTCGCCGACCACTGTTTCGGCGCCACCATCGCCGTACATTTCGGCGGTATCGATCAGGGTCATGCCCTCGTCGATGCCCAATTGCAACGCCGCGACTTCAGCGCGGTGCTGGTCGGGGTTTTCGCCCATGCGCCAGGTTCCCTGGCCGATAACAGGAACGGGAACACCCGCCAGATCGATGGTGCGCATGACAACCTCCTCATGAGTTCGCGGATTAACAGTGTGGCATTGGCCGGACAAAAGGGTTCAATCGAAGTATGGTTAGCCTCTGCCAAGTCGCCAGGAAGAACCTGTAATGCTGTTTGTCGTCATGCTCGGGGGTAAGCACCCCCGGGCGAAAATTGAAGTACACGATGTGGTATTTGTTGTCGCGGACACGCTGGAGGCCACCTACCCGCAACTGCGCGATGGCTGGTTTGGCGGCCCCAAGGGTATGCATATCGATGCGTGGATGGCGGTGGATGGCGTCGACGGTTGGAAAGTCGAGTTCAGCCCCCTGGCGCCTGCTGCCGGCGCGCATCACCTGTACTTCATTAACCTTGGCGGTTATGAAGCCAACAGCTTTGGCGAAGCCCACCACTACCTGTTGGTGGTGGCCCGCAATAAACAGGAGGCTACGAGCAAGGGCAAGCAACAAATGCTGCGCCAGTGGTCCCAGGCCCACACCGACGGCGTACTGGATATCGATGATTGCCTGCCGATCGATCTGGTGGACGGTCGCTATGTTCACTTGGTACAGGGCCCGCACCAGCCGATCCGCCAGCAGAATGACTACATCGTCCTGACCTGACGCTTCTACAGCGGGGCGGACTATCCCTGGCGGAGCTGTTTGCATTATTTATTGAAGGGATGACGCGGCAGCCGCGAAGCGGTCTGCGCACGTCCAGCCCGGGGGCGGCGTGCAGAGATCGGTGGATTACACGCAGCCTGGCGCCTTTACCAGCTTCCGGATGCCCCGCCACCCCCACTGGAGCCTCCGCCACCGGAAGAACTGCTACTGGAACTGGAGCTGCTGGAACCCGAGCTTGAGCCACCACTCGACCCGGACCCAGACCCGCCGCTGGTCTTGCCAAAAATGAACAGCGCTGCGAACGAGGCTATCGGGAAGGCGTACAACCAACCGTTACGGCCGAGTTCCATCAGCATCCCCGCCGCCACATACACCCCCACCGCGGCCACCAGTCGCGCAATAAACCCTACGCGGCTCTGCTTCCAGGCGTCCTTCATGATCATCAACAGGACCAGGTACAACCCCAACGCCAGCAACGCACCCAGCGGAAACACCAACCAATGAATGAAGTTGACGTCGGCATATCGCTGATCAACCACCACCAACCCAAGGATGTAGGCCAGCAGCGCAACCACGCCGTAAAACACCGAGCGGGCCATCCACAACGCACCAAACGTCGCGCCGCCGATCAGCAGGGTCAATGGCAGCACCAGCAGGAACATCAGCCAGTCGCGGCCCCCACCAAAAATCGCCAGCAGCACGGTGACGGCCGCCATCGCAATCAAGGCGCGGCGCCAGTGAAGCCTACCGGCGCTGATCAGCACACCGCCAATGGCGCCGATGACAAACGCCAGCGCTATCGCAATGAACTGAGGATTCGCCCCTGGCCCGGCGATTTTGGGCAGGTCGCCGCCGTCCACCAGCACCACCAAGTCGTTTACCCCCTGGGAAACACCGCCGGCAAAATCCCCCTGGCGGAAGGCCGGGGTGATGTGTTCTTCGATGATGCGGTGTGCCAGCAGGTCAGTCACCGTACCCTCCAGGCCGTACCCCACCTCAATACGCACCTTACGGTCCTCCTTGGCCACCACCAGCAGGACGCCGTCATTGACGCCCTTGCGTCCCAACTTCCAGGCGCGGAACAGTTGATTGGCGTAATCCTCAATGCTCGCACCGCCGGTGGTGGGCACCAGTAGCACGGCCACCTGCGCGCCCTTGCGCTGCTCAAGGTCGGCCAGTTGGTTTTTCAGACGGGTGGTGGTGCTGGCATCCAGGGTGTCGGTGAGGTCGATCACCCGTTGGTCGAGGGCGACGCCAATCGGTGAAGTGTCCGCCTGGGCGGTGCTCAAAAGGCCTAAGAACACCAGCGCCACCAGACTCAAGACGGATTGCCGCAGAATCGCCATCATGTTTTGTTACCTGAAGTTTCTTCCTGAAGGCGGCGACTTTACCTTATCCGCACTATATCGCGTGACCCCACGCCGTTGACTATTTAAACTCCCTTCACGCATAGCAAAACGCCACAACCGGAAAGCCCATGGATCTACGCCACCGCAACAATGTCAGTGTGATGGGCAACGGCAGTTCGACCCTGGTGTTCTCCCACGGCTTCGGCTGCAACCAGGCGATGTGGAACTACCTGGCCCCGCAATTTTCCGAGCGTTTTCGCGTGGTGATGTACGACTTGGTGGGCGCCGGCCTGTCGGACCTCAGTGCGTTCGACAAGGCCAAATACAGTTCCCTCGACGGTTACGCGCGCGATTTGAACGAGATCATTGACGCCTTCGCCGTGGGCCCAGTGATCTTGGTGAGCCATTCGGTGAGCGCCATGATCAGCACCCTCGCCGACCGCCAGCCCCCCAACCGTATTGCCGCCCACGTCATGATCGGCCCCTCGCCGCGCTACATCGACGCCGACGGTTATGTCGGCGGCTTCAAACGGGGCGATATCCAGGACCTGCTCGACACCCTCGACAGCAACTACCTCGGTTGGTCCAGCGCCATGGCGCCGGTGATCATGGGCGCGCCTGGGCAACCGGCGTTGAGCCAGGAATTGACCGACAGCTTTTGCCGCACCGAACCTGAGATCGCCAAGCAATTTGCACGGGTGACTTTCATGTCGGATAACCGCCAGGACGTGATCGGCCTGGCCACTCCGGTACTGGTCCTGCAATCGAGCGACGACCTGATTGCCCCGGTCGCCGTAGGTGAATACCTGCACAGCGTGTTGCCCAATAGCACCTATTGCCTGGTGGACAACGTCGGCCATTGCCCGCACATGAGCGCGCCGCACGCCTGTGCAACCGCCATGCACAGCTTCCTGGCCCCTTGGGCGGCTGCACGTGCCGACTGATCTGTTCGACAGCGCCGCCTGCGCCCTCGCCGTCACGGCAGAGGACGGCACGATCCTGCAAGTCAATGCGCGGTTCAGCGAGTGGCTGGGGTTCAGCACGACTGAGCTGTGCGGCAAGCGTTTTCAGGATTTGCTGACCATGGGCGGGCAAATCTTCCACCAGACCCATCTGGCGCCGATGCTGCGCATGCGCGGCAGCGTCACCGAAGTGAAACTCGACATGCTGCACCGTGACGGCCACAAAGTGACCGTACTGCTCAACGGTATCAAGCGAGAACAGACCGATGCCGTGGTACACGACCTGGCGCTGTTCGGCACCACTGACCGTGACAAGTACGAGCGCGAGCTGCTCAATGCACGCAAACTGGCCGAGGCCTTGCTTCAGGAAAAGACTGACACCGAACTTGCCCTGCAGCACGCCCAGGCCGAATTGCACGAGGCCTATGCCATTTCCCAGAGTCGCGCACGGTTTGCCGAGCAAATGGTGGCGATTGTCAGCCATGACCTGAAAAACCCGCTGACCGCCATACGTATGGCCTCGGATTTTCTGGCAAGGGGCGAACGCACGACCAAGGAACGCCAACTGCTCGGGCATATCGGCCAGTCGTCCGAGCGTGCCCAACGCATGATCGCCGACCTGCTGGACTTCACCCAGGCACGCGTCGGCCAGGGCATCACCATCAAGGCAGCGCCGCTGGACCTGCATGAGGTGATTCATCGTGCTGTGGATGAACTGCGCGTGGCCTTTCCCAAGGCATCCTTGGTGCACCTCGCCGATGGCAATGGCGACGCCAGTCTGGACGCCGACCGCGTGCAGCAGATCATCGGTAATCTGGTGGCGAACAGCGTGGCGTATGGTGACCCGCAACGACCAATCACCATCACTTCACGCCTGGGAGATAACCGGTGCGAAGTGTCGGTACATAACTACGGCCGAGTGATCCCGAAAGCGTTGCTGGCCGAATTGTTCGAGCCCATGACACGTGGTACCGATCAGGGCAGTGACGTACGCAGCGTCGGCCTTGGCCTGTACATCGTGCGCGAATTGGCCAGGGTGCATGGCGGCGATGTAGCGGTGAGTTCCTGTGTCACGGGCGGCACGACGTTTACCGTCAACTTTCAGCCTACGTAGGCGCTGCCCTGCATCACCGGCTCCACGCTGCCTGTGAGCACCACTGCCCCCTCGCCCGCCCAGTGCACAGTCACCGTGCCGCCGTCGCAGTGCACCTGCACCGTGGCGTCCAGCAAGCCACGGCGGATCCCATTGACCACCGCGCCACAGCAGCACGACCCGGAACCCAGCGGCACGCCACCGCCGCGCTCCCAGATGCGCAGGCGGATATGACCACGGTCGAGCACCTGCACGAAATGCACATTGGTCTTGGCTGGGAACAATGGGTGAATTTCCAGCGCCGGGCCCACGGTCGCCACGTCGACAGCCGTGAGGTCTTCCACGAAAAAGGTGCAATGCGGATTGCCCATGCTGCACGCCGCCGGGTTGCCATCGATGGGCAAGGTGAGCGTATCCATGGCCTCGGCCAGCGGCACGGCCGACCAGTCCAGCGACGGCTCACCCATGTTCACCGAAATTTGCCGCCCCGCAGCCCGCGCACAGGTCAGCAAACCGCGGTCAGTACGCAGCACCACCGAATCCGTGCCCGCCTCATGCATCAGACGGTCAGCCACGCCACGGGTGGCACTGCCGCAGGTGGCCAGCAGCGTACCGTTGGGGTTCCAGAATTTGATGCGCGCGGCGGCGTCATCACAATCGAGCAGCACGGCCAGTTGGTTGAAACCGATACCGGTGTGGCGGTTACCGAGTTGGCGGGCAACTTTCGCGGTAATCGGATCGTGCAGGCCCCGGCGATCGATGATGATGAAATCATCGCCATGGGCGTGCATTTTCACAAACGGCAGAGGCATGGGCTTTCCTGTGGTCGACCGATGGGGAACTGAAGGATACCCTGAACCGCACCCATCTTATCGAGAGCCACCCATGCTAATTGTCTTCAGCGGACTGCCCGGCACCGGCAAGACCACCATCGCCCAGGCGCTGGCAGGCCAGATCGGCGCAGTGTACCTGCGCATCGATGTGATTGAGCAGGCGATCCGTGACGCGGGCGTGTTGGCGAGCGATGTGGGTGCCAGCGGTTATGGGGTAGCGAATGCCTTGGCGTTGAGCAATCTGCGATTGGGGCATGCGGTGGTGGCTGACTGCGTGAACCCGGTCAAGGAAAGCCGGGAGGCGTGGAAAACATCGGCGGCAATGGCAGGTGCGCAGTTGCTGGATATTCGGGTGATTTGTTCTGACCGGCAGGAACATCAACGGCGGGTGGAAGCCCGCACGGGAGATATTCCCGGCCTGGCTCCACCCCCTTGGGAGTCGGTGCTGGCGCATGAGTACGAGGCGTGGGCCGAAGTGCCGATGACGCTCGACACCGCACTCATGACGCCGGATGAGGCGGTAACAAGAGTGCTGGCGACGCTCAAAGCACGCTCCCCATCGCCTTCATCAACACCAGGTCCCGCCCATAGATATCCGGCGCATACACCAACCCGCCCTCGCGATTGACCTCAACCGTCCAATAACTCAACAGCACCGGTACCGGCGTGGCCAACCTGAACTCATGGGTCAGGCCGGTAGCCAGCAGCTCATCGGTACGGGCGCGCTCAGCCGGGCTCACCAGTAAATCCCGAAGCAACAACGGTTGCTCGACCCGCACGCATCCCGAACTGAATGCCCGCGGTCCTTTGGTAAACAGCGGTTGGCTCGGCGTGTCATGCAGGTACACCGAGTACGGGTTGGGAAAACGCATCACGATCTTGCCCAGCGGATTGCGCGGACCGGCTTCCTGACGCAGCAGGATATTGCCGGGTCGGGCCCAGTCCACCTGTTCGGCAGTCAGCGGGTGGCCTTCGGCGTCCAGTACTTGCAGGTTCTGCTGGCGCAGGTATTCGGGGTTAAGGCGGATGGCCGGGAGTTTGTCCTCGCGCATGATGGTGGGCGGGATGGTCCAGGTGGGGTTGAGGGTCAGCCGGGTAATGCGCGATTTGAGCAGCGGCGTCTGACGTTCGGCGCGACCGACTTGCAAGCGGGTTTGCCAGACCGGGATGCCGCTCTGGTACACGCTCAGTTGCGCGGCAGCGACGTTGACCAACACGCCTTCGGGCTCCAAGTCCTGGGCCAGCCAGCGAAAACGTTCGAGGTTGATGCGCAGTTGTTCGCGGCGCACCGCCGGGCTGATGTTCAATTCGGCCACAGTGCCGGCGCCGATCACCCCGTCGGCCTGCAACGAATGGCTGAGCTGAAAGGCCTTGACCGCCTTGACCAGTTCATCACGGTACTGCTTGCCGCTGGGCGCGTTGGCCAGGTAGCCGCCACTGATCAGGCGCCGCGCCAGCTCCGGCACGCGTGGGTCTTCCATGCCCGGACGCAGCAGCGGGCCGCTGGCCACAGGGTCCCAATGCGGTAAGGGTTGCTGGCGCACGGTGGAATAAGCGTTGCGCAGGCTGCGATACAAATCGGCACTGGGCCGTGCCTGGTCGAACGCCTGGGCCATGTCTTGCAGACCTTGGGCCGCAAACGCCAGCACTTCGACGTTGGGGTCGCGGGTGGGTGGTTGAGCGTGCCACAGCGGTTCGAAGCGCGATTGCTGCAGGCGGCCGTAATGAAGATCCTGCAGGGCTTGCAGGTAGTGCTGGCTGCTGGTGATATCGCTGCACAGCACGTTAGCCGTGGCATCTGGCACAGGCAAGCTATAGTGGGTAGGGTCCAAGCCGTCATCGGCGAGCATCAGCAACTGAGATTGCAGGGCTTGTCGACGGTCATCGGCGGACCACAGCGGCATGTTGCCTTGCTGCTGGTAGAAGGCTTGCAGGCGCAACTGGGCGGCGGCGTCGACCTGCCGAGCCAGGTCCGGGCAGACACTGGGCAGTTGCGCCAACGCCTGTTGCACGGGTGCCAGATCGACCGGCGCCGGTGTGGTCACCGGCAACGGCCCGACCGGCAGCGCGACGGCTGTCGCGACCAATGGTGCAACGAGCAGGCAAATGCTCAAGTAACATGCGTGTTTTTTGAACAATTGACCAGGCTCCAATCCACACCGGGGGACACTTCGTAGATGCTGACTTTCATGCGCCGCCTCGGTTTGATGACCGTGGCGTTGGCTACGCTGAGCGATTTTGCGCTTGCTGCCAATCAGACCTCTCCTAACTTGTATAGCAGCCTGGCGCGCTCGGCTCCAGAACTCAATCCCACCGTACTCAAAAGCGCCCTCAACGCGGTGCAGTGTGCGGTCAATAACGGCGAAGAACGTTCCGAGCGCCTAGCGGTTATTGACTACTCCCAGCCATCGACCGCCCGTCGGCTGTGGATCTTCGATCTGCGCAAGAAGACCCTGGTGCTGCGCGACCTGGTGGCCCATGGTGCCAAATCCGGGGAGAACTTCGCCACACAGTTCTCCAACCTGGAAGGCAGCCACCAGTCCAGCCTTGGGCTGTTCCGCACCCAGGAAAGCTACCTGGGCACCCACGGCTACTCGCTGCGCATGGACGGCCTGGAGCCGGGCTTCAATGACCAGGCCCGCGATCGTGCCATCGTGATTCACGCCGCCGACTATGTGAGCCCCCTGTGGAGCAAGCGCGAAGGCCGTATCGGCCGCAGCCAGGGTTGCCCGGCCGTGCGCCCGCAAGTGGCGCGCCAGGTAGTGGATAAGCTCAAGGATGGGCAGTTCATGTTTTCGTGGTACCCCGATCAGCGCTGGTTGAAGTCTTCGACCTACCTCAATTGCAAACCCCAACAGGTGGCGAGTAGTCGTACAATCCGTGGCGGATAGCCTGTCCCCATAGATAAAAGAGAGCGTCGCATGCTTCTACACAAATCCACCTGGATCGAGATCGGGCAGTTTCTGGAGCGCAACCGCACGGTGGTGATTCCGATCGGTTCCAACGAACAGCATGGCCCCACCGGCCTGCTGGGCACCGACTGGATGTGCCCGGAAATCATCGCCCATGAAGCGCAGAAGAACGCTGACCTGCTGATCGGCCCCACCTTCAACATCGGCATGGCCCAGCATCACCTGGGCTTTCCCGGCACCATTTCCCTGCGCCCTTCCACTTTTATCGCCGCGATTGGCGATTGGGTGCGTTCGCTGGCCGGGCATGGTTTCGAGAAGATCCTGTTTCTGAACGGCCACGGCGGCAATATCGCCACCATTGAAGCCGCATTTTCCGAGCTGTACGCCGAAGCCAGCTTCGCCCGGCGCCCGGCCGGGTTTGCCTTGAAGCTGGTGAACTGGTGGGACCTGGAAGGTGTGAACGACCTGGCGCAACGCCAATTCCCGGTGGGCCATGGCAGCCATGCCACGCCTTCGGAGATTGCAGTGACCCAATGGGCCTACCCGGACGCGATCAAGACGGCGGATTACTCGCCGCAAATTGCCAACACCGGGCCGATCCGTGAAGCCCTGGACTTCCGCGCACGCTTCCCGGACGGACGCATGGGTTCGGACCCGGCGCTGGCGACAGTGGAAAAAGGTGGGGAGCTGGTGGCGTTGGCGGCGCAGGGGTTGATCAAGACGGTCAACGCCTTCAGCAACGAAGCCAAACCCTAGGCCTGACACACTTCAAAATGTGGGAGCAAGCCCGCTCCCACAGGGGGCGGTGTTACTTGCATTCCTGTGCGGCAAGTTCCAATCGCGACGGCTTAATCGTCGACGCCAGCGGCTTGCGCTCATACAGGAACACCTTGCCACCGTCCTGGGACTTGTAGGCTTCCAGCACATCATCGGCGGCAATCTTGCTGGTCAATACCACTTTGGCGTGGCGCGAGTTCTGCGTCACGGTGGCGGCGATCCCGTGTTTTTCCAGCTTGGGCAACACACACTGCACATAGGCTTCAGGCGTTTTGCTGGTCTGGAAGGTCATGGTTGGAGCGTTGGGGGCGGAAACACAACCGGCCAACAACAAGGAAGCAAGGGCCAAGGCCGGGGCGAAAAAAGCGCGCATCAAAAATTCCTGACGATAAAAATAAAGGTTCACATCAACCGGCACGAACCAACGCTTTGAGCGAGGCATCGAACTGCTTCAAGGCATCCAGTTGCACATCCCGCTGCTGCTCGATCTGCGCGGCAATTTCCGGCGCGGCCTTGTCGCGTACCCACACCGATGGCACCTGCTTGTGCACCGAGCCTTCGGCCTTGGCGATGTATTGCAGGTTCGCATCGTAGAACCGCGCAATGAAACGCGCCTCGACCTGGTCGTTACGCTGGGTCAGCAACTGGTTATGGGTATCGAGCATCACCACCACATCGGGGTGAGCCTGCACCAGGGCATCCAGGTTGTCGTAGACCGTCACCGACAAAAAGGTGCCTTGCAGCGAGCTCATCAACCAATCGATGGCCAGCTCCGGGTCGGAGCTGTTGACGAACGCCTGGCGGATACGCCCGTCGAGGGCATCCCTGGCGCCATTCAAGGCCATGTCGTGGTAGCGTTCGAGGTAGCTGAGGTTGTCGCGGGTGTTGTCACTCAGCAATACACCCACCGACTGCGCGTGCTGCAGGGATTCTACGCTACCGTTGACAGGTAGCAAATGGCGCGTGCGCAGATCATCGGCGACTGCCGCGTTGTTGAAGGCAACCGTGCCGAGCATCAAAGTCATCAAAGCCAGCTGAATAAACGTCCTCATCGCGTATTTCCTTGAACAGCATCTCGATGGGGTGATTTTGCGCTTTTCCCGCAAAAACAGAACTTGCGTTCCATGATGGTGACTATTATCTGAACCGATAGTGCTGACATAAAACTTATAAGGACCCCGCCATGAAGCCCCACCAGAAAACCTTCGACCGCATCCGCGAAGCCGTACTACCGGAGTTTCGCGAGCGGGTCGCCGATTACCTGGTCGATTATGAAAACGTGCTGTTGGACGAGGCGGCTGACAACGATCAAGTCAGCGCCAGCGCCCAACAACTGCGCGGTTACCTGCGCGGCCTGAACACAACGCGGGTGCTGGGCATGGCGGATTGGGAGGACCTGGATCGCCGGGTCCTGCAAATCTCTGAGCGCTCTACAGCGCAGGACGATGCTGATTGACCCACGCCTGTACGGAGGGCCGCTGCCACTGGCGCTGCGCGTATTCCACCAATTCGGCAGGTACGCTGTCGCCGTTGAGAATCAGGCGGTTAAGCATCACGGCCAGGTCCACATCGGCGATTGACCAGTCGCCGAACAGATACGCTGGGTTGCCGACCAACAAGTCCTGCGCCGCACTGATCAACTTGGCCGCCGCCGCTTCAGCGACTGGGGACAATGGCGGCATCTTCTGCCCGTAGAACACCACCATCGTCGAACGCTCCTGGCGGATCGGCAGCAAGTCACTGCGCAACCAAGCCTGTATCTGGCGCGCCCGCGCCCGCAGCTTTGGGTTGGCCGGGTACACCGGCGTTCCGGGGTAGGCTTGCTCCAGATACTCGGTGATCGCCGAGGACTCCGACAAGGCGAAGTCGCCCTCTACCAAGGTCGGTACGCGTTGGGTCAGGGACAGGCGGGCGAAGTCGGCCGCGTGCTGTTGCGCGGCATCCAGGTCCAGGGTGATCGTCTCGAACGCCAGGCCTTTTTCGCGCAGCGTGACGAACACCGACAGGGCGTAGGGGCTGGTGTACATATGGTCAACATACAGGCGCATAACGATTCTCCTTGAGGGGAACACCACGCTACGAGATGTGCCGCAAGAAAGACAATGCGCTGTTTTTATGGGGGCATTCCTTGGCGGAATACTGGCCTAGCCGGCAAACCCACCCTCGTCCAGGAAGGCGCGTTCTTCCTCCGTGGTCTCCCGAGCCAACACCTCATTCCGATGAGGAAAGCGCCCGAACCGCTCGATGATCCGGGCATGCTCCTTGGCCCAATGGTAGGTGCTGGCGTCCAATGCCTGGTTGAGGATCAGCGAGCGCTGCTGGTCCGCCGGGTTTTCCGAATGTTCGAACGGCAGGTAACAGAATGCGCGCAACCCCGGGTCGATCTGTTGAGCCAACCCGGCGTCGACCAGGCGGCGGGCGTACAAGCGTGCCAGCGGGTCGGTGGCGAACATATGGGCGGTGCCGCGAAAGGCGTTGCGCGGGTATTGGTCGAGCAGGATCAGCAGGGCCAGGGCACCTTGCGCAGAGTCCAGCCAGTGTTCGAGTTCACGCCGGGCAGCTTGCAGGTGGGTGGTGTGGAAGGTGTCGCGAAAGCGGGCGTCGAAGGCTTCGTCCTTGGCAAACCAGCGCTTGGGGCCGGCGTGTTTCCAGAACTCGATGACGGATTGTGGGGTGTGTTGGGTCGCACTCACGGGGCTATCTCCTGTAGGAACCGGCTCGCCGGCGCCTACAGTGGACCGTGTTTGCGGATCAGAAGTCCACTGTTGCCGAGCACTTGACTGCGTGCGGCTCGCTGCCGAAACCGGCGATGTTCGCAATACAACGCCTGGACAGGCAGAGGGAGCGAAGACGACATGCCGATCCCCCGCCCCCGGTAGCAGTTAAGAGCTGATCGCATTCAAATTTGAGCAACGAATCGCAGCAACGCGCACACTAATGTTATAGGATAACACCCCACTTCCGCCCTGCCCTGTGACCCCGCCCATGACCGATGCTGTTCCCCTGCGCCAACGCCTGCTCTCCATCGATGCCCTGCGCGGCCTGGTGATCCTGTTCATGCTGCTGGACCACGTGCGCGAAACCTTCCTGCTGCACCGCCAGGTCAGCGACCCGATGACCATCGACAGCACCGAGCCTGCGCTGTTTGTCAGCCGTACCCTCGCCCACCTGTGTGCGCCCGTGTTTGTGTTGCTCACGGGGTTATCGGCCTGGCTGTATGGCCAGAGATACCAGGGCCGACGCGACGTGTCGGCGTTCCTGTTCAAGCGCGGGCTGTTTCTGGTGGTGCTGGAATTCACCTTGGTCAACTTCGCGTGGACCTTCCAGTTGCCGCCCAGCGTGATCTACATGCAAGTGATCTGGGCGATTGGCGTGAGCATGATCGCCCTTGCCGCGCTGGTGTGGTTGCCGCGTCCGCTGTTGATTGCGTTGGCGGTGGTGATTATCGCCGGGCACAACCTGCTGGACGGGCTGCACTTCGAGACCGGTTCGGCACTGCATGTTCCATGGGCGATCCTGCATGAGCGCAGTTGGATCGAGGTGGGCGACTCGCTGCGCCTGCGCATCACTTATCCGGTGCTGCCGTGGATCGGTGTGATAGCCCTGGGTTATTGCCTGGGCCCGTGGTTTGCCAAAAGCATGCAGCCGACGTTGCGCCAACGTTATCTGTTGCTCGGCGGTGTGAGTGCGTGGGTGGGGTTCGTGGTGGTGCGAGCGGCCAATGGGTATGGCGACACACCATGGCAAGCCTATGACAACGGCGTGCAAACCCTGATGAGTTTTTTCAACATCACCAAGTACCCGCCTTCGTTGCTGTTTTTGGCCCTGACGCTGGGTATCGGATTGTTGCTGTTGCTGGCGTTTGAACAAGCTGGGGCCAAGCGTTGGATCAGCATGCTCGCCACCTTCGGGGCGGCGCCGATGTTCTTTTATTTGCTGCACCTGTATGTGCTGAAAATCCTCTACGTCGTGTGCGTGGCGCTGTTTGGCCTGAATCACGGCAACTACTTCGGCTTTGACGGCATGGGCGCCATTTGGCTGGTGGCGCTGCTGCTGCCGCTGGCGCTGTACCCGCCGGTACATTGGTTCGCCGGGCTGAAGGCGCGGCGCCGCGACCTGGCCTGGCTCAAATATCTATAGAATCCGGACAGCTTTTCTGTGGGCGCTGGCTTGCCTGCGATTGCATCACCTCGGTCTATGCAGGCTACCGAGGCGCCCAGGGCCCTTCATGTCGCGACCAGATGCAGATAGAACGCGTGAAACATGAAATACGCACACACCGCCAGCGCCAGGCCCATACAGCGGTTGAACACCGTAAACGCTGACGTCCCGTTGATCCGCCGTCCCAGGAGTGCGCCGAGCAACGCATAGATCCACGGCGCGCCAAACGCGCCAAAGGCCAGCAACCCCGACACCGCCGCAATCGACACCCCGGTGATATGCGCCGCCGGCAGCATGACGCTGGTGATCGGCAGCACCGCCATGATGCCTTTGGGGTTGAGCAACTGGATCACCAGGCCGTTCCAGAACGTGAGGGTCCTGGTCGGAGCGGTTGAGGCTTCTTCATCGACCACCGTGCGCGCGGTGAACACCTGATAAGCCAGGTACAAGGTGTACACGCCGCCAATCAATGAGATATAGGGCAACGCCGCCTGAGAAATGATCGCTTCGCCGGTGTAGCCGAACAGCATGAACAACACCAGCATCGCGCACCCCACGCCGACGAAAAACCCGGTGGAGCGACGGAACTGCCCCGTGAGCCCGGCGTTAAGGCCCATGAAATTTACGGGGCCGGGGCTGTACATGACGCTGAAGGCGTAGAGGAAGATGTCCATGGGAGACCTGCAGTAGAAAGAGTGCGGCGAGTCTACTGAGGGGCGTTGGGGGGATTCTTGTACGTTTGTGGTTGTGGCCGATATGGGGATGATGCTGCGCCTTCCAGCGGGAGCAAGCTGCCTCGCCACGGGTATAGTGTTTGTCGAACTCTTCGGGATAAAACCAGGCATGGACACAACGAATCAAGGCAACCTGGATTCACGGACAGTTCCTTTGAGTCAGCGCAACGCAAACGTCTCGATACGTAAACTGGAGCAACTTCCGGTGCAGATCCGCGCGCTCGAAGTTCAGGCAGTCGCCGAAGGTTTCAGGTTCCTGACACGATTGATCACAGAGTGGGAAGATGGCACCCATCGATTTGATCAACCGGGTGAATGCTTTCTAGGGATGTTTTGTGAAGGGCAGTTGATCGCAGTCGGCGGTCTGTCTTGTGATCCCTTTGCGGGACCGGGCGTTGGACGGCTTCGCCGGGTCTACGTAGAGCGCAATCACCGTGGGCGGCAGGCTGGAAAGGCCTTGGTGCATCAATTGCTGGAAAACGCTGCCGTGCATTTTTACCAGGTACGTCTGTCCACCGATTCCTCTGAGGCGGCAGCTTTCTACCTTCGCTGTGGTTTTGATCAAGTGGCTGATGACACGGCCACCCACACAAAAGCCTTGGGGCACAGCTGAGACAGATGCTGCAGGCTCAATGACAGAGCGCAAAAGTGGGAGTTGTCGAGCTTCAGCGAGGCGACGATAGCCGTGTGTCAGGCGGCATCTCTATCGACAGTGCTGTGGTCATCGCGACCTCACTGGGTTCGACGGCTCCCACATTGGGCTTTGCGGTGTTTGAAGGGACGTTACATCAACGGAATCGAGTAATTTACAAACACCCGGTTCTGATCCTGATCCCGCGCCACTTCACTGCGCGACACACCGTTGCGCCAGCCAAACCCGACGTTTTTGAACGTCCCGCTCTGCACCACGTAATCCAACGAGATGTCCCGCTCCCACTCGCTCGCATCGTTGCCGCTGGCGGTGAGGATGTGGTCACCCTTCAAGTACATCACCGAGGCCTTCAACCCCGGTACGCCGAGTGACGCGAAGTCATAAGCGTATTGCGCAAAGGCGGTGCGCTCGCCGGCCTGGATGAAGGTTTGCACGGTACGGTCGGTGTAGAGGTACAGGCTGGAACCGCCCTCCCCTTTATTCACCAGGCCACCCTGGTTGAGTTGGGCGAAGTTGCTGTCGTCCGAGACCTGTTGGTAACCGGCGGTGATCGCGTGCGGGCCCAGGGAGTAGATGAACGCCGCGCTCCACGTGTTGTTGTCGATTTCACCCGTGCCGTTCTTGGTGTAGCCGCCGAGCTTGTAGCCTTCGGCACGGCCGGCGACGCTGCTGTTCTTGCCGTCGGAGGTGGTCTTGAAGTAGCGCAGGTCGGTTTTCAACGAGCCGTAGTCGCCCAGGGGCAACACGTGGATCAGCCCGGCGAAGTGCTGTTGGTAATAGTCTTCGAGGTTGGCGTAGTAGTACTGGAGCATCAGGTCCTTGGTCACCTGATAATCGGCACCGGCGTAGTTGAATGTGTTGCTTTCCTGGGTGCCGCCCGCCACCGCCAGACCGCTACGGTCGCTGGAGCCACGGCCGGTGGTGTGTTGCAGTTGGCCGCCGATCAGGGTCAGGTTGTCGATGTCCTTGCTGGTGATTTGCCCACCGTCGAACGACTGCGGCAACAGGCGGCCGTCGTTGCTCACCAGGATCGGCAGGTTCGGGCGCAGGTAACCGTAGCGCAGTTCGCTCTTGGCAAAACGTGCCTTGGCGGTGGCGCCACCTCGGGCCCAGTTGTCGGTGGCCTTGCCGTCATCGTTGGGGATCATCGAGCTGCCCACATGGCGACCGGCGCCGCTGTCGAGGGTGACACCAAGCATACCGATGGAATCGAGACCAAACCCCACGGTGCCGTCGGTGAAGCCCGACTGGTAGTTGAGGATAAACGCCTGGCCCCACTCTTCAGTCTTCGACGGGGCGGCGGTGCCATCCCGGTTGTCGTTGTTGAAGTAGAAGTTGCGCATGCTCAAGTTGGCTTTGCTGTCGCTCAAGAAATCAGCCGACGCCAAAGGGCTCAGGGCAACGCCCAGGCTGCCGGTCAACACGCTTAACACATTCAAAGTGGCTTTCATCACAACCTCAGTCAATTAACCCATGAGCGTCATAAAACGGATACGGCCCCGGGTAGTCCCCGAATACGCCGTTGTGGCTGATCAAACCCTGTTGCGCCTCCCAGCGATGCAACAGATAGCCCGCCGGCTCCAGGTTGAAATGCGCGGGCGCCGCTTCTTGTAGGTCCAGTACGATTTGGTGGGAGGTGCCGGGGCACACACAACTCAAGCTGCCACCGAAACGGCGCTGCATGGGGCGGTGCAAGTGCCCACAGAGCAGGCGCTCCACTTGCGGATGGCGGGCAACGACCTGCTCCAGCGCGGCCGCATTGATGAAGGGTTCGCGGTCCATATGGCCAATGCCGCTGATGAACGGCGGGTGGTGCAGGATCAACAAGGTCGGCGCCTCCGGGCGCAAGGACAATTGCGCGTCCAGCCACTGCAATTGGCTGTCATGCAGCTGGCCGCCGTGACTGCCCGGGAGGGTGGAGTCGAGACCGATCAGGCGCAGCGGATGCTCGTCCACCACCCAGTCCAATGGACCCTCTGCGGACAACGGCAAATACGCGTGATCACGAAACGCCTCCAGCAACGGCCCGCGGCTGTCGTGGTTGCCGGGGACCAGGTAGTACGGCATGTGCAGTCGGGCGAGTTCGGGGTGCAGCACGGCGTATTCATCGGCGCGGCCGAAGTCCACCAGATCACCGCTGATCACCACGATATCGGGGCGCGGGTCGCTGGCGTTCAGGTGGTCGACGGCGCGACGCAATGCGCCCAAGGTGTCGACGACCCCATAAGTGAGACGCTGGCCGGCTTTAAGGTGCAGGTCGCTGATCTGCGCGACAAGAAACGGTCGATTCACAATAGATTCTCAAGCATTCAGGGTGAACAACATGTGCGGCGCAATCGCCAGGGCAATTGGCGCGCCGACGGCGTACAACTGGTTGTCGCTGCTGTCGACCAACAGCGGTTGCGGGCCGCCCACATCCACCAGCAGGCGGCTTTGCGCGCCTTGGAAGAACTGCGCCAGCAGGTGGCCGTGCAGGTGCCCCTCACCCTCCATCACCCTCAGGTGTTCGGGGCGGCAATAGACTGTGCTGGGCAGCTCGGCGGCGTGCCACGGCAACTCGCCGCCGCAGACTTTCAAGCCATGGGCCGACGGTTCGATGACCGGAAAGGCATTGAGGTTGCCGACGAAGCCGGCGACAAAGGCGTTGGCAGGTTTGTGGTAGATGTCACGCGGGCTGGCCAGTTGCGCCACACGGCCGTGCTCCATGACCAGGATGCGATCGCCCAGGGCCATGGCTTCGCCCTGATCATGGGTGACGAACACCGAGGTGATGCCAAGACCGCGCAACAGGTCATTCAGTTCGCTGCGCAGGCGCTCACGTAATTGCGCGTCGAGGGCCGCCAGCGGTTCGTCCAGCAACAGCACTTTCGGACGTGGCGCCAAGGCGCGGGCAAGTGCTACGCGCTGACGCTGGCCGCCGGAAAGTTCGTGGATGCTGCGCTTGCCGTGGTGTTGCAAGCCCACCAGCTCCAGCAGCTCTTCGCAGCGCTTCTCGCGCTCCACTCCCCCCATGCCACGAATCTTCAAGCCATAAACAATGTTGCCCGCCACGTTCAGGTTGGGAAACAGCGCATAGTTCTGGAACACCATGCCCACGTCGCGGCGCTCGATGGGCAGGCGGGTCACGTCCTGATCGCCGAAAAGCACCTGGCCCACATCCGGGCGCTCCAGGCCGGCGATCAGGCGCAACGTGGTGGTTTTGCCACAGCCGGATGGGCCAAGGATCGCCAGGGTTTCGCCGCCCTCGACGGTCAGGTTCAAGTCATGCACGGCCACGGTGCCGTCGGCGAACGCCTTGCGACAGCCTTGCAGGCGGATAGTGATAGCGGTCATCGACGTTCTCCACGGGACAAACGGGCACTGATGGCCTGCAACGCAATCAGCAGCGGCACGATCATCAGCAAAAAGATCAGGGTGTAGGCACTGGCGATTTCCAGGCGCGCCGAGGCATAGCTGTCGGCCAGGCCCACGGGCAGCGTCTTGGTCATGGGGGTGTGGAGCATCCAGGTCAGGTTGAATTCACCCAGGGACAAGGTCACCACCATCAGCACACCCGCCAGAATCCCCGCCCGGCAGTTGGGCACCACCACGCTGAAAAAGCGTTTGATCGGACCCGCGCCCAGACTGGCCGCCGCCTCCTCCAGCAGCGGCAGTTGCTGGCGTTGCATCACCGCCATCACCGGGCGTACCAGGAACGGCAAGGTGAACAGCACATGGCCAACCAGGATGAACAGCCAACTGCTACGAAAACTGCCGAACTGGCCGTAGGTGAGCAGCAAGGCCAGCGCACTGGCCAACCCCGGCATCGCCACCGGCAGCACCATCAACTCTTCGAAGGCGCGACTGAAGCGGTTGTTCATCCGCACCAGCGCGTAGGCCGCCGGCACGCCGATCACGCAGACACCTACCGCGCAGGCCAGCGCCAATTGCAGCGACAACCACACGGTGGGCGAATAGGCCTGCCACACCTGGATCAACCAATCAAAGGTCAAGCCACTGGACAGCCCCACGAAAAAGTTGCGGGTCAAGCCGGCCAGCAAAGACATCAGCACCGGCACCAACATGAAGGCACACACCAGCAGGGTGAACAGCAGTTGCAGCACAAACAGTGATGAGCGTTTCACAGCACAGTTCCCGCGTTTTTCACCAGGCGTCGCGTGAGCAGCAACACCGCCCAGGTCACCACGCCAAGCACCACCGACAGCGCAGCGGCGACGGCAAAGTTGGCGTAGTTGGTGAATACGTTGTAGATCGCCACCGGGGTGACATTCAGTCGCGTGCCCAAGGTAAAGGCCGTACCGAAGGCCCCCATGGACGTGGCAAAACAGATCGCGCCGCAGGACGCCAACGCGGGCGCCAGGCCCGGCACGATCACGTCGCACACCACGCGCCAATGCCCGGCGCCGAGGGAATGCGCAGCCTCCTCCAGGCTGCGGTCAAGGCTTTCGCACGCGGCCATCACCGTGAGGATCACCCGTGGAATCGAGAAGTACAGGTAGCCCATAAACAGTCCCGCCAACGAATAGGCAAAGATCCAGCGCTCGCCGGCCAGTTGCAGGCCCAGTGAGGCCAGCAGGCCTTGTCGGCCAGCCAGCAAAATCACCAGGAAGCCCACCACCACACCGGGAAAGGCCAAAGGAAAGGTGAGCAATGCCACCAACGCCGAGCGCCCGAAAAACTGCTGCCGGGCGAGGAATACGCCGCTGATGCCGCCAATCACCAACGCAACCAGCGTTACCACCACGGCCAGGACCAACGTTTGCCCAAGGCTGCCCAAGTACTGCGCGCTGCTGAGCACCTGCCAGTACCCGCTGCCGTTACTGTCGCGGCTGTCGGCACCGAGCACCACCAATTGCGCCAGCGGCAACAGCCAGAACGCGAGCAGCACCGCAAAGGCCGGGGCCAGCGCCCAGGCCGCATGTCTTGACGATGCTGCCACTTACTTGACCTCGTTCAGATAACGGGCGGCGAAGGTTTCCTGCACGGCGGCCATTTTTTCGTAGTCCACCACCCCGGCGCGGGCGTAGTCGCTGTCGGGCAGGAACTGTGCAGCTACGTCAGCCGGCATTTTCATCGGGCGCACCGGGCGCAGGTAGGCCTTGGCCCAGAGTGCCTGGCCTTCGTCCGACAGCACGAAATCGAGGACCTTTTGCGCATTGGCGCGGTGCGGCGCGTTAGCCACCAGGCTCATCACATAGGGCACGCTGATACTGCCTTCCTCCGGGATCACGAAGGCGACGTTGGCCTTGTCCTTGTAGCGCGCGCGGTAAGCGTTGAAGTCGTAGTCCACCAGGATCGGCAACTCACCAGACAGCACGCGCGCATAGGCCGTTTGCTTGGGCACGATGGGCGTGTTTTTCGCGAGCTTTTGGAAGTAGTCGATGGCCGGCGCAAAGTTGTCCAGGTCGCCGCCCATGGCGCGGTTGATCGCCACTGCCGAGACGTAGCCGACAAAGGCGCTGGACGGGTCGAGGTAACCAACCATGCCTTTGTATTCCGGCTTGAGCAGGTCAGCCCAACTGTGCGGCACCGGCAAACCACCGAGCGCATCGACGTTGACCATAATGCCCAAGGTGCCGGAATGGATCGCGAACCAATGGCCGGCGGGGTCTTTCAAACCTGCAGGAATCTGGTCCCAGGCCTTGGGCTTGTAAGTGTCGACCACTTCAGCTTTTTGCGCCTGCAGGCCGAAGGTCACGCCGTAGTAAACGACGTCCGCCACCGGTGCGGCTTTTTCCGCCACCAACTGTGCCAGGGATTGGCCGGAGTTCTTGTTGTCCAGCGGCACTTGCACACCGGTGCTGGCGGCGATGGCCTGGAGTTGGGTGCCCCAGTCGGCCCAATCCGGCGGGCAGTTGTAGCAGATTGCAGTGTCGGCGGCCTGGGCCAGGCTGGCCGCACCGCAGAGCAGCACGGCTGCCAGGGTTTTACTGAGTGCGCGCATCGTGGGTTTCCTCGTGGGGTTGAGTACTGTCGCCCGGCCGGATATGGCAAGGCAGGCAATGGGACGTCGGGGCATTGCCGGCGATTTGCGCCAGCAGTTGGTCAATTACGGTGCTGGCCAGCAAGGCGATGGGCTGCACCACGCTGCACAGGGTCGGGTGCATCTGAGTGCCGAGGCTGATGCCGTCGAAACCCATCACCGAGAGTTGTTCGGGCACGTTCCAGGCGTTACGGCGCAGTTCGGCGATCAGGCTGATTGCCAGAAAGTCGTTGGAACACACCAGCGCGGAGGGCGCATCAGCACCTTGGAGAACGGGTTGGATGGCGGCGAATTCGGCCTGGGTGTGGGCCGGCATTTCGATCACTGAGCGGGGCTCAAGGCTGTATTCGAGCATGGCATCGCAATAACCGGCGTAGCGCAGGCGGGCACGGTCGGACTGCAACGCGGGGCCGGCGACCATGCTGATGCGTCGATGGCCCGCATCCAGCAGATAACGGGTAGCCATTGCCATGCCGGCGCGGTTGTCGACCGACACGGCGCTGTAGTCGGGGTTGTTCGGTTGGTGGTAGGCCAGCACGAACGGGGTCTGTTCGGTGTTAAGGCTGCTGAGCACGCTGTTGCTTTCGGCATCGGTCACCGTCAGCACCAGGCCGTCGACACGCTGGCGCAGCAGCTCTTCGACCACACTGCACTCGCGTTCGCTGCTGTAGTCGGTGGTCGCCAGCAACAGGCTGTAGCCGCGCGCCCGCGCCGCACGTTCCATGGCCTGGAACTGTTCAGCGAATACCGGGTTGAGCAGGTTGGGCACCACCACCCCAATCAACTGGGTGGTTTGCAGGCGCAGTTGGCGGCCCAGCAGATTGGGGCGAAAGCCCAGCTCACGGGCGGCGGCGAACACCTGCTCACGGGTGGTCGGGCGCACCTGGTCAGGGGAAGCAAAGGTACGGGCGGCGGTGGCGCGGGATACCCCAGCCAGCCGTGCTACGTCTTTCAGGTCAGTCATTGTCACTCGCTTGAGATCGATCTCATTGGCGAGGACACTAGCGGGGGAATATGGCAGGACGGTGGTGGGAGGGTTACGGTTTGATGACAGCAAATACCCTGCAGCAGGATGAACAGCGGTCCAAATGTGGGCCGGTGTCTATCCATAGACAGTCATACTCCTGGGCTAGTCTGGAAAAATCGGGCACGCAAAATCCGCCCACTAACCTTTCGATTCGATCCAAGTGCGGGCACAATGCGTGTCCTTTTTTGGCAGGCACCGCCGCAGGCTCTCAAAAATGATCAAAACGCCGTACTACCTCATCGATAAACAGAAGCTTCTGGTCAACATGCAGAAGATTGCTTACGTGCGCGAGCAGTCCGGCGCCAAGGCGTTGCTGGCGCTCAAGTGCTTTGCCACCTGGTCGGTGTTCGACCTGATGCAGCAATACATGGACGGCACCACGTCGTCGTCGCTGTATGAGCTCAAGCTCGGTCGCCAGAAGTTCGAAGGCGAGGCGCACGCCTACAGCGTGGCCTGGGCCGACGATGAAATCGAAGAGATGCTGAATAACTGCGACAAGATCATCTTCAACTCCATCAGCCAGCTGCAGCGTTTTGCCGAACGTTCCGAAGGCAAGACCCGTGGCCTGCGCGTGAACCCACAGGTGAGCAGTTCCGACTACCTGCTGGCCGACCCGGCGCGTCCATTCAGCCGCCTGGGCGAATGGGATCCGGTGAAGATCGAAGGTGTGATCGAGCAGATCTCCGGCTTCATGTTCCACAACAACTGCGAGAACGGCGATTTCAGCCTGTTCGACAAGATGCTGGGCGTGATCGAAGAACGCTTCGGCGCGCTGCTGCACAAGGTCGAGTGGGTCAGCCTCGGCGGCGGCATCCACTTCACTGGGGAAGACTACGCGGTGGACGCGTTCTGCGCGCGCCTGAAAGCGTTCTCCGAACAGTACGGCGTGCAGGTGTACCTGGAACCCGGCGAAGCGGCGATCACCAACAGTGCCTCCCTGGAAGTCACCGTGCTCGACACCCTCTACAACGGCAAGAACCTCGCCGTGGTAGACAGCTCCATCGAAGCCCACCTGCTGGACCTGCTGATCTATCGCCTCAATGCCAAGCTGGCACCGAGCGATGGCGAACACACTTACATGGTGTGCGGCAAATCCTGCCTGGCCGGGGACATTTTCGGCGAGTATCAATTTGATCGTCCGCTGGCCATCGGCGATCGGCTGTCGTTCATCGACACCGCAGGCTACACCATGGTCAAGAAAAACTGGTTCAACGGCCTGAAAATGCCGTCCATCGTAGTGAAACAACTCGACGGTACTGTCGAAGTGGTTCGTGAATTTGGTTACGACGACTACCTGTCCAGCCTTTCGTAAGCTGGCGGATAAAGGAGAGATAAAGCAATTGAAAAAGAACGTTCTTATCATTGGTGCAGGAGGTGTCGCCAAGGTGGTGGCCCACAAGTGCGCGCAGCACAACGACGAACTCGGTCGTATTGCTATCGCGTCGCGCAACATCTCCAAATGCCAGGCCATCATCGACAGCGTCAAGGCCAAGGGTAGCCTCAAGGTTCCCGCCGATATCCAAGCCTTCGCGCTGAACGCCCTGGACGTGGAAGCGACCAAGGCCCTGATCCGCGAGACCGAATCGCAGATCGTCATCAACGTCGGTTCCGCGTTCCTCAACATGTCGGTCCTGCGGGCCTGCATCGACACCGGCGTTGCGTACCTCGACACCGCCATCCACGAAGAGCCGGGCAAGGTCTGCGAGACCCCGCCGTGGTACGGCAACTACGAGTGGAACCACCTGGAAGAGTGCAAACAGAAGAACATCACCGCCATCCTTGGCGTGGGCTTCGACCCGGGTGTCGTCAACGCGTATGCCGCGCTGGCGCAGCAACAGCATTTCGACCGCATTGATTCGATCGACATTCTCGACGTCAATGCCGGCTCCCACGGCAAATACTTCGCCACCAATTTCGACCCGGAAATCAACTTCCGCGAGTTCACCGGACAGGTGTGGAGCTGGCAGAACAGCCAGTGGACCAGCAACACCATGTTCGAAGTCAAACGCACCGACGACCTGCCGGTAGTCGGTTCGCAGAACCTTTACCTCACCGGCCACGATGAAGTGCACTCGCTGTCGAAAAACCTCGACGTGCCCAACGTGCGTTTCTGGATGAGTTTCGGCGAACACTACATCAACGTGTTCACCGTACTGAAGAACCTCGGCCTGCTCTCCGAGAAGCCGGTCACCACCGCCGAAGGCCTGGAAGTCGTGCCGCTGAAACTGGTCAAGGCCGTGCTGCCCGACCCGTCTTCGCTCGCACCGGGCTACACCGGCAAAACCTGCATTGGAGACCTGGTCAAGGGCACCAAGAATGGCCAGCCACGCGAGTTGTTCATCTACAACGTGGCGTGCCATGAAGAAGCCTTTGCCGAAACCGACAGCCAGGGCATCTCCTACACCGCAGGCGTACCACCGGTGGCCGCTGCGCTGCTGGTCGCCCGTGGCGAATGGGATGTGAAGCACATGGCCAACGTCGAGGAACTGCCAGCCGAGCCGTTCCTGAAAGCGCTGGACGTGATGGGCTTGCCGACGCGGATCAAAGACGAGCACGGTGATCGTGCCTGGGATGCAATTGCCTGAATAGGCAATCGTTGACCGAACAAAAAATGCGTCCTGAGGGGCGCATTTTTTTTGATGCCAACCCACCCTACTGTAGGAGCGAGCCTGCTCGCGAAGAACGTCAACGAAGACGCGGGCATTCTGGATGCACGCGGTGCCTGTTGGTTTTTCGCGAGCGCCTACAGAGGTTGTCGGTTATTCGAGGTTCCGCGCTGAATTGCTCAGCGCCCGCGAACACTGCAACAACGCCGGCGCCAGTTGCTTCTGCGCATCCGCCCTGCTCCACCGACTGGTCGGCGCCACCACATGCACCGCTGCCACCGGCCGGCCATTGGCACCCAGTACCGGCGCGCCGATGGTCATGTCGCCCAGGAACAGCTCCTGGCCATTTACCGCATAGCCCTGCTCGCGCACTTGCTGCAACGACTCCAGAATCCTGTCGACCTCGGTCAATGTCTGGCTGGTATGCGCAATGCGCTGGCTGTTCTCGATCAACACCAACGCCTCCTCCTGCGGCAACGCGCTCAAATACGCCCGCCCCGACGCCGTGCAGTACATCGGTACCCGCGAGCCAATCGGCATGTGCACCGGTACGAAACCCGAGCTGACGAAGCGCGCGATGTAGGTCATGTCGTAGCCCGCAGGCTCGGTAAGGCACGACGTCTCGCCGGTCAATCGCGTCAGTTCCGATAAAAACGGGTTGGCCACCTCGATCAACGAATGCGCATCCAGATAGCTGAAGCCCAACTCCAACACCCGAGGTGTGAGTTGGTAATGCCGTGTGCGCGAGTGTTTCCGAAGGTAACCCAGGCTTTCGAGCGTAAATACCATGCGCTGGGCCGAACTTTTGGTCATGCCGGCGGCCTCGGCCACCTCCGCAAGGCTCATGCTGCGGCGCTGTGCGCTGAATGCCTTGAGCACCGACAGGCCTTTTTCCAGGGATTGGTTGTGCAGACTGTTGCGATCTTCGGACATGGCGTACTCGTGGTCAGGTCGATCAGGCGTGGCGATATTTCTACCTTAAATTACAAAAATAGACCATCTAATATCGCATATCGATACGACTGCTTCATTTTTTCAATTTTGTGTAGCGATATACGATTTTTATTAATCGAAATGGCACAGAGCTTGCGATTTCATCGGCAGCCGCTTGCGGTACTGACTTTCCGTTTTCCTTCTGGAGTAACCCGATGAACAGTCTTTCGCCCTTGTTTCGCCGCCTTGCCTTCGGCCTCTGTGCCACGTTCTGCGTTACCGCCGTGCACGCAGAAAGTGCGTCCTCTTACAAAGTCGGTGCAACGGCCAGTGGTTCGCCGTTTACCTTCCTCGACATCAAGAGCAACAGCATTCAGGGCGTGATGGTTGATGTCGCTGAAGCCGTAGGCAAGGCCGGCGGTTTCACCAGCCAGATCGAGCAGACCAACTTCGCCGCGCTGATCCCCTCCCTCACCTCTGGCAAGCTCGACTTCATTTCCGCCGGCATGCTCAAGACCGAAGAGCGCACCAAGGTCGTCGACTTCAGCGCCCCGGTTTACGCGTACGGTGAAGGCCTGATCATCAATGCCGACGACAACGCCGCTTACCCTGATCTCATGCCACTCAAGGATCAGGTGGTCGGCGTGCAGGCCGGCACGATCTTCTATGACCAGCTGAACAAGCTCGGCATCTTCAAGGAGATCCGCACCTACGATTCCATCGGCGAGATGGTCCGCGACCTCTCCCTGGGCCGCATCAAGGCCGCTGTGGGCGACCAGCCAGTGGTGGCCTACCAGATTCGCCAGAAGCTGTTCAAAGGCGTGAAGCTCGCTCCTGACTACACGCCCAGCAACGTCGGCGAAGTCTGCCTGGTGGTGCGCAAGGGCGATGCACAAACCCTGGAGCGCCTGAACACCGCCATCGCCAGCATCAAGGCTGACGGCACCCTCGACAGCATCCTCAAGAAGTGGGGACTTGATACCCAGGTGCGCCCATGAAGCCGGCTGAGTTCCTGCAAAACGCCCTGGACTTCCTGCCGATCCTGCTGCAAGGCGCCTGGGTGACGATCCAGATCACCGTGCTGTCGTTCCTGCTCAGCAGTGCGCTCGGGTTGGTACTGGCGCTGCTCAAGCTGTCGCCGATTCGTGCACTGTCGTGGACGGCCAGCACCATCATCAACGTGATCCGTGGCCTGCCAATCATTGTGCAGCTGTTCTACATCTACTTCGTACTGCCCGACATGGGCGTACACCTCACCGCGTTCTATGCGGGTGTGATCGGCATGGGCATCGCCTACTCGGCGTACCAGGCCGAGAACTTCCGTACCGGCATCATTGCCGTCGAACAAGGCCAGCGCGAAGCTGCCGAAGCCTTGGGGATGCGCTCGGCGCTGATGATGCGCCGGGTGATCCTGCCACAAGCGTTTCGCATCGCTCTGCCGCCCTACGGCAACACCCTGGTGATGATGCTCAAGGACTCGTCCCTGGTGTCGACCATCACCGTGGCCGAGATGACCCGACAGGGCCAGCTGATCGCCTCGTCGACCTTCCAGAACATGACCGTCTACACCCTGGTCGCCCTGCTCTACCTGCTGATGAGCCTGCCGCTGGTGTATGGCCTGCGCCGCATGGAACAACACCTGGGTCGGAGGAAAAAAGCATGATCAACATTCACCAACTGCACAAACACTACGGCAGCCACCGCGTACTGCACGGTGTCGACCTGAACGTGGCCAAGGGCGAAGTGGTGTGCCTGATCGGCCCCTCGGGCTCGGGCAAATCCACCCTGCTGCGCTGCATCAATGCACTGGAAGCCTACGACGGCGGCGTGATCACCGTGTTCGGCGAAACCGTGCAGCGCGGCAGCAAGACCGTGCACGCCCTGCGCAGCCGCATGGGCATGGTGTTCCAGCGCTTCAACCTGTTCCCCCATCGCACCGTACTGGAAAACGTGATGGAAGGCCCGGTTTACGTCAAAGGCGAACCGCCCACGCAAGCCCGCGAAGAAGCCCTGGTGTTGCTGGAAAAGGTCGGCCTGAGCGCCAAGGCCGATGCTTACCCGGAGCAACTCTCCGGCGGCCAGCAACAACGCGTGGCCATCGCCCGCGCCTTGGCGATGAAACCCGACGCCATGTTGTTCGACGAACCCACCTCCGCCCTCGACCCGGAACTGGTGGGCGATGTGCTGGCGGTGATGCGCACCCTGGCCGACGAAGGCATGACCATGATTGTGGTCACCCACGAAATGGGCTTTGCCCGCGAAGTCGCCGACCGCGTGTGTTTCCTGCATGGCGGTTACATCGTCGAAAGTGGTGCGGCGGAACAGGTGCTGGGTAATCCGCAGCATCCGCGTACCCAGGATTTCCTGCGGCGGGTGCTGCACCCCACTGGCGATACGCGGAGCCTGTCATGAAGTCATTGTGGTCCGCGACGGCGCCCTCGGTGGTGCCGACACCTGCGTTGAGGGAGTCGGTGAAGGTGGATGTGGCGATTGTCGGGGCGGGATACACCGGTTTGTCGACCGCACTGCACTTGGCCGAGCGTGGTGTCAGCGTGTGCGTGCTGGAAGCCAATGAGCCCGGCTGGGGGGCATCTGGACGCAATGGTGGGCAGGTCAATCCCACGCTCAAATACGACCCCGAGCAACTGGTGCAGATGTTCGGGCCGGAGCGCGCCGAACCGTTGATCTCGACCGTGTCGAGTTCAGCAGACCTGGTGTTCAAGCTGATCGAAAAGCACGGCATTGATTGCGCGCCGGTACGCAAGGGCTGGATGCAGGTGTCATACACCGAAAAAGGCGTCGCCGGGCTGCACGCGCGAGCGGATCAGTGGGCGCGGCGCGGTGTGCCGGTGCAGCGTCTGGATGCGTCGACGGTGGCGTCACGCATGGGCAGTGACGCATTTGCCGGCGGCTGGCTGGATGGTCGTGCAGGGGCGATTCAACCGTTGGCGTATGCCCGTGGATTGGTGGGCGCGGCATTGGCGGCGGGTGTACGCATTCATGGGCAGAGCGCGGTGACAGACTTGCGGCGCCAGGGAGCGGGCTGGCAATTGCAGACGGCTTCGGGTGCACGGGTCATGGCCGATCAAGTCGTGCTGGCCACCAACGGCTACAGCGGCAACCTGTGGCCGGGCATGGCGCAGAGCGTCCTTGCGGCAAACAGCTTTATCGTCGCTACCACACCGTTGAGTGGCAGCGTCGCCGAGCGCATCCTGCCGGGCCAGGAAACCGTCTCCACCGCGCAAAGGCTGCTGCTGTACTTTCGCAAGGACAGCCATGGGCGCTTGTTGATGGGCGGCCGCGGACTGTTCAACGACCCCACTTCACCGACAGATTTCGCCCACCTGGAACGCTCGCTGGCGCTGCTGTTTCCGCAGTTGGGGCCACTGCAGTTCGAGTATCGCTGGGCCGGACGTATCGCGATCACGCGGGACTTCATGCCCCACGTTCACCAGCCCGCGCCGGGTTTAACGTTGGCACTGGGCTGCAATGGGCGCGGGATCGCACTGTGTACCAGCCTGGGGCAACAGTTGGCGGGCAAGTTGTGTGACAGCCAGGCGGAGTTCGCCTACCCGGTGACACCGTTGCAACGGCTACCGATGCATGGGTTGCAGCGTTTCTACATCGGGGCGGGGGTGGCGTGGTATAGCCTGTTGGACCGGTTGAACATCGTTTGAATCGCTAAACACTCTAAAGAGCTGTCAACACTCACAGGTTACTGAACCGACGCACCCTGCTAGCCTGAGCCAGTCGAACTCAATCCTCGTCTGGCTCACGCCTTTACCATGTGCGAAAGGAATCGTCCATGAACCCACAAACACACGCCGACAGCCTCCCCGCGCGCTTGGTCGGGTTGGTGTACAGCATCGCTTGCTACGTGGTTTTCCTAGTCACCTTTTTATACCTGATGGGGTTCTTGGGCAGCGTCGTGGTGCCCAAGAACATCAACGCGGGGCGACTTATCGACTGGCCACTGGCAACGTTGATCAACAGTTTGCTGATCATCCTGTTTGGTCTACAGCACAGCGTCATGGCGCGTAAACGTTTCAAGAGCAGGTTGACTGCACTCATTCCGACGGCGGCTGAACGCTCCACCTATGTGTTGTTCAGCAGTCTGGTACTGGGGGTGATGTTCTGGCTGTGGCACCCCATCACCTATCAGGTATGGCATATCGAAACAGCCTGGGCGAGGGCTTTGATAACGGGGCTGTTCTGGGCGGGGTGGGCCATTGTGTTATTGGCGACGCTGTTGATCAGCCACTTCGAACTCTTCGGGCTCAAGCAAGCGATTGACCGCTGGCGCGACACAGCGCAATACGCGCCAGTGTTCAGGACCCCGTTGCTCTATAAGATCATTCGTCACCCGCTGTATCTTGGGTTCCTGATTGCCTTTTGGGCTACGCCGGACATGACGGTCGGTCATTTACAGTTTGCGATGGGGCTGACGGTCTATCTCTTTATCGGCACCTACTTTGAAGAGAAGGATCTGACGGTGTTGTTTGGAGACAGGTATCGCGAGTATCAGGGAGAGGTCAGCATGATTTTTCCGATACCGAAGAGACGTTCAAAATGAAGCAACACAAATACTGAACAGATCCCCGCCACAGGGGGAGATGAGTTCGCTCCCACGCAGAGTGAACTGCCCCCACAAAGTTGGACGTTTACCCATCTATGCCTGAACGGCCTGAGTGCTGCCATCCGACGCGATCTAAAACACCGACCACCCAATCCGCTCACTCAACAATTCCAATGCCTTCATCCCCGCCAGCGAGTTCCCCGCCGCGTTCAACTCCGGTGACCACACGCACACCGTAAACTGCCCCGGCACCACGGCGACAATCCCGCCGCCTACCCCGCTCTTGCCCGGCAACCCCACGCGATAGGCAAAATTTCCCGCTTCATCATAGAGCCCGCTGGTGGCCATGATCGAGTTGACCTGCTTGGTCTGGCGCGCGGTGAGGACCTGCTCGCCGCTGTGGGCGCTCACGCCTTCGTTGGCCAGGAAACTGAAGGCCCGGGCCAAATCCAGGCAGCTCATTTGCAGCGCGCAATAATTGAAATAGCTGTGCAGCACCGCATCGACATCGTTGTGAAAGTTGCCGAACGACTTCATCAGGTAGGCCATGGCCGCGTTGCGCGCGCCGTGTTGGGCTTCGGACTCGGCGACGACGCTGTTGACCAGGATCTGCGGGTTGCCGGACAGACGCCGCACAAAGTCGCGCATCGACAAAATCGGCACGGCGAAGCGCGATTGGTTGATGTCGCAGATCACTAGCGCGCCGGCATTGATGAACGGATTACGCGGGCGGCCGCGTTCGAACTCCAGTTGCACCATGGAGTTGAACGGCTGCCCCGAAGGTTCGTGGCCCAGGCGTTCCCAGATGGTTTCGCCGCCGTGGTCGATGGCCTGCACCAGGCTGAACACTTTGGAGATGCTCTGCACCGAGAACAGCGTATCGGCATCACCGGCGCAGTAGGCCGCACCATCGTTGCCGTAAACGGCGATGCCGAGTTGGTTGGCGGGCACATCGGCAAGTGCGGGGATGTAGTCGGCGACTTTGCCGAGGCCGATCAGGGGGCGCACTTCGTCGAGGATCGACGAGAGCATCGCCTGCATGTCTTGTCCTGTCATCTGTGTTTGAATCACTGGCAAACGGGTCGCGGAGGATACTTCAATGCGCCCGAAAGCCCCACACAATCTCGACCACCCGTTCGGCGATCACCAGGTAGACAAGGATCAACAATAACTGCAGCGCCAGGTGATAACGCAGCTTGGCGAGCCGGCGAATACCGTCGCTGATATTCAGGAGCATCAACAGCGTCGACAGGATGATCAGGCCCCAGCCGGCCACGCTGGAGGCAAACACCCCGATAAACAAGTCACGCTGCCCCAGCAACGTATTCGTCCCCGCCGCAAACAGCAGTGCACACACCAGCAAGTTTTTCACGTTGTCGAAGATCTGCGTGCTCAGATCGTTTTCCAACAACGCCATATACCGCTTCCATAACGTGCGCATGGCCAGTACCGGGTAGGGATCGCTCGTCAATCAAAGTAGTCCAAATGCCCGTACACTGCACCGTTGCGCTTACTCCATGAGGACTTTTGCATGAAATTGATGATCGGCCTGGCCGCCCTGCTGTTGGTATCGGCTTGCACCACGACCACGCCCACCACGCCCCCCGCCCAAGACTCCGCTGCGTCAACATGCCTGGCCGGCGGCGGCACGATGAAGCAAGTCGGCAAGTTGCAGACCTGGAAGTGCATCACGCCGTACAGGGACGCGGGCAAGGCGTGCACCGATTCAAGCCAGTGCGAGGGTGAGTGCCAGACCAGCGTGACCACGCAAACAGGCACCACACCGATCAGCGGCACCTGCCAGGTGGATAACAGCCACTTCGGCTGCTCGGCGACGGTGGAGAAAGGCAAGCTGGGGCGGGCGATCTGCGTGGACTGAGCCATATCCCCCTGTAGGAGCGGTTAGAAGTGCGCCACATCCGACACCCGCTCATCCAGCACATCCCGCGCCAGTGCCCAGGCGCTTTCCCTGGATTCCACCACCAGCAGCGGGTAGCCCCAGGCCTTGCCGAACATGACGGCAAACGGCTTGAGCGCCAAGCGTTGCGCGGCGCTGGGCTCCACCTGAATCATGCCTTTGACGTAGGTGCGCAGCGCCTGTTTGTTTTTCTTCATCCAGATCGACGCGTGCTTGCGCTCCTCGTGGGAGTGCTCGTGGTTGTTTTCATCCACGGATTTCTCGTGCAGCAGCACGAAGGATTGCTGGCGGGCCAGCAGGCTTTCGAAGGTCAGGAAGGCATCTTCCGGCCCGCCCTCGTTGGGTGCATCGAAGACGATTTTCACCACTGGGAATGTTGAACTGTCGAGTCGCATGGCAAAGCCCCTTGAGTAGCCGTTGATGAGAGTGAATCTCAGCATAAGGCTCAACCCGCTGGACGGCATTGCACAGAATAGCCAGAATGTTTCGCAATTCAGCCAATACGTGAAGCCGCCATGCAACGCCACCGCCTTGATCATCGTGATCCCGCCAGAGTCAGGGACGCCGACCTGCTCCCGCGCGCCGTGGTGGCCGTGAACGCCACCAGCACGTCCGAGAGCTGGGAGCATGCCCCGCATTCCCATCGCAAAGGGCAGCTGATGTACACCCTGCGCGGGGTGATTCATTGCCAGATCGAGGCTGGCATCTGGATCGTGCCGCCCCAGTGCGCGCTGTGGATTCCCGGCGGCCTGCCCCATGCGGCGCGCGGTTCCGGCGAAGCGGAGGTGTATTGCCTGTTGATCGACCCGGACGCCGCCGGCGCCCTGCCCGCGCAATGTTGCACGCTGTCGGTGTCCGGCCTGTTGCATGAACTGATCAGCAAGGCCGTAAGCTTCCCGCAACTGTATGACGAGGACGGCGCACAGGGGCGCCTGATCCGCACACTGCTGGACGAGCTGGCCCAGGCGCCCATCGAGGACCTGCACCTGCCGATGCCCCGGGATCCGCGCTTGCGGCGCCTGGCCGACAGCCTGCTGGCCGACCCCGGCGACAAGGCCACGCTCGGCCAATGGGCCATGCGCATCGGCATGAGCGAGCGCAGCATGACGCGCCTGTTGCTGGAAGAATTTGGCTTGAGTTTCGGCCGCTGGCGCCGGCAGTTGCATGTGATCCTGTCACTGCAACGCCTGGCCAGGGGCGACAGTGTGCAGCGGGTCGCTCTGGACCTGGGCTACGAGAACGCCAGCGGCTTCATCACCATGTTCCGCAAGGCGGTAGGCCAGCCGCCAGCACGTTACCTGGCAGATCGCGCCGGGGCGCCAACGGCCAACGCCGCGGCAACCATTGCGTTGCACGCGCTCCAGACGCCGGATCAGCGCTGAACCGGAATACGAATATCACCGCCGCGACACTGGGTTTTCACACTTTTGGGGCAGCCGGCAAAGCGCAGTTCCTTGCTCAGGCACACGCGCACTTCGGACAGCACCTTGCCCTTGCAGATCACCGCCATGCTGTGATCGCCCATGGCGGGGTTGCTCTGGCGGAACAACTGTTCGATGTCCCGTGCTTCAAGGTAATTGGGCACATTGAATGGCTGCAGTTGCTGCGGGATCTGCACCGTGGCCAGCGCCGCGTCGGTGGCGTCCAGGTAACGCGTGGGTCCCAGGCCGCTGCACGTACCGTGTTTGGCCCACTCATGCTTGAGCAATGCCTGGGTGGGAAACATCAGCGCGCCCTTGGCAATGTCTTCGGCCGACAGCCGCGATTGCGGGTCACACGACGCCGGCCACCCGCCTCGGGCATACTGCGGCCATAACCCGTGCAATACAAAGCCGTAGCCTTTACCCGTGCATTGCTCGTTGCTCGGGTGCGTCAGGCAGAACGTGGGCGACCACGACAGTGACAACACATAAAAATCAAAATCCCCTGCCGGGCGTTGTTCTCGTGGTGCGGCCATTGCGCTGGTGGCAATGACCAGCCACACCATCATCCAGAATTTCATCCATCTGTTCCTTGAAAAAACACAACCCTATCGTACCTAGCCAGGATGATGGGGGTTACGCTGTAGCACCTTGTCGAGGATCCGATCGGTCTTCAACGCCTCGATTGCCTGTGAGGGGTGTTCGGCTTCCCCGCGAATATGGGCGTTCATGGCCAGCACATGATGCCACTGGATATGCGCGTGGCAAGGCACCTCCAGCACCTCGTCCACCTCGCCTTCAAGGCGCAGCGGCTGGTCTTCGAATACTGCAAACGTGATGCGCCCCTTGCTGCCGATCAGCTCGACCTTGTCTTCGCGGCGGTCGGCGACAAAATTCCAGCAGCCCATGCCCAGCGCGCCGGACGCGAACGTCCAGCAGGCGGTCACCGCATCCTCGGCGGCGTAGCGCCCGGCCTGTCGCGCGGTAAAGCCCGAGACCTCGACGATATCCCCGGCCAGGTACTGGAACAGATCAAACCCATGGCTGGCCAGGTCGGCAAAGTAACCCCCACCGGCAATGAGCGGGTCGGTACGCCAATTGGCGGCGCTGGCGTCGTCGGCGCCCGGTGGCTTACACAAGGTCCAGGTCAGGTGACGCAATTGGCCAATGCGCCCGTCCTGCAGCCACTGGCGCACTTGCTGGAAACGCGGCAGTGATCGGCGGTAATACGAGACAAACAGATGCAGGCCGGCACGCTCGAAGGTGCGCTGCATCAATGCGCTTTGCTCGGCATTCAATGCCATCGGCTTTTCGACACAGCAATGCTTGCCCGCGGCGGCCACCATCAGGCTGTATTCCAGGTGGCTGTCGGGTGGCGTGGCGATGTACACCGCGTCCACTTCGGGATCGTTGATCAGGGCCTGGGCATCGGTGTAGAAGCGGGCAATCCCGTGGCGTGTCGCATAATCGCGCACAGCCTCTTCACGGCGCCCCATCACGGCGACCAGCGCCGAACCTGGCGCTTTGTAGAAAGCGGGTCCACTCTTTAACTCAGTGACACTGCCACAGCCGATCATGCCCCAGCGTACGGTGCTCATCTGCTCTCCTCGTCCGTTTTGATCAATCGGGCAGTATCCACAACCCCACGCGTCAGCGCCATAACCACTTAGCATGACAATTGCATTACACTTTTATGACATTCATCCCACTGCGGGGGCACAGACGATGAAAATAAGGGCCACGGTCATTTGCGAACACGAGGGGCATATCCTCTTCGTACGCAAGGCCAGATCGAAATGGGCGCTGCCGGGCGGCAAGGTCGAACGCAATGAGCGCCCGGTCGGCGCGGCGGAACGCGAACTGGAAGAAGAAACCGGATTGAACGTGGACGGCTTGCTGTACTTGCAGGAACTGAAGGCGCGCGACACCGTTCACCACGTGTTCGAAGCGTCAGTGGTGAACATCGCCAATGCAAAACCCTGCAATGAAATAATCGATTGCCAGTGGCACCCTTATGGCGCCATGGATGAACTGGACACCACCGACGCCACCCGGCACATCGTTAAATCCTTCCTGCGTCGCCTGTAGTTCAGCGCTCTGCCCGCTCACCACAACAATCGCCACAAAGAAGCTCAAGCCCCTGGCTGCAGTAGCAACGCCACCAGCGCGCTCCACCCCGTCTGGTGGGACGCGCCCAACCCGCACCCGGTTTCCCCGTGGAAATACTCGTGGAACAACACCAGGTCGCGGCTGGCCGGGTCAGCTTCCAGCTGGGCGTACCCTGCCATCGACGGCCTTGAGCCATTTTCGTCGCGCAGAAACAGACGCGTCAGGCGCTGACTGAGGCTGTTGGCGACGTCCTCCAGGGAGGACAGGTAACCACTGCCGGCCGGGTACTCCACCGAGAAGTTGTCCGCGTAGTAGCGGTGAAACTCTCGCAACGACTCGATCAGCATGTAGTTGACCGGCATCCACAGCGGCCCGCGCCAGTTGGAATTCCCGCCATACAACCGCGAGTCGGATTCGCCGGGTTGGTAGCTCGCACACAGGGTGTTGCCGTTCATCTTCAACGCCAGCGGTTGTTCGGCGAACGCCTTGGACAGGGAGCGCACGCCAAACGCCGACAAGAACTCTTCGTCAGCCAACATGCGCCGCAACAAATCCTTGGTGCGCTCACCACGCAACAATGCCAGCAACAGGCGATTGCCCTGCCCCGGCTCGTTCCAGCGCGAGACCAATTTGGCCAGGTCCGGCCGGTGCTTCATAAACCCCAGCAAACGCTCGCGCAAACCTTCCAGGCCTTCATGCTCGCGCTGCTCCAGCACCAACACGGCAAACAGCGGCATCAGCCCGACGATCGAACGCAGGCGCACCGGCTCGTTCGCGCCGTCGGGCCGATGCAGCACGTCGTAGAAGAACAGGTCCTGCTCGTCCCACAGGCCTTCCGCGCTGTCGTCGACGCGATTGATGGCGCCGGCGATATACAGGAAGTGCTCGAAGAACTTCACGGCAATGTCGACGTACACGCCATTGCGCTTTGCCAGCTCCAGGGCGATGCGCATCAAGTCCAGCGCATAGGCCGCCACCCACGCCGTACCATCGGCCTGGTCCAGCTGGTAACCCGGTGGCAACGCGGCTGAGCGATCGAACAACGCGATATTGTCCAGCCCGAGGAAGCCGCCCTGGAACAGGTTGCGTCCCTCCGCGTCCTTACGGTTGACCCACCAGGAAAAATTCAGCAGCAGCTTGTGGAAAATTCGCTCAAGAAAATCCATATCGCCTACGCCAGTCAGCGCTTTGTCCTGCTGATAGACACGCCAACTGGCCCAGGCATGCACCGGCGGATTGGCGTCGTCGAAGCGCCATTCATAGGCCGGCAACTGGCCGTTGGGGTGCATGAAACGGTCCTTCACCAACAGCAACAGCTGTTGCTTGGCGTATCCCGGATCGATCAGCGCGATGGCCACCGCCTGGAAGCCCTGGTCCCATGAGGCGTACCACGGGTATTCCCAGGTATCAGGCATCGAGAGGATGTCGAAGTTGGACAGGTGCCGCCAATGGGTATTGCGGATATGCAGGCGCTCGGGCGGCGGCGCGGGTTGTGCCGGGTCGCCGTCGAGCCATTGGTTCACATCGAAATAATAGAGCTGCTTTGACCAGAGCAACCCGGCCAAGGCTTGACGCTGCACATTGCGCGCATCCTCATCGGCGATGTTGTGTTGCAAGGCGGCATAGAAGTCATCGGACTCCTGGCGGCGCTGTTCGAACAGCTTGCGGGCGTTGACCTGCGGTGCATCAACGGGGGCGAAACGCAGGTAGAGGGTTTTGTTTTCCAGGCCTGCCAGCTCAAGGATGAAGCGCGCCGCGACTTTTGTGCCGCGGTCACGGCGAATCGCCGATTGCACACCCGCCACCACGTAATCATTGATCCCGTCCTTGAACGGTCCCGGCGCCGGCTGCCCATTCAGCCGCGCAACGTTGGTCTCGTTCTCGCAAAACAACCACTCCACGCCGTCCTGGCCCCAGGCGCCGAGATGCCGATCAGGCAACTCAGGGTGGCGCGCCAGCACCTGTTCCCCGTCCATCGTCAATTGCGGCTTGGGCGCGTCGAAGGTCCAGCTCCAGTCATTGCGCGCCCAGAGTTGAGGCACTACCTGCACGCGCGTCGACTGCTCCGAACGGTTGCGCACAGTCACGCGCATGAAAATGTCGTCGGGCTGATGCTTGGCATATTCGACGCTGACATCGCAGTAACGGTTGTCTTCGAACACGCCGGTATCGAGGATCTCGTATTCGGCATCCGCCAGGCCACGGCGGGCGTTTTCGCTGATCAGGTCGTCATAGGGAAAGGCGGCATGCGGGTATTTGTAGAGCATGCGCATATAGGCATGGCTCGGTACGCCGTCGACGAAAAAATACAGTTCCTTGACGTCCTCACCGTGGTTGCCCTCGGCGTTATTGAGGCCGAACAAGCGCTCCTTGATGATCGCATCGCGCTCGTTCCACAGGGCCAGGCCCAGGCACCAGCGTTGCGCCTTGTCGCTGAATCCCGCCAAACCATCCTCGCCCCAGCGATAGGCACGGCTGCGCGCGTGTTCATGGGGGAAGTAAGTCCAGGCATCGCCATCGGCGCTGTAGTCTTCGCGCACCGTGCCCCATTGGCGTTCGCTTAAATAAGGGCCCCACTCGCGCCAACGTTCGGCATCCTGCTGCGCCAAGCGTTGGCCTTCGAGGGTTCCAAGTATCCGGTTGTCGGGTGTGGCCGTCATCGGGTCCTCCATCGCCTACCCAGTGAGAGGCAGTGTAGAGCCCAATGACGTCCGGGCGCACATGAAGACTTAGAAGATCGCGTAGGTGTAGTTGAAGATCAGGCGGGTTTGGTCCTGGTCGGCGGTGCCGGTGTTTTTACCGTGATAGGTGCCGGTACGGAAAGTCGTACCAAACCCTTTCAGCGGACCGGCCTGCACGACGTAGTCCAGGCGGAAGTCGGCTTCGTTTTCTTTCTGTTCAGGGCCACCGGCCACCTTCGACTTGATGTCCCTGCCGTCCAGGTAAGCCACGGACGCCTTCAGACCCGGCACATAGGCCTTGAAGTCATACGAGTACTGACCAAAGTTGACCTGCTCGCCCGCACGGGAGAACTGGCCGACCACGGCGTCGGTGAACAGGTAGAAGTCGCTGCCGCCGGCGCCTTGTGCGTGCGGGTCGGCCAGGCTGCCCTGGTTCACCCACACGAAGCCGCCGTCATCACCCACGCCTATGTGGCCAAGCATCAGGCTGCTGCCGCCCAACTGGTAGGTGAAGGCCGCACTGTAGGTTTTGTTGTCCACTTCGTTGGCGTGCTTGGCGTAGCCACCGTTGTTGTTGAACTGGTAACCGCTCTCGCCGTTCTTGCCGTCGCTGGAGCTGTCGAAGTAGCGCAGGTCGGTCTTGAACGACTGATCATTGCCCAGCGGCAGCACGTGGACCAGGCCGAAGTAGTTCTGTTTGTAGAAGTCCTGCAGTTGCGCGTAGTAGTACTGCAACGTCAGGTTTTTCGCGATCACGTTGTCGGAAGAACCAAACGGTTTGTAGTCCACCCCACCGAATTTGAAGCTGTCGCTGTCGCGGGTACCGCCTGCCACGCTCAAGCCCGTGGAGTTGCTGGAAGCACGGCCTTCGGCGCGGTTCAGTTCACCGCCGGTGAAGGTGACATTGGGGATGTCATTGGAGGTGAGGATGCCACCGCCAAAGGTCTGCGGAGCCACGCGACTGTCGTTGGAAACCAGGATCGGCAACACCGGCGCCAAGCCGCCACCGACATGCAATTCGGTCTGGGAAATGCGGAACTTCACGTTGCCCGCCGCGCGACCGAAGGAATCCGCAGGCTCGGTGCCGTTGTTCTTGGTCGGGAAGAAGCTGTTGCCGTTGCCCGAGAGGCCCGCGCCCGCCGTGTGGCCATCACCGCCATCCAGACGCAGCGCGCCGAAAGCCATGACGTCAAAGCCCAAGCCGATGGTGCCTTGGGTGAAACCGGATTTGTAGTCAAAACGCAGCGCGGTTGCGGCTTCGCGCAGGTCGTTGTTGGTCCCCGAGCGGTTATCCGCGCTGTAGTACATGGTCCGCGAACTGATGGCCGCATGACTGTCTTCCAAGAAGCCGCTGTGACCGTTGCCGGTGCCCAGCGAACCGAGCCCGAAATCATCAGCGAACGCCTGTTGTGCAAGAACGGCGGCGGTGATCGACAACGCCAGTGTAGAAATTTTCATTAACGACAGCCCCTAAACATTTTTTTATGTGTCTGGTGTGCATAACGGCGTTTTCATCCTTGCAAACGTGACGATTCTTTCATGCCGACCAGGGCGGAATCCGTGAAGAATTAGTTAGGAAAGCCGCCGTTAAATGAAATTTCTCACGGGCTGTTTTTTGTCATATTCACGTCATCTCATTCATTTGCAGAATGAAGTCCTGAGGAATCTTCGTTTGCAAGGGTGCTTTGCGCTCAACAAAATCCAGGCAAAGGCCACCTCTACCGCTATAGCCATCAGGAATTTTTCTATGCCCAGCACCGCACATGTCAGCCCCGACCAGATCCGTAGGGGCTTTTCCAAGGCCATGTCCGACATGTACCGAGATGAAGTTCCCTTGTATGGCGCCCTGATGGAGCTGGTGGCCGAGACCAATGCCCACGTACTCGACACCCAGCCGCAGCTGGCGCAGCAGCTGCAACGCACCGGCGAAATACAGCGCCTGGACATGGAACGCCACGGCGCGATCCGCCTGGGCACCGCGGCAGAGCTGGCGACCATCAGCCGCCTGTTTGCCGTAATGGGCATGCAACCGGTGGGCTACTACGACCTGACACCGGCCGGCGTACCGGTGCACTCCACCGCGTTTCGCGCCGTGCATGAACAGGCGTTGCAAACCAGCCCGTTTCGGGTATTTACCTCATTGCTGCGCCTGGAACTGATCGAAAATCCCGACCTGCGCACCTTCGCCGAAACCGCGCTGGCCAAGCGCTCGATCTTCACCCCTGGCGCCCTGACGCTGATCGAACAAGCGGAAAAGGACGGCGGCCTCAACGCCGAGGACGCCGATGAGTTTATCCGCCAGGCCCTGGAAACCTTCCGCTGGCACCACACCGCCACCGTCACCGGCGCGCAGTACCAGCAACTGAGCGACCAGCACCGCCTGATCGCCGACGTGGTCGCCTTCAAAGGCCCGCATATCAACCACCTGACCCCGCGCACCCTGGACATCGACCAGGTCCAGGCCGCCATGCCCGGCAAAGGCATCACCCCCAAGGCTGTGATCGAAGGCCCACCGCGCCGGCATTGCCCGATCCTGCTGCGCCAGACCAGCTTCAAGGCCCTCGACGAACCCATCGCCTTTACCGACGCTCAAGGCAGCCACAGTGCGCGCTTTGGCGAAATCGAACAGCGCGGCGTGGCGCTCACCCCCAAAGGCCGCGCGCTGTACGACCAGTTGCTGAACGCCGCGCGCGACGAATTGGGCGCCTTTCCCAATGAGGGCAACGCTGCACGTTATGTCGAATTGATGGAACGGCATTTCCAGGCGTTCCCGGATAACCATGCACAGATGCGCGAACAGGGCTTGGCCTACTTCCGCTACTTCGCCACCGAACAAGGTTTGGCGGCGCGCGGTACTGCCGCTCAACCGCGCACACTGGAAGCGCTGGTCGAGGCCGGCCACATCGATGTGGAGCCGTTGGTGTATGAGGATTTCCTACCGGTGAGTGCGGCGGGGATTTTTCAGTCGAACCTGGGGGATGCAGCCCAGAGTCACTACGCGGCCAACTCGAATCGGGCCGAGTTTGAAAAGGCGCTGGGACGTCGGACGATTGATGAATTGAAGCTGTATGGCGTGACGCAGCAACGCTCTATCGATGAATGCACAAAGGCACTGCTGGCCTGAAATGAAGTGCCCACCCGACTCACCAGCACAATCCTTGCGCCGCAACAGTCCCCAGAGCCGGGTGGGCGGTCGGCATGATAGGCAGAGAGAAGCATCCTGTCCCCCAGACAATTCTGAACAAATATGTCCGTCCCTGCTGTAGGAGCAAGCTTGCTCCTACAGGGGAGGCGTTTTGGTTTACCCCAGCTTTGCGACAATGTCGTCTTTGATCAACAGCCGCTTCTTCTTCAGCTTCTCCACATCCTCATCGCTGGCGCTTGCCGATTCTGCCTTCAGCACCTCCTTATCAGCGTCATCGTATTGAGTGAGCAGCGAGTCCAGGCGTTTGTCGCTCGCCCTGCGTTCGTGAACGACTTCCTTGCTCAACCCCAAGTCCTGATACAGGTCGTGTTTCACTGGCATGGCGTACCTCCGCAAGTTGATCAATGGCTTACGCCCTAGAAGCTAGACCATTGCGAGGGGTCTTGTCATGTCCGGGGTCAATACAGCCCCGTTCGTCGCAGCGCGGGCGTTTGGATCAAACCTTTGCCGCCCCCTGCCCTCCACTCTAGATAGCCAACCGAGGGAGACCGGTTTCATGACTCATGCTGCCACTGATATCGACACCCAATGCATCAACACCCTTCGCACCTTGGCCATGGACGCCGTGCAGAAGGCCAATTCCGGCCATCCGGGCACGCCCATGGGCCTTGCACCGGTGGGGTATACGTTGTGGAGCCGCTTCCTGCGCTATCATCCCCAGCATCCCGACTGGCCCAGCCGTGACCGTTTTGTGTTGTCCGTTGGTCATGCCTCGATGCTGCTGTATTCGCTGCTGCACCTGGCCGGCGTAGTGGAATTGGATGCCAACGGCGAGCGCACCGGCCAACCCGCGGTCAGCCTGGACGATATCAAGCAATTTCGACAAGCCGGCTCCAAGACCCCTGGCCACCCCGAATACCGCATGACCACTGGCGTGGAGACCACCACGGGCCCGCTCGGCCAGGGCTGTGCCAACAGTGTCGGCATGGCCATGGCCGAACGCTGGCTGGCCAAGCGCTTCAACCGCGAAGAAAAAACCTTGTTCGACTACAACGTCTATACCCTGTGCGGCGACGGCGACATGATGGAAGGCATCAGCGGTGAAGCCGCGTCCTTGGCCGGTCACTTGAAGCTGGACAAGCTGTGCTGGATCTATGACAACAACACCATCAGCATTGAAGGCCACACTGAACTTGCGTTCAGCGAAGACGTGATCCAGCGCTTCCAGGCGTATGGTTGGCACACCCTGCACGTTACCGATGCCAACGACTTGCAAGCCCTGAGCAATGCCTTGGAAGCCTTTCATTGCAATCGTGGCGCACCCACGCTGATTGTGGTCGACAGCGTGATCGGCTATGGCTCACCGCACAAACACAACACGGCCGCCGCCCATGGCGAGCCCTTGGGCGAAGAGGAAATTCGCCTGACCAAGTCGGCGTATGGCTGGCCCGAGGACTCGAGCTTCCTGGTCCCCGAAGCAGCACGCGCACAATTGCGTGATGCCCTGCTTGAACGCAGCGAGCCCCTGTATGAAAAATGGACCGAACACCTGTCCTTGCTGGAGCAGTTCGAACCGGAATTGGCCGATGAATTGAGACGTATGCGTGCCGGGGAAATGCCGGAACACTGGCAGAAGCACCTGCCGGACTTCGATACCGACCCCAAGGGCATCGCCAGCCGCGCCGCTGGCGGCGAGGTGCTGAATGCGTTCGCCGAACAGGTCCCCTGGCTGCTGGGCGGTTCGGCGGACTTGTCACCGTCGACCAAGACCAACCTTACCTTTGACGGTGCCGGGCGTTTCAGTGCCGACGACTACAGCGGGCGCAACCTGCACTTCGGCATTCGTGAGCACGCCATGGGCGCGATCGCCAACGGGCTGGCGCTGTCCTACCTGCGGCCATACACCTCGACGTTCCTGGTGTTCAGCGACTACATGAAACCGCCGATCCGCCTGGCGGCGATCATGGAGTTGCCGGTGGTGTTCGTGTTTACCCATGACTCGATTGGCGTGGGTGAAGATGGGCCGACGCACCAGCCGATCGAACACCTTACGCAGTTGCGCGCCACGCCGGGGCTGCTGACCCTGCGGCCGGGCGATGCGAATGAAACCCTGGAGCTGTGGAAGGTTGCCCTGGCGCAAACCCATCGGCCGAGTTGCGTGGTGTTGTCGCGTCAGCCGTTACCGACGCTGGATCGTACAAAGTACGCAGCGGCGTCCGGGGCGGCCAAGGGGGCTTACGTGCTGGCCGCTGCCGACCACCCCAAGGTCCTGCTGTTGGCGACCGGCAGCGAAGTCGGCCTGGCCGTGGCGGCTTATGAGCAGCTGAAGACCGAAGGGATTGCCGCGCAAGTGGTGTCCATGCCCAGCTGGGAATTGTTTGAAGACCAGGACCAGGCCTACCGCGACAGTGTGCTGCCGCCGGCGGTGAAAGCGCGGGTCGTGGTGGAACAGGCAGGCCCATTGGGCTGGGACCGTTATGTAGGCCAGACCGGCGCCAAGGTGGTGATGAACAGCTTCGGTGCGTCCGCGCCGTTGGCCAAGTTGCAGGAGAAGTTCGGGTTTACCGTGGAGAATGTGGTGAAGCAGGCCAAGCAGCAAATCCAACAGACCTGACAGCTTTTGTATAGGCGCCGGGCTTGTCGGCAAGCCCCGCGCCTACACAGGTTTAGAGTGCTTTCGCCAGGAAGGCGGCAGTCCGGCTTTTCTTGCTCTTCGCAACTTTTTGCGGCGTACCACTGGCCACCACCGTCCCGCCCAAATCCCCTGCCCCCGGCCCGATATCTATCACCCAATCACTCTGCGCCACCACGCGCATCTCATGCTCCACCACAACCACCGTATGCCCCGCATCCACCAAGTGATTCAACTGGCTGAGCAAGCGGTCCACATCCCGCGGATGCAGGCCTGTAGTCGGCTCATCCAGCACGTACAAGGTCGCGCCCCGCGCATTGCGTTGCAGCTCGGTCGCCAGTTTGATGCGCTGCGCTTCACCGCCCGACAGCTCGGTGGCCGGTTGGCCCAGACGCAGGTAGCCCAGGCCGATATCCCGCAGCACCTGCAACGAGCGCAGCACGCTCGGTTGTTCGGCAAACACTTCGACCGCCTGCTCGACCGTCAGCCCCAACACTTGGGCGATGGTCAAACCTTGCCATTTGACCGCCAAGGTCTCGGGGTTGTAGCGCGCCCCATGACAGGTCGGGCATGGCGCGTACACACTGGGCATGAACAGCAACTCGACACTGACAAACCCTTCCCCTTCGCAGTTCGGGCAACGCCCCTTGGCGACGTTGAACGAGAATTGCCCGGCATCGTAGTGCCGTTTCTTCGCCGCCGGTGTAGCCGCGAACAGCTTGCGCACATTGTCGAACAGCCCGGTATAGGTCGCCAGGTTCGAACGTGGAGTGCGGCCGATGGGTTTCTGGTCTACCTGCACCAGGCGGCGGATGTGCTCCAGACCGGCGTGGATGTGCCCGCCGCTGGTTTGCGGCGCATCGTCTTCCAGGCTTGGTTCTTCGTCATTTTCCACCACGCGCCCTAAACCGGCGCTCACCAGTTCCAGCAGCGCCTGGCTGACCAGGCTGGACTTGCCCGACCCGGAAATCCCGGTGACCGCCGTGAAGCAGCCCAGCGGAAAATCGACATTCAGGTCCTTGAGATTATTACGCGTCACACCTTGCAGTGTCAGCCAACCGGTGGGTTCACGGCGCTCTTGCTTGGAGACACGCTTTTCAGCGAACAGATAGGCGCGGGTCTGCGACGCCTGCACCTGTGCCAGCCCCGCAGGCGGGCCGCTGTACAGCACCTGGCCGCCATGTTCGCCGGCCGCCGGGCCAACGTCGATCAGCCAGTCGGCGCGGCGCATGGTTTCCAGGTCATGCTCCACCACAAACAATGAATTGCCCGCCGCTTTCAAACGGTCCAGTGCGGTGAACAGTGCCTCGCCATCCGCTGGATGCAAGCCTGCCGAAGGCTCATCCAGCACATAGATCACGCCGAACAACTGCGAGCCCAATTGCGTGGCCAGGCGCAGACGCTGCAACTCGCCGGACGACAAGGTTGGCGTGCTGCGCTCCAGGGACAGATAACCCAGGCCCAACTCGGTCAAGGTGCTGACCCGCTCCAGCAAGTCTTGGGCAATACGCTGAGCGGCGAGGCGTTTTTCCACCGAGAGTTTCATCGTGTCCTGCCCCGCCGCCACTGGCCGCAGTAACTCGGCCAATTGCGCCAATGACAACTGTGACAACTCACCTATGTCCACCCCGGCAAACTTCACCGACAGCGCAGCCTTGGTCAGGCGTTTGCCCTCGCACAACGGGCAGGCGCTGCCCTGCATGAACTGTGACACGCGCTTCTTCATCAGCGCGCTCTGGGTGTGGGCGAAGGTGTGCAGGATGTAACGCCGGGCGCCCATGAAGGTGCCCTGATAGCTCGGCTCCAGTTTGCGTTTCAGCGCATCGCGGGTCTGCTCCGGGGTAAAGCCGGCATAGACCGGTACGGTGGGAGTTTCTTCGGTGAACAGGATCCAGTCGCGCTGCTTTTTCGGCAGGTCGCGCCAGGGGATATCCACGTCGTAGCCAAGGGTCACCAGAATGTCCCGCTGGTTCTGGCCTTGCCACGCCAATGGCCAGGACGCCACCGCGCGCTGGCGGATGGTCAGCGAAGGGTCCGGCACCATCAGTGCTTCGGTCACTTCATACACACGGCCCAAGCCATGGCATTGCGGGCACGCCCCCTGGGGCAGGTTCGGCGAGAAGTCCTCGGCGTACAGCATCGGCTGTCCCGGCGGATAACTGCCGGCGCGGGAATACAACATGCGGATCAGGCTCGACAACGTCGTCACGCTGCCCACTGATGAGCGCGCGCTCGGCGTACCGCGCTGCTGTTGCAGGGCCACGGCGGGCGGCAGGCCTTCGATGCTGTCCACGTCCGGCACGCCCACCTGGTCGATCAGCCGTCGGGCATACGGCGCCACCGACTCGAAATAACGCCGCTGCGCTTCGGCATACACCGTGGAAAACGCCAGGGACGACTTGCCGGAACCCGACACGCCGGTGAACACCACCAAGGCATCCCGGGGAATATCCACATCAACATTCCGCAGGTTGTGTTCGCGGGCGCCACGCACACGGACGAAACCGGTTTGCTGGGCAGTGATTGCAGGCGTGTTGCGCTGTGAAGTCATGGACAACCTTGTCGGGCGGTGAGCACGCTGCGCACCCGTTGCGTCAGCGCTTCGGGGCTGTAGGGCTTGCTCAGCAGATGAATATCGGCGCTCAGCAGATGATTGCTGGAGAGAATGTCACGGGTGTGGCCGGAGGTGAACAGGACTGCCACCGGCGGGTTTTGCGCACGCGCCCAGTTGGCCAGGTCGGTGCTTTTGACGCGGCCGGGCATGACCACATCGGTGAAAATCAGCTCCGGCTGCAAACCGGCTTGTAGCTTGAGCATGGCCTGGTCACCGTCATCGGCCGTGAGCACGGTGTAGCCGGACTGTTCGAGTAACTCGACGACGGTCAGGCGCACGCCTTCATTGTCCTCGACCACCAGGATGGTTTCCTGGCCGCTGCTTAGGGGGAGTTGGTCGATATGCACATCGAGGCTTTCCGGCTCCAGGCTGTGAGGGAAATACATCTGCACCACCGAGCCCTTGCCCTCCTCGCTCCACATCTCCACATGCCCGCCACTCTGGCGCACAAAGCCGAACACCATGCTCAGGCCCAGGCCGGTGCCATGGCCTTCGCGCTTGGTGGTGAAGAAGGGTTCGAACGCACGTTTCAACGTGGACTCGGACATACCCACACCGGTGTCGATGACCGCCAGGCGCACATATTCGCCCGGCTTGATGCCTTTACCCGCGCAATCGTCCGGATTAAGGATGATGTTCTCGCCGGTGATACGAATCACGCCCTCGCCGTTCATGGCGTCCCGGGCATTGATCGCCAGGTTGAGCAGTGCATTTTCCAGTTGGTTGCGGTCGACGTTGATAAACCACGAGTCCTGGGGCAGTTGCACATCGATATGGATGGTTTCCCCCAGCGCCCGTTGCAGCAGCTCGCCGAGGCCTGCGTAGATACGTTGCGGGTTGTAGACCGCCGGTGACAAAGGTTGGCGACGGGCAAACGCAAGCAATTGCGATGACAGCTTGGACCCGCGCTCCACCGCCGCAATGGCCGCGGCGACACGGCGCTGCACCTGGGCGTTGTCCGGTTCGTGGCGGGCCAGCAAATGCAGGTTGCCGGCGATCACCTGCAGCAGGTTGTTGAAGTCGTGGGCCACACCGCCGGTCAGGCCGCCGATGGCTTCGAGCTTCTGTGACTGACGCAGTTGGTCCTCGGCGGCCGAGCGCGCCTGCACTTCAGCGGCGACCCGCTGCTCCAGGTTATGCGTGAGCTCCTGGCGCACCTGTTCGGATTTCACCAGCTCGGTCGTCTCCACCACAATCGCCAACACCCCCGCCGGTTGCTGGTTGTCGCCGGCGACGGGGCTGTAATACAGGTCCAGCCATACGGTTTCTGGCTTGCCGTTGCGCAACAGCACCAGGTCCTTGTTGTTGAATGACAGCGTGCCGCCTGCCAGGCAAGTGTCCACCACGTGACGGTTGAACTCGGCGACTTCCGGCCACCCCAGTTCTACCGGCGTTCCCAGCAGGTACGGGTGGCGACCACCGGCAAAGACCGAATAGCTGTCGTTGTAGATCATGTACCCCCATTGCCCCCACAGCATCACCATGGGCACGGGTGATGCCAGCATCATCTGCACGGTGCAGGTCAGGCTGGTGGACCATTTGTCGATAGGGCCCAGGTCGGTGGTGGCCCAATCGAAAGCGCGGATTCGCTGGGCCATTTCACCGGCCCAACCTTCACAGCCATGAGGGTTGGATAAAAATTGCATCATTGAACTCTGCGCAAAGAAAAGACAGCTGCGAAATTTGGAGCGCGTCAGAAGCTGATGGTTTCATCTTATATAACTTAGGGAGGAATGCCCGCAGAAACCACAGCCCCTAATGAAAATCCCGGCTGCGCACAGTGATGCCTTCCAGCAACGGCGTCAGGTCGGTGAGGCGCCCGGCGATCAGGTGCCGCACTTCACCCACCGCTTCCCAGCGCCCATCCACTTTCATCAGACGCGAGCCCACCAACGCCTGGCGTTGACGCTCAGCCAGATCGCGCCAAACCACCACATTGAGATTGCCGAATTCATCCTCCAGCGTGACAAAAGTCACCCCACTGGCTGTGCCGGGACGCTGACGACCGGTGACCAGGCCGGCAACGCTGACGTTGCGCCCATGCTCCACCGCCATCAGCTCCTGGGAACTGCGGCAGCGCCGCTTGCGCAGTTCCGCACGCAACAATGCCAACGGATGCGGGCCCAGGGTGGTGCCGACCGTGGCATAGTCGGCGTGCAAATCCTCACCCACCGTGGGCGACGGCAACTCCACCACGGCTTCGTCCGGACTCGGCAGGCCGGCAAACAGCCCGAGTTGCTTGTGTACACCGGCGACCTCCCAGCGCGCCTTGTGCCGGTTGCCCGACAGGGCGCGCAAAGCACCCGCATCCGCCAGCAGTGCCTGGGCGCGTGCATCCAGCCCGGCACGATCGTCCAGGTCGGCAATATCGCTGAATGCCCGGCGGTGGCGTGCGGCTTCGATGCGCCGCGCGTCCTCTTCGCGAAACCCCGAGATCATGCGCAAGCCCATGCGAATCGCCGGCTGTGCCCCGTCGATCGGCTCCAGGCTGCAATCCCAGTCGCTGGCTTGCACGTCCACTGGCCGGATCTGCAAGCGATGGCGCCGTGCGTCCTGCAGGATCTGGTCCGGGCTGTAGAACCCCATGGGCCAGCTATTGATCAGCGCACAGGCGAAGGCCGCCGGCTCATGGCACTTGAGCCAGCAACTGGCGTAGGTCAGCAAGGCGAAACTGGCCGCGTGGGATTCGGGGAAGCCATAGCTGCCAAAACCCTTGATCTGCTCGAAGATCTGCGCGGCAAAAGCTTCGCTGTAACCGTTTTTCAGCATGCCGGTGCGCAGGCGTTCCTGGTGCGGTTCCAGGCCACCGTGGCGTTTCCAGGCGGCCATGGAGCGGCGCAACTGATCGGCCTCGCCTGGGCCGTAGTCGGCGGCGACCATGGCGATCTGCATCACCTGCTCCTGGAACAGCGGGATGCCCAGGGTACGTTCCAGCACAACTTTGAGTTCCGGCGAAGGATAAGTGGTTTCCTCCTCCTTGTTCCGCCGCCGCAAGTACGGGTGCACCATGCCACCCTGGATCGGCCCAGGTCGCACGATGGCGACCTCGATCACCAGGTCGTAGAACTTCTGCGGCTTGAGCCTGGGCAACATCGACATCTGCGCCCGCGACTCGATCTGGAATACGCCGATGGTGTCGGCCTTGCTGATCATCGCGTAAGTGGCCGGGTCTTCCTTGGGGATGGTTGCCAAGGCCAGGTCCCGGTTGCGATGGCGGCGCAGCAAGTCGAAACAGCGACGGATTGCGCTGAGCATGCCCAGGGCGAGGATATCCACCTTGAGCAAGCCGACGGCATCGAGGTCGTCCTTGTCCCACTGAATGATGGTGCGCTCGGCCATGGCGGCATTTTCCACCGGCACCAGGGTGTCCAGCGGGTATTCGGAAATCACGAAGCCACCCGGGTGCTGGGACAGGTGCCGGGGAAAGCCGATCAATTGCTGGGTCAGCGTGAGCACGCGGCGCAGGATCGGGCTGTCGGGGTCGAAGCCGCCTTCACGCAGGCGATCCAGCGGGGGCGCTGCGTCACTCCAGCGCCCGCAGCAGTCAGCCAGGGCGTTGATCTGGTCCGGCGGCAGCCCCAAGGCCTTGGCCACATCACGCACCGCGCCGGACGCGTGGTAACTGCTGACCACCGCCGTCAGCGCCGCACGGGTACGGCCGTAACGCTGGAACACGTACTGCAGCACCTCTTCGCGGCGTTCATGTTCGAAGTCCACGTCGATATCCGGCGGTTCATTACGCTCCCTTGAAAGGAAGCGTTCGAACAACATGCTGGTCAGGCTCGGGTCGATCTCGGTGATGCCCAGGGCATAACACACCGCCGAGTTCGCCGCCGAGCCGCGCCCCTGGCACAGGATCGACCGGCTGCGGGCGAACTGCACAATGTCGTGCACCGTAAGGAAGTAACTTTCGTAGCCCAGCTCGCTGATCAACTCCAGCTCGCTGTTGATCTGCTGCGCGGTCTTGGCGTCGACCCCTTGCGGCCAACGTTTGGCGATGCCTTCTTCGGTCACGGCGCGTAGCCAGGATTGGGCGTTGTGGCCAGCGGGCACCAGTTCGCGCGGGTAGTGATAACGCAATTGGCTGAGGTCGAAGGTGCAGCGGCGGGCAATGGTCTCGGTTTCGTCGAGCAAGGGTTGCGGGTACAGCGCGGCCAGGGCGTCGAGGCTGCGCAGGTGCCGCTCGCCATTGGGGTGCAGGCGCGTGCCGGCTTCGGCCACCGGTACGTGATGGCGAATGGCAGTCATGGTGTCTTGCAGGGCGCGGCGGCCACGCGCATGCATGTGCACATCGCCGCAAGCCACCGCGGGGAGGTGCAGGCTGGCGGCCAGTTGCAGGCGTTGTTCCAAGTGACGCGCATCGTTCTGGCCGCAGTGCAAGTGCACCGCCAGCCACAGTCGCTCACCGAAGGTGCGGCGCAGCCATTGGCTATCGGCCTGGGTGTCGCTATCTTCGGCCACCCACAGCGCCAGCAGGCCGGGCAGCGGTTGATCGAAGTCCTCGCGCAGCAGGCGATAGCTGCCCTTTTCGGCACGCCGCCGGGCCAGGGTGATCAAGCGGCACAGGTGCTGGTAGCCGCTGAGGTCTTCCACCAGCAGGACCAGTTTCGGGCCGTTGTCGATGCGCACCTCGCTGCCGATGATCAGCGGCAGCTCCACCGCCTTAGCCGCCTGCCAGGCGCGCACAATGCCGGACAAGGTGCATTCGTCGGTGATCGCCAGCGCGCTGTAGCCTTGGCGCTTGGCGCGCTCGAACAACTCCAGCGCACTGGAGGCGCCGCGCTGGAAGCTGAAGTTGGACAGGCAGTGCAGCTCGGCGTAACTCATGCAAACCAACCCTGCAACCATAATCCATCGCCCTGCCCCACGGTGCGAAAGGCCCAGCCTTGCTGACCGGCGCGCGTCAGGATCAGGTAGTAGTCGCGGCGGATATCGGCGCCGTCCCACCAGCCGGACTCGATGCGCTCAGGCCCCATGAGGATCTGCACACCCTGCTCGCCCAGCAAGGTCGGTTCGTTCAGCAGCCAGCCGGGGCGCTGCACGTTGTTCAGGGTTGGGCACAGGGTTTTATCCGCAGCCGCTTGCCAGGCGCATTCAGGTCGGTGGTCAGCGTGGAAGCGCAGGCCCTGCACCGCTTCATCGCCCAAGCGGGCACGCAGGCGTTCGCGCAGTTGCTCCCATGGCAGGGTTTGTTGCGGGCGGTCGTCGAACAGGTCCTGGCGCTGGGGCACGAACACCGGCAGGTCCTGGGCCACCAGGCGAAAGCCGCGGACCGGTGAGGTGACTTGGACTTGCTCCAGGCGGCCACGCGCCAGTTCAAACAGCATCGCCGGTTCACGCTCGGCGCTGAGCAGGCCGACCTTGATCACGCTATCGGGCGCCTGGGCGTGCTCCAAGTGCAGGTCGAAGCGCTGCACGCCACTGTCGCGACCACAGAGGAAGGCGGACAGATCGCCGGTCAAACGCCTTAAAGGAAACAGCAACGCCTGATGGGATTGCACATCGAAATTCAGCTCGATACGCACATCGAACCGGTCCGGCGGCTGATAGAACGCCAGGCCCAGCGGCCGGTGCCCGACCAGTGCATCCAGGTGCTTGAGCAAGCCGGCATCAAAGCGTCGCGCCAGGGTATGCCGAGGCAGCGCCTGCACCTGGGCCAATGTGCGCAGGCCCATGCGCGACAAGGCCGTAGCGGCCTGCGGGTCAAGACCGGCGCGGTCGATGGGCAGCGGCGCCAGGGCCTGCATCAAGCCGTCATCCTGCACCGCCAAACCATCGTAGATATTTGCCAGCACCCGCGCCGCCGCCGGGTTGGGTGCCGCGACGATACGGTGGCGAAAACCCAGTTCGGTCAACTCTCTGCGCAAGCGCGCTTCGAACCGTGGCCATGGTCCGAACAGCCCCAGGCTCGACTCGATCTCAAACAACAAAGCGCGTGGATAATACAGGCTGACCTGAGAACTGAACTGATAGGCCCAGGCGGCGAGGAACTGCTGGTAGCGTTCGATCTCGGCGGGATCATATTCGGCGCTGGCAAAGGTCTTGGCCAGGGCATGTGCAGCTGTCAGGGATTGACCGGGGCGCAAGCCCAAGGCGCGGGCGGCGTCATTGACCGTTTGCAGCACACGCCGCTGTGGCGTGCCGGCCAGCAAGACCAGAGGCTGCTCCGGTTCGGGATGCGCACGCTGCACTCCGTCCAGCGCCAATTGCGGGAAGACAATACACACCCAGCGCATGGCAACCTCAATGCCCCGCCAGCGTAATCGGCGCCGGATGGGCCAGGCCGCCCCGGCACTTGAGCACGCGCACCTGCGCGGGTTTGGCTTCCACGGCCAGGCGCAAGGCGGCGGGAGATGAGTTGACCGCCTCACTCAAGGCGCGCCAGGCAAAGGCCAGGGTCTGCCCGGTTTCCGCCGCCACTTGCAGGCGCCGCAGCGCGCGGTCATCGGCCTTGCGTGGCCAGCACAACACCGCGCCGCAACTGCCGGAACGCAGGCACTGTTCCACCGCCCACAGGGCATCACGCTCTTCGGCCTGGATCACCGAAAGCAAGCGCAGATCCACCCCGGCGTTCTGCCAGGCATGGGGGTACGGTGTATAGGGCGGCGCCACCAGCACAATGCGCTCCCGCGCCTTTGACAAGCGTGCCAGGGTCGGCAGCACCAGTTGCAGTTCGCCCACCCCCTCCTTGGCCATGAGGATTTCACTCAGGGCCGCCTCCGGCCAGCCGCCCGTGGGCAACACCGCATCCAGCGCCGCCAGCCCGGTGGGGTGCACACTGGCTGGCGGCGTGGCAGGCCGGCCTTTCCAGACACGCCCGCCATTGAACAGCGTGTCCAGTGCAACCACGGAGCCCATCAACCTTGCCTCACCAGACCGCAGAACACCCCTTCGATCGCCAGGTCCTGATCGGGCCCGACCACGATGGGTTGATACGCGGGGTTGCGCGGCAGTAAGCGCACGCTGTCGCCATGGCGTTCGAAACGTTTGATGGTCACTTCACCGTCCAGGCGCGCCACCACAATCTGCCCGTTCAAGGCCTCGGCACTGCGGCGCACGCCCACCAGGTCGCCATCGAGAATACCGTCCTCAATCATCGAATCGCCCTGCACGCGCAGCAGGTAATCCGGGGTTTTCGCGAAGGTCGACGGGTCAAGTTGCAGGCGGCTATGCACCTCGGCATCGGCGCCGATAGGCGAGCCTGCAGCGACACGGCCAAGCACCGGCACATCCAGCCATTGCGGACGCATCGGTTGATTGAGCAAGCGAATACCGCGTGCCTGGTTCGGGTTGACCTCGATAAACCCGGCTTCAGTCAGCGCCAGCACATGCTTGCGCGCCACGCTGCGCGAGGCAAAGCCGAACGCCTCGGCGATCTCGGCGAGGCTGGGGGACTGGCCTTGCTGCGCGATACGGTCGCGGATGAAGGTCAGGATGGCGGTACGGCGGGGCGTTAGAGTTGTCATGGAGTACATTTGTACTCCTGCGGGAAATTTCTGACAATAGCCGCTAGTCGCGTGAGGGACGACAAGGTTTGTCGAAACGTCCTACATGCCTGCCGGATAAGCTCTACTCCCCTCCCGTGAAAAGGTCCGCAAAGTCCCTCGCCTGAGTACACAGTGCGAGGGATTGCGGATGGCGTTGTTTGTTTGGCCCCCGGTTGATGGGGCCGCCTCATGATCGAAGTGACCAGCCAAACCATTGGCTATTTGGTACTGGCCACCCTGGATTCAAAGACGCGAGACGTTGAATCGGTCATCAGCGACTTCAAGCGCTGCCTCAATCACTACGATGCCTGGGCGGAAAGCTTTTTCAGCTTTTCGGCGCTGGATATCGAGCAGGTCTTCAAGGTCGGGGATGAAGTGGCGCTGGTCGCGCCGATCAACCGCTCCCTGTTTCCCAGCACCATCACCGCAACCTGCCAGGCCAACGGCACGTTGACCCTGGTGCACATGTTCCAAAGTTCACGGTTCGTGCCCATTGGCAATACGCCCGTGATGGTGCAACGCATCGATCCAACGGGTGGCCCGCTCGGGGAGCCCCTCCATAAAACCATTGGCCCGAGCGGCATTCTCGAAATCACTGAATGTGATCGCAACCAGCAGTACCGGGTCAGTTTCTACCCCAACGTTTCCACAGCGCATTTCAAGGCGCTGTACGCCTCTTACCAGTCGGTTATCGCGCCGCTGGAAGGTTGGCTGCGCGCTGAATGGACCACCACGTTTGAACCGCTGTGGAAGGGGTATTCCGAAGCCAACTTCCTGGAACGCTATCTCTCGCTGCACCAAGCCTACGCTCGGGGGTTTGGTGAGGCGTTGTATGCGCTCTGGGACAACATCAAGCAGATGTTTCAGTGGCTTTCGGACCCAATGGGTTACGCGGAAAAACTCCTGCATTACCTGTCCCAGGATGAATGTGAAAAGCTGTTGAAGCTCGGCACCGAAAGCATCGCAAAGGGCTTGTTGGTGCTGAGCGATGAGCCGCTGCTGTTCATTTATGTGTCGGCGATGGTCAGCTGGGTGCGGATGTTGCCGCCGCCTTATATGAACGAGTTGCTGGGGGAAATCAGCGCTGAAGTATTGATCAATTTGCTGCTGTGTCTTGCTACCGCAGGAATGGGGATGGCGGTGCGCTTGAGTACGAAGGTGCTGGGCGGCATCAAGTCTCAGCGAGCGCGTAAGTGGTTGGAGCATATGGCTGGGCAGTTCGGGAGGTTCCGTGGGGATGACCACGCGGAGCTGGCTAAGCCGATATTGCTCAGTAGCCGGGCAACGACGATCAAGACGATTCCGGATGTGCCGTTGAAGGCTGGAGATCAGGTGGTTGCCAACCCGGTGCCGCTGGTTCGGGACAAGGCCACGCAACGGACGGTGTTGGTGCGGCAGGAGCCTGTCGACGATGTGCCTGCTTCTGCTCGAAACCCGGCTGGGAATGCCGCTTCGTCTTCGGACAAGACCGCCACCAACGGGTGCCCGGTGTCGATGGTCACGGGCGAGGAACTGCTGACCCTCACCGATGGAACGCTGGACGGGCTCTTGCCGTTTGAGTGGACCCGCTTGTACCGCACCAGTGCGGTGGAAATGGATTGCGGGTTGGGGTTTGGCTGGAGTCACTCGCTGGCGCATCGGCTGAGTGTTTCCGGCGATTCGGTGGTGTGGACCGATCATGAAAATCGCTCGACTGCCCTGCCCTTGCCGACTGTTTCGCGACCTGCAATTACCAATAGCCTGGCCGAAGCGGCGATCTACTTGGGGGCTGTGCCCGATGAGTTAGTCCTGTCTCAAGGGTCACGTTTCTACCACTTCCACGACGGTGCGCTGACAGCGATCAGCGATGCGTATGACAACCGGCTGCGCATTTCCCGTAATTACCTGGGGCAGATTGAGCGGTTGGATAACGGCGTCGGGCGCTCGTTGTTTTTGCGCTATGCGTCGGGCCGCATTGTGGCGGTGGATTACCAGATTGAGCGGGCTGTGGATGACGGCCCATTTGTCTGGGTGACGGAGCAGAACGTTGTTTCCTACGCCTACGACGCTGGTGGACGACTGGTTTGTGCAACCAACGCTGTAGGCGAAAGCGAGGTTTACCGGTACGACGATCAGCACGTGATTCTTGAGCGCGAACTGGCCGGTGGAGCGAGTTTCTTCTGGGCGTGGGAACGGTCTGGCAAGGCTGCACGGTGCGTACGGCACTGGGCCAGTTTCTCGCAGATGGACACGCGGTACGCCTGGGATGACAACGGGCAGGTCACGGTGTTTAACGCCGACGGAAGCCAGGAAGTCTACGTGCATGACCCGCGGGCGCGGCTGGTGCAGCGCGTGGACCCTGACGGTGCCCAACACTTTAAATCCTACGATGACAAAGGCCGACTGACGGTTGAGCAGGATCCGCTGGGAGCGATCACGGCGTATCAGTACGACGAAGCCGGGCGTTTGGTGGCGCTGTTTCCGGGGGACGATGAGCCGACGACCTACGAGCATGACAATGGATTTGTACGGGTTGTAAGGCGGGGTCAGGCGGTCTGGAAATACGAGCGTAATGACCAGGGCGACGTGACGCGCAAGACCGACTCTGACGGCAACGCTACTGACTACAGCTACAACAAATATGGGCAGCTGGTTGGTGTTTGGTACCCGGATCACAGCTGTCATCGGCTGGTGTGGAATGAGCGTGGGCAGTTGCTTGAGGAGCAGTTGCCGAACGGTGGCGTTAAGCGCTATCGCTATGACGACCTTGGGCGACAGGTTGCCCGTGAAGATGCACAGGGGGCGCTAACCCAGTATCAGTGGGACAGCGTAGGTCGGTTGATCCGTGTTGTGCTACCGGGCGGTGCCACACGGGAATACAGCTACAACGCTTACGGAAAAATCACCTCCGAACGCGATGAACTGGGCCACCTCACCCGCTACGAATACGCCGACGGCCTGCACCTGATCAGCCGTCGCATCAACGCTGATGGCACCCAGGTCAAATACCGGTACGACAACGTTAGGTTATTGCTGACCGAAATCGAAAACGAGGTGGGCGAAACCTACCGACTCCAATACCACAGCAACGGCCTGATCCAACAGGAAACCGGCTTTGATGGCCAGCGCACGGCTTACGTCTACGACCTCAACGGCAACCTTCAGGAGAAGACCGAACACGGCGATGACGGCAGTCAGCTGGTTACCCGTTACGAGCGTGACCATGCCGGTCGACTCGTAAGAAAAACCCTACCCGACGGCAGCCTTGTCGATTACGCCTACGACCGCCAAGGCAACCTCTTAAGCGTCGAGGACGGCCACTGGGTGTTGGCCTACGAGTACGACAGCCAAAACCGTCTCACCGCCGAACACCAAGGCTGGGGCACGCTGCGCTATGGCTACGACGCCTGCGGCCAACTGCAAAACCTGCGCCTGCCGGACAACAACCGTCTCACCTTCAACCACGACAAAGGCGGCCACCTCGCGACCGTCGAACTGAACGGTGAAAGCCTTACTTCTCATCTATTCAAAGCCGGCAAGGAACTCCAACGCCAACAAGGCCAACTGATCAGCCACTACCACTATGACGACCAGCAACGCCTGCACGCCCACGCCGTCACCCAGCAACAACACACCCTTTACCAATGCCACTACGACTACGACCAATCCGGCAACCTCACCCGCCTCCTCGACACTCGCAAAGGCGAGCATCACTACCACTACGACCCACTAAACCGCCTCACCCGCGCCGACCACTCCCAAGGCGAGCAAGAACGCTTCGCCCACGACCCGGCTGGCAACCTGCTCATGCAAAACCGCCCCGGCCCCGACATCGTGGCGGGCAATCGCCTGATGATCCAGGGCGACCACCACTACGACTACGACGCCTTCGGCAACCTTATCCGCCAACGACGCGGCAAAGGCCACGCGCTCGTCACCGAATACCGCTACGACTGCCAGCACCGTCTGATCGGCATTAAAAAACCCAATGGCCAGACTGTCAGCTATTGCTACGACCCGTTTGGGCGGCGCATCAGCAAAACCCTTGACGGCATCACTACGGAGTTTTTCTGGCAGGGCGACACACTGATCGCCGAGCACCACGCGGATCGCCACCGCAGTTACCTCTACGAGCCGAACACCTTTCGCCCGCTGGTCCTACTGGAAGGTTTCGGTCCAAAGGAAACCAAGGCCTACCACTACCAACTCGACCACCTGGGTACGCCGCAGGAACTCACCGCCTCCGATGGCAAAATCGTCTGGTCCGCCCATTACCGTGCTTACGGTGAAATCACCCGTCTCGACATCGGAAAAATCGACAACCCGCTGCGTTTCCAGGGCCAATACTTCGACCAAGAAAGCGGGCTGCACTACAACCGCCATCGCTACTACAATCCGGATATTGGTCGTTACCTCACGCCGGACCCGGTGAAGCTGGCGGGTGGGATCAATGCGTACCAATACGTGCCCAACCCTACGGGCTGGGTTGATCCACTGGGTTTGAACACGTGTCCCGGCGGGGATGGATGCAAACCACACACAAACACAGAAAACTCAAATAAACAGCTGAACGTAGACGACGGCACTCCTTCGCTACCAGCATCAAGTAAAAAACAAGAATATTTATATCGAGGGGACTCAAGGCACCCGGACGAAATTTTTGAAACAGGCTTTGAGAGCAGAGGAAAAAGCACTGACCTATACTTACACTCGCAAAACAATGCGAGTCCACCAAGCAATTTTGTGAGCACATCGATATCAAGGGAGCAAGGGTTGACGTTCGCAACATCCTTTGGGTTTGAGGAAGGCTATCTTTACACCCTAAAGAAAATTCCGGGTCGGGATGTCAACAAAGAACTAGGCATTTTATCCGACTATAAAAAGGAGCGCGAAATTGCCATACCAAACCGGATAGATACCAAGGATATTCTAGGAGCCACACCCGTCCACGATGATGGAACGCATAAAGGCTACTCACTCATTAATCCAAATAGAAAATGACCAATGAAAGAACTCGACATAACCATAATCAAAAACACCCAAAGAGAAACCGCTACACTTGGGATTGACAGAGCGACATCAACACTTTCTATAACATTTACCGACGGCACAAAAAAAACATACTCTGACATAGATATATATACATGCTTTGGATTATTAAGAAGAGAGTTCAGTGAAATAGCTTTTTTGTGTAAAGGTTCAAAGGTGAGTGTCTACCCCTCTGCGATGGCCTCACAGATGTCAAGCGGATTAGTTGCTTATGACGTAACAATGAGTGAGCCCGATGCGGAACTCGTTCGTATATTCGATTACGAAGAAAGCAATCTTACAAACGATATCAATGAGCAGATCGCTTATCGAAATAAGTGGGCCGAGTCTCTGCAAACCCGTTAACAACCGCCGTCTGCCTCACGAGGAATCCAACTAGATCTTACGATAATCCGCCATTTAAACAATCTACTTGCTTGCGCTGGACCGCGAAACAACCCCGATCCAGACGATGGGTGTTTTCAAGTGAACACGTGTTGACCGTTTTTAGGGCTGCTGGGCAGCCCGGCACAGGGCAAGCCTTCTCACGACAAAAATTGACTCACCAGCCGTCCTTCAACATCCGCAATTCCAGATGCTGCAACAACATGATGGTCTTCCCATCCACAATCTCGCCGTTTTGCACCATTGCCAACGCCTCATCAAAGCCCAACTCCAACACCTCGATATCCTCACCCTCCTCCTCAAGGCCGCCACCGCTCCCCACCCGATCCCCTGGTTGATATTCACCCATGAAAAAGTGAATCCGCTCCGTCACCGAACCCGGACTCATGAATGCTGCATAAATCTTCTCCACATGCCCCACGCGATACCCGGTTTCCTCTTCCGCTTCCAGGCGAATACGTTCTTCGGGGCTGGCATTGTCGAGCAAACCGGCCGCCGCTTCGATCAGGTAGCCGTGATAGTCGTTGACGAACGTCGGCATGCGAAACTGGCGGATCAGCAACGTCGTACACCTCGCCGGGTGTGGGCTTGCCAGCTGCCGTCGCGGCGGCGCAGGTCGAAGCTGTATTTATTCAGCAGGTGCCAGTTTTCCGAGAGGGTTTCTTCGGCGGTCATGCGAACGGGGCTGTTGTCCAGGCTCGGTTTTCTCAAGAAAGGGGTTGTGCTTGTTTGATACTGTTCCAAGCGGCGACTGCTTCTGCGCTGCTCGCCTTGCTACACCACTCAAAGCCGATGGAAGTTATGTAGGTTATTCGATCCCGAACCCAAACAGGAAATAACATGAAAACACAAAAAATACTCGCAATAATCGGCAGTCAGAAAAAAGAAGTGACTGTAAAATATGACACATCGAAATCAATCATGGTTTTTTCAGAGGCTGATAATTTCAAAACAGTTTACGAAGGAAGAGACATGTATGTCTGCCTCGCAAAAATCAGGGCAGACTTCCCCCACATAACATTTCTATGCAAAGGCGCGAAGTTGAATGTCAAGCCTTCAAGAATGGCATCTCAAATGAGCGCTGGCCTTGTCGCATACGAAATGACGCTAGGCAAGCAAGCCACTAACGAAAACATCGTTCACCTGTTCGATTACGAAGAAGAAAACCTTACTAACAACCCACAAGAACAAATTGACTTCTTTAAAAAGTGGCTAGCATCACTCGGTGCCCAAGATTATGAAAAGTTCAACTGAGTCTTTCTTCATATGAATACTCAACCTAATCTACCGTCCTGGAGTGAGCGAGCTTGTTCGCCTTGGGCCGCCCAGCGGCCCCCCATCCAGGCAATGGTTTTTTCAGCTAAATCAGCAGCGTTTGTTTCAGGGTTGCTCCGCAACCCAACGCAGGGCAAGGCTGCTCACCACAATGAGTGTTCACACCCTAACCAACCAACTCACCACCCTTCTTTGAGCATCCGCAATTCCAGATGCTGCAACAACATGATGGTCTTCCCATCCACAATCTCGCCGTTTTGCACCATTGCCAACGCCTCATCAAAGCCCAACTCCAACACCTCGATATCCTCACCCTCCTCCTCAAGGCCGCCACCGCTCCCCACCCGATCCCCTGGTTGATATTCACCCATGAAAAAGTGAATCCGCTCCGTCACCGACCCCGGACTCATGAATGCTGCATAAATCTTCTCCACATGCCCCACGCGATACCCGGTTTCCTCTTCCGCTTCCAGGCGAATACGTTCTTCGGGGCTGGCATTGTCGAGCAATCCGGCCGCCGCTTCGATCAGGTAGCCGTGATAGTCGTTGACGAACGTCGGCATGCGAAACTGGCGGATCAGCAACACCGTGCGCTGCTCGCGGTTGTACAGCAGGATGGTCGCGCCATTGCCGCGGTCGTACACCTCGCGGGTCTGGGCTTGCCAGCTGCCGTCGCGGCGGCGCAGGTCGAAGCTGTATTTTTTCAGCAGGTACCAGTTTTCCGAGAGGGTTTCTTCGGCGGTCATGCGAACGGGGCTGTTGTCCATGCTCGGGTTTCTCAAGAAAGGGGTTGTGCTTGTTTGATGCTGTTCCAGGCGGCGGCGACTGCTTCTGCGCTGCTCGCCTTGATCCGTGCGAGGTTCCGCGGGTAGTCCACCCCGGGGTTCTCGGTGAAGCGCGTGGCCGTGAATTGCCCGTTGCTGGCGCGCAGGATGTAACCGCTGTCCTGGCATTGCTCAGAGGCGAGGAACACCACCCCCGGCGTCACCCAGTCGGGCTTGAGTTCATCCGGTTCTTCGGTAACGCCCCACATGCGCGTCTTGGCCACCGGCGAGATCGCATTGACCTTGATCCCGGCCTCAGCACCTTCATGACTCAACGCGTTCATGATCCCCAGTTGCGCCATCTTGCCCGCGCTGTAGGCCACCAGTCCAGTCTGCTCATATTGTGTGTACATGGCGCGGTCGGAAGTGGTGAGGATGATGCGCGGCGCGGATGAGCGCAGCAGGTGCGGCCAGGCATGCTTGCACAGCCACAGCGGCGCATAGAGGTTAATGTCCATGGCGCGTTGCAGGAACGCGGCATCGAGGTCGGCGATGTTCTGGTAACCGACCCAGCCGGCGTTGTGAATCAGAATGTCGAGTTGGCCAAAGGCTTCGATGGCGTACGCGATCAGTTGCTGGCAGCCGGTGTTCGTGGACAGGTCGCCACCGTGACCTATCACGTTCAAGCCCTCGGCCTGCAAGGTGTCTGCCGCGGCCTGGACCACCGAGGCATCGCTGCCCACGCCGGCATTATCGGTGCCGATATCGCTGATCACCACCCGCGCGCCGCCCTGGGCCAAAGCCCGTGCATAGCTGAGCCCCAACCCGCGTGCGCCACCCGTGACGAGTGCGGTTTTGCCTGTGAATTCCATGTGCTTGCTCTCCTGTTCGGGCCGCCCACCCTAACAACCCCGGCACGCGTTGTTCAATGGTGTAACACTTTGCAAGGAATACCCGTTTACGGCTGTCGAAATAATTCCTGCCTGGTTGGGCCATCTGGTAAAACCCCTGATTCATCTTTTTCCTGGAACCTTCATGTCCTCTCGTTTCCTCTCGCGCCTGAGCCTGCGCTGGTTTCCCATGGTGTGCATGGCCTTGTTGATCGTCGGTCTGCCGGTGGGTTGCGCCGTGCTGCAACACAAGGAGCGCGAACTGGTGTTTCGCATCGAGCCGGGCACCGCCAGTTGGTACAGCGGCTTGCCCAAGGCGGTGCAGGAGTTCGAACTCAAGCCGGCCAGTTTCAAATCCGGACAGAATATCCATGGCTGGTGGTACCCGGCGGACAAGAAGGACGCACCTGCCATCCTCTACCTGCACGGCGTACGCTGGAACCTCACCGGGCAACTGTTTCGCATCGAGCAACTGCACGCCCTGGGTTATTCGGTACTGGCCATCGACTATCGCGGCTTCGGCCAGAGCCGCGGCGAATTACCGTCGGAAACCACCGTGTACGAAGACGCACGCATTGCCTGGGAGCGTTTCCAGGTACTGCAACCGGACCCAAGCAAACGCCTGATCTACGGACATTCCCTGGGCGGCGCGGTGGCCATCGACCTGGCTGCCGAACTGGGCAGACAAACACCACTGCCGGTGCGCGGCCTGGTGATCGAGTCCACCTTCACATCGCTGGCGGATGTGGCCACGGCCGTGGCGAATACGTCGTTGCCGGTGCGCTGGTTGCTGTCGCAAAAATTCAATTCCATCGACAAGATTGCCGATATCCGTATGCCGCTGCTGGTGGTACATGGCCTTGACGATCGCTACGTGCCGCCGCGCTTCAGCCAGCAGCTGTTTGAAGCCGCCCAGGAGCCAAAGCGGCTGTTATTGGTGCCCGGTGCCAGCCATAACAACAGCATGAGCCTGGCCGGTCGCAGTTATGGCCAGGCGCTGGACAAACTGATGCAAGCGAAGGCACCACCCCACGTTGTCACGCACTCCACAGGCCGTGATCGCGACTCATAAAACGCTTTCCGGCACTGGGTTCGCGCTTGCATGTCAAGCGCAAACCCAGCCCATGCGGGGCCAAACCAGAAGTTGATCAAATAATGATCTCTGCATAAATCGCCAACCCTGCCGGGGCTTCGCAAAGTTATCCACAGAGATACCCACGGTTTTCGTGGACAACTCTTTTTATATTTTTACGATTTTTTTGCTCAGTAAACGCTTTCGGGAAATGTACCCGGCAATAAAATCTCGCGATTCACATCGCGTATATCGTTATACCCACACAGTGCCATCGACACGTCCAGCTCTCGGGCGATAATCTCAAGCGCCTTGGTTACACCTGCCTCGCCCATCGCCCCCAAACCATACAAATGCGGGCGACCGATCATGGTGCCTTTGGCGCCCAATGCCATCGCCTTGAGCACGTCCTGGCCGGAACGAATGCCACCGTCGAGCCAGACCTCAATGCGCTCGCCCACCGCTTCGACAATCGCCGGCAACTGGCTAATGCTCGAAGGCGCGCCATCGAGTTGACGACCGCCGTGGTTGCTCACCACCAGTGCGTCGGCACCGGCATTCGCGGCCAGGTGCGCATCTTCCACATCGAGAACGCCCTTGATGATCAACTTGCCGCCCCAGCACTTCTTGATCCACTCCACATCGTCCCAGCTCAGGCGCGGGTCGAATTGCTGGGCGGTCCAGGACGACAGCGAACTCATGTCCGCCACACCTTTCACGTGCCCGACGATATTGCCGAAGCCACGACGCTGGGTGCCGAGCATGCCCATCACCCAGCGCGGTTTGGTGGCCATGTTGAGGATATTCGGCAGGGTCAACTTCGGCGGCGCGGACAGGCCATTGATCAGATCCTTATGGCGCTGGCCGAGGATCTGCAGGTCGAGGGTCAGCACCAGCGCATCCACGCCGGCAGCCTTGGCGCGCTCGATCAGTTGTTCGATAAAGGCGCGGTCGCGCATCACATACAACTGGAACCAAAACGGCTGGCCGACGTGCTCGGCAATGTCTTCCAGGGAGCAGATGCTCATGGTCGACAAGGTGTAGCGCAGGCCGAACGCGGCGGCGGCGCGGGCGGTGAGAATCTCGCCATCGGCGTGCTGCATGCCGGCCAACCCGGTGGGTGCGAGCGCCACCGGCATGGCCATCTCCTGGCCGATCATCGTGGCGCGGATCGAGCGTTCATCAATGTTGCGCGCCACCCGCTGGCGGAACTTGATGGAGGCAAAATCGCTTTCATTTGCCCGGTAAGTGCTCTCAGTCCAGGAGCCGGAATCGGCGTAGTCGTAGAACATCCGTGGGACACGTTTTTGCGCGAGTTTGCGTAAATCTTCGATGGTTGTGATCAACAGCATCTAGGTCACCTCTCCCTGAACTGAATGCTGAGAGTAACCGCCCATCAGCTGCACAACCAGCCATTGCGTTTAGATCGCAGCGCGACTAATCTGGCACAAACACGCAAAAAGACGCAAAACCATGCACACCACTCATCAAGCCATCGACCTGCCTTCTTTGCGCAAGCAGAAGATTTTGTTGCTGCTGGAACGTGACGGCAAAGTCACCGCCTCGGAGCTGGTGGACCACTTTGCAGTGTCCCAGGACACCATCCGCCGCGACCTCGGCGAACTCGCCGCCGCCGGCCTGCTGCAACGCGTACACGGCGGCGCCCTGCCCCGGCCCAAGGACACCGGCAAAGACTTCTTCACCCGTGTCGGCGAGACTAACGAGGCCAAGCGTCACCTCGCCAGGCTCGCTGCCGACCGCGTGGAAGAGGGGCAAATCGTACTGTTCGACTCCGGGTCTACCACGCTGCAAATTGCCCAGTCGTTGCCACGCTCGATGCGTCTCACTGTGGTCACGACATCCCCCATGATCGCCATCGCCTTGGCCGACCACTCTGACGTAAAGGTGATCCTCACGGGCGGCCAGCTCAACCCGGCGACGCTGTCTACCAGCGGCCATGAAACCGTGCGCATGATCCAGAGCATCAAGGCCGACGTGCTATTCACCGGCGTGTGCGCACTGCATCCGCAAGTGGGCATCAGCTCGTTGCACTTCGATGAGGTGGCGGTCAAGCAAGCCTTGCTCGACAGTGCGTCCCACGTGGTGGCGGTGACCATGGCGGACAAACTCGGCGCCGTGGAGCCCTTTGTGGTGGCGCCGTGCAGTCGCATTCACACGCTGATCACCGAATGGCATGTGCCCAGTGTAGAGGCGTATGAGCAGCTAGGGTTGGAAGTGTTGCGAGTGGACGTCGAGTAGTGACAGCGCATCAGGCGTAGCCAGGCCGCTGGCAGTATTGTCGAAGATGCACCAGGTAGGAATACCAGCCGCTACGGACGCGCTCAACACACGCGCATACGCCTGAACGCGTGAAGCCCCATAGCCACTGTGATAGACACGCGGTGTTCCGTGCAGACGCCAATAATGCACGCCTTGCCAACCGGCCGGCACATCTCCCGCCGGGATCACCGGCGGGTCGGCAGCCACCCGCCCGATCTGCAGAGCCTGCATCATCTCTTCAGCCGCCAACCAGCTCGCGTGCCGTGGTTCAAGCACCACGTCACCGGTAAAACGTTGGCGCAACGCCGTGAAGAATGCGTCGGCAACACTCGGTTCGTATTGCAACGAAGGCGGTAATTGCACCAGCAGGCAACCCAGCTTTTCACCCAGTTGCAGACATTGTCCAAGAAACGCATCCAGTGCGGCCTGGCAGCCATGCAAGCGCAATTCATGGGTGATGCGCTTGGGCACCTTGACTGAAAAACGAAAGCCCGACGGCACCGAATGCGCCCACCGCGCGTACGTCTTCGCCAAGTGCGGGCGATAGAAGGAACTGTTGATTTCCACCGCATTGAAGCGCGACGCATAACGCTCCAAATGCGTGCCCTCCTCGGCAAATGCTGCCCAGTACTCACGCGGCAAACTCCAGCCGGCACAGCCCACAAACAGCGTTGCCGTCAAAACAGCACCTTGGCGGCATCACGCATGAAAATCTCGATGGTCTTGGGCCCGACCCCGTCGAACGCCCCAAGGCGTTTTTCGAAGGCCTCTCGGCTCTCGCTGGCACTGCGCATATGAGTGATCTTGCCGGCATACTCGGCGTTCAACTTGGCGCTGAGGTCGAGTAAACGTTGGGCAGTGGTTTCATCATAGCGCACGTAATGCGCGCGTCCGAGCATGGCTACCAACTCACGCGACGTGCAGTGCTGCAGCTTGCGCGCGGTATCGCGGCCTTGCTCTTCAACGATCACCTTGTAGGCCTGTGCGGCAATCGGTGCCTGGATCCGCTTGCCCATCAGGAAGCTGGCGATAAACCACTTGAACAGGCTGCCGTCATCGCCAGGTTTGAGCTCGATGCCCAACTCCGACGCAGAAATAGAACGGGCCATGTTCAGTGGCCCAGCTTGCGCTCGGCCTTGGCGGCCTGTTCGTTGATGGCATCGGTCTGGCGCTCGGTGTCCTTGATCGAGGTGGGGGTCAGCACTTTATCGACGGTTTCGGTCTTGGGATTCGGGCGTTCCAGGGTCTGGCCTTTTGTGGCTTTATCAGTGCCCTTCTGAGTTTCTTCGGAACTGATGGGGGCTGGGGTCTTATCGGCAGTCATGGTGGTTCTCCAATCAATGGCGCGGGTAAAAATAGCGAGCGCCTATGCAGCAGAAGCCTGCGGCCCTGGATAGTTCAAGGAAATTGCCCGCGCCAACCCGGTGCAAATTTGCTGAAAATTAATTTAAACCTTTGCCACCCGACCCGGATCAACTCTCCCATATCCCATCCTTCGTACACCCATCAGGAGACATTCGATCATGAGTTCAAACCTTAACGGCAAGAAGATTCTGGTCATCACGTCCAACACCGGTATCGAGCGCGATGAACTGCTCAAACCATTGGCAGCGCTGCGCGGTTATGGCGCGACAGTGACCCACGGCTCCAGCACAGGCGGCATCACCCAGACCTTCGTCGGCGATACCGAGAAGGACACGACGGTTGAGTCCGATGCGAAGCTGTCCGAGCTGTCGGGCAGTGATTTCGATGCACTGGTGATCCCTGGCGGTACCGTCAACGCTGACACATTGCGCCAGGATGCAGCGGCGCAGAAGTTGATCAACGAGTTCGTCGAGGCAGGCAAAACCGTGGCGGCAATCTGTCATGGCCCCTGGGCGCTGATCGATGCCGGTGTGATCAAAGGCAAGACCCTGACCTCCTACAAGAGCGTGCGCATCGATCTGGAAAACGCCGGCGCCGCCGGATGGGTCGATGAAGAGGTCAAGGTCTGCAAAGCCAATGGCTGGACCCTGATTACCTCACGCACCCCGGATGATCTGCCGGCGTTCAATGAGGCGATCGCCAAGGCATTGGCAGGCTGATAAGCCTACCGCGCAACGAAAACAGGCGCCTCGACGGCGCCTGTTCTCTATCTACTTCTGCCTCAGCTTTTATGCTGCTGCGGCATTTCGCGTTTAGGCCCGAACATCGCCCAAGCGATAAGGCCCAAAAGTGGCACAAAGATAAGCACCACCACCCACAATCCTTTGGTCTCCCAGCCCCCAGTGCTGCGCAATACGATATTGATCGCCCACAATTCCAGTAGCAGTAGAACCACCGCCAAACCGATCCAGATATATTGAATTTCCATGCTTCACCTCCTAGGTCGTACACGTTAGGTCAAGTGTTTAGCGCGAGGGTTCATTAAAATTTGCGCGAATGTCCCGGGGTTGTGGAATGCAACGTGCAACCGCACCGACCATGCAACCTGCACGACAGGTTCAGTCGCCATGTCATCGTAGGCCTTTGAATTTCCTCACGAATTAAAAACAGCTCAAGTTGGTACAACTGATGCACTCCTGTCATGGACGAGGTGTGCATGTCGACACGCCCTGATTTCCCCGTGAGGTGTCACCCATGAATGCGATTGACCTGCTCAAAGCCGACCACGAACGCGTAAAGGCCCTGTTGACTCAGTTGAGTGAATCCACCGAACGTGGGGTGAAAAAACGCACTGAGTTGTTGGCCAAGCTGGAAGCCGAAATCAGCCTGCATACCAGGCTGGAAGAAGAAATCCTCTACCCGGCGTTCAGGAAGGCTGGTGGCAAGGAACAAGACATCATGTACCACGAGGCCAAGGAAGAGCATCGCACCGTTGACACCCTGGTACTGCCGGACCTGAAGCAGACCGAGCCTTCGACAACGGAGTTTTCCGGCCGCGTCAAAGTGGTCAAGGAATTGCTGGAGCACCATATCGAGGAAGAGGAAACCGAGATGTTCCCGCAAGCTAAAAAGCTGCTAGGCAAAGCGCTGCTGGAAGAACTGGGCGCCGAAATGGAAGCGATGAAAGCAGCGCACAAGAAGTTGCAGTCGACCAAGCCCATGGCGGCTTGATCGAGGCATGACCAGGGCCTGAGAGTAATCCAGGCTCTGGAACCATCACACGAGGGGATTGCGTCATGAAGACCAGATCGTCCCAAAGGATTTTACTCATTGTCGGCCTGTCCGCTTTGCTCACTGGCCCCGCCCTCGCCGCGTTCGGCGATAACCCAGAGCCAGCCGCGAACGCCTTGAATGGTAACGGTGCCGCCGGTTCTGCCCTGCCGCCGGGGACCTACCCCAGCAGCCCCTCCGACAGCAGTAAGAAGACCAAAGACACCGACAAGCAGCCGCCCAGGCCGGCCAAGCCTGCTGATACCCATAAGCCCAGTAAAGATAAACCCCGCTCAAGCAGCTGACGGCTCATCCTTATCCGGCGGCTCGGGCGTAACGCCCCAGTCGCCGTGCTCATACCAGTCATCACCGAGCATCTCCGCAGGGTGCATGGTGCGGTCGGCTCCGTTGCCACAGGCCAGGTCGCTCGCAGCGCAGTAGCGATCACACCCCCAGCAGATACGCTCGGGATGCTTGGGGTGCAGCGGAAAAGGCTTGGCCATGGCATTTGCCTTGTTGGAGACGGTGTTCACACCCTAGTGTTAAAACACCCATGCTGCCTTGACCGAAATCAAGCGCCCAGCCTCACTCTCGATCACGCACTGTTTCGATGCTCGCCGCCGCTATTCACGCCCTGGCGAAGTGCAGTTTTTTGCCGGTATCTGGCTACACTTTAAAGCGCGCCACGGTCTGGTGCAGCGCCCCCGCCATCCCCGCCAGGTCATGCCCCGCCGTCTCGGTATGCAACGCCCCTTGCAGCACCTGCTGCGACAGATTGCGAATGCCCACCAGATTGCGATCCACTTCCCGCGCCACCAACGCCTGCTCCTCGGTGGCGCTGGCAATCATCATGTTGCGCTCGTTGATCTGCGAAATAGACCGGGTAATCTCATCCAAGGCTTCACCCGAACGCTGCGCCACACTCAGTGTCGCCTGCACGCGCTCGCTGCTGCTGTGCATGGCCGCGACCGCATGCTCGGTATCCTGGCGGATATTGCCGATCATCTGCTCGATCTCCTGGGTCGAAGCCTGGGTGCGATGGGCCAACGCCCGCACTTCATCAGCCACCACCGCAAACCCACGCCCGGCGTCCCCAGCCCGCGCTGCTTCAATGGCGGCGTTGAGGGCTAGCAGGTTCGTCTGGTCGGCAATGCTGCGGATCACTTCCAGCACACTGCTGATGTCTTGTACGCGGCCCGCCAGTTGCTGGATGCGTTCGGAGGTTTCCACTACGCCGGTGGCCAGGGTGTTGATCGACGCCACGGTTTCCTGCACCTGGGCACGGCCGCGCTGGGCGGTCTGTTCCGACAGACGCGAAGCCTCGCTGGTGCTCACCGCGTTGCGCGCCACTTCATCCACGGCAGCGGTCATTTCATTCACCGCCGTCGCCGCCTGTTCGATCTCCTGGCCCTGGGACTGCAAGCTGCTGCTGGTCTGGCTGCTCACCGCGCTCAGTTCTTCGGAGGAACTGGCCACGCCGTCCACCGACGTCGCAATGTGCCGCACCATCTGGTTCAGGTTCTGCTGCATCTGGTGCAGGTTGCGCATCACGCTGCCTTCGGCGCTGTTGCCCACTGGCACCACGATGGTCAGGTCGCCCTGGGCAATATGGCTCAGCACGCGCGCGGCTTCGTCCGGCTCGCCGCCCAATGGGCGAATCACGCTGCGGGTGACGATAATCGCGGCGGCAACCACCAGGGCCAAACACAACAGGAACAACCCGATCATGTTGCGCCGGGCCTCGTCGTACAGGACCTGCGCCGCCTGCTCGCGTTCAGCGAACAGACGTCCCTGCATGGCCATCAACGCGTCCAGGCTCTTGAACACCGCAAGCTCGGCGGGCATCACCTGTTGCTTGAGCTGGGCCAGGCCCTGTTCGCGAGCACCTTGCTTGATCAGCGCCTGCACCTGGGTGAAAGCGGCCACATAGGCTTCCCGATGGGTTTTCAAGGTCGCATAGGCGGCCTTGCCTTCGGCGGTATCGAGCAGCGGCTCAAGGGTGGCGAACGCCTCGGTGATGCGTTGCCGGGTGCCGCCGATGGCTTCCTGGGCTTGTTGGTTGTCCTGGTCGATCAGCAAGTCACGGGTGTTGCGGCCGTTATCGCGTACGCCGGTGGCGATCACCATGATCGGCGCTATTTTCGGCCAGTCCTGCTGCACAATCTGTTCGGATTGTTGCTTGAGGGTTGCGAGGTCGTGCAGGGCGTAGAACACCAAACCGACCAGAGCCAGCGGCGCAATCGCGAAACCGATGACAATGCGTTGTGCCGTGGTTAACTGCTTCATTCTGAACCTTCCTTGATGAACACCTGCCCACCAGGGGCAGCATCGATAAAAACGCGGTTGAGGGCGCGGGTCACCCTCGTAAGACAAACGCGGGAAACAACTCACGCAAGCGGCCCCACAGCTCCGGTAACGCAGCCTGTGCCGGGGAACTCGGCAGTTGCGTGTCGAGCATGCTGGCAGTGCGCACCATCTGCACGGCGAAGCGCTGCACGCCACGGGCTTGCAAACGTTGGGCCAGCCGCAGCAGGCGGGCTGGGTCAATCAGGTGCCAATGCACCGTGGTACGGCATTCGTAGTCCATGCCGCTGGCGAGCAAAATATCGAGACTGCGCCAGTTGGCGGCGCCGCTGCCCTTGACCTGGGTGATCGACTGGCAGTCTTCGGCCAGGGCCTTTACGTCAAAACCAACCCAGTCGGCATGCCGCAAAGCATGGGCAAACCCCGCCGGCTTGATCCCCGCGCTGTGCAGGCCGATGTGAAAACCCATCGCCCGGACTTCATCCATCGCCGCCGGCAAACCCTCTTGCAAGGTCGGCTCGCCGCCGCTGAACACCACGGCGTCGAGCAGGTCTCGGCGCCGTTGCAGAAACAGCAACACCCGGCGCCAATCCACTTGCGTGCTCGCGCGCGGCGGGATCAGGTCCGGGTTGTGGCAGTAACGGCAACGCCAGGCACAGCCCTGGCAGAACAGCACACAGGCGAGCATGCCGGGGTAGTCGAGGGTGGTCAGGGGCACCAGGCCCCCGACCCGCAGCGCTCGACTCATTGGCGACCGGCCGCAGCGGCCGTTTCAGTGAAGTGCGCACGCTCCTTGTGCTCGGATTGCTTGCCTGGATTGAACGCCGACACCGGCCGGTGGTAACCCATTACTCGGGTCCAGACTTCGCAGCGCTGGCGTTGTGGCTGGGAGGTTTGCATGGTGAATCTCCTTGGGGTGGAGTTGAGTTGAATGGCTTCATACGGGAGCAAGCAAGCTCGCTCCTACAGGGCGAGGACTTCATCGCACTTGGGGCAGAACTCATGTTCACCGGCGAGGTAGCCATGCACCGGGCAGATCGAAAATGTCGGCGTCACCGTCAGGTACGGCAGCCGGAAACGCCCCAGCGCCTTGCGCACCAATTGCTTGCAGGCCTGGGTCGACGAGATCTGCTCGGCCATGTACAGGTGCAACACAGTGCCGCCGGTGTATTTGCATTGCAGTTCGTCTTGCAGTTCCAGGGCTTCGAAGGGGTCCTGGGTAAAGCCCACCGGCAGTTGCGAGGAATTGGTGTAATACGGCGCGATGTCGCTGCCCGCTTGCAGGATGTTTGGGTAGCGCTTGCGGTCTTCCTTGGCAAAACGGTAGGTGGTGCCTTCCGCCGGGGTGGCTTCAAGGTTGTAGAGGTGGCCGGTGTCTTCCTGGAAGCGCAGCAAAGTGGCGCGCACATGGTCGAGCAATTTGAGGGCAAAGGCGCGGCCCTGTTCGGTGTGCATGCCCTCCTCGTCAGCGCTGAAATTGCGCAGCATCTCGTGCATGCCATTAAGGCCGATGGTGGAGAAGTGATTGCGCAGCGTGCCCAGGTAACGCTTGGTGTAGGGATACAGGCCCGCATCCATGTGGTGTTGGATCACCTTGCGCTTGACCTCCAGGCTTTCCATGGCCATTTCCATCAGGCTGTCCAGGCGTTGCAGCAAGCCTGAGGTGTCGCCCTTGAACAGGTAGCCCAGGCGCGCGCAGTTGATTGTCACCACCCCCAGGGAGCCCGTCTGTTCCGCCGAACCGAACAGCCCGCCACCGCGCTTGAGCAATTCACGCACGTCCAGCTGCAGGCGGCAGCACATCGAGCGCACCTGATTGGGCTGCATATCGGAATTGAGGAAGTTCTGGAAATACGGCAAACCGTAGCGCGCCGTCATCTCGAACAGGCGGTCAGCATTGTCGCTGTCCCAGGGGAAATCATGGGTGATGTTGTAGGTGGGAATCGGAAAGGTGAACACCCGGCCCTTGGCATCCCCGGCCTGCATCACCTCGATGTAGGCGCGGTTGATCAGCTCCATTTCGGCTTGCAGGTCGCCGTAGGCAAACGGCATTTCTTCACCGCCGATCACCGGCACCTGTTCACGTAAATCTTCTGGGCAGACCCAATCGAAGGTCAGGTTGGTAAACGGTGTCTGGGTGCCCCAGCGCGACGGCACGTTGAGGTTGTAGATGAACTCCTGCACGGCCTGGCGCACTTGCGGGTAGCTCAGTTGATCCTTGCGCACATAGGGCGCGAGATAGGTGTCGAACGAACTGAAGGCCTGGGCGCCGGCCCATTCGTTTTGCAGGGTACCGAGGAAGTTGACCATCTGCCCCAGGGCGCTGCTCAAGTGCTTGGGGGGGCCCGCTTCGACCCGGCCCGGCACACCGTTTAGGCCTTCGTGCAACAGCGAACGCAGTGACCAACCGGCGCAGTAGCCGGCAAGCATGTCCAGGTCATGGATATGCAGATCCGCTTCGCGGTGCGCGCGGCCGATCTGCTCGCTGTAGACCTCGTCCAGCCAGTAATTGGCAGTGACCTTGCCTGCCACATTGAGCACCAATCCGCCCAGGGAATAGCCCTGATTGGCATTGGCCTGCACGCGCCAGTCTTCGCGATCGAGGTATTCGTTCATGGAGGTGGCGACCTCTACCAGGGTCTTGCGGTCACGGCGCATGCGGCCGTGTTGTTCGCGGTAGACGATGTAGGCGCGCATCGATTGGAAGTAACCGGCGTCCATCAGCACGCGTTCGACGCTGTCCTGGATGAGTTCGACGTCCAGTTGTTCGATGCCCCTTAGGCGTGCCAATACTGCGCCCAGCAACAGGTCGGCGTCGTTCGCTTGAAACTCCGCGGTGGCAGTGCCGGCGGCGATCAGGGCTTGGCGGATTTTTTCGGCGTCGAAGGGGGCCAGGCTGCCGTCGCGTTTGTGGAGGTGGGTGCTGGTGAGCGGGGTGAGCGTGCTTTGCATTGGAAGCTCCAAACACTACATATAGACAATCCGATAACATAAAACACAATATGCAGTGATATTACGGAGAGAAGCGTTGGAAACCCTTGATCGGGATCAACGTTTTCTGATCGGGGCATATCCCTTTATTCCGTCACGGCTATCCATGGTTCCGCCCTTACGGTGCCCCCCAACCTCACCCACCGCTCATGCTCATAAAGCGCACCACCTGAACCTCCCCCGCCCCCGAAAAATCATGCCGCGCTGGCTTTCCCCTCAACGCCAGATGCAACGCCTCAACCAACGGCCGATCATCCAACGGAGACCGCCTGAGCAACTCACGAAAATCCAGCGCGTCGTCCTGCCCGAGGCACAACAAAAGCCGCCCCTCCACCGTCATCCTTAGCCGATTACAACTCCCACAAAAACTCTGTGAATTGGGCGAGATAAACCCGATGCGCGTGTCGGGGTAACGCGCCAAACGCACATACCGCGCCGGCCCCCCACTGCTTTCCGCAGTGTCGAGCAACAGATGCTCACGAGCGATCACCTCCCGCACCTCATCACTGGCACAAAACGCCTCCCCCCGCGAACGCCCTACATCCCCCAAAGGCATTTCTTCGATGAAACTGATATCGATCCCTTGCTCGATCGCATACCGCACCAACGCGGGCACCTCATCAAAATTACGCCCTTTCATCACCACGCAATTGAGCTTGACCCGCTCGAACCCGGCGTCCCGCGCCGCCTCTATCCCCTCCTGCACCTGGCGCAAATCACCGTTGCGCGTGATCGCCCGAAACCGCACGGGATCCAGACTGTCGAGGCTGATATTCATGCGCTTGACCCCCGCCGCCGCCAGCGGCTGCGCCAGCCGCGCCAACTGTGAGCCATTGCTGGTCATCACCAACTCACGCAAGCCTGGCAACGCAGCAATAGTGCGGCACAACCCCACAATGCCAGGACGGATCAAAGGTTCACCGCCGGTCAAGCGGATCTTGCGCACGCCCTGGCCCACAAACAGCCGGGCCAGGCGCTCCAGCTCTTGCAGGCTCAACACCTGCTGGCGCGGCAGGAAGGTCATGGTTTTCGCCATGCAGTACACACAGCGAAAATCACAACGGTCGGTCACCGACAGACGCAGGTAATCGATTGAACGGCCGAGCCCATCCACCAGGCTCATGTCACTGCACCAACGGCGAGTCGGCGCCTTGCAGCGCGAGACCACGGATGTCCGCGGCGCCAATCAGGGTTTGCAGGTACTGCACCAGCGCCTTCTGCCACACCCCCTGCTGCAACTGGGTGCGAATGGCGCCCGCCACTGCTTCGTAAGGCAACGGCTGGCCTTCGATGCGCTGGTCGACGCTGATCACATGCCAGCCGTAACGGCTTTCCAAGGGCTTATCGGCCAGGCCGGGCGCCAGGGTAAACAACTGGCGCTCCAGCTCCGGCACGGTCTGGCCCTTGCTGATCTGGCCCAATGAGCCACCCTGGGCCTTGGACGGGCACGCCGAATACTTGAGCGCCAGTTCGGCGAAGCTGGCGGGTGTCTGCGCCAGGCTCAGCTGCAGGATTTCTGCCTGCACATGGGCCATCTGCCGTGCCTCGGCATCGTCCGGCGCGCATTCGAGCAAGATGTGCCGCACCGCCAGCAACGGTGCGCTGTGGAAGCGCCCTCGATTGCTTTCGAAATAATGCCGGCAGGTCGCCTCGTCGCACTGCGGCACGGTGATCTCGCGCTCCAGCAACAAGCGCGTGGCGGCTTCTTCTTCGTTCTCGCCGGGGGCGATGTCCACCGCCAGGCCCAACTCGGTGATGCGCTGTTGCAGCAGCTCGCGAATCACCAGCGCGCGAGCGGCCAGGTACACCGCGGCTTCGCGGCTTTCGGCAGGATGGTATTGCAGCTCCAGGGCCATCGCCTCGGGCGTGATCGACACGCCGTTGACGCTGACGATGGGCCATTCCTGTTCACTGCTGGCAATCAATTCAGGCTGGGTCATCATGTGTTCCTCACGACTTCTGCCGCACGATTTGATAACGACGGCCCAGGTACCAGACCGGCGCGCTGACCATGTGCACCAGGCGGGTAAACGGGAACAGCACGAACAGGGTCAGACCCAGCGCCACGTGGGCCTTGTAGATCAGCGACACCGGTGCAATCGACTCCGCCGCCTGCACTGGCCGCAGCAACACCACGTTCTGCGCCCAATCGGCGAGCATCACCATCACCGAGCCGTCCATATGCCCGGTGGAGGCCACAATGGTCAGCAAGCCCAGCAGCAACTGCGCGAGCAGTACCAGCAGGATCAGAATGTCGGACGCGCTCGACGTAGCCCGCACACGCGGGTCACTCAGACGACGCTTGATCAGCATCAGCAACCCCACCAGGCACAGCAGGCCGAAAAAACCGCCGGAGACCATTGCCAGCAGTTGCTTGTTTTCCGTGCTGATCACGTGGTGGTACACCGACGCGGGCGTCAGCAAGCCGACAAAGTGCCCGGCCAGCACAAACAGCACGCCGATATGGAAGAAGTTGCTCGCCACGCGCATGCCACGGTTGTTCAGCATCTGGCTGGAGCCGGCCTTCCAGGTGTACTGCGACAGGTCGAACCGCGCCCAACTGCCCAACAGGCAGATCGCCAGGGCCACATAGGGGTACACCCCGAATACCAGCAAATTCCACTTAGACATTACCCACCTCCCCGGCAGGCAGCACGGCCCGCCCTTCCTGCTGAAAATCCACCCAGTGCAACGGCACGGCGCTTTCTTCCCGCGCCTTGCCCGGAGCGCTCGGCAGCGCACTGCAACGGTCCTGCTGTTCGGCCTGCATGAAGTCCACGGCCTCTTCTTCCCACACCTTGTCAAGGGCTTCGAGGGAGTCGTCACGCGGCTCGGCAGCGACCTGGGCGCGCACTTCGGCCACCGCCTGGTGCGGCTCGGCGCCGGCGATTTGCAGCAGTGCCCGGAAGCAACTGGCATAGGCGCTTTCACGTTCTTCGAGGCGCGCCGCGAGCAACGCCAGCAAGTGCGCCACATCCGCCAGGCCCTCGCGGGCCTCGATGTCCTCACGGGTGGAGAGGAACTCCAGGTACAGCGGGATGAAGTCGGGCAGCTCCTTGACGCCGATGGCAAAACCAGCCGCCTCGTACTGGGCCATCATGTCGACCATCGCCTGACCACGGTCGCGGGATTCGCCGTGCACATGCTCGAACAGCAACAACGACAGCGAACGCCCGCGGCCGAACAACGCGCCGTAGTGTTCCTGGCCATCCATCAGGTCGTTGGCGCAGATCAGCTCCAGCAGTTCGAATAAGGCGCCGCGTTGTTTGGGACTGATTTCCCGTGACTCGATAATCGCCTGCTCCAGCTCATCGCGGCCGCTCACCAGGTGTTCCGTGGGATAGTCCAGCAGCAGCGAGATCACTTTAAGAATGCGCATGGTTCAGTCCTCCCAGATCTGTACGGTTTTCAACACGTCGCGGCGGTTGGCCTTCTTCGCGCCGAACATATTGGTGTCGGAACTGCCGCTGCAGCCGCTGCCAAAGCTGAAACCACAGCCCGAACGCTCAGCGAAGGCATCGCTCATGGCGTCCTCGCGATGGGCGCTTGGCACCACAAAGCGGTCCTCGTAATTGGCGATGGCCAGGTAGCGATACATCTCTTCCACTTGCGGCACGCTCAAGCCCACGTCTTCAAGGACTTGCAGGTCCTGGACGCCGTCCACCTGCTGGGAACGCTTGAAGGCGCGCATTGCCAGAAGGCGCTTAAGGGCACGCTTGACCGGCTTTTCATCGCCCGCCGTGAGCATGTTGGCCAGGTAACGCAAAGGAATGCGCAGGCTGTCCACATCCGGGATCACCCCATTCATGCCCACGGTGCCGGCAGCGGCGGCGTTCTGGATCGGCGACAGCGGCGGCACGTACCAGACCATCGGCAAGGTGCGGTATTCCGGGTGCAGCGGCAGCGCGAGCTTCCAGTCCACCGCCATTTTGTAGACGGGCGAGCGCTGCGCCGAGTCGATCACCGACTGCGGCACGCCATCGGCCAGGGCCTGACGGATCACAGCCGGGTCATTCGGGTCGAGGAAGATCTCCAGCTGTTTCTCGTACAGGTCGTGCTCGTTGGCGGTGCTGGCGACTTCGCTGATGCGGTCGGCGTCGTACAGCAGAACACCGAGATAGCGGATACGGCCGACACAGGTTTCGGCGCACACCGTGGGCATGCCGGCTTCGATGCGCGGGTAGCAGAAGATGCACTTTTCGGACTTGCCGCTCTTCCAGTTGAAGTAGATTTTCTTGTACGGGCAACCGCTGATGCACATGCGCCAGCCGCGACATTTTTCCTGGTCGATCAGCACAATGCCGTCTTCTTCACGCTTGTAGATCGCACCGCTGGGGCATGACGCTGCGCATGCCGGGTTGAGGCAGTGCTCGCACAGGCGCGGCAGGTACATCATGAAGGTGTTTTCGTACTCGCCGTAGATATCGGCCTGGATCTGGTCGAAGTTCTTGTCCTTGCGGCGCTTGGCGAACTCAGTGCCGAGGATCTCCTCCCAGTTGGGCCCCCACTCGATTTTCTGCATGCGCTTGCCCGACACCACCGAACGCGGGCGCGCGGTGGGCTGGTGTTCGCCCAGGGGCGCGGTGTGCAGGTGCTGGTAGTCGAAGTCGAACGGCTCGTAGTAGTCGTCCAGGCTAGGCAAGTCGGGGTTGGCGAAGATGTTTGCCAGCACGCGGAATTTGCCGCCGATACGCGGGTTGATCGTGCCATTGGCGTTACGGATCCAGCCGCCCTTCCACTTGTCCTGGTTCTCCCATTCTTTGGGGTAGCCGATGCCGGGCTTGGATTCGACGTTGTTGAACCAGGCGTATTCCATGCCTTCGCGGCTGGTCCACACGTTCTTGCAGGTGATCGAGCAAGTGTGGCAGCCGATGCATTTGTCCAGGTTCAGCACCATGCCGATCTGTGAGCGAATTTTCATCTCAGTTCTCCTCGATATCGGTCGGCAATGGGCGTGGCAGATCATCGCCGTCGGAGCCATCGAGCCAATCGACCTTGGCCATCTTGCGCACCACGACGAACTCATCGCGATTGCAGCCGACCGTGCCGTAGTAGTTGAAGCCGTAGGCCTGCTGGGCATAACCGCCGATCATATGGGTCGGTTTGAGCACCACGCGGGTCACCGAGTTGTGGTGGCCGCCGCGGGTTTTGGTGGTCTCCGAACCCGGCACGTTCACGATGCGTTCCTGCGCGTGATACATCATCACCATGCCCTCCTTGACCCGCTGGCTCACCACCGCACGGGCGGTGAGCGCGCCGTTGACGTTGAAGCACTCAATCCAGTCGTTGTCCTCGATACCGGCGCGCTGGGCGTCGATTTCCGAGAGCCACACGATCGGCCCCCCACGGCTCAGGGTGAGCATCAGCAGGTTGTCGCTGTAGGTGCTGTGGATCCCCCATTTCTGGTGCGGGGTGATCCAGTTCAGTACGATCTCGGTCTCGCCATTACTGCGCTTGCCCTTCACCCCTTCGATGGTGCGGGTGTTGACCGGTGGTCGATAGCTCATCAACTGCTCGCCGAATGCCTGCATCCACGGGTGATCCTGGTAGAACTGCTGGCGCCCGGTGAGGGTGCGCCATGGGATGTTTTCATGGACGTTGGTGTAGCCGGCGTTGTAGCTCACGTGATCGTCTTCCAGGCCCGACCAGGTGGGGCTGGAAATGATCTTGCGTGGCTGCGCCTGGATGTCGCGGAAGCGGATCGCCTCGTGAGCCTTGGGCAATGCCAGGTGGCTGTGGTCGATGCCGGTGAACTCCGACAGCGCAGCCCAGGCCTTGACAGCCACGTGGCCGTTGGTTTCCGGGGCCAGGGACAGGATCACTTCGGCGGCGTCGATGGCCGTGTCGATTTTCGGCCGCCCCAGGCTGATGCCCGCGTCGCCTTCGTGATGGTTCAGTTCACCGAGGAATTTCACTTCCTCATCGGTATTCCAGTTGATGCCCTTGCCGCCATTGCCGAGTTTTTCCAGCAGCGGGCCAAGGGAGGTGAATTTCTTGTAGAGATTCGGGTAGTCGCGCTCCACCACCGCCATGTTCGGCGCGTTCTTGCCCGGCACTGGTGCCACACCGGCACTTTTCCAGTCAGTGCCGCCGAAAGGCTGGGCCAACTCGCCGACGCTGTCATGCATCAGCGGCACGGTGACCAGGTCCTTCTCGACACCCAGGTGGCCGACCGCCATGGCCGAGAACGCCTTGGCGATGCCCTTGTAGATGTCCCAATCGGACCGCGACTCCCACGCCGGGTCGATAGCTGCCGACAACGGGTGGATGAACGGGTGCATGTCCGAGGTGTTCATGTCGTCTTTTTCGTACCAGGTGGCGGTCGGCAAGACGATGTCGGAATACACACAGGTGGACGACATGCGGAAGTCCAACGTGGTCACCAGATCGAGTTTGCCGATGGCACCATCGTCAACCCACTCGGCTTCGGTGGGCTTGCTTTCGCCGCCAAAACCGATGTCTTCGTTCATCACACCGTTCTTGGTGCCCAGCAGGTACTTGAGCATGTACTCATGGCCCTTGCCCGACGAACCGAGCAGGTTGGAACGCCAGATAAACATGTTGCGCGGGAAGTTCGCCGGGCTGTCCGGTTGCTCGCAGGCAAAGCGTAGGGTGCCGTCCTGCCAGGCCTTGACCACATAGTCTTTGGGATCCATGCCAACAGCAGCCGCCTCACGGCAGATGTGCAACGGGTTGGTGTTGAGTTGCGGCGCGCTCGGCAGCCAGCCGGCGCGCTCGGCGCGGATGTTGTAGTCCAGCGCGTGGGTGGGGAACTGCGACTTGTCCGCCATGGGCGAGAGCACATCGTGCATGTTCATTTTTTCGTGGCGCCACTGCGAGCTATGGCCGTAGAAGAAGCTGGTGCCATTCATCTGCCGGGGTGGGCGGCTCCAGTCCAGGCCGAACGCCAGGGGCAGCCAGCCGCATTGCGGGCGCAGTTTTTCCTGGCCGACGTAGTGGGCCCAGCCGCCGCCGGTCTGGCCGACGCAACCGCAGAGCATGAGCATGTTGATCAGCCCGCGGTAGTTCATGTCCATGTGGTACCAGTGGTTCATCGCCGCACCGACGATGATCATCGAGCGGCCCTTAGTCTTGTCGGCGTTGTCGGCGAACTCACGGGCGATCTGGATGGCTTTCTCGCGGCTGACGCCGGTGATCGCTTCCTGCCACGCCGGGGTGCCGGGCACACTGGCGTCGTCGTAGTCCTTGGCAACGTTGCTGCCGCCCAGGCCACGGTCGATGGCCAGGTTGGCGGCCGACAGGTCGAACACCGTGGCGACCTTGGCCACGCTGCCATCGGCCAACGTCACGCTGTGCACCGGCACGCGGCGAAACTGCACGGCATCGCCCGCCACGTGCTGGAAGTGCTCGTGGGATTCGCCGGCAAAATACGGGAAGCCCACCTCCGCTACGTCCGCCCCCATCAGGCTCAGTTTCAGGTCGATGGCGCGACCTTCCCCGCCTTCCTTGGCGAGGATGTTCCACTTGCCCTTCTCGCCCCAGCGATAGCCGATGGAACCTTGGGGCGAGACCAGCTCGCCGCTTTCGTCAAGGGCAATGGTTTTCCATTCCGGGTTATTGTCCTGGCCAAGGTTGCCCACAAGGTCCGAGGCACGCAGGAAGCGGTCAGGCTGGAACCCGGCGCCCGGTGCAAAACCGGTCACGGGCTTGAGCATCACCAGCACCGGCAAGTCGGTGAAGCGCTTGGCGTAGTCGGTGAAATAGGCGCTTGGGTGGTCGAGGTGAAACTCCTTGAAGATCACGTGATTGAAGGCCTGGGCCAACGCGGCGTCGGTACCCTGCTTGGGGTTGAGCCACAGATCAGTGAGCTTGGCCACTTCCGAATAATCGGGGGTGATGGCCACGGTCTTGGTGCCCTTGTAGCGCACCTCGGTGAAAAAGTGCGCGTCCGGTGTACGGGTCTGCGGGACGTTGGAACCCCAGGCGATGATGTAGTTGGAGTTGTACCAGTCGGCCGATTCCGGCACGTCGGTCTGCTCGCCCCACACCATCGGCGAAGCCGGTGGCAGGTCGCAGTACCAGTCATAGAAGCTCAGACACACCCCGCCGAGCAGTGACAGGTAACGCGAGCCGGCGGCATAGCTGACCATGGACATGGCCGGGATCGGCGAGAAGCCGACGATGCGGTCCGGGCCGTACTGCTTGATGGTGTAGACGTTGGAAGCAGCGATGATCTCGTTCACTTCGTCCCAGTTGGAGCGGATGAAGCCCCCCATGCCACGCTTGCTCTTGTAGGACTCGGCCTTGGCCTTGTCCTCAACAATGCTCGCCCAGGCGTCTACCGGGGCCAGGGTCAGGCGCGCTTCACGCCACAGTTTGAGCAGTGGTTTGCGAATTTTCGGGTACTTGAGCCGGTTGGCGCTGTAGATGTACCAGCTGTAGCTGGCGCCACGCGGGCAGCCTCGGGGTTCGTGGTTGGGCAAGTCGTTGCGGGTACGCGGGTAGTCGGTCTGCTGGGTTTCCCAGGTAATCAGGCCGTTTTTCACGTAGATCTTCCACGAACAGGAACCGGTGCAGTTCACCCCGTGGGTGGAGCGCACGATCTTGTCGTACTGCCAGCGCGAACGGTAGACGTTCTCCCAATCGCGGGACTCTTTGCGGGTCTCGCCGTGGCCCTCGGAGAACTCGTTTTGCTTGCGGTTGAAGAACCGCAGTTGATCCAGTAGGTGACTCATGATGCTTTCCTCATCAGGCGTGCCGTGGGGTGCGTTGCCCCGCGAATTCGGGTCGGACTAGCAGGGTGTGGCGCAGCCTTTGCGGGCGTACCACCACCAGGTCACGACGATGCAGCTCAGGTAGAAACCGACAAACAGGTAGAAGGCCATGGCCGGGCTGCCGGTGGCGGCCATGGAACTGCCGAAGGATTTGGGAATGAAGAACGCGCCGAACGCGCCCATGGCCGAGCTGAACCCGAGCACGGCGGCGGATTCCTTGCTGGCGTCCTTCAAGGCCTGTTCACGCACGGCGGCGGGTTTGCCGACACTGGCTTTTTCGTGGAGGGTGCGGAAGATCACCGGGATCATGCGGAAGGTGGAGCCGTTGCCGATGCCGGTGGTGATGAACAGCAGCATAAACAGGCCGAGAAAACCGTAGAAGTTGCCGCCCTGCTGGTTCTGCGGCAAAAAGTGCAGCACGCCGAACACCATCACGATCATCAGCACGAAGTTCCACAGGGTCACTCGCGCGCCGCCCAGCTTGTCGGCCAGCCAGCCGCCCAGTGGCCGCACCAGTGCGCCAACCAGTGGGCCGAGGAAGGCGAACTTCAGCGCTACCACGTCCGGAAACGAGGTCTTGATCAGCAGCGGAAACGCCGCCGAGAAGCCGATGAACGAACCGAAAGTCGCCAGGTACAACCAGCACATCAGCCAGTTGTGCTTGCGCTTGAAGATCACCGCCTGGTCGCTGAACGACGCGCGGGCGCTGGATAGGTCATTCATGCCGAACCACGCCGCCACGGTGACGAGGATGATGAATGGCACCCAGATGAAGCCGGCATTCTGCAGCCACAGTTGGCTACCGTCCGCCAGGGTTTGCGGTTGCCCGCCGATCAACCCGAATACCCCAAAGGTGATCACCAACGGCACGCAGAACTGCATCACCGAAACGCCCAGGTTGCCCAGGCCGGCGTTCAACCCCAGGGCGGTGCCCTGCTGGGCCTTAGGGTAGAAGAAGCTGATGTTGGACATGCTGGAGGCAAAGTTGCCGCCGCCAAAACCGCAGAGTAAGGCGATCAACACGAAGACGCTGTAAGGCGTGCTCGGATCCTGCACCGCAAAGCCCATCCACAGTGACGGCAGCAAGAGCGACGCGGTGCTCAGGGCGGTCCAGCGGCGCCCGCCGAAGATCGGCACCATGAACGAGTAGAACACCCGCAACGTCGCGCCGGACAAACCCGGCAGCGCCGCCAACCAGAACAACTGGTCAGTGGTGAAGCTGAAGCCAATGGCGTTGAGGCGCACAATCACCGTGCTCCACACCATCCACACCGCAAAGGCCAGCAAAAGCGCAGGGATCGAAATCCACAAGTTGCGGGTGGCGGTCTTCTTGCCGCTGGCGCCCCAGAACGCCGGGTCTTCAGGGCGCCAGTCGTGGATCACCGGCCCCGATTCGGGCTTTTGCGCGATAGACATGATCATTCTCCTTGGAGCGCTTGTTTGCCGAGCAACGGCTGTTTACGGATCTCGCTGATGTACATCCAGGTCAGGGAGACCCAGACCACGCCGTACATCAACATGAAGCAGGAGGAGCGCACACCGGTGAGGTCCACCAGGGCGCCGAATAGAATCGGCAGTACAAAGCCGCCCAGGCCGCCGGCCAGGCCGACGATGCCGGACACCGCGCCCATGTTCTGCGGGTAGTCATTGGCGATGTACTTGAACACCGAGGCCTTGCCGAACGCGAAGGCGATGCCCATCACGAACAGCAGCACGGTGAACAGGGTGGCGTTGAGGCCGAGATGGAAATAGACGGGCCCGTTGACGGTCATCACTTGCAACTGCGTCTGCGGATAGCTGAGCAGGAAAAGGCAGATCCAGCTCACCCACAGCACCCACCAGGTCACGCTGTGTGCGCCCCAGCGGTCGGACATCCAGCCGCCCACCGCCCGCAACACACCGCCAGGCAAGGAAAAACACGCGGCCAGCAGTGCGGCGCTTTGCAGGCTGAAGCCGTATTCCTGCACGTAGTACTTGGTCATCCACAACGCCAGGGCCACGTAGCCGCCGAACACAATCGAGTAGTACTGGCAGTAGCGCCACACAGCCGGGTCTTTGAGGCACAGCAGTTGCTGACGCAGGGTGGCGCCGCCAGCACTGCGGTGGGCCTTGTTTTCGCGGGTGAGGAACCAGAACAACAGCGCGGTGACAAACAGGATCGCGCTGAACACCTTGGGCACCAGGTGCCAGGTGCCGAGGGCGATCAGCGCCGGGGCCAGAAATTTGGTGACGGCAGCGCCGGCATTACCCGCGCCGAACACGCCCATGGCAAACCCTTGGTTCTCTTTATCGAACCACTTGGCGACATAGGCGATGCCTACTGAAAACGAGCCGCCGGCCAAACCGACAAACAGGCCCAGCACCAGGAACTGCCAATACGCCGTGGCGTAGGTGATCAGGTACAGCGGCAGTACACAGGCGAGCATCAACACAAAGAACACGATGCGCCCGCCGAAACGGTCGGTCAGCAACCCGAGGGGCAGGCGCACCAGGGAACCGGTCAATACCGGGGTGGCGGCCAACAGGCCGAACTGGGTTTCGTTGAGTTGCAGCAGGTCCTTGATGGGCACGCCGAGCACGGCGAACATCATCCACACCATAAAGCAGACGGTGAAGGCCAGGGTGCTCATGCCCAGCACCAGGCCTTGTCTCATACGGGGTTGAGTCACGGTATGCGCTCCAGAAAGTGATTCCATGAGCGCAGGTTAGGGGCGACCCCCTCGCAGAACTTGACCCAGATCAACGTGGGCCGGTTGGGTATGGCGCTATGCTGGCCCCGTCTACCTCCAAGGAGGTAGCCCGCAAGACAAGAGAAAGCCTTTATTTATCAATGGATTGTTCTCTTGTGCCGGCTTTTGTCCGTGGGAGGGTTCGCCGGCAATTCTTTAGAGGTAGTGCGCCAGGGAAGGCCATCTCCCCCCTTTCCCGCTCCAGGTGCGACCATGCTGCTCTGCTGCCCCCTTCAACTGTGCCGTCATGTTTGACTGGCTGCGCAGCTCCCTGCCCGCCCGCGCCGGTCTGGCGGTGATCCTGATTGCGATCCTGGCCCTGGCCAGTTCCCTCAGCGCCGGGCTGATCGCCTGGTTCAGCCAGGGCGACGCCGCCGCGATCAACACCGCGGGCTCGGTGCGCATGGAGACCTATCACCTCAGCTGGAAACTGGCGGCCGGTGCACGCCCGGATGAGGTCGCCGAGGTCAGCCAGAGCCTGCAACGGCGCCTCGACAGCCAGTCGCTCAAGGCGGTGCTCGAAGACGGCCCCCACAGCGCCCTGCTACAGAGCTACCAGCAGATCCAGCGGCGCTGGAACGACGAGCTGCGCCCGGCGGTGATGCGCGGCGATGCGGTGCTGTTCCAGGCCAGCGCGCCGGCGTTCGTCGAGCAACTGAACCAGTTCGTCAGCCTGTTGCAGCAACAGAGCGAGCACAAGCAAAGCTGGCAACAAGCGATCCAGGGACTGGCGTTGTTCAGCACCTTGATCATCCTGCTGATCGGCCTCTACGAATTGCAGTACGGCGTGGTCACGCCCTTGCAGGAACTGGTGCACGCCACTCGGCGCTTTCGCGATGGCAACTACCAGACCCGCGTCAACCACCGTTCCGAGGACGAACTGGGCCAACTGGCCCTGAGCTTCAACGCCATGGCCGAGACCATCGAGGCCTCCCACCGCACTCTGGAAGCCCAGGTGCAGCTCAAAACTCTCAACCTGCAACAAGCCAATGCCGCCCTGGAATTGCTTTACCAGAGCAGCCGCAGCCTGGCCACGCGCCTGGCCAATGCCGAAGGCCTGGATGAACTGATCCGGCGCTTCCAGAAACGCCTGCCGGGCTTGCGCCTGTCGCTGTGCCTGCAAGGTCACTTCCTCGCACCGGCGCAGCAGATGCTGGCGCTGCATGGCGAACACAGCCGCAACGTCTGCGCGATCGGCGACTGCGCGACGTGCGAACGCCACCACGCGGCGCCGCCAGAGGTATTCAGCATCAGCAACCAGGGCGCAGAACTGGGCGAACTCAAGGCGCACTTCCTCGACGGCCACCCCCCGCAGGATTGGGAAAAACAACTGATCCAGGCCCTGGCCAACCTGATCGGCACCTCGCTGTCTCTCAAGCGCCAGCGGGAACAGGACCACCGCCTGTTACTGCTGGAGGAGCGCACCATCATCGCCCGCGAACTGCACGACTCCCTGGCCCAGGCACTGTCCTACATGAAGCTACAAGTGAGCCGCATGCAGACCCTGATCCGCCGTGGCGAGCCCGTGGAAACCCTGGCCTGCGTCACCAGTGAATTGCGTGACGGCCTCAATAACGCCTACCGCCAACTGCGCGAACTGCTCACCACCTTCCGCTTGCAGATCCATGACGCCGGGTTGGTGCAGGAGCTGCGGGAGACCGCCGAAGAGTTCTCCCGCCGTGGCGAGTTCCAGGTACACCTGCACGTGGACGCCTTGGCATTCCAGCTGTCGGCCAGTGAACAGATCCACGTGCTGCAGATCACCCGCGAAGCCCTGTCCAATTGCCTGCGCCACGCTCATGCGCAAAATGCCTGGCTGCAACTGCGCCAGGTTGGTGAGACCGTGAGCCTTTGCATCGAAGACGATGGGCGTGGCTTCGGCGGCGACGTCGACCAACGCGAACACCACGGCCTGACCATCATGGACGAGCGCGCACGCAGCCTGCACGGCCATCTCGACATCAGCCCGCGTGAGCCCCAGGGCACGCGGGTGCAATTGCGTTTCCAGCCGGAATTTCTTGGCCACTCTCTACAAGGCACCGCCTCATGAACACCGCTATTCGCCACCGAATCCTGTTGGTCGACGACCACCCGATGATGCGTCACGGCATGCGTCAGATGCTTGAACTGGAAGACGATTTGCACGTGGTTGGTGAGGCCGGTAACGGCCAGGAGGCCCTTGATCAGATCGCTACGTTGCAACCGGACCTGGTGTTACTGGACAACAACATGCCGCACATGAACGGCCTGGAGACACTGCGTCGCCTGCGGGCCATGAACTATGCGGGGAAGGTGCTGCTGTTTACCGTGTCCGACGCGGAGGACGATATTCGTGATGCGCTACGACTGGATGCCAATGGTTATCTGCTCAAGGACATGGAACCGGAGTTGGTGGTGGAGTTCATCCGTGATGCCTTGCAGGGAGCCTTGGTGATCAGCCCTGGCTTGACCCGCGTACTGGCCCAGGCATTGCGTTCGCCGCAGCCGCATGCGGCGGTGGAGCTGACTGAGCGGGAGCGGCAGGTGTTGAGGACCATTGCCGGGGGGTACAGCAATAAGGTGATCGGGCATAAGCTGGGGATTACCGAGGGGACGGTGAAGGTGCATGTGAAGAATGTGCTGCATAAGCTGGGGTTGAGGTCGCGGGTGGAGGCGGCGGTTTGGGCGATGGAGCATCTGAGGCAGGCGGGGTGACAGGGGCTTGTGGGCATATCCGTTATTGGGGTGATCGCGGGTATGGGTTCCGCAGCAACGGATATGCCCACAGTCAAACAGCCAACCCAGCCCTCTCCAACCCCCACCACAACCACCCCGGCAACACATCCGAATCCAGACTATCAATCAGATTCTTCAACCCCAACCCCAATTCCGTATCCCCTTCAATCACCAATCGCCGCCGAAAAAACAAAGTATCCGGGTCCTCCTGCCGACTGGCCAACAACAAAAACTCCCGCCAATTCCCACTGATCGTCACCTCGGCAGCAGCCTTCGAAGCCACCCGCAACCCCTCCCGTCCCAACGTCAGATACCAACACACCCCCAAATCCGCAACACGCAGGCACATCCAACGCCCACGCAGCAGATCGAAACCTCCATCGCGCAAAGGCTCCGCCAAACACCGATTAAGCCCCTGCTCCAACACCAACCGCTGCGCGGCAAACGGCACCCGCCGAATCAACGGCAACACCCGATCCACGCCCTTGAGCACCCACTGCTTGCGACTCAACACCCCACCACCTCCTCAACCCGCAACATTCCTGCCTGCCCATGCCAATAACCATTGCACCCGTCCACAAACAACGGCGGCAGGGCTCCCTGGCGCACTTGATCAAAGGCACGCACCACATCAGCCATCCCTTCAGCCCGCGGGCTCAGGCGCAGTAAATCGGCACCACACGAAACCAAACCGGGATAGTCAGCCAGCAAGTTGGTCACATCGGCAGACATCGTCTGAATCCCATTCAAGGTAAACAACGCCTGCCCTTCCTGACTGGTCAACGCCATGCCATCCGGATAGTTGATACAGCAGAACTGGCAATCATCCTTCGGCCGGTTCTCCGCCCGCGCAGTGAAACAACGCGCCGAGTACGCCAGGGGCAGATGCCCGTAGGCGAAGATCTCCACTTCCGGCAATGGCCTCCCCAGTTCACGCACTTGCTCCAGCACATCGGCGATCAGATCGTGGGAGCACTCCACTGGCGGCACCCACCGCTGCATTCCCGCGTCGAGCAACTGCACCAACGCGTGGCCGTTGTAGAGATTGAGTGCCGGGCCACCGACAAAGGGCAATTTGCGCTCGATCAGCAACTGCACGGCGCCCATGTCGTTTGCCTCCACCAAAAAATCGCCGTTGTCACACAGCCGTCGCAGGCTGGACAGTTCGGAGGCGGCTTCGATCAAGGTGAGGCTCGACAATACGATCTGCGCCGAGCTGCACGCTTGCAATTCGCGGCCCAGGCCCAGCCATTGATCCAGGTTGAACGCGCGGCGTTTGGAACACACCGTTTCCCCCAGGTAAATCACATCCAGGGGCAAGCCGGCCATGTCGGCATAGAAGCGCCCCAGGTGATCTTTGTCCCAATAAAACAGCACCGGTCCCAGGCTGAGTTTCATCTGTGTCTCCTCACTGCCACGCACGATGGTAAGCACCCAAGGTGGTCTGGCTGCCTTCGGAAAGCCCGGCGAGCACCTGGCGCCATGGGGCCTTGACCACAAAGCTCGCGGGGTTGGCGCGGTGGGCGTCGAGGGCCGCACGCCACACACGGGTGACTTGCTCCACATAGGCCGGGCTGCGCTGCCGGCCTTCGATCTTTACCGCTTCCACGCCGATGGCGCTGAGTTCGGGCAGCAGGTCGAGGGTGTCGAGGCTGGTGGGTTCTTCCAGCGCGTGGAAGCGCTTGCCGCCCACCAGGAAACGGCCCTTGCACAAGGTCGGGTAGCCAGCAGGTTCGTCCGGGGTATAGCGGTCGATCAGCACGTCGCTGAGCCGTGCGCTGAGGCCGTCGGCGTCGTCGCTCCAGCGCACGGCCTTGGCCGGCGAGCACACGCCACAGAGGTTGGGCGACTCGCCGGTGATATACGACGACAAATGGCAACGCCCCTCAGCCATGATGCACAGGCTGCCAAAACCGAACACCTCAATGGGCACGGTGCCGCTGGCCGCCACCTGTCTGACCTGGGCCAGGGACAGCACCCGTGGCAGCACGGCACGGCGGATGCCGTAGTGTTCGACGTAGAACTTCAACGCTGCCGCATGGGTGGCCGAGCCTTGCACCGAGAGGTGCAACGCCATGTGCGGATGGCGTCGCGCGGCATAGCCCAGTACGCCAGGGTCGCCCGCGATCAAGGCGTCGACGCCATGATCGGCGGCACGGTCCACTGCGCGTTGCCAGCGCGGCCAGATTTTCGGTTGCGGGTAGGTGTTGACCGCCACATAGAGCTTGCGCTGGTGCTGGCGGATATGGGCGACAGCGGCATCGAACTGCTTGTCGTCCATGTTCAGCCCCGCAAAGTGCCGGGCATTGGTGTCATCGCGAAACCCTACGTACACCGCATCGGCGCCTTGGCGCACGGCGGCTTTCAGCGCAGGCAGGTTACCCGCCGGACAAACCAGTTGCATGACCGCTCCTTATTCAAAACCGGTGAAGGGCAGGAAAGACACTGCCGCTCCCTTGGATACTTGCTGCTCGCGCTCGATGATCACTAGACCATCGGCCCAGCAGGCGGCGACGAGCATCGCCGAGCTTTGCTGGGGGTGCAGGACGGCGCGCAATTGCCCGTCGCTGCCGGGGCTCAGCCGTGCGCGCAGGTATTGGCGGCGCTTGTTGGGTTTCACCCATTCAAATGCGGCGGGCACGCTGATGGGCACTGGCAACACTCGCTCCGCGCCTTGAGCACGCAAAAGGAATGGGCGCACTACGATCAGCGTGGTCACCAGCGCAGCCGTCGGGTTACCCGGCAGGCCAATCCAGGGTTTACCCGCCACCTGACCGAACGCCAGCGGCTTGCCGGGCTGGATTGCCAAGCGCCAGAACTCGATCTTGCCCAGCGCTTGGATCGCTTGCTTGAGGTGGTCCTCTTCGCCCACCGACACACCGCCAGTCGTCAGCAGCAAATCGCATTCGGAAGAGGCCAGCAGCAGCGCATCACGACTGGCCGCGAGAGCGTCTGCCATCACACCGTAATCGTGAACCGTGACGCCCCAGCCGCGCAGCAGCGCCGCGACCAGATAGCGATTGCTGTTGTAGATCTGCCCTGGCGCCAGGGACTCACCCGGCTCGCGCAGTTCATCACCGCTGCTGAGCAGGCACACGCGCAGTGGCCGGAAGACCTTGACCCGCGGTATGCCCGCGGCCGCCAGCAAGCCGATTTCCTGGGCACGCAGGCGTTTACCGGCACTCATCACACGCTGCCCGCGTTGCAACTCTTCGCCGCGCCTGCGTACGTGTTCGCCCAGGCGCACCGGCGGACACCAGATGCGCTGACCGTAAACGCGACAGCGCTCCTGGGGCACCACGCTGTCGGCACCTGGGGGCAGCGGCGCACCGGTGAAGATCCGCACGGTTTGCCCCGGCTGCAATGGCACGTCACTGCTGTGCCCGGCGGCGATCCGTCCAACCACTTGCAAATGACCGCCCTGCTCCGGCACATCGAACGCGCGCAGCGCATAGCCGTCCATGGCGCTGTTGCTCCAGCCCGGCAGGTCGATCGGTGAAAACACCTCTTCGGCAGTGACACGCCCGAGGGCCTCGGTCAACGCAATCACCTCAGTGGGCGGTGGCGGCGGTGCCTGAGCCAGCAACCGTTCGATGGCCTCCTCCACCGGCAGCAGGTCGCCGCTGTCGCACAGGCTCATGACCGTACCCCACAGGCTTGAAGCGGTTGATCGAGTTGCGGCTTGAGGTGCGGCGCGAAGTTACACGGGCCGGTGCGGCTGTCCAGTTGGCCGACCAGGATCTGGTCCCAGGCAGTCCGACAGGCGCCCGGCGAACCGGGCATGCAGCACACCAGCACGCCATTGCTGACCCCTGCCAGGGCGCGGGACTGCAAGGTGGACATGCCGATTTGCGCCAAAGACACCTGCCGGAACAACTCGCCAAACCCGTCTACCTGTTTGTCCAGCAACGGCAGCACGGCCTGAGGGGTGTTGTCACGGGCGGTAAAGCCAGTGCCGCCGGTCATCAGTACAACTTGTACGTGAGGGTCAGCGATCCACTGGGAGACCCGTGCGCGGATCTGGTAGATGTCATCCATCACGATGCTACGGTCGATCAGCCTATGTCCGGCGTCTTTCAGGCGGTCCACCAGGGTTTGCCCGGAGATGTCGGTGTCGTAGGTGCGGGTATCGCTGATGGTCAGCACCGCGATATGCAGGGAGACAAAACTGCGTTGGGTCAGATGGGCCATGGTCCAGGCTCCAGGTATTGAAAAGATGCATCCAGCCTGCGCCGCAATGAGCGCAGGGCCTATTCCTCGAAGGAGGTATGCCGTCAGGGAGCCAGGCGCGTGCGCTGCCACTCGCCGTCCAGCAGGCGGTAGTCGAGGCGGTCATGCAGACGGTTGGGACGGCCCTGCCAGAACTCGATGCGCCGGGGTTGCAGGCAGAAACCACCCCAATGTTCGGGCCGAGGAGGCTGGCGCCCGGCGAAGCGCTCGGTGACCTCACGCAGGCGTCCTTCCAACTCGCTGCGATGGGCCAGGGGCTGGCTCTGGGGTGAGGCCCAGCTGCCCAGTTGGCTGGCGGTCGGACGCGCCTCGAAGTAGTCGTCCGACAGTTGCGCAGCGACCTTCACCACCGGCCCTTCGATACGGACCTGACGCTCCAGGCCCGGCCAGAAAAACGTCATGGCGGCATGGGGGTTGTCCGCCAACTCCTGGCCCTTGGCACTCTGGTAATTACCAAAAAAGAAAAACCCGTCGACGCTGAACCCCTTGAGCAACAGGATGCGGCAATGGGCATGCCCGTGGCTGTCCACCGTGGCCAGGGCCATGCTGTTGGCTTCCGCCGGGGGCACTTCGGTCTTGCGTGCCTGGTCCAGCCACTGGCCAAACAATGCCAACGGGTCGGCCTGCGCACAATCGTCGCGAAGACCGTAAAGGGTGTAGTTGCGGCGCAATTGCGCAAGGGACAGGGGCATGGCGCGGTCCTCCAGAAAGTTCGCCACAGTGTGGGAACTGCCGCGCCGCTATCCCTTGACCGCGGTCAACACTCCGCCGCGGCATGACGCCGCATCGCGGTTCACCACAACGACTTGGCGAGGACCGTCAACCGATGAACCATCCACAACACAGAAGACATTGACCTCTCCTAGCCCGGATGCCCATCGACCCGCGCCTGCCACAGCATCGGTCCATAGCGCCACAGGTACAGGCCCATCCCAATGGACCAGCAAAGTCCTGCCAACCACAGGGCTGCCAAGGGCCAAACCAGCACCAACCACACGCGGCATACACACGCCAGGTTCAGCAACGCGAAAGCCAGCGTCATGCCGGGTGGCGGCTGCAACGGTCGACCGGTATGGCCCAGGCTGACCCGTGCGATCATCGCCAGGATCAACCCAGCCATCGCACCAATGGTCAGCGCGTGCACCGCCAGGCTTGGATTGAAGGCGGCACCGAAATGCCACAGCGCCATGCCCAGGCACGCCAGCGCGAGCCAGGCATAGGCCAGGTGCAGAGACCACAGCAGCGGTACTCGCCACAGGCCGCGATCCTGCCAGCGCAGCCAGCGCAGCAGATGGCCCAGGCCCAACGCGGCGAATAGCACGCCAACCCAGAGATTAGGCATCAAGGCCCATCCGTTGGCATACAACAGCGCCACCAGAATCGACCCGCTCAGCAACAGGTGGTCCAACCACGGCCAGGGCTTGACGGCTTCGGCCCGACCCAGGCCACGCTGGGTAAAAAACGGAATCACACGGCCACCGATCAGGCCCATCATCGCCGCGACGAGCCATAAGCCGGTCAGAACCGACTGGCGCTGCAACGCTGGGTCGGACAGCGATAGCCCGTCAGCCAAGGCCAGCAACACCAGCACCAGCACAATCGGGTAATTGCGCGTCTGCCGGACCTTCCACAGCGTCCACCCCATCACCCCGGCAACTGCCAATGGGAAGCTCAACTCCAGCACGGCCAGCAACGGCATCGGAACATTCAGCAACCAGCCCACGCGAGCCGCCAGCCACAGTGCCGCCAACACCGCCAAGGGCGTCCCGCTGAGGCCGGCGCGCCCGGTCCAGGTCTGCACCGCCGTCAGCAAAAAACCGGCGATGATCGCCAGGCCAAAGCCGAACAGCAACTCATGCCGATGCCAGGCCAGCCAGCCGCCGGCCGGTTGCCACTCGCCAGTCAGCCCGCCCAGGGCCAACAGCCACAACGGCACCACCAGCGCCGCCAACAGGCACGCGCCGAGAAAAAATGGCCGGAAGGCCAGGCGCAACAACGGGGTAATCGACATTGCCTTGCGCCGATCCAGTACGTGCATGCCACGGCTCCTCAACTCATTATCGGTTTATCTATCGAGGGTTTTACCAAGTGAGGTAAAACATGCCCTTGGCCAACACCACAATCGCAACCATATGCGCAAACAAACTCAAGTGCACAAACCGCAGATAGCGCGGCCCTACACGCCCCAGACGCATACGCAGCATCGTCAGCAGAAAGTGCAGCAGCACACTGGCGGCGAGGGTCAACTTAACGGTCAGCAAAGTCCCGAAGGACGAAGCGAAAGGCGCGGTCAGCACCGGCAGGTAACGCAGCCAGACCATGCCCAGCCCCGCGCCGAACAGCACCAGTAATACCCAGGGCATCATCACCCTGGCGCGTTGACCGACGCCTTGCTCCACCAGCACCATCACCCGCGCAGGCAATTGGTGGTGCAGGCGTGCCAGGATCAGCACTTCGAAAAACACTGTGCCGATAAAAATCAACGCAGCGAAGAGGTGCGCCAGCAGAAACAGTAGGTAAGGCATGATGGCCTCGCGGGGGGGTACCGGAACGCCAGTGTGACGACCTGCCAGCGTGCACACCTTGATTCCGGTCAACCCATCACATCAACGGGATGCTGTAGCTGACAATCAGCCGCGTCTCGTCCTTGTCCGCCGTGTCGTTGCCGCGCAGCACCGCGCTGCGCCAGGTAAAGCCCAAGCCTTTCAAGGTGCCGGTGGGGATCACGTAATCCAGGCGCAGGTCACGCTCCCACTCACTGTTGTCGCGGCCGGCAGTGCGGATGTGGCTGCCGTGGATATACGTCACGCTGGAGCGCAACCCCGGCACGCCCAGGCCGGCAAAGTCATAGGCATAGCTGCCAACCGTGGCTTGCTCACCGGCATTCACGAACTTGAGCGACTGGGAATTGGTGATCAGGTAGAGCGAGCGGCCCTGGCCCTGGTTGATGTGCGGGAAGTCACTTTGCCCGGTGGTTTTCTGGTAGCCCAAGCTCAGCGAATGCCCGCTCAAGGCATAGGTGAACATGGCGCTCCACAAACGGTTGTCGACTTTGCCGGCGTTGACGCCAGGCCCGTAGTAGCCCGAGCTGACATAACCTTCGCCGCGCCCGGCAACGCTGCCATTCTTGCCGTCGGCGGTGCTGTAGAAATACCGCAGGTCGCTCTTGAGTTGGCCCACCGGCAGTTGCCAGTTATGCACCAAGCCGAGGAAATGCTGCTGGTAAAAGTTCTCCAGGCTGGCGTAGTAGTACTGCACCTGCAGCCGTTTGCTCACGGCGTAATCCACACCGCCGTAGTAGAACTGGTTGCTGGCCTTACCCTTGACCGGGTCATTGGCCCCAGCAATCGACAAGCCTTGGCCGTTACTGGAGTTCCGGTCCATCACCTGCTCGATCTTGCCCGCGATCAGATTGACGTCCCTGAAGTCCTTGGACTCCACCTGATAACCCCGAAAGGTCTGGGGCAACAGGCGACCGTCCTCAGTGGTCAGCACCGGCAGCTTGGGCATCAGGTTGCCGGCTTTGAGTTGCGTCTGGGCGATACGCAGTTTGCCGGTGACGCCGGTCTTGCTGAAATCATGGACGGCCTTGCCGTCGTCCAGCGGGAAAACGCTGCCGGGGGTGTTGTCTGCACCGGCCTTGCCGGCCCGGCCCGAGGCGTCCAGGCGCAGGCCGTACCACTCTTGCAGATCCAGGCCCAGGCCGACCGTGCCCTCGGTGAAACCGGACTGGTAATTGAACATGAAGGCCTGGCCCCACTCCTTGTCCGAGGCGGCCTTGGCGTTGCGGGTGTCCTGGTTGTAGTAGAAGTTGCGCAGGTCGAGACTGGCTTTGCTGTCGTCGATAAAACCCGACGCAGCCGCCTGCTGCGCAGCGCCGAGGGAGACGGCGAGCGCCAGGCAAGTCTTGTGGTTCATGAAGGCTCCGAGAAGTGATTGAGGCAACACCGTCGGCGTTCAGCCTGTTCTTGTTGCAGGCCTCTAACGTGTGACATTCGACGGGAGCGCGCACGGTATAGGCTTGGTCCCACGGGAAAAAGCCGTCAAAACCGCTATTCACTTTTTCAGTTTGCGTAACAATCCACGTGTCACGTCAAGGTATTCAGCCGCATGTCAAGGCACCGCCAACCACCCACTGAACCCACCCGGCGCCTTCAACGGACACCAGGCGAAATCCCAGGGTGGCGGCGGCAGCGCCTGCTGTTCGACCCCGACACTCCGGGCGTCTTTCCAATCGACAACCCTCGACGACTGCCAGGCCAGCGCCACGCCCTGGGCCTGGCTTTCGTCCGTATTGACCCAACACGCGGCGGCCGCCGCCATGAATGCCTCGATCGGCTCGTCGTCGATCTGCGACCGATACGGCGAGCCCAGCAGCCAGCGGCAGACATTCAGGTGATAGGTCCAGTCCTGCGGCGGCCGGTTGCGGTAGGCCCAGGTCATGAAGCTGCGGAACAGGTTCAACCCTTCGGGCGGATCCAGCTTGAGCAGCGCCGGGCAGATATCGAACAGGGTGTGCCAATACGGCAATAACCGTGCATCCAGGTGCACGAAGTTGCGGGAATTGCTCGGGTATTCAGGCGGCGTCGGTACCGCGTGCAGGCGGCGGGACGCCTTGCTGACCAGGCGGCTGGCGCCTGCGGGCAACAGGTGGTTCATGAAACGCACTCACAGTCATGACGATGGAATGCCTCCTGGTCTCAGGAAGCCCAAGGCAAACGTCAGAATGCAGGGGAAGCGCGGGGGTTGGCCGAAGGCCAGGAATAACGCGGCGGCGCCTTGTTGCGACGTTCATGGGCGGGCCGTGGAGTTTGCCCCAGCCCCAGCAACCAGGCCAGACCGACCAAAAACACCAGGGCAACCGTCAAGGCGTTGCAGACCGGGCAGGCAAAGTAGTTCGAGATGTTGCTGGAAGACGGGCTGCCCAACCCTTTGTCGGAAAGTGGCGCCTGCTTGCCGTCCACCGAACAAAACGCCCCACCGATGCCATTCAGTGTCTGGCCCATCATCTGACCATGCCCCAAACCGCAGACGAACAGGTTCATCAGCACGCAGAAGTACAAGGCCCAGGCAATCAGGGAACGGTCGGGGTGGCTCAATTTCATGGCGGCGACTCTACCACCAGAGCCGCCAAAGGATGAAGTGCCGCCTGCCCCTGTGGCAGAACGTCGCAGATTACGTGCACTTCCCAGGGTTGGTAGACTGGACGCCCTCAAAGCCTGACGTATTGATCCAGAGCAATGCAGGCGTTTCACAGGATGCACAGTTGATGAGTACCTTATTCACCCGCCGCAAAGTGCTGACCGGAATGGGCCTGCTGGGCCTGGGCAGCCTGCTGGGCGGCTGTGACTACAGCCCCAAGCTGAACTTCAAGTACGGCAAGGACCTGAGCGACAAGATCATGGGCCGTACCTTCAAGCTCAAGAACACCGACGGCGAAACCGTCACCTTGAGCTCGTACCGTGGCCTGATGCCGGTGGTGTTCTTCGGTTTCACCCAATGCCCGGCCGTGTGCCCGACCACCCTGGCGCGCGCCGCCCAGGCCAAGAAACTGATGGGTCGCGACGGCGAAATCATGCAGGTGGTGTTCATCACCCTGGACCCGGAACGCGACACCCCCGAGATCCTCGACAAGTACGTCAAAGCCTTCGACCCCAGCTTCGAAGCGCTGTACGGCACCCCGGAAGAAATCGCCGTGGCCGCCAAGGAATTCGGGATCTTTTATGAAAAGATCCCTGCCGGCGACACCTACACCCTGTCCCACACCGCCACCAGCTTCGTGTTCGACACCCGTGGCAACCTGCGCCTGGGCCTGCAGGCATCCCTTACCGCTAAAGAGTGCGCAGAAGACCTGCTCACCGTCATGGAGGTCTGCTAATGACTGCCGTTCAACACCTCAAACGTACCCTTATCGGCCTGACCCTGCTGGGCCTTGCCGCCCACGCCAGTGCCCAGGTGCAAGTAACCGACGCGTGGGTACGCGCCACGGTGCCGGGCCAGCCGTCCAGCGGCGCGTTCATGACCGTCACCGCCGACAGCGACAGCCAACTGCTGAGCGTGGCCTCGCCGGTGGCCAAGGACGTGCAGATCCATGAAATGAGCATGAAGGACGACGTGATGCGCATGGGCCCGGTGGACTCGGTGGCCCTGCCCGCCGGCAAGGCCGTGACCCTCGACCCCAACGGCTACCACGTGATGCTGATGGGCCTGACCGGCCAGATCAAGGAAGGCGACCAGGTGCCGCTGACCCTCACCGTGCAAAACGCCAAGGGTGAGAAGCAGGCGATTGAAGTGAAGGCCCCGGCCCGTGGCGTGGATGGGATGGACCATAGCAAGATGCATTGAGGGCATGGGAGCCCTGTGGTGAGCGGGCTTGCGCTTGCATCCGCAACTGGCTGAACAACCCGATATACCGCCTCAATCCACAATAAACAGCTTCGCCCCTACGCTCGTCGACGAGCGATGGCCCTCCATGTCATTGCCCACCTGGTAACTCATTCCGGCCGTCAGGGTGAACTGGCGGCCGTCTTCCAGTTCCGTATGCAACTCGCCTTCCAGGCACAAGAGAATATGCCCTCTCCAGCACCAGTGATCAGCCAAGTAGCCGGGGGTGTACTCAACCATGCGCACGCGGATGGTTCCGAAGTGGCAGGTGCGCCATAAAGCGTTGCCGGTGATGCCTGGGTAAGTCACGGATTCGACCGTGGTCCAGTCAGTGGTGCCAAAGGGGACGGCAGTGAGGTCCATGGTGGGCTCGGTGGTTGATTAGCGGGGCTTGAGGCTATCCATCTGGACCCGCGGGCGATAGGCACAGATCCACCACTTTTCTGGGATACAGGTATCCTGCCCGCATCGCTAACAGGGATTCGCTTATGCAGATCGACCCCGCCTACGTCCTTCACGAAACCGAACACTGGCTGCTCAACCATCACCTGGCTTCAGCCTTGCCCGGCTACCTGATGCTAGGCGCCAAGGCGCCGATTCACTCCCTGGCCGACATGCCGGAAGCGGCGCTGGCCGAGTTGGGTGGGCTGCTGGCAAAAACCCAGCGAGTGATGGAGGCGCAGCTCAAACCGAAATGGCTGTATATCAGCCGTTATGGGCACATGCCGGGATTTGCGCTGCACTTTCATTTCATTCCGGTGTACGACTGGGTGGAGGACGCGTTCTGGCAAGATGAGCGTTATCGGTTGCTGCAAGGTTTTGGCACACAGCAACTGACGCAGACATTGACCGACGGGGCCGAATTGACGCTGTTTGTATGGCGTGAGTTTGGAGAAAGCGCGACACCACCGCAGGTTCAAGGAGAGTCAGTCCAGCACGTGATAGCGCGATTGCGCGCCGCTTTTAGTCGAGACATGAGCGGCAGAGAACGGCGATAAAGCGTCGATGCAACGAAATTTGACGCACGTGCATGCTCAGGCTAACGGTTGCACAACCAACAGGCTGCACGGCGGGTGATTGAGTAAGCGCTCGGCTGTGCTGCCGATGAACATGTCGCCGCCACGAGCATGGCTGGCGCCTAGCACCACGATATCGAATTCATTCTGCTGGGCGAACCGCTCAATGACCGCGTGGGGGATGCCCGTCAGCAGGTGACGGCGGTGGCCGTCAATCCCGTAGCGTGACGCAAGCACCTCGAACGCCTCCTCCTGCGCGTCATTGACCGCGTCCCTAAGGCTTTCATTCAGACTCAGCGTGGACACACTCGTCGATGTGTCTCCCACAACCGACCAGTTGCTGATACTGAGCAGGTGCAACCTGGCACCGCAGGAGGCTGCCAGTGTCGACGCCAGTTCAAGCACTTGCTCATTGACACCTTGAGTCAACTCTTCAAGGTGGGACAGGTCGATGGCAACGAGTATTTTCAGAGGGTTGGGGTGCCTGGCTTCGGTCACCAGATGAAAGTGCGCTTCACACTCGCGCAGTAACCGCCAGTCCAGTGGCTGGTGAAAGGCCCGCCCCAGTGCAGGCACGTGGTGAATATCCTTGACCACGAGATCTGCATGGAAGTCGTTCACATAATCGAGTACATGGCCAGGGCTTGCTTTAGCCCAGACGACCTCACTGGTCACCTGTCCTCCCGCAAAGCGCGCCTGCTGCTCCAACCAATGCCGATGCACTTGCAAATAACCCTCTCGGGCACGCGTCATGGCTTCATGGTCGAACAAGCCTGCTACCGCCAAGGCCTGGACGTAATCGAACGCAACCATGTGCAACGACGCTCCGGTGGCGCAGGCCAGCGCCTGCGCGCGGTCGAATGCTGGAGTACGGGTCATTTCGGTCGGTACGATCAATAAAATACGTTTAAGTTTCTGCATCACCGCGGTCTCCTGACAACAGCGTTGTACCCGACTGCAAACCCGACATCCTGTTCGGACTGCAGGCGGCGCTGTGACTGCAGTATCGGATTCGGCCCACGGCAGACTCTGATCTTTATCAAGTAAATAACGGGCCGCCAGCAAGGCGCGCTGCCGGTTCAGATGCACCCATCAATTTGGGGAGCATGGAACGGCAGGACTGTTCGTTCGAATAGCGTTCTTCTCCACTCGTCACCTTTAACCTGAAAAAGGGCAAATTAAGTGCGGACCCACACGCCCCCCCGCTATGCTCAGGAGATACCTGGCGGAGCGAGACCCGATGACTGGAACCCGTCCGTTACAAGTCCAGAGCCTCAAATCAGCCTGCTCACAGTGCAGTGTTCTAGAGCTTTGTCTGCCGATAGGGCTATCGGGCGATGAAGTGAAGCGCTTGGACAAACTGATCGTCCAGCGCTTCAAGATCAAAAAAGGTACGGCGTTGTACCGCACCGGAGACCCCTTGCGCTCGCTTTACGCCGTGCGAGTTGGTTCATTCAAGACCAGCATGGTGTCAGTCGACGGTCGTGAGCAGGTCACCGGCTTTCAGATACCTGGCGAGATGCTGGGCCTGGACGCTATCAGTGCCGACATACATGCGTGCAGCGCGTTTGCCCTGGAAGACAGCGAAGTGTGCCCCATCCACTTTGCGCAACTGGAAAAACTCTCGCAGAGCCTGCCGTCGCTGCAACACAACCTCAACCGCCTGTTGAGCCGGGAAATCGTGCGTGACCAGACAATGCTGATGCTCATGGGCAACATGAACTCGGACGAGCGCCTAGCGGCCTTCCTGCTCAACCTTTCACAACGTTTGAGCATTCGCGGTTATTCCCCCAAGGACTTTGTTCTGAAAATGCGCCGAGAGGAAATCGGTTCCTACTTAGGACTACGCCTGGAGACCATCTGCCGGGGTATCGCGCACCTGCGAGACCTGAACCTGGTGGATATTGCCGGCCGGAACGTCAAGATTCAGGACATGGAGGGCCTTAAACAACTGGTATCAGGCTGCAATCGTCCGACCGTCCTCTAACGCCCGCACATTTGGCGCCCCATCGCGTACGCGCGGCAGCCAGCGCCGTGGAAAACGTTGCAATCAGACGCATTCCCCGACTGTCATCACGACGACGGTTTGACTGAGTACCTCACGATTGAGCACCGACCTCACGGGTTTCTGATCCAGATCAGAATCAGACCGCCCCATCGACGTAGAAAGGTATGACCCGCGCGGTAATCACGGCGCGCCGATCTGAACTGGATGGAGGTTTTTCATGCAAACCGTCAAAGAACACAATGAACGCGCCGTTGATGTCTACGCCAAAGTGACCGGCCACCACTGGATCGAACCCCTTAAAGACGGCCGCCACGTGCTGATACGGCCGCTCACGGATGAAGACCGCGAGCGTGAGTATGCGTTTATCAAGCGCCTGTCTCCCGAGTCGCGGCATATGCGATTTCTTGCCCAGATCAATGAGCCGAGCAAAGCGATGCTGGATCAGTTGATGGACACTGACAACGACCAGCGCATGGCCTACATCGCACTGACTCACGATAACGGCAAGCTTACCGAGATCGGTATCAGTCGGTATGCCGCCACCGGAGAACATGTATGTGAATGCGCAGTCACCGTTGCTGATGAGTGGAAGCATCTGGGTTTGGGCACGCATCTGATGACGCATTTGATCAAGGCGGCGCGTCGCAACGCTTTCACCCAGATGTACTCGATTGACGCGGCAAGCAATACGCCGATGCGTGACCTGGCAAGAAGCTTGGGGTTCGACACGTCTAGCGACCCCGACAACTCATCTCAGGTTATCCATCGTCTTCACCTGTAAACAGTTGCCCCGCGATAACGCGCGCCTTTGCTCAAGGGCGCCGCGTCATTAAAGGTAGGGGACACGCCGTAGGCGTGGAGTGCCGGCCTGCCCTGCCGGCTGGGCCACGTATCAGTCGCGCGACGGTTTGATCGCCCATACGCTGCAAGGCGCCCTATGCAAGAGCTGTTCGGCGGTTGTGCCTAACAGTTTACTCAAGCCATGGTGCTGCACCGTCCCCATGACGATCACGTCCGTAGCGTGTTTAGTCGCGAACTCACAAATGCCTGGAACCGCCGCACCTTCGATAAAGTGACGGTTCTGCGGTGCCACATGATGGCGCTCGGCTAGCGCCGCAAACGCCTCACGCTCTGCGCTGCCCAACGCCTCATAGAGACCCGTGGCCAGCGGTAACGCACCAACGCCCATGTCCGTCGCATACACCGCCATCCAGTCATAGACATGCACCAACTCCAATGTGGCACCACATTGCTCGGCCAGCTTCACGGCGGCATCGATAATCTGATCGTTGAATACCTGATCCTGCTCTTCACTGCGCAGGACATCGACAATAGCCAGGATCTGGCGAGGTCGAGCATGCAGGTCATTGATCACTAGATGCACCGGCACTGGACAATCACGCAGCAACTGCCAGTCCAGCGGGGTGAAAAATATCCGTTTCAACGCCGACTCTTCGTGAGCATCCTTGATGATCAGTGCCAACGGCAGCTCGCTGACGAAATGCAGGATTTCTTCATAAGGATGCTGTACCCACACCACCTCACTGGAGACTGCAACGCCATGTTTGCTCATCAGCTCGGCCTGTTCCGCAAGCCACTGTCGATGAGTTTGCAAATACCCTTCCCGCGCTACACCCATCTGTTCGGGGGCAAATAGGCCTGCCACCGCTAGTGCCTGCAGATAATCAAACGCGACGATGTGCAACGGCAGTTGCATCGCCCGAGCCAGAGCCGTGGCACGCTCAAAGGCTGGAGTGCGGATCATGGCTGGAGGGGCAATCAATAATAAACGCTGGATCTGTGACATGGGGCACCTCGGGACGGGGCCATCTGGATGGCTATTGCTCAAGGTTGAGCGTTACAGGCTTCAGCTGTTTGATATTTGTCAGGTATGCCAGTCGTAAGGGTGAACATCGCCCCGAATAAAGTTGATATTGATCAACAAGTACCCCCTCGCACCCTCATAGCCTGAACCAAAGCGTCCTGTGTCTGCAGAGAGAATAGGCAATGATCGAAAATGACCAGCAAGTGTTGGTAAGGGCATTGGACGCTGCAACAAACCCGGTGCTAATCACCGAACGCAGTGGCAGCATCGTGTGGCTCAACAAAGCATTCTGCCTGATGAGCGGCTATTCCAAGCAAGAGCTGGTGGGCAAGACCCCGCATCTGCTGTCTTCAGGCAGACAAAGCACTACGTTCTATCGCAATTTGTGGATGACGATTATGGCGGGGCTGAGCTGGCAAGGCGAAATGGTCGAGAGGCGCAAGGACGGAGGCACCTGCACCGTCAATCAGATCATCACGCCGGTGCTCGACCAGGACGGTGTGGTGACGCACTTCATCGCCATCCTGCACAACTTCAGTCTCATAGACGAAGAGCGCGCCGCCATGCAGCAACTGGCATTCCACGACGCTCTGACGGGGTTGCCCAACCGCTTGCTGTTCCTGAACCTGCTCAACCAGGCAATCAATGGTGCGATCAAATACAAGCAGCCATTGGCGCTGATGTTTATCGATCTGGATCACTTCAAATCCATCAACGACACCCTCGGCCACGCTTGCGGGGACAGGCTGTTGGTCGCGGTGGCTGAACGCCTGGGCCAGTCAGTGCGCCGCTCCGACGTGGTCGCCCGCCTGAGCGGTGACGAGTTCGCGATCCTGATCTCCGGCGTGGACCAGATTGACCAACTTGAGCCCTTGGCGAACAAATTGGTCGCCGCTATCCATCAGCCTTTCATGGTGGACAATCATCGGATCGAAACCGCTATAAGCATCGGTATCAGCCTGTTTCACGGCGATGGAAGCAGTGTGGATGATCTGCTCGCCCAAGCCGACAGCGCGATGTACCAGGCCAAGAGAAACGGTGGCAACGGTTGCCGTTTCAGCGTTCTGGACATACCGGCCGAACTCAATGCAGCAAGGTGCCCGCCCACATGGCCAGCGTCAGCAACACCTGGCCCGGGATAACATAGGCGGCAAATCGTCTGCCACCGCTGACCCAGGCCATCAGGCACTTGCTCAAAGAGTTGCTGCTGACAGCAACCAGCGCAGGGCCGACGATGGCATCGAACGGCAACAAGCCGGCCTTGGCGAGGGAGGCGATGGACGCTGTGGAGGAATGCGCGTCGGCAAAACCGGTCAAGGTCGCAGTCAACATTATCCCGACCTGACCGAAGTGGCTCAGCATGGCTGATGAAACCAGGGTGATACCGGTCATGGTCAACGTCACAATCAAGGCAAGCTTGAGATCGAATGCGCCCCCCACCTTGATCGGCCCGTTGGCGCCCCCGCTCTGGACGGGAAACATCAGGCATGCGCCATATAACCCCGTGACAGCAAATCCGCAGGCCAATGGCCCCCATATGCTGCGCAACAGTGCGGGATCAACCAGGCCAAAAATCAGCCCGACCTGAATCACGGTGGCCAAATTGGACAATATCGCCGCAGCACTCAGGGCGCGGATATTGCCAGGCTCCGTGGCGACGCGATGTCCCATCGAGGCGATGGTCACGGTACTGGAGGCGAATCCGGAGGCGATCGCACTGATAGCGTAGCCGTAGCGAGTTCCCAGCGTACGCACCGCAATATGCCCCGCGGCGCCCACCAGCATCAACAAAACGGTCAAACTGCAGACGGTGCGCAAATTGAGGGCTGCGTAAGGGCCGATGTAACGATCCGGCAGCAATGGCAGCACCACCAGCGCCGTAATCAGCAAGACGAGTCCATCGCGCATCTCAGGCTCGGTCAACTGGCTTTTGGCGAAATGATGCAGTGTCTCCCGATACGTCAGCAGCCCCGCCGCCACCACACCCATAGCGACGGCCAGTTCGGGAGCGGTACTGCACAGCGCGCCCAGGATCAGCACGGTGAGCAAAGCCACTTCGCTGGTCACGCCGGGGTCGTCACTCAGACTTCGCCAATAGGCGACAGTCGCCAGCGCGGTTAGACTGATCGCGACCATCCCGACCAGCAACGCCCCTCCCACCTGCATCGCCGCATATCCCAGCAGCGCGGTGATCGCGAACGTCCGCAATCCGGCGGAGTCACGGGTATCTCCGGTCCCTTTGTGGCGCTCGCGCTCCAGACCGATCAGCATGCCGATCCCCAGCGCGGCGGCCGCCCCCGCCATGCCAATGGTTTCAATCATGGTGGCCCTGATCCCAGTAATGAGCGGGTTGTGAGTGCGTGATCTCGAAGTTCATGAACACCTGCGAAAGACGTTCTCAAGGCGTTATCGCCACTTTCATCACCCCGTCACGCTGATTGGCAAACAGCTCATAGGCCACCTCGATGTCATCGAGCTTGAAATGGTGAGTCACCAGCGGCGACAAATCGACGGCACCGCTTTGCACCACTGCCATCAACCGGCGCATCCGCTCTTTGCCACCGGGGCACAGCGTGGTCACGATGCTGTAATCACCGAGGCCGGCGGCAAAGGCATCGAGCGGGATGCGCAGGTCGCTGGAGTACACCCCCAGGCTGGATAACCGGCCGCCGGGGCGCAGCACGCGCAATGCCGACTCAAACGTACCTTGGGTGCCCAGAGCCTCGATCGAGACATCGACTCCCCGGCCATCGGTCAGGGCCATGATTTGCTCGACCACATTTGCCTCCTTGAAATTCACCACGTGGGTCGCGCCCAACTGACGGGCGACGCTCATGCGCTGCGCCACGGCATCGACGCCGATGATGGTGGTGGCCCCTTTAAGTCGTGCACCGGCCACGGCACACAGACCGATCGGCCCGAGGGCAAATACGGCGACTGTGTCACCGATATTGATCTCACCGCGCTCCGCCCCAGAGAACCCGGTGGACATGATGTCCGGGCACATCAGCACCTGTTCATCGCTCAAACCATCGGGGATTGGGCACAAATTGGCGAGTGCATCTGGTACCAACACGTATTCGGCTTGGCAGCCGTCGATGATATTGCCGAATTTCCAGCCACCCGTGGCGCGAAATCCGTGCCGGGTGTCGGGGCCATCCTGTGAGGCGCAGCCGCACAGGCAGGCATAACTCTGGCCACTTGGGGTAATTGCCCCAGCGATGACCCGTTGTCCCTCGACGAAACCGCGCACCTGCGAACCCAGCCGTTCGATGATGCCCACTGGCTCGTGACCGATGGTCAAGCCTTTGGCCACCGGGTACTCGCCGCGAAGGATATGCACATCGGTGCCGCAGATGGTCGTGGTGGTGATGCGAATCAAAGCATCCAGCGGGCCGACCTCGGGGATCGGTTTGTCCTCGAGCACGATGCGGTTCTTCTCAACGAATATTGCGGCTTTCATGGTGGCCATCATCGGTTCTCCTACGCAGATCGAGTTCGTGAGTGCTGCACTCACCCGAGACTGCGCCAGGGCGACCAACCGCAGATTGATAATGGTCAACAATCAGAGAATCAAAGCGCCTGCCGCAGATCGTTTGGCGCTCTCACTCGTCTCTTTGACAAAAATCAAGCCCGTTGGCGTAGCCAGCGCCACCCTAGGCGCAAGGCTCACTGCCCGGACGTTCGACTGGCGAGCGTTTGAGCGATTACCAATGGGAGATTTGCCATGTCTGCGCAATCACGTTTCATGCTGGTTGTTTCGCCCCTCATGAAAAACAGCCCGGCCTTCGAGCGCGCTGCCGCTCTGGCCAAGGCGTCGGACGCCGCCTTGCACATCGTGGCATTCGACTATCTGGAGGGGCTGGCGACTGCTGGCCTGGTCAATGAGCAAGCTCTGGAACAGATGCGCTTGGGATATGTCGAGCGCCACCACCAATGGCTAGAGGATCAGGCCCGCCCCTTGCGCAAGCTCGGCGTGCACGTGACCACTGAAGTGGTGTGGGTGCAAAGCCCCCTGCAAGAGATTCTCATCCACCTCCGGGAACAACCCATGACAGCACTGGTGAAAGCTCTGGAGCACGAGTCAGTCCTGTCACGCCTGATGTTCACTCCGTTGGATATTCATCTGCTACGCGAATGCCCGGTGCCCCTGCACTTTGTCAGTCATCTGCACCACGCCCTTCCACGGCGAATCGTTGCTGCGGTCGACCCGTTCCATCGCAATGCCCACTACGAAGGCCTTAACGACAGAATTCTGCACGAAGCGGCAAAACTGGCGAGCAACTGTAATGCTGAGCTGGACGTTATTTACGCCCACGACCTGTCCTCGATCAGCGCCGCCGAGTTCGGTTTCAACAATGCCTCCGCGTTCTTCTCTCCAAGCGCCGCCAAGGCGCTGTTCGATGCACAAAGCGATGCTTTCCATGAGCTGGCCAAGCGCAATAACATCCCGGCGGAAAACCAGCACATGATCATGGGTAACCCGGCCAAGGTGCTTTCCAGCTATGCGGATGCTTATGACATTGACGTTATTGTCATGGGACGCGTCGTCCATCGAGGGATCGGTCAGTTGATCGGCAGCACCGTGGAACACCTGTTATACAAAATGCCTTGCAGTGTTTGGGTGGTTTCGCCGGAAGACGTCGCCGACTGAAAATGAATGGAGTGGTCTTTCGGTCTGTCGTTGGCCTTTGCTGCTCTGTTAGCGAGCTCATCCGTCGCATCACTCGTGCCACGTTCGGGCTCAATCCGCTCGGTGAAGACTCAGCAGGCCTCTGCATCCTGTGATGCGCGCAGCTTGAGTATTGTCTTTCGTTAACAATTTTCGATTAATGTCTGTTGAATAGGCCGATGATGAATCAATCAACATGACCGACACCCGCCAGACTGACCGCCGCCACTGGACAGTTTTCCTAATTTTCCTGCGCCTGGGCCTGACCTCTTTCGGTGGCCCAATCGCCCACCTGGGCTACTTCCGAGACGAGTTCGTGGTGCGTCGACAGTGGCTCAGCGAGCGCAGTTATGCGGATCTGGTCGCCCTTTGCCAGTTTCTACCAGGGCCTGCAAGCAGTCAGGTCGGCATCGCGCTTGGGCTTTCTCGCTCAGGCTACGGTGGCGCGCTGGCGGCGTGGATGGGGTTCACTTTACCTTCCGCGATTGCCCTGATCCTCTTTGCGTTGGGCATAGCCCGTTATGGCGATGTCATACCCGTTGGCGTATTGCACGGGTTAAAGGTGGTAGCCGTGGCGGTGGTCGCGCAGGCGGTATGGGGGATGGCGCGCAATCTGTGTCCCGATACACCGCGTAGATCCATCATGACAGCAGCAACCTGCTTCGTGCTGCTCGTACCCTCCGCGTTGGGGCAAGTCGGGGTCATAGCGATGGGTGCGATCATTGGCTTGTGCCTCTTCAAGCCCGAGCCGAGCGAAGCCCGTGATCCGCTGCCCATTCGCATCCGCCGTCGTGCCGGCATGTTTTGGCTGGTTCTGTTCTGTGCTCTGTTGCTCGGGCTGCCGCTCCTGGCAACGTGGTTTCCAAGTCAAATGTTGTCGAGGGTGGATGCGTTCTACCGCGCTGGCTCGCTGGTCTTCGGTGGCGGACATGTGGTACTGCCGCTGTTGCAGGCTGAAGTCGTACCTACTGGCTGGGTCGGCAACGATGCATTCCTGGCGGGCTATGGCGCCGCGCAAGCCATCCCTGGGCCGCTATTCACCTTCGCTGCATTTCTCGGCGCGTCGATGAACCAAGCGCCCAACGGTTGGCTTGGGGGCCTGGTTTGCCTGCTGGCGATATTTGCGCCTTCTTTCCTGTTGGTCCTGGGCGCCTTGCCGTTCTGGGAGCATCTGCGGCACAACATCCGCACGCAAGCGGCGCTGATGGGCATCAATGCGGCGGTTGTCGGTGTGTTGCTCGCCGCGCTTTATCAGCCGGTATGGACGAGTGCGATTCACGCCCCGCAGGACTTTGCCCTGGCCCTTGTGGCGCTGGTTGCGTTGATGTTCTGGAAAGTTGCGCCGTGGCTGGTGGTACTCGGCAGCGGCGTCATGGGCGGGCTGTTGAGTATCGCTTTATAAGCAAAAACTCATGCTGAACTGCGCTATTGGCCGATTCTGTTGAACCGAAAGCCATCCGGGACGGCTTTATCATTTAACGGTGAAAACGCTTTCTTACGGCTGCTACGTGAGATCCATGTCAGGAAGCGCCTGCCGGAAGTGCGAACGGCTTGCAAACGGGTAGCGAACGCTACCTGGGCATCCTTTGGAGTGGCCGGTTTTATCTTCAGCCCTTCACGCGATTTCCATGAAGTCATCGTGCCATTAGTACACCTGTGCTAATCGACCCCTCCCCCCTGCGGCGCTATATTCCCCGACACTTCCAACGCTCCTCCGGCACCGTGCATTTCTTGCGCGTGGGCGTGTTGTGCGCTGGAAAAACCATAACAACCCCAAGGAAGAATCACCATGAAACTGCAATCCTCTGTTACTCGCCTGACCCTGTTGGGTGCCTTGATCATCGGCGTGGCCGGCTGCAGCAACATCAAGCCTACTGAAGACCACCTCAAGACCCTGTCGGAAACCAACCTGGGCGAGCCGGTCAAGCGTATCTCCAACGTACGCAGCGACTCGATGACCACCTACTACGTGGCCACCGCGGCGTCTGGCGAGTACAACTGCTCGGTGCCCAGCGGTGCCAGCGGCGGCGCGTTTGCGGTCGCAAGCTTTGGCCTGATGAAGCCTGCCGCCTACTGCCAGCCCAAAGGCGCACGCGGCAACCCACTGCAGGGCTTCACCCAGTAACGGACTCCTGGCTCAGGTCCCGCAGGCTGCCACGCAGTTCAGCGGGGCGTACAGGTTTGGAGAGAATGGCGATCTGACGGTCGTGCAACGCGGCCTGGATTTTCTCCACATCGTGCCCGGTGAGGATCAGCGCCGGGACCGCCCAGCCACGTTGCGCGCGCAGGGCGTCGATGCATTCGATACCGGTGGCATGATTACCCAGGTCATAGTCGGCGACGATGATGTCGCAGTCGCTGACCAGGTCACGCCCAGACGACTCCGCCTGCACCTCGCACCCCCAGCGCTCCAGCAGCGCCTGGGTGGCGAGCAGCACGTTGTGGTCATCCTCCACCAGGCACACCTTCAAACCCGTGAGCAACCCGGCCTGGCGCGTGTCGTCACGCGGTGCCGTAGTCCGCGGTGCAGTGGCCAAAGTGAGGCCATACAGGCACACGGAGGTGCCATGGCCAACCCGGGAGCGCAGGCTCACTTGCACGCCCATCAATTGCCCCAGGCGCTTGACGATGGACAGCCCGAGGCCCACGCCTTCGACGTCTTTGTCACGCAGGTGGCGTACCCGATAAAACTCCTCGAAGACCTTTGACAGATGCTCCTCGGCAATTCCCCGCCCCCGGTCATGAATCTCCACCGCCAAGCCGCCGTCGCGAACGCGCACGCCGATCAGCACCGGACGATGCGCGCCATATTTGAAGCAATTGGACAGCACGTTCTGCACCATGGTCGCCAGCAGCGCCGGGTCGACCAGCACCCAGTGCGCGCACGGCCGCAGGCGCAGCTCCACGCCGGCCCAGCGCGCAGCTTCGGCGTTCTGGCGTACCAGGTCGGCGAGGAACTCGCCCAGGTGCACCGCCTGGTATTTGGGCATCAGGCGGCCGTTGTCGAGGGTGTAGAGGTCGAGAATCGAACGGAACAGTTGCGACACGTTGAGCAGGGAGCGGTCGATATTGTCCACCAGCCTCCGTTCTTCGTCGCCCAGCCGGGCTTCGCGCAGGCAGGCAGTGAACAGGCCGATGGAATGGATGGGTTGGCGCAGGTCGTGGCTGGCCTGAGCGAGAAAACGGGATTTCTCCAGGTTGGCGGCGATGGCTTGCTCCGACGCCTTGCGCGTGCGCTCCAGCAGAATGTGCGCATACACCGGGATCACCGTGCTGGTGATCATCAGCATCAGCACCATGAAGGGTTGTGCCTGCCACACCGGCGTCAATCGATACACAATCAGCAGTGCCAGCAGCGCCAACGCCGTGGCAATCGCCAGGTAACGCGAGCCGTAACGCATGCCGTTGCCGAGGTTGACCCACACCATCACCGCATACAGCGGCAATGCCGCCTCACCACCGACCACCATGCCGAACGAGGTGCCGGTGTAGTCGTGAAGCATGCCGAAGATCCGCCGCGCCGGGTAATGTCCGGGCCATCGGGCGATCACCTGGCGCAACACGATGGAGGCCAGCAGGAACAGAAAGATATACAGGATCACCGGCAGGTAGGTGTCCACCGACTGTCCGGGCAGGAAGCCCAATGCACCGATGTAGACAATCGCAATGCTGGCCACCACGATGCGCAGGTTGGCTTGGTCGAGTTCGGAGTTGGTCTCAAGACTCATGGGGTTACGTCCTTGTGCGGCAGTGATCAATTCCTTCACACACCACAGGCAGGCCCTGGGCGCGGTGGTAAGGTAGCATGCAATTGCACACCCTTGCCCCAGGAAGGAGCACCCACATGAGCAGTCGCATCATCATCGCTGATGACCATCCGATGTTTCGTGAAGCCATGCTGCGCACGGTGCAGCGCTTGTTGCCGGACGCCGTGGTGCAGGAAGCCGGGGACCTTGACGGGGTGCTCGCACTGATCCATGAAGGCGGCGAGGTCGATACGCTGATCCTCGATCTGCGCTTTCCCGGCCTGACCTGCATGAGCCAACTGGTCGAACTGCGCCAGCAACTGCGGCGCACTACACTGATCGTGGTGTCGATGGTGGATGACCCGGCATTGATCGATCAGGTGATGGCCCTGGGCGCGGACGGCTTCATCGGCAAGAACATCGCCCCCGACGAGATCGGCCAGGCGCTGCTGGCTATCCGCGAAGGCGAAGTGCTGGTCAAGTTTGCCCCTTCCGGTTTGCTGCCACTGGACACCTACGCCCTCACCGCCCGTCAGCAGGACGTGCTGCGCCTGATCGCGCAGGGCAAGACCAACAAAGAAATCGCCAAGGCCCTGGAAATCTCGCCGTTTACGGTGCGCATCCATGTGTCGTCGTTGTTGCGCACGCTGGATGTGCCGTCGCGGGCGGCAGCAGCGGTGAAGTATTCCGGGGAGTTCTAGGGGGAGCGGGAAGCACGCCTCACCCTGCGCAGCGGTACTGGAGCGCGGCCGTATTGCCGAGCGCTGGCACACCGGATGGATTTGCGCCGAAACCGGCCAGCAGGGTATCGCCTTCAGCTTATCGAGTATTGGGAGAGAGCGTTTCAGTGCCAGGCACAGGATGTTTCTCTATGATGGGGCCTTTCGCTCAATGCCTCAGGAAATACCATGCCCGCCCTCACCTTCCGCACCGCCCTCCCCGCCGATGCCGCGCGTTGCTTTGACATCGAAATCAGCGCCTACGAAGGCGACGAAGCCGCGACGCTGGAGAAGATCGCCACGCGTATTGCGCAATACCCGCAAGGTTTCTTGATCCTGGAAGCCGAGGGCGAAGTGGTGGGTTTCATCAACTGTGGGTGCGCCCATGAGGTGGTGATGTCGGACGAGGCGTTCAAGGAGTTGGTAGGCCACTCCGCCGAGGCGCCAAACGTCGTGATCATGTCGGTGGTGGTCGACCCTGCGCATCAGGGCAAGGGTTATTCCAAGGCGTTGATGACTGAGTTCGTGCAGCGTATGCGCGGGATGGGCAAACAGACGATTCACTTGATGTGCAAAGAACAGCACGTGCCGTTGTACGAGCGCATGGGTTATGACTATGTGCGCCCTTCGCCATCGGATCACGGAGGAATGGCGTGGCATGAAATGGTCAGGGCGCTCTGACGATGGACATACCGTTGATTGAAATCAGCGACCAGCCCAACCCCGAAGCCGAGCGCCTCCTCGGCAGCGGCCTGGCGGCGTTCAACGAAAGCATCACGGGCTACAACGATCGCCAGCCGCTGACGGTGCTGATCAAAGACCCTGCCACCCAGCAGATCGTCGGCGGCATCACCGGTAAAACCACGCTAGGCATGGCCTTTCTCGACCTCTTCCACCTGCCCGAACACCTGCGGGGGTCGGGCCTGGGCAGCCAACTGTTGCAAGCCTTCGAAAACGAAGCCCGGCGGCGGGGTTGTCGCAATGCGGTGCTCTACACCCTGAGCTTCCAGGCGCCAGGGTTCTACGAGAAGCACGGGTGGCTGAAATTCGGTGAAGTGCCCTGCGCACCTGAAGGCAGCAGCCGAGTGTTTCTGTCTAAACCGCTGTGACTGCCGCTTGCAGCGGCAATAGCAGCGCGGATTGGTTTTTGGTAGGCGCGCTTGCTCGCGAATAACCAATAGGCCACCCCGGGCAGCCCGATAGCGCTGCGTCATCTCTCACGTTCTTCGCGAGCAAGCTCGCGCCTTCAAAGGGCATCGTTGGCTTGGCCGAGCGGTTTTAATCATTTGCACGCAGCCCGACGCTTTGCTTTAATCGCGACCAATTCTTATTTGCATGCTTTTTTGAGCTGGACGGGCAGTGTGTCGACTTCTTTTACCCACCTCTACGGCACCCATCACGGTTGGCTGCTCGGCCTGCTGCGCCGGCGCCTGAACGACCGCTGGGATGCCGCCGACCTGGCTCACGACACGTTTATCCGGATTCTCAGCCGCCCACCGGCCGAGACCGACCCCGTCCGCCAACGCTCCTACCTGGCCACCATCGCCCGTGGGCTGTGCATCGACCATTGGCGCCGGCGCCAGCTCGAGCGCACGTGGCTGCAAACCCTGGCCGAACGGCCGGAAGCGCTGCAACCGTCGCCGGAGCAACGGGCGATCATCGTCGAGACACTGGTTGAGGTGGACGCCATGCTCGCGCGACTGCCGAAGAAAGTCAGCGAAGCCTTCCTGCTCGCCCAGTTACACGGCCTGCCCTACAAGCAGATCGCCGAGCAGCTTGGCGTGGGCGAGCGCATGGTCAAGAAGTACATGGCCCAGGCCCTGCTGCATTGCGCAATCCTGGAAGCCGAACTCGACGGGATGCTCGTGCAATGAACGCCTCCGGCAAGCTCAGCCATGCCAGCCTTGAGCAGGCCGCGCAATGGTATGTGCGCCTGCAGGACCACGGCAGCGCCTTGGAGCAACTGCGCTGGCAGGCCTGGGTCGCGCAAAACCCTGAACACTTGGCGGCCTGGCAGTACGTGCAGCGGGTGAGCCAGCGTTTTGCCCCGCTGCAGGAACAAGCCCAGGGAGCCAGCCGCGCCTTGCGCAGTTCGCGGCGCCAGACGCTCAAGACCCTGCTGGTGCTGTGCGGCGGCTCGGCGCTGGCCTGGGGCAGTTGGCGCAACACCGCCCTGCCCCGACTGGTGGGCGGCTGGAGCGCAGACTATGCAACCACCAGCGGCGAAACCCGCGATACCCTGCTGGCCGATGGCAGCCATGTGTGGCTGAACGCGTTGAGTGCGCTGGATGTGCGTTTTGATGCGGCGCAACGCTTGCTGCTTCTGCGCTTTGGCGAGGTATTGATCGACACGGCCAAGGACGCCCGGCGGCCGTTTCTGGTCGATACCGAACACGGGCGCATGCAGGCGCTGGGCACCCGTTTCAGTGTGCTGCAAGGCGACGATCACACCCAGCTCAATGTCTTCGAAGGCCGCGTGCAGATCACCACCCAAGACCGGCATGTGCGCATCATCGAAGCGGGCCAGCAAGCCTCCTTTACCCGCGATGGCTTCAAGCCCACCGCGACTGCCTCGCAAGCGCGGGAGGCCTGGAGCCGTGGCGTGCTGCTGGCGGACAACTTGCCGCTTGGTCAGTTGATCACCGAGCTCAACCGTTATCGCCCCGGCCATCTGGGATGTGATCCGGCGGTGGCGCAGTTGCCGGTGATGGGCTCGTTCCCGCTCAAGGACAGCGATCATGCCCTGCACCTGTTGCAGGCGGCGCTGCCGATTCGGGTCGACCGGCCGTTGCCGTGGTGGGTATCGGTCGGGCCACTGTAAAAAATCTTCAACCGCCAGTTCCCTTTTTCAACACTCGTTCGGTTAACCCTGCAGACGCTTTCAATTCGCCGATCGATTTGATCCAAAGGGAAACATCCATGTCGCAACCTGCTCGCTTCGCGCTGTGCCCATTGGCGCTGGCCACTTCGTTGTTCTGCCTTGGCGCGCCGATGGTGCACGCCGCCGACTCGCCTTCAAGCCAGGAGGCCGCGCGTGCCTACCGCATCGCCGCCGGCTCCCTGGTCAGTGTGTTGAACAGCTTCGCCGAGCAGTCGGGCATTTTCATCGCCGGCCACAACAGCCTCGCCGCCGGCAAGACCAGCCCCGGCCTGAACGGCAACTACACCCCGGCGGCCGGCTTGCAGCGCCTGTTGCAGGGCAGCGGTCTGCAGGCCCTGCCCCAAGGCAACAACGGTTACGTGCTGGACCCGATTCCCGCCAACACCGGCGCGCTGGAGCTGGGTGCCACCACGGTTTCCGGCCAGGACCTGGGCGCCACCACCGAAGACACCCGTTCCTACACCACCGGCTCCATGGCTTCGGCCACCGGCCTGCCGCTGTCGATGCGTGAAACCCCGCAATCGGTGACGGTGATCACCCGCCAGCAGATGGACGACCAGGGCACCAACAGCATCGCCGACACCCTGCGCCGCGCCCCCGGCGTGAGCGTGCAGAACTACGACAGCGAGCGCTGGGAGTTCTCCAGCCGTGGCCTGCCGATCACCAATTTCCAGTACGACGGTGTCAACTCCACCTATGACGGCGTATATGACTACGGCACCACCAGCACCGACATGGCGGTGTACGACCACCTGGAAATCATCAAGGGGTCGGCCGGCCTACTGAGCGGCGCCGGCGACCCTTCGGCCACGGTCAACTTGATCCGCAAAAAGCCCACGGCTGCCTTCCAGGCCTCGGTAACCCAGACCTTCGGTTCCTGGGACAACTACCGCACCGAAGGCGACATCTCCGGCCCACTGACGGAGTCCGGCAACGTGCGCGGGCGTTTTGTCGGCGTGTACCAGGATCGCCAGTCGTACCTGGACCACTACCAGAACACCAAGGACATCGCCTACGGCATCCTTGAAGCCGACCTCACGCCCGACACCCTGTTGACCTTCGGCATCGATCAGCAAGACACCCGCTCCCGCGGTGCCAGTTGGACCGGTTTCCCGATGTACTTCAGCGACGGCTCGCGCACGAACTTCTCGCGCTCGTTCAACCCGGCCGCCGACTGGAGCCGTCGCGACTTCAACAACCAGACACTCTTCGCCTCGGTGCAGCAGAAGCTGGCGAATGACTGGTCGCTCAAAGTCAGCCTCGACCGCAAGCGCAGCCAGCACGACACCCTGCTCGCCTCCGCTAGCGGCGGCAACCCGGACCCGGTCAGCGGCGAGAACATGTACATGTTCATGGGCAAGTACAAGGGCGACCAGGTGCAAAACACCCTGGACGTGAACCTCAGCGGGCCGTTCAGCCTGCTCGGTCGTGAACACGAGTTGATCATGGGCTTCATGACCACCCACTCGAAACAAGATGTGCCGGTGTACGGTTCGGTCTACCCGCCCGTGGGCGGCAGCATCTTCGATTGGCACGGCGAATACGCTAAACCAGACATCCCGCGCAGCGGCCAGAACGATATCGTGCAGCGCCAGACCGGTGCCTACCTGGCCACACGCCTGAAACCCACCGATGACCTCTCGGTAATCCTTGGCACCCGCGTGAGCAATTTCAGCGGCACCGACAACACGGACTTTTACGACCCGACCAAAGCCGACAACCGCACCCGCTACCATCAGAGCGGCGTGGTCACGCCGTATGCCGGGATCGTCTACGACCTCAACGACACCTGGTCGGTGTACACCAGCTACACCCAGATCTACCGTCCGCAGAACAGCAAGGACGCCGACCGCAAGCTGCTTGACCCCATCGAAGGCGATACCTATGAGGCCGGGATCAAGGCCGCGTTTTACGAGGGCCGCCTGAACGCCAGCTTTGCGGCGTTCCGCATCGAGCAGGACAATGTCGCCGAGTACGTCTCGGGCTTCGAGACCGACTCGGTGTATCGCCCGATTGCCGGTGCGACCACCAAAGGCTTCGAGGCGGAACTGTCGGGCGAGGTGCTGGACGGTTGGAACGTCTCCGCGGGCTACACCTACCAGCACACCCGCGATGCCAACAACGGCTACGTGTACAGCTCGGTGCTGCAAACCACCACGCCACAGCAAGTGGTGCGTCTGTTCAGCACCTACCGCCTGCCCGGCGCGCTGGAGAATGTCACCGTGGGCGGCGGCGTGAATTGGCAGAGCGAGTTCTTCGGCAACGTGTTCCAGCCTAACCCGAATGACACGGTCAATTTCGGCCAGTACGCGCGCATCACCCAGGACAGCTACTACCTGGTCGACCTGATGGCGCGCTACCGCTTCAACGAGCACCTGAGCACCACGCTGAACGTGAAGAACCTGTTCGATAAAAAGTACTACACCGGCCTGGGCAACTTCGGCACCGGTTTCTACGGCGAACCGCGCAGCCTGCAACTGGCGACCAAATGGGACTTCTGAGCTGACGACGGTGGCGGTCTGTGCAATGATCCCTTCACTCGCTCAAGGGAGGGACCCGCCGCCATGTCGCCGAACAGCCTCGCTCACCTTTCACGCTCGCCGCGCTTCTGGCGCGACGAGCGCCTGCCCTTCGTCGAAGCACGCACCATTGCCGATGGGCGCAAGGTCACCTACAGCCGTCACGCGCACGAGCATTTCTCCATCGGCGTGGTCACCACGGGGCGCAGCTATTACCACTACGGCGCCGACACCTTTGAGATCAGCGCCGGCACGGTGGTGTTGATGAACCCCGGCGACGTACACGCCTGCAACCCTATCGCCAATGAGCCGTGGTCCTACCAAATGGTGTACATCGACACGCCCTGGCTGACGGACTTGCAGCACCAACTGGGCTTCAGCACGGAGCAGGGTTATCGGCCCTTCAACACGCCCTACACCCGGGACACGGTGCTTTACGAAGGCCTGTTGGAGTTGTACGGGATACTGGTGGATGAACAGGCCGAACACCTGCAAAAACAGAGCGCGCTGGTGAGTTACTTCACTGAAGTGCAACAGCGCCTCAACCCCTCCGACACGCCGGTGCGCGAGGTCAACCACAAGCTGGAACGCGCCGCCGACTACATCCGCGAACACTGCACCGACGCACTCAGATTGGAAGATATCTGCGTGGCGGCCGAGCTGTCGCCGTCCTACCTGATCCGTGCATTCAAGCAGTATTACGGGCTGACGCCCCACGCATTCTTGGTCAACCAGCGTATCCAGTTTGCCCGCGCGCAATTGCGCCAGGGTGAGCTGATCGCCGATGTCGCGCTGGCCGCGGGGTTTGCCGACCAAGCGCATTTCCAGCGCACGTTCAAACAGCATTTCGCCGCCACGCCGGGGCAGTACCGCGACCGGCTCAAGCCATCAATAAATAACCCACACTGGCCACCAGCAACGCAGCCATTGAGCGGTTGAACACGCGAACGCCCCGAGGGTTGCCGAGGTAGCGGCGCAGGAACGTCCCGGCGTAGGCCCAGCACGCCACGGACAGGTAGCAGATCACCAGGTAGAGCGCCGCAAACAGCCAGACCTGTGCGGCATCGCCATCCGCGACAAACAAGCCCATCCCCGCCACGCAGGCCAGCCAGGCCTTGGGGTTGAGCCATTGCATGATCGCCCCGTACAGCATCGACGGCGCGGTGGCGTTACCTTCGGCGTCGAGACGGCCATCGTCCGCCGCCAGTTTCCAGGCCATGTACAGCAGGAACGCCACCCCGCCCCACTGGATCAACTGGGTCAATATCGGCCAGCGTACCAGCACCTCATGCAAGCCCAGGCCAATCAACACCAACAGTAACGTGAAGCCCACAGCAGCACCAAACACATGCTTCTGGCTGGCGACAAAGCCGAAGCGCGCCCCCGAACTCAGCGCAACCACATTGACCGGGCCTGGCGTGATGGACGTGGCCAGGGCGAAGGCAGCCATGGAAATGATCAAGCTCATTGCAGTTCCTTTTTATTCGAACCCGTGATGGTGAGGCCACGGTAAACGGCGAGTCGACCGGGGTATTGAACAAAATCACCCTCGGCGAATGATCGTGTATGCGTGTGCAGGCTTATTCCATCGGCGGCCCTAAAGTCGGCGTAACTTCTGCCTGCCTGATGCTGTCTTTTTCTGCGGTTCAAGCCGCTGAACGCTGGGAAACTTCGCCGCCTTTATCGAACGCGCTGGCAAGGAGTACGCCAAGAGCTCGCCGGCGCCTAAAGAGTACGACGCGTGTGTCGAGCAGATCAGCCATATGTGGGCCAGCCCACCGAACTGGACCGACGCGCAATTGCAGAGCATCCTGTCGGCGCGCATCACCTGCGCACCCACCGATACCCGCCCTAACAGGACACCAATGCCCAACCCGATTCCACGACGGCGCGATGCCGCCGTCACCCGCGAAGCCATCCTGTTGTCCGCGCGCAAGGCCTTTGCCCAATCGGGCTATGACGGCGCCGGGGTGCGCGAGATCGCCGCTGGCGCGGGGCTCACCGAGATGCTGGTCAACCGCTACTTCGGGTCCAAGGAAGAGCTGTTTGCCGAAGTGATCGCCGAGACCCTGGCCAGCCGGATCATCCTGACGCCAGGCAACCTCAGCTCGGAAAACCTCGGCCGTACCATCGCCACCGCACTGGTCAGCCTCACCGAAGCCGGCAATAAGCCCTTGGAAGGTTTCCTGATCATGTTGCATGCGGCGTCCAGCAAACGCGCAGCCATCATCGGTCGCGAGCAAGTGGAAAAAGGTCATCAGGCAACCATGGCCGCTGCACTCAAGGGCGCCCACCACGAAGAGCGTGCCGCGTTGGTGATAGCCCTGGTGTCGGGTTTCCAGGTCATGCGCCAGATGCTGGAGTTGTCGGCGCTGGCCAAGGCCGATCCACAGCTGCTGATCGACCTGCTGACGCCGCTGTTCCAGCAGTTGGTGGATGGCTGAAGCGCTTCAAGCCCTGAGCGAAGGCCGCGAAGAAGTGCTGATCACCGATCATGCCCTGGCGGTAAAGGCCTCGCTGTCCACCGACAGCCCGGTGCACCTCAACCGTTGATCAAGGAAAAATGCGCGCCCACGCCGGCGCGCACGCCCTCCGCCACGGCCAGCGCGACCGAACCGGCGGCGAGGGACGCATCGCCGCAGGCGAACACGCCAGGCTGGGACGTCTGGCGCATGTCATTGGTGTGCAGGTAGGGACCGGTTGGGCCGTCCGCCAGCTCACAGCCCAGTTGCGCGGCCAAAGGGCTGATTCGGGTGCGGGACATCGTGAAGATCCCATCGAGGCTGAACAGCCGCCCATCGTCCAGCTCCAGGTCGGCGCGCTCGCCACAGATGCGCCGTACCGCGCCGCATTCCACGCTGACCCCGCGTCGATCCAAGTGTGCCTGTTGCTCGGCATCCGGGATGAATACGCCGTTGGTGAATAAGGTGGTGGTGCCCCAATCCGGCAGCATCAGTGCGTGGTGCATGGCCAAGGCTGAGGTGGCCAAGACGCCTATGTGGCCTTCGTCCAGCTCGTAGCCGTGGCAGTAAGGGCAGTGGAACACGTACTTGCCCCACCGTGATTCGAGGCCTTCGATGGCGGGCAACTCGTCCACTACCCCGGTGGCGAGGATCAGGCGCTTGGCGTGAAACGTGCCGTTGCATTCAGTGCCAATGGCGAAGCCTTGCGACTCTCCACTCGCCTGAATCACGCTGTCCTGGACCCAAGTGACCGTCGGATATGCCATCAATTGGCCGCGCCCCAGCGAAGCGATGGCCTCCGGGGCCTGACCGTCCTGGCCGAGAAAACCGTGGGAGGTCGCCGCAAAGCGGTTGCGCCGTTGCCCCGCATCGATCACCAACACTTGGCGCCGTGCCCTTGCCAATTGCAGGCCCGCTGACAGGCCGGCATAACTGCCGCCCACGATAATGACGTCGTACAGCATGAAGGTGACCCCCGGTCATGTGCATCCGGTTATCCGAACGCTTTCACGACACACCATAAGTTACATAAAAATACCGCGTCAATAGTCTCGCAACTTTTTAGGTTACGAACGATACTTTCGTCCGAATCAACCTGAGGCCTATCGATGAGAAACGACACCCGACTTTCGCGCATGCTCCACGTGCTGATCCATATGGGCCGACATGAGGAGCGCGCCACCTCGGAGACCATCGCGCAGATGCTCGGCACCAACCCGGTGGTGGTGCGGCGCACCCTCGGGCTGCTGAAGGAAAAGGGCTATGTACGCTCGGAAAAAGGTCACCAGGGTGGCTGGTGCCTGGGTAAACCCTTGAATGAAATCACCTTGCTGGACATTCATAGCGCCTTGGGCACGCCGTCGATATTCGCCATCGGCCTGTCCACCGACCACCCGGAGTGCCTGGTCGAACAAGCGGTGAACGCAGCGCTGACGGATGCCTTCGATCAGGCCCAGGCGCTGTTGCTGGCACGGCTGGGCGACGTGACGCTGGCGCAGTTGGCCGAGGATTTTGACCAGCGTTACCGCATTGCCATGGCGCCTTGATCAACTACAATCCGCGATTGCGCAACCATTGCAGGAACCCCTTCTTGACCGGCACCACCGGCGCTTCCTGGGTCAAGGCCTGCGCGGCGTGCAGGCGGAAATCCAGCAGGGTCTTCATGGCCTCGCTGATGTCATGACGCGCATCCAGGCAGGGTTTCAGGTATTCCTTCTCAATGCGATACAAGGTGCAGAACGTCTTGGCCGAGAAGTCCGCCAGCGCCGCCTGGTCCGACAGGATCCCTGCCTCGCCAATCACCTCGCCCGGCCCCATTCGTCCTGCTTCGACCTTGTGCCCACCCTTGGTCAGCATCACCGAGACCACGCCGGACTCGACAATAAACAAATGGTCACTGACCTCCCCCGCCGGCAGGATCATCTCGCCGGCGCGGTAGGCGTTCAGGGTCATGTTCTGGCTGAATGTGTCTTTCTCTTCCTGGCGCAGGGTGGAGAAAATCGACGAGCGTTCGAGCAATGCGCGCGCCGCGGACATGGCCGGCGGTGTGCTGCTTTCGGTGGCCGACAGCAATCCCACCCCGGCCGCTTGCAGGTGCCTGAAGGCCAGGTCGTAAAGCTGGTTGCGCACCTCACGCTTGAGGCTCATGGCGGGTACAAATCCGCTGATTTCATACTCGACGCCGCCACTGGCCGAGGCCTTGAACGCCACGCTCGGCGCCGGATTGCCCAGCAGCGGCCGACACCCTTGCATCGCCCGCTCCAGCGCCTCGATCACGGTTTGCGGGCGCGCATGGGGGCTGACCTGCAGGCTGACCGACAGGCCGAACATGTCCGCCGGGCGCGAGAAGTTGATGATCTTGGCCTTGGCCGCCAGGGAATTGGGGATTACCGCCAGACTGCCCTGAGAGGTTTGCAGGCGCGTGGCGCGCCAGTCGATGTCAGTCACTCGGCCTTCGGTGCCATCGATGGAGATCCAGTCATCGATCTGATACGGCTTGGTGGTATTGAGGACAATCCCGGAAAACACGTCGCTCAACGTGCTCTGCAATGCCAGACCGACAATGATCGCCACCGCACCGGAAGTGGCGAGCACACCTTTGACCGGCAAATCGAGCACGTACGCCATGGCGGCGATGATCGCGATCAGGAAGATCACAGCCCCCACCAGGTCTTGCAACAGGCGCCCGGTGTGGCCGACCCGCTGCATCATCACCGCACCCAGCAACACCGTCAGCGTGCGCGCCGCAAACAGCCACCAACCGATCTGCAAGGCAGTGGCCGAGAGGTGCAAGGCGGTGTTGTCCGCATAAGGCGCCACTTGCATGGGGTTCATGCCGTCATTGAACAGCACGGCGCTGTACACGGCAAAAATCGCCAACCGCGCCGCCAGCTTCCAGTTGGCGAGGTTGACGGAAATAAGACGCCACACGGCGATGTCGATAAAGATCAGCGCCAGGGCGCACAGCATCGGGTGATCAGCGATAAATGAGGGCATCCAGGCGACTCCAGGGCGAATGCGCAGAAGATCGCATGAAATGGAGTTATCGGGTATAGCACAAACGAAATGTGGGAGCGGGCTTGCTCGCGAATACGGTCGGCCAGTCAATGTTTCTGTGACTGATGCACCGCATTCGCGAGCAAGCCCGCTCCCACACTGGATTACACGGGGCCGTTATATTTGCATTTGCCCAAACTTGCCCGATTGAAAATCAGCAAACGCTTGATGAATCTCCTGCTCGGTATTCATCACAAACGGTCCATGCCCGACGATGGGTTCGTCGATGGGCTCCCCGCTGAGCAGCAACACCTTGGCGTCGTCATTGGACTCCAGTGTGAGTTGACTGCCATCGCGCTCGAACAACGCCAATTGCCCTTGGCGCGCGACTTCCTCGCCATTGACCAGCACTGTTCCGCGCAGGATGACCAACGCGGTGTTGCGCCCTGCGTGCAGGTCCAGAGTGACTGGCTTGCCGGCGTTGAGGCGCAGGTCCCACACGTCGATAGGCGTAAACGTACGGGCGGGGCCCTGGGTGCCAGCAAACTCACCGGCAATCAGGCGCAGTTGCCCGGCGTCGTTGGCCAACGGCAGTACCGGAATATCGCCGTCGACAAGGGTCTGGTAACCGGCGTCGGCCATTTTGTCCTTGGCCGGCAGGTTGACCCACAGTTGCACCATCTCCAGCTTCCCGCCGCTGCGGGCGAAGGCGGCGGAGTGGAATTCCTCGTGGAGGATACCTTTGGCGGCGGTCATCCATTGCACGTCGCCAGGGCCGATCTTGCCGCCAGCACCGGTGGAATCGCGGTGTTCGACTTCGCCATCGTAGACGATAGTCACGGTTTCAAAGCCGCGATGAGGATGCTGGCCGACGCCGCGTCGTTGCTCGGTCGGAGTAAAGTCGGCCGGGCCGGCGTGGTCCAGCAGCAGGAATGGGCTGATGTGCTTGCCCATGGTGTCGTAGGAAAATAGTGTGCGCACCGGGAAGCCGTCGCCCACCCAGTGGGCGCGGGGACTGGTGTAGATGCCGATGAGTTTTTTCATGGTGATCCTCCAAAGTGAGTCCACCATAAGACGTCGGGCCGTTGAGCACTAGCCGGCAGATACGGCCGTAACTGTCCTATGTATAGGACAATCCGTTGGCCTGACGCTGACGCAACAGGTGAAACGCCACACAGGCCGTCGCCGCAAAGCACGCCTGGATGACGATCATCGGCGTGGCGCTGCCATCGCGTAGCAGGCTCAACAGCACGCCGCTGCAGGTGGCGCCGAACATTTGCGCAAACCCCATCAGCCCGGCTGCCAGGCCCGCGCGGTGGGCGTTGGGCATTACCCCGCCCGTCACCGAACCTGGCAAGACCAGGCCGCCGCCGAGGGTCACCAGCGCAATCGGAATATCCAGACCCAGCACCGACAGGCCGAACAGCGCATAAATGACCACGGCCGAGACCCCGCCAGCGGCCACCATCGCCACGCCCATTGTCACAATCCGCTGGGGGCCCAGGCGCATGATGTTGCGCCGGGTGTAGGTGGAACCAACGATCAGCATCGACACAATCAGGCCGAAATTGATGCCGTACTCAAGGCTGCTGAAGCCCAGCAAGTTGATAAACACCGCCGACGAGCCGGCGATCACCGCAAACATGGCGCCATAGGTGCACGCCAGCGCCACGGCGAACGCACGGTACTGGCGCCCCCTGAGCAGATCCAGGTATTGCCCGCCCAGGGAGCGCCAGTGGCCGGCCTTGGGGTCCAGGAAGTGATTGCTCTCGCGAAAGAACAGCAGGACCACTAACAGCACCACGCTACCAATCGCCAGTGCCAGCATGATCGGCGCACGCCAGCCGAGCCATTTGATCAGCAGGCCACCGACCATCGGCGCCACCACGATGGCGTAGAGCATGCCGATCATGGTCAATGCCAGGGCCGGCCCTGCTTCTGCCTTCCATACATCGCGCACCACCGTGCGCGCCAGTACCAACGCGGCGCACGCGCCCAGGCCTTGCAGCACGCGGGCGGCGATGAAGTGCTCGATGTCATCGACCAACAGCATCGATAAGGTCGCCAGCCCATACAGCACCAGACCGCCGATCAGTACCGGCCGACGGCCGAGGCGGTCCGACAGCGGGCCAAACAGCAATTGCCCGAGGCCGAAAGCGGCGACAAACGCCGACAGCGCCATCAATGACGAGCCCGCTGGAGCGGCCAGTGCCTGCTCGATGGCGCCAAGGCCGGGAATGATCAATTGGGTCGACACCTCACCCAGCGCCGTCAGGGCCACCAATAAAAACAACAAGCTTCGCGATGGCGCCGGGGCGTTTGTCATGAGGAGCATCCGGGGGCTGGATTAATTTATATTTCGACCATAATATGCGTAAAAAATTATGTCCATAATTTTTTGCCCACGGTTACCCCGGAGCCCGCCATGCACCCTCTTCCCTTGCGTCTTCTCACGCCCCTGGCCCTGTTGATCATCCTCAATGGCTGCAACAGCAAGGCCGACACCGCCGCTGAAACCCCACTGCCGCGCCCGGTCCTCGCGGCCAAAGTCGAAGCCGCCGGCACCCAGCAAAGCGCCTATACCGGCGTGGTTGCGGCACGCACCGAAAGCGACCTGGGCTTCCGGGTCAGCGGCAAGGTCATCGAGCGTAAGGTCGACCCCGGCCAGCACGTGTCCCGTGGCGACACGCTGCTGGTACTGGACATCGGCGATTTCGAACTGGCCCTGCGCTCGGCCAAGAACCGCGTGCATGCCGCCCAGGCACAACTGCGCCAGCGCCGTGACGACGAAAACCGCTACCAGCGCCTGGCCAGCACCGGCGCCGTGTCGCGGCAGATCTTCGACCAGTCGGCGACCCTCCTGCGCGTGGCCGAAGCCGAGCTGGCTTCGGCACAATCCGACGCCAGCCAGATTGAAAACCGCCGTACCTACTCCGTGCTCAAGGCTGATGGCGACGGCATCATTACCGACGTGCGAGTGGACCGTGGCCAGGTGGTCGCCGAGGGGCAGATCGTCGCACGCCTGGCCCATGACGGCGCGCGCGAAGCCATCGTCAACCTGCCGGAAAACCAGCGCGACCAGGCCGCGCAGAAAGCCCTGGCCTTCCCCTTTGGGGCCCCGGACCAGGCGGTGACCGCCACCCTGCGCGAACTGTCCGCCAGCGCCGACCCGACCACCCGCACCTACCGCGCCCGCTACGTCCTGCACGGCGCAGTCGACCGCTTTGCCCTCGGATCCACCATCACCGTACGCCTGCAAGGCAATGGCCAGGCGCAGCAAACCCGGGTGCCCATCGGCGCCCTGCTGGATTCAGGCCAAGGCACTGGCGTCTGGCTGATCGGCGCAGATGACAAGGTCAGTTTCGCGCCAGTGAAAGTCGCCAGTCTTGGCCAGGAAGACGCCCTGCTCGACAGCGGCGTAAGCCCCGGCCAAGTCATCGTTGCCCTCGGCGCACACCTGTTGCACAGCGGTGATGCCGTGCGCCTGCTGCCCGCCCAGGTGCTGGCCCTCAACCGCAAACAGGACAACTGAGCATGCGCGGTATCAACCTTTCCGAACTGGCGGTCAAGCATCGTGCGGTCACGTTGTTCCTGATCATTGCGATCCTCGCCGCCGGGATCTTTTCGTTCGGCAAACTGGGGCGCGCCGAAGACCCGTCCTTCACCGTCAAGGTAATGACCATCACCGCTGCCTGGCCTGGCGCCACCGCCCAGGAAATGCAGGAACAGGTGGCCGATCGCCTGGAAAAGCGCCTGCAAGAGCTGGACTACTACGACCGCGTCGAGACCATCGCCCAACCGGGTTTCGTATCGATGCGCATGACCTACAAGGAGTCCACACGCCCCAGCGAAATCCAGGACCTGTTCTACCAGACCCGCAAAAAGCTCAGCGACGAAGCCGCGAAGCTGCCCCAGGGCGTGATCGGGCCTTTCTTCAACGATGAATATTCCGATGTGTATTTCGCGCTGTACGCTTTGGAGGCCGAACATCTGCCCCATCGGCAACAGGTGCAGATGGCCGAAGAACTGCGCCAGGGTCTCCTCAACCTGCCGGGCGTGAAGAAGGTCAACATCCTCGGCGAACAGGCACAGCGCGTGTTTGTCGAGTTCTCCTATGAACGCCTGGCGACCCTGGGCATCAAGCCGGACCAGATCTTTGCCGCCCTCGCCACACAGAATGCCGTGGCGCCATCGGGCTTCGTCGAGACCGCCGGGGCTCGCGCCTATCTCCGCATCGACGGCGCGTTCGACAGCCTGTCACTGATTGAAAACGTACCGCTGGAAGTCAACGGCCGCGTGCTGCGCATCGCCGATGTGGCAACCGTCAGCCGTGGCTATGAAGACCCGCCCAGTTACCGCATCCGCCACCAGGGCGACCCGGCGTTGATGCTGGGTGTGATCATGGAGAAACACTGGAACGGCCTGGAACTGGACAAGAGCCTCAAGGCCCAGGAAGCGAAGATTCAGGCCGACCTGCCCCTGGGCGTGAACTTCGCCAAGGTCTCCGACCAGGCAAAAAATATCCGCCTGGCGGTGAACGAATTCATGCTGAAATTTTTCGTCGCCCTGGCCGTGGTCATGGTGATCAGCCTGTTGGCCCTGGGCTTCCGCGTCGGGTTGGTGGTGGCGGCGGCTGTGCCGCTGACCTTGTCAGTGGTGTTTGTGATCATGCTGCTGACCGGGCGCGAATTCGACCGCATTACCCTCGGCGCGCTGATCATCTCCCTAGGCTTGCTGGTGGATGACGCCATCATCGCCATCGAGATGATGGTGGTGAAGCTTGAGGAAGGCTTCGACCGGATCCACGCCGCCACCTTTGCCTGGAGCTCCACAGCGGCGCCGATGCTGACCGGTACGCTGGTGACCATCATTGGTTTCCTGCCGGTGGGGTTTGCGCGTTCCGGGGCCGGGGAATATGCCGGCAATATTTTCTGGATCGTCGGCTTTGCGCTGATTTCGTCGTGGTTGGTGGCTGTGGTCTTCACGCCGTACCTGGGCGTAAAGCTGTTGCCGCAGATCAAACCGGTGCCCGGCGGCCATGATGCGATTTACGCCGGGCGTTACTACCAGAAACTGCGCAGCCTGGTGCAAGCCTGCGTGCGGCGCCGCTGGCTGGTGACGGGGCTGGTCGTCGGCGCGTTTGTGCTGTGCGTGGCGGGCATGGGCGTGGTGAAGAAGCAGTTCTTCCCCAACTCCGACCGTTCCGAGCTGATTCTGGAGGTGTACATGCCGCCCGGCAGCGCCTTCAAAAGCACCGAAGCGGTAGCCGCGCGGCTGGAAAAAGCCCTGCTGCAAGAGCCGCAAACCACCCTGGTCGACACCTATGTGGGGGGCGGTGCACCACGCTTTTTCCTGTCGTTGAACCCGGAACTGCCGGACCCGGCGTTTGCCAAGCTGATCGTGCAAACCCCCGACTCTCATGCTCGCGACGCGTTGAAACTGCGCATGCGGGAACGGATTGCCGCGGGTGAGTTTGCCTCGGCGCGGGTGCGCGTAACCCAACTGCTGTTTGGCCCGCCCGTGCCGTTCCCGGTGGTGTTCCGGGTCTCTGGACCCAATCTGGATGTGCTGCGTGGCGTGTCCGAAGACGTGCGCAAAGTCGTCGCCGCCAACACACTGACCAAGGACGCCTTCCTCGATTGGGGCGAGCGCACCAGCGGTTATCGGCTGGTGCTGGACCAAGACCGTCTGCGCCTGCTGGGCTTCACCCCCAACGAGGTGAAATCCCAGCTCAATGCCCTGCTCAGCGGCAACCCGATCACTGAAGTGCGCGAAGGCAACCGCACCGTCTCCGTGGTCGCCCGCGCCCAGGGCGGCCAGCGCGAGGACCTTGGCAACCTCAACAACATGACCCTCACCAACAGCGCCGGCACCTCTGTGCCGCTGGCCCAGGTCGGACATTTCCAGGCGGTGATGGAAGAACCGATCCTCAAGCGCCGCAATCGCGCGACCACCGTGGAAGTGCGCGCCGATATCATCGACGGCGTGCAACCGCCCGACGTGGAAATGGCCGTGTACAAAGACCTGCAGCCGCTGATCGCCAAACTGCCCGCCGGCTACCAGATCGATATTGGCGGCCCGGTTGAGGAAAGCGCCAAGGCTAACGTTGCCCTGGCCGCGCTGTTCCCGATCATGATCCTGCTGACCCTCACGGTGATCATGTTCCAGGTGCGTTCGTTCGGGGTGATGTTCATGGTCTTCGCCACTGCGCCGCTGGGCTTGATCGGTGCAGTGCCGACGTTGCTGCTGTTCAACCAGCCATTCGGCTTCAACGCGATCCTGGGCCTGATCGGGATTGGTGGGATCCTGATGCGCAACACACTGATCTTTACCGACCAGATCCGCCAGAACCAGGACCACGGCATGCCGATTCACGCGGCAATCATCGAGGCCACCGTACGGCGTGCGCGGCCGGTGATCCTGACCGCGTTGGCGGCGGCGCTGGCGTTTATTCCGCTGACGTTGTCGGTGTTCTGGTCGTCCCTGGCCTACGTACTGATCGGCGGCGTGCTGGTGGGCACGGTGTTGACGCTGTTGTTCCTGCCGGCGTTGTGCAGCCTGGTGCTGGGGCGTGAGAAGACGAGAGTTGTCGAAACTTCCCACATAACTGCCGGATAAGCTCTACTCCCCTCCTCCGGGAACCTCTGCAAAGTCCCTCGCCTGACTACACAGTGCGAGGGATTGCAGATGGATTTTCTTGTTGTTGGAGCGGTTTCTTGAACCCGGCCATTGGCAGGCTGGCCCTGACCCCAATGGATGTGAAGACGGTCGATATCGAGGGCGTCTTTCGCGACTTCCGGGATTGCCTGAACACTTTTGATGACTGGGCGGAAAGCTTCTGGAGCTTTTCCACGCTGGATATTGAACAGGTCTTCAAGGTCGGGGATGAGGTGGCGCTGGTCGCGCCGATCAACCGCTCCCTTTTTCCGAGCAGCACCGTCGCTACTTGCCAGGCCACCGGCACGTTGACCTTGGTGCACATGTTTCAAAGCACGCGAGCTGTACCCATCGGCAACACGCCAGTGGTGCTTCAGCGCGTCGACCCCAACGGCGGCCCACTGGGCGAGCCGATCCACAAAACCATCGGCCCGAGCGGCATTCTCGAAGTCGACGAGTGTGAGCGCGACCAGCAGTACCGCGTCAGCTTCTATCCCAATGTCTCAAGAGACCACGTCAAGGCACTGTATGCGTCTTATCAAACGGTGATTGACGCGCTGGAAGTTCGCCTGCGCGAAGCGTGGGAAAGTACCTACGAAGCGCAGTGGAAGGATTACACAGACGCTCA